>NZ_CP128362.1:2792500-8674373 GCF_034274695.1 Chitinophaga sp. LS1
GGTTCAGAACGTCGCAAGACAGTTCGGTCCCTATCTGTTGTGATCGTTAGTAAATTGCGGGGACATGACCTTAGTACGAGAGGACCGGGTCGTACGTACCGCTGGTGTATCGGTTGTGCCGCCAGGTGCAGTGCCGAGTAGCTATGTACGGAAAGGATAAACGCTGAAAGCATCTAAGCGTGAAACCAACCTCAAGATGAGTTTACTTTTAAGGGCCGTCGGAGACTACGACGTTGATAGGCTACAGGTGTAAGGGTGGTAACATCGAAGCCGAGTAGTACTAATTGCCCGTAAGCTTTAATTTTATTTATATTGTATTATAACTTTCCCAATATGCAACTTATTGCGTTACCGTAATGGTAACAAAAAGATCTTCAAGATCTTATGGTGGTTTTGCCAAGGGTGTTCACCTCTTCCCATTCCGAACAGAGAAGTTAAGCCCCTTATGGCCGATGGTACTGCACCACAATGCGGGAGAGTAGGTAGCTGCCATATTTATTAGAAAAAGCCTCTGAATTTATTCAGAGGCTTTTTTCATTTTATACCTTGCTGGAAGCTCGTTCTATTAATTCAACAGGAAATACAAAATTCTGCGTAATCTTCACCGTCTCATCCTGGTTGATCAATTGCACTAAAATCTCTACAGCTTTTTGCCCCATTGAATAACCGGATTGCTCTATCGTACTTAGCGAAGGAGAAATAATGCGGGATGATGCGTCATTGGAATAACCCACTACCTTAATCTGTTCCGGTATCTGAATATTAAATTGTCTCGCCTCCTGGATGAAGGCTATAGCCGAAGTATCATTCGTAGAAAATAATCCATCCGGTAATACTTCCTGAGATAATAACTGTCTGGCAGCAGTAATAGCTGCATCAGCAGTCAGGTTATGCACATATATCAGGGATTCGTCAAAAGGAAGGCCATATTGCGCTAAAGCAGCCTTATAACCACTTAATCGTTGCTGATACAAATTACACGTCAGAATACCCGAAAAATGAGCAATACGTTTGCATCCTTGTTTGATCAGGTGCTCCGTTGCCAGGTACCCTCCCCTGAAATCATCACCCGTAATGGTATAACCATTGAAGTCGGCTGGTACCCGATCATAGAATACCAGCGGAATGTTGTTCTTGATAAAGGGATTGAAATGTTCAAACGTGGTGGTAAACATCGAAGAAACCGCCAGTAATCCATCTACTCTTAAAGAATAAAAGGTTTGCACCAGTTCTTTTTCCATCGCAACCGTATCATCAGATTGACCAATCACAATGCTGAAGCCATATTTATGTGCTTCGTGCTGGATACCGCTGATAGCAGTGCTTTGGAAATACATGGAAGTACGTGGAACAATCAGCCCCAGAATGTTGGAGCGTTTCTTTCGAAGACTGGATGCGATCCAGTTGGGGACATAACCCATATCAGTGGCAGTCTGTCTTACTTTTTCACGTGTCTCCTGATTAATCAGGGTATTGTTTTGCAGTGCCCTTGAGACCGTGGAAGCAGAGAGATTTAGCGACTTAGCTATGTCGTAAATGGTGACTTTTGAAGTGCGTTCTTTCACATTTTTGAGGTTCAGTGATATAAATATAATGTAAATGCTACAACTCAAAAAAAACGCTTTCTGCCAATGACAGAAAGCGTTTTTATAGTATCAGTGATAAGATCTTATTTAGGATCTAAAGCTTGGTTAATCTTCTCATACAAATCATTCAGATGATAACGGCTCATGTTATCTCCGGCTGTTGCAGCAGCAGCTTTCACTTCACCTTTCAATGCAACTAGTTGTGCACGTGCAATGCTGCTTACATCAGCAGGTGTAGCAGAAATACTGGTGGCTGGACCAATCACGATCATCATTCCATCACCGGAATTGGCAGGTGGTTCACTGATCAGGCCCACCAGGTTATCCACATAATTCTTTTGCAGGTTCCTGCGGAATACGTCGATTGCCTGATGTGTAGTCAGTTCACTAAAGATTCCTTTTTTCAGATCGGTCAGCAGGGTAATAGCTGTATATGTATTGTTGCCTTCATTTGCTTCTGAGTTGATCAGTTTTGTCAATGTACCGGAACTCATGATGCGTTGAAGAATTGGATTCTGACGGGCACTGATGATAGCAGTGGCGTTATTACCAGTACGGCTCAGGATCTCTTTATCAAGTAACCATTTTGGCGTGGTGAATAATTGTTGTTGTAAGAACTTTACGGCCTCCTGCTGTGTTGCTTTGGGAACAGCGGCATATACGCCACCTTCCTGCTCTACAGTTTTTGGCGTCTCATATATTCCACCTATGTTTTTAGCCACATGGCCCATGTACCTGCCAAACTGTGTATTGATCTCTTTGTACAATTCGCTGAGATTAGCATAACCTTCATTTGGAGAACTTGTCCATGTAATGAGGTTAGGCATAATGCGCTGCAGGTTTTTAATACCATACTCACTTGCTTTCATAGCATTATCACCCAGGTCTTCATTCTGAGATCTTGGATCGTCAGGATTCATTTCAGTACCAAACCAATATTTCTTATCCTTCAGTTTTTCGATGGTCCATTTATTCAAGATAGGCTGTTCTGCAGTCGGATCAGTCACACCAGGAATCTGGCGATATCCCCATTCAATGGCCCACTTATCATAGAAGTTAATACGAGGGTAGAGGTCAGCACCGGTAATTCCATCTCCTGGTTGTGCAACATAGTTAAAACGTGCATAGTCCATAATAGAGGGGGCGTGGCCGTTAGCCCTGACCCATTCCTTATCTCTCAGTTTTTCCACAGGGTATGCAGAGCTGGAACCGAAGTTATGACGGAGGCCCAGGGTATGTCCTACTTCATGAGAAGAAACAAAGCGAATGAGTTCACCCATCAGCTGATCATCGAATTCAATCTTACGTGCTCTTGGATCGTTGGGCGCACATTGTACAAAGTACCAGTTACGCAATAAGCGCATCACGTTGTGATACCAGTTGATATGGCTTTCGAGGATCTCACCGGAACGGGGATCATGCACATGCGGACCACTTGCATTAGGAATATCAGAAGGCTTGTATACGATTGCTGAAAAACGGGCATCTTCCAGGCTCCAGGTAGAATCTTCCGCTGGGGTAGGGGCCATTTTAGCAATGATCGCATTTTTAAATCCTGCCTGTTCAAATGCAGTTTGCCAGTCATTGACACCCTGAATCAGGTAAGGCACCCACTTTTTAGGAGTAGCGGGGTCTATGTAGAATATGATGGGTTTCGCGGGTTCCACGAGTTCCCCGCGGTTATACTTTTCTCTATCTTCCGGTTTGGGCTCCAGGCGCCAGCGGGTGACCATCGATAATCTTTTCACACCTTGTGGATCAGCATCAAAGTCAGTCACAGAGGTAGTAAAGAAACCAACGCGTGGATCAAAGTACCTGCTCTTCATCGGGGTAGCAGGCAGAAGGATCATAGAAGTATTCAGTTCCAGCGTAGCATTGCCACTTGGAGAGTTACCTCCAGGGCCCTGACCACCACCGGATTTGGAATAGGTTTTCACCGTTTTGATCTCCGTATTGATGGGGTAAGACTTCACATCCACGATATAAGATTTATCAGGCTGTACCCCGCCCAGTTTGAGTCCTGACTTGGTACGCGGATCAAAGAAGAAGATATCATTATCACCCTGGATGTAATCTGTGAGGTCAATCACGCTATTGTGAGCGCTGTCGGAGAAAGCTTTGATATCAAAGGCCGCTGCAATAGGTTGGATATTAGAATTCATCACGGCCTGGAACATCGGTTGACTGGAATCTTTTGAAATCTCAGTGTAGGAGATGTTTTTCAGGAATATCCTGTCATTTGGACCTTTATCAAAGCGGATCACATTTTCCCCTATTTCATCACCGCTATAACCATACATAGAAGAGCGCAGGCCGGCAGCAGATTTAGAGATACGGTTTACTACGAGGATATCTCTTCCCAGAATGGAATCGGGTATTTCGAAGAAGATTTTATCATCTTGTTTGTAGATAATGAACAGTCCGGAATCCGTTCTGGCGCTGGCTGTGATGACATCACTGAACTTTTTTGGTGCGGTTTTAGGACCACTTTTAGCAGGCAGTGGAGGGCGTGCAGTGGAGTCGGTGGGTGTGGTGTTACCCTCATGTTTTTTTCTTCTTTGGGCTGCAGCAGGGCTGAAAGTCCCTGTAATCAGCAGAAAGGAACTGAAAAAGAAAGCCGCAGAGGAGCGGATAAAACGTTTATTCATTGATAGTTATTAAGTGGTTGTTCTTGATTTAGCTGTTTTTTTAGAAAAGTAAGTTGCAAATAAACATATTAAGCAGTAACTTATGCGGGAAATCCATAAACGCTTTAATACCTTTAGGAATGGAAGTTTTGGCCTATGTGGGGGAATAATTGTTTAAAGGTATGTTAAAGTAATAGCGGGAGCCAGAGATTATGAGTAAATTTATTGATATGGTAGCTTTTATATTTATATTAGGCTATGATTAGGATTCAGTGATATCCACGAGCACAGGGTCTTTCATCAAAAGAATACGCTTATGAGAATCGGAGAGAATGGTGGGAACTATATGTGAATGACTGAAGGGCACAACGGCAAGATAACCATCAATAAGGGCAAATTGACGCAAAGTGCCATTGGTAGCGGGAATTAGAAAGAGAAATGAGATAAAATTTCTGTTGGAACATTTAAAATATTTCTTAAATTGTGCGTCCAACTTTGAATAAAATCAATAAATTTCAGGTTCCAGGGATAGTATTTCTTCAGGGGAATGCCCCAATCTTTGATATATTTTGTATTTAAACAAATTAAGTGTCGCTCAAACAAAAATCGGAATGCATAAAGTCTGCCACAGGCGGGCTTTTGGGGAGGGAGATTAAATTTTGTGAGATTTTTTGAGCTGCACTTGTTTTTTTAAGTCAACCGTATAACTTTGCGAATCACGTATTTAACATTGCAGAAATAACAAAAAAACAATAGTTTAATCTTTAACACTAAAATTCAATCAACATGGCTGAGACTAAAACAACTGTGACTGCAGCTTCTGCCAAAGCGAATTCATCTCATCAACCTAAGAAATCAAACAATGCATTTGCAATGCTGGCTGTGCCTGTTTGTATCGTAATAGGTATTCTTTTTTACATGTTTGTATTAGGTAATCCTAACAACTTCCAGGGTGGTGTTATCAACGACAACTCACATCCGGTTGAAGAAGGATTAGGCAAATGGTTTGGTACAGTTTACATGGGTGGTATCATCGTACCTATCCTGATCTCTGTATTACTGATTTGTATCACTTTCGTAATCGAGCGTTTCCTCTATATCTCCAGAGCGAAAGGTAAGTTTAGCGGTGCTGAGCTGGTAAGAAAGGTTCAATATCACCTGGCTAACAAAAATGTTGACGCTGCTCTGGCTGAGTGCGACAAACAAAAAGGTTCCGTTGGTAATGTACTGAAAGCTGGTCTGAAGAAGTACAAAGAAATGATCACTAACACTGAGCTGGATACTGAGCAGAAAATTCAGGCTATCAAGCAAGAGATCGAAGAAACAACTTCCCTGGAACTGCCTATGATGGAAAAGAACCTGGTGTTCCTGTCCACTATTGCTTCCGTAGCTACCCTGTTAGGTCTGTTTGGTACAGTATTGGGTATGATCAAATCCTTCTCTGCGATGTCAGCTTCTGGTGCTCCGGATTCTGGTAAACTGGCAGGTGGTATCTCTGAAGCGTTGATCAACACCGCTCTGGGTATCTCTACTTCAGCAGTTGCGATCATCATGTATAACTACTTTACTACAAACATTGATAGCATCACTTACGCTATCGACGAGTCTGGCTTTACTTTAACTCAGAGCTTCGCTGCGAACCACAAATAATTTTTAATTATTTGTGTGGAAAAAATGCGGTTTTGAATCTTATAAGTAAACCAAAAAGGAGTAAAGATGCCAAAAGTTAAAATGGCTAGGAAGAGCACGCTGGTTGACATGACCGCGATGTGTGATGTGGCTTTCCTGCTGCTCACGTTCTTCATGCTGGCGACTAAGTTTAAGCCGGATGAACCGGTAACTGTGGTAACTCCGTCTTCAATCAACACCAAATTGTTGCCTGATTCCGATGTAATCATGTTAACAATTGACGAGAATGGAAGGGTATTCTTTAGTATGGATGGCCAGCCTAAACGTCAGAGACTGATCGAAGACCTGAATACCCAGTATAAATTGGGTCTGGATGCAAAAGAGATGAACAACTTCATTATCGGTTCCAGTGTTGGTACTGAGCTGAAGAATCTCAAATCTTACCTCGCGCTGAAAACAGCAGAACGTAAGAAATCCGGTCTCGAAACAGGTATCCCTACTGATTCCGCTAACAATGAGGTAGCAGTATGGATCGAGTATGCAAGATCTGCACAGGGTGGTAACCCCAGATTGCAGTATTGTATAAAGGCTGATAATAGCACCCCTTATCCTAAGATCAAGGACGTGCTGGATACTTTCAAAAAGAAAGGTATTCAGAAGCTGAATCTGGTGACTAACCTTGAGGCACCACCTCCAGGTACTGCTGCTGCTTTGGCTCGTGCACAAGGCGGTGACAAGAAAGAAGAATAGAAAAGTAAACGGCAGGCAGTGCTGAGGCGCTGAGTTGCTTTTGAAAACTAAAAAAAAGAGCTACTATGGCAGAAATGGATACCAGCAGTAGTGGCGGTGGGAAGAAACACCAGGGTACCAAATCCAAAAAGCATTCTACCCGTGTAGACATGACTCCGATGGTGGACCTCGGCTTTCTCTTGATCACCTTCTTCATGTTGACTACTACCATGAGCAAGCCCAAAACAATGGACTTGATCATGCCGAAGGATACAAAGAATGAAGAAGAGCAAAACAAGGTTAAGGAAAGTACAGCCCTCACTATATTGCTTGGAAAAGACAATCGAGTATACTATTATGAAGGCTTAGCACAGGACCCAAGTGCCTCTGCTAATCCTGATTTTTTCAAGGCGACTAGCTTTGCTAATAAAGATGGCATCCGCGATGTTATCATTAAAAAGCGGGATGATGTTGCAAAATTGAGAAATGCAAAAGGTGAGCCTGAAGATGTTGTAGTGATTATCAAGGCAGATGATGATGCCAAGTATAAGAACTTTGTAGACATCCTGGATGAAATGGCTATCAACCGTATTCAACGTTACGCTACTGTCGACATCAGCGACCAGGATAAAACCTGGATCCATCAGACAGAAGCTGCTAACGGCGGTGGTGGCGGCAACCAGTAATTGAGGAACTAACTAACTTTTGCATCCATCTTAAAAATTGAAACAATGGATACCGCTAAAATCTTAAACTCCGACTTTCTGGATATCCTGTTTGAGAACAGGAATAAGGAATATGGAGCTTATGACCTTAGAAGACAATACAACAAAAGGGTGCGCAATGCCCTCATCGGCAGCGCAGCGCTGATGTTGCTTGTTATCGTAGGTTACGCTATCAATACAGCGATAATGAAGGCTGAAAGGGATAACCCTAACAAGCCCGTTATCGAAACAATCAAGATGGAGGACGTAAAGATCCCAGATGATCCAAAAACACCTCCTCCACCTCCACCGCCACCAGCTCCACCGCCACCGGTGAAGCCTTCAGTGCAGTTCACGCCTCCCATTATCAAAAAAGATAGTGAAGTGCCACCAGATGAGGTGCCACCTAAACAAGAGGACTTGAAAGATAAAGCTGTAAGTACTAAAACAGTAGAAGGTGATCCTAATGGTATCGACCCAGGATTGCTGGAAGACAGTAAAGGTACAGGTGTGGTAGAAGCTCCTCCAGCTCCGGCTAAAGAAGAGATCTTCACATTCGTAGAACAGCCTCCTACCTTCCCAGGTGGTGAAGAAGCACTCGCGAAGTTCCTGAGCAAAAACATCCACTATCCTCGCGTAGCACAGGAAAATGCGATCTCAGGTACTGTATTCGTACAGTTCGTAGTAGACTCAGAAGGTAACATCAAAGATGTGAAAACTGTAGGTGCTGCGAAAGGTGGTGGTCTTGAAGAAGAAGCTATCCGCGTGGTGAAAATCATGCCTAAATGGAAAGCTGGTAAACAGAACGGCCGTCAGGTATCAGTTCAGTTCAACCTGCCTATCCGCTTCACACTGCAAGAGTAGTACTAACGTACGCTTAATAGAAAACACCCTGTCACGGCCTAGCCATGACAGGGTGTTTTTATTTATTGGTATATTGCCGTCTGATTTGCAAATGAAATTATGATGCTCGGGAATAATCTTACAGGATATGATGATACTATTGTAGCCCCCGCTACTGCCGCCGGTGTAGGCGCTATTGCTGTACTGCGCCTCAATGGAGCCAATGCCATTGATATCTGCAACCAGCTCTTTCCAGCCAAAGACCTGCATAAACAGGCCAGCCATACCTTACATTTCGGTAGCATCGTGGAGAATGGTCGTACCATTGATGAAGTAGTCGTGGGCCTTTATAAAGCGCCCCGCTCTTACACCGGTGAAAACATCGTGGAAATCTCCTGTCATGGTTCTCCCTACATCCAACAACAAATCATCGATGCCTGTATTCGTGCCGGCGCCAGAATGGCAAAACCCGGTGAGTATACCATGCGTGCCTTCCTGAATGGCAAGCTGGACCTGACCCAGGCAGAATCTGTAGCCGACCTGATTGCCAGTAACTCTGCCGCCAGCCACCAGACAGCCATGCAACAGATGAGAGGTGGATTCTCAAAAGAACTTTTCGCGCTCAGAGAACAACTCATCAGCTTCTCTGCACTGATTGAACTGGAACTGGATTTCAGTCAGGAAGATGTGGAATTTGCTGACCGTACCTCATTCTATAAACTCATCAGCGAAGCGATGCAGGTGGTCAAGCACCTGGCTGATTCCTTCCAGATGGGGAATGTGATTAAGAATGGCGTGAACACTGCCATCGTCGGCAAACCCAACGCCGGAAAATCAACCCTGCTCAATACCCTGCTCAATGAAAACCGTGCTATTGTAAGTGACATAGCCGGCACTACCCGCGATACGATCGAGGAAATCCTCAATATCCAGGGCATCCTGTTCAGATTGATCGATACAGCTGGTATCCGCGAAAGCAATGACACTATTGAAAGTATCGGTGTGCAAAAGACCATGGAGAAAATTCGTGAGGCCGGTGTAGTGTTATACATGTTTGATGTGAACCAGACCAGTGTTGAAGACCTGCATGAACAGATCGATGCCTTTAAAAAAGATAATATCAACTACCTGCTGGTAGGGAATAAAACTGATATCGCCGGACTGGAAGCCAATAAATCCAAATTCAGGGGCATGGAAGACATCTTGTATATCTCCGCCCGCCAGCATGAGCATATCGAAGACCTGAAAAACCGTCTGGTACATAAAGTCATGAGTGGAGATATCAACACGGAAGCGACCATTGTGACCAATGCCCGCCACCATGCAGCCCTGCAGGAAGTGATGAAGTCCCTCATCGATGTAAAGAATGGATTAGACAATCAGTTGCCTGGTGACCTGCTGTCGCTGGATATCAGACGTTGTCTGCATTTCCTTGGTGAGATCACCGGACAGATCACAAATGAGGACCAGCTGGATTTTATCTTCAGCAAGTTCTGTATCGGGAAATAACCTTTTTGTAGCTTGGGTAAACGAAATCCATTGCCAATGTCGAATCTGAAAGCCCTGTCTATGAAGAATGCACCGGGTTTCGAACACTACGGATATGATGAGCGGCGCTACCTAAGCCAGCTCAATAAGATCAATTCACTCAGACCAATCTTTGCCCTATAAAGGGTAGATCCAGGTTTTACTGCCAGTGACCCGTACCCTGATCTGGTACAACCGCAGGTATAAGAAGAAGAAAACCATTGTTAAGTAATTATGAATTACGCCCAAATGCTGGCGGTATGCTTATCGTAGAGGAGTTATTTATACAAGGAAACACTCTATTATGAAAAAGATATTACTCGTTCCCGCATTACTCATGCTGGCATTCACCACCTTCGCCCAACAGGCGGAGCATGTCATCTTAATAACCATTGATGGCTTTAGACCCGACTTTTACCAGGACGCTTCCTGGGGAATGGTAAACCTGCGTATGATGAAAGATAGCGGGGCCTATGCGGATGGTGTCAACAGCGTATTTCCAACTGTAACCTATCCCAATCACACCTCTCTCATCACAGGTGTTACACCAATGAAGCACGGTATTTATTACAACACTCCTTACGAGCCAAAGGGGGCGACCGGTGTATGGTATTTCTATTACGATTCATTGAAAGTACCAACCCTCTTTGATGCCGTACACAAAGCCGGGAAGAAATCTGCCAGTGTGATCTGGCCCGTAACAGTACATGCACCGGTTGATTATAACATTCCTGATGTATGGCCATTGGACAAAAACAAAGACAGAAGGGTCGCGATGGCTGAATATGGAAATCCATCCACGCTTTGGCAGGAAGTACAAGATAGCGCTACGGGCAAAATACAGGAAGATGACTGGGCGATGAACAACGGAGAATTGATCTTTGATGAAAACATTGCCAGAATCAGCGGTTACCTGATTCAGAAATATAAACCAGCTTTCATTACCCTACACTTCCCATGTACTGATCACTACGAACACCAGATTGGTCGTGACGGTTACCTTGTCAGAAAATCAGTATCCGGTGCTGACAGAGCCATCGGTACTATTCTGGAAGCAGTGAAGAGAGCTGGTATTGCCGATAACACGACCATCATCGTTACCGGTGACCATGGGTTTGTGAATATTGAAAAGTCTTTTAATCCAAATGTATTATTGGTTAAAAACGCTATCAAGGCGCAATTCCACGCCTGCGGCGGTTCTGCTTTCCTTCACCTGGAAGATAAGAACGACGAAGCAACTGTGGATAAGGTGATCGCCATACTGAAAGCCTTACCCGCTGACCAGCAGAAAATGTTCAGGATCTTAGATCGTCAGCAACTGGATAAAATAGGTGCTGATCCCAATGCGGCTATGGCTATTACAGCTTTAGGTCATGTAACGATTGGTAGTTCAAAGAAAGGAGAATTCATCAAGCCCGCTAAAGGTGGTACCCATGGCTACTATCCTGACTTCAAAGAAATTCAGACCGGCTTTGTCGCTTATGGTGCTGGTATCAAACAGGGTGGACATGTCAAAGAAATGAACGTCACTGATGTAGCCCCTATCATTGCTGAATTGTTGAAACTCGACTTAGGCAAGGTAGATGGCAAAGTGCCTGCAGGCGTAATAAAATAAATACTATGGGGCTGTCTAAAAAGGTACCCCCTCTCGGGTAGGTGATGGAGACGAAATGGCTTTTACGCAATTCTCAGCGCCTTCATTTTACTTTTAGTCAGCCCCGTGCCTTCTTCTGAATCGCCAGTTGCGAGTCATAATATTTACTCAGAAAATGGTACAACACCAGTTCATGCTTGCGCTGCCCTGTTAATAAGATCCTGTTCAAAAACATGTGGATATAACTAGGTAGTAAATCGTCAGCAGCAATATCGGCAGGAATCATCTCCCTGATAAAAGCAGATCGCTCATCAAACAATCCCTCAATGCCATTCTCCACATCCTGTCTGGGATCGAGAAAGCTACTCAACTGCCGCATCTCTTGTCTATACTTACTATTCAATTGTGTTTGTAAATCCTGTGAGCCGCCAAACTCCTGGAAGAAACCTTCCCTGATGGCTTTCATGATACCCGCTCTTCTGGCCAGATCATACCCAAAATCCTGTAATAATACATCTACACCTCTGGCACCTAATAGCCATCTGTAGCGTTCACCTTCTTCACCTTCCAGCTGGCAGATACAATTTAGTACTGCTTTACTATCTGCATGAAACACATGTTCACTGAACTCCATGGTAGCTGCACCATATCTTTCCACCTCTCTCACATAAGTATCTGTCTGTACTTTATAGATTAATTCCTGTTTCTGATACTGGCCCAGCTGTTCATGCAGCAAGTGCAGGATCTGGTGCCAGAAGGTAGGATCACTGTTATTGTGAAACCGTAACCGGATATGATGTTCCGGATCATTGTACCTTATAAAAAACCATTTATCCGCCAGCTGTGCTGCTTCCACCTGTGCAATCAGTGGCGCTACTACAGTAGTCAGCATATCTTCTGTTGTTTTGCTGCCTCCATATAGTTTGATATAGAGCCACTCACTACCTGTGATAAACCTACGTGCAGGCTCAGACCCGTTAGTGTGCAAAGTTGATGCAACCGTTACTTTATTCGCAAAAGGGATAATCAACTCATTCGTAAATCGTCCTGATGCACCCTGAATCCAGCATTGATCCGGCGTTCCAATCACTTCCTGCAACGTGATCTTCTCTTTCTTTTCCAGCATTGTCTGTAGCAGTTTCACACTCACGGCATTCTCCATATCTATGAACAGCTCATTATCGCCTTCCATAATGGTAATGTACCGAGGCAGGTGCAAAGCCTTTATTGCATCTCCCTTTTTCAAATGCCAGGTCGCCTTGCTCAGCACGATTTTTTTATAACTTACCCTCGGTAAAAAAGCCGGTTGTACCGGCAAATGCCATTGCCAGCCAGCCGCCATATGTGATTGCAGATCACAGAGAAAATGATACACCGGCAGACTATTCCGGGCAAAATTATGCGCCGTACTTAGTCTTGGAATCACCCGCTTATTATATCTCTTAGAGCGCAACACGATTTTATTCTGACGCACACTGATCATCAGATCTGTAATCGGAAATTGATTTTCTGCCGGTACACTACCATTACCGAGATACACAATTTCATATGCTCTCAATTGAGGACGCAGCAGGATATTCCCCGTTCTCGCTTCCGGCAAATGCACAACCTCTGCATAAATTACAGCTGGATCCTGTTGTTCTTCCTCCCGTAAACATTCACGAACATGCGCCAATAACTGTGCATCTCCATGACAAAACCGACCTAATAAATTTGCAGAAGAAGGGCCACTGAAACCATTGAACTCAAACAGATAGTCCCCATTATCTATCGCCTCGGCACTACTGCCATGCAGACTTCCCATCAGGTACATACTGGATGGCAATACCACGGGCACCGGGTTTTTCAACGTTTCCAGATCTGCATCTGTCAACTCCAGTGATGATAGCCCCTGTTGCATACAAACATGCAGTTTCTCCAGCTGAAAACTCCGGAACTTACTCCACTGCATATTCGTCTGCTCCTCATTTGTAGTGATGGCCAGGTCATCAATCAATGGAGTATGATCCGACTGACTATGGGCATATCCAATACCCGCCTCATTATCCAACGCTAACGCCAGTGGTATTTCCTGGTCTTCATACCGCTCTCTGAAGCGGTTCATGAAGTTGGTCATATCCGAATTGGTATTCGGTTTCGCCATTTTCCACAACGGCAATACCTGGTCCTGCAAGTCTTTGATTAAGGAAGAACTAATTGTATTCTGTGTAGTTGCCAGAAACAGATCCGTCTGTACCAGGTCTTTACTTTTCGTATCAGGTAATAATTCCTGCACCAAAGCATGGGTACGCAGGTACTTATCCACACCCGCAGCCGAATCTGACAATAATTGTTGAATCTGTTGTAAAGTATGAGCGATCTGCTCCGTACCTGATAATGTGGATAACCGCTTTAATAAGTAAGAAAAGAATTCATCGCCTGTGACTGTCGGTTCTAGTTCACTTACTAATAGCTGATTTACAATCAGCTCATCTATAAACTCACGCGCATCCTCCTCCATAATCTCCTCGTCCACAATCGCTGCACACAATTGATCGATCGTTGCGCCAGCGCCAGCTACGGACAATAGTGTTTCCAGATATGGACTCCTGCTTACCGCCGCCAGTTCGTAGTTTCTGAATTTATTTTTCACCGTAAACCCTGCATACCGGAAAGTATCCGCTACCGGGTAAATAGAATTATTAGGGAAATACCGTAATTGCACCTTTACCTCGGGCAACTGTGTGATCATCGCTGCCAGCTCTGCCACATAGTTCATATCCAGGCGGCAATGTTTCCTATGCTCCTGACCGATTTTAATAGCAGTAACATCCGAAAAGTACCCCGTAGCGCACCCTGCAAACAAGCCATACGGCGTACACCGCGTACTCATTCTTAGCACATACCTATATAGCGCCATACACATTTTCTCACTACCTGTGCCACCCTGCAGCCACTTCATGAGCTCCTGGTACAACTCCGGCGAAGCGATATAAATCGATTCCTGCAAAGTCGGATCCTGGAACAGGGAAAACAATTTGGCAGGTAGTGCCGCCATATCAATTTGCTGAAACTGATCTAAGAACTGTATAGACTGTAAAGGAGTTCGTACTAAATAAAAGTCCTTGACGGTGATCATATAGGATGGGCTAAGTATAGTAAGATAACATTATTGTCTTAGCTGCAAGATACCCTGAAAGGGGGAAATTTTTCCAACTGGACAACAAGTTGTCAAAATCGCCCTGCGACTGAGTATATTCTCTTTATCTTTTAATAAATTCTATTAACCATGAAAAAGCAAACAGCTAAAAAGCTCTCCCTCGGCAAGATCCGCATTGCGAACCTGAAAGCCCGGCAACCTGAAGAAAAAAAGCCCACGCTCGTCACTGGCTGCAGCTTTTTTAAGTGCACGCCAACAGTTCGTTAATCATCCTTAAAAAAGCATCTTATGAAAAAGGAATCCACCAAAAAATTGAACTTAAGCAAAGTGAAAATCGCATCCCTGCAAGGCACCAAAAAGGACAAAGCCGAATCAGGTAGTGCGGTATGCACTCAAAACGCAAGTCATGTACTCTCTATTTGCAGTATTGACTCCTGCAGATATTGAGTATTGGAAAAGGGGCTTGCCATAAAGTGAGCCCCTTTTCGTAGTTTACGGATATGTATCAGAAAAGAGTAACCCATATCCTGAAAGACATAAGTCTGCAGCTAGACCAACTCCTCAAAACAGATCATCAACCCGGATTACTGGGAGGGCACACCGGTTGTGCTTTATTCTACGCCTACTACTACCAACTCACCGGAAAAGAAGAATACCTTGAAAAGGTACATGCGCTTATACTCAGCAGTATCGAAGCGATGTCATCCCATGCGTTGTTGCCTACGCATTGCAATGGCATTGCCGGCGAAGTATGGTGTATTCAACACCTCATGAACCAGGGTTTTGTGGATGGTGATATGGACGAGATCTTCTCTGAAGTAGATGTGCTACTGGGCGACCAGATGATAGCAGACCTGAACAATAAGCGATACGATTTCCTTCACGAAGGGCTGGGTATAGCATTATATTTTCTGGAAAAAGAAACGCCAGACCCACGGTTATCAGAAATCGCAATAGCATTAGCAAATACTGCCACTCATCTCCCAAACGGCATTACCTGGGAAGATCATTTTTCCAGGCAAACAGTACCTTCTTTGCCTGATGAGCCTTGTTACAATTTGGGTATGGCCCATGGTATGCCTGCCATTGTTGGTATATTATCAAGGATAAAGGCAAAAGGTATTGATGCCGGTAATCTGGTAGAAAAGAGTCTGGACTGGCTACTGTCAGTGAGTAATCCCCCCGGTTCTCCCTCACGATATCCAACGCTTGTGAACAACGCAGGAACCGCACTTACTGCCAGCCATAGCCGTATGGGCTGGTGTTATGGCGATCTGCCGGTTGCCATGACGCTGCTGTATGGCGGATACACCAACCCGGCATACGAAATACTGGCCCACAGCGTACAAAACAGGGATGTTCAGAACGGCATCGTGCACGACACCTGCATCTGTCATGGGAGTGCGGGCATCGCCCATATCTTCAACCGAGCTTACCGTGAAACAGGGGAAAAACTCTTTCAGCAGGGAGCCGAAAAATGGTTACAACATACGATTGATATATATGATAGTCCTGCCGGTATAGGATTTTATGGTGATGGAAAATATGAAATAAAGGAAGGTGTACTGGAAGGTGTCGCCGGAGTAGGTTTGGCGCTGATTGCCGCACTGGATATGGATACGGAGCCTGCCTGGGACAGGTGTATCCTGCTTTCTTAAAGACCCGGTTTTTTGGTAAATTACATATAATTGAAAACCCATGATCCGCCTGTATTTTGTGGATAATCATCCATTGATCCTGGAAGGGCTGCGTGCATTGCTAAAGGGCGCACCCGACATCACCGTTGCCGGACAAGCCCGCAATGGTGCCTCCTGCCTGTCATTCGTTTCAGCACATGCTATTGATTTAATTCTTACAGATGTATGTCTGCCTGATATTGATGGGGTGGATTTGTGTGCGGCTATAAAAGTAACGCATCCTTCCATAAAGCTATTGGCATTAAGCTCCTGTCGGGATGTGAAATATATAACTGAGATGATGGCCCATGGAGCGAGTGGGTATGTGATGAAAGATGCGGATAGGGAAGAATTGCTGGAAGCGATTCATACGGTGTATAATGGGGGAACCTATTTCTCGCCGGGAGTGAGTCAGTTGTTAGGGGAAGGGAAAAAGCATCACCTGACAAGGCGGGAAAAAGAAATCCTATCATTAATTGCCGAAGGCAATACAAATCCTGAAATAGCGGAGAAGTTGTTCATTAGTGCAGATACAGTAAATAGCCACAGGAAGAACTTGCTGGCAAAACTGGAAGTAAAGAACACCGCCATGCTAATAAAATATGCAGTAGATAATCACCTGCTGGTATAGGGGCCATCGGCGCCTACAGGCGTCGATATACCCTTTATAAATAGGAAAAGCGTTTGCCAAAGGCAAACGCTTTTCCTATTTATAAAAACGCTTAAACTCAATTACTCTTAAACTCTATCTTATCCACCACTACCTCCAACTTCTTCAACACCCCCATATCCGTCTTCACCTTCTTATCGCCCGTCACCTTATCATACATATTCGGATCACCGGAATTATTCGCCTTAAACAACACTAACACTCCTTTGCCCGCAATTTGTCCACCTTCCCAGCTATTCACAATCCCACCATCTGTCCACTCAAAACCATTGATCTTGAAATCACGGCCATTCACCTTCACCACCTTATCCAAAGGATCACCTACTTTAATTCCAAATGGAGATTTCCACTTAGCATGTGGCTTTGTAAAAGTAATAGTCGGACTCTTATCACCATCAAATATCACCTGCATTTCATTGTCCGTATCAGGGAATACGAAATATGCATTACCCGCATCATTGCCTGCCAGGTCAGTAGTACCACGATACACTACATTCTCTTTCCCATACAGGTTTTCCAGTTCCTGAGGGGTACGCAGTTTGAAAAGTGTACGTACATCCCAGTTATAATCTTCTCCACCTGCAGCAGCAGTAGCTGCAGTAGAATCACCTGGTTCTGCAACACCCGCAGATGCCGCTGTAGGGGTATTATCATTTTCATGAGATACAGTCGTAGCTTCCTCTTCAGAAGAAACCTTCCTGGCAGTCGCTGGTTTCTTAGCTGGAATAGGCTGTGGTGTTGCTGCAGCTACCGGCATTGCACCCATCTTTATAATAGTCGCTTTCTCTTCAATCAATGTCTTACTTTCATTCTTATACTTATTCACTGTATAAGTCGCCAGTGGAAACACGCTGCCACTCAGCACCCCCATCTCACGGAAATACGCAATCAGGGTCTGACGGTTACAGTCATTATACTGGAACAAAAACTTCAGGGATTCATCCAATGCCGCCGGATCACTTTTCAGATCGGTCATGGTCTTATCAATATCCAACCCGCCGGTCCCGCTCTTGGAAAGCTGGTCGGCAATGAAAAGCTCGGCCTGATGATTCTTTTGCTGATAGCGTTCTGCTACCCTATTGGAAAAGTCTTCTGCTATATTAGCGGAAAGTTTTGTCTGTGCGCTCAGTGCTATGGGGAGCAGGAGCATGAAAAATGCTAGAAACCTTTTCATCCATGTGAATTTAATGATAGCGACGCTCGTTATCGGGTTAATAACGGGCATCACAGTCACTAAATTATGTAATATTACGCAGACGGCAGTTTTTTCACTACATATAGCGGCAACCAGGTAAACAGGATCGCCAATCCACCTGCTATCACCCCTGAAATAATCGCCAGCCAGGTTCCCTCAAAACTATACCCTGCTGGCATACTCACATGGATGATCCACATAGCCCCCGTAACCACAATTACCGTAGCCAAAGCATTGACACCAGCCATTCTTAGCATAAATGACAACTTTGAATTGTGAGAAGGCAACATAAATGCCAACCCCTCTTTCTCCAAAAGCGTAAAGTATTTCTTTAATATGTCGAACGTAATCCCAAATGGCAGAAAGATCGCCATGGGAATCAGAAAACGCGCCATGGAATGCGCTCCCCTGAATAAACTGACCGCATGCCTGTCGTCGAACCCAAAGTAGGGTACAACGGCATTGATCAGCAGGTTGGTTATGAAATAAATATATAATTGTTTACGTGTGAAGGTCTTTAGCAATTTATCCCTTGACCCCATAAGTTTGTTTTATACGGCTTTTCTCCTGAAGGATACTGATCGCCTTCATTTGTATCGCCCGGGCATCACTTTCAGGTAGGAAAGCCTCGTTGGAAATAAATGTAAAATCAAGCAGCCCTTTGTAGGTAGAAGCCACCAATGTATTCGGATTGCGCCAGGGAAAACCGGCACTCGGACTATACACCGTTTCCAGCTCGAAAGTCTCAAAACTCTCCGGTAGGTGTAATTTTCCCATATTTGATAAGGTCACATCATGCGTACCATCTGTCGTTTTCAAAAATGTCACCATCCTGGGCAGGGAACTATGAAAATGCTCCCCCATGTATAATAACTCGTGGATATTGATCTTGTCAATCTTCGCCATCAGGTCATTCTTAAAACTCCGGGTCTTGGACCAGAAATCGTTCAGGGCACTGGTATCCGCAGATAATTCTACAATAGGTGCAAATGCAAACAGTTCATCCTGCGCGATCTCAGGTACAAATCTCCTGATATCTACCGGGCAAATGAGCTTATTATGCGCCTGCGATGTTCTCACCTGCCTAAAGGCTTCCAGAAAAGCCACTGAAATGGCCGCAAAAAGAGAAGTCCCTTCCTCCTTACACCGGTATACCAGCGTATTACTCAACTCCTGGCTCAGTTTCCAGTTTAATAAATACCCCCTGCTGGTCACCGGCTTTAATCCCCGCGTTTTCAACCACAATACCAATCCCGCTATCTTCCCAATCACGCTGGCCCGGAGTTTGAATTTTTTATTATCCAACAGCGATAAAGGCAATAACTCAGATATATGCTCAAAAGAAGGATAAGGCGGCAGATCCAACAAAGGATTATCCAACCCCATCAGCAACTCCCGCAACAATGTCAGAATAGAACTCCCGTCACAAATACAATGTGGACAAACCAGCAATAATTCCGAAACCATATCCGATTTCAGCCAAACCACCCTTGCCAGTGGCCCCTTAGTGACCTCGAACGGCCGGTACCACTCATCCACACTCACCTGTTGCCAGTCCTCGTTTGTATAACGTTCACGTATATCAATAGGAATCGGCGCGATCTGCGTATCTGTTACATAATAAGGCGCTCCTTTTTCATCTTCTCTGATCACCACTCTCAATAGCGGATGTTTTAGCTGCAACTTCAGCAGGGCCTGTTCCAGCCTTTCCTGATTGATCTGCCCTTTGATTTTTACGGGAAATATACAATTCACAGGTGCCTCAGAGGATACATACATCACCCTCTCTCCAACAGTTAATTTTCTGTTCATATGGTTAAAATTGGTGTGGTGCTGGGTAGTACTTCTTTTAATATCTTGAGGAGAGCGTCTTTAATAGCCCGGGCATCGTCCAGTGCTAAAAAGTCATCATTGGAAATAAATGTGAAATCCATCTGCCCTTTATATGTACAGGTCAATACTGTATTCGGATTAGCAAAAGGACCGATCACGGCGGGACTAAATACTGTTTCGATATCAAAGGTTCGCCAGTGCTCATCAATATCCAGTTGTCCCATGTTGGAAAACATCAGGTTATAATTGAGTTTGCCATACGTCAGGAATTTGATCATGTGTGGAATAGCGGAATGTGCATATTCCAGGGCATGTACCATAGAAGTGTCCAGTCTTTTCTGTTTGTCAGTAGCGATGGGCTGTAACAGCTGCACCCTTGTCCAGAAAGGCCGGGTATGTTCATCCGGAATTTCCAGTGTAATGGAAAGACCTACGGAGAAGATGGAATCTTTGGTAATAGCCGGTACATACTTCCGGATATCTACGGGACAGGTCACCTTAGCAGCACCCTGTTCTCCCTTTACTTTTCTGAAAGCACTGGCCAGTGCTACACAGAGGGCGGTATTCACGGTAACACCCATGGCCTTACACTGACGTACCAGTGCGGATGTCATGCCCTCATCCAGTTTCCAGTGTAACAGGTAGTCCTTTTCACGGTTGGTTTTTGACTTCCCTTTTGTGGAAACCAGCGCGGCCAGGAGTTGAGAACCATATTTAACAATGCCGCCTACTAACTTTGCTTTCATTAATGGCCACCCTGCACGTTGCGCTGCAGGAATAATATCTTCAATTGTCAATAAAGAGCGATGCATGCCAATATCCTTTGAAGGGTTATCCAGCAGGGCGATGATTTCCTTCATCAATGCCCACCGGCCCCCGCCATCACAAAGACAATGATGCAGCGAGAGCACCAGGTCTGAATAATGCAGTGTTCTGATCCAGGTCACTCTTGCCAGTGGTGCGGTAGTCGTGTCAAAAGGCTGGGCCAGTTCTGCTAAAGTGACAGTGATCCAATCAGTGCTATGAACGATCTTCAAAGGAATGGTACCAGGTTGTTCCTGCACCACATAGTGGTCATCGATAATGTTTGCCCTGAGCAAAGGATGTTTGGCCTGAATACAAGCCAGTGCATGTACCAGGTTCTCTTCTGAGATTGACCCTTTGATACGGATAGCAGATACGACATTGAAAGGTGTGTTGCCATCTCCCAACATCAGCCTTTCGGGAAAGAGTAATTTTCTTTTCATGCAGTTAACCTTGCTTTAGTGCGTTGTGCAAAAGTTTCTAATAGCTCTACCGCTTTATCGTTTCCTCCAGCCTGTATAAATGTATCTCTGATGTGCTGTGCGCCCTTTCTGTATTTTTCATTTTGTAAAACTTCCCACATAGAATCCCGCAGATCGCTGACCCGTAGCCGCTTGTAGCGCAGCTTGATACCACACCCTGCATTTTCAATGAGTGATGCAGTGTGGAAATGATCGTATGCGATGGGAGTGATGAGCATAGGTAACCCATTCAGGAAAGCATCGTTCACCGTGTTGAAACCACCATGACAGATTACCGCATCCATATGCGGCATCAGTTGTGTCTGTGGTACATAGCCCTGTACAATGAAGTTGTCCGGCCAGGTTTCAAAAATCCCCGGATCAGTCGCTGCAACGATGGTCAATGGTTCATTGGCAAATGCTTCTATCAGTTTGCCAAAAAATTCCTTTCTGATATCTACCAATAATGTACCTAACGACACGAATACCTTTGGTCCGATGGCTCTTGATAAACGATCCCAGTCGAACGGTGTATTATTCGGTCTGCCCTTTACAGGTCCAACAAAACGCATGTGTGGCAAAGGTTCCTTACACCCTGAAAACTCTTCAGAAGTAAATACAATATTCATCTCTCTTGAATGAATGGCAAACTCGCCTGAGTAAATGCCCATCTCATGATGCAGGCCTTGGATCAGGTTCTGCTGCCATTCGAAGATCTTGGGTGACTGCATACTATCTGCTGTCACATCAGGAGGTACAGGTGTAGTCGTTACGCAGGGAATATCTTTTTGATGAGCACAGATGGCACCTGCAAAAGTGATGCAATCACTTACAATCACATCCGGCTGAAACTCATCAGCTACCCTGTTTACACCATTGATCATAATACGGCAGAAGGGGAGGTAAGTCTCTTCCAGAGCCAGTTTCAGGGTCTCTACCCCAGATAGTTTCGGACCTTCGTCCTGCTTTTGTAAAATATGATGGATAGCAGTCTGGTATTCCGCCAGCTCTGCATGTGGTACGATGAATTTTCCTCCTGCAGGAATATGCTCAGGAGCCAGTTCTTTCAAGCCTACCCATATCACTTCATGTCCCTTCGCAATCAGGCTGCTGCCTACACTGAGGGTGGGACTGATATGCCCGAAGAAGGGCGGTACTACAAACATGAATTTAGACATAGGATAGTGGTTTTTAAGATAGATTAATAAACTTTGTTGCGGTAAAATGCCTGGTTCATCGTCATACCATAAGGGGGAACGACAGGCGCCAGGTCTTCCAGCAGATCGGCTGCTGTAGCGGCGCCACCAGAACGTTCAAATGAATCCCGGATACGTTGTGCGGCTTGTTTATACGCCGGGTTTTTCAGGATCTCGAATACAGCTTCACGAAGATGTGGTGCCTTGAAACGTTTAAAGTTCAGCCGTACACCACTCTCTGCCTGTGTGACCTGACCTGCTACATGCGATTGATCATAAGCAATAGGAATCACAACCAGTGGCAATCCATGCGAAAGTGTTTCGCACACGGTATTATGACCTCCATGGCAAACCACGGCATCCAGGTGTGGCAACAGATCCAGCTGTGGTACGCGGTCCTGCACAATAAAATTAGAAGGCCAGCTCTCAAAGAGACTTTCATCTGATACGACTATTACTGTCACTGTCTCGTTGTTAAAAGCATCAATGACCTTTCCAAAGAATTCTTTTTTATAGGCGTGATCGAATGTCGTGCCTATCGAGACCAGTATCCTTGGATGGGCACCCATCTGCGACAGTTGTTCCCAGTTAAAAGGGGGTACAGTATGCCGGTTATTGAACACGGGGCCGATGAACTTGTAATGCTCCGGTGTGTCCATATAACCGAAGAAATCTTTTGAAGTATATACCAATGTGAGTTTTTCAGAAAGTACAACGGCGGTATTCCCTGGTACGCCGAGTTCCTGTTGTAGTCCTACGATCTGTTTTACTTCCCAATCGTGTACACCGGGCAGGTCTTCAACCATCTTGATCGCTGCTGGTGCAGTCACGGAAGTAGCGTAAGGCATATTCCTGTTGTAAGCCGCAATGGCACCGGCAAATAGCTGGTGGTCATTGATCACTACATCAGGTTTGAAGCTATCCAGGATGGTATTGATGCCATCGTACATAAATCTGTTCAGGGGTATCAGTACCTCTTCGTAAAGGAACTTGATACTTTCAATGCCGGATACATTCTTTTTATGGATCTGTTCCAGGTAGTCTTCGCTATCGTCGTTATACTCGGCGAGCAGCAGCTGACCACCGGCTGGTAATCTATTGCCCAGTGCGGGGTCCAGGGTGATCCAGCCTACTTCGTGCCCTCTTTTCAATAATTCAGCACCGAGGCTCAATGTTGGGTTCACATGCCCATGTAAGGGAGGAACTATAAACGCAAACCTTGCCATATTCTATTATTGATTTGTCTGAATTTGCTCTGCCATCCTTCGAAGAAGTCTTTTAATCGTAATGCCGTTTCTTCCGGCTGTTGTAGCGGCAGATTATGATCCCCGTTCAGTAAAGCGAGCTTGGAACGGGTGAGTCTGTCATATAAAGTTTGTCCGGAGGGTACGCAGTCAGAGTCTTTGCCATAGAGCAATAACGTATCCTGTTTGATATACCCGATCTCTTTGCCTGAGAAGAAGCCACGTTCTTTGCGCAGGTCAGCTTTGATGGATGTTTCATTGAACAGGTATTCGTACATGCGATGGTTTTTTTCCAGCTGTCGCTTGCCCATCTTAAACTTTGTGGTGTCAGTAAAGTTGTTGATGTAGTCGATCAGAAACTCTTTGCTGTACATATCGATGATGCCCAGTCTTTCATTTTCGCCCGGATCAGGCGCTTCGATGACCGCAAGTTTCCTGACCCTACCGGGGAACCGGCTCGCCATGCGCAGGGCTACCAGTCCGCCGAAGCTATAACCTACCAGGTGTACCGCTTTGAGTTCTAAGGTTTCCATCAGGGCTAACAGATCGTCGGTGAGGGCGTTCAGGTCATAACCATCTTTCTCCTTACCGCTCATGCCATGACTCTTCAGGTCATACATGACTACATGAAATTGTTTGGCCAGAATTGGGGCAATGTTGAAATAGTAAACGGACAGATTGCTGAACATTCCATGGATCAGCAAAATGGTTTCCTTTGCACCTTTGTTCATTTCCTGTACATGAACGGAGGTGTGATTGATTTTGATTACTGGCATTGTTCAATGTATTTTATAATGTCACCCAGACTGAGATTGATCAGCTGGTCGAGGTCCATGTTGGAGAGCCATCCTGTAAAGTCTACATGTTCGCCAAAGTGACTCTTCACTTTCTCTGAAAAGGACACGATCTCGATACTGTCCATTTCCAGGTCCCGTGTAAAAGAGCTTTCTTTGGTGATGTCCATATCTTCTACGAACTCTTCTCCGATTACCTCAGTTATGAATTGTTTCAGCAAGGCGAAGATCTCTTCGCTGTTCAGTTTGTGTGCAGCTATAGCGTCCATCCGATTATAAAATTGTTGTGTTTAATTGTCTTAATGTTGATATCGTTAATAGTCAGTTCATCACCAGTGATAGTGGTAATGGTATATCCTTTTGGATTGCCCTGGAGCCCTTTGCCCAGGTATTTGCCATAGGCTTCTTTGGCGACCCAGGCACGAATGATCCATTCATCGCGGTTCTCAGGGGGCAACAGCTCCAGTTCTGTAACACTGAACACCAGTTCACAAAAGCCTTCGCTCTGTGGTTTTATCTCTTCTATGTCAATGCCTACGGTTTGGTGATAACGGGCAATCGCCACGGCTTCCATGCCTTTGTGTGCGATACTCAGTTGAATACCTTCCACACCTGCTACATAAGGTGCACCGGCAGCATTGTTTTTGATTTCAAATTCTATCGGGAAGCAATGGTGTTGTAACACCGCCCGCACAGCGTCTTTGGCGGCCACGCGACTGATGATCCGTTCTTTACGCTTCATGGGCATCAACCCTTTTACAAATGCTTTTTCTGCCTGGTTCAGGTAGCGCTTCTGAATAAAATCCCATGATACCACACGCTGGTAAGCATTGTTGAAAGTGAATACACCCGGTGCAATCTCTTTCGCCAGCTTATTTTGTAAAGGCGCCATGGAGATCTGCCAGAGGGCTTCATCAATTTCAAGCCTTCTGTTTTGCCAACCGGTAACGATGGCCCAGATCTGTCCTGCTTTTTTAATGACAAAATCAGCAGTCGCAAATTCGTCATTCAGTTCAGTGAGCTGACACGTGCATTCAAAGCTGCCGGATTGATCCTGCATATCACCATAGAAAGCGATTTCATGGATCTTTACGGGAAATGCGATCCTGTCTTTCGTTAAGATCAGCTGTAACCACAGTCCGAACAACTGGCCGGCGTTGTCTAATAAGGATCCTTTGCCCGTGCTGCTTTCGATGATGCCGGTGATACCTTTTTCTCCCATGTGCACAATCTTCCTGATACCCTGATAACCGGGGCCATGGAACATGTGCCGCTCGTATATTTGCTCAGGTGTTTTGTACAATTCACTGCCTAATGAGGGGCCAATGGAAAAATCCCTTGCAGGTGGTACCGGATATTGTTTAGTCAGTTGCACACTGGCATTGGCATAATTTGGAAGGTCCATGTGCACAGTGTCATTCCCTTCCCACTTACCGGTAATGGTTTCTTTGAAAGGAGAGGACACGTTCATCCATTGGAACACCTGTATGTTGTAAATGCGTTTTACAGCCCTATTCTGTCCGTTTGCACGGGCCACGTCACCAAATAGCTCAAAGATCATCGTCATGGGTATAACGGGGTCCATATCCTCTTTAATGGGCCATCCGGGTTTTTGTTTTACCAATGCGTGGTCGATGAGGTAAGGCGTGTTTTCCAGGGAAATATTGAGTGTATGAGAAATGGGTTGTACAGTGATCGGGTCATTGAATAGTGCAATGATTTCATCCTGGATAGCCGTGATCTCATCTACATTTTGGAGAAATGCCTGTAAAACAGGTTTTCGAACGGTGGCAAATGCCGGCTTCATAGCAGGAGCAGGAAGAGATAATCCCTTTAAACTATCCAGTTCTTTAATAAACGGTGAGCCTAATTGCAAAGGCATACCCGATTTGCCTTTCGGCGAAATCCCTAAAAATGCCAGATTTACCGCTTTCCCCTCCACAAACAATGCAGCCATTACTCGTTGTAACTGATCCAAACCACCGCGTGTAGGTACATTCGCAGCGATCGCACTATATGATTTACCTTTTAATGTATCGTCTACAAATCCAATCAAACCACCTGCACCCGCCTGAATAAACACGCGTACATTTTCTTCCTCGTATAATTTCCGGGTCAGTTCACGGAAGCGTACCGGTTTGATCAAATGCTCCACACTCAAATCCCTGATAGCCTCATACGTATCCGGATACAGATCCAGCGTAGTAGCGGACCAGAACGGAATCTCAGGTTTCAACCACTGTATCTTGCTGATACCTGCGAGTAATACATCTGTTTTCTTCGCTACAAAAGGAGAGTGGAAGCCAGACTGGAAAGGCAGTACCTGATAGAAGATCTGCTTTACTTTCAGTATCTCAATGAAGTCTGCAACAGCAGCATCCGTACCACAAAGAATCGCTTGCTGCGGACAGTTGTCCATGGATAGATAGATGTCTTTCTTCCCTTCCAGTAAAGGAAGCAGCTGATCATATCCAATACCGGTTACCAGAAATTTCGCATTTTCTGTTTCTAATGCCTGTGGGTTCAGGTCCTGTAATATTTCAAGAATAGAAGCTTCCGTAGCCATGCCCGCAGAGCGGCCAGCCAGCCATTCACCCATACTATGTCCTGCATTCAGGTCAGGACGAATACCCATTTGTTTGAGGGCTGTATCGATAATACGGCTCCTTTCCAGCAGGGTAATAGCAGAATCATATACGCTGTCTTTATTGCTCTCAGCACCGGGTAAATTAAAGTGAGCTGCTACGCTATCTACTTCTCCGCCCCCCAATCCATCCAGACCTGCGAAAAGGAAGGCTACCTTTCCACCTTTGGAAATCAACGGCTCATTGGTAAACCAGATGTCCTGTTTATTTCTCCACGGCGTATTCCTGCCTACAATTTTTACGGCTTTTTTGATTCGTTCCGGCGAAGGATCAAACAATGCAATGCGGTAATCACCCTGTCCCGGATCGGTTTCTTTATTCTCCAATGCACGGATCAATGCATCTCCACTATTCCTTGCCAGCAGTAATACATCTGCTTTCAGCGAAGGCGTGATACCATTGAAGACGCCTTTAGGTAAGCCATTAAAGCCTTCCACCACCAGGTGTGCATTGATGCCACCAAACCCAAATGCATTCACCCCTGCTCTTAATGGCAAGCCTGTCGCCTGCCAGTCGGTCGCTTCCTGTACGGGTGCAAACCGGGTGTCCTGCATAGCTGCTATCGGTTCTTCACAATGC
The DNA here is from genome assembly GCF_034274695.1 of Chitinophaga sp. LS1. NCBI lineage: Bacteria > Pseudomonadati > Bacteroidota > Chitinophagia > Chitinophagales > Chitinophagaceae > Chitinophaga > Chitinophaga sp. LS1. Next base: position 2,819,976 of record NZ_CP128362.1, read on the forward strand.
AGGGTAGGAGGCAGGGTGTTGTGATACAATGCCAGCGCTGTCTTGATCAAACCTGCCATACCAGCTGCCGGCATCGCATGACCAATCATCGATTTCACAGAACCAATACCTGCTTTATGTGCATGTTGACCAAACACCTGTGCCAGTGTTTCGAGTTCTGTTTTATCACCTAATGGCGTACCTGTGCCATGTGCTTCGATATATCCGATTTCATCCAGAGAAACTCCGGCTTTTTGCCATGCCTGCCTGATCGCAACCGCTTGCCCTTTTACAGCAGGACTCATTACACTGGTACCGGCACCATCGCTGGATATGCCACTACCTTTGATAACAGCATAGATGCGGTCATTATCAGAAATGGCGTCATCTAATCTTTTCAGCACGACAAAACCACATCCTTCTCCTATCAGCAAACCATCGGCCTGTTGATCAAAAGGTCTTATCTGCTGTCTTCTTGAAAGCGCCCCCAGTTGCGTGAAGATGCTCCAGAATGGCGCATTCTGCGATACATGTACCCCACCGGCAATGATCATATCTGCTCTGCCGGTGCTGAGTTCCTGTAGGCCATGATCTACTGCCAGCAGTGAACTGGCGCAGGCGGCATCCAGTGTATAAGCTACACCACCCAGGTTCAAACGATTCGCTACCAAAGAAGCCACAAGATTAGGAATCAATCCCATGGCTGTATCCGGACCAAAGCGACCTTTTTTCTGCTGGAACTCTTTCTTTACCTTTTCAAGATCAGCACCTGATAAATGTGGTAATAAAGTTTGCAGGAGTTGTACAATCTGCTCACCTGTACGCACTATTTCAATCGCTCTGGTAGCACCGGGACCGGGATAATTCCCTTTCCCGATAATGATACCTGTTTTCTCCAGCGGGATTTGCTTATCCAATATGCCTGCATCCTGCAATGCTTGTTGGGCAAGGGCCAGCGTAAGTAACTGCTCTGGTTCTGTACCCTCTACCGCCAGTGGCAATATGCCAAAACGAATGGGATCGAAGGTGGCAAATTCATCGATGAACCCACCCTTGCGACAATAAAAACGGTCTACCGCTATCGTCTCCGTATCAAAGAAGGTGGCGTCCAGCCTGTTTTCAGGCACCGCCTGTATTGCGTCTTTTTTCTGTATAATGTTCTGCCAGAAAGCCTGGATATTGCCCGCACCGGGGAAGATACCGGACATCCCTATGATTGCTACATTCATATCTGCGGACGTTTTTAAAGGTTATGCCATGATCAGTACCTGACTCTCATTTCCATATTTCAGCTCGTTTACAAATAGCTCCATGCCTTCCTGTAAAGGGATGAGGGCAATGCCTCTGCGTTCATATTCCCTTTCCAGCGCAGGAGACACCATCCCAGTGCCTTTCCATGGACCCCAGTTGATAGCTGTTACTTTCCCTTTGATGGTGTTGCGCAGCTCCCATGCATAGCGGTCCATCACACTGTTGGCAGCAGCATAGTCGGTTTGACCACGGTTGCCATATACAGAAGCGACACTGGAAAAGAAGATCACAAACTGTACATCCGGACGCAGTTGTTCTGCCAGTATTCTCAGTGGTGTAACTTTGGTCGTGAACACGCGTTCGAATGATTCAGAAGTCTTCTGCTGGAAGAGTTTATCTTCCAATAATCCGGCTCCATGCACTACGCCATCAATCCGGCCATAGTCTTTGTAGACCTGATCGATCAGTGCACTGATCTCCTGTTCATTGCGCAGGTCAAGTGAGCGATAAATAACAATCGCACCATTTTTCTCAAGCGAATGGATAGTGGATAATATCTGGTTTGCTTTGTGTATTTCGGAAGCTTTCTTTTCTATGTCCGCCGGTTTGGTGAGTTGGCCTTCGGCAATCAATTGCTTTTTGATCGCATCTTTGGTAGTGAGAGATGCATATTGAGAAGCTACTGTATTGCGAGGGTCAGCGGAGCGGCCTACGAGTATATAATTACAAGGGTAATCCTTTGCAAAGCGGATCATCAGTTCTGCTGTAATGCCCTGTGCACCGCCTAATACCAGTACTACGCTGTTCTTATCCAATTGCAGTTGTGAAGTATCACCTACGGGTAATTGTGAAGGTATCAGACTAAAAGTATGTCTGCTGCCATTGTGATAAATTACTTCTGCTGGTTCATCAGGATGTAGAATTTCATCGATGATCATACCCGGAATGCGATCAGCCGGGAACTGGCCTGTCAGCGTAATACTACGGCACTTGGTAGCTTCCCATTCCTTGTCCAGGCTTTTTAAAAAACCTGGATACCCTTGTACACTACGCAAGTCTTTGGCATCGCCATTCAGTACACCGGAAATGGCATATACCCATTTCGCTTTTTCAGGGTTCAGCTTTTTGATGGTGTCAAATGCTGTGAGGATGTTAGGCCGGCCGGTTGCTGTAAGCAGATCTGGAATGATCAGTCCCTGATATTCATCTAAAGATTCTTCACCTTTTATGATCGTAACACTGGCGCCTTTTTCAACCAGCAAACTTTGCAAAGCCGCAGGCAATGCGCTGCCATCGTCCATGATAGCAAACTTCGCATCTTTAATAGCAACTGGTTGTTGTGAAAAAACGGAAGGTGTCAAAGAAAAACACAACCGTGAAAGACTTGCTGCTGTTGCTGCAGCTATCGCATTGGCGGTATTGTATACAGGAATCGCGTTACTAACGTTCTGCACAGGACTCGCATTACTCACGTTCTGCGCAGGACTCGTATTACCCACGTTGTGCAAAGGACTCGCATTACTCACGTTCTGCGCAGGACTCGCTGGAGTAGTACCACCTACATTTTCAGCAATCCATCGCACCAGACCATTCAGCGTTTTAATCCCTGCCAGTGCTTCTGTTTTATCTTCTCCATTCTGAGAGAAGCTGCCAATCTTTATTTTCAGCTCCCCCAGTATCTCCATACGTTTGATGGAATCAATACTGAGATCTGCTTCAAGATCCAGGTCCATACCCAGCATATCAGTAGGATAGCCGGTTTTTTCACTTACCGTGAGCAGGAGTATATTTTTGATTTCGCTTTCGGACCAGGTGACCGATGTTTGCGCCGCAGCAGCTGCGGAGGGAGCTGCTGCCGGAGCCGCCTGTTGTTGATCCATATTACCAGAAATCCATAACAACAGCCCATTTAACGTTTTGATACCCGCTAATTGTTCTACCACAGCTTCGTCGCTCTGACCACTGGTTTTGAAACCACCCAATCGGGTGCGCAGTTCACCAATGATCTCCATGCGCTTGATAGAATCTATACTCAGATCCGCTTCCATGTCGAGGTCTAAGCCCAGCATCTCTTGTGGATAACCGGTTTTTTCACTCACAATTTGCAAAATAGTATCTTTGATATCGACCACAGGTTGTTGTGCAATGGCGTGTTGCAGCGATACACCACCAGCATCTGGTAAGCTCTGTGCATCTACGTTTTCAGCGATCCATTGCAGTAGTCCATTCAGTGTTTTGATACCTGCCAGTTGTTCTACAACTGCTTCGTCTGATTTACCACTTGATTTGAAACCACCCATTTTGGTACGGAGCTCCCCGATGATCTCCATGCGCTTGATAGAGTCAATGCTCAGGTCAGCTTCCATGTCCATTTCAAGGCCGAGCATTTCGTGTGGATAACCTGTTTTTTCACTGACTACTTCGATGAGGATGCGTTTAGTATCTCTCTTTGTTGCAACTGGAACAGGAGCCGCAGCCGCCGCAGCAGGTACCGCAACCTGAACCGCCACATGCGTAACCGGCGCCACAGCCGCTACCGACGCGGCAATCGGCATTGCCGCCGGCGTATGCCCCAAATAACCCAATATCACATCTCTCTGTGCCTGCACTAACAATTTCACACTATTCAAATATTCCTGCACCATATGTTCTGCATTGCCAGCAGGAGGAGCTACCACTACAGGCGCCGCGCCAATATTCAATTTCAATGGCTGCAATAATGGCATTGCACCATGCGCCGGCAACTTACCCACGGATGGTACTGCCATATGCCCATTTACAAACCATACTGTAGCACTCTTCTTATATTGAGCAGGATTATCCAGTTGTAATACCTGCACATCACGACCATCAAAGAGTTTCTCTAAATTGATCGCTCTACCTGTACTAATATATTTTGCCAGTGTATTCAACAAATGCGTGATCGCATGCGGTGCTTTATCTTCTGTATGCAACACCAGCGTCTCTTTACCTAAAGTTGACTTTGCCAGATTACTCAATACCTTACCCGGACCTGCTTCGATAAACACCCTTGCACCCGCAGCATACATGTGTTCCACCTCTTCTGCAAACAATACTGGTTTAACGATATGCTCCGCCAATCTAGCCCTGATCTCCGCTGGTTGTGTTGGATACAACTGTGCAGTAGTATTTGACCATACAGGAATTGTAATAGGTGCAAAATCCACATCCTTGATCGCCGTCTCATATAGCGCCTTTGCACCCGCTATCACCGGACTATGAAATGCGCAAGCCACTTCCATCTGTTTGTAAGAGATCTTCGCCTCTTTCAATTTTTCCATCAGCGCCTCAATATCAGCTGTTTTACCAGCCAATGCCCATTGCGCAGGCGAATTATGATTTACAGGATACACACCCGTACCCTCACCCGTAAATGCTTTCAACACATCTTCCCCACAGCTCACAGCCACCATCATTCCTTTATCATCAATCACGCCACCCAAAATCGCTTTTGCACGCAACTCACTCAGCGGCACCAACTGCTCAGCAGCAAATGCACCTGCAAAACACAGCGCAGGCAACTCGCCATAACTATGCCCTGCCACCATATCAGGCTCAATACCCAATGATTGCAGGAATTGCGCCATGGCCAGATCCACAATCCCCAACACAGGCTGCGCTACCCTTGTATCTTTGATCTGTTCCTTCTGTTGCCGGATCGCCTCATTATTAAACACCGCAGGTGGGAACAACACTTTCTCATAAGCAGGATGTTTCTTCAGCAACTGTCTCATTACAGGGAAAGCTACAAACAGCTCTCTCGCCATATTGATCCGCTGACTACCCTGCCCTGGGAACAAAAAGGCTACCTTCCCTTCTACAGGCGCTGTTACATAAATATCTTTAGAAGTAGCACCTGCCAGCGCCAGATCTAATTTCATCATCAGATCTTCTCTACTTGTCGCCACTATAGATAAGGATACCGGCTCCTGACTATACACTGCCAGACTATAAGCCAGGTCCTTCAGTGATATGCTATCATTGTTTTGGAGTATGCTGCTCACCGCTTTCAACAACGGCTGACTATTTCCTCTGAATACAAATAACTCTGCCGGCCATGTCTTTATCGCTGTATGCGCATCCTGTACACTGGCATCATTCTCAATCACCGCATGGAAGTTCGTACCTCCAAACCCAAATGCGCTGACACCCGCCGTACGCTTATCATCCAGCCACAACCCGGCTTCCGCATTAAACAGGAAAGGACTGCTTGCCGGATTATAAAAACTATTCGGCGTCTTCATATGTAAGGTAGGCGGCTTCACACCATGGTATACTGACAATGCTGCCTTGATCAATCCTGCTAAACCTGCAGCACATTTAGTATGCCCGATCTGTGTCTTTACAGAACCCAGGTAGGTCTGCCCGATCACTGCACCATTCTGAATCAGCATGTCAGAGATCGCACTGATCTCAGTCTTATCACCTACTACAGTACCAGTACCATGTGCTTCCACCAAACCCACTGTAGCGGGAGAGATCCCACTCATCTCATACGCACGTTCCAATGCTTTCACCTGCCCTGCCTTTCTCGGTGCAGTTAATCCTAAACTCTTACCATCACTGCTACCACCTACACCTTTGATCACCGCATATATCTTATCTCCATCTCTTTTTGCATCTGACAATCTTTTCAGCACAATCATCGCTACCCCTTCACCCAGTGCAATACCATCCGCCTCACTATCAAAAGTTGCGCACCGTCCTTTCTTTGACAACGCATGCGTACTACTAAACATCAGGTAGTCATTAATCCCATTGTGCAGGTCGGCAGCACCAGCCAGCACCATTTCTGACTTACCCAATACCAGCTCCTGACAAGCCAGGTCAATCGCCGCCAGCGAAGATGCGCAAGCTGCATCTACCGTATAGTTACGTCCACCCAGATCCAACCTGTTCGTAATACGACCAGAGATCACATTTGCCAGCACGCCCGGAAAACTATCTTCCGTCATCCGTGGCAACACTGCTTTCAACTCCTCCGGCAGCTCACCCAGATACTGTCGATACGTAGATCTGAACCCATAACTATTCGCCAGATCAGTACCTCCTTCTGCACCTATAATCACAGATACATCTTCTCCATTAAATTCCTTTCCGCCATACCCTGCATTATCCAGCGCCTGCTTTGCTACCAGCAAAGCCAGCAACTGTGTAGGGTCTATCGCCGCCAATGACTGTGGTGGAATCCCAAACGCCATCGGATCGAAATCAATACGCGGAATAAACCCTCCCCACTTGGAAGGAGACATCTCACCATCATTCGAATTATTATCAAAATACAATTCCTTGTTCCATCTCTCATCCGGCACCTCTGTTACACAGTCTACACCATTTAATATATTCGCCCAGAACTCATCGATATTTTTCGCACCCGGATAGATACAAGCCATACCTATGATGGCCACATCCAGAGCTTTCTCCGGCTGTGTAAGCGGTGCAGGCAAAATAGCTTTATCAATAATTGTCTGATTCATCGCTGCCACATCTTCATGTAGTGCATGCATCGTCACCGTTTCATTGCGCATGGCGGCTACCTGTCCAATCATATACATGCCTTCACTCAGCTGTTGCTTCGGCGCTATTTTTACCAAACCTTCATCCGTTCTATCTACACCTTTCGCCGCTATACGCAAGCGGCCTACATTCAGTGATTCGAGTTGAGTCCAGATCTCTTTTTTATCCACATTCGCAGCTACCAGCTGCTCTTTTTCCTTATTAAAATAATCGGCGAAAGGAGAGTGCAGACAACGGGTTTCATGGCCCGGTGCAGTTTCTAATAAAACGGTATGATTATGTGCAATGGCCTGATCCTGGAATTGCTGCAGGATTGCACCTGTCTCTACCGCTTCTTTCGTATAGATATAAGCAGTACCCATCAGCACACCTACCTTCGCACCTTTGGTGGCCAATGGCGCGACCATCACACCAATAAAAGCTGCTGACAATGCATCGTGAATACCACCAGCAAAAAACAAACTGAACTGGCCCGCACTTTCTTCCTGCAATAGTCTGTCAATCTGTTTCTCCCACAGCACAAAGCTGGACAGGGGCCCTACGTGTCCTCCGCATTCGCGGCCTTCAAACACAAACTTCCTGGCCCCTTCTTTTATAAACATATCCAGCAATGAAGCTGAGGGTACATGCAGGAAAGACTGAATACCCTGCTGCTCCAGCGCTTTGGCCTGAGAGGGGCGGCCACCGGCAATGAGCACGAATGGAGGTTTTTCTTCCAGTATGTAGGCAGTCTGCTCATCTCTCAGCTCCTGCGGTGCAAACCCGAGTATACCCACACCCCAGGTTTTGTCACCGGCAAGTTGTTTGGTTTCGCGAATCAGGTTTCTGGCTGATTCGCCTTTCAATAAAGACAAGGCTACGAATGGCAGTGCACCTGCATTGGCTACAGCCGCAGCAAAAGCGGGCACGTCGCTCACACGTGTCATCGGCCCTTGTGCAATGGGATAGGTAATGTTCAATTCCTTCGCCAGTGCATTGTTCGGACTGATGACAGGCTGTGTTTGTGCCTGCCTGATATGCCCACGAATGGCATGATGCATACCGGTGATGAGTCTGCCTAATTTCTTATATCGCTTTACAAGGTCGATAGAGATGGCAATGTCCTGACCCAGTGGCAGGAAACCTTTATCCAGGTCCAATGTTTGTAACAGTGGCTCCAACTGGGCCATGGTCGCGTTTTCCGGCAGCTCCGGAGAGTTGGGGCGTACCAGTACGCGGAAATGATCGATGATGCGGGTCTCATTTCCATTGAGTTTTTCGCATACATTTTTTAATGCTTTAGGGGCTGTACATTCAGGAAAGAGTGCCAGTTGACTGTCCAGTACCACCCCTGTAGCGCCAGTGGCTATAAGAGCCGCTGTAGCGTGAATACCGATACCTCCCTGTACATATATGTGGGCATCAGGCATTGCTTTGACTACCTGCTGAAAAAGAATATAAGATGATTCATCACCTGTTTTACCACCGCTTTCATTCCCTTTGAGGATGATACCGTCGGCCTTCTCTTTCTTTGCCAGCTTCGCTTCGGCAAGACTATGCACCTGGTAAAACAGTTGTACTTTCTTTGGCAGTTTTAATTTCATGCCATAGGGTGCAATGACCATTGATACCTGCTCAGGGAGGGAAATATCTGCAACACTAGTATGCACAATACATACACCAAATGGTTGTGACAGTTGTAATGCCAGTGCAGATAATGCAGTTTCCGCAACCTGTCTGTTACGTCCTAAATGGAGTACAGGAAAGGCTTTCGCATTCGCCAAAGCAATGGCAAGGTGAACGTCAGGGTTTTCGAACGGGGTGATCCCGATAATTGTAGACATATTCATACTAGGTTATTTGAGTTAGATAACGGGCATACCTGTTCCGGTCCATGATCATCGTTTGATCATAGTAATGCTATACCGCGTGCCTGGATTATTTTAATATAACTGTTGCGCCTTTCAGACTACTATGTTGACGTCAGGACATAGTAATCCAATCCTGTTTATACGAACTGGAATTTGTTTTCATAGCGCAGACTTATTAAAGGCTGAACGGGCCTGGATCTCACATGAACAACTGTTCTTCCTGCTACAGAAAGTTAAATGGCTGAAAGAGATCTATTCTCGCAGCTCTTAATATATTATGACGATTCCTGGTGAAAATAAAAAGCGACTCCGGTAATGGTTATTTATCCTGATACGATGTTAATGACGATCGAAGATAAATTGGTGCAACAACACTATTGATTTCTCAGATCCCTGCCTGGTTTGGTACTGTGTTCTGGTTGTGGGTTTCATAGAATTTAAAAGATATCTGGTTATTTGAGATGTTTCAAAGGAAAAACCTTTAATGTTATGTTAAAGCTACTAAAATTTCCTTGAAAAAAATATAGGGGTTAGCGATGAATTAGTAGTTCGTAACAGGAAATTAATATCTGTAAATAATACTAATGTAAATATGAAAGGGAATAAAACTAAAAAAGACAAGTGGCACGGAAACCCATGCCACTTGTCTCAAATTGTAAACAGATACTTAGTTGTCTGCTGACAGCTTCCCAACGACTTTATATCCTCTGGAACTGTCTGCGTTAGTGACTTCCTGGTAATACATACCATCTGGAGACACGTATAATTGCTGACCATTTATTTCAACTCCCCTGCAACCATTTGGCAGTTGTTGCAATATCTCCGGCTCAGGTGCAGGCGCAGGTTGTTCGTCCTGTGCTTTGCCTGTATCCAGCTGTCCGTTCTTACCTACTACCACATATTTTACTTGTTTATCCTGTAGGATTTCCTGGTAGTAAGTACCGTTCTTTTCGTAGTAGGTATTCCCGTCAATCACCACCGTATTTACTCCATTTGGTAAACCTGGTATCACTACGCCCAATGGAGGATCTACTACCTGGTATTGTTCACGCTGAGTACCTTCGGCTACATATGATTGATAGAAGTATCCATCAGAATAGTAGTAAGGCCCCCATGCCGTGTTGAAAGAAAGGAAGCCATAAGGCAATACATTCACCACGAATCCTATTGGCATGCCGTAATAACGGTATGGACGATAATATGGACGTGGATAATGCGCGTAATAAGGAGAGCGGTAATAACCACCCGCATAAATGCGTGGGCCTACAATAGCTGCACCAATACCGACACCGATCCTGGCGCCACCACCCACAGCGATCCTTCCACCGCCACCACCGAATGCGATACGGCCTCCACCGCCACCGCCCCAATGTCCACGACTACGTTGTGCAGATGCACTATCAACTGTTGCGACACTTACCAGGGCTATCAAGGTCAGCAACACGTATATTCTATTCTTCATTTTGCCTCAGAGTTTAAATATTAGATCGATCTGGATACGATAAGTTTAACGTTAAAAACGTGTTTAACATTTTATGTGAAGGTAAATTTGTGTGGCTTAAAACCCGCTTAAAATGGCATTAAAACAACTGGTTGCGGAGGATCCTTTTTATCATCTGGATCGTATTGCGGCCTATTTGTCCCTTGTATTTATTCAGAATGGCAACTTCTGAGCTACCCTTGCTTAATTCGTTCACTACCGGCAACCATTTGCTCAGAAAGGCTGAGTTAGGCGTACGGTATTTTAATAACCGGCGCACGGTTTCTATCACTGCTTTGGGTACTGTTCCTTCGTGGAGCTCAAATACTTCGTCCGTACTCAGACCCAGGTCTATATCCTGTGCCACCCGGCTATAATCCTGCAGGTATTTTTCGTTTGCTTCCATTACCTGCAATAGGGGATCATCGCTGTAGCGGATATGTCCATATTGTCTGGCTTGCTTATGTATACGGCTGAGGGCGTAATTGCGGGCTACGTTGTCACAAATAACAAGGTCGGAGGGTTGGAGTTCGAACCATTCACCTTTTACCCTTTTGTGCTGGAATATTACATGTAGGCATTCTTCCAGGTCATCCATATTGGCAGCAGGGTATTGGCGGATCACACGGAACATTACGGGCAGGTGAGTATGATAGGAAGAAAGCCTTTTCTGCAGATCCTGGGTTTTCCCAATCTTGTAGAGGTTTTTTCCTGTATTGATAATATAAACACACTTGCCAATGAGGACTTGTTCCATATAATGACAGAATGACAATCCGAGGATATATATGCAAAATGTAGAATTTTTTTTAATAATGGTGCTATTTTTTTGCGGGGGCAGTTAAATTAGTAGAATGAAATACAATACCCTGGGTAAATCAGACCTTCAGATCAGCGAAATCGCTTTTGGATGCATGTCGCTGGGAGAGAACACATTAGAAAACACTTTCCTGGTGCACCGCGCGCTGGACAAGGGGATTAACTTCTTTGACACGGCGGATCTCTACAATCATGGGGATAATGAAGTACAACTGGGATTGGCGCTGAAAGGGAAACGGGATAAGGCGGTGGTAGCTACCAAGGTAGGGAACGAGTGGAGAGCAGATAAAAGCGGGTGGGATTGGAATCCGTCCAAAGCTTATATCCTCAGATCGGTAGATGAGAGCCTGCGACGCCTGGGCACGGACTACATTGATCTGTACCAGTTGCATGGGGGCATGATGGAGGATCCTATTGATGAGACCATTGCTGCTTTTGAAGAATTGCAACAGGCAGGGAAGATCCGGTATTATGGTATTTCTTCTATTCGTCCGAATGTGATCAGGGAATATATCAACCGCTCCAATATCGTGAGTGTAATGATGCAATACAGCCTTCTGGACCGCAGACCGGAAGAGACCTGTTTAGAATTATTAAAATCAAACAATATCGGGGTATTAGCGAGGGGAGGAGTGGCCAAAGGCTTACTCGCCGGCAAGCACCCGGAGCCGTACCTGAACTATGATGCGGCCGCTGTGGCAAAAGCAGCGCTGGCAATTGCAAACATTTCACAGCAGGATCGTACACTGGCACAAACGGCATTACGGTTTGTACTGCATCAGCCGGCTATCGCCGCCGCCGTAGTAGGGATCAGAACACAGAATCAACTGGAAGAAGCGGCAGGAGTATTTAAGTCAGCGGCCCTGACACCTAATGAAATAGCGGAACTGGAGCAGTCAATCCAACCAAACCGCTATGACCAGCATCGTTAAAAAGCATGGCCGTGCCGAAGCAAAGCAGCTCTTCTTTTTAGCCGGGCGCAGGCCCTTTCAAAAACAAAACCGCTTTTGCCGTAGGCAAAAGCGGTTTTGTTTTTGAAAGAAGTATAATTTTTTATTTCAATTTCTTCCCTATCCTATAATCCACCATCCCACTAAACTTCTTTGTATTCAACGACGGCCCTGACACTCTCAACCCTTCACTACTACCCGTAGCCAACCTGCCACCAGTACTCGCCGGATAACTACCCGTCGTCAGATAAGTCTGAATATTATACAGATTCTCATCCCCCGTCAAACTTCCCCATCTTGCACCGATATAATCTGCCGCGGAATCAGTCGGGGTAATACCTGAATAATACCCACCTGTATGGTTGGCATTTTCAGTCGCAAAGTTAATCGCATACAGATCCGCCAGGTACTGTTCTTTACCGGTACTATCATAGTCAGACAAGGTAAATGTGATAAATCCACAAGGTTTACCATAAGTCGTAGTACCTACCAGCTGCACATTCATATAAGGCTTCAGGTTATTCAGCGTCATCTCACTGGCAGAAGCCGTATTCCCTGATGTAATAAAGAATACATTATCCAGTGCCAGTCCGCCGGTAGTAGCCGGGAAGTTCACACTGGCTTCCAGGCCCACCTGATCCAGGTTAGCCGTCAGCTTATCATTATACAGGTAATAATACATGGTCTTGCCCGCAGCGCTGGCCGGTGCAATCGCGCTATCCAGGTATTCTGCCGTGGTGACAGAACCACCACCATTATAGCGAAGGTCTACAATCAGGTTCGTGATACCCGCTGCTTTAAATTTGGTAAACAGGGCATCCAGGACTGTTTTGGTCGGTGAAGCCACCCCTTTACTGGTATAGGTACTGGTAAAGGTATAGAACACAAAATACCCCACTTTAGACCCATTGATGGTATAAGTGGTATCAAACAGCACCGGGTTAATATTGTAAGTAGCAGCAGTCAGTGAATAACTGGCGGTTACTTTTGATGTGTTTTTTGTCACCGTCAGACTCACAGAAGTGGAGTTAAACAGGGCATTGGTTACTTTGGTCGTATTGGTACCTGAAGATCCATCATAGGCAATATCCGTATCGCCGTTGATCGCTGTGATCCTGTCGCCTCTTTCCAATCCGGCCTGACCGGCAGGGGAGTTCTTATCTGCATAAAGCACGTACAGGTAAGTGGTAGACTTATTTGCATCAGCATATACATAACTCACTTCCATCCCGAAATCGCCGGAGGTAGCAGACACTTTTGTCAGGGAACCAGATACCCCATCCTGCAGGGAGGTGGACAATGACCCTGTTCTGTCCAGAAAGCTATACCTGTCCAGCGCGGTTGATCCCGTTCCTACAGAATAAGCTTTCATGGCTGTGAGCAGGTCATCAGCGGTGGAATAGGTGCTACTCAGTGGATTCATGGTAGGTACATTGGAATACCAGTAGTAGGTAGGCAGGTCAGTCGTCGTACTACGACCACCATTTACATAGCTCACCTGCATGGTGTTGTACATCAGGTATTTCAGCGAATCCTCGTCGGAGGTAGCAGTGCCGGAGGTCGTGGTTGTTGTACTCCCGGATTTGCTTTCTTTTTTACAGGCAGTGAAAAACCCTGCACACAGCGTACCTACAGTCAGTACGGCCAGCGTAAATCTTTTATTCATGAGAAGGATGGATTTTCAATGAATTGATACTCTTATACAATACGACCATATTGGACTACACGGTTGGTTTAAAGTTTACTTTTTAAGGAAAAGTTAATATTCTCCCGGAGAAAGTTCTTTTTAGCTAAAACAATTTAGCCTATCTCCGAACGCCAGTACAGCTATTCTTCCATTTATAAAATAAATGGTATTTTGCCCCGCGAAAACTTATTTTTACGTCCTTTATCATGCTAAAATTCCAGACACTCTCAACATGAAAAAACTCATCATTCCGGCCCTTTTGCTGGCATCCTGTTTTGCAAAGGCCCAGACTGTGAACAGCGTCTCAGACCCGGTAGAATGGGTCAATCCACTTATGGGAACCGATTCAAAGGGTTCCTTGTCAACTGGTAATACCTATCCAGCCATTGCCTGCCCATGGGGTATGAACTTCTGGATGCCGCAGACCGGCAAAATGGGCGACGGATGGGCGTACACCTACCATTCGGACAAACTGCGTGGTTTTAAACAAACCCACCAGCCAAGCCCATGGATCAACGATTACGGCCAGTTTGCCATCATGCCGGTAACGAAATCCGTAAAATTCAAAGAAGATGACAGAGCCAGCTGGTTCTCGCACAAAGCGGAAGTAGCCAAACCATACTATTATAGTGTATACCTGGCCGATCACAACGTGACCACGGAAATCACTCCAACTGAAAGAGCTGCCGCTATCCGTTTTACCTATGGTAAGGAAGACAGTGCTTTCGTAGTGATCGATGCGCTGGACAAAGGCTCTTACATCAAAGTATTGCAGTCAGAGCGCAAAATTATCGGCTATACCACTAAAAACAGCGGTGGCGTACCTGCTAATTTCAAAAACTACTTCGTACTCACTTTCGACAAGCCTTTCACTTATGTCGCTACCTTCAAGAACGATGTACTGAGCAAAGGTGTTGCGGAAGCACAGGAAAATCACGTAGGTGCCGTAATCGGCTTCTCTACCGTGAAAGGTGAGCAGGTAAACGTAAAAGTGGCATCTTCCTTCATCAGCCCTGAGCAGGCAGTATTGAACCTGAACCAGGAGATCGGCAGCAGCACTTTTGACGCTATCAAAGACAAGGCAAAAGCTGCCTGGAACACCGAGATGAGCCGTATCAAGGTAGAAGGTGGTACATCTGACCAGACCCGTACCTTCTATTCCTGCCTGTACCGTTCTATGCTGTTCCCGCGTAAATTCTATGAGTACGATGCCAAAGGTGCAGTGGTACACTACAGCCCTTATAATGGCCAGGTACTGCCAGGCTATATGTTCACCGATAATGGTTTCTGGGATACTTTCCGTGCCCAGTTCCCTTTCTTCAACCTGATGTACCCTTCTATGAACGCTCACATCATGGAAGGTATGGTGAACGCTTACAAAGAAAGTGGCTGGTTGCCTGAATGGGCGAGCCCTGGTCACCGCGATTGTATGATCGGTTCCAACTCTGCTTCCCTGATTGCAGATGCTTACCTGAAAGGTGTAAGAGGTTTCGACATCAACACCGCGTACGAAGCGATCATTAAAAACTCTAACAACGAAGGTCCGCTGGAATCAGTAGGCCGTAAAGGCGTAAAATATTACAATAAACTGGGTTATGTGCCTTATGATGTGAAGATCAATGAGAACACTGCCCGTACACTGGAATATAGCTACGATGACTGGACTATCTGGAAACTGGCAGTTGCCCTGAACCGTCCAAAGGCAGAAATCGAACGTTTTGCTAAACAGGCGCGTAACTACCGCAACGTATATGATGCAGAGAGCAAATTAATGCGTGGTAAAAATGAGGATGGTAAATTCCAGACTCCTTTCAATCCAACCAAATGGGGAGATGCATTTACGGAGGGTAACAGCTGGCATTATAGCTGGTCTGTATTCCACGACGTACAGGGCCTGATCAACCTGATGGGTGGTAAAGAAACCTTCGTTCAGATGCTGGATTCCGTATTCGCTATGCCTCCGGTATTTGACGATAGCTACTACCACTTCACCATTCATGAAATCCGCGAAATGCAGATCATGAACTTCGGTCAGTATGCACATGGTAACCAGCCTATCCAGCACATGATCTACCTGTACAACTATGCAGGTGCTCCATGGAAATCACAGTATTGGCTGAGGGAGGTCATGAACCGCCTGTATTCAGCTACTCCTGATGGTTATTGCGGTGATGAGGATAATGGCCAGACTTCTGCCTGGTATGTATTCAGTGCACTGGGCTTCTACCCGGTTACACCTGGTGCGCCACAGTATGTAGTAGGTGCGCCTTTGTTTAAAAAAGCAACCGTGAAGCTGGAAAATGGAAAAGAGATCGTGATCAATGCACCAGGAAACAGCGAAGAAAACCGTTATATCAGATCTGCCACCTTCAATGGTGCCAACCTGACTAACAACTGGCTGGATTACAATGCTTTGATGAAGGGGGCAACTATCGACTTCGATATGGATGCTACACCAAATAAGAGCAGAGGTATCTCTGATAAAGATGTGCCTTATTCCATGACCCAGGAGGTTAAATAAGATAAAATAATATCATTACAGATAGGAAGCCCCCTCAACTGAGGGGGCTTTTTTTTATAGTGCTTGTTCGACGCGTCTTCGATGCTTCTTCGACGCTTATTCGACACTACTTCGTCACCAAAAGAACACCATAAGGGCACCTCAATATCCCAAGGATAATGAAGTGCCCTTTTGGTACCCTTTTAGTATCGGTATCATAGCGAAGACGCACTAAGAGAACGTGGTAATTAAATTGTATGTTTGTTAGCTATGAAACAGGTCAGACTATTACTATGCTTAGCCCTACCGGCTATTTTATTCAGCTGCGCACATGCTCCATACGGTGCTACCAACAAGGTATACCGCAAGCAAGCCAAAACTTATGCCCGCACCTTACGTGCAGAACCTACGGGACAATGGATTGGTACCACCAATTTCAATATGCGTAAACCTAATTACGTGATCATTCACCATACGGCACAGGGTACCTGCGATAGTACTTTCAGAACTTTTACCCTGACCCGCACGAACGTGAGTGCACATTACGTGATCTGTAAAGACGGTACTGTGGTGCAAATGCTGAATGATTACCTCCGGGCATGGCATGCCGGCTTGTCAAAATGGGGAAATGTGACTGATATGAACTCCTGTTCTATCGGCATCGAACTGGATAACAATGGATTCGTACCTTTCCAGCCTCAGCAAATCAATAGTCTGATGGTTTTACTGGATACTTTAAAACATAGGTACAATATCCCGGCAGCCAACTTTATTGGTCATGGTGATATCGCTCCTACCCGCAAAAATGACCCCAACCGGTACTTCCCCTGGCAGCAACTGGCCGAAAAAGGCTTTGGGCTCTGGTACGATACTACCGGCGTAACCCTGCCAGCGGATTTTAATACTAAACAAGCACTGCGTCTTTTTGGTTATGATGTGAAAGATACGAGTGCCGCAATCATTGCGTTTAAAAGACACTTTGTACCCGCCGATTCATTAACCGGCATAAAACTGGATGAAGGAGAGAAGAAAATACTCTATAACCTCATGCAAAAAAGTGAATAACTGATATGAAAAAGATAATCAGTAGTTGTCTGGGTTTATTTTTCTTTATATCGGCCGCTATGGCCCAAAAAGGGGATTGGTATACATGGAGCACAGGCACCACGCCTGCGGTCCATGTGACCATCAACGGAGATGAAATTGTACTGGATCGTACCGATCCGGCTACCAAACAGGGTGGCATCAGTGGCCGAAAATCAAACGATCTGGAAGCCGAACACCTGAAAATCATCAAAAAAGTAGAGAAAAATGACCGGACCTACCTGATCTTTCAGTCATTTGATGGGCTGTACTTCGTAACGACCCTGCAGAAAAGTCCATCCGGCGATTCTGTATTCATGTATTGCGCCGATGGCATAGAAGATGGATATAAAGGATTGAACGAGGCCCTGGACGGAATTAAAAAAGATAACGGGTCCAACTTCTATATCACCCTATTTAAAAAAGAAGTTATTGATGCCGAGAAACGCAAAGTGCCCGTATCTAAAATTACCGGGTCCGAATTCGGCACCGCCTTGCAAACCTTCACTGACAAGATGGATAAATTCTGGCAGGACAGGGGATATGGACATTTTGAACCCTACCACGGTTTTATGAACCTGATCTATGGAAATGCCTTCGCCAATGCATTTGGGAATAAGTATAGCAAACTGAGCCTGATCACTAAAGAATTGAAAACCCCTATTGCTAATTATAGCAACAATCCCAATATCCGTAAGCTTTTAGAGTCAGCCGGATTCCTGAAAAGCGAATGAATTTTATAAAAATCTTAACAACTTAGTCTATAAAACTTGTAGGTTAATAGAATCCTTCTTAATTTCGCCCTGTATTTAACAATCGTCGATTAAATGTCTGTATAAGTAGTAGCAGTTTTTCCTACTCATTATTAATTAAGTCAACGCTATTGTGAGTCATGTCAACTGCTGGTTCCAAACCGGCCAGGCATTGTCATGTCCATCAATTACCTGAAATCTGATACAAAAATGCATAACCAACTACGCAGAATCGCCGGTATCATGCTGGCTCTCCTACTCGCATATCAATGGGGGCAGGCGCAAAATACACGAATCACCGGGGTTGTCACATCCCGTACCGATGCCACACCTATTCCAGGAGCTATCATTTCTGTAAAAGGCACAAATCATGGTACACAAACCGATGCAGATGGTAAGTATTCCATCACCGTATCTCCAAAAGATACTCTCCGCATCTCTTTTATCGGATTTACCGCTGTTGAGCAGGTTGCCGGCACCAGCCGTACCCTGAATTTCGCGCTGGAAAACAACGAAAGCAAATTGCAGGAAGTAGTGGTCACCGCCCTCGGTATCAGCCGTGAAAAGCGTTCCCTGGGATATGCCGTACAGGAACTCAAATCCAAAGATATAGCCGAGGCCCGTGAGTCGAACCTCGTCAATGCGCTGACTGGTAAGATCGCTGGTGTGACGGTTACCAGTAGCCAGGGTAGTATGGGTTCTTCCCGTATCGTGATCAGGGGCGAAACCTCTATCGCGGGTAACAACCAACCTTTGTTTATAGTAGATGGTATCCCTGTTGATAATAGTCAGCTTGGTGTAGGTATCGGTACCGCCCGCGACTTTGCCAATGCCATTGCCGATCTGAACGCAGACGATATCGAATCGCTCAACGTACTGAAAGGTCCGAACGCAGCAGCATTGTACGGTTCCCGCGCCGCTGGAGGTGTACTGGTTATCAAAACCAAAACCGGTAAAGGCATGAAAGGGTATGGCGTAACTGTAAACAGCAGCGCTACCTTCGAAAATATACTTGTACTGCCTAAATACCAGAACAGCTATGGACAGGGTTCCAGCGGACAGTTCAGCTATGTAGATGGTAAAGGAGGTGGAGTGAACGACGGTGTGGATGAAAGCTGGGGGCCTAAAATGGATGGCCGCCTCATTCCGCAGTTCTTCTCCAATGGTGAAGCAGTGCCTTTCGTTGCACATCCTGACAACGTGAAGGATTTCTATCAGACCGGTTATACCCTGAACAATGGTATATCAGTAAGCGGTAGTAGCGACAAAGCAGATTACCGTTTCTCTTATAATAATACAAAGCAAACCGGCATTATGCCAAACACGGGTATCACCCGCAATTCCTTTGCGTTGAATACTACTTACCGCCTTACACCAAAGCTGACATTGAGCACCTATGCTAACTATGTAAAAGCTGATGCAGACAACCTGCCCGGTATAGATGGTAAACGTGCAAACAGTGTGACGCTGCAGTTCACCTGGTTTGGCCGTCAGGTAGATACCCGTCTCCTCAGAAATTATAAAAATGCAGATGGTACAGATTTCAACTGGAACCATAGCTACTATAGTAACCCATACTGGATACAGTATGAAAACACAGTAGGTCAGGCACGTAACCGTTTCTTCGGAAACGCCCGTCTGAGCTATGAGATCGCCAGCTGGCTCTCTGCTAACTTCCGCATTGGTACGGATACCTATAATGATAGACGTAAGTACAGAGTAGCGTACTATACAAATGGTACGCCTTATGGTTCTTATACTGAAGACGCCTATCAGGTGACCGAAACCAACGCTGAGTTTACCCTGAATGCCAGGAAGAAACTGAACAAAAACTTCTCTATTGATGGTCTGGTGGGTGGCAACGTCCGCAACAATCAATATGAAAACAACTTTCAGCAGGCACCTAAGCTGGCAGTGAGAGATCTGTATACCTTGAATAACTCCCGCGATCCACTGGTATCTACAAATGTCTTTAACCAACTGAGAGTGTACAGTGCTTTTGCTTCTGCACAGGTAGCTTACAGGGACTGGGCATTCCTGAACCTGACTGCGCGTAACGACTGGTCTTCTACATTGCCTGCGGCAAATAATTCTTACTTCTACCCATCTGTGAATGCAAATGTGGTACTGAGCGATGCATTGCACATTCAGAGCGATGTACTCTCTAACCTGAAAGTAAGAGGTGGTTGGGCAATGGTTGGTAAGGATACCGATCCTTATAGCCTGATCAATACCTATCCTTTCAGCCAGCCATTCGGTAGCTTACCGTTGCAGACTGTGAATGATAAATACCTGAAGAAAGATCTGAAACCAGAATTAACACAATCTACTGAATTCGGTATCGAAGCAGGTTTCCTGAAAGATCGCCTCCGTGCAGATGTGACTTACTATGCTTCCAGCAGTTACAACCAGATCCTGTTGGCTGATGTAAGCGCCACTACCGGTGATCTGAAGAAGATCCTGAACGCTGGTAAGATCAATAACCATGGTGTGGAAGTAATGCTGGGTGCTACACCTATCACGACTGCCTCCGGTTTCCGTTGGGATGTAAATATCAACTACGCAAAGAATATCTCCAAGGTAATAGAGCTGGACAAAGAAGGTTTCCTGAATGACTATGTACTGGGTAGCTCAGGCAATATGCAGGTACTGGCATCCAAAGGAAAGCGCTATGGCGCCCTGTATGGTAAAGCTTATAAGCGTAATGACAAAGGTGAAATTATCGTAAGTGCAAGTGGTGCACCAGTGGTAGCGGATAATAAAAAAGTACTGGGTTACTATACGCCAAAGTGGACAGGTAGTATCAACAATAACTTCTCTTTCAAAGGTTTCACTGTCGGCTTCCTGATCGATACCCGTCAGGGTGGCCAGATCTGGTCCGGTACTAACTACACCGGTATCTACACAGGTGTACTGGCAGCAAGTATGCCGGGCAGAGATGAGGAACATGGTGGTTTACCTTATTACTATGCTAACAATAACCAGCAGGGTACAGCGGTTCGCCTGGAGAACCATACATCTGCAGCACCAAATGGCGAGACTGTATATCATGATGGTATCATCTTCGACGGTGTAACTGCCGATGGTAAAAAGAATGAAGCGATCCTGCCTGCACAGCGTTATTATAAAGCTGTATACAGCAGCTCACTGAACGAAAGCAGTGTGTACAGCGCCAGCTTTATCAAACTGAGAGAGGTAAGAGTAGGATACGCACTGCCGCTGGAAATAGCGCACAAGTGGGGATTACAGGGTGTGAACCTGACAGTAACTGCACGTAACCTTTTCTACATCGACAAAAAGGTACCAAACATTGATCCGGAAACGGCCTTCAATACTGGTAACGGACAGGGACTGGAAACACTGCAGATTCCTACTACACGTAGCATTGGTGTGAACCTGAAAGTATCCTTCTAATTCAACCATCAAAAAATCAGATCATGAAACTATTCAAATATATACTATGGGTATCTGGTATTGCACTGGTGCTCACATCCTGCTCCAAACAGCTGGAAAAAATTAACAAGAATCCGAATGAATCAGAATCTGCACAGCCGGATTATCTGCTCACCAATGGTATCAAAGCGAATGTAGATACTTACTGGGGTACAGATGCTGCTATGGAAACAAGTTTGCTGTATGTACAGTACTGGGCAAAGATCCAATACACGGATCCGGACAAATACATTCCTGCTTCTACCAGCATCCAGACTATCTGGAATAACTTTTATGCACAGGGTGTACAGGATTTCACTACGCTGATTCAGCTGGGCGATACCCTGCACAATCCGAATTATCGTGCAGTAGGTGTCATCATGCGGTCCTGGATTTTCCAGGTGCTGACTGACCTGTATGGCGATGTACCTTATTCACAGGCTGCAAATATTGAAAAATACCTGACCCCTAAGTACGATAACCAGCGTGATATTTACATCGGATTACTGGCCGAACTGAAAGCAGCGGTAAGCGTGATCAATACGAATGGTGATGCCATCGGCGGCGATGTGCTGTATAATGGTGATATGAATAAGTGGAAGAAGTTTGCAAACTCATTGCGTCTGCGTATTGCACTGAGAATAGCCGATCAGGAGTTTGATGCAGCAAAAGCCGTGTTCGATGAAATCGGTGCGGACAACAGTGGATTGATTGCTGCAAATAGTGAGAATGCACAACTAACATACCTGGCTTCTCCAAATCAGAACCCGGTAGCAAAGAACAGGGAAACGCGTAGTGACTACCGCATCAGCAAGAGCGTGGTTGATTTACTCCATACGTTCAATGACCCTCGTCTGAGTGTATATGGTGCAATCCCTAAAGATACAAATGCAGTAGTAGGTATTACCAATGGTTTGCCTACGGATTCGGCATCCAAACTGGGTTTCAACAAAACTTCAGATGTAGGTGCGGTGTTCACTGCTACGACAGCACCAGCAGTGATCTTCAACTATGCTGAGTTATTGTTCATCAAGGCAGAAGCAGCACAGAGAGGTTTGCTGAGCGGCGATGCGGCAGATCTGTACAAGCAGGCGGTCACAGCGGCACTGCAACAGTATAGTATTGGTGATGCAGCGGTAGCGACTTACCTGGCGCAGACTTCAGTAGCATATGATGCCGCTGATTACAGAAAATCAATTGGTGAGCAGAAATGGCTGGCGCTGTTTGGCGAAGGGCTGGAAGGATTTGCAGAGTGGAGAAGACTGGATTACCCGGTACTGACACCTGCTTACTCAGGTGTACTGAGTGGAAAGATTCCTTTGAGGCTTACCTATCCTTCGGCAGAGCAGGCGCTGAATGGAGTAAATTATAAAGCAGCGGTTACACATCAGGGAGCGGATCAGTTGATTACGCGTCTTTGGTTCGACGTAAGATAAAATCAATAGCCTGCTGTCTTTGGTAGCAGGCTATTGATTTTAAACAAAAAGGGGGCAGTCGCAGACTGCCCCCTTTTTGTTTTTCCCCTTTGCGTAAATAAAATTCCTTTTCCGCTTTTGATTATGCCTTCAGATAAAAGATTTTTGTACAATCAGATACACACTTGTTCAATTTGTAATAGTAAAAAGTGATGAATTAGGCCCCGACATTTGTCGGGGCTTTTACTTTATAAGTATTTTTAAATAGTCGGTGTCTTTCCTCCATCAACGGGGATGCTCGTACCTGTGATATACCCAGCGGCAGGTGTTGCCAGAAATGCAATTGCAGCTGCAACTTCCTTTGCATCTCCAAAGCGTTTCGCTGGTATTTCATTCAGCATTTCCTGTTCTATTACTGTCTGATCCACACCGCGCTTCTTGGCAGTGGTCTGAATCAGGGAGCGTAGCCGGTTTGTATTGGTCGAACCGGGCAGGATATTATTGACGGTCACACCATATTGTGCCAGTTCTGTCGCCATGGTTTTGGCCCAGGCTGCGACGGAGAGGCGGATGGTATTGGACACGCCTAGGTTTTTGAGAGGGGCTTTCACAGAGGTAGAGATCACATTGATGATCCTGCCATAACCAGCAGCGATCATACCTGTGAGCACAGCCTGTGCAAGTATATGGTTATTCACCAGGTGCTGGTTGAAAGCAGCTGTGAATTCATGTACTTCTGCCTCTACGATCGGGCCGCTGGCAGGACCTCCTGTGTTATTGACCAGGATGTGTATTGATTGTTTCTCAGTGACGGTTTTGATGGCTTCCTCTACTTCCTTGGTATGCTGGAAGTCTGCCACAAGATAACTATGCTCTTGAAAATGTTCTGCTTCGAGCGTAGGTATAATTTCCTTCAGGGCTTCTTTGTCCCTGGCCATTAAGATACACTCAGCTCCTAAAGCGGCCAGTTCTCTGGCTGTGGCCAATCCAATTCCCTGTGTAGCACCACAGATCAGGGCGGTTTTTCCCTTTAACGATAATTCCATACTATTTCATGACTAACAGTTTCTCAAAACTTAGCAAAACACGTTGGGTTTTTCAGGAAGCTAAGATAAGGGAATATACTATATCACCTTTCTTATACACGTACGTATATACGTTTTTTATCCAGAATTTTGCCCACACACCAGCAAAACAGCATGAATGTAATTGCAAAGAGGAGAGACCCTACTTTGCCCGGTGCTATTTGCTGAAATATGTGGTTACTGAGCCAGTCGTATACTGATTCGTTCCCAATAGTAAAGAAATATAAGAATATAACCATCACTTCTGACAAAAGATAAAGGAATAATGGATTTTTTCCGAAGGTGGTGAAGAATCCGGTCCACCTGGTTTTTCCCTTAACATCTATAATATATAAGAGGGCAGTGAGTATCAGGAGGTCCAGACCTGCGGTTAACAACACGAAGGAACTGGTCCATAACTTTTTATTAATTGGGAATTGCTGGTTCCACAAAGTAGCGACAATAATGAACATACAACCGAAGCGAATGAGGATACTGAACGTATTGGGCTTACGTTTCTGGATAAATAGGCCGGTGTAATAACCGATCACTACATTCACAATAGCAGGCAATGTGCTGAGTAATCCTTCGGGTTCTGAGATCGTCCCTTTATCGTGGTACATGTGATTTTCACCAAGAATTAACTTATCGAAATGGACAGCGGCATTGGTACTGAAACCATATGGATCAGCCGGATCGCCTAAGAAGTACATGATGAACCAGTAACCGAGCAGTAATAATGCGCTGATGATCCAAACTGCTTTTGTAGGCAAATAGCGGATCATGAGAGAAGCGAAGCAATAACAGAGGGCAATTCTTTCCAGCACGCCCATGATGCGGGTGTCATGGAAAGGAATGAATTCAAGTCCGTTTGGCGTG
This sequence comes from Chitinophaga sp. LS1, assembly GCF_034274695.1. Classification (NCBI taxonomy): domain Bacteria; kingdom Pseudomonadati; phylum Bacteroidota; class Chitinophagia; order Chitinophagales; family Chitinophagaceae; genus Chitinophaga; species Chitinophaga sp. LS1. The sequence continues at coordinate 2,844,655 of NZ_CP128362.1, forward strand.
TGGCGTACAAAAGGCAGCCAGTACATGATGAACCCCAGCAGGAAAATGAGCAGGGTCCTTTTGAATATTTTCGATAGTACAGCGGCATTACCCAGTTCGTAATACTTGCGCATACTAAAGCTCATGGCATTGCCCACGGCGAAGAGGAAAGACGGGAAAACCAGGTCGGTGGGTGTGAATCCATGCCAGGCCGCATGTTCCAGTGGTGCAAATATATGATCATAGCTACCGGGGGTATTTACAATGATCATAAAGCAGATAGTAAGGCCACGGAATACATCCAGTGGCAGAAAGCGTTGATTGGCTGCTTGCATTGGTAAGGATTAGATTGGTATAAATATAATGCAAGCAATGATTGATTACAATGGAATTTGCCGTCCTCCATTATTTAATTGCTGTATTAAATAATCATTTTATACTTTAGTAGTAAACACAGCCTTTATTGAACCACAAAGTTACTATAGCAGACATTGCGAGGGAGCTGAACCTGACGGGGGCGACTGTATCCAGGGCGTTGAATAACCGCAAAGGTACCAGCGAGGAGACCCGTAAAATGGTACAGGAAGCGGCGGAAAGGATGAACTACCGCAGGGACAGGATCGCATGGTCGCTTCGTTCCGGCAGGACCAATATTATTGGGGTGATCATTCCAAGCGCGGAAATCAACTTCTTTGGCTCTGTTATCCACGGTATTGAAAGTATGGCCAACCAACATGGCTATAATGTATTGATCTATCAGTCCAACGAACTGCCGGAATATGAACAGAAGGGGATTGAAACCTTTCTGAGTACCCGGGTAGATGGTATCCTGGCTTCTATTGCCAAGGAGACATTCGACTTTAGTCACTACCTGGAAATCAAGGAGCGGGGCGTACCCCTGGTCTTTTTTGACCGTGCGAATGATAGCCTGAATATTCCTTCGGTAGTGGTAGATGACTTCAGAGGAGCTTACTATGCTACGGAGCACCTGATCCGTCAGGGGTATAAAAGGATTGCTCACATTGCGGGGCAGCAGCACCTGAAAATTTTCAAAGACCGCCTGGAAGGATATAAATCTGCCCTGGCGGCGTACAGCATTCCTGTAGAGGAGGACCTGATATACCAGGGAAACGTTTCGATCGAGGCGGGCAGACAGGCAATACAACATTTGTTGGGGCTGGCAAAGCCGCCTGATGCGGTATTTGCCGTGGAGGATTTTACGGCGCTGGGCGCAGTAAAGGAACTGAAAGATAAAGATATAGATATGCCGGAGGCTTTTGGTGTGATCGGGTTTGCCAATGAATCGTTTGATGAGCATATAACGCCGAGCTTGTCGAGTATAGATCAGCAGACGGTGCAGATGGGGAAGGAGGCGTTCAAGTTATTGATGGAGTTGATAAATGAAGGGGAAGAGGGAACACTGGTAAAGTCGAGGGTGGTGTTGGATCCGGTACCGGTGTATAGGCAGTCATCTGTAAGAAGATAGCGAAAATTTGCGGAGGCTACAAAGCAGCCTCCGCAAATTTTCGGGAAGGGCCCTGCGGGAGGCTAAAAGAAAATGGGGCAAATAAACATCTTTTCCGTAGGAAATGCCTCTTTGATGTAAACGATTACATAAAAATAAATAATTTATTTACAATCAGTTATATAAAATCTTTTACCTTTTGTAAGATTTATTGTAATCGTTTACGTAAATCTTCTATTTTTATATCGTGATTCCACTTTTTTTAAACAGGAAAAATTCCATGGCTATAGAAAAAAGATCTAATAACCTCCCTTATTAAATCCGAATCTATCCAGCTCCACAAAAAAACTGAAATGCATGAAAGGAAAAGTTTCATTAATCGCTTTGTTATTTGCGACGATGGCCGTTGTCGCTAATGCTCAGCCGCGACCACAATGGTCCAAAAAACAAGCTCAGAAATGGTATAAATCACATGCGTGGCAACGTGGTGCCAATTTCATCCCCAGTTCTGCTATTAACCAGCTGGAAATGTGGCAGGCTGCTACCTTCGACACCACCACCATCAGCCGTGACCTTGGCTACGCCGCCTCTATTGGTTTAAACTCTATGCGCGTATTCCTCCATCACGCTGCCTGGGAGCAGGATCCTCAGGGTTTCAAAAACCGCCTGAACACCTACCTCAGTATCGCAGACCGCTATGGTATCTCCACCATCTTCGTACTTTTCGACGACTGTTGGAACAAAACCTATGCTATCGGTACCCAACCTGAACCTAAACCCGGTATCCATAACTCCGGCTGGCTGCAGGACCCAGGTATCCGCAGAGAAAGTTCACCACAGCTGAACGACACCCTGCACAAATATGTAAATGATGTAATGACCTCCTTCAGGAAAGATAAACGTATCCTCCTATGGGATCTTTATAACGAACCAGGCAACTCCGACTATGGAGACAAAAGCCTGCCTTTATTACAACTCGTTTTCACCTGGGGCAGAGAAGCTAATACTGAACAGCCTATCAGCTCCGGTGTATGGAATAAAAGTCTCACAAGCCTGAACGAATTCCAACTGAACAATTCAGATGTGATCACCTATCACAACTATGCTGACGAAAAGGACCACCAGGAAGTAATCGACACCCTGCGTAAGTATGGTCGTCCCCTGATCTGTACCGAATACATGGCCCGTTCCCGTGGCAGCCGCTTTGCGAACATTATGCCGCTCCTGAAAAAGGAAAATGTAGCTGCTTACAACTGGGGCCTTGTATCAGGTAAGACCAATACTATTTATGCCTGGGATACACCTATGCCTGACGGCGCAGAACCTAAAGTTTGGTTCCACGACATTTTCAGACAAGACGGTACACCTTACAGCACAGAAGAGATCACGGTGATCAAAGCCCTGACAGGAACAAATTAGGATCAATAACTTTGATTTAAAAATTAGAACGTGGAGCAAGCTAAACTAAACGCTTATTGCCAGCAGCATTTTGATCAGGAACCAATTATGGTAAGAGCTGCAGGACGCATTAATCTCATTGGAGAACATACGGATTACAACAATGGATTCGTATTGCCTGCCGCTATTGACAAAGCTATCTACCTCGCCATTATCAAGCGCAACGACAACAAAATTGTGCTACATGCACTGGATGTAAATGATACATTCACCGGGTCGTTGGATAAACTGGAGCGTACGAAACAGCATTGGCCTGATTATCTGCTGGGCGTTGTGCAGCAATTGCAGCAGGGTGGTCATATCATCAGCGGATTTGAATGTGCATTTTGCGGTAATATTCCCCTGGGCGCCGGCCTCTCATCCTCCGCAGCACTGGAATGTGCTACCGTATTTGGTCTGAATGAAATGTTTAGCCTTGGCCTGGGTCGTAAAGAAATGGCGCTCCTGTCACAGGCTGCCGAAAACCAGTTTGTAGGTGTACGTTGTGGTATCATGGACCAGTTTGCCAGCATGTTTGGTAAGAAACAACAGCTGATCAAACTGGATTGTGCCTCCCTGGAATATGAATACATCCCATTCAACTTTGACGATGTGAACCTCGTGCTGCTGGATACACAGGTGAAGCACTCCCTGGCATCATCCGAATATAATACCCGCCGTGCTGAATGCGAGCAGGGTGTAGCCTGGGTAAAGGCGCACCATCCGCATGTAAATAGCCTGCGCGATGTAAATATGGATATGCTGGATGCCTATGTAAAAGGTAAGGATGCCATCGTATATAACCGTTGCCGTTATGTAGTGGAAGAAATTCAGCGCTTACAGGATGCCTGTATCGATCTGCAGAATGACGACCTTATATCTTTCGGTAAAAAAGTATTTGCTACACACGAAGGCCTCGATAAGCTGTATAATGTAAGCTGCCCTGAACTGAACTGGCTGGCGGAATTCGCTGCCGGTGAAAATGGTGTAATGGGTGCACGTATGATGGGTGGTGGCTTTGGTGGCTGTACCATCAACATCGTGAAGAAAACTGCTGTACCTGCCCTGCTGGAAAGAGCAGCTGCCGGCTATAAACAACAGTTCAACACTAATCTGAAAGCATATGTGACCAGCATTGAAGATGGTTGCCGTACTGTCAACAATCTGGTGAATAACTAATATACTATTTCCATCTGCGTGGAGGTTCGCCTTCACGCAGATATCCTTGTCAAGTGAAATCACTAAGAGCAATGTCTGAAAATACCTTTGATTTAACTTCTCATCCCCATACCCGACTGAATATCCTGACCGGAGAATGGGTACTCGTTTCTCCTCACCGTTCCAAAAGACCATGGCAGGGAAAAGTAGAAGCGCCAGCGCTGGTACAGCGTCCTTCTTATGTAGAAGACTGTTACCTGTGTCCAACCAATACACGTGCCGATGGCAGCAAGAATGAAGCATACACAGGGCCGATCGCTTTTACGAACGACTTCTCCGCTTTGTTGTCCGACACACCAACCGGCGATGTGAATGACGATGGTCTGCTGGTAGCACAGTCACAAAAAGGTCTTTGCCGTGTGATCTGTTTCAGCCCAAGACACGACCTCACACTGCCTGAAATGGACGTTCCTGCTATCCGCCAGGTAGTAGACCTGTGGGTAAAAGAGTACGAAGCACTGAAAGCTGTGAACTACATCAAATACATCCAGATCTTCGAAAATAAAGGAGATATCATGGGTTGTAGCAATCCGCATCCACACGGACAGATCTGGGCATCAGAGAATATTCCGATGGAGCTGGAAAAAGAAACCCGTCAGCAAAAACTGTATTTCGATAAGCATGGCAAAAGCCTGTTGTCCGCCTACCTGGACAAAGAGGTAAAAGAAAAGGTGAGGATCATTGCAGAAAATGCACATTTCGTAGCACTGGTGCCTTTCTGGGCAGTATGGCCTTACGAAGCGATGATCATCAGCCGTCGGCATGTACAGTCTGTGCTGCAATTTAATGAAGATGAAAAAACAGGACTGGCAGATATTTTAAAACAACTGACCATCCGTTACGATAACTTATTCGAAACATCATTCCCGTATTCTGCCGGTATGCACCAGGCGCCGGTGAATGATGGCAGCGAACATCCTGAATGGCATTGGCATATGCATTTCTATCCGCCATTACTGCGCTCTGCGACAGTGAAGAAATTCATGGTGGGATACGAGATGCTGGCAAATCCACAAAGGGATATTACGCCAGAATTTGCAGCTGAAAAGCTGAGGACTTTGTCTGCAGTCCATTACAAAAGCGGGCAACTCGTTTAATCTATGTTTTTTTGTTTTTTTTGATCCAATGTGTGTAGGGGCGGCCTTTAGGCGGCCCCTTTCTTTTTTTAGAGATGTACTCTTACACCACCGTAATAGCTGCGCAGCGCAGCAGGATTGAAGTAACGGTTTCCTACTGCATTCAGGTCATTCCCCAGGCTATAGAACTGGTTCAGGATGTTATCGGCACCTGCGTAGATCGTTATATTGCGCAGCATTTGCCAACTTACTTTCCCTTGTAATAAATGATATTGTTTGGCGTAAGCAGTGTTAGCATCGTCCAATGGCAGCTTATCTGTAAATGTGTATTGTGCATATACTGATAAGTGTGCAGGCAATTGTGCCAGCAAGCCTGCATATGCTACATGACGCGGTACGCCGGTAATGGCATTGCCGGAAAGGTTTTTGCCAGCTGTGTTATAATCACTGAATATGAAATGGCTGTAAGCATAACTACCATTGAATTGCAGCCATTTAGTGAACCAGGTCATACCTTGCACTTCTATGCCTTTTTGTTCCGTGCCGCCAGCATTGATGAAGTATTCTGTACCATCATCATGGAGCTGACGAACGATGGCATCCTGTAGTTTGTAATAGAATACAGATGCATCCAGCTGGTATTGATGACGGGCTCCCTGTAAACGGAAGCCTGCTTCGTAATTCCAGCCTGTTTCAGCCTGTAAAGTGGTATTAATGATATTGTCAGTCGCGCGTACTTCTGCAATGGAAGGAGGAGAATATCCTCTGCTTACAGAAGCGCGTACAGACCATTCAGGGAGGATAAGATAAGAGAGAGATACCCGTGGCATCAACTCTGCATCAAACTTCTTTCTACCCTCTTCAAAGCGGTATTTAAAATAATTGACGCTGAGAGCGGCTTCTATAATCCATTGTGTACCGGGACGAACAGATAGACTTGTGAAAAAGAAATGCTGGCCGGCAGTGATATTGCTGGCTGCCTGCACGGTATCTCTTTTCCCTTTGTTATTGCCATAGTTTACAATGTCAGAATTGGTTTGTGACCATTCAATACCCGTGGTCCAGTCTACATGTATATTGGTGCCATTGATGGGTTGATCCTGTAGTGCGATATAAGTACGTGCACCGGCAGTGTTTTCATCCCTGGCTTCGAAGTTTGTAATAAACGGATTTTCGAAGTGTGTATTGATTCCGTAAAGGGTAAACACATGTTTCCAGTGTGTGGATAACTGGGCAGTGTGTACTAAACCACCTAAAGCGGTTTTATTGCGGATGCCGGCTTGTTGCTCAATGGCGCCGGGCAGGGTAGCAGTGGCTGGTCGGGCAGCGCGGGGATTGGCGGCAGCCTGGGCGGCGGTGAGGCCTCCGGGGGTACGATAATCCATATCGCTATAGAATGCAATCAGTTTGAGGCTGTTATACGGATTGTATTGCCACTGTTGGGCCGTTTGTATATAATATCTTTTTAAGGCGCTATTCTGGCGGTAGCCGTCAGATCGCTGTACACCTTCATATATATTGACCTGGTATTTATTCCATTGTTGCTGCCAGCCGGCTTCTTCATGGAAGAGGCCATAACTGCCCCCCTGAATATCTGCTTTCAGGTGAGCGGTATCAGGAAGGGTACCGGCAGGGTGGAGGAGTACCACACCGCCAGAGTTAGCACCGAACTGGCTGCCATCAGGCCCTTTCAGTACTTCTATGCCGGAGAAAGCCCCTGCATCTGATAGGTTCAGATACGTGTTGCCACCTGCATCAGTAAAAGGAATTTCGTCCATATAGATCTTCACATTCCGGATGCCAAAGGGAGAGCGTAACAGACTACCTCTCAGAGATAAGCGATAACTACCGGGGGAACGTTCTTCCATTCGTATACCCGGAACGGAGTTCAAGATGGGGATGAGCGTAGTTCCTTGTTGCAGTAATATTTGTTTTTCGGTAATGACAGCGCTGCTGGATGGTACCTGTAAGAATGAGTATTTTTTGCCCGGATAGGCCATGACCTGTACTTCAGGAAGTTGGGTAGTGTCTGCGGGTTGTTGCGCATATACAGAAAATGACAACAGGCAGGTTAAGCAAGGCAGAATAAGGCGTGTCATGTATCAAATCTAGTTATTCTATTATTGGTAGCAAAACTGCGGCCGACATTAAATTCCAACAGATTTTTAAAAAATAATTCAAATCATATTTGGAAATGTAAAACAGGTTAGCGTATATTTGTCTACAGAATCGGTAGACTAATAAGCGCCGATACAAACCGCAAGAATTTTGTTTGCTATAAGCTGTAAATAGAAAAAGAAATGCCGGACAGGTTTGCGGGGCAAGGTATGTTGCAGATTTATTGGTGGTAAATTATAATGTAACGTATCCCCCCGCGCCCCTGGCATATTAGCATCTTGCACTGATACACATCCGACAAAAATTACTTTATATAAGATAGTGAATACTTCCTTTAGCAAAATAGGTGTCCCGATCCGGATATCAATCTGGAATGGATTTTTAAAAAGCTAAAAAATATTTCTCCTTTATCATATGGAATTGTTTTAACCCCGCATCTCTATTGTAAATGTTCAACACATGAATACAAAAAACATTTACAATGCAGACTTCCTCGACATTCTCTTCGAGGGTCGTAACAAAGATTACGGCGCATATGAACTCCGCAGAAGTGAAGATGGGCGTGTTCGCAAAGCCTTGATAGGTACAGCTTCTATCGCTTTGGTTGTGGTGGGTGGATATGTTTTAAGTAATAATCTCTTTGCTGCGTCAATGGGTATACGAAATACACAGCTCGTGTATGATAGTACCAAATTAATTGAATTACCTCCAGACGATAAGGTAATTCCTCCTCCTCCTGTTGACCCTCCTCCACCTCCGCCGGCCGCATCATCCATTAAAGTTACACCTCCCGTTATCACCCCTGATGAATTAGTTCGTGCTGAAGATGAAGTTGTGAAGCTCGATAGTATTGGTAACAAAACTATTGCATTAGCTACTGTACAAGGTGATGACGTCAATGGGCGTGATATCGCATCCATGCTTGGTGGTGAAGGTACTACAAATGTAGTAGAAGCCCCTAAAGTACCTGCAAAAGACCCCGTGTTTTATACCGTTGAAATCATGCCTTCATTCCCAGGTGGTGAAGACGCATTGTTAAGATTTCTCCGCGACAATGTGCACTATCCTCGCGTGGCTCAGGAAAGCGATATACAGGGAACAGTATTCGTACAGTTTGTAATAGACAAGCAGGGCAATATCAGCGATGTCAAAACAATTGGTGCTGTTAAAGGAGGTGGCCTTGAAGAAGAGTCCATCCGTGTAGTAAAGAAAATGCCAAAGTGGAAAGCCGGCCGTCAAAACGGAGAAGCGGTAAGTGTACAATTTAACCTCCCTGTCAGGTACACGCTGCAAAATTAATCCCCAATTGCTCCTGCACAAAGCATAATGATTTTTTAAGATACTAATTACTTTTTACCCGAACCTATTGTTCAATTAACGTTTGCACTCAACTGCAACGAGGGGGGATCCTTTGCGTGCCACGGCTATATGCCGTGGCATATTGTTTAGACAGTTTTTCTATTAAACTTTGTAACTATTTTGTACTACTTTTATCTCCCGGTTGGCTATGGGTCACTAAAAATTAGTAAAATCAGTTATGGAAGCACCGGTAAATAACACTCTACAGTTGTTTAAGAATTTGGTCGGCACCAAATTCCAGTTATACAACAGCCTTTTTACTGCTCTACCTTTTCATAAGGTGGAGAAGACCGGCGTCTTTCTCTCGTTATTCCTGATCCATTGTGAAGAGGGATACGGAAAGGAAAAAAGTCCGCAGGAAATTCTCACTTCTTTTTTCGAGCAGTATACCAATACCAATGAGCAGCAGAAGATTGATATGCTGTTCCGTTTTGTGCAATACGCAGAACGTCAGGTTGTACTGTTCGATGCACTGGAAGATGCTGCATTCCGCCACATTCACGACATGAACGGTACAGGTTCGCTTAGTCACCTGGAATCTGAAGTAGTGGCTGAACAAAAGCAGGATGAACTGGCTGCGAAGTTGCAGGATTTCTCAGTACGCCTTGTACTTACAGCACACCCTACACAGTTCTATCCAGGCAATGTTTTAAGTATTATCAATGACCTGTCAAGGGCGTTGATCAATGATAATACAGCTCAGGTGGATTCCTACCTGAAGCAGTTGGGTAAGACGCCTTTCTTTAAAAAGGAAAAGCCGACACCTTATGACGAGGCTATTAGCCTGGTCTGGTTCCTGGAAAATACGTTCTATACCGCTGCCGGTAAGATCGTATCCCGCCTCAAATCTCACTTCCCCGCAGCTATCAATGGCAATAATCCGGTGATCCGCATGGGATTCTGGCCAGGTGGTGACCGCGACGGTAACCCATTTGTAAATGCAGATATTACGCTGCGTGTAGCAGATGCGCTGCGTAGCGGGATCATTAAATGTTATTACCTGGATGTACGCCGCCTCAAGCGTCGCCTCACTTTCAAAGGCATCGAAAATGAGCTGGCCGCACTGGAACAACAGCTATACAGCAATCTCTTTATTCCTGGTCACAAGACAAACCTGTGCCGTCAGGATATACTCGATACCCTGTACAGGGTGCGTATTATCCTCATCGAGGAAAACAACGCCCTGTTCCTGAACCTGCTCGATGACCTCATTGTAAGGGTAGAGCTGTTCGGGCTGTTCTTTGCCACACTGGATATCCGTCAGGACAGCTCCGTACATGGACCGCTGCTGGCCGGGATCGCAGCTGGTTCCGACCTTCTGCCAAAGAACTATACAGATCTCAGCGACGAAGAAAAAATCAGTGCACTGCTCAAAATAAAATCAGCTGCTGATCCGGAAATCGTGAAGGAAGGTCTGCAACAGGATACCCTGGCTACCATCAAAGCGATCAAAACTATCCAGGACGCAAACGGCGAGTTTGGTTGTCATCGCTACATCATCAGTCACACAACCAGTGCACTCGATGTGATGGAAGTATATGGGCTTTTCCTGCTGAGCGGTTGGGATAAAAATGACCTGAGCGTGGACATCGTACCACTGTTCGAAACTATCGAAGACTTACGACATGCCGGTGAGGTAATGCGCTCTCTCTATTCCAACGAAGCATACAGAAAGCATCTGCAACAGCGCTATAACAAACAGACCATTATGCTCGGTTTCTCCGACGGTACCAAGGATGGTGGCTACCTGATGGCTAACTGGTGCATCTACAAAGCGAAGGAAGAACTGAGTGCTATCTCCAAAGAATATGGTATCAATGTAGTCTTCTTCGACGGTCGTGGAGGTCCTCCTGCAAGAGGTGGTGGAAAGACCCATCAGTTCTATGCATCTATGGGTCGCAATATTGCAAACAAAGAAATTCAGCTTACCATACAGGGGCAAACCATCAGCTCCAACTTTGGTACGGTAGATTCTGCTCAGTATAATATTGAACAACTCGTACATGCGGGTATTGCCAACGAATTGTTCTCCAGCCGTGAAAAGACGTTGACTGCCGAACAGGAAGAGACGTTGCAGGTACTGGCAGATGCCGGATTTGAGTCCTTCAATGAACTGAAGAACCATCCTGATTTCCTGGATTACCTGAACTACGCCAGCCCGCTGCGCTACTATGCCGAAACCAATATCGGCAGCCGCCCTTCCAAAAGGAATGGTTCTGCTAAGTTGAACCTGAATGACCTGAGAGCAGTGCCTTATGTAGGAGCATGGAGCCAGATCAAACAGAACGTTCCTGGTTTCTACGGTGTAGGTTACAGCATGGAAAAAATGGAGAAAGACGGTAAGTGGGAACAATTGCAGGATCTGTATAAAAATTCCCTGTTCTTCCGTACCCTGCTGGACAACTGTGAGATGGCGATGAAGAAATGTTACTTCCCACTCACTGCTGCTTACAGAAATCATCCGCAGTTCGGAGAAGTATGGACACTGATTTACGATGAATTCCAGCGTACCCGTACTTACCTGTTGAAACTGACAGGACATTCTGATCTGATGTCTCATTACCCGATCGACCAGTTGTCTATCCAGATGCGCGAGCGTATCGTACTGCCACTACTCACTATTCAGCAGTATGCATTAAGCCGCATCCGTGAGATGAATGAGGCTGGAAATGGAGATGGCCTGAAAGAAATCTTCGAGAAATTAGTCGTAAGATGTTCATTTGGGATCATCAACGCGGGAAGAAACTCTGCATAGAATTAATTTTAATAAGTTAGAAAGCCGGATTGATCATCCGGCTTTTTTTGTAATTTACCCCATAACCCAAAATCTAAAGAAGTATGCATTTAACAGCCCGGGAACAGGAGAAACTATTGCTCTTTTTGGCTGGTGAACTGGCCGAAAAGCGAAAGGCCAGAGGGGTAAAACTAAACTATCCTGAAGCCATTGCGCTGATCAGCAGCCGCCTGCAGGAGGGCGCCAGGGATGGACAGTCCGTGGCATATCTTATGCAATATGGTGCGACCATCCTCACCCGCGAAGACGTGATGGAAGGAGTGCCGGAAATGATAGACGAAATCCAGATTGAAGCCACTTTTCCAGATGGCTCAAAGCTGGTAACTGTCCACCATCCTATCAGATAACACCAAAATCTATGTTATGATTCCCGGAGAATACTTTATAAAGCCTGGTCATATCAATGCCAACGAAGGCCGTGATACTGCTACCATCACCGTGGTGAATACCGGCGACAGACCTGTACAAATCGGATCTCACACCCACTTTTTCGAAGTCAACCGCATGCTTTCCTTTGACCGCAAAACTGCTTTTGGCAAGCGCCTGAATATTATGGCAGGCACCGCTGTGCGCTTTGAACCGGGCGAAGAAAAGACGGTGGAACTCGTGAATCTTGGTGGTGCCAGGAATGCCTATGGCATGAACAACCTGGTGAATGGTACTACTACCACTGCCCTTGCAGCCACACAAGCCATGAAAAAGATCAATGACGGTCACTTTAAAAACAATCCATCATGAGTCTGCAGATCAACAGGGCACGCTACGCTGCCATGTATGGCCCTACCACCGGCGATCAGGTGAGACTGGGAGATACCGACATCATTATTGAAATAGAAAAAGACTATACTGTATACGGAGATGAAGCCAAATTCGGCGGGGGTAAAACCATCCGCGACGGTATGGCGCAATCCTCCACTGCCACCCGCAACGACGGTGTGCTGGATATGGTGATCACCAGCGTGATGATCATCGATCACTGGGGCATCGTGAAAGCAGACATCGGCATCAAAGATGGCCGCATTGTGAAAATAGGCAAAGCCGGTAACCCTGATACAATGGATGGGGTAGACCCTGACATGATTATCGGCGCCAGCACAGAAGTGCATGGCGGTGCAGGACTGATCGCTACTGCCGGGGGCATAGATACACATATTCACTTTATTAGCCCACAGCAGATCACCCATGCCTTACATAGCGGTATCACAACCATGATCGGTGGTGGTACAGGTCCTGCAGATGGGACGAATGCAACCACCGTCACTCCCGGCGCCTGGTTCATCCGTAAAATGCTGGAAGCAGCAGATGCTTTTCCTATGAACCTGGGTTTTCTTGGCAAAGGTAACTGTGCTACAGTAGACCCCTTGAACGAACAGATAGAAGCAGGTGCACTGGGATTAAAAATACATGAAGACTGGGGCGCTACCCCTGCTGTAATTGATGCTTCCCTGAAAGTGGCAGATAAGTACGATGTGCAGGTTGCGATCCATACCGATACCCTGAATGAATCCGGTTTCCTGGAAGATACCATTCAGGCCATCAATGGCCGTGTGATCCATACCTATCACACAGAAGGCGCTGGTGGCGGGCATGCGCCTGATATTATCAAGGCAGCTATGTACCCGAACATCCTGCCCTCTTCAACTAACCCGACCAGACCGTATACGGTGAATACGATCGATGAGCACTTAGATATGCTCATGGTGTGTCATCACCTGGATAAGAGTGTGCCGGAAGATGTATCCTTTGCTGACAGTCGTATCCGCCCTGAAACTATTGCGGCAGAAGACATTCTGCACGACATGGGCGTATTCAGTATGATGAGTTCCGACTCCCAGGCCATGGGCCGTGTAGGAGAGGTGATCATCCGTACGTGGCAGACGGCTGACAAGATGAAAAAACAAAGGGGCTACCTGCCTGAAGATAAAGAGAACGACAACTTCAGGGCAAAAAGGTACGTCGCAAAATATACGATCAATCCTGCTATTACGCACGGTATTTCGGAACATGTAGGCTCACTGGAACCCGGCAAACTGGCGGATATCGTGCTGTGGAAACCTGCATTGTTCGGGGCCAAGCCTGAAATGATTATCAAGGGCGGTATGATCAGCTGTGCCAGAATGGGCGATCCGAATGCGTCTATTCCTACCCCACAACCGGTGATATACAGGGAGATGTTTGGCGCGTTCTCAAAAGCCCTGCACAATACCTGCGTCACCTTTATAAGTCAGGCAGCTGTGAATAACAACATTGCCGCTACTTATGGTTTACAAAAGATCGTATTGCCGGTGAAGAACTGCCGTAATATTGGCAAGAAAGACCTGATTCACAATAACAGTACGCCTGACATCAAGGTGAATCCTGAAACATACGAAGTATCAGTAGATGGCAAGGTCGTGACCTGTGAACCTGCTACCGTACTGCCATTAGCTCAACGTTATTTTCTATTCTAAATGATCCTGATCAACTCAATACAGGGAAACATAAAAGCCGTGGATATGGCTGCACGGGTAGTGGATCCGTTGCAGCTGGAATGGTTTGAGACAGGTAAAAAGATCATGCGCCGCCATACCCGCAACGGGGTTGAAATAGGTTGGAAAGTGGTGAAAGGATTGCCTGTGTTGCAGGATGGTGATATTCTCTGGATGGATGAAAATGTAGTCATTGCCGTGAGTATCCTGCCTGCTGCAGCTATTGTACTTTCACCTGTCACCATGCTGGATATGGCGACTATCTGTTACGAGATTGGTAATAAGCACCTGCCTTTGTTCATCGTGAATGACGAGGTATTGGCGCCATACGAAGATCCGTTGTTTCGCTGGCTGGAAGCAAAAGGTTATGCGCCGAAACAGGAGCAACGGGTATTGACAAATATGCTGCGAAGTAATGTTCAGCCACATGAGCATGGATCTGGTTCTACCTTATTCAGTAAGATCCTGCAGCTGACCACTAAATCATAAATATGCAAAACTGGTTGCCACATCTGTTGCACCTGTCCGATCCGGCATTGCCGGTAGGGGCTTACACCCATTCCAATGGGCTGGAAACCTATGTGCAGCAAGGACTCGTCAAGGATGCTGCGACCGCGGGTACTTACATCCGCAATATGCTGGAATATAATTTTATTTACAACGATGGCTTCTTTGCATGGCAGGGATATATGGCTGCGGCAGCGGACGATGTAGAATTGTTATTATCGCTTGATGAGGAGTGTACCGCATTGAAATCTCCGCTGGAAATGAGACAGGCCAGCCAGAAACTGGGACTGCGGCTGTTGAAGTTGATGACCCCACTGACTAAACATGTATTCGCAAAGGAATATGCGTCAAAAACAACGGGTCATTACTGTTTAGTATTTGGGGTATATGCTTACCTGCTGGGCATTCCATTGGAAGAAGCTATGACGGCGTTTTATTACAATGCCGCTACCGGTATGGTGACGAATTGTGTAAAACTCGTGCCACTGGGGCAACAACAGGGGCAGGAAATCCTGTATAGTTTATTGCCATTATTATCAGATTGGGTAGCTAAGACGCAAATGATTCCCCGTGAGCTGGCAGGCCGCTGTAGTCCTGCTTTTGATATCAGCTGTATGCAGCATGAAAAATTATATTCAAGGTTATACATGTCGTAAATGGAGAACAGAAAATATATAAAAATAGGGGTGGCTGGCCCGGTAGGCGCTGGCAAAACTGCTTTGATAGAACGCTTATCCCGTCAGCTGCATGAGACATATAGTCTGGCGGTGATCACCAATGATATTTACACAAAAGAGGATGCGGAATTCCTCATGAAAAACAGCCTGTTGCCAGCCGAACGTATTATCGGTGTGGAGACAGGTGGTTGTCCACATACCGCTATCCGTGAGGATGCCAGTATGAACCTGGAAGCAGTAGAAGAAATGGTAACACGCATTCCGGATGTGGAAATCATCTTCATTGAAAGTGGTGGAGATAACCTGTCAGCTACTTTTAGTCCTGATCTGGCAGATGTGACCATTTTTGTGATCGATGTGGCAGAAGGTGATAAGATACCCCGCAAGGGAGGCCCCGGTATCACCCGTTCCGATCTGCTGGTGATCAACAAAATTGATCTGGCGCCTTATGTCAATGCAAGTCTTGAGGTAATGGAAAGAGATGCCCGGAAGATGCGGGATGAGCGGCCCTTTATTTTTACAAACCTGATGTCGCTACAGGGATTGGATCAGGTGATAGACTGGATTAAGAAATACGCGCTACTGGAAGCATAATGTATAGTGAGTTACAAATAAATACTGCCGTAAGGGATAGCAAAACTTATTTGCAACATTGCTATTTCACCCGCCCGTTCAAGGTGGCTGATATCAGTGGGCAGCATGCAGCAGATCTACATTTAACATTGATGAGTGCATCGCCCGGTATATTGGATGGTGATGAATATGATATGAAGGTGCATGTAGCGCCGGGTACCAGTTTACATTTGTACACCCAATCTTATCAGCGCATATTCCAGATGAAATCGGGTGCAAAGCAGGTGTTTTCAGTTCATGTAGGAGCAGGCAGTAGTTTTTATTACCTGCCGCATCCCAGTGTGCCACATGAAAATGCGGTGTTTACTGCTGTGAATAAAATCCGGTTAGAGAAGGATAGCCGGCTGTTGTGGGGAGAGATCATCACATGTGGGCGTAAGCTGAGTGGGGAGATCTTTCGCTGCCGGCATTTTCAGAGTACCACAGAAGTACGTTGTGAAGGAAAGCTTGTGTTTAAGGATGTGACTTTATTGGAACCGGCACAGATCCCGGCAGTAGAGATGGGGCAGTGGGAGGGATATACTCACCAGGCATCTTTGTATTGGCAGGATAGTACTGTCGATATGGTGGAAATGGCAGGAGAGATATATGACCTTTTGTCCGCCGAGGCAGGCATTCGGGGTGGTGTGTCCAGAACAGCAGCCGGCGCACTGTTGGTAAGGGTTTTAGGGCAGGGGGGCGAACAGCTCTACCTGCTATTTAAAAAGATAGCATTGCTGGCAGGTGCTGAAAGAAGACTTTAATACGATCATGGTATGAATATGGAGCTACAGTTGCTCATTATCACGGCATTGACAATCAGTACCCTGCACACGGTGACGGGACCGGATCATTATATTCCTTTCATAGCCCTGAGCAGGGTGAGGAACTGGTCAATAGGCAAAACGGTGGTATGGACGCTGCTTTGCGGCGTGGCGCATGTGGGTAGTTCTGTGTTGTTGGGATTGCTGGGAATCGCGTTGGGCTGGTCATTGTCAAAGATCAGTGGGTTGGAAAATCTGCGGGGAGGTATAGCCGGTTGGGCGCTACTCACCTTTGGATTGTTGTACACAATATGGGGATTGAAACGTGCCTGGCAAAACAGGGTGCACAAGCATTTTGATGTATACGACAACGGAGACATATATGTATATGAGCATAAACACGAGCAAATCGTGTATCCGCAAGAGCGGAGAAAGGTGACACCATGGATTATGCTTATTATCTTTGGTCTCGGTCCCTGTGAACCACTGATACCTTTATTGACATATCCTGCTGCGCAACATTCTACTTACGCCATGGTATTGCTCATCGTGATATTTACGCTTTTTACATTACTGACCATGGTGGCGATGGTGCTGTTAGGCTATTATGGCTTTTCGCTGCTGACTACCAGTCGATTGGAGCGATATGTGCATGCATTGGGAGGGTTCACTATTTTTATTTGCGGGTTAGGTATGGTGTGGTTGGGTTGGTAACGAAAAGATTTACTGGTACATATCATCGAGGTAATTGAATGTTTTCCCGATGCGCATATCGAATATGTACGATTCCTAATTGATAATTCGTAATTTTACTTCATCTTTTGGCTTTTACACGATAATTTATGGCACAAAGCGTATTCGATTTTGGCATGATTGGTCTTGGCGTAATGGGAAGAAACCTGTTGCTCAACATGGCTGATCATGGCTTTTCCGTTATTGGTTTCGACAAGGATACAACCAAGACCGGAGCACTGGAATCGGCTGCTACAGCTGGCACTACCGTGAAGGGAGTGGCTGAACTGGCAACCATGGTACAATTGCTGGAGCGTCCGCGCAAACTGATGATGCTGGTTCCCGCTGGGAAACCGGTTGATGATGTGATCGAATCACTGATCCCGCTGTTAGAGCAGGGCGATGTAGTGATCGATGGCGGTAACTCTCATTATACTGATACCCTGCGCAGGGTGAAATATCTGCGTGAGAAGGGTATTCATTTTATGGGCATCGGCGTATCCGGTGGTGAAAAGGGAGCCCGCACGGGTCCCAGCATCATGCCGGGTGGCGACAAGGAAGCTTATGAAAAGGTAAGACCTATGCTGGAGGCAGTATCTGCCAAGGTAAATGGCACTCCTTGCGTAGCTTACCTGGGTAAGGAAGGTGCCGGCCATTATGTGAAAATGGTACATAATGGTATTGAATATTCCATCATGCAGCTGATCAGCGAAACTTATGCCTTGCTGAAGAAGGAAGGTCTGAGCAATGAACAGCTTCATGAAACATTCAAAAAATGGAATGAAGGCGATCTGCAATCATTCCTCATCGAAATCACTGCGGACATCTTCCTGCAAAAGGATGACAAGACCAGTGCACACCTTGTAGACGTGATCTCTGACAAAGCCGGTTCCAAAGGAACAGGTAAGTGGACTTCACAGGATGCGATGGAACTGCCGGTAGCCGTACCAGTGATTGATACAGCAGTAGCTATGCGTACCGTGTCTGGTTACAAAGACGAGCGCGTAGAAGCTGCTAAAATTTATAGCTCTTCCGAGTCAGCACCTGCGCTGAGCGTAGAGCAGATTCACGATGCACTGAGCTTTGGTATTCTCCTGAGCTATGCACAGGGTCTGGCTATGCTGACACAGGCTTCCAAAGAACTGGAAATGGAAATTCCATTGCCGGAAGTAGTGAAAGTATGGAGAGGAGGTTGTATTATCCGTTCTACCCTCCTGGAAGTATTTAACCGCGCATATGAGGCGAATCCGTCATTGCCTAACATCTTATTGAGTGAAGAGATTGCAGCTATCGTGAAGCAGGTAGTTGGTAACACCCGTGCAGTAGTAGCAAGTGCTGCACAGGCGGGAGTAGCAGCAGCAGGTATTATGTCTGCACTGTCTTACTTCGATGCATATCGTACAGAGCGCATGCCTACCAACCTGGTACAGGCACAGCGTGACTACTTTGGTGCACATACCTATCAGCGAATAGACCAACCCGGTACTTTCCATACCGTGTGGGGAGAATAAATAGATGCGGCCTGACGGAGATTGCGCACAACTGCGTCAGGCTGCACTGCTTAAAACAATAATTTTATGCAAAACCACAAACGCCCTGCGGCCTCCATCCTCTTTATTTTTGGAGGTAGCGGCGATCTGAATTACAGAAAACTTTCGCCGGCTTTATATAACCTTTTTCTGGACGATTATATGCCGGAAAAATTCGCCATCGCAGGTATCGGACGTAGCCAGTACACCAACGAAGATTATCGTACCCACCTCCTGGACGGGATCAACAAATTTTCCCGTCGTAAAGATGAGCAGAATGGTCACTGGGATGAGTTCTCAAAAAATGTAACCTACCTGCAGATGGATGCGGACAATCAAGCTGCTTACAGCAAGATCACCGACTATGTGAAGGAGAAGGAAACTGAATGGGGAGAGCATCCAAATGTGATCTTCTACCTGGCAGTAGCACCACAACTAGTGCCTTCAATCGCTCAGAAACTGGGTGCACTGAACCTCTGCACAGATAAGAACTGTACCCGTATCGTTATCGAAAAGCCATTTGGCCATGACCTGCAGAGTGCTCATGACCTGAATGCGCTGCTGGGCCGTCTGTTCTCTGAAGAGCAGATTTACCGTATCGACCACTACCTGGGTAAAGAAACCGTTCAGAACATCCTGGCACTGCGTTTTGCCAATGCCCTTTTCGAACCAGTTTGGAACCGTAACTATATCGATCACGTACAGATCACTGCTTCAGAAACAGTAGGTCTGGAAGATCGTGCACAATACTATGAAAAGTCAGGCGCCCTGCGTGATATGGTGCAGAACCACATCCTGCAGGTACTCTGTATGGTGGCTATGGAAGCACCGGTATCATTCGATGCGAATGAGGTGCGTAATAAAAAGGTTGACGTGCTGAATGCAATGCGTCCTTTTACCAAAGGTGAGGTGCATGAGAATGCAGTACGTGGCCAGTATTCCAATGGCTGGATCAAGGGGAAAGAAGTTCCTGGCTACCGTGATGAAAAAGGCGTAGCAAAGGAATCAGCTACGGAAACATATGCAGCTGTGAAGTTCCATATTGATAACTGGCGCTGGCAGGGCGTACCTTTCTATGTACGTACCGGTAAGCACCTGCATCAGAAAGCAACAAATATCACCCTGCAGTTCCGTCCGGCTCCTCACTTTGCATTCCCATCAGAATCTGCTGAGACCTGGAGACCTAACCGACTGACTATCAGTATTACACCTGAAATGGATATCCGTATCCGCTTCCAGGCTAAACGCCCGGGTCAGGCCATGACACTGGAACCAGTAGACATGGTATTCAACTTCGATCACCAGTACGGTGATGACCATGCTCCGGAAGCATACGAAACACTGCTGCTGGATGTGATGGAAGGAGATGCTACCCTGTTTATGCGTGCAGACCAGGTAGAAGCTGCCTGGAAACTGATCATGCCAATACTGGAAACATGGGAATCCCGCACACCGGTAGACTTCCCTAACTATGCGCCTGATTCATGGGGGCCGGAAGATGCTGATGCAATGATCGCCAGAGATGGACATGCGTGGATCAATCTGCCTAAATAATATTTGACATGGAATTACATATAGCCAAGAATACCCAGGAACTAAGCGAGAACCTGGCTGCATGGATCAGCAACTATATACAGGAAGTATTACAGGATCAGGACATTTTTACCTTTGTACTATCCGGTGGCAGTACGCCTAAGTCGCTGTACCACTTACTGGCTAAGGAGCCTTACAGCAAGATGATTCCATGGGAAAGAATTCATTTCTTCTGGGGAGATGAGAGAGCTGTGCCGTTTGAAGATGACCGTAACAATGCCCGCATGGCATTTGAAAGTCTGCTGGAAGTAGTGAATGTGCCTAAGGAAAATATTCATGTAATGCGCACCGACATCAAGCCGGAAGAATCAGCAGCAGCATATGAAGAAATTCTGCTGGAATATTTCAAGGATTCAGACACGACCTTCGATCTTGTACTGCTAGGTATGGGGGATGATGGACATACCCTGTCCCTCTTCCCGGGTTTACCAATCGTGAACGAGAAAAAGGCGTGGGTAAGCGCTTTCTGGCTCCAGGCACAGGATATGTACCGCATTACGCTGACAGCACCGGTGGTGAACCAGTCAGCATGCGTAGTATTTATGGCGACCGGCGGTGGTAAGGCCCTGACTTTGAAAAATGTGATTGAAGGTACTTTTGATGCAGAGAAATTCCCTTCTCAGTTAATCAGACCGCAGGATGGTGAGTTACATTGGTTTGTGGATGAGGCTGCGGCAAGTGCCCTGGAAATGTAAAATGAGCTCTTTTTTAAATAGAAAGCCGGTTGCGAAAGTGACCGGCTTTTTTTATTTTGTTGAGTATGAAACCATCACTTATTTACCTGTTTGCGTTATTGTTCGGCGCTTCCTCCGTTATAGGACAAAAGAAATATACCGCCGACTGGGCTTCGCTGGAAACCCGTGGTATTCCGGCCTGGTTCAATCAGTCTAAATTCGGCATCTTCATACACTGGGGCGTATATGCAGTACCCTCTTATGCACCTGTAGGCCCGGGTGGTTACTCAGAATGGTACTGGTATCAGCTGGATGGCCGTACCGATGGTCCGCACGATGCCACCCGCGCATTCCACGATAAGAACTATGGCAAGGATGTACCATATCAGGATTTAGAAAAACAGTTTACTGCTGCATTGTTTAATCCTGATCAATGGGCGGATATCTTTCGTCGCTCAGGTGCAAAATACGTGGTGCTTACTTCCAAGCACCACGAAGGTTATGCGATGTGGGATAATAAACAGGCGAGTGAAAGCTACGGCCGTACATGGAATGCAAAAGATGGTACGCCAAAGAGAGATCTGCTGGGCGACCTTACGAATTCAGTGCGCAAGGCAGGTCTGAAAATGGGGTACTATTATTCCCTTTACGAATGGTTCAATCCAATCTGGAAAAAAGATAAACAACAATATATCAATCAGGTGATGATTCCCGAGTTCAAAGACCTGGTCACAAAGTATCAACCTTCTGTGATCTTCTCTGATGGCGAATGGGAACTGTCTGATACTGCATGGCACAGTACATCATTGCTGGCATGGTTGTTCAACGAATCGCCTGTGAAAGATGAAGTAGTGGTTGATGATCGCTGGGGCAGTAATACACGTGGTAAACACAATGGTGCGACTTACCTTACATCTGAATATGGTAGTGGTATGCAACCGGGCGTGATATGGGAAGAAAATCAGGGCATTGGTCAGTCTTATGGTTATAACCGCATGGAGAATGTGGATGATTACAAGAAGAGTGCAGATCTCACATTGATGCTGGTAGATATCGTATCAAGAGGTGGTAACCTGCTGCTGGATATCGGACCCACTGCTGATGGCCGTATTCCGGTGATTATGCAGCAAAGATTGATTGATATTGGTGCGTGGCTGGATGTGAATGGAGAAGCGATTTTTGATACTAAAGCATGGAAAGAAACAAGACAGTGGAGTGAAGGAAAAATACCTGAGCTGAAGGAGTCAAATTTCATGTCGGATTATAGTATTTCAAACCTGATAAAACCGGCCAGGGATCGTGCGCATGTAGAGCTATTCTTTACACAGAAAGAGAACGTATTGTATACGATTGTACCGGGATATGTACCGCAGGTGAAGATCAAAGATTATATGCCGTCCAGGAAGGTGGGTGTGAGTATACTGGGATGTAAAAAGAAGATCAGTGGAAAGCAGGTAGGGAAGGACTTTGTAATTGATTTATCAGGATTAACACCTGGTGATTTACCGACACCGTTATTTACCATTCGCATAAAATAAAATAGACCAAAACGCTTCTGCTTTTGGCAGAAGCGTTTTGGTTTTGATAATTTACCAGTTATCGATACTTATTTTCTCTATCGTTTCAGCATTCAATAAAGCCCCTACTTCTGTACTTGGATAGATCTCTTCGAAGGTCTTTACCTGGTTCATAAACACCCTTCTTGAAAGGTGACTTCTGGTAATATGATGTGGTGTTTCCAATCCTGCTGCAGCAGCCAGTTCAATGGCACTTTCAATAGTATCCTGATGATAATTAGCTACTCTGTGCTTTTTATCATCAACAACCAGACCCGCCTGCAACCATTTATCCTGTGTCGCTACACCTGTAGGACAACGGTTTGTATTACAAATTAAGGCTTGTATACAACCTATTGCCATCATCATTGCTCTTGCACTGTTGCAGGCATCGGCACCCAATGCCAAAGCGCGGAGGATGTGGAAGCCAGTGAGGATCTTACCAGAGGCAATCACCTTTACTTTATGACGGATATTGTATCCTCTCAGTGTATCGTGTACAAATGCCAGTGCATCCATCAGTGGCATACCAACAGAGTTGCTGAACTCAGGAGGTGCCGCACCGGTACCGCCCTCACCACCATCAACAGTGATAAAGTCAGGATAGCAGCCAGTTTCCAGCATGGCTTTACAGATCGCATGGAATTCAGATTTCTGACCGATACACAGTTTGAAACCAACAGGTTTACCATTTGCCAGATTACGCATTTTGCTGATGAATTCCATCATCTGGCGGGGTGTATTGAAGGCCGTGTGGTAAGGAGGGGAGGCCACTGTGGTATGTGGTTTCACATGACGGATAGCGGCGATTTCAGGGGTGTTCTTTGACGCAGGCAGGATACCGCCGTGGCCTGGTTTGGCACCCTGAGATACCTTTAGTTCGATCATGCGGATTTGTGGCTTCGCACTATTCTGTGCAAATAGGTGTTCGTCGAAATGACCATTTTCATCACGGCAGCCGAAGTAACCGGTGCCTATTTGCCAGATGATATCGCCACCCTGGTTCAGGTGGTGCTCACTGATACCACCTTCGCCGGTGTTATGAGCAAAGTTGCCAATTTTGGCGCCGCCGTTCAACGCTTCGACCGCATTGGCACTCAGGGAACCATAGCTCATAGCAGACACGTTGAGGATGCTGGCAGAATAAGGCTGCCGGCATTCAGTACCACCGATCTGCACACGTGGATCCTTGTTCATGGTGTCGAAGGAACGGGGCTGGATGGAATGGGCCATCCATTCATACCCCTCAGCATATACGTTGAACTGGGTACCAAAGGGTTGTGAGTTCAGTTCACGTTTGGCACGCTGATAGATAGTGGAACGGTCTACCCTGTTGACAGGGCTACCGTCGATATCGCTTTCTACAAAGTACTGGTAGATTTTAGGACGTATATCTTCCATCAGATAACGCATTCTGCCTACAATGGGGTAATTGCGCATAATGGCGTGTTTTTTCTGGAAAATATCAACAAATCCGAGGATAATAAGTGGAACAATCAATACCAGTAACCACAGCACCCAGGGAAAGAAATAAACGCCACAAAATATAAGCGCGAGACTGCCTAGCGTAAAAGCAAAAAATCCTTTCATAAACGAGCTTCCTTTTTAATGAGTAGTTAAAGATAGGAGAAAATGGTAATTCGCCTTATATTAGGGCGATTAATATCAACTGAACATGCATATAAGGAGGTTTTTACTGGTATGCGGTCTCTTTACAGTAGCCGTCACCAAGAGTTGGGCGCAGGCGCCTTTTGACGCTTCGCAATTGAAAGTATCCTGGGAAGTAGGGGAAAATCACTATCAGGGGAAAGCACAGTTTATGTCTGTTTTCACCATTGTCAATACAGGTCATACCGCATTTCCTGCCCAGGGATGGCAGTTATATTTCAACTTTGTAAGATCGGTAAATGCAGGCCCTACCACTGGTGGTGTAAGTGCTGCGCATGTGAACGGAGATTTGTATAAACTAACGCCTACTGCGGACAGTAAAGGGATTGCAGCTGGCGATTCTATTCGTATTGCACTGGTAGCTGATGCATGGGCGGTGAACTATACAGATGCACCAGATGGTTTATACTTCGTATGGGATAAAGAACCAGGCAAAGGATACAGTGTACCAGCATTGAATGTCCGCCCTTCTACACAACCTAAGCAATACCTGCGTTTTCCGGGTGATAAGATTGGTCTGATCACACCACAGGATATCTATGAGCAGAATAAAAATACAGCGGATGTACCCCTTGCTGAATTACCAAAGGTATTTCCTACACCAATTGAAATCACGAATGGTACAGGAGAACTGGTACTGACACCGGCCATGACCATCAGCGCAGATCCTGCATTTGCAAAGGAATCTGCCTATCTCGCAGCTGAACTGAAAACCGTATTTGGTAAGGAACCAGCTTTAACAAACGGCGGCAAAGCAACCATTACTTTATCTTCAGATGCCAGCCTGGCACCTGAAGATTATACACTGACTGTGACCAGCAATGGTGTACAGATTAAAGCGGGTGAAGGTGCCGGTATTTTCTATGGTATTCAATCCCTGAAATCGCTGTTCCCTGCGAATGCTTGGGCCGGTGCACAAAAGAAAATAACCCTCCCTGCAGTGAATGTAAAAGACGGTCCCCGCTTTGGCTACCGTGCATTTATGATCGATGTGTCCCGCAATTTTCATAGCAAAAATGACATCTATCGTCTGCTGGATCTGATGGCAATGTACAAACTGAACGTACTGCATTTTCACCTGACGGACGATGAAGGCTGGAGACTGGAAATCCCTTCCCTGCCTGAGTTGACGACAGTGGGTGCACACCGTGGTCATACACCCGATGAAAAGGATCATTTACAACCTGCATATGGTTCCGGTCCTGATGTGAGCAACGAAGCAGGCAGTGGTTTTTATACCAAACAGGATTTCATCGACATCCTTCATTTTGCCGCTGAGCGTCATATCCGTGTGATTCCTGAAATTGAAACACCGGGGCATGCGCGTGCAGCAATCGTATCAATGAAAGCCCGCTACGAAAAGTTATCAAAAGCTGGTCAACAGGCTGCTGCTGAAGAATATTTATTATCAGATCCGAAAGATGCATCTGTATATCGCTCTGTACAGAACTGGAATGACAATGTGATCAACGTAGCATTGCCGGCAGTATATCACTTCCTGGATAAGGTAGTGGAAGAAGTACAGGGAATGTATAAAGAAGCGGGCGTACCGCTGGAATATGTACACATGGGTGGTGATGAGGTACCAGCTGGGGTATGGGCGGGTTCTCCTGCTGTAAAGGCGCTAATGGAAAAAGATAAGCGTATTCGCGATGTGAATGATCTTTGGTATTACTATTATGGAAAAGTGAATGATCTGTTGAAGAAAAGAGGATTGAAACTGTATGGCTGGGAAGAGATGGGGATGCGTAAAACAACCCTGGATGGTAAGCCTTTCAGCATGCCAAACCCTGGATTTGGGGCTGAAAATCTGATGGTAGATGTATGGAACAATATCATGGGTGGGGGTGCAGAAGATCTGCCTTACCGGTTGGCCAATGCGAATTACAAAGTAGTGCTTTCAGGAGTGAGCAATATGTACTTCGATATGGCTTACATGAAGTCATTTGATGAACCGGGTTTCTACTGGGGTGGTTTTGTAGATGTGGATAAACCCTTCTATTTCATCCCGCTGGATTATTACAAGAACTCTAAAGTAGATGCACTGGGAAATCCGTTGGATCCGGCTATTTTCAAAGACAAACAACGACTGACTGGTTATGGTGCTGATAACATTGCAGGTGTGCAGGGATTGCTGTGGAGTGAGACAGTGAAGAATGTTGCCAGGATGGAGTATATGATCTTGCCTAAGTTGCTGGGATTGGCTGAGAGAGCATGGGCGAAAGATCCGGAATGGGCGCAGGTAAAAGATAGTGCACTAAGTGCAGATCTGTATGCAAAAGCGTGGAGTTCATTTGCAAATACACTGGGTAAGAAAGAGTTGGTGAGATTGAGTTATTATAATGGCGGGTATAATTACCGTATACCTACAGCGGGTGCGCGTGTAGTAGATGGGGTGGTGGTTGCGAATCTGCAATTACCAGGGTTTACGATCAGATATACAACAAATGGCAAGGAGCCGGATGCAAAGAGCAAAGTGTATGCAGGAACCATTAAAGAGAAAGGAACGATCAAATTAAAGGTATTTGATGCCAAAGGTAGGGCCAGCAGATCGGTATCTATTGAAAATAAATAGGCTGGTTGCAGGCCATCGCCGCCAAAAAACGCTTCTGTCACAGGCAGAAGCGTTTTTTGTTTTATCCCCATACTTATAGTAAATTTGTACCATAATACACCCTTACCTAAGCCTACCACAACAAACATCTGCATTTAAAAAAAAACCGACTGTCTATGTCAAAAATCATGATAGCTGTAGATCTTAGCAGCTATTCTGCCAGCGTTATTGCTGCTGGTATGGAACTCGCGCGGAGCACCAAGTCTCCTGTAACCATCACTTCTATCCTGGACAAGAACGCAGAAGTAATACCTGTGATCGAAACAGTAAGCCCATCTGCCGATGAGCTGAATGGTCGTCTGCAGGACATTATCGCACATCTTGAAACTTACCGGGAAGCTTACCCTGATGTAACTGTATCCGTTACCGCTACTTTAGGCAATCCAAAAGAAGACATTCTGGAGCAGGCAGCTGAAGAAGGTGCAACTACCCTCGTAATTGGTACACACGGCCGCACCGGTCTGGACCATTTACTGATTGGCAGCACGGCTGAATTTGTCATCCGTCATGCTTCTATTCCTGTATTGGTAGTGCCTTACAGGAAAGAAAAGCATTAAAATTTAATTAAACTGTTCACCATATCCTTATTGCCTTTCAACTTACACGTAGTTTTGTGTGTTAAGTAAGGATCATGCTATACTCAAAATTATACCTGTAATGCCCTTGAAAGACAAGATCAAAATTGGGCCGTTGTTGCGTAAACTGCATTGGAAAGAAATGCTGGCTGTACTTTTTATTTTACTGGCCATCTATTTCTTCAGGCAACAGCGCCATGAATTATATTCTCTGATGCCTGCCATAGAGCGGGCTGACCGCTTCTGGGTGATCGTCGGCATAGTACTCTCTGTGGTATACATTTTACTGCAGGCATGGATGTATCTCTATAGTTTCCGTTCTGTAGGTAGTAAGCTGGACATCGGCAGAGGAACTGAATTGTTTCTGAAGCGTAACCTGCTAAGTATCTTTTTGCCTGCAGGCGGCGTGAGCTCACTGGCTTACCTGCCACAGAGCCTCAGACGCAGCCAGATTAATAAGCAACAGATCCATCAGGCCTCCGGCATCTATGGATTTGTAGGTATTTTCTCCGTTTTCCTTGTGGGAATACCTGTGGTGGGCTATGCAGTATTGCACGATGAATCGATGCTGGAAGCAGTAGGGGGACTGGTGACCATTTGTGCGGTGCTGGCAGGCACTGTCTGGTTAGTGCGTTCTATCCAGACGAGGGGAGCCGCTTACAACCTGCTGGCAAAATATCTGCCTGGTGTGATGCAGCATGTAGACGAGATCTTCGCCTTTGACCTGAACCGCCCCGCATTTATAAAAACAATACTGGTGTCTGCCGGCATAGAGTTGGCAGGCATCGCTCATTTATACCTGAGCATGTTGGCTACAGGGGCGCATCCATCGCTGGAAGCCGCTTGTGTAGGGTACATCGTAGCTACGATCTTCCTGATTGTATCGCCTTTTTTGAGGGGATTGGGCGCCATTGAGCTTTCATTGGCTTACCTGCTCACCAATTATGGATTTACCTCCCTGCAGGCATTGGAAATCACATTATTATACCGCCTTTTCGAGTTCTGGCTGCCTTTGCTGGCAGGGGTGTTTGCTTTTATCCTGAAGGGGCGTCACCTGGTGCTGCGCTTAGTGCCGCCGGTGTTGATCTTTCTGCTGGGGATGGTGAACATTTTTTCGGTATTGACGCCTCCCCTCGCAAATCGTTTGCGGGTGCTGAGAGGCTATATTCCAACAGAGAGTATTCATGCTTCCAACTTATTGGTGGTGTTCCTGGGATTGGTACTGCTGGTCACCGCCACTTTTCTGTTCAGGGGATTGCGTAGTGCCTGGATTGTTGCACTGACGGTATCGGTGTTATCAGCCTTTGGCCATATCAGTAAGGCATTGGACTATGAAGAGGCTTCGCTGGCATTGTTAACGGCGCTTATTTTGCTTATTACTGCCAGGCAATATAGGATCAAGAGCAATCGTCAACTGGTGAATATCGGGGTCGTGACGGCAGTCGCAACGCTACTGGTAGTATTGATCTTTGGCACGATCGGTTTCTATTTCCTGAATGTAAAGCATTTCGGAATTGACTTTACCCTGTTGCATTCATTGCGTGCATCTTTTCATGGCTTCCTGTTACTTGAAGACGATGGGTTAAAACCGGTGACGCGTTTTGGCCGGGAGTTTTTAAGTGCCATCCGGGTATTGGGGGTAGGAGCCTGGGCGTTCCTGTTCTATACCATTATTCGTCCTTATCTGCATAAAGGCAAGCATACGAATGCGGCGATGGAAAAGGCGCAGTATTACCTGAGTCAATATGGTAGTTCCGCGATGGACTACTTTAAAGTGGGGGATGACAAGTTGCTCTTTATATCAGAGAAATACGAGGGTTTTATTGCCTACAGAGTAGCCAGTAGTTTTGCAATCGTACTGGAGGAGCCGGTATGTGCAGAAGATGCAAAATTGCCTTTGCTGCAGGAGTTTGAAGAGCAGTGTAAGAAGATGGGATTGAAGCCTGCATTCTACAGAGTGGATGAACAAAGTATGTATTATTTTGAACACCTGCGGAAAAAGAAGATCCTGATAGGGCAGGAGGGTATTGTGGATGTGACCGCGTTTACATTGAGTGGAAAGGATAAAAAATCCTTGCGTAACGGGTTGAATAGCCTGGCAGCGAAAGGGTATGTAACGGCAATAAAACGTGCGCCATTGAGCCCTGAGTTGGTAAAGGAACTGAAAGAAGTGTCTGACGAGTGGCTGGTGGATTATGATGTAAAAGAGATGACCTTCTCCCAGGGCTTGTTCGATATAGATGCCATCAGGGACCAGGATGTGATCACGGTAACGGATGCGCAGGGACAGGTGGCAGCATTTTTGAATATTATTCCGGACTATGCACCGGGGGAATGTACATATGATCTGATCCGCAAGCGTACGGCTACACCTGGTGGGTGCATGGATGCGTTGATCATCACATTGATACAGGATGCAAAGGATCAGGGTTTACAATACCTGAATCTGGGCCTGGTACCGATGTCTGGAATACAGCAACCGCAGAATACAGCCGAGCAGGTAGTAAAATTTGCGTACGAAAAGATCAAGGCGTTCCGTCATTATCATGGCTTGAGAGAATTCAAGGAAAAGTATGCCACGGACTGGACGAACAAGTACCTGGTATATGAGCATGATTTTGACCTGATACAACTCCCGGCTGCATTGAGCAAAGTAATGAAGGCTTGATTATAAAAACGCTTACAATGGTGAAAGGATTATGGCTGATGGGGGTACTGGGCCTTGTGATGGCTACAGCCCATGCGCAAACGGATATCAGCAAACTGCCTGTAACAGTGAAGGCACCTACAGCTGGCAACCAGCATCCGATAGTATTGTTTTTGTCAGGAGACGGAGGGATGAAGAAGTTTGCCGTGGATATGGTGAATACGCTGAATGCAAAGGGTTTTCCTGTTATTGGGTTGAACTCCCTGAAATACTTTTGGAGTAAGAAGACCCCACAGCAGGCAGGGGCAGATGTGGCAGCCTTATTACAATATTATAGTAAGGAGTGGAACAATCATTCATTTTTGCTGGTAGGTTACTCAATGGGAGCGGATGTATTGCCTTTCATATATCAGCATTTGCCGGGGGCGTTGCAGAACGGGACGTTATCGCTGGTGTTTATGTCACCATCCGCAAGTACGGATATGGTGGTACATATTTCAGATATGCTGGGCAAGAGTTCTACGCCTGGGGCGCTGAATGTACCGGCGGCGATGAATACGATCGTGAATAAGCCGTTATTATTGATTTTCGGGAAAGATGAAAACGACTTTGATCTGCATGCATTGACGATTACAAATTATAAATCCCTTGTATTGCCTGGAGGGCATCATTACAATGATGATGCGACTGGGGTAGTGACGCAGATGGTGTCGCACTGGGGGCCTAAATAAATAGTAACGCTCTTCCTCTCCGGAAGGGCGTTTTTTTTATCTCTAAAACTTTGGCGATCGCCTGTTTTTTTAATTAACAACTGGTTAACTGTCCTAATATTTGTTGCTAAAACGTTATACCATTCTATGTATGTAAACTATTGCAGATCATGCAATTAGTGAGGTATTTTGCAGCTATTTTTATTCGTTAACATCTTATTAACCAAATTCTCAGTCCGGTAATGTATCATTACAACGTAGTAATGTAATGTAGAAAAAAAGGATTTGTACCACATTTGTCAGCCATGGAAACCTCTTTCGGGTATCTACCCGTGAGAATTTTATCTTAAAGCGTATACACGAACAGCTATAATGGATAAAAACTTACTTCAGGATATTGCAACGGGTTGGTGCATTAAGATGCTGAAACCCTTTGCTGACGAGCCTTTTAATGGTTGGTTTTTGATGAAAACTCCCCAGGTTTCAACCGGGGGAGTTTACTTTTCAAGTAATGAAAGTGATTGGAAAATAAGGCGCAGCTGCAACAAAATAGCAGTAGGATTTTTTAGCTTGCATGCAGGCTATCCTGTATTAAAAATTGATCTTACACCCTCAAAATATAAGTTTATGAAAAACACGTACTATACTGCCTGCAGGGGCAGGTCCTATATTCCTGTTAACTATGGGGATGAAGCTAAACAAAGTTTTGTAACTGTTAAAACAGCATTAGCCAATTAAGGGATCGATACAAGAGACACAACATTAAAAAGGCTATCCGATAAATCAGCAAGGAAGAATCCATTGCAGACCTGGAACGAGTGACTTTAAAAATTTCTTATTATTCAAGTACATTGTAAACCCCACTATGCCAGCATGCCTAAACGTTATTTTGAAAGACTGCAAACCATTGATTACCTGATAAGGATCAAAGGCACAGGAAAACCCGCTCACCTTGCAAAAAGGTTAAGGATTTCCGAGAGAACTTTATTTGAATTTTTAAAAATGATGAAAGAACTGGGAGCTCCTATAGCATATGACCGCTATAAGGAAAGCTATTATTACTCGGAAAAAGGAGGCTTCAATATTAAATTTGTGAAGAATCTAACTTTAGCACTTGTGACGAACCTTCTCTTTTTTCTGATGTAATCCATTACTACTGTGTAACCCAATTCACACAGCTTATTCAATCTTTTTTTTCTGCTCAATCCTTCGGGATAGGGTCAGGACTTGTTTCCCCATGAATGCGCGTTACTGCGGAGTATGTTATTCCGCAGTTAACGGCGTATTAACTATGTCATTAACTGCACATTAACCTATTTTGGAGAAACTCTTCCTACCTTCCATGCCTGTTACACAAAAACTATATGGGGTTTGTCTTGCCATTTATCCCGCATAGGCAATTCTATATATGTAGCACCTAAATTTCGCAATTACCTTTTTCTCATAAGACGGTTTAGATTTCATAAGCTTCTGTACGCAGGTTTCTGTTAAGTTACCTGCCAGTTTTTTCCCATCTTAGCTATTATAAAAAAATCGGCCCTCACCAAGGGGTAAGGGCCAGAACATTCACATGTCAACCCGTTACAGCTGTGTCAATGAGTATGATACTGTAACGTTTTAATTTTTTAGTCAGTCATTAATGTTTGAACGATATATCAAATTTAGAGATAATGTTTTGATCTGGTGGTTAACCGATTGTTAAGGCACCCTCATTTTTATAATCCATAATTTTTTTACACTTAATATTGTGATACAGAACAGAGAACAAGCTCTTTTCTTTTCCTTTCATATTGTTTTACTATTTGGGAGCCTGCGGTTTTATGAGTAAATTGGTACGATTCCACGACTCCCTGACTATGTCCCTAATCAATGCAGGCTTACGTTTGAATAATTTTTTCTTTTTAGGTATTCTATAATATACAAACAATTGTTTATTAGTATTTATTGAAAAATCATATACTTATCGGATTGACTACTGTGGGTATTTGTTTCAAATTTGTTTCGGTATGGGAAACCGTGTATATATTCCATTACAGCCATACTAGTATACCAATTTATCGACACTTGCAGTACCGGAATTAAAGGTTTCGCAACATATACAAACCCAAAAAAAACAATATGAAAAATGTGCGGCGCAACAGCACTGGGAAGGCCAGTGGGGAGGATGCTTTAGGGGCGGAAGGCGGAGAACATGGGGATTCAAAACACCTGGTACAGCAACTGGCAAAAGATATCAGTAATGTCGTATTCATGGATAGTGACATTCCCGGACTAACTGCTATCGAAGCCGCCAATATTCTGAAAGCAGCTTATCCCGACATCAACGTACTATTATTTTCTGTGCGAAATAAGGAAACAGCTATTACCACCATTACCAGCAAGTATGATCCTGTACCACCACCAGCTTCTCTGAGTGCTACGTTTGCGCAACTTTACGAAGCGGCCATCCATAGTAATACGGCAACTATTCAGAAAGTACTTACTTTCTTCAACCGTAAACCGGAAGAAGAACCCATGCAGTATGGCCTTTCTCATCGTGAATTGCAGGTACTTGATTGTCTGGTAAGTGGAGATACCTACAAAAAAATAGCCGAGCACTGTCATATTAGTGTCGGCACTGTACGCTCACATATTATGAACATCTATCGCAAACTGGATGTAAATTCCCGTTCGTCTGCTATTGTCAAAGCTATGCAGGAAAGACTGGTAGGCTAGCTTACGCTTGTCCCACTATTCCCAGAACCCCGCCGCTTTTACCTGTTTCCAACCCAATTGTTTGAGCAATTTTCTTGTTTGAACCACCATCGGAATATAGCCAGCTACATAAAATGTAGTATCATTTGAAGGCAGTTGCAGTTGGTCCAGCCAATTGATAATATCCTTTTCCTGTCCGTCAGAGAACAGTACCGGCATGCCCATTATTGCTGCGGGTAGGGGATCTTCGTCTATTGCCACTGTATGGAAGCCCTGCTCCGGGTTCCGGTGGTGATACAGAGACAGGATATGGCCCATGGCGCTGGCATCGCCTATACATACCAGCTTAGAAGCTGCTGTAGGTTGGTGGAATCCGCCTCCGGGGCCTACGTACATGACAGGATCACCAGGAGCCAGCATTCGAAGCCACTCACTGCCCTGGCCTACGTGGCCCGCATCTATGATCAGGGTAGCTATCCGGGTATTTTCGTCGTAGTGTGCTACGGTGTAATCCCTGAACGCAGTACTGCTTACCTGGCACTTCAGGTGCTGACAGCTACGCCAGGCGAGGGGGGCGGGGAGCTGCAATTCCAATTTAAGTAAGCGGTGATCAAGAGCTGTTACCTGGCGCACATGCGCAGTCTTCCCCACCTTTCCCATCAGGAAGGCGGTTGCTTTTTCCTTTAACGACATATATTTTTGTGTTTAGTCTACTATCCCTGTTAGTTCCGGGAAGAGGTCAGTGATCAATGAGATGGCTTTGGGTGAGCGCAGTCGGAGGTGTGTAAAGATTCCGTTCAATTGTAGTACGGGTATCAGATCGATGATTTCCTGTACGGCTGATTCATAGGATGGATAATCAACTGGATTTTCAATTACAGCCAGACTGGCAAGGAAGTCGGAAACAGCCCCACGCTGTAACCGCACATTATTTTCTGTGCTGATAGCATGCATATCATTGTGTATTATATTGCTTGGCTGCATAAAGAGATCATTAATTCGGTACAAAATTATTGATGCTTCACACCTTACCTGTTATACTATTCCGGGTCAGATAGGGATTTATCCCGTACACTTTCCCTGAAGGCGGCAGGTGTATAGCCTGTATGTTGCTTAAAAAAGCGGTTGAAATAAGAGACTTCGTTGAATTGTAAATGCCAGGCTATTTCCTTCACACTTTCTTCTGCATGCAGTAGTAAGCGTTTGGCTTCCAGTATTCTACGTTCTGTAATGAGGGACGATGCAGTCTGTCCCGAGTATTGTCGCACCACTTCATTCAGGTAGTCCACCGAAATGTGGAGCGCCTCGGCATACTGTGCGGGTTTGGTCCATTCCAGGTAATGAGCGGCTACCAGTTCCCGGTAGCGGGTAAGGAGCGATTTATTGGCAGATGGTGCATCGGCAGTATGACGCTGTACCATGAGCAGGAGAATGGAGAGGTAATGCTGCAACAGGGGAATGGCCTGTGCCTTTTTTTCATTGTATTCTCTGTACATCAGGCAGATGATCTGGTTCACTGCTTCCAGCTCATCGGTTGGCAGTGTCACAGGTCCCTGCAGAGTGACCGGGAGTGATAACAGAGGAAGAAAGTCCGCAGTGAATGCAATGCCCCATCCTGTTCCTGTTTGCTCCGGTTGGGCCAGATGTACCTGACCGGGAACGATGAGTCCTATTTGCCCTGCATTCAACGTAACCAGCTCCATATCGATCATATGTGCACTGATACCTTCCATCAATACAAACAGCATGTAGTAATTGTGCCGGTGCACATCTGCCAGGCTGGCCATTTCCCTATTGGTAGTGGTGGACATGATTTTGATGGCAAAAGAAGGCAGATCCGGGAACAATCCATCCAGACTTTGCGACGCTATAAATTGCTTTTTCCGAGGCATATCATAAAGGTAGACGAACGGGGTGGGAGAAAATTGTAGAATTAACAAAAAAGTTATTTAGCCCTATTGTTTATTAATTATATATTGAATAAATTTATATACCCTATGACTTCCAAACTATTATTAAAAAACCTATGACCATGAATTGGATTGAAGAGTTAAATGTGATCTACCAAAAGCTAGGCGCTGTTGGTTTTGAAGAAGTAAAAAAAGAGATCTTAAAAGCCCAGATGAGCGGGCATAACGGAGAAACCTACTACCTTGTTCTCCAGCAGTTAATCATGATTAAGAAGGATAGAGTACAGATCTACGAACTGATCAAAGGTGAAGTAGAGAATATTATCCACTTCAGCAAGCACATGATTCACCTGAATTAATTTCTGTCAGCCAGTTCCTCTTTTAAGCTTTGCGCTTTGAAATAAATGGGTGCACTATCCGGTATTTTCAGCAACCATTCAAGGCAAAGTTGTTTATTGCCCTCTTTCAGATAGCTCAGGGCTATATAGAATGCGGCGTTATACTGGTAGGGTGAAGTCCCCGCAAATACGATCCCCAGATCCTTCCGGGCCCTGTTCAGTTCTCCCAGTTCAAGCAGGCTGACTCCTTTGTAATAGCGCGCCGGGGCGTGCGAGGAATCCTTTGCCAATAGCTGATCCAATAGCTGGATGGTATGGGTGAAATGACCGTGGTTAAAACTCATGGCTGCTTCGTGCAGAAGGAGGGCGGTATCGGCTTCCTGGCCTTCCCTGTGTATATGCTCCATCTCTGTACCGGAAAACTGTCTGTATACATCCTTGTGCCAGGGGCTCAGGAACAGCAGACCGGCCAGACCGGCGGCTATAATAGCGGTGACGATGACGTAGATACTGATCTTTGTATTTGGGTTGCCTTTGGTATGAAACCAGCGTTCCCGCTGATCAGCGAGCATCTCTTCCAGTTCTTCGCGTGTATTGTCATTGTCCTGGATGTTTCCCGACCAGGCCAGTGCTTCCTCCACGTATTTCATATGCACAGCATCCAACCCTGGGGAAGGCGCTACCGGATGGAAAGAAGACCCCTTGTTGGGCGTTTTTTCCATCAGTTCCTGTTTCCACTTTAGCTGGCAGGCATATAAAAAGAATGGCTCGAAATGATTAGTGAGCAAAAGTTTGTGATGACGGGCGTAGTTGTATATGGCCAGTAACACCTCTTCAAATACGTTGGCTGCTTCCTTTATATTACCTCCCCAACCAATTACCATGTGCTTTACCTTTCGGGAATAGCGCTTGTAAATGGCATCTACAATAGCAGGGGAGCTGTCCAGCAAACCATCTATATATTCGTCGTCATTATTTATAATCCGGCTGGATACCATAAAATCTTTCCTATGGGATAAAATTAAAAGTAATCAAGGTCAATAGACAAAAATATCTATTACAATGGTTATGCCGGATTTAAAAAATGTTGAATATAAAGGATGAGCGGTTTATTATGCTGTGTCTTATTAATGCATATCGTGTTATTTGTGTATCTTTTATAGAGAACTGAGCATTTGGGTGCCATTTCTCTGCATTGTTGCGTCTGGTCATCAAAAATTCCCGTATCTGGAAAAAATTCCATCAGGCAAGTTCAGGATGAAGTGAAAAGAGGAGTTTACCGAGGACCTGCCTGAGGGCAGCCGCATCTGAGTCTCCGATGATGGCTGTATATTCAGCCTGTATTTCTTCGAAGGTTTCAAATGCGGCTATCAGCAGTTTCTTGCCATTATCAGTCAGTGATATGAGAATGGCCCTGTTGTCGACGGCATGTTTCGTAGTAGAAATATATCCTTCTGATTCCAGGTACTTGACCACTTTGCTCATCGCCTGTTTGGTGATTCTTGCTTTCTTGGCCAGTTCATTGTTTATAATACCTTCTGGTTGAATATTGATAAATACTACCAGATCTCCCAGCTTAAAATTGTTATATCCTTTCTGTTGTAACTTTTCTACTATTCTACAGTCCATGTCCTTTTTCAACAATCCCAATAGTCTGGTCAGACTTCGTTTCCGTTGTGCCAGATGCAGCGCTACCTGCTCATCCAGTGAACTGTTCATTAGCTGTTTGTTTTCAGGGGTGTTACTTATTGGTTCAGCCGGTTACTATCCAGCTGCGTATGCGTTCGTTTCTAATCCCAACCTTATATAATTGCCAGCGTACGGCAGAAGGTGTTTGCTTTCATTTATTGAAGACTGAACGTGCAATACCCATTTCCAATCCCCGTAGTTCGGCAAGGCCCCGCAGTCGCCCAATCGCACTATAACCCGGATTGGTGTGTTTCTGCAGGTCATCCAGCATCTGGTGACCATGATCCGGTCGCATTGGGATGCTCACATTGCGCTTATGCATTACGGCGAGGATATTCCTGACCACTGCATACATATCCACATCGCCTTCGAGGTGATTGGCTTCATGGAAGTTGCCAATGCTGTCACGCTGTGTGCTGCGGAGGTGAATGAAATGAATATGTTCTCCCAGTCTTTCCACCATGCCTGGCAGGTCATTGTCTGCACGTACACCGTAAGAACCGGTGCAGAAACAGAGACCATTCGCCGCGTAAGGGGCTGCCTGCAGCAGTTCGCGTGCATCCTGTTCGGTGCTCACTATACGGGGCAGACCTAAAATAGGGAAGGGAGGATCGTCCGGATGGATGGCCAGTTTGATTCCTACTTCTTCTGCAACTGGTGCTATCTGTTGTAAGAAATAGAACAGGTGCAGCTTCAGCTGAGTAGCATCGATGCCTTTATATTTATCCAGGGCTTCCTGGAATTGCTGTAAAGAAAAACTTTCTTCAGAACCAGGTAAACCGGCTATGATGTTGCGTTGCAGCAGGGTCTTTTCTGCATCGGTCATACTATCAAAGCGCTCCTTAGCCATCGAGATGTCAGCAGGATCGTAATCATTCTCAGCTCCGGGACGTTGCAGCATGAAGAGATCGAAGGCCATGAAGGCTGCTTTTTCAAACCTTAATGCTTTAGAACCATCTTCCACGGTATAAGCAAGGTCAGTACGTGTCCAGTCCAGCACTGGCATAAAATTGTAGGTAACTACATAAATGCCACATTCTGCCAGATTACGCAACGACTGTTGGTAATGCTGGATGTATGTTTTGAAATCGCCACTTTGTGTTTTTATATCTTCATGTACAGGCACACTTTCTACTACGGACCAGGTCAGACCTGCCGCTTCGATGAGCGCTTTCCTTTCCAGGATCTCTTCTTTAGCCCATACTTCGCCATTTGGAACGTGGTGCAATGCCGTTACTATTCCGGTGGCCCCGGCTTGTTTGATATCAGCCAGGCTCACCGGGTCTTTCGGCCCGAACCAACGCCATGTCTGTTCCATTCTTAACATACGCATATACAGGTTTAAATGTCAAAAATAGGACTTCCAGCCATAATTAATAAAGAAGTAATGATGTTTTTATACACTATACAAGAAGAATGATTATAATATCCATCACATTCGTCTGTGTAGGCCCGGTAATCAGCAGTCCGCCGGCCTTTTGAAAAAAAGGATACGCATCCTGTTTATCCAGATGTTCCTGAGCATTCTTACCGATTTGCATAATCGCAGCATCGACAATGGCGCCCGCAGCATCTGTAGGACCATCAGTACCGTCGGTGCCTGCACTTAATAAAGTAATGCCTTCGGCTTCTCCCAGCGCAATGCCTGCCGCCAGCGCGAGTTGCTGGTTGCGTCCACCCAGGCCGTTACCAGTTACGGTGACAGTGCTTTCACCACCAGCCAGCAGACAGGTGGGCCTCTTACCCTTCCATTCTTTTGCCTGGGCAACCAGCGATTGTGCAATGGTGATTGCATCACCTGTCAATGTCGATGTGAGAATGTGTGTATCATATCCCAGTTGTGTGGCTGTGTGGACCGCAGCTTCCAGGGCTATACGGTTCGTGCCTGCGAGGAAAGTATAAGTGTGTGCAAAACGTGGATGCCCGGGTTTGGGCGTATCTGCTATTATTCCTGTGCAGCCTCTTTCCAGGTGTAAATAGATAGAAAGGGGCAGCAGCTCGGTGAGCTTGTATTTTTCCACCACCGCCATAGCATCTGCAAATGTGGAAGGATCAGGTACGGTAGGTCCTGAACCGATTACATGGAGATCATCGCCCACTACATCACTGAGAACAATGGCGCAGAGTGCGGGTGTATTTGTGAGGAGTGCGAGTTGTCCGCCTTTTACACCGGAGAGGTGTTTGCGTATGGTATTCATTTCGTGAATATCTGCGCCGCTTTTTAGCAAAAGATCAAATACGGATTGTACTTCCTGTAGCGTAACTCCGGGCGGATGATCTGCGAGTAGTGCAGATGCGCCACCGGATAACAGGAATAACACGATATCATCTGCCTGTACACCGGTGATCATTTCTGTCATTTGCAGTGTAGCAGCTACGCCATTTTCATCTGGAATAGGATGACCGGCTGTAGCAAGGGTGATATGTTGTAATGGTAATTCATGTCCGTATTTGGTGATCACCATGCCCTGTAACTGACAGTCAGAGAGTGCTGTTTCTACAGCATGTGCCATGGCAGCAGCTGCTTTCCCTGCACCAAATATCCATACAGGCCTGCCTGCGGTACGTGGAAATGATTTGCCGCAAATGGTGATGGTATCCGCATTATGTTGTATACATTGTTGTATTAACGTTGCCGGTTGTACGGCATTGATCGCGGAATTAAAAATGGAAATTGCATCAGTATTCATATTGAAAAAAAATAAGGATGCTTCTGAGCATCCTTATCCATTTTTATTTTGTTGGGTATTGTAAGTAACTAGTTGTTGTGCTTCTGTTGTTTCTTATCCATACGTGCTTCCATCTGTTCTTTCTTCTTCATTTCCCAGTCGTTCCATTTCTTGTATTGCTCTGGTGTAAGTACTGATTTGAAGCGTTGGCTACGTTCTTCATTGAGTGCTTTCACCTGTTGCATTTTATCTTTCTTTGCAAGAGATGTATTATTTTTGAGCGCATCCAGGCGACGGCTAATGTCAGTATTGATAGCATGAATATCTGCATCCTGCTTGTGCGTAAGATTCAAACGGCGATCGAGCTTAACACTCATTTTGTCTGCTTTTTCGTCAGCACTCCAGCGAACACGTTTACCTGTGCTGTCAACAGCATTTGTACGTTTATTCTGCGCCATACTATTTGCATGAACGCTTAAGAACAGGCACATCAGCAAACTACTTATGCAGATCATGTATTTTTTCATAAAAAGGAGATTGATTCGTCTTGTTAAATATAGTCATTTACCGCAATATTAATACCAATCATATAAAATATAGTGGGGACCAAAATTCATTTATTTATTTTAACAAATGAACAACATTATACACCGTCTATAGTAAGTGCCGATAATAATCCGATACCAAATCTAAACCGCTAAAAACCAATAGAAAAAGATGATTAAAACCCGTATCTACCTTCCCTTAAAAAGGGAGGCCCGTACGATGACCGGGAAAAGGCTGGCTGGCTTATGCCTGTTATTAGGCAGCCTGTTTGCCACTGGTCAGCTCAGGGCGCAACAGACGTTTCCTGTGAATGGTGTGGCTGATCCGAGAGAAGGCTGTTATGCCTTTACCAAAGCCACTATCGTTAAAAGTGCAGGGAATGTGTTAACCAATGCAACTTTAGTGATCCGGAATGGACGCATTGTCAGTGCAGGCACTGGCGCCATCCCTGCCGATGCAGTAGTGATCGATTGCGCCGGCAAGTTCATCTACCCTTCTTTTGTAGATGCCTACAGCGATTATGGGACACAAGCGGTAAAGAAAAGTAATGTAAGCCGTCGTGATGATCCTCAGTTTATCTCTACTACCAAAGGGGCTTACGGCTGGAACCAGGCCATTAAAAGCGAAGTAAATGCAGCAGCAGTTTTCAGTACCGATGCTGCTACCGCTGCTACCCTGCGCGAAGCCGGTTTTGGTACCGTACTTACGCATCAGCAGGATGGTATTGCAAGAGGTACCGGCGTACTGGTAACATTGGCAGATGGCAGAGAAAACAAAGCCATCATTAAAGAAAAAGCAAGTACCCATTATTCATTTGACAAAGGGAGTTCTACTCAGAACTATCCCGGTTCACTGATGGGATCTATTGCCTTACTGCGCCAGACTTATCTCGATGCGCAGTGGTATCGCTCACGTCCTGAAAAAGAAGGTGTGAACCTGTCCTTACAGGCATGGAATGACAACCAGTCCCTGCCCCAGATCTTTGAAGTGAATGATAAATGGGATGCACTGAGAGCCGATAAGATCGGAGATGAGTTTGGCGTGCAATACATCATCAGGGCAAGTGGTAACGAGTACCAGCGCATACCTGAAATGATTGCTTCCAAAGCATCTTTCATCCTGCCTGTTTCTTTCCCGTTGCCAATAGATGTGGAAGATCCGGAAGATGCACGCTTTGTTGCACTTAGTGAAATGAAGCACTGGGAAATGGCCCCTTCAGAGCCTGCTGCTTTTGAAAAAGCAAACATTCCTTTCTGTATCACAGCCGATGGGCTGAAAGATGTGAAGCAGTTTTTAGCCAGTGTACGCAAAGCCATAGAATATGGTTTGACCGAACAGAAAGCACTGGATGCAGTGACACTCGCACCTGCTAAACTGCTGAAAGCAGAGGACCAGGTGGGTTCACTGGATGCCGGTAAACTGGCCAACTTCCTTATTACATCAGGTAATATCTTCAATGAAAATACTGTCATTTATCAGAACTGGGTACAGGGTAAGAAATACAGTATCAAAGACGATAACTGGAAAGATGTAAGAGGTACCTATACCCTGACTGTTACCCCAGGCAATGCTACCTATACCGTGCTGGTAAAAGGTACTCCCAGTGCACCAGCGTTATCCTTATTATCCACTGATACCGTCGGTGGTTCACTCGGCTTTACCGGCGACCTGGTAAAAGTAGCGTTCCCTGTGAAGAAAGGCAGTGCACAACTACGCCTCACCGGTATTACAGATGGCAATGGATGGAGTGGTACTGGTGTGGATACCAGTGGTAATAACATTCACTGGCAGGCAGTATTGAAAGCGCCATTTGCGGGTACTGATTCGATGAAAGCAAAACCACAACCATTCATTGGCAATAACTATTTTCCATTCAATGGATATGGTTGGGAAACAATACCTGCACAGCAGGATATCCTTATCAAAAACGCTACTGTATGGACGAATGAACAGGATGGTAAACTGGAAAATACAGACGTGCTGATTCGCAATGGTAAGATTGCACAGATCGGTAAGAACCTTGTTGCCGGTAGCGCTAAGGTGATAGATGGTACAGGCAAACACCTGACAGCAGGTATCATTGATGAGCACTCTCACATCGCCATTTCAAGAGGTGTGAATGAAGGTACACAATCAGTTACTGCAGAAGTACGTATTGCTGATGTAGTCAATCCTGATGATGTGAACATCTATCGTCAGCTGAGTGGTGGTGTGACAGCATCTCACCTGTTGCACGGTTCTGCGAATACCATCGGTGGTCAGTCACAATTGATCAAACTGCGTTGGGGCGCAGACGCCGAAGCGTTGAAATTTGCGGGTGCTGATCCATTCATCAAGTTTGCACTGGGCGAAAACGTGAAGCAATCCAACTGGGGAGATAGACAAAGAGAGCGTTTCCCACAAACCCGTATGGGGGTAGAACAGTTACTGACGGATGCATTTACCCGCGCACTGGATTATGAAAAACTGGGTGCGGACAAGCGCAAAGATCTGGAACTGGAAACCCTGTTAGAGATCATCCACAGCAAGCGTTTCGTAACCTGCCACTCTTATGTACAGAGCGAAATTAATATGTTGATGCATGTGGCGGATACTTTCCATTTCCATATCAACACCTTTACACATATTCTGGAAGGCTATAAGGTAGCTGACAAGATGAAGGCACATGGCGCCGGAGCAGGCACCTTTGCCGACTGGTGGGCGTATAAGATGGAAGTACAGGATGCGATCCCTTACAATGCAACCATCATGCAACGTGTAGGTCTCACCGTAGCTATCAACTCAGACGATGCTGAAATGGCCCGCCGTCTGAACCAGGAAGCCGCCAAGAGCATCAAGTATGGTGATATGACCGAGGAGGAAGCCCTGAAACTGGTGACCCTGAATCCTGCCAAACTGCTGCACGTAGCAGATAAAACAGGTAGTATCAAGGCGGGTAAAGATGCTGACCTCGTACTGTGGAACGATGACCCACTGAGCATTTATGCAAAAGCAGATAAGACCATCGTGGATGGTATTGTATACTTCGACAGGGAGAAAGACAAAGCACTCCGTCAGCGCATCAGTTCAGAGCGTAACCGCCTGATCCGCAAAATGCTGGCAGAGAAGAAAAAAGGAACGCCTACACAGAAAGCGGCTCCTGCTGAAGAAGAGAACTATCATTGCGAAGACCTGCAGGCAGGTCACCAGCATAGTTTGTTGGGTGATGAAAATGGTAACAATTAAAACATTGATGGATGAAATACCTGATTCTATTATATATTTCAATCACCGGCTCTCTGGCGGCCATGGCACAGGAAACGATTTATCCTGCCGGCAAGCAGCAGGAGACCGTAGTACTGACCAATGCTACCATACATGTAGGCAATGGGCAGGTTATTGAAAAAGGCGTACTGACCTTTTCCAATGGCAAGATCACGGCGGTGGGCACTTCCGTAGCTACACCTGCAGCAGGAAAAGTGATTGACCTGCAAGGGAAACACGTATATCCCGGCATCATCGCTCCGGTAACGAACCTGGGTCTGACAGAAGTGGAAGCAGTAAGATCTACCAACGACTTCAAGGAAGTAGGGGAGATAGATCCTTCTGTGCGTGCACTGGTCGCTTATAATACCGACTCCAAAGTAATTAATACCATTCGAGCCAACGGTATTCTGCTGGCAC
Source organism: Chitinophaga sp. LS1 (assembly GCF_034274695.1). Classification (NCBI taxonomy): domain Bacteria; kingdom Pseudomonadati; phylum Bacteroidota; class Chitinophagia; order Chitinophagales; family Chitinophagaceae; genus Chitinophaga; species Chitinophaga sp. LS1. Next base: position 2,888,936 of record NZ_CP128362.1, read on the forward strand.
AGGTGACACCGGAAGGTGGTTTGATTTCCGGCTCATCTTCTGTTGTTCAACTGGATGCCTGGAACTGGGAAGATGCTGCTTACCGTAAAGATGGTGCATTGCATTTCTACATGCCCAGCCTTTTGCCTCCCCCTGCTCCGCCAAAGGACAGACCGGCTCCTCCTTCCACCAGGATCAAAGATGCTACAGAGAAGATTGACCAGGTACGTGCTTTCTTCAGAGACGCAAAAGTATACCTGGCACAGAGTAAGCATGGGGAGACCAACCTGAAGTTTGAAGCGGTACGCCGCCTTTTCTCAAAAGATGAGAAGCTGTTTATACACTGTGATATTGTGAAAGAAATGCTGGTGGCGGTGGATTTTGCCAAAGAGTTCGGATTCGATGTGGTGATTGTAGGCGGGGCAGATGCATGGCGCATAGCGGATATCCTGAAACAAAATAACATAGCAGTTGTGCTGAAGCAACCACACGCCCTGCCCGTAATGCAGGATGATGATGTGGACCAGCCTTATAAACTGGCTTACCAGCTGCAGCAGGCAGGGGTATTATTTTGTCTGAGCAATGAAGGTTTCTGGCAGCAGCGTAACCTGCCTTTTGAAGCAGGTACCGCCAGTGCATATGGCTTAAGTAAGGAAGAAGCCCTGAGTGCAGTGACTATCAATGCCGCAAAGATCTTAGGGATTGATAAGGTGACCGGGACCCTGGAAACAGGGAAAGATGCGAATATCACCATCAGTACCGGCGATATTATGGATATGCGGTCCAGTGTAATTACACAGGCGTTTATTCAGGGAAGAGAGATCAGCCTGGATAATAAGCATAAGCAGCTGTATGAAAGATACAAGTTCAAGTATGGTTTGAAGTAAATTTAGTTTTCTGGCCTGTTATTAAAAATCGCTTTTGTCACCAGACAAAAGCGATTTTTTTTGAGGCTGGTATGATTTTTACTGCTACTCCCTTATAAACCATATATATGGGAGCAATTATGAAAAGAGATGACGCCATCAAGAAGGTCACGGAAATGATCAATGACGTTGGCGTATGCATGCTCACAAACATCGATGAGCATGGCCAGGTCATATCGCGACCAATGGCGACAGCTGATGTGGATAAAGAAGGAAATGTGTGGTTCTTCACCAACGAGTACTCGGGAAAAATTACCCAGATCTCTGAAAACAATGAACTGAACCTCATTTATGCACATCCGGGTCACAACACTTACCTGAATATCTTCGGTATTGGCAGCATTGTTATTGACAAAGAAAAAATGAAACAGCTCTGGACACCAGCAGTAAAAGCCTGGTTCCCGGACGGCATTGATGATCCAAAACTCTGCCTGTTAAGAGTAGATACCAAGCAGGCCTGGTACTGGGACAACTCTTCCAGCAAAATGATCATCTTTTTTAACATGCTGACTGCAATTATCAGGGGAAAGCAATTCGAAGACGGGGACACCGGAGAACTCAATCTGGACTAAGACAAACAATCGTAAACGGCCCTCATTTGCCAACACTTTACAGCGTATATAAACCAGTGGTCAGACTTTAGATTGTCCGACCACCGGGGATTTTTTTATTTAACAATAACCAGGTAGTAGTTCCTTCTCCCTTTCTGGAACAGAATATACTTACCCGCCAGCAGGAGAGAGCTATCTACTACTGCAGCCAGGTCTTCTACTTTCTTTTTATTGATGCTTACACCACCGCCCTGGAGCATTTTGCGGGCTTCTCCTTTACTTGGGAAGATGCCTTTTTCAGCAGCAAAGGAGATGACGTCTTTTCCTTCCTGCAGTTCTGCCAGGGTCGTTTCTACCTGTGGTACGCCATTCATAACATCCAGCAACTGCTCATCCGTGAGCGATTGCAGTATCTCGGCCGTATCGTTGCGGAATAGCAGTTCAGAAGCCTGCAAAGCGAACTCATAGTCCTTTTCACTGTGGATAAAAGTGGTCACTTCTTTTGCCAGTCTCTTCTGCAGCAGCCGCTGCTCAGGTTTTTCCCTGTGCTGAGCGATGAGTTCTTCTATTTCCGCCTTGTCCAGCAGGGTGAAGATCCTGATATAGTTCTCGGCGTCTTCGTCAGTCGCTTTCAGCCAGAATTGATAGAACTGGTATGGAGAGGTGAGTCGGGCGTCCAGCCATATGTTACCGCCTTCAGATTTACCGAATTTGGTACCGTCTGACTTTTTCATCAGCGGACAGGTAAAGGCAAATGCCTCACCATTGGCTTTCCGTCTTACCAGTTCGGTACCGGTTACGATATTGCCCCACTGGTCAGAACCGCCCATTTGCAGTTTACAGTTCCTGGCAGTATACAGGTGGAAAAAGTCGTAGCCCTGAATCAGCTGGTAAGAAAACTCCGTGAAGGACATACCGCTGTCGCCTTCGATTCTTCTTTTTACAGAATCTTTGGCCATCATATAGTTTACAGTGATGTGCTTACCTACATCACGGATAAAATCCAGGAAGCTGATGTTCTGAAACCAGTCGAAGTTATTGACCATTTCAGCAGCATTAGGTTTGGAAGGATCAAAGTCCAGGAACTTTTCCAGCTGGGCCTTAATACCTGCCTGGTTATGTTTGAGGGTATCAAGATCGAGCATTTTCCTTTCGGCCGCCTTAAAAGAAGGATCTCCCACCATACCGGTGGCACCGCCTACCAGCGCCAATGGCTTGTGGCCAGCCCGCTGCAGGTGTACCAGCAACAGGATTGGAACAAGGCTACCTACGTGCAGAGAATCTGCGGTAGGATCGAAACCCACATAGGCAGTGGTCATCTCTTTCTGTAATTGTTCCTCGGTGCCGGGCATAATATCCTGCAACATTCCCCGCCATCTTAATTCTTCTATCAGGTTCATGATTTATTGGGATAATTTTTGCAAACGTAAGAAATTAACCAGAAATTAGGCAGTCGCAAACGGTATTGCTTTTGCCCTACAACCCGGAACCAGGGTAAATACGTACATTCATGTGATAAAATAATAGCATATATCTCGCAGTATGAAGAAAAAAATGTTTTTTGCTGCGCCATTAATATTGGCAGCACAATTATTATACGGTCAGCAACAGGATTGTAAGAGCTACTACTTTCTGCAGAACAACGCGGAAGTGGAAATGAGCATTTATGACGGCAAGGGCGAACTGGTGGCTAAGAATATCGAGAAGGTATTGAATGTCAACAGAATGGCCAATGTGATCAGCTCCAACTTCTCTACTACGCTGAAGGATACAAAAGGCAAAGACCTTTCCACCGGGAAGGGTAAATTTAAATGCACCGGCTCCGAAATACTGCTGGATATGCAAATGGCGATGCCCAACATTCCTCAGCTTCAGAATATGAAGATGGAAGCAGGTAGTGACGAGATTTTCCTTTCTTATCCTGCAACCCTGAAAGAAGGGCAGACCCTGCCTGGTAATGAAAAGGAAATGAGGGGAAATATGAATGGTATGGAGATCAGCATGACCCTGAAGGTGAGCGACCGTAAAGTAGTGGGAAAGGAAAAGATCACGACCCCTGCCGGTACCTGGGAGTGCTTTAAGATCTCTTATAAACTGGGATTCACTGTGCAGATGATGGGAACGAACTTCCCGATGGACCTGGATGTAAATGCGACTGAATGGTTTGCGCCGGGGTTCGGGATTGTAAAAACGGATACTGAGAGAGGAGGTTCGACACTGGGGAGTATGCAGATCACGGCCTTTAAGAAATAACACATTCATGAAAGAGGTTATTCACCAACGGGGAATGAAAACCATTTTCAGAAAGAAAAGTGGGTGTATCTAACTTTTGATACACCCACTTTTCTTTATAGATGTTTCAGGCATACCGCCAGACTTTCTCTCCAATAAGGAATTTCCAGTCCGAAGGTATCCTTGATCTTTTGCTTGTTGAAAACGCTGTAAGCCGGGCGTTTGGCAGCAGTTGGATACTTATCAGAAGTAACCGGCTGAATATTGCAGCTCAGGCCACTCATATCCCTGATGGCAATGGCAAAGTCGTACCAGCTGGTCACGCCTTCGTTGCTGTAATGATATACACCACCTAAAGTACCGGGTGCATCGATCGCTTTGCTCAGTACTGACAGTAATGCCTGCGCCAGATCTACGGCATAGGTAGGCGTGCCTGCCTGGTCAAATACTACGTTCAGGCTATCCTTTTCCTGCATCAGCTCACGCATGCGCTTTACGAAGTTCACACCATACTGGCTGTATAACCATGCTGTGCGGATCACGATGGTATCTTCATTAATACCCAGCGCTGTCGCTTCACCACGTAGTTTGGAACTACCATAAATACTTTGTGCATCCGTATCGTCTTCTTCTGTATAAGGGGTATTTTTTTTACCGTCAAATACATAGTCAGTAGATATCTGGATAAATCTTGCATTGTGTGCCTGGCAAGCGTTAGCCAGGTGCATGACCGCTTCGAAGTTCAATCTGAAAGCCTGTTCTTCTTCTGATTCAGCTTTGTCTACCGCTGTATAGGCAGCACAGTTGATGCAGGCATGGATTTCCTGCTGAGAGAAGAATGCGGTTACTGCTTCTTCATTTGTTATATCCAGCTCTGTATAGTCTGTATATAAAAAACTGAAGGCTGGATAATCTCCTGCTATTTGCTTCAAAGCCTGTCCTAGCTGCCCATTGGCGCCGGTGATCAGCACTGTTTTCATATTATTCAGTGGGTTTGTTATATACAAAATTGTGTGTGCAGTTTGCCAGTGTTGGCAGGATCTGGTCCTTATCAGATACAATCGCATCTTTCAGGTCAATCTGCCAGTCGATCTTCAGGGCAGGATCATTGTAAATGAGGCCGCCTTCACTTGCTTTGTGGTAGAAGTTGTCAACTTTATACATCACCTCTGCAGTAGGGCTCAGTACTACATAGCCATGGGCAAAGCCTTTAGGCACGAGCAGTTGCAGCTTATTTTCGGCAGAGAGTTCTATAGAATAAGACTGACCATAGGTAGGAGAGCCGGTACGGATGTCAACCACCACGTCCAGGATCTTACCTTCCAGTGCCCTGATCAATTTGGTCTGAGCGTATGGTTCCAGCTGATAATGCAATCCACGCAATACCCCGTAGGTAGAACGGGCCTGGTTGTCCTGAATAAAGTTCAGGTCAAGGCCGGCATCTTTAAATACGCGTTCAGAATAGCTTTCAAAAAAATAACCGCGATTATCATGATGCACCTTTGGCTCATACACTAACAAATCGGGAATCGGTGTCGTTGTAAATGGCATGTAGTATTATCTTTTCTGGTATTGGTCACTGTAATATTCCTGGTAAGCACCGCTGGTTACGTGGTCCAGCCATTCTTCGTTGGCGAGATACCATTCTACGGTCTTTTCCAGTCCTTCTTCGAACTGCAGGGAAGGATACCAGCCCAGTTCTTTGTTCAGTTTAGTCGCATCGATCGCATAGCGAAGGTCATGGCCGGCGCGGTCTTTCACGAAAGTGATCAGTCCTGCGGAAGTGCCAGGTGCACGTCCTAGTTTCTTGTCCATGATCATGCAGAGCAGGTTAATGAGGTCGATGTTTTTCCACTCATTAAAACCACCGATATTGTATGTTTCCCCGATCCTGCCTTTATGGTAGATGGTGTCGATAGCGCGGGCGTGGTCTTCAACGAAGAGCCAGTCGCGAACGTTTTCACCTTTACCATATACAGGTACGGGCTTATTATGCTTGATGTTGTGAATAGCCAGCGGAATCAGCTTCTCAGGGAAATGGTTGGAGCCATAGTTGTTAGAGCAGTTGGAGATCACTACGGGCAGGTGGTATGTATGGTACCATGCCATTACGAAGTGGTCAGAGCTGGCTTTGGAGGCAGAGTAAGGAGAGCGGGGATCGTAAGAAGTTTCTTCTGTGAAGAAACCTTCCTGGCCCAGGCTACCGTATACTTCATCAGTTGAGATGTGATAGAAGCGTTTGCCTTCGAGATTATCTTTCCAGTATTTTCTGGCGGTATTCAGCAGGGTAGCAGTACCCATTACATTGGTCTTGATAAATGCCAGCGGGTCCATGATAGATCTGTCTACATGGCTCTCTGCGGCAAGATGTATTACACCATCAAATGTATATTCCTGGAACAGCTCATCGATAAAAGCTTCGTCAGTAATATCGCCTTTTACAAAAGTGTAGTTGGGCTTATCCTTGATATCATTCAGATTTTCCAGGTTACCGGCGTAGGTCAGCGCGTCAAGATTGACGATCTTATATTGTGGATAATTATTGACAAATAATCTCACCACGTGAGATCCAATAAATCCAGCACCTCCGGTTATTAAGATGGTATGGTTCATATATAATAAAATTACGGGTTACAAAATACGAATAACGATTGTAAAACTATCTCATTAGTATACAACCAGACATTCGTAGTCTGTAACCCGTGTTGAGTTATTTATTTGTTAAGAGCTTCTTTGAAGTATTCGTATGTGATGCGCAGACCGTCTTTTCTATCCACTTTAGGAGACCAGCCCAGTATCTCTTGTGCCTTTGTAATGTCTGGTTTACGTTGCTTCGGATCATCTTTTGGCAATGGCTGGTACACCAGTTTTTGCTTGGTACCGGTCAGTGCTATGATTTCTTCCGCAAATTCTTTCAGTGTAATCTCTGCAGGATTTCCGATGTTTACCGGTAAGTGGTAATCGCTCAGCAGCAGGCGGTAAATGCCTTCTACCAGGTCGTCTACATAGCAGAAAGACCGGGTCTGAGAGCCATCTCCGAATACAGTCAGATCCTGTCCTGTCAATGCCTGGCTCATGAATGCAGGCAGTGCACGGCCGTCATTGAGGCGCATTCTTGGACCATAAGTATTGAAGATGCGGATGATGCGTGTTTCTACACCGTGGAAATTGTGATAAGCCATGGTAATCGATTCCATGAAGCGTTTCGCCTCATCATACACTCCACGTGGACCTATTGGATTCACATTGCCCCAGTATTCTTCTGTCTGTGGATGTACCAACGGGTCTCCATATACTTCTGAAGTGGAAGCTACCAGGATCCTGGCTTTCTTCTCCTTGGCAAGACCCAGCAGGTTGTGGGTACCGAGGGAGCTTACTTTCAGTGTCTGGATCGGCATTTTCAGATAGTCAATCGGGCTCGCAGGAGAGGCAAAATGTAGGATATAATCCAGTTTGCCGGATACGTGCACGAATTTGCTGACATCATGATGGTAGTATTCAAATTCCGGTAACGGGAACAGGTGTTCGATGTTCTTGATATTGCCGGTGATAAGGTTATCCATTCCAACTACCTGGTAACCTTCTTTTATGAAACGATCACAGAGGTGTGAGCCCAGGAAACCTGCAGCACCAGTGATCAGAATTCTTTTTTTCTCCATAAATATTTTGGTTGAATGTTAAATAGAAGCAGCTGCGCGGCCTACGCTCTCATAATGAAAGCCTAGTTCCTGCATCCTTGCCACGTCAAACAGGTTACGACCGTCGAATATGAGTGGGTTATTCAGTGTTGACTTGATTTTCTCGAAGTCAGGCGTTCTGAATACGCTCCATTCGGTTGCTATCACCAATGCATCTGCATTGTCCAGGCAATCGTACTGGTGACTGGCGTAAGATACTTTGTCTCCCAGCAGTCTTTTTACATTCTCCATGGCTTCAGGGTCGTGTACTGTAATAGTAGCACCTGCGGCCACCAGTGCATCTATGATATATAAAGCCGGTGCTTCGCGAATATCGTCGGTATTTGGCTTGAAGGCCAGTCCCCACAGTGCAAAGTGTTTACCTTTCAGGTCGTTATTAAAGAAGGCATTGATCTTTGGCAGCAGGAACAGCTTTTGCTTTTCATTCACGTCCATTACTGCGTTCAGGATACTGAAGTCATATCCTGCATCTTCAGAAGATTTTACCAGTGCCTGTACGTCCTTAGGGAAGCAGCTACCACCGTAACCAATACCTGGGAACAGGAAGCGCTTACCGATACGGTCATCGCTACCTACACCACGGCGTACCATGTCTACATCGGCACCCAGTTTTTCGCACAGGATGGCGATTTCGTTCATGAAAGAGATTTTGGTAGCGAGGAAAGAGTTAGCAGCATACTTAGTCAGTTCTGCAGATTTTTCATCCATGAACAGGATGGGATTACCCTGGCGAACGAATGGTCCGAACAGTTCGCCCATTACTTTGCGGGCTCTTTCTGAACGGGTACCTATTACCACGCGGTCAGGTTTCATGAAGTCATCCACAGCTACACCTTCGCGCAGGAACTCAGGGTTGGACACCACATCGAATTCACATTTGCAGTTTTGGGCAATAGTAGCCTGTACTTTGTCGGCAGTGCCTACTGGTACAGTGCTTTTGTCTACAATAACCTTGTAGTCTGTAATGATGTTACCCAGTTGTTCGGCCACTTTCAGGATGTAAGAGAGGTCTGCGGAGCCATCTTCACCGGGAGGGGTAGGAAGTGCAAGAAAGATCACTTCAGCGTCTTTCACACCGGCTGCAAGGTCAGTAGTGAACTGCAGACGATTTTCTTTGAGGTTACGTTCAAATAATTTTTCCAGGCCGGGCTCGTAAATAGTGATTTGTCCGCCGGACAACTTGTTCACCTTAGCGGCATCAATGTCCACACAGGTGACATCGTTACCGGTTTCAGCAAAACAAGTACCAGTGACCAACCCTACGTACCCGGTGCCTACTACTGTAATTTTCATTTGGAGGTTTGATTTAAAAATGAAAGAACGGAGTGAATAATGTGATTCAATTGGTCTGCATCCATTTCGGTGTGGATCGGTAAGGAGATCACTTTGGACGTCAGAGAGTCTGTAATAGGCAGGTTAAAATCAGCGCCGCCAAAATTGGCAAACATCTTTTGCTTGTGAGCAGGTACAGGATAATAAATCATAGCAGGAACTTGCTGCTCAGCTAAATATTGTTGAAGTGCAAGACGGTCTGCACCTTCGAGTTGTAATGTATACTGGTGATATACGTGATAGCTGTTTGCCGCACGGTAAGGTACCGTAATCTTTGGATGGTTGGCAAATGCTGCATCGTAGGCGTCAGCTACTGCACGACGGGCCTTGATATACTCATCCAGCAGCGGGAGCTTGATGTTCAATACCACCGCCTGTAGTGTATCCAGGCGGGAATTGATACCCACTACATCATGATAGTAACGTTGAGACTGTCCGTGGTTGGCGATCATTTTGATCTTTGCAGCCAGGGCATCGTCGTTAGTGAACAGGGCTCCGCCATCACCATAGCAACCCAGGTTCTTGGAAGGGAAGAAGGAAGTACAGCCTATCTGACCGATAGCTCCGGTTTTCTTCACAGTTCCATCGGAGAAGGTATAAGTACCACCGATCGCCTGAGCGTTATCTTCGATAACAGGAATATTGTACTTGCGTGAAATTTCCATAATTGGCTCCATGTCAGCACTATGGCCATACAGGTGCACGGGAACGATTGCTTTGGTTTTTGGTGTGATGGCCTTTTCAACTGCCACCGGGTCAAGACAGAATGTCTTTGGATCTACATCAACGAAAACGGGTTTAAGCTGCAGGAGAGCTATTACTTCGGCTGTAGCAATAAAGGTAAAGGATGGTGTAATGACTTCATCACCAGGTTGCAGATCCAGCGCCATGATGGCGATCTGTAATGCATCGGTACCGTTGGCACAGGGAATTACGTGCTTCACTCCCAGATAGTCTTGCAGAGCCGACGTAAATTTCTGTACTGGCGCACCATTAATATAAGCTGCACTTTCTAAAACTTCCGCCATAGCAGCATCTACCTGCGGTTTTATCTTGTTGTATTGGCGTTTGAGATCCACCATTTGAATCGGAACCATGTCTGGGATAGATATTTTGTTTAAAGTGAGGCAAATTTACAAATTTTGACATAGGAAGGGCAGTATCTTTGCTCCTGTTAAAAAATTCAGTACAAGTACGTCATCAGGATGCTGGGAAATGCCATATATAATATAGGAATAAGATCATACCGGGCCGGGGTTGGGCTGGCTGCAATTATCGGCAATGCCAAAGCGAAACTGTGGATTGAAGGCCGCCGTCACTGGCGGGAACGGATGAAGGAACAGCTGAAAGGATCCGGCCCCCTCATTTGGGTGCATGCCGCCTCGCTGGGTGAATTTGAGCAGGGGAGACCCGTGCTGGAGGCGATCCGGGCCCAATACCCCCATTGCCGTATCCTGCTCACCTTTTATTCCCCATCCGGGTACGAGGTGCGTAAGAATTACCAGGGAGCTGATTACGTATACTACCTCCCGTTGGATACTCCGGGCAATGCCACAGATTTCCTGGACATCGTACATCCGACACTGGTGATCTTTATTAAATATGAGTTCTGGTATCATTTCCTGACAGCCTTGTCCCAAAGGCAGCTACCAGTATTGCTTATTTCCGGTATTTTCAGACCTAACCAGTTATTTTTCAAGCCTTATGGTGGTATTTTCAGACAATTGCTCCGGCAGTTTGACTGGATTTTTGTACAAAACCAGGATTCGCTGGACCTGATCCGGCAGCTGGGTATTGAAAGAGCAAGCCTGGCTGGGGATACCCGTTTTGACAGGGTATCGGCGCTGTTGGAGGAGCCTGCCTCTTTGCCCGCTATCGAAACCTTTATCAGTGGCCGTAAGGCTGTGATAGCAGGTAGTACCTGGGAAGCCGATGAACAGGCACTGGCTGAATGGTGGAAAACAAATGCGAAACCCGATCGCTGTTTGATACTGGCGCCGCATGAGATTCATGAAGCGCATATTAAACAGGTGCAGTCATTGTTCCCCGGCGCTGTCCGTTATTCACAGGGCGGTCAGGGCGAGGTGCTGATCATTGATAATATTGGTCTGTTGTCCCTGTTATATCGTTATGCCCGCGTCACCTTTATCGGTGGGGGATTTGGAAAAGATGGCATTCACAATATCCTGGAGCCGGCTACTTACAGCAAGCCGGTAGTATTCGGGCCAGTATTCCATAAATACCCGGAAGCAGCTGCATTATTGGCAGCAGGTGGTGGTGCGACCATTGCTAATGTCAGTGCATTAACTACAGAAATGGAATCCTTACTGGAAGACAATACCCGCTGTATGCAAATAGGTAATGCCGCCGGCCGTTTTGTGGCCGAAAATAAGGGTGCAACCGGAAAAATTCTGGCTTATATTCAGGAGAAACGTTTTTTCACCAAAGCATAGAACTGGCGAACGACACGGTTATCATCTACCCAACCCTGCCTGATTTTCAACTCTCTTTCTATCCAGTATTCCGCATCCGGCAATGAGTGCATCTCATTGATCGTCTTGACGGAGCGCTCATAAGAGTCTACATCACCACGGAACAGTTCCTGGATGAACTGGAATTTGTCGTTGATACCGATAGCCTGGCGCAGGTCTTTGACTGGCATATCGTTGAAGCGATCACCGATCTCTGACTGACTTTGACGCAGGCGGTCGTTTAGGGAAGGAATATTTTGTGCTACTTTTTGGTTCAGTTCTTTTAACTCGGAGTGAATACCGTTGGTTTCAGGCTTTTCTGTTTTTTCAGGTTTTTCAACCTTTTCGACTTTTTCTGGTCTGGAAGCACTGACAACGGGCTGGCTATGGTCACCGAAGAGGGTGATGAACACAGGTTGTTTTTCTTCTTCTTTGGGAGCCGGAGTAGGAGCGGGTGCAGGTATTGGTTCTGGAGCTGGTGTCGGTGGCTGGTAAGCGACCGGTGGTTCAGGAACTGGTGCTGGTTTTGGCTCCGGCGCAGGTGTTTGATAAGCTTTCAGGGCATCCTGTTCAGGTACTGGCGACTGATACGCTTTCAATGCTTCTAATGTAGGAGCCGGTGACTGGTACGCCCTCAGTGGTTCTGGCGCAGGCTCTGGCGTTTTCTCCGCAATAGGTTGATTTACAACCGGTGCCGGTTCAATCATTCCTACTGGCTCTGGAGCTGGCGGTTCAGGTCGTTTATATTCAACAACTGGTATTGACTCAGATGGCGTAAATTGCGGGGCGGTTATGTTATCATTGGAATCAACTGTAACTTCCGGGTCAGCCATAGTCGCTCCCGGCATAATTACAGCAATATTACTCTGTCTGCGTTGTAATTCTCTTTCCCGTTCTCTTTCAAGACTACGGGCATGAAGAATCTCCGCCTGCAATAATTGCACGTAATATGATATAGACTGCAGGGTCGCGCCAGTCGTCTTTAATTCCTGTAACTTGTCAATTAATGCACTTATTTTTTCCATAATCGCAAAAAAAAATAATTTAATGCAAAATGCGTTCCATGCGTTAATTGTTAACGTAGTCTGGGAGAATTTATTTTATTTGCATGAAGTTATACCATTTTAATTAACTGTAAATCAAAATAGTATATTATGTTTATTGAACCTTCTCTTGCAGGAGGGCGAAGGGGTTGGATAGAAGTGATCTGTGGCTCAATGTTTTCTGGAAAAACGGAGGAGTTGATCAGGAGATTAAAAAGGGCCCGCATTGCCAATTTAAAAGTCGAAATATTTAAACCGGTCATAGATACCCGCTACGACGTACAACATATTGTTTCTCACGATGAAAGCAGAATAAAAAGCACCCCTCTTGAGAACTCCCAGCAGATCCTGTTGCTTGCGCAAGACGTAGATGTCGTGGGCATAGACGAAGCCCAGTTCTTTGATGGTGAATTGATGGAAGTGTGCGACCAGCTGGCATTACGTGGAATTCGTGTAATTGTGGCAGGTCTGGACATGGATTACATGGGTAAGCCATTTGGGCAGATGCCATTTTTGCTGGCGAAGGCAGATTACATTACCAAGCTGCACGCCATCTGCGTGAAGTGTGGCAACATCGCCAATTATTCTTACCGTAAATCAGCCGATAAGCATACCGTATTGTTAGGAGAAACAGACCTGTACGAACCCCGTTGCAGGCACTGTTATTACGAAGAGTAGTCTTTATTTTTGCTCCGCTACTTTTACCTTGAATGTGAACCTCTTCTGTGCCAGGTAACTGAATATTACAACAAAGCAGGTAGTCAGTATTTTGGAAGGAGTAGGGTAGAAGTGCAGGTAGTCTACAAACAATTTCATGAATCCATAGTTCAGCAGCAGGCAGGTGCCTACCATCATAAAGTAGCGGACCAGTTGTACCCGGCCTCTCAGGTTGGATTCAGAGAATACGATGTATTTGCTCAACAGGAAACCTGTGGGAAAAGTGACAGCAAGCGCCATAAATAAAGCTGCGATATGCGCCTGTATAGTGATAAATGGTAAGACTACGTCAGCAGGGGGAATGAGGTCGTTACCTCCTCCAAGGATGTAATGGTAGCTGATATAATATAAACATATGTCCAACACCGTATTACCTCCACCACATGCCAGGTAGCGGAAGGTCTGAAAGGGCATCACTTTGGCAAATGGGCGGTAGAAAAACGAAATAACTAATAAAATAAACCGTCTCATAATAGAAATATACAATAACAAAACTAGTACGTTTTACCGTTATTGAATCGCGCTTTAGAATTATCTTAACAATTTGATGGTTTTTAAAGGGATGGATGAGACGGAATAAATGAACGTTTAGCGGCGGGTTTTCCATCTGCCTCCCGCCTGGTTTACAGGTTGCTGTTGTGCTTTTCGCAGTTCCTCCTGCCAAACCTGTACAGCCAGAAGTGCGGCCGCCCGGGCTGCATCCGGCGACGGAGTTTCCAAAGATTGTGGCGTGAAGTATTTCCCTATAAAATTAGTATCGAATTGTCCGTTGATGAATGCAGGTTGTTGCAGTGCCCAGCTGCCAAAGGGTAAAGTGGTCTGGATCCCTTTTACCTGGTACTCAGCAATCGCACGGATCAATCTTTCCCTTGCTTCCTCTCTGTTAGCGCCCCAGGCAATGAGTTTGGCAATCATTGGGTCATAATATATAGATATATCCATGCCTGCTTCATACCCGTCATCTACCCTGATCCCATATCCCTGAGGGCGTACATAAGTTTCAAGTGTACCTGTATCCGGCAGGAAATTGCTGGCAGGGTCTTCTGCACATATCCTTAACTCGATGGCATGGCCATTTATTGTCAGGTCTTCCTGTGAAAAAGATAATTTTTCCCCTCTGGCTATCCTGATCTGCTCTTTTACCAGGTCCAGTCCAGTGATCAGTTCTGTCACCGGGTGTTCCACCTGCAGGCGGGTGTTCATTTCCAGGAAATAAAATTGTAACTGTTCATCTACGAGGAACTCTACTGTGCCGGCCCCATAATAGTTACAGGCTTTGGCTACATCAAGCGCGCACTTGCCCATGGCGGAACGGATATCCGGTGTCAGGCAGGAGGAGGGCGCTTCTTCGATCAGTTTCTGGTGACGGCGTTGTATAGAACACTCACGTTCAAAGAGATATACGTAATTACCATGCTGGTCACCCAGTATTTGTATTTCAATGTGGCGGGGAGCACCTACATATTTTTCAATGAAAACGGCATCGTCGCCAAAGGCGCTCATGGCTTCACTTTTGGCCAGCCGGATCTGTTCTTCCAGCTCTGAGGCTGCGTTTACTACCCGCATACCTTTACCTCCACCACCGGCAGAGGCTTTGATCAGAATAGGGAAGCCGGTTTTTTTCACGACCTCCTGGGCCTCCTCAAGGCTGCGTAGGGGCGTTTCGGTACCGGGTACCATTGGTACGCCGAATTTTTGAGCGGCTTGTTTGGCGGCCAGTTTGCTACCCATCATTTCGATGGCGTAGGCGCTGGGGCCAATGAAAGTAATACCGGCGGCAATCACCGCTGCAGCAAAACGGGCATTTTCGCTTAGAAATCCATAACCCGGATGGATGGCATCCGCTCCGGCTTGTTTGGCTGCTGCCAGGATCTTTTCGATTTGCAGGTAGGATTGGCTGGATGGGGCAGGGCCTATACAGATAGCTTCATCAGCATATTGTACAAAGGGCATGGTACGGTCAGCTTCAGAATACACCGCTACAGTAGCAATGCCCATTTCCCGTGCAGATCGCATAATACGTAGTGCGATTTCGCCGCGATTGGCTACCAGTATTTTTTTCATAAAAGCGAATATAAGGTATCTTTGCCCCCTCATGAAATCGACCGCATTCCAACAAACAATTACCCTGGTAAAAAAAGACATATTACTGGAATTACGTCAGAAATATGCGCTTTATGGGGTTCTGCTCTATATCATTTCTACCGTATTTGTCATTAACCTGATGATAGGCAAGCCGGAAGAAAAGACCTGGAATGCACTTTTCTGGGTGGTACAGTTATTTGTTTCTGTCAATGCGATTGCCAAGAGCTTTTTGCAGGAAAACCGGGGGCGGCTGTTGTATTTTTACTCACTGGTACATCCCCGTAACTTCATCATTGCTAAGCTGATATATAATATTCTGCTCATGGCGCTCATGAGTATAATTACCCTGGTATGCTGCATTCTCTTTATGGGCAATCCTATTATTAATATATCCTATTTCCTGGGTGTTATTATGCTGGGGGGCCTCAGCCTTTCCCTGCTTTTTACCATGCTGGCGGCCATTGCAGCTCAGGCCAATCAGAATGCGGCACTCATGGCAATCATGGGATTCCCGATTATGCTTCCCTTGTTAACTATGCTGTCGAACATCGCCCGTTCCTCATTTATCACTGTCTATCAGCCCGGTCTGCCTAAGATGTTCCTGATGTTGGGTGCCATGGATATACTCATCGTAGGCTTGTCCCTGATTCTATTCCCTTTTTTATGGAAGGATTAGAATTTTGTTGTAGGTTTGCCACTCATTTAGTCGTTAAAAACAATGGCAAAGCACTGGTGGAAAGCTTTAGCGGTAATACTTCTCATCTACACTATAATTGCTGGGTTTACAATTAATATACCCCTTATAGGTACGAATCAGCAATCATCCCGGGGACTATTTTTCCACGTACCGATGTGGATGTGTATGTATACCATGTTTAGCATTTCGGTAGCAAATTCCCTGCTCTATCTCACAAAATACGATTTGAAGAAAGATGCCCTGGCTGGCGCAGCCGGTAGTGTAGGCGTATTCTTTGGCATACTGGGTTTTTGTACCGGTACGCTGTGGGCAACGTATACCTGGGGCGGAACAATCACGAATGACGCCAAACAACAGCTTACCGCTGTTGCTCTGCTCATATATATGGCTTACCTGGTACTGCGCATGTCTATTCCGGACATCGATAAGCGTGCACGTATCTCTGCCGTGTTTAACATTTTCGCATTTGCTTTGTTGATTCCCTTAACATATATCATCCCACGCATGGTGGAATCTCTTCACCCAGGTGCCGCCGGCTCTCCTACGTTTGCCTCAAAAGATACTGATGGCAGTATGAAGACGGTGCTCTATCCCGCATTCATTGGCTGGGTACTGATGAGTGTCTGGATCTATACCCTCGTGGTGCGCTACAAAAAATTAGAGTTAAAAAATATTTTTAAATGATTAACAAAGCGATTTCTTTCTGTTGTACCTGTTTGTTGTTATTAGTATCCCTGCTGACCTTTGGACAAGAGCCGGCATCACAACAACAGAATACGGAGACTGGACCGGTAAATGAATTTTTTCGTAGCAATGGCAAGATATATGTGGTAGTAGGAGTCCTGCTGATCATCTTTATTGGAATTGTGATTTTTTTAGTTCGCCTGGATAGGAAGATCAGTAAGCTGGAGCGTAGGGAACGTGCTGATACCCTCTAAGACTTTATTAAGTCCAACTACATATTTATACCAAAACAGTTTTTTATGGCGCAAGAACAGCACATAAGCTTTTTTCAGAACGTTGAAAAAAGCTTTGACAAAGCCGCAGGTTTCACGAAATGGGAGAAGGGCATTCTCGAGCAGATTAAAGCTTGTAATGCCGTTTACCGTATGAAATTCCCCGTACGCGTAGGTGATACGATTGAAGTGATCGAAGCCTATCGTGTACAGCACTCACACCACAAACTTCCTTGTAAAGGTGGTATCCGCTTCAGTGAAGAAGTGAACCAGGATGAGGTAATGGCCCTTGCCTCCCTGATGACTTACAAATGTGCCATCGTAAACGTACCCTTCGGTGGTGCAAAAGGTGGTATCAAAATCAATCCCCGCAATTATTCCCCATTCCAGCTGGAAAACATTACCCGTCGTTACACTGCTGAACTGGTAAAGAAAAACTTTATCGGCCCTGGTATCGATGTACCTGCTCCTGATTATGGCACCGGTGAAAGGGAAATGAGCTGGATCCTGGATACTTATATGAGTCTTCGTCCGGGAGAAATAGATGGTTATGGCTGCGTAACGGGTAAACCCGTATCACAGGGCGGTGTAAGAGGTCGTAAAGAAGCTACGGGTCTGGGTGTATTCTATGGTTTGCAGGAACTATGTAATATCAGGGAAGATATGAAAAAGGTCGGTCTGGAGCCAGGTCTCATTGGCAAAAGGGTGATCGTACAGGGTATGGGTAACGTAGGTTACCATGCCGCTAAATACTTCCATGAAGCAGGTTCTGTCATCGTAGGTCTGATCGAATATGATGGTGCGATCTACAATGAGAAAGGCCTGGATCCTGACAAGGTATTGAAACACAGGAACGAAACTGGTTCAATCATCAACTTCCCGGGGGCACAAACTCTGGCGAAAAATACAGACGGACTGGAACTGGATTGTGATATCCTGATCCCTGCCGCACTGGAAAATGTGATACACAAAGGCAATGCTGCTAATATTAAAGCCCGTATTATCGGTGAAGCTGCAAATGGTCCTATTACACCAGAAGCAGATGATATCCTGAATAAGAAAGGCGTGATTGTAGTGCCGGATATGTTCCTGAATGCAGGTGGGGTGACCGTATCTTACTTTGAGTGGCTCAAGAACCTTAGCCATGTACGTTATGGTCGTCTGGGCAAACGTTTTGATGAGAATATGAATATTCACATTCTTGGCGTGATTGAAGAAATGACAGGTAAGAGCGTGTCAGAAAGAGAAAGAAAATTCATTGCACACGGTGCGGACGAAGTGGATCTGGTATATTCCGGTCTGGAAGAAACTATGCATGCTGCTTTGCACGAAGTGCGTGAGATCATGGTGAACCATCCTGATGTACACGATATGCGTACTGCCGCTTATATCTGTGCAATTGATAAAGTAGGCGCAGCTTACGAACAACTGGGTATTTTCCCTTGATTGGAATACAGCATATTTACACAAGGACGTATCAGCAATGGTACGTCCTTTTTTCTGAAAATGTTTTTCATCCCCCGTTGGTGAATTCCCTCTTTCATGAATGTTTTTATTGGTGCGAGGGTAGCATTTCAATGAAATCCCAGCGGCCGGCCTGCACATTATGTTCGCAGCACCAGGTATTGATGCCGTTGGTGATCACCAGATAGGCAGCGGGCAATACCATATGATAGCGAACGATCTGCTCTAAAGTAGTCTGGCTGAGGGGAATCCCCATCTCCTTGCACTCCACGATCATCCAGGGCTGGTGATTTTTGTTGAAAACTACGATGTCATAGCGCTTTTTCATCTCTCCCAGGTAGATCTCTTTTTCAATGCCTATCAGGGATGCCGGGTATTTAAGGGTAGCGACGAGATAATTCAGAAAGTTTTGACGTACCCATTCTTCAGGGGTGAGGACAACGTATTTTTTCCGGAAACGGTCGAAGATCAGGTCTTTAGCGTTTTCAGTGATGATTTTGAAGTCAGGAGGGGGAAATTCGATGGTAATCATCGGGCAAAGGTAGTCTTCTCAGGAATTTTTTGTAAATTTGCATGTCAAAAGGCTATGAAGACAAAAGACGAAATAGTAGCTAATTGGCTTCCCCGCTACACCGGAGAAAAGCTGGAGAACTTTGGCTCCCACATCCTCCTCACCAACTTTAGTAATTACCTTAATTTATTTGCAGAATGGAACAATGTCAAGATCGTTGGCAATGGCAAAGCAATGCAATGTGCCACTGCAAATGACATTACCATCATCAATTTTGGTATGGGAAGCCCTGGTGCCGCTACCATCATGGACCTGCTGACAGCTATTTCACCCAATGCCGTATTATTCCTTGGCAAATGCGGTGGTCTGAAGAAAAAGAATAATGTTGGAGACCTGATCCTGCCTATTGCAGCTATCAGAGGTGAAGGTACCTCCAATGACTACTTCCCGCCCGAAGTTCCTGCACTGCCCTCATTTGCCCTTCAAAAGGCAATTTCCACCACCATCCGTGAATATGGCTGCGACTACTGGACAGGTACCTGCTACAGCACCAACCGCCGTGTATGGGAACATGATGTGGAATTCAAACGCTACCTGGAAAAGATCAGGGCAATGGCCGTGGATATGGAAACAGCCACCATCTTTTCAGTAGGTTTCTACAATAAGATCCCTACCGGTGCATTATTACTGGTTTCTGACCAACCTATGGTTCCGGAAGGAGTGAAGACAGAAGAATCTGATAAGAAAGTGACTTCTGATTATGTGAACAATCACCTCAAGATCGGTATTGACTCGCTGAAAGCGCTGATCAATAGTCACCAGACAGTGAAGCATCTACGATTCTAAGTTCGTAAGCAGTAAGAATTTTGCGTATTATTTCGTAATATGAGCAGTATAAAGGACTCATGCTCACATCTGCCACTACGCAACAAACATTACTTTCCATCCGGAATCTAACCGTTTCCTTCGCCGGCCATCAGGCGGTGAAGGATATTTCTCTGGATATCAGAAAAGGGGAGATTATGGGAATAGTCGGAGAATCCGGCTCCGGAAAGTCTGTGACGTCGCTGGCCCTGATGCGGCTCATTCAGTCCCCTGGACTTATTTCAGCTGGTAGTTTATTGTACCAGGTTGACCCGGAAAAGCCCCCTGTTAATCTTCCCGATCTCTCCGAAAGTGAGATGCGCAAATGGAGAGGCAATGAAATCGCAATGATCTTTCAGGAGCCGATGACGGCACTGAACCCGTTACATACCTGTGGTGCACAGGTTATGGAAGTGCTCCGTCTGCATAAGAAAGTCTCTGCCAGTGAGGCAAGGGAGCAAACATTAGCTTTATTCAGGCAGGTGCGCCTACCAGATCCGGAGAAGATCCTGCACCGTTATCCACATCAGTTGTCCGGCGGTCAGAAACAACGAGTCATGATTGCCATGGCCATCAGCTGTCAACCCCGCCTGCTGATAGCTGATGAACCGACTACAGCCCTGGACGTTACCGTACAAAAGACTATTCTCGCCCTGTTAAAGGAACTGCAACAGCAAACAGGTATGAGCGTGGTGTTTATCACCCATGACCTGGGTGTGATTGCAGAAATCGCTGACAGGGTCGCGGTGATGTACAAAGGGCAGATTGTAGAGCAGGGCAGTGTACAGGAGATATTCACACATCCACAACATCCTTATACCAAGGGCCTGCTGGCCTGCCGCCCTCCACTGGATAAAAGATTATACAGACTGCCGGTGACCCACGACTTTATGGAAGTGGACACTGCCGGTCAGATTCAGGAAAAAGGCCAGGCCGTACAATCGCTGGTACAAAGCCTCGAAATTCCTGCTGAAAAGATAATTCTCAGAGAACAGTACATTGCACAGCAACCTCCATTGTTGGAGGTAAAGGACCTGCATACCTGGTTTCCTGCCTCCCGCAATATATTCGGAAAGGTCCTGAGCTGGACCAAAGCCGTGAATGGGGTGAGCTTTACAGTCAAAGAAGGTGAAACAATGGGGTTGGTAGGGGAGTCAGGATGTGGAAAGACGACCCTTGGTCGTACCTTGCTACGACTCACGCCTCCCACTGGCGGAAGCATATTATATAAAGGGAAAGACCTTTGCCAGTTGCCGGCTTCAGAGATGCGGGACCTCCGCAAAGAGCTGCAAATCATATTTCAGGATCCTTACTCGTCCCTGAATCCACGTCTGACCGTAGGTCAGGCCATTCTGGAACCGTTGCAGGTACACGGATTATATGCTAATGATCAGCAGCGTAAAGAAAAGGTACAGGAATTGCTGGATAAAGTAAATCTGTTGCCGGAGCATTATTACCGTTATCCACATGAGTTTTCGGGTGGGCAGCGGCAGCGGATAGTCATCGCCCGTGCGTTGGCGTTACAACCTTCATTTATCATTTGCGATGAGTCGGTTGCCGCCCTGGACGTAAGTATACAGGCGCAGGTATTGAATCTGCTGATGCGCTTACGGGAAGAGTTTGGATTTACGTATATATTCATATCGCACGATCTATCGGTAGTGCGTTTTATCAGTGACAGAATGATTGTCATGAACAAGGGGAGGATAGAGGAAGCCGGCTTGGCCGATCAGGTCTATGAACATCCACAGAGTGCATATACAAAGCAGCTCATTAGTTCTATTCCTAAAAACATTTATGCGTAATTAATTGTTTTATAAATAGCAAATAATCATTTTTTGATAGATGGTATATTATCAATACCTTTGCAACCTTTAAATTTATTCATACCGTAATATGAAACTATCACAGTTTAGGTTTGATCTTCCTTTAAATCTGATCGCACAGCACCCTTCCAAGACAAGAGATGAAGCACGTTTGATGGTGGTAAATCGTGCCACCGGCAAAATCGAGCACAAGGTATTCAAGGATATCCTGAATTATTTCAATGACAAGGATGTAATGATGGTAAACAACACGAAAGTGTTCCCTGCCCGTCTTTATGGCCGTAAAGAGAAAACAGGTGCCAAGATTGAAGTATTCCTGTTGCGCGAACTGAACAAGCAGAATCGTTTGTGGGATGTGATTGTGGATCCTGCCCGTAAGATCAGGGTTGGTAACAAGTTGTATTTTGGAGATGATGAGTCGCTGGTAGCGGAAGTAATTGACAACACTACTTCCCGTGGCCGTACAATCCGTTTCCTGTTCGAAGGTAATGATGAAGAGTTTAAGCAAGTGCTGGACACCCTGGGTGAAACGCCACTGCCTAAGTACATCAAGCGTAAACCTGAAGATGAGGACAAGGAGCGTTATCAGACTGTGTATGCCAAGTACGAAGGTGCAGTAGCTGCGCCAACTGCTGGTTTGCACTTCAGCCGTGAGCTGATCAAGCGTCTTGAGATCAAAGGTATTAAGTTTGCAGAGGTAACTCTTCACACTGGTTTAGGTACTTTCCGTCCTATCGAAGTAGAAGATCTGAGCAAGCACAAGATGGATGCAGAGTATTTCAACATTGATGAATACGCTGTGAAGATTGTGAACAAGGCGAAAGAAGAAAATCGTAAAGTATGTGCGATCGGTACTACAACTGTAAGGGCTGTAGAATCTTCCGTGACTGCGCAGAACATGCTGAAAGCAGCAGAAGGATGGACTAACACATTCATTCATCCTCCTTATGATTTCGCTATCCCTAATGCTTTGGTAACTAACTTCCACCTGCCTAAGACAAGTCTGCTGATCATGGTGTGTGCGTTTGCTGGTTATGACCTGGTGATGGAAGCTTACCAACAGGCTATCAAGGAGAAATACCGTTTCTTCAGCTATGGCGATGCTATGCTGATCCTCTAATAAACGAAACAGATTCTCAATTATTTATTGCGAATGGTGCTGCTTAGGCAGAATCATTCGCAATTTAATTTCAGCTCGTGGAACAACGAAAGAAAGTAGCCATCATTGTAGCCGGAGGTTCCGGTACCCGCATGGGGAGTGCCGTTCCGAAACAGTTTTTGGAACTGGCCGGAAAGCCGGTATTATGGCATACCGTCAATGCTTTTGTGCAGGCATATGCTGATATGGAAATCGTATTGGTATTGCCGGAGGCCCATTTCAGTTATGTGGCTGAATGGATAGGCGATTTTAAGCAGGTGATGTTGGTGAAAGGTGGAGAAACCCGTTTCAATTCTGTACTCAACGGGTTGAAGATGGTGCAGGAACCGGCAGTGATTTTTGTACACGATGGTGTAAGGCCGCTGGTTAGCAGCGCATTAATTCACCGTTGTTATGAAGGAGCAGTAGCGCAGGGGAGTGCCATTCCTGTGATTGAAATGAAAGATAGTATCCGCGAGTTGGTAGGGGATGGTAACAGGGCGGTAGACAGGGAGCAATATAAGATTATACAGACCCCGCAGACATTCCTCTCGGAGTGGATCCTACCCGCATTTGAGCAACCTTTTGATCCGTTATTCACAGATGAAGCAACGGTAGTAGAGCGCCAGGGCCGCCAGGTACAGTTAGTACCCGGCGACGAAGCGAATATAAAGATCACCCGTCCGCTGGATCTGACGATCGCGGAGGCCTTATTAGGTACAAGAAATTAAGCTTCTGAAGATAATCCCTTATTGATTTTAGCAAGGATCTGATGTGCTACTTCCATAGCCTGCAGACCATCAATTGCATTCACCGGTACAGGTTTATTCAGGAGGATAGCATCTCTGAACAGTTCCAGCTCCATTCTGATCGCGTTCACCTGTTTGATTTCAGGATTATCGATAGCGATGGTTTTTTTACCGCTGTTGGTATCTATATCCAATGTGAATAATCCTTCATCTTCTGGTGTTTTCAGCTTGATGATTTCAGTCTTCTTGTCCAGGAAGTCGATGCCGATGTAAGCATCTTTCTGGAAGAGGCGCATTTTGCGCATCTTTTTCAGAGAGATACGGCTGGATGTCAGGTTGGCTACACAGCCGTTATGGAATTCAATGCGAACGTTGGCTATATCAGGTGTATCGCTCATCACAGCGACGCCACTGGCAGAGATACGGTTCACGGTAGACTTTACGATACTGAGCACGATGTCGATATCATGGATCATCAGGTCCAAAATTACGCTTACGTCGGTACCACGTGGATTAAATTCAGCCAGGCGATGTACTTCGATGAACATGGGGTTGAGTGCATGTCCTTTCAGTGCAAGGAAAGCCGGGTTGAAACGTTCCACATGACCTACCTGGAATTTGATATTAGCTTCTTCCACCAGTTTTACCAGTGTTTTAGCTTCTTCCATGGTATTAGTCATCGGCTTTTCCACGAAAATGTGCTTTCCGTTGCGGATAGCGCTTTCACATAACTTGAAGTGCTGGGTGGTAGGAGCGATGATATCGATGGCATCAGAAGCCTGTATCAGTTCTTCCGCGGTCGAGAATCTCGGAATCTGGTATTGCTGTGCTACACTGGCGGCATTGCTATCACTTGGATCAAAAAAGCCGACTACTTCTACGTCTTTTATGGTGGCCCATTGAGAAAGATGGATCTTACCCAGGTGCCCCACACCAAAGATTCCTATTTTGAGCATATTATTCTTTGAAAATAAAATAATTGCGAATGTAAGGAAAAGACGGTGTTATATCCAAATGTTATATTATATATGTGAATGTTGCAATTATACCATGGCAATCCTCATTCCGGAGAAGCCCAATGGAGAGTTGTTTTCTCTGATTAGCCTGCTCCTTACTGGTTGCTTTTTTTCTTCATCCATCAGGCCTTCTTCATTCAGGCTGTAGTACCCTGCCTGTGATACGATGATATGATCCAGCACCATTATATCCAAAATGCTGGCAGCCTGTACGACCTTTCGTGTAAAAAGAATATCGGCCTGACTGGGACTCAGATTGCCTGAAGGATGGTTATGGCAAAGAATAATAGAGGTAGCTCCCAGTTCCAGTGCCTCTCTCAGAATCACTCTCACATCGGCAGGTGCAGAAGAAATACCTCCAATGCTCACGCAACAATCCTTGATCACCGTATTCGCAAAATTTAAATACAGTACATGTACCCGCTCATTGGAGCAATCTCCCAGAATAGGTTTAAAATATAAAGCCGCTTCCTGCCCGTTTCTGATTTTGGTTTTTGGCAGCATGAATCCGGCCTGCCTTCGGCGCCCGAGCTCCAAAGCAGCTATTATTCTGGCTGCTTTAGCTTCGCCAATACCCCTCAGTTTCTTCAGTTGATTGACATTTAGCTTCCCTAATTCCTGTAAATTATTGGATGATTTGTGAAGTATTTCCTGTGCCAGCAACAATGCGGATTTGTGCTTATGGCCTGTATTTAATAATAAAGCGAGCAATTCTGCATCACTCAATGTTCCTGTCCCTTTTATGATTAACTTGTGTCTTGGTTGGTCATCTGTGTGCCAATCTTTGATTGACACATGCCCGGCTAACGAATCAATGGTATCCATTCTTTCTATGCTTTACCAAAAGTTACATCTTTTCCCCCGGGCTTTCAATTTTTTTTAAATTAGCACTACAATCCACAGCAAAGAGTAGGTAACTTCTTAATAATAAGAGTTTTACTTATTCGAAATAAAGCAAAGTCGTGTGTATGGCCCTGTAGTCACCAAAAAATAAAAAAATTCATACTCCAAATATCATAGTTTTGCAACCTCTTTTTTATAGTTCATGCAACCATCAGTAAAAATATTCACAGGGAACAGCAATCCCGCGCTGGCAGAGAAAATCGCCAGCCGCTACGGCAACGGGTTAGGCAAATTGACAATTCAGAAGTTCAGTGACGGAGAATTCCAGCCGATTTATATGGAAAGTATCCGCGGTGATTATGTTTTTCTCGTGCAGAGCACTAATTCTCCATCGGACAACCTGATGGAGTTATTAATGATGATCGACGCAGCCAAAAGGGCTTCTGCCGGTTATATCACCGCAGTAATTCCGTATTTTGGCTTCGCCCGGCAGGACAGAAAGGACAAACCAAGGGTAGCCATCGCCTCTAAGCTGGTAGCGAATCTGCTCACGTCGGCAGGCGCTAACAGGGTGATTACCATGGATTTGCACGCTCCTCAGATCCAGGGATTCTTCGATATCCCGGTAGACCACCTGGATAGTTCGGCAATTTTCATACCGTACATTGAGAATTTGAAGCTGGAAAATCTTACCTTTGCGTCCCCTGATGTGGGAAGCACTAACAGGGTAAGGGAAGTAGCAGCCTACTTCAACGCGGAAATGGTGATCTGCGATAAGCACCGTAAACGTGCGAATGAGATCGCTTCCATGGTTGTAATAGGTGATGTAAAAGACAAGGACATCGTGCTGATCGATGACATCTGCGATACTGCAGGTACCCTTACCAAAGCAGCTAACCTACTGATAGAAAAAGGAGCAAAGAGTGTTCGTGCATTTTGTACACACCCTGTGCTTAGCGGGAAGGCTTACGAAAACATTGAGAATTCTGTATTGGAAGAGTTCGTTATCTGCGATACCATTCCATTGAAACAGCAATCTTCAAAGATCAAGGTGATCAGTGTTGCTGATCTCTTTGCAGTAGCCATCAGGAACATGCATGAGAACAAGTCTATCACAAACTTGTTCGTGCATAGCCACCGCCGCTAGTAGCAACAAGCTTATTTATAACAATTATAAATGTTTAATCAATGAAAACGATAACAATCGAAGGACAACTCAGAAGCGAATATGGCAAAAAAGCCACCCGCCAGGTACGTTCTGAGGGACAAGTGCCTTGTGTTATTTACGGGGGTGCTGAAACCGTGAGCTTTTCTGCTCCGGCTGTTGCTTTCAAAACGCTTGTTTACACTTCTGAATTTCAGCTCGCTGAAATCAAATTAGGTGCTAAAACTTACAGATGTGTACTGAAAGATCTGCAGTTCGATACCGTAACTGACGAGCTGTCACACATCGACTTCCTGGAACTGGTTGAAGATAAGCCAGTAGCGGTAAGCCTGCCAATCAAGATCGTAGGTCAGTCCGAAGGTGTTAAAGCCGGTGGTAAACTGGTTGTAAAGATCAAGGCACTGAAAGTTAAGGCGCTGCCTAAGTACCTGCGTGAGAATATCGAAGTAAACATCGATAACCTGGAACTGAATGGTAACATCCGCGTAGAAGACGTAGTAGCTGAAAACATCGAGATCACTAACTCTCCTCGTATTCCTATCGCTTCCGTAGTAATGACCCGTCAGTTACGTCAGGAAGAGGCTGCTAACGAAAAAGACGCCAAGAAGAAATAATTTTCTTTATAGATATTTTTCCAAAAAGTCCCGTCCTGGTTCGTCCGGGATGGGACTTTTTTTATTTTTACGCCGTGGTTTGCAAAACTTCCGTATATATGGTGGATGGCGCCACGAGTTCGTGTTTATTAAATTAGTCGACAGATGAAATACCTGATAGTAGGGCTTGGGAATATAGGCGCAGAATATGAGCATACCCGCCATAATATTGGATTCGATATCGCAGATACCTTTGTTGCAAAGCACGGAGCTACCTACAAAAGCGAACGCCTGGCGGATGTGGCAGAAGTGAAATGGAAAGGGCGTACCCTTATTGTAATAAAGCCTACCACCTACATGAACCTGAGTGGCAAAGCCGTAAAATACTGGATGGACAAGGAGAAAGTGCCATTGGAAAATATTTTTGTGCTGGTAGACGATCTGGCCCTGCCGGTAGAAGTGCTGCGTATCCGCCCTGGTGGTAGTGATGCGGGACAAAACGGGCTTAAGAATATACAGGAGCTACTGGGTACAAATCAGTATCCACGGTTGAGATTCGGTATTGGTAATGACTATCCTAAAGGCAGACAGGTTGATTTTGTATTGGGCAAATGGCCTAAAGATGAAATGGTAATAGTGCAGTGGAAATTGGAAAAATGCGTGGAAATCATTGAAGGATTTGTATCTATAGGTTTGGAACGCACGATGAACAAGTATAATAACCTTAAATATTCACCTGGAAACTAAATTTATAAATCCATTCATTTAACCTTAATTAAAGATTAACCGTCATGAAAATTATATGCGTTGGAAGAAACTATGCCGATCATGCAAAGGAATTGAAAAATGAGGTACCGACAGAACCTGTGATTTTCATGAAGCCTAAGAATGCATTGCTGCAGAACAACCATCCATTTTACTATCCAGAGTTTACCGACAACCTCCATTATGAATGTGAACTGGTGCTGAGAATATGCAAAAACGGAAAGCATATTCAGGAAAAATTTGCAGATAAATACTATGACCAGATTGGGATTGGTATTGATTTCACTGCCCGTGATCTGCAGGATAAGCAAAAGCAGAAAGGATTACCGTGGGAGATTGCAAAGGCGTTTGATAATTCGGCTGTGGTAGGGCAGTTTATCCCCATTACCCCTGAGTTGGATAAAAAAGATATTAATTTCTGTTTGTATAAAAATAAAGAACTGGTGCAGCAGGGGAATACGAAAGACCTGTTGTTTTCATTTGATTTTCTGGTGGCTTATATTTCTAAATTCTTTACGCTGAATATCGGGGATCTGGTATTTACAGGTACGCCGGCTGGGGTAGGTCCTGTAGAGATAGGGGATACGCTGGAAGCGTTTATTGAAAATGACAGTTTGCTGGAGTTTGTAGTGAAATAAGTTTTGATGATTATAAATGAACCGGCCTGCTCATCCACTGAGCAGGCCGGTTTTTATTTTGATTTGTTTGAACAACTTTGATAGAATTTCTCGTTAGTTCTTGAAATCACTTGTTTGAGGTTATCTGTCACATCCAGAACTTTGGAGAATCCTTTATATTACTTTTTTCCAGGCTTCTTTTGGGTGTAATCGATCACCCTCTGAATTCCGGTGTCCTTTAAATTACTTATCTTCTGGCACCTGCTTCGTCAAAGTAACCTCATCCGGCACATTATTATAAATCACATCCAATATCCTCGTCAGCTCCTGAAAATCGTCTTCTGTAAGATGATTCCAGCCCGTTTTACGCATTTCCAGCACTAAAGGTCTTGCTTCCTTATACTTATCTGCGCCTTTAACAGTGAGCTGTAAAAACACCTTCCTGCGGTCCTGGGGAGATCCTTCCCTAAGCACCAGTTCTTTCTTAACCAGTAATTCAATAATACGGGAAACGGTGGTAATATCCTTCGATGTCAGCTTAGCGAGTTCGTTATGCGTAATCTTTTTGTGCTTATACAGGTTTTCTATCAGCAGCCACTGGTCAACAGTAATGTCCACCTTATGAATATCAAAAGTCTTTTGCCAGTAGTTACGGATTCTTTTAAGGGTGGCATCCAACTTAAAAAAAGATGGATTCGTTACGAAAGTATTAGGCATAATTATTTAAATTGCATTAGCAATAGTTGCATTAGCAACTATTTAATCTTATAAACATCCAAACAGGATATAAAGTGTTTAAAGATAATACAATCACCCCAACTATAAAAGCAGGGATTGCTAATAAGCAAGGCCTGTGGCTGAAAGCCTTCCGGCTGATGTGTCAGGCTTCCCAAATGGCCGCCACGTATGAAGCGAATCGCTCCGTTTGCAAATATGTACATTCCACGTCCCGTGGGCATGAAGCTATTCAGATAGCAGCTGGATTGCAGTTACAACCCTGGGATTATGCCAGTCCTTACTATCGGGATGACAGTATGATGCTGGCCATGGGTTTTACTCCCCTTGAGCTGATGTTACAACTCCTTGCAAAGGGAGATGACCCTTTCTCCGGCGGTCGATCGTATTATAGTCATCCAGCCAGCCGGGTACCCAATCGCCCCTTAATCCCTCACCAGAGCAGTGCTACCGGCATGCAGGTCATTCCGGCTACAGGCATGGCACAGGGTATCCGTTATCTGGAAAGAAATTTATCTGACTCTCTGCCTACCGGCCCCCATGGAGAATTACCGGTAGTTCTTTGCTCTCTCGGTGATGGCAGTGTCACGGAAGGTGAAGTCAGTGAAGCATGGCAGAGTGCTATTCTGTGGGAGTTACCAGTCATTTACCTGGTACAGGACAATGAATGGGGTATTTCTGCTTCATCTGCAGAAACCCGTGTAATGGATGCATATGAATATGCTGCGGGATTTAAAGGCCTGAAACGAATACGGGTGGATGGAAGTGATTTTGAAGAGAGTTATCATGGCATGGAGGCTGCAATCAGTTATGTACGCAAAGAAAGGAAACCTGTATTGGTACATGCCTGTGTGCCATTGTTAGGGCACCATACCTCCGGTGTACGCAAGGAATGGTACAGAACAGATGAAGACCTGTCCTTTCATGGAGAAAAGGATCCCTTACCCAAACTAAAAGCATTATTAATATCCTCCGGTATTCCGGAGAAGGACCTGTTAACCATTGAAAGAGAAACACAGGAATATATAGAAGCCGAATTTGATAAGGCGCGGATAGCACAGGATCCGGATCCCCGCACAGTGAAGGATCATGTATTTGCACCTGCTGCTGTTACAGTAGAAAAAGGGAATCGTACCCCCGCAAATGGTACGAAAGTGATGATGGTGGATGCTGCTTTGCATGCGGTAGAAGAAATCCTGCGGGACTATCCTGAAGCCATCTTTTTTGGTCAGGATGTAGGACGCCGTTTGGGTGGCGTATTCCGCGAAGCAGCTACCCTTGCGGAAAAATTCGGTGACCACAGGGTATACAACACAGCTATACAGGAAGCTTATATCGTTGGAGCTACTGCTGGTTTATCAGCAGTAGGTGTTAAGCCTATTGTAGAAATTCAGTTTGCCGATTATATCTATCCTGGATTTAATCAGCTGGTGACGGAGATTTCGAAATCCTGTTACCTCAGCTATGGCAAATTCCCGGTGCAGACCCTGATCCGTATACCTATTGGTGCTTATGGAGGTGGAGGACCTTATCATTCTGGTAGTATCGAATCTACTTTGCTTACCATTAAAGGTATTAAAGTAGTCTATCCATCCAATGCTGCTGATATGAAAGGACTGATGAAGGCTGCTTTTTTAGATCCCAATCCGGTTGTTATGCTGGAGCACAAAGGTTTATATTGGAGCAAAGTTCCTGGTACACAGGCGGCGATCATGATTGAACCAGATGCAGACTATCAGTTGCCAATGGGCAAGGGGAGGGTAGTGGTACCTGCTCATCCAAAAGACGTGAAGAAGGGCGATACTTGTTGTATCATCACCTACGGAATGGGGGTATACTGGGCAATGGCTGTCGCTGCGGCCTTCCCTGGTCAGGTAGAGGTGATTGATCTGCGTACATTATTCCCGCTGGATGAAGAGCTGGTCTATTCATCTGTTTCCCGCCATGGAAAATGCCTTGTGCTCACTGAAGAACAACTGAATAATTCCTTTGCACAGGCCTTAGCGGGTCGTATTCAACAGCACTGCTTTCGCTCGCTGGATGCGCCGATTTTCACGCTTGGTGCTTTGGATTTGCCAGCAGTGCCTATCAATCTGGCGTTGGAGAATGAAATGTTGCCAAATCCGCAAAAGGTGAAGGCTGCGGTGAAGGAATTATTAGCGTATTAAAAAAAAATATAAATACCTCTTGGCTTTTATCAATTTAGCGATTATCTTTGCACTCCCGTTTTGAACAAGACGAGGATTTGGCGAGGTAGCTCAGGCGGTTAGAGCGCAGGATTCATAACCCTGAGGTCAAGGGTTCAACTCCCTTTCTCGCTACGAATTAAAAAGGTTTTCAGGTAATTTGCTTGAAAGCCTTTTCTTTTTTATATTCATCTATACTTTGATGGTAAATTTATGAATGACATATTCATTTCATCTATCAGCATAAATGAAGTTCGGAATACAAAAGAACTCGAAATACCCATTTCGTCTGATGAAAGAAAGCATTTAATCATCACTGGACGAAACGGAAGTGGTAAAACTTCTCTACTTGTCGAATTACAAAAATATCTTTCTGCAGTTATACAAGAAAGCAATATTAGCTTTTTAGCTAATGTTATAAGGCGAAGAGATTATCTTATTTATGAAAAAAATGAAGTAATAAAGAATCATACTCCAGAAAGTATGAGTTCTTACACTACGGAAATAGAAGCTGTTAATAGAGAAATCAAGGCTTTAACAGGCGTGTCAATAAGCTTTAATCATTTTAATGAAATTTTATCAAATTTCAATTCAGGGAAATTTATAGTTGCGTCATTTGACTCAAAGCGTAACTCAAAATTTAATGTACCAAGTGGTATTAACAAAATTAAATTTAAGCGGAATTATAATCCCCGAGAGCATGTTGGAGCTGATTTTATTCAATACATTGTAAACTTAAAAGCAGACAGATCATTCGCTAGGGATGAGAATGAAACGGATGTTGTGAGAGAGGTTGACTCATGGTTTGCAAACTTTGAAAGAAACCTCGCTGAATTATTTAGTGATCCCCAACTTAAATTGTCGTTTGATAGAAAGAACTATAATTTTAATGTACTTGAAACAGGTAAGGAACCATATAATTTAAACCAACTTTCTGATGGTTATTCTGCGGTTTTAAGTATTATAACAGAATTATTATTAAGAATGGAGAGTTCTGGTGCAAAAAGTTATGATGTAGAAGGAATTGTGCTTATAGATGAAATTGAGACTCATCTTCATATTGAATTACAGAAAAAGGTACTTCCATTTCTAACTACATTTTTTCCAAAACTACAGTTTATCATTACAACACATTCCCCATTTGTTATAAGCTCAATAGAAAACGCAGTTATTTGCGATCTTGAAAAGAGGATTGTCACGGATGATTTATCTGGTTATTCCTATGATACTTTAATTGAGAGTTATTTTGAAGCAGATAAATATTCATCAATTTTAAAGAAGAAGATTGCTGAGTTTGAATATCTAAGTTCTAAAGAAGAGTTAGATGAAAAGGAAAGAGATCAACTACGGGAATTAAGGAAATATATTGATGATGTTCCCAAATTTTTAGCAGATGAATTAGCGGTTAAAATTCAACAAATTCAGTTAAGAACACTTAATAAGAACAAATGATTTTTGCTTCTAAATCTCAACCTGCCCCACCTTGCTTAGCAATTGAGAAAGCAAAAGCTACTGGGAGTTACAGATGTGACGGAGTTCTTCATGCAATAAGGAATGATTTCTATAATAAATGCTATATATGTGAGCAAAGAGAGCCTACAACAATAAACGTTGAACATTTTCGACCACATAGAAATTATCGGGATGTGATGTTTGATTGGAATAATCTCTTTTTTGCTTGTGGGCATTGCAATAACATAAAACTAGCCAAACCCATATTTGATGATATTCTAGATGTCACTCAGGAGACAGACGAAGTAGATAAAAAAATAAGATATCATATTAACCCATACCCAAAAGAAAAGGCTGAATTCCGGGCCCTTGAGAACACCGATCGTGTTAATAACTCAGTTACGCTTTTAGATGCAGTTTACAATGGAACTACTACCTTAAAATCTATTGAAGCCGCAAATGTTCGAAATCTTTTACTTAAAGAGATAAGGACTTTTCAGGATTTGTTATTTGACTATTATGATGAAACATATTCGGCTGAGGAAAAAGAGGAAATAAAACAAAAGATTATTAGACATTTGCGTCCTGCATCAAGCTTTACGGCTTTCAAAAGATGGGTAATAAGAGATCATGAAAACCTAAAGGCGGATTTCGAGCAATATTGTGGGTGAATAGCTAAGGCTTTTTTAAGCAGATCTATGAATATGCTAAAGCAACAGTTCAGCTAGTAAAGCCATCATCTTATTATCTTTCATGTCTATGAACTCGATCCTTCTTTGTAAAACTATACTGCTGATATTACCTGTTATTGTCCTGATTTTCGTATTCCTTATCAGAGATATATTACGCATTACAGCCAGAGCAGGAGGAGGTTCATGTGATTTTACCAAAGAGTATACTCTGATTGTAATAGGGCTGCATTTACTAGTACTTAACGTATTTTTGCTAATGCAAGGTGCGGGTGGCAACTGGCCTTTTCTTGTGATTGGCATTGCGTTACTTATTTGTTGTATTGCCCTGGGATTCAGAGAGCTTTAAACCTTGTTCTATGGCACTACAAATTTCTACCAATTGTAAAGTTCAAGCATTTACCTGGACATATAATGATGAGAATACTTCTCCAACAACCTGGAGGTGTAGTTGTGATTATTCTGCCAAGGAAGATGAGTCGTTTGTAAGAGAATGTTCTATAATGCCTTTAATGACATTAGGAATAATAAGAGCTTCACACATGATAATCCTGTATTGATTTTAGTAATGTCACTGCAAGAGTAAAATTTCTTCAATCTATAGAAACAAAGCATAAGAATGCTGCAGTAGCAGAAGCTGTTCCTGATTGGGGGCAGTTTAAAATTAAAAATATACTGATAGAATGCGAATTGTGGATATTGTCTAATACGGAGGTTTTGGCCACCCCAAACGGAGCAAAGAGCCCAACTTTTTCAATCTGGATAGTGACTATCTACCTCGTAGTTCATTTGATTTTATTAACGACTGGGTTGATAGTTCCAATAATGTTGATTAGTCTTATACTGTCACCACTTTTAGTACTCTTGATGGTATTTACAATATTGAAATATGGCAAATACAGAGATGGTAAGTTTGGATATCAATAATATTTCAGGCAGGATGTCTGAAAGCCTTTTAAAATTCTATTAAACATTCAATAAGTAATATTCCCCCTAATAGTATCATTCACCTGAACCTTATACTTAATCCCCGTATCCCTCCGGTTTTTTACAAGATAATCTTCAAATGAATAAAAGCATGGCTCTGACACCTTAATATCCAGCGTATCTCCCTTCATCCACCTAATATCATTAAAGCAATCAAAATCAAATCTGGATACATAAAAATTCCCGTATTTCGGAATGCTATCATTCCTATGAATAACCGATATGTTCAGAAAATAATAACCATTCCCAGGCTTAACATATCTATACACAATCAAATCATACTTTTGACTTGGCGATGTTTCTCTATAAAATACTTTCCGCTCGTAAGATGTATCAATAGGATCCTTGTGCACAACTTTCACGATAGTCCCATTCATAGGAAATATACTATCCTTAAATTGGGACTTACCCCTGCTTATAAATTCAGTAAATTTTTCAGCAACAATAACCGTATCGCTACCTTGCCAATAGACATCATCTACGTCGTAACTGAAGAACTTATATTGGCTCGCAGTACTTTCAACGGAGTCAGTTATTTTTAAAATCGCGATAAAGTAGGATCGGCCACCATCCCATGCTCCCTGTTCATAGGCGTAGTTTAATAAGAATTTGGTGCTGTCTGGTGAGTATGTTCTTGAACGCTCTGTAAAAGTACCGGTGCCGAAATCCGGAAAACATGCTGGTATGGCCAGCAGAGCCAATACCAGAAAAACTACAACAAATTTCATAAGTATAAAAATTTCAGCTTCCTACAAAATACGCCGATACCCCTTCACAATATCTCCAATCCTCACCTTATACCCCCCACACTGCACAGTAAATACTTATCTCCACACAAACAGATATCCATCACAAATACATCATGCGGTGTATACTCCTCACACCTCGCCTGCGCAAATGCTACCACACTATCCGGACAACCAGCCTCTTTCTTTAATTTTAAATAATGCCTTTACTTCGAAGTCTCCACCTGCTGCCGCTCCCCATCCAAATACGCCTGCAAAAAAAAATCGCATAACATATTTATTCTTTAATTTTATTCAATGGACAATTTAATAGATAACCTCATCAGCCGTTGGGAAAAAGCCTTTGACGACATTCAACACCTCCCTGCTTTCAAAGCACAGGTTAAAACAACACTATACGCCCCCGGCACCCGTTATAACCTCGAAAAATATGACCAGCACTCCTTCCCCTCAAATGGAGCCTTATCAAAGGAAAAAGACGACTACGAATACGGCTTCAGTGACCTGGGGTTACCTTGCTACATGACCTTTGGCAATGAAGCAATCAAAACCTTATGGGAAGGTTATTATAAATATACCAATAACCTCGCGGAGTACATAGAATTTAATATCAACACAGGCGTGCCTTCCGCCCTTACAAGGATTACATTTGAAAATGGCCGTAAGATCACCTCACAACGTTTGGGTATAAACGGTAAAGGAACTATTTACAAACCGGGCCAATCCAGGGAAGAGTTAATTAAAGAATATAAAGAAAATGATCTCTTCTTTTTCCTGATCACGACCACATTTGAGTACGACACCGATGGCAGGATCACCCGCTCCGTAAGCAACAATGTCGCCCCCGGGCTGGGAAAGTATTCTTCCTACGATGAATACGCCTATACCGATAATCAGCTGGATAAGATCAGAACCTTCCATGAAGGAGGCAGTAACCGTCTGACCTACAGCCGGAACAGGGAAAACCTGTCCAAGGATGCACTGATCGAAAAACTCGCCCAGGCTATGGCCCAATCCATCGTTAGTTCTCTGACGCATCATGAAACTACGTCACCACTGGCCCTCCTGGAAATAAATTACCACTATGCTGATAACTATTTCCCCCTCCTGGTTTCTCAATCTCAACAGGAAGTTGAACAAAGACTCGAAAATGGGGGAGAAGTTTTCTTTCATGACAAATATGACGATTCCTCTCCATTAGATATCACCTCATTCGAAGACTACTTCGCCCAAATGGAACAACTAATGGAAGAACAGGATAACTGGGATATTGGCCGGATAGCCCTCAGAAGAACCGCTGCTATCCTAACCGAAACCAAACTATTAGGGAAAATCAAAACCACCACTGACTTTGCAGCTTATGCTGTAGACTGGACCGTAGAAGGTGGCCGCGAAGATTTAGAGGAAATCCTCCTGGAATGCGGGGTAAAACCTGAAACCCTTGATCTGTGGAAAGAGAAAAAATTCATTACTGAGTAAATTTTATTTCCGATTGGCGTAATCAAAAAGAACGCTCATTCCCAATCTTTACAGCTTCTAAAAGAAGAGCAGATGTTGGATCTTGCTCACAAAGCAGGGTTTAAATATGCTAAAGTGGTATCCGGTGACGACCTTACAAAGGAATATTTTCAGGAAAGAAATGACGGTCTGTCCCTCTCCAATTCAGAACTCATCCTCGTGGCAAATACCTAATTATTTTTTATCTTGAGCGCTATGAAATACATATACGCTAGTCTGTTTTTATTGATATTCGCAGCCTGCGGTCAGTCAGTCGACTACCGCTCCCAGGAAGTCATTCTTGACCAGGCAGTTACGATTGAAGATGCTTACAAGCTGGCTGATAAATATTCCTTTATCACCGCGACTCCATTGAACTCTTCAAAGGATACAAATGCTTTGGATAAAAAGCTGTTTAGTCTGAATGTAGGAGATACTGCCACAATTGAAGGACGTTATTACAGGGTAGTAGCTGATACAGGGAATTACACCTTCCGGGCCAGCTATATCCACCTGGATGGTGCAGTATTAAAGCATAAAGAGATAGACAGCCTCCGCACGTTGATACAACAGCAATACGCCGCCGGTAAATCTTTCGAAGAGCTGAATACTAAATACAACATGGATCCCAATCAAAAGGACGGAGATACCGGTCCATTTACTGCCGGTATGATGGTAAAACCATTTGAAGATGCTGTACGTGTCCACAAAAAAGGAGATATCTTTTTAGTAGATGTGCCTGATAAGAAATGGTACTTTGTAGTGAAGAAAACTGCCGATAATGAAGGCGAAAAAATAAGGATCGTATTAAGTATTAAGAAAGTAAACTAACGATAAAAAGAGGTCACTGCTTCCTGACCTGTATAATTTGGCCCGGTCTGGTCATCAGCACCCACATAGGTCCAGGTGATATCAATATGCCGGGGGCCGGTACATGTCAGGAGCTTCCTTCTTTTATTATACTCAATCCCATACAAAGCAAATAATTTCTTTACATCCACCCCCTGTATATTATTCAGATCAAGATTGGCCACAAACAAGCCCCATGGTTGCAACGTTGCTATTGCCCTCACTAACACCTTCAATTTATCGCCTATATAATGAATACCATGTACACAGGTAATCAGATCATATTTCTCCGCAGGAACCCAATTCACTAAAGATCGTACCTCAAATTCCAGGCAACCAATAAAAGGAGGTATTTCCTGGAACAAATCCACCAGGTCAATCCCTTTCAATTGCACCCCTGACTGCTGCGCTAATCCTTTCGCATATTGAATCAATGCATTACCCTCCCCACAACATAAATCCAGCCATTTCACCTCACCCCTTTGCGCCAGGCAATCATCGAGGTACTTCGACGGATTGAAAAATAATTCCTTTTCATAACTATTCACTCCAATCGCCACCCGCTTACGATTCATCTTGTTATTCGCCACAATGGGAGACCAGATTAATTCAGCTTCTGTCAGCAATTTCATAACAACAAAATACTAAATTCATTGCTTGTATCGAAGCATTATTTTCAATAAAATTTTACATAAAAAATAGAGCGTTACCTTGTTCGGGTGCATCTTAAATGCTTTGCCAGCCTGGTTAAGCGCTTGTAGGGGTGCATTGTATTTATGATAGGTCATATCAGTAGTTCGTGCAAAATATAATGACCAGTTATATTGGGCCTGCCGTTTTAAACGGGAACGTTCTGTAGCAGGAAGATAAGGTTGTATCAGGTGAATGGCTTTCGAAATATCAAGAATATGCTGACAGGACAGGAAATACCTGCTGGTGATATTGGATGTATGTACTCTGTAATAGGCCAGCCGCTCTGGCGTATAAACCACCGGGTAATGCGCGGCAATCCTTACCCACATTTCCCAGTCCTCGCCATAATGAATGCCGAAAAAACCACCTAATTGTTCATAGACCTTTCTTCTGACCAATACTGCTGGTGGCTGCATTTTTTGCCCTGTAGCTATCTGCAATAGCCAATCCTGTATAACCCCTGTCTCCGTCTTCAGGACGTTACTTTTATTAATTTCAGCTCCCTGCTCATTGATGTATGAAAAACCTGTGCAAATGGCCCCGGCATCAGGATATTGTTCAAATAACTGCGTGGCCTGCTGATAAATACCCTGCCCTGATAAGTCATCTCCGTGTAATAAGTGCACAAAATGCCCCTTTGCACGATTAAGACATGTTTCAAAATTACGCAGGCTCCCACGGTTCTCCGGTTGTTGGTAAAACGATACCCGACCCTGGCCAATCGATGCTACCAGTGCTGCAATATCCCCATCTGTACTACAATCATCCACTACTTCAATCTGCATCAGCGCCGGCCCCAGGTCCTGTTCCAGCACACTTTTTAAAGTAGCTTCCAGGTAGTGACTACAATTGTAAGTTGGGATCATCACAGACCATAATGGTCTGTGTACCTCCGGTGAAAGCGGCTCTATAATAGGTGGTTGATCGGGAATCCTGTTATTCATAATATGCCTTCCAGTTTTGTTGTCCGGATTGTAACGCCAATCGCTCCTCTTCATTTGATAACAGGGGTATTTGCCTTTTTAATACCTCCTTCACTAATTGCAACATCATTTTCCTGTTGTCCGACATATTCTGACCATGAATCCGGTAAGCAGCTATCCTTTCTTTATGATGAAAAGTAGGTAGCAGCCTTGCTATTTTCAGGTTGAGGTCATAATCTTCACATGCCTTCAGTTTTGTGTCAAAATGAAAATGAAAGAACAGGTCCCTCCTGTATAGAATACAACCTTCCATACCTATGTAGTTCCCCTGCAATAAAGAGAGGTACCCGGTTCCGCTATTATATACTTCCGCTATGAATTCCCCGTTTGCATCAACCCTGTCATGTGCACCGGATACAAAAGCTAACTGCGGATAGTACCTGAAATAGAAAAGGTTTACTTCAGCAGCGCCTGGATATAAATAATCATCTGCATCGAGGAAGATCAGGAATTCCCCCTTACTAAATTGTACGCCTATATTCCGCGCTGCTGATAAACCAACACGTTCTACATAGATGTATTTCACCCGGTCTCCATATTCTTTACAAATCGCCGCCGTATCATCGCTGGAACCATCATCCACTACTATAACTTCCATATTGGGCCATGTTTGGCCCAGCGCACTCTCAATGGCCGGTCTGAGATAATGCCCATGGTTGTAACAGGGAATAATTACAGAAACAAGGTTCCACGCTACAGAAACCGGTTCCAACAGCCATAAGGGAAATGTCTGAATATCCTGCCGCCACAGGTGTTGATGTGCTTTATAAAATCGAATACCAGATTTACACCCCCTGATCTCAGTGATAATATGCCTGATATACTCCTCCTTGTTCCCTTTTATCCATTGTATTAATCGCTGCAGGTAGTATCGGGGTAACCCTTGCCGTAGTCGCTTTAATTCTCCCGGATGCTGGTAATTTTCATATTGCACAAGCAGTGCACTGACATGCCCACGCATATAACCGAACAGTTGTTTTCGCAACCCTTCTTCAGTAGAACGATGTTCATGATAAACAAACAACTCCGGTACATAATAACAATCCCACCCTTCGGCCAGTATGCGGTGCCACATTTCCGAATCACCACTACACCCCGAAGCTCCTACATCCAGCCTTTCATCAAATAACCCCGCCACCTGGAATGCTTCTTTCCGAAAGGCCATATTAGCTCCCGCGCCGATATCCCATGCCGGCACACCATACTCAAGGTGATCAAGAAAATACCGGTGATTAAACCGCTTGGGCAGATACCCTTTATTAAACCCCCACTTTCTTTCAAATGTATACTGCGCCCTTGTATCCAGGGAGGCGGGTATCACAAGCCCTGTCACTGCCATGATCAAAGGATCTGTAAAACATGCCTTTAGATTAGTGATCCAGTTTTGCGGAATGAGGACATCATCATCAGTATAAGCTATAATATCTCCTGTAGCTGTTCTGGCACCTGTATTACGTGCTATATCAAGCCCCTTCCTGTCTTCACGAACATATCGCACCTGGGCAAACTGTTTTGCTACCAGCAATGTCTCATCATTCTCCGGCGCATTATCCACCACAATCAATTCAAATTCAGTATCGGGACCAGATAATAATGATTGCAGGCACTTATACAATGACTGTGGCCGGTGACGGGTACAAATCACAACAGATAATCTTACTGCCTGATCCGTAAATGCAAGTGATGAACCACATTCGCTGTAATGTGTCAGTGCAGGTTGTATAGCAGCCCGTATTTTGACAGTAATGTCCTCCGGCGAAGTAACCCATACATGCCCCAATGGTACTTCTCCTAACCATACCACAACATAATGCTGGCCTTTCTCTACAGAAAAACTATCTACTGCGGATAATTGTATATGGTGTATTTTATAGTACATGCTGCTGTTTTAAAATCACCGGAAACGCAGGACGAACATACCCCATCCATTTCCCAAACCAGGCGGTATTCTCCCTGAAATCCTCCACATTGAATGAAAGACAACCTTCAAAATAAAATATCCGCTGCGTCGTGTCTTTTACAAAAACAATGGATAAATAGTAAGCACCATTGTTTAGAAAATTACCCGGTATATTACATTCCCCCGTTATAAGCCCTGCACGCAGATCTGATCCTTTGGATGCCACATCAAAAATGCATTCACCTGCCATGTTAAATAAATGAATGCCAACAATCAGACTACCCGGATCGGGATCGCTATACCAAAATTCAAACCTGGTAGTAAATGGTGTACGGATATCGAAAATATCCGTATCATATTCAATGGCTATTTTTTTGATTCGTATATAATCATTGCCAGGCGCTGATTCTGGCGTATCATAACTTTGTTCCAGGTAATTGTTGTCTGTACTTTTCAGGTAATTGGCAATCACAGTCTCCGGCTTGCCTGAATCAATGATATGCCCTTTATGTAAGGTGATGACCCGATCACACAGGTTTTGCAACGCCTGCGTATTGTGACTTACAAACAAAACCGTCTTTCCTTTTCTGTCTGAAATTTCTTTCATTTTCCCCAGGCATTTGCGCTGGAATTCTACATCTCCCACAGCCAGTACCTCATCTACAATCAGAATTTCAGGATTTAAATGTGCGGCTATCGCAAATGCCAGTCGCATATACATGCCACTTGAATAATGCTTGACAGGTGTATCAATTAATTCCTCTACACCAGAAAATGCAATGATCTCATCGAAACAGCTTTTTATCTCGGAACTTTTCATTCCCAGAATATTGCCATTGAGAAAAATATTTTCACGTCCTGTCAGATCTCCATGAAATCCTGACCCGACTTCAAGCAGACTGGCAATAGTCCCCCTGCCAGATATGCTGCCCGTAGTAGGTGTAGTTATAGAAGAAATGATTTTTAACAGGGTGGATTTTCCCGCACCATTGTTACCAATGAACCCCATGACTTCTCCCTGGTTGATTTCAAAGTTGATATCTTTCAGCGCCCATAGTAAGTATTTATCAGCATTCTGTCGCTTTAGCCAAAAGCGAATATCCTCCCGAAGCCGGCCAGAACCTGGATTACCAAGACGGTATAATTTGGAGATGTTTTCAACCTTTATAGCTATCATACAACGTCCATTATTTTAAGTTCCTTTTTCTTAAACAGCGTAATGCCCACCACTAATAAAAATAGTACTTCTACAATGCAAAGTGCCAACCAGCGGTAATGAACAGGTTCATTCGAAAAATAAGCTGCCCTGAATGTTTCTGTGATGACAGTGAGCGGATTTAACCAAAACAATAACTGGTATCGGGCCGGAACAATTGATGCCGGGTACACCACCGGTGTGGCAAACATAAATAGCCTGAGTATAAACTGAAGTGCAT
Organism: Chitinophaga sp. LS1; assembly: GCF_034274695.1. Taxonomy (NCBI): domain Bacteria; kingdom Pseudomonadati; phylum Bacteroidota; class Chitinophagia; order Chitinophagales; family Chitinophagaceae; genus Chitinophaga; species Chitinophaga sp. LS1. The sequence goes on from NZ_CP128362.1 coordinate 2,931,327, forward strand.
AATCCAGGTCCCTGTATCTCGCGGTAAAAACGCTGATAATCAGGCCGGCTCCCAGACCGAATCCTGCGGTCAACAGCAACAGGAATGGAGTAAGCAATATGTAGTAATTACCATGTATTCCCATCGTGGCAAAATGATAGATGTAGATGGCAATAAAAAGTAACAATTGAATACCTATCCTGATACTATGTGAAAGTACATTGCTAACAGGCACTACCAATCGTGGAAAATATACCTTATTGAAAATATTGGCATTTTGCAAAAAAGTATACATCGTCCCATTCAGACAATCGGAAAAGAAACTCCAGAAGAGAATCCCGGACAAATAAAATAGTACGGGCGGAATACCTCCCGTAGAAATCTTTACCACCTTTCCAAAGATGATATAGTAAACCAGGGTAGTCAGTGCCGGTTGAATAAATACCCAAAAAGGTCCCAATACCGTCTGCTGATAACTTGCAATCAGGTTACGCCTTACAAACCGGAACAAGAGATCTTTGTAACTGACAATTTCGCGGAGGTTCCAATCAAACCATTTTGTATTGGCATTAATTTCCCAGTCCCAGCTTTCGTTATTTTTCATCGGTTAAACCCAATTTTTAGTATAAAGGATGGTTCTATCAATTTCGTCCTGTATCTGATTGTCAATATTGGGATCAAATTTCCTCGCAAACAGCCGGCTACTATGCTGCAGACAATTCAGATCTTCCATAGTAAGCACTTTCGGGTGCGATCCACCGCCAGAACGATCTATATAGCGGTAATTGTCATTGATGATCATATTGCTTAATGGACTGTTCATCAGCAAGGTATTCACCAGGAATTCATCCGGCGCCCAGGTGTGTTTGAAAAATGAATAACATGTTCTTTCAGACAGGAACTGGCTTAGGTAGAATGCGGCCTCTCCACTCAGCGTCCAGTAAGCAGCTAAAGGCCCTCCATATAGCTGGTAGGGTAGTGGAAACTCCCTTTGCGGTAAAAGGTTGGAAAGTATATTTTCCAGTCGGTGTTTTCCCCTGAAACTGTAATCTATCAGGTGATATCGGGTATACCGCTGATGCGCTTCGTTCCACCAGGCAGTAGGCGGTGTTTCTGAGGTAAGGAAAGAGTGACCAATATAAGCATTGAGAAAATCATAAATATAACCAGTCGGTTTTATCGGATAGTCCTGCCCGCTCAGCAGGTTGACATAGTCATACGATCGGCCACTTGAAAAAATAGCACGCAGCGACGCACCGATGGCCTCAAGCTGACTAAACCCTGCCCAATGCACTGTTTTACGTTCCTGAACAAAAAAAGTATTCGGCAAGCTCGAGAGGGGTATAAAAGGAGCGATGTCTACTTTATTGTCAAGGTGTACATAAAAATCAAATTTCCTGTGGTATAGCGTTCTAATCAATCTCTCTGCCATAGCAGGGTACTGATGCAACACGATAATGTTGGCCATCCTCATAACGATCTCATTGTTGTGGTATCACTGTTACTCGATAGAGAAAAAAATCAGGGAGGAGATAGGTATAGTAGTAATATTAAAATTATTAAAACAAATTGAATAAAAGGGTAGTAAAAATTCGACAAAAACAAATATTGATAAAAGGGAAATATTATCAGAATCCTTCATGTAGATTTGCTTATAAATGAAAAAGGACCAACACAATGGAATACGTAAAAGAATACACCGTTAAACCAGAACACATCGACGTTCAGAACATCATGGACGGTCTCTATTACCCTTTCTACATGGAATATTGCAGACACGACTTTATCAAAGACATACTGGGTTTCAGCCTGGAAGAAGAAGCACAGAAAGGCATCAATATGGTGCTGTCTCAATATACCATCCAGTTCGTTCGCTCTCTGAAAAGAGACGATACATTCACCGTTACCTGTCAGCTCATGGCTGATGGAAGCGGCAAACCGCAGATCCATTTTGAACAGAAGATCATGCTCAATAACAAGGTCGTTACCAAAGCGGTATTCACAGGCACCTGTGTACCTGCTACCGGTGGCAGACCTTTCCTGCCAGATGCTATCAAAGAAAAACTGAAAGACGCACCCATTTTAAACGCATAAGCTATGAAAGCCATCGTCATTACCAAACCCGGAGGACCGGAAGTACTGCAACTACAGGAATACCCTACACCCACACCGGGTGCAGAAGAAGTGCTGATTGAAATCAAAGCGGCCGGACTGAACAGGGCAGACGTCTCTCAGCGCAAAGGGAAGTATCCACCTCCTCCCGGTGTAGTACAGGAGATCCTGGGAATGGAAGTGGCTGGCATCGTAAAGGAATGCGGCCCGGATGTGACCATGTGGAAACCCGGCGATAAAGTATGTGCCCTCATTGCTGGTGGTGGATATGCCACCTATGTCACTGCGAAAGAAGGACAATGTCTACCCATACCAGATAAACTTTCATTTGCCGAAGCAGCCAGTCTGCCCGAAGTGATAGCCACCGTATGGACAAATGTCTTTCAGCGGGCACGCTTACAACCCGGCGAAAATTTGCTGGTCCATGGTGGTAGCAGTGGTATCGGTATTGCTGCTATCCAGCTGGGGCATGCCTTTGACGCAAATGTATACGTAACCGTCGGCTCAGAAGAAAAAGGCAAAGCCTGCCTGGAACTCGGAGCCGCCGGTTATGTCAATTATAAAGAACAGGACTTCAGGGAGGCATATGCCAGCACTGGCATGGACGTGATTCTCGACATGGTGGGAGGGGACTATCTGGACAAAAACGTTCAGCTACTCAATACCGAAGGCCGCCTGGTGTACATTAATGCCATGGGTGGAAACATGGCGCAGCTGAACATCGGCAGGATGATGCAGAAGCGCCTCACTATCACTGGTACGACCCTGCGCCCCCGTGATTATACCTTTAGAAAAGCCCTGTCACAGGAGCTGCTGGAAAAAGTTTGGCCACTTATTCACAACGGAAAATACAAGCCTGTCATATATGCAACTTTTACATATGATAAAGCTCCGGAAGCCCACGCCCTCATGGAAAGCAGCCAACATATCGGTAAGATTATATTAACGAATGAATAAGCCTTTTATATTACTTTTGCCCACTTAAATGCGCACGTAATATGAAAGAAAAAGTGTCTGTTACAGATACCGGTATACAGTCTTCCGGCCTTCCCCGGGACTACATGGAAGCGGTGGCAGAATATATCTGGAATGGTTTTGACGCAGCTGCATCCATCATCGATATCACTTTTGAAACAAATGAAATAGATACTATCCATAGTCTGTCCATTACAGACAATGGTACTGGTATCGACTATGAACAGCTGAAGGAGACCTTCGGTAACTTCAACGACTCTATCAAGAAGGCCACCTTTCAGAAGACATCTTCCTTCATCAAAGGAAACAAAGGCCGTGGACGTTTCTCCTTTTCCGCCTTTAGTGGAAAAGCATTGTGGAAAACAGTCTATAAAGACCAGACCACCGGTCAGCTCAAAGCTTACGAGATCCTCATTACAAAAAACTCTAAAGATTATTTCGATCCGCACAACAACCGGGATCTGTCTAAAGGTGCTACCGGCACCATGGTGACTTTCACGGACCTCTTTGCTGTGACTGGTTTTTCCTTTCAGTCAGATGAATTTAAGACCTTCCTGGAAAGAGAGTTTGGCTGGTTTCTGATGCTGAACCGGGAAAAGGAATACCAGATCCGCATCAATGGAGTGGCTGTACCTTACCAGCAACTGATAGCAGAAAGCGATATTGGCACCTTGCCCATCAAGGATGTGGAGGGTAAGGACCACTATTTCAAGATTACCTTTGTCAGGTGGTCTGAGCGTATTGGCGATAAATTCTTCTTTTACTTCCTCAACTCCCATCAAAAGGAATTGTTCAAGGACCTCACTTCATTTAACAATAATGCGATCGGGTTTTATCACAGTGTGTATGTAGAATCCCGCTACTTCGATGCTTTCAACCCTCAGGATAATGAGTTGTCTCAAAACCTGTTTGAACGCACCCGTCAGCATGGAGTATTCAAATCGCTGATGAATCACCTGCATGAGCTGGTGCGACTGCGTCAGAAAGCCTTTGTAGATGGAGAAGCGGCAGAGAAACTGGTGGATAACTATGAGAAGAACGGCATCATTCCAAAACTCAATGATGGGAGAAAAAAGAAGGCATTGCTCAAGGTGGTGAAGAGTCTTTACTGTATAGAACCCCGTTTATTTCAAGGATTAAACAAAGAGCAGCAGCGTATCAATGTTGGCTTGCTCGGTATTCTGCTGGAAGCAGGTATGAAGGACGACATTGTAGAGCTGGTCAGCCATATTGTACCACTCACAGACGAAGACAGAAAGTTGTTGAGATAAAAGAATGCTGGTGATTATATCACCAGCATTCTTTTATTACCTTCTCACTCTCGATGATGGTGACGGTGAAGACATCATAGGTGCTGTACGCATAGGCAAACTATTTACATTTCGTATTTGCTCAGATCTTTGTATGGTCGGCGTCGGTCTGTCCTGCATTTGCATAATTGGCCGGGCAGTCGTGTTACTATTAAAACTCCTGAACTGTCTGGGTTGTGGATTCTGAACCTGTGGTCTGTACACCTGCATGTTATTGCCAGTCTGTACGGCATTGCCGCGTACTCTGGTTTCCTGTATAGCCATCGGGGTGATAGTCCTGTTAGTATACCGCTGAACCTCTGCCACATTCGGTCCCTGTGAATAATACAGGTTATTGCCGTGTGTAGTGGCAAAATTGTTAATCACAGAGATCCTGTCCGCACTATTGGGCCGTGTTACCACTCTCGAAATATCATTGTCATATATGTGATCCCTTGGCACCTGGTTCCAGTAATAGTCATGTGGTCTCCACCCGCCATAGGCAGCACCTACGCCTACACCAGGTCCCAGTGGCGCCCAGCAGTAATAGTTATCCACAGCACCCCAGGTAACCCATGCCGGTGACCAGTCGTATCCGGGTATCCATAACCAGCCATACGCATCGTCGTAAAACCAGCGGCCATAATGAAAAGGTGCCCATCCCCAGTTGAAATCAGATGCCCACATCCATCCTTCATTGCTATATACCCAATGACCATTCGTTGCATAAGGACGGAATTCTCCATCCATTCCCGGACTCCACACATGGCCATAGCCAGGGTAATCAATCCAGCTGCCATAAGGCGACAGGTCATCGTAAAATGTCTGGTAAGTAATACTTCCATTCGGGGAGGTGCTACCTTGTATCGCAGTTGTAGTAGTACAACTATTCAACAACAATAAACACGAACACAGGGCTAAAACAATACGTTTCATGACTATTAAATTTAAGGTTATTTCAATGCCTGGAAGAAACTCACATTCCCTTCATCAGAAACCTGTAACACTTCTTTCTTAGCGCCCTTGCTGAGCTCCACGAAATAACTGTCGGGGGCGTCAGCAGTCACACCAAATAACTGCATATCTGTACCATTATTCTCGTTATCATCATACCTTATTACAGATACCACATTGTAATCTTGGTATTCTTTCCTGATTTTGCTTTGAGCTTTCAGGGGCAGGTCGGTAAACTTTTTACTGCTGGTAGTACCTACCAATTCGGAGCCAGCATCGTAATAGGCTGTCATGGTATGCCCATGCCGCTGGAAGATGACCTCATCGAAATTGCCGGGATGAGACCATACCGCATGCTCCACATGGCTGAAATCCTGTGAGAATTGTGTTTTGGATAGATTGCTGACAACCTTGTCAAAGGAGTTTGCCTCACTGGTCATTACCACCATGAAAAGGGCGGCTGCTGATAAGAATAACGTTTTCATATGCTTTTAGTTTAATACTGATACAAAGCTAAAAGCATATGAAACGTCAAAGTAGGCGATGTAGGTCAATGGGGTTAAATGGTCGGTCAGGAGGCAAAGTCGTGTTCTGAATCAGCTCACCAATTTAGCCAGTGAATAAGCCGCCACAGCCGCTATAATGCCTGTGAGCGCTACCTTCAAAGTGCCTTTTATCAAAGGTTGCCCGGTTACTTTTGATTTAAAGTACCCAAATATGATCAGGGCTACCACCGTAATGATACAAGAAAAATAAAACCCCTGCTGGTTATTGGAAGTCATTAGATAGGGGAACAAAGGAATAAACCCACCTGCCAGGTAAGAGAATGCAATCGTCAATGCAGATTTGATCGCTCTGTCCTTATCCGGTTTATCTAGCCCCAGTTCAAAGCGCATCATAAAGTCTACCCATTTATGTTTGTCCTGGCTGATTTGTAAAGTCACTTGCTTACTCAGCTCTTTATCTACACCCATGTCAATAAAGATGGCTTCCACCTCCATTCTTTCTGTGTCCGGTACATTCTCTACTTCTTCATATTCCCGTTTTAGTTCGGAATCATAGTGCTCTACTTCTGTCTGACCGGCAAGAAATCCACCCAATCCCATTGAAATGCAACCTGCTGCAATTTCAGAAAGTCCGGATACGATAATGAGGTGGTTCGTATCCAGTACGCCGCTCAACCCCGCAGTAAGGGCAAAAGGTACGGTTAACCCGTCGGACATGCCGATGATAACATCTCTGACAAAGTTGGAGCTACTGATGTGTGTTTCCTGATGCATGCTTATTAGTATTGATATAAAATTATCAAAATAGAATGAGTATTTAAAACCGGCACATTAGAGAAGCTTGATTTTCATAATATTATAACGCAAAAAAATTTTATCCCTGAATTCAGCTATTTCAAGCCCCTGATAATTAGGGTTAATTTGTATCTTATATAGAAATTTACCGATACAATGAAACAAAAACCATCGATGGCATTTATTGCCGCATCCTGGGTTGCGTTGCTTATTGGGGTTGTTGGCTACATCGTAGGCCTGTATAATGCCCAAATGCAACTTAATGAAAAGGGATACTATTTCACTGTGCTGATGTATGGTCTCTTTGCAGGGGTATCTGTGCAAAAGTGCGTAAGGGATAGGTTAGAGAAAATTCCCGTTACAGACATTTACTATGGTATAAGCTGGGTGTCTACATTACTCTGTCTGATCCTCCTGGCAGTTGGATTATGGAACGCCACCATGCTGCCTAGCGAAAAAGGATTTTACGCATTTGCATTTTTACTGAGCATTTTTGGTGCCATCGCAGTACAGAAAAACACCCGCGATAGCCAGGCTGCAAAGGAAGAAATCGCTGATATTAATAGAGAGGCATAGTTTTAATATTCTGATCCTGAATTGATTGCATTGTTTGTAGTTGTTTCGTAGACGCTGTTTTTTTCGCTTGTAGTACTTCCGTAGTAGGCAAAAAATAGCTACACATGTTTGGGGCAAATACTTTTGTGACATCATCAATCACAAAAAAATGATCATATCATGAAGGACAAAACATTAGCTATCGTCGCCTACTGTACAATAATTGGTTGGGTAGTTGCATACATTAAGTATAAAGAAACACCTGAACGTTCACCACTGGTACGTTACCATCTTGCACAGGCCTTAGGCGTATTTATCGCTGGTCTGGCAATTTCAATTATTGTTTCTATCGTCGCAAGAATAATTCCTACCATGGGATTCCTCTTGAGTGTAGCCGGCCTTCTTCCATTGATTCTGCTGATATTTGGAATAATAACAGCTTCTAATGAAGCACAGAGACCTGTACCAGTAATTGGTAAAGTCTTCGAAAACAAATTCAGCTTTCTGAACTAAGCATGTTTTCAGAAAAAATTAATCCCAATCATTGTTGAAAAGCCCGGATTAACTATCCTTTTGAAAGCATAAAAAGACTGACTAATAAGGTGTTATTTACCATTCTCCCCTCTAAAAATGGTTGCCTGTTAGTCAGTCTTTCGCTTTTTATTGTGGTTTGTAGATCTCAATATCAATCTGGCCATCTTCGGTAATAGTACCTCTGTACATTCCTTCTGTATTAAAAGGCATCACAGCATGGCCTGCCTGATCCAGTGCAATTAATCCACCGCTCCCACCCAGGATACCGATTTTCTCAATCACTGTTTTCGCAGCCAGATCCAGACTAATACCCTTGTATTCCATCATGGCAGAAAGGTCGTAAGCTGCTACGTCTCTGATATAATATTCACCCCAACCGGTACAGGACACAGCGGCAGTTTTATTATTAGCATAAGTACCCGCACCAATGATAGGAGAGTCACCGATACGGCCGTACTTTTTGTTGGTCATACCACCAGTAGAGGTTCCTGCCGCCAGGTTACCATTTCTGTCCAGCGCTACAGCGCCTACTGTACCGAACTTGTTATCCACATTTTCGATACCCAGTTTGCCGGCTGGCGTATAACTATGGTCCGGTTTTGTTTTGGTAGAATCGGTTTTGAGTACTTGTTGCAGGGCGTCCCAGCGTTCCTGTGTCCAGAAATATTTAGGGTCTACGATTTCCAGACCTGCATCTTTTGCAAACTGCTCAGCTCCACGACCCGCCAGCATCACATGTTCAGATTTCTCCATCACAGCCTTGGCGGCAGCAATCGGATGTTTGACAGTGGTCACCCCGGCTACAGCACCTGCCTGCAGGGATTTACCATTCATAATGGCAGCATCCATTTCATTTTTGCCATCATGAGTGAAAACAGCGCCTTTGCCCGCATTGAAGAGAGGAGAGTCTTCCATCACCTTGATCGTAGCTTCTACTGCATCAACACTGCTCTTGCCGGCTTTCAGGAGTTTGTAACCCGTAATCAGGGCTTCTTTCAGTACCGCTGTGTAAGCAGCTTCTTTTTCAGGAGTCATGTTTTGTTTGGTAATCGTACCAGCACCGCCATGAATTACTAAAATATATCTTTCCTGTGGTGGGGTACCTTCTTCGGCATAGCAAACCGCCTTCAGACTAAGCATAAGGCAGCACAAGAGTAACTTTTTCATATAAGCTAAAATAGTAAAAAGACAGCATAGGATACCTTTCCTCTTATCATTTTGCATATTTGAAAAGTCAACTTTTTATGCAAACGTTTCCATAAAAACGTACTTTTAGTATTCCACGAATGAAAAACTATATTACTTTCCTGTTGACCTGCACATACAGTATAGTGTGTGGACAAACGCCCATCAACCGCCAGGCGCTGGTTGAGCGGCATAATGTGACCCTGCACCAGGCAGATACGCTCGCTGCTCTGACACTGGGCAATGGCAACTTTGCATTTACTGTAGATGTCACTGGTTTGCAAACGTTTCCCGAAGCATATAGCAAAGGTATTCCCCTGGGTACCCAGTCAGGCTGGGGATGGCATAGTTTTCCCAATAGGGAAGGGTATAAAATCGATGAAGCTTACCAGCCTTATCACCTGCATGGCCGGGATATCACCTACGCGGTACAAAAAAAGAATACCCCTGCTGTCGACTATTTCCGCCAGAATGTACATCGCTTACAATTGGGAAATATTGGGTTTCAGATACTGAAAAGGAATGGACAACCCGCTACCCTCGATGATATCCAACAGCTAGACCAGGTACTGGACCTCTGGAATGGAGAGATCCGCAGCGCTTTTACTGTAGAAGGCGTCCCCGTAAAAGTCCGTACCGTCGTTCATCCGCAAAAAGACCTCGTATCCATCAAAGTCATTTCCCCGCTTGTAAAGCAGGGGCGTCTGAAAATCCGTATCCGCCTTCCTTACCCCACAGGCGAATTCGCAGATGCAGGTACAGACTACCAGCATCCTGACAGGCACCAATCGTCTGTTATTAAACCCGGTCTTATCATCCACGAGTTAGATTCAACCCATTATTATCTGAATTACTCCCCTATAAATACCAGCAGTCCTCATCTCCATGAGTTTCTGCTTACCCCTGACGAGGAGATCACTGTTGAGTTCTCTCCTCATGAAGCGCAGGACCTTCCTTCTTTTGCGCAAACGGAAAAAGACAGCCGCCAATACTGGCAGGCATTCTGGAAAAGGGGCGGAGCGGTTGATTTCAGTGGTAGTACAGACCCCCGCGCCTTTGAACTGGAAAGGAGAGTGGTCCTTTCCCAATATCTCATGGCAGTGCAATGTGCTGGCTATATGCCGCCGCAGGAAACAGGGTTGACGTACAATAGCTGGTATGGTAAACCACACCTTGAAATGTACTGGTGGCATGCCGTTCATTTTGCTCTTTGGGGAAGGGCAGACCTGATGGAGAAAAGCCTGCAATGGTATGCGACCGTTGCAGACAAAGCCCGTGCTATTGCGCAAAGACAGGGTTACAAAGGTATTCGCTGGCAAAAGATGACAGACCCTGAAGGGAATGAAAGCCCCTCTTCTGTAGGCGCTTTCCTCATCTGGCAACAGCCTCATTTTATTTACATGGCTGAGTTACTGTATCGCCAGCACCCGGAAGTATTGGCAAAATATCAGTCGCTGGTCGCTGCCACGGCCGATTTTATGGCATCTTATGCGTGGTATGACAGTGCCACCCATCATTATATTTTAGGCAAAGGTCTCATTCCTGCACAGGAAAGATTTAAACCGGAAGACACGTACAATCCAACATACGAACTGGCTTACTGGCGATGGGGATTGCAAACGGCTCAACGATGGAGAGAAAGAGCAGGGCTACCCCGTAACCCGGAATGGGATCAGGTATTAAATGGCTTATCACCACTACCACAGCAGGAAGGCTTGTACCTGGCAGCTGAAAGTGCGCCTGATAGTTATACCCGACCGGCATACATGACAGATCACCCAGCTGTACTGGGTACCCTGGGGATGTTACCCACCAGTGCTGCACTGGATACGGTTGTTATGCATCATACCCTCGATAAGATATGGACCAGCTGGGATTGGAAAGATACCTGGGGATGGGATTTTCCACTCACCTGCATGACGGCGGTGAGACTGGGACAACCTGAAAGAGCGATAGATGCCCTGTTTATGAATATCAAAACAAATACCTGGTTACCCAATGGCCATAACTACCAGGATGATCGGTTAAGGCTTTACCTGCCTGGAAACGGTGGGTTATTAACAGCGGTGGCCCTGATGTGTGCAGGTTATGATGGCTGTACCATCAAAGAACCGGGTATTCCTAAAAACGGTAAATGGAAAATAAAATGGGAAGGCCTGCAGCCTATGCCCTGATAAATTAAAATAAATCCACAATGAAAAAGTACTTCCTGTTCGTTACCATGCTGTTGGCCGTAAACACCCAGGCACAGAAAACCCTCATTCCAAAGAAGACCACACTGGCTGCGCTGACGAAGACGAATCAATATTTTATGGAGAAGTGGCCGGATACGGGCAAAGAGATTGTGTTGAATAAAACATGGCCATCTAATATCTGGACCCGTGGTGTGTATTATGAAGGCCTCATGGCATTGTATGCTATTGATCCAAAGCAACCCTATTATGATTATGCAGTGCGATGGGGTGAAAAACATAACTGGAATCTTCGCAATGGTATTAAAACCCGCAATGCGGATGACCAGGATTGTGGGCAGACGTATATTGATCTGTACCTGATAGACAAAAAACCGGAACGTATCGCCAATATCAAAGCGTCTATTGATACAATGCTCAGGACATCTAAAATAGACGACTGGCATTGGATCGATGCCGTTCAGATGGCGATGCCTGTAATGGCCCGCTTAGGTAAAATATATAAGGATACGGCTTATTTCCACCGCATGTATGAAATGTATGAGTGGACAAAGAATGGTTTGTACAATAAAGAAGAGCATTTGTGGTGGAGAGATAAGGACTTCATTCCTCCTTATAAAGAACCAAATGGGCAGAACTGCTATTGGAGTCGTGGTAATGGATGGGTACTGGCAGCATTGGTAAGAACAATGGAACAACTCCCCGAAAATTCCCATTATTATAAGATCTTCCTCAATGACTTTAAGGAAATGTCAGCCGCTGTTTTACCCCTGCAAAGGACGGATGGGTTCTGGAATGCGAGTCTGCATGATCCAAATAATTATGGTGGAAAAGAGCTGACAGGTACTTCATTATTTGTATATGGTATTACCTGGGGTATTCGTAAAGGCTACCTGGATAAAAAGACTTATTATCCGGTGGTAGTGAAGGCGTGGAACGCGCTGGTAAAAGATTGTGTACATGATAATGGAATGCTGGGCTTTGTGCAGAGTACAGGTAAGCAACCTTCAGATGGTCAGCCGGTTAGTTTTGATAAGATACCTGATTTTGAGGATTATGGGCTGGGATGTTTCCTGCTCGCAGGTAGTGAGATTTATAAATTAAAATGATTTTTCAGGCCTGTGGCAGCTATTGCTTCTTTCCTGCCTGCCGCAGGCTCCACCCTCCCTCGTTGAACCCCATTTGCAAAAAAATTAAGCGTACCATATACCTTTATTTAGAATAAAATCCCTATTTTTCACCCGTGTGAATGAATAAAGTGTAGCAGAATACCACGTCATTACTCAAACTCAGGTCTATGCGTCTCAACACTTCCGCAGCCAGCAATGGCTTTGCGTCCACGTTCGCGTATAATTTAATCAATATAAAGCTCCACAAAACCATGAACAGATTTTTGGGATTTGCCGCGCTGTTGCTCGCTCAGCAATTGCATGCGCAACAACAACAGGCTCCAGCCTATCCATTGGTCACACACGATCCTTATTTCAGCATCTGGTCCGCTTCGGACAATCTCACCGCTTCGGCCACCCGTCACTGGACAGGTGCAGAACAGCCTATCGTAGGCATGGTAAAAGTGGATGGCACCACTTACCGTGTACTCGGTCAGCAAGGTGAACATTATGATGGTATCGTGCCTGCTGCCGATGAAAAGAAATATACTGTCGCCTATACAGAAACAGCGCCTGCTGCTGACTGGATGTCGACCGACTTCATTGAAAAAGGCTGGCAGACAGGTGAAGCTCCTTTCACCAACGACAAACACATGTCAGGTACACAATGGAATACCCGCGACATCTGGGTACGCCGCTCATTCAACCTGAATAAGATCCCTTCAGAACCATTGTTCCTGAAGATCAATCACGATGATAACGCTGAAGTATATATTAATGGTACTAAAGCGTATAGCTACGAAGGTTGGTTGAACCACACACAATATTTCCCCATTAGCGACGATGTAAAGAAGCTCCTGAAGAAAGGTAAAAATGTACTGGCCATACATGTTACCAATACACAGGGCGGTGCTTTCCTCGATGCTGGTATCTCAGTAAAACCAAAGAACTTACTGGCGGACAATATCAAAACAGCCGTGCAGAAAAGCGTACAGCTCACCGCTACGCAGACTACCTACACCTTTAGCTGTGGTAAAGTAGACCTGACGCTGAACTTCCTGTCTCCGTTATTATTAAATGACCTTGACCTGATGTCTCGTCCGGTATCTTATATTAGCTACAAAGTACAATCTAACGATGGTGCACAGCACGATGTACAGGTGTACTTTGGTGCAAGTTCCACGCTCGCTACCAATACCGCTGGCCAGGAAGTGACAGCACAGCAGCTCACCAGCAATGGCCTGTCTATCCTGAAAGCAGGTACAACAGAGCAGGCAATCCTGGCGAAGAAAGGTGATGACCTCCGCATAGACTGGGGATACCTGTATGTAGCTGTACCAAAAGAAGCCAACGCTACCCAGACTATAACAACTGATGGTGATGCGATTGCTTCTTTCGTAGGGAAAGCAAAAGCAGTAACTGCCGGCAAACAACTGATGTTGAACACGGTTGTAAAACTGGGTAAAGTAGGTGCTGAATCCAAAGAACAGGTTGTCCTTATTGGTTATGATGATATCTACAGCATTCAGTACTTCGGTACTAACCTGCGCCCATGGTGGAAAAAGGATGACACCTTCACCATCGAAAAAGAACTGGCTGCTGCCAGCAAATACTATGGTTCCATCCTGGAACGTTGCAAAACCTTCGACAAACAGATGTATGCTGATGCAACCAAAGCAGGTGGCGACACTTATGCTAAGTTGTGTGTACTCGGTTATCGACAGAGCATCGCTGCACATAAACTGGTGAAGAGTCCTGAAGGCGAAATACTGTTCCTCTCCAAAGAGAACTTCAGCAATGGCTGTATCAATACAGTGGATGTAACTTATCCATCCGCACCTCTGTTCCTGATCTACAATCCTGATCTGATGAAGGGGATGACAAACGGTATCTTCTACTTTAGCGAAAGCGGTAAATACACCGAGCCTTACGCTGCACATGACCTGGGTACCTATCCGCTGGCAAATGGGCAGGTATATGGCGAAGGCATGCCGGTAGAAGAATCTGGTAACATGATCATCCTGACTGCAGCTATCGCAAAAGCAGAAGGTAATGCTGATTATGCAAAGAAGCATTGGAAGACGCTGTCAACCTGGGCAGACTACCTGCTGAAAGAGGGTTTCGATCCAGCTAACCAGCTGTGTACCGATGACTTTGCCGGTCACCTGGCCAGAAATGCAAACCTTTCAGTAAAAGCGATCGTTGGTTTGGGTTGTTATGCTATGCTGGCAGATCAGCTGGGCGAAAAGACAACAGCTGAGAAATTCAGAACAGCGGCAAAGAATATGGTGACTAACTGGATGAAACTGGCAGATGATGGTGACCACTACACCCTGGCGTTTGAGCGCAAAGGCACCTGGAGCCAGAAGTACAACCTGGTTTGGGATAAAGTGTTGGGGCTGGACCTGTTTCCAAAAGCTGTATACGACAAGGAAATCAAATATTATCTGACACAGCAGCAACGTTTTGGTTTACCACTGGATAGCCGTAAAACCTACACTAAATCTGACTGGATCGTGTGGACAGCGGGGCTAACCGATAACCAGGCTGATTTTGAAGCACTGATCACTCCGGTGTATAAGTATGCAACAGAAACCAGCAGCCGTGTACCTATTTCCGACTGGCATGAAACTACCGATGGTAAGATGGTAGGATTCCAGGCGCGAAGTGTGGTAGGTGGATATTTTATGGAAATATTGGAAAAGAAACTGGGTAAATAATTGGCTGCAATCAGCCGTATCGGGGTGGGGTGGCCTTTTTACAGGCTTCCTCACCTTTGTTTTTAAGGTGTAGTAATTGTACTACACGTCATCATTGGCGGCTTGGTTATATTTGCAACACACACTTTGTTATACTATCCTTAGACTTCTCTATTACCAAATATCAATCTAAAATAATTTATTTAATATATGTATATGAGCATGATCATATACTGTTAAGAGCTTGGTTTTTATTAGGATATGGTAGAAAAAGGTTGTCATTCCTGGCGACCTTTCATTTTTCAAATCTTATTTTATCCCTTTATCTTTTTACCTACATCTATTACTTGTACCGGCCGGTTTGGCCGGTTTTTTTTCAGATTATTTAAATGATGAAGGCCTGTCGTTGACAGGCCCTCATCATTTAAATAGAAGCGCCTGCGAATTCTCTTCGCAGGCTGCTCACTTTTTTGGGTAATGGATGCAATTGAGGAAATAAAATGGATGGAATAAGGAAACAATGAATGTTTGGGGTTTGGGGAACAATGAACGAAACGGGGAAACAATGAACATTGGGGCATTGCCAACCGGATGAAAAATCAGGGGTCGCAATTGGATGAAATCCGGGGATCACAACTGGACAAAAAATCGGAGGTTAAAATGGATGAAATTTTGGAGGCGGCAACTGGATGAAAATAAAGTAGAAATCAGGGTGAAAATGAATGAAATTCAGGGTGAAATGGATGAAAAGCTGGGGGTAATAATGGACGAAATTTCGGGGTTAAAATGGATGAAACTCTTGGAAGTTACAATGGAATGAAAACTGCTTGCACTACACGAATAAATATCTTATTAATTAGTTTGAACTAAACCAGTTTTGACTAAACACTGATCAATCAGTTCTTGCTAATCACTTATCAATTAGTTCTCACTAAACCCACTGAAAAAGCGACGCGCTACGTGTTTAAATCTATTCACATCTTCTTCGCTCTCCAGTTCCATATCGAAATGAGAATTGGTCGTATTATAATATTGTAAAGCTGCTGCTGCAATGTCGATATTACCGTAGGCATCTGCAGTGGCTTTGATAAAGCTGCTATTTGAATTCAAATAGTGAAGTGCTTTGATGTCAAATTCGAAAGTGATGATACCGTTTGCCATGATAGTTTCATTTTAATAACTCATCCTATAAAAATTTCGTGCCAAACTTTTGTAACTTGTAGAGATCATTAAAAAACTAATTTCATGCGATTATCCACGTTCCTCAGTACCACTGTGTTATCACTATTTGTTACTTTTTGTTATGCTGATATTAAATTGCCTGCTTTAGTCGGAAGCAATATGGTTCTGCAACGCAATAAACCATTACATATCTGGGGATGGGCTGATAAAGGCGAAACAGTCACAGTAACTTTTAAAGGAAAAGCAGTAAAAACTGTTGCAACAGAAAAAGGTAAATGGCAGGTTACATTACCTGCGATGCCAGCTGGCGGCCCTTACGAAATGTCGTTAAAAGGGAAGAACACTATTCACCTTGATAATATATTAATAGGTGAAGTATGGGTGGCTTCCGGCCAGTCAAATATGGAAATGCCGCTCCAGGGCTGGGGCAAGGTCCACAACTTCGAACAGGAAGTCAAAGCAGCGAACTATCCCAACATTCGTCTGCTGATGATAAAACGTGCAACCAGTACCGTACCGCTTGATACCGTCACTGTTTTGCAGGGTGGATGGCAGGCGTGTACGCCGCAATATATTCCGGAATTTTCTGCAGTCGGATACTTTTTTGCCCGTGAAATTAATGGGTATCAACAAGTACCTGTGGGAATCATCCTCACTTCGTGGGGGGGGACTGTAGCAGAAGCGTGGACGAGTGGGGAATCGTTGAAAAAAATGCCGGCATTTGCGGATGCGGTTAAATCATTTGAGCAACTGTCTACGCCGGAAGCGCCTTCAAATCCTAATAAGGCAACATTATTATATAATGCGATGATCCATCCTGTTATACCATATACCATCCGTGGAGTGATCTGGTATCAGGGGGAGAGCAACGCTGAGAGGGCGTATCAATACAGGGAGTTGTTTCCCCTCATGATCAAAGACTGGCGGAAACAGTGGAAGCAGGGGGATTTTCCTTTCTATTTCGTACAGCTGGCTAATTACAAGGATGTGGATGCACAACCTGTGGAGTCTGATTGGGCAGAGCTGCGGGAGGCACAGTTAAAGACTTTATCACTGCCAGCTACAGGTATGGCATCGGCGATTGATATTGGAGAGGCGAAAGATATACATCCTAAAAATAAACAGGAGGTAGGGCGTAGGTTGTCCCTCATCGCAAGGGCAGAGGTGTATGGGGAGAAAATTCCTTATTCCGGGCCTATCTATTTGTCTAAGCAGATTGCAGGGAACAAAGTGACTTTGAACTTTAAATATACCAATGATGGATTGCAGGTGAAGAAAGGTGGGACATTAAAAGGGTTCGCTATCGCTGGCGAAGACAAGCAATTCCATTGGGCACAGGCTACGATCAAGGGGAATCAGGTCGTGGTGTGGAGTGAAGAGGTGCCACATCCTGTGGCGGTGAGGTATGGTTGGGCCAATAATCCTGAGGGTAATCTTTACAATGGTGCTGGGTTACCAGCGAGTCCTTTTAGGACAGATGATTGGAAGGGAGTGACATTTGGGAAGTAGGAGCGATCACTTTCAGAACATAAGTGTGGAAATCTTTCAGAACATATTGTTGGAAATGAATCCCTTTGTAGAAGTATCCAGAGCAACTTTCAGAACCGATGACAGGAAAGATATTACCTTTGGGAAGTAACCAGGTTTTATCAGATGCGTCAAGTTGTATTCGGTGTATTATTCGCCATGCTATGGGCTTCCGCCAGCGTGGCTACCAAGATTGGTATCAGATCAGCAGAGCCTTTAATATTGGCCAACTTCCGATTTTTCCTCGCCGGAGGAGGGATGTTGTTGTTTGCCTATCTTATTCAGAAAGGCAAACATAGAATGCCGCAGGGAAAGGAGTGGAGACAGCTGCTCACATTTGGGTTTCTCAATACTACCTTATACCTGAGTTTATATGTTATTTCCATGAAATCGGTATCTGCGGGTATCGGCACCCTGGCTACTGCAACGAACCCTTTATTCATCATGGCGATATCTGCATTATGGCTCAAGCGACCATTAAGATGGTATGAGCTCACGGGTATGTTCCTTGGTTTATCCGGCGTTGCAGTAGCTACTTATCCTTTGTTGGCCGATAGCCATGGGTCTGTAGCAGGGCTAATTATACTGCTAACCGGTATGTTATCTGTTTCTGTTGCTACTGTCTATTATTCCCGCATCGAATGGGAGTTATCCAATCTCGTCATTAATGGCTGGCAGGTGTTTCTGGGTGGGTTATTGTTATTGCCATTTACCTGCTTTACTTCTGATTTTTCTACTACCAGATACGACATCAATTTTTGGGGTGGGCTTTTATGGTTGGTACTTCCTGTTTCTGTCACGGCATTACAACTCTTCTTCTACCTTGTAAAGCGTGATGCAGTACGTGCATCGCTTTGGCTCTTTCTCTGTCCGGTATTCGGTTTTATTTATGCAGCTATCTTATTGCATGAGGCGGTTACCTTGTTTACATGGGTGGGGACGATTTTAGTAATAGCAGGGTTATATTTGGGACAGCGGGAGAAGTTTGCTGCGAAAAAGTGATTATTCAGTAAATTTAATCATGCCCAAAGATGGCAATTTCAAAAGTGTACCTGCAAAAGATCTTTTACAACAAATAAAACGATCTTAATCTTCCCTCGTCCATAACCGGACATCACTCCGCTCAAAACCGGACACCCTACCCCCACAACCCTCTGACTATCATCTTATTCCCACATGGCACTATTCCTGCTTCCACCTCCTCATGCTGAAAATCACCATCCGCCGCCTCCTCCGTTTTAAAAAAGCTTCCTTACTCAATATCGCCGGCCTTGCCATCGGCATCGCTGCCTCCCTGATCGTGTTCATGATCATTCGCTTTGAAACCAGCTTCGACACCCAGCAGCCCAACTATAAAAACATCTACCGCATCGTCACCCCAACAGACTACTCTACCGGCGTACAATACAATTCTGGAGTATCCACCGGCGTACCTGATGCTATAAAAAACGAGTTTCCACAAATGGAAAAAGTAGCAACCCTCCAAATGATAGAGGGGGCGCAGTTTTCTGCAGAAGAGAATGCAGGCAAAAATGCAGGAGAAAATGCAAGAAAGAATGCAGGAGATAATGCAGGCAGGAATGTAGAAGATAATGCAGGCAAGGATGCAGGAGAAAATGCAATAAAGAATGCAGGAAAAAATACAAGCGAAAAGGTCTTCAAAGAAGACCACGGTACTTACTTTATAGAACCCAGCTGGTTTGACCTGTTCCACCAAAAATGGCTCTCAGGCGATCCCTCCCAATTAGCCGCTCCCAATACAATCGTCTTAGACAAAACCACCGCCGAAAAATACTTCGGCACCTGGAAAAAAGCCATCGGCCAGATCATCACATTAGACAATAAGTATCCGCTCAAAGTAGCCGGTATCTTAGATAACGCACCTGCCAATACTGACTTTCCCCTCCGCATGGTAGTTTCATTTGAAACCCTCCGTCAGCACCCTGACGATTATAGCTATGTAAAAAACGACTGGGGCGGCATGAATGGTCAGCACCAGGTCTTTGTACAATTACCAGAAAATACAGACCCTGCTACTATCAGCAACCGCCTTAAAACTTTCAGCAAAGAACACTACACCAATCAATTGATTAAAGTAAGAACCCTGCTCTTACTTCCCCTCAGCGAAAACCACTTTGACAACCGTTTTAGTTATATCGTTCCTCATGTTTCCAGCCATACCCGATTGCTCACCCTTACATTCATCGGTGTGCTCATCCTGCTCATGGCCATCATTAACTTCATCAACCTCACCACCGCCCAAAGCGCCATCCGCTCCAAAGAAATCGGTATCCGCAAAGTATTAGGCAGCTTAAGAAGACAACTCATCACCGACCTGCTTTTTGAGACGGCTATACTCGTAACCGTAGCCATCCTGCTAGCCATCGGCATCGCACAATTATCCTTACCTGTATTGCGCGGATTTACCCCCATGCCAATCGCCGTATTCAGCATAGAAAATATTGTTTTCTTATTCATCCTTTTAATCTCTGTCACCTTATTCGCTGGCATCTACCCAGCTTTTATCTTATCCGGTTATCAACCGCTCAAAGCATTCAAACCCGCTGGTTTCTCCGTACGCCGTGGTTTAGTCATCACTCAATTTGCCATCTCCCAGATCATGATCATCGGCACTATCGTGGCCATGGAGCAGGTACACCTATTACAATCTGCTGACCTGGGGTTTAATAAGGAGGCGGTATACACGGTACCTGGTTTTGGTAATTACGACCTGAATGGTGCTGATGCCCTCAAAACCCGTTTAAAACAATACGCCGGTTTCGCCAGCATCACCTTAGCCAATATGCCACCCACTGCAAATAGCAACTGGATGGATGTTTTTTATTTTGACCAGGGGGCTACTCCCAGCAATTATAATATTGACATCCGTTGTGGGGATGCTGATTACGTCCGCACCTTTGGCCTGCAACTCATAGCAGGGCGTAACTACCAGGATGGTAAAAATATCCGTGAGCTTATCATCAATCAAACCTTTGCAAAGCAATTAGGCTATAAAGATCCTGCAAGTGCGATCGGTCACACGATAAAAATTAGTAACACAGGCGAATGGCACCAAATCGTAGGTGTGATAAAAGACTTTACCAACAATTCCCTGAGAGAACAGGTACGCCCGTCTGTAGTGATGCCCTGGCGCGAAGCCTGCTGGCTTACCTGCATAAAACTGACTGATTTCAAAATGATCGATGTACTGAAAGACGAATGGATGAAAGCCTTTCCCGGCTATGTGTTCAATGGTAGCTTCCTCACACAGCAAATGGAAAACTACTACCAGCAGGAGCAACAGCTTTCCCTGCTCTACCGCCTCTTTGCCGGCATCGCTATATTTATTTCCTGTCTGGGTTTATATGGAATGGTCTCTTTCATGGCAGTACAAAAAAAGAAAGAGATCGGAATTCGTAAGGTACTGGGTGCATCTGTCATGAATATACTTTACCTCTTCTGGAAAGAGTTTCTCACTTTAACAGGCATGGCTTTCCTGATAGCCGCACCAGCTGGCTGGTGGCTCATGAACAACTGGTTGCAAAACTTCACATTGCGTACGGAGGTCGGAGCAACAGTATTCCTGACCGCCATTGCAGCATCGGTAGCCATAGCTTTGCTCACCGTGAGTCACAAAGCAATGACTGCCGCGCTGACCAATCCGGTCCAAAGTATTCAAACGGAATAGACTACTCTTCAAATTCAATGGTTTTGATCTTGTTAGCAAGGTTGTCGATACTTTGCAGCTCGATCTCTATCATTTTCCTTTTCAGTGCTGCTGCTTCTTCAGAAGAGATAAGCCCATCACTTAATGCTGCTTCTATTTTCTGTAGTAAAAGTTTTTTAAATTTCACTACCCGTTTCCGTTTGTAATACGCATTCTTCTCCCGGATAAGGAACTTCCAGATTAAAGAGAAGGCTATTGAAACAGTGGGAGCAATAATTACAAGCCAGGACTTTAGTGGATAATTGTCAGGGAGATTGCTAGCTAGTAGTACGAGCAGGGTACCACTGCTTGCGCCAGCTATACTGGCAGATGTAGAGCTTGGTTGCTGGTTATTGAGAGCCTCTGTGGATGGGTTAGCAACCAATGAGTTTGCTTGATCCAAGGAATGAAAATGGTTTTATAGGATTGAATTGAATTTATGGTATTTGGGTCACTTCCCTAGTAGTACATCCATCGTGCGAAGAATCTCTTGTACATCATTCTGTTTTTCAAGTTCAAGTACTACTACCTTTCCTCTTCTGTCCTCCAATACTAAAGCCTTCGGAGGATGTGTGTTATATTTCTTCAGCCTGGCTGATTCCCTCCAGGCACTGATAACAGGTAATGCTAAGGTAGACAGCAAGCTGAAAACAGCTATAATTGATAATATGGTATTAAATATCGCCGACATTAATCATTTGAAGTTTGATAATTTTGGGTAACAATACTAAGTTAAGACTTTTCCCCCGATTCACACATAAAATTCTTACTATATTAACATTTCAATTAATGACTGATATTACTGTCGCAGTGTATACTGGTAAAGGGTTTGGGTTTTATTTATTTGACAGAAAAGTACTCAATTCTGAATGAGTAATCCACTCTATTCCTTTCAATTTTACCTTGGGCAAATTCAAATGGTTTGGGTGTCCCCTGCGGCAGCTTCCGGAAGAAGCGGCTTGCAGGAAAAAAATATTTTTTAGGGCTGTCAGTAATTTTTCTAATTTATCTGTCCTATATCAAATGGCCTAACTGCCATTATTCCACATTATGAAAGGGGCAAAAATTATCTATATCGTCTACGGTACTGTCAGCAGGGTATGAGCAACAATGAAAACATCCATTTATGGCAACAGCAAATAGCTGATGATGGCGATGAAAAAGCTTTCGCCTCGCTATTCCGTCACTATTACGAACGACTGTTGCATTTCTGCATGCAATATGTGTCCACGCGCGAAGCTGCGGAAGAAATCGTCTCCGACGTATTTGTGAAGATCTGGAACCGACGTGCCGGGCTGGGTGCTATTTCTAACCTGGAAGTATACCTGTTCGTAGCAGTCAAAAATCATTCACTCAATTATCTTGAACAATATTCCAACCTTAGAATTACTCCACTAAATGATGATTCAGGTTTAGCCGGGCTGACCACTACAGACCCGGAGAAAACAATGGAATGGAAAGAGATCCTCTTCAAAATGGATCAGGAAGTAAACCGCCTTCCGGATCAATGTCGGCGGGTATTTAAACTGATTAAAGAAGAAGGATTTAAATATAAAGATGTGGCTGAAATTCTTAACATCTCGCCACGCACTGTCGAAACACAATTATTCAGAGCGATGAAGCGATTGAATGAAGTGATCGGTCCATTTGTTTCAATGAAAGCAAAAAAGAAATAGGCAATTCGTCTTGCGGATGAAGTAGGTCATGTATTTCGCTAAGTAAGTAGATCATTCATTTCGCTGAAGAAGTAAGCCATTCGTCTTGCTAAAAGAAAGTAGGTCATTCTTTTAGCTAAAGAAATAGGCCTTTCTTTTCTCTGACAATGAACATGTATTTCGCTAAACAGAAAAAAAATTAATCTCTCTGTAAGTAGTTTTCAAAATATCTCTGTCCTTCTCATACAACCGGCTTCTCAATTATGATCAACGATGAACTTTTTAATACACTAGCCGCCAGGAAACTGGCTGGAGAAGCTACCGCCGAAGAGCTGCAGGAGTTGGATATCCTAATGCAGGATAACGATTATTTACGGGAACAATTTACCCTATTACAATCCTATTTCAGGGAAGCACCTTATCACGCTGCTGCAGATACTGAACTAGCCCTGCAAAAAACCATGGCACGCATTCACGCCACTCCCACACTCCAACCCAAAAGAGCTGTGTGGAAATGGCTCAGTGTCGCCGCCGCCGCTATATTAATACTCGGTACCGGATTATTGTATGTAGACAAAGCACATACTCCTATATCACAGATGGCAGCCAACGACACCATGCAATGGCTGCATCGCCAGAATGGCAAAGCAACCCGCGCCAGCATCGAACTCGCTGACGGTAGTAAGATCTGGCTCAATGTAGACAGTAAACTCACTTACCCTGAAGTGTTCAACAGCAAGTCCAGGGAAGTCTACCTCACCGGCGAAGCATTCTTTGATATCGCACCCAATCCAGGTCGGCCTTTCATCATTCACCTCGCTAAAGGAAGTGTACATGTACTAGGTACCTCCTTTAACATCCGTGCCTATGATAATGAAGCCGTGCAGACTTCCGTACAAACAGGTAAAGTAGCCTTTATACCTGCTGATAACAGGGATACCGTCTTCATCACACCAGATGAAAAAGTAACCTATCAGCCTGCCGCTACAAAAGCAATTATTAAAGAACCAACAGCTGCTGAAGACGATAAAGCCTGGACTGAAGGCCGACTCGTATTCAGAGATAAAACATTGGAAGAAATAGGCATTGAACTGGAAAGGACCTTCGGCAAGAAGATCTCATTTATAGATGAAGCACCACGGCATTACAGGCTCACCGGCTCATTCCAGAACAATAACCTGCAGGATATCATGTATTACCTTGCCAGATCAAGATCATTCCACTATAATATAACTGATAGCACACTGCTGATAAGTGAATAGCAGGAAGGTAAACGCAACCACTGTAATTGCATATTGCTGATAGGCAAACAGCAAGGCCACAAAACGGAAAAGCAATATAGCTTATGCATAGCAGCAAGGCCGCCAGATGGCAAAGCAAAACAGCTGATGCAGGAAAAACAAAACTGTCAAACCGCAAAGCTAAAGAGCGATGCATAACAGCGAAACCACAAAACGGCAAAGCAAACAGCTTTTGCATAACCGCAAAGCTGCCAGACCGAAAATGCTAAACACGTAAATCAAAACAGTAAAAGAAAAAAGAAACAAACAGCATAATTCACGTTAAGGTACAGGCATCACTAAAAAGGGCTTCCAATTCAGCCCTTTTTAGCCGCCCCCTACTCTGTAAATATCACTGATACACACAATAAACCAAAATAGCGTTATGAAAGAAAGACCGCTACGTTTTACTATTCCGGCTACTTTCCGCTCCCTTTTCCTGCCTATGTTCGTCTGTATGATCGTTATGAACATACTCGATCTGCGCGCCCAGATGGCTTTCGCCTCCAACACTGGCCGTTACTCAGGCGCACAGCAGGTCAATGCCGCCGAAAAGCCCACAGAAAACCGCATCTCCCTCCAGGTAAACGATGAAGGATTGGGACAGGTGCTGGAAAAAATTGAAGCGCAAACACCCTTCGTCTTCGTCTACTCTAACGACGAAGTGAAAGCCGGCCAAAGAGTCACCCTTACCGTCAAAGATCAACAGCTCGACGATGTGCTCAAACTCATCCTCTCTCCGCTGGACATCCGCTTCGAAAAGATCAATAACAAAATCATCCTGCGTCAGGGCCGCCAGCCAGCCGCTACTTACCAGGCAAATGATCTGAGTGTCAGTGGCCGTATTGTAGACGCCAAAGGCGTTGGCATCCCTAACGTCAACGTACGTCTGCAAGGTACCAATCTAGGCACCACTACAAATGATGATGGTTTTTTTACGCTAAAGATCCCAGCTGGGCAAGCCAATGGTACCTTAGTTTGCTCTTCCGTTGGCTACATCCCATCGGAGGTGGGTATCAATGGCAGAACTAATATTACCGTAATGCTCACCGCCGATTCCAAGGACCTGGGAGAGATAGTGATCACAGCTTACGGCTCACAAAAGAAAACCCAGGTAACTGCGGCCATCAATACCATTTCGACCAGGGATATTGAAGGCCGCCCTGTAACAAACATGTTCCAGGCCCTACAGGGTACTGCCCCCAACCTCATCCTGCAACAACAAAATGCAGAACCAGGTGCTAAACTCACCCTCAATATCCGTGGTGTAGGTAGCCTCACCGGCAACTCCCCACTCATCATCATCGATGGTGTGCAGACCGGTGGCGATGGCTTACAAAACCTGAACCCTTACGATGTGGAAAGCATCTCCGTATTGAAAGATGCCGCTTCTTCCGCTATCTACGGTTCTCAGGCTGCTAACGGTGTTATCTATATCACCACCAAAAGAGGTTCCAAAGACGATAAACCATCCGTGACCTACAATGGTATGTATGGCTGGCAAAAACCAACCACACTACCCCGCAACGTGGAAGCATGGGAATATATGACCCTGAAAGATGAAGCACTGGTGAACTCCGGTAAAACACCACAGTACACACCCGATGAAATTGCTTACTGGAAACGTAAAGGTTCATATCCCTCTTACATGGATGAAATGATCCGTAACTATACCCCTCAGCAAAATCATAGCTTAAGCCTGACTGGCGGGGGTAAAAGCAGCAGCTATCTGATCTCCCTCGGTTATGTCAACCAGGGCAACATGCTGCAGAATAAATACGTAAACCAGGACTTCTATTATAAACGCTACAACGCCAGAGCAAACCTCGGCGTAGATGTAAGCAAATACGTAAAAGTAAATGCAAACATTGCGTACACTAAATCCTTCTTCCGCCGCCAATCTGCCGACATCGGTATCCTGATGCGCGATGCCATGCGTACACCCCGTATCTATCCTGTAAAAGATTCTCTGGGCAACTTCGTCGTTCCTGCACTGAACAGTAACAACGTGTTCGCACAGCTGGATCTGCAAGGGTTTGACCTGGTTGAAAAAGATAACCTGCTCGGTGGTCTGGATGTAACGATCACCCCGGTGAAACACCTGAAGCTGAACTTCAATGCCTCCGGCAATTACACCATCACCAACGATATCAACAGGGTGAATAAGTATAGCTACGCTCCTTATTATACCACTGCGAATCCACCTACTTACAACCAGTATTCTGAATCTGAATACAAGGATAACAACACGAACGTATACGCCACTGCTGAATACGAAAACAACTTCGGCAAGCACTACGTAAAAGCACAGGTAGGCGCACGTAGCGATGCAGTGAATGAATACTATGGTATCAAAGCCAGCCGCTATGGTACCACCAACCTCGATGACCAATGGGCTATCGGTGGCGGTTATATTCCTAAGCCTGATGGCAGCTATGATTATTCTACCATCGGCACTTACAATGATATCAGCAATCCCAATCTCTATGCACTGAACTCTCTCTTTGGAAGGGTCAACTATGTATACGACGATAAATATCTCGCGGAGTTCACCTGGCGCTATGATGGCTCTTCCAAACTGGCTCCCGGTCATCGCTGGCAGTTCTTCCCTGCATTCTCCCTGGGGTGGAGAGTGACAGACGAAAAGCTCTTCAAAGACTTCAAAGATAAATACGGCAACATCAAGCTGCGCTACTCATGGGGTCAAGTGGGTAACTCCAACATCGGAGGCTTCAACTACCTGGCCCGCGTAACGCTCAACTCCGGCAAGTATGCGTTCAACAACGCACCTGCTCCCGGTGCTGATTTCTCCGCATACAACGAAACGTTGCAATGGGAAATCTCTACCATGAGTAACTATGGCGTGGATATGGATCTGTTCAATAACAAGATCACCGCCAGCTTCGACTACTTCAATAAAACTACCACTGGCATCTACCTCTTCCAGGTAGTACCGGGTACAGCAGGTATCGGCTCTTCTTTGCAGAACGTAGGTAAAGTGGAAAACAAAGGATGGGAAATCTCCTTATCCTACCACGCGAAAACAGGCGCTGTGAAGCACACGATCGGCGTAAACTTATCTGATAACCTGAACAGGGTGATCAAATATGGTGAACAGTCCATTCAGGGTTCTGACTTCACTTACATCATCAAAGAAGGATTCCCGATCGCTTCTTACTATGGCTACAAATCCAATGGTCTGTACCAGAACCTGGACGATATCAAGAATGCACCCAAAGTGCCATTCGCCTACAATCAACAGGTGATGCCCGGCGATATCAAATATATAGACCGTAATGGTGATGGCGTGATCGATGCAAACGACCGTTATGTATTCGGTAATCCATTCCCTCGTTACACATTCGGATTTAACTACAGTGCCAGCTGGCGCAACTTCGACTTCTCCATGTTCTGGCAGGGAGTTGGCAAGCGTACCCAGTTCCTGCGCGGTGATATCGTAGAAGCATTCCATAACAATGAGGACCACGCCTTTGTACAACACCTGGATCGCTGGACACCTACAAATCCGGATGCAACCTATCCACGTCTCACCATCGGTGCGGCTGATGCTAACAACTTCGCTTATTCAGACTACTGGCTGTTCGACACCCGCTACCTGCGCCTGAAGAACCTGCAATTTGGCTACAATCTGCCTAAGCGCTTTACCGATCGTATAAAGGTACAGGGTGCAAGGATCTACTTCACCAGTCAGAACCTGCTCACCTTCACACCTCGTCGCTTCCACGATCTTGGTGTAGATCCTGAGTTCACACAGTTCGACGATAAGCTGTCTTTTTCCAATTACAATGCTATTGCAGGACGTAGCTATCCGAATGCAGCTACCTTCTCTTTCGGTATAGACCTGAAATTTTAAACGTATGAAGAGACTACTGATAATACTCATAAGTGCGACTACGCTGTATTCCTGCCGTAAGCTGGATCAGCCTATCACACGCGAATATACAGAGGAAGCCTACTGGCGGGATGCTGATGATGCAATCGCAGCCGTAAACAGTTGTTACGAAAATATGTCGAACGACGGCTACTTTTTCGGCAACGAAGCACTGAGCGACAATGCTTATGTAAACGGTACCGGTTTTGACAACGTGACCGCTATTGCTGATGGGGCCTACGATCCATCCAATGCAAGAGTAACGAATGAATGGTCATACCGCTATACCTGTATCCGCAAGTGTAACACCGTAACAACGAATATCGACAAGGTGCCAAACATGGATTCTACCCTGAAAAAAAGGATCCTGGCCGAAGCCCGTTTTATTCGTGCCTACTCTTACTTTCAGCTGGCAGACTGGTATGGGGATGTTCCATTCTATACCAACCTCATTACCATCGACGAAGCTAAATCCATCACCCGCACACCAAAGGCAGACATCCTCAATTTTGTACAGTCAGAGCTGGCTGCCATCCGTGCAGACCTGCCGGTAAACACTGCTTATGCTGAACAGGACAGAGGCCGCATCACCCGTGGTGCTGCGATCGCTTTCAGTGCACGGGTACATTTGTACAAGGGAGAGTGGCAGGCTGTGGTAGATGATTGTGAACAACTCATTGGCAAAACTGATAACGGAACTTATAGTCTGCAATCCAGCTATAAAAATGTATTCAGCATCAACAATGAATATAACAGCGAAGTGATCCTCGACCTGCAATATGGGGGTGGTCGTACCTATGCTACACAACGCAACTTCCTTCCACAGACAGTTGCCTTGCTGAGGAGTGTGCTGGTGCCTACACAGGACCTCGTAGATGATTATGTAATGCTGAATGGTAAAGGTATCGCTGAATCAGGTTCCGGTTACAATGAAAGTAATCCTTACACCAACAGGGATCCTCGTTTTGAAGCCACCATCCTGCACGATGGTTCTACCATCACTGACTTTAACGGTGCGGTACAAACGATTCTCACACAGCCAGGTTCTAATCCCGCTACCAATAGTGTGGATGATCAGGGAGCTTCTCCCACCGGTTATTACTTCTACAAATATTACGATCCAACCGCCAGCAATTACAACTCCAGCCTGAATCTGATTATGATTCGCTATGCAGAAGTATTGCTGATGTATGCAGAAGCAAAAAATGAACTGGGACAACTGGATGCGAACGTATGGAATACCACTGTTCGTGCATTGCGTGTACGTGCTGGTTTCAATGATGCAGGTGCTACTGAATATTCTTCAGCCACTACCGACCAGCTCAGAACCATCGTACGCCGTGAAAGACGTGCAGAACTGGTATTCGAAGGTATTCGTCCATTCGATATCCGTCGCTGGAAAATAGCTGACCAGGTACTGGCCAGACCAGTAAGAGGGATCAAGGTAACCGGAGGTGCTTTTAACAAAGATGCAAATGGATATATCATTGTAGAAAACAGGCTTTTCAACAATCCAAAACATTACCTCTGGCCGGTGCCTACATTCGAACGCGACCAAAACAGCCACCTCGGACAAAACCAGGGTTGGTAGAATTTCCACTTATTTAAAAATTGCTGCAACACATGAAAACATACTTCCTGCATATATTAGCTATCATGTCCCTGCTGGCTGTCAGCTGTAAAAAGGACGATTACAAACTCAATACGAACATGAAGCCGGTACCAGCGCTGAGTGCACCGGTAGATGATAAGTATATCAAACTGCAACCTACTACCAGCGCTTCCGTATCATTCGAATGGGAGCAGGCACGTGCCGAAGATGGTTCACTGGTATTGTACGAAGTAGTGTTCGACAAGGAAGACGGCGACTTCTCTGCACCACTTGCTACCATTGCATCTGATGGTGGTGGTGTGAATAACAAACTGACACTGTCTCACAAAGATCTGAATACCATCGCTGCCAAAGCGGGTATCGCTTCTCTTGCAGTAGGCAAATTGAAATGGACTGTCAACTCATCAAAAGGATACAATATTCAGAAAGCTGCTGAAACCCGTACTATCGAAGTAGAAAGACCAAATGGTTTTGCAGAAATTCCTGTTGATGTATTCCTGACAGGTGCTGCTACTGAAGCTGGTGATAACCTGGCTGCTGCGCTGAAAATGAAATCTACTTCTGCGGGTGTATTTGAAATCTATACTTCTCTGAAAAATGGTACTTACCATTTCACAGACAGAAATAATGGTACGCCGACTACCTTCTATATTGATGGGGGAGCTGTAAAACAAGATGGCGAAAGTACGCAGGCAGTTGGCACAAAAATATACCGTCTGCAACTGGATTTCAACAATGCTGCAGCTACTGTAACTGAAATTACCGCGATAGGTCTATGGTTCGCACCTGAAAACAAAATCATGTACAACCTGGATTATACCAGCAATGGTGTATGGTCTTTCAAAAACCAGCCGATCACCTTCCACCAGGAATCATGGGGGCGTGATGAACGTTATAAATTCCGCCTGAGTGTCACTGCAGCTGATGGTACGACAGGTTACGAATGGTGGGGTTCTTCCAATGCAGACAACAACCGTCCTACTTCTGCCACACCACTGTCTTTCTGGGAACTGCACCTGATCAGCAACAGCGATCAGTACAACTACTGTTTCAAATTCAACGGTGATGTAGATACTAAAAACTGTGATGTGAATGTATACTTCTCTCCTGACAAGACGTATACGCATGAAGTGATCATTAAATAAATTATTGAATTATGCGCAAATTGATAATTGTTGGCACCTTACTCATTACAGGATTTACTTCCTGCCTGAAAGAGCCTGTGGACGATGGTCCCGGGCCTGGCGTAGGCGCTGTGAGCTATGTATATAACTGGCCTGCTATTGCTGATTCTACAGAGAATTCACTGATCAGCGGCTGGTACAATCAGAGTGGCAATTACTTTAACAAGAACAATAGCAGTGATCAGACTTTCAACTACTGGCCCAATGCGCATGCATTGGATCTACTGGTAGATGCATACCTGCGTACAGGTGATGTGGCCATCAAAGCACGTATGGATAAATTGCTGGATGGTGCACAGGTGAAGAATGGCAATACCATCATCAATCACTTCTATGATGATATGGAATGGATGACGCTGGCTTGCCTGCGTGCATACGAAGCCACCAGTGATGCGCGATACAAAACTGCCGCTACTACCCTGTGGGAAGACATCAAAGGTGGATGGGATGAAACCTTTGGTGGTGGTATTTATTGGAACAAGGACCGTCAAAATAAGAATACGCCCGCCAATGCGCCCGCCAGTATCATCGCCTCCCGCTTTTACCAGCTGGATCATAAAGGCGATGACCTGGCATGGGCCAAGAAGATCTATCAGTGGCAAAAGGATAATCTCGTAGACCCAACTACAGGGCTGGTATGGGATGGGCTGGATGCCAGTGGTACGAACAAGGCCTGGAAGTTTACCTACAACCAGGGTGTGTTCATAGGTGCAGCAGTAGAGTTGTACAAACTTACAGGAGATAATACTTACCTCTCTGATGCCTTGAGAACGGCGAATAATTCCCTGGGTAGTGAGTTCACCACCAACAACATCTTCAAAGACGAAGGTGGGGGCGATGGTGGTCTGTTCAAAGGTATATTGGTTCGTTACTTAATGCTGCTCATTACAGATGGTAGTATTTCCAGCACCGACCAGGCGAAATTTGCGAATTCCTTATTGCTGAATGCACAAACTATGTGGTTGCAGGGTACTACCCGTCCACAGGTGATCTTTAATACCAGCTGGACAAGTACAGCAACTACTACAGATCTGACTACCCAGCTCAGCGGATCTATGTTGATAGAAGCTGTCGCCAGACTAAAAGAACTGGAATTGATTGACTAATTTTATATCTCCGGCTTCGGCCGGAGATATAAAAATCCACAAGCATGCTTAAATACTCAGGTCTCATGATGCTGCTATGCCTTCATAGCAGCATTTTCGCGCAGTCATCTGCCAACAAAACTCACGCAGACACACTCTGGTCAGCAGTCACCAGGAATCTGTATGACGCGCAAAACAAACTCTATTACGAAACCACTGACAAGGAAAAGAGAGAAAACCCGCATTCCTATCTCTGGCCTTTGTGTGGTTTGATCCAGGCAGCCAACGAAATGGAAGCCATTCACCCGGGCAAAAACTACATGCCCACCGTTATTGCAGCCATTAATGCCTATTACGACAAAAAAGCGCCCGCACCGGGTTATGACTCCTATGTCGTGAAAGAAAAGGGCGGAGACAGGTTTTATGACGACAATCAGTGGATTGCCATCGCCTACCTGGATGCGTATAAGCGCACAAAGAAGAAATGGTATCTTGAAAAAGCCACGGAAATTTATAAATTTATGATGACGGGCTTTGATACCATTTCCGGCGGTGGTTTATACTGGAAAGAGGGAGATAAAGGTGGTAAAAACACCTGCTCCAATGGCCCGGGCGTATTGGTAGCCTTACAGTTATATCAGGCTACCCACCAGAAAAGCTATCTCGATACAGCGCTGCTGTTGTACAATTGGGTCAACAAATACCTGCAGGCGCCCGAAGGCTTTTATTACGACATGATCCATGTGCCATCGTTGAAAATCGACTCCGCTGCTTACACCTACAATGCGGGTACGATGCTGGAAGCCAATGTCAAACTATATCATATTACAAAGGATAAGCATTACCTGGAAGCTGCACAACACATAGCAGCCGGCAGTTATACTCACTTTTTCCGCCAGGGCAGGTTTCCATATTCCTATTGGTTCAATGCTGTCCTGCTCAGAGGGTACGAAGCATTGTATGCTGTGGATGGTAACCGACAGTATATCAATGCAATGCAGGAAGATGCCGACAAAGTATGGACTACCGAAAGTGATGAAAGAGGATTGGTCGGCCATAAGAAGGACAAAGATTTATTAGGACAAACGGGCATGATGGAAATTTATGCCCGCCTTGCCCGGATAAAATAAGTATCTTTGCTTCTCTATGAAATACAGGAATACAAAAGGTTACCTCCGACACAGGGTAACCTTTTGTGTTTCATGGCTTAACCATTAATATGTATACCGTTTATATCCTTTTTTCCCGGAGGTACCAGAAAATCTATACCGGACACACGACTGATCTTGTTAAAAGATTTCACTTTCACAATGTGCATGGGCGCCAGAAAGGTACCCTGCAGTACAGGCCATGGGAGGTCATCTATCTGCAAAACTTTGAGGATAAGATCTCCGCAATGAAACATGAATGGCTGCTTAAATCAGGCAAGGGCCGTGCGTGGATATGGTCCCGCATCAAGCAGGAGTTTTATGCCAACGGATATATCAGTGGCTCTGTTACTTCCGTCCACGGGATATCAGAAATATGATCAGGAACACCACAACTGCTACAGCAATGATCCCTGTCCATACACCGGCTTTAAAAATACCGCCTACTACTTCGCAGCTGCTTAACAGCATGATGGCAAAACCCAGTAACGCAAGTTGTAAGTTTTTCATAATCTTAGCTTTATATACTGATACATCATACAGTGTGCCAGATGCTACCTTGCGTTATAGTGAAGACATTTAATGGATATTACCCGATTTTCCCGTGGCAGGTTTTCATCATTTTGTTTCTGAAAGCGTGAATACGCTTTCAGAAACTATGGTGTTGGTGGATTAGGGTGCTGTTGTTGCCAGAACATGGGATCCATATTTATCTGCACCTGCTGTGGTGTAGGATGTGCAATCGTAATACCCGCTTCCTGCAGGGAAGCATATATTGACGTCAGCACCGCACTTTTCATGCTCCCTGCCTGACCCAGATCATTGATCCAGAAGAATGCCTGAAAATCCATCCCCCCATCTCTGAAGTTACTTAGTAACACTGTGGGCTCCGGCGCCGCCATGACCCCTTCATGCTGTTGCAAGCATTGTTTCATCACCAATATCACCTTATTAATATCCGCACCATACGTCACACCTACACTGATGTCTACTCTCCGTGAACGGTTACTCAATGTCCAGTTCACCAGCTGTTGCGCAATCAGTTCTCCATTCGGCACAATCACCTCCGATCCATCACCAGCCGAAATCCTGCTGGACCGGATACCAATCTCCTTTACCACACCCG
The DNA here is from genome assembly GCF_034274695.1 of Chitinophaga sp. LS1. NCBI lineage: Bacteria > Pseudomonadati > Bacteroidota > Chitinophagia > Chitinophagales > Chitinophagaceae > Chitinophaga > Chitinophaga sp. LS1. The sequence continues at coordinate 2,965,608 of NZ_CP128362.1, forward strand.
TACGGGTTCCTAATTCAATGGTATCACCCACCTCAATTGGTTTTTCAAAAGCCAGTATAATCCCCGACACGAGGTTATTCACAATATTCTGTAATCCAAAACCAATACCTACACCCAATGCCCCCACGACAATTGCCAGCTTATCCAATGGTATCCCCGAAGCTGCAAACGCCAGTAATACGCCAGCTCCTAAAACTGCCAGTCGTAGTAACAACATGTAAGATCCCCAGCCTTTGCGGGTCGGTACATTATTGCCGGTATATCCCAATAAGAAAGTTAATAACTGACTCACCACCGAAGACACCCAAATAATCAACAGGAACACAATCACCCCTCCAAAAGAAAAAGCAAAACTGCCTATCTTTCGTTCTGCCACCAGTATATCTGCTACCAGTTCATACAAGGCGTCATATATGTACAGGTTCCTGGCTATCAGCGTCAGGTATCCCACTGTTGCTATTACATACAGGATCGATTTCAACCTTGCCTTGATATGCTGATAATCGAGGAAAGACACAAACGTACTTGAATGTTTATTCGCCTCCACATGCAGGTAAATGGCCTCCATCAGTATCTCCACCGTCAACACAATCGCCAGTGAAATGGTAATACTTACCACGCCCGCCGCACCAAAGATCTTTGCCGCAGTGACCCGCGCTATGATCACCAGGAACAATGACAATCCACTCATCATCATAAAGATCCACACCGCATGTTTTGCATATTTCGGTAATGGCAGCTTGGTTTGCTCAATGCTGTGCAACAGGTAGTAACCTAAGATCACACCGAGTATGCCACCTGTAAAGACGCCCCACTGCTCTGTAAATGTGACCTGTATCAACAGGTTATTCACACAGTATAACGCTAACAGGCATACGAGCAGGAACCATCTTCTGAACAAATGTCCTGGCAGATACTTTTTAATAATAACAGAAGCGCAAATCACCGCTATACCCCATGTAATCTCCGAAAACAATATCGGGTACTGAATATTCAGCATGGCCGACAAGGTGGCCATCAATAACAATGTGCCCGCTATCGGATGTACAATCACATACCTGATCTGTTGCAGGATGGTCTCCGCTTCCGGACCGGTATGATCTCTTCTGATCCGTCTTATGTTCGACATTACCCACCATGCAAACCCTACTGCCGCCAGCAACCAGAATAAGATCATCGGTCTTCTGATAGCAAAAAAGATCTGCAATACATGCATATTTTTCGCCACTGATCGCTGTAATACGTGTGGGAAAGTAGGCCCCTTTTTACCTGGCCGCGGCGGTTCCCACAGATAACTGAAATCTTTATCGAACATCCGCACACTATACTTCGACAACTGGAAATCCATATCCTCTAACAGGTTGGTGGATTCCAGGTACCGCTTTGCCACCTTATTCTGTAATAATCCAAGGAACAATAAATTGCGCTTGTTCGCACTGTCCACCTGTCTCCACTTGGTGATCAGTGTGGCCATTTGCCCCACATAAATATCCCGCAGTTCATCTTCCGCAGGTATATCTCTCATGGTGGTATCCTTTCGCAATTGCTGTAGGGTATCCGTGATGTTTACTAATTTATCATAATATTTGAATAACTGGCTTTGCCAGTTATCCAGCCGCCATTCCAATTGTACGAGTAAGACCCTGTTGGTATACAGGTCCATTACATTCGGGGTACTTCCAAGGGCGGTAATATCCCGCTTCACTACATTCAGAGAAGAATCGATCAGTGGGAGTCGTTCACTGATCTCAGAAGTATCCATCCCTCGTTTTAGTATACTCATTACCTCATTGAGCATGAGGGTATAACTTTCCAGTCGGGTGATCAGCACCGCCACCGAGGTATCAGAAAGGTGTAGTTTAGGTTTCCCCGAAGAGCTGTCTTTCACCTGTTGTGAAATGATTTTGCTCAGGGTCGCGCTGTCCAGGGGCTTGGACGCAGGGGTTTGTGCGTGCAGCAATACTACATGACACAAGAATAGCAGGAGTAAGGTTAATCTGACCTTCATGTATTAGCAGATTAAAAAGAATATGGCTTTGAGTAAGTTGTGAGCACCCAAAGCCATATCAATAAAAATACCGGATTTTTATTTTTCCCACTTCACTTTTTCAGACATTGGCTTTAAGCGCCTGCCTTCAGGTAGGGGTTCATCGGAATAACCGAGGTAAAAGATGCCGATTACCTTGTCTTCCTCGCCCAGAGAAAGATAATCTTTCATGGCGGGAGAGAAGGTCATACCACCGGAACCCCAGTAGCCAGCCAGTCCCAGGGCGGTAGCTCCCAGCCACAGGTTCTGGACTGCACAGGATACGGCAGCAATCTCTTCAATTTCAGGAATACCTGGTTTGTTGCCTCTCTTCATACAAAGTACGATTACGTGGGAGGCCAGGTCGCCCTGTGTTTTCAGTTTTTCGTAGTTGCCCAGGATAAATTTATCAGGGGCGGTATTGGCTTTGTATAGCTCAGCGTGAGCTGTACAAAAGCGTTTTACGGCATCGCCGCTAAATACCGGAAAGTACCATGGTTCAGTATAACCATGAGTAGGGGCCCAGTCAGCCAGTTCAAGGAGAGCCTGAATTTGTTCGTCCGGAATGTGTTTGCCATTCATAGAAAACGGCTTGATATTCCGACGGGTGGTGATAATGCTCTTCAATTGCTCAAAGTCCATGCGCGATATTTATTTAACAGGTGAAAGAGTTTGTTTCCACTCTTCGGGCAGGCGGGCTACTTTTCTGGTTTTGTAATCAAAGTAAATCATACCGGATTTGGCTTCTGCGATCAGGATGGTTTTATCCCCGCGGACAGTTGTAATACGGTAGTAAAGATCAAACCCAAAAGGGGTGAAATCGTCGGCCCCTACAGCGATGTCAAAGATATCGCCGTGGAAGCCTTCACCTTTGTATACGAGGGCGGCATCGGCCATGATAAGGCCTGCCTGACCATCTTTGTCCAGTTCACCATACCCGAAATTGGCAAGGAAGCGGAGACGTGCTTCGTGAATGATAGAGAGAATGGCATCGTTACCTACGTGACCGCCATAGTTGATATCCCCAATCCTTACAGGGAGTTGGGTGTGAAAATCCATTTGTTCGGGAAGCTCAATTTTTACTCTGGCCATTTATGTATGTTATCAGTGAGCCTTGAGGAAGGCAATCAGTTTCTGGAATGCTTTGGCTCTGTGGCTAAAAACATTTTTGCCGGCCATGTCCATTTCGGCAAATGCGAGCGCAGAACCATCAGGAACGAAGACAGGATCGTAGCCAAAGCCTTTGCCACCTCTGCGTTCGGTGAGGATCGTGCCGGGGCAGATACCTTCGAACTGGTATTCTTTATCGTCGAGAATAAGGGAGATGACGGTTCTGAAATGGGCACGGCGATCGGTTTGGCCTTTCATTTCGTGCAGCATCTTCTCAATATTGTCTTCGGCAGATTTCTGCTCGCCGGCATAGCGGGCGGAGAGTACACCGGGGGCGCCGTTCAATGCAAATACTTCCAGCCCTGTATCTTCAGAGAAGCAGTGCTGGTGAGTCATATTGTGGATGGTCACCGATTTTTCCCGGGCATTCTCTTCCAGGGTATCGTGTGGTTCCGGTATATCGATGTCGATACCGGCTTCCTGTAGGGTGATGATCTCGAACGTGTCGCCCAGCATGGAGCGGATTTCCTTTATTTTATTTTCGTTGTTGGTAGCGAATACTAGCTTCATGAATGTAAGTTACAGATTTATATCCCCAGCAATAGTTTGAGGCCTCCCCACAGCTTTCCTTTCAACATCTTATCCTGTGCGATGAGCTGCAGATCGTCTGAATGCAATAACTGACAGCCATTGGCGGAGATCATCTGGTAAACAGGGAAATCTTCCAACCCCATGGTAGCAGGAGGGATGCCAAAAAACACAGCCTGCTTCATTTTTACGGCCGATTGCCAGGATGTAAAGGCCATGGCAGGGTAATGGGCTATATTTATCAATGCTATATCCTGCATACCCAGTTTACAGGCATTTAAGATATTGGTGAGGAGGTTGAATAATTCTTCGTTTAAGTACGCTCCCCCCTCATTTTGTATGAATAGCGCAATATTTTTTTGATTTTCACCTAAAAATTTCACGTCCGGAATGACAGCAGGAGTGGTGGCAACAGGTGCTTTTTCCCCCGGTATGATGGGCTGGGTAAAGATCCTGGCCAGAAAGTATGGGTCCAGCTGTACTTGATCAAAAGACATGCATATATAGTTTAAATTGAATGTAAAGGCCCCCTTTGGGGAAAAATTTGCTTTATTTGCATTTGACGAATTGAGCAAATTTAAGTCTATTCATTTTCAGATGCGCGATTTCCGACTTTAGATTTCGCCTTCCTTTCATACATCCAAAACAAATTAACAGCACTTTATTATGATGGGAGTAGATAAACAAATAGAAAACAGGGTAGGGGAAGAAGCCTTAAAAAAAATTAAGGTAACCCGCACAAAGAACTCAAGGATTGGGGAAATAGACTTCAATAACCTTATCTTCGGGAAGCAATATGCCGACCATATGTTGGTGGCAGATTTTGATGGGAAAGAGTGGAAGAATGCAGAGATCCTGCCTTTCGGCCATCTGTCAGTGAGTCCTTCCAATGCTGCATGGCACTATGGCCAGGCTATTTTTGAAGGCATCAAAGCCTACAAAGATCAGGAGGGCAATCCGATGATTTTCCGTCCATACGATAATTATGCACGTTTTAACAGTTCTGCAGAGCGTATGGGGATGCCTGAAGTACCGGAGTGGCTTTTTATAGGCGGGATGGAACTTTTGATCGATCTGGACAGAAATTGGGTACCGACTAATGATGGTTGTTCCCTGTATTTACGTCCTTTTATGATTGCCGCTGATGAATTTATTGGCGTAAGGCCTTCAGATACGTATAAATTTGTTATTATTAACTCGCCGTCCGGTCCGTATTTTAATAAACCGATTAAATTGCTGGTACAGGACAAATATATTCGTGCTTTTCCTGGTGGTGTAGGTGCTGCCAAAGCAGCAGGTAACTATGGCGGGGTAATGTACCCAACCATGCAGGCACGCAAGCAGGGTTATGATCAGATACTGTGGGTAGATGGATTGGAATTCAAATACTTACAGGAATGCGGTACAATGAATGTGTTTGCCATAATAGGGAACACTGCCATAACGCCGGATTTGAATCAAGGCACGATTCTGGCTGGGGTAACACGCGCTGCTGTAATGTCTGTATTGGAAGATATGGGCTTGACAGTAGAGGAGAGGCCGGTATCGATCGAAGAGTTGGTAACGGCGAATGAAGCGGGTACCCTCCGCGAGGTATTTGGCACCGGTACAGCTGCCAGTGTGGCCTATGTACAGGAGTTGGATTACAAAGAGCACCAGATCAGGCTTGATACTACCAGATACGAGGTAGGAAATGAGTTGCTGCAAAGGCTGGATGCTATCCGTACGGGTAAAGCGGAAGATACCCGTCACTGGAATTACAAAGTAGGAACTTACTCAAAATAGTCTTAGTTGTGTTGAATTGAAAGGCCATCTGCGCGAGTAGATGGTCTTTCTCTTTTATATAAAGCCGTCTTTGCACAAAGACGGCTTTGTTTATATATGTCGGCCGAAATACGTATCCGATAAGACATCCTTAGGTCTCACAGGGAGATAAGCCGCCTATAAGCCGCCTATATCCCGCCTATAAGCCGTAGATAAGCCGCATCTATATAGAGGCGGCTTATCTACGGCTTATGTACGGCATATGTACGGGTTAGCCTTTATTTTAACCAAAGGCGCGATGGAAACACAAAGCTATTTTGTACATTTGCGCCCTATGACCATGGTATCTTTCATCGCGTCGTTGGATCAGGCTGCTCCTCCTGGGGAGATTTCACCTTATTTGAAGGCTTTGTGGTGGGATGGTAAAGGGAACTGGCAACAGGCTCACGACATTATCGAGCATATGGATAATGACACGGCCGCCTAGGTGCATGCCTACCTCCACAGGAAAGAAGGCGACCGGGGAAACGCCCGGTATTGGTACAACAGAGCGGGACGAAGTATGCCAGAATCTACGCTGGACATGGAATGGACGGATATTGTCACGGAATTAATCAATACATGACATGATTTCCTTCAAAAAAATGTTCAAAACATTTTGTTATTAACAAGGTTCGTGTTACCTTTGCCCTCCCAAATTCCCATTCTGGGTGATTTGGATGTCATTGTAAACCGACAGAAAAAAAAACTTAGGTAGAATGCCTACTATACAACAATTAGTAAGAAAAGGAAGAGAAATTATCCGGGCTAAGTCCAAGTCCAGGGCTTTAGATAGCTGTCCACAGCGCCGTGGTGTTTGTACCCGTGTGTACACAACCACCCCTAAGAAGCCAAACTCTGCACTGCGTAAGGTAGCAAAGGTGCGTTTGACCAACAAAGTAGAGGTGATTGCTTATATCCCTGGTGAAGGACATAACCTGCAGGAGCACTCTATCGTACTGATCCGTGGTGGTAGGGTAAAAGATTTACCGGGTGTTCGTTACCACATCGTTCGTGGTTCCCTCGATACTGCTGGTGTGAAAGACAGAAAGCAGAGCCGTTCCAAGTATGGTACCAAAAAGGAAAAGGCTAAGAAATAATTTATAATAACTATTTGAAATTTTCCAAATAAATGAGAAAGCAAGCCGCGAAAAAGATGCCTTTGGCTCCGGATCCTCGCTTTAACGACAAACAGGTTACCCGGTTTGTTAATAACGTGATGGAGCAGGGCAAAAAGAGCATTGCCTTTAGGATATTTTACGATGCGATCGACAGAGTGAGCACTATCACTAACGATAATGGTTACGAAGTGTGGAAGAAAGCGATCACAAACGTAACTCCTGCCGTTGAAGTTAGAAGCCGTCGTATCGGTGGTGCTACCTTCCAGATCCCTTCTGAGGTTCGTCCTGACAGAAAGATCTCCCTGTCTATGAAATGGTTGATCCGTTTCGCAGGTGAAAGGAATGGTAAGAGCATGGCTGAAAAGCTGGCTGCTGAAATCGTAGCTGCTGCAAAAGGTGAAGGTGCTGCTTTCAAAAAGAAAGAAGATACTCACCGTATGGCTGAAGCTAACAAGGCATTCTCTCACTTCAGGATCTAAATCTACTGCCGTTTTACGGTAGATGGTTTATAAAGATATAAGGGAAACATCCTCTGGGCTATACTGGGGGATGTTTTTCCTTTTCTCATATATACCAATTTTTTAAACCTTGTAACTAAAGGGTCGCGTAAGTATTCTGCTGCTGAAATAACAATTTGGCAAAGTTGCCTGTTGTATTTATTAGCAAAAATGAATTACCTTTGCCCCCCAAATTGCATTATTATACAGTCATTTTAATATTATGGCAGACTTAAGATTTCAAAGAAACTTTGGTATTGCGGCGCACATTGATGCGGGTAAAACCACTACCACAGAGCGTATCCTGTACTACACAGGTAAATCCCATAAGATAGGGGAAGTGCACGAAGGTGCCGCCACCATGGACTGGATGGCGCAGGAGCAGGAGAGAGGTATTACCATCACATCTGCTGCTACTACCTGTTTCTGGAAATTCCCAACCACTCAGGGAAAGCTCCAGCCAGATACAAAAGAATACAAATTTAACATCATCGATACTCCAGGTCACGTGGATTTCACCGTTGAGGTTGAACGTTCCCTGCGTGTACTGGATGGTCTGGTGGCTCTGTTCTGCGCTGTATCCGGCGTTGAACCACAGTCTGAAACCGTTTGGCGTCAGGCTAACCGCTACCGTGTACCACGTGTAGGTTTCGTAAACAAAATGGACCGTGCCGGTGCTGACTTCCTGAACGTGGTAAAACAGGTGAAGGAAATGCTGGGTGCAAATCCGGTTCCACTGATGCTGCCTATCGGCGCTGAAGATACTTTCAAAGGTGTGGTTGACCTGATCACCATGAAGGGTATCATCTGGGACGAAGAAGGTAAAGGTGCTACCTACCAGGAAATCGAAATTCCTGCTGATATGAAGGATGAAGCTGAAGAATGGAGAGCTAAACTCGTAGAAGCTGTTGCTGAATACGATGACAAACTCATGGAGAAATTCTTCGAAGATCCTAACACTATCTCTGAAGATGAAATTCACGAAGCTATCCGTAAAGCAACGATCGATATCGCTATCATCCCAATGCTGTGCGGTTCTTCATTCAAAAATAAAGGTGTACAGAAAATGCTGGATGCCGTATGTCGTTACCTGCCTTCACCAGTAGATATCGAAGCGGTTAAAGGTACTGATCCTGACAATGGTAACGAGATCGAGCGTAAGCCAGATGCAAAAGAACCATTCTCTGCACTGGCGTTCAAGATCATGACTGATCCATTCGTAGGTCGTCTGGCGTTCTTCCGGGCTTATTCCGGTCACCTGGATGCTGGTTCTTACGTACTGAACACCCGTACAGGTAAAAATGAGCGTATCAGCCGTATCATGCAGATGCACGCCAACAAGCAGAACCCAATCGACTTCATCGAAGCTGGTGATATCGGTGCTGCTGTAGGTTTTAAAGATATCAAAACAGGTGATACCCTGTGCGATGAGAAAAATCCTATCGTACTGGAATCTATGACCTTCCCGGAACCAGTTATCCACATCGCTATCGAGCCTAAAACTCAGGCGGATATGGACAAAATGGGTCTGGCTATCGCTAAACTGGTAGAAGAAGATCCTACCCTGAAAGCTAAAACTGATGAAGAAACCGGCCAGACCGTATTGAGCGGTATGGGTGAGCTTCACCTGGAAATCATCGTTGACCGTATGCGTCGCGAGTTCAAGGTAGAAGTTAACCAGGGTGCACCTCAGGTTGCTTTCAAGGAAGCATTCACGCTGAAGGTTGAACACCGTGAGGTTTATAAGAAACAAACTGGTGGTCGCGGTAAATTCGCAGACATCCAGATCGAAATCGGCCCTGCTGATCCGGAATGGCTGAAAGAGAACGACGGTAAACAATTCCAGTTCATCAACGATATCTTCGGTGGTTCCATCCCTAAAGAATTCGTTGCTCCGGTACAGAAAGGCTTTGAGTCTGCTATGCACCAGGGTGTACTGGCTGGCTACCCGCTGGATAACCTGAGAGTTCGCCTGTATGATGGTTCATTCCACCAGGTTGACTCCGATGCAGTATCCTTCGAATTGGCTGCAAGATCAGCTTTCCGTGAAGCAGGTCGTAAAGCAAAACCAGTTCTGCTGGAACCAATCATGAAAGTAGAAGTTCAGACCCCAGACCAATACATGGGTGACGTAACAGGTGACCTGAACCGTCGTCGTGGTATGCTGGAAGGTATGGAAATGAGAAACGGTGTACAGGTAATCAAAGCTAAAGTACCTCTGAAAGAAATGTTCGGATATGTAACTCAGCTGCGCTCCCTGTCTTCCGGTCGTGCTACTTCCATCATGGAGTTCTCTCACTACTCACCTGCTCCAAATGCTGTTGCTGAAGAAGAAATGGCAAAGGCAAAAGGTAAAGTGAATGCATAAATCATGATTAGTATCTGATTGAATATGGTCCCGTTCCGGTTAATCCGGAACGGGACTTTTGTTTGGGGCCAATTGTAACATCTCTATCACTGCAACGTTTTATCCTCAAGATGCTGGATCTTTTCTATATAGGGTAGTATATACCCAAAATTGTCTCTATACAAAAGCCGACTTTAACCAAAAATGAACACCCCCCGAATTTTGATCAGTATTGATCTGGAAGAGCTGAAACTGTCAGCCAATAATAATAATGGCCAGGAGATGAGCCTGGAAGAAAGGCAGCAGATTTCACTGGATGGTTTGGGAAAAACAATCACCTTACTGGACAAGTACCAGGTAAGAGCTACTTTTTTTATTACCGCCTCCTGGGCGCAGGCCTATCCGGAAGTGGTGCGTCAGTTAGCCCTCAAACACGAAGTTGCTTCACATGGTGCTTTGGATAAAGAAGTATTGGAGCAGATCATTGGTGACCGCTTATACGGTTGTCGCATGAGGGCATCCATAAAGCCCGATTATAGTTCGCTGAGGGCTGCCGGGTACTTATACCACTCCGGTGGTCAGCGGGTGCGTCCTATGACCATAGAAGGGGATTGCTATGAGATTTATGCGGAGTCTGTGCGTCCGTTGTGGATTACGAAACTCTTTTTAGGCCGTCAACCTGTTATTTCATTGCATTTCCGTAGTTGGGAATTGAGTGTACACCCCATTTCGCGTGCTACCGGCCCCAGATTGGCGGAGCGATTGGACAGCGTGCTGGGTTATCTGCAACGCAAAGGTCAGTTTATACCCCATATTGAGTGGCTGCAGGAACAGCTTACCGACTAATAATAGCCATCGATTGCAATACCAGCTTCATTTAATCTCATTTTCTTTATACTTATTTGATTCATTTCCAGTATATTCGCAACTATATTGTTGATGTCTGGCACTGAATTTGAAATACCCCATTTGTCCCCATCCCTGCTTATTTATCCTCTTATCTTATTGGCTCAGGTACCATTAGCAAAGCAAGACACATTTACAGATTGCATGTATTTCCTAGTTCGATAGGGCATTGTCCCGATGGCAAGTATTAATCAATAAAATCAAAAAACTGAAAATGAAAAAATTCCAAGCATTAACCCTGGCCCTGATGACGGTATTGTTTTTTAGCACCACGGCATTTGCGCAGACCCAGAAAGGAAACATTTTGATTGGATCTGACATTACAGACATTGGATTGAATTTTCAAAAATCCAGTACCCAGTTTAGTTTTAATCTGAACCCTAAAGCAGCCTGGTTTATCAGTGATGGGCTGGCAGTGGGTGGATATGTGAATTTCGGGCTGTCGACCAGTAATGGAGCAGGTTCTGATGTAAGTTATGGTATTGGTGCCCTGGCGCGTTATTATCCGACAGACAAGAATGTGCAGAAGCTGGAGTTTTCCAAGCGTGCAAGGTTTTTTGTAGAGGGTAATGCCGGTTTTGGTGGTACGAATCCTGCGAGTGGCGCATCTACGAATGGGGTAGAATTGGGTGTAGGCCCTGGTATTTCTTACTTCATTACACCTAATGTGGCGTTGGAAACGCTGTTGAAGTACAATATTATTGTTGGTGGTGGTAACTCAACTACGGCACAGCAGTTGAACCTGGGTGTAGGTTTCCAGATTTTCCTGCCTGGAGCGAAGGCGAAGGAGATCTACAACGAGGAGAAGCGTAATATGAAATAGGCATTAGAAAAATAATGAGGGGCCGCTTACGGATCATTTTGGTCTGTGGGCGGCTTTTTTCTGTTTTGAACACTTTGAATGAACTGGTTGATAATGAACATAATGAATGGTTGTAATAAGGAAAGTGACTATTATCTTTATATAAGTAAGACGCCGCCAGGGGCGTTGCTGGGATTGCCGAAAACCAGTTAAACAATAGAGTAGGCCTTTACCCTCTGAAAAACTAAGAAAATGAACGCAACTATTCTAGCAGCATTGACTAAGTTCTTGTATACTCTGTTCGGTAGCCTGTAGATTCCCGAAACATTGGCAAGCTTTTAAAGGTCCTGGTAGTAACCGGGACCTTTTTATGTGGGGATATGTGTGAGATTAATACTGAACAGGAATAACTGAACGGAATATTCTGAACTAGTTGAAAATGAATGAAATGAACGATGGTAGTATTCCTACTACTTACTAATTTTAGAATATGGGATTGCCGAAAACCATTATTAGAGTAGGCGTAACCAGTGAAAAACCATAACCATGGATCTGCTGAACCAATTATTAGCAACACTTTTAACGCTGTTGCAATCTCTGCTGGGTGGTTTGTAATTTATTACGCCCCTGATTCCACGGAAAATGCCACGCAACAAAAAAGACATTTTCCAACTTATTGCCTTCCTGGTGCGAGCCGGGGAGGCTTTTTTTATAATGAACGAGCTATCTCATGGTGAACAATCTGGATTTGCTGGGGGGAGTGGCGTATTCAGGAGTATTAGTTAAAAGAAAATGAACGGGCCATTTTTCTTCACTGAACGAAATGAACAAGCAGCTGAAAATGAATGAAATGAACTATTACAAATTGATTCTCTGCGGCTAATTTTAATCCAATGTTCCTTGTGTGAGGGGCATTTGGGATTGCCGAAAACCAAGTAACAGAGTAGGCATAACCTTATGAAAAGCCTTCAAAAACATCTATGGATTTATTGAACCAGGTATTGGCTTTAGTTCTTAGTCTGATTCAGCGTTTGTTGGGTAAGTTACCTCTCTGAAGCTGACAGGTCTAGAAATATTGCTTATTGCATTCCCAGACAGGACTTGCTGCCGGTTTCCCGGCGGCTTGTTTTTTTTATGGGGGGTATTGGAAGCAGCGAAGCCAACAGTGTGCCAATTTCCTTTAATATGTTATTTTCCTGCCTTAATTATACTTTTACACAAATTAACATTTGCCTCAAACCCGCCATCATTCTACAATTAACTAAAAAGGTATTTATTTTTCCCCGGTATTGTTGGGGAATACAAAAATACTGATTACCTTTGCCCTCCCAAATTGTAAAGGGGAAAAAAGTAGAAGTTCATTGCATATGTCTCAGAGAATTAGAATCAAGCTGAAGTCCTACGATCATAATCTGGTAGATAAGTCTGCTGAGAAGATCGTTAAAACAGTGCGTAACACTGGTGCCGTGGTAACAGGTCCAATACCTTTGCCAACTGAAAAGAAAATTTTTACGGTGCTGCGTTCACCGCACGTTAACAAGAAAGCTCGTGAGCAGTTCCAGTTGTGCACACACAAGCGCTTACTGGATATCTACACCTCTTCTTCCAGGACTGTAGACGCCTTGAGTAAGTTAGATCTGCCTTCCGGTGTGGAAGTAGAAATCAAAGCGTAGGACATCAGCAGGTGGGCAAAAGGCCTGCCTGGTTTGATTTAATCTTATGACTGCTGTTTTGCTGACAGTGAGGTATACAATCTCACAGGGGAAAGTAATCTCCGTTTGTCAGAGTGTAAACGCCACAAATTAAAATATAGGTCACGCCTTCTGGGTGGCCGCCCAATAAAGCATTTAAACCGCCTATCCTGGGGATAGCTAGATCCACCCCCAGGCGCTGGGTATAATATATAATAACATGAAAGGTATTATTGGCAAAAAGATCGGCATGACCAGCATCTTCGAACCGAATGGTAAGCAGACTGCTGTGACCATCATCGAAGCCGGTCCATGCGTAGTAACTCAGGTTAAATCTCAAGAGACTGACGGTTACAACGCTATTCAGGTAGCATTTGGCGAGAAAAAAGAAAAGAACGCTACCAAAGCACAAATCAATCACTTCGCGAAAGCAAGTACCTCCCCCAAACGATTTGTAAAAGAGTTCCGCAACCCGGATATACAAAAAGCTCTTGGTGAAACCATTACCACCGAAATATTTGCAGAAGGAGAAACAATTGACGTAGTCGGTACCTCAAAAGGTAAAGGCTTCCAGGGTGTTGTTAAACGCCATGGATTTAGCGGTGTGGGCGAAGCTACACACGGTCAGCACGACAGAAGCAGAGCTCCTGGTTCCGTGGGTGGATCCTCTTATCCTTCCCGCGTATTCAAGGGTATGCGTATGGCTGGTCAAACCGGTAATGAGCAGGTGAAAGTTAAAGGTCTTAAGATCGTTAAGATTTTCGCTGAGAAAAATTATATCCTGGTAAGTGGTTCCGTTCCCGGCCACATTGGTTCAATCGTTTTAATCCAGAAGTAATATGCAACTTGATATTTTAAATATAGAAGGTAAGAAAACAGGAAGAACTATTGAGCTCCCTGAAGAAATTTTCGGAGTGGAGCCTAACAACCACGTGATCTACCTGGCTGTTAAACAATACCTCGCTGCTCAGCGTCAGGGTACCCACAAGGTAAAGACCCGTGCTGAGGTGAAAGGTGCTTCCCGTAAACTGCACAAGCAAAAAGGTACTGGTGGTTCCCGTAAAGGTAACATCCGTAACCCACTGTATAAAGGTGGTGGTACCATCTTCGGTCCAAAACCGCACAAATATGACATTAAGCTGAACAGAAAAGTAAAAGATCTCGCTAAGATTTCTGCACTGTCTGTAAAAGCTAAAGAAAACAGTATCATCGTTCTGGAAGATCTGAACCTGGCTACTCCTAAAACTTCACAGTTTGCGGGTATCCTGGCGAAACTGAACCTGAATGTAAATGGCCGTAAGACTTTGGTTGTACTGCCTGAATACAATGATAATGTGTACCTGTCTCTGCGCAACATCCCTACAGTAGATAGCGTAATGCTGAGCGATATCAATACTTATGATATCATGAATAGCAATACCCTGATCATCACTGAGAGTGCTGCCAAAATCTTCACAGAAGAGCCGGTAGAAGCTTAATTGTCAAATTTAAATCACACAGCTGGCGGGAAAGCCTGCCACTCAAAGCGATAAAAGATGAAACTTTCAGACGTTTTAATCAGACCGGTAGTAAGTGAAAAAGTGAACAAAGCCACTGATAAATTCAACCGTTACTACTTCATCGTAGACAAGAAATCCAACAAACTGGAAATCAAGAAAGCAGTTGAAGAGTTCTATGGCGTTGCAGTATCAGAAGTGAACACTGCCGTTATGCCTGGTAAAGCTAAACAGCGTTTTACCAAAGCTGGTTTCATTGCTGGTAAGAAACCTTCTTACAAGAAAGCAATTGTAACCCTGGCTGCAGGAGAATCTATAGATCTGTATGCTAACATATAGTGCTCATAGCTGCGGCAACGCGGCATGATGGATGTATATGCAGATCACATTTATAAATAAAGCAACTAGTTAAACAATTACTAGATCATGGCACTGAAGAAATTTAAACCGATGACAGCCGGTACCCGTTGGAAAATTGGCAACGCGTTCGCTGAGCTGACCACGGATACTCCTGAAAAGAGCCTGCTGGAGGCTAAGTCCAAAACCGGCGGTAGAAACGTACAGGGTAGAAGATCTATGCGCTACATCGGTGGTGGACACAAGCAACATTACCGTATCATAGACTTCAAACGTGACAAACATAGTATTCCTGCTACTGTAAAGAGCATTGAGTACGATCCAAACCGTAGCGCATTCATCGCACTGCTGAACTATGCAGATGGTGAAAAACGTTACATCCTGGCTCCTCAGGGTTTACAGGTTGGTGCTACAGTAGTGAGCGGTCCTGATGCTGCTCCTGAAGTAGGTAACTCCCTGCCGCTGAGAAACATGCCACTGGGTACTGTTGTACACAATATCGAACTGCAGCCTGGTAGAGGTGGTGCAATCGCTAGAAGTGCCGGTACTTATGCACAGCTGAGCAACAAGGAAGAAAAATATGCCGTAATGAAAATGCCTTCTGGTGAGCTGCGTAAAGTGTTGATCACTTGTGCTGCTACTGTAGGTACAGTTTCTAACTCTGACCACGCACTGCAATCAATTGGTAAAGCGGGTGCTAACCGTTGGAGAGGTATCAAGCCACGTAACCGTGGTGTAGCCATGAACCCTGTAGATCACCCGATGGGTGGTGGTGAAGGTAGATCTTCCGGAGGTCACCCTAGATCCAGAACAGGTAAATATGCGAAAGGTCTGAAGACTCGTAAGCATAAGAGCTCTGATAAACTGATCATCAGCAGGAAAAACGGCAAAAAATTATAATTCATAAAGCTTTTACCAGTTCCGCTTCGGGCGGATAGCCAGAAGCGGAACGGTTAAAGTAGAATAAAAATAAAAAGACATGGGTCGTTCCATTAGAAAAGGTCCTTACGTTGACCAGAAATTAGGAAAGAAAGTAGATAAAATGAATGAAGGCACCAAGCGTACTGTAATCAAGACGTGGAGCCGTCGTTCTACCATCACACCTGATTTTGTGGGCCATACATTTGCGGTACACAATGGTAACAAGTTCATTCCGGTATACGTTACCGAGTTTATGGTAGGTCATAAACTGGGAGAATTTGCACCAACCCGCAACTTTAAAGGACACGCTAACAAGAAAATGTAGTCATTCGTTTGAAGTTTTAAGCTCGAGGTTTGCAGCGTGAAATACCTCGAACCCGGGACTTCGGACCTCAAACATTCAAATTTATAATTACAATGGAAGCAGTAGCTAAGCTTAATAATAATCCAACATCTACCCGCAAAATGCGTCTGCTGGCAGACCTGATCCGTGGTATGGAAGTTGAGAAAGCGCTGAATGTATTAAAGTTCCATCCTAAGCACCCTAGTGTACCTCTGGAAAAACTGCTGTTGTCAGCTGTTGCGAACTGGAAAGTGAAGAACGAAGGTGTACGCGTTGAAGATGCGAATCTGATTGTTAAAACCATCTTCGTTGATGGTGGTCGTATCCTGAAAAGAATGCGTCCGGCTCCACAGGGTAGAGGTTACCGTGTTCGCAAAAGAAGCAATCACGTAACCCTTGCAGTTGACAGCAAAGTGGCTGAGGCTAAATAAAAGAAACTAAACTATTTATCTAATAGACAAATAAACCAGAACATGGGTCAGAAAACAAATCCTATTGGTAACAGGTTAGGTATCATCAGAGGTTGGGACTCTAATTGGTATGGTGGCAAAAAAGATTATGCTACCAAACTGATCGAAGATAACAAGATCAGAACTTACCTGAATGCCCGTATCAACAAAGGTGGCATTTCCAGGGTAGTGATCGAGAGAACTTTAGGTAAATTGATCATCACCATCCATACATCCAAGCCTGGTATCATCATAGGTAAAGGTGGTGGAGAGGTAGACCGCATCAAGGAAGAAATAAAGAAACTGACTTCTAAAGAAGATGTACAGATCAACATTCTGGAGATCCGTCGTCCTGAAATAGATGCCAATATCGTAGCTGAAACTATCGCAAAACAGATTGAAAGCCGTATCAACTACAAACGTGCTATCAAGATGGCGATTGCTACTGCAATGAGAATGGGTGCTGAAGGTATCAAGGTTAAAGTAGGTGGTCGTCTGGGTGGTGCTGAAATCGCACGTTCAGAAGAGATGAAGCAAGGTCGTGTACCTTTGCACACCTTCCGTATGGATATCGACTATTCTTCTCTGTTTGCACAAACAGTATATGGTAAGATCGGTATCAAAGTATGGATCTGTAAAGGTGAAGTACTGGGTGAGCGCGATCTGAATCCAAATGCTATTTCCGGTAAGGATGGCGAAGGCCGCACAGGTGGTGAAGGTCATGGTCATCGTGGTGGAGAAAGAAGAGGCGGTGGCGACAGAAGAGGTGGTGATAACCGCGGCGGCGACAGAAGAGGTGGCGATAACCGTGGTGGTGGCCGTAGATAATCTTTATAACAATTAACATTAACATTTAACATATACTAAGATGTTACAGCCCAAGAGAACGAAACACAGGAAGATGCATAAAGGCCGCATCAAGGGGAACGCAAAACGTGGTGCGGATATCTCCTTTGGTAGTTTCGGCTTGAAAGCATTAGAACCTAAGTGGATCACAGACAGGCAGATCGAAGCTGCTCGTGTGGCTCTGACAAGAGCAATGAAACGTGAGGGTAACGTGTGGATCCGTATATTCCCTGACAAATCCATTACTGCCAAGCCTTTGGAAGTCAGAATGGGTAAAGGTAAAGGTGCTCCTGACCATTGGGCTGCTGTAGTTAAGCCAGGTCGTATGTTGTTCGAAGCGGACGGCGTACCTCTGGAAGTAGCTAAAGCTGCAATGGAGCTGGCTGCACAGAAACTGCCTATTAAAGTGAAATTTGTAGTACGTCGCGATTACGCTGAAGCATAATTGCTACAGCAACCGGGATAAACTATAAACGATAAACCAGAAATAATAAATACAATGGCAAACGAAAAGCTGGATCTGAAAGGTTTAAGCGAACAGGAGCTGAAAGAGAAAATCTCCGAAGAGCAATTACGCCTGAAGAAAATTACATTCAGTCACGCAATTACGCCAATTGAGAATCCAATGAGCATCCGCTCTCTCAGGCGTCAGATCGCACAGCTGAAAACTGAGCTGCGCAAAAGAGAACTGGGCTTCTAAGCCTTAAAAATAAATTCATTCATCGGTCCGTAAGGAGCGGTCTGGATAATAAATACTTTCAACAATGAGCGAAAGAAAATTAAGAAAAACCAGAATTGGTGTCGTTTCCAGCAACAAAGCGGAAAAAACAATCAGCGTTAGCGTTGAGCGTAAAGTGAAACACCCGATCTATGGTAAATTCGTGAAAAAAACCACCAAGTTCATGGCTCATGACGAGCTGAACCAGTGCAGCATCGGCGATACCGTTAGAATAATGGAAACTCGTCCGTTGAGCAAGAATAAGTGCTGGAGATTGATAGAGGTGATCGAAAAGGTAAAATAATTTATTATTGTTTCAAGCTGCATGCAGCGTTCCTGGATGCAGCCGCTGATTAAACAAATACAAATCTTATAAAAAGATGATACAACAAGAATCAAGGCTGAATGTAGCTGATAACAGTGGTGCCAAGGAAGTACTGTGTATTAGAGTGTTAGGCAACTCCGGCCAGGACTACGCAAAAGTAGGTGACAAGATCGTTGTTACTGTAAAAGACGCGATCGCAGGTGGTGGTGTGAAAAAAGGTACAGTGCACAAAGCTGTTATCGTAAGAACTAAAAACAAGCTGCGCCGTAAAGACGGATCTTATATCCGTTTCGACGATAATGCCGTTGTATTACTGAACAACTCTGACGAGCCACGCGGTACCCGTATCTTCGGCCCAGTTGCCCGTGAGCTGCGCGATAAGGGATACATGAAGATTATCTCTCTGGCTCCCGAAGTATTGTAAAGATATCGATGCGTTCGCTGAAAGCATAAAGCAAAAAGTAAAAAAAGCTTATTGCTTTGTGCTTTCAGCATAAATGCATATCTTTGCTGCCCGTTTCTAAAACGAATATTAATCAAGCGGAACCGATGTTTCGCTTGGCGTTTATAAATAAACAAATAATGAAAACGAGATTCAAGCCTAAGTTCAACATTAAGAAAGGCGACACCGTTGTAGTGATTGCCGGCGATGATAAGGACAGGACCAAGCCCCGTCAGGTGCTGGAAGTGATCCCTGACAAGGCGCGCGTACTGGTAGAAGGTGTGAACATCATCACCAAACATACCAAACCAACTGCTCAGAATACCAAAGGTGGTATTGTTAAGCAGGAAGCTCCTATCGCCATTTCTAACGTAATGTTGTGGGATGCTAAGGCTGGTAAACCTACCAAGGTAAACCGTCAGCGTGAAAATGGTAAATTAGTTCGTATAGCTAAAAAATCAGGGGAGGCAATCAAATAATGGCAAACACTACATATACACCCAGACTGCAGACTAAATACCGTACTGAAGTAGTTAATACTCTGCACAAAAAATTCAACTACAAAAGCGTAATGCAGGTACCTCGCCTGGTGAAGATCTGTCTGAACCAGGGTATCAATGGTGCTGTAGGTGATAAGAAACTGGTAGATATTGCTGTGGATGAAATGACCCGTATCTCCGGTCAGAAAGCTATCGCTACTTTATCCAAAAAGGATATTTCCAATTTCAAACTCAGGAAGAACATGCCAATCGGTGCTCGTGTAACACTGCGTGGTTATAACATGTACGAATTCCTGGATCGTCTGATCGCTGTATCACTGCCTCGTGTACGTGACTTCAAGGGTATCAATGAAAAAGCTTTCGATGGCCGCGGTAACTATACCCTGGGTATCAATGAGCAGATCATCTTCCCTGAGATCGACATCGATAAAGTAACAAAGATCTCCGGTATGGATATCACTTTCGTTACTACGGCTAACACCAACGAAGAAGCTTACGAGCTCCTGAAAGAACTGGGTATGCCGTTCAAGAACATCAAGAAAGATCAACAATAATATTTGATCTCAAATTCCAAATCCCTTCCGGGTTTTGGAATTTGACATTTATAAACTGGAATTATAAACTCTAATTATGGCAAAAGAATCCATAAAGGCTAGACAAAGGAAAAGAGAAGCCATGGTTGCTAAGTTCGCTGAAAAACGTGCTGCCCTCAAAGCTGAAGGTAACTACGAAGCACTGGATCAGCTGCCTAGAAACGCTTCTCCTGTTCGCCTGCACAACAGATGTCAGCTTTCCGGTCGTCCAAAAGGTTACATGCGTCATTTCGGTCTTTGCCGTAATATGTTCCGTGACCTGGCGCTCGCTGGTAAGATCCCTGGCGTAAGAAAAGCTAGCTGGTAATCACCACTCATGGGATGGACAATTATCCCCCGACGAATAGTAATTGTCCTTTTTCCCCCTTTTATATTCGTTAAAGATCTTGATTTTCCTATCTACACGATTTGGATATCGCATTGTAAAAAGTTTTTAAAATTATTAGAAACAATGGTTACTGATCCAATAGCAGACTTCCTGACCAGAATCCGGAATGCTCAAATGGCCAACCACAGGATTGTGGAAATTCCTGCCTCCAAACTGAAAAAACGTATCACTGAGATACTGTACGACAAAGGTTATATCCTGAAGTACAAATTTGAAGAAGACAACAAACAGGGTCTGATCAAAATAGCTCTGAAGTATGATCCTCAGACTAAAGTACCTGCTATCACTGATCTGCAGCGTATCAGCCGTCCTGGTCTTCGTCAATACTCCAAACCTGCTGATTTCAAACGTATCAAGAATGGTCTGGGTGTCGCTATCGTGTCTACATCTAAAGGTGTAATGACTGATAAAGAAGCGAAAGTACAGAACGTGGGTGGCGAAGTTGTTTGCTACGTTTATTAATATATTAAGGTCCGCACAGGACCTTCTGGCGTTTGTCAATGGCTTGTGCAGATCTCTCCAATAAATGGTCCGTTTCAGAATTAAGCCTTTCTATACGGTGGCTGAACACTGAGGGATCGAAAACACATAACAGTAAAAAACTGCAATTATGTCTCGTATAGGTAAAGCTCCTATCAAATTAGCAGCCGGTGTTACAGTAACTGTATCCGCTACTAATGAACTGACAGTAAAAGGCCCTAAAGGTGAACTGAAAAAGAACATCGACAGGGATATCAAAATAGAAGTGGCTGATGGTGTACTGACAGTAGTTCGTCCTACTGAACAGATCCGTCACCGTGCACTGCATGGTCTGTACCGCGCACTGATCAACAACATGGTGGTTGGTGTTACAGAAGGCTTCATTAAAAAACTTGAGCTGGTGGGTGTGGGTTACAAGGCTGCCAACGCTGGTCAGCTGCTGGACCTGTCTCTGGGTTACTCTCACAATATCGTGATTGAAATCCCTAAAGAACTGAAAGTAACTACATTGACTGAAAAGGGTGCTAACCCTAAAATCACACTGGAAGGTATTGACAACCAGCTGTTAGGTCAGGTAGCTGCTAAAATCCGTAGCCTGCGTAAACCAGAGCCTTATAAAGGTAAAGGTGTTCGCTACAGCGATGAAGTGGTTCGTAAGAAAGCAGGTAAGTCTGCAGGTAAATAATTTTAATTGGCTAACCGGTATGCTTTACTGGTTAGCTAATTCAACAATATTCCGGCAGCATCGGAATATATAAATTAAACATAGAAATGAGCACAAAAGCAGTTAATAGCAGACAGAAAATCCGTTACCGCATCCGTAAGAAAGTGGTAGGTAGCGCTCAGAGACCAAGATTATCTGTATTCCGCAGCAATAGCGATATTTACGTGCAATTGATCGATGATGCAAACGGTACTACACTGGCTTCTGCATCTTCCCGCGATAAGGATATCGTAGCACAGAAAGGTACCAAGATCGAGAAATCTAAATTGGTAGGTGCAGCTGTGGCTACTAAAGCAACCTCACTGGGTATTACAGCAGTAGTATTCGATCGTGGTGGTTATCTGTACCATGGTCGTGTGAAGAGCGTAGCTGATGGTGCAAGAGAAGCTGGTCTCCAATTCTAAAAATCGAAATTGATTAAATCGTAATTCGCAAATAATAAAATGGCAAAGAATACATTTAATAAAGTTAAGGCGGGTGACCTGGAGCTGAAAGAAAAAGTGGTAGCTATCAACCGTGTTACCAAAACCACCAAAGGCGGTCGTACTTTCAGTTTTTCTGCCCTGGTAGTAGTAGGTAACGAACACGGTGTAGTAGGTCATGGCCTGGGTAAAGCCAAAGAAGTACAGGAAGCAATCACTAAAGGTATCGATGATGCCAAGAAAAACCTGATCAAGGTTCCTGTAATGCATGGTACTATTCCTCACGACCAGCTGGCTAAAGAAGGCGCTGCTAAGGTGCTGATCAAACCAGCCGCTCATGGTACTGGTGTAATCGCCGGAGGTTCTATGCGTGCCGTGCTGGAAAGCGCAGGTATCACTGACGTTCTGGCAAAATCTCTGGGTTCTGCAAACCCTCACAACGTGGTAAAAGCTACATTCAAAGCTTTAGGCCTGCTGCGTGAGCCAATACAGATTGCAAAAACCAGAAGCGTATCTCTGAAGAAAGTATTTAATGGATAATAACACCCTATGGTGAAAGGGACTGCTGCACCGCAGCAGCTCCTGTAATTGTAAGGTGCTAATTCAAAATAACAATGGCAAAGATTAAAGTCACTCAGGTAAAAAGTGGTATAGACCGTCCAGAACGTCAGAAACTGACGCTGAAGGCCCTGGGTCTGAACAAAATGCACAACACCGTTGAGGTGGAAGCCACTCCCCAGATCCTTGGGATGGTGCGTAAAGTAAATCATCTGGTAAAGGTAGAAGAAGTACAGGGTTAAGGCTTTGCCGTTCCTCTGGAAAAAAATGCTACATTTATAGTGGATTATTTGCGAATAACATTATACATTTAATGCGAGCGGTTAATTTCCGCGTAAGTAAAAAAAATTAACTCAATGAATCTGCACACGTTACAACCTGCACAAGGTTCCGTACATAAAGAAAAACGCCTCGGTCGTGGTGAAGCATCCGGTAAAGGTGGAACAGCTACAAAAGGTAATAAAGGTGGTCAGTCCCGTGCTGGTTACTCCAGCAAAAGAGGTCACGAAGGTGGTCAGATGCCAATTCAGCGTCGTATGCCAAAACGTGGTTTCAAGAGCCTGGATCCTACTACCTATGTAGTATTCAACATCGGTCAGCTTGACACCCTGGTAGAAAAATACGGTTTACAGGATTTCTCTCTGGAAAATCTGTACATGAACGGCTTAATCAGCCGCACTGCAAAAGTAAAAATACTGGGTCAGGGCGAACTGAAGGCTAAAGTTACTGTAAGAGTGAACGCTATCAGTGAAAAGGCCAAGCAGCTGATCGAAGCAGCTGGTGGTTCAGTTGAACTGGTGTAAGTTTTCACGACTGGAGAGACGCCTACGGAGTAGTGCGTCTTTTCATCTTTTATTCAGCCAGCGAAATAATACATCACAAATCCCGGCCAGAGTTACTGAAGAGCAGCTAATTGCAGGTTTGGAATTTGGTCCCGCCATAACCGGGATGAAATTTTGAATATTAAACATTCATCTTCCTGTGAAGAAATTTATCGAAACGATTAAGAATATCTGGAGCATCGAGGATCTGCGTAGCAGAATCCTGACAACCCTGCTTCTTGTCCTCATTTATCGTGTAGGATCCTATATCGTGTTACCCGGTATCGATGCCAACCTGTTGCATCAGTTCTCAGAGAAATCCAATCAGGGTATCCTCGGACTGTTTAATATGTTTGCCGGAGGCTCTTTCTCAAGAGCGTCCATCTTTGCGCTGGGGATCATGCCATTTATCTCTGCCTCTATCGCCATACAACTGTTGACCATAGCTGTACCTTATTTCCAGAAACTCCAGAAAGAAGGAGAGAGTGGCAGAAAGAAAATCAATCAGTTCACCCGTATCCTTACGGTAGTGGTGACCGGTTTTCAGGCGAGTGCGTATGTTGCCTTTCTGAGAGGCCAATCCAGCGGAGCTATTATCGCTGAATATGGTACCTTCTTCTTCTGGCTCACTACCACAATCGTACTGACTGCAGGTACCCTCTTTGTAATGTGGCTGGGTGAAAAAATCACTGATAAAGGTATCGGTAACGGTACATCCATCATCATCATGGTGGGTATCCTTGCCCGCCTTCCTCAGGCCCTGATTCAGGAATTTACCTCCAGAACTGCGGAAGCCGGCGGCGGATTGCTGGTTTTCCTGATAGAACTGGCAGTATTCATATTCATTACTATCGGTCTGATCCTGCTGGTACAAGGTACCCGCAAGGTACCGGTGAACTATGCTAAACGTATAGTGGGTAACAAACAATATGGTGGTGTACGCCAGTTCATTCCTCTCAAGGTGAATGCAGCGGGTGTAATGCCAATCATCTTTGCCCAGGCTATCATGTTTATCCCGGCTACCGTTATTGGTTTTGCTACCAGTGACAGTGCTTCCGGATTCATCCGTATCTTCAGCGACCATACCAATGGTTGGTATAATGTGATCTATGCAGTATTGGTAATTGTATTCACTTACTTCTACACTGCATTGATCTTCAACCCAACCCAGATGGCCGAAGAAATGAAACGTAACAATGGTTTCATCCCAGGTGTTAAACCTGGTACTGCAACTGCAGATTATATTGGTGCAGTTATGGACCGCATCACCCTTCCAGGTGCATTCTTCCTGGCAATGGTGGGTATCCTGCCCGGTGTAGCTGCTGCCGTGCATATCAACAGTAATTTCGCAACCTTCTTCGGTGGTACTTCACTGCTGATCATGGTGGGTGTTATTCTGGATACGCTGCAGCAGATCGAAAGCCAGCTTCTGATGCGCCATTACGATGGCCTGATGAGCACTGGCCGTATCAAGGGCAGAACTGCTCCGGCAAATGTTTAATTCTCATTAGACAGCTGGGTCGTAAGTAGCCACAGAAGCATAAAGCAGACAGCAGCTAACCCTGCTGCAGGCTTTATGCTTGGTGGCTTCACTGTTTAAAAGACACAAGTCCAACCCGTTTTTACTATGGTGCATTATAAGACTAAAGACGAAATCGAATTGATGCGCAAAAGCGCATTATTAGTGAGCGCAACATTGGAAGAGGTAGCTAAGAAGCTGAAACCGGGTATGACTACTGATGATATCGACAAGATCGTTGAAGACTTCATCGTAGCCAACGGCGCCGTACCTTCCTTCAAGAACTATAAAGGGTTCCCTAAGGCCTGCTGTATCTCTGTGAATGCAGAGGTGGTACATGGTATTCCTAACAGCTACGTGGTACAGGATGGCGACATCGTGAGCGTAGACGTAGGGGTATTGCTGAACGGCTTCCATGGCGACAGTGCTTACACCTTTGCGGTAGGTAATGTAAAACCGGAAGTTTTACAGTTAATGAAGGCAACCAAGGCCGCTTTGTATAAAGGTATAGAGAAAGCTGTGGCAGGTAACCGTGTTGGTGACATCGCTCATGCTATTCAGGAATATACCGAGAAAGAGAGGGGGTATGGCGTGGTACGTGAGCTGGTAGGTCATGGTCTGGGTCGTCACCTGCACGAAGATCCTCAGGTACCTAATTACGGTAAGAGAGGCAGTGGTCCTATCATGAAAGAAGGACTGGTGATTGCGATCGAACCGATGATCAACCTGGGCACAAAGGACGTGGAGTATATGGAAGATGGGTGGACAGTGATCACCCGCGACGAGAAACCTTCCGTTCACTTTGAGCACAATGTGGCAGTAATGAAAGGGAAAGCAGACCTTTTATCGTCATTTGCCGGTATCGAGAAGGCAGAGGCGGAAAATCCTGCATTAACCGCAACCTATTGATAGTTAATGAGTAAGGACGATTATAATTCGTTTTCTCAGACAATTATTCAGGTTTATTTTTAGAATTTTATTTTTTACGAAGATTTCGCTATCTTTGCAGTCCTAAAAATTTTTATGGCAAAACAGGCACTCATTAAACAGGATGGAATAATACTAGAAGCCTTGTCTAACGCTATGTTCCGGGTGAAATTGGAAAATGGGCATGAGATTTTGGCCACCATTTCTGGCAAAATGAGAATGCACTATATCCGCATCCTTCCTGGCGATAAGGTAGGGGTCGAGATGAGCCCATATGATTTGAGCAGAGGAAGGATCATATTTAGATATAAATAAACACATAGACTTATAACTCATAACTTATGAAGGTAAGAGCTTCCATAAAAAAAAGAAGTGCAGATTGTAAGATCGTGCGCAGGAAGGGTAAATTGTTGGTGATCAACAAGAAGAATCCTCGTTTTAAACAACGTCAGGGTTAATCATATTAAATAAACTAGAAAATTTAATTCAAATATGGCACGTATAGCCGGTATCGATCTACCTAAGAATAAAAGAGGAGAAATTGGTCTGACCTATATCTATGGTATTGGCCGTTCTACCGCTCAGTACATTCTGGAGAAGTCAGGAATTGACTTTAACAAGAAAGTAAAAGACTGGAACGATGATGAGCAGACAACTATCCGTAACATCATCAATGGTGAGTTTAAGGTAGAAGGTCAGCTGCGTTCTGAAGTACAAATGAATATCAAGCGTCTGCTGGATATCGCTTGTTACCGTGGTCTTCGCCACAGAAAGGGCTTACCGCTCAGAGGCCAGCGTACTCGTACTAACAGCCGTACCCGTAAAGGTAAACGTAAGACGGTTGCAGGTAAGAAAAAAGCGCCTAAGAAATAATCTTGATAATACAAATAACAAGTTCCAGTTTCCAATTGTCGTAAAGATGACGTGGTGTATCTGGAACCTGGAACCTGGAATTTTATATAATTATGGCAAAAGCACAAAATACAAAAGCTGCAGCTAGCAAGAAAAGGGTAGTTAAAGTAGATAACTACGGTGATGTTCACATTTCTGCTAGTTTCAACAACATTATCATCAGCATTACCAACAAGCAAGGACAGGTAATCTCCTGGTCTACTGCTGGTAAAATGGGCTTCAAGGGTTCTAAGAAGAACACTCCATATGCTGCCCAGCTGGCTGCTTCCGATGCTGCTAAAGTAGCACTGGATGCTGGTCTGAAAAGAGCAGATGTTTTTGTAAAAGGTCCAGGAGCAGGACGTGAGAGCGCAATCCGTGCGATCGCTAACTCCGGTATCGAAGTGACTATGATCAAGGATGTGACTCCGCTGCCACACAATGGTTGCCGTCCTCCTAAGAAGAGAAGAGTATAGTATCTATATAATATACTGAAGATTTTCGAAAGTGGATAGCTGAGGGAAAACTCTCACTGACTACTTTCGAATTTCTAATTCAGAAATTTTAACAAACAAGTGGGTATATGATCGTGTTTAAGATTTTTTAAAGATCATATATCGTAACTAAAAAATCTAGTAACAAAATGGCAAGGTACACAGGACCAAAGACCAAGATCTCCAGAATTTTCGGAGAGCCGATTTTAGGTAACGGTAAGTATTTAGGAAAGAACAGCAACCCTCCGGGTCAGCATGGTGCAACCCGTAAGCGTAAACAGCTGGGTGAATACGCACTGCAGCTGCGTGAAAAACAGAAAGCTAAGTACACTTATGGTGTATTAGAGCGTCAGTTCGCTAACCTGTTCGTTGAGGCAAACCGTCGTAAAGGCGTTACCGGTGAAGTATTGATCAAATTACTGGAAGCTCGTCTGGATAATGCAGTATTCCGTATGGGTATTGCTCCTTCCCGTCCTGCTGCTCGTCAGCTGGTGTCTCACAAGCACATCACTGTAAACGGTCAGGTAATGAACATCCCTTCTTATCAACTGCAACCAGGTGATATCATCGGACTGAAAGAATCTGCTGCAACTAACACTGCAATCACCAGCAACATTCGTGGTAAAAACCCTAAATTCAGCTGGTTGGATTGGAACGAGAAAGAACTGAAAGGTACTTTCATCGCCTATCCTGAAAGGGAAGCAGTTCCTGAGAATATCAAGGAACAGCTGATCGTAGAATTGTACTCTAAATAATAACAATACTTTAGCCGTTAGCGAAGCATCGTCAGTTATCAATGTAAGTTTCTTATATTGGTATCTAATGATTGCCTGCTGACGGCTATTGGCAGTTTTACATAAACATTTAAACTTAACATATCAATGGCAATTCTGAATTTCCAAAAGCCTGATAAGATCGTTTTGCAAAAGTCAACAGACTTTGAAGCTCAATTCGAATTCCGGCCGTTAGAACCGGGTTATGGGGTGACTGTAGGTAACGCGCTTCGTCGTGTCCTGTTGTCATCACTGGAGGGTTATGCCATTGTGGGAATAAAGATAGAAGGAGCAGACCACGAGTTTGCAACTTTAAAAGGAATTACCGAAGACGTAACTGAGATCATCCTGAACCTGAAACAGGTTCGTTTCAAAAGGATCGTGGAGAATGAAGTGAGCAACGAAAAGATCCAGATCTCTATCAAAGGTAAGACCGAGTTCCGTGCTGATATGATCGAGAAAGCTACCAGTGCTTTCCAGATTATGAATCCTGAGTTACTCATCTGCACACTCGATCCATCTTCAAAGCTGGATATCGAACTGACTATCGGTAAAGGCCGTGGTTATGTGCCTGCTGAGGAAAACAAACCAAAGGATGCAGTATTCGGCTACATCGCCATCGACTCTATCTTTACACCTATTAAGAATGTAAAGTATAGCATTGAAAATACCCGTGTGGAGCAGAAGACTGACTACGAGAAGCTGATCATGGAAGTGATCACTGATGGTACCATCCACCCGGAAGAAGCTGTTAAACAAGCTTCCCGCATCCTGATCCAGCACCTGATGATCATCACTGACGAAAATATCAGCTTTGATACGAAGGATACTGAGAAAGAAGATGTGGTTGATGAACAAACACTGCAGCTGCGTAAGATCCTGAAGACTCCACTGGAAGATCTGGATCTGAGCGTACGTGCTTTCAACTGTCTGAAAGCTGCTAAAATCAACTCCCTGAGCGAACTGGTACAGTACGAACAGGAAGAGCTGATGAAGTTCAGAAACTTTGGTCAGAAATCCCTGAGCGAAATCGAGCAGGTACTGAACGAAAGAGGTCTGCATTTCGGTATGGATCTTTCCAAACTGAAACTAGACGAAGAATAGTCTAAACTACTTTATAACATAAGTACTCTGTAATTCCTGACACGGTACAGGGGAATCTAAAATCACAATGTCATGCGTCACGGTAATAAAGTGAACCACTTAAGCAGAACTGCTTCTCATCGTAAAGCCCTGTTATCTAACCTGGCTATCGAATTGATCAATCACAAACGTATCACCACCACCCTGGCGAAAGCTAAGGCGCTGCGTGTTTATGTTGAGCCTCTGCTGACAAGAGCAAAGGACGATTCTACCCACAACCGTAGAATTGTGTTCAGCTACCTGCAGAACAAAGAAGCGATCAAGGAAATCTTTGGTGCAGTAAGCGAGAAAATCGCAAACCGCCCAGGTGGTTATACCCGTATCATCAAGCTTGGCAAACGTATGGGCGATAATGCTGAAACTGCACTGATCGAACTGGTTGATTTCAACGAAATCTACGGTGGTAAAGTGGAAGAGAAAGCAGCTCCTGCGAAGAAAACCCGTCGTGCCGGCGGTGCTAAGAAGAATGATGCAGCGGCAAATGCAACTGAAGAGAAAACTGCTGAGTAATTAGCAAATAGTATCCGAAGATAATGAAAGAGTCCCGGGAGTAATCCCGGGATTTTTTTATTTGTAGAATAGGAGAGGGCCTCTGGCAGCTGTCGTATTATTCAATTAATTAATTAGATTATTTTGTAATATTGCTAACAGGACAACTAACCATAATCTCTGAAACCTATGATTTATTTAAAGTGCAACGCCTGTGCTCACCACAACCCGTCACGCTCTGAATTCCTCACATTTTGTGAAAAATGTGGCAAAAAGATAGAGAACTGCTTCTCTAACTGGAAACAAAAACGCCCGGAAGGCGATTTTGAAGCATTCCAACAGGAAGTT
This sequence comes from Chitinophaga sp. LS1, assembly GCF_034274695.1. Taxonomy (NCBI): domain Bacteria; kingdom Pseudomonadati; phylum Bacteroidota; class Chitinophagia; order Chitinophagales; family Chitinophagaceae; genus Chitinophaga; species Chitinophaga sp. LS1. The sequence goes on from NZ_CP128362.1 coordinate 2,995,466, forward strand.
GGCATCTATGTGAAAGAAGAAGAACCTAAAGAAAGTCTCAAAGAAAGATATATTAAATGGGCCGGCCGGCGGGGTGCGCTTGTATCCCTGATTCTCGTAATAGGTCTTGCTGCAGTAGCCGGGGGGTATTTCGGCAAGAAAATGGTCATAAGCATCATCTATCCTAAAATAGATAAGTCCTGGCTCTATTCGACCTGGGAAACTGTTGTTATTGGCCGCCAGGCGGTCGAAATAAGCACACCAATGCACCTGGGTGTCAACGACCAGCCACTGACCCCTGAACTGGCTCCGCTGGTTGAATATGCCAAAAGCTATCGTAACCGATCAGAGGAAGGTATGCAGGTAATGGTAAACATGTTCAGCTTCCGGACTAACATTTCGAACGATCTGGAACTTGCAGCTACTACTGCTGCGAACGGAATGCAGAAAGAAGATGCCATCTCTGATCTGAAATATACGACCAGCCACATTACTCAAAGTGGTATGGATGCATTGCTGCTGCAGGGTACCTTTAGCTACAAAGGTTCCCTTCGACTCTCATTTTATGACCTGCTGGTGACCCGTGGACAACACCGCTGGGAAATTGGAATAAGGTACCGTGATGATGATAAAGATGCATCTACAGCCGCATTACGTATCATAAAATCGATACATATTAAGTAATTGCTGAGGTGGGCGAAGAATTAATCTGAGTTTTTCTCAATTCTTAAGCTATTATTCAATAACTTTGCACGATTTTTTAAAAAAGAATAATAAGCAATGCCTCAGACAAGATCAATCCAGCCTGCGATATTACTGTTAGAAGATGGAACAGTATTTCAGGGAAAAGCTTTTGGTAAAATAGGCACCGCTTCCGGTGAGCTGTGTTTTAATACTGGTATGACGGGATACCAGGAAGTATTTACCGATCCTTCCTATAAAGGGCAGGTCCTTATTATGAATAATTGCTATATCGGTAATTATGGGGTGAAAAAGGATGATGTAGAGAGTGAAAGTGTGAAAATTAATGGCTTGATCGCTAAGAACATTGCATACAATTACTCCCGTCCATTGGCGGATGGTTCTCTGGAGAATTTCCTGAACGAGAATAACCTGGTTACTATTTACGATGTAGATACCCGTGCGCTGGTATCACACATCCGTAGCCAGGGTGCGATGAACTGTATCATTTCTTCCGAAATACTTGACGTAGATCAGCTGAAAGCTAAGCTGAAGGAAGTACCTTCAATGGAAGGTCAGGCACTCTGCAAGGAAGTGTCTACTAAAGAAGCTTATAATGTAGGCGATCCTAACGCTGAGATTCGTATAGCAGTACTGGACAATGGTGTAAAGCGTAATATGCTGAAATGCCTGTCTGACAAAGGTGCTTACCTGCAGGTATTCCCTACAGATACTCCTTTTGAAGAGTGCGAGAAATTCAAGCCGAATGCTTACTTTGTATCCAATGGTCCTGGTGATCCGGCGCCGCTGAAATATGCAGTGGATACAGTGAAGAAAATTCTGGCGGCAGAAAAGCCAATGTTTGGCATCTGTCTGGGACATCAGTTGCTGGCACTGGCCAACGACATCCCTACTTATAAAATGCACCACGGCCACCGCGGTCTGAACCATCCGGTAAAGAACCTGGCGACTGGTCGTTGCGAAATCACTACCCAGAACCACGGTTTTGCGGTAGATCCGAAGGCAATAGCTGCCAGCGAGCATGTAGAGGTAACACACGTAAACCTGAACGACGAGTCAATCGAAGGTATCAGGATTAAGAACAAACCTGCATTCTCCGTACAGTACCATCCGGAGTCAACTCCTGGTCCGTATGACAGCCGTTACCTGTTCGATGACTTCTTTACCATGATTAAGAAGCACATGTAAGATTAGTTTGTATGTAGAATATGACCAAAAGGCGGTCCGGCTATGTCCGGGCCGTTCCTATTTATGCTAAAATACTGGTTGAAAAGAAAGGGGCTTTTGCACTATGCAAAAGCCCCTTTTTATGGAGTGAGATATAAATAGTATTGATTATCAATAGTTTACTTGGATATTGGGCAAAAAATACGGCTCCGTGAACGGAGCCGTTTGCCTTTATAAATTCCACGTTATGAAAAACTGATACAAAAATACGGTATTTTGCTAAAACGTTTTAGTTTTCTTCAAACTTTTTTACAGAAATCTGAAAATTTCTTTTTTCTGTAGTCGCAACACCTTTGTGTTGACGGAGTAAAGTTCGGTTGATAAAAACGTTCGGAAAAATTTCTAAGGTTAAATTTATGCTAAACCACGAGTTTCACTATTCTTTACTTCTATCTCTATCCCGTCGTTCACAATTCAAATATACGAACTAAAATGAAGAATCCAACATTTTTTATAGAAATATTGCACATTTTGTTTAAAAAAATGTACATATATTTTTTCTTAATGTAAAAAAGAGGCCGTTTTGGCCTCTTTTTCTATTTCTGAAGAGAATATCTATTATATGTAATTTTATATAATATAACTATTGTCTGGCTTCGACCATCGTTTCCTGTGCGACTTCAGTGCGACCTGGATAGATTTCGAGCGCTTTTCTTAAACAGATCATAGCCTGACGGATATCATCGGTATTAATGACATAGGCGAGTCTTACTTCATTACGGCCTAAACCTGGGGTTGCATAAAAACCGGTAGCTGGTGCCAGCATCAGTGTTTTGCCTTCGTAATCGAAGCTTTCCAGCAGCCACTGGCAGAATTTATCGCTGTCATCGATCGGCAGGCGGGCCATTGCGTAAAATGCGCCACCCGGATTAGGGCAGAACACGCCTGGAATTTCGTTGAGCATGCTCACCAGCAGATCTCTGCGACACAGGTATTCAGCCTTAATTTCCCAAAAGTAATTAAGCGGCAGATCCACGGCAGCTTCGCCGGCAATCTGGGCAAACGAAGGAGGGCTCAGTCTTGCCTGAGCGAATTTCATAACAGCGTCTAATACCTGTTGGTTTTTTGTCACCAGGGCGCCAATACGGCCGCCGCAGGCGCTATAACGCTTGGAGATGGTATCCATCAGGATGACATGTTGCTCCAGTCCCTCCAGATTCATGGCGGAGAAATGATCGCCTACATAGCAGAACTCTCTGTATGCCTCGTCAGAGAAGAGGTACAGGTTATACTTCAAACAGAGTTGTTTCAGTACATTCAGTTCTTCATGGCTGTAGAGATAACCGGTGGGGTTGTTGGGATTGCAGATCATCACCGCTTTGGTACGTGCCGTGATGGCTTTTTCGAATTCCTCCATGGCCGGTAGTGCGAAACCGGTTTCAATGGAAGAAGTGATGGTAGTGACCGTTACACCTGCCTCTGTAGCAAACCCATTATAGTTTGCATAGAAAGGCTCAGGTACGAGTACTTCATCGCCCGCATCCAGGCAGGCCATGAATGCGAACATGATGGCTTCAGATCCACCTGTGGTGACAATGATCTGCTGATGGTTCAGCTCAATACCAAATCGTTCATAATAAGTCACGAGTTTGCGGCGGTAGCTTTCGTTTCCCGCGCTGTGACTGTATTCAAGAATTTTGAAGTCTGAATGGCGTACCGCATCCAGAACCTGTTTTGGTGTTTCAATATCGGGTTGGCCGATATTCAGGTGGAATACCTTGGTCCCTTTTTTCTTAGCAGTTTCTGCGTAAGGGACAAGTTTTCGGATGGGAGAAGCAGGCATTTCCTCACCTCTCTTGCTAATGGTAGGCATATATTGTGTTTGATTTGCGTATACAAAGGTAGTGGATTCGCAGATGCTGATGGTTGGGTAAATATATGGTATGCAGGTAGAGTCTGGTAGCAATAAAAAAAGCCTTACAATTTTAAAAACTGTAAGGCTTAATAAGTTATACAACGGGGGCCGTTGCAATGGCAGTACAAATTAGTTTTCAACTTGACCTGTCAGGTGCAGTTCTTTATCCTGATCTACTCCCTTAACTTTTACCCAGATAGTTTTGTTCTGTGTACCTACGCTATTTGCGCTGTAACCTGCAGTAATCTTACCTTTTTTACCAGGCAGGATTGGTTCTTTGGTCCAGGTAGGAGTAGTACAACCACAGCTCGCACGTGCAGTTTCAATGATAACAGGTTCTTTGCTGACGTTGGTGAATTCGAAATCAACGGAAACTGGTTTGTTAAACTTAGTTTTACCGAAGTCAATGGTTTCTTTCGCAAATTTCACTTTACCATCAACAGGATTTGCTGGTGTAGTAGTCTGAGATTGAGCCCAAAGAGCAGTAGTTAACAACATGCTCGCAAATAGGGATAAGATAAACTTTTTCATTTGATATAATGTGGTTTAAGACGATTGGTTAAAAAAATGATCACCGTTTCGTAAGTAACAAATTTACAGCCAAAAATAACGCTTCAATAGAGAATTTATTAAAATCTTATTAAAAAAATTCTAATTATTTTACCTGATACATTTACAATCATTTCTCACTTCTATTTTATACCTTACTTTTGTGACATATACAACGAGGCATGATAGAAAACAATGAACTAACTATGAATACGGAAAGCCGGCTGTCATTCGAGGAATTTCGGAAAGAAGTACTTGAGGATTACCGCCTGGCCTGCGAAAGCAGAGAAGTTAGTCTGCTGGCCCGTAAGGAAGTCCTTACAGGTAAGGCCAAGTTCGGTATATTCGGAGATGGAAAGGAAGTGGCTCAGGTAGCCATGGCCAAGTATTTCCAGCCAGGAGATTTCCGTTCCGGTTACTACCGTGATCAGACGTTTGCTTTCGCCAGTGGTATTGCCACTCCTGAGCAGTTCTTCTCACAGATGTATGCAGATCCTGACCTTGCCAATGAGCCATTTTCGGGAGGCCGACAGATGAACTCGCATTTTACCACTCCTAACCTTGGTCAGGATGGTAATTGGTTGAATCTGACAGAAACAAAGAACACTGCAACAGATATGTCGCCTACTGCAGCCCAAATGCCACGGGCCCTGGGTTTGGCATTTGCCTCCAAATTATTCAGGGATGTAGAAAGCCTGAAGGATCTGGAAGGGTTGTCAAAGAACGGGAACGAGGTCTGTTTTGCTACTATCGGTGATGCATCCACATCAGAAGGCCACTTCTGGGAGACCATGAATGCGGCAGGTGTATTGCAGGTACCGTTAGCGGTATTTGTATGGGACGACGGGTATGGTATTTCCGTACAGCGTAAGTACCAAACGACTAAAGACTCCATCAGCGTTGCGCTGGAAGGCTTCCGTAAAACAGAAGAATCCAACGGTTTTGATATATATAATGTGAAAGGGTGGGATTATGCCGCCATGTGCGAGGTATTTGAAGCGGGCATCCGTAAGATCAGGGAAACCCACATTCCTGCCTTATTCCATGTGGAAGAGCTGACCCAGCCACAGGGCCACTCAACCAGTGGTTCTCACGAGCGTTATAAAAGCAAGGAGCGACTGACCTGGGAAAAGGAATTTGACTGTAATCACCAGATGCGCCAGTGGATATTAGAAAATGCACTTTCTGACGAAGCTACCCTGGCAGAAATAGAGGCGAAAGCCAAATCTTTTGCACAGGAATCACGTAAGAGTGCATGGGAAAAGTACATCGCGCCTATCCGCAAAGAGGTACAGACCATGCTGGGATTTGGTCAGGCAGTAGCTGCATTGCCACAGGTAGATACAGCAATGGTGAATAACCTGCTGCAGGAGTTGCAGAATAACAGGGAGCCCTGGAGAAAGGACATCCTGAAAACAGCTGCTAACATCCTGTTTCGTCATAGGAACATCAAGGCACCGGCTATTGCTGCCCTGAAAACTTACTATGAGGACCTGCTGGACCGCGAAAAAGAAAATTACAACTCCTTCCTGCATGCTACAGGCGTGAATTCGGCACTGAATGTACCAACAGTACCGGCAGTGTATGATGAAGATGCGGTAAGTATAAACGGATACGAGATCCTGAACAAATATTTCGATCAGCTGATCGGTAATAATCCTAAAGTTTTTGCCTTTGGTGAAGACGTAGGTAAAATTGGTGACGTAAATCAGGGTTTTGCTGGTTTACAGGCAAAACACGGCAATAAACGCATATTCGATACCGGTATCCGTGAGTTAACAATTATGGGGCAGGGTATAGGGATGGCATTGCGTGGTTTAAGACCAATTGCTGAAATCCAGTACCTTGATTATCTGCTCTATGGCCTGCAACCACTGAGTGATGATGTAGCCAGTCTGCAATACCGTACAAAAGGTATCCAGGCGTGTCCTATCATCGTTCGTACCCGTGGTCACAGACTGGAAGGCATCTGGCACTCCGGTTCACCAATGAGCATGATCATGGGTGCCCTGAGAGGTATGCATATGTGTGTACCACGTAACATGGTGCAGGCGGCAGGTATGTACAATACCCTGCTGCAGGCCAATGAACCTGCCCTGATGATCGAATCTCTGAATGGCTACCGCCTGAAGGAAAAACTGCCTAATAACCTGGGTGAGTTTACCGTACCATTGGGTGTACCGGAAGTGATTAAAGAAGGTACAGATATCACCATCGTGTCTTACGGCTCTACTTTACGTATTGTAGAAGAAGCGATGCAGACACTGGAAGAGCTGGAGGTATCCGTTGAACTGGTGGATGTACAGACATTGTTACCTTTTGATATCAATCATAAGATCCTGGAATCACTGAAGAAGACGAACAGGATCCTGTTTGTAGACGAAGACGTACCAGGTGGTGGTACCGCTTATATGTTCCAGCAGGTGATTGAAGGTCAGGGTGCTTACCGCTGGCTGGATGTGGCCCCACGTACATTGAGCGCACAGGCACATCGCCCTGCATATGGCTCTGATGGGGATTACTTCTCCAAGCCAAATGTGGAAGATGTAGTGAGAGTAGTGCTGGAAATGGTGGCTGAATAAAAAAAGTAATTGAGCTTAAAATACGAACGCAAGGCTGTAAAAGGCCTTGCGTTTTTGTTTTGTATCGTTGTAGGTTTAAGAAATGACAAGTAGTACAGGTACAAATATGATAAATAGTTTTATAATATTTATTATTCCTGCAAAAGAAATTCCTAATTGAGTGAAACAGGACAATTAAGTTAGGATTACTAATGTTTAAACATTTTTTTCTCTAAGTATGTTATAATTCTGTAGTGAGTGATACTTAACATATTAGACATTGATTTTTTCTTAGTCATCAGGAATGAATAAAATGAATGTTTGAAAATCAGCGCGCAGGATATAAATTGTATTGTATTTTTTAGAGGGCGAATTGAGCAAGCACCACGTTACGATAGGTTAATAGTAATTAAATTATTTAATTATCAACCCAAATCCATTTATGAAAGCAGGAGTACTGTTAGTTGAAGATGATCTGTTTTTTGCCAAAGTGGTAAAAAACCATTTAGAAAAAGCCGGGTATGATGTGACACATTGTGCCAATGGCGAAGAGGGCTGGGCAACTTTTCAGGAAAAGCCCTTCGACATCTGTCTGTTGGATGTGATTATGCCAGGCATGGATGGGTTTACCCTGTGCCGGGAAATCCGCGACAAGGATGAGAACGTACCTATCATTTTTGCTTCCTCCCGATATATGGAGCAGGATAAGCTGAATGGCTTTGAAGCTGGTGGGGACGATTACCTCGTGAAACCTTTCAATATGGAAGAGTTGCTCTGCCGTATGGAAGTGTTTATGAAGCGGAGCCGTCTGTTACAGCATGACAAGCAGGTGGTGTTCACCCTTGGTACGCTCATGTTTAATTACAGCGAATTCAAAATATATCATCAACCAACCAATACCAATATCAATTTACCGCCTAAGGAGGCTGAGTTGCTCAAGTATCTCTGTGAAAATGCGAATAAGAAGCTGAAGAGAGAAGGGATTCTGCTCAGTGTGTGGGGAAATGACGACTTTTTCACCGGCAGAAGCATGGATGTATACCTGACGCGTATCAGGAAGCATTTTAAGCTGGATGGTACCATTAAACTGGAAACCATACACGGGAAAGGGTTAAGGTTATTGACCGAACCGGAAAAGGTTGCTGAAAAGCTTTAAAAAATAAAAAGGGTCTGCCATAGCGGACCCTTTTTATTTTATGCAAAGATTGCAATTATTTCAGTGTGTGAAACACCTGCTGTACATCATCATCCTGCTCTAGTCTGTCAATCAGTTCCAGCACTTCTTTCGCCTGCTCTTCATTCAGCTCGGTAGTAGTGGTAGGGAGTCGTTTTAATTCAGCACTGATAGGAATGATATTTCTATCTTCCAGTGCTTTAGACATGTTCCCAAATTCAGTGAACGGAGTACGCAGAATGATATTACCCTCGCTGTCTTCCCCGATTTCTTCCAGTCCGGCATCAATCAGTTCCAGTTCCAGGTCTTCCAGGTTTTGTCCTTCGTTTTTAATTTTGAATTCACCCACACGGTTGAAGAGGAAACCTACGGAACCACTGTTGCCGAGGGAGCCGCCTAATTTGTTGAAGTGCATACGTACGTTAGCCACGGTACGGGTTGGGTTGTCTGTAGCAGTTTCTATCATTACAGCCACCCCGTGCGGTGCATATCCTTCGTATACAACTTCTTCGTAGTCAGTTTTATCTTTCCCCATCGCGCGCTTTATCGCAGCTTCTACGCGGTCTTTGGGCATGTTTACACCCTTCGCATTCGCGAAGCACCTGCGGAGGGCTGGATTATTATCAGGATCAGGACCTCCCGCTTTTACAGCTATCGCGATTTCCTTGCCTATCCTGGTAAACTGCTTTGCCATCCTGTCCCAGCGGGCAAACATGGTATGTTTTCTTACTTCAAATATCCTTCCCATATTGGGTAATGTAATTAGTTATTAAGAATAGAGACGCAAATTTAATGGAAAAGGCCGGAAAAACTGAATTTCCCGGCCTCTTCCTGCTTATACTTGGAGAATATTTTATTACTACATTTTTCTGATGTTGCTATTCTTGACGCTATATCTGAAATAGATAATGAAGCCTATTAACAGCCATACCAGCAGTCTTAACCAGTTTTCCCAGCCAAGGCTGAAAATCATAGCCAGGCAGAACAACGCACCTACGATAGGCACAACTGGCACCCATGGAGTTTTGAATTCACGGGGCTGATCAGGATCTGTTCTACGCATTACGATCACTCCAAAGCATACGAGTACGAAGGCAAACAGGGTACCGATACTTGTCATATCACCCACTACGCTATCCGGAACGAATGCTGCGAACAGGGATACGAACACAAAGAACATAGCCTGTGACCTGTACGGCGTACGGTATTTAGGATGCAGTTCAGCAAATACTTTTGGTACCAGACCATCGTTGGCCATGGAGTAGAATACACGGGTCTGTCCCAGCAGCATTACGAGGATAACTGAGGAGAAACCAGCCAGGATAGCTACTGTTACGAATGTAGACAGCCAGCCGTACCCAATCATGTATTTGTCAATTACGTAAGCTACAGATGCTTCACCACCTTCTTTCACGAAGTCCTGGTAAGGAGCGATACCTGTCAGCACGTAAGAGAAGAGGATATATAAGGCAGTACATACGAACAGGGAAACCAGGATACCTATTGGCATATTGCGCTTAGGATTGATTGTTTCCTGTGCAGCAGTAGATACCGCATCAAAACCAATGAAAGCAAAGAATACAACACCAGCACCCCGAAGGACCCCTGATATACCATGGAACCCGTAAGCAGAATAATCGATCACTGTACCATTGTGCATGGTAACAGTGCCGGCATCAGCAGGGATCATGAATGGCGTATGGTTGGCAGGGTTGATGAACTGCCAGCCAAGAATGATGATCAGGATTACGATGGCTACTTTGGCGATAACGATAATGTTATTCACCATAGCAGAACCTTCGATACCCCGTATGAGCAATAAGCTCAGCATCAGCAATATGAATATAGCTGGGAGGTTCATGATACCATGTGCTCCCGCATCAGAAACTTCGAATGGACTGTGACACCATTCGTAAGGAATGGTCCATCCCACTGTTTTTTCCAATAGCTTATTCAGGTATTGCGCCCATCCTATGGCTACGGTAGCGGCTCCAAGTGCATATTCCAGCACGAGATCCCATCCGATGATCCAGGCGACAAATTCACCCATGGTAGCATAAGAATAGGTGTAAGCACTTCCGGCGATAGGGATCATAGATGCAAATTCTGCATAGCATAAACCTGCTAATGCACAACCTGCAGCTGCAATAATAAAAGAGAAGATTACTGCAGGTCCGGCGTGTTGTCCGGCAGCAGCAGCAGTTCTTACAAAAAGGCCTGCTCCAATGATGGCGCCAATGCCCAATGCAATCAGGGAACCTGCGCCCAGCGTGCGTTTAAGTCCTTTGTCCGATTCAGATGCTTCTGATAATAAGATGGAGAGAGGCTTTTTTACAAAAAGTTTGCCCATACTGTATGTCTATTGTGGTTGACGTTTGAATGGTTTAGTAATTTGTTGTTTCAAATCATTACAGATCGCCAAATATAGGCATCAATTTTATAAAATGACACACAACTTTAGATGAACAGCGTTATTTTTGAGGGATTTTTATCACTTTATATAATTTATTAATATAAAAAGCACCGCTGCATGAAGAAAACCAACCGCCTTACCTTGTATATTTTTATAGCAATGGTACTGGGGATATTGACAGGTTATTTGGTGAATATTGCTTATTCGGGTAAAGATGGTGGGCAAGTTACTGTTGGAAAGTTCGTAGAAAACGTATCGATACTGACCAGTGTTTTCCTACGCCTGGTTAAAATGATCATTGCTCCGCTGGTATTTACCACGCTGGTAGTAGGTATCGCCAAGTTAGGGGATATTAAGGCCGTAGGCCGTATTGGAGGTAAGACCATGTTATGGTTTATAACAGCTACTTTCGTTTCCCTGTTTCTGGGATTGATCCTGGTAAACATATTGAAACCTGGTGCTGACATGCACCTGGTGGATAAACATGCAGATACCGGTATTAAAGCGGCAGATATGACCCTGAGAGGTTTTTTCGAGCACGTGTTTCCGGATAGCGTAGTGAATGCAATGGCACACAACGAGATCCTGCAGATTGTAATATTTGCATTGTTTTTTGGTGTGGCTACTGCAGCAGTAGGGGAACTGGGCCAGATTGTGATCAAGTTCCTGGATAGTGTAGCGCATATTATGCTCAAGGTAACCGGGTATGTAATGAACTTTGCACCATTTGCCGTATTTGGTGCTATGGCAGCCACGATTGCAGAGAAGGGGGCCGGGATACTCAAAACCTACGGTATATTTATCGGCGAGTTCTATATGGGGCTTGGTACCCTGTGGCTTGTACTGGCAGGGGTAGGTTGCCTGATATTGGGTAAGCGTGGTTTGGATCTCCTGAAAAGGATCAAGAATCCGGCATTGCTGGCGTTCAGTACTGCCAGCAGTGAGGCTGCTTATCCTAAGGTGATGGAAGAACTGGAAGGATTTGGTGCTGACAATCGTATTGTGAGCTTTGTACTGCCACTGGGTTATTCCTTCAACCTGGATGGTTCTATGATGTATATGACCTTTGCGAGTCTCTTTATTGCACAGGCTTATGATATGCACCTGGGCATCGAGCAGCAGTTCTCTATGTTGCTGGTATTGATGATCACCAGTAAAGGGATAGCCGGGGTACCAAGGGCGTCGCTGGTAGTGATAGCAGGCACTCTGTCTATGTTTAAGATTCCTGACGAGGGATTATTGCTGTTGCTGGGGGTAGACCACCTGCTGGATATGGGCCGTTCTGCTACCAACGTAATTGGAAATGCGATGGCGACTGGCGTAGTATCAAAATGGGAGGGTGCACTGGCGGAGCCAAGAACTAATCCTGAACTATAACATAGAGATAACGTTTAAATCCTTATTTTGCTTCCGCGGCGATTCCGCAGGGCAAGACCTTAAATTAGTGGAGATTATACAAAGCATATGGACCAGTTTTTAGAACTATTCAAGCATCTTATTAACCCGGCATGGATCATTGAGCATGGTGGATTGTACCTGTTATTGATTATCATTTTTGCAGAAACGGGTCTGTTTGTAGGATTCTTCCTTCCCGGCGATTCACTGTTATTCCTCGCGGGATTTTACGGCACTATGTTGAGCGAGAGTTTTTATAATACGCCTTTGATTGTGATAATGACGATGGTGGCGGTTGCTGGTATATTAGGAAATGCGGTTGGTTTCTGGATTGGCCGGAAATCGGGGCCACTATTATTTAGTAGAAAAGATACCCTCTTCTTTAAAAAGAAGCACTTATACCAGGCCAAGGAATTGTATGACAAGCATGGCGGCGGGGCTATTTTCCTTGCCCGCTTTATGCCGATTGTACGCACATTTGCTCCGATAGTTGGGGGTATTGTACAGATGGACAAGAAGAAATTCATGTTTTACAATATCGTCAGTTCATTTGTATGGGTGTTTTCCATGATGCTGGCGGGTCATTACCTGGGTAAAGCATTTCCTGGGCTGCAGAAGCACCTGGAACTGATCATTATTATACTTATACTTATTACCACATTGCCTGTTTTAATAAAATTATTTTTCGGTAAAACGAAGCATCATGCGCCACCGCATGCGGATGTGAATGAATAATTATCTTTAAAATCCTCATGAAACCAGACTCGAAAAATTCCACCATCTTCAATGTTGCCGTATTGGTGGCATCATTGGGTTATTTCGTAGATATCTACGACTTATTACTATTTACCATAGTACGGGTGCCCAGCCTGAAATCACTGGGTGTATCACAGGATGAGATTGACAAGGGTATCGGCGTCTGGCTGATGAATATCCAGATGATAGGGCTGCTGTTAGGCGGTATCATGTGGGGCATCATTGCGGATAAGAGAGGACGGCTCCGGGTATTATTCGGTTCTATTCTTTTGTATTCAGTGGCCAATATTGCCAATGGCTTTGTACAGACTACGATGGCGTATTCCTTCTGGAGGTTTGTAGCTGGGGTAGGTCTGGCTGGTGAACTGGGGGCTGGTATAACCCTGGTAGCGGAAATACTGCCAAAGGAAAAGCGAGGCTATGGTACAATGATCGTAGCAACCGTTGGGGTTTCTGGTGCTATAGCGGCAAATCTGATTGCAAAGCTGGTACCTGACTGGCGGTATTGTTATTTCATTGGTGGTGGTTTGGGGTTAGTGTTGTTATTACTGAGGATCAGTGTGATGGAATCTGGTATGTTCCATGCGGCAGCTACGGACAATTCGGTAAAGAGAGGGAATATATTTGCGCTGATAAATAACCGGGAGCGGTTTATTAAATACCTGAAATGCATCATGCTGGGTACACCCACCTGGTTTGTGGTAGGGGTATTGGTAGCATACTCTAATAAGTTTGCGGTCGAAATGGGGGTAAAGGACCCGATAGCGCCTGGCGATGCTATTGCCTTTTGCTATGCGGGGCTGGTATTGGGTGATTTTGTCACGGGCTGGGTGAGTCAGTTGTGGAAAAGCCGGCGAAAGGTCATGATCCTGTTCCTGTTACTCACCACCATTTTTACGGTTGTCTACCTCCATCAATCGGGTACCAGCAAGACCTTCTTCTTTACGGTTTGCTTCTTACTTGGTTTCAGTGTTGGGTTCTGGGCGATATTCGTAACGATAGCGGCGGAGAGTTTTGGTACGAACCTGCGGGCGACGGTAGCGATTACGGTGCCTAACTTTGCGAGGGGGATGCTGGTGTTGATCACGATACTTTTTGGCTGGTTACAGCATTCTTTCAGTTATCTGACCAGTGCGGGAATCGTGGGTCTGATTACGATAGGTTTAGGGTTACTGGCATCTTACCTGGTGCCGGAGACATTTGGAAAGGATTTGAATTACATGGAGACCATCTAAAACAAGAATAGTTGATAAAAAAAGTCCGGATGTACTGAGTACCAATACTCACTCATCCGGGCTTTTTTTTGTTTTTAATACCTCATTAGGATCTTATCTAACAGTAAGTTCAGTTGTTTCGCTTCTTCTTCAGTAAGCGACAGGTTCAGAGAATCTTCCAGGGCGGGAAGGTCTACATCGACTTCATCGAGCAGTGCGAGGCCTTTGGGAGTGATCATGACATCTACTGCACGACGGTCAATTTCGCTTGCTTTTCTTTCTACCAGCCCAGCTTTTCTGAGGCGCTCCACGAGGCGGGAAACGTCGCTCATTTTGTCCAGCATCCTTTCTTTCAAAGTATTGATATTAGCCGCTTTAGGATGTTGTCCCCGCAAAATGCGAAGGATGTTATACTGCTGCATGGTGATGTCAAACTTTTTAAAGAAATGCTGGTGACGGGAAACCAGCCAGTTACCTACGAAGATGAGACCTATTAACCCTTTGTTATACTCGCTGGACCAACTTTTTTGCGAGATCAGTTTTTCTATATTTGACATAAGTGCGCGTATATCGGCTTAAAAATACGATAATTCACTTATGTATAGGGAATGGAAAATAAACGGGGGCACTTAATTGAGTAGTAAAAAATAAAGAGCGCGTATAAAAAAATAAATAAACCTCCTCAGAAGTGCTTACAGTACTACCTATCTGCATTAGGTATCCGAATAAAAAGGGGCCGTATCTTACTTAAGATACGGTCCCTTTGATGATTTGTGGTTTTGGCGGAAGGCCAATTTTAAGATGTTAATAAGTGGAATCAGGCTACAACTTTCATATTGTCAAGTACGTCCATTACTTCTTTTACGTGATCAGCGGAGGTTCTAAGCAGGTTTGTTTCGTCCTGGTCCAACTGTAGTTCTATAATTTTTTCGATACCATTTTTACCCAGTATCACTGGTACACCCAGGTAGATGTCTTTGAGGCCATATTGTCCGGAGAGCCATGCGCAGCAGGGGAAGATGCGTTTTTCGTCTTTCAGTATAGCTTCTACCATCTGGGCTGCTGCGGCGCCGGGTGCGTACCATGCGGAGGTACCCAGTAGGTTTACGATTTCGCCACCACCTACTTTGGTGCGCTGGATGATGGCTTCTAATTTGTCGGGGGCTACCAGTTCAGTGACAGGGATACCTGCCACGGTAGTGTAGCGGGGTAGGGGGACCATGGTATCGCCATGACCGCCCATGAGGATGGCTTGAATGTCTTTGGGAGAGCAGCCAATTTCTTCGGCGAGGAAGGCACGGTAGCGGGCGGTATCCAGGATACCGGCCATACCGAACACTTTGCTGCTGTCTTTACCGGCAGTGAGGTAAGCGCAATACGTCATTACATCGAGTGGGTTGCTAACTACGATGATAATTGCATCAGGGGAATACTGGGAGATATTCTCTGTTACAGACTTTACGATATTGGCATTGGTGTTGATCAGGTCGTCGCGACTCATTCCTGGTTTACGGGGGAGTCCCGACGTAATCACCACCACATCGCTACCGGCTGTCTTCTCATAGTCATTCGTCACCCCCGATATCCTGGTGCTGTAATAGTCAATAGGCGACTGCTGCCATGTATCGAGCGCCTTCCCTTCAGCTGTTCCCTCCTTGATGTCCAATAACACGACTTCCTGTAAAAAATCTCTGTGGACCAGCACATTAGCGCAGGTTGCGCCTACATTGCCAGCTCCTACAACAGTAACTTTCATCGTATACTTTTTATTTTGGTGAAGAATATGAGGATGAACAAATGTAACTAATGCCCGCTGAAGCCGATTTGCAGGCTACTTCAGGAGCTCGGCGAGTTCTTCGATCTTTGCGGTACCTTCAAAACCTTTTACAAACTGACCTTTCTTATCATATACGAAGAGGCCTGGGAAGTAGTGTAGGTTGTAGAAATACATGATCTGGCGGGTGGGTTCGCTGCCCATGGTAATGTTCGGGTAGTTCTTAATATTATAATGGTCATAATATTCTTTCATCAATTCCCGTTTGAACGGTGTCACCATCAGGATCTGTGCTTTTTTGAACTTGTCGATGTTTTTGAGCATTTCTTCTGTCAGGTGTTTGCAATGGTCACAGTCTACACTGAAAACAAAAATCAGGGTTTTGACGTTCTTTTTCAAGTTCTTTTTGGTAATTACCTTTCCGTCAGGGAGGGTAAACTCAAAGGCGGGGGGTGTTGGAAACTGCAGGTAAGGAGGTTGGTCCTGGGCTGCAGTAGTGGTAGTTTTGTTGGATTGTGCATTCATCAAGGCTGGCAGACATAACAATAGTACGATCAGATAGTGCTTCATATAACTCTTTGATTTGAAAATAATATTACAGCTAAAGGTATCGAATTTAAGCATACGTAAAAGGGCCATTTACATGACTGGAAGAACCGGCCTCATACACTGAAATCAATGTTATTCTGGCCTTAAATTGGCTTAAAAAGGGCTCAAAACGCTTACTTTTCCACTTTTTTATAAAAAAATTACTAGATTACCTTCCCTTACACTATGTTTGCATTCCTAAAAAAAATAATAGGTAACATTAGGTCTCTAAATACACTAAAACAAATTAGGAAGCAACGGGTTTTGGGTTTTGCCAGAATGATTACTTTTGCAATCCTTAACGTAAATTTTTAACTTTAAATTAAGTATCCTTTTTATGGCTACCACTGCAGATATCAGAACAGGATTGATAATAAAGCTGGAAAACAGCCTTTATTCTGTTGTAGAGTTTGGTCAGAACAAAACAGCCCGTGCCGCTGCTAAAGTTTGGGCAAAACTGAAGGGTGTTGATAACAGCCGTTCCATCGAGCATACCTGGAACTCCGGTGATACTATCTACCCTGTGCGTGTTGAGAAGAAGGCATTCCAATACTTATATCAGGACGATAGTGGTTACAACTTCATGGATAATGAGACATTCGAGCAGATTGCTTTACCGGCAAGTATTATCGATGCACCTCAGTTCCTGAAAGAAGGCCAGGAAGTAGGAGTTAGTATTAATACGGAAACCGAACAGCCAATGAGTGTGGAATTACCGGATAAAATCGTGGTGAAAGTAACGTATTCTGAGCCAGGTTTGAAGGGTGATACTGCTACACGTACGCTGAAACCTGCCACTGTAGAAGGTGGGGCAACCGTGAATGTTCCTTTGTTCGTAAATGAGGGAGAACTGATCAGAGTAAACACCAAAACGGGTGATTACATTGAGCGTGTAAAAGAATAGTTTTAGTCCATCCAATTATATATCTACTTCAAGCATTTCTAAACCAAAAACTGTCTACATGGATTTTAAACAGATTCAGGAGCTGGTCAAGATGGTCAACAAATCCAACATCAGCGAACTGAGCATTGAGCAGGACAAGTTTAAGATTACAATAAAGCAAAAGGATAACGAAACTCAGCAGGTGATTGCATTGCCAACTATGGCAGCGCCTGTACAGGCAGTTCCTCAGGCAGTTGCTGCTGCGCAGGTTCCTGTATCAGCTCCGGCTGCTGACGCGCCAAAACCAGCTGCTGATGTAAAAGCAGACAACCTGGTAACCATTAAGTCTCCTATGATCGGTACTTTCTACCGCAGCCCTGGTCCTGATAAACCTTTCTTTGTGAATGTAGGTGATGAGGTATCCGCAGGTAAAGTGGTATGTATCATTGAGGCGATGAAGCTTTTCAACGAGATTGAAAGTGAGGTAAGTGGTAAAATCGTAAAAATACTGGTAGATGATGCATCTCCTGTAGAATACGATCAGCCACTGTACCTGGTAGAACCATAAAATTGTTAGTTAAAAGGTTGGAATATTATGAGGTATTGTAGGGATTCCCCTGCTTCATATTGTTCCAACCTTTTAGGCTTATTAACTTTTTTCTTTAACCTATCGAAAAAACATGTTTAAGAAAATATTGATTGCCAACCGTGGAGAGATCGCCTTGCGTATTATACGTACCTGTAAGGAAATGGGCATCAAAACGGTGGCTGTTTATTCTACTGCTGACAAGGACAGTCTTCATGTGAAGTTCGCGGATGAGGCGGTATGTATAGGCAAGCCGCAGAGCAGTGAATCATATCTGAATATCCCTCACTTAATGGCGGCAGCTGAGATCACTAATGCGGATGCCATCCATCCGGGTTATGGATTTTTGGCTGAAAATGCACGTTTTGCAGAGATCTGTGGAGAACACGGCATTAAATTTATCGGCCCTACTCCGGAGATGATCCGTAAGATGGGAGATAAGATGACAGCTAAAGAAACCATGATTGCAGCAGGTGTACCTGTTATTCCGGGTTCCGGCGGTTTATTACAAAGCCTGGAAGAAGCAAGGACACTGGCTAAAGAAATGGGCCTTCCTATCATCCTGAAAGCAACTGCTGGTGGTGGTGGTAAAGGCATGCGTGTAGTTTGGAAAGACGAAGAGCTGGAGAATGCCTACAACATGGCAAAAAATGAGGCCCGCGCGGCATTCAATAACGATGGTATCTACATGGAGAAATTCGTGGAAGAGCCAAGACATATTGAGATCCAGGTAGCTGGTGACCAGTATGGTAAAGTATGTCACCTGAGTGAGCGTGACTGTTCTATTCAGCGTCGTCACCAGAAGCTGGTTGAAGAGTCTCCTTCTCCGTTCATGACACCTGAGTTGCGTGAGAAGATGGGTGAAGCGGCAATCAAAGCTGCATCAGCGATCAATTATGAGAGCGTAGGTACGATTGAGTTCCTGGTGGATAAGCACAGGAATTTCTACTTCATGGAAATGAATACCCGTATCCAGGTAGAACATGGTGTGACTGAAGAGGTGATCAATTTCGACCTGATTAAAGAGCAGATCAAGATTGCAGCTGGTATTCCTATTTCAGGGAAGAACTATATGCCGGAGATGCACGTAATTGAGTGTCGTATCAATGCGGAAGATCCATACAATGATTTCCGTCCTTCTCCAGGTAAGATCACTGTTTTGCATATTCCTGGTGGTCATGGTGTAAGAGTAGATTCTCACATCTATGCGGGCTATGTAATTCCTCCTTATTATGATTCAATGGTAGCTAAGCTGATTACGATCGCACAGACGAGGGAAGAAGCGATCAGCACCATGGAAAGAGCGCTGAGTGAGTTTGTGATTGAAGGAGTGAAGACAACCATTCCATTCCATCAGCAGCTGATGAGAGATGAGAATTTCAGAAAAGGTAACTTTACAACTAAGTTTACGGAGACGTTTAAGTTAGTGTAAGATATTTTATTAGATAGGGTCCCGGTGGTGCAGACTGCCGGGATTTTTTTATGTGCAAAACCTCTTTAAAACACAAAGCCCCGGGTAAATACCCGGGGCTAATCATACACCAAAACAATCTTACGGTTTTATCGCAAGAAAAGCAGCTCTCTGTACTTAGGCAATGCCCATTGTTTGTCATCTACCAGGAACTCCAGTTTATCGGAGTGGTATCTGATCACATCAAAGTACGGCTTAATTTTTTCACAATAATCTATAGCTTTCTGGCGGCTGTCAGTAACTTTGTTAGTTACTTTGCGCGCTTCAATCATAGCCTGTACGTTCTCACTGATGACGTTAACATGTTCGGCTATTTTGTTAGCAATCTGGGTTTGCGCCTTAACAGATGCATCGCCTAAACCTATTTCTTTCAGACCACGGATGTTAGTGATCAAACTATTCATATAGGTGATTGCTGAAGGCAGGATCGTGTTGGTAGCCAGGTCGCCTATAACGCGGGCTTCGATCTGTACCTTCTTCACATAGTCTTCGAGGAGGATTTCATGACGAGCATGCAGTTCCTTCTCTGTGTAGATACCTACTTCTGTGAACAGTTTAGTAGATTTCTCAGTTACGAAAGCATCCAGAGCCTGAGGAGTAGTTTTTACATTTGGTAAACCTCTCTTCTCGGCTTCTTTTTCCCATTCTTCGCTATAACCGTCGCCTTCGAATAAAACTTTTTCCGAATCTACAATATATTTTCTAAGAGTTTGCATAATCGCAATCTCTTTTTTCTCACCTTTTTCAATCAGGGCATCCACTTCAACCTTGAAGGTAGCGAGGGTTTTAGCCACGATAGTATTCAGCACTGTCATTGCAGAAGCACAGTTAGCAGAAGAACCTACGGCACGGAACTCGAACTTGTTACCAGTGAAGGCGAACGGAGAAGTACGGTTACGGTCGGTGTTGTCCAGCATCAGTTCTGGAATGTGACGGTGCAGGTCGAGTTTCAGGATAGCTTCATCCTGCTCATCGAACTTGTTGCTTACGCGGGTTTTTACTTCCTGCAGTACATCGTACAGGTATTTACCTGAGAATACGGAGATGATTGCCGGAGGTGCTTCGTTAGCGCCCAGACGGAAATCGTTGCTTGGAGAAGCGATAGAAGCTCTCATCAGGTCAGCGTAGTCATGAACAGCCTTGATCGTATTAACGAAGAAAGTCAGGAACATCAGGTTGGTCTTTGGAGTCTTACCAGGAGCCAGCAGGTTAACGCCGGTGTCGGTAGCCATAGACCAGTTATTGTGTTTACCTGAACCGTTGATACCAGCGAATGGTTTCTCGTGCAGCAGGCATTTCAGTTTGTGACGTTTAGCAACCTTGTTCATCACGTCCATGAGCAGGGAGTTGTGGTCAACTGCGATGTTCACTTCTTCGAAGATAGGCGCACACTCAAACTGAGAAGGAGCTACCTCGTTGTGACGGGTTCTCAAAGGAATACCCAGTTTGTATGATTCCAGTTCGAAATCACGCATGAAAGCGTAAGCACGCTCAGGGATAGAACCAAAGTAATGGTCTTCCAGCTGCTGACCTTTGGAAGGTGCGTGACCAACTACGGTACGACCAGTCATGACCAGGTCAGGACGAGCGTTTGCCAGGTTTTCGTCAACCAGGAAGTATTCCTGTTCCCAACCGAGGGTAGGAGTAACTTTGGTAACGTTTTTATCGAAATAGTTACATACGTCTACAGCAGCTTTGTCGATAGCAGATAATGCTTTCAGCAGAGGTGCTTTGTAATCCAGTGATTCACCGGTGTATGAAACAAATATAGTAGGAATGCAGAGTGTCTTACCAAATCCCTGTTCCAGGATGAATGGAGGGGAGGAAGGATCCCATGCAGTGTAACCACGCGCTTCGAATGTAGCACGCAGACCACCATTAGGGAATGAAGAAGCATCAGGCTCCTGTTGTACCAGAGCGTCGCCGTCAAATGTTTCCAGCGGGGTACCATCACTCTTCAGGGTGAAGAAAGAGTCATGTTTTTCAGCAGTAGTACCAGTTAATGGTTGGAACCAGTGTGTGTAGTGGGTAACACCTTTTCTCATTGCCCAGGCTTTCAGACCGGATGCGATCTGCTCAGCCATTTTACGTTCGATTTTGGTGCCAGCCTTAATTGAGTTCATCAGGCTTTTGTAAGCCTCATCACTCAGGCTTTCCCGCATTGCTTTTCCTGCGAATACATTGCTGCCGAACACTTCGGTGATCTTAGTACCGGTGAGTGCTTCGGATGTGATTTTGGAATCAACGCCAGAAAGGTTTTCCAGCGCGGTGAAGCGTAACGATTGCATGCTGTAAATAATTTTACACAAAAGAACGCTGTTGTGCTTACATAAGCAAGAATTAAATTGATTTTAACTAAAAAATTACATTTTTAGGTTATAAAGGTTAATTATTTTGATTTTTGGTCAAAAAAACGGGGGTGAGTAATCCTTAAACTGATGTATTTAAAAAATAGTAATGTATCAAAAGGGCTTTTTTACTTCAGTAGTGAGTAGAAAAAGGCTTGTTTTGGGTAAAATTACTTAAGTAATTTTTGGGTAAAAGGATATAATTTCCAGTTAAAATGGTAGCTACCAAGAGGTGATTTCCTTGTCAATTGCAGGAAAAACCTGTAGGTTTGCATCTTCTTTTAAATATATCGTACTCATACATCTAGTTACATGCAAACTTCCGTAGAAACTCCAGATAAGTTCTCCCAGACTAGCGTTGAAACTGCTGAACAGCTTGGGCTTACTGCAGACGAATTTGAGCGCATAAAGAACATCCTTGGCCGTACGCCAAACTTCACTGAACTGAGTATGTATTCTGTAATGTGGAGTGAGCATTGCAGTTACAAAAACTCAATCGTGTGGTTAAAAACACTGCCCCGCGATGGGGAGCGCCTGCTGGTAAAGGCAGGTGAAGAGAATGCCGGTCTGGTGGATATAGGCGATGGTTATGCCTGTGTATTCAAAATCGAATCACATAACCACCCCTCCGCTATTGAGCCATTCCAGGGTGCTGCTACCGGTGTAGGTGGTATTCACCGTGATATCTTCACAATGGGTGCCCGTCCGATTGCTGCCTTGAACTCTCTGCGTTTTGGTAATCTGAATGACAAGAAAACACAGCACCTGCTGAAAGGTATTGTTCATGGTATCGGTCATTATGGCAACTGCTTTGGTGTGCCTACTGTGGCTGGTGAGACTTACTTCGAAGATTGCTATGGTACTAACCCGCTTGTAAACGCGATGAGCGTTGGAGTGGTGAAAGTAGGCCAGACAGTATCTGCTACTTCTTATGGTGCTGGCAACCCTGTATTCATCGTAGGTTCTGCAACCGGTAAAGATGGTATAGGCGGTGCTTCTTTCGCAAGTGCGAATATCACCGAAGACAGCGTGGAAGATCTGCCTTCCGTACAGGTAGGAGATCCATTCCAGGAAAAGAAACTGCTGGAAGCATGTCTTGAAATCATTCCAACCGGAGCTCTGGTAGGTATGCAGGACATGGGCGCAGCTGGTATCACCTGTTCTACCGCAGAAATGAGTGCGAAAGGAGAACATGGTATGATTATCCACCTGGATAAGGTACCTACCCGCCAGCAGAATATGAAAGCATGGGAAATGCTGCTGAGCGAAAGCCAGGAGAGAATGCTGATCGTATTGCACAAAGGCCAGGAAGCCGAAGTGCTGAAAATATTTGAGAAATGGGACCTGCATTGCGTGCAGATTGGTGAAGTAACTACCGACAAGTCACTGAAGTTCTATATGAACGATGTGCTGGAAGCTGATGTACCTGCAGAAAGCCTGGTACTGGGTGGTGGTGCTCCTCAATATCACCGCGCTTATACCGAGCCTGTTTACTTCGAAAAAATCAAAGCCTTCAGTATCCAGAACATTCCGGATACCCTGCATGCACAGTTTGCGGCAGAAAGGCTGGTAAAGCTGCCTAACATCGCTTCCAAACGCTGGATCTATACCCAGTATGACAGCATGGTAGGTGCAGCGAATGCCTCTACAAACGCGCCAAGTGATGCGGCTATCGTAACCGTAAAAGGCACGAAGAAAGTACTGGCTGTAACTACTGACTGTAACAGCCGTTTTGTATATGCTGACCCTCACATCGGTGGTCAGATCGCTGTAGCCGAAGCTGCCCGCAACATCGTATGTAGTGGTGGCGAGCCTGTAGCAATTACAAACTGTCTGAACTTCGGTAACCCTTACGATCCTGAAGTATACTACCAGTTCGTACATGCTATTAAAGGTATGGGTGAAGCCTGCCGTAAATTCAATACCCCTGTTACAGGTGGTAACGTGAGCTTCTACAACCAGTCTCCTGATGGCGCTGTATATCCTACGCCTACTATCGGTATGCTGGGTATCCTGGATAGCATCGAAGACCGTATGACCCTGAACTTCAAAGAAGCTGGTCACCTGGTGTACCTGCTGGGTCGTAGCCGCAATGATATCAACAGTTCTGAATACCTGCACAAACTGATCGGCATTGAATTCAGCCCAGTTCCTCACTTCCACCTGGAAGAAGAAGCACAGCTGCAAAATGCCATCACCAAGCTGAATAAAGCAGGTTTGATTCAGTCTGCACACGATGTGAGCGAAGGTGGTCTGTTCATTACCCTGCTGGAAAGCGCTATGTCTTCCGGATTAGGTTTTGACGTACATACCAATGCTAACTTCCGTAAGGATGCTTACCTGTTTGGTGAAAGCCAGAGCCGTGCGGTAGTCACTGTAAGACCTGAGGATAAAGAGAAATTCGAAGCTTTGCTCCATGGACTGGTAGATGCAACTGAATACTCTGTCAGGTATGAGAAGATTGGTGCCGTGAAAGGTGAACATGTAATTGTAGATGGTGATGACTGGGGTAAAGTGAGCCAGTGGAAAAAACAGTATGATACTGCTATCGAAGGCCATTTAGCATAAGAAACAAGCTTGTAAAAGAATATGAGGTGTAACATATATCCCACATGGGTGTTATGTTGCACCTTTTCTCTTTTTTAGCTGTTCATCATACACTTATAAAAAGTAGCCAATTTACTAAATCTTTACTGGTGGCTGGTTTGCCTGAAAAGGAGGTTTTATTGTACGTTGTATTTACTTTAACAACTCATTAACAAAATAGCATCTTCGTGTGAGTTTATATTACCATATGTTAACTATTTTTGATTCAGAGAGATGCAATATACAAGTCCAGTTGTCAGGGGCTTTTTAGTATAAAAATATCCAGGAGTCTTATTGATTCCCATTCTATGAAAACCAATTGTTCTACTTACCATGTCCTAATGAAAGCTAAGTGATTTACACCTAGTGAGAAAGAAAGATTTGTAGAGGAGCTCTTCGTATTAAAACGAAGGGCTCCCTTGTTTTTACGCGCGATCAAATAGCGAAAAAGGGAACTCAGAACTTCGGGACGGCCCCTTCTTATTCGGGTACCAGATGGAGAGAATTCTCGTAGATGCAATTCTCATAGCCTTCCTGTTACTTACGATACATCCCCTTTTTTCACGCGGGCGTTGGCCTGCGGCCGACTGGGAAAACGTTATTGATATATGCAAAAAGCCCTGATCATTTGGGTGATCAGGGCTTTTGCTTTATTAATTATAACCTTATATCATTGGTATTTCAGCTACATTATACACCTTCTTATCCAGCTTCTCTTTCGTTTCGCTGAATGCCTTCAACGTCAGCTCGATGTCCTCATCGTTATGCGCTGCTGTTGGAATCAGGCGGTAAATGATCTGTCCCTTAGGAATTACAGGGTATACTACGATAGAGCAGAATACATTATAGTTCTCACGCAGGTCCAGACACATGGCAGTTGCTTCAGGAATATCACCCTGCAGGTAGATCGGCGTTACCGGAGAGTTAGTGCTACCGATGTTGAAACCACGCTCTTTCAGGCCAGACTGTAATTTGTTTACATTAGACCAAAGCTTAGCTTTCAGTTCAGGATGGTTACGCATCAGTTCTACGCGTTTCAGGTGACCAACTACCAGTGGTAATGGAACTGATTTCGCGAAGATCTGGGAGCGCATGTTGTAACGCAGGTAATTGATGATCTGCTTTTCGCCGCTGATGAAAGCACCGATAGAAGCACCGGATTTAGCGAAGGTATTGAACAGCAGGTCAATTTTATCCTGTACACCCTGTTCTTCACCTGTACCTGCACCGGTTTTACCCATTGTACCGAAACCATGTGCATCATCCACTATGAAGCGGAACTCGTACTTGTCTTTCAGGGCAGCGATTTCCTTCAGCTTACCCTGATCGCCCGCCATGCCGAATACGCCTTCAGTGATCACGACGATACCACCAGAGGTACCTTTGATCAGGTCTTCAGCACGTTTCAGTTGTTTTTCCAGGTCTTCGATGTCATTGTGTTTGAACACATAACGGTGACCCTGGTGTAAACGAAGACCGTCGATAATACTGGCGTGACACTCAGCATCGTATACGATCACGTCACGACGGCCGCACACTGCATCGATGGCACTCATGATACCCTGGTAACCATAGTTAAGGAGCGATGTATCTTCCTTGCCCATGAAATCGGATAATTCTTTTTCCAGCTTTTCGTGGTAGTTCGTATTACCACTCATCATACGGGCTCCCATTGGCATGGCGAGACCGAAATCCGCTGCTGCTTTAGCATCTGTAGCACGTACCTCAGGGTGGTTCGCCAGACCCAGGTAGTTGTTCAGACTCCAAACGATTTTCTCATTGCCCCGGAACTTCATACGGGGACCAATTTCACCTTCCAGCTTAGGGAATGCGAAATAACCGTGGGCTCTGTCTGAGTGCTCCCCGATAGGGCCCATGTGTTTCAGCAGTTTCTCGAATATATCCATATGTTAAATAATGATTAATAGTGGTTGTTTTAATTTTGCCACAAAGGTATTAAAATATTAGTTTTTGTAAACTTGGGTTACATTTCAAAATGTTAAAAAAAAATAATGTATAAAAGAATTCTCGGCCCGAAGATTTTAACGATAGCATTAGTTACAGTTAATTGTGTCTTTTTAAATCAGGTAAGTGGCCAAAAAGCTACTTCTCCTAAACCTGGCCAGGCTACTGCCTGGGATAAACCAGCCACGCCGCTATCAGGCCGCCCCAAACTGGTGGTTGGCATTGTGGTGGATCAAATGCGTTGGGACTACCTGTATCGCTTTAACAACCGTTATTCTGATGGTGGCTTCAAACGGATGTTGCGGGAAGGATTCTCCTGCGAAAATACACTAATTAATTATACTCCAACAGTTACGGCCGCGGGTCATACCTGTGTTTATACCGGTTCAGTACCTGCCGTACACGGAATTGTGGGGAATGAATGGTTCAGCCCGGCCTTAAACAGAGAGATTTATTGTGCGGAAGATAGTACGGTAAATACCGTGGGGAGTACTTCCAATGCCGGAAAAATGAGTCCTGAGAATATGCAGGTGACCACGATCGGCGATGAATTGAGGCTGGCTACCAATTTCAAAAGTAAAGTGGTAGGGGTGGCGATTAAGGACAGAGGCTCTATTCTGCCCGCAGGTCATAGCGCTACAGCGGCTTATTGGTATGACGGTACTACCGGCAACTGGATCACCAGTTCTTACTATATGAACCGCCTGCCTGACTGGGTAGAAAATTATAACAGGGAAAAGTGGCCGGCACAATACCTGGAGCATCCATGGAATACCCTGTACCCAATTGAAAGTTATACACAGAGTGCTGAAGATAACAAAGCTTATGAAGGAGCTACCCCCGTTTTTCCACATGACATGAGTGCAAATGCCAATAAAGGAATTGCTGGTACACCATATGGCAATACCATGACCCTGGCTTTTGCCCAGAAAGCGGTAAATGCTTATCGCTTAGGGAATAATGGCGTGACAGATATGCTCACGGTAAGCCTTTCTTCTACTGATTATGTAGGCCACCAGTATGGACCTAACTCTATCGAAGCGGAAGATACGTACCTGAGATTAGATAAAGACCTTGCTGCCTTCTTCAAATACCTGGACGCCACTGTGGGGAAAGGCCAATACCTTGTATTCCTGACTGCCGATCATGGGGTGGCACATGTACCAGGCTTTTCAAGAGAAAATAAATTACCGGGTGGTAGCTGGAGCGTGGCTTCGGATATTAAGCAGATCAATGCCATTGTAAAAGAGCGTTTTGGTGTGGAAAAAGCGGTTATTGGTGCAAGCAATTATCAATTGTACCTCGATCACGATGGTATTGAGAAAGCTGGTAAATCTGTGAAGGATATTGCAGTAGTAGCAGCCAAAGAATTACTGAAAGATACCGCGATTGCAAATGCGTTTCCTTTGTCAGAACTGATGAATGTGATTATCCCGAATCCTTTGAGAAATATGCTTATTAACGGGTACAATGCCAAGAGGAGTGGTGATATTCAATACATTGTTCGTCCTGGTTATATAGAAGGAGGGAAAACCGGTACAACACATGGTTTATGGTATCCTTATGATGCACATATTCCATTGGTCTGGATGGGATGGGGTATACATTCCGGGAAGAGCAACAAGCTCACGGGCATGACGGATATTGCACCTACCATTGCAGCTTTGTTGAGAATACAGATGCCGAGTGGAAATGTGGGGTTGCCAATAGATGCGATAGCTCATTAAAAACGTAATGCTATTAGAAACGTTAAAAACGCTTCTGCTCAAAAGCAGCGGCGTTTTTCTTTTATATTTGGTTTAAACACATAACATTTCTACTTATGAAAACGTTAATTGTTAGCCTGATTCTGTGCCTGTTTCCACACGGATTATGTGCACGACAAACTCCGGTCCCTGGGTGTGTATGCCAGCGTAGGTTACAGATTGAACTAAGTTTGCAGAAATTAGTATATTCATTCAGCGAAACCAGCTTCGCAATAATCGCGAAATGAAATACGAACATATCCTGTATAATGTATCGGGTCGTGTGGCCACACTCACTCTCCACCGCCCTGAAAAGCGCAATGCGTTGAATGCCGCAATGGTAGTAGAATTGCAGGCAGCATTGGATGCAGCTGGCAAAGATGCCGCTGTAAAAGTGATCGTATTAAAAGGTTCCGGAGAGGCGTTTTGCGCCGGTGCGGACCTGGAATCCCTGCAACAATTACAAAAGAATACAAGAGAGGAAAATCTGGCAGATTCCCGTGCTTTGATGGCACTGATGAAAAAGATCTATTACCATGACAAGGTGATCATAGCCCAGGTAGAAGGTCATGCCATTGCAGGCGGCTGTGGGTTAGTGACGTTATGCGACCTGAGTTATGTCGTACCAGAAGCAAAACTGGGCTATACAGAGGTGAAGATCGGTTTTATCCCTGCCCTGGTATCAGTATTCCTTGTACGAAAGATAGGGGAGGGAAGGGCCCGTGAATTACTTTTAACAGGCAGATTGATCACCGCAGCAGAAGCTGCGGGCTATGGTTTGATCACCCAGATGGTACCAGCCGGAGAGATAGCTGCTCTTGTCTCGAAAGTAGCAGAGGATCTCTGTAACAATGCTTCGGGCAATTCGTTAAAAGTAACGAAGCGGTTAATCACCCGGGTATATGACCTGCCACTTGACGAAGCATTGGAACACGCTGCCGCCGAAAATGCCGTAACCCGTGAACATGCTGATTGTCAGCGGGGTATACAGGCTTTCCTGGACAGGCAGAAAATGACATGGTAATCCGGTACGATTTTTTCAATATTACCTATGAAACCGAAGCATGATAATGATCCCTAAACCAATAGGTCAAATGCATGCCAGGCATCCGGTATTTAACCGATAACACTTTTTACACGAAACAATTAACTGTCATGCAAAAAGCTCTTTTCACGTTTTTGTTATTGGTGATGGTCTCTACCAGCCAGTCGTATGCTCAACGACTGGTGTCCGATGCAAAAATTGTATACAATATGCAATCCTCCGGCCAATCGGCTACAGACTCCAGTTTTAAAGGAGGTACGCTCACCCAGTACATGAAAGGTACTCAAAGCCGGGTGGATATAGATTTCAGCGAAGTCCATATCAGCTATCTGATAAATAGCAAGGAAGAATCGGTGGTGACGTTGATCAATAACCATGGGGATAAGTACCTGACCCGGTCCGGAAAGGAGGAATATGAGAAGGAATTGAAGTTGTATGCCGGGGCACAGTTTAAAGATGGGAGTGAAACAAAGAAGATAGCAGGGTATAATTGCCGGAGGGCGACTGCAAAATTACCGGATGGAACGACTTTCGAAGTGTATTATACTACTGATCTACAGCCGGAAAACAGGCAATATAACAGGCGGTTTGTGAATTTGAAGGGGATACCGTTGCAGTTTGAGATATTGAATAAGAATGGGGGGAAGATGACGATGGTAGCCGTGACGGTTGAGTTGAATGCGGTGCCGGGGTCTTATTTTGATGTGCCGAAGGCGGGGTATAAGGAGATCAGCAGGGAGGAACTGGCGAGGATGGGTAGTTGATGAAATAGTTAATTGAATAGCATAACACAAAGGCGAAGGCTCCGGTTATACCGGAGCCTTCGCCTTTTTACCAACCACCCCAAGTGCGGGTTCACGCCCAAGGCGTGAACCCGCACTTGGGGTGGTTGGGGCTGCGAACGGCCGAACCGCAAAGCCATACCCATAATGGCTATAAACGAAAATGCCCCGGTATACCGGGGCATTTTCCTAATGCGCTATATTCAAATGAAATTAGTTCTTTCTAAGAGGCAGAATAATCTGCAAATGATGGTAGCCCATGTTGGATGGCTGTTGGATCTGAGCAGCATAAGGCAGGACATACGTCACATTCCCCTGCTTAATCGTCATGGTAGACTTAAAGTTCCATGAGGCATTATCGTCAGACAACTTAAAGCCTGCATTGATCGCATTGAAGCGATAACCTGCATCCAGGCTCAGATTTGCCTTAGGCATTGCGCTAAGGGAGAGCTTTTCTTCAGCCTTCTTTCCTTTGTCTTTATTATCGTTTGTAATATTATCACTGGCGAATGCGCTGGTGGCTACCAGAGCCATAACACCGGCCAACAAAAAAGACAATGAAAAGGTCTTAAATATGTTAGTAATCTGTTTCATTGTAACACAAATGTACAAACTTTTTTATATATTTTATAACACTTCCTTAACGAAGTTAGTAAAAATTTCTTAAAGTTATGTTAAACTATGTTAAATATGCTGATAATCAGATAAGACTTTCTTTTATTCCTGTAGCTTGATCCTGCGGCAGGATTTTTGCCACCTAAGATATGAATAGCTGACATCGGTAGGGATAGTTTTAACATTCTTTTGACTCATAATTTTGTTAAAAGATTAATGCTAGCAAAGGAAAATTTTCAGAGATAGCGACTGCATGCCTGGCGCTAAGCTGAGGAATCAAAAAATACTTATATTTACATTAATGAATCAAGACTTCCCATTTTTAAACGATGATTTTGAGGAGATAAGAGACTTGTTACAGCAGTTTGAAAACCTGAAATCCGGACAGTCTCACAGTTTCCTTGATGAGGATTCCTTCGAACTGATCATAGACTACTATGATGAGCATGATGAACTCCCCAATGCAATGCAAGCGGCCGAACTGGCTATCGAACAGTTCCCGTACTCTTCGACACTTCTACTCAAAAAAGCCAATCTTTTAATAGAATCCAAAAAATACCAGGAGGCCATGGAACTGCTGGAAAAAGCGGCCATCCTCGACAGCACTGATATCAACCTTTACATCCTGCAAACCGACGTTTACCTGGCTATGAACCAGCACCAGAAGGCAGCTGCCCTGCTGGAAGAACAGATCAGCGTGTTTGACGGAGATGATAAAACGGAACTATTACTTGAGCTGGCTGATGTGTATGACGATTGTGAGGAGTTCGACAAAGTGTTCGAATGCCTGAAACTGACCCTGGAGCATGCGCCAAACAACGAAGAAGCGCTGCACAAGATCTGCTTCTGGACAGAATTTACCGGTCGTAACGAAGAAAGTATCCGCCTCCATACCGGCATTATCAATGAGCATCCATACAACCAGCTGGCCTGGTTTAACCTGGGTACGGCTTACCAGGGGCTCAAACTGTATGAAAAGGCAATAGACGCCTACCAGTACGCCATCGTTATTGATGAAAAATTCGACTATGCTTACCGGAATATGGGCGATGCCTTCATCCGCCTCCGCAAGTATGCCGATGCCATCGATGTGCTGAAAAAGCACCTGGAAATCGCTAAGCCTGAGGACGTGATCTATGAAGCCATCGGTCACTGCTACGATCGCCAGAAAAAATATACACAGGCCAGGTACTACTACCGCAAGGCATCGCACCTGAGCCCCAGCAACGATAAATTGTATTACAAGATCGGCGCTGCCTACATTATGGAGAATAACTGGGAAAATGCCATTAAATCCATTCTGAGCGCCATCAAGATAAATAAGAACAATGCTGAGTACCTGATGGCACTGGGCAATTGCTACATGGAACTGGACCGCCACAAAGAGGCCCTGATCCACCTGCTGGCAGCTGTACGCCTCCGTCCAGCCAGCGCTAATACCTGGCTGGAATTTATAGCCGGGCTGTACCGCTCTGGTTTCTACGAAGAAGCCATGACCCAGCTGGAAGCGGCTACCCGAAAAGTAGGTCAGAAGCCGGTGTTCTTATATTGCAAGGCAGCCATCAGCATCGCTACCGGCCAGCACAAAGAAGGCCTGTTGCTACTGGAAAATGCCCTGCAGGAATCACCTAAGTACCTGAAAAAGATGCTGGTGATTGATCCTACCCTGTTGCAATACCCAGGAGTGCTGGAACTGGTGGGCAAGTACAAACCGGTAAGGAAAAGAAAGAAGTGATCTTCCCTGAAATAGGACAAAAAGCGCTTATGCCCATAGGTATAAGCGCTTTTTTTGTACATAAATAGTGTTAGTAATTAACCACTTAGCATATAAGGTCTTGTGTTTTTAAATAGAAATCACTTATTTGGGGCCTGTTTGCCGGGAATGTGTTAATTTCGCGCCGGTTTTATATATAGCTATTATTTATCTTGGGTAAGTTACTATTCCATACCGCAACACAAAAACTGACCAACGTGCGTTCCGGCTGTCGGCCAAAACTGTATGCCAGGAATGCCAACCAAGAAGACGATAAAAATGTTTCAAATGAATTTTAATCTGACACAAATTCCAGAACGTACGGCGAAACCGCGTAATTATGGCCTAACCATGGTAATGGACAAAGGTCTGAGTCTGCAGGAAGCTAAGAATTTCTTATCGATTTCGGCACCGCATGTCGATATCTTAAAGCTGGGATTTGGTACATCATTCGTGACACCGAACCTGCGTGAAAAGATTGAGGTGTATCAGGCAGCTAATATTCCTGTGTATTTCGGGGGTACCTTATTTGAAGCATTCCTTATCCGTAACCAGATCGACGATTTTATCAGTGTGATCAAGGATTATGGTATCAGGCATGTTGAAGTATCCGATGGTTCTATCACCATTCCACATGCTGAAAAGTGTGGTTATATCGAGAAACTGTCCAAGATCTCAACTGTATTGAGCGAAGTTGGTTCTAAAGACGCTGAGCACATTATTCCTCCCTATAAATGGATTGAGCTGATGAATGCTGAGCTGAGCGCTGGTGCCAGCTACGTAATCGCTGAAGCAAGAGAAAGCGGTAACGTAGGTATCTATCGCGGATCCGGTGAAGTAAGAGAAGGTCTGGTACAGGAGATCCTGACCCAGGTCCCATCTGAAAAGATTATATGGGAAGCTCCTCAGAAAGCACAACAGCTGTACTTCCTGGAACTGATTGGTTGCAACGTGAACCTGGGTAACCTGGCTCCTTCTGAAGTAATCGCGCTGGAAGCAATGAGAGTAGGTCTAAGAGGTGATACTTTCCACCTGTATTTAGATAAAGCTTAATTAGTGATGAAGGTATATGGTCTGATAGGATACCCGCTGAGCCATTCTTTTTCCAAAGGTTTCTTTGCGGAAAAGTTTGCCAGAGAAGGCATCCTGGGATGCGTGTATGACAGCTTTTCACTGCCGGCTATTACTGAGTTGACACCATTAATGGCACAATACGGTGAGGAGCTACAGGGGTTAAATGTCACCATTCCTTACAAGGAAGCAGTGATCCCTTACCTGGATGAACTGAGTCCTGCTGCGGCCAAAATGAAAGCGGTGAATTGTATCCGTTTTATCAATGGCCGCAGGATCGGGCATAATACCGATGCCATCGGGTTCAGGCGTTCCCTGGAACCGTTGCTGCAACCCCATCACAACAAAGCACTGGTATTGGGTACCGGTGGCGCTGCCAAAGCCGTACAATATGTACTGGAAGCGCTGAATATCCCTTATCAGTTAGTAAGCAGACAGGCAGGTCCTCAAAACATCACTTATAGTGACATTACTGCCGATGTGATCGCGACACATACCCTGATCATTAATACAACGCCGCTGGGCATGTACCCACATGTAGATGCAGCACCTGCATTGCCTTACGAGCTGATGAATGAGCAACATCTGTTGTACGATCTGATTTACAATCCTGCTATCACCGCCTTCTTACAAAAAGGCGCAGATCGGGGAGCGACAATCAAAAATGGCCATGAGATGCTGATCTTACAGGCAGAGGCGAGCTGGGAAATCTGGAATGAAAAAGTATAAAAATATTTACGGAAGAGGTTATTCACCAACGGGGGATGAAAACCATTTTCAGGAAAAACATTCATGAAAGAGGGAATTCTTCAACTGGGAATGAAAACCATTTTTAAAGAACAGAGGATGTATCAAAGCTGATACATCCTCTGTTCTTTTGGATACCATAATAGCGCCTGATTGGCGCTATTTATGCAACCTTAATGTTGTAATATACGCAGGTCGTAAAGAAATTGCGCACAAAAGGCAATGCCGCAACCGGGCCAAATTGTTTCCTGGGCTTGAGCCCGAACTTGTATTTGTAAATCGGATTGATCAGGTAAAACTGCTTTTTAGAGATCTGATATCCCTGTTGCTTCACAATCTTCTCAAATCTTTCGATAGAGATCCCTGTATCCTTAATTTCCATCAGTTCGTCGATGATGCCCTGTGGTTCACCAAATGCACGCAGCAATCCTTTGTACAGGAAGTTGGGCAGCAGGTGAATATAAGGCATCATATTCAGCACCTTGTTCTGGCAGGTCTGCTGGTGACCGCCATGTGGCATGTACCAGGGGGGAAAGCCAAAATATACCTGTCCCCGTGGGGTGAGCAGGTTTTTCAGATACCCAATGATCTTCGACTGATCCGGAATGTGCTCAATGGCATCTTTGAGAATGATGAGGTCGAAAGAGTGTTTGAACTCTCCCAAAAAATCAACGTCATAAATATTCTTGTTGATCAGTTGCATTTGACCTGCATCTACATATTGCTTCAGGTATTGATGACCCAGGGCAATCTTGTCGTCAGAGAGGTCTACACCCACACAATGACATCCTCTTTCCAGGAAAGGAATTAATACGCCGCCTTCTCCACAGCCGATCTCCATGATCCGGATATCCGGCGTGATGGCCATCGCAGTCTCTATAAATGGCAGGACGTAGTGTACGGAGTTATCAACTTGCTGCTGATACCTAACGTCTGCATTACCGTGTTGTATTAACGACATATGTTTTGAAAATTGTGTGAAAATAGTAAAATATCTTTGCGGCATGAACCAACAAGCAAAAAATAAATACGAAGAAGGACAGGTGATACTGATCAACAAGCCATTGACCTGGACTTCTTTTGATGTGGTGAGGAAAATCAGGAACACGACGAAGGCAAAAACTGGTCATGCAGGTACGCTGGATCCGCTTGCTACCGGGTTGCTGATTTGCTGTACAGGAAAAATGACAAAGAAGATCAATGAGGTGCAGGCACAGGAAAAAGAATATACGGGTACGTTTACTCTCGGAGCGGTAACACCTACTTATGACCTGGAATCGGAACCGACAGATTTTAAACCACTGGATGGTTTGACGCCGGAAATAATTCAGGCTGCAACAACAGAATTCATGGGTGAATTGCAGCAGCTGCCACCTATTCACTCTGCTATCAAGCAGAATGGTAAGCCTATCTATGAGCTCGCACGTAAAGGTGTGGAAGTAAAAGTGGAGCCGAGAAAGGTGTTTATCAAGACTTTTGAAATTACTTCAATAGAATTGCCGGTGGTGCATTTCAGAGTCGAGTGTAGTACGGGTACTTATATCCGTTCATTGGCGAATGACTTTGGTGCGGCGCTGGGAGTGGGTGGATATATGAGTAGTTTGTGCAGAACGAGGATAGGGGAGTTTAAACTGGAGAATGCTTATGGGATGGAGGATTTTATAGAGAAAGTTAAAAGCGAAAATTTATAAAACAAAAACGCTTTCGCCATGGGCGAAAGCGTTTTTGTTTTAGCGGGCCTGCGGCCTGCTTTTAAAATTCGTTTAGAATGGATACCCAATCGCCACGTTCCAGATAATATGATCCCTGCGCCAGCTTCCACTGCCCAGGTCCCACTCACTCAAAAACCAGCCATCTTTATTCCCTGTAAAATAAGGCACCTTCACAGGTATACCCCAATCCAGGCGTATCAGGAAGAAAGAGAAGTCAAGTCTTAAACCAGCACCGGTACCAATCGCGAGGTCGTGGTAGAGTTTGTTCAGCCTGAACTCAGAACCTGCGCGGGAAGTATCTTTCTTCAACATCCAGATATTACCCATATCCACGAAAGTCGCGCCCTTCAGGTTCACACTTCCATTGAAAAGACGCAATAAGTCAAAACGGTATTCAATGTTCCCTTCCAGCTTCATATCACCTGTCTGATCAGGGAAGGTAGCCGCTGTGGCTGATGTATCTTTAAATGTACCAGGACCTAAGGTACGCAGCCTCCAGGCACGTATACTATTCGATCCACCCGCGGTAAACTGGCGGATATAAGGCATTACACTCGACTTGCCATAAGGAATGCCCACACCACCGTAAATACGTGTCGCCAGCGTAGTGTGCGGTGTCAGGTTCCAGTAATGACGGTAATCGGCTTCCATCTTAATGAAGCTCGCAATATCCATGTTGGTGAGCGATTCCAGGTCATTGGTAGTACCAAATGCAGCGCTCATCAGGCTATTGATCCCATTCAGCCATGCACCGGATTCTTCGATATTGGCCCTGAAGTAGGAATTATGCAGTTTATGCAGCAGGTCATTGTTGCTATAGATGTAAGTGAGGTTTTCCCCACCTATGAAAGCCGGTTCAAAGCTCCGTTTCAGATAAGGGTTATTTGCCACGGTCGTTGCCTTGAACGTTGGGTTCAGGTTTACGCCTACATAGTTTAGTGAGATCGGTTTTACATTCCATGCTTTATAAGCAGACTCTTTCCACTCATAACCAAAGGAGGCATTGATATTGGAAATATAAAACTTATCGGTACGTGTCAGGTAGTCAATACCCGTTGTGAGGCGGGTTTTTACCCCTGTACGGGTAGACGCGATATGGAAAGGCGTGATAAAGCGTGGAAAGATCAGACTCACCTGTCCGCCGATCTCCTGTGACTGCAATACCCAATTACCCTGGTTACGGATCAGTTCAATACCGCCATTCAGACTAACAGTGAGCTGGGTGGCTGAGCGACCTACGTTCAGGTGTTTATAGTTCAGGCTGACACCGCTACCGAGCAGGTAGTCGGACGATGTACTCACCTCAAAGTTGGCTCCCAACTCCTGTTTACGCTTAGGCGCCAGGAAGAGGTAGGTTTCCAGTGTGTTTGGTTGCGTTTTGCTTTCCCTGAACTGAAGGGTCACGAACTGCCATGCACCCAGGTCATAGAGGTGGCTGATGGCGTCGTTAGTCTTTTGCTGGGAATAGAGTTCGCCATTGTGCAGGCTGATGGAGTGCTGAATCACCCTGGGTTTGAACATATTCTGGCGGTAGCGGATGACGAGGTCATTCAGTTCCAGGCGCTTGAATATCGTATCGTTGGTATTGCCGTAGCTGGGATAATCAGGATACACATACACACTATCCAGGTGATACTGCTGGTAGCGGGTGCTGGTGTCGTCCGGGTTCCTTATTTTGACAGTGATATCCATTTTGGGGTTATCCTGTCCTTTCTTTTCGTTGTATACGTTGATGATCCCTTCAAAAGGGTTCATGAGGTTGCGGAAGAGGGTTTTGTGCAGCGTATCGATTTCAAACTCGATAGCATCCCTGTCAAATTTATAGTAACCGGCATTGCGCACTACCCGCATCAATCTTTCCCTTTCACTGCCCAGTAGTTCCTGTTTGTAAGACATGCCGGTTTTGATAAGGGAGAGTTTTTCGGTTTGCTGTACCACTTTAAGGATGTTGGTATCGGGTACTTCGTAGCGGATACTGTTGATCACGAAGTTCTTGCCGGTATTTACCAAATAAGTTAGGCTTGTCTTCTGGTGCCTGGTAGTTTCCTTATAGTCCACGGTAGCGTAGAAGTAGCCCTGGTTATTCAGGTAGCTCACCATTCTTTTTACCGATTCTTTGGTTTTCATGGAATCGTAGACTACAGGTTCTTCCAGGTTACGCTTGGAGAGCATCAGGTTCCAGAACCAGTTGGATTTTTTCTCTTTATTTTTCTGGTTGTAGAGCCACACTTTCATGCGGGTGCCGATGAATGAGGTATTGGACTGCTGCATCATGAGCTGTTTGGAAGCGAGGGAGGCGTGGATATCCTGTTTTTCGGCGGATGTGGCATCTCCTTTTACGTTCACATTGCTCTGAATGAATAGTTGCTGGTTGCTTTGCAGGTATTTAGTATTGGAACAGGCAGCCAGCACCAGTATGGTTATTGTTGAAACAAGAAGATTCAGAAAGGTTGGCCGCTGCATCAAGTCAATACAATGTTTATTGTTTATAGCAAGAATTCCATGACGTACATAGAACCATTACCTGTGTGGCTTTGCCGATTAAAAGAATTCATGTAGGTTTGGTCCTATGTTGTCAAAGGCGCAAATTAAGTATATTCAATCATTACAGCATAAAAAATACCGTCAAAAATCTGGCCAGTTCATTGCTGAAGGTGATAAGATCGTTCCTGAGCTGGTATCCGGGGGCATGACGGTGAGAGAAGTGTATGCTACCAAAGAGTGGCTCAGTGGGCATGAACAGTTATTGAAAGGACGCGTACCTTTCATCGAGGTAGAAGCACATGTATTAAAACAATTATCTGCCCTGACTACCCCCAATCAGGCCCTGGCACTGATAGATATTCCGAAAGCAGCGCCTTTGGTACTGAAAGGCCAGGTGTCACTTGCATTAGACACGATCCAGGACCCCGGAAATATGGGCACCCTGATACGGATAGCTGATTGGTTTGGCATCAGACAACTGATCTGCACACCGGATTGTGTAGATGTGTATAACCCCAAGACGATCCAGGCTACCATGGGCAGTATTGCCAGAGTGAACATTATTGAAACGGATCTCTTACCCTTACTGGAAAACGCAGAAGTTCCTTCTTATGCCGCTACCCTGCACGGAACGGATATTACTTCCTTCTCCAAAATCGCGGAAGGCATCATCCTGATCGGCAATGAGTCAAAAGGATTGAGTGATGCCGTGATCGAAGCTGCTACGCACAAGCTCACCATTCCCAGACTGGGTGGGGCTGAATCCCTGAATGCCGGTGTGGCAGCGGGAATTATCTGTGGGCGATTGCTTATTTAAACTGTAATGCTTTTACAGGTGTGATCTTTCGTGTAACCAAAGACGGTATGGTGAGGATGAGCAGGCAAATGAGGAAAGTACCCAGGTTGATGAGGACGACATGATACCAATGCAGGTCTATCGCGGCTGCAGACATATAATAACTTTCTTCGTCCAGCTTCAAAAAGCCGGTTGTCTTTTGTAACATCGCCAGACCTACACCGAGTATATCACCTATGATTAATCCTGCCAGTACGATATACCCTGCCTGGTAGATGAAAATACGCTGGATATTGCCGTTACGCATACCGAGTGCTTTTAGTATGCCTATCATATTCGTACGTTCGAGAATGAGGATCAGGATGGCGGTGATCATGTTGATAACTGCCACGATGGCCATAATGACGAGGATGATGATCTCATTTTTATCCTGCAGTTCCAGCCAGTCAAAGATATTTGGATAGATGTCTTTGATAGTGCGGAGAGCCAGTTTATCAGGAATACCATTTAACGATTCTTCCCCTATTTCGGTCATTTTACGGTAATCATCAATGAATATTTCATATCCGCCAATGCTGCCTACCGGCCAGTTATTCAGTTTGCGGATCAGCTCCAGGTCACCAATGACGTAGGTCTTGTCATATTCTTCCACAGCTGTTTTATAGATGCCCGTTACCTTGAGCTTTCTGGCTCTTGGGGTAAGGCCTGCGCCTTGTATAAAATAAATGATCAGAGGGTCGTTGACTTTCAGTTGCAGCTCTTTGGCCATGGTGCTGGAAATGATAATTTCCGGTGCATAGCTGGTGTCATTGAAGTGAATGACATTGCCAGACTGCATAAAATGCTGAATGTGAGACCAGTTATAATTACGGTCCACGCCTTTGAAAATTACACCGGAAAGGTCTTTCTCCGCCTTGATGATAGCCGATTTAGTGGCGTAAAGATTCACGGTGTTGATACCATTTATTTTTTTCAGGTAGCTGACAATGTTAGTATCTGCTTCGAATGGGATCTGTTCTGTGAGGGGACCAGCGTTAGCCTGGTAATTGTTAATATGCATATGCCCCCAAAAGCTGAAGATCTTTTGCTGAATGACCTGCTGAAAACCGTTTACCAACGCGATTGCCAGAATCATAACAGCTACGCTGATAGCGGTGGCTACCACGGCAATGTTGATGATGAACCTGGAAAAAGAGCCGGACCGGTTGAAGGCGATCCTTCTGGCAACGAAGAACGATAAACGCATGAGACAAATGTATCAAATTTTCTGATGGGTAAAAGAGGGTTTTGCCACTAGCCGGGGAAAAGGTCGTACCTTAACATTCCTATATAGATAAGTTATGATGATAAAGCCCTACTTCTGTATACCTGTAATCGGGCTGCTGTTATACTTTATTCCGGCAGTAGCGCAGGATAACATCTATGGACCTGGTCACATTTACTACAATAATATCAGGTCTGTAAAACTGAATCAGTCCGGCGATCAGACAGCTTTCCCCCTTATTTCACTGAGTGGGGATGCCGTGGATCTTACATTTGATGATCTGGATGCGGATGTCAAAAACTACTATTATACATTACAGTTGTGTAATGCAGACTGGACACCCGCCAATATCAATCAGCTGGAATACCTGAGGGGTTTTTCTGAGAACAGGATTACGAATTATAAATTTTCCAGTATAGCGCTGGTACGATATACACATTACGAACTGTCGTTGCCGAATGCGAATTGCATGCCTACAAAGGCGGGCAATTACCTGCTGAAGGTATACCTGGATAGCGATACGTCGCAACTGGCATTTACAAAGCGATTGCTGGTAGTGAGTAATAAAGGAGGGTTGAGTGGCGTGATACAGCAACCGGTATCGCCAAAGGTGTTCAAGACGAATCAGAAGGTGAATTTTACGGTGAGTACAGGTGGGTTGAATGTGGTGAATCCTTTTGATCAGTTGAAGG
The DNA here is from genome assembly GCF_034274695.1 of Chitinophaga sp. LS1. Lineage (NCBI taxonomy): Bacteria > Pseudomonadati > Bacteroidota > Chitinophagia > Chitinophagales > Chitinophagaceae > Chitinophaga > Chitinophaga sp. LS1. Next base: position 3,036,198 of record NZ_CP128362.1, read on the forward strand.
TGGTGATCTTGCAGAACTACAGGTGGGATTTTCCGATACTGAATCCGAAGCCGATGTTTATAAAGGGGAATACGATTGAGTATAATGCGGAGATGGATTGTCAGTTTCCGGCAGGGAAGGAGTGGAGATGGATTGATCTGAGGAGTTTCCGGTTGCAGACGGAACGTGTGAAGAAGTCAGATTATCACCCTGATGGTACGGATGTATATGTGATGCCGGATTATCCAAGGGGGAATACGATGTATTCTTACGTGAAGGATTATAACGGCATGTACTTTTTAGCGACGATTGATAATTATGATCCGTTTTATGAAGCGGATTATGGAACGGTACATTTTACTTATCCTGCGCCGGAGCCGTATGCAGGGTTTGATCTGTACCTGATAGGGGAGTTGACAAATTATGAGTACAATGACGCAAGTAAGATGGTGTATAACCCGCAGACGAGGGCTTATGAGGGAACGATGTTTTTGAAGCAGGGTTTTTATAATTATGAATATGCGTTGCTGGATACGAGGGATCCGGATGCCAGGCCGAGTACGACAGAGACTGAGGGCGATTGGTGGGAGACGGAGAATAATTATACTATACTATTGTATTATAGAGATTTGGGAGGAAGGTATGATGAGTTGGTGAGTACGGTGACGTTGAATTCGAGATTAAATAGATAAAACAAAAAACGCTTTCGCCATAGGCGAAAGCGTTTTTTGTTTTATCTATGGCCTGCGGCCAGCTTTTAAATTGACTATACGATTTACTGTACTGTTTGTCTCAATTTCACAATATTGGCCGCACCTCTCTTTATAATAATTCTCGTACCTCTGTCAAAAGTAAAATATCTATAAAACCAGTTTGTAAGCACCACCAGTTTATTCCTGAATCCCAATAAGCTCATCAGGTGCACCAGCATCCACACGATCCATGCAAAGTACCCACTGATTTTCATTCCAAAAAACTCAGCAATCGCTTTGTTACGACCAATGGTCGCCATGCTGCCGAGGTCTTTATACCTAAATGGTTTGATAGCAGATTTCTGTCCTTTGGCAATAAACCTGATATTGTGCGCCACGTTCACTCCTTGCTGAATGGCTACCTGTGCTACCATTGGATAGCCTTTAGGAAAGCGTTCCGGATCATTCACCATCTGTGCGATATCACCTACGGCATAGATATTTTCATATCCTTTTACCACGTTGAATTCATCCACAATGATGCGTCCGGCGGGAGCGATGATATCTGTAGGGATACCGTTCACGGGCACGCCTTTTACACCTGCCGCCCACAGCAGAGATTTACTTTGCAGTTTTTCTCCATTGCTAAGGGTAAGGGTTTCCCCATCATACTCTTTCACAAATGTATTGAGGATGACATTCACACCCAGTTTGTGTAAGCCGTCCAACGCTTTTTGGGAAGATTGTTCACTAAAGCCATTCAGTACGCGTGGGCTACCTTCTACCAGGTAGATCTTCATGAGGGATACCGGTAGTTCGGGGTAATCCTTGGGCATAATGTACTTGCGCAATTCTGCAAAAGCACCGGCCAGTTCCACGCCTGTAGGGCCTCCACCTACCATGACGAAGTTCAGTTTTGACTGAATTTCTGCAGGGTCTGAAAGCAGCAGGCTCTCTTCGAATTGTTTGATTACGTAGTTACGGATCTGTACGGCTTCGATGAGTGACTTCATACCAATAGCATGTTGTTCAATCGCTTTGTTGCCAAAGAAATTGGTGGCACTACCGGTGGCGAAGATCAGGTAATCGTAGTGCAGTTCGCCGATACCGGTTTCCAGAATATTGTCGGCAGGGCGTACACCTGTTACTTCGGCCATACGGAAGTAGAAGTTTTTCTGGTGTTTGAATATGCCGCGAAGGGGAAAAGCAATGCTATCCGTTTCGAGGCCGGCAGTTGATACCTGGTATAGTAAAGGTTGGAATAAGTGATAGTTGTTCCTGTCTAGCAGGACCACCTGAACGGGGGCTCCTTTCAATTGTTTAGCCAGATTAATACCTCCAAAGCCTCCACCAACAATAACAACACGGGGTAAACCTAAATCTGGGACATTCGGCTGAATCATAAAAACATCATTTAGCGATCAATGAAATATAGTAGAAGAAATCTATGCCAATTAGATAGGGCACTATGTTTTTAAACGCCGGAGTTTATAAATGCATATCAAAGTTATAAAACTTTCAGAAAAAAATGAAAGTTATAAATAAAAAAATCCCCGATGCATTGCTACACCGGGGAGAATATACCATCTAAAAAGTATCTACTACATTTTCTTAGCGTCCTCGAGGAACTTAGCCAGACCGATGTCAGTCAATGGGTGTTTCAGCAGACCCAGGATTGAATCGAGTGGGCAGGTACAGATATCAGCACCGGCTTCAGCACATCTTACAATGTGGAGCGCGTTGCGGATACTAGCTGCAAGGATTTCAGTTTTGAAGCCCTGAATGCTGTAGATCTGAGCGATCTGAGCGATCAGTTCAACACCATCCCATGATGAATCATCGATACGACCGATGAATGGAGATACGAAAGTAGCACCGGCTTTAGCAGCCAGGATAGCCTGACCTGCAGAGAATACCAGTGTACAGTTTGTTCTTATACCGTTGTCAGTGAAGTATTTCAGTGCTTTTACACCATCCTTGATCATTGGTACTTTCACCACGATGTTTGGGTGAATAGCAGCCAGTTTCTTACCTTCTTCGACCATTGATTTGAAATCGGTAGAAAGTACTTCTGCGCTGATAGGACCGTCTACTAGTTCGCAGATGTCTGCATAATGTTTCAGGATATTTGCTTCACCTTTGATACCTTCTTTCGCCATCAGGGAAGGGTTGGTGGTTACGCCGTCGAGCACGCCCAGGTCGTGTGCTTCTTTAATCTGTGCCAGATTTGCTGTATCTATGAAGAATTTCATGGTGAAATGTATTTAGTATGATTTAGTAATGAATTCAACGAAGTAAGTTATGCAACAATTCACAGATTGTCAAGCATAACGTATTGCAAATATAGACCCATACGAGTATAGATGAATCTTAAATTTGAAATCAATAAATAAAAAGCTGAAGATTACTGGGTCATACCACACAGGCCATTCGTATGAAGAGAATAGTGAGAATCAGCTATTGACGAGCGCCTGATGACCTGGAATAAAAAAGATAAAAAAAGGCAAGGTACTTACATCGCACCGCTACAACCGCCTACCCTTGCTACATTCCTGTCCTGGGGGAGTTCAGCAGGAGCTGGTCGTATAAGCCTTGCCGGCTGCAAATGTAGAACAATTGCATTAACTTCCAAACATATTTTAAAAGATTCTATGAAAATCTTAAAAAATGCAGTATTTTGAAGAATATAAAATCGGGGTTCGGGACGATAATTGTCGACGTAGTTATATGTTTGAGGCCAACTAATCAGCATTTTATTTCTTTAATTTTTTTAATGAGTATCCCTATCAGGTATTTTTTTAAAAAAATACACACCACATTATATAGATTTAAAAAAGAATATTTATTTTGTTTAAAATTAACCGTTCACCTAAAAATTAATTAACCTCATGGAAACAACTTACGACGGCGGCGGCATTAGCAGCATCTTTGCCATATTTGGAATAGGATACTTCATTTTTATGTTGGCGCTTTCTGTTTTTTCAATCATTGTTCATTGGAAAGTATTTGAAAAAGCAGGTCAGCCTGGTTGGGCGATATTTGTTCCTATTTATAATTTTATTGTATATCTCCGTATCATCGGTAAACCATGGACATGGGTTTTCCTGATTTTCACGCCTGCTGTTATCGTAGGTGCTTTCATCGTATGGATTAATGGTTCTATGGCCATGGCCAGAAGTTTTGGCAAAGACACTATGTTTGGTCTTGGCCTCATGTTCCTGGCACCAGTCTTCTACGCGATCATTGCATTCGACAAGACCATCCAATATGTAGGGCCCAATGGTATTCCTACAGAAGATCTGGACAGCCAGATCGGCAGCATCGGAAAGCCGGCAATGTAATAGTTTTTTGTTGTTTTTTTGCCATATTGATCTGCTGCCGGTTGCTCACAGGGCCGGCAGTTTTTTTAATTTCTATCACTTTTGAGCATGTACCAAGGAGAGGACATTTTAAAGGAATTCGATGATGAAGTGACGATCCCCGACTCAGTAGACATGGGTGTCAGGTTTGTTAATTTTATAATTGACTGGCTGTTGTCGATGGTTTACCTGTTTGCCACTGCATTTTGTTTGGGCATTGTACTAGGGCTGACAGTTCCCAACTTTAGTTATTGGATCATAGAAAATAGAGGGCTGTTCAAATTTCTGAGTTATGTATTCGCTTATACGGTCTGGCCGCTTTACTATGTTTTGCAGGAAGGGCTTTTAAAGGGACGAACAATTGGGAAATTGATTACAGGTACTGTCGCTATCCGCCTGGACGGGCAGCCACTTTCATGGGGAAACGTATTCGGCAGATCTTATGCCCGCATTGTTCCGTTTGAGATGTTTTCAGGCTTCGGCACTCCATGGCATGACAGCTGGACTGCAACGACCGTTGTTAAAAAAGCAGACTTAGTGACAATGTAATTTTTACCGGGTTGTATAGTAGTTGTAATCGTTCAGCACGGTCTCCAGGAACTGGTAATGATCCATCTCTGTTTCGATCACCAATACTTCTTTTACTCTCGCTGATACTCTGGCTATCAGATCCTGATTACCAGATTTGATAGCCTGGTCCATCAATACCTTGATCTTATTCATATCTCTGTCAGACAAGCGAAGGATCTGTGGAAAGTGAGGCTCGTAGTTGAGCGAAGACATATCCCGGTAAATGGTATCCTGTATACTGCTTTTGTTCTTTGTATTCACTACTATTGTACCGGCTACTACATCGCCCAGGCGCTGGTCATAATTGGAACGGACCATGGAGATGATAGGAATGGCACCATTCAGGAACAGGAATCCCCAGGGTGTTTCGATCATACGGAACATCCAGCGGATCAGGTGCTGGCTGATACTTGGCTTACCCCCATTCAGACTCCTGACCTTCAGGCCTAACATCATTTTTCCGGGAGATTGCCCGTTCATCGTAATCTCAAACAAAAGATAATAGAGCGACACCGGGAGCAAACAAAAGAGAATGTACATCACTGTTTCAGTATTGCCGGACAGGTGCATCCTGTTAAACGTTACATAGATAGCAATGATAAATGCCAACCGGATGAGAACGTCAATAAACCATGCCAGAAACCGCATCATAATGTTGGCAGTTTCAAATTCCAGCTCTATATTGAAGGATGTAGGTATTTTTACATTAGCCATGTACAAATTTACTAATTAATGTATATGTTTGTTATAATGGATAACCCATGCGTGAGACTACTTTTATAAAGAAAAATTTACCCCGCTGGAAAAAGTACCAGGAGGAACCAACCGAGGATCCGGATGAGATGGCTGCACGGTTCACCAGTTTGCTGGATGACCTTGCGTACGCCAAAACATTCTATAGTTTCAGCAAGGTCACAGGTTACATTAACAGTCTGGCGGCAGACATCTACCAGCGGATCTACGGAAACCGCCAGGAAAAGGACGGCCGTTTTCAGCGATTCTTTTTGTACGAGTTACCCCTGATCTTCCGTAAATATCATCGATTATTATTATTCACCGCTATATTTTTTCTGTTATTCTGTGTTATGAGCGCATTTTCTGCCGCCCGCGACGAAACTTTTGTAAGAGGAGTGCTGGGCGATGAGTATGTGAGCATGACGGAACGGAATATCAGTAACGGGGACCCATTTGGTGTGTACGGTAATGGAAATGAGCTGGTTATGTTCATGACGATTGCCTACAACAATATCAGGGTGGCGATCATGTGTTTTATGGGAGGGATATTTATGGGTATTGGCACCTTATACATCCTCATGTCCAATGGGGTGATGCTGGGAGCTTTTCAATATTTATTTTTTGCCAAAGGGCTGGGGTTGAAGTCGGTGCTGGTGATCTGGATTCATGGTACGCTTGAAATTTCTTCCATCGTTATCACAGGGGCCGCAGGTCTTGTGATGGTAAGTGGCCTGATCTTTCCGGGTACGCGCAAGCGACTGGATGCCCTGAAAAAAACAGCCAGAGATGCGGTCAAGATGATGATCAGCCTGATCCCGGTATTCCTCACCGCTGCATTCCTGGAAGGGTTTGTGACCCGGCATACCAAAATGCCCATGTTTGCAAGTGTAAGTATCCTGTCCCTGTCCCTGATATTTATAGTAGGTTATTTTGTGGTATACCCGATTTATATATACCGCAGGGGATTCAGACTGGATGAAGCCGGCAAAGTTATAAAACCTGTGAAATGAGGGAAGGATTGAAAGCATTATTACTCGCATTATTACTACTGCCCGGTAGCCTGTTTGCACAGGATACCAGCGTAAGTATTATGGAAGAAGCTCCGGTACCACAGGTAACGGCAGATATCGATACCGTGGTGGCCCTGAATACAGCCCCATACCTGTATGACGAAGCAATACCTATGGATGCAGATACCATAGACGACTATGACGAAGCATCTGCCTTGCTGATCCGGAAATTGCCAACCGAGGTAAAAGATAAATTCAGCAAAGACAAAGAACTGGTATATCACCAGAAGCCTCCCCAAAAACCATCCAACTTCAATTTCAAATGGCTGGAGGCTATTTTCATTGGGATTGCATACCTCTTCAAAGCTTTCTGGTGGCTCATCGTCATCGCCATTCTGGCCACAATGGGGTTGGCTATTTTCGTTTACCTCCGCAGAAACGGTTATGTGTTTAAGTGGAGTAAAACGGAAAATAATAAGGAGGATATACAGCTGGTAGAAGAGGATCACGATGCGAGTGGATACGAAAGTCATATTCAGCAGGCTATTGCAGAAGGGAAGCTCAGACTGGCAGTGCGCCTCATGTACCTGCAGACAATACGGGTACTGGCCGATAAAGAAATTATTGTGTACAGTAAGGAGAAAACAAATTCGGCTTACCTGCGTAGCTTGTCGCAAACCCAGTGGCATAAACCTTTTGCACGACTGACTGTGGATTACGAATATATATGGTACGGTGAAGTGCCTGTGAATGGGGAACAATTCAGCACTATTCAGGGGCAGTTCAAACAATTTATGAACGAATTAGGCTATATCCGGTGAAAAGAACAATAGGCATAATCATCGCTTCTGTATTCTTGCTATTGTTCGTGGTAGCAATAATAGCTTCCAATATGCAGTCGTTATCACGGGATGAAGACCTGCACCTGGAAAAGCAGACATTTTCTTATAAGGATAAAAATCCGGGGGGCTGCTATGTCATGTTCGAATCTCTGCCATCCTTTTATGATGGCGAACATCCCAATGTGGTTTCCAAGCCATTTGCTGCCACCGCTAAGAAGGACATTAGTCTCAGAACTGGTGAAGGTATTCTTTACTACCTGGTGGCAAACAGGCTGTTTACCACGGCAGAAGATGTGGATTCCATGATTGAGTTTGTGAACAGGGGCAATCAGCTTTTTGTTGCAGCCAATGATCTGGACAGCACCTTTATAAGCAGGTTATATACCAAAGTGTCGAACAACACTAATTTCTTTGCAAAACCAGGTGCCGAAGAGCACTATGTGAACCATGCACTGACACCTGATACTGTATATACCCGGGATTCAATTGCAGGGGGGCGCTACTTTACCCTGCTGGATACGGCCAGAACAACGATATTGGGTACTGACAGTAATTTCAGGGCCAACTTTGTAAGGATCAATGTCGGGAAAGGACAGGTCTTTTTGCTGCTGCAACCTTCTATCCTGACCAACTACTTCCTGATGTATAAACACAATCTTGGTTCACTGGAAAAACTGGCAGCTTACACCTATGGTTATTACACCGTGTATTGGGATGAATTCTATAAATATCACCAGTATCCACAGGAAGGAGAATTTAGTCAGTGGAGTGTGCTGATGCGCTATCCTGCCCTGCGCTGGGCGTTGTGGCTGCTGGTATTGCTCCTGCTGCTGTATGCCCTTTTTGAAAGTAAAAGAAGACAGCGGATTATTCCTGACAAAGTTGTGCTGACAAATAACTCACTGGAATTCGTAGAAGCGCTGGGGCAGTTATACTATCAACAGCATGACAACGTGAACCTGGCGAGAAAGATCATCATGCAATGGCTGGAATTTATCCGCACAAAATATTATCTGAATACAAATACCATCGACGACGAGTTCATACGTCGTTTATCACATAAAACAGGTATGCCACTGGCAGATGTAGAAGCGATCATTGACAGCATTCACTTTATACAGCTGGCAGATAAAATCACAGATACATACCTGAAGGAGTTTTATAGTAAAATACAGGCGTTTTATTTAAATACTAAATAATGGAGGAAACTACATTTCATCCCCGTACAGATTTTTATGCATTGCACCAGGGTGTAGCTGCTATACGGGAACAGATAGGAAAAGTAATTGTCGGTCAGCATGAAATGGTGGAACTGCTCATCACCGGTTTGCTGACACAGGGACATGTGCTGATTGAAGGTGTACCCGGAGTAGCAAAGACGCTGACCGCAAAACTGCTGGCCAGAACTATTGATGCAGATTTTTCCAGGTTACAGTTCACACCTGATATTATGCCTGCCGATGTGATAGGTACCTCCATATTCAATCCTGAAACGAGGAACTTTGAATATAAACGTGGACCGGTTTTCAGCAACCTGGTACTGATTGATGAAATCAACCGTGCCCCTGCCAAGACACAGGCGGCCCTGTTCGAGGTGATGGAAGAGAAACAGATCACCAACGATGGCATCACGCATCCATTGCCTGCGCCATTCATGGTGGTCGCTACCCAGAACCCCATTGAACAGGAAGGAACTTATCGCCTGCCTGAAGCACAGCTGGACCGTTTTCTCTTTAAGATCGAAGTGAAATATCCTTCACTGAACGAGGAGATCACCATGCTGCAGGCTATGCACCAGTTCAATGGTCTGACAGACCTGACGAAGATGGTGGATAAAGTGGTGACTGCCAGCCAGATCATCGAATTCCAGGCACTGGTAAGGCAAGTACATATTGAAGATAAACTGCTGCACTACATTGCAGCACTGATCCAGGAAACCCGTGTGAATGCTTCCCTGTACCTGGGTGCATCTCCCCGTGCTTCTATCGCGGTGATGAATTGTGCAAAAGCAACTGCGGCCGTTAACAACCGTGATTTCGTAACGCCGGATGATATTGTGAACATGCTGCCACATGTATTGCGTCACCGTATTATGCTGACACCTGAGCGTGAAATGGAAGGCATCACAACCGATGAAGTGATCGCCCAGATCATCAAAGCTGTAGAAGTACCGAGGTAATATGAAGAAAACATATCTGGCATTATTCTTTACCACCCGCCTGTATACGATCATAGGTGCACTGGCACTGTTCTTTATACTGGCTTATTTTTTTCCGGTGTTATACCCGGTGGCTTTGTTCCTTGCAGCAGGGCTGGGGTTGTTGTTGCTGGTCGATCTGTTCTTCCTGTTTACCGCAGGTCCTGACCCATTTCCTGTATCCAGGGTTATGGGGCAGCGCTTTAGTAATGGAGACGACAATACCATTCGTCTGCATGTAAAAAATAACTTTCGTTTTCCTGTGTTTGTCACCATACTGGATGAATTACCTTTTCAGTTTCAGCTGAGAGATTTCAGGCAGAAAACAATGTTGAAACCCGGAGAATCGAAAGTGGTGGAATACTTGCTGCGTCCGGTGGAGAGAGGAGAATACCAGTTTGGCGATACGAATTCATTTGTAAAAAGTCCGATCGGGCTGGTGCAAAGACGTATTATAAAAGCCGGTGCGGAAACGGTGAAAGTATATCCTTCATTTTTGCAGTTGCGCAATTTTGAGTTGTATACATTCGATGATCGTGTGGGAGAGATGGGGGTACATAAAAAGAAGATGATTGGCCAGAGTATGGAATTTGATCATATCAAAGAATATGTGCGTGGCGATGATGTGAGAAGAGTGAACTGGAAAGCCACCGCCCGCAGAGGTGGATTGATGGTGAATAATTATGTGGAAGAGAAGTCGCAGCAGATCTATTGTGTGATTGATAAAGGCAGGGCGATGAAGATGCCTTTTGAAGGGATGACATTGCTGGATTACGCCATCAATTCTTCGCTGGTGTTCAGCAATATCGCATTGCAGAAAGGGGATAAGGCCGGACTGGTCACGTTGAAGGAGCAGGATGTAGATGTATTGCCGGCGAGTAGTAAGAAAGTACAACTGAATAAAATTCTGGATACCCTGTATGCACAGGAAACGCAATGGCAGGAGAGTGATTATGAAAAGATGGTGGTAACACTGCGTAGTCATTTCAACCAGCGCTCCCTGCTGGTGTTGTTTACAAACTTTGAGTCATTGTCCGCCTTGCATAGACAGATGCCTTATCTGCGCCGGTTGTCAAAATATCATTTGTTGCTGGTGGTATTTTTTGAGAATACAGAATTAAAGAAAATCACCCAGGAAACGCCTACAGCCGTAGAAGACATTTACAGGCAGGTGATTGCGCAGAAGTTTGCTTATGAGAAGAAGCAAATGGTGCGTGAGCTGGCGCAGTTCGGGATCCTTTCCCTGTTGACTACGCCGCAGCAGTTGAGTTTGCACCTGATCAACAAATATCTGGAGCTGAAATCACGCTCACTCATTTAATTTTTTTACAGGAATAGTGGTGAGGGCCTTGAGGCGCTCATCATTTTTGTATGTGGCTGTAGCATTTACAGCTTGTATCTCCGTTTCATTGTTGTTAATGAGCAGGTCCTGCCCCAATAATTTCCCATTACTTACTTCGAAAGAGACGGCGCTGGTATCCAAAGGGAATATTCTACCAGAGCTATAGATCCCTTCTACATTCAGATAATAATGGAACCCCCTTTTCAGGCTATCGGCATAATGGTGAAACCGGATGCTGTCCAGTTTGGGGAGTACGATATCGGCAGTCATAGACTGGGGGATATCGGCGCTGGTAATGGTCAGCTGGATGGTGTAATCCCGGCTGATGAGGGATTTTCTGTCCAGTAATAAGTAGCCATTTTGAAAGGTACCGCTGTTGGGGACTACTTTGATGCGGTTCCAGTTGTAATTACCGCGGAGGAAACCGGGGGTGGTTCTTATTTCGCCGTTGGCGAAAGCGATATAGAGGCCAATGGGGATTTTGTTATAGAGTTCGGGGAGGGAGGAGGAGTCGTAGACGGCTTTGATGGATTTAACTTCCTTTTGCTGACCGGTGGCCAACAGGGTGAGAAGGGTGGATAAAATGGTGAGGAATGATTTCATAGGGGAAAGGTATAAAAAATCGTTCCAAATAGGGTGTAGCTATAGTGCTATAAGGGTGCTATAAGGGTACTAAAAGGGCACTTCATTATCCCCGGGATATTGAGGTGCCCTTTTGGTGACGAATTGGTGTCGAAGAAGCGTCGAACAAGCGTCGAAGACGTGTCGAACAAGCATCGAAGAAACATCGAACAAGTGTCGAAGAAGCATCGAACAAGCGACCTGCTCAAGGTGGACCTGAGGTGGACTTGTGTATGATATTGAATTGATTTTTAGATAGTTGCGCTGATATCCTTTCCAGCGTCCAGGGCAAGCTTTGTTTCCTTCATCAGGTTGTGAACAATTTCTTCAATAGAGCTGATTTCTTTTACGAGTTCTACGCTCTGTCCGGCAGACCATAATTGTTGATAATTCCCGGGTTTTACGGCCTGTTCCAGTTTTTTCATCCCCCTGAGTTGTACGAGCATTTTGAAGTATTTGCGGGTACGGGCGTTGTTATTGAGGAGTTTTTCGAACCAGTTTTGTGTATAACCGATTTTCCGGGCGGTGGGGGTGTTAATGATATTGCAGGGGGTACCGGAGAGGCGTTCAGTAAGTACGATGTCGTCCATGCCGTATTGGAGAATGGCGTTTTTGTATTCGGCGCTCACGGAGGCTTCGTGGCTGGCAATAAACCGGGTACCGATAGATACGCCGTCGGCACCGAGCAGGAGGGCGCTGGCTATCTGGCTGCCATGGGCAATGCCACCAGCGGCAACGAGTATTTTGCCTGGAAAGTGTTCCTGCAGGGAGGGTATCAGTACATGCATAGGGTAGGGGCCTGCATGGCCACCGGCGCCTGCGGTAACGGCGATAAAGCCATCGCAGCCTGCCTGTGCTGCTTTTTCCGCATGGGCAAGATTCGTCACATCACAGAGCACTGTGGCGCCATAGCTGTGGGCGGCGGCAATGACTTCTTTGGGACTACCGAGGGAGGTGATATAGAGGGGGACTTTGGATTCGGCACAGACCTGGAGGTGTTTGGAATAGAGCGGGTTGGTCTTTTGCACGATGAGGTTCACGCCATAGGTGCCTTGTGGCGCCTGGGTGCGGTGAGCGTTCAGTCTGTCGAGCACGTCTTTTAGTTCACCTTCGCGGCGGTAATTGAGGGAGGGGAAGGTACCGGCAATACCGTTGTCCATAGCAGATCTGACCATAGCTTCATTACTTACCAGAAACATGGGAGCCATGATCACCGGGTACCGGATGGCCAGCGTTGAGGTTAATTTCATGCGTGTGTATTTATATGCTAATTGGCTGTTTTCTGCCGTGCGACGTACTTACCCAGGATATCGAATTCCAGGTTGATGATACTGCCGGCATGAACAGCGGATATATTAGTATGTTCGTAGGTATATGGAATGACAGCGATGGTGAATTCAGTGTTGGTAACATTGAAAACAGTCAGGCTGATACCATTGAGGCAGATGGAGCCTTTTTCCACGATAAGACCAGCGAACTGGGCCGGGAAGCGGAAGCGGTATTCCCAGCTACCATTTTGCGGGGTGCAGGAGAGGCATTCGCCGGTGGCGTCTACATGGCCCTGTACGATGTGCCCGTCAATGCGGCCATTGAAGAGCATGGCTCTTTCCAGATTTACTTTCTGACCTGGGGTAAGCAGGCCGATATTGCTTTTCTGGAGGGTTTCGGCAACGGCTACGATCTGGTAGATATCTTTGTCAATGTGGGTAACTGTTAGGCAAACCCCATTGTGGGCGATGCTTTGGTCTACTTTCAATTCGGGCGTGAGGGAGGAGTGGATGGAGATGACCATATTGCTGCCTTCCTTTTTTGTAGCTATAACTTCGCCTAGTGATTCTATTATTCCTGTAAACATGGAACGAAATTATGGAAAAAAGCGGAGGTGAAAGCTGACGAAAGGCACCCATAAAATTCAAACAATAGTTTGTTTTTTTAGAATTAAATGGTTTATCTTTGCCTTCCTGAAAAAAAGAGGTATTTATTATGTTAATTATCGATTCTAAAGATTGCGAAAATATTGACAAGGCGCTCAAGAAGTACAAAAAGAAATTTGAGAAAGCGCGTATACTGTTACAACTGAGAACTCGTCAATCTTTCACAAAACCTTCTGTTAAGCGTCGTACCCAGGTGTTGAAAGCTGTTTACAAACAGCAGTTGGCTACTGGTAAATTTGACGTTTAATATCTAATTACGGATAATTCCAACGCAAAATATGTGATGATTGTAAGGTTTTCAATAACTTTACAATCATCAATTTTTTTGTGTTGAGCGACGTATTACCCCCAGTAGTAAACCGTTTCCTGGCTTATATTCAGCTTGAAAAGCGCTATTCCGCGCACACCTATGCTGCTTACCAGCAGGATCTTATCCAGTTTTTTACTTTTTTGCAATCCCAATATGGCGATGTGTCACTTTCTGACATATCGCATTCTTATGTCCGTACCTGGCTGGTTACTTTAATTGACCAGGGTATGATTGCGAAGACTATAACCCGCAAGGTTTCTTCACTTAAGTCATTTTTCAAATATGCATTGCAGCAGGGGGAAATTACCCAAACCCCTATGACGAAGGTATCGGTGCCTAAATTAGGTAGCCGCGTGCCGCATTTTATTGACGAAAAGGGGATGCAGGCTATTGAAGACAATCGAAGTATGAGGAAGGGGAGGGAGGACAAACCTATCTTTTCGGATGATTTGAAGGGAAAGACCCATAGGATGATATTTGAGTTGTTGTATCATACAGGGATACGGTTGTCGGAGTTGATAGGGTTGCAGGTCAGGCATGTTGATATATCCCGGTTGACGATTAAAGTGCTTGGAAAGGGGAATAAGGAGCGGATTATACCGATTAGCCCGTTATTGGGTCAGCAAATAGGGGAGTATAAGGATCTAAAGAAGAAGGAGCTGGCGGAATTTGATATGGAAGTGTTACTAGTAAATCCGGAATCTGGTCGTAAATTATATCCAAAGTATGTCTATAATGTGGTGCGGCATTATCTCTCTGCCCACCAAATCACCACGATCAGTCAGAAAAGTCCGCATACGCTGCGGCACACGTTTGCAACACATTTAATGAACAATGGGGCGGATCTGAACGCAGTGAAGGAGTTGTTGGGCCATGCAAGCCTGGCTTCGACGCAGGTGTATACGCATAATACTATTGAGAAGTTGAAGGAGGCGTATAAGAAGGCGCATCCGAAGGGGTAGTATAGGTTGAAGACTAGTATTTAAAAAAAGCGAATAAGCCTATCTCACCTCTTTTGCCGCAGGCAAATGCAATTCCCCGATATGGGAATATTGGTTACTTATATATTAACAAAATATTACTAAATGGTTATGATAATAACCACTTAATTCGCTAAATTAGTAATGAGTTCTTTATATGTTGTTTTCATTAGTCGTTACACTCTCATGCCATTAAAAATAATTGATTGACGGCCTATGACGTAATGTTACGAGCATGTACAAGATTGTTAAAACTAAAAAAATTTAGTGCTATGAACGTTCAAATTCAAACTGTGCATTTTGATGCGGATTCCAAATTGATTGATCATGTGAGCAAAAAAGTCGCAAAGCTCAATACTTATTATGACAGGATCATCAGTGTGGAAGTTTTTCTTAAATTGGATGGAATAGCCCATCAAATTAAGGATAAAGTAGCCGAGATAAAAGTGCACATCCCGCGCCAGGACTTATTTGTAAAGCACGAAAGCAAATCCTTCGAAGAATCTTTTGACCTCGCATTTGACTCCGTCGTTAACCAGATTAAGCGTACTAAGGAGAAAAAATTTCAGTAAAACCTTAAAAATATTTTGGAATTAATAATCTGTTTACTACCTTTGCCATCCCGATCGAAAAAAGGGATTGGGCAAAGGTAGTAAAGTTCTTTACTGTAGGGCATTTTAGCCAATACGATCAGGTACGGAAAAAAAGTACTAAGTGCTGAAAAAAAAGATTTTGAGAATAACAAAATACTATTATTTTTGCACCCTCTTAAGACAGCAACTAAGGAGCATACAACGCAACTAAGAAGCACTTAAGAAAAGTACTCAAGATATAAATACTTGGTATGCCAGCATAGCTCAGTTGGCCAGAGCTACTGATTTGTAATCAGTGGGTCGGGGGTTCGAATCCCTCTGCTGGCTCCGGAGGAAATCCGAAGCAAACAAAATAAAGTAAGTCCCGCAACGGATGAAGAGGTTTGTGGAAGTTTTTCAGGAGTAAAGAATGGGCAGGTTCCAGAGCGGCCAAATGGGGCGGACTGTAAATCCGCTGACTACGTCTTCACAGGTTCGAATCCTGTCCTGCCCACAAAGTGCAAATGTTCCGCCTTTGCCCAATAGCAATGGCGGAACAATTTTGTTAAGAGGAGAAGCTGAAGTGTGAGAGCGCCATAGCAATTAAAGAGTTCTTTCTGATATTATTTTAACAAATGCGGGAGTAGCTCAGTTGGTAGAGCGACAGCCTTCCAAGCTGTAGGTCGCGGGTTCGAACCTCGTCTCCCGCTCATAGTTAATTACGAATTTGCTTCGTGATGGCCTTGAGCGGTAAGTTTTGCAGAAGTATTACACTGTATCCGTTCAGGTAAAAAATCTCCAAAGCTTTATGAATATTGTTCTTCGTTCAAACTGGTTTTTTCAGAACCAGCAGGTTTGATGGGCAATAAAAGTTCTTTAAAATTAATTAGTATGCTGTTGTAGCTCAGGGGTAGAGCACTTCCTTGGTAAGGAAGAGGTCGTGAGTTCAATTCTCATCAACAGCTCAAACGGATTCATTCGATAGTCCGGAATCCAACATTTCGTTGTAGCTCAGTGGAAGAGCGGTTTCCGGTAAAATGTGCCGGTAATGGTCATGAGTTCAATTCTCATCAACGGTACAAGTTTGTAAAACCGTTTTAACAAAACACAATCAATACAATCTTTACAAACCATCTAAAAAAAATACAATGGCAAAAGAAACCTTTAAGCGGGATAAACCCCACGTAAACATTGGTACCATCGGCCACGTTGACCACGGTAAAACTACCTTAACTGCTGCCATTACAAATATTTTGGCAAGCAAGGGTCTGGCTGAGAAGAAAGGATATGATGAAATTGATGCCGCACCTGAAGAAAAGGAAAGAGGTATTACCATCAACACTGCACACGTAGAATACCAGACTGCAAGTCGTCACTATGCGCACGTTGACTGTCCAGGTCACGCTGACTATGTGAAGAACATGATCACTGGTGCTGCGCAGATGGACGGTGCTATCCTGGTGGTTGCTGCTACAGATGGTCCAATGCCACAAACTAAAGAACACATCCTGCTCGCTCGTCAGGTAGGTGTACCTCGTATCGTTGTTTTCATGAACAAAGTTGACCTGGTAGACGATCCTGAACTGCTGGAACTGGTAGAACTGGAAATCCGCGAGCTGCTGAGCAAATATAACTACGATGGTGACAACACTCCAATCATCAAGGGTTCTGCTACAGGCGCTCTGGCTGGTGAAGAGAAATGGGTTGCTGCTGTAGAAGAGCTGATGAACTCTGTAGATGAATTCATTCCGCTGCCTCCTCGCCCAGTTGATCTGCCTTTCCTGATGTCTGTAGAAGACGTTTTCTCTATCACAGGTCGTGGTACCGTTGCAACCGGTCGTATCGAACGTGGTCGTATCAAGGTGGGTGAACCAGTTGAAATCGTTGGTCTGATCGAAAAACCTCTTACTTCTACCTGTACAGGTGTTGAAATGTTTAAGAAATTACTCGACGAAGGTGAAGCTGGTGACAACGCTGGTCTGCTGCTGCGTGGTATTGAAAAGAAAGATATCCGTCGTGGTATGGTTATCACTAAACCAGGTACTATCACTCCGCACACCGATTTCAAATGTGAAGTATACGTACTGAGCAAAGAAGAAGGTGGCCGTCACACTCCATTCTTCCAGAAATACCGTCCTCAGTTCTACTTCCGTACTACGGATGTAACTGGTGAGGTTGAACTGCCAGCTGGTGTTGAAATGGTTATGCCAGGTGATAACATCGGTCTCGTGGTTAAGCTGATCGCTCCAATCGCTATGGAAAAAGGTCTGAAATTCGCTATCCGCGAAGGTGGACGTACCGTAGGTGCTGGTCAGGTTACTGAAATCATCAAGTAATCACTTTTTTCAGCATAAAAGCCATTAGCAATTCGCAAATTGCTAGCCGGTTAATCAGATTTTTTAGTAAATTCGATTTCGGTGTGACATAAGCAAACTGCTAATGGCTTTATACACGGGCATAGTTCAATGGTAGAATAGAGGTCTCCAAAACCTTTGATCAGGGTTCGAATCCTTGTGCCCGTGCAGTGTAAAATTGGTGAAAAGTGAAAGGTGAATTGTGAATTTCATTCGCCATTCACTTTTCACCTTTCATGTTTTCAAACGGTTAATTTTAAACCAATGAACAAGCTCAGAAACTATTTCCGGGAATCCTATCATGAACTGGTGCATAAAGTATCCTGGCCTAGCTGGCAGGAACTACAGTCCTCTACAATGGTTGTTCTAATTGCTACCGTGGTAATTACCCTTGTTGTATGGGGAATGGATGCCCTTTCTAACCTGGTGTTAACACAGTATTATAAAATGTTCTAATGATGACAGAAGCATCCAATAACCCTGCAGAAGAAACAAATGTTCCGACCCAGGATACCAAATGGTATGTACTTAGAGTGGTGAGTGGAAAAGAAAAGAAGGTTAAAGAATACCTGGATATTGAGGTGCGCCGTTCCGATTGGGGAAATGTGATCACTCAGATCTTCTTGCCTGTTGAGAAAGTGTATAAAGTACAGGCTGGTAAGAAAGTGATGCGCGAAAAGAACTTTTATCCCGGATATGTGATGATCGAAGCTATAGATGGTAAAATGAGTGACGAAGTCATCCAATCCATCCGCAACGTTTCCGGTGTAATCCACTTCCTTGGTAAAGAAAAGCCGATCGCTCTGCGTAAAGCTGAAGTAAATAAAATGTTAGGTAAGGTCGATGAACTGTCTGATAACGGACTGACCATGAGCGAACCGTTCATCGTTGGAGAAACTATCAAGATTATCGACGGACCATTCAATGACTTTAATGGTGTTATTGAAGAGGTGATCGAAGATAAGAAGAAGTTGAAGGTGACAGTAAAGATCTTTGGTCGAGCTACACCAGTGGAGTTGAACTTTATGCAGGTAGAGAAAATAAGCTAAAGATTTTAGGTTTTTTAATAGGAGCCGTTCCGAAAGGGGCGGCTTTTTTTTGTTTAAAACTGGCCTGCGACAGTAAGGATGATAAGAGGGCTTTTTCTCCTGCCGGGGCAATCCTTTTACCCAGATTTCCCTGCGGTAGCAAAGGATTCGTATTTCAGGCATCAGCCTAAAAAGGAGAAAATTTCCATGTTGCCGCAGGCCATTTAAAGGATCTTTTAATCCTTTTATAATCCGAATTCCCTTTCCCTGCTATTCATAATCGGTACCTTTGCCATGTGAAGATACTACTGATAGAAGATGAGCCCAAAGTCGCCGCTTTCATCAAAAAAGGACTGGAAGAAGACCAACACCAGGTGGAAGTAGCTTACGATGGCGAAATCGGACATAAAGCAATCATGCAGCACGATTACGATGTGATCATCATGGATGTGATGCTCCCCTACATGAACGGCCTGCAGTTGAGCAAAAGCATCCGCGAACAAGGCATCCGTACCCCCGTGCTCATGCTCACCGCCCTCAATACTACCCCCGACATAGTAGATGGCCTCAACGCTGGCGCAGACGACTACCTCGCCAAACCATTTCACTTCAGTGAACTCCTGGCCAGAACAAACGCCCTGCACCGCCGCACCGCCGACTTCAAAGCCGCTACCTCCAGACTCACCTTCATGGACCTCACCCTGGACCTGGACACCAAAACAGCCACCCGGGAAAACAAAGAAATCATCCTCACCGCCAAGGAATACGCTTTGTTAGAACTCTTCATGAATAACTGCAATAAAGTCCTCTCCCGCGCTTACATCGCCCAAACTGTATGGGGACTAGACTTCGACAGCGGTACCAACACGATTGATGTATACATCAACTACCTCCGCAATAAAATTGAAAAAGGATTCTCAGGCGACCGCTTAATACATACCGTAGTCGGCATGGGATATGTGATGAAGATGAAATAAACGGGTTTATGAAGATACGTCACCGACTGGCATTACAGTTTACCGTTCTATCAGGTTGCATCCTGCTGGTCATTTTCGTGCTCGTATACCTCCTGTTGCAAAACTATGTGAATAACACCTTTTTTAACCAGCTGGAAGACCGCGCCCTCATCACCGCACAGGTATTCCTGGAAAAAGATGAACTGGCCAAAAAGAAGTGGAAAGACATCGAAAAGAAATACATACAAACCATCCCCGGCGAAGATGGTATGATCTACGATAAAGAAAACCAGCCTGTATTTATTGAACCGGGTGCTCTCAACATACCACCTGCCATTATCCAGACAGTTCGCTACCATAAAAAATACCGTTTCCATTATAAAGGCCAACCCGCTGTAGGGCTGTATTATTCAGACAACCAGGGGAACTTTGTCATCTTCGTCACCGCCGGCAACGAAGCGGGACAGGCACAATTGATACATAACCTCTGGATCTTAGGCGGCACATTTGCACTCGGTATGCTCATGGTATTCGTAATTGGGCAGTGGTTCTCTTATCGTGCATTGCGCCCCATCAATTTCATTAACAGACAAGTGAAGAATATTCGTGCTTCCAACCTACATGCCCGTGTGAAAAAGAGCCGTAATGAAGATGAAATCGATGAACTGGCCAGTAACTTCAATGACCTGCTGGAACACCTGGAAAAAGCCTTTCACATGCAGCAATCCTTTGTTTCCAATGCATCGCATGAGTTACGTACGCCACTGACAGCGATTATCACCGAACTGGAAGTCATTCTCCAAAAACAAAGAGATCAGGAAGACTATATAAAAACATTGCGCTCTGTACTGGATGAATCAGCCAAACTGAAAACCATCACCAATGGGCTGCTGGAACTCACACAGGCAGATACAGATACCTATGCAGGCAAAGAACATATCAGAATGGACGAACTGCTGTGGGACCTGCGGGAAGAATGGGCCAGCAAACATCCGGAACAGCTACTCAATATGCAGATGTTACAATTGCCTGAAGATGCTACCAGGCTGGAAATAACAGGTAACAGAGAGTTGCTGGTACTGGCTATCAAAAATATTATCAAGAATGCCTTTAAGTTCTCCGGCAATCAACCTGTGGATTGCACCCTGGATTGCCAGGAAGAACAATTGTTAATCACTATCACGGATAGTGGAATCGGTATATTACCCGAGGATGCAGCACGCATTTTTATGCCACTCTTCAGGGCCAATAATGCACGTATTTATCCCGGCTTTGGCATCGGCTTATCGATGGCACAAAAGATCATCCAGGCACACAATGGACAAATCAGTGTGAGCAGTGAACCCGGCCACGGCAGTACATTTAACGTTTCCTTCACGATTCATCATTAAATCTAATGGGTTTTTAATTTACCTCTAACGGCCCCCTAATAACAGCGTTGCAACTTTACATGCGTTAAAATTTATAAAACGATCATGTATTTGAAACGGGTATTATTCCTCTTCCTATATCTCGCAGTCATATTGCCTGTAGCTGAAGCGCAGACAGATACTGTACGCTATGCACTGCCGGATGCTGAAAAGGTTTTTCTTGAAAATAATCTGTCACTGCTGGCAGGGAAACTGGAAATTCCTATAGCAGAAGCAAAGATCCTGCAGGCCAGAGCATGGCCCAATCCCAACCTGTCCATCGGCGATATCCAGTTCTACACCAATGGTACGACGGCATCTGCGCCCCCGCTATTTGGTAATTTCTGGAGAGACAGAACATTCAGCGCACAGCTGGAACAACTGATTTATACCGCACGCAAGCGAAAGAAAAATATTGACCTGGAATCCCGCAACAAAGACCTCGCGGCCAGCAATTTCATGGACTTGCTGCAATCATTGAAAGCTGACTTCCGGCAAACAGAAGCTTCATTATTATATCTGCAACAGATACAGGGCGATCAGTTATTTCAGTTAGGCGTTGTGAATACTTTATTAAAGGCACAACAGGCCATGCTGAAGCAGGGGAATATTTCACAAACTGAAATGTACCGCATCAAAGCTTTACAGATCTCCCTGCAGTCGGATATCAATGAAACACACGAAGACCTGACGGCACAGCAGGAACACCTGAAAAACTTACTGGCGCTGAACTCAAATGTGTACCTGGTATTGGATGACCCAATAGCTACTTCAGATATGGTCACTGAATTGGAGCAACATCCTTTGCAGGAATTACTTACACAGGCTACACAACACAATGCAGGTATCATGGCTGCACAGCAACAAAAGCAGGTAAGTGTAGCTGCATTGACTGTAGAAAAAGCAAACAGGGTACCTGACCTGAGCCTCAATGTAAACTACGACAGAGCAGGTAATGATCAGCTCAACTTTATGGGCGCCGGCGTCTCTATGGATCTGCCATTTTTCAACAGGAATAAAGGCAATATCAAAGCGGCACAACTGGCAGTACAACAAAGTGATCTGTTAGAGAAAAATAAGATCACAGAAGTGAATAATGCGGTGGTAAAAGAATGGACAGACCTGCACAAAGCGATTGGCCTGTATGAAAGTATTGACACCGACTACCTGGATAAACTCGATACCATGGTAGAAGGCATCAGCCGCAACTTCGTGAGCCGGAATATCAGTCTGCTGGAATTCCTGGATTTCTTCAGCTCTTTTCGCGATAGCAAGCAGCAATACTATGCTGCGATCAGGAACATCAGTATGAAAAAGGCGACGCTTAATTACTTAACCGGAACGGAGCTATAAACAACGCATTATGTACCGTATATTTTACATAGGACTGGCCATGGTATTAATATCTGCCTGTCACAATTCTACCACTACGACTAACACCACTACGCAGGAGGCAAATACCTGTATTATTTCGCCCAGCCTGAAAAAGCTGATTCAGTTAACGCCGCTGTCAGAAGCTCCTGTACACGGAGAGCTGGAACTGACGGGGAGTGTGAGTTATGATCAGGATCACCTGTATCATTATCAATCACTGGCCAGTGGTGTAGTAAGAGAAGTACGTTTTAACCTCGGTGATTATGTCACCAAAGGACAGGTATTGGCCGAAATAAAAACGACAGAATTGAGTGATCAATCTGCGGGGCTTCACAAAGCAGAAGCTGCGCTTGCACTGGCAGAAAGACAATTGAGAGCTACGACCAGTCTGCACGATGATGGCATTGCATCAGACAAAGAATTGCTGGAAGCACAGAATGAAGTGGCCGCAGGTAAACTGGAAATTAACAGGATCAAAGAAACACTCACTATACAGGGTGGCAGTGTGGATAAAGGTGTATTACTGATACATGCGCCTATGAGTGGTTATATCGTGGCGAAGAAAATGACTACCGGCTATCAGGTGAATGCGGGGGATGATGATCTGTTTATCATTTCTGACCTGAAGCGGGTATGGGTCATGGCAAATGTATATGCGGCACAGTTAGGCATGGTGAAAGCGGGTCAGGAAGTAGCGATCAGTACCACCGCTTATCCGGGAAAAGTGTTTACAGGCAGGATCTCCCGTCTCTCCAACATCTTTGATCCGGAAGAAAAAGTAATGA
The DNA here is from genome assembly GCF_034274695.1 of Chitinophaga sp. LS1. Taxonomy (NCBI): domain Bacteria; kingdom Pseudomonadati; phylum Bacteroidota; class Chitinophagia; order Chitinophagales; family Chitinophagaceae; genus Chitinophaga; species Chitinophaga sp. LS1. The sequence continues at coordinate 3,059,247 of NZ_CP128362.1, forward strand.
AAGCAGTGGTAGAAATTGACAACGCCAATCTGGAATTAAAGCCGGATATGATGGTGAGTGTGAATGTACATATGAGCACAAATGAACAGGCGCTGGCAGTGCCACTGGATGCCGTGATCTTTGACGATGATAACTACCATGTGGTGGCGTATCACAGTGACTGCGATGTGCGTGAACTGACCATTAATCCGCTGTCGCACGATAAGCAGTATTATTATGTGAATGAGGATGTACTGCACAAAGGTGATATCATCATCAGTCGCAACCAGTTATTGATCTATAATCAGCTGAAAGGAAGATAGTATGAACAAACTAGTAGAAAAGATCGTTGGCTTTGCACTAAAGAACCATACGCTGGTCCTGTTCTTTACTTTCCTGCTGATAGTAGCTGGTGTAGTCGCCATTAAGAATACATTGATAGAAGCCTATCCGGATGTGACCAATACCCGTGCCCGTATTATTACACAATGGCCGGGCCGGAGTGCGGAAGAGATAGAGAAGTTTGTGACCTTGCCTATTACGAAAGAGATGAGCACCATTCCGGGTAAGACGGATGTGCGTTCTATTTCACTCTTTGGCTTGTCTGTCGTGACGGTGAATTTCGAAGATAATGTAGAAGATTTTTATGCACAGCAATATGCGAGTAACCGCATGCGCAATGTGGATCTGCCTGCTGGTGCAGATGCAGAAATAGAACCCCCATACGGTGCCACAGGAGAGATATTCCGATATGTGATCAGGAGTAAAGACAGACCGATCCGTGACTTGTCTGCCCTGCAGGAATGGGTGATCAGCAGGGAATTGCTGTCAGTACCAGGTGTAGCAGATGTGAATAGTTTTGGAGGGGAAGAAAAGAGTTATGAGATCAGGGTGAATCCTACAGAACTATCGAACTACGGTTTGACGGCATTGGATGTATTTCAGGCGATCGGTAAAAGTAATATCAACGTGGGTGGCGATGTGATTCAGAAGGGGAGTCAGGCATATGTGGTACGTGGTGTGGGATTGCTGGAAAAGACAGCAGATATCGAGAACATCCTTATTACAAACATAAAAGGCACCCCGGTGCTGGTGAAGAATGTGGCGAATGTAGTCGTAACAGGAAAACCGAGATTGGGTAGAGTTGGGTTGAACGGCGATGACGATCTGGTAGAAGGGATTGTGATCATGCTGAGAGGGGAGAACCCCAGTAAGGTAATTGAGAAATTGCGGGAGCGGATTGCAGATCTGAACAATCGTATCCTGCCCAAAGATGTAAAGATAGAACCGTTCCTGGACAGGACGGAGCTGGTAGATAAGACCATTACAACAGTTACACATAACCTCATAGAGGGAATTTTGCTGGTATCCATTGTTGTGTTTGTGTTTCTATATAACTGGCGAACTACAGTGATAGTGGCGTCCGTAATTCCGCTGGCATTTTTGTTTGCCTTGCTGATGTTGCGGATACAGGGGCTGTCGGCCAATCTGATCTCCATAGGTGCAGTAGATTTTGGGTTATTGCTGGAGGGAACGATGGTGATAGTCGAGCATGTATTCGCCAGTATGGACAAGCGTGCCCGTGATATGGGCATGGAGGCATTCAACGCTATGCCGAAGGATGGTTTCATACAGGATAAAGCGAGAAGTGTGGCAAAGTCGATCCTGTTTGCACAAGTGATCCTGATCGTAGCGTTGATGCCTATTTTTACATTTCAGAAAGTGGAAGGAAAGATGTTTTCGCCACTGGCATTTACATTGGGGTATGCATTGTTAGGGTCACTGTTATTGAGTTTGACCTATGTACCAGTGATGTGTAAACTGTTGCTGAACAAGAATGTGGTAGACAGGCACAGTGCGGTGACGGAGTTTTTCAGGAAGACCATATTCAGGTTGTTTCAGTTTGCGACTAAGTACAGGAGGGGAACGATCATTGGTTTCTTTGTACTGCTGGGTGGTTGTATACTGGGATTTGGCAGTATGGGAACGGAGTTTATTCCAAAGCTGAATGAGGGTGCGATCTATATAAGAGCCACCTTGCCAAGTAGTGTGAACCTGGATGAATCGGTGCGATTGACGAAAGAGATGAAAGCACAGCTGCGGAGTTTTGATGAAGTACAGTTTGTGCTGACACAGACGGGCAGACCCAATGATGGTACGGATCCTACTGGTTTTTTCAATATTGAATTTCATGTGCAGTTGAAAGATGAGGGGCAATGGCAGCACCATATAACGAAGGAGCAGTTATTAGAGCAGATGGAGGCGAAGTTGCGGGTGTATCCGGGGATTGTGTTTGGGTTTAGTCAGCCGATCATGGATAATGTGGAAGAGTATGTAGCGGGCGTAAAGAGTGCATTAGTCGCGAAGGTATATGGTAATGATCTGTCTTCACTGGAACGGACGGCGGATAGTATTGCTGCGGTGCTCAATGGGATCAGGGGTATTGAGGATGTGAATGTGTTCAGGAATATTGGTGCACCGGAATTGAGGATTAAGTTGAGTGAGGCGAGGATGGCCAGGTATGGAATCAGCATGGAAGATGCGCAGGCGGTGGTAGAGATGGCGATAGGGGGGAAGTCGGCATCTACATTCTATGAGGGAGAGCGGATGTTTGAGATCAGGGTGCGGTACGATGAGCATTTCAGGCAATCGGAGCAGGAGATCAGGAATATATTGGTGCCGGCGGCGGGAGATGCAAAGGTGCCATTGTCGGAGATCGCAGATATCGGGTTCTTTACGGGGCCTGCATTTATCTACAGGCAGGGGAGTAGCCGGTATATAGCGGTAGGTTTTTCAGTGAGGGGTAGAGATCTGGGAGGTACCATAGCAGAAGCGCAGGAGAAGGTAAAGGAGCGGGTGAAATTACCGGAGGCGTATAAGCTGGAATGGGCAGGGGAGTTTGAGAGTCAGCAGCGGGCTACGGGCCGGCTGGCGTATATTGTACCGATATCGTTGTTATTGATCGGTTTCCTGTTGTATATCAATTTCAATAACCTGAAGGATACTTTGTTGTCGTTGATAACGGTGCCGTTTGCCTTTATGGGTGGGTTCTTTTCGTTGTGGATAACGCATACCATATTCGGGATTTCGGCAGGTATTGGATTTATTATATTATTTGGCGTAGGAACGATAGATGGGATCATATTGATATCGGTGATGAAGAGTTACTGGGAGAATGGGATGCCGTTGAAAGAGGCGATAGAAAATGGAGTGAGGGATAGGATCAGACCTGTATTTATGATAGCGGTGATGGGATCGTTGGGATTATTGCCGGCGGCATTGAGTCATGGTATGGGATCGGAGATCCAGAAGCCGTTGGCGATTATGATAGTGGGGGGATTGGTCGTGTGTATGCTATTGAGTCTGATGGTATTACCACAGTTTTTTTACTGGGCGTATAAAAAGAAGGGTGGCGAGTAGCCACCCTTCTTTTTATCATTTCTTTCTGGTCAGGTGAATTTCCATGCTTTTGATATCTTTTCCATCTTTGGTGTAGTACATTTCCACCATGTGGTGGTCGTCGTCCTGGATGGTGAAAATCTCTTTCATGTCGATGTCTTTTCCCTGCATAGGGTCATAGCTTTTGCCGGCGAGGGTAAGTTTGTGGGTGTCATCGTTCCATGTGCCCTGGAGGAGCATGATACCGGTACCCATGTTGTCGACCCATGAATTCTGGAAGATCTTTTTAGCATTGTCATATGCGAGGAGGCCATGGCCTTCGAATTCCATGCCATCGATGTTGCCTTTGTGGACAGATTCCTGGTATCGGCCACCGAGGATCATTTTATTTTCGGTGGTGCCGGTAGATTTGGATGGTGGGGCGTCGGGGGCCATCCAGAAGGTCATTTCATAATCCCAGGTACCATCGGAATGCGCGAGCATCTGGTGAACTTTTCCCGGGGTCATGTAATCCATCCAGGCTTTTTGGGCGCCGGACTGATCCTGAGCGAGGATGGTGGTGGCGGCGAGGATGGGGAAGCATAATAACAACAGACATTTCATGATTTGGTGGATTTTAAGTATTAAAAGAACAAGGAAGACGAGGAGAAGGTTGAAGGCGGGGGCAACAATAAATTTATATGAAGAGGATTAGGAATTCCGGTAAATTCCATTAGATTTGTGAGAGAGGGTGCTGGAACTCATATGTTAGCCTTCCCTATTACTTAATTGCCAGCAAAAGTTTTGCAATAGAATTGTAAAATTTTAACCCCAAATAGATGATAATAGCAAAAAGGATGCCCGAAAGCAAATTCTTTTTGTGATTTATTATATTATTATATACCTTTGCATCCCCTTCAAAAGGTATTTTTTTTCTTCCTTTGAGTTTTGGGAGTCTCGGAAGAGACGAGACGTTTTAACCAAATTAAATTTTCAACATGGCAAAAGAGATCGCTACGTACGTGAAATTGCAGGTTAAAGGCGGCGCTGCCAACCCTGCACCTCCAATTGGTCCAGCCTTGGGTTCCAAGGGTGTGAACATTATGGAGTTCTGTAAGCAGTTCAATGCCCGTACCCAGGATAAAGCGGGTAAGGTATTGCCTGTGTTACTGACTGTTTACACAGATAAGTCTTTTGATTTCGTAATTAAGACTCCTCCTGCAGCTGTACAGTTGCTGGAAGCAGCCAAATTGCAGAGTGGTTCCAAAGAGCCAAACCGTAACAAGGTTGGTAAAGTTACCTGGGCTCAGGTAGAAGCTATCGCAACAGATAAGATGGCTGACCTGAACTGTTTCACCAAAGAGAGTGCCATGAAGATGGTAGCTGGTACTGCCCGTTCTATGGGTATTACTGTGGATGGTAACGCTCCATGGAGCAACTAATTGTTTCACCTGTGTATAACGGGTTAACTTTTTAAAACATTTTGCAATGGCAACTAAGAAAAGAAAAGTAGCTGATACAAAAGTGGACAAGAACAAGATCTACTCCCTGAAGGAGGCGTCCACAATTGTAAAAGACATTAACTGCACTAAGTTCGACAGCTCTGTCGATTTACATATCCGTCTGGGCGTTGATCCCAAGAAAGCAGACCAGGCTATCCGTGGTTCCGTAACGCTTCCCCACGGTACTGGTAAAACTAAACGTGTTCTGGTACTTTGCACGCCTGACAAAGAGGCTGCTGCAAAAGAAGCTGGAGCTGATCACGTTGGTTTGGATGAGTATATCCAGAAAATCGAAGCTGGCTGGACTGATATCGATGTAATCGTAGCTACACCAGCTGTGATGCCAAAGATTGGTAAGCTGGGTAAGATCCTGGGTCCCCGTAACCTGATGCCTAACCCTAAGACTGGTACTGTTACTAATGATGTAGCGGCAGCGGTAAACGAGGTGAAAGGTGGTAAGATTACCTTCAAGGTAGACAAGGCTGGTATCATCCATGCTTCTATTGGTCGTGTATCATTTGCTCCTGAAAAGATCGAACAGAACTCTCAGGAACTGATCAACGCTATCATCAGGTTGAAACCAGCTACTGCTAAGGGTACTTACCTGAAAGGTCTGGCTATGGCGAGCACAATGAGCCCAGCCATCACGGTTGACACTAAATCTGTTCAAAACTAACTGATTCGCCGGCTGGCAGATCGACAAACTGAGAAAAGCTATGAACAAAGATCAAAAAAATGAAGTGATTGAACTGCTGAAAAGTAAGTTCGCTCAATATAACAACTTCTACATCACAAACACTGAGTCTCTGACTGTAGCGCAGGTAAACAATTTGCGCAGGGTTTGTTTTGATAAGAACGTGGAAATGAAGGTGGCTAAGAACACCCTCATCAAGAAAGCACTGGAATCACTGGATGCTGAGAAATATGCAGGTGTATTTGAAGCACTGAATGGTGTAACTGCCCTGATGTTCTCTGATTCTCCAAAAGAACCAGCGCTGATCATTTCTACTTTCCGTAAGGAAAACAAGAAAACAGAAAAGCCTGAGCTGAAAGCTGCATTTGTAGCTGATGAAATCTACACTGGCGATGCTCAACTGGCTAACCTGGTTAAAATCAAGACTAAGAACGAACTCATTGGAGACGTTATCGGTCTGTTGCAATCTCCTGCTAAGCGTGTTATCGCTGCTTTGCTGGAAAAAGGCAAGAAGGAAGAAGCAGGTGAAACTGTTGCTCCAGCGGCTGAATAAGCTGAAAGTGAGTGTAATAAACTCACGACCAATAAATTATGGCTTCCAAGTCACAATATAAATCATCAATCTAACTTTCAAATTCTTAAAAACATTATACAATGGCAGACGTTAAAGCATTAGCCGAACAATTAGTAGGTTTAACTGTTAAGGAAGTACAAGAACTGGCAGACGTTCTGAAGAGCGAATACGGTATCGAACCAGCTGCTGCTGCAGTTGTAGTAGCTGCAGGTGGTGGCGAAGCTGCTGCTGCAGAAGAAAAAACTGCCTTCAACGTTATCCTGAAATCTGCAGGTGCTAGCAAACTGAACGTAGTTAAGATCGTTAAGGATCTGACAGGTCTTGGTCTGAAAGAAGCTAAGGAACTGGTAGACGGTGCTCCTAAGGAACTGAAAGCAGGCGTTAGCAAGGCTGAAGCAGAAGACCTGAAAGCTAAGCTGACTGAAGCTGGCGCTGAAGTTGAAATTCAGTAATTCTTTGCTTAAGGATACCTCTTTATAAAGGTCAAAAGTGCTTTTTGGCACTTTTGGCCTTCTTCCCTTTGGGAAAGTGTCTTTTTCGAAGCGTCAAAAAAGGGGAAATCACCGGGTCGGTGGATTTGACAATCAGGAGAAGACAGAAATTTTTGAGGGTAATTGGCAAAGAATCCTTAATTTCCCCGATTCATGTTGTGATCTACACCTCACAATATTACATAAGTTAATATAACTGCTAACTTCGAATATGTCTCTAAAAAAAGCCCAAACAAGTGAAAGAATAAACTTTGGAAAGATCAAACAAGTAACTGAGACACCGGATCTGTTGGCTATCCAAATTCAATCTTTCAAGGATTTCTTCCAGTTAGAAACCACACCAGACAAGCGTAACAATGAAGGCCTTTTTAAAGTATTCAAGGAGAACTTCCCGATCACAGATACCCGCAATATCTTCAATCTGGAGTTTCTGGACTACTTTGTAGACCCTCCGCGTTATACCATAGAGGAATGTATTGAGCGTGGGCTTACCTATTCTGTACCGCTGAAGGCCAAACTGCGCCTGAGCTGTAACGATGAGGAGCACGTAGACTTCCAGACGATTGTGCAGGACGTGTTCCTTGGGAACATACCCTACATGACTCCGAGAGGTACTTTCGTGATCAACGGAGCCGAACGTGTAGTTGTATCTCAGCTGCATCGTTCTCCTGGTGTATTCTTCGGTCAATCTATCCACCCGAACGGTACCAAGATCTACTCTGCAAGGGTGATTCCGTTCAAGGGCGCGTGGATGGAGTTTGCAACTGACATCAACAATGTGATGTATGCATACATCGACCGTAAGAAGAAATTCCCCGTAACTACGCTGTTACGTGCTATCGGGTACGAAACAGATAAAGACATCCTGCAACTGTTCGGGATGGCTGATGAAGTAAAAGCAGACAAGAAGAGCCTTGACAAATACGCTGGCAAGAAACTGGGTGCCCGTGTACTGAGAAGCTGGGTGGAAGATTTCGTAGATGAAGATACCGGTGAGGTAGTGAGCATCGAACGTAACGAAATCGTGCTGGAACGTGATAGCATCCTCGACGAAGCGAACATTGAGACGATCGTTGATATGGGTGTGAAGAGCGTATTTGTGCAGAAAGAAGAGGTGAGCGGCGACTTCTCCATCATCTACAATACTTTAAATAAAGATACATCTAACTCCGAGCTGGAAGCCGTTCAGCACATCTACCGTCAATTGCGCGGTGCTGATGCGCCGGATGATGAAACAGCAAGGGGTATCATTGATAAATTATTCTTCTCTGACAAGCGTTATGACCTCGGTGATGTAGGCCGTTATAAGATCAACAGGAAACTGGGTCTGCCTACTCCACTGGACATGAAGGTGCTGACCAAAGAAGATATTATCGCGATCATCAAGTACCTGGTACAGCTCACTAACAGTAAGGCGGAAATCGATGATATCGATCACCTGTCTAACCGTCGTGTTCGTACAGTAGGTGAGCAGTTATATGCTCAATTCGGTGTTGGTCTGGCTCGTATGGCCCGTACCATCCGCGAAAGAATGAACGTTCGTGATAATGAAGTATTCACTCCGGTAGACCTGATCAACGCGAGGACACTGTCTTCCGTAATCAACTCCTTCTTCGGTACCAGCCAGTTGAGCCAGTTCCTGGATCAAACCAACCCGCTGTCTGAGATCACGCACAAGCGTCGTATCTCCGCACTGGGCCCCGGTGGTCTGAGTCGTGAAAGAGCAGGTTTCGAGGTACGTGACGTACACTATAGCCACTACGGCCGTCTTTGTACTATCGAAACACCGGAAGGTCCGAACATCGGTCTGATCTCTACCCTTTGCGTACACGCTAAGGTGAATGATATGGGCTTTATCGAAACTCCATACCGTAAGGTACAGGATGGTAAAGTTGATATGGATAAAGTGAAATTCCTGAGTGCTGAAGAAGAGGATAGTGTGAAGATCGCTCAGGCAAATGCTCCATTGGATGAAGCAGGTAACTTTATCAATGAAAAGGTGAAATCCCGTGAAACCGGTGACTTCCCTATTCTGGACAGAGGAGAAGTAGAATATATGGACGTGGCTCCGAACCAGATCGTGGGTCTGAGCGCTTCCCTGATTCCGTTCCTCGAGCATGATGATGCCAACCGTGCGTTGATGGGATCAAACATGCAACGTCAGGCAGTACCGCTGATCAATCCACAGGTGCCTATCGTAGGTACTGGTCTGGAAGGAAAAGCAGCCCGCGATTCCCGTCTGCAGATCACTGCTGAAGGTCGTGGTGTGATTGAATTCGTTGATGCCAATGAAATCCATGTTCGTTACGAGCGTGACGAAATGCAGAAACTGGTATCTTTCGAAGATGATCTGAAGATCTACCACCTGACTAAATTCGTTAAAACCAACCAGAGCACCTGTATCAACCTGCGTCCTGCCGTTAAGAAAGGACAGCAGCTGGAATTCGGTGACTTCCTGACTGAGGGTTATGCAACCCGCGGCGGTGAACTGGCCCTGGGTCGTAACATGAAAGTGGCGTTCATGCCATGGAAAGGTTACAACTTTGAGGATGCGATCGTAATCTCTGAGCGTGTAGGCCGTGAAGACCTCTTCACTTCTATACACATCGATGAATATGAGCTGGAAGTACGTGACACCAAGCTGGGTGAAGAAGAACTGACACCAGATATTCCAAACGTAAGTGAGGAAGCAACCAAAGATCTGGATCAGAACGGTATCATCCGTGTAGGTGCACACATCAAGGAAGGCGACATCCTGATCGGTAAGATCACTCCTCGTGGTGAATCTGATCCTTCTCCTGAAGAAAAATTGCTTCGTGCGATCTTCGGTGACAAGGCTTCCGATGCGAAAGATGCTTCCCTGAAGGCACCTCCAAGCACAGAAGGTGTGGTGATCGACAAGAAATTGTTTAGCCGCGCTAAGAAAGATAAGAACTCCAAGACCCGTGAAAAAGCGGCCCTGGAGAAATTAGAAAAAGTACACCAGAAGAACGAAGAAGACCTGCTGGAAGTGCTGATGAGTAAGCTGTTGACACTGCTGAAGGATAAAACCTCTCAGGGTATTACCAACACTTATGGTGAAGTACTGATCTCTAAAGGCTCTAAGTTCTCTTCCAAGAATCTGGCGAACATCGACTTCCAGAACGTGAACCCACTGGGCTGGACAACAGATGAAGTAACCAACGATCAGATCAACACACTGCTGCACAACTATAACATCAAGTACAATGAAGAACTGGGACGTTACAAACGTGAGAAGTTCAACATCAGCATTGGTGATGAGTTGCCAGCCGGCGTACTGAAACTGGCTAAGGTTTACCTGGCTAGCAAACGTAAGCTGAAAGTGGGTGATAAGATGGCGGGTCGTCACGGTAACAAGGGTATCGTTGCCAAGATTGTACGTGATGAAGACATGCCATTCCTGGAAGACGGTACACCAGTAGATATCGTACTGAACCCACTCGGGGTACCTTCCCGTATGAACCTTGGACAGATTTACGAAACTGTACTGGGTTGGGCAGGTCTGAAACTGGGTCTCAGGTTCGCTACGCCAATCTTTGATGGTGCTACTACAGAAGAAATCGCAGATTATATCGATACTGCAGGTCTGCCAAGCTTTGGCCATACTTACCTGTATGATGGCGAAACCGGTGAGCGTTTCCACCAGAAAGCTACCGTGGGTGTTATCTACATGCTTAAGCTGAGCCACATGGTGGATGACAAGATGCACGCCCGTTCTATCGGACCATACTCTCTCATTACTCAGCAACCGTTGGGTGGTAAGGCGCAGTTCGGTGGTCAGCGTTTTGGTGAAATGGAGGTGTGGGCACTTGAAGCATACGGTGCATCCAACATTCTGCAGGAGCTGTTAACCATTAAATCAGATGACATTGTAGGCCGTGCCAAAGCTTATGAGTCAATCGTGAAAGGCGATAACATCCCGAAAGCAGGCGTACCTGAATCATTCAACGTATTGATTCATGAGTTACGTGGTCTGGGTCTGGATCTGAAATTTGAATAGTAGTTTAAGCTATAAATAGCTACAAGCTGCAGGAAGCAGTCCCGAAAAAAGGGGCGGGCGGCCTGTGGCTTGCAGCTTGTAAAGCCGGAACTCTTTTTCCCATGTGAATTTTCTTTAAACAACATACAATGGCCATCAAGAAAGAAAATCGTCCTAAATCAAACTTTAATAGCATTACCATTAGTCTGGCGTCTCCGGATAGCATCCTGGAGCGTTCTTATGGCGAAGTGCTGAAGCCGGAAACCATCAACTACCGTACTTATAAGCCGGAGCGTGATGGTTTGTTCTGCGAAAGGATATTCGGCCCTGTAAAGGACTATGAGTGCTATTGCGGCAAATACAAACGTATCCGTTATAAGGGTATCGTGTGCGACCGCTGTGGTGTGGAAGTGACTGAAAAGAAAGTACGTCGCGAAAGAATGGGCCACATCCGTCTGGTTGTACCTGTTGTTCATATCTGGTATTTCAAATCCCTTCCAAATAAGATCGGTTACCTGCTGGGTATGAGCTCCAAGAAACTGGAGACCATCGTGTATTATGAAAGATACGTGATTATCCAGGCTGGTGCTAAACAGGAGAAAGGCCTGAATTATGGCGACCTGTTAACTGAAGAAGAATATCTCGACATCCTGGATACCCTGCCAAAGGATAACCAGCTGCTGAGTGATGATGATCCTAACAAGTTCATCGCTAAGATGGGTGCGGAAGCAGTAGAAATGATGCTGGCCAGAATTGATCTGGATAGCCTTTCTTACCAGCTGCGTAACCAGGCTGCTACTGAAACCAGCCAGCAACGTAAAGCGGAAGCCCTGAAACGCCTGAGCGTAGTAGAAGCATTCCGTGAAGCAAATGGTCGTGTTGAAAACCGTCCTGAATGGATGGTGATGCAATATATCCCTGTTGTTCCACCAGAACTGCGTCCGTTAGTTCCATTGGATGGTGGTCGTTTCGCGTCTTCTGACCTGAACGATCTGTACCGCAGGGTAATTATCCGTAACAATCGTCTGAAACGCCTGATCGAAATCAAGGCACCAGAGGTGATCCTGCGTAACGAAAAACGTATGCTGCAGGAAGCGGTTGACTCCCTCTTCGATAACAGCCGTAAATCAAATGCGGTGAAAGCGGAAGGTGGTCGTGCACTGAAATCACTCTCTGATGTACTGAAAGGTAAACAAGGTCGTTTCCGTCAGAACCTGCTCGGTAAACGTGTTGACTATTCCGGTCGTTCCGTAATCGTGGTTGGCCCTGAACTGAAACTGCACGAATGTGGTCTGCCAAAAGATATGGCGGCAGAGCTGTTCAAACCATTCATCATCCGTAAGCTGATCGAAAGAGGTATCGTTAAAACGGTAAAATCTGCGAAGAAGCTGGTAGACAGGAAGGAAGCAGTAGTTTGGGATATCCTTGAAAATGTACTGAAAGGACACCCGGTAATGCTGAACCGTGCTCCTACGCTGCACCGTCTCTCCATTCAGGCATTCCAGCCTAAACTGGTAGAAGGTAAAGCGATCCAGTTGCACCCGCTCGTGTGTTCTGCGTTCAACGCGGATTTCGATGGTGACCAGATGGCGGTACACGTACCGTTGAGCAATGCTGCGATCCTGGAAGCACAACTGTTGATGCTGTCTTCACACAACATCCTCAACCCACAGAATGGTACGCCAATCACCCTGCCTTCACAGGACATGGTTCTTGGTCTGTACTATATCAGTAAAGGAAAGAAATCTACCCCTACTGAAAAAGTAGAAGGTGAAGGAATGGCTTTCTATTCTGCTGAAGAGGTGATCATCGCTTACAACGAACAGAAAGTGAACCTGCACGCAAATATCCGCGTAAAGGCAAACATTCGTAACGAGAAGGGTGAGTTGGTGAACAAGCTGATCGAAACGACAGTAGGTCGTGTGATCTTTAACCAGCACGTTCCAAAAGAAGCTGGGTATGTAAATGCACTGCTGACTAAGAAATCACTGCGTGAGATCATCGGTGACATCATTAAATTTACTGACATCCCGAAAACTGCGAAGTTCCTGGATGATATCAAGCAATTAGGTTTCCGTACGGCGTTCCGTGGTGGTTTGTCCTTCAACATCAATGACCTGATCATCCCTGAGGTGAAACAGGTAATGATCGACAGCGCATCTAACGAAGTGGACGAAGTATGGGATAACTATAATATGGGTCTGATCACGAATAACGAACGTTATAACCAGATTATCGATATCTGGTCCCGTGCAGATACCAAAGTAACTGAAACGCTGATCCGTGAGCTGGCGAATGACAAACAGGGCTTCAACTCTGTATACATGATGCTCGACTCCGGTGCGCGTGGTTCCAAACAGCAGATCAAGCAGCTGGCAGGTTTGAGAGGATTGATGGCCAAGCCACGTAAAAGTGGTTCTACTGGTTCAGAGATCATCGAAAACCCGATCCTGTCCAACTTTAAGGATGGTCTGAACGTATTGGAATACTTCATCTCTACGCACGGTGCGCGTAAAGGTCTTGCGGATACGGCGTTGAAAACAGCGGATGCTGGTTATCTGACCCGTCGTCTCGTAGACGTTGCACAGGACGTAGTTATCAACGAAGAAGATTGTGGTACCCTGCGTGGTATTGCTACTTCAGCGCTGAAAGACAATGAAGAAATCGTAGAACCATTATACGATCGTATCCTGGGTCGTACATCCCTGCAGGACGTATTTGATCCTCATACTGAAGAGGTGATCGTTGAAGCAGGTGGTATAATCGATGAGGATATCGCTCACCGTATCGAAAACAGTGCGATTGATACTGTTGAGATCCGTTCTGTACTGACTTGCGAAAGCCGCAGAGGTGTGTGTGTGAAGTGTTATGGTAAGAACTTGGCAACCGGTTATACGACTCAGCGTGGTGATGCCGTAGGTATCATTGCAGCACAGTCCATCGGTGAGCCTGGTACTCAGCTGACACTGCGTACCTTCCACGTGGGTGGTGTGGCTGGTTCTACATCAGTAGATACTGGTCTGGCTGCTAAATTCGAAGGAACCGTACAGTTTGATGGTCTGCGTACCACTACATACGAAAACAACGATGGTGATAAAGTACAGGTGGTAATTGGCCGTACAGGTGAATTACGTATCGTAGACGTGAAGAACGATCGTCTGCTGATCACCAACAACATTCCTTACGGTTCTACACTGCTGGTGAAAGATGGCCAGAAGGTAGCGAAAGGTGATATAATCTGTACATGGGATCCATACAACGCCGTTATCGTATCTGAAATCGCTGGTAACATCCGTTTCGATAGCATCATTGAAGGTATCACCTTCCGTGAAGAAGCTGACGAGCAGACAGGTCACCGTGAGAAAGTGGTTATCGAAACCAAGGATAAGAATAAGATCCCATCCCTGTTCGTAGATGGTAACAAGGAAGTGAAATCTTATAACTTACCAGTAGGTTCACATATCGTAATCGAAGAAGGGGAAGCTGTAAGAGCGGGTCAGGTAATCGTGAAGATCCCACGTATCCTCGGTAAACTGAGAGATATCACGGGTGGTCTGCCACGTGTAACTGAACTGTTTGAAGCACGTAACCCAAGCAACCCTGCTATCGTATCTGAGATCGATGGTGTGGTAGCCTTCGGTAACATCAAACGTGGTAACCGTGAGATCATCATTGAAAGCCGTGAAGGTCAGATCAAGAAATACCTGGTGCCATTGACACGTCATATCCTGGTACAGGATGGTGACTTCGTGAAAGCAGGTACTGCGCTGTCTGATGGTTCTATCACGCCTGCAGATATCCTCTCTATCAAGGGTCCATTTGCCGTACAGGAATACCTGGTAAATGAGATTCAGGAGGTTTACCGCTTACAGGGTGTGAAGATCAACGATAAGCACATTGAGGTGATCGTACGCCAGATGATGCGTAAGGTGAACATCGAAGATCCGGGCGATACCCGTTTCCTCGAAGGAGATACCACTGATAAGTTTGAATTCTTTGAAGAAAACGACCATATATTCGATAAGAAGGTAGTAACAGAAGCTGGTGAATCAACTTTGTTGAGAGCTGGTCAGATTGTTACCCTGCGTCAGGTAAGAGAAGAAAACTCTCTGCTGCGCCGTTCGGACAGGAAACTGGTTGAGTTCCGCGATGCGAAACCAGCTACTTCCAGCCCGCTGCTGCAAGGTATTACCAAGGCGTCTCTGGGTACACATAGCTGGATCTCTGCTGCGTCCTTCCAGGAAACCACGAAGGTATTGTCTTCTGCTGCCATCAACGGTAAGATAGATGACATGCTGGGTCTGAAGGAGAATGTGATCACAGGTCACCTGATCCCTGCAGGTACAGGTTTACGCGAGTTCGAAAACATGATCGTAGGTTCCAAAGAAGAATACGATATCCTGGCATCTTCCAAAGAAGTGTTCCAGTTCGACGAAGAAGAATAAGCGAAATGCTCAAACTATAAAAAAATGTCCCGTGCGTAGTGCCGGGACATTTTTTTTACGTGTAACTTTCGGGCAATTTCTATAAATAGGTTTGATTGTGAAAAAATTCATTGTATTACTGGTCATCATAGCAGGGATCTATGCTTGCAACAAGGATAGTGATAGCTCTATACCTGACACTACATCTTATTTGAATGTATTTGTGGCCAACCCGGATGCCAGCTATGATATTGTATTGGATACTACCTCCATGGGCACTGGCTTGTCTCTGGGAGAATATACCGGTTATAAATCATTTACTGCAAAGCGTTATACTTTGTGCATTTTTGCCACCGGCGACAGGGAAGATACATTGATACAGGGGCAGATCAGTTTGCGTAATAACCATTATTACACTATATACTTCGAGAAGAACCACAATAATATATTGCAGTTCCTAGCCACAGAAGATAAAATGGGTGCAACAAGCAGCAAGACAGTAGGTTACCTGCGTGTAGTAAACCTGAGTGATAGTTATGACACCACTGGAACTACGGCAACAGTCATGGATTTTGGTATCGATGGTACGGAGTTTTTTTCCAACATTGGTTACCTGGGATACTCTGTTTTCAAGGAGATCACACCGGGTGCCCATTCACGTGATATAAGGGATGCTGATTCAACAAGCCTGAATACAGCTGATTTCAACATTGAGGCTGGGAAGAGTTATAGCTGGATTGTATATGGAAATGCTTTGGTGGCTGACAGTTTTAAGGTAGTGACTTTTCAGCATAATTAAAATGTGAAAGAGTTGTTAAGAAACTGTGGGCATTAGTATTATAACGTAAAAACCTTATTTTAGCCGTTTAATTTTTAAAATGTATTTAAGGAGATTAAAAAATCCACCTAACAACATGCGCACTAAACAAATTGTGAAAAGCGGATTATTGGCAGCATTCGCAGCCGCGACATTTATGGCTTGTCAACAACCTGTCAAGAAGGATACCGAATCATCAGCACCTGCCGCAGGTACAAGCGCTTCGACCGCTTCGAACGGTCTCGTTATTGCTTACGTGGATATTGATACTGTAGAAGCTTATTATAACTACTTCAAGCAAAAGAAAACTGAGCTGGAAACCAAACAGCAGGCTATCGAAAACGAACTGCAGGCAAATGTACGTGCATTGCAGAACGAAGCAGCTGATTTCCAACGTAAAGCTACCGGTATGACCCAGTCAGAAGGTGAAGCTGCTCAGCGTACCCTGTATCAGAAACAGCAACAACTGGAAGGCAAAGCACAGAATATGCGTGCGCAGTATGCTGAACAGGAAAGCAAATTCAACGAAGAACTGCAGAAGAGACTGAACGACTTCCTGGAGAATTTCAACAGCGACAAGCGTTATGCATATATTTTGTCTTACCGTACAGGGGCGAGCAACATCCTGTTCAAAGACAAAAAGTATGACATTACTCCGGAAGTTATCAAAGGCCTGAATGAGGCAGATGCAGCTAAGGAGAAAAAATAAATAGTTGCTATAGCAAAAACATATAAAAAAGTTTTTAACTTGGAATCCCGTTTCGTGGAGCTTTAGATGAACTGAAGCATTTACGGAACGGGATTTTGGGTAGTTACAGGCCAGTTGTTTTTTGAGTAATTCCACCGTATTTCTGGATGTAGTGCTACAATCAACTAAAATCTAATTATGAGTAACCAGGACACAAATAACCATCAGACGGCTTTCCGTCCCAGTCTTAGTTTGCTGGATGCAACTATGATAGTAGCCGGATCGATGATCGGGTCAGGTGTATTTCTCGTATCAGCGGAGATTACCAGGTCCATTGGAAGTGCCGGATGGCTTACCCTGATGTGGGTATTAGGAGGTATTGTGACTATTATAGCAGCCGTTAGTTACGGCGAACTATCTGGTATGTATCCACGTGCCGGCGGCCAGTATGTGTACCTCAGAGAGGCTTATAATCCCTTTATTGCATTTTTATTTGGCTGGACACAGTTCGGTGTTATACAGGCCGGTACTATAGCGGCAGTAGCCGTAGCATTTGCAAAGTATTCAGCGTTTATCATTCCATTCTTCAGTGAGGATAACATCCTGCTGGATCTGAAGCTCTTTACCGTCTCTGCGGCCCAGGTACTGGCTATTATCTCAATAGTAGTACTAACCTGGATTAATACCAGGGGGATCAGGAATGGCAAGATTATTCAGACAGTATTTACATTGGCAAAACTGATATCTCTGTTTGGGCTGATCGTATTCGGGTTTTTGCTGGGGGCAAAAGCGGAAGTCTGGTCGGCTAACTGGGCGCATGCCTGGGATGCGATGAGCGTGACAAAAGCAGCCGACGGCACAATCGTTACCACAGCGTTGTCTGGCCTGGCACTGTTTGGTGCAGTGGCAATTTCGATGAAAGGATCACTGTTCAGCAGTGACGCCTGGAACAATATTACTTTCATTGCGGCAGAGATCAAGAATCCACAGCGGAATATAGGCAGGGCATTGTTTCTGGGTACATTCCTGGTAACAATTGTATATGTGAGTACGAACCTGATGTATATAGCTGTGTTACCTTTACAGGAAATTGCATTTGTACCAAAGGACCGCGTCGCGGTTGCAGCAGCTACGCATATCTTTGGAAACGGAGGTGCGATAGTGATTGCTATCATGATCATGGTTTCGACCTTCGGTTGTAATAATGGATTAACCCTGGCCGGCGCCCGTATCTACTACACCATGGCGCAGGACAAATTGTTCTTCAAAAAGGCAGGAGAACTGAACAAGTTTAATGTTCCCGCCAACGGATTATGGATTCAATGCCTGTGGGCTTCTTTGTTATGTTTGACTGGGAAATACGGAGATTTGTTGACCATGGTAATATTCGGGGTATTGATATTTTATGTGATCACTATCCTGGGTATTTTTATCCTTCGCCGTAAGCAACCGGATATGCCACGACCTTATAAAGCATTTGGTTATCCTGTATTACCTTTGTTGTATATAATAGTTGCGGCATCATTAGCGTTGTTATTACTGAAATTTGAGTTCAACTATGCTATATCAGGATTGGGTATTATCCTGTTAGGTATTCCGGTGTACTATGTGGCAATGGCGCGGTCTAAATAGCTAAAGAAGACAAGAAAAAGCTAATGTGACACAAAAGTTGTATGTAAAATGGTTGGAAATTTATGTGACTGTTGTGGAAATTTCAGTGAATTGATGTAATTTGCATAGAGACTTCCGAAAGGACCCGACGAATTGGTTTGTGTGTAACCCTTGACGAACACGTATGAATAGAAAACCCTTTGTCAATACTGTGTGTACCTGGTGGGGTATTTTATCATAGTCATCACAACTACAAACGCGAGCCCGCGGCAATATAGATTGATAAGGATGGAATGAGTGCCAGCGACTTTAAGATTGTGTGTAAACAAGTATTGTTGCATTGGATAATGATGTATAGAACCTTGTCATTGTTGCCCAGCTGGGTGTAGCGAAATTTCCGGAAGACTAAATTTAAATTCAAAAAAACATTTTCTGATTTTTTAAATCATTCAAGATATTTTTCTCATTAGGTGGGGGCTTTTAGATATGTTAAGATCTGGAGCCCCATGGTAAACCATTAAAAGCCTACACGATTTGCATTCTCGAACATTCACATGACAATCTTAACAACAAGCGTAAGGTATCTACCCTACGCTTTTTTTTTGCTCCTATGTTAAGCAATTATTAACTCCATTTTTTGATTAGTACTCCCTCTTTTCTGCAACGTACTCTCTATGCTGACCACAAAACAGTATTCGTTTATCCGCCATAAAAATGAACATTGACAATTCACTACTAGAAAAATACTTTAAGGGAACCTGCACGGACGAAGAGGTGAAGCTGGTAGAAGCTTATCTTTCTCAGCCCGAAACGCCGGAAGCCGATGAATGGTTTCAGGAGAGGTATGAAGAGAGTGCAGGTACCCCGGTTGTAAGTATGAAGCGGAATATATTCCGTCGCTGGTATAGCGCAGCTGCTGCGGTAGCTATATTGATCGGTGTACTGGGTTGGATGTGGCAGTGGCAGCATAACTCAGCAGGTAAGAATTTAGTGGCTTCTGCATGGGATACACTGGCGAATTCAGGCAACGACATTAAAAGATTGGCGATGACTGATGGTTCGGAAGTTTGGCTGGCCCCGCATTCATCTGTAATATATAATCAGCAATATAACGATAGTACCCGTGAGTTATGGTTGGAAGGTGAAGCATTTTTTAGAGTAAAAAGTGATCAGGCAAGACCATTTAGTGTGCATACCGGTAAGCTGGTCACCACCGCCCTCGGCACCGCATTCAACATCAGTACGACAAGCAAAGCTGATGGCAGTATAGAGGTCAGTCTGCTGGAAGGGAAAGTTTCTGTAGCTACCTCCGCATTTTCCTGCATTCTGCATCCCGGTCAGATGATAGCATGGCGTGATGACCTGGTTTCATTTGCACCTGTCAATTTCAACCTGCAGGAAGTAAATGACTGGCGGCAAGGGAAAATGGTGTTTGACAAAACCCTGCTGGCAGATGCCTTCGCCCGTATGCAGGCCCGTACTGGCTGTAAGATCATCATAGATCCGTCGATTAAAAAAGATCTCAAAGTATCAGGAACATTCCCGGCCTCCACGCCGGTTGAAAATATACTGGAAGCAATGCAATATGTACATGGATTTAAAGTCGAGAAAAGAGGCAATAACACATATGCGATAGTTACACCAACAAACAACAACTAAAACAAAAAAACTGTACAAACGCCATGCAGCACAGGCATGGGAAATAGATGGGAATTGATTTTCATTACAAAGACACAACGATATTAACTGTACTGGCGTACTAATGCGCCACTGTAGGGGACAACCCGAGCTATCATTATTAAACTTAAAGTAATTCTAAAGTATGCAAAAATCTACACAAAGATTTTGTAATGGGGAAGTTATGCGAACATGGAAGGCTTTCCTGTTGTGTTTTTTACTCGCAGGGATCCCTGTGGCGCTATCAGCGCAGTCCTACCAATCTCTGAACGACAAGGTCACAATTAACCTTGAACACACAAATGCAGCAGCTGTTGTAAAATCGCTTGAACAACAAACCAGTTACACTTTCGCTTACGACCCGGAGTATTTACAGCATTGCTCACTGGAAGCAGTGAAGTTCAATGCAAAGGCTTTATCCGATGTATTACGCTACCTGGATGAATATGCGCCGATTGATATTTCGTACAATAACCAGACAGTAGCGTTGAAACAGGGTAAACAGTTCCGCAATGCCACCCTGGAAAAAGGCCGTGTAAGCGGAAAGATTGTGGATTCCAAAAATGAACCATTACCGGGTGTAACCATTCTTGCCAGCAATGGACAGGGAGCAGTGACCAGTGTAGATGGCATGTATGAACTGAGTCTGAATCCGGGTGTATATACCCTTACATTCAGCTATGTGTCTTACGACACCCGTCAGGTTACAGATGTAAATGTTACAGCCAAAGGTGTAACACCGCTGAACGTAGTGATGAAAAGTACAGGTTCCCGACTGAAAGAGGTAACTGTTACAGGCAACTACAAGCGTGCATCTGTAGAAGGATTATATGCTATTCAGAAAAATAACGCAGGTATTACGGATGGTATCAGTGCTGAACAAATTAGCCGTACACCTGATAAAAATATTGGTGAAGTACTGAAGCGTGTGAGCGGTTTGTCTACCATGGAAAATAAATACGTAGTAGTACGCGGTCTGAGTGAAAGGTACAACCAGGCAGTATTGAATGGACAGGTAATGCCCAGCACAGAGCTGAACAGGAAGAACTTCAGTTTCGACATTATTCCTTCCAACATTGTGGAGAACGTTACGGTTGTAAAAACCCTGACACCGGATCGTAGCGCCGAATTTGGAGGTGGACTGGTGGAAGTCAATACCCTGGATATTCCTTCACAGAATTTTCTGAACGTAGCGGCGGGTAGCAGCTATAACAGTATGACCACCGGCAAAACATTTCGCTCTCTTCAGTTAGACGGAAGCGAATACTGGGGCAAAGCAGCGCCTCACCGCAACCTGTTGGGTAAACTGGACTGGAATAATACAGCAGACATAAAGGCTGCTTATAATGCCAAGGGCAATCAGGCCACCGCATTCAGTAATAACTGGGGAGTGTATGAAATGAAAGCCCCTGTTTCCCAAAACTACCAGCTCTCTGCCGGTACAGTATTCAATGTATCGGGTAAAAACCAGCTAGGTGTAGTGGTGTCTGCAAGTTACCGTAACACTTTTCAGACACAGGACATCAGGATGAGTCGTGATAATTTTGATGGCAGGGTAAATGCGGATGATCCTGATCGTGCAGGTTTTAGCGGACAGCGTTTTGGCCTCACAACCAACTTGGGTGGACTGGCAGGTATCGGATTGAGAACTCCTCATACACGCATCGGATATCAGACTTTGTTCCTGAGAACATACGATCAGCAGTTGATTATAGGGAAAGGTCAGCACTCTGATCCAAGTGGTATGTTGCTGGGATATTATGATCTGACTACACAAACAGACCTTTGGCAACATCAGTTAAAAGGTGAACATTCCATAGGTAACAAGGGCGTGAAATTCAAGTGGATGGGTAATTATTTAGTAATGGACAAACAGAAGCCGGACAATCACCAGATGCTGGCCAATGTGATTACAGATGACAAACTGGAATCCAATGAATTCAACATCAGCAATCCATTTAGCAGTGGTATCAGTGAAGGGGTTTTGCGCTGGTGGAGCCGTGCTTATGAGAAGAACTACAACTGGGATGCAGGTGTGACAGTACCATTCAATTTCAGTCCGGGCAACTTTGTTTCCCGGAATATATTCAAAGCTGGGTACGCCGGCTGGAGGAAAGACAGGTTATTTTATGTATTGAATACCGGTTCTAAAAACTACAATACAACTGACTACCCGCCATTAGCACAGGCATTTACACCAGAAAGAGGAGGCAGTATTTATATCAGTGATTTCTCTGATGATTTTCATAAAACAGCTTCATTGCATGGTATGTACCTGATGCTGGATAACAAAATCGGCGATAAATGGCGCCTGGTATGGGGGGTAAGAGCCGAATACTACAACCTGAACAAAGCGAATGATGCACTGGATTCATTGTTCCATTATATCAATAGTAGCCGTGGCAGTGACGAGCAGTTTGATTATAGTGAGTTACTAAACAGGGAGCCTAACTGGAATTTCTTCCCTTCCGTAAACCTGACTTATAGCCTGACGCCTATGATGAACCTGCGTCTGGCATACTCAAAGAGTATTATTCGTCCTGACCTTCGTGAAATGTCTTTCTTCAGGGAATACGATTTTGAATTGGGTGGTATTTACCAGAGTGAACTGGTACGGTCAACGATTGCTCACCACTACGATTTCCGTTATGAATGGTATCCGGGAGCAGGAGAGGTGCTGTCTATGTCTCTGTTCTATAAGGAGTTTGGCTACTCTATGGAGATTTATAATGACGAGCAGAGTGGTGGTATCTATAACCTGAAGAACAATAAAAACGCAAAGAACTACGGGTTGGAAGTGGAAGTGCGCAAGTCGCTTAACTTTACGAAAGTACCTGTATTGCGTAACATTATCCTATATGGAAACTTTACTACACTGCGGGCATATGTAACGCCAATGACGGTGAATTACAACTCAGTAGACCCAACGAATCCATTGAAAGTAACACCGCTTGAAACGATAGGAAAAGAAGAAAGGAGGCCCCAGACTGGCGCCAGCAATTACATGTTGAATGCAGGTATCTTTTACGATGTAAAACCTGCTTCATTCAGTCTGGTGTACAATTATATATCAAACCGTATGTTCCGTCCGGATGTAGCTTTTATCTATTCACTGTATGAGCGTCCGCTGGAATCGCTGGATGCGCAGCTGGCAGTACGGTTTATGAAGCAGAAGGGAGAAGTAAAACTGAATATTTCCAACCTGCTGAACAGTTCGTCGCTTGTGTATCGTAACAGCTATAGTGATGGTGACATTACCAACGGGAAAAAGACACCATCTACCAAAGAATTGCTGTATCAGAACGGGAAAGATCTGATCAACTACGAAGCGAAGCCAGGCCGTACTTACAGCATTACAATCAGTTACAAGTTCTAGTAAACGCGTTTCACACATATATCCTGATCAGGTATGCAATTTTTAACCTTTAAGAAAACATCAACAAGATGAAAAGAAAACCCTTAATTTTCGCCGCTCTGGCCTCAGTTGCAATCATCAGCGCAGCTCTGGTAAGCTCTTGTAAGAAAGATGCAGGTATAGCAGGCGATCGTGCATTGTCCGCAACCCAGGTAGTTCCTACCAGTTCCACACTGTCTGGTGTTTTAGGTACCGGCCACACTGTAGTAGATAGTATTCACCTGACCAGCAGCGTAGCCTGGCACCTGAGTGGTCTGGTATATGTAGATTCAGCAGACGTGCTGATCATTGATGCTGGTACTACTATCAGAGGAGATCTGAGCACAAGTTCTTCAGTACCTGGTGGTGGTCTGGTTATCACCCGTGGTGCGAAGCTGCTTGCTCAGGGTACAGCTGCAAGCCCAATTGTATTCACATCTGCAGCAACTACCCCTGTTTCAGGTGACTGGTCTGGTATTGTTCTCTTAGGTAATGCGCCAACTAACCACAGTGGCCGTGTACAGGTAGAAGGTATTCCAACAAATCCTCCAGCTGATGCTACTTACGGTGGTACTACCGGTACCAGCTGTTCAGACAACTCTGGTATTCTGACTTATGTTCGTATCGAGTATGCTGGTTATGAACTGTCAACTGATAACGAAATTAACGGTCTGACATTAGCTGGTGTTGGTTCCGGTACTACTATTAACCACGTAGAGGTTTACAAATCTAAAGATGACGCATTCGAATTCTTCGGTGGTTGCGTTAGCCCTTCTTACCTGATCGCTGTTGACGCGTTGGACGATATGTTCGATTTCGACAATGGGTTCTCTGGTACAATTAACTATGCATTAGGTCTGTCTGATACTACCCGTGCAGACAAGAGCCAGTCTAACGGTATCGAAAGCGATAACAATTCAACTGGTGATTCTACTGCATCTCCTGTAACACTGCCAGTAGTTAACCACATGACTATCGTAGGTGTAACTCCAACCCGTGCTTCTATCACCAATGGTCAGCCATCTGGTACTGGTAGCTATGGTCGTGCTGCTCACCTGAGAAGAAGTTCCCGTTTCAACATCCAGAATTCAGTATTCCTGGGCTTCAACAAAGGATTCTCCCTGGATGGTACAGCGGGTAATACACCATGTGCTTACTTCAGAGGTCTGTCTGCACTGACTAACAACATTGTGCATGCATATGTTACTCCGTTCGGTACAGAAGGTACGAGCCCTTGCTCTGTATCCCTGACCAGCGGCAACGTAGCTATTACCAACTCAAGCAATGCCAACGCAGCTATTCAGCTGGTAGCTCCGTTCTCAAGACCTGCTACTGCTTCTGCTGCTAACTGGTTCCCTGCTTCTGCTGCAAGCCCTGCACAGGTGAAGTTGTCAGGTGCATTCACTTTCGGTGGTACAGACTGGACTTCTGGTTGGTCCAGGTACTAATATTCTTTCAGTTTCTATCATTCAAGTGTGGAGAGTTTTTCTCCACACTTGCTTTTAAAAATTAATCAACAAATGCTCAAGTTTACTTTATTTTTTTCATTGGCCGCGCTGACATTGATGACGGCTTGTAGAAAGGGGGATCCAGTTAAAGAATATGCTTTTGGTTCTTTTTCTGCTGAAATGCTGGCATTGCCGGGTTCAGGTACATTAGATGTTTATGTCGGGGATAGCAAAGTAGGTTCCCTGACCGGTGGAACTGCTATTGGAAATGCTTCTCCGCTGATGTTGACAGCCGGAAAATCAACAACTATTTCATTTAAAACAGCAGATAAGGATTCGGTAATACTTGATACTATTATATCTGTTGGTGCAGGAGAAAAGGTGGGCTTAAAAATCGCATATAGCGAGGCATTGGGAATAAACGCATTTACCAGCGCAAGTGATGCGAGTGTAGGTGCTGATTCTACCGCATTTTTCCTCTTCAATGGCTTGCCTGAAGGTGCAGTGGCCGATGAAAAGGTAGATGCTTATCTGTTTAAATTGAATAATACAGATGGAAATTTTGAAGAAACGGATATCGTGTGGAGAGATGTAGAAAGGGGTAAACTTCATCCAAATCTGACAACAATCAAGGTGACCGACGACGATGGTTCATCTATCATATATGCTATTAAAATAAAGAGTCAAACTACCGGAGAATTTATCATGGATGGTATTGGCTCAGCGTATTTATCCCCATATTTTGAGGCAGGCAAGCGTGAGATCATCACCTTGAATGCGCTTGATTTGGGAGGTTTGTATATGTATTTACCGGATTATGCTATTTATTAGTGAGCTATTATAGCAGTTACTATCATGAAAACCCTGTTTTTATATATCGCTATTTTGCTCCTGCTGGCATCCTGCGATAAGGAGGATGCACCACTTCGGTCCACGAAAGAGGAGATCGTACCCGTCAATGATACATTGCGGGGCGTGTATAGTGCCAATACACTATTGACGAATGACCGTAAGTGGTGTGTGAAGGGATGGGTATATATTATCAACAGGTCTTCATTGCGTATAGAACCCGGAACGAAAATCAGGGTATTACCAGATCCTGCTGCCAAAAGTGGCGGCGGGATCATCATTGTTCGTGACTCAAAATTGGTGGCCCAGGGTACTACGGGTTTACCAATCAGATTGCAGTTTATAGACACTGTCCATACACGACTAAATGGGTTGATAATAATGGGAAATGCATTTCAGCGGAAAGCATTTTTATTGCCGGAGGGTAAAGAGTTGTCTTACGGCGGCGATTTGCCTGAAGATAGTTCAGGAATCATTGATCATGTGGAGATGAGCTTTCATCACATGATATCACCTGGTATTTTACTGCTGGGAGTGGGAAGTAAAACCCGCATTGACCATGTTAACATGGATAAAGGAGTTTCTATCAGTACTGAAGGTTATAATGATCTTTGATAAATGTTTGATGCAGGTATACTGTTTCTACAGTATACGGTATAGGTCTCTCAATAAAATATTTGAAGTTAGCATTAAAACAATCCCCATTTAAAAGAAAAAAGTTGGCTGTATCTACAGCAGACTTTTATTATCTGCATATCATTATTCCTTTTTGTGCAGCCGGTATTTGTGAATTATAATAATGTCTGATGGTACCAGTATGGGTAGTGGTTTTTGCATTGCCATCGATGATAGAGATAGCTTTGGCGATAAGGGGATCGGTATGATTGCCGAGCGTTTTTAACGGAAGTTCAGACATTTCATCGATGGTATAATCAGGGGAGATACCACTGGTGTATCCGCCAGTACCGTTAGCATTTAACAGGTTGTAAGTAATGGGCATGAGGGTCCAGGGAATCCGGGCGTCACTGATGATGACAGCTCCTTTATCTTTTCCAAACGTTTTTTCGCCGATCTGTATGACCTGTGTATACGGCTTTAGTGAGTTGATCGTAAGCTCTGCTGCGGAAGCAGTCGCTTCTCCGGAAATTATAAATACCCGTGAGAGGGAGAGGCGTTTATCGGTCAATGCGGAAAAAGAAATGGGGTTGCCGCTTTCGGGTACAGAGAGTGCAGATTTGTAGGTAACGTCTCTACTACCCAGGTGGTTATTACCTGTATATTTTGCAAAAAGACTTTGTTCACTAATACCCGGGGCGATCATGGCATTCAGTAAAGCAGCTGCAGCAACACTTCCTCCGGGATTATAGCGCAGATCAAGAATTAATTCTGATGCACCGGCGTTTTTAAAGGCCTGAAAGGCTTGTTGCAAAGCGGTGTTATAGGTATCGTTGAAGTAATTGTAGAACAGGTAGGCAACTACTTTGTCTTTCACCATAAAAGTATCCTTCTGGTACAGCGGGTCCTCCCCCAGCTGCTGGGCGGGCAGGGTAATGACAGCATCGTTAACGGTGAGGGTAGCGGAGGTACCGGCCAGCATAGCGGCTGTCAGCTCACTGGCATTACTGCTGGTAAGGGTGTTGCCATTGATTGCAGTGAAATAGTCGCCTCTTTTGATACCATTCAGGGCTGCAACGGAACCGGGAATGACGAGTTGGACAACGCCTTTGGGGCCATCCTGCTCAATAACAGAAAATAGGATGCCGTACTGGTACAGCATATATTTAGGATACGTGGAGTTGTCACTGGGTTTGTACAGGAAAGAAAAACGGTCTTCGGCGTTTTTCAGGCTGGCAAAGTAATCGGTGGTACTCAGGGTCGTATCGACAGTGGCAGGCAGCGTACTATTCCAAAGATAGAAGTAACGCATACTATCCAGTATCCACTTATTGGTTTCCTGCTGGGTGACAGGGCCAGTGGGTGTCACATCGGGTGCATTATCCTTGTGGCAGGCCGCAAAAAAAATTAATACTGTCAGTGCAATAATAGCTGGGCGGAGCATAAGAAAAGATTAATTGGGTGAGGTCACATGTCGTAATGGGCCATCATTTCGCGCCTGATGTATTGCAGGGCGAGGTTGAGATGGTTTCTTACAGTGGCTGGTGATAAGCTAAGCTGATCGGCTATTTCCTTATAACTTTTTCCTTTATCACGGCTTAGCAGGTAGATATTCCGGCGCTGTTCCGGCATTTTTTCAATCAGTTTCTGGATCTGTTCGCGGAATTCTTTGTGCAGTAAAGTCTGGTCTTCCCGGTGTTCGCTTACGGGGGGATGACCGGAGGAGATATGGGCAAGAGATTTCCGTTCCCGGTAAAGCTTCCGGGTTTCATCGATGACAATATGCTTGACATAGACGAACAGCAGAGGAAATACATCCTGATTGACCTGTACTTTATGTATGTTTTCCCATAACTTAATAAAACATTGTTGTGTCACCTCCTGTGCTCGTAACCGGTCGTCAGTAAGCTTGTATGCGAACCTGTACACTTTTTCCCTGTTCGCTTCAAACAGCTGACCGAAGAGAATCCTGGATGGGTTATCAGACATATAGTGTTGATATAAGGTTGCTAAAATGCGAATTAAATGTAAGCAGCAATTGTTACTTGAATGTTAAAGTTCGGATGATTAAAATCTCTATTTACCTATTTAACCATTTTGTATACATTTGCTCCATGTTTACAGAACTTTGCAATCAAATATTTGATCAGAGCATAGCTGATTATCATGTGCATAACAGCGTGTACCAACCTATTCTGAATCCCTATGAAAAAACTACGATAGAGCACCTTTTATATCTGAAAAACTGGATTGACACCGTACAATGGCACCTGGAGGATATTATCCGTGATCCATTGATTGATCCGGTCAAGGCATTGGAAATCAAGCGTTGGATTGATAAATCTAACCAGGAGCGTACAGATGTCGTAGAATATATTGATAGTTATTTCCTTGAAAAATATAAAGATGTAACGCCTGGAGTGGGTGCATCTATCAATACAGAGAGTCCGGCCTGGGCAGTAGACCGTTTGTCTATCCTGGCACTTAAAATTTACCACATGCGGGAAGAAGCTACCCGTACAGATGCGACTCCTGCGCATCGTGAAGCATGTCAGCGTAAACTGGATGTGTTGCTCGAGCAAAGGAGGGACCTGGGTACGGCGATCAACCTGTTGCTGGAAGATATTGATGCCGGTAAAAAGTATATGAAGGTGTACAAGCAGATGAAGATGTACAACGATCCTTCTCTGAATCCTGTTCTCTACAAGAGCGCTTCCAATTAATTTATGAGGACATTACTGGCCATCCGTTTTTCGGCCATGGGCGATGTGGCAATGACGATACCTGTTATGCAGCGGGTATTACAGGCTTATCCGGATGTGGAAATCGTATTTGTGTCAAACAAGAACTGGGGTGCTTTGTGTGAAGGTATTCCAAGGTTGCACTTTTTCCCTGCTGATCTGAAAGGCGCCCATAAGGGAGTGAAAGGGTTGTACCGGCTATTTAAAGCCGTGCGTGCGCAATATCGTATTGATGCGGTGGGGGATCTGCACCAGGTGCTGAGATCACAGATCGTGAGGACGTTTTTTAGGTTGACTGGTCGTAAAGTGGCGGTAATTGATAAAGGACGGTCCGGGAAAAAGGCATTGGCGCGGCAGGAGAATAAGGTGTTACAGCCTTTGAGGAGTACGATAGAGCGGTATGCGGATGTGTTTCGTAAACTGGGATATGCTGTGGATATGAGTACGACACCTCCGGTGTTCGGGAAACGAGCCTTGCCAGTGGGCATGGAGGCGAAGGGGGATTTGAAATGGATAGGACTGGCGCCTTTTGCGACTTATAAAGAGAAAACGTATCCTTTTGATAAAATAGCGGCGTTGTTAGGGCAGTTGGTGGAGCGTAAGGATACGAAGGTATTGTTGATGGGGGGGGGTGCTGGTGAGGTAGCAAAGCTACAGGAGCTGGCGGAACGGTATCCACAGGCGATAGTGGTGGCAGGAAGGTTTAAATTGCCGGAAGAGTTGGCTATTATTAGTCAGATGGATACCATGATCAGTATGGATTCGGCCAATATGCATCTGGCTTCATTATTTGGTGTGCCGGTGGTATCAGTATGGGGTGCGACGCATCCTTTTGCAGGATTTATGGGGTATGGGCAGAAGATTGAGAAAGCAGCGCAGGTGGATTTGTACTGTAGGCCGTGTAGTATTTTTGGTAATAAACCGTGTTTCAGGGGAGATCATGCATGTATGGAACAACTGCCGGTATCAGGAATTCTGGAAAAGATTTAAAGGTTTTTTTGGTGGGTTAGAAAATTTTACTAATTTCGCCATCCCAAATCGCAGCAACATGTTGTTGAAGGATACGGGAGGTATTGTCCTATAGTATAATGGTAGTACATCTGATTTTGGTTCAGACTGTCTAGGTTCGAATCCTGGTAGGACAACTTACTTAAAGGCTCGCTTCAATAGCGGGCCTTTTTTTTGTATTTTTATTTCCATGAAAGTAGCTTTAGCCTCTCCTCCCTTCCCCTCCTCTATCCAAGATGGATTGACCTGGACTGAAAAATTAACCAAAGAAGCTGCCAGCCAACAAGCAGCAATCATTTGTTTTCCTGAGTCTTATATTCCCGGTTATCCTGGTATGGGATATTCTCCTGAAGAACGTACGCCTGAAAAATTACAAAGCGCGTTGAACAGCGTCTGTGCTATTGCAGCAGAAAATAAAATCGCAATTATAATGCCCTTGGACTGGTATGCCGCAGAAGGTTTACTAAATGTAGCATTTGTGATAGATGCAAATGGGCAGGTATTGGGTTATCAGACTAAAAACCAATTAGACCCTACAGAAGATGTGATGTGGGTACCGGGTACAACAAGAAGTATATTTGAGATAGATGGGGTGAAGATCGGGATTACGATCTGTCATGAAGGATTCAGGTATCCTGAGTCTGTGAGATGGGCGGCGCAGCAGGATGCGAAGATTGTATTCTTCCCGCATTTTGTAGGTAGCAATGCGGAAGGTGTGTTACCGAAGGAATGGGGGAGTATAGAGAGTCCTTATTATGAAAAGGCGGTAATGTTGAGAGCGATGGAGAATACTATTTTTGTAGGGAGTTCTAATTATGCCTCTAAATATCCGGAAGCGGCGTCTTCGTTGATTGCACCGGATGGTAGATGTGTTGTGCATGGGGAGTATGGAAAGCCGGGTGTGGTGGTAGCGGATATAGATGTGTCGCTGGCTACAGGATTACTGGCAAAGCGATTTAAGAATTGGTTGTATGTATAAAGGTAAAGCCACTGCCTAAAATATACACAGGAGATTTGTAGTGAATACGAAAAAAGGATTGCTTTGTTTTTAGTATTACTCACTCTTAAGGGATCATATTATTTATAAAAGAATAAAATAAACGTCCAGTTAAAAAACTGGAAAATTAGCCTCCAAAACACAACCTTTCCACTCTTATTTTTGTTACTGCCAACTTACATGTCGCAACATTTATCTATGTATTTCCCCTATATATCGATAAATAAACATTCATTATCATCAAAATACATTTTCCTTTGCCTTCCCTCCACTAATACTTTTGCTAAATACAATAATCTTCCTATCTTACGGCCGTATTGTTATGTAAATGTTAAAATTCGGAAATCACATAGAGTGAGTTAAACTATTTAACTGATACTTTTTATTTAACAACAGTGAAAATCCATGACGTAATGAAAAAAAAACTGGGACACGTGCTCCATTGATTTTGACCTAAGCTGCGGGCGTGATCTACAGATAGGCGGTTAGATATTTTGACTGTTAAATTCCACTACAATGAGCAAGAATAATCATGAACAATCACCTTAATTTCTGGTAAATAAATAGGGAGAATGTTGGCGCATTCCCCCCTGTTTACAATCGAAATAAACCCAGTCTTGGCGGGCTGGATTCATCATCTCAATACATAAAATTATGAATTCTACAGTTATGGCTGTTCACAAAAAGTGGACGGCTGGATGGTTGTTTGTAGTACTTTTCCTAACTCTTTCATTACCAGCAACTATGTTTGCTGCTTCCTATGCTGATATCGTTATTAAAGGAAAGGTAATCGACGAAACCGGCGAACCTATGCAGGCCGTTTCAGTCGCTATCAAAGGGACATCAAGAGGAACAACTACAGCACAGGATGGTACATTCTCCATCTCAGCAAATGAAAATGCAACACTTGTATTCTCCTTCATCGGTTATGCCAACCAGGAAGTACCTGTAAACGGACAGGCTACGCTGAATGTTACTTTAAAGAAAAATGCCAGCCAGCTCGACCAGGTAGTTATAGTAGGTTATGGTACCCAGCGTAAAAGCCAGGTAGTTGGTTCCGTGAGTTCTGTAAAAGGTGCTGAAGTGACCAAGCAACCGGTATTGACCGCTGCACAGGGCTTACAGGCTAAAACTCCGGGTGTGCAGGTAACTGCTTCCGGTACGCCAGGTGCACAGCCTCAGCTGCGTATCCGTGGTGTGAGTTCCGTATCTGGTGATGCTAACCCTATCTACGTAGTAGATGGTGTGATCACTACAGATATTACGAACATCAACAACTCCGATATCGAATCTATTTCAGTATTGAAAGATGCTTCTTCACAAGCAATCTACGGTAGCCGTGCAGGTAATGGTGTGGTACTGGTAACTACTAAGAAAGGTAAATTAGGTGGAATGAAAGTAAGCCTGGATGCTTATTCAGGTTTCAGAACACCAACTTCCAAAGTGAAAATGGCAAGTGGTAAAGCATATGCACAATATTCCAACGAAGCGAATATCCGTGGTGGCTCCAGCGCTATTTTCGACGTGGATACTATCAATACCAGCACTGACTGGTTTGATCAGATCACCCGTAACGGTATTGTTCAGAACTATAATATCAACCTGAGCGGTGGTACTGAGAAAACTACTTACTTCTTCAGCGCCGGTTATTTCAATGATAACGGTATCCAGAAAGGTACTGGCTTTAAACGTGGTGTAATCAGGATTAACAACGAATACAGACCAGCTACCTGGTTGAAATTCGGTCATAACCTGAACCTGAGCATTGCTCATACTGATAACAAAAACAACGAATTCACCAATGCTTATCGTATGGCGCCATCTACACCAGTTAAATATGCTGATGGTTCCTGGGGTTTTGAACAGAACCTGAGCGTGGCTAACCCTGTGGCTGATATCGCTTACACCAATAACTACCTGAACGGATTGAGAATGCAGGGTAATGCATACCTGGATATCTCTCCAATCAGAGGTCTGAACCTGCACAGCAGCTTCAACTTTGATAACCGTAATCTGAATGCAACTGAATATACACCTGCTTACCTGGTATGGAGTGGTCAGAAAAATGATACCTCTATCCTGAAAATAGGTCGTGCAAAGAATTTCTACTATATCATAGATAATAACCTGACCTACAACACCACTTTCGAAGGTGGTCATGAGATCTCAGCAACTGTAGGTTACTCTGCAGAACGTACCAAAGGTGATACGCTGAATGGCTCTGTAAAAGGAGTACCTAACAAGAAAAACCTGTGGTACCTGGGACAGGGTGACCTGACAAACGTAACCATCTACAACTCCGGTATACTGATTCAAAGAGCTTCTGCTTATGGCCGTCTGACTTACACTTACAAACGTAAGTATAACCTGAGTGGTAGCATCAGAAGAGATGGTTCCAGCAACTTCCCTACAAATCAGAAATGGGGTACTTTCTACTCAGCAGGTGCTTCCTGGATCGTGACAGAAGAAAACTTCATGAAGGAGCAGAACTTCTTTGATGACCTGAAACTGCGTGTTGGTTATGGTCGTGTAGGTAATGATAATGTGAGCGGTCTGAGCACCCTGAATAGTGTGACCGTAGATGGTTATTACTACAACTTCGGTGGAAATGCTTATTCCCCACAACAGGCTATCACTATCAACCAGATCAGAGATGCAAGTGCTAGCTGGGAACCAACCACTGGTGTGGATGCGGGTCTTGAATTCACCGTGCTGAAAAAACAACTGAGTGGTAGTGTGAGCTACTATAACAAGCTGACTAATGCTTATATCAATGTAACCGTTCCTGCTACCCTGGGTGATGCTGACCAGACAGTTTATTCCAGAGCTGCTGACGTTAGAAACAAAGGTGTGGAAGTTACCCTGAACTGGAACAAGTCTGTCAATAAAGACTTCTCCTACTTCATCGGTGGTAACATTACTTTCAACAAAAACAATGTTGAAAAAGTAAATGGTAACCTGCAGCTGAAAGGTGGTAGCCTTGGCAACGGTAATATCGTAACTTATACTGTAGAAGGTAAAGAAATCGGTAGCTTCTGGGTATATGAAACAGATGGTATCTACCAGTCTCAGACTGATATTGACAACACTGCACACATCACCGGCGCTACTGTAGGTGACTTCAAATACAAAGACAATAATAATGACGGTACTATCGATGATAACGACCGCGTTTTCAAAGGTTCTTATCAGCCAAAAGTGTTCTATGGTATCAATGCTGGTTTCAACTACAAGGCATTTGATTTCTCTGTAGATATGTACGGCAATGCTGGTAACAAAGTATTCAATGGTAAGAAAGCCGTTCGCCTGGGTAACGATAACGTAGAAGCGAGTGTGGCTGCAAACCGTTGGACATCTACTAACACAAACACAAGTGTGCCAAGAGCTTCCAACGCTATTCCAACTCCATCTGATTATTTCGTGGAATCAGGTTCATTCTTCCGTATTAACAATATCACCCTTGGTTATAGTGTGCCTGTAAACAGCTGGGCTGGTATCAGCAAACTGCGCGTATTTGCTACTGCACAGAACCCTATCATCTTCAAGAAGTATAGCGGTTATACGCCTGAATTGCCTGGTTCAGCCATCGCTTCTGGTATAGAACTGGACATCTATCCGGTAAGTTCTACTTACATGGCAGGTTTTAATCTTACTTTCTAATCGTCTAAATGTGTGATATATGAAAAAGTTTAGTTTATTCATCATAACAGTAGGGGCTGTGGCGATCTCACTGACTGCCTGTAAAAAGGACTGGTTAAATGTGGACGCGGAAGACCAGTTATCTACCAGTGATTCTATTTATAACGATAACAGCAACGCTACCAAATTTACAAACGCATGTTATACTAACCTGCTTACCTGGGCCGAAACCAGCTTTGCATGGTTAGGTACCAGCAGCATTACTTCTGACGATGCTGATAAAGGTAGTTCCTCAGGTGATAACGGTTCTGACAAGGACCAGATGGACGCCATTACTTACACTGCTACTTCAGGTAGTGTGAGCGATGGATGGAAAGGTAACTATCAGGGTGTATCCAACTGTAACGTGGCACTGCAACAAATTCCACTGTTCACTACACTGGATGCAAGCACTGCTACACAGCTAAAAGGTGAAGCCCGCTTTCTGAGAGCTTACTATTATTTCAACCTGGTGAGAATGTTTGGTAACATTCCATTGGTTGATACAGTATTAAATGCAGATGATGCAGCTTCTCTGGCAAAAGGTAATACACAGGTATCTTCCAGTGAAATCTATACATTCATCGAAGCTGACCTGAACTACGCTATCAGCGTACTGCCTACTGTTGACAACCAGGCATCAAAAGACATCGGCCGTGCAAACAAAGGTGCTGCTACCGCATTGCTGGCTAAAGTAAGTCTGTATGAAAAGAAATACCAGCAGGCATATGACCTGACTACCCAGATCATCAATGGTGCTGTAGGTACTTATTCACTGGTAAGCGACTATAGCCAAATCTGGCGCGAAGTGGGTGAAAACAGCTCTGAGTCACTGTTCGAAGTACAGGCTAAATCCGGTAGTCCTACCGCTGGTGTACAACAATATTCTGTGACACAGTCTATCCGCGGTGGTACCTTTGCTGGTGTAACTACAGTTGTAACCGGCTGGGGTTTCAATACACCTAGTGAAGACCTGGATGATTCATATGAAACAGGTGACCTGCGTAAGAAAGCAACCATCATCCACGTGGGTGATACCCTGTTCGATGGTGTAATTCTGACAAGCGCAGTAAACGAGCGTTATAACTATAAAGCATATGTAAGCGCTACACAGGAAACATATAGTGGGGACGCGGATCTGGCTAACAAGAACGTGCGTATCCTGCGTATGGGTGAGGTCTACCTGATCCATGCAGAAGCTGCAAATGAACTGGGTAATACTGCTACTGCCATCACTGATGTTGATAAGATCCGTACCCGTGCTGGTCTGGCAGGTACTACTGCTGCTACTCAGAGCGATTTGCGTACAGCTATCTGGAATGAAAGAAGATGGGAACTGGCTATGGAACATGACCGTTTCTTCGATCTGATCAGACAAGGTCGCGCAGGTACCGTACTGCGTGCACTGGGTAAGAGCTTCGTAGATGGTAAGAACGAAGTATTCCCGATTCCTCAATCTGAAATCAGCGCCAGCGGTGGTGCATTGAAACAGAACAGCGGATACTAATGAAAAAATTATTAGTGGTCAGCTACAGCTTACTCCTGCTCTGGACGGCTGTCAGTTGTAAAAAAGAGCAAAACGTTACGGAGTCCCCCACGGACTCCGTAACTACTTCTATACCAGACCTCACCATCATAAATGAGGTGCAGAAAGCCAGCTTTGGGTACTTTTGGGATGGAGCGCATGCCAGCTCCGGAATGGCTTTAGAGCGCAGCAGTAGCGGAGATGTAGTGACTACCGGTGGTACCGGTTTCGGTATCGCGGGTATCGTAACAGCTACTTCCAGGGGATGGATCTCCCGTACTGATGCAGTCAACCGATTACGTACTATCTGCACTTTTCTGGGAGCTGCTGATCGTTTCCATGGCGCCTGGCCACATTGGCTGAATGGTGCTACGGGCAGGGTGCAGCCTTTCAGTACTTATGATAACGGTGGCGATCTGGTAGAAACGGCATTTTTAGTAAACGGGCTCCTCATTGCCCGCGCTTACTTCACAGGTTCAGATACGGCAGAGACCAATCTCCGGAACACCATCACCACTCTCTGGGAAGAGGTGGAGTGGAACTGGTACGCCAGCAGGGGAGATAACAAACTCTACTGGCACTGGAGTCCGGATTATGACTGGACCATCAACATGCCTATCACAGGTTGGGATGAGGCACTCATCACCTATGTGCTCGCAGTAGCTTCACCTACACACCCGATTGACGTAAGCGTTTATAATAACACCTGGATTACTTCCGGCTTTGGGGTACAAAATTCTTATCAGGGTTACACCGTCTCAATTTCAAGTAATGACTACATCGGCCCATTGTTTTTTTCTCATTATTCCTTCATTGGGTTAGATCCCCGTCAGCTGGAAGATAACTATACCAATTACTGGCAGCAGGTGGTAAAGCATGTGATGATCAACCGATCTTATTGCATCTATAACGCCCCTTCTACCTACGGTTATAGTGCTACCTTATGGGGATTGACTGCGAGTGACGGACCTGATGGCTACAATGCTTTTCAGCCCACCAGCGACAATGGTACGATAGCGCCTACAGCGGCCTTATCTTCCATTGCGTACACTCCTTACTATTCACTGCAGGTGATGCGGAATCTGTATGAAAACAAGAAAGCCCTGTATGGCAAGTATGGTTTTTACGATGCATTGAATGTAAGCAGGAGCTGGATGGACAATGAATACCTGGCCATCGATCAGGGACCCATCGTCGCCATGATAGAAAACTATCGCAGCGGTCTGTTGTGGAATCTGTTTATGAATATCTCTGAGGTAAAGACTTCACTGACACAACTAGGATTTCATACACCCGTGCGCAGTACAGGGTTCTACCTGTCTGTTCCCGAAGTAGAAAACAAAGTGGTAGATTTGGTGAAGCATCCGGATACAGATACTTACCAGTTGGATGTATACATGACCACTGCAGGTACATTTACACTTGAAAAATCAGATGGTACCGTAGTGAGCACTACTTCGCTCAATGCGGGTAGTACACCCGTCACATTCAATACCCCGGTAGGAAAATATACAGCACGATTAAAAGGTAGTTCAGATAATATTACACAGGTAGTTCAACTTCACTAACATGAGAACATTACTATTTGCAGGGTTGATTGCGCTGGTGGCAAATACAGGTTGTCATCAGGCAAACAAATCCGCTTCAAAAGACACATTGGTAGATACAACATTGACTACCGATTCTATTTTCAACTTAGTAGAGAAGCAAACTTTCGAGTACTTCTGGGATGGGGCAGAGCCGCATAGCGGACTGGCAAGAGAACGGTATCATGTGGATGGCGACTATCCGGAGCATGATCAGAATGTGGTGACCACAGGTGGTTCCGGATTCGGTATCATGTCGATCCTGGTAGGTATTGAAAGAGGGTACATTACCCGTCAGCAAGGGTTTGAGCGTTTATCGCATATTGCTGATTTCCTGGAAAAGGCAGATCGTTTTCATGGTGCATGGCCTCACTGGATATATGGTGAGACTGGTAAGGTAAAGCCTTTCGGACAGAAAGATAATGGAGGAGACCTGGTGGAAACAGCCTTTATGATGCAGGGGTTGCTCTGTGTAAGACAGTATTTTGCCAATGGTAATGAGCAGGAAAAAGCACTGTCTGCAAAGATCAATAAACTGTGGGAAGAGGTAGAGTGGAGCTGGTATCGTAATGGTAAAAATATACTCTACTGGCATTGGTCACCCACCTATGAATGGCAGATGAATTTTGCTGTGACAGGGTATAATGAATGTCTGATCATGTATGTACTGGCAGCGTCTTCCCCGACTTATAGCATTCCTGCTGAAGTGTATCATGAAGGATGGGCAAAAGGGGGTAAGATCAGGGACAGTGTAAATGCATATGGATATACACTGAAGCTGCATCATAACTATGCACGTGAATTAGGTGGTCCGTTGTTCTGGGCGCATTATTCTTATTTAGGCCTGGATCCACATGGATTGAAAGATAAATATGCTGATTACTGGGAGCATAATGTAAATCAGGTGTTGATCGACAGAGCATGGTGTATAGAAAATCCCAAACACTTCAAGGGGTATGGTGCTGATAGCTGGGGATTGACTGCGAGCTATTCTGTGAGTGGCTATGCGGCACATGCACCCGGTAAGGAGACTGACTTAGGAGTGATTTCTCCTACAGCAGCATTGTCTTCTATGCCGTATACACCGGAGTATTCCAAACAGGCAATGGTACATTGGTATAAGAATTACGAGGGTAAACTGTTTGGTAAGTATGGTTTTTATGATGCATTCAGCGAGACTGATCACTGGTATCCGCAGAAGTATCTTGCTATCGATCAGGGTCCGGAAGTGGTGATGATGGAGAATTATAGGAGTGCGTTGTTGTGGAAGTTGTTTATGAGCTGCCCTGAAGTGCAGGGCGGGTTGAAGAAACTTGGCTTCGAGAGTCCATATATTAAATAAACAAAATGGCCGGCCTTTCGGCCGGCCATTTTGTTTATTTAATTGAAAATTCTTTTTCGCATCAACATACACGACCCATCACCCCTGCTTTATCCCCTAACTGAGACAACCTTAACTTCGTATCATTATTCCCCAAACTCAAACTAAACTTCTTTATCGCGCTCTTCACCGGCAGGTACAAACTATCACCTGTCGCCGCTATACTGATGGGAATAAAATGGCGTCCGGAATATGGTGGGATGCGGCACAGTAACCCGTTCTGCCACACATCACACAGATTACGAATAGTAAATAAAAAGTATTATACTTATAGCCTATCGTTAATTTGTTAAGCAATTCAATTTAAATTATGACTACAGCACGATTGTTAGATTTTAGGTTAAGGTTGCTCTTATCAAGGAGCGGATTAATTCTTTTCTTTGCCCTGATAATGGTTCGTACCTATGCTAATGATGGAAGAATCAAAATCATCCCTGAGCCAGTGAAGGTGACGGAACAAAGTGGGGAATTTACGCTGGATAATGGAACTGTATTATCCCTCTCTGATAGCAAATTAAAGGAAACAGCAGACTGGTTCACTACCAGGCTAAAAGCCAGTACTGGTTATGATCTGAAACGCAGTAATAGCGGAAAGAAAAGTATCCGTCTTGAGCTGAATGCAAAAGCGGACGATGCGATTGGCGAGGAAGGCTATACCCTGAAGGTAACTCCTTCTGAAGTAGTGCTGAAAGCCAATACCACCTCCGGTATCTTTTACGGTTTGCAGACTATCCTGCAACTGTTGCCTCCCGATATCGAAAGCCAGTCAGTAAAGAACGTAGCCTGGACGATGCCCTGCGCTGATATTCTCGACTATCCCCGTTTTGGATGGAGAGGATTGATGCTGGACGTATCCCGTCACTTCTTTACCAAGGAAGAAGTAAAGCAGTTCATGGACGAGATGATCCGCTATAAATACAATACCCTGCACCTACACCTTGCGGATGATGAGGGATGGCGTATCGAGATCAAGAGTCTGCCCGAACTGACGAAGGTAGGCGCGTGGAGAGTACCACGCACGGGTCGCTGGGGTAAACTGCCAGCAGACCTGGCCAATGAGAAAGCGACTGATGGCGGTTTCTATACTCAGGAGGATATTAAGGAACTGCTGAAATATGCAGCTGCCAGAGGTATCACTATCTTACCTGAAATAGATGTGCCGGCACATAGCCTGGCTATGATCGCATCTTATCCTAATCTCTCCTGCACACAACTACCTTACAAGGTAAATGCAGGCCGCGAGTTCTACACCCGCGAAGACAATGTACTTTGCGTAGGCAACGACAGTATCTTCACCGTATTAGACAAAGTGTTCACTGAACTCGCTGCATTATTCCCTTCCAAATACATTCACGTAGGGGGAGACGAAGCATACAAAGGTTTCTGGAAAACCTGCCCCAGATGTAAGGCCAGGATGGAACATGAGCATCTGAAAGATGTAGACGAACTGCAGAGCTATTTCGTTAAGAGAATGGAGACCATGCTCAAAGCAAAAGGTAAAAAGATGATCGGGTGGGACGAGATCCTGGAAGGTGGTCTGGCGCCTGAAGCAACCGTGATGAGCTGGAGAGGCATGAGTGGTGGTATCACCGCTGCCAAAATGAATCATCATGTAGTAATGACGCCATGGGACTTTGTATACCTGGATCTGTATCAGGGTGAGCAGTCTGCAGAGCCACCTACCTATGGTATGTGCCGCCTGTCTGATTCTTACAACTACGATCCCGTACCTGACAGCGTAGATGAAAAATACATACTGGGTGGTCAGGGCAACCTCTGGACAGAATCAGTTCCCGTGTTCCGCCATGTAGAATACATGACATGGCCGCGTTCTATCGCGCTCTCCGAAGTATACTGGAGCCCTAAGGCAAAAAGGAACTGGGATGACTTCATTCCAAGACTGGAAGATAACTTCAAAAGACTGGATGCCGCGGATATCAAGTATGCCCGCAGCGTATACAATGTGATCTTCAGGCCGGTGAGAATTAATCGTTACGATTATGAAATCAACCTGGCGACTGAGATCAAAGGACTGGATCTGTATTACAGCTTTGATAATACCAACCCTGATGCACATTATCCAAAATATACGGGTCAGCCCCTCAGGTGGCCTGTAGGTGCCAATATCCTGAAAGTGATCACCTATCGCAACGGCAAGCCGGTAGGCGCACAGGTAGATATCACCAAAGAAGACCTGGCTAAGCGGCTGGATGAGAAACGTCACGTATATTAATGTAAAGCACGATATCCGGTGTGTAATGGAACAGGTCAATCGGCCGTAAATCTGTCCCGCTGAAAGGAAACTTATTTTAAGGGCCTTTTCACCTCCCAGGACAAGAGTTGTACTGCTATTAACTATTAAATCAAAAAATGAGGGTGATGCTGTAGGCGTCACCCTCATTTTTTGTATAATTTTCCATCCCCCCACCAATTATTCCATCCCCAAAAATGTCAATTATTCCATGCAATAGTACTATTCTACATTTTTTATTATCTGGCACCACTCTAACTTAGCCTTACTGATACAATAGCACATTTTCTGACTGTAATTAAGCGCCGGGGGATAAAAATTCCAGATCATCTAAATTCCAATATCGACCAAAATGTAGCATTCCACAAAATGCCCTGAAATATCGTTGTTATGAAAATACTCTTCCGAAGATCCCTGGTCTTTGGTGTGGGATTCCTTTTGCTTGCCATCACCGCCTGCAGAAAAAAGGAGTTCGATGCCTACTATGGACGTCCCGATTGGTTGGCACAACCAATATACCAGCAACTTGAAGCCCGCAAAAACTTCACCCATTTGCTTGCTACCATCGACAAAGCAGGCTACAAAGACATTCTTGGCAAAGCCGGTTACTGGACCTTTTTTGCACCTACTGATTCCGCTTTTGAAAACTACTTCAAAGCCAACGGCCTCAGTGGTGACGACGCTATCGACTCTGCCCACGCCAGAAGGATCGTAGCCTACGAGCTGGTATATAATGCGTATAGAAAAGAACAGCTGGTGGATCAACAGACAAGCGCAGGGCCGGATACCAACCAGGCCTTTAAGCGCAAAACCGCTTATTACGACTGGGTATATGCTGAAAATGGCCGGCTACTCATCG
This sequence comes from Chitinophaga sp. LS1, assembly GCF_034274695.1. Classification (NCBI taxonomy): domain Bacteria; kingdom Pseudomonadati; phylum Bacteroidota; class Chitinophagia; order Chitinophagales; family Chitinophagaceae; genus Chitinophaga; species Chitinophaga sp. LS1. Next base: position 3,101,414 of record NZ_CP128362.1, read on the forward strand.
CTGCCAATAGAAATGGTACCTACGCTACCAATGATAATAATAACAAGAACATTCCTTACTTCATAGATGGATTCCTGTCGCAAAATGGACTTAGTGCTGCTGACTATAATTACTTCTATCCCGGTGCCTTTTATAGTGGCTTCAATGTAGCAGATGCAAAAGTACTGGAAGCCGATATCCCCGCTGAAAACGGCATTATCCACACCATTGATAAAGTCATCACCCCGCTGGACAACCTGGAAAGGTACCTCGCTTCAAATCCCAACTACAGTGAGTTTCGTAGTCTGTTGGAAAAGCTTGTTACCTATCAGTCCAATGCCGATATCACACATCGTAATATGGTGCTGACCGGCGATGCAGATTCTGTATTTGTAAAAGTATATAGTGCGGCCCTGGCATTCTCACCAAACAATGAGAACTACCTGGCCTCCGGCACCGATGCGCAGAAGTCAGGCTGGACGCTGGTCGTACCTACCAATGATGTGCTCATACCTTACGAAAAAAAGATCCTTGAATTCTACCAGACTTTTGAAGCAGCACCCCCTTCCGTACTCACGAACCTGCTGAATGCACACATGTGGCAGACAGCCGTATGGCCAAATAAAATGAGTCATACCACGAATAGTCAGCAGGAGGTACCCACCTTCACCCAATCGAATATTGTGGACAAAAAGGTATTAAGTAATGGGTTCTTTTATGGTATTAATGCTGTGCAGGATGCCAATGTATTCAGAACGATTTATGCCAAGGCTTTTCTCGATCCGAACTATTCACTCATGACCCGTGCACTGGATGCTGACCTGAAATATTCCATCATCAACCCCAGCATCAGTTATACCATGTTCATGATGCCGGACAATCTGTTGCGTGCCGCCGGATACGATTGGAGCTCTGAAAGAAATGACTGGTCTTACCTCGCATCCGGTAGTAGTATCCAATATGGTTCCGGTGCCATGGACAGGGTATACCGCATATTACAAACCTCCATCCTCACCACCAATAATGGTGAAATGGACGACCTCTCCGGTGAAGGTATCATGGAAGCATGGAATGGTGAATACATCAAATATAAAAACAACACCGTATGGGCCAGCGGTAATGCAGATGCCGGCACCGTATTGCATATCAACAGCATCGGCAAAGCCGCCAATGGACAAGTCTTTTACACAGATGGGCTGCTTACTTTCACTGAGAACACCATCGGTTACCACCTGGAAAAACTCGCTACCAACGATCCTGCTGGCTTCAACAGTTTCTTCCAGTACCTGAAGAATTCTACGCTGTGGACCGCCGCCACCAAGGATATCGTTGGCACAGTACCGGGTACCAGCTACACCATTTTTGTACCTGTGAACAGTGCCATTACACAGGCGGTGCAGGACGGGGTATTACCAGGTGATAAAACCACCGGCACACCTAATTATACCCCCACTACTGATGCGGATAAAGACAAGGTGGTCCAGTTTATCAACTTCCACATCCTGAACCGCAACACTGTAGTACCTGATGGTAAAAAGGAAGGCGCTTTTGAAACATTGATGAAGACCAGCGATGGCGACCTCTCTTTCATATTTATCAACAGTCAGCATCCCAATAGTATGGAGCTCAGAGATTCATACAATGATATTGCCTACCTGGATTACACACGTAGCAACAACCTCTCTGCCCGTACTGTCATCCACGCCATTACCCACTACCTCAGAGGGAAATAAAAAACTGTTATGAACAAACTACTGTTTATCATCTGTCTTTTATACAGCGCTGCACTGTTCGCCCGCCAGGAACAGTTACCACAAAAGAAAACCATTCGTGGAAAGGTAACAGATGCCACTACCCACCTGCCGGTGATTGGCGCCTCAGTGGTAGAGCTGGACAAGGATAAGCGTACGGTAACAGGTGTAGCCACCAATATAGATGGCAATTTCGCCATTCGTGTCGCTGATTTACAACACCAGCTCTCCGTATCTTTTATCAGCTATAAAACCATCATACAGGGCATCAATGGGCGTAATACTATCAACGTACAGCTCCAACCCAATACCCGTGATCTGAACGAATTCAATGTCGTTGCACGGCAAACGGTGAACAATGGTACTGGTATGAATATCGAAGCGCGCAACTCTACGCTGGCCACTGCCACCATTCAGGCAAAGGAACTGGAAGAACTCTCCGCTGCCTCTATCGATCAGGCTTTGCAGGGAAGGCTGCCCGGTGTGGATATCGGTACCACCTCCGGTGACCCCGGTGCAGGCATGTCTATCCGTATTCGAGGTACAGCTTCCATCAATGGATCTGCGAATCCACTGATCGTATTGGATGGAATGCCTTATGATACAGAAGTACCTTCTGATTTTAACTTTGGCAGTGCAGATGAACAGGGTTATGCACAATTGCTCAACATTGCTCCCTCTGATATCAAAGAGATCACTGTGTTGAAAGATGCTGCTGCAACGGCTGTATGGGGCTCCCGCGCGGCGAATGGTGTACTGATCATCACGACTAAAAGAGGGATGGTAGGCAGGCCTGCCATCACGTATAATTTCAAAGGTACCTTTGGTAAGCAACCCCGCAATATTCCGCTCCTGAATGGCGATCAGTATTCTACCCTCATACCTGAAGAAATTGCAAACACCAATGGGCTGCCGCTGAACATCAATGTGAATAAAGAATTCCTCTACGATCCATCCGATCCATACTGGTATTACAATTATAGTAACAATACGGATTGGGTAAAGGCCATCACCCGTATCGGCTATTCACAGGATCATAATATTTCTATGACCGGCGGTGGTGAAAAAGCCCGCTACTACGCATCCATCGGCTACTTCGACCAGAAAGGAACGACGAAAGGTACCGCATTGACAAGGATCACATCCAAAATTAACCTGGACTACAACGTATCCAACCGTATTCGTTTCCGTTCAGACATTACCTACACACATGTGGATAACCACCTGAATTATGTTCCTGACAAAGACTACCAGGTACGCGGTATCGCTTATACCAAAATGCCGAATATGGCCATCTATGAATATGATGAATATGGTAATGTGACACCGAATTACCTGTCGCCTGCTTCCAACATACAAGGTTACTATTATACTACCTACAACCCGGTAGCGATGGTAATGGAAAGCCTTTACAGACAACAAGGGGAACGCATCACACCGAAGTTCAACATCCAGTATGATATCGTCCCATCTGTGCTCACATCTACCTTCGATGTACAGTTCGATATTAACAATACAAAAGCGCAGACCTTTCTGCCACAGGTGGCTACCGGCCGCCCGGTTACTGAAACTGTGGTAAACAGGGCAGGGGATAGTGATGGGGATATCTTCGATGTCTATACAAAAACGAACCTCATTTATACTCCAAAAACGAATACGCAGAAACACCAGCTGCAGGCACTGTTATCGCTGCAAACAGAAGACAGAAGTTATGTTACGCACAATGTGCTTACCTCCAACACCGCTTCTTCCAATTTTCAGGATCCATCCAATCCCAGCCGTACGGCAAATTCTGATCTGGATCTTGAATCTACTTCAGGCAGAACAAGAAGCGTAGGATTGCTCTTACAGGGGCAGTACGGATTATTGGACAGGTACATCATCAATGCAGGTGTAAGAGGCGACGGTAACTCCCGTTTCGGTCCTGATTACCGGTATGGTTTATTCCCTTCCGTATCTGTGCGCTGGCGTACCTCTGGTGAGAAATTTATGCGGAAGTATAAGTTCATAGACGACCTCAGTTTCAGGGCATCCTACGGACAGAGTGGCGCCGCCCCTCCTGACAAAGCAGTCTGGAACTACTTTAATACCTATCAGCCTTATTCATACACTTATTTAGGCATGTCGGGAGTATACCCCTCCAATATGGAACTCACCAGCCTGAAATGGCAGACAGTCGTTGGTACAAACCTGGGCTTTAACCTGTGGGTACTGAAAAACAGGATCCGTATTGATGTGGAAGCTTACCGTAACCGTACCAGAGATATGTTCTACGAAAATCTGCAGATCCCTACCTATTCTGGTTTTTCAACGGTTGCGATGAATGTGGGTACCATGGATAACCAGGGTTGGGAAGTACTGTTAAATACCATTCCTTACCGCAGTAAGAACCTGACGATCGGCTTCGATCTGAACATTGCCCGCAATGTGAATGTTGTGCGAAAAATATCTGAGTTCTTCCCAAGAGAAAACAGCGTAGCCATCAACCAGAATGGTGTGTATAAAACGTATCTGCAAATAGGGAATCCATTTGGTTCCTACTATGGGTTCCGCTACAAAGGTGTGTACAAAGACAAAGATGCGACTATCGTAAGAGACGCCAATGGAAAAAAGATCGACGGCGCCAATGGGCAAACACTCTACATGCGTTTCAACTATCCCGGTACTGACTACGTATTCCAACCCGGCGATGCAATGTATGAAGACATCAACCATGATGGTAATATCGACAACAAAGATATCGTATACCTCGGTAATGGTATCCCCAAAATAACCGGAGGTTTTGGTCCGAATATCACCTTCAAAGGTAACCTGAAACTCACCACCTACTTCGTTTACCGGGTAGGCTACCAACTGGTGAACAGGGCGGATATGATCACCAGCAACATGTATGGTTATGACAACCAAAGTACCGTTGTCCTCAAGCGCTGGCGCAATCCGGGCGATGAAACCAACGTACCCAGGGCACTCTACAGATCAGGTTACAACTGGTTAGGTTCTGACAGGTATGTACAGGATGCATCTTTCATCAGGTTGCAATCACTGACCCTTCGCTACAACTTTACCAAAAAAGTGCTGGATAAACTGAATATACGCAACGCGAGTTTCTACTTCACTGTGGAAAACCTCGCTACCTGGACAAAGTACAAAGGCCAGAACCCTGATGTATCCATGAAGGGAGATAACGATCCATTCGCTTACCCGGTGGACAATGCACTCACGCCACCTGCCAGGAATTTCCTGATGGGTATTAGTGCCAGTTTTTAAAAATATAACTATGAAAAAATATATTCTGATAGTCGCCCTGTTGCTCACCTCATCCTGCGGTAAATGGCTGGATGTAAAACCACAGGACGGCATCATCCGCGACAACTACTGGCAAAATAAGGAGCAGCTAAAAGCCGCTGTCATAGGTTGTTATTCCTCTTTGCTCAACAATGGACTGGTGTCAGAACTCTTTGTATGGGGAGAACTACGTGCCGATATGGTCAGCAGTACACTCAATACTGCTGTAGATGAAGTAAATATCATGCAGGCGAATATCCTGGCTACAAACAGCTACACCAGCTGGTCATATGTATACAGCACTATCAATTACTGCAATACCGTGATCGACTATGCGGCCAAAGTAATGGAGACCGACAAGACACTCACACAGGCAGCGCTGGATGGTTATCTTGCCGAAGCTCATGGTCTGCGGGCACTCATGTACTTCTACCTCCTGCGCACCTTTGGCGAAGTCCCCTTACAACTCAAAGCTACCGATAGTGACAATAGCCTGGATCAATTGGAAAAAAGCACACAGGACCAGGTGTATGCACAGATCGTCGCAGACCTCACCTTTGCAGAAACCCACGCACTGGAAACTTACGGTAGTACCGCACAGGATAAAGGTCGTCTTACAAAATATGGAATCTACGCACTGGAAGCCGATGTATATCTGTGGAATGAAAAGTACGATGACTGTATCGCTGTCTGTGATAAAGTGATCAACTCCGGCCGCTATGGATTGATGGATGGCAGTGTACAATCCCAATGGTTCAACAATGTATTTTATATAGGCAACTCTGCCGAGAGCATTTTCGAATTCCAGTTTGACCAGCAGCAGCTGAATCCTTTCTATTCCATGTTTATAGTGGCTACCAATCGTTTCATCGGCTCCTCAAGAGTAATGGATGAAGTTTATGGCATAGACCTTACCGACGCGACTAAAAAAGACATTCGGGGAGATGGCGGTAGCATACGGGCAACTGATCAGATGATCTGGAAGTTTGCCGGCGCCACAGGTGGTACGACTTCCGTTGCCAGAACTGCCGCAGACTCCTGGGCACACTGGTTTGTATACCGCTATTCCGACATCCTGCTGCTCAAAGCAGAAGCACTGGCATGGGTAGAGAGAGGGCAGGAGGCACTGGACCTGGTGACCACTATCCGTACCCGGGCAGGTGCTATAGATGGTACCTCAGAATCACCTGATCCCGGTTCTGCAATAGACGTATCCAATTATATACTGAATGAAAGAACCCGTGAGTTTGCCTTCGAAGGCAAGCGCTGGTATGACATACTGCGCCATGCAAAACGGAATAACTACGCACATCTGGAAATCATGCTCGATATGGTTGCCATGACAGCTCCCGGCAGTATGCAACAGTCGATTATCAATAAATACAAAGATGTACGAAGCCACTATTTACCCATCAACCAGTATGAGTTACAAGCTGACAAAAAACTGGTACAAAACCCGTACTATCAATGAAAGCGTTCTATATTATCTTAATTCTTTTTATTGCGGGTTGTAAAAAGTCGCCCATCGTTTCGCAAACCTCAGATGAAGTGACCATCATCGGTTACCTGGAAAACTATCCTGACCAGTTCTCCGAATTCCGGAAGATCCTCAACATCACCGGCGATGATGGATTCCTGGGGGTATACGGTACGTACACTGTCTTTGTTCCTAACAACAATGCGGTGGCATCGTTCCTGAAAAGTACAGGACATTCCACCCTGGAATCAATGGATGTGCAAAAGCTAAAGGACATCGTGAAGTTTTGTATCATACAGGATACCATCAATACTACTACTTTCTCTGATGGTAAGTTGTCAAAGCTCACCATGTTTGGGCAATACCTCATCACAGGTGCGGCAAATGTGAGTGGTGAAACCAGGATCACGGTGAACAGACAGGCGAATATTTTAAAAGCAAATATCCGTGTAAGCAATGGCATCGTTCACGTAGTGGATAATGTATTAACTCCTGCCACAGAAACATTGGCAGGCATGCTCGCCAATAATCCAAAGTACAGCATATTCACACAGGCACTCCGTGAAACGGGTTTGTATGATACCCTGAATGTGCCGGCCGGCAGTAATACAGATAGCAGTCGAAGATGGTTGACGGTGTTGGCAGAATCTGACTCTGCCATCAATGCTGCGGGCTTTGGTACTTATGCAGCGCTCAAAGCACGTTATTCACATACCGGTGATCCAACACAATTGGAAGACAGTTTGCATTTATATGTAGACTATCACATCCTGTATGGCGTAAAATACCTCGCTGACATTGTCACTTCCTCTTCGCATACTACCCTGGCGCCACTGGAAGTAGTCACCGCTAAACTCTCCGGCCAGCATGTACTGATCAATGATGATGACTTCAATGGTGTGCATGAAACAGGTGTAGAGCTTGAAAGAAGTACTTCTGACAACTCTGCTACCAATGGTGTATTGCACAATTCCCTCGGCCATTTCGCTGTCAAGATCAGGAACCCGGTACCTGTCTACTGGGATGTAGCCGACTTTCCTGAAATCCGCAACCTGCCAGCTTATTTCCGCAAGCAGGCCTATGCGTATTCTCTCACGAATATGCCGGCGGACTTCGTTGTGCCCGGACCTTCTACCATGACTTATTCCGTAGGCAGCACGTATGTAAACGGCGATTTTCTAATGATACCCTTAGGTGGTCCTGGTCGCAGTACTTACATCGATATGAAAACACCGCTGTTGGTAAAAGGGAAATATAAAGTATGGATCTGCTATCGTGTACAGAAACAATCGAATAGTTCCAACAACCTGAACCAGATCTCTATAGACGGCGAAGTGATGCAGCGTACCATGAACTTCACTACTGCCATGCCGGCTAGTACCGCAGGTGAAATGGAAGCACAGGGCTGGAAATGGTATACTGATCCTACCTCCAACAACTGGGGCGCACGACTGGTGGGGACCATTGAAATCAAAACTACTGAACGCCATACCCTCCGGTTTACAACGCTACAGGGAACACAGAACAATAACAATCTGGACATGATCCACTTTATCCCACAGGATATGGATCAGCTCTATCCACGTTTCAAAGCTGATGGTACACAGGTACCAAGGCCATGACTTTCAAATTTTGAATGATGATACGATACCTGATCATAATAGGTTTATTGCTGGGCATATCCTGCCGCAAGGAGAAATGGAATGACCGGAACAAGCCAGCTACCACCCAAAACCTGTTGCAAACCATACAGGCCAATACTGAACTTAGTCAGTTCTATACATACCTTGTCAAGACGGGCTATGATCAGGTACTGGCTTCTTCCAAAACCTTCACGGTATGGGCCCCGGTCAATAGTGCATGGGCAGCAGTAGATCCTGCCTTGTTGAATGATACGGCGCTACTACGCTTACTCATCGCTAATCATATCAGCACCCTATCTTATACTGGTACTGCCGATGAACAAAGGATCGCTACCCTGAATGGTAAGAAGATCGCATTTACAGCCGGTAGTGTAGAAGGTATCAAAGTGAGCGAAGCCGATCAATATACTGCCAATGGTGTATTGCAGGTAATTGATGCCGCTATCATTCCTAAGCAAAATGCCTGGGAATACCTGAATAGCACCAGCTATCAGCAAAAGACGTTTCTGCAATCCCTGGCATACATCGGGATAGACACAGCGACTGCCGAACAGATCGGCGTTAATCCTACTACCGGTGCACCTATCTATAAGCCCGGCACCGGCGAAGTAGCGCTAAATCATTTCCTTGAAAGCGTAAATATCAATAACGAAGATTCTCTGCTCACCTATGTAATCTTAGCAGATGATGTTTATAAAGACGAGCAACAAAGATTAACCAAATACTTTACAGACAGTACAGAAGCCGTTACGGATACTACTACCCAGTGGAATGTGATCAAAGATCTTGTATTCAATGGTGTGTACGACAAAGAACATTTACCCGCAACCCTCTATAGTATTCGCGATAGTGTACAGTTTCATATCAATGCCAGTGACATCATCAGCTCGCAGAAGGTAAGCAATGGCATCGTGTATATAGTTAATCATATCGACTATGATCTGTCTACTAAGATCAAACCTGTCATCATTGAAGGAGAATACTACAGTGGAGTAAAAGATGCAACAAAGACCATCGCCATTCGTACACGTGTCAATTCCAATACCGGCAATATATTCAGGGATGTGTACATGTACAATTATGGTGTGGCTTCCTACTGGCTGAATTACAGGGCACGATTAAATTCAGTGGCATACCAGGTGTATTGGATATCTGTCAATGATGTGCAGACAGGCACGTATCCCATGCGGGTGGCTTTTGACGATCCGGGTGTCATAACTATACCATATACCACGGTTCCGGTTCTTAATTACAATGAACAATACGTAGGGAACTATACCAATGTCCGCTATGGTGTGCACAATGTATATCTCGTGGGCAATTCGGTCACGACCAATGGTAGCAATACAATCCTGCTGGATTATATCAAACTGGTACCTATTCTGAACTGATCATCTCAATCTATTATGAAGGCATTTATTTACATAACGCTGGCGGTTTTATTGGGGTTTCATGCAAAGGCGCAGGATACAGTAGTGGTAACAGGACTGATCAAAGAAGCAGCTACTGGCACGACAATACCCGGTATCAATATTAGTATACCAGGATTCTCTGCTGCCATCACTAATGAAAAAGGAGAGTTCCGCATCAAAGCACCTGATTACCGCACCGCCCTTACTGTATCCGGACCCGGCTACCAAACGAAGATCATCACCCTGAATGGCAGGCATGCAGTCACCGCGAGTCTGCATGAAGAAACATTCAATTCTATCTACGACCGCAAGCAGACCACAGATCCTGTTACCACTCTCAATACAACCGACAACTGGCAGCAGATCACTACCTCCCCTGAAAACTATTTACAGGGCAAAGTACCGGGGGTACAGGTCATCAGGCGTAGCGGTACACCCGGTATGGGCGCTGATTTATTTATGAGGGGATATACCTCTCTCTATGCGACTAACAGACCACTGGTAGTCGTGGATGGCATGATCTACGATACCAATGAATACGGTGGCTCCTTAATAAACGGCTATGTGAATAACCCACTGGCAGATATCGATATCAAGGATATAGACAACATCACCGTCATGAGAGACGGTACCAGTACATATGGTACCAAAGGCGCTAACGGTGTGATCCTCATCACTACCTCACATGCAAAGGAACTAGCTACCCGCATCGATTTCGGTGTGATGGGCGGATTTAATACACCACCTGCGCAGCTTCCTGTAATGGAATCAGGTGATTACCGTTTATATCTCTCTGACCTGTTACAAAGTAGTGGAAAGACCCCTGCGGAAATAGCTGCATTACCTTACATGAATGACAATCCTAATCCGGATTATTATCGCTATCACAATAATACAAACTGGCAGAAAGAAGTCACGAACCAAAGTTTCAATCAACAGTATTTTCTGAAGGTAGCCGGTGGTGATGATATTGCCACTTATGGCTTATCACTGGGATACCTCAAACAAAGCGGTACTATCCGTCGTACAGATCTGGGCCGCTACCAAACCCGTTTTAATGCGGACCTGAACCTGTCTGCAAAACTCAAGGCGGCTATCAATCTCGCATTTACCAGCAATACGCAGAAAGACAAAGATCAGGGTATTTCGCCTAAGACAAACCCATTATACCTCGCGCTCATCAAAGCACCTTTCCTCCACCGTCAGGCCATTAGTGATGAAGGCATTGCTTCGCCCAGTCTCGCTGATTATGACATCTTTGGCGTTTCCAATCCTGCTTCCATCATCGACAAGATGCAGGATATTAACAAAAACTATCGCTTCTTTGGTAGCATCCGGTTCAACTACCTTGTTACAAAAAATATCAGCATCAATACCATCACAGGTGTCACTTTTGATAAAGTAAGAGAGACCTTCTTTATTCCTGAAGCTGGTGTTAAACCTGATACACTGTCAAACGCTGTCGCATACAATCGCTCAGGTAGCAATGTAGAAAGATATTATAGCCTATACAACGATACCCGTATCACCTACGATAAGCAATTCACCAGATACCATCATCTCAATACAGGTTTGGGTGTACGCTATAGCAATAATAACAGTGAATCAGATTACGGCTTAGGTTATAACTCTGCCACTGATGAATTTGTCAGCGTGGGGATGGGACAAAACCAACTGAGAAAAGTAAGTGGTACAATTGGCAAATGGAACTGGCTGAATACTTACTTTAATGCTGATTACTCCTATAGAGATAAATACTTCCTGCGCTTCAACCTGGCCGTAGATGGCTCTTCAAGATATACCTTTACCCGCAATCAATACGCCGTGATGCCCGGTTTATCTGCCGCCTGGCTCATTGTCTCAGATCAGCACAATATCGATGCGCTCAAACTCAGAGCCGGTATCAGCAGAACAGGCAATGATGACATCGGCAATTATACCTCCCGGCAATATTACATTTCTCAGAACCTCTTAGGCTTACAGGGATTAGTACGCGCTAATATCGCCAACCCTTACCTGAAATGGGAAACGGTCACAAAATACAATGCCGCACTGGATGGTGCCTTCTATAACGAAAGGCTAAGTTTCAGTCTTGATATCTTTCAGCATCGTACCACAGATATGCTGACCATAGAACCTGTGGCCGCTGCCACCGGATTCGATCATGTGATCACCAACAACAGCGCAATGGAAACACATGGTATAGAAGTATCACTATTTGGCCGTGTAATAGATCATATCCTGAAGTGGGATGTAGGTCTCACGCTATCTACCTATAAGAATAAAATTACCAAAATACCCGGCAACCAATTGCTCACAACCTACGGAGATGCCACCATCCTCACAGCTGTAGGCCATGCCGCCAATCTGTTTTACGGCTATAAAACCAAAGGCATCTACAAAACTAATGAAGAAGCCAATAAAGCAGGTATGGGTGCTCAGGGAGGAGATATTCGCTTTGTGGATACGAATGGCGATCACAAGATCGATGAGAATGACAGACAGATTATTGGGGACCCCAATCCCGATTTTACCGGTGCTTTCACGAACCATGTAAGCTGGCGGCGCTGGGCGCTGGATGCCATCTTTACCTTCAGTCATGGCAATGATATCTACAACCACACCCGTGCAAACCTGGAATCTATGAGCAATTACAACAACCAAACCTTAGCAGTACGCAACCGCTGGAAACAGGATGGCCAGGAAACGAATGTCCCCCGTGCTGCATGGGGTGATCCTAATGGCAACGCACGTTTCTCCGATCGCTGGATAGAAAAAGGTGAATACATCCGCCTGCAACAACTGAGCCTCTGTTATGAACTTACACTGAAGCATGGCGCCATGAAATATGTACGCATCTCTGCCACTGCCAATAACTTATTTACCCTGACTAATTACCTGGGCTTTGATCCTGAGTTCAGCAGCGGCAATAGCGTGTTCACACGTGGTATCGACGACGGCTTATTTCCTCAATACAGAACGGTACAACTAGGTATCAGGATGGGCTTATAAAATTAACAAGAACATGAAACGATTACTATATACTGGACTGCTTTGCTGTAGCATATTGTGCAGCTGTAAAAAACTATTCGACATCAAACCTGAAGAAGCACTTGATCATTCACAGGTCTACGAAAATGTGAATGATGCAGATGCCGCCGTGATCGGGATTTATGGGAAAGTCATGGGATTGGCAGACAGGTACATGATCCTCAATGAACTGAGAGGCGATCTGGTAGATGTTACTACATCCACAACAGATAAGTATCTGCAGGAACTCAATATCCACGAAGTCAGTGCAGATAATACCTACGCTGATCCCCGCCCATTCTATGAAGTGATCATGAACTGCAACGATGCACTGAAGAACTTCGATGCCATGCTACAGGATAAGCGGATCAGCAATGACGATTATATACTACGCTACGCTGCTGTAGGGGCGATGCGTACCTGGTTATATTTACAATTGGGTATTCACTATGGAGAAATACCTTACATCACTGATCCATTAGAAACTATCGATGCCATTAAGGATGTATCCAAATTTCCCCGTGTCACCTTCAATGAATTGCTGAGTAAACTCATCACCTTTACAGAAGGCTTACCTTACAAATATCCCTTCCCGGCCGGCACCTCATTGCTCATTACAACAGATGGTTATTCCACAGAAAAGTTCTTTATCAATATAAAATGCTTACTCGGCGAGTTGTATCTCTGGAATGGCAATTATACACAGGCAGCAACTAACTACCGTGTCATGATGAACTATGCAGATGTGTTGTACCCAGCCATGAACAGTGAACAATGGTACGAAGTATACAGAGTGGGATATACTGCTAACCTGTCCGGTGCCTTATGGAGCAACATTTTCAGCCAGCCATACGGAGAGCGTTATTCCAATTACGAAATCATCTGGAACCTGCCATTCGACAAGAACTTTACACCAGCTAATCCTTTCATAGAACTCTGTGACAATGTAAGTGGTAGCTACCAGATACGCCCTTCCGACCTGGCGATCGCCAACTGGAATAAGCAATTCAGAAGTGATAATACCCCTATAGACCTGCGGGGGCCAAATATCTCTTTCAAGTATTCAGGTACACAACCAGTCATCAAAAAATACACGTACAACTATACTTCTTTACTACCTTTCGAAACCTCCAGTAAGTGGATACTGTTCCGCGCAGCCGCCCTGCACCTGCACTATGCAGAAGCTGCCAACCGCGACAATCGTGATAAGATCGCCTATGCACTCCTGAATACCGGTATCAAAAATACCTACGACCCTGTGTATATGGCTACTGGTGTAACAGGAGGCGAGGGCCGCAATGTCACCGATATAGAGCAGACAAAGGATGTGCCTCCTTATGACTTTGATGCCCGTGATGGCAACTACCCACAGTTCCGCAATGTCTGGTACCGAAATATAGGGGTACGCGGTAGGGTAGGGCTAAAGTCAGTAAAAGTAGACTCCACCGGTGTATTTGAGATGAGTGACCCACTGCTTACCGATAAACCTGTCATAGACAGACCTACACTCACAAACAGGATGGAAGATCTGTTAATAGATGAAGATGGATTGGAACTTGCCTTCGAAGGTTATCGCTGGCCTGACCTGTTGCGTGTTGCACTCCGCAGGCAAGCTACTGATCCTGCCTGGCTGGCTAATAAGATCGCAGCTAAATTTGTAGCTGCCAACGATAGCAGGGCAGAAGCTGTGAGATCAAGATTAATGAACAAAGCAAACTGGTACTTACCTTTTAAATGGTAGATGATGATGCACCTCTTATTTCTTTTATTATTCGCACCCGGTGAAAAACTGGATCGTGGCCTCATTGCTATTCCGCAATCACCTACCCAGACTTTCCTCAGCTGGCGCCTGCTTGACACAGATCCATCTGCTATTACTTTCAATATCTACAGGCAAACAGATGGTCAACTGCAAAAGTTATCTTCCCAGTCTGTCACCAACTATGTGGATAACCACGCCGATATTCACCATACCCATACATATCTGGTCAAATCTGTCATTGGTGGAAAAGAAACCAACACGGCTACTTACACCATCCAGGCAGATGCACCCATTCAGCAATACCTCACTATTCCCCTCAAAACACCACCTGGTTACACACCCAACGATGCCTCGGCCGCGGACCTGGATGGTGATGGCCAATACGAGATCATCCTCCATCAAACCGGCCGGGGCAAAGACAATTCCCAATCCGGCATTACCGATCCGCCCATCTTTCAGGCCTACAAACTGGATGGCACCTTCCTTTGGGAAATTAACCTGGGGCGTAACATCCGCGAAGGCGCCCACTATACCCAGTTCATGGTCTACGACTTAGATGGTGATAGCATTGCCGAATTTGCCTGCAAAACCGCCGATGGCACTATCGATGGCAAAGGGAAGGTAATTGGCGACAGCACAAAAGACTACCGCGATCTGGACCCGACCTCCAAATCATTCGGCAGGATCCTGACAGGGCCTGAATACTTTACGATCTTCAGTGGCAAGACCGGCGAAGCACTGGCTACTACCGATTACATCCCTGGTCGTGGCGATATTGGTGGCTGGGGCGGTTATGGAGGCAATGGTGGTACAGACCATTACGGCAATAGGGTAGACCGCTTTCTTGCCTGCGTAGCTTACCTCGATGGCAAGCGCCCCAGCGTAGTCATGTGCAGAGGTTACTATGGCCGCATCGTACTCGCTGCCTGGGATTTCCAGGACGGCAAACTCACTTCCCGCTGGGTATTCGATACCAAAGACGGACGTAGTCCTTACTCCGGTATGGGCAACCACAACCTGAGTGTGGCCGATGTGGATAACGATGGCAAAGACGAGATCATCTATGGCTCCATGTGTGTAGACGATGATGGCAAAGGGCTTTACACCACTGGCCTGCGTCATGGCGATGCCCTGCATGTAGGTGACCTGGATCCTGATCACCCGGGTTTGGAAGTGTTTGGAATTCATGAACTGGAAAATGGCGCCAAAGGCACTGGCGCTGCATTGTACGATGCCCGCACCGGCCAGATCCTGTTCAGGGGGTCCATAGATCAGGATGTAGGTCGTGGGGTCGCTGAAAATATCGATAGCACCCGCAAAGGCGCCCAACTCTGGTGGTCAGGCTCCAAAGGACTCTACGACACAAAAGGCAACCGTATTGGCGATGCGCCCCGCTCTACGAACTTTCTCATCTGGTGGGATGGAGACCTGAGCCGCGAACTCCTCGATGGCAACCATATCGACAAGTATGGCAGAGGAACCATTTTCACGGCTGAAGGTTGTGTTGCAAATAACGGCACCAAGGCCACACCTACCTTAACAGCGGACCTTTTTGGCGATTGGAGAGAGGAATTAGTCATGAGAACGTCAGATAATCAATCTCTGAGAATTTATACCACAACCATCCCTACCACCCACAGGATCATTACTTTAATGCAGGATCACCAGTACAGAATGAGCATCATATGGCAGAATGTGGGCTATAACCAGCCGCCCCATACAGGGTTTTATCCTGGAAAGTTTTAATTTTGCGTTGCAATAGAATGTGCAATGAATTTTTATACTAGAAAATGGGTAAAACCGGAGGATTTAAATGCTCACGGTTCTTTGTTCGGCGGTAGTTTATTATCCTGGATCGATGAAGAGGCCGCCATATACGCCATCATCCAGTTAGGTACCAACCGTTGTGTGACTAAGTACATGTCTGAAATCAATTTCATCAGCTCCGCCAAGCAGGGGGATATCCTGGAATTAGGTATCAAGGCAGTGCACTTTGGTAACACCTCTCTGACCCTTACCTGCGAAGCCCGTAACAAAATTACCAAGAAGAGCATCCTGACCATCGATAAGATGGTATTTGTGAGTGTAGATGAGAATGGTAAACCACTGGCACACGGCAAGACGGAGATTACCTATACCGACGAGCGCCTGCGCGAATAATACCCGCGTACTTTACAATTTCATAATCGTTACTAACTTGTAGAAGATCATCCTTTTACAGGATGAAAAGTCTGCTGACTTTACTATTCAAATAGAAAAGAAGGTGAATCATCCTACTCTGAAGCATCGCATACTGAATGCTGAAAATACTTCTTCATAAGTGTATTGAATCTTCTCATGCTTATCTGCCATTGCAATGGCATACAGCATGGGAATATAATGATCTGTGGTAGGTACTGCTTTCAAGGCGATCTTACCCAGATTATTATAGTAAAACAAACTACCGAAATCCCGTTCGTCAATTCGCTTTTTTACCCATTCATCGAACTCAATCGCCCATGAATAAGGTTTCGCTTTGAAAAATCCCTTTTCAAGGTTATGTACAATATTGCCACTCCCAATGATCAGTACACCTTTTTCCCGCAGCGGTTTCAGGTACTGCGCCAGTTTCCAGTGGTAATCCAGTCGCTGTGCCATGGGGATACTTAACTCCATCACCGGTACATCCATCTCAGGCGCCATATGTCGCAATACTGAAAATGCACCGTGGTCCATATCCGTACTTTCGTCCACGGTCACCTGCGGCACTTTATCTTTAAAAGCAGTGGCACCGTACACGCTGTAGTAAGGACAATTGAAATGTCCGGGTACTTTCAGGTAAGATTCTTCGGCGGTGAGGTAATGTGCCGAAATCACCATGATGGCTGTGGGCTTACGGGGTAGTTCTTTCCCCATTTTTGCGAGGGCCTGCGTAAAAGGATTATCCCGGAAAGCATTTTCCGGATCGCCATGTCCTACAAAAAATAGAGGCATTTTCTCCGTTGGCTGGAACATACCTGGCAGGTTCAGCGCCTTTTCTATCTGTGAAGAGTAAGGCAAAAATGGCAGCAATGCTGCCATTTTGATAAATGATTTCCGGTGCACTGTTCTATTATAATTTCGTCTGTTTGAGCTTTACCGGATGAGCGCTCTTTGCACGCATTTTCAGATTTAATAATTCGATAAATACGGAGAACGCCATCGCAAAGTAAATATACCCCTTTGGAATGTGCTGATCAAATGCTTCTGCCAGTAATGACACACCGATGAGTAGCAGGAAGGACAGTGCCAGCATTTTCACGGTAGGATGTATGTTCACAAATTTACTGATCCCTTCTGATGCCAGCAGCATAATACCGACAGCAATGATCACGGCCGCGATCATAATTTCAATATGATCTGCCATGCCCACAGCGGTGATCACAGAATCCAGGGAGAAGACAATATCCAGGAGTAAGATCTGGATGATCGTCTGTGAAAAACTGGTTACTTTAGGCGTATTGGTAGTATGCTCTCCGCCTTCCAGTTTCTCATGAATTTCTGATGTGCTTTTGTAAATCAAAAAGAGACCACCAATGAGCAGAATGAGATCCCTGCCAGAGATTTCCGCCATTTCCAGCCACTTAGGATTTTGAATGCCAATCCAGTTACCCGGATTGAAAAGCGGGGCTGTCAATGACATGATCCAGCTGATAGACATCAATAAGCCAATGCGGATAAACATGGCCAGGGTCAAACCCAGCCTCCGGGCTTTTTTTTGTTGTTCTTCCGGCAGCTTGCCGGCAAGGATAGAAATAAATACAATGTTGTCTATACCCAAAACAATTTCGAGTACGCTTAAGGTTAACAGGCTGATAAGAGAATCAACTGTAAACAAATTTTCCATGACAGTAGGTTTAATTTAGTTCGCAGGGGCAAGATAGGTCAGAAAAAAATCAGTTTGCCGAAGGCGTATTGATTTTTTTTGCAATCTCTTCACTGCACCCGATTCTCCATCAAAAAGAATTATTTTAGTATTGTAACCCGTTGTTAACTTATGAGTATAAAAGTAATCGCATTCGATGCAGACGATACACTCTGGGTCAATGAACCCTATTTTCGTGAAACAGAGAACGAGTTCTGCCAACTAATGGAAGCCTACCTGCCCCAGCACACTGTAGCCAGGGAACTGTTGCACACAGAAATCAAGAACCTCACCCTTTATGGGTATGGTATCAAAGGATTCATGCTTTCCATGATTGAGACAGCTCTTACTGTCAGCAATAATACCATCGACATCACTGCCGTTGACAAGATCATCACCTATGGCAAGGCGTTATTGGCACGCCCTATCGTAGTACTGGATGGTGTGGAAGAAGTATTGCAATCACTAAAAGGTGATTATCGGCTGGTAGTAGCTACCAAGGGAGACCTGCTGGACCAGGAACGGAAACTTAAAAACTCCGGCCTGGATCATTACTTCCACCATGTAGAAGTAATGTCCGAAAAGCAACCGAAGGACTATAAGAAGTTATTGAAACACCTGGACATCCAGCCAGAACAATTCCTGATGATAGGCAATAGTCTGAAGTCGGATGTACTGCCGGTACTGGATTTAGGGGGTCATGCTATCCATATTCCTTTTCACACTACCTGGGCGCATGAACATATAGATGTGCACATAGACAGCCCTAACTTCAGGCAGGTGGAACAGATACTGGATATATTGCCAATGTTTATTTCACCGCCCAGCGAAATTTCCTGATACCGATTCCGGCAAAAACGACCGCATAGATCAGGCAGAACGCCAGCGCCTGGGTACTAGTGGTATCCCAGTGTCCTGGCTGCATGCCTGTACTGATGATCGCCTTCACTGTTCCATAAGGTGACCAGATGGACACCGTTTTTAATTTATCACCCAGTGTACCCAGTTCACCCAGCATACCTACCATGATAAACACAAAGTAGATCATCCTGGTAGCGCCATTCACTGACTCTGGATTGGTGATAAGCCCCGTGATCAGTTGGCCGAGACTCAGGTAAACAGCACCACCTATTAAAGCGGTAAAGAAGGTGACCACATAGCCCTGTGTAGAAATCGTGATGCCATCAAAATAATAACCACTCACGAAAATTAGGATCGTTAACACAAAGATCATCATGAGCTGCACGAGCAACTTGCTGGCCATAATCAAGGCAGGGTTAAAAGGGGCGACCCGTAGCCGCTGGAACACGCCTTTGTCCCTGTCGCGGGATATGGTGGCTGAGTAGCCCATGAGGCCAATGGAGATCAAACCTAAAGTGAGGCAGGTACTTAATACGAAGTAAGGGCCGATTTTGGCAACTGCATTTTTCCAGCAGAAGAGGATAAATACAGGGATCAGCAGGACCATGAAAACCGCTCTGCGGTTACGCCATTGAATAAGGAGGTCTGCTTTGAATAAGGCTTTGAAAACATTAGTAGAAGAAGGTAGCATATAAAAGAATATTTTGTTTCATTTAAAAGCCGGCCGCAGGCCACGCCTCGGGTCTGACCAAAAAGGTTATCCCCTCTCGGGTAGGTGATGGAGCCGAAATTGCTTTTACGCAATTCTGAACGCCTTCATTTTACTTTTTAGTCAGGCCCGAATATTTCTAAAATCTAACCGCCCGTCCGGTCAGGGCAATAAATACATCCTCGAGTGTAATCTTCCCTTTCCTTGATACACTCACCACCTCCGGATCATCCCTATATTTCTCTATCAACCCTTCTGGCGTATCAATCGTCAACACCCTTCCATGATCAATAATTGCCAATCTATCACACACTGCCTCGGCCTCCTCCATACTATGTGTAGTCAACACCACCCCATTCCCGTTTTCCCTGATAGCCTCTATCTTCTCCCACAGGTTTCTCCTCGATTGTGGGTCCAGCCCTGTCGTTGGTTCATCCAGCAACACCAGTTTAGGATTGTGAATAGTAGTAATAAGCAAACTCACCCTTTGTTGCTGTCCACCTGACAATTCAGACATTTTCTTATGGGGAGGTATTTCTCCCAGCTTTTCCAACCGTGGTTCCACCCCATATAATCCTGCATACAAACTAACGATCTCCGCCACTGTCAGCTCCGGTTGAAAACTGGTGCTTTGCAGTTGTACCCCCATATTAGCTTTTGCAAGCAGCGGCTGCTGTCGTATATCGTAACCGGCTATATGGACCTGCCCGGATTGTGGACGAAGTAAACCTTCAATCGCGCTAAGTGTACTGGTTTTCCCGGCCCCATTCGGACCGAGCAACCCAAAGATTTCACCTGCCTTTACATCGAACGAAACATCCTGTACGGCGTGCAGGGAACCATACCTGACATTAAGCCCGGATACGGTGAGGATACTGTTTTCCATGAGAGTGAATTATTAAACAAATTTGCTATTCTTCCGGTAAAAGCACAATAGAAGAGAGGTTAATACGACTAATATTGCCGGTGAAAATGGGGTTAACTTCGGTAAACATTATATTTTTACCGCTTATTTTTCTACCTTACCTCCTCACGTTATTATTGTACTCAAGTCTCAACGAATGAAAATCAATTTCCTCGCGGGTTGTACCCTTGCCGTATTATCCATACTCCCGGCAAGGGCCCACATCTCTCCACATGCGGACTCCTACCATCCCCCCGTGTACACCACCCTACCTCTTGGTAGCATCAAGCCAGCCGGTTGGCTCCGCCACCAGCTCCTCATCATGCGGGACGGCTCCACAGGTCACCTGGACGAATACTATGCTAAATTAAAAAACGACAATGGCTGGCTCGGCGGCAAAGGCGACGGCTGGGAAGAAACGCCCTACTGGCTTGACGGCGCCCTTCCTCTCGCTTATCTCCTTGACGACAAAGCATTAAAAGAAAAAGTTCTCCGCTACGTCAACTGGACCCTCGACCACCAGCGCCCCAGCGGCTACTTCGGCCCTCTCACCGGTGCTGAAAGAGAAAAACACACCAGCGTAGAAGTTGCCAACGCCACCGACGGCGACGACTGGTGGCCCAAAATGGTCATGCTCAAAGTACTGCAGCAATACTATTCCGCCACCGGCGATCAGCGTGTCATCACCTTCATGACCAAATACTTCCAGTACCAGCAGAAAGCCCTCGACATTGCCCCCATCGGCAAATGGACTGACTGGGCAGCTTCCAGAGGTGCGGACAATGTAATGATGGCCCAATGGCTCTACAGCATCACCAAAGATCCCTCCCTCTTACAACTGGCAGACAAGATCGAACAGCAATCCTTTCCCTGGACCCGCTGGATGGGTGGCCATGAATGGGTGATCAGCACCACCACCTATGCCCACATGGGCAACTGGATGAACCGTCACGGTGTGAACGTAGCCATGGCCCTGAAATCGCCCGCTATCAACTACCAGCGTACCGGCGATCCGCAGGACTTACAGGCACTCCACACCGGCTGGCATGACCTCATGACCGTTCATGGTCTGCCCATGGGCATCTTCAGCGGCGATGAAGACCTGAATGGTAATGAACCTACTCAGGGTATTGAGCTCTGCGCCATCGTAGAAGCCATGTACTCATTGGAAAACATCATCTCCATCACCGGCGATGTTCACTACATGGATGCATTGGAAAAAATGGCCTTCAACGCCCTGCCTACGCAGACAACAGATGACTATAATAACAAACAATACTTTCAGGTAGCCAACCAGGTACAGATCAGCAAAGGCGTATTCGATTTCTCCCTGCCTTTTAGCAGAGAAATGTGTAACGTACTCGGTCCCAGAAGCGGTTATACCTGCTGCCTTGCAAATATGCATCAGGGCTGGACAAAGTTCACTGCTCAACTCTGGTACAGCACACCAGACAACGGCATTGCCGCCCTGTCTTATGCACCAAATGACCTGACCACCAAAGTTGGCGCAGCGCAAACGGAAGTGACGATACATGAAGCCACTACTTATCCTTTCAATGATGAGATCAGCTTCACGCTTTCATTGAAAAAAACAGCGAGCTTCCCATTACAGTTACGCATCCCTGCATGGTGTAAAGATGCTACCATTCTCCTGAATGGACAGCCACTCCGCAAGGACACCGGCAATCAGGTGATCACCATCAACCGGAGCTGGAAAAACAACGACAAACTGGTATTACAATTACCAATGGATATCACCACTACTGTATGGGGCCGACATTCCCGCGCCATAGAAAGAGGCCCGCTGGTATACGCCCTGAAACTGAATGAAAGCTGGGAGAAAGCGACGGACGAAGTAGAAGGCGAATACTTCAGTGTATATCCTACAGACAAATGGAACTATGCGCTGATCAGGGACAATGTGGATAAACCTGCTGCTCATTTTAAAGCAGCTGTGGTAAAACAGGTAGACGACCAGTTCGTATGGAATCTGGCACATGCTCCTGTCACCATCACCGTACCGGCCAAATCCATCCCTTCCTGGAAAGAACTGAATGGTGTGGCCTTTCAGCCACCTACCGACAGGGAAGGTATTTACAAAGGAAAAGTAGACAATACAGTACAGGATATTACGCTCGTGCCTTATGGTTGTACCAAAGTACGCATCGTAGCTTTCCCTGTAGTGCCATAAATCACAAAAAAAACAGAAACCTTGCAACGTATTTTATTTTGCCTGCTATGTTGCCTGCCCGGTTTCCTGTATGCACAGGTCAACTGGTCAGGTAGCTGGATCACGAATACCACAGATACCACTATCACAAAAGCACCTTTTTTCAGGAAAGTATTTCATACGGGTAAGCCATTGCAAAGTGCAGTCGCTTACGTATCCGGTGTAGGGTATCATGTGTTGTATGTAAACGGAAAACCTGTCACCGATGCCGTGCTGGAACAGGGCTATACCCGCTATGACAAAAGATTGCTGTACAACACCTACGACATTACCGCCCTGTTGGCTAATGGAGACAACGTCGTAGCAGCAGAACTGGGAAATGGCTGGTACAATGTACAATCCCATGCAGTATGGGAATTTCACAAAGCACCGTGGCGCAATACACCCCGCATGCTCATCAACATCCTGCTCATCTACAAAGATGGTAGTAAAGAAACCATCGTTACGGATCGTAGCTGGAAGTGCACCACCGGACCTAGCCAGTACAACAACCTGTACACCGGCGAAATCTACGATGCCCGGGCAGAACTACCGGGCTGGAACAAGCTGGGGTACAATGATGCCAGCTGGCAGACCGCCCTTGAAACCCATTCTCCCGGTGGTGTACTGGTGCCACAGGAAATGCCTTCTATTAAGATCATCAGGCGTATCAAACCTGTAAGTGTAAAACAGGTAGATAAGGATGAATATCTCTTCGATATGGGCCAGAACTTTGCCGGCGTTGTGACCTTAAAAGTAAAAGGTACAGCAGGTACTAAAGTGACCCTTTCCTACAGAGAGGTATTGAAAGATGGTAAAATAGACCTTGCTCATAACACAGAACACATGCGTAGCTGGCCGGGTGAACTGCCTTTCCAGACAGATGTGTATATCTTAAAAGGGAACGGTGGTATCGAAACTTTCACACCGCAATTCACCTATCATGGCTTTCAGTATGTATCAGTGAAAACTGATGCAAAACTGGATAAGAATGCCATCGAAGGCCTATTCTACAGTACAGACTTTGAAGAAGCCGGTCATTTCACCAGCTCTGATCCTATGATCAATAAGCTGTACGAAGCAGCCCGTCAATCTTACAGAAGCAATTTCCTCAGTATTCCTACCGACTGTCCACAGCGTGAAAAGAACGGCTGGACGGCTGATGCGCATATCTCCGCAGAAATCGGTCTGTGGAATTACAAATCTGCACCGGGTTATCGCAAGTGGCTGAATGACATCCGGGATGCGCAGACACCGGATGGATCTATTCCAGGTATCGTTCCTTCCAATGGCTGGGGCTATGACCGCAAGGACTTTACCTTTGGTCCGGCATGGGGTAGTGCACTGCCCATCATCACCTGGTATTTATACCTCTATGAAGGCGACACCGCTGCGATAAGAGAGAACTACGATGCGATCAAAAAATACACTGACCTGCTCACCAGCGAAGCGCAGAACCATATCTTCAAAATGGGCCTGGGCGACTGGATGTCATTGGTAGAAACCCCCGTGCCATTTACATCTACAGCCTGTTATTACACCGACGCGGTGCTGGTGTCTAAAATGGCACGTGTATTAGGTAAAGACGAAGATGTGACTGCATATACTGCACTGGCAGAAAAGATCAGTGCTGCTTTCAACAAGGAGTATTATAATACGCAGACCATGCAGTACAATGTGACCACTGCCACGGCTCTCAGTACCACTGTATACCACGAGCTGGTGCCAAAGCCTGCGTTGACTAAAACAGTAGAGCAACTGGCAAAGAAGATCACAGACAACCATTATCATGCTGATTTCGGCGTATTAGGTACCAAATATGTGCTGCCTTCACTCAGTGATAACGGACATGTAGAACTGGCTATGAAAATGCTGACAGATACAGGTTATGCAGGTTGGGCACACTGGATTGCAAACGGTGCCACTTCCTTGTTCGAAGACTGGCCGGGGGAATTATCACACAATCATATCTTCTTTGGAGACTATTGTGCATGGTTCTACAAAACATTGGCGGGTATCCGTCCGGATGAAACAGCGCCCGGGTTTAAGCATTTCTTTATTCAACCCTCATTTGTGTCTCAGCTCACTTTTGCAAAGGCTGATTATCAATGCCGCTATGGTAAGATCGTCTCTTCCTGGAAGCGGAATGGGAAACAGGTGATGTTGGAAGTGGAAGTACCCGCAAATACAACCGCGACATTAAAATTACCAGGTAAGAAAGATCAACTTTTACAACCGGGGAAACATAAGCTAACTATATAAAAAAAACGAGGCTGACTAAAAGTAAAATGAAGGCACTGAGAGTTGCGTAAAAGCCATTTCGTCTCCATCACCTACCCGAGAGGGGGACCCTTTTTAGTCGGCCTCGTTTAATTCGGCTACCTAATGGAAATAGGTAGTCCTTTAAGCACTTCTGAAGAGGTTTATTTATTTTTGATACGCTCTCATTTAAATATATGTGAATAGAAAAACAGATCCGGTTTCTTCCCCTCACTGATCGTCAGGTATCCCTTATTATCCACGCTAATCGTTACCGCTTCTCCTTGTTTTTCACGCACATATGGCAATAAGGTCGCCGGCCGTGCCATCGTCATTTCGATAGCTTCATTGCCTTTACGTCGCCAGTAATAAATATGTGATTCGTCTTTGATAACAATGTGTTCTCCATTCTGCGAGATGTCGCCGGCTGTAATCCAGGTGTAGGGTAAGGTCAATACCTTTTCCAGTGTTACCTGTTGCTGATCTTTAAAATTGAAGTATTGTGCTGGTACCTTATACAGGCTCACCTGTTTTTCTCTTTTGCTTACAACATACATACATTTTCCAATCGGATCAATCATTAGTGACTCTGCATCTCTGGCGCCATCAGGAAACCTGATAAAGAGCGCATCCGCATGCACAGATGTTTTATCACCCGGTACGGTCAAAAAATCCGGAAACCTGTAGATCTGCATATCTATGTTCAACGCGTGGTTATTGCCGATATCTCCAACATATACATAGTGTTTGCCGCCGGGACCAATATTCTCTGCAATATCCTCCCAATCCCTGTTCACGGCCCCTTTCAATTTCACACTGCTGACCAGCTTCCCCTTGCTATTCAGCAGGTATACTTCATTCTTTCCGCCACTGTCATTGTGTGTCCAGAAGTATCCCGGTAGGGTAGCACTGGCTGCCAGACCTGAGGCCTCGTCCAATTTATCCGATTTTACTTTTCCTAACACCTGCGGTGTTTGTGCCATAACAGGCAGATTAATAAGCAGTAATATCCCTAGCATTCTCATACTACGATACTACGAATATTTTCTGAGGATCAGACAAGGCCCGTTTGTAAGGCTACTTTTACCAATCCGGCGGTATGTATTGATCCCAGGTGGTACAGCAGCACGTTCAGCTGTGGACTGGAAAGATTATAACAAGGTGAAGGCGTACCTGCACCTGAAAGACTAAGAATATAGCTTGCCGATTTCCTTTTTCCGGTTGTCCTCATTTAATGAGGGTGACCGGATTTTTTTATATTTTTAGTCCTCTCAAAAAAAACGAAAGATATGCAACTAAACAGGCTGCTATTGGGTATGGCATTATTTGCCTCCCCATTCGCACGGGGACAGAGTACAACCAGCAATGTCAACTATGTAGATCCCACTATCGGCGGTGTGGGCATCATACTGGAACCCACCCGTCCTACAGTTCACCTGCCTAATAGTATGGTGAGGGTATTTCCCATCCGCAAAGATCAGCTGGATGACCGCATTCATGATTTCCCACTTACCATTGCATCGCACAGGCAGGAAAGCCTTTTTGGTATGATGCCCATATCAGGCGACGATTATTTTGCACCCAGGGTATGGGACAGGGAGCGTACTACGCCTTACTATTACAGTACTTTCCTCGACGATGCGGACCAGGTAGAATTTACGCCTGCAGCGCGTAGCGGATATTTCCGTTTTCACTTCCAGGGAAAGGAGAAGCACTATCTCCGTTTTCAGCCTTTGAATGGTAAAGGCACTATCGAAGCAACCGGCAAACAGGTGATCACCGGTACAGAACAATTCCACGGCATGGCAGCTTACTTTTATGCAGAGCTGAGCACCCCGATCGTAGGTGTACAAACTTTAGATAAAGAAGGTCAAAAGATATTGCTGGCAGAAGTGCCGGCAGCAACAGCAGTAAAATACGGTGTTTCTTTTGTGAGCATCGAACAGGCAAAAATTAACCTGCAAAAGGAGATCCCTGACTGGAACTTCGATGCAGTAAAAGATAAGGCATTTAAAGCCTGGGATAAAGTATTGGGCCAGATCAATGTGAAAGGCGGTACGCCTGCACAGAAACGGGTATTCTATACCTCTCTGTACCGTACTTACGAGCGTATGATCAATATCAACGAGTACGGTAAGTATTACAGCGCATACGATCACCAGGTACATTCCTCAGATAAGCCCTTTTACGCGGATAACTGGCTATGGGATACCTATATCGCATTAGAACCATTACAGACCCTTTTACACCCTTCTACAGAAGCAGATAAGATCAGTTCTTATATCCAGATGTATGAGCAGAGTGGCTGGATGCCTTCGTTCGCAGTCGTAACCGGCGATATGCCTTGTATGACGGGCAATCATGCCGCCGCGTGGATGGCAGATGCGTGGTTCAAAGGCGTACATAATTTTGATGTAGCCAAGGCATATGAAGGACTAAAAAAGAATGCTTTAGAGGCAACCCTGCTGCCGTGGAGAAATGGCCCGGGTACAGAGCTGGATGCTTTTTACAATACACATGGCTATATGCCTGCCCTCAGACCGGGAGAGAAAGAGTGGGTGAGTGAAGTACATGGTTTTGAGCGCAGACAATCTGTGGCCGTGACATTGGAAAATAGCTTTGATGACTGGTGTATCGCTCAACTGGCTATACCGGCAGGTAAAAAAGAAGATGTTCCATTGTTTTTAAAGCGTGCGGCTAACTATAAAAACGTATTCCGGGCAGATAAAGGCTTTATGTGGCCAAAGGACTCCGCCGGCAGCTGGATCGAGCCATTTGACCCTAAATTCTCAGGTGGTCAGGGTGGTCGTGATTATTTCACAGAAAACAATGCATATACCTACAATTGGGATGTAAAGCATGACCTGACAGGATTATTTGGTCTGATGGGCGGCCCTAAGGCAGCAGAGGCGAACCTGGACCAGCTGTTCCGTGAAGGACTGGGCAGAAGCAAATACCAGTTGTGGTATACCTTCCCGGATGCGACGGGGTTGGTTGGGCAGTTTGTAATGGGCAATGAGCCTAGTTTCCACATCCCTTACCTGTACAATTACCTGGGAGCGCCCTGGAAGACACAGAAACGCATCCGCATGCTAATGGATACCTGGTATACAGACAACCTATTTGGCATTCCCGGAGATGAAGATGGGGGTGGTATGACGGCTTTTGTAGTGTTTTCCATGATGGGATTCTGTCCGGTAACCCCGGGTATTCCTCAGTATAATATTGGTAGTCCGGTATTTACGCAGGTAACGATACAGTTGGAAAATGGTAAGGTATTCACGATCAATGCACCTAAGAGTTCAGGAGAGAACAAGTACATTCAAAGTGCAAAACTGGATGGAAAAGTGCTGAATAAGCCCTGGTTTA
This sequence comes from Chitinophaga sp. LS1, assembly GCF_034274695.1. Classification (NCBI taxonomy): domain Bacteria; kingdom Pseudomonadati; phylum Bacteroidota; class Chitinophagia; order Chitinophagales; family Chitinophagaceae; genus Chitinophaga; species Chitinophaga sp. LS1. The sequence continues at coordinate 3,129,947 of NZ_CP128362.1, forward strand.
CGCACCAGGAGGTGTTGAAAGGCGGGGTATTGGAGCTGGATATGGGTGCTGCGCCAAATAAACAGTGGGGAAGTGGGGAGCAGGCATTACCTCCTTCTTCAATTAATTATAAATCAGGAGAATAGGTAACAATACGGCCATCCTGAAAGGATGGCCGTATTGTTTATAGATCTTCCAGAATCAGTTTTCCCAATTCTTTAATAGCATCTTCATTTCTTTTGTAATATGTCCACTGTCCCTGCCTGGTCACGGTCAGCAGTCCTGTTCGCTGTAAGAGCGATAAATACTCAGAGGCAGTGGATTGTGTAACCCCCATTTTAAGCTGGATTTGTCCTACACATACGCCATTTTCGCAGCATCCTTCTGCCGGAAAATTATTTGCCGGGTCCTTCAGCCATTGTAATATCTGAAGCCTGGCCTTGTTGGATAATGCTTTGAATACTTCCACGTGTTCCATACTACAAAGGTATCGGAAAAATGCGATTTTATCATACTGTTGTATCAATTCAGCAGATTGGAAGAACTTTACTATAGATCTGTTAAACCTTAACCCATGTATTTTAGATTAGCTGTAAACCCCGTAGAAAATTTCAGAGTTAAAGACGTTCTCTCTCTACCCTATTTCAAGCATGTTAACCGGTTTGCCAAACCCTATTTATACAAATCCAACTATGTAAATGTACTCTTACAGGAGCGGAACATAGATGGATTCGCCATGGTACATCTGGTATACTTTATTAAGCAACCCGTATTGGTAGTGGTATCAGAAGAATCGCCCCGAACTGTTGTCCAGCAGGTAGTAAGCGGACAGATGGAGCTTCTTATCAAAGGTCAGAAACCCATGGTGTTACAACCAGACGGTTATGATATATTACAATTAAATACTGACGAGTATGCTCTCTTGTTGCAGCCTGGCATTTGTGAAGTGCTTCGCTTCGATTTTGAGGAATCGGTTATGAAAACAGTCAGTAAAACAGCCACTGTTAAACAGTGGCTGGATAAACTGAAATCCGGTAAATCTGCTTTTTATAGTCACCGCCCTATAGATGAGAAATTCCGCTCTCTGCAGGGTGAAATGCAATATTGTCGTGCATTTACAGAAGAAGAGCAGGAATGGTTCAATGGTAAGTTGGACGAAGTATTTGAAATGGTGACAGAACAGGGGGTGCTGCGATAACCCTTGTTAGAATAGAACAGGGAGTGCTGGCAATAACCTTTCTTAGAATTTTACATCTCTTCCTTTAATCTGTGTAATTTTTCTGTGCGCATAAAGTATGACCTTTGTTTTATCAAACACAAAACAAAGGATATATGAAAACGCTCACAGGGAAAATTATTTTAGTAACAGGTGCATCAAGAGGTATTGGCGCGGCCATAGCGCTGAAACTGGCTGCAGAAGGCGCGACAGTAGTGATCAACTACGCTGGCAATAAAGAGGCGGCAGACAAGACCGTGGCGGCTATACAGGAGCAGGGCGGAGCATCAATGGCCATACAGGCGGATGTAAGTAAATCCGACGAAGTAAAAAGAATGTTCGACACCATAATAGCACAATATGGAAGAATGGATGTGCTGGTGAATAATGCAGGGATCCTGCTCTATAAATTAATCAAAGATACGACTGACGAAGAATTTGACAGGCAGTTTGCTATCAATGTAAAAGGTACTTTCAATACCATGCGCGAAGCTGCTACAAGGCTCGCTGATAATGGGACTATTATCAACTTCTCTTCTTCTACTACCCGTTTATTATTGCCTACTTATGGGCCTTATGTAGCTACCAAGGGAGCGGTGGAGCAGATGACACGTGTATTTGCGAAAGAGGTAGGGGCAAGGGGAATTAATGTGAATGTGGTATCTCCTGGTCCTACTAATACAGAGTTGTTTCTGAATGGGAAGACGCCTGAGGCGTTGGAGAGGTTGGCGGGATTGTCAGCGTTTAACAGGATTGGTGAGCCGGAGGATATTGCGAAGGTGGTGGCTTTTTTGGTGAGTGATGATGCGAAGTGGATCAGTGGGCAGAACATAGGAGCGAATGGAGGGATGGCGTAGTTAAAGTGACGGGGTGGAAAATGAAGTGGGGGGCATTACTGGATTGGCGAGGGGATGGATTCGTTTCTGAGTGGGCTGTATTTATTGGGGAATAGTGGGGTGATGGATTAAAATTCATTAGGGGTTAAATTTTTCACGCATAAGTGGTTGTTTATTTATGCCGCTTTATACCATTCCGGGTCTTCGAGTCTTGGGAGGAAGAAGCCTTTGATACAGTTTGGATTACGAACGCAGACCTGGATATGGGTTTGGTCGTAGAAGCCGGAGTCGTCGTAGATGGGATTGCCTTCTATGAAGACGCAGCGGACTGTGTCGAAGGGGATTTCTCCGGTTTTGATTATTTCCCTATGTAATGTTTCAATTACGTTGTAATCCAAACCCCGTAATACTTTATCTTTTGGATTAAGAGATCCCGGGGCAGGCCTGTTTTTAGGCATAGGAGTGTTTATCTCACAGAATGTGTCTTTTAAAAGATAATATGATTCCCTGATTCTATCGATATACGATTTGTCAGTGAGATCAAGACAATTTCCAAGGCTAAAAACCGCTCCCAGTACAGCCGGATTATCTATTTTACTTTTACCAGGTGGATTTTTAGCAAAGTCCATCGCTCTTGCATGATTGTTTTGCCAAAAATAAATTCCTGATCCAAGCCAGTCATATCCATTATGGCTGGCTTTCATCCTAATCTGACCCAGAATGATTTGGTCCCTGATGGATTGATCACATCCATGGAAACCCAATAAAAGACCCTGGTCAGATGAATAAATGATTCTTGAATTATTCATATGTGAGTTTTAAGATTTTTTGTCTGATACACCATATCTTCTATCTGCTATCTTCCAATGTTCCTCAGTCATTTGGCTGAAAAGTTCTTCCAATCCTAATTCTTCAATTAATTCTTTCCTATATTCCGGATCGTTCTTTACCCGTTCCCGTGCTTTTCTCAGCATTTCCATATGCCTTTGGTATTCTGCATAACCACCGTACATAAATTTTAGTTTTTAAAAGTGAAGAAAAATAAATGATTTGATCCTTCAATGGATTGATCACATCCATGGAAACCCAATAAAAGACCCTGGTCAGATGAATAAATGATACTTGAATTATTCATATGTCTGGTTTAAGATTTTTTGTCTGATACACCATATCTTCTATCTGCTATTTCCCAGTGTTCCTCAGTCATTTGGCTAAAAAGTTTTTCCAACCCTAATTTGTCAATAACTTGCTGCCTGTATTCCGGATCGTTCTTTACCCGTTCCCGTGCCTTTCTCATTATTTCCATATATCTTTCGTGTTCTGCATAACCGCCATACATGATTTTACATTTTTAAACGTGAATAAATTGAATAATTTGACCCTCCAAAGGTAAATAATTTCAACCCGAAAAAACAAATAAAAACAGCCACTGTATTGGTTTTTATCGTTTCGATCGCCGCATTTTCAAAATAAAAAAAGCCCGTCCAAAGACGAGCTTTTAGAAAGCCAAAAGGGTAAAAAGAATAAGGGTCGGTTTTTTTCAATTTAAAGAATGAAGTAACCCGTTATAACGACACCTTCGCTTTACTATTTTTTGAGGTTTAACTATGAATGAATCTCAGGGTATAAACAAACTAGAATGTCAACGCCTTTATATGCTTCACCGCATCCTGCCCGTTCTCTATCGCTGCTAATATCTCAAATACCTTATCACTCCACCCACTTATCAAAAACACATCATTTCCCCCCACACTCACCGGTGTCTGACCTAATCCAGCCAAATCAAACAAATACAACTTCGCATGTGGAACCATGTATTTATACAGCTGCCACTGCGCTGCCAGCGTATTCTGATCATTCTGATTATTCGTCGTACTATCCCACATCTGGCAATCTGTAAACATCATCACCTTATCCGCTACATGTTTACTCTTTATCAGATCAGCCAATACTTTATAACCATTCGTGCTATAACCCACCTCACCTTCTCTCCTGTAAAACGCATCCACATTTGCCAGTATATTCTTCTTAGGAAGATCAACCACCTTCCACTTATCACCAAACATACCCGTTATCACATTTTTGCATTTATACTGCAGCAACATACCTAGCAATAATCCAATATCATAGTATTTCACCACACTTCGTGCTGATAAGGCTGTCTGCATAGAACCAGATACATCACAGGCAATCACGATACGCGTATCATCATCAAATCCCTTCAGGTGTTGTACTGAAATCTGTATTGCTGTTTCCAGCGCTTCCAGCACATCCTTTGTTCTTTTATGTTTTACCTGTTTCAATTCACGGTAGGCAGACAAAAATCTAAAAGGCAATTGTTTTGAATGCAACACTGCTTTTTCATCAGTCAGGTGTGCACAAACCTTTTTAATAATCCTGTCATCCACATCTGCCTGCAATAGGTTACGCAGGTTACGTATCATTGCCATATACCCCATCATGTTAGAGTCGATCAATTGTTCCCACGCATAGCGAAAGGCCTTTTGCCTATCGCCAGCGTCGGAATACTTTACCTGACCGGTAGTTGTCAGGGTCGTCTCCCAGGTATAGGGTACCTGTAGTTCATCCTGCGCAATTTTATCGAACAGTAACTGCTGATCATCATCCTTTGGTTTTGGATGAACAATAAACAGGGCATCTTTTAATGTTACTGCCGCTGCGTGGTTATATTTTGCAAACTGATATTCATCAAATTTGTTGAATGCCATCGACAGTCCCTTTTGTATCTGCTTGCTCAGGCGATGTAACTTTTTAGTCTCCTGTCGTTTATTAGACAGGGCATAGCATGCCAGCAACTCAGTAATTTCATCTGCGCGCTGTACTACTCTGTTCACCATATTACTCACCAATGCATTTCCAGTATGCACCTTCGCCAGCTCTACAGCCAGCGCCAGCGGAATACTACGCAGGTACATTTTTTCACGGGCATATACAGCCAGGCGGGCTACGAACTGCGGATCATTTTTTTTGATCAGCTCACGTATGCGCACCAGCCGGTTTTCACTTCCTTCATAAAACTGGTCATGGAAAGAAGCTGTAACAACAGCACTATACAGTTCCAGCTCTGGTGTAAGGTTGTAAGCCCTTGCACCTTCGTAGTTAACAGTGGAGGATACGTCCTTCTTTGATGTATTGAATCTCATGACGGTTTTTGTTTTCGTTTGTGATAACAATACAAAGGTTGGACGCAAGTGCGCAGTTTTTTTGCGCACTCAAAAAAAGTTTTATTTTAATTTATAGGCTACAATCGTATTTTTAAAAAAGGTAGGTACATATAATGTTTGTGTCGCTGCATTATACCATATATCAGCAGTATTACTTTTTTGCTCGCGGGTGTCAAGCAATACCTGTTTGGAACCGTCTGTCTTTACATAATAGATAATACCCTGCCAGCCACTTATCACGAATTCATTTTCTTTTACCTGCACAATTCCATCTGTACTGCCTTCCAATCCTTCTGCAATGATAGTAGGGTTTTTCTGCGCATCTATTTGTACCAGTTTACCGTTAGTCAATGCATAGAGCATGGACCCAACTGCCAATAACCCATTTGCATTATCCATGTTTTCAAGGTACACAGCTGGTTGCCCATCTTTAATTCTGTGAATTTTGTTGGCTCTGGAATCACTTACATACACCACACCTTTGGCATCTATGGTAATGTCATTGAGCATCTTTGCACCTTCGATGGGGATCCTGCGTACGATGGTACCGGTTTTGACATCAATCTCGGCTACAGCTGTCAGCTCCGCCACATACAGATGACCTTTATACAATCCCAGGCCCTTGTTGGCATTCAAGCCCCTGACCCATTCTTTGGTAATGATCTTACCATCCAGTGCTACTTTACTGATATAGCCGCTGCCTTCCTGTTTAGTACCCATGCTGGAAACGTATAAGAACTGTCCATTGGGCGCCAGCAGGGCAGACTCCGGGGTAGTAAGCAGGGTATCCGTCTGCCATAACTTTTCCAGTGAGTGCTGGGCGAATAATGATACATGCGTAAAGATGATCGCGATTGCAATAAAGGTTGTTTTCATAATTATGTTATTTATTAACGTGGCGTAATTCGTAACAGCGCATCCGGGCTATTGGTGATCACGTATATCGCACCATCCGGTCCCATCTTCACATCCCTGACCCGGCCATAGCCTTTTAACAGGATTTCCTGTTCAGTCACTTTATCTTTGTTAATGACACGTCGCTATAAGAAGGCCTGCTACGCTTTTCATAAGGTCAACATTTCAACGTGTTATAACCGAATATAAGAAAGGAAAGGGGCAAAAAGAAGAATATTATGCATAAACCGTTTGTCTAAAATCTATTATCTTGTATTGACAATACATATGAAGAAAGGAATACTCATTATTGCCCTTTTAGGTTTGACCCTGTTCATTGGTGTGAACGCCAGAAAAAGATTTGTAACTCCCCCTGCCATTCACAGTGGAGATCTGATTTTCCAGACCTCTCAGTCCGCACAAAGCAAGGCGATCCGGTTGGCCACAAAATCCAGGTACTCTCATTGTGGAATCGTATATAAAGAAGGCGATAACTTTTATGTGTTCGAAGCCGTGCAGCCGGTAAAGCGGACACCGCTGGATCAATGGATTGCGAGAGGGAAAGGTGGCCATTATGTGATTAAACGACTGAAGAATGCGGATAAAGTGTTGACGCCAGATGCGTTGAAAAAAATGCAGCAGGTGGGAAAGACGTTTACCGGTAAAAATTACGACCTTACTTTTGAATGGAGTGATGACCGGATGTATTGTTCAGAACTCATCTGGAAAGTTTATCAACGGGCCACAGGTATTGAGATCGGAAAATTGGAGAAGTTAAGTGATTTTGATCTGACGAGTGATGTGGTCAAAGCTAAGATGAAAGAACGATATGGGAATAATATTCCGAAAGATGAAGTGGTGATTTCCCCAAAAGCAATATTTGAGAGCGAACTGTTAGCAACGATTATTGATAAGTAATGCCTATGAAAGTATCAATTTCTCAATTGATGGAATGGTTGACAATACAGTTGGTTATCTTTACATCGCACACAAAAAAGATTTACCTGAAATGAATCCCGGCTGATTGATCATGTTGAAAGAAATAGGAGATGGCTGGTACATTTATAAGACAACCTGATAATGAGCAAAAGGAAATACTCAAAAGCAACAATAGCCATTATAAATGAATTAAAAACCGATCAACGGGCCTATCGGTACGAAGAAGACGGTAATAAATATGGGTTACTGATCCTCTACCGTGGAGAAACCTTGTTTTACCAGGAAAATGACCGTGCCCTGCTGTGTGAGATCGCAGCGAGGTTTGCAGTCATTAACCCTGAAACAATTGCTCAATGGGATGATAATACTGACATTAACTCAGATGAACGCGCGGCTATCCTTGATAAAATCATGACACTCTACAAAAAAGCATACAAAGACGATCTGAAAATTTATTAGAGAATATATGCGTAGTTAAATAGCTACGCATATATTTGTAGTCAAATAGCTACATAATGACAAAGCGAAACAATATCATCTATTGGACAGTGACTATTTTCCTTTCCTTATTTATGTTTGTAGGGGGAATAGCGCAGATTCTCAGACAAAAGGACAATGTGGATGGAATTATCCATTTGGGATATCCGCTTTATTTCATGACCATCCTTGGGGTGTGGAAAATATTGGGTGTCATCGCCATCCTCACACCCCGGTTTCCGCTGGTAAAAGAATGGGCGTATGCAGGATTTTTCTTTGCCATGACAGGCGCTGTCATTTCACACATTGCTGCAGGAGATCAATTTGCACATTTCATAGCACCACTGGTATTTGCAATACTGACCGTGGTATCCTGGTATTTCAGACCTGCAGGTAGAAAGCTGTAAGGGTCAGGACAGCTGGCCCCATACCTCCCTGAAATCCTCGTCGCGCAATACTTCGCCCAGGTCGTAAGCATCATACCCGGTAGAACGTATAGCATCCCTGCATTGTAGCAATAGTTGTACACATTTTTCTTTATTGCCTGATTTTATGGCAAGCCTTGCCATGGAAATGTAAGGATGTGAATAGTAATTTCTGCCCATTACGGCCGCCAGTTGCAGCTTTTCTTCTGCCTGGTGGTTGATGGAGGGAGACTTGTAATCGTAGGCCATTCCGGTATAGGCAAGCAGGAAATCGCCCCAGTAAAGATTCAGCTGAAAATCCTCTTCATGCTTATATACCTGTGCAAAAAGCTGTAGTCCGTGTTCAAAGGTATTGATCAGTTTTTCGTAAGCCCCCTGCTCATGATAGATCTGCGCGATGGCAAGCAATGCGTTAGTGGCATATACAGGAAAGGTCCAGGCAGCGGGCTGTTGTACATGACCTTTGGTGAAAAACTCTACCGAAATCCAGTAATATGCCAGTTTCAAATCGTTCTCTTTCAATCTTTTGGCAGTATCTGCAAATCCTTTGCCCAAACGGTTCAGCAGTTCAGGATCTTCTGTATAATGGCCTTCAAGTGGCTGTAACAGCAAGGCTGTTTGCGCGACCATTATAGCCTTGTATGCTGTATCAATTTCCGGCGAGTCGTGAAAGAGGATGTAATGGTAAGTTTCAGCCCAGTCGAGGTAAACGAGTGGATGTTTTTCTGCCAGTTCATGCATAGCGCCTTCGAACTCATGTAACAGCCGCTGATGCCAGTAATGGTTCTGCTCAAAAGGAAGACTGCGTACCCTGAAGCATAGATGAACCAACGCCCTGATAGCAGTGATATCCCTGAGCACAGGTCTGAAAAAATACAGTAATTCAGTGAACGCTTCAGTCGTGAATTGCTTTGTGATTTCCATTTTATCCGTCAGCGCCCTCACCATAGACATTTGTATGTCGGTGGTTTGTGGAGCGATGTTGTAAATGCGGATAGCTTCCTGGATGTAACGTACCTTATCCTCAAATACTTTCGCACGATCTGCCAGGTTTTGGTAACAATAGCCCCGTTCCTGGGAGTATAGCTGATCGGGAAAGAAATGCTGAATGGAGTCGATAATACCGAGCAGGTAAAAGATAAAGTCTTCCGGGTTGCTTACTTTATCGCAGTCCAGGTCATACACACCATAGGAGTAAACCATATCATAGGCGGCAATTATTTCTTCCTTATATTCTTCCAGTTGGGTAGGTGAAAGGCTTTCTACCAGGGCATCCATTTCTTCGACGTCATATCTTTCGGCCAGTTCTTTCAGCTGAGGGATGATATTCATTTGCTAAAAATAATCAAAGAGAACAATTTTTCCGAGGGGTAAGATTAATAGCTAAGCTATAATATTATCAGGTTACCATAAGTACATTAAAAGGACATCTTTATATCAATTTGATATTGAGGTGCCCATTAAGTGATGTGTTAGTACTCATTTGGCGTTATTGTCGCATTATTCTTTCAAAGAATTGTTTTAAATTGATCTTACAACCCCAAAATTGTTTGTTATGGCTATTGTCAAGGATAACTTACTACTTCAGTCCGTGGAGGGCACTCTCGGCAATCAATTCACAATTTATAAACGGAACGGGCAGATTATCATAGCGAAGAAGCGTGGTCCGTCAAAGAACAAGCCGACTAAAAAGCAGCTGGAAGCGAGGTATAAGATGCGCGTTGCGGCAGCTTATGCAAAGGTGATCATACAGGATCCTGATATAAAGGCATATTATAAATCACTGGCCGGACCGGGCCAGAATGCCTATAATATGGCCGTGAAAGATGCTTACAAGTCGCCCGAGATTCAGAATATTCAGTTCGAAGACGAGACCGTAGTGGTAACGGCAAAGGAAGAATTCAGGGTAGCAGAAGTGGAAGTACGGGTGCATGATGCAGCGGGTGTAATGCTGGAAAGAGGGAAGGCGGTTTTAGGTCGGAATGGCGTGGATTGGTATTATAAGGCTGCGGGTTTACCGGCTGGTGGCAAGGTTGTGGTAGTGGCGGTAGACCTGCCGGGGAATGGAACGGTCAGGGAAATAAGGGTAGAATAAATGGGGTATTGGAAATTAGAAAGTGGTAATCCTTTCTCATTCTAATCTTAGGCTGAATGAATTGAAGGCGGCAAAACGGACCTTCATTTTCTGCTGTGATTCGTATGGAAAAAGCTCCTGGTGTAGAACTGCCAGAACTGTTTCAGGCTAATGAACTTTTTAAAGAAGTAAATTCTAAGAACCGTGAACTGATGAAAAAAAGTTTTTTAGTTGATACTTTGGGCAAAGATGAACAGCTAGCCATCAATGATTGGCCTGACTGTCTCTAATAAAAAATAAAGGATAATTTTTCGCAATTGATTGCTCAATAAAATAAAGCAGCATCACTGCGGCTTTGTTGTTATTGTTTTAACTTCACTTTGGTTTTTTCTTATAATAAGGTTTAAACTCTTGTATATAACAAGGTTTATCTGTTTTAAATATACCTTTCTCAAATGCTTCTTTATGTAATTCTGGCAGCTTATCAAATTGTTTCTTTCGAAGCCTATCTACCTTCTTAAGAGTCATAAAATCATAAGTACAGCTTAACATCATTACAACCTCTAATTCATCACATTTATCTACAAGGTTAATAGTTGCTGTTTCCATTCCAACAGACCAAAATAATATTTTATTCACGGAGACAGGGATGTCTATTTGGAAAAAACCATCGAAATCTGTGCTGCCAACTTTAGCTGTATCATTAATCATAATTGTTACTAATGACCCAGTTTCAAAATGATCAGACATCACTCGCCCTTTGATTATTTTATTCTGAGAATAAAGACTATATGTTGAAACAACGCATACAATAAAAGCGAGTATTAATTTTTTCATCTTATTTTCAATCTTTTTTAGGTATATATTCGTGGGTATAATTGTATTCTCCTGCTTCTCATTATATATATTCAAAGACACAAATAAAAACATTATGAGAGTGCACGTAGGAATTTTATTTTTATTATTTTCTTCAATCAAAGTGTATTCCCAATCTCTATTTGATACCATCCACATGCCTATATATAGGTATAAAATACAACGTATCGATTCTGTAGGGTCAGTGTATGTAATATATGCTAAAAAAGACGGCAAAGTTTTGAAAATTGCCTCTCCCAAAAGTATTTTAAATGTAGGAGTACCTATTCAAAAGAGGAAATATTACGATTTGGAACTAATTTCATATTTAGATGAATCAAGAATAAGTGGGAAATTGCATATAGGTGGAATTAATGTAGGTGGCATATTCATAGAACTTGAAGGTGGAAAGGTAATATGGGATCTGTTTTATTGTAAGAACCTAAAAGGTTTATATATTACTCCACCTAATCAGGTTACAAACAAATAGATTGGAGTATATGCCTTTAAATTTTATTAATTGGTAGCGATAATATGCGAAAACCTATCATCATCTTTACCTTTAAATCACTACTTTTTTCTAAAGATAAAGTACCTGATGAATGGTCATCAGCTACCTGAACATATATATCGCGTTTTAATTATTGAATTAATTGAGCCCCAGGTTTGTCTTTGATCTGTTGTAGCCTTTTTTGGGCCAGTTGCCGAAATGACGCTTTATAATTAGAATCTTCAAATGGCATTTTGATAGAGCATTTTTTATCAAGTGATTTGTTTTGGGTTTTAATAATCTTTTGAAGAGTGATATTATTATATACTCTTTCAAGAATTGCCCATCTTGGTGATTCATAATCATCAGCCGCTTTTGAAGCAGTAAATGTAACGTCAAAACATTCATCAGTTATGAAATGTGGTAAAGTTTTGTCTGAATAGTAGTTTAAACTATCGGCATAGACCCTGATTTTGCGTTCCCACCTATCTCCTTGGCTTATAGATCCCCTTACAAGTACAATATTGGTACTATCCTTTATTTCCTGAGCCCAGAGGGTATGAGTGAAGAATGTTAAAAATAATAGTACATATATGTGTTTCATTTTTCCTATTTAATGAAAATTGGAATGTTAATGTATTGAAATTAATTGAATTGGGGGGATAGTTGTATTTTAAATTTTGTTGTCCACCTAATTTATTTGCAGATCTTGCGTTATCATCATTTTCTGTAGTTTGGCCTTTTGGCCATTTCGTATCGACATTGTTGGTCATTTGCTGCATTCATGGGTCAATAATATAATTAATCTGTAAATTTATAATATGCTCAGACTATCTTTATTCTTCTTATCAATTATTTATTATTTAGAAGCTAAATGTCAGCATCTGGAAATTTTTAATCATATAAATAATAATAACATTTCTTATGGAGTATGGATTGTAGGTCCTCAATATAAGAATGGTAAAATGATGGGGGCTTTATACCAGGTTAGAGTAGAAAAACAAACTGGAGATTCAGGTCTCATTGCTAATATGAAATCAAATGAATGGATCTCAGCATTAAAAAACCCTGAAACAGATTGGGCCGCTAACTTGCTATTATATGAATTATACAGGAAAACAGGATTTATTTTAAGTGATATGAAACCAGATATTTGGAGGGAAAAATTTAAAAATGAAGATCTGGAGTTTTGGATTAGTTTCTTGAAGAACAATAAATAGTATTTTTCTTCACCTGGATAAAAGTAAAACTATAGGTAAGTACCTGCAGTTTTACTATGAGAGTGAAAAAGAAGATTTATATCTAAAAGGGAATTTATAAAAAGGGAGTAGCAAAAGTGGAAACTAATAGAGCTGTTTGGGGAATCAGTTCATTAGCAATTAAGGTTCCAATGTCATATCCATTTGTAATTTTTTCATGACTTATCCCTAAAATTCTAATCCTTACACCATTGAGCTGAAATTAATTCAGGGCTAAATTTTTCTATCATCATTTTATCCTGGGCTTGCTTTTTCAGATCAGATGAAAATAAAATAAGTTTACGCTTTTCGTTATGCCGTAAGTCCGTTTTTTTCTGAGCACTGGATAACGCCGCTGATAATAACAACATAACCTTCATAAATAAATATTGTATTTGCTATATTTAAAAATAATGAGAAGGAATTGGTTCTTCCTTTCATTATTTAATATAATATTTGAAATTACATTCATATCTGAATCACACATTCAATAAAATCTTTTTTAAATTTCTCTTTATCAAAATCAGGTATCTTTAAAACGTCAATTGCGGTAATAGAATTAATCAAATTTGATTTAATTATCCCAATTACTTTATCATCATCTCCATTCATAATCTCTGCATAATCCGCTATGAATTCATATTCGATGGCTTTCTCAAGCACCCTGTCTTCAAGTCCTGGCATTTTAATAATTTTAGGAGGGCCAATATATTTAGGCTTTCTAAGTTTTAAAATTTTCAGGCTTCTTGGATTCATGCAGTTTAAACCAATAAATAAATATTCGACGCCAATCCCGTAATGTCTTGGTTTAAGAAAAGAAAGAATTAGTTCATTAAATTGATTGATAATTCCAAGTTTAAATTTCACTTCTGGGCTTATATATAAGCTAATTGAAAAATCTTTCATACAAATAAGTGATTTATAAAAAGCTTTAGAAACTATTGTAATAATATCCCCTGGCATCATTCAAAATACTAACGAAGGTCCTATTCACTATATAATCAGGAGCAGGGATTTAACTAAAATTAAAATAAGGAGAAGAAACACTTCCTTCTCCTTATTCAATATAATATTAGAACTCATATTTGTATCTGACTTACACACTCAATAAAGTCCTTCTTAAATTTCTCTTTATCAAAATCAGGAATTTCCAAAACATCAATTGCTACAATGGAATTAATAAGTTCGGTTTTAATTCGTTTGATTAATTCTCCTCCTTGTGCATTTAATATACTTTGGAAATCAGCAATGAATTCGTACTCAACATTCCTTTCAATTATTGACTCAGGAAGTCCTTTAGTTTTAATTATTTTGGGGCCCAGGACATAACTAGGTTTTCTTAATTTCAAGATCTTTAAGCTTTTAGGGTTCATACATATAAACCCAATAACTAAATTTAATACACCACTACCATAATCTCTTTCCTTAAGAAAGGAACAAATTTTTTCATTAAAAATTGATATAACACTTAGATTCGGGCCGACTTCGGGACTAATCATTTCACCTATATAAAATTTTTCCATTTGTTTTGAAGACGTTATGATCAAAAAATGTATAATTCAAACTAATTTATCTAAAAATAGAATTTCCGGGTGGCAGCGTCAAATTCGCGCGATAATAGTTGTATAATTTCCATCGGGGTCAATGATGAATCGAATTGGGTTAAGATTTGCATAATTATATGGCGAATACCTTCTTGATTTCTCACATAACAAGTCTACCCATTGCCGTCTGGATATCTGCACTTCATACATCCTTCCACCGTAATCATACCAATGAAGTCCCTTCTCATCCAAAAACTCCTTCTGCTGAATTTCCTTGCCGTTATATTGTAGCAAATTTTTTTAGTATCCGGCTCCTTTCAGCTCATTACTACTAATCCCAGCCATCGTCAATCCAAATGGGTAATAGTGAGTTTCTTCTAACAGTGGTCCACTATTGTGAGATATAACAAGATTGTCGAAGTAGACATTTTCCCTACTTTCATTGCTTGTATAAATATAAACAAATCCTGTTTTTTTAATAACGAACTTCTCTACCGTCAATGTTTGTAATTCATCAGGATTTCCCTGTACCTGTTTCACACCACTATTATCATCTACCATGTTGAACAGGTCGTCAAAAAGTACATAGGTGAGATACGCCCTGTGTTTAGTGGCAAGGTTCTCATCAGCATCCTTGCTGATCAACTCTTCGTACTCACTGGATGTATATGCTGACAAAATAGCGGAATTTGTACCTGCAGCCGCATGCGTACCATCAGAGTGCTTATTCCGAGCAAAGTTTACCAGCATTCTGCTTTAAACCGGCTCTTCGTCAATTTTGGTGGAAATTTTCAATGGTGTAACTTGAGTTGAATGTGTGATCAGCCCCAATGAATTCAAAAAATCTCATATTTGAAAGGAGTGAAGCTTTTAATATCAAATCAATTATACAAGTACAAAATATAGTATACCTTAATGTAGAGAGCCGATTGAAAACTGCTAAATGTCCTAATTGCCAAAGGAAAAGTGGTAGTATACACAGTTATTACTATAGAAAGATAAAAGACTTACCATCATTTGGCAAACAGGTATGCATAAATCTCTTGACAAGGAAATTTTATTGTAAGAACAATAATTGTGAAAAGAAAATATTTTCGCAACGTTTTAACGAGCAATTCAAGCCTTATTCCCGTATGAGTGAACGGCTTGCAGCAATACTTCTAAAAACAGGATTATTGACTGGGGGAAATGCGGGAGCAAGGCTGTGTAAACTACATAATGTCAGTGTTAGTGCTTCTACTATCCTTAGAAATATACATAAAGCTCCTATTATAAAACCAGAAACACCTCAAGTATTAGGAATCGATGATTGGGCCTATAAGAAGCAGCACAGGTATGGAACTGTGCTTGTAGATATGGAAAAACATAAAATCATAGAACTATTACCGGATAGAGAAGCTGCCACCATTCAAAAATGGCTGCAGGATAATCCTGGAGTAAAAATAGTTAGTAGAGACCGGTTTTCGAATTACGCAAATGGTGTAAGAAACGGTAGCCCTGAAGCAATCCAGGTTGCAGACAGATTTCACCTATTACAAAACCTTAGTGAATCATTGAAAAAGCTTCTGGTGCGGCATTATAAAACATATAAGGGAATCATTAAGCAAAAAGACGAGGAGAAATTAGACGGGAATATTACAGTACTGGCACCAGCAGATCTGCCAAGGCAGATTACACCCAGTTATTATAATCGACAATGTCAAATGGATGAGATTAAATCCCGACATGCAAATGGTGAATCAATCAGGAGCATAGCATCATTAATGAAAATAAGTAGAGAGAAAGTGACTAACTTTCTAAGGCTTCAGGAGCCTCCAATAAGATTATCTCCTAATCAATTTTCATTTACAAAATATGCTGATCTTATCAAAAAAAGTA
The DNA here is from genome assembly GCF_034274695.1 of Chitinophaga sp. LS1. Taxonomy (NCBI): domain Bacteria; kingdom Pseudomonadati; phylum Bacteroidota; class Chitinophagia; order Chitinophagales; family Chitinophagaceae; genus Chitinophaga; species Chitinophaga sp. LS1. The sequence continues at coordinate 3,145,977 of NZ_CP128362.1, forward strand.
TTATCGCAAACCCACGAATAACCTCTAGTAAGATAATAATTGAGCTAAAAAATTCAGGGTATAATGGAGGCAAGACGGCTGTTTACAATTTTATTAAAAATTGTGTACGGATAAAACCTAATGCTGATCAAGAAGAGTTGCCCAGGCAGTTATGGTCTCCTAATAAAGCATCTTTGTTATTATCTAAACCAGCATCACTGTTAAATGAAATTGAAAACAAAGTGGTAAATGCACTGTGTAAATCAGTTTCTGATATTGAGAGATCATGTCTTCTATCACGCCAATTTAGAAGAATGATCATCAAGAGAAAGGGAGAAAGATTAAATAATTGGGTAAATAAGGCATTAAAATCTGGAGTGAAAGAAATGATATCCTTTGCGAATAGCCTTCTTTCAGATTTTGATGCCGTTAAGTGTCTAATACGGAGGTCATTGGGCCAGCCCCAACGGAGCATACCGGGCCAGTCAAAACGGTGATATTGGGCCAAAATGAAGGTATCCTATTGGCCTAAAACGGAAGTTACTGGGCCAAAAACCACCTTCCACTCTTTAAAACGGAGATCATTGGGCCAAAACAAGTTTAACCTCTGCTTAAAACGGAAGTCGCTGGGCCAAATTAATCGATAACCGTAGCTAAAAACGGAGGTCATTGGGCCACTTTCCATGATTTGCAATAGTCTTGTACCTAAAAAGCATTAGGTATATGGCGGGTCAAAGAATCAATGTCATGGAAGTACGTACATTAATTTCACTGAAACAGAAAGGCTGGAGTAACCGTAAGATTGCGGATTATATTAAGATCAACCGTAAGACTGTAGACAGTTACATGGCCCGCTTTAAAGCATTGGACCTGTCATGGGACGCTTTATTGCAGCTGGAAGATACCGAGCTTGCAGAATTGTTTACAGAGGATAGCCAGACAGAGAAAGAACGCTATGAGACACTGGCAGGTTACTTCAGCTACTTTGAAAAAGAACTACTGAAGCCGGGTTGTACACTTGGAGCATTACACCAGGAATACCTGTTAAAACATCCGGATGGTTATCGTTACACACAATTTTGCTGGCATATACGACAATGGAATAAAAGAACCACACCAGGTGGAAAACTGCTACATAAGGCCGGCGATAAGCTGTATGTAGACTTTTGTGGAGATAAGCTTTCCTATGTTGATAAAACTACAGGAGAACTCATAGCAGTAGAGGTGTTCGTGGCAGTGCTGCCTTGCAGCCAATACACCTTTGTAAGAGCTGTATCTTCACAGAAAAGGGAAGATCTGATCTCTTGTTTATCTTCCTGCCTGCAGTGGCTTGGAGGAGTCCCACAAGCTATTGTATCTGATAATCTCAAAAGCGCAGTAAGTAAAGCTCATAAATATGCTCCACTGATCAATAAAACATTGGCCGATTTTGCTCTTTTTTATAGTTGCGCGGTAGACCCTGCTCGCCCATATCACCCTCAGGATTATGGAAACAAATATGTTATGTAAACTTTGCGACTAAGATCCACTGTTTACAGCCATATCCTGCACTAAAAGTTTACATAATATTATCTTCTACATGGGTTAGTAATGTCACTTCCCCTTAAAAGATAATATTATGACTAAAGTTTACCGCTCTTATGGAGCTTTAACAAAGGCGGCTTCTGGATATCTTAAAGACATAGGTAGAAGCGAATCTACTATATCTATGTATAACTGGATCTGGGGGAGGATTAAAAAGTACATGGATATTAACAAGATTGTTCATTGTTCCTCAACAACAGTCGCCGATTATATCAACGCCACCTATGGTTTGCGGCCAATACCATCATTAACGCATCACGAAAAGCATTCCCTGCGGTGCGCCTTATGTTTAATACAATTTGCAGAGACAGGCAGGATGATTGAAGTGATACGTCGCAGGGAATGTGTAGTACTTTCTGGAGAAATTGGTAATGAAATTGCAGCTTATGTCGAATCCAAAAGAAAATTGAGGTTGAATGTCAAAACATTGCACAGTTACTCCTATTATCTATACCAGTTTTTAAAGTACTTAAATGCAAGTGAAATACACGCCTGCAATACAATATCTTCACTCGCCCTGATGAAGTACACGTCAAACTTACTGCCTGAAGCTGCGGGAGCTAAACATCTTGCCTTGTCCATAATCAAAGGTTTTTTGAGATATCTGTATGAACAAAATAAGACAGCCAGAGACTTTTCTGTAATTGTTCCTAAAGACAATTATAAAAAGCAACCAAAGCTGCCATCGACCTATACAAAAGACGAAGTACGTACGATATTAAACTCTATCGATAGAAGCACCGCTTTGGGAAAGAGAGATTATGCTCTGCTAATCCTGGCAGTACGCTTGGGAATGCGAGCTTCTGACATTAGCCGGCTTAAGTTTGAAAATATTCGATGGACTGAGAATAGTATATCTTTTAATCAGTTTAAAACAAATGAAAAAGTGGTGCTTCCGTTAACCACAGATGTTGGCGAAACCCTCATAGATTATATCAAATATGCAAGACCAACCTCCAATGATGCGCATGTTTTTCTTGAAAAGCAGTTCCCTGTTATACCGATTAGTGCTAAGAGAGTGTCATTGACGGCGAGCAGGAATATTACAAAGTCAGGAGTCTTTATTGGTGAGCGAAAACATGGTTCACATGCATTACGACATACAATGGCCAGTTTCTTACTAGAGCAGAAAACGCCCTTACCCGTTATATCAGAATTGCTCGGGCATGCCAGTACACAAACCTCGATGTGCTATTTGCGCATAGATATGGAATCGTTACGCCAATGTGCGATGGAAGTGCCGGTTGTTTCTGAAGCGTTTTATACGCAAAAAGGAGGAGCATTTTATGAATAATAAATATAAGAACCCTGGTATACTGGCGCCTATTGTTCAGGAGTATATCAATATGAGAAAGAACCTTGGCTTTAGATCTGAAGCTCAGAAGTATAGTTTGTTTGCTTTTGATGCTTTTGCTTGCAAAGAAGGACTTTCTTCCGTAACCATTACAAAAGAACTGGCTGAAAAATGGTGTAACAGGCGCCCTGATGAAGCTACAGATACCTGGAGCCACAGAAACTGCTTTTTACGTCAGTTTGCTATCTATTTATCTAATCTTGGATATGATACTTATATTCCCTGTAAGGTATTTACAAAACATGACAACTTCATTCCTTATATATTTTCTGATGATGAACTAGGAGCTATCTTTAAAGCCTGCGACACACTGGATCTTTATGATAAGCATGCCAGAAGCAACCTTTTTGTACTACCGGCTTTTTTTCGAATGCTGGCAGGAACTGGTATTAGAATCGGTGAAGCGTCGGCATTATTGAACAAAGACGTTAATCTTGATCAAGGGTATATCGTTCTACGCAACTGTAAAAACGGTAAAGACCGGATGGTGCCCTTATCAGAATCGCTGGTCGAAGTCTGCAGGCAGTACAGGAAATACAGAGAACTGCTTCCTCATCACAGTGATTGCTTCTTTGTTAAGATGAATGGCTGCCCTTGTCCACCAAATAGCTTCTTTCATTGGTGGACTAAGATACTAAAAGCGGCCTCTATACAACGTCGTGGAAAAACAGTTGGTCCGAGGATACATGATCTTCGACACACTTTTTGTGTTAAATCCATGGCTTCCCTGGCAAAGGAAGGAAAAGATCTGTACTATATACTTCCCATACTGTCTACCTATATTGGCCATCAGTCTATAGCAGCAACTGACAGGTATGTAAGAATGACTTCGGAAATGTACCCTGATCTAATAAGTCAGACCGATAGCATCTGCTTATATATCTTTCCTCACCTCAAAAGCCAGTAATCGTATGAAACAAACTCAATTTGCCAAATACTTAACCTACTTTATGGTGAAATATCTCGTTGGAGAAAGAGGTTGCTCGAAGAATACCGTTGCTGCTTACCGGGATGCAATAAGCCTTTTTATTATCCATATGCGCGATAATCACTACATAAAAGTGGATCATCTTGAATTTATAGACATAACACAGGAGCGTATCGTTGGTTTTTTAGAATGGCTTGAGACCGAAAGGAAATGTAGTATATCCACCCGAAATGTGCGTCTGGCTGCTATCCATGCTTTTGTCCGCTTCCTGATATATAAGTCTCCGGATTATATGGAAGAATGGCAGCGGATACTTGCTATCAAAGTGAAACGAGCCCCCAAAGCAACAGTAGTTTATTTAGGTGCTGACGGCATGAAACTATTATTGGCCCAGCCGGATACATCTACTCCTAAAGGAAGGCGGGATCTGACGCTCTTGTCGCTTATGTACGATTGTGCCGGACGGGTTCAGGAAATAGCTGATCTGGTTCCCGCCAGAGTCAATTTTGGAAAACCAACTTTGTTAAGGGTAACGGGAAAAGGAAATAAAACGCGGCTAATCCCATTGTCAGATCAGGCGACAGCCTCGTTAAAGATATATATGCAGGAAAACAGGCTTTTAGAAGGGAAGGCCACTGAGTACCCCTTGTTCAGTAATGGAAGAGGAAGCAAACTAACACTAATGGCTATTACCATGATACTGAAAAAGTATAGTGCGGCTGCTAGAAAAATAAACCAAGCCTTAATACCTGCCAATGTAAGTCCACACTCCTTAAGGCACAGCAAAGCTATGATGCTGCAACAGAACGGCGTGAACTTAATATGTATACGAGACTTTTTAGGTCATGAGTCAGTGACTACGACCGAAATATATGCCAGAATCGACAACAGGCAGAAACGAGAAGCGATAGAGAAAACAAGTCTTTCTCCAGATCTTTCTGAGGATCCATCCTGGCAAAAAGACAAAGGGCTGTTGAACTGGCTGGAAAGCCTTGCCAAATAAGTGAAGTGTTATGTAAACTTTTGAGTAAGGAAAGTCTTGTAAGTACTCGGGTTAAGCGTCAAAAGTTTACATAACATATTTGTTTCCATAATCCTGATTATGTAAATATTTACATAAACACGATAAGGCGTTAGTCGAACGTTCAGTTGAGCTGGTGTATCAGCGTATTTATTATCCGCTATCCCGTCATACCTTCTTTTCCCTCGACGAGATCAATGTTGAGATCAGCAATATGCTTTTAACTTATAATGATTACCTGTTTGCGCATGGAGGTACTACCCGCCGGCAACAATTTATTGACACTGAAAAGGAATGGTTGCAACCATTACCTCAGGGGCGTTATCATCTACGACAATACAGACGTGCCAAGGTGCAGAAGACAAGCTATATCTTCTTAAGTGAAAACCGTAACTACTATAGCGTACCTTATCGATATCAGGGCCTGCATGTGGAGGTGCAGTATAATCAATTATCAGTAGAGATCTTTTATAATCACACCCGCATAGCCAGTCACCGTCGCTGTTTTACTTCAGGGCACTATACCACAGTCAGCGAACATATGCCCTCCACTCATCAGGTATATAATGGCTGGAGCCCTCAGTTTTTTGAGGATAAAGCAGCTCTGGTAGGTAATAATACTCTTCTCTATATACAAAGGCTATTAGCTCAGTATAATTATCCTGAAATCGCTTATAAGCAATGCCAGGGCATACTGGCATTAGGAAAAGATTATGGCATACAACGCCTGGAACAGGCATGTCATCGTGCACTGGAATATCATAAAGCAGGCTATCATACCATCGAACGCATTTTGAAGGCTGGGCTTGACCAGTTAGAAGAACTTCTTACAGAGCTACCCACTATCCCAGAGCATACTAACATCCGTGGAGCTTCGGAGTACCGCTAATCTATTCCTCCACAATTATCTATAAAACATATCATAATGAATGAAAACAACACCGTAGAAAAATTACGTCGAATGCATCTAATCGCAATGGCAGGTCTTTATCATCAAAGTCTTACTGACCAACATTATGCACATTATACAGCAGATGAACTACTGACACTGTTGGTGGATGCTGAATGGGAACATCGTCAGAAAAACCGTATTGAAAGCCTGATCAGGCAGGCTGGGTTTAAACAGGTCGTATCACCACAGAATATTGACTATCTGACTAATCGTAATCTCGACAAGAATGTGATAGAAAGATTACTTAATCTACAGTTCCTGGAGAAATCCGAGAACATTATTATAACCGGTCCTACAGGCTGTGGCAAAAGCTTCCTCGCACAATGCCTCGGTGTAAAAGCTTGTCAGATGCTTAACCGTACTCATTATTACCCTTCCACACGCTTCCTTGACAAAGTCAAATTAGCCAGACTGGATGGATCCTACTCCAAGATGTTACGTACACTTGGAAAGCTCCCCTTACTAATTATAGATGATTTTTTATTGACTCCAGTAGATCAGGCAGCCCGCGCAGCCTTACTTGACGTAATCGAAGAACGTTATGAGAAAGGGGCTACTATTATATCTACTCAGATACCAGTGGAACAGTGGCATCCCCTAATAGGAGAAAGCACCATGGCTGATGCAATACTAGACAGACTAGTATACTCTTCACACAGAATATCACTAACTGGGGAATCTTTGAGAAAGAAAAAGAAACTTACTGCTTAATTTTTAATCAATACCCGTAATATTGCAATGGAAAGTGGCCCAATGACTCCGTTAACCCTGGCCCCATATCCTCCGTTTGGGCCGGACCAGTATCACCGTAATAGACATTAAGAACGCAATGTTGTTGGAATGGAGTAATGGGCAGGTTGAGGGGCAGATAAATAAATTGAAAACAGTCAAAAGACAATTGTATGGAAAGGCAAGTTTTAATTTATTGAAAAAAATGTTAACCATTCAATAGCCTTATAAAAATGCAGAACTTTCCACCAAAATTGACGAAGAGCCAGTTTACTCCGGAATATGCAATCAGAGATAGTGGAAGAACTGAATGCCTGTACAAGTGCGGCTAGCATACTGCTTGTGGTCGTACCGGTGGTGCTGGCTGCCGTGCTTTTATAAAGTGCTTTGACCCGCAGCTGCAGGGTATCACTTGCTTAATATTTAAAAAGCAGGAATATTTGAGTGATTCTATTAATCATTTGCATCCATTATAAGTTAAATCGTTATTAATATGCATATTTTTCTTCCAGGAATCACTTCAACCCTTTTGCACATTAAACTTATCAATTATTATATCTCTCGTAAGACGAAAGATACATGGATAGAACCTTAGGGATAAAGTTACCACCTGGTAATGCAAAAACACCAAAATACTTTGATAAGAGCACATTATCCCCCTTAAATTGAGTAACAATAATATCTTCCATATTAAGGCCCTTAGTATCAACAAGTATTTCATTTAACCCCCTTATTTCTAATTTTATTCCTTTACTTATACCTACAGATTCCCAATCACCAGCAACCCTCCAAAATCCATAAACATTCACTGTATTATTCGCATTTACTTCTACGATAAACTTAAATGTTCTTAGCAATTCTCCTAATTTCGTTAATTCAATAACATAATAATCATTAAAAAAATCAGGATAGAATAATGATACATGTTTCAAAAATGTGAAACGATCTGAAATTTCATCAATGCTATCGACTGATAACATTTCCAAATAGGTTGAATAATTTATAGAATCCCGATAATATAATTTAGGATCATTAATTTCAGATTTTAATTGGGCCGCCATATCAGACAACGTTCTTTTGTTCCATTTAATGTTTATCTCATCTAAGGAGGATGATTGTCCATAAAGCGTGGTGCTAATTAATAAGGCGAATATCCATCTCATAAAGATTGCAGTTTAGGCATTTTTTTCATATCTAAAGGTTTAGGCGTTCTATTGATGTACGGCTCTGCTCTGGGAGTTACCCCATTTTCTTTTCTAATCATAGATTCGTTAGGTCTTACAATTAACTCTTCACTTGGTATTGAGATATTGTCAGGGTGATCCGGATCAGTTATTCCACCCATTGATCATAAAACCTATTTCCAAAATCGTATTCTTCCAGGCCGGTTCTATCGCTGAACTCTTTATTTTGGAGCTCCTTCCCGTTAAACCTAACTTTGTTTTCATCATAGTTCCCCTTCAACGCTTTGTCAGAAATTCCTGCCATCGTGTGCCCGCCAATAATGCGTCTCCTCCAATAAAGGTCCTTTATTGTGTGCAATAACAAGATTGTCGAAGTAGACATTCTCCCCACTTTCATTGCTTGTATAAATATAAACAAATCCTGTTTTTTTAATAAGGAACTTCTCTACCGTCAATGTTTGCAATTCATCAGGATTTTCCTGTACCTGTTAGATACTCCCCATTTATTAGACAGCAATAGGTGGGTTATTAATTAAAGAATCAAATCTATTACTACTATTATAAACTTTCTCTTTTTTTGTTACTTTTTTTCTCTTTGTGAATTGCTGTGAATATGTGGATAACTTATCAGCAGCGCCATAAACATCAGCAGGAGTAACATATCCAAGGCTTTGATGTTTTCGTTCCCAATTATAGAATTCCACATACCTGTGAATTCCTTTGTATAATTCCAGCGTGCTGTCGTAAGCATTGAGATAGATGTTCTCGTATTTGATGCTACGCCAAAACCTTTCAATACAAATATTATCTGTAGCTCTTCCAACACCGTCCATGCTGAATTTGATCTCAGCATTTAATACCGCTGAGGTGAATTCCTCACTGGTAAACTGGCTTCCCTGATCTGTGTTTAGGATCTCAGGAGTGCCATAGATGGAAACGGCCTTTTGAAGGGCTTCCAGGCAGAAATCAACAGTCATGGTATTACTTAGCGTCCAGGATAGCAAATACCGGCTATGCCAGTCTATAATCGCACACAGATACATAAAACCTTTCGCCATCGGAATGTAAGTGATATCCATGCTCCAAACCTGGTTGTTCCTGTCAATATTAAGCCCCTTTAGCAGGTATGGATACTTTTGGTGGTATTTATATGCCTCGCTCGTATTGGGAACCGGATATATGGCCGAAATATCCATTTTTCGCATCAGGCGCCTAATCCGCTTCACATTGACAACCAGATCATCTGTACTCAAATGTTTGGCCATCCGAACAGCCCCGAAATAAGGATGTTCAAGGTGGAGACGATCAATCTGAGCCATCAGCTCCAGATTTTGTTTGCTCTCTCCTTTAGGCTCATGATAATGACTGCTACGGGATACTTCAAGCAATTGACATTGACGTACAATGCTAAGCTCCGTATCATCCTTGCTTACTATAGCCATCCTTCCAGTTCTTCCCATAGACCTGTTCAGATTTTTTTTTCAACCAGTCATTCTCTACCTTGAGTTGACCGATTTGCTTATATAGTTCATCCTTTTCTTCCTGGTGATCTGTTGCTTCAGAATCAGCTTTCTTACCCTGATCAAATACCTGTTCAGAGCCTGATAACAGCTGTTTCTTCCACTCCGTTATCTGAGTGGGATGTAAATCATACTTCTCAGCCAGCTCTGCAAGTGTGAGTTGTTCTTTTAAGGCTTCTACTGCTACCTTCGCTTTAAATGCTGCATTGAACTTTCTTCTTCCCTTGTTCATATCGTAAATTTAAGATGTTTTTCCACTTAAACTTACTGTCCGATTTTTGGGGAGTATTATACTGTTTCACACCACTATTATCATCTGCCATGTTGAACAGGTCGTCAAAAAGCACATAGGTGAGATACGCCCTGGGTTTAGTGGCAAGGTTCTCATCAGCATCCTTGCTGATCAACTCTTCGTACTCACTGGATGTATATGCTGACGAAATAGCAGAGTTTGTACCCGCAGCCGCATGTGTACCATCAGAGATAGTGGAAGAACTGAATGCCTGTATGAGTGCGGCTAGCATACTGCTTGTGGTAGTCTTGATTGGTGGAACAGCTAAAATGGTATTGGATAAAAAGCTCCTTAAACGAATAGAAGATATTGAAGCATTACCCGAGGACGAGAAAGAAAAAATCTATTACTTTATCGATATGGCTATCACTTACAATAATACTAAAAAAGCTTCCTCCCGATAAACAGCAAATCCGCAGGTATTTGCCTGCGGATTAGTTTGTTATGATTATAATTTTACCCGATAGATCACGCCAGCAAGTACTTATTTTTGGAATTTAGGAAAACTTTGCAAAGACTTGTTGTATAAACTATATGGTATATTATTTTCGCTCCATAATTCCAACAATCTTTTAAGTTCGTTTACAGATTCTTCTTTCATCAAAAATCTAAACTGCTTTTTCTCACCCATATGTCTGAATTTCAGAAAATTATTGGCGCCCTGATTCAAAATAAAAGATCTGCCTCGATTAAATTCACCATGAATTCCTAAAACGGTAAACTCAAGTTTATCTGCTTCTAAAACTGAGAATGAAGTTTGTTCCTGTGTATTATCAATAATAATCTCATCCTTTGTAAGCCTGATTGTCCCTACAGTTTCATATGAGCTCATAATTTGCATAGGAATAGCAGATGCAGCAAACAAAACAAGGAAGCCTAATGTTATTTTACCCGACCAAAATATCAAGCTCAGAAATATCAGGGGGAAAGTTATAAACAGAATCCATGTTAGTAGTCGAAGCATGAATATCTTTCTAGCCGTAAGTAATGGTAGATCAACTACTGTTTGAAGTTTCATTTCTTTGTTTTTTCTTATTAAACAAACGATATTAGTTTTCTTCTGTTTTCGGTTGTGGATTTTTAATTCCATCCAAAAGCCCTAAGTCATTTGAAGCTCCTACCACCGTAGCGCCTATGTCAGTAGCCGCTCCCACTTTCGCAGCTGCAGTCCCCAATTTGACAGCAGCTGCCTCTCCAATGAGGCCAAATCCGGAAAATGAGGATATTGCACCAACTACCGCCATTGTTTTATCAAACTTACTTGTCACTTTAATCCCGTAAACATCCTTATTTAAAACCAACACCATTTGGGCATTAGGTACAGCAATTAGCGGATTTAAATTTGCGAAAGCCTTGAGTCCTGCAGGCGCCTGTCCGTCTCTATTAAATTCACCATCTCCCCTTGCCCATGCATCTGCTTTCAGTACCGCCCCCTTTATATATTCGAGTTCTGATTTTGTTGTCAAATCAATATCATAATTATCTTTTCCAGTAGCACGAAGTAAATCTGAACGGTCTTTGCCAGGTTTAAATACCTGTGAAGCAACATTGTATTCTTTGTTGTTTCTCCTATTTGCAGCTTCTTTTTTTAATTTCTTTTATTTGTAATAATATTGATCAACCTTATCAAATATATTTTGTAATCCGCACTTAGAAGACAATGATTTTGTTATAAAATATTCGGACATTTTTAGTTTCCCTTTTGAAAATTTTGTGATTATAGTTTCATTAAAGTTTATACCTTTTCCATTTTCAAGATAATAGGTGCTCAAATTTTCCTGAAGGAAATATTCATCACAACTGAAGTGTTGAATTGCTATCCATTTTTTACCATTAAATCTAAATGCATCAACAATAGCTATATGATTGTCATTTCTGTGAATTATTAAATCAGTAAAACTTATTGCTGAAGTCATTGTTTTTATTTCAATAATAAATACATCTCCTTTTGAAGATATAATATTTGTAAAATGGTCTTTTAATAATAGAAGTTGTTTATACTTTTAATTTTCTACAAAAAAGGGTTATAAGAGCCAGCCATTGCAATGCCATCCATGTTTCAACAAGTTTTTCATATCTGACAAGCAATGCTTTAAAAGCATCCATCCAGGCATTGGCATGTTCAATTTTTGTTCGTCTTTTGTAAAGTTGATCATCAAAATATCGGTATTCATCACTTTGCTTCTTTTGATTTCGCAAGTTGGGTTTTACATTTAATTCAATCTCGTAGTCAATGCATACTTGTTTTAAATCTTCGCTGTCAAATCCAGGATCGGCATTTACAAATATTCCATTGCAATTGATATCGGATTGTTCCAGAACCCCGATCATTTCTTTAAACAGCTTCACTATATCGTATAAGTCATTATGCTCTCCACTTTGCGCCGTTGATACCGTCAGCATCTGACCTCTGTTGTCACATAAGAACAAACTATTACTGGTTTTTGAAGCTTTTCTGCCTTGATAACCTACCGCCTGGCCACCACGTTTGACAGGTGTATGGCTACCATCTAACTGAGCGCTTGACAGATCCAGCAGTTTCTTATTACAAGATAAAAGATTGATCCAAGCCCTCTTGAATGAACCGTCTTTACTCCATTTAAAAAATACCTGTGAATATTTTGCCACGAGGTCGCCCCTTTATCAAAATATTCGCAAATACACAACTCTCGCCACTGGCAGCCTGTTTTCATTCGCTTTAAAATCAACAGAACCACTTTTACTAAATCTATCCTGGCCTTAAAGCCTCTTTTGCCTTTGCTTAAATGTGGTAAAATCCAATCTCGTACCTTATCTTCGTCTATGAGTCCCAGAATTATTCGTTTTTATTTGCCAAAACAAAAATCCTTAATTCCTGGGACTTCCTTTTTATCCTTCAAAAAGTGTAAACAACTTCATAGATATCTTATTGCCAATGTATCGATTTTCATTGACTCTTCTTTTTGAGTTACAACATTAACTGCATTAATTCTATTAAGAAAAGTATTTCTTTTTAGAGAATCTGTGGTATTGTTTGCCCGTTTTTCCAAGGCTTGTATTGTGACTTTTTTCCAATCTAAATATAATTTATCTAATCCTTTTATAGGATTAGATAAATTATATTCCAAAGGGCAAAGTAAAAGACTTAATAAAAAAAGCGATTGAATCATTGTTTTATTATGTTTTTATGGCAATGGTGCCATTTTTCTTAATTTAATATTTTGCTCTCCTCTGATTTCATTTTCTTTTTGTCTCGCTTCATATTCGGATTTAGTCATTGCATTTAATAGACCTGAATCTACATCTTTATAGCCTTGAATTATGCTATTGTCATAAGTTTGGTGTTTAAATTGCTGAGAGTGGACCAATTCATGACCCAAGAAAATGAATAGTCTTGCTCCTGATGTTCCATCTACATTGATTATTGGAAAGCCAGGGGCGTCTTTCCCATTACTGATTGTATAGTTATAGTAAACTGTTGAATTAGTACCATATGTATTGACAGTTTTGTCTTCTCCAGTAGTTGGCAGAATGGTCACATCCGTGTTATTTTGTTCATCATGTTTCATTAAATCGGCTACTAAAGCTGTATCAGCTTTTTTCTCCACAGCATTACCATTCCTATCCATATCGACATCTCCCGTAAACTCTATTTCGTCTCCTTTTTCGACTTTATTAGCAGCAGTAACAACCCCGGTATTTAATAATACCAGTTTTTCAGATGTCAACTTTTGAAGATCGTAAAATGCAATCATTCTAAATTTTTGATCGCCACCAATTATTATATCATCAGGATTCATGCCATCAGGATCGATAAACCTCATTGGATTATTGAAGCCATAAACATAAGGCATTTTTTCAGATAGGGGGGATCAATTACAAACCACCTTCCGATTTGCTGATTATACATTCTAGCCCCATAATCATATAGTTCCAGCCCTGAACTGTCACTAAACTCTTTATTCTCCACCCTCCGCAAGCAAAAAGACATGAGCCGGATCAACTTGGGTAAAGCAGTGGGCGTGTCACGGTAGATCATTGGAAGATATGAACGTAATGAAGTGTTACCCTCTATTGAAGTGGCGGTAAAAATTGCCAATGCCCTTTATGTATCATTGAATTACCTGGCTGGCAATACCGACCAGCTCCTCGAAAAAAATATTGTAAAGAATATATCCGATATACAACAGCTGCCGCAGGATGATAAAGCACATCTTTTAGCCCTGATGGATGCTTTTCTTCGAGACCACAAAGCAAAAAAAGCTTATGCTCATTATAAACAAAAGCCGCATCACTGCGGCTCTTGTTTATAAACCGGAACTCATTTCACCAGTATCAATAATAATTCTAAATCGAGAACTCACTTTATAAAAATCGTCTGACAACATTACTACAAAGTTGTTTTCCCATCCTTTACCCAAAAGCCTATTGATTTTACCAGGCTTTTTGTTATTTACTAATTGAACAATAATATTCCTTTTGCCATTGCTATCAACTACTCCAATATATTGACGCACCCAATGGCAGAAAGAACTTTTAACGTCAATACTTGTGCCCTGTAAATGGTTATAACGATTGCTAAAAATTTCTTCTGCTCTTTCAATATCGGTTACAGTAGGTGAGAATCGGTTCTTCGGATTTTTAATGTCAATTCCTACTGCATAATCTTCATTAAAGATTATCCCTTTCTCTTTATAGAATTTTGGCAAGTTCACTATACTAAAAGGATTGGTTTCTTCAGTTTTATTTTGTCCTTTGCTGGCAATAGATGTGCAAACTATAAGCATTGCAATCAGTAAAATGTTTTTCATAGATTAATAGATTGGATTAACAAGATTTAAACCATTAGCTGTAATCGTATTGGCATTCTGCCGTGTTTCTGGTATCAAAACAGGTCCTGTCAAACCAAACGGATAATAATGCGTCTCCTCCAATAACGGCCCTCTGTTATGGACTACCACCAAATTATCAAAATACACATTCTCCCCACTTTCATTACTTGTATAAATATAAACAAATCCTGTTTTCCCCGCCATGACCCGTAATACAATGGATGGACCTATTTTTTTACCACTTTCTGCATTCATCCTGGCTACATATGCATTTGGATTGGTAGTCTTTGTTCCTGGGGTGAGAGTGGCGACACGCGTACTGGAAGAACAAAAGCTTTCGGATAATGAACAGGAACACATCTTTATTACCCTCGATACTCTCATAAGAGATTTTTAAAATAAAAAAGCGTATGCTTCATAAAATAGCAAAGCCACTCAATTGAGTGGCTTTGTTGCTTAACATTTTATCACTTTTTCTTAAATGATAAAAGATATTTCTTATCGCCATTGTAAAAGAACAATAGCCGTCCTTTTGTAAGGACAATTGTATCGCCCTGCTTTAATGATATAAGATGTGGGTTTGATTGGCTAACATTTCTAATTATCAAATAGTCATCCTTTATTTTTGAAAAAACAAAGTCCTGATTAAAAACCTTCGTGCTTTCATAATTATTCACAAACAAACCTGTTGTGTCATTTGCAAGCTCAATACTTAGTTTTTCTTTAGGATAGTTTATGTTTTTATCCCATTGGTACAACTTGTACTCTTTTGCTAATTTACTTGTGTTACAACTGTAAAATACAGCCATAAAAAACAATAATATATACGCAACCTTTTTCATAAGCTTTAGTTTCTGTTCCAAACGTCTAATGGGATAATCAAAATACCTGCTACATTTCTTGGGGGATAAATAGGGATAAACCCTGGGTCAACCATTGAGTTTACAACCGCACCTGTTATTTGATTAATTTTATTTATGATACCTTTTGTGGGGCCTTGACCTGCTCGTACTCTTTGCATCATAACATCTGCTGCTGGCTGGTCTCTGTATTCTAAGCCGCCGCTCCATGCATATTGTGCCCTGTATGCACTTATTTCATCGGCAACACCATAATTGGCTGCTGTGGCTATATTAAATTCATTTCTTGCATTTTGTCCTCCATGTCGGGTTTCATGAAGTTGGCTTCCCATATTACTCTCTATAAACATTGTTACCACTCCATCACCTTTGGCATTTGTCCCTGTTGAAGTGGTTGTTGGTCCAACCAAACCTAATGCCATAAAATCTTTACTACCTACACTTCCATATTTATACTCGGTGTTTTCATCGCTACGCATGTTTGCTATATCGGTTTTAGAACTTCTTAATTCTGCAACTCGTTCTCTTCTATCGCCAACATCTTGCCCCTTCCTATCCATTTTGGCTATTTGCTTTTCAAGCTTAGCAACCTGTTTATCAATTTTCCCTTCCATCTTATGAGCTTTCTTCTCATCAAAATATCTTCCGTCTATTTCAATATTATTGATAGGATTGTTTTGCACAAAAGCATATGGCGATATATCAATGTACTTTCCTGCTAATGGGGCAACACCCCCCCAACGTCCTATTTGATTGTCGTACATCCTTGCTCCGAAGTCTGTCCACTCTAAGCCACTTCCATCGCTGAACTCTTTGGATTGTAATTCCTTGCCTTTAAACTTGTAATTATTATTTAGAGTTCCAGCCGCCTTAGAAGATATCCCCGCCATTGTCAACCCGAAAGGGTAATAATGAAACAATTATTAAAAACAACTCACTATATACTATTTTATTTGAATATAGTTTTCCGTTCAATATACCTGTAATAGGCATCCTCTGTGCTTACTCCGATGGAACCTTCCTGAGTTTTTTTCCCGTTCTTAATAATAGCACCTTTCTTTTCCTTCGTATTGTAAACCAATGTATCTCCTACAAAGGTATTTGAAGTAGAGGCATGATCATATACTTCAGCCACACCATCTTTGATAACGCAAAAGTAATATTGGAGCTTCCCACGTGGATCATACGTTTGTATATTGGAGCTAACTATTCTTAACCTGACAATACCATATCCGTGAAAATTATCCCCATTTTCAACATTTTCAACAATTCCTGTTAACTGCAAGTCCAGGTTTTCTAAAGCAAGTTTGTTAGTCTGATTTTTCCTGTGGCAGTCAGAACGTAGAACCCACACGAATAAGACTATTCCAACTATAATGATTAGCACTTTTTTCATTTTTTATAATTTACGCTTGACATTAGTACCAACTCCTGATAAAATGGGTGCCTGAGCATTAAATATTCTATCTGCCCAACTTCTATCCTTGGTTGGGATTTCATTATTCAATAATACGGATGTCGATTGTCCTGCATTTGCTGTGCCTGCATTAGCACTCTGGCCCACACCTGCAATTACTCCAAAAGATATTCCTTTCCAATCGTCCATTGTGAATATTGAAGCATTCCACCCGCCACCGACAACATCTTTTAAATCCTGGGAGACACCATAAGAAGAAGTGGCCCCAGCAAAAGTAGAAGGAGCAGAATTTTTGTTGGTCATTACATCATTCGTATTCACCGCTACGAAAAAATTAACTCCAACTGATGCCGAGGCTCCTTCTTGAACACCTGCACTTGCTTTATAGGCACCACCTGCATAAGTATAATTATAACCGCCATAAATACTATTTGTAAAATTAACTACTGACAAATTCCCCGCAACAGAAGCTCCTGAACCAACAGCTACTTGTGCAGATCCCTCTAAAGTGTACCCTACAGCATACTGGCTTCCATCTGCCAACTTATCTAATCCAATGTCTATAGTTTTATTTTCTTTAAGAGCTACAGGAATGTTAACAGTATAATCCTCTCCTGGTGCTTTTATTGTCCATATCTTGTCATCCTTCCCCTTTACAATAATATCCGTGGGGGCCATTCCATCAGGATCAATAAATCTTATTGGATTATCAAAAGCAAAATTATAGGGCGAAAATCTTCTCATTTTATCTGCGGAAGGATCGATCCCCCCCACCTGCCTAATGTTTGAAACCCTGCCGGGATGGGGAAGGGGAAATGGCGCGGTAGCAGCGCCTTCAACGGTTTTGGAGCCTGTCAAGACAAGGCGCTACAATAGACCCAATAACACATAAAATTTTACAGTCTCGCCTAATCTTCATGACATAAACAAGATTCTTCATAGGTCCAATCCCCATTTTCTTCGCCTTTGTCTAAATATTTCTTTACGGGAGAATAATTTACGGCTTTGGGAATACTAACTGCCATCATTGCTTTTTGGGTAAAACCTTCCCAAATACATCCTAATTTCTCTAATTCCCTTCCAACAACCTCAATCATTTCTGGGGTCTTAAAGAAAATCCGAATGGTTGAGTTTCCAGAAACTTCTATAAAATCATCAAAATAATACGCCTTTTCTTCTTCATCGTATTCCACTTTTATTTTATCCCCTAATGATATTCTTTTAGCGATGAAAGGAATATTATCTACAATACACCCATCTTCAACTTTTCCACACCATAAAGATTCAAATTCTAGATTGCCATTATCAGCATTTTGAACAAAAATGACTTTTAGTTTATCCATTTAATTAATATTTATTACTTTTCTTAACATTGCAACTACGACTTGAAGCTGCGCCATTATTCGGTGTTCCGCTACCTCCTGCGGATTGAGGTATTTTGTGATCAATTTGCAATTCATTTTGGGGAGGAACGACACCTTTTTTTGATTGTTTAACCTTCACTGTCTCAGTTCCGCAATATTCACATACCACCTTTCCTCCATTTTTTTCTGCATTTACATCCGCTGTCGCTTTTTTACCTGCTCTGGTGAAAGGCTGTCCTGGACGTTGTGTTTCACTTAGCTTATCTGCTCGTTGTTGCGCTTTGGATTTTTGGGGAGTAGACGACTCACTAAACTTAATTGGATTCGAGAGCAAATTTTTCAAGCCAATACCAATGGTCACGGTGCCGTGAATAGCAACTGGAACAGCAATAGCCGTTGCTCCTCCAACTGATAAAACCTCTCCGCCACCTGCTGCTATGTCCTCTAATGCTCCAGTGTAAATGGATACTGCATCACCTATTTTCTGCCCTACTTGATAAGCAATTGAATTTCCATTCTGTAAACCAGTCTGCGAAATATCTTTCCTACCTACACCACCAAAGTTATCTGAATAAAAGGCATTAGCGGCTCCTAATCCTGCTGAAATGACCTTTTCGCCAACATTACTAACAATCTGCTTTATATTGTCTAGGATTCCGGGGCCTTCGTCAGGTTCATCTCCTAATAGATCACTAAAACGAATTGGATTATCATAGTTCGAAGCATAGGGACTTCACGCTTCCATATCATCCACTTTCGGATCTGTCAGCCCATATGGGTAATAGTGAGTCTCTTCTAACAGTGGTCCACTATTGTGAGATATAACAAGGTTGTCGAAGTAGACATTCTCCCCACTTTCATTGCTTGTATAAATATAAACAAATCCTGTTTTTTTAATAAGGAACTTCTCTACCGTCAATGTTTGTAATTCATCTGGATTTCCCTGTACCTGTTTCACACCACTATTGTCATCTATCATGTTGAACAGGTCGTCAAAAAGTACATAGGTGAGATACGCCCTGGGTTTAGTAGCAAGGTTCTCATCAGCATCCTTGCTGATCAACTCTTCGTACTCACTGGATGTATATGCTGACGAAATAGCGGAATTTGTACCCGCAGCCGCATGTGTACCATCAGAGATAGTGGAAGAACTGAATGCCTGTATGAGTGCAGCTAGCATACTGCTTGTGGTAGTACTGGAGGTGCTGGCTGCCGTGCTTTTATAAAATGCTTTGACCCCCTGCTTTTACAGGGTATTTAAAGTACCTTTTTATGACTTTTGGTGAACACATTGCGACGCAACGTAAACAGCTTAAAATCTCCCAGGACGAACTGGCTAAAAGAGTGGGAACATCTGCGCCCATTATAGGCCGCTATGAGCGGGGTGAGATCAAGCCTTCTATTGAGATGGCTAAAAAAATTGCAGATGAACTGGGCGTTACCGTGGATTACCTGATTGGTGGCTCTACCAGCATGGTACTAGACAAAAAATTGCTTAAACGCATTGAAGATATTGAAGCTCTCCCGGAAGAAGAAAAAGAAAAAATTTATTATTTCATCGATATGGCTATCTCCTATAACAAAACTTAAAAAGCATATTCAAGATAAATAGCAAAGCTACAGGCACTGCCCATAGCTTTGCTATTTATCTTGAATATGCTTTTTAAACCGTTCCTTTGATTCTATACATGAGCCAAGCAGGCTTCCTTATAATCCCACTTTTTATTTAAAGCCCCATCTTCCAAATATTTTTTTATAGGAACGTAAGATATAGTAGCCGGAACATCAACTGATATATAACCTTCAAGATGACTCCCTTCCCAATCACACCCTAAAGCAACCAGCTCTTCACCTATTCTTTTAACATCCCCCTTATTGTAGATAATCATTTGTATTGTACTGTGACCTGAAGGCTCTATCAGCTCATCAAAGTACAACTGTCCATCATCTTCTTCTGCACTTACTATATCCCCATATGCAAGGTTACTCGCAAAAAAGGGAACATTAACTATTCTATAATAGTTGCCAACTTTTTCTGCCCATACACTTTCAATTTTAATATTACCATCAAAATCTTTATACACTAATTTGACTTTGACTTCCTCATTATCACTTTGACTATTGCTCATTTTTATTCATTTAATGTTTTTCTACGTTACAACCACCGCAAAGCACTTGCCCATTATCAGGATTCCCTCTCCCGCCTTCTCTCTTTCTCTTAACATGATCAACATGCGCTTCATTCTTCGGAGGCGTAACACCTTTCTTAGACTTTTGAGCATTGGGCGTTTCCACTCCACAATTTTCACATTTCATCGTACCCCCATTCTTAACTTTATTCTGTTCTTTAACAACCTCCCTTCTTGCAGGAGTAAAATCTTTTCCAGAGCGATCTTTTTCATTGAGTTTTGCAGCTCGTTCTTCAAGTGTAATATTTCTAATGGGATTAGTTAGCAGATTTTTCAACCCAAGACCAGCTGTTGTAGTTCCATGTATTGCAACAGGAACAGCAAGAGCTGTACCTGCTCCTGCTGAAAAAAATTCTCCAGCTCCTGCCGCAAGATATTCAACAACGCCTGTATAAACAGCAGCAGCATCCCCTAATTTTTGCCCTACCTGGTAAGCTATGGCATTCCCCCCGATAAGACCAGTATTATCTACATCTATTCTACCTCCGCCCAATAAATTATTAGACACATAAGCATTCGTGGCGCCCGCTGCAGCTGATACTATTTGCTGTCCAGTTTGCACAACAGCATTCCCCAACCTCTCCCAAAGCCCAGGCCCACCTTCTGCCGGCTCATCTCCTAAAAAGTCATTATACCTGATCGGATTATCATAGTTAGAAGCATACGGCGACCATGCCTCCATATTCTCGATCTTCGGGTCTATCTGACTCCACCTGCCTATCTGTGGATCAAGGTTCCTAAACTGTGCATCATATATATCCAGATCCAGCTCACTCGTATACTCTATCCCGCTATATTTCTTCCGGTTCTCAGGGTAATTCGCCCCCTTCAACGCATTCGAACTTATCCCGGCCATCGTCAACCCAAACGGATAATAATGCGTCTCCTCCAATAACGGTCCTCTGTTATGGACTACCACCAGATTATCAAAATACACATTCTCCCCACTCTCATTACTCGTATAAATATAAACAAATCCTGTTTTTTTAATAAGGAACTTCTCTACCGTCAATGTTTGCAATTCATCAGGATTTCCCTGTACCTGTTTCACACCACTATTATCATCTACCATGTTGAACAGGTCGTCAAAAAGTACATAGGTGAGATACGCTTTGGGTTTAGTAGCAAGGTTCTCATCCGCATCCTTGCTGATCAACTCTTCGTACTCACTGGATGTATATGCTGACGAAATAACGGAATTTGTACCCGCAGCCGCATGTGTACCATCAGAGATAGTGGAAGAACTGAATGCCTGTATGAGTGCGGCTAGCATACTGCTTGTGGTAGTACTGGAGGTGCTTGCTGCTGTGCTTTTATAAAATGCTTTGACCCCCAGCTGCAGGGTATCTCCCGCCATGACCCGTAATACAATGGATGGACCTATTTTTTCACCACTTTCTGCATTCAGCCTGGCTACATATGCATTTGGATTGGTAGTTTCATCCGTTGGATAGCCAGCAGGAAGCGCCGTGCGGGTATTGTCTATGTTACTGAATAAAGCGTTTTCAGTCACACTGCTGGCAGTCTCCATGGTAGCGGCGTATACGCTGGTGTCTGCATTATCTCCCAATACTACCCGGACATTGCCCAGGTGATCTTTTTCAAAATAATCCCAATGATAAACGAGGGCTTTGCCGGAATCGTATTCCGGGCGAATACGGCCTTCTTCGTGAATAATATATCGTAAGGTGTCCCGTTCATACACTAATCCTTCTATGTAATCAGTCACAGTGGTTTTGACAGGAGACGAGGTACTGTCCACCACGGTTTTTTTCAGTTTCCTGCCATCTGCCGTATATAAATAATTAATTGTACCCTTGCCGCTGACCAGAATTTTTTCGGGAAGATTCAGCAGGTTATAACTGATAGAA
This sequence comes from Chitinophaga sp. LS1, assembly GCF_034274695.1. Lineage (NCBI taxonomy): Bacteria > Pseudomonadati > Bacteroidota > Chitinophagia > Chitinophagales > Chitinophagaceae > Chitinophaga > Chitinophaga sp. LS1. Next base: position 3,168,032 of record NZ_CP128362.1, read on the forward strand.
GTGATTTGCTTATTCTGATCGGATATTAAATTGCCATTACCGTTGTATGTATAGTCATCGCCTGTGTTTGTACCATCATTAAAATCACCAAGTTTGGCGGTGCTTGTATTACTGGCATCTGTCACAGTCAATAGCTTATTACTATTGGCCTGGTAGGTATATGTCAGGTTATCCACATTATCGACATAATCACTTCATAGTGAAAACTGCAATTAAAATGATTGGTAATAAGAATGATATCAAAGAAATAACTCCCCACATTTTTCTTTGAGCAATTGTCTTAAGTTCAAATATTTCAATAGTCTTTCTCCCTTTTTCTTTCGAATAATACTTAAAAAGAAGAAATAACCATAAAAGAATTAAAGGTAAGAGGTAGAATTTATTGATACCTATTTCCCTTAGATTGATCATTCCAATTCTTTGAAAAATTGCGAATATCAGAATACATAACATTATTTGGCATACAGCCACGACACAGATGGCACTTGACCGAGGTTCTTCCCGTTTAAACCGGGAATAGAATTTATAAGTTGCGGCGTATATATTATCGTAATATCCCATTTTTATTTTTCTGTTTATTTTTTATCTATTGAGTCTTGAATCGTATCACTAATGCCCTTGCCATCATTAACCGCCATCGTTGCTAAATTTCCAAAAAAACAGACAGGTCCAACAACTTCACCAATAAAAGGAACAAAAGTAAGGATTCCAACAGTGGCCTCAATAGTATGTTTAGTTTGCCATCCCTTTCCATTTGTCATAGCATCAAGGCCTGTAAGCCCCAAACCAGCAACTCCTAAAATTTTGCTAGCTTTACCGATTACTTTTCCTGAACTTTCATAAATTGAAGCAGGAGCAACAGTATTAGCCTCTTTAAAGCCTATTTCAGCAGCTTTCAAAACCGTATTATCCAACACTTAGCTCACTTTCTGAGTTGCACCTACAACTTTATTTATATCAGCAGTACTAATGTAAACATTGTTATCACGCAAATAAAATCAACGCTGCAAGCAATATTTGTTGAGACAAAGCTGGACTCCCTGATCAATGCAGGCGTAGGCAGCTATGAACCTATTGCGGATACGACGGAGGCTTCATTAGATTATACATTTCAAATCTGTATTCCTGTTAGCGAAGAGGTTTAGTGAATTGATTGCTGAAGGTGGATCGATTGTCAAGGTTTCCTCCGGATTCACCAGGTTTTCTGCCATTGGATATGCTGCTTATGGTACGCAGGCATTGCCTGCGGCTTCCCTGTTTAGTGAAAATTAATTGGATGCAGAAATTCGCCGGCTCAAACTAGGCCAATATTTCACATACTCAATATCTATGGAATCTCCTATCTGTAATTTAGGATCTTTTGAATCATTTTTATATGCTTCCCCATTAACATGAAAAAGTTATGAATAAGAGCTTTCACGAATTACAGGGCTATTACCCATATGATTTTTCTCATCAATAATTACAGCCCTTGCCCGCTGTGCATCATGCTTTAATAAATATTCAGTTAGCTGCCTTTTACCAACCTTATAGAAGATATAACCAAACATTATTAAAAAAACAATAATTGTCACTATACTCTTTAATTTATTCATGGCGTTTTACCTCCGTTTTCTCTTTTACTTTATCTTAGATACTCCCCATTTATTAGACAGCAATAGGTGGGTTATTAATTAAAGAATCAAATCTATTACTACTATTATAAACTTTCTCTTTTTTTGTTACTTTTTTTCTCTTTGTGAATTGCTGTGAATATGTGGATAACTTATCAGCAGCGCCATAAACATCAGCAGGAGTAACATATCCAAGGCTTTGATGTTTTCGTTCCCAATTATAGAATTCCACATACCTGTGAATTCCTTTGTATAATTCCAGCGTGCTGTCGTAAGCATTGAGATAGATGTTCTCGTATTTGATGCTACGCCAAAACCTTTCAATACAAATATTATCTGTAGCTCTTCCAACACCGTCCATGCTGAATTTGATCTCAGCATTTAATACCGCTGAGGTGAATTCCTCACTGGTAAACTGGCTTCCCTGATCTGTGTTTAGGATCTCAGGAGTGCCATAGATGGAAACGGCCTTTTGAAGGGCTTCCAGGCAGAAATCAACAGTCATGGTATTACTTAGCGTCCAGGATAGCAAATACCGGCTATGCCAGTCTATAATCGCACACAGATACATAAAACCTTTCGCCATCGGAATGTAAGTGATATCCATGCTCCAAACCTGGTTGTTCCTGTCAATATTAAGCCCCTTTAGCAGGTATGGATACTTTTGGTGGTATTTATATGCCTCGCTCGTATTGGGAACCGGATATATGGCCGAAATATCCATTTTTCGCATCAGGCGCCTAATCCGCTTCACATTGACAACCAGATCATCTGTACTCAAATGTTTGGCCATCCGAACAGCCCCGAAATAAGGATGTTCAAGGTGGAGACGATCAATCTGAGCCATCAGCTCCAGATTTTGTTTGCTCTCTCCTTTAGGCTCATGATAATGACTGCTACGGGATACTTCAAGCAATTGACATTGACGTACAATGCTAAGCTCCGTATCATCCTTGCTTACTATAGCCATCCTTCCAGTTCTTCCCATAGACCTGTTCAGATTTTTTTTTCAACCAGTCATTCTCTACCTTGAGTTGACCGATTTGCTTATATAGTTCATCCTTTTCTTCCTGGTGATCTGTTGCTTCAGAATCAGCTTTCTTACCCTGATCAAATACCTGTTCAGAGCCTGATAACAGCTGTTTCTTCCACTCCGTTATCTGAGTGGGATGTAAATCATACTTCTCAGCCAGCTCTGCAAGTGTGAGTTGTTCTTTTAAGGCTTCTACTGCTACCTTCGCTTTAAATGCTGCATTGAACTTTCTTCTTCCCTTGTTCATATCGTAAATTTAAGATGTTTTTCCACTTAAACTTACTGTCCGATTTTTGGGGAGTATTATAATCCTTGGTCGCATTAGTAGTAATTTTAACGGCACTTTCAAGTGTACTCTTAGTACCTTCTACTACTTCCACTGCTACTTTATTAATGGCTTGATTAGTGCTTCTTGTAACCCTTCCTCCAGCAGTCCTAACTACACTTTTAGCGGTACCTGTCAGGCAGTACGGTTACGCTATCCTTTTTTATTGTAGAATCGGCAGGGACAACTCGGGTTGGATTGAAAAACGCAGTAAAGGTAGCAAGTAGAAGTATATTCATGGTATAAGTAAAAGGCTTACAAACTCGTGTAGTAAAAGTATTGCTATAAGTGAAAAAGGAATAACACATTCGTAGTATGGATATAGAATGCATTAAACATTCAATTCTTCGTTATTAATTCATGAATAATTGCTCCTATCCAGAATACGCCTGTTATAGAAAACCCCAATCCCAATATTCTCTGCTTGTATCCCCAAAAGATGATCGCTCCTATCACAATTAAAATCGGGCCACTGAAAAAAACTTGGATATAAGAATGAAGTGGTAATAAAGGGAAGTAATTATAAATAGCTTTATAGTCTTGTAAAAAATATAATAATATGGGATAAACCATGATTATTCCTATGATATACAAGAAAATTAAAACTGTTTGTCTTACTGAAGTAGCTATAAATATTGATTTCATTTTACTTCGATGTTGTCTTTGTATTTTACATTTTTAATTGTATCTCCTGTTTTAGATAAATAAACCCATGTGCTATCCTTTATCCAAATATCTTCTTTAGTACCTATTCTATCAATACTCCTATAATATTCAATTCGTTTGCCACCTGTACTTTTATCTTTATCAAATGTTAGTACTTTATACCGTTTTCCATTTTTATTAAAAATCCATTCAGAACTTACATTTTCTTTAAATGACATAATAATCATAAAAACTATTATGCTTATTAACGGCGTTGCAGTGAAAACCCCAATCTTTTCAAATATTGTTTTAGGGTAAATAATTCTCTTAATCAAGAAAAAGACTAATAGGACTGCTGCTATAACCCAAAACATAATTATAAAATAGCCATAACCCAAAGAACTGCTGGGATTGTCTTGACCTAATTTTATTAAGCCAATAATAATAGCATAATAAATAACATTAAATAAAATAATTCTTTTGCTCATAGCAGACGATTAAGGAGGTTATTGTTTGATCCATTTTTGGTTTACATTGTCCCATGTATAATTAGGGTCTGCTGAATAAGTATTAAGATATTGTTAATCAATATTATATGGCTTATTATTTGCTACAGAAGTGCTTATATATTGAGTGATTCATCTCCAAAACCATGCAGCAATGATACGTTACACTCCTTCAAAACAGTTAACATTAGACGGATTTTCTACACCCTTCTCGCAGCAATTATCAACTAGCAATCGATGGGTTATACTGGCTGCAAAGATTCCGTGGGATAAACTGGCGGAGGTGTATTATAAAAAGATGCGGGCAGATTTTGGAGCTCCAACATTGAGTGCCAGGATGGTGATTGGTGCGGTGATCATCAAACATATACTGAACATAGATGATCGGGAGGTAGTAGAGCAAATCACGGAAAATATATATCTGCAATATTTTGTAGGCTTAAGCAGTTTTCAACAGGAGGCTCCCTTTGATGCATCGTTGATGGTAAGTATTAGAAAACGGTTAGGCATAGAAGTTATGTCCAGATTGAATGAGATTATTTTGCAGGAAGCGGGATTAACTAAAGTGAATGAAGAGAAGGTAGCGAATACCGAAGGAAATAGTGATCAGGATGAGAATGGAGGGGATAGAAATAACGATTGCTCGCAGGATCATATGAACAGTGTAAAAGAAAAGCCACCTGAAGCGCTATCAGGAACAGTGATGTTAGATGCGACTGTGTCAGAGCAACAGATCGAATATCCAACAGATATCAAATTACTGAATGAAGGACGCCGTCAATTGGAAGGGATGATAGAGCGGGGATGTCAGGCGGCGGAACTGGTAATGCCGCGGATGTATAGGAAGATAGCCAGGAAGCAATATCTGAATATTGCCAAAAAGAAAAACAAGAGCAAAAGAGATATACGCAGAGGTATCCGGCAGCAACTACAATATGTTAAGCGTGATTTAAAGTATATCAATTGGCTGATAGAATCAGATGCTACTTTTAAGGAGACGTTGAAAATGAAGGACTGGACCTTAATACAAGTGATTCAGGAAATGTATCGTCAGCAGGCAGAGATGTATAAGAAAAGAGAACAAAAAATGTCGGATAGGATTGTAAGTATCTATCAACCGCATGTACGTCCAATGCCTAGAGGTAAAGACCGTGTATCAACAGAGTTTGGGAGCAAGCAACTGGTGATGTTGAAAGATGGTTACACACATATAGAAAAGCTGAGTTGGGACAATTACAATGAAGGTGGATTGCTGATAGCCAGCCTGGAAACATATAAACGCTTGTTTGGTTGCTATCCTGAGCGTGTATTGGCAGATCAGTTGTTCGGCACACGTGAAAACAGACGATTCATGAAGGAAAAAGGGATCCGTTATGTTGGCAAGCCATTGGGTCGACCATCACCGGAGAGTAAGCAGCAAAAGCGATTATTACAAAAGGAGATGCCAGAACGAAATGCGATTGAAGGGAAGTTTGGACAAGGAAAAAATGCATATGGCCTGGGTAAGATCAAGGCCCGTCTAAAGGATACGGCTGAGAGTTGGGTGATGTCTATATACTTTGTCATGAATCTGCTTAAACTGGCAGCTGGTTCTTTGTTGTCAGCACTCCAAATCTATTACTGGCTGGTAACAGAGGGCTATTTGACCATAATGGTAAATAGCCCCGATGCACAATTTATACCCCGATATATGAGACGTCAGAAAGGGGAAATAGCCAGGTGTTAAAATGAAATATAATTGATCGGATAACTTATTCAGCAGACCCTAATTACCTTCAGCCAATTTACTAATGTCACTAAATAATGAAAATATTGAATGGTCTGAGCTATCATTTTTATTTACAGAAACTTGTTCAGCTCCGTCCTCGGTTCCATTGGCAAGCCACCCCATACCAATAATATTCCAACCATTCTTATGTTTAAATTGCTGTGTTTTAACATCAGGATTTGCATGAAAATCTTCAGCTTGATAAGGGTCAAAGTCTGCCGCTAAAGTGATTTTAATCTGTCTTTGTATTTCAATCGGCAACATAGAGATATACCGTTGCAACCCAGCAATAAGACCATTTCCGTAAGCCCCTCCCATACTATTTGTAATAACATTACGCCTATTTTCCTTTGCTGCAATTGCCCCAGCTCATTATAGTTGTTCTTTGCGATCTTTTCCTCGAGGTTGGAGCTGTCATTCAGCCGCTTGACGAGTGAAATCAGGTGGACCAGCTGCATCATAACCCATTTTGGTCAGTAAGGTTGTCTGAGGCGTAACAGTGCTGGAAGGGTTAGTATGCGTAAGGTAGGTACTTAACATTTTACCATAGTAGTTATATAGAAGGTTGGTCACATCTTTTCTATGAGCCATTGGTCGGTGACTAATATGCGAACCTTTGTTCCTGTGATGAGAATGACGACACGCTTACTGGAAGAGCGCGACAGAAGATTCAGGTATCCTTTCACGATCCTTATCGATCCTTCTGAAAATCCAAACCAATTGATCGATTCTTTTTTACCTAATTACCACCTCCATTTCTTCCATTCGTCATCTGCACTTTCTCTATACAAACCTTTTTCTAATGGTACATCAAACGCTGCTATTAATGATGGATCAATTCCAAGCATAGTCCCTATCGATACAACTCTTATTTGATCCTTTGGCATTTCATTCCCATCACCGTGGTACATCTCCCAATAGTCATCCTCCCATCTTGTGACTTCAGTGATAGCTTTCCCTTTTAAGGCATCAAGATCAGTACCGACAGTTGATTCCTTCGACACATTATATTTCCACTCCTTTGCCATCCATTGCCAGACTGGTTCATTGTTTACATTAAATGGTACAGACATTTTAGGAATGTCCAATGTAAAATGATTTTGATCTGGAACTATTCCCAATGCTACGACAGTTTCTTTTTTTAAGATATCATAAACTCCAAGTAGGAATAATTTACTCCATGACTCATCTACAAGTGAGAGGGAAAATACGCCTAGTTCCCCAAGATTTATGGACTGAGGAATTTTATTATCCGTCTCAATTATTTTATCTGCTATACTTGTAATTATTGTCTCTTTTTCTGCTCTGTTATAAAATGCACCACCAGCAATTACTAACTCAAAATTGAAAGTTTGGGAAAGGCCAATGGTGTATGCAAAACTTGGTGAAATATCAGCAATTACATACGTTACATGATATCCAAATTTTTGGATATTGGATTTAATTTCTTCTATATACTTTTCTTTTTCCATTATTGATGTAGTTCAGTATGACAAGTTTTACAAACACCTTTTACATTTTCCTTTGTTGATGGACCGCCATCCGCATGCCTTTTAACGTGATGGAATTGCATATCCTTTCTGGGCGTTTCTGTTTCACATTGTGCGCACTTTTCATTCTGTTCAACGTGAATTTCATCTTTTTATTTTTCCGTAACATTTCTCCTTCTATCTCTGTTAGCAGGATCAACAGTTCCTTTCCCTGTTGGAGGTTTTTTGATATTTGGAGTTTTTTCACTTTCTACAATCTTTACTGGATTGCTTAATAAATTCTTTAATCCAAATGCAATAGTAGTAGTAGTACCATGAATAGCTACCGGTACAGCAACTGCGGTCGCGCTGCCTAAAGATAATACTTCTCCACCTCCTGCCGAAATATCCTCAAGCGCACCGGTATAGATGGAAATGGCATCTCCTACTTTCTGTCCAATTTGATATGCTATTATCCACTAAAATGGGTCTATTTTAATACGTTTCAGTATGACTATTGGTGAACATATAATGCTCTTGCGTAAGCAGAAATCCTTATCCCAGGCCGATCTCGGCAAACAGATCGGTACCTCCGGTGATATCATCGGCAGATATGAGAGGGATATCATGACCCCATCCATTGATGTAATTATTAAAATTGCAGATGTGCTGGCCGTTTCGATTGATTACCTCGTAGGTAAAACTAACCTAGTCCTAGATAAGGCTACGTTAAAGCAGTTGGAAGATATTAATACACTCCCTGAAGCGGCCAGGGGATATATCCTCAACCATATTGATATGATGATTCGGGACTTTAAAAATAAAACAGCTTATAATCATAAATGAAAAAGCCGCAGGCAACTGCGGCTTTTTTGTAATCAATATCATAAAAGGACTCCTGACTCTATTGCCTTCTGTAAATCTTGGACTTTTAGCTTAGGCATATATAAAAAGCTAGCGACCCGTTTGACCCATTCATTCTTATATCCAAAAATACCCCTGATAATACCGACTAACACAGAACTCGTTGGATATCCATATTTCTCCCAGCTAAAATTCGAATAATCAATTTTAAATCTATTCACAAATTCCGTTATGAACAAATCCATATCATCATCAAATATATTAAGGTCTAAATCTAGACTGGTATTTATATTTATATTATCTAAATCAATTCTTTTAATCTTATTCTCTTTGCAAAAATCAATAATAAAATCCTTTAACGCTGGTTTGATTTGTTCCATATTTTTATTTATTAGGCTCTCCTAAGTTTATTAACCAAGGTTCTATTCTCTTATATAGCCAGAACATGGGACTTAAAGTTACATCATCATAATGTTCTTGAACTTGATCAAATGATTGCTTCCCTTGAATTATATCGTTGTAGTAATAACCATTATCTACAGCAAGCGAAGTAAATGCTGCCACAGCAGAAACATCTCCTATAATTCTACCACCATGCTGCCAACCTAGTCTCCTCATTTGAATGGATAAAACACTCGTATATTTATTTGCCCCTTTCATAGCTATACTACGACCATATTTCCCTACAAACCATTGTGGCAATTTACTTAAGGTAGCCTTAGGTATGTTAATATTCAATAAGTAAGCAGGTACACTAATATGATTAGTCATCGTATTAATAGTTCCAAAATTATAAAACGGGTATGCCATTGAATTTGCATTTGTCGTACTCCCAGTTGCTTGGTTTGTATTTGCACTTTGTGCTGTTACTGTAACCGGCTTTAATGGAATTACCCAATTAATCGGAGCAATCGGAGTAGCAGGTACTGTTGAATCTCCATTAATATCAATGTATAAAATAGGATTGTTATTCGCATAGTGATAGGGTGAAAAATCTGGAACAGAATCAGTAAACCTATCAATTCTATTGAATCTTCCTATCTGCTGATCATACATTCTTGCTCCATAATCATACCACCCTAACCCACTCCCATCTCCAAATTCCTTTGACTGAAGTTCTTTACTATTATACTTCAACCTATTCTCCGAATAGTTCACACCCTTCAAGGCATTCGAACTAATCCCTGCCATTGTCAACCCCCATGGATAATAATGCGTCTCCTCCAATAACGGCCCTCTGTTATGGACTACCACCAGATTATCAAAATACACATTCTCCCCACTTTCATTACTCGTATAAATATAAACAAATCCTGTTTTTTTAATAACGAACTTCTCTACCGTCAATGTTTGCAATTCATCAGGATTTCCCTGTACCTGTTTCACACCACTATTATCATCTACCATGTTGAACAGGTCGTCAAAAAGTACATAGGTGAGATACGCCTTTGGTTTAGTAGCAAGGTTCTCATCCGCATCCTTGCTGATCAACTCTTCGTACTCACTGGACGTATATGCTGACGAAATAGCGGAATTTGTACCCGCAGCCGCATGTGTACCATCAGAGATAGTGGAAGAACTGAATGCCTGTATGAGTGCGGCTAGCATACTGCTTGTGGTAGTACTGGAGGTGCTTGCTGCTGTGCTTTTGTAAAATGCTTTGACCCCCAGCTGCAGGGTATCCCCCGCCATGACCCGTAATACAATGGAAGGTCCTATTTTTTCACCACTTTCTGCATTCAGCCTGGCTACATATGCATTTGGATTGGTAGTTTCATCCGTTGGATAGCCAGCAGGAAGCGCCGTGCGGGTATTGTCTATGTTACTGAATAAAGCATTTTCAGTCGCACTGCTGGCAGTCTCCATGGTAGCAGCGTATACGCTGGTGTCTGCATTATCTCCCAATACTACCCGGACATTGCCCAGGTGATCTTTTTCAAAATAATCCCAATGATAAACGAGGGCTTTGCCGGAATCGTATTCCGGGCGAATACGGCCTTCTTCGTGAATAATATATCGTAAGGTGTCCCGTTCATACACTAATCCTTCTATGTAATCAGTCACAGTGGTTTTGACAGGAGACGAGGTACTGTCCACCACGGTTTTTTTCAGTTTCCTGCCATCTGCTGTATATAAATAATTAATTGTACCCTTGCCGCTGACCAGAATTTTTTCGGGAAGATTCAGCAGGTTATAACTGATAGAAGTGATTTGCTTATTCTGATCGGATATTAAATTGCCATTACCGTTGTATGTATAGTCATTGCCTGTGTTTGTACCATCATTAAAATCACCTAGTTTGGCGGTGCTTGTATTACTGGCATCTGTCACAGTCAATAGCTTATTACTATTGGCCTGGTAGGTATATGTCAGGTTATCCACATTACTGTTGGTAGTACCTATTAACCCCTGTTGTTTCATTGAGCTAATGTTACCATTTGCATCATAAGCGAGGTTGCTTACTGTAAAGTCAGCTTTGTCTGATGTCCATGCTGCTCCAGTATTGTTTTGCTGGTTAAAGACAGCCTTTTTTAGGCGGTTGGCGCCATCATAACCAAACCCGTATGCCCTTGGTATGCCGTTGGACCTGGTTTTCCATTTGATGCCTGCAATGTTGCCATTGTATTGGCTGCTATCAAAGCCATTATCATAACTGATTTCTTCACCGAACCAGTTGTCTGTGCCGGTGGAATTGACGAATGCTTTGTTGATACCCGCTAACCAGCCTTTTATATTATAAGTATAGGTGAGGGTATCTAACTGCCCACTGGCAGCTACGCCTATTTTCTTTTGTAGCAATTGTCCCAGCTCATTATAGGTGTTCTCTGCGATCTTTTCCTCGAGGTTGGTGCTGTCATTCAGCCGCTTGACGAGTGAAATCAGGTGACCAGCTGCATCATAACCCATTTTGGTCAGTAAGGTTGTCTGAGGCGTAACAGTGCTGGAAGGATTGGTATGCGTAAGGTAGGTGCTTAACACCTTGCCATTGTAGTCATATAGAAGGCTGGTCACATTTTTTCCACCTGTATGATTATCTGCAATTGTCTGGATAGTCAGGGCATCATCGTCGAAGTAGTTTGTGGTGGTGAGCCATTGGTCTGTGCCTAATATGCGAACCTTTGTTCCTGTGGTGAGAGTTGCGACACGCGTACTGGAAGAAGTATTGGCCTGGCTATAAGGATTGTCGCCTGCTTCCGGTTTTGAAAGACCTGTGTTCACAAGGCTATGTACACCAGTATAGTTATAATTATCATAGTAAGTGTAAGACAATGGTGAAAGTGCACCCGCGCTGATGTCCGGCAGGGGATTATAGACCGGAGAGGTATCGCTGGTAGAAGTATTCAGCGTGCATTGCAGGGCTTCTCTGCTGCTGGTAACCGTGTAAAGCGCCGTTTCATAGGGGCGGTTCAATCCATCGTAGAAGGTAGTCAGCCACTCGGGAGAAGACTGGCCTCTTTGTAATGAATCCTGTGTAAATACGACTCTGTTTCGGCTATCATAAGCCATTAAAACAGCTCCTGCTCCGGGGATTTTTTTCGAAATCATGCGGCCACGTGCATCATATTGATACTGGAAGCAAAGTTCATCGGCGACGGTTGAAGTGATCTTCCAGTCAGACATGATATTTTGTACTGCCAGTGGCGGTATTACAAAACGAAGACTACCCAGATCGTCATACACATAGTAGGTGCATAACCATCCATCATGGGCTTTACCAGGACTATCGGCCAATTGTACTTTTTTGAGAATGAGTTTGCCGTCTTTGTCCTTGTATTCTATCACCTGGAGCCCTGCTTCATCGATTAAAATGTTTTTATTGAGCTGCCCGGTACTGTAAATGCCGGCAGTATCGGGAAGAGTTGCGGAACCGGAACCATAAGTAGCAGTGGTGGAACAGTTCTTTTTACTAATTGCAATTTTCCAGATCAGCACAGCATCGTCGCTGGTATTGTAATAGTACTGCATTTCTACCGGATGATTTCCGCCCGTTTGTGCCCAACTATCACCGGGGTCCCATTTCTTTAATACCCGGTTTAGTGGAGAGGCTTCATACTCAGTCTGGCTATAGTACACATGTTCATTTGCGATGCCGGGGTTGAGTGCAGTATTTTGATAAAAAGATGCTTGTGCTGCAAATGGATCTGATTTTATTTTCCCATTATGGGCACTATCCTGTTGATGTATATAGGGCAGGTATTGATATTGTTGCCTGCCAAGAGAATCGTATGTATAGGCGGTAACCATATCATTGCCGTTAGGACTGATCCTTCTCTCTACAGTTTGTAAGGGACGTCCCAATCCGTCCAGGTATTGTGTCGTCAGTTTTACCGCTGCAGCAGTATGGCTGGTATCTAATACGGCATCAGCATCTGCTGTGATCATAGCCGGTGTCCAGATGTATAAGGAGCTGTAAGCAGTAGTTGTATAAGCGGAAGGTCGTATAACGGGAGTAGCAGCAGTATGTTGGGTGGTAACAGGCACCTGTGCGCTGCCGGGATGGAATATTCCCAGCAGGCAGCAAAATATGATATATATAGATAGATGTTTGTTCATGGGTTTAATTTTTCCAGATAAGAATCATAATAGGAGCGGAATTGCCGGTGAAAGTGATGGTGGAGCCAGATGAAACTGTTTTCTGGGTGCCATTTACATCGGCGGTCATAGATATGCCGGAACCAATGGGGGCAATAGAAATTGTAAATGTTTTACCACTGGTGATGGCGGCATAATATGGCCATTCCGTGATGGCTGTTGTCTTCACCTCTGCCGTGCTACTACTGGTATTGGTAGCGGTGATGCTGACTGTACCAGGGTCGGTACCACCTTTCTTTACTACTATTGCGAAATTCTTACCTGAAGGGAAGCAGTAACCATTTGTATTCGCATAGGATGGTCCGTTTGCAGTAGCATATGCATTGGCCAGTGAATCAACATATTCCTGTGATAGGGTAGACGTATACTTGCCGGCTGCCACGGTATAGGTAACGTAAGATCCTGTAGAGTCTCTGGTACAGCTGGTTTTCTGGAATGACTTACTTACAGCAGCACTGCTATATGTAGTTGTGCCGGAGGAAGAAAAGACAATGGTCAGTGTAGGTGCCAGTGACCATGATTTGCTGTAGCCCGGACTGATCGCCTTTTCTGTACCGTTCACGGTGGCATACAGATAATTCTGGGCTGTAATGGTAATAGTATAGGTGGCATCACTGGCGATGATGGAGCATACTGCCAGCTGTGCATCTGTCGGATCGACAAAGGTCTGTTGGTATACGGTGGATCCGGTAGAGGTATTGGTAATGGCCACATTAAAGGTGCCTAAATTGCTGCTACCGGATTTCTTACTGAAGAGAAGGTTACAGGTTTGACATGCACCATTGGTATTTGCATAAGATTGTGCATTGGCTTTTGTATATCTCAGCGCTGCAGCATTGGCTGAATCCTTGCTGATAAGGGAAGAGTCGTGCCGCGCTGCTACGGTGTAGGTGACGGTTGTACCTATATAACCTGTAGAACATTCGCGGGTAGCGCTTACAGATTGTGCATCACTGTAATAATAACAAAGACCGTTTCTGTTGGCATATACCTGTCCGCTATCGGATACTTCCTGTTTTGCCAATGCATTGGCAACTGAGAGGCTGACTGAAGAGGTGTATTTACCGGCTGCAACGGTGTAGGTAACCGCTGTTCCTTCTGCATTGGCAGCTGTACATGCCCGGGTATAGGTACCACTTTGTGCCTCATTGCTCCACGTACAGGTACTGTTGGCATAGCGTTGCCCCAGTGAGTCAAGACGTGATTTTGCTTTTGTATTCGCATCGTCCTGGCTGATGGTGGATGTATCTGCACCTTCTGAAAGGGTATAGGTGACTGTTGTACCTACACCATTATCGGTGCATGTTGCAGTAAAAGTGTCTGTCATTTGCTGACTCAGGAAATAACTACAGTCTCCCATCAGGTCTGCATACGCCTGTCCGTTTGACTGAATATCGGCGAGTGCTTTTGCATTGGCATCACTCACACTTACGCTTGAGCTATATTTACCAGCATCGACCGCATAAGTAATGGAGGTAGTGGTTCCACTCAGTGTACAGGTTTTGCTGAAAGTTTGACTTTGATAATCGTTGTAATAGGTAGTGCCTTCACACCTGTTTATATCGCCGGCATAGTTGTAGCAATACATTTTCAGGATGTTCTTATCCTTATTCCTGATTAGTTTCAGCCGGTTCAATCCGTCGAATTCATAGTACAGGGTATGATTTCCTTCATCTGATTTACTGCTCATACCTACCAGTGGTAAATAAGAATAGTGGCTCATTTGTGATGCTGCGGGTCGTAGTGCCACTTCATCAAACCATACTTTACCACTACCCTGGTTATCGAGGCGAAGGCTGATGTAGGCGACGCCGGCAGGGATGCTATATTCTTTTTCGAGATATACCCATTGCCCGGTGGTGGATGTAGATACATTATCTATATAGGTATAGCTGCCTGTTTCGCTGCTGGTCTTCATGAGTAAACTGATGGCTGCCCCCGGACCATTACTGTATACCCAACCGGAATAGCGGAAGGAAGTAGCGGTTGTCAATGCGACATTGCACCAGGAAGCATTGGTATAGGTACTACTTCCTGTAGTCAGACCTGCATAGGTGCCGGTATGAGATAGGGTCGCATCGCGGGTGATACCTGTCCAGCTGTCAGCATCTTCAAATCCATCGTACATGACCTGGTTAATAGCAGCACCTGCTGTTTGTGATACAGGGTAGGTGCCATTGGCAGACCAGGTAAACGCAGAAGTGAGACCATTGCCATCTCTAAGCTGGCAGATGTTGCCATACTTACCATAGCTCTGATAGGCCGTCGTGATGGCAGGTAAGCTGTTATCATTACCGAATTGCCAGTTGCTGTCAATTTTTGGTGCGATCAGGCTGTCATTAGCACTCCAGCTGTCGCTATAAATGGTATGTTTATAACTTAATAAGGTACTGTTGGTATAGTTGCCCTGCCAGTAGGGTTGACGAAGCATGTTTTTAGTCACCATGTGGTCCAGCACACCAGCATTTACATCTGTACTGCTATGTTCACCGGGGTAGCGCATTTCTGTGACCAGGGTATCATTTTTACTATTGAGTTTTGTGATTTTTTGAGGATAGTTTTTATCATTATAGGTGTAGTTGACCGTATTAGTGAATACAGTACCATTATCATCGTAGTTATTATCTGTAACAGCAGCCAGATGCCGCCCACCGCTTTTTACCATGTAGACAAATGAACTGTAGTCAGTATAAGAGTCTACACAATGCTCAGAGGTAGCGTATTCTATTGTCGGGTACACCATGAGGGCAGAGTCCTGACTAAAGTTGAATAGCTCCCAGGTATTGACTGATTCTTTTATAAGTGAAAAGGAGCTGTCAGTGCTGTTGAATTTATAATACGAAGTCTTTATTGGCAATTCATCTGAAAGCCCGTTATCAATTCTTTCCTTTCCTCCAAGGGCAGATTGGTTACCAATGGTGACAAAGTCATTGGGTATATTAAAAGTAAACATTGTTTTACCATTGGGGCGGGTATTGCTGTATTCATACTTTGTAACATAAGGGTACAATACATTCGCTCCCTGGAAGGTGACAGTAGGATAGGTAGATTGGGCGATATAAGTATATTTGTTACCATCTTCCGTTTTACAACCAGTAGAAGATACCGCGACATATCTCCTGGTTCCGGTAGTGTAAAAGATATTAGTCATCATATCGTCCGCTGAAGTAGGCATGTAGCCAATACCAGATTCATTTTCCCCATACTTATACACATCTTTCTTCTGTAGGGTATTGTCAAGATTATAACTACTGATTGTTTCTACACGGATTCCACCACCATATTTGTATTTTGTACTATTGTCCGGAACGGCGATGGAAATGATTGCAGTCACCGTAGTAGTGGGTAGATCATTGATCCCCACGTATAACTGGTATGTATGACTGGTATCGCAGGTGTAAGTGGCCGTGAGCGTATGAGCTGTCCCGTTTGTACCTGCATTGAGATAGGTATCAGAATTCCAGCTGGCTACTATTTTGGCAGTGGTAAGATCTCTCAGCTGTACCTCCTGTGCATAACTCAGCGGTGGATTGGCAGAAGATGCTGAAAAATCTATTGAGATATCCAGCTCGTAATAATCCTGGTTATTGTTAGGAGGTCTGACCTGGAATGTCGTTGTGGCACTATCCCAGCCATAAGTGACGCCTACCTTTGCAGGACCGGCCAGTGTGATGGAAGCTATTGTAGAATCTTTATTATCAGGTGTTCTCTCATATTTATTCATGGCATAATCGTAAGTGGTATACCCTCCGGTTGGATAGGTCACCTTATTCAGGATTCCTGCCATAATATATGTTTCAGAAGCGGACCTGTCTGCAGTGCCTAACTTCCCATACTTTTGAATTTCTGTCTGAGACGGGAGTTGTTTGGGCATGAGGGTGTATTGTGTTACACCATTGTAGAATCCCCACCAATCCTGTGAACAGGATAAGGTATTGGGTAAGGTTGTGCTGTTGTAATTGAAGGTATACTTTTCTGGTTGTTCTCCATTCAGATCCTCGTTGGAAAATGAAAGGAGTTTGAGCCGGTAATCTGTAAAGCTGGGATATGAATTACCCGTGTAAAAGTAACTATAGTTAAATGAAACCTTTTTAACACGGTTGTAAGTGCCATTATCATTGCTATATACGACAATGCTGTCCAGCGCATTGCCTGCATAGTCGGCCCTGACGGTATTGGCATAGAACTTCACTTTCCCCTGACGGAAAATGATTTCACTGATTTTAGGTACGTTATTATAAGAGTAAGAGATGGTTTTGACAACTTCATCTGCTACATAGGAGGCCGCATCATCTGTACCAGATACGTTCTTGCGATATACCTTATTAAAGGTTAGTACGTCGTCGGCGGCTTTATCACCGTTACCTGTGACGGTTGCATAGTTAAATAGCACACTGTCTGCACCATCATTGGATATGATTTTAGTCAGGTTCCAGCCGATGACGTGTGTTTGCAGACCTGAATTATCAGTAGTCGTGTTGAATTTTTGTGTAAAGAAATAGCGGCTACCATCGTCATCTGTGATTACATAGTTATTATCACTGGTATGTGTAATGCTGACAGGTTGATAGGGGGCGGTGACAAAATTCTTCTGGTCCCTGGAATATAGAAACCGCCCGGATTTACCAGTGAAATTATAATTGAAAAAATCTGGTTGCAGGTCAGGCCTGCTTTCGTAATAGTTTTTTCGTCCATCATAAGTCACCACACTACCAAAACTGTTAATAGGTGTGCTTTGATTAAACCAACCATAGGTTTCTGTCTCATCTTCATCTCCCCTGATCTGGCGCGCGATAGAGCCGCCTGCCATAAGTGACCATCCAAGACCTACCCATGTTGCTTTTTGGCCGACCTTTATGCCGGATGCATGGTAACTGAGTGAAATTGGGACCTTGATCCAGCCTGTATTGATTTCATAAAGCGGGTAAGAAATCTGGGGGACGCCGGTCATCATGCTGACCGGGGTGCTATTGTACTTAAAGAGTTCTGCCTGTTCTGCGGGTAGTGGTATAATGGACGGGGATTGTCCCTTTCCCCAATGACAAATACTTAATAACATCCACAGAAATAAAATCGTCTTAGTACGGGTGCGGGTTGTGATATACATAATTGAATACAAAAAATGGCAAAGGGATTACACACCTAATAATAAGGTACAGGTAATGGTTTTGATTCGAACTACAATGCAGTGGAGAAATGGTATGAATTACCTAAATTTAATCAAGCTGTTTTCTAATAAATGTAGAAAAATATGGAAAGGCTATTTTTATGGATGAATGCCGGGAAATAGGCTTTGAGTATGCGAGTCATGCAGATAGAATAAGTGTGCTATGCTGGTTTTAAAAAGGTTCTTTTTTAGTGTTAGGCCAGCTGGGGGGCAATCGAACTTTTTTATCGAAGATTTGAATAAAATCGATACTTTTTATAAATTATGGCACACTACAACAACTACTGTTTATTTATAGGTGTAAGTGCAGCAAATGGTAATCCATATACAAGTCTGCCTGGCAATAATAATAATAATAATAATAGATCAATGATGTCAGCAAATTTTACAGTAACTATGGATGATATGGGTGTTTTTACTGGAGTTCAACAAGGGAACAAAACTTATAGTATAACGGATTGGAATAAGATGAACCAAAATAAACCAACAGTTCAGTAGTAAAATATGAAAATTATCAAGACAAATTGGATTAATATTATAGGTGTTTTTATAGCAGTTTTTTTATATGCTATTGCCTTAAATCTAATTGATACAAATGTATCAAGGAACTTATTCCAGTCGGTACTTCCCGCTTTAATATTAGTTTGCTTGTACGGACTTGTTTTTTGGGTGTTGTTAATATTATTATTAGTAATACTTGATTTACTACTTGATTTACTACTTATTGTTAAAAAAACAAGCAATCCCAGAGTAAAGCTACTGATTGAATGGTTAATTATAGGTAGCCCCTTTACTTATTGGGCAGTTAGATACGGGCAGGGAATATTTATAGCTGGTGTTATATCCCTTTTAATAACACAATTTATCCGTTGGAAACATATAAAGGCTGTATTAAAGGCTAACTGAGATACTACAAAAGCCGCAGGTGATTGCCTGCGGCTTCTTTATGAGTTAAAGGCTTTTTTAGCCTTAGTATTTTGAATAATGTTATCAATAAGGAAATACACCTTCTCTTTAGTATCCTCATCGAGCTTCTCAATGTCCTGGATACGTTGCAGCGTTTTTTTATCAAAGTGAGCGTTAATCCCTTCACCCACCAGGTAATCCAGTGATACGCCCAGTGCGTCAGCAATCCGTTTTGCGAAATCGATGAATGGCGTAGCATCCCCACGCTCATACTTGCCTATAATCTCTCTGTATACGTTGCTCTCCACAGCCAGGTCTGCAGATCCGTCTGAATTCCCTAAAAATAACAGATTTTTGATTCCAGGATCAATTTAATAATAAATATAATATTGTTATGTCAGAAATACTTTCGTGGATTTCACAATGGATGACTTCTAATTGTAATGGATCTTGGGAACATATGTATGGAGTAAAAATTGGTACCCTTGATAATCCTGGTTGGTATGTTACAATTGACTTGACTGATACAGAACTAGAAAGCTTGGAGATGGAAACAGATGTAATAGAAAATACTGAAGATGATTGGTATTACTATAAGGTTAAGGATAAAAAATATTTTGGTGCCGGAGATTTAAATAAATTAGAATTCTTGCTTTATGCATTTAAAGACTTAGTAGAAAAACATAAGGCGTAAAATATTTTGTGTAAACCCCTTCCCCATTGTTTGAAACCCTGCCGGGATGGGGAGGGGGGAATGGCGCGGCAGCAGCGCCTTCCCCGGTTTTGGGGCCTATTGAGATAATTCACCACCATAGGCCATTTACACAGGAAATTTTACAGTCTCAAATATGTTAAGTCCAGTTGCTAGAGGGGTGTGGTTCCCAATGGGGTATGATTTGTAATAGTTTAGATTTGATCCAACAGTCGGGGTTAATATTTTGGGGCAGCTGGCAATATTGTCCAGCTGTTTTACTTTTGCAAAAGATAGTGTTTCCTCAAAAGTTGCATTGGAGGGCCAATACGTACCGGATGTGAATTTTATAGCGCCTGTTTGGCTTAATATGATTTCGCCAATTATATACGGGACGAAAAACAGGTATTTCCATGAAGGCCTCCTTTCTTGCGCTAATGCAATACAAATTTCGTTAAAATGATAGATTGATCAGCATTGATTAAGTGATTCTGTTTTCAGATTACCCCAAAAGCGTAAATAAAAGTGTAAAACAATACAACGCTAATGAGATGAAAAGTAACAGCATCAAAAGAACAGGGTGCGATAGAGAGTTTGACGATTAAATAGATATAAAGAAGAAGTAGTAATAAAGTATCAAAAAAACGAAGATTCGACTTTTTGAGAGGCTACAACCTAAAAAAATAAACCGCTGAAAATGAATTTCTCAGCGGTTTAAAAAAGATTCTCTTTTTGAGTAGTTGCCTGACCTGGATTCGAACCAAGACAAACAGAGTCAGAGTCTGTCGTACTACCGTTATACTATCAGGCAATAGTTATTCGTTGTTCGGGACGGCAAAATTATAACTTTCTAAAATAAAAAGCAAAATTTATTTTAGAAAGTTCTGAACCTTTCCATGAATCCCCGCTATAACTGCCACTGACGGGGATATAGCCTTGCGCTTGCCACTAAAATCAGGCAATAAAAAAGCCCCGCTTATTAAGCAGGGCTTTCCTTCTATAAAAAGAATAGATTATTTATAAGTCGCAGCCAGTTGCAGTGCTTTGTAAGCATTTACTACACCACCTGTTCTACACAGATCTTCCATATATGTTTCTTTAGGCTGACCATTTTCATCACCAATTGTTACGGAATGCTCCACTTTCACTACAGACTTTAAGATGATCTCTTTTACCTGTACTGCTGTCAGTTTAGGATAATAAGAACGGATCAGCGCAGCCAGACCGGTTACTACCGGTGCCGCCATACTGGTACCATCATGGTAATCATATTTAGAACCAGGAATAGAAGAATAAATGCTTACACCAGGTGCAAATACGTCTACCGCAGTCTTACCATAGTTAGAGAAAGAAGCTGGCAGGCTCTCATCATCTTCCGGACCGGAAGCACCTACTTCGATCCAGGCTTCAGCAGTACCACCACCCAGGTAAGTACGGTTAGGATAGTTAGCTACAGAATCTGTGTTCTGACCATCGTTACCTGCTGCGTGTACCAGCAGTACATCTTTAGACATGGCGTATTTCACCGCATCGTCTACTACTTTCTTATTTGGAGAGTAAGGTTTACCAAAGCTCATGTTGATCACTTTAGCACCATTGTCTACTGCATAACGCAGAGCATTGGCCACGTCCTTATCTCTTTCATCACCGTTAGGTACCGCACGCACTGGCATAAGCAATACATTGTCAGCTACGCCATTGATACCGAGGTTATTATTTCGGCCAGCACCGATGATACCTGCTACGTGGGTACCATGATCCGCATCCGGACCAGTTACATCGTTATTGCCATAATAGTGTTCTTCAGGATTTGCATAATTGTCACCTACGATGGCGCGGTTATCATAATCCAGGTTCAGCTGGTAATCTACCTGCTCTTTGAAGTGATCGTATGCTCTATCCAGTTCATTCTCTTTGAATGATTTATAGTCAGGGTAGCGCAGCAGTTGCTGACTTACGATCTGCTTGATCTGTGATTCTACCGGATTGTCTGTATTAAATGTCTGGAAATCAGCAGCAGTAGGATTTTCCTTGTTCATTTTGGCCACCATCGTATCCAGCATACCTTTGAAGCGGGACACACCGTAGAGTGACTTTTTAGCCTCGTCCAGCTCGTCCTCGTATTTATCAAGCAGTCTTTTATATTGGTAGAGACCGTTGGTGTCTGCAGAGGGATTGGCAAAACGGGCCTTACCTGCACGTACCAGGCGGGTAAGCTCCAGGTTGTCATAATCTACATTGCCTTTGGCAGAACCGATGAAGTCCCAGCCATTGATATCATCAATATAGTGATTCTTGTCGTCGTCTTTACCATTACCTCTTTTCTCCTTGAGGTTCACCCAGAGGACAGATTTCAGGTCTTCATGAGCGGTATCAATACCGCTATCGATAATGGCTACTACTACAGGTTTAGATTTCTTGTCTTTCAGCAGTTCATTGTACGCCTTTTCTACACTGATACCGAAAACGGAATCTTTTTGCAGGTCCATATTTTGCCAGTTAGGTATCTGTGCATGCACTAATGAGGCTGACAGTAACAGTGCGGCGGCGATGGCTGCGTTTTTGAAAATATTCATATGCTTTGTTCATTGACTCCACAGCAGCAGTTCAATAGTAAAGATGTGCTCCCGGGGTAGATTTTATTGTTTATTGATAAAGTTGTCTGAGCGTAAAGGGGATTTAAAGGGCCGAAAATAGCCAATATAAACCTTTAAAAATGTTAAAAATTAAAGTACCCAATCACGGCCAGCCACACTATAGCCATGATAATCAAGGGTATCCACGCGGGTAATAATTTGTAGGGAGGAATGCCTCTCAAAAGCAGTCGCCATACCGGAAAGCTCAATAGAAAAGCAAAAATAAGGGAGGGTACAAAAATGACGTCAGTTCTGCCGGTTCTGTTATGCAGTATCATCTGCAAATGGAAGTATTCAAAAACCATGGCACCCAGCATGACAAAGGGAATGCTCTTTAACCTGCCTGTGTTTCGGAGGTTCACACAAAAAAGAATGGCGCCACCAATGGGCGTCATCAATATTGTATAGATGGCAATAAAGATCCTTGAATAAAGCGCCGTTCTTTGATCACTGCTTGCTGTCATACATTAAAAAATATGTCGCAAGATAGTATAAAAAGAAAGAGGTCCACAATTGCGGACCTCTTTCTTTGATTATTTCCATCCTCCACCAAGGCTTCGGTACAGCGTCACAACGGCTTGCAGCTGTTGTAGTTTGTCGCTGATACTGTTCAGCTGGGCGGTGAGCAGGCTTTGTTCTGAGGTGAGTACATCCGTATAGTTGGTATTGGATGTATACTTCAGTAGTTCTTTTGTATAGTCTACAGACTTTTGCAGGTAAGTGATCTGCTGGCCCCTGATGGAAGCCTTGTCTATCGCGGCATTGTAGTCAAACAGGGCATTGGTCACCTCCTGACCTGCAGAGAGCAGGGTTGATTTGTAGGTAGCCAGGTACTCTTTCTGATTGGCTTCCGCCACCCGTAACCGTTGCTTGTTCTGACCCTGCTTGAAGATAGGCTGGGTTAGACTACCTACGATACTGCCAAAAAGGTGGGAAGCATCGAAGTAGTTATTCAGGCTGGTACCATTCAATCCACCGGTAGCGGTTATAGACAGGCTGGGGTAGAAGTACGTTCTGGCCACATTGGTCAACTCGTAATAGTAACGGAGCTGGTATTCAGCTTCCTGTACATCCGGACGGTTAGCCAGTAACTGTGCCGGCACCCCTGTTTTCAGATCCACATTGATGGATTGTTCCGCCAGTGTACCTCTGTCGATAGTACCTGGAGAACGACCCAGGTATACGCTGATGGTATTTTCTGTTTCCCGGATGTTTTGTAACAGATCCGGAATAGTCACCTCGGCAGAGTAGCGGTTAGCTTCACTCTGTACCACGTCAGCGCCGGTTACCACATCACTTTCTTTCAGTGTCTTCATGGTTTCCACATCAGCTTTGCGGTTTTCCACGGTTTGGCGGGTCAGTTTCAGTTGTTCGTCATATGCCAGCAATGCATAGTAATTAGTGGCGATGTTGGCGATCAGCTGGGTCAGTACCGCTCTGCGATAAGCTTCACTCTGAAGGAGGGCGGCCATGTAGGAGCGCTTTGTACTACGCAGTTTTCCCCATATATCAGCTTCCCAGCTGGCGGTGGCGGAAAGCTCGTAGGTACGGTTGTAAGTAATAAAGCTACCGCCCTGTGAGATGGCTACTTTTTGCTGGGTCACAGAGGCAGTGGCTTCTGCTGTAGGCAGGAACGCCTGTTTGCTCTGGCGGAGATTGGCCGCTGCCGCTTCGAGGCGTGCAGTGGCAACCTGCAGGTCCAGGTTATTTTCTATGCCTTCTTTGATGAGGGCCTGTAAATGTGGATCTGTGAATAACTGCGTCCATGGAAGATCGGCCATGGTCGTGCTATCGGTAGTCGTACTGTCGCGGTACAACTTACTGTCTGCCACATTCTCCGGTTGTTTGTAAGGTTTAGTAACCCTGCACGAAACAGCAAAGGTAGCAGCAGTCAATATGACCAACAGTGCTTGTTGTTTATTATTGGATTTCATGTGTTACGCTTTTATTGTAGTATCCTCATCTTCTTCTTCATGCTTTTTGGTACTTACTTTTTCCTGTAAGGTCTGGAAGATGATGAATAATACAGGGATCATGAATACGCCTATCACGGTACCAAAGAGCATCCCGCCTACTGCCGCCGTACCAATAGAGCGGTTACCATTCGCACCGGCGCCGGTAGCGAACATCAGTGGCATCAGACCAAAGATGAAGGCGAAAGATGTCATGAGGATGGGTCGGAAACGGGCTTTCGCACCTTCTACCGCCGAATCCAGCATAGACATACCATGTCGCCGTCTTTCCACCGCATACTCTACGATCAGGATGGCGTTTTTGGACAGCAGACCTATCAGCATGATCAGGGAAATCTGGAGATAGATATTATTGTCAATGCCAAAGATGCGGGCAAAAAGGAAGGTCCCTGTAAGGCCCACCGGCAGTGACAACAGTACTGCGAATGGCAGCAGGTAACTTTCATACTGGGCACTCAGCAGGAAGTATACGAATACCAGGCAGAGGATGAACACATATGTCGACTGGGAACCACTGGATTGTTCTTCACGGCTGATACCGGAGAACTCATATCCATAACCCGGTGGCAGTTTCTCTGCAGCCACTTCCTGGATCGCTTTTAATGCCTGACCAGAGCTATAACCTGCATTTGGAGAACCGTTTACTGCCATGGCGGTGAACAGGTTGAAGCGTGCTATACTTTCCGGGCCATATGCCCTGGTAAGGGTAACAAACTCACTGATAGGCGCCATTTTGGAATCAGAGGTCCGTACATATATCTTGTTCAATCCTTCAATATTCGCCCTGTAGGCGGTATCTGCCTGTATCATTACGCGGTATTGCTTACCATACAGGTTGAAGTTGGAAGCATAATAACCACCATAATAAACCTGCATAGCATTCATCACATTGTTCACAGTCAGACCTGCTTCTTTCACTTTAGCCACATTTACTTCCATCAGGTATTGAGGGAAATTCGGGTTGAAGGTGGTTGAAGCATACTGGATTTCAGGGCGCTTGCTCAGTTGTGCCAGGAAATCCTGTGCTACTTTATAGAACTCAGCGGTCGAATGTCCACCTTTATCCTGCAGCTGGAAGGAGAAACCACCAGCAATACCGAAACCGGTAATGGTAGGCAGTGACATCGGCATAATCTGCGCTTCCCTGATATGAGCTGTTTTTTGCATCAGGGCGGCAATTACATCGTTATTGCTCATCGTACGATCACTCCATTTTTTCAGTTCCAGGATGATCATACCATATGAACTACCGCTACCCGCCAGCAGGTTCTGACCTGCCATACGAAGGGTATTGTTCACCGCCGGAATAGTATGGCAGATGCTATCCAGTTCATTGGCGATAACAGTTGTACGTTCCATACTGGTAGCAGGCGGCATACTGATGTTTACGAATATGGTACCCATGTCCTCATCCGGTACAAAGCTACTGGAAGTGGAAGTCATCAGGTAATAAAGTCCACCGCCAAATGCTGCAACACCCAATAATACCAGCCACAGTTTCTTCGAAAGGAAGGTAACAGAGCGCGTATATTTAGTAGTAACAGTATCAAAAGCGGTATTGAATGAAGTATAAAACCGTTGTAGTACGTTCTTTTTCTTGTGTTCTTCCGAATGTGGTTTTAGAAAAAGGGCTGCCAGTGCAGGGCTCAGCGTCAAGGCGTTGATAGCGGAAAGTATGATGGCAATAGCGAGGGTAATACCAAATTGCTTATAGAACACACCCGAAGAACCACTGATGAAAGTAACAGGTACGAATACTGCTGACATTACAAGGGTAATGGAAACGATCGCGCCGGAGATTTCACTCATCGCGTCAATAGAGGCCTTTCTGGCAGATTTATATCCCGTATCCAGTTTGGCATGTACGGCCTCGACGACGACGATCGCATCATCCACCACGATACCAATGGCCAGTACCAATGCGAAGAGGGTCAGCAGGTTGATACTGAACCCAAACAGATTCAGGAAAAAGAAGGTACCAATAATCGCCACTGGTACGGAGATCGCAGGAATGAGGGTAGACCTGAAGTCCTGCAGGAAGATGAATACCACAATGAATACCAGCACAAATGCTTCGATCAGTGTATGAATTACCTTCTCGATACTGGCATCCAGGAATTTGTTGATATCCACCAGGTTGGTAGTATGTATTCCTTTAGGGAAATTCTTTTCCGCTTCAGCAATCACTGCTTTACAGTCATTAATAACCTGGCTGGCGTTGGAACCTGCCGTCTGGCTTACAGATACGTTGGTAGCAGGATAGCCGTTCACAGTAGCCATGCTGCTGTAAGACTGGGCACCCAGTTCAATGCGTGCAATATCTTTGAGGTGCAGTAATTGCCCGTTGCCGGTCGACTTGATGATAATATTCCCAAATTCATCGATGCTTTTCAGTTTACCGGAATAGCGGATTACGTACTGAAAGCTTTGATTACCCTGTTCACCAAATTTACCAGGCGCAGCTTCTATGTTCTGGTCACTGAGTGCATCTGTTACATCAGCAGGCGTAAGTCCATAAACAGACATGACATCAGGTTTCAGCCAGATACGCATGGAGTAGTTCATGCTACCGAAGGCGTTTGCATTACCTACCCCGTTCACCCTTTTCAGAGCAGGGATCAGGTTAATTTCTACATAGTTTTGCAGGAAAGTCTGGTCATAAGCCGGGTTCTCGCTATAAAAAGCGGAGATGAGCAGATTACTACTCTGTTGCTTTTTCACTGTTACACCCGCCTGTGTTACTTCAGCTGGCAGGAGGTTGGAAGCAGTAGATACGCGGTTTTGCACGTCTACAGCTGCCTGGTCGGCGTCCCTTCCCACGTTAAAATATACGTTGATGGTGGCGCTACCGTCGTTGGTAGCAGTGGAGGTCATGTAAGTCATCCCTTCCACACCATTGATCTGTTCTTCCAGCGGCACGATCACACTATTCAGTACCACGTCGGCATTAGCGCCCGTATAACTGGCGGATACCTGCACTGTAGGAGGAGCGATATCCGGGTATTGCGCTATCGGAAGCGATACGAGTCCCAGGATACCCAATATGACAATGATCACCGAGATCACGGTACTGAGTACAGGACGTTCTATAAATGTCTTAAGCATAATTCCTTTTTTAATAATAGGCTAGTCAATCTTCTGGTAGAGGCTGTCGGCATTTACTAAGCGGGGCTTGATCAGCGTGCTGTCGCGCAGGTTGCTGGCGCCTTCGATCACTATTTTGTCACCGGCTTTCAGACCACTTTTTACAATGAAGAATTGCCCGTTGTCATTGGCGGTTGTGGTGATAGGCTTACTTATGGCATAATTATCTTTGGTCACGATGTAAGCAAACCGTTTGTCCTGCAGTTCATAAGTAGCGCTTTGTGGAATCACAAGTGCAGAGTCTTCAGACCTTGGGATCCTGAGAATGGCACTGGCACCGCTTTTAATGATGCCCATTGGATTGGGGAAAGTAGCTTTGAACTGAACGGTACCGGTAGCAGTAGCAATGAGGCCACTGGCTGTTTCTACTTTACCTTTCAGTGAATATTCACTGCCATTGGCCAATACCAGTGTTACTGCAGGCAGGTGTTTCACTTTTTCTTCCAGCGTATTACCCGGGATCTTCTCGGAGAAATCAAGCAGTTGCTTTTCGTTCAGGGAAAAGTAGGCGTATACGTTACTTATATTAGAAAGGTTAGTCAGTGCTTCGGTGCTGGTGCTGCTTACCAGGGCGCCGATCTTGTAAGGGATGGTACCGATTACCCCATCAGCAGGCGCTTTGATAATGGTGTAGCCCACATTGGTTTCGGCGTTGGCCAATGTGGCCTGTGCCTGTGCCAGTGCGGCCTGTTTGGATTCCAGTGTATACAGAGCAGATTCCAGCTGGTATTTGCTCACGATATCTTTCTCTACCAGCGGACGTACTTTATTTACATCCATCTGTGCTGCATTTACGTCTGCAACAGCACTTTTGATAGAAGCTCTGGCAGTTAAAACATCTTGTTCATACTCAGGGTTGTTAATAGTAAACAACAGTTGGCCTTTCTTCACATTGGCGCCTTCATTTACATAGATCTCTTTCACATACCCATCTACTTTGGGGCGGACCTCTATGACCTGTTGCCCCTGGATGGTAGCAGGAAAGTCATAGTGTATCGTGGCCTTGATAGGGGCTAACGAAATGACAGCATAGTCCTTTGCCGCGTCGGCCGGGTTCGGAGTCCCTTTTTTGTTATTGCCACAGGACAGCAGTAGAAGTGCTGCGCCGGCGACCGGTAAATAGATCTTCGACATATAAGTATTTAATTATGTACATGACAAAAAAAAGTTCAGCTGATCACAGGGGCATATAGCTTACGGATTAGTTGTTAAAGAGTGTGTTCAGTATCACAGTCTTCCTTTCTTTAACAATATTTTCATATTCCTGTTCATTCAGTCCAAACAAATGCTGATTAAGGGGTTTCACAATAAATGGATAGACTACAAGCGAAAAGAGATTCATAATAAAATGTACCGGGTTGGAGCGCTGAATGGTGCCTTTATCCATTTCCTGTTGTACTTCGGTAATGAACTGCTGCATGAACACTTCCGGTTTATCTTTCAGATAAATACCTTCCTGAATAGAGGCAGTCATGGATATTTCCAGGAAAGGATAGGTCTGCAGGCGTAGCAGTAATATCTCTACGAATTGCTCTATCTTATTCCGGAAGGGCAGTGCAGCACATAGTACAGACTGGGTTTCCCTGATGGATTCCAGTCTGGCTCTTTCAAATACTGTGTCAAACAGCTGGTCCCGTGACTTGAAATAATAATGTATCAGGGTCCGGTTTACCCGCGCTGTATCGGCAATATCCTGTGTAGTGGCGTGCAGACGGCCTTCTGTGAAGAAGACATGCATAGCAGTATCAATGATGTGCTGCTCTGTTTTTTTATCTTTGGACGCCATGTTTAACAAAATTGTTAAACAAAAATAAGGAGAGGGGTGCTTCGATTTGAGACATTACGCCAAATTGGCGATTTTCTGAGATGTAATCGGAAATTTATACGGACATCACTTCCTGTTGAAAGGCACTGGGTCTTTTGTTGGTAACCTGGTAGAATACCTTGCTGAAAGCGGCGATATTACTATATCCTGTTTGATATGCGATCTCGCTTAGTGTCTGGTTTGTCTGCAAGATCATCTCTATTCCTTTCACAACCCGGAGCATTTTCAGGTATTGAACAAAGGACATATCGAGTATATTAGTAAATAAACGGGAAAGGGTCCGGGGGCTGATATCAAATTCATTACTGAGTGACTCTAGGGTGATCTCCTGATCAAAATGGCGGCTGATAAATTGAAGTATGGGGGCCAGTCGTTCATGTGTGGTAGTAGGCAGGGCCACAGGCAGGGTAGTCGTACTTACTTCCGGCAATATATCTTTCAGCGATGCCAGAAACCGGAAGCCGGGGTCGCCAGGTCGTATATGTCCTTTCCAGCGGGTGGTATAGTTGATCATCTGCAACAACAGCTCATTTACAGGATAAATACCCATTTTATTATAAAAAGGGGATTGCTGGTCATCTGAATTATAAAAATAGATGTTACGGGTAGCCGTGAACCTGGAGTGCCGCACCTGGATGTAGTGTTCCTGGTGTTTGGGTATCCATATATAATGGCGTGCGGGTATAACAAAAGATCTGTCCGGCAGGTTACAATATGCGATGCCGCCTTCCACGTAGGTGAGCTGTCCTTTATGATGAGCATGCATCGGCCATTTACGCTCAACCTTATCAATCATGACAAATACAGAATCGGGAATAGTGTCAATATCGGCTAAATACTCTTCGAGGAACATGTGGCGCGTTTGGATAAATAATTGGCAATTTAGATAAAATGGCTCGTTCCCCATAATCCTAACTTTGCATGCAGAATAATGATTATGCAACCGAATACCAAAAGGGTATGTGCATTACTGCCTGTTTTAATTTTTTCGATGTGTGCAGTAGCACAAAAACCTTCCGATATTACAGCCCCAATTCATTTAACACTTGAACAAGTATGGGATAAAGCAGCACAGAACAACAAAAAAGTTCAGATGGCGCATATCCGTGTACAAACCAGTGAAGAATCCCTGAAAGATGCAAAGGCAGAAAGACTGCCGGAGATTGATGTGAGTGGCGCTTATGCAAGAGTAACGAATATGCCTGTGTATGAAGATGGATTTTTTCATACACCTACGCAATATCCAGTGTTACACAACTACTACAAGGTTGGGGGGGATGCTTATTTCAATATATATAATGGAAATAAGACCAACCTTGAAATTCAGAAAGGACAAACGGAACATGCTATAACGAAAGAACAAGAAAATCTGACGCTGTCTGAAGTAAAATTCAGCGCAGCGGTATGTTACCTGGATCTGGTGCGCAGCTGCCGGTTCAAAGAATTAATAGCAAAGGATATAGAAGACCAGCAGAAACAGTTGGCCCACATCCAGGAACTACAGAAGAATGGTGTTGTACTAAAGAGCGATGTGCTGAGAGCACAATTGAGATTATCCCGGCAACAGATGGGGATGGTGCAGATAGATAATGATATTGCAATTGCCCGTCAGAGGTTGGCTATCCTGATTGGAGATGATGAAAATGAGCGCATAGATGCAGATAGTATGCTTACTGATGGCAATGCAATACCGGGAGCTTATGAAGAGTACCTGAATATAGCAGGTACACATGCTTTCCAACTGAAGATTTCAGAAGGAGAATCAGAACTGAAAAAGCTAACGTTGAAGAGTGTAAAGGCAAATGTCTCGCCAAAGGTAGGACTGTTTGCAGAATACAATTTTTCGTATCCGCAAATCATGTTCTACCCTTACGCAGATGCGGCTTATGGATTAGGAATGTATGGTGTAAAAGCAAGCTTTCCTATTTCCTCCTTCTACCATAACAAGCACAAAGAAAAGGCCGCTGTCCTTGAATTAAAAAGAGAAGAAGTAGCGCACGAAGAAACCGGTGATGTAATCAGACAACAGGTAAAAGAAGCTTACCTCCGTTATCAGGAGGCACTGACGAGAATAGATGTGGCAGAGACCAACATCAAACAGGCAACAGAGAACGCAAGGATTGTAAACAACACTTATTTTAACCAATTATCCCTCGTGACCGACCTGCTGGATGCAGACACACAAATGCTCCAGACCCGTTTTGACCTCGTTTCAGCAAAGATCGCAGCACGCGTACAATACTATCAATTACAAAAAGTAATAGGCAATCTATAATTATTATGGCAAATTATGCAAAGACCGATAAGGTGATAACCACTATCACCGGATGGGTAGCCGGTTTAATATTAGTGGGATTGGCGATATGGGGCATCATCACGCTCATGACCCTATATAAATTCGAAGAGACGAATGATGCCCAGGTGGAAGAATACATTAACCCTATCACAAACCGGGTAGTGGGATATGTTACAAAGATCAACTACGAAGAAAACCAGGACGTGAAGAAAGGAGATACCCTGCTCCTGATTGACGACAGTGAATATAAATTACAGCAGCAGGAAGCCAATGCTGCACTGCTGAATGCAAAGGCACAGATCCAGGTAATGGAATCAAGTATCTCTACAACAGCAAAAACAGCAACGGTAACACAGGCACAGATTGCGGCAGCGAAGGCAAAGTTGTGGAAGCAACAACAGGAAATGGACCGTTACCAGAAACTGTTTGATGTGGAATCAGCGACCAAACAACAATTGGAAAATGTACAGACCGCACTGGATGTAGCGAAAGCTGATTACCAGACAGCGTTGAATAACTACGCAGCGTCTGAATCGAAAGTAGGTGATATCAAAGCACAGAAGCAGGCGTTGCTGGCCGAAATAGAGCGTAGAGAAGCCATGCTGGGCCGAAATACACTGGATGTATCCTACACCGTAATTAAAGCCCCATATGATGGCAAAATGGGCCGCCGTACCATCGAAGAAGGACAGCTGGTACAGGCAGGGCAGACACTGGCATTCATCGTGAACCAGACTGCCGGTAAATGGATAGTGGCCAACTTCAAGGAAACACAGGTGCGCCATATGCACATAGGACAGGAGGCAAAGATTGAGATAGATGCTTACCCCGGAAAGATATTTAATGGCCAGGTAGAATCCTTATCTCCTGCTACTGGTTCCAGATTTTCATTGTTACCTCCGGATAACTCAACGGGTAACTTTGTGAAGATCGTACAACGTATACCAGTACGCATCAAATTGACTGACAAAGCAGATGCCGATTTACTACTTCGCGCAGGTATGAATGCAACTGTGAAGATTGCAAAAGCACAATGACAAGAAAACTGACGATATTCAAACCATGGGCTACGGCTTCGGAATGGTTTATCAGGTTTGTGATATTTCTGAACCTGTTGCCAAACCTGCTGATGTTCGGTATCTCTGTATCCAGTGCCCCCGGTTCTGCGGGTTACTATGGCATAGAGCCGGCGGATGTACAGTATTCCATGGTATTGTTCTATGCTTCACTGGCAGGGTTCTTTGCATTGGAAAGGCGATTCTTTCAATACATTGCAACGAAGGAATACCTGTTGATGGGAGCGGTGATACAGATCCTGACTTCTTATGGATGTTATAAAACGCATAACCTGTATATATTACTGAGTCTGCGTTTTATACAGGGTATGGCGAACTGTATTTCATCATCTGTATGTATTACATTAATCTTTAGCCGGCTGCGGAGTAATCGCCAAAGAGAGATCGGGTATTCACTTTTTTATATGAACCTGTTGTGTATTACAGCAGTTAGTGCACTGGTGACAGCGCCGTTATTAGATGCGTTTGATTACAATGTACTGTACAAGTGGATGATCTTTACTTATATACCTGGTACCTTGTTGTTGTTTGTGATGATGAACCCGGTGCGGTTGAATAAGCGGTTTCCCCTGTATCAGCTGGATTGGGCGAGTTTTGTGATATATACTACGGGACTGAGTTTATTAGGATATGTTCTGTTGTATGGGCAGCAGTATTACTGGTTTAGTGATAGCAGGATATTGCTGGCGGCTATAGGTGTAGTGGTATTGGGAGTGTTGCATGTGATGAGGCAGAAATATTTGAAACGACCCTATCTTAGTCTGGATGTGTTTAAGAACAGGAACTATGTGGTGGGGATGGTGTTGATCTTCGTGTTGTACATCTGTAGAGGGGCATTGAATATTACGAATAACTACTTTACGGGGGTATTGGGTATGGATCCAACACATCTGTCTTATATCCTGATGGCGAATGTGACGGGAATTGTATTGGGCGTGTTAGTGAGTTCACGTATGATTATTACCAATGTGAAGATGAGATGGATCTGGTTGATTGGGTTTAGTTTATTGCTGGTGTTTCATCTGTGGATGAACTTCCTGTTTGCCACGATGGCGGATGCGGAGACTTTCATTGTGCCATTGATCACGCAGGGGATGGGTGCGGGTATGCTGATGGCGCCGTTGATTATCTTTTGTATTTCTTCAGTACCGGCGCATCTGGGTAGTACGGCTTCGGCTACGGGGGTATTTTTCCGTTTTGCTGGTTTTTGTGGCAGTATTGCGTTGATCAATTATTTCCAGTTGTATGAGAAGAGCAGGCATTATAACCGTTTTCTGGATAAGTTGACAACATTGGATCCTTTAGTGAATTCCAAATTGGGGGTGTATAAAGCAGGTTTAATGGCGAAGGGATTGCCTGCGGACAGGGCCACGAAAGCTGCAACAGGGTTGTTGTATCGTTCTGCGGATATACAGGCGCAGATCCGGTTTTCGATGGATTATTATTATCTGATCAGTATAATGATCATTGGGGTGATATTGTTGATAGCTTGGATTCCATATTTGAATAAGACGGTGATAGATTTGAGGAGGAACCAACCGGCGCCGGCGGCTTATTAGGTGGATGAAAATTGTTTTTCTGTAAGCAATAGTGAAAATGTCAGTAAGATGATCATTGGTAATACCTGGTATCGTAATACTATCGGTGTAGCAAATACGCTAAAACCGAAGTTGATAATCAGGAATGCAATGGTTAATAGTATAGCAATTCTGAAGGTTACATGTTTCTCTTTTATTTTGCGGTCGGTCAGGAAGAAAAATGCGCAAATGGTAAAGTAAATATTCAATCCCATAAAGAAGAGGGGATAGGGCCGGAATATCCGGCCCTGAAAGTTAATATCAGGTATCAGGGATATTTTATTGCTTTTTAGATCAAACCAGGTGACTGCTGGTTTCCATACATCCAGCTTACCAATATTATAAGAACCAAATTTCTCAAGATAAGGATTGAAGTAGTTCTTCACATTAGGCCATAAATAATAACGGGAAAAGGCCATCGGATAATGCATGATCAACCATTTTCCATATGCATTGTAGACAGGAGACACAGAGCCCCAGGCCTGGAACCAACCTGGCGCTCCATTTAAGTTAGCCCTTCCATAACTAAGCATATAAGGTTTTAAGATAGCCTGTGGCACTTTAATAAAAAAGGTACCCGGTACAGCAGCAAGGTCAGCTTCAGTAGGTGCTTTTGCTTGCCAGAATACTTTTGTTACACTATCCAGCGTTCGGGTGTGTGTAGGTAATTCAGTGCTATCCACATTGATGTGTCCATACATATACAGGGCATTATTAGCAAGTTGCCACCCGCCAAATACAGAGAATTCGGCCGTTCCCGTCAGTTTTTTTGTTTCCTGCTGTGTATATATAATGAATGGAATAATCAATATCCAGGGTAGTAAAACGGCTACCAGTTTTAAATGCCATTTATAATCTGACAGCATGATAGCAATTACCGTCAGCAGCGGATAATAGATGGCTGTATAACGGATAGAAAACGCAAATGCAATCAGTACCGCATGAAAAATGATATTGCCAGTTCGAGGCCGGTGTAACATCCATAAGTATTGTGTGAACAATACAAGACTGATGGCACAAAAGATAGCATCACTTAGAATACAATTAGCCAGTACCAGAAATATTGGATTAAGAAAAAAGAAAATAAATAGCACTATGCTATAGATACGTGAAAGATGATATAGGTAACGTACTGTGAAGAAAAAATACAATAACGCAGTGAGCAGGATGAGGTACTGAATATATACCAGGCCCACATGCGAGGAGGTAAAGAGATGAATAAATGCAATAAACCTGGAATAACCGACAGGCCATAAATTGACGTTCATATGGTAAAGGTTGGTATCAATATAACTATAAGAATCAGAAATGAAATCCGGGTAGGGATAAAAGTGTTTAAATACCATTAGCTGGATGAGCCCAACAATAAAGGCAATCGACAGATACAGTCTATTGGTATTATTCTTGAATATGAAATAAAGGAAAGGTAGAGATGTTCCCATAGAACCAGTTGTAAGGTTTAAAAATGTTAGCCTGGTTAATGGGGATTCAGATAAAGTTAACAAAAATTTGAAAAACTATGAAACAGATTATCATTCTTTCACTTGGCATACTACTACTAAGTAGCTGCGCTTCGGACTACTATGTAGCCGAACGCCCAGCCCCACCACCTGTAATCGTACAACCAGCACCTCCATACCCCGGGGCAGTCTGGATCGGCAATGAATACAGATGGCGCAGTGGTCACTATTACTATGTACAACCTCATTATGTACGCCCACGCCCTAATCGTACATACGTACCAGGACGTTGGAACAGTGGACCGCGAGGCCACTCCTGGCAAAGAGGCCATTGGCGTTAACCGTCGGCCTCCCGTTCAAATTTATCTTTCAATATCTCCTTTAATGGCTTTCTCAGGATCCTCGATTCTGTCCATGCCGAAAAATCAAAAAGCTGTAGCTGGTGTTTTTCATAAGGATCTTGCCTGATCTGCTGAAACACTGTCTGCAGCTTTTTCCATAATGTAATTCTATGTACCATCACAGGAGATAACTCTCCTGCACTGAGAAATTTGATCATCGTCCGTTCTAACAAAAACGCACGTTTATTATCCGGTCGCAGATACCGCCTGAAAGCCCGTGTTTCGTAACGGATGTATTCATAGTTGCCCAGTTCATATTGAATGAGCAGATGTACCAGCCGGAAAGTGCGGTAGAGGGGGAGTGTGCTGTACAAACTGCTTTGTTGTAGTACATGGTCCAGTGCATTGTGTGCATTGTTGATATCTCCATTACCAAGATATACCAGTGCACGTGATAAATAAATTTCTGCACGTTGTACGAGGGTGAGTAATTGAAAGTGTAAGGAAGGTAGTAGCTCCTGTTGTAAAGTGAGTGCGTGGTTAAACTCTCCACTATCAATATGTATAGCTGGTGAATAGATAAATAACAACCGTACAATCATCACACTGAAATAACCGGAAGTAGCTTTGAATCTTAATACCTTATCCAAAAACAGCGACAATTCTTTATATCTTCTTGCCGCCCGCAGACTATATAAAATTCCTTCTATCACCATCAGCTGCTCTCCCGGTGCTTCATACAAAGGCGCCGATTCATAAAAGTATTGCAACGCTGTCGTAAACTCTCCCGCCAGCAAGAAATAATTTGCCTGAAAGAGCAGATGTAATTTCTGATCTGTATTCACCAGTGCTTCCCGCGCAGCCATTTCATCTAATACCTGTCTTTCTACAGGCGTACGTGCAGGGCCGTTGTAGAGCCATTGATATCGTAGTTGTTCATAAAGCGCCTGTTGTTCCTGGTAGTTGTCCAACTGTTTGATGGTAGTAGCAATCTCTGCCTGTTTTTCTTTCAGTTCAATTTCATTGATCTCAGGAAAATTTAATAACTGCAGCAACTGCATTTCCTGTTGCCGGCTCCATAGTGATAATATCCATTGTGCTTTCATGTCTGCCTGTTCTGTCGTCTTTTGTAATTGCTTCAATGCATCTTCATATAAGGATCGTTCTACCAGTATCTCTGCTTTCAGCAGACCAGCTATCAGTGGTTCCCGCTGTAGCCGCATGTGAAGCAGACAATCCAGCAATACCTTATACAAATACTTTCCTGCTACGTCATAACTACTACCAGTATATTGTTGCTGAAAGGCAACTTTTGCTGCAGCAGGCCCGGAAAAAGAATGTCTGTCCAGCAGGTCAAATAGATTGACATAATCTTTGTTCCCCTGTTGCATGGATGAATATAAACGGAAATACCTTTTTTCCGCTTTGGTAAGTGTACTAACAAGCCTGCCAAGCATATCCGCTTTAGCCATAATTCAAGATGTTTTTTAATGTTCAGGGCATTTTTAACGGTTGCTCAACGTGATTATAAGAGGGTAGATGATTCGTCACTACAGCATCATTAACGTGATCAAGGTTGATGTCGGAGACAAAATAAGTTAGATTTTCCTAAGGCAATAATAATGCAGCCTTCTTTCACATAGCATTGTCTGAATTGTATAGGTGTAAAACATAATTTGATACTGAATATCAAATAGATATAAGCCTGTGGTGGCCACCAAAAACGATTTTGGGAATGTCTGAACAGGTGGAAAAATGGTATATTTTTTATCATACAGCTAACTATATTTGAGCTGTTATTCAGTGTTCCCGTTAAGTGCTATGAGCGTTTGTATTTCAACCTTAATCTAAAACATTTAAACTGTAGCCGAATCATAAGTCCA
Organism: Chitinophaga sp. LS1; assembly: GCF_034274695.1. Classification (NCBI taxonomy): domain Bacteria; kingdom Pseudomonadati; phylum Bacteroidota; class Chitinophagia; order Chitinophagales; family Chitinophagaceae; genus Chitinophaga; species Chitinophaga sp. LS1. The sequence continues at coordinate 3,205,823 of NZ_CP128362.1, forward strand.
TTTCAGCAAACCTAAATAACCTTTAAAAAATGTATTTAAACTAAAACGCTAAATCGTTTTACAATCTTTTCCACGTTTTTGTATTCACGGGTCAGGTTCGTGTTGTTCACCCTATTATACTCCACGTATAACATTTAGCGCCAGGTGTAATCGATTACATCTTCTTTAAACATATTCTCATATGCATCTATCTGTACGGATCATCATCACGTGCCTGGTATTGTATGGCCATAACGTACACTCACAGTCATTACGGAAGGATTCCCTGCCCCTCAGCGCCGACAGCATGCGCATGGAAAGGGAAGTCCTCTACCCTTATAATAGCCTGCAACAATTGCTCAAAGGCAATGCTGCCGGTGTTTATATCCAGGAGCCATCTGCCGAACCGGCATCGATGAGCAGCATTGTATTGCGCGGTACTGCGGTTCCTTATATCAGTGCACGCAATAATTATGAAGCACAGCCTACCATCTTTTTAGATGGTATTCCATTGATCGCTGATCATCCTTTTACTTTCGATATACAGGAGTTTCAGTACAATCATTTAGGCCCGGCCAGCAATATATTTGCAGCCATTGATCTGAATAATATAGAGAGTATTGAGGTGCTCAAAGACTTTGGACAGGCAGCTATTTACGGCCCAAGGGCCGCGAACGGCGGGGTTATTCTGATAAATACAAAAAAGCCTGTAACCGGTAAAAGAAAAATAAGTTTCAACACCTGGTTTGGGATGGTACAGCGCCCACACCTCTATACCACCAATGCTAAATTTGAAAACGATTTCAGGCAGGTATTTTACGATAAATATGCTACGGAAGAAGAAGGTCAGAATTATCCATTATACCTCCGGGATTCGACTAATAATGCCTATTACGGGCCAGGTAACTGGACTGATCTTTATTTCAAAAATACACCTGCCTACGGTATCAATGTCAGCCTTTCCAGCGGCACTGACAGGGCGAATTTCCTCTTTGCCGCCGGCAACCAGCGTTCCGCAAATGCCGCCGATGCGACAAAATCAGATCGCTACAATGCCATGTTTAAGATCAACATGGTGCCGCTCAAAAACTTTACAGTCAGCGCTATGCTCAGCGCCACCCGCCTGGAACGAAAACGCAATCGCTGGCTCCGCGACCGCTTTGCCGAAATGCAATACCTGCCGGATCTGAGTAGTCCACTACCACCCAATAAAACATTCTATGCACAATACCTGAAAGAATGGGACAAATCTTTCGATGATAATAAGACCAATGAAGTGAATGGCTACTTCTCCATTAATTTAAAAATCTCTGACAGCTGGCAGTTTACCTCTCTCTCTGGATTTGATTACAACGAAGGGCTGCGTGATGTATTCTACCCCAGCACCCTGCTGGAAACAGTAAATTATCTCTCTAACTACTTCGGGTATAATCAACGTGTGTTTGTGAATAACACCCTTCAGTTTCAACACCAGTGGGGTAAACACGGTGTGAAAATCGAAGCCGGCGAAAACTTTCAGGCAGACTTCAACCGTTACAACTATGCCTACGCCTACAAAGGACCCAATGACCTGATCAGGGTAAACCTCCTGTATTCTGATAATACTAAAGACAATTACCTGTCGCCCAAGTCATTCAACCACGCACTGATGTTCACCTTTCTGGACAAAGAAAAACATCGCCTGCTGTCATTCTATGGCCGCATGGCTTATCAATACAACAACCTTTTTGACTTTTCCCTCATGATGAGAGCAGATGGCTCTTCCAGTGCACAACCGGACAACTGGTGGTTCTATTCACCCACCTTTACCGCCGGATGGCAACTGAGTACCACATCCAGGCTTCACGCCAGCTGGGGAAGGGTAGGCCGGTTGATGCCGGATGACCGCTTTGGTGAAGGTCCACAGTATACCTCCGACCTTTCATTCAGCAATAACCCTGTTCGCTTTTCGTACAACGGGTTTCCGGGCATCAGCCGTGCCTATTCTTCCGGTTACATCGGCTACGGCATCCGCTGGCCATTTACCGACCAACTGGACATTGGCTGGAACACAAGTTTATTACATGACAGGATCAACCTCGCCGTCGATGTGTATCACAAAACGGATCACAACATGCTGCTGGAAGTGCCTTTCTCTGCTGAATATGGCTATGCCTACCAGTTTAAGAATGGGATGAAAGTCCGCAACATGGGCGTAGACCTGAGCGCCAATGCCATCATCGCTACAAACCACATCAGCTGGCAACCAGGCATCAACCTGAATTACAATCGCAATACCCTCATGGCATTGCCCGGTGGCTTGCAGCAACTCGTAGTAGCAGATGGTACCCGCCTGCTGAAAGTAGGTAGTAGCATCGACCAGTTCTGGGTATTGGAAAATAACGGGATCTACAACCGCGATACCGATATTCCTACCAATCACGCTACCGGCAAGACATTGAACTATAAAGGAATTCCCCTGCAGGCAGGTGATCCTAAATGGAAAGATCAGAATGAAGACGGCGTGATCGACGATAAAGACAAGGTCTTGAAAGGACATGTACTCCCTGTCATCTCCGGTGGTTTCACCAACGATATCAGGTGGAAAGGCCTGACCCTGGGTGTTAACTTTTACTTCACCGCTTTCAGGAAAGTGATGAATGCAGAAATAGCGAACCACTTTGACTTCGTAAACAGAGAAGGGAAGATAGACATGAGTGCTGTAAAGGAAATCACCTTCTGGACCAAAGCCGGCGACTATGATAAATACCCACGTTATAATCCATGGAGTACAGTAGATCCCTATCGCACCGACCAGGACCTCTTCCTGGAAAACGGCGCTTTCCTGAAACTACGTACGCTGTCGCTCACCTACGATGTTACGACCGCCAAGTGGTGGAAAAAAAAGAGCCCGATTCATAACCTCGCGGTATACGCCACTGCCAGCAACCTGTTTACCCTTACCCCTTACACAGGTGGTGATCCTGAACTCGTAGACTATAGCGGCTTTGATACCGGCTACTCACTTCCTTTCTCTAAAACCTACACCATCGGCATAAAAATGGATTTGTAATGAAACGACTATTTATACTGCTGCTCCTGTTCTGTAGTACCAGTTGTAAAAAACTACTGGATATAGATTCCACGCATGCTGTTTCGGAAGAAAACTTCTGGAACTCACACGAAGATACCCGCACGGCCCTTATCGGTGTTTATGGTTTACTCCGTGCCGCCATGGCAGATAACGATGCCTGGTGGATGTATGGAGAACTACGCATGGGCGACTTTCAATCCGTACAGCGTCAGGACCTGAAAGCCATTGTCAAAGGCAATCTCCGGGCCGCTTACCCGTTATTGCAGACATTGTCTAACTGGCGCCGCTTTTATGCCGTGATCAATGCCGCCAATATGTTCATGGAGCACGTAGGTGAAGTAAAGGAACGTGACCCTAAGTATTCAGATCAGAATATGAAAGTGGATATTGCTCAGATGCGCTTTATGCGGGCGTATACCTATTTTTTCCTCGTATCTGTATGGGGCGATGTGCCTTTAATTACCTCCTCCCACGATGGGGAATTTGAGAATAAAGCAAGAGATGACAAAGCAACTATACTGGCTTTTGTAGAAAAAGAATTGCTGGAAGTTGCTCCCGACCTGCCTTATAAATACAGCGTAGACGATCCGCAGCAGCTGGGTCAATACTACAATGAAACCAGCACCCGCTGGGCAGGTGTACTGGCCCGCAAACTCACTGCCTACGCTATTCTGGCACACGTAGCCGCCTATCAGGGAAAATATGTGGATGCCACTGTGTACGGACAGTTTGTACTGGACAACTATTCCAAAGGGGGTAGCTATTATGTAGGCACTGACGAACTGGTGAGAGGCACCGGTTTCTTCCACTGGAAACAGGACAACCACATCCTTGGTTTCAACTTCGACTGGGGCCATGTGGACGCTACTTTCTCCGGTCACCTGGAAGAACTTACACTCGCCAAACCTGTTGTAGACAAAGCATTGCCTGATATCTATGTACCCAAGGATACTATCCTCTCTGTATTTGATCAACCACTGGACGAGCGTTTCAGTCTGGATACCCTGACAGGCATACCTACCTCTGAGCATTACTTCACCAGCTTCAATACCCAGATCCCCATCTTCAATAAAGTGAAGGTGATTCAGGATGGCAATACATCTGATCCTTCATTCAGAATATTTTCCAGCACCATCATCATTACCCGTCTTGAAAATATCACACTGCTACAGGCAGAATCGCAGGCGGTGATCGGTCAGCAACAAAAGGCAATTGACCTGTTGAACACCATTCGCGATCTGCGAAGAATAAAACGTTACGATGCCTCCACCGAAGGCGACCTGATCGACGCCATTTTCAGAGAAAGACGTAAAGAACTGATGGGAGAGGGCTGGCGCTGGTTTGACCTGATTCGTTACAACAAAATCAAACAAAACGATCCATCGTTTATGGCACTCATCAATAATGGTGGTATTTACTGGCCGGTAGCGGATGAAGTCATCACACAAAATCCATTGATCACACAAAATCCTTACTGGCAATGAGTAAATACACCTTGTTTTTTCTGCTGCTCGCCTTTGCTGCCTGTAAAAAGGATAAAGGATATTATGACTATACCAACGAGTTGAAGAAATATGATGGTAATACCTACGACTTTCTGCATAGTCAGCAGCAATACGATTCATTCCTGCTGGCTGTAGACCGCGTTGGATTAACGGATAGTCTCAAGTCAGGTAGTTACACGGTATTCGCACCATCTGATGCCAGCTTTAAACAGGCGATCGAAAACATGAATACCCTGCGTACTATTCAGGGACGTGGCCCTATGTACATCAGTACACTCCCCCAGGAACAACTGGATACACTGGTCTGTCGCTACATAACAAGGGATACCATTTCAGCAGGTAGAATGCAGTTACAGGATGGGCTGGATCTGCCTGCCATCCGTTATGGTTATCCTATGCATGGAAAATTTAGTCGTACAGATGCGGAAGGGCATGTGAACGGTGGACCCGGCATCATTACCTACAGCGATACCAAAGGTGTGATCTATACAGATCGCTGGTCCAATGCAACAACGGTGGCTATTGACATTGTGACCAACAATGGTATTGTGAACATACTTGAAAAAGATCACCAGTTCGGCTTCGACGAATTCATTGGTCGTATGAACCCGACTACCTCTACCCCCTGGAATGACTACCCCTTCTTTATTCCAGGTGTCATTGGCTTAGAGCAATTCAATCGTGGCGGTAACAAAGTCGCTTACCTCGATTTCTCTATTGACAATAGAGGAGGCCAGTACCGCCCTGCGGAAAACGTAGACATCGCTGCTGCTGAAGGCGGTTTCAAAATAGGCTGGACAGAAACAGATGAATGGATGGATTACAGTGTAGATGTGACAGAAACCGGTAGTTATCAAATGATGCTGCGTTATGGTACCTCTGCCGACAATGGGAAACTGCACCTGCTGCTCGATGGGGTGACAGTAACAGGTAGTGCCATGACAACAAAATCTACCGGTGGCTACAGCAATTATACTGATATATATGCCAGCGGTGTGCAGCTGAAAGCCGGTAAGCACCTGTTGCGCCTCTACTTTGACTTTGCAATCTACGACTTACGATTTATAAAACTCATACCCGAAGGCCGCCCTCTACCCATACCCGGTGTGATTACACTGGAAGACTATGATCCGGGAGGCGAAGGCGTAGGTTACCACGATGTGACTACCGAAAACTCAGGTGGTAAATACCGACCCAATGAAAGTGTGGATATCGATTATTCTAGAAATGAAGGTGGCGGTTATCAGGTAGGTTGGACAGATACCGGCGAATGGATGAACTACACGGTAGATGTAAAGCAAACCGGCTACTATGTGGTATCTACCTTAATGGGTAGCCCTAACGACGGCGGAAAATTCCATATAGAATTCGATGGGGTGAACGTCACTGGTTCCGTAGCTGTACCCAATACGACCGATTATCACAAACGGCAGAATGCCACTGCCACCATCTATCTCACCAAAGGCGTCCACGTGATGCGCTTTTATGAAGAAACCGGTGGTTACGATGTAAAGTCCGTCACTTTCAGACCCTTGAACTAATGACCATGAAACGACTGATATTAATATTGCTATTATTCATTTCCTGCCGCAAATGGGCACCAGATGACCTGGATTATCTGAGTGCCAGGGCTGTGTACAATCAGACCGTATTTGCACCTGTAATGGGCAGGACCACGTTGTATTCCCAGATCTTCAATACCGACAATTCCAGTACGCCTATCCAGTTTAAAATACTGAACGTACGTATAAAGAAAACCGGGGAGGCAGTTACCGACCTGGATCAGACTGTAGATGCGCTGGTATGGAAACAAGCCTATACAGGCTATGAGACCTCGCTGGATGAGATCAATGCCAAGCGTACGATAGAAAAACATACTGTATGGGAAATCAGACCTGAATCCGGTGATTTTGTATTGTGGTCAGCGACCGGGTTGCGGGCGCAACCTGATTCAGGTTACCTCTTTGATGTGGAAGCGACGAACTCCGGTGGTAAAAATGTGTATAAGGATATGAGCCTGATGCCCTTTAGGGAACAGCCATATTCACCGTATGAATACGACCCTGTCACTGGTTTACAAAAGGCGACTTATCCCAACACGAATGATTCTTCCATATTCGTATTGCAATACAATCACCCCGGCATTAGCAACATCACTAACGATGATAATAACCTGGACCTGAAATCAGATAGTGTACGTGTATTGTTTCACAAAGCAGGCAATGGCCACAGCGTCACATTTAAGTTTATGGACAAGGATTCCCTGCCTATAGATCCGGCTCAATTCAACCTCACACCCTGGGATAGCCTGATGCACGGATTTGATATACAGCGCACCACGACAGGCGTGACCTATCAGGTCGCCTATCCCATTCCATTGATGCGGTACAAGACCCGCTTTACCAATGGAGATGGTTCTCAGGCATATGTGAAATTCAGTTTTACAAGAGTGGGCTTTGGCAATCTCAGGCAGACAGGCACCATAGATCTTTCCTTCAATATCTATCAGGAAGGAGATTGGGAAATTATCTTCTATTTCAGGAACAACCCCCGGTTCAGGGATGAATAAACAAAGAAAATTATGAAACAAACTATACTGTTGCTTTTTTGCCTGCTGACCGTTGCTTTCCTACAGGCACAGGACAAGGTTCCCATCACCGGGCAGGTCAGGGATGCAGCTACCAATGAACCTTTGGTAGGGGTAAGTATCATGGCTGGTGCACCGCTCAAAGCAGTAGGTATCACCGATGCCAATGGGCATTTCTCTGCGAGTGTGTTGCCTAATTCCCCGCTGGTGTTCCGCTATATTGGTTATTCCGATTATCGCTTTACCCTGAAGGATAAGAAAGAACTGGTGATCCGGCTGGTGGTTACAGAAAATAAACTGAATGAAACAGTGATCATCGGTTACCAGAAAAAGACGCGTGAGATCACCACCGGTTCTGCTGTGATCGTGAGTGGAAAGGAATTGCAGGATGTACCAGTGTCGAACGTAGAACAATTGTTACAAGGCCGTGTAGCAGGTTTGAATATCCAGAATAATACCGGTGCACCTGGTGCCCGTGGTATGATCCAGATCAGAGGCCTGTCTAACATCACAGTGACAGGTAGCGGGAATGATGCCTTCCTGTCGCCTACTTCTCCTTTGTATGTGATAGATGGGGTACCAATTGATGCAGATGCAAACTTTGAATATGGATATCAGTCAGCAGGTCCCGGTGTAAGTCCCATGTCTTTGATTCCTCCTGAAGATATTGAAAGCATGGAGATCCTGAAAGATGCACAGGCCACAGCGCTGTATGGCTCCCGTGGGGCGTATGGTGTGATCCTGCTCACTACCCGCAGAGGTAGCTCGCCTATACCATTGGTGCGCTATACAGGTAACTTCTTTGTGAATACACCGCCACAGTTGCGCAAGACTATTGGTGGCGCAGCAGAGCGGAAATTACGCCTGCAGCAGATATACAATAGTGGCAATATCAATGATATCTACAACATTACTACTACCCACTTCCTGGCAGATAGTCTCAATCCTTATTATAACAATTCTACTAACTGGCAGGATGTATTTTATGCTGCTACTTACAACCAGACACACAATGTCAACATCAGTGGTGGGGATCCTAAATTCAACTACAAGGTGGATCTGGGATATTACCACGAGAATGGTGTAATCCGCAATACGGGCTTTGACCGCTACTCTGTGAATACGAATATGCTGTACCAGCCTAATCCAAAGTTCAGGGTATTCACCAGCTTATCCACACAGGTTGGCAAAAGGAACAAAGGTGATGGTAATGGACTTACACAAAGTGGGGTAGCTGCCAATGCATCTGCCTCTTCTTTGCTGCCGGGTCCTTCATTTTATCAAAGTACTTCCGGCGTATTGTCATCATTAGATACGAAGAATGATAACAAGACTGCCAATGTGAGAGCAAGTATCGATGCCAGTTACCAGTTGTTAAAAGGGCTGAGCCTGGGTTCAAGTGTGAGCTATGATTACGCCAGTAATACAGAAGACAGGTTCACGCCAGCTGCTGCTCATGGAGACTTTTCACAGGTATATGCATACAATGACCGCAAGTTTACTTTGTACAACAGGAATACGTTGTCTTACTTCACCTCTATCAAAAATAACCACAACTTCTTCATCTCTGCTTTCAATGAAATCTACAGCAAAGGATTTCAGGCGCAGGTAATACAGCAGGAGAAAACACCAAATGACCAGTATCAGGGACCATTGGGTTATGACGGCTATGCGTCACTGGGTGGTGGTTTGCTGGACAACTACAGCAAGCAGCACATTGCCAGCTTTGCAGGTACATTCTCTTACAACTACAAGCAGAAGTATGTGATGGATCTTAGCTACCGTATGGATGGTACATCCAGCAGCGGTTTTGAAGATCCTTATTCTAAAAATCCGGCAGTGGGTGTGAGATGGAACTTTAACAAAGAAGGTTTCCTCAGTGAAAAGAAATGGCTCACCTACGGCTCACTGAGAGGTAGCTGGGGACAGAACATTGTACCATCCGGCGATATCTTTTCTATCTATGGCACATTCGATCCCCGTGGTACGTACAATGCCAATCAGCGACTGGGTATCAACTATTCACTCCTGCCGAATACAACCTTACAACCCACTGCAACCACGCAATACAACTTTGGTTTTGAAGCGGGGTTCTTTGACAGTCGGTTAGAAGTGATCTTCGATGCTTATTACAAAACGGTGAAGAACCTGTTAAGAACAAAGAACCTATCTAACATCACCGGTTTTGATCAGATCACCACGAACGAAACTTCGCTCATTGACTATGGTTATGAGCTGACCCTGACCTTCCGTCCACTGCCGCGTACCAGCAAGGTACAATGGACCGTGTCTGTGAATGCTGCTCTCAATAAGGACATCCTGACCCATTTACCCAATGGCGCCAGACAACTCATTGAATATGATTATACCAACAGTCAGCATACCTTATTCCGTGTAGGTAGAAATAGTCTTACAAACTACCTGTTCAAAACAGAGGGAGTATATGCCACAGATAATGACGTGCCGGTAGATCCCGCTACGGGACAGCGTTATCGCACGGCAGATGGTACGTACTTCAAAGCAGGTGATCCTATTTTCAAAGACGTAGATCATAACTATATACTGGATAATAATGACTATGTAGCTGCGGGCAATTCACAACCGCTCATTACTGGTGGTCTGCAATCTTATGTGAACTATAAGAACTGGTCACTGAACCTCAGTACATCTTATACACTGATCCGTAAAATTCTCAACAACGCATTTGCAGAAAGAATGCAGTACCTGGGTGATCCTTACAATGCGAAGGCGGTAGTAGATGTGAGCGATGTGGATTACTGGAAACCGGATCATACAAATGCGAAGTACCCGAACCCATTTGATTATACCCGTTATTCTTCCATAAAGCCATACAGGTATGATCAGACATTGATAGAGGAGGATGGCTCTTACTGGAAAATAAACACCATTACACTGGCTTATTTACTCAACAGGAAGTTCACCAACCGCTATGGTGTGAATTCAGTGAGGACATATTTCTCCTGCAATAACCTGATCACGTTTTCGCCCTACAGCGGTCCGAACCCGGAAAACGTATCCGCGCTGGGTCGTGATCAGTCCAGTGGTTACCCCGTGCCACGCAGTTACAATTTCGGGATGAATATAGAATTCTAACACACTAAAATGAGAACGATTATGTATCGCAGGATATATCTCATCGCTTGTTTACTATTGATTACCCAGGGAAGCTGTAAAAAGTTCCTGGATGTAAAGGCACTGGACAAACTGTCTGGTAATGCTTTCTTCCAGAGTGCCAGCGATGTAGAAGATAATATGTGGGATATCTATGGCCTCTTCAGAGATGTAGTCGGCTCCTGTCCCTTGTATGCAGTAGCAGGAGAGGTGAGGGGCGGTATGCTGGGTTATTCACCACAGAAGAACGATGGCAATGATCGCAGCTTTGTAGAATATGCTGCAAAAAACGATTTGATACCATTGATCTATACCCCTTCAGGCAAGGATTTCTGGAACATATTTGACCTGGCAAACCTGTCGGACTGGAAACCGTTTTACCGGGTGATACAAGCCTGTAATATCCTTCAGTACGAAATAGGGCGCCGTAGTATACCGGACCTCTCTAATGAACAGAAACTGGAATACCAGGCAGAAGCCACCTTTATGCGTTGCCTCTCTTACTGGACCATGGTACGCCTGTGGGGCGATGTCGCTTACTATACAGATGCGTATCATGAAGCACCACTACCCAGAGAAAAAATGGTCACCGTAATGAAGAATTGCATTGCTGACCTGAGTGGTGTAATGGATAACCTGCCATGGACATTTTCAGACCCTGCCAACCGTGGTGCTCGCGCCAGCAAAGGTGCCGCCATTGGTCTTATCATGGAAATGAATATGTGGAATGCAGGGTTTGATAAGGCCAATGCACAACAATACTATAAATCCACTGCCGATCTGGGAAATGACCTGATCCAGAGTGCGGCGTACGAATTGTTGCCCATAGATCAGTCCTTCACCATCTTCAAAGGTCGTAGTAAAGAAAGCCTGTTTGATATCGTGATCAGTAGTAACTATGGAGAAACCTTGTCAGAGAAATGGAATGACCTCTCAGAGCTGGTGGTGCACTATCCATATAAGCGTCCGGCTGCCAATCACCAATACAGCTTTTGCTATTTCAGGGCCGAATACCTGCGTCGGCTATATCCTACAGGCGTACCGGATGCCCGTATAGAAATGTGGTTTGACTCCCAGATGTTTGCCAACGACGGTACCTTCCTGTTCCTGAAATACAACAGTGTGTATGAGCAGGGGAATGACGATGTGAATGTGGATAACAACCTCATTGTACTCCGCTATGCAGGTGCGATCCTGCTCAGGGCAGAAGCACTTGCAGAGATGGGCGAAGATGCAGAAGCAATACGCATGATGAACCTGATCAGGGATAGAGCCAGGACTACGCTTTATCAGGGGGCTGGTGGTACCGCACTGAAGGAGGCCATCTTCACAGAAAGGTCCAAGGAACTGATGATGGAAGGGCACTATTACTTCGATCTGATAAGAACAGGCAGAGTGACGAATACAAACTGGTGTTATTACGCCCTGACACAATCCCAGTTTGACAATGGCGGATGGACCTGGCCTGTATCCACAGCTTCGCTGGATAACAACCCTTACATGCAATTAAATAATTACTGGTTAAGATAAAATATGTCTTATGCTGCGAATGATTTTATTTTCTACCCTGATATTGATGAGTTTATTCGCCTGTAAAAAGGATGAATACTACCAGGACTCCGGTACACAGGATCCGCATTTCAATGGCAATACCCTGGTTTATCTGGATGCTGTACCATTTTTCTTTGATTCACTGGCGCAGATAGTGCGCCTGTCAGGCATGGAAGATGTATTTACAAAAGATACACTCACCTTCTTTGCACCCACTGACCGTAGTATCAAAAACCTCGTAGAGTTAATGAACGACAACCTCTATATGTATGGATATGATACGATCAAAACTCTTTCAGATGTACCACAGGTCGTGTGGCAAAAATATCTGCAGCGATATATGTTCCATGGTGCGAATCAATTAAAGGATTATCCACAGATTGACTTCAGTCTAAAATCTATTTATCCCGGACAGGACTATCTATCCTGGAACAATACCACGATGAATATAGGTGCGATTTATACAGATGATAATGGCGTGAAGTATGTAGGCTACCGGCAGCTCACCATTTCCTACATACCGGATCTGACCTACCCATATGATAACTGGAACACAGCGATGGTATCTTCCTCCAATATTCTCACAGATAATGGAGTCGTACATACGCTGGATAAAGATCACAATTATTTCGGTTTTGATATCGATAATTTCCTGTCCGATATGATATCCGTAATGCAAACCGGTGGATGATAAAAAATAGCACACGATATGAAAATACTCGCTTATATACTGACTGTCAGCATAGCACTTATTGCCTGTAGCAAAAAAGATAAAGTCTACCCGGATCCCTATGCGGGCGGACGTGCGCCACTGGGTGTGACACTCAGTACAGATGCACCTGCTCCGTCAGAAGCAGCGGTTGGCACCGTCATTACTTTCAAAGGCAGCGGATTGCTGTCACACAAGGATAGTATTCATTTCAATTTCAATGGCGAAGCTGGTGAAATAGTCGCTGTTGATTCTACCGGCATCCAGGTAAAAGTACCTGCTACTGCAAGTACGGGGGTGACCAGTGTATCGATTGGGGATCAGGTATTTATCGGACCGGTATTCAAAGTTAAGGGCAACCTGGATATTGATAATACGTGGAAAGGGGTAGTAGGTAGCAGCAGCTGGGTGAATGATTTATACCGTTTTTCAGACGGCCGCATCCTCCTTATTGGCGACTTCCTGGATTATGAACACAAAGGTGTGGTAAAACCTATAGGTCGTATAGTGCTCATCTCCAAAGATGGTGAAATAGATCGTTCGCTGCAATCAGGCAGAGGGTCAGATGGTTCACTCAGCACGATCGGAGCCCTGCCCAGTGGCAAGCTGGTAGTGGGTGGCAGCTTTGCATCGTACGATATACACCTGGCAGAGATGCACAACATCACGGTATTGAATGCGAATGGTTCAATAGATTCTACAGTCGTAAACACATTTGAAGGGAAAGATACAGTGCCTGCATTCAATGGTGGAACAGATGGAAATATCTCAAGGGTATTTGTACATGAAAATAAGATCACTGCAGTTGGATCATTCAGTTATTATGAGCAGTACGTGTATGGAATATCTGACTATTTGCATGAGCGGGATTCGCTGGTGGTAGACAGTATTCCAGTCAGGAACCTGATACGCTTTTTCCCGGATGGGTCGCTTGATTCTTCCTTCAACTACAATACAGCCTTGCACAGAAGTAATGATGGTGCAAACGGACCTATTGCCGATGCATGCATGCAGGACGATGGCAAACTGATTATCGTAGGGCGCTTTACCCGTTACAATGGTATGGATGCTCCCTACATTGCCCGTATCAATACAGATGGCAGTCTTGATCAGGGGTTTGGTGGTGCCGGTGCAGACAATACCATCGCCAGTATCCGCTATAATGCCACTACCCAACGATTTGTACTGGCGGGTGTGTTCCGCAAATTCGACGGAGTTGATCATCATGGACTGGTCATGCTGAAAACAGATGGTACGGTCGATCCGCAACTGACGCCGTTGCCCATGGCAACTGATGTGAGTTACAGGCTGGCGCAGCAACTGAACAATGGATTGATTGTAGTAAGTGGTTATTTCAATAAGTATGGCAATGTTCACCGTAGTGGGTTCATGGTATTAAACCCTGATGGCTCGCTGGCGGCAGGCTATAACAATACCGCTGATTTTAGTGGCAGTCTGACCAAAGTATTTGAAACTACCAATTCTTCTGGTCAGACGCAGACCCTCATCACAGGGCTTTTTAGTACGTTCAACAGGGTACAGATCACCAATGTAGTAAGGTTACTCTTTAAGTAAAGGTCAATTATGCAGCACAGAATATATATCCTCCTGCTACTGGTCGGCTTCATGGCCTGCAATAAAGGCTACGACCGTATACTGGATAAGAAAGATTATAATGACAGTACCGGGGTCATAGCGCGTACCCCCAAAATATTGTTCCTCACCATCGACGGCGCGCGGGGAGAATCTGTGAGAGATGCCGGTGCACCCAACCTGTTGGCACTATCAGAGCACGCTATCTATTCCTGGAACAGCATCAGTGATACCATTGCCCTGCGCAGCACGGGATGGGCAGATCTGCTCACCGGTGTACACAAAGAAAAACATGGTGTGATAAAAGATGATTTCAGCAACAACCACCTGCAGGCATACCCTGTATTTTTCAAATATATCAAAGATAGAGAGCCTAAGTTCCGTATTGCAGCATACAGCTCCTCAGATAGCCTGGGTCAATATCTAATCACAGATGCTGACGTTAATCAAACCTTTGCGGACGATGATGCCGCCGCTACCCAGGCTATCCTGCAGGAGTTAACGATCGATACTGCCAGTATGGTATTTGGTCAGTTCTCGCAGGTAGAACTGGCAGGGCGCCAGTATGGATACGATGTGAGTGTACCCGAATATAAAGCGGCTATCTTACAGGCAGATGAAAATATCGGAAAGATCATCACTGCCCTCCGGCAACGTAAGACGTATGCTGCCGAAGACTGGCTGGTGATCATTACTGCCGGTAATGGCGGGGCTTACACCATCGATCCTTCAAATGATGATGGTACAATCCTGAGCAATACAAAGGTGAATACCTTCACAATCTATTACTCTCCCCGCTATGCGCCAGGTTTCTTAGACCGCCCATATACTGGTAACCGTTATACCGGCAAGGCAGTGCGGCTGTATGGTAATACTTCGGCCAGTGCAGTGTATGCCATTGTTGACAGCGGAAAGGAAGATTATAACTTAGGTAAAGATGCAGAAGCGACGATAGAATTAAAGATCAAAAAGAACAAGACGTCCGCAGGTGATTATTCCTATACCTATCCTTCCGTCATTGGTAACAATATGTCGCTGGACTGGTGGAACAATACCGGGTGGAACATTTCGCTGGAAGTAAATGCCTGGGGGGTACACTTTGGTCAAAACGGTGCAGGATTTAATATGGCGACAGCCAGCAATATCAGTGATGGTAAATGGCATGACATTGCCGCCGTGTTTGTAAACAGGGATAATAAGCGGTACCTCCGCCTGTTCACAGATGGTAACTTCAACACAGAAGCAGACATTACCAGCTATGGCAATTTTGATACAGATGCACCGCTTACATTAGGCTATATGCCCGGTAATATTGTGAATAACCGCTGGCTGGATGCTTATATCACAGAGGTGAAGTTCTGGAAAGCGGCGATTCCAGACAATATCATCAGTGAATATGTATGTGCGGCAGAACTGCCTTCCTCCCATCCTTACCACGATTATCTTGTGGGTTACTGGTCCTGCAAAGATGGGTATGGCAATATATTCAGAGACCAGAGTGAATGGTCGCATGACTTCCAGATCAAAGGTGGTTATCAGTGGGATGACTTCAGTGACCTGATGTGCCCAAGTAGTGCCAATAACCTTGCCCAGCTGGTGCCACAGCCGGTAGATCCTGTGCGTCAGATCCTGAACTGGTTGCAGATAGCTGCTGATACTAAATGGGACCTGGATGGAAAAGTATGGGTCACTTCCTATGTAGATATTAACAAATAAACCTGCTGCTATGCGCCCTTATATATTTTTACTGTTAATTTTGTTTGCCTGTAAAAAAAATGACCGGTTTAAGGATGAACAGTTAAGCCCTGTCAGTGTCGCTATCAGTAGTGAGAATGGGATTGTGAATATACCTGGATCGGAAAACTATACCAAGGCGACAGATGATATTACCATTCCGGTTAAGCTCGTGTTTTCTGCTGCCACACCTAAGATCTTTACAGTGAATATTGGAGTGGATAACGATACTGTCAATACCCTTATCAATCACCAGCAACTGGGTAATGCTGTATTACTGGATGAATCTTATTACACACTGCCAGGTACTGCTGAAATCCGCTTTGGGCTGGATACATTCAGTATTCCGTTAAAGGTAAGTATGCAGGCGATAGAACGGTATTATGGTCATGATCTGGCACTGGCGGTTCGTTTGTCTGACGCTACTAAGGAGAATACGCTGGATGCAACAGGGCAAATGGCGATCATTCTCATTCATACGGATAAGGTGATTGCTGAATCGGAGATCCACTATCTTTATTTCACCAAAGCAGGATCTGTATTATTAGAACCAGATGGTACTGATCATACACTGGGTAATACAGAAGTGACATTGCCAGTCAGTGTCACGCTGGGTGGTACGGCTGGTGGCGCATTCTCCATCAACCTCTCTGCTGCACCCGATACGGCACAGGCGCTTATTGACAATGGTACGCTGGCAGGATCAGTACTATTGGCATCAGGAACAGATTATACATTGCCGGCCACGGTGAATTTTCCAGCCAATACTAATGTGGCAAAATTCAATCTCACAGTGAAGACGGCTTCCATCATCAATAATGTTAACAACAAACCTGTATTGGCGATTCAGCTAAGTGATCCTACCCGTCACCTGCTGGACTCTTCCAAAAGCACCATTGTGTTGGAACTGGATCCTTCCAAACTGATAGAAACTGATATTACCAACCAAAATATCAAATACACAACACAGTACGAAAATGGCAATGCCAATGAGAATTCTCCAAAATTGATCGATAACAATACCAATACAAAGTTCCTGTTAGGTAGTTTCTCTACTGTATGGGCGATGCTGGAATTTGATACACCACAGACCACTGGCGCTTACACCATGACTTCAGCGAACGATGCTCCCGATCGAGATCCTAAAGACTGGACGATAGAAGGTTCCAACAATGGTACAGACTGGGTAGTAGTGGATAAGCGGGTAGATCAGAACTTCGGCTCCCGGTTCCTGACGGTGAAATACACCTTCTCAAACCAGGATGCGTACAAGTTCTACCGCCTTTATGTAACGGCGACACATGGTAGCTCTCTTTACCAACAGGCAGAATGGCGGCTGATAAAACGGCCCTGAGAAATTAAAAAAGCTTCTGCCTTTGGCAGAAGCTTTTTTCGTCCTATTTTTGACCCAATGAAACTCGAACTCATTCAGGGAGATATCACTAAAATTGAAGCAGATGCAATCGTAAATGCTGCCAATACTTCCCTCATGGGAGGTGGAGGTGTAGATGGCGCCATTCATCGCGCCGGCGGCGCTGCCATACTAGAAGACTGCCGGAAGATCATTGCCCGCCAGGGCAAATGTGCTACCGGTCAGGCGGTGACGACCACTGCCGGGAACCTACCAGCCAAATATCTTATCCACACAGTAGGGCCTGTATGGAATGGCAAACCGAAAGAAGAAGAATTACTGGCCAATGCTTATCGCAATAGTTTGGAACAGGCTGTGGCACACGATGTGAAAATCATCACGTTTCCTAATATCAGCACAGGTATTTACCACTTTCCAAAAGATAAAGCAGCACAAATAGCTATCACTACAGTAAGAGAATTCTCCGAAAAAAATAATACAATAGAAAAGGTAATCTTTGTATGTTTCGACCGGGAAAATTAAGACCTGTATAAATCCCTATTATAATAAAATCTATGAGAAGAATCAGCATCCTAATGGCCCTTGCAATAGCAGGATGTCATCAGGAAAACAAGACATCACAACGAGAAGACACAGCCACAGCAACCAGCACGACTACACCCGGCTCAGCGACTTCGCCAGCCGGATTCGAAGGGAAAAAAGTACAGGAAGGGGTAAAGGTACTGTTCGATACAGTGATCGCTACCAAACAAACGGATGCCTTTATCAGGGCTAAGTATCCTTACAATACACCCGGCATTCCTTTCACACACAACGATGAAGACATCACTGGTGATAGTACGACCACCCGTGTATCAGTTTTCCACATTCCGGGTTATGATATTATCTACAAGTTCGAATTTAAAGAAGAGTTTGAAGGCGGTAGCAGCACCATTACTGTCAATAAAAAGCAGATCACCCGCATCATCGACGAAAGTGGCAGCACTGTGAATGATTGCGGATATTTCAGCTGGGGTGGATCACCAATGGAGACCTGCACTATCAACGGACAGCAATATGTGATACTCTCCGGTACCAACGAATGGGCTTCCGGCATGTTTACCAATCTTGTGTATGGTATTCTTGTACCACTGGCGGAGAATAACACTACTGCTTATCTTGTATCCAGCTATGGTCAGTTGTCTTTCTATCCAAAAGGAGAGGCCGGCAGTACGAAGCTGACCTTTTTACAAGGTGGCCGTCTGGAAGAAGATGAAGAAGAAGACGAATTAGACAGCTTACGTATACAAATCGCACAGCTTGACATCCGTCAATAAAAACAGTAACTTTCTCATACAAATATTTATGTATGAGAAAGTTCCCGTTATTATTACTCTTAATAGTAGTTTTTAGCCTACAGGTCTCTTCACAAGGTCTTGACAATCTATACCGACTCTCCAATGCCAAAACCCGTAGTATCAGTCCTGAAAACCTGACAGGCGAGAAAGGTAAAGGAGGTATGGCATCGCCCTCCAAAAATGCACCCCCTAACACAGCCAATGCATCTGATGCTGCCCGCGATCTGGGTCAGGGCTGGAAAGTAAATCCCTTCATCATCATCAAACCCGGTCAGACAGTCTGATATATCTTCCGTTGTATACTGGTATCAGACAGAGCCACATCAGCCATTCCCCACATTGCCGTCAAAAGATGCACTGGAAGTGTATTGAGCGGCATGGGTAAAATATGGTTATCATCAGTCATTATCATTGAATCTTTATAATCCTCTTTATAATATTTTTATTTCCTGACGACAATGTAGCAAGCAACCCAATAAAAATCATATGAAATAATAAATGTGTTTTCCGTGTAACTGACGGACAGGAGAAGTACTGCCATTTATCAAAGACCAAAATTTAATCGCCATGAGGGGACTCATAAAATCTGCGCCACTACTATTGTGGCTGCTAGGCTATTTATGCCTGTTGTCCAATGCACAAAACCCTGTCGTAGTAAAGGGTGTAATAAAAGATGATACCGGCACACCACTGATTGGAGCCAGTATACAGGAAAAAGGCCAGCCGGCAAACGGTGCACAAACAAATGTTGATGGCCACTTTCAGCTCACCCTGAAAGGCAATTCAAATACCCTGCTTGTTACATTTGTAGGGTACAAAAGAGAAGAAGTAAAAGTTGGAAAAGGTGACCTCAGCATCGTACTGAAACGCGAAAGCCAGTCAGTGAATGATGTGGTTATCATCGGCTACCAGAGCGTGAAAAGACGAAACGTTACTGCTGCCGTATCCTCTATTTCAGGAAAGGAAATTCAGGATATTCCTGAAGCCAGTTTCGACCAGATGCTGCAGGGCAGACTGGCGGGTGTAAGCGTCTTATCAAGTACCGGTGAGATAGGACAACGACCAACCATCGTGATACGTGGCGCCACTAATGTGGATTACGGCAATGCGAATGGGGGCAACACCGGACCGTTGTATGTAATAGACGGTGTGATCTTCGATGTCAATACCATTGGTAGTTCTTACTCAGGTACCAATCCGCTGAGTATGATCAACCCCAACGACATCGAATCTATTGACGTATTGAAAGATGCTTCTGCTTCCGCTATCTATGGCGCCCGTGGGGGAAATGGCGTTATTATCGTGAAAACGAAACGCGCTAAGATGGGTAAGCCACAGGTGAACATGGGCGGTTATGTGGGCATGACCACCCGCCCTTCATTTAGAGACGTAACGACCGGCGCCGCAGAGAGACGATTGAAAATGCAGTTGCTCAATGATAACCTGAGTTATCTGCTCACACAACAGAATACAATTCCCGTTCAATTGACAGACAGCCTGAATGTAGCTTTCAATAATGATGTAGACTGGCAGGGATTACTGATCCGGGATAATGCAATTGTGAATAGCGAAGATGTATCAGTAGCCGGTTATTTAGGTTCTTCCAATTATCGCCTGTCACTGAACCACTATAATGAACAGGGTATGCTCAAAGGTTTTTCAATAGACAGGATGGCCCCTTCTTTCAACATATCCACCAATCCCCTGAAGAATTTAGGGATCACTGCAAACATCATCCTGAGCTCTGAACGCCGTAAGCATGGCACTGGCGGACAGGCAGGCCAGCTCTTTAACTCCTGGAACCTGCCTACCTCTTTTGCACACCTCACAGAGGAACAATATGCATTGTATACTGGACAGGCTAATCCGTATGATGATAACCGGATCTTTAGTTTCAATGGATCAATTGGTCTGACGGATACGATTGTGCGCAACCTCGTACTGCATAGCACATATGCTGCGAATAACTTTATGGATAAATGGGATTATTTTTCACCTGCTACACTGAATGGATTACAGAATACCGCTTATTCCATTTACAGTAATAATCCTTCGTGGTCTTTTGAAAATTACCTGGATTACGATCTGCATGTCAAGGACCATCATTTCAATGTGGTAGCAGGGGCCTCCGCCTATGATTTCAAAAATTATTACAGCTATGCATCGGCTGCTGGTATCAATGTAACAGGTATTACTACGCTACAGACGGTGCCGGCAGGTACGAGCCTCTATGTATCGACTACGAACCAGGAAAAGACAACCGTATCTTACTACGGTCGCTTATCTTATGATTATAAGAATCGTTACATCATTTCGGGTACGGTTCGTCGTGATGCCAGCTCTATTTATAGTCCGCAGTATCGCTGGGGTACTTTCCCATCAGTATCAGCAGGCTGGATCGCATCAGATGAACCATTCTTTGAGCCTGTTAAAAAAGTGGTGAGTTTCCTCAAATTCAGAGCCAGCTGGGGTATTACCGGAAATGATCCGGGTAGCTTTTATGCCAAGTACCAGGCACTATCCACCAATGCTTCTTACGTAGGCGGTACAACCGGTGTGTTGTACAACTATGGTACTTATACTACTGTAGGCGGCATTCCTTCTACCTACAATGGTACTACAGTAATATCACCTTATGGTAATACCGGCAATTACCTGAACAATGGAGTAAGTGCCAGTACCAGCGTAAGATGGGAGAAATATATTCAGCCTGATCTGGGTATAGATGTCACACTCCTGAATAACAGGATTAATCTGACCATGGACTGGTACCGAAAGGATGCGAAAGATAAATACTTCTACAACATCCCTGCACAGGCTACTACAGGTTATCAGTACTACTCCGGCAACTTTGTGGATGTGCGCAATGAAGGATTGGAAATAGGCATTAATACGAATAATCTTTCTCCCAAATCTGCCTTCCAGTGGAGTACCAGTTTTAATATCTCCTTCAATAAAAACTATGTAACAAAGCTGCCGAACAACAACCGCGACTTCATGTTCGGCGAAACCTGGTTCCAGCAAACATTTACTGTGGGAGAGCCTTTGTTTAATTACAAAGTATATAAGATAGACGGTTCCTTCGCCAACGATGCCAGTGTACCTACGGACCCGATTACGGGCAGGAAACTCACTTATATGGGTACGACCCTGCATGGAGGCGATCCCCGCTATATCGACATGAATGGGGACTACAACATCGATTATGATGATAAGGTAATAGCAGGAAATCCGATGCCGAAGATAACCGGTGGATTTGGGAATACATTTACATACAAAGGTCTTAGTTTAAATATCTTCTGTTCCTTCCTCACAGGCAGAAAGATCTTCAATGGTTATCTCTCCGATGCATTGAATGGTAGTAAGCTGTATCAATATTCCTGGGGCAGTAATGCCGGACCGGCAGCATTAACATCGCTGTTGAATCAGTTCTGGATGCATGAAGGTGATCAGACGAAATATC
The DNA here is from genome assembly GCF_034274695.1 of Chitinophaga sp. LS1. NCBI lineage: Bacteria > Pseudomonadati > Bacteroidota > Chitinophagia > Chitinophagales > Chitinophagaceae > Chitinophaga > Chitinophaga sp. LS1. The sequence continues at coordinate 3,227,858 of NZ_CP128362.1, forward strand.
CTACGCTGGTAACCAATGTGGATAACGACCGGTATAATATTGCCAGTTCTTACTTCGTGGAAGATGGTAGTTTCCTGAAAATAAAGCAGGCTACGCTGAGTTATACCTTACCTCAATCAATCATTAAGCATATTAAAGTCAGAGGATTGAGTGTATATGGTATGGGTGAAAACCTGGTGACCTTCAAGAAAGCTGCCACCATACCAGATCCTGAGCTGGTAGATCCGACCACCGGTTCATCTAATATCGCTTATCCATCAGCGCTCAAATTTACTTTGGGCGTACGTGTAGAACTTTAAACAGCCAATACATGAAACTTACATATATCTTAACCGCCCTGATCCTGTGTAGTGCCTGTAATAAATTCCTGGACAAGGATCCGCTGAGTACAGCTACGGACCAAACTACCTGGAAGTCAGAGTCCGATGCAAATGCTTCCGTCGCTGCCTGCTATTCCTTATTGCGCACAGCTTTCAATGCTTCTATACAATTTTATGTATATGGCGATCTGCCTACAGATGAATTTACGCCTGACTTTGTATATGGCGGTGATGGCAGTGCTTATATGAATGCTGCCAAAGTGAACTGGGGCGTGAGTGTGCCTGTAGCCAATACATACGATGTACGCCTGAAGTTACGGGTGTATACTAACTTTTATTCTGCTATAGCACAGAGCAACCGTTGTCTGCACTTTATCAGGACAATGCCGGAGTCTGTATTCACAGGTAGCACTCGTAACAAATACCTGGGAGAAGCTTATTTCACACGAGCATTCACCTACTTCTATATGGCGCGCGTATGGGGCGATATACCCTTGGATACGACTTACTATGCCGATAATTCTGCGGCGCCACAATTGGCCAGAACACCACAGGCAGAAGTATTAACACAATGTATAGCGGATCTGGATCTGGCCAGACAATACCTGGATTGGAAAGATGCTTCCAGTACTGATAGAGTGGTGCGTGGAGACAAAGGCGCCGTATTCGCACTGTTAGCACATATCTATGCCTGGAAAGGTGATTATGATAAATGTAATGCTGCCTGCGATAGCCTCATTGCTTCAGGTACTTATTCTTTATTGCCAGCGGCTTCTTACATGAATTTATACAAAGGGCAGTCAGACGAAAGTATCTTTGAAATCTCCAATAACAGTACTTCAGAATCTTTGCTGACATCATCCAGCATTACAGGTTACACTGTCTGTGCGCCTTATTTGCAAGGAACCACAGTGCCCCAATGGCAGTTTAACAATGCGACAATAGCAGGGTTGTATTATGATGAAGGTGACACCCGGTATAAGCAGGCTTTTACCACTGTTTCGAGTGGTTCTGCGGATTTCTACAGTTGTATCAAATATGCACAGGTAGCATATGTCAATAATAACACATCTTATTCCATCGCTAAAAATAATCTCCTCATCTTCCGTCTGGCAGATATTAAACTCCTCAAAGCAGAAGCGTTGGCAGCCAAGCCCTCACCTGACGAAGCAGGAGCGCTCGCACAGGTGAATGAGATCAGAACAAGAGCAGGTATACCTACCTATAGTAGCATCACCGGTGCGGCATTGCAGGACTCTATCGTAGCCGAACGGGGACGTGAACTCTTCCTCGAAGGGGCCCGCTTTTATGACTTTGTAAGGTTAGCCAGAAATACAGGGCATATTAAATTCTCTTACATCAATGCCACAGAATTTGCGCAGGGTAAGTATTACTGGCCGCTGGATCCATCCCTGTTCCTGCTGAACAATAAGTTGACACAAACACCTTACTGGCAGGGAAAAATTCAATAACCAAAAAAACAGCAATACATGAAATCATTATATATCATCTGTTGTATCTCCATGCTGCTGGCCACCGCCTGCAAGAAAGATAGCTACCTTACAGATGGCGGTGTACACAATGCAAACACCGGGTTATCCACATACGAGTATCTGGCACAGCATTCTGCCCATTATTTCGATACCACCATCTTACTCATCGATCACTTTGGTCTCAGGGATTCTGTGAATAAAGCAGGTACATTCTTCGCCTTTACTGATTACTCCATTAACCTGCTCATGAACAAGGAAGGCTATGCCAGTCTGGAAGATCTGTATAACAATACTACCGCTAAGATCATTACCCAATACCTGTTTACAGACAGCATCAGTTTGTACAATACGTCGACCAATGTACAACCGGAAGAAAACTGGGCGGGCGAAATTGCACCCTGTGGTGTGAAGAAGCTGCTGGGTACCTATACGGTATACCTGACTAATAGCAGTGCAACCTATTCTTATTACTACCTGCAATATGTGAAAATAAATGGTGTACTGGATGGCTCAACAAATGCCCCGGAAAATGATCCTACTGATCTGGCCATCAGCTGTCAGACAACTGGCATCAAGACATCGACTGGTACTACACTGCATGTACTGGTAAATAATGCATCCATCAATAATATTCAGTAAGATGAAAATAACACGCATCCTATTATTATCAGTCGTATTGCTGAGTTGTGAAAAGATAGAGAAAGGATTTCTGAGTGACAGTGTATACTACCTGGAGAATCCGTTTACCGTACAACAGGGCACGACTACTACCTCTTCTACATTGGTAGCCGATGGATCGACCAATCCCATTAATGTAAAGCTCCTGTCAGTCAGAAATGCGTATACAGGCGAGAGCGCAGACAGTATGTTTCTGCGCCCGCAAACGATCACGATCTTCAAAGACGCCGTGACACAATCAGATTCTACGTTGGCTATGCTCAATGCCAAGATGCAGGATAGTACGGTGGCGCCGTTCAGCATCAACCCGATCGGTGGCCGCTTACAGTTCACCAGAGCCTCTTTATATTTGGATACAGGCCGGTATACCATAGATGTCAATGTATCGAACATAAAAGGGCAGAAGATGCTGAAGAATGCCTGTGACATTATTGTAACGCCATTGAGTTCTACTTATACTGTAGTGTATCGTCGTGTACAGACTACTCCTCCGGATAATGATGCAGACCGAACTACTGTGCAGGAAAACGATACCTATCCGGTAGATATAAAATATACACCATCAGATGTGAGTAAGGTGATTATTAAGTGGTTGGATAAAAACGGGAAGCCGTTCAATCCATCGACAGATATGCAGCGATTAGCACTGACTTATCCTACATTCCATGATTGGGATCCGTATTATCCGGTGGTGACGACAGACTCTACGATGGAAATGGAATTTCCGAAACTGGGCATAGGCATGCCTTTGTTCTCATCGCTGACAGTAGGAGGAACGGCCTGGACAGATGAGTCCTGTTTGTCCTATTACCGTATATTGCCAAAGGCGACAGATATTAACAAGACCCTTCGTCTTACGCATTCTATCAAGTTCCTGACAGATGGTATTTATGAAATTACATTTCACATTACAGTTGCAGCAAAGATCTGAAGAGATTGGCTTTATGCCATTCTCTTCCTTCCCCATGCAATGAACGCAGCAATGGTCGCAACTACAATATTGAATCCTATCACACTGGCTTCGCCACGGGCAATGTGGAAAACGGAGGCACACACCATGAGCAATACAATTCCACTGGCGACATACGTAGCCAGCAAGGGGATGAGTAACCCTATACCACCCAGCAGGTCAATGACACCCATAAAACGCAGAAAACCTGGCGCTACCTGTCCCGTCCATGGGTATATAGCCGCCTGTTGGTCAATAGGCATAAACAATTTCATGTAGCCGGAATAAATAAACAGTGCACTCACTAAGATCTGAAAGATCCAAAGGATGGGATTCAATACTTTCATTATTGCTTATGTTTAGTGAGGCAAACTTAAGCAGGTTAACTACCCAAAAAAGTTGAGTTACTTACAGGTAAGTGGAGATTATCCGAGGGCTTTTTCCAATACGCCTTCCAATTGCTTGACGAGTTCTCCGAAGCTGGAAGGTTTGGTCATAAAGTGGGCAGCACCCAGCGCAGCAGTTTCAATACCGTCTTTTTCTCTCAAAGAAGTGGTAAAGATCACGACCGGTATTTTTTCCAGTTGTTCATTTCGCTTGATAATTTCCAGGAACTGTTTGCCATTCATCTTTGGCATGTTCAGGTCAAGGAAGATCAGTTGCACATCGTTTGAATTATCTTTCAGCAGTTCCAGTCCCTCTTCACCATCTGATGCAAAGTGACAAACTGCAGCGCTGTCTACGATAGACATCGCTTCACCAAATAGTTCCTGATCATCTCTATCATCATCCACCAGTAAAATAACCTTGTTCGTCATGTGCGCAAAAGTACCAATTAAACAATTATAATACCCAATTAAGATAGATAGTCGGAAGGATGTTGAAAACATGAATTTATTTATTAATAGACAATCATTAGTAAATCAGGGTTGTTTTAGGCTTTGCTGCGCAAAGATTCATCAACTTTCTATGAAAAAAGGTTTTAGCCCTCATTTTATTGTTATCAATTGAAAGCCAGATATTAAGAAACTTTTTCACTCCCTAACCCTTACCTGTATCGCGTTTTACTATTTTTATTATCGACATATTATTATTTTCTTTAAATAATTATTTATAATTTTAACCTACTAAAAGAAAAACCGGATATCCCTATCCTAATGGACCGCTTTTTAATACGAAAAACCATAGCTCAAGGGCTCATTATATCATGCTGTATACTTTCCTTTGTATTTGCTAATGCTAACGCACAAGGCTTTGCTAAAACAAGTGCCTCGGGAGAAGTAACCAACGTCAATATAGTGTCTAACAATGAGAATACATCCTTTGCAAAACTGGGGGATGTAGTGACCCTATCTTTCATTGCCAGCAGTGACCTTGCTTCACCCCATGTCACCATTGCGGGGCACAATGTATCACCTACTGCCGTGTCATATCTGCAATATACCGTTTCATGGACAATGACGGATACAGATACAGAAGGGGAGATATTATTCAACATTTCTTACATCAACAATGCCGGCGATACATTGAACGTCGTGAGCGAGACGACGGACAATAGCAAGGTATATTTTGATATGACCCGGCCTACATCCGGTTTATTATCAACAGCAGCTAATCCGGTATCTGCGCCGTTTAGTATAAGTATAAGTTTCAGTGAGGCGATCAGCACTTTTGATGTGAATAAGATCATAACTGTCAATGCTACATTGTCTGACTTTGATCGTGTACGTAATAACCTCATTACAGCAATTGTAACTCCGATACATGATGGTAGGTTGTCAGTTCAAATTCCTGATAGCACGGCCACAGACCAGGCCGGAAACCCCAATACGGCATCAGTAGTACTCACCAGGACAGCTGTATCCACAGGTATGTTTGATAAGATCTATCCCAATCCGGCTAGCAGCAATCTCACAGTAAAATATTTGCCAGCAGTGAATGAAAAAGCAGTGATCACATTAATGAGTTACAACGGAGTTACCGTATTTGAAAAAGAAATGACACTGGATGGATTGACAGTAACTATTGATGTGAGCAATTTCCCTGCAGGTATGTACATGTTGTTTACAAAGTCAAAAGATTATAGTTTTTATACAAATGTAATGGTGATCCATTAATAAATACATTTTCCGCAATCCATTGCAATTTGCAGCTTGATAATAACCAAAATGACAAGCGCAAAATGACTGTTATTTTACATAGAAAATTTATCGCTAAATCCAAATAATTACCTACTTTTACTTTGTTATGTTAAACAGTTGGTAGCCCCCCACTTTATGAGAATCCGAACCGTAGGTCTGCTGCTTAACATAAGAACTCAAAATACCCGGTAGAATGTAATATGACTACAACAGAATCTAGTATCAGCATTTAGTTAATTATTAGCCAAAGAGTCTCAATAGTAAATTTAATTCCCTTGGTATTGTTTCTTTTTTCTTTGCTGTTCTACATGTAGAACAGGTAAATATTATGTACTGATAAAATCGTGCCTGTCAAGATGTATTGAATCGTGCCTCTATCGATACCTGAAAAGGTATTGCCTGTGACGATGCCATAGAAGTCATTTAATTTAATGATACCAGAGAAGGTATGCCCGGGAAAAGTATGTCCACCGTATACTCATGAAATGTTATGAAAAATGAAGAAGCTGCTTATTGAAATCATTGCGTCATTACTCGTCATATTGTTTTTGTACACCGGATTAAACAAGCTAATAGAGCATGCCACTTTCAGGCACCAGCTGAGTATTTCACCCTGGTCGCTGCTCGCAGCCTGGTCTGGTGTTGTATCCTGGGCACTGCCAATAGGAGAAGTATTGCTCGCAGCAATGTTACTGATCACTGCATTTCGCATGACGGCTTTCATTGCAAGCGCCATCCTCTTTGCCGGATTCCTGGTATACCTGGGTATTCTGCTGAGTAGTGGTGCAAACTTACCCTGTACCTGCGGGGGAATCATCAGCAGTATGAGCTGGAATGCACATGTGTGGTTTGATGCCGCATGTTTATTATTGTGCATTGCCGGCATTTACCTGGTGAATAATACATATCGGATATTAAATCAGCACTAATACTAACAGCACAACGAATGTATCTGAAGCGCAACAACTAATTAAATCACATACGCCAAACTTTAACATCGTAAATTAAGAAACCAAAGCAATGAAACACATCCGTCTTACTGCACTAGCGGCAGTATTAACCATTGTAACCATTAGTGCCACACAGGCTGCTAAATCTTTCCGGTCTCTCGTCTATTGGTATGACCCGTACACGTATGAATATCTGGGATCGACTTTCGATAAAGATAATCCGCCAACAGGTTGTAAAGGAAACGGAGCCCTGTGTGCCTACGGCTATTCATCTCCCAATCCTACTACAGCATCCATAGCCCGTGCCTTCAAAGAGTGACGACAAGCCTGATCCAGGCTGCCTCGCCTACAACAAAACGTTGCTGCCCCCGGTAGCAACGTTTTGTGCTTCTGGGAGAAGCGATTTCTGCACTAATCATTTCCGGCAACGATTGCGTAAATAAAATTTCCCCGATCTATTCTTTTGCTTAAAACTTTGTGTAGCTTGGCACCTATTAGTGTCAGTAAGACACCGAAGACGACAACTGCAGTTTGTGTAATTTCCATGATTATGAGTGGCGTTTTTTTTACTGTAGAATGGCCCATAAACCAATAGCAGACCGCGCCCTGCTATCCAATTTGAAAAATTGTATAAAATTCCATCAGGTATGAAAATGTATGAATATCACCACCTAAGGGTAAGGTTCTCATTGTTGAATGTTACTACTACAAAATCGTAGTATCACGAAAACCTTACTGGATTAAAGTTCTCACACAGGGATAAAAACCGGTACTCTCCCATTGAAATTGTGGGCCGTATGCCTGCTATAGACATACCACCATGCGCTGACTATCCCTCATTGTATATGCCTTAAATAATGCGGGCAATGTTTAAAAATCTACCATGTATCCTGATAAGGATAACAGGATTGCTATTTCTATGTTCCACGGCCTTTGCACAGCAGCCAACCACACCTGCTACGCCGGCAAAAGAAATTATCTTAAAAGGGAAGATCTATGACGCAGATGAAAGATCTGGACTCCCGGGAGTAACGGTTCGCGTAAAAGTAGGTAATAAAGGAACCACTACTGCTCCCGATGGATCTTACACTTTGAAAGTCCACGAAAACTCTACCATCATTATTTCCCTCATCGGTTATGTTCCCCAGGAAATCGCTGTCAACAAACAGGAATCGATCGATGCTTTTCTCGGAAAAGACGTGAAGTCCCTGAATGAAACTGTCATCATTGGTTATGGTACGCAAAAACGTGCGAACGTACTGGGCTCGGTGGCAGTAGTAAATACTGCCGAAGTAGAAGACCTGCCAGTAGCCAACCTGGCTACTGCCCTGCAAAACAGGGTGCCCGGTGTATCTATCAGCCAGTCATCCGGCCGCCCCGGTTCTACTACCAGCCTCACCATCCGAAACCCTGTCACCTGGGCTGCTACCGGCGCTTCTACAGATCCGCTTTATGTAATTGACGGTTTCCAGATGACGAAGGCCGACTTTGACAACCTGGATGCAACTATGGTGGAAAGTATTTCCTTCCTCAAAGATGCTGCCGCCTCTATCTACGGCGCCAGAGGAGCAAACGGTGTGGTACTGGTGAAAACGAGGATGGGTAAACCCGGCAAACCACGTATTAGCTATGCTGGTTCCTATGGCTTGTCTAATGCGACTTACATCCCTGAAATGCTCTCCGGCTTTGATCAGGCAACCATGCTCAATAACAAGTATACCAGTCTCAAAGATGCCAACACTGCAAAATATTATACCGACGATGAACTGACTTATCTCAGATCCCATAACTACAACTGGATCGATGATGTCTGGAAAAAATCACATCTTACCCGCCATACCATCAATGTAAGCGGTGGTAGCGAAAGAGTGACTTTCTTCACCGGTGCTAACTACTATAAAGAAGACGGAAACGTAGGTGATCTGTATAGCAACAAATTTGGCGTGCGCCTGGGTATCAATGCCAAAATCGTCGATAACCTGACCGCTACTGCATCCTTTGCTACAGATAACTCCATCGTGAACAGGCCCACACCTAAAACCGTTCAATCAGGTCTTACCGAGCAGTCAGACCAGATGAATGCTACCGTGAGTGCGCTGCTGCTCACTCCCGGATGGGTGCCTATGTACATCGATGGTAAACCTGTTTATTCCTCAGTGCCCGGCTGGAGCCCTTCAGAACTAGTGAAATCGGGTAGTTATGCCAAAACAAAATCACAGGGCCAGACTATCAACGCTGCCCTGGATTATAAACTGCCGGCCATCAAGGGGTTGTCTTTCCGCGTACAATATGGCCGCAATTCCCGTACTGATTTCGGCAAGGAATACTATGTACCTTACTACCTCTACAATTTTATCAGGGAAGGCGTGCATGTGACCACACAGAACGTGATCTTTACCAATCAAACTACCACTACCAACCCAACTACATTTATCAAGAATGGTAACGTGATGCTGGAGAATTACGGTGGTTCCAGCAACTATCAGCTGGATGAAATGATCACCTACGCCCGCACTTTTGGTAAGCACGACATCAACCTGCTACTCGTAGCTGAACAGGCGGAATCACAAAGTGACGCTTTCAATACCCGTCGTGAAACGGTGGTGATCCCTGGTATCGATGAACTGTTTGCCTTTAGTCAGGATAAATCTTTGTATGACAACGGTGGATCCGCAGGCGAAACGGGTCGTGTGAGTTACCTGGGCCGTCTGAACTATGGCTTCTCTGAAAAATACCTGCTGGAAGCTACTTTCCGCACAGATGCTTCTCCTAACTTCCCTAAAGACTCCCGCTGGGGCTATTTCCCATCAGTAGCAATTGGTTGGAGAATTTCTCAGGAAAAATGGTTCCATCGCAGCGTGAAATTTATCGATGACCTGAAGATCCGCTTCCAGGTGGGGCTGACCGGTAACGATGCCGTGAAGAACTATCAGTACAAGGAAAGATATACCCAGACGACCGGTATGCTCTTCGGTAGCACTTACACCAGTGGTTTGAGTAACAACGATGTGCCCAATGAACACATTACCTGGGAAAAAGCCCTCTACAAAAACCTTGGCTTTGATGGTACCTTCTTCAACTCTAAATTCAACTTTGCAATAGACATGTGGCACCGTTACAACTACGATATGTTGCAACAGCCTACCAGCACAGTGCCGACGACCTTTGGTACTGCCATTGCAGACCAGAACTATGGCAGACTAAAATCATGGGGTGTTGAAGCGTCCATCGGCTATAATGGTACCATCCATAAAGATTTCAAATACTTTGCTTCCATGAACTTCGGGTGGAGCGACAATAAAGTTATCCGCAAATACTATGGCGCAGGTGATACTGCATGGAAGAACCCTATTGGCCGCAGAACTGATAATGGGATGGAAGGGTATAAATCAACTGGTATTGTACGTACGACCAAGGATGCGGAAAACTTCCTGGCTGCACACCCCGGATGGACCATCGATGGTAACCCGCTCATTGCAGGATACATGAACTACGAAGACATCAATGGCGATGGGAAGATAGATGCAAACGATAAAACCCGTATTGCCCCCAGAAGCAGCAGCATATTTGGGGTAGGCTTTAATCTCGGTGCCGGGTGGAGAGACCTGAAGCTGAGTTTCAACATCAGTCTGCAGGTAGGTGGCTACGAAGCATATGATAAGACGGCGAGAACACCACCTACAGAAAACGCCCGCGCACTCGGTATCTGGAAAGACTCATGGTCACCCACCAATACAAATGCAAAGTACCCTCTCATGAACTCACCGCTCATCAGCGAAGTATCTGACTTCTGGATACGTAGCGCTACTGCCATGCGTGTGAACAATGCACAGCTGTCTTACAGTTTGCCAAAAGAACTGTCAGCAAAATGGAAAATTCCTGAACTGCGCATGTTTGTAACGGGTACTAACCTGTGGGTGCTGATCAATCATCAGCCTTACAAGGATCCGGCTACCAATCTGGCTATTGACTACCCGGCATTGCGTACCTATACATTTGGCCTGAACCTGAGTTTGTAAAATTAACAACTATGCAAAGTAAGATCATCTATATATACATCTTCCTCCTGCTGGGGCTTTGCTCCTGTTCCAAGATACTGGATAAAACCGACCTCTCAGGTATTGATGAAACGGCCTGGAATAATGAATCTACAGCTACGCTGTACCTGAACAGGCTCTATGACATCGCCATGCCTACATGGCCCAACCTGCAAGGGTCCGCTACTATACCTACAGCTATTCACGATCTGGCAGACGACTATAATGGTGGTGATTCCAAGCTGTGGTATGGCACGCTGTCAGTTGACAATATCACTGACTTTTACGGTGGTAATGCGTCTAACAATGCATGGGCATATATCCGCAAGATCAATATCCTGCTGACTGAAATAGATAAGGGTACCCTGGATATAGATACCAGAACCAAAATCAAGTCACAGGCATACTTTCTCCGTGGCTGGATTTACTTTCAGCTGGTGAAACTCTATGGTGGGGTACCTTATCTGAACCATCCACAGGACTGGATCACAGAAGATCTGTATGTAAAGAGAAATAAGACTTCTGAATGTATAGACTCCATCGCAAGAGATTTTGATATGGCAGCGGGTTGTCCTGCCAGCTGGGGTAGTGCTGACAGAGGTCGGATTACCAGAGGTGCGGCATTAGGTATCAAGGGCCGTATGCTCATGTACTGGGCAAGTCCGCAGTTCAATCCAAACAGTGATCAGACCCGTTGGGAGCGTGCTTATCAGGCAAACAGAAATGCGTATGATACCCTGCTCATAGATGGTTATGCTTTATATTCGAGTTATGCAAACATCTGGCTGGATGAAGGCTCTGGCAACAAAGAAGTAATCATGCTGCGTTCATTTGATGGCGCCAACAAAGCCAGTACATTTGACGATGCCGCCCGTCCTTACTCAGAGTCCAACGGGGGCGGTGGTTCGTACCAGCCTACCTGGGACATGGTAAAATCATATCCTACCAAAGATGGCAAGTCTATCGACGATGCAACATCCGGGTATGACTCCGTATATTTCTGGAAAAACCGCGATCCCCGCTTTGATGCAACCATCGCATACAATGGCTGTACCTGGCCACTGAGTAATAAAACCAACCGCAGACAATGGAACTACACAGGTATGACTGATGATAAAAGTAAACCCTGTGTAACGGGTTTCTATTGCCGCAAGAATTGTAATACGGCTACTATAAAGGATAATACCAAACTGGGTAAAACGGACTGGATAGAATTACGCCTGGGCGAAGTGATGCTGAACCTTGCAGAATGCGCCAATGCCACCGGTCGTACACAGGAAGCCTACGATATGCTGATCGCGCTACGCAAAAGAGCAGGTATCAATCCCGGGTCAGATAACATGTATGGTTTACAAACAGGTTTGTCACAGGAAGCACTGCGCACGGTGATCCTGAATGAGCGCCGTATAGAACTGGCCTTCGAAGGCAAACGTTACGATGACATGCGCCGCAATAAACTCTTCGACAAACTAAATGGCACTACAAGAAAGGTACTCACGATTGCCGTAAAAGCACCTTACACCGTAGCGATCCTTGAAAAAACAGACAGCGAAGGCATTATGCTGCGCGATAAGCTGGATATCAATGGCACTGACTATACCACTTATTTTACAGCAACAGTGGGTAACCTGGATACTCAGCAGCCTATAAATTATCCTTCGAATTATTATTTTTACGGTATACCTACTTCAAATATACAACGGAACCCATCGCTGGAACAGACACAAGGATGGAACAGCGGCACCTTTAATCCTTACGAATAATCTGAAATTAAATAACCGATGAAAAAGTATTTCATACTGGCAGCAATTTGTTTCGGGCATCATGCATTTGCTCAATATCCAACCATACCAAAAGCTGTACAGCAGGTAAGTGATTCCATGCTTGATGGTGCAAAGAAACATGCAGACGACATGTGGCAGAAAGCATTACCCATTGTGACACAGGAAGCGCGCAATGGCAAACCTTATATTCCATATGCTTCCCGGCCTACTGACCTGCCACAGGCAAGCATCCCCGCTTTTCCCGGAGCTGAGGGTGGTGGTGCATACACCTTTGGCGGTCGTGGCGGTAAAGTATATGTAGTAACAAGTCTGGCAGACGATGGACCCGGTACACTGCGTGATGCCTGTGAGCAGGGTGGCGCACGTACCGTGATATTCAACGTAGCTGGTATCATCCACTTGAAGACCCCCATTATCCTTCGGGCGCCCTATATCACCATTGCCGGCCAGACAGCCCCCGGTGATGGAGTTTGTGTAGCAGGCGAAAGCTTCTGGATCGACACCCATGATGTGGTGATCCGCTACATGCGCTTTCGCAGAGGCGAAACAACCGTAGGCCGTCGGGATGATGCACTGGGTGGAAATCCTGTGGGCAACATCATCATTGACCATTGCTCTGCCAGCTGGGGCCTGGATGAAAACATCTCCCTGTACCGGCATATGTACAACCCGGGGGAGGGTTATCAGGAAGAAAAACTGCCAACTATCAACATCACTATTCAGAACTGTATATCCTCCGAAGCATTGGATACATACAATCATGCTTTTGGTAGTACACTGGGTGGTGAAAACTGTGCTTTCATCCGCAACCTCTGGGCTTGTAATGCAGGACGTAACCCTTCAGTAGGTTGGTTCAGTGTGTTCAATTTTGTGAATAACGTAGTATTCAACTGGAAACATCGTACTGTAGATGGTGGCGATTATCGTTCACAGTTCAATATCATCAATAACTATTTCAAACCGGGTCCTGTTACGCCAGGAGATGAGAATGTAGGTCACCGTATTATTAAGCCAGAATCCGGCCGTAGCAAACTGAAATACCAGCAGTTTGGCAGAACATACGTAACCGGCAATATCATGGAAGGTTATGATAATATCACCAAAAACAACTGGGATGGCGGTGTACAGGTAGAAGACCTGCCAAATGCAGGCCAATATATGGTAGATATGAAAGTAGATCATCCCGCCCCAATGCCAAAGATGACGATCCTTTCTGCGAACGATGCTTATCAGTATGTATTGGACAATGCAGGTGCTACCCTGCCAGTGCGTGATCCTGTGGATAAAAGAGTGGTAGAACAGGTGCGTACCGGTAAGATCATTTACAAAGACAATACCGAGTCTAAAATTGGTAGTGAATATATCAAGCGCAGACTGGCGCCGGATTCGTACAAACTGGGCATTATCTATGACATTGCACAGGTAGGTGGTTATCCTGAATACAAAGGCAAACCTTACAAGGATGCTGATGGTGATGGTATCCCTGATGAGTGGGAAACCAAACATGGGCTGAATCCAAAAGATGCCAGCGATGCAGTGAAAGATAAAAATGGTGATGGCTATACCAATATCGAAGATTTTCTAAATGATATTAAAGGTGATAAGAAACCTTATACCATGATCATCAATGAGCGTGTCGCAAAGATCGTATCTACACTGGGTATTGATGATGATTCAAAGAATGATCAGGTACAGTCAATTATTGCACAGCAATATATAGATATCAAAGATAACGAAGGTAAAAAAGATACAGTGCTCATGCGTGAGCTGCACCAGCACTACCTGTCCAGACTGTCTTCCGTATTAACGACTGAGCAGGTCACAAAAGTAAAGGATGGGATGACTTACAGCATACTACCTGTCACTTACAATGCTTACCTGGATATGCTGCCTAACCTGACACCTGCGCAACAGCAACAGATCATGACATGGCTGATAGAAGCCCGTGAAAATGCAATGGATGCAGGTACATCTGAACAAAAACATGCAGTGTTCGGTAAGTACAAAGGTAGGATCAATAACTATTTATCAGCATCCGGTATTGATATGAAAAAAGCGGAAGCAGACTGGAAGAAACGTAGGAATGAAAAATAAGATCTTATGGATGCTGGCATGTTGTATGTCTCTTACAGCAACGGCACAGCAAAAAATACAACCACCGGTATCGGTGAGTAAAGAAGGGCGTCTGGTGTATACACCAGACGCCTTAGGCAATCGTATACCTGACTATTCCTATTGTGGATATATGGGTGGGGATAGTACGATTCCGGATGTGCCTGCACGGATAGTGGTACCTGTAGGTGGTGATATACAGGCAGCGATCGATCAGGTAGCTGCTGGTGGTGGTGCTGTGTTACTTGAAAAAGGTACTTATCAGGTGTTTGGCTCTTTGCACATCAATACTGGGAATGTTGTACTGAGAGGCAGTGGGCCTGAAACCATTTTGCTGGGAGCAGGTACAGACCGTGCACCACTCATTCGCGTCGCTGGTGTGAATAATAAGCGCTACAGTACAACTGTAAATATCATCGATGCCTATGTGCCTGTGAATGCAACTACGATTACGGTAGCACAATCTGTTTTCAAAACAGGAGATAGGGTGGAAATCAGCCGTCCCTGTACAAAAGCATGGATCGCACAATTAGGTACGGAACATTTTGGCGGAGGCATTACGGCCTTGGGCTGGAAGCCTAACGAGCGCGTGATTCACTGGGATCGCAAAGTACTGGCTGTTCATGGCAATCAGGTCACACTGGATGCACCTTTGACCACGGCACTGGATACGACCTACGGGATTGCTACCATTACGGCTTACCAATGGCCGGGGCAGATTACACATGTGGGGGTGGAAAACCTCCGTTGTATATCTGCTGTTGATGAAAAACGACCCAAAGACGAAGATCATCGCTGGATGGGTATTACCATCGAAAATGCGACAGATAGCTGGGTCAGACAGGTCTCATTTGAACATTTTGCCGGTTCAGCAGTGGCCATATGGGAAACTGCGGGTCGTATTACGGTAGAAGATTGTATCTCATTAGCGCCTGTGAGTGAAATTGGGGGGCAGCGCAGGAATACCTTTTTTACTGCCGGTCAGCAAACGCTTTTTCAGCGCATCTATGCACAATATGGCTATCATGATTTTGGAGTAGGCTATTGTGCTGGCGGGCCTAATGCATTTGTACAATGTGAATCCTGGATGCCGTTTAGTTATAGCGGTACATTAGATAGCTGGGCCTCCGGCGTATTGCTGGATAATGTGCAGGTGACAGGGCAGGCATTGGGTTTTCCGGATAGAGGGCAGGATGGACAGGGTGCTGGCTGGTCAGCAGCGAATAGTATGCTCTGGCAATGTGCGGCTGCAAAGATCATTTGTCCTGCACCACCCGGGGCCATGAACTGGTCATTTGGCGCCTGGGCACAGTTTCAGGGCGATGGGTATTGGAATAGTTCCAATGAATACATCAATCCACGTAGTTTGTATTATGCACAGCTGGCAGACCGGTTGGGTAAGGATGTATCGGATAGAGCGAGGTTGATGCCTGCTACATCGGAGGCTTCAAGTAGTCCATCACCCCAGCAGGCGGCGGAACTGATTGCGCAGTCAAAGGAGCCGGCATTAACATTACTGGAATGGATCACAAAACAAAAAACGATCGAAGTCAATACAAAAGGAATTAAGGTAGCGCCTGTCAAAAAAAATGAATTGGTGCGTGCCAATGCTGATGTTATCCACATTCAAAATGGAAGAATACTAAAAAATAACCAGCTACTTACGGGAGGCCGTCATGAAGAACCCTGGTGGCGGGGTGGTATCCGTCCTGAAGATGCAAGAGAAGCCGTACCTGCACTCACCCGTTTTGTACCCGGCCGCACCGGTACTGGTTTTACAGATGACCTGGATAGCGTAGTCAACTGGATGCAACAAAAGAACATCATTGCTTTTGATCACAATTACGGTCTCTGGTATGAGAGAAGAAGAGATGATCATGAACGGGTATTGCGCATAGATGGCGATGTATGGCCTCCATTCTATGAACAGCCTTTTGCACGCAGTGGTGAAGGCACAGCATGGGATGGACTCAGCAAATATGATATCACCAAATACAATACCTGGTACTGGACCCGTTTACAACAGTTTGCATCCAAAGGCATGGTATTGATTCACGAGAATTACTTCCAGCACAATATTATCGAAGCCGGTGCGCACTATGCAGATTTTCCATGGCGCCCTGCGAATAATGTGAATAATACAGGTTTTCCGGAACCACCACCATATGCAGGTGGCAAGCGCATCTTCATGGCTGCACAGTTTTATGATACGACTCATCCGGTACGTCGTGCCTTGCATCAGGCCTATATTCGGCAGTGTATGGAGAGCCTGCGTAACTACAGCAATGTGATACAGCTGATTGGTGCAGAGTTTACCGGGCCTTTGCACTTTGTGCAATTCTGGGCCAATACCATTGATGCGTATAAAAAGGAACATGCATCCTCCTGTATCATAGGTCTCAGCACAACAAAGGATGTACAGGATTCCATTCTGCAAAATCCTGCTTATTCACATGTTATTGACCTGATAGATATTCGCTACTGGCATTATCAGCAGGATGGTAATGCATATGCTCCACAGGGTGGGCAGAACCTGGCCCCCCGTCAGCACGCACGGTTGCTAAAACCTAAAAAGGCCAGTGAAGAAATGGTGTACAAAGCAGTGCGTGAATACAGGGGGAAATATCCTGAGAAAGCAGTCATTTACTCAGCAGACAGTTACGATCGTTTTGGGTGGGCGGTATTGATGGCAGGAGGCTCCCTGCCGGATATTCCTGTAATAGAGGTGCCCGGTTTCTTAACAGCCGCTGCTGATATGCAACCTGTAGATATACCCGGTGCAATGGCGCTGAAGAATACGGCAAACGAATACATCATTTACTGTAATACAACTACAGAAATAACAGTAGATGCAGGTGTAAAGGGCACTGCCCGCTGGATAAATGCAAAGGATGGACACCTGATCAGTAACAAAAAGATCAGTAGCTTTAAATTCCATAACCCACAACAGTCTCCCGCTGTGTTATGGATAAGCCACAAATAGTTTAAGCATGAAATGGAATACACTGTTATACGTATTATTACTCCCGTTCCTCACTTACGGGCAAAGTAAAACCCTGACACTGAAGGTCTCAAAGGATGGGCACTTTTTTCAGACATCTGATGGGCAGCCTTTCTTCTGGTTAGGAGATACCGGTTGGTTATTGTTCACTAACCTGAATGAGTCGGAGGTAGATCATTATCTGGCCGATCGCCAGCAGAAAGGATTCAATGTGATCCAGGTGATGCTGTTGCCAAAGCTGGCCGCCGTGAATCAAAAAGGAGATTCCGCATTGTTGAAAAACAATATTGCTGAACCTCAGAAAAAGTACTTCGATTTCGTAGCAACTGTCGTTGACAAAGCTGCGGCCAAAGGACTCTACCTGGCATTGGTGCCGGTATGGGGTTCGCCTG
Organism: Chitinophaga sp. LS1; assembly: GCF_034274695.1. Lineage (NCBI taxonomy): Bacteria > Pseudomonadati > Bacteroidota > Chitinophagia > Chitinophagales > Chitinophagaceae > Chitinophaga > Chitinophaga sp. LS1. The sequence continues at coordinate 3,245,715 of NZ_CP128362.1, forward strand.
TCAAAGAAGGCAAGGTGTCACCAGCCGCTGCCGCTACTTATGCCCACTTCCTCGCTACCCGTTTTCATGATAAAAAGAACATTATCTGGCTGAATGGTGGCGATATCAAAGGCAGTGATTCTTCTACGGTATGGAATGCTATTGGCAATACCCTGCACAAAGAAGACTCCGTACACCTGATGACCTTTCATCCGAGAGGCCGTGCCCAATCTTCCGACTGGTTCCATCATGCAGCCTGGCTGAATTTTAATATGTTTCAGTCCGGCCACCAGCGCTATAACCAGGATACGACAAAAAGAAAATACGGCGAAGATAATTTCAGGTATGTACAGGCAGATTATAAACGTACACCTGCAAAACCAGTATTGGATGGAGAACCATCCTACGAAAGTATTCCACAGGGATTGCATGATCCGAAAGAGCCTTACTGGTCAGATAAGGATGTGCGTCGTTATGCCTACTGGTCTGTATTTGCCGGTGGTGCCGGGTTTACTTATGGACATAATTCAGTGATACAGTTTCACAAAGCAAAAGAGAAAGGTGTATATGGTGTAAGAGAAGTGTATACAGATGCACTCAATGCACCGGGTGCGGGTCAGATGAAATACCTGAAACAATTATTGCTCTCCCGTTCCTACTTTGATCGTGTACCTGATCAGTCATTGCTGGCAAAGGATACGGGTACGCAGCATCAGCGTATTCTGGCAACAAGAGGAAAGACATATGCCTTCTATTATACGGCTACTGGTCGCAGTATTCCTGTACAGTTAGGAAAGATTGAAGCGGGTTATATCAAAGCATCGTGGTATGATCCACGCACCGGGTATACATCCCGGATAGGTACATTTCCAAACAAAGGCGTGAAAGTCTTTGACCCACCCGGTAAGGAAGAAGAAGGAAATGACTGGGTATTGATTTTAGACAGGTCTTAAAGAATTCAATGCTTCCAGCTGAAAATTACATCTGATTCCACTTGTTATGCGACCTATATTGTTACTACTTATTATCTGTATGGCCTGCCGCTCCGGAAAAGATGTGTACCTCTTCACATCTTTCCGGGAGCCCGGCCTGGATGGCCTTCATTTGTTATATAGCCACAATGGCTATAACTGGACGGACATTCCCGGCTCATTCCTTACACCAGCAATAGGAGGAAAGAACATGCGGGACCCCAGTATTCAGCAAGGCCCTGATGGCATATTTCACCTTGTATGGACCAGTGCCTGGAAAGGTGATAAAGGCTTTGGCTATGCGAGCTCCAAAGACCTGATCCATTGGTCAGACGAACGATATATACCCGTGATGGAACATGAACCCACAGCTGTAAATGTCTGGGCGCCAGAACTCTTTTATGATGATGAAAATAACCAGTTCCTCATCATCTGGAGTACCACCATTCCCAGTCGTTTTCCCAAAGGTACCGAAGAAGAACACAACAACCACCGGCTGTATTATACCACCACCCGGGATTTCGTGACCTTTTCACCTGCAAAGCTCTTCTTTGACCCTGGCTACAGTGTGATAGACGGTACGATCGTAAAAGAAGCGAACCACAGGTATGTGCTGGTGGTAAAAGACAACACACGCCCTGAAAGGGATATTAAGGTTGCCTTCAGTGAGCATGCTACAGGTCCATATCAGGCGATTTCAGCTCCTTTTACAGATAAACTGACTGAAGGTCCATCCGCAACCAAAGTAGGGAAGGAATGGCTTATTTATTACGATAACTATGGCACACACCATTACGGCGCAATAAAAACAATCGATTTCAAAAGCTTTACCGATATCTCAGCCAAAGTCTCACTGCCAACCGGACATAAACACGGCACCATATTCAAAACCACGAAAAAGGTCCTGAAAGGACTTTTAGCCCAAACCAAATAAAATGCGAGTATCCCTCACCATCCTCCTGACCATTTGTTGTGCGGTCACCTACGCACAAGACACCACACATCATCCACCCGATTCCATGAAGGTGCGCGACCTGAATGAAACCGTCGTAATCGGGTATGGCGTTGTTAAGAAAAGAGATCTCACCGGCGCTGTTTACACCATCAAAAAAGATGTGATTATGCAGGCGCCTGTGGCCAATCCGCTGGAATCCCTGCAGGGCAGGGTACCCGGTATGGACATTACTCGCAGCAGCGGCGCACCCGGCGCCGGTGCGGATGTGCTCATCAGGGGCACCCGCTCTATTGCCGGCGGTAATGGTCCATTGTACATTATTGATGGATTGCAGGGAGGCAGTATGTCTTACCTGAATCCTTCAGACATCGAAAACGTGGAAGTATTAAAAGACGCCTCTGCTACCGCCATCTATGGTTCACAGGGTGCAAATGGGGTAGTCATCATCACTACTAAAAAAGGTAAACCCGGCAAAACAAAAGTATCCTACAATGGTTACTATGGTGCGAACGGATATACACAATACCCGGCTCCCCGTATGGGCGAAAGCTATTTGCAGCTGAGAAGAGAAGCATGGAGAGCCAGCTTCAATCCCGGCGAAACCTTACCTGACGATGCCACCATCTTTGCCAACCAGGGTGAGTACGATGCTATTCAGAAGGGACAGTGGGTCAATTGGGTAGACCTCCTGATGCACAACAGTACCCAGCAGAGTCATTCCGTGTCCGTCAGCGGCGGCACTGACAAAACCAAAGCCTTTATGTCTTTCGGTTACTACAGGGAAAATGGTGCACTGAAGTATACGAATCTCACCCGCTATTCTGTACGATTGAACCTGGATCAGGAGATCTCCCGCTTTGCGAAAACCGGTATCCAGAGTCAGATCAATTATACTTCCCTCAACAAACGGAAGGATCCTATGAGCGTCGCCTTGTCTACCACCCCACTGGGTGTGCCTTACGATGCATATGGTAATGTAAACGTCTATCCGGTAGCAGGAAATACCAATACGATTTCTCCGCTTACGGATGACAGAGGCCCGGAAGTGGCTACGGATCAGACCATCGGTGCGACGGTGTTCATGAATGGCTACTTGGATGTCACGCCGGTTAAAGGACTGACTTTCCGCTCCAATTTCGGCACCTTCCTCAGCTTTAACAGGGACGGTATTTTCCAGGCAGCGACCTCTCTGAACAGGGCAGGTGATGCCACCAGTTATACCTCCATCACCAATGGCAATACCCGTTTCTACAACTGGGACAATGTGCTTACTTACAACCTGAATAAAGGCGACCATGCCATTACCATCACAGCCCTGAGCAGCTATACCCACAAGGATGCCGACACCAGCAGTGCATCAGGTGTGAAGCAGGTATTGGGCACACAACTCTTTTATAACCTGGACGCAACAGAAGCTACCAGTAGAAAACTCCAGTCTACTTACAAGGGTTCTGCTACTATGTCTTATGCCGCCAGAATTAATTATAGCTATAAGGGTCGCTACCTGTTTCAGTTCAGTGAAAGAATGGATGGTGCTTCCCGGTTGGCCGTAGGACATAAGTGGGCTGGATTCCCTTCTGTCTCTGCAGGTTGGAGACTGAGTGATGAACCATTCATGCGCAATGCACATAACGTCGATGACCTGAAGCTGAGAGTGACATATGGTGTAGCCGGTAACTCAGCTATCTCCGAATATGGTACCCAGTCAGGTCTCACTCAGGCAAATAATATCTCGTTCGGCGAGGTGCCTGCATCCGGATATGTGTTCAATTCCACTATTGGGAATACCAACCTTGGTTGGGAGCTCTCTGCCACTACAAACGTAGGACTGGATATGTCTTTTCTCAATAGCCGTATCAATGCCAGCATCGATGCGTACAATACAAAAACAACCAAACTATTATTACTCAGAACCCTGCCTGTATCCACAGGTGTATCATCTGTATACCAGAATATCGGTTCTACAAACAATAAGGGAATAGAAATCGCATTGAACACGGTGAATATTGCCCACAAACATTTCAAATGGACATCCACCATTACGTTCACAACGAACAGGGAACGAATCAACAGTTTGGTAGGGAATAAAGATATAATTGATAAGGAAACGAATTCCCTGCTGCTGGGGCATCCGGTTCATTCATTTTATACTTACCAGAAGCTGGGTATCTGGCAGACGAACGAAGCGGACAAAGCTGCTGCACTCACCATGGGTGGTACTGCTTTTAAACCCGGCTCCATTAAACTGGCAGACGTGAACCGGGATAGTGTTATTAATAACGCGGACCTCAAGTACTTAGGCTCTCCTGTACCTAAATGGTCTATCGGCTGGCAGCATACATTTAACTACCGCGCCTTTGACCTGGGAATATTCGTTGTCGCCCGCTGGGGACAAATGATCTATGGTGAATTCCTGGGTCGCTATAATGCAGGTGGAGAAAATGGAGGCCCTGCTTTTGTGAACTACTGGACGCCGGAAAACCCAACCAACGATTATCCCCGCCCTAAGAAAAGCACCAAATTCAGTGACTATGCCGGTTATCAATCCATGCTCTATATAGACGGGTCATATTTCAAGGTGAAGAATATCACACTGGGATACACATTGCCACATGCCGTGAGTAGCAGGCTGTCTATAGATAACCTGCGTGTGTATGCCACTGCTGCTAATATTTTCACAAAGGCACGTAGCCACCTGCTGAAATATTATGACCCGGAAAGAGGTGGCGCAGAATCATCTCCACTGAGCAAACAGGTAGTAGTTGGATTAAATGTGGATTTCTAAACCAAAACAAATGAAAAACTATTTACTCGTCATATTAATGCTCACAGGTATTACAGCCTGTAGCCTCGATGAATACAATCCTTCGGGCATTACTGCCGATGCGATCTGGTCCAGCCCGGAAGGATTTATCACTGTCGTGAATTCCGCCTATTCAGAACAACGTGCCTGGTATGGAAAAGATAATGGAGAATGGATGGGCGAAATGGGAACGGATCTCTGGTTCAACTCAGGGCGTGCTAATTATGCCAATGAGCTGATGCGATATGAGAACTTTATTCCCAGCAAAGGCAATCCCAACATTACTACCTGGGGAAACATGTACAAAGCTATCAATATCTGTAATGCAGGCATCAACCGTATTGGCAATGCAGGTTTTACAGACACGGTGATGCGCAATCAGCGGGAAGGGGAGTTGCGCTACCTCCGCGCATTCTATTACTACCATGTAGTAGAACAATGGGGTGGTGTGATCCTGTCTACAACTGAAACAAACGATGCGATCGTAACTGCTACCCGTAGCGATGTCAAAGACTTTTATAAACTCATTCTCAGTGACCTGGACTATGCAGCAAAGCACCTGCCTGTAAGTTATGGTGCAGAATACAGCAGGGCTACACAAAAATCTGCACTGGCCATGCTGGCACGTGCAAACCTTGCCTGCGCGTATTATTACACAGGTGGTGAACAGCAGGAGTATTTCAAAAAAGCAAAAGCTGCTGTGGATGAGATCATTGCCCGCAAAGGTGAATTTGGTGTAGCATTATGGGATAACTATGCGGATGTTTTCAATCCTAAAAATAATAAACAGAACAAAGAAGCATTGTATACGATCAGTAATTCGCTGACCTATTCATTGGACTATGATCAAAATGCAAACCGTCTGCATATGTGGTTCCTCACAACTTACAGCTCTAAACCCGGTTTGCAGCAGAGTATGGATTATGGCAGAGATGGTACCCGCTACTTTATGCCTACCCGTGCGCTATTGGATTTCTATGATGATGAAAAGGATAGTCGTTTCGATGGTTCTTTTCAGACAGTGTGGATTTGTAACAAAGCATATACCTGGACAGAAACAGATGTGAAGAATTATGGCAAAGATCCATCGCTGGTAGGGCGAACAATGGTCGTTGGTGTGGATACCGCGATGTATATCACTAAACATTCAGTGTCAGACAAGAGCACCCGTCCTTACCTCGTCGTAGATCGTGATAGCGTGTACAATACGAATGGAACCATCAAAGTGGGAAATGATTATGTGCCATTGAAGAAGTTCATGGACCCTATTACACGTTCCGCGGCCAATGCGCAACCGGGCTTCCTGGATGTATTGGTGATCCGGCTGGCAGAGATGTACCTGATCGGTGCAGAAGCCGCTTTACAGTTGGGCGATAATAATGCTGCTGCTGCTTACATCAATGTATTGAGAACGAGAGCGGCTAAGAAAACACCTGTGGATTATACAGCTGCTATGCAGATCACTGCGAGTGATGTGACGCTCGATTTCATTCTCGATGAAAGAGCGAGAGAACTGGCAGGGGAACACGTTCGCTGGTTTGATCTGAAACGTACCGGTAAACTGGTGGACCGTATTCATACCTACAATCCGGATGTAACGCAGGTAAAGGAATTCCATCGGCTGCGCCCGGTGCCACAAACACAGATAGATGCATTAACGAATGGAGCTGAATTTGGGCAGAATGCCGGCTATTAAATATTAATGATTATGAGGATACTGATCGCGATTTTATTGTGTACGACATCTGTGCTGGCACAGGACAAAGTACATTATTCCGGTAGTACACTGGTGAATGTTGATTACCACCACGGACAGTTACAACCTGCTACAGGTGTGCACAACATACAGGTGATGCGTGCCAATCGTAGTAATGGTGGCTGGACTTACAACCATGCCCCCATGCTGGCTTACTGGAATAACCAGTTTTACCTGGAATACCTGAGCGATAGTATTGGCGAAAGCGTACCTCCGGGCCGTACGCTCCTAGTGACCTCCAAAGATGGACAGGCCTGGTCGGAACCATTGGTTATATTTCCCCCCTATAAGATCCCGGATGGCACTTCGAAACAAGGCCATCCCGGGGTCGCTCGTAATCTGTATGCAGTCATGCATCAGCGGATGGGCTTCTATATATCAAAGAGCAATCACTTACTGGTATTGGGTTACTATGGCATTTGCCTGGATGCAAAAGATGATCCTAATGATGGCAAAGGAATAGGCAGGGTGGTGAGAGAAATACTGCCTGATGGTAAATATGGACCTATTTATTTCCTTCATTATAACAAGGGCTGGAATAGTGGTAACACGTCTTATCCTGCATACACTACCAGCAAAGACAAGGCATTTATAGCGGCATGCAATGAGCTGATGGCTACGCCACTCATGATGATGCAGTGGAATGAGGAAGCTGATAGAGATGATCCGTTAATCCCCTTACAAAAAAACTATAAAGCATTTTGTTATTACCACCTGCCTAACCATGAAGTGGTGGGATTGTGGAAAAATGCGCTCTCTGCTATTAGTAAAGATGAAGGCAAAACATGGTCTGCAGTGGCCCGTGCACCGGGTTTTGTGAATAGTAATGCGAAGATATGGGGACAAAGTACTGCTGATGGCAGGTATGTGACGGTATACAATCCTTCTGAATACAGATGGCCGCTGGCCGTATCTGTGAGTGATGATGGGCTTGATTATAAAAACTTATTACTGGTAAATGGAGAAGTACCGCCTATGCGCTATGGAGGGAATTATAAATCTTATGGGCCACAGTATGTACGGGGAATACAGGAAGGTAATGGTACGCCTAAGGATGGCAAAGTATGGGTGACTTATAGTATGAACAAGGAGGATATATGGGTGGCGGCTATACCTGTGCCGGTTACAACAGATGCTTCTGATTCCTCGTGGAATACATACAGTCCTTTATGGGCACCGGTGACTATTGATGGGGAACATATCACGCTTTCTGATAAAGATCCTTTTGATTATGCAAAAGCAGAAAAGGTGATCACGCCTGCATCTCAATTGGAGGTTTCTTTTACTGTCACCCCAAAGCAAAACAATTATGGTCAGTTGCAGATTGAGTTAGTAGATAAAAAAGGTACAGGCGGCATTCGCCTCATCTTTGATGCAGATAGCACGTTGAAAGCAAAGTCGGGTGCACGCTATAAAAACTTTCTAAAGTATGCACCTGATTCTGTATATCATATTCGTCTTACTGTCAATACTACCAATCGGTTTTATACCGTGAATGTAAATGGAAAAGATGTATTGACCAGTTTGAGTTTTGCACCGATAGATGCGGTAGCCGGAATCGTATTCCGTACAGGGGAGCCCCGTCATTTCCCGGATGCAGATACTCCTGCTGATGTAGATACAGATCTGCCGGATGGAAACAGTGTAGCATCTAATACTGCAATTTATCATATCCAGTCACTTAAAACGAAAGTATTGTAATGCATGCATTGTTGCTGATATTATTATTCCATCTGCGTTGTGAAACGCTGGAAAATCCTGTTGGGATAGATGTTGCGCAGCCGGGGATGAGCTGGGAGATACAAGGGGAGGAGCATGCGGTAATGCAGACGGCTTACCAGATATTGGTAGCTTCTACACCTGAAAAGTTAGCGAAGAATGAAGGTGATCTATGGAATTCAGGGCGGGTGGTGAGTGATCGATCTATTCAGGTAATTTACAAGGGTAAGCGTTTGCGAAGCCGTCAGGACTGTTATTGGAAAGTGAAAGTCTGGACAAATAAGGGAGAAAGTGAATGGAGTAAGGCGGGCCATTGGAGTATGGGATTGTTGTTGGCAAATGACTGGAAAGGGGAATGGATTGGGGTGGATACTTCTTTTGCTTGGGATAGTGCGCATACACAGTTTTCAAGGCTTTCTGCCCGGTATTACAGAAAGGAGTTTACTAGTCAGCAGCATGTTAGGAAGGCTACCTTATATATTGCTGGTCCCGGTTTGTATGAGGGCTTTATGAATGGTGATCGCATTGGTACGCAGGTATTAGCACAATCGCCGACTGATTATAGAAAGACAGTGCGATATAATACCTATGATGTAACAAGTCTTGTGCATAAAGGTGATAATGCGATTGGTGTAACCCTTGGTAATGGCCGTTATTTCACCATGCGCCAAAACTATAAACCTGCAAAGATTAATACTTTCGGGTATCCCCGCTTATTACTACAATTAGAATTGGAATATGATAATGGCAAAAAGCAAATCATTGCCAGTGATAAAAGCTGGCAGTTAACAGCAGATGGTCCTATCCGTACCAACAATGAATACGACGGAGAAGAATACGATGCAGGAAAGGAAATGCCGGGTTGGAATAAACCCGGGTTCAAAGCCCGGAACTGGCAGGCAGTGGATATCGTACCTGCACCCGGTGGCAAACTCATGGCTCAGCTCAATGAACCACAACGTATTACAGACATCATTAAACCCGTCTCAATAAAGCCCCTGCGCGATAAATGGATCGTAGATATGGGCCAGAACTTTGCAGGTTGGTTACAGATAAAAGTAAAGGGGCTGCGCGGCCAACAGGTGACCATGCGCTTTGCAGAAAGTTTGCAGAAAGATGGAAGTCTGTACGTCGCTAATCTCCGTGATGCAAAGGTTACGGATATCTATACCCTCAAAGGCGTCGGCGTTGAAACATGGCATCCGACCTTTGTATACCATGGCTTTCGCTATGTGGAAATCAGTGGTGTACTACCTGAAGGTATAGAAGGACAGGTGATCAATGATGACCTGACTACCATTGGTACATTTGAAACGTCTGATCCTACCCTCAATCAAATATACCAGAATGCTGTATGGGGAATTCGTTCCAACTACAAAGGTATGCCGGTCGATTGCCCGCAGCGCAATGAAAGGATGCCATGGTTAGGAGACAGGACCACCGGCGCCCTGGGCGAGAGTTTCATCTTTGACAATAGTAAGTTGTATGCGAAATGGCTGGATGATATAGAAGATGCACAAACTGAAGCCGGTGCAATCCCTGACGTAGCACCGGCTTATTGGCGGTATTATTCTGATAATATGACATGGCCGGCTGCTTATATTCTTATTGCTGGTTATCTCTACGACCAGTTTGGTGATGTGGCGCCCATGCGTAAACATTATCCTTCTATGAAACGCTGGCTCACCTACATGCGTGAAAAGTATTTTGTAGATGGCATCATGACGAAGGATAAGTATGGTGACTGGTGTGCGCCTACACCAACCGATGGTAAACTGATCGCTACAGCTATGTATTATCACCTGCTCACGGTCATGAATACCTTTGCAGGTATTTTACACTACCCGGCAGATCAGGCTTTATTTGCACAACAGGCGGCTCAGGTAAAAAAATCATTCAATCGGCAATTTAGAAATGGCAACAATACCAACAATACCCTGACTGCCAATTTGCTCCCGCTATATTTCGATATGGTGCCAGAAAATGAGCGTCAGCAGGTATTTAAAAACATCGTCGATACTATCCATCAGCATGGTGATCACCTCTCCACTGGCGTGATCGGTACCCAATTCCTGATGCGCGCGCTCACAGAAAACGGACGTCCTGATCTGGCTTATCTGATTGCTGCTGATAGGGACTATCCCGGCTGGGGATACATGATTAATCAGGGCGCCACTACCATATGGGAATTATGGAATGGGGATAAAGCTGCTCCAAACATGAACTCCCAGAACCATATTATGCTGTTAGGAGATTTAATTGTTTGGTTCTATCAAAGCCTTGCTGGTATAAAAGGTGAAAACGGGTTCAAACACATAATAATGAATCCGCAACCTGTGCCCGGTTTGGAAGAGGTAAATGCCAGTTACCAATCAATGCATGGTCTCATCCGTTCACATTGGGAAAAAACTACTGAAGCTTTTGACTGGGAATTCACCATCCCTTCGAATACCACTGCTACGATCTATTTGCCTGCCAATGAACAGGTGCAAATAAATGGTTTAGGCAATGATGCAAAATTCATCAAAGCAGAAAATGACCGCCTCGTGTATGAAATCGGATCTGGTGATTACACTATCCATGTATCCCAACCTGATCGCTGGAAGAGAGGCATCGTCATTGATGAAGACATTTTCACCACTGCACCATTCCCTGAATCACACGCAGCTACTATTGCTGAAACCAGCAAAGGCCTTGTCGCTGCATGGTTTGGTGGTACCAAAGAACGAAACCCGGATGTCGGCATCTGGGTAAGCCGTCAGGTTGCCGGTAAATGGACGGCCCCTGTAGAGGTAGCGAATGGTATACAAAACGATACATTGCGCTATGCCTGCTGGAATCCTGTATTATTCCAGATGCCGGGAGGAGATCTATTGTTGTTTTACAAAGTGGGGCCTAATGTAGGAGGGTGGAAAGGATACATGAAAACCTCTAAAGATGGTGGTATTAGTTGGTCTGCTGCCAGACAATTACCTGGTGGTTTCTTAGGCCCTGTAAAGAATAAACCCGTCTTATTGCCGGATGGAAAACTCCTTTGCCCCAGTAGTACAGAAGGTCATGGATGGGACATTCACTTTGAAGTGACGGCCGATACAGGTAAAACCTGGACGATGATAGGGCCTTTGAAAAAAGACAGTACCATCAATGCTATTCAGCCCGGTATTCTGCAGTATGGCAATGGCAAAATGCAGATCCTTTGCCGCAACAAAGGAGGTAATATCGTGCAATCATGGTCATTGGATAGTGGCAAAACATGGTCGCCGCTTTCGTTGAATACCTTGCCCAATAATAACTCAGGCACAGATGTCGTCTCATTGCAGGACGGTCGTCAGCTGATAGTGTATAACCATGTCAGTACACCAAAAGGTGCTGGCAAAGGAAAGCGTACACCACTGAATGTGTCTTTGAGTGAGGATGGTATTCACTGGTCTGCAGCCTTAGTGCTGGAAGATTCACCGGTGAGCCAGTACTCTTATCCCGCAGTTATCCAATCATCAGACGGATATATTCACATTGTATACACATGGCGCCGGCAAAGGATCAGGTATGTGAAGATTGATCCCCGGCAACTGGCACTCACACCCATAAATAGCGACATATGGAAAACAGCAGACGCAGGTTTATAGCGCAATCGGCATTACTGGTAGCAGGCGTTTTTATTCCACGTTCACTCGCAGCAAGAATCCTGGCACCCCATTCATTGCCTGCTGGAGATTTAATGCCTCGTTCGCTCGCGGGCGAAGACTTAATTTCACCTTCACTCATAGCAAAAGACTTAAGGTCTCCTTCACCCGCAGGCATGTGGAAAGAGCCACGTTATCGTATCTCTGTATGTGACTGGATGATCCTGAAACGCCAGAAACTGGGTGCCTTTCAGTTGACCAAAGAGATTGGTGCTGACGGGTTGGAGCTCGACATGGGAGGATTGGGCGACCGTCCTGCATTCGACAATAAACTCAGGGATGCGGCTACCCGTCAGCAGTTCCTGGACAAAGCAAAAGAACTGAACATTGCCATCAGCTCTATTGCTATGTCAGGTTTTTATGCACAGTCTTTTGCAGAAAGACCAGAAACACCTGACCTGGTGCAGGATTGTATTGATACCATGGTGGCGATGAAAGTAAAGATCGCCTTTCTGCCACTTGGTGTAAAAGGTGACCTGGTACAACATCCTGCATTACGCCCACAAATAATACAGCGACTCAAAGAAACGGGTGCAAAAGCAAAAAAGGCGGGTGTGATTATCGGTATAGAAACAGCATTGTCAGCTACTGAAGAGGTGAAGTTATTAGACGAGATCAATTCAAAGCATATTCAGAGTTATTTCAACTTCTCTAATGCGATAAAGGAGGGGCGTGATTTACAGCAGGAACTAATTACGCTGGGCCGGCATCGTATCTGCCAGATCCATTGTACCAATACAGATGGGGTATGGCTGGAAAATGATCCAAAGATCAATATGCCGGCAGTGAAGAAAACGCTGGACGATATGGGCTGGAGTGGATGGTTAGTAATAGAACGCTCCCGTGATGCAAACGACCCGAAGAATGTAAAAAAGAACTTTAGCGCAAATGCGGCTTATCTGAAATCAATATTCCATGCGTAGGATATTTATTTGTTGCCTTTTATTATTGAGCATATCTGTGCATGCACAGGAAAATGCTAAACCATGGGTATTTTGGTACTGGATGTATGCAGCGGTATCTCAACCCGGTATTCATGCGGATCTGGTAGCTATGAAAGAAGCGGGTTTAGGTGGGGCTTATCTTATGCCCATCAATGGCAAAAGTACTTATACACCTGTAGCAGAGCAATTGTCACCAGCATGGTGGGATCTGGTGCATTATGCTTCACAGCAGGCGGATAGTCTCGGTTTGCAATTAGGTATGCACTTCTGTGATGGATTTGCAGTAGGAGGGGGACCCTGGATTACACCGGCGCTCAGTATGCAAAAAGTAGTGTGGACAACTACTGAGGTAAATGGGGATTTCAATGGCATCTTGCCGCAACCTGCTACGAATGAGGGGTATTATGAAGATATTGCCGTACTGGCTTTTCCTTTTATCAAAGAAGATAAATCGACTCCGGTAGTTACTACAAGTCTTCCCAATGTAAATGCGCAGATCCTTTCCAGTAAAGAGAATAAAGAGAATGTGAAAAGTACTGATCCCTGTTGGATTCAATATACTTATGCAGCGCCATTTACCTGCCGCTCTATTACTATTCGTGGCAATAACTATCAGGCACAGCGCCTGAAACTTTCTGTAAGTGAAGATGGTACACAATTCCATGAAGTATTGCAAATGACAGCGCCGCGCCATGGCTGGCTGGACTCAGATGCAGATCATACTTATTCTATTCCGGTGACTACCAGTCGTTATTTCCGTTTTGATTATAACAAAGCAGGTTCAGAACCCGGTGCGGAAGATCTGGATAATGCGAAGTGGAAGCAAAGTCTGAAGATTACAGGGATTCATTTATCTAATCAACCACGCATTGATCAGTATGAAGGAAAAAGTGGGGCTGTTTGGCGCATTACCAACACAGTTGCCAGTGCAGTTCCTGCTAATACCAATACAGGCAATTCTCATACCAATACAAGCAATTCTATTACCAGTAAAATTCCTGCTAATATCAGTACAGGCAATTCTATTACCAATACAAGCAATTCTATTACCAGTACTGTTCCTGCTCATACCAATACAAGCAATTCAATTACTAATACAGTTCCTGCTAATATCAATACAGACCATGCTATAACCAATTCCGATCTGGCTATTGCTCAGGATCAGATCATTGACCTGACAACCAGAATTGATACCCATGGCCACCTTAAATGGAAAGCTCCCAAAGGTGACTGGACCATTCTACGCATAGGCCACACTTCCACCGGACATAAAAACGTAACCGGTGGAGCTGGTGCTGGATTGGAATGTGATAAGTTCAACCCCGCTGCTGTGCGTTTCCAATTCGATCATTGGTATGGCGAAGCCCTCAAGCGGGCCAAATTGAGTGTATTACATGTAGATAGTTGGGAATGTGGAAGTCAAAACTGGTCGCCTGTATTCAGCGCCGCCTTCAAAAAGCAACATGGATATGACCTGCTTAAATGGCTCCCTGCAATGGCAGGTATACCTGTGGATAACGCTGCTGCCTCTGAGCAATTCTTATTAGATATTCGTCGTACAATCAATAATTTAATTCAAGTTAACTTCTACGATACTTTAAGTGCATTGGCACATACAAATGGTGTTGCTTTCAGTGCTGAAAGTACAGCGCCTATGATCACCGGGGATGGCATGGAGCATTACCATGCTGTTGATTATCCAATGGGTGAATTTTGGTTGAGAAGTCCCACCCACGATAAGCCCAATGACATGCTCGATGCCATTTCCGGTGCGCATGTCTATGATAAACAAATTATTCAGGCAGAAGCATTTACAGAGTTGCGTAATAACTGGGACGAATATCCAGGCATGTTGAAAACAGGCATTGATCGCAACTTTGCATTAGGAATCAATAAATTAGTTTTCCATGTGTTTGCACATAATCCATGGATGGACAAAAAGCCGGGCATGACCCTGAATGGGATCGGGCTTTATTTTCAGAGAGATCAGACATGGTGGCCTTATGTATCAGCGATGGTGAATTATGTGACCCGGTGCCAGCACTTATTACAACAGGGGAAACCCGTTGTGGATATTGGTGTGTATACAGGGGATAACCTACCTAGAAGAGCTGTTTTGCCAGAGCGCCTGGTACCATTATTACCCACGCTATTTGGAGACAGCACTGTACAAAGAGAAAAGAGAAGATTGGCGAATGTAGGTGAGCCAACCAGAGAGATGCCTGCGGGTGTGACTGCAAGTGCAAATATCTCAAAGGCGGAAGATTGGATAGATCCTTTGCATGGATATGCTTATGACTCTTACAATAAGTTGAGCGATAGTGCGAGATACCGTATATCGCTCAAACTCACGGATACTTTAAAGCATATTGATATTCCTCCTGATTTCATTTCAGGAGAACAGGGTATTGCATGGACACATCGTTCTGCTCCTGATAAAGAGATCTATTTTGTTTCTAATCAACAGGAAAAGGAGCGTCACTTGCAATTGTCTTTCCGGATAAAAGGCAAAACTCCTGTATTGTATGATGCTGTTAATGATGCTTATTTGCAACCGGGGGCTTTTAAAACAAATGCAGATAGAACATCGCTGACATTGTCTCTTCCTCCAAACGGCGCTATGTTTGTTTTATTCACAGACAAACCAATGGATAATGTGCATAAACAAACCAATTATGCACCCTTTCAGACACTAGATAATCCATGGAAGGTAAGCTTTGCACCCAACGATACTGTGTTATTTGAAAAGCTCACGGATTGGAGCCAGCATGCATCAGAGAAGATCAAATACTTTTCTGGTACCGCTCATTATATTCAGAATGTGCATTTGTCAAATCCCCCGTCTACAATTTTGTTAGATGCTGGTAATATTGCCAATATCGCTGCTGTAAAGGTGAATGATATTGACTGTGGCATCATCTGGACGCCACCTTATAGAGTGGATATTTCTAAAGCCGTGCATTCAGGTCTGAATAAAATAGACATAGCTGTTACAAACACATGGGCCAATCGTATAATTGGAGACAGAATTCAAACTGCTGCCAGCAACCGATCCGGAGATAGCATTCAACTCAAAGAAACCTACACTGTTTTTTCAGACAAGCAGGCTGGTGATCATTTACTCCCCGCAGGTTTATTGGGGCCTGTAAGACTCCTCACCGATTATCAGGTAGCAGACACTGTGATGGAACGCGTCTACAACGAAGTCAAAACTCCTTACAAATATGGTCTTGTGATGGTCCCTGCGAATGATACCCTCAAAATGGACTGCCCGACTATCTTTAGGAAAAACAACCAGTGGTACATGGTCTATATTGTGTTTGACGGTCGGGGTTACGAAACCTGGCTCGCCAAAAGTAAAGACCTTCTTAACTGGCAAACCCTTGGCAAAATGATGTCTTTCTCTGACAGTACAAACTGGGATGCGAATCAGAAAGCGGGTTACACGGCCTTACAGGATTACAAATGGGGTGGTAATTACGAGTGGACTCCCTACAAAGGGAAATATTGGTTATCTTACTTTGGAGGTGCAAGTACAGGTTATGAAGCAGGTTTGTTATCCATTGGTATTGCTTACACAAATAAAGATATTACCAGACCACATGAATGGCAGCGAATGCCACATCCCGTGTTGAAAGCTACTGATACAGATGCTGGCTGGTGGGAAAACAATACTATTTACAAAAGCTCCGTCATCCGGGATGATAAAAAACTAACGGGTCATTCTTTTGTGATGTATTACAATGCAAAAGGGGATAGCCTGAAACCTAAGCGAGGTAAGGAACGCATCGGCATGGCGGTATCTGATGATATGGAAAATTGGGTAAGGTGGGGAAAGGATCCTTTGCTGGATCATTATACAGGTATTACAGGGGATGCGGTGATTCAGCAAATGGATAGTCTCTATGTCATGTTCTACTATGGTGCATTCTGGAAAGATAAGCCAAAAGAAGCCTTTAACCGTTTTGCCTGTTCTTATGATCTCGTGCATTGGACAGATTGGAAAGGGGCGGATCTTATTAATTCTTCTGAAGCTTATGATAATCTATTTGCGCACAAATCTTTTGTTGTAAAGTGGAAGGGAGTTGTGTATCATTATTATTGTGCGGTAGATAAGGCGGGTCATAGGGGGATAGCGGTGGCGACTTCAGTGGATAAAGGGAAAAGTAAATTGAATTATTAAGTAGAGTCTTACTCAATTGCTGACAGAAATCGTGGCTGAGTTACTAGAACTCATTTCATAAATGGGTATTTGTAATTGATAGTCAATGCTTGAAGGGTAATTATGAAATGAGTTCTGATTAAAGTTATGCTCAATTGCTGACAGAAATCGTGGTTGAGTTACTAAATAAAGTCATGCTCAATTGCTAACAGAAATCGTGACTGAGTTACTAAATGAGGTCATGCTCAATTGCTAACTGGCATAGTGACTGAGTTACTAATTGAGGTTATGCTCAATTGCTAACAGAAATCGTGACTGGGTTACTAAATGAGGTCATGCTCAATTGCTAACTGAAATGTTAAAATAGATTCTTAACTGAATTGTAAATTATGATCCGGATTATACTCATCAGCATCTGTTTAGGTTTCCTGTTTCCAGCCAGTGCGCAGCAGCTATTTGATGACGATTGGTTATTCTATAGAGGCAATGCACAAGGCGCTGAAAATCCTTCATTCAATGATCAGGAATGGAGAAAAATCGACCTGCCACATGATTGGAGTATAGAAGACCTGCCCGGTACCAACTCTCCTTTTAGTCAGGGGGCAATCAGTCAGGTAAGCGGAGGGTTTACAACAGGTGGTACTGGTTGGTATCGTAAGCATTTTACGCTGCAGGCGGATAAAAAGCCCGTCATCCTGCAATTTGATGGGGTTTACATGAATGCAACTGTATGGCTCAATGGGAAGAAACTTGGCAAACATCCATATGGTTATACCACCTTTAGTTTTGATATCACTGATAAGATCATTCCCGGAAAAGAGAATGTACTGGCTGTACTTGTTCGGAATGAAGGAGAGAATAGCCGATGGTATGCTGGTTCCGGAATTTACAGGCATGTATGGTTAAAAAGCAATCAATACAAGATTGCTATTACTACACCAGTTGTAAATAGAAGTTTAGCTACTGTTGCTATTCATACGGAAAAGCCGGGTACTACCCGTATTTACAATCAAAAGGGAATATTGATTACAACAACTTCACCATCCATACTGTCCAGCTCATCCAACCCATCTAGCTCATCTAACCCATCTAAGTCATCTAACGCATCCAACCCATCCAACCCATCCAGTTCATCCAACTCATCGAGCTCATTTAACTCATCTAACTCATCTTCCCTGTCTACCGATCAGCAATTCCAGATCTCCAAACCATCCCTCTGGTCAGTAGACACTCCCAACTTATACACCGCCATCACAATTATTGACGGCGATACCATTCGCACTACTTTCGGTATCCGCACCTTCACCGCTGATGCCGTAAACGGTGCCCGGCTGAACGGTCTCCCCATCAAACTAAAAGGCGGCTGCGTTCACCACGACAATGGCCCTCTCGGTGCCAAAGCATACGATCGGGCAGAAGAGAGAAAAGTCGCTCTGCTAAAAGCAAGTGGATACAACGCCATCCGTTGTGCCCATAATCCCCCTTCTCCTGCCTTTTTAGACGCTTGCGACCGTTTTGGCATGTTGGTGATCGACGAAGCATTTGACACCTGGAAAGACCCTAAAAACCCCGAAGACTACCATGTATACTTCAACGACTGGTGGCAGCGGGACATTGAAAGCATGGTAAACAGGGATAGAAATCACCCTTCTGTCATCATGTGGAGCATAGGCAATGAAATCCCTCACAGGGAAAAACCGGCAGTTGCCGCCGTCGCTCACACCCTGCGTCAATACCTTTTACAGTTGGATAGCACCCGCCTTATTACCTGTGGCGTCAATGGCATTGCTCCTGATAAAGACACTTTCCTCTCTGCCCTCGATGTGGCAGGGTATAATTATGCTTTGGATAAATACGAACCTGATCATGCCCGGGTCCCCAACCGTGTCATCATGGCTACAGAATCTTTCCCGCTGGATGCAGGTGCTTACTGGGAAGGTGTGATTAAACACCCCTGGGTAATTGGTGATTTCGTCTGGACGGCTTTCGACTATATTGGAGAAGCCAGCATCGGTTGGCTTGGTTACATGCAGCATCAGGGTTTTTACCCATGGAACCTTGCTTATTGTGGGGATATTGATATCTGTGGCTGGAAACGTCCGCAATCTTATTATCGCGATGCTCTCTGGATGCCGGATCAGTTATCCCTTTTTGTGCACCCACCACAACCTACTTATCCAACCAACCCAGACAAAGTAGACTGGAGCCGCTGGGAATGGCAGGATGTGACCGATAGCTGGAACTGGCCGGGTAATGAAGGGAAACCATTCGAAGTAGTAGCCTATAGCTCTTATGATCAGGTAGAATTATTCCTCAATGGTAAATCACTGGGTAAAAAAGCAGTAAAAGATCATACTGCCAGCTGGCAGGTACCCTATACAGCAGGTATTCTTACCGCTACTGCCGGGAAAAAGAAAGTATCTCTTTCTACAACCGGGAAAAGTGTTCGCCTGCAATTACAAGCGGATACATTACAACTTGCACCTAATAATCAGGATCTTGCTTATATCACTGTCAATTTACTGGATAGTGCAGGTCATCGTAATCCAGATGATACAACATTAATCAATTTCAAATTAGAAGGCCCTGCCACTATCGTAGGTGTAGGCAATGCAGATCCACGTAGTCTGGAAAGTAATCAGGCATTACAAAACAATCAGATAGCACAAAGTAATCAGTCCTTACAAAGCAATCCGTCCTTACAAAGTAATCAGACACTACAAAACAACCAGAAATCACAAAGCAATCCGTCCTTACAAAGTAGTCAGACACTACAAAACAACCAGAAATCACAAAGTAATCAGTCTTTACAAAGCAGTCAGACACTACAAAACAATCAGATCGCACAAAGAAAAGCCTTCCATGGCCGTGCGCTTGTCATCATCAAAGCAGGCAAAACACCCGGAGCTATCCGCCTCATTGCCAGCACTCCAAATCTGCAACCTGCTGAGATTACCTTCAATAATCAGGAAAATCCTCTGGTCACCAGTCCAATCTCACAACCAGCCAATACCACTGTTAAAAATAAACAATCTTCCCCCCAATGGATCGGCTATGAAGAAATGCCCGACAGCCTCAGGCTCGTTCCAGGTCTCCCCAATGACAAAACCAAAGCGCAACAGCGGGCCATTACTCCCTTATTCCGTAAATCCTTCACCACCAACAAACCAATAGCAACCGCCAAACTCACCATCACCGGCCTCGGTCATTACGAGTTTACCATCAATGGCAGGAAA
The DNA here is from genome assembly GCF_034274695.1 of Chitinophaga sp. LS1. Lineage (NCBI taxonomy): Bacteria > Pseudomonadati > Bacteroidota > Chitinophagia > Chitinophagales > Chitinophagaceae > Chitinophaga > Chitinophaga sp. LS1. The sequence continues at coordinate 3,265,923 of NZ_CP128362.1, forward strand.
CCCGTTAATTCCTTCCTCGCCCCCGGCTGGACAAACTACGACAAACGTGTTTTTTACAACACCTACGACATTGCCAATTACCTTCAAAAAGGTGAAAACGTACTCGGCGTCATCGTCGGTAATGGCTTCTACTACATCAACAAAGAAAGATATTATAAACTCCTCACTGCCTTCGGCTATCCAAAAATGTACTGCCAGTTACACATCACCTACACCGATGGTACCACTACTACTATTGTATCTGATCAAAGCTGGAAAACATCACCCTCACCCATCACTTTCACCAGTATTTACGGTGGTGAAGACTACGATGCCAGACTGGAACAGGATGGCTGGGACCGTCCCGGCTTTGATGACAGCAACTGGAAAAACGTTTTATTGGTGAAGGCCCCCACTGGCAAACTGCAAGAAGAAAAAGACTACCCGGTCACCCTCGCCGATACTATATCCGTTAAATCAATCAACAGTATCCCTAATTTAAGCCAGAACCCCTCCAATATTTCCGTAAAATCAATCAACAACAGCCAGAACCCCTCCAATCCCTCCCTCCAATCCCCCACCATCTACGATTTCGGCCAAAACGCCTCCGGCATCATCGCCCTAAAAATAAAAGGCCACAAAGGCCAAACCATCAAACTCACCCCTTCCGAATTACTCACCCCCACCGGCCTCGCCAACCAGCGCGCCACCGGCAAACCTTATTACTACTCCTATACCCTAAAAAGTGATGAAGTAGAAGAATGGCAACCCCGGTTCACCTACTACGGCTTTCGTTATGTACAAATAGAAGGCGCTACCCCCAATCAGATCCTCGACCTGAAACTATTACACAACCGTAACTCCTCTCCTGAAAACGGTACCTTCGAATGCTCCAACCCCTTGTTCAATCAAATCTACACCCTGATCAAATGGGCTATCAAAAGCAACCTCCAAAGCGTAGTCACCGACTGCCCACATCGCGAAAAACTCGGCTGGCTGGAACAGGATTACCTCATGGGCAATTCTATTCAATATAATTACGACATCCGCCTGCTCTATCAAAAGTTAGTTAACGACATGATCGATGCACAAACACCTGAAGGCCTCGTTCCCGACATCGCTCCCGAATATGTCTTCTTCGATGACAAAGGCTTCGGCTTCCGCGACTCTCCTGAATGGGGCAGTGCCTGCGTGATCCTGCCATGGCTCCTCTACAAATGGTATGGTGATAGCACAACCATGCAAAACGCCTACCCTATGATGCAACGTTACATTGCTTACTTAGAAAGTAAGGCAAACAATCACATCTTATCCTACGGTCTTGGCGACTGGTTTGACTATGGTCCTGCCCGTCCCGGCGTAGCACAATTAACCCCCAAAGAACTGACAGCCACTGCTATCTATTACTACGATTGCAAGCTACTCGCCGACATAGCCACCATCTTAAAAAAGAAAGAAGCCAAAACTTATCAAAAACAAGCCATAAACATCAAACAAAGTTTTAACAACACCTTTTTCAACAAACAAACCAACATGTACGCCACCGGCAGTCAAACTGCCATGGCCATGCCCCTGTGCGTAGGTCTCGTAGATGAAGTAAACAAGACCAAAGTTTTCAAAAACCTCATAGACAGCATCACAACCAACAATAATAAACTCACCGCCGGCGATATCGGGTTTCATTTCCTGATACAAGCTCTCCACCAGGGAAACGCTTCCCGGATCATCTACGACATGAACTGTCGTAACGACGTGCCCGGCTACGGCTACCAGATCGCCAAAGGCGCCACCGCCCTCACCGAATCATGGCCCGCCCTCGCTGAAGTCTCCAACAACCACCTCATGCTCGGCCACATCATGGAATGGTTCTTCAGTGGCCTCGCCGGTATCCAGCAATCAGAAAACTCCATCGCCTACCGCGATATTATCATCTGTCCCGAAATAGTAGGGGATGTCACCTACGCGAAAGGTACTTACAACACACCCAACGGTACAATCGTCAGCCAATGGGAAAAAGGTCAACTTTTTAAGTTATATGTAAACATTCCTCCAAACACAAATGCAACTATAAAGATCCCTGCCACCCCCACCCAGCACATTACCCAAATGAGTGAGCCTGTCAAGCCCACACACTACGAAAACGGCAGAGCTATTATCAGGATAACCTCAGGTCAATACTTATTTACAGTGATTTAATACCGCACTGTTAAAAAAAATATAAAAAGTTGGCGCACGTTTATAAAATTTTTTTAGATTTGTTACTCAACCTTGTGTAATTACAAGATCACGTTATGGCATTTATTGATTAATCCAGTGTGTTAGTTATTTGATTAATCCATTTGTTATTTTTTTCACTTAAAACTTATTGCTGAACCAAAAAATAAACGTAGCAACCATCTTTATTTAATTAAACTAAAACGATTTACTTATTAACCCTTGCACTGAACGGTGTTCGGGGCTGTATCATATGTCCATAAAAGAGTAATCAGATCACATACAAATTAGTTCCATGATGAAAAGAAACAACCATTTCATGCGTTGTACAGGATTGCTATTCCTGTTAACCATGCTGCACTTTCATACCCTGATGGCCCAGCAAAAAAAGGTCACAGGGCAGGTCTCAGGTAAGGAAGGCCCCCTCACAAATGTATCCGTGCAGATAAAGGGCACTACTATAGGTGCATACACAGATGACAAAGGACAGTTCACTATTTCAGTACCCAATTCCAGCGCTGTACTTGTAGTTCGCTATGTAGGCATGGAAACAAAAGAAGTACCTGTAGGCGATCAGACAAACCTGAATATTGTACTCACCTCATCTGCCAGTGATCTGAGCGAAGTGGTCGTAGTCGGTTATGGTACTACCAAACGGCAGGACCTCACAGGTAGTGTGGGTAGCGTGAACGCCGATGAGCTGATGGAAAGACCCTCTCTCACCCTGCAACAAGCCATGGCAGGTAAAGTAGCAGGTGTAAACGTCAATACCAACTCAGGTCGCCCCGGTGGCCGTACCAACGTACGTATCCGCGGTTTTGGTTCCATCAAGGCTACCAACGATCCGCTGTATGTAGTAGATGGTATCGTATATCCTGCTGATATCTCTACCATCAACCCAAATGATATCGAAAGCATGGACATCCTCAAAGATGCATCTGCTACCGCTATCTATGGTACCCGTGGTGCGAACGGTGTAATCATGATCACTACTAAAAAAGGTAGTAAAAAAGGTGGTCAGGTGAGCTACTCCGGTTATGTTAGCGCCGGTAAAATGGCACGTAAACAGGATGTGCTGAATTCAAAAGAATTCCTCGCTACTGAAGACCTGGCCTATGCCAACGCTGCTAAATACGATCCTACCGGTTTCGCAAATGGCGCATACAAAGATCCTAAAGTAAAACGTGCTCAATATATAGGTACACTCTTCGACGACAACCTCAATCCACTCTATGATGTAGACTGGCAGGATGCCGTAACCCGTACCGCTATCAGCCAGGGACATAACCTGTCTTTCACAGGCGGCGATGAAAAATCTACTTATGGTTTATTTCTTGGCTATAACGATGAACAGGGGGTGATTAAAAATTCTTATGCTAAAAGATATACTGCCCGCGCTACTATCGACCGTCAAATGAATGACTGGCTGAAAGTAGGTGGTAGCATCGGTTATGTGGTAAACAAGGAAAAAAGACAGGATGCAACCACTGGTGGTAACAACGTGACCCGCCAGATGATTGAAATGATTCCTATCGTTCCTTTCAAATATCCAGACGGTACTTACGGTAAAAGAGGCGATTATGAAGGCATGGAATCAGGCGATAACCCGCTCTCCCAGTTGTATGAAGACAACCGTCTGTATAATAACAACGTATTTAACGGTAACGCATATGCAAATATCCGGCTGTACAAGGACCTGACATTTACCAGTACCGTGGGTGCCAACGTGCGTGATGAGTACGATCCTTATTTCAACAGTACCTTGTCCAACCTGGCCAATGAATATGGTAAAAACTATGCGGAGATCACCTCTTACCGCTCTACTTTCTACCAGTGGGAAAACCACTTCTCGTACAATAAGACAATCGGTAAAGACCATCGCATCAGTGCAACCGCAGGTCAGGAAATACAGAAGTTAGACTACCTGAAATATGTGGTAGCTGTTCAAAGTCTGAGTGATGACTACTACGAATGGAATAACCTGGGCTCTGCCTCAACGGTGAACACACCATCGTCTGAAGCTTATACATGGGCAATGGCTTCCTTCTTTGCCAGAGCGAACTATGCATACAAAGATCGTTATCTGGTCACATTCACCGGTCGTTACGATGGTAGCTCCCGCTTTGGTGCAGACAATAAGTTTGCCTTCTTCCCATCTGCGGCAGTAGGCTGGCGTGTGTCTGAAGAACCTTTCCTGAAAGACAATCCAACTGTCAATAACCTGAAACTGCGTGCCAGCTATGGTCTGACCGGTAACTCTGAAATTGGTCAGTATAAGTCACTGGCAAACATGACTTCGAATACCCTGATCTTCAACGGTAGCCGTGCTGCCGGTACTGTGATTAGTACCATGGCAAACCCTGACCTGAAATGGGAAAAAACCAGACAGGTGGATGTGGGTTTTGACGTCTCCCTCTTCGATAGCCGGCTGAACATCGCTGCAGATTATTATAAAAAGAATACCAAAGACCTGTTGCTCGATGCGCCAGTACCTGCTTCCAGCGGTTATACTACACTGACCCGTAACATCGGTAGCCTGCAGAACTCCGGTTTTGAGTTCAGTGTGAATGCTGTGAACATCGATCGTAAGAATTTCTCCTGGAATACTACGCTCAACTTTTCCACACTGAAAAACAAAATCACTGCACTTGGAAGCAACAATGAAGATATTTACATGAACCCGAACTTCCTGGATTATACCAACATCCTGCGTGTGGGTAAATCTGTAAGTTCCTTCTATGGTTACGTACGTGAAGGTACCTGGGGTACAGCTGAAGAAACAGAAGCCACCAAGTATGGAGCCAAACCCGGTGACCTGAAGTTCAAAGACATGAACGACGATGGCCAGATCAACAGCCAGGACCGCACCATCATCGGTAAAGGTATTCCTGACTGGTATGGTACATTGTCCAACACTTTCCGCTACAAACAATTTGACTTCCTGCTGGAATTACAATATTCCTATGGTAATGATGTATTCAAACTCTCAGAACACTCTTCAGAAGACAGAACAGGTATTGCAAACAGCTTTGCCACCGTACTGAATGCATGGACACCTGAGCACCAGAATACACCTATTGCACAGATCAGGCCTACTGCTGCCGGTTACACCAGTAAACTGGATAACCACAAAGTGGAAAACGGCTCTTTTATCAGGGGCAAGAACATCAGCTTTGGTTATAACCTGGCAGCACCTACCTGTAAGCGCCTGGGGGTAAGCAATGCCCGTGTATATGTCGCTGCACAGAACTTCTTCCTGATTACCAAATACATAGGTTATGATCCGGAAACGACCACATGGGACGACACCTTTGCACAGGGCATGCAGTTCCATGACTATCCTAAAGCAAGAACTGTCATGCTTGGACTGAATGTAACTTTCTAATCACGGACCTTTTAAATGCACATTATGAACCGCAGTATAATAGTATTATTAAGCCTCTCCCTGATGGGAATGACAGGCTGTAGTAAATTCCTGGAAGAAAAGAATCCTTCATCTATTACAACGGATAATTATTATAAAAATGCCACCCAGGCACAATCAGCCGTGGATGGTGCTTACGAACAACTGAGAGTATTCCAGAACGGAGACGGCTATGGCGAAACACCATGGATCTCTATGGAAATGCTGGTAGGACATGCCAAAACACTGGGACAGAGTACCTACAACAGTAGCATGATCAAACACACCGCAGGTACCAGCGATCCTGTATTCATGTCTGTATGGAAAGGGTTTTACAATGGTATCTCCAATTGTAACGTGGCCATCCAGCACATCCCGGATGTAAGTATGGATGAGTCCCAGAAGAGCAACCTGATGGGACAATTATATTTCCTGCGTGCATTCTACTACTACCATCTGGTAAGATTGTATGGTGATGTTCCACTGGTACTGACAGCTGTAAGCGCCAACAGTCCTGATCTGTACCCAAGTCGTACCGCTGCTGCTGATGTATATGACCAGATCGTAAAAGACCTGCAGCTGGCAGAAGCCTCTTCTTTGCCAACGACTGACGTGACCGGCCGTGTATCTGTAATGGCAGTAAAATCTCTGCTGTCCAGCGTATACCTGACCATGGCAGGGTATCCATTGCAGAAAGGTAGTTCCTACTATCAGCTGGCTGCCGATAAAGCTGCCGAAGTAATAGATGGTGGTGGTTATGAACTGTTCACCAGTTATGCTTACCTGCATGACAGGGCACATAAAAACGGCAGTGAGTTCATCCTGCAGGTACAGTATTCCGGAAGTATTGTTTCTAACAATATTGCCCGTCTGATCATTCCTGAAAAGATCGGTATCTCTAAGTTCGGTGATGAATATGGTGCGCTCATGCCATACAACCAGTTTGTAAATTCATACGAAACCGGCGATAAACGTACAGAAGAAAAACAATTCTTCTTCACGAATTACAACGGCAGAGATTTCGGTGAATATGCACTGTATAAATACTGGCTGGAAGAAGCCGCGAATCCAACTACCGGCGATGCAAACTCAGATGAGAACTGGACACTGTTCCGTTTGCCAGAGATCATGCTGATCTATGCAGAAGCCAGCAATGAAGTAAGCGGCCCTACTGATAAAGCCTATACACAGATCAATGCGATCCGTGCAAGGGCAAATCTGGCGCCTCTGTCTGGTCTGAGCCAGGCTGATTTCCGCCAGCAGGTGTACAAAGAGCGTTATCATGAACTGGCCTTCGAAGACAAAGCATACTTCGATATACAACGTACACATATGATCTATGATCTGCCAAACAATGTATTTGTAGATGCGACCAGCGCTGCAAATATTCAGGGTGTAACTTTCACAACCAAGTATTACATCTGGCCACTGCCGCAGAATGAACTGGATGCGAATAAGAATCTGACACAAAATGAAGAATGGAAATAAGGTATTCTCTCAAAATACTTAAATAAAAAAACGTCCGCGAAAGCGGACGTTTTTTTTAAATAGGGTTCTTAAGGATAGGTGGGGTTGCGTTCATTTTATCTTTACTTTATCAATCCTTGTTTTTCTGCAGCTAACTGCGCGTTGATCTTCGTTACCATATCATCATAGTGTAACTTAGTCAGCTTGTCCAGTCCTGCATTTGCCGCTTGTTTTTTACACAAAGCTAATACGGTCATCAGGTTGTCTTTCACCATTGCTCTTTCATCTGATTTCTCAAAGTTGAAACCAAACGGCATGACCTGATCGCTGATATTACCTTCGCCCTGGTTTGCAAATACCTGCTGCATCAATCTGGCTACATATCCTTTTTGCAAAGCACGGCGGTACATATCTACATTCTTACCTGCATAAGCCTCTGTAAAGATGCCTTTGTTCAGGTCCCCTAACATTTCTGTCAGTGTATATACTTTTACATGCTTCTGTGCTGCATACACCTGCTCAGACCATAAGAGACGGCTGAAACGTGCACGGCCCAGTATAGCGTTCAGCATATCGCGCTGTGCATCGTTAATCTCAGTAGCAAAGTTCATTGTGGTTCTGTTCAGCAGCTCACTGTTCAACCAGGTTGGCGTTTCAAACAATTGCTTGTTGATAAATGCCATTGCTGCTTTCTGCTTTTCATATGGAGCTGGTTCTACGTTGCTGTTGCCTGCATCGCCCACCATATTTTCAGTCACGTATACGCTACCGATGTTTGCCACAGCATGACCTATGTACATGAAGAACTGGCTGTACAGGGTTTTGATCTGCTCCATTGGCTTATCAAAATCTTCCCCTTTCTCACCAGCCCAACTCAGTACACCCGGCATTAATCTTTTCAGATTTTTGATACCATATTCACCTGCTTTTACTGCATCGTCGCCGAGGTCTTCGTTCTGACAACGGGCATCTGTGAAGTTAACTTCGCTGCCGAAGTACAGGCGGTGGTTAGCAGCAAGGCTATCGCTCACCATTTTGGACAGGGCTGTTTTTTCTTCTTCAGCAGTTTTGTATTCCTTGTGCATATCATATCCCCATTGAATGGCCCAGAAATCGTAGTCATTTATACGTGGGAATAAACCTGCTTCACCAATATGATCTTCAGGCTGTGCTACGTAATTGAAACGTGCATAGTCCATGATAGAAGGTGTATGACCATGTGCTTCCACCCATGTTTTGTCGCGCAGTTTCTCAACAGGTACAGTGGAGCTTGAACCGAAGTTGTGCAGCAGACCCAGTGTGTGACCTACTTCATGAGAAGATACGAAACGGATGAGCTGACCCATCAGAGAATCTGGCAGTTCATTGTTCAGTGCACGCGGATCAACAGCACCACATTGTGCCATATACCAGCGTTGCAGGAGGCTCATTACGTTGTGATACCAGAAGATGTGGCTCTCGATGATCTCACCGCTACGAGGGTCAGATACGCTTGGACCCATTGCATTGGCAATCACAGATGGACGATAGATGATAGCAGAGTGAGTGGCATCGTCAATGCTCCAGGTGCTGTCTTCTTCTTTGGTAGGTGCAATGCGTGCATATACAGCATTTTTGAAACCGATCTTTTCAAAGGCTTTCTGCCAGTCGTTTACACCCTGCATCAGGTAAGGTACCCATTTCTTAGGGGTAGTAGGATCAATGTAGTATACGATTGGTTTAGCTGGTTCTACCAGTTCACCACGTTTGTATTTCTCTACATCTTCCGGTTTTGGTTCCAATCTCCAGCGTTTTACATAGATCTTTTCTTTTACACCCTGTGGATCTGCATCAAAGTCAATATGACCTACGGCGAAGTAACCTACACGGCCATCCATCGCTCTTGGTTTCATTGGCTTTTCAGGCAGCAGGACCATAGAAGAGTTCAGCTCTACGGTATAGGAAGAAGAGGTAGGGTTCAGACCCGCATTGTAAGTCTTTACGGTATGAACCTCTACATTGGAAGCAAATGCACGTACATAATCTACAAAGCTGCGGTCGTTTGCCTGTGCACCCATACCAGCTTTGTCTTTGAGCGCTTTTTTCTGGAAGTACAATACTTCGTTGTCGCTGTTTACAAAGTCTGTCGCATCGAATACAACACCGCTGGAATCAGGGGCGTAAGCAGCGATCGTAAAAGCCATGGCAATTGCCTGTACATTGTTCTTTTGTACGCTGGCGAACATTGCTTTGGTACTGTCATCACTATATTCTCTGAAAGAGATACGGCGGAGCAATAATTTTTTAGCAGGACCCAGTTCAAACCTGAACACAGTTTCACCAATCTGATCGCCTGAATAACCTGAGCTGCCATTGCGCATTTCGGCAGATGCTTTTGAAATACGGCTCACGATGAGAATGTCTCTACCCATCATTTTGTTAGGAACCTCGAAGAAGTACTTTTCATCTTTCTGGTGTACAGTAATAAAACCCTTGCTGGACTTCATATCAGCAGTGATCACATCCTTGTATGGTTTAACAGGTATGCTGGTGGGTTTCTTGGTTGTGTCAGCAGGTGTGGCGCCTTTCTGTGCGGTGGGCTGTTGTTTCTTCTTGTGTCTAAAGATCTGACCATGAACGGTGGTCACCGCCATAAGAGAAACTCCTATGGCGATGGCTATCGTTGAACGTTGGCTTTTTAGCATGATTTGTTTGAATTTTGTTATTTATTTCTAGTAACCATCATTCTGAATAAGGTTGGGATTTGCCTGTATCTGTGTAGAAGGAATAGGAAGCAGTGCAGCAGTAGATTTCCAGGAAGATTTCTCAGCACCCAGTACTGCATCAATAGTACCTGTACGTTTCAGATCGTACCAGCGGTTGCCCCACTCGAATGCCATTTCAACCTGGCGTTCGTGGTAGATGGCAGTCAGCAGATCTTCGTCAGTACCAGCGTAGCCAGCGAGACCCGCTCTTGATCTTACGATATTCAGATTCGTAATCGCATCTGAGGTATTGCCCAGGTGTGCCTGCGCTTCTGCCAGTACCAGGTACATATCAGCGAGGCGGAACATTACATATGCTTCCCTGTTAGCTGCATCATATGTCCTGTTCTTGTATTTTGTCGGGTAATTATATGTGGTTCCATATAATGTAGTTTGCGTGATCCAGGTGGCCTTACGGAGGTCATTTGCTTCAAATGCATTCACCAGGATAGGATTTACCTGGTAAGCTGGAGCTGAGTAGATAGAAGATGGCAGTAAGGTATAACCTTCACCCGTCTGAAAGTTAGAAGTACTCACAATGCTACCGGGCAGGTTCCAGATGACTTCATTGCTGGACTGATAAAATACAGTGGATGGCGTGGATGCCATTGCATAAAGACCGGAGGCTAAGATCTGATTTACCATCTGCGCTGCACTATCCCATTGCTGGCGGTATAAGAATACCTTGGCAGAAAGTGCCATCGCTGTGTACAGGTTTGGACGGTATTTGGTGCCGGAAGTAGACGGATATTTTGCCTTGAGCAGGGAACGGGCTTCTGCCAGATCTGCCTGGATCAGTTTATACACTTCATCTACAGTTACTCTTGGTTGGGTAGCGGTCACGTTATAATCGGTAACGGTGACCAAAGGTACACCACCAAACAGGTTTACCATCTGGAAGTAATAAAAGGCACGGTCAAATTTCATCTCAGCTACGAGTGCACGTTTAAGTGAGTCACTGATAGCAGAAGTACCGCTAATGCCAGCTATACAGCTGTTCATCTGGTAAATATTGGTGTATGCTGAATTCCACAAAGTGGATGCAGTTCCATCGTCTGCCAGGTAGGCGTTGTTTACATAAGTAGAACTATAGGCATATATCAGTTCATCGGCAGCCTGGCCTCCATTTACAGTCACTATAGTAGCGCCAATAGAACCACCGGAAGCATTTGCTTTAAAGTTGGAATAGACACCAGCTACAGCAGACATGATATCTGCACTGTCACTAAAAACGGTGCCTTCTGTAATCTGATCAATTGGATGAGCAGGAATATCAACCAGCTTGTTACAGGACATTGCGAACAGGGCTGCCGCCGCAATTATATATATAGAACGATTCTTCTTCATGATAGATACATTTTAAACAATTAGAACTCCAGGTTGAAACCACCAGTTACGATCAGCTGCATAGGCACTGTATAAAGCGTACCTGGCATTTCAGGATCACCAAACTTATAGTTGGTAATAGTGAACAGGTTCTGTGCAGTGACATTGAATGAACAACCCTGGATACCCATTTTTTTCACAGTAGCTGCAGGCAGTGAATAGGACAGCATGAGGCTTTTCAGACGCAGGTAAGTATTGTTACTATACACTGCATCAGAGCTGGTGAAGTAACTACCGTAACGTTGTGCCAGTTGTCCGTTTTTGGCAGCACCATAATAACCTGTGGTCAGGCGCTGTAATTGTGCATGATCACCAGGTTTGGTCCAGAACATATCCTGCATAAATGCAGGCAGATTGATCTGGCCGCCAGGTAACGGAGATGCATAATTAATACCTGCCAGGTAGTTTTTGGCCATCGCCCTGGAGAATTTGAAGAACAGGCTCAGGTTCCAGTTCTTATAGGAGAAAGTGTTGTTCAGACCACCATAGAAATCAGTCTGTGCATTGGCAATTGCCTGCATATCTCCACCCTTGGCGATATTGGTAGTAGCTGGTGCAGAAGTAATGGTGCCATTCGCCTTATAATATTGGAATACACCGGTTGTGTCGTTCACACCTGCATATTTGAATCCATATATCATGGAAGTAGATTTCCCAACTGCATAGGTAGCTGCATAAGCAGATGTTGCTAAACCAGGGAAGGAAATCAGTTTATTCCTGTTGCCGGAGATATTGAAAGATGTAGTCCATCTGAAATCTTTTGTGGTGATATTGCGGGTCGTAATGGACAATTCGAGACCTGCATCCTGCAGCACAGCATCCATATTTTTCACTACACTGTTGAAACCAGTTTGTGTAGGCAGTGTATAACCTGTAAGCTGGTTACCGGTTCTGCTACGGTAATAAGCCAGGTTCAACAGGATCTTATCATCAATAAAGCCGAGGTCCAGTCCCAGGTTAATGGAATGTTTGGAAGCCCAGCTATAATCCGGATTGTAAAGATTGCTGGCTGTGTAAGGACGGGTACCGTCAAAGGTCTGCGTAGATGTTGTGGACGCTACTTTCCAGTATGGCTGATATTTATAGGGGGCTACACCGTCGGAACCATTGGTACCATAGTTACCGGAGATCTTTACAAAGCTAAGCACAGGTTTGAATGATTCCATGAATCGTTCTTCGGAGATGATCCAACCGATACCTACTGCACCAAAGTTACCAAAACGGCGGCCAGGTCCAAAATTGCTGGAACCATCGCGACGACCGGTCAGGTTGATGATGTACTTTTCCTTATAGACATAGTTAACACGGCCAAACCCTGCTACATATTTGGAGATATCAGCGCCATCTGATACACTGATACCAGTTGCCGCCATGATGGTTCCTAATAATCCATCGTCTGTGTAACCAGTACCCAGCTGCTGATTAAAACTGGATGTTACTTTTCTGTAGGTACCGCCTGCCAATATTGTTAGTTCACCATCTCCGATGGTCTTTCTGTAATCGACCTGTGGCTCCAGGTTGATCGTCTGGTCATTACTCTGGCCAAAGTTGGCACTGGCAGTTGTACCATTACCCGGTTTCACGGCCGCAAGCGGGGTGGCGCTATATTGTTTGGTCATGTTCATAGCCCAGCCTGCATTTGCAGCAATGTTCAATCCTGGAATTATTTCGTAAGTTAAACGGAGGTAATTATTAAACAGGTAGCTGTTGATATTGTATGGCTTTTTTTGCTCCGCCAGCAACTGATCAGAACTTACATCCTGCCCTTTGTATGTCCAAACCAGGTTACCTTTTGCATCCAGCATATCCGGATGGTCAGGTACAGTCATCATGGCTTTACCCAGGGTGGTGCTGCCTGAAGAATTATTGGTTTCGTAAGACACATCACTGCCAAAATCAGCCCTGATCTTGTTATTTGAAGAATGTGTGCTCAATGCACTATGCAGCGTGTAGCGCTTATCTGAAAAATCGCCCGGCATATTATAAGACTGTCTGGTATAACCGGCAGACACCATATAGGTGCTATTCGCAGCGCCTCCTGACATGCTCAGGTGTGCATCTGTACTGTTAGCTGTACCACCATAATATTTCTTAACAAAATCAGTATACATGGTAGTATCATATACAAACAGGTCTTTGAAATAACTCTGATCTGTAGGGAAGGTCGTAATACTATCCATGGTGATTGCCTGATGACGCATACGCAGATATTGCTTTGTATCCATCATATCCAGTCCGCGGGAAATCTTGCTGGGACCAGTTACCACACTTACATTCACCCTGTTTCTGCCTGGCTTCCCTTTTTTGGTCGTGATCACCACTACACCATTCGCACCCTGTGAACCATAGATAGAAGTAGCATCTGCATCTTTCAGCACACTGATACTTTCGATATCAGAAGGGTTCACGCCATTCAATGCACTGAAACCACTGGCGCCACCGCCGGAGTTGAAGCTGTTCAGCAACATCGAGATGTCATTGTTCTGTGTAGGCAATGGAATTCCATCTACGATGATGAGGGGTTGATCGTATGCAATTGCAGAAGCAGAGCTGGACAGTGTATTCTGCCCTCTGGACTGGAACGTTTGTCTTGCACCCGGAACACCGCTAAATACATTTACTTCCAGACCTGGTACACGACCATTGAGGGCATTGGTAATGTTGGTAGCACCTGAACTTTTGATATCAGCCGAATTCAGGGTCGCCACATTACCCACGTTAAAACGTCTGGTATTGGTACCGTAAGCGATCACCTGCACTTCATCCAGCGGGTTGTTGGAGCGTAACAGCCTGATCATGTAGACTCTTGAACTACCTTCTTTTACAGGTACTTCTTTCGTGACATAACCTGTAAAGGAGACGATCAGGGTTTGTTTGTCATCAACATTTTTGAGAATAAACATACCACTACCGTCAGTAATCACCACTTCCTTGGTTCCTTTCACACGGACAGTGGCGCCAATCAGCGGATTTCCCAGGGAATCGGCCACACGGCCATGCAGATCTTCCGGCGGCGCTGGCACAGATGTAAAATCCGGTGTGGCCATCTTATCTTTCAGCACTACTGTTTTGTTCACAATAGAAAAGGTAAGCGGCTGATTGAGCAATGCCTGCTTTAAAGCTTCCTCAAGCGGCATGGATTTCAGGTCTACGGTCACAGGAATACCTGTGCGGACCATCGCATCATTGTAAAAGAAATTGTACCCTGTTTGCTTCTTAAATTCTTTAAATACCAGCTCCAGGGAAGCGTTTCGAACATTCAATGACACATTCTGTGCATAAGTGCTGGCCTTAACCTGTAAACAAGCGACCAATACAAATACGACTGTGAATTTCATAATCAACAGAAGTTTGGTTGATGACAGACACGGCAATGTTTTGCCGTTTGCATTTAACAGCATAGATTTGGCTGGATTTGAGTCATCCCGGATGGACTCCGTTCAGACGGTAATAAAATAAGTTAGTCTGGCTTGACTATTTATGATAAGTGACTCAGATTTTTCGCGCCCCGAACCCCCATTCGGGGCGTTTTCGTATCTAGTCACATGATCCTGGTATAGGTGGTGTATGATTTTAATTTAGTACAGTAAGCCGTCTGCCTTCTAACCGGAAGTGGACCCGGCTCATTTGTAAAATTTGTAATAGCTCAGTCAGCGTAGCCGTACGCGGTATCTCTCCTGTGAAGGTGTCGGCAGGTACCTTGCCTGCATACACAACATCTATATCATACCAGCGGGCGGCATCGCGCAGCACCTGTGCGATACTGTTGTTCTGATAAGCGAAAAGCCCTTCTTTCCACGCTACTACATCATCAGTAGATGGTGTACTTACATAGATCTTTTGGCCGTCAGCATAGGTAGCCTGTTGTCCGGGCACAATCCGGAGGCCCTGTTGCTGATGATCTACCTGTACGCTACCTTGTAATAGCGTTACTCTCGTGTCTGCTTCATCTTCATAAGCTTTGATATTAAAATGTGTACCCAGCACAGTAACAAGACTGCTATCTCTTTGGTTGGTTTTAATATTTACTGAAAAAGGAATTTTGTGGTCACCTGCTGCCGCTACTTCAAAGTAGGCCTCCCCTGATACAGTCACTTTCCTTTCGCGGCCTGAAAAGGCTACAGGGTAGGTGAGAGAAGTGCCTGCATTGAGCCATACCCGGCTTCCATCAGATAACGTGATCGAAGTCACCTGACTTCCTTTTGGATTCGTAAGCGTATTGAGTAAAATTTCGTCGTGTTGTCCCTGTGGTTGGTAAACAATCTCTCCGTTGGCAAGTCTGACTACTTTGGTTTGACCCTGCATGACCAGTTGATGAGCGGAGATACTGTCTGCCGGTACCTGTTGTCCATTAGATAATGTGATGGTGGCCTTGTGTGTGACAGGGGCTTTAATATCTGATACGCTGGCAATTGGTTCCTTTGTGGCGGAAGGAGTACCTGTAAATTTGTAAATGCTGATTCCAATTAATAGCGCAGCTGCGGCTGCTACAGCCGCAGCGCGCCATTTTCGGATAAATAGAACTCTAATTGGCTGTTTCCGTTGTAAAATGTTGTCAAGAATGACTCTTGAGGAATAGTCGGATAGGTTATGAACTGGCTGGTTATATTGTAGCCACGCAGCTTCCAGTACAGCTTTTAGCTGCGGATCGTCCACGCTTTCGATGAGCGTGAATAGCTCTTTTTTCTCCTGCCAGGTGCAGGTGTTGGATGTTAATTTCTCCAATAATGCTGTGATCCTGTCTATCGACATGTGGCTGATTTTATTAAAAAATGTTCGTCCCTTACGTATAAGACAAACAACTGAAACTTTCGGTCTAGTCGATCCGAAAAAAAATTTAAAATATTTTTAAAGAGGGAGTTCTAAGGAACAATGTTTATTTCATCTTCTCTGCTAATATGATGTACAGATAAATAATGCTGATAATATGTGAAGACTCCAGGTACGTTCTGATCTTTTTGAGCGCCTGCACCATATGATTGCGGACCGTGGCGGCAGAGATGCCCATTTCAGCCGCAATTTCTTCATACTTGAGTCCGTGTTCACGGCTGAGCATAAACACCTTATATTGCTGTTGCGGCAGGGTTGCCAGCGCTTTGGCCAGTACTTCCTGCACTTCTTTCTCCGACATGGCCTGTGCGGTGCCGTTTTCATCGATGGTATACAATTGTAGCTCATCGAGGATCCTGATTTCCCGGCTTTGCCTGCGCATCAGGTTAATAGCCTGATTGGCAGCCATGCGGAACAAATAGGCGTTGAAATTATCGATTTCACCCAGCTGAGCACGGCGTGTCCATAGCTTCATAAAGACGTCCTGTAGTACGTCTTCTGCCGCTGTAGGGGAGTTGCCAAGGTGTAGGAGGAATGAATATAGTTTATCCTTGTACTTATGGAAAAGCGCCTCGAAGGCTACTTCATCATTGCCTGCCAACTTATTCACTAGTGCTATGTCATCCGGGTGGTGCATCGACGATAAAATTACATAAAAGACGCTATTTATTTCCGGTAACGATTGCGTAAATAAACCTTCGGTAAATAAGCGGATTTTTATAGCTTCCGCCTGCTATAAATTCCTGTTATGAAGCACCTTGTTTATTTATGCCTGCTATTTGTTACGTTTTCCAGCTCCGCCCAGGAGAAAAAACTGTTAGTCGTAGCCCACGATGGGAGCGGAGATTTCTCCAATATCCAGGATGCGGTGAATGCCGTACGGGACTTTCAGTATTGGAGAGTGACCATTTTTATAAAGAAAGGAACTTATCATGAGAAACTGGTCATCCCTTCCTGGAAGACGGGGATTACGCTGATCGGTGAATCCCGGGATAGTACCATTATTACCAATAGTGATTTTTCAGGGAAACCATATCCCGGTGGTAAAGATATAAATGGAAGGGACAAGTACAGCACATTTACATCTTATACCGTTTTGGTACAGGGGAATGATGTGATCCTCCGGAATTTAACAATTGTAAATGCAGCTGGCCAGGTAGGACAGGGAGTCGCACTCCATGTGGAAGGAGACAGGTGTATATTCCGGAATTGTAAATTGCTGGGCAACCAGGATACACTGTATGCCGGAAAAGAAGATAGCCGGCAGTTTTATGATAGTTGTTATATAGAAGGCACTACAGATTTCATATTTGGAGCGGCCACGGTGGTGTTTAAGGATTGCACCATTTTCAGTATCAGGAATTCCTATGTCACAGCTGCCTCTACGACCGCCAACCAGCCCTATGGTTTTGTATTCATGCATTGTAACCTGATCGCTGCAGATACGGCTACGAAAGTGTATCTGGGGCGGCCATGGCGACCTTATGCCGCTACATTGTTTATGGAGTGCACATTGGGTAAACATATCCTGCCTGTGGGCTGGCATAACTGGGATAAGACAGAGAATGAACAGACCGCCAGATACAGGGAGTATAACAATAATGGCCCGGGAGCCGGCACCAGCCAACGTGTGAGCTGGTCTAAGCAATTGAGTAAGCCGGAGGCGAAAGCGATTACAATCACTAAAATTCTGAATGCGTGGGATCCAACCGTACGACTTTAGTTATAATTTTTTTATTAGGAATGCAAGGCCTGTTTGCGCAAAGCCCCTTGCAGCGTTATGTACACCAGTTCAATACTGTAGACAGTGAAACCGTGCAGAACTATGTGAATAATGCACAGGCTTATGAATGGTTGAATAAAAACATTCCTTTGCTGGAATGTCCGGATAGCATTATTGAAAAGACCTATTACTACCGCTGGTGGACATTTAGAAAACACCTGAAAGAGACGCCGGATGGGTTCATATTTACTGAATTTATCTTACCGGTAAAACATGCAGGCAGGTACAATGCGCTGAGTTGTGCTTTAGGACATCACATCAATGAAGGCCGATGGCTGAGAGATACTCAGTACATCAACCAGGATATCCGCTATTGGTTTATAGCAGATGCACAGCAAAAGGCGCCGAAGTTTCACCAGTTTAGTAGTTGGGCGGAATGGGCAGTGTATGAAAACATCAAAGTAAGCGGAGACCCTGCATTGGCAATAGATCTGCTCCCATATATGGATGCGGATTATCATTTATGGGAAAAGGAAAGGCGCCTTCCTGATGGACTCTTCTGGCAGTTTGATGTAAAAGATGGTATGGAAGAATCTATCAGTGGTAGCAGGAAAGAGAAAAATATCCGCCCTACCATTAACAGCTACATGTATGGCAATGCGGTGGCGATGGCGGCTATGGCAAAGCTGGCACACAATGACACGCTGTTTAAAAAATACGTAGCTGATGCAGCAAAAATAAAATCATTGATACAAGATAGTATGTGGGATAGCAAAGCTGATTTTTTTAAAGTCCGCCTGGCAAAAGGAGGATTGTCAGATGCGCGTGAAGAAATCGGTTTTATCCCCTGGTATTTTAATTTGCCCGACGATCAGGCATTCTATGCCCGTGCTTGGCAGCAATTGATCGATACAACCGGTTTTAATGCACCCTGGGGTATTACAACAGCAGAGAGAAGACATCCTGCTTTTCGTAGTCATGGTACGGGTGGCTGTGAATGGGATGGCGCGTTGTGGCCGTTTGCCACTACTCAGACCTTGAAAGCCTTATCCAATCTGCTCCGTGATTATCATTATAAAGGCGGCATGACGCCCGCTATTTACTATGAGATGCTAAGGACCTATGCCCGTTCTCATCAGAAAAACGGACAGCCTTACCTGGGAGAGTACCAGGATGAAAAGAACGGATATTGGTTAAAGGGAGATAATCCCCGTAGTAGTTATTACAATCATTCCGGTTTCTGTGATCTCGTCATTAATGACCTGATAGGTATCCGGCCATCATTAGATAATAAAGTAACCATCGATCCGATGGTGCCATGGAAATGGTTTCAGCTATCCAATATTCCTTATCATGGTCACCTGATCACAATCAACTGGAATTACAAAAGCAAAGGATTCATCATATTTGTAGATAATGTAGAAAAATACAGGGGCAAAAAGCTGAAATCCGTAATGCTGGCACTCTAAGCCGGCCGCAGGCCTACGCCCGGAACGGGGCACTTCTGCGAAGGCGGAAGTGCCCCGTTCTGCAATTACCTAACTTTTATCATGATAAGACCAATCGCATTTTTGTATCTTCGCCACTCTGATACGAACAAAAAACACACATGTTATGAACAGCCGTAAACGAATCCTTACCGGCTTGCTGGCGTTAAGCATAGCAGGCGGTACAACAACTGCACAGACTAAGACAAATCAGAATGGTAAACAGGCGTTTATTAATAACCTGATCAAAAAAATGACGCTGGAGGAGAAAATCGGGCAATTAAACCTTCTCACCAGCGAAATGGACGTAACCGGCCCGTTTATGAATGCGGGATATAAAAAAGACATCGAAGACGGCCGCTGTGGCTCCATCTTCAATGCGTACACTCCTCAGTACACCCGCCAGTTACAGGACATGGCAATGAAAACCCGTCTTAAGATTCCTTTATTATTTGGATATGACGTAATTCATGGTCACAAGACCATCTTCCCTATTCCATTGGGAGAAGCCTGTACCTGGGATATGGCCCTCATGGAAAAGAGCGCCCGCATTGCTGCTGTAGAAGCCAGCGCGGACGGTCTGCAATGGACCTATTCTCCAATGGTGGACATTGCACGTGACCCCCGCTGGGGACGTGTAGCCGAAGGAGTAGGTGAAGACACCTGGTACGGCGTACAGGTAGCCAAAGCAAAAGTAAAAGGCTATCAGGGTACCGACCTCTCTCTGAACAACACCATTCTGGCCTGTGTAAAACACTTTGCCCTCTATGGTGCTGTGGAAGCCGGTCGTGACTACAACACTGTAGACATGAGCCGCCAGAAAATGTACGAGTACTACCTGCCTCCTTACAAAGCTGCTGTAGATGCAGGTGTAGCGACTGTGATGACTTCCTTCAACGAAGTAGATGGTATCCCTGCTACTGGCAACAAATGGCTGATGACCGACCTGCTGCGCAGGCAATGGGGCTTCAAAGGCTTTGTCGTGACAGACTACACGGCTATTAATGAAATGATGGCACATGGTGTAGGTGATGAATACAAGGTAGGCGAACTGGCACTGAATGCCGGTGTAGACATGGATATGCAGGGTAGCGTATATACCAGGCAGCTGGCAAAGCTGGTGGCCGATAAAAAGATCACCATGGCACAGGTTGATACCTGCGTATACCGTATTCTCTCTGCTAAATATGATCTGGGCCTCTTCAAAGACCCCTATTTATATTGCGACAACGAAAGACCTGCCAAAGAGATCCTGACGCCTGAAAACCGTGCTACCGCCCGCGAAATCGGCGCCCGCTCTATCGTGCTCCTGAAAAACCAGCAGGAACTGCTGCCACTGAAGAAAGGGGCGAAAATTGCCCTGATCGGCCCGCTGGCAGACAGCAAACGTGATATGATCGGTAACTGGTCCGCAGCTGGTGATTATACCAAATCAATCACCCTGCTGGAAGGTATCAAACAGAAACTCGGAGGTGCAGGTAATGTCACTTACCTGCGTGGAGCACACTATACAAACGATACCACGCTGCTGAAAAGAGCATTGCAGAAAGCTGTGCTGACAGCCGAAGATACAGCCAACAGCGCAGGTATGCTGGCTGAAGCTGTTGCCCTGGCACAGCAATCAGACATCGTGGTACTGGCTCTGGGTGAATCATATGGTATGAGTGGTGAAGCTGCCAGCCGTTCTAACATCAGCATTCCTGAAAACCAGGAAAAACTGCTGAGAGCTGTATATGCTACCGGCAAACCAGTAGTTCTGGTGCTGATGAATGGCCGTCCGCTGACCCTGGAATGGGAAGACGCCCACATCCCTGCTATCGTGGAAACATGGTTCCTGGGTACCGAAGCTGGTAACTCCATTGCCGACGTACTGTTTGGCGATTACAACCCAGCCGGTAAACTGACTATGACCTTCCCCCGCAGTGTAGGTCAGATCCCTATCTACTACAATCATAAGAATACCGGTCGTCCGGAGGATCCAGCCAATAAATATTCCAGCAAATACCTGGATATCACCAATGAACCGCTGTATCCATTTGGTTATGGTCTGAGCTATACCAAATTTACCTACGGTCCTGTACAGCTGGATAAAAACCAGCTGAAGCAGTCAGCAACCGGCAATGTGAAAGTAAGTGTAGCAGTGACCAACAGTGGTAATTATGATGGGGAAGAGGTAGTACAGCTGTACATTCGTGACAAAGTAGCAAGCGTAACCCGCCCGGTAAAGGAGCTGAAAAACTTCAAAAAGATCTTCCTGAAGAAAGGAGAGACCCGGACAGTGACCTTTGAACTGAGCGTAAATGATCTGAAATTCTATAATAAAGACCTGAAATATGTGTCTGAACCAGGTGATTTCTCCGTATTTGTGGGTGGAAACAGCCGCGATACACAGTCTGCAGACTTCGCATTAGTACCTTAATACAATATTGACAGGTATAATTGAAAGGGCTTGCCATACCGGCTAGCCCTTTTTTTATTCGGGGCTTCTATAGCACTTCCTTAGGTTTTTCCCGGAGGTAAGCCGCCCATAAGCCGCCTATATCCCGCCCATAAGCCGTACATAACCCGCATCTATATAGAGGCGGGTTATGTACGGCTTATGGGCGGCTTAAGTATGGTTTATGTACGGGAAAAGGTCGGGTTACCCATATGGTTGCCTTATCTTTGACCTTATCTTTGAAATGATTCAATAACAGCCTTAAAATTTTAATTTTATTTTAAAAAATACTTCCTAACTTTGCCCCGTTATAAATTCAAACATGAACGCAAACGTACATACACATCATCACCATCATTTCTTACCACGCAGGTAGGCTGGGATGACTATATGTACTATCAAGATATTAGAACATCATCAGGGGCTTACCAAACGGTAAGCCCCTTTTTTGTTTTCACGGAACATTAACAAGAACATGAAACTGAGAATTGCCATTCAGAAATCAGGACGTTTACACGACGATTCCATTAAGCTGTTGAAAGAATGCGGTATCGACATCAATAATGGTGTTAATAAGCTGAAAACAGAAGCCAGTAACTTCCCGCTGGAAGTATTCTTCCTGCGCGATGATGATATTCCGCAATACGTGGAAGATGGCGTAGCAGACCTGGGTATCGTTGGCGAAAATGTGGTACTGGAAAAGAACCGCCCTGTAACAACAGTTGAGAAACTGGGTTTTGGCAAATGCCGCCTCTCCCTCGCTGTTTCCAAATCAGTGGAATACAATGGCGTAAAAGACATGGACAAGCTGCGCATCGCGACCAGCTACCCGGTGATCCTCGAAAAGTTCCTGCAGGAACATGGCCTGACTGCAGATATTCATGAAATCAGTGGTTCCGTGGAAATCGCTCCCGGCATTGGTCTGGCAGACGCTATCTGTGACCTGGTAAGCAGTGGTTCCACCCTGTTTATGAACGGTCTGAAAGAAGTAGAAGTGATCCTGAAATCTGAGGCAGTACTGATCTCTAACGGTAGTCTCGCTCCGGAGCAGCAAGCTATTCTCCGCAAGCTGCAATTCCGCATCCAGGCAGTGAAGAAAGCGAAGAACACCAAGTACATTTTGCTGAATGCACCAAATGATAAACTGAAGGAAATCATCGCCCTGTTGCCAGGTATGAAGAGTCCCACCGTATTGCCACTGGCAGAAGAGGGTTGGAGTTCCGTACACTCAGTGCTGAATGAAAATGAATTCTGGGATATCATTGAAAGCCTGAAAGAAGCAGGTGCACAGGGTATACTGGTAGTTCCAATTGAAAAGATGATCATTTAATATCGCTGTCATATGTTGGTATTCGAATATCCAGAACGTTCACAATGGCCGGAGCTGCTGCGCCGCCCGGTATTTGACAACACTGCACTGGAAACCAGTGTAGGCAACATCCTCGCGGATGTACGCCAGAATGGAGATGCAGCCGTTCGCAAGTATGCGCAGCAATTTGATAAGGTACAGCTGGATGCACTCGCAGTCACACCTGCGGAGTTTGCACAGGCAGCTGCTACCCTCGATCCCGCACTGAAAAAAGCCATCTTACAGGCTAAACAAAATATAGAAGTCTTCCACAAAGCACAGCAGGAATCCGGCAAGGTGATCGAAACCATGCCTGGGGTACAATGCTGGCGCAAACCGGTGGCGATAGAGAAAGTAGGATTATATATTCCGGGTGGTTCTGCACCGCTGTTCTCTACCATCCTTATGCTCGGTATTCCGGCGATGATAGCAGGATGTAAGGAAATTATTCTGTGCACCCCTTCCAATGCAAAAGGTGAAGTACATCCTGCAGTGCTGTACACAGCAGAGCAGATTGGATTGGATCGTGTTTATAAAATAGGTGGTGTGCAGGCGATTGCTGCCATGGCATATGGTACAGAAAGCATTCCCCGTGTACACAAGATCTTTGGTCCGGGCAATCAATATGTAACCTGTGCAAAACAGCTCATCAACAAAGATGGTGTAGCCATCGATATGCCGGCTGGACCTTCGGAAGTAGCAGTACTGGCAGATGAAACCTGTGTACCTGCTTTCGTAGCGGCCGATCTGTTGTCACAGGCAGAACACGGCCCTGATAGCCAGGTATTGCTGGTGACCACCACTGCTGATATTATTAAACCGGTACAGGAACAGGTAGCTGCACAGCTGGCGCAATTACCTCGCAAAGACATCGCTGCAAAGGCATTGGAAAACAGCCGTATCATACTGGTACGCGACAATGAAGAAGCGATGGCACTGCTGAATGAATATGCACCAGAGCACCTGATCGTGGCCTGCAAAGATGATATCTCCATTGCAGATGCGGTCGTGAATGCAGGTTCTGTATTCCTGGGTAACTATTCTCCTGAGAGCGCCGGCGACTATGCTTCGGGTACCAATCATACATTGCCTACGAATGGTTATGCCACTGCTTACAGTGGTGTATCGCTGGATAGCTTCGTCAAGAAGATCACCTACCAGCGCCTGACCAAAGAAGGTTTGCAAAATATAGGTAGTACCATCGAAATCATGGCTGCGGCCGAAGGGTTGGAAGCACACAAGAATGCGGTGACCCTCCGTCTGAAATAATTTAATCTTATCGTATGTTCGATTTAAATAGCTTATTACGCGACAACATAAAACGCCTCGTTCCTTATTCTACAGCGAGAGATGAGTTCAAAGGCGAAGCATCCATTTTCCTGGATGCAAATGAAAATAGTTATGGTTCACCATTGCCGGTGAATTATAACCGTTATCCTGATCCGATGCAGTGGAAGGTAAAATACAAACTGGCAGAGATCAAGGGTGTACCCCCACAGAATATTTTCCTGGGAAATGGGAGTGATGAAGTGATCGATGTATTGTATCGTTCCTTCTGCCGTCCCGGAATTGATAATGTAGTACTGTTTCCGCCTACCTATGGTATGTATGAAGTGAGTGCGAATATCAATGATGTGATCGTACGTAAAGTATCTCTCACACCTGATACTTTCCAGATAGATATGCCGGCATTGCAGGAAGCAGTGGATGAGCATACAAAGCTGATCTTTATCTGTTCTCCAAACAACCCAACAGGTAATTCCATTGACCGTTCAGACATCGAAATGATCCTGAACAATTTTGATGGTATTGTAGTGGTAGATGAGGCGTATATCAACTATGCACGTCAGAAAACTTTTATCACTGAGCTGACTGAATATCCAAATCTCGTAGTGATGCAAACACTCTCCAAAGCATGGGGACTGGCGGCACTGCGCGTAGGAATGGCGTTTGCAGGAGAAGATATTATCAATGTGCTGAACAAAGTAAAAGCTCCTTACAACATTAACCAGTCTGCACAGGATCTCGTACTAGAAGCACTGAACAATATCGGTCAGGTGAATGACTGGATCAAAGATGCAGTTGTAGAAAGAGATAAACTCGCAGCTGCGCTGGAAGGATTGCCACAGGTAGAGTTTATCTATCCAAGTGATGCGAACTTCCTGCTGGCGAAGACCACAGATGCAAAGGGTATTTACAATAACCTGGTTGAGCAGGGCATCATTGTACGTGATCGTTCAAAGGTAGAATTGTGTGGAGGCTGTCTGCGTATTACAGTAGGTACGCCAGAAGAGAATGTGACATTGGTAAATGCTATAAATAATTTCAAATAATGAAAAGAGTTCTCTTCATAGATCGCGATGGTACTTTGATCAAAGAGGTGCCACCTACTTACCAGATTGATTCACTTGATAAAATCGAATTCTATCCTAAGGTATTCACCTGGCTCACGCGTATAGCAGCGGAGCTGGATTTTGAACTGGTGATGGTGACGAACCAGGATGGGTTAGGCACTGAGAGCTTTCCTGAAGATACCTTCTGGCCGGCGCAAAACTTTATTGTTCGTGCGTTTGAGAATGAAGAGGTATTTTTTAAGGAGTATCATATAGACCGCAGCTTCCCTCATGAGAACGCACCTACGCGTAAGCCGGGTATAGGAATGCTGACGAAATATTTCACAGCTGATTATGATCTGGCAAATTCATTTGTGATCGGAGATCGTATTACGGATGTACAGTTAGCCAAGAACCTGGGAGCGAAAGCGATCTGGATGAATGAGGGTACTGGTCTTGGTGGTGCGGAAGTGAGTGCAGATGCGAAGGCGCTGGAATCAGTGATTGCTTTGGAGTCTACAAATTGGGAGAAGATCTATGAGTTCCTGAAATTAGGATTGCGTAAAGTATCTCATACACGTACTACTAAAGAAACTGATATTCATATTGAACTGAACCTGGATGGTACTGGTAAAGCAGATATCGAAACTGGTTTAGGTTTCTTTGATCATATGCTGGATCAGATAGCGCGTCATGGTAGTATTGATCTTACTATCAAAGCGAAGGGCGATTTGCACATAGATGAGCATCATACGATTGAGGATGTGGGTATTGCACTGGGTGAAGCGGTAGCGCAGGGTTTGGGTGATAAGAGAGGGATAGAGCGTTATGGTTATTGCTTACCGATGGATGATTGCCTGGCGCAGGCAGCGATTGATTTTGGAGGAAGGAACTGGATAGTCTGGGATGCTAAGTTTAATAGGGAGAAGATAGGAGAGATGCCTACGGAGATGTTCTTCCATTTCTTTAAGTCTTTTTCAGATGCGTCAAAGAGTAACCTGAATATCAAGGCGGAAGGGGAGAATGAGCATCATAAGATAGAGGCGATCTTCAAGGTGTTTGCAAAAGCGATTAAGATGGCGGTAAAGAGGAATCCATCTAATATGCAATTGCCAAGTACGAAGGGGCTGCTTTAATAATAGTCGCGATTGATCATCGGGCTATAGCCATCGAAGCTGTATATAATTGTCGCGGTTGATGATCCGGCGGTAGCCGGATCATCAACTGCTTTTGGCGAATGATTTCCTGCCGGAGGCAGGAAATCATTCGCGAGACAGGAAAATCACCGGCGAGACAATTATCCGCGAGACAGAAAAAAATCTGACAGAACATTTGTAATTTCAAATAATTCCCCGGATATTTGTTCCGTAAATAGAAATCAAACAAATCATGACCACATTCATTACAAACAATCATTGGCGTTGGCACAATATCAGTTCCTGATAATGTGTTACAGTGCCATGATCCGTAGTGATCGTATATAATTCGAAGGCTCGCTGTTACACAGCGGGCCTTCTTCGTTTTAATACCTAATCAAAATCAAATGGGTAGTATTCAAGTAAAATCAAGATCAAAGCAAATGCTGGCAGATGTATTCACCCCTGTGGGCATCTACCTGCGTCTTCGTGACCGGTTCCCTGGCTCCGTACTACTGGAAAGTACCGACTACCGCGCCAGTGAAAACAGCTATTCCTTTATCTGTATCAAACCGATTGCAGGCATCGAAGTAACCAGCACCAACGACTTTGAATTCAAGTATCCTAACCTCCCGCCAGAAAGGAAACAGCTCAAAAGCCGCCAAAGCGTACTCGACGAACTCCAGAAGTTCCTCGGCAACTTCTCTTTCGCGGACAAACCAGTCCTGCCCGTCGTTCACAGCTTATTTGGATACAGTACTTTCGACTCCGTACAATTCTTCGAAACAATAGAATTCAATAAGAATAAAGCAAACGGGAACACTATCCCCCTCATGCGCTATCGTTTCTATCAATACGTGATCGTCATCAACCACTTCAAAGATGAACTGTATCTCTGCGAAAACAGTGTAGATGGCCTGGACAGCGACTTTGAACTGATTGAATCACTGATCCGCTCCAAAGATGTACCGAACTACCACTTCACGGCTACAGGAGAAGAGCAGAGCAATATGACCGATGAGCAGTACATGGAAATTGTTGAAAAAGGTAAACAACACTGCTTCAGAGGAGATGTCTTCCAGGTAGTATTATCCCGGGCTTTCAACCAATCCTTCAGAGGCGACGAATTCAACGTCTACCGCGCACTTCGCTCCATCAATCCTTCCCCTTATCTCTTCTTCTTCGATTACGGCGATTACAAATTAATGGGTTCTTCTCCCGAAGCCCAGCTCATCATCAAAGATGGTAAAGCCACCATTCACCCGATAGCAGGCACTTTCCGCCGTACCGGCAATGATGAGGAAGATCGTAAACTGGCAAAATTACTGCTGGAAGATCCAAAGGAAAATGCAGAACATGTAATGCTGGTCGATCTGGCACGTAATGATCTGAGCCGCCTCGCTACTGATGTAGTCGTAGACTCTTACCGCAATATCCAATATTACTCACACGTCATCCACCTGGTAAGCGAAGTATCCGGCAAGGTACAGAAGGGTAATCCTTTCTCCCTGCTGGCAGCTACTTTCCCTGCAGGTACCCTATCCGGCGCACCGAAATACAGGGCTATGCAGATCATTGACGAATACGAACCTACACAACGTGGTTTTTATGGTGGATGTATCGGTTCCGTAGGTTTCAACGGCGACTTTAACCATGCCATTATGATCCGCAGCATCCTGAGCAAATCAAATGTCCTGTATTATCAGGCAGGTGCCGGTGTGGTTGCAAAGTCCGTAGCCGAATCGGAAAAAGATGAAGTGAACAATAAACTGAATGCATTAAAACAGGCCATTCTGTTGGCACAAAAAATCTGACATGAACATTCTTGTGTTTGATAACTACGACTCTTTTACATATAACCTGGTACACCTGGTGGAAAAGATCATCAACGCCAAAGTCAGTGTATTCCGTAATGATGAAATTCCATTGGTGAAAGTAAAAGACTATGATAAGATCATTCTCTCTCCCGGTCCTGGTATTCCGGAAGAAGCAGGTATGCTGCTGCCCCTGATCAAAGAATATGCAGCTACCAAATCCATATTCGGCGTATGCCTTGGCCAGCAGGCCATTGGCGAAGCTTTTGGCGCCAGTCTGATCAACCTGAAAGATGTATACCACGGCGTAGCCACTCCTGTAAACATCATCAGCAGGGAAGGCAGATTATTCAACGGCCTCCCCGACCAACTCGAAGTTGGCAGATACCACTCCTGGGTAGTAGATGAAAAAACATTGCCATCCAGCCTTACCGTTACTGCAAAGGACGACAACGGCTATATTATGGCACTGCAACATCAGCAATATGATGTGAGCGGCGTACAGTTTCACCCTGAAAGTGTGCTCACACCAGAAGGGGAAAAGATCATCCGTAACTGGTTAAATGCATAAATCCCGGGATTATGAAAAAGATACTGAATTTCCTTTTTGAACATAAAACATTCACCCGCAGCGCAGCCAAGGAGATACTGATCGGTATTTCCAAGGGGATGTACAATGAAAGCGAACTTGCTGCTTTCATGACCGTATACCTCATGCGCAGCATCACTGTAGAGGAACTGCTCGGCTTCCGCGATGCCCTGCTGGAACTCTGCATCCCTGTCAACCTGAATGGCTACAATGTACTGGACATCGTAGGTACAGGTGGCGATGGTAAAAACTCTTTCAACATCAGTACCCTCTCCTGCTTTATCGTAGCAGGTGCAGGTGGTAAAGTGGCCAAGCATGGTAACGTAGGTGTATCTACGATCAGTGGTGCCTCTAACCTGATGGAGACTGCTGGTTATAAATTTAAGAACGACGATGCGAAGCTGCGTACGGAGCTGGAAGAATCCGGTGTTTGTTTTCTCCATGCACCGCTGTTCCACCCTGCACTGAAAAATGTAGCAGGGGTACGTCGCCAGCTGGGTGTGCGCACCTTCTTCAACGTACTCGGTCCATTGGTGAATCCTGCTTTTGCACAGCACCAGTTGATTGGAGTATATAGCCTGGAACTGGCCCGTGTGTATAACTACCTGTTTCAGCAGACGGACAAGCAATATGCCATCGTGCATAGCCTGGACGGATATGATGAAATCTCGCTGACCTCGGATACCCGTGTCATCACCAACAAAGGTGAGCGTGACTGGACCCCTGAGCAGCTGGGTAAGCGCAAGGTTTTCCCGGAAGATATCTACGGAGGCAACTCTATTGAAGAAGCCGCCAAAATCTTTATGAAAATTTTAAAGGGCGAAGGTACCTGGGCACAGAATGCAGTAGTCATGGCGAATGCCGCTATGGGCCTGCATACGCTGGGCAAGTACCCGACGTATGAAGAATGTTTCCTGGCAGCTGTAGAGTCGCTGGAATCCGGTGCCGCACACAATTCTTTTAAGAAGTTGATAAGTTTGCAGTCATGAAAAATATCCTTACTGAAATAGTCGCACATAAACACGTGGAAGTGGCCGCTCGTAAACTGCAACGCCCGGTAGCCGAGCTTGAACAGTCATCCACTTTCAAACGTGAGCCTTTGTCATTGTCCAGCTTTCTGCTGAACCCTGAGAAAACAGGTATCATCGCAGAATTCAAAAGGAAATCTCCTTCAAAGGGGCTGATCAATGGCACCGCCACTGTACATGATGTGACCATGGCCTATACCCGCTATGGGGCTTCCGGCCTGTCAGTATTGACAGATGAGCAGTTCTTTGGTGGTAGCTCAGACGATCTGGTACAGGCGCGTGCAGCGAATAATATTCCTGTGCTGAGAAAGGATTTTGTGATCGATGAATACCAGATCCTGGAAGCAAAAGCGATCGGTGCAGATGTCATTTTGCTGATAGCAGAATGTCTGACTAAAGAAGAAGTAGCAAAATTAGCAGCCTTTGCACACAATTTAGGACTGGAAGTACTGCTGGAAGTACACAGTGGTGATCAGCTGGACAAGGTGACAGATCATATTCAGAACGTAGGCGTGAACAACCGTGACCTCACTACTTTCAGGGTAGATTTCAACCGCAGTTGCGAACTGGCGTCACAGATCCCTGCCGGCAAATGTAAGGTAGCGGAGAGCGGTATCAGCAACACGGATAATATTGTGACGCTGAAGAAAGCCGGTTTTAACGGTTTCCTCATCGGCGAACACTTCATGAAGACAGAAAATCCTGCAAGGGCATTTGAAAACTTTGTAACGGAGCTGTCCGGTAAACTGAAAGGATAAATGATGCAACTGAAAGTATGCGGTATCACCAGGAAAGAGGACCTGGACAAACTGGTCGAACTGGGTGTACACTATGCCGGCTTTATCTTTTATGAGAAATCGCCCCGCTTTGTAGGGAATAAACTGGATGCCCGCACCGTGCGGGAAACGAAGGGGATCCTGAAGGTAGGTGTGTTTGTAAATGCACCATTGGAGCAGGTAAAACAGCTCATCGGCAGTTATGGACTGCACCTGGTACAATTGCATGGCGACGAAGATCCTGCATACTGTGCAGCATTGCAGGCATTGGTTCCTGTGATCAGGGCTTTCAGGATTGGTGAGGATGTGAACTGGGATATACTGGCAGCGTATGTACCTGTGACCAACTACTTCCTGTTCGACACCGCTGCCGGTAAGGCGTACGGTGGGACAGGTAAGTTATTTAACTGGGAGTTGCTGCATACCTATCCGTTCGATCATCCGTTCTTTCTCAGTGGCGGCATTGGCCCTGAGCAGCTGGAAGACCTGCTGGCATTTGAACACCCTGCATTGTTTGCAGCTGATGTGAACAGTAAATTTGAGACTGCACCGGGAGTGAAAGATATGGTGAGCGTGCAGCAGTTCTCCACAAAGATTTTATAAACTTATTTAAAATAATCAAGCATGAAGATCGCTGACAATACGCTGGGATTACCCTATCATGTAGATGAAAAAGGCTTCTACGGCCGCTTTGGCGGTGCCTATGTGCCAGAGATGCTCTTCCCCAACGTGGATGAGTTACAGAAAAGGTACCTGGAAGTTCTGCGTGAACCGAGCTTCCAGCAGGAGTTTGAACAATTGCTGCGGGATTATGTAGGCCGTCCTTCTCCTTTATATTTTGCAAAGCGCCTCTCTGAAAAATATGGTGCACAGATCTACCTGAAAAGGGAAGACCTGAATCATACAGGTGCACATAAGGTAAACAATACAATTGGTCAGATACTGCTGGCAAAGCGACTGGGCAAAACCCGCATCATCGCTGAAACCGGTGCAGGTCAGCATGGGGTAGCGACAGCTACAGTGTGTGCCCTGATGAATATGGAATGTGTGATCTACATGGGTAGCATCGACATCCAGCGCCAGGCGCCGAACGTGGCACGTATGAAAATGCTGGGTGCTACAGTAGTAGCTGCAACCAGTGGTAGTCAAACGCTGAAAGATGCGTGTAACGAAGCTATCCGTGACTGGATCAATAACCCTGTCACTACCCATTACATACTGGGTACAGCAGCAGGTCCTCATCCATATCCTGATATGGTGACCCGTTTTCAATCCGTGATCAGTGAAGAGATCCGCAAACAGCTGGAAGAAAAAACCGGTAATCCGAATCCAAATTATGTAGTGGCCTGTATAGGTGGTGGTAGCAATGCTGCCGGTACTTATTACCACTTCCTGAACGAACCGGGTGTGAAGATCATTGCTGTGGAAGCTGCGGGCAAAGGAGTTCATTCCGGACACTCTGCAGCTACTACGCAACTGGGTAAACTGGGTATCATCCATGCTGCGAAAACACTGCTGATGCAGACAGACGACGGACAGATCACTGAACCATATTCCATTTCCGCAGGTCTGGACTATCCTGGTATCGGTCCATTGCATGCACATTTGTATGAGACCGGCCGTGGTACTTTCCTGGCGGCAACAGATGATGAAGCCCTGCAGGCAGCTTACGAGCTGACCAGACTGGAAGGTATTATCCCTGCACTGGAATCCAGTCACGCACTGGCGAAACTGGGTGAAATTCCTTTCAAACCATCAGACGTTGTAGTCGTATGTCTGAGTGGTCGTGGTGACAAGGATATGGAAACATACATTCGTAATCTGCCCAATAAATAAATTATTTTATGAGCAATCGTATAGATCAGTTATTTGCCGGTAAAAAAAATGGCATTCTCAATATATACTGCACAGCGGGTTTCCCGGAGTTGAATGATACACTGCCAGTGATGACGGCGCTGCAACAGCATGGTGCAGACCTGATAGAACTGGGCATGCCTTTCTCCGATCCACTGGCCGATGGTCCGGTGATACAGGAGAGCAGCAGCCGCGCTATTAAAAATGGGATGGGCCTCCGTGTATTGTTGGAGCAATTGAAAGACTTCAGGAAAAGCATTCATGTACCTGTGGTCCTCATGGGGTACCTGAACCCGGTATTGCTATACGGCATTGAAGCTTTCTGCCAGAAATGTGCGGAAGTAGGGGTAGATGGTCTGATCCTGCCTGACCTGCCAATGGACGAGTACGAAAATGAATATAAAGCGGTCTTTGAACACTACGGTTTGCACCTGATCTTCCTGGT
Organism: Chitinophaga sp. LS1; assembly: GCF_034274695.1. NCBI lineage: Bacteria > Pseudomonadati > Bacteroidota > Chitinophagia > Chitinophagales > Chitinophagaceae > Chitinophaga > Chitinophaga sp. LS1. The sequence goes on from NZ_CP128362.1 coordinate 3,298,916, forward strand.
GACACCAGAGACGAGCGAAGCACGCATCCGTAAGATCGACAGCCTGAGCAAAGGATTTATTTACGCTGTATCTTCTTCTTCTACCACTGGTACAGACAAGAATATGGGCCACCAGCAGGCATATTTTGAAAGACTTGAAAAGTTGCAGTTAAAGAACCCTGTATTGATCGGGTTTGGTGTCAAAGATAAAGCTACCTTTGCGGCGGCCTGTGCACACAGCAATGGTGCAATTATAGGTACTGCCTTTATCCGCGCTATAGAAAATGCGACCAACATCGACACTGCTGTCAAAGACTTTATCAGCAGCGTAAAATAGTTTTTATGAAAACGGTAATCATCAAGTACAACGCCGGTAATATCCGCTCTGTATTATTTGCACTGGACCGCATTGGCGTGGAAGGTGTGGTAACAGATAACCCGGAGGAAATCCGTGCTGCAGACAGGGTGATCTTTCCAGGAGTAGGAGAGGCGAGCACCGCCATGAACTACCTGAAAGAAAGAAAGCTCGACCTCCTCATCAAGGACCTGAAGCAGCCTACACTGGGCATTTGCCTGGGTATGCAGCTGATGTGTAAACACTCAGAAGAAAATAATACACCCTGCCTCGGCATTTTCGATGTGGAAGTAAAGAAATTCCAGTCACCGGTAGATAACCTGCTGAAGATCCCTCAGATCGGCTGGAACAATATTACAGGATTGTACAGCTCTATATTTGAGCATGTGGGTGAAAACAGTTACATGTATTTTGTACACAGCTACTATGCGGCCTTGTGCGCGGATACCGTAGCGACTACAAACTATGTGATCAACTACAGCAGTGCCCTGCAGAAAGATAATTTCTATGCGGTACAGTTCCACCCGGAAAAGTCAGCAGATGGAGGACAGCAAATTCTGGAAAACTTCCTGAAGATCCAATAAACAATGCAGGTAAGAAGAATCAATACAGTCGATACACTCACCCTGCGCAGGGATGTGTTGTATCCTGATCAGTCGCTGGATGCCGTGAAGGTAGAAGGTGATGATGATGGCCTGCACTTTGGATTGTTTGAACAATCTACACTAGTCGGTGTCATTTCTTTGTTCCTGGAGCGGGCAAGTGCCCGTTTCCGAAAGCTGGCTATTTCTCCGGCTTGTCAGGGAAAAGGTTATGGCAGCATATTGTTAGCTCATGTGGAAGACTTTTGTCGCCGGGAACGCATTCCTTCACTGTGGTGCGATGCCCGCAATTCGGCATTTGGCTTCTATGAAAAGAGAGGCTATGTATACGACAGTGCGCCTTTTAAAAAAGGGAATAATACATTTCGCAAAATGAAAATTGAACTTGGTCAGGCATCCGCACAAAAATTCAGCGTGATTCCGGCAATCGATATTATAGATGGTAAATGTGTACGCCTCACACAGGGAGATTATGCACAGAAGAAAGTGTATAATGAACATCCGCTGGAAGTGGCGAAAGAGTTTGAAAGCATTGGCGTGACCCGCCTGCACCTGGTAGACCTGGATGGGGCTAAGAAGGGGAGTGTGGTCAACTGGAAAGTGCTGGAAGCGATCGCTGGCCATACCAGCCTGGTAGTAGACTTTGGGGGAGGTATCAAGACAGAAGACGACCTCCGCATTGTGTATGAAAACGGTGCAGCACTGGCTACTATCGGTTCTATCGCTGTAAAGGAACCTGAGCTGTTTTTTAGCTGGGTGAAAGCGTATGGTGCAGACAAGATTTTCCTGGGTGCAGATGTAAAGGAAGAAAAGATTGCCGTAGGCGGTTGGCTGGAAACGACTGACCTGACTATTTACGATTTCCTGGAATCTAATATCAAAGAAGGTGTGCATCACATCTTCTGTACAGATATCGCGAAAGACGGTTTGCTGCAGGGGCCTTCCATCCCACTGTACAAAAAGATCCTGGAGCGTTTTCCCAACATTGACTTTGTAGCCAGCGGTGGTGTGAGCAATATGGATGATATCTATGCACTGCAGGAAGCAGGTTGCAATGGTGTGATCGTAGGGAAAGCGATCTATGAAGGAAAGATCTCAATGGAAGAGTTGAAACAATTAATGAAGTAAACAACACAAGCCATGTTGACAAAACGTATCATACCTTGTCTGGACATCAAAGATGGCCGCACAGTAAAAGGGGTGAACTTTGAAAATATCCGCGATGCGGGGGATCCGATTGAATTGGGTGCCCTGTATGCGCAACAGGGAGCGGATGAACTGGTATTCCTGGACATCACAGCTACCAACGAGCGTCGTAAGACCCTCTCTGAACTTGTGAGAAGTATTGCCAGGCATGTGAACATACCGTTTACAGTAGGAGGGGGCATCTCATCTGTAGAAGACGTAAGTGTATTGCTGCAGAATGGTGCTGACAAGATCTCCGTAAATACGTCTGCTTTCAGGCGTCCTGAGCTGGTCGATGAACTGGCAAGGGAATTTGGCAGTCAGTGTGTGGTACTGGCGATCGATACCCGTTTTGAAGACGGGGATTGGTATGTATACCTGAATGGCGGCCGTGTGAAAACGGATGTAAAATGCTATGACTGGGCTAAGGAAGCGGTGTCAAGAGGAGCGGGCGAGATTCTGCTCACTTCTATGAACAACGATGGTACCAAGCAGGGTTTTGCATTGGACATCACCGGCAAGCTTTCTCAGAACCTGAATGTACCGATCATTGCCTCCGGTGGCGCAGGTACCATGGAGCACTTTACGGATGTGTTCGAAATTGCCCAGGCCGATGCAGCATTGGCGGCAAGTATTTTTCACTATAAGGAAATCGAGATCCCGGCCCTGAAGACATATCTTTATCAAAAAGGTGTGAACATCAGGTTCTAATAAATAGCTACTTTTGCACTGCTAAAGTCAATTTTAAAGAGCGCACCAAATGTATAATTACAAGCAGATAGATTTTCAAAAATCAGCAGACGGACTGGTACCTGCCATCATACAGGATGCCGCTACTCACAAAGTTCTGATGCTGGGTTATATGAACCAGGAATCCCTGGACAAAACCCTGCAGGAAGGGAAAGTCACCTTCTTCAGCCGTTCAAAACAAAGGCTGTGGACAAAAGGAGAGGAGAGTGGTAACTTCCTCACGCTCGTAGACCTGCGGGTAGACTGCGACAACGATACTCTTCTTATCAAGGTAAACCCTGCGGGTGTAGTATGCCATACAGGTGCGGACACCTGTTGGGATGAAAAGAATATCTCCAACGATTTTCTGTCCAAACTGGAAACCGTCATCAACGACCGGAAGAACAACCCTTCTGACAGCTCTTATACTTCCAAACTCTTCGCCAGGGGTATCAATAAGATTGCCCAGAAGGTAGGGGAAGAAGCGGTAGAAGTGGTGATCGAAGCAAAGGATGACAGTGAAGAACTGTTCCTGAATGAATCAGCCGATCTGCTGTTCCATTACCTGGTATTGCTCAGTGCCAAAGGCTACCAACTGTCTGACGTACTGGGGATATTGCAGCAAAGACATAAGTAACACAAATATTTCATATATTAGGGCGTGAAAAGACTTACTGTTATCTGCGCCGCAGGCGTACTATGCTCACTTTCCATCACTGCACAGCAGGTATCCGGTTCCCTGAAGGGAGCGGAGGGCAAAAAGCTGTATCTCTATAGTGATGACGACAACAATCCGAAGGATTCCCTCGTCATTAAAGAAGATGGCAAGTTTACCTTTAATACCGATGCGACCAAAGCACCAGCGGTGAACGCCCTGGTACTGGAATCTGTGAATAATCCCCTGTTGTTTGTAACAGGTAAAGAGAAGACTTCTTATGTGCTCACGGCTGCTGACTTCCCGATTGCGACTTCTATGAAGGGTAGTGCGGATGACAAAGCCATGCAGGAATACCAGAAGGCCTTTGCTCCCTTGCTGAAACGTGCGGGAGAACTGAATGCAGAAGCCAAAGGCATTAATCCTGACGATGAAGCTGCCAAGCAGGCTTTTCGTGATAAAGCAGGTAAATTCAGCGATGAAGTAATTGCCACCGGAAAGAAGCTGGTAAAAGACCATCCAAAGGAAATAGCCAGCATCTGGGTATTAATGAATGAGTTGCGTAGCCGTTTATCTCCTGAAGACTTTGAAGCATTATATACTTCTCTCGACGCGGGGCTGAAAGAAACCAAGTATGGCAAATCAGCGGGTAAGTACCTGCATGATCTGAAAGGTGAAACAGAAGTGGTTGAAGCAGAAGACTTTGAACAGACCGATGTAAATGGCAACAAAGTAAAGCTGTCTTCTTTCAGAGGTAAATATGTGTTGGTAGATTTCTGGGCCAGCTGGTGTGGACCTTGCCGCCAGGAAAACCCGAATGTGGTAAAAGCTTATAACAAATTCAAAGACAAGAACTTCACTATACTTGGGGTGTCTCTGGACCAGGATAAGGAAAGTTGGGTAGCTGCTATCAAGCATGATAACCTGGACTGGACACAGGTATCGGACCTGAAGGGATGGGGTAACGAAGCTGCCCGGTTGTACAACATCAACGGGATCCCTGCGAACCTGCTTATAGATCCAAAGGGTCGGATAATAGCCCGCAACCTGAGAGGGGCGGCGCTGGAAGAGAAGCTCGCCCAGATACTGAAATAAGTAAGTAAGAAAGATAATAGCTGAAGCCCGCTCTGCGGGCTTTTTGCGTTTTTAGGCCGCTTATCACAATACCTTTGATTATCCTGATGGTAATCGGGATTTTTGTTATAAAATCAGAAACTAATGAAGTCAGTAATATTGGCCGCGGCGCTATTGTCGCCCGTGGTCTTAGTTGCGCAGGACAAGAAAAATGAGCAACCCTTTACCATTGAGGGATCTGTCGCGCAACTGCAAAAGCCAGCTAAAGTTTATCTGAGTATCCGTAATTCAAGTAAGAATAAACTGGATAGTGCAGAAGTAAAAGATGGTAAATTCTCCTTTACAGGTAGTTTGGAAGAGCCGATGATGGCCAGCCTGCTGCTAAAAGTACAGGATCCGTCGGCACCTGAGCTCACAGGACCGGTAAAAAAGGATATCCTGACCGTATTCCTGGATAAGGGAAAGATGAACATCTCTGCACAGGATTCTATCAGCAAAGCGACCGTGACAGGTTCCAAAGCGAACGACGATTTTAAGCAGCTGAATGAGAACCTGAAAGATGTAAGCAGCCAGATGCAGGAATTACAACAGCAGTACCGGCAGTTGTATATGGCGAAGGATGAAGAGGGAATGAAGAAGCTGGAGCCTAAATTTGATGAACTGGAAGCTAACCAGAAGACGATTCTGGGCGATTACCTCAAAAGTAATAGTAGTTCCCCGATAGCATTGTTTGTACTGAACCAGTATGCTGGTTATGAAATAAACCCTACCGAGATCACGCCTGTATATAATAAGCTGAGTAAGACATTGCGCACAAGCCCTTCCGGAAAAGAATTTGCAACAAGACTGGAATCTGCCCGTAAAACCGCGATAGGGCAGCCAGCGATGGACTTTAGTCAGCCTGATGCCGATGGCAAGCAGATTAGTCTGGCTTCATATAAAGGTAAGTATGTGTTGGTTGATTTCTGGGCGAGCTGGTGTGGTCCTTGCCGTGCTGAAAATCCGAATGTAGTGAAGGCTTATAGCCGGTTTAAAGATAAAGGGTTTGACATTTTAGGCGTGAGCCTGGATGATAAAAAGGATAAGTGGCTGGCGGCTGTGCAGGCAGATAACCTGCCATGGACACATGTAAGTGATTTGAAAGGGTGGAAGAATGTGGTGGCAGAGCAGTATGGGATCAGGGCGATTCCCCAGAATTTGCTGTTGGATCCGAAGGGGGTGATTATAGCTAAGAACCTTCGTGGTGATGCACTCGAAAAGAAATTAGAAGAAGTAATTAAATAGGCCAAATCAAAAAGGTTTTGCCTCTGGCAAAACCTTTTTGATTTGGAGGCGAAATGGTTCTGGTGGCTTTCGCCACCAGAACCATTTCGGTTTTTAGGAAATTAATTTGGTGGTTTACGAAACTTTCGTAGATTTACGAAACAATCGTAGTTATGGAGAAACTAACTCAACAAGAAGAAAATGCCATGCTTGCCATCTGGAAAATATCAGGTGGATTTGTGAAGGATTTCCTCGAAGCTCATCCGGCTCCACAGCCACCATATACAACCCTGGCATCTACAGTCAAAAACCTGGAGAAGAAAGGTTATTTACAAAGCCGGAAGATTGGTAACGTATATGAATACCAGCCCATCATACCGGAAAACGAGTATAAGCAAAAATTCATGAGTGGGTTTGTCAAAGACTACTTTGAAAACTCATATAAAAACCTCGTCACCTTTTTCGCCAAAGAGAAAAAGATCAGCCCTGAAGAACTCAAAGAAATCGTAAAAATGATCGAGAAAAATCAATAATTATGTTGCTCTTTCTGCTCAAGGCTAATATAGCCCTCACGTTATTCTACCTGGCCTACCGCTTTGGTCTGCGTCGCCTTACATTCTATACTTTAAACCGTGCCTTTCTTCTGCTGGCCATCATTTGTGCCGCTGTTTGCCCATTCATCAACCCGGAAACCATTTTCCGCCACAATCGTCCACTGACGGGTGCAGCCATCGCTTATGTCATTGACTTCAATGACCTCCGCCAGCCGGCTACCCCCTGGATCAATGTGGTGCTTATATATATCTTCTGGGCAGGCGTGATCGTCATGACATTGAGAATGCTCCTGCAACTCAGCTCTCTCTGGGCCCTGCACAGAACTACCAGCAAGGATAAACTTTTTGACCAGCAGGTAAGGGTGACTGATAAATCATTACAACCTTTTTCATTCTTACATAATATATACATCAACCCTGATATGCACAGTCCAGCAGAACTCTCCGCCATTATGCGGCACGAGCAGGTCCATGTGCGGCAATGGCATACACTGGATGTATTGCTGGGAGAACTGAACAAGATCTTCTACTGGTTTAACCCCGGTGCATGGCTCATCAGCACTGCCATCAGGGAAAACCTGGAGTTCATTACCGACAGGTACATGCTACGGCAGGGTACAGATATTAAAGTTTATCAATACAGTCTTTTAAAAGTAAGTGGGATCCCATATGCGACGGCCATCGCAAACAATTTCAATTTTTCACACTTAAAACAAAGGATTATGATGATGAATAAACAACGGTCATCAAAATATAATCTGGTAAGGTACTTAGTACTGGGGAGCCTAATGATCATTGCGCTTGTGTCGCTGAATTATTCCCGGGCAGCTATCACTGTTACTGTAAAGAAAGCGCTGCGGGGTGATACGACTGTGACCCCATCACCGGCAGATCCTAAAGCACCAATAGTACGGGAAGATCCGGTTATTGTTAAAGATGTACCGCCTCCACCGCCACCGCCGGCACCAAAGTCGCCGAAGCCATTCATAGTACAGGCAGATCAGGTTATTGTTGAGGATGTAGCGCCTCCGCCACCGCCACCGGCACCGAAGTCGCCAAAGTCAGCGAAGACTCCTCCACCGCCACCGCCGGCACCAGCAGTATTTTCAATAAGAGCAGATGATCCAAAGCCTGTGGTGCCACCACCTCCTCCTCCACCACCACCTCCTCCGCCAGTACCAGATTCAAATCATGTAGTGATCCTGCGTTCCATAACTGGAAAGGGATCTCTTAATCCGCAAGGAGAGCCATTGGTTTATATCAATAATGAATACAAGGGTAAGGGAATGTCTGTCGCATCAGGGTATAACAATAACGATATTGAATCTGTATCTGTATGGAAAGGCGACAGTGTACCTGCTGAATATGGAGAAGATGGCCGGAAGAATGGCTTAATCTTTATTTACACAAAAGATTATACCGGACCCCAGGGCCCGACACTCCCTAAAGCAGAGGTGGTGACAGTGGAAGCGAAGAAAATAATAGTCGAATCAAAAGACGGTAAAAAAGCAGAATTTCAAAATTCTGCGCATCCATAGAAAAAAAGAAGAGGCCGTATCAGCAATAAGATACGGCCTCGTTTTATTCGGATACCTAATGGAGATAGGTAGTCCTTTAAGGACTTCTGAGTAGGTTTATTTATTTTTGATACACTCTCTTCTTTTTGGGTTCTTATCAACCCGTTCTATCTTACACACCTGAAACCAAGATTCTCCAACCCTGACTCCGGCGATGACTTCATTCTCGCTGTGACCCTATATCCTGAACAATACTGATCAGTACACATAAAAGAACCACCTCTGATGGTATGTTTTGCCACTGCAGGATCATCCGGATCATTCCCTTTTGCAGGCCCTTTCGGATTATGCAGATGATCGGCATGTTTGTAATAATCCACATCATACCAGTCGGCTACCCATTCCCATGCATTCCCCGCCATATCATACAGTCCGTAGCCGTTAGGAGGGAAGGACCTCACGGGTGCCAATCCCGTAAACCCATCTACTGCTGTATTCTGATAAGGGAAATTGCCACTCCATGTATTGGCTTTTGGTTTGCCGGAAGTGATCGGATCGCTGCCCCATGAATAAGGTTGATCATTCAACCCACCCCTTGCTGCAAACTCCCATTCTGCTTCTGTAGGCAGTCGCTTACCTGCCCAGCGGGCATATGCCTGTGCATCATCCCATGACACCTGTACCACAGGCAGGTTTTCCTTGCCTTTGATATCACTGCCCGGACCCTGTGGATGTTGCCAGCTGGCACCCAGTGTAAACGTCCACCATTGAGATACATCGTCCAGCGGTACAGCATGATCAGGCGGTGTGAACACCAGTGCACCTGGTAACAGCATGCTGCTGTCAGGCTCTGGTGAACCGGGAGGCAATTGTTGCATCAACTCTTCTTTGCTAATAGGCTTTTCGGCTGTAGTGACGTATCCTGTAGCTTTCACAAAGGCGGCAAACTCTGCATTGGTCACTTCATGTTCATCTATCCTGAAGCTATCGACAGTGACCCTGTGCCTGGGTTGCTCATCCTGACGGGCTTCCGCATCGTTAGCACCCATTATAAAGGTGCCGCCGGGTATCAGTATCATATGGTTGGCGGTATCCGCCGTCGTGGCCAGCACACTGTCATTGCTGGGTATCTTCTTTTCACTGCTTTGGCAGGCATTGAGCGATATGGCTCCTGCCAGCAGGTAGAGTGGCATATAACGAAACATATCTCACAAGTTCGGAATTATTTCATGAAATATTAGCCTGCGGCAGCAAGGACGCAATCATTTTTATTTTTCTGAAAACATTACATATGGTGAAAAATTAACACTAAAATAATCGCTACTTCTGCGAAACTGTTGTAAACTGCATCAGCTTAACATATGGAACAATTTTCAGCACCCTTCCACCGCCACGATTTTGGAGCGCATTTCCTCTGGGGCATCACCATTTCTGCATTTCAGAATGAAGGTGCACATGATCATGACGGAAAAGGCGCTTCCATCTGGGATGATTTTACAGCCCGCAAGGGTAAGATCAAAGATGGCACCCATGCACAGGTCACAACGGATTTCTACAACAGATACCGGGATGATATTCTTCTCGCCAAATCTATGGGTTTTAAAATATTCCGTTTTTCTATAGCATGGCCACGTATTTTGCCTAATGGTACCGGGGCCATCAATCCTGCCGGCATTGACTTTTATCACCGCATTATAGATACCTGCCTGGAACTGGACATGGTTCCTTATGTGACTTTATATCACTGGGACCTGCCGCTGGCATTAGAGCATAAAGGAGGCTGGTGCCACAGAGGTATCATCTTCGCCTTTGAAGAATATGTGCGGATCTGTGTAGAAGCTTACGGAGATAAAGTGAAAAACTGGGTGGTGATGAATGAGCCGTTTGGTTTTACATCGCTGGGCTATATGTTAGGAGTACACGCTCCGGGTAAATTTGGATTATCTTATTTCTTCCCGGCAGTGCACCATGCTTTACTGGCACAGGCCGCCGGCGCCAAGGTGATCCGTGAGTTGGTAAAAGGTGCAAATATCGGGATTGCATTGTCCTGCTCTTATATTTTACCCAATACCCAAAGTCAGGCAGATATCCAGGCGGCCCGCAAGGCAGATGCGCTATTCAACCGGATCTTTCTGGAGCCTATCCTGGGTATGGGCTATCCTGTAGCTGATTTCCCCTTACTGGGCAAAATAGAGCGCCGCTATGCCCTCTGGCGGGATCGCGATAACCTGTCCTTCGACTACGACTTTATAGGGGTACAGAATTATTTCCCGCTGGTGATCCGCCGGAATCCGTTTATGCCTATCGTTGGCGTATCGGAAGTAAAGCCACGTTACCGCAAGGTACCGGTGACTGCAATGGGGTGGGAGATTAGTGGAGAAGGGATATATAATATCCTGAAACAGTTTGCTGCCTATCCGAATATCCCCAGGCTGATTGTTACTGAAAACGGGGCGGCTTTCAACGATGTATTGACAGAGGGGCGTATTCACGACACAGACAGGATTAACTACTTTATCACCTACCTGGAAGCGATTCTGAAGGCAAAGAACGAAGGAGTGCCATTGGATGGCTACTTTGTGTGGACGCTAACAGACAACTTTGAGTGGGCGGAAGGGTACCGCGCCCGTTTTGGATTGGCGCATGTAGATCTCGATACACAGGTGCGCACCCTGAAAGACTCGGGGTTATGGTTCCAGGATTTCCTGCATGATAAATGAAAAAAGGTCGTTCCCGTAGGGAACGACCTCAATAATATTAAACCATCTGTCTTGCGATCAATCGTAAGTTCTGCGGATGAACCAGATATCTCTCAGTGAGAAGTGGAATACCGCATTCAAATACGTTTCCTTAATCAACCCACTGTTATAAGATCCACGTTGTCCGGCTTCCAGACCAATGTAGTAGCGGATAGAACCACTTTTACTAGGGATGGAGATGCCCGCAGTACCTGATACATCTTTCAACTGCTCACCATACACCTGCAGGTAAGAATTATTATATGCAAAACCAGCCTGCACCACGATACCTTCTACACGCAAATCACCATAAGTACGTCTGAAAGAATATTCCAGACCGGTAGAGTAGCGGTCTGCATCTACCAGCTGGTAGTGTGTACCTTTCTGTCCGTACTGACTCCATTTCTGGTGTTTCCAGTCAGCCAGCCAGGTAACTGTACCATTGGTGAGGGAGATACCACCTGTATACATTTCCGGTAAGGTGTATTTTTCCTTAGCCAGATCATATGAGTAAACAGTGGTTTCGCTGCTGTTCTGTATAATGAGCTTCTTATCGAAGTTCATATTGGTCTTGAAGCGGTAAGTAGCCCCTAAACCAATTACCCATTTGGTACCGATCTTACCGGCATATTGTATACCTGTATTGAGGTTCACGTTGAAAGCGTAGCGTTGCAGCTTGGTAGAGACAGTATCGCCTCCTACGTTTTCAACGGTATTGATAGGTCCAAAAAGGAAATTGGTAGCTACACCAACAGAGAAGTTCTTGTTCAGCCTTACTGAGTTGGTGATGTATCCTTTATTGAGACCTCCATCGCCAGTCGTAGTAGTGGTTTGAGCAGTGTTATCTATATAAGTGGTGGAGATTAACTTATAATTCACAGAGCTGTAAGGAGAGAAACCTGCGCTAATACCCCAGCGATTGTTCGCTTTGAAGCCAATAGCAAGGCGTCTTACAGAGAGGTCTCCGGCAGTCTGGTTCAGACTGCTGCTGTTTTTATAACCAACGATCTGACCCCTGAGGGACACGTCGAACATAAAATGCTGCCGTGGGATAGCGGAATAGGAGGCGGGGTTCAGCTCGTTCAGAAAATAATCTGAGCGGCGGGCAACACCACTGCTACCTACACCAAAATTTCGGCTATAGTCCCTTTCTTCCAGATCGCCAATGGCGTATGCCGAGTAAAGGGAATTAATGCCATGCTGTGCCAGTGCCTTTGATCCCATCAAGAGCATCATTAAGCCGCATAAGCCTGTTGTATATTTTATTCGCTTCATGTAGTCTGTTCTAGCTTGCATTATTTATACAGCAGATAATATACCTTCAACTCGATCGGGTTGGACTTATTGTAAGGTCCGCCTAGTACAAGACGATCGAAGTGAGTGAGGCCGGTAGTACCTGGCGTCATGAGGCCCAAAGCCCTGGTTGTATTGTCAGTGCTGGAAATCTCGTTAATCACATAGTTGGTTACATCGTAAGTATATTCAGTGCCAAGGTTATATACATAATCGGTGACCAGGCTGCCTGTTTGTACAGCACCGGTACTTGGGTTGGTAACGGAGTCAGATACTGCGTTACCACTGTTCAGTCTTACCAGCGTCAGTTTAGACGGCAGTTCGTACGGATATACATAAGTATCTATGTAAGGTTTCACCGTCAGTGTAGCCCGCATGATCTTATAGAATTTGGCCGTCTGGGAGAATTGTCTCAGATAAGGGAAGTCAATTCTTGTTACCAGGTTGGTCAGTGGCTGCACATAAGTAAGGTTATCAGCATTCTCAGCCAGCAATTTGTTTGTGCTCAGTTCTGAGTTAGGTGTCAGGTTTGCCAGTGGTGAACCTACAGGACGGGTAAAGTCTACGTGATTGAACTGGGAAGTTGCATCATACATGGCAAAATCCACAGATTTCCACTCATAAGAAGAAGAATTCACGTGATAATATAAACGTAGAGACAGGGAGTCATCAGCTCTCAGCGGTGTAATAACCTGGCTGTTAGCACCTGGTCTGATGCAAAGGCCCGGGAACCACTGGGTGAACTGATCCTGGCTGGTGATAGCAGGCAGTCTGTAGTTTACCTTGTTGAAGAAGTCCTCACCGATGGCATCATCGATTTTGATACCGTACACGCTATCCAGGGTTGGACGAATGTGTGAGATCTGCAGGGAACCGATAGGTGACGGGTCGGTGGTAAATGACATACCACTATAATAATAGGAAGTACCAGTTGTTTTCTGGATGGTCTGCGTCACTTTGTAAACCTCAAAGTGCTGAGACTTGGTGGTATCTCCATAATAGTAAGTCTTAGGATGGATAACGAGTACCAGGGAGTCATACACAGCCAGATCTTCAAGGGAGGTGGAGGTGCTCAGTGCCTTCACCTTGAAATAAGTGCTGGAAGAGATGGTACCGAAGTAAGGATCAACAGCGGTGCCTACGAGGGCTACGCTCTGATCGGAAGTAGGAATGGAGTCAATGTAAGCAGTGCTTACATTCATTGTAATAGAATCCGTTACCAGGTACTCGGTACCACTAGTTTCAACTTCATTACTATAATTAAAGCCTTCCTTGTCGCAAGCTGCAGCGCCTGCCACTAATATTGCACAAACCAGGTATTTATAAGCCATTTTGGCACGGATATTTTTATTCATGGAGCGCAATTTTAGACAGACGGCCAACTTCCCGGTTATTTAATATGCCAATTGGCATATTTTATCGACGAATGCTCGATGAAGGTCTCTATATTACTGCTGGGGTAGTAGCCCTTTAGGTAAGCTAAAAATCCCGTTGGTAGATAAAATGTCTTGATTCGTCTGGCAAAAATACCTGAATAGTCTATTTTCCGATTACGCCAAAACAAAGGCAGATAATTTTGGCAGCTATTAATAAAGTAAAAATTATCTATGCGCTATTTAAATGTATGTTTTCTGGGTTTAGCAGCCGTCTTGATGTTAGCCTCCTGTTCATCGAGCGATGACTCCACAAAGCTGGGTAACTGGATTAAAAAAGCTGACTATGCAGGTGATGCAAGGTATGAAGCTGTGGCTTTCGTGATCGGAGATACAGCGTATGTAGGAACTGGTTATGGAGGACCCAACAAAGGTGCGAGATTAAGTACATTCTATAAATATGATCCTAGTAAAGACAACTGGTCAGTAATTGCATCTATGCAGGATCCTACCGATCCTTTCAAAAACCTGGGACGTACCGGTGCTTCTGCATTCGCGGTTGCTGGTAAAGGATATGTGGTAACTGGTTGCGACAGTTCATTTAACTCTCTGAATGATACCTGGGCATATGATCCAACTGCAAACTCCTGGAGTTCAAAAGCAAGCTTCCCAGGCGTTGCGCGCTATTATGCAGTAGGTTTCGCAATTGGTGATTCCGGTTATGTTGGTACTGGTACTACTGGTTCTTCCAGCACTATCCTGAGCGACTTCTACAGGTATGACCCAATCAACGACACATGGGATGCAATCACTTCTCTGAAGGATAAAAGAAAGAACGCAGTTTCTTTCGTAATCAATGACAGTGCATACGTAGTATCCGGTACCGGTTCTTCTGGTAGCAGTGCTTACTACATGTATGTATATGACAGAAGCAAGGATGAGTGGAGAGAAAAGAGCCAGATCAAAAACGCGACCGATTATTCTTACGATGATGATTATACAACCATCGCACGTACACAGGCCGTTGCTTTCACCATCAACAACAAAGCTTATTTAGCTACAGGTTCTGTTCTGAACACATGGGAATATAACCCGGTTACTGACCGTTGGGACGAGAAAACTGCATTTGATGGTACCAGCCGTACCGGTGCAGTAGGTTTCACCGTAAAAGGTAACGGTTATATTGCTACTGGTTTGAACGGTTCTTCTGGTCTGGATGATCTCCGCGTATTTGATCCAACCGCAGAAAACGATACGAATGACAACTAAGCAATTAGCACTCGTAGCTTTAATGGCTACTGGGGTTGTTGCCTGTCAGGAGAACAAAGGCCATTCCGGCGATAACAAACTGAAAAGCAGAGATACTATAAACGCTACCGTAACGTCCGAACAGGACATTACGGTAGTGCCTTTTCAACCAGAAGGTGGTGGCTGGGGCTTCGATATTAAAATCGGACCCAAGACCCGGATTCACCAGGAGTTCATTCCTGTGATACTGGGTCGTATACCATTTGCGACTAAAGAGGACGCCCTGAAGGTAGGAGAGAATATGGCTCAGAAAATGAGAACCCAGCATACAGGTTTCCCGGACATTACCCGTCAGGAACTGCTGGACATGCATATTGCAGGTGTGAAATAATCACCTTTGAGGAAAACCGGCTTGTCCTGCAGGTCGGTTTTCTTTAAAATAATGAGCAAACTGAGCGCTAAGAGCAGTTTTGCAGACATATGGAAACTTATATTAATACTGGCCGCAGTACTGTATCTGGCCACATGGACATTCCTATACCCCAAATTTTAACGATTCTTTTCAGCACACTTAGCAGATTTTACAGGAATTGAGTGTATGTTTATCGTGCTTTTTGGCACATGATAAATTTAAAACAACTCTATAGGAACAGACTATTCAATATTGGTTTACATATTGCAGTATGGACCTGTTTCCTGTTCTTTCCCTTTTTTATCTATAGGATCAGGATTCAGCATCCTTGGTTCTTTGTACGTGAAATTGTGGATAACCTCTTTCTGATAGGGGTGTTTTACCTCAATTTTTACTTCCTTATTCCCCGCTTTTTTACCATCAAGAAAATTGTCTATTACCTGTCCTTTGTGGTCATGGTACTGGTTTTTGTGATTATGCAGCAGGCAGTTTCCGAATATGTGTTCTGGAAAGTGTATGCGAAAGAAGACGCAGCCTTACACCAGTCGGGGCAGGAGGGGCTTATGCCACCGTCCATGTACCATTATTATCATGACCGGCCACATGGAGGAGTAGATTTCCGGGAAAGACCTCCGCTGGCATTTGACGACGGGTCGGTAAATGGAAAGATCCCAACCTTTCTGGACGATATTTTGTTTCCAGAAATACTGCGAAAGACGGTTTTTACTGCCCTGCTCATGTTGTTTATGAGTGGTTTTATCAAGATTGCCCAGGAGTGGTTTAAGTCTGAACAGCAGCGTGAAGCCCTTAAACTGGAGAATTTAAACGCCGAATTAAAATTTTTAAAGTCTCAGATTAATCCTCACTTCCTTTTTAACTGTCTAAACACTATCTACTCACTGGCACATAAACATTCTGCACAGACCGAGCATGCTATTATTAAGCTCTCGACCATCCTGCGGTACATGATTTATGAGTCAAATGAGGACAAGGTACAGCTACAACAGGAACTGCAATATCTGGAAGATTATATTGATATTCAGAGACTTAGGCTGCCAGAGGATATCGTCGTGGATTATGCAGTACAGGGCAATCCGGCAGGATTACGTATTGAACCCATGCTCCTGGTCCCATTCGTAGAGAATGCATTTAAGCACGGTATCAGTTATGCGGAACCTTCTTTTATTGCCATTGCGGTGGCGATTGAAAGGAATCAGGTACGACTGGTGGTGGAAAATGCTGTTTTCAGACAGCGGATGGCCGAAAAAGGGGGGATTGGTTTACAAAATGTAAAAAAGAGATTGGAATTACTCTATACTGAAGACCACGAGCTTGAAATAACAGAAGCTGAAAACCAATTTATTGTTGATCTTAAAATCGAGCTGAAAAATGATCAGGTGTATAGCGGTGGATGATGAACCACTGGCATTGGAAATTATTACAGACTTTGCGAAGAAAATACCCTTTCTTCAGCTGGTGGGTACATTTGAAAATGCTGCAGAAGCATTGCGCTTTTTACAGGAGGATCGGGTAGACCTGTTGTTCCTGGATATTAAAATGCCTGACATTACGGGTATACAATTCATGAAGTCGTTGAAGTATCCGCCTATGGTGGTGTTTACAACGGCGTATGGAGAATATGCGCTGGAAGGCTTTGATCTGGAAGTCGTGGATTACCTGTTAAAGCCGGTACCATTTGAGCGATTCCTCAGGGCAGCTACCAAGGCACTGGAACTGCAGACGATGTCGCAGCAAAAGAATAATGATAACAATAACAATCATGTGAGTGATTATATCTTCATTAAAACAGAGTACAAGATCATTAAGATCAACCTGGAAGATATTCTCTTCATAGAAGCACTGAAAGATTATACGAAGATTTATACACCTTTTCAACCAGTACTGACTTTACGTAGTTTAAAGTCGTTTGAGACAAGATTGCCATCGGACAAGTTTATCAGGGTACACCGCTCTTATGTGGTGTCTTTAAATAAGATTAACTCTGTGGAGAAGAATACGGTAATGATCGCGAATCAGAGTATTCCGATCAGTGATGGGTATAGAGAGAAGTTTTATGATGTGATAAATAGAAATAGCTAAATAAAAATGGCCTTTGCGGTAGCAAAGGCCATTTTTATTTAGACCCCTAAAAAGCTTTCCGAAGGCAAAAGCTTTTTGGATTTATTTAGATGATTTCTTTCAGTTTAGCTACTACCCGGTCTACTTCCTCCTTCGTATTGTGCTTACTAAAGGAGAACCTCACTGCAATCATATTTGGGTTGCTGCTAATGGCACGGATCACATGAGAACCTGCATCCGCACCGGATGTACACGCACTACCACCAGAAGCACAAATACCATTTATATCCAGGTTGAACAGCAGCATCTCACTCTTCTCCGTTTTAGGGAAGCTTACATTTAACACTGTATACAGGCTACGGCCATACAGATCTCCATTGAAGTCTACACCTGGAATCTCTGTTTTCAGCTTCTCAGCCATATACATACGCAATCCGTTGATATACTCTTTATGTTCTTCATGATGAGCAGTAGCCAATTCCAATGCCCTGGCAAAACCTACTATACCATACAGATTTTCTGTACCGGCGCGCATATTCCTTTCCTGTGAACCACCCTGAATGAACGGGGTGATCTTCACATTCTCGTTTATATATAGGATACCCACGCCTTTAGGGCCATGGAACTTATGTCCTGCACCATTGATAAAGTGAACAGGGGTATTGCGCAGGTCAAAAGGGTAGTGACCCACTGTCTGTACTGTATCTGAGTGGAAGATGGCGTCAAACTCTTTGCAGAGGTTACCAACAGCATGCATATCCAGCAGGTTGCCGATCTCGTTGTTCGCATGCATGAGTGTGACCAGGCAGCGCTCTTTGGAGGTAGAGAGGAGTTCACGCAGGTGGTTCATGTCTACATGTCCATTTGGCAGCAGCTTTACATAGCTCAGTTTGATATTGTCACGTACATGCAGGTGCTCTACAGAGTGGAGGGTGGCATGGTGTTCGATCTCAGAACTGATGATATGTCGGCAGCCGAGGTTATGGATGGCAGCGCTGATAGCGGTATTGCTGGATTCCGTACCGCCTGAAGTAAAGAAGATCTCTCCCGGATGGGCATTCAGTATTTTGGCTACTGACTTGCGCGCATTCTCAATGGCGAGGCGTGACTCCCGGCCATAGGAATAGATGGAAGAAGGATTTCCAAACTTTTCCGTCATGAAAGGCAGCATCACATCCAGCACATCCTGGTCAAGCGGCGTGGTCGCTGCGTTGTCAAAATAAATTCTGTTCAAGGTGGTTAGGTGGTTTTTGATCTGATAAAACGCCATTGGCGGGTACAAATGTCCAACTTTTTTTAATAAAACAGCACCGATTTCTTTGGCGCATACCCACCAAAAAAAACGCTTTTGCCGCGTAGGCAAAAGCGTTTTTTTTCGGCTGGCGATTGCCTGCGTCGCTATTTTCAATGCATGAATTCTCTGATATCCTGCATTATTCTTTTAGCGATGTTATCTGCAGTCGTTTCATTCTGACTTTCAGAGTAAATCCTGATGATTGGCTCAGTATTGGAAGTTCTCAGGTGAACCCAATCCTTGTCGAACTCAATCTTCAGACCATCTTCGGTATTCACCGGCTGGTTCTTATACTTACCCTTGATCTTTTCAAAAATCGTCTTCACATCCACACCCTTATCCAGCTCGATCTTATTCTTTGAAATGAAGTAATCAGGATAGCTGTTTCTGATGGCCTTCAGGTTCTTCTTTGTATGTGCCACATGGCTCAGGAACAAACCAATACCGATCAGCGCATCCCGACCATAGTGCAGGTCCGGAACGATGATACCACCGTTACCTTCACCACCGATCACAGCATTTACTTCCTTCATCTTCCTTACCACGTTCACCTCGCCTACAGCTGAAGGGTGATACTCCCCACCAGCTTTCAGGGTCACATCTTTCAGTGCCTGAGTAGAAGACAGGTTGGAAACGGTATTACCTTTCCGGTGCTTCAGGATATAGTCAGCAACTGCAACCAGGGTATACTCTTCACCGAACATGCTGCCATCTTCGCAAACAAAGCAAAGACGATCCACATCCGGATCTACGGCGATACCCAGATCTGCCTGTGACTTGTTTACTTCGTTGCTCAGCGCAGTCAGGTTCTCCGGCAGAGGCTCGGGATTGTGACTGAACCGGCCATTCACTTCACCAAACAGTACTGTTACATCCTCCACACCCAGTGCTTTCAGCAAAGCCGGAATGAAGGTAGCACCAGTAGAGTTTACCGCATCCACCACTACTTTAAAGTTGCGCGCTTTGATAGCCGCAACGTCTACCAGCGGGTAATTCAGGACCATATCTATATGCTTCTGCATATAGGTATCGTTCCTTTCATAAGTCCCCAGCTTGTTGACATCAGCAAAGGTAAAGTCTTCGCGGGCTGCAAGGTCCAGTACGACTGCACCATCCTCGCCGGAAATGAATTCGCCATCGCCGTTCAATAGCTTCAGAGCGTTCCATTCCTTTGGATTATGGCTGGCAGTCAGGATGATACCTCCGGCAGCATTTTCCATTTTTACCGCAATTTCTACCGTAGGGGTAGTGGAAAGGTCGAGGTCTACCACGTCCAGTCCCAAACCATTCAGGGTGGCAACAACCAGTTGCTTGACCATTTCACCGGAAATACGTCCGTCACGGCCAATAACTACTTTTTTGTTGTCAGATTGTTGTGTGAGCCAGGTCCCGAATGCTGCTGTAAATTTTACCACATCAAGAGGAGAAAGCCCTTCGCCGGGTTTTCCTCCGATGGTTCCGCGAATACCAGAAATAGATTTGATCAGTGCCACGAATTTCAATTTAATTAGAGAAGGCCAAAGATAAAGTTCCAATTCTCAAATGACAAATTCCATATTTCCAACCCTTTGCGTATATACAAGCAATTTTTGTAAAGTGTACAAAAATTATATCCATTAGATGGCTGAATTCTCTCTTTCCGTTACTATATATTATATATAAGGTAAAATTTCATCAATTTGTGGCCATTTAGCATACTCAGCAAGTTTTAAAAACTATATTATTGGTTACTACCTTTTAATGGGATTTTAAACTTATCCTTCGATCTCGACATTCGGAATTTGGTATATTTGCCCCCTGTTTAAATTATTGTTAATAATTTATGCATTCTCAAGTACTAAAATGCACCACATTACATGAAATCATTTTGGAAGAATATACCTAAGTATATTCGATTTGTGATTGTTCAGGCCATATTCCTCTACCTTTTAACATTGCTGTTTCGGTTGATATTTTATTTTTTCTTCTTTAAATCAACCGTTCACGATAATGGAGCCATTGCTAAAGCCTGGAATTTTGGTTTGCGCTTCGACATTCGCCTGGCACTCTATGTCATGGTACCGTTGTTGATCATTGCCCTGATCTCCCGGAATTCCTTTTTTACAAAGACCTGGATAAGGAGATTCACGTTTATCTACCTTTTTATTATCTATTTGGTCCTGGTATGGATGTACATCTTTGACCTGGGGCATTATGCCTACCTCGGTCTGAGAATAGAACCATCGGTGATGCGCTTCCTGTCTGACGGGGAAAGGGGGGATAATGCGACCATGCTGTGGGAAACCTATCCTATTGTAAGGGTGGTGATCGCCGTTTGCCTCTTTATGTGGCTCATGGGCCGTCAGTACAAAGGGCTGTACCGCCGTCTGAGCAAAGAAGCGCCGGTTTACCTGAAGACAGGCCGTTATACCAGCTGGACAGTGGGTATCATCCTGTTATTTGCCGCCGGCATTTATGGCAATGTGGCTTACTTCCCATTGCGCTGGAGCCAGGCTATGTTTAGCAGAGACAATGGTATTACCAGCTTAGGATTGAACCCGGTTTTATATTACGTATCGAACCTGAGTGTACAGGCCGACACCTTTGACGAGAAAAAGACGAAGGAATTATACCCGACTATTGTGGATTACCTGGGTATAGACCACCCGGATGTGAATAACCTGAACTTTGAGCGGGAAATTCCCGGATCGTACGAGAAGAAGAAAATGAACGTGGTACTGGTCATGCTGGAATCAACAGGGGCTTGTATCACCAGCATGTATGGCAACCCCATGCAGGCTACACCGAATATGAAGGCCCTGGCAGACAGTGGAATTCTCTTCAATCATTTCTATGTACCAGCTATCAGCACCGCCCGTACTGTGTACGGAGTGACAACGGGTGTGCCGGATGTGACAATCACCCAAACTGCCAGCCGCCATCCCAGAATGGTAGACCAGCGGGTGATCATGGACCAGTTCAAGGGGTATGAAAAATACTATCTGCTGGGAGGAAATACCAACTGGGCAAATATACGTGCCGTGTTTACCAACAATGTGGCAGGCGTAAAAGTGTATGAAGAAGGGATGTACAGTGCACCCAAGGCTGATGTATGGGGAATTGCTGACTATGACCTGGTAAATGAGGCCGATAAGTTGTTCAAAGATGCTAATAACAGAAAGCAGCCGTTCATCGCTTTTCTGCAACTGGCTGATAATCATCCTCCATACACCACTACTACCGGTGGTGGCGGATTTAAAAAGGTAACAGAGAAGGATATCGACATGGCGAAGTTTAAAGAAGCCGGTTTTGTATCTATCGATCAGTTCAATGCCCTCCGTTATGAAGATTACAACGTAGGCCACCTGATAGATCAGGCGCGCAAAAACGGCTACCTGGACAATACCATCTTTATCATGTTCGGCGACCATAACTGTAGCCTCAATCCTTACCACTTCATGCCGGTACCGGAATATGAACTTGGTAGTGGTGGGGTACATGCTACCTGCTTTATATATGCGCCGGGTACAATACAACCTGCGAAGATCAATTACCCGGTGAGCCTGGTAGATGTATATCCAACTATGGCGAAGCTGGTAGGTATGCCAGTGAAGAACTACACCATGGGTAGGGATATGCTGGATTCTACCATTAAAACCAGGTATATACTCAGTGTATATGCCAAGAACCTGATGACGCATATGGCAGTGATCGGGGATCAATACCAGTACGAGATAAATATGAAGACCGGGGAACCGGCGCTATATGACCTGAAATCCAAAGATCCCATGAAGAATGTGGTGAAGGAGCTGCCGGATACGGCAAAAGGGCTGGACAGGCTGGCGAAGGCGATGTATGAGAGTACGAGGTATCTGATGTTTAATAATAAGAAGCCAAACGCTAAATAGCACCAGAGAGGGATGACATTGTCATCCCTCTCTGTATTTAATATCCGGTTGACGTTTGTGAAAGCAAACTCCAACCGGATATTTAGTATCTTGCACTCCCAATTATGATACTAGAAGCATATAACGATACGGACGTGGAAGTACAAAAACAGTGGTTCAAAGATTGGTTCAATTCTCCCTATTATCACCTGCTGTACAACAACAGGGATAATAAAGAAGCTGCCTCATTTATCGACAAGTTGCTGGAATACCTGCAACCAGCCGCCAGCGCAACCATGCTGGATGTAGCCTGCGGCCGTGGCCGTCACTCGCGCTACCTTGCGGACAAGGGCTTCTTTGTTACAGGGATCGACCTGTCCATCAACAGTATCAATATTGCCAAAAAACTGGAAAATGATCACCTGACCTTTTTCCAGCACGATATGCGTCTCCCATTCTGGGTCAACTACTTCGACCAGGTTTTCAACTTCTTCACCAGTTTTGGCTACTTCGAGTCCCAAAGGGAAAACGACAATGCGCTCCGCACCCTTAAAAACGCCCTCAAACCGGGGGGGAAACTCGTTCTGGACTACCTGAACAGCACTTATGTAGCCGATCATCTGGTAGGCAGCGAGATAAAAGAAGTAGACGATGTAGTCTTCGACATACAGCGTGAGCTGGTAGACGGTCACTTTCACAAGCAGATCAATATCCTGGATCGTGCCCGCCTACAGCGTGCTTCCTTCACCGAAAGCGTATGCGCTTATACTTTAGCCGACTTTGAAGAGATGTTCGCCCGTCAGGGTTTACAGATAACTGAGGTGTTTGGTGACTATCATTTCAATGCTTATAATGAGCAATTGTCACCCAGACTGATCATTATTGCCACAAAACCTTAGACATGAAACAAGCATTGCTTCACCTGGACCATCAGTTGTTTAACCTGATCAATGGCCAATGGCATACGCCGTGGATGGATGCCTTTATTCCCATGCTAAGGGAACCTTTTATGTGGGCGCCATTATACCTTTTCCTCGGTCTGTTTGTCACGATCAACTTTGGTTGGAGAGGTTTCTGGTGGATTGCCTTTTTCCTGCTCACTTTTGGTCTTGCGGACCAGGGTAGTCTGCACATTAAGGACTTTTTCGACAGGGTAAGGCCCTGCCGTAATCCGGACCTGGCGGGTACCGTGCGCATTCTGGTGAGTTATTGCCCACAGAGTGGTAGCTTTACTTCCAACCATGCAGCCAATCACTTTGCCCTGGGTACCTTTTGTTTTTTAACTTTTCGCCATATCAACAAATGGTTGGCTTCCCTGTTTTTCCTGTGGGCACTTGCTATTTGCTATGCTCAGGTATACGTAGGGGTGCATTATCCGTTTGATGTAGCTGGCGGTGCCATATTAGGGATATTTTTAGGAGTAATGAGCGGCAGCTTTTTCCAGCGCCGTATCCGACTGGAACCTGAACTAACGACATGAACTGGCTTTTATTAATCATCATATTTGCTGCTACAATAGGTGGTGGTATTATTCCAATGGTGGTCAGGAAGGCAAATCCCAACCTGCCCATTTACCTGCTGGCAATGTCCGGCGCCTGCCTCTTCGGCATCACTATCCTGCACCTGGTGCCGGAAGTGTATCACGAACTGGGGCACAAGGCTGGTATTTACATAGTAGCCGGTTTTTTTCTTCAGGTAGCTTTACAACAATTATCACATGGTACAGAGCATGGGCATACCCACCTGCCACAGGGGGATCATGATCATGTGTCTATTACCCCTTTATTGCTGGGTCTTTCCGTACATGCATTTATGGAAGGAATTCCACTGGGGTTTCAGTTCGCAGACCCTGCAGCACTGTCTTCGCTGGTGATAGGGGTAGCTGCCCACAAGTTGCCGGAGGCGATGACTTTGATCACTGTTATGATGCATAGTCATCAGCATGGAGCGAAACTATGGCGTATTCTTCTTATCTTTTCGGCCGTCACTCCGGCCGCCGCAATACTGGCAGCCGTTCTGGGCAGTCACTCCGTGTATATTACAAACATTATCGTTTACCTGGTAGCGTTGGTGATCGGAGCGTTTTTGCATATATCCACAACCATTTTCTATGAAAGTGGTACACGTCATCATGAATTGAGCAAGCGGAAGGTGTTGGCCATAATGGCAGGACTCCTTTTAGCATTTCTTACTTTAATATTTGAATAATTCTTTATTTTTAGGCTTTTAATATGGAAGTCGTCGTCATTATCTTCATCCTTATTTTACTGAACGGTCTCTTCTCCATGGCAGAAATAGCTATGGAATATTCGAGGAAGGCCAGGCTGGAATACCTTGCCAATAAAGGGGATGAAAAAGCAAAAGCAGCATTAAAGCTTGCAAACAATCAGGACAGATTTTTGTCCACAGTACAGGTCGGCATTACCCTAACAAGTATTGCCATTGGACTTCTATCTGGTATTTTCCTAAGAGCGACACTCGTCGACATTATCTCAAGATCACCACTGCTTAGCCCATACAGCAATGGCATTGCCATCACGATTATCGTGGTTGTAGTGTCCTATGTGACCCTGGTGCTGGGAGAACTACTGCCCAAAAGGGTGGGAATGGCGCGTCCGGAAGGTATTGCGAAGAGCGTAGCCAGGCCTATGATCCTGTTATCCAGAATCACGTATCCTTTTATCTGGTTTCTGGGAATCTCAACCAATCTGCTGGTAAAGATCTTCAATGTGAAGCCATCAGACAATAACCTCACGGAAGATGAAATCAAGGCCCTGATCACAGAATCAGACGCGATTGAAGAAACCGAGCAGGAGATCATCGAGCGTGTTTTTCACCTCGGAGACCGGAATATTACCTCTCTGATGACCCACCGTACAGATATTGAATGGTTGGACATCCATGATAATAAAGAGGTAGTGAGGAAGAAAATATTTGACAGTCCCCACTCCGTATACCCTGTATGTGAAGGACAGGTAGACCACATCGTAGGTATCATTAAGATTAAGGATCTCTACATGGCTGCCGCTTCCAATAATTATTCCCTGAGTACCATTCTGAGAAAGCCCCTGTTTGTTCCGGAGAACAACTCTGCTTATCAGGTATTGGAAAAATTTAAGGAAACCCAAAGCCGTGCAGCCTTTATCGTAGATGAATACGGTACCTTCCTGGGTATGATCACCCTGAACGATATCCTTGAAGCGATCGTGGGCGACATGCCTGAAATAGGTCAGAACGATGACTGGGAGATTGTGGAACGTGAGGATGGCAGTTTCCTGGTAGACGCCCAGATCCCGTTTTATGACTTCCTCAGCAAGTTTGACAAAGAGGGCTGGGTGACGGAGTTTGAGCAGGAATTTGACACAATGGCCGGCTTTATCCTGCACCACCAGGAACACATTCCTAAAGTAGGGGAGAAGTTCGAGTGGAGAGGATTTACTTTTGAGATAGTTGACATGGATGCCCACAGAATTGATAAAGTACTTGTAGTAGCCCCGTCGCCAGAAGTGGAGGAAGGATAACCTTGAATGCAAAAAAATGAGTTAACTCCCAGGGGGGAGGGGATAATTGAGTGAATTTATTAATTTTGCGCTCTCTTTTACATAAGTAAATAATTTAATTTAATACAATACAATGGTCGTAATAGGAAGTAAAGAGCTTTCTTTGGAAGAAGTGCACCGGATCTTGTTCAATGGGGAGGAGTTATCCCTTGATACAGCGGCTTTACAACAGGTAGAGGAGAATTTTACATTCTTAAAGCAGTTTTCCGCCAAAAAACTGATCTATGGTATCAATACCGGTTTTGGCCCTATGGCTCAATACCGCATCAGCGAAAGCGATACAACTCAATTGCAATACAATCTAATTCGCAGCCATAGTTCAGGAGCTGGTAACTATCTGAATCCTGTACTGACCAAAAGTTTGATGATAGCGCGTCTCAGCAGTTTTATGCAGGCACATTCAGGTGTACATCCTGAGTTGGTGATATTACTGAGAGACCTGATCAATAAAAACGTTTCCCCTTGTGTATATGAGCATGGTGGAGTAGGTGCCAGCGGCGACCTGGTTCAGTTGGCTCACCTGGGCCTGGTACTGATCGGTGAAGGAGAAGTAGTATATGAAGGCCAGCTGCGCCCGACAGCTGAAGTATTTGCGGAACTTGGCATCAAGCCAATGGGGGTGCATGTACGTGAAGGGCTGGCAGTGATTAACGGTACCTCTACCATGACTGGTATTGGTCTGGTGAACA
This sequence comes from Chitinophaga sp. LS1, assembly GCF_034274695.1. Lineage (NCBI taxonomy): Bacteria > Pseudomonadati > Bacteroidota > Chitinophagia > Chitinophagales > Chitinophagaceae > Chitinophaga > Chitinophaga sp. LS1. The sequence goes on from NZ_CP128362.1 coordinate 3,325,381, forward strand.
TCATCCAGGCAAAGAAACTGCTGGGGTGGAGTTTGATCCTGTCTGCTATGATCAATGAAGTGGTGGAAGCATTTGACGACCACCTTTCTGCTGAACTGAATGCCGTAAAGAAACATGCCGGTCAGAACAAAGTGGCGGCCGCTATGCGCGACATTCTGAAAGATAGTAAGATGGTAAGGCACCGTCCTGACCACTTCTACAAAGAACTGGAAGAAGAGATCTTTAAAGATAAAGTACAGGAGTACTACTCCCTGCGTTGTGTACCACAGGTGCTGGGTCCGGTTTACGATACGCTGGCACATGCTGAGCAGATCGTGGTACAGGAACTGAACTCCGTGAGCGACAACCCGGTAGTGGATCATCATCAGCAGAACGTATTTCATGGTGGTAATTTCCACGGTGATTATATATCCCTGGAAATGGATAAGGTGAAGATTGCGATCACCAAACTGTCCATGCTCTCTGAAAGGCAGCTGAACTACCTGATGAACGACAAGCTGAATCACAAGTTCCCGCCATTCATGAACCTGGGCAAACTGGGTCTCAACTTCGGTATGCAGGGTATTCAGTTCACTGCTACCTCTACTGTAGCGGAGAACCAGACGCTGTCATTCCCGATGTATGTGCATAGTATTCCTAACAATAATGATAACCAGGATATTGTGAGCATGGGTACCAACTCAGCGCTCCTGACGCAGAAGGTAATAGACAATACCTTCGAGGTATTGGCTATCCACGTGATGACGATGCTCCAGGCAGTGGATTACCTGAATTGTCAGGATAAACTGTCATCCTTCTCACACCTGATCTACCAGGAAGTAAGGGCAATTTTCCCTAAATTTATCCAGGATAGCCCTAAATACAAGGATGCTAAAAGGATTAAGGAATACCTGCAGCAGCACGAACCAAAAGTGAATATCTAAAAGGATTAAAATACTAAAGGATGAAATGTGCTTTAATAACAGGTGGCTCCAGGGGTATAGGCAGAGCGATATGTGTGAAGATGGCCGAAATGGGTTACTATGTGATTGTTAACTATAAAGGAAACGAAGCTGCTGCCAATGAAACGCTGGAAGCAGTACGTGCGAAAGGAAGCAACGGAGAGGTTTTACAGTTTGACGTAGCCAACGAGCAGGAAGTACAGGCAGTACTGGGAGGATGGGTAGAAGCCAATAAAGAAAAACAAATCGAAATACTGGTAAACAATGCCGGTATCCGTGAAGATAACCTGATGTTCTGGATGAATTCCACCCAATGGCGCAATGTGGTAAACACAAGCCTGGATGGATTTTTCTATGTAACCAAGCAGGTATTGAACAACATGTTGATGAAACGTTATGGACGTATCATTAATATTGTATCCTTATCAGGAATCAAAGGATTGCCTGGTCAGACCAATTATTCTGCAGCTAAAGCAGGTGTGATTGGTGCTACTAAGGCTTTGGCGCAGGAAGTAGCCAAACGTGGTGTGACTGTGAATGCAGTAGCGCCCGGTTTTATCAAAACAGATATGACAGCCGAACTGAATGAAAAGGAACTGGCCGCCCAGGTACCTATGAACAGGTTCGGAACCCCCGAGGAAGTAGCAGAAGCAGTGGCATTTTTTGCCGGCAAAGCATCTGCTTATATCACAGGTGAAGTACTGTCCATCAATGGTGGCCTGTACACCTGATAAAAGTATAATTCATTGTAGATCAATGCACCTTACTGTCACACACCCACTCATAATCAACCTGCCTGCTAAACGGGTAGAAAACCCGTATACTTTTATATTTTCGCATATAGGCTGCTCTAAAAATTTGCTATCATGAACAGAGTTGTGATCACCGGATTGGGTATTTATTCGTGTATTGGAAAAAACCTGGAAGCTGTAAGAGACTCATTATATAAAGGTAAGTCCGGTATTATCCTGGATCCTGCCAGGAAAGCGTTTGGGTATCGCTCAGGGCTGACGGGTTATGTAGACCGTCCGGACCTGAAAGGTATGCTGGATCGCCGTTCCCGTCTCATGATGCCGGAGCAGGCGGAGTTTGCCTACATGAGTACCCGCGAAGCCCTGGCTATGGCGGGACTGGATCAGGATTATCTGGAAAAGAAGGAAGTGGGGCTGTTGTTTGGTAATGACAGTTCTTCCAAGCCAGTGATAGAGGCGACAGACATTATGCGCGAAAAGAAAGATACCATGCTGGTTGGTTCGGGTTCTGTGTTCCAGACCATGAATTCTACCATCAATATGAACCTGGCCACCATTTTCAAACTGAAAGGCATCAACTTCAGTGTGAGTGCGGCTTGTGCCAGTGGTTCCCATGCTATTGGACTGGGGTACATGTTCATCCGCAACGGTATGCAGGACTGTGTGATCTGTGGGGGAGCACAGGAAATCAATATTTATTCCATGGGCAACTTTGACGGTATTGCGGCCTTTTCAGTAAGGGAAAATGACCCTGCAAAGGCCAGCCGTCCGTTCGATAAAGACAGAGATGGCCTGGTACCAAGTGGTGGTGGGGCAACTGTGATACTGGAAAGTATGGAATCGGCACAGCGCCGTGGGGCAACGATCCTGGGGGAGGTGATTGGTTACGGATTTTCATCAAATGGTGCGCACATTTCTAACCCGACTATCGAAGGGCCGGTGCGTTCTTTGGAAATCGCTCTGAAAGATGCTGGTTTAAAACCGTCAGATGTGGAATACATCAATGCACATGCTACCAGTACCATTGCCGGTGATGCCAGCGAAGCGGCCGCCATCGATCAGGTATTTGGCGAGAGCAGACCGCATGTGAGCTCCACCAAATCAATGACGGGGCATGAGTGCTGGATGGCGGGGGCCAGTGAGATTGTATACTCCATGCTGATGATGCAAAATGGCTTTATAGCGCCGAATATTAACCTTGAAAACCCTGATGGGGCGGCAGCCAGATTAAATATAGCTGATACTACCATTAATAAAGATTTTAATATATTTTTGTCTAATTCTTTTGGATTTGGGGGAACCAACAGTTCTTTGATAGTCCGCAAGTGGAATAATGAATAGCTTGTTGTTAACTGTCAGCACTTTAGAGTATTTATTATAACTTTGAGGCAAAGATCAACGCACAACATTAAGAAGGGTACAGACAGATAAAGGAATACTAAAGACGATTAGGTGACGCGAACTATTTCAAACCAATTTTTAAACACACAACCTATATCTGAGTTAGTTTACACTTGATTATGGATAAGAAAGAGATTATACAAACGACGAATGCATTCCTTGTAGAGGAATTTGAGGCTGATCTGGCTTCCCTGACGCCTGATGCTAACCTGAAAGCTACCCTGGATCTGGATAGCCTGGACTACATCGACCTGGTAGTTGTAATTGAAAATAATTTTGGTTTCAAGGTAAACCCTGAAGATTTCCAGGGTATTGTTACCTTCCAGGACTTTTATGACTACGTAGCCAATCGTCTTAAACAAAAAGAACTGGTATAATGGCTTCCTGGGAGGGAAAGTCGAAAGGGAATAAACTGGGGTATAGCATCTTCATTGGGACATTACGTTATGGAGGCGTTTTGCCTGCCTACATTTTATTAAGGTTTGTAGCCGCATATTATTTCTTATTTTCCTATAGTTCATCTCGCCCTATTTTTCAATATTTTCATACGAAGGTAGGTTATGGCTGGTGGAAGTCATTGTGGAGTGTGTACAGGAATTACTATGTATTCGGACAGGTACTGATCGATAAGGTCATTGTCATGTCCGGATTGTCAAATAAATTTACCTTTGAGTTTGAAGGGGAACAATACCTCAGAGAAATTACCACAGCAGGTAAGGGCGGAATCATGCTCAGTGCCCACCTGGGTAACTGGGAGGTAGCAGGTCACCTGTTTACAAGGTTGGAGACCCGCATTAATATTGTGATGTTTGACGGGGAGCATGAAAGGATCAAAAATTATTTATCCAGTATAACGGGAGAGCGTAATGTGAATATCATTGTTATTAAGGATGATTTGTCGCACATTTACGCCATCAATGAAGCGCTGAGCAATCAGGAGCTGGTATGCATGCATGCGGACCGGTTTCTGACAGGCAACAAAACGGTGAATGCTACCTTTATGGGGCAGGAAGCCAGTTTTCCTGCAGGACCATTCCTGCTGGCAGCCACCTTCAGGGTACCGGTATCACTGGTTTTTGCATTTAAGGAGACAAATACCCATTACCACCTCTATGCTACGCCACCACATGAATATCATGGCAGGCGCCGGCAGGGGGTAGAACTGGCTGTACAGGATTTTGTGCAGGAGCTGGAGGGTATGGTAAAAAAGTATCCGGAGCAATGGTTTAATTATTACGATTTCTGGGAACAGCCTAAAAACAATTAAAAAAGATGTTCATCCATACTGACGACATTACAGCATATATTCCGCAGCGTGCACCGATCGTGATGATCAGTGGTATCCTGGAAGTAAAAGATAATATCACCCGTACCGGCCTTCAGATAGCGCCGGACAACCTGTTTGTAGAAGATGGTGTACTCAAAACTCCAGGTCTGCTGGAGAATATGGCACAGACTGCTGCTGCCAGAGTAGGTTATGTGGCACAACAGGAAAATACCCCGGTCCCAATCGGTTTTATCGGTGCGGTAAAAGATTTTGAAGTGTTTGAATTTCCACCTGCAGGCTCCTTTATCGAAACTACCACGGAGATCGTGAGCCAGGTGTTCAATGCTACCATGGTAGCTGCCAAAGTTCAGTTAAACGGAAAAGTGATGGCTCAGTGTGAGCTCAAAATATTTATAAACCCCTAATCACTTAAAACCATTCTTTATGATGCATGTTAGAAAACAACCTTTTCTTCTGCTGACATTGTTCCTGTTATGTAGTGCAACCATAACCAGTTATGCACAAACCTTAAAAGAATTTTTCGCCAACACTGCTACTCCACTAACCTATCTGGGCGTAGACTTTTCATTGACGAAGATTCAGGGAGAGGCTGCTACTCCAACGGAAATCAGCACAAAATTTGAACCTATTAATTCTGTCATCATTACTGAAGCAAAAAAATATGACGTAACAGGCTCTTTCAAAAGAGCTGCAGCTGTTATTAATTACCCTGATGCGGTAAACAAAGTAAATGAAGACGCGAATGTGACCAAAATGAAGACTGATAATGTGAGCGATCTGGGCACATTGACACCTGACGACATCAGCAAGCACGTAAAGGTGTATAACCTGAGTGGTAAGACTGGTATTGGGCTGGTATTCATCATGGATGGCATGAGCAAAACAAACAAGGAAGCAGCAATGTATGCGACCCTGATTAACCTGAGCACAAAGAAAGTGCTGCTCACAGAAAAAATAACCGGTAAGGCACAGGGTTTCGGTTTCCGCAACTACTGGGCATATACCGTGTACAAAGTACTGCACACAATTAGTTCCGATAAATATAAAGACTGGGCAAAAACCGCTGCATCAGCTCCTGAAGAAAAGGTAGCAGAAGTACCAAAAGCTGATACAGCAAAGCCGAAAGCCGCCAAGAAAGGCAAGAAGGCCGTGTGATAAAACTGATGAATATATGTACCCGACACTAACGGAAAAGGCCAATATACTGGTAAAGTTTAATGAAGCAGATCCACTGGGAATAGTATGGCATGGTCACTACATACGCTATTTTGAAGACGGCCGCGAAGCCTTTGGAGAAAAGTATGGGTTCCGTTACCTCGATATATATAATCACGGATATTCGGTGCCGGTTGTAAAGGTAGATTGTAATTACAAACGCTCTTTACGCTACGGAGACCGTGTCATTGTGGAAACCACCTATGTAAATACCCGGGCAGCCAAACTGAAGTTTGAGTATAAACTATACAATGCTGCCACCGGAGAACTGGTGGCGGACGGTAGTTCCATGCAGGTATTTCTGGACATTGAGACAAATTCATTGCAACTGACCCTGCCTCCCTTTTTCGAGGAATGGAAAAGGGAGCATGGTCAGCTCGAGCAGACTAAATAAATGAGCGGACATGAGGAATGTGTATGTAGCGGCAGATAATATCTTTTCTCCGCTGGGTAGTACGACAGCTGAAAATTTTGCACAGGTATGCAATGGGCAGAGCGGCATTCGCCTGCATGATGATCCGGCCTTTTCACCGGGTCCTTTTCATGCTGCCATGTTTGCACCCGGACAGCTGAAGATGACTGCCCATACACGTTTTGAACAGATGCTCATCCGTTCTGTACAGCAGGTACTGGACCAAACCAATATTGATATAAACGATGGGCGTACTGCTTTCATCGTATCCACTACAAAGGGTAATATAGAACTGCTGGAAGAACAGGAGAACCCAGTGATGGCAGAGATGGAACTGTTCCATACTGCCCGCAAGGTAGCCACTCACTTTGGTTATACAGCTGATCCGATTGTGGTAAGCAATGCCTGCATCTCCGGATTATTGGCGATACTCACCGCCAGAAGACTGATCCTCTCAGGCAGGTATGACCAGGCAATTGTAACGGGAGCAGATGTGCTGACGAAGTTTGTATTATCCGGTTTCCAGTCATTCCAGGCTGTAAGTCCTGAAGCTTGTCGTCCTTTTGATGCAGCGCGCAAAGGGGTGACATTGGGAGAAGGAGCCGCCACCGTGTTGTTGACTGTTCGCGAAATGGGCATTCGTGTGGGTGCGGGCGCTGTCACAAACGATGCCAATCACATTTCTGGTCCGAGCCGTACAGGTGCAGAACTGAGTTATGCGATGTTGCAGGCACTGAAAGGAACGGGATTAACGCCATCGGATATAGGATTTGTATCCGCACATGGTACTGCTACAATGTACAACGATGAGATGGAGTCCAAAGCCTTACACCTGGCAGGTTTGCTGGAAACACCAGTGAACAGTCTGAAAGGATACTATGGACATACCCTGGGTGCCGCCGGCCTGATAGAAGCTATCATTGGTATGCAGGCGCTACAGCAGGATACAGTGATACCTACACTGGGATTTGAAACACTGGGTGTAAGTCAGCCAGTGTTGGTTAGTAATCAGATAACACATAAACCAATGCAGCATTTCCTGAAAACAGTGTCGGGATTTGGAGGGTGTAATGCTGCGATGGTATTTTCTAAATAGATATACATACAGCATGGAGCTTTTTAGTAAAGAAACAAAGACAGCCCTACAGGCACAGGAAGCAGCCCTGAGACTGGCATTTGCGCCGATCGCATTTCAGGCCACCCGCGCACTGCGTGACTTTGGCATTTTGGAAGTGATCAGCAACAGTGGTCCTGAGGGATTGACGATTGAAGAAGTATTAGAGAAAGTAAAACTGTCTCGTTATGCTGTACGTGTATTGCTGGAGGCGGGGCTCGGTATGGAATTGCTGATTGTAAGTGAAGAGAAGAAGTATGCCCTGACCAAGACAGGTTACTTTATTCAACACGACAGACTGACCCGCATCAATATGGATTTCTCCCAGGATATCTGTTACCTGGGTATGAACCACCTGAAGGAAAGTCTGGAAGAAGGCCGCCCTGCAGGTCTGAAAGAACTGGGTCCATGGGATACCATTTACCCGGGTTTACCACTCCTGCCACCTGAAATTGGCAAGAGCTGGTTCGACTTTGACCATTATTATTCCGATCTGGCCTTTCCACAGGCATTACAGATCGTATTTGCCAATAAACCACGCACCCTGCTTGACATTGGCGGTAATACCGGCAAATGGACACTGGCATGTACAAAACATGACGCCGATGTTCGTGTGACCATGTTTGACCTGCCTGGTGAAATTGAAATTGCTGCGCAAAAGATGAAAGATGAGGGTGTAGCAGATCGTGTATCTTTCCACGAAGCGAATATCCTGGATGAAAGCCTGCCTTTTCCACAGGGATTCGATGCGATCTGGATGAGTCAGTTCCTCGACTGCTTCTCCGAAGAGCAAATTGTATCTATCCTGAAACGTTGCCGTGAAGCGCTGACCGAAAACGGTACTATCTATATCCTGGAACCATTCTGGAACAGGCAGCGTTTTAAGTCAGCTGCATTCAGTCTGCAGCAGACCAGCCTTTACTTTACCGCTATGGCCAATGGAAACAGTCAGATGTACCACACTGACGATTTCTTCAAATGCATTGCTGATGCAGGTCTGCGTATCGTAGAGGAAAACAACCAAATGGGCTTAAATTATACCCTCTTAAAGTGTCAAAAATGAGACAAAAAGTAGACGTCCTGGTCATTGGTGCCGGTCCTTCAGGAACTGTAGCTGCTTCTATCATTAAGCAGGCAGGTTATTCTGTGAAAATCGTCGAGAAATTACAATTCCCCCGCTTTGTGATCGGGGAGAGTTTGTTGCCCCGTTGTATGGAAGCCCTGCATGAAGCCAAATTCATTGATGCAGTTACTGCTCAGGGATTTCAGCAGAAGTTTGGCGCCAAGTTCGTAAAGGGCGACAAGATCTGTGATTTTACTTTTAAAGAGCAATTTACAGAGGGGTGGGATTGGACCTGGCAGGTAACCAGGGCCGATTTTGATAAAGCACTGGCAGATGCTGTAGAAGCAATGGGTGTGCCGGTATGCTACAATACCACTGTGACCAATATCGAATTTAATGGCTCCGATTCTGTTACTACTGTAGAAGAAGCAGAAGGTAAACAGTATGAGATCGAAGCCCGTTTTATAGTAGATGGAAGTGGCTATGGTCGTGTGATTCCACGCCTCTTCAATCTCGAAAAGAACTCTAACTTACAACCTCGTAAGGCACTGTTTGCCCACACAGTGGATGTAAACAGGTTGCAATATGACGAGCCTAACCGTATTACAGCGGTGGTGCACCGTCCAGGAACCTGGATCTGGATTATTCCATTCAGTTCCGGCAATACTTCGGTAGGTTTTGTAAGTGATCCATCTTTCCATAATGAGTTTTCAGGTACACCAGAAGAGCAGTTCCGGGCTATGCTGGCAGCAGAACCATATACCAGAGAGCGCTTCAAAGACGTAGACCTGGTGTTTGAACCACGTGTACTGGAATCATGGTCAGCCACCACAGATAAGTTCTATGGAGAAGGATTTGTATTAACAGGTAATGTGACCGAATTCCTTGATCCGATCTTCTCATCTGGCGTAACTTTGGCTTGTGTATCTGCACAGACGGCATCTAAACTGGTGATTCGTAAGCTGAAAGGCGAAGCTGTAGATTGGGAAAAGGAATACATGCAACCCACTATGCAGGGGGTGAACACCTTCCGCTCTTATGTGATGGCATGGTATGAAGGTACCCTGGACAAGATCTTCTTTGCAAAGAATATTCAGCAGGATATGAAAAACCAGATATGTTCAGTACTGGCAGGTTATGTATGGGATGAAACCAATCCATATGTAAAGAACCATGAAAAAGGATTGCAACGTCTGGCACGTACCATCGAACTGATGGAAAAGATTGAGGAAGAAGGTAAAAACCTTGCATAGTATCATTTAATAGCGAAGATTTGGATAGCACCGGGCTAAATATAACAGGAAGTGTGGTGATCCGGAACAACCGGATCTACAGGAATAATGAGGTGATCTGGGAGACACCTGAAAATCAGCCATTGCCTGACTTTTTGCGGGCGGCGTATGATCATATTTCAGGGCAGTATCCCAAATTTCATAAGATGGATCATCTCAGCAAGCTGGGATGGCTGGCGGCAGAAGTCCTGTTACAGCACCGACCGTTTACCAGGTATGCACCTGAGCAGGTCGGATTGATATTAGCCAATCGTAGCGCCAGTCTGGATACAGACCTGCGGTATTTTGATTCAATAAAGGAATTTCCCAGTCCGGCGTTGTTTGTATACACGCTGGCCAATATAGTAATGGGGGAGATCAGCATCCGTCATGGATTCAAAGGAGAGAATGCGTTCTTTACTTCGGATCGTTATGATGAGGTGCTGCTCATGGATTATACAAAACAGTTACTGACAGAAGGAGCCGTAAGTGCCGTATTGTGCGGATGGGTAGAGGTGATGGGAAGTGAGTACGAAGTGATCCTTCATCAGATAGAAAAATAATTTCTTTCCGTGGCCCACACAGTGGGGCACGCCGTTTAAAATAAAAATATCATGGAAAATTTGATGGCTACACTCAAAGCCCAGATCATAGAGCAACTGAACCTGCAGGAAGTAAAACCGGAGGATATCGGCGACGATACCCCCCTGTTCAAAGACGGACTGGGACTGGATTCCATCGATGCACTGGAACTGATCGTTCTGCTGCAGCAACATTATCGTATTCGTATTGCCAACCCTGAGCAGGGACCTGAAATCTTTCATTCCGTACGCTCAATTGCCAATTTCATCACAGCACATCAGCAACAAAATCAATAGACCATGGGCGGAAACGATGTTTGGGTATTAGGTGGTGGCGTCATTTGCGGTATTGGTAACAACGTACCGGAGTGTATTGCGGCTTTCCGGCAAATAAAGCCGGGTATGACCACTATGCAATACCTGACCTCCACACATCGCGACAGCTTTCCGGTAGTAGAAGTAAAAGCTGACAACGCTACGCTGGCTGCAAAGTCAGGTCTCCCTGCCCACATCAGCAGAACAGCACTGCTCAGTGCCGTTGCTGTAAAGGAAGCATGGGAGAGCGCAAGGCTGGGCAATATCCGCGAATACCGGGTAGGTCTCGTCTCAGCCAATACCGTAGGGGGTATGGACAAAACGGAAGACTTCTTCGCCGAATACCTGCAGGATAATCAATCCGGCAGATTGCGCGATGTAGTCAACCACGAATGTGGCAGCATCACTGAACTGGTAGCCGATATGCTGGGCATCCGCCATCATGTATCTACTATCAGTACAGCTTGTTCTTCCTCTGCAAATGCGATTATGTATGGCGCCAGATTGCTCAAAAACAACCTGGTCGACGTTGTGATTGCAGGAGGTACGGATGCCCTGACCCGCTTCACCCTCAATGGATTTAACACCCTCATGATCCTCGATCAGAAAGCCTGTCGTCCATTTGACGATACCCGCACTGGTCTGAACCTTGGAGAAGGCGCCGGCTACATCGTAATGGTCAGCGATGCCATTGCACAAAAGATGGACATCCAGCCATGGTGTAAACTGACGGGTTATGCCAATGCCAATGATGCTTACCACCAAACGGCTTCTTCGCCTGATGGTATTGGTAACTACCTGGCTATGCAGCAAGCGATGGAAATGGCAGGCATCACTACTGAGGACATGAGTTATATCAACCTGCATGGTACAGGTACACTCAACAATGATCTGTCAGAAGGTACTGCCATTCAGCGTTTATTTGGGAATGCCGTGCCTCCGGCCAGCAGCACCAAATCGTTCACCGGTCACACATTGGGTGCCAGTGGTGGTATAGAAGCTGTATTTGCTGCACTGGCAGTGAAAGAGGGTTATCTTTACCCCAATGCACAATTCAGCCATCAGATGAAGGAACTGAACTTTTCGCCGGTGACAAAATTTTCAGAAGGCAATGTGATCAACAATGTCATGTCAAACTCTTTTGGATTCGGCGGAAACTGTTCCAGCCTTGTCTTCTCGAAGGAAAATAGTTAGGAACTATGAACATTTACATAAATGGAACGGGTTGTGTCTCGCCGCTGGAAACAGCGATAGAAGGGCGTTTGCCATCGGCCGCGCCTTTGTACGACAATATCCGTCTCAAAGCGGCAGAACCTGATTACAAGCAATGGATCGACATCAAGATGATCCGCAGGATGAGCCGTGTCATTAAAATGGGCGTAGCTGCAGCACAATTGAGTCTTCAGGAAGCTGGGATTTCCAAACCGGAAGGCATCATCACAGGCACTGCATATGGTTGCCTGGATGATACAGGTGTGTTCCTCACCAAAATGGTTAACCAGAACGAAGAAATGCTGACACCAACGGCATTCATACAGTCTACCCACAATACAGTGGCTGGACAGATAGCTCTTCTACTGGAATGCCATGCTTATAATAATACTTTTGTACACAAGGGCTTTTCTTTCGAACATGCACTCATAGATAGTATCATGCAGCTGCGCGAAGGAAAGATATCCAACATACTGGCAGGGGCGATGGATGAGCTGACGAATCACAGCTTTAATATCCTTTCCCGTTTCAATTTATTTAAACATGCGCATGCCGGAGAAGGCGCCGCCTGCTTTGTGCTCAGCACAAAGCAGGGGCCGAATGCCATTGCGAAACTGAAAGGAGTGTCTGTGTTGTATAAACCGGATTCTTTTGAAGAAGTGGCTGCTGATATCGTTGGTTTTCTTGCCGCACATAATTGTAGTCAGGAAGATGTAGACCTGGTTATTACAGGTCGTAACGGTGACCCGGCAGGGGATGCGTGGTATGAGCATGTGGAAAATAAGTTATTTAGTGAGTTGCCTGTGGCGCATTTTAAACATCTGTGCGGAGAGTATCCTACTGCCAATGCATTCGGTACCTGGATGGCCAGCAGAATCATTGCCAGCCAGGAAGTTTCACCTGCTGTATTATTCAAGGGAAATGCGCCATCATCGATAAAGAAGTTATTGTTGTACAATCATCATGATGCTACGCATCATTCGATGATCCTCTTATCAATATGCTGACACACCGGAATACAAATATCGTCCTGATTGCACTTATTGCACTGTTTCTATGGCTGTCATTGCCATGGTGGGCATTTGTATTGCTGTTTATTCCTTATTCAGGCGCACTCGTATGGGGCGCCATGCAGATTCAGTCGGGCTTTTTTCTGAAAGCAGTATGTGCTGCAGAGACCTCAGAGAAAGTAGTGGCCCTGACATTTGACGATGGTCCACTCACTGAATTTACCCCACAGATACTCGATATTTTACACAAAGCACAGGCACCTGCTGCTTTCTTTTGCATTGGCAACAGGATAGCAGGACAGGAAGCTTTGCTGAATAGAATAGATGCAGAAGGACATGTGATCGGGAATCACAGCTTCTCCCATCACTTCTGGTTTGACCTGTATCCTGCAAAGAAAATGCTGGCAGAATTACAACAGGTAGATTCCGCTATTGAACAGGTGACAGGCAAAAGGCCCCGCCTCTTCCGCCCACCCTATGGTGTGACAAATCCGAATGTACGCAGGGCTGTACAGAGAGGAAAATACACGGCCATTGGCTGGAATATCCGTTCGCTGGATACAGTGGCCAAACAGGCAGATGAACTGATGAACAGGATTTTGTCTGGTTTGAAACCTGGTGCTGTCATTCTCATGCATGATTCAATCCCCCTCACAGTAGAAATACTGCCGGCATTGATCGCGCACATACGTGAACAGGGATATACTATTAAAAGAATTGATCAATTACTAAATATACCCGCATATGCGTAGATGGATAATAGCATTGATAATGATGTGTGGTGTGGTGCAGGCAAATGCCCAACAGCATCAGGGATATAAACCGGTAGCAGACATAGCTGGTTTCAAGCAGCAGTTTGCCACAGCCTCCCGTCAGACGCAGTCTATACAATGTGATTTCGTGCAGGAAAAGAACCTGAGCATGTTGGCAGACAAGATCACTTCCAAAGGTAAGTTCTGGTTCAAGAAAGAAAATAAGGTAAGAATGGAGTATACCACTCCATCGTACTACCTGCTGGTGATGAATGGCAAAGACATCAAAACTAAAGATGGTCAGAAAGAAAGTCATGTATCTACAAAGGGCAACAAACTGTTCGAGCAGATCAACAAGATCACTGTGGATTGTGTACAGGGGAATGTAGTGGACAATGCAGATTTTAAAACCACCATCCTTGAAAGCACCGCTGGTTACCTGCTGGAAATGACACCAGTGAACAAACAGCTGGCACAGTACTTCAAGACGATCGTACTGCTGGTAGACAAGAAAGATCTGACTGTGAATAAGATTGAGATGTACGAAGCCGGTGGAGACAATACCACCATCAGCTTTCTGCACAAACAACTGAATGTAAATATACCGGATGCGACTTTTGCTGCTAAATAGTCTGTTGCTACTATGCATACTGACCAGCTGTACCAATGTATACAAAGACCTGCGACAGACAACGGGCGATCCTGCCTGCATTACGCAGTTCAGACCACAGTTTGACAATACATTGTACAGCACACAGGTAGATGTGATGAAACATCACCTGAGTGGTTTACTGTTTTTCAAGCAAATGCCGGATAGCAGTCAGCGGGTGGTGTTTGCAAATGAGATGGGCTTTAAATTCTTCGACTTTGAGTTTACAAAAGACGGACAGTTCATCAAGCATTACATGATGGACAAGATGGATAAGAAGGCGGTCGTGAAGACGTTGAGAGGGGATTTTGAGCTGGTATTATTACATCCTGATTTACGGCAGGCAACAGTTAAGAAGGATGATAAGTTTCGCTATGTAGTCGTGCCTACAGCAAAAGGGAACAACTATTATATCACCGACACTACCTGTACAAAGCTGGAAAGGGTTGAAAAATCATCTTCCCGCAAACCGGTAGTAAAAGCCTGGCTCACGGATTATAAAAATGGTGTGCCGGATACAATCCTGATCAGACATCAGGGATTCAAATTTAATATTTCACTACAACGCGTACAGAAATAATGTTAGCAGGAAAATTATATACACTGGAACAGACATTACAGGAGGCAGCAGACAGCGCCACTTATCGTATCGTGCTGAATGCGCAGCATCCTGTATTTGAAGGCCATTTCCCCGGGCGCCCTGTGGTCCCTGGTGTAACGATGATGCAAACCATCCAGGAACTACTGGAAGGCAAGTTACAGCAGAAGGTGGTGCTGAAAAAAGCCAGCCAGATGAAGTTCCTGAACATGATCGATCCAAATGCAAACCCGCAGGTGGACGTGACTATTCAGCACAAGGAACAGGAAGGAGAAATCAAAGTGACAGCCTCGCTGAAGTTTGATGTGCTCACATTTATGAAATTTCAGGGATCATTCGTAACCGCTTCATGACGGAACAGCCAATATACAACGATCAGTTTTCGGCACGCAAAGTAGCCGTATTGATTCCTACCTACAACAATGCCGGCACACTCAAAGCTGTGCTACAGGATGTATTATCCTATACTCACCACGTGATTGTTGTGAACGATGGCAGCACGGATAGTACTACTGCTATCCTGGATGAGTTTCCGCACCTTCAACGGGTGGAGTACACGCCTAACAAAGGAAAAGGTATTGCCCTGCGCAGAGGCTTTAAGTACGCCATGCAGCAGGGGTATGATTATGTGATCACTATGGATGCTGATGGGCAGCACTTTGCTTCAGACCTGCCGGTGATGTTGGACATGGTGAGCACGCATCCTAAGTCCATCGTGATTGGTGCACGTAATTTGCAACAGGAAAACATGCCCGGCAAAAATACATTTGCCAACAAGTTTTCCAACTTCTGGTTCTATGTGGAAACAGGGTTGAAAATGCCGGACACACAATCCGGTTATCGCCTGTATCCAATATATGCTATGAAGGGCATGCACTTCTGGTGTACAAAATATGAATTTGAAATAGAAGTAATGGTGCGCAGTGCCTGGAAGGGTATAGGCATCGATTCAGCGCCTGTAAAGGTATATTATCCGCCAGCAGAAGAGCGGGTTTCTCACTTCCGCCCGCTGCGTGATTTTTCCCGTATCAGTGTATTGAACACGGTATTGGTGCTGATCACTTTTCTGTATATCAAGCCACGTGACTTTATCCGCTACCTCTTCAAAAAGGAGAGCTGGAAGAGTATCTGGAATGATCATATTCTGAACAGGAATGAATCCAATGCGAAGAAGGCAGCAGCCATCGCGTTGGGGGTGTTCCTGGGTATCGTACCCATCTGGGGTTTTCAGCTACTGAGCGCTTACCTGCTGGCAGCGAGATTAAAACTCAACAAGGCTTTGGTACTGATAGCATGTAATATCAGCGTACCGCCCATGATCCCTTTTATCATCTTTGTCAGCTTTGCAACAGGTAAGTTCTGGATGAAAAATGGCAGTATGACCATCAACTTTAGCAAGCAACTGAGCTTTGAAACGGTGAAGCTGAACTTTGAACAATATCTCTATGGTAGTATTACGCTTTCGATCGTGGCTGGCTTGCTGGCAGGATTGATAGTGTATGCATTACTTTCTATATTCAGGAACGATCCTGTAAAACAAGACCAGCCAATTTAGTTAAGCATTATCAGTATGGGCAAATTATTCGTAGGCATATACAATTTCTTTGATCGTCACAAAGCATGGTGCTGGGCCTGTATGCTATTCAGTTTTGTACTGGTAGGCGTAGGGGCGTGGCAGATCCGGCTGGAAGAGGATATTACCCGTATTCTGCCCCAGGATAAAACCCTCGATAAGCTACAGCAGGTGTTCAATGATTCACACTTTGCTGATAAGCTGGTCATCACTATTTCACAAAAAGACAGTACTGCTGCTGCACAACCTGATAGTCTTACTGCATTTGCCGGTGAACTTGCCGATAGTGCAAAAATACACCTGGCTCCCTGGATGAACCAGATCCAGGCACAGGTACAGGATAGTACCGTGCTGGATATGATGCAGGTAATGCAGGATCATCTGCCTGTATTCCTGGAAGAACAGGATTATGCACGTATCGATTCACTCATCACACCTGAGCGATTACAGCAATCACTGCAAAGCAATTATAACACCCTGATCTCACCGGCAGGACTGGTGGTGAAAAAAGTGATCGGCGTGGATCCTACCGGCATGTCCTGGCTGGGTATCAAGAAATTACAACACTTACAATACGACGACCATTTTGAGCTGTATGATGGTTACATCATGACGAAAGACCATCAGCACATCTTAATGTTTATCACTCCCAGGTATCCTCCCAGTGCAACGGGAAAGAACACTGTTTTCTTAGATGAACTACAGGCGCAGATCGATTCATTGCAGGGATATCATTCATTTACGACCGCTTCTTATTTTGGAGGAACGGCTGTATCAGCAGGTAATGCGATACAGTTGAAAAAGGACCTGGTGCTTACACTGAGCATTACCATTGTTGTATTTGTGATACTGATTCCACTGTATTTCCGTAAGAAGAGAGCAGCGGTATTACTGATGCTGCCGGTAGTATTCGGTGGTTTATTTTCACTGGCCTGCATCTGGCTGGTACAGGGTAGCATCTCTGGTATTGCATTGGGTGTAGGTGCGGTGGTATTGGGGATTGCGATCAACTACTCCCTCCATGTATTTAACCATTACCGACATTTCCCCGACATCCGTGAGGTGATCAATGACCTTGCGACACCGATGACGATCGGTAGCTTTACCACGATCGGTGGTTTCTTTTGTTTACAGTTCATAGCATCTCCTATTTTGCAGGATGTGGGCATCTTTGCTGCATTCAGTCTGATAGGGGCTGCATTATTCTCCCTTATTTTCTTACCGCATCTGATTGTATTAGGGAAGAGAGAAGAAGTAGCTCATCATGACACCTGGTTAGATAAGATCTCTACTTATAAACCGGAGAAAAATAAATGGTTGGTAGGTGCTATTCTTGTGTTGACGGTGATCTTCTTCTTTACTATGAAGAATGTAGCTTTTGAAAGCGATATGATGCGTATGAACTTCATGCGTCCTGAGCTGAAAGAAGCAGAAGCTACCCTCAATAAGGTCAATGCTTACACTGCGCAATCCGTATACCTGATCACCGAAGGTCCCGACCTGGAAACCGCCTTGCAACGCAGCGAAGCATTGCTGCCAAAGGTGGATCAGTTACAACAACAGGGTGTTGTGAAAAAGTATACTGGTGTGAATGTATTGTTACTTTCGAATCAGGAACAACAACGTCGTATCCAAAGATGGAACGCATACTGGACACCTGAGAAGAAACAACAGGTCATTGCGTATCTGCAACAGCATGGTCCTGCTGTAGGTTTTAAACCCGCTGCCTTCGAACCATTTGCACACTGGCTCACCCAGCACTTCGAACATATACCGGATGCGACCTTACAGAATCTGCGTACAGGGTCATTAGGCGATTTTATCACAGAAAAGCATGGTGAAATATCGCTCGTAACGCTGCTGAAAGTAGATCCTGCACAGAAAAAGACAATCTACGAAAAGCTGGAACACGATCCCAATACCACCATTCTCGACAAGCAATATGTAACGAACCGTTTAGTGGTCGTATTACAAAATGAATTCAGCAGCATTGCCTGGATGACTTCATTGCTGGTATTCTTTGCATTGTTACTCTCATACGGTCGTATAGAACTCACCATCATCACCTTTATCCCCATGGCCATCAGCTGGGTGTGGATATTGGGTATCATGGGGCTGTTTGGTATCCGTTTCAATATTGTGAATATTATTCTCAGTACATTCATCTTTGGTCTGGGTGACGATTACAGCATCTTTACCATGGATGGGTTATTGCAACGATACAAGACGGGGAAAGAAGAGAATCTGTCTTCATTCCGTTCTTCCATTTTCCTGTCAGCGATCACTACTATCATAGGTCTGGGTGTGATGATCTTTGCAAAACACCCTTCCCTGAAGTCGCTGGCATTGATCTCTATCATTGGTATCACCTCCGTAGTGTTGGTATCACAGGTACTGATTCCGTTCCTGTTCAACTGGCTCATTACCAACAGGGTCAATAAAGGCAGGGCGCCGTGGACACTGCATGGCTGGCTGAAGTCAGTATTTTCTTTCACTTATTTTGTATTCGGTTGTCTGCTTATGACGGTGATAGGATGGTTCCTGCTCCGTGTCAATCCATTCAATAGAAAAGTTGGTAAGCAATTATATCATCGCGTATTATCAAAATACACATGGTCTGTGATATACATCATGGGCAATGTAAAAAAGAAGATCATCAATCCTTTGGGTGAAAAGCTGGATAAGCCAGCTGTCATCATCAGTAATCATACGTCATTCCTCGATATCCTGGTGTCTACTATGCTGCATCCGAATGTGGTGCTGCTCACCAGTAAGTGGGTATGGAACTCACCTGTATTTGGTGCAGTGGTGAGAATGGCTGATTACTACCCGGTGGCAGATGGTGCAGAAGGTAGTATTGAGAAACTGAAAGAACAGGTAGACAATGGCTACTCTATAGTAGTATATCCTGAAGGTACCCGCTCTCCTGACGGTAAAATGAAACGCTTCCACAAAGGTGCTTTCTATATTGCAGAACAGTTAGGACTTGATATTTTACCAATCATTATTCATGGCACGGGTTACACCATGAGTAAGAATGACTTCCTGCTCAAGGATGGTCATATCACGGTGAAATACCTGCCCCGTATTGCACCCGGCGATAGCTATGCTGCACGTACCAAGGAGGTGAGCCGTTATTTCAAAGCAGAGTACGAAGTGCTGCGTCAGTCCATAGAAACGCCTGCCTACTATCGTGAGCAGATGATCTATAACTATATCTACAAAGGCCCGGTATTGGAATGGTACATGCGTATCAAAACCAAACTGGAAGGTAACTATGAACTGTTCGATGAGCTGTTGCCAAAGAAAGGGCGTATACTGGATGTAGGCTGTGGATATGGATTCCTGAGTTATATGCTCCACTGGATGTCGCCTGACAGAGTGATTAAGGGTATTGATTATGATGAAGATAAGATCATCACTGCACAGCATGGCTACCTGAAAGGAGAGCAGCTGTCATTTGAATGCGTAGACGTAACCAATTATACATTTGACAGGTACGATGCATTTGTAATCACAGATGTATTGCACTACCTGCAAGCGGACGAGCAGGCAAAAGTACTGTCAGCGTGCATCAATCAACTGGAACCGGGTGGCGTGATCATAGTAAGGGATGGAGATAGTGACCTCACCGAAAGGCATGAAGGTACCCGTCTCACTGAATTCTTTTCTACCAAACTGCTTGGGTTCAACAAGACAAAAGATAAACCCTTGTCTTTCTTCTCCTCATCCGCAATCGCCAACATTGTAGCAGCTAATGGCGCCGTGATGGAGAAAATTGATAACACGCGTTATACCTCGAATGTTATTTTTATTATCAAAAAGTTACCCCCTGAAGATGCAGCAATATGATGTCATAATTATCGGAAGTGGCCTGGGCAGTTTAGTTTGCGGAGCCATCCTCGGCAAGTATGGTTATCGCGTTTGTTTATATGAAAAGAACAGGCAGATAGGTGGATGTCTGCAAACTTATTCGCGCGACAAGGCAATTATTGATTCCGGTGTACACTATCTGGGTGGCCTGGAAGATGGACAAACCCTTCACAAAGTGTTCAGGTACCTGGGTGTACTGAACAACATGAAGCTGCTTCGTATGGAGATGGATGGTTTCGATCATATCCATTTCGGCAACGAGCCGCAGGTGTATAAAATAGCCCAGGGACGTGATAACTTTATTCAGCAACTGTTAACATCTTTTCCAAAAGAAAAGGATGCCTTGCATGCCTATGTAAACAAACTGGAAGAAGTATGTGGCAAATTCCCACTCTTTAACCTGAGAATGGGTAGTGCCGCTGAAAAGGAAAGTGTAATGGGCGAAGAGGTCTGCGCATTTCTGCGAAGTATCACGGATGATGAACGCCTGCAACATGTACTTGCCGGGAATAACATGCTCTATGCTGGTTTTCCTGAAAAAACACCGTTGTATGTACACGCCCTGGTACAACACAGCTATATAGAAAGTGCCTGGAAATGTATAGACGGTGGTTCCATCATTGCCCGTAGCCTGAACAAGACGATCCGTGCACAGGGTGGTGACATCATTCGCAATACGGAAGTAAAGGAAATCGTAGAGAAAGATGGGAAGGTGAGTCATATCGTACTGGAAGACGGTAAGGAAATAGAAGGAAAGTATTTCATTTCCGGTCTGCACCCTGCCCGTACCATCGGTATGTTAAAAGGTGACGGATTGCGTAATGCTTACAAGTCCCGCATTAACTCACTGGAAAATACGCCCGGTACCTTTATGATCAATGTGGTACTGAAGCCCAATACTTTCCCATACCTGAATCACAACATATATCATCACGCCACTTCCAATGCATGGGATGGCATTAATTATACAGCGGACAACTGGCCGCTGACTTATGCCATGTTCGTATCGGCGAGTACCGGTCACGAGGAATATGCTGATAACCTGTCTATTATGACCTATATGCGTTACGAAGATGTGGCGCAATGGCATGATACCTTTAATACTGATGATAAGCCACACGAACGGGATGCCAGTTACCAGGAATTTAAAACGGAGAAAGCTGAAAAGCTGCTGGATATGGTCTCGGAGCAATATCCACACCTGCGTAGCTGCATCCAATCCATGTATGTGGCCACACCACTCACGTACCGCGACTACCTGAACATTCCGGAAGGTAGTATGTACGGCGTAGTCAAAGATGCTAGAGAACCGTTAAAGTCTATGATTCCTGCAGCAACCAGAATACCTAATTTGTATCTTACAGGCCAAAATCTGAACTTACATGGTATTTTGGGTGTAACGATGAGTGCGGTGCTGACCTGTGCGGGGTTAGTAGATATTGAAACCATCGTGGAAGAGATAAATAAGAGTTAAGAAATTATATATGAATAAGGGGAAAAAACGGAGCGGATGGCGCAAATTGGGGAGAGCGCTGTTATTTATTTTTGGTAGCTTTTTATTGCTGCTGATAGCGCTGATCATTTATGTAGTGAGCGTAGGTCATATCCATCCACCGGATATTGCTGACAAGCGTGCACTGAAACTGGAGCGTAAACCACTGGATTCAACGGCGTATACCATTGGCAACAACTGGTTCCGTAAGAGCAACAGTGGTCTGTATGAAATGTATATAGAAGGAAAGCCTTTTGACAGAGGAGTGATCTATGGCAAGCTCTCTGCAGAACTGGTAAAAAGACAGGAAGACAACTTCACGGATCAGATCAAGAAGATGATCCCTTCCCAGTCGTATCTGAAGTTCCTGCGCTACTTCGTAGGATTCTTCAACCGTAACCTGGCTAATAATATTGAAGAAGAGAATAAGGAAGAAATATACGGGATCTCTTTCTCTGCTTCTGACAAATACGATTTCATTGGCACTAACTATGAGCGCTTGCTCAACTACCACGCTGCACACGACATTGGTCACGCATTGCAGAATATGGCACTGGTGGGTTGTACCAGCTTCGCTACCTGGAATGACGCTTCTGCTGATAGTAGCCTGATCATAGGCCGTAACTTCGACTTTTATGTAGGCGATAAGTTTGCAGAAGACAAAGTGATAGCCTTCTATCATCCTGACAAAGGGTTCAACTTTATGATTGTGACCTGGGCTGGTTTCACCGGTTGTGCATCAGGTATGAACCAGGCAGGTTTGACAGTGACCATCAATGCAGATAAGAGTAAGATCCCTACCGGTTCAGCAACGCCTGTATCGCTGGTCGCGAGAGAGATCCTGCAGTATGCAAAGAACATCGACGAAGCATATGCGATCGCAAAGAAGCATACCATGTTCGTATCTGAGTCTTTCCTGATTGGTTCAGCATTTGACAACCGTGCCGCCATCATTGAAAAGACACCGGACAGCATGGAGTTGTATGATCCTAAAAAGAACTTCATCACCTGCACCAATCACTTTCAGGGTGAGAACTTTAAAGCGACGCCTGAAAATATCAGGCAGAGAGATGAAACAGCTTCCGGTTACCGCTTTGAGCGCCTGACCGAACTGCTAAAAGAGAAAGGTCCGAATACAGTTCAAAACACTGTCGATATTCTGCGCGACCGTTTTGGTCTGCATGGTAAAGATATTGGTGTAGGTAATGAGAAAGCAATCAACCAGTTCATTGCACATCACTCCGTAGTATTTGAACCAAAGAAGAAGCTGGTATGGGTATCTACAGCGCCATGGCAGCTGGGAGAGTATGTATGCTACAACCTGGATTCCATTTTTAGCATGCATGGTTTACAAACGGATCATGAGGTGTACGATAGTAGCCGCATGATAGCACCTGATCCATTCATGCAAACAAAAGCCTTTACTAATTTTAAAGTATATCGTTCTTTAAAAGTTGCTGCACAAGCAGGAGTGGACCTGGATCCTGGCATGATACCAGCGCTGGATCCTGAATTTTACCATGCTTATGTAGTGGCTGGTGATTATGCATTTAAGCATGGTGACCTTCAAAGAGCAAAAGTATTTTATGAAAGAGCACTCACTAAGGTGATCGCGAACAAATCAGAAGAGATCCATATCCGGAAACAAATAGAATTGTGTAATAAAAAATCATGATCTACGGCATAGGAACAGATATCGTTGACGTGGCACGCATAGGCGCCAAAATAGCCAAGGGAATTGGTTTTAAGGAACTTGTGTTCACCCCTCACGAGATCGCCTATTGCGAGCAGCAGGTACATAGCGAAGAGCACTATGCCGCCCGGTTTGCAGCCAAGGAAGCCCTGTTGAAAGCACTGGGTACCGGTTACATGCATGGCGGGGTACATTTCAATGAAATAGAGATTACCAATGATGCTACCGGCAAGCCATTGCTAGAGCTGATAGGTAATGCCCGCTCCTACTACGAACAGCTACAGATCAAACAGATTTTGGTTTCATTGTCACACATTAACACCACTGCGGTGGCGACTGTGATCATTGAAGTCTGAAAACCTGATACCATGTACATACCCAATATTGAATTGCAGCCCGCTACTTCCATCAGGGCATTTCAGGAAAAAGAAGTCCTTCACCTGCTGGGTTACCTGCGGGAGTTTTCACCTTTTTACCGGAGTTGGTTTGCCGAACATGGCATACAGCCTTCCGACGTAAAATCGCTGGATGACCTCTGGCGTATTCCACCTGTCACGAAGGAGCACCTGCAGGAACAGAACTGGGATTTTCTGTGCGTAGATAAAAGCAAGATTGCAGAATATACCACTACCTCCGGTACGCTGGGCAGACCAGTGATCATTGCTTTGACACAGAAAGATCAGGATCGGCTGGCGTATAATGAATACATTTCTTTTTGCTGTGCTGATGGTACGGAGAATGATATCTTTCAGCTGATGCTTACGCTGGACAGACAGTTTATGGCGGGGATGGCATATTATAATGGTATCCGCAAGTTAGGGGCCGGTGTGCTACGTGTGGGGCCGGGTGTACCTTCTCTGCAATGGGAGAATATACAGCGGATACAGCCAACCACAATAGTAGCAGTACCTTCATTTATCGTGAAGTTGATTGCATTTGCAAAAGAACATAATATCGATATTAACTCGTCTTCAGTAAAAAAGGCGGTATGTATAGGGGAGAATATCCGTAATGCGGATTTCACTTACAATGTATTGGGCAAGAGGATTACAGAGCAATGGGATATCAAGCTTTATTCTACCTATGCCAGTACAGAAATGCAGACGGCATTTACAGAGTGTAATGCAGGTCATGGCGGGCACCACCATCCTGAGTTGCTGTATGTAGAACTGCTGGATGATAATAATCAACCTGTAGGCCCTGGCCAGGATGGCGAAGTGACGATTACGACACTCGGTGTAGAAGGGATGCCATTGCTGCGCTACAAGACAGGAGACATCTGCCGTTACTTTGAAGAACCATGTTCCTGTGGTCGCCAGACGAAGCGTTTATCACCTGTGATAGGCCGTCGTAAACAGATGATCAAGTACAAGGGTACCACGTTGTATCCACCTGCGCTGTTTGACCTGCTGAATGATATGGAAGAAGTGAGAGAGTTTGTAGTAGAAGTATTCTCCAACGAAATAGGCACAGACGAGATCTTACTGCATCTGTGGCCAATACAGGAATCAGAAGATATAGACAGAAAGATCCGTTCTTACCTACAAGCCAAACTGAGGGTAATACCTCAGATCAGGTATGTAGGGCAAACGGAGATCATGAAGATGCTGATGCCTGAAGGGCTACGCAAACCCGTGAAATTTGTGGATAACCGCGGTTAAAAGCTCACAGATACCGCGGCTTTCGGATTATCCAGTTTATTGCTTTTTCTCACGCCATCCCGGATCACATGGATCATGTTGATCTGGTTGGGATGCTCGCTATAAAGGATATCGTCTTTGACTTTCACCTGTTTGAAAGGAGTGATGTTCTGTGCCACCAAAAAGCACCAGGCCGCTTCTTCTTCAATTTTATAGCCGAGATAGGTAAGCTTTACGGCTTTTCCATCCACATTGATATATAAATGTTTATTGATATAGCCGGCGATGAGGCTATCCATTTGTGCCTTATTGGTTGGGTGGATGATGTCCAGCGGGAGTTTTGATTCCTTTTTCAGTACATTTTCCAGATCGTCGGCAAAGATCCGGCAGCTGACCTGGACCTCGTTTTTAGTCTTTACATGCTCGATCTCAGTGACACTCACATAGAATGGGTGAAATGCGAAAAAAGACCCCAATAACCATTTATATAATATTAAACCCACTTGCCTAAAAAATTTTAAATATTAGCAGTATCCTTGTATAATTACCAAAAATAGGAAATTGTGAGCACCGAATTCGGGATGTATTTTCAAATGGGGTGGCAGCATATCATTGCCTGGGATGGCTACGATCACATCCTGTTTATCATGGCGTTGTCCGCTATTTATATGCTGCAGGACTGGAGAAAAGTGCTTGTTCTTGTCACAGCTTTTACAATTGGTCACGCCATCACACTGGCTTTAAGTGTCGCAAACGTCGTATATATCCAAAGCAGTCTGATAGAACTGCTCATACCAATCACTATCTGGATTACCGCTCTTTTCAATATGTTTAAAAAAGAGCTGTCGCCACAAAGAGTCCAACTGAACTATCTGTTCGCATTGTTTTTCGGCCTTGTTCATGGTATGGCCTTCTCTGCCTACCTGAAGAGTCTGATCGGCACACAGGAAAACATCCTTACACCCTTGCTGGCTTTCAATCTGGGGCTGGAAGTAGGGCAGATGATGGTCGTAGCAGGCGTATTATTACTGGCCGGTATTATTGTAAATGTTACAGGGGTAAAACGCAGGGACTGGAATATTTACCTCTCTGCTGCCATCTTTGGCGTAGCCGTTCTGATAACCATTGAAAGATGTAAAGAATTTATAACAAAATAGACAGGGACAACCAACTGTCACCAGGTTTTTTTATGAGAAAAAAAGCAATCAAATTGGCTCTGGCGGCCTGTTGTATCACTGCCGGCGCCAGCGCACAATCCTTACCACTTACCGGCTCTAACCATGGTAATAAGTTTGAGCAATTAGGAACCATTCTCCAGACGCCTAACGAATACCGTTCTGCATCCGGTGCCCCAGGTCCTAAGTATTGGCAACAAAGAGCCGATTACGACATCTCCGCTACCCTGGACGATGACAAGCAAAAGCTGACAGGGAAGGAGACCGTAACTTATTACAACAACTCTCCCGATCCGCTGACGTACATCTGGTTGCAACTGGATGAAAATGAGCACAATCCGAAAAGCGATAACAATAGCTTTGACGGTAGCGCCATTAAGAGCAGAATGACGATGAGGGATGTAAACCAGATCCTTGGCCCACGCCCTGGTTTCGGTACCAACATCGTAAAGATCACCGACGAAAGCGGGAAAGAGATTCCGTATACCATTAACCAGACCATGCTGCGTATGGACCTGCCACAAACCCTGCAACCCGGCCAGAAGTTCCGGTTCAAGGTGGAATGGTGGTACAACATCTCTGATCGTATGATCGAAGGTGGTCGTGGTGGGTACGAGTACTTCCCTGAAGATAAAAACTACCTCTACACGATCACGCAATGGTATCCCCGCCTGGCTGTATATTCTGACTTCCAGGGTTGGCAGAACCATCAGTTCACCGGTCGGGGTGAGTTCGCACTTACTTTTGGCAATTTCCATGTAAGCATGAATGTACCTGCTGACCACATCGTAGGTGCTACCGGCGAATGTCAGAACTACAAAGAAGTGCTGACAGGTGCACAGTACCAGCGCTGGCAACAGGCACAGAGTGCAAAAGAACCGCTGGAAATCGTGACGCCTGATGAAATGAAGAGTAACATGGGCAGCCATGCCACCGCCCGTAAAACATGGGTGTATAACGCAGAAAATGTGCGTGACTTTGCACTGGTATCTTCCCGCCGCCTGGTATGGGATGCCATGGCGACAAATGTAGAAGGCAAGAAAGTAATGGCCATGTCTTACTATGGTCCTGAAGCTTACCCGCTGTGGAAACGCTATTCAACGAAGGTAGTGGCAAATACCCTGAGAGTATATTCTAAACATACGATTCCATACCCTTACCCAGTAGCGATTTCAGTAGAAGCTGCCAATGGTATGGAATACCCAATGATCTGCTTTAACTATGGCCGTACTGAAAAAGACGGTACCTATTCAGAAGCAGTGAAGAATGGTATGATCGGTGTGATCACCCACGAAGTAGGCCACAACTTCTTCCCTATGATCATAAACTCTGACGAAAGACAATGGACATGGATGGATGAAGGTCTAAATACTTTCTGCCAGTTCCTGGCAGAGCAGGAGTGGGATAACAACTTCCCTTCCAACCGTGGACCTGCCTACAAGATTGCAGATTATATGCGCATGCCGAAGGATCAGCTGGAACCGATTATGACCAACTCTGAAAACATTGAGCAGTTTGGTCCGAACGCCTATGCTAAACCAAGTACAGCACTGAACATACTGCGTGAAACCGTGATGGGGCGTGAACTGTTTGACTTTGCTTTCCGTGAATATGCACGTCGCTGGGCATTCAGGCATCCTACACCTGCCGACTTTTTCCGTACGATGGAAGATGCATCTGCAGTAGACCTGGATTGGTTCTGGAGAGGATGGTTCTATGGTATTGATCCGGTGGATATCTCTATCGATAGTGTGAAGATGTTCCGTTTGGATACGAAAGAACCACAGGTAGCAAAAGCAGAAGCGAAAGCAAAATATGATCGCAATGCAGACCATATTTCCCGCGCACGCAACAAAGCAGAGGGCATGAAATTCGTAGCAGAACAGGATACTGCATTACAGGATTTCTATTATAAATGGAATCGTTTTGATGTAAGTGAAGAAGATAAAAAGACATATGGTAATTACTATGCAGGCCTCAGCCCTGAAGAAAAGAGATTGTATGACAGCAAAAAGAACTTCTACCAGGTATCATTCACGAATGTAGGTGGGCTGGTAATGCCACTAATTATAGAGTGGACATATGTAGATGGTACGAAGGAAACAGAGCGTATTTCAGCTTACATCTGGCGTCATGATGAAAACCATGTGACCAAGGTATTTGCAAAAGATAAGGAAGTCGTATCAATTAAACTGGATCCACAAAGAGAGACAGGTGATATAGACGAAGCCAATAACAGCTGGCCAAGGGCACTGACACCAACCAGGTTTGAGTTGTTCCGCAGTGAACAGGCGGTAAGAGGCACCTCCACAGGTGGTAACCCAATGCAACAGGCTCGTAAATAGTAGTTGTAACGTATAATAAAAAAGCGCTTTTGCCACCGGCAAAAGCGCTTTTTTTGTTTATCCCTATTTATAAATACTTAACAATTAGTTAAGGTATACTAAACAAATTGTTAAAACTCCTTTTAGATCTTTGTACCCATCATCACAGGGATTGGAGTAGATAGTTATCAAAAAGAGTCTAAATCAATTAAATCGCTTTATAGTAATTCACATCAACTAAAAAACAGTTATGCCAAAAAGATGTAATGCATTCGCATGGATGTTAATGGTAATGCTATTGTTACCTTTTTCCTCCCTTGCGCAAAAACTAATAAACGGCCATGTACTGGCTAAATCAGACCAGACGCCCATCCCTAGTGCGACGGTCATTGTAAAAGGCACAAAAAATGGAACAGTAACCAATGTAGATGGCAGTTTTGCGATCAGGGCTCAAAAAGGAGATATCTTAGCTATCTCTGGTCTCGGTATCACACCATCTGAATTTACTATAAATGGTGAGGACATCACGATCACGGTTGATGCCAGTACCAAAGACCTCAATGAAGTAGTGGTAACTGCTACCGGGGTAAAGAAAGAGGTAAAACGCCTTGGATACGCTATCCAGGATGTAAAAGCCAATGATCTGACACAGGCACGCGAACCCAGTGTACTCAATTCACTGAAAGGAAATGTGGCGGGTCTCTCTATCAATATCACACCTGAAATTGGTCACTCACCCGGCGTAATTATGCGTGGCGATGGTAGCCCAATGTATGTGGTAGATGGGGTACCATTAAGCTCTGATACTTACAACATTAACCCGGATGATATCGAAAGTTTCACTGTGCTGAAAGGCCCTAGTGCTGCGGCATTATACGGCTTCAGAGGTAAGAATGGTGTGATCATAATCAACACTAAAAAAGGTACTAAAAATAAACGTGGCTATACCATTGATGTAAACAACAGTACACAGTGGAATGGTGGTTTCATTGCGCTCCCTAAATACCAGGATGAATATGGTGCAGGTGAATATGGTAAATATGCATTTGGCGATGGCCAGGGTGGGGGTGTAAACGACTATGACTACGACATATGGGGCCCTAAGCTGGATGGCCGTATGCTGCCACAGTATGATGGTGAATATGATGCAAACACTACTTATACTACCAACTTCGAAGATGGTACATCTTTTCAGGGTCATATCAAACCAACTGCCTGGACGGCGCGTGGTAAGGATAACCTGAAACGCTTTTTGCAAACTGGTATCCTGAACAGCACCAGCGTGGCACTCAGCTCTTCTACCGACAAAGCTGACCTGCGTTTCTCTATGGGTAACAGTTACCAGAAAGGCATCGTACCCAATACACAACTGAACAACTTCAATGCTTCTGCCAGCATTGGGTATAAATTTACAAAGCGTTTCTCCATCCAGACTTATATCAACTACAGCCGCCAGTCTACGCCGAACATTCCGGATGTAAACTATGGTCCTAACAGTATCATCTACAATATGATCCTGTGGGGTGGTGCGGATTGGAGCGTAGACGATATGCGTGATTACTGGCAGCCAGGTAAAGTAGGTGTACAGCAGAAATACGCTGAATACTATCGTTATAATAACCCATGGTTCATGAGTTACGAGTGGCTGAGAGGTCACTACGTAAATAACGTAAATGGTTATGCAGCGTTGAACTATAATGTTAATAACAACATTGATCTGACTTTACGTCCTAGCATAACTACTTACAACTTTACCAATACAGAGAAACTGCCTTATTCTGCTACAGTATACGACAGACCTGAGCATAAAGGTGACTACCGTGTGGATAACCGTTCTCTTTTCGAATCGAACGTAGAGTTTCAGGCTAAGTACCATAGAAACGCTATCCTTGGTTTCCTCGATGTACAGGGCATGTTTGGTGGTAATGCCAGAACTTTCCGTTTCAATTCAGAGTATACTACTACCAACTATCTGAATGTACCTGGTGTATATTCATTTTCTAACTCACTTAACTCTGTACAGGCAGCTTCTTATAATGCTGAAATGTTGGTGCTGAGTGGTTATTATTCACTGGATCTGGGTTACAAATCTTATGTGACTGCCAACATTACCGGCCGTTTCGATAAGTCTTCCACACTACCGGCTGAAAACAATACTTATTTCTATCCTTCGTTCAACCTGGCTACTGTGATCTCTGATTATGTGAAGTTACCAAAAGGTATTTCTTTCCTGAAAGTACGTGGTTCATTTGCCAGCAGTAAGTCGGGTGGTACTGATACCTATTTTGCGCCAAATGTATCTAACCTGGCAGGTGGTGGTTATGGATATACTTACTATTCTCCATACGATGGTCCGGGATACGATTTCTCACAGACTTACACCCTGCAGCCTTACTATAGCAATCAAAACAGCGCTTCCTATACCAATACACTGGTGGGTAACAATATCAGAACTGCTGAAAGAAAAGCTTACGAAGCAGGTCTGGATGTACGTTTCCTCGAAAACAGGCTGAGCCTGGATGTAACCCGTTACCGTTACAGAGACGACCTGATTTATACAGCGGATGTTTCTGAATCAACAGGTTATTCACAGTTAATCAAGAACCAGGGTAAGACACAGAATGACGGTTGGGAAGTAACATTGGGTGGTTCTCCTATCCGCAACAAGACTGGTCTGAACTGGGATGTGAATGTAAACTGGTTCAAATTCGTACGCAAATGGATTGATAACCCAAGTGGTGACAACTGGGTACATAGCGGTACCCGTACTGACCTGGTGTATGACAATGCATTCGTTCGAACTTCTGGTGGCCAGTTAGTCATCGACCAGTCATCTGGTTTGCTGCTGCGTTATACTGACCTGGGTGTAAACGCCAAGAAAGTGTTTGGTCACTCAGATCCTGACTGGCAGTGGGGTATTACCAATACTTTCAGCTACAAGAACTTCTCTTTCCGTTTCAGATTCGATGGTATGGTAGGTGGTGTGGTACACGACTATGTACGTCAAAAATCCCTGCAAGGTGGCCGTCATATCGAAAGTACACAGGGTAAATTTGGTGAAGCACGCCCTGACGACGCACTTGGGTCTACTGGTTTCTCTTATGTGGGTGAAGGTGTAAACCTGACGGGTGGAACCATTTCGTTGGATCCGATCACAGGTAAGATCACTAATGAAGATGAATTGACTGTATCTAAAAATGCGACAAAGACATCTGTACAGCAGTATGTAACCAGGATGGCTTCTATTCATGACCTGAACAATATCAAGAAGACCTATGCCAAGCTGAGAGAAGTAACGCTTACTTACCGCCTGCCTGCCGACCTTTTTGGTAAGCGGACTGTGTTCCAGAATGCATCCGTGTCTTTGGTAGGTCGTAACCTGTTGTACTTCTTCCCGAGTCGTTACAAGGATATGGACGTTGACCAGTACACACAGGATAGTGGTTCCGGTCTGCAGACGCCTACGACTCGCAGTTATGGTGTGAACCTGAATATTACCTTTTAATACCCAAACACAATGAGAAGATATCAATATATATTAATCATCGCATTGAGTTGTCTGATGATGGCAGCTTGTAATAAAAAGATTGAAGAACTACAGGCCAATCCGAACGAGCCGGGTAGTGTGACGGCAGAGTTACTGCTGGGCGCTGTATTGACTGATATGTCGGGTACGCAGGATGATGGTGCACTGGAAGACTATGGATCATGGGGCGCCGTACATCGCTGGAACCAGTACTATTGCCGTAACTATGAATATTATGGTGATAACCAGTATGGCTGGTCAAGTGGTAGCTTTGACAGCTACATCGTATTGAAAAACGTAGTACAGATGGAGAAAGAAGCTGCTACCCGTGGTGCAGATTCAATCAATCCTTATGAGTCGATTGGTAAATTTGTACGTGCATACTACTATTACAATATGACCTCCATGATGGGTGATATTCCTTTGGATGGTGCAGTGCAGGGTACGGATAATCTTACCCCGGCTTATGCTTCACAGAAAGATGTATTTACCTTTGTGCTGAATACATTGGATACTGTAAATAACCACCTGACTACACTGATTAATGCTGGTGATAATACTATCGACGGTTCTACACAGGATATCTATTATGCAGGTGATCTGACCAAATGGCGCAAGCTGGCAAATACCTTCAAGCTCCGTGTGCTGATCAGTCTGAGTAATAAGACGTCTGACGATGAACTGAATGTGATATCTCAGTTTGCCACTATTATCAATAATCCTTCAACTTATCCGATCTTCACCAGTGTAGATGATGATTTCAAATTCACTTATGTAGAAACCTATAATGTTTATCCACAGAGTCCAAACAACTTTGGATCTGATGCACAGCGTTACAACATGGCGAATACATATGTGCATAACCTCACTGATCTGAACGATGCACGTGTGTTCATCACCTGTGAGCCGGCATGGAATATCATTGCTACAAAAGGTTACAGCGCAGTAGACTATCGTTCATTTGTAGGTGCGAGCACAGGTGAATCCATTGCGAACATGTATTCTGATGCCATCGCTGGTAACCTTTCCCTGATCAATCGTAAGCATTATTATGATACTTACACTGGTGAGCCGGATGTATTGGTAGGTTACAAAGAAATGTGTTTCAACATCGCAGAGGCGATCAACAGAGGCTGGATCAGTGGTGATGCGGAGACCTGGTATAATACAGGTATTACAGAGTCTATGAAGTTCTATGGTATTACCGCTTCACAGACCAGCTATACAGCTTATTTCCTGAAGTTTGGTAGTTCACTGGGTGATTATACCTCTTATGCTTTTACCTTCGATTTAAGCACTTATTTAGCTCAGTCTTCCGTGAAGTATGCAGGTGCTGATGCAGGGTTGGAACAAATCCTGACACAGAAGTACATTGCCATGTTCCAGAATTCCGGCTGGGAGGCTTATTTTAACTATCGCAGAACAGGAGTACCTGTTTTTGATGAGGGAACCGGTATCGGGAATAATGGGGTGATTCCAAAGAGATGGGGGTATCCAAGTTCGGAACAGAACCTGAATGCAGCGAACTGGAAAGCAGCGTTGAGCAATCAGGGATTTAGCAGTGATGATATCAATGGATCAATGTGGTTACTCAAGTAAATAAACAAAAGCCGGACCTGAACAGGTCCGGCTTGTTATTGCTGCTTTTTATAGCGGTATAGATGGCTATACATAAGTTAGTTCATCACTTATCCCACCACACTTTCGTCATCAACGAATTACTACCCTGCCTTGCAATCGCCTCCTGGTAATTCGTTGCATTGCTCGCCGCCTCTGATGCAGGATACAACATCCTCCTTGGAATCTGTCCACCAGTTGCATTCCCTACATAATTCACCGGCGTTAATTCCGGATATCCACTCCTCCTCCAGTTAGCCCACACTTCATACCAATCCAGCATACTTGCGGCCCAATACTGCGTATTAATTTGGTTGTAACCATCAGCATCATTATAAGGATGTGCTGTCAGGTAAGTTTTAATAGTCGTACTGTTGATGGCCGCTGACGCATCGTACTGCGCCAGCTGACCCATTGCAGCGCTCACCCCATTGGCATAATGTGTCGCGGCATTTGCTCCCACATTCCAGCCTCTTTTAGCAGCTTCTGCCAACAGCAGTTCTACCTGTGCATAAGTAATTAAAAAAGTAGGTCCATCCAGTTTCAGAAATACGTTCTTATTCAGTACTGAATACTTTTTCAGATCACCGGGATAATTCGGCGCTTTCGTAATATCTGTAGCACTTGATGCTCCGTTTGTATCAAACCCATTCGGCATACCCAGCTGATCTGCCGCTGCCGTACTACCTGTAGCAGGCACTGTACCGATGTATGCAAGACGTGGATCATTGTTATTGCGTAGAAAATCAATGAAAGTTGTGCCTAAACTTGCTTCACCTGCATTGCCGATTGCATTCCACTCACCAGAGAGGATGTTACTGTTTCTGTTCACAGTGGTTCTGCCACCTGCTGCATCGTGCAGGATATAGGCATTCTCGCTATTGTCAGCAATCACACCACCGGCATAAGCTTTCTCTACTACCTGTTGTGCAGTGGCTACATCTGCCTTTGTAAGGCGCATCCCTATTCTCAGCATGAGTGAATAAGCCAGTTTTTGCCAGTTCTTTACCACTACTGTTGCAGTGGAACTACCTCCTTTATTGTAAATGAGGTCGCCCTGTCCAGGTATGGCTTTCGTGGCATCCAAGGCTTTGGCCGCTTCGTCCAGTTCTGTCACCATATTCGTATAGATGTCCTGCTGCGCATCGTACTTAGGTGCATAGTTCTGGTCACTATAACCTTCACCTGCTTCAGAATAAGGAATATCTCCATACACATCTGTCAGGCGCTGGAAGATCATTACCCTGGCAATACGCGCCATGTTATACTGGTTGCTATAGTATGTATCATCCTTCGTGAGGCGTATTACATCCGTGATGTATTTCACCTGGTCGGTGTATGCCTTATCAAACAAGGCATTGGACCATGCATCATTCTGCATATACTTATCACCTGCATACCAGGATACGTTTGACAACTGTTGCATCATCATCGCACAATAGATGATGTTCACACGCCAGGTATCATAACTGTAATCACTGTTACCAGTATATTCCAGCAGTGCACGGGTAAAGTTGTACTCAGGTACACCGGTGTTCTCACTGGATTTATTCTTATCTGTATTAATGCTTTCAAAGTTCTTGGTACAAGCTGGCAACAGCATGATAGCAGAAAAAGAAAAAGCAATTATCTTTTTATATAGAGCGTTCATTGCAGCTGGTTTTAGAATTTAACATTCAGGTTAACGCCAAAGGATTTGCTAGTAGGCAGACCGGCATATTCAAGACCCTGCGCATTACTATTGCTATAGTTGGATTCAGGGTCAATATTAGGTGTAGACTTCTTGAAGTAGAACAGGTTGCGTCCTACCAGCGATACACTCACACCATGCAGTTTGTTGTGCATGGCGCTGGTGCTGAAGTCGTATGTAAGGCTTACAGAACGGAACTTGATGAAGTCTGTCTTATATACATGCAGGGCTGAGATCGTTGCCAGCTGGCTATAATAAGTCTGTGCACTGATGTTGGTGGTTACCGGTGCACCGGAATCATCTACACCTGTTACAGTAACTCCCGTCTCACGACCTGGCAATGTTTCTTTCTGCAGCCCATATCCGTAAGCGTTCGCATTTGTACCTGAGTAAATATGACCACCTGATTTGAAGTCGATGAGGAAGGAGAGATGGAATTGCTTATAAGCCAGATCATTGCTCCATCCACCGCTGAAAGGCGCTACACCTGTACCTGCACTCACCAGTGCATCTGTTCGTTGTGGCAGACCTGAAGCATTCACCACCAGGTTGCCTTTCGCATCTTTCTTATAATCGTACACCATGATCTGCGCATATGGTTTACCTACCACATGTTCTATGAAGGCAGCTTCTGTGCGGGATTCCCCGTTTTCTACCACCATTTCATTCTGACCGGGTGCCAGCTGAATCACCTTGTTTTGGTTATGGGCAAAGTTGAATGTTGTGGTCCATGTCAATGCACCGGATTTTATTGGCGTACCACCAATCATTAACTCAATACCCTGGTTCTGCAGTTCACCCACATTCACGAGTGCGCTGGAATACCCAGACCCTAATGATACGGTCGCAGTCACGATATCGTTCGTTGCTTTCTTGTTATAATAACTGAAGTCACCAAACACACGGTTGTTGAACAACTTGAATTCAGCACCCACTTCCAGTTCTTTTACTTTCAGTGGTTTCAGCGCCTTGTTAGGAATTTTGTTGTCAATGTCACCGATCGGAGCGCCGTTGATGGTGCTACCCAGCGTGCTGTAGTACAATGCCGTTTTATATTCATCCGCATCACCACCTACCTGTGCAAAACCTGCGCGGAGTTTACCGAAGTTGAGCCAGCTTGCTTTTACATTTTCAGAGAAAACATAAGAGATAGTAGCAGATGGATAATTGTAGGAGTTGTTTGCCGCTGGCAGGGTACTGCTCCAGTCATTACGATCTGTCAGGTTCAGGTAGAGGAAATTGCTGTAAGCCAATTCCAGCGCACCATACACAGAGTGTACTTCTTTTTTGTATTCAACGATAGTGCTGTTCTTCGTACCTGCTGTAGATGGATTGTACACGAATGGGAAAGCGAAGTTAGACGCTGTCACATCGTTGACCTTATCATTTTTTTGCAGGAGGTTTGCACCGGCATTCAGGTTCATGCTCAGGTTGCGGGTGATATTTTTATTCACCCCAATCAGCACGTCTGCATTCATTTCGTTGAACTGTCTGTTACGCTCCAGGTCTAAGCTACCCTTAGGGCGGTAAGCGGTACCAGTCGGCGTAATAGAGGTGGCATTGAAACTGAAGAAGTCATTTGCCACACGACCCTGTATGTACAACCAGGAAGTAGGCGCATAGCGTAAACTGGTCATACCAATCACGCGGTCCTTCTTCGTATTGTTAATAAAGCGGTAGGCGGCAAAGTAAGGATTGGTGCTGAACAGGTCACTGCTAAACACGGTTTCGTTGCCCTGTGCATCATAGCCTGGTGCCAGATAAGACGCTTTCACATTCGCTGGCAGGAAGGCGATGGCATAGTTACCATTGCCAGGTGCATCACTCAGGTTAGAACGATTGTTGGTCAATTCTTTGGCGTATGTGATGTTGGTTTGTCCGCTCCATTTGTCAGACATTTTGTAATTGAGGTCCAGGTTCACGTTGTCGCGGATGTACTGTGTATTCGGATAGATACCGTTGCTACGCAGGTCTCCGAGAGCTACGCGATAGGTGGTTTTATCATTACCACCAGCTACAGAAATGGTGTTGCTGAGCGTATTCCCTGTTTTATAGAAATCTTTTAAGTGGTTACCTTGTTTGGAGTAAGGGTGTGTCTGTCCATCGAAGAGAGTCACTGCAGAGCCATCCAGTTTGGTACCCCAACTGGAAAGACCACTGTTCAGGGCAGACTGTTTATCAGTAGGATGTGCCCCCTGAATACCCTGTCCGTATACATCCTGAAAGTCGAGGAAGTCGTTCACTTTATCCACCGTGATATTGCTGTTCAGTTCTACTGCCAGCTGACCGGCTTTACCTGATTTGGTAGTGATGAGGATCACACCGTTTACACCACGCTGGCCATAGAGGGCAGAGGCAGCAGCGCCTTTCAGGATGGTCATATCTTCGATGTCATCAGGGTTGATGCTGGATATACCATCGCCAAGGTCAGCGCCACCCCACATGGTAGCAGAACCGAGGTTCGCATTGTTCATGGGGATACCATCTATTACATAGAGCGGCTGGTTGTTGCCACTCAAAGAGGAGTTACCTCTGATGGTCACGCGTGATGAGCCACCTGGACCTGTGGAAGGAGGGGTGCTGTTCACACCGGCTACGCGTCCTTCCAGTGCATTGGCCACGCTGATTTCGCGGGCTTTGGTCATATCTGCACCTTGTACTTTGGATACGGCATAACCCTGACTACGGGCTTCTCTTCGTATACCAAGTGCAGTTACTACCAGTTCATTAAGACCTTTTACAGTTTCTTCCAGAACAATGCTGACGGTAGTTTCAGCACCTACAGTGATTTCCTTAGAGGTAAAGCCAACGTAAGAAAATACCAGTACATCGCCTGTCCCTGCGGCAATGCGGTAAGTGCCGCTGACATCTGTTTTAGTACCCCTGTTACTATTTTTGAGCGTTACGGTCACACCAGGCAAAGGGTTGCCCTGAACGTCACGCACAATACCCGTAATGTCTCTTTGTTGCCTTGCAGCATAAGTTGAAAGAGAAGGAGCTGCAACGGCGGTCTGTATGCCGGTTGCGAGCATGAGGCCCAGCACAATGCCTGTGGCACTGCATGCTTTTGTCAAGCGTAGTGTACGTTTCATAGATACTGCCTTTAAAAATTGACCTAAATGGATGTTGTTTCCCATAGGAATGCCAGAGGATGTAGTACATCCTGGCAATTCCAACGTAACTGTTAGTGAATTTTGATTGTCGATTTTAGATTCTGGTTGATAAGCAGTATAACATAATCTTTTCAGCTATGGGCCCGTGTAGCAGAAATAAAATAATGTGATACAATGCGCCGTTAACTGCGCATTTCACCTATACCATTGCGATGTTTTACTAACATGTTCAATACGTGCTGCCCTGATTCCCCCTTAGTGTCTACAGGAATTTTTTCAGGTGCATAATGAGGTGTCGTGTGGAAATTAAAATAGTACCATCGTGTGAGAAAAAAATATTTTGATCTGGCTGCGGCCTTTTTTTCTGAAAGTGGTTTTCATTCCCCGTTGGTGAATTCCCTCTTTCATGAAGGTTTTTATAAAAGTAAATTTATGGCAGATCCCACCATAATCTTGTTCCTCCATTATCTGCTCCCTTCAATGTTGCTACCGCTCTGTTCACCCCCGCCTGATTCGTGGTATATTCAAATTGTATAAAAGGTATCCTTCTTATAAACGTTTCCGTCGGTATCTTTCCACTACTATTATTTACCACAATGGGAAATAACTTCGGATACCCCGTACGCCGAAACTCGGACCACGCCTCCTGTCCATCAGGAAACATGGCAATCCATTTCTGTGTAATGATCCTTTCCAGTTTACAGGACGTCGTTGCATTGGGGGCCCACTGAATAGTAATTTTACTTAAAGGGGAGTCAACATTATTCAATGCATTTTGAGGGTCAACATAAGCCTTAGGTACGTAAGTACTATTGTGGATATATTCATTATAAGCTGCTGTAATTCCATATTGCTGGAAAGACATATACACACCCTGTTCATAATTGTCCTGTACATCGCCAGCACCTTTCCATCCATACAAGGCGGCTTCTGCTTTTAAAAAATAAGCTTCTGCTGCTGTTAATAACTGAATATGCGATGGCAGCAATGCCAGCTTTGAAAAGCCTATATACACGTCTTTACCGGGAATAGCAATCCCATTCCTGATGCCATGATAAACAGAATCCTTTGCTTCTGTAGAATTGAAATAATATGGCAACCGGGGATCATGATACCCTGTCAATATAGATTCCATTGGCGCACCCATCCTGATATCATTCCAGGAATTACAAATCACATTCACCGGGTGCGTAGCCGGACTGATATCAATATTGAAATTATCTGCCACTGTACTGATCAATCCATAAGGGTGAGAGAGGGCTGCTTCACCTTCTTCCTGTGCCTTGACAGGATCTACTTTGGAAATACGGATCGCCAGCCGCAAGCGCAATGTATTTGCGAGTTTCACCCACTTCTTATAATCCCCTTTATATGACAGATCGAAGTCGGCAAACCGCCTTGTACCTGTACTATCTGCAAAATTGGAGAGCGTTGTAATGGCAGAATCCAAATCGTGAAAGAAGGCTGTATAAGCATCCTGCTGAGAATCGTAATCAATACTATGATCGTCATTGATCATAGCATAATGTGTATAGATCACAGGTCCATAGATATCACTGATGCGGTGCATGGCAATCACTTTCAATAGCTGTGCCCATGCATAAAAGTCTATATACTTCCCCCGTGCATTGTCCATCACAAATTTGCAGTTAGGCATTACGCTGCCATAAGCAGTGAGCCATGCATCGTCATTCCAGCTATCCAGCAGGTCATATGTCATATTGTTCCTGTTGTCCTGAAAGGGATTAGGTGTCATCATGTATCCTGAGAATACATCACCCATCAGGTTCTGCTGTAATTGCGCCACACTTACATCACTGCTGGATAATATATTCAGCATGGATTGGGTAAGCGGATCGCCCAGTAGTTTAAAATCTCCTTTCAGCTCATCGTCATACAGGTCATAAGGATTCGTATTGATCTCTTCAAAATTTCGTGTGCAGGCAGTATGCAGCAGAACCACCATACACACCAGAATCATGTTACGCATAGAATCGTTTTAAAATGCGGCCTTCACATGTATGCCAATACTTCTTGTAGCCGATACTCCAAATACATCTATGCCCTGCAAACCATTTCCACTGCTCATTGCCACTTCCGGATCAAAGGGGGCTTTCAGTTTAAAGAAGCACAGGTTTTTCCCCAACAATCCTATTTGCAGGCGGTTGATGTACTTATTTTTGACAGGTACTTCATAAGTCAATGAAAGTTCTCTTAATCTTATATTGGTAGCATCATACATATACATTTCTCCGATGCCGGCTCTGCCTCCGATGGTGGAGAAGAACTTACGGGCATCGTATGGTACGGTGAGAGGCACTCCATTTTCGTACACCGCATTCAGCGCCACACCACCGTTGTCTCTGGCTTTGGCACTACGCTCACTTACTCCGTAATTGTCCAGCACAGAGCTGGTCACACTCATCACTTCGCCTCCAAAGCGGCCGTCTATGAGACAGCTGAGTGTAAAGTGTCTGTATTCGAGGGTATTGCTCCAACCGGTGATCAGGCGTGGATTGGGGTTGCCTACTTTTTTGAATACATTTCTCGTCACGAGGTTGCCCTGATCATCTATCACATACTGACCTTTCTCGTTTTTATACAGTTCTTTGTTGGTATAAATATCACCCCAGCTGCCACCTTCTTTGATAAAGGAGCCATACATGTTGGTATTGAAGTCAGTGAGGATATAGTAGTTGTCAGGGCCAGCACCGGGAATGGTATTGCTGCTTAGCTGCTTTACCCTGTTACAGTTTACTGTACAGTTGATGGTCGTAGACCAGCGAATATTAGTATGCTGTACAGGCACGATGGTGAGCGTGGCCTCCACACCTTTGTTCTGGATGTTTCCAAGGTTCAGATAGTAGTAGAGATAACCGGAACCGGAAGGTGCACGCACTTCCATGTATTGTTGATAGTTATTGTTCTTATACCAGGTAAAGTCAAGGCTGATCCTGTCTTTCAGTAATCTGATCTCCGTACCGGCTTCCAGCGAACGGTTATCTTCCGGTTTCAGGTAAATACCGGGATAAGGTGTACGTGTATTGAAATTCACTCTTGATACACCAGCAGTGGTTTGTAAGATAAACCTTGCAGGCCGGGAGGAATAAGGAGCAATGTCATTCCCTGCCTTTGCATACGAAAGCCGTACCTTCGCGAAGCTGATGATAGCAGGTAGTTTTACCAGTTCACTGATAATGGTACTGATACCTGAGGAATAATAAAAGTAACCTTTGTCTTTGATAGGAGTAAAAGCAAATGTGCTGCTCCAGTCATTACGCCCTGTAAGGTCTAAAAAGATGCTGTTTTTAAAGTGCACCTGTGCACTCCCAAACAGCGCCTGTAGTTGTTTTCGTTCTACACTTTGCTGTGCATCCAGTGCATTGGATGCAATGTTTTTTACAGAGAATTTATTGGCTACGATCAATCCTTCCGCCGCTGTGGCATTCGTGCTGATCAGGCTTCTGTCGTGTGCCCTGATATCGGTGATGCTGGCACCCAGCATGCCTTGTAGTTTCCAGGAAGGGGATACCTGTCTGGCAGCGGTCAGCATCATATCTGCATAGAACTGTTTGTTACTTTCTTTTTCAAGGGTATACCTGCCATTGGGTGGAGAGAGCACCTGTTGGGTACCTGCATAGGCTTTCATTTCGTATTGGTCATCGCTCTTATCAAAGTTAGTTCTGCCCTGTAATGAGAGCCAGTCATTGAAACGGTACCTGGCGGAGAGAGAAGCCAGTCCTCTGTGGCGGTTATCTTCCCGCTCATCTCTTTTCTGGATCCAATAGGGGTTCTGCTGATCATCCTGTCCGGTCCATCCCAGGCTGTTGTTGATATTCCACCAGTTCTGCATATACATGTTCCTGCTATTGTCAAAGTACTGGTACTCTTTGTAACTATTGAAATCCAGTCCTCGTGGAAATGTGTATAAACCAGTAAGCGGGTTAAAATATAAACCACTTGAGGGCCTGTTTACAGCGTATTGTACCAGGTAAGAGATATTTGCATCAATATGCAGTTTATTCCCGAGCAGGTCGCTGGTGACGCGCATATTGAAGTTATGTTTTTGTAGTCTGTTGATGGGCATGATGCCCCTGTTCATGGTATTAGAATACGATATATAATACTGTGTTTTTTCAATCCCGCCACTGATAGATAATCCATTCATAGAAGTCAGTCCAGTGTTGAAGAATGGTTTCACATGGTCTTTGGCATGAATAGGTGCACCCCAGCTATCGGCAGAACCGGCTTGCTTTTCATCAGTATAAGGAGGTGTAGTTTGTGCATAGCGATATTGCAGGGCGGGCAGGAGTAAAGGTATTTCGGCCGTAAGGTCAGAAGATACTTCAATATGCCCTTTGCCTGAATGCCCTTTTTTAGTCGTGATCATGATTACGCCATTCGCTGCCTGGCTACCATACAAAGCTGCTGCGGAGGCGCTTTTTAGTACACTGATGCTTTCAATATCGTCAGGGTTCAGGTTCGAGATCCCATCACCGCCGTCACGACCACCATTGCCAGTGATACCCGATGATTCGCCCCAGATGTCAGTAGGTTGAGAAGGGGTGAAGTTGGCCATTGGTACGCCATCGATGATATACAAAGGTTGATTCTCGCGGGTAGATTTATTCCCTCTCAATACCACTCTTGCAGAGCCGCCAATGCCAGAAGCACTTCTGTTGATCATCACACCGGCTATTCTGCCTGAGAGGTTATTGATCACATTGGCATCTTTTACGGTGGAGATATCATCGCTGTTGAGTAAGCCGGTAGAGTAGGGGAGTTCTTTATTGTTTTTAGGAATACCCAGTGCGGTCACGATGAGTTCATTCAGACCTTTGATATTTTCAGTAAGTGTGATATCGAGTGTGGTAGTCGCTACGGGCACCATTATTTCTCTGTTGATATAACCTACAGAGCGGAAGATGAGCACGTCGCTCAAACCGGTATTAATTGCGTAATACCCTGCATCATCCGTCTTCACACCTCTTGTGGTGTTTTTAATTATGACGGTCACACCGGGTAGTGGTGAACCATGCAAAGACAGCACTCTGCCACTGATTTCCTTTTGCAATGCAAGGGGGTTATGCAGCTGTATATTTTCTGGTACAGCGCTTACAATCACATTCTCACCTCTGAGTGTAAATTGAAAACCAGTCAATGCAGACAGCTGGTCCAGTGCCTGTGTAAGGGTAAGATTGTTACAATTGAAAGAAACGGGTTTATCCACATCAACGGTGGCTTTATCATAGTGGAAACTAATGTGTTGCCTGGTGGCAATGGCATCCATAATTTCCGTGACGGGTTTGTTGTGAAGTGAAATGCTGATCTGGGCAATAGCTTTCCTGCCTGGTAATAGTGATATTAACAGGAATATTACGACAATACATACTTTCATTAAGTATGATCTTCCCTTCATTTCAGCCCCGGTGATTTTAACATAGTAAAGCAGCAATAAACATTTATGGGGCTACCCAAATACTACATGCAGGAATGCTCTGGGGAGCGAATTATAAAATAGCTGGGGGTCCTCCGTTTTACGGGAGGAACCTTTGTGATAGTACCAAAACGTGTTAGATGTTAAAGGGCCGTTACATGTGTATACGGCCACCTGATTGTAGTGCCGGGGCTAACCCCATAAATTATTTCTTATTTTTTAAAATTACAGTGTCGCGCGCTATCGACCAGGACAGTGATTCAGTCAGACAGATTGTTTCCAGCACATTTTGCAGGGTTTCCTGCCGGAAGCTACCGGTATAGGTCCATGCTTTTTTGTCGCTTTGGTTGATGACGGTTACGGCAAAGGTGTTTTCAATGGCATTGCGCACTTGTTCATACGAGGCATCTTTGAAGACCAGGGTACCTTGTTGCCATCCGGTGGCTTCCGGGGTGCTAAAGGTCGTTCTGGTCACTTTCAGGCTTTGCAGGTCATAACTCAACTGTTCACTGGATTCAAGTACTACAGGCTTAGTGCCGGTGGCGGATACCTTTACTTTGCCACTTAGCAGGGCCACGGTGATTTTCTGTTCGTTGCGGTAAGCGCGTATATTGAAAGAGGTGCCCAGCGCTGTTGTACTGAGACCTCCGCTGTGTACGGTGAAATGGTGTGCGGGGTCGGGGGCTACGTCAAAGAAGGCTTCTCCGTCTTCGAGGTAGAGGTCGCGACTTTCGCTGAAGTGTATGGGATATCTGAGGCGGCTGCCGGCATTGAGCACGACGGTGCTGCCATCTTCCAGTTTCAGGTGTTCGGTTTTACCTTTTACGGTAGTGACGATATAGCATCCGTTGATAATTTCTTTATGGTTGTCAACTTTGGCCATAGCGGCATTGTCCGCAGGTATTGCGGAGCGGGTATAGTGCTGGAAAAACCAGCTGGCGGCAGCTACCAGCATAGTGATAGCGGCTGCGGCATAATACCACGGGCGCAATGAGCGCCGGCGGGGCACGTTGATATTTTTGTGCAGTGCAGCTTGTACATCTGCGAGGTCCTGCTGGATGACAGTTTCTGGAATGTGCGAAACAGGCTGTTGTATCCCTTCAAACCACTCTTCTATCAACTGTTTTTCCCCGGCTGTGGACTGTCCTTCGTTATAAC
Source organism: Chitinophaga sp. LS1 (assembly GCF_034274695.1). NCBI lineage: Bacteria > Pseudomonadati > Bacteroidota > Chitinophagia > Chitinophagales > Chitinophagaceae > Chitinophaga > Chitinophaga sp. LS1. The sequence goes on from NZ_CP128362.1 coordinate 3,370,266, forward strand.
GTTCCAGTATGTGCTTTATCTGATCAAGGTTCACAGCGTTGTAATTTAAAATAATGTCCTAATGTATCAATGTTTGTCCCTAACGTTAGTGATGCTCTTAATGGTGTCGTTTCAAGTTGCAACAAGTACCATCAATTGTAAAAAAAAGCAGCGGTCAGCAGCAGCAAAACGATGTCTGTCTGGGCATGGTTGGTACGCAGGATTTTTAATGCCTTGGTAATCTGGTTTTTAACCGTTTGCTGAGACAGTCCAAGGCGTATGGCTATCTGTTCCACCGTTTGGTGTTCTACCCTGCTCAGGATGAAGATCTCCTTCATTCGTTCAGGGAGTTGGTTGATGGTTTCAAACACATCTTCTGTACGTGTTTTGCTATCCAGTAGTTCTGTGATACTACCGGGTTGCACATCAAAGTGTTCGATGAGTTGTTGCAGGTATTTGCGGTAAGTATTGTTCTTGCGGTAAATGTCTATGATCTTATGTCGGGCCGACTGGTAGAGGTACGATTTCAACGATTCGTTGACGCTCAGCGTGTGTCTTCTTTCCCAGAGGGAGGTAAAGAGTTCCTGTAATACATCCTTGCCTGCTTCGGCAGGTTCAATCTTGCTCAGGATATAGAGGTATAAGGGCTGGCTATAACGTGCGTAGATAGCGTTGAAGGCCATTATGTTATCTTCCTGAAGCAATGAAAGTAATTGGGTGTCTGAGTAATTACTATACATGGATTACAGTCGTGACATAGATTTGGTTAAGGTTCTCAACAAGCGTATATATGAAGGGAAATTACCACATTTATTGATAATACCAAAAAGCAAAAGAAAGCATTTTCCATTCAATGTCAATTCCCCAAAAACAAACGCTTCTGCCATAGACAGAAGCGTTTGTTTTTGGAAACGGGGCCTGTGGCAGGCTTAAATGCCTGAAGCAGTAAGCGCTTATTTAAGCCTCCTTCAATCGCAATTCATTCTTATACTCTTTAGGTGTTTTACCCACTATTTCCTTAAAAAACCTGTTAAAATTCGACAAATTCTTAAAGCCACACGAATAAGCAATCTCCGCTATTGACCAATCCTCTTCTGTCAATCTCTTACACGCATGCCCAATTCTCACCTCATTCAAAAACTGCACAAACGACTTCTTTGTTCTGTTCTTAAAGAACCGGCAAAAAGACTGCGGAGACAAATTCGTAATACTTGCCACATCCTGCAAAGAGATTTCCTTGCTGAAGTTACTCATTACATATTTGAATACTTCATCAATTTTATGATTATCCTTCGCATTGAAAGCATGTGAATAACCTGTACTTGCCAGGTATTGTACATCCTTTGTCTCTGTCAATACTTTCAGGATACTCAGCAATGAAATGATCCTTTCCAGTCCTTCTTTCTTTGGTAGCTGCAGGATCTGATCTTTCAGCAGATCATAGGTAGGGCCTATAATCTTCATTCCACGTTGTGCACGATGAAATAAATCAGTCAATGCCTTTGTCTCAGGCAATCCATAGAACTTATCCCCGAAAATGTCTTTCGGAAAATAAATTACCACAGATCTTGCTTTCAGCGCTTCGTTGTTCTTGTAGTAGCTTTCATCATTGTACCATACATGTGGAATGTGTGGTCCCAGAAACACCATATCTCCTACATCAAAACTCTCAATGCTGTCGCCTACAATTCTTTTACCGTTGCTCTCCGTAACGTATACCAGCTCACATTCCGGGTGAAAATGGAATGGAGTATTGAAATAAGGATCACTTCTCTCAATGATGGTGATCTGATTGTCGGCAAACGCCCCCACTTTAATCAGAATGGGTTTCATGTAGTATAAGTTTAAGCTGTTTTTATTCTAGCTCCGTTGTGATGATGATTCGTCTTCTAGCCCCAGACGGGACATTATCTTCCCGAAACAATTAGTAATATTCCATGACTGTGTCCCAAACGGATATGCAGTCTTTTATACATTCCCCCTGACAAAACTTTTCCTGTGAAAGTGCCAAATTATCAAATTTTGGTTAAAAAAACATCATTTTTTAGTAAATATCATTTATTTCCTGTTGAAACGCCCATCCGGGCGGGTTAACGGGGGATGATACGTATCATTCGTTCCCGGACAGTCTCTGCTGGAATTAATTTGGTCGTTTGCTACTAAGATTATAATTTTCTAAAGAATCAAACCAAATCTGAATCACGTGAAAGGAATATCGATTAAAGATATCGCCCAGCAGGCCGGCGTTTCTCCAACCACCGTTTCTTTCGTTCTCAATGGTAAAGGAAAAGAAAAAAGAATAAGCGAACAGGTAAGCAAACGTATTTTGAAGATTGCCGGCAAGCTAAAGTATAAACCTAACCAACTGGCACGTGGTTTACGCACTGGTAAAACCAAAACAATCGGGTTAATCGTAGAAGACATTGCCAATAATTTCTTTGCCAACGTAGCGAAAGTAGTAGAAGACGAAGCCGACAAGTACGGCTACAAAGTACTCTTCGGCAGCACCGAAGACAATGAAGAAAAGGCCCGTGGCCTGTTGGAGGTGCTCCGATACCGCCAGGTAGACGGGTATATCATTACGCCCACCCTCAACCTGGACAAGGACATTGCCTCCCTGGCAAAGCCCGTCGTACTCATGGACCGTTATTTTCCGAACGTCAAAGACTTGTCTTATGTGGTAGTAGACAACTTCCAGGGGGCTGTCACTGCGGTCGATCATCTGGTGGCAAAGGGCTATAAGCATATTGGAATCATTACCACTACCTCGCACCAGATACAGATGCAACAGCGTTTGGAAGGCTTTACAGCTGCCCTGAAGAAACATGGCCTGCCATCGGGTAAGAATGTGATCAAACGGCTGCCTTTTGACCTGGATAGGCCCGGGTATACTCAGGAGATCACCAAATACCTGCAGAACAACCGGGAACTGGATGCCGTGTTCTTTGCCACCAACTACCTCGGTATTTGTGGTATAGAAAGCATTCGCTCCCTCGGATTGCAGATAGGTAGTGAGCTGGGTATGGTGAGTTTCGATGACCACGACATATTCCGTCTGCTAAGTCCGGCAGTAACCTGCGTAGCCCAGCCGGTAGAAGAGATAGGGAGAATGCTGATCAGGATCCTGATGGCGGAACTGGATGAAACAGCAGAAGGGCCGCAACAGGTAGTACTGCCACTGGAACTGAGAGAACGTGAATCGTCCATGCCGGATAAGCAGTTAACGAAGGCATGATGTAATCGTTTACCTAATTTTTTTACATTTTATAATCGCTTTTGCCGCAAGCAGAAGCGATTTTTTTAGCCCTAAATATTACCGCCCATACAAATATAATTTGCTCATAATGAAAACTTTCTATAAGTTGCAAAAAATGACCTATGCCGGGAAACTGTGAAAATGCCTAGAACCCATAATCTGCTTTTTTATAACAGGAAATCATTATACCATGAAAAGAGCGAAATATCTTCTATCATCGCATTACGGATAAATTTCCATTATTAAATTTTCGTAAAGTCTTGGGGCATGAATGGAATTCATATTACGATTTCTTCAATTTGAGTGTATTTCTCCGATAGTATTTTCTCGTGGAGGTGTGCTAATTTACCGAAGTTAACAGATAATGAAAGATTCGATAAAAAAATGTTAAATCTTTTTTGTTTCTAAGAATTATTTGGGTAGTTTGGCGCTGTCAAGTAAAAGAATGTAGAGAAAAACTATGGCATTTTGGAAGAGTGGCTTGTACTGAGGGACAAAGCGGTGAAAATAACACCAGTTAAAGAAGAGAGTTAAAATGTCCTATACCGACAATAAAGTTAAATAAAACGTAAACGGTGACCACCGGAGTGTACTAAAAAACGATTACAATTCCAGGTAAAGGTACCCAAGACTAAAAGAGAAAATAACATCACATTCAGGGAACAATAGGCTTGTAAGCTTCTTAAAAAAAGGAGCCGGTCTATGCCATGCGTATCTGTATGTAATTACACTTGTGACTAAACACTTATCATACTTAAAATCTAACTAAAAGAAAGCTATGCGAAGATCTCTATTAGTAAGCACACTGCTTCTTTTGTTCTGCTGCTTTACTGCTTTGGCACAGAACAAAAAAGTCGTGTCCGGGACTGTTAAAGATGACAAAGGACAGGCTCTTCCAGGAGTTACCATCCTGGAAAAGGGCACTAAGAACGGAGCAATGACTGCTCCGGATGGTTCCTTTAAAATCTCTGTTGCTCCTGAAGGAACTCTGGTTGTTTCCTTTTTAGGTTACGCTACTCAGGAAATTCCGGTAAGTGGCCAATCGACAATTAATGTTGCCCTTGCTACTGACAACAAAAATCTGGGCGAAGTGGTGGTAACCGCGATGGGTATTAAAAGAGAAGCCCGTTCCCTGGGTTACTCTGTAAGTACTGTAAGCGCAAAAGACATCTCTCAAACTGGTTCTCCTAGTTTCGCTTCTGCCCTGTACGGTAAAGCTGCCGGTGTAAAGGTAGTTGCTGCTCCAGGTGGTGCCAGCTCTGGTGTATCTATCCAGGTGAGAGGTATCACCTCTGTATCTGGTAACTCTCAGCCACTGTATGTTGTGGATGGTGTGCCTATCAGAAACATGGCTGATCCTACCAAATCAAGCTTCAACACTACTAACAACCGTATCGATGGTAACGGTGCACTGGATATCAACCCTGAAGATATCGAGAGCCTGACTGTACTGAAAGGTGCTTCTGCATCTGCACTGTATGGTTCTGAAGCTACCAACGGTGTAGTTGTAATCACTACCAAGAAAGGTACCAAATCAAGAGGTATAGGTGTTGATCTGAACTATATTTACACTGCTGAGATGCTGCAGAACAGCCCTGACTATCAGAACGAATATGGTCCTGGTTATGCAGAAGCTTACAACTTATCTTCCGGTGCAAATGCTGAAGGTTGGATTACTGACACTGATGGTTCTCTTCGTCCTTTCTACAGAGCGTATGAGTCTTTCGGTCCTAAATTCGATGGCAGAAGTGTTAAATATTGGGATGGTTCTACCCGTCCATATTCAGCGAACAAGAATAACTATAAGGATTTCTTCCAGACTGGTTACAACTCTCAGTTCAACGCTGCTGTTGCTAACGCAAACGAATTTGCTTCTTACCGTTTCTCTTATACCCGTACGGATTATAAAGCTATCACCCCAGGATCTAACCTGAACAAGAATAACTTTAACCTGAACGCTACGCTGAAACTGCACAAGAAAGTAACTTTAGACATCATTTCTACTTTCAATAACAACTACACTCATAACCGTCCTACTACGCTGAGCGATGTATTGAATTCTTACGGTGGTTTCTTCAGCCGTATGGATGATATGAATACATACTTCAACAAGTACCAGACTTCTCATGGTTATAAGTATGTAACCTCTACTAACTCCAGCTACGATCAGAGCGAGAAACTGCTTTATCCGATCAGAGCTACTCAGCTGATGGACTATATGTGGACACAGCTGAAAAACGACTACGATGAAAACCAAAACCGTTTCATCAACAGCGTAACTTTAAACTATTCTATACTGGATAATCTGAAGTTCCGTGGTCGTATTGGTAATGACTACACTGGCTGGAAAGCTGAAAATAAAGAACATAATACCCAGCCTACTTATGTAGGTACCAGTGGTAAATATGGTATCGAACAGAGAACAAACAGCCTCCTGTACGGAGATGCGTTGTTGACTTACAATTCTAAGATTGGTAAGAACTGGGATCTGGGTGTATCCGGTGGTTTCACTGCCAGAAAACAAAACTTCCAGTATCAGCAGAGCACTACCACTGTAGGTTTGGCCAGTGAAAACTGGTTCTCTCTGAACAACTCTGCAGGTACTCTGTATACAGTATCTAATCGTGGTGAGCAGATCGACGTTGCTGGTTTCGGTATCCTTAACGTAAGCTACAAAGGTTGGTTATACCTCGAAGCAACAGGTCGTTCTGAAAGGACTTCTACCCTGGCTCCAGGCAGAAATAGCTATACTTACCCTTCTGCAAACGCAGGTTTCGTATTCTCTGATGTAATCAAATTACCATCCTGGTGGAACTACGGTAAACTGAGAGCTTCTTACGGTTTAACCGGTAACCACCCAACCCTGTTCGTAGCACCAGTTGCTTACAGCCAGTATGGTGTTTCCCTGAATGGTCAATACCTGGTATATCAACAAGCTCAGGGTAGCAGCTTCGGTAACGATAAGCTGGAATCTGAGCAGAAGAGAGAGTTTGAATTTGGTCTGGAAACAAGAATCATTGGCGGTAAAGTTGGTGTAGATCTGACTTACTACAATAACAAAGTAAAGCAACAGATCCTTGAGATCACTACTCCTCAGACAGCAGGTGCTACTTCCCAGTACATCAACGCTGGTGACCTGGCAAACTTCGGTTTTGAAGGTGCAATCAACGCCACTCCGGTTCAAACTAAAGACTTCCGTTGGGATACCCGTCTGAACGTTGCAGTGAACCGTAACAAACTGGTTAGCCTGCCTTCTACATTACCTAACATCACTAACGATCTGGAAAGTGGTTATGTAATCGCAAGATCAGAAGTAGGTGATCCCCTGGGTAACATCTACGTTCACCCACACAACATGGATGCAAACGGTAACTACAAAGTAGACGGTAACGGTCTGTATACTTACAATACCGATGCTTACATCAAGGTTGGTAACATGATGCCTAAGGTTGTAGGAGGTTTCTCAAACACTTTCTCTTACAAAGCATTCTCACTGGATGTGACCCTGGATTACCGTTTAGGTGGTAAACTGGTATCCATTCCTTCTTACTATGCAGTTGGTGCTGGTATGTACAAGAGCACTCTCAAATATAGAGATGCAGCTCATGGCGGTATTGGTTATAATGTGGTTGGTGATGAAAGCAGCTTTCCTCCTAATTATGTGGCAACTGCCGTTGGTGAAACCGCAACCCGTTACAATGGTCTGATCCTGGATGGTGTCACTGATGATAACGGTACTAAAAATACAAAAGTAACTTCCGCTGGTATCTATTATGATGCACAGTACGGATGGCATTCTGGTGACTACTCTCAGGCAGTATTCAACAACAGCTATATCAAAGTGCGTGAAGTTGCACTGACTTACAACATGCCTAAGAGCATCATTAACAAATTACATTTCCAGGGTCTGCAGGTAGCACTGATCGGCCGTAACCTGTTCTACGTTTACAAATCCCTGCCTTATGGCCTGGATCCGGAAGTTGCAACTGGCTCACGCTGGATTGATCAGGGTATGAACAGTGGTGGTATGGCTCCTACAAGAAGCCTTGGTGCTAGCGTTCGTGCTCGCTTCTAATGTATTTATTTGCTCAATGACGAAACAAAGAAAACTAATGAAAAAACTTCTTATAAACGCAGCTCTTCTGGTCTTACTGGCAGGTTCTTTTAGCTCCTGTAAGAAAAAGATCGATGAAGACTACCAAAACCCGGAACTGACTACCTCAGGTAACATAGGTAAGCTGTTTGCCGGTATGTTCTTCAACAAAAGAATTCACCCTTCATACTGGGATTATTATACTATTCTTCAGTCTTATAGCGGTGCTTTCTCTGGTATCGTTCCTGCTGTACAAAGCAGTACCATGTATGTAACTACCTCCAGCTATACTGATGGTAAATGGACTGACTTCTATAACGGTTCTACCGGTACTGACTATAACTATAATGGTCCTGGTATCCTTAACAACTATCGTGAGATGCAGTCTACTTACAATGCACTGTCTGCAACTGACCAGGCAGCACAGGATATTTACATGAACCTGGCTAAGGTAATTGTAGCAGATCAGGCAGCTCAGATGGTTGACATGTGGGGCGATATTCCTTTTTCAAAGGCAAACTCCCTGAACACTTCTACCCGTGCTATCGAGTATGCTGCATATGACGATGCTGCTGCACTTTACGATACACTGATCAATAACCTGGATCAGGTGAATACCTTCCTGACTACTGCATCTGTAGTAGCTACAGAAAGCGGTAACCTGAAACTGTATGACAGAATTTACAGCGGTGACCTCACCCTGTGGCGTCGTTATGCAAACTCTCTGCGTCTGCGTCTTCTGATGCGTATTTCTAATGTAAGCGAAGCTAAAGCACAGGCAGCAGTTACTACTATGCTGAACAATCCCAGCACTTATCCGCTGATCACAACAAACGATCAGGATGCATTATTGTGGGAAAGCCCAACCAACCTGGTTAGTGACCTGTTGAGTGCATTCTCCAGCTTCCCTTACGCTCCTCAGTATCTGCTGGAAGATGTATTGGTTGCTAACAATGACCCTCGTACCAAAGTAATGTTCGATCCGGATTCTACTAATGGTTACAAAGGTTTCCCTTACAATGGAACTTCTAACGATTTTTCCAATGGTGGGTATGCATCTTACGATTCTGCTACCTTCTTCTATAACTACAACCTGCCAGGTGTACTGTTCACAGCTGCTGAAGCTAGCTTCCTGCAAGCTGAAGCTTACGAAAGATGGGGCCTGGGTACTGCAGCTACTGCATACACAGAAGGTCTCGATCTGTCTGTTGAATACTTCTACATGCTGAACAAAAAAGTTAGCGACCGTTCTACCCAGTACAAATGGGCTATACAGGTTGTAAATACTGATACTGTAGCACTGTGGAAAGCAGCTAGCGCTGTTGCTTACAGTGGTACTACTACTGAAAAACTGGAGAAAATCTATACTCAGAAATGGGTGAACTTCTTCATCATGCAGGCAAACCAGGCATGGGCTGAATACAGAAGAACAGGTTATCCTGCTATTCAACTGCCAGTTTCAAACGGTATTCAGGCTAATCCTCCTGTACGTTTCCTGTATCCTTCAAACGAGTCACTGTATAACACTGCTAACTACAGCGCTGTACAGTCTAAGGATACCCGCAACACTAAAATCTTCTGGGACGTTAACTAATAACGTTTAGATAATTTATAGAAAAGGCCCCGGCATAAATGCCGGGGCCTTTTGTTTTTAACTAAAAAGTCAAAATATTATACATTTGAGAAAAAATTATCTATTTTAGGTAATTAAGTATGAAACGCCTATTCCTATTCCTTTTGATTGTACTGTCATTTGCTGCCAGCGCGCAGCGCATTACCTGGTACCAGCATATCGCACCCATTGTTCATACTAACTGCACACCCTGTCATCGCCCGGAAGAAGCCGGCCCTTTTTCTCTTATCTCTTACGAAGATGTAGCCAAGCGCGCCGCGATGGTGAAGAAAGTAACACAAAGCAGGTACATGCCACCCTGGAAAGCAGATCCACATTATGTAAGCTATGCCAATGAACGCCGCCTCACCGACGAAGAAATTGCCATGATCGCTGACTGGGCAGATCACCAGATGCCAATAGGGAAAAATGATAATCGCAAACCAGACACTATTACTTTTTCCAAAGTCTCGCGCCTGCCAGATCTTGAGCTTACCATGAAACAAGCCTTCGTAGTCAAAGGAGATAATGTGGAACGTTTCATTGTTTATAAGATCCCATTTGAACTACCTGACTCTATGAATGTGGAAGCCATCCGCTTCATCACAAACAACCGCAAACTGATCCACCACGCGAATTATGAAATTGATGATGTGCCCGAGCTGGATCTATACAACACTGTTGATTACATCAACCTCACGGAAGATGATCGTAATAAATATACACAGTACGTACCCTACCGCAAGCGCATGATCTATTACGGAGGCTGGATTCCAGGCGCCTTGTATGAATCGTATCCTTCCGGTATCGGCTGGCGGATGCCCAGGAGAGGAGTGATCCTGCTCACCCTGCACTTTGCCCCTGTAGGTAAGGAAGAGAAAAGCATCAGCGGGGTACAGTTATACTTCACAAAGAATGAAGTAAAGAGAGACATTCGTGCTGTGAGCATCGGCTCCGGTGGTGTAGGAGAGAAGGATATTGATCCGTTCTTTTATATCCCTGCCAATGCAGTGAAGACATTCAAGGTGAAAGTAAAAGTGCCCGAAGATCAGTCATTGCTATACGTTTGGCCACATATGCACTACCTGGGAAAGATCTTCAGGGCATATAGTGTAACGCCTGCAAATGATACGATACGCTTAGTGTCTATTCCTGACTGGAATGTAGCATGGCAGGAAATGTACTGGTTCCCTACATTGAAGAAACTACCGAAAGGATCTACTATTTATGTAGAAGGGACGTATGATAACACTGCTGAAAACCCCGCTAATCCGAATAATCCTCCTCAACTCATTTATAGTAGTGGCGATATGAAATCGACTGATGAGATGATGACGCTGGTGATGATTTATTTGCCTTATGAAAAGGGGGATGAGAAGATGGAAATTAAGCGATAGTCCTGCGGGTTTTTCGCAAGCCCGCTGCAGGTGAAAACCTGCCGTTAGGCATATTTAAAACCGCAATGACATATATCACTGAAATAAATAATAGATATAATGTAATTTACCACTGTCAACCAACGAGTCGTTATGTCAAGACTACTACTCCTGTCATTGCTAATAACTATGCAGTCGATAGGGCATCCACATGGTACTTCCTTTACTGAGCGATTAAAGGATTATACAGGCAAAGCTTATGACATCAGGCCACAGGGAAAGATTGTTGTGTATCTGTTTCTCTCACCTGAATGTCCATTGTGCAGAAACTATGCACCTATCGTACAACAGCTGTCAGAAAAATACAAAGGCGTACAATTCTACGGCATCATCAGTGGCCGCACCTTTACCAAAGGGCAGATCGGCGCTTATGTAAAAGATTTCAATCTCACCTTCCCCGTCCTCATAGATACGGATAAGGAAGTTGCCAATTCACTGAAAGCAACTGTCACGCCCGAAGCGCTGCTGGTAGGAAGTGATGGCAAAGAATATTATCGTGGTTTGATAGATGACTGGATCACAGGTCTTGGTACCAAGCGTGCAAAAACTACGCAGCTATACCTGGATCAGTCTATCCAGAATCTGGTGGCAGGTGTGCCCACTGTTACAAAGACCACACCGATAGGTTGTCTGATCAGTAATTATTAAAGTATGCGTGTTGTCGTTGCGATAACCCTGATGTTATCGTTATTTATTTGCGGAAAGGGGAGGGCACAGGATATCACCTGGTATAAACACATTGCGCCCATCATTCACAACAATTGTACACCTTGTCACAGAACAGGCGAGGCAGCGCCTTTTCCCCTTGTTACATATGAGGATGTAGCAAAACGTGCTTCCATGATTCAACGGGTTACGGAAGCGAGGTATATGCCACCCTGGAAACCAGATTCGCACTATGTACAATATGCGAATGAAAGACGATTGTCTGATGAAGAGATTTCCATGATCGCCAACTGGGCTACTCATGATATGCCTAAAGGCAATGCGGGGGATGCAAAAGACAAACAGAACTTTGTGCCCGGTACCGTATACAATCGTCCACCTGATCTGGTGTTGAAGATGAAGGAGAGTTATCGCCTGGAAGGGGATAACCAAGACCATTACATCGTATACAAAATACCTTTTGAGCTGGCAGATTCTATGAATGTGGAAGGAGTAGAATTCATCACCAATAACCGTAAGGTGATCCATCATGCAAACTATGAGATAGATGATGTACCAGGCATGGATATATATAATACAGCGGACTTTGTGGATTATACCAATGAAAAGGTAAAGTACTTCGAAAACTATGTATCCTATCGTAAGCGGATCATGTACTTTGGTGGCTGGATACCGGGTGCTTCTATGGAGTCTTATCCGGAACATATTGGTTGGGTAATGCCAAAGAGAGGGGTGATATTACTGACAGTGCATTATGCACCGTTAGGCAAAGCAGAAGATGTGCTTAGTGGTATACAGATCTGGACGACAAAATCAAATATTACCAGGCGGATCAAAAACGAGAGCCTGGGATCTGGTAGTGAGTCGCAAAAACAGATACAGCCTTTCTTTTATCTGCCTCCTGATGTAGTGCGTACTTTTTCGTTGGATGTAAAGATAGAGGAGGATAGGTCATTGCTGTATGTATGGCCGCATATGCATTTGCTTGGGCAGGTGTTTAAAGCCTATGCCATCAAGCCAGACAAAGACACGATCCCGTTAGTATATATACCTGTGTGGGATTTTAACTGGCAGGAGATCTATTGGTTTCCAAAGATGGTGAAGATTCCGAAAGGATCGACTATTCACATAGAAGCCACTTATGATAACACGATCAATAATCCTTACAATCCAAACTTGCCACCAGCATTGGTCATGGAAAATATGAACACAAAGGATGAGATGATGACATTGGTAATAGTAACGCTTCCTTATAAAGACGGCGACGAAAATATCTCTTTGAAATAAAGCCGAAAACAACTCTTTAATAATAAAGCCGGCCGCAGGCCAAGACCTAAAAAAAACGCTTTTACCGAAGGTAAAAGCGTTTTTTTGCGCCTACAGCAAATGTTTTATCTCGCTTAACTTCAGCAACGCCTCCACCGGCGTCAGCCTGTTAATATCCACATTCTCCAACATATCTCTTATCGTCTTGAACGTATCACTATGCGTATCAAAAATACTCAATTGCACCTTCTGTGCAGGTCCGCCCAAACTCTTCACCTGCTCCTGCACTGGCCCATCAATCTGCTTCTCCTCCAAATGCGCTAATACCTCATTCGCTCTTTCAATCAACTTAGGCGGCATTCCCGCCATTCTTGCCACATGAATACCAAAGCTATGTCTGCTACCCCCCGGCGCCAGCTTCCTCAAAAATATCACCTTATTCCCCGATTCCTTATTCGTAATGTGAAAATTCTTGATGCGCGCATGCTTATTCTCCAACTCATTCAGCTCGTGATAGTGTGTGGCAAACAACGTCTTTGGTTTAGCCGATGTCATATCATGCAGATACTCCACAATACTCCATGCAATTGAAATACCATCATACGTACTGGTACCACGCCCGATCTCATCCAGTATCACCAGACTACGCGGTGTAATATTGTTAATAATACTCGCCGTTTCATTCATCTCTACCATGAAAGTAGACTCACCACCACTCAGGTTATCCGAAGCGCCCACACGTGTAAAGATCTTATCTGTCAATCCGATCTCCGCCGCTGCTGCAGGTACAAAACTACCCATATGCGCCATCAGCGTAATCAATGCCGTCTGCCGTAACAATGCAGACTTACCACTCATGTTCGGACCCGTCAGAATAATAATCTGCTGGGTCTCTTTATCCAGCGTGATATCATTCGCTACATAACTCTCACCCGGTGGCAATCCTCTTTCAATCACAGGATGTCGTCCTTCACGAATATCAAGATTGTAACCATCCGTAATACCCGGACGACGATATTTAAACTGTACCGCATTGTTCGCAAAACTCAGCAGACAATCCAGCTTCGCTATCACCTGTGCATTCTGTTGTATCGGCCGGATATAAGGTTGCAATGCAGACAATAGTTCTTCGAACAACTCTGCTTCCAGTGCGAGGATCTTTTCTTCCGCCCCCGTAATCTTCTCTTCGTATTCCTTCAGCTCAGGTGTAATATATCGTTCTGCATTCGCCAGCGTTTGCTTACGGATCCAGGTTTCAGGTACTTTATTCTTATGTGCATTCGTCACTTCCAGGTAGTAGCCGAATACGTTGTTGAATGCAATCTTCAGACTAGGGATGCCCGTGATTTCAGATTCCTTCTGTTGGATCTGTAACAGGTAATCTTTTCCGGAGCGTGCAATCTTACGCAGGTTATCCAGTTCGGTATGAATACCCATCTGTATCACTTCGCCTTTGCTCACGAGGATCGGTGGTGTCTCCGTTACTTCGCGCAGAATTCTGTCCAGGATTTCGTTACATCCATCCATGGTCATGGCCAGTTTTGCCAGGTATGGATGTGGTACTTTTTCCAGCAGGGTCTTCACGGCACATACCTGTTGCAGTGCTTTGGCGAGGGACATCACCTCTCTTGGGTTGATCTTCTTCAAAGGGATCTTGGACACCAGTCTTTCCAGGTCACCGGTTTGTTTCAGGTGGTGGACCAGGTTTTTTGCAAGATCTGTTTCTTTGATAAAGTACTCTACCACATCCAGTCTTTCATTGATCTGGTTAATATCGCGGAGGGGGAATATGAGCCAGCGTTTCAGCAGGCGGGCGCCCATTGGGCTTACAGTAGTATCAATGGTGGTGAGCAGGGTATTCCCGTTTTCCACACTGCTACCTAACAATTCCAGGTTACGGATCGTAAACCTGTCCATCCAGAGGAAGTCATCCTGTTCGATGCGCTGAATGTTAGTAATGTGTTGCAGGTGAGGATGTTCGGTATCCCGCAGGTAATGCAGGGCAGCGCCTGCGGCAATGATGGCATCATTGAGACCATCTACTCCAAAGCCTTTCAGACTATGTGTCTCAAACTGCCTGAGGAGTATTTCATGTGCATAAGTGGCAGTAAAGATCCACTCATCCATGGTGTATGTGTAAAACTTAGTGCCAAAGTGCTGGCGGAAATTCTTTTGTTGTTGCTTGGCGTAGAGTACTTCAGCAGGTTTAAAGCTTTGCAGCAGTTTATCGGCATACTCGATGGTGCCCTGTGCAACAAAGAATTCCCCTGTGGAGATATCCAGAAACGCAACGCCGGCATGATCATCCTGGAGGTGTACAGCTGCCAGAAAGTTGTTGTTGGCATTTTCGAGGATCTTGTCATTCACAGCAACTCCGGGCGTCACCATTTCGGTTACGCCGCGTTTTACAATACCTTTTACAGTTTTGGGATCTTCCAGCTGATCGCATACGGCCACGCGGTAGCCTGCTTTGACCAGTTTGTGGAGGTAGGTGTCCAGAGAGTGGTGTGGAAAACCAGCTAAGTCTACATAAGAGGCAGAGCCGTTAGCTCTTTTGGTCAGAACAATCCCCAATACTTTGGAGGCAATGACTGCGTCTTCATTAAAAGTTTCATAAAAATCGCCCACGCGGAACAAAAGCACGGCATCCGGGTAACGGGTCTTAATTGCCTTGTGCTGTTGCATTAGTGGGGTTTCTTCCGATTTGCTTTTCGCCATTCGGCAAAAATATAGAAAATGTGGTTTATTTAGCAATTGCTATAACTTTGCGCTATGCGAAAACTGAGCATGGACGAACTAGGCCGCAAAACGATCGAAGAATTCAAGGCCGCCGAAAAAACACCACTGGTATTAGTCATGGACAATATCCGGAGCATGCACAATGTAGGCTCCGTATTCAGAACGGCCGATGCCTTTCTGATTCAAGGCATTATACTCTGTGGGTATACGCCTGTTCCCCCTCACCGCGATATTCAGAAAACCGCCCTGGGTGCTACCGAAACGGTGCACTGGCAATATTATGCCACCACTACCGAAGCTGTAGCTGCTTTAAAAGAAGGGGGATACCGCGTACTGGCCATTGAGCAGGCGGAAAGCAGTGTGATGCTGGACCAGTTCCAGCCTGGTGGCGATCAGCCCCTGGCACTGGTATTTGGCAATGAAGTGTCTGGTGTGGATGGAGAAGTGATGAAGCAGGTGGACGGATGTATTGAAATTCCGCAGCTTGGGATGAAACACTCATTGAATATATCTGTTAGCACAGGTATCGTAGTTTGGGATATCTTTGTAAAGTTAAAAAAGTAACAGGAGATGATTACGACTGTAAATAAATACCTCTCGCTTGTAAAATTCAGCCACACCATATTCGCCATGCCGTTTGCGCTGACGGGCTTCTTTATCGCCACTGCCAGGGCAGGGTACTCTTTCAGCTGGCAGCTGTTCGTATTGGTGGTATTATGTATGGTCTTTGCCAGAAGTGCGGCCATGGCCTTTAACCGCTGGCTGGATGTGGATATCGATAAGATCAACCCACGTACTGCTAAACGCGAGATTCCTGCTGGTGTGATTACGAAGAACAACGCCCTGTTGTTCATCATTTTGAACTGTGGCGCATTTATCCTCACTACTTACTTTATTAATATGATCTGCTTTATCCTGTCACCGGTCGCACTGATCGTAGTGTTGGGATATAGTTATACCAAGCGCTTTACGGCGCTGTGCCATTTGGTACTGGGCTTAGGATTGTCACTGGCGCCAATAGGAGCGTACCTGTCTGTAACAGGGCAGTTTGCGGCATTGCCGGTATTGCTGTCCTGCCTGGTGCTGTGCTGGGTATCTGGTTTTGACATCATTTATTCCCTGCAGGATGAAGATTTTGACCGTTCTCAGGCCCTGAATTCTGTGCCTACCTGGTTAGGAAAGGCAGGCGCCCTGCATTTCTCTGAAGGATTGCATGTAGTAGCGGGTGCACTGGCTATTACGATTGGGTTAATGGGGCAGTTCCATTGGTTATATGCCATTGGAGCGGCAGTATTCATCATCATGCTGATCTCTCAGCACCTGCTGGTAAAACCCAATGACCTGAGTAAGGTGAATATCGCTTTCATGACCACAAATGGTATTGCAAGTGTAGTATTCGCAATATTTGCAATTGCTGACATGTTATTTTTAGCATAATGGGGAGAATACTGGCAATAGATTATGGAAAAAAGCGGACCGGACTGGCAGTGACAGATCCCCTGCAGATAATAGCAACGGGTCTTACTACAGTACCGTCTCAAACGCTGATCCCTTACCTGAAAAAATACTTCGAAGCCGAACAGGTAGAACTTATTCTGATAGGTGAACCAAAGAACCTGGATGGAAGCGAAACAGATGCGACGGCTTTAGCAGCAGAATGTGTACGTATTTTGAAAAAGAACTTCCCGAATATGCCGCTAAAGCAGATAGATGAGCGGTTTACTTCTAAAATGGCCTTTCAGACCATGATAGATAGTGGGTTGAAGAAAAAAGACAGACAGAACAAGGGATTGGTCGATGAGATCAGTGCCACCATTATATTACAGGAATACCTGCGTTCAAAATAAACATTCCATTTGGGCATTTGCCTGAACAAAAAATCGCTTTTGCCTATGGCCAAAGCGATTTTTTTGTCATTTTCGTAACTTCGCATTTTTAAAACAATACCATAGAATGATTTTACCAATCGTTGCCTACGGCCATCCGGTCCTCCGTAAAATGTGTGAAGATATCACACCAGATTACCCAGAATTAGACAAGCTGATCGCTAATATGTGGGAAACCATGTACGCGTCCAGTGGTGTAGGCCTCGCAGCACCTCAGATTAACAGGCCCATCCGCCTTTTCGTAATAGATAGCGAACAAATTATCAATAACCTGGAAGAAGATGAAAAAGACGAATACCCTGGCGATGCCGGTGTAAAACGCGTTTTCATCAATGCGCATATCGTAGCTACCGATGGTGAAGAATGGCCTTACAACGAAGGTTGCCTCAGCATCCCTAAAGTAAGAGAAGACGTTTACCGTCCTGAAACTGTGACCATCCGCTATGTGGACGAACACTTCCAGCCTCACGAAGATACCTTTACCGGCGTCACAGCCCGCGTTATATTCCATGAGTACGACCATATCGATGGTAAGTTATTCATCGATCATCTCAAGCCACTTAAGCGTAGAATGATTAAAAGCAAGCTGGACGATATCTCCAAAGGAAAAATCAAGGTTGATTACAAGATGATATTTCACAAATAAAACGTGTGAAAATTTTGTAATGTTAAAAATCCCTATTATTTTAGTGCCTGCAAACTAATCAACTATATTTGGGAGCAGCACTTACATATACTGAAGCCGAACTGGTAACTGGATTAAAAGCCAGAAACGAAAAGTTTTTCGGTTACTTATATGATCATTATTCACCGGCATTATATGGTATCGCCCTCAAAGTAGTGGTTGATGAAACGCTTGCCGGCGATGTGTTGCAGGAAATCTTTCTCAAGATCTGGAGAGGTATAGACCGTTACGATACAGAAAAAGGTCGTCTGTTCACCTGGATGGTGAACATAGCCCGCAATACAGCTATCGATACCCTCCGCTCCAAAGGCCACAAGCTGGGCCAGAAAGTTCAGGAAATAGGAAACAATTCCCACATAGTCGATCAACTGGCGGTACACCCGTCTGTTGATCATTTGGGATTGGCTAAAGTGGTGGAACAGTTGAACAAGGAACAGCGTGTTATCATTGATCTGGCTTATTATAAAGGTTGTACCCAGGATGAGATCTCCAAAATACTGGATATCCCACTTGGTACAGTCAAAACCAGAATGCGAAATGCGATCATACAATTGCGGAATATACTAAAACAGATGTAAGCAAGTGGATGTTCAACGTTACATATCATCCGGAATTATTGAAAACCATGTGATCGGTTTAGTCTCCGAAGCGGAAAACCGCGAAATGGAGGCCGCGATCCAACAGCATCCTGAAGTAAAGGCTGCTGTAGATGCTGTGCAGCTGGATATGGAGAAGTACGTGATGATGTATGCGAAAAGGCCACCTGTTGATCTGAAAAAGCAAATCTTCAATAAATTAAAACAGGATACCGTTGCCAATGAGCCGGATATTCCCGTAGCCCAACCCGTTGCAGACGAAGAGGAAATTCCTGTAATCGACTACGCCCCTAAAAAAACAGTTTCTCCTTTAAGAATATGGCAATATGGTGCCGCTGCCGCATTTACCCTGCTTGTAGCCAGTGCTGTCATGAACATTGCTTATTATACCAAATACAACGATTCCCGGAATCAGTACGCCAGCCTTCAAAGTAGTCAGTCCGCTTTTACTGTCGAAAAGGACTCCCTGACGGCACAATTGCACCATGCCCAGGAAGAACTGACGATGATGAAAGATCCTGCATTTAAATGGATTAAAATGTTGGGAACACCCAGGCATACCGGAAATGTAGCCACTATTTGCTGGGATCCCGAATCAAAAGCAACTTTTATTCTCGCACAAAAACTGCCAGAACCTCCGCCTGACATGCAATATCAGCTATGGGCCATTGTAAATGGTAAATGTATAGACGCTGGTGTGTTCGCTACCGGCGATCTGTCAGCCTCCATGCAAAAGGTAAAAGACGTTGTCAATGCCCAGGCATTTGCCGTAACCCTCGAAAAGAAAGGTGGTAGCCCAACTCCTACACTAGACCAGATGTTTGTAGCTGGCAAGGTAGCTGGATGATATGAAAAAGTATCTTACTCTCTCATTTTCAATTATTCCGTAATAATTGCTATATTTCCTTTATTATTGCATTCCTTTTAACCATTAATTATTATTTGTATTTATTGTAATCACACGCAGCTGTACCGGATCACGGGTACTTTTTTCTGTAGCGTTTACGGCTATGATGTGGGAGCACACGTGAAAAGTAATTTTTAACATAATTCTTTAATTGTTTTGGAATCCGCGTTCACATATACGGAATCTGAGCTGATTCAGGGCTTAAAGGCTAAAGACCAAAAGGTATTTAGCTACCTGTATGACCGTTACTCACCGGCCTTATACGGCGTGGCGCTGAAAGTGCTCAACGACGAAAGCAATGCGAGTGATTGTTTGCAGGAAGTGTTTTTGAAAATCTGGCGAAACATTGATCGTTACGACGAAGGTAAAGGTCGTTTGTTTACCTGGATGCTCAATATTACACGTAATACAGCCATTGACACGCTTCGTTCTAAGGCACATAAAATGGATCAGAAAATCCAGGACATCGGAGACGACGTACATCTATATACTGGCAACTTAGCCGTACACCCTTCCGTTGACCATCTCGGACTCTCTAAGGTTCTGGAAAAACTGACAAAAGAGCAACGTATCATCATTGATTTGGCATACTACAAAGGATGCACACAGGAAGAAATTTCCAGGGTGCTGGAGATCCCTTTGGGTACGGTGAAAACAAGGATGCGGAATGCGATCATTCAATTAAGAAACCTGTTAAAATTAGTTTAAGAAGTGGGTTCAAAAAGTTACATATCTTCTGGGATTATTGAAGCTTATGTCAGCGGACTGGCTTCCTCCAGTGAAAGGGAGGAACTGGAACTTGCAATAGCACAATACCCCGAGGTTGCGGCAGAGTACCAAAGCTGCCAGCAGGATATGGAGCAATATATAATCTATCAATCAGTCACGCCACCTGCCAATTTAAAAGAGAGATTATTTACACAGCTCGATACCGAAGAAACTGCACGTGCAAACGGTACTTACGTCGATGAAGACAATATATCGGAAACACCCGTACGCAGAATACTCGTAAGCAGCACATGGCGTTGGGTAGCTGCTGCTTCAATCCTTTTACTCATAGGTAGTGCATTTTTAAATTATAACCAGTATACACAGTACAATGGTTTACAACAGCGATACGAAGCAATGGCTGCGGCTAATACTTCTGTAGCTGCCGAAACCAATGTATACCGTACCCGACTGGAACAGGCAGAACAAGATCTGCACATTGTACAGGATCCTTCCATGAAAACAGTGAAGATGCCGGGTACCAAATCGTTCCCGACAGCACTCGCTACCATATACTGGAACCAGGCTTCTAAAGAAGTCTTCGTAATGGTAAACAACCTTCCACAACCTTCTTCTGAAAAGCAATACCAGCTATGGGCCATTGTAGACGGTAAACCCGTAGACATGGGCGTGTTTGAAACCGGTACCGAAGCCAAAATTATCCAAAAAATGAAATCTATTGGCAATGCAGAGATGTTTGCCGTAACCTTGGAGAAAAAAGGTGGTAGTCCGGAACCAACTTTAGATCAGATGTACGTAGCCGGTAAGATATAATCCCACGGTATTTCGTAATTTTGCAGCATGCGATCATTGTTGTTATTCATTGTTGCTTTTTTTATCAGTAACATTTCAATTGCCCAGGATACGGCCAACTATAGGGGGATGACCGTCAATCTTGACGAAGTAGTGGTTCAGGCCAAACGGGTGGGCTTTGATGTTAATAGCTTCATCAGGCGGGTAGAGACAGATACTACCTTCTACAGAGCATTTCGGAACCTTCATTTATTGGGCTATTCGGCCGACAATGATATTCGCATATATGGGAAGAAAGGAAAGGTAGATGCTTTCCTGAAAAGTCAGACCGTGCAAACCATGCAGGGAACCTGCCGTACTATGAAAGTACTCCACGAAGAGACGGGTGGCGATTTTTATACCTCCAAAGGCGATTATAAGTACTATACTGCTGAACTGTATGCAAACTTCTTCTTTACCAAAGGTACCGTGTGTGCCAAAGCCAACGGGGAATCGATAGAATCCTCCAAAGGGAACCTCGCCAAACACAAAGCCCAGCTCAAACAATTGATTTTCAATCCTGGTCAGCCTATCAAGGGCGTACCTATCGTAGGCGGTAAGGTCGCCATATTTGATCCGGAAGTGATGCGGTTGTACGATTTCTCTATTACCTCAGAGGAATTCAATGGAGTACCCTGCTGGGTGTTTTCTGCGACAGCGAAAAAGAACCTGGGGTATTTTGATAAGAATGATATCGTGATCAATGAGCTGATCACTTACTTCTCCAAAGAAAGCTTTGACATTGTCAACAGGAAATATTCACTTTCTTATAAAACGCTGGTATTTGATTTCAATGTGAAGATGAATGTGCAGCTGGTGAAGAGAGAAAATCTGTTGACGCCGATTTTAGTGACCTACGAAGGTACATGGGATGTGCCTTTCAGAAAGAGAGAGACGGCGATATTTATAGCGAAGTTTCACGAGTTTACCAGATAAAATAAATAAAGACATTATAAATAAAGCCCCGTTCCGAGGAACGGGGCTTTATTTATTTTAATGTATGACTGTGATAGCGCCTGTTTTTCTAATGTGTTCTCCTGTTTTCTGCACCGTATACTCCATCACCCACACATATGTTCCGACTGGTACCCTTGTTCCGTTCCTGGTACCTGTCCAGCCAATATCCGGATCTGTGGTATAGTAGATCTGCGCACCCCATCTATCATATACACTAATCGAAAACGACTGCAGGGGGCACCTGTATTTCGGTCGGAATAGATCATTGTTCCCATCTCCATTCGGACTAAAACCACTTGGTAGCCATACCTGACATTCACAATCCTTAAACCCTACTTCCACAGAATCGATCGCTGTACCACAGGTATTTTGCGCCACGACGGCATAGATGCCGGCGGTATTTACTTTGTAGAGCGCTACCGTACTACTGTCCTGCCACTTATAGTTATTGCCCGCACCTTTTGGATACAGGGTATAAATCTCTCCGTTGCATAGCACCGTGTCTCTACCCAGGCTTACGCGCAGGGTATCTTCGATCTGTACATGAATCGTATCGCTGGATACACATCTGCCTATCTGTGCACGCACATAATAGTAACCGGTTTTGGTTACATAATAGGTGGCCTGCTTACTGGTATCCTGCCAGCGGTAGGTACCGGTGCCGAAATCGGCAGTCAATACAAGCTTTTCACCCTTACAGATAATGGTATCATTACCGAGGTTTACATTGCGCAGGGCATTGTAACGTACCCGGATGGTATCGATCACATTACAGGTGTTATTAATTGTAGCATAGCACCACAAATCTATCGGGCGGCTGGCAGACACAGTGGGGGTGGTAGCACCAGTGCTCCACAGGTAAGCTGTTGCCCCGGAAGTACTGCCATTGATAATCACTGTTTCGTCAGGGCATAATAAAGTATCCGGACCCAGTGAGTATGGATGCTCAGTGCCAGCAAATGAGATAGTGATACTGTCGCTAAAAATACCGCAACCTTTGGCGTTGGCATTCACGACATACATGAATGGCGCACGGGCGGTGTCGCTATGAACAACGATATCCGGTGTGGTTTCTCCCGTATTCCAGGAGAAAGTACAGTTCTGGGCGGTGGCATCCAGTTGCAGGTATTCGTTGAGGCAAAGCACCACGTCGTTCCCGAGTTCTATTTCCGGTTCAGGGGTATAGAATACGTTCATGGAATCAGGTACCAGGCAACCATTGATCTTTACCTTGTACGTCTGCATGGTATCTACCACTATGCTCTGACCGGTGGAGCTGTCCTGCCACAGGTAGGAGGCGCCGGCTACATAAGGAGCGGTCAGGGTAATGGTAGTGCCTTCGCAAAGGGTAGAGTCGGTAGGACCAAAGTCGTAAGGTACGGGTGCCACGATGGTGACCGTATTGGTAGAAATGTCTTCCACACCACTCCGGTAAGCCACCAGGGTGATGGTATAGTCGCCAAGGGTGCTGTAAAGGTGAACACCGTTGATAGCTTTGGAAGAATCGTACTTGCCGGATGCCGGATCGCCATAATACCATTTGACGGAGTCGATGCCGTCACGGTCTGCGGTAGCAATGATAAAACGAATACTATCGTTTTGGCAGGTTGAGTTGAAGGTAAAAGGCGTAGACGCCTGCGCGGTGGTTGAACCGAGTAAAACGAGTAAAACCACGATAATTAGATATAGGTTTCTCATGCTTGGGACATGGGTAAGGCATAAAATTAACAGAAATTCATGATATATGGTATTTTTTTAATGGAAACGTAAACTTCATTCCATATTAATCAGGCATCCCGCCTGGCGGGATGCCTGATTAACAACTAATCTTCCAGCGGTCTTGCAGAGATATATCTTCTCCATTTTTCTAACACCGCCTTAAAATCTTCCGGCATTGGACTTTCAAAATGGACAGGCTTGCGGGTACGTGGGTGTATAAAGCCTAAAGTCTGGGCATGCAGGGCATGTCTTGGCATTAGCTCAAAGCAGTTCTCCACAAATTGCTTGTATTTATTGAAAACGGTGCCTTTCAGAATACGGTTACCGCCATAAGTATCGTCGTTGAACAGGGAATGCCCGATATGCTGCATGTGCACCCTGATCTGGTGGGTACGACCCGTTTCCAGCCGGCATTCAATGAGTGTGACATAATTAAAGCGCTCCAGCACCTTGTAGTGGGTGATGGCGTCTTTGCCATATTCTCCTTCAGGATATGCATCCATGATCTTTCTAAAACGTTGGTGGCGACCTACGTGTGCTTCAACCGTTCCTTCATCTTCTTCAAAATCTCCCCATACGAGGGCAATGTACCGGCGCTGTACTGTGTGGTCAAAGAATTGCTTGGCCAGGTCGTTCATCGCCTTTTCTGATTTGGCAATCACGAGCAGACCGCTGGTATTCTTATCAATACGGTGTACGAGGCCAAAACGGGGAATTTCAGGCTCCGTGACCTCAGTGTTCTGGCCACCCAGGTACCAGGCCAGACCGTTTACCAGGGTACCGGTATAGTTACCACAACCCGGATGTACCACCATCCCTGGCTGCTTGTTGACGATCATAATGTCTTCATCCTCAAATACGATGTTCAGGTCCAGCTGTTCTGGTATTACATCTGTATTCTCAGGATTCTTGCTCGTCATTACCACGATCTTGTCGAAGGCTTTGACTTTATAGTTGGACTTGACGGGTTTATCATTGACAATGACCCAACCTGATTCGCAGGCCTGCTGAATTTTGTTGCGGGTAGCACCTTCTACCCGGTTCATCAGGAATTTATCGATACGAAGAGGCTCTTGTCCCTTGTCGGCAACAATATTGACACGCTCATACAGCTCTTCACTGCCTTCGCCGCTTTCCAGCTCATCATCCAGTTCAATCAGATCTTCGGTCATGTAGTTCAAAAATTTCTGCAAAGGTATGTCATTTTGACCTTTTCATTAGTATGACCATAGGGCCATCTTATACCTGACCTGTTAATAACCCGTAGATATCCCGTACATATCCCGCCTCTTTATAGATGCGGGTTATTGGCGGCTTACAGGCGGGTTATATACGGCTTATAGGCGGGATATCTCCCTGAGAGCGCTATAGTAGTGCTATAGCGCGGATGGCGCTTCGGAATGGCCGTGGGTAGTGAGTTGTAGCCAGGGCCTGATTTCATTTCCGGAAGGCAACATTTTCAGTAACTTTGCCCGGTTATGACCAACAGAACCATTCATATCCAGGACCTGGGCGTAATTGAGTATCAACCAGCCTGGGATTTCCAGGAGCAGTTGCTACAGGAGAACGTAAGAATCAAACAGGCAAGAGGCAGGGGAGAGCTCCCCGCCGATGGCGTAGTAGAAACAACGAATCACTTCCTCTTTTGTGAACATCCCCCTGTATACACTCTCGGCAAGAGCGGGCATATGGAAAACCTGCTGCTCAATGAAGAACAGCTGGCGGACAAGGGGATTACTTTTGTACCCACCAACAGGGGAGGGGATATCACCTACCATGGCCCCGGGCAGGTAGTAGGGTATCCGATCCTGGACCTCGAACACTTTTTCACCGATATAGGCAAATACCTTCGTTTACTGGAAGAAGTTGTGATCCGTACCCTGGCGGACTATGGCATCAAAGGAGACCGTTCTCCGGGAGAGACGGGTGTATGGTTGGATCCTGAAGATCCTAAAAAAGCCCGCAAGATCTGTGCGATGGGAGTGCGTTGCAGCCGCTGGGTGACCATGCATGGTTTTGCACTGAATGTGAATACAGACCTGAATTACTTCAGCAATATTATTCCCTGCGGAATTGTGGATAAGAAAGTAGCTGCCATGCAGGAAGAGCTGGGCAGGGAAATTCCCCTGGCAGAGGTGAAGGAGAAATTATTAAAACATTTTGCCGAAGTCTTTGACGCGGTGATCGCATAAAAAGGAGGCCATATCTTAAGTAAGATACGGCCTCCTTTTATTCGGGTACCTAATGGAGATAGGTAGTCCTTTAAACACTTCAGAGGAGGTTTATTTATTTATTTATTTTGATACACGCTCTTTAAATTTGGATAACCTCTTTTAGTTTCTATAGCTGAGTGGGATGAACACATTCCACTTTTCCAGCACTTTTCCGTCTTCTACAATTTCAAAATTGAACCAACCGGCATGGAGGAAGATGGCTTTTTCCAGGATGAGGAAAGGCTCTTTTACCTCCTTGATGTCGAACAGGAAGCTTCCATCCGGTTCAAAAAACTTGATTACATATCTTTTATTGGGTGCTTCAGGCAGTTTGATATTCACATTGCCATCAGCAGTAGTATAAATGTAATTGGAAGGATGCCATACGATCTTCTCTTCTTTTGGCGCTTCTTTTTCCTTTACCGGGGCAGCTCCTTTGTCGGTCACTACGGGTGGCGGTGCGGCGGAGGTCGCTACACCTGCAGCTTTGGCTGCGGCAATAGCGGCTTTTACATCGGCGGCGGTCAGTTTTTCCCTGTCATCGATGGTGGAGTCCGGTACAGCCAGGACTACCTTGGTAAAGAAGTAACGGCCGTTGTTGAAGATGATCAACATACGGTAATAGTTGGAGCCTGGTAACGGTTTTCCATCGTCGTATGCACACCGGATATCGCCGGGATTGGCGATATAACCAATGGTATTAAAGTTCAGGACGCTGTCCAGCGAACGCTGAACGCCGATCGACTTCACGTCTCTGAAACCCGATATAAATTCAAGACGGTTCTTCCCTGTTTGAATCAGGGCCGAAAATTCCGGAAATACCGGGAGTGGTTTTTGTTGAACCTGTTGAGCCTGTACTGAAAATACTAATGCTGATAGTGCTAATACTGTGACAATAAAAATTCGCGACAACTGCTTCATAAATTCCTGATTCCTATAACTACAATTAGCTTCAAATATAGTAAACGCCTTTTTAAATATTCGTTAATATAGTAATATACTGGGCAGAAGGAGAAAGATATTTTTTTTAGTAGTGTAATACCCCTGGTTTGAGTGAAAGGTTGCCCTGTAATCCGCCTGAATGGATCAATAAAACCCTGCTTCCCGGGGGATATATACCACTTTCTATCTCTTTTTTAAATCCCTGTACCAATTTGCCTGTATACACTACATCCAATGGTATTTTAGTTTCATTATAAAAATGATTCATGCATTCTATCAGTGCCGGTGTGACCTTTGCATACCCGCCACCATGGTGTTCATGAACCAATTCCCAATGGGGTGCACTGCGATATTTCAGCAATGCTTTTACCTCTTCTGAAAGATAGTGCGCCCCTTTTAAAACCACATACCCTTTTAGTTGCTGGGGTGGTTCCGCACTATTAATCAACCCTGCCAGCGTAGTACCAGTCCCTACAGCACAAATAATGTGGGTAAAGCCGGAAACATCGTGCATGGATAAGATCTCTTCACACCCTTCCGCCCCTGCCGCATTATGTCCTCCTTCAGGTACAAAATAAGCATCCTGAAAGACCTCTTTCCAATCAATTGAATCTTTCTGTTTATACACTTCTCTTGTCACAAAATGCAACTGCATACCCTGTTGCTTTGCCAGTGCTAAAGTATGACTTAACATGGGCGCCGCTTCTCCCCGCACTACTGCCGTACACCGCATACCCAACAATCTGCATGCTGCCGCTGTGGCCGCCAGATGATTGGAGTATGCACCTCCAAAAGTTACAATATGATCCTTTCCATCCGCCTTAGCAGCCGCAATATTACATTGCAGCTTGAACCATTTATTACCTGATACTTCACTGTGTAATAGGTCTAAACGCAACATGGCTGCCTGTATTGTACCGGGCAGCCATGTTGGTGTGATATTTTGTAACTGAATATTACGATAGTCAAACATTAATAAAACAGGCTATTGCGCAAATTTAATGCTTGTGCGCCTTTTGACAGCAATACATTTATCCAGCCAATTTCACCAGTATTAAAATATTGTATCCTGATTTTATGATATCCCTTCTTTAATCCGATCACGCCTACTTTTTCTGTCGTACCATGTATACCATCATTATCTGCTACTACTTCATCATCGATGTATAAAACCGATCCGTCGTCAGAGAGCAGGTTGAATGTATACATTGCATCCGCATCTACTTTTACATAACCTGTGTAAGTGATTCCGAAATCTTTCTTTGTGGTAAGGAAAGGGCGTAAATCCAGACCAGCAATCGTACCTGCACTATCACCTTTTTCAGGTAGCTCTTTTGCAGTTTTGGGTACATTCTTATACACTGCTGAGAAACGTAATCCGTTATTTGCAGGTTTTACATTCGCAGCTTCTCTGTAAGGCTTACGTGTATAAGTCGTGCTATATACATTGCTCTTACGACCACCAGGTGTTACTTCTATATACTTCAATACAACCGTTCCATTCTCAGGTACACTGATGGTGAATGGTTGTGCATAGCGTTTGCTGTTAATAGCTGGTCCACTACCATCGATGGTGTAAAATATGGCGGCGCCTTTCACGCCGGGAGTAAGTGTCACCGTCGTAGTTGGTACCGCAATTAACGTATCTTTCAGCTGTGCCGGTTCAGGTATTCTGAAGTTTACACCCTGCTTGTCAATAGCTGCCAGTACGGTTGGTGCTTTCTTCTGAAAGCGTTTCCAGTCACGCTTAGCAGCAGGAGACCAGGCTACTTCAGACAATGCTAATGCCCTGGGCCAGGCCATGTAATCTACATAAGTCTGATCAGGCATATATTCTGTCCATATATTTGCCTGCACACCTTTGATATATTTCTGCTCTTCTGCATTCAAAGAAGGTGGCAATGGCTCGTAGTTATACACTGTGTTTAGTGAAAGATAATTACCAATTCTGCCTGGCTCTGTCGCCTCAGGGCTTTGGTAGTAATCGAGGTATAGGTAAGTATTAGGAGACATGATCACATCATGTTTTTCCTTTGCGGCTGCAATACCACCCGCTTCGCCACGCCAGCTCATAACAGTTGCATTTGGTGCTAAGCCACCTTCCAGGATTTCATCCCAGCCAATGATGTTGCGACCTTTGCTATTTACAAACTTTTCCATTCGTTGTATGAAATAACTCTGCAAAGCATGTTCATCTTTCAATCCCAGTTTCTGCATGAGTGCCTGTACCTGTGGCGATTCTTTCCAGCGATCTTTCGGACATTCGTCACCGCCTATATGAATATACTTACCTGGGAAGAGGTCCATTACTTCTGTAAGTACATCCTGCAGGAAAGTGAATACAGAATCATTTGCAGGATTCAGTACTTCTTTCGAAATACCAAAGGTGGTCATGGTCTCATATTGCTTGCCATAACCAAAGCTGGGAAACGCTGCCAGTACTGCCTGTGAGTGGCCTGGCATTTCTATTTCAGGAATGATGGTGATATGTCTGTCTGCAGCATACTTTACGATATCCCTGATTTCATTCTGTGTATAAAATCCACCGTATGGTTTACCATCATAAGTATTGCTGCGTGCAGCATGACCTACTACGGTTTCTTTTCTTTGAGAAGCGATCTTAGTCAGCTGTGGATATTTTTTGATTTCAATACGCCATCCCTGATCTTCTGTGAGGTGCCAGTGGAAGCGGTTGAACTTATACTGTGCCATCA
This sequence comes from Chitinophaga sp. LS1, assembly GCF_034274695.1. NCBI lineage: Bacteria > Pseudomonadati > Bacteroidota > Chitinophagia > Chitinophagales > Chitinophagaceae > Chitinophaga > Chitinophaga sp. LS1. The sequence goes on from NZ_CP128362.1 coordinate 3,399,492, forward strand.
CATCGATGAACTTTTTTACATAATCAGGTGGGAAGAAATGACGCCCTACATCCAGCATCAGACCACGATAGGCGAAGCGGGGCGCATCGGAAATTTCCACACCAGGTATATGGATCGCTGCGTTTTTTTCAGCAGGTAATAACTGTTGTAAAGTTTGCAGGCCATAGAACAAACCTGCCGCATCACCTTTCAGTGCAATGGTACCATTGTTTACAAAGAGAGTATAGGCCTCTGGTGCACCGGTTGTTTCTTTGATGTCGATAACGGCGGTGGACTTTACTTTCGGCACTGGTTTATCAGTCACTTCTACTTTAAACCCATAAGCACTTTGCAAAAAAGCGTTGAGCAAACCGGCGGTGGTTTTGGCGGCAGTACCTTCATAATGGATCAGTGCATTTTCATTCAACACAAAACTACCCGGTACACTTTGCAGTGACTTCGGCTCCGGGATGATCATGATGTCAGCTGTTTTCTTTTGAGCAGTACCATAAAGGCACAGCAGCGCTGATAGAGTTGACAGGATTAGTTTTTTCATATGCTAAGCTGTTTTTGCTTTTACGACTTTGGCCTCGGGCAAAAGATATAGAAGCTGTGATGGCCTGCGGCCGGCATTAAAAATTAATCGTTATTCGTCAGGAAACCTCCTTTACCCCTGTACAGCTTTACAGGCTTGTCCAATTGCAGGGCTAATACAGTCATGTATTTATCCTGAACATTTTCAGGTACGTCAATATACACAAGACCGGGCACACTGCTCCATGAAATTTTACCAACGATTTTATGAGATAGTTGAACGTCTGTTCCTACCACCTGAATATTCCTGATATTGTTCATAAGGCCTTTTACCATTACAGATCCGCTCATCCTGCCCGGGAGGAAGAGGTAGAGGGTTGTAGAATCTTTAGAGAGGGTAGTAGGACCATAGAAGTGACCTTGTGGTATACCACCGACGGTATTGAAGATAGCTGGTGCGTGTTTTTTGTTCCATGCACCCAGTTCTTTCAGTACGTTTACTTCTTCAGGAGGAATGTGACCAGCGGCATCAGGGCCGATATCCAGCAGAAGGTTACCACCATTACTGATTGCATCTGCAAAGATGGTGATGATTTCATAAGGTGTTTTCCAGCTGGTATCGTCAGGGTGATAGCCCCAGTTGCTATTGATAGTCATACAGAGTTCCCACCAGTTGTAGTGAGGGCGGGTGACCGGGAAGTTTTGTTCCGGTGTTTCGTAATCACCATATCCCTGCAGGCGGCCATTGATAATCGTGTTAGGATTATGGGTGGTGAGCATGGTCCGCATTTTGGGTGCTTCCCATTCAGCAGCGCTGTGTTCCCAGTCGCCATCGAACCACCAGAGGTCAGGGTTGAACTGGGTCATTACTTCTTTAAGTTGTCCTTCGTAGAAGTTGCGGAAGCGTTGCCAGCGCACAGTATCTTTAGCGGCATTATAGCGGGAACTGTCTTTCAAAAAGCCGGGATAGTCGGGATAACTCCAGTCGATCAACGAAAAGTAAGCACCGCATTTAATGCCTTCTTTACGCAGGGCGGCATAGAAGGGGGTGAGTACATCTCTTTTGGCGGGTGTACTGTTCACCGCATCCAGCTTACTTAATTTGCTGTCCCACAGTGCTACCCCATCATGGTGCTTGGTGGTGATCACCGCATAGCGGGCGCCGGACTCTTTGATGAGCGATGCCCATGCAACAGGGTCATAACTTGAAGCAGTAAAGCCTTTTAGTTGTGACATATAGTCCTGATATGATATTTTTTTATTGTGGAATGACCAGGATTCGTCTACCCCATTTACGGAATATATACCCCAGTGAATAAAGATTCCGAGCTTCGCATCGGAGAACCATTGCATCTTTTGAGCGATTTCCGAAGGAGGAACATGTTGTTGGGCAAAGGCGTTGGCACATGACGCAAAGGCAATAGCAGCCTGCAAAAAGATTCTTTTCATTGGCAGATAAAAATTGATAATAATAATGTAACAGTCCGGGTTGGTATAGTGTTTGCTGGTTTGATACCACCTACCGGACTAATATTACAGGTAACTCTAATGGCTAGAGCTACGAAAGTAGAAACACCTATGTTATTGAAAAAGAAAGCGTGAAAATAGTTTTAATCAGTAAATTTAGTCCCTGGATTTTCGCCAATTACAATAAAAAATTAATTAAAACAATCTAGTAAAGATGCAACCCACTTTATTGATTCTGGCAGCCGGTATGGCGAGCCGTTATGGTAGTTTGAAACAAATACAGCAGTTTGGCCCTAGCGGTGAGACTATTATCGACTACTCAATCTATGACGCGATCAGAGCAGGTTTTGGTAAGATTGTGTTTATTATCAGGAAGGATTTTGAAGCGGAATTCAGAGAGATTTTTGAACCTAAACTGAAGGGTCGCGTACAGACTGATTACGTATATCAGGAGATGGATGCTTTCCTGGATGGATATCCGGTACCAGCGGATCGTACTAAGCCGTGGGGTACTGCGCATGCTGTATTGTGTGCTAAAAACGCGATCAACGAACCATTTGCAGTGATCAACGCAGATGACTTTTATGGTCGTGATTCGTTTGAGAAAATGGCGAAATTTCTCGAAAACTCCTGCAAACCTGATGTATATAGCGTAGTGGGTTACCAGCTGAACAAGACCATTTCTGAGCATGGTTCCGTATCCCGTGGGGTATGTGCCGCTGATAGCAATGGCAACCTGGCTGAGATCAACGAGCGTACCAAGGTATATAAGGATGGCGATAAGATCGTATACGAAAATGCTGATGGCAGCAAGCACGAACTGGCACCTGAAACACCGGTATCCATGAATTTCTGGGGTTTCCACCAGAATGTATTTGAGAATAGCCAGAAGCTGTTCAAGGAATTCCTGGAGAAAGATGGTGATAAGCCGAAGTCTGAATTCTTTATTCCGATTGTAGTGGACAACTTCATTCAGAACAAACTGGGTGTGGTTAATGTATTACCTACAGGTGCACAGTGGTTCGGTGTTACATACAAGGAAGATGCACCAGGCGTACAGGCTAGTTTGTCAGCACTGGTTGAGTCAGGAGAATATCCAACTAACCTGTGGAAATAAAACTACCATCTGGTGTTAATTGATGTCAGTCGTTATACAATAATTCTACTGATTCTATTAAAAACGTACAAAGAAAAGGGGTTAAATTTCAATATTTTCAAAAAGGGAAGATTTGTTTGCGAAATCACTAAATTTTTTGATTGTATTGTTTTTTACTTCAATCACCAATACTTTTGTACAGTTAAACATCAAAGCATTCCTCCCATGTGGGTAAATAAAGACAATAACAAGATTAATCACATCGTAGCTCAGCTCAACTGGGCTATTACGCTCGTTGTGATCGTCGTTGTCATTATTAGCCACCAGTATGGAGGATAGGTAACTGTGTACAACCAAATCAATATACAGCCTTCCTCCACCAGAGGGAGGCTTTTTTTATGCCTGTTATTTCACTAGATTTCTAATATCTGAATTATATGTATAGCTATTACAACGAGAACACCATCATTTACGTGGACGGGGAGTATAAGAAAGCCACCGAAGCCAAAATCGACCTGTTTGGTCAGTCATTACATTATGGATACGCCGTATTCGAAGGTATCAGAGCTTATAAGACTGCTAGTGGAGAAGTGAAGATCTTCAAGGCAGAAGAGCACTTCGATCGTTTCCGTCGCAGCTGTGAGTTAATTCATATGCCTTACAACTACACCAACGAAGAGTTAATCACCGCTTGTTACAAGGTGCTGGAACTGAACAATATGCAGGAAGCATACATTCGTCCGCTGGCTTATTGCCCACCAAACATGACCCTGAAAGCTGCATCAGAAATGAACGTGATGATCTGTGCATGGGAATGGGGTGCTTACCTGGGTGAAAAGCTGCTGAAAGTAATGACATCTTCATATCAGCGTCCAAATCCAAAGGCATTCAAGATTGAATCCAAATCGGCAGGTTTGTACATCAACTCGATCCTGGCTTCTCAGGAAGCTAAGTCAAAAGGCTTTGACGAGGCACTGTTGCTGGATCTGGAAGGCTATGTAGCTGAAGGCCCTGGTGCTAATATCTTCTTCGAAAAAGATGGTAAGCTCGTAACCCCACCTCCAGGTGCTATTCTACCTGGTATCACCCGTGCTACAGTGATTGAACTGTGTCAGGAGCTGAACATTCCGTTAGAACAAAGACTGTTCACTACCGACGAACTGAAGCAGGCTGACGCTGCATTCTTCTGTGGTACTGCTGCTGAACTAATCGGCATCGAATCACTGGATGGTCAGAGTTTTGGTAAGCCATGGGCTTCATCTCTGGGTAAGCTGCTGCAGCAGGCTTATAAAGCTAAGGTGCTGGAGAAGGAATTTGATCGTTCTTCAGTGAAAGTGGCGTAAGGGATTAAGGTGTTCAGAATATATAACTGAATCATTTTCAGGATCTTTTCTGGAATAGAGGTTGTATTTTGTATATAATTTAGAAATAAGAACATACCGGGTGCATTATTGCCTGGTATACCCAATGAACACTGCTTCGCTTTGATATTCAATAGGTGAGTGGTCCGATGGCGGACAGCCGTCAGACCACTCCCATTTTAAAGGATCAGCGTACGTATTAGAAGATTTTTTTAATAGTTGGATTTTGGATTTTTGAGTCCAATTTATTCAATACCATAGCGGGTTTGAGACGAAAATGGACACGCTTGAAATCCGGTTGGACCCCTAAATGTCGGTTTGGAACTTGGCGCATATAGCCGCTTCTTTGTATCCTGCTTAACATGATATTCAACATTTGGGAACCGGCTGAATGAACAACACCGGAACCCAGACAAACATTTACTGAAAGATGGAATTGAACAAGTACAGCAAAACGCTCACTCAGGACCCTACACAGCCTGCGACCCAGGCACAGTTGTATGGTATAGGTTTAACAGATGAGGACCTGAAGAAAGCACAGGTGGGCATTGCCAGCATGGGATATGATGGCAACACCTGTAATATGCACCTGAATGAACTGGCACAGGAGGTCAAAAAAGGGGTCTGGGCTAATGATTTGGTCGGCCTTACCTTTCATACCATAGGCGTCAGCGATGGTATGACCAATGGTACACCAGGTATGCGTTACTCGCTGGTCAGCCGTGATCTGATTGCTGATTCCATCGAAACTGTAGTAGGTGGCCAATATTATGATGGCCTCATCACTGTTCCTGGTTGTGACAAAAACATGCCAGGCTCCCTGATAGCAATGGGTCGTTTAAACCGTCCTGCTATCATGGTATATGGTGGTTCTACCTCTCCTGGTCATTATAAAGGACAGGATTTGAACATCATTTCCGCTTTTGAAGCACTTGGCCAGAAAATGGCGGGTAATATGAACGACGAGGATTATAAAGGTATCATCATGAACTCCTGCCCTGGTGCCGGTGCGTGTGGTGGTATGTATACAGCTAATACTATGAGCTCCGCTATCGAAGCAATGGGTATGAGCCTTCCTTACAGTTCTTCTACTCCTGCTCAGAGCGAAGCAAAACGCGAAGAATGTAGAGTAGCAGGCCAGTATATTCGTCTGCTGCTCGAAAGAGATATCAAGCCAAAGGACATTATGACCTTCAAGGCTTTTGAAAACGCTGCTGTAGTGATTATGGCCATGGGTGGTAGTACCAATGCCGTGCTGCATATGATCGCTATTGCAAAAGCAGTTGGTGTGAAGTTTAACATCAACGACTTCCAGCGTATCAGCGACAGCACTCCACTGATCGCCGATCTGAAACCAAGCGGTAAATACCTGATGGAAGACCTGCACAAAATTGGCGGCGTTCCATTGGTAATGAAATACCTGCTGAAAGCTGGTCTGCTCAATGGCGATTGTCTGACTGTAACTGGCAAGACCATTGCTGAAAACCTGGAAAGCGTACCAGACCTGGATTTCGAAAGCCAGAGCATCATCGTTCCGGTAGAAAAACCACTGAAAGAATCCGGTCACATCCAGATCCTGTATGGTAACCTGGCAGAACTGGGTTCCGTAGCTAAGATTACTGGTAAAGAAGGTGAGTTCTTCCGTGGTACCGCAAGGGTATTCGATGGTGAATATGAACTGATAGCAGGTATCACCAGTGGCCGTGTAAAGAGCGGCGACGTAGTGGTGATCCGCAACGTAGGTCCGAAAGGAGCACCAGGTATGCCTGAAATGCTGAAACCTACCTCCGCCATTATGGGTGTAGGTCTTGGTAAGAGCGTAGCACTGATCACCGATGGCCGTTTTTCCGGCGGTACCCACGGTTTCGTGGTAGGTCATATTACCCCTGAAGCGGTAGAAGGTGGCCTGATCGGATTGGTTGAGGACAACGATATGATCGAAATTGACGCAAAACACAACACCATTAAGCTGGAAGTAAGCGATGAAGAAATCGCTGCACGCCGCGCCAAATGGGTAAAACCTGCCCTGAAGGTAACTAGTGGGGTATTATATAAATACGCAAAACTTGTTTCAAATGCAACAGAAGGATGTGTTACCGATGAAGCCTGAGCCGGCTAATCAGCCAGCAGCGGCTACTGAGGAAAAACTACATATTACCGGTTCCGAAGCCGTAATCCGCTCGCTGATTGCAGAAGATGTGAAAACCATTTTCGGCTATCCAGGTGGGGCCATTATGCCCATTTATGATGCCCTATACGATTTTCAGGATGAGGTCCATCATATATTAGTACGCCACGAACAGGGTGCTACCCATGCTGCGCAGGGGTATGCCCGTACCTCTGGTAAGGTGGGTGTGGTATTTGCTACTTCCGGCCCCGGTGCTACCAACCTGGTAACTGGTCTGGCAGATGCTTATATGGATTCTACTCCAATGGTATGTATCACAGGTCAGGTGGCTGCTCACCTGCTGGGTACCGATGCCTTCCAGGAAACTGATGTGATCGGGATTACCATTCCTATTACTAAATGGAATATCCAGGTAACCCGTGCTGAAGATATCCCGGGAGCTATCGCCAAAGCATTTTACATTGCTGCCAGTGGTCGTCCGGGTCCTGTACTGGTAGATATTACCAAGAATGCACAGGTTGCCAAGTTCGATTTTGAATATAGCAAGTGTGAATATATCCGTAGTTATCACCCTGTTCCAAAGCTGAACATCGAAGCGGTGAAATCTGCTGCTGCCCTGATAAACGAAGCTGAGCGACCTTACATCCTGTGTGGACATGGGGTACTGCTCGCTGGCGCTGAAAAGGAACTGATCGCCCTGTCTGAAAAAGCAGGTATTCCGATCGCTTCCACCTTGTTAGGTCTCTCTGCCGTTCCGGTAGATCATCCTAACTATGTGGGTTTCCTGGGTATGCATGGTAACTATGCACCGAACATCAAAACCGACGAGTGTGATGTAGTCATTGCTGTAGGTATGCGCTTTGATGACCGCGTAACAGGGGATGTTACCAGATATGTAAAACAGGCAAAGGTTATCCACATCGAAATTGATGCTGCTGAGATCAACAAGATCATCACTGCAACAGTAGGTGTACATGCCGATGCTAAAACTGCGCTGAAAGCCTTGTTGCCATTGGTGAAAGAAGCAAAACACGATGAGTGGATTGCTGGCTTCAAAGAGGCAGACAAGCAGGAACAGGAGAAGGTAAACCGTGGTGAACTGTACCCTACAGAAGGTGCCCTGAAAATGGCGGAAGTAGTACGTATCATCTCTGAACGTACAGGAGGTAAAGCAGTACTGGTTACAGACGTAGGTCAGCACCAGATGATTGCCAGCCGTTACTACCGCTTCAAGGATCCAAATACCAATATCACCAGTGGCGGTATGGGTACCATGGGTTTCTCACTGCCAGCTGCTATGGGTGCTAAGATGGGTGCTCAGGAAAAAGAAGTAGTAGCTGTGATTGGGGATGGTTGTTTCCAGATGACCTTACAGGAGTTAGGCACGATTTACCAGTCACAGATTGGTGTGAAGATCGTGATCCTGAACAACAACTTCCTGGGTATGGTGCGTCAGTGGCAGCAGCTGTTCCATGACAAGCGTTATTCTTCCACCGAAATGACTAACCCTGACTTCGTACAGATTGCGAAAGGGTTTTACATTCCGGGCAAGAAGGTAACTGACCGTGCTGATATTGTGGCGGCCGTTGATGAAATGATCTCCCACGATGGTGCTTACCTGCTGGAGGTAGTCGTAGAGAAGGAAGACAACGTATTCCCGATGGTACCAGCTGGTGCTCCAATTGCTCATATCAGGCTCGAGTAGTAAACCTTTTTAACAACGAAGAATTTTTATGCAAAAAGAATATACAATCACGGTATATACAGAAGACAGGATCGGTATCACGAACCGTATCACTGTTATCTTTACGCGCCGTCGAATCAATATCACCAGCCTCACAACCGCACCAACGGAGATTGAGGGTGTTTACAAGTTCATCATCACTGTACTGTCAGAAAGATCGCTACTGGATAAAGTAGTTGGTCAGATCGAGCGACTGGTGGAAATTCACCGTGCATTTGTACATGAAGAGGATGAAGTGGTATACCAGGAGCTGGCACTGTATAAGATCTCAACCAAAGCATTGAAGAATGGCAGCATCGAAAAGCTGATCCGTGAAAATGCGGCAAGGATACTGACCATTACAGACGAATACTTTGTATTGGAGAAGACCGGTCACCAGGAGGAGCTGGTAGCGCTACAGGCGAAACTGGCACCTTATGGACTGATAGAGTATTCCAAGAGCGGTCGCGTGGCGATCGTGAAATGGAGTCGTCGTTTCCATGATCATTTGAAAAATCTGTCCGAACTAGAGACAGATGATCTGGCCGAAGTGGATTATACACACGGACAGCCAGGTTCACATCAGGCAGAGAGTATCTAATAACTATAATAAAATTCATTAGGGCTGACCGTATGGTCAGCCCTAGTTCTTATCTCAATCACATGTCCCAGGTATTAACAAGTGTTAATCCGCTCAATATTCTCGATGCAGCGGTGAAGTTGAAACCAGTGGTGAACAGAACACCGCTGACCTATAGTCCAACATTGTCACGCAGGTACAATGCCGATATTTATCTGAAAAGAGAAGACATGCAGATTGTACGCTCGTATAAGCTGCGTGGTGCATACAACAAGATCAGTAGTCTGGACAAAGATCAGCTGTCCAAAGGTGTAACATGTGCCAGCGCGGGTAACCATGCGCAGGGTGTTGCATATGCCTGTCGTCAGCTGGATATTAAAGGCGTCATCTTCATGCCGATCATTACCCCGAAGCAGAAGGTGAACCAGGTAAACATGTTTGGCGGAGATAATATTGAGATCAGACTGGTGGGAGATACATTTGATGATTGTTCTGTCGAAGCGCAGGCGTACACAAAAGCGCACGGTATGACATTCGTTGCTCCTTTTGACGACCCCAAGATCATAGAAGGACAAGGTACAGTAGCTGTAGAGGTACTGGAAGACCAGTCTCATATTGATTATATCTTTGTGCCTATCGGTGGTGGCGGACTCGCTGCCGGTACCGGTACTTATTTTAAAACATACAGTCCGCATACCAAAGTGATCGGGGTAGAACCAAAAGGTGCTGCGTCTATGACTGCTGCACTGGAAAAAGGGGAACCTGTAACGCTGGGCGAAATTGAGCGCTTTGTAGACGGTGCTGCCGTGAAGAGAGTAGGTACGCTGAATTTCGAAATCTGTAAAGATGTGCTGGATAAAATGCACACCGTAGCAGAAGGTAAGGTTTGTACTACCATCCTGAAATTGTACAATGAAGATGCGATCGTAGTGGAGCCGGCTGGCGCCCTGTCTATCGCCGCACTGGACGATTTTGCCAAAGAGATCGAAGGCAAGAAAGTAGTATGTATAGTAAGTGGTGGTAACAATGACATCGATCGCATGCAGGAGATCAAAGAGAGGTCTTTACTGTATGAAGGGCTGAAACATTACTTTATCATCCGCTTTATACAGCGCCCGGGAGCCCTGAAAGAGTTTGTGAACCATGTGCTGGGACCTGATGATGATATCACAAGATTTGAATTTATCCAAAAGCATAATAAAGAAATGGGTCCTGCACTGATAGGTGTGGAACTAAAAAAGAAAGAGGATTATGATATCCTGGTGGCCAATTTTTCGAAGTACGGTATTCATTATACTGCACTGAATGAAGATGATGACTTATTTGGTTACTTAGTGTAAGGTGTTGCAATATATCTGGTAACAAGAAATTAACCTCCTGTATTACGCAGGAGGTTTTATTTTGCCCCTTTTAATTACATTTAGATAAATAATTCCGGAAGATGAGCAATCTCATGCGCGCAGCCCTGCTGCGGGAATTTGGCCCTGCCAGTAACCTGACTATCGAAAGAATACCCGTACCCCTGCCAGCGGCAGGTCAGTTACTTATAAAAGTACGCGCCGCAGGTATTAATCCTGTTGATTATAAAACCCGTAATGGGAAAGGCATAGCTGCCAAAGAACTGGTACTCCCTGCTGTACTTGGCTGGGATATAGCCGGTGAGGTGGTGAGCCTGGGTGATGGTGTAAGCCGTTTTGACAGAAATGAACGTGTGTTTGGAATGAGCAATTTTCCACATGCGGGGAATGCGTATGCAGAATACGCGATTGTGCAGGAAGATGAATTTGCCCTGATACCCGCTTCGGTGAGTAATGAGGTAGCAGCAGCTACCCCGTTGGCGGCACTCACAGCCTGGGAGGCATTGTTTGACCATGGCCAGCTGGCCGGGGGGCAAAAAGTATTGATCCATGCAGCAGCGGGTGGCGTTGGCCATATTGCAGTACAACTGGCTAAATGGAAAGGTGCTTATGTAGTAGGTACAGCTTCGCAGCAGAATCATGGTCTGCTGAATGAACTGGGAGTGGATCTGCCGCTGGATTATAACACACAGGATTTTACTGTTATAGCAAAGGATATGGATGTGGTGCTGGATGGTATAGGTGGTGAAAACTCACTTCGTTCTATAGATGTATTGAACCCCGGGGGCGTATTGGTATGCCTGCCTTCGATGTATAAAGATGATCCGGTGATCCTGGAGAAAGCTGCTTCCAAAGGAGTGATGGTGAAATGGATGATGGTAACCCCATCTGGTGAAAGAATGGAGCAACTGGCCGATCTGCTGGCTGTGGGTGATCTGAAAGTAAAAGTTGATCAGACTTTTCCACTGGAAGATGTGGGGAAAGCACATGAAGCTGTGGAAACGGGTCATGTAACCGGCAAAGTCGTGCTGGTGATCTAAAAGATATATTATGCTCAGCTACTGGGAAAAACAATCCCTTCTTCAATACGATTACATTATTGCCGGCAGTGGTATCGTGGGTTTGTCCACGGCTATCAGTCTGCGCGAAGCGCAGCCGCAGGCTCGTGTGCTTGTATTGGAAAAGGGAGTGTTGCCTACAGGGGCGAGTACAAAGAATGCGGGGTTTGCCTGTATAGGGAGTTTGACAGAGTTGCTGGCAGATTTGCGACAATTGCCTGCTGCTGAAGTATTGGCATTGTTGGAGTTGCGTTGGCAGGGGTTGCATGCCTTGCGGCATCGTGTGGGTGATCAGCATATGGATTACAGGGAGAATGGGAGTTATGAGCTGATAGGAGAGAAGGAGTTACCTGCACTGTCGGAAATTGATGGCATGAATGACTTGTTGCGGCCTTTGTTGGGGGGAGATGCGTTTACGTTGGTTTCCAGTGATTTCGGATTTAATAAGTCGTATGTAAAGGCTTTGATCAGGAATAATTTTGAGGGGGAGTTACATACGGGGAAGATGATGCGCCGGTTGATAGACCTGGCGCTTTTTTATGGGGTAGAGATTAAGACGGGGTGCACGATTTCAGGTATTTCGGAGTCTGATGGTGGTGTATATGTGTCAGTGGGTGAGTATTCCTTTATGGCGGGTCGGGTAGGAATCTGTACAAATGCATTTACCCGTGAGCTGATCCCTGACCTGGATGTAGTGCCCGGCAGGGGGCAGGTATTAATAACCGATCCTATACCAGGATTACCTTTTAAAGGTATCTACCATATGGACGAGGGGTATTATTACTTCAGGGAGCTGGAAGGCCGTGTACTATTCGGGGGAGGTCGTAATATGGACTTTGCCGGGGAGGCTACCACTGTTTTTGAATTGAATACCCAAATTCACACAGAACTGGAAAACCGTTTACGCTATATTATTTTGCCGGGTTTTTCGTTTAATATTGCTGACCGTTGGGCTGGCATCATGGCTTTTGGCCAGAACCGGCAGCCGGTTATCCGCCGTCATTCACCCCGAATCGCGCTGGGCGTAAGAATGGGCGGCATGGGCGTTGCAATTGGAACCGCTATCGGGGCACAATTAGCCGATATCCTTATAAAAGAATGATCACGATCAAGTCCGCCACTGAAATAATTTTTAAATGTAAATTTTACGTTTAATAAAAATGTTACTATATTGACCAACAATTATTTTATACCACGTTGATTTTATGCAAAAGAGTTTACAATTCCTCGATTATGTTGTCTTTTTGGTGTATTTCGCGATAGTTGCCGGTTACGGTATATATATCTACCAGAAAAAGAAACGAAAAACTACTGACTCCAAAGACTTTTTCCTGGCAGAAGGATCCCTTACATGGTGGGCCATTGGTGCTTCCCTGATCGCTTCCAACATCTCTGCGGAGCAGTTTATTGGTATGGCCGGTTCCGGTTTTAATATAGGTCTGGCGATTTCCACTTACGAATGGATGGCTGCTGCTACCCTGATTATCGTAGCGGTATTTTTCCTCCCTATTTACCTGAAAAACAAGATTTATACCATGCCGCAGTTCCTGCTGCGCAGGTATAACCAGACAGTGAGTACCATTATGGCGGTATTCTGGTTGCTACTGTATGTAGTGGTGAACCTGACCTCCATCCTGTACCTGGGAGCACTGGCAATCAATACTATTTCAGGGATTGACTTTAATGTTTGTATGATATTGCTGGCCGTCTTTGCCGTGTTTATCACGCTGGGTGGTATGAAAGTAATTGGTTATACAGACGTGATCCAGGTATTCTTCCTGATCCTGGGTGGTCTGGCTACAACTTACCTGGCCCTGAACCTGGTATCTGAGCATTTCGGCACAACTGGTGTGCTCAAAGGTTTCCACCTGATGACAGAACATGCTGGTGATCACTTCCATATGATCCTGGACAAAAAAGATCCTCACTACCTGGATCTGCCTGGATTATCTATCCTGGTAGGTGGTATGTGGATTGTAAACTTAAACTATTGGGGTTGTAACCAATATATTACACAGCGTGCATTGGGTGCTGATCTGAAAACAGCGCGTTCTGGTCTGCTCTTCGCAGGTTTCCTGAAACTCCTGATGCCACTGATCGTGGTAATTCCTGGTATCGCTGCTTATGTATTGCATAGCCGCGGTCTATTCCAGGCAGAAATGGTGAAGGGTGGTGAACTCAATCCTGACAATGCTTATCCGGTGTTAATGAACCTGTTGCCAATTGGTATGAAGGGACTGGCTTTTGCTGCGCTGACAGCTGCGGTAGTTGCTTCCCTGGCTGGTAAAGCAAACAGTATTTCTACCATCTTCACACTGGATATCTATAAAGAACACTTTGCGAAAAATGCGGATGAAAAGCATGTGGTACGAACAGGTAAAATCGTGGTAGTTGTTGCGATGATCCTGGCGATTATCATTTCTCCATTCCTGGGTATTGATAAGAAAGGTGGTTTCCAGTTTATACAGGAATACACTGGTTTCGTATCACCGGGTATCTTTGCGATGTTCCTGCTGGGATTCTTCTGGAAACGTACGACTTCAGGTGCAGCGCTGTTTGCAATGATCGGTGGTTTTACACTGTCTATCATCCTGAAGTTCCTGCCAGGTTGGGCGGATCTTTCTGCTTTGAATAGCATCGGTTTCTCCGTACCGGCAGCAAACGGTATCTATGAAATTCCGTTCCTGGATCGTATGGGTATTGTATTCGTGGTGTGTGTGATTGGTATGATCCTGATTTCACTGGTAGCTCCTGCTAAGGTGAAAGTGGCGGGTGCAGAAATGGTAGATGAGTCTAAAGGTCTGGAAGTGGATGCTTCTATGTTCAGGACTTCTATGCCATTTGCCATCACAGCGATTTTGATCTGTGGTATCCTGGTAGCATTATATACCATTTTCTGGTAAGAGATATTTGACAAAGCTGGCTAACAACATCCTGTTTAGCCAGCTTTCTTTTTTTATAAACCTGCAAGCGTTATGAGGTATACGATTGGTTATGATATAGGATCGTCTTCAGTAAAGGCGGCCCTGCTGGATACTGATACAGGAAAATGTGTGGCTACGGCTATCAGCCCTGCCCAGGAAATGCCCATGCATGCGCCGGTGGCGGGATGGGCAGAACAGGATCCTGAGATGTGGTGGCAGGAAGTTCAAAATGCAACGAAAAAGTTACAACAAATTCACCCTTTTGATGGATCGGCAGTAGCTGGTATAGGCATTGCCTATCAGATGCATGGGCTGGTATGTGTGGATAAGGATCAGCAGGTTTTGCGTCCTGCAATAATCTGGTGCGACAGCAGGGCAGTTGAAATAGGGAATACAGCTTTTGAAAAACTGGGCCCTAACTGGTGTCTGCAATATCTCTTAAACTCTCCCGGAAATTTTACAGCTTCTAAATTACGTTGGGTACAGGAGTATGAACCTGCCATTTATGAGCGCATTGACAAAGTGATGCTCCCTGGCGATTTCATTGCTATGCGCCTCACGGGTGATGCAGCTACGACTATTTCTGGTTTGTCTGAAGGGATCTTCTGGGATTTTAGCCAGCACCAGGTATCGCCGGTGTTGCTGAAACATTATGGTATCAGTGAGAAGCTGTTGTCAGATGTGGTTCCTACTTTTGGATTACAAGGCAAGGTGACTGCGCAGGCAGCATCGTTGCTGGGATTGGCGCCAGGTACACCGGTCACTTACCGTGCGGGTGACCAACCGAATAATGCTTTTTCCCTGAATGTATTACAACCTGGTGAAGCTGCGACTACAGCAGGTACTTCGGGTGTGGTATATGCAGTACATGATCATATTGCATTTGATGCACAGAGCAGGGTAAATACTTTCATACATGTGAATGATACAGCCACTGCACATCGTAATGGCGTACTTATGTGTTTGAATGGTACGGGTATTCTGAATAGCTGGATGCGACAACTGGTAGGCAAACCATCTTACGAAGAGATGAATGCACTTGCCGCAGTAGCACCTGTAGGTTCACGTGGATTGAAGATTTATCCGTTTGGCAATGGTGCAGAACGTATTCTTGCTAACAAGGAGATTGGTGCGGAGTTCAAAGGACTCAACTTCAATATTCATGGCAGGGAACATATGCTACGTGCCACACAGGAAGGGATTGTATTTGCACTGAAATACGGGATGGATATTATGCAGGATATGGGATTGAATATTTCACGGGTGAGAGCCGGTCATGCGAATATGTTCCTGAGTCCATTATTCAGAGAGATATTTGCAAATACGGCTGATGTGGTGATTGAGTTGTACAATACAGATGGTGCGCAGGGCGCTGCAAGAGCAGCGGGTGTGGGCGCTGGATTGTATGCAGTGGAGGATGCATTTAAGGGGATGGAGTGTCTGGCTACAATAGAGCCGGAGGCGAATAATCCATATAAGGGTATTTATGAAGAGTGGCTGCAGGGATTGAAATTTTAACACACACACACACACATAACACGTTAGGATCAAAAAAAACACTTACAATGAGCATTACAATTGGAAACAAGGAATACTTCAAAGGCATTGGGAAAATCGCCTATGAAGGTCCTCAGTCAAACAACCCATTTGCTTACAAATGGTATGATGAGAACAGAAAGATCGGTGGTAAAACCATGAAGGAACTCTTCCGGTTTGCGGTGTCTTACTGGCATACCTTCTGCGGAACTGGTGGCGACCCATTCGGTCCGGGCACCAAACAATTCCCATGGCTTACAGCGCCAGATGCTGTGCAGAGTGCAAAAGACAAAATGGATGCAGCGTTTGAATTCATCACCAAACTAGGTCTTCCTTACTACTGCTTCCACGATGTAGACCTGGTAGACGAAGGTGCAAACATTGCTGAATACGAAAGCCGCATGCAGGCAATCGTAGCGTATGCAAAAGAAAAACAAAAAGCCAGCGGCGTAAAACTGCTATGGGGTACTGCGAATGTATTCAGCAACCCCCGCTATATGAACGGTGCCAGCACCAACCCTGACTTTTCTGTAGTTGCGTATGCAGGTACCCAGGTAAAGAACTCCCTGGATGCGACCATCGCACTGGATGGTGAAAACTATGTATTCTGGGGGGGGCGTGAAGGCTATATGACCCTGCTGAACACTGATATGAAGCGTGAGCAGGACCACCTGGCAAAATTCCTTGGCATGGCGCGTGACTATGCACGCAAACAAGGTTTCAAAGGTACGTTCTTCATCGAACCTAAACCTTGTGAGCCTACCAAACACCAGTACGATTACGATTCAGCTACGGTGATCGGTTTCCTCCGTCACTATGGTCTGGACAAGGATTTTAAACTGAACATTGAAGTAAATCATGCTACACTGGCAGGCCATACCTTCCAGCATGAACTGCAGGTAGCAGTTGATGGTGGTTTCCTGGGTAGCATTGATGCGAACCGTGGTGATACACAAAATGGTTGGGATACTGACCAGTTCCCAATGAACCTGAATGACCTGATCGAAGCGATGCTGGTGATATTACCAGCGGGTGGATTTGCAGGTGGTGGTGTGAACTTCGATGCGAAAGCACGTCGTAACTCTACAGATCTGGAAGACATTTTCCATGCACACATTGGTGGCATCGATTCATTTGCACGTGCAGCGATTGTAGCTGAAAAGATCCTGGAACAGTCTGCTTACAAACAATTCCGTAAAGACCGTTATGCATCATTTGATACCGGTAAAGGAAAGGAATTTGAAGATGGTAAACTGACACTGGAAGATCTGCGCAGCATTGCAATTGCGAATGGCGAGCCAAAGATGATCAGTGGCAGACAGGAATGGTTAGAAAATATCATCAATCAGTATATCTAAATTTAACTGATTATATAGAAGGGCTGCTACATTGTAGCGGCCTTTTTTGTGTAACTTGGTATTGTATACAATTCTACACTATGTTTTCCATTCAATCATATCATCAGTCGGGCTTTGATATTATCGCTCTTATCGACGGCGACACTGGTACACGGGCAGAGATCATTCCGGCACACAGCGCATTGCTGCATGCCTTTAAAATACCATATGGAGAAAATTTCCTGAACATCATCGATAGTTATGAAAGTCTGGACGACTACAAGTTGAACCTGCCGGAATACTATAAGAGTGCCAAGCTAAGTCCTTTCGCTTGTCGCATTCCTTCCGGCACCTATCGCTGGGAAGAACAGGATTACACTATTGTGAAAACACTCAGTTCCGGCAATGCCATTCATGGTCTGCTCTTCGATGTTCCGTTTGAGGTAGTGAGCCAGAAAGCTGATGAAAAAGGTGCGGTGCTGACATTGCGCCATACTTATACTGGGAATGATGCAGGATATCCGTTCCCCTATGACTGTGAGGTGAAGTATCACCTGGAACCCGGTCAGCAGCTACGTATTTCAACTTTTATCCTGAACAATGCAGACAGGCCTATTCCTGTTATGGATGGTTGGCATCCTTATTTTAGTACAGGTACCCCGGTCGATGAGCTGGAATTGCAGTTTGCTTCGGAACAAATAGTAGAATTTAATGCGCAACTGATACCAACCGGCAATGTGTTGCCTTACGACAGGTTCCTTGAAGCCCAAAGTTTGGCAGGCATACCGCTGGACAACAGTTTTGTGTTGGATTTCAGCAGGCATAGTGCCCTGGCTACATTGCGGGATCCGCGGAAACGGGTATTGATCCATTTTTACCCGGAACCATGTTATCCAATCCTACAGATCTATATCCCTAATCACCGCAACAGTATTGCGATTGAGCACCTCACCGGTGCCCCGAATGCCTTTAATAACGGCATGGGGCTGGTGACGCTGGAACCCGGCGAAGAACGGGTATTCAGCACAGCCATCACAGCTATAGCATATTAGTAACTTGTCTCCTCTGGCATAGTCTTTGAATTTTGTAAAGCATTGTTTCACCCTAAAAAGTTAATGTTATGGATACTTTGCAAATTAAAGGTGCCTGGAATGAGATTAAGGGCAAGATTAAACAGCAATACGCAGATCTGACGGACGATGATTTGCTGTATGAAGAAGGACAGGAAGATCGGTTGATTGGTAAAATTCAGCAAAAGCTGGGCAAGAGCAGGGACGAAGTTATTAAAATGCTAAAATCTGTGTAAAATGGGAAGTCTGTTATATATCATTGCAGTAATACTTATTATCGGTTGGTTGTTAGGCTTCTTTGTATATTCCGCAGGTGGGTTAATCCACATTCTGTTGGTAATAGCGATTATAGCCATTCTTTTACAGGTGATAAGAGGTGGCAGTTGAGTGATCTTTCGCTTACTGTGACAAAATAATCATGTAAAATCCTCCTGGCTACGGGGGGATTTTTAGTTTTTTTAAGGAACTTGGTGGAATAAACAGAACCGATATATGAAACAATTGCCCTTATTGCTCCTGCTGGTACTTTGCAGTCTACTGGCAGAAAAGAGCCAGGCACAGGTTACCCTCACCGGTACGATTATAGACAAGGAGAATGGATTAGTACTGCCATACGCAAGTATTACAAACAAGACAACCGGGCGAAGGTCCTATTCTGATAAGGGCGGTTTTTATAAGATTTCAGCGAGGAAGGGAGACATGGTGGTATTTACTTTTCTTGGGTACAATCCTGATAGCCTGTTAGTCAGTGCCGACGATGGGATCGTGACGAGGGAGATTCACCTGGTAGTAGAGAGCCGGCAATTGCATGGGGTAGAGGTGACCACGAAGTTCACACCTTATCAGCTGGACTCCATCAACAGGCGGGATCAGTTCGGGTATATACTAGATAATCCTAACAAGCCATTGGCAGGTGGTAGTACACCGGTAGGCGCAGGGATCGTGTTTAGTCCATTCACCCGGTATTCAAGAAGGGAGAAACAGAAGCGTGAGTTCAAGAAGATTTATGCCAAGGCTGAAAAAGACAAATACATCGATTCAAGGTATACTCCATTATTTGTGAGCAGGGTGACCACATTAAAAGGAGATAGTCTGAGACTGTTTATGATGGAGAATTATCCGGATTACGATACGCTGAGAATGATGCCGACAGAGGATCTGATGTATTGGATTACGGATAAGTATAAAGCGTGGAAGAAGTAGTGAAAAAGAAAAATCAACAAAAAATTTGAATAGGTTTTTTGCTTAAAAAAACGCATTAAATAAGAACTGCCACCCTGAATTCAGAGTGGCAGTTTTGGTTGCAGAGGCCAATAGAAAAAATATTTTATCAGTTGTAGACTTTCACCATATATACGAAGTCTTCCAGCTTTTTGATCTGTTCTACGCGGGTCAGATTCTCAAGGCGATTCTTGTGATTCCATTTACCCATCTTCTCTTTCGGCATTTCTTCCAGCAGGCGCTTCAGCTGTGCTGATTTCACTGCAAAAGCAATCCCGTCAGCAGTTGTTTGTTTGCCGGTTACAATACCTACTACATCACCTTTTGCATCCATGAGTGGTGCACCACTGTTGCCTGGGTTTACAGGTATAGATACCTGGTAAGCGGCAGAGTCTCCATTGAAACCAGTTTGTGCACTGATATAACCTTCTCCATAAACAATCTCGTCACGTGGATAGCCCAGTGTAAAGACTTTCTCGCCACGCAGGGCTTTCTGGAATTTTACGGAATAAGGAATAGGCTGGCTTCTGAAGGAGCTATCAGTGATCTTTAAGATCGCCAGATCGCTGGAGATGTCTTCGAATACGCTGGTAGCTTTGTAAGCTTCTCCTTTGGTATTCTGGATATAGATAGAATCAGCCCCTGCTACCACATGGTAGTTAGTGACCACATATCCATTGTCGGTAATGGCAAAACCAGTGCCTCCGTAAGTGCCGGGGTTAGCCGGTACCCGCTTCTTATTATTAATATCGTTGATGAGGGCGTTCTGAGAGCGCTGGATATTGTTCAGCACCCGTCTTACATCCTCATATTGTGCGGTAGTTTTTTGTCTGTTTGCTTTCTGGATAAGGGCGATCGTGCTCAGCGAGGTAACGAGGGCGATACAGGCAGCGGCCGCAACGTTAGTGAGCAACCTTCTGCGGAAAGGGATGACCCTGGTCTGAGCAGGAGTGGCTGCATCACGCAGTATGTCCATATCGAGGGAGGCATGGATATGATCCATTTTCTCCTGCAGCGCCAACCTGCGGCCGTAACTTTCCAGCTGTGCCGTAATGTGCTGATGGGCTTTCAACTGCTCATTTACTACCGGGTTGGACTGACACAGCGTTTCGAATGCAGCTTTTTCCTGCATATTCATATCGCCTTCCAGATAGCGTTCAATATCACGTATTAGATTTGTATCATTCATCGCCTGTAAACCACTTTGCGGGTCCTGTAGGGGCCCTATAATTTATATTTATCAAAAAAGAGTTTCTTTAATCGCATCAGGCACTTATACTTCTGATTCTTTGCATTTTCCGCGTTTGTGTACCCGAATTTCTCTGCTATATCTGCCATGGAGAGTTTCCTGATATAATAATCTTCCAGGATAGTCTTGCAGGGTTCTCCCATGTTACCCAAAGATTGCTCCATGATGCGGAACTGTTCGTCCTTTTTATCATGGTCTTCCATATGGTTGTCTGCCGGTATTACTGCTTCCAGTTCCTCCGGCAGGGAGAGCTGCCAGCTGCCCGACTGGAGTTTTTTGAGCCAGAGGTGGCGGCAGATGGCGTATAAATAGGTCTTGAGCTTACTATAGAGATCAAATTCACTTGTCTGTGCTTTCTCATATAGTACGATCATAGCCTCCTGGAAAAGATCTTTTGCATCATCCTCAGAACCTTTATGCTGTAAAACCATTCTTAATACGGCCGGAAAATTTTCCACGTAGATGGTAGACAGCGCTTTATCGTCATTCCGGGTAAGTCCCAGTAATAATTCCCGATCCCTTTCTATGTTCAGATTATGCTTCACTTATTAATACTATTATATCGCTTTGGTAACCCAAAGTAGGGGAAAAAAAATAAGTTTTCAGCCAGGTGATAGATGCAGACTGCCATCTTTTTTCATATAAACTTATAATTTATATAATTAAAAACCTTGCCTATGGCTGGTTTTATTTAAAAAATAGATTTTTTGAAAAATATTTCTGAAAAGCTGGGTTACCTTTCTTTCATCCTGGTATAAAGAAGAAACAATATTTCAAAAAACCTAAAAAATAAAAAAATGAAGAACGCACTGAAAATTGGTTTCTTAGCATTAGCACTGGGTGTATTTGTAACTGCATGTGGCGGTGGCGCAAGCGAAACTGCTACTGATTCTACAGCTGCAGCTACACAGGCTATCGATTCAGTAGCAAACGCTGCTAACGATTCTATCACTGCTAAGGCTGATTCAGGCAAGGTTGCAGTTGATTCTATCGCTACTGCTGCTAAAGATTCAGTTAAGCACTAATCTTACTCCGCAAGCAATAAAGCTTTTTATATGCCGCTCTGCAACCGCAGGGCGGTTTTTTTTACCTATAGGGGTAGTGGAGCCATCATTTTTGAATAAATCATTGAATTTCCGGCCTTTTATTAAATAGAATATAATTTTTCATAAAAGTGCTTGGACAATTCAAATCCTGATGTATTTTTGTCGTGCAATTCAAGCAAATTATGATACAGCAAACAACCTTTGGTTACTTTTATGGTTTCTACTTTTTCTGGTACCAGAATTAGGGAGGTCGTTTGTAGTACTTAAACATAAAAAGAAACTAACAAAAAGGCCTCCCGATAAGGGAGGCCTTCTTTTTTTTCAAATAACTCGATATATGTTACGCCGTTTCAGTCTTTACTTCTTTTACTTTTTTTACTTTTTCTTTTACGTCGTAAAGGCCGGGACTCTCTTGTAAAAAATGCACTAAACATATAACTGCACTTTAAAGGGTCCCGGCTCAACCGGGGCCCTTTTTCATTTTATCCGGTAGTTGTTGTAGCAACTATCAAATACAAACAAATCAAATTAAAGATGCACATCGCAATTCAGGGATTCGAAGGGTGTTTTCACCAAATAGCGGCACAAGGATACTATGGAAAGGATATAACGATCGAATGTTGTGCTTCATTCGCGGAATTGATTAAAAAAGTAAAAACGCAGGTAGCCGATGCAGGTGTGATGGCCATCGAAAACTCGATTGCCGGAAGTATACTTCCAAACTACACCCTGCTGAAAAACTCGAACCTGCATGTAATCGGAGAAGTATACCTGCATATCAAACAACATTTGATGGCGCTGCCCGGTACGCCATTGGAAGATATCAGAGAAGTACACAGTCATCATATGGCGCTGTTGCAGTGTACTGACTTCCTGGATAAATATCCGCAAATGAAACTGGTGGAAACTGAAGATACCGCCCTGAGTGCAAAACATGTGGCTACCAAGAAACTGAAAACAACAGCTGCCATCGCGGGCAAACTGGCAGCTGAAATTTATGGTCTGGAAATCATTGCACCCAACATCCATACCATCAAAAACAACTATACCCGCTTTCTGGTTATTTCTCCAAATGGTGTAGAACCTGCGGCAGATTCCAACAAAGCATCTGTATATTTCCAGACATCTCACGAATCTGGTAGTCTGGCAAAGGTGCTGACACAGGTAGCAAGTACAGGTATTAACCTGAGCAAACTGCAGTCTTTCCCAATGCCAACCAAAGAGTGGAACTATTATTTCCACGCCGATTTCGAATTCGAAGATCTGGTTACTTTCCAGAAAGGCATCAGCAAAATCACACCGCTGACTGAACATCTGAAAGTGCTCGGTATCTATAAAAAAGGCAAAACATTATAATCCTATTTTTCAATCATACGATATGAACTTACAGGTAGCAAAACGGCTGCAACAAACAGAAGAATACTACTTCTCCAAAAAACTGAGAGAAATAGATGAAATGAACAGGGCTGGTGCCAAAGTGATCAATCTTGGTATTGGTAGTCCTGATCTGCCCCCGCATCCTTCTGTGATCGAGGCATTGACTGAAAATGCTCATCGCCCCGATACGCATGCCTATCAAGGGTACAAAGGAATCCCTGCTTTGCGCCAGGCAATGGCCAGCTGGTATCAGCGCTACTACAGTGTGACCCTTGACCCTGAGAAAGAAGTACTGCCACTGATCGGTTCCAAAGAAGGTATTATGCACATTTGCATGACCTACCTGCAGGAAGGTGATGAGGCCCTGGTACCCAACCCGGGTTACCCTACCTACCGTTCTGCTGTGAACCTGAGTGGTGCTACCGTAAGAGACTATGACCTGGAAGAAAAAAACGGATGGTTGCCTGATCTCGATGCACTGGCGAAAACTGATCTGAGCAGGGTGAAACTGATGTGGGTAAACTATCCGCATATGCCAACCGGTGCCCGTTTCAACACTACCTTTGCAGAAAAGCTGATCAAATTTGCCAACGATCATAATATCCTCATCTGCCACGACAACCCTTACAGCTTTATCCTGAATGCACAGCCACAAAGCTTGTTGCAAACACCAGGTGCGAAGGATGTGGTACTGGAACTGAACTCCCTCAGCAAATCATCTAACATGGCCGGATGGCGCGTGGGTATGCTGGTGGGTAAACAGGAGTGGATCAACGAGGTACTGCGTTTCAAAAGTAATATGGATTCCGGTATGTTCCAGCCATTGCAAATGGCTGCTGTAAAAGCACTGGAACTGGGGCCTGAATGGTATGCAGCACTAAATGAGATCTATACCGGCCGCCGTCAGAAAGTATTTGAACTGCTGGAATTGCTGAACTGTACTTTTGATCGTGACCAGGTAGGTATGTTCGTATGGGCTAAGATACCAGCTACTGCGAAAGACGGATTTACAGTGACGGACGAAATTCTGCAGAAAGCGCAGGTATTTATCACACCGGGTGGTATCTTCGGCAGTAACGGTAATGGATATATAAGAGTGAGCCTGTGTAAAGATGAGAAAGTATTTGACGAAGTGTTGCAAAGGATCAGGGCAATTAAATAAACAGACAAAGTTATGATCGTAACGATAGTTGGTACTGGTTTAATCGGTGGATCTCTGGCCATCAGCCTGAGAACAAAGGGGGGCGCCACCCACATCATCGGTGTGGACCACAACGAAGATAATCTTAAAAAGGCGCAGGAGCTTGGCATCATCGATGAAGGTGCTACCCTGGAAGCAGCCATGCAGCGTTCAACAGTGGTCATACTTGCGATACCTGTAGACGGTTTGCTGAAAGTATTACCTTCTATTCTGGATAATGTGGGACCACAACAGGTGATCATGGATGTGGGTTCTACAAAAGAAAAAATATTAGCACTCGTTGCCGGTCATCCCCACAGAGGGCGCTTTGTAGCTGCTCACCCGATGGCCGGCACGGAGTATTCCGGCCCCGAAGCTGCTATACCGAACCTCTTCACCAACAAGACCATGGTGCTGTGCGATGTGAAAAACAGTGATGAAGACGCCGTGGAAATTGTTGAGGATATGGTAGACAAGCTGCAGATGCGCCTCGTATATATGAATGCAGAAGAGCATGACCTGCATACAGCCTACGTATCGCACATCTCTCATATCACCTCCTTTGCACTGGCACTGACCGTACTGCAAAAGGAAAAAGAGCACGGACGCATCTTTGAACTGGCAAGTGGTGGTTTTGAATCTACCGTACGTCTGGCTAAGAGCTCTCCTGATATGTGGGTACCGATCTTTAAGCATAACCGTCATAATGTGCTGGATGTACTGGATGAACATATCCACCAGCTGCAACAGATGAAGAACCTGCTGGAAAATGAAGATTATGATGCTTTTTATAAACTGATCCAGAAATCAAATAAGATCAGAAAGATCTTAAAATAAGTAATCAATCGTTCGTGGGCTATAGTCGATGGCTCATAGCAACAAACCAAATAATCAAATCAAACACTATGGACTATCGACTATAGTCTGTGGACTAAAAAACTACAACGATGGTATTAGCAGACATCCTCTCCAACACTAAATTCTCTGATCCGGGCTCAGATAAGAAGCCGTTGATCATCTCCGGCCCTTGCAGTGCTGAAACTGAAGAGCAGGTACTTGAAACCGCACAGCGCCTGGCTAAGACAGGTAAAGTAGATGTACTGCGTGCTGGTATCTGGAAACCACGTACCCGCCCAGGTTCCTTCGAAGGTATCGGTGTACAGGGCCTGCCATGGTTACAGAAAGCAAAAGCCCTGACCGGTTTACCAGTAGCTGTGGAAGTAGCTACCCGTCAGCAGGTGGAAGAAGCCCTGGCACATGATGTAGATATCCTGTGGATTGGTGCACGTACCACAGTAAACCCATTCTCTGTACAGGAAGTAGCTGATGCGCTGAAAGGTGTGGATACAACTGTATTGATCAAGAACCCAATCAACCCGGACCTGGAACTGTGGGTAGGTGCAGTAGAGCGTGTGCGTAACTCCGGCATCACCAAGATTGGTCTGATCCACCGTGGTTTCTCCAGCTATGGCAATACTGAATACCGTAATGCACCGATGTGGCACCTGCCAATCGAGATGAAGCGTCGTATGCCAGAACTGCCTATCGTGTGCGATCCTAGCCACATTGGTGGTCGTCGTGACATACTGCAGGAAATCGGTCAGGAAGCAATCGACCTGGATTACGATGGTCTGATGCTGGAATCACACATTGATCCGGACAAAGCATGGAGCGATGCGAAACAACAGGTAACTCCTGAAAGACTGGCAGAAATTTTGGATGGTATCAAGTGGCGCCATGAACGTACCGATGTAAAAGAATTCAACTCTGCACTGGATAAACTGCGTGGTCAGATCAACCAGATCGATGATGAAATTCTGCTGCTGCTGGGCAATCGTATGAAGATTGCTGAGAAGATTGGTCTCTACAAGAAAGAGAACAACGTGACCATCCTGCAGACAAACCGCTGGAATGAAATCCTGGAGCGTGGTATCGCTAAGGGTGACAAACTGGGTCTGACAAAGGATTTCATCCTGAAATACTTCGATGCAGTTCACCTGGAATCAATCAACAGGCAGAACAGAGTAATGAACGAAGGCAAATAAGTGGCGTCCTGAGTAATCAGGCACAACCATACATCATTATATGAGAACATTATCTTACCAGTTCCAGCACAGTGCTACCAAATATTACTTGGGAGAAAGCCTCCACCAGCTGGGCAATTATGCAGATCCATCCCGTACCGTACTGGTTGTGGATGAAAATGTGGATAAACTCCACGGAATGAAATTGCAGGGTTGGAGGAAGCTGGTGATTCCGGATGGAGAAGAGAATAAAAGTGAGGAAGTACTCGAACAGATCATTGATGGGCTCATAGAGCTGGAAGCTGACCGCAAGACTATGCTCGTAGGTATAGGCGGTGGCATGACCACAGATTTAACCGGTTATGCCGCCAGCATATATATGCGCGGTATGCCGGTAGGTTTCGTACCTACCACGCTGCTCGCACAGGTAGATGCATCTATCGGTGGTAAGAACGGTATCAACCATGGTAAACATAAGAATATGCTGGGCACCATCCGGCAACCGGAGTTTATCCTGTTTGACTTATCACTGCCACTGACCATGCCTGACGAAGAATGGCATAATGGTTTTGCGGAGATCATCAAATATGCCTGCATCATGGATGCCGGTATGTTCACTTACCTGGAAGAAAACCGGGATAAGGCCATGCAAAAGGATGTAGCCGTTCTGGAATACCTGGTAGAACGCTCTGTAGAGCTGAAGACCAAGGTAGTACTGGAGGATGAATTTGAGCAGGCGTCTCGTCGCTGGCTCAACTTTGGCCACACGCTGGGGCATGCAGTAGAAAAAATTGAGAACATCGCCCATGGTAAAGCGGTGGCAATCGGGATGGTGGCAGCAGCCAAAATCTCAGAGAAGCTATCTACTTTGCAGGTGGAACAAACAAACCGGTTGATCAGGCTGATCAATGATTACCAGTTGCCGGTGACCCTGACTTCGAACAAAGAAGAAATGTACAACATCTTCAAGCTGGATAAGAAAAGGGAAAAGGATGCGATCAATTTTGTGCTGCTGGAACAATTAGGTAGCGCGCATACAAAGGCTGTACCGCTGGCAACGCTGAAGCAGTTGCTGGAGGAGCTATAAACAACCAAACACACACATGCAAGTAACAATATTACCCGGCAGCATTCATGGCACCGTAACTGCCAATCCTTCCAAAAGCGCTATGCAAAGGGCAGTAGCCGCAGCGTTGCTGAGCAATGGTAAAAGCATTATCCGGAATCCGGGTTTGAGCAATGACTGCCTCGCAGCACTGGATGTAGCCAGCAAACTGGGAGCAACTATCAATCGTCAGGAAGATTATATCGGGATTACCAGCAATGGTATTCACCCGGTACAGTCTGTAGATAACGAAATCAATTGTGGAGAATCCGGCCTTGGTATCCGCATGTTTACACCGATCGCTTCTTTGTCTGCACTGCCTATCACCATCAATGGGCATGGTAGTCTGACCACCCGTCCTATGAACTTCTTCGAAGAAGTTTTACCACAGGTGGGTGTAAAGATCAGCAGCCGTGAGGGCAAGCTGCCTTTGCATATTCAGGGTCCATTACAGGCGCAGAATATTACGATCGATGGTTCACTCAGTTCACAGTTCTTAACAGGCTTATTAATGGCTTTTGGTGCTGTTGCAGAAGATGTGACGATCACAGTGAAAGACCTGAAGAGTAAACCTTATATCGCCCTTACCCTGCAGCTCATGGAGCAGTTTGGAGTACAGGTGAAAGAGGAGAACTTTGAGCGTTTCTCATTTGGTAAGAAACAGGCATACAAAGCCGGCGAATATACTGTAGAAGGAGATTGGAGCGGAGCTGCGTTCCTGCTGGTGGCTGCTGCGGTAGCTGGCAAAGCAGAGGTACACCACCTCAATACACAATCTGCACAATCTGATAAAGCGATACTGGAAGCACTGGAAAAAGCAGGTGCAGGTCTGATGTCAGGTGTATTCACTGTGAATGTGGAAAAGCAACAATTAAAAGCGTTTGATTTCGATGCGACTGATTGTCCGGATCTGTTCCCTCCACTGGTAGCGCTGGCAGCAAATTGCGTAGGCACTACGAAAATACTGGGTGTGAGCAGACTGGCACACAAGGAAAGTGACCGTGGTAAAACCTTACAGGAAGAATTTGGTAAACTGGGTATAAGTATTGACCTGCATGGCGATGAAATGCTGGTGCATGGTGGTACAGGTATTACTGGTGGTACTGTTCGCTCTCACAATGATCACAGGATTGCCATGGCATGTGCAGTAGCTGCACTGACAGCGAGTGGTCCGGTAGTGATTGAAGATGCGGAGGCGATTAACAAATCTTATCCTGAATTTTACGAACATTTGCAGAAGTTAGGCGGTGTGGTAAAACAGGAAGGAGCCAACAGTCAGGTACATTAACACGACATTGATAAATCAGCATACTAATGAACAGTTTCGGTAGATTATTCCGGGTAAATGTTTTTGGAGAGTCGCATGGCGCTAGTGTAGGCGTGAATATTGACGGTGTACCGGCAGGTATTCCGCTGAAGCAGGAAGATTTCCTGCCAGACCTGGACAGGCGCAAGGCGGGCGCCAAAGGCACCACACCGCGTAAGGAAGATGATCTGCCTTACATCAAATCAGGCGTTTTCAATGACCATACAACTGGTGCGCCGATTACAATTTTGTTTGAGAACAACAATACGCGTAGTACTGACTATGAGAAGCTGCGTGAGTTTCCACGCCCCGGTCATGCGGATTTTGTAGCTACACATAAGTATGGTGGCTTTGAAGATTACCGTGGCGGCGGACACTTTAGCGGCAGGCTTACACTGAACCTGGTAGCTGCTGGCGTAATTGCCAAGAAGATATTGGGTGAAAGCATTAAGGTAACCGCAACTTTGAAAGAGGTGGCGGGATTGCCTGATGCAGCGCAGGGACTGGAAGCGGCGATTGCTGCAAAAGATTCTGTGGGTGGTATCGTAGAATGTGTGGTAGAAGGGCTGCCAATTGGATTGGGAGAGCCTTTTTTTGACTCAGTAGAGTCTTGTATTGCCCATGCGGTGTTTGCTATTCCGGCAATCAAAGGCATTGAATTCGGTGCTGGTTTTGCTGCGGCAAAGATGAAAGGGATAGAGCATAATGATGCGATACTGGATGCTAATGGTAAGACTGCGACGAATAATGCGGGTGGTGTAGTAGGGGGTATTACTAACGGGAATCCTTTGGTATTCCGTGTGGCGGTGAAACCTACTTCAAGCACGCCTAAGGAGCAGCATACGTTGAATATTAAGAGTGGACAGGTAGAGGCTTTTAGTGTGAAGGGAAGACATGATCTGTGTATAGCGCTGAGGGTACCGGTGGTGTTGGAAGCAGTGGCGGCAATGGCGCTGGCGGATTTGATGATGGTGGAGCAGCGGAGTCCCAGAGTGTGGAAATAACTTAAAACAAAAAGGGGAATTACAATCGTAATTCCCCTTTTTGTTTTACTTCTCGATATCTAATAATTCAACATCAAAAATCAGTGCGCTATTTGGTCCGATCTTCGGCCCTGCCTGACGTTCACCATAAGCCAGATCAGCAGGTATAAACAACCTCCATTTTGAACCTACAGGCATCAACTGCAGCGCCTCAGTCCAACCCTTAATGACTCCACCCACCGGGAAGGAGATAGGCTGACCTCTCTCTACAGAACTATCAAACACGGTCCCGTCGATCAGGGTACCATGATAATGTGTCTTTACCTTATCTGCAGCGGTAGGTTTTGGACCATTACCTTCTTTCAGAATTTGGTATTGTAAACCGCTAGGCAGTGCTACCACCCCTGGTTTAGTCTTATTCTCTGCCAGGAATTTTTCACCTGCTTCTTTGTTCTTTTGCATCTTTTCCGCTTTTATCTGTTGGAGATAATTACTGATACTCATATTTGCTATTTCTTTTGCTACTAACGTTGTATCCTTCAGTGCATCCTCGATCGCGTGTCTCAGCACATTCAGGTTCAGGCTATCCAATCCTTGTGTCTTGAGGGTATTACCGATATCCTGACCAATGCCATAGCTTACGGTGTCGATCTTAGTCTGCAATAATGGTGCTACAGGAACAACAGTTTGCTCCTTGTCTTTGTTCTTTTTAGATCTTTTCTGCGCAAATCCATTCAGGGATATGACGCCGAGTGCTCCCAATAGTAGGGCTTTTTTAATCATAAAATAGTAGTTATCAATGGTAATGGACTTACGAAATTTATATATCTGAACGCCCGCAAGTTAAATTTTATTTCAACACCGGCAATTCTATAGCGGATGGATGGCCTGCATCATGATAAATACGGATGGTTGCCTTCTTAAAATCCTTGTCTGTAGCATGGTAGATATCGGTAAATACCTGTGGGTTACGATCTACCAGCGGGAACCAGCTGCTCTGTACCTGTACCATGATCTTGTGCCCTTTTTTAAATGTATGTGCTACATCCGGCAGGGAGAAATCTATATTGGCAGGTGCATCTGGTGTGAAAGGAACTGGTTTCTCAAAGCTCTCTCTGTATTTACCTCTCATGATTTCGCCTCTTACCAGCATTTCGTAACCGCCCATTGGATAGGTAGATGAAGGTACTCTGTGGTGTTCGCTGCGAGCCTTGTCTTCATATTTGAAATCATAAGGGAACACATCGATCAGCTTTACGATGAAGTCAGCATCTGTACCACTGGTACTTACTACCAGTTTGGCTGTGAGCGGCCCCGCCAGTGTAATATCTTCTGTCAATACATCTGTCGAAAAAGTAGCTACATCCGGACGGCGTTCAGCAAAACGCTGATCATCTGTCATGTAATTGATGGTACGATCGAAATGTACATCCTGTGTGTAAGGCACTGGTTTAGCAGGATCGCTTACGTATTCAGAGAAGCTGTTGCCACCCAGTGGTTTGGAGAAATCCAGTTTGCCATTGGCCTGCATGTAGATGGATTGTGCCTGTACATTGGCAGGAGGCCATTGCTGGAACTTGCGCCATTGGTTTTCGCCGGTGAAGAACACGGTTGCTTCTGCGATATCAGGTGATGCACCTTTACCTTTCAGGTAATAGTTGAAGAAGGGCACTTCGATATTATCCTGGTAGTATTCAGATGTATTGCTGTCGAAATGAACATTGCCTAAATGTGTACCATCATTGCTGCCCCACTGACCATGATACCATGGACCCATTACGATACGATTGTTGGCATCAGGACTCAGTTTCTCGATGGCCTTATAAGTATTCCATGCACCGAAGCAATCTTCTGCATCGAAGACACCACCTACTGTCAGTACAGCTGGCTGTATGCCTTTCAGGTATTGTCTTACATCCCTGGCTTTCCACCATGCGTCGTAGTCGCCATGGTTCATGAGGTCATTCCAGAATGCAATGCTGTCTCCCATCAATTTAGAGAAGTTAGACAGCGCACCGGTTTTGAGGTAGAACTCGTAGTTATCGTCAGTAGTGAAGTATTTAAAACCAGCAGGGCCTACGGTAGTTGGCTTAGGCCTTGGCTGACCGAAACTGGTATAAAAAGAGAAGGCATCTGAAATGAAGAATGCACCGTTGTGGTGGAAGTCATCACCATGATACCAGTCGGTAACCGGTGCCTGCGGACTTACTGCCTTCAGTGCCGGATGACCGCTCAATGCAGCCATGGTGCTGTAGAAGCCGGGGTAAGAGGTGCCGAATACACCTACTTTGCCATTGTTGTTGGCAATGTTCTTCACCAGCCAGTCGATGGTGTCGTAAGTATCACTTGCTTCATCTATCTCATTTTTGCCCTTTTTAGCCGGATTATAAGGACGAACATCCATGAAGGTACCTTCACTCATCCAACGGCCACGTACATCCTGTATGACCATGATATAGCCTTCGTGCAGGTATGTGTTGGTATACCTTGCATAGAAAGGTCTGAACTCTTTATCTCCATAAGGAGAGCAGGAGTAAGGAGTACGTGTCATCAGAAAAGGATGCTTCTCTGCATTGTCTTTAGGTATATAAATGGATGTAAACAGTTTTACACCATCCCGCATAGGGATATATACTTCTTTTTTAGTGTAATGTTCGTACATCCACAAGGAGTCTGCATCGATGGCTTTTACCTTTGAGTTAAAGGCGATAATCACCACAAACAGCCATAAGATCCGTTTCATAAGCATTATTTATTTTTCAATTCTTCTTTTGTCTTCCTGGGTAATGATTCCACTACGAGTTCATATGAATCCCTGATCCACTGATAGATCAGCTTATCAGAAATACCGGCGTGTACATCGACTGTATTCCAGTGTTTCTTGTTCATATGGTATCCCGGTGAGACACCATCATAGCGTTCGCGCAGCTCTATCGCAATTTCAGGATCACATTTGAGATTGATGCTTTCGAAACTATCGAGGCTGGTGAGTGTAAACATTTTTCCCATCACCTTGTATACAAGTGTTTCTTCACCAAAGGGAAACTCTTCTGTGACACCCGGCAGGGCGAGGCAAAAATCACGAAACTGTTCAATATTCATAAGGCATTGAATCTAAGTGCGTCCAAAGGTATAAAAAAACCGGGGCAGACAGTATACCTGTTGCCCCGGTTGTGTATTGTAAAAAATAAATAGCTACCTGCAGTTGATATGGTTATTTTTTTATGAATGATCAGGCTTTGCTGATGTTGAGAATGATGCGGGAATAACGACCGTATACTATCTCTACTTCCTGTCCTGATTTATAATCGTCGAGCCGGCCGCGCATCCAGTAAAAGAGTCTTTTTCTCTTTCTTATACCTTCCTGTTTTACAATAAAGCTGGTCTGCATATCATTGTTACCCTGATATACATGTTCCAGAGGTACCTTGATCTGTCCTTTCTGAAGGAGGGTCAGGTCTTTCTTGATTGTAAAGTACCGGACATCAGTCACCTTTATCAGCGCAAAGACAAGTACGAGTACGAAAGAGAGCAACCATACCCAAAACCAGGTATTTCTGTAACTGAACATGGTGGCATCTATTTCTTCGTCGGAATACCTTCTTTTGAGAAAAAATTGTGGTACGTATGCTGCGATGAGCACTAAAGTGAGGCCAATCAACAAGAACTTAATGATTTGCCTTTTGTTCTTTTTCAACGCATCCTGTAGGAGAAAGATCTCCTCGATGGTCATAAAAGAGTAATCCTGCATAGATAAGGTTTTTTCTTATTTCTAATATATGTAAAATTTTTCTAAATATAAGTTAGTATTAATACGATCGGATTGAACTTTTAGTATGCGTGTGAATAAAAAAATGTTAGTTTTTTGTCATTTGTAAATAAAAAAACGGCTAAAAGCGAATGCTTTTAGCCGTTTGCGTATAAGTTAATTTTTTCTTAAGCTTCTGCTTCTGCGTAAGCGCTTACAGGCTCGCAGGTACAGATCAGGTTTCTGTCGCCATGTGTATTGTTTACGCGGCTTACAGAAGGCCAGAACTTATTGAGTTTCACATATTCCAGCGGGTAAGCTGCCTGTTGGCGGCCATAAGGACGGTTCCACTCTTCGGCAGTGATAACGAACTGGGTATGAGGCGCATGCTTCAATGCGTTGTTTGCTTTGTCAGCTTTGCCTGTTTCTACAGCGCTGATTTCTGCACGGATCGCCAGCAGTGCATCGCAGAAGCGATCCAGTTCAGCTTTGTCTTCACTCTCAGTAGGTTCAATCATGATCGTACCCGGAACAGGGAAGCTCATGGTTGGTGCGTGGAAACCGTAGTCCATCAGGCGTTTTGCCACATCTTCCGCTTCTACACCAGCAGTTGCTTTGAATGGACGGAGGTCTACGATGAACTCGTGTGCACAGGTACCGTTGCTGCCGCTATAAAGGATTTCGTATGATTTTTCCAGGCGTGCTTTCATGTAGTTAGCATTCAGAATCGCATTTTCAGATGCTTTCTTCAGGCCTTCTGCACCCAGCAGGCGGATGTATGCATAAGAGATGAGGAGGATGCTTGCAGAGCCATATGGTGCTGCAGATACTGCGTTTGCAGTTTTCTTGTCAGTCAGGTTTACGTGACCAGGCAGGTAAGGAGCGAGGTGTTTAGCTACGCAGATCGGGCCCATGCCAGGACCACCACCACCGTGAGGAATTGCAAATGTCTTGTGAAGGTTCAGGTGACAAACGTCAGCACCGATCAGGCCAGGAGCAGTTAAGCCTACCTGTGCGTTCATGTTGGCGCCATCCATATATACCTGACCACCAAATTCGTGTACGGTGTTGCAGATGTCTTTTACGCTTTCTTCATAGATACCGTAAGTAGATGGGTATGTGATCATGATACCTGCCAGGCTATCAGCATACTGTGCTGCTTTTGCTTTCAGGTCAGTTACATCGATGTACCCGTTTTCCAGTGCTTTCACTACTACCACTTTAAAGCCGGCCATTACTGCTGATGCAGGGTTGGTACCGTGAGCGGAGATAGGGATCAGCATTACATTACGATGTCCTTCATTTCTGCTTTCATGATATTTCCGGATCACGAGTAAACCAGCGTATTCACCCTGTGCACCACTGTTTGGCTGCAGACTGCAGGCATCAAAAGCAGTGATCTTGCAGAGGTATTCGCCCAGTTCATCTACGATTTGCTGGTAACCACCTGTCTGCGATTTTGGTGCAAATGGGTGCATCCTGCTCCAATGAGACCAGCTCAAAGGAATCATCTCTGTCGCTGCATTCAGCTTCATGGTACAGCTACCCAGAGAGATCATGGAAGTGTTGAGAGAAAGGTCTTTATTTTCCAGCATCTTGATATAACGCATCATCTGTGATTCGCTGTGATGACTGTTAAATACAGGATTGGTAAGGAAGTCAGAAGTACGTACCAGTTCTGCAGGTACAGCAGTTGCAGTCAGACTGTTTGTGTCTGCAGACAGGTTGCCAGCATTGAAGATAGCGAGGATATCGTTCACATCCTGGATGGTAGTGGTTTCATCGAGGGAGATGATCACTTTGTCAGCACCCGGATAGAAGAAGTTGATACCTGCACCTTCAGCTTTCGCTTTGATATCAGTAACTGCTTTTACAGTTACTTCGAGGGTATCAAAGTAATTGTAAGCAGCAAGTGTATATCCTTTTGCCTGCAGGGCAGCACCCAGGGCATTGGCCAGGAGAGCTACGCGGGTAGCGATATTTTTCAGACCGGCAGGACCGTGGTAAACGGCGTACATAGCAGCCATGTTAGCCAGCAATGCCTGTGCGGTACAGATGTTTGAAGTTGCTTTTTCACGTTTGATGTGTTGCTCGCGGGTTTGCAGTGCCATACGGAGTGCGCGGTTACCCTGAGCATCTACGCTCACACCGATGATACGGCCTGGGATGGCGCGTTTGAACTCATCTTTTACTGCAAAGAAAGCAGCGTGTGGACCACCAAAACCTAATGGTACACCAAAGCGCTGTGCAGAACCCAATGCTGCATCTGCACCCAGTTCACCAGGAGAGGTGAGGAGGGTCAGTGCCAGCAGATCGGTGGCCATTGCTACGTAAGCACCAGCAGCATGTACTTTCTGTACAAAGCCCTGGTAATCTTCCACAGCACCTACGCTGTTAGGATACTGTACCAATGCACCAAAGAAGGATTCATCGATAGCAGCAGTTTTATAGTCGCCGGTTACTACTTCGATGTTCAGCGGAGTAGCACGGGTGATAATTACATCTTTGGTTTGTGCGAACACATTTTCGTCCACGAAGAATTTAGGACGAGCCAGGTTGTCATGGTCTTTGTTCAGTGCGCTGAAGAACATGCTCATGGCTTCGGCAGCAGCTGTCGCCTCATCCAGCAGGGATGCATTGGCGATAGGCAGACCTGTGAGGTCGCTGACCATAGTCTGGTAGTTCAGTAAGCTTTCCAGACGACCCTGGGAGATCTCCGCCTGATAAGGAGTGTACTGTGTATACCATCCTGGATTCTCGAAGATATTGCGCAGGATCACACTTGGTGTGATGGTATCGTAATATCCCTGACCGATATAGGTACGGAATACTTCGTTCCTGAGTGATACTTCTTTGAGATGACGGAGGTAATCACTTTCACTCATTGCCGCAGGTACTGCAAGCGGGTGGTTCATGCGGATCGCGCCAGGTACGGTCTTGCTGATTAATACTTCCAGCGAAGATACACCGATGGTCTCCAGCATGTGGTTGGTCTCTGTTTCGTTAGGCCCAATGTGGCGACCTAGGAACTCATTTTGTTGTATATCAAAAAGATTCATGATGTGAAAGCAGGTATGATAATAAGAATGTGCAAAGGTATTTTGTTTTTTAGCAATAGCCAAACCTGCCTCGGTCTTGTGGAAATTGTGGTGATAATTAAGGGTTGGATGTTTCCTTGAATTGTCACATGATTGTCGTATGGTGGAGAGTATTACCTTTGCAGTCAAATGGATGAATCACTAAATAACTGGAAGCAGCGGGCGACTGAGCAGCAAAAAGCCAATAAACAGTTTCTGCAGAAGCTACAGACGAAGAAGGGCAGGGGTGTAGAGAAGCTATTGCCTGACCTGCATGAGGAGGCTTTCAGCCACATCGATTGTCTGCAATGTGCAGGTTGCTGTAAGTCAATCAGCCCAAGGTTCAAAACGCCTGATATCAAGCGTATTTCAAAGTACCTTGGCATGCGGGAATCTGTGTTTATTGAGACTTACCTGCGACTGGATGAAGATGGGGATTATGTGGTAAAAAGCAGTCCCTGTCCGTTTTTGGGTGCAGACAATTATTGCAGCATCTATGATGCAAGGCCGGGAGATTGTGAGAACTATCCTTACACAGACAGCTATGAATTTGTGAAGCGGCCAAATACCACTTACCTGAACAGTACCATCTGCCCTGCAGTATTCTATGTGTTAGAGAAGTTGCGGGACGTAGTGAAGTAATAAAAAAGGCCATCTCTCAGAGATGGCCTTTTGTTTATGCTTTCAGGTCCAGCTTGCGCATGGCCGGCGAAATGATATAAGTTGTAATAACGACTCCAAGTGTCACACATCCACCAAACACGACAGATGGTACCAGCCCCATCATCCTGGCCATAAACCCGCTTTCGAAGGCCCCCAGTTCATTGGAAGAACCGACAAACATAGAGCTCACCGCAGCTACACGGCCTCTCATCTCATCAGGTGTTTTCAATTGCAGGATCGTTTGACGGATGATTACACTGATCGCATCCAGCGTACCACTCAATAGCAATGCAATGAAGGAGAGATAGAAGTTCCTGGACAAACCGAATATGATAATACAGATACCGAATCCGAAGACTGCCGCCAGCAGTTTGATACCCGGTTTATGCACCAATGGTTTGTAAGCCAGTATAAACATGGTCATCAGCGAACCAACTGCAACAGCAGCGCGAAGCAAACCGAATTCCAGCGCACCTGCATGCAATACATCTGAGGCAAATACCGGCAGCATGGCTACCGCACCCCCAAACAATACAGCAAACATATCCAGCGCCATGGCATTTAATACCACCTTGGTATTCCATACAAAGCGCATCCCTTTGGTCAATCCATCTACAAAAGTTTCACCTTTGGCCGCATAGTGTACTGGTTTAGGTTTGATCATGATCAGGCTGAACAGCGGCAGCAGGAAAATAGCCACCACCAGCAGCATAGACCAGTGTACACCAATAGCATACACCAGCAAGCCACCCAGTGCAGGGCCTGCCATACTACCTATCTGCCAGGCGCTGCTGGCCCAGGTAGAGGCATTGGCATATAACGTACGGGGTACGATCAGACCTTGTAAAGAGAAATTGGCCGGACTTACAAAGGCACGTACTATACCTCCGCAGAATACCAGTCCATAAATACACATCAGTACCTGGTGGGTATCAAACCCTTCCACGATCTTATCCCATGTGAGGAAGAATAGTCCTGTACCAATAATGACGTAAGCAATCACGCATTTGAGCAGGATGCTCCTTTTCTCTCTCTTATCCACAATGTGCCCGGCAAAAGGTGCTAATAGTACTGCCGGGATGACCTCGGCAAGGCCTATGAGACCAAGGGCAAAAGGATCATGATTAGAGAGGAGATTCACCTTCCACTCTATGATAATAAACTGCATTGTAAGAGCAAAGACGAGTGCGAACCGAATAATTAAGTAGTAGTTAAATTCAGGAAGACGAAGTGAAGCGTAAGGGTCGTTCTTACTGTTTGTGTTAGCCGAAGTATCCACGTAATCAGTTTTTAAACCACTGCGAAAATATATAATTTGAATAAATACCTTCCTGACGATTTTACAACCGGTTGCATTTAAACTGATAAGCGGTATCGTTAAATTCGATCAGGAACCGTAATTTTATAAGACATTGGTCTGGTTTTAGTAGCAAATAATTGTAGTGAATGTGGCCGCCAGTACCGTATTAATAGCGCCTATGCTACACTCCCGGTTTCTCAATCTTTTGTTAAAAGAAAACTGCCATTCTAGCACAATGGGCAATTTTATGCTATATTTGATGACGTTCAATTAGGATTTTCTATGAGAAGAATGAAAGTGATTATACCAGTAGTGCTGATCACCATCTCGATGGGAGTATTGGCTTTCAGCAAACTGCGTAAAGAAGACCCCCCTGGCAAAAATGAAGTGATCATTGGTCTGGTAGGGCAAATATTAAAAGATGGGCACTATCAGCCGAAGGCTATAGACGATAAATTTTCAAAGGAAGTCTTTGACAAGTTCCTCAAGAACCTTGACAGTGAAAAGAAATTCTTTCTGAAGAGTGATATCGAGAACCTCAAACCATTATCAACTCACATTGATAATGAACTGATGGGTGAACCCCTGGATTGTTTCAATGCAATCAATGATCAGATTAAGAAACGTGTTGCAGAAGCAGCAGCGCTGTATCCGGAAATCCTGGCTAAGCCTTTCGACTTCACCAAAGAAGAAAAGGTAACCCTGGATCCTGATAAGGTAGATTACCCTGCAGATGAGGCAGCCCGCAAAGAAGCATGGCGCAAGGTGCTGAAATATCGTACCCTGGAAAAATACTCCGAACTGGTAGAAGCCCGCGACAAGCAGGACAAGAAAGATACCGCAAAGGCGAAAACCGATGTACAGCTGGAAGCCGACGCCCGTGCGAAGGTGAAGCAGGTATACGATCGCTACTTTGACCGTTTGAAAAACAGACAGGACGACAACGAGCGCTTCAGCACTTATGTAAATAGTATTACCGCTACAATGGATCCGCATACTGACTTCTTCCCTCCTGATGAAAAGAGAGCGTTTGAAGAGCAGATGGCGGGTAAGTTCTTCGGTATTGGTGCACAGCTGCGTGAAGAAGATGGTAAAATCAGGATCGTAAGCATCGTAACAGGTAGTCCAAGCTGGAAAGAAGGGAATCTGAAAGCAAACGATGTGATCCTGAAAGTGGCACAGGGTGACAAAGAGCCACTTGATATTACAGGTTATGCTGTAGAAGATGCCGTAAAAGTGATCAGAGGTGAAAAAGGTACTGTGGTGAAGTTGACTGTAAAGAGCGTAGACGGTACTGTAAAAGATGTTTCAATCGTGCGTGACGAGATCGTACTGGACGAAACATTTGCAAAATCAGCGATTATCGGTGGTCAACATAAAATTGGTTACATCTACCTGCCTGAGTTCTATGCAGATTTCCAGGACAGAAACGGTGCCCGTTGTGCTGAAGATGTAGCGAAGGAAATTACGAAACTGAAAGCTGAAAATGTAGAAGGTATAATCCTTGACCTCCGCTTTAATGGTGGTGGTTCCCTGCAGGATGTAGTGCAGATGGCTGGTCTGTTTATTCCGGATGGTCCGATCGTACAGGTGAAATCCCGTACCGGCGATCCAATGGTACTGCGTGACCGTGATAAGAGTGTACAGTATGGTGGTCCGCTGGCGATCATGGTGAATGAGTACAGTGCTTCTGCTTCCGAAATCATGGCAGCTGCTATGCAGGATTACAAACGTGCGGTGATCATTGGTAGCTCTTCTACTTATGGTAAAGGAACCGTGCAGCGTATGTTTAGCCTGGATGAGTTTTACTCCAACAAGGAGTTAGGTCCGCTGGGTGCGATCAAACTGACACAGCAGAAGTTCTACCGTGCAAATGGAGGTTCTACCCAGCTGAAGGGAGTTTCATCCGACATCGTATTGCCAGATCCATATTATGAAGTAGCAGAGCGTAAGGATAAAGATGCACTGAACTGGGATGAAATTCCCAAGGCAAATTACACACCTTGGGTAGACCCGGTTCCGGTAGCTGCGCTGAAAGCAAATAGCGACAAGCGCCTGGCGAACAGCGAAGCGTTCAGGATGATGAATGACAATATCGCTACCCTGAAGAAGATGGATGCACAGGACAATTATTCTCTGAACTATACGACTTACAAAACCGAGCAGAAGAATAATGCGAATGCGCTGAAACGCTATGATTCAGTAAATGAGAAAGTGAAAGAACTGGAGATTTCCAGTCTGAAGGTAGACCTGGACAAGATCGGTAATGATACTTCTAAACTGGCCCGTAATAAGGATTGGTTGAAGTTCAGACAGAAGGATATTTACCTGGATGAAGCGGTGAATGTGATGAATGATCTGATTGGAATGAGTGCTTCTAAAGTACAGGGTAGATTGGCTAATAAGTAATAATGTTATTAAGATAAATAAAAAAGCATCTGTCTTCAGACAGATGCTTTTTTATTTATCTTACGGACGGCTTTTTAAAAAGAAGTTATTCGCCGCTCAATAATCGTATCAAATTCTTTAATTCCTCCTGCTTGTACATGTCCTTGTCATCCTGGAAGCATTTAGCCAGTTCTTCCAATAAGAACTGGATAACCCTCGTATTCGACTGAGGCATGTAATAAGAAGGTGTAGGAGGGAGGGACATTCTTTTCAGGTAGTTTTCCACATCCTGGTGGGAATAGATCTGTCCCTGAATAGGATCAATAAAGAACAGGATCCTGTAATCGTCCGGGTTGGCCGGCTCTGAAAAATCGTAGAAGCTATCAAAATAGGCGAGGATAAACTGTCTTGGGATGTTCACCGCATACACAGGCAGGTCCAGCATAGCACAAAGGCTCTGGTAAACGATACCATTGGTAAGCGGATTTCCTTTCTTGGATTCCAGCACCTGGTTGATAAAGAACTGGTTCTTCCGCACATAGGCTACCTCTTCTCCTTTCAGCCCGAAGTAGTTGTAGATCATACTGTTCAGCACATTGATCTGCTCCAGGGGGGTGAGGTAGTTATTGAGCTCCAGCCATATATTACGCTTGATCTTTTCGATTTCGTTGAGGACGGAATTTGTCTGCATATCAGGAAACTGATAGCGGGCAACAAGGATGGCTCCCTGTAGAAGATCGGGGATTTCGGCCTTATTCCACTGCTGCAAGGCCATCTGCAGGTCCATGTAGTGAACTCTGTGAATCAGTTGTTCTATCCTTTCCTGAATAGATTCATCTACAGTATTCTCCCACAAGTTCTCCAGATTTGGAATGATCTCTTTTCCAAACAACAATATCTTGCTGGCGACGGTGTCATATACCTCCTGGTCCGGATCGTCCAGAAGATGGAACAAAGCATTTATTTCTTTGGTCTCGTGCATAACAAATCAAATGTGCCGATGTGCAAATATGCTAATCCCTGAATCATCCAAATGGTATAGGACGGATCTTTTTCTGAAAAAAAGACGGCCTTATATACACACCGGCACATTCCTGAAATAGCACATTATTCGGCTTTTTTCTTTCTAGGAGGTGCTTTTTTCTTAGGAGGGTTAGCTTTCACATCTTCAATGATAGCTTTTGCTTCCTCCACCGTAATATCCGCAGCGGTATCGATCTTCTCCTTTGGTATTTTGAAATTCCTTAAGCCTTGTTTAATATACGGACCATAGGGACCTTTGAGTATCTGGATTTTTTCTTTTTCAAATACTTTGATGGTACGTTCATCTTTTGCAGTACGTTTTTCTACGATCAGCGGGGCTATTTCGTCGAGTTCCACTGTGTAAGGGTCCATTTCCTTTTTCAGGGAATAGAACTTCTTATCGTGTGCTGCATATGGACCGAACCGGCCTATATTCACCGTTACATCTTCTTCTTCAAATTTACCCAAATTGCGGGGAAGTTTGAACAGCTCCATTGCTTCATCTAAAGAAATGGTTTCGATGCTTTGTGTTGCCTTTAATTTTGCAAAGCGTGGTTTCTCCTCATCTTCTGCCTTGCCGATCTGCACCATTGGACCATAACGTCCCATACGTGCTACGATAGGTTTGCCGGTAGATTCTTCGGTACCTAGTTGTCTTTCTCCTTTCACCCTTTCAGCATTTTCCAGGGTGTTTTCCACATCCTTGTGGAAAGGAGTATAGAACTCATTCAGCATCTTGTTCCAGATCTTCTTACCATGTGCCACCTCGTCAAACTCTTCTTCGATTTTGGCGGTGAAGCCGTAGTCCATTACATTTCCGAAGTATTGGCTCAGGAAGTCGGTAACGATCATACCCAGATCTGTCGGGAACAGTTTGGATTTTTCGGCACCGGTATTTTCAGCGTCTGTTACTTTAGTGAGTGTGTCATCTTTCAGCGTCAGAATGCGGAAGTCTCTTTTCACACCTTCTTTATCACGTTTTTCCACATAGTTACGCTTCTGAATGGTGGTAATGGTTGGTGCGTAGGTCGAAGGTCGGCCTATGCCCAGTTCTTCCAGTTTCTTTACCAGGCTTGCTTCCGTATAGCGGGGGGCAGGGCGGGTAAAGCGTTCTGTCGCTTTCATTTCCTTCAGGTCCAGTACTTGTTTCAGAGCGAGTGGTGGCAGGGAACCATCCTGTTCGTCATCTTCACTTACATCTTCATCATCGCGGCCTTCCATATATACTTTCAGGAAGCCATCGAATTTAAGTACTTCACCGCTGGCAGTCAGCTCATCGTGGTTGGTAGAGATATCGATCTTGGCGATTGTTTTTTCGAGTTCTGCATCGCTCATCTGGCTGGCGATAGTACGTTTCCAGATCAGCTCATACAGTTTACGGGTATCGCTGTCGTCTACAGAAGCATTCTCCATGTAGGTCGGGCGGATGGCTTCGTGCGCTTCCTGGGCAGACTCGTTCTTATTTTTGAACTTGCGGTGCTGGTGGTAGCGCTCCCCGTAGTTAGTTGTAATTGCTTTCTGGATATCCCCTAACGCGGTATCTGACAGGTTAACTGAGTCAGTACGCATGTAGGTGATCTTACCACTTTCATACAGTTTTTGTGCCAGCAGCATGGTTTTAGACACGCTGTAGCCGAGTTTACGGCTGGCTTCCTGCTGAAGGGTAGAAGTGGTAAAGGGAGCGGCAGGAGATTTCTTGCCGGGTTTTACCTGGATATCTTTTACGGTGTAAGCAGCACCGACACATTGCTGTAGGAATTTCTCCGCATCTTCTGCGGTTTTGAACCGGGTAGGTCCTTCGGCCTTGAAGGTAATGTTCTTACCATTCAGGTCTTTAGAAATGAAGAAAGCTTCTACTTTAAAGCTGCTTACAGCAGTAAAGCCGTTGATCTCTCTTTCCCTTTCCACGATCAGTCTTACCGCTACGGATTGCACGCGACCTGCAGAGAGGTGGTTACGCATACTCATTTTACGCCAGAGCACCGGTGACAGCTCAAAACCTACGATCCTATCCAGGATACGTCTGGCTTGTTGCGCATTTACCAGGTTCATGTTGAGTAGGCGGGGCTGTTGCACGGCTTTTTCAATGGCGGGCTTCGTAATCTCGTGGAAAACAATACGTTTTGTAACTTCCGGGTCTAACCCCAGTACTTCACATAAATGCCAGCTGATGGCCTCCCCCTCACGGTCCTCATCCGTTGCTAACCAAACCTCTTCGGTTGTTTTGGCCAGCTTCTTCAGGTCCTTCACTACCTTTTCCTTGTCATCGGGGATTATATACTTAGGTTTGAAGTTATTGTTGATATCAATGCCCATATCATCCTTCTCCAGGTCACGGATGTGACCAAAGCAG
The DNA here is from genome assembly GCF_034274695.1 of Chitinophaga sp. LS1. Lineage (NCBI taxonomy): Bacteria > Pseudomonadati > Bacteroidota > Chitinophagia > Chitinophagales > Chitinophagaceae > Chitinophaga > Chitinophaga sp. LS1. The sequence continues at coordinate 3,443,686 of NZ_CP128362.1, forward strand.
GATATGACCTCGAAGTCGCTGCCCAGTATTTTTTCAATCGTCTTGGCTTTGGCCGGAGACTCAACAATTACTAGATTTTTTGCCATGAATGCCGTCTTTATGTGCTACTAGATACGTAAAATTCCGTATTAAATTGTATAAACCGCTTTAAGTAAGTTCCTCAAATTTTAAGTGCTCTCTCTGGCGGGAGGATGGCCAACTGATCAAAAAAGGGCCATCCGATTTTTGCAAGTATATAAAAGAAGTGGTAGAATAAAAAATCAGTCTCTTTTAAAACATTGAATATAAATGTAATATTTTTGGGAAATCCATTAAAAATGAATGATTAACAGTTTAATGGTTAAATTGCTGGATAACAACGCTGAACGGAAGGGAAACGTGCTGTATCATATAATTGTATGAGCCCGGCCACCCAAATTTTGCTTTTATCTGACCGGTACACCATAATATATTAATAACCACTTACCCGATGAACATAGTAATTATTGGCGCGGGAAATATTGCGCATTGTTTCGGTACACAATTAAAAATACACGGACACCAGATTTTACAGGTTATTAGCCGTAAGAAAGAAAATGCTCAGATATTAGCAGAGAATTTACATGCATCGGCTAGTGATGACCTCCTGGATATCAATATGGAGGGAGACATTTATTTATTGGCAGTGAGTGATTCAGCCATTCCGGAACTCAATGACGAGCTCCGTCTGGGCAAAAGAATCGTATTGCATACGGCAGGGGCCGTACCTCTGGATGCCATCAGGCGAATCTCTACCCATACCGGGGTGATGTATCCTTTACAATCTATTCGTAAGGAGGTAAAAAATTATCCTGTGATCCCTCTTTTGCTGGAAGCCAGTAACGACGAGGTGATGCGCAGACTGCAATCCATCGCTCAGAGCATTTCGTCTCAGACTGAGGTAGTTAGCTCCGAACAGCGGCTTCAATTACATCTGGGCGCGGTACTTGCTAATAATTTTACTAATCACCTGATCGTGAGGGCAAAACAGTTTTGTGAACAAAAGGGATTGGACTTCAGTTTGCTTCAGCCCATCATCAGGGAAACTTTTGACAGGTTTGAAAAGTTCGCTCCTGAAACGGTGCAGACAGGCCCTGCCATGAGAAAGGATGAGGAGACGATGTCTAAACACAGAGCTTTGATGCAGGATCAGCCACACCTGCAAGAAATTTATAAGGTGATGTCAGACAGCATTTATGATTTCTATAATGCCTGACATCAAAAATCTATACTACTTTTGCGCAATACGATATTTTAATAAACGCAATGAACGTTTTATCTCTTTTTAAGCCCATCACCACTTTTGTGTTTGATGTAGATGGCGTGCTCACAGATGGTACTGTTCAATTATTACCAAATGGGGAGCAATCGCGTAGAATGAACATTAAAGATGGGTATGCTTTGCAGCTGGCCGTAAAGAAAGGTTACCGTATCGCCATCATATCTGGTGGACGATCTGAAAGTGTGGTAAGCCGGCTTCAGGGATTAGGAATAAAAGATATTTATACCGGCATTACCGATAAGCAGGAAAAGCTGCAGGATTATGTATTCGAGAATGACCTGCAATGGGAGCAGGTCATTTTTATGGGAGACGATATCCCGGATTACCGTGCTATGCAATTGGTAGGGTTGCCGGTATGTCCGGCCGACGCTGTCCCCGAAATCAAAAGTATATCCCGTTATATCTCACCAGTAAATGGTGGTAATGGCTGTGTGAGGGAAGTAATCGAGAAGGTGCTGAAACTTAACGGGCACTGGACGATAGACGAAGAAATAGCCAGCCGCTGATTTATTTCCAATTAAATGATTATGAAGTTACTGACAGCTTTTTTTAAACTGGTACGGTATCCGAACCTTATTTATATAGCACTCACGCAATATTTACTACAATACTGTGTAGTAGCGCCTATACTTCATTATAATGGCGTGGAACCTTCTTTGTCCGTGGCATCTTTCTGCCTGCTGAGTTTATCGACAGTGCTGATCGCTGCTGCCGGTTATATTATTAATGACTATTTCGATATTAATATTGATATCATCAATAAGCCTGACAAAATGGTGCTGGACAAGGTGATCAACCGTCGCTGGGCCATGGCCTGGCACACCATTTTTAACCTGGCTGGAGTGAGTATTGGTTTTATTGCTGCATGGAAGATTGGTCAGATCTACCTGGGCTTTACACAGGTACTGTGTTCCCTGCTGCTGTGGTTTTATTCTACTTCCTTCAAGCGTCAGGCACTGATCGGCAATGTCGTTATCTCCCTGCTCACAGCGTTGGCTGTGGTAGTGGTAGGCTTTTATGAGAAACAGATCTATGAAAGCTTTGAAGCCATCATGTCTCCCGAAGGAAGAAAGCTGATACAGATAATCGGTATTTATGCAGTGTTCGCTTTTGTGATTTCGCTGGTAAGGGAAATTGTAAAAGACCTGGAAGATGTAATCGGCGACAGCAAAGATGGTTGTCGCACGATTCCCATTGTATGGGGTGTGGAACCAGCTAAGAAAATATGCTATGGATTACTGCTGGGATTGCAGGTGCTGATTGTAGTAGTTGAAATAAGAGTAGCGCTGATAGGCTGGTATATTGCGATTGCCTACCTGGTGATTTTCGTACAGGCGCCTTGTTATTATATTTATTCTTTACTGAAAAAAGCACATCTGCCGGAGCATTATCACAAAGTGAGTTCCCTGGTAAAACTAGTGATGCTGTCAGGTATTCTGTCGATGGTCTTCTTTAAATTATTCCTCTGATGTATACAGGCAAACGTGTCATACTGGGTTCTCAGTCACCCCGGCGCAAACAGCTGCTGGAGCAGGCAGGTATTCCCTTTGAAGTGAAAGTGGTAGAGACGGCAGAGACTTTTCCTGCCGATATGCACATCCCGGATATTCCCGTTTACATTGCGCGTCAGAAGGCTGTAGCCGTAGCACCTTTGTGCCAGGCAGACGATATCATTATTACTGCTGATACAGTCGTAGTTCTGGACGAAACTATTATCGGAAAGCCAAAGGACAGGGAAGATGCGATCCGTATACTGAGTGCACTCAGTGGCAGGGAGCACCGTGTAATAACAGGGGTGATTATACTTCGCAACGGGGAGGAAGACGCTTTTTCAAAAGAAACAGCGGTACACTTCAAGCCATTGACGACTGAGCAGATCACGTATTATGTAGATCACTTTAAACCCTATGACAAGGCCGGTGCTTATGCGATACAGGAATGGATTGGTGCGGTAGGTATTGACAGAATTGATGGCTGTTTTTACAACGTGATGGGATTGCCTGTAAGCAATGTCGTAGAAAGATTATAAAAAATAAACGGCGTCCTGATCAGAGCAGGGACGCCGTTTATTTTTGGTTGGTTAAATACTTTAATACTTCCTATTAACACAATTTCTATTCCAATACCAGCAGGTTTACATCTGGATTATTGAGCCATTTAGCTTCCTTCAGCTTTTCCAGATTGATCACCCCAACTATATAACGCCAGGTAGAGGATTCATATTTTTCAGAGATATTGTAGAAGTCTGGCAGATGTACCTGATCGGCTGTACGATAACGCAGATAAATTTTTAACTGCACATCGTTGGTAAACGCCGGAGAGTTAGCCTGCTTAATCTTTTTATACTCGTATCTGTAATTGTATGTCAGTGCAGAGATGTCGGAAAGTACTGCGCTACCAGTAGCGGTACCACCAGCACCTTTACCTACAAAGAACTGCTTGTCGGTAAATGCGCTTTCGAGCAGAATACCATTGTACTCATTGTATACATCATACAGCAGGTTATGTTCCTTCACAAGATGTGGTAATACAGAAGCATTCACACTACCGTTTTGCCTTCTACAACCAGCTATGAGCTTCACTGTAGAGTTCCTTTGTTTTGCGAACTGAATATCGAAATCATTCAGGCGATGTATACCAAAATTGAATACTTCTTCTGGTTTTACGAATGTGCCAAAGGCGTGTAACAGTAAGATCACGATCTTGAATTTTGGATCGTACCCTTCGATATCCAATGTAGGATCAGTTTCTGCAAAACCCAGCTCCTGCGCCTTTTGAAGAGCTTCGTCAAAGCTTTGATTTTCTTCGAATATTTTCGTGAGGATGTAATTCGTAGACCCGTTACAGATACCTTCAACTGCATTGAGCAGATCATTGTCGTAGTATTCTTCCAGGTTACGTACAATTGGAATACTTGCACAGCTGGATGCCTCATAGAGGAAAGGCACCTTGTTTTCTACCTGTAACTGGTAGAGTGCTGGCAGGTTTTCGGCGATCATGCGTTTGCTGGCGCTTACTACTGCTTTTCCATTACGCAGTGCGGTGCTTACGATTTCGAAAGCCGCTTCTGTTTCATTGATCAGTTCCACTACTACATCGATAGTAGGGTCTTGTAAGATATCATTCTTGTCTGTAGTGAAATAGCTGGCGTCGATTGGACGAGGCTTATTGGGGTCCTTGATACATATTTTCTTAATACGCGCATTGATACCTTTAGTTCTGTTCAATACTTCGTAAAGTCCTTGTCCCACACAACCAAATCCGAAAATACCCAGATTGATAATTTTGTTTTCCATGTTCAATACTTAGTGCTGCATTCAGTGTCCGTTGCAAAACGGTTTTGCGTTTATTGTAAAACTGTAATTTGTTTACCTGCAGGCAGGTTCAGTTTATCCAGTGCCTGTTTGAGGTCGTTGATGAGATCTTCTGCATCTTCAATACCTACAGAGAGGCGGATGCAGGAATCGACCAGACCTGTTTTCTTGCGGTGTTCTTCCGGAATATTCCGGTGTGTCATAGTAGCTGGATGATCCAGCATACTCTTTACACCACCAAAGCTTTCTGCGAGTTTGAACAGCCGGGTGGTGTTCACTACTCTGATTGCATTTTTGATGTTGTCACTTTTGAGAGAAAAGCTCACGAGTGCACCGTATTGCTTTTGTTGCTTACGGGCGATGTGGTGGTTTTTGTGCGATGCCAGTCCGGGATAGAAGACCTTATCCACAGCGGGATGTGCAGAGAGCCAGGTGGCGATGGCCATAGCATTGCTACATTGCTTATCGAGGCGCAGGCAGAGGGTTTCAATACCTCTGATCGTAAGCCATGCTTCGAAGGGACTGAGTATACTTCCTGAAATATTTTGATTGAAGCGTAGCTGATCGGCCAGTGTTTTGGTGTTGACTACTACCAGTCCTGCGATTACATCGGTATGCCCCGCGAGATATTTGGTAGCACTATGTATCACGATGTCTGCACCCATTGGAATAGGTTGCTGCAGCAGTGGTGTACAGAGGGTATTGTCTACTACCAGCAGTACATTGTGCTGCTTGGCTATCTTGCTGATGGATTTGATATCGGATACGCGTAATGTAGGATTGGTGGGCGATTCCAGCCAGATCATTTTTGTATTTGGTGTGATGGCAGCCAGTACTTTGTCGGTATTGCTGGTGTCTACAAAGTTTGCTTTGATGCCAAAGCGTTCAAACATATGCTGGAACATCTGGAAGATACCGCCATATGTATCTTCGACAGCCATGATCTCATCTCCTGATTTTAATAGTTTCATTACCGCATCGATCGCGGCCATGCCACTGGCAAAGGCAAAACCTGCGTGGCCTTCTTCGAGGCTGCAGATAATGTTTTCCAGCACCTTGCGGGTAGGATTGTTGGCACGGGAGAATTCAAACCCTTTGTTGATACCGGGTGATTCCTGTACGAAGGTAGAGGTCTGATAGATGGGGACGGAAATGGCGCCTGTCAATTCATCTATCGGGATACTATGTAATAACTGTGTAGCTATTTTCAACGCAAAGTAATTATACGGTTATGAACAGGTGGTTCAGAACGATAACTACCCAAAATAAAAAAGGCTCTCCCGTAGTTGGAAGAGCCTTTTCAGTATTATTAAGTACGATGAAAATGTCAATCTCTGCCAACTTATCTATCTCCGGTTATATGTATAACCGAAGCCGGAATTAGCACCTTTCCCTCGTTTGTTAAACAAGGTTGGTTGCTAAGGCATCGCAGGGCCAAGTCCCTCCGCCTTTCTGGATAAGTCATCTATAAAGAACTGGGTGCAAAGTTAATGGTAACTCTATCAGATTTCCAAAAAAAGAAAAATTTGGAAATCTGGTGTAGAGAATGCTAAATTTATTAGTAAAGATGAATTTATGACCATTGTTCAGATTGCCCCGCTCCTTACAGAGGAGCTGTTCCAATATATTTGGCAACATCGTTTGTTTACCCTTTCCCATTTGCATACGTTAGAAGGTGAGCCTGTGCAGGTACTTCAACCGGGAGTACTGAATACGAATGATGGTCCGGATTTTAGCAGTGCCCGGTTGCGGATAGGCGATACTATCTGGGCTGGAAATGTAGAATTGCATTTAAAGACTTCTGATTGGTACAGGCACAATCATCAGCGGGATTTACGGTATAAGAATGTGATTCTGCATGTGGTGTTTGAGCATGATCTGGAAGAGACGACGACGCAGGGAATTCCTTGTCTGGAATTGCAGTCGGCTATTCCCAAAATGTTGCTGAACAGGTATGCGCAGCTGAAGCATTCCGGTCATTTTGTGCCTTGTGGAGGGAATGTGGCTACAGTAGAGCGATTGATCTGGAGAAGCTGGAAAGACCGCATGCTGGTGGAGCGGTTAGAAAGCAGGGCAAATATGATGAAAGAGTGGCTGGACAAGAGCAGGAATAATTGGGAGGAGTGTTGCTACTGGGCGATTGCACACAGCTATGGGATGCCGGTAAATGGAGATGCATTTCTGAAGCTGGCCCAATCCCTGCCATATACGCTGCTGGTGCGGAATAAGCATAATCTTGTACAGTTAGAAGCGCTTTTATTCGGGCAGGCGGGAATGCTGGAGGGGCAGTTTGCAGATGATTATCCATTAGAACTGCAGGCAGAATATGTGTTTCTGAAGCGGAAATATCAACTGCTGTCATTGTTGCCTCATCAGTGGAGATGGTTGCGGATGCGGCCTTCTTCGTTTCCTTCGGTGAGGCTGGCTAGTCTGGCGGTATTGTTGCAACAGGGGAGGGACCTCTTTGCCCGGCTGCTGGAAATGAAAGATCTGCAACATTTTCAGCAGGTGCTGTTTGCGCAGCCGGAGGGCTATTGGAAGGATCATTACAGGTTCGATACCCCGGCGGTGGTTATGCGCAGACCAGGCATAATGGTAACGAGGAATGTGATCATCAATAGTATTTTACCATTGTTGTACTTATATGGCAGGGAGAAAGGATTGCCGGAATACCAGGAAAAGGCATTGGGCATGATGGAAACGCTGCCAGCAGAGGAAAACAGTGTGATGGAAGGTTGGAAAAAAGTGGGGATACTGGCAGGAGATGCTGCAGATTCCCAGGCATTGCTTCACCTGAAGCAGCACTACTGTGAGGAAAAGCGATGTTTGGAATGCGCAGTAGGATGCAAATTACTGAAGACTGGCATTGCCCTGTAACCATTTTACTCCGAGTGCGTTATATCTAAGGGAAGACGAGGCCGGGGGATAAAACAAATTTACACATGAAAGAAAAAACGTGTAGGTTTGTAACGATAAGTATACCAATATTACGCCCCTTACGTTTATTAGTAATGGTGGGCGATACAGTTAGACTCAGGATACTTTTGTTTGTAATTCGTGATGAGGCTGATCAATCATAATTTAATATTACTCCCTTAACAAAAACAAATCTATACAGGTGAAAAAATTACACTTATTCTTGCTTTTATTGGTAGCGGCAGGTGGATTGAAGGCACAGGACAGTAGCTCGTCGGTGAAGTCAGGAGTACAGCACAGGGAGCAGAAGAAGTCTAAGCCCGTTTCCTCATTTAAACAGCAGGAAGAACTGGAAAATGTTTATCAGCGTGAGTTTTCAGTAGGTGCACGTCTTAACACCGACGGTTGGAGCGGTTTCCTTGAAAAAGGATATCGTAGCAGCAGAACGAAAGTGACTTTTTTCCAGTTTGAATTTGCAGAGAAGAAAGATCCAAAAGAAGATAAGAAGTCTGGTGCGATCAAGGGAGTAGACCAATATGGATTTGTATATTCTGAAAAACCTTATATCTATGGTAAGCAGAATAACTTTTACCAGGTGAAGATTGGTATCGGGCAGCAAAAACTGTTAGGCGGTAAGGCGAATAAGAACGGGGTGTTGGTAAATGCCTTTTACTATGGAGGTCTTTCAATTGGGTTGCTGAAACCTTATTACCTGAATGTAGTTGATCCGGATGATGGTGTAACCGTAAAGTCTATCAAATATGGTGAAAGCGTAGCAGATAACCAGGCATTTCTGGATAGAAACTCTATCATTGGTGGCGGTGGATTTGGAAAAGGCTGGGGAGAGGTGACAATAGCGCCGGGTGTACATGCTAAGACAGGTCTTCGTTTTGACTGGGCCAGATTCAATGAAGTAGTGAGCGCGCTGGAGGTAGGTGTAAATGCTGAATATTATACCAAGGATATACCTATAATGGTTGGAAACGATCCTAAGAAGTTCTTTTTCAATGCTTATGTAGCTTTACAGTTTGGTAAGCGCTGGAATAAGAAGAAGTAAAAATGAGAAATAATATAAAAAGCGCTTTTGCCCCGGCAAAAGCGTTTTTTATTGGATTCCCTCAAGAAGTACTATTTTTGTAATCTTAAAGAAAGGATCAGAGATGCAAGAACCAATACTCACGACCGCAACACCTTGCAGTACAGCACCTGATGCTGCGCCTGCCCCCAGGACTAAAAAACCTGATTGGCTGCGTGTCAAATTACCAATAGGAGAAAACTACAAACAGGTTCGTAGCCTAGTAGATACCCATAAATTACATACTATCTGCGAAAGCGGAAACTGCCCTAACATGGGTGAGTGCTGGGGAGCCGGTACTTCTACCTTCATGATATTAGGAAATGTATGCACACGTAGCTGCGGATTCTGTGCCGTAGCCACCGGCAGACCAGAAGCAGTTGACTGGGATGAGCCTCAGCGCGTAGCAGAAGCTATCTTCCTGATGAAGGTGAAACACGCTGTGATCACTTCCGTAGACAGGGATGAGCTGAAAGATGGTGGTTCTATCATTTGGGCCAACACCATCAAAGCTGTAAGGGCGTTGAACCCTGAAACTACTATGGAAACCCTGATCCCTGACTTCAGAGGCCAGTGGGAAAACCTGCAGCGTATTATCGATGTAGCACCAGAGATAGTTTCTCATAACCTGGAAACTGTTGAGCGCCTGACCAAACAGGTGCGTATACAGGCTAAATACCATAGAAGCCTCGAGGTGATCCGACGTTTGAAAGACGGAGGTATGCGTACCAAGAGCGGTATTATGCTGGGTCTGGGTGAAACCAAAGAAGAAGTGATCCAGGCTATTCAGGATCTGTATGATAATGGTTGTGATGTAGTGACCCTTGGTCAATACCTGCAGCCTACACCAAAGCATCTGCCTGTAATACGGTTTGTACACCCGGATGAGTTTGCAGAGTACAGAGAGATCGGTTATGCAATGGGACTTGATTATGTTGAATCAGGACCATTGGTAAGATCCTCCTACCACGCAGAGAAGCATATCCATAGTGGGCGGCCAAATAAATAATTAATCAAGTTTATTAAAATCCATCAGCGGTGATGGATTTTTTTATTTCCATCATATCTTCGCATCTCAATTGCGATTAGAATATATTTGTAAAAATAGGCGTGTATTTTATAACCAGTAGACCTTGAGTTACTATCCCAACTGATTCATCAGTTGTCAAATTAATTGACAATCTGTTGATTTATAGAGATAGAAAATTTAATTGAATAGTTATCTTCGCAACACATTTTTCAAATTGTTTCAGGGAAATATGCGGATATTTCCCGGTATATGCCCATATATACGACCAGAACCGCAGCTTACACCTACATTACCTGCAACCTACCTGTTTGATTGTTAGTACATATTGATCTGTGCTTAGCTGGGTATAGTGTGTCTTATTTAAATCTTAATTAATTACTGCGCAAGCAAAGAACATATAGCATTATTGCTTTGTTCTACGATTGGTCTAAAGAAGAAACTGATTGTCAAAACCTTTTATGAAAAGAGTAATTTATCTGACCGCCATGTTGGGAGCGGGGCTTGTTAGCACCTCATCCTCTGCACAGCAGGTATCTGATTCCGTCATGCCAAAAGCGTCTCTACACGATTGTATCCAGTATGCGCTTATCCATCAGCCAGTGATGAAACAAACACTGCTGGACCAGGAGATTGCGGAACATACCATTAAGAGCAAACTGGCAGACTGGTATCCCCAGTTGAATCTGGCCGCAGGCCTGAACCATTATCTGAAGTTGCAGACGTCTTATTTTAACGGTGCAGCCATCACCACTGGTGTGACGAACACCTCTTCTGCCGCCTTTACTTTAACACAAAACCTGTTTAACAGGGATGTATTGCTGGCCAGCAGAACTGCTAAGGTAGTACGTCAACAGGCTGTGCAAAATACTACCAGCAATCAGATCGATGTGGTATCCAATGTATCCAAAGCTTACTACGACATGCTGCTTACCAAAGCGCAGGTAGCCGTGCTGGATGAAGATATCGTGCGTCTGGAGCGTAGCCTCAAAGATGCCTACAATCAGTACCAAAGCGGTATTGTAGACAAAACCGACTACAAGAGAGCCACCATTTCCCTGAACAATGCCAAAGCGCAAAAGAAAACAGGGGAAGAATCCCTGAAAGCCAAGAACGCTTTGCTGAAACAGTATATGGGCTTCCCGGCAGACTCTGTACTGGATGTGAAATACGATACCATTCAAATAGCGCAGAGCATACAGCTGGATACCAACACAACTGTTACTTACCAGAACAGGATCGAGTACCAGTTACTGCAAACCCAACGTTCACTGTTGGAAGCAGAACTACGCTATAATAAATGGGCTTACCTTCCTACAGTATCAGCATCCGGTAGTTATACTTTCGCCTACTTCAACAAGGATTTCGGGAAGTTGTATAATAACAACTATCCTAACTCCCTGGTAGGTCTGACTGTATCGATGCCTATCTTCCAGGGTTTCAAACGCACCCATAATATCAAGATAGCTGAGCTGAACATCAAACGTACCGACTGGGATGTAGAATCACTGAAGCAACAGATCAATACACAATATACCCATGCAATGGCCTCTTACAAGAGTAACCTGAACGAATATTTCGTGCTCAGGGAAAACATGGATCTGGCCAAAGAGGTATACAACCTGATCGATCTGCAATACAGGGAGGGGATTAAGACCTACCTGGAAGTGATCACCGCCCAGACAGACCTCCGCTCCGCAGAGCTGAACTACTATAATGCTATGTACACCGTATTATCCAGCAAGATAGACCTGGAAGTGGCATTGGGTACTTTAACACCATCAATTCAATAAATGATAAAACTGGCTGATTGCAACAATCAGTCATTGAAAGGACAAATATTTTCAGATGAAAACAAAGCAACACATTCTCCTCATTGGCGCTACAGGTATGTTTTTTCTGGCTTCCTGTAAAGGTCCGGCACAAAAAGGTGCTATGGTAATGCCTCCAACCAAGGTAAATGTTACGGCTGCTACTATGGGACAGGCTATTTATTATGATAAATACCCGGCTACAGTGGTGGCGCTCAACCAGGTGGAACTGCGTGCGCAGGTAAGTGGTTATATCACCGGTATCTTTTTTAGAGAAGGGGAGGTCGTGCAGAAAGGAAAAGCCTTGTATGAAATAGACCGTCGTAAATATGAAGCTGCCGCTCGTCAGGCAGAAGCGAACCTGGCTAGCGCAAAAGCGACACTGGTACGTGCACAGAAAGATGCGGACCGCTACCACGAACTGGCTAAGCAGGATGCGATCGCCCGCCAGACGCTGGACAATGCTGATGCAACACTCGAAACCAGCCGTGCAAGCGTAGCCGCTGCCGAAGCAGCATTGGCCTCTGCCCGCACTGACCTTGATTTCTCCATTATTAAAGCCCCTTTCACTGGTCGTATTGGTATCTCCCAGGTAAAGCTGGGTGCACAGATTAGCCAGGGAACCACATTGCTGAACACCATGTCCAGCGAAAACCCGATTGCGGTTGATTTCGTGGTGAGCGAAACTGATATTCCACGCTTTTCATCGATGCAGGGTAAGACCATCACTCCTGGTGACTCTACTTTCCGCCTTACACTGCCAGGTGGTACTGCATATTCTGAAAAGGGTAAGATCCTTGCCGTTGACCGTGGGGTAGATAACCAGACAGCTACTATCAAGGTACGTATCGAATTCGCGAATCCAAAAGATGAGCTGAAAGATGGTATGAGCGCGGTACTGCAGGTATTGAATGCGCAGAGTGGTGAAAATGTGATCATTCCTTACAGAGCTGTAGTAGAACAGATGGGAGAGTTCTTTGTATTTGTAGCAAAAGATACGATCGCTGAGCAGCGTAAGATCCATCTGGGTCCAAAAATGAGGGACCTCATTGTTGTTACTGATGGTCTTAAATCCGGCGAAGTGGTAGTGACGGATGGTTTCCAGCGTCTACGTGATGGTGGTACAATCGACACTTCAGGTGTACCGAAACAAACACCGCAGGCTTCGGGCCAGGCTCCTAAAAAATAATCATAAACAGTTTGAGTTTGAATCAATAGAAGAAGATCATGATTGCAAATACTTTTATACGCAGACCGGTCACCGCGATAGTAATTTCTATCGTACTGGTGTTGGTAGGGATATTGGCGATGCTCAACCTGCCTATCGGTCAGTATCCTGAGATCTCACCTCCTACAGTGCAGGTAACAGGTACATATACTGGTGCAGATGCCCAGACCATTGAACAGACCGTAGCGACTCCTGTAGAAGTACAGGTGAATGGTACGCCTGGTATGACCTACATGACCAGTAACAGTACGAACAGTGGTTCTATGAGCCTTACTGTAAACTTTGAAGTAGGTACCGATATCAACATTGCGGCACTGGATGTACAGAACCGCGTGGGTATCGCTCAGCCAACCCTGCCTCAGGAAGTACAACGCTTAGGTCTTACGGTAAGAAAACGTAACCCCAGTATCCTGATGCTGGTGGCCTTATATTCTCCAAAAGGTTCACACGATGTAACCTTCCTGGATAACTATACGAACATCTTTATTAAAGATGCCTTGCTGCGTGCAAAAGGTGTGGGTGATATCTTTACCCGTGCGGATGACTTTAGTATGCGTGTGTGGCTGAAGCCTGATAAGCTGGCTGAAATGAACGTATCTGCCGATGAAGTGAAAGCTGCCATCACAGAGCAGAACGCGCAGATCGCAGCTGGTTCAGTAGGTGCACCACCGCAAAAGGCTGGTCAGACTTACGAGTACAACATCTTCGTAAAAGGTCGTCTGGCAAATACCGAGGAGTTTGGCAATATCGTGATAAAGACCCAACCTAATAACGGTGGTATTGTGTACCTGAAAGATGTAGCCCGCGTAGAACTGGGTAAATTCAACTACACTGGTAACTCCTTTGTAGATGGTAAAAGAGCTTCTTACCTGCTGGTTTACCAGGCACCAGGTAGTAACGCGATCGAAACTGCCGAGAATGTGACTGCCGCTATGGAAGAGCTGAAGAAAGCTTTCCCTGCGGATGTGGATTATGTAGTACCATTCGAATCAGTATCTGTGGTAAAAGTGTCAATCCACGAAGTGGTGGAAACACTGCTTGAGGCCCTTGCACTGGTGGTGATCGTGGTGTTCCTGTTTCTGCAGAGCTGGAGGGCGACCATCATTCCGGTGTTGGCGATTCCGGTGTCTATTATTGCGACGTTTATCTTCTTTATACCACTGGGCTTTACCATCAATACCCTGACCCTGTTCGGTTTCGTTCTGGCGATCGGTATCGTGGTGGATGATGCCATCGTGGTGGTGGAGGCGGTCCAGCATAATATGGACCATGAGCAGATGTCCGCGAAAGATGCCACCTTACAGGCTATGAAAGAAATATCCGGTCCGGTTATCGCGATTGCGTTGATCCTGGCAGCGGTATTTGTACCAGTAGGGTTTATCCCTGGTATCGTAGGTCGTTTGTACCAGCAGTTTGCGATCACAATCGCGATCTCTGTACTGATCTCCGCTTTCATCGCGTTGTCTCTGACCCCTGCATTGTGTACGCTGATTCTCCGTCCTATGCACCTGGATAAGGATTCAAAAGGCCTGAACAAATTATTCTATCGCTTCAATACCTGGTTTGGTCACGTAACCAGCCGTTATTCACTGGGGGTAAAGAAAAGTATCCGTTGGGCAAGATATGTGATGATCCTCCTCCTTTGTATCTGTGTGGGTGTGTTCATGTTGTTCAGATCTAAGTCTACAGGGTTCATTCCTACAGAAGATGATGGTCGTCTGTATATTACATTTGACCTGCCGGAATCTTCTTCTACAGAGCGTACAGTAGAAGCGTTGCATGGTATGATGCATGCTTTGGATAGTATACCGGGTATTGGTCACTATGCCGCATTGGGTGGTTTGAACGTAATTAGCTTTGCGACCAAGTCAAACAGTGCGACCATCTTTGTACAGCTGAAACCATGGGATGACAGAAAGTCTAAGGAAACACAGATCCAGGCAATTGCAGCTAACATCCAGGCGAAATTATCCCGCTGGAAACAGGCATCTGTTTTAGTAATTCAACCGCCGGCTATTCCGGGGCTGGGTAGTACCGCAGGTTTCTCATTCATCCTGGAGCAGCGTAGTGGTGATCCTGATATCAAGGCATTTGAAGGGGTATTGCAGAAGTTTACTGCTGCGATTAACCAACGTCCGGAAATAGCAAGGGGTTTCTCCTTCTTTACCGCACGTACACCGGGTTATCAGTTGGATATAGACCGTGAAAGAGCGAAGAAGATGGGTGTATCTATTTCTTCTATTGCTACGGCGCTTTCCACTTATATGGGTAGCTCTTATGTGAATGACTTCACTATCTATGGCCGTAACTTCCGTGTACTAACACAGGCAGATTCAAGCTATCGTGGTGATATTAAGGATCTGAGCCAGATGTTTGTGAAGAATACAAACGGAGATATGGTGCCATTGAGCGCTGTTACTAATTATAAAGTGACAGAAACTGCGCCGGTAATTTCTCACTATAACCTGTTCCGTTCTGCGGAAATCAATGGTGCTCCTAATCCTGGGTATAGTAGTGGTGATGCGATCAATGCACTGAAAGAAGTAGCTGCACAGGTATTGCCTGAAGGTTATGGATATGAGTTCTCTGGTCTGAGCCGTGAGGAGTTATTGTCTGGTAGTAAGACGGTGTACATTTTCGCACTGTCTATTGTATTCGTATTCCTCTTCCTGGCAGCGTTGTATGAGAGCTGGTCTGTACCGTTCTCCGTACTGTTGGCGGTGCCGATAGGTGCGTTTGGTGCGATCCTCACGCTTACCTTCCTGCCAAAGATCAGTAATAACGTATATGCACAGATTGGTTTGATCACATTAATTGGGTTGTCGGCGAAGAATGCGATCCTGATTGTGGAGTTTGCGAAAGAGCGTGTGGATAGGGGGATGGAACTGGTAACGGCAACGGTAGAAGCTGCGAAGCTGCGTCTGCGTCCGATCATCATGACCTCTCTTGCGTTCCTGTTGGGTATTCTGCCGCTGGTGCTGGCTACTGGTGCGGGTGCCGAATCCCGTAAGACGATGGGTTGGACTGTATTGGGTGGTATGTTCACTGCTACCTTCCTGGCGATCTTTATTGTACCAGTGTTGTTTGTAACGATTACAAGACTGGCTTATGGTAAGGAAAAGCTGAAGGAGATGCAGGATAGCTACAAGGTGATGCAGGACCATATGGATGTGTAAGGAAAATAGCCGTATAGCTAAATAAAAAGCCCGCTCAATTGAGCGGGCTTTAACATTTTACTTACCAACCACTTGTCTGTAGTATAGCAAAATGGCTAACAGGGACAGGGCAATCGAGGATAGAAAGAATATCAGGAATATTTTCCATCCTATATGAACAGTTATTTTATTTGCTGGTGGCGCAACAACTGTATACACCTTACTTTGCGCACGGGATGACACATTTGCTTGCCTGGTCGCTTCTTCCAAGGCAATCCTCTGCATGAGAGCAGTTTTGATATGTGCTGGAGGCATTGGTGCATCTTTAAATGCTGCCCGCTCCATACGACGTTCTACTTCTTCCATTTCATTATGTAATTCAGGAAAAATGTTCAAATGAATGTGCAAGTCTTCCTCCTCTTCCATGGTGGTAAATCCAAGGAAGTGTTTTTCGATTAGGCCATCTGATATGTAACGCTCGTATTCCATATACTTATTAAGGTTTTCTCTCAAGTTAACATGTCATCCACTCAAAGGATGGAGAATAAGCAATTTTCCACGGCTTTGCTAAGGTGATAAAAATGTCAGACAAAAAGTTGTCCAAATTAGTGAAATAAGAAAAACCTCAAAAAAATTTTGGATTAAGGGCTCATTATCCCTGTTATAGGTATATATAAATGATTATAATGTGTTCCCCTAGTTATTTTTCTTCTTGAAAATGTTACCTATTCCCTTTACCGCCTCTTTTCCAGCATTCTTCAAATCTTCTGTTTTGTTAGAAGTAGTAGCACCTGTTGTATCCTTCTTCCCTCCCAATAGCTGCTTGGACAGCTCTTCTTTAGCTGCTTCTTTTACGGTGGTCACAGCCTGGTTCTTTACTGAATGCAAGGTATCTTTGATCGCTGTTTTTACTGTATCTACCTTATTTTTTACTAAAGTAGCAGCCTGATCTTTCAGGTTATTCACCGTATTACCCGCAGTTTCCTGCAAGTTAGTTTTATATGTTGGTTTTAAAATATTTCCTCCCAATAAAACATTCAAATGAATACTATCACTTACGTTTACGGGTATACCTTTATTACTGGCCTGTGTGGCAAGGCTGGTGATCAGGGCATCACCCTGTTTGCCAATCACACTTCTTGGCAGGGTCATCAACATCGTATAATCCAGTGATTGGTCAAAGCCATGTGAACCACCAACTTGCATGTGCATACCATTGAAATTCACAGTGAAAGGATTGATTTTCACTCTTCCGTTTTCAAAAGAGAAGTATGTTTTCAGGTCTTTCAGTGAAAGGTTTTTTAGTGCAGTTACATTCAGTGTATTTGCCAGCTGATCTACTACACCAAATTTCTGCAATGCACCTTCCAGTACCAGCAGGTTACCATCCCCGTTCAGGCTGCTCATTACCGGCATCATATCTTTGCCCAGCTGCCCTTTCAGGGTCAATTGAGAATTTACTTTACCGCCAATAAATTGGGCGATCGGCATTAATTTCTGTACTGTATTGAAGGATTTAAATGCCTCCTGAATATCTATCTGTTGTACATTGTAAGCCATGCTGATATCAGGTGTATTGGGATTTGTTTTGGTGCTGTATGTACCATTTACCTCCATGGTACCCTGCATGGCATTGGCTTTTACCTGCTGCATGGTAACGGTCTGATCTTTTACCAGCAGTGCCCCGGTTACATTAGTCAGGTCCAGTTTGTCATAATGTACTTTGTCTGCTGTAGCATTCAGGCTCAGGTCCAGGTTAGCAGGTACGGCAAATGGTGCGCTGGGGGTATCCGTAGCAGTGGTAGTGGTTGTTTCTGTGCCCATCCATTTATCCAGGTCGATCTGATCGGCTTTCACAGTCAGGTTACCATCCAGTGGTTCGTTTTTGAAAGCATAAGCCAGCATGTTATTCACCGCACCGTTGGCTTTGAAATTCGTACCCATGTACTGACCATCGAATGATTCAATTGTTACATTTTTAGGATTGAATTTCATGGAGAGGTTATTCACCTTCACGCCATCCGGATAGTCTTTGCTGCGGTACAGGAGGTTGGTCACCAGGATGCTGCCCGCTGCATAGAAACGATCGTATTGTTGCTTTTCGATTGCGCTCATATTGCCTTTGGCACTTACGTCTGCATCGACGATACCACTGAGTGCAGTTCCTTCTTCCAGTTTTACAAACTGGGTTACTTTAGATAGGTCCAGGCTACCTTTGGCAGCACCATCCACATACATGTCTGATACCGGCGTTTTTACCAGCAGGCGCAGGTCCAGCGGGGTATTATCCATATCCAGGTGAGCAGATGGCATGTCTACAATCGTATGATCAGGCACACCGTCAGGATTGCTGACCTTCAGGGCGATCTGTATATTCTTTACTGGTTTTGGCAGATCAGGATATTGGAAGAAACCATCTTTTACATTCAGATTGAGGCCAAATGCCGGCATCTGTGTAGCACTGTAAGTTCCTTTTACAAAGCCGTCAAATGATGCAGTACCCGAAGTTTTAATCTTATCAAAGTCTGTCATGAAGATGGCCGGTACCAGTGAAAGGATGTCTTTGAACTGGGTGGACGGCGCTTTCATACTCAGGTCCATTCCATAAGTGCTATCGTTTACCAGTGTGAAAGAACCCTGTGCAGTGAGCTGCAGGTTATTCAGACTAGCTTTAGCCTGCTGGATGGTATATGTGCTGGTTTTGTTATCTATCTTGATGTCTGCATCCATTTTGGTATGGGTACGCAGCAGGTAGGGGATGAGGCCAAAACGGAAAGTGATGGCTTCTGCTTCGGTGCTGGTACTGAGGATAAAGAGATCCTGTGTGAAATCTCCTTTGCCTGAGTGATCCAGGTTTTCAATGATGAGTCCCATATCTCCCTGGCGGTCAGTATACTCGATATACGCATCTTCGATTTTGTACTGTTGCAGGCTCATAGCAAACTTAGTAGAAGCAGTATCAGCTGGATTGGCCTGTGCAGTATCTGGTTTGGTAATGTCCCAGTTGGCTTTACCATCTTTGTTGATGATGGCGTGAATGCGTGGCGCTTCGATATTGATGTTATAGATATCGTAGGTTTCGCCTTTGATTACGCTCATCAGATTTAATGCCACATCGATTTTTTTCACGGAGATCAGGGTATCTCCAACAAAAGGTGCGCGATTTACAACCTGCAGGTCTTCCAGTGCCACGGCAAGGCGGGGGAAGTGTCTGATCAGACTGATATCTACATCTTTGAAGTCAACGTCCGCCTCCAACTGTTTATTCAATTCAGTTTTTACGATGGACATAATCTTTCCCTTGAACAGGAAAGGAATGGCAATTGCTGCAGCTACTAATACGATCAGCAATATACCCGTTATTTTCAGGATCTTCTTTAACATGTGGCAGATATAGGTTTATATATTCCGATTGAAGATAACAAGTAATACCGTATTCTTCAAATTACCTTAATTTTGCTGTTGAAATTTTATATCTAATTGATTATGACGCCTGAACGTAGAGAAAGATTATTATTCGTACTGAATAGACGCCAGGCTGGCCTTACGGTAGTACTGGATAATATAGAAGATCCACACAATGTTTCTGCAATAATGCGTACCTGCGATGCGGTAGGTATCCAGGAAATTTATGTGGTGACTACCAAGGCACCAAGGGTGAAGAAATGGGGGATTAAAAGTTCGTCCAGTGCTGTTAAATGGCTGACGATTCATCAGTTTACCGATGTACGGGAATGTATTAAAGTATTAAAGCAGCGATATGATAAATTGATGACGACTCATCTGGCACATGGTGCGGTGAGTCTGTATGATATTGATTTTACAGGTTCTGTAGCATTGGTATTTGGGAATGAGCAGACAGGGGTGTCGGAGGAATTAAGGGCTGCTGCGGATGGTAATTTTATTATTCCACAAATGGGAATTATTCGATCATTAAACGTATCGGTAGCGTGTGCGGTGAGTATCTATGAAGCCATGAGGCAAAAGACGCTGGCAGGGCATTATGATAAAAGAAATTTACCTGATGAACAATTTAATACCCTGTTAGATGAATGGGGATATGAAGAAGAATAAAAATAAAAAAAGCTGTTGCGATCTGCAACAGCTTTTTTATTTTAAAGACGTTTGAATTAAGCACTACATGTCACACAACCCTCTTCCATGGTGCACACTGCACCTTCAATTATCTCCACCTCATCTAACTTCGGGTCTACTTTCTTTTCACCAACAGATGCTGTAGCAGCAATCACTGGCTCCATATTCTGACCACCCTGTTTCTCTACTGTAAACTGTACAGCCTGTGTAGCAGCCTGTGTACGCAGATAATACATACCGGTTTTCAAACCTCTCTTCCATGCGTGGAAGTGCATAGATGTCAGCTTAGCAGCAGAAGGTGTATCTACGAACAGGTTCAGTGACTGAGACTGGCATATAAATGCACCACGATCTGCAGCCATATCGATGATCGTACGTTGTTTGATTTCCCAAACAGTTTTATACAGCGCTTTGATGTTAGTTGGAATTTCCTGGATGTTCTGGATAGACCCGTTTGCCGCAATGATCTTGTTCTTCATATCATTATCCCACAGGCCGAGTTCTACCAGATCTTTCAGCAGGTGTTTGTTCACTACCACAAATTCACCACTCAGTACACGACGGGTGTAGATGTTGGAAGTATATGGTTCAAAACATTCGTTGTTACCAAGAATCTGAGAAGTAGATGCTGTAGGCATTGGTGCCAGCAACAGGGAGTTGCGGATACCATGCTTTTTGATGGCTGCTTTCAGCGAAGTCCAATCCCAGCGTGCAGAAGGTGTTACACCCCACATATCAAACTGCAGAATACCTTTTGAGGCAGGTGAGCCTGGGAAGGTTTCGTAAGCGCCTTCTTTTACAGCCAGATCTTTGGAAGCGGTGAGGCCTGCAAAGTAGATAGTTTCAAAGATATCTTTGTTCAGCTGTTTAGCTTCTTCACTTTCAAATGGATAACGCATCAGGATAAAGGCATCTGCCAGACCCTGTACACCTAGTCCGATAGGACGGTGACGCAGGTTGGAGTTACGCGCCTGTTCAACCGGATAAAAGTTATTATCAATGATGCGGTTCAGGTTGATCGCTACCTGATAAGTCACATCAAATAAACGCTGGTGATCAAATTTACCATCGATCACAAAGCGAGGCAGTGCCAGAGATGCGAGGTTACATACAGCTACTTCGTTGGCATCAGTATATTCGATGATTTCTGTACATAGGTTCGAACTCTTGATAGTACCCAGGTTCTGCTGGTTCGATTTGCTATTGGCAGCATCTTTATACAGCAGGTAAGGGTTACCGGTTTCAATTTGTGCATCGAGAATAGCGAACCACAGGTCCTGTGCTTTCACAGTTTTGCGTGCGCGGTTTTCGCTTTCATATTGTGTATATAATTTCTCGAAAGCTTCACCCCAGCACTCGTGCAGTCCTGGTGCTTCGTGAGGACAGAACAGGCTCCAGTCGCCATTTTCTTCCACACGCTTCATGAACAGGTCTGGTACCCATAGTGCATAGAACAGGTCTCTTGCACGCATTTCTTCTTTACCATGGTTCTTGCGCAGATCCAGGAATTCGAAGATGTCTGCATGCCATGGTTCGAGGTAGATTGCGAAAGCGCCTTTACGCTTACCACCACCCTGGTCTACATAACGTGCAGTGTCGTTGAACACACGCAGCATAGGAATGATACCATTAGAAGTACCATTGGTACCACTGATGTATGAACCTGTAGCGCGGATGTTGTGAATGCTCAGACCAATACCGCCGGCACTCTGTGAGATCTTTGCAGTTTGCTTGAGGGTATCATATATACCTTCAATGCTATCGTCCTGCATGGTGAGCAGGAAGCAGCTGGACATCTGTGGCTTAGGCGTACCTGCATTGAACAGGGTAGGCGTAGCATGTGTGAACCAGCGTTCGCTCATCAGGTTATATGTTTTGATAGCAGCGTCGATATCCTCTTTGTGTATACCAACTGCCACACGCATCAACATATGTTGTGGACGTTCCGCCACTTTCCCATCTATCTTTAATAAGTAAGAACGTTCCAGTGTTTTGAAACCGAAATAATCGAATGCGAAATCACGGTCGTAAATTATATTGGAGTCGAGAATCTCTGCATTATTACTGATGATTTCCATCACATCATCAGAGATCAGTGGTGCTGGTTTGCCGACTTTAGGATCGATATAATCATACAGGTTCTTCATTGTCTGGGAGAATGATTTCACTGTATTTTTATGGAGGTTACTTACTGCAATGCGTGAAGCCAGCAGTGCGTAATCAGGATGTTTGGTAGTAAGCGAGGCGGCTGTTTCTGCAGCCAGATTATCCAGCTCAGTAGTATTCACTCCATCATATAAACCTTGAATCACTTTCTTGGCAACGTCGATGGCATCTACATAATCCGCATTTAATCCATAACAAAGCTTTTCAACGCGGGCAGTGATCTTGTCAAACTTTACCGCTTCTTTGCGACCGTCGCGCTTAATTACAAACATGGTTAAATGAATTTAAAGGTTAGTATAATCGAATATGTGTTGGCAAAAAAAATGTCAGCTTATAGCTTGCAATTATTATGCCTTTATACATGAATCCGGTAATTAATTAGAAATCTTCATCGAGTCTGAAAGTCTGAGTATCTTTTCCAGACATTACACCTGCTTTCTGATAGTCACCCACGCGTTTTTCGAAGAAGTTGGTTTTACCCTGCAGAGAAATCATCTCCATGAAATCAAACGGATTTGCAGTATTAAATATTTTACTATAACCTAATTCTGATAACCAGCGGTCTGCCACGAATTCAATGTATTCGGCCATCAGCTTACTGTTCATGCCAATCAGTGCTACAGGCAGCGCATCGATAATAAATTCTTTTTCTATTTCTACTGCGTTGGATATAATATGGTGAACCTGTTCTTCCGATAATTTTTGTTCCAGCATGCTATAGAGCAAACAAGCAAATTCACAATGCAATCCTTCATCACGGCTAATCAATTCATTGGAGAATGTCAACCCTGGCATTAATCCTCTTTTCTTGAGCCAGAAGATAGAACAGAAGCTACCGGAGAAAAAGATACCTTCTACCGCAGCAAATGCTACCAGGCGTTCTGCAAAGTTGCCATTCTCAATCCAGCGCAGTGCCCATTCTGCTTTTTTCTTTACAGCGGGTACTGTATCGATGGCATGGAACAGGCGGTCTTTTTCAACCGGATCTTTTACGTAAGTATCGATCAGTAATGCGTATGTTTCAGAGTGGATGTTTTCCATCATGATCTGAAAACCATAAAAACAACGAGCTTCTGGTAATTGTACTTCACTCATGAAGTTAACAGCCAGATTTTCATTTACAATGCCATCACTGGCAGCAAAAAATGCGAGTACGTGTGTAATAAAGTGACGTTCACCATCATTCAGATTAGCCCAGTCTTTCAGGTCCCCACTCAGATCTATTTCTTCAGCTGTCCAGAAACTGGCTTCGTGCTTTTTGTATTTTTCCCATACAGCCGGATAATTGATAGGCAGCAATACAAAGCGATCCTTATTTTCCTTCAACAGGAGTTCATTCTCGTAGTTCATCAACTCAATTAATTTAATTATGGTTAACGTATATAGACATGCCAGGACATTACGGAAAGGAGACGTTCCCGCCAATTTATTTGCTATGAACCCTTTTTCTGAAATACCCTTATTATACGCTGGTTTGTTCAGGACAGGTGGATTGCGCTGGTAATGTTTTCTCGGGGCACAACTTCGCCATGAACTTATACAAATGTAATGATGATCTTCGCTGGCTATATTTTAAGTTATTAACGACCTGTGGAAAACACATGTGTGTAATTATAGAATGAAGCAGGATAGGGGTATTCGCGAATGTTAATTCTATCCGCAATCGTTTTGCACATAGAAAATAATTTAGATATTATTTAGTTTTTTTTCCGGAAAACAGGCTAAAATTTCACCAATTTTTTGTTAATTCATTTACTACCAGTAGAATAAAAAAAGATATTTGTGCAATATTAGCATAAAGTATAATCATTCATTATGTCGGCACCCGTACTCCATTTAAAAAATGTGATTAAAGCCTATGAAGATCATGTAGTTCTGAATATCCCTGATCTCCAATTAGAATATGGAACCTATTGGTTATTAGGGGGAAATGGAGCCGGCAAGACTACCAGCATGAAAGTAATGGCTGCACTGATACCCTGTGAGGGCGAAATCAGTGTGGAAAACGTGCGGGCAAAGCAGCAACCTGTACAATTTAGACGTATGGTGAACTATGCAGAAGCTGAGCCTGTTTATCCTGGTTTCCTCACAGGAAAAGACCTGGTCAGTTTGTACCTGAAAACCAAGGGCAAAGGATATAAAGAACTGGATGAGATCATATACTCATTAGGTATCCACGAGTTTATTCACAGGCCGGTGAGCGGGTACTCCAGTGGTATGTTGAAAAAGCTGTCACTGGTACTGGCTTTTGCTGGTATGCCAAAGGTTATTTTGCTCGATGAGCCGCTGATCACTTTGGATGTTCAAACCGTTCCTTTGATCAATCATCTTGTGGAGGAATTCCATACGAAGTTTGGAGTTACTTTTATTATTAGTTCACATCAGCCAGTTTCGGGCAGTTCTATCCGCTTACAGGTACAGGATAAAAATATTGTAGCAGCTCATGGCGTTATCTAAAATATTTACTGCCCGCTTTTATGCAAGTAATGCGGCCATCTTTTTCCTGGTATTTTATTTCTTTTTTGGAATAGTACCAGGCAATATGTTGCTTTCGTATCACCTCACACTGATCAGGGGTTTTACCAGCAATACAGACTTTCTATTCCTTGTATTATCAGGTTGGGCTATTTACAATGTGAAGTGCGCGTTTTTTGTTTTGAAAACATTAAGTGCCAGAGAATCGTTGTACCTGTATGGAACATTGGGGGTGTTGGATGGTACAAGTAAATGGACCACCTGGTACCGTATACATTTCTCATTGTATTTACCTGCACTTGCATATAGTGCAGTTGCCGTATGCGTAGCATGGAAAGATAAGCATATAGGTGCTGCTGCTGTTATTGTATTATTCCAGTTACTGATGACAGTAATACCATTGTATTTTTATGATTATAGAATAAAACGGCCGGGTACTACTTCTATCTTTATCAGGTGGCAACAAAAACTGAATCGCTTATTTACTAAACCATTGTGGGCATATTATGTGTATGAGTTGTTGAATAATGGTAGCCGTTCACTGTTTATAACCAAAGGGGTGACTGGGCTCATCATCATTGTTACTTATTCACTGATGGAACAGCCATATGAATTGCGGTTTATGCTGGTAGGACTGTTACTGGTATTACTGGCACATACGGTGCTGGTGTTTAATCACAGGCAATTTGATGATCTGAAGTTATCCATGACTGTACAATTCCCTTTGCCCTTGTGGAAAAGGTATGGACATACATCGTTAGCATATTTCGTGTTGTTGTTGCCTGAATTTATTTTCCTGGCAGTGAGAACTTATCAGGTTGCTGGTCCATTAGATCAGTTGTTGTTTATCTGCGTGAGTGTATCGATGTTGGTGATGTGGAGAAAGTTGTTATATTTTTCAAAACTGGACCAGGATAAATATTTTCGCTGGGTATTGATTTCAGTAGTAGTCGCTTTGTTTATGATATTAGGTTATTGGTACTGGTACCTTGTCATTGTATTGCAGGTGCTGGCCTTTACTATATTCAGTATAAGGTATTATAAGTACGAACCGCCGCTGGCAGAAGTACAGTAACCCTTCTCATTTTCTTAGAAAGTCTCTCATTTTGAGAGGCTTTTTTTTGTGCGTAAAAATGAGCATTTTGTTGAAAGGCTTGTCAATAAAGCGTTTGGTTATTCTATGCCAGAACCGGAACAATTTTCGGCTATTATCCGGCATCGAATAAACTTATACAAAATGAACAACCTTTTAAGCGTACTTTTATTTGCATCTGTCCAAACATTCGCCCAGACGCCTGATACGACCAAAGTTCCTTTTAGCGGCATGGATATGACCTGGCAAAATGGTAATGACAGAAGGGATCAACCCAACCTGCAATCAAAGTATGTGACCGGCATCGTGATGCTGGATGTGAACTACACACATTCTTTCAACAATCCAAATGACAACACCGTAGTAGGTTCTACTGCACTGGCACGTAACAATGAGGTACAGGTTTCCAGTGCTGCATTGGGCGGTGAGTTTAATTACAATGGCGCCAGAGGTCGTATCATCACTCAATTTGGTACCCGTTCTATCGTCGTACCACGCAATGATTACAGTGTGTACAGAGGACAATATCAATTGGCTGATGCATACCGATATATCAGTGAGGCTTATGCAGGGTATCACTTCAACAAGTGGTATGGTATCAATGTGGATGCTGGTATGTTCATGTCTTATATCGGTCTGAACTCCTATTATCAGGTTGAAAACTGGGAATATCAGGCTAGCTTTACATCTGATAATACCCCCTGGTTTTTCAATGGTGTACGTGTACAGATCTTTCCTACCAAACACCTGAAAATAGAACCATGGCTCATCAATGGCTGGCAGAGTTATGGTAAATTCAATGCCATGCCTGGACTGGGTTTTAACATTACCTATGCACCAAATGACAATGTGAAACTGATCACCAACAACTACTATGGTTCCGATGCTGCCATGATTGCTGACCGTAAGCGTTTCCACTCAGACAATAGTTTCCTGTACAGATATTATAACAAGCCAAATTCAAACGGTATAACAAAAATGGCTTTTTCCATGACCGGTGACATTGGTTTTGAAAAAGGTGGTGGTGTGAATGGTTTTTCCAATGGCGATAGTACTAAAGGGCCAGCGCAATATTTCTTAAGCGCTATGTTCTATAACCGTACCTGGTTTGCCCATGATCATTTTGCATGGACAATAGGTGGTGGGGTGATGAAAAACCCTGGACGGTACCTGGTACTGTATCCTACAGGTCAGGCAAGCCCACTGCCTGATCCGGCAGATCCTACTAAAACAGAAGGCGCTTATCCTTTCTCTGCAAACCCCGGCGATCAGTTTGCCGCATGGGATTGTAGTACAAACCTTGACTGGATGCCTAATCAAAACCTGACTTTCAGAATCGAGTATGTGCACAGACATGCAAGCGTACCTTACTTCGCAGGAAAGGGCGGCGTGACTTCTCCTACAGGGTATACCACCACTCCATTGCCGGCGGACTGGCGTCCTGACCTGGTGAAATCAGAAGACCGGATTATTTGTGCGATATTATTCAGGCTGTAAATAATCAATTATATTCCTAAGAGAACCCGGATGAGGGTTGCCACCCGGCAACCCTCATTGATATTTATAATTTCAAATTGACTATATTCGTAATTCGAGTGCGTAAACTTGGGGGACTGATCAACCAATGTCGTTAATTGAAATTATAAATGGGTTTATTTTCCAGAATATTTGGTAAGCGTAGCGAACTCGCTTCCAATGAGCAACTACCTGTAGTACATGTTCCAGATTCGGATGAGCGAATGAACTGGGCAATAGAAAAAGCAAGGGCTACCATGCATCACTTTCAGGATAGCCTGTCTGAGCCAACACCTGCACAACAATACTTTTCAGTAAAAGTACTGATCGATGATGGCACCAGCCGTGAGCATATATGGCTGACTACCCCCAGCTTTGACGACGAAGGCAACCTTTATGGCGAGGTTGGCAACAAACCTGTTTATGTGAGTTCTGTATCCATCAATCAACGTATCGGTATCGATCCGCAATTCATCACCGACTGGATGATCATTGAAAATGGCCGTCTGATAGGTGGTTATACTATCCGCGCTATTCGTGAAGGTTTGCCGGATCATGAGGTGGCGGATTTTGACAGACAGGTAGGCTTGTATATCGATGAGGGCGTTGACTATTTTGCCCATGACTTTTCCACACCGGAAGGGGCGATCCTGTGCCTGGAAGATGCTTATGATGAACAGGATATTGAAAAAGCTGTATCCTGCAAAAATTTCTATGAAGAAGCCAGGTTGCTGCTCAGGAAAATGAATGACAGGTTCAACAGTCCTGAAATCGTCGAGGCTACTGCCGAAGTACTCCGGCTTTCTTTTATCAAAAACCTTGAAGAAAAAGGGTTTCCTGTATTCCACAACTTACTCCGGGCTTTCCCTGCCAGAACGAAAATCACTGATAACCTATATCTCATTACAGAATTTTGTATTTTCCCTGATGGGGGAAAAAGTCGCCAACAATTGTATACCTTCAGGGATGAAGATGGCTGGAAAGTGTTGAATGTTGCAGAGTAATAAACAAATAATTTATGAAGCAGTTAATCCGTTACAGTCTGTTATGTATGGGACTGTTATCCACGTGTATGTCTACCGCCCAGCAGCTGCTCAATGTGGGCGTAGCAGGTCTCAATCATGATCATGTGCATTTGCTCATGCATCAGTTCAAAGAAGGTAAGGTACGCATAGCCGGTATTGCAGAGGCAGATACTGCACTGGTAGCAAGGTACAAAAGGAGTTACCACCTGCCTGATTCCATTTTTTATCCAAGTCTGGATGCCATGCTGGCCAAAGTGCATCCCGATGCTGTACTGGGTTACAACCCAGTGGCGGAGCATGTATTGGTCGTAGAAGCCTGTGCACCAAAAGGTATTCCTGTGATGGTAGAAAAGCCACTCGCCACCACAGTGGCACAGGCTACCCGTATAGCTGCGCTGGCGGAGAAATACCACATTCCTGTGCTTACCAATTACGAAACTACCTGGTACAGCACCAATCAGCAAGTGTATGAGCTGGTGAAGAAAAATGCCATCGGTCCGGTAAGGAAAATGATCGTGCATGATGGGCATGAAGGCCCGATAGAAATCGGATGTAGCAAGGATTTTACTAACTGGTTGACGGATCCTGTGAAAAACGGGGGAGGAGCAATCGTAGATTTTGGTTGCTATGGCGCTAACCTGATGACATGGCTCATGGATGGCAAAGCACCTATTGCTGTAACAGCGGTGGCGCGTCATATCAAACCATCGGTGTATCCTAAGGTGGATGATGATGCCACAATTCTGCTGGAGTACCCTGATGCTACCGGTATTATTGAAGCCAGCTGGAACTGGCCATTTAGTATCAAAGACTGGGAGGTATTTGGTAAGAGCGGCTATTTACATGCCCTGAATGCCAATCAGCTGCAGCAAAGACAAAAAGATAGTACACAGTCGCTGACAGTGCCTGTACCCGCATATACCGATAACCTCACTTACCTGGCAGCTGTGTTAAATGGTACGATACAACCGGGTCATGATCTTTCTTCCCTGAATAATAACCTGATTGTAGTAAAGATATTGGAGGCTGCGAGAAAGTCGGCGAAGGAGGGAAAGAGACAGGAAATCAACAAGCTATAAACAGGTCCGGACCAGCTGCATCTACAAGCCGGTTTAAACCACTCTACGCTATGAAACGCTACTTCATGCCGCTGCTGGTGCTGCTTTGCCAGCTTAGCTATGCACAACAAATAACCCCCACTTTATTTGCCCATCCTCCTGCCAGTGCCGGTATCCGTTGCTGGTGGTGGTGGCTCAATGGCAATGTGACCAAAAAAAGCATTACCCTCGATCTGGAAGCCATGAAAGCCAAAGGCTTCAGTGGCGCCTGTATTGTAGATGCAGGTGGACAGGATCAACGGGATAATGGCAATGTACCTGAAGGTCCTATGTTTGGTTCTCCGGAATGGGTGGCCTTGTTTCAGCATGCTGTAAAAGAAGCACACAGATTAGGATTGGAGCTAAGTATGAATATTCAAAGCGGCTGGAACCTGGGCGCGCCAGATGTAACTCCGCAGGAATCGACGAAGCATATTACCTGGTCTGATACCACCTTAACAGGCAATAAAACTATACAGGTACAGTTGGCTACGCCTCCTGCCAGACAAGGTTTTTACAGGGATATTGCCGTACTGGCATTTCCATGGAGAGATACAATTGGTATTCACCCACTGAAAGACCTGCATAAGAAAGCTGCTTTTGAAGAAGCTGGCTTTTCTGCTGCCGATACCCGATATTTGTTAAAGAATGACGTTGTAAGTAAAGCCAATGCATATCATTCCGAAGTAATTGACATCTCTGAATTTTTAGATCATACAGGACGTTTGAAATGGAAAGCGCCGGCAGGAAAATGGGTGATCATGCGCTTTGGCTATACCAATAATGGCGCACACATTTCTACTGCCAGTGGCAAATGGCAAGGCCTTGTAATTGACTACATGAATGCAGACCATTTTGACAGATATTGGAATACCCATGTAAAACCACTGCTGGATGGGATTGGTGCAGATGCTGGTACTACATTGCGTTATCTACAAACGGATAGCTGGGAACTTGGTGGCATTAACTGGACTGAAAATTTCCGCAAGGAATTTCAGATCCGCAGAGGTTATGATCTGTTGCCCTACCTGCCTGTAGTAGCAGGGAAAATTATCGATAGCCCTGATTCCAGTAATCAGTTTCTGAATGATTTTAGAAAGACGATCGGTGACCTGGTGTCTGATTATCATTACAAAGTATTCAAAGCGCATGCAGCCAAATACGGCATGGGCATTGGCCCGGAATGTTCCGGTCCGCATGTTGGATTTTTTGATGGTTTGAAAAACTATGGACATAGCGACATCATGATGAGTGAATTCTGGGCGCCTTCTGCACACCGGCCGGATCCGGATAGCCGGTTTTTTGTAAAGCAGGCTGCGAGTGCTGCACATATTTACAATAAAACCCTTGTAGGCGCAGAAGCATTTACCACCATCGGAAAACACTGGAATGATGTGATCTGGCATGATCTGAAAAGCTCCTTTGACCATGAAGTGTGTGCAGGCTTGAACCTGGTATTTCTCCATACATTTACTTCATCTCCTGCCTCTATGGGAGAGCCGGGGCAGGAATATTTTGCAGGTACGCATTTAAACAGACATATTACCTGGTGGCCATATGCAGATGCGTTTTTCAATTACATGGCAAGGGTACAATACATGATGCAGCAAGGAAGATTTGTAGCAGATGTCGTGTATTACTATGGCGATCACGTACCGAATATTGCAAAGAATAAAGAGAGCGATCCCGCGCATGTATTGCCCTACAATGATTACGATGTGATCAATGAAGAACAGCTGATGAAAATGGAATTAAAGAATGGGTGGCTGGAATTGCCGGGTGGTATGCGATACAGAAAACTCGTAGTGCCGGCAGATTATAAATTATCTCCTGCTGTGCGGCAGAAAGTAAATGCATTGCAAACCAATGTACCACTAACCCCTGATTTTATTGGCGAAAATATTAACTGGATCCATCACCAGCAGGATAGCATAGATTATTACTTTGTAAGTAACAGCGCCGATACTGCCACGCACGTACAAGCCAGTTTTAGAATCACTGGCAGGCAACCAGAATACTGGGATCCTGTAACGGGAGAAATACGCCAAATTTCGGCTTTCAGACAAAAAGGGAATATGACTACCATACCGTTGAATTTCGCACCATATGGGGCTTATTTTGTTGTTTTCAGAAAGCCTGTACATGGAGATGGAAAAGCAGGTACGAACAATTATGTATTTATCCCCCAAGACACCATAAAAAGGCCCTGGCAGGTCCAATTTAAAGACATGCCTGTAAAGACATTCACCAAACTCGAAAGCTGGACCAATCATACAGATCCCGCTGTGAAATATTATTCCGGTGCTGCCACTTATCAACAGTCATTTAACTGGAATCGCACCTCAACTGATTCCATGTATATTGATCTTGGCAAGATACAGGATGTAGGTATTGCGCAGGTGAATTTAAATGGCAAAGACCTTGGTATCGTATGGACGCCTCCTTTCAGACTACCCATAAAATTGGATAAAGGCAAAAACGATCTGCAAATCATTGTTATCAACAGCTGGCGAAACCGCCTTGTCGGAGACAGGGGATTGCCGGAAGCGCAACGCATTACTCACACTAATATCTTTATCCGACCCGAGTGGAATTTACTCCCCGCAGGATTGCTGGGACCAGTGGTAATTGGCCGCCTGACTGAACAATAGCGCGATTCATTAATTTTTTTTTGGACAACACTCCACCATATTTATTATATTTGGTTGATTAAGATAAAAGCACAAGCCCCAAAATTCGAGATACCAAACGAAATTGTAAAACCACAACCCCAAAATTTGAATGTTATGTCCATTACAGACATTATCTACACCGTAATTGCCGGTGGTCTTCTTGGCGCTATAGGCCAGGGAATCCGAATCGCAGTAGGACTTAAAAAATTAAGTGATTCCAACGCACAGCAGGTAGCAGCAGGCAGTACGCCTGAAAAAATGGATGCAGGACGCCTCTGGGTCAGTATCTTCATCGGCTTTGTAGCTGGTGCCATTGGTATGATTATCAAAGGTACCTCACTCAAAACTGCAGATGGTTACCAGACAGAAGCCATCGTGACCATTATTGCCATCGGCTATGCAGGCGCAGACTTTATTGAAGGCTTCTTCCAGACTTACCTGAATAAGGTGAAAGCTGTTGTACCTGCCGCACCAGTCACGATCACCGCCACGCCCCCGGTGACTGTATCAGTTGAACAAGCAACCCCTGTGAACGAAGAACCAGAGCTGGTTGCAGATGAATATACCCCACAACATAACAATGCATTAGGATGAGTATCATACCAAAATTAAGCCCCAATTTCACCCCAGGAAGAAAGAATTACACCCCATTTGCCATCGTTATCCACATCATGGATGGTACGCTGGCCGGCACTGACAGCTGGTTCAGTAATCCTGCTTCCAAAGTTTCTGCCCACTATGGCGTAGGCCAGCAGGGCGAAGTACATCAATATGTGCAGGAAACAGACAGTGCCTGGCATGCAGGCCGTGTGTACACGCCTTCATGGACACTGATCAAAACTTCCAATGGTCAGTACATCAATCCAAACTATTACACCATCGGTATCGAACACGAAGGGAAAGGCGATACTCCATGGACAGATGCCATGTATGCCGCCAGTGCGGCCCTGGTACGCGACATCGCTGATCGCTGGCATATTCCGCTGGACAGACAACATGTAGTCGGTCATCACGAAATCTATGGCGCTAAAACCTGCCCTGGTACAAAGGTCGATCTCAATAAACTGATCGCACTGGCCAGTGGTAATCAGCCTACACCTGTGAACGATGACGATGATGGCGACATCCCACAAAAAGTAAAAACCACAGGTAAAGTTACTTCCCGCTCACGGCTCAATATCCGCGCTACCCCTGATACACACAAGGCTCCCATCAATATAGTGGAACCAGGTATCCAACTGGCTTACGACGGCTATGTGAACAACGGTGAGAAGATCAATGATAACAGCAAATGGTACTTTACTGAAGAAGGGAGCTGGTTCTGGAGCGGAGGAGTGAGATAACCTATACAACCCCAAATAATAAGTTATGGAAAAACTGTTAGACTTGTTAAAGTCTTTCGCAGGCTTTTTGTTTTATCATTACAAAGGATTGTATAATGAACTGAACAAAGCCCGGGATCACGTGCCCCTACGGTACATGATCAGTGACTTTGTAAGTGTGCTCCGG
The DNA here is from genome assembly GCF_034274695.1 of Chitinophaga sp. LS1. Lineage (NCBI taxonomy): Bacteria > Pseudomonadati > Bacteroidota > Chitinophagia > Chitinophagales > Chitinophagaceae > Chitinophaga > Chitinophaga sp. LS1. The sequence goes on from NZ_CP128362.1 coordinate 3,477,159, forward strand.
AGCTGTGGTATGTTCGTTACGCTGCATGCGATAGCCTTATTGGTGTTTACCGTATTGCCACAAGGGAGAGATGTACTGCTGATAGTTGTTGAAGAAATTGCCGTCCAGCACCATGTAGGTAATCTACTATGGTTGCTGGGCGGTGCTTTTATATGGAGTGTGGTATCGGAATATGGTAGCCGGTATGCTATCTATGTTACTGACCATTCTGGCAAGAGCCTCTCTGATGAAAGAGTACTATGGCGCAAAGCTGTGCAGAAGACCATTGCACAAACTTCATTGTTGATGCCTTACTTCATTCTTTTATTAGGTTTTGTGATCAATTATATCGGTGAAAATACACTGAACCCGAATCAACGTAACTGGGGATTTGGCATCCCGATGGGATGTTTGCTCCTGTTAGTGAACCTTGTAGCAAGGGCGTATTTTCTGGATGAAAAAAAGGAGGGTCCGGACGACGTTATTTTAGATCCAACGTCAGGTGAGCTGGTGTCAAAAAAGCCATCTGGTGTCATGTCTTTCCTACGCCTGCCTAAACAGGAAATGGAGTGGTGCAATAAGCTGATCGGGATTTATAATGACTATGTATTTCAGTTGCGCAAGCCATCTAATTTCTCTGACAATATCAATAGCCGATACGAAGAGTTTACGGAGCAGTTTTTAAATCTGCCCCGCGCAGCGCAAAGCGAATTTCTGAAAGACCCTGACAAAATGCCACCGGAGACGATTGTACCTGCTTCATTTGTACCATCGCCTACAGGATTGATACAGGATGATAAGCCTGATTCGATGTACAGATGGATTTACCGGATCCCATTGAAATTTTATAAACAGCTGCACCTGCAATTAAAGATCATTGCCATCACCAGCCTCAGTATATTCCTCATTGTAAGTATACTGCCTATCCGGTATTATGAAAAGATTGGTGCACCCGGTCTTGTTATCTTTGCATTTGCCTGCTGGATCGGTATTTATATCGGTTTATTATATGTGGATTATGCATTGCTGAGAACAAAACCTTTTTCATTGCGCATCACTTTGGTGGTCGTGCTGGTCCTCTCTTCACTCCTGAATAATGATCATCCTGTACGGTATGACAGCGAAAGCAATTATGATCGCAGACCCCTGATGTCTACCCATTTTGATAACTGGTTTGAGCAATATAAATCGGAAGGAGATCACAGATATTTTTTCAGTTGGGTAAAAGATACAGCTGGTAAGCCCATACCTAAATACCCGGTAGTATTTGTGTGTGCAGAAGGTGGCGCTTTGAGAACAGGCGCCTTCACTTCTCTGATGCTGAGTTTTTTGCAGGAGAGCCTGGCAAATGCACAGGATTCTGTATATAATAAATTACACCCGGATACATCAAAGGGTGCAAATATTATTCAACCTGTAGTGAGCCATCCATTCAATTTCAAAAGAGCTATTTATGCTTATTCAGGTGTATCGGGTGGTAGTCTTGGAATTGCATTTTTCAATGCGATGGCGTACCTCACTCCTGATAGTCTGCACAAAGTGGATTCCCTCACGAACATGACAGATTTATTTTTCCAGCAGGATTATTTATCGCCTGTGATCGGTAAGATGTTCTACGGTGATCTGCTCAATCTTTTATTGCCGTTTCAGATACCTGCATTTGACAGAGCCGCGGCATTGGAAAAAGTGTGGGAGAGTGGTTACAGACGAGTGGTGACCCCTGATGCCAGCAATATTTTTTCTGATAATTTCCAGAAGCTTTATTCGCCTAAAAATACCTTACCAGCCCTGTTTATTAACACTACTGAAGTGGAGACCGGATTGCAATGCTGGATGACAAATGTTAGGCCTGATAGTACGATGCTTTTATATCAGCGAAGAGATTTATTTAATAAGAAGATCCGGGGTGGTATCCGGTATAGTACTGTCGTTAATTTCAGTACACGCTTCCCATTGTTCTCCCCCGGTGGAAATTTAAAACAGGATGATGAAACCAAATATCATTACGTAGATGGAGGGTATGTGGAAAACACAGGCACCGGAACGATGCTGGAAGTATTAAAAACATTGAAAATAAAATCAAAAGCATTCAGGGATCGTGAGATCGTGCCTTTTGTATTTGTGCTCAGCTTCAGTGATTCCCGGGAGGCTGATACCAAGAACCTGAGTTTTGGGAATGAGTTGAGTGAAATACTGGCAGGCATTTACGATACACGTGCTGGTCGCTCGGCCATGGCCATGGATGAACTAAGACATTACACAGAGGATGAACTGCATGGGAAAGTGATTCAGCTCTCTATCGGTAAATCAGGTAGTCAGGTGCCATTGAACTGGGTATTATCCACAAATAGTCTGAATAACCTGAAAATGGATATCAAAGACAAATGGGAACACCGGGAGTTCAATGACCTGCGTAACCTGTACATTCTGAACAAAGATGTGAAGTGGGATTATTAAATCCTTTTTTCTCTCTTTACAAATTTCCTTCTGATCACGTCCTGTACCGGGATACCTTCAATCTTACTTTCCAACCAGGAGATGATGTCCAGGTACAGGAATGATCTTCTTTCGTAAGGATTTTGTGACAACTGCACCAGCTTTTCTTTCAGGCTGGCAAATGCACTTTTCAATGCTTTTGGATTAGCGTAAATATTCTTACGGAGGAACTTCAGTATCTCTTCCATCATTTGCCCAAGGTCTTTGTTCTTGGCAATGAAGTGGTAGACTGACTTAATCAGGTATTCAACCAGACTGTAATTTTCCAGTTCGTAGTGGGCAATGAGGTGTAGTATGCGTGCAAAACACTGGATATCTGCGCGAAGATTACCGATACGCAGGTGAATGATCTTGTTCAGGTACACGATCGCTTTGTTATTATCTCCACTACCAAAGTACAGGCAGGCGATCTTATAGTAAAAGAGCAATACCCTGTGCTGGTCTACCTTTAGTTGATGTTCTGCTATCTCTGCTTCCAGTTGTGGAATAATGCTCAATCCATCGCCGAAAGTACCTTCGAGGAAGTACCGGTTTATCCGCGCGGTGTATACATACACAAATGCGGTGGTCTTGGTATTTTCATTGAAGGTTTCATTGTTTTCGGAAATGAATGTTTCGAGGGTGCCCAGGTCACGGATAAATTTCTCGTGGTTGCTGGTATAAAACTGTGCGGTGAGCAGGTTGTGCATCGCCTTGATGTATAGCTCCACGTCCGTCTTTTGCAGGGAGGGGTACAATGTAAACAGGTCTACCCATTTGCGGGTGTATCTGTAAAACATCACAAAGTCCTGTAGGATATAGTAATACCAGCTATAGGCCTGGTACAGGTTGATCTTTTCATAAAAGCTCATATCCTGGTGGCTATTGGCCGGCAATTCCTTTTCGAAGAACAGTTTGACCATATTGGCATCCCGTTCATCCCGGGCATGACCCAGTTTGAGATAGAGGCCGTACATTCGCAGAGAGAGGGTAGATAGCTTGCTGATGTTGCTCAGTTTCTGCTCTATCACCCGGCTTTCCTCACTCAGTTCGTCGGCCCGGTTTTCCAGGCTACGGGTGATGTGACGGCTTTCGATGAGTTTTTCGAATTCTATGATCTCGTAACTGAGCATCACTTCTTCCTGTTCTATGGCCATGGACTTGGCTTTGGAGAGGAGTTTCAGACTCTGGTTATAGAGCCCCTTGCTATACAGTACCCGGGCGTAGTCCAATTGTTCCCGGAGGTCGATCAGGGGATCTTTTTGCTTGTAGAGCAGGCGGAGGGTGGTCAGCAACTGCTTGTACAGGTGAGCTTTTACATTGCTCAACTGTTGTTTCTTAATAGCGGGTATTTTCTTCAGTATCAGTTCCTCATCATACTCCTTCAGTTTGTCCAAAGTATTAAAAAGCTGAATGAATAAAACGTCTTCCTTAGAGTTATTTTTGTTGAAAGCAAGCTGGAAATTCCGTTTTTCTGCTTTGGTGAGCGTTTTTATCAGTATAAAGAGCGCATCATGCTGATTGTTGGACATCGTTTATAATATGTTATAATTGACTGACAATCAAATGGATAATTCTTGTCAGGCTATGTTATATATCGTAATTAAAGCAAATTTAGCTATATGGTAATTAAGGTTTGCTAATTAGATTTGAAGTTACAAACAAACAGGGAAGCACAAAATTAATGATTTCGCCTGTGTTGCAGAAAGTAAAGTATGTTTTTTAATTTAATGTAACACGGGCTCATAAAAAGTAATTACGGAATGGGAAAAACATTAGTTGACAAGATCTGGGACAGTCATATCGTGGTAAGTAAACCTGGATTTCCGGATGCAGTGTACATCAACACGCATTTTATCCACGAAGTTACCAGTCCTCAGGCATTTGACGGATTGCGCAAAAGGGGCATTCCTGTATTCCGTACGGGCAAGACCCGTGCTACAGCCGATCACAACGTACCTACTATGGACCAGCACCTGCCTATCAAGGAAGCGCTGAGCCGCAAGCAGGTAGAGATGCTGACCAGCAACACAGCAGAGTTTGGCGTAGAACTGTATGGTCTGGGCCACCCTTACCAGGGTATTGTGCACGTAATCGGCCCTGAGCTGGGTATTACCCTGCCAGGTATGACCATCGTGTGTGGTGATAGCCATACCAGCACTCACGGTGCATTTGGTGCTATCGCTTTCGGTATCGGTACATCCGAAGTGGAAATGGTACTGGCTACCCAGTGTCTGCTCCAATACCGTCCAAAACGTATGAAAATTGAGGTAAATGGTCAGTTGAAGAAGGGTGTGGTATCCAAGGATATCATCCTTTACATCATCTCTAAGATCTCTGCATCCGGTGCTACCGGCTACTTTGTGGAATTTGCCGGTGAGGCGATCCGCAGCCTGAGCATGGAAGCCCGTATGACCATCTGTAACATGAGTATCGAGATGGGTGCACGAGGAGGTTTGATCGCTCCTGACCAGACTACTTTCGACTATATCAAGGGCCGCGAGTTTGCACCCAAAGGTGCTGACTGGGATAAAGCCCTCGCTTACTGGGAGACTTTGTACACCGATGCTGATGCTGAGTTCGACGCTGTGATCACCTTCGATGCTGCAGATATTGAACCAATGATCACTTATGGTACCAACCCAGGTATGGGTATTGGTGTGACCCAGCACATTCCATCTCTGGAACAGCTGGATGAAAAGGAAAAACCTTCCTTCAGGAAATCCCTTGATTACATGGGCCTGGAGCCAGGCAGCGGTCTGCTGGGCAAAAAGGTGGATTATGTATTCATCGGTAGCTGTACCAACAGCCGCATCGAAGACCTGCGTATGGTGGCTGAATTTGTAAAAGGCAAACATAAGGCAGACGATGTAGTAGTTTGGATCGTACCAGGTTCCAAGCAGGTAGAAGCGCAGGCCAAGAGAGAAGGCATCGATAAGGTATTTGAAGCGGCCGGTTTCCAGTTGCGCGAGCCAGGATGCTCTGCATGTCTGGGTATGAATGAAGATAAAGTTCCTGCCGGCATGTATTGTATCTCTACCTCCAACCGTAACTTCGAAGGTCGTCAGGGTCCTAACGCCCGTACCTTCCTCGCCAGCCCACTGTCAGCAGCAGCTGCAGCGATCACTGGTAAAGTAACCGATGTAAGAGAACTCGTATAAAAGTATTATCATGGCCTGGAACGCGGATTTATATAAAGAGAAGCATGCCTTTGTATTCAACTACGGCAACAGCGTAGTGGAATGGCTGCAGCCCAAAGCAGGGGAGACCATCCTCGATCTGGGGTGTGGTACAGGCGAACTCACTGCTCAGATCGCAGAGAGTGGGGCAACGGTAAAAGGGATAGACAGTTCCGCCAGTATGATTGCCAGTGCAAAAAGTCATTACCCTTCCATCGATTTTGAAGTGGCAGACGGTACTTCTTTTTCACTGAATCAAACCTTCGATGCGGTGTTTTCCAATGCAACCCTGCACTGGATCCGCCAGAAGGAGAAAGTACTGGATCGTATCTGGCATCACCTGAAACCCGGTGGCAGACTGGTACTGGAAATGGGAGGAAAAGGCAATGTAGACGACATCACAGGTGCACTGAGCAAAGCGATGGAAGAAAAGGGATATGAATTTAAACCATTTTGGTATTTTCCATCTCCTGGTGAATATACTTCCCTGCTGGAAGAATATGGTTTCCGGGTAAATCAGCTGAGCTATTTTGACCGTGATACCGAGCTGGCTGATCCGGAGAATGGTATCGTAGAATGGCTGCAGATGTTCGGGGCATACTACCTCGAAGCAATACCTGAAGCAGACAGACTGCCCATCCTCAAAGCGGCACAGGAAAGCCTGCGTGCTACTAACTTCCGCGATGGCAAATGGTATACTAAGTATGTAAGGTTGCGCGTGAAAGCTGAAAAAATTGCAGACGCTCAATAATTTGTAAAACACGTAAATTTAAAGTCCTCCTTACGGAGGCGATATATAATGAGTAAGAATTTTCAACAGTTGGAATCTACCGCAGTTCCTATTCCAATCGAAAACATTGATACTGACCAGATCATTCCGGCGCGCTTTCTAAAAGCAACTACCCGCGATGGTTTCGGTGAAAATCTGTTCCGCGACTGGCGTTATGACGGCGACAATCAACCTAAAGCTGATTTCGTACTGAACAATCCTACTTACAGTGGCCAGGTACTTGTAGCTGGTAAGAACTTTGGTTGTGGTTCCAGCCGTGAGCACGCAGCCTGGGCCCTTGCCGACTATGGTTTCAAGGTAGTGATCAGCAGTTTCTTTGCAGATATCTTCAAGAACAATGCACTGAACAATTTTATCCTGCCTATCCAGGTGACTGATGCATTTCTCGACAAGATCTTTGCAGCAATCGAAGCAGACGCTCATGCGAAACTGGCTGTAGATCTGGAAAAACAGACCCTGAAGATTGTATCTACAGGTGAAGAAGTTTCCTTCGACATCAATCCATACAAGAAAGCATGCCTGATCAATGGCTATGATGATATTGACTACCTGTTAAGCCTGCGTAAGGAAATTGAAACCTACGAAGCCACCCGGGAGTTTAATTTTTAACTTTTCGCTTTAACTCAACAATACAATAAATGGGCGTAGACAAAAAAATACTGGTTATTCCGGGTGATGGTATCGGACAAGAAGTGACTACCTGGGGTAGGAAAGTGCTGGAAACAATAGCAACAAACTACAAGCACAACTTTACGTTTGAAGAAGGCATCATGGGACACGTAGCGATCGAAGCTACGGGAAATCCCCTGCCAGATGAAACACTGGATAAAGCACGCAAAAGTGACGCTATCCTTTTTGGCGCTATCGGACATGCCAAATATGACAACGATCCTACACTGAAAGTACGCCCTGAACAGGGATTGCTGAAGATCCGCAAGGAACTGGGATTGTATGCAAACCTGCGTCCTATTAAGTTGTTTGATGAGCTGCTGGAAGCTTCCAGCATCAAGCCTGAAATCCTGCGTGGAGCAGATATCCTGTTCTTCCGCGAGCTGACAGGTGATGTTTACTTTGGTGAAAAGAATCGTTCTGAAGATCGCAATACTGCTTCTGACCTGATGATCTATCACAAATATGAAGTAGAGCGTATTGCCCGCAAAGCATTTGAAGCTGCACGTACACGTCGTAATAAACTGTGCTCTGTGGATAAAGCAAACGTACTGGAAGCAAGCCGTCTGTGGCGCGAAGTAGTACAGGCACTGGCAAAAGAATATACTGACGTAGAGGTAGAACATATGTTCATCGATAACGCTGCTATGCAACTGGTGAAGGATCCTAAACGTTTCGACGTGGTGGTAACCGGCAACCTGTTTGGCGATATCCTGACAGATGAAGCATCTCAGATCGCTGGTTCTATGGGTATGCTGGCTTCAGCTTCAGTAGGTGACAGCGTTGGCTTCTATGAGCCTATCCATGGTTCTGCACATGACATTGCAGGTAAAGGCATTGCCAATCCGCTGGCCTCTATCCTGTCTGCAGCACTGATGCTGGATATCTCTTTTGGACTGAAAAATGAATCGCTGCGTGTGATCAAGGCTGTAGAAGCTACTTTGAAACAAGGCTTCCGTACAATGGATATTGCGAACAAGCATACAGACAACCATCTGGTGATGGGTACTGATGCAATGGGCGCCAAAGTACTGGAGAATTTAAACTAAGAATTAAAAAAACAATAACAAATCAACATAAGATGAGCGATAAAAATCGTGTGTACGTCTTCGATACTACTCTCCGTGATGGTGAACAGGTACCTGGCTGTCAGCTGACCACAGTTGAAAAGATCACTATAGCCAAGGAGCTGGAAGCACTGGGAGTAGATGTTATTGAAGCCGGTTTCCCAATATCGAGCCCCGGCGATTTCCAGAGTGTAGTAGAAATATCGAAAGCTGTAAGTGAGCCGGTGATCTGTGCACTGACCCGTGCAAACACTATGGATATTGATGCTGCTGCCGAAGCCCTGCGTTTTGCAAAACGTAAGCGTATTCATACAGGTATCGGTTCTTCCGATATGCACATTAAATATAAATTCAACAGTACCCGCGAAGAGATCCTGAAGCGTGCTGCTGATGCGGTAAAATATGCACGTAAATTCGTTGACGATGTAGAATTTTATGCAGAAGATGCAGGCCGTGCAGACAATGCATACCTCGCGCAGATGATCGAAGCAGTGATTGCTGCAGGTGCGACTGTGGTGAACATTCCTGATACGAATGGTTACTGTCTGCCTGACCAGTATGGTGCGAAGATCAAGTACCTGATGGATCATGTGTCTAACATTGACAAAGCGATTATCTCGGTACACTGTCACAATGACCTCGGTATGGCTACTGCCAACTCCATCGCTGGTGTGATCAACGGTGCACGTCAGGTAGAATGTACCATCAATGGTATTGGTGAGCGTGCAGGTAATACTTCTCTTGAAGAAGTAGCGATGATCCTGAAAACGCATCATTCATTGGGTTATCATACAGGTATTCAGTCAAAGAGACTGTATCAGCTGAGCAACATGGTAGAAACCATGATGCGTATGCCGGTGCAGCCGAATAAGGCAATCATAGGTCGTAATGCATTTGCACATAGTTCCGGTATTCACCAGGATGGTGTGCTGAAGCATCGTGAAAACTATGAGATCCTGAATCCGGAGGATGTGGGTATTGAGTCTAATGCGATTATCCTGACTGCACGTAGTGGCCGCCATGCCCTGAAGCATCACCTGGAGCGACTGGGTTATAAACTGGATAAGGTGAATCTGGATGAGGTGTATCAGCGTTTCCTGGTGATGGCAGATAGCAAGAAAGAGATTTCTGATGCAGATCTGTTAGAACTGATGGGGAATGGTAATGATCAGAATTATACAGATGATAAGGCGATCAAGGTTACATTGTTGCAGGTAGTATGTGGCGATCCGCTGCGTCCTATGGCGACTGTGAAACTGAAGATCAATGGTGAGGAGAAGGAAGCTAGTTCTGCTGGTAATGGTCCGGTGGATGCAGCGATCAATGCGATCCATGAGATTATTAAAGATCAGATAGATATTGATGAGTTTAATATTCAGTCAATGAGAGGGGGTAGTGCGGATGTGAGTAAGGTGAATATGAGGGTGAAGCATAATGGTCAGAGTTACTATGGATATGGGACTTCGACGGATATTGTGAATGCTTCTATGCATGCTTATGTGGATGCGCTGAATAAAATATTCTAAAACTTTTTGAATTCCTTCGTGGGTTGTTGAATTTCGGCTCCGCTGAATTCAACAACCCACAATCAAAATCATTGAGCTGCTTGCGGAGCAAGCAGCTCAATGATTTTGTAGTTTTTGGAAGTCTACATTCATAAGCGGATACTGCTGTCCATCTTTCAAATAAAAATGCCACCATTCCGTAGTTAAGTTAATAAACCCATGCTTCTCCATCACCTCCCTCAATAACTTCCGGTTATTTGCCACCAGTGTATCCTGTACGTTATACGACTGATGCGCCTTCTCCGTAAAATCATCAAAATCTGTCGGCATTGCCAAAGGCTTACCCGTTTTTAAATCACATAATGTAAGGTCCACTGCTATCCCTCTATTATGCCCTGACCCTTTTGCCGGATTCGCTGCATATCTTTCATCCGGCACAATCTCCCACATCTTCTGCGTCACACTAAAAGGCCTGTATCCATCATAGATCAACAACCCCAATCCCCGTTCCTCCAACTCCTCCTGTACTTCTTTCAGCGCCTTCGCCGCCGGCAATTTTAAATAAGCGGCTGCACGCGGATACAACACCTGATGTGTAAAGTTATTAGCCGTCGCATATCGGATATCCAATCTGATATGCGGAATGTACTTCGTAAGATCCACCAAATCAGACTGGTTACTTTGCGCAAAAGCAAAATGATACCAGAAAATGAAGAAAATAACAACAGTGTAATTGAATTTCAACCTTTATCTATTTAAAAAATATAAAATATGGTAATAAAGTATAGACTTCTGCTAAAAAAAGATGGAATTCCCCTTGTTAAAAAGGCTATTTTAGAACCCTTAAATTAAGGAAATTATGAACCTGTTTAGATTAGATAATAAAGTGGCAGTCATTACGGGCGGAGGAAGTGGAATTGGTCAGGCTATTGCTAAGGTTTTTGGTGCACAGGGCGCCAGTGTTCACATCATAGAGCTGAATGAAGACGGTGGTCGCCAGACAGCTGCAGACATCACTGCCGAAGGTGGCAAAGCTGCTGTATACGGCTGTAACGTAGCCAAACAGTCGGAAGTTGTAGCTGTGATGGAAAAGATCACTGCTGCTGCAGGCCGCATCGACATCCTTGTAAACTGTGCCGGTATTGCCCACGTAGGCCGGTTAGACACCACTTCAGAAGAAGATCTGGACAGAGTATATAATGTGAATGTGAAAGGTACGTACAACTGTATGTTCGCCGTAATCGGGCAGATGAAAGCGCAAAAGAGCGGTGTGATCCTGAACGTAGCTTCTATTGCTTCCAGCGTAGGTATTCCTGACAGATTCGCTTACTCTATGAGTAAAGGTGCTGTGCTCACGATGACCCTCTCTGTGGCAAAAGATTTTATCAGGGATGGTATCCGTTGTAACTGTGTGTCTCCTGCACGTGTGCATACACCATTTGTAGACGGATTTATCGCTAAAAACTACCCTGGTAAAGAAGCGGAAATGTTTGAGAAACTCTCTCAGACACAACCAATTGGACGTATGGCAAAACCAGTAGAAGTAGGCACCCTGGCACTGTACCTGTGCTCAGAGGAAGCAGGCTTCATCACAGGTTGTGATTATCCTTTGGATGGTGGTTTTATAAAGCTTAATAATTAATTATAAGTAAAGAATTATGAAATAAGACAAAAGGTATCTTATATTCGTAAATTCTAATTTGTAATTAATCAACCACAATTCCATTATTCATGAAATCTATTTGGTCAGTTATCATACCTGCCACAACTTTATTGTACGCATGTGGCGGTACAGGTACCAACGCCGGCAACGGCCAGCAGGCGGGAGATAGCACAGCTGCGTTTCAACCAGCTACGCCTTCGGGTAAGGTAGCAATCGCTTTCCCGGCAGATGCAGATACGACCCGTATCTCCATCCATTTTGAAGCAGACGGACAGTCTTCGGACAAAACGTTTGAACTGCCTCTGGCAAGAGACGTGGCCGAGCAGGATCTGTATCGTGCCGTGTGGGACAAGCCAAACAGCGTATACATTGGTGTGCTGAAAAGTGACCATAGCACCCGCTATTATCATGCAAGTGTTGATAACGGTAGTGCAAAAATCAATCAGGTAGGTACGCCTCCTGCAGCAGTATGGCACTATGCTGAAGAAAAGGCCGGTTTAGGCACCATTAGCCTGGATATGAAAGCAGTTGATTCTTACGAACAACAAATTCAATCCGGTACTATCATCGCTGACCTGATCGTGAAAAAACTGCCGGTTTCTTCTCCTGATTCTGTGAGAATTTATGCAGAATTCGGTGGCGCTAACAGGACCATTGGAATGGTGGTGCCTGCAGAAGCAACCACAGGTATCGTACAATCACCTTCTCATCCGGAACAGGTGTTCCTGGTGCAGATCTTGAACAAAAAGTACACAAACCTGGTGGAAATCAAAGTGGATAATGGTCACCTGAAGATCAATTCATTGCGATAAGTGTTAAAATAAAAAACAAAGTACAATTAACATATGAAACTGATACGATTTGGAGCACCGGGAGCTGAGAAGCCGGGAGTGGTAACCGAAGCAGGCATGTTTGATGTCAGTGCATTCGGTGAAGATTTTGGAGAGCAATTTCTGGCGACAGATGGACTGAACCGTCTGGCTGCATGGTGGGCGCAAAATGAAAAAAATTGCCCTTCTGTGCCTGCAGGTACCCGTCTCGGAAGCCCTATCACCAGGCCTTCCAAGATTATTTGCATTGGTCTGAACTACGCTGACCACGCAAAGGAAACCAATGCAGCGATTCCACAGGAACCAATCGTATTTTTCAAGAGTACTACTGCGCTGGTAGGCCCGAATGATGACTTAGTCATTCCCCGCAACAGCGTAAAAACTGACTGGGAAGTGGAACTGGCTGTGGTGATTGGAAGGAAAGCCAGCTATATTGAAGAAAAGGATGCGCTGGAATATATAGCAGGTTATGCCTTGCACAACGACTATAGCGAGCGTGAGTTCCAGCTGGAACGTGGCGGACAGTGGGTAAAAGGTAAGAGTAATGACACCTTTGCACCGCTGGGTCCATGGCTGGTAACCAAAGAGGAAATTAAAGATGTGGATAACCTGCGTCTGTGGTTAACCCTGAATGGTAAAACCATGCAGGATGGTACTACAGCCAACCTGATCTTTAAAATCCCTTTCATCGTTTCCTACCTGAGCCAGTTTATGACCCTGCTGCCGGGCGATGTGATCTCTACAGGTACACCTGCGGGCGTAGGTTTGGGAATGAAACCAAATGTATATGTAAAAGCTGGTGATGTGATTGAGCTGGGTATTGACGGTCTGGGTACATCCAAACAAACAGCTGTTGCTTTCAAATAAGAATGCTGTAAGAAATTATGATGCGGTCAGACTGCTTTTGCCGTCTGACCGCTAAATTTTCCACTTGCTGTAATTCTGACATTTATTCCCTTTAAACTTGTAATTTGCTACGATATGAAGAGGCACTGTCTTGCGTTAGATCTGAAGAATGACCCGGTTTTGATCGCTGAGTACGAAGCGTACCACCGGGAAATATGGCCGGAAATCAGGAAGAGTATATTAGACAGCGGTATAGTGAACATGGAGATATACCGTATCATGGACCGCCTGTTTATGATCATGGAAGTAGATGAAACCTTTTCATTCGAAAAGAAAGATGCTGCAGATGCTGCTAACCCCAAAGTACAGGAGTGGGAAGCGCTGATGTGGAAATACCAGCAGGCCTTACCAGTGGCTAAGCCAGGAGAAAAATGGATATTTATGGAGAAGATCTTTGCATTGTAAAAAGAGACTTACTAAGCCTGGCATTTTAATAAGGAAGCAAACGTTATGAAAAAATGGTCATAGACGCTCACCAGCATTTTTGGCAATATCATCCTGTAAAGGATGCCTGGATCACTGATGATATGAAAGTGATTCAGCAGGATTTTTTGCCACAACACCTACTACCGGTTTTGGCGCAAAATAATGTGGATGGCTGTGTCGCTGTACAGGCGGACCAGTCAGAGGTGGAAACTGATTTCCTGCTGGGACTTGCTGCCGGACATGATTTTATTAAAGGCATTGTGGGTTGGATAGATCTGCGCGATGCAGACCTGGAAAACAGGCTGGCGCATTATAGCCAGTTTCCCATGCTGAAAGGTTTCAGGCATATCGTACAAGGTGAGCCTGATCCTGCATTTATTATCAGGGAAGACTTTTGCAGGGGTATACACCTCCTGTCGAAATATAACTTTACTTACGACATCCTGGTCTACCCGGTACAACTACCGGCAGTAGCTACGTTTGTACAGAAATTTCCTGATCACCGCCTGGTGATCGATCATCTGGCTAAACCGTATATTAAAACCGGTGATGTGGAAAGCTGGGCACAACAGATGCGTGCCATTGCACAGTATCCGCATGTATATTGCAAACTCAGTGGTATGGTCACTGAAGCTGACTGGAGCAATTGGGAGCCGGCGCATTTTACGCCATTCCTGGAAGTTTGCCTGGAAGCTTTTGGCGCAGACAGACTCCTGTTTGGCTCCGACTGGCCGGTATGCCAGCTGGCGGGTAGTTATACACAGGTAAAAGGTATTGTGACTGATTATATCAGTCATTTATCAGCAACTGAGCAGGCGAAGATAATGGGTGGAAATGCGATCGCATTTTATGGGCTATAGGCAATCAAAGGGAGTTCAAAGTAATTCGAACGAATTCAATTCTCTTGAAAAGCCTTACATGTCTTCCAAAGGAAGAACTATTAAAAGAATAATATTTCTAAACAATATTTAAATCGTTCACATGGATCTGGGATTAAAGGAAAAAGTGTTTATTGTTACTGGTGGTGCAAAAGGAATAGGCGAAGCTATCTCCAAACTGATTGCCGCTGAAGGTGGCATTGCTGTAGTGGCAGGCAGAAACGCAGCTGATAATGATAAAACTGTAGCAGCGATCAAAGCTGCCGGTGGCAAGGCTTTTGGCGTTGCAGCTGAGTTGGGTAAAGTGGAAGATTGCAAAAAAGTAATTGATCTGGTAGTAGCAGAATTTGGCCGCATCGATGGTCTTGTAAACAACGCCGGCGTGAATGACGGTGTAGGCCTGGAAAGCGGCAGCCCTGAGAAATTCATGGCTTCTCTGCAAAAGAACCTCTCTCACTATTATAACCTCGCGCACTATGCACTGCCTTATCTGAAAACGACTAAAGGCAGTATCTTAAATATCGGTTCCAAAGTGGCTGAAACCGGCCAGGGTAATACCAGTGGTTACGCTGCTTCCAAAGGTGGTATCAATGCACTGACCCGCGAATGGGCAGTGGAATTGCTGCCTTACAGCATCCGCGTAAATACCGTGATCCCTGCTGAAGTATGGACGCCACTGTACGAAAACTGGATCAACTCCCTGCCTGATCCAAAGGAAAAACTGGCTGCTATCGTTTCTAAAATTCCTTTAGAAAAGAGAATGACCACCTCCGAAGAAATTGCTAATATGACAGTGTTCTTACTGTCTGACGCGTCGTCTCATACTACCGGCCAGATCATCTATGTCGATGGTGGTTATACCCATCTGGACAGGTCTCTGAGCTAACTTATTTTTAAACCATTCAAATTTTCCACAATGGCCGGAGCCACAATGTCCACTTCCACAGTTAAGGCAAACATCGATACGAATAAGAGTTACCTGTTTCCATTTATACTGGTGACCAGCCTGTTCTTTTTATGGGGATTTGCGTATGGGTTGCTCGATATTTTAAACAAACATTTTCAGGATGTACTGGAAGTGACGAAGAGAAAGTCTACCCTGTTGCAGTTTGCTTATTTCGGGGCATACTTCCTGATGGCATTGCCGGCTGGCATCTTCATGAATAAATATGGTTACAAAAAAGGTATCCTGCTGGGATTGGTGCTGTATGCAATAGGGGCGTTTTTATTTTATCCCGCTGCAGGAGCGCTTAGTTTCAACGGCTTTCTGGCGGCATTGTTTATCCTTGCCTGTGGACTGGCCTGTCTTGAAACGGCAGCGAATCCTTATGTAACCGTGCTTGGTAAAAGTGAAACTTCTGAATTTCGCTTGAACCTGTCACAGTGTTTTAATGGCGCAGGGTCTTCATTAGGCGCTTTCATCGGGGGGCAGCTGTTCCTGGAAGACAAAACCGCAGCAGTCTCCGCAGCCAAAGACCTGACGGTCGTTCAGCTTACCTACATTGTTATTGGTATTGTTGTCGTACTGATCGCCATGTTCTTTTTCCGTACACCATTGCCTGAGATCAGGGAAGATGAGGAGGAAGGTCTTGATGCTGCTGCGAAAGCGAAGCCATTATTTTCCCATTCCCATTTTATATGGGGTATCATCGCCCAGTTCTTTTATGTAGCTGCTCAGGTAGGTGTGGCCGCATTATTCATCAACTATGTTACAGAATATTGGCAGGGTACTACCAGTAAGCAGGCATCGTCACTGCTGGCGATCGGGCTTGGATTATTCCTGGCAGGCAGATTTGTGGGTACCGCCATCATGCGGAAAATAAAACCTAACAAGCTGCTGATGATCTATGCATTTATCAACGTGCTGCTTTGTATGCTGGTGATAGCCGGTCATGGAGAGATCTCTGTGTATGCACTGATGGCTATTTTCTTCTTTATGTCTATCATGTTCCCTTCCATCTTCGCACTGGGTGTGAAAGATCTGGGTGTACATACCAAAAGGGCTTCTTCCTTCCAGATCATGGCCATAGTAGGTGGTGCGATCGTACCTTATGTAATGGGTACCCTGGCGGATATGAAATCGACAGCCATCGCTTATGTAGTACCACTGGTTTGTTTCTCCGTGGTATTCTACTTTGGCGGCTGGGGTTATAAACAGCGATGATTCTCATCATGAAATATGTAAATAGCTTCTGCCATCCGCAGAAGCTATTTTTTTTTAACTACATTCGGATCATGAACCGGTTATTGTTATTCCTTTGCCTTTTGATCGGTCATACGGTTGCATCACAATCCGTATCAATCACCATCACTCACGAGGTGAACCACCAGCCTATGCGGACCAATAAAGCTTATTATACCGCACAGGGAGATACCTTTACCATTACGAAATTCAAATACTACCTCAGCAATTTCTCCTTCACCAATGAATCAGGAGAAGCTATTAAATTACCACCTGAATATTTCCTGGTCAGTGATGATAGTGCCGCCAGCAAAAAGATCTCCCTCACAGGGCTGCCATTGGGGCGATATAAGGCTGTTTCTTTCATGATCGGGGTAGATAGTATCATGAACTGCACGGGGGTGCAGAGCGGGGCTTTAGACCCTCTTTACGGCATGTTCTGGACATGGAACAGTGGTTACATTATGGCGAAACTGGAAGGCACGTCTCCTGCTTCTCATTTACCGGGGCATGTATTGCAATTTCATATTGGAGGATATAGGGGCACACACCAGTCTCAGCGGATGATACATGTAAATACATCATTTGTAGTCTCGGCAGACAAGACGCCTGTGGTGGACCTCGTAGCAGATGCTGCGGCCTGGTTCAATGGTTCGAATCCGATCCGCTTTAGTGAAACGGCGGGCTTTATGTCCCCAGGTACGATAGGAGACCGGATTGCAGATAATTACAGTCACATGTTTTCCGTTAAATCAAAATAATGAATTCCAAAGCGACGTATGTGATCATGGCATTCTGCCTTTTCCTGATGGGGATCAGTCTCCGTGGGAAAGGCCCTGGCCCTGGTGTCACCTATGTAACCCTCCAATTGCCTGATAGTCTCCCTAAACCTGTATATGACTTTTCTAAAAACCCATTGACAAAAGAAGGTATTGCCTTAGGAAGATATTTATTTTATGATCCGAAGTTATCCCGCGATAGTTCGGTTTCCTGTGGATTTTGTCATCAGCAGTTTGCCGCATTCGGTCATTTTGACCATGCACTGGCACATGGTGTGTATGGTAGGATGGGTACGCGTTCTGTACCTACTTTGTTCAACCTGATCTGGCAAAAAGATTTCATGTGGGATGGCGGTGTGAATCACCTGGATATACAACCCATGTCGCCCATTGTTGCAGAAAATGAAATGGACATGCCACTGAATGAACTGTTAGACCGGCTCAAATGCAATGAGAAATACCAACAAATGTTCAAAGCGGCATATGGTACGGAAGAAGTGACGAGTCAGCGGATGTTCAAAGCACTGGCGCAGTTCATGGCGACTATGATCAGCTTTGACAGTAAGTATGACAGTGTGAGAAGGGGAGAACCCGGTGTGACCTTTACGGCAGAAGAAGGAGGTGGCTATAAAACTTTTCAGCAGAAGTGTGCAGGGTGCCATAAAGAACCGTTTTTTACAGACTTCACAGCACGGAATAATGGGTTGCCTTACAGTCCGAATATGAATGATATGGGACGTATGCGTATTACAAACAATACAGGAGATTATATGAAGTTTAAAGTACCTTCTTTACGCAATGTAATGGTGAGTGCGCCTTACATGCATGATGGAAGGTTCTTTGATATTTTCCAGGTGTTTGCCATGTATGATCATGGACAGGAGAATGGTAGTACCGTTGATCCTTTAGTACGTGGTATGCAACTGTCACCAAAGGAACAACGGCAGTTATATATGTTCTTACTCACCCTTACGGATAAACATTTTTTGAAGAACCCGGATTTTAGTGAAGTGATGATAGCGGATTAATTACTTTTTCTTCCTCCTCCAGCAATCTGCTACATGGTCATCTACCATACCTGTGGCCTGCATAAAGGCGTAGCAGATAGTAGAACCTACGAACTTAAATCCACGCTTGAGCAGGTCTTTGCTCATCGCATCGGAGATGGGGGTTTTAGCTGGTACCTCACTCAGGGATTTGAAGTGATTGACGATCGGTTTACCACCCACGAAACTCCAGATGTATTTGTCAAAACTGCCGAATTCCTTTTGTACTTCAAGGAATGCTTTTGCATTGAGAACGGTACCGTTTATTTTGAGGCGGTTACGGATAATGCCGGCATCCGCCATGAGGGATTCAATCTTTTTGTCCGTGTATTTTGAAATCTTTTTTGCGTCCCAGTTGTCAAAAGCTTTGCGGTAGTTTTCTCTTTTAGTGAGCACTGTATACCAGCTCAGACCAGCCTGAGCACCTTCGAGATTGATCATTTCGAACAGGCGGGTATCGTCGTGAAGCGGAACGCCCCATTCATTGTCGTGGTAGTCTTTGTAGAGCTGGTCTTTGGTAGACCATGAGCAGCGGTTTGGTTCCATCCTGCAATTTAATCAAAAAGGGGGCGACTCATAAATATTATGAGGCGACTTTTTAATTCACTCTGGTGATCAGCAATTCTTCCACTGTTTTATTTTCCGGCAAAATCTGCAATCACTCAGGTGATCAGTAATTCTTCCACCCTTTCATTCCCCGGCAGATCTACCGCTACCACAATGACGCGGCCACCTGGCGGCAACACAGCTGCCTTATAATACCAATCCACGCCGTTCCTGCCTAACCTGGCCGATCCTCTTTCGAGTATCACACCTGCATCATCTATCACCCTTACCTGCACATCCGCTACCCTGAATTCATCTTTTGCCGTTACCACCACATCCATATCTTCCAACCTGATATTCTGAATTTCCGGCGCACGGTAAGCATCCTTCACCGCCATATTATAAGCATTCTGTCCGGGGCCTGCCAAAGACTTATAATAAGCCTTTATCTCAGGGTCCTGTATGATCGCCTTTGCATAAGCTGCCGCAACGAGCATCTTATACCTCGCTTCCAGCTGCTTTTGTGTCGGTTTTTTCTTTGACGGACCGCGCTTCTTCGCTATAATAATCTGCCCGTTCCGCCTGTAAATGGTGAATTGATTGCCGAGAGTGCCCTCCACGGCCTGAAGTAATAAGTTGTCTTTGACAATAGCCATAACAAACAATTTTGGGGTTATAAGATCAATATTAAAACTATTCATTGAAATAATAACGCGACAATAACGCCAAATGAGTACTATTACTTCACTATATAGGTACCTCAATATCCAAAGGATATACAAATACCCTTTTAATGACCTTATGGTACCCTTATAGAAACGGCATCCTGCTATACAAAGGGTATAAAAAAAGCCCCATCACTTTAGTGATGGGGCTTTTTTTATAATATGTTCATTTATTTTATGCGAGGAGTTTTATCAGCGCTTTTACCTTTTGTTTATATGTCACCAGATCTTCCTGCGTTTGCTTAATAAAACTGTTATCATCCAACTTTCCCACTACCGCATCCATCTCTGCTTCATTTTCATACGTCATCTTCCTGAATGGATTCTCATAATCTTTCGCTCTTGATTTCTGGATTCCCTCTGTCAATAACGTCTGCGTTTGTATGGATGCCTGCAAACATTCAATAAAGAAATCTGCATTAAAATCAGCGATTGTTTTTTCCTGTATAAACAGGAGCGATGCAATAGCATGCTGCAATTTGTCTGTAGCATACCGTTGACCTATCTCCTGGTATTGTGCATGCAGATCTGCCCAGCTGCTCACTTTACCCTCCCGGATATCGCGTTTCAAATCATGCAGGGTAGATGCCGGCATCAGCTGTCCGCCTACATTGTACCAGTGTTCGCGCTGTGCGGTGAGTGCAATGTTGTGAATCGATTCAAATGTTTTAACCTCATTTGTTTCTACAAATTGTAGCACATTTTTTACTGCATAGAGTACGATCAATGCACGGAATAACGGGTAGGTTTTGTGCACTTTCAATAAGTGTACTTCCCGATTACTGTTCTCCACTCCTTTGATCAGTATCTTCAGTTTTGCTACATCCACAGGATGATTAAGCAGCAGATCCTGTCCTTTCTGGCGATAGTGTTGCTCCGTCAGTTCAGGGCAATCTGTTTCTGTATGCAGGTGCCATGCCTTACCAGTAGCGGCTTCCATCAGTGCCATGGCGTGAATCATTTCTTCCACGCTATCCGGCGCCAGGTAATCGTATTCTATCAGCTGTGTCTTATCTGTACGCTTGTCACGATCCAGGTATTTCCAGGAGTTACGCGCCAGTGCGTACATGTTGTGCAGGAACCAATAGCCTGTCATAATCTTCAGACAATTATGCTGCTCATCATTGATCACTAAACTAAATGGAAATGGAATATCCATCTCCTGCATATAGTTTCCTTTTGCAATCAGTGTAAAGGTGGCAAAGCGGGAATTGTGTTTTAAGCTCACGCAGAGACCCGGCCAGAAACCGCGCCCTGCAATGATTTCACCATCCGGACCTCTTGAGTTATGGTTGGAACCGATGGTGGCACCGGCAGCCATATTACTCTGTCCCATGATGAGGGCCGCACATAAAAAGGAGTTGTTATGGTGCTGCTCATGTGCCGGGAAGATCAATGAATTCAATACTTCGCAGCAGGAGATGGTGGCGTTGTTACCTAAATAAGAGTTGATGAGTCGCGCACCATACTTCAGCTGTGAATGTGATGCCATGATGAAGCGTACGGCTTTCACACCATAGAACACGCGACAGCCATAGCCTACTATACCATTCACCAGTTCACAACCTTCACCTATTTGTGTAGAGGCTTCTGCACTGCTATTGATGGTGACATTTTTAATTTTATTGGCGCCTTTCAGGTAAGCATCTGTGCCGATCATGACGTCTTTCAGGATCTTCACATTCTTGATCACACAGCGATCGCCTACCATACCATAGTAGCCACGTTTCTTATCAAACTGTTGTTCAGTAAAGGCTTTGAATTTTTCCTGCAGTTCCTTGTCGTCACGGTTACGGGTCCACAGCCATGCATCGCCGGGCAGCATACCATCGAAGGGCATGATCGATCTGCCACCGTTTTCATTGCACAGCTCCAGCCAGATACGCAGGTTTTCGGGTTCGCCTTCTTTCACGATCCCATTCCCGAATTTAGCATGACCGGTAGTGGCCATTTCATTTACATTACAGATCATCACATCGTTGCCGATCAGGTAATGCGACAGGAAGTTCACATTGTGCACGACTACATTGTCGCCAAAGTCGCAGGAAGAAATAGTACTGTTGTACAATCCTACAGGGAGGCGCAGGTTATGGAATTCCAGGAAGTAAGGTTCCAGTTTTCCAATACGCACAATACCAAAGAACTGGCAGTGCTTAACCAATTGGGGGTTGAACTCATTCGTGACAGAAATATTATTCCAGTTGTCAGAAGTGTTGTCATTTCTAACAAGCGTCTCTATCTCCAATGCAGATAGATGCCGGTAGATGTTTGACTTTCCCCACTGCTGATCGCGGAGATAGTATTCATCTTTTCCTTCCGGCAAATAAGGCGCTGCTACAAAATTGTACCCCAGCTCAGTGAGCGGTTTTTTCTGTATCAGGTTCATGTAAGCGTTTTGAGATTATTCAACAGTCACTGACTTCGCCAGGTTTCTTGGCTTATCCACATCATATCCTTTCAGAACGCCTATATGGTAAGCGAGTAACTGCAAAGGAATTACGGAAACAATAGGCGCCACGAGTTCATCTGCTTCAGGTATAACGATCACATCGTCTGCCATAGGTGGAATGGTGAGGTCACCTTCTGTAACCACGGCAATGACCTTGCCTTTGCGGGCCTTGATCTCCTGGATGTTGGATACTACTTTCTCATAATAGCTGTCGCGGGTAGCCACAAATACCACAGGCAGGTTTTCATCTACCAGGGCGATAGGGCCATGTTTCATTTCGGCAGCAGGGTATCCTTCTGCATGTATGTAAGAGATCTCTTTTAGTTTGAGTGCACCTTCCAGTGCTACAGGGAAGTTGTAACCACGACCCAGGTAGAGGAAGTCGCGGGCATCTTTGTACTTATCCGCGATTTTTTTGATCTGGTCGTTCAATTGCAGGGCGGTGGCTACTTTTTCAGGAATGTTGTCCAGTTCATCCAGCAGGTGCTGGAAGCGCTGTTCGGTGATAGTGCCCTTTTCCTGTGCTACTTTCAGACCAATGAGGCACAATACTGCCAGCTGGGCGGTAAAGGCTTTTGTACTGGCCACGCCGATTTCAGGACCGGCGTGTGTATAAGCACCAGCATCTGAAATACGGGCGATAGAAGAACCGACTACGTTGCACACACCGAGGATGGTGGCGCCTTTTTTCTTAGCGGCTTCAATGGCCACCAGTGTATCGGCAGTTTCGCCGGATTGAGATACAGCTATGATCACATCACCTTCTCCAACAACCGGGTTGCGGTAGCGGAACTCAGAAGCATATTCAACTTCCACGGGAATGCGGCACAGTTCTTCAATCATATATTCAGCCACGAGGCCCGCATGCCAGGAGGTACCACAGGCCACGATGATGATGCGCTTAGCGCCTGCCAGTTGTGACAGGTGATCGCGGATACCACCGATGGTGAGGGTGCCCTTTTTGGCATCCAGACGGCCACGTAAGCTATCGAGGATGGTTTGTGGTTGCTCAAATATCTCTTTGAGCATAAAGTGGTCGTAACCGCTTTTTTCAATCGCAGCCAGTTCGATATCCAGTTTCTGGATATAAGGCGTTTGCCTTTCGTTGGAGATATTTTTCAGGATCAGTTCATCGGCTTTGATGATGGCGATTTCGTAGTCGTTTACATATACTACTTCTTTAGTATACTCTATGATCGGAGAAGCATCGGAAGCGAGGAAGTGTTCGCCTTTGCCTACGCCGATTACGAGGGGACTCCCTTTGCGTGCAGCGATCAGGGTATCAGGGTTATCCTCGTCCATGATCACGAGCACGTAAGCGCCTACCACTCTTTTCAGGGCGATGCGCAGGGCTTCTTCAAGGCCGCATTGATTGCTTTGCTGAATCTCTTCGATAAAGTGGATCAGGACTTCTGTATCCGTATCGCTGGTGAACACGTGTCCTTTGTTCAGCAGTTCCTGTTTCAGCTGGGTATAGTTTTCAATGATACCGTTGTGGATCATGGCCAGTTTGCCATTGCCCGACATATGGGGATGAGAATTTCTGTCACAAGGTTCGCCGTGGGTTGCCCAGCGGGTATGACCTATAGCAATATGACTACTTGTGTTCTTTCCGGTCAGGTGATCTTCCAGTTCAGAAACTTTACCTTTTTTCTTGTAGACCTTCAGTCCATCATTTATTAAAGCCACTCCGGCGCTGTCGTAACCGCGATATTCAAGCCTTTTTAATCCTTTGAGAACGATGGGGTAGGCTTCTCGTTGGCCTATATAAGCGACTATTCCGCACATATTGTTTTTCAGTTTTACATGGAGACGGGTTGCAATATGCCTAAAAAATGTGAAAATTCTACAAACAATGGGTAATAAAGTTTAAAGATAATCTAATGATCATGATATAGTTAAGCATATAAAGGCGGACTTATCCAGTTTCAAATGCGTAGAAAATGCGTAATTTGTCGCAGAAATTGAATCAGTTATCCTATGAGATATGTTGTAATATTATTGTTCTGCTGCATGGCATGCCAGCAGCCGTTACCAGAACGGCAGCAGGTACCCCTGTCAGAAGACAGTACGTTTCTGACTGGTGTTTTTTATCTCGTAAGGCATGCACAGGAATGTGATTCGATAATGCTTACAGACAGTGGCTATGCAAAAGCAGGTGCCCTGTACCGGTTCCTGAAAGACTCCGGTGTACAACGTATTTATATTACTCCATATGCTTCCGCAAAGGAAACGGCAGAATCACTCAGAATTTATTTAAATATAGATACGGTGACTTATCAACCTGATTCTTCAGGGGAGGGATTGTTGTATGAAATTACCCGCAGAGAAGACTGGGGCAAGCGATTGTTGATAATCGGGCAACAAAAAACACTGGTGCCAGTGATTCGTTCATTGAAAGCAAAGGCACCAGTGGATTCGGTAAAAGAAGCAGATTACAGTAGTTTATTTATTGTCCGCAAAAGCAGGGATACGGCCAGATGTAAGCGTATCCGGTATTAGAGCAATGTTCCTTTCATAAGGGCAAAAGCCACAGAGAAATAGATCAGCAACCCTGTTACATCCACCAGTGTGGCCACAAATGGCGCGGAAGAGGTAGCAGGGTCAGCCCCCAGCTTTTTCAGTATGAGGGGCAGCATGGAGCCGGAAAGGGTACCCCATAGTACTACGCCTACCAGTGATATACCTACAGTGAGACCTACCAGTATAGAATGCTCTCCATAGCTATGGAAGAGTGAATTCCAGAATACGATCCTGATAAAACCAATGATACCCAGTACCCCACCCAGCAGCAGGCCGGAAACGATCTCACGGCGCATCACTCTCCACCAGTCAGTCAGGGTAATTTCACCCAGGGCCATGGCCTGAATGATAAGGGTAGAGGCCTGGGAGCCGCTGTTACCACCACTGGAAATGATCAGTGGAACGAATAGTGCCAGTACGACTGCTTTGGCGATTTCACCTTCGAAAAAGGCCATGGCAGTAGCAGTGAGCATTTCGCCTATAAAGAGAATGACGAGCCAGCCTATGCGTTTCTTCACCAGCTTCAGGAGGGGAATGTCCAGGTAAGGTTCGTCCAGGGCTTCGGTACCACCGATCTTCTGGATATCTTCTGTATGTTCTTCGTTCGCAATCCACAACATATCGTCAATGGTCACGATTCCCAACAGGATACCTTCATCATCCACTACAGGGAGGGCTACCCGGTTCTCCATCCTGAAGATCTGGATGGCTTCTTCCTGTTCATCGTTCACGTGCAGGGCTACAAAGCGGTCGTCCATGAGGGTATGCACCATGGTGTCGGTGGCTACCAGCAGGAATTCCCTGATCCTGAAGTCATCGATCAGCTTGCCTTTTTCGTCCACTACATATATTACGTCGATGGTTTCACTATCCTTACCATATTCGCGGATGTAGTCCAGCACATGCTTCACGGACCATTCCTCCCTGACTGCGATGTAGTCGGGGGTCATGATACGGCCTACGCTGGTTTCTTTGTAACCGAGCAGGCTCAGGGTGATCTTGCGTTCCTCAGGATCCAGGAGCTTGATCAGTTCTTTTACCACATCGCTATGCAGTTCTCCCAGGAAGGAGGTACGGTCATCGGCAGGGAGCTCGTTGAGCAGTTCCGCTACTTTGGCAGCAGGCAATTCCCTGATCACATCTTCCTGGACATGGAATTCCAATATCCTGAAAGCAGCCGATGCCCGGCCTATGGACAAATTATTAATAATAATGCCCGCCTGCTCCGGCATTTCATGAATGAGTTCTGCTATATCAGTAATGAGCTGATCATCCAGGTACACTCTCAGTTCCTGGTAGCCTTGCTCTTTGATCAGCTGCTCAAATTTTTCCAGTAAAGCTTCATTTTCCATAGTCCAAAAGGCTGTCAGGTGGCGAAATTAAAGAAAGTTGAATTGGGAACATCACAATATCTCTGCCACATGCTTACGAATGTTGGCAGAAATAGTGTCTGTCGGCAGGTCATTGGCATCAAAACCAAATGGGTCCTCGATTTCCTCTGCGATCAACTCAAGGCTGGCCAGTACATAGAAAATGAAAACGACGATCGGTATGATCAGGAAACCTACGGTAAATACATATCCAAAGGGTAAGGTCATTACATAGAAGAAAATGAACTTCTTGATAAATACGCTATAGGAAAAGGGGATGGGGGTATTCCTGATACGTTCACAGGCGCCACATACATCCGTAAAAGCCTGTAATTCATCTTTAAGAAGGATCAACTGTTCGCCGGAGAGCTGCTGCTTGCGGTACAGGTCATTGACATGTGCAATAATCTGAACAGCTATCTGGTTAGGAACGTGTTTTTTATCATCCAGCGGGGCACCCTGGCTCAGGTCCAGTTCTTCAGGGATATATCTGGTGCGGAGGTGATTCTTAAGGGCATACGCATAATTGGGGATCATGACCCTGAAAAACTCTCTCGAAGCAGTATTGCTGGCAGGCAACATCGCATGTAGCTTGATAGCCAGATTGCGGCTGTTGTTTACCAGGCTACCCCAAAGCCGGCGGCCTTCCCACCAGCGGTCGTAGGCCGTATTGGTACGGAATACCAGTAACAGGGAGATAACAAACCCCAGCACACTATGCACAAAAACTATATTTTTCCATTCAGCTACGTCTGACAGGTGCAGTAATTTCAGCTCAAGAAGAGCAACCACAGCCGAATAACAACCAATGGCTATGAACATGGGGAACAACTTGCGTACAGTGTCGGCCTTGTGAATCCTGAATATAAAAGTGAACCAGGCCTTAGGATTGTAATCAATCATCTTTGAACGTTAGATTTCCGCAAACCTAAAATTTTTATGCCTGATTTTGATAACTTCTTCCTTTACCTTTACTTTACGAAGTTTTTACAGCTATATGATTAAACCATATTTATACGTCGATAAGACAAAAGGCAAAGGTCGTGGAGTGTTTACAAAAGATAAAATACCTGCGGGAACCAGAATAGAAACCTCGCCTGTACTCGTTTTATCTTATGATGACACTGAAATCGTGGATAAGACCAAGTTGCATAATTACATTTTTCTATGGGGTGTGCGTGAAACCCGTTCTTGTATAGCACTGGGTTTTTGCTCCATCTATAATCACTCCTACGACCCCAATTGTATATACGAAATGGATTTTGATGAAGAAACCATGAGTATCATCACCCGTAGAGAGATTAAGAAAGGAGAAGAATTGCAGATCAACTATAATGGGGATCCATCTGACTCATCAGCCGTTTGGTTCGATGTCAGGAAAAAATAATTAACATACCAGACGGTTAGTCTCAATAAAAGGAATTGAATAATTCCTTATTATTGTATCTAAATGTATAAGTGCTTATATAATTTACATGAGTTTCTATTCTTCCTTGGGCTTCCTGGTGTTTGGCAGCCGGTTACGGCGATTGAGTGAATACTTCCTGAGCGAGGTAAATAAGGTATATGAGCAGGCTGGAATACCCTTTGAAGCCAGCTGGTTTCCGGTGTTTTACATATTGGGCAAAGAACAGCCCATGCCATTGATTGATATTGCTGCACAGCTGGAAGTAAGTCACTCGGCTATCAGTCAGCTGGTGACAGGTTTGAAAAAGAAAGGGCTGGTCAGGACCGCTCCCTGTCCGGACGATGGGCGCCGGCAACTGGTAATGCTCAGTAAAAAGGGCGAGGAAATGCTGCAACAGATACAGCCAATATGGGAGGCAATTACGAAGGCCATGACCGAACTGGCGGATGAAAACAAAATGAGTAAACAGGTACTGGAAGCAGTAACTGCTGTGGAAAACAGTGTGGAAGCCGAACCCTTATCCATCAGGATCCTGAAAGCAATGAAATAACTAATTATAATGATACACCAATTCAAATACGGGGTAGATCAGCTCACTCCCGGTAAAGCCCTTGCCATTGCCGATGGGCAGGTAAAAGGGGTACTGGTGCCGGAAGTGGCTGATCGTATCGCTACCAGTTATGGTCACGTACAGACCATCGTCTCGCAACATAGCACGGTATATGGTATCAATACCGGTTTTGGCCCTCTGTGCGATACCCGCATCAATGAACAAGATACCCGGACCTTACAATATAATATACTGCAAAGCCATAGTGTGGGCGTAGGAAATCCAATCCCCATTACGGTAGCCAGAGTCATGCTCATTACCAAAGTGCATGCCCTGGCACAGGGATACTCAGGTGTAGCACCAGCTACCCTGGAGCGCATCATCTGGATGATCGATGCGCATATCACCCCAGTTGTACCTGAGAAGGGTTCAGTGGGTGCATCCGGCGACCTTGCGCCATTGTCACACCTCTTCCTGCCATTGATCGGATTGGGTGAAGTATATTATAAAGGTCAGCGCCAACCTGCGGCAGCTGTGTTACAGGCAGAAGGTCTGACCCCTGTGGCACTGGGCCCTAAAGAGGGATTAGCCCTCATCAACGGAACGCAATTTATTCTTGCCTTTGCGGTGACAGCATTACAACGACTACACAATGCTTTGGAAACCGCGGATATTGTAGGAGCATTATCACTGGAAGGCCTGATGGGTACTGCACGTCCTTTTGACCCCA
This sequence comes from Chitinophaga sp. LS1, assembly GCF_034274695.1. NCBI lineage: Bacteria > Pseudomonadati > Bacteroidota > Chitinophagia > Chitinophagales > Chitinophagaceae > Chitinophaga > Chitinophaga sp. LS1. Next base: position 3,505,834 of record NZ_CP128362.1, read on the forward strand.
GGATTCATGCCATCAGGCCATTTCCAGGCAATCAGCTGGTAGCACACCGCCTGAAGACGATGCTCGAAAACTCCGGCATCATGGCGGCACATGTGGATTGTGGCAGGGTACAGGATCCTTATTCCCTGCGCTGTATGCCACAGGTACATGGTGCTTCGCGCACTGCCTGGTTACATTTGCTCGACCTGGTAACGATTGAACTGAATGCCGTAACAGATAATCCTATCATCTTTAGTGCAGACGATACGATCAGTGGTGGTAACTTCCATGGTCAGCCACTGGCATTGCCACTGGATTACGCGACTGTGGCGGCGGCAGAACTGGGCAACATTTCAGATCGCCGTTGCTATATGATGATAGAAGGCAGGTATGGATTGCCAAAATTATTGATTGAAGATGCCGGGTTGAACTCCGGTTTTATGATACCACAGTATACCACGGCAGCGTTGGTCACTGAGAACAAAACGCTGTGTTTCCCTGCCAGCGCAGATAGCGTGCCTACTTCGTTAGGACAGGAAGACCATGTATCCATGGGCTCTATCAGTGGTCGCAAACTCCACCAGGTAATAAATAATCTCGAATATATACTCGCTATAGAATTGTTGTATGCCGCTCAGGCAGTGAATTTCAGACGTCCGCTCACATCAGGTCCGGTATTGGAAGCCGTACATGCCTTTGTAAGAGAGACGGTACCTTTCGCTACCAAAGACCGCATTTTCGCTTACGACATACAACAGTTACATACAATCGTACGCCAGCAATCCATCGTCAGGGTAGCCAATGAAACAGCCCTGGCCAATCATTTATCACTCAACGGTATTTATCATGACCAGTTTGGATTTTATTAAGCAATACGCAGCGCATCCCCATTACAAGGCCCCTCGTGGCCCTGAGCTGCACGCCCGCTCCTGGCAAACGGAGGCCCCCCTGCGCATGCTCCTGAACAACCTCGATGATGAAGTGGCGGAGAACCCTGATGAACTGGTTGTTTACGGTGGTATAGGTCAGGCTGCCCGCAATAAGGAAGCATTGCAAAAGATCATCGAAACCCTGCTTACACTGGATGAAGAACATTCACTGTTAGTACAGTCAGGTAAACCGGTAGGTATCGTGCGTACACATCCGCAGGCACCAAGAGTGATGCTGGCGAATAGTAACCTTGTGCCGAAATGGGCTACCTGGGAGCATTTCAACGAACTGCGTGCAAAAGGACTGATGATGTACGGACAGATGACGGCTGGTAGCTGGATCTACATAGGTACACAGGGTATTCTGCAGGGTACCTACGAAACCTTTGTGGAATGCGGCCGTCAGCACTTTGATGGCGACCTGAAAGGGAAACTGCTGGTTACTGCCGGCATCGGTGGTATGGGTGGTGCACAGCCACTGGCCGCTACTATGGCGGGTGCTGTGTTCCTAGGTGCAGATGTGGATGAGAGCAGGATCAGAAAACGTATTGGTACTAAATACATCGATCGTATCACGCATTCTTATGAAGAAGCCATTAGCTGGGCCAAAGAAGCGATGGCAAAAGGAGAAGCCCTGTCTATCGGACTGGTGAGTGATGCTGGTGATATGCTGGAAAGATTATTGCAGGATAATATTATACCTGATATATTAACAGATCAGACTTCTGCACATGATCCTATCAATGGTTATATACCAAACGGTTTGACACTGGCAGCAGCCGCTGACCTGCGTAAAAAAGATCCTGCTGCTTACAAACAACAATCGTTGAAAAGTATGGCAAGACACGTAGGTTTTATGCTGGAATTACAACGCAAAGGTGCCATCACTTTTGACTATGGTAATAACCTGCGTGAGTTTGCAAGAGAAGGCGGAGAGCCGAATGCATTTGATTTTCCGGGGTTCACACCTGCCTATATCAGGCCACTGTTCTGCGAAGGGAAAGGTCCTTTCAGATGGGTAGCATTATCAGGTGATCCACAGGATATTTATACAACCGATCAGGCCTTGATGGAAGCATTTCCTGACAACAAGCCTTTGATCAACTGGTTGAAAAAAGCACAGGAGAAAGTTGCCTTCCAGGGATTGCCTGCCAGAATATGCTGGCTGGGAATGGGAGAGCGTGAAAAAGCGGGCCTGATCTTCAATGAACTGGTGCGCAGTGGTAAAGTGAAAGCACCTATTGTGATAGGAAGAGATCATTTGGATTGTGGTTCTGTGGCTTCTCCCAACAGGGAAACAGAATCTATGAAAGATGGTTCAGATGCGGTATCTGACTGGACATTGCTGAACCTTATGGCCAATACAGGTGGTGGTGCTACCTGGGTATCCTTCCATCATGGTGGAGGAGTGGGCATGGGTTATTCACAACATGCAGGCATGGTGGTACTGGCAGATGGCACTGACAGGGCCGCAGCTTGTTTGCAAAGGGTATTATTCAATGATCCTGCATTAGGCATTTTCAGACATGCAGATGCAGGATATGAAAAAGCACAGGAAGTAGCCATTCAATTTGATTTGTACAGATGAAACTTATAGGACCATTTTCACAGATCATACCCCTCACAGGGTTGCCTTTGAAGGGAGCATTGCCCGATGCACAGCTCACTGTCATTGAAGATGGCGGTGTGGTCACGCACGAAGGAAAGATTGTAGCAGTCGGTGATTACAATGAACTACGTAATCAGTATTCCCATGCACTGCCAGTGTTGATATATGGTCCTGCGGTATTACTGCCGGGCTTTATTGATTGCCACACGCATATCTGTTTTGATGGTAACCGAAGCCGTGATTATGCCATGCGCATAGCGGGGAAGACGTATCTCGAAATTGCACGTGCAGGTGGTGGTATATGGGATTCTGTGATGAAGACGCGTGCGGCATCTATTGAGACATTGAGAACAAATACAGCTGAAAGAGCGAACAGGCATTTGCAGGAAGGGGTGACTACGATTGAAGTGAAGAGTGGATATGGTCTGTCAATAAATGAAGAGATCAGGATGTTGCAGGCGATCAGACAGGCTGGCGAGCTTACGAAAGCTACGCTGGTGCCTACTTGTCTGGCAGCGCATATGATGCCGAAAGATTACACGGGTGCTGATTATCTGGAAGAAGTAGTCGCGCAATTACTACCAGCTATTCATTGTAAAAGAGTAGACATCTTCATAGAAGAAACTGCCTTTAGTGCAGCAGAAGCATTGCCTTATTTACTAAAAGCAAAAGAACTGGGCTTTGCATTAACTGTACATGCAGATCAGTTTAGTAGTGGCGGTTCTGCCATAGCGATAGCAGCAGGCGCCTTGTCAGCAGATCACCTGGAAGCCAGTAATGAAAATGATATCACACGGTTGGCCAATGCAGATATCGTATCTGTCGTGCTACCCGGTGCTTCTTTAGGCTTAGGCATGCACTATGCACCTGCGCGTAAGCTATTGGATGCGGGTGCCTGTGTAGCCATTGCGAGTGACTGGAATCCGGGTTCTGCACCGATGGGAGATCTGCTATTGCAGGCGGCGGTGATGAGTGCAGCAGAAAAATTATCTACGGCAGAAGTATTGGCTGGCCTGACTGTCAGAGCAGCGAAGGCTTTGGATATAAATAATATAGGACAACTGGCCGAAGGCTTTGCGGCAGATATGCAGGTATATTCTACTAATGATTACAGAGACCTTTTGTATTATCAGGGAAAAATGAAACCTTCGCAGGTCTGGAAAGGAGGAGAAAAAATATGAAAGCGTATTATCAACAACCGGTAGCATGGACCGGCAGAATAGATGGCACAGATGAAGAAGTAAGCCGCTGGCATCAGCAGGTGAAATGTGTAGACTTATCGGAACCTTTGCCTCCCGGCAATGGTGTAGTGCTGCTGGGGTTTGCTGTAGATGAAGGTGTGCGGAGAAACAAAGGACGGGTAGGTGCTGCTGCAGGTCCGGCTACGTTGCGGCAGGCGATGGGTAGTTTTCCTGTACACTTTGATGGTTTGCTGATGGATGGAGGAAACATTATCTGTCCTGACGAGGATCTGGAAGCGGCACAACAAGCATTGAGTGGCGCGGTGCAATTAATAAAACGTGCGGGACATACTCCTGTACTATTAGGAGGTGGGCATGAGATCACTTACGGTCATGCACATGGGTTGTACCAATCCTTGCCCGGTGAGCAATTAGGGTTGATTAACTTCGATGCACATTTTGACCTGCGTACGGAAGGTGTTAGTTCCGGAACAGGTTTCTGGCAATTATCACAGCAGCATTCACCGTTTCAATATCTCGCTTTAGGTATTCAGCAATTAAGCAATACACAACAGTTATTCAGAATAGCAGGAGAACTGGATGTACAATATATAGAGGCTGATGCATTTCACTTTCAGGATCGTACATTGTTGAAAGTAGTGGTAGAGGAGTTTATCAAAAAGGCAGACAAATTATACCTGACTATCGATCTGGATGTATTCGCCGCAGCATATGCACCGGGGGTAAGTGCAACTGCATTTAATGGCATTCGCCCGGATGGTTTGTTTTTAGAATGTTTTCGTACAATCCTTCACAGTGGCCAACTAGCGGGCATGGATATAGCAGAATTGAATCCTTCTTTCGACGTTGATCAGCGTACGGCGAAACTGGGCGCTGCATTAATTTTTGAAGCAGTCACTTATTTATTAAGTAATAAATAATATTATCTTTGGGTCAACCCAAATTTTTATATTTAATGAAAAGAATCCCTAAGCTTCTATTGGTAGCTGCAATGTTCGTAGCACCGATGTTCGTGAACGCACAAAAAATTAAAGTCCTCGAAGGCGATTTATCCCAACTAAAAGGTACTACAAAGCTGAACACTGAATTTGACTATGAGCATGTTGGTGTTGGTAGCTATGCCGATGAAAATGATTACATCGCAAAAAAATCAGAAGCCTACAACAAGAAAGAACCTGGCAGAGGCGACAAATGGGCCAAGGCCTGGAGGGACGACAGACCTAAAAGGTTCGAGCCAAAATTCAACGAATTGTTTACTGAGTACAGTGGAATGTCTGCTGGAAAGTATCCTAAAGCAAAGTACACGTTGATCTTCAAAACTACTTTCATTGAACCTGGTTACAATGTAGGTGTAACGAGAAAGAATGCAAGATTAAATGGTGAAGCCTGGATTGTGGAAACAGGAGACCACAGCAAGGTAATTGCAAAGATTAAGGTAGATAAAGCACCAGGCCGTGTATATGGCGGTTTTGACTTTGATACCGGTGTGAGGATCCAGGAAGCTTATGCAGCAGCAGCAAAAGCGATGGCGAAGAAGATTAAGAAAAAAGCGAAGTAATTTAAAAAGGCGGGTGTGTACCACCCGCCTTTTTAATTAGAATACAATGGTTTTATTTCCATGAATAATTACCCGGTCATCGATATGTGCAATCACTGCTCTTGTTAACACCTGCCTTTCTATATCTCTACCTAACATAATCAGGTCCGTTACTTCATGTTTATGGCTCACCCTCGCTACATCCTGGTCAATGATCGGCCCTTCGTCCAGGTCGTCCGTTACATAGTGGGCAGTAGCGCCTATTAACTTCACACCTCTGTTATAAGCGTTTCTATAAGGGTTTGCTCCTGCAAATGCCGGGAGGAAACTATGGTGAATATTGATGATCCTACCTGGGAATACGCTCACAAAACCGGGGGAAAGGATCTGCATATAGCGTGCAAGCACGATAAAATCAGCATTCGCCCTTCTGATCAGTTTAATCGCTTCCTGTTCCTGCAATGCTTTATTGCCTGCATCTACAGGCAGGTAATGGAAAGGAATTCCGAAGTCTTCCACGAATTGTTTTAACTCAAGGTGGTTAGAGATCACCAGTGGAATATCTACAGGCAATTCCCCACTGCGCCAGCGCCATAGTAATTCCATGAGGCAATGGTCATAGCGGGATACCATAATCACCATTTGTTTACGACGATCGGTGTAGTCAATCCGCCATTCCATTTGTCGGGGAGCGGCAACTTTTGCCTGGAAATCTTTTTCCAGTTGTTCTTTGGTAAAGGAGGGATTTTCCAGTTGGAAAGACATGCGCATAAAGAAGAGTCCTTCTTTGGGATCCGTACTGTGCTGGCTGGCGTCAAGGATATTTGCACCGCTGGCGTACAGGAACTGGGACACACCGGCCACGATACCAGGGCGGTCTGGACAGGAGATCAATAGCCTGCCGGTTATATCAGTCTGCATAAAAATGAAATATATATGGATATGTAAAATACGAAAGGGAAAGGATTCCGGGGATTTTTTTCTAACGGTCAATCAATCCCGAATACTTACTTTATTTTTGGGCCTGCTAAGGGAAATACATGAAGAAGATAGGATTAATGTCAGACACGCATAGCTACCTCCATCCACAGGTTTTCAAATACTTTGAAAAGGTGGATGAGATCTGGCATGGAGGTGATATTGGTACCACATCCCTCGCGGATGAACTGGATGCTTTCAAACCTTTCAGGGCCGTTTTCGGCAATATCGATGGCAAGGACATCCGGGTGCGTTATCCCGAAAATCTATTCTTTGAAGTAGAAGGCGTAAAAGTATTTATGACACATATTGGCGGTTATCCGGGAAGATATGCACCGGGCGTCAAAGAGTTATTGTTGAGAAATGCCCCCAAACTGTTCATCTGCGGTCATTCGCATATCCTGAAAGTGATGCCGGACCCGGCTTTGCAACTATTACACATGAACCCGGGTGCATGTGGCCAGCAAGGCTGGCATAAGGTAAAAACATTATTGCGGTTCGATGTAAACGACGGAAATATCAGCAATCTGGAAGTCATAGAGTTGCCAAAATAATACGGAAACCGGCACTCGCACATTTTTTGCAAATCATTGGGGTACTACAACTGTTGCTTATGCGCAAAGGATATTTATTATTATCCATTTGTCTGTGTATGTTTCATTTCGCGTTAGGACAACGATCGTCTTTCATTGATAAGATGGGAGATTGGTTTCAGACACAAAATGATACTGCCTACATAGAGGATCATACCAAAGACCTGACAACACGCTTTTTCGGGTCGAGGAAATATAACTATTACGACATCGTAGATCGTAAACGCAAAACGGAGGTCATGTACCGTCCGAATACCCCATTCAACGTAGGTTTTGGGTTCAATTATAAATTCATTGGTATCAACGTCGCGTTCAATCTGCCTTTCATCAACAGTACCGACAGGTATGGCAAGACAAAGGCCCTGGATCTGCAGGCGCATTACTACCTGCGCAAGCTGGTGGTAGACTTTTATGGACAGCGTTACAAAGGTTATTACATTGCTAACTCCCGTGGGATATTGAATGGATTTGATGAAAAAGGCCCGCTTCCTGTGCGTCCTGATATCCGAAATTTGAATATCGGGATGAGTGTGCAGTATGTATTCAACGATAAGAGATTCTCCTATAGAGCGGCTTATTTGCAAAATGAATATCAGAAGAAGAGTGCCGGTTCATTCCTGATAGGTGGGGAGCTGTTTACAGCCAGGATGAAGGGCGATTCTTCACTGATCCCCCGCAATATCACAACGCAGGATTTTATAAATGGTATTAATTATTCAGGCACCAGTATATTTAGTGCTGCTGCAAATGCGGGGTATGCCTATACATTAGTTTACAAACAACATTTCTTCCTCACATTATCACTCTCCGGCAGTTTGGGGGGTAACTATACCCATTTGTTCAGAGATGAGGAGAATGACCTCCGCAAGTTTGGGGTTCAGATAAACAATACGGTCCGTGCATCTATCGGCTATAATTCCAGTAAGTATTTTGCCGGCATTCACTATGTGAATCTGACTACGCGTAGTCAGTCACCCATTGAGCATACTTTCCAGACCATTGGTGCAGGCAACTTCAGGGTAAGTGTCGTGAGACGGTTTGGATTAAAGCGAGAGCTTTTCTAATTCCCTGTGTATATTTTCCTTCGCTACAGTATCGAACCGTTCTCTGAATCCAGCTGTCTTATAGATAGAGGGTTGATCCAGGAAGTACTGTAAGATTTTTTTCCTGCCTGGTACATACACTGTGTCCGGGTATATACCATACTCCTTCCGTATATTCTTCGCATATGTCTGATACATACGTTCAGGTCCGCTCAGTATAAACAGGTCAAAGTCCAGGAAGCAATCCAGGTCGGCATCTCCATTGGGATTTTCATGCGATTTTGTGGCTCTGATGTATGCCGATACGCGTGCTATCTTCTCTGCAGGATAGCTGGTTTGCTCCAGGAATTGGGTAGCAACCAATGCACTTCTTTCTTCATTATCCGCTCTTTGTACATCATAAATGATGTCGTGGAAAAATACGGCCAGTTGCAGGGCTTCAAGATCGTGTACGAGGTGGTTGTATTCATCTATGAATACGAGCAATGTCTGAACATGATCCAGATTATGGTAATACCTGTGTGATTCACTGTAATGGGCTAGTATGGAATTAAAGCCCTCCTGCACCAACGACTCGTCGTTGGTATAGTTGCTCACGAGGCTTTCCCAGACATAAAATAGTGGATGGGATTTCATGGCCTAAATGTAGACAAAAAAAAGACTGACTTAAATGCTAAGTCAGTCTTTTATCATTACTAATGACAGTCTTTTGATTATGCTTTCGCGAACTCGGCACGGATAACGTTCAGTGCACCACCTGCTTTGAACCACTCAATCTGTTGTTCATTGTAGGTATGGTTTACTGTGATTTCGTCCTTGCTACCATCTTTGTGGTTAGCCACCACAGTCAGCGGTTTGCCGGGAGTGAAGGTAGTGAGACCAAGGATATCGAATGTATCGTCTTCCTGTATCTTATCGTAATCTTCTTTGTTAGCGAAGGTGAGGCCGAGCATACCTTGTTTTTTCAGGTTTGTTTCGTGGATACGGGCAAAAGATTTTACCAGGATCGCGCGAACACCCAGGTGACGTGGTTCCATAGCAGCGTGTTCGCGGCTGGAGCCTTCACCGTAGTTCTCATCACCTACTACAATTGAACCGATACCAGCAGCTTTGTAAGCACGCTGCGTAGCAGGTACAGCACCGTATTCGCCAGTCAGCTGGTTCTTAACGGTATCAGATTTATCGTTGAATGCGTTGATCGCACCAATCAGCATGTTGTTAGAAATGTTGTCAAGGTGACCACGGAATTTCAACCATGGACCGGCCATAGAGATATGGTCAGTGGTACATTTACCTTTCGCCTTGATCAGCAGTTTCAGTCCTTTCAGATCAGTACCTTCCCATGGTGCGAAAGCAGCCAGCAGTTGCAGACGATCGCTGGTAGGAGAAACCACTACCTGTAAACCGCTACCATCAGCAGCTGGTGCCTGGTAACCTGGATCATCTACAGCAAAGCCTTTCACAGGCAGTTCAAAACCGGTTGGCTCATCCAGCTTCACATCCTGACCATCCTTGTTTTTCAGGGTGTCAGTCAGTGGGTTGAAGGTCAGAGTACCGGCGATAGCCAGTGCGGTTACGATTTCAGGTGAAGCTACAAAAGCGTGGGTACCTGCCAGACCATCATTTCTCTTAGCGAAGTTACGGTTGAAGGAAGTGATGATAGAGTTCTTACGGTTAGGATCATCGATGTGACGTGCCCATTGACCGATACAGGGACCGCAGGCGTTAGCCAGTACTACACCACCGATCTGGTTGAAAGTGTCCAGCAGACCATCTCTTTCGATCGTGAAGCGAACCAGTTCAGAACCGGGGGTGATAGTATATTCAGATTTAACGGGCAGATTTTTGTCGATAGCTTGTTTAGCGAGGGACGCTGCACGGGAAATATCTTCGTAAGAAGAGTTGGTGCAGGAGCCGATGAGGGCTACTTCCAGTTTTTCAGGCCAGTTGTTTTCTCTCACTGCCTGCGCGAATTTAGAAATAGGCCATGCCAGATCAGGCGTAAATGGACCATTTACATGTGGTTCAAGTTCGTCGAGGTTGATTTCGATGACCTGATCGTAGTATTTAGAAGGATCTGCGTACACTTCTGCATCAGGGCGCAGGTGATCTCTCACACCGTCAGCCAGGGAAGCGATTTCGCTACGCTCAGTCGCCTGCAGGTAAGCAGCGATCTTACTATCGTAAGCGAATACGGAGCAGGTAGCACCGATTTCAGCACCCATGTTACAGATAGTACCTTTACCGGTAGCGCTCAGGCTATCAGCACCTTCACCGAAATATTCAACGATACAGCCGGTACCACCTTTTACAGTCAGTACACCTGCTACTTTCAGGATAATGTCTTTAGGAGAGGACCATCCGCTCAGTTTACCCGTCAGTTTTACGCCGATCAGTTTTGGCATTTTCAGTTCCCATGCCAGACCTGCCATTACGTCAACAGCGTCAGCACCACCTACACCGATAGCGAGCATACCCAGACCACCAGCGTTTGGCGTGTGGGAGTCCGTACCGATCATGAGGCCACCTGGAAAAGCATAGTTTTCCAGAACAACCTGGTGGATAATACCAGCACCTGGTTTCCAGAAGCCAATACCATATTTATTGGAGATAGAGGAAAGGAATTCGTAAACTTCCCTGTTGGTGTCATTAGCAGTTGCCAAATCGGCTACTGCGCCTGTTTTAGCTTGAATGAGGTGATCACAGTGTACAGTAGAGGGAACTGCTACCTTAGCACGGCCGCAGGTCATAAACTGTAACAAGGCCATCTGTGCAGTGGCATCCTGCATCGCAACGCGATCGGGTGCAAACTCCACGTAAGATTTACCTCTCTCATATGCCGATGTGGTCGGCGAGTATAAGTGAGCATACAAGATCTTTTCTGATAGTGTGAGCGGGCGTCCTAACAGCTTACGGGTAGCTTCCACCTTACCCGGGAGTGCCGCATACACTTTTTTAATCATTTCGATATCAAACACCATGGAAAAAAATATTTAGACCAATTAAAAATGCACCGCAAAATTAACTAATTCCGGCTAGTTTATAAAAGATATGTGGTCGATCGCTACCCCCCTACATCTCATGCCATTACATGCCGTAATCCCTTTAAATTCTTGTTAAATCACTGCTAACACGCTGCAAGTGGCCTTTTACGTGAAAATTTGGCACTTGTTTTTCACATGAGTTTGTGATAAATTTGATATATGAATAGATTTAAAGATTTTGTGGAATGGCAGGCCTTCGGTGTGTGCACCGCGATAGGCAACAGGCTGGGAGTGGCGACTTCCCGCATCCGCTTGTTCTTTATCTATGTGTCTTTCCTGACGATGGGATCCCCAATCATTGTTTACCTGATCATGGCTTTTTGGGTCAACATGAAGAACTACATTCTCAATGCCAGAAGAAACCCCCTAAGGTATTTGTAATTACCACATTCAAACAAAAAAGGCTGACCAACATCGCTATTGATCAGCCCTTATTTTCTTAATCAAGGTGGAAATTCGTCATCGCGTGGTAGTGATTCTGTAATTGGTTTACAGTCAATGCACCCTTTATTTCGCGGTGCTCATCCCTGTAATCCAGCCGGATAGCTTCCCGGCCATCCAATTCATGAAACATGACGGAAAATGGCCCACGAACGTAGATCCTGCGATTGTCAGGATCAGGAGAGATGTTTTCTTTTGTGAATTGCAGTTTAAGTAACTGTTCTTCGCTGAGCGGAATAGGGTAAACGTCGGCCAGCTCATACCAGAATTCCTGTTCGCCTGTTTGTACACAAACCTGCTTGTCTTCCCGGTTGACCTCAAGAACGAGGCCCTCGTGCTTTTCGCCTTCGTATTCCACTATTACGGTATCGCCTGCTTTTACATCATGTAAGTTGATCATTGTGTGGATATTTTTGGGTGTTATTATTTGAATTTACGAAAAATACCCAAAAATCGGACCGGTAGCAGGTAAGCCGGTTTCCTTAAAAGGAAAACGCTTCAGCCACAGGCAAAAGCGTTTTATCATTATCTTACTACTTCTCTGATCCTTACAAGATCTTCCAGCAGTTTTTCCAGCAGATCCAGATGTAACATATTCGCTCCATCAGATTTTGCACAGGAAGGATCCGGATGTGTTTCGATGAACAGACCATCTGCACCGGTTGCAATCGCAGCTTTCGCAATAGTGCTGATCAGCTTTGGATTACCACCTGTTACACCGCTTGTCTGGTTAGGTTGTTGCAATGAGTGTGTGCAATCCATGATCACAGGTACACCATGTTCCTTCATAATAGGAATATTTCTGTAGTCTACAACCAGGTCCTGGTAACCAAAGGTGGTACCACGTTCTGTCAGCATGATCTTTTCATTACCCGCCTGTCTTACTTTTTCTACAGCAAACTTCATCGCTTCCCCACTTACAAACTGGCCTTTCTTTACATTCACCACTTTGCCTGTTTCGGCAGCAGCGATCAGGATATCTGTCTGACGGCACAGGAATGCAGGGATCTGCAATACATCAGCATAAGCAGCAGCCATCGCAGCTTCCGCAGCAGAGTGAATATCGGTAGTAACCGGCAGGTTGAAAGTCTTACCTACTTTCTGCAACAGGTCCAGTCCTTCCACATCACCAATACCACTAAATGAACTGATACTGGTACGGTTTGCCTTACGGTAAGAGGCTTTGAAAATATATGGTATCTGTAAACGCTCACAAATGCGGGATACTTTTTCAGCTACGTGCATCAGCAGCGCCTCGTCTTCCACCACACATGGGCCGGCTATCAGGAAAAAATTCTCTGGATTATATCTTTCGTTAAAAAGAGCTTTCAAATGTGAAACAGACATGATTTTTGGATTTGAGAATGCAAAGGTAGGTTATTCTCAGGGATTACTCTGATAAGGGGGAAGGTGTACATTGTCATGGATTTGTAATCCACTTATTGAAAAAGCTTGCTGGGCCTGTCTATGCTTTTAGCTACCTTCACAGATTGTTACCGCATTGTCATGCGATTTATGAAGATGATCGTAATATTTGCGGAACCCAGTAATATTACGTTCTGAAAATTAATCACGAGTTAGCATGAAGAAAGACAAAATCCTGGTAATTGGTGCCTGTGGTCAGATCGGTGTTGAATTGACACTGGCGCTCAGGAAAATGTATGGCGACACAAATGTTATTGCCTCTGACCTTCGGGAAGAACATGAATTACTAAAAGGTTCCGGGCCTTATGTCTCTCTGGATGTGATGAACAAGGAAATGCTGCATGTGCTGGTGATCCGTCACAACATTACCCAGATTTACCTGCTGGCGGCGATCCTCTCTGCTACCGGCGAAAAGAACCCGCTGCTGGCATGGCATATTAACATGGCCAGCCTGTTGAATGTACTGGACATAGCAAAAGAAGAAGGTATTGACAAGGTGTACTGGCCTAGTTCCATTGCTGTATTCGGACCAGATTCTCCAAAGGAAGACACACCACAACATACCATCATCGAGCCTACTACCATTTATGGTATCAGTAAGTTTGCCGGTGAACGCTGGTGTGAATACTACAATCACCGTTATGGCGTAGACGTACGCAGCCTGCGTTATCCAGGTCTGATCAGTTACAAGTCTGCACCGGGTGGTGGTACTACTGATTATGCAATTGAGATCTTCCACGAGGCGCTGGAAGAAAAGAAATATACCTGTTTCCTGTCTGAAGGCACTTACCTGCCTATGATGTATATGCCGGATGCGATCCGCGCTACGATTGAACTGATGGAGGCTGATAAGGACAAGATCAAGGTTCGTTCTTCTTACAATTTAGGTGCGATGAGTTTTTCTCCGAAAGAAATCGCTGCTGAAATAAAGAAACACATTCCTGAGTTTACCATTAACTACGCACCTGACTACAGGCAGGCAATTGCCGATGGATGGCCACAGAGTATTGATGATGAAAATGCGAGAAATGACTGGGGTTGGAAGCCGGAGTATTGCCTGGAAAAGATGACGACAGATATGCTGAAGAACCTGAAAGAAACGGTACAGTAGTAAGAGATTTGCTGGCAAGCATCTACACCAGAATAATCCAGAAAAGTCCTGCCTTATGGTGGGATTTTTTATTAGAAAAAAGCCCCGGTTCCTTTTGGAACCGGGGCTTTTTTCTAATAAAATTATGCTACGAACCCAACGGCAACAGTGGAGTTACTAAACTCATCGATGAGTATGAACGCACCGTTTGCAGGATTCACGCTATATGCATCTGCAAAGATCGGCGCAGCGGTCCTGATTGCAATCTTACCAATATCATTCAATCCCATCTCTTTCTTATCGGGTACCAGTTGATTGCTTGTTACATCTACCACTTCGAGCAACTGCTGCACCTTTGCTTTCACACGGTTAATACCATGTTGCAGCAGGTAAGTTTTGCCCGGTACCAGTTTTTGCTGATCCATCCAGCAAATGTTTGCAGTAATATCTTTCAGCAGGGCAGGGGCGTTGTCCACCTTTGCGAGCATGCTGCCACGGCTAGTATCGATTTCAGTTTCCAGTGTGATCACCACGCTCTCACGTGCCTGAGCAATGTCCAGTTGTTTTTCAAACTGTTCGATCGTCTTGATCTTGCTGGTCTGTTGAGAAGGCAGGGAAATGATTTCATCACCTACATTGAAATGACCACTCGTAACCTTACCGGCAAAGCCACGGAAGTCGTGGAAAGCCTCAGTTCTTGGGCGGATCACTGACTGTACAGCGAAGCGTGCCGGGTGGGTGCTGTCTGCATGGTCAAAAGAGATCAGCTCCAGGTAATCCAGCAAGGATTCATCCTTGTACCAGCTGATCTTTTCAGATTTACCGGCTACGTTCTCGCCATACAGGCTGGAAATAGGAATGAACTTGATAGAGGGAGCTTTGTAATCTGCCTGGTCTACAAGTGCCTGGAAATCTTCAACGATCTGATTGAAACGTGCTTCGCTATATTCAACCAGGTCCATTTTATTCACACATACTACCAGGTAAGGAATGCGCAGCAGGCTGGCAATAAAGAAGTGCCTGTAAGTCTGCTCCACGATACCTTTACGGGCATCGATCAGGATCAGGGATACCTGTGCGTTGCTTGCACCGGTTACCATGTTCCTGGTATATTCCACGTGACCAGGAGTATCAGCAATAATATATTTACGGTTAGGCGTAGAGAAGTAGATATGAGCCACATCGATGGTGATACCTTGTTCTCTTTCAGCTACCAGACCATCAGTGAGCAGGGACAGGTCAGTAAAGTCCAGTCCTTTGCGTTTGCTGGCTGCATGCAAAGCTTCCATTTTATCCTGTGGGATAGAGTTTGTATCATACAGCAGTCTACCTATCAAAGTACTTTTACCGTCATCCACACTGCCGGATGTAGTTATACGTAAAACCTCCATTTATTGAAATTTCAGAATGTTAAGAGTAATTGTTTAGAAATAACCTGCCTGTTTACGTTTTTCCATAGCAGCTTCCGAGCGTTTATCATCGATACGGGCGCCTCTTTCAGAGATTTTGGCTTCCAGTATTTCGGAGATGATATCTTCCAGTTTGTCAGCTTCGGAAATCACAGCAGCGGTACAGGTCATATCGCCTACGGTACGGAAACGTACTTTCTGGCGGAACGGTACTTCTTCATCTGTGGTATTCAGGAATGGAGATGCTGGCCAATACATGCCATCTCTTTCTATGATATCTCTTTCATGAGAGAAGTAGATAGAAGGGATTTCCAGCTTTTCTCTGCGTATATAGTTCCATACATCCAGCTCTGTCCAGTTGGAGATAGGGAATACACGAACGTTTTCACCGATATTGATCTTACCATTCAGCATGTCGAACAGTTCGGGACGTTGCATTTTAGCGTTCCATTGACCGAATTCATCTCTTACAGAGAAGATCCTTTCCTTGGCACGGGCTTTTTCTTCATCACGGCGGGCGCCACCTATACAAGCATCATACTTCATCTCTTCGATGGCATCCAGCAGGGTTACCGTTTGCAGTGCATTGCGGCTCGCATATTTTCCGGTTTCTTCCTGTACTTTTCCCTGGTTGATGCTATCCTGCACATTTCTTACTACCAGATCCAGGCCTAAGCTTTCAACGAGCCAGTCACGGAATTGGATGGTTTCAGGGAAGTTATGCCCTGTATCGATATGCAATAAAGGAAAAGGACACTTACCAGGGTAAAAAGCCTTCTGAGCCAGTCTTACGATAGTGATAGAATCTTTACCACCTGAGAAAAGGATGGCTGGCTTTTCAAACTGAGCAGCCGTTTCACGTAAAATATAGATGGCCTCATCTTCCAATGCCTGCGGAAACTCCCACTGTATTTTATTACTCATATATCTTGGTTTAACTGCGCATCCCGCAAATGGGACCTATTACCGTAAACAAATTTTAACTGAAAAATACACGTAATCCTTTAACCGTGCAAGCCACATTCTTTTTTGGAGAGTTCCCACCACCAGCGACCGGCGCGTGGATGTTCTCCTGGTTCAATGGCTCTGGTACAAGGTGCACAGCCGATGCTGATGAAACCATTGTCGTGGAGCTTATTATAAGGTACGTTATTCGTTTTCAGGTAATCCAGCATCTGGTCAAATGACCAGTTGATCAGTGGCTGGTATTTATAGAGCTGCCGGCTTTCGTCCCATTCAATGTCGTGGAGAGACTGACGGTTTTCCGATTGCTCGGCCCGTAGTCCTGTGATCCAGACTTTCACCCCCTGCAGTGCCCTGTTCAGCGGCACTACTTTGCGGATGTTACAGCATTCCTTACGGTTTTCCACCGACTCGTAAAAGCTGTTGGGACCTTTTTCCCGGAGCAGCGATTCGACACCCGAGGTTTCAGGAAAGTAAACTTCAAAGTTTTGCTTGTAGCGGGCGCGGGTCAGATCCATAAGATCGTAGGTCTCCTGGAAGAGACGTCCCGTATCCAAAGTAAAAACCCTTACAGGGATCTTGTGGCGCCAGATCATGTCGGCAATGACCTGATCTTCTTGTCCGAAGGAGGTGGAAAATGCCACGGCTCCAGGAAACTCTGCTGCCAACCAGGCCATTGCTGCTGGTGCATCAAGGCCTTCGATTGCTTGTCTGATGTCTTTCATCTTAATAAAAAAAACTTCCTTAGCTTCTACTGATTCAACAAAATTACATAAACTCTATAAAAAAGATAGACTTATTTTGATAAACTATCCTTAAAAAAGAATCCCGCTACGTAATGTAGCGGGATTCAATTGATAATCAGTTTATTAGATGGTAACCTGTCTGGTTAAGATATCTTTTAAAGTCTTGTTTTCCAGAATTTTCAGGGAAGCATCCCGCACTTTACTCATCACCTCATTGAGCCCGCAAACCGCCTCATCTTTACAATTCTCACATCGCTCATAGTAGTTCAGGCTCACACATGGCAGCAGGGCAATGGCCCCGTCCAGCAGGCGGATGATTTTAGCCAGGGCTATCTCCTTTGGAGGCTTCATCAGATAATAGCCACCGCCTTTACCCTTTTTACTTCCCAGAATACCAGCGTTTTTCAACTCCAGCAAAATGTTTTCCAGGAACTTAATGGATATATTTTTTTCCTGCGCAATTTCAGATATCAGGATTGGTCCTTTATCTTGATTCTCTGCCAGGTGAATAAGTGCATGAAAAGCGTATTGTGTTTTTTTCGATAGCATACTTATACAAAGATAACCCCTTTTTAAATACTACAGACTTAACACATCCTTCATCCCGAACACTCCTTTTTTGCCCTGGATCCATTCAGCGGCTACGACTGCACCAGAAGCAAAACCTTCTCTGGAATGAGCGGTATGGGTGATGGTGATGTCGTCGATAGGGGAGGTATAGTTGATGATATGTGTGCCTGGTGCCGGATCTATTCTTTTGGAAATGATAGACAGTTCAGCGGGTGCTGTTGTATCAGCATTTACCCAGTTTTGTTTCCTTGTTACTTTTGCCAGCACCTGTTCAGCCAGGGTGATTGCCGTACCACTTGGCGCATCGCGCTTTTGGGTGTGGTGAATCTCTTCCATTTGTACATTGTACTGTGGCTGGTGAGCCATTAGTTCGGCCAGTCGCTTGTTCACCTCGAAGAAGATATTTACGCCAATGCTGAAGTTACTTGCATACAGGAAAGCCTGATTTTTTTCAAGACACAGTGCTGTTACCTTTGGCAGATTTTCCAGCCAGCCGGTGCTGCCGCAGATCACAGGTACATTGGCTTCAAAACACTTCAGGATATTATTGTAGGCAGTTTCTGGTCCGGTAAATTCAATGGCTACATCGGCTTTCTGCAGGTTTTCCTTATTGAGTAATTCCTGGCTATCCTTATCAATACGGGCTACGATCTCATGTCCTTTTGCAACGGCAATGGCTTCTATCGTTTTGCCCATTTTCCCGTAACCAATTAACGCTATTTTCATCCTTTGTATGTTGATTGTATATGTTTTACCATTTGGTAGGAGCGGCCATTGCCAGTGAACTCACAGACTTTCTTTTTGAACCACCGAGGTTGATTTTGACGCTTACGCCCAGTGCACGGTTGTCGATCACGGTAGGGGTGATCTTCATACTCAGGTCATCGCTCATGTCAAAGTTACGGAGGTGGGCAAATACGGTTGCATCCAGGATATTCAGGCCATACGCGAGTACGAATACGAGTACGGAGTAATCAACATACTCTCTGTATCCGTCACGCAGGTATTTCAGACCGGCATCGCTGTACAGACCTACGTAGTCGTCTACGGTATCCGCGTTACCGTCCATACGTATACGGTAGGCATCGCGGTAGGTCCTGTATTTGTTCATATTGAAGATATACGTGTAGGTAGTGATACCCATTGCCGCGTAAACGAGTGGCAGTTTCCAGTATTCCCGGTTGTAGATCTGGCCCAGACCTGGCAGTACTGCTGAGTAGAGGGCCGCCTTGCGGGGACTATGAATGGGTGGTTGTACGATTGGTCCAACAGAGTCTTTTTTGACTACTACTGATGAATCTTTCTTAGTAATAAAAAGCTGGGCACTGTCTTTACGGTTATCCGGCTGTTGTTTTTTCAACCATTCAGCTTTGGTACTGTCCTGTGCATTGGCAACAGTATGCAGAATGCATAATGCCGGCAAGGCCAGGAAACAAATGCGCAATAAAAAATGAAGTATGTTTCCGGACTTTTTAGCCACCGTATAAGTCTATTTTTTCTAATATACTATCCAGTTCCTCATCGGAGTAGAACTCGATCGTTACACTTCCTTTACCGTTCTTGTTTCTATCCAGTTTTACTTTTGTGGAAAAGTGGCTGGCCAGGTTATCTTCAATTTTCTGATAAGGAGGAGGTAATGTGCTCTTAGCTGGTTTTTTTACATTCCCTTTATCGATATGGGATACTTTCCGTACCAGTTCTTCGGTCTGGCGTACAGAAAGGCCATTCTGCATGATCTCGTTGAAGATGAAGAGTTGTTTTTCCACATTTTCAACGGCGATCAGTGCACGGGCGTGACCCATACTGATTTGTCCGTTTCTTACGGACACCTGTATATCTGGTGGCAGTTTGAGGAGACGGATGTAGTTGGTAACCGTACTTCTTTCTTTACCCATACGGTCAGCCACCTGTTCCTGGGTGAGCATCACCTCATCCATGAGGCGTTTGTAGCTCAGGCCAATTTCAATGGCGTTCAGATTTTCGCGCTGTAAGTTTTCCAGCAGGGCCAGTTCCAGCAGTTCCTGGTCATTGGCCTGGCGGATGTAAGCAGGAATGTCTTTCAGACCTGCCATCCGGCTGGCGCGCAAACGGCGTTCACCTGCTATCAGCTGGTACTTTTTGGGGCCCAGTTTTGACACGGTAATCGGTTGGATTACGTCGTGCAAAGAAATGGACATACTCAGTTCCTGCAAAGCCTTCTCATCGAAGTCCCGGCGCGGCTGTTTTGGATTGATGTCAATCTGGTCCAGCGGAAGACGCTCGATACCAGTGGCCTGTACCACCACCTGCTCATTGAGCGCGTTGGAGGTTTGCTTCAGGTCAGTATCAATGTTTGCCAGCAGCGAGCGGATACCTTTACCCAGCGCCTCTTTCTTATTAGGAGTGCCCTTACTCTGATTGCTCATTGTTGATTGCTAATATTTTATCTTCAAGGTTAATACGTGTGAAATTATTCTTTTGCAGTATTTCCTTGGCAAGGTTCAGGTAATTGATAGCACCTGTACTTGCCGCGTCGTACATGATCACGGATTTACCAAAACTTGGTGCTTCACCCAGTTTGGTATTACGGTGAATAATGGTATTGAACACGCTTTCTTCAAAATGTTGTTTCACTTCGTCCACTACCTGGTTGCTCAGGCGGAGGCGGCCATCATACATGGTCATGAGGATACCCTCGATGGCCAGGTTTGTATTCAGGCGGCTCTGAACGATTTTTATTGTATTTAATAACTTGCCCAGACCTTCCAGTGCAAAGAACTCACACTGTACCGGAATGATCACAGAGTCAGATGCCACGAGGGCATTTACTGTGATCAGACCCAGAGACGGGGAGCAGTCTACTATTACAAAGTCATATTCATCCCGTACACCGTCAATTACCTGCTTCATCACCTGTTCCCTGTTCGGGTGGTTGATGAGCTCCAGTTCAGCACCTACCAGATCAATATGGGAGGGGAGTACTTTCAGGTTCGGCGTATCCGATTCCAGCGTCACGTCTTTGGCCATACCATCGTTTACCATACAGTCATATAAACTGTGATGTATGTTGCGGAGGTCAAAGCCCAAACCGGTGGTGCTATTTGCCTGTGGGTCGGCATCCACCAGCAGTGTTTTATACTCCAGCACTGCCAGGCTGCTTGCCAGGTTAATAGCGCTGGTAGTCTTTCCTACCCCACCTTTTTGATTCGCGATTGCAATTACTCTTGCCATTGTTGATTAGGTATTTCTTAGGTTTACTATAGGATAATAAATAGATCATGGTTGAGACAATAGTCCTTCACCATAGGTGTAATATATATTTATTCTTATAAATCGATAGTAGTTCCTATTGCGGGTAATAGCAATTCCAAACCTGCTTGGGCAAACTGTTGTTTCGTCTTCTCCTGATCTATCTTTATATAACCGAATGTATCGTAATGTATGCCGACAATTCTTTTACAATCAATAAATTCTGCGGCTATGATCGCATCTTCTGCTCCCATAGTGAAGTTATCTCCAAGTGGTAACACTGCAAAATCTAATTTCGCCCAGCGGGGAATCAGCTGCATATCCATGGTCAGCCCGGTATCGCCTGAAAAATAGAAGTTACCTTCTTCTGTGGTGAACACGTAGCCTACCGGGTTACCGCCATAAGACCCATCAGGATTAGAGCTGGAATGGGTAGCTACTACACACTTTACTGTACCAAAGTCAAAGTTCCATTTACCGCCTGTGTTCATAGGGTGACCTTTTTCCACGCCCTGTTTCTTTGCCCAGCCTAACACTTCAGGTACAGCTACGACAGTAGCTTGTGTACGCTTAGCCAATGGAACGAGATCAGCAATATGATCTTCGTGACCATGTGACATAAATATATAGTCAGCTTCCAGTGTATTAACGTCAATAGACTTCGCTAACTCGTTGTAAGTGACAAACGGATCAAAAACTATCTTTTTACCCTTTATTTCTACTGCAAAACAGGAATGACCGTAAAATGTAAGCTCCATATCTTTCTTGAGTGTCTTTATGCCTTAACAATCAATAAATTAGAATACACCAGTCTGCAAATTCAATGCCACTGTACTATTCATTAGTATATATAAATAACCCAAGTTCGACAAAAATACAACGATTAAAGAAAATTCAACGGAGGGGGTATATTTATTTATTCACAGAACTGCACTCTTTTGATTGTTAATAAATTGAAATTCAATAATTTAGTGCATAATGTTAAATGAAATAGAAAAAAAGTAATGTTCCATGCAATATGTTCCACGCTCATTCGTCTACCTATTTTTAGCAATGGTCGCACTATTTTTGTAAGACTAATTTAATAAGAATAAGATAAGCAGATGCGCGCAGGATTAAACACATTCATACTAGCCGGGCTACTATTTTTACTTGATTTATATGTATTTATGGCCATCAGGGCCGTCTTTTACGGTGCGGCCGCCCGTTTAAAAACCATTGCTTTTACTACCTACTGGGTCATCTCGGCATTGGTATTACTCATGGTGATGCTCTTGCCATACCTCCATTGGGAGGATTGGTCCAAACATCTGAAGGGGTATATACTCACCATCATCTTTGCCGTAGTGTTCGCCAAATTGCTGGTGGCTGTCTTCTTATTATTAGATGACCTGCGTAGGGGAGTCACCTGGATTATACAACGGTTTTCGGCACCTGCTCCAAGTGACATGACTGTGAGAGGTATCTCCCGCTCCCGTTTTCTCACCCAGTTAGCATTGATCTCCGGTGGGGGGATGTTCGCCACCTTTATATATGGTCTCTCCAATAAGTATAATTATAAGGTGAGGCAAATGAAGCTTGCCTTCAAAAATCTGCCACCTGCTTTCAAAGGACTGAGAATATTACAACTCTCTGATATTCACTCCGGTAGCTTTGATAATTACGACGCTGTACGCAAGGGCGTGGAAATGATAAATGCACAAAAGGCTGATATCGTGTTGTTTACGGGGGACCTGGTAAACGAGCTGACGGAAGAAATGGATCAATATAAATCCCTGTTTAGCCAGATCAAGGCCCCTATGGGAGTTTATTCTACATTGGGTAACCATGACTATGGCGATTATCACGCATGGCCCGACAAAGATGCCAGTGGTTTTAGCCACCTCCGTATGCAAAACCTCGAAGCCCTGAAACAGGTACATGCCGATATGGGTTGGCGCCTGATGATGAATGAACATGTGGTGCTGGAAAAGGCTGGTGAAAAAATTGGTTTGCTTGGTATTGAGAACTGGAGTGCAATGGCCCGTTTTCCAAAATACGGTGATCTGAAGAAAGCTTATGAAGGCGCTGAAAATCTGCCCTTTAAAATATTAATGTCACATGATCCCACCCATTGGGATGCACAGGTCAGAACAGAATACCCCGATATTGATCTGATGCTGGCCGGGCATACGCATGGCATGCAATTCGGCGTCGAAATTCCCGGATTCAAATGGAGCCCTTCCCGTTTCGTCTTTAAAGAGTGGGCAGGATTGTACAGAGAAGGGAATCAGCGCTTGTATGTAAACCGTGGCTTTGGGTTTCTCGGATACCCAGGCAGAGTGGGTATCCTGCCCGAAATAACCGTGATTGAACTCGTGTAAACAGCATTGTTAATTAATTTCACTTATCTTGCAGCTAAGTTAAACGCTACGTGCATGCGCCGCTGCTTTTGTATTTTCTTATTTCTGTTTTGTAGTCAGGCTGTATGGAGCCAGTCCTTGGCTGAACTGGAAAAGCAACTTGACTCCTTGCTGAAAAAGCGGGAGAAAAGTGAATTGATAGTAGGGCTTGGATATGGTAACAACCCTGCATACGGTAGTAAAGTGAACAATGGAGAACGACCAGTGGTTATGAAAACCTTCCTGTCTCCTACAGTTGGATATTATCATAAAAGTGGATTTTATGGTACCGTCAGTAATTATTATCTGTTCAACTCAATTGGTACGCCATGGTTTGAATGGGATCTTTCTGCCGGGTACGATTATTCAAAGAGTAAGCATTTTATGACTGGTATATCCTATACCCGGTATATTTTTGCTGATTCTGCCGACGTTCCTGCTACACCTATTAATAATGAATTATTCGCTTACTTCTATTACCGTGACTGGTGGATACAACCTGGTGTCAGCCTGGATTTCGGTTGGGGAAATTTTGAAGAAGTGACCGGACCAAAAGGTCAGAACGGCGAACCTGCGCCTACCCGCAACGTATCTGGCAATGATTTTAATATCGTAGCAGCCATCCGCCATCCATTTATTTTTGTGGATGTACTGAAAAAGGACGATGCCCTCCTGCTCACTCCTTCAATGGGACTGACAATGGGTACCGCCCATTATTACAGCAACTTACGTGCATTTCAATATATCTCCCGTTCTCCCTGGATGAAGGGCGATGGGCCGCAGGAAATATTTCGTCCTGAAGCGGAACGCTCGTCCAACAAAGGATTTGAAATTCGGGCATTGGATCTGACAGTAAGTACCTCCTATCTATTGGGTAAATTTACATTAGCACCATCTTTCACCGTATTCCAACCATTCCAGGGGCAGGATAAGAAAATTGTAAGCTACTTCACTGCACGCGTAGCCTATACATTAAAAAAATAGGTTTCCTGTTTCCTTCACATTTTCATACAATAAGAAATTTAGCATAGAATTTGCTCACTTCGCTATGTCGGCGTAAGGGTATTTTTTGTGTGGCCCGTCTTATAAATAATAGAAAAACCATTTATCCGTTTACTTAAAAACCTTGTTGAAAAAAAACGCTATATGAAAAAACTGTTTTTCGCCGTGGCAGTACTGTGTGTAACTGCATTCTCTTCTACTACTGTTAACGCCCAGTCCGGATTCTTACGTTTTGGTCTGAAAGGCGGTGCCAATCTGGGTAAACTGGATGGTAAAGGCTACAAAGATGGTTTTAACCTTGGCTACCACCTGGGTGGTTTTGCACAGATCAACCTGACTAAGGGTTTCGGTGTACAGGGTGAGTTGGTCTTCTCATCTACTAAAACTAAAACAACCAGCGACTTTAGTGAAGTGTATAATTCTGATAACCTGAATGATCCGGAAAACAATAGTAAAAAGATCAGTCTGAATTACCTGAGTATTCCGATCCTGGCAAACTTCTCTTTGGGTACCCCTCGTATCAAACTGCAGGTAGGTCCTCAGTTCAGTGCACTGGTATCTAACAAAAATGTATTCAAAGGTGCGAACGATGCATTCAATGGCGGCGATGTTGCTGGCGTAGCAGGTCTGTGGATCCAGCTGCCAATTGTAAATATCAGTGCCCGTTACATCGTAGGCTTCACCGATGTGAAGAAAGTAGACGATGTGACCAATTCCGGCAACTGGAAGAATCAGGCAATTCAACTGGGTGTTGGTGTGACGTTGTAAACATCTATCATCTTCCTCCTAAAAACTCGCTTTTACGCCTTGTAAAAGCGAGTTTTTTATTTTAAACTTAATGGAAACGGTATTATGTATATTTATAATAGAAGGCCATTTTCTTTTTTCGTGGCATTAAACTTGACAATATACCTATGCTTAGAAAAAAGGCGAAAAGAATAGCCACTGGCTGACAAAATGGCTACTTTTTGAATTTAAATTACGGAGATGAATAGATTTTACTTAACGAATTCAGAAGAGGAAATGGAATTCATGCCAATCATCCCGCTAAATGAAGACGGGGAGGGGCAGGAAGAAGATAATATACCCGAGGAGCTAGCTCTCTTACCTTTGAGAAATACGGTACTTTTCCCTGGTGTGGTATTGCCCATCACGGTTGGCAGAGATAAATCCATTAAAGCGGTAAACGATGCCTATCGCGGCGATAAGCTCATTGGCGTAGTCGCTCAGAAAGATAGCACAGTGGAAGATCCCATCATTGCCGATCTGGCAGATGTAGGAACTGTGGCCCGCATCGTAAAACTGATCAAAATGCCAGATGGTGGTACTACCATCATCATACAAGGTCGTAAAAGATTTAAAATCAATGAGATAGTTGCAGAAGATCCATACTTCAAGGCACGTATAGATATACTAAACGACGAGATTGTAACAGACGATCCGGAGTTTGACGCATACATCTCTACTATCAAGGACCTGGCAGGACAAATCATTCAGTTGTCCCCGAATCTGCCATCAGAAGCCAGCATCATTCTCAAGAATATTGAAAATGAATCGTTCCTGGTGCACTTCGTATCGTCTAATCTGAACTGCGACCTGAAAGAAAAACAGCAATTGCTGGAAATTAATAACCTGCGCACCCGTGCAGAACTCCTGCTCAAACTGTTGCAGGTAGAATTACAGCTGGCAGAACTTAAGAACAAGATCACCAACAAAACGAAGGCGGATCTTGACAAACAACAACGTGAATACTTCTTGCAGCAACAGCTCAAATCCATCAAGGAAGAACTGGGAGGTGACAGTAACGACCGTGAGGTAAAGGAACTTCAGCGCAAAGCAGAGAAGAAAAAATGGACAGAAGCTGCCGGTGAACTTTTCCGCAAAGGAATTGAAAAACTGGAGCGTATGCACCCCAGCACACCTGACTACTCGGTGGTGTACAACCACCTGGACCTGATGCTGGACTTGCCATGGCAGGATTATACTGAAGACAGTTACGACCTGAAAAAGGCGAAAAAGATATTGGACAATGACCATTATGGCATGGACAAGATCAAGGAGCGTATCCTTGAATACCTGGCCGTACTGAAGCTGAAAGGTGACATGAAGTCACCCATCCTTTGCTTCGTAGGCCCTCCGGGTATTGGTAAGACCTCTCTCGGTCGTTCCATCGCCAGTGCTATTGGCCGTAAATATGTACGTCTCAGCCTTGGTGGTCTGCATGACGAAAGCGAGATTCGTGGTCACCGAAAGACTTACATCGGGGCGATGCCTGGCCGTATCTTGCAGAGCATCCGCAAGATAAAGACTTCTAACCCG
This sequence comes from Chitinophaga sp. LS1, assembly GCF_034274695.1. NCBI lineage: Bacteria > Pseudomonadati > Bacteroidota > Chitinophagia > Chitinophagales > Chitinophagaceae > Chitinophaga > Chitinophaga sp. LS1. The sequence goes on from NZ_CP128362.1 coordinate 3,532,322, forward strand.
GTGATGATACTGGACGAAATCGATAAGATTGGCAACGATCACCGTGGCGATCCAAGTTCCGCTATGCTGGAAGTACTGGATCCTGAGCAGAACGGCACCTTCTACGACAACTACCTGGAGCTGGAATATGACCTGAGCAAGGTCCTGTTCATTGCGACAGCCAATGATATCAATGCCATCAGTCCTGCACTGCGTGACCGTCTGGAAATCATTGACCTGAGCGGTTACTCCGTCGAGGAAAAAGTAGAAATCGCCAAGCGCCACCTGGTTCCTAAGCAGAAAGAAGCCCATGGCCTCAAGCAGCTGAAAATGAGGATTAGTAACAGTGTGCTGGACAGGATCATCCAGGACTATACCCGCGAAAGTGGTGTGCGTGAGCTGGACAGACAAATGGCGTCCATCATGCGGTCCCTGGCCAAGGATGTAGCGCTGGAAGAAGAGGTACCAGACAGTCTGACCGAAGAACATGTAGAAGAAATACTGGGCAAGGCCCGCTATTCAAACGAAATTTACAAGGTGGGTAATCCTCCCGGGGTAGCCGTTGGTCTGGCCTGGACCTATGTAGGTGGAGATATCCTCTTCATCGAAAGCAGCCTTAGTGAAGGCAAGGGCGATCTGCAGATGACCGGTAACCTGGGCAATGTGATGAAGGAATCTGCCAGCACAGCATTGAGCTATCTGCAGGCAAACTCTCACCAGTTCAATATCAATTCAAAGCAGTTCAGGGAAAAGAATGTACACATTCACGTACCTGAAGGCGCTGTACCGAAGGATGGTCCAAGTGCTGGTATCACCATGCTCACAGCTTTAACTTCCGTATTCACAGGCAGAAAGGTGAAATCCTACCTGGCTATGACGGGCGAAATCACCCTCCGCGGACAGGTATTGCCAGTGGGAGGTATCAAAGAAAAGATCTTAGCTGCCAAAAGGGCGGGGATTAAAGAAATTATCCTCTGTTGGCAGAATGAAAAAGATATCAAGGAAATTAATCCCGATTATATCAAAGGGGTAAAGTTCCATTTTGTAAAAGAAATGAACCAAGTGATCGATATTGCGTTATTAAAGAAGTAACAAGTCTATGCCGGCCCTTTTCACAGTTGGGACCGGCGATGGATATATGTTGATTGTTTTAAGGGTTTTATAGTAAGGCCATGCTGCTCCCCGGCAGAATGGCCTTATTGTTTTTGTATATTTGTCTGAATGTACCGAATCATATTCCTATTCCTCCTCCTTACCAAATCCTCTTTTGCCCAGGTACTGGGAGGGAAAGCTACATTTGCATTCTTAGACCTTCCGGTATCTCCGGCGCAAACTTCCCTTGGCAGTATCAATGTAAGCCAGCTTGGAAATGACATTGCACTTTCTACACTGAACCCAGCATTATTACGTCCGGAGATGCATACAAATCTCCAACTCAACTACACCAGCTATTTTGCGGATGTACTGTATGGCCATGCGTTGTTTGGTTATCATTCCGATCGGTTGCAAACCACCTTTGCCGCTGGCATTCAATATATCGACTACGGTTTCATTACACAAACAGATGCTACCGGTAGTATCCAGGGTGCTTTCCGGCCCCGCGATATGGCCATCCAGGTGACTGCCTCCCGTCAGTATTTAGAAAGATGGCACTATGGAGCCACCTTACAATTCGTACAATCCAGCTACCAGCAATACAATTCCACAGGGCTTGTATTACATTTTGGCCTTACCTACGAAGACACTACCCACCATTGGCAGGCAGGGCTTCTGGCAAAAAATATGGGGGTACAGCTTAGCACTTATACCCCCGGTAACCAGGAGCCTTTACCATTTGATTTACAGGTAGGTATCTCAAAAAAGCTGAATCAGCTTCCATTACAGTTATCCGCCACGCTCCATCACATTTATCAATACGACGTGCGTTATGCAGATCCCGGATTCCAGGAAAGCAGCTTAATCACCAACGGCGATACGGTAAAAACAAGTGGACAGGCAGTAGATAAAATATTCAGGCATTTTGTACTGGCTGCACATTGGGAAATAGGGCGTTTTGTGACGCTGACAGCGGGGTATAATCATTTGCGCAGGCAGGAATTATCAGATCCTCAGTTAAGGGGTTTGAGTGGGTTTTCGGCAGGGGTAGGAGTGGTGACGAGAAAGATCCAGCTTCGTTATGCGAGGGCCTGGTATCAGCGCAGTGCTGCGCTGAACCAGTTCGGAATAAATTTGCCCCTGAAGGAATGGAGTTATTAATTACTCGGTCACCTTCAGTTGTCGCTTATACAATTGAATCGTGTTTTCCAGCCCCAGGTACAGCGCATCACATACTAATGCGTGACCGATGGATACTTCTTTCAGCTGTGGAATATGCAGCTTGAAAAAGCGCAGGTTGTCCAGGTTTAAATCGTGACCTGCGTTGATATCCAACCCGATAGCGGTAGCAGCACGGGCAGTATTCTTATAATCGTTCAGGAGTTGAAAGTTCTGTTGTTGTGTCCTTGCATTGGTAAATTCCTCTGCATAAGGACCGGTATACAATTCAATCCTGTCAGCACCGGCAGTTTTAGCCGCTTCTACTTTTTCAGGTTCTGCATTCAGGAAGATAGACACCCTGATACCAGCGGTTTTGAACGTACCGATCACTTCTTTCAGAAATGACTGGTTAGCAATAGTATCCCATCCGGTATTGGAGGTAATGGCATGTGGGGGATCTGGTACCAGTGTAACCTGTTCTGGTTTTACCGACAGGACCAGGTCGATAAATTCTTTCGAAGGATAGCCTTCGATATTGAATTCTGTAGTGACTAACGGCTTCAGGTCCAGTACGTCCTGATAACGGATATGACGCTCATCTGGTCTTGGGTGAACGGTGATACCGTCGGCTCCAAAACGTTCACAATCCTGTGCTACTTTCAATATATCCGGGAGGTTACCGCCTCTGGCATTGCGCAGGGTGGCAAACTTGTTAATATTTACGCTCAATTTTGTCATATGACAAAAGTAACTTTTAAGCCACTAAAAACAAAAAGGGGCTACCACTACTGGGAGCCCCTTTTTTTGTGCGCTAAAAACGCTATTAATATCTGTAATAATCAGGCTTATAAGGACCTTCTGCAGGAATGCTCAGATATTCAGACTGGGTTGGAGTCAGTATATCCAGTTCCACACCGATTTTCTTCAGGTGCAGACGGGCAACTTTCTCATCCAGGTGCTTAGGCAGTACGTAAACTTTGTTCTCATAATTTTCAGTATGTAACCACAGTTCCAGCTGAGCCAGTACCTGGTTGGTGAAGGAGTTACTCATCACGAAAGATGGGTGACCAGTAGCACAACCCAGGTTTACCAGGCGACCTTCAGCCAGCAGGATGATGTCTTTACCATCGATGGTATATTTATCTACCTGTGGTTTGATTTCAACCTTGGTATTACCGTAGTTCTTGTTCAACCATGCAACGTCGATTTCGATATCGAAGTGACCAATGTTGGACACGATACATTTATCTTTCATCAGTTTGAAGTGCTCGCCAGTGATGATATCGCGGCAACCGGTAGTGGTTACGATGATATCAGCTTCTTTTACAGCATCAGACATTTTCTTTACTTCGTAACCTTCCATAGCAGCCTGCAGCGCACAGATAGGATCGATTTCAGTAACGATCACACGTGCACCAGCTCCTTTCAGAGACTCAGCAGAACCTTTACCTACGTCACCAAAACCAGCTACAACAGCTACTTTACCGGCAATCATTACGTCAGTAGCACGACGAATCGCATCTACGCAGGATTCGCGGCAACCGTACTTGTTATCAAATTTAGATTTGGTAACAGAGTCATTGATATTGATAGCAGGAATAGGCAAAGTACCTTTCTGCATACGCTCGTATAAACGGTGTACACCAGTAGTAGTCTCTTCGCTCAGCCCTTTCACGTGCTGGATCAGTTCAGTGTATTTGTCAAACACCATGTTTGTCAGGTCACCACCGTCATCCAGGATCATGTTCAGCGGACGGTCAGCACCACCGAAGAACAGGGTCTGTTCGATACACCAGTCAAAATCCTGTTCGTTCAGACCTTTCCATGCAAATACAGGTACACCTGCAGCAGCAACAGCGGCAGCAGCGTGATCCTGGGTAGAAAAGATATTACAGGAACTCCAGCGTACTTCCGCACCCAGGTGTACCAGGGTTTCGATCAGCACAGCTGTCTGGATGGTCATATGTAAGCAACCAGCAATACGCGCACCTTGCAGTGGCTTGCTGTTACCATATTCTTCTCTCAGCGACATCAGACCTGGCATCTCAGCTTCCGCCAGCTCGATTTCTTTACGTCCCCACTCTGCCAGAGACATATCCTTTACTTTATAAGGAAGAGCAAAGTCAATGTTAGATTTAGCTATTGTAGACATTATTACTTGTTTTGTGCAAATCTAAATTTATTTTATGGGTAAAAACAATGCATTTGTTCTTTTTTTATTGTGGAAAACAGAACAAGCGTTTTTTTGAAACAGAATATTAGCCCCCGTTACAATACCACCGGTTTTGCCTTAAAATAATGGAATGTGGATAAATATGTGAATTCACAATAACATGATCCTGAATCAGGAGAGATACTTATCCCCATTTATTGGGTCAACATATTAACAATTAATATAAAATATTTTGTCTAAATATGGAATATTGAATATGTTTGTATTTCGATATATTATGGTTATCTTATTGCGCAGTGTGATGTACAGTGAATGATTGATTAATTGCCTTTCGTGAATCAGCATCGTGTCCCAATCCCTCATTCCTACAATACTGTTGCAGGTAACGTTTTCATTACCATGCCTTTTTGCATTTTCGTGAAGGCTTTTAGCCATTTCTCTAATGGTTGAAACATGGCTGACTAAAGAAATTAGATGGATTATAGAACTTTACACGCTTTACTATGTTCAAGCTTCCCAATTCTGTGAAAAGGAATGCAACTGCCACACCCCGGAAAGTGTCACATACACTTAAAAGGATGTTCTTTGCAGTACTTTTGTTATTGATATGCAGTCAGAGTCAGGTTATCGCGCAGACTGTAAAGGCTACTATCAATCCTACAGGGGGTGCCAGCGGCTCTAAAGACCTGAAGATCGATATCTATACCGATGGTAGCATCGTGGTGACCCGCAATGGTCTTACGGAAAGCTACAACCGGGCAGATAGTTCTCTGGGTATGAGGGCTTTTTTCGATTTTAAGAACCTGTCACATATGACAGACGAAACCACCCCAAAGGCTCCTGCCAGTTGTTATGTCTCTCCTATATCTGGTACTGGTTCTTACGCCGATCCTTATAAAATTCATGTAGTAGGTACTATCCTAGATCCATATTACAAGTATCCAACCGGACAAACGGGTACAGTGACCTGTATTATTACTTATGTAAAGAATACCAGTTACTTCTTCCTGGATTATGTTATGCACATGCCTCAGGTAAGTACGAACGACTATACCAGCGTTTTGTTCTATCTGTCAGAGCAGGTGGTAATGGGTCCAAATGCGACTGCCGATCCGGATGAAGCCAGTAAATGTGGATATGGATTTATCAATAGTGATACAACTACCATTGGTATGTACAGAGATGCTGCCTGCTCTGAAACAGCAGAATCTCCCCGTAGCCATGTGTATCGCATGTACAGGAAATTCAAATCCTGGGAAGCATCCATTCCTGAAAACAGGTTCTACCTGGATGATGATGGATTATATCCGCACAACGTAATTGCTGATGGCGTGGATGGTCGTGGTCGTTCCATGGGTATCATGCGTACTATGCCGATCTACGACAACAACTTTACCGCTACTCCTGTGAACTACAGGACTTTCCGTGTATTATCCGGTTATGGTACAACCAAGACGGAGTTCGATACAGTAGCAGCGATGGTCGATTCCATACCTGTCACGGGATGGGGCAATGTGTCGGTACAGTTTTCGAGTGCTACCCTATCTACCAATGAAGGTAGTGCAGCGCAGGGAGAGCATATTGATTCAAGCGTAACGTTAAAAGTGTCCGGTGGCAAACTCAATGCCCCGGTTTATGTTTTATTACAGTACGACTCAACTTATAGTTACACACATCCGGCCGTAAGAGGTACCGACTTTACCCTGGCAGAACAGGGTGCACTGATTCCTGCAGGGGACTATACGACTGCCAAAACCGTAAAGATCCCTAACCTTCATATCATCGGCAACGACCAGTTGCAATACAGTCGTACCCTTCGCCTCAAACTGACGGCGACCTGTACGGACCTGATCTCCATATCCGGTACATCACAGTGTGATTTCACCATTGTAGATGATGAAGCCCGTGGTATGACCCTCACCATGGATAGCACCGCTATCCTGGAAGGTAACGCTACAAAAGCAAGGTTGAAACTGACCTCTACTTCTCCTGAAGATGTAGTGGTCAGTTTCTCTACACATACTTCTTCTACCGCAGGTGATACCGATTATGTAGTACCTACTTCCATCACTATCCCTGCAAACAGTACATACAGTTCTGACTTTACCATCTCTGCCAAATCCGATAAAGTGTTGGAAAATACAGAGAACCTGGTATTGCAGTTCAAGGGCACCATATTAGGTATTGACGTGACAGGCCAGCAAAATTTGACTATCAACGATAGTACATACTATAATGCTGCATATGCGAAAATCGTTTCGAGCCTGGTTAATCCAACTTCAGTCAATCCGATGACGGAAGGTTATGAAGGCTATGTGCGGTTCCAGCTCCCTGACGGCGTAAGTACCGAAGTCCCCATCACGGTCAACGTAGATCTTAATTATAGTAAATCAACTGCCACTGATGGAGATGACTTTGACTTCTGGTATTATAATGGTCCGGTAACCATTCCAAAACTGGGTACAGGTGCGAACATCTATATCATAGCTTACGCTGATGGTTTACTGGAAGGTCCTACACCAGAATACCTGATCCTGGATGTTACTTCAGTAGATAATGTAGGTGCGGGTCGTTCTTATCCTTATAAAGGTGATACCCTTAAAATTAAGGATGCGGATTACGATTCAGCTATGGCACTGATCATGACACCTGCTCCGGCTACATTGCTGGAAGGTGCTACCAGTACAGTGACAGTAACGTTGCCAAATGGACTGAAGGCAGCATCTGCCATGAGCATTCCTATCGCAAGAGGTGTTTCATCTAAAGCAATTGCTTCCGATGCGACATTGTCGCTCAGTACTATCACCATCGCTAAGAATAAAACAAATGCCACTTTCACAGTAAAAGCGGTGAAAGACAGCTTGCTGGAAAATGACGAATCATATTATGTAGTCGCTTCTCCATCAGGTTATATCAAAGACTCCTGTCTGATCACGATCAAGGATACTACCGGATTGATCTCCGGCAATAAGGTGCTGAACCTGACTATGACAACACCTTCTCTCAAAGAAGGAAATAGTTCCAACCTCACCCTGGCATTTGCAAAGAGTGGTATCATGGCAGGCGATTCACTGGCGATAGTGCTCACACCTGGTGGTACGACCGTAGCTTCTCCATCTGATTATTATATCGGTGCTGGCAATACGATTTACATGCCACCAAATGTCAATAGCAAAACGGTGACAAATGGCTTTAGCGCACTGACAGATAATATTCTGGAGAATACCGAAGCATTTACTTTCAATGCAGCTACTACTACAATTTCAGGATTAACGATCAATTCCATCTCCGGCTCTATACAGGATGCTACCAGCGACAATGCTGCCAACAGAATTGTGTCTATCACACCGAGTGCAACGACGATGGAAGAAGGTAGTGCATACACCTATACATTCAGTCTGCCTTCAGGTATCACCACCGAAGTGCCGATTACAATTACACCAACGATTGTAACTGGTTCTACTGCTGATGCATCTGACTTCACACTGGATTCAACTACGATCACACTCGATGGCACGCATCCTTCTTCGAATGTAACTGCGATCAAAATCATTCAGGATAATATCCTGGAAAGCGATGAGCAATTGATTTTGGGTGGTACAGCTGCAACGACACTGTCTGCAGGTGTTACCGTTAATCAGGCAGCAAGCGTTACCATCAAGGATGTAACTGAATTAGGTAGCCTTGTCATCACTACAGATCGTACGGATATAGTAGAAGGTGGTACGGGTGCATACATCACGATCTCCTTACCAGGTGGCAATGTACCTACAGCACCGTTGACTATCTCCCTGAGCCGTGGCAATAGTTCACAGGCTACCAGCGGATACGCCGGACTGCCACAGACAGTGACGCTGACAACCAATTCAGTGACAATTCCTGTTCCTGTATCAGCACTGACTGATAATATAATAGGAGACAATGAATCATTGGTAGTATTGATCGAAGCAGCAGGTTACCCAAGTGATTCTGTGACATTGAACATGATAGATGCAACTGCTGATGATCCTGCAAATATGAAAATTACCTTCACACCAGAACCTGCATCACAGGGTAGTCATGTGGAAGAAGGTAGTACATATACAGTAAGAGCCAGCTTCCCTGATGGTATCAAATTGTATTCACCAGTGTCTCTGAATGTAACGGCAAGCAATCTCTCCGTAGCAAGTGCCAGCGATTACGCAGGTGTACCAACTACAGTAACGATTGATACTTCTGGTCATGTTGATTTCGTCATCACTGCAAAAGCAGATAATATCATCGAAGGTTCTGAACTGCTGAGAATATTAGGGAACACACCTGATATGAGCACCGTAACTGTAGACAGTCTGGATATTTACATTGACGATGTAAGCACCAGCACACAGCTGCAGATGATCATCGATTCAAGCAGCATTCACAAAGGCAACACTACCAAAGTAACCATCGGTTTTGCAAACAGTAGTGTAACTTCAGCGAGCGATATCATCATCACAGTAGTAGCAGATGAATCATCTACTGCCGATACAACAAATTATACAGGTCTGCCAAGGTTCGTGACACTGCCGAAAGACAGTAACTATGTCACCTTATTCCTGAACATACCTAACAATTATAAAATAGAAGGTCCAACCGTATTACAGTTCAAAGACAGTGCAACCGGATACACATTTGCATCCATCGCACCGCTCAATATTCTGGATGCGGAAGGTCAGCCAATCACACTTGAGAAAGTAACCGATGCCGCAGAACCAGCTACAGACGGTGCATTCAAAGTCGTGATGCCAGCTGTATCAACTACAGATGTAAGTGTAACGCTGACCACTACCTACGCTGGTACCAATATCAAGAATGTGCAAACGACCGTTACGATTCCTGCAGGCAGCCTTGAAGTAACAGTACCGGTATATATCATAGACGACATTATCCTGCAGGGTAACCTGGTACTCCAGGTAAATCTGACAGGTGCTACAACGGTACAAAGTGGTGCAACGAAGAGTCTGTATGTAAGCACCTCTACCATGTACATGAACGTATTTGATGATGAAAGCAGTGATACCGGTGAACAGGCAGAGGCACGTACTATGTTGATCGAACGTATGGCCGATGCTTATCAGCCATCAACAAGTGGGCAGTTCCGTGTCAGGTTCAACGACTCTACACTGGTAGCTACACAGGATGTAAAAGTGACTTACAATGTGGGAGGTACAGCAGTAGCAGGTACTGATTACGTAGCGCTGAGTGGTAGTGTGACGATCCCTGCCGGTTCCAGCATGGCGACATTCAATGTTGTGCCTTCCGGTTTGTTGACAGCAGGTAGTGTCAAATATGTCACTGCTGCATTGGCTGGTGTGACCTCCAACATTCCGTTGGTAACCTGGCCGCTGAGCACCAGTGCTTCTATTTCAACAGTATTTATTTATAACAATAACGTAGATACACCTTCAGTAAACCTGTTTGCATCTACCAGTACGATTGCGGAAGGCGACTCTGTGAAATTCTACTTAAGAACTACGAAGTCTATCAACCTGGATCTGCCTATTACAGTAGCAGTAACGAGCGATGTTTATAGAACGACGACCATCCATGGAGGAACAACATCTGGGAATAAAGTAGTCGTAACATTGCCTGCGGGTTCACAGGAAACATCCTTTACCGTGGTAGTAGACGACAACCAACTGAATGATGATGATGGATGGGTACAGGCAACCATACAGGCATACGATCCGTTGAGCAGCGGTCCTGCTTACTATGTAGGTCTGGCAAATGAAGTAAAGAACTCTGTAACAGATAATGACACACTGAAAATATCATTTAGCAAGAGTCAGTTCTCCGTTGTAGTACCTTTTGATACAACAGGTGTACCACTGCCGTTCGAACTGTCTATGACCCGCGCCAGCTCTCGTATTATCACCATCTACTATGAGTTCTACGAACCAGGGAAAAGTGAACTGCTGAGTGGTACCAGTGTGGCAGTTGCAGGTAAGGATTACGATGCATCAGTAACACCATTGCTCATTATGCCAAATACAAATTCTACCTCAATTCCGGTATTGGTAAATAGTGTGGAAAAGAACAAAATGTTTGGGATGCGTTTGCTCAGAGCGACAGTAACTTCTACGCAGAACTTACCAACCCTCGATTCAGTGAGCACAGCTACAGGTCTGATTGAAATCTGTATGGATTGTGATTCAGATGGTGATGGTGTACCTGATTATGTAGAGCGTTTTATCACCGATGGCAGATGGCAGGACAACAATAACGGTAATCTGCGCGTACATCCTTCAATGTCTCCAAACGGCGATGGATTGGGCAACGACGTGATGTACATTGAAAATATTGATTCCTATCCTGATAATGAAGTAACAGTATTCAATCGTTGGGGTGGTACTGTATTTACAACGAAAGGCTATAATAACAGTTCAAACAATTTCAACGGAAAGGCGAATACAGGAAGTGCAAAAAATCAGGATGTTCCGGATGGTTCTTATTTCTTCATTATCCATGCAACAGATGCGTCAGGTAAAAAGATTAAATACACCGGATTCCTTGTCATAAAGAGATCATAAGAAAACCAGCGAATGGAGGCAGCTGCCTCCATTCGCTGTAATCCGTATATATGAAGAAAGTAATAATTACCCTGTTTGTCCTATTTGCTTGCTACCTGCCTTCAAAGGCACAACAGGATCCTATCTATTCCCAGTATATGTTCAATGGCCTGGCCATCAATCCTGCCTATGCAAGCATGGATGAGTCAGCCCGACTTACAGTAGATGGCCGTAATCAATGGGTGGGAGTAGACGGAGCCCCCAAAACTGCTACATTTTCATTTTATTCACCACTGAATGAAAGGGGAACTACACTTGGATTATCTGCCATGAGGGAGAGTATCACAGTAGATACCCGTACAGATTTAAATATTTTTGCATCACAGAAAGTTGACCTTACAGAAGAGCTACATCTTGCGATGGGATTGATAGTAGGAATGTCGCAGTATAAGGAGAATAATAGTACACTGACTACTACAGATCCTACATTTGCCAGCAACCTGAGTTACATGAAAACAAATGTTGGCTTCGGATTTGCGTTGTTTACAGAGAAGTTTTACTTAGGTTTGGGTGCGCCTATGTTCAAGAGTTTTGACATTGGAAAAAGTGTAAACAGGATTGTGACGAAACCACACTATTACATGCAGGCAGCCTATGTATTTGATATCAATGAGGATCTGAAATTCAAGCCTACATTGCTGTTGAGAGATGTGAAGGGATCAGGACTGAATTACGATTTCAATGCCAGTGTACTTTTAAAAGAGCTGGTATGGCTGGGAGCTTCGTGGAGATCAGAGAAGACAGTCACTGGAATGGTAGGTGTTAGATTGACACCACAATTAGAAATGGGATATTCATACGATACACCTACAAATTCAAATCTCAAAGGCGCACAATCAGTATCACATGAGCTGATGATTAGCTATAGATTTGGATGGAGTAGCGATCACGAGATTTTGCCCCGACTTTTTTAGTCTAATAACCGAAACACCCTACGGGGTCATCAGTTCCCGCACCAAAAGTGCGGGAATTTTATTTTTCTATCTGCTTGATTTCTAGTTGATAATGAAGAGCTGGAAAAAAATAAAAAAAATAAATCCAAAGGAAATCCGTGTTTAAACATTTATCGTATGTATTTTCATAGCGGTGCAAAGCCAGTAACCTATAAGCTGGAAAACACCAAAAGATTTTAATTAGAAAAGTTGTGTCTTTTAATGGTTAACTTGGGAAACAGCCTGGTATTTTTACCAGGCTGGATTTTTTATAGCACTTTCCTCATCACGAAGTCATTCATCCAGTATCCATTTCCAATATCTATATCTTTCTCTTCGTATACTTCAAACCCGGTTTTCTCGTAGAAATAACGGGCCTTGTTATACTTATTTACATTCAGTTCCAGTATGTGTGCACCTGTTGCTTTCACTGTATCGATCACGGTGTTAAGCAGGAATTTGCCGGCGCCTTTTCCCTGGTAGTCAGGGTGTAGGTATATTTTGTTCAGCTTGTACACACCAGGCTCTTCTTTCGGGCTATAGCCTGCAAAACCAATGGTCCTTTCTCCATCCCATATCAGCAGAAAGGTATGATCGGAAGTGAGTTGTCTGGTCAGTTCTTCCGTATTATACATCAAGGCTATCATATAGTCCAGTTGTGCCTGGGGAAGGATAGACAGGTAGGTAGCTGGCCAGATCTGGTTGGTCAGTTCCTGTATAATGGGAATTTCCTGCGTGGTAGCATGCGTGATCTGATACATCATTTATTTTTTATCTCCTCAATCACCTGCAACAGTCTTGCTTTAGGAGTAAAGCCACTGGCTACCAGGTATAACTGTTCGTCTTTTTCAAGAATAGCAGCTGGAAAACCGGTGATTCCCCATTGCTGTACGATATTAAACTCCTGGTTGGTAGCGTATTTGTTATCATCTTCCTTCATGTTGTTCAGGAAGGCCTGCACCGGAATATTGTATTTCTCCAGAATGGGAATGTAGGTATCGTTATTATTAAGGCTCTTGCCTTCAAAGTTGAGTGCTACCTGCATATCATGAGCAAAGTTCACGGCATTTTCCGGTTGGTATTGCTTGAATATGGTCAGTGCGATACTGGGCTTTTCAGAGTCCATGATATCGTCTGAGCGCAGGTATTCGTTCAGGAAAGGATCACCAAAGGTAATGCCGGTGGTAGCTTCGACCTGTTTGTGTGCTTCCTTGATGTAGTTGTACATTGCGGAGGCAGGGCGGCGGTTGGCACTTAATAACATGCCGCCAGACAGTATCTCTACCGATATCTCTCCTTTAAATTGCTCCTGGATCTCCTGGATCACGGGCGTAAAGCCATAACACCATCCACAGATGGGATCATAGATATAGATAAGTTTCATTGTTCGTTATTTTTTCCTGTTGTGGATATAGTTTTCTAAAGCTTCTTTTGAATAGCTACTCAGGTTACCATCGGCAGTCAGAGCTCCTTTGCGGGCGGCTAAAGTTCCGTAGTAAACATCTTTATAACCGGCTATACTGTGGGCATCGGGATCGATGGAGAGCAGTACGCCTTTTTCGCGTGCATAAGGTATCCATTCCCAGTCGATGTCGAGTCGGCGGGGATGTGCATTCAGTTCAATGACAACATTGTGCTCGGCACAGGCTTCTATGATACGGCGGTGATCTACAGGATAACCGTTACGGCTCAGCAGGAGTCGTCCGGTCATGTGGCCTAAGATAGTGGTATATGGATTTTCAATTGCTTTCAGTAGTCTGCTCATTGCTTTCTCTTCACTCATTTTGAGATTGGAGTGAACAGAAGCGATTACGAGGTCGAAGGAAGCCAGAATTTCGTCCGGATAATCCAGGTTGCCATCGTTGAGAATATCAGCTTCAATGCTTTTGAAAATGCGGAAAGGTGCGAGTTGTTGATTGAGTGCATCGATCTGTGCATGTTGTTCAGCAATGCGCTCAATACTAAGTCCGTTAGCATAAAATGCAGAACGGGAGTGGTCGCTGATCACGAGGTATTCAAAGCCCTGTGCTTTGGCGGCGAGGGCCATTTCTTCGAGGGTATATTGACCATCGCTCCAGGTACTGTGTGAGTGGATGATGCCTTTGATATCCAGTGGTGTGATCAGGTGAGGGATCTGCTGTACTTCCAGCATACTGCCGTCGTTGCGGAGGCAGGGTGGGAGGTAGGGCAGGTTGGCCTGTGAGAAGATTTGTTCTTCCGTAGCACCGGGTGTAAGGCCGGCAGCGCCGCCAGCGGCAAAAAAGCTTTCGATGAAAGCGGGAGTGGCGGTAGTAAGAAAAAGTGATTTACCAAAATCGTCGATGGCAGATGGATAGATCCTCACTTTTACCTTTTGCGCATGTTGAAACAGCAGGGAGTGAGGTGTTTCTTCTATGAAGGTGAGGCTTAATTTTTCTCTGATGATTTCAGGTGCGGCGTCTACAACCAGTTCTATTTCATCGATGATGATTTCGTTTCTTCTAACTTGTCCGGTGAGGGAAACGGCGGCTGGTGCAAACAGTGTTTGTATTTCTTTTTCCAGTTCATTGGCGAGGGTTTCCACTTCGGCGAAGAGGTAACGGTCGCGGTTACTGAAATAAAATTCGATGCTTTGTTTTACGCTGTCCTGCGTTTTCTGGCCGAAGCCTTTCAGGAGCATGAGGCGGTTTTCGTTGCAGGCGTAGAGAAGTTCGCCGAGGGATTCTACTTCCAGGTCTTTCCAGATAGAAGCGATTTTTTTAGGTCCCAGGCCTTTGATCTTCATCATTTCGAGAATGCCGGATGGAGTTTTGTCGATATAGGTATCGAGTAGGCTCCATTGTTCGGTTTGCAGCATTTCCTGGATGCTTTTGCTGATGGATTCGCCGAATCCTTTGATTTTGGCGATCTCCTCAGTGTGCATTTCCTGTAGGGGAGTGGTGAGTTTTTCTACAGTGAATGCTGCATTGGCGAACGACTTTGCTTTGAAGCTGTTTTCACCGTGGATGTCCATAAGTTTGGACAGCAACGAGAAGTTGTCTGCGATAGTGCTGTTATCCGGCATAATTTGATTTGAACTGCGAATTTCGGTTTTTAAAGATGGAATTTCAACGGCAAAAAATAAAAGATCTTTCATTAAAAAGATTTTAAATCCCTCTACCTTACTGCAGCAAGCCAATTCAAACTCCTATAAAAACACGAAAGGTCCTGGTTATTCACCAGAACCTTTATTTCACAGTGTGTAAAATCGTAATTATGCTTCAGTTGAAGGAGCATCAGTCTGTGGAGCTGGAGCAACCACTTTCTTCTTAGCAGCAACCTTCTTCTTAGGAGCAGCTTTCTTAGCAGCAGCCTTTTTAGGAGCAGCTTTCTTAGCAGCAGCTTTTTTAGGAGCAGCTTTCTTAGCAGCAGCTTTTTTAGGAGCAGCTTTCTTAGCAGCAGCCTTTTTAGGAGCAACTTTCTTAGCGGTTGCTTTTTTAGCAGCAGCCTTTTTAGGAGCAGCTTTCTTAGCGGTTGCTTTCTTAGCAGCAGCTTTTTTAGGAGCGGCTTTCTTAGCGGTTGCTTTCTTAGCAGCAGCTTTTTTAGGAGCGGCTTTCTTAGCAGCAGCTTTTTTAGGAGCAGCTTTCTTAGCGGTTGCTTTCTTAGCAGCAGCCTTTTTAGGAGCAGCTTTTTTAGCCGCTTTTTTAATTGTTGCCATTGTTTTTTGAATTTTGGGTTAGTAATTAAAATTGGGTATTAAAAAAAACTTTATGGCAAACACTGCGCCAAGCTTACGCCTGGGCAGTGGTGTCAAATGATTTTACAGAAACGATGGTTCTGTTCTCGCGTCCTTTTCTGAACTCAACAACACCATCAGCTACCGCAAAAATGGTAAAATCTCTACCAATTCCTACGTTAGGACCTGGATGGTAAACTGTACCGCGCTGACGAACGATGATGTTGCCAGATACAGCAGGTTGACCACCAAATATTTTTACTCCCAGCCTTTTGCTTTGAGAGTCACGGCCATTCTTTACACTACCTTCACCTTTTTTATGTGCCATTTCTATGGAAGTTTAAAACTTTAATTAATTAAGCAATTTCTGAAATACGAATCTTCGTAAAGTGAGTACGGTGTCCAACTTTCTTCCTGAAACCCTTTCTGCGTTTCATTTTAAAAGCAATAACCTTATCTCCCTGAACGTGGCTCAGGATTTCTGCTTTAACTACTGATTTTACATCAGTGCCAACGGTCAGCGCGCCGCCATTATCTATTAACAACACTTCAGAGAACTGCACTTTATCTCCAATATTTCCCTGCAACTGTTGTACAAAGATTTCTTGGTCTTTTTGTACTTTGAATTGCTGACCTGCGATTTTTACAACTGCAAACATAGTGATCCAAAAATAATTTCCTGCAAAAGTAGGATTTGTTTTTAAATTGACAAAGTTTTCTCCATATTTAAAATGCGTTTGCCGTCAAAGCATACGTTTTAAAGGAGAATACCATACATTTTCAAAGATACGTAGTTTATTTTAATATAGTTTGTTATTATATGTAAGCTCCACGAACCACTATGCGCAACATTTCCTTAAAAGCCACAATCAGCGCCAATTTAACTAATATGCAAATTGGGCTGACACCAGCAAAAAAACTGCGCACATGCAGTTCATTCCATTCCTTTTATAACAATTTTTATTTTATACATTTGTCCTTTCACATATTCTAAAATAATGGGCATGAAGCTTAAATCACTGCTTGCCAAACCATTTGCTTCCATTGTAGCCAACAGGATCAGGAAGGAGATGCAGAGGGCGGTAGAAGACCAGGAAGCTATCCTGGAGGAGTTGATTAAAACAGGCAGGAAGACCGAATTTGGAAAAGACCACCACTTTGACAATATCCATTCCTATAATGATTTCAGACAGGCAGTGCCTATCAGAGACTATGAACAGTTCAAGCCTTATATAAATAAAATTAAAGAAGGCAAACAGAACATACTCTGGAAAGGCTTGCCCATTTACCTTGCCAAAACATCTGGTACCACCAGTGGGGTAAAGTATATTCCAATCACCAAGGATTCTATCTCTAATCATATTGATACAGCCAGGAATGCGCTGCTTAACTACATGGCAGAAACCGGGCACACTGACTTTGCCGATGGTAAACTCATTTTCCTCTCCGGCTCTCCCGTGCTGGAAAGGGTGGGAGGTACTCCTTATGGCCGCCTCAGTGGTATCGTGAACCACCACGTCCCCCGCTACCTGCGTACCAATCAGCTGCCCACTTACGAAACAAACTGTATCGAAGACTGGGAAACCAAGCTGGATAAAATAGTAGACGAAACCATTAATCAGGATATGACCCTCATCTCTGGTATTCCACCATGGATGCAGATGTACTTTGACAGATTGATAGAGCGTAGTGGAAAGCCTGTGGGTGAACTGTTCAAAAACCTCAATGTACTCGTATATGGTGGTGTGAACTTTGAACCTTACCGTGCAAAACTCATGGCATCTGTGGGTCGTCCGATCAATACCATCGAGACTTTCCCGGCATCCGAAGGATTCTTCGCCTTCCAGGATACACAGGAGCACAAAGGTCTTTTGCTCAATACCAACTCTGGTATATTCTACGAATTCATACCTGCTAATGAGATCTTCAACGAGCATCCTACCCGTCTTTCCCTGAAAGAGGTGGAAGTAGGTGTCAACTACGCCCTCGTAGTCAGCACTAACGCAGGTCTCTGGGGATATAACATTGGCGATACAGTGAAGTTTGTATCCACCAATCCTTATCGTTTGCTGGTAACCGGTCGTATTAAACATTTCATTTCCGCTTTCGGTGAACACGTGATTGGCGAAGAAGTTGAGCACAGCCTGATGACAGCAGCGAAGGAAGATAATTTACAGATCACGGAGTTTACCGTAGCACCTATGGTAAGTCCTGAAGCTGGCGAACTACCTTACCATGAATGGTTTGTGGAGTTCGAAAACCCGCCTGCAGACATCAACGCCTTTGCAAAAAGAGTGGATGACAATCTTCGTAAAAAGAATATTTATTACGACGACCTGCTCACCGGCAACATTCTGCAAGCATTAAAGATCAGAACAGTAAAAAAACAGGGTTTTATAGATTATATGAAGTCTGTGGGCAAACTGGGTGGTCAGAACAAGGTGCCCAGACTGAGCAATGACAGAACATTAGCGGACGAGCTGATGAATTATCTGGCATAAAGCAGGACAGATGTCGGACTACCCATGTCCGCATTTCTTGTAATTCCCTTATTATTGCAACAATGAGTAAGAAAAATATAGCCATTTTTGGCTCCACAGGATCAATTGGCATCCAGGCGCTGGAGGTAATAGAGGCGCATCCTGATAAGTTCAGTGTCGAAGTGTTGACCGCTGGTGTCAATGCAGATCTGCTCATAGAACAGGCCCTCAAATTCAGACCTAATGCAGTAGTGATCGCTGATGAATCAAAATACGAAAGCGTAAAGGAAGTACTCTTTGACAAAGGCATCAAGGTATTTGCCGGTGCCAAAGCTATGGTAGAAGTGGCTGCCTGGAGCTCGATCGATATGATGCTGGCTGCCATCATGGGCTTTGCCGGCCTGGCGCCAACTCTGGCTGCCATTGAACAAGGTACCCCCATCGCCCTGGCGAACAAGGAAACCCTTGTCGTAGCCGGTGATATCGTAATGGGTGCTGCCAGAAAAAGGAATGTACCCGTAATACCGGTAGATTCTGAGCACTCAGCAATCTTCCAGTGTATGATGGGCGAGTCTTCGGCCAAAGTGGAAAAGATGATCCTCACCGCTTCAGGTGGTCCTTTCCTGGGTAAAAAAACTAACTTCCTCATCAATGTGAAAAAGGACCATGCCCTCCAGCATCCAAACTGGCGCATGGGACCCAAAATCACTATTGATAGTGCAACCCTCATGAACAAAGGGCTGGAAATGATCGAGGCGCGCTGGCTCTTCAACATTGATCCTGACAGGATCGAGGTGGTGATCCATCCGCAATCCATCATTCACTCCCTGGTACAGTTTGTAGATGGTAGCATGAAAGCCCAGATGGGTCTGCCTGATATGAAACTGCCTATCCAGTTTGCATTGGGGTATCCTACAAGATTGGAAAATGACTTCCCCCGTTTCTCATTCAGGAACTATTCCAACCTCACATTCGAACAACCTGATACCAAGACCTTCCGTAACCTGGGTATCGCTATCGAGGCAATGCTGAAGGGTGGTAATGCCGCGTGTGTGATGAATGCGGCAAACGAAGAGGTGGTACATGCGTTCCTGAAGAACCGTATCGGCTTCCTGCAGATGACAGATGTCATAGAAGAAATCATGGGCAAGGTGCCATTCATCGAAAAGCCAACCCTGCATGATTACTATGAAAGTGACCTGGCAGCAAGGGAACACGCGAATAATATGATCAACGCTATCATAATTTAAGAACTTTATAACATGACATAGCTGCGATATCGCAGTTATACCGGCTATCTTTGCCATTCCCTGTTATAGAGAAAAAACAACATATATTTACTGTCAGACAAAGCATACATGACAACACAAGAAATATTGGTTAAAGCCGCGCAGTTGATACTGTCACTATCTATACTGGTAGTATTGCATGAGCTCGGACATTTTATCCCTGCAAAACTGTTTAAGACGCGCGTAGAGAAATTTTATCTCTTTTTTGACCCCTGGTTTTCATTATTCAAATTCAGGAAAGGTGAGACGGAGTATGGTATAGGCTGGTTGCCATTGGGGGGGTATGTTAAGATCTCCGGAATGGTAGATGAAAGCATGGATCGCGAACAGTTGGCCAAGCCACCGGAGCCATGGGAATTCCGTTCCAAAAAAGCATGGCAGCGCCTCATTATCATGATTGGTGGTGTGACGGTGAACCTGCTATTAGGTTTCCTCATCTATTCCATGATGTTATGGCATTGGGGTGAAACCTACCTGCCTACAGCAAACACCACTTACGGTATTGCTGCCGATTCACTGGCACAGACGATTGGACTGAGAGATGGAGATATGATCGTGAGTGTAGCCAATGAACCTGTGGAAAACTTCAAAGCGATTCCTGGTAAGATTGTACTGCGTGAAGCAAAAACTATCCAGATCTCCCGCGATGGACAGAAAATAGATATCGCCATTCCGGAAGGATTTGTGGGTAAGATGATCAAGCATAAGAATTCTCTCATGGATGTGAGAGTGCCTTTCCTGGTAGATACAGTAGCTGCCAATACACCGGCAGATAGTGCTGGTATCCGTAAGGGCGATCAGATCCTGACATTGAACGGACAGCCTGCTTATTATTATCATGAGTACAAAAAGGAAATAGTAAAAGATGTAAATAAAACCGTACCACTGCAGGTATTGCGTGGTGGAGATACGGTGAACTTAACGGTGCGTGTACCTGAAAAAGCGGTGTTAGGTTTGAATGTGAATATCGAGAAGATGTTTACCTTCTCAATCAAACATTTTACATTCTTTGAAGCGATTCCGGCTGGTTTTGATAAGTGTATCAATACGCTGGTGGGTTATGTGCAGCAGTTGCGTTTGATTTTTGTGTCTAAAGAAGTAAAGGCGAGTGAGTCTTTGGGTGGTTTTATGACGATAGCGAAGTTGTTTCCTGGAGAGTGGGATTGGATGTCATTTTGGGAGATGACGGCGTTGTTGTCTATCATATTGGCGTTTATGAACATTCTGCCGATTCCTGCGTTAGATGGGGGGCATGTGTTATTCCTGATTTATGAGATGGTAACAGGTAGAAAGCCGAGTGAGAAATTCCTGGAGTATGCACAGATCGTGGGGATGGTAATATTGTTTGGGTTGCTGTTGTATGCGAATGGGTTAGATATTTACAGAAGTATATTTGGGAAGTAAGTATAAATTTAAATTTTGAAGAAGGAAGAGGTCGAAAGGCTTCTTCCTTCTTTTTTTATGCGATACTGATTTGAGGTTCTAATTTTAATAATCGTCTATCTAACTCATCCAGACTGTATTCTGTTTTTTCTGACCTTACATCCATCATTTCAAATTTGTGGTCAAATTTGATCTCCATTGAATTCAGTCTTTTTTCGAGTTTTTCTATCCTGTTATAAACGGCCATAAACCGCAGGTCCAGTTTCTGTTCCATTGACCTAAGTGCACCCAGCACTATAGTAAATTGTGAATCCGACATTGTAATCTGTTTAATGGTTTATACCTTCTAATTTACTTAACTTTCCCAGTGATTCCAAATAATAATCCTTGCAAGATATTGATTATAAGATCATTATCAACTTAATAAGCTCGATATCATTCCAGCTTTTTCATACTCAATTTTATTTATATCTAAATATCACGTATCTTCGTTAGCTGCGAAAGCAAATCTGGGGCTGCCCGGTTTTGACAGCATAGGTCTTTGAAAGTGTAAGCATGTCGTGCGTTGGATAATTAGCACGTAAATCTGAATACCCAAACTTCAAAAGGCGAATCTAACTACGCCATGGCTGCCTAATCAGAGATTAGACACCCATTATAGCCGCCGCGAGCTGGCCGTCTACTCCAGCTGCCGCCGCCGAATCATAAACATGTAGAATAGGTACTCATGGTTTCTGTGAGTGAGTGCTGAAACAACAACGGATAAGGACAAGGTTGGTTAGTTATGCCCCTGCCGTGTCTCGAAAAAACAATGCATAAATAAACATGTAGAAGCCTTTTGGGGGATGTGTTTGGACGCGGGTTCGACTCCCGCCAGCTCCACCTCACGGTACATTTGATTTTTTTGATCGAATGTACCGTTTTTATTTTCACTGGAATCTGCTTGTAGACTGCTTATCAGCGTTAGCACCTCATTAGTTTTCGTGTTTGGACAACTGCTCCCATTAAAAATGAACTTTTCAGGGTATGTCGAAACAATAATCCTCCTTTTAGTCGCAATTGTCCCATGTTTGTATAAAAAGTACAAATTCGTCATGTTATTAAGTAAAGAATCTAACATTTTGTCAATTCCTGTATGGGATGTTTGGACTTCTGTAAAGTGACCTTCCAACAAAGTAAATTTTTTACTTCAATCGTCTTTTATTGCCTTAAAATCTTCTGTCTCTAAGTGCCCCCTCGATTAATAAATCTCTTGCTTTTGCTATTTTGTCAATTAAGTATTTGATTTCGTCTAACAGTTGCTGTCTGGTATTTTTAGCAACTTTTGATTTGAGGTGCACAAGTAAAACCGGACAGTTAATTTGCTTAGCTTTACCAAGCAAAGACAACGGGAAAATACAAAAAGAGTCGTAGAAAATATGATGCTACCTTCAAGGAAGAAGTTATATTGACTCAAATTACTCATCGGCCCTTTATATGCAAAGAAAAGGGCCAACCTTTTTGGTCCGCCCCAGTATTTTATTTTTGTGGTCCGCTTTTTAATAAGCAGTTTATGTCTTTAATCATCTGCTCTATATCTAATTGAAGGGTACCATTGTAAATACCTCTTATCCGCTTTTTTTTGTCAACCAGTATGATATGTTCAGTGTGTAAAAACTCAGTGCTGTCTCTAGTAAATCCAAGGTCTTCTTCGGCAAAGTAAGACTTCCTTGCTAAGGTGTATATTTCTCCTTTATCACCGGTTAGAAGGTGCCAATTGTTTGAATGTATCCCCTGGTTGTCTGCAAATTCTTTTAACCGGCCTATACTGTCTATCCAGGGGGTTACACTGTAGGATAAAATAACAACATCCGGATTGTCCAGGAAGGCTGACTGAACAAGTTTCAGATGCCTGGTCATTAACGGGCAGATGCTGCCACAGCTTGTAAAAATAAAATTGGCTATATGGATCTTTCCTTCAATATCCTTTTCTGTTATCTTTTTCCCATGTTGGTCGGTGAAGGCGAACGGAGCAATGCTGTGATTGATCTTTTGGTCCGCTTCACTTGCTAAAGAAAAGAACTGGGGTGTAAAGTCAGGTGTATTGTAATAAGGCACCCCAGCTGATTCATTCCTGCGGCTGCAAGACGAAATAATTGTCAGCAAAAGCAACAGGCTACCTTTTAAAAACACTATCCGAAACATTGACGCAGTTTTTAGTCCCCAACAATCCATATCTTTTTCCGTTATGTACAATGTAATTGCTTCTTATTTTACCGTTATCATAAAATTGTTTCTGCGCGCCTTCCTCGTAGCCGTTGTGGTAATTCATCTCCCGGACTAACAATCCGTCACGATTCCATTCCCGGCAGGTTCCTTCGTATTCGCCGTCTTTAAAAAAATATTGAAGCTGTTTTTTCCCAGACTCCCAATAAGCAATAAACTCGCCGCTCTTTTTCCCATCAATAAATCCCCTTTGCTCATTTAATCTCCCGTTTGGAAAAAAATTTTTCCAGACACCCTCTTCTTTTCCATTGATAAAACTTTCAATCCATGCCGTATCACCTGTGCCGGGATAAAGCATATAAACCGTTCCGGAAAAAGGTTCATTCCCCCACCAGGGAACTCCATTTCTCATGACAAACCTAACATCCTTGGCGTTGATAATTCGTTTTACTATTTCCTTTTGCGACTGTTGTGTACAATGAGCAAAATGATAAAGAAGGACCAGCCATAACAATTTATTTTGAAGCCGTGCCAGGTGTGCCATAAAATCCGCTGCCATTTATATAAGGATCTGTATTGGTTACGTGATAATGATAAATTCCATTGGGGTATTCAGCCGTAGCCGCTGTATGTCCATGATAGGCATCTAACGACGATTCTGAAACGGCGCTTCCGTTTTCTTCGGGGCCATAAACCGGAAAACCGTCAAGTAAAAAGCCTAATAACGAGGAGCGGGATAATTTTACCTGCGTTAAATATTTTGGTTCAACATGATAATGATAATCACCACTCTGTGCAGGATGTCCCCAATACTGGTCAAAACTTTTTGCTTCTGTCTGGGTAAGCGGCTCACTGGGCCCCGCATATTGATTGTAAAACGGAACACCATTTACTGAAACTCCTATCGGGCCCAACGGTGTTGCTGAATGGGAAGAGGCTTCTTTCGGATTAACTGGAATTTTAAATGTATAATTTTGGGAAATTATGCTATTGGGATTTTTTTCAAATGAATAATCACTCCAGGTGGTTCCGGAAAAATTTTCATACAGGCTGCTAGTGATAGGGTAATAAATACTTTTATGATCGGGAGTACCGGTGGTTTTAATGATAATATATGTACCGTCAGAAGTGATACTGGTGGCACCATAAATGTTTTTATACACGTCAGGAACAGTATTGCTGTCGCTACTGCTGTCGCTATCTTTTTTGGAACAGGCAAATGACATAAATAAAAAGAATGCACCAATAAGTGCAAATGTGTTTGTTGATTTCATATTTCAGGCTTATTATTACAATACATCCTTATACGTCATTCCTTTATCAATCCTTCGGCGGTGGCGGAATTATTTTTCCAGGCCGGAACAATTTTGCAAAATCTCTTGAAAGTAGTTTGAAATAGGGTAGTTGTTCGGGCCGGCATAGTTTTTTTATTTCAACAAGATGTTCATAGTGTGTTGATTCAACCTGTTGCTGAAGTTCTCCCAGCCTTACCATCAGGGAATCCCTTTGCCATATTGATACTTCTGCAAGGGAAGAATACAGGTAATTCTTTGCTTGCCTGATCTGATCGTCCAACTCGCCGATCCGTTTTCTATGGGCCGCTATCAGCATTTCATACTGAGCCACCTGCCCATTGTCGAAATGCAGCCGTTCGATAATGATCCTTTTGGGACCATCCCGGTGGAAGTTTCTTTCTGGTTCATCCATCGGGTAGGGTCTGGTAAAAAAAAGAAAAGCAAGCGTTCCTAGGTTTAATACCAGCAGGCCAACTACCGCAATGCTTAGTAATTTTATTTTACTCATCGTAAAATTCATTTGTAGTGGATAATTTCATACTGCTTGCCACTTGTTCCATACTACTCCTATTGTTCTGTCCCTTTGATCTTATAAGTATAGTAATATTCAGCAGAATGATTAAGACGGATAACAGCGCAAACGTTAATCGCCACTTTATTGGAGCAACCATTTCTGTCCCCTGCTCCATTTTATGGAGGATGCGGTTGTATAAGAAAGGCGGGGCCTCCACCTGCCTTATTTTTTTCAGTTTGTCCAGTTTGTTTTCAATATTCATGGTTAGTTAATTAAATGATACGACAAAATCATTTTGATCCTTCTCCCTTCTTCAACTTTTTTTCAAGGTTTTGCCTGGCACGTTGAAGCAGCGACTCCACGGCTTTTACACTTATATTCATAATTTCGGCCACTTCCTGCTGCGGCTTGTCCTCAATACGGGCAAGGATCAATGCAGTCTTCTGTTTGTCGGGCAGTTTGTTCACCAGGCTTAAAAGTTGTTGCAATTCATCTTTGTCTTCCGCTGCTATGCCAGGATGTACGGAATGGATCGCCTCATTCAATGGTTTAGCTGATTCGTTGCCTACAAGAGAAATGATAAATCCCAATCGTTTTTTGGCTTTACGGCTGCGGAGAAAATCAAGACACTGGTTAACGGTGATGCGGTATATCCATGTTTTCAGGCTGGCAATCTCCGGGTTATGCGACTGATAATTTTTGTAGATCTTAATAAAAACATCCTGTGTAATATCCTGTGCATCTTCATGACAGGATACATAATGAAGAACCAGGTTGTAAACCATGCTAATATATTCATTATATATCCGGCTGAAAGTACTGTTATCCATTGTAGGAACCATTAAACCTGTTTGAAGTTATAGTCCCCCAATGCCCGGGCCGGCGCATGTTTCATGGTCGCCAATATGTATCGAAGGTAAAATTCAGCTGGAACTTTAATGTATTTTGGCATTATAATCAAGGTGTTTACACAAATAATTTAAAAACATGAATTGATGGTACTGACTCATTTTCATTTTTACTTAGCCTGCCTCAGAACCACCACCAGTAATGGTGGGCGGGAAAAGATCAACCGCCGAAGGCGTAAGATCAATATTGAGTGAGTACCAGATTTATAATATTTCAAACGCTACTTTAAGAATTAGGTTAAACCCCGAAAACTTATACTTACTATTAATGCCAATAAACGACCTTTTGATCACCTTATAGATAAACCATTCACATTCGTAGTTTTAAAATGCTATTGTGTATATTTATAAGTATAAAGCTCAATTAAAACCGCCTTCATTGATAGCCGAGATATTTAACCAGCTTATTAATTTATTTTGGACAACCCTTTGTTTTGTACCCTAAGAACATGTTTAAATTTCTGAACGACTCATTTTAGAAGAATATTTATGAATGCTACCTGAATGAACGCTGCAGAAGATTCAGGTAGCCTCTCATGATCTTACCTGGCCTTCAGAAAAAATTTAGCCAGGAAAAGGATTATTCGACCTGCCACCTACCTTTTGGGGTAATAAAACCCTTTACGGATGGTGGTTTCTGGGTAATTTCAATGTTCCATTTATAATATTTTTCAACTGTATTCCTTAAAAATCATTTAATCCATCGGGCCATACCACACCATCGTCCGCTTCCCATATGCATCCTTAAACACCGCTTTCACCTCTGCCAATAACTTCTTCGCTTCCACATCCTGTATTCCTGCCACCACTATATAATATCCGCCCGAAAGATGCTTATACGCATTTGAATATTCCACTGATATATAATCATCATTGTCGGCATTCCCATCTCCCCTCGCCGGATAATAAGGGAAATCTTTCTCATCACTTCCTCCCGTCTTACACGCTGCCTCACTCAGCGTTAATCCTGTCTTCGCATTCGGACTCAACTCCCGCAAATCCAATTTCTTCCCTAGCTTCTTTGCCGCATCTTTCGCCGCCGTCAATGCCTCCTCATAGCTTTTAGTACTTCTTACAATAATGATCTGCTTGGGAACCTCTGACATCCATTTTTTCTGTGCAAAACCATTCAGCGAACAAATAAAAATCAATAAAATCGAAAGGGTCGTTTTCATTACAAAATGTGGGTTTTAATATCTGTGAAAATACAATACAAAATTTACCGGGCTGTACTATTTTGAACAAAAAAACAGGAATCAGTCCTAAAATACACAGCTTTTTCTTAACTTGAAATGCACATTCGTACTGACGACAATTAATTGTCATGTTATAATCCCATATATCTGTTCCTCTATGGCGAACTATCAAAATCCCGATAAGGATGTGATCGATGTATCAAACATGGTCAATCCCGCGGATCTTCGAATCCCGACCCAGAGCAACCTACCCGGACCGGAACAAGAACCGGAATACCTGGAAGACATCAAGCTGGGCAAAAAATACGAAACACGACTGAACCTCAGCCCGGACGAAATTAAATGGCTCAATACATTCTATTGCTTTCGCAACGCCTTTAACAGCATTGAAGGCTGTGAAATCGCCATCGTCAAGCTTTTCCTGCTCACCGTAAAGGCACTCAATAAACGCCTGAAAAAGGAAGAAAGCAGCCTGGAACAGGAAATCACCCGTATCCGGGAAAAATCGTTACAATCTCCCGAATACTTCATCGGATACGATAATATGTATATCCAGCAGGCAGCCGAGGCAGAAGCGTTTTATACCATCTATAAAAAGGCAGAAGCCATTGTAAGAACCGCCTGGGGACATAAACGTAAAATCTCCTCTGAGTATACCAGCTACAGCACCCCAGCCAAAGACCAGTTTAACAGTAAATTAGGTCCTCTGGTAGACGAAATCGTGGCCTACCTGCAGCCTACTATCGGGGAAACGGACGAGCAGATAGAACTGGAGCTAAACGCCGCCACCACCACCCGTTGGAAAGACAGAATGAATGAGATCACCGCTGCTTATTCAAAGGATAAAACAGTAGAAGAACTCTACCGCCTGGGAACACAGAACCTGCGCAATCCCGCCAGGGAAAACATCTACTACGAAGCTGCCCGGTTCCTGGCCCCATACGACAAACCAGAAACGCTTAAATTTTACCTCCATTATATTTACCACGACCTCAAGTCGCCCAAATTTGATCAGAAAGAGCTAAATAAATCCATCCAGAAAAAGCTCTTTTCAGATGAATCCCAATTGGCCGAATTCCTGACCATCGTCAATGGTTTGATCAATGACCAGAACCTGGTAAGGGCATTGATCCAGGTAGACAAGATCTGCCAGCCCAAACGACGCAGAATTGAGCTGGATCACGAGCAGATCCAGATGGTCACCGAAGCCCACAGTATTACTGTCGAAACTTTAAATGGCTACCTGCAGGAGGAAGAGGTCATCTTCATTCCCGAACCGGAGAAGGAACCATTACCCGAGTCAGCAACCCCTTTAAGCCCGCTACAGGTCGAGTTCTTAAAACTCTTTCCTGATGACTACCAGGTGAGCGCAAGTGATGTAGAAGCATTTGCACTGGGCAAAGGTCTGTTCAAAAACCAGTTGCTCGACAGTATCAACGAAACCTGCTACGAAGTACTGGATGATGTGCTCATCGAAGAAGATGACGATCAATATACTATCAATGTTAATTATTATACACAAATACTCTCCTAAATGTCATTGAATATTAAGCCCAAAGAAGTAACTGCAATCATTAATTCCTTATTAGGTGGTGTAGTCCCAAAGATTGGTGTACAACATATCACCGTAGGTCGTTCAGCAGAAGTAGATGCTTTCCTGCATGCGCTGGAAGATGTGAAAAATGGCCACAGCATTGTGAAATTCTGGATAGGTGA
The DNA here is from genome assembly GCF_034274695.1 of Chitinophaga sp. LS1. Classification (NCBI taxonomy): domain Bacteria; kingdom Pseudomonadati; phylum Bacteroidota; class Chitinophagia; order Chitinophagales; family Chitinophagaceae; genus Chitinophaga; species Chitinophaga sp. LS1. The sequence goes on from NZ_CP128362.1 coordinate 3,560,929, forward strand.
TTTTGGATCGGGTAAGTCTTTTATGATGCACCTGCTGAATACCGTTGCCCTGAAACAGAAATTCGTTGTGACAAATGCGGACTTTACACCTGATAACCGTCTATATGCAAATGATGGAAAAGCAGTCGTATTGTATTCAGCTATCATGGATAACATCGCTATCCAGACGAAGCCTGAAGGCGGTGCATTGCCTACCTTATTGGATAAATGGATCGAGCAGATCATGATCAATACTGCGCAGGAAAATGGAATATCTCCTACTGAAATCCGCAATGAACAATATATAGAACTGATTCAGCGGAATATTCTGAAGACGGTGAATGAAGTCACAGAAGTAGGTGGATTTGATTTTGCGCATGTGATCATGAAATACTATGAGGGCTTTATCAGGCATGATGAGCAGCTGAGAAGAAATGCATTGAAATGGCTGAAAGGAGAATATAAAACAAAGGTTGAAGCAAGGCAGGAATTAGGTGTTCGGGAGATTATCAATGACCTGAACTATTATGATATGCTGAAGAATTTCACGAAGCTGTTTGTAAGTATCGGGTATAGTGGTTTTATGATCAATCTGGATGAGGCGATCAATTTGTACAAGATATCCACCTCCGCGATGCGTGAAAAGAATTATGAAAAAATCCTCTCTATCTATAATGATTGTTTCCAGGGTAAGGTGAGTAACCTGTTTATCAACTTTGCCGGTACGGCTGAGTTCCTGGAGAATCCAAGAAGAGGGTTGTTCAGTTATCAGGCGTTAAAATCAAGACTGGAAACCAATAAATTTGAAAACCAGTTGGTGCGCGATTTTGCGCAGCCGGTAATCAGGTTGATGCCGCTGAATAATAATGAAATCTTTGTATTGCTCAAGAAGTTGAAGGCGGTCTTTGAATTGAATTATAACATTACGATGGATGTGAGTGATGAGGATGTTCGGTTGTTTATGGAAGAGTTATATAATAAGCCGGGTGCGAATGAGTTCCTGACACCACGTGAAGTGATTCGCGATTTTCTGAATGTATTGAGCATTATCCGTCAGAATCCGAATATTAACAAGCAACAGTTGTTTGGAGATATACAGGTGAAGGATGAAAGACCAAATGAAACCTTATTAGCTGATATAGAAGAATTATAATCGTGTACGAACTATTATCAGAACCGATTCGGCGGTATGTAAGAGAGCAGGGGTGGGAGAGTTTACGTCCCATTCAATCCGCTTCTATTCAGAAAGTATTACAATCTGAAGATAACCTGATTCTTGCTTCCCGTACCGCTTCTGGAAAAACTGAAGCTGCTTTTTTGCCTATTCTTTCCAAGGTGAATTTTAATGAACGGGGAGTGCAGGTATTGTATATTTCTCCTTTAATAGCGTTGATAAACGATCAGTTTTTCCGTGTAGAAGAGCTATGCAAACATCTCGATGTACCAGTGACCAAGTGGCATGGAGAAGCAAATCGCACATTGAAAGAAAAGCTGGTAAATGATCCGGGGGGAATTGTGTTAATAACTCCTGAGTCGATAGAGGCGATGTTGGTGAATGCGGCTTATAAGGCCAAGGCGTTATTCAGTAATCTGAAGTTTATTGTGATTGATGAGATACATGCTTTCTTAGGAACGGATCGGGGAAAACAATTGCAGTCACTGCTTTTTCGGATACGTGAATTAAATGCCGGCAATGTCCGTGTAATTGGCTTGTCCGCTACCATTGGCAGCTATGAACAGGCAAAGGAGATGGCAGGTCCTGAAAATACAACGAAGATCTTACGTGATACCACAAGTAAGGAAATAGAAACGGAATTCAGATATTTCAAACAGGAGGGAGCAGAATTACCACTCGCTTTAATCAAAGATCTGTATCTGAATGTATGCAATAATAAAGTGCTCATATTCCCCAATGCGAGAGGTCTGGCAGAAGAAGTCGCTGTAAAACTGCATAAGATATCACAAAAAGTAGGAGGGCACCCTTATTACTTTTCGCATCATTCCTCCGTTCATAAAGAGTTGCGCGAATACATCGAAGAATTCGCCAGGAACAATGTTCGTTTTCCATTTACTATAGCCTGTACCTCTACCCTGGAATTAGGTATCGACATTGGCTCTGTAGATAAAGTAGTACAAATAGATGCTACGCATTCAATCGCCAGCCTGATTCAACGAATCGGACGAAGTGGTAGAAGAGGAAATGAAACAAGTAAATTGTCATTGTATGCCACTGATCCGTGGAGCCTGTTACAGTCAGTTGCCTGCATGACTTTATTTGAAGGGGAAGGGTTTGTAGAACCAATTGAATATACTGAAAAGCCTTATGATATCTTACTACATCAGGCATTGGCTTTAGTTCGTCAGCTTTCGGAATGTACACAGGAAGAACTGGTGCATAGATTATCCATCAATACAGCATTTAAATACATAACAGTCGATGAGATCAAGGAAATATTACTCCATCTGATCCAAACAGATCTGCTTGAATTTATAGGCGGTAAGCTGATCATAGCGATAGAAGGGGAGAAGATCGTCAATACTAAAGACTTTTATAGCGTATTCCAAACTGATACTTTGTTGAAAGTCCGGTGTCAGGATAAGCCTATAGGAGAAGTCCCCTTTTCTCCCCAGATCGTAGTTAATAACAATATGCTGTTGGCAGCCAGAATCTGGAAAATAGTAGATGTAGATCTGCCCGCAAAGCGAATAACCGTGGTTCCTGCGATGGATGGTAAGAAGCCTTTATTCTCCGGTTCTGGTGCTGATATTCATCCCAAAATCCGCGAACAGATGCTGCGCTTGCTGGTGAGGGAAGAAAAGATGCCAAACCTTAGTGACGATGCAAAAGAAGCAATTCGTCAATTAAAATTGGATTTTGAATTATATACAATTGAAAATCTGGAAACGGATCGCCCTTTGAAAGTACAGATCAAGGAGATGTACTGGTATTCTTTTCAGGGCACCAAAACCAATCGTAGCCTGGCTTTTCTGTTTGACGCCGCTAATATTAAAAACAATTTGAGGGAAGATGAAAGCATGTTCGAATTTAAGGCCGGTGACTTTGAATTAATCATTCAAAAAGCAATGAAGGCTTATGACCAACTTGCATCTGTTTTGGAGAGCGCTGTTCAGAATGAGCCCCTCATGCTTGCATTTTCAAAATTCGGTAGCTATCTCCCACTCAAATACCAGGTGCAATTAGTAAGAGATAAACGCTTCAACTTCGAATCCGCCATGGATTTCTTATCCTCCGTTCACATCTCCCAAACTCACACCCTCCCCGAATCCTGACACCCTCCTCCAGCGGGTTAGGACAACTATCTCCCAACCCGCTGACTACCATCATTCCCCTCCCAAAATAATCTCCCTATCTTCCCGCCTTACTATTATTTCCGCGTCAGTCATGAATATGAATTACAGACTCATCTCAATTTTCCTATTACTGCTTTCCCTCTCCGCCCGGTCTCAAAATCCTGTCGCCAACCCGGCTTCACAAGTGACCATCGGCTCCGCCCGTTTTACCATTCTCACACCCAGCCTCATCCGCATGGAATGGAATGAAAAAGCCGCCTTTGAGGACAAAGCCTCTCTCGTTTTTATCAACAGAAACCTCCCTGTCACCCCTTTCCAAAAAAAGGAAGCAGGCGAATTTCTCGAAATAAAAACGACCCATCTTACCCTGCGCTACAAAAAGAACGCAGGCAAGTTTTCCAAAGACAACCTGAAGATTACTTTCACCCTCAACGGTCGTAAAGTTGACTGGGTACCCGGTCTCAAAGATTCTTTAAATCTAAAAGGCACCACACGCACCCTCGATCAAACTGACGGTGATGCAAAACTGGAAGATGGCCTCCTCTCTAAAAGTGGCTGGACCCTGATCGACGATTCCAATCAACTCCTCTTCGACGGTGACAAAGATTGGAACTGGGCCACCACAAGAAATGAAGGTGACAAACAAGACTGGTACTTCTTCGGCTATGGGCATGAATATAAGAAAGCCTTATACGATTATACCCGTATAGCTGGAAAGATCCCCATGCCACCTAAATATGCATTCGGCTACTGGTGGTCACGGTACTGGACATATTCTGACACTGAACTCAGAGGTCTCCTCAACGACTTCACCACCTACAATATCCCCATCGATGTACTGATTATCGATATGGATTGGCACTATACCTGGGGACTTAACAAAGACTGGAAAAGAGATATGATGGGCGAACCTACAGGATGGACAGGTTATACCTGGAATAAAAACCTCTTCCCTGAACCGGAAGAATTTCTAACCTGGGCACATCAGCGTGGTGTGAAAACCGCTCTGAACCTGCACCCGGCTTCCGGTATCGCTCCTATGGAAGCACAGTATAATTGCTTCGCAAAAGCTTATGACTTTGATACCACCGGCAAGAAAAATATCCCTTTCAAAATAGAAGATAAAAAATGGGCGCAAATTTACTTTGACAGCGTGCTGCATCCTATCGAAAAACAAGGGATTGATTTCTGGTGGCTCGACTGGCAGCAATGGCTGGAAAACCGCAACCTGAAAGGCCTGAGCAATACATGGTGGTTAAACTATACCTTCTTCACCGACAAGCAAAGAGAAGGTGGCAGACCACTCTTATTCCATCGCTGGGGTGGTTTAGGTAACCATCGTTATCAGATCGGTTTCTCTGGCGATAGCCGCAGTACCTGGGCGTCATTGGCTTACCAGCCATACTTTACAGCCACTGCAGGCAACGTAGGGTATGGCTATTGGAGTCATGACATCGGTGGTCACGTAGCCGATAATCCTGATCCTGAATTGTACCTCCGCTGGATACAGTTTGGTACATTTAGCCCGATATTCAGAACACACTGTTCAAAGAGTGCTTTCAACGAACGTAGGATCTGGAAGTTCCCTGAACACTATAAAATGATGCTGAAAGCTTACGAGCTCAGGTATGCACTAAATCCATATATCTACACGGCTTCACACGAAGCCTTTGATTCAGGTGTATCCATCTGCCGTCCTATGTACTATGATTATCCTGAATCACCGGAAGCTTATACAGCCAAAGAGCAGTACATGTTCGGCGGTGATATGATCGTGGCGCCAATTACTGCAAAAGCAGATAGCATCACACATCTTGCAGGCAAAAAGGTTTGGTTACCTGCCGGTCAATGGTTCGATTATTTCTCCGGTGGCCTGATCACAGGAAACAAATTTGTAGAAAATAAATATACGCTGGACCAGGTACCAGTATTTATCAAAGCAGGAAGTATTATTCCGATGTATGGAAATATTAAAAACCTGCAAAAGCAATCTGACACGCTGGTATTGACTGTAATCCCTGGTGGTAGCGGTGCTACGAAGTTGTATGAAGATGATGGAAACTCTGAAGAATACAAAGACAAAGGTTACAGCTTTACTGCTATCAGAAATGTAGTGGCTGCGGATGGTGCGATGGTATTGACGATCTCTCCCCGCGAAGGAAGTTATAAAGGAATGTCTGCAAGTAGAAGTTACGAAATAAAATATCCTTCTATCTATCCACCTGCCAGTATATCTATCAATGGCCAGCCTGCCACCTATACATATTCAGCTGACAGACTGATGGCTACTATAAGTATCCCTGCTACTTCCTGTGCAGAACAGATCGAAGTAAAAGTAATACCTGATGCTGCAGGCAAAGGAAAAGAAGACCTGCTCTACAAAGCAGCGTTGATATTATCCCGCTTATCACAATCTACAGAAGATATGAAGTATGAAACTGCCAGGATAGACTGGGTAGCAAATACTTCAGATTGTATCCTGGCGCTGTCTGCTATTCCAGGTATGATCAATTATCATCCTGAGCAAACAGTAGCATTGGTTGAGAAATTGAATAAAGAAATTCTCCCTTGTATACAAACAATGAAAGCTTATCCCGGGGTGGATGCAAACACACTTAGAAAAATAACAGCGCCACTGGAAGCAGGTAAATAAAAAGATATATATGTAAAGCTAAAAGAAAACAGATATTAGAAATAAAAAGGGTTCATGATCTCGTTCATGAACCCTTTTTATTTTTTAAAATAGATTGACTATCTTTTCAAAAAATAAGATTGTCAAATGCCTCAATTCACCTTACCCTACTTTGGATCCATTGACTCCGACGTGCTTGAAAATAGTTATGATACAGAAATTAGGTTAGCTGGCCACGATATTGAACTAGAGCTGAACTTTGCAGATAAGCGTATCGAACTCTCCAGTTTACAAATTCTGAAGAAATATCTCGATAATATTGATGATCACTTATTAAAAACCAAAGAATTCATCGATGAAAATTATTCAGATGAAGACGCTGAAGATGGAGTCCGTTTCTATTTTGAATTTCACAAAGAAGAGTCAGAAATCGAGGAACTGGGCGTCAACGCAACAGATGACCTGGACGAGCAATTATTAAAGAAGATCCATCCAATCCGGATAGTCCTTTACCCGGATAGTCATCAGTTTGCTGTATATAATTATACCTTCGGCGAAGACTTTACAAATTACATCCTAGTCATCACGACCGACGAAGACGGTGACCTTTCATACATCACCGTAGAAAGTTAAAAAAAAAGGGTGTCTGCCAGACACCCTCCCTGATTTATTTCGCTATCAGCGCCGTCCCTTCAAATCCTATCCCATCCCAGCCATGCTTCATAAACTGCCTGATATTCTGATGATCCGTAGCTTCCGGATGTCCTAATACCGCCTGATAATGTTCTGCAAACAATAACAGCGTATCCTCCTTACTCCAGCCATTCAATTGCGCAAACGCAAACACCTTTGCACTCCCCTGATTCTGTGTCGCTTCATTATACGCATCTCCATTCTTAAAAGCCGTAGCCTGATGTGTATACCCCGCTTCAATAAACTCAATCACGTCTTTAAATGAAATTGAATTCTCCTTTAATTTATTTAACAATTGCTCTTTCATACCCTCAAAAATATAAATTTCTCCAATAACTCAATCCCATCGGTAATTTAATAAATAACTAAAAGTATCGCTTTCGACTATGGCCTAACCAATACTTTTATTATATTTATCGCCATGCCAATATAATAATACTAAATATGAAAAACGGTCTCAACGGAGTAGCCATCATTGCAACCCTGCTTTGCTGCTCTCTGCAACCTCACAATCTGTATGCGCAATCTAATGAATGGCTGGACCCAAATGTCAATGCGGTAAACCGCCTGCCAATGCATACAAACTTTTTTCCTTATGAAAATGAAAGCCTCGCCAGACAAGGCGTGAAAGAGCACTCGGCGAACTTCCTTACCATGAATGGTTACTGGAAATTCAACTGGGTACCTGACGCCGATGCACGTCCGACGGACTTTTTCAAACAAGGGTTTAATGATAAGGGATGGAAAGAAATGCAAGTTCCCGGTATATGGGAATTGAACGGCTATGGTGATCCGATGTATACCAACATCGAATATCCATGGCATTTGCAGGCGCCTCTGAATCCACCTGTCGTTCCTGCAGAAAAGAACCATGTTGGCTCTTATCGCAAAGAAATCACAGTGCCGGCATCCTGGTCTGGAAAACAGATTATCGCTCATTTCGGTTCTGTTACTTCCAATATGTACTTATGGGTAAATGGTCAATATGTAGGCTATAGTGAAGACAGCAAGCTCGAATCGGAGTTTGACCTGACTAAATATCTCAGGCCTGGCCAACCTAACCTGATCGCTTTCCAGGTATTCCGCTGGTGTGATGGTAGTTATCTGGAAGACCAGGATTTCTGGCGACTCACCGGTGTAGGCCGGGATTGTTATCTCTTTGCAAGAGGTAATGTACATGTAGAAGATCTCAGGATTACACCTGAATTAGATGATCAGTACAAAGATGCCAGCCTGCTCGTAAACCTGCAACTTAAAGGAGATGCAGCGACCGAAGTACAGTTATTTGATAGAAAAGGAAACCTGGTGACCAGTACACAATCTAAAGGTACAGGTTTGCAAAAGCTTTCATTGAAAGTGAATGACCCCGAAAAGTGGTCAGCCGAAAATCCTTATCTGTACCAGGTTTTAGTAACAGTGAAAACAAAAGATAAAGTAACGGAAGTGATCCGCCAGCAGGTAGGCTTCCGTAAGGTTGAAATCAAAAATGCGCAGCTGCTTGTCAATGGTCAGCCAGTATTGATAAAGGGCGTGAATCGTCACGAAATGGATCCTGACTTTGGCTATGCGGTATCTCCACAGCGTATGATGGAAGACATTCGTTTGATGAAAGAGTTAAATGTAAATGCAGTCCGTACCTGTCATTACCCTGACGATAATCTTTGGTATGACCTCTGTGATCAATATGGTATTTACCTGGTGGCAGAAGCAAATCTTGAATCCCATGGTATGGGATATGGCGAGAAGACCCTTGCCAAAAATCCTGCTTATGCCAAAGCACACCTGGAACGGAATGAGCGTAATGTACAGCGCAACTATAATCATCCTGCTGTGATCATATGGTCGTTGGGGAATGAAGCCGGTTTCGGTCCAAACTTCGAAGCCTGCTACAAATGGATCAAAGAAGATGACAAAACCCGTCCTGTACAATTTGAACAAGCCGGCACGAACGATTTTACAGATATCTACTGCCCGATGTACTTATCTCCGGCAGCATCTGAAAAATACAGCCAGGGTAATATCAATAAACCGCTCATCCAATGTGAATATGCACACGCAATGGGTAACTCAGAAGGTAATTTCAAGGAATACTGGGAACTGGTGCGTAAATATCCTAAGTACCAGGGTGGCTTTATATGGGATTGGGTAGATCAGTCCCTACATATAAAAAATGCTCAGGGTCATACCTTTTACGCCTATGGTGGCGACTTCAATAAATATGATCCTTCTGATAACAACTTCCTGGATAATGGTCTCATCTCTCCTGACAGAAGACCTAATCCGCATGCATATGAAGTAGGTTACTTTTACCAGAATATCTGGGCATCTGCGGCAGACTTGTCAAAAGGACAGGTAACGATTTACAATGAAAATTTCTTCCGTAATCTGGATAACTATTATGCTGAATGGGAGTTGCTGGCAGATGGAGAAAAATTACAGTCAGGCGTTCTTTTGAATCTCGATGTACCCCCTCACCAGAAAAAAGTATTCAACCTGGATTATGATCTTCCTTCAGGGAAAGAAGTACTATTGAATATCAGCTTCAAATTGAAAAAAGCAGAAACCCTGCTTCCGGCAGGATTTATAGTGGCGAAAAACCAATTGAATATTTCTGGTTATAATTTCAATTACGCATTAGCAGGGAATGATCGTGCAGATTCACTGCATGTGCAGGATAATGATGAAAATTACCTTATTGTTAAAAACAATAAAATACACATTGAATTCGATAGGCACAATGGCTTTCTGAATCAATATGTGATCGCAGGCCAGTCTATGTTGAAAGAAGGTACATACCTGTCTCCTAATTTCTGGCGTGCACCGACAGATAATGACTTCGGAGCAGGGCTGCAGCATCGATTCCGTGTGTGGAAAAACCCTGAATTGAAACTGACTTCTTTTAATAGTCAACGTAAAGATGGAATTATTACCATTCAGGCCAGCTACGATATGCCGGCTGTATCCGGAAAACTGTCACTTACTTATGAGATCTCTAATGAAGGGGCTATAAAGGTAACACAAGACCTGACAGCAGATAAGAGTGCGAAAGTATCAGATATGTTCCGCTTCGGTATGAAACTGCAAATGCCTAAAGATGCTGATCACATAAAATATTATGGCCGTGGTCCGGGGGAAAATTATAGCGATAGAAACAGTGCAGCGCAGCTGGGTGTATATTCACAAACCGTGGATCAACAGTTCTATCATTACATCCGTCCACAGGAGACAGGTACCAAAACAGATGTACGCTGGTGGAATCAAATAACGGTGGGAGGAAACGGGTTACGTTTTTCCAGTGATACGACATTCTCTATATCTGCATTAAATTATTCAATAGATGCATTGGACGATGGAGATAAAAAACATCAGCGTCATAGTGAATTACTACAACCAGAACCAATCACGAATATATGTATTGATAAAGCACAGATGGGATTGGGAGGTATCGACAGCTGGGGAAGGCTGCCGCTCGAAAAGTACCTCCTGCATTACCAGGATTATCACTTTACATTTATGATCACGCCAATTAAGAATGGCTTTTAAAATTTAGAAGGTGGTTGTCATAAATAAATGAAACTCCTTAGAACCTCATAATAGGAACCTCGCTCTATCAAGGTATCCGAATTAAAAGAGCGTGTATACAAATTTCGATACACGCTCTTTTATTTTAATGCTGAGTTGATTTACGATGTATACCTTTTTAATTGTGTGATCATTTTATCAGTCAGAGAAGCATACTCATCTTCATACTTTTCCACAACTCATCTCTTGATGTATCCTTCCCTTTTGCCTGCCCTTCCCACAACACAGACATAATACCTCCGTATTCGAGAGTCCGCAATGCTTGAGCGTGCCCAGTAAGATTATTGCTTTCATAATAAACTGGTTACCATTCACGTGCCAGATCAATTTTGGTCGTTAACCACTTATTAACATATTTATTAGAATTAAGATTTAAATTTAACGCGTTATGAAATATATTCCCAACCTGATCCCTGATAATGCGAAAGTAATACCTGAATATTTCGTAAGCGGACACACGACAGATCAAACATCTTTTGCAAAAAAGTTTTTCACTACAGCTGGTGCGGTATTCTTGTATATGCTGGCATTAGGTAGTATTCCTCACCCACCATTGGCCATATTGTTCTTTATCATGGCTACAGGGCTGTTATTGCCTGTACACCGGTGGTTAGAGTGGAAATTACGTTTCACTTTTACATCTATTATAAAAGCGGCAGTATATAGCTTGTTGCTGATACCTTCTTTTATACTCATCGTAAATAGTGCTGATGATATAAAAGCAGGAGGTAAACCTGCAGTAGTTGAAGCGTCGGAAAAGCAACCGGTAGAAAAACAGGCGTCTCCCCAAAAGGACCCTGCTCAGGCGCAGGCGCAGCATCTGCTCATGGTGCAGGATAGCATTCGCAAAGACAGTTTAAGTAAAGACCTGGTGCTGTTGAATAATCCGGATAAGATAGCCAATATCTCATTCGATGAAATTGACAAACGATATGATCATGCTATCGCACTGGCCACTTCACCGGAAGAAAAAGCCCAGGTAGACCGTGCTGTTGAGCAAGCCAGAACAGCAAGTGTGTCCAGGCTCATGAAATCTAAAAAGTATAATGATGCACTGAATATTCTGACAGTGCTCATGATAGACCATCCTAACGATGTATCTATGCTGTATCAGCGTGCTTTGTGTTATGACAAGCTCGGAGATGATGAGGAGGCGGTAAAAGATTTAAGAAAAGCAATGGAATTGGGCAGTGCAGAAGCCAATACGCTACATGAAAAGATCAATCCTGAAATAAAGAAAGTAACCGGATATGTGACGAGGTGTTGTGATGGCAGTATCTCTTATTCTACAGGACGGGGCACCTGTTCGCACCACGGTGGTGTATGTGGAAGGGAACCTGAATATGAAACATCCAGAAAATATGAATAGCATGACGACACAACCTCCTTATCAGATAGTACCGTTAGTAAATAAAAGTTTTCTGCAAAGCCTGTTTAAGCAGCAGCCGGATGAGAATGCTATTATAGCGGTGAATAATTTACTGGCGACTACACCGATGGAGCAGATCAATAGAGCGATGATTTTGAAAATTGGGGTGGAGTATAAAGTAGATATCAACAAAATGTTTCCATTGAATATGCAGGAGTTTTATGCCGCATATCTGAACTTCATTTTGAGGAAACATCAGGTAGGGTATGAGGACGATAATAGCTTACAGCATTTGCAGGGGATATTAGGATTGAGCAATGAGAAAGTGCAGGAATTGCATGAACGGGTGGGGAGGATATGGTATGAGAAGGCGTTGAAGAAATGTGTGAAGAATGGGGTGTTTTCTCATGGAGAAGAAAAGGCGATGGCTAACTATGCACGGAATTTAAGATTACCTGAAAAGATTACGAGCACACTGCGTGCGGAGGTAGGGGTTTAATAAAGATATGGTTAAGACTTTATTGATACTACTGATAGCGGAAGGTAAATACCTGGTTCGTTGAATAATTATTTCATGCCCTTAAATGGGCCTTCCTTTGTTTTATTATATTTATTGCCTATTTTTCATAAGCACAACACACAACCAAAATCGCTTATGAACATTAAAACGGCCATCCAAACGATCCTTTGTTTGACTGCTATCCATGCAGGTTTTGCCCAAAAGAAACCCATCGCAGTCACAGACATGCTCAAGATAAAAAGAGCATCGGAGGTGAAGTTAAGTCCCGATGGAAAACATGCTGTTTACACTGTGACCAGCATTATCCCCGATACAGCAAAGAAAAAGGATTACACCTACCTGAAGCAGGTGTACATTTCCGACCTTGCCGGCCAGGCACAGTTGCTGGATACAGGGGCTACTTCTTCCCCGGCCTACAACCCTTCGGGCAATACGATAGCCTTTGTAAAAGCAGTCAAAGGTAAACCACAAATTTTTCTTTACAGCACTACCAGCGGCAAGATACGCCAGTTGACTGATTTTGTATATGGTGCCGGTGGCCCGGTTTGGAGCCCTGATGGCAGGCAGCTTGTATTCACAACAGAAATCTCCCTGCAGGAATTAGTAAATGATAAAGTCTTAAACCCAGGCAGAATGGTGCCTTCCTGGAATGATGGCGCACCTGGTTTTGCTCATAATGAAGATTTATTGACAGATACCACCAATCCTAACCCCGATGGCGACCTTCGTGCAGTCAGGGCGTATCTGTATGATAATGCCAAAGATAAAAAAGCGAAAGTCATCACCCATTCTAAATTTCAGGGTGAGACCGCTGTGGATCCGGAAGTGCATCTGTCGCATGTTTTTATCATAGATACGACTGCCGGTGCTACACCGAGAGAACTGACGCATGGATTCTTCTCTTTCGAAAATCCTGCTTTTGCGGGGAATAACAAGATAGTGGTATCTGCTAATATGCAAACCCATCAACATCCGGATGATACAAAGGAGGTGCAGATCTATTCAGTAGGTACAGATGGCAATAACCTGACACAGTTATTACATGCACAGGATTCTTCCTATTTTTTAGAAACAGTATCTCCATCCGGAAAATGGCTGGTGTTTCAGCGCACTACAGAAAAGAAAGTAGATGTAGGGGAGATGTGGATTTGCCCATTAGCTACATTAGCAGCTCCTGTCCGTATTCCGTTGGATCGTTTAAAAGGAAAGACGAAGTTCTCTGCAGATGAGAAGACGATCTACTTTACGGCTCTCAATAATGGTGGAACCAGTTTATACAAAGCAGATGTAAAAACCGGGAAAGTCGGGAAGCTCACTACAGAAGATGAAGGGATCCTTGAATTTGATATCAGTAGCAATCAACTGATCTTCTCAAAGACATGGATCATGGACCCTTCAGAAGTTTTCATCTCCGATCTGAATGGGAAATCTCAGAAAGCGATCACCCAACTCAATACAGGTTGGCTGAGTGAGCGGGAATTGTCTATTCCTCAAAAATTCACCTTTACCAACAATCTTGGTTTGACTGTGGAATACTGGGTGATGAAGCCTGTGAATTTTGATCCTCAAAAGAAATACCCGGTACTATTAGATATGCATGGAGGGCCTTCTGCTATGTGGGGACCTGGTGAAGCGAGTATGTGGCATGAGTTCCAGTTTTTCTGTGGAAAAGGCTTTGGCATAGTCTATTGTAATCCCAGAGGTTCGGGCGGCTATGGCAATGAGTTTATGAGAGCAAATTATCGTGATTGGGGGGTAGGGCCATCCAGTGATGTGCTGACGGCGCTTACAAAAGCAGAGGCACAGGGATGGATTGATACGACAAAACGTTTTCTCAGTGGCGGGTCTTATGCAGGGTATCTCACTGCGTGGATAGTAGGGCATGATCACCGGTTCAGAGCAGCGAGTTGTCAACGTGGAGTGTATGATTTTAAAACCTTTTTTGGAGAGGGAAATGCGGGGAAGATGTTAGATAATTACTTTGGCGGGTTTCCGTATGTGGATAGTGTGAAAGCGGTGCTGGAAGAGCAATCGCCTATCAACTATGTGAAGGATATTACAACGCCTTTGCTCATCTTTCATGGGGAAAATGATTTGAGAACAGGGGTATCGCAGAGTGAGATGTTGTTTAAGAGTCTGAATACATTGGGTAAGCAGGTGGAGTATGTACGGCATCCGGGGGCAAGTCATGAGCTGGTGAGGAGTGGGGATAACCGGCAAAGGATAGATCAGATGTTAAGGACGTATGAGTTCTTTAGTAGATTTTTATAATCATAATATGAATTGCGTCCGCACTGCAGACGCAATTCATATTTATATATAGCACATATTTTGCTGCAATTCCCTCATGAACAAAAAACTCTACCTCGTACTCGCTTACCACCTCATCCTTTTCCTTGAATCCATGATTTTGGTAACCGCAATAGCCGGTTATAAAACATCATTTTTCGCAGCCTCCTTTCACTTTAACCTCCTCTACCTCCCCATAGGTGGCATTCTCAACTACATCGCCTGGGCAGCTCTCCAAACCCGCTTTAACCAAAACAAACCCCTGCTACTGACAACCCACTTCATTGTAGTCTTATTATTGTTGAATACCATCATCTATTTTACCCAACACCATTAGCTCTTCCAGGATAAGTGGATCGCCATCTTAACCCATTTGCTTGTAGCAGATTGTTATATCTTAGCTATCCTCTTAACACGAAAAACTATGCAGCAACAAACAAAGACATCTTAACCAGAAAAGCCATCCACTCATCTCAACCGGAAAAACACGCATTCATTAACTTTAACCTGAAAATCTAACCAGTCATGAATAACGAACCTAGAAAAGGCAGCCCCACAGACCATCTCGCCAATGAACGTACCTTACTCGCCTGGGTACGAACAGGCATCGGCATCATGGCATTCGGATTTGTCGTGGTAAAATTCTCCCTGTTCGTAAAACAGATCAGTCTGGCCTTAGGCAAACCAAACACCGTACATCAGTATGGCTATTCTGCCCCCATAGGTATATTAATGGTCATCACCGGGGCGCTCAGTTTATTATTATCCTTACTCAGGTACAAAAGAACAGAAAGACAGATCAGCACCAACAGTTATCAACATTCATCTGCATTTTTATACGTTCTGGTTTTGACATTGATGATCGCCAGCATCTTCCTGATAGCTTATTTGGTAGAAAGCACGTGATATTTATTGTCTGGTAAAAACACCTTATCTGGTAAATACATAAACCCAGCATGAGCCGCCCTGAAAGCTGCCTGCACTCAAATCAAACCCTCCTGTATTCAAATTCCACCAGCCATCCTCAAATCAAATCTACCTGCACTCAAATCCCTCACCCTCCTCAAATAAAAAAGGCCGCCAAAACCGGCAGCCTTTCCTATCGAAAATATCTAAACACTTAAAACTTATACGCAAAACTTGCTGCCAATCTTCTCGGCATCTGCTTCTCCAAAGTAGTCCATCCTGAGAAATACTCTTTATTCGCCACATTATCCACCTTCAATGCCAGCCGATACTTCGCCGCATTATAGAACACTGTTGCATTCAGCACTGTATAAGCAGGCAGCGTAAATCTACCGGTCCTGCTATCATTCGTAATCACATTATCACTCGCATAGTTACCTCCAAAACCAGCTCCTAATCCTTTCAGATCTCCCTTCACAAAAGTATAACTCGCCCACAGATTCACCAGTGTATTCGGACCCGCAGATACCGGTCTTCTTCCCTCCTGATAATAATACGCTTTCGTCATCTTACTATCGTTATAGCTATAACCTGCAATGATGTTCAACCCCGGTACCGGATTCGCCGCCAGTTCCAGCTCTACACCCTTACTTACCTGTGTACCATTTTGTACAGTTACATTATAAGCGGAGTCCTGATAAGTCACTGTCTGTGAAAGACTCGTATTGCTTACCTTAATATCATAGTAGCTCGCTGTAAAACCAAGTTTGTGATCCAGCACATCCAGTTTCACACCACCTTCCCACTGATTCGCCTGCTGTGGTTTCAACACATCAGAATAACCCGGAATACCATAGTTATTAACTGATGCTACGTTTTTGAAACCATTCATATAGTTAGCAAATACACTCACCTGCTCTTTCACTACCTGATACACGATACCAAATTTAGGAGATACCGCTGTCTGACCATATTTACCGGTAGTTGTACTGGTTAAATAGTTTGTGCTTCCTTTGCTTTCAAAACGGTCTACACGTACACTCGCCATTACCAGCAACGCATCTGTGATGTTGAACACATCAGACACATATGCACTATACACCTGTGAGCTGTTACCATTTTTTGAACCGGTACTACCTGCAATCTTTGCATCCACTGCCGCCCTGTTCAGCGTACCATAACTTGCATCTTTCGGATTGGTAACATCTACGATATCAAATCTTGGAGATGCACTGTTATTATTAGTCGTACTCTGATCATTAAAGTCCAGACCCAATACCACACGATTACGCATTTTACCAATCTTGAAATCACCAATAAAGTTCTGCTGAATATCAGTCGTCAACGTAGTAGAGTTCTGGTAGTAAGCATAACGGCTGGCCAATGAATCACTTGGTGCAACAGCACCCGCATCCAGGAACATTACGTAAGAATAATACCCATCACTTTTACGGGAACTTCTTGACAAATTCGTCTGTGAAGTCCAGCTATTAGAGATCTTATAATTCGCCTGACCATAAAAATTTACAGTAGGGTTCTTATAAGTCAGATCATTACTGGTATAAGATTTATTGAAATTCATATGCAGTTGCTCCGGCGTTCTCGCAATCAGCTGACGGCTACGGTTCAGGAACAACATCATGGTATTTGTCGCCTCACTATTATAAATTTCCGCATTGATCAGGAATGACAAACGGTCATTCGCTTTAAATGCCAGACTTGGCGCGATAAAGAAAGACTTCTTAAAACCCGCATCCTGGAAACTACCTTCTGTATGATAAGCAGCATTCAAACGCAATATGGCAGATTTATCATCATTCAGCGGCGCATTTACATCAGCAGTAAAACGGCTCAGGCCAAAACCACTAATGGTATAACCAACCTCACCACCAAAATGATCATAAGGACGCTTTGTCACAATATTCAACAAACCACCAAAAGAAATATAGCTGCTACCAAACAAAGTACTGCTTGGGCCTTTGATCACTTCAATTCTTTCCACATTCGCAGGATCAATACCACCATTGGTCAACCCCGGTACACCATTGATCATCGTAGGCTGTACAGCAAAACCTCTGATTGAGAAGTAACCCGCGCCATCACTCGGACGACCGGTAGATGACCATAATTTAGTCAGACCCGGCGTGTTCTTCAACGCATCGTCGAAGTTGGTGATCACCTGCTCTTTCAACAATTCTTTAGAAATAGAACTATATACCTGTGGATTTTCCAGATTCTTTATCGGCAGCCGCGCTACCTGCTCAGACTCCTTTTTACCAAACTTCGCACGGCCGGTAGCAATTTCTACCTCCTGCAGCTGGGTATCAGAAACCTCCAGGGTCATTGTTACCTGTGCAGTTGCATCAGGAGATACGGTCACCGTTTCCTCCTTTGTACTGTAACCTACCAGTCTTACCTGCAGGGTATAAGTACCCGGCTTTACATTGTTCAGTACAAAAGTACCGTCATCTTCAGTAATAGTAGATTTTTTGGTGCCTTTTAACACTACCGTCACCAAACCTGCTGGCTTACCGTCGGTGGTAACAATTTTCCCTTTAATGGTACCATTCCCATCTAAATCATTGGCGGACAATACGCCGGTACATAATATAAGAAATGCTGAAATAAGTAATAGAATAGATCTCATCGCTATATAAGTTTGCGCCGCAAAGGTGACAATTAATTGCTAACCTAATTTTAACATTTGGGAATTATGTTTACGCTATCCGGAAAAATTCGCCCTAAACCCATCCAGAAAAAACAGAAAACACCTATTTTTGGACCCGTTCAGAATCTTTTAAGGACTTTTTAATAAACACCGTGTAACCACCTGCGGTACTGTGTTCCCTGATCCAAACCTTCATTTCTCACTTACCACTCATCCCAGCCAGCTTTGCATGTATTATATAACTTCTCTATTTTTGGTTTAGATGATGAAGCTATTCATAAGATTTTTATTCTCGCTCTGTATCCTGCTCACCGGGTATAGTCACCTGAAGGCCACTACGCCACGGGACCATGTCTCGACGTCGTCGGACAGGATGCTCATATTCATTGAGCAGGGAGATGAAATGTTGAATATCCGCAATCACCCACACAGTTTTGAGCGGTTAAATTTAAAGTTCACCGAGACTAATAATGAGGATGATACCGATGAAATGACAGCTTTCAAAAAGCACCTTGCCATCGGTAATAACTTTACCACTGTTTTCTCCCCACCCGCTACTGACACACTCCACCCGTATTTTCTTTCCAATTCATATCCTTTATCGAGTACTGCCCAAAGTCTTTATATAAGACACGGCGTGCTACGCATCTGATATATTATTGCCAACCAGTAACCAGACCATTTATTGCTGAACACTTCCACGTCCACAGGATACGGAAGTGTATTGTCATTCGCACACCACTTAAAAACATAGAATCGCATCCTTATTATGAAGAGAACTTCAATGCTCGTCGTGGGCTTGTATGCACTGTTGTGCTTTGCAAGCTGTAAATCATCAAAGAAAGAGGAAGAAAAGGAAGGGGAAACCAAATACCTCGTCACCACTCCAGTAAAAATGGATACTTCCGTTGTAAAGGAATACGTATCTCAGATACGCTCATTCCGTAACATCGAACTCAGGGCCCAGGAAAAAGGCTACTTACAAAACATCTTCGTAGATGAAGGTCAGTTTGTAAAAGAAGGCCAGCTCCTGTTCAAAATTATGCCCAAAGTGTATGAAGCAGAACTGGAAAAAGCCCAGGCAGAAGCCCAGGCAGCCGAAATAGAACTGCAGAATACCAAATCCCTTGCTGACAAAAATGTCGTATCAAAAGCAGAACTGGCAATGGCGCAGGCTAACCTGGCCAAAGCAAAAGCAGAACTGTCACTGGCCAAAGTCCACCTGGCTTTTACCGACATCAAAGCTCCTTTCGATGGGATCATCGACCGCCTGCCACTGAAACTTGGTAGTCTGGTCGATGAAGGTGAACTGCTCACCAGCCTCTCTGACAACCGCCAGATGTATGTGTACTTCAACGTATCTGAACCTGAATACCTGAACTATGAAGAAGGCGTGAAAGAGAAAAAAGGTAAGATGCCTGTGAACCTGCTCATGGCAAACAGCGAAGTGTTCAAACACACCGGCAATGTTGAAACCATCGAAAGTGAATTCAACAATGAAACCGGTAACATCGCTTTCCGTGCTACTTTCCCTAATCCTGAAGGTCTGCTCAGACACGGAGAAACCGGTAAAGTACAGATGGTTGTTCCGCTGAAAAATGCCGTTGTAATTCCGCAGAAAGCAACATTCGAAATACAGGACAAACACTATGTATTCATCGTTGGCAAGGATAGCAAAGTAAAATCACAGGAAATCACTGTAGCAGCTGAAATGCCTGACCTGTTTGTAGTAGGAGACGGACTGTCTGAAACTGACAAAATACTGCTTGAAGGTGTGCAGAAGGTGAGAGACAACGATAAGATCACCTACGAGTTTGAGGAACCAGCTAAAGTAATCTCGCATCTGAGACTGAAGGCTGAATAGTCTAAGTATCCAAAAAGTATTTAAATGTTCAGTAATATTCTTAAAAGGCCCGTCCTTTCAATTATCATATCCGTCCTAATCGTCTTTTTAGGAATATTGGGTATCACCCAGCTCCCCATCACGCAGTTCCCCGCTATCTCGCCGGTGACCGTAAAGGTTTCCGCAGAGTATCCGGGTGCGAACGGTGAGCTGTTGGTAAAAACTGTAATCATTCCGCTGGAAAGAGCGATCAACGGGGTACCCGGCATGAAGTACATGACTTCTGACGCGACCAACACCGGTGAAGCGAACATCCAGATTATATTCGACCTGGGTACCGATCCAAACACGGCATCCCTGAACGTACAGAACCGTATTGCCAAGGTGTTGAACAAACTGCCACCATTGGTGATCCGTGAAGGTCTGCTCACCTCCCTCGAGCAACCTGCGATGCTGATGTACCTGAACCTGTATTCAAAAGATCCAAAGACTGATGAAAGGTTCCTGTACAACTTTGCCGATATCAACATCATGCCTGAGTTAACCCGTCTGCAGGGTGTGGGTAGTGCCCGTATTCTCGGTACACGCGAATACTCCATGCGTATCTGGCTGAAGCCTGACCGTATGCTGGCATACAAGATCTCTTCCGAAGAAGTGTTGAAAGCACTGGGTAACCAATCGCTCGAAGCTTCTCCTGGTAAGACCGGCGAAAGCTCTGGTAAAAGATCTCAGGCATTTGAGTATGTAATGAAATACTCTGGTCGTTTCAGTACCAAAGAAGAATATGAAAACATCGTTCTTCGTGCTAATCCAAACGGCGAATTGCTGCGTCTGAAAGATGTGGCAGACATTGAATTCGGTAGCTTGTTCTACGATATCTATTCCAACCTGAATGGCAGACCTTCTGCTGCGATCGTTGTGAAACAGTTGTATGGTAGTAATGCGAGTAAGGTGATCGAAGAAGTGAAAGCGAAACTGCAGGAACTGAAGAAAACGACTTTCCCTGCTGGTATGGATTACGCCATCAGTTATGACGTATCTAAGTTCCTCGACGCCTCTATTGAGAAAGTAATACACACACTGGTAGAAGCTTTCGTGCTGGTAGGTATTGTGGTATTCATCTTCCTGGGCGACTGGCGTTCTACATTGATCCCTACACTGGCGGTGCCTGTATCGCTGGTAGGTACCTTTATCTTCATGGGCATGTTTGGTCTGACGATGAACATGATCACGCTCTTCGCACTCGTATTGGCTATCGGTATCGTGGTGGATAACGCGATTGTGGTAATGGAGGCCGTACACGCAAAGATGGAAGAAGAACACCTCTCACCATATATGGCTACGAAAAAAGTGGTGCATGAAATTGCGGGTGCGGTAATCGCGATCACCTTCCTGATGGTGGCGGTGTTCGTGCCGGTAGCCTTCATGACAGGTCCTGTGGGTGTGTTCTACAGACAGTTCGCAATTACGATGGCGGTATCAATCGTACTCTCTGGTGTGGTGGCGTTGACACTGACACCGGCATTGTGTGCGATGATCCTGAAGAACAACCATGGTGTACCGAAGAAAAAGAACCTGTTGACCAAAGGGCTCGATGCCTTCAACAGAAGCTTCGAAAAACTGACTGGCCGCTATACTGGTTTGCTAAAGAAGATCGTAAACGTACGTACCGTAACCTGGGGTATGCTGATCGGCTTCTGTCTGCTCACCTGGGGTATCAGTACTACCTTACCTTCAGGCTTTATTCCTGCGGAAGACCAGGGTATGATATATGGTATTATCCAGGCGCCTCCGGGTTCATCACTGGAACGAACAAATGAAATCGCAGAGCGCTTACAGAAGATCGCCGAGAAGATCGACGGTATCAGTTCTGTATCAGCACTGGCTGGTTATGAGATCCTCACGGAAGGTACTGGTTCCAACGCAGGTACCTGTCTGATCAACCTGAAAGACTGGACAGAGCGTAAGGAATCGGCAGAAGAGATCATCCGTGAACTGGAAGAAAAATCCAAAGACATTCCGGGTGCTACCATCGAGTTCTTCCAGCCACCAGCCGTACCTGGTTATGGTGCTGCGGGCGGTTTGGACTTACGTCTGCTCGATAAAACCGGTACTGCTGATTATAAAAAGTTTGAAAAGGTGAACAGGGATTTTGTAGATGCGTTGATGAAACGTAAGGAACTGACATCTATCTTCTCTTTCTACTCTGCAAGCTATCCTCAGTACATGCTGAAGATCGACAACGATGTAGCACAGCAGAAAGGTGTGACCATCGAGAATGCGATGAACACTATTTCTACACTGGTAGGTAGTAACTACGAAACCAGCTTTATCCGTTACGGTCGTTTGTACAAGGTAATGGTGCAGGCGGCGCCACAGTACAGGGCTTTGCCTGAAGACATCCTGAAACTGTATGTGAAGAATGACAAGGAAGAAATGGTGCCGATGTCTGCATTCATGAGGATGGAGAAGTTCTATGGCCTGAATGAGATCACCCGCTATAACATGTTTACATCATCTGCCATCAAGGGGGCGCCAGCACCTGGTTATAGTAGTGGTGACGCGATCAAGGCGATACAGGAAGTAGCGGAGCAGACATTGCCAAGAGGTTATGGTATTGACTGGGGGGGTATGACGAAGGATGAGGTAGGCCGTGGTAATGAAGCGATCTATATTTTCCTGATCTGTCTGGTGTTCGTATACATGATCCTGGCAGCGCAGTACGAAAGCTTCATGTTGCCTTTTGCAGTAATTCTGTCACTGCCTGCAGGTGTGTTTGGTTCCTTCCTGTTGGTGAAATTAATGGGGCTGGAAAACAACATTTATGCACAGGTAGGTCTGGTGATGTTGATTGGTCTGTTAGGTAAGAATGCGGTGTTGATTGTGGAGTTTGCAGTGCAGCGACATCGGGCGGGCGATACCGTATTTAATGCGGCGATCGAAGGTGCGAAAACGCGTTTCCGTCCGATCCTGATGACCTCCTTCGCTTTCATCGCAGGTTTGATTCCGCTGGTGTATGCGACAGGTCCGGGTGCGATCGGTAACCGTACGATTGGTACGGCAGCTGCGGGTGGTATGTTGTTCGGTACTGTATTCGGTGTAATAGTAGTACCAGGGCTGTACCTCATCTTCGGCAAGATTGCAGAGAAACGGAAGCTGTTGAAGAATGAAGAAGAGAATCCATTAACTGAAGAATTTGACCATAATGTTTAAGAGAAAGATATACCATTGCTTAGGGATCGCCTGTCTCACGCTGACGTATTCAGCGTGTAAAATCCCGGCTATTGTTGATAAACAGGAAAACAAAAACCTGCCTGCGAGTTTCAGTAACCCGCAGGATTCTACGAACACCGGCAAGGTGAAGTGGAAAGAGTATTTCACCGATCCTTATCTGGCGGCGTTGATTGATACTGCATTGCAGAACAATCAGGAGTTGAATATCACCTTGCAGGAAATTCAGATCGCGAACAACGAGGTGAGGGCCAGCAAAGGTGAATACTTACCATCAGTAGGCGTGAAGGTGGGTGCAGATGTGGATAAAGTAGGGCGCTATACCAACATCGGTGCGATGGAAGAAAATACGGAGATCCGGGAAGGGCATTCAATGCCTGATCCGGTGCCTAATTTATTGGTAGGTTTATACGCTAACTGGGAAGTAGATATCTGGCACAAGTTGCACAATCAGAAGAAAGCAGCGGTGGTGCGTTATCTGGCCAGTGTAGAAGGTAAGAACTTTGTAGTGACCAACCTGATTGCCGAAATCGCGAATTCATATTATGAGTTACTGGCGCTGGATAATCAGTTGGAGATTGTGCAGAAGAATATCGAAATTCAAACCAATGCACTCGGGATCGTAAAACTGCAGAAAGAAGCGGCGAAGGCAACAGAGTTGGCAGTACGTAAATTTGAGGCAGAGGTGTTGAATACACAGAGTTTGCAATATGATATTAAGCAGCAGATCACAGAGACGGAGAATAAGATCAACTTCCTGTTAGGTCGTTATCCACAGCCGATTGCCAGAAATACACAGGCCTTTAGTGTGCAGGTACCGGCGATCGTACATGCAGGTATACCGGCAGATCTGTTGTCTAATCGTCCTGATATCAGGAAGGCGGAGTTGGAATTAGCGGCTGCAAGACTTGATATCAAAGTGGCGAAGGCGAGGTTCTATCCTTCATTGGGATTGAGTGGTGGTATTGGATATGAGGCGTATAGTCCGTCTTATTTGTTCTCTACGCCTGCTTCGCTCATGTATTCGCTGGCTGGAGATCTGGCGGCGCCGTTGGTAAATAAGAATGCGATAAAGGCTTCTTATATGACGGCGAGTAGCAAGCAGATACAGGCGGTGTATAATTATGAGAGGACGGTGTTGAATGCCTATAGGGAGGTGACGAATCAGTTGTCTAAGATTGGGAATCTGGAGAAGAGTTATGATTTGAAGTCGAAAGAGGTCGATGCGCTGACACAGAGTATAGAGATTTCTAATGATCTGTTTAAGTCGTCCAGAGCGGAATATTTAGAGGTTTTGATGACCCAGCGTGATGCACTGGAGTCAAAGTTTGAGCTGATCGAGACTAAGAAGAAGCAGATGAATGCGGTGGTGAATATTTACCAGGCATTAGGAGGCGGCTGGAATTGATCGCGGTTTTAATTTTTACGAGGTGAAGGGCCGGGGGAGTATTTCTCCGGCCTTTTTTGTAGGGTAAATAAAATACGATCAAAAGTTGTTATCATTCACCATTAAGCAACTTAGATATAATCTCTACCCCAACAGCAACCCCCTCTCACTCACATTCCCCGGCAAATCCTCCACAAACACCCTTATCCTCCCTTTCTTCGGCATCTGCGCTACCTTATAACTCCAATCCACCCTATTCTTTTCCGGTACTGCCTTGCCCTCTTCTATCACCTTCCCACTCTCATCCTGCACCCTCACCCTCACTGTCGCTAACCGGAACTCATTCTTCGCCGTCACCACCACTGTATCTGTAGCTTCCACTTTAATATCCTGTATCACCGGCGAATGAAAAGCATCCTTCACCGCCATATTATACGCATTCTGCCCCGGACCAGCCAATGACTGATAATAAGCCTTTACCTCAGGATCCTTGATAATTGCTACCGCATACGCACTCGCTACCTTCATTTTCCATCTCACATCGAGTTGCTTCTGAGTCGGTTTCTTTTTGGATTTTCCGCGCTTTACGGCAATGATAATCTGGCCGTTTCGCTTGTAGATAGTAAACTGTTTGCCCAGTGTGCCCTGCACATTTTGCAGGAGCAGGTTGCTGTCTTTTACAATGGCCATAGGTTAAAATTTGAGGTTAAAACAATGCACTGAATTTACGACTTTTATATGAAGAGACTGCCAATTCGGTAAAATAAAGTCATCAATTAGGCACCTCATTATCCAATCGATAATGAGATGCCTAATTGGTAACCTGATAATGACCATAGAATGATAGGATCTTACCGAAGCTTGAGTAACTGAATAAAGGTTAATTTCAACATAAGGGATCTAACCCCTGAATTAAGTTTCTTATCTTACTACCATGATCTCCCGCCAGACAGGACAATTTTACGGTCAGACTAACCAATGCTTACAGCAAAACGGACTCACCCTGACCGACACAGAATACACCCTGCCGGAGGTAGACTGGCATTACCATGAAAATGCCTACTTCACCTTTATCCTGCAAGGCCATGTGATAGAAGGAAATAAGAAAGAAACCTACCATTGTGGACCCGGCGACCTGCTCTTTCATCACTGGCAGGATGCCCACTATAATATCAAACCTCCAGGTTTTACCCGTGGGTTTCATATTGAAATTAACCCAGGGTGGTTTGAACAGTATGACCTGCCAGATAATCTCATTGAGGGTAGCGTGCGACTCAAAGACCCACGCCTGAAATTGCAGATGTACCGTATTTTCAGAGAGAGTAAGGAACTGGATTGTAAAGCAGCTATTGACGCCTTGTTAATAGAGTTATTTAATAATGCAATAGTAAAGCCCGAAAGCTACCCTGCATGGGTAAAAAGACTCGATGCCCTATTGCATGATGACAGGGAAAGTCATTTATATTCCTTAAAAGAACTGGCATCCAAAGTAGATGTGCATCCCGTGCATTTATCAAGAACATTCCCGGTATATTTTAAGACCCGGCTCAGTGATTACCAGCGGCAACTGAAATTGTCGAAAGCCCTTAGTTTATTGGGAGATAGAGATCAAACGCTGAGTTCCATTGCCGCCTCCTGCGGATTTGCTGATCAAAGCCATTTTATCCGACAGTTTAAACAGGTGCAGAAAATGACCCCACTGGCGTACCGCAAAATGTTAACAGGATTCTATTTTTAGAAAATTCCCGGTTATAAATTTGAGCATGAAAATACACCTACTCATTATTTGTTTATTCCTGACGGGCGCAATCCATGCCCAGACTATTATATTTTCAGGCGATTCGATATTTACGAATAAATCTAATCTGTCGATTTCAGTGGCGCTTAAGCAACCCCTGATTGATTATTTGAAAGAATTAGCCCCCACAGATTCTTTATGGAAAACAGGCAACTACCAGTTTTCATTTTATGTGGATAATCATCTCATTTATCATACTGAATTATGGCCGGGATTCCCTGATCCCAACGATCAGAAATGGACAAAGCCACTCATCGATTACCAACATGAAGGGGCTTACTGGAGCCAGTTTGCCTGGTATCGTTTCATGAATAATGGAGGTGAAAAAGCATTGTCAGAAGGGCCACATACCTTAAAAATTGAATTACGCCCCTATGTAAAGGCACCTGATCTGAAAATAGGAGAGATCATTGCCGAAGGACAGTTCGCGCTGAATGTGAAACGCATTGTTGTAAAACCATTACCACTTGCCAAAGTGCACCCTTATAAAGACCTTCCTGTGTCAAAAGAAAAATTTGATACTAACAAGATTAAGTTGTTAAAAGGTGCTATAGAAGCGGGTGTATTCCGCCACATCACCAGCGTAGTCGCTATCAAAAATAACAAGATCTTATTCGAAGAATATTTCGATGGCAATACCCGGGATAGCCTGCATGATGTACGTTCTGTAGGCAAGACCTTTGCAGCAGCATTAACAGGTTTAGCTATCCGTGATGGATATTTAAAATCAGAAAATCAGACCCTGGGAGAGTTCTATTCCCTTCCAAATGAAAAAGCAAAAATCACTTTAAAGGAACTCCTCACCATGAGCTCCCCTTTTGATGGTGATGACAGTGATGATAACTCACCCGGTAATGAAGAAAATATGTACCCTACGGAGAACTGGTTACAATTTACGTTGAACCTTCCGGTAGATACTATTAAATACCATGGCCAATGGCATTACTTCACCGCCGGTGTGATGCTATTAGGAAGTACGCTTGATAAAATCATTCCGGGAGGATTAGAAAAATATGCGGATAAAGTACTCTTCGCGCCATTACATATCACCAATTACAAATGGCAATACACCCCGCAACATGCTCCCAGCACTGCCGGTGGTATTCGTATGAACAGTCTTGACTTTGCGAAGTTTGGATTAGTATATGCGAATAAAAAAATCATCCCTGCCAGTTGGGTGGAGAAAAGCCTTTCTCATCAATTGCCCATCGCTGGCAGAGAGAATGAATTTTATGGGTACCTGTTCTGGAATAAGAAATATGGTAAATATGAGACTTACTATTGTTCCGGCAATGGAGGAAATAAGATTTATATCTTCAACGATATGGTGATTGTGATCACAGCTACCGCTTATAATATGCCTTATGCACATGGACAGGTGGATAAAATGATGGAAGAATTTATCCTTCCGGCAATCTATTAAAGACATGAACGCTTCTGCAGTTTTGCAGAAGCGTTCATTCATCAAAGCGCAACTTCAACCTATCTCAAATCCATCCCTACCTCAACCTATCTCAAATCCATCCTTACTTCAATTAAGTAATATTATCCGCTGCTTCCAATCCAATTACTGTACTCACCACATTGCCCGACCCATCGCCATTTATCCGGCAGTAAGGCGGAGAAAATTGTACAAAACTTACCAATATCAATGAGGGAAATTGACCTTTTGGAGGAGCAAATATTCTCGGTTTGATCAGGCAAAAGGGGGTATATTAAATATGAATTAATCTAAATATTATTATACTTTTGTCTGGAGGGGAACGCCAGCTTTTTAGAAGCATTACCACAACCCTGAATCTTAATCAGATAACAAATGTCTAAACTACTAAGCCTGTGCCCGTGGGTGATAATTGCATTGTTTCCTGTGCAATCGGCATTTTCTTTCAATCGCATTTACGTCAACGTAAACAATCCTACACCCGGTACCGGTACAAGTTGGGCGACCGCCTACAATGACCTGTCGGCAGCAATAGCCGCAGGAAATCAGGCAGATACATTCTGGGTGGCGCAGGGTACTTACCTGCCCACGGCTACTACGGATAGAACGATTGCTTTTTCTCCGAAACCTTCTCAGGTGATCTATGGAGGGTTTATCGGCACCGAGGTGTTGCTCTCGCAGCGAAACTGGAAGACGAATGTCACCATTCTAAGTGGGGATATTGGAACGTCCGGTATCGCGTCGGACAACTCGTACAATGTAGTGCGTATCATCAACGCTACTGTCGATGGTGTTACGATCAGGGATGGTCAGGGAGATTATGGTTTTCCTGCCCTGACGGCGAATCAATATAATACAGGGGCGGGCGTGAGTCTGTATGCAGATGCATCGGCATCGGCTGTGGCGGCGATTGTCGCGGCGATTGTCGCAAATTGCACGTTTACAAATAACTATGCGATATATGGAGCAGGGTTAGGTGTGTTAGGCATTACTTCGGGTAGCGCCCAACCTTATCTGGCTACCAAGGTGTCAAAGTGTATATTCATAGGGAATACCGCCAATACAGCGGGTGGGGCTATCTCTGTTACTTATGAGGGTGCCTGCTGGGGAAATGATTATACTGACAACAGTATCTTCATTGGGAATACGGTTACTTCCGGACAAGGTTCAGTGATTGCCAATATACTGGATGGTACCACTACTGCACACAGGCCCTGGATGGACAATGTCGTGTTTTGGGCAAATGGTGAAAACCTGGCCTACAACTCTCTCGCTAATGGAGCGACTGGCGGACCTTACATAGAATTTGCCATCGTGTGGAGAAACGGTGCTAAGTATGGAGCTTCCAACTTTAGTGATGCGAATATCACCTGGCATGACAGTGACATTTATGTGGATGATGCGGGTCTGCCTGCCAACAATATCAACAGTGATCCACAATTTGTAGATGCATCGAATTATGATTTTCATGTGGCGCCTTGTTCACCTGTCATAGATGCAACTATCCTGACTGCTGTGGGTAGCAGCACGACGGATTATGGTGGTAACCCACGTGTAGTGAATACTGTAGATATGGGTATCTATGAATCTACAAAGACGATCTCCACTGCGCCTACGGCCAGTCTGCAATACTTTTGCCAGAATATGGATGCTACGCCCCTTGTAGCTACGGGCGATAACCTGCTATGGTATACTGCCGCAACAGGTGGTACGGGGTCTTCAACCGCACCTACACCGGTTACAACCGCTTCAGGATATTTGTATTATTATGTAACACAAACCACGGCCGGGGCTTGTGAGAGTGACCGTACGATGGTGACAGCCTATGTAAGAGCGCAACCTGCGGCACCGGTGGTAACTGATGTAGCTTACTGTAGGTATGCAACAGCATCGGCACTGACAGCGACAGGTACGGATTTAAAATGGTATACAGCGGAAACAGGTGGTACGGCACTCAGCACCGCACCAGTTCCGGCTACAACAGTGATCGGTGTATCTTATTATTACGTATCGCAGACGGTGGGTTGTGAAAGTGATCGTGCGCCGTTGCAGGTACTTGTAAACGGAATTCCTGCGGGACCAGCAGTATCAGATGTGACCTATTGTATCGGTTCAACAGCCGCACCATTGACAGCTACTGGTAGTAACCTGCTATGGTATACGACATCAACAGGTGGTACAGGATCTGCAACAGCACCTACTCCATCTACAGCTGTAAATGGTACCACTACCTATTATGTGACACAGAATCCCGGATGTGAAAGTAGCCGTTCTGCACTGACAGTGACCATAGGTAGTCAGGCGACACCACCGATTGTGAATGACTTTACTTATTGTCAGAATGTGGCAGCGCCAGCGTTGACAGCATCAGGTACAAACTTATTGTGGTACACATCTGCTACAGGTGGTACAGGTACGTCTGTTGCACCTGCGGTGAATACAGGTACTTTAGGTACGACTTACTATTGGGTCACACAGCAGGATGCGGGTGGTTGTGAGAGTGAACGATCAGAACTGTCAGTAACCATTCTGGCACAGGCACAACCACCAGTGGTGAGTGACCTGGATTATTGTCTGAACCAGTCAGTGCCGCAACTGACAGCAACGGGTACAAATTTGAAATGGTATACAGTTGCTACAGGTGGTACGGGGTCTTCAACAGCACCGATACCAGTTACATTATCAGTAGGGTCTACTACCTATTATGTATCGCAGACTACAGGTTGTGAAAGTGATCGTGCTGCACTGACAGTGACAGTAACTACGTCTACATCACCAGTAGTAACGCCATTGACTCTATGTCAGTATTCATCAGCAACATCGCTTACAGCAGAAGGTACTAACTTACTGTGGTATACGGCTGCTACCGGTGGTACGGGTTCTTCAACAGCACCCATACCTTCAACACTGGTAACTGGTTCGACAACGTATTATGTGAGTCAGACGGATGGATGTGAAAGTGCGCGGGCACCAATGACGGTGACAGTGAAGCAAAGTCCGATCGCTGATTTTACGACGAGCGGTGGTTGTGCAGGTACACCGATGACAGTGACACTGGTACCTGCGGAGTCGAAGACAGCTTTTTATACCTGGAATTTTTATAATGCAGTGAGTGTAAGTGGAGATGATCCGGGGCCATATCAGGTGTTGTGGCATGATCCGGGAGCGTATACAGTTTTATTGATGGCGTATGATGGTCAGTGTGAAACGAAGGTAGAAAAAGTGGTATCGGTAGGAGTGGCACCGGAAATTCAGGTGACACCATCCGCGGGGATGTATTGCATCAATGATACGGTGACATTAAGAGCAAGTGGTGCATCGACGTATGAGTGGAGTCCGGCCACGAATTTATCTGCTGTTACCGGTGCTGGTATTCTCGCTACTTTCAGGGGAGATGCAACTTATACAGTAACGGGTACGGATGCCGGTGGTTGTGTGGGTACGGCAGAAGTACATTTGAATCAGAGTCCTGATTGTAAGATATATTATATGCTGCCTACGGCGTTTTCGCCGAATGGGGATGGGAAGAATGATGTGTTTAGGGCGAAGACTTCCGATTTGCCGGTGGTGTTTGTGATGAGGGTGTATAATAGAGTAGGACAGTTGGTGTTTGAATCGCATGATGTAAATACCGGATGGGCTGGTATGCAGAAGGGGCAGCAGGCGGCGTTAGGAGCGTATGTGTATATGATTAGTGCGGTAACATCGGAGGGGAAGCATATAGAGCAATCAGGTAGTGTGGTGTTAACGAGGTAATATTTAAGATATTGGTATTTTTAATAAGCTGACATTAATAAGCCGGCCGCAGGCCATGGATAGCTAAAGAGCGTTTTTACCAAAGGTAAAAGCGCTCTTTGACTATTTAGAAGTTGTTGGATTATACCCATATTGCTTTTTAAAAGCAAAAGAAAAATGTGACAAATCAGAGATGGATTTGAACGGCTTTTCATCCACAGGGTACTTGGTTAGTCTGCACAGGTGATTGCGGGGAATGAGGACTGTATCACCGCTGGTATACACTTTCTCCTGAGTGCCGTAATGAATAAGAAGTTCGCTATAGGGTAGGGGTTGGTTTGTTTAAAAGGCGTAATTGGTTTGTTTAAAAGTCGGGGGTAAAGGGTAAAAGATCATAATTATTGGAGAATTAAAGTCTGTTTCTTCCCCTGGTTGTTAAAAGTCGATTTCTTTAGCGACCTGTTACTATCGGCTCTACAAGTCAATTTCTTCAGAAGGATCCCAGAAGATGTTTCTAAAATTCACCACTTTATCATTCTTTATTTCCACGCCTTCTTTTTCCAAAAGTTTTCGGCGAACAGCAACATGCCTTGGGTCACCGGTCAGATATCCCTGGCTATTGACCACTCTCTGAAAAGGCACAGGCTTTTTTTCTTCATTTACAAGTCCCATTGCACGTCCTACCATGCGGGAAAGGTTGCCTTTACCAAGGGCTTTGGCGATGGCGCCATAAGAGGTAACACGGCCTTTGGGAATGGCGCGGGCGATGTCGAAGACGAGTTTGTTGAAGTCCGGATCGTTTTGCATTTTTCAAATGTAGGAAACCTGGGGTAATTCACCCAGCTTAGGGATTGTAAAAATTCTTAATCAGCAACCTAAGATAATTTACCCACCGGTTCAAAAGCAAATTCATTTAGTCATTCAAAAAGAATAATGTTGCTGATTTTGATTTCTCAAATAGATAAAAAATAATTTCTCAAATAGATAAGAAATAGTTACCCATATACCTCTACAAATAGAAAGCATTAATAATTCATCCGGGTTACCATTAATAAAATGATTTTTCAAAACAATTTTTTAATTGTAAATTATACAATTAATTCTCACGTTTATGAAAACCAAATTAACCCTTATTGCAAGCGCTATGCTTGCCTTCGCCTGCAATAAAGAGCAGGCAGATCTGTCGTCACTCAAATTGAACAACTCCACTGCTGTAGTAGCTGTAGCCGTTGCCTCCAGTGATTTCAAAGGCGTCAACTGGGCGGATAGCAGGGACAACTTTGCAGATGATGCACTGATCCTTTCCGGCACTGTCTCTACTGATACCTACGCCAGTATGCAAACAAAGGCCGATTACATTCTCAACGGCTTTGTTTCCGCCGGCGCGAACACCGTGCGGCTACCGGTCAATCCTTCTACAGTAGTGAGTTCTTTCTGGTCTACTTACAAAGGCGCTATCGACAAAGCGACCTCCAAAAACATGAAAGTTCTATTAGGCTATTGGGAAGGATCTTCCTCCCGTGATGGCCTGATTGACAACACCACCACATTTTGGCAAATGTGGGACACGATTGTCGCTAATTACAGATCTAACACACTGGTGTATTTTGAGTGCTTCAATGAACCGCATGGGTATAGTGCGAGTGATTTGAAGACGCTCTACAATACATTTGTAACCAGGTACCCTGGCGTACCTAAAAACAGGTTTGTATTGGATGGGGTAGGGTATTCTTCCGATGTGAATACCATTGGCGCAGATACCCGCTTTGACAGTTGTTTGCTCTCTTTTCACGACTACACCTGGTTTGAATCCAGCAAAACTACCACTGCTGATTGGGAACAACCGGTGAAATCATTGTCTTATCCAACAAGAACGATCGTTACTGAATTTGGTACGGTCATGACAGATGGTACGAATTACACCGGAGCGCCGGGTTCCAATGTAAACAACACTTACCTGCAAGGTATGACCAATTCACTTCATGACCTGGGTGTAGGTTGTGTATACTGGCCAGGATTAAGAACAGGGGATACTTACAGCATGTTTACTTCCACGGGTTCTGCATTGACGACTAACAATACTTCTGGTCTGACCCGCCTGAAATACGCATGGGGTACAGGAACCATTACTCCTCCGTATGCATCATTTACTTCCGGTACTTATTACAAAGTTATTAACAAGAATAGTAGTAAAGCATTGGAAGTATACAATCAATCTACTGCTAATAGCGCTGCTATTGACCAGTGGGATTATTGGGGTGGTGCGAATCAGCAGTGGACATTCAATGCACTGGGTAGTAATTATCAGTCTATCATCAATAAGAATAGTGCAAAGGCGCTGGATGTAAATGGCGCTTCTACGACTGCGGGTACAGGAATTATTCAGTATGATTATTCAGGTGGTACGAACCAGCAGTGGCAGGTAATTGATATTGGGTTTGGGTATTATAAAATACTAAATAGGAATAGTGGGTTTGCAGTGGATGTAAATGCGGCGTCTACGACGAATGGCGCGGGTATTATACAGTGGAACTGGAATAGCGGAGCGAATCAGCAGTGGCAGATAACGGCGTTATAAGGTGGTCATTAAATAATAACAAGAGGTGCGTAAGATGTAAGTTTTACGTGCCTCTTGTGTTTTCAGAAAAGTAGTTTCCCGAAAAATTGCAGTGTATTTTAATCACTCGTACCTCCCAGAAACCGTCATAGTTATCTCCGGCCATAGACCTTCACCCATTTCTTCAATCGCTTTATTTTCTTCTTTTTAAACTGCCCCGGCATCATCCTCCATTTCCAGTTTTTATTACTCCCCGAAGGATGATTCATCCTCGCATCACCAGACAGCTCCAACACATCCTGCATAGGCAAAATCACAATATCTGCTATAGAAGAATAAGCCATCCTTGATAAAATACGCGCCACTTTTTTAGGCGCTATTTTCAACCCTGTATATTCCCGGAAGTTTAATCTTGTTTTGCGATCCGCATCTTCCTCATACCATCCACGGGAAGTATTATTATCATGCGTACCCGTTACTGCCACCACATTCGAAATAAAATGATGCGGTGCATGATCACTTTCCGGCATATCCTTCCCAAAACCAAACTGCAACACCCGCATACCTTTCAAATTGAATTGTTCCTGCAAGGCCCTCACAGGTGCATCGATAGTACCCAAATCTTCTGCAATAAAAGGCATGGTAGGAAACAGTGCTTTAAATTTTTCAAACAAATCCGCTCCCGGACCCGGTTTCCATTGCCCATTCACAGCCGTGGGTTCACCAGCAGGAATTTCCCAATAAG
This sequence comes from Chitinophaga sp. LS1, assembly GCF_034274695.1. NCBI lineage: Bacteria > Pseudomonadati > Bacteroidota > Chitinophagia > Chitinophagales > Chitinophagaceae > Chitinophaga > Chitinophaga sp. LS1. The sequence continues at coordinate 3,595,616 of NZ_CP128362.1, forward strand.
CAGAAAAGGCACGGAAGTGATCAAGACGAATAATATCAAATCTTTCCAGATTGCGTTTTATTCTACGTATCCACCAACTGTAATTATCTGCTTTGAGCGCATCCCAGTCGTACACAGGTACATTCCAGCATTGCCCTGTCTCACTAAAATAATCCGGTGGCACCCCACCTACACCATTGAGATTAAAGTACGCAGGATGGGCTTTTACATCGCAGGCATCTCCATGCATATAAAAGGGAAGGTCCCCAAAGAGTAGAATTCCTTTGTCATTGCAATAGGATTTGAGCGCTACCCATTGCTGGTCAAATTTAAATTGATACCATTTCTCACGTTGAATATCTGTAAACTCATCGAGCCAATGTGCCTGTTCCCTGCAATAATTTTCGAAGGCCGATTGATCTTGTGTCTGTACGAAATTCAGGTAAGCGATTTCCAGTAACGCTCCTTTGACAGGAATAGCTTTTGCAAAATCAACCTGGTCCGAAACAGACAAGTGACACTTGCTGAGTTGGGCAGGGGTGAGTAAACCTTCTTTGGCTAGCAATTCCGGGCTTATCAGTAATGGTTCGCCTGCCATACTGCTGATTGGGCTGTAGGGAGACAAATGTTCCGGATGCAAAGGATTGACAGGCAGTACCTGCCAATAACGTTGCCTGGCCAGGTGTAGCTGATCTGCAAAGTGATAAGCGGATGGGCCTAAATCGCCGGCGCCAAAAGGCCCGGGTAGAGAAGTAATATGTAGAAGTATACCGGCACTACGTTGTGAAATAGTTGTCATATGCAAATGTACAGCTACTTCTGTGCCAGTCCGGTTATGGAGATATTACTACGTGTATTTGTATTAAAAGGAGTAGGCATACATCTACCTATCCGCGGATATCTATGATGAGGAAATTAAATTATTCTTGATTTGAAGTAACCTGTTTTGGTGAATCTGTGGAATGAGGAAATTAAATTATTGGTACGAATCCACTTATTTGACGTGTAGGAACTGCAATCAGATCGTGATTAAAGGCATGTGCATCTCCGTGACATGGCTAATCAAAAGCCTGTCATCTCCCTGAGCACGTGAACCCTATTTTTATTTAGTATAAATCGACGGATCAAACTTATACAGATGTGGCGCCTTGTGCGCCCCCCCTGTCTTTGCCTCCCCTTGTTTAATCAGGATATTCTCCTTCATAATCTTCCTGTAAAAATTCCCCCTGTTAAACTTCTGATTCATAATCTTCTCATACATGGCTTGCAGTTGTGGCAAGGTAAAGATCTCAGGCAGCAGGTTGTACCCAATCGGTTTGTGATACAGCTGATCCCGCAGTTTCTCAAGGGCCTTATCGATGATCTGGCGATGGTCCATGACCATTTCGGGCAATTCGTAAACCGGCATCCATTCGCAGGCATCACTAAACATATCAGGAACTGGTGTGACCTGTGACTGGTCTATTACCGCATAATAACCAATGGTAATAAAACGCATCTTATGCCACAGGTTATCATCGTACGCTGCAAAATAATCTTCGGAGCGGTTAGGTTCTCCGAATACCCCAAATACTTCCAGAAACACCTTCTCTGCACCACTTCGTTCGAAGAGGATCCGCTTCGCTGCATCATCAATCGATTCCGTTTTTTGAATATAACCGCCGGGGAGGATCCAGCTGTTATCTCCTTTCATTTTTGCCAACAGTACATTGAAACTGCCCTGGTGATAGCCAAAAACCACGCAGTCGACAGATAGGTGAGGTAGGGCATTTTTCCATAACGCCTCGCTGGCTTTTTCAATCTCAGTATTCCGCATATGACAAAGATAAATAGATTTAACATTAGTGATGATCTTACCCGGGGAAATGCCTGATTCTCGTTTCCATGGCAAGGAAACTTATATGATTTTGAAAGTTTTTGCCCTTTTTTTGACAAAAAATGATTCAGATAGGTGTATGTTTGTGTTTTGCCAACTTTAACAATGAAACGTAAGTCCGGGTTATGAACAATTATAAGAAAGGAAACAATGCAATTCCACTGATCACGATCACGTTATTGTTTTTTATGTGGGGATTTATCACGTGTATGAACGATATTTTGATCCCTTACCTGAAAGAGTTGTTCCAGCTCACATTCTTTAAATCGATGCTGGTTCAGTTTGCGTTCTTTGGCGCATATTTTATCGGTTCGCTGATCTATTTCATTATTTCCTATTACAACGGGGACCCTGTAAATAAAGTGGGGTACAAGAAGGGGATAATCTTTGGTATTATCCTGTCAGCGCTGGGCTGCGTATTATTCCTGCCAGCTGCTACATATGGTGTATATGGTCTGTTCCTGAGCGCATTGTTTGTGCTTGGTTTGGGCTTCACTGTATTGCAGATTACCGCGAATGCCTATGTATCACTGCTGGGGCCGGAAGATAGTGCTTCCAGCCGGTTGAACCTCACACAGGCGTTTAACTCATTCGGTACTACGATAGCGCCAATATTAGGTGGTCACCTGATATTTGAACTGTTCAAGGATCCCAATGGTGGTTTCAGTGCCGCAGCAACGAGAATTCCTTACCTGATCTTTGCAGGTATCCTCTTGCTTGTAGCGCTGCTGATCTGGCGTGTAAAACTGCCTGCATTTGCAGTAGATGAAGAAAACCAACCGAAAGGATTGGGTGTATTACAGTTTCCGCAGCTGAAAAGAGGTGTGCTTTCCATCTTCTGTTATGTAGGTGGTGAAGTAGCCGTGGGTAGTTTTATGATCAGTTTCCTGGGTCTGCAGGATATCGCTGGTCTGCCGGAAACTGAAGCGAAGAAATACCTGGCTTTGTATTGGGGTGGTGCAATGATAGGCCGTTTCGTAGGTGCTATTTCCCTGAGCCATACCATGAGCCAGGCAAGGAAAGCAGCGTATATGCTGGTAACAGCACTGGCGGTATTTGTGGTGATTTACCTGTTGGTAGGTATGCCATTTGACCAGATCGCGTTCTTCCTCATCTTTATTGCACTCAACTTTGTAGGATTCCTGGTGGGCCGTTCTGCTCCTGCCCGTACATTGGTTATTTTCTCTCTGGTCAATATGTTCCTGCTGGCATCTGCCATCATTAACAAGGGAGAGATTGCGATGTTCAGCATTGTAGGTATCGGTATCTTCAACTCCATCATGTTCTCCAATATTTACACACTGGCGATTGCCAAGCTGGGTACTTATACCAGTCAGGGTTCATCTCTGTTAGTGATGGCTATTCTGGGTGGTGCGATTATGCCTGTGATACAGGGTGCACTGGCAGATGCGATTGGGGTACAATATGCATTGGTAGTGCCGCTTGTTTGTTATGGAGTAGTGCTGAGTTTTGGTGTGTATTGTATGAAGCGGTTTAAGAATCTGGAAATGACATCAGTGAAGTCAGGACACTAAGGTAGACTGACTGCAGGATATAGATAAGCGTCCCTCGTTTTGAGGGGCGCTTTTTTTATGATGATGCAGTTGTTGCAAAGTGTAATAAATAATCCCGAACATACCCCCAAAACCTATACTGAATGCCCATGCACCCATATGATCATATGGGTTGAACAAATGACCCGCTATGGTGAATAACAATGCTTCCGGATTGGTCACAGCATCCCAGCTGTTGAACCGCAAAAACCTGCCAATATACACTCCATATCCACATAGAATGAAGCTCACAACCACGATCACTTTTACCCACAGCCCTTTCACATGAAGAGACAAAAAATGTTCTACCTGCATTAGAGAAATGATTCCCAGCAACAAGCCGTTCCAGGCTGCTGAAGAGACGATGAGGAGATCGAACCACTGTGGAACAGGCGGTCTTTCCTGAAAGTGAAAGAGATCCGTGATCATGTACGGTGCATTGGGGAAAAATACCAGCCAGCAAGCCAGCACACCGACAGTACGGAGATTGATACCGGACAATCTGGCCAATTTTCGACTGAATATCAGGGGTAATACACCCAAAAATGTGTTCCAGATATAGAATAAATAGAAATATTCATGATAGCGGAGAACGCGTGCTACGAGGAGTGCCATCGTAAAAGCAATGGCAATACCCAGCATTTTTTCGAGTGGGGAGATTCTTTTTAACATAATGGTCAGGTTATTCATGCTCAATTTACTGTTTTTGGCTGCAGTGATAGTACATAGGCATAGCAGGGATGCGGGATGGGAGCGGATTCTTTGAAGGATAGGTACACTACCTGACCGGGTCGCTCTACCATAAGTTTAGTAAGGTGTTTGCTGGCATTCGTTGACCGCAGCCAACCTCCTAAGCAGGTAGCAATTATTTACTGGCATTATCCAGCAATCCCAGATCTTCCGCATCCAGCTGTAAAGCCGGTGCCGCCACCAGTGTTTCCAGCTGATGTTGGCTTGTAGCACTCACGATCGGAGCTGCAATGGTTGGTTGCGCCAGCAACCATGCCAGTGCAACAGTTGCAGGTTTAGAATTATGTTTAGCCGCTACTTTGTCCAGTGCATGTAATACCCCAATACCTTTTGCATCCAGGTATTTCCTCACTCCTTCACCACGCACACTTTTCTTAAAATCGTCCTCAGAACGGTATTTACCTGTCAGGAAACCTGCTGCCAGTGACCAGTAAGGCATTACACTCAAACCATACTGCTGTGCAATAGGTTGGTATTTTGTTTCAAAATTTGCACGCTCTACCAGGTTGTAATGTGGCTGTAAAGCCTGGTAACGGGGTAAACCCTTTTCTTCTGCCAGTTTCAGGGACGCTGTCAGGCGCTCCGGTGTCAGGTTGGAAGCCGCAATGTATTTTACTTTACCAGCTTTGATAATTTCATCGTAGGCAGACAATGTCTCTTCTAAAGGAGTCACATTATCATCAAAGTGTGTATAGTACAAATCAATATGATCTGTTTGTAAACGTTGCAATGACTCATCAACTGATTTCAGGATGTGTGCCCTGCTCACATCTTCTTTATGTTCTTTGTTCTGAGAACCTACTTTGGTAGCGATGACAACCTTATCGCGGTTGTTGCGCGCCTTCATCCATTTACCAATGATGGCTTCTGATTCACCACCTTTATTGCCTTCTACCCACCAGGAATAAGTATTCGCAGTATCAATGAAATTAAAGCCGGCATTGACAAAAGCATCTAATATTTCAAATGATTGTTTTTCGTCTAAAGTCCAGCCAAATACGTTACCACCAAAGTTGATTGGAGCTATCTGTAAATCTGTTTTCCCAATAGTTATCTTTTTCATCTGTCATCAATTTGAGAGGATAAAAATACCCCTAATAGCGACCGCAGGGTTTGTAAAATGGGGGCAATTAATTGTATATTTCTTTTACTTTTGTTTATTATGAGTTTTTTAACAGCAACAGGGATCCGTAAACAGGAGAATGGCGAATGGGTATTAAAGGGTATTAATTTTTCGCAGGAGAAGCACCAGCAGATTGCTATTGTAGGGGCCTCCGGTTCCGGAAAAAGTACCTTACTGAAGATTGTAGCCGGATTGATGCAGACAGATGAAGGTGAAGTACGATTTGAAGGTACGCGGGTAAAAGGCCCACACGAAAGATTGCTTCCCGGCGAACCTGGTATTGCTTACCTGAGTCAGCATTATGAACTGAGATTGAACTACAGGGTAGAGCAGGTGCTGGAATATGCCAATAAGATGACGGATGACGAAGCAGACGAACTCTATAGCATATGCAGGATCAATCACCTGATGAAGAGAAGAACCGATCAGCTCTCAGGTGGGGAAAAACAACGAGTGGCTATGGCCCGGTTGTTAATTGGTAATCCTACATTATTCCTGTTGGATGAGCCTTTCTCCAACCTGGATTATTCACATAAAGAGATCCTGAAAACGGTGATCAGGGAAATCGGAGAAAAGCTGGACCTGACCTGTCTGCTTGTATCACATGATCCACAGGATACACTGTCATGGGCAGATGAAATACTGGTGGTGAAAGATGGTTTGATTGTGCAGAAAGGCACGCCGATTGATGTATACAATCATCCTGTGGATGAATATACGGCAGCGTTGTTTGGTCCTTATAATCTGGTTGATGCGAAGGTGTTGGAGCTGACAGGCGAAGAGCAAGCATTTATTCGCCCCGAGAATTTGCAGTTTGCATATAAATCCGGGATCAAAGGCATTGTAGAAGCAGTAGATTATATGGGGAGTGCGTATGAGGTGCGTGTAAAGGTTCCGGGAGGTTCCCTGTTGGTCAGAACACCTACTGATGTACTGACTAAAAAGGGGAGCACTGTATATCTCACTATTAAACCTGATAGTATATGGCGTCTTTAGACAAGTTTAACTCCAAAGAAAGATTTTCTGACAGGGTAGACAACTACAAAAAATACCGTCCTACCTATCCGGATTCGTTACTTGATTTTTTGCAGGCAAAAGGTGGGCTTACCAGTGATGCAACAGTGGCAGATATTGGTTCCGGTACAGGTATTCTGACGGAATTATTATTAAAAAAAGGTTGGACGGTGTATGCGATAGAGCCGAATGCAAAGATGCGTGAGGCGGCAGAAGCACAGTTGAATGACTATCCCAATTTTTCTTCTCTCACTGGTTCAGGGGAGGCGACTGGGTTACCAGATCAGTCAGTACAACTGATTACAGTGGCGCAGGCTTTTCACTGGATAGATCCTGTGTTGGCGCGGAAAGAGTTTGATCGTATCTTATTACCTGATGGGCATATAGCGTTGCTGTGGAATTTGCGTACGCTGGATTCTCCGTTTGACAAAGGGTATGAAGATATTAAGGCGAAGTATGGAACGGATTATCATGAGATCCGGAAGGCACATGAGCCGGAGCTGACGGCGTTTTTTGCACCTGCCACGATGGATGTATACTACTTCAGGCATAGCCAGCAGCTGGACTTTGAGGGATTGAAAGGGCAGGTGTTAAGTTCTTCTTATATGCCGCAACCAGGGCAGAAAAATTATGAGGAGATGATGGAAGCGCTGACAGAGTTGTTTGAGGTGAATCAGCGGGATGGTGAAGTGACGATTACTTATGATACGAAGTTGTACATCAATAAATAGCTGTACATCCGCAATAAAATATGCATAAATGGGGGAATTCACTAATTCTCAGAAAACAATAGCGCCTGCCGCAGGAGAACCCGCAGCAGGCATTACATCTTTTTAACGCTCTTCTTTTAAAGACCACCCGGTCTTTAATCCAATTACAAAAATCACCAGCAGGAATTCACCCACTGCCAGCAATATATCGCCTGGTACTCTTAACCAGCGGAGTTTTGCGAAACCATGATCTCCTATGCCGGGCGGGTCACTACATGTTGCATGACGGCCGATATTTTTTGTGCCCTGTTTTTAGCTGCCTGTGCGGTTTCGCCGGCGAACAGTTCATCTATGGTTTGCTGAAAGATGGAGAGCCAGGTGTTGAAATGCACAGTGTCGATAGCCATTCCGCGGTGTACACTCATTGGATCGCCCTCGTACTTTCTGGTACAGAGGAGGAGTGTACTCCAGAAGTTACATAGTTTCTGCAGGTGGGTATCCCAGTCTTTGATGCGGGCGTTGAAGATGGGACCTATGGTGTTGTCCTCTCTTACCCGGGCATAGAAGGTATGCACCATGAGTTGTATGTCTTCTTCAGTTGTAATATCGGTCAGCATAATTTAATACCTTTTTGTCTTTTATTAGTATAAAAAAAATGTCAGCGTTTCAGGAACCCAATGTCTTTAGTGAGTTTTTCGTGAAACTCGTCCAGTCTGGTGTTGTTCAAAATATTAGCCATATCTTCTCTGATTCTCTTGAACTCGTGGTGGATGGGACAGGGTTTGCTTTCTGAGCAATAATCCAGGCCGAGTCCGCAGCCGGAGAAGATCTTGTCGCCGTCAATGGCTTTGACGATGTTGGCGATAGAGCATTGGAGGGCTTTGTCATCCAGGTAAAAGCCGCCGGTGGGGCCTTTGAAGGAGAGGAGTAAGCCTTTCCTTGTAAGTTCCTGCAGGATTTTGGCGATGAAGTATTCAGGGGAGTCGATACCTGCAGCAATGTCCTTAACGCCGACTTTGACGTTATTTTTGGATTGCTGTGCAATATAGATCATTGCCCTGATGCCGTATTCGCAGGTTTTTGAGAACATATGGCAAAGATAGGGTGGAATTAATAAAAGATAAAAAAGTATTTTATTGGTAGTGTGTCATTTTGAATTTAGTCAAGCCGGCCGCAGGCCCATTCCGAATCTTCCACGCAGTTGCCTACGACAACTGCGTGGAAGATTCGGGTGATTTTTTAAAGAAAATTGAAATTGATACACTACTATTTTATTAGAAGGGGGCTAAATTGGATGGATGGACAAATTGAGGGCAGACAATAACAATATAAAAGGGAGATTTTATTTTTGAAAGCGTATGCTGTATTTTTAAGTGTAGCATTTACAACCAATTCCATGTTATATCGACTTTTGTTATCCTGTTTATTGATTTTTTGTTTGAAAACGAATGCGCAGCTGGTATGGAATACCCAAAGCCGGCATGCAGGAGAATCTATGCCTTGTGGAGGTGGAGATATTGGGTTGAATGTGTGGGTAGAAAAGGGGGATCTCCTATTTTATTTATCGCGCAGCGGTACATTTGATGAGAATAATGCAATGCTCAAGTTGGGGAGGGTAAGAGTACGCATAGAAGGCAGGCCATTTGACAAGGGGGATTTCAGGCAGGAGTTGCACTTGGAGGATGGGAGTGTGATTGTAAGTGGAGGTGGGGTACGCATAGTATTGTGGGTAGATGTATTTCATCCGGTTGTGCATGTGAGTATGGAAAGTAAAACAGCAGTGCGGATGAGTGCTGTTTATGAATCATGGAGATATGAGGATCATGTTATTACAGATGCGGTAGAGTGCAGGGCGAATTCATATAAAGAATTACAAGCTTTTCCGATTACGACTTATAAGGATACTGTTTCTTTTGTGGGAAATAGGGTACAGTTTTATCATCGCAACAGGGATGATAAGGAGGATATTTTTGATTATACAGTGAGGATGGAAGGAATGTCTGCGGTGAAGGATCAGTTATATAATCCTATCCGGCATAATACTTTTGGAGGAATTATGCAGGGGAAAGGGATGATAGCAGGGGGAAATACGGATGGCCAGTATGCAGATACAAAATATCGTGGGTGGGAATTGAGAACATCTAAGCAGGTCAAGTCGCAGGAAATAACGATCGGACTGCATGTAGCACAGACGAATACATCGAAGGATTGGGAAGAGGGGCTGTGGGCATTGATAAAGGAATCCAAACCTGTATCGAAATCTCTATCGAACCATGTATCGATAAAGATATCCATTGAGCCGTCTTTAGGGCGGAGACGCAGCATCAAATGGTGGAAACAATTCTGGAATCGTAGCTATATTCATATTGATAGTAAAGATGCTGCTGTTCGTACAATAGACCGTAATTATGAATTATTCCGTTATCAGTTAGCCTGCAATGCATTTGGTGAATGGCCTACAAAATTCAACGGCGGGTTATTCACATTTGATCCCTGTTATGTAGATAGCAGTAAACATTTTTCTCCTGACTTCAGGGCATGGGGTGGTGGTACTATGACCGCGCAAAATCAACGACTGGTTTATTTCCCCATGTTGAAAAACGGAGATGGAGAAATGTTAAAAGCACAATTTGATTTTTACATGCGCATGTTGCACAATGCATCTTTGCGTAGCAGGGTGTATTGGAACCATGTCGGGGCATGCTTTACAGAGCAGATAGAAAATTTTGGTCTGCCGAATGTAACGGAGTATCACCCGAAAAGACCGGCTGGTACTGACCCTGGTGTAGAATATAATAAGTGGTTGGAGTATGAATGGGAAACGGTGTTTGAGTTTTGTCTGATGATGCTGGATGAGCAGCGATATGATGGTGTGAACTTACAAAAATACCTGCCGTTTATAGATAGTTGTTTGTCTTTTTATGATGCACATTATCACAAATTCGATGCACAGGGGCATTATATATTTTATCCTACTTCTGCTGCTGAGACGTATAAGCTAACTTATAATTCCACTACTGTGATAGCAGCGATGCAGACGATTTTACAAAGATTGATAGTGGTTGCACCTGATCCAAAATGGGATACGATGTTAGCACATTTGCCACCCATTCCTTTTGGTGAATATGAAGGTCATACCACTATTTTGCCAGCAGAGAAATGGGAAAGAATTCAGAACAGGGAAACGCCACAACTTTATCCTGTATTTCCCTGGGGGATTTATGGCATTGGAAAACCAGGATTGGATACTGCTATTAATACTTATAAATACGATCCACAGGCAGTAGCGCAATGGGATTACGCAGGGTGGAAACAGTATTCCATCTTTGCTGCCAGATTGGGCATGACAGCAGATGCAGCGAAATTAAGTGTATTGAAATTTAAAGATGGGCCACATCGTTTTCCTACATTCTGGGGCCCGGGTTTTGACTGGACACCGGATCATAATTGGGGAGGATCTGCCATGATAGGGGTGCAGGAAATGCTGCTACAAACGGATGACAGGAAGATTTATTTATTACCCGCATGGCCGGGAGAGTGGGATGTATCTTTCAAATTGCATGCGCCTTATCAAACGACTGTGGAGGCAGTGGTGAAAGGGGGGAAGGTCGTGTCATTGAAAGTAACCCCGAAGGAAAGGGAGAAAGATGTTATTTATCCAGGCAGGGGGTATGATTGATCTGTGAAGGTAACTGCGGCGGCAAGGGAGAAGCATGTTGTTTACCCGGACAGGGGGTTGTGATTGATCTGTGAAAGTAACTCCGTTGGCAAGAGATAAAGATGTTATTTACCCGGAATGGGGTGGTGATTGATCTCTGAGGGTGTTCCTGGCGATAAGGACCTGGTCTATCCAAACTGGGGTGGCATATGATTTGATTTATATTATTTATCCCCAAATGGATAGCAAAAGATATGCAAAACGGTACGATGATCCAGTATTTCCACTGGTATACTTCCGCAGATGGCAGTTTATGGAAAGAAGTAAACAAAAATGCCAAAGCCTTAGCTGCGATGGGCATCAACGCTGTATGGCTTCCTCCTGCTTATAAAGGAGCAGATGGGGCTAACAGCCATGGATATGACACTTACGATAAGTACGACCTGGGCGAGTTTGATCAGAAAGGATCTGTACGTACCAGATTCGGTACCAAAGAAGAATATATTGCCGCCGCAAAAGCTATACATGATGCAGGGATGCAACTGTATGTGGATATAGTGGCCAATCATATGATAGGTGCAGATGAAACCGAGAGAGTGACAGTGCGGAAGGTAGATTTGGAAAACAGGAATGAATTCATTTCTGAGCCTTATGAAATAGAAGCCTACACTAAATTCACCTTTCCGGGCAGGAAAGGACAATATTCACAGTTTATATGGGATCACCGCTGTTTTACGGGGATCGACTATGCTGCAGATACGCAGGAGAGCGGGATCTTTACCATCCAGAACGAATATGGAGAAGGTTGGGAAGATATGGTGGATGATGAAAAAGGCAACTTCGATTACCTGATGGGTGCAGATGTGGAATTCCGGAATCCCGAGGTGAGGGAAGAGTTTAGAAGATGGGGAGAATGGTATTATAATACTGTGAAATTCGATGGATTCAGATTGGATGCTGTGAAGCACATTACCCCTGATTTTTTCAAGGGATGGCTGGAGCAGATGCGGCAGTATGCAGGGCGGGAAATGTTTACAGTAGGGGAGTATTGGGCACCTGGGCACCTGGATTTATTATTGAAATATATAGATGCTACAGAAGGTAGGATGTCATTGTTTGATTCTTCCCTGCATCAAAATTTGCATCATGCATCAAAGTGTGGAAAAGATTATGACCTGAGTAAAATACTGGATGATTCGCTGGTGGCCACCAAACCTTTTCTGGCGGTGACTGTAGCAGGAAATCATGATACGCAACCTTTGCAGGCGCTGGAGGCCCCCCTGGATGATTGGTTTAAACCACTTGCGTATGCATTGATCTTGTTGAGAGAGCATGGGTATCCATGTGTATTTTATGCGGATCTGTATGGAGCGGAGTATACCGATAAGGATGGGGAGGGGAATGATTGCCATATTTTGATCGCACCGGTATTAGGGTTGGATAAATTGATAAAGGCAAGGGATCAATATGCATATGGTATGCAGCGGGATTATTTTGACCATCCGAATTGTATTGGTTGGACGAGAGAGGGAGATGAGGAGCATGCAGGCGCTGGTTGTGCGGTGGTCATGTCGAATGGAGAAGAGGGGAATAAGCATATGGAAATAGGTCAACGGCATGCAGGGAAAAAATTCAGGGATATAACGGGTAGCAGGGAAGAGGAGATTACTGTGGGAGAGGATGGTTGGGCTGAATTTACCTGTGGAGCCGGATCGGTGGCTGTGTGGGCGGAAGCCAGATAGGAACGGAGGAAGCGGCGATGAATTAAAAGGTATACTGAAGCAAAAAGAAGTAAATAGAAAACGGAATTACGCTCAGGTAAATGGAAGTAAACTGAAGCAAAAATGGATAAATGGGAAACTGAATCATAATCAGTTAATAAGACGTAAACAAATTAAAGCCCCTGTAACCCCAGCCAATTATATGGAAGGTAACCCCCAAGGGCTAAAACTTTTTATCTTTACGCTCTCTAAACCTGAATTATGACCAAAATCCTTTGTCTCTCACTGGCGCTGTCATGCAGCATACTCAGCCATGTAAACGCACAAAATAAAGAATTTAAAAACGACGCACCCATTTCACCCAGCCGGATACTGAAAATCGACTCCGCTGTAGTGACCCATCATGAAGTCACTATCAAAGGCCAACGGGTTCCTTACTCAGCACAGGCAGGCAGCATGCCTATCTGGGATGAAGATGGGCGCCCACTGGCAGGGGTGTTCTACACTTATTACGAAAGGGAAGACATCAAGGATAAATCAAACCGCCCACTGGTCATCTCTTTCAATGGGGGCCCCGGCACCCCTTCTGTCTGGATGGAAATTGGTTATACCGGTCCCCGTCTCCTCAACATCGATGATGAAGGTTATCCTGTGCAGCCATTCGGTATGCGCGAAAACCCAAATTCCATACTGGATGTGGCAGATATCGTATACGTAGATCCTGTGAATACAGGTTATTCCCGTCCTGTGAGCAAAGATGTTCCTGGTTCCCGCTTCTACGGCGTAAATGCAGATATCAAATACCTGGCAGAATGGATCAACACTTTCGTAACCCGCAAAGGCCGTTGGGCTTCTCCTAAATTCCTGATCGGCGAAAGCTATGGTACTACCCGTGTATCTGGTTTAGCACTGGAACTGCAGGATGAACAATGGATGTACCTGAATGGTGTCGTGCTCGTATCACCAACCGATTTAGGCATTGAACGCAGTGGTCCGCTGGATCAGGCACTGAGCCTTCCTTATTATGCCGCTACTGCATGGTATCACAAAAAACTCCCTGCAGACCTGCAATCCAAAGATCTTAATGATGTATTGCCGGAAGTAGAAAACTTTACCATCAACGAACTGGTGCCTGCTATTTCAAAAGGCGGCTCTCTGGATGATGCACAACGTAAAGCACTGGCACAACGTATGAGCCGCTACAGCGGATTATCTGCACAGGTGTTCCTGGAAAATAACCTCATCGTTTCCTATAACTTATTCTGGAAAGAATTACTGCGTGACCAGGGTTATACCATTGGCCGCCTCGATTCAAGATACAAAGGTCTGGATAAGCAAAATGGTGGTAGCAGACCTGATTACAATGCAGAACTGACTGCATGGTTACAGGCTTTTACCCCTGCTATCAACATTTACCTGCGTGATGAACTGGAATATAAAACTGATCTGAAATATAACATGTTCGGACAGGTATGGCCATGGGATAACCAGAATAATAAGACTGGCGAAAACCTGCGTCAGGCAATTGCACAGAATCCTTTCCTGCACCTGTTGGTACAATCTGGTTACTATGACGGAGCCTGTGATTATTTCAATGCAAAGTATAGCATCTGGCAACTGGATCCAGGGGGTAAACTGAAAAGCCGTATCAAATGGGAAGGTTACAGAAGTGGACATATGATGTACCTGCGCAAGGACGATCTGGCTACTGCTACAGAGAACCTCAGGAAATTTATTAAAGAGGCGACACCAGCAAAGGGTACGCCTGCGAAATATGAATAACTTTTTTAAACAGACTGTATCATCATTACGATACAGTCTGTTTTTATTCGGTACCTGATGGAAACAGCCAGACCATTAATACACCCTTCTTTTTGAATCACTATGGAAAGACTGCTACAACATGTACAACGCTTTGTAGAATTAAACAGCGAGGAACAGGAGCTGTTATTATCCTGCATGAGATATGAAGAAGTGAGCAAGAAAACACATTTGCTCAAACAGGGCAAGATCTGCACAGGGAGATATTTTGTGATAAAAGGATTGTTGCGGCAGTACATCGTCGGAGAAAACGACGCAGAGCAGATTACGCATTTTGCACTGGAAAACTGGTGGATAGCGGATTATGATAGTTTGGAAAGGCGACAGCCTTCGGAGTTTTGTATACAGGCTGTAGAGCCTACTGAATTACTGGTGCTGGATAAGGAAAAGGAAGATGAATTGTTTAGGCAGGTACCTAAAATGGAGCGGTATTTCAGATTGGTCTTACAGCGATCTTATGCGGCTTCTATGATGCGGATTAAGTATATTTTTACCACGAGTGGAGAGGAAAGATATAATCATTTTAATAGTTTGTTCCCGGAGTTTATACAGCGTATTCCCCAATATATGTTAGCTTCTTACCTCGGGTTTAGTGCAGAGTTCCTAAGTAAGATCAGGGCTAAGCGATCTTGAACTAGTTCAAGATTTTCAAGGGCAATTCTACCCCAACTTTGTGTCAACAACAAAAACAAATTGATATGCAAAACAGAATTGACATTAGTAAAGTAGAACCCGAAGCTTACAAAGTGATGATGGCTTTTGAGAAATATGTACATGGTACAAAGTTGACACCTATTCAACGCGAGTTGATAAAGATAAGAGCATCACAAATTAATGGTTGCGCGTATTGTCTGGATATGCATACGAAAGATGCAAGAAAGTTAGGCGAGACAGAGCAAAGGATTTATACATTATCAGCGTGGAGGGAAACTCCTTTTTTTACAGCAGAAGAAAGAGCGATACTGGCGCTGGTAGAGGAAGTAACGGAAATTAGTAAAGGGCATGTAAAGGATGAAACGTATGCAGCGGCAGCAAAGGTGTTGGATGACCAGACGATTGCGCAGGTGATCATGGCGACGATAGTGATAAATAGTTGGAACAGGATAGGAATAGCGACTAATATGCAGCCTGAGTGATAAAACGCCGAAATTCCAACGAATATCCGAACGGAATTGGCTTAAATTTATAGATGAAAACACTCATCACCCTCGAAGAAGTCGCATTCTTTTTCATTGCGCTTGTATCATTCCATCTACAGTCAGCCTACGTCTGGTGGCTATTCCCCGCTTGTCTGCTGTTGCCTGACTTATCGATGGTCGCATACCTGGCAGGGCCAAAAGCAGGTGCATATGTATATAACTTCGTACATCACCGGGCAGTAGCATTTGTGATCTATTGTTTAGGATGGATGTCGCATAGTGAGTTGTGGTTGTTTGTAGGAATTATACTGTTTGCGCATTCTTCGATGGATAGGGTGTTTGGGTATGGGTTAAAGTATGTAACAGGATTTACAGATACACATTTAGGAAAGATAGGAAAACGCCCCTTGTAAGGGGCGTTTTCTATTATTTACCAAGCTGCCTTATTAAGAATTCAGCCGCTGCTTTATTGACCTTGACTTCATTGCTGTATTTCATCCAGTGATGCGTATCATCCGGAATACTCAGGATTTCGTAATGCACACCTTTTTGCTCCAACCTGTTAATGAGATCGATACTTTGATTAAAGTTTACATTTCTGTCATCATCTGCATGAATCAATAACACAGGTGATGTCCATGTGTCAACATGTGCAACAGGCGATGATTGCCACGCTACTTTCTCCGCAGTATCAGCATCTGGTGCAGGGGTAGCAGTAGGAGGTGCGGAGAATTGCATCCGGTTATGCACCCCATGAATATCTACGCCAGCTGCAAATAATTTTGAATCCCTGCCTAATGCGTGAGCAGTGAGGAAGCCACCATAAGAACCTCCATAAATACCAATCCTTTTAGCATCTACCTGTGATTGTGCCGCCAGCCATTCTCCCGCAGCTTTCACATCCTGGTATTCGGAAGCACCTAATACCCCTGCACTGGCGGGTTTATGAAACTCATAGCCATAACCTATCCCCAACCTGTAATTGATGGCTAAAACAATGAACCCATTATCTACGAGGTATTGATTTAAAGCATAATCAATAGAATAATAATCCATCCAGTGCCAACCTAATACCATCTGGCGTTGAGGTCCGCCATGTACATATACAATGGCAGGCTTCCTGGCAGGACCACCTGCAGGTTGATATAATTGTGCATGAACAGGTGTTCCATCAGGTGCTTTGAAGATCACCTGTGTAGGTGTAACCAGTTTTACAGATGGGAAATCTGTAGGAAGAAGAGAGGCGCCTATCAATGCAGGTTTCCCCTTTCCAAAAGGCATCTTTGCGGCGAGCAGGGGTTGCTGTGCATTGGAAGTAAATAAGATCACAGTTTGTGCATCGCCTGTTACTACAGGATAAGTTTCAATGCCATCACCAGTAGTGAGCATTTCCATCGCTGCTTTATCAACAGGTACCCGGGCTATGTGGCGCCGGTCTATATCCTGTGGAGAGGGGCCATTGTTCGCACTAAACACCAGCCATTTTTTATCGGCCGTCAGCGAGATCTGTTCGCACATAAAGTTGCCGGGTGTGAGTAAAAGCGGTGTACCACCAGTACCTGGAATCGAATAGAGATGAGGCCATCCATCATGATAAGACAGGAAAGTCACCCGGTTATTCGCTCCCCAATGCAGGTTGGTCGCGCCATCGGTAGTGGGAACAGAACCACTTAATGTAGTAGGTGCTTTCCACAGTAATGTTGAATTCCCATCACTGATATTGGCCGTCCTTATTTCCCACGGTTTATGACGGCGGGGCAGGATAGAATCTGTTGCACCGCCTGTACCCGGTGTCCGGACAAAGGCAATCTGCTGCCCATCCGGCGACCAGCGGGGGGAATTATCCTGTGAAAACCCGGGTGAGATCCATTGAATAGGAGTGGTAGGATTTGTATAAACACCAATAAAACTATGACCACTACGATCAGATACAAAAGCGAGTTTGCTACCATCGGGCGACCATTCCAGCGAGCTACTGGTACCTTTGATACTGAATAAAACCTTTGCAGGTGCAGAGCCATCGACGGCTACGATGTATACCAGTCCTCCTTTTACGAAGGCAACGCTGTCACTGTGCGGTGACAGGGCCGGAAAATCCCCATCAGACAATACTTTGGCAGGACCGCCATCAAATGGGACAGACCAGATCTCAGTTTTTGGAGGTATAGGATCATGTGCAGGATTGACAGGGTTGAAACCGTCTCTGCCGCTATGATCGCCGCCCCGGCTATACACGACCCATTTACCATTGTCAGATATGGAGAGGCTGGTTATTTCCTGTCCATCATCCTGTGTATAGTTGCTAAGTTTGCGGGGAGAAAAGTCAGGCCCGGTGGCCACATATACATTTCTTTTTCCCTGTTCATTTACAGCCCATGCCACTTTAGAACCCTGTGCCGAAGCAGTGAGTTCAGAAGGAAAGGGGTAAGCAGTAACGGCTTCCATGGTATAATGTTGGCCATAGGCCATGGATGCGAAGCAAAAATAAAAAGCTGTTAGTAAAGATGGTTTGTGCATGCATTATCTGGTTTACAATGGTGGGTAGGATGGTGGTGGGGCTAAGATAATGTCAATTTTTAAAAAATGCAGCTAAACATCGCTGAAGCATCATACATCAGCGATGTTTAGTCGGAACTGCAATGTTTTAAGCAAAAACCAATTACACTGGAATTAAGATTTTTGTTGCTGAATAATGTTCCTGATCACGAATTCGGTGAGTGCGTTACGACCGGAAACACCTAGTTTTCCGGCAATTCTGTAGCGATGATTCTCGATTGTGCGGATAGACACGCCTAGTTCGTCAGCCATTTGCCTGGTACTTTTACCTTCAGCGATCATTTTAATGATCCTGTTTTCTGCCTTACCCAATCTGTGATACAAAGTTTGCTGAGCAGTGTTGGGATTGGCCAGAGAGACGGTGCTGGTTTCTTCAGGAGGTCTGACGTGGTTAAATTTGGCGAAGCGACCCAGGCGGGAGCGGATGCTGAGGAGCAGGTCCCGTTTCCTGAAGGGTCTGGCCAGGTAATCGTCGGCGCCGAGGTTCATGGCCATACGCATCTCCTGTCGGTTATCCCGCAAGCTGATGAATATGAGCGGGATGTGATCATAAGCCGGATCATTTCTGAGGGCCATAATAAAATGGTGGCCTCCGGTACCGCGTAAGTGGGCACCACAAATGATAAGGTCTGGTTGATGGTTCTGACAGATGATGATCCCTTCTTCCTCTGACGCGGCTGTGTATGTGTCATATGATTGTGATACAAGTAACTGCCGCGTTTGCCTTACAAATACCTGGTCTTCATCTACAAGTAATATTTTATAGACTGCAGTGTTCATTAGAAAAGTTGATATACAGGTATGAAAAATTTAACAGGCGAAACTTCAAAGGTTTGCCTGCTCATGCCTGGGTAAATAAATGGGGACAGAAACTGAGTCTTGATAGCGCATAACGCCCGAAAAAAACGGTGTAATCGTGTACATCTTTACTTGGTTAATATTAAGTTTTTACCTCCGGTGATATGCAGATAGAAACGGGCTTTTTTTAGCGCCTTTCGGATCTGCCTCCATCAGTTGATATAGTCAGGTTTCTTTCGAAAAAGATATGGGAGTGGTCTTTCTTCTGCGTAAATATGTATGAAATAACGGGTGTGACTTCAAGGAATACTATCGCATACCTGTAAAATAAGCGCTAGTACTCAAAAATAGATGTGCTGGTACTCATTTTAAACGACGGAAAAATGAAAAGCAATCCCGCTTCCAGCTTGATTTGCCAACTTTGACGGGCTATCAGATTAAACACACCAATATCCTTATAACCACTTACTGGCCTGGTTTACCATAGGTACGCCGGGCTTTAATTTATATGTAACCTTCCTCTTCTTCATGTTGCTATGGGAACACAGCTGTCATCTACTGTACAGAAATTGGACCATTTGCTTATAAACCAGTTCATTAACGAATAAGCGGGCCACAAATGCATTAGTAAATATACTAATTTTTAAAGTTCTCAGTAGATGATCTGTAATTATAAAAACATGTTAAAATAATATCATATTAAAAAGGAGCGTTCTTTTAAATTCTACCGGGCTTAAAAAAAGTTATCCACATTGTACGCATTTTCTAAGGAGGCAAATTATGTATAAACCCTATCTGAAAACCGAATCAAACTTACTCTTATGGCTATCTGAAAAACTATAGAGAAGAACATATTAAGATTTCCATAAATCCTTTGTGGAGAGTACATATGAGGCCAAAGGGGGAGAGTGAGTACTACTCATTAATTGGAAATGAAGACCTGATTTTTGGGTGGGAACTGCCAGGTATGAAGAGTGATTAAATTTGTAATAGTTTGATTTATAATAACCAAATGGTAGTATTTGTGGGGTATTAATTTTCTAAAAAATATTGTTTTATCAATAAATATAGATATTTTTATATTCGAATTAACTATATCCTTGACAATCGGGAATTTATAGTCACAAAACCATAACCAATGATAAACGCTGCATTATATCAGATCTGGACCGCTCTGAACGAGTTGCTGAGGGCGCCAACTTACCGCCTCAGACCTGTGCGGATACACTATATATATAATAAGGAGAGGGAGCAAAGTAGGTTCATGTAACTCAGCAAATCATTGGGACAAATATTCGAAACTTACCACTAGTTTATAGTAATCCTATGCCTATGCGCAAACATTACAATTCAGCTCGTTTTACCCTGCCATTTTTCAGGCAGCAGCGAGTAGGCCTGATTCACACTGGCGCCAAAAAAATCTCAGATTATTTTCTGGCCCTGATGCTGCTTATTGCAGGTCTGGCCTGGACTCCAGCCAGCGCTACGAATGTAGCTTCCCATAGCGGCCGCCCCACAGCAGGTACTGTTTCTACATGGATAACCGCCGCTGGTTCCCCAACTGGAGCAGATGACTCATATGCCAGTGGTGACAACATCACCTATTCTATTTATGTACAGAACAATGGTACTACCGCCCTCACGAATGTGACCATAGTAGATACCCTGCCTGCCAACACTTCATTTTATGGTGCCACCAGCAGTGTAACACCAGATGCTAATGGCAAGATTACCTGGACAATCGCCAGTATCGCAGCAGGTAGTTCCTCCTACGTAAATTTGACGGTGACTGTAGGTTCCAATCTGACAGGTGTCGCGTACATTAAAAATACTGCCTATGTAGATGCAGGAGATGGAAATGGTCTGTTGCCAACTCCAGGTACTATGGGTGGTACTTACACTACCTGGCCTGCACTCTCTACGCCTGTAGATAATGGGGCTAACTCTGTTTCATGGCTCAGTGTATCTCCTACCTCAACTGTTACTGCCGGCGACGTGCTTACTTATACTGTACACGTACGCAACAAGGGGTCTATAGACCTGAGTAATGTAGTTATCTATGCATATGTGCCTGCTTATACCACTTTCGTAGATGCAGACAATTCTGTTACTGCTGATGCGAATGGCCTGATTACCTGGACCATTGCAAGTCTGCCCGTAAATAGTGCAGATGTAACGAAAGCATATCGGGTAAAAGTTTCTACTGACCTCACCGGTGCCTCTGCCATTTCCAACACTGCTTATGTAGACAATGGCAATGGTAAAGGTAAGATTGCAACTTATCCAGCTGCAACAGGCGACGCCAGCAACCCGAATACTGCTTCCAACTCAAACGCCTCTACTTCCAATACCATTTCCAAATCATCCAGTTTCGATACATGGATGATCGTACTGAATGAAAATGCCAATACATACGTAAGCTCCGGTGATGTACTGACATATTATATATACACACGCAACACCGGTAGTGTAACTATCTCACAGGTACAGATCAACGTGGTTGTTCCATCAGGTACTACCTTTACACAAGGTTATGATGGTGCTACCCACCCAACGAATACTGAAACTCAAACGGTCTACTGGACAGTGAGTAACCTGGTGGCAGGTGCCATCAGTTATGTACGCTATACCGTAACTGCTGACGAAGATCTGACAGCGTATTCAGCGATTACAAGTACTGCAACTGTTAATAACGGTGATACTATCAAGAATACAATGAACTGTGACCCGAATGAAAGTGGTTGTGAAGGCAAAACAGTTACAAGTATAACTGTTCAGGGTGGTAAGCCGGGTCTGTTTGTAAGTAATGTGGTAACGCCAAACGGTGACGGTAAGAATGATTACTTCTACATCAGAAACCTTGATGAATATCCGGACTCCAAGCTGTATATCTTCAACCGCTGGGGTGCGCAGATTTATTACTCCAATAACTATCAGAACGACTGGAAAGGAACAGGTCTAGCAGAAGGAACTTATTTCTATAGAATTGAATTACACAATACCACCGGCGGTGTTGACACTTATACAACCTACAAGGGGTGGGTCATGATTATTAGATAATTGAATGAACTGTATTTCTAAAAGTGCAAATATGTACACAAGAAAAAATTGGTTTACTGTAGTATTATTACTTTGTCTGGGAGCAGGCGCCAAGGCACAACAAAGTGTTCAGTTCAGCCAGTATATCTTTAATGGCCTGTCCGTAAACCCTGCGTATGCCGGTTATAAAGATGTAATGTACCTGAATGCAACCTTCCGCGATCAGTGGACTGGATATCCTGGTGCACCTAAAACAGGTATGGTATCACTGGATGGTCCGCTGAAGCGCCCGAACAGAGATGCAAACGTTGGTTTGGGTGTGCAGGCCATGGTGGATAAACTGGGCCCACAGAGCGCTATCTCCATCTATGGATCTTATTCTTACCGTATCCGCCTGGATGATGAAGATACTAAACGTATCTGCTTTGGTATCGGTGTGGGTGCTACTCAGTATAGTCTGGATGGAACTACGCTCGAATACCTTGATTCCGGTGACCGTATCATCCCTGATGGTACTGCAAAGGAAACAACTCCTGATGCTCGTGTAGGTGTTTACTATTATTCTCCTACCTTTTATTTCGGTGTATCTGCACTGGACCTCTTTTCAAAATTTACCAGCAGTGGTTATAAATGGAGAGGATATACATATGAAAGTATTCGTAGAAGACAATCTGTTTACCTGACTGCAGGTTATATGTACAGCCTGTCGGAACAGGTTTCACTGAAACCTTCTGTGATGTTTAAGAGTGATTTCGCAGGTCCTGCAGGTTTAGATCTGAACCTGATGATGTACATCGATAATCTGCTTTGGATCGGTGGATCTTACAGAACTAACGTAGACGTATTTACAAACAAAGCGATTACCGCTGCTACAGCAGTGGAATCATCTAACGCAGCAAGTGCTATATTAGAGTACTACATTACGAGCAAATACCGTATCGGCTATTCCTATGATATGACTTTAAATAAATTGGCTGGCATGCAAAGCGGCAGCCATGAAATTTCAATCGGCATCCTATTTAATTCTAAGCAATACAGTACTTCCAATCCCCGGTATTTTTAATCTTAAGATCATCGAATTAATATGCTACGTTGTTACGCAATTTTATTATGTGCACTTTTAGTCGTCCCTGTCACACTATTTGGACAGGAATCTAAGAGTGTACGTGAATTGGCTGACGAGGCTTACGACAGGCAGGAATTTGCCACAGCCGGCTCCTTATATTCGAAACTGGCAAACAAGAACCGTAATAAGACTAACATCGAGTTGCTGCAAAAAATAGCAATGTGTTATCGCGAAGTTGGCTACTATGAAGAAGCTGCTAACTGGTTCAAAAAACTTGATGCCTTACCTAACTGTCCTAACGTTGCACATCTGGTTTATGGAGAGACACTAAAGAACCTGCAGAAATATGAGCAGGCAAAAGTACAGATAGCAAAATTTGTCACCACCAAGCCGGATAGCTTACGATTAAAAAATGTAATGAGCGCAGGATGTGATAGCGCCATTATGTGGAAAGCAGATCGTGTCGATATGGCGATGGAAGATATTAAAGAATTGAGTTCCTCCGGTTCCGACTACGTAAGTGGGGTAACCAGGCAGGGACTTTTGCTCGTATCAAACGGTTACCGGAAAATGGCAATTTCCAATGCTCCGGAAAAAACACCACAGATTGATACGCGCACAGGGCAACCCTATTTTAAAGCATACCTCTTTAAGCAGTATGCACAGGGTGTTGCTAATACATATGTAGAAGAGATATTACCAGAGCTACTGGGCAAGATACCTTATCACGTCGGCCCTGTATGTTTTAATCCAAGAGAAGATACTGTCTACGTAACACTGAACTCCTGGCAGCAGGATATTGCGAATAAAACAAAGCGTGGTCCTGTAAACGGTGAGCGTGTTATGGTCGTGTTCTGGTCTTATAAAACAGGTGACTCCTGGGCACCGCTGGAACCGCTGAAAGAAATCAATGCAGCAGGCTTTTCTTCTGGTCACGTAGCCCTGAGTCGTGATGGTCAGCTGATGTATTTCACTTCTGACAGAAAAGGTAGTGTGGGTGGAATGGATATCTGGTATAGTGAGAAACAAAAGAATGGTAAATGGGGCAAGCCTAAAAACTGTGGTCCTATTATCAATACACCGTTTGACGAAGCATTCCCTACTTTTAACGAAGCGGGTATGTTGTACTTCTCCAGTAAAGGACATCCGGGTATGGGTGGTTTCGATATTTACCGTGCAACCGGTACCAGTAGTAACTGGACCAAGCTGCAGAACCTGCGCTGGCCGTTTAACTCCGGTGGAGATGACCTGGGTTTCATCATGAAAGCGAATATGTATGAAGGCTACTTCGCCTCTAACCGTCCTGGTGGTGGTGGTAGCGATGATATCTATCGTTTCATGGATACTCACTTTGCTGAACGTTTTAATGGCGATGGTGGTATGGCGCCTTACCAGGCCCCACCTGTAACTAATGAACCAGCTCCGGTGGTGCTTGCAGCAGCAGAACCAGTGGTAAAGCCTGATGAGGTAAAGACAACAGAAACTAAAAAAGGTTCGTCTAAATCTGAAAAGGAAAAAGAGAAGGAAAAAGAAAAAGAGAAGGAAAAAGAGGAGAAATCTTCCAAACACCATAAAGGAGGGAAAACAGCACCAGTAGTACCAGTGCCTGTTCCTGTGCCAGCGGCACCAACGCCAGCACCTCCGGCACCTGCGCCTGCCAGGAAGGAAGAACCTGTGGTGACCAGTCCAATGCAACAGGTAACTGTTCCGTATACTGAACCAAGTGTAACACCTTCTGCACCGGCACCAGAACCGGCAGCACCAGTAAAGGAGCCTGCTCCGGAACCAGTGAAAAAAGCAGATCCGAAGAAGCCAGCTGCGAAGCAATCATCGCCTAAGCGTCCGGTTAGACCAGAGCCGAAAGCGACATTGCCAGAGCCGGTTGCAGAACCAGTCACACCAGTGGCAGAACCAGTGAAGGAACCTGCTCCTGAACCTAAGTCAGATTATTCAGAAGACCAGTTCAGCGAAATGGATAACGCCATCATCGATAAGATGGAAAAACTGATGTTCTTCTACGATTATAACAGTGCGATTCTGACTACTAAGTCAAGGGATATGCTGGATAGGGTAGCAGTGGTGTTGAACCAGTTCCCTAACTGGAAACTGAAGATCACCTCTTATACAGATAGCCGTGGTTCTGATGCTTATAATAAGGATCTGTCTGCAATGAGATGTTATGCGGTGATTGATTACCTGATTAAGAAAGGTGTGGCTAGCAGCAGGTTGTATTATGAAAACATTGGTAAAGATCCGAACGATCCTTGTAAAGGGGGAGTAAATTGTACGGAAGAACAGTATAAGTTTAGCAGACGTACCATGTTGAAAATATTACGTAAGAATTAAGATAGACATAAAGGAGAGAAATCCCGGTCGGCGCCCGCCGGCCGGGATTTTTTTTATCAGTCAACCGGTTTTTTTTATCAGGGAATTCCTGGCCGGCGACTGCCGGCCAGGAATTCCCTTTTCAGGTTTTGGCGGATGCCGAAGGCCGAAAGCATCCGCCAAAACCTGAATCTCCCTTTTTTTTAAAAAATAGAAATTCGCAATAGTACCATTTCCCGCATCACCCGACTCCTATATAGTGACTTCATAACCATATGCATTAAAAGAACATAACATATCAGACCAAGGTAGACCGCTTCACCTACCAAGCCTGATATCATTATTAATAAACAATTATTCTATTCTGTGAAACACTGGCTTTATTGCCGTCCTATTACAGCTCCCGAAAAACCTTGAAAACCCGGTTCTGTAATTACAATAAAGCATAACCGTCAGAGAGTCAGACGTGTGCCTATACCCGCTACTGCCATTTCAGCCTGGTGGAACCCTCCCACCAGACAGCCAGCAGGGTAGATAATGTGTGTGGCGCAGTCCTATCCATATCGTCTACAAAAATCCAGCGATAATGAAAGTAAACTTTACCTTTCGTAATGCATGGCTATGCACCTATGCAAGACATGCAATTCTTTTCCTTCTGCTAATAACCGGCCTCGGTAAAGCCAGGGCACAGGTAAGCCCTTCTGTAACCGCGACCACAGCAAACCACAAAAAACAGGTGATAGGCTATATCACCCAATGGGATGCCTGGAAAGAAGTATCGGGTATTGTTCCCAAAGGTGGCTACAACCAGCTGAACGTGGACTACTCCCAGTACACCATCCTCAACTTCTCCTTTTTTGGCGTAGCCAAAGATGGTTCCCTACACAGTGGTGACTTCCGAAACAAAAACATTTATCAGGTAGGTGCCGTTCAGGAACCAGCCGCTCTGATAAATGAGGATATTTACAGCAGCTGGGACCTGTACCTCCTCAAAGGAGAACTGGACGCTCCTCTTTACTATATCTCAGATGGCAGCTATGCCTACACACTGGGATACCGTAATTCAGGCAGTGGCTGGACTAATGTGAATACAGGTCTTTCCGGTAGTTTTCCGTTAAGCGTTCCTAAACAGGGTGGCGCACCAGGTCTGATCGACCTGTGTCACCAGAAAGGTATCAAATGTATGGCCTCTATCGGTGGCTGGAGTATGTGTAAGCACTATCCTTCTACTGCCGCTAACGCTACTATGCGTGCTAAATTTGTAGCTAATTGCGTGGACCTGATCAACATGGGTTTTGATGGTATCGACTTCGACTGGGAATATCCCAACGGACCTGGTATGAACATCGAAAACTACAGCCAGGCTGACTATGCGAACTTCGCTACCCTCGTAGAAGCTGTGAGAGCTGCTATCGGTTCAAGTAAACTGATCACTGCTGCTTTCTCCGCTGTTCCTTCCAAACTTTCAGGTTTTGACTGGACTCGCCTGAATAAATCCATGGACTACTTCAACCTGATGACCTATGACTATAATGGTGGCTGGTCAAACATTGCAGGACACAATGCTCCACTGTATGATTACCCAGGTGCTGAATATTCCGGGTTCTCTATCGACGCTACTGTAAAAGGTGTGAAAGCACTGGGTGTGAACATGTCTAAGGTGAACATCGGTGCGCCTTTCTATGGTCGTGGTGTAGTATGTACAAGTACTGCCGCGCTGAATGGTGCAACTACCAAACGTAGTGAAACCGTACAGCCGGATGGTCCTGTTTCTACCTGTGCCGACTATACCAACTGGGCATTGAACCTGTGGGATGGTACACCAAACTATAGCTACATCCTGCAGCAGACAGGCTCCGGTTCTGGCTGGACTGATCATTGGGACGATAATGCGAAGGTGCCTTACATGACAAAAGGCAACTACTTCCTGAGCTATGACAACGAAAAATCTATTGGTCTTAAAGCACAATACATCAATGACAATGGCCTGGCGGGTGTGATTGTATGGCAGGTATTCGGCGATATGCTGAACATGACCAGCAGCACGACTGCAAAAGGTAAACTGATTTATTGCCCTGCTACTACCTCTCCGCTGGTAAATAAGCTGAATGCTGTATTTGCAAATGGTACAGGTACTACCAACCAGTCACCAACCGTGAGCATCACTTCTCCTGCTGGTGGTGCTTCTTACACTGCCGGTGGTGCTATCTCTATCACAGCTACAGCTGCTGACAGCGATGGTTCTATCAGCAAAGTGGCGTTCTATAACGGTGCTACACTGCTCGCAACTGTTACTGCTGCTCCATTTACTTATTCATGGAGCAATGTAAGTGCAGGTAGTTACTCCATCACTGCCGTTGCTACCGACAATGCTGGTGCTACTACCACTTCTTCAGCAGTAGCCGTTACCGTTAAGTCTTCTACTTCTGACAATACTTCCGGTAAGGTACTGGTAGGTTACTGGCATGACTGGAACCTGGCTTCTGCTCCTTACATACGTCTGAAAGATGTAGATTCAAGGTATAATGTAATTGAAGTTGCATTTGCTACTACCGGAACTGACTATGCTACAGTAAGCTTCACTCCTGATGCAAGCCTTACTTCTGAAAGTGAAATTAAATCTGATATTGCTACATTACAGGCGCAGGGTAGAAAAGTTTTACTGTCTATCGGCGGTGAAAACGGAACCCTGTTGCTGTCTTCTGCTACAGCTAAAGCCAGCTTCATCACCAGCATGAAAGCTGTGTTAGACAACTACAACTTCGATGGTTTTGATCTGGATATCGAAGGCGGTACTTCCCTCCAACTGGATAACGGAGATAAAAACTTTACAGCGCCTACTACCGCGAAAGTGGTAAACCTGATCGCTGCATGTAAAGAAATCATCTCTTACCGTACAGCACAGGGTAAAAACTGCTTGCTGACCATGGCGCCTGAAACATATTATGTACAGACTGCTTACGGTGCTACTTATTCTCCACTGGTAGGTGCTTATCTGCCTATCATTTATGGTCTGAAAGATCAGTTGTCCTGGATTCAGCCACAGCTGTACAACACAGGTTCAGTAACAGCCCTGGATAATAAAGTATACAGCTCTGCTACAGCTGACTTTATCGTATCTATGACAGAAATGCTGTTGACAGGTTTCACTGTTTCCGGTACCAGCCAGACATTCCCTGCATTGCGTCCTGACCAGGTAGCCTTCGGTCTGCCAGCAGCTCCAGGTGCAGCAGGTAGCGGATACACTGCTCCTTCAGCTGTATTGAATGCTTTGAATTATTTAGTAAAGGGTCAGTCCTATGGTGGTACATATACCTTACGT
The DNA here is from genome assembly GCF_034274695.1 of Chitinophaga sp. LS1. Lineage (NCBI taxonomy): Bacteria > Pseudomonadati > Bacteroidota > Chitinophagia > Chitinophagales > Chitinophagaceae > Chitinophaga > Chitinophaga sp. LS1. The sequence goes on from NZ_CP128362.1 coordinate 3,624,066, forward strand.
AACAGCGCTGGTTATTCCGGTCTGCGTGGTATTATGACCTGGTCCATCAACTGGGATGCGGTGAATAACAAAGAATTCGCCAGCAACTATTATCCGTTCTTCTTTGGTACTACCGGTGGTAATCAGTCCCCATCTGTAAGCATCACTTCACCAGCTGCCAATGCTTCATTTACAGCACCAGCTTCTGTGACTATTACAGCAACTGCTACAGATTCCGATGGTTCTATTGCCAAGGTAGAATTCTACAACGGTTCTACACTGTTGGGTACCTCTACTACCAGTCCCTATACCTATACCTGGAGTAGTGTAGCAGCAGGCAGCTACTCACTGACTGCGAAGGCGACAGACAACGCTGGCGCGGTAACAACTTCTGCAGCTGTTGCAATTGTAGTAACAAGTAGCACAGGTAGCGGTACTTGCGACGGTATCGCTGCCTGGACTGCTACCGGTATCTACACCGGTGGCACCAAGGTGGTGTATAACAGTAAGATCTATACTGCTAAATGGTGGACACAGGGTGAACAACCTGATACGCACTCCGGCGACAGCCAGGTTTGGACATATACAGGTGATTGCTCTGGTGGTGGAACCGGTACAGGTTCTGCACCAACTGTAAGCATCTCTTCTCCATCTGCAGGTGCTTCTTATACTGCCCCTGCTACTGTATCTATCACCGCTGCTGCATCTGATGCTGATGGCACTATCGCGAGCGTAGCCTTCTACAATGGCTCTACACTGTTGGGTACTGTGACTGCTTCACCTTACACTTACAGCTGGACCAGCGTAGCCGCAGGTACTTATTCCCTCACAGCAAAAGCTACTGACAACAGTGGTAACACTACTACCAGCACTGCTGTAAGCATCACCGTAAGCGGATCTACCAGCACCGGAAACTGTGCAGGTGTGGCTACTTACCAGCCATATCCTTCTGTGTACAACGCAGGTGATAAAGTAGTATACAACGGTTATCTGTATGTAAGCCTTGCAAATGGCCTGTACAATGTGACGCCTGGTACTGCTGACTATTGGTGGCAACCACTGGGTGCTTGTACCGCTTCTGCTGCAAGAACTACCAATACAACTGTAGTTGCTGCCGAAACAACTGCCAAAGATCAGATCCTCGTGTTCCCTAACCCTGTTACGGGCAACAATCTGCAGGTAAGCTTAACCGCTGCTGCTGGTGAAAAGATCTGGGTAGAACTGTGGAGCATCAATGGTAGCAATCCTGTGATCAGAAAAGAATATGTAGCTGGCGCCAAAGGTGCACAGGTGATTACACTGGATGTAAGCCGTTTACCTCAGGGTACATGGATACTGAAAACATCCAATGCAAAAACCGGTCGCAATGGTGCTGCGAAGGTGATTAAAATGTAATTGACTGAGCAGACACGCTCCATCTATCCTTAGGAACTACGGGAGATTAAAAAATCCCGTAGTTCCTAATTCTAATTTCTGAAAAACTGTTGCAGTAAGATTTTTTACTTTTCCCTCACCGCAGGAACCGCCCTCAAAGCGGGGCGGTCTCCGATGCGGCTTTATTCACTCTTTAAAACTGAACCTGCATGAACTAAACCTTTACACTCCTACCAATTTATTCTTCATTTCTTTCCACGTTAATCCTCATTTATTAACAGGCTAAAATCATTCTTTATGAATGCTAAGAACTGTATCATACTGCTGCTTATGGCGCTTTTGACTCATACTGCGCTCTTTGCTCAATCAGGTATTTATGCTGGTGGACCTGTATATAAAAACAGAAGCTACTCCATCAGTGAACTCAAAAATTCAGGCTTTACATATGTAGTAGTATGGACCATACATATCGATGCCAGTGGCAACTTTAACTTCAATGCCGAATTCCCGTTAGTGCAAAATGGATCTTATGTGGGTGCCAGCACCTATCCAAATTTTGCAAATGATATAGCCCTGCTCAAGTCTGCCCCTACCACTATCAATAGGGTTGAGTTTTGCATCAGCGCATGGGGCTCCAGTACCTTCGCAAATATTAAAAGTTTGATTGCGGCACAGGGTACAGGTAGCACAAGTATCCTGTATAAAAATTTCCAGGCATTGAAAAATGCTATCCCTGCTGTAGATGCGATTGCTTTTGATGATGAAAGCACGTATGATGTAAGCTCTTCTACTGCCCTGGCAGTGATGCTGGGTAATCTGGGTTATAAGGTGACACTGGTGCCTTATAACAATACCAGTTACTGGACCAGCGTAGCGACGAATACGAATAGTCAGCTGGCAGGTACAGTTACCCGTGTAGATCTGCAATGTTATTCAGGTGGCGCTGGCAATAGTCCCTGCAGTAGCAGCTGGAGCTTTGGGTCTATTCCTATTTACGCAGGTTTGTGGGATTCAGAAAAATCTACTACTCAGGTGACAAGTACATTGAATTCATGGAAGAGTAGTTGTAGCAGTAAACTGGGCGGTGGTTTTATCTGGTTATATGATGATATTGACAACTCAAGTTCAACCGCCGGTTATGCGTCTGCTGTGAATAGTGTATTTGGTGGTGGTGGCCTGAATACGGCTGCGGCTACTTTTTATAAAGATTGTAATTATAGTGGTTTAGGGATTAGTTTACCAACAGGTAATTATACGCTGACACAACTCAAATCACATGGTATACTGAATGATGATATTTCTTCTATTCAGCTGGCCAGTGGCTACCAGACCACGGTGTATGCAGACGATAATTATGGTGGCAGTTCCTTGCTGGTAAATGCAAATAATTCCTGTCTGGTGAATAACAGCTTTAATGATATCATCAGTTCACTCAAAGTAGCTGCAGGTACATCCGCATCTACTACTAAAATTCAGGCAGAAAGTTATAACTCTATGTCAGGTGTACAGACTGAAACAACTACGGATACAGATGGTGGTTTGAGCGTAGGTTATATAGATACCGGCGATTGGCTGGCGTATTCAAATATTACTATTCCAACGACCGGTACGTATCAAATAGATTACCGGGTGGCCAGTGAATCAACAGGTGGTCAGTTATCATTGGATCTGAATGCAGGTGCTACTGTGCTGGGATATCAAACAATTCCTGTAACCGGTGGCTGGCAAACCTGGCAGACTGTATCACAGACTGTGAATATTACAGCCGGTACATATGCCTTTGGTATCTATGCACAATCTGGTGGCTGGAACCTGAACTGGTGGAGTATTACACCAGTATCAGGTGCTAGAGTGGCAGCTACTCCCAAAGCGACTGTGTTTAATATATCTCCCAATCCTGCACAAAATGAATTAAAGATCAATGCAGATCTGACAGGTGTATTGATACAGGTTTATGATGTAACAGGTAATCAGGTGATTAATTTAAAACCAAATTCTAATATTATCAATATATCCAGGCTAATACCGGGAATGTATACACTGGTCATCATCAAAGATGGTAATCGTACCACCCGCCAGTTCATCAAACATTAATTTTTTTCACTCCCTCAAAATAAACCATATGCAAACAAACAAATGGATAAGGGCTGCATTCCTCAGCATTGCAACCCTTATTTCTTCTTCTCAGGTATTCTCGCAATTCAAAGTAGTGGGATATATGCCTTCATGGTCAGGTGATGTGAATGCTATTCAGTATAGCAAATTGACCCACATCAACTATGCCTTCCTGCTGCCTACAGCTACTGGTGGTTTGCAGGCCATTGAAAATTCTTCCAAACTTTCCAGTCTGGTTTCTCTCGCACATGCGAACGGAAAGAAAGTGCTGATTGCTGTAGGTGGATGGAATAATGGTGATGATAGCGGTTTTGAATCCATTGCAGCCAACAGTACTTATCGCACCACATTTGTGAACAACCTGCTCAGTTTTGTGAGTCAGTATGGATTGGATGGTGTGGATATAGACTGGGAATATCCTGATGCAGGTGCATCTGCCAACAACTATGTATCCCTCATGACACAGCTGGCTACTGCTCTGCACAATCAGGGCAAACTGCTGACTGCTGCTGTAGTAGGTACAGGTGGTGAAAGCATTCTGAGCAGTGTATTCGCACAGGTAGATTTCCTGAACATCATGGCGTACGATTATAACAACTACGATCACTCTACTTATACTTATGCATCACAAGCTATCACTTACTGGAAGGGTAGAGGCCTGGCAGCCTCAAAGGCTATCCTGGGTGTACCTTTTTACGGACGTCCTTCCTGGGAAACTTATGCTGCGCTGATCGCCAGAGGTGCTGATCCATATAGCGATACTTATAGTGGTGTAGGCTACAATGGTATCACTACCATCAAAGCTAAAACTGACCTGGCTTACAATTCTGGTGGTGGTATCATGATCTGGGAACTTTCTGGCGATGCAACAGGTACCTATTCACTGGTATCCGCTATCAATACTGAACTGGGTGTATTACAGGGTGGCACCGGTGGCACTTCTACACTGATACAGGCAGAGAATTATACATCTATGTCAGGTGTGCAGACAGAAACAACAACTGATACTGATGGTGGTTTGAATGTAGGTTATATCGATACCAGTGATTGGATGGCTTATGCCAATATCAACTTCCCATCAACAGGTACCTATAAAATTGAATATCGTGTTGCCAGCGAAAGTACTGGCGGACAGTTGTCCCTCGATCTGAATGCAGGTGCTACTGTATTGGGATATTTAAATGTTCCGGTAACTGGTGGCTGGCAAACATGGACCACGATTTCTCATACAGTAAGTGTAACAGCTGGAACTTATGCACTGGGTATTTATGCACAGGCAGGTGGCTGGAATCTGAACTGGATTAAGATCACCAAACAATCATCAGCAAAGACCACAGCAGCTGAAACTACTACGACTATAACCACTGCCGATACGCATGAGAGCAGTGTGATTATATACCCTAATCCTGTAGCAACCGATCTGCACCTGAAAGGTGATTACACCCAACCAGGCGGTTACCTCACTGTTTACGACCTGAATGGCAAGCAGGTATTAAATGTAAAGAGTGGGGTACAGCAGATCGCGGTATCAGGTTTACCAGCAGGTACATACCTGTTGATCTATACAAAAGGTGAAAAACGAATCACGAAGAAGTTTGTAAAACAATAAGGCTAGAGATATACCATATCGATTTTTTATTAACCATTTAAAACCAAAACCCTCAATTATGATTCGATCCTTGAAATTCCCTCTATTGTTAACCGCTATGTTAGCACTGACAGGTAGCGCTGCCATGGCACAAAACTGGCAACTGGTGTGGGCAGACGAATTCACCAGCAGCATTGGCTCTGACTGGGTATTCGAGACCGGCGCCGGTGGCTGGGGCAATAACGAGCTGGAATACTACCGGGCAGAGAATGCCAGTATCGAAAATGGTCAGCTGGTAATTACTGCAAAAAATGAGAGCTACGGCGGTGCCAGCTATACTTCCACCCGTATGAAGACTCAGGGCAAAAAATCATGGACATACGGCAAGATTGAAGCCCGTATTGCAATGCCCTCTTTTTCTGGTTCATGGCCTGCATTCTGGATGCTGGGCGACAACATCGGTTCTGTAGGCTGGCCAGCCTGCGGCGAAATCGATATCATGGAACACATTAACACCGAATCCAACGTGTACGGTACTGTACATTGGGTAGGTACCAATGGTGGTCAGGCCGATTACGGCAGTAACACACCTGTGTCCGTGACTGGTTACCACGTTTATTCCATCGAATGGACCTCTACCTATATCAGGTGGTTTGTAGATGGTGCACAGTACAACGAAATCAATATCGCTAACAACGTAGGCAGTACTGAAGAATTCCAGAAGGCATTCTTCATCATCCTGAACTTCGCGATTGGCGGTAACTGGCCTGGTTTCACCATCAATAACGCTGCATTCCCTGCTAAAATGTATGTGGATTATGTAAGAGTATACCAGGATGGTGGTACCAGTGCATTTACCAAACAGGTAGAAGCAGAATCTTACAGCTCTATGTCTGGTGTACAAACTGAAACTACTACTGATACCAATGGTGGATCAGACGTTGGTTACATCGACACTGGCGACTGGATGGCTTACAACAGCATTACCATTCCTACTACCGGTACTTACAAAATTGAATACCGTGTAGCTTCATTGAGTGGTGGTGGTCGTCTCTCTCTTGACCTGAATGCAGGTTCTACTGTCCTGGGTTACCTGGATATACCATCTACAGGTGGCTGGCAGAACTGGACGACGGTTTCCCATACCGTAACCATCAATGCCGGTACGTACAACTTCGGTATCTACGCCCAGGCCGGAGGCTGGAACCTGAACTGGTTCAAGATTACAAAACTGTAAAAGAGCATTTGTTTTAATCTATCAACGTAAACCCTTATGAGCACAATTGTAAAATTTCTATCTGGCGCAACTATGCTGCTGATGTCGGCGGCATTTGCTTTCGGGCAACAACAACCTTATCGCTTAGGTTCTCCTGCGGGCCTTCGCGACGATATCAGAGCACAGGCAAAATCTTCTAATGCACGTCTGACCAGCGCTGCAGAATTAAAAGTAGGTCCAAATACTGTATTGACTGGTAAAGTAAACTCCCGTCGTACAGACAATAAAACAGAGGAGTTTATGGCCGGTGAGATTGATGGTGTAGCTGGTTCATCTTTCTACCTGGAAGTAAAAGGAGAAGATGTACGTGGTTTCGTGATTCTCCGTAAAACCAAAACTGGGTATAAATATTATACTGAAAACGGTACTGCCTATGTGAAACAGGTACCACTGGATTCTATCCTTTGTATCGATTATACACCAGCACCTGCTCCACAGGGTGGAGCTAAGGTGGCATCTGCTACTGCTACCAGCAGTGTAGCTGCACTGGGCTCCCTGCAAAGTCTGCCAAACGCTAATGGTGTGGTATTGCTGGATTTCGATGGCCAGGTTGTAACCAGTTCTTACTGGAACAGTGGTGTGACCATCAATGCAGCAGCTGCTAACCTGAGTGATGCTGAACAGCTGGAAGTATGGGAACTGGTAAGTGAAGACTACCGCCCATTCCAACTGAACATCACCAATGATGAGGCAGTGTATAATTCATATCCTGCTAACAGAAGAATGCGTTGTATCTTCACCCCAACCAACACCGCCGCGCCTGGCAGTGGTGGTGTAGCTTACATCGGTTCTTTCAACTGGGGTAACGAAACACCTTGCTGGGTTTTCAATGGTGGCGTAAAGGGTGCAGGTGATGCAGCTTCACATGAAATAGGCCATACCTTTGGTCTGGGTCATGATGGCCGTACTTCTCCTTCTGAAGGTTACTACCTGGGTAATGGTACCTGGGCGCCTATCATGGGTGCAGGTTATTATGTTCCAGTTGTACAATGGAGTAAAGGTGAATACCAGTATGCAAACAACACTGAAGATGATCTCGCTAAAATTTCCAGCGCTACTTATGGTGTAGGTTACAGAACAGATGATTATGGTGGTACTATTGCTACTGCATCTTCATTGGGTGTAAGCACTACCGGTGCTGTTAATAAAAGTGGTGTGATTGAGCGTACAGGCGACCTGGACTTCTTCTCATTCACAACAGGTGGTGGTGCACTTTCTCTTAGCATTGCTACACCTACCCGCCAGCCAAATCTGGATATCCTGGCTACGTTGTACAACAGTAGTGGTACTGTAGTAGCAACAGGTAATCCTTCTGGTCTGCCTGCTACCCTGAGTGCGACCCTTGCTGCAGGTACATATTATGTTTCTATTACAGGTACAGGTTACCTGGATCCTGCTACTACCGGTTATTCCAACTATGCTTCACTGGGTAGCTACCAGATTACAGGTACAGTTCCTGCGCCTTCATCTGCTGCAGCTACTATCTATAAGGATTGTAGCTATGGTGGCTATGCAATTTCGCTGGGTGTTGGTAGCTACAACATGGCGGATTTGATTGCGCTGGGTGCAGCGAACGATGATGTTTCATCTATGAAGATTGCAAGCGGTTACGAAGTGATCCTTTACAAGGATATCAATTTCGCAGGCGATGCTTACCTGTTCAGAGGTGACTGGTCCTGCCTGGTATCAGTAGGTTTATCTGACGGTTCTACCGTGAACCTGAATGACTGGACTACTTCCCTGGTAGTACGTGCTTCTACAGCATCTGCTGCCCGTACTGCTGCTCCTGCTGCTGCAACTGCAGAAAAAGTACAGGAGGGTGTAACGGAAGAGACTAAACTTTCTACATCACTCACTGTAACGCCTAACCCAACTGCTAACGAAGTACAGGTGAAAGCGCCAACTAAGGATGGCTACCTCTATGTAAGCATCTACACCCTGGATGGCAAGACTATCCTGGCGCCAAAACGGATTGTAAGTGGCGAAAAGGTAGATCTGTCCAAAGCAGCTCCTGGAGTTTATCTGGTAAGAGTATTCAATGGTGTGGAAACAGAAACAAGAAAGATTGTAAAATATTGATGATGAATTGCTAAGCAAGAAAGGTATAGGATGCAGTTGCAGCGTGGCTGCGTTGTGACGAGCAAACCCTGCCAATAGCAAAACCACCGGTTACATTTGTTAACTGGTGGTTTTGCTTTTTAATACGTACATTACTTTGCATCGATATTACAAGGGTAAATACATTTCAATTAGTTTTAATTTATTTTTTTATTATAAAATAGTGCACAATAAAAAGAAATGTTACTATTTTATCTCTCGGATTGATGGAGCCATTGTATTGAAACCCGGACCCATTTAAACAGCCATATAGCTTGTATTAGACAAATACGGGTTATATAAATGTCGTGATATGAATACACAAGATGCCGAGTTAGTAGTATTGTTACAACAGGACGATGTAAGTGCATTTGATTCACTGTACTGGAAATATCACCAGGCGGTGTACCGTAACATTTTCAAGTTTGTAAAGGAACCAATTGGTACCGAGGATATTCTCCAGGAGGTGTTTACCAAGTTGTGGGAGAAGAGAAAGGAAATTAATGCTACCCAGTCGGTGGCCGGATGGTTATTTGTAATCAGTTTTAATTTATCGGTAGACTATGTAAGGCGCAAGCTGCGCGAGCAAACCATTCACAAGGAACTATATAATATAAATCCGGAAGAAGATCTGGGACTGGATAATAAAAATGTATATGAAGAGCAATATCAGTTGCTCGAAGAAGCAATTGCACAGTTATCTCCCAAAAAGCGAAAAATTGTGACGATGTGTAAACTGGAAGGGAAGACATATGATGAAGTAGCAGCAGAGATGAATATTTCCCGGAATACGGTGAAGGAACATCTGTCGGTAGCAATGGCTAAACTCAATGATTATATTCAAAAAAACAAAGAACATAAATACATAGTGTTATTCCTCCTTTTCCTGAATTACCACGACTAGGAGAACCTTTAAGCTATCTTGATCAGGCCCTCTCTACAGGAGGGTCTGTTTTTTTTCGTATATACCTGCATAAAAATACACCGTAATATCTGCAATTTACAACTGTATCTTTTCACAATTCTTTGTGTCCAACATATTAGTATTAAGAATATGTAAATTTTTTTCAAAAACCACCCACCCACATTTACCACCTCCACGTATTTAGTGTAAATAAGCAATCAAAATAGTGCAGAACAGGAAGGAATACTTCAAACATCTGTTGCATAATAAGAACTGGACACAGGAAGACAGAGTGTGGTTTCTGCAATATTTGAATGAAAAAGATCTTACGGAATTACAGGAGTTTGCCGCAGCGGAATACAATGCGGACCTGTTTACCGCCGAGCCAATACTGGCCAGGGAGGACTCTGAGAGGATATTGAAAAATATCCATCAGCGGATCGCAGTAAAGCCACAACCAATAGTGAGAAGACTATGGTGGAGGGCAGCGGCAGCGGCCATGTTGATACTGGCGGCAGGAATAGGATACTACAAGGTATCACATCCGCCTGTAAAGGAGTTGATTGTATTATCAGGAGAGCAACGAAAGAAAGTGACGTTGCCAGATGGATCAAAGGTGTTCCTGGAACCCCGGTCCTCATTGAAATATAAAGGAGATTATGGTAAAGCGGAGCGCGAAGTGGCATTGTCAGGAGAGGCGCTGTTCGATGTACAGCACGACAATGCACATCCTTTCATCGTCGCGTCTCCATTAATAAATACACGGGTACTGGGTACTTCCTTTAATATTGAAGCCCGGGATGCCCGGGAAGCAAAAGTGGTGGTTTTGACAGGAATGGTACAGGTACAGGCTATAGATGGAAATCGTAATGATGGTCAGGAAGTGATCCTCACCGCCAATAAAAGGGCCGTATACAACAAAACTACCGACCAACTGCAAATGTCAGATGCTTCCGATGATGCGAGATTTTATTTACAGAAGCAACAGGGCCGATTCGTATATGACGGCACTGAGCTCATAAAAGTGGTAAACGACCTGCAAAGGTATTACAATATTAATGTTACAGTAGACAAACGCTTACAGCATTGCGCCTTTTATGGTGATTTCAATACTATTGATGAACCTGAGAAAGCCCTAAACGTAATAGCTTTATCGTTGAACGCCAGAATCAATAAAGACAGCGCCGGAAACGGATTCAACATCAGTGGAGGTAGCTGCCAGTAGTAAAAAGAAGTAGGAAAAAAAGACACAAGCAGTTAACCGAGACAACCTTATGAGAGGATAGGACTAGCATTTTGTACTGTGAAGGAATGCCTGACCGGGGTTTAGTACGCAATCCCGCTACAGGAAGGCATCCGGACCCTGTACTGCATGATTACAATCGGCCTGTTGTAATCGCTGTGATACCCAACCAAGGTTAGCCATTTTACTGTGAAAATCAAACATTGCAACAACCAAAATGAATCGCAAAAACATGACGAAATCTAAACGCACGCCGTCCGGGTAACCATTTTCGAAAAATCGGTTAATCCATAAAAAACTATGACTGCACCGCAGCAGGTGCGCTATTGCCCTGGCTTCACAAGAGCCGGAATGGGCACTCTATTTCCTGAAACGCACAAAACAATTTATGATCAATGTTTAAAAAGGCGACCCTATTCCTTCAACTAACCGTGTTGGCGTTACTGTTATCTATACACGCTGCCGGTTTTGGTATACAGGATGCACTGGAAAAGAAAATATCCCTTGAGTTAAAAGATGTACTGTTAAAAGAAGCATTGGACAAGATCGGGAATCTCGCCGACGTATCTTTTATATACGCAGGCAACTCTGTCACAGCCATCGACAAGGTCGATGTGAATGCTCATAACGAAAAGGTAGGAACGCTCCTCAATAGATTATTAAAACCTTATTCACTGTCGTATACCGTATTGTATGATCGAATCATCATCCGTCAGGCAGACAAAAAGATTAATTCAAGCGTAACCAGCACAGGTCATTCTGTGGCCTTCCGCACACAGGACATTAAAGGTGTGGTGCTCACCGCAAACAGAGAACCACTGCCAGGTGTAGCAGTGATGATCAAAGGGACAACCAGGGGGACTACTACAAATGACAAAGGTGTGTTCGAGCTGAAAAGTATTCCGGCAAATGCCGTTCTGGTCATCAACCTCACTGGCTATGAACCACAGGAGATCCCGATGGCCACCTTTAGTGGTGATTTGCTGACGGTGCTCCTGAAAGAGAAAACAACAAAACTACAGGAGGTAGTCGTAACAGGGTTTCAGAACATTGATAAGAGCAAGTTTTCCGGCGCTGCTACCCGTATTAAAATGGACGACGCCAGGATAGATGGTATGCCCGATGTGAGCCGTATGCTGGAAGGTCGCGTTGCCGGTGTGTCTATTCAAAACGTATCCAGCACATTCGGGTCTGCACCAAAGATCCGTGTACGTGGTGCAACCTCTATCAATGGTGACAACAAACCACTGTGGGTGGTAGACGGTGTGGTACTGGAAGATGTGGTCAATATCTCCAACGATCAGCTCTCCAGTGGCGACCCTACTACGCTGATGGGTTCTTCTGTCGCTGGTCTGAACCCCAACGATATCGAGAGCTTCGACATCCTGAAAGATGCCGCCGCCACCGCACTCTATGGCGCCCGCGCTATGAACGGGGTAGTGGTAATTACTACCAAAAAAGGGAAGATAGGTACACCATCTATCATGTACAGCGGTAACTACAGTACTCAGCTGAAACCAAATTATGGTAATTATAATATCATGAACTCAGCCCAGCAAATGTCGGTACTGGCAGAACTGGAACGCAAAGGCGCACTGACTTCAGATATTCTTTCCCGTGGTGATAACGGGGTCTATGGAAAGATGTATGAGGAATTGAATGCGGATGAAAATGGCAACTTCCCATTAGAAAACACCCCGGAGGCGAAAAGGCAGTTCCTGCTGAGATATGCTTCTGCCAATACTGACTGGTTCAACATCCTGTTCCGTACCAGCTTTATTCAGGAACACTCCCTCAGTATCTCCTCCGGTACAGATAAGTCTCAGTCCTATTTCTCCACCAGCTATTATCACGATAACGGCTGGACAGTAGCCGACAGAGTAAGCCGGTACACACTCAACTTCAGGAACAACTATAAGTTGTCCGACAAGGTTACGGCCGGCTTCTCTGTCTTAGGCTCTGTACGTCAGCAAAAAGCACCCGGTGCACTGAGCCGTACCAGCAACCCTGTAGAAGGACAGTATGACCGCGACTTTGATATCAACCCATTCAGCTATGCACTGAACACCAGCCGTACGCTGACAGCCTTTGATGAAAGCGGTAACAGAGAATACTTCAGAAGAAACTTTGCACCGTTCAACATTCTGACTGAGGTTGAAAACAACTATCTCAAAATAAACATGATGGACTTGCGCCTTCAGGGCGACTTTTCCTGGAAGCTCACGAAGAACCTTCGCTATGAACTCGTAGGCGCACTGCGCTATGTAAAGTCTTCACGTGAACACCAGATCACTGAGAACAGTAACATGGCGAATGCATATCGCGCAAATGGCAATTCGACCATTGCTGAGAACAACAAGTTCCTCTATCGCGACCCGGACAACCCTGATGCATTGCCACAAGTGGTACTGCCTTATGGTGGTTTTTACAACCGTACAGAAGACCTGCTGGTAAACTATGATTTCCGTAACAGCTTAAACTACTCCCTCAATGTGGCTGACAGGCATAACCTGAATGTACTGGTAGGGCAGCAGGTAAAGTATGCTGACAGACAAAACTCATCCAACACCGGTTATGGTTACCAGTATGATAACGGTGGTGTGGCGTTCACAGACCCGCGCATTCTGAAGCAAACGATCGAAAGCAATTTCCCTTACTATGGTATGAGCCAGGACTACGATCGCTTTGCAGCATTTTATGCAACTGCTACCTATGCTTTCAAAGAGAAATATAACCTGACCGGTACTACCCGTTACGATGGGTCGAATAAACTGGGTCGTTCTAAAAATGCCCGCTGGTTACCTACCTGGAGTATATCGGGTAGCTGGAACATCGATAAAGAAGCATTTATGAAACCAGCTACTTGGGTAGATTACCTCGCACTACGCGCAAGTTATGGACTCACTGCCAGTATGGGACCTGCTACCAACTCCAACATTGTATACCAGACAGTAAATAGCAACCGTGGCCACCTCGATGAAGTCGAATCTGTCATTAAGATTGCACACCTGCAGAACGACGACCTGACCTGGGAAAAGATGTACACAACGAACATTGGCCTGGATGGTACCTTCTTCGCCAGACGACTCAACTTCTCTATCGATGCATACAGGAAAAAGAGCTTTGACCTGATCAGTCTGATCAAGACATCCGGTATCGGTGGTGAGTTGTACAAAGCAGCCAACTATGCAGATATGGATTCAAAAGGTATTGAAATAATGGTGGGAGGTGATGTGATCCGCAGAAAGGACTGGGGCTGGAAAGCGAATGTGACCTTTGGCTACAATACCAACAGGATCACGAATGCAAAGAACATCCCATCCATCTTTGACCTGGTGGTGCCTGAAGGAGGTAATAAAGAAGGATACCCTGTAAGAGGATTGTTCTCTATTAAATACGAAGGGCTGGATCCAAAGAATGGTTATCCCCGCTTTCTGAACCAGAACGGTGAAATCAGCGCGGATGTATACCTGCAGGACCTGAATACTTCTCACCTCGTATATGAGGGACCGGTAGATCCTCCGGCGAACGGTGGTCTGTCCAATACTTTCCATTATAAGAATTTATCCCTGAATGTATTTGTCACTTACCAGTGGGGCAACAAGATCCGTCTGTACCCTGCATTCAAGACAAACTACTCTGACCTGGATGCTATGCCTAAAGAGTTTTACGACCGTTGGGTAATGCCAGGCGATGAGACGGTGACAAGAACACCTTCTATACTCGATGCACTGGAGCAAAATGTGATTTACGGCACTTATCCTTATAACAACTATAACTATTCGACCGATAGAGTGGCCAAAGGCGATATGATCCGTCTGAAGACAGTATCCCTCACGTATCAGCTGCCACAGTACCTGATCAGAAAGACCGGGCTGAAAAACCTGTCAGTGACAGGTGCTGCCATCAATCCATGGCTGATTTATTCAGACAGTAAGCTGAGAGGACAGGATCCTGAATTCTTCAACACGGGTGGTGTAGCACAACCTATCCAAAAGCAATTCACACTTTCATTAAAAGTAGGACTCTAAAAAGAAGAAGACTAACATGAAAAATTTTACACGGGTATCATTGATCAGTCTGGGCCTGCTTGCTATGAGTAGCTGCAGTAAATATCTGGACCAATCTCCTGATAGTACCTGGACAGAGTTAAATACACCGCAAAAGGTATCTCAGTTATTAGGCACTGCGTATCCGCAGGCCAACTATATCGTGTTTTGTGAAGCGATGTCTGACAATGCAACAGACAAAGGGGCCGGGGTGATAGAAAGGACAAATGAAGATCCATATTTCTTCAATGATGTCAACGACATCAATCAAGATTCTCCTGAGTGGTACTGGACAGCCTGCTACAAAGCTATTGCTGCCTGCAACAACGCACTCAAGGCATGTGAAAACGCTACTGACACCACCCAGTACCAGGCGCAAAAAGGAGAGGCGCTGGTAGCAAGAGCATATGCACACTTTATGCTGGTGACATTCTTCTCCAGATTCTATAATGCTGCCACAGCAGCTACTGATCCGGGTATTCCGTATGTAACTGAGCCTGAAACGGTGGTATTCAAACAATATGACCGTGGCACGGTTGCCGATGTGTATGATAATATTGAGCGTGATTTACTGGCTGGCATTCCGCTGATCAACGACGAAAAATACGACGTTCCTCATTACCATTTCAATAAATCAGCAGCTTACGCCTTTGCAACCAGGTTCTACCTGTTTAAGAAAGATTATGCAAAGGTGGTGGAGTTTGCCAACAAGACTTTCCCTAACAATGACCTGGCCAGTTACATGCGTCCATGGAATACCACCTACAGAACGATGACGCCATCCGTGCTGTGGGAAACATATTCCCGGGCTACTGAAAAATGTAACCTGCTACTTGTAGAAACGCAGTCACTGTATGGCCGGTATGTAGCGCAGTATCGCTTTGGTATGGACTACGCCATAGAGTCCGTAGCGCTGGGTCGCAATGTAACAGGTGGTAGCTATACATATCCAATATATTACTATGGTACACGCGACTACTTTGTACCAAAGCTGACAGAATACTTCGTGAAGGCATCTGTGAATGCGACTATTGGTGATCCTTATGTGATGGTGCCGCTGTTTACAACAGAAGAAGTATTGTTCAACAGGGCAGAGGCCAATCTTTATTTAGGCAATACGAACGATGTGCTGGATGATCTGAACCTCTTCGCCAGCAAGCGCATTGTGAACTATGATGCTACGACGCATGCGGTGACCATTGCTAAGGCAGAGACCTTCTATAGTACTTCCAGCAGTAGTAATGCTCTGCTGAACACCATCCTTAGTTTCAAGAGAGCGGAGTTTATACAGGAAGGACATCGCTGGTTTGATATACAAAGGTACGGTATCACTGTGAATCACTATGATATCAATGGCGCCAAGACTTCGATAATTGCCGGTGATAACCGCCGCGTATTGCAATTGCCATTGTCGGCCCAAACAGCAGGTCTCGCTTTGAATCCCAGATAACAACCAAAAATATTTCGCATATATGAAACCGTTAAACGCACTCTTTTTCTTCCTGCTGGTGATCGCCCTGGCAGCCTGTTCAAAAGAAAACGATGATCTAAGTGGTGTGCAAGACATCCCCGGCCTGGGTGGCGACACCTGGGTCGAGGATTCTTTAGACAAATGGCTGTATGATTCACTCACTGTTCCTTACAACATAGAGGTGAAGTACAAATGGGACCAGTTTGAATTTGATGTGACCAAAACACTGGTACCACCTAAAGAAGAGGTGGTGATCCCTGCCATGCAGGCAATTATGAAAGTATGGATAGATAATTATATAAAGTATGCCGGAGAACTTTTCTTCAAGAAGTATTCTCCCAAATTTTTCATTCTCTCTGGCAGCGCCAGCTGGAATGACAACGGTACTATCACCCTGGGTACTGCCGAAGGTGGTCGTAAGGTAGTGATGTACCTACTGAATGAATTTCGTACCAAAGAAATGGATGGCTACCAATTAGGTGATACTGCCAATGTGAAGCAGATCTTTCACGTAATAGAGCACGAATTCGGGCATATTCTCCACCAGAATATAATGTACCCAACCGAGTTTAAAAAGATCAGTGTAGGGCTCTATACGGCTAACTGGAACAATATCTACGATTCCGACGCACACCAGGATGGTTTTGTGACGCCGTATGCCATGAGCAGTGAGAATGAGGATTTCGTAGAGATGATCGCCACTATGCTGATAGAAGGAAAAGAAGGATTTGACAGGATTGTAAACAGCGTACAGGATAAGACCAGCGACAACGGCACTACACAGGCACAGGCCGTAGCTGCCCTGCGGCAGAAAGAAGCGATGGTGGTGAATTATTACAAGTCCGCTTACGATGTAGACTTCTACGCTTTGCAGAAAGCAACCAGAGACAGTATTAACGCACTTTTTTATTGATGCTTTATGAGAACAAATTTTTACCTCTATATTTTTTTGACTGCATTATGCTTTGCCGCCTGTAAAAAGGAGGATGATAATGTATTTAAACAATCGCCCGATGAAAGAATTAATGAAGTGCTCAGTACCTACAGTACTACGCTTACCAGTGCCGAATATGGATGGAAGGGGCTTGTGTATCCCTCGGCTATATCCGCGGTACCTTTTAGTTTTTATTTCAAATTCGATACAGCAAATCGTGTACAGATGTATTCTGACTGGGATTCATCCACACTCTCCGTTATGCAGGAGAGCAGTTACAGGTTGAAAGCCCTGCAGCAACCTTGTTTATTATTTGATACCTACAATTATATTCATATACTCTGCGATCCCGACGCTGGTATTAACGGCGGTTATTATGGCGGCGGGTTGCTATCCGATTTTGAGTTCATATTGGATGGCATGAGCACCGACGGTGATACAATTAAACTTACAGGACGTTTGCATGGCAGCAAGGCCGTACTCGTCAAAGCTACCTCCAAAGAGGCACAGGATTATTACGATAGAAAACGGAACTGGGATTTTGATTATTCTTCCCGGTTTCTTACTTATTTTAAAAAGCTTCATACTGGTAAAGGTGACTACGACATCTATATCAACCAGCAGTACAAGAGCATCAAAATCGTAAATGCCAACGTAAAATTCAGTGCCGGTTATTACTTCACACCCACTGGCGTCGCCTTTGACAAACCATTTACCGATGCCGGGGAAACCATTAATGGATTTGAGGATGTCTCCTGGTCAGAAGACAATCAGCTTATGACCCTGAAGGTCAATGGCAGAGTTGTTACTATCAACAGTGATAAAAAACCCTATATCGTAGACAGCACCGCCGGTTCCCGCTGGTACAATGCAGCTATAAACGCGGCTGACTATTACTACTCAGATGCAGGAATTCATGTAGATGGTCAGGATGACTATTACAACTTCAAATCTATATCCGGTTTTGAGTACCTGTTATACTATCCCAATTTCCAGAGTAGTGGATATGACTTTAATGGAATCATGGAAAACAGTTACTACGGACCGGCCTTTAAAGCAAAATTCAGCACCAGCGGCATTACCACATTCACCTATGGCGGCACATGGTATACCATCCCTGATTACAGTAGCACCACCATATCGAATATCGTCACCAAGTTCACAGAAAGCACTGGTTACTACTTTGTACAAACCAGTGACTACAATACCTATGACATGGTGAATGTAAAGGATGCCCGTAGCTGGATCAGCTGGCAATTATTCTAATGCATTAACCCCTAAATAATAGAAAAAGAGAACCCATATGAGAACCAAGCCTGTTTCTGTACGCCTCGGGGCTGTCTTATACCTGTTATTGTTGTTGCTGCCGGCCATTGGTCTGCGTGCACAGACTGATATTACCATCGGTCTGGGCAACGGTAGCAACTCTACGACATCTTATCCATGTCCTATACAAGACTGGTATCAAGCTACCCGGGCCCAATATCTTTATCGAGCCTCTGAATTGACTGCCAAAGGCATGGGCCCTGGTATGATCAATGCCTTGAAATTCAACGCCACATCTGTAGGAAGCGATGTGGACGGTGCCGAAAATTATGCTATTAAAATAGTCGGCACTACGGTGAGTTCATTGTCTGATTCATATTATGAACCCGTAGGTAATAACTTTTACGGACCACTGAATTATATGCCGGTGGTGGGATTGAACTCCTTTACCATTCCTTCAGGTTTCTTCTGGAATGGTACGGACAATATCCTGGTAGAGGTATGTGGCGGCGCGGCTTCCTATACCCATAACCCCGTATTCCCTTACACGACAGGTCTTGCGTTCAATGGGTCCCATACATATTACCAGGATGCGGGTACCAGTCTTTGCGGCACCTCACAGGTGAACTCAGCATCGACGACCCGTCCTGACATTATTTTTAACTGGACTCCTGCCGCTGCATGTACCGGTACTCCCACTGCCGGTACTGCAGCCAGCAGTGCTTCAGCCGTATGTCTGAATGAAAGCTTTACACTTTCACTCACCGGTGTGACGGTTGCTTCCGGTCTGAAATACCAGTGGCAATCTTCTACAGACAATAGCACATGGACAAACATTCCCAATGATACATTGTCATCACTTACTACCACGCAGACTGTGTCTTCATATTACCGCTGCGTGGTTACCTGTACTGCCAGCAGTAATGCGGCGAACTCTACGAGTGTACAGGTCACTAGTCCATCGTTAGTACATGGTACTTTCACTATCAATAAAGCGTTGCCTACAGGTGCAGGTAACTTTGCATCCTTCAATGACGCATACAATTATATCAAGTGCGGTATTGACGGAGCAGTGATATTTAATGTAGTGGCCAATGCGGCTTCTGCATATAATGAGCAGCTGATTATGACACCGGTACCGGGGGCATCAGCAACGAATACAGTTACCTTCAATGGTAACAATGATACGATCGCTTACCTCAGTACATCGAGCGCAGAAAGAGCTGTGATCAAACTGAATGGTGCAGATTATATCACCTTCAATGACCTGATAATTCAGGCCAAAGGCAGTTCTTCCGGCCAATATGGATTTGGTGTACAATTGCTGAATGATGCAGATTACAATACCATCAACAATTGTAAGATCCTTATTAATACGACTTCTACCTCCTCAGATTTTGCAGGTATCGTCGTAAGTGCATCTGCTACATCAGCTACCGGAACAGGCTCCACCAGCTGTGACAACAATACTTTTAGCAATAATACTGTGACGGGTGGTTACTATAGCATGACGCTGGTAGCCAGCTCGACGGCCTCAAATGCCAGCAATAAGGTGATCAACAACAAGTTCCTGGATTTCTACTATTATGGTATGTATATCTATGGAGCATATAACCTCACATTTGAGAAAAATACGATCAGCCGTCCTTCACGTACTTCTGTGGATAACTTCTATGGTATCTATGTGACGAACCTGAGTACGAAATTAAACATCAATGCAAACAGGATTACTAACCCATTTGGTGGCAACCCCACCAGTACCAGTACCTTCTACGCTATTTATTTTACCAGCGTAGATGCGCTGAATACACTGGAGAATGTGGTGAGCAATAACCTGATCTACAACCTCACAGGTAGTGGTTCTGTTTATGGATTTTACAACAGTTCTTCAGACAACGTATTCTATTATCATAATACCCTCTCACTGGATGGATCTGCTACACCAGGTACCTCTTATGTAACCAGAGGGTTCTACCAGACTACACAGGCAGCAGGTGTTTATCTGAGGGATAACATGATCACCATCAATCGTGGTGGACAGAATATCAAGCATGGTATTTACTTTGGTACCACATCAAGCGACATCGTATCCAATTATAACAATATCTATCTGGCGGCGACAGTTGCCAATGCTTACACCGGTTATTATTCCGCTAACAGGGCGACATTGACTGACTGGCAAACCGCTGCAACTCAGGATGCCAATTCACTGGCAGCGAATCCTATCTATAAGGACAGCACGAATGGTAACTATGCCCCAAGCAGTCAGACAGTAAATGACAGAGGCTTCCCTGTAGGTATCGCAGCAGATATCAACAGCACTACCCGTAGTACATCTACACCGGATATGGGCGCCTATGAATTTACACCTGATCCATGTACCGCACCACCAGTGCCTGGTACATCGACTGTGAACAAGAATCCGGTATGTGTGGGTACGAATGTAGGTTTAGGTTTGAACGGCAATAGCAATGGTTTAACACAGACCTATCAATGGCAGTACGCTACTACTGCTACAGGACCATGGACAAACCTCGGTACGCCTATCAATTATCCTGATACGGTGATTGTGTCTACGTCCACCTTGTACTATCGTACAGCAGTGACCTGTAGTGGTAATACCACTTATTCCACGCCTGTGTTGCTGACTGTGAACCCTGCATTGCCACCAAATACCTATACGGTAGATAAGAATTCACCGGCCAGCGCTACCAACTATACCAGCTTTGCAGCTGTGAAAACCGCGCTGGAATGTGGTATTACTGGCCCTGTAGTATTCAATGTTGTAGCAGGGCGTACACCTTATGAAGAACAGTTCTCGCTCGACTCTATAAGAGGTACTTCCGCCATCAATACCATCACCTTCCTGGGTAATGGCAACACGATCCACTATAGCTCCAATACCACCGATGAGCGCGCAGTTATCAAACTGAAGCATACAGACCATATCATCTTCGATAGCCTGAACATCGATGCAACCGGTACAGGTACCTACGGTTATGGTGTACAGTTCATCGATCATGCTGATAGCAATGTGGTAAGACATAGTAACATCGTTACGAATACTACGGATGGTTATAATTCAAACTACGCTGGTATCGTGATCAATGCTTCTGACTCTGATCCGGCTACTACAGGTGCTACCCGTTGTACTGGCAACGTGATTGACAGCAATACTGTGACAGGTGGTTTGTATAGCGTGACAATTGTAGGTGGCAGCAGTGATCCTGTGTATGGAACAACCATCAGAAACAATATTCTGCAGGAATTCTACTACTATGGCCTGTACTTAGAATATACTTCCGGTACACTGTTGAAAGGCAATACCATACAACGACCTACCCGTACAAATGTGAGTTACTACTATGGATTGTATGCTTATGGTGAAAACACGAACCTGAGTGTATTGGAGAACAGGTTCACCAATCCTTTTGGCGGTTCACTGACCTCTACTAATTACTTCTATGGTATTTACTTCAGTAGTGTGTCTTCCAATTCAAATACGCCTATACTGGTAGCTAACAATATCATGTACAAAACTACTGGTGCAGGATACCAGTATGGTTTCTACAACTACAATTCTCCAAATATCAATTACTACCACAATACAATTTCATTGGATAATACAGGTGGTAGCTCTTCTTACTATTCAAGAGGCTACTATCAGTCCAGTACAACCACAGGTATTAATTTCAAGAATAACATTATTACTATCAATAACTCTGGTGCCAACTATAAATATGCAGTTTACCTGTCATCGACCGGTACAGAGTTCTTCGCTGACCACAATGACTACTATGTAGCCGGTGGCGGCAACAATAAATTTATCGGTTACAATAACGGTAACCAGGCTACGCTGGCAGACTGGAGAGGTTCTGCCGGTCAGGATGCAGCTACCATCAGTATAGACCCTGTTTATGCGGATGCGCCAAATGGCAACCTGACACCGGTTATCTATCCGCTGGATAATACAGGTATCCCATTAGGTATCACCAACGATATCTTACACAAAACCAGGAGCACGACTACACCTGATATCGGAGCCTATGAAATAGACATCGTACCATGCATGTCTCCGCTGAATCCGGGTACTGCGGTGGTAACGCCAAACAGCAATATCTGTATGGGTACCCAGATCACTCTTGATCTGACAAACAATACACCGGGTGGCCGTATGACTTATCAGTGGCAGGCTTCTTATACAGCTACTGGTCCATGGATCAATGTATCCGATACACTCTATGTATCTCATTACAAAATGGAGCTGGGTATGCTCAATTACTTCCGTTGTAAGATCGTATGTAGTGGCACCGACAGCGCATTCTCCACAATCGCTACAGTAGCGATGAATGCTCCACTGGTGAAAGGATTATACACCATCAATCCTACAGGTACAGGCAGCCGTAACTTCACCTCCTTCCAACAGGCTGTGACAGCATTGGAATGTGGTATAGCCGGTTGGGTGATCTTCGATGTAGTACCTGGCACTTACAATGAGAAGATCCGCATGCGTAAAATACCAGGTGCTTCAGATACCAGCCGTGTCACTTTCCGTAGTCAGACAGGCGATCCTATATCCGTTACATTGACTACCCCACCAACTTCGGCTGCGAACTATGTGTTGAAACTGGATAGCGCCAGCTATGTGACTTATAAAAACATTACCATTAAAGCGACTGGCTCTACTTATGCAAGAGTGGTTGAACTGGCCGGTAATGCAGCCTACGATAGCTTATTGACCAACATCCTGAGTATGCCGTCTACAACTACCAACAGTACGAATATGGTAGGTGTCTATGCAACCAGCTTTAAAGGAAACAATAATGCCATCGTTGGGAATACCATCCAGAATGGTGCCAGTGGTATTTACTTCTCAGGTACAGGTACGGGTGAATTGGCAACGTCCATCGTGATTGACAGCAACTTTATAACCGGTGCCTATGTGAATGGTATCTATTCATCTTATGTAGATCATATCGTTATCACCCGTAACAATGTGAACCTGACTACACCGCTGGCCAGCACAGCTTACGGTATCTATAACTACTACGATGACGGTGCGTTCAAGACAAATCATAATATCGTAAACATCAGCAATGCCAGCACTACAACCTATGGTATATACACCTATAGTTGTGATGCATCGCAGGCGGATACTGCGCAGATGGATGGTAACAGGGTGATTGCCACAACAGGAAATACTGGTACCATGTATGGTCTGGGCCACCAGTATTCTACTTACGTGAATAACGTAAACAATGTGATCAACATCGCCACATCAGGGAGCAGTTCTTATGGCCTGTATAGCAGTAGTGATGCAAATAGTGTGTACTATAACAATACTGTTCAGAGTGCCGCTACTTCATCTGCCAACAATATCGCTGCTTACCTGGGTCACGCTTCTGCCGGATACAGCAATGTCTTCTACAGAAATAATATATTCTCGCATACAGGTGGTGGTTATGCCATGTATACAACCAGTGTGGGGTATCACAACAGTGATTACAATACACTGTATACATCTGGTACGAACCTGATCAGAAACACGAATACAGGTGCGAACTATACGACATTGAATGATTTCGTGACAGCTGCTGATCAGGATGTACATTCTATCGTTTACAAACCTGCATTCGAAGCGGGTAATAATAACTTGCTGCCAGATCTGAATAACCCTGAAGTATGGGCGATTCATGGCCGTGGTGTACAGGTGAGAGGTAATGCACATGATTTCAGCGGTGCATACCGTCCACAAACACTGGCAGAAGGTGTACCAGACATGGGGGCGTATGAGTTCCTGCCAGCTGTAGAACCCGTGTTGTTAACACCGGTACCGGCTGCTCCATCTCCGGGTATTACCCAGACATTCATGTTCGGTACAGATACTGTAGCGAAAGTTACCTGGGCTGCTTCAGGTGCAGTGCCTACATCCCTGACGCTGAAACGCTACTCAGGTATCAAGCCGCCAAACCTGACGCCTACACAGGAATTTATGTACTTCTATACCGACGTAGATGCAAGTGGACAGTACAGCAACTTTGACTTCAAACAATACTATGTGCCTTCATGGCAGGGTACATTCACAGATGAAAAAACAATCCACCTGGGTAGAACGAATAATGACTCTGCATGGGTGGTGAATGACAGTAGTAAGGTCGATACTGACTTTAAGACGATCTCTGAAAATCAGTTATCATACCTCGACAGGTATACCGGTCTGAAAGGCAGCGAACCCGATGTGCCAAGCTTCCCAGCTCTGCCGGATAGTTCTAACAGAGGTACCCGTTTCTGGGTAGGCTATGGTCACCAGTACTACATGAATGTGGATAACTCACAGAACATGGTGTTGTACCTGAGTGCACAACAACCTGCACATGTAGTAGTGAAGATCCATGGTACCAGCTACAGAAAAGAATATACAGTACCAGCCAACTCCGTACTGGCATCAGATATCATCCCTAAAGCAGGTTTGAGCGATGCACGTCTGCTTGGCGAAGGATTGTATGAACAAGGTATCAGCATAGAAAGTGACGTGCCTATCGTAGCTTATGCACACATCTATAGTTCTGCCTCTTCCGGTGCAACCATGCTGTTGCCTGTAGGAACTTACGGATATGAATATTATGCGCTCACATCCCGTCAGAACTATAGTTCTACTTCTTATTCCTGGTTCTATATCATCGCAGACAATGATAATACGGTAGTTGAAATTACGCCATCCGTACCTACACTGGCAGGTAAACCAGCCAAGGTTCCATTCACCGTGACACTAAATAAAGGTCAGGTGTACCAGGTACTGGGTGCGATCATGAGTGGATCAGAAGGATATGATCTGTCTGGTAGTAAGGTGAGATCAATCACCAACGCAGCAGGTAAATGTTATCCGGTAGCTGTCTTCTCCGGCAATAGCCGTACGTCCCTGGGTTGTGATGGTTCAATCGGTAGCTCCGGTGATAATGCGATCCAGCAAAACTTCCCGTCACAGGCATGGGGTATGCACTATCTCACAGCGCCTACCAGCAGTTCTGATGATCCTGCTACACTCTCTACGAATATCTTCCGTGTAATGGTGAAAGACTCTGCTACCGTTGTGAAACTGAATAATGTGCCGCTGACAGGTTTGATCAATGGACGCTACTATCAATACCAAAGCAATACCGCTGATTACCTGGAAGCTAATCAACCAATTATGGTAGCTCAGTACATGGCATCAGAAGGTGCTTGTCCGAATACCGGTTCAATGGGTGATCCTGAAATGTTCTATATCAGTCCGCTGGAACAGGGTATCAATGCTGTAGGTTTGTATCGCAATGTATTGGAGGCGATAGATGTCAACTACCTCACCGTGATTATTCCTACAGGTGCTTTATCATCTCTCCTGATTGATAACAGTAACCTCTTCGACTATACTTATGCACATCCTAATAAACCGGGATATTCAGTAGTGGTGAAAAGATGGTCAGCTGCTTCTGCACAGTGTATAGTAACCAGCGACTCTGCCTTTACCGCAGTAACCTATGGTATGGGTAGCGTAGAAAGCTATGGCTTCAATGCCGGTACACTGGTGAGAAATCTGAATGCCACTACCTCCTTTAACAATAATTATGGCTCCAGCAGCAGTTCTAATTATACCTGCGCCGGTACGCCATTCCACTTCACAGCGATGCTGCCAATCAAGCCAGTCTCCATCACATGGGAACTGAGCCAGGTAAGCAATCTGTTGCCTGCAGGCGATGTGACACAAACAAACCCTGTAGCACTGGATAGCATTGTTGCAAATGGAAAGACTTATTATAAATATGACCTGACAGGTGATT
The DNA here is from genome assembly GCF_034274695.1 of Chitinophaga sp. LS1. Lineage (NCBI taxonomy): Bacteria > Pseudomonadati > Bacteroidota > Chitinophagia > Chitinophagales > Chitinophagaceae > Chitinophaga > Chitinophaga sp. LS1. The sequence goes on from NZ_CP128362.1 coordinate 3,650,179, forward strand.
ACATGTTCACTGCACCAGGTACCTACTACATCCCGATGAAGATGCAGCATCCTGAGATCGAAAGCTGTGACAACACTTCAGAGGTGATCCTCACTATCAAGGTGATCAGGAAACCAGTAGTGGATTATAGTGTGGATTACTCCGGTTGCGTAGCTGATATCGCCGAGCTGACAGGTAGTGTAATCACAGAAAACAATGCAGCCATCAATACCTGGAAATGGAATTTCGCAGATGGTACGACAGCTTCTACACAAAAAGTAACCAGACAGTATCCTGCTGCAGGTACCTATGTTGAAGAACTGCACATCATTACTTCCGAAGGTTGTATCGGTGATACGACAAAAGAAGTAGTAGCGAATGAACCAACTGCAGCGAAACTGGTGACCGATAGCTTCACCGTTTGTTACAACTCATCTGTGACCTTCACAGTGAAAGATCCTGAAACCGGTGTGACCTATAGGTGGTTCAATGCGAAGACGGGTGGTGCCCTGCTGGATACTGGTAATACATTTACCATCAATCCGGTAACAACGCCTGGTATCTACTATGTAGAAGCAATGAAGAATGGTTGTGTAAGCACCTCACGCACACCAGCCACCGTCACTGTACTGCCACAGCTTACAGTACCTGTAGTAGAAGTGGATAGCATCGGTGTAAACACCATCCGCTTCAAATGGAATGCGATACCTGGTGCAACTGGTTACGAAGTAAGTATCGATGGTGGTAATACCTGGACTACACCTTCATCTGGTGCACAGGGTACAGAACATATAGTAACAGGTCTGAAACCGGTGCAGGAAGTAACGCTGATCGTGAAAGTAAAAGGTTGTGAAGACAAGCTCTCCGATCCGGTATCAGCAGTTACACTCACAGATGGTATCTATATTCCAAATGCGTTCTCTCCAAATGGTGACGGTCTGAATGATGTGCTGAAAGTATATGGTGCTGTGATCAGTGAAGTACACTTTATGGTGTTCAACCAGTGGGGTGAGAAGGTCTTTGAATCAAATGACCAGTCAGTAGGCTGGGATGGTTTCTACAAGAGTAAGGCGCAGCCTTCAGGAGTATACATCTATGTGGTAAAACTGAAACTGATAGATGGTAGTGCGGTAGATAGAAAAGGTTCAGTGAACCTGATCAGGTAGGCCTAATAAAATAGTTATCCCATGAAGTATCCTTTTTTAAATTATACTGCTTGCTATTGCTCTCCACCTACGGGTGGGGGCAACAGCCGCAGCATACAGCGCTCCTTGTGGCTCACACTGGTCTCGCTGTTCTTCATAGTATTATCAGGTCATGCACAAAACCTTTCCAATAAAGGAACAGAGTTCTGGACGGCGTATGGTCACCATGAGTTTATGGAACCCGGTTGGACGAACTCGCAGGAGATGGTGTTGTACCTGAGTGCGGAGCAACCTGCTGTAGTCACTGTGTCCGTAGATAGTCTTGGCTGGAGTCGTACTTATTCTATACCCGCCAATACGGTGATTGCGACTGATTTTATACCGAAAGGCGGGACCTACGATGCGCGTTTGTATTCAGTACCACCCAGTTTTGGAGGTACAGGTGGCGAAGGTATCTTCAGGTACAAGGGTATTCATATCGTGAGCAATGTACCCATTGTTGCATATGGACACATATTTGGTTCTGCATCTTCCGGCGCCACTACATTGTTGCCTGTGAATACCTGGGGGTATTATTATGTATCCCTGAATAGCGAGCAGAATTATCTGCCAGACTGTTTCTCCTGGATGTATGTGATCGCGAGCCATGATAGTACGGTGGTGGAAATCACACCTTCTGCACTGACCCGCAACGGCAATCTGGCCAATGTACCTTTTACAGTGACCTTGAATAAGGGACAGATTTATCAGGTAGTAGGCAGTACAAATGGCAGCTCAGGAGTTGAATTAACGGGAACCAAAGTACGCTCTATTGCAAATCCGGGTGATACCTGTTATCCCATTGCTGTATTTTCTGGCAGTAGCCGTACAGCCATTGGTTGTACAGTAGGTACCGGAGGCAGTGGCGACAACAACATGCAGCAGGTTTTCCCTTCGCAGGCATGGGGTAAGCGTTATCTGCTGGCACCCACCAGTACATCTTCCAGTCCTTCCTCTTTTATGACCAACATTTATAAAGTATTGGTGAAGGATCCTACTACGGTGGTGAAAAGGAATGGTGTGGTATTGACTGGTTTGAATGGAAATAGTTTTTACCGTTTTACGAGTGGTACGGCAGATTATATAGAAGCCGATAAACCAGTCATGGTCGCGCAGTTTATGTCATCAGAGGGAGCATGCCCAAACACCTCCGGAGATGGAGATCCGGAAATGGTGTACCTCAGTCCGATAGAACAGGCCATCAAAAATATTGGCTTCTACCGCAATACCAGGGAGAATATTACCACAAATTACCTCACCCTGATCATTCCTACGGCAGGTACGCAAACATTGAAAATAGACGGTTTAAATAATGCGTGGAATTATACCTATGCACATCCTAATCTTCCCGGTTATTCTATAGTCATTAAACGGTGGTCAGCTGCTCAGGCACAATGTCTTGTTTCCAGCGATTCTGCCTTTACTGCAGTAACATATGGTTTAGGCTCTGTGGAAAGCTATGGCTACAATGCGGGTACCATGATCAATAACCTGAATGCAGTGGGTACGATCCACAACCAATATGATACTGCCAATGTAAAGAACGATTTTACCTGTACCAATACACCTGTAGAACTGTCTGTATTACTGGCTTATCATCCTACAAATATGGTGTGGCAAATCAGTCAGCTGGGTAGTTCGATCACACCCAATAATGATGTGGTGATCACTAATCCGGTTAGCGCTGGTCAGGAAATAGTGAATGGCGTACCTTATTACAAATACACCCTGCCGGGTACTTACCAGTTCAGTAATACCGGCACTTACGATATTACGATTACAAACACCAACCCTGAGATTGAAAAATGTGATCACACCGAACAGGTGAAGATCTCTGTGACAGTGAAGAAAAAACCTTCCGCGAAGTTCTCTTATACACATACCGGTTGTACAAAAGACTCCGTCTACTTTGCAGGAGACACAAGCGGAAATGGATACGATGTCAATCGCTGGAAATGGACATTTGCCGGACCAGTATCAGATAGTGGCCAGCATGTGACACATGCTTTTGCAGCGGGTACGCAGAGTGTACAACTGAGTGTAATTACAGAAGAAGGTTGTATTGCCGATACCACTGCATCTATCACCATCTATCCAAGACCTACTGCTGATTTCAATACCAGTGTACAAAATGTATGTGAAGGCAGTGATGTAACGCTTACCGATCAGTCATCCTTTGCTGGTAGCGCACCTATAGTAGGCTGGTACTGGGATGGTGGCAATGGCACTGTCAATAACAACCCGACTGCCGCTGCGCAGCCTGAACATTATGATACATACGGCACTTACAATATCAGGCATATTGTAAAGGTAAGCGACCTCTGTGTGAGCGATACGGTTACAAAATCAGTCACTGTATACGCCAAACCAGTTCCATCCTTTACCTACCCTGACAACTGTCTGGCAGTAGATGGCATCGTACAGTTCACCAGTACGACCACTGTACCTGATGCACAAACACTGAGCTCCTATACATGGGACTTTGGTGATGCAGCGGCTACTCCTGCCAATCCAAACACCAGCACAGATGCAAACCCACAACATACATACACTTCATTTGGTACTTATACGATCAAATACAGTGCGACTACAGCCAATGGTTGTACGAAAGATACGACCGTAACTGCCGTCTTTAAACTGAAACCAAAACTCACTTACACCAGGCTGGATTCTGTATGCGTCAATCTGAAAGGAACAATTGATGTAGCAAAAGCTGCCGTAACCAATGGGGTAACTGGTACAGGAGTGTACAAAGGCCCGGGTACAAGCACTGCCGGGGCATTCAATCCAACGACCGCAGGTGCAGGCACACACACCATCTGGTATGTATTTACTACCAGCAGTGGTTGTATAGATTCTATCTCTACCACTATCAAAGTGAATCCAAAACCAGCTGCTGCGTTTACGGCGGAAGATGTATGTCTGGGAGCACCGGTGGTGATCAGTGATCAATCCACTATCTCAACAGGTAACATCGCTTCCTGGAACTGGAACTTTGGTGATGGTAACAGCGAGAGTCATACTGATAATACAACCTTCAACAAAACATACACTGTCTGGAAGACCTACACTGTGAAACTGGTAGCGGTCAGTGACAATGGTTGCGTCAGTGATACCGCTATCCACACAGTGGCTGTACATCCTAATCCGACTACTGACTTTGCGCTACCTCAGCATATTTGTATGCCGGAAGGGATTGCTGAATTTACTAATAGCACTTCCACGCCTGATAAATCAGCTATGAGCTATCAGTGGAACTTTGGTGATGGCACAGCCACCAGTACGACTGCTTCGCCAACGCATGTTTATCAGCAGGCAGGCAGCTATACGGTGACACTGACCGCTACTACTAAATATGGTTGCAGCAGTAGTAAAGACAAAGTGTTAAGTGCCTTCTTTACCCAACCGGTGGCCCAATTCTCCGTATCGCCTGATACGCTGTGTCAGGGCACCGAAAGCATATTCACTGATCAGAGTACAGATGCCAGTGATAACATCACGTCGTGGAGCTGGACCTTTGGGGATGGCAGTAGTTCTACCAGCCGTAACCCGGTGAAAGAATACACCACGCCAGGTGAATACACCGTACAGCTCACTGTTACTAACGGTGCAGGTTGTATATCCAGCCCTGTAAGCAGTCAGGTAGTGGTATACCTGCAACCCGTGATCGATGCCGGCGATGACTTCGTCGTACCACAGGGTACCCTCATACAATTTAATGCAACGGCCAACGACAGCACCCAACTGGTATTCCGCTGGTCACCTGGTGATGGGCTCTCGTCTGCCAATGTGCTGAACCCCTGGCTGGTAGCAATGGCAGATCAGGTGTACACACTCACCGCTATCGGCAAAGGGAGCTGTGGTGCACAGGACCAGATGAAAGTAAAAGTGCTGAAGCCTGTAAAAATACCGAATGCGTTCTCTCCAAACGGAGATGGGATCAATGATCGCTGGGTGATTACCAACCTCGCTGATTATCCAGGTGCTACTATCGAAGTATTCAACAGGTATGGACAAAGAGTATACTATTCCGTTGGCTACGATACGCCATGGGATGGTATGTGGAATGGCAAGCTGTTGCCGCTGGCGACCTATTACTACATCATCAAACTGAAAAACGGGTTCGCACCTCTCACCGGGTACGTTACGATACTTCAATAAGCAAATATTAACTCGCAATGAAAAATATCATCACCTTCATCCTGCTTTGCCCGCTATTGTTTGTAATGGCTGATAAGGCAAATGCGCAATCTGATCCGCATTTCTCCCAGTATTATGTGTATCCCTCATGGCTGAACCCCGCACTGACCGGTGCTTTTGACGGCGATTACCGTGTGTCGGCTATTTACCGTACCCAGTGGGGAAACATCAGCAGTCCGTTTGCTACCTATGGTGTAGCCGCCGACATTACTACCAATAAGCAATTCAATGTTGGCGTCAGTGTATTGAATCAATCCGCTGGTGATGGTGGATATAACTATACGACCGGTTATGCCAGTGCCTCTTATACCGGTGTAAAGCTGGGTGCTAATCAAACACACAGATTGGTATTCGGTATACAGGCCGGTTTGATCCAACGCCGCTTTGATGCTTCCAAACTCACCTTTGGCGACCAGTGGAACCCTGTGACTGGTTATAACCCGGGCACTCCAAGTGCAGAGGTATTAGGCAGAACATCTGCTACCTCATTCGATGCCGGTGCTGGTGTATTGTATTACGATGCGGAGCCAGGCAAAAAGTATAACATCTTCGGTGGTTTCGGAGTGAGTCATCTTACTCGTCCTCCCGATCAGTTTAGTGCCAGTGGTGATGCGCGTTTCCCCATGCGCTTTACAGGCCATGCCGGTGTGAAAATAGCGGTCAATGAAACCTTTAGTATCACGCCGAATTTATTATACCTCCATCAGGGTAATGCAGAAGAAAAGATGATAGGTGCATACGGTCAGATGTATGTAACACCGACTGTTGATTTCCTGTTAGGTGTGAACTACCGTTTCAAAGATGCCATTGCTCCTCATGCAGGCTTTACCTATGGCGGCTTTACCCTTGGCGTTAGCTATGATATCAACAATTCCGATCTGGGCAAGATAGCCAGAGGTTCTAACAGCTTCGAGCTCTCGCTGACCTGGATAGGCAGAAAACTCTTTAAAACACCTGAAGTAGAATTTGTGTGCCCACGTCTCTAAAATCTAATAAAGAACCATGAAAAAGATCTTCTTCACAGCAGCACTGTTAGGTGCAGTAATGGCAGGCAAAGCCCAGTTTGCTTACAATTACCTCAAGGCTGCTGACTATTATTTCAGGAACGCGGACTACAATTCTGCTGCACAGTATTATGAAAAATATCTGGCAGGCAACCGTTCCATCGTCAGCAATGCCGTTTATAAACCCTACAATACTCAACAGGTAGCCAGCAAAAAGCAGGTATCTGTAAGCTCTGAACACCAGGCCATCTATAAGCTGGCAGAGAGCTATCGCTTACTGCATGATTATAGCAAAGCAGTGCCCTGGTATGCAGAGGCATTGGAGTTTGAAAAAACAGAATATCCATTAGCGCCGTATTATTATGCGGTATCACTGCGTGCACTGAGCCGGTATGATCTGGCAGAAAAAGCATTCGCTTATTTCCTCGATACTTATCAGACAGATGATAAATACCGTGATGATGCAAAGCGTGAACAACAGAACCTTCACTTCATCATTATACAACTCGCGCGTCCTGATCTTTCTCTATACACTGTAGAGAAGGGCAATACCAACCTGAATCCTGAAGGTGCCAACTATGCCCCTTTATGGATGGGTGATACATTGCTGTTATTCACATCTACCAGACCTGATAATGGTGCTCCAAAGAATCACGTGTTTACCAACAGGGTATATGGTGCAAAGTTCAGTGGCGAAGTACCAGACAGTATTTCCAAACTGGCATTGGCTCAACCCAAAAGTGAAGAGCAGGGCGTGATCACTATTACACCTGATGGCAATACCATGTTTCTGACCCGCTGGGTGAAAAATAAGAAAGCAGCGATCTATAGCAGTCATAAAAATGGTGATACCTGGGCAGAACCCGTATTGCTGGATTCTATCGTGAATGCCACAGGTTTTAGTGCACAACAACCATTTGTCACTGCCGATGGAAAGCGCTTATTATATGCCAGTGACAGACCGGGGGGTGAAGGAGGATTGGATATATGGGAAGCGCAACTGAATGGAGACGGTACCCCCTTCTTTACAAAGAACTTAGGCCCTGTGGTGAATACCGCCTCCAATGAACAGGCTCCTTATTACCATAGTCCTTCCGGTTTATTGGTCTTCTCTACAGATGGAAGAATAGGTATGGGAGGATATGATTTCTTCTATACAAAGGATAGTGCAGGTGGTTATACCACACCGGTGAATTTCGGTTATCCTGTAAACTCGGTGAAGGATGATATCTACTTTACCAGCAAGGGTAGTAAAGACAATATCCTGGAATCAGTTTGGATGTCATCTGATCGTTCTGCCAGCTGTTGCTTAGAGTTGTTTACGTTGAAGAAGAACGTACCGCCACTACCACCGCCACCACCACCGCCACCACCACCAATAACTGAAACACCTGTAGCTGTAGCGCCTCCGCCAGCTGAGGTACCTGTTGTACTGGACAATGTATACTACGATTTCAATCAATCATATCTGCAACCTGCATCTTTCCCTTCATTGGATAAACTGGTTGCCATGCTACAGGCGCATCCTGAAGTGAAGATAGAACTGAGTGCGCATACAGATAGCAAAGGTTCCAATGAACTGAATGAGAAACTGTCTGAAGCACGTGCAAAGAGTTGTGTGGATTACCTCGTGAGCAAAGGTGTGTCAGCAGAACGTCTTACCTGGAAGGGATATGCGGCTACCATGCCGATAGCGCCTAATACCAATACAGATGGATCGGATAATCCTGAAGGAAGGGCCAGGAACAGAAGGACGGAATTCAAAGTGATTAAATAGTAAACTATGAAAAGATTACCCCTGCGGTTGTTGCTGCTGGCCTGGTCCGCCAGCAGCTATGCACAGCAACAACCGCACTACACCCAGTACATTCTCAACACGTTTATCATCAACCCTGCTATGGCAGGGATTGAGAACTACTGGGATGTAAAGGCGAGCCATCGCCATCAGTGGGCAGGATTGAACGGTGCCCCGGTTACTTCTTATCTCACTGTGCATGGACCATTACGTAAGAGTGATTATTCTGAAGCGAGTATCACAGGGTTGACGCCTCCCGGCGAGAATCCAAGGGGCAGAGCTTACTGGCAACAGTATACTACACCGCCTGCGCATGCAGGTGTAGGGATGACGATCCTGAATGATAAAACGGGTCCGCTGAACCGGTTTTCCATCACAGGTACTTATGCACATCATATTCCTATTTCACCACGTACGAGTGTGAGTGCAGGGATTTCAGTGGGAGTGCAGCAGATGTCGCTGGATGCATCGAAGCTGGATTTTGAGCAGGCGGGAGATCCGGTGGTGGCAGCGAGCACACAGTTGAACAAGTGGCGGCCCGAAGTGAATGCAGGATTGATGCTCTACAGCAGTAGCTATTATATCAGTGCAGCGGTACAGAACATCATTCCGCAGCAGATCGCATATGACAATGGAAAAGTAGTGGGTGATTCTTTGTACAGAGGTAAACTGGTACCGCATTTATTTTTCTCAGGAGGGTATCGTGCATTTATCAATGAGGATATCAGTGTATTGCCTTCCGTGATGGTGAGGATGATTACGGCAGCACCTGTCAGCTTTGATCTGAATACTAAGTTTCAGTATCGCGACAGGATGTGGTTAGGAGCTTCTTACCGCATTTCTGATGGGTTTGCAGCCATGTTTGGTGTGAATATCAATTCGACAATCAATATCGGGTACTCCTATGATTATACCACCTCATCATTGAATACCGTGAGTAAGGGATCGCATGAGATATTGATTGGTTTCTTAATAGGCAATAGATATGGTGATCTATGCCCGCGTAACTTCTAGTTCATTATAACCCACGTTTGCAAAGCGAACGTCAATATACAAGATGGAGATAAAAAAGATTAAAATCAATTCTATCAAAAACAAACAATCAAAATTTAATTTATGAAAAAGGTTTTCGGTTATTTATTCGTGGCATGTATGTTCTCCCTTACCCTTGGAATGACTTCTTGTAAAAAAGGTGATGCGGGTCCTGCAGGTCCACAGGGTGAAAAAGGCGATTCAGGTGTGGCTGGTAATGCTGGTATCATTTACTCTGACTGGGAGGATGCAACATTCACTTTGGCATCTGACGATGCCACTTACTTTGTAGATGTAGATGCTCCAAAAATCACAGCAGACATACTGAATAGTGGTGATGTAAAAGTATATACTCAATACTATACAAGCAGCGGCCAGCTGGTGGTAATGCCATTGCCTTACTTCGATGGCAGCTATATTATCAACGTATCAATCTTTACAGGTGGCTTTGAAATCTACAGCAATTCTGATTTCAGCACTTATACCGACGATAGTGGAAACAAGGCTTTCCAATACAGATATGTGATCATTCCAGGTGGCGAAGCTGCTGCGCGTAAAGCAGGCATCGACTGGAATAATTACGAACAGGTAAAAGCATACCTGCATCTGAAGAACTAGTTTACTAATGACCATCTCCATCAAAACCACAAGTAACAGGGCTGCTTTATCGAGAGCGGCCAATTTTTTCAACATCTAATAATCATACCATGAAAAGATATAGTGAATTGACAGATGAAGAATTAATAAAACTCTACAGATCGGGAGACGATAGTGCTTTCTCGGTACTGGTGTACAGACACAAAAACAGGATCTTTACAACCATCATGCTGTTAGTAAAGGACCGGCACCTGGCGGAAGATATCTTCCAGGATGTGTTTATCAAAATCATTAATGCACTCAACGAAGGGCATTATCTGGACAATAGTCGTTTTATAGCCTGGGCAGTGAGAATCGCCCACAACTGTTGTATCAGCCATTTCCGGAAGAAGAATGCGCGGCCGGCCTTTGCACTTATCTACAATGATGACATTACCAGTGGCGATAGCCGTATAGACATCAGCCAGGAGCAATGCATTATCATCAAAGAAACCAATACCGCCGTGCAGGCATTAATGGATCGCCTGCCAGAAACACAGCGGGAAGCACTGATACTGCGATACTATGCAGATCTGAGTTTTAAAGAGATTGCGCAAACCGTCAACGTGGGGATCAACACCGCCCTGGGCAGGGTTCGGTATGCCATCATCAACATGCGGAAACTGATGGAGCGTGAGGCACTGGAAGCCGTATTATAACCAACATTATACGTTCAGACGCGCACCTTTGACAGCAGGTTGCTTACTAGGCTCACAGGGGAGCTCTACATAAAAGGTTGTTTCCTTACCTGGTATACTCTCAAACCACAGATGGCCATTGTGCATTTCTGCAATTTTTCTGGAGATGGATAACCCCAGTCCAAAGGACTGTTCACCGGCTGTACCCGGTCTTCCCGCAGAAGTGTGCATCTCAAAGATCTTTTCCTTTAATTCCGGCGGAATACCAATGCCTTTATCCTTGATCATAATGGTAAAGGTATTGTCTGTCCGGGTAGCACTGATACTGATCACGGATCTTTCATTACTGAACTTGATGGCATTGTCGATCAGGTTGGTGAAGAGCTGCCAGATCTTATCCCTGTCAAGATAGGCCATGCCTGCGGGCACGCGGCCTACCCTGATGCGTTGTCTTTTCTGTTGTGCTTTGAACTGTAGCAGATCGATACATTCCATCAGGACGAGGGGGAGGTCTGTCAGTTCTGATCTCAGATCAGCCAGTTGTCCTTTGTTTTTATTTTCGAGTAGTTGATTGATGATTTCAAATGCCTGGTTGCCTGCTTGGGCGATCATCTGGTACATGGCTTTGCGCTGTGCCGGATCGAACTCCTCGCCATCCAATAGCAGGCCGGCGATAGCGCCGATATTGCCCACAGGGTTTTTCAGGTCATGAATAATGACTTTGAGCAGTGCGGCATTTTCCTGATCCCTGCTTTCCAGGTTACGCAGGGCAGTGGTAAGCCTGGCATTCTGAATACCCACTAGTTGCAGATTTTGCTTGGATCGAAGCCACATTTTCCAGATCAGGAAGGCGATGGCAATCACTGATGCGAGGAAGAGTGTGGTGATGACTAACAGGATGGTCTTAAGCCGGTCGTCATTTTTGAGTGAAATAATTTCCTGCTGACGGGCTACGTTGTCAAACTCTCTGCTGATGTCTGCTTCGTGAATTTTCCGGTTACGGTTATCCAGCGAGTCTTTGATGTAGGTATATTCTTTCAGGAAAGCGTATGCCTTGTCAGGTTGATTAGTTTTTGCAAACCAGGTTTCTTCCGCTTTGAGCCATCTGAGGCGCAGTTCTCTGTCAGGTAGTGCGATAGTATCCATTGCCGATTTTATCTTACTCAACACCTTATATGCCTCCGGCATCCGGTTGGTATTGATGTAGAGATTCGCGAGGCGAAGCAGCGTGTAGTAAGCGTCGTCATTGGCATAACCAGGCTGATTGTTGATACAGATGCTTTCAAGAAGCAGGGGTTCAACACTGGCGGTGTCTCCTTTCTTTAGGTACATGAAAGACTGGTTGCCGTATATAATACCTTTTGCCGTCGCGATATAGCGCTTCTCATTGGCGGCAATACTGAACCTGCCTTCGTTTTCACTGATATAACTGAGGGCTTTCTGGAAATAGAGACTGGCACTGTCATAGTTGCCGGCACGGTCAAAGGAAAGCGCGGTATTGTCGATATTCTCCTGGATAAAGGAAAAGGCTGGGAAATCCTGCTCACCACAAATGAGGCGAAGGTGTGTGGCGGTTTTGAAATACTTAGCAGCTTCTGAATATTTCTCCTGCCTGTAGCAGATCATGCCTAGCTGATTGTAATAGTCAGCTAGGAAAGCAGTGTCATGAGTGGTTTCACCTATTTGTTTTGCCTTGTAATAGTATTCGAAAGCTTCGGTCAGCCGTTTTTGTGCTACCAGCACATCCCCTTTATTCAAAAGTGCGTTGACATATGACTTTGTATACTTTTTATTGTCCTTGAGATCTTTCATTACGTACAGCATACTGTCGCAATAGATCAGGCTTTTTGAGTAGTCTTTGTCGTAATAGTAGCCTCTTTTGAACAGGTATTTACGGTATAAATCACCCGGACCCGCATGTTGAAAACGTGCGTATACAGAATCCAGGTAGCGCAATTCTTTTTCCCTGTCCGGATCTGTACCCAAGCTGTCGGCATGGCGGATGACAGCTTCGAAAAATTTAGGGTGATCAACATTGTCCTGTTGACCGGGGTTACAGGCAATACACGCTGAAAGCATGTACACAAACAACACATACCAGAACACTCGCCAAAGGGATAATTCTTTTGTACTAAAAATAAACATTACATCTTATAACGTTAATAATAGCTAAACTATTTTTTAGCAAAACATTTTGTAACAGGTACTGGTTATTGCCCACCGTAGTGTAAGGTAAAGCGTTTTTTGCAGGATGTATAACGGGGGGTGAAAAATTACATGTAAGTGGTATAGTAATATAAGGATACTTTTTCAAGTAGTAGGGATTTTTAATGCGATTAGATTTCAGGCGATCAATGTTATTGGAGTAGAAAAACTGAGGACCACTTTCGTGATCCTCAGCCATCAATTTATTGCTTCTTTTCTAACAACTTGAAGAACTGATCCAGTTGCGGCAGGATCACAATCCTTGTTCTACGGTTGGCAGCTCGTCCTTCCGGTGTATCATTGTTAGCTACTGGAACATATTCACTACGTCCGGCAGCAGTGATACGTGCTGGATTGATTGCGTAATCGTTTTGTAAAACACGGGTTACAGCAGTCGCTCTCTTCACACTCAGATCCCAGTTGTCCAGCAGTACGCCTTTCTTGTATGGGTTGGTATCAGTATGACCTTCTACGAGGAACTCGATGTTTGGCTGATTATTCAGCACTTTGGCCACTTTACCCAATACTTCTTTTGCACGTGCAGTGATGTCATAGCTACCACTTTCAAACAGCAGTTTGTCAGAGATGTCTATGTAAACCACACCCTTATCAACTTTAATGTTGATGTCCTGGTCATTCAGATCGCCGATAGCCCCTTTCAGGTTCATAACCAATGCCATGTTGAGGGAGTCCTTCTTAGCAATCGCTGACTGCAGGTCCTGGATGTAGGCATCTTTTGCGCCAATATTATCCAATGATTTCTTGATGCTTTCAGCCTGTGAATTACTGATCACAGACAGGTTTTTCAGCTGATCAAGCAGTTCGTTGTTGTTCTTTTTCAGCCCTTCTGTACGTTCGTCTGTGATATTCCTGCGATGTTCAAAAGCAGCAGTGGAATCACGAAGACTACGCTGGCAATCCTGTAATTGTCCCTGCAGTGCAGTATATTTCTCACTCAGAGAAACATAGCGGGCCTCCGAAGCCTTGTACTTCTTTGTACCTACACAGGAAAACAATAATACAGGCAACGATACTGCCAACAATATGATCCTTAGTTTCATATAAATTTTATTTTAATTAAATGACTCTCAACTTTGGTACCTGCACACTGGTAATATTCCAAAACCTTGCCACAATCCTTTTTGGCGGGGTGAACTATACCTGTAAATTTGTTAAAATGATGAGATTGATGGCAATTTCACCAATCATGGTATTAGTTTATCAGGGTAGGTACAGTGCGCAATGCTTATATTATATTGGTCTTCTTAACCACGTATAGGTCTCATATGAAGCAACAATTCTTTTCCCGCTTACTGGCAGGGGTACTGTGTTTGTCACCAGCCATTTTAAGCGCACAATCAAAATCGTTATCCACACTACAGCAACAATTTGTTGATCTGCGGTTCGGTATGTTCATCCACTTCAACATTCCTACTTTCATGGATCAGGACTGGCCTGACCCTGAAACGCCTGCTACTGCTTTCAATCCGACTAAACTGGATTGTAACCAGTGGGCTACAACTGCCAAAGCCGCGAATATGTCTTATGGTTGCCTGACTACAAAACACCATAGTGGTTTCTGTATATGGGATACAAAGACAACGGATTACAATGTTATGAATAGTCCGCTGAAGCGTGACGTCGTAAAGGAATATGTAACCGCATTCAGGGCAAAAGGATTGAAAGTGATGTTGTACTATTCCATTTTAGATACACATCATAAATTGCGTCCCCACGGCATTACACGTCAGGATATTGAAATGATCAAAGCGCAACTCACAGAATTACTCACCAATTACGGAGAGATCACAGCTTTGATTATAGATGGATGGGATGCACCGTGGTCACGCATATCTTACGAAGATGTACCGTTTGATGATATCTACCATCTGGTAAAGACACTGCAACCAAACTGTCTGCTCATGGACCTGAATGCAGCGAAATATCCGACAGATGCACTGTTCTACACAGATATCAAATCTTATGAGCAGGGTGCCGGTCAGCACATCTCAAAAGAAAGTAATCAACTGCCTGCATTGTCCTGTTTGCCAATTAATCAGAACTGGTTCTGGAAAAAAAGTTTCCCAACTACACCCGTGAAAGATCCTGTAAAATTGGTCAATGATAACCTGGTTCAATTGAATAAAGCATGGTGTAACTTCATCCTGAATGTAGCACCTAACCGTGAAGGGTTGATTGATGATAATGCAGTTGCTGCATTGACACAGATGGGAAAGATGTGGAAACCGGCAGGTCCGTTACCTGCTTTACCAAAAGGTGCAGCACCCATTACTGCACAAAACTTTGCGAAGTTCCAGTACAGTAATTCCAGCTGGAGTGATGATATGAATATCATGGACTTTGCAAATGATGATAACTTCCTTACCAGCTGGCAGTCAAATGCTGAGGTGAAACAACCTTGGTATGAAGTGGATTTTGACAGAGAGAAGGATTTTAATATGGTGACGATTGTAGAAGATGGCGACCATATTAAGAAGTACCAGTTGGAATATAACGATGGTGGTGTATGGAAACCCTTACCAGCAGGTGTGCAACAGGGGCGTGTGAGAATACACAGATTTGATGCTGTAAGAGGTGGAAAAGTCAGAATAAAAATTGAAGAAAGTAGCGCGCCCCCTGCAATAGCAGAATTGGGTGTGTATGATGAAAGGAAATAAATAATTCTTCCTTTTAAAATAAAAATCCCCCAAACTAAAAAGCTTTTTCCTTCGGCAAAAGCTTTTTAGTTTGGGGGATTTCGATTATCTCCACCTTCCGTTAAAAAAAACATAAAAATAATTACCTACTAATTTAGTGGACTTTGTATATTTGCCCCCGATTCGCTACTACTGCCACCAACTGTAGTACTATGTACCCGCTGCTACCACCAATAGTAGTACTCCCTTTTATTCTTACAATTTAACTGCTGCTATCGCCAACTATAGCAGTCACCATGCTTTTTACTTAATTAAACCGACTTCGAGAATGGAAAAACAAGGAAGGCGCGTAATGGCTCTGCTATTGCCATTCATGTGCTGTGTATTAATCCTGCTTAGCTGCTTACAATCCTTTGCAGCAACGATTCCTATTACAGGTAAAGTGACAGATGAAAAAGGACAACCACTACCAGGTGTAAGCGTGCAGCTCAAAGGCACCGGCACAGGGGTTTCTACCGGTACGGACGGTACTTTCTCTATCAATGTACCTGACCAGTATGCAGTACTGGTATTCTCCTATGTAGGCTATGGCAAACAGGAAGTGCCTGTAGGTGGTCAGAAACATCTTACCGTAAAACTCGCTTCTTCAGAAAGTGCATTGAGCGAAGTGGTGGTAGTAGGTTATGGTACCCAGCAAAAAGGAAACATCTTAGGTGCAGTGACGACCATGCCCGTGGGCAACCTGATCGAAAAACCCTTGGGTAGAGCAGAACAGGCACTGATAGGACAAATGCCCGGTGTACAGGTAAAACAACAGACAGGTATGCCCGGTCAGGGTCTGAGCATCACGATACGTGGTAGCGGATCTGTAACTGCCGGTACTGAACCACTCTATGTAGTAGATGGGTTCCCGCTGGATGTAGTAAGCAATAATGGCTCCGGTGGTTTTACCGCCAGTCCGCTCAATAACCTGAATCCAAATGATATTGAAAGTATACAGGTGTTGAAAGACGCTGCTGCCGGTGCCATTTATGGTTCCCGCGCAGCCAATGGTGTTGTGATCATCACCACTAAAAGAGGGCAGTCAGGTAAAGCAAAGATCGCTTTCAATGCAACAACCGGTTTAAGTAAAATAAATCGTAAGACAGATGTACTGAGTGCTGATGAGTGGGTGAAGATGGCGACAGAAGTAGCGAATACCAACTGGGTAGCATCCGGCTCCGGCAGAAGTGCGACACAGACAAATGCAGAACGTGCTTCTATCTTAGGTCTGGCAAGTGGTGTCGTGAACACTTCGTATATGACAGATGATCGTTGGGCAGAACCTGGTCATCCCGGTTTGACATATATTGACTGGCAGGATGAGATATTCAGAACGGCGCCTTTTGGCAATTACGAAGTATCTGCCAGTGGTGGTACTGACAATGTGCATTACTTTATCTCCGGTAATTACCTGGATCAGGATGGTACCGTGATCAATTCTTCTTTCAAGAATTACGGTGCCAGAGCGAATGTGGAAGCAAACGTAGGCAAGCATGTAAAAGTAGGGCTGAACCTCGCGCCAAGCTATTCAGAAAACCATGCACCTGATGCAGAAGGTAAGGACAATCAGGTAATGAAAGCCCTGCAAATGGTACCGGTTGTAGAATCTACTGCTGGTAATATGACAGGCGCCGGTGGCCTTTCTACCTACACCTGGGCAAGTGCAAAACTGATCAGCCCTTATGCTTACCTGAAAAAAGTGACCAGTCTTGTAAAGACAACCCGTCTGCTGGGATCTATGTATGGCCAGTATGAAATCATCCCCGGTTTGGTACTGAAGTCTACCATCAACCTGGACCAGATGAATCTTACTACCAAAAGATATATTCCTGATGATGTGGTGGTAGGTGCTGCCACAGAACTGGTAACCAATCCGGGTAAGAATGCTTCTGGTTCCTACGGTGGTTACCTTAAACAAAACTTCATCAATGAAAATACCCTGACTTATTCCAAAACCATCGCAGGTAAACACAATATCTCTGCAGTATTGGGTGAATCATACAATAAGGTACACTACGAAACCTTTACCATTGCCACAGCAGGTGGCTTTGCCAACGATATTATACAAACACTGAACAATGCCATTCCCAATAGTTCAGGGGTGACGACTACCGGCTCTACTACCGAAACCAACAACGTGCTGTACTCATGGTTTGGCAGGGTACAATATGACTATGCAGGTAAATACCTGGTGACAGCCAGTTTGAGAAAAGATGCTTCTTCCCGTTTTGGTGCTGACAGCCGTTGGGGTACATTCCCTTCTGCCAGCATCGGATGGCGTTTGTCTGAAGAGCCTTTCCTGAAAAGCGTGAGCTTTATCAATGACCTGAAAGTGCGTGTAAGCTGGGGTAAATCTGGTAATAACAACATTGGTGATTATGGTTCTATTCCAACGCTCACCAGTGCCACTTACAGCTTTGGCGGTAACAGCGCTACAGCCGCTACCGGACAGGTCGTATCAGGTCTGGCAAATCCTAACCTGAAATGGGAAACTTCTTCTACCTGGAACGCAGGTATTGATGGTAGTTTCCTGCGCAGCCGTTTGAATGTGATCGTGGATGTATACAGAAAGAAAAATACGGATCTGCTGCTGAACCTTCCTGTAGTAGGTGCGAGTGGCTTTACAACCAGTCTGCAGAACATTGGCGCCGTGCAGAACCAGGGGCTTGAAATTGGTGTGAACAGTGTGAACGTTCGGCTGAAAAAATTTGAATGGTCTACCAATGCAAACATCGCATTCAACCAGAACAAAGTATTGGAACTGGGTGCTGATGGTGAACCAATTGAAATATCTTCTGCTTACAGTGGTAGTAATGCACCATACCTGTTGAAAAAAGGTTTACCACTGTTCAGCTATTATGTAACGAAAGTAAATGGTCTGCTCACACAGGCGGATATCGATAATTCCAGTGTAGCAAGGGTATCCAAAGAGAGAGTAGGAGATGCGAAGTATTATGATGCGAATGGCGATGGTGCTATCACTTCTGCTGACAGGGTGGTATATGGCCAGCCAAATCCTAAATATACTTGGGGACTCACCAATACATTCAAGTACAAAGATTTTGATCTGGGTGTAACGATCTATGGTCAGCATGGTGGTTCAATCCTTTCTTACCTGGGTAGGGCAATCGATTTTTCAGGTAGTACAACAGCGAATACTTTGGGTGTATGGAGAGACCGGTATACAGATGATAACCAAAACTTCAGCGCACCACGTGGTAAAGCAGCATCTACTTATACCGTACCTAACGTAACATCAGACTGGATCTACAGCACTGACTTCTGGCGTATTCAGAACATCACTTTAGGATATAACCTGAAACACATTCTCAGAACAAGTGCCATCAGCAGTGCGCGTATCACCGCTTCTTTACAGAACTGGTTTGGCCATGATAAATACAAAGGTGGTGCAAACCCTGAAGCACAGAATACCAATACCAGTGGTAATACCAGCTATTCACTGCCAGGAGATTATGGCGCAGTGCCTTTGAGCAAATCTGCGGTTATTGGTTTGAATGTCACCTTCTAATTTAAAAAGTAAAACAATGAGATCAGGATATATGTTTCTATTGGGTCTGCTATTCGCTTCCTGCTCTAAGCAGCTGGATCAGACACCGGTATCCAGTACAACAACGACTAATTTTTATTCAACACAGAACGATTTTGTGCAGGCAGTGAATGGTGTGTATTCAGGGTTAAAGAACTATCCATCTATGGCCCTGTGGCTGGGTGAGATGCGTAGTGATAATATAAACGCTATCTCTGATGGTAACCGTGACTGGCAGGGAATCAATGATATGTCACCTGATATTACAGCGGTTACATTCATCACGAATGCCTGGCAGAATAATTACAATGCCATCTACAATGCAAACAGTACACTGGCTGCATTCGAAACAAAAGGCAGTGTAGTAACAGATACGACGCTGCGTGCACGACTGATTGCTGAGTGCCATTACCTGAGAGCATTCTACTACTTCGAACTGGTGAAGTTATTTGGCAAAGTACCTTTGATCACCACAGCCATGACTTCTTCAGAAGCGGCTACTGTACCCAGAACAGATGTATCACAGGTATACGATACTATTATCGCTGACCTGACTTATGCAGGGGCGCATCTACCTACCAGCTATACCAGTTCAAATGTGGGCAGAGCGACCTCCTATGCTGCCAAAGGTTTACTGGGACAGGTATATCTCACCCGTTCAGGTCCTGACTATGGTATCAACGGACCTGGTTTAAACAGTGGTGAATATGATAAGGCGCTGGCATTGTTCAATGAAATCATCAATAGTGGTGCTTATTCATTTTTGAGTAGCTACTCCGATATCTTCTCTTATACCAACGAGAATAATGCAGAAGTGATCTTTGATGTACAGTTTATGAGTAGCTCCAATGGCGCGGGTTTCCCAAGTTACCTCGTACCGGTTGCTTACTGGACCAGTTTAGGGTTGTCCAATACTTACGGGAATGGATATGGGGCCAGCAACTTTGCAGTGACCAGCAATCTCAAAACTTCTTATGGCGATACTGATACACGCAAAACCTTCAATATCGCAACGACCTATTCAGCAGGTCCGTTTATCAGGAAGTATATCAATACGGCTTACAAGGGAACCAGTGGTACAGACTGGCCTATTAACTTTATCGTATTGCGTTATACAGATGTGTTGATGATGAAGGCGGAATGTATCTTACATGGTGCTTCCGGCTCACAGGCAGATGTAGATGCAATTGTGAATAAGGTAAGAGAAAGAGCGGGGCTGAGTGACTTGTCAAATGTAACAATTGAGCAATTGATGGAAGAGCGCAGAAAAGAATTCTTAGGTGAAGGCCTGAGATGGAATGACCTGGTGCGTGAAGGTATGGCGGTGACTACGATGAATGCATGGATTGCGGCTGATGCGGTGACGAATGTAGAAACAGTAGTGCCGGCTTATGTGCTTTATCCTGTACCATCGGCGGAGATTTCTGCGAGTGGAGGATTGTATGAGCAAAACACAGGCTATTAAGAATAATCCTACCTGACTATATCAGGAACCCGAATAAAAGGGCCCGTCTCAAAACTTCGAGACAGCCCCCTTTTATTCGGGTACCAGATGGAGAGAATTTTCGTACATGCCATTCTCATGGACTTCCTGTTACTTATTATACATCCCCTTTTTACCTTTATACCATGCTAACAGAACAAGCTGCTATTTTACTGTTCTTCTTCAATAAGGATTTCATCAGCGTTACGATAAGTGTATTTTAGATTTAGCGTAGAGGTGATCACTTCCAGCATATAGTCAAGGGTTTTGTCTTCAAATATGCTGGATAGTCTTAACGCTGCCATGGCAGGATTTTGCAGCACAATTTTTTTATTATATGCCATAGACAGCCTTTCGGTAATACTGCCCAGTGTGTTGTTGTCGAAAGTAAAATGATAGTTTTCAAGCACTAAAGCACCGGCCTTGTAATATGCCATCTGACCGTCCGTAACCACTACAGCTTTATTGTCCTTTTGCATTTTTACTTTGCCTGAACTTACCTTTACCATGATCAGTGAATCACTTTCTGCTACATGAAAGGTGGTGCCCAATACCGTCACCTGCACAGGACCTGCTTTCACTATAAATGGATGTGAGGGGTCATACTTCACATCAAATTCACCACTCCCTTTCAATTGAATAGTACGGTTGATATAGTGGATATTGCCACCTGGAGCTACCTTTGCCACAGAGCCATCCGGTAGTGTTTGCGTTACTGTTTGTTGGGTAGCAGCGATCTCCATGGTAGCAGGTTTACGTAGTTGTAACCATAGCAATGAAACCGCAGTCAGCAAAGTTGCGGCTACTGCCACCCATGGAAGTACACGTATTTTGGTGCGGGGCTTCGTTTGCTGCCATACCTTCTGTAAATCTGGAAGTGAGTAGGGATGTTCACCGGTTATGTGCCACGCATCCCAGCTGGCCTGGAAAAGGCTGGCGTTGTCCGAAAGGCTCCTCTTCCAATCGTCAATCGCCATTGCTTCCTCAGGGAGGGCTTCCCCAGCGAAGTACCTGGACAGGAGCTCGTCGGTGATTTGAATATTTGCCATAATCAGTGGAAGAATTTTTGAATTTCAGTCAATAAACGAAACGAGATCAATAGCCAGAAATACGTTTTGTCTGATAATTTTGTACGTAAAGTATGGAGGGCCTTACCCATGTGAGCTTCAACTGTTTTAACGGAGATATCAAGCTCTTTCGCGATCTCTGGGTAAGTTTTCTCCTCAAATCTGCTTTTATAGAATACTTCCCTGCACTTATCCGGCAATGATTCCATAGCTGACAAAACTTCTTTTTTAAGGGCCCGGACGGATACCTGCTCTTCATTGTTCCAGGTAGCATGTTCCTGCCCGGTGGCAAAGCTTTTATAATGCCGCTGCCGGGTTTGAAGGCTTTTAATCCTGTTCAGGCAGTGATTGTGCGTAGCGGTATAGAGGTAAGCCCGTGCTGACTGCTTAATAGATAACGTTTCCTTTTTCTCCCATAGGTGCATGAATACCTGTTGTACCACGTCTCTCGCTTCCTCATTATCCTTCAGCAAGGTATAGGCATACCGATGCAGATCCTCGAAATACTCGAAGAAGTATTGCTCAATTGTATGGCTATCTGATAATTTTTCTTTCACAAATTCTATTACCCAATGGTCATTTGCGTCTAAAGGTAGACAACTGAATAGAACAAATACCCCTATTTATATAATTTTTCTTCTGGTAGCATCGCCATGGTCCTTTGTCTGAGTTGCTCGTATTTCCAGCTCGTTCATTTTATGGGGTTAATTCGTTAAATTAGGGATAACAAAAGTGTGGATAAATTTAAACCTGTCAGAGCAAGGGCTGTCTAATCCAGAGAGTCGTATTCAAATTCAACCATCATTTTATTCCCCCTTCGTATGCAAAACAACTATTTACTCGTTATGGTGCTATGCCTGTTGGCATTGCAACCCGCTTTAGCCCAGAACATAGGAAATTTAGATCAGCGGGAAGTTGCTATAAACTTTATGGAGTATGTCCAGGATGGAAAACCCGATAAAGCGGCAAAATTACTGGACCAGACCAAAGTAAAATACGACAATCTCCTAAAGTCGAACATGAAAGGTGCGGCAGAAAGTATCCGGGATGTGGCAGAAATGACCATACCTGCTGTAACGGCCATGAAGACAGATAGTACGGTGTTTTTCAGGTGCCGGTATTACGCGCCGAAGGATAAATTCCCGGATTATTACCAGGTGGATATTCAATTTGAAGACGAAAAATCATTGAAAATAACTAAGCTGGTGTTTTATGACAGGGCGACCCTCGTCAAAATGCAAATAGCACAGAAAGAATAAATGAGAAAGGGAATCATTATAATGATTCCCTTTTTTTTTATATTTTTCATTCAATGAAACAGCGCTTACTTTCCCTAGACTTTTTTCGCGGCGTTACCGTAGCCGGAATGATCCTCGTAAACAATCCCGGTGACTGGGCCCATATCTACGCCCCTCTGGAGCACTCAAAATGGAATGGCTGCACGCCTACAGACCTGGTATTCCCGTTCTTCCTCTTTATGGTGGGCGTAGCAGTATCGTTTGCCCTGAGCAGCAGGAGAGAAGACCCTACCCTACATAAATCACTCATCCTCCACATATTTCGCCGTGCGGCCATCATATTTGGCATTGGACTGGCTTTTGGATTAATCCCTAAGTTCGACTTCGCACACGTCCGTATACCGGGTGTATTGGCCAGGATTGCGGTAGTTTACCTCATCATATCATTATTATATCTGAAAACCAGCAGCAAAACCAGGATATGGGTCTGTGGCGGGCTGTTGGTAGGCTATTACCTGCTTATGACCCTTGTGCCTGTACCGGGTGTGGGGTATCCCAATCTGGAACCGGAAACTAACTTAGGTGCCTGGCTGGACAGATTGATCCTCACCCCTGATCATCTCTGGAAGCAATCCCGCACCTGGGACCCAGAAGGACTCTTAAGCACATTACCTGCGATTGGTACTGGTTTATTGGGGATTATGGTGGGTGATTGGGTCAGAAGAAAAGATAAGCCTGAAGCAGATAAGGTCGCCTGGTTATTTACAGCAGGTTTCCTGTCAGTATTGGCAGGGCTGGTATGGGATGGCTTTTTCCCGATCAACAAACAATTGTGGACCAGTTCATTCGTATTATTTACAGCAGGGCTGGCTAGTATGGGATTGGCGCTTTGCTATTGGCTCATAGATGTACAGGGATATAAAAGCATTACACCGCCATTTGTAGCATTTGGCCGGAACGCCATTACGGCATATGTACTGTCCGGACTGGTACCAAGAATACACAGTATACCATCCTCCCTGTTCATGCCATTCTTATCGCCGCTCAATGCCTCACTGGCAGCAGCTATCACATTGGTACTACTCATGCTCATACCCGTTTGGATCATGTACAAGCGAAATATTATCGTGAAGATTTGACCAGTTTTTTGTATTATTAGGCGTCTTCCAAAATCAACTGTCTATGCAATCGGAGAGTCATGTGTTATGGTGGAATGCGTTTAAACAGGGGGACTGGGATGCCTTCACCGCTCTTTATGGAGAGTTCTACGAACTATTGAACAACTACGGCCGTAAGTTTACGCGGGATGAAGACCTCATCCACGATGTAGTGCACGATCTCTTTGTGAGAATATGGACTACCCGCCAGCGACTGGGTCAACCTGTATCTGTAAAAAATTACCTGTACAAAGCATTCCGTTCTACCTTATTCCGTAAGATCCAGTCCCTTTCTAAATTCGTGGAACTGGATGGGGAAGGGACTGGCTTTACTGTCAACTTTATTCCTGATGCATCTTTCCGGCAGGAGGAGCAGGAACTGCGTAAGCAGGTGATAGACCTGGTTAATACCCTCCCTGCCAGACAACAGGAGATCATCTTCCTGCGATTTTATGAAGGCATGTCCTACGAAGAAATCTCCACGATCATGGACATCAATATGAGTTCTACCTATAAATTATTATATAAAGCCCTCGATAACCTGCAAAAGGCCTCCAACAAACAAACCTGGCTGCTTTTATGCGGCCTTTTCTTCCTGCTGAAAAATATTTCAAAAAAAAATCCGGTTTTGGAGGGATAATTTTCAATATGTCATGTATAATACCAATAAACAGGGGATAGCGTGATGAACAATGATAAATATTTAGCGTATTCACTACAGGATTTTTTGGACGATGATGCTTTTATCAAATGGGTTTCAGGCAAAGAACAAGACCCTGTAACAGCACAATTCTGGAGCGAATTCCCTGTACAATATCCTGTAGCAGCAGCCAACTTTGAGTTTGCTGTAAATGTGATTCGTTCCTACCGGTCACAGGAGTTCTGGGACAATAAAGATAGCAAAGCCCGTGTACTCGAAAGGATCACTGCGACTATAGAACGTCAGGGTGCCCGCCCTGCCCGCCTGCGTTGGTTAAACAACTGGGTGCGTGCAGCAGCAGTAGCCCTGGTAGTGACTGCCGGGGGGTATATGATAGTGAACCATTACTTCCGGACGCATATGGAGCAGATAGCAACTGGTTATGGAGAAATGAGAACAGTGACATTGCCAGACCATAGTACCGTAACACTCAATGCATCTTCTGCTATATCATTCAATGAAGAATGGAGTGACACTAAACCAAGAGAAGTATGGATTGATGGGGAAGCCTATTTTGATGTAAAACATATCAACAGAACAGGCCCCGGCCAGCAATTTATAGTACATAGCAATGGCATTAGTATAGAAGTACTGGGTACATCGTTCAATGTCAGAAGCCGTCATGGTAAAACCAAAGTTGGATTGATCACAGGTAAGATCAAAGTAGATTATAATAAGGATCGCTCGCTCGTCATGTTGCCTGGAGACTATGTGGAATACGCAGACAATAAATTACTAGTAACAAGAAAGTTAGATAAGCCCGAGAAGATAAAGCGCTGGACCGAGATACAGCTTACGTTTACAGACGCCACTTTAGGTGAGATCATAGAAACACTGCAGGATAACTATGGCTATACCGTGAAAGTAGCTGATGCCTCACTCAGGAAGTTAAAGATTGAAGGAGATATTAACGTAACGAATGTTGAAGAACTCTTAACCGTAATTACCACTACGCTAAACGTAACAATCGATCAGCCATCCAAAAAGGAACTGGTCATCACATCAGGAAAGTAAAAGGGAGTACGCGGAGGAAGCGCGTATAAACAGTACACGTAAAAAAAAACTAATGAACATTTTAAACCAAAATCTCATTTTGGGGCTGCTTTCCTGTGCCCTGCTACCAGGTATTGCTGCACCTGTCAGCGCACAGACGCCCGCGATGTATGCTTCCATGAGGCAGACAGACAATATCCCATACCACAAGGCAGGAACAATGTCACTGAAGGATGCACTGATAAGGCTGAAAAAGCTGCAAAATATCCGTTTCGCATACAGAGAAGGACTGCTGGATGGTAAAATGGTGCCCGCTGATGTCGTAGACAAAGCAGAAACAATGGAGGCAGAAGCTGCCTTAAAACTGTTACTGTCTGATTTCGCGCTTGCCTATAGCCGTGTCAACAAAACACAGTATTCTATTTATACAAGGGACGTAAATACGACTATTCTCAACTACAACGCACTTTTTGCCGATAAACTGAAAGGGAAAATTACCGGCCCCGATGGCGCGCCGGTACCAGGTGCTACCATCTCTGTAAAAGGTAATTCCGCTCTCGTAACTGTTGCCAACGATAAAGGAGATTTCGAACTTAATTTAAAAGATGCTACACTTCCTGTAGTATTGGTAGTGTCATCCATTGGTTTTGATAAACAGGAGATCACTGTCAACAGCGCTGCTGACCTGGTAAGTGTAACACTCGCTGAATCCAACAAAGCACTCTCCGAAGTAGTAGTGACTGCATTGGGTATCAAAAAAGATAAAAAAGCACTGGCATATGCAGTGACCGAAGTAAAGGGTAGTGACTTCACACAGGCCCGCGAGGTGAACGTTGCCAATGCACTTACCGGTAAAATTGCAGGTGTGAACGCTACTAGCCTGGCCAGTGGCCCCGGCGGTTCCAGCCGTGTGATCATTCGTGGGAACACCTCATTGAATGGGGATAACCAACCACTCTATGTTGTAAACGGTATGCCAATCGATAACACTACACCAGGCGGAAGCCCTACTACCGGTGGTGGTGGTCAGAACGTAGACCGTGGTGATGGTATTGGTGGTATCAACCCTGATGATATCGAAACCATTAGCGTATTGAAGGGCGGTACTGCTGCTGCACTCTATGGCTCCCGCGCAGCAAATGGTGTGATTCTCATCACTACCAAAAAAGGACGTGCCCGAAAGGGGGTTGGGGTAGATTACAATTCTACCTTCACCGCAGAAACACCTGTTGTATTTACTGACTGGCAATATGAATATGGCCAGGGTGATGGTGGTGTAAAACCTTCTTCACAGTCACAGGCAGTAACCTGGGGCCGTCGCAGCTGGGGGGCTAAGATGGATGGTCAGAATTATATCGCATTCGATGGTAAAGAACATCCATACTCTCCACAAAAGAACAATATCCAGAATTTCTACCGTACAGGTTCTACCTATACAAACACCGTGGCTTTTAACGGTGGTAATGAAGCACTGAACTTCCGCTTCTCGCTCTCCAATACCAACAGCAAAAGCATCGTTCCCAATTCAAAGTTCGACAAGAAAATTGCGAACCTGAACCTGAACGCTGTCCTGGGTAAAAAGATCAGCATCGAAGCAATAGCGCAATATAATGTTGAGAATGCCACAAACCGCTCCAGTTCCGGGGATGCTACCGGCAACCCCAACTGGGGCGTGTATATGATCGCGAATACAGTGGACATCCGCTCCCTGGATCCCGGTTATGATGCAAATGGTCGTGAAATACAATGGAACGAAACTGCGTACGCTTCCAACCCTTATTTCGTAGTGAACCGCTTCAAAAACAATGATACCAAAAACCGTTTCATTGGTCAGGCAAGTGTGAAATACGACATCCTCAAGAACCTGTATGTAAAAGGAAATATCAGCCGCGATTTCTTTAACTATGACTATGTAGGTATCATTCCAACTGGTACAGTATATACTACAGGTGCTGCAGGTGAATACAGCGGCATAAGAAATGCAGTATCAGAAACCAACTCTATGCTGACGGCGAACTACAATACCAAACTCGCCGGTACAATCGGGCTGAACGTACTTGCAGGTGGAAATTCACGCAGATACAAATCAAATCAAACAGCCATTACTGGTACACAGTTCATTATTCCATTCTTCTACAGCTATACCAACCTGAGTACAGTCACAACTACGCCCACAAGAAACAATGTAGCGACTAACTCTATTTTCGGTGCGGTAGACCTGGATTATAAATCTGTCCTGTTCCTGAACTTCAGCGGCCGTGAAGACTGGTTTTCTACATTAAGTCCTCAGAATAATCACATCTTTTATCCTGCTGTAGGTAGCAGCTTCATTCTTTCTGATGCGGTACAGCTGCCTAAAGCTATCAGCTTTGCCAAAGTACGCGCCTCATGGGCGCAGGTGGGTGGTGCAACGCCTGATCCATACATCCTGAACCAGAGTTATAGTATGGTACAGGGTGGACATGAAGGCCAACCTGTACAAACAATCACACAGTCAAACGGTGCAAACCTGGTCACCAATTCGAACCTGAAACCACTCACGTCTACTACTTACGAAGTAGGTGTTGAAGCACAGCTCCTGAATAACCGTATAGGTTTTGATATCACTTACTACAACAAGCATACGACGAACGACATCGTAACTACGGCCATCTCTACCACTTCCGGCTATAATAATGCACTGCTGAATGTGGGTAAATTATCCAACAAGGGTATTGAAGTACTGTTAACCGGTACACCTGTAAAATCTAAAAACTTCACCTGGAATGTGAGCTACAATGTGGCTTACAACCAAAGCAAAGTAGAACAACTGGCAGCAGGTCTCACTACCTTGCAGATGGCTACCAGCGTGGGTAGCTGGGCATTTATACACAATTCCGTAGGTAGCCCCTATGGTGTGATCAAAGGGTATTCCGCAGCGAAAAATGAGAAAGGTGAAACTATTTACAATAGCGCTACCGGGTACGAGCAAAAGAGTGCGTTGAAAAATTTAGGTAATGGTGTACCACCGTTGACGATGGGTTTCAGCAATACCTTCAATTATAAACGCTTGTCACTGGATGTGCTGGTAGACGGTAAATTCGGTAACAAGGTATTCTCTGTAATGAATGTATACGCTACCCGTTTTGGTCTGCACAAAAAGACATTGAAAGGCCGTGAAAACGGATTGGAACTGAGTGGCGTTGATCAGAATGGCAATGCTTATACCAATACCATCCCGGTATCTAATCTGCGTCTTTACTACGACAATACCAAGAATTATACAGATCAGTTCATATACGACGGTAGCTTCGTAAAACTGCGCCAGGTAGTACTGAGCTACCAGATACCTGTGCAAAAGCTGAAGATCGTACAGAGCGCTTCCCTGTCTTTCGTAGCACGTAACCTGCTCATCCTGTACAAGAATACGGACAACTTTGATCCGGAATCCAGCTACACGAACAGTAATGCCCAGGGCTTTGAAGCGTTTGGTATACCACGCACCAGAAGTTTTGGTTTGAACCTGATGGCTAAATTCTAATTGTTCATGTTACACACTCGAATTATGAAAATGCGATTTAACTTTCTTATATATACAGCAATAGCAGCTACATTACTGATTCAGTCATGTGACAAAGGCTTTGAAGAAATGAATGTGAATCCGGATGCCTCTAGCAGCGCAGTACCGGAATATATGTTCAGCAAAGCTCTGCTGGACGCGCTGAACAACAGCTGGTTTGCCACAGATGCACTGGCATGCGGTGGATCTATGCAGCAATTTGCTACATACAAAGACGTACCGGGTATAGGAGACAAATATTATTTTCAACAAGGTACCTATCCCTACGATTACTTTACGACTGGATTTCCCGGAGCTGTAAATGAAATAGCGACCGTTATCAATGCACTGGACTCATCAGAAGTCAATGAATTGTCCATCTCTCGCATCTGGCGCGTATTCATTATGCACCGCATAACAGATCTCTATGGCGACATTCCTTATTCTGAAGCTGCACAGGGATATACGACTAACAACTTTACACCTAGTTACGATGCACAAAAGGACATCTATGCCGATATGCTGAATGAACTGGATGAAGCTGCTCAGGCGCTCGATGCCTCCAAAACAACTTTTGGTGCAGGTGATTATATCTATGAAGGAGATGTAACCAAGTGGAAAAAATTTGCTTACTCCCTGATGCTGCGCCTGGGTATGCGCATGTCAAAAATCGATGCAACATCTGCACAGACCTGGGTACAGAAGGCAATTGCAGGTGGTGTTATTACGGATGATGCAGACATTGCTACCATGAAATACACAGATGGTACATCGCTGAACAGGAATCCAAGAGCGGCTGCCCTGCTTTCCAACGACTACGCGGTGGCAGATGGTACGAGCAATACAGAAGGTGGTAAACTGGCCCAAACATTTATCAATTTGCTGAAAGATAATAATGATCCGCGCCTGAATGTAATCGCCATCGTATGGAAGGATGGAAAGGCAGATACCAGCACCGCATTGCAATTCGGTATGCCCAATGGCTTGCTGCTGAAACCAGATAGCTTCGTGTATTATTCAGAACCAAATCCGTCAACCATCTTACAATATACTGCACCTATCATTGTGATGAGTGCTGCAGAAGTAAATCTTTACCTGGCAGAAGCGGCTGTAAGAGGCTGGTATTCCGGTGATGCAGCGACTACTTTCTCTGCCGCCATTGGTGCTTCTATGCGCAACTGGGCAGAATTTGGCACTGCAGGGGTGATTGCTGAAAGTAAAATCACAGCTTACCAGGCAGCACATACTCTTACTGGTACCACAGCTCAACAGCTGGAAATGATCGGCAATGAATACTATGTATCCATGTTCCTCGATGAACAGGAGATTCATGCCAACTGGCGCCGTTTGGGATATCCTGCACTCACGCCAGTGAATATCTCCGGCAATATTACTGGTGGTACCATTCCCCGCCGTCTCCTGTATCCACCTTCAGAAGAAAGCGTGAACGCAGCAAGCCTGCAGGAAGCGATAGACAGACAAGGCGCAAACCTGATGACAACCCGCATATGGTGGGATAAAGAATAATCCTCTCAACTTTTGAAATCATGCAAAACCAAAGAAGATCCGTATTGAAAAAAATGTTTGCCGCCGCAGCTGGCATGACCGGCATCAGTGCCGTAGCAAAGGCTGCCGGGGCGACACTGCCTGCCAAAACAGAAAATGGAAATGTAGTTTATGACCAGGAAGTGCCTTTATTTTCCAGCTTCAAAGTGCATGGCAACACCGTATACGTTGCAGGTATCGGCGCCCACTTTGATGGAGACATCAAGGCACATACAGATCATGTGCTGAAAGAAATGGAAGCACAGTTGAAAAAGGCAGGTTCTTCGATGGACAAGGTATTGAAGGTAAGCGTATTCCTACATGACCTGAGCGATTACAAGGCCATGAATGAGGTGTATAGAGGCCGTTTTGGCGCTAACCCTCCGGTACGCACTACCGTAGCTGTATATGGAGGAGTGCCGGGAGACTCTCTTGTAGAAATGGACTGCATTGCATCTCTATAAAAATAGTTCCCCCTTCTCTACGGGATCGCTTATTGAAGCGATCCCACTTTCTTCCTCACGTTTTTATTTTACTACTCATGAACCGCAGAGACTTATTGAAAAACATGTCTGTGATCCCTGTATTCGGGGCTTTCGCAGGCAGTGCTAATATATTGCCATTAACTGACGCCGCAGCACCTGCTGTCGCAAAAGATTATTTCAAAGATTTAGGTATCCGCACTTTTATCAATGCGGCCGGCACGTATACCGCTATGACAGGATCGCTCATGCGTCCTGAAGTGATGAATGCCATTAACTATGCTTCGAAAGATTTCGTATTGCTCGATGAGCTACAGGATAAAGTAGGTGCCCGCATTGCAGAGCTGCTGAAATGTGAATATGCTACCGTCACTTCTGGTTGTGCATCTGCCATGACCCTGGGAGCTGCGGGTGTGCTCACTGGCATGGATGAAAAGAAAGTAGCACAGCTGCCACACCTGGAAGGCACTGGTATGAAGACAGAAGTGATCATCCAGCGCAAGCATGATATCGCTTATGCACATGCCTTGAAAAATACAGGGTTGAAGATCGTTTATGTAGATACCAAAGAAGAACTGATCAGCGCTATCACCGACAAGACTGCGCTGATGTATTTCCTGAATGCGAACAACTTTGATGGACCGGTACAGGTAGAAGAGTTCCTGAAAATAGCACAGGCACACAACATCCCTACCATGATAGATTGTGCGGCAGACGTGCCTC
The DNA here is from genome assembly GCF_034274695.1 of Chitinophaga sp. LS1. NCBI lineage: Bacteria > Pseudomonadati > Bacteroidota > Chitinophagia > Chitinophagales > Chitinophagaceae > Chitinophaga > Chitinophaga sp. LS1. The sequence continues at coordinate 3,682,024 of NZ_CP128362.1, forward strand.
CTGTGGAAAACCTGTGGAAGTATACAAACATGGGGTATGACCTGGTTTGTTTCTCAGGTGGTAAAGGTATTCGTGGCCCACAAAGTGCCGGTTTGCTGCTGGGCAGAAAGAAATACATTCAGGCAGCGCGCCTCAGTGCTCCTCCAAGAGGGAATACCATTGGCCGTGGTCTGAAAGTAAACAAAGAAGAAATACTCGGTATGCTGATAGCGCTGGAAACTTATCTGGCTACCGATCATGACAAAGAATGGAAAATGTGGGAAGCACAGATTAAGTTGATTGGCGATGCAGCAACTTCTGTAGGTGGTGTAACTACTACCGTGAAAGTACCGGCTATCGCCAATCACGTGCCTACCCTGCATGTAAGCTGGGATGCCAAAAAGATTCCTGCTACCGCAGCAGAATTAAAAGAGAAACTAAGAAGCGGTTCTCCATCCATAGAAATAGCTGATGGGGAAACCCAGCATGCCGTAGCCATTACTACCTGGATGCTGGTACCCGGACAGGAAAAAATAGTAGCCGCAGCGCTGAAAAAAGCGCTCACAGAGAAAGCTTTGTCGGAAACGCATGGTTGATAAATTGGAGTGTGTTTAGTCACCCACAGGGAGCCTTGAGGCTCCCTGTTAATTTTTACCCCACAGGTCTTAACATTAAAGTAACAGAAATGAGGTTTTTAATATTTCTCATGCTGGCTGGGAGTGCTTTGCATGCACAACAATACAGCCTCCTCATAAAAAACGGGCACGTCATTGACCCGCGCAATCATATTGATGCAGTCATGGATATTGCACTCAGAGAAGATACCATTGCCAGGGTAGCACCACACATCGATGCTACGAAAGCCGCCACCGTCATTGATGCAAAAGGATTGTACGTGACGCCGGGCCTTATTGATATTCATACACATAATTTCATTGGCACCACGCCTAACAGGTATTTAAATAACAGTTACAGTGCCGTAGCACCAGATGGTTTTACATTCCGTTGTGGTGTAACGACAGTAGTAGATGCCGGTAGCTCCGGATGGCGCAGCTTTGAAACGTTTTTGGATCAGACCATCCGTCATTCGCAAACGAGGGTATTGGCCTTTCTTAATATTGTAGGTGGTGGTATGCGGGGTGGTCCTTATGAACAGGATACGAATGATATGGATGCAAAGATGACGGCACTGACCATTCGCCAGTATAAGAAATACTTAGTAGGGATCAAGGTGGCACACTTTGAAGGTGCGGAATGGACACCCGTGGATAGAGCGGTACAGGCAGGAGAGATGACGGGAACACCGGTAATGATTGACTTTGGGGGTAGTAATCCGCCTTTGCCACTCAATGAATTGTTTGAAAAGCACCTGCGCCCCGGCGATATCTTTACCCATGTATATGCCAATGTAAAAGGACGTATGCCTATCGTAGATGAAAATGGAAAAGTGCCTGATTACATCTGGGCAGCACGTAAAAAAGGTATCCTCTTCGATGTGGGACATGGTGGCACCAGCTTTTCCTACAAGATCGCGATGCCTGCTATGAAAGCAGGTTTCCTACCCAATACGATCAGCACGGATATTCACACAGGCAGTATGAATGCTGCCATGAAAGACCTGCTGAATGTGATGTCGAAAACCATGGCAATGGGTATGAGTTTTAATGCGCTGATCAAAGCAACGACGGATGATGCTGCAAAAGCCATTCGTCACGAAGAACTGGGTGCACTTTCAGAAAATACCGTGGCAGACATTGCTATTTTAAGATTAGAGAAAGGGCAGTTTGGCTATGCAGATCCTATGGGTGTAAAACTGGAAGGGAAAGAAAGGATCGCCTGCGAAGTCACCATTCGTGCGGGTAAGGTCGTGTATGACCTGAATGGCCTGGCGGATAGTATCTCAGTACAAACCGAAAATTAAAATATGAAACTGTTTTTTTTGATTCCACTCTGTCTGCTGATGAATCGTGTAGCAGCGCAGACAATATCCAAAGAGGAACTGATATTTTTAACGGCCGACTGGAAAGGAGAACGCTTTCCGGACGGCCGTCCCCGTATTCCTGATGCTGTGATTGCACAGGCAAAAGAAGTAGGGCTGGATGATGTATGGACAATATTGGAAGGAGAAGGATACCATTGCCAGTTTGAAGGTGGATTTAAAATGATCCATCCGGATAGCGTGATTGCAGGTAGAGCACTGACAGCCATGTTTATTCCAGCCAGACCGGATATAGAAGCACATCTGAAAGAACGCGGACAACAAAAAGGCTGGAAAGGCAATAGTAATTCATGGCCCATACAGCAATTGACGAAAGGTGATGTATATGTGGCTGATGGATTTGGTAAAATTGCGGATGGTACACTGATCGGTTCTACATTAGGGAATGCCATCTATGCCCGCTCCGGCAATGGTGTAGTCTTCAATGCATCGGCGCGTGATCTGGAAGGGCTGGAAGACATTCCGGGTTTTAATGCGCTGGTGAGAGACTGGGATCCATCCTTCTTGAAAAACGTAATGTTGTCTGGTATGAATGTACCCATTCGTATAGGAAAGGCAGTCGTACTGCCGGGTGACTTAGTATTAACCTCCAAAGAAGGCGTTATTTTCGTGCCCGCTCATCTCGCAGAAAAAGTAATTGGTATCGCTGCCTTTATACAGGTTAAAGATGCATTTAGTTTTGAGATGCTGAAGACTGGAAAATATACGCCCGGAGAACTGGACAACAACTGGACAGACGCTATCAGACTGGCTTTTCTGGAATGGCAGCATAAGCAGGCGGGTAAGGCACCTATGACCAGACAGGAGCTGGACAAAATGTTAGAAAAACGAACCTGGTAAAAATAAATATCCACTTATGAATCATCTCGGCCCTTATATTATTGGTTTTTGGGTACTTTTAGCAATATTATTTTCCAGAAAACCACAGACCCGCGGCTACGTGTATACGTTAATGATCTTTGCCGCTGTGACAACTTCGCTATACTATCCGCAATATTTTACCCGGATTGGGGATTACGACCTTGCAAAACTAATCACACCTTTATTACAGATCATCATGTTCGGCATGGGAACAGCCATGAGTCTCCGTGATTTTTACGGTGTGATCAAAATGCCTATGGGTGTGCTGACAGGTGTACTTTGTCATTTCACGATCATGCCTTTTATTGGCTGGGGGCTGGCGCATCTCTTTAAGTTTCCCCCGGAGATCGCTGCCGGCGTGGTATTGATAGGCACCGTGCCTTGTGGCATGGCGTCGAACGTTATCTCTTATCTGGCAAAAGCGAACCTCGCATTGTCAGTAACGCTCACGGCTATTTCCACGATGCTGGCACCTTTCGTTACACCATTGCTCATGCGCTGGCTGGCAGGCAGTTATATCGATATCAGTGTCACTCATATGATGTGGGACATTTTTAAAATGGTGATCCTGCCGGTGGCAGCGGGTCTGGTCTTCAATCATTTTTTGAGTGGCAGGGCGAAATGGCTGGACAATGTGATGCCTAAGATCTCCATGGCTGCCATTGGATTTATCATTGTGATCATTACTGCCCATGGGCGGGATAGCTTGCTGGATGTAGGTTTATTATTGATTCTCAGTTCCCTGATACACAATTTATCAGGTTATGGACTGGGATACTGGTTGTGTAAGCTGATCCGGATGAAGGAGCAGGATTGCCGTACCATAGCAATAGAAGTAGGAATGCAAAATGGAGGGCTGGCATCTGCGATAGCGAAAAGTATGGGTAAGATAGCGACGGTAGGGTTGGCGCCGGCCGTGTTCGGCCCGTTGATGAATGTAACGGGGTCTTTGCTGGCCAGCTGGTGGCATAGGCATCCCCCTGAAGAATAACGTGGAGGCCGTACTACCGTAAGTAGTACGGCGCTAGTTTTATCATATAAGCCACCTTTCGGTGTCACGTGGTGGAATCTATAATAAAGACAAACGGGAATGAGAGGCAAAAGATAATAACTTAAAGCGAAAAAAGTATGCCTTTCGGCGAAATTTTTACAAATAATCTTTGGTCATCTTTCTTTTGTCCTGTTAATTTGATAAATTGTTAGTGAATAAGCAGGTCTCAAAAACGGGGCCGGAATCCACTTTCATCAATCAAAACCACGTATATGAACTCTCACTCTCATCGTCGGGATTTCCTTCGTCAACTGGCATTGTACACAATGGGCGCCGGCATGGTTCCAACTATTCTGGCCGCCTGTAATAATGGGCAATCAACAAAAGAATCAGATACAAAGGATACCACAGCCGCCACCAAAGCGGAAGCGCTGGGTACAGCCAGGTCTTTGTTCTTCAAAATTTCCCTGGCAGAATGGTCCTTCCACAAGGCATTATTTGCGAACCAGATGAGCCACCTTGACTTCCCGGTGAAAGCCAAAAAAGATTTCGGCATTGAGGCAGTAGAATATGTAAACCAGTTCTTTAAGGACAAAGCAAAAGATAAAGGCTACCTGGCTGATCTGAAAAAACGCTGTAGTGACAATGGTGTAAGGAGTGTATTGATCATGTGTGATGGCGAAGGAGAAATGGGCGATCAGGATGCAAAGAAGAGGCACCAGGCGGTGGAGAATCATTATAAATGGGTGGAAGCCGCAGAATACCTGGGGTGTCACGCCATCCGCGTCAACGCTGCCGGCGAAGGTAAGCCGGAGGATGTAGCCAAAGCAGTGATAGAATCCCTCTCTAAATTATCAGAATTCGCAAGTACCCATAATATCAACGTAATTGTAGAAAACCATGGCGGCATCTCATCTAATGGTAAATGGCTGTCTGGTGTCATGAAAACAATCAACCGCCCTAACTGCGGCACCCTCCCTGATTTTGGCAACTTCTGCCTGAACAGAACAAAACCCGAAGCCAATACGCCTGAAGCATGGGCAAAAACAAAATGCCTGGAAGAATATGACCGCTACGAAGGGGTCACAGAGCTCATGCCCTTTGCGAAAGGCGCCAGTGCCAAAACCTATGATTTCGATGCAAATGGTAACTGTGTAGAAACAGACTATCATAAAATGCTGAAGATCGTGAAAGAGGCCGGTTATACAGGTCATATCGGTATAGAATACGAGGGCAACCAATTGTCCGAAGATGAAGGGGTGAGAAAAACATTAGCACTCCTTAAGAAAGTGGGAGAGGAACTTAGCTAAGTTCCTCCTCTCTTATGTTACCATTTATCAAACATCTTTTAACTTGATAATTTTATAATATCTTAGTAGTCAGTTTTTAAATACTTCTTTCGTCCGCCATTTAGTAGTTCGTCCCCAAAAACATTGTCAGCAACATTAAGTTTGTAGTACAACCTTCCTCAATGGATAAATTAATTATGTTCGGCGCACTGGCAAGTATATTAATGATCCTTGCCTTTTATATTGATAAGCTGATATCCTTTTTTGAGAACGTAGACGAAAATGAGTTGTTGGATGTGGGTTATGGTACCTGTTCCAGAGGAGGATTTCCAGTTTCTTCGGCTAGTCGGGAGGCTCCTGTACTACTGACCGGTATCCACAGTGTGGTGGATAACCAGTACGTATACATCTATCCTAATCCACAGGATCGCTTCCTGGCGGGGTACTTTGTACAGGTAGTAGGGACCCGGATCCTGTACAAAATAGGTAATTACGGAGAAGAGGCGATCATCATCGGCATACCTGAAAAACTACAGGGGAAAGGATTTACCCTGCAATATGCGGCTTATGATACCCAGGACCGTGTGAGCAATAAAATCACGGTGGTAGTCGATTTCGCACCTTCGCTGGTAAATGATCTCGCTGATATCTTCCAGCAGGATTGGATGCAGGAAAACTAACCTATAATTTCAAAAGCATTTCTGAGAGCTGGAAAATCCTGTCCAGTATCACTAATATAATACCTACACCCAGCACAACCATCAACTCAATCGTAAGCTTTCTCACTACTCCTTTATCCTGAATATTTTTCCAGACAAGTGGCAGATTCACCACTGCACTTGCCAGTGAGGATAGGATCGCTACGTTCCCTGCCAGCGCCGGACTGATTCTGTTGTGCATGGCCATGGTAGCTGCTGCTGCCGTCGTACTGGCGCTACTTACCAATCCCCCAAATACACCGGTAGCCAGTAAACCATAAGAGCCAAATACCCTTGTCAGCAAGGTGCCACCTACCTGGATCAGGATGAACAATAAGCCGAACCATAATACCTTAGGCAATGAAATAGGGGAGGCGAGTTTTAGCGTACCGGTATCCTCCGTAATTTTGGTTTCATGGATTTTATCTCTCCATATAAAAAGAGCGGCCACAATGGACATGGCCAGTAATGGAATCAGGGTAGACGATAAAGAAGCCGGTGAAAATAAGGTGGCAATCACCAGGTTACGGGCAAACATGGCAATGGTGGTCAGCATGCAGAGTGTCGTCATTTTCGACGTAAGACCTGATGTTTGCACCCGCGAGCTCATTTCAGCCACGGTGGCGCTACTGTTCACCAATCCTCCGAATACAGCACCCAGGTACAATCCACCAGTACTGAAGATCCGCAGAAATACATAGTTCACAAAGCCAATACCCGCAATGGCAATGATGCTGATCCAGGCATCACTGGGATTAAAAAGTTCCCAGCGATCAATATATTTATCAGGCAGGATAGGATAAATGACAAAGCCGATCAATCCCAGCAAAATGGCGCTTCTGATTTCTGATGGCAGCAATCCTCCGGCAAATTTATTCAGTTCTGATTTCCAGGCCAGCAGCATCGTCATTACAATCGCACCGGCCACAGGTGTGAATATATGGCCTAATCCCACGAGGATCCCTAATACACAATTGACGATAAGGGCGGCAGAAGTCGTGATTTCTACCTGTCTTTCCGCCAGCAGACTCCGTGCATTAATAGCAATGACCAGCAGAAATACGCCAATCATGGAGATAATGATAAACTGCTCGCTGATCACGGCACTTAGCATACCCAGTAAGGCTACTATAGAGAATGTACGGATACCCGCCTCTTTTTGAGACCATTTTCTTTCCATGCCCACCAGCATGCCTATGCCAGTGGAAACTGCCATTTTCAAAGCGATGGGCGCCGCATCTAAGTGCATGAATTCATCCATGGGTTAAAAACAGTTTTTAATGAATAATTACTTTATCTTCAATTTCACCCTGTCTCCTTTGAACTGATAGGAAAAAGACATTGATTTTTGCATTGACTGTAATACCTGTTCCAGTGATTGATTAGGAAAACTTCCATCTAAAACAGGCAGTCCCGACACATCACCATCTACATAAATTTCCGTACCATACCATTCTTCCAGTGTATGCATTGCATTCATAAACGGTACTTTGGAAAAGGCCAACTCACCTTTTAACCAATGATCCAGTTCTGCAGGCTGGTAAGTCTCTTTTTCCATCAGGTCTATTTCTTTATTCGCCAGCACCATATTGCCTATACCTAAAGTTTCTGCCTGGTTATCAGTAGTTGAATGGTAGGATTTAGCTACCTGTATTGTACCGCTACCCAGGTAGGCGGTTGCACCCTGTTGTGCCTCAAAGCAGCGAATTCTGAAACTGACAGGAGCGGTATTGGTGATAGTGAGAATATTGGTAACCAGCTTAATAGCATGTTTAGTGCTGATCCAGGCTTCTCCATCCAGCAATAAAACATGTGTTTGTGCATAGTTGTCAGGTACCAGCAGGGTCGAATTCCCATTCAGCAATATCTCAGTGCTATCTGGCAATGTAAGGCTGGTACGGGTACCCATGATCCCCTCATGAGCGGTATAATTGACCTGCGCCTCCCTGAACGATGCCAGGGCAGGCTTCTTTCCCTGTTTGAAATACCACATACCGATGGCGGCCCCACATAAGATAAGAACGATAATGATATACAGCCACTTGCTGGACTTTGAATTTAAAGGCACTGGGAATATTGATTTTGATGAAGGTATAAAAATAAAGAAAAAATTATAGGCCGTATCCCCATTGGGATCAAATAAAAAATGATCCTTTATTATCAATTTATTTAATTAAAACTTCACTTGTTTTGATATTATCTAAACCTGACCAAAAGCAGGGGACCCCTACCGTTGTGGATGTTGGGCGGCACCTTAACTTTGCGCCCCATGGAAAAGCAGCAACCTTTGTCATTCGAGAATACCGCCATCGCCTTTGAATCCAGAACGGATAGAGCATTGAAAAAAGCTGACTTTCTGTTTAGTAACATAGGCAAACCCTGGCTGGTAAAGCTGGGAGCAGCCCTTACGCCCTTAGCCTTTAAGATGCATTTACCCGTAAAGGGAATCATCAAAACCACCATCTTCGATCAGTTCTGCGGAGGTGAAAACCTGGAAGAAGCTGCCCGTACTGCTGAATCCCTGGATAAATACCACGTAGGCGTGGCACTTGACTATGGCGTAGAAGCCATGGAAGGGGAAGAGAACTATGACCATGCGGTACCGGAATTTATCCGGGCTATCGAATATGCCGGCGACAAATCCAGCATTCCATTCATCGCCATCAAGGTAACCGGCTTTGCCCGTATCTCTTTGCTGGAAAAAATGCATGCCGGCGAAACGCTCTCCAACGAGGAAAAAGCCGAGTTTGACAGGGTGACAAAACGAATCCAGACTATTGCTGCGACTGCTGCTAAATACAACAAAGGACTACTCATTGATGCGGAAGAAAGCTGGATACAGCAACCGGTAGATGACATGGCCGATATGCTGATGGCACAGTTCAACAAAGAAAAAGTAATCATTTACAATACTTTCCAGCTGTATCGTCACGATCGCCTGGAGTTTTTAAAAGCCTCCTTCCACAAGGCACAACAACAGGGGTACCTGTTTGGTGCAAAACTGGTAAGAGGCGCCTATATGGAAAAAGAGCGCAAACGTGCGCAGGATATGGGATATCCTTCCCCCATACAACCGAACAAAGCAGCTACCGATATGGATTACAACGCCGCGGTAGACTTCTGCATGCAACACCTGGATAAACTCGCCGTTTTCATTGGCACACACAATGAAGATAGCAGTATGCTGGGAGCCCGGCTGCTGGAACAACAAGATCTACCTCACCAACACCCACATGTCAGCTTTTCCCAATTGTACGGAATGAGCGACAACATTACCTTCAACCTGGCACATGCCGGTTATCGGGTGTCTAAGTACCTGCCTTATGGTCCTGTAAAGGATGTGATGCCCTATCTCATTCGCCGTGCACAGGAAAATACTTCCATCTCCGGACAAATGGGCCGCGAGTTGGGGTTATTGCGCAAGGAAATGAAGAGAAGGGGATTGTAACATTTTCATAAATGGGTCGTTTCTGTAGAAATCCCATTTATGAAACCTATAATGACGACCATGTTGTTGTTACTGACTGTAACAGCACTAGCCCTCTCATGCAGGAAAAACAACCGGGAGACACCCTGGCGATGATGAAATACTATACAAGAGAGAAAACTGATACCGCCATTGTAGATATAGCTGTATTTGATAGCGTTGTCGTGGTAAACGGGTTATGCACAGAACAATGTAGCTGGAAGTATAACAGAACATATAATAAATAGATCCCCAATAAACGCCCAAATTATGTAATCACCCCTATTTTGCCTTCGGTATATCTTCGGTACACCTATAGTGCTATAAGTACACTATAAGGGCACCTCATTATCCCTGGGATATTGAGGTGCCCTTTTGATGCCCTTATGATACTCTTTTGATAACGAAGCTATGCTATAGCTGTACTGAAGCTATGGTATTGCTTAACCGTCTGGCCGTAAGGCATTTTGTATCGAAAAACGATTGGAGCCACCTCCACGGGAAGCGATTCTTTTTTTCTTATTTTTGCCGAATGGAACAATACCTCAACTTACTCCAACATATCCTGGACCACGGTTCCGTAAAAACCGACCGTACTGGTACAGGAACCGTCAGCTGCTTTGGAGCTCAGTTACGTTTTAATCTCCAGGAAGGCTTTCCGTTGGTTACCACCAAAAAGCTGCACCTGAAATCCATTATCTACGAACTGCTCTGGTTCTTAAAGGGCGATACCAATATTAAATACCTGAAAGACAATGGCGTAAGGATCTGGGATGAATGGGCCAATGAAAACGGCGACCTCGGACCTGTTTATGGTAAACAATGGCGTAGCTGGGAAACAAAAGATGGTAAAGTCATCGACCAGATCAGCGACGCGATCAACACGATCAAAAAGAACCCTGACTCCCGTCGTATTATTGTAACAGCATGGAATCCGGCCGATCTGCCAGAGATGGCACTCAGCCCTTGCCACTGCCTGTTCCAGTTTTATGTAGCAGATGGCCGCCTCAGCTGCCAGCTCTACCAGCGTAGTGCAGATGTGTTCCTGGGTGTTCCTTTCAACATCGCTTCCTATGCGCTCCTCACCATGATGATCGCACAGGTATGTGACCTGGAACCAGGTGATTTTGTACATACTTTTGGCGACGTACACCTGTACAGCAATCATATAGAACAGGCAAAGCTGCAGCTGAGCCGTACTCCTTATCCACTGCCACAAATGAAGATCAATCCTGACAAAAAGGATATCTTCTCCTTTGAGTTTGAAGATTTCGAGCTGGAAAACTACCAGTTCCATCCTCATATCAAAGCGCCGGTAGCAGTATAAGTCATTATTCCTCCCATTAAATTATCTACATGCTCTCTATTATCGTTGCTGCTTCAGAAAATAATGTAATCGGTATTCATAATCATTTGCCATGGCACCTGCCTGTGGATATGAAATATTTCAAAGACACGACAATGGGAAAACCAATTGTCATGGGGCGTAAATCATTTGAAGAATTAGGAAGGGTATTGCCAGGCAGACCGAATATCATGATCACCCGTCAGCAGGATTATAACAGCCCTGGTTTGATTGTGGTGCCTTCACTGGAAGCGGGTATTGAAAAGGCGAAGACCTTTGGTACAGAAGAGATTTTCATAACAGGAGGAGGGGAGATCTTCAAAATGGCTTTGCCAATTGTAGATAGATTGTACCTGACAAGGGTGCATGCGGAGGTAGATGGGGATACTTATTTCCCTGCATTTGATCCGACAGGGTGGAAACTGGTGAAGAATGAAAGGCATGAGAAGGATGAGAGACATGCACATGCGCTGACCTTCCAGGTGTGGGAACGCGAAAAATAGAACTAACTTTTGGCTGGCCGCAGGCCAATTCCAAAAAGAGCGCTTGTACCGAAGGTATAAGCGCTCTTTTGATTATCAGAATGTCACTTTTTAAATTACCTAAATATCACCGTCCCCAATCCATTCGTCAACTCATTCTCTAACTGCTTCAGGTGTTGATGCATTTTCATACAATTGATCTGCGCCTCAAAATCCGTAGCCCGCTCCAGCTCCTGCTGGTTCTCCATGATCATCTTCCGTATCTTTCGTAGCATAAGATAATTCGTAGTAGATATCGTATCCTTGAGGTAAGCATTATCTCCATACACAGTTTCAATCTCAAATTCTTCTTTCCATTTCGGACTCAGCTCTGCCTCTTTATCTTCCATGATCTGTACTACCATAGCCGTTACATCGTGATCGGCATGATACAGGAACCATTTCTTATCCGGCAGGTTATCCTCATCATACATCTGTTTATACTCTCTCAGAATGCGTTTTACAATCTCATTATCTGCCAGTGATTCAAAATCATAAGGCAAGTGGAAAATATAGTCTGCAACACTATTCTTATCTTCTTCACTAAATGGTTTATCTCCAAAACGGAGCAGTATTTTCACCAGTTCTCTTTCCTGTCTTTCATCAGGGTTAAAGAAGTTGTCCGACACCACACCACCATTCTCCATGGCTTCCATGGCAGCAATAGCTTCCGGCGAGAGATCATCGTCGGATGGAGGGGTATTTTTCTCCTGGTCTCTGGCAAACTGCTGTTCCTTTTTCTGGAATTTTTCTCTGATGAATTTATTCACCAGGTTGATCAGACCTTGTTCATCAATCTTCAGTACCTGGCTACACTGGCGGATATAATCCTGTTGTTTTGTAAAGTCTTCGGTCTTATCGATCTTGGCGATGGTCTCCGCAATTTCATTTACCAGCTGGGATTTCTTGGTCGTATCAGTACCTGCATCCTGCATGGAAATTTGCAGTTTAAACAGGATGAAGTCCTGCTTATTGTCTGCAATAAATTGCCGGAAGGCGTCTGCGCCTATTTTCTGTACATAACTATCCGGATCTTCCTTATCAGGTATCAATACCAGTTTCACATTCAACCCTTCCTCAATCGCCATATCCAAACCACGCAATGCCGCTTTTACACCGGCATTGTCACCATCGAAAAGGATAGTGAGGTTGTTAGTATATTTCTTAATAAGGCGCAGCTGGTGTTGTGTGAGGGAGGTACCACTGGAAGCCACCACGTTTTCAATCCCTGCCTGATGCAGGGAAATGACGTCGGTATAACCTTCCACCAGCAAACATTCATTCAGTTTGTCGATAGAATGTCGGGCAAAGTAAGTACCATACAACACCCGGTTTTTGACATAGATCTCATTCTCCGGGGAGTTGACGTATTTAGGGGCACGGTCGTTCTTTACGAGGATACGCGCACCAAAACCTAATACTTTACCACTCTGGTTATGGATGGGGAAGATCACCCTGCCACGGTAGTTATCGCCGGGTTGTTCATTCCTGACGGTGACCAGACCTGTTTTTTGCAGGTATTCCAGGTTATAACCTTTGGCGATGGCGGCCTTGGTAAAAGCATCCCATACATTGAGGCTGTATCCAAGCTGGAATTTGCGGATGGTTTCCTGCGTGAAACCTCTTTCCTCAAAGTAGCTGAGACCTACATTCTGACCTTCGTCGGTATTAAAAAGTGTATTAGAAAAGTATTCTCTGGCGAAGTTGTTAATAATAAACAGACTGTCAGCCAGTTGCTGCTGTTGCTTGACTTCTGCGCTGACTTCCGTCTCTTCTACGGTAACGTCGTAGCGTTGAGCCAGCCATCGGAGGGCTTCCACATAAGAGTATTTTTCATGCTCCATGAGGAATTTGATGGCATTTCCGCTGACGCCGCAACCAAAGCATTTGTAGATTTCCTTGCTGGGTGTGACGGTAAAAGACGGGCTTTTTTCATTGTGAAAAGGACAGAGGCCAAGGTAGTTGGCACCTCTCTTTTTCAACTTCACGAAATTGCCGACGATCTCTACAATGTCAATGCGGGCGAGAATCTGTTGTATGGTTGCTTGCGATATCACACCGCAAATTAGGCATTTTTGGCCGGGTGCGATACTATATTGTATATTTGACTCATATACCGTTAATAATCTCTATATATAAATGAGAAGAATTTTATTATTGTTTGTCATGCTTTGCATTAAAATTAAAGGAAATTCTCCACCCAAAAATGGATTAATGCCTTTATAATCAACCCCAAACCCCTCTATCTGATAAAAAAATACCTGTAATGGGTAATTTTACATTTAATAAAGTTCCATAACCAGCCTAATTTTATCTATCTCGGAATGGAATCAAAAATCAACAACGATCAAATTCTGGCCACGCGTCTGAAGAACGGCGACCACTCCGCATTTGAGGACTTGTATGCTACTTATCACCAGTTACTGTACAGTGTAGCATTCAAATACCTGAAAAGCGCAGCTGCTGCTGAAGATGCTGTGCACGAAACGTTCGTCAGACTGTGGACTCACAGAGACGCACTCGATCCGTTGCAGGGGGTACGCAACTACCTGTTCAAAACCCTCAAATTCTATATCCTGAACCTCATCAGGAACAACAAGCGTATGCTTGTCAAAAACTATGAGATCACCTACAACGCAGGCGAAATTCACCAGGAAACCGAATCTGCCGTCATATTCAACGATTATAAAAAAGCGGTAGATACTGCCATTAACAGCCTGTCTGCCCAAAAGAAGCATATCTTTAAAATGAGATCCGAACAGGGACTCACCAACGAAGAAGTCGCCCAGCGCTTAGGACTGAGTATCAATACAGTAAAGTTCCAGTATTCACAGGCCAGCAAGGCACTGAAGTCAGTTTTAAAACTTCTTTTTCTCCTCTCTGTAATCGTTTACAAACTTTTTTTTTCCTGGACATAATACTTTCTTAAACTTCAGGTGTAGTACTATATATATGAAGCCGCTTATCGACCAGCATCTTTTACAAAAGTTCAGACAGGATCAATGTACACCAGAAGAATATAAAATTGTTCTGGATTGGTTCTCTACGGATGAAGGTAAAAAGTACCTGGAAGAATCGATCATGCAGGACCTGGAAGAAGGAAAAGGAAGTGATGTCACCGCATCGCCGGCACTGTACGAAACGGTGATGAATACCATCGCCTACAAGCCACGCCGCCGCATCTACACTATGCTAAAAGTAGCTGCTGTCACCGCAGGGTTGATAGTGATGACCTATGCTGGAGTATCCTTTTATCAACATCAACAGCTTAAAGTAATTCATACAGCTTATGGAGAACTACGTACCGTCGTATTACCAGATCAATCAGTGATCACCCTGAATGCCAATAGTACATTACGCTATTATGATAATTGGGATCAATCGAAAAACAGGGAAGTCTGGATAGAAGGAGAAGCCTGGTTCTCCGTTCAGAAATCTCCCGTTCCACGGCCTTTTCTGGTCAATACTGCCAGCCGGATGCAGGTAGAAGTATTAGGTACCACCTTTAATCTCATCGACAGACATGGTCGTATGCAGGTAGTGCTTAGTTCAGGCAAAGTCCGCCTGCATAGCAGTAAAGAACCAGAAAAAGCAATCGTTATGCAGCCAGGTGACCTGGTAGAATTCAAACAGCAACAGAAGATTGTACAAAGGAAGCAAACAGATACACTGACCTATACTTCCTGGACTAAGCGCAATCTTCATTTTGAAAATGCCACCTTCGCCCAGCTGGCACAGCAACTGGAAGATACCTATGGCGTGACTGTAGAGATAAGGGACTCCTCTCTTTTACACCAGCAGTTCACCGGCACTGTACCCGGTCAGCAAATGGATATGTTGCTGGAAGGTTTATCGGAACTATTTCATGTAAAGATCAAAAAGGAAAACAACAGAGTAATAATAGAAAAAAAGTAAGAAAAGCAACCAATGCGTAAGAGATGTATGCTGGTGTACAACAGCATGCAACAGTAACAGCGCTTTTATTTCATTCATGCTTAAAGGTGGTAGCTCATTCGCTTAATAGCGGAGCAGGACTTCCTATGACTTTTAAGTACAGTAACACAAACCACACTCACATGAACAAGTTCGTTAGTGCCTTTATGGCGGCTATGGGCATGGTATGTTTAAATAACATGCCTGCCAGTGCCCAGGACCTGGCTATGCTGGGGAAATCCGGCACTGCTCCTTTCGAAAGAACGCAGACTAAATCGCTGAAAACAGTTCTTGACAAGCTGGAGCTCAAGTACAATGTACACTTCATGTACAAAAGCAAGCTGGCCAAATTGCAGTTGTCGAACGTAGAAGAAAGCACAGCTTCCCTCGAAGATGAGCTGAAAACTATTACCGTTCCTAACAAACTGCGTTATAAAAAACTCGGAGAAGGTTTCTATATCATCTTTGCACAGGATGATGAACCTGCTACGCCAACTACTTCCAATGGCGATTTAAACACAGTCGCTTCTTCATCCATTACTCCCGAAACCATCACTGCTACCTCGCTGAGAGCCATACCCGTTACAGGTGTGGTGACCGATGATAAAGGTCAACCCATTCCAGGTGTAACGGTACTGGTAAAAGGTACCACCATTGGTACTACTACAGATGCTACCGGTGCATGGAAACTGAATGTTCCTGATGCGACCGCTGTATTGGAATTCTCCTTTATCGGTTATGTAAAACAGGAAGTACCTGTAAATGGTACCACGACCTTCAATGTAAAACTGATGTCGGATGTAACAAGCATGTCCGAAGTCGTTGTAGTAGGTTATGGTACACAGAAAAAAGTAAACCTCACAGGTGCGGTAACCGCCATCGATGGAAAGGAAATCAGCGCCAAACCTGTGGGCCAGGTGTCTACAGCACTGCAAGGGGTTGCTCCGGGCGTAACCGTTACCACTGCTTCCGGTCAGCCTGGTGTTGACCAGGGTACGATCAGGATCCGTGGTGTCGGTACACTGAACAACACTGATCCGCTGGTGCTGGTAGATGGTATCCAGATGAGTATGAATGATGTCGACGCCAATGATATCGCTACCTATTCTGTACTGAAAGATGCTGCTGCCGCTGCTATCTATGGTGTGAGAGCTGCAAATGGTGTGATCCTCATCACCACTAAAAGAGGTACCACCGGCAAAGCGAAAGTGAGCTATTCCAATTATTTTGGCTGGCAGAATCCTGCCCGTCTTGCAAAATATGTAGGTGCAAAGGATTTTATGAAACTGGTGAATCAGACCGCCATCAACACGGGTGGCGCTGCGGTTTATTCTGATTCGCAGATCTCTGCCTACGACGACCCTAACCGTGATACCGATCTTTATCCCGACAACTACTGGCTTAAGAAAATCCTGACCGGTAGCGGGTTTCAACAGGAGCATAGCCTGGGTATAGCAGGGGGTTCTGAAAATGTGAAATACCATTTCTCTGCTAACTATTTCGATCAGAAAGGCCTGATCACCAACATGGACTTCAACAGAATTACCGTTCGCCTGAACACAGATATCAATGTGACGAAAAGACTAACATTCAGTGCAGATATCTCTGCACGTATGAATGACAGAAATGAACCACAGGGCGTATCTGGTTCCGCATGGTACCAGTTTGGCCAGGGTGCAGTGATCAACCCACTTACGGCGAACAAGTATAAAGATGGTACCTGGGCTATTGTAAGAGGTGGCCAGAACCCCATCCGCTTACAGCAGGAAGGTGGATTGTACAACTACAAGAGTAACCTCTTCTCCGGCAACTTCAAAGGCGTTTACGACCTTGCTAAAGGATTAAAACTGACAGGTACCGCAGCCGTGAACTACCAGTCTGATTACAACTCCCTCCGCGACAAAACGCTGAACTATTATACAGATCATCCTACTAATTCCACTATTCTGCAATTAGGTCAGAACGACCTGACCAAGGAAGCACAGGGCTACTGGTTCAAAAACTTCCAGGCATTGGCAGAATACACCAAACAAATCGGTAAACATTATTTCAAACTGTTAGGCGGTGCTTCACAACTGAATGAAACCACCGATTACCTGAACGGTTTCAGAAAGAATCTCGCAACTGGTACCTCCCAGCTCAATGGTGGTGAACAATCCGGCCAAAGCACAGAAGGTTATGCCATGGAATATAACCTGGTATCCTTCTTTGGCAGATTGAACTATAACTACGATGAGAAATACCTGTTCGAAGCAAACATTCGTCGTGATGGTTCTTCCCGCTTCCCGGACGGTCAGAAGTGGGGTACATTCCCTTCCTTCTCACTGGGTTGGAGAGTGTCACAGGAATCATTTATGCAGGATATAAGCTGGCTGAATGACCTGAAATTACGTGGTTCATGGGGTAAGTTAGGTAATGATAAGGTGGTTGTAAGTGATGATCCTACTTCTTACAACTATCCTTACCAGACTACTTATAGCTATGGTAGCTATCCTTTCGGTGGTGTGCTGAACCCAACTGCGGGTATCAGTATCTATCCAAACAGTGGTCTGACCTGGGAAACCAGCACCATGACAGATATCGGTCTGGATGCGACGATCCTGAAAAAACTGGATGTTACTTTCGACTGGTATAACAAAACGACTGATAACATTCTCATGACACTGCCTATCCCATCTTCTGTAGGTCTGAGCCCTTCTGCTATGAATGCAGCCAAAGTACAGAACATTGGTTGGGAACTGGGTATGAACTACCATAACTCAATCGGTGAAAAAGGATTTAAATACAACGTTGGTTTCAACATCTCTGATGTACACAACAAGATCCTGGATGTAAAAGGTTCTGACCAGATCAGTGCAAACACCAACTACATTTACACAGGCACTGTAACCGGTCAGCCAATCAATGCGCTGTATGGTTATAAATCAGAAGGTATCTTCCAGACAGCAGAACAGGTAGCTGGTCATGCCAAACAAACCGTTGGTACAACAGGCCCTGGTGACCTGATCTACAAAGACATCAATGGTGATGGTACCATCACTCAGTCGCTGGATAGAAAAGGTGGTGATATGGTGTATCTCGGTAACACCATGCCTCGCTTTACATACGGTTTCAACCTGGGTGCATCTTACAAGCACTTCGATTTCTCTGCATTCTTCCAGGGTGTAGGTAAAGTAGATATCATGACCATGCCCATAGAAAAAGCGCCTATCAGCAATGATGGTAACTTTAGAGAAGAACACCTGGATAGCTGGACTTCTACCAATACAGGTGCTGCTTTCCCAAGACTGCTCACGACTACACAGAACTACCAGGCTTCTTCCTACTGGGTAAAGAGTGGTGCGTATCTGCGTCTGAAAACAGTACAGCTGGGTTATTCTCTGCCATCCAATATTTTGGGTAAATCAGGATTTGACAGATGCCGTGTGTATGTAAGTGGTGCTAACCTGCTTACCTTCTCTTCACTGCCTAATGATATAGATCCGGAGTCTCCAAACGATAGCAGGTATTACCCACAGGTAAAGACCTTCACTTTCGGATTAAATGTGTCATTCTAAATTTAGTAAGCCATGAAGAAATTATCGATATTAATCATGCTGGGTGGAATCGCATTTGCCGGTTGTAATAAACAACTGGACGATCAGCCACAATCCAGTACCAGCCAGGCAACTTACTGGGCTACTGCTACAGATGCCACCAATGCTGTGAACAATTGTTATACCCGTCTCGGTGATGTGGATAACCGTATCTTCATTTCCTGTGCTACAGATGATAGCTACAGCTGGAGCGACTGGCCAAGTGATGTGAGGCTGGTAGGTAACGGAAGTGCTTCTATCAGTACAGGTACCTTCGCAAATTTTTGGAGTAATCTATATCATATGATTGCCACCTGCAATGATGTGATGGATAATATAGACAGGGTGACTATGGATGCTGACCTGAAAGCACGTCTGAAAGGTGAAACCCGTTTTATCCGTGCATATGCTTATCAGCAGCTGATAGGATTGTATGGTGATGTGGTGTTCAGAGATCATACGCCTACTACAGCTGAATTTTCTATTGCACGTACACCACGCGCTACTGTTGCCAAGTGGATTGTAGACGAAGTGGATGCCATTGCACCAGATCTGCCTATATCCTACGGTACTGCTGATCAGGGTAGAATTACCCGTGGTGCAGCGTTAGCACTGAAAGCACGTACACTGCTGTATGAAGGTGATTATACCAATGCGGCTACTGCTGCAAAGGCAGTGATGGACCTGGGGTATTACCAGATCGATGCGAACTACAACAGTCTGTTTAATGGTTCAAACAAGAACAGTTTGGAACTCATTTTAACTGCTGGTTATGTAAAGACAACACATCCAAGTGCAATGGCTACCTGGGTAGGTGGTCCTTCAATGGGTGGATGGTCACAGGTAGTTCCATTGCAGTCACTGGTAGATGCGTATGAATGTACAGACGGTTTGCCGATCGATCAGTCACCGCTGTATGATGCAGCGAACCCTTTCAAAAATCGTGACCCACGTTTGAGAAAAGTAGTGGTAACACCGGGTGATACCCTGAATGGTGTGGTGATTGATGTAACAAATAAGAATGGCCTGGATGCATTAGGTAAAAACAATGCTTCATTCACTGGTTATTATTATAAGAAATATGTACCTACCGATATTGATGGTAACTGGGATAGTAACTCTTACAATGACATGGTGCTGATACGCTATGCAGAAGTATTGCTCACCTATGCAGAGTCAAAGATCGAACTGAACCAGATCGACCAGTCTGTATATGATGCGATCAATCTGGTAAGACAGCGTCCGGGTGTAGGTATGCCTGCGGTAACGGCAACGACCGCTCCTACACAGGCAGCACTGAGAGAAGTGGTACGTCGTGAAAGACATGTGGAGTTCCCAATGGAAGACAACCGCATTTTCGACATCCGTCGCTGGAAAATAGCTGAGACAGTGATGCCGGGAGTCGCGCATGGTATCCTGAATAATTATGATGCTACCCGTTCTGATTATGGTAGCAATGTGGTGATTGAAACAAGGAAATTTACCAATCCCCGCGATTATCTCTGGCCGGTACCACAGTCCGAAATTTCTGTGAATACGGCAGCATTGCCGAACAACACAGGATGGTGATTTAGTCAAATCTCCCGCCAAACTAAAGAGTGCTTCTGCCGAAAGGCAGGAGCATTTTTTTTGAATGAAAGGATGACGGCAAAGCCTCTTTTCCACTGGCGCCAGCCGGAATAATTGCGATCTTCCTTGCTGCCGCAAGCCAATTCAGTTAAAGACATGTTAATATCTTAAATAAATAGTAACATCTACCCCCAATGATCCGCTTTATTTAAAAAATCTTTATGCCTACCCGACTGTTATTCTGTACGCTGTTCGGGGTACTGTTGCTCTTAAATGCCTGTGGCTCTGACAATGAGTGGGACACCAGTAAAACCCCCTACGAGCCCGTTTATAATGCAGACCCTAACGCAAAGCTTGTTCGCTTTCTATCACCTCAGTCCACTATCAATGGTGGAAACCTCTATACTTCCGGCGACTATGTACTGGAAGAAGAAAAAGACGCAGGCTTACATGTTATTTCCTACCAGGACCCTGTCCATCCTAAAAAACTGGCTTTCATCAGCATCCCCGGCTTCCGCGCAGCCGCTATCAAAGGTGATTACCTGTACGTCAGTAACTACGATGACCTTGTCACCATTCGCCTGAATAGCTTTAATAATCTGCAGGAAACAAACCGCATTTCCAAAGCCTGGCACCTGAACGATTACCCACCCTTTACAGGCGTATTATTTATTTGCGCCGATTCTACCAAAGGCACGATCGTGTCCTGGAAACTGAGTGAAGATCTTACAGGAACCTCCGCAAAATGTCGTCGATAATGAAGAAAATTTACATACTCTATATATTCATACTGATAGTACCCGTTTTGATGGCCGTAGATCCTGCACCCGCCAACCTGAGTTACATCGCATCCTCCAAATCGGTAGCCCAGGCAGGTATTGTCGTTAATGGCAATCACCTGTACATTGCAGACAATGATGCTGTCGTGAATTATGACCTTTCTCAGCCTGCCACACCTGTGGAAACCGGTCGTGAGAATCTGAGCATGACGGCAGACACCATGTACCTGTACAATAATAACCTCGTCGTATGCCGTGATAATTATTATGGTACAGTGGTGTATGATGTCTCTTCCGGAGGGTTCAATTCATCCGGCTTTTACTGGCAATGGAGCACCTGCAATAAGGTGACCTTATATGGCGATAAAGCATTCGTTGTAGATAAACCAGGCTACTCCTGTAACGGCGATAATCCGGATGACCATGTAAGGATGTACACCCTTACTGGCAACAATACCACTAGTATCCCCACGGCATTGGCCGCTCAGAATGTAAATGCATTTGCTGTGACTGAAAATACGGTATATGCCTCCATGGAGAGCCAGGGTTTGGGCGTAATAGATCTGGCCACCAACCTGGTGAAAACCACCTTTCCTGATAAGGTGTATTATTCCCTGCAGATCGGCGGTACAAAGCTGTATGGCAGGAGTAAGACCTCACTGGATTGTTATGACATCTCCAATCCTCAAAGCCCGAAATTGATTTCACAGCTTTCAAACTGATGTATCTATGAAACAAATTTACTTTCTCATATTGCTGCTATGCTGTATGACAACAGTGAAAGCACAACAAAAATTAACGGGGTTACGCGTATTCGTCAATGTAGTCTCCTTTACAGAACCCGATGGTGGACCTGCCCTGGGTTTTGAATACCGTATCAAAAATAATATCAGTGCAGCGCTGGAAGGGCAGTGGATTTTATACAACATGAATAAATACGACAGAGAAAATTATGGCTTTCGCATCACGCCGGATGTAAAGTTTTTTTTCCCTGGCAGGCATCAACATTATAAGTGGTTCTTTGCTGCACAGGCATTATATAAGCAGGTAAATAATTACGAGAATTATATCGTACCCCATATTGAAGATGGTAGCCAGGTGTATGAAGAACTGGTAAAATACGAACAGCAGAAACAGGTGTTTGCACTGGGAGGTCGCTTTGGATTTCAGTCTAACTTTGGTGGCAAGAATGAAAAGTTTTTCTTCGAAGCATCTGTTGGCGTAGGCCTGAAATGGAAGTGGAAACACTACACACAGGGACCGCCGCCGGAAACAGCTTATAAAGAAGGCAATGATTGGTTTCATGTCGATGACGGCGGTGGGGCATTACCAGACATTCCATTTAAAGTAAGATTCGGATATCGTTTTTAATATGAAAAGAACATTACTCATTTGCACATCCCTTTTGCTTGCACTGCGGGTAATGGCCCAACAGGAACAACCGGAACCACAGTGCAACAGATCTTGGTTTCTTTGATAAATTTGATTTTCTGGAACCTAAGCAATATGCATACATCCCAATCTGCCTGAAGTTTGGATACCGTTTCTGATTCCGTTATATTTGATTGATAGTCACCAAATCAATCTTAAAGAATTCACGGAATGAAAGACGTATTTATAGTCGCCGCTGTGCGTACCCCCATAGGCTCGTTTAATGGCGCCTTGTCGACCCTGCCAGCTACCCGGATGGGAGCAATTGTAATCAAAGCCGCTTTGGAAAAAGCCGGTGTGGCAGCAAGTGCTGTCAATGAATTATTTATGGGCAATGTACTCAGTGCCAACCTGGGACAGGCACCTGCCAATCAGGCAAGTATTTATGCCGGTTTACCAAATACAGTACCTTGTACTACGGTAAATAAGGTATGTGCTTCCGGCATGAAATCCATCATGCTGGGCGCCCAGAGTATTATGCTGGGTGATAATGATGTGGTGGTAGCTGGTGGAATGGAGAATATGAGTGCAGTACCTTACTACCTGGATAAGGGGAGGAACGGGTATAAGTTAGGCCATGGCACCTTGTCGGATGGCATCATCCGCGATGGGCTGTGGGATCCTTACAAAGATTTTCACATGGGCAATGCCGCCGAGATCTGTGCTACTGAATACAGGATATCGCGGGAGGAACAGGACGAATATGCCTCGCGTAGTTACAAACTGGCAGCAGCAGCATTTGAGAAAGGATATTTTAAAGACGAGATCGTACCAGTAGAAATCCCCGGAAAAACAGTCGTTACAGTCGCCGAAGATGAAGATTATAAAAAGGTTAACTTCGAAAAGATCCCAACACTAAAACCCACATTCCAGAAAGACGGTACCATTACAGCTGCAAATGCTTCCAATATTAATGATGGAGCTGCCGCCGTCGTATTGGTAAGCGGAGAGAAGCTGCAAGAACTTGGTCTGAAGCCATTGGCAAAGATTATCAGTTTTGCAGATGCCTCGCAGGCACCGGAATGGTTCACCACTACCCCGGTAAAGGCGGTGAATAATGCACTGAAGAAAGCAGGTATGACAATTGACCAGATGGATTTTGCTGAGATTAATGAAGCATTTTCCTGTGTGCCGATTGCGAACCAGCGGGATCTGGGCCTGGATATGAACAAAGTAAATGTATGGGGTGGAGCAGTGGCTTTAGGGCACCCGGTCGGGTGTAGTGGAGCGAGGATCGTGGTAACCCTGAATTCCATTTTGCATCAGAATAATGCGAAGTATGGTGTAGCCGGGATTTGTAATGGGGGAGGAGGAGCGAGTGCTATCATCATCGAAAGAGTATAAAAAAAGAAGGATCTGCCTCATGGCAGATCCTTTTATCTATATAAACTTAAAGTCGTATCCAGTTTCGCCAGCTTCCCTGCATCTTCCACCATATTCAGGTGCAACCACACGCTATCCTGTCCTCTTTTTTCCATCTTTACCGCCAGCACATTCTTCTCAGGCATAATCACATCGCTGGTGATCTTTTCAAATAAAAAGAACTTATCCTGCACAAGGCTAAATGTCGGGTGCCGGTCTATAATGTCTATTGACTTGGTTTGCAGGGCAAAATCTTCATCGATCTGGTACCTTTCCATCCGGGAGTCAGACAATAACCCCAAACCGGCAATTACCGCCAGTGTACGCAGCGGCGGCAGGAGTAACCCGACTGCCATGACAAAGGGAAAACCATAAAATGCCGCCAGGTATACCCGCTTTCCGGATACCTCAGGTTGGGTCAGACCATATAATATAATGGCCGAACCTGCATAAAGAGTGAAAAATATCCGTTCCGTATAGGTACCTTTAAAACCGTACCCGCTAATCAGTAAGATCACGGACAGGACAGCAAAAAATAGCATGGTGAGATGGAAATACCACATCAGTTGGGTGATCACAGGGGCTTTCACCTTCTTAATTTTGCAGGAAATGGCTGCGAGGAAGCAGATAGCCAGGACGGTAATGGTAAACATAGGTAAGGATAATTCGGCACTAATATATATATAATTTATATTATTTAGTTAATTACCTCCTCCCCGACGGTACGTCGGGGAGGAGGTAATTAATCTTTGCTTTTTTCACCATTAAACAATAATTTTGCCCCTGCCTTTGGGAAAAGCCAAAGGCATTTATCTTTCAAACTTTAAGAGTAACAGCATGCGTCAGATAGCTTTCAGACAAGCCTTACGAGAAGCCTTACAGGAAGAAATGCGCCGTGACGAGCGGGTTTTCCTGATGGGAGAGGAAGTAGCCGAATATAACGGAGCCTACAAAGTTAGCCAGGGAATGCTGGATGAATTTGGGGAAAAAAGAGTGATTGATACCCCTATCGCCGAGCTGGGTTTCACAGCAATCGGTGTAGGTGCTGCTCAGAACGGACTTCGTCCTGTTCTGGAATTCATGACCTGGAACTTCGCCGTACTGGCCCTGGACCAGATCCTGAATACTGCTTCTAAAATGCTCGCTATGAGTGGTGGACAGGTAGGTTGCCCGATCGTATTCCGTGGCCCTAACGGTTCCGCTGGTCAGCTGGGTGCTCAGCACTCCACTGCTTTTGAAAGTTACTATGCAAATATCCCAGGTTTAAAGGTGATATCTGTTTCCAACCCATACGATGCTAAAGGTCTGCTGAAAGCGGCTATCCGCGACAACGACCCGGTTGTGTTCATGGAAAGTGAGCAGATGTACGGTGATATGGGTGAAGTGCCTGAAGAAGAATACATCATCCCTATCGGGAAAGCTGATATCAAACGCGCTGGTAGAGACGTTACCATCGTTTCTTTCAATAAAATGATGAAAGTTGCACTGGGTGCAGCTGAAGAACTGGCTAAAGAAGGTATCGAAGCTGAAGTGATCGACCTCCGTACCATCCGTCCGCTGGACTGGTTCACCATCCTGGAGTCTGTTAAAAAGACTAACCGCCTGGTGATCGTTGAAGAACAGTGGCCATTCGCCAGCATTTCTTCTGAGATCTCCTACAGGATCCAGAAAGAAGGCTTTGACTACCTGGATGCGCCTATCCGTCGCATCACAGCAGTGGATGCACCTATGCACTACGCACCAAACCTGGTGAAACTGTACCTGCCGGATATCGAAAGAACAGTGAAACTGGTGAAGGAAGTAATGTACATGAAGAAGTAATTTATTTCAGGGAAATAGAAAAAGCCGTCTCAATTGAGGCGGCTTTTTTATTTTAAACCAAATAAAATAAGTCAGATTAATTTCATCCAGCGAAATCAATTTAATTTCTAAAAATTTCTCAACCAAATAAATCTGAAGACAAATACCGATCTCCCCTGTCACAAATAATACATACAATCACGCCTTTATCCAGCTCCTTCGATAACCGCTCCGCCGCAGACACCGCACCACCACTACTCATCCCACAAAATACCCCTTCTTCCTTCGCCAATCTCCTTGTCATGGCTCTTGCCTCGTCCTCCGCTATATCCATGATCCTGTCTACCCGCTGACGATCAAAGATCTTTGGCAGGTAAGCCTCCGGCCATTTCCGGATACCAGGTATCTTAGACCCATCCGTTGGCTGACAACCTACGATCTGCACCGCTTCACTCACCTCCTTCAGGTATTTAGACACTCCCATAATGGTACCCGTAGTACCCATGGCACTTACAAAATGTGTCACCGTACCTTCGGTATCTCTCCATATCTCAGGTCCTGTGGTTTTATAGTGCATGTTATAGTTGTCAGGGTTGCCGAACTGGTTCAGCATATGATAACCGCCTTTGGCCACCTGGGCATTGGCATAATCAATAGACCCTTCCATAGATTGCTCCTTGGGCGTGAGGATCACTTTGGCCCCAAAGGCTTCCATGGTCAATACTCTTTCGCGGGTAGCATCTTCCGGCATTACCAGTTCTATCTCTACGCCAAACAGGCTGGCGATCATAGCCAGTGCAATACCTGTATTGCCGCTGGTCGCTTCTATCAGTTTAATACCGGGCTTCAGTTCCCCTCTGTCCAGTGCGCCTTTGATCATGCCATAGGCCGCCCTGTCTTTCACACTACCTCCCGGATTGTTGCCTTCCAGCTTGGCCAGAATGGTCACATTCGGATTGGCGCTAATGTTCTTCAGCGTTACCATAGGCGTATTGCCTACCAAATCCAATATTCCTTTTCCTTGCATCAGTTATATAATTTTATCACACGTTCACTGTGTTCATACTCCCGTCCGCCCTATAATAGATCCTGCTGAAAGGGTCCGTGCTCTTGATCAGCCATACATTACCACCGATAATGCTGTGGTGACCTACCACGGTATCTCCACCCAAAATGGTGGCGCCGGCATAAATTACAACATGATCTTCGATCGTCGGGTGTCTTTTGCTCCTCGCCATATCCTTGTCTACACTCAGGGCGCCCAATGTAACGCCTTGATACAGTTTTACATGCGCACCAATTTCGGTGGTTTCACCAATCACGATGCCAGTGCCATGGTCCATGCAGAAGTAAGGAGCGATGACCGCAGCAGGGTGAATGTCGATACCAGTACGGCTATGTGCCTGTTCCGTGATCATACGGGGCAGGAGGGGGACGTGCAGTTTTTGTAAAGCATGGGCTATACGGTAAAATGCTATCGCATAAAACCCGGGATATGCCCTGATTACCTCATAAAGGCAGGTAGCGGCAGGGTCACCCTGCAACAATGCTTCTGCATCTTTATTCAATGAATCATAAATATCTGGCGCCTGCGCCATAAATTGCTGGCTCAACTTAGCAGCATCCGCAGGCAATTGTGGTTGCATGGGTTGTAAAAGGTGTTGCAATGAGGATTGCAACATATGCGCGTATTCTTCTAACAACACCACATCTGGCATTACTTTCCCCTGATATTCGGGAAATAACCAGTTGATAAAATTATTCGCAAACTCGTTTACAGCGCTAGTCGAGGGATAGGCGGTTGCAGCAGCTTGCTGATGCCTTCTCCTTAATTCTTCTAAAAGTTGTTGCATATGCAAGTGAATTACAGGCCTATAGTGAATCTTCCTATACCTGAAATTACGTAAAAGTCCATAAAAGTAGTAGATAAATATCAAATTGATCGATGAAACCCGATTTGCTACCCAATCCTTTTTTATATTATTTTTGCCTGTTGTTCACCAAAACCAAGATATGGCCAACATTCTGATAATAGATGACGAAAAAAGTATCCGCAAAACACTGTCGGAGATCTTAAGCTACGAAGGTTACAAGGTAGACGAAGCTGCTGACGGCGCCGAAGGCTTTAAGATGTTCAAAGAAAAGCAGTATGATGCGGTCCTTTGCGATATTAAAATGCCTAAAATGGATGGGCTGGAATTTCTGGAAAAAGCAAAAGAAGCAAATCCGGATGTTCCCATTGTGATGGTGTCAGGCCATGGCAATATCGATACAGCGGTGGATGCCGTGAAAAAAGGAGCCTATGATTATATCTCCAAACCTCCGGATCTGAACAGGTTGTTAGTCACCCTGCGCAACGCGATGGACAAAAGTACCCTGGTGGCAGAAACCAAAGTACTCCGCCGCAAAGTGAACAGAACCCAGGAAATGATCGGCCAGTCAGCTCCTATCCTGAAGATCAGGGAAACCATCGAAAAGGTGGCGCCTACTGATGCCCGTGTACTGGTAACCGGTGAAAACGGGGTAGGTAAGGAACTGGTAGCCCGCTGGCTCCATGAGCGTAGCCACCGTGCTTCCGGCCCTATCATAGAAGTAAACTGCGCTGCTATTCCAAGCGAACTGATAGAAAGTGAGCTCTTTGGTCATGAAAAAGGTTCCTTCACCTCTGCCGTAAAGCAACGTATCGGTAAATTCGAACAGGCCAGCGGTGGTACCCTCTTCCTTGACGAAATTGGCGATATGAGCCTCAGTGCACAGGCCAAGGTACTCCGTGCCTTGCAGGAAGGTAAGATCACCCGCGTAGGTGGCGATAAGGAGATCAGCGTAGATGTTCGTGTGGTAGCCGCTACCAACAAAGACCTGCTGAAAGAAGTGGAAGACAAGAACTTCCGTCTGGACCTGTATCACCGTCTCTCCGTGATCCTGATTCACGTACCTTCTCTGAACGATCGTCGTGACGACATCCCTGCCCTGGTAGAACACTTCCTGGAAAGTGCCTGTCAGGAATATGGTATGGCAAAGAAAGGTATTGAGAAGGATGCCATGAAAGCGCTCCAAAACCACAACTGGTCCGGTAATATCCGTGAACTGGGCAACGTGGTAGCGAGATTGGTCATTCTTTCCGGCAAGACCATCACTTCTGAAGATGTAGTGGACTATGTAGTGCCTAACAGAGAAAAGAAGAAAGTGAATGCATAATATTAAAAAACGCTTCTGCTGTTCAGCAGAAGCGTTTTTTCCAATTTGTTAATCACCATGGCCAAACACCTATACTTGTTAAGTGGTATGGGCTCCGATGAACGGGTGTTTCAGAACATTACTTTTCCGGATCAGTATATCGTCCATTTCATTCCCTGGCTCACCCCACTGCCGGACGAAACCCTTGCCGGCTACGCTTCCCGCATGACAGCACATATTCCTGCCGATGAAGATATTACCCTGGTGGGTGTATCCCTGGGAGGTATGCTATCAGTCGAAATAGCCCGCCAGCGCCCTGTGCGCAAAGTGATCCTGATCAGCAGTATCAAGACCACCGCAGAGCGCCCTGCCTATTTCAACCTGGTACGTCGTACCCGCCTGCTGACGTTACTGGCTTTGCCGGATGCCATCCTTTTTGGAAAGCACCGGGACCTGATGATCCCCTTCTTTTTGAATGCAGAATCACCGGCAGAGAAGGAATTACTCCTGGATTATGCGAGAAATACGGACTTTGTGTACCTCCGTTGGGCCATAAAGATCCTCATCGGTTGGGAAAATGAAGTGATACCTTCCTCTCTGGTGCACATCCATGGCGGTAAAGACCTAACTTTACCGATCAGTACTGTCAAAGCGGATTACGTGATCCCCGATGGCGGTCACTTTATGGTATATAACCGGGCAAAGGAAATTACCGACATACTAAAAAACGAGCTGAACTAAACAGTATTAAAATATTTTAAGAAAACTTTTATCTGTTATTCAGTAGCTTGCAAACAACAGAATATTATATTTGTAAAATTAACTATCTTAAACACCATCTGAATGAACCTGGCTTTTTGGAAGAAGAATAACGAGGGTCAGCCAAAGAAGAAAAAATCTGCAATAAGAGAGTGGTTTGATGCAGCCATATTCGCTATCATCGCTGCTACCCTGATCCGCACTTTTATTTTTGAGGCATATACAATTCCTACCCCGTCTATGGAAAAAACTTTGCTTGTGAACGACTTCCTGTTCGTAAGCAAGATCAGTTACGGCCCACGTATCCCAATGACGCCACTGGCAGTACCATTTACCCATCACACCCTGCCGTTTACAAAGTATTCCAAAGCCTATTCTGAAGCAGTACACTGGAAATACAGACGTTTACCTGGATTCTCTGATGTAAAACGCTATGATGTAGTGGTGTTCAACTTCCCTGAAGGTGATACAGTGGCCCTGGAAAACCAGGACCAGAGCTACTACCAGATGGTGCGTGCTTATGGCCGCGAAACAGTGTGGGAGCAGAATCACGTGATTTCCCGCCCTGTGGATAAAAGAGAAAACTATATTAAGAGATGTATGGCTGTTGCAGGCGATACCCTCACTATAAAAGAAGGTGTTGTATACATCAACGGGCAGCAGGCGCCTATTCCATCAGAAAGTGAGCGCCGTTACTGGGTAACCACTACAGGTGATGCCCTGAACCCTTCCCGTCTGGATGAAATGGATATCGACGCAGGTACGGATGGTCCTTACGATTCTGTTAAGTACAGGTACAACCTGACACCAGCAGCAGCAGCGATCCTGAAGTCCTGGCCGGTGGTAACGAACCTCGTACCATTTGTAAATCCAAATCCTGAAGAAGTGGCTGTGTTCCCACATGATACTGCACACTACCACTGGACAGAACATAATTTCGGCCCGCTGTACATTCCTAAGAAAGGTGAAACCGTAAAGATCGATGCCACTACTATTGCTTTCTATGACCGTATTATCAGCGTGTACGAAGGCAATAAGCTGGAAAACAGGAACGGTCAGATCTTTATCAATGACCAACCTGCTACCTCCTATACATTCAAAATGAACTATTACTGGATGATGGGGGATAACCGCGATAACTCACTGGATTCCCGCTACTGGGGTTTTGTGCCGGAAGATCATGTGGTAGGTAAAGCGTGGTTGATCTGGATGAGCTATGGTAAAGGCAGTATTCGCTGGAGCCGTCTGTTCAGAACAATTAAGTAGTCCAATTAAAATTCAACACAAAAGCCATTGCCGCAGGCAATGGCTTTTGTGTTGAAAATGCTTTTCATTCCCCATTGGTGAATTCCCTTTTTCATGAATGTCTTGTTGGGAATAGGTTTTATTCCCGTTGGTGAATTCCTTCTTCAAAAGAGTTTTTTGTCAGTGTATTCCTTCAGTTCGTCAGTTCTTTTTCGTCTCCCTATCCCGCTTCCCGTTCTTTGTGTTATAAAATCAATAACACATGAAAGCCTTCTTCCTTTGTAGTTTTTGTTTGATCAGTAGTCATCTGTTCGCCCAGGTAGCCGATACCAGCGCCCTTTATAAAGCCATCAAAACGGGTGACAGCCTGATCTTCGATATCGGTTTCAACACCTGCAACCTCGCACCCTACAATGACATCTTCGCAGATGATTTCCGTTTTTATCATGATAAAGGGGGTATCACCTTTGGCAAAGCAGCCTTTATCGAAAGCATGCAAACCGGCATCTGCAAAAAGGAGAATAAGTTAGAAAGGTTTTTAGTTCCCGGTACACTACAGGTCTTTCCATTGGCAAACAATGGTGTACTCTATGGTGCTATTGAAAATGGTGACCATGCCTTTTTTAGCACAGAGAAAGGAAAGCCCCGTTACCAGACAGGTGTGGCGAGATTCACAATCGTCTGGCTATTGGTCGATGGAAAGTGGAAAGCGACCGAAGCATTGAGCTATGATCATCGTGCAAAGTAGCTGGCTACAGGCCTTTCATCCATTTTTTTCGTAATTTCAGGTATGGACAATCAAAAATTTACATTCGAATACACCTCTTACAATGATAGTAGCGAGCTCTCTCAGGCAGATGAAAAACTGCTCAACGAAGCCCGCAAAGTCACGGAAAACGCCTATGCACCTTACTCCAATTTTTACGTAGGCGCCATCATTCAATTAGAGAATGGAGCAACCGTACCCGGTACCAACCAGGAAAACGCGAGTTACCCTGTAGGTATCTGTGCAGAAAGAACGGCCTTGTCAACTGCGTCTTCCTTATATCCCGGCGTAGGCATCGATACCATCGCTGTTAGTTATAACAACAAGAACGGTGGTAAGAATGACGCCCCCATTTCTCCCTGTGGCATCTGCCGCCAGACCATTTCTGAATACGAAAACAGGCAACATAAACCTATCCGTATCATCATGAGTGGACAGAGCGGGAAAGTGTACATCCTGCAGACAGCCCAATACCTGCTGCCATTCGGATTCACTGCTGAAGATATGGAGTAGAGAGAATTTGATTATCTTTACGGACTACTCGAACCTATGTTGTATATCCGTATCCTATGTATGCTTGTGCTGGCATTGCTCACTGTGCACACTACTTACAGCCGCACGCGTTATTCTCTGATTCCATGCAAAACGGAATTTCCACCCTTATGTCCAGCTATCACATATTATCATAGTGACGGTCCGGGTGGCGACAGCTCTTACCTGCATACCATCAAAGCAGCCATAGAAAAGGAACCGAAGGAACCACTTTTCTACTATGCTTTAGGTGTGATCTATTTTAATAACCGGCAGTTTGCCGAAGCCGTATCGGCATTTGAAGCAGCAGCAGACAATGGGTACAAACGCGATGCAGATTATTATCTTCACATAGGTACTGCCTGTCTGCAATCCAAACAATATATTAAAGGTATTCGCCACCTGCATCGCTGTCTGGACCTACGTCCAAAGGATACAGCAGCCATTCAGGCGATTGCGCAGAATAGTTATGTAAATGGGGATTATCAGCAGGCGATCACTTACTGGCAGCAATTATTAAACATTCAACCAGAAAATGCCTTTGCAAGGTTTATGCTGGGAAAATCATATATCAGTCACGGTGATACAAAAAAAGGAGAGGAGTTGTGTGACCAGGCGACTACTAGCTTATAATCACTGCAAGCTTATAATAAAAACATTCATGAAAGAGGGAATTCACCAATGGGGAATGAAAACTATTTTCAGAAAAAAGGCATCCGATCCGGATGCCTTTTTTAGAAATATTTAAAAGCTTTTTTTAGAAATATTTACATTTTCTCAGGTACATCAATACCCAACAGTTTCATCGCGGACTTGATTGTATTGGCAGTCAGCATAATGATTTGTGTACGCAGCTTCTGCTTTTCAGGCGTTTCTGCTTTGGTTACAGAATAGGTATACACACCATCTACTTTTTCAGCATAGAAACTATTAAAAGTCTGCGTCAGATTATACACATAATTTGCAATGACAGACGGACTCATTTCATTCGCCGCTTCTTCCAGCACCGTTTCATATTGCTCATTCAGCAGGATCAGTTCCTTCTCCAATGGCAACAAGCTGCCCTTATGACAGTAGCCTTCCAGCTTTGTGACATCAGGATTTACATCACGGAGAATTGATTTGATACGTGCATGACCATATTGTACAAAGGCGCTGGTAAAACCATGCAATGCAATAGATTCTTCCGGATCGAATACCATTTTCTTTTTAGGATCCACACGCAACAGGAAGAACTTCAGACCACCCAGACCAATTAATTCATACAGGCCATCCAGGTCATCATCACTCAGGTCTTTCAGTTTATCGGTGTTGGTATTAGCCTTTGCAGTCGCAATCATTTCATCGATCAGGTCATCTGCATCTACCACGGTACCTTCACGGCTTTTCATACGACCATTAGGTAATTCAACCATGCCATAAGACAGGTGGAAGATGCCATCCGCACCTGGTTCCTGCATTTTTTGCAGGATCAGCTGTAGTACTTTGAAATGATAGTTCTGTTCATCTGCCACCACATACACACTACGATCCATGTGGAAGTCTTCGTACTTGAGGCGGGCAGTACCCAGGTCCTGCGTGATATATACAGAGGTACCATCGCCACGCAGCAGGAGTTTTTCATCCAGCCCATCCGCAGTGAGATCAATCCATACAGAGTTATCTTCTTTTTTGAACAGCACACCTTTTTTCAGACCATCTTCTACGAGGTCTTTACCAAGCAGGTAGGTATTGCTCTCATAATACATCTTGTCGAAGTTGATGCCCAGTCGTTTGTAAGTTTTATCAAAACCTTCGTACACCCAGCCATTCATAGTACTCCACAGGGCACGTACTTCAGGGTTACCAGCTTCCCACTGTTGCAGCATGATCTTTGCCTGCTGCATGATCTCTGTTTGTTTCCTTGCCAGTTCCTTGATATCGTCGTTGATCTTTTTGATTTTTTCTGCATCAGCCTTTACTTCAGGCTTCTGAGCGGCAGTGACCAGCTTCTGTACTTTGTCCAGGTCTTCACCACTAAAGTCTCTGAAATCATTTTCCAGTGCTCTGATCATGATCGGCTCGGTCTGTTCTTTCAGGATACTTTCGAACTTCACATAGTAGTCGCCTACCAGGTGATCACCTTTGATACCGGTACTTTGCGGGGTATCGCCATGGGCAAAGATCTGCCATGCCAGCATGGATTTACAGATATGAATACCCCTGTCATTGACGAGGTTTGCTTTGATGACTTCATAACCATTGGCTTTCAGAATTTCGGATACTGCATAGCCAAGGAAGTTATTACGCAGGTGACCCAGGTGCAGTGGTTTGTTGGTGTTAGGAGAAGAGTATTCCACCATTACCTTCTTACCATTGGCTGGTTTTCTGCCAATATTTCTGGTATTAAAGCGTTGTTGCAGGTCCTGTACCCAGTACTTTTCAGCAATGGAAAGGTTCAGGAACCCTTTGATGACATTATAGCCAGCAATGATGTCAGGGAAGTTAGCTACCAGGTAAGCACCCAGTTTATCAGCGGTTTCTTCCGGTTTCAGTCGGCTGAATTTGGTAAAAGGGAAAACAAGGATGGTGTATTCACCTTCAAACTCAGGTTTGGTAGAATTGATGGCAATACCCTGAGCAGGAACTTCCTGATCAAAAATGGCCTTGATGGCCTTGGCCGCAGCCGTTCTTATATTTAATACTACACTCATGCTGAAACATTGTTGCGAACGGCAAAGGTAACGGATCGGTTCCAGATTTCCCCTCTCAGTAAGTGCGTCTCATCAGGAAAGAAAAAAATCGACCTTTTCCTTGCTGCCGCAGGGCCTCCTCTTAAAAAAAAACGCTTCTACCCGCAGGTAAAAGCGTTTTTAAAGCAGTGTATATTAACTATTATAACTTAAACTTCTTATTGAAAGTATAAGACAAACCAATGCTCGCAACACTGTTTTTATGTGTTTCTGTGGCATTTTTATATGCATCCGTCAGCCCAAACATATAGCGTGCAGTAACACCTACACCGATAGGGAACTGGTAGCCCAGGCCAAAGCCTAATCCAAAATCAGCTGTTGTCATGTCATCTTTGGTATCAACGGTCACTTTACCAGCCTTTACTTTGGAAGATGCCAGCAAACCTACCTGGGGGCCCGCTTCGAGGAAGAACTCTTCTACCAGATGAACCTGAAACATCACGGGGATATTAATGTAACCCAGTTTGGTCGTGTATTTATTATTTAAAGCATCCCTGTAATAGAACCCCTGACCGGAATACAGCAATTCTGGCTGCACGGCAAACATGTCATTCAGCGCAAAATTGGCAAAACCACCTGCGTAAATAGAAGCTCTTGTATGTGAATTATCAACGTTTGTCAGTTTGGCTACATTTAAACCGCCTTTAACGCCGAAAGTGAGGGTTTGTGCTTTGGCACCTGCTACAGCGCAAGCTACCAGCAGTACAGCAAGAATAGATTTTTTCATAATATAAGGTCAAAATTTTGGCAATCGGGTCAAATACTATGCCGAACCGTTATGGGTAGGCACCTCTACGATACTGACAATCTCGACTGACATAATTACATGTCATATCCCGTTGGCATAAAGATTGACTTATAGCCCGAAGAAGACAAATCTATCTACAACTACAATCGAGAATTATATAAACTATGGGAAAGATAATAGGTATCGACTTAGGAACTACCAACTCTTGCGTTGCCGTAATGGAAGGTAACGAGCCGGTAGTAATTGCAAATGATGAAGGGCGCAGGACGACCCCTTCCGTGGTAGCGTTTTTGAAGAACGGGGAGAGAAAAGTGGGTGACCCAGCAAAACGTCAGGCTATCACAAACCCAATTAACACCATTATGTCAGTGAAGCGTTTTATGGGGCGCCATTTTGACGAGGTGTCTAATGAAATTCCTCACTGGAGCTATAAAGTAGCCAGAGGTGAAAACAATACGACCCGTATTGACATCGACGGTAGATTATATACACCACAGGAGATCTCTGCAATGATCCTTCAGAAAATGAAGAAAACTGCAGAAGACTACCTGGGTCAGGAAGTAAACGAAGCAGTTATCACTGTTCCTGCTTACTTCAACGACGCTCAGCGTCAGGCTACAAAAGAGGCTGGTGAAATCGCTGGTCTGAATGTACGCCGTATCATCAACGAACCTACCGCAGCTGCACTGGCTTATGGTATGGACAAGAAACACCAGGATAGCAAGATCGCAGTATTTGACTTAGGGGGTGGTACCTTCGACGTATCCGTACTGGAACTGGGCGATGGCGTATTTGAAGTAAAATCTACCAATGGTGATACTCACTTAGGTGGTGATGACTTCGATAAAGTGATCATGGACTGGCTGGCTGAAGAGTTCAAAAAGGACGAAGCGGTTGACCTGCACAAAGATCCAATGGCATGGCAGCGTCTGAAAGAAGCAGCAGAGAAAGCAAAGATCGAACTGTCTTCTTCTCAGGAAACTGAAATCAACCTGCCTTATATCACCGCTGTAGACGGCGTACCTAAGCACATGGTGAGAAAACTGACCCGCGCTAAATTCGAACAGCTGAGCGACAGCCTGGTGGAAAGAACACTGGAGCCTTGCCGTAAAGCACTGAAAGATGCGAACATGGGTGCTTCCGAAATTGATGAAGTGATCCTGGTAGGTGGTTCTACCCGTATTCCTAAAATTCAGGAAGTAGTAGAGAAATTCTTTGGTAAAAAACCAAACAGAGGTGTAAACCCTGATGAAGTAGTAGCGATTGGTGCTGCGATCCAGGGTGGTGTACTGACCGGTGAAGTAAAAGATGTACTGCTGCTGGACGTAACCCCACTGTCTCTCGGTATCGAAACTATGGGTGGTGTAATGACCCGTCTCATCGAGTCTAACACAACTATTCCCAGTAAGAAATCTGAAACCTTCTCTACCGCAGCTGACAACCAGCCTAGCGTTGAGATCCATGTACTGCAGGGTGAGCGTCCAATGGCTGCTCAGAACCGTACACTGGGCCGTTTCATCCTGAACGATATTCCTCCGGCACCACGTGGCGTTCCTCAGATCGAAGTGATCTTCGATATCGATGCGAACGGTATCCTGCACGTAACTGCAAAAGATAAAGGAACTGGTAAGAGCCAGAACATCCGTATCGAAGCAGGTAGCGGCTTGAGCAAGGAAGAGATCGAAAAGATGAAAGCTGAAGCAAAAGCGAACGAATCTACCGATAAAGAAGCACGTGAAAAGATCGAGAAACTGAACCAGGCAGATAGCCTGATATTCCAGACAGAAAAACAACTGAAGGAATATGGTGACAAGATCTCCGCAGATAAAAAAGCACCGATTGAAGCTGCCCTGGGCAAGCTGAAAGAAGCGCACAAAACACAGGAAGTAGCAGCTGTAGATGCAGCTGTAGCTGAACTGAACAACGCATGGACCGCAGCTTCTGAAGAAATGTACAAAGCTACACAGGAAGGTGGTGCACAACCACAGGGCGGTCAGGAACAACCTCATGGCAGCACAGCTGGCAATGAAGGTGTAACCGATGCAGAATTCGAAGAAGTGAAATAAGCTTTTAGTGTAAATAGTTTGAAAAGGGCAGTATCACCAGATACTGCCCTTTTTTTTGAAAATGGGTTTCATTCCCGTGGGAGAATATTCGCTTTCCTGAATGTTTTATTATATTTATATCCTATGCAATTGACACTACATCCATTCGAATTAAAGTTTAGATATACATTTACGATCTCACGTAAGTCCAAAGATGTACAGCCATTACTGGTCGTAGCCCTGGAACAGGATGGATTTAGTGGCCTGGGAGAAACTGCTGATAATGCTTATTATCACATGACCGTACCCCGGCTCATGGAAGATATCAATGCCCACCGTGCCCTCATCGAAAACTATCAGCTTACAACACCTGAAGCATTCTGGGAAACCATGTACCCTCTGCTGAAAGATAACCTCTTTGCACTCTGTGCATTGGACCTGGCAGCTCATGACCTGTATGCGAAAATACAAGGGAAGAAACTGTATGAAGTGTGGGGACTCGATATCGCTCATAACCCGATGACGGATTATACCATCGGCATCGATACCGTAGAGAACATGGTGAAAAAGCTGGAAGAATTTCCCTGGCCCATCTACAAGATCAAGTTGGGTACAAAAGATGATATTGCTATCATAAAAGAATTACGCAAGCATACAAATGCCACCTTCAGAGTCGATGCGAACTGTGCCTGGGGCGTGGAAGAAACCCTGCGCAATGCCGCTGCTTTTGCAGAACTGGGCGTAGAGTTCATCGAACAACCTATGCCTGCTGAAAACAGGGAAGGTATGAAAGAAGTATTTGCGAAATCTGCACTGCCATTGATCGCCGATGAGAGTTGTATCACTGAGTCAGATGTAGCTGCCTGCAAAGGGTTGTTCCATGGCATCAATATCAAGCTCACCAAGTGTGGGGGAATCACGCCTGCCCGCAGGATGATTGCCGAAGCACGGGAACTGGGCCTGAAAGTGATGACCGGTAGTATGAATGAGAGTACAGTCGGCACATCGGCAGTGGCCCACCTGTTGCCTTACCTGGATTATGTAGATATGGATGGTCCGTTGTTACTGGCAGAAGATGTGGCGGATGGTGTGAAGATCATAGACGGGAAGATCTACTATGCCGACAGGCCGGGTACAGGTGCAATCCTGAAATAGTCGGTTATGAAAAATAGTACCCTTATTTTGTTGTTGCTGTGTTGCACTATCCATTTGCAGGCACAGCAGGTAGCCCGGTTTACTGTAAAAGCAGGAGGGTATTCCTGTGCGAATTTACCCGTTAGTACAGCTTTCGATAATTTGGCGGATGGAGAACAGATGCAGCTGTTAGAGATCAAAGGGAAAGAACGCATTCAAACCCCATTCCAGGTCGAACCCGGCAGGATCTGGATATTACTGAGGGGTAATACCCAACCCGGAGAAACACGTGTATTTGAGCTGGAAGAGAAGCCGCACCAATCAAAACTAATTCCAAATACTATCTGGTCTGTTGTTGATAGCACAGGGGTGTTGACACTCACAGACCTGGACAAGGTGCGTTTACAATATCATGCATCCGTGATGAAAGCACCTCCCGGGGTAGATAGTATTTATCAGCGCAGTGGGTTTATCCACCCTTTATATGCCCCCAATGGCCAGATACTGACCAATATACAGCCCAAGGATCATTATCATCACTATGGCATCTGGAACCCCTGGACACATACTTCCTTCAAAGGAAAAGAAGTTGACTTCTGGAACCTGCAAAAGAAAGAAGGCCGGGTAGAATTTGTAAGTTTTGTAAGCAAAACCATGGGCAACGTATGGGGAGGGTTCAAAGCACTGCAACGCCATGTAGCAGGGGAGGAGCCAGCCATAGATGAATTGCTGGATGTAAAAGTCTATTCCAGTGGTAAGGATACCAGCCGTTATATATGGGATTACACCTCAACACTGAATTGCGCTGTAACAGATGGCATTACCCTGCTGCAATACCGCTACGGTGGCGGATTTGGTTTAAGGGCCACTGCCGACTGGAAAGCAGACAATACCACTTTGATCACCAATGCCGGTACCACCCGCAATAATACAGACAGCACCCGCGCCCGCTGGGTAAAAATAACAGGCAATACTGCCAAAGGTCGTTCTGGCATGTTAATCCTCTGTGCACCTGACAATTTTGACGCACCGCAACCTTTGCGTATATGGGATGATAAAGCACAACATGGGGAACTGATGTTGAATTACAGTCCGACGAAAATGAAGCAGTGGCGATTGGAATATGGCAGGGAGTACAGGCAGCGTTATCGCATAGTGGTATTCAACAATGATTTATCAGTAGCAGAATCAGAAGCGGCCTGGCAGGCATTTGCCCATCCACCACAGGTTACCTGCGTCTTACTTCACGAAAAGCAATAATCGCATTAAACAGGCCCACAAAACCCATGAGGAGCATAATAGCAATGAGGCCCCACTGACCGGTAGCCCGGTAAATGAAAAGTTCTACCCTGGATAGCCGGGTAAAACTACCTGCGTCGAAGCTGTGATAAAACTGCATATACCGCAGTAAGGCAAAACCAAAACCAATGATAGTCAGCAACGTCGTCCAGACAACGGTGGTCCAGGTGGAGGCATCTTCATCATGACGTTTAGTAGACATGAAAGTAATATACATAAAAAA
This sequence comes from Chitinophaga sp. LS1, assembly GCF_034274695.1. Lineage (NCBI taxonomy): Bacteria > Pseudomonadati > Bacteroidota > Chitinophagia > Chitinophagales > Chitinophagaceae > Chitinophaga > Chitinophaga sp. LS1. Next base: position 3,722,281 of record NZ_CP128362.1, read on the forward strand.
AGCTTTTGTCGAAAGACAAAAGCTTTTTTTACTGCTCAAAATATGTATAGTCTTATATAGCAATTGCATGTTCCTGCTCCTGGCTAGCTGCTTCCAAAGCTTCCAGCAGGGCTTCTTTTGCAAATGGCTGGTCAAACCATTTGTCCACACTCGCATACACAACTTTCAGAGAAGGTGTCAGCACATAAATACCCGGAACCGGTACATCTGCTTCGATACCTGCTACTCTATCCCAGATAGGGTCAGTCGTAGCATATAAGCCTGCCTTCTTAGCGATACCATTGTACTGATCAAAGATCGTAGCAAATGGCAGCTGATACTGTGCAGTAGCGTTTTCAAAAGTTTGTTTATCATCAGTTGTTGCTACTACCAGCTGACCACCTAATACACGGATATCAGCATATACTTCCTGCAGTTTTTCCAGCAGTGTATTACCATAGTTATTCCAGTGAATAGAATGGAACGCCAGCACCAGTGGACCGTCAATTACCTGTGTTACAGGCAGAGAACCATTCAGTGTTTTGAGCGTATCAGAAGTAGCAATGATGTTCTTTTTATGTATATGGAAGGAAGGTAAAGTCTCACCTGCCTGTAATGGTTGGATCGGAGTTCTGTCCTGGCTTCTTTTAGGAAAAAATTCAACTTCAAATTCAGGAGCGATGTCAGCGTATCTGTATAAATTGTTATTGATAGTGGCCATGGTAGTAAGGTTGATTTGATTTGTTAATGGTAGTTCGATTTTTAAGAAACGGTATAATAGGCTAGTGTCACATGCACATACAACAGCAGGCATTTGGGGTTGTAGAACAAAATTGGCCATTGAATTTTTCTGATGTTGTTCTGTTAGGCATGTGATTAAATTTTTAGATGATTGCCTGTTATTAACAACACAAAGATAAGGGAATTTCTATTACCCCACCAACTTTGTAGGGTAATATTTTTTATGATTGATTTTCAATTAATTGTATTGGAAATTTCGGTTGGTAGTAACATGGGGGCGCGTGTTTTCCTGATTTTATCTACATCCGCCTTCCATTCCGGACCGAATAAACGGTTCATTTTGGCATCTATATCTTCTATTATTGTAGATAGCTTATTTGCAAGCGCATACCCGTAGTAGTCACGTAGTATATAAATATATTATAGAGGCGCTGATTTCATCATCCGATAAATGGACGCCTGCTTTGTATCCTCTTTCTAACACATCATAATGTCTGCCTGTATCTTTACGCCTGCAGAACTCTGCTGCCTGGTACCAGGCATTCAGTGCCGAAGTTGGCAAATTTTGCTGTTCTGCAAATTCTGCCTGTTGTATATATAAAGGGATTGCTTCAGAGAATCGTCTCCTGATTTGTGCATAGGCTGCCTGGTAACCGTAAAATTGTATAACCAGTGGTAAGCAGGCAGGATCTTTTTGCAACATCCCTTGTTTGGCAATCCGTAATCCTCTTTCTAATAATTGTGGGATCTCAATGCACCACTGAAAGTATCTGTATCTGTGAATGCTGTCAGCTGTGTTACAAATACCTCTGGTAACCGACCGTTCGCAGTCGATTCCAGTTTACAAAATCCTTCATACACCCGCGATTCCTCAGGCTTGATCAGCACACTTACAAATTTGAATGTAGGTTTATTAGCGACTTTGTCCATCCAGGCCTGCTGGATTTTCAGCACCAGTTGGGCAATCGGATTATGTTCATTCATGCTACAGTTATTGTTTCTATTTCAGTACTGTGTGGGTGATTGGAAGATGTTTATTCATGCAGTTATTGTCTCTCTTTCAGTACTAATGGCTGGTTCAAGATTTTAGAAATACCACTGCCCTGTAAAGGTTTCAGTGCCACACTTTCACCAGAGAAAGTGATCGTATAATTGATGATGTAGTCATCTGTATTTACAGTCAGTTGCAGGGTATTGCCTGAAAGTACATTCCATTCATTAAATCCCGGTAATTCATTCACATTACCATCCTTAGTTGTGGTTACATTACTATACAACAATGCGGCTGATGATCATACACATCAAATCGTTTTCTGAGCTATAACGTGAACGGATATTCCTGATAGCAGTCCCGAAAGTATCATAAATCTTCTCATACAGTATTAGTTTACTTTCCAAAACCAAATCTGTCAAACTTTGATACCATTTTTGGGCCAAAAAAACAGATGGCACAGTGCTGAAAAAATCACTGTGCCATACGCAATTATGTTAAGCCTGTGGCCATGGATTCTGGAAGGTAGAGCTACCAAGCTGTACTTCCCTGGCAGAGAGTACCAGCTTTACCTGCATAGGAATTTCGCCGCTGGCCTGAAAATGCTCAAAATATTCTACACAATAAGCATCGGTAAATTTGAGCTCCTTCATTTTGGACATCGCATCACGGCGATAGAAGATGATACTGCCACTCTTTGTCTGCGTATTAGAGATCATCCAATCAAACAGATTGGTGTCGCCGTCTGACTCAAGCAGAACGGTCAATGAGCCTCCGATGGGGCGGGCGGCGGGCTTACCATTATGATCTGTGTGTTGGGTAAAAGAAAACTGACAGTCCAGTACATTGATTTCTTCACCGTCTAATCGCATTACAGCTTTGAATGACATACCTTGAAGGTTTTGTTTTTAACAATAAATTTATGGTGTAGGCAATGAATTGGGGTTATATCAATTTCAATTGCCGGATTAACGAGAAATATGGTCACCACGAAGATATTTATTCTGTGAGATATTGGAAATTTTTTTTGTCCGGCGTTTGTTCGAATGTTGTTTAAGCTTTCTTCGAATGTTGTTTAAGCTTTCTTCGAGTGTTGTTCGAGTGTTCTTCGAGTGTTCTTCGAGTGTTCTTCGAGTGTTCTTCGACGCTTCTTCGATGCTAGTTCGACGTTTCTTCGATTAAAATTACATCCGCTACCCCTGTTAATAAAATAAAAAATTGATGGTTTTCGTTTAATGATTAATTATTAAGTGATGATTTAAATGTATGTGTATAAGAATTACATTGTGATTAAATCTGATTGAATTGTAGTCGTTTAACTATTACCGTAATAAAAACAGGGGAGTGGTAAAACTTTTATCGTTTCAACAGCTATGAGGAAAAGGGCAATGATAAACCGCTTAATAAATAATTTATATACATTTTCGCGTATCTTTACCCCGTAATAATGACCCAAAATAGTATTAACCCTTGATAGGATAATATTTTTAGAAAAACCTTGAATCATCCAAATGACCCTGGCTACTTATACAATTCAAGCTCCGGAGGTGCAGGCTGCCATACGTATTGCCCAGGCCCTCGCCAAGGAACATCAGCATGTGCAATATACTCCTGCACACCTTTTACTGGCATGTTTGCATAAAGAATTGAATCTCACTGCCGCTTTACAGGCAATGGGGATCGATATATATTACCTCGAAGAATGGGCCGAAGTAAGACTGGATGGTTTACCCAAAGGTGCCCGTATTCCGGATGAGCCTGAGGCCGATGACAATGCCAGCAATGTACTACAGGAAGCCGATTCTATCCGTCTGGAATACGATATGGATATGGCAGATGCCTGGTGTTTGCTGGTAGCGATTAGTACCCCGGGTGTAGGTTTTACTTTCGAACAACTCAAATCATTTCCTGTACAGCGTACACAGTTGCTCACACATTTTATCAAAGATGTGCCGCAACCCAATTTGAATGGCATTCCCAAACAACCCGCTGCCGCAGGAAAACTGAAATACATTTATCGCCTCACTGACCCTCAGTACCTGCAAATGAAGCATGCACTGGCAGGCAGAGATGCAGAAGTACGTACCATGCTGGAAATCCTCTCCCGTAAAGGGCGTTCCAGCATTCTCCTGATAGGTGAAGGAGGTGTGGGCAAAACAAGTATGGCCGAAGCACTCGCAAGAGCCATCGTGCAAAAACAAGCCCCTGCACAGTTACTACAAACTGATATGTATGCACTCGACTATGGTGCATTCATAGCCGGTGCTGCGTATAAAAACGAACTGGAAGACAGGCTCCAGCAGATCATCTCCCATTTGCAGGAGAGAGGTCGTCATGTATTGTTCATCGACAACCTCCACACCTTGCTGGACAAGCAACCCGGCTCTGCCGGTGGGATGGGTAATGTGCTCAAAGCTGCTATTGGCAAGGGAGAACTCATCGTGATCGGTTCCTGCACCCCTGAAGGTTTCCGCAAAATGATAGAACCGGATAGCCTGCTCCGTCATTGTTTTGAAACCATGAACCTGCCTGAACCAGACGAGGCCCTGGCCGCAAGAATGATCAAAGCAGTGATGCCTGATTATGAAAGTTATTACAACCTCACTGTGGATAACGAAGTGATCACAGAAGCCATCCGCCTGTCACGCCGTTATCTCAAAGAACGTAGTTTGCCGGATAGTGCGATCAATTTATTAGACCGTACGCTGGCGGCTATTCGTACTACAGCAGATACAGGTAAGCAGGTAGTTGACGATCTGCGTAAGCAATTTGAAGCTATCGAAGACGATCGTACGGAATTACTTTGGTGGTACCAGCAATGTATGCAGCGCTTAAGTGCTTTGCTCACCACAAGGCTGCATATTGATCAGGAAGTCTCTAAGATCGAAGATATTGCGGCTTTAAAGGCTGTTTTAGGCGATATGCTGACCCAACTGGATCATCAGGTCATGGAAGTCCACAATGCGGTTAAAACCGTGGATTTGGCTACCATGATTGCAGAAAACACCGGTATCCCCCTCGGAAAGATCCAATCCAGTGAAAGAGAGCGGTTGGTGAACATGGATGTGGAGTTGCGCAAACGTGTGGTAGGGCAGGATCACGCCCTGAAAACCGTATCTGAGGCCATCCTGGAATCCCGTTCAGGCCTGAGCCGGCCCGGGCAACCCATCGGCTCCTTCTTCTTCCTTGGCCCTACAGGTACCGGCAAGACAGAACTGGCCAAATCTTTGGCAAATTTTTTGTTTCAGGATGAGAGAAGCATGATCCGGTTTGATATGTCTGAATTCAAAGAAGAACATTCAGCCGCATTGTTGTATGGAGCCCCTCCGGGTTATGTTGGTTATGAAGAAGGTGGTCTGCTGGTAAATAAGATCCGTCAGCAACCCTATGCTGTTGTACTGTTTGATGAAATTGAAAAGGCCCACCCTTCTGTATTCGATATTTTTTTACAGATCATGGATGAAGGTAAATTGCATGACCGCCTCGGTAAAACAGGCGATTTCTCCAATGCCCTCGTTCTGTTCACTTCCAATATAGGCAGTGAAATCATTGCTCATTCTTTCCGTCAGGGCGTAATCCCGCCATCACAACAATTGATGGAAATAATGGCAAAAAATTTCCGCCCTGAATTCCTGGGTCGTCTGACCGAAATCGTGCCGTTTGGACCCATACAAGCCGAAAATGTAGTCAGGATATTTGACATCCATTTGCAACACCTGTTGCAATTGCTCAGGCAACAACAAATTGAACTCGAAGTGTCTGTTGCTGCAAAGGAACAGCTGGCCGTAGAAGGATACTCTCCACAGTACGGAGCAAGACCATTGAAAGAAGTGATCCGTGCCAAACTGCGGAAACCGCTTTCAAAAATGATCATAGAAGGAAGCTTGCAACCACACCAGAAAGTAGCACTGGACGTGGATGGAAATGGCGGGTTAGTCTGGGATATTCGTTAACTTACAATGTAGAACCATAGCGCATTTATTGTAGTAAAAACCATTTATTATGAATGATAATTACGGAATTGGCGGCACCGAGGTGAAGCTCGACGCCAATGAGGCCATTGTTGAAATCTCCCATAACCGGACCCTGTTTGCTGAAAAGTTGACCCAGCAAACCCCTGTTAAACCGGAGATAGTACAGGGATTAACTTCTGTAGAAGATGTGTTTGAGCATTATAAACCTACTGTCAACATGCTCTATCATGATGCCGACGGCCGTACCATCCCCGAAAACCTGGAATTCCATAACCTGGGTGACTTTGGCGTGAAAGGTATTACTGCCCAGAGCAAATTCCTGAACGACCTCTCTACTGAAAAAGAACAGTACCTCAGGATCATGAAACACCTGAAAACAAACAAGATCCTGAAAGCTGCACTGGCAGATCCTGCAGCCAGAGAAGCCCTGCTGGGTTCCATCAGAGAGCTGCTGGCAGATCTGAAAAAGTAGTTCGTACCAATTAATTCTTACCCATGACAGAATTACAAAAACAACAGGGGGGACAGCAGGAAGAAAAACTGCAAACCGCGCCCGGACAAAAACAATCCGCATCACTACAGGAAAATCTCGATATACTGGCCAAATACGGCGGATTTGATCTGCTGGAAGGCACCATCGAAGGCGTACAAAACCTCAATCCCGAACGTAAAGCCCGCCGCAATATCTTCCTGACCGAAAGCTCCAAAAAAGGAGAAAGAGACTACCTGAAAAAAACACTGGAACTCTGGGAAAAAGTGCTCACCGAAGCTCAGGACCTCCCGGATATGGTAACTTACTGTACTGAACATTCCGAACAGGCAGGCAACGTACTGACCCATAACCTGGCCGAAGCTGTAGAAGCGACCAAAGAACTGGAAACTTCTTACCGCAACGTCGCCCTGTTCTTTAAAAATACTGAGTCTGACAAAGTGAAAAACATCTCCTTCATCAACGTGGAGGCCGATCAGATAAAAGACTTAGATAATACCCGCTTCATTGACGCCATTCAGCAGGAACTGATTGCTAACTACGATCGTCTCGATCTGCGTGATAACTACAGTTTACTGATCCTGCCTGGTTACCTGGGTTCCAACAAGGTGCTGGAAAAATGGGCGAAGATCGCCTATGAAAACAAAGCCATGCTGGTCACAGACTTCTCTCACCTGGATGCTCCGGATGACGTAATGGAAATGTTTGAACTGGCTAACCTGACCGGTGGCGAAATCCATCGTTCCAATGTGATCATGACTGCCAACTGGCTCGTAGGCCGTGGTAAATTCGACGAGATCAATGAGCAGGACAACCTATACGTTCCACCTTCCGGCGCACTGGCAGGTAAAATATATAAAACCCTCATGTCGCAGGTCACTGCCGGTAAGAAATTCGGCGGTATCAACGAAGTAGATGGTGTGAAGTTCGAACTGAAGAAAAGTGAAATTGCCAGCCTTGAAAAAATGGGCCTCATCCCAATGGTAAAGGAATACGGCAAGGTCATGGCCTTCAGTGCAAAGACATTGTTCAATGGAGATAATATCGGTTTACAAACCTACTCCGTCGTTCGTGTATTTGACTACGTAACCAAAGTACTGATGGACTTCCTGAACCGTCGTGCATTTGAAAACTTCAATGCCAATACCCGCAAAGACCTGATGAAACAGATCATCCGCTTCCTGGATAGCATCACAGGTCCGGATAAACTGATCGAAGATTTCAACATCCGCCGTTTCGAACAGGATCCTTTACAAAAAGACCGTATTCACCTCGATATACACCTGAAACCATACTTCCCTGCCAAGAACTTCCTGATCAAAATGGATGGTCACAAAGGGGAAGATGCGAATGAATGGAATACTGAATATGAGCAGGACAAAGCATAAAATGGCCACCCGCGATTCAACTTATTGATGATAAACAAACTGTAGTTCCCCCTCCTGGAGGGGGAGCCTGTTTTTTAAGCCGGGAGCAGTTTTGTGTAAACATAAAATCAAAAGCAAGGAAAAAGTCAGATGAAGCATTTGCTATTAGGCGTATTCTGTTGTTGCTTTTTGTCATGGAGCAATGCTTCAGGACAAGCGCAGCCAGACAGTATTATCACGACGAAAGGCGCCGTCACCCTTATTACCTGTGGGTCTTCCATCAGTACCTTTCAAATCGGAGATGGAAAAAATTCAGATTACGACTATCGCATCGTAGATGGGAATGTCGTATTTATCCGGCCGGTAGTGGCAAACCCACGCCCGACCAATCTGGTGATCAGGGAGGGAGACAATATTTTTTATATGATCCTGGCCTACCGGGAAAAGGTAGAACTGTCTAAACTGAAGTACAACCTGTCAGGCGGTGCTTCGGCAAAGATACCTACGGTTGGGGCAGGCGCCGGAGGAGGTACTTCAACAGCCGCTACCACTGCGGAATCCGCAGCTGATAATAACACACCACTGCCGGATGTCGATACCGTAACAGTGGGCAACATCGCAGCAGACTTTATGAAACAACGAAAGGTGCAGCGTCAGTATGAAACCACTTCGGAAGATATTACTGTCACGTTTTCGCAGGCGATGAGTCTGAACAATCTGATGTATTTGTGTTTCAGAATAAAGAACCAGGGTGGTACACCTTACCAGGTAGAGAAAGTAACGATCATGCATAAAGTGCATACCGATACGACCACCCTACATCATTTGCCAGTTGCCTACAGAAAAGGTCCTTCCTTTTTTGGGGGCAGAGATGAAGAAAACGTGGTGTTTGTAACACCTGCACCTGTGCTGAAGAGGTCCGATGAACTCATCTTCATCATGTACAATGCAGCGACAAAGAACCAGATCGTTTTGTATGTACCGATGAGCGGTTTGCCAAAATATATGATCACTAAATGATCCGACGTTATCTCCATATAATCCTTGTTTGTACCTTTTGTATGATCACAAAAGTACTGTCTGCACAGCAGGTAGCCTTTTGTGGCGAGTCTGTGCCCATGGAGCGGGATTTTGTAAATTACAGACTGATGGATGTGATAAAGGGCCACCTCCGTCACCGTAATTTTCTGCCAGCGCTGAAAGCCCGGTCAGAACAGTATTTTCCGCTCATTGTACCCATCTTACAGCAATACCATATACCGGAAGATTTTAAATATTTACCTGTGGTGGAAAGTGGCTTTACCAATGCTACCTCCGTCGTAGGTGCACAGGGTATCTGGCAGCTGATGCCGGCTACCGCTACTACTTTGGGACTGGACGTAAGTAATTCAAATGATGAGCGGAATGAGCTGCTGAAATCAACACATGCAGCCTGTAAATACCTCGTACAATTATACAATCAGTTACACTCCTGGACACTGGCCGCTGCTGCTTACAACTGTGGCGCTGGCAATATCTCGCGCAATATCCGCAAGCAGGGTAGCAACGATTATTATCAGCTAATGCTGAACAGCGAAACGGCACAGTACATTTATAAGATCATTGCGATCAAGCAACTGTTCGAATATCCTGAAGTGTACATCCCTGAATTTGGATACAATGTATTCAACAAAACAACGGTGAATGCCTCTGTTTTTAATTCAGGACCTTCGGTAGAGTCAGATAAACGATTCAGAAGTATCAAAATCAATATCGGCGGTAAGTCAGAAAAAGCAGCTATCACGACACTGGCTGCTAAGATGCAGAGCAGTACAAGCTTTGAAGATGGGCAGCTGGTAAGTATATTGTTGTTGGATGACCTGCAGGCGAATGGCGTCTATATCCGAAAGCAAACAAAACTGTCGGGGAGGGGCTGGTTGGTGAGTAACCGTATCTATGTAGATCTTGGTTTTGGTAATGTGGTGGTATTGTGCGATGCAGGAGGGAAGAAAGGTGTTTCACCCGAAACGCTTAAAGCAGGAGGAGAAGTCCGCCTACAGAAAATATAATTTGCTTCAATAAAAATGGTGGCGTCTCAAAACTTCGAGACGCCACCATTTTTATTGGGGTACCTAATGGAGAGAATTTTTGTACATGCAATTCTCATGGCCTTCCTGTTATTTATAATGCATCCCCGTTTATTAGAATGCAATTTTAAATCATGCCTGCCAATGATTAAGATTGTAGAATGCCGGGAAATAAAATCAGATAATTACAGGCCGGCAAGGAGCTTCCCCTGTCCACATATACTAAATGATATGCACCCTTTAAAGACGCTGTTTTGGCTACGATTCGCTTCGTTCATAATGGATATGGCCTTTATTTATTGCCTGAGCATTCTACTGCAGCCTGTTATCTGGAAATTTACTTTTATTGCCTTCAGCGACATGCTTGCTGTAGTTTTTGCAATTTACTATACAGTTTCCTATATTTTATTTGCAGGGCAGACACCTGCTAAGTTACTTACAGGATTGCAGGTAAAGCAAAAAGATAGGAGTGGGCTGACCCTGAAAATTATTCTAGTAAGAGAAGTGCTTTTAAAAGGTATCTGTGGACTATTGATCCCATTATTCCTGGTGAAACAATTCGTTCCTTGCTGGTCTGTTTTCTACACAGTAGGCGTCTCTTTCATCGTATTGTGTGTAACAGTGATGACTATTGTGCTGTTTAAAAGAACATGGTGGGAACTGTTGTCAGGCACGCTTACCATACAGCTAAACAGGAACCGCCGCAAATCCAGAATATTCCTGTATGCGATGACGCTGGTGACCATCAGTGCCATTGCAGTGATGACCTATCCGTTATTCTCAGGAAAAGAGAAGCTGATGAATAGTTTCTCTTCCAGATATCCTGTAACCAAAGAAACAGAGAGGTATGCGAGTTTCATAAAATCAAACGGGGAGGATCCAGTTGATTACATCTTTCACCTTTTCGAAAAAAACGATATTGTTGTTATATCTGAACGTTTACATCCGGAGTATACCCAGTATGACCTGATCTTCCGGATTGTGAATGACGAGCGGTTTGCAAAGGAAGTAGGAAATATCTTTACCGAATGTGGATCGGTGAGTTTTCAGGATACATTGACCTCCTACCTGCATACATCTTTTAGAACTGAAGATGAGCTGGACAGCAGCACAGCGTTGCTACAGCGGAACAGCAATGCAATATGGCCCATCTGGAGTAACAGTAACCTGTTCGACTTTTTCAAAACGGTGAACAAATTGAACGTTAGGTTGCCAGACAGCGCAAAGATCAACTGGTACTTTACGGGCCCTCCGGTGGATTGGCAAACGATGACACATGAGAAATATCTCAGGGGATACAACAATTTGCTGTATGACAGTATAATGGCAGGAAATATTATCAGCAGGTATAAAACTACTATCGCAGGGCATAAGAGACATAAGGCACTGATAATTATGAATAGCCGTCACGGCTACGGCCTGCCAGTGGGCAAGAGGAAGGAAAAGTTCTCCAGCGTATACCTTGGTACTACTGGTTTTCTTATGCAAAATCTGCCAAAGCAGGTGGCCAATGTGATGATCAATACGGTATCTCTCAAATATGCTTCTTTGTTGTCGCCAATACAGAATGGCAAGTGGGACAAGGCTTTTGAAGCGGCAGGAAATCCGGATGTAGGTTTCGATTTTGCAGGCAGCCCTTTGGGGAATGATAATTTTGATGCAGGTTTCATCCAGCCACGTTCCATTAATTACTCAGACGTGTTCACCGGTTTTATTTTTTACAAACCACTGGAAAACCATATTACAAAGGATGGTTTTCCTTATATGTTTAACAACTTTGAAGATACTATTATTAAGCGGGCAGGCTATGTCAGTGAAGCACATACAGAGATGATCAGGCGCAGAATTGCCCGATATCAACAGGATCCCCAAGATCCGGTTGATATCGGGCCGGCAAAATATGCCATCTTATACAATATTGTGAATGTGATAGTAACGCCAATACTTTTACTGATATGTCTGTTAATTGGGGTGATATTTTTTATACGGCTGCCTCAAAAGTAAATGAGACAGCCGGATTTTGTAATTACATCAAAACGTCATTCATGAAAATTCTATACGGATAATTATTCGTCCCATTCTCTTTCAATTGCTGCAACATCTCATCTTTCATATACAACAAACTTCCTTCTGCATATAAATTCGCTGGTTTAGATAAAGTGATTTTTATATCCAGCGTTCTGCTATATCCTTCTGAAGCACCGGGTTTTACAGACACCCCCTTCACAATGCTCACCTCTCTCAGCTCTTTCCCCATCACATACCTGACCAGTGCTTTGATATCTTCAGGTGTCACAATCCTATTCCTTGTAAGCAAATGATAGCGATACAGGTTAATCTTTTCATCAATACTCAGGCGATCTTTCCCACCCTGCGTATTCGACAGCATACTGATAGAATTCGGCTGTAACTGCACACTACCATATTCCTGCAACTTGCTACCCATACGGATATTATTCGCGGTACTACCATTAGTCGTGTAAAACTCTAAAAACAAATAATCCGCATTCTCCTTTGGCTTGATCATCAGGTAAGGAATATTCCCCCTGTTGCTGGTAGGCTGTAATTGTTCTTCCAGAGATGCGATCAACTGATGCAGTTCCCGCATTCTACTTGCCACATAGTCATTCCGCACTTCTTCAAAGAGCGAACTTTCATCCCTGATCACTTCAATCAGGTAAGCAATGATCTCTTTTGCCTCACGGGAATCGAACCGGCCAATACCACTGCTCCTGATCACCAGTTCGCCTTCCTGCATCTCACCGCTGGTCGTAAAGTTACGCACATGGTAATCTGTGCCTGCCACATCATACACACGTTTCACATCAAAGTAAATATCGTTGGTATGCAGCGGCATAATATTCAGGTACTTGTTCAGTCGCTGTGATTGTTCATTCAGCTTTTTGTTAATGACCGGGAAGCTGTTGATATTACAGAACAGGTCTTCCAGCAGGGAATGACGAATGGTTTCAGGGAATTCAATCCTGATCCACACGATCTCCTGTTGCAATCTGCTGCTACCCTGGCCAAACACATGATGCAGGGCAGGAGGGAAAGGCATGGCTGCCGGTAATGGTTCAGTGCTGGTGACCGTCAGAAAATGCTGTTTGAATCGTTGTAATACCTGTTGACTATACCTGGTATTGGTATCGAAGGCAGGTTCCATAATGGCTTCCAGGTCTTCCTGAGCGGCGCTTTTGCTATGAAAATAGCCGCTTTTTACCTGCAAAGGCGTTTCACCTATATAAAATTTGGCCAGTGGCAGGTAATGATAAAACATTTCCTGCAGGTGTACGTTTCGCAGATCAAAGAAAAAAGAGAGCCCTTCTGCCGAGGTTACGGCTCCTTCCATACTCAGACCCAACCAAAGATGATTAGGCGGCGTATCGGCCTGTAAATTGCCTTGAAGGACCTGTTCTTTGAACCAATGGTCCCTTGTCTCAAACAGTTTACCGCCAATCACGCTATATTTTACCTGTCCACGGAACAGGCGATGATGTGCCAGGGGCATAAAAAAGAGGTCCTGGCTATTAAAGCCGTTCCTCAGGGAATAGAAAAACTGGTGATCGGGTGTGAGCGCTGCCGTCCGCTCATTGCAGCTGGCATGCAGAATACCATAGGCAGGTTGGCTGCTGGTGATCGGTTCCGGCATCATGATCTGGGCCAGTCGTTCTACCAATCGGGCATGAGATACTTCTGCTTCACCTGATATTTTTTCCAGTTCACTGGCACAGGCTTCCAGCAATAACTGTACAATGGGATCAAAGGAGGTTTCTACCTCTGCATCAGGGTATCCCCACAGCCTGGCGGCCGTTTTCAGCATCCGGTCTTTGATTCGTTCTTTTTGCTCTTTAGCCAAAGGTTAAGGGTTTAAGTGATTTAATTCCGAAGCAATCTGCCTCCACGCCGGAGGCGCACCCCCTGAATTTTTTTAATCATATGACAATGGACTTACGTAAAAGAAACTACTATAATTGAAATCAGTCTTGTTCCTTGCCAACACCCCCGTTACTGTCACCCGTATCTTCTTCTTCACTTTTTTAGAAGTCATCCCCATCACTTCCTCCTGACTGATTTGCGCCACTACTCTCGTCTGTGTCAATCGTTTCTCATATCTGTTGATAGAAGCTCTTATTGACAGTTCCACCTGTTCCTTCACTTCATTGTTCGAAGCCCTGATATCGAAATCGTTGTCCCACAACTGACAACCATACTGGGGATCGTCTTTGTTCTCCCCCAGTACAGTTGTGATTAACAACTGAATATGCTGTGCTACCGATTCTTCGAGATTCACATCGGGCAGATCCTGCTTTTGCAAAATTCTGGAAAAATCCATGGGTAGTTTATAATACTGCTGTTTCATTTTTCAATCATTAAAGAGAAAATCAATCATTAAAAAATGCCTAAGAATTTCCTGTCATATCGTACACGTATTTCCTTCACACAACCGTTTTGATCTTTGATCAGGTTCACGAGTTCAATCTTAAATCGTTTCTTACCACGGATACGTGAGCAGAAATGACTGAAAGCATCAGTATCCTTATCATTCAGCAATACCCTTGCATTCAGATTATCGCAGAGGTATGGAGAGAAGTCACTGGCACTCTTTTGTTTATCCACCACCTGGCTCAGCATGAACTTAAATTCATCGTCTGATACGGAAGGCACCTTAGGTTTCTCAGGTACCGCTGGTTGCGGAGTAGGCTCTGGCACCTTGTTATCTTCAGGGAACGGCATGGGTTTAAAGTCTTCCACCTTGTGATTGCTTTGAGCAGGGAACACCATGATATGTTTGGTCACCATCTTGCTGCTATCGCCATTGATAATGAGAGACAAAATGCGTTCGCCGGGAGAGGAGAATGTATAAGTAACAGCGCGGCCGTTATGCACTTCAGCACCTCTTTGCAACAGTTGCCACTGCCATGTGCGGGCATTGCCTGTACTATTTGTAAACGTAGCAGGACGGCCTGCCAGCACTTCTTCCGGACCATCGATAGTGGGATAGAGGTCGGCCGCCGGTGCAGGGGTATTATCTGCTAAAGCATTGATAATAATTACTTCCTGGTGCCAGGTACACTTGCTATGTGTGAGGGTCACCATATAAGTGCCGGCTTTTGTAAATGCATGGTATACCTGCAAGCCACTGGTAGTGGCTGTAGAATCACCAAAATCCCAGGTGAGCCCGCTGTTGCTGCCTCCGTTTGTAGCAGCTTTAAAGGTGATCACTTCTCCGGTACTAAAAGAAGTGTGTTTCCCTGCATTGTTCCGGCTTGCAAGCTCAATACTTATCTGGCTGCAATCTTCACGGCCGGTAGCCTGGAAGGCCAGTATAATGATACTGATGCCCAGTAATGCAAGGAATGTGTACAGTACCATTGGGTCGATATGGTTTGTTATCTTGCTGAATGGTCTATACGTAGTAACTTTTCGCTCATTAGCGGACTTTCTTGGGGTCATAGGTTTCTCGTATTTCTGCAATTTTAAATATTTTTTTAGATAAATTAATAAACTAACTACATTCGTAGTTGAAATTTTAACATTTGAATCCGTGAAATCTGATGATATTTGTTAGTATGTAACCCTGAAAAATAAGAGATCAAGAAAAACCTAAATTAACCCGTATGGTAAATAATACCCAAAAAGCCGCGGTGCTGGAAGAAGTGATCGACCATATCAGCAAATTGCATTATGATGTACGTGCCGAAGTAATAGTGGGAGAGTTACTGGATAATCATGTGCGTGCCGAAGAAATTGCTGTACAGAATCAAAACGTTTTTGTACGGTCTTTCAATAAAGATATCTTAAATGCTCAACTGGATGATTCGCAACCTTATCATCCATTCATTTCGCTTACTCTCTCCCGTGATGGACTGTACGATCGTTTGCCAGAGGGTATCTTCCACCAGTTCACGCCGCAGCAGCAACAGCGCTCTGTGAGAGAAATGGTGCTTAACTACAAGCGTCAGCAAAAAGAACAACAGGAAGCCAGAAAGTTTTTTCGTCCCCTTGAAAATGAATTCTTCCTGCAAAGAGTTTTTCTTGAACAGAAAGAAAAGCATTTACTCTTCGATGCGTTTGGAAAAGATGCAGATGAACTGTTTCTTTCCTTCTGGGGCATACGGTCTGATTTGCCAAAACCGGCCCTGAAAAAATTGGTAAAATTGTTGCCATATATCTACCGCATAGCAGGTAATCTGCCTTTGGTACAATTGTACTTGCAGGCCATTCTGGATGAGCCTGTAAAAATTGTACAGGAAGATACGCCAACTGCTGTAGAGACAGGTAGTCAGGTACCTTTAGGTGATTCAAGATTAGGATTGGATGCGATGACAGGCGATCTCTTTTATACAGATATGCCTGTATGGAAAATTACCATTGGCCCCCTTCAACAGCACAGGGTACACGACTTCCTCCCGTGGCAGCCTTATGGCCGTCTATTGGAGACCTGTTTTAGTTTCCTGGTGCCAGCTGATGTAGATGTTGAGACCATCCTGGAACCTCACCCCGATGAGAAGAAAGTCTTTATGGCTGATACTCAGGAAAAAGAGGGTTTGGGAGGATACAATTTTTACCTGTAGGCATTAAATGGAACTATTTTTGCATGTAATATACCCTTATGGTTTGATTCCGGGCCCAGCGGAGTATTCCAGCCCCAGATTCATCCAACAGGTTTAACCCTTTCCGAGGAAATAAGACTATGATACTAAAAGCTAAGATCTACATTGTACTGGCGGCATTCATGGCTATCGGCTCCCTGATAGTGGGTCTGCTGAGCCGTTATATTAAAAACTTTTCCCTATATAAGAAAAAGGCACTCTGGTACCTGGCTATCATGGTATTGGTATTTGCTGTCATCAGCTCTATTCCGTTCCTCTTTACACACCAGAATTCTATGAGCCAGTATGTCTTCTACGAAGTATGGTTCCTGGGTTTAGGCGTAGTACATTGTAACCTCATGTATACCCGTTTCTGGGGTAGTGAAGATGCGTTTGGTTCAGAGCTGGCATTCATCGTGGCTATCTGGTTATTTGGTGGGATCGGGTTCATTCTCATTCAGCATCTTTTTGCGAAAGGAGAGTTTTCTTTCTACCCGCTGCTTACCTGTATGTTCGCATTCGCACTGCCTACATTTGTGTACAAGACATTCGAAAAGATGATGGCCATTCCTGCCAAAATTTTCAAGTGGTGGCAATATCCTGCTTACCAGGAATTGCCCGAAGTAAATGAAGATGATATGCGCGACCTGATCGTAATTGGTTTCGAACTGGAGAAGAAAGTAACAGATCATGACCGCACCTACTTCCGTGCACGTACACCTATCAAAATGGACCTGGGCGATCTCTTCTATCATTTCATCAATGACTATAATGACCGTTATCCCAATACGCCGATTGACGTAGTGGATGCAAACGGACAACCATATGGCTGGGTATTTCACCTCAAATCAGGTTGGCTGGGTACAGCTAAAACCCTCGATCCTGACAAAGCTGTATTCATGAATGGCATGCGTGAAAACAGTGTCATTATTTGTAACAGAATTATTATCAATTAATCCCTACATTTTAAATTATTCATCCATGGCAGAACCGCTTAAATATTTTCCCGTCAACTGGGTTGATGGTATGAAGATAAAGAAGCAGCATTTCGTTGAAACAGAAAACGCAATGCTGGATCAGATAAGGGATGCTATTTCCAGCGGCTTGCATGCGCAGAACTACGGATTGCTGCCTGCAAAAGCAGAAAGTAAAGAATCATTACGTTGCTGGTTTGTAATCGATAACCAACAACAATGGAGAGTGAAACTCACCGAATGTCGTGCCGTTACCCCAGGTGGCGCGAGAATTGAAATTCCTGAACACACTGTACACTCGCTGAAATACGCTACTACTTTTCCTGAAGCTACATTTAACTGGGATCCACAGCATACAGAAAATGCTTACTATATTCTCATTCAGGTAAACCCCTTCAATCGTCAGCCAAGCGGAGAGCCCTTGCTGCATGAAGACCCACCACGGTTACCGTATGCCACACCAGAATATCATTTGTATGTAACACCTGCATCTCAGTTACCACAAGGACAGTTAGGCAGTTATCAGATGGTACTGGGTCGTATCAACATCGTAGATGGACGGCCGCAGATAGATGATGATTATATACCACCATGTACTATGGTGTATGCGCATCCTGCACTGGCAGACCTGCACCAGGAGCTGGATCAGTTCCTCGGTCAGCTGGAACTATATGGTGTGCACATCGTACAGAAAGTATATGCACGTAATCAGAACAATGATCTGGCGCAGGTAGTATTGTACATCACAGAAAGATTAGTACAATACCTGGGCACACGTATCTCACAGTTCCGTTGGTTAGGTATTTATCAAACACCTGCAGCAATGCTGGAAGTGATAGCTGGACTGGCACGTACCATGAAGAATGCGATCGATCAGCGTGCAAGTGCAGGTAAAGAAGAATTGCTGAATTACTTTTCAGAATGGTGTGAACTGAAGCAGGGTGAGTTGGAAACGCTGATGGTAAATTGTGCAAACATTCGTTACAAACACATAGATGTAAGAGAATGTCTGCAACCTATGATCCCTTTTGTACGTGCGATCAATAAGTTGTTCGAGAGCCTGAGCAGACTGGATTACATCGGTCGTAAGATGGACAGTGGCATCTTCGTAAAAGAAGAGTCAGCAGAGGATGCAGAATATTTACGTAAGCATAAAACCAGGAAATGGTTTTTTACAGATTGATCATAATTTTCAACTCAATTTAATATCACATGCGTGTACTGAACAAGCAGGAAAGATTATCCGCTTTTTTATGGTTCCTGTTATTTTTTATCGTTACAGTAGGTCTGTTTGTCCTGGCCATATTTTTCAACTTCCAGGTGCCAAGCCGTGAGAATGCAGAGCTGCGCAAAGAGCTGGCTACATTCCGCCAGGAGCAGGCATTTCAGGGAGAATTTCTGGGTAAGCTCGAGAGAGTAAGGAACAATTTAGACTCCATCAATCTGCCAAACCAGAATGCAAATTATATGGATCAGGTTATTGCACAGGATCTGGTAAGCATGCGTAACTATATACCTAAGGATGCGGTAACGCATTATGGCTTGTATGCAAACATCATACAGAACTGTCTTTTGTTGCAACAAAGTAAGCAGCAATTGCGTGGATTATCGAATGCACAACAGAGTATTGCGGAGCTGAAAGAGAAGATCAATGATCTGAACAAAGAGTTGGAAAATGCAAGGAGCGAGCTGGATTACAATAGGCAGTTAATGAGAAGCAGGTAATGGTTTTATACATATCATTACTGATAAATGATTAAAAATATAATTTGTTAAAGTGGTGTTTTAGGGACTGTTTGGCTTGGCTATACGGGGAATTATTTTTAATTTTAAGCATCATAATTATATAAATAAATAGCCCTTAATTGTTAATTCTTTATTGTAAACCTTAAACATTTAACCCATGTCATTCAAATCCGTGTTTGAAGTAGCAGGAAAACAGTTGGTTGTTAAACACTGTAGCTACGACCTCACCCAAGAAGTAGATGCAACTGGTCGCCCTTCAGCAATTACCCGTGGTGGCCGCATCCGTTTAATCGTTGAATCTAATGGCGACACTGATCTGTTCGAGTGGATGGTGAACAACTTCGAAAGGAAGGATGGTACTATCACTTTCTACAAGAGAGATTCAGATGCAAAGTTGAAATCGCTAAACTTCAAGGAAGGTTATCTGGTAAAGTTTGAAGAAACTTTTGATTCAGATAATCAAAACCCGATGACGGTTGCATTCACTATCTCAGCCCGTGAAATTGCCATGGGTAACGCATCCCATATTAATGAATGGGTAAAGTAGTGGTATGATTTGCTAAATGAAAATTATGCCTTTTAAGGAGCCCCTCTGCTGGCGCAGGGGGGCTTTATATTTTTATTGAAATTGCAGTTAGCTTAAACAATTTCCTCTTCAACAAAAAAGAACTTTCCATCAGTAAAAAATGCTATTTCCCTTGCTGCCGCAGTCCAACCTACTCCCGCCGGCTTTCAACAGTATATACAAAACTATCCGGTCTATAATAACCTACATTATATTCAATCGGTAAATCATCCTTATCATACACAAATCTCCTTCTAAACAAAACCGGACTTCCCGCATCAATCTCTAATTTCGCTGCCACAAATTTATCCGCTGCTCTTGCACTCACTTCCTCTTTTGACAATGTTGCCACTACGCCATAATCCTTATCCAGGATATCATACAACTGCCTCTTAAAATCCTCTTCTCCTGTCAACCCTATCCCTGGATGAAACCATGAAATAAAATAAACA
This sequence comes from Chitinophaga sp. LS1, assembly GCF_034274695.1. Lineage (NCBI taxonomy): Bacteria > Pseudomonadati > Bacteroidota > Chitinophagia > Chitinophagales > Chitinophagaceae > Chitinophaga > Chitinophaga sp. LS1. The sequence goes on from NZ_CP128362.1 coordinate 3,742,222, forward strand.
AACGGCCCCTCCGGCGTTCCTCTCAATCGCTCTAATTTCAGGATCTTCTGATTAGCAGGAATACCAAAAAATGCCACCGCATCATTATCTGGCAACACCCACGTTACATGCAATTCAAAATTCCGCACCTTTAAGCCCCTTGCCTGCATCTCCTGCGTAAAGCTGATCCAGTTCTTCGCCTTAGAGCTGATCTTCTCCAAATCCGCCACTTTAGTACCTACACCTTTCTTTCTCACCAGCAATCCCTCGTACACCAGTTTATTTAACGCCTGCCGCAACGTAGACCTCGATATCGCCAATTGCTTCGCCAACTCTACCTCATTCGGCAAAAACTGCCCGCCCGCATACTTCGGGTCCCTGATCATATTGCGCAATAACTGCTCCGCCTGTAAGTGTAAAGGAACTGGATTCTGATGATCAATACTTATTTCCATCTGCCAAAATTAATCATTATGTTTGTATGTATATACATACTATGAGAAAAAAGGTCTTCTTCTTCGCTCTTATCATGCTTGCAGTGCTATCATCCGGCGCTCAAAACAAACAACTGGCCAATAAAATACTGGCAGATCACCGCCTCGATACTATTCAGGCACGGGCTTTACGACTACTCACAGGTTTCACCGCCGGCACCTCCTATGGCGAAGTCTGGATCAGGGATTTCAACACCTTTATCAACGGCTCTCTCGCCGTTCATGACAAAGAAAAGGTGAAAGAAATGCTCCTCCTCTTCTTCAGCATGCAGGGCAAAGATGGCAATATCGTAGACGGCATGATCTCCAAACAAAAAGCACAGGCAGGCTATGATTATATCTATTCTGACCTCGCCCCGGAATGGGCCGCCCACAAAAATACAGTGGAAACAGATCAGGAATCCTCTTTGGTACAGGCAGTATACAAATACATCAAACATACCAATGATACAAGCATCCTCCACATCGTCATCGATCACCAAACCGTGCTACAGCGCCTGGATGCGGCATTGCAATATGTACACAAAGCCCGCTGGTCAGCTAAATATAACCTTGTCACCGGTGCTACTACTATTGACTGGGGAGATGTACAACCTGAAAAAGGATGGGGTGTGGTGATCAATGACCATACAAAGTGGTCTATTGATATCTATGACAATGCGATGTACGCTATTGCACTCAAAGAATACGCGGAGTTATCAAAAAACAGATCCTACCTCACCCAATACAACCAACTCAAAACCAACGTTCGCAAATACCTCTGGCAATCTGGTGCTGGTAAGTATCTGCCACATCTCTACCTCAATGGTAGCCCTTTCTCTCCTGATTTCAAAGAAGATGAAATCATCTATACGGGTGGTTCTGCCTGCGCAATCCTCGCTGGTTTCCACTCTCCGAAAGAGATCGCCGGCATTAATGAGCAAATGCTCATGGCTGCTACTAAAGAGAAATATGCCACCATTGGCATCACCGTCTACCCGCCTTATCCTGAAAAGGAGTTTCCAAATATGAAACCTTATGTGTATCAGAATGCTGGCGACTGGACCTGGTTTGGTGGTAGAATGGTACAAGCCCTCATTGAGCATGGTTTTGCCAAGGAAGCTTACGATGAACTCAGCCCGATGCTGGACCGTGCCCTTAGCCACCATGGCTTCTATGAATGGTATGATGTACAGACTGGCGAGCCAAAAGGTTCGGGGGATTTCAGGGGAGAGGCAGGGGTATTATATGATGCAATTACTATCCTTAAGAATTGGGCAAAGCAGCAAAAGTAATCTGGTGGCTACGCTGCTAAAGACCAGCCCAACCATCAAAAATAATTTGCTTTCTTGTTTATATGTCTATATGTTTATACATATCGGATTTTTCCTCCTCGCTGCTGGCTTGTAGCAATCTACCTGCTCAGAAAAAAGAATTCACCTCGATATACTAATTCAATCAAAAAAGAGATACCACCCTTATACGGCCGGTATCTCTTTTTTCGAACTACCATTACCAACTGGAGAAATCACTAAAGCCCCCCAGCTGTTTTGAAAAAAATTAATTCACCGGAACATTCACCTCCATCTTAATAATGTCATCCACCTTACCACCCGGTGTACCCACTCCAAAATCACTCCTGTTCACATCAAACTTCCCTGCGAAAGTTCCACCACTACCCGCTTTCACAAAAGTAAATGGAATAGAAAACGGCTTCTTTACACCATGCATGGTCAACTCACCTTTCGCTACATACCCACTACCTGATTTCGTAATCTCTGTAGAAGTGAATGTAATGGTCGGATATTTTTTCGCATCCAACCACTTATCACCCTTCGCATGTGTATTCTTCAAACCATTACCGGTATTGATACTAGACACATCAATAGTCACATCAAATTTAGAAGTATTCAGATGTTGCTCGTCAAATACAACCTTTCCTTTCAAATCTTTAAAAATACCATTGGCGCCAGCAGCAGAAAACTTTACAGCATAACCAGCAGCGATCTTATAATCTGGTCCGGAGAGAACCGTAAACGCTGATGCTACCAAAATAATCAGGGCAGTAACAGGAAGGAGGATTTTTTTCATTGTGCTTGAATATTTACCCTAAAAGTATGCAAAAAAGGCTCCAACAAAAATGGCTTTGCCATCAGGCAAAGCCGTTCAAAATATTCTTTTAAGACAATTTTCAATACTGCTGCGAAAAGCATCCCCAACAATTAAAAAACAGCCTGCAAATTTTAAGTCTTTCTTAACTTCAACGACTGTACAAAATGATGATTTCCCTTCTCCAATATCAAACTCGCCCTAAACCTTGTCGGTAATATATTCTGCACCAGATTCGGCTTATTGATCTCATTCCATATCTTCCTCGCTATCTCCTCTGACTCCGCATCTGTCAAATGTGCATATCTGTGAAAATAAGACTCAGGATTCGCAAACGCCGTCGTCCTCAATGACTTAAACCGCTCTATATACCACTGCTCCAAATCCTTATCCTCCGCATCTACAAAAATAGAAAAGTCAAAAAAGTCCGATACGAATATACTCGGCTCCGGTGACCCCAATGGCCTCGGCCTCACCTGCAACACATTCACTCCCTCTACAATCACAATATCCGGCGATTCTACCCACTGCATTTCATTCGCCAGCACATCATACTCCAAATGACTATACAGCGGCGCAGCCACCTTCTCTTTCCCCGATTTTAGATTCGCCAGAAACTGTACAAGCCTCCTTATATCATAACTCTCCGGAAACCCCTTTCTATTCATAATTCCTCTCTGTTCCAATACCCTGTTCGGATATAGAAACCCATCTGTCGTTACCAACGCTACTCTCGGATGATTGGGAAACGCAGCCAACAACCATTGCAATACACGCGCTGTCGTACTCTTTCCAACCGCCACACTTCCTGCAATCCCAATAATATAAGGCACTTTAGTCACCTTCCTTCCCAAAAAGGTATTCGTTGTTGCATGCAGTTCCTGCGCAGCTGTTACGAACAGATTTAACAATCGTGACAGCGGCACGTAGATTTGTGTAACCTCTTCCTTTGTTAGCGGCTCATTTAACCCATGTAGCTTATCCAGATCTTTGATCAGGTGTTCCATGAGTTCATCACTTTTATTTGCCCATTCTTCACGGGCAATCGTGATATAGGGAGCGTAGTTATTCCGTGTCATTTAGTTTAGATCTGTTGCCTGTTTATCGATTCCGTTGTTTCAGGGTGCTAAGCTATGTAAACCGTTTTAACATTCAAAAATTCATGTGTGCCTTCCAGGGAAAGTTCCCTGCCATATCCCGACTGTTTTACGCCCCCAAAGGGCAGACGGGCATCTGAACGCACCATAGCATTAATAAATACATTGCCGCTATCGATCTGTACAGCCAGTTTTCTCGCTTTATCAAGATCGCTGGTCCAGAGAGAAGACCCCAGCCCATAGGGCGTCTGGTTCGCCAGCGCAACAGCATGTTGCTCATTATCAGCCTGAATAATAACAGCCAGTGGGCCGAATGTTTCTTCGTCAAAAGCTGTCATGCCTGGTTTTACACCGCTGAGCAGGGTAGGAGCGAAGTTCGCACCCGAACGCTGCCCACCTGTAATCAGTTTCGCACCCTGTTCTATGCTCTGATGTAACTGATGTCCTAACTCCGTTGCCAGATCCGGACGGGCCATTGGCCCCATGTCAATTTTCTGCAAGGTAGGATCTCCCTGGCTCATTTGCTGTATGAGTGTGGTCACCTGTTCTGTAAATGCCTCAACTATTGCCTGGTCTACAATCCAGCGCTTTGCCGCGATGCAGGACTGACCAGCGTTCTGAAAACGGGCTTTTACAGCTGTACGTGCTGCCTCTTCCAGATTCGCATCTTTCAACACGATGAAGGGATCGCTGCCCCCCAGTTCCAACACCGTCTTTTTAATATATTTTCCTGCCAGCCCTGCTACGCTCTGACCAGCAGCAGTACTACCGGTGAGGGTCACACCCTGTACACGATCATCGGCAATCAGCGGTTCTATATGTTTAGAATTCACCAGCACGGTTTGAAATACGCCTTCCCGGAAGCCAGCTTCTAAAAATACCTGCTCCATGGCCAGTGCACAGCCGCTTACATTGCTGGCATGCTTGAGTATACCTGCATTGCCGGCAAGAATATTAGGAATGGCAAAGCGGAACACCTGCCAGTAAGGGAAATTCCACGGCATAATAGCGAGAATTATTCCTTTCGGCTCATATGCCACATAGCTCTGCTGCCCATCAGATTTGATGATTTTTGAGGCCAGCATGCTACCAATATTTTGCACATAATATTCAGCAGATGTAGCGCATTTTAATACTTCAGCTTTTGCTTCTTTTAGTGTTTTCCCCATTTCCCGGGTGATGATCGCAGCGTGTTCATCGGCTTTCTCTTTCAACAGATCCGCGAGCTTTTGCATCCATGCACAACGCTGCTCCAGCGAAGTCTGCTTCATAGCCTGGTATGCCTGATGACCTTTAACAAGTTTTTCTTCCAGTTCTGATGGTGTGTGCGCTGCATATTCAGCAATGGTTTCCTGTGTATATGGGTTAATACTCTTAAAGGTACTCATGTGAATGAAGTTTTGATAAAAGTAAGGATTATAATTGCTTGAACTGATCAGGAGCGCAATTATAATACCGTGTAAAACTATTCACAAATGCAGCTACATGACTATACCCTGTTTCATCTGCTACCAGCTGCAAATCGATCTCCGGCAATGTTAATAATACCGCTGCTTTTTCCAGTCGCCATAAGATGACGAATGCATCTACACTGGTGCCATATAAATGTTTGAATCCATATTGTAGTTTCTCCGCAGAGATATCAAACAACTCACACAATTCTGAAATTTGCACACCAATTGTATTCGCTTTGATATATGCTTTCGCACTATCAATACTATTGATATCTTCATTCGTCAATGGCTGATATTCCAATGGAGGATATTGTAACTGTGCAAAGAAATGCACTAACAATAATTCACATTGTTTGCTGATATACCTGCTACGTGCATATTCATTACACCCCAGTGGATTGCGTATCTGTTCAAGGAGCATCGAAGCATATGCATCCAGCGCTACAGGTGCTGCATTAATTACACCACCAAGTGGATTCGCAGCTTTAGCAGGTAGGATGGCTTGTTCAATAAATGCACGCTCCGCAAATAATGGTAGTTGTGCTTCACCGAATTCAATGTTTAAAAAACAATGCGTACCCGGATGTATAGACACTGCTTTTTCTTCATGCGTTACATAAAATAAATTCAGATCTCCCTGTCGTACATGCTCTGGTATTCCGCCACGCATGCCAGAATGCACATTGAGCGAAGAAAGCGTAACAGCCAGATGCAAACCCGGATGATCTACATGAGGATGAATATCTATAACCTGGGAAGTGATCACGTGGTGTTGCCAGACCCGAAAAGGTGTTGCTTCCAGCAATTGCTTAAATACAAATACGCGGGCATTGCCGTATACCGTTCTTCTTGCATGGGGAACGATATAGGAATGCATAATTTCGGGGACATTCTCTACCTGGACGAAGTCGGCGAAAATTTGTTGTTCTGCCTGTCTGATTAAATTCATATCAGATATAAGTCGATTGACTAAAGCGATTGGTACTCAAAAGTACTCATAATTATGTGAGTAGTAATAGTATGCAACAAATTGGGTATATTTAGTTTAATCACCCAAACCTGTAAATATGTCAACCAAGATCGTGTACTGTATGGCAATACTATGCCTCTGCCTGACTGTAGCAAGTGCCCAACAGAAAATAACCGGAAAAGTAACAGATGCCACAACCGGCGTGCCATTAGAAGGAATCACCGTAAGGGTCAGACTCAGTAGCTCCGGCAGTTTAACCAACAAGTCCGGTGAATACACCATCGAGGCCAAAGCCAATGATGTACTGGAAGTAAGTGCCATCGGTTTCACCCCACAGGCCCTTTCCGTCAATGGCCGCTCTGTGGTCGATGTAAAACTGGTCTCCGCCGTCTCGGAACTCAACCAGATCGTACTCGTAGGTAGCCGGGGTACGGGTCGTGCCAGAACGGAAACGCCCGTTCCCGTCGATGTCATACCCATTGCCCAGGCATCCCAGTCTACTGCCAAAACTGATCTCACTGCCGTCCTGAACATGGCCGCTCCCTCCCTGAACTACAACAAACAAAGTGGAAGTGATGGTGCTGATATGATCGACCTCGCCACCCTCAGGGGCCTTGGACCTGATCAGACCTTAGTGCTTGTAAATGGTAAAAGACGCCACCAGACAGCCTTCGTAGCAGTATACGGTACCCGTGGCCGTGGTAATTCAGGCACTGACCTCAATGCCATCCCCGAAGCTGCCATCGACAGGGTCGAAATCCTTCGCGACGGTGCCTCTGCCCAATATGGCTCCGATGCCATTGCCGGGGTAATCAACCTCATCCTCAAAAAAGATGTGAACCACCTCAATGTGACCGCAGGTTATGCCGGTTATTATGACCATAAGTACAATACCTGGTTTGGGCGTAAACAATCCCAATACCAGTACGGTGTACCCATCGATGGAAATACCGGTACCCTGGGCCTCAGCTATGGCCTTCCTTTGGGTAAAAATGGCGGGTTCCTCAACTTTTCGGGCAACTTCCTCATCCAGGGTAAAACCTACAGACAAAACCTCGATACAAACCTGAGTCATAAAGATGGACTGCCTGTGAACAGTGTGAGAAGAGGTGCCGGCGATGGCTCCCGTGTAAATGGAGGTGGCATGATCAACCTGGAAGTGCCTTTTGGTACAGGCAGCACCACCCTCTATGCTTTTGGTGGATATAACTATAAGAGCTCCGATGCCTTTGCCTATTCCCGTTCATTCAGCGGGCATCCGGATCGTTTTCCTACTGATGATAACGGAAACCTGATCTTCCACAAAGACATTATGTACGCTGTACCAGGCGACACCATTTTTGATCCACACATCCAGACCCATGTCAGTGACATCTCTGCTGCTGTAGGGGTAAAAGGTGAATTTGGAGAAGGCTGGACCTGGGATGTGAGCAATACCCTGGGCAGAAACAATTTCCGCTTTTATGGAGATAAGACTTTCAATGCCTCTTTGGGTGCAAACTCTCCTACCCACTTCGACGATGGCGGGTTCTCCTTTTTACAAAACACGGCGAATGTAACTTTCACCAAAGCAATCTCAAATTTGAACCTCGCTTTTGGTGCAGAATACCGTTACGAAAGGTATAGCATCTACGCAGGCGAAGAAGCCTCTTACACCAATTACGATCCCACTTTTTATAAAGCCACCGGTTCCCAGGGTTTCCCTGGCTATCGCCCCAGCGATGAGGTCGTGGCCAATCGTGGCAATATCGCAGCCTATGTAGATGCAGAACTGGATGTGACCAGTAAATGGCTGGTAGGTGCTGCTGTCAGGGCAGAAAATTACTCTGACTTCGGCTTCACCACCAATTACAAACTGGCTACCCGTTACAAAATCACAAACGATTTCAACATTCGTGCATCAGTAAGTACTGGTTTCAGAGCGCCTTCCTTACAGCAAATCAACTACAGTTCCCAATACACCAACGTACAGGGTGGCACGATCACCGAAGTGAAAATTGCGCCCAACTACAACGCGATTACAAGAGCTGCAGGCATCCCAGATCTGAAACAGGAAAAGTCAATCAATGCCAGTCTTGGTTTTACCTGGAAACCATTGCCAATACTAACTTTAACCCTGGATGGATACTATGTAAAAGTAAAAGACCGTATCGTACTCTCCGGTCAGTTCAGCGCCAGCGATACCACGCTGGATGCAGAAGTATACAATACTTTAAATGAGTTACACATCGACAACGCACAGTTCTTTGCGAATGCTGTAAACACTTCCAACTATGGGGTAGACCTCGTCGTTGATTATAACAAACGCTGGAGCAATCACCATTTCCGTGGATTATTCACAGGCAATATCCAGCACATGACAATCGACAAGATCAATGTACCTGCTAAATTAAATGACACGTATGTACACCGTCAATCCTTCTTCAGCGACCGTGAGCAACGCTTTGTAAAAGCTTCTGCACCACCGGTAAAAATGGGCCTGAACCTGGAATATGGTGTTAATAAGATCAGCTTTGGTTCACACCTCACTTATTATGGTAAGGTAGAATTGTATGGTTACGGTTATTCCGGCGACCTGGCTGGTACAGGTATCAACCCGATCGTAGAACTGGATGAAGGTGGAAAGACAGTGCCAGAGTTATTTGTGTACAGAGGAAAGATAGTGACAGATGTATATGCGGGTTATAAATTCAACAGGCATATCAACTGGTTTGTAGGTGTGGATAACGTATTTAATGTACATCCTGATTTAGGCTATGTGAAAGGCGCGAAGCTGTCAGCTTTTGATGGTGAAGCAGGTGGTGCCTGGGATCCGGTGCAGATGGGGGTGAATGGAATGCGGTTATTTACGAGAATAGTATTGGACTTTTAAAATGTAAAAGGCATCTAAACGAGGAATGATATCTAAACCAGAAAAGACATCGGTTTCCGATGCCTTTTCCCTAAAACAGGAACGGCTCCGGAAGGGAGCCGTTCCTGTTTATTATACAAAATAGCTTATTGTACTTTAGATACCTTAATCGTATTTGTAGGCAAATGTTCTGCTACTGGAGTAGAACCGGTATTTACTACAATATCACCAGTTTTCAGATACCCTTTATTTTTCAGGATGCTGATCTGATCATTGATAATGTTATCCAGACCGATTTCTTCCTTATAATAGAAAGCGCGTACACCCCAGCTCAGGCTCAGCTGATTCACCAAAGATTTCTCTTTAGTAAATACGAACAGTGGAGAGCGTGGACGGTAGCTGCTCAGCATAAAGCCGGTGTAACCACTCTGGGTCATACCAACCAGTGCATTTGCTTCCAGGTCTTCAGCCATTTTACATGCATTGTAGCACAGTGCATCGCTGATGAAGGTAGGAGAGTGACGGTGAGGGATCAGGTTACGGTTGTAGATGATTTCTTCTTTCTCTACTTCACCGATAATCTTACGCATAGTCTGGATTACCAGTTCCGGGAACTGACCAGTTGCAGTTTCACCACTCAGCATTACGGCATCAGCACCTTCCAGTACCGCGTTAGCTACGTCAGTGATTTCGCTACGGTTAGGGCGGGTACGGTCGATCATGGATTCCATCATCTGGGTAGCCACGATTACCGGCTTAGCACGGTGAATACATTTACGGATAATATCTTTCTGGATCATTGGGATCTGCTCAACTGGCAGTTCCACACCCAGGTCACCACGAGCGATCATTACGCCGTCGCTTTCCCAGATGATCTCTTTCAGATTTTCGATAGCCTCAGGCTTTTCGATCTTAGAGATAACCTTGATCTTAGAATTACGTTCTTTCAGACGTTTGCGGATCAGTTGCAGGTCAGCAGCATCTCTTACAAATGACAGGGCAACCCAGTCACAGTCGTGGTCGATGATGAATTCCAGATCTTCCACATCTTTTGGCGTCAGCGCTGGCAGAGATACTTTGGTATCTGGCAGGTTGAAACCTTTTTTGGAAGACAGAACGCCTGGCAGGGTCACTTCAGCTTTGATTTCACCTGCAGCAGTGATTTCTTTTACTACAGTTTCGATCTTACCGTCATCCAGCAGGATTTTCTGGCCTGGTTTTACATCTTTATGCAGGTCTGCATAAGATACGTATATTCTTTCAGCGGTACCAACTACCTTCTCGTTTACGAAAGTCAGGATCATACCCGGAGTCAGTGGCAGTGCATTGTTAGCGATTTCACCTACACGCAGTTTAGGACCTTGCAAGTCAGCCAGGATGGCTACATTGTAAGATTCAACTTCGTTAATCTGGCGAATGTAACCAATGATGCGCAGCTTGTCCTCGTGAGAGCCATGTGAAAAGTTCAGACGGAACACGTTTACGCCAGCCTTTACCAGTGCCAGTAATTTTTCGTAAGTGTCGCATGCCGGTCCTACTGTGGCAACTATCTTCGTTTTGTGTTTAGATATATCTTGTGTACTCATAGCTCTTATTTTAACTCGCAAGTATTTTTACAATTTTAAACCATTCCGGATCGATATGCTCTTTGGCTTTGATGGCCTGTTCCAGAGGTGTATATTGGATTTTGTTGTTTACAATTCCTACCATAACATTGGAAGTGCCATTCAACAGCGCCTCAACAGCTGCATAACCCATACGGCTGGCCAGGATACGGTCCTGACAGGTTGGGCTACCACCACGTTGTATATGTCCGAGGATGGTTACGCGGGTATCCAGTTGAGGACATTGCTCCTTAATCTGGCGTGCTACCGCTTCTGCACCACCAGCAGCAGAACCTTCTGCTACTACGATGATGTTAACTAATTTCTTGCGGCGTTCGTTAGCCTGCAGTTCTAAGATAATGTCCTGTACATCAATAATGTGCTCAGGAGTCATAATGTGCTCAGCACCAGTGGAAATACCACTGTGAAGGGCAATATAACCAGCATCACGCCCCATCACTTCTATAATAAATAAACGGTCGTGCGCATCTGCTGTATCACGGATCTTATCAATCGCATCTACCGCAGTATTCACAGCAGTATCAAATCCGATGGTAAAATCAGAACCGGCAATGTCTTTGTCAATTGTGCCTGGCAGGCCAATGCATGGAATGTCAAATTCCTGGCTCAACTTGTACGCACCATTGAAAGAACCATCGCCACCGATCACTACTATACCGTCGATGTTGTGCTTCTTTAAATTTTCGTATGCTTTTTTACGGCCTTCGGCCTCGTAAAACTCTTTACAACGGGCCGTTTTTAGGATTGTACCACCGCGCTGTATAATGTTGGCAACAGATTTAGACTCCAAAGGAAAGATTTCGTTCTTCAACATTCCCCTGTAACCATACATGACACCAAAAACATTCAGCTGATTGTAAATTCCCGTTCTTACAACCGCACGAACGGCAGCATTCATGCCCGGCGCGTCTCCGCCTGATGTAAGGACCGCAATGTTGTTAACTTTTTTCATAGTTATGTTATATTTCCCTCTCTACGTTGTTTTATGTGGGAATTCCCCGACGTTGAACCTGTTCTCACCCAGTTTATACCCCAAATGTGTCATAGTGGTATATCCCGAATATTCTAACAATCTCTTTCCGCAAGTCCTCTTCTTTTCCTGATTATCACATTCCTTATGGTTAAATTGCCGGAAAAATATTTAATTGGCGCACAAAAATAACATTTTGGATATTCTTTCTAATAGTATTCTGATGAATTAAAGAAAATTTTCAATTTCAGTTAACCAATAGAGTATTTTTTTAAAAAAATATACATATGTATAATTTAAATGCAATAATGCAACGTCTTCATGCTTTTATTTTCACTTTTATTAATTCCTCATTGCTGCTTACGACTATGACAACAGCTCAAGCCCAATCTCAACAGCCCGGCCTCGTTTATCCGCAAACCCGGAAGACCGAAGTGACAGATAACTACCATGGTACCACTATTGCCGACCCATACCGCTGGCTCGAGGACGATAACAGCCCGGAAACCAAAGCATGGGTGAAAGAACAAAACGCTGTCACCCAGAATTATCTTGCAAAGATACCGTTCCGCGACTCGATAAAAAATCGTCTGGAAGTGTTATGGAATTATCCAAAAACTGGTGCACCAGATCATAGAGGCAATTATTTGTACTTCTATAAAAATGATGGTTTGCAGAACCAGTCAGTACTTTACAGGCAGTCTACCACCCCGGGCGCTACTCCCGAAGTCTTCATCGACCCGAATAAACTCTCTGCCGATGGTACAACAGCTTTAGGCTCCGTACAGTTTTCCAAAGATGGAAAATATGCCGCCTATTTAATTGCAAAGGCTGGTTCTGACTGGCAGCAGGCCCGTATTATGGACGTAGCTAGCAAAACTTTGCTCCCGGATAGCCTGAACTGGCTCAAGTTCAGTGGTCTTTCATGGAGAGGAGATGGTTTTTACTATAGCCGCTATGACGAACCTACCGAAGCCAGCAAACTCTCCAAAAAGAACGAATTCCATAAAGTTTACTATCACAAGGTAGGCACTTCTCAGGATAAGGATGTACTGATCCACGCTGATTCAGATCACCCACTTCGCAATTTTCAGGCAACCGTTACCGAGGATGAGCGATTCGTGCTCTTAAACGCGTCAGAAGGGACTTCCGGCAATGAGATATGGTTCTGGGACATGAAAAATCCTGACCAAAAGACGTTCAAATTATTGATCAAAGGCTTCGATCATGAGCCAAATGTAATAGACAATGACGGCGATAAGCTATTTGTGATCACTAACGAAGGCGCTCCTAATTATAAGGTAGAGCTGATCGATACCAAAAATCCAGAGGGTCCCCGTACACTAATCATTCCTGAACGCAAGGAAACCCTCATGCATGTGGGTACCGGTGGTGGAAAACTCTTTGCTACCTACCTGCAGGATGCTGCCAACCGTGTATACCAGTTAAACTATGCCGGTCACCTGGAAAGGGAGATCAAACTCCCGGGTATCGGTACCGCAGGTGGATTCGGTGGTAAAAAAGAAGACAAGGAATTCTATTACACCTTTAATTCATATGTGACACCGGCCCTGGTATATAAGTATGATATAGCTTCCGGTAAGTCTACTACTTATTTTAAACCTGAACTGAAATTCGATCCTTCCCAGTACGAAACCAAACAGGTATTCTTTAATAGTAAAGATGGTACCCGTATCCCTATGTTCCTTTCTTATAAGAAGGGGATCAAACTGGATGGCAACAATCCTGTATTGCTGTATGGTTATGGTGGTTTCAATATCCCGATCACCCCAGGCTTCAGTGTATCTAATCTGTTCTTTATGGAGCAGGGCGGTATCTATGCACAGGTAACCCTGCGTGGTGGTGCGGAGTACGGCGAAGAATGGCACAAAGCAGGTATGCTCGAAAAGAAACAGAATGTATTTGACGATTTTATCGGGGCTGCAGAGTTCCTGATCAAAGAAAAATATACCAATACCTCCAAACTGGCGGTACATGGCCGTTCTAATGGCGGTTTGCTGATTGGTGCGGTGATGACACAACGCCCGGATCTGTTCAAGGTAGCGATACCTACAGTAGGAGTGCTGGATATGTTGCGTTACCAGCACTTTACCATCGGATGGGCATGGGGTGTAGAGTATGGCACCAGTGATAAGGAAGATCAGTTTAAATACCTGATCAAATACTCACCACTGCACAACCTGAAACCAGGTACGTCTTACCCTGCTACCATGGTTACTACAGGGGATCATGACGACAGGGTGGTGCCTGCACACTCATTCAAATTCGCAGCTACGCTGCAGGCGGACAATGCAGGGCCTAACCCAACGCTTATACGTATAGACACGCAGGCCGGCCATGGAGCTGGTAAGCCAACGGGCAAGCTGATAGAGGAATCTGCGGATATATGGGCTTTTATAATGTATAATTTGGGAATGCATTTTAAAAATTAAATGAAGGCCTGCGCCTCTTTCAAAAAAACGCTGATGTCCCAGACATCAGCGTTTTTTTTTAACCAAACTCTTTTCTTCGTAATTTTAGCAAAAGGCATAAATATGAAGGTATTAATCACAGGCAGTAACGGATTATTGGGCCAGCACCTCATCCCCCTCTTTTTACAGGACTCCCGCTACGAAGTCATCGCCACCGGTAGGGGCGCTAATCGTCTCCCTAAACAGGCAGGTTACCTTTACGAGCCGGTTAACCTGAGAGAGTCCTCCAGTGTTAATCAGTTACTACAGAAGCATCAGCCAGATATCGTTATCCACGCGGCTGCCATGACCCAGGTAGACGATTGCGAAAGAAACAAAGATGCCTGTTGGGACTGTAATGTCAATGCGACCCGCTACCTCATCCAGGCCGCAGAAAAAACCAAAAGCTTTTTTATCTTTCTCTCCACTGACTTTGTATTCGATGGCTTACAAGGCCCTTATGCAGAAGAAGATGCTGTAAACCCCCTCAGTTACTATGGCGCTACCAAAGTAGCCGCAGAAAGGCTTGTCCATAATAGTCATCTGGCATGGTCTATCGTGCGTACAGTACTGGTATACGGTGTAGCCGCAGATCCTAAGCGTAGTAACATTATTACCTGGGTAAAAACGAATCTGGAACAGGGGAAAAAATTGAAAGTGGTAGATGATCAATGGCGTACACCTACGCTGGTACAGGATCTCGCAGCTGGTTGTAAACTGGTAGCCGATAAAAAGGCGGGTGGTATCTTCCACATCTCTGGTGGTGAAACACTCACTCCTTACCAGATGGCTGTGCAAACAGCTGGTTACTTCCAGTTAAACTCACAATTGTTGGAAAAAGTAGATGCAAAAACCTTTACACAACCAGCTAAACGCCCTGCCAGGACAGGTTTCGTGATTGATAAGGCCGTACAGGAACTGGGCTATCAGCCACACAGTTTTGAAGAGGGATTACAGATAGTAGCAAAAGAGATTTAAAGTCCTAGTAAACAATAGGACGTTTAGGTACCCCAAAGAATTTCTGGATAGAATCTTTTGACTTCGTTGTATCAGCCAATGGGGTGTTGAAAGGAACTAACAGTCTGTAAAAACTGGTATCATTGGAATCAGCTTGCAGCGTTACGTAACCCCGGTCGTTTTTATGATGAAAATTTAGCTTTTTGGTGGCCTTCTTGAGGTCGTGAAATTCTTCCACCACCACATAATAGGTTTTATTGGTAGCCGTAGCAGATGACGCTGCCTGTTGCTGACTGCTGTCTGTACGGGTAGTAGAATCCTGCACAAGTGTGGTATCTACTGTAGCAGGAGTACTCCTGTCTGCAGAGATCACGGGCTCCTGACTTTCCAGGGGTTGCTTTGCTATGAGCCACCATACCAGGCCTGCGGCCAGTACAACGGCTACAGGTACAGCCACCCACCACCAGCGGAAAGAAGATTGCGCCGGCTCCGGATAAGGAGGATAATCTGAATTTGTGGTATATCCCGGATTAGGTTTTGCATTTTCTGAAGAAGCAGATACGTGGTTCACTACCTGGTTGTTTACAAACTCCTTGTCACCGATCGTTACACGATGACTCACGTCTGTCCTGATCACGGGTTGTACCATCAGGGTTTCCAGCTCTATCGGCAGGTACTCTGCAATAAAGATCACCTGCCCCGCCATATCGGCTTTCAACTGTCCTACGCCCGGAATAGCGAAGGTCTGACCCGATTTGAGCATGGTCTGTACCTCTTCCACATATTTCTCCATTTTCATCCGGGCAATATTATCGACCAGATGCTCTCTCTGGGAAATCCATTTCACCAGTTGCTCTTCATCTCCCCAGGTATCCTCGAACAGGATCACCTCTTGCGGTGGTTCCAGTGTCTTGGTTGTCACATTATAACGTGCTGGAATATGTTGCACCGAAAAGATGCCTGTTTTGGGGAGAATACAAGGTTCCTTCCGGAACAAAGTGTCCTGTATGTATTGCTGTAGTACCAATTTTTATAAAAGATATTCCTTTGTAAAATAACTCTCTATCAATAAATATGCCTGTGTTTGCTATCCTTCCCGTGAGAGAAAGATAGCCTCACAGACTGCAATGGTACGATTTTAAAATTTAACCATTACACCACCTACTATGTTGAAACCGTAGGTGTTGTAACCATACCAGCGCTGGTAGCGGGTATTGAACACGTTATTAGCGTTCACCCACAGGTTGAAGTTCTTGCCTATGTCATAGCTGGCACCTGCATTCAGGTCCCAACCGCTTTTGGTCTTCTGGAAATCGCCGTTTGCCAGGTAGTAACTGCTGCCCAGGAAGAATGCATTTGCATTCAGGTGCAGTTTTCTGGCAAAAGTATATTGTGCAAACGCTTCGGTCTGGAATGGCACCAGTCCCCATGGTTTCACCTCTGTCTTCTGTTTGGTATAATTGAACCAGTCTACAGTAAAACGCAGCTGGAACTTCTCTTCCTGGATATAACCTACTTCACCATGCAGGTTGAATGCACGCAGTTCAGCTTCGTTCCTGGTGTAGAAAGTCTTACCATCCAGGCTGTCATTTACAAACAGCGGCATGTTGTACCAGGTCACTGCTGCAAACTTGGTGTTGTAGTTGAAGTGGCTACCCAGGGTACCTTTGATACCTGTGTACTTCTCTTCCACACGGGTATTCAGGATACCGCTGCCATAGCTGGTGAAGAACGGATTCGTATTGGTCATGTTGCGGAAGCTGTTCTTATTGATATAAGAAATCCAGCCACTGCTCAGGATCACTTTCTTGTAAATGATGTGTGACTCGTTCACGATGTCTGGCAACAGGTAAAACTTACTGTTCGTCCAGGTAGGGTTCACACCTGCATGCAATACAAACCTTGGTTTGATGATTTCCAGTGCAGGATGAATCGCTACAACATTGTTATTAAACTGTGCACTGTCTTTTGCTTTGAAAGAAGACAGGTCAAACACACCTTCCACACGCAGGAAGATATCTTCGAACAATTGTTTGCTCACAGGTGCTTTCAGTATTACAGTTGGCTCCTTGCGGTTGTAAGCATCGCTATAGTAAATGAACTTTGCAGAAGGCTGGAACATAAATGCCCAGTCATTCTGTGGCCTGTTCTTCACACCCACCTGTGCGGTGAACTGGTTGAAGGCCTGCTTTACATCGCTCTTGCTATAGTCGTATGCCGCATGGTCATATCCATAATAATGTAACTGGTTGCGATCATAACCTACACTACCATTGATCTCGAGTAGAGGGGAGAAGTAAGTACCGGATGCCAGTACATTGAGTGTACTATAATCCTGGTTCTTGATACTCCCTTTGGAAGACGTATAGTTACCATAGATCCCGAAGTTGTACTTATCCTGTCTGCCACTACCAAAACCAGCCTGGATGAGCGGTGTGCTCAGGTTACCATAACCGGCTTTGATAAAGTTGTTCTGCAGGTTGGCCAGTGTATCCTTACCCAAAGCCAGTGGTTTCAGGGGTACTGGCTGATAAAGGAAGGAAAGGTTCAGCGCAGGTACCTGGTACTGATATTTAGGACGCGTGGTATCAGAAGCCGGCAGGGAAGCTGTCAGGTTCAGTTTAGCCGCATCCCGCAGTTTCGGGCGGTAATTTGAGATGATATCAATCGTTTCCTGTTTCAGGTTTTTGTCCTGGGCAGTACCCTGCTGTGCCAGCATTACTGCGCCTGCAACTGTTAAAACCCGTTGAATATGTTTGATATATGAGTTCATGCTATGGTCGTAGTTCGTAATTATTTATTGGATTTGATCTTTGATGCGGCTTTTTCTTCAGCCTCTGTCTTCGCCAGTTTATCTTTTGCTTCCGCTTTCAGCTCAGCGATAGAGCTATTTTCAGCAATACTCTGGTAAGTCGCCTTGGCATTGAAATAGTCTTTCTGACGGGCGTAGATATCGCCAAGCAGGATGTAGGATTTTGCAACCCACATCTCATAACCCGGCGTATTTTTTATCACATCAAAGCCTGCTTTTTCAGCAGCAGGCAGGTCGTTTTTAGCCAACAGGCAAACCGCAATGTTATATCTTGCTTCAGCACCGGTTTCTGATTTTGTCAGACCAGCAGCTATTTTCAGTTCCTTCATCGCTTCGTCGTACTGACCTTGTTCCTGCTGAGATCTACCCAGGTAGAAGTGACCAATGATCTGGTCGTCAGTACTGATATTGGAGCTGGACAATAGTAATTCGCTATAGTTACCTACTTCATCCCAGTGTTTCAGCTGGTAGTTGGTGCGGATCAGGCCTCTTGTAGCAGTGAAGGTATTTTCCTTGCTGGTAGAGAGGTCTTGTAACTGCAGGTAGTAAGTACGTGCTTTCTCATAATTTTTATTCTGGTAATAGTTGATATTGGCAGCTTGCAATGCAGCACGTTCTGCATAGAGGCTGGCGTTTTTAGACAATACAAACTCATAACCAGGCAATGCACCGGTGTAATCTTTATTATTATAAGCGCATTCTGATTTGTAGAACTGAGCAGGCAGTATGAACTGACCGTCAGGGAATCGCTGGATGTAACTGGTGAAAGCTGCTGTAGCACCTGTGCAATCGCCGGTGCTGAACTTAGCTTCAGCAGCAGCATAAGACAGGGAGTCTTCAACACTGGTAGATACGGAGTGACCGGTAGATTTCAGCAACGCTACGTAAGCATCTGTTTTACCCTGACCTACATAGATGTCTTTGATGCTGGCCAGTGCGGTGTTTGCTTCAGGAGAGTTAGGGTACTTCTCTACCACCTGACGGTAATAGGAGAGTGCCTTGGTCTCATCATCCCTGTTGAAGTAGCAGAGACCCAGTTTCAGCAATGCTCTTGGTGCATTCGGGCCGTTTGGCTGCTTGTTCAGCACATTCTCCAGGTAAGGAATAGCTTCAGTATATTTCTCATCTGCCAGATAAGTATTGGCGATTTCCAGATCAGCATCGTTACCAAAACCTGAGGTAGGATATTTATCACCCAATTGCTTCAGCAGGGCCACTTTTTCATTTGATTTACCCTGAATACCGAGGATGATACTTTTCTGATAAGTAGCGTAGTCAGAACCAGGCTGGTTGCCTGAAATGATACGATCATACAGCGTCAGTGCTTTGGAATAATCTTTCAGCATGTAGTAACAGTCAGCAGCACGCAGCGCAGCATCGTTGGTGATACGGGCCGCATTAGGGCCGGTAGTACGTTGCGCAGCTTCGAAGTGTTGAAGGGCACGGGTATAATCTTCTTTTTTCAGGAGCGCATAACCCATGTTGTAGCTTGCAGTCTGAGGATTCGCTTCACCAGATGAAGGTGCGTTGCTGGTCAGATAAGCATTCAGGTGAGTGATAGCGCCATCTGTATTGTTTTGACGCATGGCAATTTCTGCTTTCCAGAAGTGAGCCAGTTGAACGACATTATTATCGTAAGAATTCTTGATGGCAATGTCCAGCAGTTTGTCAGCATCCTGCAATTGCTGGTCGTTGATCAGTTCTACTGCACGGCCGTAAGCGATTTTCTGATACGCTTTCAGCACAGTAGGGTTCTTGTCAGGGATCTGGTCAATGACCGCCATCGCATCCTTGTAGTTATTGGTGTTGAGGAATGCGCTGACCAGTACTTCTCTTGCTTCGTTTTTGTAAGCAGAATTGGGATACGTGCTCAGGAAACTGGTGAGTTCAGAGATAGCTACGTCGCCATAACCCAGTTCGTAAGAGAGTTTACCGTAGTTGAAACGGGAGATCTCCTGCTGGCCAGGGTTAGCGCTGTTGCGCGCACAGAAGGCGAAGGCATTACGTGCGTTGGCTTTCTGACCTGTTTTCAGGTAACAGTCACCCAGCAGGTACATAGAGTTCTGACCCAGTGAGTCTTTTTCGCTGCTCAGTTGTTTGAAACCATTGATAGCTTTTGCGTAGTTACCAGTCTGGTAGTAGCTGAAAGACAGCTGGTAGATATCTTCTTTACGTACTTCTTCTGCATTGTCCTGGTATTCCTGCAGGTAAGGCAGTGCTTTTGCATAGTTACCTTTTTCGAAGTAAGTCTGTCCCAGTAACTGTTTCAGTTCCGCTTCGTAGTACTGACCGCCTGCATTTACGAGTGGTTCAGCATAAGCGATCACCTGGTCAGGTTTACGCTGGAAGTAATAAATTTCGGCAATATAGTAAGGTACGACAGTGCTGTATTTAGGTTCTTTCACTACACGTTGGAAGCTGGTAAGGGCTTCAGCATACTGGTGATTGTAGTAGGCAATGAAACCGTAGTAGTAGTTAGCCGGAATATAGTATTTACCAGGAAGCTCTTTAATCGACTGGAACAGTGGCTGTGCCTTTTTGAAGTCTTTCACATTGAAGTAGCAATAGGCGAGTTCGAACTTTGCTTCAGCTATTTCGTTGTTGGAGAGGTTCTCGATGTTTGCTTTTTCGTAGAGGGGAATGGCTTCCTTCAGTTTGTTCTGGTGGAAGTAGTATTTAGCCAGCTGATAGCTGACGAGTTGTTCCCTTGCATTGTTATTGTAGGTGGCAATGTATTCCAGGGCTGCTTTTTCAGCGTTGGCGTTGCCCAGTTTAAGGGCGCAGACGGTATAATAATATTGGGCGTCAGTTTTTACCAGGCTACGGCTGGTCTCCTGGAAATAACCGATATTATCAAGTGTTTGCTTGAACAATTGCATGGCCACCGCATATTTTTCCTGTTGGAAAAGTTGTTGGGCGTCTTTGAAGACTTTATCCGGCTCCGTGTAGATGCGGGTTTGCTGGGCGTTGGCGACCGAAGTAGCCAGGATACAGCAGGTAGCCAGATAGAGAAACAAATGTCCGGGAACAAGAAACTTTTTTATGAATTGCATGCTTTTAACCTGTTATAAACTTTAATATGCGTTTTAAACGAATCCCTTACAGTTATTATTTTCTGTTAAGGATCAATAAATAATGCTTTCAGGGAAACTAAAACAGGGACAAATATAGTTATTGCTTTTAATTAATAAACTGCGCAAGCTTTGCAGATTACAACATGGAATGATGTGCTGTCAGATTCAAAGCCCTTATTTGATAGGGTGTTAGAAAAGGAATTACAATTTGAATTGCGTTATTCCCTCTTACATTCAATACCTTCTGACAAAGGGGAATGCAAATTGGATCTTCCCGATCTGTCGTTGCATGCAATATCTTTTGCCGAAGTGGAATGCAAATCCCGCTTTCTATCCCTCCCTCTATTCAACATCTTCTGCCGGAGGCAGATGCAACTTCACCAATTTCATACACTATCAAAAAATCAAAGATTTATATTTGTGCAAAGATCAAACCATTTTTGACATATGAGCAAACTGTTTTCCTCTAAAGCATCCAACGGTGCAATCAATTTCTCTCTTTTGTTACTGCGCGTGGGCTTTGGCGCCCTGTTGCTGTGGAACCATGGTCTCTCTAAATTAAAAGGATTTTCGGGGATGAAGGATACCTTTCCTGATCCATTGCATATAGGTCACGCTGTTTCCCTGGGCTTAGCAGTATTTGCAGAGGTGTTCTGTGCAGGACTGGTAGTAATAGGTCTTCTGACCCGCTTAGCCACTGTGCCTGTGATAGTTACGATGGGTGTGGCATTGTTTATGATCCATGGTCATCAGTCACTGAAAGATCAGGAACCAGCTATATTGTACCTTGTTCCTTTCCTTGTGATCCTGTTCAGTGGTCCGGGAAAGTTCAGCCTGGACAATGCAATCGGCAAATAAGTGCTGTAAATGAGAAAGTTAAAGCAAAGATATGTTTATAGAGACGACACAAATCAGGGTACGATATGGAGAGACAGACCAGATGGGGTACCTTTATTACGGGAATTATGGCTTATATTATGAAGTAGGACGTGCAGAAGCCATCCGTAAACTGGGCTTTACATACGCCCAGCTGGAAAAAGAAGGCGTAATCATGCCAGTGGCAGAGCTGAATGTAAAGTACATACGGCCGGCATACTATGATGACCTGATAACCGTGAAGACTATACTGAAGGAGATGCCAGTAGATCACAAGATCCGGTTCCATTCAGAATTGTACAACGAAAAGGGCGAGTTGCTGAATGTAGGGGTGACCACACTCGTATTTTTACATGCAGATACCAAAACTAAATATGGCCTGCCTCCGGTAATGCGGGAAGCTTTAGCGCCTTTTTTTGAATAGCCTGTAATATAATAACAATACTATGGAAGGGCAAAAGGTAGTAGCCAGTATTATCACAATTGGCGATGAATTACTGATCGGACAGACGATAGATACGAATTCGGCGTGGATGGCGCAGCAACTCAATGCCATGGGTATATGGGTGCATCGCCGGGTGGCGATTGGCGATGTGAAGGAAGCCATCGTAAAGGCATTGGACGATGAGAGCGCGCTGTCGCCCATCATATTGATCACAGGAGGCCTGGGGCCTACTGCAGATGATATCACCAAACCTACGCTGGCAGAATATTTTGGCGGCACAATGGTGAGGGATGAAGCCACTTATAAACAGGTGATGGAGTTCTTCGAAAGCCGTGGACTGCCTCCATTACAACGTAATATGGATCAGGCACTGGTGCCGGATGTATGTACCGTATTGCATAATAAGCGGGGAACCGCACCGGGTATGTGGTTTGAGAAGGATGGTAAAGTGTTCGTATCCATGCCGGGTGTTCCATTTGAGATGAAAGGTCTGATGGAAGATCATGTGTTGCCACGATTAAAGGAATATTTTCAGACACCGGTGGTCGTGCACCAGACATTGATCATTGCTGGAATGGGAGAGTCCTTTGTAGCAGAGCGTTTGGTGGATTTCGAAGCACAGCTGCCAGCCAATATCAAACTGGCGTATCTGCCTTCGTATGGTACCATCAAACTGCGCCTCACGGCCCATGGACAAGATAAATTATCGACAGCTGCTTCATTGTCAATGCAGTTTCACCAGCTGAAAGATATTTTGTCAGACATCGTGGTGGCAGATCAGGATCAACCGATGGCAGAGGTGGTTGGTCAGTTGCTCAAGGAAAAAGGTAAAACCGTAGGTACGGCTGAAAGCTGTACTGGTGGCTTTATAGCACATAGTATGACACTGGTGCCGGGTAGTTCCGCATGGTACAAAGGCAGTGTGATCAGCTATGCGAATGAAATCAAAACCCGTATTCTGGGAGTAAAACCTGAAACACTGGCGGCAAATGGAGCGGTGAGTGAAGCGGTGGTAAAGGAAATGGTACGTGGAGCACTGGCTCATTTACAAACTGACTATGTGATAGCCGTATCCGGCATCATGGGGCCTGATGGTGGAACACCGGAGAAGCCTGTGGGTACGGTATGGGTAGGAGTAGGTAGTGCGCATGAAACAGTAGCTGCGAAGTTTCAGTTAAGATATGATCGGTATTTGAATATTCAGATGACAGCGGCTTATGCAATGAATGAGCTGCGAAAGATCATACAGTAAATATGTATTTGGCAGCGGCTTATGCAATGAGTGAGCCATGGAAGATCTTTCAGTAAATGATTCAGATGTCAGCAGCCTATTTATAGAATGAGCTGCGGAAGATCATTCTATAAAATGATGTTCATCAGAAAGCCTGCATGCATCTTCCCCATTCCTGATTATTAGTATTTAATTCATACTTTTGTTTTCTATCAAATAGTTAAACGCAATCTTATGGCCATTGTAGAACTGGTAATGCCCAAGATGGGAGAAAGTATAATGGAAGCCACCATATTACGCTGGCATAAAAAACCGGGAGATCAGGTAAAAGCTGATGAGACTATCCTGGAAATTGCCACTGATAAGGTAGACAGCGAAGTACCTTCTATCGCCGATGGCGAAATTACCGAGATACTCTACGCAGAAAATGATGTCGTTCCGGTAGGTGCTGTGATAGCACGTATCAACACGAATGTGGAAGCCTCAGCCACTGCGCCTGCGACCACTCCTGAAGCGCCTGTACAGCAACAGGCCGAAGTGGAGGTGGTAACGCCACAGGAGGAAGTACATGAGCCACAGTTTACAACTGCTGCTGGCCCTCGTTTTTATTCTCCGCTGGTGCTGACGATCGCACAGCAGGAGGGTATCGGTTTTGCCGAACTGGAGAAGATTCCGGGTACAGGCACTGAGGGTCGTGTGACTAAGAAAGATATACTCAACTACGTTGAATCCAAGGCGAAAGGTTTTGTGCCTACCGCTACGCCAATGCCGGCCAGGGCCGCAGAAGCGCCAGCACAGGAACAAGCTCAGGCTCAACCACAGACACAAAAACAATCAGAGCCTCAACCACAATCACAGGTACCTCAGGTACAGCAGGTGCAGGTACAACCACAATCACAAGCTAATTCCAATGGTCACTCCGTATCTTACAATGGTACTGCAGAGATCATCGAAATGGATCGTATGCGCAAACTGATCGCTGATCACATGGTGAGAAGCGTGCAGACAAGCCCGCACGTGACCAGCTTCGCAGAAGCAGATGTAACAAATATTGTTAGGTGGAGAGAGCAGGAGAAGAAGAACTTTGAAAAGAGAGAAGGAGAGAAGATCACTTTCACACCGCTTTTCATAGAAGCATTGGTAAAATGTATCAAACGCTTCCCATTATTAAATAGCTCTCTGGAAGGTGATAAGATCATCATCAAGAAAGATATCAATGTGGGTATGGCGGCAGCACTGCCTACCGGTAACCTGATTGTACCGGTGATCCGCAATGCAGACCAACTAAACCTGGTGGGGTTGACCCGGCAGGTAAACCTGCTGGCGAACGCTGCACGTAATAATAAATTAAAGCCGGATGATACCCAGAATGGTACCATCACCCTCACGAATGTGGGTAATTTTGGTAGCCTGGCGGGTACGCCTATTATTAACCAGCCCCAGGTAGCGATACTGGCAGTGGGTACAATAAAGAAGCGTCCGGTGGTGATAGAGACAGAACATGGGGATACGATTGCGATCCGACATATGATGTATCTGTCAATGTCTTATGATCATAGAATTATTGATGGGGCATTGGGTTCTACCTTCTTAAGTGCGGTAGTACATGAGTTAGAGAACTTCGATACACATCGGGAATATTAATGGGCTTTGCCTCGGCTTCAATTGCCCGCTGATGGCGAACCTTTTTAGCGAAGAGCGCTTTCACCTTGTGGTGGGAGCGCTTTTTTACTTGTAATGAGGGCACTTTAGACTAATGGTAAGTGCTTTTTTTTTTACTTGTGGTGATGCTACCCTGGACTAGTGGTAAGCGCATTTTTTTACTTGTAAGTAGACCACTTTTTACTTGTGGTAGGAATACTTTTTTTATTGGAAGAGGTAGGAAATAAGAAGGAGGGAGGAAGACCTTTTGGGGAGAGGGAGTAAGCCTTTTCTTTCAGGGTTCAGGATATAAAAAGCCTTCAATGATTAGGAGTGCTATTTTGTTTTTTTCCGAATAGCATCCAGGAAATTCACTAGGAATTGAAGGGTCATTTTGTTGCCATCAGGGCATAAAAAAAGCTCCCAATCGGAATTGGGAGCCTTTAATTTCTTGACCGAAATAAGCTTTGGGCCAACAGAATAATTAGTAACGGCCACGGCCACCGCCGCCACCATATCCGCCGCCACCGCGGTTTCCACCAAATCCACCACCTCTTGAATTATTATTCGGTTGTTTAGGTCTTGCTTCGTTTACCATTAGTTGTTTGCCTTCGATTTCAGTACCGTTCAAACTATCCATAGCCTTGCTACCTTCTTCCTGGTTTGGCATTTCCACAAAACCAAAACCGCGTGAACGGCCAGTCTCATGGTCCTTGATAATTTTTGCAGAAGTTACCTCGCCAAATTCGCTGAATATCTGGTGAAGGTCCGCATCGTTCAACCTGTAGTGCAGGTTGGCTACGTAAATGTTCATGACTAAAAAATTAAAAAAATGAAAAATAATACTGAAGTTAAAGAAATAAGTTCAATAAATGCATCAGCCCTCAAAATTATTTCCTGATAGGAATTTTTGGGGGTCATTTTGACCCTGAAATCCCCATGGATACCACCAAAATGGGGGGTTGAATATGCGTTTTTTTTTGTAAATTAAGTGTGATAATCCATTAATTTATCTTTAATATGAAGAGTCTGAGCGAAACTTGGTTTGCAGACGGTTATATTGATTTTGAGTCAAAAAAGTACTCTTTACTGGCTTATCTTCAGCAAATCAACCGTTATTTTAATGAAAACAAGCTGTATCCGCAGCTGGGGGACCTCATTTTTCACTTCAATAATCTGGTATCTTTCAGGGACAACAAACAGTACCTCCAACAACAATTTCCCAAGAGACTGACTGCTGTGAATATTGAACGTCTACAGTTATTGTATGAGCAGATCATCGCGGATGATGAGCTGATGAAGGAGCTGGAGAATATTATTCAGTTCGCTATGTTCCGGATGAATACTGCCATCAAAGATGGCACTGAAATCTATGAATTTGTAGAGGACAGTCTGCGGATTTCCCCCGTAGGGCTGATTCCCCTGGATTCTCAGGAGGGGTATTTCTTTTTGTGTGATGGCCGGCAACAGGAGACTTTGGTATATGAGTACAGGCTAAGCATTTTTGAGCGGCATGATGAGAAGTATAGGGGGATTCATACAGAGTACCTTGAGTCTTTTGCTAAAGATCTTGTTCATTCCTGCGAACATATCAAAACTACGCTTATTAAGAAACGGAAGAAACTCCCGAATCCTGCGGTGTACCGCGTGGAAACGAAGCTGGCCTTTCCTGTAAATGAAACATTGTTACCGATCGCAAAACGAAGTCTCGTAAAATACATAGCCAATAATGCCGCCTAAAAACATTACGTGCGATTGAAGGAGCTGCCTCAGGCAGCTCCTTCAATCGCACGTACACAAAAATTTCAGGTCGGGTGAAGCCCAACCTGAAATTTTCGCTAATTGAGGGTGGGGGCCTTTTCGCCATCAAATTCCACTATTAACTCGTGATCCTTTAACCACGGTTTATAATATTCTTTTATAATCTTCACCACCTTCTCCTTACTCTGATTCACATACAACTTATTCCCCTCCATTTGCCCCCTCGATTCAGTATATAATTTCTTCTGCACATCCGTATACGTCTCGTCATCCGAAAACAACAACCAACCCTTCCTATTCGCCGTCTCCATCCTGTCTACCCTTAACTCATAACTCAACAACTTCGGCTCTGGCAACTTCACCACAATCTTTTTATCAGTAATCTCCACCTTAAAATTCAGGGAATCCACATCCACTCCATACTTCGCCACATAAGGCACCGTCACCCAAATTGTATTCTCTACAAATGCTTTTTTCATATTACTCATCCAACTCCCATCATTCGCCACATTGCTCCTCTTGATCGTCGCATTCCCCTGCACTTCCAAACTTGCCAGCTCCGCAATCTCCCTCACAATCATGCTGTTTGATAATATCTCCTGGTTCACATTCTTACTCCCAAACTGTTTTCCCAGCCAAAAGAGTAATAATGCAAACCCTACAATTATCAAAAACCGTAAAAACTTTTTCATATTGGCAATCATAAATTATCTGGTTAATTTAACCATCATTGAGCTGATAAATTCAGTCATCACTATCAGGTTAGCTCATCCTTCGGCTAACAGTTATTTGGTCAATTCTGTCATCACTATCAGCTATCTGATTGACTCTGCCCTAAAGCTTCAGCTACCTCGTTAATTCCTCCACAATCCCCGCATGGGCCGGGTACGCCTTCTGCAATTCCGCCCGATCCCCCAACTCAAAATCCGCAAAATCAAACCCCGGCGCCACTGTACACCCTACCAATGTATATCCATCTTCCACCTCTACCCTCGAAGCAAACCAACTACCCGCCGATATCACCAACTGTGGCATTTCTCCCAAATGCACATGCTTCCCCAGCTGATGCACCACGAGTGCCCCCTCCGGCTTAATCTCATATATCGTGAGTGTATACCCATCATAAAAATGCCACATCTCATCCGCCGCTATTCTATGAAAAGCAGAAAAATCTCCAAATTCCAGCAAAAAATAAATCCCCGTCGATGCATTCCGCTCCCCCTTAAAGGTAGACGGCAATACCGACGTCGGCACTTTCAAAGCCGCCCGGTAAGTTTCCCGGAAAGACCCGCCTTCCACATGAGATTCCAATTGCAAATGTTCACGCCAGTACTCGGCGTTGTGGTTATGGTTGAGCATCATAGAGATCAGTATGAGCTACAAAGAAAGCAAAAAAGGTGCCTCGAACAAGACACCTTTTTCATTGTATAGTAAAAATTATCTGCGCATGCAAAAATTCAGGCAGGGAAATAGAAGTATTATTCCTATCGTTATGCTACCGCCATCATCTGTGATTAAAATCTTCAGGCAATAGTACAATCAATCCCCTCTTACGCTACCGCCATCGTCTGTGATACCGGCATCCTCGCTATCGTACTCTCAGAACCCTTAAAAAACCGAAAATCCTGATTAAACAAATCCTGATTATAAGACTCACTCTTCGTAATAAATGACTGCCACTGCTCTACATTCATCTGCTGCATATGCCTCATCGCATCTCTGAATCGCAACATCCTGGCATACAACTGTGGCGTAATTCCAATCACCTCCATAAACTTCCTCTCCAATGTAGGACGGGAAATCTTAAACTTCCTCACCAACCTTTCTATATTCACATGCCCCTGATGACGCAACATATAATCAGCCACTTCATCCATCTGCTTCAGTGAATGCTCCTGTGTGGCCATCATATCAATAAACACCTTATCCAGCACAGCATCCAACTGCATAAAATCAGTAGTTTGCTGTATCGCTTCTACCAAATACTGCCACTGCCCACTATCCTGCTTCAGCAAATCACGATAATAATTGTTGAAAGCAGACATGTTCAGTCCGGCCAGTTTATAACAACCATACGCATTCAGCTGTACAACCGTCATCTTCACCGGTCCTTGTACCCTGATCGTATGATGACAGGTAAAATGTCCTACCACAGCTGCTTTAGGCAGTGTAAAAGAAGCATGTTGTTCAGGCTGAAAAGTTACTTCACCTTCCTGTAAGAAAACCATATACAGGTCACCCAAAGAAAACAGGTTCTGAGGAAGATGTAGCAAACCATCATTGCCATTCTGTAAATGATAGTAATGCTTTACATAAGGGGCAAGCGATGCTGCCGGGGAGTAGATACGGAAGTTCATAGGATCAGCACGTTAGGTGGTTAGTCGGTTAAAATCACAATCCAATCAGGGTCTCATTTCTGATACAAACATAGAACTTAGAAAGTATATAAAAAAAATTAATTTGATTGGGCTGAGACACAATACTTTATAACGGATAAATCGGGCTAAAAGCACTAAGGGCCGCAATTTGCGGCCCTTAGTGCTTTTGATTTATATCCCTGAAATCAGTTAGTTATCAGCAGTTTTGCCCGGCATCGGACATTAGTTTTTCTCTATATCCCAGCCCCAGTTTCTCCCCTTATCCAACGCAGGAACCCCTTTCGAAATCCACTCAGGCGCAGGTGCCCCCTTCAGAAAATGATCAAAGAACTGTTGCTCCCTACGGGAAATATCCTTCCTATTCTGCCGCTGTATCAAATTATGTGCTTCATTGTTGTAATTCAGCATCCATACCGGTTTCCCCAGTCTGCGCATACCTGTAAACAGCTCTATCCCCTGATACCAGGGCACTGCACCGTCCGCATCATTTGCCATGATAGCCAATGGAGTAGATACATTTGGCAGGTGGAAGAGGGGAGAATTCTCAATATACAACTCTGGTTTCTCCCACAGCGTAGCACCAATACGGCTCTGAGACCGCTCATACTGGAACTGCCTGTTCATACCACTTTCCCACCTGATACCACCATATGCACTTGTCATATTTGCCACTGGCGCACCCGCCCATGCTGCACTGAACAACTTAGTAGCTGTGATCAGGTATGCCACCTGATAACCACCCCAACTCTGCCCCTGTATACCCATCCTGGTACTATCTGCCCATGAATGTGCTGCCAATGCACGTGCTCCACTCACTACATAGTCATACGCACTCTTGCCCGGATGCCCTTTTTCATAATGTATATCAGGCACCAGTACCAGGTAACCTCTGCTCACAAAGAAAGAAATATTCAGTCTGGAAGGTGTTGGTGCTGGTGGAATATACCAGTATAATTGCTCAGACAATTTCTCATAAAAATACATTAGCACCGGATAAGACTTCGTACTATCAAAGTCTTCCGGTTTGTACAAAATACCTTCAGCCGGCTGACCATTATAAGCCGTCCATTTAAAGAGAGAAGCTGTACCCCAGTTGTATTCCGCCTGCTGTGGATTGAGATGACTCAGTTGTACAGCATGTGCAATATCGCTACCACCATATACATCTGGCGATTGCTGATAATTTTCTCTGGAATACAAATAGTAATTCGCATTATCTGCCTTCACCAGTTTTGTATAGTTGTAAGGCCCCATTACTACTGGTTTCAAATTACTCTTTGTACTTTCTGTCGTGTAATAACCGTTTTCTTTTGTGATATCATTGTAAGTGACTAACACCAGCTGCTGACCTGCTTTCAGGAAGCGTTCATCTTTAGTCAGTTTCACATAGCGGAACACCAGCTGCTGTTGTCTGCCCGTACCACCTGTAATCATTACTGGCGCCTGCTTTCCGGAAGGATCTACTTTCCAGATGTCATACCTGTCATAGATATACACAGCTGCATCCTTTTCCAGCCATGCTGCGATACCATAGCTACCCGGTGTTTCCGGCTGATCATCTTCTTCATCATATACCTGAACAGGAATGTTGGAGGTGATATTACGCGTAGTACCTGTAGCAGTTTCGTATGTGAAATAATGTTTTTGATTCAGGTCATACCAGATCACATATTTACCATCAGGAGAAATATAAGATGCACTATCCAGATCTTTGATGATGAGTTTACGTGAAGCATCTGTAATACGCAGCAGGTAAGATGTTTTCAACGTACCGCCTGTCCACTGTACTGCCACTCTCTGACCTTTATCTGTATAGGCAATTGCATAATCACTATTCCCTTCATCAGCAACCGTCACATTATCCACATCTTTATCTGCGAGTTGCAATACTTTTTTATTATTAGGAAAATAAACAGCGAGGAAATTCTTTTGCTGATCTTTTTCCAGGTTTTTCAACTGCATCGGTTGCAGGTAATCATCCAGGTAATTCCAGATATCTACTTTCGCTACTTCAAAGTCTACGATATTCGTATCCTTTGCAGCCGGAACAGGTGCAGAACCAAAGAATAATCTTTCACCGTTTTTGCTGAACCATACTTTACCATTTTGACTCACAGACCAACCTGCCGGAAACGCTTTGGTGTTCCTGTCTGCCACAATCGCACCAGTATCCTGACCAGCAGTATAGTAATATAATTCATAGAACTGTTGTAGTGCTTTTACGCTATCGCGGGTATTTACCCAGGCTGCTTGTTTACCTGCATCATCAAATGAAAGTTGTGTTCTGTTACCAAAACCTCTGCTCAGTGTATCTGCTTTTCTCGCGCTTACATCCCAGCGAAGCAGGGCATCATGCGTAGTAGAATCTTTTTTATCTGCTACCAGTTCTACGAGCAGGTAGTTACCAGTTTTACTGATCACATAATCCTGTACGTTTTTTATGGTATCCTGTTGTTGTTTATTGAGCGATACAATCACCAGGTTGCCGCTACTCGTATCCACCTGTGTTTTTTCCAGCAGGTAAGCGAGTACACCGCTGCCTTTTTCAGGCGTTTTGAAACTGCGGATGGTACCAGTTTTGTATACAGTATCTGCACCCGGATATAAGATCCCCAGTGAGTCTTTCGGCATTTCTGCCGTTTTTTTCTTTTTAATTTTTGCCTGTCTTACAGCCGCAAAAGTGGGTTTAATTGCAAACACCACATATCGGTTATCTTCCGTAATAACCGGTGTACTACCACGGGGCACCGAAATTTGTTTCTTTGATTTTGTGTAGTAGATCACCAGAGAAGCATCACCTTCCTGTGGTGTAATGGTGTAAACAACCAATTGTCCATTGTTGCTGATGACTTTGGTGCCAATGCTTTGCCAGCTGTCATACACACTTTGATCGAGTGGTTTTTTTGCTGGTTGTTGCGCATAGGTGAGAAGAGATATGCCGGATAGAACGGCTGTAACCATCATTTTTTTCATATGACTACCAAATTAAAAAAAATACACTTCGCAAATCCCGTAAAAAGTATGAAAGGTTAAATAAAAATAATAGTATTTTCTCCCCAATGCCGCTTTATGCATGAATCAACAAACATATTTGCATAAATTGGCCAAATAAATGCGGGAATATGCGGTTTTTTTATTTGTTTTATGGTGAAGGGTAAGTATACCAGTATGTAAGAATTTTTATCAACCAGCTTTAACTATTGAACTTTTTCATTCATCTGAGCCGTAGTCACATTTGATCGTAAACAATAGCACTATGTAGCTACAGGGTATTCATTTACTGAGGTACACCAGTTACCACTCAGTTTATTCTGGTTTGTTGAAACTGCGCAATCTGCGCAGCAGGGATGCTTTTGCCTATTTATTCATAAAATCAATGCTATGCGAAAATTTGCCGGAATGATGATAGTCCTTCTACTATCCTCATTATTACATTCATTTGGTCAGACGGCGCCGGTAACAGGTACCGTATTGGCAGAAGACGGGAAAACCCCTTTGATTGGTGTAACTGTAGTCAACACTACAACCAAAAAAGGGACCCAAACCGATGCCAGCGGCCACTATACCATCCCCGCTGAAAAAGGACAACAACTCATCTTTTCGTACATCGGCTATGGCATAGTAAGAATCAATGCCAGCGATGCCGCCAAAGTCGTGATGAAACCCAGCAATGGTGAACTCGGCGAAGTTGTAGTCACTGCCATGGACATCAAGCGTAATGCCCGTGAACTCGGTTACTCCGTACAGCGTGTAAGTGGTGATGAAATCGCCGCCACCCAACGTGAAAACTTTGTCAATGCTTTACAAGGCAGGGTAGCCGGTGTGACCATCACACCTACCACCGGACAGGCAGGCTCCGGTTCCTCTATCGTACTCAGAGGTTTCAACTCTCTCTCCCTGAGCAACCAACCACTATTCGTCGTAGATGGTATCATCGTGGACAACCAGACCCTGAACCAAAGCTCCAATGGCGGTGCAGGTATCGGTCTCGTATCCGACATGGCAAACAAAAACAGTGATTACACCAACCGCGCTGCCGACATCAACCCTGCTGATATCGCCAGCATCACCGTACTGAAAGGCCCAGAAGCCACTGCATTGTACGGTAGCCAGGCCAGCTCCGGCGCCATCGTGATCACTACCAAAAGAAGCAAAGGAAAAGGCATTCACATGAGCTATGACAATAGCTTCCGTACACAAAAGATCACCCGCTTCAATAAAGTGACCAATGCTTACAACACTGGTACAGACGGTGTGTACAGCTCCATCTTCCAGTCAGGTAGCGGTACCTTCTTTGGTCCTAAATACAGCGATACCACCAAACTGTATGATAACGTACACAACTTTTTCAGAACCGGTTTTACCCAAAGCCATAACCTCGGTGTTGACTTTGGTGTGAAGAATTCCGGCTTCCGTTTCTCTGCATCTTACATCAACCAGGATGGTGTGATCCCTAACAATAATTACAAGAAACTCAACCTGCGCTTAAGCAATACTACCAAAATCGGTAAGCATGTTGAAATCACACCCAGCTTCTCTGTTATCAACAGTGTGAACAACAAACCCCTGAGAGGTGCCGGCGGTTACCTGCTGGATTTATACCTCTGGCCTACCGATCATGATATCCATGACTGGCAGGATTCTACAGGGGGCAAAGCTACACTCGTAGCGGGCAACTCTCCGAATGCAGAAGTAGACAATCCAGTATTCAGTGTAGAACGTAACCTGAGCCAGGATAAAAATAACCGTTACATCGCTACCCTGGGTATCAACATCAATCCATTCCCATGGCTGGCAGTAGCAGGTCGTTTCGGTTACGATGCCTATCACACCGACGGTTATATGTTATACAACCCTGATTCCTACAATGTGACTGCCGCACAGAATGGTGCACTGGAAAATTACTACCTGAAATATTGGAGTTATAACCACACCATCACTGCAACCGCTACCAAGAGTTACAAGAAGTTCAACGGTCGCTTAATGATCGGTACCATGTGGCAGGATAATGAAACAGGTATGTATGCCGTAAGAGGTACCAACCTCACTGACCCTATGGGTACAGACAGCAGCAATACAGATCCCACCACCCGTACCCGCCTGCTCAGAAATGCAAAAGGCCTGTACAACATGAGCATCAACAGGAATATCGCTTACTTCGGCGAAGCAGCCATCGGCTACAGCGATCTCGCATTCGTGAGCTTCACACAGCGTTTCGAAACAACGAGCATCATGCCAGCTGCCTCCCGCGATTATAATTACCCTGGCATCAGCGCCAGCTTCATTCCAAGTGAAGTGATTCCTGGTATGAAAACCAGCAAGGTACTGAGCTACTGGAAAGTCCGCGCTTCCATGGCGAGTACCGCACGTCTCTCTTCACCCTATGCCAACCAGTCTGTATTTGTGAATAACCTGGCTAGTGGTGGTGGATATTCATATGGGTATACAAATGCGAATCCTAACCTGAAACCGGAAAGACAAAAGACCTTTGAAATAGGTACAGAGTTCAGAATGTTCGATGGTAGAATCAATGCAGAAGTTTCTTACTACAATACACTGGTGAAAGACCAGATCGCTGAAAATTTCCGCGCCAGCTATGCTACCGGTTTTATCCTGAATACCATGAACGCGGCCTCTACCCGCAATAAAGGTATCGAAGCCATGATCTCTGCTACACCCGTGCGCAAAAAGGATTTTGGATGGGACCTGACCCTGAACTTTAACAAGATGTACAACAAGGTACTTGCCATCCCAAGCACCCTCACTGAATATTATATCGCTGATACCTGGGTGTACGGCAATGCCAGAGGTGGCCTCAAGAAAGGCGGCGCAACGACTACTATCACAGGTTATCACTATTCCCGCAGCAACAAAGGTGATATCCTCATTAATCCTTTGACAGGCCTCCCTGTTATCGATGCTACCTTCGGCGTGATCGGTGATCGTAATCCAGACTTTACCCTGGGTATCAACAATACCCTCCGTTATAAAAAATGGACATTGAGTTTCCTCTGGGACCTGAAAGTAGGCGGCGATATATTTGACGCCACCGACATGTACCTGACCGTACAAGGTAAAGGCATCAAGACTGCCGACAGAGAAACTTCCCGTATCATCAAAGGTGTGCTGAACGATGGATTGCAGAACACAGACAAGCCTACAGAAAACAATATCGTAGTACTCCCTTATCGCCAGCAGGCTTACTACACCAATATGCCTGAAGAAGAATTCATCCAGAAAGATGTGAACTGGTTCCGCCTCCGCGATCTGACCATCAGCTACAACTTTGGCAAGTGGAAAGGTATCAGCAACATCGGTGCATTTGTCACCTTCAATGACCTGGTGCTGATCACCAACTACAAAGGCGCAGACCCGGTGAGCAATGGAAATACTTCTGCCAACAGAGGCGTGGGTGGATTCGGATTTGACTATGGCAACCTGCCTGCTCCGGTGAGTGCCAACTTTGGTTTAAGGGTTTCATTTTAATTAAAAAACTACAGGTATGACTAAGAATAAATTGTTGAAATATGCCTGCTTGGGCGCTATCATAGGTATGCTGGGTACGGGGTGTAAGAAGCTGATTGATGATGCCTACACCAATCCCAATGCGGATGTGGAACAACCGATCGAAACATTATTGCCCAACCTGATCTCTAACCTGGTCAACAGTTATACGGCCAATGGTACGAACTATGGAACCGTAGTAGATAACTATTACACCGGGCGTTATATACAATATTGGTGTGCAAATGCCAATGGCAATCAATACGACAAAATGGGAGGCGCTACGGGTTCCAGCGATATTATGGGGAACCTGTGGGCTGCCCACTATTATGGCATGGGACAAAACCTGAACAAGGTAGTAGAGTGGGGGATTGAACAAAAAAAATGGGATTACGTAGGTGTAGCCTATGCACTGCGTGCCTGGGGATGGCTCAGTCTCACGGATCAATATGGTGAAGTAGTGTTGAAAGAAGCATTCAACACCAGCCAGGATCAGTTTGACTACGACTCACAGGCCGATGTATACGATACTGCCAGAGCTGTTGCTTTTCGTGCACTGACTTACCTGAACATGACTGGTGATAGTGTAAGCGCTACCAACCTTGCCAAAGGCGATGCTTACCTCTACAATGGCGATGTGAATAAGTGGAAGAAGTTTGTATATGGTGTTCTTGCCCGTTCTTACAATCATCTCTCCAATAAATCTACTTACCAGCCGGATTCTGTGATCAAGTATGCAGATCTGGCCATGAGCAGCAATGAAGACAATGCCATTTACAGAGTAGCGAATGCATCAACCAGCGCGACTAAAAACTACTTTGGTCCTTTCCGTGCAAACATCGGTTCTCTCGTACAGGGCGAGTATATCGCCAACCTTGAAAGTGGTAACAACACCGTCTTCCCGGTAGCTGATCCCCGTGCTTACTACCTGATTCGTGAAAACTTCAATGGCACCTTCAAAGGTATCCGCCCTAACTATGGCGCTACTGGTAGCACAGGTTTAGATACTGCCGACCTGCCACGCAACTATTGGGGTGGTCAGTATAGTTCTTCCAAATCTCTGAATCCACGCTACCTCTATGCAGATGATTCTCCATGGCCGGTAATGACAGCTACAGAAATGCAATTCATGAAAGCAGAAGCGGCTTATCGCAAAGGTGATAAAGCCACTGCTTTAACTGCCTATACAAACGCAATCTCTCTCAGCATGGATATGATGTTGGATTATCCTACAAACATTCCTGTGGGCAAGGAAATGACGGCTACTGCAAAAGCTACTTACATGGCCAATGCCAGTGTGGTACCTACAAGTGCGGCGAACCTGACCCTCACACATATCATGCTGCAAAAGTATATTGCCATGTATTGCTTTGGTGTAAATGAAGTATGGGTAGATATGCGTCGTTTCCACTACACAGACCTCGACCCTGTTACAGGTGCACAGGTATATGCAGGATGGACGCCACTCAGCGCTGCTGATCTGTATCTCAATAACAACCAGAAACTGGTTTACCGTTGTCGTCCAAGGTACAACTCAGAGTACCTGTACAACATTCCTGCACTGACAGCATTGGGTGCTTTGGAACTGGATTATCATACGAAGGAATGCTGGTTTTCACAACAATAAAAATATTCGATATGCGTAGATTCATATTAGCAGGTATGGCCTTATTGATGGGGATCACAGCCTGTAAAAAGGAATTCACGATTCATGCTACGGAAGAAGGAACAAGCGGTAAAGCGTATTTGAAAGTAGTACATGCATCAACAAACCTGGATACATTCAATATCTATGTGGGAGGTACTAAAGTGAATGGTGCGGCCATCACTTACAATAGTATCTATCCTGTATCCGGTGTCAATTCTTATCTCACCATTGACCCGGGTACCCAAACAGTAGAGCTGTTTAAACCCGGTACCTTAGTTGGTGATAGCATCAGTTTACAAAGCTTCAGTGACACTTTCGAAGCTGGTAAATACTATACTTTTATTCTCACCAGTGCAGGGCAGATCTTTACACAGGATGCATTCCCTACACCTGATACCGGCATGATCGATATCCGTTTTATTCACACGGTCTTAAATGATACCACCGGTAAAACCGTTGATCTCTACTCCGCCAAACATGGTGTGGTAGCGGCCGGACTCAGTCCCGGTGAATTGAGTGATTACATCCCCGTTGCTTACAATGTAAACATAAAGGATACGCTCTATGTGACCCGTTCTGCTTCGTCAGCGACACCGTTGTCAGGAAGGGCTGTATTTGCTACCATGGCATTGACGACAGGGAATATCGCGAACCTTACTGTACAACGCAGTTACACCGTTATTTTCAAAGGAAGCATATCTGTGACATCTGGTACTAAAGCCCGTGGTTTGATCGGGTATGTACATTATTAAAATAAAAGAAGCCGCCTCATAATGGCGGCTTCTTTTATTTTGCTATCACTCTTCGCATCTGCAAAAACACCGAAAGAATAATACACCCCAACCCCGCATAAAACGCCCAACTCAACTGCTTATTCTCCTGAAACAATACAAACGCTATAATAATACTATAAACAGGTTCTAAATTAAAAGTCAGATTAGTCGTAAACGAACTCACTTTCTTCAACGCCGCCATCAGCAACATATACATACACACCGTACACGCCCAGCTCAATATCAGCAAATAGATCAGATCCGTCGTAGACGGCAGTAAGAAATGTTGATTCACCACCCCCAAATACATCGGCATAAATAACGACAACACTACAAACCCTACTAACAACTCATAAAACGTAATAGAAGGTGAATCATAATGCGTGAGCAACTTCTTATTCACAATCGTAAACAGCGCAGCAAAAACAGATGACACGATCCCCATTATAATCCCTGTATGATACTGCGAATCAAAATGGAAAATCATCACAATACCCGCCAGCGTAATCCCACTCAACATCAACTCTCTCACATCAAATCTTCGCCGGCTGATAATCGGATCTAACACCGCCGTAAACAAACTTGTCAATGAAAAACAAACGACGCCGATACTTACATTCGAGTACTTAATACTCCCATAAAAGAACAGCCAGTGCATAGCAATCACCACCCCATTCAATCCAATAGGAACTAATTGTCTCCACGACAGTCGCGACAACATTCCCTTCCAGCGAAATATAATAAACAGAGAAATGACAGTGAATAATAGTCGGTACCAAACGAGCAATCCTTCATTCAGGGAAATCAGCTTCCCAAGGATGCCCGTAAAACCTGCCAGGAAGACTGACAGGTGTAATTGCAGCAAAGGTTTTTTCATTTTTGTATCAGTCCGCTGCCAATAGGCTGAGGCAGCAATATCAGCATTCTCTATTGTTCCTGCTCCTGTAACTGTTCGTTCCGCACTCTTCTCTCATACTTCCTAAACAGGCTCTCCCATTGAATCTTGAGCACCCCCAATATTCCTTCTTTCACAATTCCCTTGCTCATCTTGGAATATCCTTCCTTACGATCTATAAAGGTGATAGGCACTTCCTTCACCTTAAAGCCCAGTTTCCAGGCAGTAAACTTCATTTCGATCTGGAATGCATATCCAACGAACCGGATAGCATCCAGGTTGATGGATTCCAGTACCTGTCTCTTGTAACATACGAATCCGGCGGTCGCATCTTTTACACGCATCCAGGTCACGAACCGTACATATACAGAAGCACCGTAGGAGAGCACAGCCCTATCCCATGGCCAGTTTTCTGTTCTGCCACCTTTTACATAACGGGAGCCAACGGCTACATCCCCACCTTCTCTTGCACATGCATTATAAAGCCTTGGCAGGTCTTTCGGGTTATGAGAGAAGTCCGCGTCCATCTCGAAGATGTACTGGTATCCCTTGGCCAGCGCCCACTTGAACCCATGAATATAGGCAGTACCCAACCCTTGTTTGCCGCTTCTTTCCGAAAGGAAGAGTTCCCCCGGATGTTGCTGCTGTAAGGACTTTACTATATTCCCGGTTCCATCCGGCGACCCATCGTCAACGATCAGAATGTGAAAGTCTTCCTGCAGTGAGAATACTGCGTCAATGATCTTCCTGATATTATCCTTCTCGTTGTAGGTCGGAATGATGACAAGCTTTTCCAATCAGCTAAGTGTTGTTTTAGGACTGCGAAATTATAATAATCGGGAAATATGTTCCCTATTTTATAAACATTAAATCTTTTTTAACATCATACTGTGGTAGATGTCTGTGAGTTTTTGCTTGGTATTCAAAGGAAAATCGGCCTTCATCATCCAGTCATAATATTGAGGCTCAATCTTCAACACATCTCTTACCGCCCGGCCTTTGTACTTTCCGAAGTTGAAAACTTCTGTGCCGTTCTGCATGATCATGCGGCGGGCAAAGTCAACATATTCTTCTTCTTTGGTAAATTCAGCCAGGGGGTCCACCTCTGATTGTAACTGTTCGTAACGGTCGAGCTGGGCTTCCAGGATCTCGTAAGTAGCGAGTGCATCGGCTTCCGCGCTATGTGCATTCTCTAGATTCTTATCGCAGTAGAATTTGTAGGCCGCGCTGAGGGTGCGCTTCTCCATCAGATGGAAGATCTTCTGTACATCGATGAATTTACGTCCTTTCACATCGAATTCCAGTCCGGTACGGAGGAATTCTTCTACCAGCAGCGGTATGTCAAAACGGTTTGAGTTATATCCGGCTATATCGCAATTGTCCATGAACTGTCTCAGTTCATTCGCAGCCTGTTTAAATGTAGGACAATCCTTCACATCTTCATCACTGATTCCATGAATGGCAGTGGTAGCTGGAGGGATCGGCATGCCTGGGTTGATGCGTCTGGTTTTTTTCTGAATGCTCTTGTCGGGCATTACTTTAACGATCGCAATCTCGATGATACGGTCTGTGGCCACATTGGTACCGGTTGTCTCAAGGTCAATAACGGCCAGGGGCCTTGTAAGTTGCAGTGATGGCATGACTGATTTTTATAAATACTTTGTGAGCGAAGGTACGTTCATTCCTTCATAATCTCCTGAACTCATCAGCAGGAGGTTTGCATTCTGATAATTTTGTGCGTCCAGAAACGCCTGCAGATGCTCTCGGTTATTGAATACCTGGAGGTCGTTTCTGCCAAATCCCTGTGCAATGCCTTCCGGCTGCAGATCTGGCATACGCTTGATTTCCAGGGCATGACGGCTATAAAATACGGCAGGCACATCTGCCTTGTCCATAGCACCCTGGTACTGCACCATAAAGGCAGCATTCAGGCTGCTATAAGTATGTAATTCCAGTACAGCGATCAGCTGACGGGATGAGTATTGTTCCTTTAGCGCTTCGATCGTGGCCTTCACTTTGGACGGTGCATGGGCAAAGTCGCGGTAAATAGCGCAATGATCATTTTTGCCTACCAGTTCCAGTCGCTTCGCTGCCCCTTTGAAGGTAGCGATGGCGGATAGAAACGTAGTATCATCTACGCCCAGTTCGTTGCAAACCAGTCTGGCAGCGTGCATATTCAGCAGGTTATGGTCGCCGAATACCTCCATTTCTTTGGTTTGACCGCCAAAGGTAACGCTGGTCACGCCATTGTTGATCTGGTGAGGAGGTACGCCATAAGGGACTAGTTTCAAATGACCGCCTTCGGCATTCACGAGCTTCACCAGCTCAGGATCAGTATCGTTATAGATCAGGGTGGCACCCTTTTCCATAGTTTTGATAAAAATGGAGAACTGCTCCAGGTAGATCTCATATGTAGGGAACACATTGATGTGGTCCCAGGCAATACCGGTCAAAACAGCGATATGCGGGTGGAGGAAATGGAACTTCGGGCGCTTTTCGATTACAGAGGCAGGGTATTCATCTGCTTCCATCACGATGGTGGGTGCACTGGTGATGTTCACGGATTGTGCAAAACCGGCCAGACGGGCACCTACAAGGTAATCGAAGTCCTTGCCTGCCTGTTGTAACACATGCATAATCATAGCAGTAGTGGTCGTTTTACCATGACTGCCACCGACTGCCACACGTTTCTTTTGCAGACTTTCCTGGTAGATATATTCGGGGAACGAGTAGATCCTGAGGTTCAGCTCTTTGGCTTTCAGGAGTTCAGGGTTGTCGCCACGGGCGTGCATACCAAGAATGACAGCATCCAGATCATGGGTAATGCGGGAATCATCCCATCCCATGGTAGCAGGCAGAATACCTGCCTGGCGCAGGTTGCTGAGAGCAGGCTCGAATATTTCGTCGTCGCTCCCGGTCACCTGGTAACCCTTTATCTTTAGTGCTATTGCCAGCTGGTGCATCACGCTACCACCTATCGCAATAAAATGTACTTTTGTCATATGCAATAAAACAGTTGCCGGTATTTTGCGTTATATTTATGTAAAACGGGAAAAAGGACTGATATTATCAATAAAATTTTTAATATAAATTTTATATTTGCAAAGTAACGTCAAAAAATGGCGATTAAAAAAGTGATATCACCTTTCCCTATGAAATTTCATTTACCACTTAAACATCCCTTTATGCAAGTATCATTCAAAGTTTTGGGCGGCGCTGCGCTTATTTGTATCTTTGCTACTTTATTCACTTCGTGTGCGTCTCAAAACAAATTGGGCTGTCCGATGAAGATAGGCAAGGTGGGCCATGCGACAAACAGCAAGGATTGTTAATGAATTGGATACCTTTAACTACTGAAGATCAGTTAAATTCCATCAAGGAAGCATCTGAAACGGAAACCGTCGTAATTTTTAAGCACAGCACCCGCTGTTCCATCAGTGCGGTAGCCAAATCAAGGCTCGACAGAGCTCAAGCGCCTGAGAATATGACCTTCTATTATCTGGACCTTATTAAGTATCGGAAAATATCAGATGAAATTGCAGCGACTTATGGTGTAGAGCATGAATCTCCCCAGGTGTTGCTGATAAAAAATGGGAAGTGTGTGTATGATGAGAGCCATAGTGCCATTATAATGGATGAGCTGGTATCACATGCAAATTAAGAGTTATTAGCTAGCAGCTATTTATCCAAAGAAATTAGTACCGGCCACCAGGCCGGTATTTTTTTTATCAGTTGGTGACTATTAAGTGATCGGTTTGTATTTGAAAGGAGAGCTACTTTTTACCTAGCTTTGTAAGTATGAAACACCGTATAGTTGTAGCAGTTACCGGGGCCAGCGGGGCCATTTATGCACGTCAGCTATTGCAGAAGCTTGAAAAAGCCGCTGCGCAGACTGAAGCCGTGGCCATTGTGATGACGGAAAATGCCAGAACGGTGTGGGAAACGGAGCTGGGTACGGACGATTATAAGGCATTGCCCTTTAAAACCTATACCCAGCAGGATTTCATGGCGCCGTTTGCCAGTGGCTCAGGCAGGTATGATACGATGATTATTTGTCCCTGTTCCATGGGGACCCTGGGCCGGATAGCCGGAGGAATGAGTAATGACCTGATTACCCGGGCAGCCGATGTCGTGTTGAAAGAACGCCGCAAACTAATATGTGTGGTAAGGGAAACACCTTACAATGTGATCCATATTAAAAACATGCTCACGGTCACAGAGGCAGGAGGCATCATTTGCCCGGCTACGCCATCTTTTTACAGTGTACCATCCACATTAGAGGAAGTGGCTGCCACTGTAGTAGACAGGGTCATTGATCTGGCTGGCATTCAGCAGGATACTTATAGATGGGGACAAGAATAATTAGTAATTTGTACAAATGAAAATAGCAATCATTAATGGCCCTAACCTGAATTTGTTGGGTAAAAGGGAGCCGGGTATCTACGGAAATGAATCTTTTGAAGATTATTTCGTAAAACTGAAGCAGTTATTTGCAGATGTAGAGCTGGAATATTTTCAGAATAACTCCGAAGGAAATATAATCGACATTTTACATGAGATAGGGTTTACCTATGATGGGATTTTGTTGAATGCAGGTGCGTATACACACTATTCGATTGCTATCAGGGATGCGATTGCGGCTATTAAAACGCCTGTATTGGAAATACATATCAGTAATGTACATGCAAGGGAAGAGTTCAGACATACGTCTGTAATTGCTCCTGTGTGTAAAGGGACGATTGCTGGTTTGGGAATGAAAGGGTATGCGTTAGGGATAAATTACTTCCTATAATTACGAATTTCTATCAGC
Organism: Chitinophaga sp. LS1; assembly: GCF_034274695.1. NCBI lineage: Bacteria > Pseudomonadati > Bacteroidota > Chitinophagia > Chitinophagales > Chitinophagaceae > Chitinophaga > Chitinophaga sp. LS1. The sequence continues at coordinate 3,786,026 of NZ_CP128362.1, forward strand.
TCGCTTACGGAATTCTTGCTACTCGCTTATGAAGTTATTGTTACTCGCTTATGAAGTTCCTGCTACTCGCTTATGAATTTCTATCAGCGAGCGGGGCTCGCTGATAGAAATTCGCGCCTCAAAAAAAAACGCTTTTCCCGCAGGGAAAAGCGTTTTTTTTTGATACTATTTTAATTACTTAAAATTTTAAATAATGCTTTATTATTTTAGAATATCGCCGCCTGAACCTCTTCACCCTTAAACGCCTCTCTTGGCTTCAATCCCAACAACTCAAACATCATATGATCCTCTTCAAATGAAGGATTCGCCGTCGTCAACAACTTCTCACCCGTAAATATTGAATTCGCACCCGCCATAAAACACAGCGCCTGCTCAGACATACTCATCTCCGCACGTCCCGCACTCAACCTCACCATCGCTTTCGGCATCAAAATACGCGTCGTCGCAATCATCCTCACCATATCCCAAAACTGCACCTTCGGCATATTTTCCAGTGGCGTACCCTTCACACGTGTCAACGCATTGATCGGCACTGAATCCGGATGCACTGGCAAGTTGCTCAGCGTATGGATCATACCAATCCTGTCCTCATGGCTCTCACCCAGACCAATAATACCTCCACAGCAAACACTCACCCCTGCCTTACGTACATTATCCAACGTCTTTAAACGATCATCATAAGTCCTGGTCGTAATGATCTGCTCATAATACTCACCAGAAGTATCCAGGTTGTGGTTGTAAGCATATAAGCCTGCATCCGCCAATTTCTGCGCCTGATCTTCTGTAAGCATACCAAGCGTACAGCATACTTCCATTCCCATTTCATTTACACCTTTTACCATTTCAAGTACGCGGTCAAAGTCACGGTTATCCCGCACCTCTCTCCATGCAGCACCCATACAGAAACGGGTAGAACCAGCTTCGCGCGCTTTCGCCGCATATGCCAGCACCGCATCTTTCTGCATCAGGCCATGTACTTTAATGTCGGTATTATAGCGCGCTGCCTGAGGGCAGTAAGCACAGTCTTCAGTACAACCACCGGTTTTGATGGAGAGCAAAGTACATACCTGTACTTCCGCCGTATCCTGCGTCTGTCTGTGAACAGATGCCGCACGGAAAACCAGCTCCAGTAAGGGCGTATTGTAGATCTCTTTTATTTCTTCAATAGACCAGTCGTGACGGATCTGCACATCTTGCATAATAATGTAATTTGAGTAGCAAATCTATACATTTAATCCATACTGCCAAACTACGGAGTATGAATGGATTAGGTGTCTAAACACCTAATTACAGGTATAGGAAGTTTGTTTTTGGTGTAATGTTTAGTAATGTATTGTAAATCAACAATATAGTGTTCTCTATGTCGTCTTTCTTCACCATTTCTACCGTAGTATGCATATACCGCAGTGGTAAACTGATCAATGCAGAAGGTGTACCATCATTCGCATATGCAAATGCATCTGTATCTGTACCGGTACTGCGGCTTACTGCATGCAGCTGGTGAGGAATATCATTCTTCTTCGCTGTTTTGATGATCAGGTCACGGAGAATGTTGTGTACCGCCGGACCATAAGTAATGCTTGGACCAGAACCACACCTGATTTCACCTTCAATATTTTTGTTGATCATTGGCGTAGTGGTATCGTGCGTTACGTCAGTGATGATCGCAACATTGGGCTTGATGCGTTTTGCAATCATCTCAGCACCTCTCAGACCTACTTCTTCCTGCACTGCATTCACGATGTACAGACCGAAAGGCAGCTCCTGCTTCTTTTCTTTCAGCATACGGGCTACTTCTGCAATCATAAAACCACCAATACGGTTATCGATGGCACGACATACATAATAGTCATGTGACAGCTCTTCAAAGCCATCTTCGAACGTCACCACACAACCTACATGGATACCCAGTTCTTCTACTTCCTTACGGCTACGTGCACCGCAATCCAGGAAGATGTTGTCTACCTTCGGTTGTGGCTCTTTGCCTTCTGTGCTACGCATACGTGTATGAATAGCCGGCCATCCGAACACGGCTTTTACAGTACCATTTTCAGTATGAATATTCACTCTCTTGGATGGCGCGATCTGCTGATCAGAACCACCATTGCGGATCACATAAATCAACCCTTCAGGAGAAATATAATTTACAAACCAGGAAATTTCGTCGGCATGTGCTTCTATCACAACTTTGAAAGGTGCTTTGGGATTGATCACTCCCACCGCAGAACCATATGCATCTACAAAGTACTCATCAATGTAAGGCTTCAGATATTCCAGCCACAGTTTCTGTCCTTCCTTCTCAAAACCAGTAGGGGAGGGATTATTCAGGTAATTCCGCAGGAACGTAAGCGCGTCCTTGCTTATTACGGACTTTTGCTTTTTTGACATGCTGTTAATGTAATTTATGGCACAAAAGTAAGGAAAAGCTATTACGTGTATAGACCTTAATTATCAGGCAACCACTGCTATGTAATGTAGCACGGCCGATAACATAACCAGCCCATCCAATACAAAGTAATAGTAATAATCCGATCTTGTGTTGAGTGTATATTTAGTAAGTAAAGCAGTAATGACGATTGGGATCAACAGGTAAAAGGTAATGATATCGCTGCATACCAAAAACGCAAATACAGCCGATATCAGCAATGAAAAGAAATACAATCTCATCAACTCCGGCTTACTAAGCCATGTGATGAGTGAACGGATCCCCTCTCTTTTATCCGACTCTACATCCCGATAGTCAAACAGTATGCACAATGCATAGATTATAAAGAACCGGTGTACGATATAAAGTACAGCCTGCGTGGTAAAGTGTGCGCCTGACAAAAAGATGGGTAGTACATTCGTGACATATACCCATACCGCCGTCAGGAAGATCGTTTTACCAATAGCAATTTTACGCAGCCAGGTAAAAGGAGGAATCGGAATTTTAGGAGCAGAATACAAAAAGGTCAGAAAGGCGGCGCCACTGAGTTCCAGCCAGTAGGCCTTCAGGTCCCAAAAATAGATGGCAGCACCTATGCCGCCGATAATAGCGAAGACGAGTTGCAGGTTCTTATGCCGCACTCCCCACTGTAATCGTGGCGAAGATGAATACTCGGCAGGCGTAAGGTACCAGTGAAAATTATAACTACATATCGTCGAGAAAAATGCGAATTTATAATAGTCAATATTGACCGGATGTAAATTCAATAAGGTGTTCGTTTGCCATATAAGTAATATGGCACAGAGCGAGACGTAAACCGACGAGAATAATAAAAAATTAGTGAATGCCCTGAACATAGTGGGATGCAATTTACAGCAATCACAATGGAATATTTCCATGTTTTTTGCGTGGCAGCGTCACCACTTTATTCTCTAACATCGCAAACCCTTTGATCAGCTTGATCCTTGTCTGTTCCGGCATTATTACCTCATCTATGTATCCTTTCTCGGCTGCTAAATAAGGATTGGCAAACCGTTCTGTATACTCTGCAACCAGTTCGTTCATCCTTGCTTCAGGATCTGGTGCTGTATCAATTTCTTTTTTATAAATAATCTCTACCGCTCCCTTTGGTCCCATCACTGCAATCTCTGCCTGTGGAAAAGCAAAGTTGAGGTCGGCCCCGATATGCTTAGAGTTCATCACACAATAGGCACCACCATAAGCTTTGCGGGTAGTTACCGTAATTTTGGGTACGGTGGCTTCGCTGAGTGCAAAGAGTAGTTTTGCCCCGTTGGTAATGATCCCATTCCACTCCTGATCTGTTCCGGGCAGAAATCCGGGTACATCTACCAGCACCAGCAATGGAATATTAAACGCATCACAAAAGCGGGTAAAACGGGCTCCCTTTACCGAAGCCTTTATATCCAGTACCCCCGCCAGGTGTGCCGGCTGGTTGGCCACAATACCAATACTTCTACCTGCAATACGGGCAAAGCCTACTATTATATTCTCTGCATAATTCGCATGTACTTCAAAAAAGCTATCCGTATCCGTCACTTCAGCGATCACGTCCTTCATATCATAAGGCTGATTACTGTTTGGAGGAATGATGGTATTCAGCGCTACTCTCTTTTCATCTGCAGGTGTATAAGGATACTTCGGTGCATCTTCTTCACAATTCTGCGGTACATAAGTAAGTAGTTGCCGGATGTTCTGAATACATTCCACTTCATTGGCGCAGCTAAAGTGTGTCACACCGCTTTTCGATGCATGGGTATGTGCACCACCCAGTTCTTCAGAAGTGACTTCCTCATGTGTAACGGTCTTTACCACATTAGGTCCTGTTACGAACATATAAGAAGTCTGTTCCACCATCAGTATAAAATCGGTAATAGCAGGGGAATATACAGCGCCGCCGGCACAGGGTCCCATGATGGCCGAAATCTGTGGTATCACACCCGAGGCCCGGGTATTGCGATAAAAGATATCTGCATAGCCGCCCAGGCTCACGACCCCTTCCTGTATGCGTGCACCGCCACTATCATTCAAACCAATTACAGGGGCACCATTCTGCATAGCCAGGTCCATGATCTTACAGATCTTGCGGGCATGGGGTTCAGAAAGGCTCCCCCCATAAACAGTAAAATCCTGTGAAAAAACATAAACGAGACGGCCATTGATCGTACCAAAACCGGTGACTACGCCATCTCCCGGAAAAATTTCCTGGTCGGTGGTCAGACCACGGTTGCGATTATGTACAAACATATCCAGTTCTTCAAAAGAACCTTCATCCATCAGTAATTGTAATCTCTCACGGGCTGTAAGTTTTCCTTTTTTATGCTGCGAGGCGATACGGGCTTCGCCTCCGCCGAGCATAGCTTCGGCTATTTTGTTTTGGAGTTCCGTGGTTTTGTCCATTGTATCAAGGTGTTAAATAACGCGCGAACACTAAATATCGGGGAAAAAAACAAAAAAAACGCTTTTGCCACAGGCAAAAGCGTTTTTTTAAAAAGGTATATAAAAAGATATTGAACTATTATTCGTAGACCACCTGTACTTTAGGTGTCACAATGGTATCGCTGTAATTACCGGCATCATCCTGAATATATACCAGGTAATGTACGCTATCCTTTGCGACCGGGTTCGCCCCGATTTGCGGGAAGTCGGTCGCAGTCAGGTGAAGGATCACCTCAGCTGTCAGTTTGGTACCCTTGTGCGCATCCAGACTTGGCATTGGCCTTCCGTCAAAGGCGGTATCCTCAGGAGCGGTGTCGTATATAGCGGCAAAATTGAAGGTGTTTTCAATGTCTCCGTCTCCGTCTGAGACGTCGAAAGTCACGTCCATACCGGTAGATGCGGATACGGGGGAAGAAGAATATGATTTAAACGTAATCACTGGTTTCGTACCCAGGGAATCTTTTTTACAGGCGTTGATAGCCAGTAAAGAGAAGAGGGATAAAAAAGCTATTTTCTTCATATAACAAACCTACATTATTTTTTTAACTCTTGCTAATATACGGAGTTGCTCTCCTTAACGGATTATGCCCCAAAACAGGGGTTTTGCATCCGGTAGGAATGCGTTCCGATTGTAATAACGTCCAATATTCATTTTTTGTTACGTCTTTCCCCCTAACTTTGTGTGGTTTTACTAATCAGTGTATATGAGTGGCATTTCTACAGCAGCAATATTTTCTTCAGACGGGTCGGACCTGGAAGCGTTGTCCCTTGAGACCTTTCGTTTTCAGTATCGTGAAAATGCATTATATCGTGCTTATACAGATGCTTTGCACATTCAACCGGGCAATGTCCGCTCTCTGGCGCAAATTCCTTTCCTCCCTATTCAGTTCTTCAAAACCCACCAGGTTACCTGTGGCACTTTTGAACCCCAGCTGATCTTTGAAAGCAGTGGTACCACCCAGACGATCAACAGTCGTCATTTGGTGAAAGAAGCGGCTATCTACGAGCAGAGCTTCCTCACGGCTTTCGAGCGGTTCTACGGTCCGGTTACGGATTTCGTGGTTGTCGGCCTGCTGCCTTCTTATCTGGAAAGAAAGCACTCCTCCCTCGTTTACATGGTACAGAATATGGTACAGCGCAGCGGTCATCCCGCCAGCGGTTTTTACCTGTACGAACACGATAAATTATATCGCCAGCTCCAGGAACTGGAAGCCCGTGGTCAGAAAACCCTGCTGATCGGTGTCACCTTTGGTCTGCTGGACTTTGCAGAGCAATATGCCCTGCAACTGAAAAATACCATCGTCATGGAAACCGGTGGTATGAAAGGCAGGAGAGAAGAATGGACCCGCGACCAGGTACACGTTTTCCTGAAGGAACGACTGGGGTGCAGCCAGATCCATGCAGAATATGGGATGACTGAGTTACTCTCCCAGGCATACAGTTATGGACAGGGTTTGTTCAACATCCCGCCATGGATGAAAGTACTGGTCAGGGATGAAAATGACCCCTTCCAGCTCTATACTGAAAAAGCTGCCGGCGTGATCAATGTAATCGACCTTGCGAATATCTATTCCTGTTCCTTTATAGCAACAGAAGATATAGGCCGCTTGCATGAGCATGGCACTTTCGAAGTATTAGGGAGACTGGATAATTCTGCTTTAAGGGGATGTAGCCTTATGGTTAGTTAAATGTTGATTAATTGTACCCTATTCAATAAAGTTGCTGTTCCTGTTCCTGGTGTACTGAGTTCCTGCATATATGGGAAGCTCTCGTGATCCATTCCAAACTTTTCCATGAGGTACAGGTCTAGTAAAGTTATTGAGGGTGGATGTTGAGAATACTTCGATAAAAACTCCTTAAAATCATCCAGTTCATGATCTGGTAATAATGTTAAGGCGATCTTCTGTTGCGTAGGCGAAGCGCCTGGATATTGCAGAATTTCTAATACCCGCCTGCACATATGAGGCGAGAAAACAGCGTTATTGGCCCGGAGGAAATCCAGGCAGAAATACTCCACTGTAAAATCTTCAAAGAGACCTGCACTCAGCTCATCTTCGCCGATATTGGTCCAGGTAGCCCATTCAACTAATTCCCCCAGTGTAATTTCTTCCGCCAGCAGGGCACTGAGATGGTGTATCAGTCCTGCGCGTGTAGGAACCGTATCCGCATCGTAATTGATGTGGGTAACGATATCTGTGTAAAAATCTTCATTCATTTCCCTGGCAATGCTGATAAGCTGATAAGTAACGTCGGTTGATGCGATATTACTTAAATGCAAAACATCTGCAGTTTCTGAGATGATTTCAGGTCGTGTTTTGGTACCCTGTAACCATGATTTGATCAGGGAGATGAAGTAAGTGCTTGTTATGGACTGTGTCTGTTTCTTCATACTTACTTTCAGGCCTGGCATAGGTGCCTCTGTTTGCAATTTATCAAAAATAGGGGGAAGCGAAAAGTTAAAGGTCTGGTTTTACGTTTATTTAATATGTATCGCTGAGAAGGTATGTCTGTACAAGGTTTCTATATGGCTTTCTGAGGGATAACCCGCCTATAAGCCGCCTATAACCCGTCTATAAGCCGTAGATATCCCGCATCTATAAAGGGGCGGGATATCTACGGCTTATAGGCGGATCATATATTTTTTACCTACGGGATAGCCTGAAAGCTATGCTATATTTGCTGTATTACTCAAACAAGGGAATTCTAACAATCTCGTCAGTTCAAGAAAATCACTTCTTAATATATATTTTATTTAAATATATTGTATATTTGTTTTACCTGAGAATGCAATAGCCAATAAACCTTATAAAGGATTCAGAAATTGGGATCACCTCCCAATTTCTGAATCCCTACCTATGAAAATGAATGATTCCTTGCTCCAATACCACGGGCATAGAATGTTGTTGGCTTTTCATCCGTTATTTAAAAATCGTATCCTATGTCATTGCCTGTATTTACAAGAATACGGGTAACACACCGCTATATCCATATAGTGCGTGTGATCACCCGTGTTTTGTGTGTCTTAACATTGAATGTTTGTATGCATCAGATTGCCAGTGCCCAGGTAATTGAGCTGAATAACCCGTCAATGGAAGGAAATATTGGAAGGGATAGTGTGCCTACCGGTTGGATAGCGGCGTCAAACACACCTGATGTATTACCCGGCCCGCTCAACATTTTTAAGCGGCCCTCCGATGGTAAAGCTTATACTGGCCTGCATAGCGGCCCTGCTTACAGGGAGGGGCTTGCACAGTTACTCGCCGCTCCATTGCAGAAAGGACTGGCCTATGTTATCTCTGTAGACCTGGCCTATTCACCAAAATACCTGCAGGCTGCCTGCAATGGTAACCTTACCATTTATGGAGGCAATAGTCCCAGGGATACCGCACAGCGACTCTGGTCGTCCGGTCCGTTTACAGATACGACCTGGAGCCGGTATTATGCCATACTTGAGCCAACAGCTAATTATAAATATATATCCATCTGGGCAGATCCGTCACAGACCTGCACAAAGAGTGATATTGGTACAGCTGTTCTGATTGATAACTTCTCCAACATCCGGCAGGTGATAAAGACTACACTGTCGGCTACGCCGAGTTGTAACAATGCCAGTACGGGTACTATACAGGTCACGCCGGTAGATTATGGTACTACTTATACCTATCTCTGGACACCGGGCAATTACACAACGGCCAGGGTAAATCAATTACCACCCGGTGAATATACGGTAGTCGTCACCGCCGAAAATGGTGCGACGGGGGGAGGCACTGTTACAGTGGGCATGTCTGACCTGACTACGACACTCACAACAATTCCATCTACCTGTAACGGTCGTCACAATGCAGAAATTCATGTATCCGTTTCAGGTGGTATGCCTCCTTACCGGTTTGTATTGGATGATAATACACCTGTAGGCGATTCGGTATTTACAGGGTTAGATGAAGGCAGGTACCAGGTGTATGTAAAGGATGGACAGATCTGTACCGATACCCTCACGGCGTTGCTGCGCGACCCCGAACCACTTGTATTGAAAGAAATAACAGTAAAACCCTGTAGTTGTGGTGAAACACAGGATGGAAAAATAGCTTTACAGATTGAAGGCGGCACACAGCCTTACAAATACCGGATAGAAGGTGGCACCTGGCAGCAGGACAGCGTTTTATACTCACTGAGAGCAGGGCACTATATATATGAGGTAGCAGATGCCAATGGTTGTGAGATTGGTGGGAGTGCTAATATCACTTCACCCTTGCATAACTGTATTGTGGTCATGCCGACTGCCTTCAGTCCGAATGGTGATGGTAACAATGACCTGTTCAAACCCAAAGTATACGATTTACTCTCTCATTATGAACTAAGTGTATACAACCGCTGGGGAGGCCTGGTATTTCGTACCAATGATCCGCAGGCAGGGTGGGATGGAAGTGTAAAAGGTATCATACAGGATCAGCAGGCATTTGCATATGTCTGCACCTTCGATGACGGGAATAATGAACATAAAGAGTTCAGAGGGTCAGTGGTGCTGATCCGCTAGTGGTTTGTAACAGTTGCTGGATACTGGCATTCAGATTGGCAAACAGGAACGGTTTGTTAATATAGGCCGATGCGCCCTTTTCAATGGCCAGGCTTACTTCTTCAGTGGCGGATCTTGCGCTCAGGATGATGACAGGTATATAGCGTAGTTGTTCATGCGCCCGAAAGGCTTCCAGTAACTGATAACCATTCAAGACAGGCATATAAATATCACTGATCACCAGGTCAGGCAGGTGTTCAGTGGCCATGTGAATGCCTTCTTCCCCGTTACCGGCGGTGATGACCTGATACTGATGTAGTTCCAGCAGGCTTTGTATTGTATCTCTCAAACCTGGTTTATCCTCTATCAATAAGATGGTATGTTGCATAGCTTTTCTCTATAGAGAATCAGAATAATATAGAAAAGTAAGTGTGAATGTACTGCCTTCACCAGCAACACTATTTACAGTAATAGTGCCATTATTTTCCTGTACAAAAGTTTTAACAATTGATAGCCCCAACCCAGTACCTCCTATCTCATTTACATTACTCGCCCTGAAAAAAGGTTGAAAAAGTTGCGGCAGATCATCTGCAGGAATCCCAATACCATCGTCTATGATCCTGATCACTACCTGGTGATGTTCGAAATCGACTTCAACTACCGGGGCTTTCTCTCTTGAAAATTTAAACGCATTGCTCACGAGGTTCACAAAAATTCTGTTCAGCTGATTGTAATCAGCATAAATGCACTGCGGTATACCGCTAACAATAAGTTCGAAGCTACGGGTATCTTCCGGATCTGCAAAGTAATTTGATCGCAATGTTATGAGCAATTGAACAACATCTATGATTTGTTTATTCAGAGTCATACGACCGGACATAATGGTATTGATGGTAAGCATCTCATCCAGCATATTATTGAGGCGGAAAATTTCGGTGGTGATACGTGATAAATTTTTCTCATAGAAGGCATCCATTTGTTGGTTGCTATGTAGTCTTGCAGCCAATAGTTCTACTGATGCGGATATAGCTGTCAGCGGTGTTTTAAATTCATGCGATGTAATAGCAATAATATTGCTTGCGTTATTAAGTAAGTTCGCAACATCATTAGATGAAGTAGTATCTATATTTTTCATTTGTTTATGGTTAACGTGCAATTGATGAAATGTGGTATACACGATCTGTAGAAAATTGTTTACATGGAAATTAATGATATATTAATCACAATTTCGTGTCTTTGAAATCATCTTTCTAAAACAAGATAGGTAATTACCCCCTAATTTTAAAGTTGAATTGTGTTTTAAAAGAGATTAGTCATAATTTGCCTGTAATATTGGATTGAACAATTTTTTGTCACAGGATGTTATTAAAATAGACACATAGATTTTTTTAAAATAGCTACAGTAGAATAGTGGAAGATTAAGAGTAATGTATAAAGTTCTGTTTAATCATTAATTAAAAATTCATATCCGACACAAATATTCTGGAATCATTTTTGTTCATATAAAATGTATTAGACCATGTCATATTGAAAAAAAAACCAAGTTAATTAATCACCTATGATCAACATCGGAATTATAGAGGATAACTATTTCCAATTGAATAATTACCGGGAGTTTCTCGAAGATTTTCAAGAGTGTAAAGTTATCTTTGCTTGTAAATCAATGGAGGAGTTCAGAGAGCTTTCCTTTAAAGAAGCAGATGTCAATGTCATTCTTCTAGACATTTCGCTGCCAGGAGAGTCGGGTATACAGGGCATGCATGAATTGCGCCGTATATATCCTGACGCTAAAATCATCGTCTTATCAGGGCATGATGGAAAGCATTATGTTATAGAGTCGATTCGAAAAGGTGCTAATGGATATATCATTAAGACCAGTCGTCTGATGGAAATCTATCATTCAATATTAGATGCCATCAGTGAGGGAAGCACATTGTCACCCAAAGCAGCACATTTGTTGATTAACCATATTAATAAAGATCCCTTAGAAGATATAAGACACAAGCTGACAAAGCGGGAATATGAACTACTCGCGTTGCTCAAAGAGGGCTACTCATATAAGGAGATGGCAGACAAGTTGTTTGTAACTGTCTTTACTGTCAACCAACATCTCAAAAAAGTATATCAAAAGCTGAATGTTGCTACAAAATCGGAGTTGATTTCAAAAATCTGGTCGAAAAGTCTTTGTATATCCTTTTTATTTGTAGGTTTTGCAGGATTTTGTTCAAATCAGTTTTTCGCATGATAAATCGTGTGGCTTGAATAAGCACTACTATCATAAGTAGGCACGTTTTGGGTATATCATCGAATTATACTCTAGTAAGTAATATTGCTGTAGGACATGATAAACTAATATTGTCCTACGGAAAGCACGGAAGAAAAAACCTTCAAATAATAAATTGGAACAATGTTTTTATGTAAGGATTATTTACCCCGATTTTTTTTTCCGGTACTTATCTGCTGTTTCTTTATGTCTTGTGTTAGTACAAAGCAGTCAGTATATTTTCATGACTTACCTGACACTGTATTGGCACCCATAAAAGGAAATCTTGAGCCGGTTATTCAGAAAAATGACATTCTGCAAATCACGGTTAGCTCAATGAACGTGGAGGATGCAGTTATCTACAACACGCCAAGTATGGCCGCAGTGGGAGGGGTCGCCAGCAGCGGCCCTCAGGCAACCGGATTTTTAGTAGACGATTCAGGGTATATACAATATCCCGTATTGGGCCAGGTGAAAGTCACAGGTCTAACCAAGGCCCAGCTGTCAAAATCAATACGGGATCAACTCACGGAACGTAAATTGCTCGTAGACCCGGTGGTGAGTGTTCGGTTTTTAAATTATCGTGTAACCATTATAGGCGAGGTCGCCAGGCCTCAGGTAGTAAACGTTGGAAGTGAGAGGGTCACTATTCTCGAAGCACTGGGATTAGCAGGCGATATTACGGTATTCGGGAAGAAAGAGAACGTAATGCTGATTCGTGAAAGTGATGATGGGACCAGAACTGTGAAAAGGCTCAACCTGAATGACCGGTCACTTTTATCATCGCCTTATTATTACCTGCACTCTAACGATGTAGTGTATGTGGAACCTAATAAGGCCAAGGTGGCAAGCACCAATACGGCGCGGCAGATAATACCGATTGTCCTTAGTAGTCTCTCACTGGTGGTAATTATTTTAGATCGGTTAGTCTTTAATTAGAATATAAAAATATATCGACATGATTTATCGGAAAACCATGTGACGAGATTAGATTGGTCTTGCTGAGTGTAATGTACTTATTAACCCCATTTTTTATTAAATAGTTGGCTGAATTACATGCAAAGAAAGAAAACAGATATTCGTAAACAGCAGGAAGATCAGACTGATCTGCTGGATCTGATTAGGAGCCGTTATCAGCCTTACTGGCCATTATTTGTGCTTGCTGGTCTGATTGCGTTTGCAGGTGCCTTTGTATACCTGAGATATGCTACTCCTGTATACAAAGTGACAGCTGCATTGCTCATAAAAGATGATACGAAGGGTATGGATGGCTCAGTGCTTTCTTCTCTGGATATCTTCGGATCGGGTAAGCAAATAGATAATGAAATCGAAATACTTAAGTCTAAAACACTTGCAAGACAAGTAATTCAGCACCTGAATCTTTATGGCGAAGTAGTAGATGATGGCAAGATCAGGGATGTGGTAGTCTATCACCAGACACCCGTGAGAATGTTATTTCTGGAACCAGATCATATAGCGCCACTTGAGAACAGAAAGTTGCCGCTCAAAGTAAATGATGCTACCCAACAGGTGTCTATAGGTAATATTACCTATCACATGGGTGACACCGTTCAAACACAATGGGGTAGGATGGTTTTCCTGCCTGGCAATGTGAAAGATGATGTCAGGCACAATTATTTTTTGCATGTCTCCGGAGATAAAGTACTTACTTTACAAATGATAGCTAATCTCAAAGTAGGACAGGCTAATAAACAAGCGAACGTGATCAGTCTGGAATACAATGATGTGGTACCTGCCAGGGGCGAAGCTGTGCTGAATGAATTGATGAAGGTATACGATGCTGCAGCCATCGGTGATAAGAATAGGATGAGTGCTAAAACCATGGCATTTGTAGAAGAACGCCTTCGGATCGTGACCAATGAGCTGGGGCAGGTAGAAGGTGAAATCGAAAAGTTCAAAACGAATGAGGGTTTGGTCGATATCAGTGAACAAAGTAAGATGTTCCTGGAGAGTGTAAAGGAGAATGATACTAAACTGACAGAAGCAAACATGCAGTTGTCCGTTTTAAATTCAATCGAAGATTATGTAAAGGGCAGAAAAGAAGATGAAAATATGGTACCGGCTACATTTGGTTTAACAGATCCTGTGTTGCTGGAACTTGTGAACCGGCTTTCCGAAATCGAAATGCAGCTCGCACGTCTGAAGAAGACGACGGGTGAAAATAGCCCGCTGTTATCCAGTTTGCAGGATCAGAAAAAGAAGCTGACACCTGCCATCCTGGAAAATGTGCGCAGTCTGCGTGCAAACCTGGAAGCAGGCAAGCAAAAGCTGATGATAGATAATGTGAAGTATAGCAGCATTCTCAGAACAGTACCCAGCAAAGAAAGAGCACTGTTGTCCATCAGTCGTCAGCAGGTGATCAAAAATAACATTTACACATTCTTGCTGGAAAAGAGAGAAGAAACTGCCCTACAATATGCTGCGGCTATTTCAGACAGCCGTATCGTAGATGCGGCAGAAGCTGATTCCTTCCCGTTCAGTCCAAGAAGGTCAATGATACTTGGTCTTGCAGTATTAGGAGGTTTGGCTGTGGTAGCCGGATTTATATCTGTCAAAGATATATTTAACAGGGAAGTATTGTTCCGTGCTGACATCGAAAAGGCTACAAGTGCACCGATACTGGGCGAAATCATGCAGGACGACAAAGCCCATCCGATTGCCATCACTGATGGTCGACGTACGGCAGTAGCGGAACAATTCCGTGCCCTGCGTACATCCCTCAACTATGTAGGCATTAACGGGGCAAATAAGACCATTATGATTACTTCTTCCATATCAGGTGAGGGAAAGAGCTTTATTGCCATCAACCTGGCTATAAGCCTCTCTTTGATGAAAAAGAAGGTTGTGTTGCTGGAATTTGACCTGCGCAAGCCCAAGGTAAGTAAGATGCTGAATGTACCACATACGCCCGGTATCACCAATTACCTGATCGATCAGGCGGTAATCGGTGATATTCTGAAGAAACCCTTAGAAGGGAATGAGTATTTCTATATGCTTTCATCCGGGGTGGTTCCTCCGAATCCTGCCGAGTTGATCCTGAATGGCAGGCTGGAACAGTTGTTAGCTTCGCTTAGTGCCACTTTTGATTATATCATTATCGACACCGCTCCGGTAGGTCCGGTAACAGATGCCCGCCTGCTGGCACCATTTACAGATGCAACCTTGTTTGTGGTACGCCACCAGCGCACGCCTAAGTTCCACTTAAAAATGATCGACGAATTTTATCATTCGCAGGAACTTGGTAAACTGAATATTGTATTCAATGGTATCAAAATGCGGGGTATACCAGGTTACTCCTATGGTTATGCCAATGGTTACGGCTATGGTTATGGCAATGGTTATGGCTATGGTTATACCGACGAACATCAGAACGGTTCAATAAAGAAGAAAGGATTAAGCCGGCTTTTTAAATAAGCTGCGTTACACACACCAGAACGTTCTGATCCTATACAGATCAACATTTAGAGACATCCATCAAGACACTCATGGGACTGAGGAGGCGAAGCCATGCCTTCTGATCAAAAGACCATGCCCCCCCCTGTCTTTATAAATTCCCCCCCAAATGCATTTTCGATTTTTTAACCGTTAAAACCATTCCCATGGAAAAGAGTCAGAATTTCTGGTATGCAGTGTATACCAAACCTAGATGGGAAAAGAAAGTTGCAGAGTCATTGATTCGTAAACAGGTCGAAACCTATTGTCCCATCAACAGAGTTACTCATCAGTGGAGTGACCGTAAAAAAGTGGTGGAAGAGCCGCTTTTTAAATCTTATGTATTTGTTCGTATTCCAGAGACGATGAAAACGACCGTGCGTGAAACGGCGGGTATTGTAAACTTCGTATACTGGCTGGGTAAACCAGCTTGTATTCCTGAGCATGAGATTGATCTGATCAAGCGTTTTCTGCATGAATATGACAATGTAGAAGTAGAAAGTTTTCCAATTCATCAGAACGACCATATCCAGATCACTGCTGGCCCACTCATGCATCAGCGTGGCAGGGTAGTGGAGTCAGGAAAAAATACGGTGAAAGCTGTATTATACAGCATGGGATTTGCCCTTACCGCTACTGTCAGGAAAAGCGAACTGGTGCTTCTCAACAGCAATCAATTCAGGCAACAGCCTTCTAACGTTTCGCTTTAACTCCCTCTCCATGCAACATATTCTCCTTTGTGGTGGGTCTGGTACCCGCCTCTGGCCGCTGTCTAACAAACAGACGCCTAAACAACTATTGCCGTTATTTGACGGCCAGAGCCTCCTGCAACTGACCTGGCAACGCAATGCGTTTGCCTGCGACAGTGTACTGGCCATTGTAAATGAGCAACAGATTACTACCGTTGCAGATCAGCTGCAAAATTCCGGTGCTGCACATGCACGCTGGATTGCTGAACCTGTAGGTAGAAATACCGCTGCTGCCATAGCTTTAGCTGCCTTCATCGCCGATCCGGAAACAATTCTCCTCATTACACCAGCGGATCACCTGATTGGTACGCCAGATATCTATGCCCAGAACGTGTTCATGGCAGAGAAACTGGCTGCTGACAATCACCTCGTAACTATCGGGCTACAGCCTACCTATCCTGAAACAGGCTATGGGTATATACAATACGATGCTTACGATGTAGTACGATTTACTGAAAAACCGGATATCGTAACTGCCGAAGCAATGCTCAACAGTGGTGATTACCTCTGGAACAGCGGCATCTTCTGTGGAAAAGCAGGTGTATTGCTGGAACAGCTGCAACAATATGCTCCAGCTATTTACACTGCTGCTGCCATTGCTGCTGCTGAATACCTGGAAACAGGCCGCATCCGGCTATCTACCATGGAAGCAATTCCTGCTGACAGTATTGACTATGCAGTACTTGAGAAAAGCAATATTGTAAAAGTGGTACCCAGTACAATGGAATGGAGTGACGTAGGGGGATATGAAGCACTCGCAGATGCACTTGCCAAACACTACCAGTACAGCAATCACCAGGCTGTCTTTATCCAGAGCGACCCTGTGAACAGCATGGTCCTTGGCAAAGATAAGCTGGTTGCTCTCGTAGGCGTGGAAAATGTAGTAGTGGTGAACACGCCTGAAGCCCTGCTGATTCTGCAAAAAGGGAAAGGCCAGGAAGTGAAACAACTGCACCAGTGGGTAAAAGAAAACAGACCTGAATTACTTTAAATCAATACTATGCAACTAAACGATAAAATATATATAGCAGGTCACCGCGGCATGGTAGGCGGTGCAATCAAAAAAAGATTGCAGACTTTAGGTTACAACAACCTGCTCACCCGTAGCTCCGTTGACCTGGACCTGCGTAACCAGGCCGCTGTAGATGAGTTTTTTGAAAGCGAACGACCTGATTACGTATTCCTCGCAGCTGCAAAAGTGGGTGGTATCTATGCGAACAACACTTACCGTGCAGAATTCCTGTACGATAACCTGATGATGGAAGCCAACATTATTCATGCTGCTTACAAACACGGTGTGAAAAAACTGCAATTCCTGGGTAGCTCCTGCATCTATCCGAAGATGGCCCCACAGCCACTCACAGAAGATAGTCTGCTTACAGGACCCCTCGAAATGACGAACGAACCATATGCCATCGCCAAGATAGCAGGTATCAAACTCTGCGAAGCTTACCGTGATCAATACGGTTGTAATTATATCAGTGTGATGCCCACAAATCTGTATGGCATCGGTGATAACTATCATCCTGAAAACTCACATGTTTTACCTGCCCTGATCCGCCGCTTCCACGAAGCAAAAGAAGCGGGCAAGAACAGTGTAACTGTATGGGGTAGCGGTACCCCACGTCGTGAGTTTTTGTTTGCCGATGACCTGGCTGCTGCCTGTGTATACCTGATGCTGCACTACGATGGCAAAGAACTGGTCAACATTGGCACCGGCGAAGACCTGAGCATCAAAGAACTGGCTGAAACGGTGAAAGAAGTAGTATGTTATGATGGCAAAATTGTATTTGATCCATCAAAACCTGATGGCACTCCACGTAAACTGATGAATGTTTCCAAACTGCATAGCCTGGGATGGAAACACACGACTGAACTGAAAGAAGGATTAGTACAAGCATACGCGGATTTCCTCAGGAAACGTCATATGGCCGTTAGCTGAGTTTTTTTATTGCTCACAATGTTAATCAATGTAAACTGATGAAAGTAATCGTAATAGGCACAGGATATGTCGGGTTGGTGACCGGCGCATGCCTGGCAGAAGTAGGAACAGAAGTAGTGTGTGTGGATGTGAATGAAACAAAAATCAGGAACCTCGATCGTGGTATTCTTCCCATCTATGAACCTGGACTGGAAGAACTTGTGACCCGCAATGTAGCCAATGGCAGACTGTCTTTTAGTACTGACCTGGCAGCGGTGATTCCGGGTGCTGCCGTTGCATTTATAGCAGTAGGCACGCCTCCGGGTGAAGATGGTAGTGCAGATCTGAAATATGTATTGCAGGTTGCGAAAGAAATAGGACAGTCTATGACTGACTATCTCGTAGTGGTGACAAAATCTACTGTACCTGTAGGTACGGCGGTGAAAGTAAACAGGGAGATCAAACAGGCTGTACTTAACCGCGATGAACTCCTTGATTATGATGTGGCTTCTAATCCTGAGTTCCTGAAAGAAGGAGCTGCGGTGCAGGATTTTCTGAAACCTGACAGGATCGTGGTGGGAGTGAACAGTGGTAAGAGTAAAGAGATACTGGAACAACTGTACAGACCTTTTTTACTGAATGGAAGACCGATCATTTTCATGGACATCGCATCTGCAGAAATGACAAAGTATGCAGCGAATGCGATGCTGGCAACGAAAATTTCTTTTATCAATGATATTGCTAACCTCTGTGACCTTGTTGGCGCAGATGTAAACATGGTAAGAAAAGGGATTGGCTCTGATGCACGTATTGGTACCAGCTTTATTTATCCTGGTATTGGATATGGTGGTAGCTGTTTCCCAAAAGATGTGAAAGCACTGGTGAAAACCGGTAAAGATTATGGGCATACACTGCGCATACTTGAAGCGGTGGAAGCGGTGAATAATGATCAGAAGCTGGTGATGTTCGACAAGATCTCAAATCATTATGATGGTGATTTGAAAGGGGTCGTATTCGGTATCTGGGGCTTATCATTTAAACCCGGTACGGACGATATGCGTGAAGCAGCAAGTATCGTGCTGATCAATGCCTTGCTGGAAGCGGGTGCCATAGTAAGAGTATTTGACCCTGTGGCAATGGAAGAAGCAAGAAAGACATTGGGCGATACGGTGATATGGTGCGAAGATATGTACCATGCGGTGGAAGGTGTGGATGCGGTAGTACTGGTGACGGAGTGGAATGATTTCAGGTTGCCGGATTGGAATAAGATGAAGGGGATTGTGGTGTTTGACGGAAGGAATATTTATGACTTGCCTTATTTGAAGAAGAAAGGAATAGTGGCTTACGGTATTGGAACAGCACAGCCGACAGAGATCGAATTTATTACTAAATAAAAGCTTTAATTCTTTAAAAACTATATAATATGAAAGTGGCCTTAATTACCGGTGTTAACGGACAAGACGGCGCCTACCTGTCAGAATTTTTATTAGAAAAAGGATACATGGTACATGGTATCAAACGCCGTGCTTCCCTTATCAACACGGATAGAATCGACCACCTGTATCAGGATCCCCACGATCCGAACGTGCGTTTCAAACTGCACTACGGCGATATGACCGACAGCACTAACCTGATTCGCATCATCCAGGAAACGCAACCTGACGAGATCTACAACCTGGCTGCTATGAGCCATGTAAAAGTAAGCTTTGACACCCCTGAATATACTGCTAACGCTGATGGTATCGGTACCCTTCGTATTCTCGAAGCACTCCGCATCCTGAAGCTGGACAAAAAGACCCGCGTGTACCAGGCCAGCACCTCAGAACTATATGGTCTGGTGCAGGAGGTGCCTCAGCGCGAATCAACACCTTTCTACCCACGTAGCCCATATGCAGTAGCAAAACTATATGCTTACTGGATCACGGTGAACTATCGTGAAGCCTATGGCATGTTCGCCTGCAATGGTATCCTTTTCAACCACGAAAGTCCGCTGCGTGGCGAAACCTTCGTAACCCGCAAGATCACCCGTGGTGTAGCTGCGATTGCACTCGGTCAGCAGGACAAAATGTACCTCGGTAACCTGGATGCACGCCGGGACTGGGGGCACGCAAAAGATTATGTAGATGCGATGTGGAGGATACTGCAACAGGATACCCCTGAAGACTATGTGATCGCAACGGGTATTACTACACCTGTACGTGATTTTGTGAAAATGGCTTTCAACGAACTGGGTATCGAACTGGCATTCTCCGGCAAGGGTGAAAAAGAAGTGGCGATTGTAACTGCCTGCCGTAATAAGGAATTTGTGTTGCCAATCGGTAAAGAAGTAGTAGCAGTAGATGCGAAGTACTTCCGTCCTACAGAAGTAGAATTACTGATCGGTGATCCAACCAAAGCACAGACAAAACTGGACTGGCACCCTAAATATGACCTGCCTGAACTGGTAAAAGAAATGGTAGCTGCCGATGTTGAGCTGTTCCGCAAAGATTCTGTTGCACAATTTGAACATCTCATCGGTTAATAAATATATGTGGCGAAGCTATTACCGGTAAAGACCAATCTTTCCTTTCTCGATGGCTTTCGTGGGCTGGCAGCTCTGTACGTTGCTACAGGGCCTGCCCCCTGGCTGCTGTGGGAGGGAGGGGAGAGTTTCAGGCAGGTGGGGAATGCGTATGGTGTGATCGGCAAAGCATTTGCATTAGGTATGTCTATGTGCAGGTTTGGACTCGATATACAACTTTTTTATTTGATCTGTTTTACTGACGGTATACTTGATAATCTATGTTACTATTATAATTTATTGTAGCATTTTTTTTTAGTGAACTGAATATTACTGCAAACTAACAATGGTTATATCAAAAACCTTTGTATTGTTAGGTCGGCTGTTGCTATTGTCACACTTGTTGGCATATGCTTTACATTGTTTCCCTGAAAAACCTTTTATGTCAACCTTTAAGCGCGTTCTAATCAACCACCCGGAAGTTATGCCGGCGATGGTGAAATAAATATCTATCTATATGAAAATTTTAGTTGAAAATTCTACCTGGAATAACATCGGTGATGGGTTTTACCAGAGTGCACTTTTTGTATTAATTAAAAAACTGTATCCGGAAGCCAATGTATTAATGGAAGAGGGGCCTATCTTCAGAGCATTTCGCCCGAAGAGTGACTGGCAAAGAAAGAATGCCCTTCATATGATGAATCATCAATTTGCTGATCTGCATATTTTTTCAGGTCCTATAATTCGCCAGATACTGACCAATTATAAAGATAAGATCAAACAGATCAAAGAAAAAGGGGAGCAGTATGCACTTGTTAGTGTATCAAGTGCAGGTATCTCTGATTCTTTGCACACTGAAACGGGAGAATTTTTTCAAAAATATCCGCCGTTGTTCTTATCATCCCGGGACCAGGATACTTATCTGAAGTTTAAAGATTATATAAAGAATTCTTACAACGGTATATGCACCGCTTTCCTGGTGAATAAAATGTTGCCTGTAGATACACTGGATAAAAATTTCAAATTTTTTATCAGCAGTTTTTACAGGGAACTGGAACCGGTCTACAAAGTAAATGGAGAGGTGGAAATAACGAACTTAGAGCTGGAGCGTAAAAAGACATTTTGGGGACTCAATCACCGTTTTAGCCGCCACCTGAACCGCTTTCGACCTGTGCAGGAAGCTGTAAAGGAACATAAGATTGTCAGAGTTAACCAGGAAGTGTCTACAAAGTTTAATCATATCAATTTTGCATTACCTAATTCGTTTTTGAGCTATAATCTGCTTTCTTACCTGGCCTTGTATAAATCGGCAGACTTCACGGTATCAGACAGGGTACATTCCTGTGCAGTAAGTCTCGCCTTTGGTAAGCCTGCCCGATTGCTGACCAATAGTCTGAGGGCGGGTATTTTTAACAGACTAGGCTTTGATCATAAGCAGAACAATGGCATCATGTATCCTAATCTTGATATCATTGATTCAGAAGCGGAGAAATTATCTTCATTCATTAAGTCATCTATTTAGTTTTGAGCAAAACGAATCTTTCCGGAACACATGTATTTAACAGCATCAGCTGGATGCTGATGCAGACAGGAGCAACAAAGTTAACCTCCATCTTAGGTCAGATTGTTTTGGCATGGATGCTGGAGCCGGCGCAGTTTGGTCTTATCAGTCTGGTGTACACCGTCACCAGCATTGGTCTGATCATTCAGCAGTTTGGGTTGAACGATGTATTGATCAGACGGCAAAGGGCCTTCACCAACTGGCTTCCTTTATCCTTTGGCATCTCATGGGTATTCGGATTTGTTTCCTGTATTTTTTTGCTGGTGCTGGGTTATGTTGGAAGTCTGGTGTACAAGGATCATAACATTTTCGTTCTGGTAGCTTTCTATGCATTGACTACACCGTTAGACGCACTGAGTGTAATTCCATTGACCAAGTTGCGCATAGAGTTAGATTTCAAAACGCTCTCGGTAATCCGGATCATGGAGACTGTGCTGACGATGTTTATGACGGTAGCACTGGCTTATATGGGTTTTGGGGTATACAGTTTTGTCATACCACCACTTGTTGTTTCAATTATCTTTTTGATTGTAAAATACCGTGTTACACACCTGAAGATTCATTTTAATATACACCTGCGCCGCTGGAAGTACCTTACCGTAAGCAGCTCCTGGTCGCTAATAAATTCTATTGTACAGCGGGTCATGGATCAGGCAGACTATATCGTACTGGGGCTTTGGGTGAGTAAGGCAATAGTAGGTATTTATTATATGGCTTTTAGCTTGTCGATACAGGTTATTGGCTTTGTGGCCAATAACCTGCCCAGTGTATTGTTTCCAAGCCTGGCTTCGATTAAAGATAGCCAGCGAGCCAAGGATATGTTCAAAAAAAGTGTGACTTATCTGTCTGTATTTGGTGCAGCATTCGCCATCTGGCAGGGAGCTACTGCTTACTGGATCGTTCAGGTGTTTCTCTCTGCAAAATGGGTACAGACCATTTCATTGGTAGAAATACTGTCTGTAGGTATGGCTTTTCGTGCGGTAGCATGGCTCTGGTCTACACCCTACAGGCTAAAAGGGATGTTTGCCGGTATGGCTAGGCAATCCTTTTATGGACTGATTGTCATGGTGATTCTGGTTTTATCTGGTACACTGCTTTGGGGGGTGCATGGCACGGCTGCAGGCGTATCGATTTTTTATATATTTATTAGTCCAATCTGGTTATACAATGGTTTTAAACTTTTGGGTGGTACCTGGAAAGAAACAGTGCAGGTATTTGTGATACCGATTCCTTTAGCGATGCTTTGCTATGGTAGTTGTTGGTATTTCTTCAGATTCCTTTATCTGGGTGCTAACCCGGTCACAGCCATGATCCTTATTTCTGTGGTCGGTTCAGGATTTTATACGGGTGGTATATACCTTGCTATGCCAGATACATTTGCAGAGATCAAAAGATTACTGTTCGAAAAATTCCCCGTTGTCAACGGAGTTAAACGCTTGCTCACAAGGAACTAAATCAAATATGAAGATTATTATTTCGACAGGACAGGGCAGGTTGCATCTGATACAGTCCGCCATTGCCATCAAAGAGCAGGGAGTAGATGTGGAAGTGATTACAGGTTGGGTACCTGGGAAGAACTTTCCAGACAAATTTATTAATGTCATGGGCAAGCTGGTAGGCCGGAGTAATCTGGCCTACGGTTTGCGAAAACGCTCTCCTAAAGGATTCCCGAGAGAGCAAATCCGCACATGCAGCTTCTCTGAATTTTATATCCAGTTTCTTTTTATCCTCACCGGAAAGAAGGTTTTAACGAGAGATAAAGCGGCAAGAATGGGATGGAAAGCGTTTGGTACAGAATCAAAAAAGTACATCCGCAACAGCCAGATCTTTCATGTACGCAGCGGCGCAGGCCGCGCAGGCGCTATTGAAAAGGCCCGTGCACAAGGTATGAAGGTGGTAGTAGACCACAGCATTGCACACCCCAGCGAGATCAAAAGACAGCTGGACAAACTACTAAGCGAAAGTAAAGAATCAAAATTCATCAATATCTCTGATGGCTTCTGGAACAATGTGTTGAAAGATTGTGAAGAGGCAGATGTGGTGCTGGTAAATTCAGACTATGTGAAAGACACTTTTGTTGCACAGGGTTTTGCTGCTGATAAGATCAAAGTGATTCACCTGGGTATTGATGAGAGCTTTCATTCACTAAAACGATCTTATGAGTCAGGTACGATCCGCCTGGTGTTCACAGGCAACTTCGGTGTACGCAAAGGTGCTCACCTGATAGTATCCGCTATCGAACAACTTATTCAAAAAGATTTTCCTTTCACACTGGATGTGATTGGTAATGTATCGAACGAACTGGCTATTCCGGATTGGTTCAGGAATCATCCGGGTATCACCCTGCATGGTTCCATGCCACAGGATCAGCTGAAGACATTTCTCGCAAAGAGCGATCTGTATATTTTTCCGACATATGTAGAGGGCGCTGCACAATCTGTGAAAGAGGCGATGGCAGCAGGACTACCGGTAATCACCACTGTAAACAGCGGGGCGCCGGTAACACACATGGAAAACGGTTTTTTAATTCCCGATGATAACGCCGATGCACTGGCAGCTGCTATCCTGCAACTAAGCGCAGTACCGGCACTGAGAAAAGAAATGGGACTCAATGCTGCAGAAACGATTCGTACCGGCCATACATGGGAACGATATGCACAGGAAGTAACTGAATTATATAAAAGCATAATCAGCGCATGAATTTATCCAGGAACAAATCGAATATAAAAATCGTATTGTACTCTCTGCTCAGTTCTGTGCAGATGTCATTTGTGGGTACGCTAATTATGAGTGAGATATATGCAGGTCTCAATTCTCTTTCTTTTAGCCGTATCCGTCAGTTATACCGCAATAATCCTGACGTGAAAAGAATACAGGGAGCTTTGCTGATATTCCTGGCCATACAAATGTTGAGCGATGTGATTAACAACAATAGCGTGAACAATATGCTAAGAGGTTGGGCGGCGATTGGGGTATCTCTAGTGGTTTTTACGTTTATGTTCAGGATGTTCGACGATACGCCCCGGATCATTATCGCCTTTATGTGTGCCGAGGTGGTCAGGTTGATTCTCTTTGGCAGTTCGAGTCTGGAGCAGGATACCTCTTCTATGATGGAGGACTATTCGGTATTTAAGTTCAGGATTGCACCAATTACCAACTATATTATTTTAATCATTACGTTTTACACGTATAATAAGCGAAAGGATGTACTCACCGTAGCCATTATTATGGCTTATGGACTTACAAATGTGGCACTGGACTTTCGTTCGAACGGGATGTTCTTCCTTTTTGGAGGATTGATCATTCACTTCCGCAGGGTACTTATGCATATGACTCTAGCGAGGAAAATTGGCTTAACCATTTTTGTGGGCATTTTTTTCCAGATCCTGTATATATTTTATGTAAATGCGGTATTGTCTGGTGAATTTGGTGGTAAGCATGCCGATGATCAGCTGTCACAAGCAGATAATCCTTACAATCCATTTGCTTTGATCGGACAGGGGCGCGGGGAATTTTTTGTAGCCATCGAAGCTATAAAAGATGCACCCTGGCTGGGACATGGCTCCTGGGCAGTAGATGAGAACAATCATTACCGCAGTCTGATGTTTAAAGATCTTGACAGAGACAGGAGTCGTATGGAGGCACTTAATAACAGCGGTGTGATACCCAGTCACTCTATATTATTGGGGGCTTGGTTGTATGGAGGTATCATTGCATTTCTCTGTATTTTCTACATCTTCTGGTTGGTCATGAAACGGGCGTTTTCACTCATCATGAATGAGCGGGCTATGGAGACACCTTACTACCCGATCCTTGTATACTTTACGGTTCAGCTACTCTGGGTATTCCCATTTTCACCTTTGCCACATATCCGAAATACGCTGCCATTGATAATCGGATTTATACTTACCATTTACCATTCAATACAAAACGAAGAAGACGATGAAGAAGAAGATCTGCTTCCTGACAACGGGGGATATCACGACGATAGCTACTATGAAGCGCGCCCTGGGAATGGCCAATCCATTAGCTGATCTGGGATGGGAGGTCTCCATCATTGCGATGGACTGTGCTGAGAACAGGGAAAGAGCCAGCATAGAGTGTGGCCCTGATGTAGCTGTATATTTTTATAAACCAGCCAACATGAATGGTGAGGTGGAACAAAAAATTATGCTGCTAAAGGAGATTCGTCCTGATTATATTTATTTCTGCTCATTTGGATTCCGTAACTGGATACGAAAAAGCGCACTGGGCTTCAACCCACAGATGGTGATTGAACACTCTGAACTACAATCAGGTATTCCTGATAATAAGGGATTGAAGAAGATCATGGCACACTTTATCGAATCACTGTCTGTGGTATATGCAGATAAACTGATTTGTGCCAGCCGTTATCTCGAAACTTTCTATCGTAAGAGATCTAAACAATTTATGCGTCGTAGCTTGTCTGTGCTGTACTCTCCATATGCTTACAGTACAGAAGTGATTGACGCTCCCAGGCTGCACCTCGATGAACTGCAGGCAAAGTATGCAGGGAAAACGGTGCTCATCTATATGGGAACAATGACAAAGAACTATGGTCTGTTCACCATGCTGGAAGCAGTGAAGGAAGCAGTGAAAGAAACACCCAATATCAAGTTATTGCTGCTGGGTAGAGGCCGGCATCTGGATGAAGCGAAGGCATATGTGAAAGCGAATGGTCTTGAAGAATACATTGAGTTCCTGGGTTATGTACCTGAAACCATGCTGAGTTCCTACTTCGAACTGGCAGATGCATTCATCTCTCCATTGAACAATACGGTACAGGATTGGGCACGTTGTCCCAGCAAGATCTACATGTACATTCCTTTTCATAAACCGGTATTCACCTGCAATATTGGTGAGCCGAAAGAGATATTTGGTAACGAAGGGTACTACTTCGACAATACTCAGCCGGGTTCCCTGGCAGAGTTGATTACGGGGCTTGTCCGGCAGCAGCTGGAGCGTGTGCCATTGGACGTTACAGCGCATAGCTGGACAACCCGTTCCCGTGAATTTTCCAACTGGATACTACAAAAAGAACCGATGTATGCATAAAGCTGTTTTACTTTCTAAGGGAGAAGGAAACTTTTATTTCGGTTTCCATGATCTGATCGCATGGAACTATGCTGGCGATAAATTACTCGCATTAAGGATCGATGATATGCTAACACCGCCAAATCCTGATGTACCGTGTGATATCGGGTACCTGGACAAGGAAGGAAAGTATCATAAAATGGGAGAGACTTATGCATACAATTATCCACAGGGTGCACGCCAGCAGTGGATTGGTAAATCAGATCTCTTCATTGTAAATGATAAGATCAATCATGCATGGCGTTCTAAAATCTATAATACAAAGACAGGTGAATGTACACCATTGGAATTTCCTACCCATGTGATTACAGATGATGGCTGGGCGTTTGGTCTGGACTATGCGCGGTTGTTCAGAGTAGGTGGTTATGGTTACACCGGTTTGCCTGATGCATATGCAGGTGAAGATGCACCTGCAGATTCTGGTATCGTGAAGCACAATGTATACACAGGGGAAGAAGAGATCATCATCTCTGTAGCAGAGGTAGCGAACTACCAGATGAATGCGAACCTGGGGAATAACCATTACTTCACCCACTTGTTACTAAACCCTTCACAGACACGTGTTTGCTTTTTGCACAGATATAAACTGAAAGATGGTGGTGAGACCACGCGCCTCATGACTATCAATACGGATGGCTCTGAACTGCATTGTCTGGCAACCGGTTTTCTGAGCCACTTTGACTGGCAGGATGATAACCATATTGCTATATGGGGACGTACAGGTAGTAGTGTGGAAAAACTGCGTAGTTCATTGTTATATCGCATGCTTCCAACTGGTTTGGTAGGCCGGGCGAAAAAAATAATCAAGAAGATCTTATATAAACCTAAGCCAGGTGTGAACAGTAATCCAGGTTTCAACTGGTTGTTGTTTTCAGATACAGAAGGTGCGCCGCACTCTTTGCTTGCAAAGGATGTAATTACTGAAGATGGGCATCCGATGTTCTGTCCTGCTAACAGGGATTGGATGATCTGTGATACCTATCCCAACAGCGAAGGTATCCGCACCTTGTTTTTATTCCAATACAGTACACAGCAACGCATAGATCTTGGCACTTATAAAATGCTGGATCAGCAGCCTGACCTAGATAAATCTATGCCATACCTGCAAGGTGTGGAAAAGACGGTGTTGAAAGCATTCTCTCCTCAGCAGATGGCTTTCACGCGCAGTGGTCTGCACTGTGATCTGCACCCAAGATGGAAAGGAGACGGTACCATGGTAGCGTTTGATTCCATTCATGAAGGCAGCAGGCAAATATATGGATTCGATGTAAGTGATATTATTAAATCAAAAGACACAACCCCCGCACATGAACGACAGGCAGCACATTACGGGGTTTGATTTTATCAGACCTATCGCCGCTTTTAGTGTTGTATGGATACATGGCTGTGCCGGCAGTATCTTGACGAAAAAGTTGAACCCGTTGAATGCTTATGCGGTACCGGTATTTATCGCTATTTCAATGTTCCTCTTTGCCTGGCAGATCATCGGAAAGGGTCGCCGAAACTTTAGAGAAATGCTGGTGACCCGCATCCAGCGACTGATGATTCCTTTCTTTTTGTGGACACTGATTTACCTGGGTATTAGAATATTTAAAGCAAGGTTTATACACGAGCCTTTTGAAATGAAGTGGATAGAGACGTTCGTGTTCAAAGGCAGTTCTTACCAGTTGTGGTACCTGCCAAACCTTTTCTACCTCAGTCTCCTGTTCTTTCCTTTATTGAATGTGGCTGTGCGAAACCGGAAGATAGCAAATGTGGTCATCTTCTGTATTGTGTGCATATCTGCTATTGTGTTATGGTATACACCTGCTGATATCAAACAGGCCGATTGGTTCACCAGGCATATCCTGTTGTACTTCGTGCCTTCACTGATTTCAGCATCGATAGGGATGTTGTTTTACATCAACTATGAAAAGGTGAAGGAGAAGTATGGCACCAGCTTACACATACTGGTACCGATATGGGCGGTGGCGTTGTTTTTTGCACAGCTGTTTATGCCACATGTATTGACAGGATTGGCTTTTGTAGCGGTGTTGTTTCCATTGCTGCTATTCCAGATAAATGGTAGTTATCCGGGTATGATGGCATTGTCCAGAAATTCAATGGGCATTTACCTGATACACGGTGTGTTTCTGGAAGGGATTAAAACAGGCATGCAGCTCATCCATCATCCTGTACAGGGACTGGCGCTGACATTGGGATCCATTATTGTGACTTACCTGCTCAGCTTTGGTGTGTCTGAGATCTTATCGAAGAATGACATTTTGAGAAAGTACCTGATGGGCAATTAAACTTTTAACATGATTGGCATTTTGCAACCATATATACCTCATTACAGGGAGGAGTTTTTCAACATGCTGAAGGAGCAGTTGCCAATGGACCTGTATTGTTATGAGAAGCAGGCCGATATTGGCAAGCATCATTTCAAAGAGGGAAATACCTGCATTATTCCTTTGCGTGCATTTATGAAAGGACCATTCGTTTTGTATAATCCTTTTCCGTTGCTGAATAGGAAATACAATGTGCTGGTGCTGATGCTGAACTTTGGTCACCTGAGTACCTGGCTGATCCTTTTACTGAAGCCTTTCATCAAACAAAAAATTGTGTTGTGGGGACATGGGATTTCTGTAAAGCGATATGTGAAGGAAGAAAAGAAACCGCACCTGTTACTGCGCTGGATGATTGGCTTGTCTGATGGTGTGTGGTTCTATACAAAGAAAGAACTGGAAGTGTGGAAAACCTTTATGCCGAAGATGAACGGACATGCATTGAATAATACGATCTCTGGTGTGGATGCCATTCTCGAATTGAACATGCCTGATAAGCAATCTTTGAGAGAAAGATATGGTATTACCCAGCAGCGTGTGCTCATCTACTGTGCAAGATTCAATGAGCCGGGTAGGCGGGTAGATCTGCTGGTAGAGCTGATAGAAAGATTGTCACCCGAAGGATTCGCATTTGTGATCATCGGTGATGGCAGATTGAAGCCGGATTTTACCCAATATACACATGTACATGACTTTGGTGCCCTGTATGACAGAAAGGTGAAGGATGAGTTGTTCAGCATGGCGGATATTTATTTTCAGCCGGGATGGGTAGGCTTATCTATTGTGGAAGCGATGTCTTACGGTAAGCCGGTATTTACATTCAAACGTTCTGAGTCTGTATTGCAATGTGTGGAATACAGTTATATCAGACACGGTCACAATGGAATGATCTTCGAGAGCATGGCGGAGTGTGTAGATGTATTGTCGCTCTCTACAGAAACAGAAATAGGCAGAATGGGCGAGAATGCCCGCGCTTATGTAAGGAAAGAATTAACCATGGATACAATGGCGGATAATGCAGTGACCGCCATCCGACATATTTCTTCACCCAAGCCTGTACTACATGAAGACGCAAAATAAGTTATGGCCTTTAGAGGTATGCAGGGGATTGGCAGCTTTGTATGTGGTATTGCACCATTCACGGGAGCTATTGCCTGCACCGATACGACCTTTGTTATTGTTCGGTCAGGAGGCAGTGATTTTGTTTTTCCTGCTTAGTGGTTTTGTGATTCATATTAACTATAGCACGAAGTCTGAATTTGACAGAAAGGATTTTTTGTGGAAACGTTTTGTGCGCATCTATCCCATTTTTATTGTGGTGATGATATTGAGTGTGGGGATCGATATGGCGACTGGTGGCGATGCACATACTGACCTGCGCAGCTTTGTGTATAACATGGTAGGATTGCAGGATTCACAGTTACAAAAACCGGGGATCGGGTATCCCACTTTTGGAGATAATGATCCTTTGTGGAGTCTTGGGTATGAGGTATGGTTTTACCTGTTCTATGCGATTACAGGTGCTGCAAGGTTTAACAGGAATTTATTGGCAGTGACGGTGATATCTGTGGTAGCTGCCGGAGTGTTTAGTTTCTTCCCGAATAAGGCTTGTCTCACTTTATTATACCTGCCTATCTGGTGGCTGGGTGCTGCACTGGCAGAAGCTACTCTTTCTAATAGTAATGCGCCGTTTTGGAAAGGTATGGGGAGTTTATTGCTCACACTGGCTGCGTACGTGGTTGCCAGCTATCCGGAGATCAGGGCCAGTCATGGTACAATAGGATTACATCCTTTTATTGAAATCAGGCATTTTATGGCAGCCATTGGTTTTGCCATCGTGTGGATAGCTGCACAGCGGTTTGTAAATGCAGACAAGTTCAGGTGGCTGGAACCATTGTCTTTCCTCGCACCAATCTCTTATGGTATTTACATCGTGCATGTGCCTTTACTACGATTGGT
This sequence comes from Chitinophaga sp. LS1, assembly GCF_034274695.1. Lineage (NCBI taxonomy): Bacteria > Pseudomonadati > Bacteroidota > Chitinophagia > Chitinophagales > Chitinophagaceae > Chitinophaga > Chitinophaga sp. LS1. The sequence continues at coordinate 3,817,269 of NZ_CP128362.1, forward strand.
AAAGCACTACATGGGATCCGGTGCATTGACATGGATCTGTTTTGCAGTACTGACTTTAGTGATGGCTTACCTGTTAGAAATACATTTTCAGAAAAGAGTGGCTATGCCCTTATTGATAAAAAAACGTAAGAAAGCAGCTGTTGCCATGCCGGTGATCAGCGCAAAAGCATCATGATGAAAATCTTATTTATTGTTCCTTCTTACAAGCCGGCTTTTATATACGGCGGGCCCATTGTAGTGATCGCCAGATTGGCTGAGAGACTTGTAAGCCTTGGGCATGAGGTGACTGTATTCACTACCACTGCAAACGGTCATCAGGAATTAGAGGTGCCTTTAAAGACGCCTGTGCCGGTGGATGGTGTAACGGTGTATTACTTTCCAAGAATAACAGGCGATCATACACATGTATCTCCTGCTTTGTGGAAACATACGTGGAAAACAGCGAAGTCATTTGATGTGGTACATATTCATTCATGGTGGAGTTTCCTTGTATTAGGCGCTTCGCTCATGTGCAGACTGAGAGGCATCAAACAGGTACTTTCTCCGCATGGTATGTTCTGCGATTATGTACTGACGGCTAAGAACCAGGCAAAGAAAAAGGTATTGCACAATGTAATCGGCAAGAGTTTACTTAAGCATACTTATCTGCATACTTCTTCTCCTATGGAGTGGAATGAGTGCCTGCGCATCAATAACGGCTGGCAGGGGGCAAAGATCTTTAATCTGGTAGACCTGCCTGTGGTAGACTGTCCCCGTCAGGAGAATGAAGTATTTACTATTAGCTTTTTGTCTCGTGTAGATCCTAAGAAGGGGTTGGATATTCTGCTCATTGCTTTATCGAAAGTGCCTTTCAAATACAAATTGCAGATAGCAGGTTCAGGTGAGGAAGCGTATGTGGCAGAACTGAAATCGATGGTTGCTACACTGAACATGGAAGATCATGTAGAGTGGGTAGGCTGGAAGAATTCAGAAACGAAATTCCCTTTCCTTGCAAATACAGATTTGTTCGCCCTCACTTCGCACAATGAAAACTTTGCGATCGTAGTGATCGAGTCTTTGTATGTAGGTACACCGGTATTGATCAGTAACAATGTGGGATTGTCCGGCTATGTAGAACAAAACAGGCTGGGATGGATTACAGGTATTGAAGACATTGAAGAGGTAAGAGCGAAGCTGACCCTGGCTTACAACGATAAGCTGGAACGCAACCGTATTACGGCTACAGCGAAGGATATCATCAACAGGGATTTTAATGAGAACAAGCTGGCAGGAGATTATGTCACCTTGTATCAACGTTCAGGAACAGCGAAAAAGATAATATAATATGGATCTGGCAGTCATTATTCTTACATACAATGAAGAGAAGCATATCGGTCGCTGTCTGGAAAGTATGCGACAGGTATCAGATGAGATTTATATCGTAGATGCATTTTCTACGGACGGTACGGTAGCGATTGCAGAGAGCTATGGTGCAAAGGTGTTTCAGCACACATGGGTGAATTATGCACAGCAGTTTCAATGGGGACTGGATAACTGTGGTACCAAAGCTTCGTGGGTAATGCGCATGGACAGTGATGAATACCTGGAACCGGCATTGATTGCAGAGATCAATGAAAAAGTACAGGGACTGCCAACAGAAGTGAGTGGTATATACATCCGCAGAAAGGTATTGTTCAAAGGCAAGTGGATCAAACATGGTGGTTTCTATCCACACAACCTGCTACGCATCTGGCGAAATGGAATAGGCAGTATAGAGCAGCGCTGGATGGATGAACACATTGTACTGTCCGAAGGAAAGACAGCGCAGTTCAAAGAGCACATAGTGGATTACAACCTGAATGCGATACACTGGTGGGTGAACAAGCATAATAACTATGCCATCCGTGAGATGGTAGACCTGCTGAATATTAAATACGGCCTGCTGAGTGCAGATAAGCGATTGCTGGAAATGGAGAGCACGCAGGCGAAGCGAAAACGGTTCCTGAAGGAGCGGGTATATTCTTCTTTATCACCGGGTATGCGGGCTTCCTTTTACTTCATGTACAGGTACATTTTACGATTCGGATTTATGGACGGGTATCATGGATTTGTGTTTCACTTTATGCAGGGGTATTGGTATCGCTTACTGGTAGATGTGAACCTGGAAGAGTTTGAAGGAAAGCTGAATGGGGATAAAGGGAAGGAGAAGATGCTCGCTGTGTTGAAGGAGGATTATAATATCGTGCTTAATTAATGAAAAGGATCTTTTATAGTGTTGCATATTTCGTGGGGCTGTTTTATATCGTGTTTTGGGCGCCGTGGAGAAAAGGTGTGAAGTTGTCAGATGCAGAGCGATTGCGATTACACCCGATCGTGGATAGTGTGAAGGAGTTGTTTGACACACATGGAGGTACGTGGTTAGTCCATGCTTTTTTTTTCTTCGGCAACCTGTTTGGCAATATCGTGTTGTTCCTGCCTTTTGCATATGTGATGATGCAGGTATTCAATATGAAGAGTGTAGTGAAGATAGCCGTATTAGCTTTTTTGTTAAGCCTTGCCATTGAAATCATACAGTATTATACAGAAAGTGGAGTCGCTGATGTTGACGATATACTGCTCAATACGACTGGCGCTATAGCTGGAGTTTATTTATGCCGCTTTTTTCAAAACAAATCAAAGACTTCATACACCGATGAACACAGATCTATCCAGGTTTAACACAGGTAACTATGCAGCCGGACCCAAGTGGAAAATCGGATTATGGTACCTGGTTAACTATTACATTTTTAACAGTGCTTTGCCATGGCCCTATGGCATTAAGCGGAAGTTGTTGCGCTCATTTGGCGCGAAGGTGGGCAAAGGTCTTGTGATCAAGACCAAGGTGAGGATCAAGTATCCGTGGAAGTTAGAGATTGGCGATCACTGCTGGATTGGAGAGAGTGTGTGGATCGATAATCTGGATGAGGTGCATATCGGCAATCATGTGTGTATATCGCAAGGGGCGATGTTGCTGACGGGTAATCATGATTACAAACGCAGTGATTTTCCTTACAGACTGGGTGGTATCAGGATAGAAGATGGGGTGTGGATCGGGGCACAGTCAGTAGTGTGTCCAGGTATAGTATGTGGCTCCCATGCGGTGCTGACAGTGAAGTCAGTCGCAGCGAAGGATATGGATGCCTGGCTTGTTTATGCAGGGAACCCTGCTATTTCAGTACGAAAAAGAGAGATTTTAGTATAGTTATGTCCAAGCGAATATTATTGATAGGTGGGAACTTTTCACCGGAACCTACCGGGATAGGGAAATACAATGGTGAGATGATGAAATGGCTTGCAGAGAACGGATATGATTGTACAGTGATCACGAGTTACCCTTATTACCCGGAGTGGAAGGTGCAGCCTCCTTACGACAGGAAAAAGAACTGGTATACGAAAGAGAAGCAGGGCAACCTGACGGTATACCGATGTCCGCAATATGTGCCGGCAAAGCCTACGGGCAAAACGAGGATCATGCTCGACTTTTCATTTGCCGTATCTGCATTTTTTAAGTTGCTGACGTTGTTGCCCCGGAAGAAGTATGATGTCGTGATTACGGTAGTGCCACCTTTCCATCTGGGATTGCTGGCGGTGATCTACAAGAAACTGAGAGGTGCGAAAGTGTTCTATCATATACAGGATATGCAGATAGAGGCAGCGAGAGACCTGAAGATGATAGCTTCGCCAAAGCTGATCAATATACTCTTCAAAATGGAGCGGTATATTTTCAGACAGGCAGATATGGTGGGCAGTATTTCGGATGGTATGATGAAGAAGATCCGGGAAAAGGCGAAGAAAGATATTTTTTTCTTTCCGAACTGGGTGGATGTAAACAAGTTTCATCCTATTGAAGAGCGGTTGTTGTTGAAAACAGAATACGGCTTTGCCGCGACGGATAAGATTGTCTTGTATTCAGGTGCGATCGGGGAGAAGCAGGGGTTGGAATCCATTCTGCTGGCTGCACAGACGTTGAGAGCAGACAGACATCTGAAATTTTTGATCTGTGGGTCAGGACCTTACAAGGAGCGGTTGGTGTCGCAGTCGCAGGAGATGGGATTGGAGAATGTGATCTTTTTCCCTTTGCAACCATTTGAGCGGTTTAATCACTTCCTGAATATGGCCGATGTACATCTTGTGATACAAAAAGCAAATGCCAGTGACCTGGTAATGCCGAGCAAGCTTACGACAATTTTAGCAGTGGGCGGTCTGGCATTGATAACGGCCAATAGCGGCACGAGCTTGCATGACCTGGTGTCTGCGCATAATATGGGTATACTGGTTGATGCAGAAGATCAGCAGGCTCTCAACGAAGGGATACTGCGGTCTGTAAGTGAAGATGTGAGCGTGATAGCAGGAAACGGCAGAGCGTATGCAGAGAATTATTTGGCAGTAGGGAGGATTATGGGGCGATTCGAAGAACATGTAGTAGTAGGATAAAACTTATTTTTATGTTGAACCGTTATTTAAAAATATGCAGCATTCAGATCCTGATTATGGATTTCTTTTGTCTGAATGCTTTTTTCTTCTTTGTTTCTTACTGGTTACAACAAAAAGAGGTACCAGTACACCTGGATAGAGATACTTTTTTACTCGCTTCAAATATTGCATGGGTTATTGCGTTGTATACTACGGGTATTTATTTTTTGAGTCAGCAGATGTCTTATGAAAAGATAGCCAGGAAAACGATTCAGGGGATTTTGCTATACCTGCTTTTAATATTGTTATTTGTATTTTTAAATAAAGAAGCCTATAACCGTATTTTCATCATCACTTATTGTTCGCTTTTCCTCATCATTGTATTGGCAGACAGGCTTTTCTTTTATATACTGACGCATTATCTGATGCGGCGGAAAGAAATCGAGCGGAAGGTGGTTATCGTGGGTTATAATGACCTTTCCAAGCAACTGGTCGATAACCTGCTGGGCAGAAAGGGTAATCTCCGTTTTGAGGGTTATTTTGAGGAATACAGTAATGTGCATGAGCTGTCATATTATCCCGTTATCGGCAACTTGCAGGAGTGCATCAATTATGCACAGTTAAATAACATCAGGGAGATCTATTCGACTTTATCACCGGAGCAGTTTCCTTACCTGTATACATTGGCCCATGAAGCGGAGAAACATTTTATCCGTTTTCGCTTTGTACCTGATTTCAGGATGTTTGTAAACAGGCAGATCTACATTGATTACCTGGATAACATTCCTATTATTTCACTGCGGTCAGAGCCGCTGGATGATATTGCAAACAGGATCAGGAAGCGTTTCTTTGACCTGATATTCAGCTTAGGGGTGACGGTCTTTTTATTGAGCTGGCTGATACCTTTACTGGCGCTGCTGGTGAAGCTGGAAAGCAGGGGACCGGTATTCTTTATCCAGAACAGAACTGGTCGAAATAACAAAACATTCCGTTGTCTGAAGTTTAGAAGTATGTATGTAAACAACGATGCGAATAGTAAGCAGGCGACGAGAAATGACAAGCGATTTACCAGATTGGGAAAATTCATGAGAAAGACGAATCTCGATGAGATGCCGCAATTCCTGAATGTGTTGTGGGGAGATATGTCGATCGTAGGGCCCAGGCCGCATATGCTGAAACATACGGAAGAATATTCGGCGATTATTCAGAAGTATATGATCAGGCATTTCTTAAAACCGGGTATTACGGGCTGGGCGCAGGTAAACGGTTACAGAGGGGAGATTACAGACGATCTGCATCTGAATAAGCGAATAGAGCATGACATCTGGTATATGGAAAACTGGTCGGTGTATTTTGATTTGAAGATCATTTTCCTGACAGTATTTAATACCATCAGAGGAGATAAAAATGCATTTTAACTTTTTTTTGAATATAGTGAAAGGCAGTTGGGTTGTATACTATTTATAAGCTAGCATGATACAACCTTGAAAAAAAACATCAGATTGGCTATATTTTACTAATATAAGTAATAATGTTAATAGCAAATAACAGGCATTAAGTGTTAGTTTTACACTCCGGCATTATTATAAGCCGACAACCAACTTTAGGAAGCCTGTAAACAGCGTTGTAAATGAAAACTTCTGTGTCAGCACAAAATTTCCTTGAGGACAACCGGCTTATTGAGGACATCTTTCACGAGTTGAAATCCATTGTAGCGAGTATACTTTCCAGCGTAGAGCTGATCGCGTTATATGATGGGAAGCAAGTCGAAGGAAGAATAACCCGTCAGACGGAGGCCGTCAAGTCGCAGGTGATCGAATTAGACTTCCAGCTGCAAAATGTACGGATAGTACAATATATGCTAAACAAAAGTTTTGCGTTTAAGAGGAAGCAAACGAGCCTGCATTTATTTTTGAATCAGTTGATCCGAGATGAACCATATAATAAAGTGTTGCAACCCGTCACTGAGTTACCATCTGTAATAAAAGGGATTGATGCTTACATAGATGAGTTTGTGATCCGGCAGTTGGTATTGAATCTTTATTTTTGGATGAACCGGCATTCAATGAGTCATCAGTTGCCTAAACTTATATTTAGTTTTGAAGAAAGCTATTTTGAGATCAGGGGAAATTTCTATGCAAACTATTTCAGGGATGCTGATAATGAATTGCTCAACCAGCCGGTGTGTTATTTGATGTCTTATATGGCGGCGTTGCATGAGGGGAGTTTTGATTTGGTGATAGAGCCGGGAAAAAGTGTGAGTGTAGTGGTGAGGATACCGTATAAGCCAGTGGGGTTGAGGTAAAAAAAGTCTCTTAGAAACAATAAGATAAGGTTAAAACAAAGGGGATATATCCATATCCCCTATTTTTTTTAAAAGTAAAATCAAATTATTAGGGGCAGGCCACAGGCCTGCCCCTAATAATTTGTGCTCAAACAAAAACGCTTTTGCCTACGGCAAAAGCGTTTTTGTTTGTATTTCTAAGACTTTAATTCCAGTACATTATTCGCCCATGACCTCACCTGTTCCAGCATATCAGGTTCATCCGCCAGTTTCTTCCCATAAGAAGGAATCATCTGCAACAACTTGTTCCTCCACGCTTCTGTCGCCAACTCCTTCTTAAAGCACTTATTCATCAACTCTAACATAATAGACACTGCTGTACTTGCACCAGGAGAAGCTCCCAACAATGCAGCAATGCTACCATCCGCTGAACTTACCACTTCTGTACCAAATTCCAGGATCCCACCATGCTCCGGATCTTTCTTAATCACCTGCACACGCTGTCCTGCTACTTCCAGTTCCCAATCTTCCATCTTCGCCTCAGGCAGAAAATCCTTTAATGCTTCCAGCCTTTCTTCCGGTGACTGACGTACCTGGTCAATCAGGTATTTTGTCAATGGAAGGTTATCAAGACCAGCAGCCAGCATCGGACGGATATTATTGAACTTGATAGAGCGTGGTAAATCCAGCCAGGAACCTTTTTTCAGGAACTTGGTAGAGAAACCTGCATAAGGTCCGAACAACAATGCCTTCTTACCATCGATCATACGTGTATCGAGGTGAGGTACAGACATTGGCGGTGCGCCTACAGACGCTTTACCATATACTTTAGCAGCATGCTTTTCAACAATTGCCTGGTTTTTACAAACCAGCCACTGTCCGCTTACAGGGAATCCACCGAAACCTTTACCTTCTATGATATCAGATTTTTCCAGCAGTGGGAGTGAACCACCACCAGCGCCGATGAATACAAATTTCGCCTGTAATGTTCTTTTTTTACCATTCTTCAGATCCTTCACTTTCAATCTCCATCTGCCATCTTCTCCCTGTTCCAGGTCTTTCACCTCGTGTTCGAGGTGAAGATTTACACCAGGTTGTTGTTGCAGATAAGTAATGAGAGAGCGGGTGAGGGCACCGAAGTTGATATCAGTACCAGCTTCCATACGGGTAGCTGCTACTTTTTCGTTAGGGTCACGACCTTCCATTACCAGGGGGATCCAGTTTTTGATCACCGCAGGGTCTTCGGAAAATTCCATGCCTTTAAAGAGATTATTTGCAGAAAGCGCCTGTTGACGTTTCTTGAGATATTCTACGTTGTTCTCTCCCCATACAAAGCTCATGTGAGGTACGCTCTGTATGAAATTGCCCGGCGAGTTTACGCAACCTGCCTGCACGAGGAACGACCAGAACTCTTTTGAGATTTCAAAAGATTCTGCAATCTTGATCGCTTTTCCGATGTCGATAGATCCGTCCTTCTTTTCTGGTGTGTAGTTCAGCTCACAGAAAGCAGAATGGCCTGTACCAGCATTGTTCCAGGCATCCGAGCTTTCTCCGGCGATCACGTCCAGTCGTTCGAAGATTTCTATTGTCAGCTCCGGTTGTAATTCTTTCAGCAATACGCCTAGCGTTGCACTCATTATGCCCGCACCGATCAGTACGATGTCAGGCGCCGATTTAGGAGACATATTATTATTTTTACGCGATTTGCAGCGCAAAAATAATACTTAATGATCGGATTTTGTAGTGAAATCAGGGTTTTTTGACTCTTTTTATAGCACTAAAAGGATGAGAATGGTGTGGAAGGTACTGGGAGTGGTGGTATTAGAAAGATGCAAATGTATTGTTAAAGCGCCGATTTCGCCAGCGGCAGCAAGGGAATAACTCCCGGGGAATTCCGTTATGCCGTAAGTGTAGCATAAGAAACCTGTTTAAAATCCGCTTTGGGTCCTTCGCACAGTGCACACTGATACTGATCCGGCAATTGCTCAAATGGGGTATTGGGCACTATTGACTGATCAGGATCCCCCATCTGCTCATCATAGATACTCAGGCATGCAGGACACTGGTGCACGTATTTCTCCACAGGTGGTATAGCTACTGTATGCGCTGCAACATAGCCCGGCAGCGGATCATTGGTGTTGTGTCTTTCGTAGAAGTACTTGCAGAGTGCAGTGATGTAAGGACCCAGATGTTCTTTGGCTACACCAGACCGGTAATTGATCAGGATGCCTGAATTGGGATTGAAGTCCGGCGTATAGCTGATATCGTAACGCAGCTGTCCTTTGAGCACTGTCTTGTATTTAGCCTCCTGCTGTGTGATGACGATGCTCCCAAAGCAATGATGACCTACGCTGAAACAAAGCCCGTAGGTACGTACATCCGCACTATCAAAATGCCGGATGATGTGGCGTTTGAGCACCAATGCATCTTCATTATTATCTGGTATCTGCCAGTTCAGTTCATTGGCCGCATGTCGTACATTGATGCCATACTTCCCTAATAAATAATCCCACAGCGGGCGGTGCTCCTGCTCAATATTCCTGATGATCAATGATTTCCAGGGGGTAGCATAGAGCTGGCCTGTCTTTGTTTCCAGACAGATATGACAGAGCCCTTTCAAAAATGAAACAGGGAAGTATTCATTCCTGCGGTAAATACCCAGCCAGTAATACTGATCGTACTTATTGAAACCCTCATAGTAAGGCAGGTGAAAGTCTGGTAATTGCAGGTCTTTCTCTACAGGCACTCCCTGAATCGGTTCATGGTTAAGCAGCTGTGTTTCCAGCTGTCTGCTCAATTCACCGATGTGATTTGTGTACAACTGCTCCGGCCATGCAAAGAGCTGGTTACTCTTCGGATAGCGAAATACCAAATGCCAGTAATTGGGTTGCGTACCTGCTATCCAGTTCAGGTGCCCTGTGAAGAAAGGAGTAAAGGTATTGCGGCTATCACAGACATTGATCTTGAGTTTCGATTCCCAGTTCAGCATTTCAAAGACATCTTTATAGATACCTTCAGAGAGCCAGGTATTGGAAATGAAGATACCGGTGGCTGGATAAGCGCTGATGATATTAGGTGTTGTGCTGACATGATCCGCGAATAATAGGGCTGTTTGAGCAGATACTTCTATGATCAATTGCTGCCGCTGTCCAAAACGAACCTCCGATATCTTTGCTGTTTCCGCAATTTCTAAGATAGACAGCAGGTAGCCGGGAGAAATAATCCCCCCCGTAAAATTGATGTGTATAGTCTGTGTTTTCTTTAGCATGGTTGTAATACCTTTTCAAGGATCGCCTTTACCTCCGGCTTGCAGCTACCACAGCCAGATCCTGCTCCTGTAGCCTGACAGATGCCTTCCAGCGTGTGCATTCCTTCTTTGATCTTCTCTTTGATGTTCCCTTCTCCCACACTGCCACAACTGCAAATGAGCTTTCCGATTACAGGAGTCGCCTTTTTATTGGACCGCAACAGGGCTAATCGTTTCTCTGATAATTCGATCTTATTGGCAATCAGGTCCCTGAACTCCAGGAACTCTGACTTATCACCTATTAATATAGCGCCAATGAGCCGGTCATTGTGAATGACACACTTTTTATAATAGCGCTTGGACTTATCGATGAATACAACTTCTTCATAAGCAGGGTCGTTTGGTGTCTCTACAGTGCCCATGGAACAAAGGTCTGTGCCATGCATCTTCAGGATGTTCATGAAGAGTGAGCCCTGATAATAAGTGCTGATATCTCCACTCAGGAACTTCGCTACCACGGCCGCCTGTTGCTCTGCAGCAGCTGTAATACCATAGAGCGTGCCTTTGAACTCTGCGATTTCACCGATAGCAAATATTGCAGGATCACTGGTTTGCATGTAATCATTTACAATCACTCCTCTATTGCAGGTGAGCTGTGAAGCCTGCGCCAGCTCTATATTTGGGGTGGTACCTATAGAGAGTACGACTGCCTGACAAGGTACATGGCGGCCACTTTTCAACCGGATACCATCTAATGCCTGTATGCCTGTAAAGCGCTCTATTTCATCATTGTACAATATTTCAATGCCTCTGTCAGTCAGTTCTTCATATAATAACTGACTACCCAGCTTGTCCAGTTGTGCGGACATGAGGCGGGAAGTACGTTGCAGTACACCTACTTCTATACCAATCTCTCTGAGCGAAGCAGCGAGTTCGATGCCTAAGAGACCCCCACCTGCTATCATCACCTTTCCTTTGGCCGGGTCGATATGTTTGATAAATGCATCGGCATCCAATCTGTTGCGCATAGTGAATACCCCTTTTAATGATGGTACACCCTTGAGCATGGCTGCTCTTGAACCCATCGCGAGAATAAGGATATCATACTGGTGTTCATTGCCCAGGCTATCAGTGACTGTTTTGTGCCTGCGATCTATATCTACGATGCTGATGCCTCTGAGCAGATTCACTTTTAGCGAAGCTTCTTCTTCATCTGTCATCTTTACCAGCTGTTGCCACTGCTGGGTACCGCTGATATAATCAGGGAGCATGACCCTGTTATAGAAAGGGAAGTTCTCTTTGCTGAATACGGTGATTTCATCTGTTGTATTCATCGTCCGGTACGACTTTACAAAACCACAGGCACCTGCACCCGCACCGATAATAATGATACGTTGTGTGGGCTTTTGAAAGCGCTGTACCTGTACTGCGGTATATTTTAAGTCAGGTTGTTTGGAAATAGGATCTACCAGCGTATGGGTCAGATTGTTTGCCCTGTTCAGATCACTGTTGAGTGTCTTGCCCCAGTGCATAGGCAGGAAGACCACCCCTTTCTTGATATTGGTACTGAGCTGTGCTTTCACACGGACGTTGCCGTTAGCATTGTAAATCTCAACGATATCATCCGCTTTGATGTCTCTTTCTGCTGCATCGTCGGGATGGATCTCCAATAGTGGTGCTGGAATGTGTTGTTTTAGTTTGCTCACTTTCCCTGTCTTACTCATGGTATGCCACTGGTCGCGGATACGGCCTGTGGTAAGAATGAGCGGTAGCTCAGGATCAGGAGGGGTAGAATTATTCCCGTCCGGAAAGGAGTGAATCGCTGCTTTGCCGGTTTTGGTATAAAAAGTATGATCTGTGAAAAGACGGGGTGTACCAAAGCCTTTTGCTCCCTGTGGATAAGGCCATTGCACAGTGCGTTTTTCCTGTAAGGTGGTATAACTTAAGCCGCTTACATCGATGTTGGTACCCGCTGTAAGGCGGCAATGCTCATCATAGATAGCGGCAGTATTTTCATAGTCAAAACCATGGAAGCCCATCTTGATTGCAAAGCGACAGATGATCTCTGAATCAGGCAGCGCTTCGCCGGGAGGCGTTGTGAGTTTTTGGAGATAACTGATGCGGCGTTCTGCATTCGTCATAGTGCCTTCCTTTTCCGTCCAGGCAGCGGCGGGAAGGATCACATCAGCATATTGCAGGGTTTCAGGACGATTGGATATTTCCTGTACCACTACAAACTTTGCTTTCTTTAAGGCTGCTTCTGCTAATCGTGCATCAGGTAAGCTTACCAACGGATTTGTACACATAATCCAGATGGCTTTTAGTGTACCATCGTTGAGCGCTGTGAACATCTCGGTGGCGGTAAGACCGGGTTTTTCTGAGAGCGGCACGCCACCCCAGAACGCTTGTACTTCTTTGCGATGCGCAGGATTATCCAATACACGATGTGCTGGCAGCAGGTTGGATAAGCCACCTACCTCACGGCCTCCCATAGCATTGGGTTGACCTGTGAGAGAGAAAGGTCCTGCACCGGGTTTGCCTATCTGTCCTGTAATCAAATGAAGATTGATCAGGCTGAGATTTTTGCGCACACCAACTACGCTTTGATTAAGGCCCATGGTCCAGAGGGTCATGAATCCGGTCGCATTCCCAATCAGGGACGCTGCTTCGTAGATAGCATTTTCAGGTATATCACAAATTTCGGCGGCACTGGCTATGCTGCGTTCCATTACGATATCCCGGTATTGTTGAAAACCATCTGTGTGATCGCGAATGAATAGAGGATCAATATGCCCCTGTTCTATTAATACACGACCAATGCCATGATGTAATACAATATCGGTACCGGGATGGATCTGCAAATGCAGATCTGCCGTAGCACAACTCTGTGTAACACGGGGATCGCTGACGATAATTTTCAAATCAGGATTAGCAGCTTTTGCAGCTTCTACACGTCGCCATAAAATAGGATGACACCATGCAGGGTTCGCACCAGCTACGAAGATGCAGTCAGCGAGTTCAAGGTCATCGTAAGCACCGGGTACACTGTCTTCGCCCAACGCCAGTTTGTAAGCAGCAACGGCACTGCTCATACAAAGGCGTGAGTTGGTATCTATGTTATTACTCCCAATGAATCCTTTGATGAGTTTATTGACAACATAATATTCTTCTGTAAGGCATTGCCCGGATGCGTAGAAGGCTACTGCATCCGGGCCATATTGTTGAATGATTTTTGTAAACACGGCAGCAGTGCGATTCAGCGCCTGATCCCACGATACGCGTTGCCTGGGTAAGTGGCGGTTGTAGCGCATCTCAGGGTAGAGCAACCGGTCGCTGGTATCCATCACAGTATAGTGAAGGTTCATCCCTTTGGAGCAAAGCATGCCCCTGTTTACAGGATGATCTTTATCTCCCTCTACCTGGATCTTTCCCTGCCTGTCCTGGTGCACGATGATCCCACATCCTACTCCGCAATAGCAACAGGTTGTTTTGTATGAAGCCATGATTTCGCTGGTTTACTGATAAATCTTGTGAGCATCACGATGAGCGATACACCAATTACGATGTAGCCAATGTAAGTGAATGCCTGTATATAGGAGATCGATTCAGACTTAAACAGGAAGCCGAAGAGCATACCACCCAGGTTACCCCCTGCACCTACGATACCACTGACCAGTCCAATGTTTTTCTCATTGATAAAAGGTACAATGCCGTAAGTAGCACCATTGGCCATCTTGAGGAAGAGCGCAAAGGTGAGCATAGAGATGATCGCCAATGTGAGATTACCAGCCTGTGCAAAGAACAACAGGCCAATGCCTTCGAGTAATAATACGATGGCGAGCAGACGGCCTTTGCCTTTGAGACCAAAGCGGGCACCTACTTTGTCAGATACGATACCACCCATGGCACGGGCAAATAGGTTCATGAATCCAAACACGCCTGCCCAGAAACCTGCACTGCTCTGTGATAAATGAAACGTGTCGACAAAGTGTAATGAAGCCACATTGTCAAAAGTGATCTCCATACCAAAGCACATCGCATATGCCAATGTCAATGCCCAAATGCGCCAGTCAGCAAGGATGGAATAATCAGTTTTTGTTTTATTCGCATGATGGTCTATCTCATCGAAATTACCATCAGGTGTATCTTTTGTATAGCGTGAATAGAGGAAGGCTACGATCAGCATCATGATGCCGGGAAGGATCATTGCATACCGCCAAGCTTCAGATTTTGTGAACCCCAGGCCCACAATGGTTGCGAAGATAACCGGCATCACCATGTTCGTCACTCCACCACCCAGATTGCCCCAGCCACCGGTTACTGCATTGGCAGTGCCTTTGATATTCGCAGCAAACATCATGGAAGTATGATACTGTGTGACTACGAAGGATGCGCCTATCACACTGATGGCTAAGCGGAAAAGTAAGAAAGTAGTATAGTCTCTGGCCAGTCCTACCAAAAATACCGGTAATGAACCAGCGATCAGCAGCCGGATAGCCGTCTTACGAGGCCCCCAGGTATCACAGAGTTTACCGATGATAAGGCGGGCCAGTATAGTACCCGATACGGATGCGATGATAATATTGCCTACCTGTGCTTTAGAGAGACCCAGGTCTTCACGGATGGTGGGCATGAGCGGTGCAAGACCGAACCAGCCGAAGAAGCAAACAAAAAACATGAGCCACGTAATGTGAAAGGTGCGCATGTTAATGCTATTCAGTGAGAACAGCGGGAGGGTTTTGAGCTGGTTGTTTTGCGACATAGTGCAATGAGTTTTTTATTTGAGTGATGGCATGGCGGTGCCCTTTAGCTGAAAGCGTACTTTCAGCTATGGCTGGCGAACGATGTATCCTAATCCTTTACTTGAAAATAAAATCCGGTTTGATGATGATCATTAAGTAAGCCCAGTTACTATTGCTCTTAGCGTTTGCAACATTTTTAACGCCTGCGGATGTTAATGCATTGGTGCTCCAGAAGTGGCTATAACCACCTTCGAAGCTGACTACCTTCGTCAGGGCAAGGTTGGCTACGATGTCCAGCTCTTCCCCAAAACGGCGGGTGTCATACCCCGGGATCTCACTGCTGGCAAGAAATTCATGAATATCGCCGGTGAGTGTCCATTTGGTATTTGGTTTGAACTTCGTTTTGATATAGTAGTTCTGTAAGCCCCTGTTGCCAAACGGACTGCCTACATAAAAGTAGTCCATATAGCCCCAGTATTTATGCGGGGTACCATACAGGAAGTCAAAGGCATTGCTGGTCTTGCCGTCCGACGACGTGCCACCTGTGGCAAAGTCTACACCAGCACCTGCGCTGAATGGTTTGGATACCTGGTACATGAAGTTACCATTCAGGGTAGCTGCACGCAGGTTCAGGCCAGTGGCACCTTTACCAAACTGGTAATAACCCGAAGCTGTCACCGTCCACCTGTTGAACGTGTTGGTGTAAAACAGTCCGGTGGTCATGCGGGTGTAGGTCGCCTGTTCGTATGTTTTAGTCGCTACCCCAGCCACTGTATCGATGTGATACTTAGAGAACTGGTCGGCAAAGAAGAGGAACGATACATTGCCCTTCTTAAATTTCTTACCGGCATAGAGGAATTCCATGGCTTTATACATGGTACCTGCGTTGGTGGTAGCTGTGTAGTTGCCAGGAGGCGTTTCGTTGTAGATCGTTCCTGTGCTGTTTTCCTTGTTTTGATTAAAGCCGCCACCCAGGTGTAACTGGAAAGGGCCTGTTTCATACTTCAGGATAGCTGCATCGTGGCGACGACCTTGTTGCAGCCAGTCCAGGTTCCCCAGTAACCGCATATCGTCGTAGGCAATTTCCTGTCTGCCGACCTTTAGGTTCAGGGCTTTGTTTTTGTAAACGGTGTCGAGCAACATTACTTCTGCCCAGGCTTCGTGTACCATCAGGCCATTGAGGTCCTGGGTAGTAGTGCGGTTGATCAGTGATACATCCTGTCCCCATACTCTTACATCCTGGATAGTAGCACCCAGTTTGAAACGGTAACCGGAAAAACCTGCCATGAGACGGGTACGCTGAGATGTAAAGACGGCGGGGTTTGATCCCTGTGGTAGTGGGGCCCCTTGTCCATCACGATATTCCGTGCGTGTTCTTAATTGAGCCCCTATAGAAAACTGCGCATCTGCATGGAGGTAGGAGATAGCGCTTAGTACGATGGAGAATGCCCCGGCGCGGAACAGTAGCTTCATAAATTTTGGTTGAGTGGTGTGAATTACGATTGTTACACTGTTATTATTCAGTACACGACTGGTTCTATCGTAATTTACATAACCATCGCCGGATTATAAACTCCTATAAATACTTTATTTTCTACCACTTTCACGGGGTAAGTTGTGATGTTACACTCATGTTCATCAGTGAGGCAACGGCCGTCTTTCAGCGAGAATGTTTTTTTATGAAAGGGGCAGGCTACTTTGGGTTCTCCTTCCTGCGTGCCGGTCATACCCCGGCTCAGGGCCATCTGCTGGCGATGTGGGCACAGGTTCTGGGTAGCATACCATTCGTTTCGGCGGGCAAAGTGGAACAGGGCAATCTGTTCATCGCCCAGTTTTACACATACGCCACCGTTAGCAGGCACGTCGGTGGTGTGACAGGCGAGTACCCAATCTTTCTGAGTGTTGGTTGTTACTTCCATTCGGCAGCTTTTTTTTGTTCTCTGAGATGATCAAATTTTACGGTAGGATCTTTTTCGCCGGGGGCGTTTACGAAGTGATTAAATCGCTTGCGGAGTTCTGGATTGTCAACCACTTCTTTCCATTCGCACTTGTACCTGTCTACGAGGGATTGCATTTCTGCTTCCAGTTGGCCTGCGATACCCAGACTATCATTCACGACTACATTGCGGAGGTAGGTGATGCCACCATCCAGTTTGTTGAGCCATGTAGCTGTACGGGTAAGTGGATCGGCAGTTTTGATATAGAACATGAGAAAGCGGTCGATGTAGCGGA
Organism: Chitinophaga sp. LS1; assembly: GCF_034274695.1. NCBI lineage: Bacteria > Pseudomonadati > Bacteroidota > Chitinophagia > Chitinophagales > Chitinophagaceae > Chitinophaga > Chitinophaga sp. LS1. The sequence continues at coordinate 3,834,205 of NZ_CP128362.1, forward strand.
TGCAGGTGTCGCTGTCCAGGTCCGAAGCCAGCAGGATGGCGTGTTGTGGCTTGGAACCGCCGTTGCCACCTACATACAGGTTCCAGCCTTTTTCGGTAGCGATAATGCCGAAGTCTTTGCTCTGGGCTTCAGCACATTCACGGATACAACCCGATACAGCTGATTTAATTTTATGTGGCGCACGCAACCCATGATAGCGTTCTTCTATCTGAATAGCAAAGCTTACACTGTCGTGCAGACCAAAACGGCACCAGGTAGAACCTACACAACTTTTTACTGTACGCAGTGCTTTGCCATATGCATGGCCGCTTTCGAAGCCCGCAGCGATCAACTCTTCCCAGATGGAAGGCAGATCGCTGAGGTGAGCTCCGAACAGGTCTATACGTTGACCACCTGTAATTTTGGTGTAGAGATTGTATTTAAGGGCCACTTGTGCGATGACCAGTAATTTAGCAGGTGTGATTTCGCCACCGGGAATACGGGGTACCACTGAATACGTGCCACCTTTCTGGATATTGGCGAGGAAACGGTCGTTGGAATCCTGAACGGTGTCATTGCCTTTGTCGAGAATGAGTTCGTTCCAGAGGCTGGCCAGGATGGAGGCAACTACGGGTTTGCAGGTTTCGCAGCCATCGCCATGACCGTAAGTGTCCAGTACTTCATCGAAAGTATAAAGGTGTTTTACTTTGATCAGGTCGTACAGTTCCTGGCGGGAATAGTGGAAGTGTTCGCAGAGCACATTACGGATATATTTGCCCTGTGCCTTCATGGTAGAGGTGATGAGGTCTTTGACCATAGGCACGCAACCTCCACAGCAGGTACCGGCTTTGGTACATTTCTTTACATCATTCAGTGTTTCATTACCTGCTTCTACTGCCTGGCAGATGGTGGCTTTGGTCACACTTTCACAGCTACAGATGATGGCTTCGTCAGGCAGACCCAATACCCCGGCACCTGCTTCAGTATTGCCTCCGCGGGCGCCGAGCAGTACATCTTCAGGATTAGGGGGCAGAACCACTTTGTTCTTAGCGGTTTGCAGGAGCATGTTGTAAGCTTCCGCTTCGCCAACGAGAATACCGCCTATCAGTGTTTTACCATCGTCAGAGACATTGATACGTTTATAGATGCCTTTCATGGTGTCTTCATATACAATCGGACGGCCGGTAAAAGGATCGCCGAAGCTGGCAACATCTACGCCAATGAGCTTGAGTTTGGTGCTCATATCGTAACCAGTAAAGGTCTTGTTGCTGTCGGTGAGGTTAGAAGCTACTACTTCCGCCATTTCATAGCCGGGGGCAACGAGGCCATAGACCATACCATTATGTAAGGCGCATTCACCAATGGCAAAGATGGCAGGATCGGTGGTTTGCAACTGGTCGTTGACTACAATGCCGCCTCTGTGGCCGGTATCCAGACCGCACAGTTTTGCCAGTTCATCTCTGGGCTTGATACCTGCAGAGATTACAAGCATGTCTGCCTCAAGGATGGAGTCGTCGGCAAATTGTAAACCCGTGATGGTATCATCACCTAATATAATAGAGGTGTTCTTGTTGGTATGAATTTCCAGACCCAGCTGGCTGAGTTTGGATTGGAGAATGCGGGAGCCGGCATCATCAATCTGGCGGGGCATGAGTCTTGGCGAAAATTCTATGACATGGGTGTCAGGAATACCGAGGTCCAGCAGGGCTTTGGCAGCTTCCAGACCCAACAGGCCACCGCCTATTACCACACCACGCTTTGCTTTGGGGGCATAGTCGCGCATCAGTTCCAGGTCCTCGATGGTACGATATATAAATACGCCTTTTTTGTCAACACCGGGAATGGGAGGAACAAAAGCAGCTGAACCAGTGGCGAATATGAGAAAATCATAAGATTCGTTGATACCTTTGTAAGAGTGAACGGTCTTATTTTCGCGATCAATATGTTGAACAGGGTCTCCGGTATGCAGCCTGATATTATTATTGCTGTACCAGGAGGCAGGGGCGAGGAGGAGGTCTTCCGCAGTTTTGCCGGCGAAAAATTCGCTTAGATGAACACGGTCGTAAGCTGGACGGGGCTCTTCGCCAAATATCGTGATCTGAGGTGGTGTTGTGTGTGTCTTTGAGATTATTTTCTCACAAAACTTATAGCTCACCATTCCGTTGCCAATGATTACTATTTTCATGGTTGATAAGAAGCAGAAGGTTATTTATTACGAAATAGTTAATATGATAACTTTTTCCTGACTGACTATCTGTTTTATTCCTTTTTATGTGATTTGCATCATGAAATTAAGAATAATGAATGTAATTTTATAGTGAATGGTATGATTTGTATCAAATATAGTTATTTATAATATAAAGGAAGCATGGCAAAATTATCCCTGGTAGGTGCTGGTCCGGGTGATCCGGAACTAATTACGCTAAAGGCCATTAATGTGTTAAAACAGGCAGATGTAATATTATATGATGCGTTGGTGAACGAGGCATTGCTGAGTTATGCCCGGCCGGATGCAGTGCTGCGTTTTGTAGGCAAGCGATATGGATGCCATTCTTTGTCTCAGCAGGAGATCAACCACCTGATTGTAGAGTATGCTAGTAGCCATGGGCATGTAGTAAGACTGAAAGGGGGCGACCCTTTTGTATTTGGACGTGCAGGTGAAGAAATTGCAGCAGCGAATGCCGCAGGGATACCAGTGGACGTTATTCCCGGTATTTCCAGTGCGCTGGCAGCGGCGGAATCGCAGATGATTCCATTGACCAGCAGGGGGGTGACTGAAAGCTTTTGGGTAACAACCGGCACTACATTGACTGGCGATATTTCAGGAGATATTGAACTGGCCGCCCGATCGACTGCTACTGTGATTATATTAATGGCGATGAGCAGACTGGAAGCCATCATGGAAATCTTTTCCAAACATGGTAAGAAGGATCTGCCGGTTGCCATCATACAGGAAGCCACTACAGGCAGAGATAAAATGGTACTCGGTACAGTAAATGATATCTATTATAAAGCACATCATGAAGGAATGGCAAATCCTGCTGTGATAGTAGTCGGAGAAGTAGTACGTTTGCGTAATATAACTGCCGAAGTGCAGGCGTTGATCAAAAAGAAGAACGATGAAGAAAGATAAATCAGGTTGCGACGTCGCCACCTGTATGTTTTGTAAGCTTTGTGTACCCGAATGGAAACCCGCAATACAGGCACACAAACAAACCTATAATGTCAAAAAAGGAGGAGTATTATTTAAGGAAGGCGAACCGGTACAGGGCATTTACTTTTTGTATAGTGGTTCTGTAAAAGTGCATAAGCACTGGGGAGAGGAGAAGGAATTGATAGTCCGCTTTGCCCGCAAGGGAGACATTGTAGGTCATAGGGGAGTAGGTACAACCCAACTTTACCCAGTATCAGCTACCGCACTGGAAGCTGCGGAAGTTTGTTTTATCCCCATTGATTTTTTCCAGACTACGCTAAAGGTCAACCATGATTTTCTGTATGCTATGATGCTCTTCTATGCCGCAGAACTACAGGAGTCAGAGCAGAAAATGCGGAACCTGGTGAACATGCCGGTGAAGGGAAGAGTAGCCTATGCCCTGTTATTATTATTGGAGAAATTTGGGCAGGATGCCGAGGGGAATATAGACCTGATATTAAGCAGACAGGATCTGGCTTCTTATACAGGTACCACTTATGAAACGGCTTTCAGGGTGATGAGTGAACTGATACAGGAGCAGGCCATCGCTGTATCCGGCAAGAGCATAGCGGTGACAGATACAGCGAAACTGCAGGTGTATTCCCAGTTACAATAGTTTGTATTCAGCAGCGAGTTTTACAACGGAAGTCGTATTGTTCACACCGAATTTTTCCATCAGGTTCTTACGATGGCTTTCTACTGTATGGGTACTGATAAATAATTGTTCTGCTATCTGAATAGTAGTGAGTCCCTTGCCTATGAGCTGAAGGATCTCCTTTTCACGGCGGGTGATACGGGGGATGGCTTTGAGCAGGTCCTGATCCGCACTTTTCAGTGCCTCGCGGGTACTTGTACAAAGGTATTCTTCTCCATCCATCACGGTATTGATGGCTTTGATGATTTCATTACCCAGCGCATTTTTTAACACATATCCACTTGCGCCGTTATGTAGCATACTATGAATCACAGGTTGCTCATCGTGTACGCTGAGGGCGATGATCTTGATATCCTCGTATTTCTTTTTGATTTCAGTGGTTAGGTTTATGCCACTTACATCCGGAAGGTTTACATCCATGAGAATGACATCCGGGTGTTCCTTTTCTTCCAATGCCTGTAGTACACTTTTTCCATTGCCATAATCCCCGATCACATCAATGGTCAGGTCAGAACGTAGTATGTTCTTCAGCCCTTCCACCATTATGGGGTGGTCTTCAACAACTATAACCTTTATCATGCATCATTTTTTTCGCTTGTTGCACATTCTATTGTGATGGTGGTTCCTGTTCCTATTTCTGATTGAATTTCCATTTTTCCACCGAGGAAGTCTACACGGGCCTGGATATTGGCGAGGCCTGCGCCTTTCAGTTTATTTCCCTGCGTGGTGTCAAAGCCGGCACCATCATCTTCTATTGTGAGGAAGATGGTATCGCCGGTTTGCTGAAGGAGTACGAGGATCTGGGAGGCGTCGGCATGCTTGATAGCATTGTTGACCAGCTCCTGCATAATTCTGTACAGTACTACCTGACGGGTATGTTTCATACTATCTGTATGAAAGTTGTATACCTGGCAGACGATATTATTAACTCCGGTCTTTTTAAGGCCACGGCAGTATTCTACGGTTGCTTCACCCAGTCCATATTTAATCAGGATTTCAGGCATCATACTACGGGCTATGCGACGCAATTCGTCCATGGCGCCGTCCAGTCGTTGTAGTGTGTTGTTTACCTTGTCATGCTTGATCTCAACATCATCTATGGTTGGGATGGTAGATAGCTCAAGTTTGATACCAGATAATAACCCACCCAATCCATCGTGCAGATCTCTGGCCAGTCGGGTACGTTCCTGTTCCTGCCCTTCGAGCATGGCGCTCAAAAGGGAAATGTGGTGTTCCTGGCGGATGCGGTCTACTTCGAACTGGTGCAGTTGCTCCTGTTGTGTGAGGAGTTTGCGGCCATTTCGGTAGAACAGATAACTCAAACCTGCAACGACTAATAACGAAATCATAATCACGATCATCAGGGAAATCAACAACCTGTTTTTTTGCAGGGCGAATTCCTGTCTTTCGTTTTCATGTTGCAGTTGCAATATGCGTCGTTCCTTTTCAGAAGTCTGGAACTGGGTTTCCAGTTCATGCAGTTTGGCAGTGACTTCCTGCTCCTGCATACTATCGGAAAGGGTAATATATTGTCTCAGGAAACGATAGCCCTGATCTGAATTACTTTGTTTGTAAGCAATATCGGCCATGAGGTCCAGCGCCGGCATGTGCAGAGGGTAATCCCTGAGGGAAGACGCCAGCGTGGTATACTCATTCATGAATGACATGGCGATATCATACTGGCCCAGGCGGTTATACAATTTGGCCAGGGAATAGAGGTTCTGACAGATCGTAGTATTGTCCTGATAGCGACGGGCGATGGACAATCCGCTGTTGAACATCATAGTAGCATGTACATACATCTGGTGCTTCTGATCCAGTTGCCCCTGGTAGTCAAACCAGGAAGCCCACAGGTTGGAAGAGTCACCGGGCATGGAATCCAGTTTCTTCTTGGCGTCAGCGAGGTGTTGCTGCATCTGTGAAAGGCTATCCAGGTAAAACATACAGCTGGACAGGTTCAGGTGACGGCTGATGATATCTTCCGTGAACGCTGCAGAATCGGCGTAGGTATCCAGGCTCTTATTATAATAAGTAGTGGCGGTTTTATATTGGGCCTTATTAAAGAAGATATCACCCAGGCTCTGGTAGGTGCCACCCAGTATTTTGGGCTCATTAAGCTGTTCAAGTACGGGGATGGCTTTCAGGTATTCTTCTACCTGTAGCTGGGTGTAGCCTTTGTCGCCCATGACCATGGCGAGATTAATCCGTGTCATGGCCATGAGCTTGCGGCTTTCCCTGGCAGTGTCCTTTTTGAGGGCCTCTTTGGCCAGGATCAGGTACTTTTCTGCTTCCTGAGGGTCGTGGTACGTGCGGTACCATTCACCCAGGGCCAGATGAGCACTGGCGATGCCGAGCTTGTTGTCCCGTTTTTCTTCCAGTTTAAGTGCCTGTTGTATGTAAGAGAAGGCTAAAGCGCTGTCGGTGGTTTGCAATTTTTTTGCAAGCCGGAGGAATAATTCCACCCTTGCTGCTTCGTCAGGTACCCGACGAATGGCATTCTGAAGGCTATCCAGGTAGGTCGGTTTGGACCTGGAGCAGCTGGTGATAAATACGCTGTTAGCTATTAACAGCATGATTATGAGTATGCTTAGTACCCGCTTGTAAGTAAATAATGTTCCCATCCGGATGGAAATATATAAAATATTTTATAAATATAGCTAATTGGTTGAGATTATTGGATTTAGATTGTTTTTAATATGATCAGCTAAGAAAACCCCTGTTTTCCGGGATTTTTTTCAGGGAGAACAGGCTGTACTTTTGTGATGTCGAAAGGGAAATGTGAAAGCGAAAATATGCCGAAAGGCTACAACAATGACGATATACTAATCAAAAATATTCACGAGGCCATAGATTTTATTGAACAAACCCCCAGAGATGACAAGGCAGCGGGATTCGTACACCCGCTGCCTGTATTTAATCAAAAACGATCATCTCTTTAAATTATTGTTCCCACAACCATTTTAAATTTCAATATTCTGCGCTGACCTAAGGACCTAAACCACGTTAGTGGTGATAGTGTCCTGTTTTTATTTCAGGATTATACCCGACAAAGAATGCCAGCCAGATGGTTCTGGATATGCGCATGATAGGTGGCTGCAAAAGGATCAGTAACACCGCATTCACACCTATCCACCAGAAAATTCTGTTATCATAGAGAGAAAAACCAAGGAGTACCCACCAGGCCACAAAGGTTGCTACACTGATCGCTACGGTGAGTGCATAACTTACATAACCGGTACCAAAATAGAACCCGATTTCCCTTTGCAGATCTTCTCCACACACCGGACATCTTTCGTTCATTTCTGTAAAGTGCTTCAGATCATATGCATTATCCGTCTTAAAGAGCTTTCCTTTACGGCAGGCTGGGCACCTGTTTTTCCAGATGCTAAGGAATAAATTAGGCCGTTTTTCGATTTTTTCTGCACACATATTATTGAGTAATGTATTTCTTTCTGAATTCTTCGGGAGTGATTCCTTCGTAATTTCTAAAGAAACGGGTGAAGTAAGAGTTGTCTTTAAAGTTGAGATCGTACGCGATTTCCAGTATACTCAAGTCTGCATTGGTTAGCAGGCGTTTAGCTTCCAGGAGGATCCTGTCGCGAATGACATCGCCGGCTGTTTTACCCAACAATTCTCTGCACAATGCATTGAGATGGTTAGGCGTTATGTACAACATAGCGGCATAATCTTTTGGCAGTCTTTTAGTACGGAAGTACTGATTGATCAGCTGTTGGAAGTTGCGGAGCTGTATGGAAGTGTGTACTGTCAGGGCTGTGGTTCCCCCTCTGGTGGTATGTCGCTCTACTGTAATAAAGAGCTCCAACAGCCGCAGGCAGATCATGTCCATATTGAGTTGAGGATGCTGATTCGCTTCCCGCAGCAGTTTTTCGAACAGTTCGGTCACTTCAGGATGAATGTAACCCGGCAACTGGCAAACGGATTGCTGACTGTTGCCACTGAAAAAGCTGAACTGGTCCAGGTAGTTTGGATTGAGCAGGAAGGAGCGGAAGAAGTCGGCGGCGAAATGTATAATATACCCGTCGGTACGGCTTGTGAAGTCCCAGCTGTGTACCTGTCCTGGAGCCATGAAGTAGATCTGGAAGGGATGAACATCGAATTTGACAAAGTCGATGGTGTGGGATCCGCTACCTTTTGTGAACATCACCAGGTGATAGAAGGCGTGCCTGTGGGGATGATGCCTTGCCTGGTAGTGTTTGTCGAGGTAACCGGCAAAGTCTTCTACCATAAGGTGCAACGGTTGCCCGTTTTTGTCGATGGTACAGACGTCGTAAACCGGTATTGTAGCGCGCGCCATTGTGCTGTTGTTATTAATTGTACAAAATTACCGGATTTTATGAGTATGTGATGGTGAAATAAGGGGGTATTATGGTACTTTTTACCGATTCGGTAATTAATGAGAGAAAACGGAGCCGGGTAGCGTCTTATATACATATAAAATATTTTTATTTTATAGGGTTCTGGTTAATTTTGCATAATTATATAAGTCTCAACTTACACATCATTAAAGAAGCATGAAGACACGGAAACGCATTTTTCGTATCCTATATATCGTATTGGGTTCTATGCTGGCATTATTAGGGATCGCCTCTCTTATTCTGTACACGCAGCAGGAACGACTGACACAAATGGCACTCAGGGAGCTGAATAAGCAGCTGCCCGGTGATCTCGTTGTGGGTGGCAGTAATATCGCCCCATTTGAAAACTTTCCGTACGTATCGATTGGACTGAAGAATGTAACATTTTATGCTAACAAACAGCATACTGGCAAACCATTGTACCAGGTAGAAAAATTGTTTGTTGGATTTAGTCTGCCAGACATCATCCGCCAGCAATACAATGTAAAGGTACTGGTAGTGAAAAATGGTTACCTGCACCTGGTTAAAGAGCAGAATGGAAAGATCGATATCGTGGAAGCCAACCGTATTCAGTCGGATTCGACTATTACTACTTCTGGTGATTCGGCGCCTATGCAGCTGGATATCAAGAAGATCATTCTGAGAGACCTGGATATCTCGTATACCGACAAGGTGATGGGATCGCATGTGGCTACACATATCGACAAGATCAAGACCTCGTTCAAAATGGATGGGGATCTGATCAACGCATCGATGGAAGGTAAGCAGGTCATTGATTATATCACCCCGTCTGACACTGTGCTGTTTCGCCATAAAAATATTGAGACAGATCTGCAACTCAGTTATGATAGCAAAAAGCAGTTACTAAACCTGCCCGTGGGCAAACTGAAACTGGAACAGGCAAGATTTAGTGTGACAGGTTCCCTGAATATGTCTCAGGGTAATCTGGTTGATGTGACACTGGAAGGAGACAAGCCGGATATCAACCTGTTATTATCTTTCGCACCTGCGAGTGTGACGGAGCAACTGAAACAATTTAAATACGACGGCCGGATCTCTTTCAAAGGCGTCATGAAGGGAAAACTGGGTGATGGCAAAATGCCACTCATCTCTGTCAACTTCGGTTGTGAAAATGCTTACTTCCTGAACCCGGATGCGAACAAGAAAGTAGACAGTTTGAGCTTTAAAGGATATTATACCAATGGTGCTGAGCATTCGCTCAAAACCTCTGAGTTGCACATTCTGAATATGAGCGCATTGCCAGACAAAGGTGTGTTCAAAGGCAACTTTGTAATGCGCGACTTCACCGATCCAAAGATTGTGATGCAGGTGAACTCAGAATTGGAACTGGAATTCATCGGTGCTTTCCTGGGTATCAAAGACCTGCAGAAGGTAACAGGCCACATCAGTCTGAACATGAACTTTAAGGAACTGGTGGATATGCAACTGCCGGAAGCTTCGCTCGGTAAACTGAAAGAAGGAATACAGAGTGAACTGACGGTGAGCAACCTGACCTTCCGGATTCCGAATTATCCGCATATGGTGCGCAATATGAACCTGCATGCGAACATGAAGAATGGCATGGTAACGCTGGATAGTCTGGCGCTGCGCGTAGGCCATTCTGATATCATGCTGAGTGGTTCACTAAGCGACCTGCCAGCAGTGTTTCACAAACACCAGCAACCAGTAAAGGTGACGCTGAATGTACATAGTAATAAGATATTGATGAGCGATGTGCTGGCCTTTGATTCTGCGAAAGCAAGAAAAGCAAAAGAGGAGATCAATGGGTTTAACATCACCTTGTCTCTCGAAACATCTGTGAACCAGTTGCTGCATCCTGCCCCCTTGCCAAAAGGTACTTTCAGGATGGAAAAACTGAATGCCTCCTTTAAATACTATCCACATGCATTTCATGATTTTGGTACAGAAGTGGCGATCAATGATACTGCATTGCTGATGCGTAACTTCGGTGGTCTGATTGATAGTACGGATCTGAAGCTGAGTGCGAGAGTGATTAACTACCAGTTGTGGTTTGATAAGGTAAAGAGAGGGAAAACACAGATTGCATTTGACCTGAAATCACAACACCTGGCCATGAATGACCTGCTGGGAAGGATCAGCAAAAACTATGTTCCAAAAGATTATCAGCAAGAGGTAGCCAGTAATATCTGGCTCCGTGCCAAGTGTGATATGAAGTATGATTCTGTCTTCAAATTTGCGAAACTGCATATTGCGAATATATCCGGATCATTGAAAGTACATCCGATCGTACTGGAAAAGATCAATGGTACCATCATGTATGGTAATAACCGCTTTGTACGTGTAGACACGCTGACAGGAAAAATTGGTAACAGTGACTTTGATATCAGCGGCCGGCTATTTTTAGGAACTGATACCACACAGCGGAAGAAGCCGAATTTCTTCACATTCAAATCTGAAAAACTGGATGTGGATCAGCTCACGAATTATAAATTCTCAGGAGTGGAAGAGGAAGAAGACAAACCGCTGGTAGCGCCTACAACCGTGAGAAATACGGTCACGGATTCTATTCATAAGAGTGCGTTCAACATTTTCAATGTACCGTTTACAGATATAACCGTGAATGCGGAAGTAGGAAAAGTAAAGTACCATCATCTGTGGATAAAGGACTTTACGACAAAGATGCGGATGCAGAGTAACCATCATATGTATATCGATACCCTGGGAATGAATATTGCTGAAGGCACCATTGGAATGAGAGGTCACTTTGATGGTTCTGATCCGGCTAAAATTATGTTCAGGAGCAGGATCCGTTTCAATGACGTGAACATTGAGAAGATGATGTTGAAGCTGGATTACTTTGGTCAGGACTATGTGATCAATAAGAATGTAAAGGGAAGGTTGTTTGGACAGGTAAGGTGCCGTGTACTGATGCATCCGGATCTGACACCAAGGTTAGAGGATTCACAAGCTACGCTGGATGTGGATATCAGGAATGGGAGTCTGGTGAACTTTTCCCCGATGCAGGCGATGGCGAGTTACTTTAAAGACAAGAACCTGAACAAGATCAACTTTGATACGTTGAAAAATAAGCTGACCCTGAAGAATGGGGTGCTGGAAATTCCTAAAATGAATATCAACTCATCACTTGGGTTTATAGAGATTTCAGGTAAACAGGGATTGGATTTCAACATGGAGTATTACCTGAGAGTGCCCATGAAGGTGGTAACGAGTGCAGGATGGCAGGGGTTGTTTGGCAGGAAAAAAGAAGATGTAGATCCGGATCAGGAAGATGCGATTGAGTACAGAGATAAGAACAAGACGATCCGGTTTATGAATATTAAAGTGACAGGTACGCCAGATAAGTTTAAAGTTGGATTAGGGAAGGCGAAAAAAGCATAACTATGATGAAAGCAATCATGATACTTCTAATTTATGGCAGTACAGTGCAGGCACAGCGATTGCATGTGCTTGCACTGGCTGAAAATGGAGGGCATCATATTGCTTACACTAAAAGAGCAAAGGTGTGGTTGGATCAGCTGGCGAAGGAGAACAATTTTGTGATTATGGGGCATGCGCCTGAATTGTTTGATAACCCGACGTATGTTTTACTATTCAGGAATGCAATCAGCTGGGCTTTCAAAAAATAAATTCCATTTTTGAGCAAAGGGTATTTTTGAATTGTTTTAGCTTGCTGTTTATAACCCATTCCACTATGACGCAACAATTACCTGCTTTTTTAAGTGCTGATGCAGGCACGTCTTTTTCTTCCGGTGAGTTTTTTCTGAGACCATTGGTATTGGATACTGATATTCCTTTGATTCACGATTGGGTGAACAGGGAGTATGCCGTGTATTGGCAATTACAGCATAGTACGATAGAGACAGTGCGTAAAATGTATGCCGATCTGATCGCTTTGCCGCATGTACAGCCTTTTCTGGGGTTTTATAATGACAAGCCGGCTTTTCTGGTAGAGTTTTATAAGGCACAGGAAGATAGGATAGGGGAGTATTATGATGCGCTGCCGGGGGATTATGGATTTCATATCCTGATGGCGCCGGTGGAGAAGCGGATACCGGATTTTACCTTTCAGGTGTTTCAGGTGATAATGGCGTTTTTATTTAGTGATGCGAGGGTGGAGCGATTGATAGTGGAACCGGATGCGAGGAATGAGAAGATACATGTGTTGAATAAGAGAGCGGGGTTTGAGTATCAGGGGTTGGTGGAGTTGCCGGAGAAAACGGCGCATCTGGCATTTTGTAAAAGAAAAGAACAGGTAGTTTCCTAAGGGAAACTACCTGCGGGGAAATATATTAGTTCCTGGAAACGCGACCACCGCGTGAACCGCCACCATTGTTAGATGATCTGCCGCCACTGTTATTGCCGCCGCTGGATTGTCTGCCGCCGCCATTGCTGTTTCCTACAGATTGTCTGGTGCCGCCACTGTTGTTGGTTCTGCCCGGGGTGTAGTTACCACCGCCATTTGATCCACTGTTGTTGGTTCTGCCTGGGGTGTAGTTACCACCACCGTTGTTGGTTCTTCCCGGGGTGTAGTTGCCACCACCATTGGATCCGCCATTGTTCACTCTGCCCGGGGTATAGTTGCCACCACCGTTGTTAGTTCTGCCCGGGGTGTAATTACCACCGCCATTATTAGTCCTTCCCGGTGTATAACCGCCTCTGCCGCCATAATTTCCACCACGATCTACCCGACCGCTATTCCTGTTATTACGATAATTATCCACCACAACCCTGTTCCGCTGAATCACGGTTACAGAAGTCATACGGGTAGGTCTGTACATCACACGTGCAGGTTGGATTCTGCGTGTAGGTACGACTACATAGCGGGTGTGGTAATGTGCACAGTAAGGACGATATTCGTAATAAGGCATTGGGCGCCATGGACGCCACCATCCTGGATGTGCTACCCATGTAAAGGGTGAAATCCATACAGTATAAGCAGGTGCATATACAAAGCGAACACATGGCCAGAACCACACATTTACAATAATCCCTTCAGGGCTTGAAACGGATGGACCGTGGCTGGCAGGGCTGTAATTAAATGCATTGTCAGCTTCAGGCAATGGCTCTGCTATGGTAGATTCACCATAAATATCAGCATCCCCTTCAATCTGGATTACAGCATTGTCGTCAGCAGTTTTCTCAAGAGAGATCACTGCTACATCCTGACTTTCGGTGGGAGATACCAGGGCCTGCAGTACAAATATCTGTACATCGTCCTGCTTCTTGCCTGTAACACGCACATAATCAATCTGTCCGTCTTCATTCAGGTCCAGGTTATTGACTTTATTATCCTCAGTGTTTAATAATTTTTCGAATTCTTCAGGTGATCCTGCTTTTTTAAATAAATCCAAAGCTCCCTGTAAACTGAAATTGTCCCCGGGTAAACCGGTAGAATCTGCTTCCTGATCCTGCGCGCTGGCGGAAACTGCTATAGTAAAGCATAGGAGCAGTGCAGAAATGGTTTTTGAAAGGTTCATACGATGTTGTTTAGATCGTTAGGGATGTGAAATTACAAATAGTTTAATTATATTATATAAAAACTGTGCCAATTGGAAGGGTTCGGTCTTTTTATAGTATAACTAATTGATAATTAAGGTAAAAATAATTGAACGTATAAAATAATTTTATTTGTCTATCTGATTGTGATTCTTGATGATTTAGATTTTTTTTTGATCTTAATTCAATTTTTATTCCTAATTTGGTGCCGTCAATCGTAAGGTCCGGGCTACCGGATCACTCTACTTAAACCGCAACTCGCATACTGTTTTTGGGCCACCAAATTAGGACATTGTTTGAATAATGATAGTCACCATTTTGTTTTCAAACATACTTAATAAATAAAACCATTTACGATTTTTCGTGAATAGTGCTTAAACCGCAACTCGCATACTGCTTTTGGACCTTTTTTAACGCTGCATTCAGTGGTGTGATGCTGGCTATTAGCCTGTCGTCATAAGAATTAAATACTGTCAATTATGATCTGAAAAAGGTGCAGATCATAAAACACGGTATCTGAAATTGCACAGGTATTGTGTTACAACAACCGAATTAGAGCAAAAAAGATGAGTAAAATGTTACGTGCGAAGATGGCGGGAATAGCCCGGGTAAACAGTGCAAAAGAAAGAGGAATCTGGCCTTATTTCCGACCAATCTCTTCCGGTCAGGACACTGAGGTAGAAATTGAGGGTAAGAAAGTACTGATGTTTGGATCCAATTCCTATCTCGGGCTGACAAACCATCCTCAGGTAATAGCAGCAGCTATTAAGGCGACAGAAAAATACGGAACCGGTTGTGCGGGGTCCCGTTTTCTGAATGGAACCCTGGATTTACATCTGGAATTAGAAGCAAGGCTGGCAAAGTTTGTGGGCAAAGAAAACGCGATCGTATTCAGCACCGGCTTTCAAGCCAACCTGGGTGCCTTGTCAAGTCTGACCGGTCGCAATGATTACATCCTGCTGGATGAACTGGATCACGCTTCTATTATTGATGGTAGCCGTTTATCCTTCTCCAAGGTAGTCAAGTACAAGCACAATGATATGGACAGCCTCGAAGCCAAGCTACAGGCATTACCATCAACAGCGGTGCGTTTAATTGCTATAGACGGGGTATTCAGCATGGAAGGTGATCTGGCTAAACTGCCTGATATCGTATCGCTGGCTGATACCTATGGTGCAAATATCATGGTAGACGATGCACATGGTCTGGGTATCTTAGGTATGAATGGTACCGGTACCGCTTCTCACTTTGGTCTTACTGACAAGGTTGATGTGATCATGGGTACTTTCAGCAAATCCTTTGCTTCCCTGGGGGGCTTTATTGCTGCCGACAATACCATTATTGAGTACCTGAAACACACTGCCCGCGCACTGATCTTCAGCGCAAGCATGACCCCTGCTGCTGTGGCAAGTGTACTGGCTACGCTGGACATTATTGAATCAGAACCTGATCATATCAAAAGACTGTGGGACAATACAGAGTATGCCCGCAAACTGCTGGAAGATGCTGGTTTTGACACTGGTGAAGTATCTGAAACCCCCATCATTCCTATTTATATCCGAAATGAAGAAGGGGTATTCAGCATTACCAAAAGATTACAGGAACTGGGGATCTTCGTGAACCCTGTGGTGCCACCTGCCGTTCCTCCTGATGCTACACTGATCCGTTTTTCACTGATGGCGACACATACCTTCAGCCAGATTGAAAAAGCCGTGGAAATGTTAGTGAAGGCATTCAAAGAAGAAGGCATTCCCTTAAGAGAAAAACATAACGGGAATATAGTGCTGCAATAACGCCTGTAACAATTAAAGCAAATAATAATGGACACCATACAGACACCTTCCGTTACCACCACAACCACTGTAGTCAGAGGAAGTGCACCCGTTATCGAACAGGTGAGTACTAAACAGCAGATGAAATTATTCATTGACTTCCCGCATGACCTATACAGCAATGATCCTTTATATGTGCCCGAGTTGTTTATTGCACAACGCGACCTTTTAACGCCGGGCAAGCATCCTTTCCACGAACATTCACAAATACAACTGTTTCTCGCTTACCGTGACAAAAAAATAGTAGGCCGTATAGCCGCTATCAACAATCGTAATCACAACGCGTTCAATGGCACTAACGATGGTTTCTTTGGATTTTTTGAATGTATCCCCGATGTGACTGTGAGCAATGCGCTGTTCAATGCAGCTGCAGAATGGCTAAAGAAACAGGAATTATCTACCATCATTGGACCAGTGAATTTCTCTACCAATGAAACCTGTGGTTTACTGATCGAAGGATTTGACAGTCCACCAGTCGTAATGATGACTTACAATCGCCCTTATTACATAGAGCTGATTGAGGCCGCTGAAATGACGGAAAATGTGACACTGATCGCATGGCAGGTAACTGCCGAAGCCGTGGAAGATAAGCCGCTGCGTATGATGCAGATGCTGGAAAACAGACTCGCCCAGCGGAATATCATCATACGCAAAGTAAACCTGAAGGATTTCGACAATGAGGTAGCAAAGATCAAAGATGTTTATAATAAGGCCTGGGATAAGAACTTTGGATTCGTTCCTATGACAGACAATGAATTCGCATATCTGGCCAAGGACCTGAAATTAATAATGGATCCGGATCTATGTATCGTGGCAGAAAGAGATGGACAGATAGTAGGTTTTTCCCTCTGTATTCCCGATCTGAACAAGGTGCTGATCAAGATCCGCAGAGGACGATTACTGCCTACTGGCCTTTTCAAACTCCTGCTGGGCAAGGGCAAGATCAAAGGTGTACGGGTAATAGCACTGGGTGTACTGGAACCTGTGCGTAAGCTGGGGGTGGAAGCAGTCTTCTACGGCCGCATCATCAAAGAATGTCGCCGTAAAGGTATCAATGTGGCAGAAGCCTCCTGGATACTGGCACAGAATGACCTGATGAACAGTGCGATCCATGCGGTGAACGGCGTACCATACAAGCGATACAGGATTTACGAGAAAGCAATATGAGTAAAAAGGTATTGATTACAGGTGCAAGCGGTTTTCTGGGTTTCCATTTAATCGAAGCTGCACTGGCAGCAGGAATGGAAGTGCACGCAGGGGTAAGGCCCTCTAGTGATGTAGCACATTTACACCATCTGGAGATCTCTATCGTGAACCTGGATTTTCGCAATGTACCTGCCATGGCAGCCTTGCTACAGGAACAGCAATATAGTGATATCATTCATGCTGCTGGCGCCACCCGTGCTAAGAATGAAGCCGCTTTCAACGAGGTCAATGCAACGTATACAGAAAACCTCCTGAAAGCAATCGTACAATCAGGTATTGAATTGAACAGGTTTGTGTATTTCAGTAGCCTGGCAGCAGTAGGGCCAAAAGCTTATGAAGCAAAATGGCCGGAGCAGGATGAGTTATCACCTGCACCCGTGACATTGTATGGTAAGAGTAAACTGCTGGCAGAAAACCTCCTGAAGCAATATGCGCAGATCCCCTGGGTAGTATTGCGCCCTACGGCCATCTATGGCCCCCGGGACAAGGACCTGTTTGTGTTGTTTAAGACGTATGGCTGGCGATTGGAACCGTATATGGGGAAAGGCCCCCAGCAGTTGAGTTTTGTTTATGTAAAAGATGTGGCACAGGCTGCCATTTGCGCGCTCAATGGACAAATTATACATACCTGTTATGATGTTTCGGACGGGAATAGTTATGATCGTTATGCATTGGCCAAAGTGACGAAACGGTTGTTAGGCATCAGAACACTACGTATTCACATGCCATTAACATTGATCCGGTGGATAGCTGTAATGGCTGAGGCAACAAGTAAGGGCATGCCGTTGTTAAATAGGGACCGGTTAAATGAGCTGACTGCCCAAAACTGGAACTGTAGCATAATACGTATACAAAGAGAACTTGGATACCAGCCTGACTTCTCCCTCGAGGAAGGAATGAGGGAAACACTGGACTGGTATACCGGGAACCACTGGTTATAACAAACGTTCACTAATTGAAAAACAAAGAGGCAAAAAGAAAATGAAACATCAAATTAAAGACGCAAACGGAAAGCTGGGAGTACTGATGCCAGGCCTTGGCGCAGTAGCAACCACTTTCATCGCTGGAGTGTTAGCTGTTAACAAAGGCTTTTCCAAGCCAATTGGATCGGTAACACAAATGGGACACATCCGTCTGGGTAAAAGAACAGACAATAACAATCCATTGATTAAAGATTTTGTTCCCTTAGCTAAGCTGGAAGATATCGTCTTCGGCGGCTGGGATGTTTATGAAGATAACGTGTATACAGCAGCGGTAAAAGCTGAAGTATTAGACAGGTTTCAGATTGAAGCAATTAAACCCGAACTGGAAGCCATCGTTCCGATGAAGGCAGCTTTTGACAAAAACTTTGTTAAAAATCTGGATGGCACACATGTAAAGGATTTCAAGACGCGTTATGACCTGGCAGAGATGGTTATGGAAGACATTAAAACCTTCCAGCAGAAAAATAACTGTGATCGTGTCGTAATGGTATGGTGTGGTTCTACTGAAATTTACCATCAGGCAGCAGACGTGCACAATTCGCTGGCAGCATTTGAACAGGGATTGAAAGACAACGATGCAAGAATTGCTCCCAGCATGATTTACGCTTATGCGGCACTGAAGCTGGGCGTACCTTTTGCCAACGGTGCACCTAACCTGACCTGCGATATTCCGGCATTGGTAGAGCTGGCCCACCAGACCAAGACGCCGATTGCAGGTAAAGATTTCAAGACCGGTCAGACCCTGATGAAGACAATTCTGGCGCCGGGGCTGCAGGCGAGAGCCCTGGGTATGGAAGGCTGGTTCAGCACCAACATCCTCGGAAACCGCGATGGATGGGTGTTAGACGATCCTGACAACTTCAAAACCAAGGAAGTTTCCAAGCTTGGCGTTTTAGAAGATATTTTAAGTCCGGAAGAATATCCTGATCTTTACGGTGACCTTTATCACAAAATCCGTATTAACTATTATCCGCCGCGCAAGGATAATAAGGAAAGCTGGGATAACATCGACATCTTCGGCTGGTTAGGGTATAAAATGCAGATTAAAGTAAACTTCCTGTGCCGTGATTCAATCCTGGCTGCACCGATTGTACTGGACCTCGCATTATTTATTGACTTTGCTAAGCGTGCAGGCATGAGCGGCATACAGGAATGGCTTTCATTCTACCTGAAATCTCCTCAGACTGCCCCTGGCTTACGTCCTGAACATGATATTTTCAAACAGCTTATCAAGCTGCAAAATACCTTGCGCTACCTGATGGGTGAAGATCTGATCACGCATCTGGGACTGGACTATTACGAAGGAATTTTTGATACTGAATGATAAGAATACACAAATTAATCGCCACCAGCCTTGGCATTGGATACATTGGCAAGGGCGGAGGAACGGTTGCAGCTGCAGTCGCCGCTCTGGTCTGGTACCTGGTTTTGGCTGGTGGCCATCCTAACAACGTTTGGACGGTGCTGTTTACAGTAGCCATCACCTTATTAGGAATCTGGTCTGGTACGGAAGTAGAACCATATTGGGGCAAAGACGACAAAAAAGTGGTAATAGACGAAGTCGCCGGCATGTTCGTAACCGTCCTGTTCGTGCCTGTCACTCCGGCATATATGTTGGCCGGATTGGTATTATTCCGTTTTTTTGATATAGTAAAACCTTTATATATCAGGCGCACAGAGGCTCTTCCGGGAGGACTAGGGGTTATGATGGACGATATTGTAGCTGGCATCTATTCCAATATTTTGTTGCAACTGGCAATACATCTGATTTAGAAGGTTTGGGTACGCGTTTTGCACAATTGTAGACCATATGCAATTTATTAAAGCACAAACTTCGGCGATGATAGCGACCGGAGTACAATTTTCGATATCCTTTTTACTATTGCATATGTGGGAAGGATATGGTGTAGCTGCCAATGTGACAGGAGTCACCTGTGGAGGTATTACCAACTTCCTGATCAACAGGACATGGGTATATCAAAAGGGAAACGATACATGGAACTGGCAAGCCATTAAATATATCATTGTCTGGTTCGGAAACCTGATAGTCAATACTACCTGCTTTTGGGTATTGACCAATTATACCGCTATCGATCAGCGCGTGGCTGTGGTTATGGCATCGGTTATTACCGCCGTCGGGTATAACTATGGAATGCAAAAGCGGTTTGTTTTTAAATGATTTTGGTTAATGAATGGATTTAAAAATATAGTATCCGGAATTCTTTTATTGCTCGTCTCTGGCTTTAGTTCGGTATTCGCACAAACGACCACCACCGTGAAAGGACTTATTACTGATAGTCGCACGGGGGCTCCGCTGCCTTTTGTAAACGTTTTTGTTCCGGGCACTTCCATCGGTACTGGTACCAGTGCAGATGGAAAGTATCAGCTGGATGTCTCTATTACGAGAGATAGTATCCGCTTTGCTTTCATGGGTTATAAGAGCGTAACCCGGAAAATCACACCCGGTATTGTTCAAACCATTAATATTCAGCTGGAAAGTACAGCCAAGAATCTGAATGAGTTTGTAGTTAAAAAGAAAAAAGAGCGTTATCGCAACAAGGATAACCCAGCTGTGGAGCTGATCCGCCTCGTGATCGAGAACAGGGACAAAAACCGAATGACGCATTTTGACTATGCTCAATACAACCAGTACGAAAAACTGGAATTCGCACTGAGTAACCTCTCTGAAAAGATTAGCAACGGTCGTCTGACCCGTAAGTATAAATTCATTTTTGAGAACCAGGATACCACCAAGTTCGCAGGCAAATCTATTCTGCCTATCTACCTGGAAGAAAAACTGGCCGATGTATACTATCGCCGTGATCCGGAGAAAAAGAAGACGATTGTGACGGGCGATAAGAAAGTGAGCTTCGAAAACTTTATCGATAACAGGGGCCTGAGCCAATACCTGAACCACATTTACCAGGACGTAGATATCTACGATAACCAGCTGATGCTGTTCACGAACCAGTTCCTGAGTCCGATTGCCAACTCTGCACCTACTTTTTATAAATTCTATATCGCTGATACCATCGTAGCACCAGACAGCACCAAGCTGATTAAACTGGAGTTCTACCCCCGTAACAAGACTGACTTATTGCTGGAAGGGGAACTGTTTATTACTTTAGATGGTAACTATGCCGTGCAAAAAGCGGATATGACTGCGAATAAAGAGATCAACCTGAACTGGGTGAGAGATTTTCACCTGTACTTTGATTTCCAGAAGACCTCCGATGGCCGCTATTATACCAGCAAACAAACGCTGATGGCCGACTTCGGTATCTTCAAAGGGAGCAGTGGTATCTACGGTGAGCGTACTGTATCTATCAGGGATATGGCCATCAACCAGCCGAAACCATCAGAATTCTACAACGGTGCTGCTGTAGTAGAAGATGAGAAAACAGTGCAGCACGGAGATGACTTTTGGGTACAGAACAGGCACGATTCCCTGTCTACTGCGGAATCTAAAGTGTATTCCAATATCGACAGTCTGCAACACATGAAATCTTTCAAGCGTACAGCTGACATCCTCACTCTGTTGCTGGCAGGTTACAAGCAGGCAGGTCCTTATTTCGAAATAGGTCCGGTCAATACTTTCTATAGCTTCAACCCGGTTGAAGGTTTCCGCCCCCGCCTGGGTGGCAGAACCACTCCGAAGCTGAGCAAAAGCCTGTACTTCGAATCTTATGCCGCTTATGGCCTAAAAGATGAGAAGTGGAAGTATTACGTGGGTGGTGCATACGCCTTTAACCATAAGTCAATTTACGACTGGCCGGTTGTAGCACTGAAAGCTAATTATCAGCACGAAACAAAGATCCCCGGTCAGGAATTACAGTTTGTACAGGAAGATAACTTCCTGCTGTCATTCAAACGTGGTAACAACGACAAGTGGCTGTATAACAAGATCTTCAATCTGACCTTCCTGCAGGAGTTTACTAACCACTTCAGTTATCAGGTAGGATTCAAACATTGGATACAATCACCAGCCGGTAGTCTGGCATACTATAAAGGAAGCGAACCGAATACACCTGTTACTGACCTGACTACGGCCGAGTTTAGCACAGAACTGCGCTGGGCGCCAAATGAAAAGTTCTACCAGGGTAAGAGCTTCCGTATTCCGCTGCCAAACAAGTACCCTATTTTCACCCTGAGAGGTATCGCAGGTGTGAAAGGAATTGCCAACAGCGCATACAATTACCAGAACGTAACGCTGAACATTTACAAGATGTGTTACCTGGGTCAGCTGGGCTTCAGCGAAGTGGTACTGGAAGGTGGTAATATCTTTGGTAATCACCTGCCTTATCCATTACTGTCTATCCACAGAGCGAACCAGACGTATGCTTACCAGCTGGAGAGTTATAACCTCATGAACTTCCTGGAGTTTGTGAGTGATCACTATATAGGATTAAACATCGACCATAACTTTAATGGTTTTATCTTTAACAAAATTCCGCTGTTCAAGAAATTGAAATGGCGTGAAGTGCTCGCTGGAAAGATTTTGTATGGCGGTCTGCGTTCTGAAAATAATCCTTCCAACAATCCTGATCTGATTCAGTTTTCAAAATATACTGACGGTTCATCCTTTACATATACATTAGGCAAAGAGCCTTATATAGAAGGAAGTGTGGGCATTTCTAACATTTTTAAACTGTTCCGTGTAGACCTGGTAAGAAGGTTCACTTACCTGAACAATCCTGGAGTAGCAAACTGGGGTATCAGAACACGTGTACGGTTCGATTTTTAACAGCGAGGTTAAAAAGTCTGAGTATGAAAAAGTCATTGAGAGACCAGTTACAACAATTGATTTATCTGGTTATCAATCCTATCGTAAAAGGGTTGATAAAGATAGGCTTTACGCCTAATATCGTGACCCTTGTAGGGTTTCTGCTGAACATAGGGGTGGTGATCATCTTTGTGACCGGCGTGGAAGAAGGAAACAGGGGAGACCTGTCGTATGTAGGTTGGGCGGGTGCGCTGACCCTCTTCGCAGGTCTGTTTGATATGCTGGATGGACAGGTGGCCAGATTGGGCAATATGGGTTCCCGCTTTGGTGCATTCTTCGATTCGGTGCTGGACAGGTATAGTGAAATGGTGCTGTTCCTGGGTATCTGTTATTACCTGGTAGGACATCATTATTTCCTGAGTTCACTGGCAGCATTTGTAGCCATGATCGGTTCTATGATGGTGAGCTATACCCGTGCAAGGGCAGAGGGCCTGGGCATTGAGTGTAAAGGTGGCCTGATGCAGCGTCCGGAACGTATCGTAGTGATCTCTTTGTCAGCGATCGCCTGCGGTATCACAGCCCACTTTATCGGTGGCGATTACAAACTGTTTGTACCAGGTATCCCTTTCCATATTTTTGAAACCATTTCTATCTTTACATTCCCGCTGTTTATCATGGCGGTGATGACGAACATTACTGCCATCGGCAGAATGCGCGATGCGAAGATAGCACTGGACAAACAGGACCAGGTAACCAGGGTGATCAGAGGTGCGGCAACTACTGTAAAAGTTCTGTTGGTAGCAGCCCTGCTACTGCCGGCAATGGCATTTACTGAGCCTAACTTTCCAACGCCCAATGAACCAGGGCAGTTGTTTTATATTCAACGTACCCCCAACACTAATACGATCGTATACGACCTGAATATAGTTGATGGTAAGCTGGATGCAGATGAGCCGGTAAATGTATACTGGATCCGTTATGCAGATGGAGGAGAAAAGAAGCCACTGAACTATATACAACGTAAATTTGCCTACGGAATCAAAGTAAAGGACCTGGGACAGGGGAAATATGAATTACATTCCGTAGCTTATGCAAAAAAAGACCTGTACCTGATGAAGCCTACCGGCCAACCCGATTACCATGTGTATGCAAAGATCGGAAATTCACTGGCTGTGCTGGACCGCATTTATATAGAGATCGATGGTGGTACCTTCTGGCATCCGAATGTACTTTACATTGAGCTGAAAGGGAAAGACATGGTGACTGGTAAGGAAGTAAAGGAACAGATCAAACCTTAAGTCAGTAAAAACACCACATATAATAGATTTAGAGTGATGAAAAAGCAATATGTTTCCAATTCAACGGAGTCGGTACCCATGTTTAAGAATGGGCTTATGGAGGCATTATCCAAGGTGCATTTCAGTGTACCGCTGATCCTGTATATCCCTGTGATCAGTTATGTATGTTATTATGGGCTGACTCATACAGATGCTGGTGTGCCGGCGTTCCTGCTGTCAGCATTGGGAGGGCTGTTTGTCTGGACTTTGACTGAATACGTACTACACAGATTTGTATTTCACTTTGTGCCTAAATCCAAATGGGGACTAAGGCTGCATTTTATATTTCATGGTGTGCATCACGATTATCCAAATGATGCACTGCGACTGGTACTGCCACCCTCAGTGAGCGTTCCGCTGGCAATAGGATTCTTTTTCCTGTTCAGGGCACTCATACCTGTCAATTACCTGTATGGTTTCTTTGCCGGTTTTATGACGGGGTACCTGTTTTATGATATTTCCCATTACGCATTACATCACCTGAATTTCAGGAACGCTTTCTGGAAGAGACTGAAAAAGCACCATATGAAACACCATTATCAGAATGCAGATAGAGGATATGGCGTAAGTTCAGCATTATGGGATAGGGTGTTCGGATCAAATTTTCCTCAAAAAGAAGAACAGCTATAAGGAAAGTGGAGACTAACAGTAAGACACGATTTGGACGAAAAGAAATCATATTTACTACACTTGCAAGTATAGCCTACCTGTTACTTTCTGCCCTCCTGGTTGGCTTCAAAACCGACCAGGTGTGGCTGATTGCCATTTTTAATGGCTGTTATTACGCCTCCTGGGGTACACGTAGGTTCATTATAGGATTTTCCATTTTTTTAGTTTACTGGATCTTATTCGACTATATGAAAGCCGCACCGAACTACATGTTCTTCAAGGTGCATATAGCGGATATATATGAGTTTGAGAAACACTTATTCGGTATTCATGATGGCGGGCAAATACTGACCCCTAATGAGTACTGGCTGGCACATTCCCGGTCGTGGATCGATGTAATGACAGGGATCTTTTACCTGTGCTGGGTGCCCGTGCCACTACTGTTTGCCTTGTATTTGTTTTTTACCGACAGACTGGCGTTACTGCATTTTGCAGCTACTTTCTTCTTTGTAAACCTGTTGGGATTTGTGATATATTATACCTTTCCTGCGGCGCCACCATGGTATGTACAGTTGCATGGATTTGAGTTTATCGCGAATACACCGGGCAATACTGCAGGGTTAGCGCGCTTTGACGCTTACTTTCAATCGAATATTTTTCATTCTATTTATAGCAAAGGCTCCAATGTATTTGCTGCCATGCCTTCCCTGCATTCTGCCTATCCACTCATCGTGCTGTATTATTCCAGGCATCATGTAAACCGTTTCTTCCAGGTTGTATTTGCCACCGTAACGGTAGGCATCTGGTTTGCCGCAGTCTATCTCAGTCACCACTATGTTGTGGATGTACTGGCGGGGATTACGACGGCTACTGTAGGCATTTTCATTTACAGGAAGTACCTCATGAAGGTATCCTTTTATGACAGGGGTATACAGTGGTTATACAGTTTCGTACGCGGGTAATTTGCGGAGTAATTCATCTACTTCATTCCCATATTTACGGTTGAAATAATAGCGTTTTGCTGTGAGGAGCATGTCTCTGGCAGCAGCTGTATTCTTTTGTTTTGTGTACAGGATACCCAGGTTCCTGTAGGCGTACGCGTTACCTTTGTTGTACTGTAAAGATCTGTACATTAGTTCTTCTGCCTGTACCGGGTGACCGAGTCGCATGAGTACATAGCCCTTATTGTTATAAGCAAAAGCGCAGGTTTCATCATAGGCAATGGCCTGATCGAAATAAGCGATCGCTTCTACAAACAGCTGCATATGAATGCAGGTAAAACCAATACTGTTCAGCAGTTCAGAAGATCCCGGATTGAGGGAAAGGGCGTAGTTGTATAATTGCAGTGCGCGATGATGGTTCCCCATTTCACTGTAACAGTGTGCTACTTCGGCAATGACACCGGTATGTGCATTGTGTTTTTCCAATACCTTTTCATAGTAAGGGAGTGCCTGCACAAAATTGCGCTCCGCCCTGTAAGACACACCTGTGAGCCAGAGTGTATTCACATGGTTCGGGTCTATATGCAGAATGTGCTGACAAAGGGTACGGCACTTTTTGCCTTCATTGTATTGCAGGCAGGACTGCGCTTCCCTGAAGTATTTTTCGATGATGTGTTTCTTCTTTTTAGCGCTGTACAACCAGTGGAGGAAAGGGTAATACCTGGCGGTAAATGGTAGCCTGATGCTGGGTGTATGCAGCGGTATGTCCCCATGGATATTCCTGTCTGCCTTCAGGATGTCTATGTACGAGGCATACACAATACCTAAGGATTGCAGTTTATATTGACAGCGGTTTTCTATCGTTAAGATGGAGAGAATGATGTGTTGCGGATTTAAATGTTTGTCTCCCAATCGTTTCTGATAAAAGACGGCATTTTCCAGCATTCTTTCGGCTTCGGCAGTGAGGGGCAGGGTATCCTTGTGAGGTTGCTCCCCGGCTTTTTCCCATGAAAGGGTTTTGAGCCAAAAGATCATTTTCTCGCGATCGGGGGTATCGATGGCGATATCGGTCGTGCAGGTTTCGAGGATGCCTAAAAGGAGTAATTGACTATCAATGTAATAGAGATTCCGTTCCAGAGAAAACTTTCTGGCATAGGCAAACACGGCTGATAATTCATAGGACGGCGCAAGCATTCATTCAAAACTTTGAGTACATATCAAATTTAAAATAAATGAGGCATATTTGGAACCGCTTTATAATTGCAGCAAACCGTATTTATATAAGGTGTTGATTGGCTTATTGTCCCAGAACAATTCAAAATCTTCCAGTCCGGCAGCCGTATAGTGGTCCATTACTTCTTTCAGTGTATAGGTCTTGCTGTTCCGCACCGACAGTTGTTCCAGCATACCTGCCAGCCATTGGCCTTTGTCAGGGTCTACGCTGATGGTATGTTTATCCTTTTTGCGCTGGAAAGTGAGGAGGGCTATTTCCCAGGTGGCGCCTTTCTTGGATTTAGTCATTGTTTCTACGGATGGCGTTTTGCCCAGCCATACTATTTTAGCAGTAGGTTTGGCAGTGGCCAGTTCGTTATCTTCCAGTGCTTTCACAATATAGTCAGGGGCTACTTTTGTCTTCGGCACTTTGAACTCAAACCACTTTTGCAGTGGATCGGTCAGACAGATGCCGTGCATAAAGTTCAGTAGTGATTTCTTCAAACCAAAGCTAAAGGTTTCATGTTCTGCACCTGTTTCATCAATGTGAATGATATCATTATTGGCAAATGAGCCGATGGCATCGCTTTCTTTTTTAACACTGAATTTCTCCGGTTCCAGACCTACGGGGCTATGTGCTGTCATGGTGAACTGATGCCAGAAAGCAGATTGTAAGATGCCTGCCTGGAACATCTGGCGCACCATTTCCAGTGAGTCGATGGTTTCCTGTGCAGTTTGAGTAGGAAAGCCGTACATGAGATAAGCATGTACCATCACACCTGCCTCCGTAAAGTGTTTATTCACCTGCGCCACCTGTGCTACGGTAATACCTTTCTGGATAAGCGCCAGCAATCTGTCCGATGCTACTTCCAGGCCACCGGATACCGCAATTAAACCGCTCTCTTTCAATAATTGACAAAGGTCGCGGGTAAAGCTTTTTTCAAAGCGGATATTCGTCCACCAGCTTACAGTCAGTTTTCTTTTGATAATCTCCAGTGCCAATGCGCGCATCAGGGCAGGAGGTGCGGCTTCGTCTACAAAGTGAAAACCGTTTTGCCCTGTCTGCGCAATGATCTCTTCCATACGGTCACAGAGCAGAGCAGCTGCGATAGGTTCGTATAAACGAATGTAATCGAGAGAGATATCGCAGAAGGTACACTTGCCCCAATAGCAGCCATGGGCCATGGTCAGCTTATTCCAGCGGCCATCGCTCCACATGCGGTGCATGGGGTTCACTACTTCAATAGCAGAGATATATTGATCTAACAGGAAGTCGCTGTAATCCGGCGTACCTACCTGTGACTGTTTATAATCCTTACAACTGGCATTGTTGATATAGGTGACCTTGTCGTCTACAAGGGTAAAAGTGCGCTTCAGGTCAGCAGTAGGCGTACCATTGATGTGGGCAATGAGTTGTTCGAGCGGCGCTTCTCCATCGTCCAGGGAGACGAAGTCGTAGAATTCAAATACCCTTGGATCGCTGAGTGAACGCAGTTCTGTATTGGCGAAACCGCCACCCATGGCTACTTTTACCTGTGGGTAGTGCTTCTTGACCCACTGTCCGCAGCGGAGGCTGGTGTACAGATTGCCAGGGAAAGGAACGGAAATAGCCACCAGTTGTGGTTGTTCCCTTTCCATGTGTTTGCTAAGGAGGTCGATCAGGATATGATCGATATAAGTATATTCCTGTTGGAGTGCGGTGTACAGCTCGTCGAAGCTATTGGCCGATCGGCCCAGTTTTTCGGCATAACGGCTAAAACCGAAGTGTTCATCCACACATTCCATGATGAGATCGGAGAGGTCTTCCAGGTACAGGGTGGCCAGGTGTTTGGCTTTGTCCTGGTTACCCATGGAGCCAAATGCCCAGTCAAGGTCTTCGAGTTGGGCAAAGCGGCTGGCTTCGGGGAGAAAATCCCTTTTGCACACGCGGTGGGAGAGGGTAGGGTTCTTGCCTTGCAAAAAGGCGATCACATCGTCGATCGTGGCGATATAGTCGTCCTGCAGGGCAATGATGCGGCTGATATTTTCTGAATGAGGGATTTCCAGCTGGTTGATATGGGCAAAAAGCTTTTCCAGACCTTGTTTGGAAAACAGGGCTACGGTGACTTCTATGCCAAGGTCAGCCTGAAAGGAGGAGACCCCCTTTGTATTTAAGAAACCTTTCAGATAAGCTGTGGCCGGATAAGGCGTATTCAGCTGTGTGAAGGGTGGTGTAATCAGAAAAACAGCACTCATTTGAGTGCGAAATTAGGGAAACCGGGGGAATAAACGCTGCTACCTGCTGGTAGCAGCGCCTATGGCCTTATTGCAAAGCTCTGAAGACTGAATTTGTATAATCGGGATTTACATTTCCTGTAACCGCCTATGGCCTTATTGCAAGGCTCTGAAGGCTGAAAATCATTTTCAGAATAAAACATTCATGAAAAATGGAATTCACCAACGTGAAATGAAAACCATTTTCAGAATAAAACATCCATGAAAGAGGGAATTCACCAACGTGAAATGAAAATCATTTTCAGAAAAAACATTCATGAAAGAGGGAATTCACCAACGGGGAATGAAACCTATTTTCAGAAAAACATTCATGAAAAATGGAATTCACCAACGAAGATGAAAACCATTTTCAAAGAAAAAGAGGGTATCAAATAGATGATACCCCCTTTTAAAATTTGATACCAGGCGGAGACATTTTCAATTAATAAATTGCTCAGTGCCTCCCTCTCTTATCAATAAAATTACTGGTTATCAACCTGCGCTTCGATCGTTGACTGTATAGTGGTAGATACAGCTGAGAGCAGATCATATCCGGTAGCAGATTCAATAGCGTCTACGCTGGTACGATAGCTCTTCCAGTCACTGCCAATAGAGTTATTGTTCGGCGTATTGATCGCAATCACCCTTGTAGAGGTGGAAATTCGACTCAGGTCACTGTTACCATTAGAAAGTACCACTACTACTTTCCATACATTGCTTGGTACAGTTACATTGCCACCATCGATCGTAGAGGCAGAGCCGCTACTACCGGTGCCGCCTGTACCATAGCTACCCATGATGATGTAGCACTCACTGCCTGCGCTCACGAGGGTTCTGATGTAAGATTCAAAACCTTCCCAGGTAACCTGATTATTATTCGGGGCCTGTGGAATCATGTTGGTCATCAGGAAGGTAGAAGAATTCGCAGCAACAGAAGAAGTTCTGTCACCTGAAGGACAGTTGTGACCGCGATCAAAACCACTGCCGGAATAGCTGGTAGAACCTACCTGGTACCAGCCGGAAGGCAATGCAGTATTAGCACGGAAATCATCCTGACGCGAAGTGCTGCCAATGTCAGAACTGTTCAGGTGCCAGCTAACCCAATTGGGTGTACCTCTTACACTGTTGTAAGATTCGATGTAGTAAGTAGCATCGTACAGGTAATTGGTAGTGTACACAGAGCTGGCTACAGCACCACTTGGGTTACCTAACAGCAGGTGACTGTTATCGCCGGTAGTGCCACCTGTGCCGCCACCGCCGGTAGAAGTACCTGTGGATACAACTACATCATCGATGTTGATCCTGTTGGTACCGCCAGATACTTTGCGGATAGAGAGTCGGTAGCTGCCTGTAACGCTCACGGTGAAGGTTGCAGTAGACAGGGTCGTGGATGAACTGGTCACAGTGCTGCCTACCTGTGAGTAGGAGCTGCCACTGTTGGTAGAGATCCAGAGTTGCCATGTACTGCTGCCATCAGAGCCAAATACAGCGTGTGCAATGGAGATAGTTGTAGCCCCGCCGGTAGCATCGAAGTTCATATCGAGGGTACCGGTGTTGCGGATACGAACGGACTGGGAACCGTTCTTCGCATCGGTAGACAGTGTGCCAAGGAGGGCGTCGTTGAGGCTCCAGCTACCACTGCTGAGCGTAACGTTGCCAACTGTATAGGCGGTTTTAGTGCCGGACTCGAAAGACTCGCTTAAGGTAGTAGTGGCAGCTGCGGTAACTGCTGCTACAGTTTTCTCCTTGTTAGCGATAGGAGTAGGGGCTTGCTCTTTCTGACAGGATGCGACGATAAGTGCTGCTGCTAATATATATAGCAGGCGATACGACAGATGGCTTTTCATTACGTTGGGTTTTTATGAGGGTTTACCAAACTGGAAATTTACGGTATTTAGCGGGGAGGAGGGATTGGAAGGAGGGTTATTATTTTGTTACTAAAAAAAATTACTAAAAAAAGGGGGGATGTGGTGAGCATCCCCTTTTGGATATCAATGATTTCTTCTGTTATTCCTGTTTTGTTGCACAGTAGCTGCACGGTTACTTCTATTTGTCGTACGGTCAGCCTGCCTGTTAGCGCTATTAGTCGTTGCCGTTTGTTTGGCTTCTTCTTTTGTCACAACACCATCGGCAGTGGCGGCCTGTCTGTTGGCAGTATTTGAAGTACGGGTAGATTGTCTGTTTGTCGCATTCTGTGTAGCAGTTGCCTGACGGTTAGCCCTGTTCGTTTGCGGAACTGTTTGCGCTATGGCCAATGAACTGATGCACATTGATAATAGAACGATGGTTTTTTTCATGGTTTTAATTTTAGTTTATGACTGAATAAAGCAATGAAGCCGTAAAAGACAAGTACAAAAGGATTCTTACTGATATACCCGGTCGTTAATCCATATCGGACTTTCTCTGTCTCCGGTTGATAAGTATGAAAGAGCCTATCCCATATCATGAACACACCGCCGAAATTTTTATCAATATAAAGGGGATTGGTGCCATGATGTACCCGGTGTGCAGAAGGTGTATCGAGTACTCCTTCAATTGGGCCCAGTTTACCCACAGCTTCCGTATGCAAAAAGAACTGGTACAGTAAATTCAATGCATAGGAAAGAACAATAAAATCGGGCGGTAATCCAATCAATGCCGCAGGTACAAAGAATAAAGGACTGATCAATGCACTGAACCAGTTCAGCCTGTAAGCCGCTGTGAGGTTCATCAACGGTGATGAATGATGAATAAGATGAAAGGCCCATAACGGTGCCCAGTGATGAGAGGTCCTGTGAAACCAGTAATAGATGAAATCAGCCACAATAAAAGTAAGTATGAAAGTATACCACGTATGCGGCAAATGAAAAGGAGCAAGATCCGTTGCAAATCCTAAGATCCACAACTGATACCCGGCAAAGATCAATTTAGATAAATGAAACCCTGCCAGTATTAAAATATTAGTGATCGTCTCATCCAACTGGTAAGCTTTTTTATCTTTCTTCCAGCTCCAGATGATTTCTGCAATGATCAATATTGCCAGAAAGATCAATATGCCGCCTCTGTAATGTCCTGTATGCATGCTATAAAGGTCATGCATACAGGGAAAACAACCCGCGATAATCCGGGTGAAACAGCTAAAAATGGCGGTGAATTATGCGGCAAAAAACGTGGCATACCCATTGGCAAATGAAGCAAAATTGCGGGCAGGGGTGCCTGTTACATCAACAATTGCAGCACTGATTCCTGCTGCTTCCCCTCTTGCATAGTGTGCATAATCTTCCAGCAAGCCATCTGCCTGCCACTCCGGAAATCCTGCCTGTATCAATGCAGGGCGCATGGCTGCCGCAGGTACATCTACAAACGAAATCTGCTGCCCGGTCGCTGCCGATAAATACGCTGCCATCTCTGCATGGGTAATAGCGGCCGGTCCTGTCAGATCATAGATCTTATTTTCATGCCCGGGTTGGGTCAAGGTAATCGCCGCTACTGCTGCAATGTCCCTGATATCGACCAGGCTAATTGCAGCATCGCCAATGGCTGCATAAAACTGATGCGTATGTTTGATCAGATCTGCAAAGCCTAATAACCCCTGCATAAATAAGTTAGGTCTTAAAAAAGTATAGGCCATACCAGATTGAATGATCTTTTCTTCAATTGCCGCATGATAACGCAAGAACCGAACCGGAGAGTTTTTGGCTGCTGCAAACTGGGAGAGTTTTATGATGTGTTGCACCCCCGCTTCAACAGCGGCTTCCACGAAATTACTTTGTAACTGTTCTGCTTCTTCAGATGAGTTGGTTAATAAAAACGCTTTTTCTACACCCTGCAATGCTTTTACCAGGCTATTTTTATTACTCATATCTCCAATGACAGTCTCTGCCCCTTCAATGGTTTTAGGAGACCTTACCAATGCACGAAATGCAATCCCTTGTGCAGCCAGTTGTTTTGCGAGTTCAGTACCGATATTGCCGGTAGCGCCTGTAATCAGAATCATATTGTTTGTATTTTTATTACTCAAAATTCCAACTTTCACAGGAGGCTGTATTGTAAGAAAACGAAATTCAGGGTGGAATTTAACAGCTTCGCGGGGAAAAATAATAGCAGACCTCGTTGATCATGTACCTTCGAACTATGAGCAAAATACTGATTATCCTACTCTGCCTGTACAGTACGATCGTCTGTGGGCAACAATACGATTTCTCTGCTGTCGATAAATTTATCGAAGCGCATACCGCTGCTTATGATAATGGCGTAGCCGTAATGGTATCCCAAAATGGAAAGGTCATTTATAAAAAAGAACTGGGCCTGCGTGTAGATGATAAACGACTCATAGCTTCCTGTTCCAAATGGTTATCAGGTGCCGTGATCCTGTCATTGGTAGATGAAGGAAAATTATCCATGACAGATACCGTCGGCAAATACCTGCCCATTTTTACAAAATATCACAAAGGGCATATCACCATTCGCCAGCTCTTCTCGCACACCTCCGGTTTCCCCGGCAATAGCGATCAGCACTATGAAGGCAGGCCTTTTATGACCCTCGAAACAGCGGTCGATTCCATTGCCGCTTATGTTGATATGATTCATCCTGCAGGTACCTACTTTAACTATGGCGGCGTAAGTATGCAGGTGGCCGGTAGAATCGCAGAAGTGGTATCCGGCAAATCATGGCAGGCACTCTTCAATGAGAAAATAGGGAACCCCTGTGATATGAATGCGAATTATATTATTATGAGCTTTCGTAATCCAATGATTGCCGGTGGGGTGAGAACATCGGCTACTGATTACCTACACTTCCTTGAAATGATTGTGAACAAAGGCGTCTATAATAATAGAAGGGTCTTAAGCGAAGCCGCCATCGCTACCATGCTACAGGACCAGACAAATGATGCAGCAATAGAGAACACCCCTTACCCCCGAAATCCTTTTTCTCCCCAGCCGGAAAAACCGGTACGCTATGGTATCGGCAACTGGATTGATGTGGTAAGCACTGATGGAAAAATACTGGAAACAAGCAGTCCCGGTGCTTTTGGTACCCATCCGTGGCAGGATGAAGTACACCAGGTAGCAGGCATTATCTTCACAAAAACAGAATTAAAAAAGAGTGCCCAGGTAAGTTTGGAAATCCGTAAAATGATCAGAGATATCCTGAATAGTAAGCCTTAACAATTACTTAATATTAAAGGTGTTTCTTTGCCATCAGTATGCGTATTTTCTTATTGTGCTTATTATTGGCAGTGAACAGTGCATTTGCACAGGAGGTAGATCAATCGGAACAGACTACGCTGGAATTTCCCGACTCCGCCTTTTTGAAATTGAAGGAAGTGTATAGTAAATCTATTGAAGAAAAAGATCATGTCACCACCGGCATCTCTCTTCAAAAGATGGGTAATATCTGTTATTACCTGGGCAATTATCCACAAGCTTTGGAATATCATCTCAAGGCCGACAAGATCTTCCGTGAACAAAACCGGAAAGACCTGCTCGCTGCCAACCTGAATGATATGGGTATATTATATTATTATAACAGGCAGATCCCCATCGCCCGTAAAGAATATGACGAGGCCTTATCTATCTATAAGCAATCCGGAGATGGTGAAGGACTGGCAGTGACCTATGGAAAAATAGGGCACTTATATGAGAAAAGCGCTAAATATGACAGTGCTTTTTCTTACCAGCGCAAGGCTTTGTTGCAATATAGCAACCTTGCCAAGAAGCAGGGGATGGCCAAGATCTATGAGAATATCGGTAGTATTTATGAAGACCTCGCAAAATTCGACTCCGCATATTATTATTATAGTCATGCCTATGACCTCTATGAACAGGAACACGAAAGTGTAGCCAGCATCGAAGTGCTCAATAACCTCGGAGACATTTTCCGCAAGACAGGCCGATACAATGAAGCCCTCATTCGTACCCGGGAAGCACTTTTGCTGGCAGAAAAAACCAATGACCTCTATGAAAAAGGCGCCGCTTACAGGGATTTAGGTAAAACTTACGCCCTCATGCAGCAAAAAGACAGCGCTTATTTATACGCAGAACTCTCCCGCAAAGCCACCATCGATATATACTCTTTGGAAAATAACCGGCAGACCGCCTTTCTCAGTGTCTTATTTGATATTAATAAAAAAGATGCTGAGATCATTGGGCTGGAACATACCCGGGATATCCACATCATTATCACCATCGCGACCATCGTTGTTATTATATTATTATTGGTATTAGGCCGCATGGTCCTGAGCCGGCAGCGGTTAATGCATGCCACACAGCAGCAACTGATGCAGACAGCATTGGAAAATAAAGACCTGCAGGAAGATAAATTAAGACAGGAACTGGAGATAAAAGGAAAGGAACTGGCCTCCAATACCCTCCACATGATCCAGAAAAACCAGTTGCTGGAAGAACTGAAGGGAAAACTGGAGGTAATGGCGAAAGATGATAAACGGGATCAGAAGAAACAGATTCAACACGTGCTCCAACAGATCAATGTGAGTTTTAATCACGATGAGTATTGGAATGAATTCCGGGATGTATTTGAACAGATCCACCAGGATTTCTTTGCCAGTCTCCGGAAGAAAAAGGAAGATCTGAGTCATAATGATGTACGGTTGGCAGCGCTTATAAAACTCAATATGAACTCAAAAGATATGGCCACTTTGCTGGCAATTTCTCCCGATAGTTTGCGGGTAAGCCGGTATAGGTTGCGTAAAAAGTTAGGTTTGGATGAGGGCGAAAGCTTATCAGCTTTTATTCATTCGCTATAACAAAGCGGATTAAAACGACCTGCTATGAAGGTAAAAATCTCCGGATTTTTTACAATCAAAATTCCGAAAACATCTTTTGCCGTAGACAAATGCAACTAATTATGCTACGCCCCTGTTACGGTAACAATTTGTTAATGTAGAATGTGTGTGTTGATTTTCAATTACTTAAAACGCCTTGTTGCCGTCTTGTATACGCTCCTGTTCACGCTGTTACATTTTGTTCACGCCTGTTTTTCGGTTTCAAACGCACCTTTATTCAACTTGCAGCAGCTTTTTAAAACTGCTACAATGAAGCGACAATTCTTTCTTTTCATTATGCTGATTGTTGGGACACTTTCAGCCTTTTCTCAAAAGATCAGTCTGACTGGTCAGGTTATTGATCAACTTTCCGG
Organism: Chitinophaga sp. LS1; assembly: GCF_034274695.1. Taxonomy (NCBI): domain Bacteria; kingdom Pseudomonadati; phylum Bacteroidota; class Chitinophagia; order Chitinophagales; family Chitinophagaceae; genus Chitinophaga; species Chitinophaga sp. LS1. Next base: position 3,870,141 of record NZ_CP128362.1, read on the forward strand.
CGACCCTTTATCAGGTGCCAGCATCACTATCGAAGCTGGAGGAAAACAACAATCTGTAGTTTCCGGACTCAATGGTTCCTTCATTTTTAGAAACCTTCCTGGAGGTACTTACCCTGTACATGTAAAATATGTAGGATATAAACATTTCTCCGGTACCATCTCTGCCGGCGCACCGCTGAAAGTATCGCTGGAAAAAGAAGAACGCGCGCTCCATGCCGTAGACATCTCCGGCAAGCACGATAAAACGACTGCCGCCTCCGCCATGCAGGCCGACAGAAGAGCCAACGTAGTCATGAACTCCGTTGCTGCCAGAACCATCGAAATCTCTCCTGACCTCTCCGTAGCCAACGTTTCTCAGCGTATCTCCGGCGTATCTCTGGAAAGAAGCACCAATGGTGAAGGCCAGTACCCGATCATCAGAGGTATGGACAAAAGGTACATTTACACCCTCGTAAATGGTATCAAGATCCCAAGCCCTGACAATAAAAACCGTTACGTACCACTGGATATCTTCCCTGCTGACCTGCTGGACAGACTGGAAGTGATCAAATCTCTCACGCCAGACAGAGAAGGCGATGCGATTGGTGGTGCGATCAATATGGTGATGAAAGATGCACCTGATCAACTCACCATCCGGGCAAATGCCGCTGTGGGTTATGCAGATAAATTTGCACATCAGGACTTCACGACCTTCAATCACAGCGCTAGTCTGGATGCATCTCCACGTGCTACCAACGCTGCAGGTTATCAGGCTACCATGAAGGATTTTCCAAACAGCGCCTTCACTTACAATACCAAACAGAATCCGATCAATACCCTCTTCAACCTGTCTGCAGGTGGTCGTGTATGGAAAGATAAACTGGGTATTATCGTAGCAGGTAGCTATCAGAATAACTACCGTAATGTAAACTCTGTTTTCTTCGATACTGAAACAGACATGAACAACGGCGATGCAAAAGTAACCAGCATCGAATCCAGGAATTACTCTATCCAGCAGCAGCGTAGTGGCCTGCATACCAAATTTGACCTGAAACTGAATGACAGGAACCAGATCAAATTATATGTAGCCTACATGAACCTGGCGAAGAATGAATTCAGAAGTAAGTCAGACACCAACCTGATCCTGGGCCGTACCGGCGAAGGAACGGGTCGTATCAGCAACAGCTACAGAACTTACCACGATGTACAGCAGATCTTCAACACTACCCTGAGTGGTAACCACGAGATCCTGCCACGCCTGCACATGGATTGGTCCGCTGTATATAGCAAAGCTTCTGACAACAGACCTGACGAAGCGACCCTGAGCCTAACTACCGGTGTAAGCAAGGATGCAACGACAGGTGCACTGGTACAATCTCCACTATACCTGGATGGTACTTCTACCCGTGAGTTCACCCGCAACTCAGACCAGGACAAAGCCGGTTACCTGAACTTCACTTATAAAACTGATATCGCAGATGCAAAGGTTGACTGGTCTGTAGGTGGTATGTACCGCAACAAAACCAGGACCAGCACGTACGATGCATACACCCTGCGTCCTACCGATCCAAGCACACAGACTTACGACGGCAATATCAATAATAACAACTTCACCGTATTCAATGGCGAAGGTACTTCTACCAATGCGCTCAACTACGACGCTACTGAAAACGTAGGTGCGGGGTATGCAATGGCAAAGATCACCTGGCGCAAAATAGAACTGACAGGTGGTGCCCGTTATGAGCATACTGAACTGAACTGGAACAGTGCCGTACCTAAAACGGTTTCCGGCAAAACCGGTTCTATCAACTACTACGACGTATTGCCAAGTGGTTTGCTGAAATACACTATCGACAGGCATCAGGCAGTTCGCTTATCTTACTACTCTGCTATCAGCCGTCCTAACTTCTACGAAGTGATCCCACACACAGGTGGCGATCCGGATGCTGACTACCAGGAGAAAGGTAACTCTAACCTGAAGAGAACTACTGCCGATAACTTTGACCTCCGTTATGAATACTATCCCAAAGGACTGGATCAGTTACTGGCAGGTGTATTCTACAAGAGACTGAACAACCCAATTGAATACGCACTGGAAAACGTAGGTACCAATGTATACTACATGCCGGACAACTTTGGTAAAGCCAGCAACTACGGTTTTGAACTGGATGTAACCAAATACCTGCGCAAGTTCGGTGTAAGAGCAAACTACACGTATACACACTCTGCGATCACTACTGCGAAGACATTATATTATAGCACAACTACCGGTACTTCTCAGAAACAGGTAGATCAGACTAGACCACTGCAGGGCCAATCTGCACACGTGGCAAACGTTTCCCTGTTATTCAAAGATGACAACAAACTGGGTCTGAACGCACAGCTGGCACTGGGTTATACCAGCAGAAGGATCAACACCGTATCACAGTTCCTGGATAACGATATCTGGCAGAAAGGTTTTACGCAGATGGACTTCTCTATCGAAAAGAGATTCTGCAAGCGTTTCGCTGTGTATGCGAAGGTGAACAACATCCTGAATACACCTTACGAACTGGAGATCAGACAACCTTATACTGCAAGTGGTATCACAGGCAGTGTGCCTTACCAGACATTGGGCAAGAACACATTTGTTCGTAAAGATACTTATGGTGCAAACTACCTGCTGGGTGTAAAATTCAAATTATAAGACCAACAAAATAAGATCACAATGCAAACAAAAAATATATTGCTGTTAGGCTTACTGGGAGTTGCTTTCAGTGCCTGTCATAAAGAAGAATCTGTAAAGGTATCTACGGCTTCTGTAACAGTAGGCCAGACTATTACGTCCGATACATTGACCGGTTCTGTAAAAGGAACGCTTCAATCAGGTCGCACCTATTACTTCAGCGCTGATATCACGATCAATGCAGGCGATACTTTACTCATGCAGGAAGGTACCAGACTGATCGCACTGGGTGATGGTAAAACAACCGCTACCAGTCCGCAGATCACTTGTAATGGTACATTCATCAGTCTGGGTACAGAAGATAACAACAACTTCATCACTGTACTGGATAGCCTGCGTACCACATCAAATATCGGTGCGGGTTTCTGGGGTGGTATTCAGTGTGGCGCAAGTAGTGGTGATGTAATTATTAAGTGGACACACTTGGAATTTGCTGGTGGTCCTGCAGGTGATGCAGCTGATCCGGCGGTATTTGCTTCCGGCGATCCGCGTAACTTCCTCAGCTATACGAATATCGATGGTCAGGTGATTGTAGAAGATTCCTGGTTCTATGGTAGTACGGACGATGGTATCCGCATTCTGCATGGTAACATCAGCTTTATGCGTAATACTTTTGAAGCCTGTGGTAAAGCAGGTGGTGAGTCCCTGAACATGAAAGCAGGTACAGTAGGGGATGTGGCATACAATGTATCGATCGGCGCAGCTACTAATTCTTTCAAAGTTTCTAACAGTGGTGGTGCGACTGTGCAGACAAATGTGTATGTTTACAATAACACGATACTGAATGGCGGTATGCGTCAGGTGAAGTCAGGTCGTGGTGGTTCTATCAACTATGAAAAAGGTGCGCAGGGTAAGATCTATAACAACATAATCGTAAACTGTCGCTTTGGACTGAGAGTTACATCAGATGCGGATACTACACACATTGCGCATAACAACCAGTATTATTATGCCAATGCACAGTACATGATCAAACAGTTCAATGCAACTGATGGTGTGGCCAGAGCAGGTAGTGCTGACATTAGCAGTGCATCTGTAAAAGATAAGAATCCTCTCTTTGGTTCATACGATGTAGATCAGTTTGATTTTTCTACTGTGACACCTCCATTGGATATATCAAAAATGCCATTGACGATCCTTACGGCACAGTCTTACAACTGGTCACTGCTCCCGGGTTCTCCTGGTCTGAGAAAGGGTGATGCAGATAGTTTCCAGGCACAGGCGAAGGTAACGACAAGTGGTACTTATGGTGCCACTATTCTTCAACCGGGTGTGGATATGGGTGCTTATCAGTCTGATGGAACCGGCAACCAACACTATACTACCAGTTTGGCTTCTAAATAATGAGTATGTATAAGATCGTATTCTTTTTATTATTGAGTGTGGCTGCTGTAGGGCAGGGCTATACAGGCACAAAGACACCATATCCGTTTAAACAGGCGAATTATACACCGGTACCCAAAGGATATACGGCCGCGTATGTGAATTACACAGGCAGGCATGGTGCGCGGTTTATGACAAAAGCAGGGAGTGATGTAAAGTTGCTGGCATTGCTAAACAAGTCGGCACTGACGCCACTGGGTGATAGTATCAAAGTGATGACAGCACAGTTCCTGGAGATAGAGAAAAATAATTACGAGAATATCAGTTTGCTGGGCAATGCGGAGCAGCATGCCATAGCAGAACGATTAATCAAAAGAGAGGCCGCTGCTTTCAAAGGTCGCGGTATAACGATAGAGGTAACGCATAAGAAGAGAACAAGACAGAGTGCAGATGGATTCCTGAAAGCATTTGCAGATTACAAAGGAAAGAAAGAGTTTAAGCTGGTGCAGGACACGAATGAGAATGTGCTTCGGTTTTATGATCTTTCACCGGCGTATAATTCATTTAAAGAGGGAAAAGTGATTGCAGAGAGAGTAGATTCATTGCAGCAGGATCCGCTCTCCCGGAAAATAGCTGGTGACATCTGTAAAAGAATCTTTACGACTGCCCTGTCAGAAAAAGAGCAAACCGCAGTCGCAGAATGGTTATATGACCTCTACAGTATCCAGTTTTCTTTGGTGATGGAAATGCAGCAGGCAAAGGTATATTTTGATTTCGGAAAAGCTTTTACACAGGAAGACCTGCAATGGCTGAACAAAATAAACAATGCAGCAGACTTTCTTGAAAAAGGTGCAGGGTTGGATACATTAGGTATACAATCAAGAATTGCAGCGCCTTTGTTGTTGGATCTGGTTACCTCTACCGATGCGCTGACAAAAGGGAAGCTGAATAAAGATGCCGTATTAAGGTTCTCTCATGCAGAAGCGATTTCTCCATTAGCTACGCTGATGGGAATTAGGGAAGCAAGCGTACCCACTGCCAGTATTTATGATTTTGATAAAAACTGGAAGGCAGAAAATATCATTCCATTGAGTGCGAATATTCAGTGGATCATTTACAGCAATGGAAAGCAATTCCTTCTCAAAGTTTTACTGAATGAGAGAGAAGTTGCATTGCCTGTTAAGACTACCTGTTATCCGTATTACAAATGGGAAGATGTGAAAAGCTACTATTTATCTAAATTGAAAAAAATAGGAGTGAAGCCCGGTGATGATATGCACAAGTATCTATTGCAGGTGAAATAATAAATAACTGGCCGTCTCATACATCTATGAGGCGGCTTTTTTTACGTGATTAGTAATTCCCTCACCGTTTCATTCCCCGGTAAATCCACCGCCACCACAATCACCTTTCCTCCTGGCGGCAACACATTGACTTTATAATACCAATCCACGCCATTCCGGCCTAATACAGCAGCACCTCTTTCAAGAATGACACCATCATTATCTATCACCCGTACCTGCATTTCTGCTACCCGGAATTCATCCTTAGCAGTAACTACCACCGTCTCTTCTTCGAACCTGATATTCTGTACTTCAGGAGACTTATAAGCATCCTTTACAGCCATATTATAAGCATTCTGTCCGGGTCCTGCCAGCGACTTATAATAAGTCTTCAGCTCCGGATCCTGAATGATCACCTTAGCATAGGCTGCCGCAACGCGCATTTTATACCTCGCTGCCAGCTGATTTTTTGTCGGTTTTCCCTTTGATGGTCCGCGCTTTTTGGCAATGATAATCTGGTCATTCCGTTCGTAAATAGTGAATTGCTTGCCAAGGGTGCCCCGGACGGCATAAAGGAGTAAGTTGTCTTTAACAATAGCCATAAATAACAATTTTGGGGTTATATGTTCAATATTAAAAGAATTCTTTCAAATAATAGTGCGACAATAACGCCAAATGAGTACTAATACGTCACTTAATTATCACCTCAATATCCAATTGATATATAGATGTACTTCTAATGTCCTTATAGTGACCTGTTAATAACGGTAAGGAGAACTTATTCTTCAGGTGCCCGGATGAATGCCTGATTTTTATCGTAATAAAATCCTGTTTTGTTTTTTCCAACCAATTCTTATATTTGTGTAATAATTACATTAATTCACACCTATGCCATAGTCATGTGATAACCCAGTAATAACAATTTAGAGGACAATATAATATATGAAACGACATCTATCTGCCACTGTATCAGTATTGTTATGGACTTTGTTTGTCAACGCCCAGGATAAGGATACAATTACGACCCAAAAGAAACTAGGTGAGGTAGTCATCTACAAGGCGAACACGGTTACGCCTGTCACCTACCAAAACCTGAATATGCAAGTCATTGACCAGAAAAACACCGGTCAGGAACCTTCATTCTTACTCTCAGAAACCCCTTCAATCACTGTATATTCAGATGCCGGCTCTTATCAGGGCTACTCTTATTACAGAATGCGTGGTATGGACCAAACCCGTATCAACACCACCCTCGACGGTATGCCGCTGAATGAACCGGAAGATCAGGGGGCTTATTTTTCCAACTACCCTGACATCCTCAACTCTATCAGCAATATCCAGGTTCAGAGAGGTGTAGGTATTTCTAAAAATGGTGCTGCCAGCTATGCAGGGAGTGTACAGCTCTTCTCCCCGGATGTAAGAGACTCCGCCAAAACTACTATCGGTGGCGGTTACGGCGCTTACAATAGCTACCGCCTCTTTGGTGAATACCAAACGGGTGTAAGGAATCACAAAGCCCTCTATATACGTGCTTCGCAGGTGGCCACGGATGGTTATAAATATCATTCTGCCAATCACTCCCAATCTATCTTTGTGAGCGGTGGATTGTTCTATGATAAAAGCACCTGGAAACTCAATGTCATGGCTGGACATCAAAAAAATGACATGGCCTGGCTGGGTGTAGCGGATACCCTTATTGCAAAAGACAGAAGAACGAATGGGAACCTCTCTGATGAAAAAGATCATTTCTTTCAAGGGCTGGTGCAGTTACAAAATATCTGGCAACATCGAGCTGTTGGGTACCGTGTCCGGTCTCATCTCTGTTTACTATGCATCCAGGGGCAATGTGCTTACATGGCCCACAGGGATTGTTAACGAAGTGGCACTGGCCATTTTATTTTATCAGGTACAGCTGTATGCTGATATGTTCCTGCAGGTATTCTTTTTTGTGGTTACCATTTTTGGATGGTATCACTGGAAAAGTAATCAGGCCGATGTACCTATTACAAGACTCAGTGCAAAAGGCATAAAATGGTATATCATTAGCCAGGTAATTGGTACGATTATTTTAGGCACTGTTATTCAACAGTTGCATATATGGCTCCCTGTTTATCTCCCCGTACCTGCCGCCTATGCATATGTAGACTCTTTTGTAACAGTCGCCAGTATCTTAGCGACACTATTACTCGCAAAAAAGCAACTGGAAAACTGGATCTTTTGGATTATCGTAGATATAATTAGTGTAGGCCTATACCTGGTGAAAGGAATTAATTTTTTGTCAATAGAGTATGCCATCTTTTTAGGACTCGCATCCTGGGGATTGTGGCAGTGGCGTAAAAAATTGCGGTATGCGTAAAGCGTTTGTATTTGGGAAGTTTATGCCTTTTCACAAAGGGCATGAGGCAATGATCCGCTTTGCCCTCACAAAGTGCGATTTCCTCACTGTATTGATCTGTGTGAGTGATCAGGAAACCATGCCCGGGGTATTGAGAAAATCATGGCTGGATGAAACGTTCAGACAGGAACAACGGGTAGAGATCCTTACTTATCATTATGATGAAAATATATTGCCCGGTACCTCAGTTACTTCTGCAAGTGTATCTGAAGTATGGGCGGTCGCATTCAAAGAATTACTCCCTGATTACAACATCTTAGTTACCTCAGAACCTTATGGTGAACTGGTAGCAGGCTTTATGGGTATTACACATATCCCTTTTGATCCGGAACGGAAAATAGTCCCTGTCTCCGCCACGATGGTGAGAAATAACCTATGGGAAGCATGGCCATACCTGCCCGATAGTGTGAAAAAGACGATGATGAAAAAGGTGGTGATATTGGGTACAGAATCCACTGGCAAGACTACCTTAACAGGCCGGCTCGCCACCCATTTCAATGCAGCTGCTGTGATGGAAGCAGGACGGGATATTGTAGCAGACTCCAACGATTTCAGTATGCATGATCTGTATGCGATTGCCACTGCACATGCTGCAAGAATAAAAGCTACTGATGCGCCTTTGCTGATTATAGATACAGATATTCATATCACTATTTCCTATGGTGAATATGCCTTTGGGAAAAAAATGCAAATTGAAAACGAAATTTTTTCCATCAATAAAGCAGACCTCTATCTGTATATGGACAATGACGTTCCTTTCGTACAGGATGGTACCCGTATAGATGAAGCTGCAAGAAATGAACTGGATGTATCACACAGAAACGTACTGGAGAAATATGGTATTGAGTACGAAGTGATCAGTGGCAATTGGGAGGAACGATTTGAACAGGCTGTAGGGTTAATAAATCACCTTGTAAACTTTCGTTCACAAGGCGCAAACTTTTCAAGCGTCACACACAGTTAATAGAACAAACTGTGGGGCAGATGTGGCCCTTCTCTTTCCACGATTGTTGTACTATCCATGCCATACATAATAGCAATATCCGCCCGCAAATCTTATTCGGGGCACCATGTCTCTGCAATCTGGAAAGAGGTTTTTTCTTTTTGTGCAAAAGCCGGCATTGCCAATAGTAGCAAAGCAGCTAAGAAGCCGTTCTTTGTATTCATTGTTCCTGATAATGAAAGTTGAGACCCTGTAAATAAAATTCGTAGATCGTAATAATAAAAAATCATCAGGAGAAATCATAACAGGAAGGCCATTCTTTTACCAGCGGTAAAAGAATGGCCTTCAGCAACTAAAAATAACAACTATGCGTTAGGGCACTTCTGCGATACAGAGAATCCCACAGCCTTCACTCCATACCATGGGAACTGTGTATTACTGTTCAATATCACCCTTGTATTTGCTGAGATGCTCAAAGCATATCCGCAGGTATCCATAGCCGCAACATCCAGTGACCATGGCAGACTGCTATCACCCGTATCACCGATACTATGGTAGTAGTGATTCAATGGTGCAGGGGCTGCTCCATTTGTATGCGATGACGGCTGCAGACTGAAATCCCAGTTGGCAAAGAATGGATGCGTAGCACGTAGCTCACCATTGATGATGTGTTTCGCCGCTGTCTTATCATAGCAATGGCAATCGCCACCGATGATGATCAGGTCCAGTGTTTTGCTGAGATCCAGTGTGGTATTCGCGGTAGGACTAATCGTTATTGGCTCGTTGCAAATCACGATAGAGAAGGTGTCCTTGTGAACAACATTGCCCGATGCATCTGTGTATGAGAAACGAATGGTGTAATTACCATCTGCCTGTCCACCGGTGCTCCAACCTGCGAGGTAATTGTATTCATTGTAAATACCCAGTGCCGGATTCGCTTTGTAAATAAACCAGCCATCGGCAGGGTTCTGTGCATCGCTGTATTCCAGGTTCGGATCAGGATTGAAATCGATCATCGCAAAGCTTTCAGCAGTGGATACCGGGGCATAAGTGGTATCAGCAGCACCAAATTGCTTGTACTCGATCTTGTATTTAATCTCACCATTGAAACCATTACGGTCAATGATGCCATGGAAGCTCACCCAGCCGCCATAAGGACGGTTGTTATCTCTTGTAGGTGAAACGGATGCTGCATTTACCAGGAAGCTGGCCGGATCGATGGCATCGCGGTCCACACCACCCACCAGTGTCAGTTCCGCATCTACATGAGCTACCTGGCTTGGACGGATCTGTACCACTGCATCTATCCTGTTGCCCCAGGTATTCAGTGTATTCGGATTGGTAGTAGAAGGGAGGGAAGACCATGACAATACTGCACGTACCCTGATAATATTCGGTGTTGTACAGCTTTTAATACGACCTTTCAGGTTAATAGGCAGGTCTACATTGTAGTACAGACCATCTTCAGGAATATTGCTGATATCATGTACGGTTACACTGGCAGTACCCAGGTATTGCGTGAAGGTGCCGTTGTTGTCCCAGTCAGCCCAGAAAGCCACATGCTCCTGCGAACCTGCATGACACATGTCGCCGCTAAAACCGCTGTTCTTCTTTACTTTGATTACAGCGCCCAGAGTATCCTGTGCGGTATTCAGCCCTACACAGGTCAATTCTTCAAAGGTCACATCCGCTTGTCCTACAGGTTGCAGAATGATCTTGGAGATAGCGCTGATATCTACTTTCAGCTGCGCAATATCTGTCAGATTATAGCCCGAAGCCGCTTTATAAAGCTTGGTGCCATTACTGATCTTCGCTATTACAGAAGGATAGAACGTACGATGATCAGGTACCTGTGCACGCTTGTAGGTCGTGTACAATTGTTCTAAAGGCGGCACAGGAGCTAAAGCTGGTAAATCAACTTTTGCCTGCAGGTCAATGTTCGCGAGAAAGTCTGGTTTCTCCTTCACATTCAGGATGGTGAAGATATCATTCCAGATGATGAACTTTTTGCGGGGCAGTTGAATATTCACATCTTTCACATTGCCATAGTATGGCTTGTCGTTTGGGTTAGCAGAGGGGATGCTGTTCCATGATAATACCGCTCTTACAGTTGGTATCACGGCCTGGTTACAGGCAAGGAAGCGGCGGTATTTCTCATCATTGATGTACAGGAATGTCATATACTTCAATGGATGTTGCGGACCCGCAGGTGCTTCAGAGATGTCAGCTACCTTGAAGCTGGTGTATCCCATATCCTGGAAACCGCTGCCGTCTTTGAAGTCTACAAAGAAGCGGACGTATTCTTTAGAGCCATTGGTACAGAGACCACCGCTGTAACCGGTAGCTTGCTTGATGCTTACAATCGCTTCCAACTTGCCTTTGGAAGGATTGTAGCCTACGCAGGAAAGTTCTTCCCATGTAGTGTTGGTGTTGGTGATAGCAGGCTGTGAAATGAATGACTGCAATAAAAAGGTCTGGCGGGTAAATAGTTGCTCCGCTGACAGACCGGGAATCTTCAGATTTTCCATGACGTTTTTTTTGGGGTGACGAAACTTTAGCTTTGTTGTGGTGAAACAAAGGTAGATGTCCCCAAAAGAAACGCCTAGCGTATTAATACGTGATTTGTGTAGGTAATACTTCTATAGACCTGAAATAAAAAAACGAGGCTGACCAAAAAGCAAAATGAAGGTCCTGACAATTGCTTAAACGATGACAGGGCTCCATCAGGTACCCGAATAAAATGAGGCTGACCATTACTTTTTGGTCAGCCTCATTTTATTCGGGTACCTAATGTGTATTGAGAAGGTTTTTTAATTTTTCCTCGTTTTTTTGTGTATGTCTGTGGGGGCATCAATCAACTATCCATAAATTCCCACGCACTCTGGTAAGCATCCTTCCCTTCTGCATATGCAATGAAGTCAGCATAGAACGGCAGCTGGGACAGCGTAGCACTATCTCCAATCACCACCAGTTTCTTCCTGGCTCTGGTCATCGCCACATTCATACGCCGGATGTCAGAAAGGAAACCGATCTTGTTATCACTATTACTTCTCGTCATACTGATATACACAATATCCCTTTCCTGTCCCTGGAAGCTATCGATGGTATTCACGGAGATCCTGTTTCCAAAAGGCTGTAGTGCCGGTGAATGTTCCAGTTGCTCTTTCAACAGTTGTATCTGTTGTTTATAAGGAGAGATAATCGCAATACTGGGGAAATCTGCAGGTTGGTAATGTGTGTTCAATGTATCAACAAACTGGGAGAGGTGTTTAAACAGGAACGCAGCTTCTTCAGGATTCGTTGTACTGGTACCTTCCGTCTTTTCCTCAAAACCACAACCGGCAGTATCTACAAAAGACAAAGGACTATCTGCAGAGAAGAGCAGGTGCGCTGCTACAGAAGCGTGTGCTTTCAGTTTATCGTGATAGAAGATAGCAGAAGAATAGCCCATGATGGTAGCATGCATACGATACTGTTCTTCCAGCAATACGACTGCTTCAGGATGCAACTCCGTACACTTCTCCAATAATGTATGTGCAAGACCGTTACGCGCGGCTTCGTCAGATTTGATAGTAGGGGAGAGCTGACAATGGTCACCAGCCAGTACCACTTTCTCTGCTTTCAGAATGGGGATCCAGCAGGCAGGCTCCAGTGCCTGTCCGGCTTCGTCAATCACTACGGTATGGTATTTCAGTTGCTTCACGGTATAGTGGTTGGCACCTACTAAAGTAGCCGTGATCACCTGTGCTTTATGAATGAGGTCTTCAGCAATATAAGATTCCGTGTTTTCCACAGCCTTCATAATGTTCCGTGCTTCATCAAAGAGGGCCTTGCGTTGTTCACGTTCTGCCTTTCCAAAGTTCCGTTTGTATTTATGCGCCATGTCTCTGAACTCACCCGCCTGTTTGCGCAGGCGCTTCACTTCTTTCATGCTGTTGTGTTCAGCCATTTTACTATCGAGAGTGAGCGACATGAGTCTTTCAGACACCCTTGCAGGGTTACCTACCCGGAGTACATTCATGCCTTCGTCTGAGAGTTTTTCACTCAGTAAGTCTACAGCCGTATTGCTGGGGGCGACTACGAGGATCTGTTTACGATCCTGAGCATACAGGGCTTTAATAGCTTGTACGAGGGTCGTGGTTTTACCGGTTCCCGGAGGGCCGTGAACGATAGCCAGTTCATTGGCGGCCAGAATTCTGTTCACTGCATCCTGTTGGGAGGCATTGAGCCGGGGATGGGTGAACTTTGGCAGTTCATTATTAAAGGTAGGCGACTTTTTACCAGTCAGGATTTGTACGAGCTGATTTTTATCAGCTCCTGATGCCTGTTTTAAGGCATTTTGCATCTCATCGTAGCTGTTGTCATCAAAAGACAGGTCGATGCCTAATTTCCCGTCGTTTGCCCATTCCGGGAGCTCATCGGTGCGTAAGGTGATTTTCAGGCGGTTACCGCTCTGGTAGGAGACGGTACCTTCTATATTATCTTTTTTAGGATCGTGGTTGGAGAACAGCACGGCAGATACGCCAAAGCGCAGTTGATGTGAGATGTCCTGGTGGGTGGTACGTTCTACTTCGACGGTCAGGTAGTCTCCGCGGCTCATTTCGGTTCCCCTGATAGCAATAGGGTACCAGGAGAGGCCGTTGGCGCGGCGTTCGGCTACAGATGTTTTTTCCGTGAGTGAAATATAGGACTGCCGATCTTCTTCTCTTTCAGTCTTCAGCAGATCCAGTAGCTTTTTAAAATAATCCATGGGCGCAAAGGTACGCCTTTCAGGAATTATATGTTTTTCCCGGGGGGCGATTACAGGTAGTGAATGACCAGAGGGGGCTTCTACATGCTATTCTCTGGCGATTAGCCTACAGACAGTGAATTACCAACGGGGGCTTCTACATGCCATTCCCCGGCGATTCGATCACCGACAATATATTTCCTGCAGGATCCTCAAACCAGGCAATCAATGGCCCCCCGCCCCTAAAAATCCCCTTATCATCTGTATTTAACTCCCCGCCATACTTTATAAACCGGATACCCTTACTACTCAGCTCATCCACAGCCTGATCAATATTGTCTACCGGGAAATTCAATACCGTATAAGAAGCTGGGGTATGCGTTGGCTTAGGGTACACCAGAACTTTCGAATCGTTATTTATATGCAGTTCCATCACACCCATAGGTCCATCCGTCACTTCCATCCCCAGTTTATCCTGGTAGAAGGTTTTCGCTTTTTGAATATCATTGACAGAAAATCCGCTGAAGGCTTTGCTAGTTATAATCATAACAATGGGGGTTTAATGAACAAACAATTTAAGCATATTCCGGCAGGGGGCCATGCACCAACCACGGCAATTAATAGCCGAAAATTTAATAAGTTTGTCGAAACTAACCTACAAACCCGCATGGAAACGAATGTACTTGTACCCACACTGGCAACCAATCTCGCGAACGCTATTCAATCGTTTGATTTTGAAGTACCCGTTACCCTTACCATCGAAGCTGTAAACGATATCGTTTATTTACGGGAGCTAGAGCTTGAAATTGTTTGTAACGTTTTAGGCGAACAGGACCACGGCAATGATGTAAAAGTATATCACCTGGCCTTTATGATCCGCCTGAAGGGAGACAATATCATGTATGAAGAAATGGCGGCCATCGGCACTGATCCGGAAGAATCCATGTCACAGGGAGCCTATACATTTTTCAGAGGTTTCCTCACTGGCTTCTTCCAATGTCTGCTAGGTTATTATGAGCCTGTCTATGAACTCAAAAGTCCCACCGGCGATGAGTTCCATCTTAACTACAGTCACCTGCAGGTGCAGGGTGCCTTCATGGATGATATTGACGGGCACCAGGACAACACTTTCCCCGATATTCTTTATCCTGCTATCAAAGAAGTTTTTGAAAGAGAGATCACTGAACCCGATCATGATTACAAAGATTTCTACTGGATTAAAATTTACCTGAGCAGACAACCCGGAGGTACATTTATCGGAGAATGTCGCTTCGATAACAACATCTGGGATTATGCACTCAATGAACTCATAGCGTACGATTATAAACTATGGAAAGAAACAGATCGTTTCCTGGGCAAGAAGCAATTTATTTTTATCCGCAGATGCCCTAAATAGCATGAAGAATCTTATAGCCTCACATTGAATGCTGACCATAGTGAGACTGGCGCACTCACCGGCACATTTTGATCATCAATTGCCTGTTCGTTCTTATTCTCTAACGGATTTTCTGGTTGTTCGTTTTTCTTATCCATAAAGTGAATTTATTAAAGAGTGAACATATTTTAAATAGGTAGTGCAAAGTTGGATCCATGCAAAAAATGGCATGGCCTCATTATTGTTATCTCAAAAGAAAACCAATGTTATGGCAAACAAGACAAAAACTACAAACGATATACAGGATTCAAAGCATGATCAGGATCGTATGAAACCAGAAACGACAATTATAGACATGCCTGAGGTAAATGATATACCCGGTCAGGAAAATGTAGAACCGTTACTGCCTGATGCTGGCCATGTGTCTACTCCCGCCTCCGATGATGAAGAGGGATATGGCGTACTCGACGATTTGAATGGCAGTCCAAAAGATACGATTGAAACAGACGATGAACAACTGATCACTGATGAACGTAGCAATGTATCCCGTCAGGAAAGACAGGATCTATATGAAAGTGCAAACGTCACACCTGGCGATGAAGGCGCCAGTGATCTGAAACGTGCCCAGTTGGATAATGTGGATGAGGAGGGTGAATTACTGGAAGAACAAACCGGTCAGATATCAGGTGAAGATCTGGATGTACCCGGTAGTGAATTGGATGATGACAATGAAGGCACGGGTGCAGAAGATGAAGAAAACAATTCGTACAGCGTAGGTGGTGACAGAAATGAATTATAATATGAAGCACACATCTCTTGATAAGGAAAAGGTACAGGTAGATTTCACTTCTATGAATCTACCTGCACCTGTTCTCAATTTTCGCCCAGACGTATATACAGACGGCGATAGGTATTATTGCGTATTAGGGGCAGGTACAGAGCAGTCAGTATTTGGGGAAGGTAATACAGTAGAAGAAGCACTATTGGACTGGGAAAAGGCTTATCATGAGCGATCAGGCAAGTAAGTTTTCCTTGTCCCTACTTTCACTTCTCAACCTGTTTATTCAAGGTAGGTAAAGGATTCCGGCGATCTGTGCTATTACGTCACTTGTTCCCATGGTTCCTATAAATGGGGAACAACTTGCTCAGCTACTCCCAAACCCTGCTGCTGAGAGAGACTTTCATATGAATAAATACCCCCATTACAGGCGTTTCCTTACCCATTGAGTACTGTTGGTTTGCTTCTTGTTATTATTGGTAAATGGCATTAAACACTATCTGACGAACTTTCTACCTGTATGCTTGGCTATTTTCACTCAAAAAAACTGGGACAAATTCACTCACTATAAAATCAAATTTCTCATTGTATGACGACCCGGGTTGGTTCTGAATCCAGATTGAAAATCTTTACATGGCATATTCATGGTAGCTATTTGTATTATCTGTCACAGGGGAACTATGATATATATATCCCGGTAAATGATGAGCGTACACCCGGTTATTATGGTCGTGGGAGAACATTCCCATATGGAAGCAATGTAATAGAGATACCGGCTGATATGGTAAAGAGTTATGACTTTGATGTCATCATGTACCAATCAGTCAAGAATTATCTTGTAGATCAATACGAGATCCTGACACCTGCACAGCGCAGATTACCCAGAGTATACCTGGAACACAATACCCCGCTCAAAAGCCCCTTTGGCACCCGCCATACGGTCAATGATCGTCGTATCTGTCTCGTGCATGTAACACACTATAATAGACTGATGTGGGATAATAACCGCACGCCTGTTACCGTGATAGAACATGGTGTCACAGATTCAGATATTCCTTACACAGGAGAACTGGGTAAAGGTATCACCGTTATCAATCACCTGTCACAAAGAGGTCGTGCGCTGGGTTGGGATGTATTTCAGCATGTAACGAAAGAGGTGCCTGTAGACCTGGCAGGCATGGGCAACGATGCGATAGGAGGGGGCGAAGTAGCGTTTGCGCAGTTGCCTGCATTCAGGGGTAAATATCGTTACCTCTTTCATCCGGTACGGCATACCAGTTTAGGACTGGCAGTATGCGAAGCGATGATGCAGGGATTACCTGTAATAGGGCTTGCTACTACAGAACTGGTCACGGTGATTGAAAATGGGGTGAATGGTTTTATCCACACGGATATAGATTTTCTCATTGATAAAATGAAACTGCTGATGAATGATCCTGAGCTGGCTGCACGGATGGGAAAAGCGGCAAGGGAGAAGGCGCTCAGGCGGTTTAATATAGATCGATTTACAGCGGATTGGGAAAATCTATTCCATACTGTTTGCAATAATGTGAAAGAAAAAATGATGTAGGAGTTGTTTCGCATAAAAATTAACCTCCTGGGAATCGTTTAAAAAGACAAGCTGTTTCTATGGGTAACCGAGGAAAACAGGCTGTATCGAACTTATGATGCAGCCTGTTTTATTTTAAATGAATACAGATCGGTGCGCTAAGATGTTTTTCGACAAAAGTGAGCATATGACGCTACATCCCCGGCAGTTTAATACCAGCATCGCGCAATGTATGGATCACCCTGGCGTTTAGATCAAATTTTGTTTCATCAAATTGTTCCTGTGGTAAGCGTTCTCAAGCATTTTATCCATCATAATTAATCCGGTTTTTCATTTTCAGTATTAAAATATCATACCAGTCTTAGCAATCACGTGGCCTCATCTTTGTACTTCACTAAGTATAAAAATATAACTTTATGGAACCTGTTAATATAGAGAATAGAAACAAGTATGCGCTTATAACAGGCGCCACCAGTGGGATTGGCTTTGAATTGGCGAAATGCTTTGCAAAAGATGGTTACAACCTGATCCTGATAGCACGTAATGAAGAACGATTGAAGGACGTGACAGATGAGTTGAAGAAAAGTTACACAGTGGAAGTTACACCTATAGCAAGGAATTTATTTGCACCGGAAGCAGCGGAAGAAATCTACGAACAGACAAAGAAAATGGGTATTACAGTGGATGTATTGGTCAATGATGCGGGGCAAGGTGAGTGGGGACCATTCGTAGATACCAGTCTGGAGCGTGACATTGATATCATTCATCTGAATATCATCGGTCTGGTGTCACTCACCAAGTTATTTTTGCGTGACATGGTGCGCCGCAACGAAGGGAAGATCCTACAGGTAGGGTCAGAGGCGGGGACCACGCCAATGCCATTGTTGGCAGTATATGCTGCTACCAAAGCATTCGTTCTGTCATTCAGTGCTGCGCTGGTAGATGAGCTGCGTGATACGAATATTACCATCACAGCTTTATTACCTGGAGCTACAGATACAGACTTTTTCCACAAGGCAGGGCAGGAGGATACCGTCACTTATAGAGAAACTCAACTGGCTTCCCCTGAGGTTGTGGCACAGGACGGATATAAAGCCCTGATGAGAGGTGAGCGCAAAATTATCTCAGGTAATAAAACTAAATTACATGTGTGGATGAATGATCTCCTTGGCGCAAAGATTTCCGCATCTAATGCACATAAGGCCAATGAGCCAAGTCATAATACAGCAGGAGAGAAACTGCCGCAGCATGAAGCATCTTTGAATGAGCGGGAGTATATTACCCAGCATAATGGGGAGAGAGATGGGGACCTGATCACAGGGCGTAAATATAGAGAAAGGCCCAATCCGAATGAGCCTGTATTGACAAAAGAGAATTTACCTGATGCAACCAATGAATCTACAGGAGTAATTGGTTCTGGCCAAAGACAAGATTCAAACTAAAATGAAAAAAGACTTTCCGGTAGAGGACGTAAGACGATTCTTAGAACCCACTCCTACGGTCCTCGTTACATCTGCTTACAAAGGCAAACACAATATTATGACGATGGGATGGTACACTGTAATGGAGTTTGTTCCATCCCTTATCGGCTGTATGATCACTGGGAGTAATTACAGTTTCGACCTGATCTATAAAAGTGGGGAATGTGTGATCAACATTCCCACTGCTGATATCGCTAAGAAAGTAGTTGCTGTGGGGAACTGTACGGGTGCAGATACAGATAAGTTTGCAGAAATAGGCTTCACTGCCGAGGCAGCCAGTATCGTAAAAGCGCCATTAATAAAGGAATGCTTCGCCAGCTTTGAATGTAAAATTCATGATCGTAAGCTCATCAATACTTATAACTTTTTCATCTTTGAAGTGGTAAAGGCACATGTAGCTACCCGGCCTAAATTTCCTGAAACTATCGCCTACAGGGGTGATAGCCAGTTTGTACTTTCGGGGAAGAATATCAAAATTCATTCAGATAAGTAATAGGTTCATTACCTGCCACAGGTGTTGACACTGGGCCAGATCTCTTACAGGAGACAGGCCCAGTATTGTTTTGCGTATATGATTAACCATATTCAAATCAGGATGTGTTACCCCCGGATGAACGACTATACAGGCGATGGCAGTTTTTAAAATAGTTGCTTTTACCCGCATGCTTTCAGGAGAATATCTTGCCGGGTGTATATGAATGTATTGACCGGGTACATTGCCTTCCAGCAGTATCCATTTAGAAGTATCAGATAATATAATTTCTCTGTATGCTCCTTGTAGCCATGCAAGGTATGCTGCTTCATCTGCTGCCGGAATATGACTCAAAACTTCTTCAAATAACCCTTCCTGTGATAAATGTCCATAATAAATATCCATCTGGGAGTTGCCCAGTTTCTTCAATAATTCAGGCAAAGTGTCTGGTGTAGCAAGTGCAATCTGTTGATGAATATACCCACGGTGGTGCTTAAGGGCGTTGAATAAGATATTTGAGAATGCAGGCATCATGCGAAATTAATTGAATCCCGGGGAAAATCGAGTAACTTTGCGCCCCGCGCACGTATAATACATCAACATGGCTTACCTGAATTTATTTGACTTTAAGCAAAAAGTCGATTACAAGAACGAAATCCTGGCTGGCCTCACTGTAGCCATGACCATGATTCCTGAATCGCTGTCCTTTGCAATTTTAGCAGGTTTCTCTCCATTAACCGGTTTATATGCCGCTTTTATCATGGGCTTAGTTACTGCCGTTTTTGGTGGGCGCCCCGGTATGGTATCGGGTGGTGCAGGAGCAACAGTGGTCGTATTGATTGCATTAATGCAATCCCATGGTATCGAATATGTATTTGCCGCTGTTATGCTGGCAGGACTTTTACAAATCTTAGTCGGGGTATTTAGATTAGGGAAGTTTATTAAACTTGTACCTCAGCCGGTGATGTATGGATTTGTAAATGGGTTAGCCATCATCATCTTCACCGCACAATTACAACAATTTAAATTAGGCAGTGGGGAGTGGTTGTCAGGGTCTCCTTTATACATCATGCTAGGGTTGGTATTATTAACCATCGCGATTGTGTTCTTCTTTCCTAAATTGACAAAAGCAGTACCTGCATCACTCGTAGCTATCATCATCGTATTTGCACTCGTATTAGGTTTTGGAATACACACCAAAACTGTAAAAGATATTGCAGCCCTCAGTGGTGGTTTCCCTCCATTCCATATCCCCGCTATTTCCTGGACTTTTGATACATTAAAACTCATCTTCCCGTACTCCCTGGTAATGGCAGGTGTAGGTTTAATAGAATCGCTCCTTACATTAAATGTAGTAGATGATATTACCGGCACCAAAGGCCGGAATAATAAAGAATGCATTGCGCAGGGTTCTGCAAATATTTTAAATGGATTCTTCACCGGCATGGGTGGATGTGCTATGATCGCGCAAACTTTCGTGAATCTCTCCGCAGGTTCCAGAGCGCGGCTCTCCGGCATTATTGCAGCCATCACCATATTGATGGTGATCTTATTTGGTGCGCCTATTATAGAAAAAGTTCCCATGGCAGCACTGGTTGGTGTGATGATGATGGTGGCTATCGGTACCTTTGAATGGATCAGTATCCGCATCATCAACAAAATGCCCCGTCACGATGTCATCATTGGTATTCTCGTGGCCCTTATCACTGTATGGCTGCACAACCTTGCCCTCGCTGTACTTGCAGGCGTGGTGATCTCAGCGCTTGTTTTCGCATGGGAAAGTGCGCATAAATTACAGGTGAAAAACTATATCGATGCAAAAGGGATCAAACATTACGAAGTAAATGGTCCGCTGTTTTTCGGTGCTATCAGCACTTTCAATGCGAGCTTCGATCTTGAAAATGATCCGGAAGAAGTCATCATTGATTTCAATGGTAGCCGTGTCACTGATATGAGTGCTATTCAGGCATTAGGTAAATTAACTGAACGGTATAAACAAGCCGGCAAGAAACTCCATCTCCGTCATCTAAGCGATGACTGCATCGCAAAACTCACAAACGCAGAAGGTGTAATCGATGTAAACATTATATAAAAAAGAGAACGGTTATTTATAAAAAAAGAACGGTATTAAAAAACCAGGTTTAGATTTTTTTGAGGAAAATCTGAACCTGGTTTTTTAATACCGTTCGCTCCTCCGAAAGAATTGAGAATTTCCCGCAGGGGAATTCTCAATTCTTTCGCTATTTACGGCACATATACCTTAGACTTTAAAGCTGTTTGTACATCCGTCGGTAAGTTACTCAACAAACTATACCCTGTAGAATCTTCAATCGCCTTCACAGTAGTGATATACTCCTTCCAGTTCGTAGATACTGTCGTATTATCATTCGGCGTATCAATCGCCACAACAGTAGCACTGCTGGTGATACGGCTCAGATCATTATCCCCAATTGGAATTACTACTACCACCTTCCAAACCTTTCTTGGCACAGTCACATTGCCACCATCAATCGTAGTCGCCGCACCCGCAGAACCAGTACCACCAGTACCATAACTACCCATGACAATAAAACACTCATTCGCACTACCCGCCAGCGTATTCCTTGTATAATCCTCAAACGTCGCCCACGCCTTCTGGTTATTATTCGGCGCCTGCGGAATCATATTACTCATCAGGAAAGTAGCTTCATTCGCATCCACAGAGCTCGTTCTATCTCCTGAAGGACAGTTATGTCCCCTGTCAAATCCTGAACTGGTGAAACTCGTACTCTGTACCTGATAAAATGTAGAAGGCAACTCTGTATCCGCCCTGAAATCATCCGTTCTGCCGGAACTTCCCACATCACTCGCCTGCAAATGCCAGCTCACCCAATTCGGTCCGCCACGTAAACTATTATACGATCCTATCCAATAATCTCTGTCAATTAAATAGTTCGCCGGAAACTCTATACAAGGCTGTGCACTTGACGGATTTCCCAATAAGATATGACTATTGTCACTTGTATTAGCAGTATAAGTTCCGCATGTATCAGCAGAAGAAGACTCTCCACCTGAATAACGAATTGTGTCTGGTGTACTTGCAGCCGGTTTTACCGCCACATCTCCCTGTTTCTCACAGGCAGCAAGGATCAATAGTACGAACGCAGCTGGCAATAATAATTTTTTCGCTTGCATCAATTAGCTTTTATAAGAGTAATGAAAGTTGGAAAGTGGTCACTAAAACCCCCCATATAGTTATCAAAATCAAAAGTGCGCTTAGGATACCCCTGATATCTGCCAGAAGTCTGGATCATATCGTCCCTCTTGAAAATATTCGCTTTGTAAAAGTGATAATGCCCATCATCTTTATTCAATAAATGCTGAGACATCACAATCTGGTCAAACAATGCCCATGAATCCTGGTATGCCAGTGTACCAATCCCTTTCTTAAAAAACGCCATCCAGGGATTAAACAATTCATTCTCTTTCAATTTCTCCGCATCACCTTTTGCTTTCAATACCCTGGTCATACTTTCATTAGTAGGATTATCATTCAGGTCACCCATCAGGACCACATTTGTATTCGGATCTATCCGGAACAGGCTATCCATAATATGTCTGCTCACGCCTGCTGCAATGGCACGTCCCGGCGCAGAAGCAGCTTCTCCATTACGACGTGAAGGCCAGTGATTCACAAATATGTGATACACTTCACCATCCAGTTTACCTGTCACCCACAATACATCACGGGTTGGGTAACCGTCCGGAAGTTGCACCGTGAGCGACTTACTACTTATAACAGTAAAGTATGCAGGGTTATATAACAATGCCACATCGATACCGCGTTTATCAGGAGAGTCATAGTGTACGATCTTGTAAGGTAGCTTGCCTGTATTGATCAGATCCTTCAAAACTCCTTCATTTTCAATCTCTGCCACACCTAAAAGCGCCACGCCATCCGGGGAAAATTGTTTGCCCATGTCAGTTATCACACTGGCCATGTGCTTTACTTTGTCCTGATATACTTCACTCGTATATCCCTTGTTTCCTGTTGGTAAAAATTCATAGTCGTTTACATGTTCCTGATGAATTGTGTCGAAAAAATTTTCAAGATTGTAAAATCCGATGTTGATCACCTTGTACTCTTTTTTCTGTGCCCATAGGGATAATAAAGGACACAAGGTTAAGATAATCAACTGGTTGATAGCTCTTCTCGATAGCATTGAGATTATTTTAGTTCACGTATTCTGATATAAAAACGGCTGCAAAGAAAGTATAAGCATTCTAGGTAGTATGCGCTAAGAATGTTAACAAATTATTAAATGCGATGAAACGAATTTAACAATATTTTGTAATTTCAAAAATCGTATACTTTTGCGACCGCTAGTAAAATAAAACATAAATAAGCTGAGGAAGCATTATGTCATGAGCTTAGAGTAACTATCAACATATGTGAACACGCTGTTGATCCATTTTTCGTGAACTAATCGCACATCGCAAATACATTTTAATAACCGGATTCATTTCCGGGTAGGGGATTCTTTTGCATTTATTTTTTAAACAAACACCATTCGTAAATCCTTATGTCTATTTACAACAGAATAGTTGCGGTGGGATGCCTTTGTATGTTCATTTCCAGTGCAAGGTCACAGGTTCGTGATTCAGCCTATGTACGGGATTCTCTGATCAGAGAGGATGTAAAGGCCAACATTCCCATCATTGCTATTGATGAAACAGACTCTGACAATGGCAATGCCGCCGGTCAGAACATCTCCTCCATTCTATATGCAGGAAGGGATCCGTATTTTTCAAACGTGGCAAATTTCAATGCTGCAAGGTTCAAAGTAAGAGGCTATAATGCCGATTATTTTGAAACATATATCAATGGCATTCCTGTAAAGAACATTACCAATGGTTTCACACCATGGAGTTTATGGGGTGGTCTGAACGATGTGATGCGTAACAGACAAAGTGCCAATGGTTTGCGCCCTGTTGATTTCGGTTTAGGCGAAATCGGTGGTGTGAACAACATTGACACACGTGCTTTTCGTCAGCGTCAGCAACTGAGCATCAGCTATGCAGCGACCCGTGGTAACTACAATCACCGTCTTATGGCCAGCTGGAGTTCAGGTATGAGCAAGAAAGGGTGGGCTTTCTCTCTCGCCGCTTCCGGTCGTTATTCCAAAGATGGTTATGTAGAAGGAACATTCTACGAAGGTGCATCCTACTTCTTCGCAGTAGACAAAAAGATCAATGCAAAGCATATGCTGTCTTTCGTGACCTTCGGTTCGCCAACTGCTGATGGTGGTCAGTCCGCCGCTACGAAAGAGATGTACGACCTCGCAGGTTCACATTATTACAACTCCTCATGGGGATGGCAGGATGGCAAAAAGCGTAGTGCAAATTATACCACTACCTATCAGCCATATGCAATCCTGAGTCATGAATGGAAGATTGACGACAAGAGCCGTCTGAACACTGCCGTTGCTTTCTCGTATGGGGAGCGTGCACGTACAGGACTTGACTGGTACAATGCACCAGATCCAAGACCTGACTATTACCGCAACCTGCCAAGCTACCAGGAAAGCACTGCTGCAGCTGAATACATTGCCAACAAATATCGTACGGATGAATCTTACCGCCAGATCAACTGGACAAAGATGTACAACATCAACCGTATCAATGAAGAGACTGTTGAAAATGCAAACGGCATCACCGGCAACAGTGTAACAGGCAACCGTTCCCTGTACATCCTGCAGGACAGGGTGGTGCAGACAACAAAATTCAACTTCAACACTATTTACAATAAGAACCTGAACAAGCATGCCGACCTCACTGCCGGTATCTACTTCAACCACCAGCGTGACCGCAACTACCAGCGTGTACACGATCTGCTGGGTGGCGACTTCTATGTGAATGTGAATAAGTTTGCACAACAGACCAATACCAGCACAGAAGATGTTGAACAGTTTGACCTGGATAATCCTAACCGCATCCTGAAAAGAAAAGATAAATACGGTTACGACTATTCCATGAACGTAAACGATGCAAAAGTGTTTTTACAGGGTATGTTCCACTACGACCATGTAGACTTCTTCGTATCCGGTGCATATAACTATACATCTATGTTCCGCGAAGGATATATCAGAAATGGTTTGTATCCAACCAACTCAAAAGGTAAATCCGAAACTTTCAACTTCAATAACTACGCTTTCAAAGCAGGTGCAACCTACAAGATCGATGGCCGTAACTATGTATTCCTGAATGCATCAGCATCCACCCGCTCTCCTTATGTAGAGAACATCTTCACCTCTCCACGTAACCACAACGGTACACAGAGCGATGTGAAAGCAGAGAAAATATATAGCGCAGAAGCCGGTTACGTCATGAATGCGGAGAAAGTAAAAGTTCGTCTGAATGCCTACTACTCCCTGTTCCAGGATGGAATGGACATCATGAGCTATTACGATGACAGCTACGCCAGCTTTGTAAACTATGCACTGTCTAATATAGACAAGGTAAACTATGGTATGGAGTTCGGTATCGAAGTCCCTGTTTATGAAGGGCTGAAGGCGACTGCGGCTGCGAACATCGGTCGTTATTTCTACGACTCCCGTCAGCATGCGGTAGTAACATCTGATAACAGCTCTGATGTGATCACATCCGAAACAGTATATACCAAGAACTATCATGTAGGTCAGACACCCCAGGAAGCCTACACAGTAGGGCTGAACTACCAGGGTAAGAAAAACTGGTTCATAAATGTGAATGCGAACTACTTCGACAAGATGTGGCTGGAAATTAACCCGGTAAGACGTACAGAGAGAGCTACAGAAGATGTTCAACACAACTCTACACAGTGGCATTCCATCCTGGATCAGGAGCAACTGCCTGCGCAGTTGACCATGGATCTGTTTGGTGGAAAGACCTGGTATACCCACGTAGGAGGGCGTTCTGCATCAATTGTATTCACACTGGGTGTAAACAATCTGCTGAACAACCGGAACCTGATCAGTGGCGGTTATGAGCAGCTACGTTTTAACTATACTGACAAAGACGCGAGCACTTTCCCTCCGAAATTCTATTACGCATATGGCGCGAATTTCTTTGCCAGCCTTGCATTCAGACTTTAATTATTAAAAATATAATCAGCTATAACAATGAGAAATTTATTGCATTCTTACCGTACCTTATTGGGGATGCTGCTTTTATTATCCCTTACTTTTGGGGCTTGTAAGCGCCAGTACGATGAACCTCCTTATGCAACTGACCCAGACATTCAGGCAACTACTACCATTGCAGAATTACAGGCAATGTATACAGGTACGCCGGTAGAAATTACCGACAGCCTGATTATAGTAGGTGTGGTGACAGGTAACGACCAGGAAGATAACCTGTATAAAAAGATCACCCTGCAGGATGCAACCGCAGGTATCGAAATCGAAATCGATCAATCTTCTTTGTATGCTTCCTATCCTGTAGGTCGTAGACTCTTTATCAACCTGAAAGGTTTGACACTGGGTACTTACAATGGTCTGCTGGAACTGGGGCTGGGTGTAAATAGCAGCAACCAGCCACAGCGTATTTCCAGCTCCGTGATTGATGACTTCATCACCGTGGGTAGCACTGGCAACGTGGTAGAGCCGGTAGAAGTAACTATCAGCGAACTGTCTTCCACTTACCAGAGCATGCTCGTAAGCATCAAGGATGTGGAGTTTGCAGACAGCTATTTGAGTTCAACTTATGCAGACAGTGTAAATTCAACAACTGCAAACGTAACCCTGCAGGATTGCTCTGCCAATACGCTCTCAGTTCGTACCAGCGGTTATGCAAGTTTTGCAAACAAAACGGTGGCACAGGGTAAAGGTACCATCACAGGTATCTACTCTTTCTATAATTCAGATAAACAGTTCTACATCCGCACACTGGATGACGTAGCTGATATGACAGGTGTTCGTTGCGATGGTACAACTGCCAGCGACAGTGTAGAACAGATCAGCATCGATAGTCTGCGTAGCCTGTATAGCAGTGCAGACATCACAGTGCCAAGAGGTCGTTATATCACTGGTTATGTGATTTCTAATAGTGCAAAGGGTAACGTGAATACACAGAATCTGTACCTCCAGGAGGGTAACGATATGTCAGGTATCCTTGTGCGTTTCACAGAAGCACATAGCTTTACACAGGGGCAGAAACTGAAGATTGCAATAGGTGGTCAGACATTGACGAGCTATTATGGTCAGCTGGAACTGAACAACATTCCTTTGGATAGTGCTACAGCCACCGGCGATACCATGAGCATCACACCAAAGGTATTGACCATTACCGAACTGAAGGCACAGGCAGCGGCACTCTCCGGTACGCTGGTGACCATTAGTACAGTGACCCTGAGCAATACAGCTGGCAGTACTTATTCAGGTACAGTAGTCGTGACAGATGCAACAGGTACAGTGAACTCCTTTGTTCGTACAGGTGCTTCTTTCGCATCATCAACATTCCCAACAGCAGCATCTTCTTACACAGGTGTATTGAACATCAATAGTTCCAGCTATGAAGTAAATATCCGTGATACTACAGACGTGATCAGATCTACATCTTCCTCCTCAGGTGGTAGTGATTCAGGTAGCGGTGGCAGCGATAGCGGTTCTGACGATGGTAGCGGAAGTGGTAGTACCACCACTGTAGTATATACTGAAAACTTCAGCAAAGGTGGTAAAACAGGCTATGCAGATGCTGCATCCACTCAGGACGTAGGTTCATGGCAGTTTAGCCAGTCATTGGTAGCGGTATCCAGTACTTCTACAGCGAAGGACGTATTCACCAGCGGTAATACAAATACAGCTCGTCTGAGAGGTGCTAACAGTAGCACTGACGATGGTTATATCATGATGAACTTTGACCTGACCGGTGTGCAGACAATTGCCATCGATCACGCAGGTGCAAGCTATGATACCGGTGATGCTGTTACTTATGGTTTCACGCTGTTTGCTTCTTATGATGCAGGTGCAACCTGGACACAGGTAGGTAGCCCAATCAGCAGCACAGTGTCAGTAATGAATACAGAGACCTTTACGATTGGTGCAGCAGCGGGTACTGCTGTGAGATTCAAAATTCTGAATACTTCCAGCAATGGTTCCAGCGCACGTGTACGTATGAATATTGGTAGAGTGGTATTTACAACTTTACAATAAAACAGCATTTCTTCTTAGAAAGGAATTTTCTAAACTTCTTAGAAAAAAATCTTCCAAACGAAAAAGCTTTTGCCAAAGGCAAAAGCTTTTTCGTTTATTTGAAATCGTATCTTCATTCTATGAAAAAGATACTTTTATTCCTCCTGTTACCCTTTGCAGCCCAGGCGCAAACCAACTATCCATTAAAGCTGGACGCTTATATGCGTGCCCAGGCCACCATCTCCCATTTCAGTGGCAGCGTACTCGTAGCGCAGAAAGGTAAAGTCATTTACAGCGGTGCTTTTGGCGAAGCTGATAAGGAATGGCATGTGAAAAACACGGTAGCCGGTAAATACCGTATCGGCTCCATTACCAAACAATTCACGGCCGCCTGTATCCTTCATTTGGAGGAACAGGGTAAACTGAACCTGGATGACAAACTGAGTAAATACATTCCTGATTATCCACAGGGCAATCAGGTCACAATACACATGCTGCTGAACCAGACGACCGGTATTACAGATTATACCTCACTGCCAGAAACCGATTTGCATGCTGATGTATTGGATGTGGCCCCTGCTGACTTTATTAAAAGTTTCCAGTCACAACCTTACTTATTCACACCCGGTTCCCGGTGGGCGTATAGCAATTCCAACTATTTCCTGTTGGGATATATAGTGGAAAAGGTAACGGGTGAGTCATTTGCGAATTACCTTAAAAAAATCACTGACAAAGCTGGTTTGAAAAATACCGGCATGGATCGTCCTGATACCCTCTTGCCTTACCGTACACATGGTTATATGGAAGACTATAATATACCTTTTTATACCATGTCAGGTCCTTATGCTGCTGGTGGTATGTATTCAACCGTAGATGATTTGCTGGCCTGGGATCAGGCATTACTGGGCAATAAGGTATTGTCCGAAGCTACTACCAGGAAAATGACCACTGCTTATATGGGCCATTACGGCTATGGTCTGATGATAGACAGTCTGGTTAACCATCCCAGGATCTGGCACAGTGGGGGCATTCCCGGTTACCGGTCAGTGATCAGCTGGTATAAAGATGGCGATTTCAATGTGATCGTATTATCCAACAATGAATCCAATGCACAATATGTAGCCGGTGGATTGGCAGGTATCATGTTAAATATGCCAGTCGTAAATCCTTATGTTCACAAGGCGGCGGCTATCAATAATGCGGTAATAGATAATTATGTAGGTACTTATTTTGTTGGAAATAAAATAGAGTTAATCAGGAAAGAAGGTAAATTATACCGTAAGATAAATGGGGTGGATGATATAGAGCTGATACCTGAATCAGAGAAGAAATTTTATTACAGTGATGGAACGGACAGGCAGATAGAGTTTGTGACAGATGCAGCGGGAAAGGTGGTGAAAGCGAGTGTGATTATGGGCGGGTTGAAATTGCCACTAGAAAGGATAGCTGAGTAAAAGAGAATTCTTAATGAAGTTCTCCTTAATAAAAATTCTCTTTATAAAAATCCCCTAAATAGCAATCCCCGCTGACTAAGCGGGGATTGCTATTTAGAGAATTATTTATTTCTTTACCTCTTTCTTTACCAACGTAGGCTGAACTAACTTCTTCCATATCTGGTACCCATCCTTATTCAAATGCAGCATATCACTCTGGAAAATCTCAGGTCTTGAATTCCCATCCTTCGTCAACATCGGTGTATACACATCTATCCATGTAATCTTATGCTGCGTTTTCAGGTATTCCTTAATCAGTGCATTTGCCTGTTTCACAGTTTCCCTGTATTTATCACGAGAAGGACTTGGCTTAATAGATATATAAATAATAGGTGTCTCCGGCAGTTTTTCCCTGATGGCAGTGAGCAGCTTTTTCGTACGCTCGAGTACTGTATCAGCAACCGCTCCATCCGGAATATCATTTTCTCCTACATACAACACGATCTCGCGTGGATGATATGCAAATACCAGATCGTCCAGGTAAAAGGTGATATCATTCACCACAGCCCCCCCAATACCTCTGTTCATCACATCATAGGAGGCAAAGGTTCGTTCTGCATCTTCCCATTTACGGATAGAAGAGCTTCCGACAAAAAGGATCGGGTTAGCAGGCGGAGCGTACATTTGGTCATAGTGTTTAATCGTCTGTACATCATCCCAGAAACGTGGTTTATCCTGTGCTTTGCTGACCTGTATAACGGTCATGCCTATCAGCAGCAGGAGCATGGCTTTCTTCATAACATTCGGTTTAAAATGCCAAGGTAATAATTCTATACGGATAACAGTACTGCTACGTAGTGGCAAATAGCAGCTGCGAGCACAAAGAAATGCCATACGGCGTGGGTATAAGTCCTTTTCTCGCGAAGGTAAAAGTACACACCGATAGAATACAAAACACCGCCAATAGCGATCATGGTGATTACAGGCACCGGCAGGGAAGTGAAAAATGTTTTACCACCTACAATCATAATCCATCCCATAATGAGATAGATGATCGTGCTCAGGATATTGAACCGTCCTGTAAAGAAGGATTTAAAAATGACACCAACGGCGGTCAGTCCCCACAAAATACAGAGCAGTGTAATCCCGAATGCATTGTTCATAAACACCAGTAAAAATGGCGTGTACGTACCGGCAATGAGGAAATAGATACTGATATGATCCAGTACCACAAAGAGCTTTTTTACCTGTTGGTCCTGGGCCAGGTGGTATACCGTAGAGCAGGTGAAAAGCAGAATAAAACAAAAGCTGTAAATACCGGCGCCTACGATACCACGGGTATTTCCATGAGTAGCGGCAATACCGGTCAGAACAGGGAGAGCGCTGAGCCCAAAGAGGATGCCTACGGCGTGGATAATGCCGTGCACGATCTCCTGTTTACGGTTGTAGAATGAGTCTAAAACAATCATTGGTTAATCTTTTCGTCTGGGTGCAAAATTAACGAGAATAGCCGGGGAAGATTGTTAAAATAGCGTAAAAAAAGCTTACTCCTTCAGCAGCATCAGATCCGGTTGGGCATACTTGTAGACCTTAAAATAGATAGTCGTATTGGTCTGGTACACCCCCTCAATCTCTGACAATTGGTTGACGAACTGTACTAAATGATCATTATCTCTACACATAACATTGACTTCCAGGTCATATGCACCTGATGTCATAGCCAGAAAACTCACCTCCGGTAATTGTACAATCTGCTTCGCCACTTGCTCCTTAAAGGTGGCCGGCCGGATATACACTGCGATATGTGCATAAGACCTGAATCCTACCTTATCAGGGTCCACTCTGCCGATAATATTGATGGTACCTTCTTCAATCAATCTGTTAAACCGGGTCCTGATGGTACCAATGGATACATTCAGTTTCTCAGCAATCACGGTAAACGACACCCTTCCATCCTGTTGGAGGAATGATAAAATTGAAAAATCGAGATCATCCAGTTGAGTTGGTAACTTCTCGGGTATTTTATGCTTCGCCATAGTAAGGGTTATAATGCAAAAATGCAGAAATTTCAGAAAGTATGTATTAAATGTACATTTTTTTCAGTAAATTGATCTTATCGTATTAAAAATGTCAATGGCTGACCACCCACTCACAACTTTTTACCCAAACACCCCCAAGGCAAATGAAATACGACCAATTGCAGAATTTTGTAAACGGAAGTTTTACCAAAATCGCTTCCGACCGTACAATTCCCGTCATCTCTCCAATTGACGGTACATTATTGTCAGAACTGCCCTGCTCTACGGCCGCGGATCTGGACATCGCTGTACAGGCAGCAAAAAAGGCATTTCCGGGCTGGAGCCGCACACCTATTAAAGAACGGGTGCAGGTTTTTTTCAGGTACAAATTCCTGTTGGAGAAGAATCTGGATACACTCGCCAGTGTGATCAGTGCTGAAAATGGGAAGACGTATGGAGAAGCTGTACAGGAAGTAGAGAAATGTATAGAGTTGACAGAGTTCGCCACCTCACTACCACAGCTCATAGCAGGTGAAGTACTCGAGGTATCCAGTGGAGTGGAATGTCGTACATCCCATGTTCCTATTGGGGTAGTGGCATCTATCGTACCATTTAATTTCCCGGCCATGGTACCCAATTGGACGATTCCCAATGCGCTGGCTTTGGGCAATTGCATGGTCATCAAGCCATCGGAAAAGGTGCCATTGAGTGTGGGCCTGATCGCTTCTTTATTAAAAGAAGCCGGGTTGCCGGATGGGGTCTTTAACATCGTGAATGGCGATAGTGAAATCGTGAATGCCATCTGTGATCATCCTGACATTCAGGCTGTTTCTTTTGTAGGTTCTACCAAAGTGGCGAAGATCGTGTACCAGCGTGCTACACAAAGTCTGAAGCGCTGTCTGGCATTGGGTGGTGCAAAGAATCACCTGCTGGTACTACCGGATGCCAAACCGGATATGACCGCACAAAACATTGCTGCATCTATGAGTGGCTGCGCCGGACAACGATGTATGGCGGCATCTGCCATGGTGGGCGTAGGGAATGTAGATCACATCATCGCAATTCTTTGCGAGGAAGTGAAGAAAATCATTCCCGGAAAAAATTTAGGGGCGGTGATTAATAAAGATGCAAAAAACAGAATAGAGCAGTATATTACAGAAGCAGAAAAGAATGGCGCCCGCATATTAGTAGATGGCAGAGGCGCAGCAGTACCGGGTAAGGAAAACGGTACTTATGTAGGACCCACCATCATTGATTATGTTACCCCTGACATGTCCGTAGCGAAGGAGGAAATATTTGGACCTGTGATCAGTATACTTCGCACTTCCACCGTAGATGAAGCACTTGATATAGAAAATGCAAGCCCTTATGGCAATGCCGCGTCTGTGTTTACCCAGAATGGTAGCATGGCCCGTTATGTGGCGGAGAGGGCAAGTGCTGGTATGATCGGTGTGAATGTAGGCGTGCCCGTACCCCGTGAGCCATTCTCATTTGGAGGTTGGAATGAAAGTAAATTCGGCGTAGGCGATATCACGGGAAAAAGTTCAATTGAATTCTGGACCAGGCTAAAGAAAAGTACGACCAAATGGAACCCGGAAGAAGGGATTAACTGGATGAGCTAGGAGTATTTCAAGTCTGATAAAAATTATTGTATGTCAGCTATTGTTGACCTGTCAACCGCACAGGAGATT
Organism: Chitinophaga sp. LS1; assembly: GCF_034274695.1. Taxonomy (NCBI): domain Bacteria; kingdom Pseudomonadati; phylum Bacteroidota; class Chitinophagia; order Chitinophagales; family Chitinophagaceae; genus Chitinophaga; species Chitinophaga sp. LS1. The sequence goes on from NZ_CP128362.1 coordinate 3,903,464, forward strand.
ATTCAGGATAATCTCGACTATACACTATTTTCATGGAGTAGGCAGAAAGGCCTGCAACCTATTGCTGTAAAGCATGCGGAGGGAGTGTACCTGTATGATTATGATGATAAGCGATATCTGGATTTTTCGTCCGGATTGATAAATGTAAATATTGGCCATGGTAATCAGCGGGTCACTGAAGCGGTGATACGGCAGATGCAGGCGGTGAGTTATGTAACACCCGGTTGTGTGACGGCGGCGAGGGGGGAATTAGGGAAGAAGTTAGCCGCAATTTCTCCGGGTAATCTCACTAAAACGCTCTTTACAGTATGTGGAGCAAGTGCCATTGAAAATGCAGTGAAACTAGCCAGACTCTATACGGGCAGACATAAGATCATTACCCGCTACCGTGCCTTTCATGGCGCTTCTTATGTGGCGATGAGTGCCGGGGGGGATCCCCGAAAACTGGCAGCAGATGCCCAACAGGCCCCGAACTTTGTGCATGTGGAAGATCCTTATTGTTATCGATGTCCATGGGGGAAGGAGATGAGTTCCTGTTCAAGGGAATGTGTGAGTCATGTGGAAAGGGTGATTGAATTTGAAGGACCCGAAAATGTTGCGGCTATATTGATGGAAGGGGAAAGTGGGAGTTCTGGTTGTATTAAATATCCGCCTGATTATTTGCAAAAGATAAGAGCACTCTGTGATAAGCATGGTATCCTGCTTATAGCTGATGAGGTGATGAGTGGATTTGGGAGAACCGGTAAATGGTTTGCCTGCGATGTACACGGGGTAGTGCCTGATATGATCGCGACAGCAAAAGGGATTACAGCCGGGTATCTGCCATTGGGTGCATTGATCGTGAGTGATCAGATAGCGGCGCATTTTGATGAAAGGACTTTGTGGCTGGGATTGACTTATTCTGCACATCCGGTATGTTGTGCAGCAGGTGTGGAGGTGCTGAAGATATATGAAGATGAACACCTGTTGGAAAATGCGGCGTACATGGGTAAATATGTGACAGAACAGGTAGAACTGATGAAAGCACAACACCCTTGTATTGGAGATTTCAGAACGACTGGGTTATTAGGTTGTATAGAGCTGGTGAAGAATAGAGATACGAAAGAGCCGATGGCGCCATTTAATGCAAAGCCGGAGGAGATGATGGTGATGAATAAGGTGGCGGCACGGATAAAACAACTGGGGATGTATGCATTTGTACGGTGGAATTATGTGTTTATAGCACCGCCGTTGAGTATAACGAAGGAACAGATGGATGAGGGATTGGCGATAATTGATGATGCGCTGTGTATAGCTGATGAGTATGTGAGCTGAGAGCAATCAGGTCGATTAAGACAATTTAATAACCTGAGGACGAAAGACTAACCAGCGGATTTATTTTTTCTAAAAAAGAAGCCTCTCTAACCTGCTACTACTTTTTACACCACTAACCAATACGTAATCTGAGAACTAACTACTATTCATATGCCTACCAATTTGTACAGTGAAGACCTGGCCCCCGTAACTGCAGGCAGCAGGACCTGGAACACCTGGAATTATGCAGCTCTCTGGATCAGTATGAGCCTGTGTATTCCCACCTACATGCTGGCCAGTTCGCTGATAGAAGGAGGCATGAACTGGTGGCAGGCGATCCTCACCATTTTCGCAGGCAATACAGTCGTATTGATACCAATGATCTTAAACGGCCATGCCGGCGCCAAATACGGCATTCCTTTCCCTGTATTTGCCCGCGCCAGCTTCGGCACCAAAGGAGCGAATGTCCCTGCTTTATTACGCGCCATTGTAGCCTGTGGCTGGTTTGGCATACAAACATGGATTGGCGGCTTTGCTATCTATCAGATGCTAAGACTTTGGATACCGGCATTGGAGCAATTGCCTGCTATATTCCCTGCTTCATGGGGACTGGCCACAGGTCCGGCTATTTGCTTTATTCTCTTCTGGATATTGAATATGTATGTCGTGTATTTAGGCATTGACAGCATCAAAAAACTATTAGTATTCAAAGCGATCTTCCTACCTGTTGCAGCACTGGCTTTATTATACTGGGCCATCCACGCAGTGAACGGCGGATTAGGACCTATTCTCACCCAGCCTTCCCGTTTTCAAAATGCAGGTGCCTTCTGGGCATTCTTTATACCTGCACTCACGGGTATGGTAGGGTTCTGGGCCACACTCTCATTGAATATCCCTGACTTCACACGCTATGCACGTAGTCAGCAGGCACAGGTAAAAGGGCAGGCATTGGGATTACCAACATCCATGACGTTGTTTTCATTTATAGGAGTAGTAGTTACATCAGCTACGACTATAGTATATGGTACCACAATCTGGGACCCGGTAGTGCTGGCTGGTAAGTTTGATAATAAAATACTGGTGAGCATCGCCATGATAGCGGTCGCTATCTCCACATTGGCTACAAATATTGCCGCAAATATTGTAAGCCCGGCCAATGACTTTGCACACCTGAATCCAGCGAAGATCAGTTTCCGTACAGGAGGTTTCATTACAGGGATAATTGGTATTCTCATTTTCCCATGGAAGCTGGTAGCTGATCCCGGTGGATATATATTTACCTGGCTGGTGGGGTATTCAAGTTTGTTAGGCCCTGTAGGAGGAATAATGATTGCTGATTACTACCTCCTGCGCAGGCAACACCTGGAACTGGATGAATTGTACCAGCATGATGGCCGGTATAGTTACGCAAATGGGTACAACAGATATGCGCTACTTGCATTGTTATTAGGTGTTGCGCCGAATATTCCCGGTTTCCTGGCCACCATACATGTCATTGCTGCAGATGCATTACCTGCATGGATAACAGGCATATATAGCTATGCATGGTTTGTGGGTTTCTTTGTCTCAGGAATTGGTTATACACTGATGATGCGTTCAATAAAATCTATCGAATATGTCACTGCTGATTAAAAACGGAAGAATCATAACAGCTGCTGATGATTACGTGGCTGATATTTTTATAGAAGGAGAAGTGATCACTGCAATCGGAAAGAACCTACCTGTCACAGCTACCCGGGAAATAGACGCCAGCGGCAAACTTATATTCCCCGGTGGTATCGATCCGCATGTCCATCTGGCTATGCCTTTCATGGGTACATTTTCCAGCGACACCCATGAAACCGGTACCCGGGCGGCTTTATTTGGCGGCACCACTACCGTCATTGATTTTGTATTACAAACCCAGGGCCATTCACTCAAAGAAGCCCTCGATGACTGGAACAGCCGCGCACGCGGCAACGCCGTAGGTGATTATAGTTTCCACATGGCAGTTACTGATTTCAATGAAAATACAAAAGCCGAAATAAAAACCATGATCGAGGAAGAAGGCATCACCTCCTTCAAAACCTTCATGGCCTACAAAGGTGCTTTAATGATAGACGACCGGCAGATGGTCGCACTCATGCAGGAAGTAAAAAAATATGGAGGCATGGTAACCGTGCACGCCACCAATGGGGATATGATCGATTATCTCGTAGCACAGAACAGGGCGAATGGCAATCTATCTCCAAGATATCATTACATCTCACAACCAGAAGTAACAGAAGCAGAGGCTTCCGGCCGCTTTGCAGATATAGCTAATTATACCGGTTGCCCTGGATATATTGTACATCTTACCTGCGAAGGCGCTTTGAATGCAGTACGCAATGCAACCCGACGTAACCAGCATGTATTTGTAGAAACCTGTATTCAATATTTATTATTGGATAGATCATATTATGAAAGAGGATTTGAAAGTGCGAAGTGGGTAATGAGTCCTCCCCTGAGAGAACCCAAGGATCAGGCAACCCTGTGGGCGGGTATCAACCAGGGCCTGGTAAATGTAGTAGCAACAGATCATTGCCCATTTATGTGGAATCAAAAGCTCATGGGCAAAGATGATTTCTCAAAGATCCCCAATGGTCACCCGGCGATAGAGAACAGGATGGAATTATTATACAGTGAAGGTGTGCATGCAAAAAAAATCACCCTGAACAAATTTGTAGAAGTAGCCTGTACAAATCCCGCTAAGATCTTTGGGATGTTTCCCCGCAAAGGAACGATTGGTATAGGCAGCGATGCTGATATCGTCATCTTCGACCCAACTGAAGAACACGTATTATCAGTCAGCACCCACCACATGAATGTGGATTACTCCGGTTACGAAGGCTGGCCTGTTACGGGCAAAGTAAAGACAGTATTACTACGTGGCCAGGTCGCTATAGAGAATGGCGAGTGTTTGTTACCCAAAGGTGCCGGGCAGTTTATCCACCGAAATAAAGTTAATGGCATTATTTAACCAAAATCATAGAATCGCATGTCACGTATTATTAAATCAGGGTTAATCCAGATGAGTTTACCGAAAACGGAAGGCGAAGGTACGATTGAAGAAATCAAAGAGGCGATGTTTCAAAAGCATGTGCCGCTGATAGAAGCTGCGGGAGAGCAGGGAGTACAGATCCTTTGTTTGCAGGAGATATTTAATACACCTTATTTCTGTCCGGGACAGAACAGTGATTGGTATCAATCTGCCGAACCAGTACCTGGTCCGACTACCGAGCGAATGTCAGCCTATGCAGCAAAATATAATATGGTGATCATTGTGCCGGTGTATGAAAAGGAGCAGGCAGGCGTACTATACAACACCGCAGCGATCATAGATGCAGATGGGAAATATTTAGGGAAATATAGAAAGAATCATATACCACATACATCTGGTTTTTGGGAGAAGTTCTTCTTCAAGCCTGGAAATTTAGGATATCCTGTGTTTCAGACACGCTATGCGAAGGTGGGGATCTACATCTGTTATGATCGTCATTTCCCGGATGGGGCAAGGGTATTGGGGTTGAATGGGGCAGAGATCGTATACAATCCATCTGCAACGGTAGCAGGGCTTTCTCAATACCTCTGGAAACTGGAACAGCCTGCACATGCAGCGGCCAATGGGTATTTTATGGGATGTATCAATAGGGTAGGGGAAGAGAAGCCGTGGAATTTAGGAAGGTTTTATGGGTCTTCTTATTTCGTGGATCCTCGTGGACAGATATTTGCACAGGCTTCAGAAGATAAGGATGAATTGCTGGTGGCAGAGTTTGATTTGGGGATGATTGATGAGGTACGGAGTGTATGGCAGTTTTTCAGGGATAGAAGACCGGAGACGTATGGCAAGCTTACAGAGTTGTAGATCATAGTTATGGCTTTTTGAAATACCGGTTGAGGCATATGGTGAGCTTACAGAGTTTTAAATCATATTAATGGCTTTTCGTAATACCGTCTGAGACATGTGTCAATCCTTCAGAACTATAAATTATTCTTATGTCCCTTCGTAATAACAGGTTGACCACCGAAGAATACAATGCGCATTTCAGCGACATCCACCCTCCATTTGAAATCCACAGTGCTGCGCTGGTAGAGGCAAACCGCTGCCTGTTCTGCTATGATGCGCCGTGTACGAAAAGTTGCCCAACCAGTATCGATGTGCCCAAATTTATAAAACAGATTACAACAGAAAATCTGAAAGGAGCGGCATATACTATCCTATCTGCCAATATCATGGGTGGAGGATGCTCAAAAGTATGTCCTGTAGAAAAGTTGTGCGAAGGTGCCTGTGTATACAATCTCCTGGAAGAAGAAGCCATTCCGATTGCAAAACTGCAACGCTATGCCACAGAACGGGCTATCCGGGAGAAATGGCCATTATTTACCCGCCAGCCCTCCAATGGGAAAAAAGTAGCAGTAATTGGCGCGGGTCCTGCGGGATTGAGTTGTGCACATGCTTTGTCGAGAGAGGGGGTAGATGTAACAATTTATGAAAAGGAAAGCAAGGGTGGAGGGCTGATGACGTACGGGATTGCGGCTTATAAAGTGACACCACAGTTCTGTCAGGAGGAAGTAGATTATATCATTTCATTAGGCGGCATCAATGTGCTATACAATATGCAACTTGGCAAAGATGTATTGTTAGAAATATTACAACAACAATATGACGCTGTATACCTCGCATATGGTGTAGGGCTGGCAAGACAGTTATCTATAGCTGGTGAGCAATTAAATGGTGTGGTAGATGCGATTCATTTCATCTATGAGATTCGTACAAAGGGTTATCCTGAAGTGCCGGTAGGTGAGTCTGTAGCCGTGATTGGTATGGGCATGACAGCTATTGATGCGGCTACGCAGGCGAAAAGATTAGGTGCAAAAGATGTGACCCTCGTATATAGAAGAACCGAAGCAGAAATGCCTTGTACAGAGACAGAATTAAATATCGCAAAACTGGATGGATGCAAAATTATCTGGCTGGCAGCGCCGAAAGAAATTACAGGAGAGAATGGGCAGGTGAAACAATTAGTATGTGAAATGATGCGGTTAGATGAAAGGAAATCACCGGTGGGTATAGGAGAGTTGATTACACTGAATGTAGATATGGTGATTAAGGCAACGGGACAGTTACCCTATACAATGGCATCTCCGCAGATAGATAACGATCATGGTAAAGTATTGATTAATGAACATGCGGCGACTAGTTTGCCTGGGGTGTTTGCAGGAGGGGATTGTGTGAATGGGGGGAAGGAGGTGGTAGATGCGGTGCAGGCCGGGAAGGAAGGCGCGAAGGCAATATTGCAATACCTGATTGGTGAATAGCTTATTGTTTTATCTATTCTGAATGACAAACCATGATTGCTGGTAAGCAAAACTCCTTATTATTTTACCTGTTCTAAACAATAAACCATGATTGCTGGTAAGCAAAACTCTTTATTGTTTTACCTGTTCTAAACAACAAACCATGATTGCTGGTAAGCAAAATTTCTTATTGTTTTACCTGTTCTAAACAACAAACCATGATTGCTGGTAAGCAAAACTCCTTATTATTTTACCTGTTCTAAACAATAAACCATGATTACCTGTAAGAAAAACGCCTTATTATTTTACCTGTTTCAAAATTAACTTATGGCAGACCTTTCAACCAATTTTTTAGGCATCAAATCCCCCAACCCTTTCTGGCTGGCAAGCGCGCCCCCAACAGATAAACAGGTAAATGTGCTCCGCGCCTTTGAAGCCGGCTGGGGTGGTGTCGTATGGAAAACCCTCGGCAGCCAGGTAAAAAACGTCTCCTCCCGATATTCCTCCATAGATTACAATGGCAACCGTATAATGGGCATGAATAACATTGAACTGATCAGTGACCGCCCGCTGGACCTCAATCTAAAAGAAATTAAAGAATGCATCCGCTTATTCCCCGACAGGGCTATGGTTGTATCTCTCATGGCAGACAACAACAAAGAAAGCTGGCATGAATTAATCAAAAAAGTTGAAGACACCGGCGCCCACGGATTAGAATTAAACTTTGGCTGTCCTCACGGCATGACAGAACGTGGTATGGGAGCTGCCGTAGGGCAAGACCCTGAAATAGCAAAAATGGTATTAGAGTGGGTGATGGAAGCCGCTCATATACCCGTAATAACAAAACTTACTCCCAATGTACATTCAGTCGTACCCACAGGAAAAGCAGCAATCGCCGGCGGTACGAATGCATTGTCACTCATCAATACCATTCAGTCTGTAACAGGTGTAGACTTAAACACCTTCGTACCCAATCCAAATGTAGGCGGCCGATCTACTTTCGGAGGTTATTGTGGCCCGGCGGTGAAACCAATCGCATTAAAGTTTTTAACGACCATCAGTCAGGATCCGATTACTTCAAAAGTACCCATTTCAGGTATTGGTGGTATCAGTACCTGGAGGGATGCAGTAGAGTTTATGCTCCTGGGCGCCACCAGCTTACAGGTGTGCACAGCCGCTATGCGGTATGGATTTAGAATTATAGAGGACTTCTGTGAAGGATTAAATAACTGGATGGATGAAAAAGGATTTGCCACTATTTATGATTTTATCGGAAAGTCAGTACCAACCTTGACTCAGTGGGAAGAACTGGATATCAATTATCATATTGTAGCGAATATCAATCAGGATAAATGTATCCATTGTGGATTGTGCTATATCAGTTGTGAAGATGGTTCGCATCAGGCGATTAGTTTATCATATGGCAATCCGTATAATACATACGCTATTAAAGAAGATGAATGTGTGGGCTGTAATCTGTGTAAGTTGGTATGTCCGGTAGATGACTGTATCACGATGAAAGAACAGCGCCGGGGCGATGAGTATCTTAATTGGAAAGAGTTTCAGCGCCGGGGTCTACCATTGAATGATCATTGATAAATAATTCTACCTGATGCAAACCGGCCTCGATTCATTTTTATCCGGCAAATGGGAGTAGTTTGAAACCTTCGCCCACGACCTTATTCAGTAATGCGATTCCTTCAACTACGCCCTTATTTGGTAGATGGAGTTAATGTGATTCCTTCAACTATGCCCTTATCTGCTAGATGCAATAATGAAACTCCTTCAACTACGCCCTTATTTGGTAGATGCAATTAATGCAACTACTTCACCTACGCCACCTGTTTATTACCCTTTACCAATCCACAACCTAAATTGTTGCGCTGACCTGATAAGATGGAAGATCTGTCCCTAAAAAATAAGATTTCCCTTTAAAAAATAGATTTTACTATTTTTAAGCCGAACAATCAGCCAAAAAGGAGTTGTCATTCTGCATGGTGCAAAATGAGTTACATAACGAACAGGAACTTCTAAAGTTGGTAGTAGCGGGGGATACGGAGGCTTACAAAGTAATCTATACACATTACTGGGATCGGATCTATACTACTGCACTAGCTTTTACCAAATCGCCGGAACTATCGGAGGATGTGGCGCAGGAGGTATTTGCCCAAATCTGGGTAAAACGCGCGATGTTAAAAGAGGTAGAGCGGTTTGATGGGTTCTTATATATCACCACACGCAACCTTCTCTTAGATCGCTTACGCAGGAAAGTCTTTACTGGCAGCTTAGATGATTATTTTACTGAATATTTTGCAGATGTAAATGGCACACCCGCCCAACAGCTGGAATTTAAAGAATTTGATTCCCATATCCAGCGGGCCATTAGTCAATTGACTACCCAGCAGCAAACGGTGTTTAAACTAAGCCGGTTTGAGGGCCTCACCCATGAGGAAATTGCTAAAAGAACTGGTTTAGCCAAGCGAACAGTGAAAAACCATATGGTGAATTCAATTCTTTATTTAAGAAAATATTTGAAAGTACATGCTGGTAATTATTTGATTTTCATATGGATAACCTTTTTTTTATAAAGAATGGTTATCTCCCAGGTAGGAATCCTCGATGCTCGATGGTGTTCCCATTTTCATCCTTTTGGTATCCCGTTTTCATCCCCATTCGTGTCCCCGTAGGTGAATTCCCTCTTTCATAAATGTTTTTTATAAAAAATATTCCCACCACCCGGGTCCTATCATCTTCCAATCCCGTCTTTAATTATACCACCAATAAATTCCTCCAACATGCAAGACTTTTCATTGCTTTTGGAAAAATTCCTGTATGAATCTCTCAGCTCTGATGAGCTGAGGCTATTCCTTTCCCAGGCCCAAAAACCTGAAAACCAGGAAGCAATAGCCCGTGCCATACAGGAAAAACTGTCAAACAGGGCGTTCAACGGCCAATCAGGTGACAAAGACACCGACCAGCTCTTTCTGCAAATGATGCAGCGGGCAGCTGACCTGGAGTTCCCATCCCCGAAAGTCCGTCACCTCAACCGTCAGCAGGTATGGTGGGCTGCAGCCGCCATCTTCCTGCTTGTAGGTACAGGTGCCTGGCTGTGGTCTCACAGACCAACTCAGCCAGCGGTAAAAGAGATCGCCCGGATAAGTGGAGACGTGTTCCCTGGTACAAACAAAGCCGTCCTCACCCTTGCAGATGGAACTACAGTGGCTTTAGATAGTATTGCTCACCAACAGATCCGGCAAAACGGCGTCGCCATCAATCAACAGGGTGGCCGCCTCCAATACGTTGCTACCGGCACAGAAACAGTGGGGTATAACACCCTCTCCGTGCCCAGAGGCGGGCTATATGAAATCATATTGCCCGATGGCTCTCACGTATGGCTTAATTCCGCCTCTTCCCTCCGGTACCCTACTGCTTTCACGGGTACGGATAGAGTGGTAGAGCTGCAAGGGCAGGGATACTTTGAAATCGCCAGCAACAGCCGTCAGCCGTTCAAGGTAAAAGTGAACCAGCTGGAAGTACAGGTGCTGGGTACCAACTTCGACATTATGGCCTATACCGACGAAAACAGTGTGAATGCGACCCTTGTACAAGGTGCGGTGAAAATCGTGAAAGGGTCGGATTCACAGCTGTTACAACCCGGTGAACAGGCTGTATGTGACAAGGATAGTGCCCGCATCGCTGTGAAGAATGTAGATGTCAATAGTGTCATTGCCTGGAAAAATGGACTGTTCTTATTTAATCATGCCAAACTGGATGTATTGCTCAGGGAGATTTCCCGGTGGTATGATATTGAAGTTGTAAATGAAGTGAAAGGAGATAACCGCAGGTATAGTGGCGGTATCGGCCGCAACCAGCCGCTTGCAGATGTACTGGAATTGCTGGAAGCAAATGGCATCAATCATTTTAAAATTACAGGCAGGAAAGTCACCGTTTTACCATAAGTCTGGCAACAAGAGATGCGCAGATCAGCAACTACGTATCAATCAGGTCAATAAAAGGATCACAGAACAGACACCACGCATCACTCAGTAAAGTACTTAAAATTCACGTTCATGTACACCTAGTTCGGTTCCACGTTCAAGTCCATATGCCGAAAAAAAACAGGGAGAGAAGCAACACTTCGTTCAATAAAATCCAGCAGGAGCTACCAACACCTCTGGCAATTTTTAAACGGAATCTGTTAGGAACACCTTCGTTCAATAAAAACCAGAAACATACGCTCTGGCAATTAAAGAACGAACCTTTCCGGCGAATAAAAAACCAGAAATATACCTCTGGCAAATAAAAAACCGGTCGGTGCTACCAACACCTCCCGGTTATAACATCTGGACTTACTCACTTATCCGCTTAAAGATTTAATCAGCAATTCCAAACTCCACTAAGTTATGAAATTATTTATCACGGGCAGACGCCTGTTGAGAGGAAGGCTATTTACTCCTCCCTCTGTATTGAATGATGCAAAAATTAAACTTTTCCGGGTTATGAAATTAACCGCGCTTATCGCACTCATAGCCTGCATGCACGTAAGTGCCAATAGTTTCTCGCAGACAATTTCATTATCTGTCAGAAAAGTGCCGCTGGAGTCTATCCTGACCGAAATCATGCGTCAGGCAGGCGTGTCCATTATATATAATGACACCCTGTTGAACAACAAGCCTGCTGTATCCCTGCATGTTAAAGATGCTACCCTACAGGAAGCGCTGGATAAATGTCTCGCCAACCTTGACCTCGCTTTTACCGTAAAAGGTAGAAATATCATCTTACGACAAAAAGATCATAACATGCCCGCTCCACCAAAACCCGCAGCAGATACCGCTGCCCCTGTCATCATCACCGGCTCGGTGCTGAATGAAAAGGGTGAACCCATGCCGGGTATTACCGTTCGCCTCAAAGGAACTTCCCGTGGCGCTATCAGTGATACTTCCGGCAGGTTCAATATCCCTGTAAGTAATAAAGAAGACTCTCTCATCTTCACCTTCCTCGGATATAAACCCAAAGTGGTCTCCGCCGGCAATGCAAAAAATACGATCATCAGACTTGAACCTGACGATAACAGCAAAATGAGAGAAGTTGTCGTAGTCGGTTACGGCACACAGAAAAAGGTAAGTCTTACGAGTGCGGTTGGTATCATCAGTGCTGAAGACCTTTCTAAACGGGTTGTGAACAACACCCAGCAATCCCTGCAAGGCCTCAGCCCCGGCATGACTGTATTAGATCAGGGTGGTGCACCGGGTCGTGCCAGTGTCACTATGCGTATCCGGGGTATCACTACGCTCAGTGGCAATAATCCCCTCATCCTTGTAGATGGTATCGAACAGGGCATCAATAACCTGAACCCCGATGATATTGAAAACGTCTCTATCCTGAAAGATGCCGCCGCCACCTCTATCTATGGTTCCCGTGCCGCCACCGGCGTTGTGCTCATCACCACCAGGCGTGCAAAGGAAGGCCAGATCAATGTAGCTTACAATGGCTATTATGCCATTCAGCAACTGGGTAATCATCCTCAGGGTATGACGACCGAACAATATATGCGTCAGCAAAATGTAGCTTATGTAAACGCGGGGCAGGCTGCTCCTTATACAGAAGATTATATCAAAGAGTACATCAGCAGCTCCGATAAAATTAAGTATCCGGAAGCCAACGTATGGTACGATGTACTGTACAAAAAAGCACCTCAATACAATAATAACTTCACCCTGAGCGGCGGTAGCAAACAGTTCAAAGCCCTCATGGACATCCGCTATATGAAGCAGGAGGGTATCACCGACAAGTTCAGCAACGATGTGCGTGAAGTAAGACTGAATACAGACTTCATCCCTTCTGATAAATTTAAATTCAGCGTGGATGCAGACTATCGTATGCTCTACAGCACACAACCACAGGATGCCGCAAACGTGTTTTACAACACTCTGCATGGTGCACAGTTCGTAACTCCCCGCTATCCAGATGGTGGCTACGGCGTAAGTGCACAGGGCAATAACCCGTTAATCAGCCGCGATTTGTCTGGCTACGATAACGATTACTATAACCAGTTCACCGCGAATCTGCAAGGTTCATGGAATATTGTAAAAGGATTAACCTTCTCTACACAATATGGTGTTGTATCTACTAATGACAGGACCAAAGTATTCAAAGCCGCTTATGCGGTCGTAGATGAAAACTATCCTTCCCGTACAAAGACAGTTGCTACGAATAGCTTAACTGAAGGGCGCAGCAATGGTTATACGGAAACGCTGAACAGTTTGCTGCAATACAAACTCACATTAGGCAAACATAATTTCAGTCTGCTGGGAGGCTATTCACAAATTTATACTAATACCAACTCCCTGACTGGTTTTAGAAATACTTTCTACAACAACGACATCCAGGCTTTAAGCGCCGGTGCGGCCAGCTCAAAAGACAACAGTGGTAGCGATGCGATAGCTGGTTTGCGTTCTTATTTTACCCGTTTCAATTACAACTTTAATGACAAATACCTGCTGGAATTGAATGGCCGGTATGATGGTTCATCCAACTTCACAGGTGATAATCTCTATAGTTTCTTCCCGTCTTTCTCAGCAGGATGGCGGTTATCACAGGAAAAATTCTGGCGTCCGCTGAGTTACCTGATCCCTGAATTCAAACTCCGTGGTAGCTATGGCCGTACTGGTAACCAGACCGTGAGTGCTTACAGTTTCTACGAGTCACTGACCACATTGAACTACAACTTCAATGGCACTGCTGCTACAGGTTATGCACTGCTGGATTATGCGAACACCGCGATTGCATGGGAAACCACGACACAGACAGACCTTGGTTTTGATGCGACCATCCTCCATAATAAACTGGATGTGGTATTCGATTATTACAATAAAAAGACTACCGGCATCTTGTTAAGTCTGGCGATCCCCGGGGCTATCGGTCTGAATACACCCGTGCAGAATGCAGGTGTGGTATCTAACAAAGGATGGGAACTGGGGTTGAACTATCATGATCATTCACATCCTGTGCAGTATGCGATCAACTTCAACATTTCTAACAATATCAATAAGGTTGTAGACCTGGCAGGTACGGGTCCATACATCACAGGTTCTACCAATGATGGGCTCTATGCCAACCAGGTAGGTCTGCCTATCGGCGTACTATGGGGCTTCAAAACAAAGGGGCTTTACAAAGATGCTGATGATGTAAAGAACTCTGCAAAGTATGACAACAACACCTACCCGGGTGACCTGAAATACGTAGACCTGAATGGTGATGGCAAGATCAGTGCGGATGACAGAACCATGATCGGAGATCCATTCCCACATTATACATTCGGTTTTACCTCTTCATTGCAATATAAAAACTTCGACTTTTATCTCTTCATACAAGGAGCTATAAAGCAGGATGCCCGCGTATCCGGCGCATTTGCTGATGCTGGTAACAACCAGGGTTTCGTGATAGATATAGAAAACGATTACTGGACACCAGAAAACCCGAATGCAAGATTTGCAAGGCCACAGAAATTTACAGACAAGAATGCACAGATCTCTGACTTCTGGGTCGTGAAGATGGGCTATGCACGTGTAAAGAACCTGCAACTGGGTTATACATTACCCGCTTCTGTATTACAACATTTAAAAATCAAAAAAGCAAGATTGTACCTGAGTGGCAGCAACCTGTTTACATTCTCTCAGGCGAATGAATGGGGCATAGATCCTGAATTTCCAACAGGAAGAGGTAACTATTACCCTCAAACGAAAACGTTTACGTTCGGTGCTAACATTAATTTTTAAGCGGTATGAAAATCAGAAACACGATATATTTATTCTTAGGCATGACATTAATGGCGTGTCGTGAAAACCTGCTGGTGACGGTACCTACAGACAGGATTTCTTCTGAAATCTACTGGAAGACAGATGCTGATGTCACCAATGCAGTGAATGCGATTTACACCTATCTCGATGGTGGTAACCTGCTCTATTGGGATGGTCTGACAGACATCGGGCATTTCAATACAACCGGTAGCAGCTTTGCACCTGTAGACCAGGGTGTGGCAGATGCACAGAATGCTAATTTCTCAGAATATTACAATAATTATTACAAAGGCATTCACGCAGCTAATTATTTATTGGAAAATGTAGACAGGGTCACTATCGTAGATACCACTTTGGTAAATAGCCGTAAAGGCGAGGCAAGAGCTTTACGCGCTTATTTCTACATCAGGCTGGTCAACTTCTTTGGTGCGGTACCACTGGTGACAAAATCTATTACCATCAGTGAAGGGAACTTGCTCACCCGTACAGATGTATCTGCCATTTACGATTTTATATCCACAGAACTGGATGCAGCAGCGGTATTGATGCCAGTATCACAGTCAGACAAAGGCCGTCTCACAAAAGGCGCAGCGTATGCCCTGAAAGCAAGAGCGATGTTATATGCAGGCCGTTATGCGGAATCTGCTACTGCTGCCAAAGCAGTGATGGACCTGGGGAAGTATTCATTGTATCCTACATTCAAAACACTCTTCAGCTATGCGGCGGAGAACAATGTGGAAGTGATCATGGACAAGGAATTTACAAAGGATGTATATTCCAATGCCGTGTTTTCTAATATGGCGCCGGCTTCTATAGCTTCTGCCGTAGCGCAGGTAGTGCCTGCTGCCGGTATGGCCGATGAATTTGAAATGGCAAATGGGCTACCTATTACAGATGCGACCAGTGGTTATGATGCATACAATGCATACAGTAACCGTGATCCACGTTTGCATTATACGATCTACACTCCGGGCGATACACTGGTGAATAACAAAGTGTACAATTCCATCCCGGGTAGTGGCACAGCAGATGCGATCGGTGGGGGTAACCTCTATGCTACTACGACTGGCTTCAATGTAAGAAAGTATATCAATGCAGAGGATATTTCTACACCGGGTAACTGTGGTATCAATATTATTCTCATCCGCTATGCAGAAGTACTGCTCACCTATGCAGAAGCGAAGATAGAACAGAACAGCATCGACCAGACTGTGTACGATGCGATCAACACAGTACGTCAGCGTGGCGATGTGAATATGCCTGCGCTTGCGACAGGGTTAACACAGGCACAATTGCGTGCCGCCGTTCGTCATGAAAGAATTGTGGAATTGGCATTTGAAGGATTACATTTGTTTGACATCAGAAGATGGAGAACTGCTGAGAATGTGATGCCTGGTCCAATTAAGGGTATGACCTATGTGAAGGACGGAGTGCTGACTACCGTTGTGAATAATAGCTTTGTACGTGCGTTTAACCCGGAACGTGATTATCTGTGGGCGATTCCACAACAGGAGATTATCCTGAATCCTAATCTGACACAAAATCCCAACTGGTAATTTTAAAATGAGAGTATGCATAGAAAAAAGCTAATCTTTAGTGCTGTGACTGTTTGTGCAGGTGTAGTGCTGTTGTTTTCTCTCGGAGGCTTTAAGAAAGCCGCTCCACCCAAAAAGAAAACAAGACCGAACATTGTGGTGATCCTGGCTGATGATATGGGTTTCTCGGATGTGGGATGTTATGGTGGTGAGATCAATACACCGAATATCAATTACCTCGCAGAGAATGGGATCAGGTATACACAGTTTTACAATACATCGCGTTGTTGTCCTACCAGGGCATCGTTGCTGACAGGGTTGTATAATCATCAGGCAGGCATCGGTAAGATGACGGATGCGGAGGATGAGCCTGGCTATCTCGGTCATATTACGGAGAATGCGGTGACGCTTGCAGAAGTATTGAAAGCTGCAGGGTATCACACTGCCATGTCTGGTAAATGGCATGTATCCAATACGGATGGTCAGCCAGATCCAAAGGAACAACTGAACTGGCTGAACCATCATACGACTTATCCTGCTTTTTCACCCATAGAGCAATATCCTACCAGCAGAGGGTTTGAGAAATTCTTTGGCACCATCTGGGGAGTCGTGGATTTTTACGATCCATTTAGTCTGGTAAGTGGTACTACTCCCATCAAAGAAGTACCTAAAGATTATTATCATACGGATGCGATTGCAGATACTGCGGTAGCTTACATCAAAGGGTATGCAAATGATGATAAACCATTCTTCCTGTATGTAGCGGAGAATGCGCCACACTGGCCATTGCATGCATTGCCGGAAGATATCGCGAAGTATAAAGATACTTATAAAGGAGGATGGGAAGCCGTGCGTGAAGCCCGTTATAAAAAAATGGTAAAACTGGGATTGATTGATTCCACAACTACTAAATTGTCTCCACGATTTAAAGATGAGCAGAGTTGGGAGTCAAATCCAGACAAGGAATGGGATGCAGCAGCAATGGCTACGCATGCCGCGATGATTGACAGAATGGATCAGGGGATTGGCAGAATTATCAAAGCATTGAAAGAGACGAATCAGTTAGATAATACATTGATCGTATTCCTGAGTGATAATGGTGCGAGTGCGGAAATTTGTAATCATTATGGTCCTGGTTTTGACAGACCGAATGAAACACGTGATGGCAGGAAGATTGAGTATGCTGATAAGAAAGCGATGCCGGGGCCTGAGACCACGTATTACAGCATAGGACCACGTTGGGCGAATGTAGCAAATACACCTTATCGTTACTGGAAAGCAGAGTCATTTGAAGGGGGGATTCACACCCCGATGATTGCTTTCTGGCCAAAGGGGATCACTACAAAGAAAGGTGGGTATAGCAAACAGGTGGGGCATGTAATGGACTTTATGAATACATTCATTGAACTGGCGGGTGCTAAGTATCCTGCTAACTATAATGGTCATGCGATTCAGGCAGGTAGTGGGGTGAGTCTGGTACCTTCATTTAAAGGACAGGTAGTGACAGGACATGAGGAGTTGTTCAATGAACATTTTGGTGCGAGGTATGCACGTGTGGGTAACTGGAAGTTGGTAAGTGCCAGTAATGATAGTACGTGGCATTTGTTCAATTTAGAAAAGGATAGGAGTGAGACAAATGATGTGGCTGCACAGGAGCCTTTACGAGTGAAGGAGTTGGAAGGATTGTGGAGAGAGTGGGCTAATACGCATAGTGTGTTGCCAAAGCCAAAACCAAAGAAGAAATAATGAATTAGTTTTTGTAACTTAAAATAAGGGCAAATAAATGAAGGCAAATCTGTAATGGATTTGCCTTTATTTATTTAATTATTTGATCAGAATAATTCGCTTATGATCAAGTTGATTATCTAATGAAACCCGCTTGTGGATTGGGTTTTGTTGGTTAGATTTGCGAAAATTAATCACTTTATTAAAACAAAAATTGTTTACAATGATTTATGATGCAAATGCAATTGCTAATTGGTTTTTGGGACGTATTGATACAAATGCAGGAGATACGATATCCCATTTAAAATTGCAGAAATTAATCTACTACGCACAGGCATGGCATTTAGCTATTTATGGCAAGCCACTGTTTAAAGAAAAAATAGAGTCATGGCCAAATGGACCTGTAGTTGCCAGTATTTATCACAGATTCAAGGATATTCCCCGGGCTGCTGCCATTGATTCGTTCAAGGATTGGACAAAGACCGATTTTTCTGCTGAAATAGAGGAACTGCTGGAAGAGGTATATACCATTTATGGAGAGCACTCTGCTGGCTATTTACAGGAATTAACTAAAAGAGAGCTTCCATGGAAAAAAGCACGAAAAGGATTGGATATGTTCGAAAAAGTAGATAAAGCAATTACCCATAAAGATATGATTGACTACTATAAAAAAAGAATGAACAATGGGAAAAAAGCATCATAATAAAAGTATCATTCCAAAAAAGAAAGCCTCAGCTGCACCGCAGCCCGATGAATATTCTCAAATGAGTATGGAAGATTTTAATGGATGGAAATTGGAAGGGGATCGTGCGCATGTCATTGCCTCCATCAAATTCATTCAACATGATTTTCAATGCTTTTCTGATTGGAGTAAACAGGATATGAAGACATTTTGGAATTTCATTAACAAATTGCATAAATATAATTGGAAAAACCTTTTAGCTACAGGAGGAAAAGTTGCAAAAACAGGTTTAGCACCAACAGTTATTCCGATATATAAATATCCTGATAACAGATTTCGCAGATCAATACAAAATTTAGTTGAAATGTTTGAATTGCGTGTGGATAATACCAAGCGGGTTCACGGTTTTAGAGATGGACCTGTTTTTTTTATCTGCTGGCTGGATAAGAACCACCGGATTTGTGCATAAAACCCTTCGATATACATTTAACCCCTTCTTAAAACAACCACCAAGCAATCAACCCTCCCGCCAGCGTATTCAAAAAATTCACCGTACTATTCCCTATCATCTTCCTCCGCTCTAACGTCGCCCCCAACACCGAATCAATCACATTCCCCCCTACACCCGCCAGCGTTATAACCCACAAACTCCTATCCCACATATAAATAAACGCAATGATAAACGCACCAAACGCCCCTATTAACGTCCCTTCTATACTAATCACCCCATCCAACCCTTTCTCCTCCCTCCTGAACGTCAATATATTAAACGTCCTCCTCCCATATACCATCCCCAACTCAGAAGACAACGTATCTGCCGTCGCCGCCGCCAGCGAACCCGCAATCATCAACGTATATAACTCTGTATGATTATAATCAATCATCGCCAATACCGCCAATATCGCCGCTACCCCGCCATTCGCAAATACCTGCCACACATCCCGAATCTCCCCGTGATCCTTCCCTTTCAATAACCGGCCATGACGCGTAGCCAATACTGATAATACAAAAAATGTAAATAACTGTAACTCACCCACATACCCAGCGCCCGCAAAAATAACCCATCCCACCACAATCGCCGCTATACCCGCAGCAACAGTGAGTTTCTTCGTAATGATACTCAACACCGCTACGATAATGAGCACAGTCAGTATAATAATAGTATTGAACAATGAAGGAAATAACATAGCCCACAAAGGTAGGGGATTCTTATTTTCATTGTATAGCATCCGCCTGTCGCGCTTTGAGAGAAATGAAATGATATGATATGTGAAATAATAATACTATATTTGCGTCCGGATTAATCCCATTTTATCGATAACCCAGAGGACAATAATTCAATATAAACCTTACCTATGATTAAGTTTAGACCAGCAGTATTCTGGCTGCCCCTCCTTTTGTCTTTGTTAACAGTTTCCAAAGGGACAATTGCTCAAGACCGAGAACAAACAAAATCCGACATCGTATTCAAAATGCTTGATTACGACGCACGATTCAGAATGATCTTTGCCTATTCTGACACTGAAAGCCGTACCTATCTTGCGAACACCGCCAAGTCTCAGTACCTGGAATTCAAACAATTGTTAGAGCCCAACATGGCCTTCTTTTTAGGTAACGAAAAAGATAAGCTAAAGGAGACGGTAAAACTCACTGACAAAATTCTTTTGAATGATGAGGTTTTCAACACCCTTAACACGCCCAATTACCGCAACGAATCCAAACCTGAAAAAGGTGAGAAACTGGAAGACCGATGGATCGACATCCACAAAGCTATCCTGTATGTACTCATCAAAGACATGGTTGTAAGAGCAAACTTTAAGATCTACACCCGTTTCTCAGAATTTGCAGTCGCTGCAGACGTTTCAAAGAATGGCCCTGCTGCCAGCCATCACTATGCTGATAGTTTGCTGAAGACCGCTCCCGGTGAACTCATGCCTTACTATTATGCCCTGCAGGATGGTAACAACGAAGAATCAAAAGTCGCTATCAAAACCCTGATAGACAACTACAAAACCCGTACTGGCGACCTGTATGCGCAAACATTGGCACTGTACGAAAGACCTAACACCCTGCTGGTTTCTCCTGAAGGTCAGAAAGACGACCTGCAGCTGAAATCAAAATATGCTTCCAGCAAAGTATGGCAGGATGCCCTGATCAGAGAAATGCCTGAGACAGAGAAATTTGCTATCATGACGGTGCCAAATGACAGACCTGATCTGCACAACAACATTTACATCTTTGGTAAATACATGCGTGCGAAGAAAGGTGAAACACCGGACATCACTTTCAGGATCGTTTCTCCGGGTTTAACCGGCGTTGATTTCGGCAGAATACGCAAAGTACCTGTCGGCGATAACAGATACGGCTATGTATCTACCATCACCTATTATTGCCCTATCAAAATTGAAGTGGTGAACAAAGCTGGTGAGATCGAAAAAACATTGATCGTAATCGATGAAGGCAAGGAATTCAGACAGGAGTTTCACGAGAACTTCGTGCGCCCTATTCCAAACTATACTGGCGTAATTCCCTTCCGTAACGATACGCTGTATTACGATGCGCTGGATAAATTCAGAGGTAGTACTATCAACCGTCTGTACAATGAGCGATTCAGTGAAATGACCGTTGCCATGGCACAGTGGCTGAATGATGCGTATGGTTATTATAAAGTGCCGAATAACTTCTACTACCTGTATGATGTAAAGAATCCTGAAAATGGTTTCCAGGAAATCAAAGCACTGGTAGATAGTACTGACTATGCGATCGAGCATTTGGAAACACAGGAAACGTCTCTCGCAAACAAAGCTGTACTGGCAAGAATGTTAGAGAAATACCAGGAGATCCTGCAACGCCCGGGCATCAGCCAGAATGTAAAGAACCTGTGTGCAAGAAACTCCGTAACATGTGCATTGCTGTCTGATCAGGTAACCCGCGCACTGTATCTGCTTGAAAGATGTAAAGCCATCAATCCGAAAGATAGCAATGTAAAACCGTTCAATTTATCTTCTTTCGTGTTCCGCACACTGTTTGACGATAAGAATCAGAAAGTGGTGAAACTGCCTCCACGTTCTGAACTGTGGAAATACTAATTTGATAATTTCTTACAATTCTACCTGCCATCAGGTACCCTAATAAAAAAGGGCTGTCTCTGAGTCTTGAGACAGCCCTTTTTTTATGGCATAGTATTTACCACCGTCTTATTATGACAATTTTAGATAACCCTGTCTGGCATGCATTGCAGACAGTGCACCGCACATTGGCACAAGGCACACCTACCGTACAACGGTACAAACCAGGCGTATTACAACTAATGGGTGCCGAACATCCGGAAGCCGCGTCCTACAATGAACTGCACGACTGGCTTACAGTGGGAGAGAAGATGTATACAGTAGGCGATGTACCTGTATTGCCGAAAAACTGGCAATTTGTAAGGCAGGTAGATTGTCTACAAATGATGTGCGAGGTAAAAGCAGAGGTGCCACAAACTGGCATAGTAAAATTACAGGATACCCACCTGGCTGACATGTTGACATTGGTCAATCTTGTGCAGCCAGGCTTTTTTTATGAACAAACTCCATTACTGGGTGAATACTTTGGCATCTTCCAGTCAGGTAAGCTGGTGGCCATGGCAGGAGAACGCATGCGCATGAATGGCTATACAGAAGTGAGTGCGGTAGTGACCCATCCGGAATTTACAGGCCGGGGTTATGCACAGCAACTGGTAGCGCATATAGTGACAAAGAACCTGGATGCCGGCGTATTACCATTCCTGCATGTAACGGCTACTAATGAAAGGGCTGTAAAAGTGTATGAGAAATTAGGATTCAAAACAAGGAGAAAAATAGCCTTTACCCAGTTTGAATTGATTGCACCGGCAGAAAAGTAACCTTTACAAAGTTTGAATTGATTACACAGTTAGAGAAATAGCTTCTACCCAATATAAATTGAAGCCACGATTTCCCTTTGAAATGTGTAATTTTACCCCATGTCACAGTCAAATTATGAACTACTGAGATTTGAGCAGATCGGAGGTACCTTCCGCGTTGCTGCTACCGGAGAAAACAATTGCACCCTCTCATCCTACAACAGGCGTGATTTCTACAAGATCTCAGTGATCCTGTCAGGAGGAGGGGAGTTGTTTTACGCCAACAGGAATATCAAATTTGACCAGCCTGCTTTGATCTTTACCAATCCCATGGTGCCCTATAGCTGGGCAGATAACCCGGATGTAGAAGTAACCGGGTACTTCTGTGTATTTACAGAAACCTTTTTGCTGGAAGGCGGGCGCATGGAATCCTTAAAAGACTCCAGCCTGTTTAAACCGGGTGGAGATCCTCTCTATCTATTGAATCCTGCACAAACAGAATACCTGAAAGGTATTTTCCTCCGCATGCGCGAAGAGATGGATAGCGAATATATCTATAAGCATGAACTGATCCGCAACCATGTACAACTCATTATACATGAAGCTATCAAAATGGAGCCGGCAGTGGCCTACGCACCCCCTAAGAATGCCGCCAGCAGGATCACGCAGCTATTCCTGACCCTGCTGGAAAGACAATTTCCCGTAGACCCTCCCCAATTTACCCTGCAATTTAAGAAGGCAGGCGACTATGCCGACCAGCTGGCCGTCCATGTCAACCACCTGAATGCCGCCGTGCAGGAAGTAACAGGCAAGTCTACCACCACGCACATTAATGACCGTATCCTGGCAGAAGCCCGGTCATTATTAAGACACACAGACATGAGTGTGGCGGACATCGCCTATAGTCTTGGATTTGAATATGCCTCTTATTTTAATAGCTTTTTCAGAAAGCATGCGGGATTAACTCCCTTAGCCGTTCGCAAGGAAGTGAAACTTTAAATTAATCCTTTGAAAAGTATAATTTATCCCTAAGGATCAGTCCTAATTTTGATATCATAAAACAAAACATTGTTATGGCAATCAAAAGCGTAAAATTAGGCACCCAGGGGCTGGAAGTACCTGTGGAAGGACTGGGATGTATGGGAATGACGACTATCGGTGGCAACGACATCTATGGCAAAGCGGATGAGAACGAAGCCATCGCAACCATTCATCGTGCCTTTGAACTCGGCATCCACTGGCTGGATACTGCTGATGCATATGGCCCTCTCCTGAATGAAAGATTAGTGGCAAAAGCCATCAAAGGCAACCGGGCAAAATACACCATCGCCACCAAGTTCGGTTTCTACATCGATGATAATGACCAGATGGATTGGAGCGTGATCAACGGCCGTCCTGAATATGTTCGCAAAGCAGTAGAACGTTCACTCAAAAACCTCGGTACCGATTACATAGACCTTTATTACCTGCACCGTGTAGATCCTGCTGTGCCTATCGAAGAAACCGTAGGTGCGATGAGCGAGCTGGTGAAAGAAGGAAAAGTAAAATACCTCGGTCTTTCTGAAGTATCTCCTGAAACACTCCGCAAGGCACACGCAGTACATCCTGTTTCTGCATTACAGACCGAATATTCCCTTTTTGAAAGAGAAGCGGAGTCCAATGGTGTACTGGACACAATACGTGAATTAGGGATCGGATTTGTGGCTTATTCACCATTAGGCAGAGGCTTCATTACAGGTGAAATAAAGAGTCCGGACGATTTTCCTGCAGATGATTTCAGAAGATATATCCCACGTTTCCAGGGAGAGAATTTTTATAAAAATCTTGAGTTGGTAAAAGCCATCCAGACTCTTGCTGCTGAAAAGGGAATTACTCCTTCACAGCTGGCAATGGCATGGGTATTCTCGAAAGGCGTTACCGCCATCCCGGGTACCAAACGTGTTAAATATATTGAGCAGAATGCCGCCGCTGCGGAAATAGTATTATCACCAGCTGAGATCACACAATTGGAATCATTCGGTGTGGCAGTAGGCAACCGGTACGATTCACATAGTATGAATATGGTGAATGCCTAAAAAGTAGCATGCGTCGCCTTCAGGTACAGGCGCATGCTCTTTGCCTCTTCTTTGGCCCATACGTCGTACTCTGCTATGGTGTGCAGTCGCGCTGCTTCTGTGATGTAACCATCTGCTACGAGCTGATTGCCCCTGGTCTCCGCCACTTTTTTCCAGAGGGAGATGTGTGTATCCCAATTTTCCATCCCGCGTTCGGCATATTCATCCTGTTGCGTAACGGTGAGCTTTAATGCCTGTACATGTACCAGGTCTATCACATGATCGGCAATGGCATTGTCCATTCCCGCATCTTCACGCCATTTCAGAAAGGCAGCGTAGAAGTCCAGCATGGACTGAGGCGGAGCCGGGTCCCAGCGAATGGCTTCGTGATTGTAATCAAGTACACAGAGCAGTCCTTTGGGTTTTAACAGAGACACCATCTTTTTAATGACAGTGTATGGGTTAGCGATCCATTGCAGGGTGCGTGCAGTGGTAATGATATCGAATTTCTCAGCTGGTTGGTAATCCAGAATGTCTCCTAATTCAAAGGTGACATTGCCCGGGTTCACTTTTGCCAGTGAAATGAGTTCTTCACTTCTGTCTATACCGGTTACTTTACCTGCATATTTTGCAATACCTTTTGTGATAGTACCACTGCCACAACCTACATCGAGAACAGATAGTCCGGGTTGTAAAACGGTGAGGAGGTTAGCGTTGGCATTTTCTACGGTACGGGTATCAAGTACGGCGGCAGTGCCCTGGGGCATGGCGGCACGTTCATAAGAGGTGGATGTTTTCATCTATTAAATATAAAAAAATTCCCCGTCATCTGGTACCCTTACATTTTGATGTAGAAAGGCAGATCTTATTTGTGCACGGTTTTCTTTTGAATGATTTACAGCTTCGAGGTGTACGATGATGAGCTGGGCGTCATTCCACCAGCAGGAAATCAGGTTCACGGATCTATGGCGCAATATCCCTAAAGTAGCCAAGAAGGTCTTGCTGGAACACCTAAAGCCGATGGATTGATCATCCGTGAGGAAAGACAGGTATTTCCACCAGAAGTATACTACCGTATTCCTGAAAAAGGCAAGGCATTGGGACCTGCACTGGCTGCGCTGGAAAACTGGGCCAATGAACATGCAGCTGCACAGGTGCAGGAATTAAGAGATCAAAAGAAAGTGGCTAATGGCCAGCGTTGATCCTGTTTTTGACAAAGTAAATGAGGATGCCTAATAAAGTGACAGCCATCCCCGCCAGCATCATATAACCTGTGGATGCGAAGATCAATATCCAGATCATAATAGCGAGTATCACCGGTACCGGGTAAAGTGGCATTCTCCATTTTACAAAATTCCTTCCTTTGCGCTTGTTCAATACCAGCAGTCCGATAGCCTGACCAATGAACTGGATCATAATACGCATAGCCAGTATTGCTGTGATCACTTCTTTCAGTTTAAAGAACATACTGAATACAAAGGCGACACCACCTAGAAATAGCAGGGAGATATAAGGGAAATTCTTAGTAGGATGTAACTTCGCAAAGATCTTAAAAAACGCCCCGTCTTTTGCCGCTGCATATGGAATACGGCTATACCCCAGCGTGGCAGAAAATACAGAGGCAAATGCAATCCAGAGTATCAAAACAGTTGCAATCATAGCCGCGGTAGGACCTGCGAGTTGCTGGATGAATTCACTGATAACGAATTTGCTTTGTTCTATTTGTGAAAGTGGTAAAACAGCAGCCACACTGATATTCATGCAGAGATACAATACCGCGATACCCGCAATAGAGATGAACATACTGCGCGGGATGTTCTTTTGCGGAGCAATGATTTCACCCCCCAGGTGACATACATTGTAATAGCCCAGATAACTGTACACCGATTTTACACTGGCTGCACCTAATGCTGCGGCAAATGCCATGTTGAACTTAAAACCATCGTTGATATGTTTAATAGGTTCAAGGAAATGCCCTTGCGCCATACCACCGCCGATGATCCAGATCATAGTTACTAACACGCCTATCCAGAGCGTGACACTGATCTTGCCGATAGTTTCAATATTTCTATAGAGAAGGAATACGATGAGGATGATGACGGCTCCGCTCACGGCTTTGGTTTCCCAGAAACCAAGTGGGTAGAGGTACATAGTATATTGTGCAAAACCAATGGCGGCAGAGGCAATAACGAGTGGGGCCTGGATCATGGTTTGCCATACGAAGAGAAAACTCATCAGTTTGCCGGTGCGGGGACCAAAGCTCTCTTTCAGGAAGTTATAACTGCCGCCGGCTTCGGGGAAGGTAGTGCCAAGTTCACTCCATACCATTGCATCGATGAAGGAGAGGAGGGCGCCGGCGATCCATGCATAAAGGAACCAGGGACCGTGCATAATCTCTGCAACTACGCTGAGTACGACGAAAGGACCGATACCGACCATGTCGGTCATATTGATGGCGGTGGCTTGCAGTAAGGTAAGGTGACGGGAGAGTTGGGACTGACTCATATATACGTAAAAGTAAAGATTTTATCTCACTTTTTTACTGTCACCACTTCCTCACAAATTTTCTTCAGGTACTCCTCCGCAATTTCCACATAATGTTTTTGCTTCGCCGGTGGAATCTTCAACATTGCCAACCTTGCATTGTTCTTAATGAGTTCATGATGCACATGCATAAACCGCCAAAACAATGCATCCCATATTTCACACCACGGCCCCCGCTTGTAATCACTCATTTTCAATATGTAATTAGAAGAAGAAATATAAGGCTTTGTGCTCATCAACCCTCCATCCGCAAACTGACTCATACCATATACATTCGGCACCATTACCCAATCATATGCATCAATAAAGTGCTCCATAAACCATCTATACACCTCATCCGGATCAAACTCACACAACAACATAAAATTCCCCAACACCATCAATCTTTCAATATGATGCACATAAGCCCTATCCTCTAAATTGTGAATAATATTGTCAATAGGGGGAATACCAGTTTCGCCAGTATAAAAGCATATTGGGATTTTTCGTGTAAATCCAAAGAAGTTAGTCGTCCGTTGTTTCACCCCTTCCTTCGTATACACCGCTCTCATAAACTCCCGCCAGCCAATTACCTGCCTGATAAATCCTTCCAGCGCATTCAGCGGAATACGATATCTGGTGCCATAACTGATCGCTTTCTTTATAACCGTTTCCGGAGAGAGTAAACCAATATTCAACGAAGAGGATAAAATAGAATGAAACAGGTAATGTTCCTCCTTTACAATTGCATCCTGATATTCCCCAAAATGGGGCAATTTCTCTTTCAGGAAAAATATCAGCATGCGTTCGGCCTGCCTGTGTGTAACCGGGTAATTGAATTGGGTAATTTTTCCCCTGTTGTGCCCAAAATGCATCTGTATGTAATGTCTCGCCGCATCATAGTTATCATAATGAAAGATGGGCATAGCCGGCACTGCAACATTAGCCGGCATCTTCTTCCTGTTCTCCGTATCAAAGCTCCATTTCCCACCTGCAGGACGATTACCATTCATGAGCAGGTTTAACCGCTTTCTCTCAGATTTATAATAGGAAGCCATGAAATATTTACTACTCTTATCAAAATAAGACAGATCGCCAATGAAGTTAGGCGAAGCGCAGCGGTGCAGGGTGATATTGTATTGTTCCCCATAGCGCTGTATTCTCCGTTCCAGCAGGTAATCTGTGGTATCGATGTAGTGAATGTCCGTAACGTGATGAGCAGAAAGGTATTCGAATAAATGGTGTGTCTGTGCCCTTTTATCCTGCGCCTCTATATAATGTACTACATGCCCGCCAGCTTTGAGCCGGCCGGCATAGTACTGCATAGATGCCCTATGCAGCAATATCTTTTGCTGGTGGAAATTGTATTGGGAAAAGTACAGTTCGTCTTCCACTACATAAACATGCGGGGGCAGGTGGCAATAATGTTTATATAACTGATGTGGATATATGAGACCGATTTCCATTTGATCAGGAAGGACGGTCCTTCGTATTTCTGATCAGTCCGATACCTGAGAAAAAGAATACCATACCCAGCAGTGCGTAGATGACAATCATCTTTACACTCCGGGTGCCGCCGCCGGCATTCACAAAGCTCACAGCAGCCATGATTAATCCAAGGGCGCCTAATACGGTGAATACAACGCCCAGTACTCGTTTTTCCATAAAGATTGAGTTTTACTATAGAAAAGGTACAAATAATATGCCGCTGCGGCTGGCACATCGAATTGGATTTGCTATTTTTATACTATGAGTGATTTCAACCAGATAAAGGCCGCGGTATTCAGTTTTCAGCCACTCGACGACACAGAATGGGCGGAGTTTTCGCAGACCCTGCACCTCAAAACGTATAAAAAAGGTGACTTCCTGATCAGGGATGGGGAAGTGGAAAGCCAGATCTATTACTTGAACACAGGGGCTACCCGCCATTACTTTATCCGGGATGGCAAAGAATTTACGGTAGATTTTCAGTTTGCAGGCGATTTTGTGACCGCTTATTATTCCCTCATTACCCGGGAGCCAAGTACAGTATTTGTAGAAGTATTGGAAGAGACAATGGCCGTTCTCATCAACTACCGGGAATTACAGTCTTTCTACGCACATTCTCATCATGGAGAGCGGATTGGACGTCTGATGGCTGAATATCAGTATATAAAACGGCTGAGGCGGGAGATGGACTTATTATCCCGCACTGCGGAAGAGCGTTATGCAGGTTTACTAAAAAGAGCGCCAGCATTAATAAGCAATATCTCTGTGAAACATTTATCTTCTTACCTGGGTATACAGCCTGAAAGTTTAAGCCGGATCAGAAAACAGCTTTTGGGAAACTAACATACATCATTTTCGTTCAAATGTGAATCATTCAAATTTGTATTATGAAACCTTTGATCGTATTATTAGTTACTTTCTTATTGTCGCTGATCATTGCCCGTTTATCAACAGGGGAATGGTCGCTGCTATTTGCAGGCAATGTAGCCATGTGCTGTATGCTGTTACTGACAGCTTTCGGACATTTTAAATTTACAAACGGGATGGTGATGATGTTGCCCCCTGTGATTCCTTTTAAAACAGTGGTAGTGTATATAAGTGGGATTGTGGAAATTATACTGGGGATCATGTTGCTTTTTCCTCCTACAAGGAATATTGCAGGGAACCTGTTGATTATTCTTTTTATCGTTTTATTGCCTGCAAATATATATGCGGCCAGCATAAATCTAAATATAGAGATGGCGAACCATGAAGGACCGGGGTATGGTTATTTGTATTTCAGGGTGCCTTTACAATTGTTATTTATTGGATGGGTGTTATATTTTTCTACAGGGTGGTTCAGGTGATTCTTGGTACCATTTCATGTGCCGGCTGTCTTCCTCATTGCCACCGGAAGAGGGGATGTGATGTAATTCTTTGCCTAAAGTACAACGGCAAAAAGCTTCCCGGTAAGAGTGTGTATAGGTAAGGTGCAGGTGCCATACTTCGTCTACGATTTTGGAAGGAGAGGCGCCTTCGTCCAGTACACAACAGATTAATATAAAGCGCTTATATTCAAGGATGGCTCTTTGTGTGAATTTTTTAGTCCAGCGTTGTTCTTTGGCAAGTCGGGTTGAGAATGGGAGAGTAGCTGGCACGTCGTCGATTGGGAATTGTTCGATTTTTCCCACAGGGTTAAATGTGTTGCATTCATAATTGTACTCTAAGATAGGAGATTTTTATTAATCTAAATCGGAACCTGCATTATTTCAATGTTGCTTTTCCCTTATAGAAATACCCCCTGAAATGACATATTTATCCCCCTGTTTTAGGCTCGCTTATAATTGAATATTAGGTGAATAATAAAATTAACATATGCCTTATTATTAATTATTTATATATTTACCCAATGAATTACTCCCTAACCTATTTAAAGCTGACTTTTTGTGGTCTGGTTTTATGTGCTTCGATATCAAGTGGTTATGCGCAACAGTATAAGTCATTAGACGGGTCTACTCTAATTAGAAAGGAGAAGGAAAGGAGTCGTGTAAAGACAATTACCGTATTAAATAGAGATAGTTCTGCTCTGAAAGAGGGCTATTATGTGACTGAATGGCCAGACCAAAGCCGGTTTTATTTCTATGTGGATAATAATGGAACATTGGACAGAACTGCCAGGAAAATATTCAGTAATGATCAGTCATTTCTGATGATTACCATGGAGTTGCGTGATAATAAATTGAATGGTAAGCGTCAGGTATATGATAATAAGATCCTGATTTCAGAAGCGGATTTCAGGGAAGGGTATATTCAGAAGGAAAAGGTATTTAAGAATAAGGCCCTGATCCGTGAAAACTTTTACACCCCGGATGGAAGTCTGGATAGTACGAGGGAGTATGAGCAGGGTACGCTGGAATATACTTACAAGGAACTGGGTAATGGTGCAAACCTGAGAAGAAGCTTTTTCCCTGATGGGAAATTGCAGCAGTGGAAACAGGTAGACCAGATGCAGAAGGTGATGTTGACGAGGGAGTTTGATCCAACCGGGAGGTTATTGCAGGAAGAGTATGTGAAAGGAAAGGATTCAGTGATTACAAAGAAGTTTTATCCCAATGGCATCGTGAGTACATTGCATGAGATAGGACAGGGGCAGGGATATGTGAAGGAGTATGATGAAAAGGGGAAATTGATTAGTGAGAAAGTTGTAGAGCATACAGCAATGGCGGTGGCACCAATGGAGATGAAGATGGCGACGGATAGTAAGGGGATTACTACGGAACAATAAAGGAATTATATACCAAAAGGAAAGAGGGTGTAACCTAAATAAATGAAACTTCTTAGAATCGCATAAAATGGAATCTGGCTCCATCAGGTCTCCGAATTAAAAGAGGGTGTATCTAACTATGATACACCCTCTTTTCTTTTTATGACAATAGCCTGTGGCCGGTTGAAAGTGAAATCTCATTATTTTATTTGGAAGTTAATTGTGCACAATTTAATTTTGGTAAACCAAATGAGAAGTTATGAGTTTGCTGAAACTGGAAAATCAGGTTTGTTTTCCGCTCTACGCGGCCTCCCGGCAGATCACCGCCCTCTACCGGCCGTTGCTGGAAGAGCTGGACCTCACCTACCCTCAGTACCTGGTCATGATGGTGCTCTGGGAGCATAGCGTGATAACAGTGAAAGCCCTGGGTGAACTATTATTCCTTGACAGTGGTACCCTGACGCCATTACTCAAGCGACTGGAAGAAAAAGGGATGGTGAAGCGTACAAGGGACGAACAGGATGAGCGCGTGGTAAATATTGCCCTGACGCCAGTTGGCAAAAAGATGGAAAAGAGCGCAGAAAAAATACCCGCACAGCTGGCCTGTGAAATGGATATGAGTGAAAAAGAACTGAAGCAGCTGCGTGCTACACTACATAAATTATTAAATAAAGTAGGACACATTTAAAATATTAAATCATGGAACAAGCTTTGTATTCAACATCAGTAACCGTAACAGGTGGTAGGAATGGTCATGTTAAATCTACAGATGGCATCCTGGAACTGGACGTCAGGATCCCAAAAGAAATGGGTGGTCCTGGTGGAGCGACCAATCCTGAACAATTGTTTGCCGCTGGCTATGCAGCCTGCTTTGACAGCGCGTTGAACCTTATGATCAGGAATGCAAAAGTGGAAACCGGTACTTCTTCTGTGACAGCAAAGGTAAGCATCGGAAAACAAGGTGTGGGCTTTGCACTGTTTGTGGAAATGAGTGTGAATATTCCAGGTGTGGAAATTGAAAAGGCAAAAGAATTGGTAGAAAGGGCGCATGAAGTTTGTCCTTACTCCAATGCAACAAGAGGTAATATAGATGTCGCATTTCATGTGACAGTTGAAGGTGAATAAAGAGGAAGGCTTGCAGCCAGCTGCAAGCCTTCCTCTTTTCGATTCTTTCGATATCATCAGGTAGGATCTTCTTTAATACCCGGAGTTATCATTCCAGGAAGATCCATCAATAGTTGCATCCTTACAACACACATTCTATCAACAACCTATTCGCTGGCGATTGCTGATTATAATTCCCCGCCGTAATCACTGCCACCATATTCAATCCCGGCCATATAAAAATACGCTGCCCGCCATTCCCTTTGGCCGCTATACCCGGGATGTTTTTCAGCGTTTCCAGCCACCATGTATACCCGTAATCAATATCTTCCACAACTGATTGTTTTGAAAACGATTCCTGTACAAATGCTTCCGGAATCAATTGCTTCTCTTTCCACTTCCCCTTATTTAAGAATAACATTCCGATTTTAGCCATATCTCTTGGCCTTAGATATAACTGTCCGAATTCATCCTGCTGCGTCTTATCCGGCTGGAAATTCCATTTAAACCGGGTAATGCCCAAAGGCGCAAACAGATTATCTTTTGCAAATGCAGAAAGCGACTGCCCGGAAGCTTTTTCCACAATTCTGTCTATCAGCAGCGTATTCCCGGAACAATAGGCGGCCGTGGTACCCGGGATGTGTGTCATGGGCAGGTTGAGGATGTACTTGATCCAATCATCTGTCGGATATATTTTTACTTCATTCCCGGGAGAATTTGGATCTGTATCATCACAGGCAAAGCCGGATTGCTGTGTCATGAGATCGCGGATAGTAATGGTATTCTTAATAGAGTCTGTGATATTGTAATCAGGAAAGAAGCTCACCACTTTATCCTGCACGCTGTTGATAAGCCCTTTTTGAATAGCCAATCCAATCATAGCGGAGGAGACGCTTTTGGTCGCTGACCGCAGCTGGTGAGTCGTGTTTTCGGTATAGCCGTAAAAATACTCTTCGAGAATTAGTTTCCCATCTTTAACAAGCAGTATGCTGTGTACATCAGGATAGCTGTTATCTATGATGCGGGATATTAAGGTATGGATCCGCGCGGTATCTACACCTGAAGTATTGAGCGAACCGGGTGTAAGGCCATCATGCCTGTCGGCAGGGATACGATAATTCCAGTGGGTATCTTTTCTTGCATACCATTGAAAAGTAACCGTATTGTTAAGCCTTCGATAAGTGTGGCCATCTACTGTATAGCCAGTGATTTTATTATTATCTCTTTTAAAAATGACCTGTTGATTGGAGCCGTTTAGAAACGTATCCTTGTTATATACCTTCAGCAGGTATTTACTTTCTTTAATAATAGCATAGAGCTGGTGGTCTTTGGGAGAAGTGGCGATTTGCAAAGTAGCGGGATCGCTATATTCATAGGTGCCATTGTATTGTGCATGAGCATGGATGGTGAGCAATATAAGAGCCGTTGTAAAGATGCGCATGGGAAAACAATTTGTTATGAATATACAAAAAAAACCAGTCGGTGGGGAGGCTGGTGGTGTAGTTATGCTATATAAATAGTATTTTATCCCTGATACAGAAGCGATGAACACTACCCCATCTCCTCTCGTATAGCACGCATCGTCTTCCCACTATATTTTTTCATCATCCTGTTCAGATGACTACTATCCGTAAATCCCAATTCCAGCGCAATACCCTGAAAAGTCGCATCCGTATATTTCGCTCTTGATACCGCAATCCGGATCTTAGATCGTAGCACATAATCCTGAAAATTTTCATCCGCATTCCTCGAAAAATATTCACTAAAATAAGTAGTGGGAATATGAAATTCCTTAGCCAGATGTTTGACAGTTATTTTCTTTGCATCCAGCAAATTATAATTGATATATTCAATTAAATGCGTGAACCGCTGATCTTTATAAGACTGCGCACTTTGTATCTTTCTTTGGATATTCCTGCTGATGAGCGCAAGAATTGAAGCAAGTGTATTGCGAATGATAGAAGGCCCACAACTCTCATTCTTTTTATATTCATATTGAATGATATCGAGAAACCTTTGTAACTGCACTTTATCATCAGGATCAGTCACAAGCTCCCCCGGCAAATAATCATGATTGGCAAGAATGAAGTTCATACGATTCATCCATTGGGTATAGTCGATAATACCCGGTGCGAAGTAGTGCGTGGTAAAACGAATAAAAAGGAACGTAGTTTTTTCCTCGATATGATAGCTGTGGCATTTTGCCGCAGGCAGCAAAAATACCTCCTGTGGCTGATATGGAACAGGTATATGATTAGCGATATGCTGACCATGGCCATCCAATATGTAAACTAATTCAAAGAAATTGTTTTTCCTGTTTCTCTCCTTCCATTCTGTGCATTCCAGTATTTCGATGGAGAAGTTGTCTGCAATATGCTCCATCTTACAAAGATAAAGAATCCTGCGAGGATACTGGTTTATCCTGTTAGCGTACTACATCAGGAAATTACTGATTGATAATTTTGCTTTTAAAAAAATGGATTACAAAGAGATTGCAAAGAAGACAGTAGGGTATCTATACCAGGCACATGGTAGTATTCGTAACTCAGGGATAGATTCTTTATTGATTGCATTGGTAGAATTGCGGGTGTCTCAGATCAGTGGCTGTGCATATTGTTGTCAGTTTCATGCAGGCGAACTGAGAGAAATGGGGATGCCACAGGAGGTGATAGACCAGATACCGGGGTTCCGGCATTCAACGGATTTTACAGCAAAGCAACGATTGGTATTGGAATATGCAGAGGCGGTGACGGGCTTAAAAGGGAATATTCAATTGTTAACGAATTACTTTACGGAAAGAGAAATCGTGGAGTTGACAACCAGCATTGCCTTAATGGGAACGTTAAACAGATTGAGAATGATATTGACGGACATCACCTGATGTCCGTCAATATCATTATTTATTCGATAATTGATGCAGGGATTTCAGCAGTATCGGCTTCTTCTAATTCAGGATGGAAGAGTTCTATCAGGATGAAGTAGTGCAGTACAACAGCAAGGAATAATGCTAAAGAGGGCCTTCCTGTACCAGCTGCAGCAATAAACTGGATGAGAGAAGCTGCAGCGCCAAATACAACGTGCAAGACAACAGCATTTTTACTTTTATCCAAAATGAAATAGGTAATTAGTTTGACAAATATGGCAAAGGATAAAATGCCACTAACTGCTGAGGTTATATAGAAGAGGCCACTGTACGTCATCCATAATGACAGTATGCTGAATAATACACCTATTCCAATAATATAATTATTGATAGAAGCATCACGTTTTGTCTGATAAAATATACCATTTTCACTTTTGCTATCATGTTTTGGTGCCGCTTTGTACAGTTTGTACCATACAATGATATTCGCAAAAGGAATGAAATGTAAGAGGTACAACCAGCCATTGTTATTGCCAATAGTGTTCATTCTGCTGATCACAATATTCCTGGTCATAGTAGCGGTGATATAGAAGATACTTACTATCATGACAAAGGTAACCGCGTTGGTGAGGACCGCGGGAGACTGAAAACCACTGTATCCTGTTCTGAAATAATCATTTTGTGCATATGCTTTCAACAAAACTGCTGAATGGTATATGACTACCCAGCAGGAAATGGAAACCAAAGGATAAAGCACGCGATATTCCTTACCGCTTACCACCTGTATTTTGGAATTGATAATATTGCTGTACCCTTTTTCACTGAAATAATTTTCGGCGAGAAAGATCCAGCCATAAATCAGGAATGGTGTGAAGAAGTCTTTTAATGCAAATTGTAAATTAAAAGGCGATAGGCGAACGTAGGAAAGCGGTGAGAAAGGGAAATCAGTAGTATAGCAGATAATGAGACCTGCTACCAGACCGGTTTGCCAGAAATTCCGTTTCCCTGAGATAAAACAGACACCGATCACCTGAAGAATACTCCATATAATTTCTATGAATGTACCGTCAATGTAAGCGGGAAGCCGACCATACCCCCGATCTGCCAACCAGTTGACACCGAAATTTAAAATGATGAAGCCGGCGATGGTAAGGAGGGCTTTTTTGTAGTCCTTGGTGATGATATGTTCCCATCCATAGGCAATGGCCAGTTTAATGGAGGTGAATACTACCGCAACGGTGAAGGTTCCTTGCGATGTCACCCACATGAATGCGCCATTTACGTTGTAGAGGAAGGTGGCAATGAGGCCAAGTATAAATAAAATGATGCCTGGTATCCAAACGCTTTTTAATGTAAATCTTTGGCGGTCTGTGAAATAGGTTGTTAGTTCCATAGATAGGTAGGGGCGGTTATAGGTTAATGTAAAATATAATGTCCCGGGGTAAATGTATGTATTAAATTTAATATATTGATGTAGTGCTTAGCGGAAGGTTTTAAGTGAACCATTACATTTATCAAAGCGAATTTTATGTGCTGGAAATTGAATCGTGCAATTGGTAGTGGTATCTTTTCCCATGGCTGATTTTATATGTCTGCTAATAAATTTATGTTGACTCAGCTCATGACCGATCAATGCATGCCCTGCAAATTACGTTGTGCATAGTCTGGGAAAGATAGGAGAAATTTCGTATATTGATCGCTTACCAAAAGAACAACTGAATGGATACATTTACACTCATTGCGGCTTTGATCACTATCAGTGCGTTGATTTCATACCTTAATATCCGTTTTATCAAACTGCCTGGTGCTATCGGCGTGATGTTTGTCTCTATCCTGCTCTCGATCTTTATATTGGTGACAGGTAAGGCTTTTCCTACAGCTTTCAATTTCATACGTGAGTTGATGCACAGCATTGATTTTACAAAAACATTGCTGGATGTCATGTTAGCCTTCCTCTTATTCGCCAGTGCATTTCACTTTGAATATAAGAAACTAAAGGAGCAGAAGCGACCGGTATTGGTCTTAAGTACGATTGGTGTGGTCGGCTCTACAATCATTTTTGGGTTGCTGTTGGATATTACGACGACATTGCTGGGGATTGATCTGCCACTTGTATATTGCTTTCTTTTTGGGGCATTGATATCGCCTACAGACCCGGTGGCGGTGATGTCTGTATTGAAGAAGTCAAGGATTCCCTCTTCGCTGGAAACCATCATATCCGGAGAGTCATTACTAAATGATGGGGTAGGTCTGATCCTCTTTGTTACTATTGGCGAAGTGGCAGCACAGGAAGCGACTTTCTCTTTGTCGCATGCGTTGGATTTATTTGCCAAAGAAGTATTTGGAGGTCTGGCGTTGGGTACAGTCACGGCGGTAGTAACGGGTTATCTCACCAAGAAAATTCAGGAGTTCCAGACATCGGTGCTGGTATCGATTTCTATGGTGATGATGATCTCTATATTGGGTAGTTATCTGCACGTATCAATACCGCTGGCGGCAGTAGCGGCTGGTTTGATATTGGGTAGTTCTTCTATTGGTGCCAAGAGTAATAAAGAATTGCAGGATTACCTGCATCGTTTCTGGGAACTGATCGATGAATTGCTGAATATTATTTTGTTTGTGATGATTGGTTTGCAGATAGTGGTGTTGCCATTTATCGGGCATTACTGGTTTATTGGTTTAGTAGCGGTGTTGTTTGTATTGATCGCAAGAGGTGTCAGTATAGCAGTGCCTTCAATGATCATGAGGCGTTCATTGAAGACGAATTTCAATAATACGACTATATTGGTATGGGCAGGATTGCGCGGTGGTATTTCTGTGGCATTGGCGCTGTCGCTGCCTGAGTCGCCTTATAAGGAGCTGATCTTATCCGCTAGTTATATCATTGTTGTTTTCTCTGTCATTGTGCAGGGATTGACGTTGAATAAGGTGGTGAACAGGTTTGTAAAGTAATTGTTCTCTTTCTTTGAGCCACTGAAATTGTTCTTCTGTATCAGGTACTTTTAATCCACGAATGTGGCTGATGTGGGAGATGATTTCAGTGGCTTTTTTTCTGAAAATGGTTTTCATGTCCGTTGGAGAATTCCCTTTTTCATGAAGGTTTTTATTTTGATAAAGTAGTATACAGGCTGCAATGATGGAAGACCGACCTATACCCATGCGGCAGTGAATGACGATTTTAGATGGTATTGTCAATGTTTGAATGAATGCTTCTGTTTGACGGCCTTTAGGAGGCAAAGACCTATCCGGAATGGGGAAATTGATGAATTGTATGCTGTGTTTTTCACAGAGCAGTTTTTCCTGCCGTAAACCCAATTCAGTTATTTCAGATTGTTCCAGTAAAGACACGATTATATCCACTCCTTGTTTTTTGAAGGCAATGATTTCGTCTTCCAGCCATTCGTTGCCACGAGGCCGGGGCATGATGCCGATGGTGTCGGTGATCCAGTAAATTTTTGTTGACATGAT
This sequence comes from Chitinophaga sp. LS1, assembly GCF_034274695.1. Taxonomy (NCBI): domain Bacteria; kingdom Pseudomonadati; phylum Bacteroidota; class Chitinophagia; order Chitinophagales; family Chitinophagaceae; genus Chitinophaga; species Chitinophaga sp. LS1. The sequence goes on from NZ_CP128362.1 coordinate 3,941,922, forward strand.
GATTTTTGTTCGATTAAACTATACTATAGCCTTACTTTCATAAGTACACCATAAGGGCATTATAAGTACGTCTATGTATCAATTTGATATTGAGGTGCACATTTAGTGACATATTATTACTCAATTAGTATTAAAGCTGCACTGTATTTCGGGCGAAGGTTTTAGTATTGTTTCTGTAACCTCAAAATTGTTTTTTATGGCGCTTGTAAGGGATAACATACTCCTCCAACTTGTCCGGGGTACGCACGGCGATCAACTCACGATTTACGAACGAAATGGCCAGATTATTATGGCCAAGAAACGCGGGCCGTCAAAGAAAAAGCCGACAAAAAATCAGCAGGAAGCCAGGTATAAGATGTCAATAGCGGCGGCTTATACGTTTACCGACATAGGCTTATGGTAACGTGTAAAAAAGTAGGAATAGAATAAAAAACAGAATGCTATTATATTTTTGATAGCAAAATAGATATAAACGGAAAGGACTGATTTGGTATGAATAAAAAGGCAGTAAGGATCAGGCACCATCATTTTTTGAATATGTTTTATCTGGGCGCAGTTTATAGCATTGAAAATGCATGATTCGCGATTTGCGAATTGAAAATTAGTCCGTTTAGTTGAAATATGAGATTACATATAAGTTTTATCCGGAGCCTTCCACCGTAACCTTGCCTCCTTACTCATCAAGTACTCCCGACTATAAAATCGCAACATATACTCCTTCCCCACAAAATCCTGCTCCAAAAAATCTCCTACCACTTCCTCTGTAAAAACACTCACCCTATTCGTAATCACATAATCCGCAACCCTTCCAATATAAAACAGGGTAATCGTTTCATGGTACCCCGACTCATCCGTATTCTCACCACCCACACTCTCATTATACCTCTTTATCCCATTGCAAATCTTATCCACCGCCTCCGGCAATGGATAATGAATACAATACCATAATGCCATTACAAAATGTTTCTCATGTGTCCATTCTGCCTTCGGCAATGTGCAGGTTTCAAATTTTTCAATCAGGTTCATAGTTTGGCGTTTATTTCTTCTTTATAAGTACTCAGAATAATCGTTGTAGCTGTGCGCGTCACTCCCTTTATCCCCTTGATCTTATTCACCAGCAATTGTTCCAATGCCGCCGTATCATGCACCAACACTTTTAACAACAAATCAGCATCCCCCGCCACATGGTGGCATTCCATCACTTCCTCCATGGCCAACAGCTGGTCTTTTATAGGGTGATTCTTTGTGTGGTCAATCCATACATGAATAAACGCCATGAGCCGTAACCCCAATTGCTCCCTGTTCACCTTGATGGTATAGCGATCAATAACCCCGGAACGGTCAAGTTTCCGCAGTCTTTCTGTCACCGCCGGCAAAGAAAGATTAATTTTTCTGGCGATGTCCGCCCCCGTGATCCGGGAGTTCTGTATAAGCAGCCGTAGTATTTTGCTATCGTATACATCCATAACGAATGATTATAGGATAAAGATAGCAAAGGCTTTATTTAATTGGGATATTAGCCGATTATTAGAGCGGAAATTAGTTAAAATAGAAGAAATAATGAATATTAGCTGGCTACACTTGCCGGAAGGCCTGTTGCATAAGTGGTCGGCTTGAAATTGAAGCGTTTTTCAAATTTACTGCTATCAAATATATAATCCCGGTCATACTGGTAAGACATTTCCTTTATTTCCTTTACAATAGGCACAAAGAGGCCCATTAATCCCATCATCCACCTGGCAAGGATATAGTACTTAGGTTTGACCTGCATGATCCCTGCTATCCTTTCAATAAACTCCTTTCCGGTTACTTTTTCAGAAGAAGTAGGTAAATGCCATACCTGACCAAAGGCATCGGGGGTATTCCCTATAATAGCAGTTCCTTTAGCCGCATCCGGGGTATAAGTAAAAGTATGTATTTTATTAGGATCCAACTGCCAGTAAGCCTTTTTCCCTTTTTTAAACTCTTCCTGTACGGTAATCGTCAGCATCCCATTCTTTACACCAGGACCATAAAAATCCGCACTTCTGGCAATCGCCACCTTCAATCCTTTTGCCTGCAGGAGCATATGGTGCAAGGCTGCTCTCACTTCGCCTTTTTTACTGGGTGGTGCAATGGTAGAGCTTTCTGTCATATGAGGGATCTCATTCTTACCATACATGTACACATTATCCAGAAATACAAGACGGGCATTGTGCTTCACACACGCATCGATCACATTCTTCATGATTACAGGCCAGTCGCGGCGCCATACCTTGATATTATATTCTAATCCTACGGTAAGGTACACCACCTCCGAACCGGCAACCGCACGATCCACATCCGCAACGTTTGTCAGATCAGCCGTAATCAGCTCATCATCCCCATTCACCTGCACAGGCTTCCTGGCTACCAGGCGGATCTTATCTGTATAAGCTTTCAGTTCGCGTGCCAGTGGGGTACCAATAGCACCACCAGATCCAAGTATTGTTTGCATATCAATTTGTTTTATGCAAATGTATAGCCTGTATGAGGTGAAAAATAATGATCCGGGTTAAGGTTTTTTAGCCGGAATTAGCCGTTTTCTGATCCGACTCAAGCTCTCCGGCGCAATGCCCAGATATTGAGCGATATAGCGCTGCGGAACGCGTTGAATAATTTCCGGCTTTTCTTCCAGCAGGTCCAGGAACTGTTTTTCCGGGGTAGAAGACAGCAGGGCTTTCGTACGACGAATACTGACGGCGGCAATACGCTCTACCAGCAGAAAGAAAAAGTCATTCATGGCCCTGGATTCCTTCATCAGGGGGACCAGATCTGAACAGGTGATCGTCAAACAGGTGGTAGGCGTCAGGGTCTTGATCGTAGAAGGAGACACCGTCTTTTTAGAAAAACTCTCCAGGTCTGTCGCGAACTCATTTTCAAAGGTAAAATTACAGGTGCGCTCATTACCAGCTTCATCATTATAAAACTGGTGCAGACTCCCCCGGGTCACAAAGAATACCTCATGCGCCACATCTCCGGCATGGAGTAACACGGTATTCCGCCTGAATTGTTGTTCTTTAAAATAAGAAAGGATATAGGCAGCTTCATCATCCGCCATCACTACATCCTTCCTCATTGTCGAAATAAGTTCGTATGACATAATTTACTGTTTCCTACACTCTTTTTACGGTACCTCCAGCGATTTGCCCCTGATCTCAGGCAAATATCTGATCAAAAATACGAGCGGGCACGCATTCAAGATAGCAAAAATAAAGAAGGTATTACCACCAAAGGTATGCAATACTGAAGGAAACAATCATGTAACAAGTCCATTAATAATCCATTGGAAAGCGACTGGTATACCTGTGGCTAATACACGTATGTGCATAGGAATCGACAGCACTGTAATCATAAGAAGCCGCATTCTTTGTTACTTCTTCTTCAGGGCTTCCTGTTGCCTGATGCTTTCTTTATGAATCGCTTCATAAAGCGCTCTGATAAATTCTTCTGAAAGACCTTCTGCTTTACCGGTTTCTATCGCCTTTTGCAATACTTCATTAAAACGATTGGATTGCAGCACTTCCATGTTATGTGCCTGCTTGTAAATACCAATCGCCCTGGCAGCTTCCATTCTTTCGCCCAGAAGATGAACGATCTCTTTGTCTAACTGGTTAATTTTGTCCCTGTTAATAGTTAATGTGTCTTTTTGTTGAGCCTTTGCGGCTACCAGACCCATGGCCAGGAACATTGTTGAGAAGATCCGTCTTTTCATAATATATATTGGTAATTATTTAGGATCGAGCGTGACCACGATACCACTATAAGGAAGTGGCCCCGGTATGGTCGTTCTGAATGAAGTAACCCCTGCGGGAATTACTTCTGTAATGATATTAACATCAAAGTACACATGCACTACTGTCGGTGTAGTAGGAGTGGTAGCGAATGTGATGTAGTAGGTAAAGGTATCACCTGCGTCGTCAAATTCAATGATCGTGCTACCGGAGCCAGTGCCTGGAACTACATTGCTGTATACCAGTTTATCTTTGCTGGTGTAGAAGATGCCGTCAGCAACAGTATAAACGGTATTATTTTCAAAAGCAAAATCACAGATACCTAAAGGTTTGATGTGTTGAATGGCAGGAGCCGGTGTGAAGCTGCAAAATAGCAGCAAAGCCATGGTGAGTAGTGGCAAGGTTCTTTTGAGTTGCATAACAAAGTTTTGAATGGTTAACGGTACAAATGTAGGGGTTTTAATGATTTAAATCAGTTGAGGTATTATTATAAATATTATCTAGATTTACTATGTTAATGCCAACCCATGAAAATTGTTATAAGGGACGAGACGCTGACCGGTAAGGCGGCGCATGAATTTTATCTGGAATTGGAAGCAGCCATCATCACCATAGGGGAATTGATAAGTAGCCGGGTAAATTAAGAGGTTACCAATCATTACAGCTCATTTAGGAAGTATATGAAGATATATGAGATGGAGGTGTTTGATGTTTATGAAATTTAATAATACGATATCTATGGAATATAATTTTCGCCGTTGGTTTGTCTCGCTGACAGCTATGATCTGTCTTGCGCTGGCAGGATTTAATTATGCAGGTATAGACGTTGCTTACAATGATATAAGGGGAAACCTGGGCGCTACCTTAAATCAGGTCAGCCGGATCACAACTGTCTATATACTTGGTACTTTAATTATTGTTCCATTTAGCAGCTGGTTGTCTTCACAGCTGGGGCGAAGGAATTATTTAGGATGGGCTGTAATTTGTTTTACTGTCTGTTCTTTTTTTTGTGGTAATGCCACAAGTCTGGATATGCTGATAGTGTACCGGTTCCTCCAGGGGATGGGGGCAGGTGCAATGCTGGTATCTTCACATACTATTCTTACAGAGAGCTGGCCGATAGAGAAGCGTGCTACGTCTCAGCTATTAGTACTGGCGGGACTGGGTTTGGGAGCAGCATTAGGGAATCCTATATCAGGGTATATAACAGATGAATATTCATGGATCTTTATCTTTTTTGCAAATATTCCGCTGGGTATAATTGCCTGTCTGCTGGTATTTGTATTTGTGAAAAACGGCTCTGATAAAAAGGATGAGGATTGGCAGGCAAGGATTCTACTGACTGTAGGAGCATGTTGTCTATATGTAGGGTTGGAGCGATGTCAGTATGTAGGTGAGTTGAATGTGCCAGTGATGATATTGTTGTTGCTGGTGGGATTGACCGGGATAATTTTATTCATCTGGCGTCAATACCATTTATTGAATATTAATTTACGTGCCGGGTTGGTATTATTCTTATTTTATTCTTTTATATCAGGGATTCAGATAGTTATTTCCAATTCATCCTTAAATGCTTTGACAGCATCTAATTACGATTCCTTTTGGGTGGTTGCATTGATACCTATAGTTGTCATACTTATTACTACTGCATTGATACAGCGGAACCGTAAGATGATCAGGCCTGTCATTATAGTAGGGATGCTGTTGTTGATGATTAGTTTATGTTTATGCCTGAAGGATGTGAGCTTTCCGGCGATACTGATCCTTAGTATAGCGGAGGCTATGTTATCTATATCAATCCTTACATTAGCGCTTTCAGAGCTGGAAGGGAAAGAGCTGGGTAGGGGAGTCGCTTATTATTATGTGATTGGGAAAATAGGTGGGGTTTTAACTTCACTGTTGTATTTTGTGATTCCTTATTTGTTGGAAATGTTTAAATAGTATGGATATAATAAGAATTTGAAAGATTGTATTGGATATCAGCATTCCATTGACGGCCATCATAATGCATTATAAACAATGGCACCTTCATAGTTATCATACTTTTATGCCATTGATATTGCCGATGGATATTTTTTTATTAGCACACTGATATTTACTTTGTTGTTAGGGACCTGGAAATCCCGTCTTTACGATAGTTGGAACGAGTTTTTAATCGCCTATTTACTTGTTGGGTTCCTGATATTCTGGTTGCCATTGGCATTATTAATAAGTACGAATTATTATTTGGCAGATGAGGCGAAGCATTATGTAACAGTACCGGTGATAGCGCAGAGGACTGATACCAATAAATTAGGGAAGAGTTTTGGATGGGTAGAGGTAGAACGGAATGGGTATATGAAGCGTATAACTTTTTCTTATTGGAGGACACTGAGAGATCGTCGTATAGATAGGGCTAGGTTTGGGATGTCTAGGGGGTATTGATGTGTATGATAAATATGAGTTGTTAACGGATAAATGAAATAATAAATTTCGATCAGGTGACGGTATTTGATGTGAATGAAATTAATTAACAATGACAGATACAGTTTTTTTTCACGAAGACAGTTATTGTCAGATAGAACTGCTACCTAAACAAAACTATCAGGATATTGGAAGCTTTCCTGTTCAGGAGGAAAACTCATTTGGATTTGAGCATATGCTTGTTAGAGACAAACCATTGTTTCCAACAGTGAATTTGGGGATATCCACGCAGGAAATGGAATCATTGTTAGCCCGGAATGCGATTAATTATTTTCCGGTAGTGAATACCGGATATTCCACTTACCGTGTTGTAAAAGAGGATACTGTTGTGTATGGTTTTGAACGATTGGGGGTATTTGTTGAATCAAAGCAATCTATTGTAAAGAATGTATGGTTAGGGTTTTCTTCTTTATTCACTGCTTCGGAAAGTTGTGATTACTTGTTTAAAGTGTTAGAATTGATAGGGGAGAAGTATCCATTGATACTTGTAGACTGGAATGGAGAGGTGATTGTCAGGTTGCAGGAAGTAGATGAGATACAGCATTATTTAGAGAGTGAATTTGGATTTAAGTTTTAATTGATTAATATAAGAAAATGAGAAAATTATTGGTAGAAACGAATGCATGAATTAAATTACTAAAAGTAAAGTTCCACTGGCTTAACCTATTAATACAAGTTCATGCAGTTAAACACCAAAGAAAAAATCTCGGGATTCCCCATTTTGAAAATCAGAAATTTTCTTAAGAGAAACCCAATTCTCAATGAGGTTATACCTAATTTAAGTCCGGCTATATTGTTTAGGCTTCATACCTATATGTTCCTGAAACACTCTTGAAAAATGACTCAGGTTCGTAAACCCCAACTGATATCCTACATCCGATACCGACAGGTTGCCCTCTTTTAACAACAACGCCGCTTTTTTCATTCTACATTCCTGATAATAACTAAAGATACTATTCCCAAATATTTGTTTAAATAAAGATTTCAATTTAGTCGGGCTCATATTAGCCGCCAGTGCTAAATCATTTATCACCGGTGGAGTATCCAGGTGCTCCAACATCTCCTCCCTTATTTTGTAAATGGTAGCTATATCACGGCTATTCAACGCATACAAATGTTTTTCATCCCGCTTTTCCAATTCCATTAATAACCGGCACACCAGTTCCTCCGCTTTTATCCGCAGGAAAAACATTTTGAAACTCTCTGCCACAGATTGAGATACAATCTCGTTGACAATATCCTGCAAGGATGGATATATCATTTGTTCAAATAGCAAAGGTTGTGTATTCTGCAATAGACCTTCTAACACCGGTGACTTTGCGGACAAATCAAACAAACTCTTTAAATAATTTGAATCGACTTCGATGTTAATTGTGGAGGTATTTGTATGAATGGGGATAACAGTATCTGTATTCATACTTGTTGTAGTTATTAACACAGACGGTTGCTTTTCCGTTTCATCGAAAATATGCTGGAACTTAAAAAGGATCATACTCCTGGAAGCATTGATTTCAGGGTTTTCAATCACCAGGTTTTCCTTCAGTTCATAATTCATAATCATCATCCGGATGTGCTCATTAAAGACAAATCTGGTCACATATCCCTTGCCAAACTGTTCCGGAATATCTAGTCTTCTATTCTTTACTGTTGTACCAAATAGGTGAGCAAGCGTATGGAGAACATTCATATAAAAGTCTGATACGACTATTTTTGAGTCAAAGGTAGCTATTTTATCTCTGATGGATGGTGGAACTTTACAGCATGAAAATAGCAATCCTCGGCGCAGGTCCCGTTGGCCTGACAATGGCCATCTTGCTTCAGCATCATGGTATAGATGTAACTGTTTATGAAAGAGATAAAGACCCGGAGGCAAGAATCTGGGGTGGTACGCTTGATCTACATGAAAGTTCAGGACAGCGGGCTTTGAGTAGAGCGGGCTTACTGGATAGGTATTTTGATAGGGCGAATGCCATGGGTAGGAGTATAACTGACGAGTTGGGGAATTTACTTTTTAAAGTGAAACCGCATTATGACGCGCCTGAGATAAATAGGAATGAACTCAGGAAGATTTTATTGGAGGGTCTTAAGAGTGGGACTGTAGTATGGGATCGGAGGTTTGTTGGTCTCGAAGTAATCAATAACCAATGGCTCCTGCATTTCGACAATAGCACTACTGCTGCTGCGGATGTCGTAATTGGTGCAAATGGAGGTATGTCTAATGCCAGACAATATGTAACGGATGCTGTAGTTGAAGATACTGGTTCCTATTTCATCCAGGGCGAAGTTTATCAACCGGAGATAAAATGCAAAGCATTCTACGAACTGTGCGATCATGATATATTAATGACCGCAGCTGAAGGAAAGCAAATCGTAGCCAATCCCCGTAATAATGGCGCGCTTACTTACAATGTCATTTGCAGGAATGTTCCTGCATTAGATTATAAGGATACGGATAGTGTAGCCACTTTTCTAGCAGAAATGTTCCCTCACTGGGATGAATGTTACAGAGAATTGTTTCGTGCTACTTCATTCTTTGCAGGATTACCTACACGTAAGATATCATTGGATATTCCATGGAAAACCAATCGTCCATTGCCTATTACTTTGATTGGAGATGCCGCGCATTTAATGCCGCCTTTTGCAGGGCAGGGGGTGAATACAGGGTTGATGGATGCAATGATATTAGCAGAAAATATTACCAGTGGGAAGTTTGAAAGTGTTGCGGCTGCGATTGAAGATTATGAGCGGAAGATGTTAGTGTATGCTGGTGCTGCGCAGGCGGAAACTAGCAGGAATGAAATGGCTATGCAGGATAGTGGGTTTTCATTTATACGGAGATTTTCAGGGGAGAGTTAGATTGATGATTCTGGTAGGAAGAGAGGTCCAATAGAAAGGTGGATTAGGAATTTAATAAGCAAAAGATTTACCAGTGAAAGTTAGATTGATGATTTGGGCAGGAAGAGATGTGAGAGTGAAATCTACATTAGCAATTCATTAATTAAAAGATTTACCAGTGAGAGCTAGATTAATAGTTCTGTCAGGAAGAGATATGCAAGAGAAAGCTAGAATAGCAATTCAATAAGAAAAAGATTTACCAGTGAAAGTTAGATTAATGATTCTGTTAGGGATTGTGCTTATGAATGCGGTAGGTATGTCAATCGTTATCCCGCTGCTACCTTTTTTAATAGGTCAATATTTACCCAAACAACAAGTTGTTGTAGGTATGAGTGCTCTGCTATCTGTGTTTGCAGCATGTACATTTATCGCTGCCCCTATTTTGGGTGCATTGAGCGACAGGTATGGACGAAGAAATATCCTGATCATAAGTTTACTGGGTTCTGTCATCGGCTATGTCTTATTTGGCATTGGTGGCTCGTTATGGGTACTTTTTGTAGGAAGAATAATAGATGGGTTGACTGCAGGTAATATCAGTACGTTATTTGCCATCATATCAGATAGTACCACACCTGAAGAACGTACAAAATGGTTTGGATATATGGGCGCCGTGATGGGAATAGGTTTGTTAACAGGTCCTGTATTAGGTGGATTATTGGGAGCTATTGATTTGTCATTGCCATTTTTTATGACAGCTGGTATTATATCCCTTTCAGTAGTGGCCGTGTATTTTTGGTTACCGGAATCATTGCCCTCTGGAAAGCGTACAAAACAATTGAATGTTGATAGTTTTAATGTTTTTTCACATTTGAAGGATTTCAGGGAAATCAAATGGCTTCTGATTACAGGTATATTGTTTTATGCAGGTCTTGAAATATTCCAGTTCAATTTTACCATCTTCTTAAAAGATATTTTCAAATGGGGCCCAGCTTATATAGGCAGTATATTGACGGTGGCAGGTGCCTGTGAGATTATTTCCCGCTCATTATTATTGCCATTGTTACTAAAGCATTTTAGTGAAAGTATTGTGGGTGTTATAGGTTTAATAATGTTGGCTACAGGGCTTGCATTCATTGTCATCAGCATATTTATATCTTCTCTGATTATAATTACCCTTGCAGTAATATGCATCCTTGCTGGCGAAGGATTATTTGATCCTACTTATAATAGTCAGCTATCTCAATCTGTTGATGAAAGCAATCAGGGTAAATTACAAGGGGTTAATCAAAGTTTGCAATCCTGCACACGGGTATTGATCCCATTGGGCGCAGCCACTATTTATTATTCCAGTCCATTTTTGCTGTACACTATAGCAACACTCATCATCATCTTTTCAATTATTATCCATGAAAAAAGTCTTAGTCACCGGCGCCACCGGTAAAGTAGGTAGTCGCTTTGTAGCACGCCTGATAGAAAAGGGGTACGATGTTCGCATGTTGGTACGTAAGCCTATTACCTTAAATGCAAGTGGCATGATGGGTGATTTAGCAGCAATCATTAGTGATGGAGTATCAGTCAGCATCGGTGATTTAAATGATCCATCTACTATAGCGCCTGCTGTGATTGGTATAGATGCTGTCATTCACATCGCCGCGGCTTATAATCCTACACATGATACGAATCTAAAAGGGACAATGGCGCTGGTCAACGCGGCCATTGCTGCCAAGGTAGAAAGGTTCATTTTCGTAAGCACCGCCAAAGTATATAGAAAAGACTATGGTCGTCCTGCTAAAGAAGATGATGTGCCGGATGTACATGAAGACAATGCTTACTTTGCTGGTAAAGTTGCTACAGAGCAGGCACTGCTTTCTTTACATAAGGATGTGCGTATATTAAGATTGGGTTTCGTCTATGGTGATGGGGATCTACATTTAAAAACAATGCAGGAGGACTTTCGCTTAAGGTCAATGGAAGAAAACCCGGACTCAAAGGCAACGGAGGAAAACTTGCAAGCAGAGGCAACGCAGGGTAACTTACGCTTAAGGACAAAGAAAGAAACCTCCCACCCCGCCGCCAGATTACACATGGTTCACCATCTTGATGTAGCTCAGGCTTTATTGCTATTATTAAATACAGATGGGCTGAATGGTGAAATCTTCAACCTGGGGGATGATGCACCTATGAGTTTTTATGAACTGGGGTTGGCAAATCCTACCAATGAACCACTAATAGACCCATTTGCATACATTATGGATACTTCCAAACTTCGTTTTAAGACAGGGTTCCGTCCCCTCGTGCCCGCTTATCAGGTAGCCCGTGATTTGGATATTTTATAAATCATTGTAACTTTTTTGAGCTCATGCCCGTTTAATAGTCGACAACACCCACGATATATTCTGATTTGTAGCCGTAGCCGGGACAATAATTATCTCTTAAATTACTAATGGAATGAAACTTTCTAAATCGCTTCTTAGCGCCATCATGATTGGTGTCGCCGTTCAAACTACTGTCGTTTCCTGTGGGAAAGACGAAGCGCCTAAACCCAAAAAAGATCAGACAAACAAACAAAATGTGTCTAAGCCAGATGAAAATCTGGGTAATTGCCCCGCTTGCGGAATGGGTTGATTACGTGTGATGGGGGCATTGCATGAATGAGTTGATTGCGTGAAATGAGCTCATTACGAGAATGGAGTCAATACAAAATATGGGTCAAATACGTGTAATAGGTCCATTACATGAACTGAGTTCATTACATGCAATAAGGTCATCCCCTGAAATGGCTTCATTTCCTGAAATAATTTGATTACTGAACATTGATATTTAACCGGTGTCCAAAGTATTATCTGCTGTCGCCTGTAATCTGGACGCAAACATCCTCGCTGCATGTTTGCCCCTGCTACAAGAATCCCGTATTGAAGCCATTGAATGGTCATTCGATGCCTTATACAAAATTAAAGAAGTACCTGACTGGTTCAGGGAACTGCTGACAGCCTTTAGCGATGAAAATCGCCTGATCGGTCATGGTGTCTTCTTTTCTCTCTTCTCAGGCAAATGGCTACCCGAACAGGAAGCCTGGCTCTCTCATTTAAAGCAGACATCCACTGCATTCAACTTTGATCACATCACTGAACACTTTGGCTTCATGACCGGAAAAGATTTCCACCATGGGGCACCGCTAAATATCCCTTATTCTGCTTCGACACTCGCCATTGGCAAAGACAGGCTGAAAAGAATCTACAACGCCTGCGGACGCCCTGTAGGTTTGGAGAACCTTGCCTTTTCGTATTCGCTGGACGAAGTCAAACGGCATGGCGACTTTCTGGATCAATTGCTTGAACCCGTGAACGGTTTTATCATCCTTGATTTGCATAACCTCTATTGCCAGCTTCACAACTTTGATCTGGCCTTCGAAGAACTGATAGCCCTGTATCCATTAGATAAGGTCCGGGAAATCCACATCTCTGGCGGTAGCTGGGACGATGTCGGCAACCGGACTATCAGAAGAGATACACATGATGAAGGAGTGCCGGCAGAGGTATTTCAGTTGCTTGAAATGACAATGCCCAAATGTCCACATCTGAAATATGTTGTGCTGGAACAATTGGGAAATGGACTCGTTACCGAGGCAAGCCGGTTGGGGTTTTATAATGATTTTTTGAAGATGCAGGAGATTGTGCACAAATCCAGCAATGAAATAGAGGCTAATCTTTTCCAAACGCAGGAGATCGTACCCAGATCCAATCATGATACTGGTGGCAATCTTCTTCAAACCCAGGAAATCGTACACAAATCCAATCGTGAAACTGAGGTCAATCCCTTTCATCCATTACTACCCCTCCCTATAGGCCCTGCCGTAGAAGACCTGCACCTCTACGAACAACAAATGGAACTCTCTTCCATCCTGGAAACAGCCCCTTCCAATGCCGCCGCCATGCAATTATTACAACACTCCTCCCTGGCTCATTCCGACTGGAAAATCGAACAATGGGATCCCTATATGATAGAAACCGCTGTTAAAATAGCCCGCAAGTGGAAGAAATAAAACCCTGGCTATATCTTTAGTGTGATAATTTCAAAAACCTTCTTCATTTCTTTGCCGCTGCTATTTTGTCTTTAATATAGGTGATCTCATCAGCACCTAGTACATTTTTCTTCACTAAGTAACCTTCGCGTTTAGAAGGCTTTAAAATCAGGAACCCCGCCAGTTCTTTTGCTTCCCGGATATGTGACCAGGCCAGATCGCTTTTAAAATCTTCGCCCTGAATGTGTACGCCCTCATCATCAAACTCATACAGCATCTCCTGTTTCAGAAACGCATTTCTATATCGTTGTAATACCGCTATCACTGTGATAATGAACGGATAAAACAACATTGCCAGTGCATAGGGCATCGACATGTACAAGCCTTTATTGAAATTTGAAAGAAAACCATAATCTACCAGGGCAGGCATAATCAATGAATAGAGTCCCATTATTCCCAGTATAATAACAGTGGGTCTTCTGTACATATAGGCGATCAGGTATTTCGCATATTCAAGTCGGGTGATCTTAAAGCTGATAGAAAGTAGATTCTGCATGTTCCGAATATACTCATTTTACATAATACCAAATAAGTGCCGCCTGGCGGGCGGAACTGTGAATAGTACCTCCTGATGTAAAAGAAATGTCAGATAATAGGAGAATTTATGATTTTCGTCATTGAACATTTTGTCTTTTTTAGCTTTCGTAGTAATTTCGCGGCCGAATTTTCGAATAATTATCAAAGATCCCAACTGGAAATGAGTGACAGATTCTACTTTAGAGTCATAGGACTTTTTATTTTATTGAATGCCACTTTGTTATTTTGGAAAGCCTGGTTGTTAGACAATGGAGTTCACCACAATGTGTTACTTTTTGGCAACCTTGCTTTAGCTGCACTTTCAGCAGTAACCTACAACATGAGCCGTAAAGGTGTACAAGCCGAAAGCAACAGTTTATTTATGCTTCGGGTATACGGTGCAATGATTAGTCGTATGATGCTTTGTCTGGCTGGTATAACTATTTATGCCGTTGTGAACAGAGCACATACCAGCAGAATAACAATTTTTATGCTGATGGGCTTCTATGCAGTTTACGCTATTTGCGAGAACATCAGTCTGCAAAAGATCACCAGACAAAAGAATGAAACGTCTGTGAATCAGGAAGCTTTTTAAAAGCCTTAGCTGTACACCTGCCCGAACATTGCTTTGGGCAGGTGATAGCTTATCCATCCAGATGAAAGCTCTTTTATTACTGCGTGGAATAGAAAAAGGCCGGAATTGCTCCCGACCTTTTTGTTAATTATATAATTGAAACGTATCCGGTTTCTTCTACTTCTTTCTGTCCATCTGCAGAAAGCAGGTAGTCCACGAATGTCTTCACTTTTGCGGCACTGCTGTTCTGATAGATGAAGAACAACGGACGCGCCAGCGGATAAGTCTTTGTCTTTACATGTTTAATATCGGGCGCAACATAGTTTTTGCCATCAAAACATACAGGCAACGCCTTTACTTTATCATTGATAAACGCCAGCCCCACATAACCAATTGCACCTTCCGTCGTACTTACTTTATTGAGGACAGTACCGTTTGTATGTTGGAACACCGCGAGTGTGGTGAACTCTTTCGTTTTCATGACAGCTTCTTTAAAGAACTCGTAGGTACCGGAGCTGCTCTCGCGGGAGATGATCATGATCTTCACATCTTTTCCACCCAGTTCTTTCCAGTTCTTCGCCTCACCTGAGAAGATCTTTTCCAGTTGTTCTCTGGTGATCTTTTCCACACCGGTGCCTGGATGTACGACTACAGCCAATGCATCGTCTGCGATCTTTACTTCGGTGATGGGGTGATTTGTTTCCTGAAACTGCTTCCTTTCTTTTTCGTTCATGTCGCGGGATGACATGGCGATATCGGTCGCACCTTTTTCCAGATCAGCAATACCTACGCTACTACCACCTTCGGTGATATTGATATCAAAGTTATCATTCTTCATGCGGAAGTAGCCTGCTACTTTTTGTGCCAAAGGCGCAATGGTAGTACTACCAGAGAGGTGGATGATGTTTACATTGGAGACCGCAGGTTTTGCTTTGAGGCTATCACCAACGGTTTGGTTTTTACTTTCATGGTTAGCATTACAAGCGCTCCACAGGGCGGCGCTCATCAAAAGCACAGTGATTCTTTTCATCTATTTTTCTTTTTCGTTTACGTCCTGGTGTCGGACTGTGTCCACTTACGGCGCAAGGTAAATACGAAAGATAAAACAGAGAAAATATATATATGAATATTAAGTTAAGTCTGAAAGCTTAATATGCAGGTACCGCTTTTTTGGCTCCTGCCACCTCATTACGCATGGGTTTTACGAGGTGCAGGACATTTTCAAGGATTTCATGCGCGGCATTTATTTCGTCTTTTTTATTGGATACGCTCTCGATATTGAACCCGACAGGCAGGTTTTTGGAGGCAGCGTAATTCAGTATTTCACCGGCTATATTGGTAGCGGTGTGGATAGACGATTGCAGGATATCTTTTGAATATTTCAGGTCGTTGTATACCCATTTAGGTACTTCGATGCCAAGCCATTCCATGAACTGAAGTGTTTTCAGGGAGCCGCAGGGTGTCAGTGTAAAAATGACCGGTGCCGGCCGGGTGTCATTGCTCAATGCATGGTAATGGTAGTCGGACATTACATTTTTGGTCTCGTTGATATTGTAAATACATTGAGATACAAAGAAGTTACATCCGTTCTGCATTTTGCTGAACATCCGGAGGTGTTCATCTCCTTTTTTAGTATGTCGCTCCGGAATGGCTACGCCACCCAAAAGGATATCCAGGCCCATTTCTCTTTTTACCTGGTAGGCGTCGGAGAGGGAGAAGTTGGTGGCCTGTAACTGTTGCTGGGATGAGGCACCTACAAATACAGTGGCTTCCAGGTCGGTATTGCGTGATAACCAGTCGGCAAACATCTCTCTGGTATGGTTAGCAATACTCTTATATATTATTTTCGGTACTGGCAGGGTGGCCAGCAGTTCTTTGCTATATATTTCGGGTGATATAGTCGGGATAAAGGAAAAGGGACGCTCTTTGTCGGTTCTAAGTGATTCATCCTGAATGTCGTATATGATCAGCCCATCGATTTCGAGGTCTTTTAAACGATCAATCTGGCCGCCGGCTATAACTGCCACCTTTTCACTTTCAGTAGTGATTTTTGGCGGGGTGAGGCTATAAAAGACAATGCCTGACTTTCCGCTGTTTATTTTGTGTTGTAAAGTTCCTTTCACGTTATTAATATACTTCGGAAAAGTATAAACTTGTCCGATTTTTCCAGGGAATTGTGAATTTTCATGTAAATATACTGCGAAGATGCTATTTTTTAGATTTTTATTATTGAACCGGAGGGGTAAATTTTGAATTCACCTATGATCTATTTTGTTTCGGGGGTAGGTACCTTTCTGGCTTTACAGTCACGGAAGGGGTGGGGCTTTATGGAGAGGTTTCAAAGGTTGATCCTTGCGTTTAGCAGGAAAATCCCTTGTAATTACCGACTTTTGCATTTGGAAGGCATGCGCTGACCGCATTAAAATTGATACATCATTGGACCAATCAATTAGTTTAAACAAGTTTATCAGTGATACAGGGTATTGTTCACGTCGTGAGGCGGACAAACTCATCACTTCCGGCAGGGTATTATTGAATGACCGTCCGGCGTCGTTGGGTAACCGTTATAAGCCGGGAGATACGGTGGAAGTGGATGGGAGCCTGATCACTGCGGCGAAGAAAGAAAAATGTGTATACCTGGCGTTGAATAAGCCACCGGGTATAACAACGACGACTGAATTACATATCAAGGATAATATTATCAGCTTTGTGAATTATCCAAAGCGGATTTTTCCTATTGGCAGGCTGGACAAGGATTCTGAGGGACTGATCTTTTTGACGAATGATGGTGATATTATCAATAAGATCCTGCGGGCTGCGAATAATCATGAGAAAGAGTATATCGTAAAGGTAGATAAGGCGATTGATACTGCATTTTTAGACCAGATGTCTAAGGGTGTGCCTATACTGGATACGCGTACATTGCCTTGTAAGGTGCAGATGATGGGGAGACAGACTTTTAGGATTACGCTGACGCAGGGGTTGAACAGGCAGATCAGAAGGATGTGTGAATATCTGGGATATGAGGTGATTGGGTTGCAACGTGTACGTATTATGAATGTGAAGCTGGATAAGCTGCCGTTGGGGAAATGGAGGCATTTGACGGAGACGGAGCTGGCGAATTTGAATGAGAGCATAGCGGATTCAGGTAAGGTGAGTGAGAAGGAGAAGAAGGCGGTGGAAGAGGAAGGATTTGGGGCGTTGATACCGAATCGGCATAAGATGAAGGCCGGGAAGGGGAAGGCGGATGGAGAAGGGAAGTCTTTTGAGAAAGGGAAGGTAGATGGAGAGGGGAAACGGCTTGGGAAAGGAAGGTCAGAAGGAGAAGGGAAAGCGGTTGAGAAGGGGAAGGCAGGTGGAGAAGAGAAGCGGTTCTGGAAAGGTAGGTTAGTGGGAGGAAAAAAGCAGTTGGGTAAAGCGGATGGAGAAGGGAAGCAGCTTGGAAAGGTAAAGGGAAATCGTGAAGGCAAGGTATTTGAGAAGGCGGAAGGAGAAAGGAAACGGTTTGGGAAGGCGGATAGTGAAGGGAGGCAATCTGGAAAGGAGAAGTCTGCTGGTGAAGGGAAGCAATTCGGAAAAGGTAAACCAGCCGGTGAAGGGAAACAATTCGGAAAAGGTAAACCTGCTGGTGAAGGGAAGCGAATTGGTAAAAGTAAACCGGCAAGTGGAGGAAAGAAAACTACCCAGCCCGGGAAAAGCAAACCTGCCAGCGGTGGTAAAAAAACTGGCAATCAAGGGAACAATCGAGGTAGACGATAACTATAAAAGGAGAAGACGATAATAGCAAACGAGAGAGGCTAATAATAAAAGAAGGAGACAATAATAGCAAACTAGTTAGACGATAACAATATAAGAGGCAGACGATAACCAAAAAAGTTTTTTTCTTTTATCTCTGCCTCCATAATTTTGCGGTATGAGTCAGAGTATCACCTTATACCGCGTCTCTCAGGAGAATTTTGAGGTAATGAAAGCAAACCCGGAAGGGACCACTATATTAGAAATTTCCAAAGATAATATCGTCTTTCCACAAACTTTTGAAGGACTTAGATTTGTCTTATCCAAAGAGCAGGATGAAACAACCAAATCCTTACTGGACCAGTTGTTTTATCCTGTAACTTTTATAGGAAGAGAAGTGGATCCTGACAGCATTGAAATGTTGTCAGAAGATCTTGACCTGGAAAGTACCGCTATTTATTATAACGATGGGGAAGTTGTTGCAAACATGCACGCTTTTTTAAACAATATATCCATCGAGCAATTCCATCAATTATACGACCCACAGGAGCTCAACGAGAATGATGTTTATCCTCGCAATGTATGGATCGAAGATGGTGCACCTGATAGGGCATTTACCAGAAAACACCTGGCAAAAGAATTTACCGGGCTGAAAGATTTTATGGCAGCTGCAAAGGCTGATAATGATTATGTTTTGTCGTTAGTCTGGTAGTATTTACCAGACTCATAGCACCCCAAAAAATGGAGCAAATAAAACGTTGCTTGTCGTAAGCATTGTTTTAATTCAATCTCTCCCAACTACATTCATCTCTTCCATGGATGTATGTAAAAGTATCTCCTGAATCAGAATTTGGTATATTATAGGAGTGGCATTAAAATTCCTTTATTTTAGTGTTATGGATTCCATTACCCTTACAAAACACCAGGCCAGAAAGATCATCCTGAATGCCGCCGGACTTGCCCGTAAAGCCCAATTTGGGAAGGGGCCGGAGGCTGTTTACAAATTGATCGACCATTTGGGTTTCGTACAATTGGATACGAACTATGTAGTAGAACGTGCCCATCACCACGTGATGGCTGCCCGCATACCTGACTATCAAAATGAATGGCTGGCTGACCTGTGTGAAGACGGCCGCATCTTTGAATATTTTATATCAGATTCATGCTTTATGCCAATGCATGACTTCCGTTTTTCACTGCCCGTAAAAGAAGCTTTTAAGAAGCACGGAAAGGTAGCTACCCAGGCAGAAGGCAGGTTAATGAAGCAGATGATGGACCAGGTAGAAAGGGATGGTGCTGTGATGGTAGGCGATTTTGAAAATGACCGTCAGGAAGCCAGTTCCGGCTGGTGGGATTGGCGGCCGGCAAAAGTGGCATTGGAGCGGTTATATTTCACCGGAGAGTTGATGATCAGTCGTACGAAAACCTTTCAGAAGGTGTATGATCTACCCCTCAACTTAGTGCCTCAGGAAACCGACAAAACGATGCCTGGGGAGGCTGAATTTGCCCGTTATGTAATCCGCCGTACATTGGGTGCATTGGGAATTTCTACGGTCAGGGAAATGGCCTGGAGAGCCCGTAGGGTGAAAGGGAACCTGGTGAAAAAGGAGCTTGAAAAGATGGTGCAGACCGGGGAGGTGAAAAAGGTAGCTGTTGAAGGATTGAAGGGGCCTTACTATATGCTGCCTGACCAGCAAAAGGATGTGAAGATCTCCAATGAAGTCTTTATTCTTTCACCATTTGATATTCTTAATATCTTCCGTCACCGATTGAAAGACTTCTTCAATTTTGATTACCAGGTTGAATGTTTTGTGCCTGCTCCCAAGCGGGTGTATGGGTATTTTTCATTGCCGGTATTGGCGGGTGACACCTTTATAGCAAGGATGGATGCCAAAGCCGACCGGAAGCAAAAAGTGCTGATTGTGCATAACCTGCATTTTGAGGATGTTGATCCAGATGAAAGTGTGATTGACAAGTTGATCCAGTCTTTGAAGGCATTTGTGCGATTTAACGGATGTAAGACTATTGTTTTTACAAAATCTAATAAGAAAACTTATTTGAAAGCTATCCGCAGTGGGTTAACTGATACCCACATAAACTAGCCTGATGTTAATCATTTGACATATACTGATTATTATCGGTACATTCACCGTATGTCAAAGTCAAAAGATGTTGTAGTAGCGCTTTCAAAAAAGCACCCCGAAACAGGTGAGCCTGCCCAGGCAGGTCACACTTTCGTAATTGGAACCTTAGGTAACAAAAAAGGATTCTATGAAATAGAAACTGAGAAACTGAATAAGTTTAAAGATGCAGATCTGCAACAGGAGCTATATAAGCTGTTGCACCCGCAGACGCATCATTAATTGATGTACATATCTTTTACGTTATGATTCCACCATTGTTTTTTAGTGGGAAAGGGGTAGTTTATTTTTAAAAGATATTGACTTTGTTCGAATGATGTGGTATTGTATCGTGGCGGTATTGTAAAATTTCCCCGTATCATCCCCTGCAAAGGAACGCGTAAAGAATTAAGAAAGATTCTTCTCATTTGTCATAAATTAACGCCAGTATCATTAGCACTATTGGCAATATCATAGCCAGTCTTATTACCAATTTCGAAGGCATTAGTTTTTCACCAATGTATACCTTGAATTTTTCAAGTATGGCGTGCTTTATTTCTGCTGGCGGCGCCTGCCAATCTACGTCATCCAGTCTTACTCTCTTCAGCAAGTAATTCAATAACCGCTTCTGCAATTTATTGGTATTTGTATCTTTTTGTACTTCCAGTTTCAGTGCTTTTATGGATTCCTTCGCATTAATTTGCTTTTCACCACGTAGCCATACCCGATCCAGATAATCGCTTATTTTATCAATAAAAAAATCGCCCAGCTTATTATCCCACACGAGGAACAACGCTGTTTTAATGGTATATCCCGAAGCCAGTGAAGGGAACAACACAAACCCTGCCAGTGAAATCACAAATAATAGGCAGGACCAGAATGCAACATTAAACAACACAAATACACCCAGGACTGCACCCACTCCAACAGCACGTGCGCCAGCATATCCAGGTCCCGGCTGGGACCCTATTATATTAATTGAAACAATTAATCCTACAACAGAAAGGAGTAAACCGGGGATAACAACGCGTAGCCATGCCAGTAGGGAACGGGTGGCGATCTTTGTAAATAGAGAAATATTGGTCTTCATGGGGCAAAAGATATAACAAAAAATCCGAAGATACAATCTCCGGCGGTTGCAAAATTAATTCGGTATTTTCTCAAACAGAATAGGATGAAGCAAAGCCCATCACTCATTCTTTTTGTAAAAAATACCCGTGGGAGATATTATGCACAGCCTCCCAATGGCCAGTTACGCCAATGATTGTTAGCTGGTTTTGTTGGTTTATAACAAGAGATATCTCCTGATTCCAGTAAGGTCGCAATCTGCTGAAACGTTTCATTCTCAGAAGGTTTTTCCTCCTCAATAATATCCGGATGGCACCATTCGTCCACCTGCATGATCATTGGAATATCCTGCCCAAAGCATTCGTATATTTCCTTTTTAGTGGCCAGAAATGATGCCTTGTATTCTGGAAGACAGGCACGCATAAATTCATATACTCTTACAGCAGTCGGATTTGTTAACTCCACATCCCGCGAAGCATAGAATGCCGGATCTTTTGGTATGCTTATTTTTTCGTCTCTGAGCAGCAAGGAATGTACTTCGGGATTCAGTGTGCCAAATGTATCTGTGATAAAGGTAGGACCTTCATCGCTGTCAGCCGTTGTGAGCAGGACGTTTGAGTTATTTAATCCTGGATAAAAGGGGAGACTGTTACCATAAATGTACAGGCAGTTCTCCACGCCGCTATGACCGTTAAAGCGGTAGTGATAGCCAACCACTTCAACGGCTATTACCCATCTTTCTGTATTACCGAATACAGAGAGTCTTGATACAACAGGGTAGATATATCCATTGTCAAGTATCGGGAAGTTGTAATCTTTTGCGCAGGTATCTAATTGATCGAGTATGTCACTGGCCGAATATTTTGCGGTTTGCATAAGGATTTTTAATAAGTATGAATATTTATAATTCTTTCCATTGGCGCTTACGTCTTCAATATAATTCAGTACTGTACGCGGTTGCATTGGTAATAGCCACGGAACCAATGTTAAGATTATTTACTTTGCTCTTGAATATTGTTTTAGACGAGTTATTCGCATCATTTGCCTTTATCTTACCTAATTCAGGAAGCTGTATGTATCTGGAATTAACAATAGTTACCTCAGCTCCTCTATCGACAATAAAGCGATCATGCTGGCCATTGATGTCTAATGTGATAACCGGCACTTTTATGTCATCATTATAGGGGATCGCTACTATCTGGGATTTGGATACTACTGAAAAAACAATAAGAAGAAAAAGCAAGTAATTGAATTTCATATGTCAGGGTTAATAATTGGCATGGCAATATACAACATCTTGAACTAGTTCGACCTTTTTTCCTAATCTACTTCATTTTTCAGCGGCTCGTTTGTTGGCATTTTTGCATTATCAAAATTATATAATCATGAGCACTTTTAGCATAATTTAGAACGTCACAGATTTCACATCCACACACTCCGCACCGAAATATCCCAAAGCATTATTTGATATATTAGAAGGTGGATTCGAAGGTGTGGTACTGGACGCGCCGCTATTCGATTGTAGTACATTGTAGTAATTATAAACGTTCTTATCCACATTCGCCATCACCACTGTCACGAAATCATTCATTTGTATGTATGCACTATCCATATACAACTGCTGCCTGATAATATTCCCATCCGTCAACCTGTCATCCAATGCATAAAATGCTTTGTAAGGAACATCATTTACCAGCAATGTAAAAGTGTAGTAGTTGGTAACGCCTTGGGGATCCTTAAAGTTCACCTGTGGTAAATTCCTTACCTGATTAAAAATTTTGGTCTTTGTGAAGGTCAATTCATTTATCCCAACATAATCCGGCATCGTAGAACTGGATGTATATTCTTCCCCGTCAACGATCACTGATAACTTGTAAGTATGGCCAATCTGTCCTGAGAGTTTATTGGATGCATAATACCCTTCATTACCCGTCTGTGTAAAATAGTCTCTCACATTGGTATTGCTGTCCAAAACGCTGACTATGGCTCCTGAAACAGCGGGGTAAGTGTTATCAGCATCAAACGATACTGATTTATTAATCTTCACATAATAAGGGCCACCGAGATTCGTAATATTCCCCTGAATCACAATTTGGGAAGCCGCTGTTCTGAGATTGACATCAATCGTTTTGGTACAGCTGGCGAAGAATATGATGATAGAAGTTGCAATGAGGTTCGTCTTCATACTAAAAGGAGAAATTATAAGTAATGGAAGGTACCCAGCGGAAAAGTGCTGTTTGCTGAGCGATGGTGCGGGAAGGATTAGCAGGGTCATTTTTGAATTCTATGATGTAAGGGTTTTCTTTCCCGTAAGCATTATAGACTGAAAAGTTCCAGTTGCTATTCCAGCGTTTCTTTTGTTTGGCATATATGGTAACACCCACATCCAGGCGATGGTAAGCCGGCATACGGTAGCCATTTCTCTCGGCATAAAGGAATACCGTCTGTTCGTTGATTTCATATTTACCACTGGGATAAGTGACAGCATTACCTGTATTGTATACCCAGTTGGCAGACAGTGTCACTTTCCTGCTCAGTTGGTACATGGATACGATAGCAAGGTTATGCGTCTGATCCTGGCGGGTCGGATACCAGCTTCCGTTATTGATTTCAGCTATTTGTCGCTCTGTACGGGAGAGTGTATAACTGATCCATCCTGTGAGCCTGCCTGTTTTTTTCTTTGCAAAGAGTTCCAGTCCGTAAGCTCTGCCTTTTCCGTATAATAACTGTGATTCAACATAGTTGTTGACAGTTAGTGATGCACCATCTTTAAAGTCAATCTGGTTTTGTAGTTGTTTATAATAAATTTCAGAAGAGAACTCATAACGACCATGACTAAGATCACGATAGTAGCCCAGGGATACCTGGTCCGCTATTTCAGGTTTCACATTCGGACTGCTCAGTATCCAAAGGTCGGTAGGACTGGTGGAGGCGGAACTACTTATCAGGTGTACGTTCTGCGTGTTCCTTGAATAGGCAAATTTCAGGGAACTCACAGAGTCCAGCTGATAACTTGCAGCAGCACGTGGCTCTAAATTTATGTAAGTCTGTACAAGTTCTGCGGCAGCATATTTTGTAGAATCGGTTGCTTCGCCTGCGGAATTAAATTTATAAAAAGTACCGGGTCCAAATACATTGAAGACAGAAAGCCGCAGACCATAATTGATTTTCCACTTGCCGAAACCTTTTTCATGGTTTATGTAGGCTGCACTTTCCAATGCATACTTCTTATCTAATGTTTCAGGGTTATAACTGGAATTCTTACTTGCATCTACCATACCCGGGTCGAGGGTATGATGGGTGGCTGTGACACCGAATTTTATTTTATCATCACCCGCCATGAAATACTGGAAGTCTTCTTTGAACGAAAAGTCCCGGATCTTTGAGATGATTTTTGTATTGCTTGAATTATCTGCCACCTCTATGTGATGGTTGTAATCGCTATAAGCAAGTGTGGTGTTGGAAAACAGGTGACTATTGAAGTTGTGATTCCACCTGAAGGTTCCTGTTGTATTTCCATAGTAGAGTGCTAACTGATCAGATAGTTTCAGATTATCTTTTCCATTATAGAATGAAAGATAGATCCTGTTATGATCATTCAGATTATAATTAGCTTTTGCATTCACATCGTAAAAATAAAGATTAGAATTCCTGACATCTTCATTATTAGACAGCTTCAGGAAAACATCTGCATAAGTACGACGGGCACTGATCATAAAAGAACCTTTGTCTTTCACAATAGGGCCTTCGAAGTTTAGGTGAGAAGCAATGATGCCAAGACCACCACTACCATGGAATTCCTGGTTATTACCATCTTTTGTTCTGATATCTACGACGGAAGAAAGACGACCGCCATATTCTGCAGGACTGGCCCCTTTATAAAGTGTGAGGTCTTTGATCGCATCAGAATTGAAGGTAGAGAAGAAACCGAGTAGATGTGTTGCATTGTATACCGGTACTTCGTCCAGTAAAAGCAGGTTTTCGTCTATGTTGCCACCTCTTACATAGAATCCGCCACTGCCTTCACCTCCTGATTTTACACCTGGAAGCAGTTGTATAGTCTTAATGACATCTTTTTCCCCAAGAAATACCGGAACGTTTGCAATTTCAGCGGTGCTTATTTTCTGCGTACCCATTTGTGCAGTAGAAAGCCTGTCATGGCTGGCTGCAGATGTAATGACGATTTCCGAAAGTTGTCCGCTGGTGGGAATAAGCGACACATTTCGTATCAGATCTTTTGTAAGTGAAATCGATATAGTGTCTGCTTTATACCCTGTATAACTAATCACCATCGTATAATCGCCTTCAGGAACAACGATCGCATAAAATCCATAGTTATTACTTGTACTGCTGTATTTAGCCTGTGGAAGAATGCGTATAGAAGTGCCAATTAAAGTTTCGCCGGTAGTTTTATCACGAATGATACCGCTAATGGTATACCTATGCTGGGCCACGGCTTGCATGCTTGTAAACGTAGAAAATATTAGAGCCAGTACAGCAAAAATTTTCTGCATATGTTGGGTTCTGTTTGTAGGTATGGACGTTTCCGGGTTTTGTGCAATTTAGTATTCAGATTGTATATGGAATGTTAAAATTGGTTAGTTATGCTAATGAGTAGCTGTGTATTTCTGGATGTTATTTTAAAACTTATTACTCGTTATAACACCCATGAAATTTCATTTTATTATCCTCAATATTTTTGCAATAACCCAAATTACCTACAATGAAACATTTCTAACCTTTCTATTCAGTATGCCGGTTTGGATGCATCCAGTTCCTCTTATATGCAATTGACGAACATATACGGTGTTTCAGTTAAAACAGCATTAATAGGGAATGTTGATAATGGTACACAGACACTCGATGTAAGTAGCCTTGTTCCGGGCACTTATTTTTTAACCTTTAACAACGGAGCTATAGTATTTCGTGAGGAGATAATTAAGCAGTGATTCCAATCAGGACGCCTAAATTGTTTAGGCGTCCTGATTATAGATATGATGTAGTATTATATATTTTCGGCATCGTTTGTTATTGGAAGTTTATTGGCAGCAGCAAGCCGATTGCCTCCTATAACCGCTTTACCAAACTTGCTTTGAAAGCAAATAACGGAACGCTTTCTTACCTGGTAAATGACGTCGGGGTGGTGTCTACATCTTATGGAAAAGTACAGATTGGTATTGTGAAGGATCTTATATTTTAGTTTATTCCTTTCCACCATTCACTGAACTCCTGTTTATCATTCCGCAGGTCTACGAGCTGACCGATCATAGGTGTAGCCAGTGGAATATCCGCAATAGCCTTTATTCTTCGTAAAGGTTCATCCCAGGGATGATTCCCCAGTGTAAACTTGGAAGAATGTACCGGGAGTAGTCTTTTTGCCTGCAGATCTTTTGCTGCCTGAATGACTTCTTCCGGCTGCATATGAATGTATTTCCACGCAAGGTCATATTGGCCATTTTCAAGAATTACAAAATCTATCGGACCGAATTTCTTTCCTATCTCTGCAAAATGAGTATCATAACCACTATCACCACCTATATAGATCTTCATGGCCGGCGTTTGCAATATGTAAGATTGCCAGAGTGTATTATTCCGGGAAAAGCTCCTGCCAGAAAAATGGCGGGTAGGAGCGGTATGTACAATAAATCCATCTCCCAGATCCACATCCTGCCACCAGTCAGTCTCAACGATCTGGTCAGGTGTATAGCCCCATCTTTCGAAGTGAGCACCTACTCCCAGTCCGCAGATCACTTTACCCACCTTGCTTTTTAGTGCGAGTATGGTCTTATAATCCAGGTGATCGTAATGGTCGTGTGATATGAAGAGATAGTCAATTGCCGGAAAATCATCAACCGTGTAAATATCTGCCCCTTTAAATGCCTTGGTTCCTCCGGGTAAGGGTGAAGCGCTGCCGGAAAATACAGGATCTACCAGAAAACGTTTTCCACCTGCCTGTATAAAATAAGAGGAGTGACCAAACCAGACCAATACATCCTGATTGGGGGTAAGGGCCAGTAAGTCAGTTTTTACCGAAGGCAATGAATCTACAGGGCGCGGGCGTAGTCGTTTTTTGAACATAAAATCGTATAAAACACCTCCCATGCTATACCCGTCTGACAATTGCGGTGTATTGTGAATGTTCTGGAACTGTCCGTCTTTGAAATGCGGCGATTGTTTAATCAATTCTAATCTCTTTCCCGAAGGTTTTTCTCCGAATAATGGGTGTTTCATGTATATTAACACTATGATTATCAATAATAATAGCCCTGAAAGTGCTATCTTCAGGCATGTGATAAATTTCTTCATACCAATTTATTGACGAATCAGGTGACTAAATATTTTAATGAAACATAAAAAATTGTCGTTCAATATTATATTTAGAAATATAATATGTAAAGTGATATAAAATCGATATATTTAGCCCTGAGCTTTACCTACAACTGTTTTCACTTTAGAAATTGTTATTAAATAATGTCATTTATTTCGAATGTATTAGCTCCTCCCGGATACGGGTGGAAAACCAGCGATGGTGCACTGGTAAAACCTACGTCAAGACAGTTATTCACCGAGTTTTTTAGCAGGATCAACATTTTTGCTTCAAGAAAGAACTGGTTACCTTTCTTTTCATGGTTAAGCACTTTAAGCCTTGCCCCGTTCTTTTTCTTTTTTATCTGGAAAGAGATACACGACTTTAATGTATGGTATTTGCTGGTGGCTTTTGTGTATGGAATGATTTTCATGGGCACACATGGCACTATCTGGTATCATCGTTATGGCACACATCAGGCGTATACTTTTAGTAATAAATTCTGGCGGTTTTTTACTCAAAACCTTGTATTTAAACTAATACCGGAAGAACTGTATATCGTATCTCATCATGTGCACCATGCATTATCTGATGAGCCGGGAGATCCTTATAATGCAGAGGCAGGTTTTTTATATTGCTTTCTGGCAGATGCCAATCATCAGCCTATTGCGAAAGATCTCAGTGAGGAGGACTATTATAAAGCCGCAGCGATGTTGAGTCATACCGGTGTGAAAGCGAATGATTATGCTACTTATCAGAAGTGGGGTTCAATTGCGCATCCTTTGAATGCGTTATTATCTACTTTGGGTAATCTGGCTTTCTGGCTAACGATATTTTATTTTATAGGTGGAGTATATCTGGTAGTGTCTATCATGGCTGGTGCTTTTGTGTGGGGAGTGGGTGTGAGAACTTTTAATTATGAAGGCCATGCGAAAGGTGAAACGAAGCATGTATCCGGATTTGATTTCAATCATAAAGATAAATCTATCAATCAGTGGTGGCCTGGTATTGTGGCCGGTGAATGGCATAATAACCACCATCTTTATCCTGCCAGTGCAAGATCTGGCTTTCTGACAGGACAGGTAGATTTTGCCTGGTATTATATCAGGACGTTAAAGTTTATTGGTGGAGTGAGTTCATGCAGGGATGCTAAAAAGCAATTCCTGGAAAACTACAGGAAACCTTATCTGGAACAACAACAAATAAAAGATGGTGTACCTATAGTATAATCATATAATTAAATTTAAAGCAAAACCCGCTCATCGAGTGGGTTTTGTTTTTTATAATCCTACCCGATTTTTTCAAACACCCCTAAACAATTGGAAGTG
Organism: Chitinophaga sp. LS1; assembly: GCF_034274695.1. Classification (NCBI taxonomy): domain Bacteria; kingdom Pseudomonadati; phylum Bacteroidota; class Chitinophagia; order Chitinophagales; family Chitinophagaceae; genus Chitinophaga; species Chitinophaga sp. LS1. The sequence goes on from NZ_CP128362.1 coordinate 3,970,701, forward strand.
AACAGTTGTTATTTCAGCAGTTAGCATACCGATACCCTATTTGTAATACCAAAATAAATTTTCCACAACAAGAAGCCCTTAAGAACCAAACTCCAAAATTCCATTATATGACAACACAACAAATGGCTCAGGCTGCGCGCCAGGCCAGTGAAGATGTGATCGACCACGCGTTCGACCAGACCACACGCTGGACACGTGACTATGTATTCGATATCCTGAAAGATCTGGGTATCCATTACATTTTCGGTGTACCGGGCACCAATGAAATCCCAATTATTGATGGTACTTCTTACCCGGAGAATGAAGTGCGCTATATTGAGTGTCTTCATGAAAACATTGCCATTGGTGCGGCAATGGGATCCGCCCGGATGACAGGTAAACCAGGTGTATTGGTTGTTCACGTTACACCGGGTATTGCCCATAGTATAGGCAATTTGTTCAATGCTTACCGTTCTCAGGTGCCACTGGTGATCCTTTGTTGCCAGCAACAGAATGAACTGGTCACCCAGGAACCGTTACTGGCATCAAATCTGGTAGACCTTGCCAGACAGTACACTAAATGGGCGCATGAAGTGCGTACCCCTGATGAAATTCCATTAGTATTACAACGTGCATTTAAAGAAGCCATGGCGCCACCTAATGGCCCTGTATTCGTATCTATTCCATGGGATTTTACCATGGTGGCTATTGGAGATGAAGATAAGGTCAAAGGTGTGACCCGTATTTCCCCACATTTTACTGGAGATGATGCGTCTATCAAACAGGCTGCAGGTATTCTCGCGGCAGCTAAAAATCCAGTTATAGTAGCCGGCGATGCAGTAGGGTATGCTGATGCCTGGACAGAATTGCAGGAACTGGCTGAACTGCTGGGAGCACCTGTCGTATTGCAAAGTTTTAGTAGCGTGGCTAATTTCCCTAATAATGACTATCACTGGCAGGGAGAACTACCCGGTAGTCAGGCGGGCGTACAGGGTGTGTTTAAAGATCATGATGTGGCATTCCTGGTTGGATTTGGGGCACAGGCACAGCTGGCTGTATATAAATATTCCGACGGACCACTATTCCCTCCTGCACTGAAACAGGTATACCTCACAAACAATACCTGGGATATTGCGAAGAACTATTACGGAGAATCAGCGATTTTCGGTGATATTAAAGCAACGCTGCCTATCCTGAATAGTTATATTAAACCAACTCCTCCCGCAGGTGCTGCCGCCAGAAATGAACGGATGCAGTTGTTGTCTGTAAAAAGAGCGGCCGACTGGGATAAATATCTGCTGGAAGCCATGGAGCAGGAAGATATATGGTCTGTTGTAATCGCTAAAGCATTGAAAGAGGAAATTGAAGAAAGGAAACTGGTGGATAACTTCGTATATGTGCATGAAGCAGTATCCGATGGCGCTCCTTTTCAATATTATCTGCCATTCAGTAACAATGGTGCGAAACCGGTAAGCTATTACTGTGTAGCCGGAGGTTCATTAGGTTGGTCAATGCCGGCATCTCTGGGCATTAAACTGGAAAATGCCTCCTCACAAGGTACAGGTACAAAACTGGTGATCAATGCAGTGGGAGATGGTTCTTCGTTATTCTATCCGCAGACCTTCTGGACAGCTGCACATGAGCAACTACCTATTCTGTATATCATTACAAACAACCAGGAGTATCATACCCTGCAACTGGGTTTACAACAGGTAGTGGGTTCTTATGGCAGTGCACCCGGTTATGGCTGGAAACCCAAAACGATGGATCCTCCATACCTGCGTCTCGAAAGACCCAAACTTGATTTCGTATCACTGGCCAAAGCTTTTGGCGGTGAGAACGGAGAAATAGTGAAAACACCGGGAGCAGTGAAAGACGCGATCAGAAGAGGTATTGAGCATGTGCTCACGCAAACCACTTCTTATATCCTGGATATGAGAATCGCTGGCAATACGCCAACCGCTCCCACCACATCTGATACAATCACCGCATATTACAGCCAGCAACCGGTATTGGATTATTTCCACCAGGATACAGTAAAAGCAAAACTGTTGTCTGTAGGTAATGCACATATACCATCCAACATTCCTTCAATCTTCTAAAACCATTAACCTTATGGCAAACGAACAAATCGATATCGCTATCGTAGGTGGCGGTGTTTCCGGTGTATATAGCGCCTGGAAACTGAAAAAGCAATTCCCTGATCAGAGGATCGTTGTATTCGAAGGCAGCGATCATATAGGAGGACGTTTACTATCAGTAAAACCACCTGAAATACCTAATATGACAGCAGAACTGGGTGGTATGCGTATCCTGGAAAATACCCAGCACCTGATCGTAAACCTGATTGATACCCTCAATGGAGAATTACCACCTGCGGAAAAGATCACACTCTATGATTTTCCGGTAGATGAACCTCAGAATCTGGCATACCTGCGTGGTGAATACCTGCGTTTGGTTGACTTTGCAACAAGGCCTGATAAAGTACCTTACAATATGTCATTCCTGGAAAAAGGAAATGGTCCGGGTGCAATCATAGTGAACGCCATTGAACAGATAGTACCGGGTATCACAAATCCAGATCTGAAGGAAGAAGAACGTCGTGAAATGACAAAGGAAGCGTATTTTGATGGAGTACCTTTATACCAGTGGGGTTTCTGGAATCTGCTGTACAGGGTGATCAGCAGTGAAGGTTACCAGTTCAGTATGGATGCTGGTGGTTATGATTCTACACTGGTGAACTGGAATGCAAGTGATGCTATTCCCTGGTACCTATCAGACTTTGGTATGACGCCAAAATATAAAGGCTTTACCAATGGTTTCCAACAGGTGCCTATTGCGTTGGCAGAGCTGTTTGAAAAAGATAAAGGAGAAGTACGTCTGGAACGAAAACTCCGTGGATTTGAATATACAAACGGACAGTTTACACTCAATTTTAATGATGGACAAACTATTACTGCTGGAAAACTGATACTGGCTATGCCGCGTCGTGCCCTGGATCTGCTACAGCCTGAAAGTCCACTGTTACAACAGATCCAGCCATTGATCAAAAGTGTGACACCAAGACCACTGTTTAAACTCTTCACTACTTATGCAAATCCATGGTGGAGAATAGCTGGGTTTACTGATGCGAATGGTAAATTCGTTCCGGTACAATCAGGTCGTTCTGTAACTGACCTGCCTGTAAGACAAACATACTACTGGCCAAACAGTGATGGTACACCAGCTGTGAATGGCAGAGCGATGTTGCTGGCTAGTTATGATGATGGTAATAATATTGGTTTCTGGGATGGATTAAGACCTCAACGGTCTGAGGGCTGGAAGGCTGGCCGTTCGCATTCAAAGGTGGTAGATCCATTTATCGGAGATGATGATAAAAATGAAAAGTCTGCATTACCAGCACAAGGACGGCTGAATCAGACATGGGATGAATACCAGGCACCCCGTCGTATGGTGGATGAAATAGCCCGACAGTTGCAACAGATGCATGGATTGGATTATACGCCACTGGTGAAGAGTGCTGCTTTCCGTGATTGGGGTGAAGATCCATATGGTGGTGGATGGAATAGCTGGAATATCGGAGTGAAGAGCTGGGAGGTAAAGGACCAGATCACTAATCCGATAGCAGGCACACCATTATACATTTGTGGAGAAGCGTATTCTGATGGACAGGGATGGGTGGAAGGAGCATTGCAGACAGCGGAGATCATGTTGGGAAAATTTTTGCAGGCGCCAGTATCAAGTGCTAAGCAAACGAGTCATGTAAGTGAGCTGCAACCCAGCTGATAAGAGATTATATTCTAACGGCAAAGCAGGTATTAATCTGCTTTGCCGTTATTTTTTAAGTTTCAGGGGGAGTTGTTTTTTATTTTTATCCTGTGAACTAGGTATTAAGCTGCATCAATAGCCCCGAATGCTTTATCTATCAACAGATCCATCCACCTGTTTACCTGCACAGGACTATATTCAGCAGAACACTGTAAACGATTTACTATCATTGCATCCGGCATTATCTTCAATAAACCTATAGTACACCCGGCATTGTCGGGTAAAAAGACAAGTAATTGACTCTTATTCTGCACACTCATATCAGCAAGATTCATCAGATCTGAAGTATGCTTTCTAAAATTCGTATTGTATGCAATTGTACTGATCACTGCCCATGGCTTATATAGTTCAGTCATTTCCCTGACTGTCAGGTAATCTATTTGATCTTGCCCATGCATTGAAACCATCTGATAAGGAATTGCTCTCGATCTGCAACATGTAGCAAAGGCGTTTGATATATCAGTATCAGATTCAATTATTAAAACAGGTGCTACCGGCTCATCATCCATTTCATCGTCGAAACCGGAAAGCACTAATTCGGATTGATATTGTAATAAAAACCGGTCTGCTCTTTTCCAGAAACCTGGCTTATTCAATAATGGTATATCATAGTTATGCCCTTTAATTAGACCTTTCATCATCGTACTTAAGGCTGTAGGTCTTAGTGTATTATTGCTTATATCAAAAACCCCTGATTCATAAAAATGATCATTCCGGGTCACAAGGCTATTCCAGTCAAATGAACCTAAAAGTGACCAAACAGTGATTGCCTTTATATCAATACCTTCAGTATATAATTGCTGCGCAGTTTCCCAGCATTCTTTTAACCAGCGTAACTGTTCTTCTCTATGGCCTCCCAGATGTACCTCTGTTATCGCAATTGGTAGCCCATATCTGTTCCAAACCTCTTTTAATAATGAGTAGAGCTGGCAGGAGTCGATATCAGGTACCCTTAAAGCTTCCACATCTGCATAGCGCTGGTAGGAGTTACCACCATGAAAGTGATCCGGATATAGACTAAGATTTTCATCCAGAAATCTGTTGCTGGTAAGGTAATGATTGATCCCTATTATTTCCGGCAGGCATATATTATCAGTAAACCAGGTTAAGGTGTCCGGGAGAATATTATAGGATAAAAGTTCATCCCACATGGGATGGTTTTCGTCCACTTTCCCGCATAACAGATCAAAGCTCAACCATCGTCTGTCATTTTCAAACGCTGCCTGATAGGCAAGTATGGGGGTACTATAAATTTTGCAGAGATCTTCTGTTTGCACCAATTTTGCATCTGGTATTGTTCTCCTGATGGCCTGCATGGAAAGTACAATGGCCTTACATTGGTTGATCAATGCGATGGAAAATATATTATTATCATGCCCATGAGGATACCAGTGACCATACAAACCACTAAATCTTGCAGTAGTTAAAGGTTCATTCACTGGTGTGTAATATTTAATCCACGGATACCTTGCTGCAAAGGCAGTTGCATATGCAGCCAGTTTAACCGGAAATTCAGGGTCTGTTAGATCTGTGTGTATCGGGCCACTGCCATGGTGCACGAACCCGATGATGGGACAAATTCCTAATTGACGCAATCTGTTCAGACGTTCATCTGCCCAGCTCCAGTCGGCGTCTTCCAGTTTACCCGGGGCTATCTGCTCCCATAAAATAGGGTACCTGATTGTTTTAATACCTAATGCTGCAAATTTATCCAGGTCATCCAGTCTTTTTAAATGGCCACTTTTCTCCAGTTGCTGATGATAGACATTTCCGATACGATTAATAGTACATTCAATTCCGGCCCATATTTCCGGACCTGTATTATTGTGTTTCATTATCTGGTTTATGGTAATGTCTCTGCAATCGCCTCCCTTATCAGAGAATCATTGGTGATAAGCTTTTTGTAAAGCGTGAGGGCCTGTGCTACTACCTGATCCATATTGTAATAACGATACGTTCCTAATCTGCCTGCAAAATGTACATCGGGAACTTCTTTGGCCAAAGCTGCATACTTACGATATAGTTCCTGGTTTTCTGATTTTGGAACAGGGTAGAACGGATCTCCATCCCAGCATGGATATTCGTAAGTAATAGAAGTTTGGGCATGTACCTGGCCGGTTAGATGTTTATACTCGGTGATACGTGTATATTCCTGCTCATTTGGATAGTTTACGACTGCTACACTTTGCATAGCTGGCTGGTCCAGTGTCTGATGTTTAAACTTTAATGAACGATATGGTAGCTTACCATAGCAATAATCAAAGTATTCGTCAATAGGTCCTGTAAAGATCAGCTGTTTATATACAATGGCATCCTTGATATCATGATAGTCGGTTTGTAACATGATATTGATATTAGGATGCGTCAGCATATTTTCAAACATACGGGTATATCCATGTAATGGCATTACCTGAAACGAGTCTGAAAAATATCTATCGTCCCGGTTTGTGCGAACGGGAATCCGGGAAGTTACCATGGCACTTAATTCTGAAGGATCGGCATCCCATTGCTTGCGGGTATATCCACGGAAAAATTTCTCATACAGATCTCTTCCAATCTGGCTCACTATCACATCTTCAGAGGTATTAATGATATCAACATCTTCTGCTTTTTCAGCGAAGTAGGTAACAAGTTCTTCACTGGTGAGGTTGAGATTATATAGTCGGTTTACAGTATCCAGATTAATGGGCATAGGTAGTAATTGGCCATCTACAGCAGTTAAAACCCTGTGCTCATAACTCCGCCATTTTGTAAAATCAGATAAATATTTAAATATATCCGGGGAATTAGTATGGAAAATATGAGGTCCGTATTTATGAATAAGTATACCTGCATCGTCGTAATAATCATATGCATTCCCGCCTATATGATTTCGTTTATCGATCAATAAAACTTTCTTATTACCATCATTAGCGAGCCTTTCAGCAAGTACACTTCCTGCAAAGCCGGCACCGATTATCACATAATCATACATATATTTTAGTGTTTTTAGAATGAGCCTCTTGGTTACCTTTAATTAAGTCAATGCCGATCAATGTGGCCATTTTTTTCCAGGTAAGATCCCATGAATTAGCAGCCAGATTTGCATCAACAGCTTTTTTCCATTTTTGATTGTTTGGGTTATCCATAGCTTTTTGAATGGCTACTATAAAAGTTTCTGCACTGGTAGCTATCTGTACAAGGTCTTTTACTCCATATGCTTTAACTACATCTGCAATTGGGGTAGATACAACTGGTTTGCCTGCTGCCAGATACTCAGGCGTTTTCGTAGGACTAATAAACCGGGTTGATTCATTGAGTGCGAATAAGATTAATGCGACTTCCCAATTGCTAATATATGTTGGCAGCTGATCGTATGTCTTCATGCCCAGGTAGTGAATATTTGCATTATTGGGTAATGAAGCCGGATCGATTTTAACGATTGGTCCCAGCATAATAAAATGCCAGTGTGGCCTTTTATTAGCCATTTTCTTCAATAGTGAGATGTCAAATCTTTCATCTATGACACCGAAGAAGCCCATTCTTGGAAATGGGATATCACGCTGATCCTCGGGATCGGGAAGGGAAGACCGTGCTGATGAAAAGTGCTGAAAGTCTATGCTACTTGGAAATAAAAACACAGAATCATGCTGATTACGTTTGATCTGAAAAAGACTATCTCCGCCTGTAAAAACCATGTCGCACCGGTTTAGTAATTCATGTTCCCGTTGTTTTAGCTCCGGTGGTGAAAACTTAAAAGCAGACAATTCATCCATGCAATCAAAAATCATTTTTTCAGGTTGCAGGTTACGGCTATAATTCATGGCCATAGGAGTATAGTACCAACTAATAAATCTGGTTATTTGGTACGTTTTCATTAATTGCTCGATGAGTCCCGTTATGATATTTTTCTCTTCTTTAATTAAGTTTTCAGGTAAGTGTGGTGTGACAATCCAGAGATTTTCATCAATGTTATTCACCTGAAGAAAAGGGATCTCTACGTTATCAATTACATATTCTTCTACATAAAATACGCGCATATATCCGGTAAATCTCGTCATTAGATGTTGTGGCCGCTGGAATACGAAATTCCAGCGCAGATGTGAAAAGCAAATTAAGTCAGCCTTTGGCTGTCTATTTGGTAAATTATTCATACGTAATTATTTATAATGATAGTGTTCCTGGAGACTCGTGAAGGCGTGAAATAAGAAAAATTATGTTTTAGCACTTACATAGTTAAAAGGACATATCCAAAAAATATACCCGGTTTAAGCTACAGTGATTATTTTAAAGCATTAGTTTGATAGGCGTGCATTTACAGGAAGTGAGAGAAAATGGCGCAGGACTGAATAAATCCCTGAATTCCCGTTTTGGGCAATAATAACAGCGACATTACTGCGAAATGTATCTATATAAAAATATAATTGACCCCTGTTTTATTTGCCAGGTTGTCTATAGGCAGGCTTCTTCACTGACTGGTTCCCCATTATTCTGAGTGTAAGTAATAATGGGGGAACGATATTGGGGGCATTATATATAAGTTCACAATAAATTTTATACTTATGTTTTACCAGAAAAAGGACTTTAGATTGCATAGAATGCCATCGCGATCTGTTGCCATTGCTATTGAATTGCCTGAAAGGTATAGGGGGAGCATTGGACCATATGCTGACGTAATAAGATATTTTGATAGGGTGTTATTGCCTGCCATCTTTTTGCGGATAAATACTATATGCTCTTTTGCATCGAAAGGGAGAATTTAATTACTGAGGATATAGCAATTCTTAGTAGAAGAAAAAGAGGCCGGAATTATTTCTGGTTTCTTTTTTTATAATTGGTTTATCAGGAGCAAAAAAGAAGCCTGTACCATTGTTTGATACAAGCTCCGGGAGTAACGCTATATTTTATAAAATAATGTTCCTTATTCTTCGCTGGCAGTTTCGTTAATACTTGCTTCTGCTATTTCAGTCAGTGCAACGTCTGTCGCTTTTTCATTTTCCAACGTCTGTTGTAATAAATCTTCGACATCTGTATTACCCATGTTCTGAGCGAAAGCTCTTAGTGTTCCATAAGTAGCAATCTCATAGTGTTCTACTTTTTGCGCTGCGAGAATCAGACCCGCATCTCTGATCATAGTATCCTTATCGGTATCATCAATTATTGAATTTGCTTCAGCTAAGAGGCCTTCCATTGCATCACATTTTTTCGTCGCTGGTTTTTCTCCTAATAGGCTAAATACCTGTTCCAATGTTTCGATGTGAGTTTGTGTCTCTTGTGTATGCTTTTCGAATGCACTAGCCAATTCAGTACTGGTAGCTGCTTTTTTCATTTTAGGTAAAGCTTTTACAAGATGTTTTTCTGCCCAGTAAATATCTTTTAGTTCGTCAACAAAGAATTTATGGAATTCGTTATTTCCCATTTTTTCATTTTTGCCGGTAGACTTTGCTAAGGACTTATTGTCTTTTTCAGTTGTAGGTTTTCCACCTGTGGTATTTGCCATAAATTTTTTTTGATTATTATTTACAACTGAATGAGCCAATATTCATGCCCTCATTGGTAAAGTCACTGCCAGATGGAAAACGGGGCTTTTTTAGGGTTTTGTTTTGTGTAGATAACCTTGCCCATAAGGAGAATAAAACCATCTAATGTAAAAGGAATTGATTGGAGGTTTGCTTGAAATTTGTAGATAATATGGCTTATTTTTTAAAAGAGAATAACCATGGCAGAAGATTGGGCTCTGCAAAAGCATTCACCCAGCTATTGTGGTATACGCCTGGATATTCAGTGTATTTCACGTTTTTAGCCCCATGATCTTTTAATGATTTATACAGTTCTCTATTAGGGTTAACAGGAATTACATTATCTACCTCACCGTGAAAGATCCATATGGGAACATGGCGTGCCTTTTCTGTAAATAATTTGATGTTGGCTTGTCCGCAAATGGAGAATGCCGCTGCAAAATAATTTGGGTGTCATTCCCTCTTTCGCCGGCTCCATGAAGGAAAATGACTAAAGGGTAGGAGTGTTCTTTATAATTTTCAGGGTATAAAATTCTGTAGCGTAATGTATCAGCACCATGAATAAAAACATGTTTTTGATATGCGCCGAAATCTTGTGCTTGTAAGCAATGCGTGTATATCATTAGTGCAAGTAGAGATAAGAGCTTTGCCATATGGAATTTTTGGGAGTAAATATTTGAGTGCTGAATGCTTTTTAGACAACAACTAAATGTAGACTTTTAAAGTTTCAAAAAGGAATGGTATCATGTAATTGAAAATACTCATATAGTTATCAATTACTTATGAAAATTATCATGACAAAGTATGGATTTGTTGCAGTTTTATGACAAATAGGCTTACTTTTACATCCGAAGACGGAATACTCCAATAGATGAATTACTCCACTCATCTCCCCGTTTTTTCTATCAGAAAGCATAATTAAATAATAATGAAATACTTGAAAAGATTCACGGGTCTGCTGGCATTCCTGACTGTTTTACTCACTATGCCTCTTGGACATGCCCTGATGATTGTAATGGAGAAAACCTTTGGTCATGCACATGTTTACCTGGCTGCTTTCCTGCTCGGATTCGCAGGATTACTGCTCCTTATCATCGGTAGCAGACTGAAAACGGAGAATAAAGGTACATTTGCCGGACTATTTGCCGGCTTATTCATTTGGACAGGCTGGATAGAATTCGGTTTCGTTTACATTGCACACCGGTACAATGTACAACCCCTCATTGAAAACGGAAAAGTAGTTACCAAACCTGAGTACCTGATCATGCCTGCATCAGCGGGATTTCTTGTGATCATGATATTGCATTACCTGTTCAGCGCAAAAACAGGATGTGTATTCTTCTCCTGGTTACAGACACATTTAAGGATACCTGTTCCCCGTAATCAACCCATTAAAGCACAAAAGAACTTTGCTGTTATTACGACAGTAGAATTAATAGCATTACTCTGGACATTCTACCTGGTATTATTATTCTCTTATGATCATACTTTCTTGGGAGATCGTCATCCCGTAACATACCTGATTGCCTTCGGATCATTGTTATGGTCGTTATTCCTGATCCGCAATTTATTCAGGGTAAAGCAAATGGGTTATGCCATCCGATATGCTATCCCAACGGTAATAATATTCTGGAATTTCGTGGAGATAATGGGAAGATGGAATGTTCTGGATGAGATATGGGTTAAACCTTACGAGTACTGGTTGGAGATGAGTTTAACATTGGGGATATTTGTGGCACTTTTTGGGGTATCGCTACTGGAGAAGCGGACAACCTAAATTTATATATTTAACTGAAATCCACCTATGTTTGTGATCTCCTGAATAAAGCATGTATGTTCCGAAAGGAGCTTTTGCAGTGAACGAGCTTATGGTTTCTAATATTGAAAAAATTGTGTTGACAGGGATTGCAACCATCGGTGTGGTGCGTATTGTTTCGTAGCTTTTAATAATTTCAGAAGAGGTACATTATTAGAATATAGATCACTGCAAAGGGAATGATAATGGTTCTGGCTATTTGTCTATACCCAACATAGGCGCCAAAATATTCGGCTAGCGGATCTATGCATAAGCAATAAACAAAGAATCCCCTTATCATTACTGGTATCAGAAAGCCGCTGATGCTGCCATTGCCTGTGAAGTAACTATATGCCATTCCTAAGTGAATGACCAGAGAGAACAGTTGTTCAGCATAAATGTAGATCCAGCCCCACAGTTTCTTCGGTTTTGACAGTTTATAGAAGGCACAGGGTATGTAGAACAGTGAAAAGAATTTCAGGAATAAGTAGAGGCCAAAATGGCAACTTTTACATTGTAAATAATCGACTACTATATTGAGTGTGCTGGCAATAGACCATGCATAGAAAATAACAAGGAGAATCAGCAGAAATTTTACCCATATTATAGGGTTCTCTTTTTTAATTGGATGTATAAAAGGCTTCAATATTGAGGTGTTAAAGCCTTAAAGGTAAGGCTTTTTATGTATTATTTTCTATTTTCATAAGTATTGGAGCGCTATTTTCTGCAAATTGCACTAACAGTAAAAAGCAATGTCCCCCCAAAGCACATTATTGACGGATAAATTTCAATATCCGTGTTTCACCTTTATCATTTATTACCTGCAGTATATACATACCATTTGGCAATTGGCTTACATCTGCGGTGAATGTTTGCTGTTTCACAGCTACTACTTTACCATTCACATCCATCACCCGCAGTAGTTTAGGAAGCTGGGTACTTTTTACCTGCAACTGATCGCCTGTTACCGGGTTGGGATATATGCTCACCTGCCATGCCGTTGCTGCTTTGCTGTAGGTAAGAGCGCTGGCTGTGTGCAGACTACCATATACCTCCAGTTCATAAATGGAATAGCCATACACCGTAATTCTGCTGGTACCATATACCCGCAGGTATCGTCCATGACCTGATAAACCGGTGAGGTCATTATTCAATGTGGAGTTTCCGGTGACTGTTTTTATGGTATCCCAGTTGTTCAGATCTGTAGAAGCGAGTATCAGGTAATTCTGTGCCGCTGCTGCTTCCCATTTAATTTTCACTTCCCTGATGTTGTAATCAGCTGCTAAGTCAACAGTAATATATTGCGGATCAGCGAAGGTACTGGACCAGCGGGTGGTAGTATCACCATCGACTGCATTTGCACCTGTAAACAGATCGTTTTCCAGAGAAGATACAGTCACCTGTTTATTCAATGCAAGATTATCGCCACTTACTTCATTTTCTGTGGTGGTATAATAAACATTGTCGATGTAAAAATCAGCAGCCGTTGCAGGCGCATCACCAGAGAAGGTAAATGCCTGTGTAATAGCGGTGAGATCGATACCACTCAGACTGCTCACAGGTATTGTTACTTCATGCCATTGTCCATCACGAATCAGTCCGAGTTTCTGTTCCCCGGCTGCATATTCAATGGCGGCACTTGCGTTTGAAGCAATGATAGTAAAGCGGAATGATCCTGAATAGCTGGTCTTAAACCAGAATTTCAGGTAGCCGTTCGTGAAATGAGACAGGTCTCTCAGGTCATTGGCTACACCAAGTCCGAACCAGTTGCCTGCTGCCGCTGTAAATGCCATGACATCGGTACCTTCATAAGGAGTCGCGTTGCTGATGGTAGTAAGGTTATTCCAGACATACAGATTGGCATCCTGTCCGAAAGTCAGTTTGGTGGCAATACCGGCATCATTGGTGTAAATACCGTATTTATCAGCCGTGATGACATTACTCTGGACCGTAAATGTAACTGGAGCGGATAGGGTGCTCAGTTTCCCGTTATCAAAGGCTTTTGCTGTAATGGTATAAGTACCTTGTGCAACATCACTCCATGTGAATGAATAAGGCGCTTTGTCGACTGTACCTAATAATGTAGTACCATTATAAAATTCCACTTTATAGATAGTACCGTCATCAGATATAGCTGTGGTGATGGTTACATCTGCAGGTTGTATCAAAGCGGAATTAGCTGTAGGAGCTGTGATACTGATAGCAGGTGGTGTGTTGCCCGGTGCAGCAATGAATACGGTGACAGGTTGGGAGGTAGTCAGTTTCTGCTGATTGTCTGTAGCTTTGGCAATCAGTGTCGCTACCTGTTGTGTACTGGTCTGCCATGTAAAGCTGAAAGGCGCAATGCTGTCTGTACCCAAGTAATTTTCACCATTATAGAAATCTACTTTACTTACACCACCATTGCTGTCATTGGCATTGGTAATGATAGGAATGGCAGCAGGTGTGGTGAATAGGGTATCGTTGCTCAGGTTCGTGATAGCTACGGTAGGAGCGGGGTTGTCAGATACGCCGCCGGTATAGTAGATGTTGTCAATATAAAAATCGGCATCTGTAGCAGGTGCGTCGCCGGAGAGCATGAATAGCTGATTTACTGTCATGAGGTCGATGGCAGTACCAAAGTCACTGACAGGTATTGTCACTTCATGCCATTGTCCGTCGCGTACCAATCCATGTTCGTTTGTGCCATTGAATTGTATCCAGCCTTCTGCTGCTTCAGTAGAAATGCCGACTTTAAACGTGCCGGTATAACTGGTCTTCATGTGAAACTTCAGGCTACCACTGGTTGCGTAGTTGGCCATATTCCTGTTGTCATTGGCTACCCCCAGTCCGAACCAATTGCCGGCGGCGGCATGTAAGCCCCAGACATGACTGCCTTCGAAAGGAACCGGGTTGGGGATGTTGGTAATATTATTCCAATAATAAAGGTTGGCATCCTTGCCCAGGGTGACCTGATTGTTTACAACCGTGTTGTCAGTAAAAATACCAAAATTGCCTTCAGGGGCATCATTGGTACCCAAAATCAGCTCATCTCCTTTGGTGATGTCCTGATAAAGCCGGATGTAATCAACCTCCATATGGCCTGGTAATGGGGCTGTAACGTCATTTTCAGAATAGATACCGGGGTAATTGCCACCTACTGCCAGATTGAGTAGTATATAAAATGGTTGCTGAAATGCATCCAGTCCATTGCCGCCATTAATCCCGATTTTGTAAAAAGGGTTGCCATCCAGGTAAATGGTCAGGAAGGCGGTGTCCCATACCAGTTTATACAGGTGGTAGTCATCGTTGAGATTGGTGCCTTGCGTAACGGTATCTTTGGCATAGGTTGCGTGGCCGGTATAGCCACCCGGATTTTCCGTCCACCAATGGGTCGCGGAGCTGAGAGTACTGTTGGGTTTTCCTGCTGCAATGGCGCCGGCAAATCCCATTTCCAGGATGTCTACCTCTCCATTGTGTGGCCATTCGCCACCTGTGCTACCCAGCATCCAGAAGGCTGGCCAGAGGCCGTTACCTACCTGAGGTACTTTGATTCTGGCTTCCAGCGTGCCGTAACGGAAGGCCACGCGTCCGTTGGTTTTAATTCTGCCGGAGGTAAATGGTTTGCCTCCCACAGCTTCCCGGCGGGCTTCAATGACGAGGTGACCATTTTCCACTCTTACATTGTTGGTACTACTGGTGTAATATTCGAGCTCGGCATTGCCCCAGCCGCAATTGCCTTTGGAACAACCATCGCCGGTCTCATAGGTCCAGTTGAGTGGATTAAGGGTGGTGCCGTCGAAATTTTCTTCCCAGACCAGTTTTTGCTGGGCCAATAAAAGCATGGGGGTCAGGATAAGACATGCCAGCATGCACATAGGTGTTTTCATATGTATGGTATTTAATGAACGTGGTTCCTGGATGATAGTGCAGCAATAACGGATCAACAAACAAGTCATAATAAAGGTAACAAAAAACCGGGAAGTCCTACTTTGGTTACCGATTTAATTATTTTATTAAAAATGTTGTATTTGCAGTAGTTCTATACTATACGTGGAAAGATTGCTGCAATACCTGATCCTGGTCATGCAGGCGATGGATAATTGCAGGCTTTTTATTTCTTTTGTGGAAGGCATTATAACTTTATTAAACTTTTTGCAAACACCAGGTGGTCATGCACCGTAGGTTTTGCACATTGGTAGTTTTTATAGGTTCATGGAGTCGGGCGTTGAGGTTTTCGGTATATTGAAGCAGCAATTGCTGGTTCACCAAAAAACGTTCGCTGCCATCGGGCAAACGATAGCGACCATTGCCTATGCTATGCACCAGCGTTTCAATCCCGATATCCGATGCAAGTCTTACAAATAAATAGCCGCCGGGTTTCAGCACCCGCCACATTGAGTGGATCATATTATCAAAATGTTCAGGCGTGTTGGCGAAGTGCAACACTGCGCTACTGATCACCAGGTCAAAATAATTATCATCAAAAGGCAGGTTTTCAGCCGGAGCAACTACAAAATTCTCTTTAGGGTTAGTATGGGACAGTATTTGTGATAATTCTTTAACAGCTGATATCGCATTGGGATTAGGATCAATGCCATATACATCATAGCTGTTTCTTAAGAAATAAATCAGGTTACGTCCGCCTCCGCAGCCTGCATCAAGCACCTTTTTACAATTATCATAAGTACCTTTAAGTAGTTGGTCGAAGAGGTAGATATCTATATTCCCGTAAAGGTCCTGAAGTTTTGATTGCATGGATCAAAGTTAGAGGATTAGCCTTGAATATCAAGACTGACTGATCCGGGGAAGGCAATGATTATTATTACAATACAATATAACCCCGCCATATTAAAATAAATAAATCTTTGCACTGCTGACATAGGGTTGTCACTACCCTGTATTTCCTTTGTGTCATAAAATAAAATCATGAAAAAAGATATCAAGAGCATACCTGATCATTACACAGCTGTAACGCCATGGATCATATCTCCATCATCGGCTAAATTAATTGAGTTTTTAGAAGCTGCTTTTGATGCGCAGGAAATTCCAAACAGCAGGATAGTGAATGCTGATGGCATGATCATTCATGTGGTGGTTAAGATAGGAGATGCGATGGTCATGTTGTTTGATGCAAGAGCAGGCTGGGCGCCTACGCCGGTTTTTCTGAGTTTATATGTGGAGGACATTGAAGCAACCTGTCAAAAAGCAATCAGGCTGGGCGCTACATCAGTTACTAACATTACCAGTTTATGGTTTGGCGAAAAGGTTAGCAGAATTTTAGACCCGTTTGGTAATCTTTGGTGGATTAACGAACGCGTTGAAGATGTGGACTTTACCAATCCTGAAGAAGTTGGAAAGCGGGCTTCCACGCCAGATGCTGTAGCCGGTATAACCTATATTCAGCAATCGCTGGACGAAGCACTGAAAGCGCAGAGGGCATTTTTAAACTATTAGTCTTCCTGATCAAAAAAGAGGGGCTGACCATTATGGTCAGCCCCTGATATTGTTTATGAGTAGTTCTTTTAAAACTTGAAGGTCATGCTACCCGTAACACGAGTAGGATTTTGCGCCGCCAGACGATATGACCAGTACTTTTCATTGGTCAGATTATCCACCTTTAACCCAATTCTGTAGCTCGGTTTGTCATAGAAAACAGCCGCATCCAACACTGTATAAGATGGGATACTAAACTTAAAAGAAGCGGTATTTGTCTGGTAATATTCACTGGCATAGATGCCCCCAAAACCGAAACCAAGTCCTTTAGCTACTCCGGAAGCCAGACGGTAGCTGATCCACAGATTCCCTACTTTAGGAGGACCGGCTGTTGTGGGTCTCAGTCCCAGTATAGAAGCATTGGCCTTTGTGTATTTACTATCATTGTAAGTATAACCAGCTATAATGTTTAGACCTTTTATCGGATTCGCAATTACTTCTACCTCATATCCTTTACTTAACTGTGTACCATCCTGAATGGAGTAGGTAGCATGGTCTGGATCATCACGGGTAACATTAGTAACAGAAATATTATAGTAGCTCAATGTTGCACTCACTTTGTTGAGGTCTAATTTCACCCCACCTTCCCATTGATTAGCCTCCGTTGGCTTAAAAGTGTTACCCTCAAAGTCAGATCCCGAAACGTTGTTGAACCCGTTCATATAGTTACCGAAGATGGAGACCTTATCTTTAACAATCTGGTATACAGCACCGAATTTGGGCGACAGCGCTGTCTGATTATAATTCCCTGCTGTTGAATCCTGAGCAGGATAATAAGAACCTTTGTTCATATACCTGTCCACCCGCAGGCTGGCCATTACCAATAATTTATCAGTAATGTTCAGTACATCAGATACATAAGAGCTATAGGTTTCTTCTCTTCCGGATACAAAATTGGTATATGTAGCATTTGCAAAGAGCGGCCTTACCTTTTCACGTGTAAAGTTATTATATCCTGTACCGGGCTTTCTGACATCAATAGGGGTCATGTTTACAGTAGCATCATTCCGGTTTGATGTGAGGCTGTAATAATCCAGACCAGCAACAATCCTATTCCTTAATCTGCCAATTTTAAAGTCGCCGATGAAATTCTGCTGAATATCGGTTCCATAATAAGGATAATCCTGGTTAGTGACAGACTGGCGTACTGTTGTATCTGATGTCATTGTTAGTTGCACAACATATCCTTCAGAAGAAGATCGTGTTCGCGAAACAATTGTCTGAGAAGTCCAGCTTTTGGAAAGTATATATTTCGCTTGCGCAAAGATGTTATACTGCTGGCTGTTATAGTTGATAGTATTATTCGCAAAAGAAAGCTTGTAAGGAATATGGTAGTCCACAATGCTTTTAGCCGTTCCATTGGCATAAGGCGCCAGACGGGTAGGAGAAGTGGCTTTATTTAAACCGAATTCTATATCCAGGGAAAGCGTCAGTCTGTCGTTCACTGCATATGAGAAACTGGGTGCTATCAGAAAACTTCTGGTGAAGCCTGCATCCTGGAAACTATTCTCACTATGTAAAGCTGTATTTACCCTCAACAATGCGGTTTTCTCTTTATTTAGCGGGGAATTGATATCCATAGTGAGACGGTTCAGGTTCCAGCTCGCACCAGAATATGAAACTTCCCCCCAGAAATTCTCAAAAGGTTTTTTTGTTACCCTGTTAAACAGGCCTCCGAAAGAAGATACAGTACTACCAAACAATGTAGCAGATGGTCCTTTGATCACCTCTATACGTTCAAGATTTACCGGATCAATAGTTGTGTAGGTAAAGCTGCTTACACCATTACGTACGAGCTGAGGTGTCGCAAAACCTCTTGAAATAAAGGTTGTTCTACCCTGGTTTCTTATTTCTGCGATACCGGCGCCTGGTACATTCTTAAAAGCGCTGTTATAGTCAGTGATCAGCTGTTCTTTCATCAGCTCTTTGCTTACAACAGTATATACCTGTGGGTTCTCCATATTGCCGAGTGGCATTTTGGAAACATCCATGCTTTCCTTTCTTCCAAAACGGTTACCACCACTGGTTACCACCACTTCTTCCAGCTTTTGTGAAGAAGCACCTAATACAATTTTAATATGGTTTTCCCGGCCTTCTTCAGCCTTCACTTCTACCACAACAGCCTCCAAACCTATTAATGATGCTTTCAGATGATAGGTACCGCCCCGGATATTTTTGAAATAAAACATACCATTTTCATTGGTAATCGCCCCTTTTGATAGTTCCTGAATAATAACTGTTACTCCCGGAGCAGGTTCTCCATTATTAGTAACAACGATACCAGAAATACCTGTTGGCTTGTCGTCTATATCATTTCCATAGCTGGCAGACTTATTAAATAAGAAAAATGATAATATTAGCGCAAGAACTGAATACAGTTTCCTCAGATGCATTCCCATTACAAAATTAAATTAGAATGCAAAAGTGCACAGGCCGCCGGAAATAATTATATCCAAAGTGGAAACTTTTTAATCGGATCGGGAATTTTTTCATCCTTTTCTATTTAAAACCTGTTTTGCCTGTGAGGGATTGTTATCCTTACGATATACAGATGGTACCACGCCTTTGTACTTTTTAAATATTCGATTCAAATGGCTTTGGTCGGTAAAGCCAAATTCGAAGGCAATTTCATTTATTCGCATATCGGTAAGCCGCAGGCGGCTTTCAATTAATTTTATTTTATACAGCGTAATGTATTGTTGCAGGCTTTCGCCCGTATGCTTTTTAAAATATTCACTGACATAATTAGGCGATAGATTGAATTTTGCTGCAATTTGTTCAATTTTTAATTTCTCAGGTTGAAATATAAACTGGTGCAGATAATTTATTACCGGCATTACATTGGTTATATTTCCGTTAAGAACTTCTATTTCCTGTAAGGTAAGGTTACGGGCAGCAAAAGAGATAATGGTATTGATAAGCTGTTGTATGATCTGTTCCTGGTGGGGAGATTTGGTTTCTTTTTCCCTGATCAATGCTTCAACGGTCGCTCTAATGAATGGTTTATCTGTAATAGTTTTTAGTATGCAGCCCGGCAAGTGATTATAACTGTTGAAAATATATTCCAAATCCTTAATGTTTTGACTCGTTTGTAGCTTTAGATAGTCATTACTGAATCGGATAAAGAAAAATCGGCTATAAGAATCAACTTGAAAACTATGTTGATCCTGCGGGAAAATGAGAAACAACTTATTAGGTGCATAAGGAAGTTGATGCCCATTGATCATTTGGATTCCGGTACCATCCAGCACAAATACCATCTCGAAAAAGGTATTTTTATGTGCCCTTGCGCTGTAATTGTAAGTTTCTAATAATTCCAGATCGTACGTAGTATATAAGTTCTTTGTTTCCACACCTGCAATTTTACAATTTTTTCCTGCATATATCCTTGTTCCGGGCGGGCTTTTTAGTTGAAATTTGTACAAAAATTATGTTTATGACTGATTTATGTTATCTCCTGTTACGCCTGGTGGCTGGTGTAAGTCTTTTTGGGCACGGATTAGTTAGGCTACCCAAACTTGCTGGATTTAGCCAGTGGATGACCGGTACCTTTGCAAAATCAATGTTACCTCAAAGCCTGGTTATGCCCTTTAGTTATATGTTACCAATAGCAGAATTTATAATAGGTCTTCTATTGATTCTTGGTCTGTTTTCCAACAAAGCCATTCTAGCGGGCGTAATCGTGATGCTGCTACTAATATTTGGTACTTGTATGATTGAAAACTGGGAAGCCCTTCCTTCTCAAATTATTCATGCGCTTGTACTCATTATGCTGTTGCAGTTTATAGCCAGCAACAATATTTCTCTCGATAAATTTTTAAGCAAATACTAGAATTATGAATAGTAGAAGAACATTTATTCGACAAAGCGGATTACTCACAACTGCGGGTTTGCTGGCTGGCGTCGTTCCGTTGTCTGCTGTAGCACAACCACAAACAAATTCAGATACCGCAACTCAACCGAAAAGATCAAAATGGTCAGATGGTTCCAGGTTAGTGATTTCGGTTTCTATGCAGTTCGAAGCTGGCGGGCAACCTGAAAATGCTGAAAGTCCATTTCCTCAAAATATGCAGAAAGGTTACAGGGATCTGCCATCTGAAACATGGTATCAATATGGATACAAAGAGGGAATTCCCCGCATGTTGGACAATTGGGACAAATTAGGTGTCAAAGTTACTTCGCATATGGTTGGTAGTGCTGTACTTAAAAATCCTAAGCTCGCAAAAGAAATTGTTGACCGGGGCCATGAAGCTGCAGCACATGGTATGAACTGGTCAACCCAATATACAATGTCTTATGAAGAGGAGAAAAAGTTCATCAAAGACGGTGTAGATGCAATTAAACAGGTAACAGGTTTTACTGCGGTCGGTTATAATGCAAACTGGCTTCGCCGGGGCGAAAACACACTAAAGATTTTACAGGAATTGGGGTTTTTGTACCATATTGATGATTTGAGCCGTGATGAGCCTTTTATACAAAAGGTAAACGGAAAAGATTTTGTAACAGTTCCTTACACACTACGGTGTAACGATATCCAATTAATCGAGGGGAAGAATTTTTCGACAGAACAATTTCTAAACCAGGTGAAAATGGAGTTTGATCAGCTATACGAAGAAGCCGAAAATAATCGCAGACAGATGTCTATCAGTTTTCACGATCGTATCGGTGGCACTCCCCAAATGGTACAGGCGACCAAAGAATTATTTACTTATATGAAGCAACACAATGGTGTGAGCTTTAAACGCAAAGATGAAATTGCACGCCAATCGATGGAAGACAAAACAACCATTAGAGAATAGCGTAATTGGGACTATTTATCCTTACAGTTTCAGGCATTGTTATATAGACTATAAATCTTTTATTTCTTTTGAAATCCCCTTCGGACTTTGGGAGGGGATTTCAAAAGAAATAAAGATTCAAATAAGCGTCAGATGGAGTCTAAGCCACATTATGCTAGCTGTCGGAGTATTTGTGTCAACAGATCATCAACAACCTATTCTGCCCGGATTTTTCCTTTGGCGCACGGTGAAGACAAGGAGGAACCTTACTTTCAGGATGATCAACCGCCAACCTCCATAGGTTACCAAGGCCTAAGCTTATTATACGCGCATCAGGTTCAGCCTGATAGTGCAGATCAAAGAAATGTTCACTTAAGAATGAATCAAAACCTTCATCTGGTCCATGATATAGTTTTTTGAGTTCATCGCGTATTTCTGGAATAAGTACTTTCTTTTTGCCTTGTGAATTTGGCAATATTTCACTTGACTCGCCATAGTAAGTGCATAAAAAGGTATTGGTTGGTATAGGAGAACGATCTACATGAAAAGAATAAACATCTGTTGGAAAAAAAGGGTAGGAGTCATCCCGATCATAGTAGTTAATTACATTAAGGATTGGCGATGCGCCATGAGCTTTCAATAACTTCAGGTCATTTAAAAGAATTTCACGGGCAAGTTGTCCTTGTTCACTCAACTGAAGTTCACAAAGGTCCTCTTGTTCAATGACCGTTATATTTTCGTTTAGCGTTACCTTTTTAACAATCTCAGAAAAATCACCAATTAGTTTACGAGTCCAGCAGATGGCATTAACTTCTCCACTAAATGGCGTAGCAACGAGGTCTTGAAAATTCGAGACACGGTGAATTTGATTCTCAGTATGAGATAAGTCTATCATGGTACAATTCTTTGATAACGAAGTATGCGGATAACAGCCAGTTGATTGAAATTTTTTTGATGAAGATAATAACAAAAAATGAGAGATAATCACTAATAATAGGTGGCAATAAGTCAACAGTATGTAGGGCGTTTAAAAGAAACATTACTAAACGATGAGCTGGAGCTAAAGTCTACATTGCTGTCCTTGCCCAGGAGAAGACAGACTTAAGGTATAATGAAAAGCATAAACTTATTGTATTTTCATTTGATCTGAAGGAGCAAGCCCGGAAAAAGATGATGATAGAAAATTTAGTCCTGAATTCATCTCATCTCAGTGGCGTAAGGATGTGGCCCTGGGTGTATCCTATGTATAGTTTTATATAAAAGGGTTTCCATAATTATTTTTTAAATGATATAATTGAGGATTTTTTCAGCGATCAGAAAATACCCCGAGTAGTGGTAAGGCTTTTGGTAGTAATTGATCGCACCGTTGTTCATACATTCTTCTCTGATTGTAATGTCTGTTCCTGTACTCCAGATTATCTTAGGTATGCCTATTAGATTATTCTGGTCTTTTAGTCTTTTTAATACCTCCACACCAGTATAGAAAGGCATATTGTAGTCGAGAATAATTAGTGATGGCTTATCATCATTGTCGTTCTCGTTTATTTTGTTCATAAAATTTTTTCCATTATCAAAAACCTGCATTTTAATGCCTGGGTTGAGCGCATTAATAACTGCTATCAAAATTTCCTGATCATCTGAATCGTCATCTATAATATAAATTAATTTTTTTTCTTCTTTTTGCATTGTGGTAAAAATTAAAAATAAGGAATGATGAATTAATAAATAACAGTTTCAAAGATGTCATAATCTAATTTGCCAGATGGCGTGTCTCTGTAAGGAGAACAAGCTTGGATCTGTTAGTCCCATCCGGTTGGCCAGTTGATAAGCTTAGGAACAATCAGCCGGCCTTAAAAATATTTAACCCAGGTTCATCCTGTGCGCTAAATAATAATATAAAGTGTTTGATTTTTTTTTTCAGGCTTAGTCTGCAATATTGCGGGAAATGTGATAATAACAGGTATGAGTGATTTTTGCTCATTTATAGATATTGGGTAAAAGGTATTAGGTTTAGTTGGACCATTTCATCCGCCTACATGTATAGTTGGATAGTGGAAAGATTATTCATACAACTTTCGATTTATCTGGTTCTCTGGCGAGGTTGTATTTATAAATATCCTTCATTTTGGCACGACCTCCAATTACGTAGAAATCGATTACTATTTGTATCTGGGTGTAGGTTCGCATTCTCTTATGGTAAAATTCTATTTGAATTTTTGTTAAAATCAATATTGTAATTAAGATCTTCATCAGGTAATGTTTAAATCTTTTGCAAAGAAGATAATTAAGTCATTCTTGTGAGGTTAGTATGAACACCTGGTAAAACCAGTGAAGATTTTAACAACATTGTATAATTTATTTGTGCCTTAATTTGGATCATTATTGGTGGCTTAAATAGAAGTAAGCCTTTTTTATTAGGTTACAATTGTCAGAAATTTGAGGTACATGAACAAGATTTTAACTAGCGTCAGGGATCGAAAAAGAAATAATATAAATATTTTTTTATCTGTGTACAAGATAGTATCCAGATGGCCGACGAATCAATGATATTTGTCAACCAGTGCGGTGATGTTGAATGAGAAATGATAATAAATATGAGTTAAATTATTCAAATTGCCCATGGTGTGCTCGATTTGCTTTGGAGAACAAGGGAGTTAAAAGGAAGTGGAATTATAAATATTAATAGGACATATGATGAATGTTATTTTTTTATATTGATTCCAGAAGATTTATATATGTCGGGAAAACTATAGTAGGAATATTGGGAAATTATTTTTGACTCAAAAATCACCTTTAGTATTAATTTGATAATAGTAAAAGTACTGCCATTAGTTCACTGGTATAGATGAAAATGATTGGCTCTGCCCTGATATTTGGAGGCTGGGGGTGAAATTAATATTGCCGGGCCAGGATTTCTGGAA
The DNA here is from genome assembly GCF_034274695.1 of Chitinophaga sp. LS1. NCBI lineage: Bacteria > Pseudomonadati > Bacteroidota > Chitinophagia > Chitinophagales > Chitinophagaceae > Chitinophaga > Chitinophaga sp. LS1. The sequence continues at coordinate 3,994,975 of NZ_CP128362.1, forward strand.
GCAGTTTTACATCATTTTACTTACCTGGTATTTATTTAGATCCAGCTTTTCTGATTAACCAGGAGTACCTGGATACCATTAGGGGATAAATCAATTGTAATTAATGCTTGTCGCTCTTTTTCTTCTAAGGATAAAATGCTGCTTACTGCCAATAATAGATAATGGGGTGGCTAATCATAAATGAATTGTATTCTAGAAGAATTGACCTGCCGGAATGAAGCATGGAATAAACCGGATGTTAATTATAAGAGATCAGCATCTTTAATCAATTTTAATAAATTTTTTTGGAATTTAGTAGATATACAGTTTTTTTTGGTTGCTTTTATTATATTTGTATTCATTAACCACAGTCTAAAGAAGAATTACTATGTAAAAACGCAATAATATCTTGCGATATAAACAGCTATGATTGTTGTAAGACGTAGTTTAAATGAATCCTCCCAAAAATTAAAATGTAATAATTCGTCTTTCTCATTTTAAAAACTAAGTTTACCTCAAATTTATTCATATGAACAAAAACCTATTAAAGCGTATTTTATCTTTGACTTAACGTCGTATTTGTAACATCACCTTTTTATTAATAAAAAATAGCAGATTCAAAACAACAAGAGGGCTCTGTTTGATTTCTGCTTTCCGATATCTGCAATAGCCATCCAAGCTTAGCGAAAGGATGGTGTGGATAAGGTGTTTTTTCTAAATGACTGTATAGCTTCAATTTTATTTTCCTGATTATTGAATTAGGGATTGATATTTTATTGGAAAGTTATTTGCTATTTATTCTGATAATACCGCATTAGTATGCCTACAATACTTGTTATCGATGATAATAAAACGAACAATGAAAATTTAGTTGAGATACTGGAGTTTGCAGGTTATAACGTAATTGTTTCGGAACATGGCAGGCAAGGTTTACTTGTGGCCGAGACATCACAACCAGACCTGATCCTATGCGATTTATCCTTTTCAATCCTGGATGGATTTGTAGTGCTTCAAATGTTAAGCCGTAATCAATTCTGTTGTAGAATTCCTTTTGTTTTTCTTACCAGTAGAACAGAGCGTGAGGATATACGAATAGGAATGGATTTGGGTGCGGACGATTATATAACAAGACCATTCGATCCATCGGAGTTGCTTAGTTCAATTGAATGTCAAATCCGGAAGGGTAATTCGACTGGATTGTCCGGTTTGAACGGGTTGAACAAAATTGTGCAGGAAATTACTACCCCACCAGTCGAAAGTGATTTCCCACTAAAGGTATTGGCTAGAGACCGAGTGGTTAATTTTTTTAAAAAAAAGCAGGTTATATATCATCAGGGAGGATATCCATCCTGTTTATATTTTATTTTGAAAGGGAAAGTTAAAACCTATATTCTTGATGAAGATGGAAAAGAATTTATAACTGATTTGTATGTAGAGGGAGATTTTTTTGGTTATGCCTCGTTGTTATATCAAAAACGTTATGTTGAAACAGCTGAAGCAATTATGGATGTTGAGGTTTCAGTTATACCGCGTAATGAATTTGAAGGAATTCTTTCAGAAGATAGTAGTTTCAGGAAACAAATTATGAAACTATTAGCGCAGGATATTAATGAAAGGGAAAAGCAATTGTTAAAATCGGCCTATGATTCTCTCCGTAAAAAAACCGCTGATGCTTTACTAATTTTATATGGTAAATATAATCAATCAGGGCAGTGCCAGGTCGGAATAAAATTTACACGCAGTAATCTTGCCGCTCTTGTTGGCGTAGCTAAGGAATCGATGGCCCGTACTTTAGCAGAGTTTAAGGATGAGCATCTTATTGATGTAAGGAACGGAGCCATTTTTATTCTTGATATGGATAAGATGATCAGGATGTGTAGATAAAGTTTTGGTTGTAATGATGAGCATTAGTTAAAAAGAATATAACCTTGTGCTTTAAGTTGTGATACAATTGCATGACCCAAAATATAAATGGTTTATTTTTTCGCCGGTCAAATAATTTAGCAAGTTAGTTGCTTTTTTAATACGCTTTTACGAGCGTGTTTTTTGTAATAATTGCTTATTCCTAAATAGGCGAAAATAAAATATTGACAGTATGATATTGATAGAGATGTGTGGTAGTCTGCTGTTTAGAACCGTTTTATATTAATAGAGTCAAACATTTACCTTTTTTGCTAAAAAAAATATAGAAGTAAGCTTATTGACAATTGTCATAAATATAAGAGTAAACTGAAGTGAGGATGTTGATTGGTATCAATTTTTTTGACTTTAATGTTACGTAGTTTGTTCTAAAATAGAAATCTCTTTTTTGCAAATCACTGTTAATATGCCCAACATTCTTGCCATTAGCAATAATAATGACATTCTTAGTTCCATTGTAGATATTTTAAAATTGGCTGATTATAATGTTTGGGAGGCCGATAATGGCAAGGACGGAATTATAAAAGCAAGGAATTTGCATCCAGACCTGATTGTTTGTGCCCTGGATTCTGATATAATTGATGGCTACGTTGTGTTAAAAATTATAAGGGAACATGAGGCGTTAAGTTTCATTCCATTTATTTTTGTTACTGAAGATGATACTCCGAGGAATGTCAGGATGGGTATGAATTTGGGTGCAGATGATTATATAACTAAACCTTTTAGTCCTTCTGAATTGCTTAGTGCTTTGGAATGCCGCCTTAAAAAAGCTTTCAAACAACAAAAGTATCATATCGGACACGTAGCTACTGGAGTCAACGAGTCTGAAAATAGTATTTTGCCCTTTTCCATGTCTTCCTTTATTGGAAATCGTAATAGCCGTTATTTTAGAGATAGGCAAAAAATATATGAGGAAGGCGAAATTCCTCTTAACCTTTACTTTATAATAAAGGGGAGGGTAAAAACTTTTAAATCCGTTGAATATCGAAGAGAATTTATTACAGGGCTACAAGGGGAAGGTGATTTTCTTGGTCATATCGCTTTATTAAACGGAGGAAATTATAATGAAAGTGCTGAAGCCATTGGTGATGTTATATTGGCAATTATACCTGTGTCGAATTTTGAGGAGATTATCTCGGTCAGTAGTCATGCACGTCGATATTTTATTCAATTGCTAGTCCGGAATTTAGAAAAAAAGGAAGCACAGTTACTTAGTATTGCTTTCGATTCACTTCGTAAAAGGATTGCTGACGTTTTATTAGATCTGAATAAAGTATTTAATTATGATGGTATTAAATTTAGCAGGAGTAACCTGGCTGCATTGGTAGGAGTGCCAAAAGAATCCTTTGTTCGTATGTTGTCCGAAATGCGCGATGAACGCATTGTTGAAATCAGAGATGGTATCATTTATATAATTGATAATGATAAATTATTAGCGTTGCAAAATGATCGTCGAGATAATATTTAGCAACATTAATGCATTCAATAAATTGCATATGCTGTGTCCTTGTTAAGCAAGTTTTTATTTTTGATAGTTACTTCAATGCTAATAGGATGGGAGCTTTTTCTTTCTGTGATTCATTGATCCTATAAAATTTATATTTACAAGGTTCTTTTATCGTCAAAATTTATTTAAATATCAGTGTCAGGCGGCATTTTTTTGGTTGCTGGCATTTGAAAATTTTAGAATGGTGATCAATGTTACCACATATTGTGACGATTCTTGTTTTTCTTCAACCATCTTTTAATGATCTTTACTAAGCTTTAGCTGAATAGGATTTTCAATTTCTGGAAATAGTGTTGTGTTAATTCCGATAAAGCTGCCAGAGGCTGGATAGATGAAATTAAAAATACCATAAAGAATCGTGAGAATAATAATTTCATAGACTGGCTATCTACTTCAATAATAATACATCAATTCTTCAAATTCAGAACCCAGATTCGCGAAGGTGGTTTTTTTCTTTGGGTACAGGGGAACTCGGACATTGTTGACGGATTGACAATAGGAGAATTAGATTACTTTATTTAAGATTAACCCTTGGTATTCCTGGTTTCCAGACCAGGAATGCGTGAATGCATCATTTATTTATAGTTTAAGAAGACATATCCTTTTTCAAATATTATTTTGGAATGCAAATAGCAGGTTAGTTAAGTGTATGTAACACACAATACCTTTATAACTCTCACTGTGAATGGCCACAACCGTCTCAATTTATATTGAGGCGGTTTTTATTTTATCTGTCGCCGTAATACCTGAAGATTGAAATTATTTTCCTGGCAGGCATCTATTGCGTATGCTTTTTAGTCTTTTGTGGGATTTTAGTTACTTGTTGTGGTATGCCATTTTGAAAATATTTTGGAAACTATTAGTGTTCGATAAAATTGACTTGGGTCGTATGACGACTATTAATGTTTTTGTTGCTAATGTGTGTTTAATTTGTGTAGTAGTACAAAGCAAAGTATAAATGGACAAAAAACTTGTCCCAGTCCAATAGACAAGCGGGAGGAATACTCCTTCTGCTTTAATTTAAAACTTTAATACAGAAAGTACCTGGCAATGGATATAAGTGCTTTAAGTAGACAGAAAAAAGTCATATTATTTTAAAAGGACGGGCGGAATCTTCCGCCTGTTTATTTTTTCAGATACAGTGGATTATTGAAATTATGCAGACGGTTGTCATTAGTACCTGGTTTTTAAGAATACATAACGCAGGTCTATATGACTTGACGATGAATTTACCGCGAACCTAGACAGCCTAAAACAAGAAAGAAGGTGTATCATAAGTTAGATACACCCTATTTTAATCCAGATACCTGATGGATCCCGATCCCATTTTATGCGTTTCTCAGGAGTTTTATTTATGATAAACTTTCTTTCGCCTTTGTGCTCACTGCCGGTAAGTTTTCGAACCAAATATTATTGATTATTGACAGATTGTCTCAAGTAGATCGATAATTATAATTTTAACTTAGGAGACCGGATCTGGACTTCCCGTTCTGGTAATGATAAATTTTAACTGTAGTGAATTCAATAATTGGAGTATACAAATAAACTTCCACGATAGAAAAATTACAATGAAGTTTACGAAGTTTTATTACTTGCTTCCTATTTTCAAACGTCTTTTAAACATGATAAATTAGTCCACTACCTTTATCTAGCGATTTGATAGTTGTCATATCATCGGAAGACAACTCAAAGTCAAATACATTGAAATTTTCATTTATCCTTTTCATATTTGCTGATTTCGGAATAACCACAACTTCTTTTTGAATTAACCATCGTAGCACCACTTGGGCAATACTCTTATTATATTTGCTTGAAAGCGCTTTTAAAAGTTCATTATTAAAAAGATTGTTTTTACCCTGAGCAAAGGGAGCCCATGACTCCAACTGGATGCCTTGAGATTTCAAAGCTTTCTGCATTTCTGTTTTTTGGGAAAATGGATGTGTCTCCACTTGATTGACTGCTGGTATCACACTATGCTGCGTAAGTAAATTCTGAATCTGATTCATATTGAAATTACTTACACCTATAGCTCTTACTTTACCTTCTTTATATAATTCTTCCATTGCTGTCCAGCAGGAATTTACGTCTCCCTGCGGGATATGAATCAAGTACAGATCAATATAGTCAAGACCCAATTTTTTTAGTGATGTTTCAAAGGCGCGCTTTGATTTTTCATCCCCGGGATCCGCTGGCAAAAATTTTGTGGTCACAAAGATTTCTTCTCGTTTGACATTACTTTTTTTAATCGCTCTGCCCACCGATTCCTCATTATAGTATGCTGCAGCTGTGTCGATCAGTCTGTAGCCAATATTTAAAGCATTTAGTACAGAATGCTCACACTCTAAACCGTCTCGAAGCAAGTAAGTGCCAAAACCGAGCAGCGGCATTTTTATGCCGTTATTTAATGTTATGTTCATCACTTTATAACTATCGGTATGCTGTTTTTCCATATATTTTTAATAACATGAAGTGGGTTGAAGATTGATGAGCGTCCATGCCCCGTTTTTGGGCCTGTACTTCTGCAAAAATTAACCTTTTACCTCAGGATAAAGGTTAGAAACTCAAATCTACCTGAGCTGTCGGTATTGGTGTAGCTTAGTTGCAATCCCGGTAGCCGGCTCTATTCGTAGAGCCGGCTACCGGGATTGATGGAAATCGCCATCAGGGTGATTGAACAATCGTCTAAGCTTTCCGGTCTATCACCTTGTCAAAATTTTCTGGATACCGGGCGCCCTTGGCTTCGATGCTATCTGCGCCCTGGGTGATCGTGCTTAGCTCCGAGGGAGAAAGCTCCAGAGCCGCTGCGCCGATATTTTCCTTCACACGTTCCGATTTCGTGGTACCCGGGATCGGAACGATCCATGGCTTTTGTGCCAGGATCCAGGCGAGCGCCACCTGCGCGGTGGAGGCTCCCTTCTCCTTTGCAACGCGGTCGAGAACATTCACAAAGGCTTGATTAGCTTCCATGTTTTCTTTCTGAAAACGAGGGAAGTAACTCCGGCCATCCTCTTTCTCAAAGAGCGTGTCGGCATTTATTTTGCCGGTCAGAAAGCCTCTGCCGAGTGGGCTGAACGGCACAAAACCGATCCCGAGCTCCTCAAGCACGGGAAATACCTTTTCTTCAGGTTCGCGCCACCAAAGGGAGTACTCGCTCTGCAGCACCGTCACCGGTTGTTCGGCGTGGGCTTTACGGATGTTTACGACCCCAGCCTCTGATAGCCCGAAGTACTTCACCTTACCTGAGGCAATGAGATCCTTCACGGTGCCAGCCACATCCTCAATGGGAACGGTCGGATCCACACGGTGCTGGTAGAGGAGATCGATCGTATCGATGCGCAGGCGCTTGAGTGATGCGTCCACCACTTTGCGGATTGTCTCCGGGCGACTGTCGAGTTCAGCGTTCGATCCATTCTTGAATCCAAATTTGGTGGCGATCACAACCTTGCCCTTGAACGGCTCCAGCGCCTCTCCCACGATGTCCTCGTTGGTGTAAGGGCCATAAACCTCTGCAGTATCAAAGAAGGTGATACCCTGTTCCACGGCGTCGCGTAACACGCGAATGGCTTCATTCCGGTCCGGCTGGTTAGCGTAACCGTGGCTTAGTCCCATGCAGCCGAAACCAAGTTCGGACACTTCTAATCCTGAGTTTCCTAATTTTCGTGTTTTCATTTTGTATGTTTACTGCTGCAAAATTGCAGAAGAAGGGCGAGCCGTTTTGTATACAGATTACGGGTTTTCCTACCAATATTACTGATTGGGAAGGCAGGTATTAAAAGGGATTGCCGGAACCTGTAATTTTGTAGCGATAAAAGAAGAAGGTATGGAAGAGATTATAAAAATTGGCAGCATCGCTCAATACAATACCATGCGGGGCTTAACTACCAAACATCCTCTGGTTGCGGTGATTGACCTCTCGAAAGCACAATCGATGCCCGCCAGATCATTCAACTTTGGTTTGTATGCGGTGGCGTTGAAAGAACTGAACTGTGGCCAATTGCGCTATGGAAGAAGGCACTATGACTATCAGGAAGGAAGCATGGTATTTGTAGCGCCCGGACAGGTAGTAGGTGTGGAACCCGGCATTGAACCATTTGCCCCGAAAGGCTGGACATTGCTCTTTCATCCCGACCTGATAAACGGTACTCCGCTGGGCAAACACATTCAGGATTATTCTTTCTTTTCGTATGATGTAAATGAAGCGCTTCACCTATCGGATAAAGAGCGGAGTATTGTGATTGATTGCTTCTCAAAAATCGAGTATGAACTCGATCAAAATATAGACAAGCACAGCAAAAGACTGATTGCATCCAACATCGAGTTGTTGCTCAATTACTGCATCCGTTTTTACGACCGCCAGTTCATTACGCGCGACAATGTAAACAAAGGAATCCTGGAACGGTTAGAATACTTGTTGAAAGGCTATTTTTCATCCGATAAACCGCAGAGCGAAGGTTTGCCTTCTGTAGCTTATTGCGCCGAATCGCTACATTTATCACCCAACTATTTTGGTGACCTGGTGAAGAAAGAAACCGGCAGATCTGCTCTGGAATACATTCAGTCAAAGGTGATAGATGTGGCGAAAGAGAGAGTGTTTGACATGAATAAATCGGTGAGTGAAATTGCCTACGAATTGGGCTTTAAATACCCGCAGCATTTCACCCGTTTATTCAAACAAAAAACAGGCGTTACGCCTAATGATTACCGGATGATGAATTAAATGGACTCATTTGAAATTTCATTTTTAGGGGTTTTGAAACATATGTGCCAGCCCGATCATTACCCATTGTTGGTGAATAACATTAACAAGGAAAGCGAATTGTCTCACCAACCAAACATAACCAGCACACAAAAAATGGGCTCGCCTTTCCCGCGAACCCTTGCAATATCATATTAACTATAATCTCTTAACTAAACGCTTCCTTCCGCCAACTATTACAATTTATGACTTCCAACATTAACTCATGTTAACATAAACTAAAAATTAATGCAGGTCTCTGATCACTTTAGATCCTGAACCATTTCGTAATATATCAAGGTCTGCACCGAGGTGTGCCTGTTGTACGTGGTCAATATAAAATTTTACATACCCACGGGTGGCCATAGGAAGTGGTGCCTGCCAGCTTGCTTTACGTGCAGCCAGCACTTCTTCACTAATATCAAGATGCAGCTTTCTTGCAGCCACATCCAGCTCGATCATATCGTCATTCTTTACCAATGCCAATATACCTCCTATTGATGATTCAGGCGATACATGTAAAATCACGGTACCACCTGCTGTACCACTCATGCGACCATCAGAAATGCGCACCATATCTTTGATACCTTTTTTCAATAATTTCATTGGCAGATCCATGTTTCCAACTTCAGGCATACCGGGGTAACCTACCGGGCCAACTCCTTTCAAAACCATCACACATTGTTCATCAATATCCAGATCCGGATCATCAATTCTGGTAAGATAATCTTCTATACTTTCAAATACGATTGCACGGCCGCGATGCTTTAATAAATGAGCAGAAGCTGCAGCAGGTTTAATAACAGCTCCCTGCTCGCATAAATTGCCTTTTAACACTACCATACCGGCTTTCGGCTGAAGGGGTTTCTGCAGCGTTGCGATTACATCTGTATTATAGCAGGGGGAAAAAAGGCAATTGGCGCTGAGACTTTTTCCATTGACAGTTAAGACATCCGTTTGCAGATAAGATTCCATTTCGCGGATAACGACAGGTAGTCCGCCTGCATAGTAAAAATCTTCCATCAAAAATTTACCGGATGGTTTCAGGTTTACTAACAAGGGAATGCTGCTGCCTATGGTGTCGAAATCTTCCAGTGAAAGCGGAACCCCAATACGACCTGCAATGGCCAGTAAATGAATGATGAAATTGGTAGAACCACCAATCGCGGAATTGATGACAATAGCATTTTCAAAAGCATTCCGGGTAAGTATGCGAGAGAGTTTGAGATCTTCCTTTACCATCTCTACAATACGACGACCACTCAACTGAGCCAGCAATTTCTTGCGTGCATCTACAGCTGGAATGGCAGCAGCACCGGGTAATGTCAATCCGAGGGCTTCTGACATACAGGCCATCGTACTTGCAGTACCCATGGTCATGCAATGTCCCTGGCTACGCGCTACTCCCGTCTCTACTTCCTTAATGTCCTGTGCAGTGTAATCTTCCACACCTTGTTTTTCCTTTATCATCCAGTTAAAAGTACCACTGCCAATGCATTCTCCACGAAAACGACCGTTGAGCATTGCTCCACCGGGTACTACGATCGTCGGGAGGTCTACACTGCAGGCCCCCATAATGCTACTTGGAGTGGTTTTATCGCAACCCGTGAGCAACACCACTCCATCAAGAGGATTGGCACGGATGGTTTCTTCTACATCCATACTGGTCAGGTTACGAAACAACATGCTTGTTGGGCGCATGACCGTTTCTCCGAGAGATGTAACAGGAAATTCAAATGGTATGCCTCCGGCTTCCAGTATTCCACGCTTTACCACTTCAGCTATTTCACGTAGGTGTGCATTGCAGGGAGTCAGCTCACTCCAGGTATTACAGATGCCGATGACAGGTCTGTTCATGAAATAGTCATCGGGATAACCCTGTGTACGGAACCATGACCGGTGTACAAATCCCATTTTATCCTGTTTCCCGAACCAGTCTGCGCTTCTTAACTTCATGCCGGTTATTTTTATTGTTTATCCCACCAGATCCTTGTACTCAATTTATCAGGTCCCTGTCTGGAAATGGCCTCGTTCACATTTTCGCTATTCACACTCAATTCGGAAGTAGGATAGGTAAGTCGCCTGATAAAAGTGCCATTGGGCACATCCGGATTATTAGGTTGCCCGTATGGGTTAGGAGTGAGCGTAGGGAAACCACTTCTCCTGAAATTAGCAAAGGCTTCCGGACCATTCAGAAAGGAGGCAATCCAGTATTGGGTGTTGATCTGCTCCAGTTCATTGCCGGCTGTAAGCGGATTGGCGGCTATGTAAGTATCACGGGCTGCTGTACTAACAGCAGAATTCATATCATAGACTACCATTTGGTCCATATGGGCACTAATACCGTCAGCAAAATATTGAGCAGCGCTGCCGGTGTTGATCCAGCCCTGGAAACGGGCTTCTGCCAGTAAGAGGTTGGTTTGTGCGGCAGTCACCAGGAACACAGGAGAAGAAATTTTGAGCATTCTGCGACGGTCAACCTGACTATAATCATAAAAGCTGGCCAGACCATCAGCTGCGGCGGCGGCAACAATGGTACCGTTGTCATTGCCAATAGGCATACCAATTTGTTTGGTGGGGTCCGTAGTGCCTACTGCTACCGTTTGTCCGGCGCCGCTGGTAGCACCAACATACCTGATAGCTATGGCCGTTAGTCGTGGGTCGGCCGTGTTCTTCAGCTGATCTGCAAATGGTTTGGCAAGGTAAAAATTGGCCGCCTCACCTCCATTCAGTGTATTGCCAATGGGTTGAGTGTAATTGGCATCATGTCGTATATATGCATTGTCGGCATTAGCAGTAATTACCCCGCCAGCTACAGCTGCCTGCACAATACTTTGTGCCTGGGTGGGATCTACCTTACTCAATCGCATACCAGCTCTCAGCAACAGGGAATTGGCAAATTTTTTCCATTTATCCACATTGCCGGCATACAATATGTCGCCGGTTTCAATAACAGCCGTTGTGTTAAGTGCTGCTGCGGCTTCTGTCAGCTCCTGAATGAGTAATGGGTAAATATCCTGCTGTCGGTCATATTTGGGAAACAGAGCGCCTTTAACTAACCCTGCACCACCATCGGTATAAGGGATGTCTCCATATTCATCTGTCAGGATCATAAACACGTAAGTCTGGTAAATGCGCGCCATGTTGTACATATTGCTCCTATTCGGCAGATCTTTAGATCGGGTAAGGGCATCATAGGTATTTTTGATCACGCTTTGATAGTAAGCAGTCCACAGCGGTTGTGTGGTTATATCGCGACTATCCTGGTTAAAATTGGCACCCGCCAGCACACCACCATTAGGTGATATCATTTGCTGTACAACTCCAATATCGAACACCAGGGATTTCACCGGGAAAGAGGTATTGATAATGGCCTGGTTCAGTAACAGGGCAGGGTCGAGTGAAGTGGAATTTGTTCCATTTATATTCAGATCGCTCAATCCCTTTTCACAGGAAGCGAAGAAAAATATTGCAAAGATGATTTTTTTCATGACTAGAGTTTAATATTCAGATTCAATCCAAGGCTACGGGAGGTAGGTAATCCGGGAGATTCAAGCCCTATCTGGTTGTCAGAGCCAAAGCCAAATGTTTCCGGATCAATATTATCAACCCACTTCTTTAATAGCAATACATTGTTGGCTACAAGGTCAAGTTTTACACCTTTAATGGGCCATCTGACCGGAATATGTTTGGTAAGATCATAACCCAGGGACACCTGCCGCAATTTCCAGTAACCACCGTTGTATACAACAGGAGCGATGATCTGTTGTGAACGAAGGTGTTCCCAATAGGTTTGCACAGCTGCCACGGCATTATTGGGATTGCCACCAGCATCTACACCCACACCTTTTACGCCGCCCTCACGTCCTTCCAGCGTCATTTTGTGCAGTCCATGCCGCACAGCATTGAAGTTGGTACCCGACAGCATTTTATTACCAAGTTTGTAGTCTATGAACACGCTTAGTCTAAATCCTTTGTAATTGACAGTATTCAAAAAACCACCTACCCATTTTGGCAGAGCGCTGCCATATAACATAAAGTCGGAGCTACGCTGTGGCAAACCGTTTGATTGAAATATTTGCTGGCCTTTTTCATTATACGCATACCCATAGCCGGCAATCTGCCCTATTTCCTGCCCTACTACATGCCTGGTTTCTCCATTAAATACATGTGTACCGGTGGTGATGCGTTCGCCTGGTTTGTTAGTAATAATGCTGAGTACTTTGGTAATATTGTAAGAGGTATTGGCGGTAAATTCCCAGCTCCAGTCAGCGCTTTTAACTGGTACCAGGTTCAGCATAGCTTCAAAGCCATGGTTACGGCTTTTACCACTGTTGATTGGCGTGTTCAGATAACCAGATGCATCGGAGATCTGCACAAGTACAATCTGGTCGCTGGTAATCTTGCGGTAAACTGCCAGATCAATATTTACACGGTTGTTGAAGAGCCGCATTTCCAAACCGGCTTCTACTTCTGCTATACGGCTAGGTTTCAGATTAGCATTAGGTAAGGTAGTGCCGGTCACATTATTACTGATAGCACTGGTCCCAACAGGTACTGGCTGTCCATTAGGGTTGTTAATGAAATTGGCATTAGGAGTATAAAACAATTGGTTGGAATACGGAGCTACATCGCCATCGCTGCCCACTTCGGCATAGCCTAGCCGGAGTTTACCAAAATTCAACCATTTAACATGAGTCAGGTGTTCAGAAAAAATATAACTACCGGAAACAGATGGATACATAATACTTCTGTTCTCCGGTGAAAGCGTAGAAAACCAGTCGTTGCGAAGGGTACCGGTCAGGTAGTAAGTTTGATTAAAGTTCAATTCAGCAGAACTATACAGAGAGTTCACACCCTGTTCTATCAATGTATACACCGGGTCTTTGGATCGTCCGTTTTGTACGGTATATATTCCCCGGGTAATAAAATCGGTTACAACTACATTGTTGGCGTCAGTCCGTTTGCGCATGCGGTTACCACCGGCATTCAGGTTCACTTCCACCACACCGAATTTTTTATTTGCATTTACCAGGTAGTCAAGGTTGGTTTCCCGGAAACGGCGGGACTCCTGCGTATATAAGCCATTCACAAAACCCGGTGGTGCGGCCGCCCTGGAAGCCTGACCGGTAGGGAAGTTGTTTACGTCTTCATCCCTGGACCAGTAGTCCTGCCCAAACCGCCCCTGCACACTCAGCCACGGGCGTAAGTTGTACTTCAGGGTTACATTACCGAAAATACGATCCCGTTTTATATTGTGGAATTGTTCTGCCAATACCCAATACGGATTGGTGCGGTTGGTGAACCTTGACCAATTGTATTCATCACCTGCTGCATTGTATTTGTTTTCATCCAGCACATGCAATGGCATAGACGTAGACATCGCCATCAGCGTAGTGGGAATGGAATTATCCTGGTTAGCAATATTTGGAGGGTTTGTATTGATTTCCCGTGAATAATTTACGTTACCTGATATCAGAAATTGTTCAGACAGATTGTAACTAAAACCGAGGTTCATGGATTTGCGGTTAAACGTATTATTGGGCATAATGCCCTGATTACTGGTATTGTTTAATGACATCCGGAAACCACCTTTATCGCTGCTGCTTTCAAAGGCAATCGTATTGGCAATATTTTGCCCATGGCGATAAAATTCTTTTATGCGGCTGCCCTGTGGTGTATAGGGGACAGTTAAATTATTAAAAAGGATTTGCGTCATACCTGGCTCAAATTTTTCACCAAACGACCATTGGCCTGAAGTAGGGTTGGGTGCTGTAGGACGAACACCGTTTTCACCCTGACCGTATTCATGCTGGTAATCAGTGTAATCAAGAGGTGTATCGTTAGTATAATTCAGGTTATAAGTAACACCGATTCCTTTGGTTTTCCCTTTCGTTTTTGTCGTGATCATGATCACCCCATCTTTGGCACGTGACCCATAAAGGGCAGATGCCGGAGCCCCTTTTAAGATGGTCATGTTTTCAATGTCGTCAGGATTAATGCTTGACAATCCATCTCCACCATCTGCAAACACACCACCACCTTTTACACCAATGGTATTGTCGTTAAAATTGGTATTGTCAACCGGAACACCGTTTATAACGATCAGCGGATTATTCTGCCCTGAAATTGATGACTGGCCGCGGATGCGGATCTTTGAAGTACCGCCAGGGCCTGTGCCCAGAGAGGAGATATTTACTCCGGCCACCTTACCCTGCAATGCATTCATGACATTACTGCTGCGGTTTACACTTATTTCTTCGGGTTTAACGCTGGTTGCAGCATATCCGAGACTACGTGCCTGTTTTTTAATACCCAGGGCGGTTACGACCACCTCACCCAGGTTCTGGTTATCAATAATCATGGATACATCTATCGCCGTGCGGTCCGCAATTTTCACTTCTGTTGTTTTAAATCCTACAAAACTGAACACGAGCGTAGCATTAGGAGAAGCATGAATGCTGTATCTGCCGGTGTTATCAGAAGTGGTTCCCAGCGAGCTGCCTTTTACTGTCACTGAAACCCCGGGCATTTTTGTTCCCTTATCATCCGATACAATGCCTGTAATATTTTGTGCATACGTAACAGAGCAGATTAAATTGAAAATGACAAACAGCCAGCACCTCGCAAAGCGGGATGCTCTACAGTAGAAATATTTTTTCATAACGCAACTTGGAGTGGTGAGGAATTCTTAAGGCTACAAATTATCTGGTATTACATTTAAAAACTTCCAAAATAGAACGGAGGTGAATTTTGTACGTGCAATTAGAACAAATTTCTTTTCTTTATAGAAGCCTATACAGCGAATTAAAATTCCATGACAATTTGTATATAACCCATATGAATCAATTTGTGCTACAACATGGTAAATCGGCAGAAATGCTTCTGTTTCCGCATATTCTGGAGTTGGGCATGAAGAAGAATGGCTCCATCCAGCTGAATATGTTTCCTACCACGATTATGGAAGGATTACGTATATATCATATAATAGAGGGGCGGTTTGAGTGGCACATCAACCATCAACCATATGTTTTTTATCCCGGTGATGTAGCGCTGATAATGCCTGATATCCCATTTGGTTGTGACAATGACGTGCTGAAGATCGGTTCTTTTACCTGGATACATCTGGCCTTACCTAAGAAGGATGGACATATACAACCCGGTAAATGGAGTGGGTTGTCTGATAGTGAGGCTGCCGCCATCGGGAAGATCTTATCATTAAACAATTTGCCTGCATTGAGTCGCTTCAACGAAGTAGGCAGGATTATTAAATGTATTTATACGGAATTATCAGAGATGGAAGTGGCATTTCAGGCTCGTGTCAATCACCAGATCGATGAATTACTGATACAGATTACCCGTAAAATGACTCAACAAACACATTCTACCCGTGATTTCCCTAAAACTTTTACACAGCTGGAAGTATTGTTACGTCAGGATCTGGCGCATCAGTGGACCGTAGAAGAAATGGCTGGTCTGGTAGGTATGGGCACAACGTTGTTCACAGAAAAAGTAAAAAGCTATTCAGGTTTTTCACCTATTAATTACCTGATTAATATCCGCATTTCAGAGGCTATTAAATTATTAAAGCGGGTAGATATTACGGTAACTAATATAGCGCTGGATACGGGATTTTATTCATCCCAACACTTTTCAACTACTTTTAAAAAGCTAACTGGTTACCGTCCCAGCGAATTCAGAAAAAATCATTTGCGTAATATATAATATCCAGTAATATGGAATGCATCATAACAATTGAGTTAGGAACAAATGGGATACGGGTATTTGCCTATGATCTCCGTGGCTGCATCATTGGCTCTATGAAGGGCTTCTATCCTACATTTCATGCCGAACCTGATCACAGTGAGCAGGACCCCGAACAGATCTTTATTACAACTTTATATGTACTAAAGAATATTCTGAACGAATATATACACCCGAAAAAATACAAAGTGGCCAGTATATGTTTCTGTGCATCCATGCACAGCGTACTGGCTGTCGATAAGAATGGGAATCCAATCGGCAACGCTATTACCTGGGCCGATAACCGGGCCAAAAAAGAAGCGCAGGAGTTACGTGATTCGCAGCTGGGGAAAAAGCTCTATGAGTTAACGGGTACGCCTATTCATCCCATGTCGCCTCTGGTGAAAATAGCCTGGATCAGAAATCGTGATGCAGAGCGCTTCAGGCTCACCAGCAAGTTCCTGTCCATCAAAAGTTACGTTATTCATCAGCTTACCGGCGAGTATATGATAGATTACAGCATTGCTTCTGCCACAGGTTTATTGAATATTCATACAGTGCAATGGGAAGATGATGCATTACAATACGCAGGTATTACCGCAAATCAATTAGCTATGCTGGTGCCTGTGTTTACAAAAGCAGGTAAATTGAAAAACGCGTATCAGCAATCATTACGGTTGTCTGCAGAAACGAAGATACTTATTGGTTCCAGTGATGGTTGCCTGGCTACTTTAGGCGACGGCATTGTAAAAGGAGAAGAGAAAGCCAGCATAACAATTGAAGACAGTGGCGCTGTAAGGGTAATGGGGCCAAATATATTAAAAGATGAACAAATGCGGTTCTTCAATTACCTCCTTACTGATAATTGTTATGTATCAGGTGGACCTACGAATAATGGCGGAAATATTTTTGAATGGTTCACCCGGCAATTCGGAGAATTTACTAATCCGTTTGATATGGAGAACAGTATACAACAACTGATGGAAGAAGCCGCTAATGTGCCAACGGGATCAGATGGATTGTTGTTCCTGCCTTATCTTTTAGGTGAACGTGCGCCCATCTGGAATGCGAATGCCCGTGGCGCTTATTTTGGACTTAACATTAAACATGAACGCAGGCATTTTATAAGAGCTACAATAGAAGGTATTTTGTATGAAATCTACAGCATCGGTAAAACGCTGAGCGAACAGCAAACCATCAACAGTCTTTCAGTAAATGGTAGTTTTGGTACGATTCCTTTTTGCAGCCAGCTGATTGCTGATATATTCAGTAAGCCAGTGCAGGTAAGGCAACAATTTCATAGCGTAAGCTTTGGTGCCTATTTGTTAAGTGCTACCGAAATGGGAATTTATACATCACTGGATAATGTAGCACCAGTGGCTGAAATTCCCAATGTTTTCAAACCGAATAAACAGCATCATACAATCTATGCTGATTACTTCTGCATATTTGAAAAGTTAAGTGCCAAATTGTTCGATGAATTTGAAGCAATCGGCAATCTGCAGCAAAAATATGCTCATCCAATAAAACACCTGTAAATGAAAACCCATCATTCAAGAAGGTCTTTTATAACTCATACCGCCATTGCCGGCGCGCTGGCTCCCCTATCCATTTTCGGCCAGGTTTATGAAACAGCAATTGACCGTACCCCCAAAGCGTCCTCACCTTCTGATCTGAAGATCACAAAAGTAAAATGCGGTTATATTAGAGGTAGTTTGTTTGTAAAGATTTACACCAACCAGGATATCTGGGGTTGTGGAGAAGGAGTGGATGCTATTGCCGGCACATATTACCTGGTAAAGAATTTTGGCGAACGCATAGTTGGGAAAAGTCCGCTGAATGTGCACCGCTTGTTTGAAGACATCCGTAAATCAGGCTTTTTTCAGGGTGCTCAGTCAGGAATGTATGTAGCAGTATTGTCGGCCATAGAAACAGCGTTGTGGGACCTTGCAGGCAAAGCTCTGCACCTTCCCGTTTACCAGTTGCTGGGTGGTAAGTTCCGTGATAAAGTACGCGTATATTGTGATACCGCGCTGTATCAACGTAATTTGCCTACACCCAATGATTTTGCGGAAGCAGCCCTAAACGCCAGGAAAATGGGATTCAATGCCATCAAGTTCGATCTTGATCAGGTAAACGATCCCAATAAGTATGATTTATATAACTGGACAGCCAGCCCGGCAGAGCTGCAACGTATGTATGATCAACTGGCAGCTGCCCGTCAGGCAGTAGGCCCGGACATTGATATCTGTGCAGATATGCATGGTCGCTATGATGCAGTCACTGCCCGCACCATTGCCAAACGACTGGAACCCCTGAACCTGATGTGGCTGGAAGAACCAGTACCGGCTGAAAATGTAGAAGCCTATAAATTAATTGCTGATTCCACCAGTACACCTATTTGCGTTGGCGAAAACCAATATCTGGCTTATGGGTTCAGAAGAATGCTTGAGACAGGTGCGGTAGATATCGTTATGCCTGACCTGCAAAAATGTGGTGGGCTAGGGGAAGGCCAACGGATTGCGAACCTGGCTAACCTTTACTATGTGCCGTTTGCACCACATATGGTAGCATCTTTTCTTGGCGCTATGGCTTCAGCACATGTCTGCGCTGCTGTACCTAATTTCATGATTTTGGAATGGCAGAGTTATTTTCATACACAACCTATGTTTAAGGAAATCGTATCCTATGACGGCGAATGGGTGGATAACGGTTTCATCACTGTTTCAGAAAAGGCTGGTATAGGTGTAGAGATTAATGAAGAAGGAATGAGAAAGTATGCGATAGCGGGGATGCCGTTTTTTGAGTAAGGATTTAGCTGATATAAAAAAGGGGAGGCCGGAGATTATATATCCGGCCTTTTGTACCCGGTAGCTACGTCGTGGTTGTCTACAGCACTATTGAGTGCTGATATTCATGCATGGCATTTACTAAACGTATGCCATCACAAACAGGAACGTTTAGCAACTTGTCAAACAATTCCCTGCTGTACAGAACAACGCCGATACCATTGGGAGTCTGATGCTGATATACCACCATTATTTCAAGGGCTTCTGTCACGCTAATGATGCTGCCGATTTTGCTGATGTTGGCAAGAAAGAGTTGTTTTTTACGTAATCATAAACGGAAATTATGGGAGGGGATTATAAATAAGCGAGATCAGGATGCGGACAATAAGGAGGGCAGGCCAACGTACTATCCCCGGTAGGGAAATCAATGAAAAGCATACCTGCATTTGTTGTTAGCTGACACTTAGCAATAGCATGATGCATAGCATGCATCATAAGTTAATATAAAGATTTTGAAAATTGGACAATTGCTTCTATTTTCGAGTTGTATGCTACCTTTTCTATACACCTTACTAACTGATAATCAATAAATATGACCGGGCAAAAAGAAGTAAACGTTGGAACAAGACTTGGCTCAATGATATTTGACCATTTCATTATGACTATGATAGCAATGGTATTCTTTATACCAATGATGATAAAAAGCTTTTTCAATGCCTTTACAATTACACACGAACAAACAGAAATGGATTTTGGCGGACCATTATTGTATGTTGCACTTT
This sequence comes from Chitinophaga sp. LS1, assembly GCF_034274695.1. Classification (NCBI taxonomy): domain Bacteria; kingdom Pseudomonadati; phylum Bacteroidota; class Chitinophagia; order Chitinophagales; family Chitinophagaceae; genus Chitinophaga; species Chitinophaga sp. LS1. The sequence goes on from NZ_CP128362.1 coordinate 4,014,430, forward strand.
TCGGATTTGCATTGTATTTCTGCAAGGATATTGTAAATGGACGCAGCATAGGAAAAAGAACTACCCAAACGCAAGTAGTTGACAACAATACAGGGCAAGTTGCCTCACCCTTAAAATGTTTTATCAGAAACATATTTTGCGTTATTTGGCCAGTTGAAGTTATCGTAACGCTAACCAATCCAAGCAGAAGAATTGGAGACAGAGTAGCGGGAACAAAAGTTGTTCCTTATGACCCGATAAATGTTGAACAGCCAAAATTTGATATTAAGAAAGCTATACTACCTCTTGCAATTTCATACGGGATTTTGCTGCTTTTTATGCTGCCTTTTCAAGCATTAAAACCAGCATTTTCAAAAATCGGTTATATTGAAACCAGCTACAACAGTAAAGAAAGTAAGGAACTTGAAAAATTATTTGCAGACAGTTTGGGACAAAATTTAAACGCAAGCGTGAAGGTGTATGACAAAATTCAAAATCAAAATTTGAAGTACATTTCTGTCATCTATATGTTGAAGGAAAATTATTTAGCTGATGAGAGTTCATCGAATCAACTACGACAGGTGACTGACCAACTTTTATATTCAAAATACCCAAAAGAAACATTTACTGGACAAGCAAAATATGTATTTAAATCAGACGGAAATATGCAAGTAAGTAGCAACAGGATTGGTACAAAAATTAGCAAAACAAAAAAATATGGCAGCACACAACAAACAGTTTTGCAGTAGTGCGGCTGACGGACATAGGCTCAACCTAAGTAATCCTATTTGAGTATTGGGAGAAAAGGGAAAGGGATTTATTAAATCAATAATTTTCTGAAAAAGTAAGGTGTTCTTCTATCGTTACACTCATGTATTCATTTTTGACACTAATTTCTTAAGCACAGCAGAAGATTCCCATACCTTCAGCCGCTCTTTTACTATAGGATGAGTAACGGAATGTCCATTCACAGCCAGCACTTCTGTATAAATCTCTAACAATGTTTTCAGGTTTTTTACGGGCATGTCCGGTAATAACTCAATACAGGCAGATAATAGTATTTCCAGCGCCTCGTTATGCTGTTTACTAACCTGCATCATATGTTCGTTAATCAGGTCTGTAAAGCGTTTTAGTGGCGCCCACTCCACACTTTGATGGATACCTATAATCCGTCCGATTTCATCACTATTCAGTCTTTTATAACTGACACCTGTTATCCAGCATTCTGCTGCTAATGCACGAATCGTTTTATCCGGATGTAACATGCAGGTGGCAATGAATAATTTTGCTGTAGCTGTATAAGGTAATAGAAAGTCTTTCAGGTAGATAATTGCCGCAGTAATTGCAGTCGTTTCATTCACCTCATAAGTAGCAGATAAAGGCATATAAGATTTTATGATATTTGCCAGTACCAGAGAAGGATTAGCAGGTGTCAACGATAGCATTTTGGGTAAATCTGCTGCTGATAGGCGAAAATACATTGCCCGGTTTACCAGGTATTCCTGTAGTAATGGCGCTGTTTCGTGCAACGGCTCCACGGCAGGAAATTTAATTAAGATGGATGTACGAAATGATGGTACTCTGTTATAATCATTGGTTTCTCTATTATATGTTCCATAAGCGAGATAAGGCTCCGACTCTGTACTCCAATTGAAATTACCATGCAAATAGACAGGTGGTATTTTACCAGTTGGTAAATCAATTCCTTTTCTATTGGCCGCCTGTGTCCATGCGTTTCCATCTTTGACAGAGACAGCTGATTTATCCAACAGAAATAGTAACAGATCCCTGTATTCTCCGGTCAATATTTGCTTCGTTAAAGCAATGGCTGCTGTTGTATCTTCTAAAGCACAACGACAAATAGCTATCTGCAAATCCAGATCATCCGGTTTTTTATCTTTATACTGTGATAAACGGTTTACCAATACTACAGGGTCTATCCAGCCAGGAGTATGCGTAGGAGTAGATAATAAAGGCACTGTATCTTTAGCTTCCAATTTTTCCAGCGCGTATTGCCATAGTAAAATATAAGGATTAACAATCGCTTCTTCAATTTTTCTGGGCCCAACATAGCCCGGCCGCTTAAAATAGCGCAGAAAGAAATTTGTAAGCTGATAATCCAACTGACCCATATTATTTGTTGGGCGTGCATGCAATTTTTCAGCCCTTTTAAGCGCAGGCATCAACTGTATTAAAACATCCTCAGTAATTTGATCCTGTAAATTGATTAAAACTGCAGGTAATAATTCTGCATGATGCGGCTCGTTATTTTCAAAAGCCTGACTGGCAAAATATATCAGCTCTTCTACAGTATTGACAGGTTGAATAAGATTATGTTCTCCGATTAATGGTATTTTATCTGGTAGTTCTTCATCAGCTAATATAACAGTTACAGGATTTGTCAACAACAATGGGCGAACGTCTGTTAGCATAGTATCTGAGAACAACTGTAATTGGTGCTGCAAAGTCTCAGAAGCAGGAAAGCCATAAGTAGTAATAATTTTAGCTGCTTTCAACTGAATAGCCTTTTCTTTATTTAAAAAGATCTGACAAAGATGGGTACAAACAGGTTGCCTAACTTCATCGTGCTCCTTACAAATAGTTTCTGATAGCTGTAGTGCAGTAATCAGGATCGATTTCGTACCTGATAAAATTATCTGCGAAAGGTGTGTGATGAATGTATTATAGTCAAGTTCTTTAAACTGTTTAAGAAAGTTCAATGCCAGGCTCACTGAGATAGTCTGCTTTGCATCCAATAGCGTCATCAGGATAGGTTGTAATGTCCGTAGTTCTTCTTCGGAGGGCTTTAGTGAGATGAACAGATCCATAAACCAGCCAACTAATACTTTATTAAAATTACGGTTAGCCGTCAACAGACTTTCCCGTAAAATACGCATTCTGTCCAGCCGGCCTTCTTCTGCAAATTTTAGTATGAAATCTTTCCAACCGGTAGGTGTTTCACTATAACGGTTAAGGGTATGGATGGCTGTAGGATATTCGAAAATATACCAGAAATGCTTATTAAGTGTATCTGGATATCTCAGCAGAAATTCTCCTTTTGCGGTGTATGCTCTTTGTTCAATAAAATTTGTCCCGTAGATGAGAGCAGGTAAATGAGTCGTAATTAATTCCGGAGAAGGGGTGAAATATCCTGTTGTTTCCAGTTGCATGATAAGGTCATAATCAAGCCTGTAACTGTTTCCTGTATTAATATCTTCAAGTAGCTGTTTAAACCAGGAAGGTACATACCAGGGTAGTATCTGATCGAGGATATCCTGTTTCATCATGCCAGCAGGAAAATAACTTTTTTCAAACCCCTTTTTATCCAGACAAATAAAAGATGCAATTGATAGTGCAGTTCCCTGTTCACCACGGGCGCGAGATCCATATGAATGACCTACCTGCCACTGTTTATCAGATTTAGCCATTGTGGTAAGATCCACGAATTCTGTGTAATAAACATTTAACTCTTTCAAAACAGTTATCAGACTTTTCCGCTCACCCTCACTCAATCCTTTCAAAAAAACGATGATTTCATTACTTAATCCCTTTTCAATGAGATCCTTTAGCTTATCTATTATCGTCATAATTTTATCTTTACTGCCAGTATATGTTTACATGGTCCGCGTTGTCCCTGGTTCTTCGCATACCAGGTACAGGTACAACGGGCTTTGTCATGATCGATAATCACCGTATGCTGCACCCCGCTTCCTTCTATGCGCGCCTCTGTACGGTTGTTGTCACTTTGTAAAATGACTACTTTATCCTCTTCCAGTAACTTCTCAGCATCCCTCATGCGCGGATTCAATTGCAAAATCCGGCTTTGCTTAAAAGGTAACCGGCGATAAAAAAAGTTCCTGTCATCCAGATCGTAACCTAATAAGCCCATCGCAGCCATTCTACCAGTCAGATTGTCAACTTTATCAAAACCAATATTTTCTTCGACGGCCAGTAAAGCAGGATTGAATTCCTGATTGGCATAACTGTATTTATTCATAGCGTCCAGCCATGCATCAGGAACGTCTGCTACTAACGATTCCAGTGCAGCGCCCTCTCCGGAGAAGCCTCGCCAGCATTCTCTCGACAACGAAAAGCTAAATCGTACATTTCCAAAATATAACTGCCAGGTGGTTGATTGCATATTCGGTCCGGCAAAGACTTTCAGCTCATTCGCCAGAGGCAATAGTGGCTCCAGCAGTTTAAGCCGGTGTACACCACCTACACATAAGACATTGGTCTTCTTAGCCGGGGAAAACACTAGTTTATTGCCTCTTCTTATCAGGTAATAGTCTGTTTTGGGTTGTCCGGTAGGAATGCTTTGAAACAACTGCATGGCCTGCAATTGATTAAATGTATACACATTTTCTGCGGCCGATAAGAACATTTGTACAGTTGTTAACCCCTTTATCCATTTCAGCGGCAAAGGTACCTTGCGTTCTACAACTTTTTCTGTTACCGACGTCTGCATACTGATTTCCTTAGCTCCGATATTCAGCATTATCTGCCCCTGTCTGCGAACACCTCCCAATGCATTAATCATCGGCTGGTTAAAATCCACGTTTACCGTTCCATTGGCCGGAAATTCCCCGTCAATAGCCCCCGGCAATATATCAACCCTTGCATACACACCTGCACAGTGAGAAAAGCCTTCAAATCTAATCTTTTCATTGCCGGCAGTAGCAATAGGATCGCGCATCATAGCCATTTGAAAAGGAGACAGATTAAAACTGGATTTAACGATATTTGATAAAGTGATCAGACAGCGGGAAACAATATATGGCTCTGTAAGAAAACCCTGAAAAAAACAGGATGCAGGCTGTATTTCGCTGTAACCAGACAATAGTAATTGTTGCTGGTCCAGAATTGAGCTGTGATTATATTGATAGTTGATAATGTCTGAGGCTGCCATAATCTTTATAAGAAGTTATATGTTGACATTAAATTTGAGTTCGGGAGCTAAAAATAGGTTCATTATGTGTGAAATTTGACAATAAATTGTATTACTGCATTTTGTGGCGCACTGGAGTTCTATTGGATTTACCAGTTAGATAAACTTGTATAGCACTCATAGTTTCAATGAAAGACTGTTTTCGTCAAATGTTAATTCACGTAAATACTTGTATTCTCCATTTTCTTGTAGGAAAACGCATTGCTCCCAGAAGCTATCATCGTCCAGCGTGCATGAAGAATGAAAGTAACTATAACTATCCCAGTAAGTGACAGTCTTTAACTGGTTAATAACAGATTCTGCATCATGAAAGCTGTTAACTCCAGGAGGAAAGTATTCCCACTCGTAAATGCTTCCCTCCTCCGGAATATACAGGAGATATTTGATGGTATAGTCGTTTTCTGCCAGGCCCTTGGTCCCGGTCACAAGCAGCACAAAACGTTTGTGTACCGGGAATATGCTTGAAAAATGTTCAGATCCATACATGCCTACCATATTGTCATACTTATATGAATAGTGCATCCGCAGTTTTTCTGCTAATGACTCCAATAAAGCAATTGTCTATTACGGTGATACTGGTCCGGCCCAAACGGAGGATATGGGGCCAGGGTTAACGGAGTCATTGGGCCACTTTCCATTGCAATATTACGGGTATTGATTAAAAATTAAGCAGTAAGTTTCTTTTTCTTTCTCAAAGATTCCCCTGTCAGTGATATTCTGTGTGAAGAGTATACTAGTCTGTCTAGTATTGCATCAGCCATGGTACTTTCTCCTATTAGGGGATGCCACTGTTCCACTGGTATCTGAGTAGATATAATAGTAGCCCCTTTCTCATAACGTTCTTCGATTACGTCAAGTAAGGCTGCGCGGGCTGCCTGATCTACTGGAGTCAATAAAAAATCATCTATAATTAGTAAGGGGAGCTTTCCAAGTGTACGTAACATCTTGGAGTAGGATCCATCCAGTCTGGCTAATTTGACTTTGTCAAGGAAGCGTGTGGAAGGGTAATAATGAGTACGGTTAAGCATCTGACAAGCTTTTACACCGAGGCATTGTGCGAGGAAGCTTTTGCCACAGCCTGTAGGACCGGTTATAATAATGTTCTCGGATTTCTCCAGGAACTGTAGATTAAGTAATCTTTCTATCACATTCTTGTCGAGATTACGATTAGTCAGATAGTCAATATTCTGTGGTGATACGACCTGTTTAAACCCAGCCTGCCTGATCAGGCTTTCAATACGGTTTTTCTGACGATGTTCCCATTCAGCATCCACCAACAGTGTCAGTAGTTCATCTGCTGTATAATGTGCATAATGTTGGTCAGTAAGACTTTGATGATAAAGACCTGCCATTGCGATTAGATGCATTCGACGTAATTTTTCTACGGTGTTGTTTTCATTCATTATGATATGTTTTATAGATAATTGTGGAGGAATAGATTAGCGGTACTCCGAAGCTCCACGGATGTTAGTATGCTCTGGGATAGTGGGTAGCTCTGTAAGAAGTTCTTCTAACTGGTCAAGCCCAGCCTTCAAAATGCGTTCGATGGTATGATAGCCTGCTTTATGATATTCCAGTGCACGATGACATGCCTGTTCCAGGCGTTGTATGCCATAATCTTTTCCTAATGCCAGTATGCCCTGGCATTGCTTATAAGCGATTTCAGGATAATTATACTGAGCTAATAGCCTTTGTATATAGAGAAGAGTATTATTACCTACCAGAGCTGCTTTATCCTCAAAAAACTGAGGGCTCCAGCCATTATATACCTGATGAGTGGAGGGCATATGTTCGCTGACTGTGGTATAGTGCCCTGAAGTAAAACAGCGACGGTGACTGGCTATGCGGGTGTGATTATAAAAGATCTCTACTGATAATTGATTATACTGCACCTCCACATGCAGGCCCTGATATCGATAAGGTACGCTATAGTAGTTACGGTTTTCACTTAAGAAGATATAGCTTGTCTTCTGCACCTTGGCACGTCTGTATTGTCGTAGATGATAACGCCCCTGAGGTAATGGTTGCAACCATTCCTTTTCAGTGTCAATAAATTGTTGCCGGCGGGTAGTACCTCCATGCGCAAACAGGTAATCATTATAAGTTAAAAGCATATTGCTGATCTCAACATTGATCTCGTCGAGGGAAAAGAAGGTATGACGGGATAGCGGATAATAAATACGCTGATACACCAGCTCAACTGAACGTTCGACTAACGCCTTATCCTGCTTATGTAAATATTTACATAAACACGATTATGGAAACAAATATGTTATGTAAACTTTGCGACTAAGATCCACTGTTTACAGCCATATCCTGCACTAAAAGTTTACATAATATTATCTTCTACATGGGTTAGTAATGTCACTTCCCCTTAAAAGATAATATTATGACTAAAGTTTACCGCTCTTATGGAGCTTTAACAAAGGCGGCTTCTGGATATCTTAAAGACATAGGTAGAAGCGAATCTACTATATCTATGTATAACTGGATCTGGGGGAGGATTAAAAAGTACATGGATATTAACAAGATTGTTCATTGTTCCTCAACAACAGTCGCCGATTATATCAACGCCACCTATGGTTTGCGGCCAATACCATCATTAACGCATCACGAAAAGCATTCCCTGCGGTGCGCCTTATGTTTAATACAATTTGCAGAGACAGGCAGGATGATTGAAGTGATACGTCGCAGGGAATGTGTAGTACTTTCTGGAGAAATTGGTAATGAAATTGCAGCTTATGTCGAATCCAAAAGAAAATTGAGGTTGAATGTCAAAACATTGCACAGTTACTCCTATTATCTATACCAGTTTTTAAAGTACTTAAATGCAAGTGAAATACACGCCTGCAATACAATATCTTCACTCGCCCTGATGAAGTACACGTCAAACTTACTGCCTGAAGCTGCGGGAGCTAAACATCTTGCCTTGTCCATAATCAAAGGTTTTTTGAGATATCTGTATGAACAAAATAAGACAGCCAGAGACTTTTCTGTAATTGTTCCTAAAGACAATTATAAAAAGCAACCAAAGCTGCCATCGACCTATACAAAAGACGAAGTACGTACGATATTAAACTCTATCGATAGAAGCACCGCTTTGGGAAAGAGAGATTATGCTCTGCTAATCCTGGCAGTACGCTTGGGAATGCGAGCTTCTGACATTAGCCGGCTTAAGTTTGAAAATATTCGATGGACTGAGAATAGTATATCTTTTAATCAGTTTAAAACAAATGAAAAAGTGGTGCTTCCGTTAACCACAGATGTTGGCGAAACCCTCATAGATTATATCAAATATGCAAGACCAACCTCCAATGATGCGCATGTTTTTCTTGAAAAGCAGTTCCCTGTTATACCGATTAGTGCTAAGAGAGTGTCATTGACGGCGAGCAGGAATATTACAAAGTCAGGAGTCTTTATTGGTGAGCGAAAACATGGTTCACATGCATTACGACATACAATGGCCAGTTTCTTACTAGAGCAGAAAACGCCCTTACCCGTTATATCAGAATTGCTCGGGCATGCCAGTACACAAACCTCGATGTGCTATTTGCGCATAGATATGGAATCGTTACGCCAATGTGCGATGGAAGTGCCGGTTGTTTCTGAAGCGTTTTATACGCAAAAAGGAGGAGCATTTTATGAATAATAAATATAAGAACCCTGGTATACTGGCGCCTATTGTTCAGGAGTATATCAATATGAGAAAGAACCTTGGCTTTAGATCTGAAGCTCAGAAGTATAGTTTGTTTGCTTTTGATGCTTTTGCTTGCAAAGAAGGACTTTCTTCCGTAACCATTACAAAAGAACTGGCTGAAAAATGGTGTAACAGGCGCCCTGATGAAGCTACAGATACCTGGAGCCACAGAAACTGCTTTTTACGTCAGTTTGCTATCTATTTATCTAATCTTGGATATGATACTTATATTCCCTGTAAGGTATTTACAAAACATGACAACTTCATTCCTTATATATTTTCTGATGATGAACTAGGAGCTATCTTTAAAGCCTGCGACACACTGGATCTTTATGATAAGCATGCCAGAAGCAACCTTTTTGTACTACCGGCTTTTTTTCGAATGCTGGCAGGAACTGGTATTAGAATCGGTGAAGCGTCGGCATTATTGAACAAAGACGTTAATCTTGATCAAGGGTATATCGTTCTACGCAACTGTAAAAACGGTAAAGACCGGATGGTGCCCTTATCAGAATCGCTGGTCGAAGTCTGCAGGCAGTACAGGAAATACAGAGAACTGCTTCCTCATCACAGTGATTGCTTCTTTGTTAAGATGAATGGCTGCCCTTGTCCACCAAATAGCTTCTTTCATTGGTGGACTAAGATACTAAAAGCGGCCTCTATACAACGTCGTGGAAAAACAGTTGGTCCGAGGATACATGATCTTCGACACACTTTTTGTGTTAAATCCATGGCTTCCCTGGCAAAGGAAGGAAAAGATCTGTACTATATACTTCCCATACTGTCTACCTATATTGGCCATCAGTCTATAGCAGCAACTGACAGGTATGTAAGAATGACTTCGGAAATGTACCCTGATCTAATAAGTCAGACCGATAGCATCTGCTTATATATCTTTCCTCACCTCAAAAGCCAGTAATCGTATGAAACAAACTCAATTTGCCAAATACTTAACCTACTTTATGGTGAAATATCTCGTTGGAGAAAGAGGTTGCTCGAAGAATACCGTTGCTGCTTACCGGGATGCAATAAGCCTTTTTATTATCCATATGCGCGATAATCACTACATAAAAGTGGATCATCTTGAATTTATAGACATAACACAGGAGCGTATCGTTGGTTTTTTAGAATGGCTTGAGACCGAAAGGAAATGTAGTATATCCACCCGAAATGTGCGTCTGGCTGCTATCCATGCTTTTGTCCGCTTCCTGATATATAAGTCTCCGGATTATATGGAAGAATGGCAGCGGATACTTGCTATCAAAGTGAAACGAGCCCCCAAAGCAACAGTAGTTTATTTAGGTGCTGACGGCATGAAACTATTATTGGCCCAGCCGGATACATCTACTCCTAAAGGAAGGCGGGATCTGACGCTCTTGTCGCTTATGTACGATTGTGCCGGACGGGTTCAGGAAATAGCTGATCTGGTTCCCGCCAGAGTCAATTTTGGAAAACCAACTTTGTTAAGGGTAACGGGAAAAGGAAATAAAACGCGGCTAATCCCATTGTCAGATCAGGCGACAGCCTCGTTAAAGATATATATGCAGGAAAACAGGCTTTTAGAAGGGAAGGCCACTGAGTACCCCTTGTTCAGTAATGGAAGAGGAAGCAAACTAACACGAATGGCTATTACCATGATACTGAAAAAGTATAGTGCGGCTGCTAGAAAAATAAACCAAGCCTTAATACCTGCCAATGTAAGTCCACACTCCTTAAGGCACAGCAAAGCTATGATGCTGCAACAGAACGGCGTGAACTTAATATGTATACGAGACTTTTTAGGTCATGAGTCAGTGACTACGACCGAAATATATGCCAGAATCGACAACAGGCAGAAACGAGAAGCGATAGAGAAAACAAGTCTTTCTCCAGATCTTTCTGAGGATCCATCCTGGCAAAAAGACAAAGGGCTGTTGAACTGGCTGGAAAGCCTTGCCAAATAAGTGAAGTGTTATGTAAACTTTTGAGTAAGGAAAGTCTTGTAAGTACTCGGGTTAAGCGTCAAAAGTTTACATAACATATTTGTTTCCATAATCCTGAGGGTGATATGGGCGAGCAGGGTCTACCGCGCAACTATAAAAAAGAGCAAAATCGGCCAATGTTTTATTGATCAGTGGAGCATATTTATGAGCTTTACTTACTGCGCTTTTGAGATTATCAGATACAATAGCTTGTGGGACTCCTCCAAGCCACTGCAGGCAGGAAGATAAACAAGAGATCAGATCTTCCCTTTTCTGTGAAGATACAGCTCTTACAAAGGTGTATTGGCTGCAAGGCAGCACTGCCACGAACACCTCTACTGCTATGAGTTCTCCTGTAGTTTTATCAACATAGGAAAGCTTATCTCCACAAAAGTCTACATACAGCTTATCGCCGGCCTTATGTAGCAGTTTTCCACCTGGTGTGGTTCTTTTATTCGTAAACCTCTAACGTTGGGAGTCATTGATAATAAAAAAAAACTCCTATCAAAATGTCAACATCTGATAGGAGGATTATTATTGCTACCACTACTTCGCAATAATCTCGTCAAAACATTTTATAAGGGTAATGTATCCTGCGTATACGGCACCTCCTGACTCACGATTTAATCTATGTAGTATTTTATTCTCCCGGCACTCCGATACTAACATTGCATACAGAGATTTAGAATAAAAACTATTTAGATCATCATCTATCATTTTATTTTTTGCAGCTGTAGATATATTTGTTTCATACTTTTTCAGCATTTCTACAAATCTGGATTCCTGCTTACTATATTGTTGCTCCGTGATTTGTACCTTACGAACATTCTTCTTGTCTCTGTAAAAAAGCCAGATCAGCACATATAAATTAATCAGGTCCGGTAAGTCTTCCATGGGAACATCCATCTTATATCCCATTATTGTCGATAGTATAAATGGCTGATAGCGGAACAATTCATCAGTTATATTATTTGCATAATCAAAATCATTCATTCTGCTTTCTATTTCGGCTTTGATCGCAGCAATCTGCTTAACATCAGTTTGTTCCTGTGTTGATATTTTATCCATGTTGATAATTGGATTTAAAGAGTGATTTCCTTTTACAAGATTAAGGATTTTGGAGAAAAAAGAAAGCGGCCTAATCTAAGATTCAGGCACGTGCCGGTTTCCAGTATTGGGGTAAGAGTTCTATAAACTTATCTTTGGGGTGCTCACTTATTCTGCGCAGTACATCATCGAGCCAATGGATAGGATTGATACCCTGCAACCTGCAGGTGGCCAGCAAGCTATAAATAATTGCAGCATGTTCTGCACCATTATGAGAACCGGCAAACATAAAATTGTGTCTGCCCAGGGCAATAGGGCGGATCTGCGCTTCAAGTAAATTATTGTCAATTGATAAAAATCCCTCAGTAGTGTATACTATAATGCCTTCAAAATTAGATAATGCATAATTGATGGCCTGATAAATGGGAGTTCCCGGTATTGTAAGCGGCAACTGTTGCTGAAGCCACTGTTTAAAAGCATTTAATATGGGTACCGCTTTTTGTTGTCTCTCCTGTTTAATTTCATCATAGTCCATATCAGCAGCTTTGCATTTTGCTTCCAGCTTATAAAGTGGTCCAAAGAAGTTATCCAGTGCATAAGCGGCCAGCTGTCTGTCATTATCCAGGGCCCGCATAAAATATCTTCTTATATGGGCCATACATTTTTGATGTATAACACCTGGCTGCTGACCATATTTAGTGTATACACCATAAGCATCTGTCAACAGATATCCTTTGTATCCGCTTAAAACATCTGCAATATCTTTTTTCCCTCTTCCCCGCTGATAAAGGAAACAGGCTATTCGCTGGATAGGGGACAATATTGCCCACTGCCAGCCTATATGAGATTTTTTACCCTTTTTTTTAGTATCATCCAATACTTTGTACGACGACTCATCTACATGAACAATTCCACTTCGGACGACTTCCAGGTATAGCAGTTCCCACAATGGTCTTAGCACTTCGCAGATCCTGTTCACATAATAAACGAGTGTGCTATATGGCAGGTTTACTCCATACTGAATAAAACGTTTCCATTGACGCCCTACCGGGAGATGATATAAAAACTTATCTGTTATCAGCATGATCAGTATGCTGATATCTACTTTACAACGAGGGATAGGATGTGATGGCAGCGGCGCTGATACCTTCTTAGCATATAATCCATCTTCAGATGCAACGATATAAACTGGTCGTCTGGTCACTTTAATATACCACCGTAATGGAGAACAGGCCAGTTGTCGCTGCTCATCTATCCTTACTAATTTGGCGCCCAGTGGAAGAGGATCTACATCCAGAGTAGTAATTTCTTCCTCCAATCCCTTAGGCAGATCATTACGACCACCTCTTGTCTTAGGGCTTATCTCTACTGTCTGTCTTATATGTTCTGCAATTACTTTACGGGAACTGATCTGGCATACTGCATATTCATCCGCATCTAAGCTCAGCGTACCTTGTACAATTTGCCCCTGTTCCGTAATGTCGGTTTGTAATGGCCTCCTTTCACTTCTTATACCATGGACCCATTTTTTCAGGGCTTTCAACTCATGACGGCTTCTAAGCAAACTATTTATTACTTTATGCTGTTTTGTAACTTCTTGTTGTAAAGTGATTATTTCTTTATCCTGGTTTTTAATCAGGTTATCATATTGCGTAAGCTGAGAGTCAAGTTGCAGAATGGTTTGTCTACCAACTTCCAGTTGTTCATCTTTTTGCAGTAGTAATTGTTGTTGATAACATATCAGCTGGTCCTGATCAAATAGGATGGCATCTTTCGTTTCACGTTCCAGTTGTAAAACCAGTAATTGTTCCTGTTGAACAAACATTTGCTCCTGCTGCATTGATATAATACGCTGCAATGCTGCCTGTTGTTGCAGACAAGCAGTATACATGGCTTTATATGAAGTGGCAGATTTTTTCATTGGAACAATTACTATAACGAAAAAAGCAGATCATTGTTTTGATCTGCTGCTGGTAATTTTAAAATTATTTTGTCTAATCTGAAGGAGGCTTATTGTTATCATTATGCCGGTAAAATGTGAGCCCTTTTACCAGTGCTATCACCTCCGAAGCACTTAATTTCAATGATTCCGAAGCACTCCCTGCCTCAGGCTTTTTAAAGCGTCCTTTATCAAGTTTGCGACATAATAATGTGAATCCTGATGATTCATGCAACAATAACTTTAAATGAGTAAAATCACGATTCAAAAACACAAATACATCATTATCTGAAATAGATAGTTGCATAACATTATTTACAATTCCACATAGCCCGGCAAATGATTTTCTCATATCTGCTGCCTGTGTATACAAAAAATAACGATGACGATCTGTCAACACAATGATAGCACTCATGATATCAGGGCTTTTAAATAAGCAGCGCTTACAGGTTGATAAATCCTGATACCTCTGAATTCGGCAAATATACCACCTGTACTAAGCGGAACCTCAGCATTCGGAGCTGAGGTTATTAGTTCTATAAAGCTACTGTTGTTCACGCTCCTGCTCAAATATCGCTTGCGCCAATTGAAAAAAGTGGCCTGACTGATACCTTTATCAGCACAAAACTCCTTTAAACTTACATTGTCCCGGTCAAATTGGTCCAACATAGTGATAATTTCCTCAGAAGAGTACCTGGAATGGGAGGCCTTTTTAGTTTTATTGTTCATACTTTTTTAAGGCAAGGTAAATCAGCATAGAAGATTGACAGCGACTCCCCTCGTTATAGGTTTACTTTCTGCCAGCTCGGCCAATGTCATCTGTTCTTTTAAGGCTTCGATAGCTACTTTCGCTTTAAAGGCTGCATTGAACTTTCTTCTTCCCTTGTTCATATTGTAAATTTAAGATGTTTTTCCACTTAAACTTACTGTCCGTTTTGTGGGGAGTATTATAAATAGTCATATCGGCATAATAATTATGACGGCTTGTTAGGTGTAAAGAATTGTAGAATCAATGGTCAGCCATTGATACATGAAAGCCTTCTAGTGGCGTGTGATGGTGAGTTCATAATTCATATCGGGTAGCGAATGTTAATTGGTAAAGAATCGGACCCGGACATGGAATCGAACTACTATAGTTTGAAGATGAGAAAGGTATTAAAAAATACAAAATTAGCTAAAATAAGAAACCCGCAACTAGTGCGGGTTTTAATATTAGGTGCCCAGAACTGGATTCGAACCAGCACACCCTTGCGAGCGCTGCGACCTGAACACAGTGCGTCTACCAATTTCGCCATCTGGGCAACTGATTCCGTGTTAAGGGATTGCAAAAGTACGCACTTTTTCTTTTCCTCCAAATTTTTCCTCAGATATTTTCTGGAATCAACATCGCTACTGGGAAGTTTTTTAACGCTACATCCGCTCCTATATTGCCTTTAGCCTCAATCACATCCTCTGAAAAAATATTTTTCCAACGCTCCGGTGCACCCGTAGGTAATAAGATCGAAGCAACTACCGGCTGTAAATCGGGGAGGGGAATAATCACAATCACCCATTCCTGCCGGTATACTCTCGCAAATGCCAACACATTTGACTCACTACTTTGTAATGGGAGATAATCACCTTCTAAAAAGAGATTGGGAAAGTACTTCCTGCAATGCAACGCTTTGTAAGTAAGAAAGAGTTTCTCTACACCCTGTTTACGATGACTTTTCAAATAGTCAAACAATGCCGTACCAGAAAGATCTTTTAATGATTTTAAAAGTTCAATGCGTATTCCATAATCCACAGGCCGGCGGTTATCGGGGTCTACATAGCTGTAATCCCATAACTCTGTACCCTGATAGGTATCCGGTATCCCAGGGGCTGTTAGCTTCACCAGTGTTTGGGCCAGTGAACTGGTATATGCAAAGTTATCCAGCTTTTCTATAAAGGGTACCAGGGTGTCTAAAAAGCGCTTATTTTGCAATATCCTGGAAATGAAATCAGTCGCATTCCGCTCATACTCCTCATCCGGCGAAGCCCAGCTTGAATTCACTTTTCCCTCTCTAAGGGCTTTGATCACATATTGCTGCAGCCTTTCAACAGAGATCCCATCTGAATACCCACTGATAATACTCTGATAAATAAAATACTCGTCATTCAATAACGGTGCAGGCTGATTGATTTCCCGCCATTGCCCGATCAGTTCCTTCCATTCCTCTACAAACAAAGTCAACATATTCAGCCTGATCCGCCCATCTTCTCCTCGCTTTGTATCATGCGTAGCCGTTGTATTCAATGAATGCGGCGTCTGCTGCTGACGGAAAATCATTAATTGATGGAAGTTGACAGGCACAGCAACCGGGCTATCACCTACTTCGTTATGCGACAACAACGCATTGTACACATAAAAAGTCGTATCCTCCACACCTTTCGCCGTCAATGGCCCCGTAAACTGCATCAATCGCATTAAAAACGGCAGCTTATTTTGCTCCCACCATTGTTCCAATAATAATATCGCCGATTCAGCAGATCTGTTCAATGAACGCATGCGCGCAAATGTAAAAGCGACCTGTTCTGAAAGGGATGCATCTCCCTGGCCTGAGTCTGAGCCATAACCTGATCCATACCCTGAAATAGCCCCCGAGCCATAACCTGATCCATAACCCGAACCGGCTCCAAAACCAGCAAAACCAGCACCCGAACCACTACCAGAACTACCACTTGACCCAAAACTACCGCCAAAACCCAAGCCACCTCCCGAACTACCACTCGAACTTCTACCAAAACCACCACTTGATCCAAAACCCCCACCAAAGCCAAACCCACTCCCTGAACTACCACCCGAACCCGAACCTCCACCAAACCCATAACCACTACCTGGCCCCAAATACAACCTATACACCGGCAAACAAATCATAAACAACCCAATCGCCTGCTTCAATAAATCCCTGTTAACCCTCGCATCCGCCAATTTTAGCGTATAACACAATCGAACAAGATTTTCCAATTCCCCACCCATATATCGCTCCAAAATCAGCCTCTTTTTCTCCAAAACCAACTCCTCATATTGCCCCGGCACCAGCGTCTGATAAAATTGCTGCAACGCCAACACCCCCTCCCGGTTACTCAACAAATGATTCGTAAATGAAAGAAACTCATACCCCGTCGTCCCCTGCAATGCCCATTCCCTCGGCAAACTCTCCCGTTCCTCCAATATCTTCTCCGCTATCACGTAACATTTACTCCCAAACAACTGCTGCAACCTGTCTATATACCCCCCAGGATCCTGCAATCCATCAATATGATCAATCCTCAACCCCTGCACCAGATTCTCCCTATACAAACGATGCAGAAATGTATGATACTCATTAAACACCTCAGGCGTCTCCATCCTCAACGTAATCAACTCATTCACCGTAAAGAACCGCCTGTAATTGATCGCCTGATCCGCATCCCCCCAATACGTCAGCCGATAATATTGTTTCCCTAAAATTTTACCCAATAGCCCCAGGTTATTATTCACCTTATCCATCAATGCCTGCAACATCGAGAGATCCCGTACCTCCGCCATCAATGCCAACTTCTGATTGCTCCAGTCATCAAGTGACGTTCCCGCCGTAGCCCGCTGATACAATGATGAAAACAACTTAATCAACGGCAATGCATCGCTGTCAGCAAGCTGCTCACTAATCAGATCATACGCCGTCACCGATAACGGAAACACTTGTTCAAAATACTTCACCGTAAACCCTGCCGAAGATACCCCCAACTTTATCTCCCCATCACGAATACAATCCTCTAAAGGCTTTCCCAAAAAAGGTGTCATCAGCTTGCCCGCAAAATCAGGATGATGCCAGTCAATATCAAAATAAGCGTAGTAAGGAGAAAGCGGCCCTCGCTCCATCACATCATACAATCGCGTATTCTCTGCATGAAAAGCCATGTGATTCGGCACTATATCCTGCAGCCAGGTCATACCATGCTCCCGCAAAAGCACATGAATTTCACGTAACTCATCTATCGTTCCGATAGCCGGATTGATACAATGCGGATTCGTCACATCATACCCATGCTCACTACCCGGCGCCGCTTTGAAGATAGGCGATGCATATATTGTCGATATACCCAGCGCATGCAAATACGGTATGATCTCTTTCAATTGCTTAAATGTAAACCCCGCATGAAACTGAATACGATACGTAGCGGTTGGCGGATTATACGATCTCATAAATTATAGCTGAGTATGGTTGTAAAGTAATAGCAATACCCTCCTTAACTTCATCCGGCGCCGTAGGCCCAGGCCCCTGCCAGATAGCAACTGAAGAATCAAACTTTTTATGTAATAAATGAGGACGATTATGCACAAACACTGCCTGCTCTTCACTGCAATTAAACAGTAACAACAAACGGTCATCATTGCCCGCGCGTTCTACTGATAATATAACATCTCCGGGTTGCGGCATGTTCACCCATATATTATCTCTTTCTGTATTCAACAATGCCCTTCTCGTCTTCCGCAACGCGATCAGATAACGATAATATTCTAATAGCGGCCCCGGCGCTGGCCACGAAAGAATGGACTGCGAGAATGTATGATCTGACTGTGGATCAGGTACATCGCCCGCCCATGAAAATGCTTTAAATTCATTTTTACGCCCCTCACTCACCGCCCTGGAAAGATCCTCATCCCCATGACTCGTGAAATACAAAAACGGCCGCTTCTCCCCATATTCCTCCCCCATAAACAACATCGGCGTATGCGGAGATAACAGCAACATCGCTGCCGCCAGTTTATTCGCTTCCAATGGTAATTTTGCTGCCAACCGGTCTCCTGACATTCTATTACCTACCTGATCATGATTTTGTGTAAACACAATAAACCTGTCATAAGGTATCGCATGTGGCACCACACCAAACTTCCGCTTTCTGTGTGGAGAATATTGCCCCGTATACACATAACTATCTCTCCATGCTTTCGCCAGCGAAGGCAATCCGTCAAAGTCTTCATAATACCCATCCTTCTCTTTCGTCAGCACCACATGCAGCGCATGATGAAACTCATCTACCCATTGCCCATGCATGCCATATCCACATTGATCTGTTGGCGTGATATACCTTGGATTGTTGAAATCTATTTCTGCTATTAGAATTTTTTTCCTGCCTGTGGCATACGACAATGCCGTCACTGCCTCACCCAGTTCTTCTGTAAAATGCTTCGCACTGCTATCCCAGATGGCATGCACCGCATCCAGCCGCAATCCATCTATATGATACTCTTCCAGCCACATCAGCGCATTGCGGATGAAGTAAGCCCTCACCGCATCTGAATACTGATCATCAAAGTTGATCGCTGCACCCCACGGTGTTCTGTATTTCTCCGTATACCACGGACCAAAATCTGAAAAATACGCTCCCTCCGGCCCCAGATGATTATATACTACATCAAGTATCACTGCAATCCCATATTGATGTGCAGCGTTTACCAGCGCCTTCAGTTCATTCGGTGTACCATATGTATTATGCACTGCATAAGGATATACACCATCATACCCCCAGTTACGATGACCGGGGAACTGAGCAATGGGCATGATCTCGATGGCATTTATCCCCAATGAGCGGAGATAACTGAGCTTTGAAAGCACGCCCTTGAAATTCTGCAACGGTGTGAAGGTGCCTGTATGCAATTCGTAGATAATCATCTCGTTCAGGTCGCGTCCTTTCCACCCTTCGTCGGACCATTTGAAATTGTCCTCTACCAATGCTGACGGCCCATGTACACCTTCAGGCTGATAACGCGATGCAGGGTCAGGACGTTTCAGCTGTCCATCCAGTATATAGTTGTAAGTCATACCCGGTGAAACCGAAGGCACCACTACCTGCCAATAGCCATCGTCATCCCGCTGCATGGGGATTGTGGCGGACTCCGGTGTTATCACAGACAATGCAACAGACTCTCTGAAGGGCGCCCAAACACTAAATAACCCGGCTCCATTGTCAAGAATAGTAGATCCGGTAAATGTATATGCTGTTCTCAATTAAGTCAGTTTTAACAACTTACTGAAAATAATATGCCAGCGGGTTTACGATGTTATATTTCTACAGTATGACCGGCTTAAAAATTGCATCTTCATCAGGAAAAATCATTTCTATGTGGTGGAAAGAAAGTATCATTTACCAAATATATCCCCGTAGCTTTAAAGACAGTAACAATGACGGAATCGGTGATCTGGCGGGTATTATATCGAAACTGGATTATCTTGAAAGCCTGGGTATAGACACCGTATGGCTCAACCCGATTTTCGGTTCTCCTAACGATGACAATGGCTATGATATCAGCGACTATTATGATATCATGAAAGAGTATGGCACCATGCAGGAGTTCGATATCTTATTGCAAGGACTGCATCAACGAAAAATAAAATTGCTGTTGGACCTGGTAGTAAATCATACCAGTGATGAACATCCATGGTTCAAAGAAGCCCGTCTGTCAAGAGAAAATCCTTATTACAACTATTACCACTGGTGGCCCGCTGAAAAAGGAAAACCACCTTTCCGGTTCAGTCATTTTGATCCATCAGGCCAGGCATGGACTTACAACAAAGCGACTGATAGCTATTACCTTCATTACTTCTCTGCAAAAATGCCGGACCTGAACTGGGAAAATCCACAGGTGCGAAAAGAAGTATACGATATTATGCGCTTCTGGATCAAAAAAGGGGTTGATGGCTTCAGACTGGATGCTATTTGCTACATTAGTAAAGATACCACCTGGCCTGAGATCAAGACCCACGACTGGGGAGCGTACTACGCACATGGACCTCATCTGCATGACTACCTGCAGGAGATGAATAAGGAAGTGCTTGAAGGTACTGATATCACTACCCTCGCCGAAGCCGCAGGTATCACGATTGACGAAGCTTTACACTTCGTTGAAGAACACAGGAAAGAACTCCACATGCTCTACCATTTTGAAGGCATGAACCTGGGCTATCTCAAAGATGCCTACAAACGTCCTGATCCCAAAGGTATTGACCTGGTAGCACTGAAAAGCCTCTACACAAGCTGGGACAACATCTACGAAACAGGTGGATGGGGTACTATTTACCTTACGAATCATGACCAGCCAAGAATGGTGAGCCGCTGGGGTAGCGATATCGAAACTTATAGAGAGATCTCCGCGAAAATGCTGATTACTTTTTTGCTCACGATGCGCGCTACGCCCATTTTTTACAACGGCGATGAGATTGGCATGACGAATATCCGCTTTGAAGCTATCGATGACTATAAGGATATCGATACCATCAATATGTACAAATACCTGCAAAGCAAAGGGGAGGATACCACCCGCTTTTTACTGGATCAGCAAATGGCGGCCAGAGATAATAGCCGTACGCCTTTTCAGTGGGATGATAGTAAATACGCAGGCTTTACGGATGGCACGCCTTGGATCAAAGTAAACGACAATCATACTTTCATTAATGAAGCTGCGCAGGGGAAAGACGAACGGTCTATATTACAGTTTTTTAAACAGGTCGTTCTGCTGCGCAAACACCAGCCGGTATTAGTTTATGGGAAATATCAGTTGTATGATGCGGAGCATCCCCAGGTATATACGTATACGCGCACGCTGGACAAGACGATGTTTTTAATGGTGCTTAATTTTTCAAAAGAAACCATTGTGTACAAGCTGCCATTCCTGATGGAGACGGATATAGAACCTTTAGTAAATAATATGCTGACTTTTGAACTGGAAAGAGGGAACTTAACCCTGGCGCCTTATCAGGCACTGGTATTTGGACCTTTGCCCCCAGTAATGCCCACTGCCGCTGCCGTGGAGATAAAAGCAGCAGTATTGCCACTTGAAGAATCAGGAGAGCTGGCTGTTTAAACACATCCAATGAATGCATAGCTATTCAAAAAATCTGCTAATAAAGCACATCCAATGGATGGATAGCCGTTCAAAAGATCTGCTAATAAGACACATCCAATGAATGCATAGCTATTCAAAAAAATCTGCTATTAAGACAAATCCAATGAATGCATAGCTATTCAAAAAAATCTGCTATTAAGACAAATCCAATGAATGCATAGCTATTCAAAAAATCTGCTATTAAGACAGATCCAATGAATGCATAGCCGTTCAAAAGATCTGCTAATAAGACACATCCAATGAATGCATAGCTATTCAAAAAAATCTGCTAATAAAGCACATCCAATGGATGCATAGCTATTCAAAAGATCTGCTAATAAAGCATATCCAATGAATGCATAGCCATTCAAAAGATCTGCTAATAAAGCACATCCAATGAATGCATAGCTATTCAAAAGATCTGCTAATAAAGCACATCGAATGAATGCACAGCCATTCAAAAGATCTGCTATCAAAAGCAAACCCAATGAATACACAGCCATTCAAACCATCCACTATTTAAACAAACTCAATGGATGCTCAATCCCCGCCAACATAACCGTATCAGAAAATTTCAACCCTAATTTCGCCAACAACGCCAGCGAATGCTTATTATCCGCTCTCGCTATTGCCACAATATGTGGTAGCTGCAGCGTATTATATCCATAATCCATTACCGCTTTCGTAGCCTCGTAAGCGTATCCCTGTCCCATATATTCCGGCAGCAACGCAAAACCTACATCTACATATTCCAACCCATCCCTTTTTATTAATCCACTCATCCCAATGGGCACTCCACTATCCTTCATCGCCACCAAATACAATCCAAACCCTCTTAGTGCATAACTGGCCAACGGGCCATTGGTCAGGTATTGCTGGGCATCCGCCAATGTCTGAATATTCCTGTCACCCAAAAACTGAATCCAGGTCGGAGAATTGAGCAACGACCAGATAAATGGAGCGTCGTCAATAGTAAACTTGCGTACAATCAGGCGTGCTGTTTCGCAGATTAACATATTTTGCTGATTATTTTATTATTTTTGGCAATAGTCACGTATTGAAAGCTATTTGCCAACTTATTTTATAAACAGGTCTAAATTTAATGTGAATTGAAGAAGAATTGCACAGTTTCAACGTTATTTTCAACTATTTTACTGGTATCCAGCCTGTTGCCACAGGCAGGCCATGCACAGGATAAACCGCTTACTCAATACGTTAATCCGTATATCGGCTCGCAGGGCCATGGACACGTGTTCGTAGGTGCAAACGTGCCTTATGGCGCCGTGCAGCTCGGACCCAGCCAAACCATGCAGACCTGGGATCAGTTCAATGGATGGGATTGGTGCAGTGGTTACAATTACATCAGTGAAGATATTCTTGGATTTACTCATACCCACCTGAGTGGTACCGGTATCGGAGATCTCAATGACCTGATGATCGTACCTGCCAGCGGTCACCTGGAATTACAACCCGCTCACCGCCTGGATATGAACACCGGTTATGGCTCCAATTTCAAAAAGGCCAGCGAGGTGGTAAAACCGGGTTACTACGCTGTATACCTCGACAAATACAAGGTGAAGGCGGAGCTCACAGCTACTACCAGAGTAGGTTTTCACCATTACCATTACGATAATACTGATAGTGCTCACCTGCTGATTGACCTGGAATTTGCTATGTGTTGGGATGCTCCGGTAGAAACAACTATTAAAAAAGTAAATGATACCACTTTTGTAGGTTATCGCTTCTCCAAAGGATGGGCCAATGATCAACGCCTGTTCTTCGCAATCAAAACATCTCAGCCTATCACACAATTAAATCTTTACGACCTTAACAACGGAGTAGCCGGAGGAGCTGTAAAAGGTAAAGGTGTCAAGGCCGTGATGTATTTTAATGCAGCTAAAAATGCTGACATTTATCTGAAAGTAGGTATTTCTCCGGTGAGTGAAGAGAATGCACTGGGCAACATCGCTGCCGAAATACCAGGATGGAACTTTGAACAGGTAAAAACTGCTGCTGATCTGGCATGGAATAAAGATCTGAACAAGATCGATTTCTCTGCAGATGATGCAACGAAAACAACCTTCTATACTGCGCTGTACCACAGCCATTTCTTCCCCTCTGTGTTCAACGATCACAATGGTGATTACCGTGGCACCGATAAAAAAGTGTACACCAACCAGAGATTCACAAATTACACCGGCATGTCTCTGTGGGATACCTATCGCGGTCTGCATCCTTTGATGTCCGTGATCGATCCTTCGCTTGTAAAAGATATAGTGCACTCCATGTTGATGATTTACCAACAGCAGGGACGCCTGCCGGTATGGCCACTGGAAGGTTGCGAAACTGATTGTATGATTGGTAATCCTGCTATTCCGATTATTACGGATGCTTACCTGAAAGGTCTGATTGATCCTGCGGACGTAGCACTGGCATATGAAGCTGTGAGGAACACTGCCATGAGAAAAGTAAGCGGCTTACAGTTTGTACAGGAATTGAAATACATTCCTGTTGATAGTATGACGATTGAATCCGTTGCCTGGGGCCTGGAATATGCGATCGCTGATTTCGGTGTGGCACAGATGGCCAGGAAACTGGGTAAAACAAAAGACGCTGCATACTTCACCAAAAGAGCGGGTTTGTATAAGCAATACTGGGACGCTTCAGAAGGTCATTTCGTAGGTAGATTGGCAAATGGTAGTTTTAAAAGACCATTTGATCCGCTGGAAGCAAAACACCGTTCAAATGACTTCTGCGAGGGGAATGGCTGGCAGTATACCTGGCTTGTACCACAGGATGCAAAAGGGCTGGTAAACCTGTTTGGTGAAAAGAAATTTCAAACTACACTGGATTCTTTCTTTAATATGTCTTCTTCCCTGGGACAAGGTAGCTCTCCTGATATCTCTGGTATGGTTGGCCAGTATGCACAGGGTAATGAGCCTAGTCATCACGTAAGCTACCTGTATGCGGCGGTTGGCAGGCCCTGGAGAACTGCGGAAATTGTGAGAGAGGTAATGTCGAAATATTATACCAATGCGCCTGATGGATTGTGTGGTAATGAAGATGCAGGGCAGATGAGTGCATGGTATGTATTGTCTGCAATGGGCTTCTATCCGATGAACCCAATGAACGGTACGTTTGTATTCGGTTCTCCATTGATGGATGAAGCAGTGATTAAATTAGCAGGAAATAAGAAATTTGATATTGTGGTAAAAGACAATAGTAAAGAGAACAAGTATATCCAGAAAATAGTGCTGAATGGCATCAACTATAATAAGTCTTTCTTCCTGTATAAAGATATAATGAAAGGTGGTAAGATGGAAATTTATATGGGTAGCAAACCTTCCGCTACATTTGGTGTGAAGAAAACTGACAGAGCAATATAAACTAATTGGCCTACGGCAGCAGGGAAGGTTTCTTTCTTTTGGCTAGCGCCATTGAACGTTTGTATTTTCAAAAGGAATGTTTTTTAAACGGTTTTGCCACATGGCAAAACCGTTTTTTTTATATTTACCGCATGATAAAATTCAAAGCCACCATCAAAAAGTTCGAACAAATGGGGGAGAAGACTGGCTGGTCGTATATCGAGATCCCCATTGAGTTGTCGGAAAAACTGAAGCCCGGGTACAAGCAGTCCTTCAGGGTAAAAGGCAAGCTCGATAAATTTGAGATAGCAGGTATCGCGTTGATACCTATGGGTGAGGGGCATTTTATCATGGCGATGAATGCCGATCTGAGAAAAGGTGTGGGCAAGCGCGCGGGTGCAGAGTTGCAGGTGCAGATCCAGGTAGATGATAATCCTGATCCGGTAAGCTCTCCTGAATTTATGGAATGCTTATCAGATGAACCGGATGCATTGACCTTTTTTAATACGCTTCCTAAGGGCCATAGGAATTATTTTATGAAATGGATTGAAAGTGCCAAAACCCCGGGAACCAAAGCCAAAAGGATTGCGATGGCAGTGACCGGACTGGCCAGAAAAATGGGGTACTCTGAAATGATCAGGGCAAATAAAAATGTTGGCTAACTGAATTCACGGGCATATCCATCCATCTTCTCAGCTCACCGCACTCACTGGCAATCCATCTTCCTTCCCAGCTCACCGCACTCATTGGCAATCCATCTTCCTTCCCAGCTCACCGCACTCACGGCAATCCATCCTCCTTCCCAGCTCACCGCACTCACTGGCCATCCATCCATCTTCCTTCCCAGCTCACCGCACTCACGGTAATCCATCCTCCTTCTCAGCTCACCGCACTCACCGCCATCATCCCCACATTCACTTCCACCGTATCATGTATCTTATTCATCTCCAACACCGTCCCCCTCGCCGTCTCCCTATACATTGGCACAAACTTATGATTATACTTTATCTCCTGAAAAGTATACGAAGTCCTTTGCTGCACCACATTTGAATAAATATCATTAAACCCTCTGATCAACACATACAATTCCAGATCCGCCACCTTAATATCTTCCGCTGTAAACCCTAACAACGGACTTTGATCATCTATCACATGCACCACCGTCCAGTTCATCGGCAAACTTTGTATCTTATGCCTTTCCAGCGGTAATTCATAATACCGATACGTTTGTTTCCCATCCTCATGTATCCGCATTGCCGCATTTACCTGCACCGTCACGTCAGTAAGCGTATGACCATCTTTATAACAGGCAAACCGGAACATCAATGCATTACCACCCTTAAATGGTGTAATAAGCGCATGATCACTAAAAGCCAGATGCGCCTTCGGCCGGGCAAAACGTCCATAAATCAACCCCGTTACCACCGCAAAAGACAGAAACCCACTCATCGCCTCAATTGAAGCCACAAAATTAGCCCCGTCACCTACCGGGTTGACACGGCCATAACCCACTGTCGTAAACGTTTCTGTACTGAAATAATAAACCTCCCTGAATATCCCCCACGCATGATGTGAACTAATCCCCTGTAACTCCGCCGCCCCGATCAGCAGGTAAATACCCGTGTAAATAAGGTTTACTAAAATAAATGCCCCCACTATTACCATCACAAAAGCCCAGATTGGCAGGTTTAGCATAATATGGAAAAGGGAATACCTGTCCCATATACGATTACCCTCTTTCCGGAGGTTGAAACTCCCGTCTTTATTGATAAAACGATCCCCATAACTACTGATCGTAGCGCTGAACCCGGTATCTTCATTTGTTTTCGAGAAAGGATTGATATGTTTGAGTAAGGCCATAAACCTGCGTTTGACCACAAATCTACTTACCTTTGCGAATATCCAAATATTATATTACATGTATAAGGTAGGTGAATTTAACCTTTTAAGAGTGAAGAAGGAGAGTGAGTTCGGCTTGTTCCTCGATGGCGTGGAGCAGGAGATACTGATGCCAAAACGTTTTGTTCCGGAAGGCGCAAAGCGGGGGGATGAGCTCAGGGTGTTTATTTATCATGATTCGGAGAATCGCCTTACAGCCACGAATCAGGAGCCTTATGGTATAGTGGGGGATATTGTGAACCTGAAGTGTACAGGATTGACCGAACAGGGTGCTTTCCTGGATTGGGGACTGATGAAAGACTTGTTTGTACCGGCGAGTAAACAGATGACCAAAATGGTGATTGGACAGGATTACCTGGTCAAAATTTACCTGGATGAACGTACCGGCAGAGTCGCGGCTACAGAAAAATTAGATCCGTACCTTAGTAATGAGGAACTGACGGTAAAAGAGCAGGATCCAGTGGAACTGATTATATATAGAAGAACGGATCTTGGTTTTGTATGCATTGTAAATCAGAAACATACAGGACTATTACATTATGGAGATGTGTTTGGCACAGTGGATATCGGCGATAAATTGAAAGGTTTTGTAAAGGCGGTAAAAGAGGAGAATAAGCTGGATGTTTCTGCGGGTGAGATGGGGTATAAAAGAGTAGAGAATGAAGGGGAGAAGATCTTAAGATTACTCAAAGAAAACAACGGCTATCTGCCTTATCATGATAAGTCGGATCCGGAGGAGATCTACTCGTTTTTTAGTATGAGTAAAAAAACGTTTAAGATGACCACAGGAAGTCTTTACAAAGCAAGAAAGATTGAGTTTACAAAAACAGGTATCAAGTTAATAGAAGAAGAATAGGATATTGCCCTGCGGCAGCAAGGCAGTCATCTCTCTTTCGGCTGGCGCCGGAGGTATTATCCTTCTAAATCATTGAGGTATCATCCTTCTAAATCATTCAAAAAGCCGGATCGCCCAACGATCCGGCTTTTATTATATTAGGGTCTGCTGAATAAGTATTAAGATATTGTTAATCAATATTATATGGCTTATTATTTGCTACAGAAGTGCTTATATATTGAGTGATTCATCTCCAAAACCATGCAGCAATGATACGTTACACTCCTTCAAAACAGTTAACATTAGACGGATTTTCTACACCCTTCTCGCAGCAATTATCAACTAGCAATCGATGGGTTATACTGGCTGCAAAGATTCCGTGGGATAAACTGGCGGAGGTGTATTATAAAAAGATGCGGGCAGATTTTGGAGCTCCAACATTGAGTGCCAGGATGGTGATTGGTGCGGTGATCATCAAACATATACTGAACATAGATGATCGGGAGGTAGTAGAGCAAATCACGGAAAATATATATCTGCAATATTTTGTAGGCTTAAGCAGTTTTCAACAGGAGGCTCCCTTTGATGCATCGTTGATGGTAAGTATTAGAAAACGGTTAGGCATAGAAGTTATGTCCAGATTGAATGAGATTATTTTGCAGGAAGCGGGATTAACTAAAGTGAATGAAGAGAAGGTAGCGAATACCGAAGGAAATAGTGATCAGGATGAGAATGGAGGGGATAGAAATAACGATTGCTCGCAGGATCATATGAACAGTGTAAAAGAAAAGCCACCTGAAGCGCTATCAGGAACAGTGATGTTAGATGCGACTGTGTCAGAGCAACAGATCGAATATCCAACAGATATCAAATTACTGAATGAAGGACGCCGTCAATTGGAAGGGATGATAGAGCGGGGATGTCAGGCGGCGGAACTGGTAATGCCGCGGATGTATAGGAAGATAGCCAGGAAGCAATATCTGAATATTGCCAAAAAGAAAAACAAGAGCAAAAGAGATATACGCAGAGGTATCCGGCAGCAACTACAATATGTTAAGCGTGATTTAAAGTATATCAATTGGCTGATAGAATCAGATGCTACTTTTAAGGAGACGTTGAAAATGAAGGACTGGACCTTAATACAAGTGATTCAGGAAATGTATCGTCAGCAGGCAGAGATGTATAAGAAAAGAGAACAAAAAATGTCGGATAGGATTGTAAGTATCTATCAACCGCATGTACGTCCAATGCCTAGAGGTAAAGACCGTGTATCAACAGAGTTTGGGAGCAAGCAACTGGTGATGTTGAAAGATGGTTACACACATATAGAAAAGCTGAGTTGGGACAATTACAATGAAGGTGGATTGCTGATAGCCAGCCTGGAAACATATAAACGCTTGTTTGGTTGCTATCCTGAGCGTGTATTGGCAGATCAGTTGTTCGGCACACGTGAAAACAGACGATTCATGAAGGAAAAAGGGATCCGTTATGTTGGCAAGCCATTGGGTCGACCATCACCGGAGAGTAAGCAGCAAAAGCGATTATTACAAAAGGAGATGCCAGAACGAAATGCGATTGAAGGGAAGTTTGGACAAGGAAAAAATGCATATGGCCTGGGTAAGATCAAGGCCCGTCTAAAGGATACGGCTGAGAGTTGGGTGATGTCTATATACTTTGTCATGAATCTGCTTAAACTGGCAGCTGGTTCTTTGTTGTCAGCACTCCAAATCTATTACTGGCTGGTAACAGAGGGCTATTTGACCATAATGGTAAATAGCCCCGATGCACAATTTATACCCCGATATATGAGACGTCAGAAAGGGGAAATAGCCAGGTGTTAAAATGAAATATAATTGATCGGATAACTTATTCAGCAGACCCTATATTAAAGAAATTTTCCTCCTGACTGGTACTATATTCCCTCCCAAACGACTCCTTATCTGACCTAAGCGCTGTACCATTTTTTATTCAAAAAACCATTTAACAAACCCTCTATGATGATCCATTACAAAGACCGGTTGTACGGGCTACTCCGCCGTGTACAGCATTCCTTTCTCGTTATGGTCTGTCTGTTAGCATGTCTGAAGCTAACACCAGCCACCGCCCAACTTTCCCGCCTCCATGCCGATGGCAAACGAATCGTCAACGCCTCCAACCAGGAAGTGATCCTGAAAGGCGTCGGCCTCGGTGCCTGGCTCCTTCAAGAAGGCTATATGATGAAAGAAGGCGGCGATGGCCCTCAGTGGTCCGTCAAAAAGTATCTTTACGACCAGGGGCAAACCGATGCCCAGGTAGAAGCCTTCTACCAGTCCTGGCGTGACAATTTTATCACCAAAGCCGACATCGATTACATCGCCTCCCTCGGTTTTAACTGTGTGCGGCTCCCCATGCACTACGAACTCTTTCTCACGGCTGCCCAGAGGGCAGAACGCCTGAAAGTGATCCATGCCAATGCCAGCGCCAGTTCTGTATCCACGTACATCAGTGCACTCACCACATGGTATAACAACAATACCCTGTTCACAGACACGAACACCGAAGGTTTCCGGTTGGCAGACAGTCTGCTGAAATGGACGGCTGCCAACAACATGTACGTCATCCTCGATCTCCACGCCGCCCCCGGCTCACAAGGCCTGGACCACAACATCAACGATGGCTTTGTCGGCAATGACCTGTACAACCAGGCCATCTATGGCAACATGACCGTTCGTTTATGGCAGGCGCTTTCCCGCCATTACATTAATAACGATGGCGTGGCTTTTTATGACCTGATCAATGAACCTCACAAGGTACCCAGCAACACAACCGTACATGACATTTTCGAAAGACTGATCAACGCGGTGCGTGCCGAAGGCGATACCCACCTCCTCATGGTAGAAGGGAACGGCTATGGTAATAACTATGGCAGTATGCAGCCGTATACTTTTACCAACCCCGCTAACCTCGTGTATAACTCCCACCGTTACTGGAATTCCACCGACGTTACTGTAGGTAACACCGATCCTAACCAGATTTCTGACCTCGCCAATATCGTTGCCTGGAGAAATACCTACAATGTACCTGTATGGGTAGGCGAAACCGGGGAAAACAGCAACGACTGGCTCTCCGCCAATATCGCTGCTATGAACAGTATCGGTGTAGGCTGGTGTCACTGGACGTACAAACGACTCACGGCTGGTGAAAACGCTGCACTGCTAAGACTCACAGGCCCTTCTGTACTGGATGGCGCGGGTAATATGGCTGCTGTGCTGAACAACATCAAATTTGCTAATAATATCAAAAACACAAACACAATTGCCGCCGTAGCTCCCGGACAAGCTGCCAACGGGCCTGTCGGCAAAACGATCTGGCTGAAAGGCTTTAATGGGAAATACGTGAGTTCCAGAGGGGGCAGCGGTGCAATATGGTGTGATAGTAACTCAGTAGGCACCTATAATAAATTCTACGTAGTAGATGCCGGAAATGGCAAGGTAGCATTGAGGAACAGTGCACTGTTTGTCTCCTCCGAAAACGGTACACAGGCGATGACGTGCAATCGGAATGTATACCAGGGATGGGAAAAGTTCGACTGGATCGTAAATACAGATGGAACGATCTTTTTAAAAGCCAGCAATGGGTTGTACGTTTCTTCTGAAAACGGTACACAGGCTATGACCTGCAACCGGCCTACCGCTAGTGGGTGGGAAGCTTTCTCCTGGGGAGAAGTGAGCAGCGCAGCGCCTATAGGGCAAACGGTGTGGTTACAGGGAAATAACGGTCAGTACGTAAGTTCCAAAGGCAATGTGAATCCGATGTATTGCAATGCTACGGTGGTACAAAGCTGGAACCAGTTCCTGATAGGTGATGGCGGAAATGGCAAAGTGACCCTCAATAATGGTGGGTATTTTGTTTCTTCTGAAGATGGTACAACGTCTATGAATTGTAACAGGGCGACAGCGCAGGATTGGGAGAAATTTGACTGGATAGTAAATGATAATGGTACAGTATCATTAAGAAGTAGTAATGCGTTGTATGTTTCTTCTGAAAATGGTTCGGCAGAGATGACCTGTAGCAGAACGTATCCGCAGGGATGGGAAGCCTTCTCATGGGGAGAGGTATCCACTGCAAGAATAGCAGCAAGTGCAGATAGTGTGGTAAGTTTGAAAACCGAAAAGGTATTGGTCGTATACCCCAATCCTGTCAGCAAGGGTACCGAACTGACCATAAACGTAGCAGGATATGACGGAAAAACCCCCTTGCAGGTATTCGTAAAAGATATCTATCAACGAACTTTAATTAATAAGAAAGCGGGAACTGCCCGCGTTAGTATTTCCACTGGTAACCTGGTCCCCGGGATGTATGTAGTTGTGATCACCTATGGCAATCAGATATTTACAAAACAGGTCCTGATACTGTAAAAGGTATCCTTACAGGACCGGTCATTGCGCATATGACCGGTCCTGTGTTTCCACGAATTTTTTATCACCCCCTTATAAACAATAACCATGAAAAGAAAAGTACTGTATGCGCTTTTATTGATGGGCTGCTCAGCCTTTAACCGGGTAGAAGCACAGACGCCACCTGCTACCTGGCAGGAGCACTGGTTTGAGCACAATCAATTATTGACACGGGTATTTTACGACAACGATGTCGCTGTGTATTACGACAGTGACGTAAGCACTGCTGTTACCTGGCCCTACCAGTACATGGGCGATGTATGGCGGTACACCAGGAAGACCTATGGCTGGTTTGGCTCCGATCCGCATTTATTTGCCGTACTCCATACCAACAAGTACAGTGGTGGGCATCCTTCCGGTTATTTCGATGCCAGTCATGACAACCGCGACGTGGCGGACGTAGGTCCTGGTCCATGGACAAGTGCCTCTGGCGGCGATCATGACCTGCTCACACACGAAGTAGGTCATATCGTAGAAGGTGATTCCAAAAATGCGCATAACTCTCCTGCATTCGGCATATGGGGAGATAGCAAGTGGGCGGAAATCTACATCTACGACGTATACAATGGTCTGGGTATGACCAGCGATGCGGCCAGAGTTTATACCACATTTACCAATACGACTGACAACTTCCCTGTTGCCGGTACACATTGGTTCCGCGATTGGTTTTACCCTATTTACAGCCAGTATGGTGGCAGCAAAGTACTGAACAGGTATTTTGTATTATTATCTTCTTATTTCCCAAAGAGCGGTAGCGATTATGCCCGTTCACTAAACATGGGTGAGTTTATTCATTTTTGGAGCGCTGCGGCTGGCGTAAGTCTGAAATCACAGGCGACCACCGCATTCGGCTGGAATTCCACGTACGAAAGCCAATTTAACCAGGCACAGATTGATTTTCCAATCACATATGCACCAGTGACGATCGCTGCGTACATGTACCAGGACATCAATTATGGCGGTTATGGTATCTCATTGCCAGTTGGTAGTTATAACCTGACGGCTTTAAAAGCATATGGTGCTATCAATGACGACATTACATCTGTAAAAGTAACAGCTGGTTATAAGGTGACTCTTTATGCAGATGACAATTTCTCCGGTGCATCCCTGGTACTTACATCAGATGTATCATTGCTGGATGTAAGCACCTGGAATGACAAGGTAAGTTCAGTAAAAGTAGAAGCGGTGACTACAGCGGCGGCAGAAAAAGAGAGTGCAGATGTGACGGTATATCCGAATCCTGTATTGAAAGGTGGTATGCTGACAGTGAATGTGGGTAAGTATGATGGGAAGGAACCGGTATATGTGTCAGTTGTAGATGTGAATAAGAAAGTGGTGGCAGAGCGGAAAGATAATGCGGCCAGGATTGCGCTGGAGGTGAAGGATTTGCCTGCCGGGGTGTATGTGGTGATTATCACAAATGGCAGGAAGAGTTATACGAAGAAGATAGTGATTCAGTAAATTTTTACTTTTAGTAAAAAGAGGGTGCGCCGATTTTTCGGGGCACCCTCTTTTTTATCCCGATTGATTCATTCAAAAAAAGGAAGCATCTCAATTGAGATGCTTCCCTTTCCGATGCTTTTTCCGGTCTTTCGTTCCTTATATTCTTTCTATTATTCCCCGATGGTTTCCGTTTATCAATATCTTAACCTGTTGAGTATTTATTCCTTTATAGTCATCTTAACCAATCGGTACCTATCTAATTATTTATCCTTCTGTAATTCTGTCTTCTTTATTTCCTGACCATCCCTGTTCTCTTCTGTCGCTGTCGCCACAATAATATCACCTGCCTTCAGATCGCCAAACACCTCTATCTTACCATCTACTTCACGACCCGTAGATACCGGTACATGTACCGCCTTGTTATTTTCTACCTTCACTACAAACACCTGCACTGTAGAATTCACCACCGCTGTCTTAGGCAGAATAAAAGCGCTATCCGCTGTATTCATCGGGATGTTCACTTCTGCAATCATACCCGGCAACAACTTCTTGTCATTATTGGTCACATCCATTTCTATACGCTGTGAACGCAGTCTTGCATCCAGCGCACCAGCCAGACGGTTCACCTTAGCGGTGAACTGCTTACCCTGGAACGCTTTTACTGTGAAATTCACTTCACTGTTGCTACCCAGATAGCTGGTGTAAGACTCAGGCACTGAGATAACGAGACGCAGTTTTCGCTGTTCCTGCAATGTTACGATAGGTAATTCAGAACCTTTACCGGTAGGACCTACATACGCACCCGCACTCACATTACGCGCCGTAATGATACCTGCAAATGGTGCACGGATCTCCAGGTAATTTCTGGTATCAGACACTTCTCTGTAAGAAGACTTGGCTGCTTCCAGGTTAGCAAGGTCTGAATTCATCTTCGCCTTTGCCTGATCCAGGTCGTTTTTAGACACTGTACCTGGTGTAAGACTGGTCGTATATAAACGATCATAATTCGCTTTACTGGCCAGGTAAATCGCCTCCTGTGATTTCAGCCGGGAATCAGCCGCATTCAGCTGAGCCGTCATTTCAGGTGCTTCCATGGTCACCAGCAGATCGCCGGTGTTTACTTCGGAGCCTACATCCACATTCAGCTTCTTTACAAAGCTGCTCACCTTTGCATAGATATCTACCTGCTGAAAAGCAATCAGCTCACCCGGCAGCTTCAGGGTAGATGAGAGCTTTCCTTTCTGAATGGCTACTACTGGTGTAGCCGGAGCTTCAGTTGCGGCACTTTCTTTTTCTGATTCACCTTTTGTGTGTCCGCAACTGTTCAACAGCAGCATCGCGGGTAAGCTGCACAGTAATATTATTATATTCTTTTTCATATGACTATTCATACAAGGATGGTACATAGTTTTTACTTTCTTTATCTTCCGGATCCAGTGATACGGACTTAGTGCTTGCCTTACCCTGTGCCCATGCGAATACCAGTGGTAGTAAGAAGAGGGTGCTAAAGGTAGAGGCTATCAAACCACCAATTACCGCACGACCCAGCGGAGATGTCTGGTCACCGGTTTCACCCAGGCCACTCGCCATCGGGATCATACCCGCCACCATCGCCAAACTCGTCATCAGGATCGGACGCAGACGCAGTGCAACAGCTTCTTTTGCAGAGAGCAATGCATCGCCATTATGACGGCGTAACTGCTCTGCATTCGTGACCATCAATACCGCGTTGGATATCGATACACCCACTGACATGATGATACCCATATAGGACTGAAGGTTCAGCGTTGAACCTGTTATTATAAGCAGGGAGAGCGAACCTAATAGTACTGCAGGTACGGAAGCCAGTACCACCGCCGATACCTTGAAGGACTGGAAGTTGGCCGCCAGCATCAGGAAGATCACGATGATCGCTATTACCAAACCATTCTGCAAACTATCCAGCGTATCTGTCAGCGTTGATGTCAGACCTATCAGGTCTACGTTCAGACCACGGGGCATTTCGCCCAGTGATTTGATCGCTTTGTTCACCTCTGTAGTCGCAGTACCCAGGTCAATGTTATTGAGGTTGGCTGTTACTGACAGGGTAGGCATCGCACCAAGGTTATCTGCTTCACCCAGTGTGGTATCAGGTGTGATGGTCGCTACATCGCCTAATACCGGGCGTGCACTGTTTGGCAGTAATGGTAATTCCTCGATGGCATGAATGTCTGTCATTTTATTTTCCGGGATCTCTACCTGTACGTTGTAGCTCAGGTTCTGCTTTTCATCTACCCATACGTTTTTCTCTGTATAGCGGGAAGATGATGTAGAAGCCGTGATGGTACGGGAGATGGTCGCCAGGTCAATACCCAGTTGCGATGCTCTTAAACGGTCAATCTCTATCTTCAGGGAAGGATACTTGGTAGATTGTCCCAGTTGTACGTCGCGGAGGAAAGGAATTTCTTTCAGACGCGCGATCATTTTATTTGCATATTGTTCCGCCTGTTTCCTGTTTCTGCCGGAGAACCGTACCTCGATCGGGGTAGGTGAACCCTGGCTCAGGATCTTTTCAGTCAGTTCAATTGGTTCGAATGATGGCTTCACATCTGGCTCTACCTGTTTCAGTTTTGCCCTGATCTTATCTTTCAGTTCATCTATGTTCGTTTTATACTCTTCTTTCAGGGCTACCTGGATAACTGCTTCCTGCGGACCTGCCATCCACAGGTAGATAGGTGCAGTAGAGAAGAGACCCGGGTGCTGACCGATATAAGCAGAGGTGATAGACACATTCTCAGGACCCACCAGGTCTCTGATCATATTGATCGTCTTCAGTGTTTTAGCTTCTGTTACTTCGGCACGGGTACCATCCGGTGCCCGCAAACGAAGCTGGAACTGACCACCATTACTATGTGGCAATACATCACGACCAATGTGGTTCAGTAACAATACAACCAGACCCAGACCGCCAATAATATATACGGTAACAATCAGCTTACGCGCCGGGAAGATACGCTCCATGAAACGCATAAAGCGGTTACGGAATTTATCGAATTTAGTCAGCGGTGCATCGTGACCACCATGCGGATGTTCAACAAGCATTTTCTTTTCATCCCATGTATCTTCTTCCAGACCATCAGGTTTGTAATCCTGTGGAGTGCCATGACCATGTTCTTTCATAAGCCAGTTGGCCATTACAGGTACAAAGGTCTGCGCCAGGAAGTAAGAAACGATCATCGCAAAACCAATCGCAAGCGCCAGTGGCAGGAACAATGAACCTGGGATACCACCCATGGTAAATGCTGGTGCAAACACGGCTAGAATACAGAAGAGGATGAGGAGTTTCGGGAAGGCGATCTCCTTACACGCATCCCAGATCGCGAGGCCCTTCGGCTTACCCATATCCAGGTGCTGGTGTATGTTTTCTATCGTCACCGTGCTTTCATCCACCAATATACCGATGGCCAGCGCAAGCCCACTCAGTGTCATAATGTTGATCGTCTGCCCTGCTAACTTGAGACAGAGTACTGCCGCAATGATAGAGGTGGGAATCGTGAGGATTACAATGAGTGCACCGCGTGGATCACCCAGGAAGAGTAATACCATCAGACCAGTGAGCACTGCACCAATTGTACCTTCACTGATCAGACTCTTTACAGCGTTGATCACATATACGGACTGGTCAAACTCAAAAGACAGCTTTACATCATCTGGCAACTGTGCCTGGAATCTTGGAATAGCTGCTTTCAGTTTTTGTACCACATCCCATGTAGAGGCGTCACCATTCTTTGCTACGGAGAGGTAGATAGAACGACGGCCGTTTACCAGTGCATAACCGGCAGTGATGTCCGCACCATCTTCTACCGTCGCAACGTCGCGAAGGAAGAGTGTTTGTGCACCACCTCTGAAGAGCGGAATGTCTTCGAAATCTTTTATAGTATGGATGGTCGTGTTTACGGGGGTGATAAAGTTCTTATCACCTATACGCACGTTACCGGAAGGAGACACCTGGTTGTTGAGGCGAAGGGCTTCAACTACCTGGTCAGGTGTCATATTGTGAGAGCGGAGCAAAGTAGGATCCACTTTGATCACCACGGTACGGATATTACCACCAAAAGGAGGGGCGGACAACAGACCTGGGATCTGTGTAAAGGACGAACGCACATAAGTATTTGCGAGGTCCAGCAGTTCGTTGTTATTACGCTTGTCGCTGCTCAATACCAGGTTACCTACAGGCAGGGTAGAGGCGTCAAAGCGAAGAATAAATGGCGGTTGCGACCCAGGTGGAAAGATGGCCTGGGCCCGGTTACAGAAGGCTGCGAGCTCCGCCTGTGCCTGTGCCATGTTAGTACCCGGATAAAAACTCACTTTCAGGAGTGAGAGACCCTGTATATTTTTCGTCTCTATGGTTTTGATACCATTTACATAGAGGAGGATGTTTACATATTGTTTACCAAAGAATGCTTCCATCTGGGTAGGTGTGTAACCACCAAACGGGTGCGATATATACATCACCGGAAGGTCCAGCTTTGGAAAGATATCCACCTTGATGGTCCTAACCGCGCCTACGCCGAAGAAGAACAGGGCGGCCACGATCACCAGGATGGTGATGGGTTTGCGTAATGCTGATCTTATCAGGTTCATCTAATTAGAATTCATTTATGAAAAGAGAAAAATTACCACTGGCGGCTGCTTTCAGGAGCAATGCCTGCCATACGTTCGTGTACGCGATGTCACGGTCTGTTTCTGCACGGTTCAGTGTGTATAACACCTGTGTCACATCCACGATCGTATTCAGCCCGTTTTTGTACAATACAGTGCGCTGGTTGTAAGCATCAGATGCTGATGCTACCTGGATAGGCGCTTCCATGTAATTGTTCAGTGCATTCTTCATCCTGGTTTCTGACAGTTTTAACTGCGCGGTGAGCTGTTGCTTTACGAGATCATATTGATCCTGTATACCTGATGCAGTAAATTGCTGGGCAGATACCTGTTTATTGACCCTGAGTATAGAAGTTAAGTTCCATGTTACGCCGATACCCAGCAGATAGTTGCTACGGCTGGGCTTCACACCATCCCAGTAAGCATGTGTATAATCTGACTGATCTGCGGCGTAGTTGGTACCAAACCCGGAACCTCTCGTTTGCATCGTACCGAAGAAGGAGAAGGTTGGGTAGTATAGTCTTTGCAAATACTTAGCCTGTTCCTGGTTCACCCTGAGTTGTTGCTCATAGTACTTCAGGGTAGGGTTGTTCGCGATGTCTGCAGAATCTGCAACAGAAGAAGGGATCTGCTTGATGAACACTGTATCGAGTATGAACTCCTGTACCGGCACTCCCATGAGCACTGCCAGGTTGTTGGCCTGTGTCTGCTCATTGTCTTTTGCATTTGTATAGGCGATACGTGCATTGGATACTTCTGCATTGGCGAGAGAGGAATCTACGCCGGCAATAAGCCCATTGGTCACACGTGTCACGACTACAGCGCGGAAGGTATCCGCCCTGTCAAGGTTGTTCTTCCAGCTACGGGTGAGGCGTTGTGCAGCGAGTAGGTTCAGATAAGCGGCAGCTACCCTTACTTCGTGCTGAAATTTTTCCTGTGTCAGGTCTGCAGAATCTCTCTGAACAGTAGCCTGCGCGGTTTTGATCTTTTCCTTGATACGACCAAAGGAGAAAAAATCCCAGTTTACATTGGCCAGGTACAATCCACCAAAAGCGGAGTTCCAGTTGTTCTGTGCCAGGGTAGGACCTGAGGATGCCACGGCAAGACCATTCAAACCGTAGGAGGGACCATAGATACCGTTGATAGTACCGTAATCCTGCTGTCCGGCCACGTTCACGTTAGGCAGGTATTCCCGCTTCACGGATTGCGCTGTTGACTGGGACGCTTTTAAGTAGTTGGCTTTAGCCTTGATGGTCCCGTAGTTGGCGAGGGCAGTCTGCACTGCATCCTTTAGCGTCAACACCTGTGCGTGCGCCATCTTCGCTGGTCCGTACAGGAGCAGGAGAAAGAGACAGACGAGTTTTTTTCTTTGCATGATAATTGAACATTAGACCATAGTACTTCAATGTAGGAGTTTGGGACGTGGTGTGAGCACTTCCCCGGCGGTCGCTGACTTTAAAGTACTTATTGATTCATCGAAAATAATTTGAATAATGTGCCATCCATGGGCATAGTCGTACTGGATGGTAAAGTGGTTGAGATCGCAGATCTGTTTTACGATTGCAAGGCCAATACCGATGGAATCACTTCTTCTGTTGCCTTTTTTGAAGCGGTGGAAGAGTTCACTGGTAGGGACTTCAGGAGTGACACCTGTATTACTGATCACAAATTTTTCCCTGGTGAGGTCGACGGTTATCTTTCCATTAGCGATATTATGACGGATGGCATTGCTCATCAGGTTGCCCAGGAGAATGTCTGCAAGGGCGGGGTGCAGCTGAAGTGCGATACCTTTATATATATTGGAGGACAATGAAATGGATTTCATATCCAGCAATTCCGAAAAGCTGTTTAATGTTTCTGTTACAAGGCCGGAGAAGGATATGGTGCGTTTATCATCATATTCATTATTCTCCATTTTGGCCAGCAGTGTCAGGGAGCTATTGATCCTTGATAATTTCTCGATGGCATTCTGCATATCACTGATGAGTGACATGACGGTGTCTACGTCTTTGCCATGCAGGTATGATTCTGTGAGCAGTTCCAGTTTGCTGCGCAATATAGCCAGTGGAGTCTGCAATTCATGGGAGGCGTTCTCTGTAAACTCTTTCAGTGCACGGTAGTCATCCAGTGCTTTGTCTGTCATGTTATTTAAGAAACTATTGAGGGCTTTCAGCTCTTTGGCATTGGGTACCGGCAATGAAAGTCTTTGTTTCTGTTTTACATTAAAGCGCTGTATTTTTTTCAGCGTTCTGTTGAATGGTGCCAGAATGATACGGGATACGAACCTGGCAGACAATGCTGTGAGCAGGAACAGGATGGAGAAGATCCAGATAAAGGAGCTGGCCAGTCCTGTAAGAATTTCGTTTGCCTTCGTAATATAATTATAGGAGCAGATACTATAGTAGGTGCCATTTATATTATAATAAGAGGTAACCGTCAGGCGACATTCCCTGTGTTTAAGCAGCGTGTTGTAGAAGGTATGTTCGTACACTTCATACTTATTTACAGGCACTTCGTTTTTATTCAGCATTTTGATTTCGGCGGGTCTGCCACGGAGATAAGTATCCGGGCTCACACCGTTGCGCATAGTCTGGGCCATGAGGTCATTGTAGACCTTCAGACGGCTTATTTCCGCCTCATCTATCTCTGCTTTCACCTTATAGTAGGCAATGCCTATACCTGCCAGCATTGCGGCCAGCGTGATACATAGATACCATAAAGTAAATTTGTTGACGAGTTTCATGACCTTTGTTATGATGCGGTTGTATTGAACTTATAGCCTAATCCGTACACTGTGTTGATGTAATCACCTCCATTTGCTGCATGAATCTTTTTACGTAAGTTTTTCACGTGCTGATACACAAAATCAAAATTGGAAAGGTTGTCGGTATAATCACCCCACAGGTGTGCTGCTATTGATTGCCTGGAAAGTACTCTGTTCTTATTGACAAGGAAATACAACAACAGGTCGAACTCTTTGGGGGTTACGTCGAGTGCTGTATCATTCACCAACGCTTCCAGTGTATCTGTATTCAGCCGGATCTCATTATAAGTGACAATATTACTGCCTTGTAGTTTCTTCCTTCGGTATACTGCTCTTAGTCTTGCGTGTAATTCAGGAAGGTGGAACGGCTTAGTCAGATAGTCGTCGGCACCTCCCTCCAGTCCATTGATCTTGTCATCCAGTGAATTCTTTGCGGAGATGATGACCACACAGCTGTCGAGCTTTTCGGCATGGATCAGTTGTAAGAGGTCAAGACCATTTCCATCCGGCAAAGTGATATCGAGCAGGATGCAGTCGTATTGAAATGAGATTAATTTATTGTGCGCGTCATTGCTGGTGTAGCTTACCTCACACAGATATCCTTCTTTTTCAAGGAAATTGGTGATGCTGGCAGCCAGCTCTATATTATCTTCAATGAGCAGTACTTTCATACAGCTGCAAGATTCGTTTTAAAATTTGAAGCAATTTTGAAGGTGGGTAGAAAACAAAAAGGACCCAGTTGAGAAACGTGGATCCTTTTTGCCTTATACTTTTTGAAAATTGCAATCATGACGCAAAGATGGTAAGAATCCTGGCGATTTTTATTGTGCTATTCAAACAAAAAATTGTAAAATTCAAAGATTTTGAAAATAGTTAAGTCACTTTGTTAAAATCCCGTGACAATTCGGCCAGAATTAATGTTTCCTTAAAAAGCGATTAAAATTTCGGGAGGGGTTGGGTTGTAAAAAAGGAATATATGGGTGGCGGAATGGGTGGATGAGTGGTAGGGTGTTTGGAAATTAAAATAAGCAGGCTTTTTAGCCTGCTTATTTTAATTTTTATAGTGTTGCCATATCAATTACAAAACGGTAACGTACATCGCCTTTCAGCATTCTGTCGTACGCATTTTGTATATAAGGCATCTCAATCAGTTCGATATCAGACACAATGTTGTGTTCGGCGCAATAGTCCAGCATTTCCTGTGTTTCCTGAATACCACCGATCATAGAACCTGCGATCGACTTACGGCCTGCAATCAAAGCAAAAGCATGCACAGAAGCCGGTGTTGGAGGTGCTCCCACACAAATATGTACACCATTAGTCTTGAGCAGACCCAGGTACATCCCATAATCATGTTCTGCAGAAACGGTATCGATAATGAAATCAAATTTGCCTCTGGCTGCATTTACCTGTTCCTGGTCGCTGGTGAGCAGGAAGTGATGGGCGCCCTGGCGCTCAGCATCTGCTTTCTTGGATGGAGAGGTGCTCAGCATGGTCACTTCTGCGCCAAAAGACACGGCAAATTTCACCGCCATGTGGCCGAGGCCGCCTAGACCCAGTACACCTACTTTATGGCCTTTACCGACCTTCCAGTGGCGAAGTGGTGACCAGGTAGTGATGCCTGCACATAATAATGGAGCGACTGCAGGCAGGTGCAGTTTGTCCGATACCAGTAATACGAAGTCTTCGCTTACCACGATCTTGTTGGAATAACCACCGTAGGTAATGGTTTTCTTATCCTGCTCATAGCTGTTGTAAGTGCCGGAAGAACCATTCAGGCAGTACTGCTCCTGGCCATCTGCGCAGTTTTCACACTCACGGCAGGAGTCTACCAGGCAACCTACGCCTACGAGATCACCGGTTTTGAATTTCTTTACATGTGCACCTACCGCAGTGACACGGCCTACGATTTCATGGCCGGGTACCATTGGGTAGATGGAATTTCCCCACTCGTTTTTGATCTGATGTAGATCTGAGTGACATACACCACAATATAAGATGTCGAATTGTACGTCGTGAGGGCCTGGTTCTCTTCTTTCAAAATTGAAAGGTCCTAGCTGCGCCTGGGCGT
Organism: Chitinophaga sp. LS1; assembly: GCF_034274695.1. NCBI lineage: Bacteria > Pseudomonadati > Bacteroidota > Chitinophagia > Chitinophagales > Chitinophagaceae > Chitinophaga > Chitinophaga sp. LS1. The sequence goes on from NZ_CP128362.1 coordinate 4,057,346, forward strand.
CAAACGCAGCATATCCTTTAGCTGGAATCATTTCTTTGTAATTAATAAACGTGAGGAAATAGAAGTTGCTTCTCTACGAGCGCGAAGTTACGGGGGATGGGGGGATTAAAAAGGGGGGGAGGACTATTAAAAAAGATAGCGGAGAAGGATCACTTCCGCCGAAGGCAGAAGTGATCCTTCTCCGCAGGGAAATTAATTTTGTAGGCCATGGCCTACAAAATTAATTTTTATTTATCTCAACAGATTGATTGCACCTTTCTTCGTAATGATCGTTTTATCGTTTTGTATCACCCGGATGGTATACATATACACCCCCGTCGGTTGTTTCTTCCCATTATAAGTCCCATCCCAGCCAGTGCCTAACGTTGTAGTATGGAAAATCAATTCTCCCCACTGATTGAACACCATCATATCCAATGCGGCAATCGTATTGCCTTCTGCTTTGAATATATCATTCAATCCATCTCCATTTGGCGTAAAGGCATTTGGCACATAAATCGGGTCTGCTTTCAGCTTTACTGTCAGACTATTCGCATTGTTCTCACAATTCAGTGCACCCAGTGCTACTACTGTGAGCGTCACACTATCTATCATCTGTGCAGTGATGGTATGTGTAGTACCTGTAGACCCTGAACTAGGATCGGTATATGCACCGCCATTTACAGATACGAGATAACCGGTAGCATCCGGTACAGGATCCCAGGTAAATGTGATCGTACTGCCGGATGTATTATCTGCTTTTATTTTCGGCGCATCTACTTTTTCAAATGGGGTCACTGTCACTTGCGTACGCTGACTCACACAGGAACCATTCACCGCTTCTACAAAATAAGATGTGTTGCCAATAATAGCAGGTGTTGTAAAGCTTTCACCTGAACCGAGGTTATCCCCACCAGAGATCATGGGATACCAGTTATATGTGAGACTATCTACAGGATTAGTGACCAGTAATGTTGCTGTGCTATCCGGACATACTGAAGGCGCTGTAGCAACAGGCGCATCTGGTTGTGCATTCACCTTGATTTCAACACTGTCTTTTACAATACAACCAAAAGCATCTTCTGCCGTCACTGTATATTGTGTAGATGCGACAGGTGTGATGATCGTGCTGGAATCACCAATGGCCCCGGGTTCCCAGGTGTACTTTACAATCTGGCCACCTGTAGGCACTGCATATATCGTAGTAGATGCCCCCGCACAAATTGCCGCAGGTCTTGCCTTCGCCGCAATCGTGATCGGTGAGTTCTGCGAGAGGGTGGTATCAAACTGCGTTACACAACCATTCCCATCCATGATACTTACTGTGTACGCACCGGCAGCCAGATCTGTGGCTGTATTGGTAAACTGGGCTGGATTTGTATTCCATGCCAGCGTTATTGGCGAAGTACCTCCACTTACTGCTACTGTAATACTACCATTGGAATACCCACAGGTAGCAGGCACCATGCTCGCTGTCGCTGTCAACGGTACAAATGGCACCGCAGAGATAGCCGCTATCACAGCACGTGAATCCACACTATTGCCAACGATATAATCAAAGGTAACAGACGATAAAAACTGTGATTGATTATCACATGGAACAGGAATATCCACTGCATACATGCGCGGATCATTGCTGCTTAATCCCTCTACAGTATAAGGAGGCGCCGTCAATCTTGGTATACGACCAATGGCATTGATCATAGGGTTACTACCACCAAACCAGTCCGCCACTGTGAATGTACCCACATTGATATCAGGTGCATTCACAAAGTGGAGCGTTACATTGAACGTACTGGATTGCTCTGTAGACCATGCCAGTATACTGATCTTGGAATAAGCCGCAGGTGTGAGCAACGTATAGGTACCTGTAGTGGTACTACCCGGTGCAGTCGCATTGGCAGAAAGAAATATTGCATTCAAACTATCATAGTTCTTCAGCTGGTAAGTACGCGTACCGTTTACAATCGTCCCGTTATCCGGTAACCCGGCTGCAAGACTATTGGTGGCTGCGAAGGTAGCTGTATACAATACCTTTAGCTGGAGGTCAAGTCCGACAGTGGTCACTGCCGATGCATCGGTGCCTGTTTCTGCAAAGGCATCGATGGCATACCCGGTAATCGGTACGGGGGTATACGTTTGCCCATAGGATTTGCATAGGCAGAGTAGTAAGAGAAGAGAGGCGAAGTAGATTCGTGTCATGGAAATATATTATTATAATTATGGACTAACATCAACGAAGCAGGGTCACCCATCCTGAATAGGTCTTTTCCCCGGGGGCTGGTTTTATGATATAGTAATACGTACCAAATGGCATCAACTGTCCTTTCCAGGTACCGTCCCATTGTGAGTAACCAATACCTTTGAATACAATCTGGCCATAGCGGTTAAAGATTTCGGTTGTCGCATTCGGGCGGGCTTTGAGCCCATCTACTTCCCAGCGGTCATTGATGCCATCGCCGTTCGGACTGAAAGCATTGGGGATCTCAAGCACCAGGTCGGGGATCACTTTGTAGTAAGCGCGGCTGATGCTGTCTGTACAGCCGATATCATTGGTCACATAGAGGGTAACACGAAAGTCGCCGGTCATTTCATATTTATGTTCAGGTGAAAAATCAGTTGAACCGGTTCCATCTCCAAAATCCCATTCATAACTGCCGCCATTCTGAGAATTGTTTGTGAAGAAGAAATCCGCATCCTTGAATTCGACCGTGATGTTTTGTCCCGGTGCTGAGCTAAACAATGCAATGGGCATGGGAACAATGCTGATGAGCGATGTCTTTGTAATGGTGATCGGGCATTGGCCCTGTGCGGTAGCAGTGAGTGTGACAGTATATACGCCTGTATTATTATAAGTATGCGAAGGATCTTCCATCACAGAGGTCGCACCATCACCGAATGTCCACTGGTAACTATCTGCATTGCGCGATGTGTTGTTAAAGGTAATGGCAGCAGGTGCACAGCCTTGTGTGATGTCAGGTGTGAATGCAGGCACGGGTAGTTGAATCACCTTGACAGTATCAGGTATGGCGGTCGCTGTACACGCACCATCCACAACGGTCAGGTTGATAAAACCTGTGTTCGCATATTTTACATCATAAGGCCCAAAGCCTGTACCTGTTTGTACAGTTCCACCTCCCCAGTCCCATGTGGGTACAGCATCAGCAGAAGCAGTACCAGTAAAGGAAATGGTCGTCGTTTCTCCTGCGCAGATGGGTGATTTACTTACAGTGATATTTAATTGTGGTGGGGCAGATACGGTCACCGGTTGTGTAGTAACGGTAGATACACAACCATCATCTGTGACCTGTAATTGCAGATTGAAATCACCTGCACCTGGAAAAGAGATCTGGTAAGGCCCGCTATCTGCACCGCTTTGTACAGTGGCGCCGGCAAAGTTATTCCAGTTGTAGGTTGCCGCTGTAGTCGCCGTGCCATCGAATGTTACTGTGTTTGTACCACCCAGACAAATAATAGCAGGTGTGACTGTAAACGATGATGTAGGCGTCGGCTTTACCACTACATCTACCGTATCTTTTATGATACAGCCAAAAGCATCTTTTGCCGATACAATATAAGAGGTGGTATCCGTTGGATTGTCCGTAACTGTTTGTCCGGTGAGGGTTCCAGGCGACCAGGAATAATCGGTGACCGTGCCGCTGACAGGTGTGGCAGTCAATGTAACAGGATCTCCTGCACAAATAGCCGCTGCACTGGCACTCGCTGTAATAGTGGCGGAGGAAATTAATGCCACTGTATCATTCACCGTGAATACACAACCATTCGCATCGGTCAGTGTGCCTATGTATGCGCCTGCGGGTACATTTGTAGCTGTCGCTGTAGTTTGTGCAGGCGTGGTATTCCACCTGAATGTATAAGGGGTAGAACCATTCGTTGCCGTCAGTGTAAGCGTACCATTGGCACCACCACAGATGGCATTTGTATGCGTGCTGCTGTAAACAATAGGTGTGTATTGCACACCTGCCAATGCGAGGATGAGCGCTCTCGAAGTACCACCAGTGGCGGCTGACTGCGTAAACGTAACGGATGCCAGTGACTTACCCAATACCGCACAGGGGATGTTGAAATCAAAACCATAAAAGCGTGGATTGGTTGTCAATCCATCCACGGTCATAGGGGCATTGGTACGTGTGATGCGCCCATAGCCGGTCACTACAGCGGGTGTACCATTGAACCAGTCTTTGATAGTGATGGTGCCTGCATTGGAAGTAGTACCATCCGTAAAGGTGAGCAATACAGATACCGTAGCGGTACCTTCTGTAGCAAATGCGAGCAGACTTAATTTACTGTAGATGGCTGGTGTAGTGAGTGTTAGTGTTCCTGTTCCAACAGTATTAGGTACAGCATTCGAGGGTACCGCCATATACAAAGCATTGTTTGCATTGAAGGCGGCCATCTGCCATGTTTTGGTACCACTTACAAAATTCCCGGTAGGTGTAATCCCTCCGGATACGCCGTTAGCTGTAGCGAAAGCTGTAGTATGAATCACGTGATTGCTACCATCAATGACTGTAGACGTTGCAGCCAGTGCGCTGTTCCCGGCTTCTGCTACAATGTCTGCATTAAAGCCGGAGACAGGAATGGGGACAAAGGTCTGGGCAAATAGGGACTGCCAACCGGTTAACGCGGTCAACAGTATCAGGGTAAAGAAGTGCTTCATGAATGGTCATTATAGGTTAGCTATAAATGAAAATATGCGACGGCATAGGCCGTAGCAGGAAATAGATATAGTGCGTCTAAATAAATACTGTGCGAGAAGGAAAAAGGGTGGGGAGGCTTAAATATATTTTTTATTCTAATGATTAACTACGGTTATATCGAGTTGTTTGGTATTGAGGGGTGGGTTCATTTTTTCCCATATTCTTTTTTGTTCGAATAAGATGGTGGTCTGACCGGGTGCTTTGGAGTGGATCATGAATACAACGTCTAGACTATTACCAGCTTCCATGCGCATGGTATCGACGGTATAGTTGTAGCGCACGACTTCTACACAGTCAGGATTGGAGACTGTAACAAACCATTGAAAGCCGGCAGTGCCGAGGCCTGGAAGCACAACAGGGAGGGAAGTACCAAGGGTGAGTTCTTTGATTTCAGCGTTCATCGGATATAATTTAGGAAAAAATCGCTTCCGCCCTGAGGCAGAAGCGATTTATGGGGAGGTATTTTATACATACCATTTGTGGTACATCTGAGAGTCGGTGCCTTCCACAAAGCAGTCCAATCTGCCAGCGGCCCAGGAGGAAGCGCCCACATCGGAGGAGAGCACACCACCAAGGTTCTCGTCGCCACTCCAGTTGTGACCATCCCACCATTTGTGCATCATATTGTAGGTTTGGCCAGGGTAGAATACGTCTATGCGGTTTGGACCCCATGATACGGCAGGCAGTTGAGAGACGGTGGTTTCTCTTGCCTGCCACTGGGTGCTGGATTTTTGTAAATCAGCTACCAGATCTGAAATCTTAATGTTAGACATTTCCTGTGGTGATTTTTTGGGAGTGAACGAAAAATATGCGTCTTAATATTCAGGGTGAATTCAATTGGGACAGCAAGGTATCGCGGCATTGATCGGAACCGCTGTCAGGAAACGAAAAGATATGGAAGTGAATAATACCTTAGCTAGTGGATCAGTGTTTGGGGTGATGTATAATTAGTGCCATTCACAGTGACAAAATTGGTATTGCATGCATGCGATTTAAAGGTATAAATATGTTGGTAATCAACAAAATAAATTGTGAACGCAATTGATTGCAAGGGGAAAAAAAGGTATTTGTACGTATAATATGTTAATTTTGAATGGGCTGGTTTGAATCGAATTTGGCCTGCGGCAGCAAGGGGAAAAATCTTTTATATTTTTTTTATAATCAGATAAAAAAAATACAATCATAAAAATCTGCTCAGTTTGTCAGGAGAACAATCATTATGGGATGGCATTCGTGAAAGTCATGTAAACAGTCTTGAAGCGTTATACCTTCAATATAACGATGAGTTGTACAGTTATGGTAGGAAATTTACCAGTGATATGCACCTGGTAGAAGACGCTGTGCAGGAGACTTTCATCTCCCTGTGGAAATACAGGCAGTCTTTGCAGGTAAAAAGCGGTTATAGCTTCTACCTTCTTAAATCATTCAGAAACCACCTCTTCCGCTTACTTAAATCCAGAGCGAATACAACTTATACGGATGAACAGCCGGAATTTCATTTCGAAATCGGCGTAGACACTCACCTGATCGCCGGAGAAGAACAGGCCATCCTGCAAAAGAAAGTACAGGAAGCCCTCCTCCAACTCACCAGCAAGCAAAGGGAAATCATCTACCTCCGCTTTTTTGAAAACCTCTCCTTCGAGGAAATCGCGGATCTGATGAACATGCAGGTAAGAGGTACCTACAAGCTTACCGCCCGTGCACTGGCTGCGCTGAAAGAGCTGATGGGTGGGGCCGCAGGCACCGCACTGCTGCTGACTATCCTGAAAGGATAAAAAAAATTTAAAAAAAAGTTAAAGAACGTGGGGCACAATTGACCCTTTTTTGTCTTTATATATTCAAAGGGCCTTAAAACAGAACGAACGGATGCACCATTCCATATATAGTTATCGTAATTATACCAGCCACCAACTGGCTACATCACCTTACTTCCTGGAGTGGGTTAAGTTCCCTGACGCAGCTAATACCGCATTCTGGCAATCATTCGTGACTGCCTACCCGGACAAAGCTGCCGATGTGGATGCCGCCGTGTCTATCGCCCGTAGCCTGTACGTTGTGCATGAGCGCCCAACGCCGCTGCAACAACGTGAAATGTGGGATGAGATCTATAATAATATAGGTAATAATAAGATCTATGTGCGCAAAAGTCCGCTGGTATACATTGCCCGTGCCGCTGTCGCCGTAGGCGTTATTGCCGCCGCTTCCTGGCTGATCTTCCGCCCGGGAAACAAAGAGGTGAACATAGCCTCCAACTTTGGAGAAATTAAAACCATATACCTGCCAGATAGTACTGAAGTGACATTGAATGGGCACTCTGCTATCACTTACAAAAAAGAATGGACCAACCGGGAAGTGTGGATTGAAGGAGAAGCTTTTTTCAATGTCAGAAAGAGTGTACACCAGCAGTTTGACGTACACAGCAATGGCGTGGACGTACATGTACTGGGAACATCTTTCAACATTCGCAACCGTAGAGGGGTTACCGCTGTTGTATTAAATACAGGCAAAATAATGGTAGCTGCTTCTGCGGAGAAAAAGCTGATCCTGTCCCAACCGGGTGATATGGCCCGCTATGACAGTGAACAAAAGGATTTAGTACAAAAGAAAGTACCCGTGTCCAAAGTAACGGGCTGGCAGCAGCACAAACTGCAACTGGACCAGACCCCTGTAGCCGACTTTTTTGGTGTACTGGAAGACGACTGGGGATACCAGATTCAGGCAACTGATTCTTCGCTCTTAAAAAAGACCATCAGCGGAGAAATCGAAATGACCGACAAAGAAGTTCTTATGAACGCGCTTGCTGTAATATTAGATGCAAAAGTGACACAGCAGGGATCAACCATCATAGTAACACCCAACTAATTTTAAGGACAAGGGACAGCCGAACTGAAGTTTCGAAACAGGTACGCTACCATTTTATTTTTTGTAAATCAAAATTGCTTACAGGCATGATCAATCTGAAAAAGGTTGCGGCCTTCTGTTGTCTGATGCTTGCCATCAGCCTGCAGATGTTTGCTGCCGTAGCCAGCCAAAATCAACCAACACTCACATTGAAAGAAGCGTTGAACAAAGCTTCAAGGCAATTTCATGTTTCCTTTATCTATGAAGATGAACTGATCAGTAATAAGCGGGTGGATAACCCTGCCGATGACAGTTTTAAGAAGGTAGAAGATTACCTATCTGTTGTATTGAAGCCATACAATCTGAAGTTCAGGAAACTGGGCGGCTCACAGTATGCTATTTACGGCACTTCTGATAAAACTAAAGAAAAGGATAAAACCAACCATGTGGCTCCTGAAGAAGCTGTCTCTGATCAGACAGCTTCCCAGAAGCCTGCTGTACAAATGATTCAGGTGCAGATTAACAGATCTGTTGATACCAGTGGTGCTGATTTGAGAGTGCTGGTAGGTGTAGTGACCGATGAATCTATGGCCCCTGTTTCTTCTGCAACTATTATGGTGCCTGGTACAAAGTACATGACAGTAACAGGCCGTGGTGGGGAGTTTACCATCAAGGTGCCAGTGAACGCTACTAAGATCCAGGTATCCTGCATTGCATATGAGAGCCAGGTGCTGCCTGTGAACAATGCAGTGTATTACAGAGTGGCATTGAAAGATAAAACGGGTTACCTGAAGCCGGTTGAAGTAGTATCTACCGGTTATGTAAACCTGCCTAAAGAGCGTGCAACTGGTTCCTTCGGCGTAGTCACGGCGAAGGAGCTGGAAAAAATTCCTTCAGCAAATGTGATTAACCGCCTGGAAGGGATGGTACCTGGTTTACAGATGCAGCTCACCGCGGGGGATAACTCCTTTGTGTACGACAACGTCACCCCTGCTCCTGCAAGTAATACCCGTACCATCGGCGCAAATAACTACAATTTTAATATCCGTGGTACAACTACTCTGCAGAGTGAAACCTCTCCACTGGTAGTTGTAGACGGTTTCCCAACTGAGTTCGATCTAAAGACCCTGAATCCTAACGATATTGAGCAGATCACTTTTCTGCGCGATGCTGCTGCCGCTTCTATCTGGGGTGCACGTGCTGCCAACGGTGTAATCGTGATTCAAACAAAGAAAGGCCGTTTACGTACACCGGTTGTGAACTTCGGTGTAGCATACAGCACGCAGGCACGCCCTGATATTGGTTACCTTAAACTGATGAACAGTGCACAGGCGCTGGCATTCGACAAGGAGCTGGTCGATAAAGGTATCGTGACTGCGGCGTCTTACAATCCCTATACTTCCGGTATTAAATATTATGTAGACAAAGGTGTGGACCTGGCGTTTCAGCTGAAGTCCGGTCGTATTACACAGAGTGAATATGATACAAAGGTCGCTGAGCTGAGCAAAAGAAATAACTATAGCCAGCTGAGTGATTACCTCATGCAGTCTGCCAATGCACAAAACTATAACCTGTCAGTAAGCGGTGGTACAGATGTACATACCTATTACCTGTCAGGGGCCTATTCCAAAGAAAATACCAGCACTGTTGGTAACTATGGAGAACGTATCAACCTGGTTGCTAATCAGGAATTTAAGATCCTGAAGAAAATCACACTTGGCGTAAGTCTGAAGGGTGCGTTTTTTAACTATGCAAATAATGGTATTGGTCTGACCCCACTGGCGAATGGATCGAATACTTTTATGCCCTACGATGATATCCACGACAACTTCTATTATTCCATTGGAGAGCACTACGCAGATTCATTGGAAAACCTGGGCTACAGGAATTGGTCTTACAACTACCTTGATGAGCTGAAGATGAATAGTAAGTATACCCATGATAACAATTATTCAGGTACCATCACGCTGGACATTCCGATATATAAAGGTGTAGGCTTCAATGCTGCTTATATGCAGGAACGTGATTTCTTCACGATCCGAAATATGCAGAACGTGAATAGCTTTTATGTCAGGAACCTTTACAACAAAGGAACGGTGATGGATGGTACGACGCTTACAAATAATTTCCCTGATGGAGGTATACTACAGGCGACCAACAATAATATGAATAACTATAGTGTGCGTGGTCAGTTTACGTATAACAGGTCTATTAAAGAAGATCACCAGATTAGTGCGCTGGCAGGTATGGAGGCCAGACAGACACTAAATTCGGCCAATAGCTATACGATTTATGGATACAACCCGCAGACTGGTATAGGTGTTACTACAGCATACGGTACCTATTATGAAACCATGGACTATTCAGGTGGTTACCTGGGTGGCTATCCTACCCAGACAGATTACCTGAAGCGTTATTTATCTTACTATGGCAATGCTGCATATACCTACAAGGGTAAATATACATTGTCTGGTAGCGTACGCTATGATGATTATAACAATTTTGGGCTGGATAAAAAATATCGTGCGCGGCCTTTCTGGTCTTCTGGCCTGAGCTGGAATGTAGGAAAAGAAGGATTTATGCAGGATGTGACCTGGGTCAATTCTCTGCGTGTGCGTGGTACATTTGGTGTGAATGGCAATATCAACCAGGATCTCCGTCCATTTACAAATATTGCTTTACTGGGGTCTGATGATCAGACAGGTTTGCCATATGCTACTGTTACTTCTCCGGCTAATCCGGCACTGAAATGGGAGAATACGTATGTTACGAACTTTGGTATCGATTATGGTTTGTTGAATGGCCGCCTGAGTGGTACAATAGATTTGTATAATAAGAAAGGATCAGACATTATTTATTACCTGGAGGTAAACCCTGCTTTGCTGGGCGCTAGCAATTCAGTATATAGAAATGGGGTAACCATGAGCAACAGGGGAATTGATCTGGGCGTAAGCGGTGCGATTGTAGATACAAAGAATTTGGGCTGGAATATGGGAATCAACTTCTCTTATAATATAAACAAGGTAACCAGCAGTCTGCTGAAACCTACAAGCTCGTTTTATTCCAGTTTTTCCGGTGTGATAGTAGGATATGCATCTGATGCGGTATTTGCCTATAGGAATGCAGGCCTTGACAGTTTAGGCTGGACCAGGATCTATGACCAGAATGGGAATAAAGTACGTGCCAATTCGACGGTGACAGATATGGGTGCTGTTAAATATATGGGTCGCAGATCAGCGCCTGTATATGGTTCCCTTCAGAATACTTTCCGGTATAAGAACTGGTCGATGTTTGTACTGGCTACTTATAGTTTTGGTTCGGTATTCCGTGCGCCGGTTGCCACCCAATATCCTACTTCCAGGAAGCTGTACTACAATACCTCTGCAGATATTGCCAAAAGATGGCAGAAAGCAGGGGATGAAGCCAATACGATCGTTCCGGGTATAGCGGGTTCTTATGCAGCTGTTTCCGTATTCCGATATGCTTATTCTGATGTAAATATTCAGCCTGGTGATTATATTCGTCTGCGGGAGATCTCCCTGTCTTACCAGTTGCCTTCGGAGATGGCCGGAAAAGTGTTTGCAAAAAATATCAAAATCAGTGGTGCAGTGCGTAACCTGGGATTGATCTGGAAGAAGAACAAGCTGGGCCTTGATCCTGATTATGTACCGGCATTGGCGAGTACGGTGCTGCACCTGCCAGCTACACCGCAATACAACTTGATGTTGAATGTAGGCTTCTAACCAAAATTTAAAATTACAATGAACAATAAATATCTCTCAATGCTGTTGTTAAGTGGTCTTGCGCTGACCAGCAGCTGTAGTAAATATACGGATGTAAAAACACAGGGTAGCCTGATACCGAGTGCCATTGATAATTATCGTTACCTTTTGAACGGTACCTCCACTTTTGAACCGGGGGGTATGATGACGGACCTGGCAGCAGCGGACGTGGCCATTGTGGATAGTGCACAGCAGGAGACGATAGAAGGATACAGTGACTATTTATTTATCAGGAATGTTTATACCTGGAAGGCACCGATCTTTGAAGTGACCACCAGCCATGATCCAGACTGGGATACTTATTACGGGCGTATTTATAATTGTAATATAATTGTCAACGAAGTTCCTACTAGTACGGGGGGAACTGATTCTGCAAAAGCGGAGCTGATAGCAGAGGCGCTGACACATCGTGCAGATGCTTATCTTAACCTGGTGAATGAATACGCTAAACCGTACGGTACCACTTCATCATCAGATCTTGGTGTGCCGCTTGTGCTGACACCGGATCTGAACCAGAAACTGAATCGTGCTACGGTCGCTACTGTGTACAACAAGATTGAGGCAGACCTGAAAATTGCCCTACAATCCCTGCCTACAGCAAGCAGTTATAACACCTTGCCTGATAAGGCGGCCGCTTACTCGCTGCTGGCACGTTTTTACCTGTTGAAAAGTGATTATGTAAATGCTGGCCTGTATGCAGATAGTACACTGGAATTGCAAAATACATTGAACGACCTGGGTACTATTAATACCATACCTTACAGGAAGAGTGATCCGGAAATCATCTTTGGGAAAATAGCCGCCTCCGGCTTTACCTATTCTCCTTACATCCTGCGTCTGAGTGATGATATCCTGAACCTGCTGGGTACTAGTGATATGCGATACCAGTTGTTCACAAATGATGCTGCCAGCTATTTTGGTAGTGACTATACCGGCCGGTATTTTAGTCGTGAGCAAATCAACTATGAAAACAGGAATATTGGTACATCTGTTCCAGAGATGATCCTGATAAAGGCAGAAAGCCTGGCACGTGCTGGTGATGCAACTGGTGCCATGGAAGAGGTAAATGTGTTGAGACAAAAACGTTTTCAGGCCGCTGACTACGTAGCAATGACTGCCACTGATAAAAACGATGCGATTGTAAAAGTGGTAGAAGAGCGCAGACGTGAATTCATGTGCCGCCTGCTGCCATGGATGGATCAGCGCCGTTTGAAAGATGATCCTTTGTTTACAAAGACATATACACGTACCTGGCAGGGGCAGACTTATACACTGGACCCATCCAGCAACAGGTATGTATTCCCGATTGCGACTTATGTGATTGGACTGAATCCTGAGATAGAACAAAATCCGTGATTATATAATGAAAGGAATGAAATTTAGTGGCCTTGTTCTGCTTGCCCTGTGTGCTATTACCAGCACACAGGCGCAGAAGAGGTTGAAGATGACACCAGAACGACCTTACATTGGAGATACCGTTCACCTGTTGTATCATCCTGATGCTGACATGTTGAAAACAGGCAAGTCTGTACTCGGTGCTGTATATATTTATGATACTACCTATCACTGGACAGCACTGGACTTACCATTGACAAAAACAGACAGCGGATATACAGCTACAGTACCCCTGACCCTCGATAAAGGGCTGTGGGCATTTAAGTTCAGAGCGGGTGATGCAACTGATAATAATAATGACACCGGTTACATCATAATGGGGTCAGAGCCGGGCAGGCAGGCGAAAGGTGCGTATGCCGGTTATGGTTCACTTCGTGCACGTGATTACCAGATGGGAATACCAGGTTATTACAAAGATTTTAGTATCGGCGATTCTGCCATGTTCTTTTGGATGGGGCAGGAGATCGGTTACTGGAGAGCGGGCAGAACATTGATCTGGCCTTATGCAAAAGCAAGGGCAGCTATGGAGCGGCAGGCCGGTATGAACCCGGAAACTTCTTCTTCCATCAATAATGCAGCGGCTTATATGCTGCATGCCCCCAATCTTTCTCAGAAGGATTTATTTACACTGGCCCTGATTAACGAGCGCTATCTTCTCAGGAAAGAAAGAAGCGATTCTATCCGTGCGGCTATCAGTGTACAATATCCAAATGGGATAATAAAGAAACTGAGTGATTACAAAGCCATGGTGAATGAGCGGGATGCAGATAAAAAACTGGCACTGTCTGAGCAGTTCCTGAAAAATTATACACCTGATAAAGAACTGGATGACCTGGCAGGGATCGATTATGACAGGGGCGTGTGGAGAAACATCTTTGCTATTTCAATTGCAAAAGGTGATACGGCTGTACTGGCAAAATATATTGATGCCACTAACCTGAATCAACTGGCATTTGCCTATTACAAGATGGTAGAAATCCCTTATGCTGATTGGAAGACCATGCCGGCAAAACAGGCGTATCCATTTTCACAGCGCATTATGAATAAACTGGCTTACCTGAAAGCACATAAACCAGCCGAATATTATTACTATACGCCATTAGAATTTGAAGCTTATATAGACGGTCTTTTCAAGCATGACTATATCACCCATACAGCCATCCTGAAAGAGACGGGCAGAGAAAAGGAAGCTTTGCCACTGGCATTAAAACTTCAGGAAGATCTGCAATATAGCAATGCTACCCTGAATCAGCTGGAAGCAGCTTTGCTGGAAAAAGCCGGCAGAAAAAAAGAACTGACGAAAGTACTGCACAACAGCTTGCGCATGAACCAGGCTTCTGCACAGATGCTGGACATGATGAAAAAGGAATACCTGCAAACGCATAAGGATACAGAAGGATTTGATGATTACCTGAATTCCATGAAAGACGCACATACAATGGAGTTACTGCGTGCGCATGTACTGGAAGGTAAAATGGATAGAGCAGCAGTACCATTTGAGATGAAAGACCTGGAAGGGAAAACGGTTTCATTAGAGGCTCAGAAAGGCAAGATAGTAGTGATGGATTTCTGGGCTACCTGGTGTGCACCCTGCAAGGCGGCAATGCCTGGTATGCAGCTGGCACAGGAGCATTTTAAGAATGACAGTAATGTGGTTTTCTTTTATATTGATACGCAGGAGCGCGATCCGGAGTATAAAAAGAAGGTAGCGCAATTTATAAAAGAGAAGAAATATCCATTTAAAGTGTTGTTTGATAATGGAGATGAATTTTACAGCAAGTATGCAAAACTGATCCAGACATCCGGTATTCCTTTTAAGGTGGTGATAGATGGAAAAGGACAGGTACGATTTGCTCAGACTGGGTATATGGGTAGTCCAAGTGGTCTGGCAGATGAAATTGAAACCATGGTTTCTCTGGCAAAATGATAATTGATAATTGATAACAAAGAGTGATGAACCCCGGTTGCAGGCGCTTCTTCTTAACCGGGGGAGCGCTGCTTCTGTTTAAAGATAAATGACATGAGATTATTATTGATATTACTTTTGATCAGTATACAGGGAATGGGGCAATACATTTCCAAAGCCGTAGATTATTACAATGCAGATAGCAGTATACATTTTGGGGGTACGTTAACAATACCATCGGGGATGGAATCATTTCCGGCGGTGGTCATTGTATCAGGCACGGGCAGGCAGGATCGCGACGGTACCATGGCGGGGCACAAAATGTTCAAAGTGATCGCTGAATACCTGAGTACCAATGGAATAGCGGTATTAAGGGTAGATGACAGGGGGACTGGTACTACTACAGGCGACTATGAAAAAGCGACAACGGCAGATTTTGCGGCAGATGCAGTGACGGCAGCCGCATTTTTAAAGGCGATTACGGGCGTGAATGGCGTTGGTCTGATTGGACATAGTGAAGGGGGAGCAGCGGCTTATATGGCGGCTGTAAATAGCAAAGACGTAAGGTTTGTAATTAGTCTGGCAGGTTTGGCTACGACCGGGTTAAAGGCATTGCAGGCACAGAACAGGGCGATCGTGGCAAGTGCTGGGATTCCTGTATTGATGCAGCAGCGGTTCAATGCCATTAATGATATTATGTTTGATACGGCGTATGCGTATGCTGCATCGCCGGACATGGAGCATCATTTGAGGGGTGCTTTTGCAGCATGGAATTCGGCTGATCTGGCAAAGGGAGCGCAGGATTCGGTATATGCCAGGAGCCGGGATCACTTCTTTTTCCCTTTGGAGTCTTATATCAGGCAGGCGACAGGGCCGTGGTACAGGTATCATATCCGTTTTGACCCGGTTCCCTGGTTGAAACAGGTAAAAGTGCCTGTATTGGCTTTTAATGGGGATAAAGATATCATGGTGGACGCAGATGAGAATTTAGGAAATTATAAAAAATATGTTCACCGGGCAAAGGTGATTAAGGAGCCGGGATTGAACCATTTGTTCCAGCATTGTGTAACCTGTACCATGCAGGAACCAGTGTCATTGAAGGAAGATTTTGCCCCGGAAGTACTAAAAGAGATGGTTTTATGGATAAATGGAATGAAAATTGATGTAAACGGCGTTCAGGTTATAAAGTGATCATCAATATGAAAAAATTATTAATACTGGCGGCCATGGTGGGCCTGTCAGCCTGTTCAAACCCAACCCCGGAGAATTATTTTGATACAGCTGTACTGAATACTAACATTATTAATGATTTTGGGAGCGATGCATTGACGAAAATGCTGATTGCCCAGAATGTGAAATACAATGGTACTTTGCCAAATGGTCCGAATGCGGCGGCGAAGATGATAGATGGGAAGGTACAGTATATAGAGAAGACGCTGGTGAAAGTAAAGGATCTGAAGGAGACGGAGGAAACGAAGACGATGCTGAAAACGTCTGAGGCTTTGTTTGAGTATGTGCTGCCGGTATATAAGAATGAGTACAAGGCGCTGGCGAAGATGAGTGATGATGGTGGTACGCAGGAAGACGTGTTATCGTTGGGGAAGGAGATAAATGAGAAGTATGGGGAGCGGTTTGATTCTTTGTTTGATGTGTTGACGGCGGAGGGGAAGAAGTATGCGGCGGCGCATGATATAAAGGTGAACTGGGGGAATTAGTGAGGGGTTAGATTTTTATGAGCGATTTAGTTATTTAAATTGGCAATTTTTTGATTTTAATATTAGCGGGCAGGGAGTTTTTCCTGCCCGCTTTTGTTTTACAAAAGAAACTATTGAAGTATTGAAAGTTACCTTATGAGGGAATTGATAAGAGGGAGAGTGGTTATTGAATAGAATATAAAGGGATTTTTGGTATTAATTTGTTTTGTTAATTGATGAGAAAGTATTATATTTATTATAGCCATAGCATAACAATTGTTTTTAATTTAAAAACCTTATTCAATGCTGGCTATTGGCCCGGATTGGGCAATAGAATCAGTGGAGGTGCACATCATCTCCCAATTGTTTAACCTAACCCTTCGTGAAGCAAAAGAATGGATAGATTCCTTACATGTTATTCTCGGAAAAGAAAGAGGAGAACAAGTTAACCTATGCGAATTCTGTACCTACCATGGATTTGATATTGACATATTAATTCCTGATTTCATTGCGCTCACTGGGTATTAAAAAACTAAACTCACATGGGAAAAAAATGTGAGCTGTTCACTGCGGTGAACAGCAAAGTCGTCAATCGTTAAGACCAGCTGGTCTTAATGGCGAATGGCATGGTAATGTTTCCATTCGTAGCCGGCTGGTAAAAGTATTTTTTACCTGTTATGGCAAAATTAAGGATAAGCCTAAGTGGCTTATCCTTTTTTATTTGAGATCAATTTCTGGAAATAATTTTCTCCCATTATTTTGATAAGTCTATTAACCAGCATATATACTTTGGTCGTATTGTCAGCAGGGAAAAAATAGTTTGCGTTTTTTTCCAGTGAAGCCGCATTTTTTAAAGCTTTCTTTGTATAAGGTAAGATTTTTTCCGGCTGATAGCCGCCTTCGATTATGGTTGGAAGAATATGCTTCAATTCCTGTGGCTTCATACGAATGTTTGGAAGTTTTTTTTTGAAATGTATATAAAGCCATACTTCAAAGCAGGGATTACTTAATACCAGCTGCCAGTTCTTTGCTTTACAGATTTCGTATAATTCTCTGAATACATTTTCTTTATGATGATCTACATCCATTACCAGGTATACTTCATCAATTTCTGCAAGCCCTACTTTTTCAGCATGTGCTTCTGCCCGGGCAAGTACCCATTTCGGTGCTGACAGGGTTGGATTATCAGTATCCTTTCCTGCGATAGTCACTGTCAGTTTGGGCGAAGCTGCTTCGAAATGTTTGAAGTAATTAGGCTCTGTCAGTGCGCCTTCGCAGGCTATTACAATTCGGGATGCATCCCGGTAGGGTGGATGTTTTACATACGAGAGGTTTTCAATATTCATCGGGTTACCATTTTAATAATTCAAGAGGAGCAGTGAAAGGAATGGCGCCAAAGCGATTGATCAGATAGCCTTTGCGGATATCCAATTTGTTGTTAATAATGAAATCATTCAAGCTATAAAGTCCGGTAGCACCGGTTTCCTGATTTTTTACAGCAAACCATATTTCATCGTTACGGAATATATCGGGGTCGAGTAAATTTGATTCATGAGTAGTAAAGATGAGTTGGCCCTTTGATTTAGTGTAGTGCATGATTTTCTTTATCAATGCAATAATCAGAACAGGGTGAATACTTTGTTCGACTTCATCTATTATAATAGTGGCAGGGCTGTGTATCATTGACCAGCATACCGGCATCAATTCCAACAGTCTTTTTGAACCTGTGGATTCTTCCATGAGATCGAATGGGAAGTTGTGATGGAAGGCGGTTATTAAATTAATAATTATCTGGTCATTCTCTTTGGTAGTAAATATTCTGCGGTTATTAACGGTGAAAATCTTACGGGGTTCAAGTAAAAGTTCCGGATGCTCATCTTTCGGATCATATTCAGCCATAAACTCAGTGCGTGTTGTTTTTTTAAGTGTGAGAAAATCAATACCGGTATCTAATGTTCTGAGTAATTCATTGCTAAATGAAAAGAAAGCCGGATTGATGCAAAGTTCATGCAGGCACTCAATGAGGCCGGTATTATGACGGATAATAATTAATTGAGTGGTGATCCAGGTGTATGCTTCTTTATGAGTATATAGACGGAGTTTATTTTCATGGTGTTTGAATAAGAGAGATGGTTCTTTATCAATACCCGATTCATACAGGTATTCTTCAAGAACGTTGTTATCATCAATAGTAAGGCCATATAAGAAAATTTTTTCAGCGGTAAAGAATTCAATTAAAAATGAGGATGGTTTGTCCTGATTTTCTATTTTTAACCTGAATTTTTGACGGCTATTACTCGTACTGATATAGCCAGCTTTAACCCAACATTGGAGATTCTCAAGCACATCAATGAGATTGGATTTTCCTGCACCATTAGCGCCATAAATAGCCGTTGATTTAAGCGCCTTTACTTTGCCCCCTTCATAAATGTGATGTGGATGACTGGTGCATGGCCCGGGAAAGGTATTAAACTCGGTGATTGCATCAAAGGACAGGAAGTTGGATATAACAAATCTTAAGAGCATACAGGAGATATAGGTTATTTTGAGTTTCGGGTTATTCAATGAATAGTAATATATGGATTTTAATTTATTTGTGTCCGATTGTGAACAATATTTGTTTGAAACCGAACATTGTTAGAATAATTGGTTATTGATTCTCAATCCATTCACAAAAGGCATTTTTATTGAGTATCTGCCTGCAAAACCCAGCCGATGTTTAAAAATTACCTCCGTATCGCTTTCAGAAACCTCTTCTCGAACAAAGTATACGGTCTCCTCAATATCCTTGGCCTTGCCCTCAGCATGACCTGTGGTCTATTGATCTTTGTATTGGTAAAATATCATCTCAGCTTCGACAACTTCCACAAAAACGCCAGCCGCATCTACCAGTTCGTTACCGAACAACACAGAGAAACTGTTTCTTACACAGGCAGCGTACCTCCCGCATTCGCACAAGCATACAGACAGGATTTCGGAGAAACCGGTGTAGTAGCCCGTGCCGCCACATACAGCGAAACCCTCGTTACCTATGACTTAAATAAATTCATCGAGGATGAAGGTGTCTCATTTGTAGATCCTACTTACTTCGATATTTTCAATTTCCCTTTGCTGGCTGGTAAGAACATACTGGCAGAACCTAATACGGTATTGATTACTACTTCACTGGCAAAGAAATACTTTGGCAATGAAGATCCCATTAATAAAGTAATCAAAATTGAAAACAGACTGAATGCCAGGGTAACCGGTGTATTGAAAAACCTGCCAGGTAACACCGACCAGCGTGCAGGTATTTTCATCTCCTTCAAAAGTGTAAAAGACTTTGATGAATTCGTAGGTAAAGAAAATAACTGGAATGGTATTACAAGTGTATTAAAAACATATGTACGCCTCCTGCCCGGTGTGTCAACAGCCAACCTGGAAAAACAATTTCCGGAATATGGTGAGAACAGAAAAGGAAGTAAGAATAAACATGTATACCACATGCTCCCTTTACAAGACCGGCACTTTGATGCACGCTATGGTGGTACCATGGAAAAACGTAGCCTCTGGATCCTGGTATTTGCAGGTCTGTTCCTGATTGTTACCGCCTGTCTGAACTTTATCAATCTCTCAACCGCACAGGCACTGAGAAGATCCAAAGAAGTAGGTATCAGAAAAGCATTGGGTAGTTTCAGACTACAACTATTCTGGCAGTTCCTGATGGAGACCGGTCTCATTGTAATAGTGGCCACACTGGTAGCTATTGTACTCGGTGCATTGTTGTTACCAAATGTGAATTCATTGTTTAATGCGAAGATGAGTTTAGCAAGTGTGATTGATATAAAGCTGCTCGCTTTTATTGTAGGTATGATTCTGATAGTCACCTTTTTTGCAGGCAGTTACCCCGGTTTGATCCTGTCAGGATTCCGGCCGGTACTGGCATTGAAAGGAAAGGTATCTATGCAGCAGGTAGGGAGTTTCAATATAAGACGCACACTGATCGTGACCCAGTTTGCCATTACTTTAATATTGATCATTGGCATGCTGGTCATCACCAGACAAATGCAATATACCAGGCAGACGGATCTTGGGTTCAATAAAGATGCGATCCTCATGGTGCCTATGGGCGCTGATTCTTTAGATGCGAATGTGACAAGTCTGAAAAATGAGTTGATGCGGCAGACAGGTGTAAAGAACGTATCTGTTTGTTTTGAAGCGCCTTCTTCCTTGAGTAACTGGAACACAAATATTCGTATGGTTGGCGATGCAGAAGATGAACCATTTACCGTGGATGTGCGCGCTGCAGATGAGCAGTATGTATCGACCTTTGGATTGCAGCTGATCGCAGGCCGTGATTTATTTCCTGATTCTGCAGCAAGAGAATGTATCGTGAATGAGATGTTTATCCATAAGCTAAACCTGAAATCCCCGCAGGAACTGATAGGACGGCAGATAAACTTTAATGGTGACAATCAGGCCACCATTGCAGGTGTGGTGAAGAATTTTCATATACGCTCTTTGCATGCTGATATTGGCGCAGTAATGATTACACCATTCAGTAAATTCTACCAGAATTTCGCTGTGAAATTAAATATGGGACAATTGGCCACGACTATTCCGGCCATTGAAAAGCTGTGGTCAGCAAGGTTTCCAGATAAATTATTTACTTATAAATTCTTTGATAAACAGATCGCAGAATTCTATGAAACGGAAGAAACGATGTTGCAGTTAGTAAGTATCTTCTCTGTGATCGCCATCTTTATAGGTTGTTTGGGACTGTATGGGTTGGTGTCATTTATGGTGATGCAGAAAACAAAGGAAATCGGTATCAGGAAGGTATTGGGTAGTAGCATCGGGGAAATCCTTTGGATCTTTGGGAAAGAGTTTGCCGTACTGATCCTGGTCGCATTTTGTCTGGCGGCACCGGTAGCATGGTGGATGATGAGTACGTGGCTGGAAGACTTCAAATACCATGTCGCTTTAGGCCCGGGGATGTTTGTAAGCGCTGTCGGATTGACAATGATAGTGGCTGGACTAACGGTGAGTTTCCAGAGTGTAAAGGCGGCCATGATGAATCCGGTGAGGAGCCTGAAGATGGAGTGATTTCAGGCCCCTCCGAATGTTAGGTAACCAGTCATTTGATGGCTGATGATTATATTGTTACAACCAGGCGTTCGCCATTGGAGACATTTTTATCCCAAAGGGTAGAGATGTCTTTTAATTTTACGGTGGTGGTGGAAACAACCAGTTTGCCATTTGCAGCGAGTTCAAACATTTCAGGAAGGATCTCTGAGAAGAGTAATCCAACCTGGTGTTTAGGCCATGCGCCCAGACCAGAGCCGGAGAGCTGAAGGTCTACGCTGCGAAGGATAGCAGAAGATAATGTAATGGTATCTCCTGCCATGCTGCCAACAGATACGTAGCGGGTGCTGTGTGTAAATTTGCCTTTACCTTTTAGGGTGGAGAGGATCTTCTCAGCAGTATGCCCCCAGAGGTAGTCGATAACAATATCGAAAGGACCGTTTAATTGGGTGTGAAAATCATCAGAGAGTGGGATGATCTCATCTGCACCAAGTGTTAATAATTCATTTAGAGAAGCCAGATTCCTACCTGTCGCCACCACTTTTTTGGCACCATAATGCTTAGCGATCTGTACGGCTATGCGGCCAGTAAAACCGGTGGCGCCGTTGATCAGGACGATATCTCCCTGTTGAATATTAGCTTTGAAACGAAGTGCCATGGCTGCGCCAATGACTGCGTTGGGCAGTGCCGCTGCGGTGGCGTCGTCGAGTGAATCCGGAACGGGCACTATCATGTTTTTCTCAATAGTGGCCTTTTCAGCCAGCATACCACTGGTGCCTACTGCATATACCCTTGTGCCATCGGGTAGCAGGCAGATGCCATCTCCACCTATTACACGGCCGTTTTCTTTAGGTGCATCACTGGAATAGTGCTTGCCGGAGGCGACTGATTTATCGATGTGTTTTATGGCCACTGCTTTGACATCAACAGCTATTTCATTTTCGTTCTGAGGTGCTGGTGCAGGAAAATCTGTGTATTGAGGCAATTCTCCTGGTTGATATAATACTGCTGCTTTCATGTTATCTCGTTTTTGATAACACAAAATTAGGATAGGGGAAGTGCCTGCACGATAACATATGTTATCAACTGTCAGAAGTGAGATTTCCCTTTGGCCAGTTTGGCTTTGATACGGCTGAGGTGCACTTTGCTCACACCCAGGTAAGAGGCGATGTAGTGCTGCGGTACCCTTTGGATGATGTGTGGGCGGTCATTGATCAGGTTTTGGTAGCGCTGTTCAGGCGTATCCCTGATGAGGGAGACAAATTCATTGATATAGTGCGTCTGGCGCTGCACGGTCATCTGAAGGATCATGTTTACAAACCCCTTTTCGTGGCTGAGATCATCAAGGAGCTGGTTCACATGTTCCTTCGCAAGCAGGTAAACGACAGAAGGTTCTATGGTTTCGATGGTAATGGGACTGGGGGTATTGTTGATAAAGCTGTCGAACGAGGAAAGTCCTTCATTTTCAAAAAAGAACTGAACGGTGATTTCTTCCCCGTTTTTATTGAAGTAGGTGCGGATAAGGCCCTTTTCGATGTAGATGTAGTGCTGCGACTTTTTACCTTCATCAAGAAGGACGGTTTTAGCAGGTACTTCAAGACGTTGCTGATAGGGAAGGTATTTGTCCCAATAGGCATTTAGCTGAGGAAATTGATGGCGGAAATGAAAAAGCATGCGTTAAGATAGGAAAATAATTAAGGCTGGCAATATTGCCAGCCTTAATTATTTTATAATGAATTAGTTACGAAGGGTTGTGTCACCTGTTGCAACTATTCTGATGTGATTAATTGTTGCTATTTGCTCCTAAAGGCATCGATTCTAGTGAATTCTCAATGAGGGTTTATGTGATAACAAATCCCATGTTTGGTAGTCCTATCAGACATAATTTTAGATTTCGCAGCTAACAGACAGTCCGGTAATCTTACCGGACTTACTACTAAGATATTTCATTATCCAAACAAATCTAAGATTGATAGGGAACAAGGTCTGGTATTCTTACCGGACTTTAATTTACTGAGGGTAGAATAGTACAGCATCTGCTACCACTTCACCATCCTTGCCTTCGTTGGTGATTTCTACAAATGCCTTACCGCCTTTGGTCAGTTTGATAGTGCCGAGGTCCACCCATTCACCGGAGGTCTGCCCTTCCACTTTAATGGAGGCAGGCGTGTAAGAGACTTGTTGGGTAGTTTTGCCATCGGCAGACAGGCGGATATGCGTGCTGGATGGCAGATCACTGCGCTTAGGTACATAGGTATACACTTTGTAAGTACCGGTGCGGGTTACTTCGGGTGTATAGCGAATGCTGCCGGCACTGTTTGAAATAAACATAGTGGGCCCATACGCACCTTTGGTTTCCTTTTGCCAGTCGCCTTTCATGATCACATGGGTAGCATCATCATTGTCTACCAGGATCTCAGGAGTGGCGTCTGTCGCCAACGGCTTTTGGCGCAGGAGGGCTTGTAGCTTTGAAACATCGACATCCTGTACAGACTGATGACTGTCTATCGCTATAGATGCGGCTACGGCAGCTGACTGGGCCAGTACCATGAACACTGGTTCCATTCTGATAGAGCCATAGGCAATGTGCGAAGCAGACATGCAAACAGGTACGAATACATTGCTGCAATCTTCCGGTTTTGGAATGATAGAACGATACGCAATCGGGTAGGGGCCGAAACCGCCAATCTGCACATCGCCTTCATTTTTGACCATGCCATTTTCTACAATACGCTGGCAGTTGTGAGAGTCCATGGTATATGCCGCCATACCGATACCATCCTTCACGACTTCCCTGCTTTCGCAATTGGCCTGTGTCATTACGTAGGCGCCAACCATTCTTCTGGCTTCGCGTACATACATTTGTGGCGACCAGTTGCCGGACGCTGGATATTCGTCTTTCGGATACCCCCATTGCAACATCTCTTTACGCAGATGTTCCGGCATGCGGGGATCATGACCGATGAAGTAAAGGAGTCCTTTGTTGTACAATTCATGATCCTTTGTGATCTTTTCCCTTGTAGCGTAGTCTGCTTCAGGGTAGTTATAGTTCATACCGATCATATCTGTGGAGAAAGGACCATTATTGTTGATATCTGTTTTGTGATTGGGCATGAGGTCTATTTTCAACATGCCGCTTAGATTCTTAGGTTGTAATTTCTGTACTACGCGAAGGAGGAGTTCATACCGCGCAGGATTGTAGTCTGCCGGTTGTGTAATGGGTATCAGGTTGTCAGGCTGATTGGTCAGGCAGATCCTGAAATTATACGCCTGTATCTTTTTATTACCGGCACCTTGTTTTTCCACCTGTTCCGGACTGATACCCCAGAGCAGGCCACTGGCTGGCTGGCCGGGTTCTTTATAAGGATCTATACCATCGGGGAACTGGTGTTTTTCGCGGAGCTGTACACCATTATAGGTCTCGCCATATTGCGCATTGTCTTCACGGCCTACGGTGTAAGAGATACCGGCTTTTGCCATCAGGTCTCCTTCGTAAGAGCAGTCAATGAACATCTTTGCACGAATGATGGTTGATCCCGTTTGTATTTCCGTGACACGGTTACCTGTTTTTTTAGCACCTGTGATGTGTTGTTGGTACAGGACTTCTACACCACCTTCTTTGATATATTGCTGGAAGGTGCGTTCTGCAACACCGGGTTCAAATATCCATTGTTCAAACCGGCCATAGTGCTTTCCGATACGCCTGTAGAAGTCCCGGGAAATGCCGGTAATGGCGTATTTGTTACCAATATCTGTATAACCAAGGCCACCGGATGTGAGGCCACCCAGTCTTGTGCCGGGTTCGATGATGAGTACGGATTTATTCATTTTTTTAGCTGTATAACCAGCTATTACGCCAGCGGAAGTACCGCCGTAAATACAAATGTCTACTTCCCGTATGTTTTGTGCGAAGAGCTTTCCGGTCATTAGCAGGCAAAGCAATACTATTATTTTTCTCATCAGTATCCAGGGTTTTGATCAGTAGTTGGGTTAATGGCAGTATTGTAGTTGTATTCCACAGTGGGAATAGGCCATAGCAGGTGCCGTTCTGTAACGGTTTTGCCTTTTACAGCGGCTATCACCTGTTGGGCGATACCCAGGCGTTTCAGATCCAACCACCTTTTCCCTTCTCCACAATTCTCGTACCCTCTTTCCTGCACGACGCGGTCAATGAATGATTGTTGGTCCGTCAACTGAAAATCAATAGATGCATCGGCAGTGAGTGGATCTTTGCCATAAGCCCTGCGGTGTACCATGTTGAGCTTTTCCAGTGCCTCAGCGGAGGGAGTACTTTCTGCCTGTGCGACCGCTTCGGCATAGAACAATAAGATATCTGCATAACGATACATGGGATAATCATTGCCGCCGGCGGTGACAGCGCTTTTATCACTGAACTTTTTCAACAGGATAGTCGTAGCGCCCAGTCCAAAGGTTTGTGCATACCAGTCATAAGCGTAACGAAGATCATTCTTGTCCCAGTTCTTTACAAAGCTGTTCTGTTCGGAGTCGCTGTAGAAAGTATAATAACCGCCGGGCGGATAATAACCGGAGTTAGGATAATGCGCGTAGATAGGATAGGGGAAACCTTGTCCTGAAGGGGTACGCGCATATTTAAGATAAAAGATCTCTTCTGTGGAATTGGAGATGTCAGGACCAAATAACTTATCGAAATCAGCTGCTACATTTACTTTTACGAGGGAGTATTTGCCGGAGTTGATCACTTCCAGTGCTTTGTCTCTCGCCTTGTCGTACTGATGCAGGGTCATGTATACATCGGTCAGTACTGATTTAGCAGCCCATTTGGAAGGTGCACCCACCAGACGTGGATTGTCAGGTAAGTTTTGTTCTGCCCATTCAAGGTCTGCTAAGAGATAGTTATACACATCTGTTGCAGTAGCCCTCGCGAGGTTGATAGAGTCCATATTATTTTCTGTACGCAATGGTACGCCATTCCAGTTACGCACCAGGTAGAAATAACATAGACCACGGAGGAAGCGGGCTTCGCCTACATATTTTTTCAGATCATCTTCTGTCAGTGATTTACCCAGCGGTGCTTTTTCTATCACGATATTAGCATCACGGATTGACTCATAGAAATCGGTCCACATACTATTGATACGGGTCATATTCGTATTGTCCAGACCATTATAGTCATTGAGTGGTGCGTGACTGCCACGGCCATAGAGGTATTCTGCATATATTTCCTGCTGGCAGAGATATAATGCACCAATAGTGCTGACTCTCCTGATAGGAATATAGATCGCGTCAAGCCCGGCTTCTACTTCGCTGGGGGTATTGTAGAATACTTCTGCCGCAATAGACTTTGGATGTTCTTCCAGTTTTTTTGAGCAGGAAGTGATCAGGAATATAATAAATAGATAGAGAATTGACTGTTTCATTGGTTGATATTTTAAATGATTTTAGAAGCCACACCTGATACCGAACGTTACAGATTTGAATGTCGGATAAACAGAGTAGTCGATGCCTTGCCGAATGGAGTTGGAACCACCGTAGGCATTCACTTCCGGATCATACCATGAATATTTTGTGAAAGTGATCAGGTTCTGGCCGCTGGCATATATCTGTGCAGATTTCAACCAGTTCCAGCCGAGTTGTTTGGCCGGTATGTTGTATGCGACCTGGATATTTTTAAAGCGCAGGTAGGAGCCGTCTTCAACAAACCTGTCAGAGATATTGGCAGAGAGTGTTCTGCTGATCTTTGGATATTTAGCCGTAGTATTTTCAGCAGTCCAATGACTTTCGTAGACTTCTGCCGGCAGGTTGAGACCCATACCGAGGTCAAGAGAAACGGCTTTGTTCAGGTTGAGGATTTTGTTACCCTGAGAGCCTTGTATGAAGATAGTGAGTTCAAAGCCTTTCCAGTTTAGTACGGAGTTCAGGCCGTATGTAAAGTCAGGATTAGGATTGCCGATGTAGGTTTTGTCAGCAGCAGTGATCGCACCGTCTTTGTTCATATCTACATATTGTATATTGCCGGTGGCGGTGTAGCCATTTTCTTTGTATCCGTAGAAAATGCCTAGTGGCTGTCCTTCCCGGAGAATATTGACATAGTCGTTTAAGGAGCCGGTATAGATGGCATCACCATAGATATCCTGACCATTGTACAGTTTCAGCACTTTGTTGCGGTTCACGGCGATATTGGCATTTACATTCCAGCTCAGGGTACCTTTCAGGATGGCAGCGTCAATACCGAGTTCAACACCTTTGTTTTGTATTTCACCTACATTTTGTAGGGTGGTGGTATACCCCATGGAAGCCGGCAATTGCACGGTGTTCAGGAGGTTCACTGTTTTCTTTTTGTAATAATCCAGTGTGATGAAGAGGTCATTGTGCAGGAAGCCGATATCTGCGCCGACGTCCAGCTGGTGCGTGATTTCCCACTTCAGGTCTCCGGGCAGTGTAGTGCCGGGTGCGTAGGCTACATAAGCGGCATCGCCAAAAATAGTATTGCCTACGCCAAGTTGGTTCAATGTCTGATATGGATTAATAGATGTATTGCCAGAGAGGCCATAGCTGGCTCTTAGTTTTAGATCAGCGATCACCTTAGACTGTTTCAGGAATTCTTCATTGGCCACCTTCCAGGCAATGGCGGCAGAAGGGAAGTTCGCCCACTGGTTATTCTTTGAATAGCGGGAAGAGCCATCACGGCGAATGCTGGCAGTGAACAGGTACTTGTCATTATAGCTGTAATTCGCTCTGCCAAGGTAAGAGAGCAATACCCATTTAGCATAACTACTATTTGGAATACCCGGTGTAGAAGCACTTTCAATATCGCCGGTACCAGATACGTCACTGAGAAAGCCGGTGCCGGAAGCATTCAGCGTAGTATTGGTATTATCCTGATAAGTGAAGCCACCCATGATGCTAAAGGAGTGTTTATTGAGCGCATGCTGGTAGGTGATCACGTTCTCATTCAGGAGGCCTGTCTGTTGGGTGGTTTCTATATTGGCATAGCCAACAGAATTGACGGTAGGTTCTATGTTGTTGTAGGCGTCAACGCGGTCATTCAGGTTATCGATGCCACCGGAGATCCTGATGGTGAGTCCTTTAACTGGCTTGATCGTTAATGCCGCATTTGATAACACACGATCTCCTTTGATCATGTCTGACTCTTCGTAAATATGTACTAACGGATTGACGATTACATTAGAAATAAAGGAATAAGCGGTATTCAATCTTCTATACGAGCCATCCGCCAGATAGGGCGTGAGTGAGGGCGGCGCCATTAACATACCTGATATCAGATCGCTTCCTCTGTTGCCAAGGGAAGAGTTTTTGCGTGAGCTATTGAGTCTTGTCAGGATGGTGTTTAAAGAGACGCTGACCACCTTGCTGATATCATGTTCAATATTACCACGCACGTTATAACGTTTGTAGTCGCTGCCTTTGATGATGCCATCCTGTAAGTAGGCAGAGCTGGACAGTGAAAACCGGGTGTTGCTGGTGCCACCGTTCACCGTCGCGCTAATATTATACAGCGGTGCTTTGCGAAGTACGAGGTCCTGCCAGTCAGTGCCGGCATTTTGTCCGAGGCTGTCAATCTTTGCCTGCGTGAAGTAGGGGGATAAGCCGTCGTTTGCAGCCTGCTCATTGTATAGTAATGCGTATTGCTGTGCATTCATGAGCTTCATTTTTTTAGATACACGTTGAATGGTGTAACCAGCATCTACTTCCACAGATGTGATATTGGTTTTTTTACCATTTTTGGTGGTGATCATCACTACGCCATTGGCGCCTCTGGAACCGTAGATAGCAGTGGAGGACGCGTCTTTCAGTACTTCAATGCTGGCAATGTCGGCGTTCTGGAGAAAGGTTGGATTGCCATTGTAGGGAAAGCCATCTATCACATAGAGGGGTTCATTGCCACCTAAAATGGAGTTCGTACCCCTGATACGCAGGCTTACGCTGGCACCTGGGGCACCGTTGTTTTGCATGACGCGTACACCGGCAGCTCTGCCGTTGAGCGCCTGCATGACATTGGTAGAGGGATAAGCGGTAATGTCTTTAGATTTGACCTGGCTGAGTGAGCCGGTGAGATCGCTTTTCTTTACAGTGCCATAGCCGACTACCACAATTTCATCCGTGAGGGTGGCGGCTTCGGCGAGGCTAAAGTTTTGTGGCTGGTCGTTAGTGATCTCAGCTTCCTGGCTTTTGTAACCGATAAAGGAAACGACGATGGTGGTATTACGTTTGACTTTAATCCTAAAGTTACCTTCTGCATCTGTGACCACGCCATTGTTGGTGCCTTTGGCCATTACAGTGGCGCCGGGCAGGGGTTGGCCTTTGTCGGTGAGCACCTTTCCTTTTATATTCAGGAGGGTATCTTGTGGCGGCGTTGGATTCACCGGTTGTGCAGGTGCTTGCCGTGGTTTGATAACGATGTTTTTATTTACGATAGACCATGATAACAACTGGTCTTTCAGACAAAGGTCCAGTGCTTTTTCCAGCGGCGCATTTCTGAGATCGATAGAAACTTTTGGCGCCTGATCGATAAGTTTGTGATCATAGAAAAATACAAAGCCTGTTTGTTTTTCGATATTGTGGAAAACCTTTTCCAGTGGCGCGTTCTTTTCAGAAAGCGATACAAACTGGGCATATCCTTTAGCATAGATCTGCATACAGGCTGACAACAAAATAATTACGGATAACTTCATAACAAGGAATGTTTTGATGTACAGTCGCCGTTTAGAATTTAAATGCATACATTTGATTTGTTAGGGTAAATAATGTCCCCTCCTGGCTTTGGGCCAGGATTGTGGAATTTGAGAAAGCAATTCATCAGGTTTGCCCTTGCATTCGCCGGAGCAGACTGCAATCAGCTCCGGTTATTTTTTTGTCGGGCAGTAAGTACTATTTTTTCATAACGGGTGATATTATTAGGTTGTAATAATTATTTTCTTCCTGAATAGAACAATGTATCCCCTTTTTTAGGTAAATCAGATATTAAGAGGTGATTATAATTTTCCTTTCTTTAATCTTGTAATGAACATTGCTGAGTTCAAGTATTTTCAAAACGTCGTTTAAGCTGCTATTGCGTTCGATTTTCCCCCCGAATTCCCTTTCAGGTATATTTCCTTCATAAATAACTTCTACGTCGTACCAACGGCTTATCTGGCGCATTACACCGGGTAGTGATTCATGGTTGAAATGAAAATAGCCGTTCTTCCATGCGACTACCTCATCTACATCTATATCTTTTTTTACAGTCATGTTTTCTCCTTGCACGGAAGCTTGTTGGCCTGGCTGGAGGCGCACGCCGGCGGTATTGTGTTGTACCCGAACGGCACCTTCCAGGAGGGTGGTCTGGGTGCTGTTTTCGTCGGGGTAGCCCATGATATTGAATTGGGTGCCTAAGACCTTGACTTCCATGTTGTTTACATTGACGATGAAAGGCATGTGGGCGTTAGGGGCAATTTCAAAATAGGCTTCACCGGAGAGTTGTACTTCCCTGCTATTTCCACTGAAAGCGGTAGGGTACCTGAGAGAGGTGGCGGCATTGAGCCAGACTTTGGAGCCATCCGGCAGGATGATCATGAATTGTCCTCCCCTGGGTGTGACCAGACGATTGTAATGCAGTTCGTTTGTGCCGGCTGCGTCGGCTTTATAGGCGAGTTGACCATTGTTGAGTTTGATGACCTGGACGTTGCCCTGGTGGGCAATAGCGCCGTTGTTGGCGCTGTCGAGGGTGATCTGGCTGCCATCTGCGAGGGTGAGAATGGCTTTGTTACCACCGGGTGCAATTGTATGAGGTTGCGTGGTGGCAATTTGAATGGGTGCTTGTTGGTTATTGTGGGTAAGGTAGAGAATGCTGGTGGCCAGTAGGGCTAATAGGGTAGCTGCTACGGCGTAAAGTATTATTTTATGTGGTATTTTCTCCTGTGTGTGGGCTGGTTGTATGTTTTCCTCCTGCGTTTGGGCAGATAGTATATTTTTCTCCTGTGTTTGCGCAGGTAGCATGTTCTTCTGCGCCTGCGCTGCTAGCATGCCGGCGATGGCCTGCTCCCATTGTAGGCGCATGGCATCGTCTTCCAGGGAGTCCAGCAGGCTGGTGACTTCGTCCTGGGAGATGCTGCCCCTGAGGTATTTTTCTAAAAGGATTGAAAAGGTATTCTGATCCATAACAAGGTAAAGACGCACAACCTGGACAGAGGGAGGTGGTGTTTTGAAAATAAATTATGGGAGGAAGGAAAGTGCCCACAGGATGATGAGGGAGCGGGCGGGGTGATTGGCCAGTGCCCTGCGGAGGGTGACGATGGCCTGGACGATGTAGCTTTTGATAGTAACGGGGGATAAGCCCATGTTTTGGGCGATTTCCTTGTGTTGCATGCCCTGGAAGCGGCTAAGTGTAAAAGCTTTTTGTTGTTGGGGGGAGAGGTTGTGTATAGTACGGAGAATGGTTTGTTCCAGTTCTTTGTATTCCGCCTGTTCCTGTGCGGTGGAGGCTTGCTGCTCCTGGAAGCAATGTTGGATGTATTGTCTGTAAGCCTTGTCGCTGGCCAATTTGCGCAGACGGGAATAGATGATATTACGGGCGGTGATGAAGAGGAAGCCTTCGGGCTTTTCGATAGCGGGAAGGGTGGCGCGTTTTTCCCAGAGCATGGTGAATACATCCTGTGCGATGTCTTCGGCAAAAGCGGGGGATTTGGTAAGGAGGAGGGCGGTATTATAGATAGAGGTCCAGTATTTTTCGAATATAAGTTGGTATGCATGCCGGTCTCCCTGGGCGATCAGTTTCAGCAAATCAACGTCACTATGTGGAACTTTATGCATAATATAGATAAGGAATGTTTTGGGCTGGTGATTTAAAAGTAGTAATAAAAATAGATTTTGCAAATCAATAATTCAAATTAAGTCTGGTTATATTAAGCCCGGCAAGATTGCCGGGCTAATACTTATGCGTGAAAAATGAAGGATGTCTGGCAAGAATACCTGACATGTCTGATATACATTTAACCCCTAATGAAATATCGTATGTAAGAGATATGAAATTGTTAACTCGCTACAAAGGAATTGAAAAGTTCAATGTGAGAATAGTTGTGGGTGGATGTGCAACCCTTGGTTGTGGTTTGATAATCAGGGGATTGTTTTGATAAAAAAAGCCAGGTAAGAATACCCGGCTTGTTTGATAAATATGAATGTGGCAAAAAATGAAGAGGTTGAGGTTAGTTTAGGGATGATTTATCGAAGGTGGGGGTTGGATAACTGTTTAGTTGGGAACAGTTGATGGTGATATTGAAGTTGGAATATTTGGGGATGTGGCGGTAGTTGAGGAGGAGGAGCATGACGAGGCGGAAGGTGGAGGGCTTGCTGCCTTTGGTGATGATGCGTAGGTGTAGGGTTTTGTACCAGTTTGATTCCTGCTGGTGCAGGGAGAGGGTGAATAGTTTTTGTTTGTTGTTCATGATTTTGGGTTTTATGCAAAGAAAGGGGATGGGAGGATGGGAGAGTAGTTGCGGAGGGGTGTGCAGGTGGGGGGAAGGGGTTGATAATGTGGGTGGTAGGGGTGAAAAAAAAGCCTCACGGGGGTGAGGCTATGTTGTTATTTTTCTTTGAATAATGCCATTGGGATGGTGGATTATTTCTTCCCTTTAAGTAATTCGACAGTGATAGGATGCTTTTCTAATATTTCTCTCATACGTTCCTGTTTATTAATCCGGAAAGGGCTATTGTGTAAGTCTTCTACTGAAAAGCTTAAACCTCCTTCAACAGCTTTGTATTTTTTGTGAAAGGTTTTGGAAAATACTGATGTTGTTTCATGGTTTAGTTTTTGTTTTCTTTAAACAGATGCATTGGAATGGGATACTTTTTCAATGTAGCTTTAGCATTTTCCAGCTTTTTAATAATAAATGGGCTTTTGCGTATATCTTCGATTGAAATGCTTACCCCTCCTTCAACTGCTTTATACTTTTTGTTTAAGGTTTCAGAAAATACTGATTTTTTTTTCATGGTTTAAAATTTTAAACTTTTTTAGTTGCTAAAAATGATGAATAGTTTGTACCATTTTTAAATATCTCCCATCCTTTATCCGTTAATCCTTTGACTTCGAAATACTCGTCAATTTCTTCTTTGTAAGCATTGATACTAATTTGATATAATCGGGTTCGTGATGGAGTACTACCCTGAGCAATTATTCCTACTTTATTATACGAATCAATTATTTGCAATACAGTCCTGGCAACTGTCGCAAGAACTTTGTCTCTATCCGGATTATTTGAAATAACTGTATCGCTGATATTTTGGTCATTACCTTCTAAATCGCCAAAGGCTAAATTTAGAACAGGTGTACCATCATCCATTCTATCGAAAAGTATATATGAAATTAATTTCCTTATTTTACCTTTCGGCCCAATAC
Organism: Chitinophaga sp. LS1; assembly: GCF_034274695.1. NCBI lineage: Bacteria > Pseudomonadati > Bacteroidota > Chitinophagia > Chitinophagales > Chitinophagaceae > Chitinophaga > Chitinophaga sp. LS1. The sequence goes on from NZ_CP128362.1 coordinate 4,091,101, forward strand.
TATCAAACTGGAAAGTTGCATCTTCCTTATTGAAGGTGAAATTATATATTTCCTTGTCCATAACTTTAAATGGCACAAAGTAACATCCCTCTCTCCGGAAAAAACAGTTGCAAGGGCCTGTACAACCCCTGCCAACTGTTTCATTTATAACTCCTTATTCTCTTAAAGTTCCCTCAACCACTTTGACATCCCTTTCAATATCTCCATCGCCTTGTCTATCGCCGCCTTCTCAGGCATCCTATAATGGTTCTGAAAACTTTTAAACGCTATCTCATCCGCCTGCTTTGAGCTAAACAGCTGTATAGCAAAACGCATGATCGCTGTCTCCTGTTTTATAGAAACATGATCGCCCGACCGCACAAATGCAGACATAAGCGTAGCAATAACAGATACAGCAATATTCAATTTGAGTTTTTCTCTGGCAAGGGGTTTATCGGGGTCCGGTGTTCCACCAGATGTATGGAAGAAGCGGTTATCGATAAAGAGCTTTAATCGCTGAACCGCCTGTAATGTGTAATTTAATAAATACACCGTGAAGGAGCCTTCGCCGGTATCTTCGGAAACGTCGGGAAGGGCCTCTGTCAGGCAGTTTTCAAGATGAGATAATACTCTTGAATATGACGATATGAAGTCATTGTAATGTTGAGGAGACGATAATAACACTGCCTTGTTAAAAATGGCAACTTGAATGTCTTTTTCATAGTCTTTAATTTTGTTCTTCTGCTCTTCAAACTCTTCCTGCGTAATCAGCGGAGCATCTTTAATGCTGATGTAACAGACTAGCTCAGACAGAAGGTCAATTGAATTTACAGCGTCCGACATATCCGGTTTTAGGGTTATTCTGAGCGGGCATTAGTACGCTCAGAGATGAGATATATCTGGGGTGGTCGCTGGTTTTGCGGTGGCAAAGCTAAGTCATATTTACAGGTGGATAAAATCTTTCTTTTGTCCAAACTAGCTATCATGGCTGATTTGCAAGTTAAGTCAATGAATTTCAGAGTGAAATTAAGCCGTTAATTTTTCACATTCATGCATATAGCATTCCCCCAATCCTTTTTTATATGAACTTAATGTTATATTTTCCCTGAATGAATATTCGCATGTTCGGGAAACTGGAGCAGGATGGTTTGATCTCCCCCGGGTCAATGTCCAACATCCATGCTGCCACCGGGAAAAAATTGTTTAGCCTCCATTGGGAATTGAAAACCATTCTTTATTTAGGAGTACTGTTATTAAGCGGGGGATTAGGTGTCCTTGTTTACAAAAATATCGATACCATTGGCCATCAGGTCGTACTGTTAGCAATTGCATTGGCTTGTGCCGGCTGTTTTTATTATTGCTTCCGGCGAAAGTTGCCTTTCTCATGGGGAAAGGTTCCAGCTCCCAACCCATTCTTCGATTACATTCTGCTGTTAGGATGTTTATTGTTCATCACCTTTATTACCTACCTGCAAGGAGCGTATGGCGTATTTAAATTCCACTATGGAACAGCTACATTTATTCCTTTGACAGTGTTGTTTTTCAGCGCTTATTACTTTGATCATTTAGGCGTGTTGAGTCTGGCTATTACGAACCTCGCTGCATGGCTGGGTGTAAATGTATCGCCACTGACCTTTATGGAAGGCACGATGTATATAGACACACGCCTGATCATTACAGGATTGATATTGGGAGCCGCCTTGCTGCTGATGGACTACTTTACCCACTACCTGCGAAAGAAACCTCACTTCGGATTTACCTACCGCAACTTCGGTATGCACCTGATGTTGCTGGCTTGTGTAACAGCGATGTTTAAGTCTCATTTTAATTACTATAATGAAGAAAATGCCAGTTACCTGATATGGTTCTTACTTCAGGTCGGCATCAGTTTCTATATCTACAGAGAAGCATTGAAACACCAGTCTTTTTATTTTCTGCTGATGATGGCTTTATATGGTTATGTAGGGTTATCTTATGTAGTAGTAAGATTGCTCATTCTTACAGAGAGCGAGGGTGGTATTTACGCTGGTATCCTGTATTTCATCGCCTCTGCCATTGGATTGATTATATTCCTTATTAACGCAAATAAAAAGATCAAACATGATAGCCTACAATAAACAACAGCTGGATAACAGGGAGATTGTCCTTGAAGCTGAAAAGGCTTTCAGGAAACAATTGATCACACAGGAGGAACTGGCCGCTATTAAAGCCGCCTATCCGGTAGCATTGTATACTCCCAATATATATTTGAGGATAGGATTGTTTATACTAACATTGATAATAGGTATCTTTTCTTATGGGTTCCTGTGTTTAATCATGTTGGGAGGAGCTTCCGAAGATGTGTTTGGAGGTATTAATATCTTTTTTGCAGTAGGTTCTTTTATCGTATTGGAACTGTTGGTGAAAGAAAAAAAACACTATAAGTCTGGTGCAGATGCCGCGTTGATGTGGATGTGTGGAAGTGCTTTGATAGGAGGGATACTGTTATTGGGGGGGAGTATGAGCCCTGTTGGAACAGGCGTATTTGTTCTTATCACTGCTAGCTGGTTTTTCCTGCGGTTTGCTGATCAGGTAATGGGTTGGGTGGCACAACTGGCCTTGTTGTATACTTTGGTCCAAGCCCTGCAGTCACTCTTGTTAATGTTGCCTTTTGTAATAATCGGGGTTTCTTTTGGCATGTACTGGTTGTTTAAAAAGCTGGCCCAGGATGATGCATTCAGGCACTATAAAAGTGTAATGAAAGGAATGCAGGCACTGGCATTGCTGACCCTATATGCAGGAGGAAACTATTTTGTGGTGAGATCGTTTTATGAATCATTGTACAACGGCGAACCCGGATGGCATGTGGTTATTTTACCAATGGGATGGATCTTCTGGATATTGACTGTTGTAATTCCTTTCGTGTATTTATTCTTTGGAATCAAAAATAAAAACCAGATCCTGATCCGTGTGGGAATGATATTGGTAGCAGCTATTGTGTTTACTGTAAGATATTACCATAGCGTAGCACCACTGGAAGTAGCGATGACACTCGGTGGATTGATCATGATCTTATTGGCCTATGGTATTATCAAATATCTGAAAGAACCAAAGCATGGGTTTACTTCTGAGGAAGATGATGAAAAAGGTACACTGGAAGCATTACAGATTGAGTCTATTGTGATCTCACAATCTTTCAAAACAGGTGCACCGGGCAAAGATCGCTTTGATTTTGGTGGTGGTAGTGCCAGTGGCGGTGGTGCAAGTGGAGAATATTAATGCAGGTACTGAATATTAAATAGATAAAACATTCATGAAAGTTGAAATTCACCAACGGGGAGTGAAAACTATTTTCAGAAAAAGAGACCGACGGCTAGTAACCGTCGGTCCTTTGTTGGTGCTGTCAGCAGGTGCATCAACTTTGATGAGAACTAAACTGACACAAAGATAAAATGGCGGAAGGAAGAGCACCAGAGGGGAAGTACGGAAAATGATCCGTAGTTCTACGGAATATAACGGCTGCGTAGATGTCTATTCCTTTCTCGCTATATAAAACGCATTATTCAACCTCGTCATCCCAATCTTTGGATAATACTCCATTGCCGTCGGCGCTGACAATAACAACAACATGGTCTTCGGCCCTATCACCTCCTGCGTCAACGCCACCAATTGCCTCCCAATTCCCGCCATCTGATAATCCTTATTCACCGCCAGATCACCCAGATAGCAACAAAAACAATAATCGGTCAATGACCTCGCTACCCCTACCAATTTCTCCCCATCCCACGCAGATACAACCAGGGGTGAGTTTTTATACATCTCCGCTATCCTCCCCGCATCTTCCGTCGGCCTTTTCAATCCCGCATTGTCATATAATTCAATAATATCCGCTGTAGCCGGAACTGTGTCTGTTTTGTAATGGATGTGCATATTTTTTTGGTTTACCTATCAAAACTACTGCTTGCCAGGACTATCTTTGTATCCCAGTTTTAAAATATAAAGTAGTCCAGATGCTGCCATTTCAAACCCTCATCCCACTAAACAAAACCTTAGCCCTGCCTGTCTACAGGCAGATCGCCAACGCTATTGCCCAACATATCAAAAACGGAATCCTAAAGCCCGAAATGGCCCTGCCAGGTACCCGTGAAATGGCTGAAACCCTGGATGTACACCGCAAAACCGTCGTCGCGGCCTACAGTGAATTACAAATTCAGGGATGGATCCTCGTTACCCCCCGGAAAGGATTTTATGTAGCCGGCAACCTACCGGAACTGAAACCCCGTGAATGGCAACAGGAAGGCGCCAGTGGCTATGGCAAACAAATGTCTGCCCCCTTCCATGTGCTGGCACCCGATTACCAGGGGAGTATCTATCCTCCAAATACCCCATTCCGCCTCATCATTGACGATGGCTGGCCAGATACCCGCTTAGCACCGCTGGACTTACTGATGCGGGAATACAGAAGTCTGCTCAAATTCAAATATAAAAACCCGGTCTCAGGCGCTGTCACTGCCGGCGCTCTCAGTCTGCGGGAAGCTATGGTTGACTACCTCTCTGAAACAAGAGGTATCAAAGCTGATATCCCGAACCTCCTCATCACCCATGGCGCCCAGATGGCTATTTACATTGCTGCACGCCTTACCATTGCCCCCGGCGCCAATGTGATCGCAGGCATACCCGGATATAACACCGCCAGCCAGTTATTTCAACACCTGGGTGCGAACCTCCTCTCTGTACCTGTGGATGAGCAGGGCATAGATACAGACGCCGTTGCAGCTATCTGTAAAAAGCACCCCATCAGCATGCTCTATGTTATTCCTCATCACCATCATCCAACCACCGTCACCCTGAGTCCTGCCAGAAGAATGCACCTGCTGGAACTGGCAGCACAATACAACTTTGCCATCATCGAAGACGATTATGACTATGGCTTCCATTATAATTCCGCTCCTTACCTGCCGCTGGCCAGCGGGCAGCATGATGGAAGAGTGATCTATATAGGCTCTTTTTCTAAATCCCTGGCGGCTTCTGTACGTATCGGATTTATGGTAGGCGCGGAAGACTTTATCCAGCAAGGCATCTACCTGCGCAAATTACTTGACCTGAAAGGGAACCACCTGATGGAAGATGCACTGGCTATACTGATTAAAAACGGAGACATGTCCCGCCACCTGAAAAAGGCGAATAAGGTCTATCATACCCGGTTACAGCATCTGACCACGCTACTGGATACACATATGCCAGGGGTAGTAGAATATACAGTTCCCATGGGTGGCATGGCCATCTGGTCGCAATTCAAAGTGCCTTTAAAAACATTGTCTGCACATGCAGCAAAGCAGGGTCTATACATCAGCGATGGCTCTTTTTATATGGTGAAAAATGCTTGCCGGATTGGGTTTGCGTCTTTGACTACAGCGGAAATGGAGGAGGCCATCACAATCTTAGCCAGCGGTGTTTAATCCCTTGCATTTCGGGGATTTTCTTTGTATTATTATCCATTGCTTATCAACTGGATTCTCTTATGCAAAGAAAATTATGCCTGGCTTTAGCCTTTATTGTCATGTCTTTTAACGTTTCCGCTCAAAAAACCAGCAACGACCCGGGAAAAGAAAAATGGTTCATGGACCTTGGTCTCGGTATGTTTATTCACTGGAGTGTGGATGCACAGCTGGGCGCAGTGATCAGCCATAGTATGGCAGGTGCCTCCGACGAATACCTGGAGCGGTTTACAAAAGAATTGCCCAAAACCTTTAACCCACATAAATTCAATCCTGATGACTGGGCTGTGCTCGCTAAACTCGCAGGTATGAAGTATGTGGTGTTTACAACCAAGCACCACTCCGGTTTTTGTATGTGGGATACAAAGACTACGCCTTTCAATATTATGAATACGCCGTTCAAAAAAGATGCGACCAAAGCCATCTTTGATGCCTTCCGCAAACAAGGCATCGCGATCGGTATCTATTTCTCCCCTGAGGATTTTAATTACTTATATCAGCATCATGTGCCCGTAGGCAGAATGCAGCTGCCACAGCACTTCCCTGAAAAGAACCCGGGGCTGATGGCGCTTGACAAAGCACAGCTGAAAGAACTCTTAAGCAATTACGGTAAGATCGACTTTATCTTCTTCGACGGTCCTGCCGAAGGGCTGAAAGAATACGCCTGGGAACTGCAACCGAACATCGTAGTGACCCGCGGGCAAATGAATACGCCGGAGCAGGAGCTGCCTGATTCGGTATTACCCGGTCCATGGGAGGCTTGTTTTACCATGGGTACAGACTGGCAGTATAAACCTACCAACGACCCTCAGAAATCCGGCACAGAGATGATCAATATGCTCATTGAAACCAGGGCCAAAGGGGGCAATCTCTTACTGAATGTAGGACCCAAACCGGATGGAGAAATCCAGATTGAACAAGAAGCCCTGCTGCGTGAACTGGCCCTGTGGCAGTTTGCCAATAACGAAGCTGTGACAGGCGTACGCCCCTGGCATATGGCCAAAGAAGGCAATGTCTGGTTCACCCGTGGTGGAGATACTTCCACCGTCTATGCCTTTGTACAGGGCGGTAAGGACTGGAAATATGGAGAAAGAAAAGATATGGTGTTTCACACATTGGAGGGAAATGCCCAGACCAAAGTGTCCATTTTAGGCTATGCCAGTGAGCTGGTAGAATATAAGGAAAACTTTGATGCAGGTATCTATTCACAGAATACTCCTGTAGGACTCTTCATCAGTGCGGTAAACGGACAGCGTTTTTACACTGATCGCAAGTGGCCAAACCCTGTAGTACTAAAGATAGAGCATGTAAAATTCAAGCCGGTAGTAACGAACTATCGCCAGAGTACCATCGACGGCGCCAAATAATATGAATGGCTGTCAGCAGGTAAGCTGATGGAGATTGGCTTACCTGCTGACAGAATTTATTATCTTTGGAGCACTTTATGCAATTAGCGAAGAAGATACTAACAGGGGACCTTATACGTTTTGGCCAATATTTGCGCGAATGGATGCAGGGTGATAGTGCGCTTTTTAATAAGATCACTGATTACATTCTACGACATTCCGGCAAGCAGGTACGACCTGTATTTGTATTGCTGAGCGCGCACCTGGCGGGCAATATCACGGAACAAAGTTATAGAGCCGCTGTATTGGTAGAGCTGTTGCACAATGCCTCGCTTGTACACGATGATATCGTAGACGATGCGGCGGAAAGGAGAGGCCAAGCCTCGGTAAACGCCCTCTGGAAAAGCCGCACGGCTGTATTAGTGGGCGATGTTATGTTTTCGAACGGGATGCTGCAATCCCTCTCGATAGGCGATCATAAGATCCTGAAGATATTTTCGGACGCCATTGAAGAGACGATCATCGGAGAGCTGGAACAGCTGACACGCTCGAAAAAGTTAAATTTAAAAGAAGACGTTTATTATACCATCATCCGTCAGAAGACGGCAGCGCTGCTAAAGGCAGCCTGTAGAGCCGGCGCCGCTTCCGCCACTAATAATGAAAGCCTCGTTGAAAAGATCGCATTGTTCGGAGAGAAAGTAGGAATGGCCTTTCAAATCAGAGACGACCTGTTTGATTATGGCACTGAAGATGTCGGCAAACCAGTAGGCAATGACATCCAGGAAAAGAAAGTAACCTTACCCTTAATTTATACAATTGCCAATTGTTCCCCTGCACAACGTAAAGAGTTATTACACATTATCAGGCATCAGAATACCAACAAGGAAAGAATCGCTTACCTGATTTCAGTAGTAAAGGAATGTGGCGGCTTAGACTATGCAACTGAACGCATGTATGCCTTCAGAGACGAGGCTTTGGCCATACTCGATACTTTCGGCAATACAGAAGTGAAAGATGCGTTGGAAGAAATAGTACGCTATACGACTGACAGGAAGTATTAACAGTAAGTTAATGTAAGGAGTCAGTAATTATCCTCAACTTGCAACCACCATACTGTTGCAACATGTTGATCTTACAATTGAAAGATGGCAATGAGACGGTGTTCAAACAGGTCTATGATCTGACACACAAAAAAGTCTACCGCTATTTTCTGAAAAGAAATGCCACACATGATACAGCCAGCGATCTGACCCAACAAACATTTATCCGATTATGGCAATACCGTCAAACTTAAGGAAGACAGCACACCCGATACACAGTTATTTACTGTAGCTAATTCCGTTTTGATAGAACACCTGCGTCGCCATGCCCACCGATATCAATGGTATAATGTGGATTTTAAAATAAAACTATGAAAAGGTTATTAGGTAGTGTTTTAATGCTGGCTTCCCTGGGAGCAGCTGCACAGATTGATGTGCAGGCACATAGAGGTGGACGTGCTTTGATGCCGGAAAATACCATTCCTGCTATGAAGCATGCGATAGATCTGGGTGCACGTACACTGGAACTGGATTGTGTGATCTCCAAAGATAAGAAGGTAGTTGTGTCGCACGACCTGTATATGTCGGCTGACTTTATGCGGACCCCGGAAGGAAAGGATATTGAAAAGGCCGGTGAACAATCCTACAAGTTGTACACCATGCCATATGACAGTATCCGGAAATACGATGCCGGTACCAAACCACATAAAGACTTTCCAAAGCAGGTGAAGATGAAAACGTATAAACCACTGTTGTCCGAACTGATTGACAGCGTGGAAGCTTACGTAAAAACGCATCACCTGAAACCGATGTATTACAACATGGAGACCAAGTGCTCTCCTGACGGGGATGGCACTTTTCACCCGGCACCGGATGAGTTTGTGGCACTGATGATGAAGGTGATCAGGGACAAAGGCATCCAGAACAGGGTGACTGTACAATCTTTTGACATCCGGACTTTGCAGGTGATCCACAAACTATACCCAAAGCAAAAACTCGCACTGCTGGTATACGGGAAGGACTCTTTCGATATGAATATTGAGAAGTTGGGCTTTACCCCGGATATCTACAGCCCTTATTCCGCGCTGGTAAACAAGGACCTGATCACCACCGCCCACAATAAGAAAGTGCAGGTATTGCCCTGGACGGTGAATGACCCACAGGAAATGCAAAAGATGATAGACCTGGGCGTAGATGGAATCATTACCGATGATCCGGAATCCCTGGTGAAATTGGCCGGAAGTTATCAGAAGAAATAGATTCAGTACCTTTGCGGTTCATTTTGAATCGAATTATGACTTTTGATGAATTAAACCTCAGCAAGCCTTTATTGAATGCCCTGAGTGACCTGGGCTATACAACGCCCACTACCATTCAGGAGAAGGCCTTTTCTGTGGTCATGTCCGGTCAGGACGTATGTGGCATTGCACAGACCGGTACGGGTAAAACCTTTGCTTACCTGCTACCAGCTTTGCGGCAGTGGAAGTTTTCCAAAGATCGCTATGCCCAGATCCTGGTAGTAGTGCCTACCCGCGAGCTGGTTACCCAGGTAGTGGAGGCGGTAAAGAAGCTGACTCCCTATATGAATGTGGCGGTCGCCGGATTTTTTGGTGGGGTGAATATGAACCCACAGATGGTGACTGCCAATGAAAAACTGGATGTGGTAGTAGCGACCCCTGGCCGGTTGGTGGACCTGGTGCTGAGTGGTGCATTGAAACTGAAAGCTATTAAGCGACTGGTGATCGATGAGGTGGATGAAATGCTGAACCTTGGTTTTCGTCCGCAACTGAAACATATCCTGGATTTACTGCCGGCTAAAAGGCAAAACCTGCTCTTTTCGGCGACTATTACCCCGGAAGTAGAAGATCTGATGGAGGTGTACTTCAATGCACCAATAACGATAGAAGCTGCACCTGTGGGTACGCCACGTGAGAATATCAGTCAGACAGGGTACGCAGTACCGAACTTCAATACAAAGGTCAACCTGCTGGAACTGCTGCTGAAAACACGCGGGGAGATGAGCAAGGTGCTGATCTTTGCTGCTACCAAAGAACTGGCCAACCAGCTGTATGAGCAGTTAGAAACGAAGTTTCCTGAGCGGGTGGGTGTCATTCACTCCAATAAAGAGCAGAACCATCGTTTTAATACGGTAAAGAAATTCAAATCAGGCGAATACCGGTTCCTGATTGCTACAGATATCATCGCGAGAGGTATTGATATTGAAGATGTGAGCCATGTGCTGAACTTTGATGTACCTGAGGTACCGGAGAGCTACCTGCACCGGATAGGTCGTACCGGTCGTGCGGACAAGCATGGTAAGTCAATCATTTTCCATACGGAGCGGGAGAAAGAGGCATTGGAAAGAATTCAGACTTTGATGAATTATGAGATTCCTTTGGAACCATTGCCGGAAGAGCTGGAAATCTCCAATGTGCTGACAGATGATGAAATGCCGGAGGTGAAGATGAAGAACTTCCTGGTGGCTTTGCCAAAGCTGGAAACTTATGGACCTGCTTTCCATGAGAAGAAGGATAAGAATAAGAAAGTGAATGTAAAGATCTCCCATAAGGAGAAGATGCAGATGAAATATGGTAAACCTAAAACAAGAGGCGCCAAGAAGAAAAGGAAATAACTAAAAAGACCCGGCTTATACAGCCGGGTCTTTTTAGTTATAGAAGCGTCGAAGAAGCATCGAACAAGCATCGAAGAAGCGTCGAACAAGCATCGAACAGCGCTTATAGAAAGGTCGAAGAAAGCTTATAGAAGCGTCGAACAAACCTTATAGAACTTCCTGTTTATTTCCATGTTTTTTCGCCTTTCTTCATCTTGTCATAAATCGCCTGATACTCCGGTATCTCTTCCTCATGCGCCAGTTCCACTGATTTTACCATCCATTTCAGGGCATTTTCCTTATCTCCCAGCCTGTACAACAGGTTCGCATAAGTACCCATGGTAAATGTATTTCTTTCTATCTCCACCACTCTTTCCATCCATTTCAGGGCCTGATTTAATAAAACAGTATCCTCCGTACCATTGAATACCTTTTGCGCCATGCTGCTGATTTTGGTAGGGGAGAAGCTGGTACCGCCCTTACTCAGGTAGTCGGTCACGCTTTCCGTCATAGGCTGCCAGTCATGCGTCTTTTTCGCATCAGCTTCCATTTCCAGGATAGCGAGGAATTGGGGTCGGAATGGATCGGGTATAGAAGTCGTATCTGCATTTTTAAGCCCGAGATCCATATTGAATGTCTGTGGAATAAAGGCGGCGTGTATTTTACGCAGGGTATCGAGCGGTACTTTGATGATCTCACGATCGTAAGTCATGAGGCCATTTTCCTCAATTTCCACATCGTAAGGTTCAGTATATATGGAGCCAGACTGGCCCTGAGTTTCGTAGTCTTTTAGCTTTTTAACCATAGATGCGTAGCGGGTACTTAACTCCGCCGGGGTGATCTTTACATATCCCCAACCGGCTACAGCATCCCATTCATGGTTTTTGACAGGTACGCCGATGCCACCCCATTCACCCAATACCCTTGCTTTGCCGGGGAGTGCCGGTGCAATACCGGGGCCCGGGTAGTCATGTACATCAGCAAAGTCTGCACTGGCCCACTTTTCAGCAACCTCTTGTCCATCCATCTCGTAGTTTTCGCCGGTATGACCGTTTACAAGACGGGTAGGGTCTGTGCTCTTCAGCCATTTGGTCAGGCGGAGCTGATCGTAGGTAAACCAGCCTTCATTGAAGAGTACCCATGAAATGATGGAAGGATGGTTGTAAAGTTGTGCTACGTTAGCCGCGCTTTCTTTTTCAAAAGCCTCCTTTGCTTCAGGTTTCAGACTGGCACAGGTCACCATATCCTGCCAAACGAGCATGCCCAGTTTATCTGCATAGTAATACCACCGGGCAGGTTCTATTTTGATGTGCTTACGGATAGTGTTGAATCCCATGGCTTTGATGGCTTCGATGTCAAAGCGGAGGGCGTCGTCCGTTGGTGCGGTATAAAGACCATCCGGCCAGAAACCCTGATCGAGTACGCCAAGGTTGTAGGTATATTTATCATTCAGGTAAATCCTTTCCTGTCCTTTCGGATCTTTTTTGATAGCGATTTTGCGCATGCCGAAATAAGAAGTAACGACATCGGAAGTATCTCCATTCTGAATGAGCTTCACAGAGAGGTCATAGAGAAAAGGATCTTCCGGGCTCCACAGGTGTGCTTTGGGAACAGGTATTTTGATGATTTCATTGGTTTTGCCTTTGGCGGAGCTGATTATTTTACCATTGGTGCTGGCGAATGCTGCTACCTTATAGTTTCCTGTCATACCACCGGTTTTGACGGCGAGGGAAAGGAAACCGCCGTCTACATCAGGCGTAACCACGAGAGAGGAGATGTAGGTGTCAGGTACGGTTTCGAGCCATACGGTTTGCCAGATACCGGTGGTAGCGGTATAGCGGATGCCTTTGGGAGCCAGTACCTGTTTGCCATGGGGATTGATGCCCTGGTCAGAAGGATCCCATACGCTCACCAGTATTTCATTGTCGCGTTCTTTCAGCAGGCGGGTGATGTCGTAAGTAAAGTTCTGGTAGCCACCGGTGTGGGTGCCGGCTTGTTTGCCATTTACATAGACAGTGCTTTGCCAGTCCACGGCGCCGAAGTGTAAAAGGATCCGTTTTCCTTCAAGCCGTGAAATGGGGGGCAGGGTACGTCTGTACCAAAGTCGTTGTGAGGGCAATACAGCCTTTTTAACGCCCGATAATGCCGATTCGATAGGATAAGGCACCAGGATTTCTCCGGCGAAAATTACAGGCTTTGTAGCGTCTTTGTCAGTAATGGCGTATTCCCATAGTCCGTTTAGGTTTTGCCAGTTGTCACGGATCATCTGGGGACGTGGATATTCAGGCAGTGCGTTCGTGGGAGATACGAGTTTGGCCCAGCGGGTTTGCAGGGCTACAGGTTGTAGCTGCCAGTTGGTCTGCGCGTGTAAAACATGTGCTGTACAGGAAAAAGTGAGAGAAACAGCAAGGTGTTTAACAAAACGTTTCATTATAAAGGTTTAAGTGGCTAACGAATATAACTGCCACAGGGGAAGTATATCCGCAGTCATAAAAGGTGAAATATGATTAGTTGCGGATAATGAGAAAAAGTAACATCGCCCCACGCGGAATATCAGGTACAGCGGTAAAGCTGTACTTTTCAGGATTTTTTTAATAATCAGACGCATGAAAGTTGGGCATTAGGCTGATAGGGAATTATTACGCATTACTTGAATCAAATGTGAGGAAAGAAACTGAATCTGCAAGTAGAAAGTGACCGGCGGTAGCCTCATTAGTAAAGGAATTATAAATTATAGAATATTTGATTTGTAGGCGAGTGGATGTGGGGAAGTTGACGATGGGCTGATGAAGGATAGCGTGATGATAAATAAAGGTGCGGCGAGGATGCAACCTTTTTTATAAAATGGATACTTTGTCAGATATGAGAACTATAATTTTCCTTTTGTTGACCATCCCTGGATTCGGGCAAAATTTGCCATCTCTCTTACTAAATAAGGATATCAATGCCACATTTTCAATTACTGCCTATGATCCTGCTGCTGCGGAGTGGGGAATTGCAGTGGCCACGAATAATATCTATGTAGGGAATTCTACTATTTATATTGAGCCGGGAGTGGGGGCCTTTTCTGTAATTGCGGAGACGGAGCCGGCATATGGTGTAAATGGATTGGCGCAATTAAAAAAAATGCCATTAAAAGAGGCTATTGAATATACAAGCGCACATGATGAAGATGCCGGATTGAGACAAGTAGCCGGGATTGATAAAGAAGGAAATACTTATGCATATGTTGGCAAAGAATTGAAATACTGGAAAGGAATAGCCGGCGCAAAAAGCGGGAAGAACTATGTAGTAATAGGCAATCAGCTGGCAGCCGGTGTGCTGGATAGTATGGGGGTAGTATTTGAACGAACTAAAGGTACCCTGGCAGAACGTTTGTTGGCAGCAATAGTGGCAGGCCAACAGGCGGGTGGTATGATTACTGGCAAACAATCTGCTGCGCTGATGGTAAAAGGCACGCACAATGAATGGTACAATCAGATAGATATAAGAGTTGATCATTCATTGACTCCTTTTGAAGACCTGAGCAGGTTATTGAGTTTTCATTATGGGAGGATCAGATTGAATCAGGCCATCTTTCAATTGAAAAAAGATAACAGGGAAAAAGGAATCGCATTACTGGAACAGGCCACTACTATGCTGGAAGGATGGAAAGGGATGCGGGCCAAAATAGCCATGGCGAATATACTGGCAGGTAGAGAAGCGCAGGCAGCTAAAATTTTAGAAGGAGTAAATAAAGAATATATCCCCGCTTTTTACTGCCTGAAAAATTATATTGATATAGACACAGCACAATTTGATAGTAAAGATTGGAACAGTGCAGTAGAAATGTTGATACAATTAAAACGGAATAAAGAGGCAGTGCGTGTAGCAAATGATGTAGTAATACAATACCCGGCCGATTCTTATAGCTGGTACATGTTGGGAAAGGCATACAAAGATGATGGCAAAATAAAAGAAGGGAATAAATGTTTTGAAAGAGCTGTGAACCTGGATAAAGATAATGTTGAAGCACTTGCCGCATTAAATAATCAACAGGCCGGAGAATGAAATCTCCGGCCTGTTGATTATACAGAAAAACCTTATTGTATAACGATCTTCTTCGTCACAGCCGCATTTTTCGTACTGATCTGTATAAAATACAAACCCGCCGGCAAGCCCTTTCCGATATTTATCTTTGATTGATGTTGGGTTTGCTGATCACTCACCACTGTACCTGCTGAAGGCCGGCCACCGGTAGAACAGGCCTAGTACAGGTAGTATTACACACATTCAGGCGCCCGGAAGGTGCCGGCAAAGTCCATAACATACGTATTGATCCAGCTGGGCCAGGTACCGGATGCAAAAACCATGGAGGCAGTAGTCCAGTTGATCAGGTCTGTAGAAGTAAGGTGATAGATCTGCGCACCGGTGCCAAATACATGATAGACGCCGTTCCGCTTGATAATAGTAGAAGGGTCGTGGATGCCTGTGAGGCCCTGTAGGGCATAGGATGAGAGGCATACGAATAGGGAAATAATGAAAAGTGTAAAAGTTTTCATAACAGTAAAAGGGTTTTATCGGTGAAATTTAAGAAAGCATCAATTTGGGGCATACAGCAGCAGAAAAGAGGTATTCTTTCTTTTAGAGAGCGTTCAATCTGGCGTTAAAGAGCTATCGTGTTAATTTTACGATTAATTAAATGCATATCAATTTGTGAATATAGCATCAGGATATGATAATTTAAATCAACCCATTTGTTAAAATGACATAAATCATGAATGTCGATTGTTATTTGCTGTAGCTTTGCAAAAATTCGAGAACGATCAGTGTTGCAAATCACTAAAATATTCAACTTCGAAACGGCACATGCACTGTATGGATACGCCGGTAAATGCAGGAACTTACACGGGCATTCCTATAAGCTGCATGTAACTGTCAGCAGTAAAACACCTGAAGAAGGATACCTGGGGGGCACGGGGATTTTGATGGACTTTAAAGACCTGAAAAAACTGGTGAATGAAAAAGTGGTTGATAAATTCGATCACCGCCTTATTCTATCCAAAGCTTACCTGGCCGCTAATCCGAATTTGGGAGAGCTGGAAAACCTCGAAATCTGGGACATCGAACCATCCGCAGAAAACATTATCCTGTATATCAAACAGGAACTGCAAGGTGGGTTCCCCGAAGATGTAGAGTTAGTTAAACTGGTTTTGTATGAAACCAGCGATTCTTACGCCGAATGGATCAAGTAATATATTTGAATCTAAGCCGCAATAGAGTGGATCAAGTCACAAACTGGTGGTTGTATCATGGGAATCATCGCATAGCTTTAAGGACCAACATTATGGTAAACTGATACACCCTTTTTCCAATAAGAGGCCTGAGCAATGCTCAGGCCTTTTTGTTGTAGCCTATATACTATATACAGGCCCGCTGTTCTATACTGTCAATTGTGCCTGTGGCAACTCGCACGCACCGCCTGCACAGGCGATCGCACCCAGGGTGTTCACATCCACATAATCAGGTAATTCTTCTTTGTATTTGCTCCAGTCGATCATCTTTGCATTCTTCACGATCGTCATGTAGCGATAATAACGATGCACATCTTTCAATGCATAAGTCATCTTTTTCAGATCTTTCTTAAAGTAGTTCTTCGCAAACTTTTTTGCACGTCTGATCCAGTCTTTCTGGTAGAAGATCTTTTCACGGCTTCCTTCCAGCGGCAGGTTCCTGTCCAGCACATACATACATGCTTTCCACAGATCCTGGTCAAATGCATGCAGACCATCCACGATCAGACCTGATGCCATGATCACACCATCTCCATACATTTTGATCAGCTCCTCCGGTGTAAACACTTCTGAATAAGGTGCCTGATTGTATTCCAGTGAACCAGACATACCCAGCAGAGAAATACCTGCAAAGTATTGACGGTTGGCATAGATATAATCAGTTACATCTTCCCAGTTATCTACTGAAATTGTATTGGATACATTGTGTCTTACAGATGGTATTACACATCTTTCTATATTGGTACCCGGATACACCCAGTTTTCCATAATAAACTTCACGATCTCCAGGTGTTTCACACCATATACATCATGCTTGCTCATGGCCTTTGGTTCTGCTTCCATTGCAAAGCCGATAGCATAGTCACGACCATTGAAATCCCACACACTTTTCTCTACCAGTTCGGGATTCTGTGACTTGAAAAACTCTACACCATATTCATCCGGATTCACCTGTACATAACGGATCCAGCGTTTGCCTTCCACCGGTTTTACGCCTGATGAGGAACCGAGTATGATAGCACCATTACCATCAGGTTTACTGAGGGTAGTACGTGCTGCATAATTGATACCTAGTACAGCAGCCAGTTCCTTGTTGATATCTTTGATAAGTTGTACCCCCTCTGCCAATGTTTCTTTGTTTAGCAGTACATCAGGATTATCTAACCAACCTGATATAGCACAACCTAATAAGGCTTCGTTTTTAAAGATCTCTTCTGTTACACCACCTACGTAATCGAAGGTAGTATAACCTGCCTGCAATGTACCTAAGATAGCGAGTGCCTTACACATGCGCAGGAACGTCTTCTTATCTTTGCACATCGCACCGTTACCCGTTGTCAGGTTGCATCCCTGCCAGCCGGATACCCATCCATCTTCTGTTTTCAGCTTAGGTACCATCCCTACTTCCACACATGGGTTGTACAGAATTTCAAGATCATCCAGCCATACAAAACCGGGTTCACCATATTCTTTTACTGATTCCATAATGGACTGAAACTCTTCGTAAGTAGTTGCTGATTTCAGGAGAGCGACTGAGTTATTAGAGCGTGCACGTTGGGGTTGTGTGATATACCAGTTACCAGTTTTGGCATTCAGCATTTCTTCATCATCTTTGCTGAAGATACAGATGGTAGCACTTCTTCTTACACCACCAGCCAGTACTGCATTTGAAGCATGCATCACGATGTCGTATGCAAGAATGCTTCTCATAGTACCACCCTGTGATTTCAGCCACTGTTCGATGATATCTTCTATTTTCTGGATCGCTGTTTTCAACGGATCAGAACCCGGCGCTTTGAACCCGGAAGAGATGTACGCACCCTTTGGTCTGATGAGGGAATAGTCCAGTCTTACTTCATATCCCCAATAGGTCTGGAACTTTTTGTCTGCCCTGAAATAGGATGCCAGCAATACGCCAATCGCATCTGCCCAACCTTCTATACTGTCTTCAATAATAAAGGTCTTGGTTCCTTTGTCACGTGCCTGTAATTCAGGAAGTTTTGCAATATGCTGCTGCTGTACTGAAAAACCCACTCCACAACCGCTCAACAGCCACCACATGGACTCTCTGAAGAATTCAGCCCTGTCGCAATAAGAGGTCAGACAGTTATACATCTTGGAGTTGTGACGCAGGATGGGGAACCCGCCAAATTGTAATGCCCGCTGAGAACCTAATACCAGTTTATCAACATAAGCATCTTCTGCAAAATCCATGTACTCCGACAACACCTTGTTATCAAGCAGGTGTGCGTATTTGTCTCGGTGCATTTTCATGACCCGCTCCCGGATGGCTTCTTCCCAGGTTTCCTTCCTGCTTAATTCAGGACGGTACTTTAAATAGCCGGTCTGTAGCTTAAATTCTGATAAAAAGTTCTGCATGCTCTAAAAGTCTTGATTTTTAATGCCTAACAATGGTATTGGCTAGGAATAAACAGCGAAGTTTGGTGTTATGATAACACTACAAAGGTATTCGATTGGGGAGGATGGAGGGGAGAAAGTTAAACACATGTGTGCATAACTAATTGCCGCCTGAAATATAGTATTACTATATCGCTTTAAGGGTATCAAAAGGTCATCAAAAGAGCACCTTTTTATCCCCGGGATATTGAGGTACCCTTTGAGTGACGAATTGGTAGCGAAGCCGTACTATGGTCGTGCACTGGATTTCTTCAAGAGATTTATTTTTGTCCTCAGACTTAATTCAATTTATCTTCACATATAAAATTCACACTATTAGTACCAGACTTACCAAAGAAGAACGCTGGCCCTTATTCCGCGCGGCGCTTACCACCTCCCCGCTCATTGCGATGCTGCTGGTGACCCCCGTATTCCTGGTCAGAAATGTGAATATCAGTCATATGTGGCTCGCCTTTCCCGGCGCTACCATCGGCATTTTTATGGCCTGGCTGTTTCATATTCTGCTCATCGGAAGAACACGCCTGCATAAAACCCGTTTTTTCATTTCTACATTCTTCATGATCTCCGTTACGAGTATTACCTATTTCGTAAGCAGGAGACATAATATGAATATATTTATATCCGAAACTTCTTTTTTCCTTTACAGGGTGGTCAATATCATTGCTGTCAATTCCATGGTATATATTATTTCCGTGGTGATATTATTAAACAGGACCAAAAAGAAACTGGACATTGAAAATGAACACCTAAAATTCGCTAACCTCCAATCCAGGTACGAACTACTGGTCAACCAGCTGAACCCTCACTTTCTTTTTAATGCCATTGGCACTGCCAAAGCCCTGATCCGGAAAGATCCCGCTATCGCAGATGAATACCTGGTGAAGTTATCCAGTTTTCTGCGCCTGGGATTAGAGAATAAACGATTTGATACCATCACCGTAGCAGAAGAACTGGCCCTCTGTAAGGACTATATCTCCCTGCAACAGATGCGGTTCGATACTGCCTTACAGTTCGATGCACAGATTGATAAAAAATTCTCTGACTATTATGTACCTTACTTCGCCATCCTTATTCTCGTGGAAAACGCAGTGAAACATAATGCCATGACAGAAGAAGAACCACTGAGAATAGCTGTCACCAATAATGATACTATGCTGCAGGTAACTAATAATATACAACCACGATTCCTACTGGAAGCGTCTTCCAGAACAGGGCTGCAAAACCTGGAAGAAAGATATCGTCTGCTATATAATGAAACCATCACGGTCGATAACGACGGGGAAACATTTAGTGTAAGTATAAAAATGATTCGCAAATGAATGTAGTGATCATTGAAGATGAAAAGAACCTGGCAGAAGAATTACAGCACTATATTCTCAGCGCACGTAAAGAATGGACCGTCGTAAAAATTCTCCCTTCTGTAAAACAAGCCCTGGCCTGGTTTGAAACCAATACCTGCCAGCTGGTCTTCAGTGATATTCAACTAGGTGACGGGCTGAGTTTTGAAATCTTCCATCATTTAAAACTCAATGTACCTGTCATCTTCTGCACCGCCTTTAATGAATACGCTATTCAGGCTTTTAAAAATAATGGTATTGATTATATCCTGAAACCTTATGGACAGACCCTGATCAATGATGCCATCGCGCATTATGAAAGCCTGCGGCAGAGTATTTCGCCGGATTATCACACCATTATTCAATTACTGCAAAAGCCTACCGCCACCTCCCGGCTGCTGGTGAGTCTGCGGGACAAGATCATTCCCATCAAAACGGAAGATATCGCCCTGTTCTATATCCACCATGGCCAGGTATCCCTCATCGATTTTGAACAACATATATATATGATCAGTCAGCCGCTGGATGAACTGGAAGCAACTGTAGGACCCGGCTTTTACCGGGCAGACAGGCAGCACCTGGTGAACAGAAAGGCCATCCGCGATGTTTCTCAATCTTTGGGCAGGAAGCTTTTATTAAATCTCCTCGTGGAATACAATGAAGCTGTGATGATCAGGAAAGAGAAGGCTACAGAGTTCCTGGAATGGCTCATAAAAGACTAATCCATCCCCCAATTTGTCTAATTCAGCAAACCAGATTTTTACAGTTGCTAATTGTTTTGAATATTTGTTGTCGTAAACAATTGCCTGATGCGCCGGATTTTAATCATTTTTCTCATTAGTTGTAGTCTGACAGCAGGAGCCCAGAGCACCTTATCCTTTCGCTCGCTCAATGAAGTCTTTGTATACGCTGATGCGCATAGCGTCACTTTCAAAAACGCTACCCAACAGGTGCTGATGAATAAATATCAGACCCTGGCGGCAAAACTGGACAGATGGAAGCTCAAAGGTGATGCAAACCTCACAAGCACTGACAATACCAAACTGGGTGTCACCTTTATTCCTGCTGAGATCTTCGGAGGCCCTGCTGGTACCTACAGACAGGTGACCTTTGGACAGCAATATGTAACCAGCGCGAACTTTGCTCCGCAGATAGACATCCTCAATCCCTTTTCCATGGCGCAGGTCAGAACGGCCCGTGCCAGCGAACAGGTGACAAATGCCACGAACCTGCTCAATAAGAAAAGTTTGTACGAAAGTGTGGCCGGTGCATATTATAACATCCTCTCTTATCAGTGGCAGATAAAGGTTACGAAGAACAGTCTTGATAATGCAGATACGCTCACTGCCATCATGGTGAACAAACAACAGGAAGGCATTGCCAGACAGCAGGATGTGAACAATGCAAAAGCAAACCAGCTATCCATACAGGATAAACTGCAACAACTGGAAGTGAACCTGGAAGAACAATACAGCAGCCTGAAACTACTCTGTGATATGGATCCTAATACCCCCATCACTATTGAGGAAACCGCTGATCAGGGTAATTTCGATGCGAGCCTGACCGCTACCGGTTACCTCACCCAATTACAATCTGAGTGGCAGTTAAAATATCAGGAAGCAGACCTGCGTGCCAATAAACGCTGGTTCCTGCCTACGGTGACCCTCTTCAGCAGCCTGGGGTGGCAGCAGAACACCAACAACCATCCTTTTGATGGCAGCAGATGGATCAACAGTAGCTATGTAGGTGTGAAGGTGGCCATACCTATCCTCCCTGATGTAGGCAAGGTGGCAGCTGTGCGCTATGATCGTATCAATGTTGCTGTAGCGAAGAATAATTTTGAACATGCAGCCCGTCAGGATAGTGTGAACAACCAGCAATTGCAGCTCGAATATCAGAAGGCTTTCAAAAGCGCCCGGCTGGCGGGTGAAATCGCTGCGCTAAAAGAAGATTCCTACTACAAAAACCTGAATATCTATAAAGAAGGGATTCTCTCCGCCACGGACCTGTTCACCGCCTTTAACGACTGGTTGAACAACAGTCTGAATGCTGTATCCCAACAGGCTAACAGCGACTATGCAAAATCAAAGATCATGATTAATAATATTGTCAAATGAACATACAGCAAACTATTGGGATCTTCACTGCATGCCTGATCTTTTCTGCCTGTGGTCAGAAAACGGCGCCTGTCAAACCTGTGCACAAAGACCTGACTGAAATGGTATTTGCCTCCGGTGTGCTGGAAGCCGATGATCAGAACAACCTCACTGCACAAACAGATGGTTACCTCATCAAACTGGATTTTAAAGAAGGAGACATGGTCAATGCCGGTCAGCTACTGGCAGTCATTGACAACAGCCAGAACATCATCAATGCACAAAGCGCCGGCGCCCTCCACAACATTGCAAGAGAGAATACCCTGCCTACAGCGCCTGCTTTGCAACAGATCAGTGCCAATATCACTGCTGCCAGAGAAAAACTCCGTCTGGACCAGTTGCAGGCAGACAGGTACAAACGTCTCATGGAAAGCAACAGCGTATCTAAGCTGGAATATGAAAATACCCAGCTCACCCTCGCTACTTCTCAGGCCAACCTGAAAGCACTGGAAGACCAGTATAATACACAGCTGGTAACTGCGAGACAACAGGAAGTTACACAGCGCTCCATGAGTGACGTGAACCGGGTGATCAAAGAACAGAACCTGATCAAAGCGGTGATCAGCGGACAGATATACGAGAAGAAAAAACAACTGGGTGATTATGTACGTAAAGGTGATGTGATCGCCGTGATCGCGAACCCACAGCTCATATACGCCCGCCTGAATGTGGATGAAACCAATATGGCAAAAGTAAAAGTAGGTGAAGAAGCCGCTATCCAGTTGAACACCAACAAAGGACATATTTACAAAGGCACTGTACACGAGATCCTGCCATCTTTTGAAACTTCCAGCCAGTCATTCATCGTAAAGGCATACTTTACAGACAGTCTTGATTTCAGGATCACCGGCACACAACTGGAAGCCAACATCATTGTCGGCGAAAAGAAAAATGCACTGGTTATACCCCGCAGCTATTTATCTTATGGCAATAAGGTCACGCTGAAAGGGAAAGGAGCTATCGTAGTTCAGACCGGCATCATATCCAACGACTGGGTAGAAGTGACCGGCGGCCTGACAGAAAATGATGAACTGGTACCTGAAAAAAAATAAGTGATGAGATACCGTCATAATATCAATTCTGAAATCTCCATGACCTACATCGTCACTAAGAAAAAGTTGACGTTGGTAGCGGCATTGGGTGTTACGATCGGGATTGCGATCTACATCTTCATGAACTCGATGATGGTGGGATTTGATAAGAAATCGACAGAGCTGGTATTCAGAAGTACGGCACATATCCGGGTGTATAAAGATGAGGTGATGAGTCTGCCTTTATTGCCAGAGAAGGGCAGCAACTTACCTGTGATCATCAATCCCAGTGTAGTGCCGGAGAGTGACAAGATCGTAGATCCTGAGAAAATTATATCCCTGCTCAGACAGCAGCCGGATGTAACGATGGTAACACCTCAGGTTACTGTCAGTGTATTTTACAATAACGGCAAATCCCAGATCACAGGTACTTCCTATGGCGTAAGGATTGCAGAGGCAGATAAGATGTTCAATATTGGTACTACTGTGGTGGAAGGGTCTATCCAGGACCTGAAGAATACCCCCAATGGTATACTGCTGGGAGTGGGCATTGCAGCAAAGATGAGTGTGCGGCCGGGCGATAACATTACCATTACCTCTTCCCGGAATGTGACCAAGGTGATGAAGGTAGTGGGGCTTTTCCAGTCAAACAACTCCCAGATCGATAAGACCAAGTCTTACATTAATATCAGCGCCGCCCAGCAACTCCTGCAGGAAGGGGCCGGGTATGTAAGCGATATCAATGTTTCGGTCACTAACCCGGACAATGCCGCTAATTATTCAGCGAAGTTCTCTGACCTCACAGGGTATAAGGCAGAAGACTGGAAAGCTGCCAATGCCACACTGGTAGCAGCATCCAATATGCGCCGGATCATGATCACGGTCATTGCGCTCTCCATCCTGCTGGTGGCCGGGTTTGGTATTTACAATATCCTGAATATGACTATCACCCAGAAGATCAATGATATAGCTATTCTGAAAGCCATGGGTTTCCGGGGCAGGGATGTGGTACGCATATTTGTACAACAGGCTATGATCATTGGCATGATCGGTATTCTGATAGGTGTATTGCTGGCGGTATTGCTGGTATTCCAGTTGTCCAGGACCTATGTGGGCGGGGATATTGGTTATTTCCCCATTCGCTTTGAATGGCCCGTATTTTTCAGGGGGCTGATATTCGGACTGATCGTGACCCTGGGTGCCGGGTATATTCCGGCAAAGAAGGCGGCAAACGTAGACCCGGTATCTATTTTCAGGCGGTAAAAATTACGACTATGCAAAGAGAGCTCATGCTGGAAGCAGAAAATATCGGGAAGTATTTTTATGACCCGGTAAAATTTAGGGTGCTGAATGATATTTCTTTTAAAGTATATAGAGGAGAATTTGTAACATTGGTAGGAAAATCGGGGAGTGGAAAGTCCACTTTGCTGTATATTTTGAGCACGATGGATACTGATTATGAGGGTAAATTGCACATCCATGGGGAGGAAACCACCGGCCAAAGGCAAAATAACCTGGCCGCCCTGCGGAATGAGAAGATTGGA
Organism: Chitinophaga sp. LS1; assembly: GCF_034274695.1. NCBI lineage: Bacteria > Pseudomonadati > Bacteroidota > Chitinophagia > Chitinophagales > Chitinophagaceae > Chitinophaga > Chitinophaga sp. LS1. Next base: position 4,115,313 of record NZ_CP128362.1, read on the forward strand.
TTTGTGTTTCAGTTCCATTATCTTTTACCCGAATTTAGCTGTCTGAAAAATGTGATGATACCGGCATTGCGGTTAGGAAAGTATTCCAGGCAGGAAATAGAGGATAGGGCTTACCAGAAACTGACCCTGCTGGGACTACAGGATCAGGCACTGAAACCTGCCTCCAAGTTATCAGGAGGCCAACAACAAAGGGTCGCCATTGCCAGGGCCCTGATCAATGATCCCCTGATTATAATGGGGGATGAGCCGACTGGAAACCTTGATTCAAAAAATTCACAAATCGTATTTGATACATTTAAACAACTGGCGCACGAATATAACCAGACGATCATAGCAGTAACGCACGACAATGATTTCGCAGAACGCTCTGACCGTACCATTGAGATGCAGGATGGCGCAATCATTTCTACCGCGAAGGAGTTTGGAAAATAGGAACTGCAACAGGAAGCCTTGTAAAAATAAAACCCGATAGGTAGTACTTCCGGACGCGGAAGCACTGCCACATAAATGAATATGAGTAAGCCTCTTATCATTACCTGTTGTGTGTTATTGTCATGTTTAGGAGCGATTGCACAGGCAAAATTTACTATCAGCGGAACCATCAGATCAAAGAAAACCGGGGAAACCATTATTGGTGCTACTGTGCACGTAGCGGGTCAATCCATCGGAACTGTCAGCAATGAGTATGGTTTTTATTCCCTCACCCTGCCCACAGGGACCTATACCATAGAGTTCAGTACGGTGGGGTTGCAACCGGTACAGGAAGAGATTGCGCTGACACAGCATACGATCAGGAATATTGCGCTGGACGATGCAGCACAATCATTGAAGTCGGTGACGATTACGGCCAACACGAAGCAACGTAATCTAAGTACCCCCCAAATGGGTATGGAACAACTGACGACAAAGGAGATGAAGAATATTCCGGTATTGCTGGGAGAAAAGGATGTGTTGAAAACGATCCAGTTACTACCGGGTATTAAATCAGCCGGCGATGGCAACAGTGGGTTCTATGTACGGGGTGGTGGGGCAGACCAGAACCTGATTTTATTGGATGAAGCACCCGTGTACAATGCTTCACATCTGTTTGGTTTCTTTTCTACATTTAATTCTGATGCCATCAAAGATGTGACGGTATACAAGGGAGGCATGCCTGCTCAATACGGTGGCCGACTTTCGTCTGTACTGGATATTAAGATGAATGACGGCAATAACCAGGATTATAATGTAAGTGGCGGCATCGGGTTGATCTCTTCCAAAATAAATATCGAAGGACCTTTGCAAAAGGATAAGTCTTCTTTTCTGGTGTCTGCCAGAAGAACATATGTGGATCTTTTCCTGCGTTTATCAAATGACTCCTCTATCAGGAATAACAGCCTTTATTTTTATGACCTCAATGCCAAGCTGAATTACCAGCTGGGTAAAAGGGACCGTTTGTTTGCTTCCGGGTATTTCGGGGCGGATAACCTGGTCGTGGGAAATAACTTTGGATTGAAATGGGGAAATAGCACTGGTACCCTGAGATGGAACCATATTTACAGTAGCAAAATGTTCTCCAACACCTCCCTGATCTTTAGTAATTACAATTATAAGATCAATGTAAAGAGTGGGGCGAACGATGTGAATATCTTCTCGCAGATCCGTGACTGGAACCTGAAGGAAGAATTACAATATTATATCAGCCAGCGACATAACCTGCGTATTGGTTTCAATACCATTTATCATACTATGCGACCGGGAGAGATCACGTCTTCACAGTTATCTAATTTTAATTCATCCCGTTTGCAACAGCGGTATTCATGGGAGAATGCTGTGTATTTATCTGATGTGTGGAAAGCAACGGATAAATTAGATTTGTCTTATGGCGCACGCCTTACGGCATTCAGTATACTGGGTGCCGGTGATTTTTTTAATATAGATGCAGATGGGAATATACTGGATACACTGCATTATAAGAGTGGCGAGTTTGTAAAGACCTATATTAACCTGGAACCCCGGCTGGCAGCCAGTTATAAGCTCACGGATATTTCTTCAGTAAAAGCTTCTTATGCACGGAATGTGCAGAACCTGCACCTGATTTCAAACAGTACATCTTCCAGCCCTACAGATCGTTGGGTAGCGAGTACGAACATTATCAAACCGGAAATATCAGACCAGGTATCGTTGGGTTATTATAAAAACCTGGCGGGGAATAAGTATGAGTTGACAGTAGAAACCTATTATAAGACCATGCAGCACCAGATCGATTACCGGGATGGGGCAGATGTGCTGAATAATGATGCGATAGAAACACAATTGTTATTTGGGAAAGGCCGTGCGTATGGTATAGAGTGGCTGTTAAAAAAGAAGGCAGGCAGACTGACCGGATGGGTGAGTTATACATTGTCAAAGACACAAAGGAAGATAGATGGGATTAACAATGGGGAATGGTATAATGCGCGGCAGGACAGAACCCATGACATTGCAGTAGTGGGCATGTACCAGTTGAATGAGAAATGGTCCCTGAGTGCGAACTGGGTGTATTATACAGGAGATGCGGTAACTTTCCCCAGTGGTAAATACCTGATCAACAATACAGTGTATTATTACTATACAGAGCGGAATGGCTATCGTATGCCGGCTTATCACAGGTTGGATCTGGGAGCGACAAAACAGTTGCGCAAGCGGGGCAGGTATTCTTCAGAGCTGGCTTTCAGTTTGTATAATGCGTATGGCAGGGAGAATGCGTATACTATTACCTTCAGGCAAAGTAAGGACGATCCGAATAAGACAGAAGCCGTGAGGACGTCATTGTTCAGGTTTGTACCTTCTATTTCATACAACTTTAAATTCTAGTGGAGATGAAACAGTTGTTGTATATCGCGATCATAATTGTTTTTGGCGCCTGTCAGAAGGTGATAGATATTGATTTGAATAATGCAGCGAAGAAATATGTGATAGAGGGGGTGGTGACGGATGATGTGAATGGAGTGAGTGTGAAGATATCGCAGACGATGGACTTTAATGAGGATAATACCTTTGAAGGAGTAAGTGGAGCTACGGTGACCATTACTGCTGATAATGCGACGGAGTATGAGTTGCAGGAAACAGCTACGGCCGGGGTGTATACAACCACGGGGTTCAAAGGAAAGGTGGGACATAGTTATAGTATGTATGTACAGATAGGTACGGATACATTTACGGCGGTATCCACAATGCCGCGGGAGGTGTATTTTGATAGTCTGGCTTTGGTAGATAGGGTGGTGTTTGGCGAGACCAGAAGGGTGCCGGCAGTGTATTATTCAGATCCGGAAGGAAAAGGGAATTCCTATCATTTTGTGGAGTGGCACAATGGGGTGCAGGAGAGTACCATATTTGTGAGGAATGATGAGAATACGGATGGGAAGAGTTTGAGTATACAACTGGTATCATTTAGTAGTGATAGTGATGATGATGATAAGCAGATAAAGGCAGGGGATACGGTCTCGGTGGAGATGCAGTGTATAGATCCTGTGGTGTATAAATACTGGTATAGTCTGGATGCGGGTGCAACAGGAGAGGGGCAGAGTGCTACGCCGGCGAACCCGGTGACGAATATAGTAGGGGGAGCGTTGGGGTATTTTAGTGCGCATAGTGTGCAGACGAGGACGATAGTGGCGGAGTAGAAAAACCTTTCTCTCTTCCATTCAAATCCATCCATTCGCTAACTGCAAAAAGAAATAAAACACTCGCTTGCAATCAAAGCTGCTCATTCTGCGCCAGCAGAAAAAAATTAAATTATCAAAACTACCCATTCGGTACCAGCATTCAATAATACTTTGCCATCAATTCCGTGCATTCGGCGCCAGCCCAAAAGTAAATACCCTTGTCTGCTGCAGCAGGTCAGAAAATTCTAACATGACTTTTATCATCCCCTCATAATGTAGATTTAGTAGCTTTGACCCGTAATAACTCATCGCGCCAATGAACGATTTTCTAGCAGCCAGATCACAAATGGCTTTATCGTTAGGTTTTCATATTGTCTTCTCCTGTATAGGCATGGTCATGCCATTCTTTATGGCCGTCGCTCACTTCCTTTACATCCGCACAGGCAATGATGTCTATAAGAATATCACCCGTGCATGGAGTAAGGGTGTCGCCATCTTCTTCGCCACTGGCGCTGTATCCGGTACCGTACTCTCTTTCGAACTCGGCCTTCTCTGGCCTGAATTCATGAAGTACGCCGGCCCGATCTTCGGCATGCCCTTCTCCTTAGAAGGTACCGCCTTTTTCATCGAAGCGATCGCCCTCGGTTTCTTCCTCTATGGCTGGGGACGATTCAATCCCTGGTTTCACTGGATCACCGGCGTAGTTGTAGGTATCAGCGGGTTAGTATCCGGTATACTGGTAGTTGCTGCCAATGCCTGGATGAACAGTCCGGCAGGATTCGATTTCGTAAATGGACAATACCTGAATATAGATCCGATCAAAGCAATGTTCAATGACGCCTGGTTTTCACAGGCTCTGCACATGTGTATTGCGGCATTTGCTGCTACCGGTTTTGCCGTAGCAGGTATCCATGCCCTCATGATCTTACGAAGAAGGAACATCGCCTTTCATACCACCGCTTTCAGAATACCTGCTTTATTAGCCTGCATAGCAGCCCTGCTGCAACCCCTGAGCGGAGATATCTCTGCAAAAGACGTTGCACACAGACAGCCTGCAAAACTGGCGGCTATGGAAGCACATTTTAAGACCGAAGCAGCTTCTCCGCTGGTAATCGGGGGTATTCCTGACCCAGTGGCAAAAGAGGTGAAATATGGGCTTGAAATACCCGGTTTACTGAGCTTTATGGTGTATGGTGATTTCCATACCCCTGTAACAGGGTTGGATCAGATACCTGAAAATGATCAGCCCCCGATTGCCATTACGCACTACGCCTTCCAGATCATGGTGGGATTGGGGATGGTGATGCTGTTGATTGCTGTTTGTTATTTCGTAGCCATCATTAAGAAGAAGAGCTGGCTCAGAATGCCATGGCTGCTACGGCTGTTCGTCATCGCCACACCGATGGGATTTATTGCCGTAGAAGCCGGTTGGACAGTGACAGAAGTTGGCAGACAACCGTGGATCATCAATGGTGTGATGCGCACGGCTGATGCAGTTACCCCTATGCCGGGGATTGCGTATTCCTTCTACATCTTTACAGCTGTGTACATTTCATTGTCCCTGATCGTGACATTCCTGTTGTACAGACAGATCCGGATGGTACCTGAGATTTATGATATTCAAACGCCTGCTTTATGATATTTGTAGTAATGGCTTATTTATGGGCTGCCATCCTGTTGTATATATTGTTGGGAGGAGCTGATTTTGGTGCTGGGATCATAGAATTATTTACTTCGGAAAAGAACAAGGCATATACCCGCAATACCATGTACCAGGCCATCGGGCCTATATGGGAAGCCAACCATATGTGGCTGATCATTGCCATCGTGGTATTGTTTGTAGGTTTTCCGGAAATCTATACGACAGTCTCCACACACCTGCATATACCACTGGTGATCATGCTGTTTGGCATCATTGCCCGTGGTACCGCCTTTACCTTCAGAAACTACGATGCTGTGAAGGATAATATGCAGAAGGTGTACAACCGCATCTTTGTATATTCCAGTTTTGTCACGCCTTTCTTTTTGGGAGTGATCGCGGGTAGTGCGGTATCTGGTAGGATAGATCCGGGGGCGAATGATTTTCTGAATGCGTATGTATATACCTGGTTCAATTGGTTCTCCGTTACAGTTGGATTTTTTACCGTAGCGATCTGTGGTTATCTCGCGGCTATATTCATCATAGGCGAAACTGATGACGATAAAAGTCGTGTACGTTTTATTAGAAAGGCCAAACAGATGAATGTAGCGGCAGCGGTATTTGGGGCATTGGTATTCTGGGCGGCACATGCAGAGAACATCCCTTTGGATAAATGGATGTTTGATAATCCAACCGGGATCATTGCTATTATCGCGGCGGTATTATCTCTTGTGTTATTATGGTATTTGTTGCTGCAAAAAGGTAAGGTTATCATCATTCGTGTACTGGCAGGTTTTCAGGTCACGATGATCTTACTGGCGATAACGATCCGACACTATCCGAATATTGTGATCTTAAAAGGGGGGAAGTATTTGTCTTTGCTGGAGCATGCAGGACAGGAGAAAACGATTTATTCACTGGGTATGGCGCTGTTGTTGGGAAGTATATTGATATTGCCTGCGTTATTTTATTTGTTGTATAGTTTCAGAAAGGGTGAGGTGATAGAACATTAAAGGAAGAGGGGGCAGTTCAGTGAAATGCCCCCTCTTTGTTATTTTTCGAGATCACACCTGGGATGTCTTTTTCGTAACTCATCCAGTGCAGACTTACAAAAACATCCCCCCACTCGCCTCCACGCGCTGCGCATTCACCCATCTCGCCTGATCACTACACAAAAACGCCACTACTTCACCTATATCCTCTGCTACACCAGCCCTGCCCAATGCCGTATTAGCTGCCACCATCTTATTCAACGCTTCATTATCTCTCACCGCACCACCACCGAAATCCGTCTGTATCGCACCCGGTGCGATCGTATTCACACGAATCCCCCTGCTACCCAACTCCTTCGCCTGATAACGTGTCAATACTTCTATCGCTCCCTTCATCGCCGCATACGCACTACTACCCGGAATTGTAAACCTTGCCAGTCCTGTAGACACATTAATGATCACACCACCATCAGCCAGCAGTGGCAGTAATTTCTGTGTGAGGAAAAACGGCCCTTTGAGATGAATATTCATAATCTCATCAAACTGCGCCTCCGTCGTTTCTGCAAAACTGGCGTGCAGACCTATGCCCGCATTGTTAATCAGGTAATTGAATTGTGTAGCCTGAAAGGTATCTTTCAGTATAGCTGTAAATGTAGTGATGAAGTGATCAAAAGAACTAACAATCGCTGTATTCAATTGCAGTACAGCTGCACGTTGTCCGATTTTTTGTATCTCAGCAGCTACAGCGTCTGCTTCTGTTTTATTACTGTTGTATGTAAGGATAATATCCACGCCTTTTTTAGCGAGGCTCAGTGCCATATCCTTCCCTAATCCACGGCTGCCGCCGGTGATAAATGCTATCATGATGTCGATTTTTGTAAAACAAAGGTATCAACAACCAGACCAGCGAAAATGATCAATACTTCAGTATTTTGCTTTTGCGATATTGCAGCGGGGTTATACCTGTGAGGTTTTTAAAGAAACGGTTGAAGTTGGTCGGCTCCGGAAACCCAAACGTATTCCCGATATCCGCTACGCTGAGTGTGGTGGCTTCCAGCATTTTCTTTGCCTCAAGAATGACCCTGTCTTCCATGATCTCACAGGGAGATGTATTCAATGTTAATTTGATGGTATTCGTCAGGTGTACCGGGGCAATATGCATACGGGCTGCAAAGTCACTCGGTTTGTACCGTTCTTCTGTCCGGCCCTGTAGCAGGTCATCCAAATGTGCATCCACCAGCTGCATAAACACTGCCGTGATTTCATCCTTGCGTGATAGTATTTTTTCAGGAATAGGCATGCTACAAAGTTATATATTTGTCTATCATGAAGCACGCTTTTCTCCTTTTCGTATTGGGAATATGCTCCCTCCATACCTTTGCCCAACAAAAAGACCCGCCAATGGGTGATTTCAGGACCATTATCGGCCAACAGGTTCCCTCCTTTTCCTTTGAGATAGAAAAGGGTAAAAAAGTCAATATCAGGGATTATAAAGGTAAATATGTACTGATCAACTTCTTTGCCACCTGGTGCCCTCCCTGCAACCAGGAACTGCCGCTTGCACAAAAGCAGATATGGGAAAAACACAAAGACAACCCGAAGTTTGCCTTTATCGTATTCGGCAGGGAAGAGGGCTGGGAAAAACTAAACCCGTTCAGGGAAAAGAAAGGATTTACTTTCCCCCTGCTCCCCGACCTGGACAGAAGCATCTTCTCCCTGTTCGCACCAAACGGTATTCCCAGGAATGTAGTCATTGATCCTGCAGGCAAGATCATCTACCAGAGCTTTGGCTATGAAGAAGCGGAGTTCGACAAACTAGTGAAACTGATCGACAGCAAACTATGATCTGTACTTATACCAGGACCCGGTATTAAACAACAACACATTTTCTCCTTCCTGTATCCAGCCATCTGCGATCAGGTGTTGCATGGCCATATAGGTCGCACTGCCCTCCGGCGATAATAACAACCCTTCTGTTGACGCAATATTGCGCATCCCGATGGTGATTTCGGTCTCTGTCACGGTGAGTGCTGTGCCATGGCTCTGTTGCAATACATCCATCATCAGGTCTTTGGCAAATGGCGTAGGCACTGCCAGCCCGTAGGCAATGGAAGGGGTAGCACTGAAATCGGTAGGGATAGCGCCCTGCCGGAACAGTTGTACCACCGGGTCACAATTCGCAGATTGTACCACCACCATCCGGGGGAGTTTGCCCGTTAGCCAGCCTAGTTGTTTCATCTCGGTAAATGCTTTCCACATGCCAATCAATCCGGTGCCGCCACCAGTAGGGTAGATGATGACATCAGGCAGTAGCCAGTGCAACTGTTCGGCAATCTCGTACCCCATGGTTTTCTTGCCTTCCAGCCGGTAAGGCTCCTTCAGCGTCGACATATCAAAACCACCGGTTTGTGCCACCAGTTGCTGGGCGCGCCGCCCGCAATCACTGATCAGCCCATCCACAAGAATGAGCTCTGCGCCATACATGCGGCATTCTGTCTGCAGGGTGAGCGGCGTATGGCGGGGCATGACCACCGTCGCTTTCATGCCAGCTTTGGCACAATAAGCGCTCAGCGCTCCACCGGCATTGCCAGCTGTGGGAATAATACAATGGTTGATACCCAGCTCTTTGGCCTTGGATATGGCCACGCTGATACCCCTGGCTTTGAAGGAGCCGGTTGGGTTCACGCTTTCATCCTTGAGCTGGATGTTCACCTCATGCTGATGGCTGAGGGCAGAGAGGGTATACAAGGGAGTACCACCCTCGCCAAGACTAACGATATTTTGTTCCTCAAAAACGGGGAGTAACCGGTTGTATCGCCAGATGGTGTGGCAATTGATGTCAACAACCTGGTGCAAAGGCTGGTCCAGCCGGTAACGGGTAAAAAGCGGCTGATTACAGCAGGTAGCGTAAGATTGTACATCGCCGATGTTGTATAACCGCCCACAATTGGGGCACTGTAGTGCCGTAGCGAGCGAGGTGCTGTGTTGGGTTATATGCATAGACTTAACTTGGGGTGTGGGTAACAAAGTAACAATGGTGTATCTTCTGACTAAAGTTATGCTGAAAGGCTGCAAATTGATTGCTGTTAACACAAAAATAGCCCGGTCATGGTTGGATTTTCTTCCAACCATGACCGGGCTATACCCCCCTCTTTTAAGGAATAATTTCTACTGTTTCTCCCGGCTGCCAGTACTTATCTTCCGGTTGATAATACAGGTAACCCGCACCTGCCTTACCCTGATAACTTCCTGGCACCTCTACTTTCAGATCCAGCGCTACTTTCTTCATTTCTTTTGCTTCCATACCTCTCCAATAGAATACCAGGTAGTTGTCAAATATTTCATAATAGGCCACCTGCTCTTTGTCCATCAATTCTTTCAACTGCCATGGTTGTAAGGATAATCCTCCGGGAATACCGATTTTTACCACAGCCATCCCTTGTGCCTCACGACTGGTATTGGTCACATTGATATGCATGCGCACGGTTTCACCCACCTTCCCGGTATGTGAACTGAGCATGGTTTGGAATTTCAATACCGCCCTGTCACTGGTAGGAGGCGTGTTGGTAAAATAATCACAGCGGAAAGTGTAAGGTATTCCCTCCGGACCCGGGTATTTCACAGAAAAGTTATTCTTATTACTCAGGTAGTTGGTAGATACGCTTGCAGCTGGTGTAACAGCATGTCCATTCAGGGTAAATGTGCCCTTCTCATCCCCACCTGATTTTTCCATATTGCTGTATGCCACCATTGCTGTCAATGCCATAATAGTACCTTGTGTAGAGCCAAATCCGTAATAACTCTTTTTGGTAAGAATGGTGGAAATCAGTTGCGCAATCCGCGCCTTACGGGGTGCAGGCTCGCGCATCAATGCCATAGCGTACAGGGACATTGTTTCAACATATAGGGATATGCCCTGAGAACCGACAACAGTTGTGCGGGCGGTTACCTGGCCGTCTTTGAACAATTTATCCAATCGCTGCATCAGGTCATTAAAATCATCTGTTTTATGCAGGTTGGCTGCCGCCAGTGCCATGATGGCTAACTGATAGCCATCGTTGCTTGCCTGCGCGGCTTTCAGGGTTGTTGTATATTCTAATGGAATCTGCTTACCTGCATCTGTTTGTGACAGTGCATACACGATATAGGCATTGGCAACATCAGGAGGTACGGCACGGAATTGATCATAGCCTCCCGGAGAGGGTTTGAATGCTCCCTTGCCATCACGGTGGTCCAACAGGAACTTTTCTGTTCTGTTCAGCATCGCCTTGTCTACAGGTATAAACTCTTTCATGGCGGTGAATTCCATTAATCCATAGGCAGTGAGTGCCACATGTGCAGGCGCATGTCCAAACCATTCAAATCCGTTCTCATTTGTCTCGAAACTGATCAGTCGATCGTATCCTTTTTCCAGTAGTGCCCTTGCTGTCTTTTCCAGTTCATAATCCCGTTTGGCGGCATTTTTCAGTAACTGCAAAATGAGAATATTCGGATACGTGCTGCTGGATGTTTGTTCAAAACAACCATATGGCTCACGCAGCATACTCTTTATACCATCCATGAGTTGTGCACCTACGGTATGTAGTTCAAGTGACATTTCCGGGTTGAAAAATCCTCCCACACCAGAAAAAGTGAAGGACGTATCCTTTGACTGATTTCCGGAGAAGACTACATGCATTGGGAATTCTTTTTCTTCGACCGTAAATGGCAGGAAGATCGCCTGGCTATCCACATTGATACGGATGTTGCCAGACATGGCATGTTTAGGTTTTACTTCGATATACAACCGGGCATCTCCATTTTTTGTCACAGGTACTTCTTTCAGCGTAGTATCGCCATCTACCTCAGGGGGCAATTGGATACGTACACGCGCCACGATGTCACTGAAGCTATAGTTTTTTAACACGATGGGGATCTTCACATTGTCACCTGCATTGATGTAAGGAGGAATTTTTGCATCCACACTCACTGCATCGTGTACGGCATAGGTTTGTTCTGCCCTGCCAATAGCGCCATTGTAGCCAATGCCCTCCGTAATAGCTCTAAAGGTGGTGCTGGCATCTGAATTATAAAACTCAACAGAGGCTTTACCATTTCTGTCTGTTTGTATGGTAGGATTCCAGTAGATCGTTTCCCTGAAATCGTTTCTTTCATTCGTTTCCGGTGTGAGGTATTTAGGTGCATAGAAAACAGGTACCTGTGTAAAGATCTCATTGAGACCCGGAGTTTTAATTTTTTTAACGGAGTAGTTATTCGATTTTCCCAGTGATATACGAATCCTGTCTGCATACCTTTTATCTTTGGTCGTGATCAATATCACGCCATTTGCGCCCCTTGAACCATATATAGCTGTGGCGGAGGCATCTTTCAATACAGTGAGCGATTCTATATCATTTGGATTGAACTGGTTGATATTTGTCAGCTCGGTTGGTACGCCATCCACGATGTACAAGGGAATACCATTCGGGTTTAAAGAATTGATGCCACGTATCTGGACGCTGGTTCCGTATCCGGGATTGCCGGTGGCTGACTGAATATTTATACCTGCCGCTTTCCCATTCAATGCAGATGCAATTGAACCGGGAGTCATGAGTGCTTCCGCATTTATAATGCTGACGGAGTAGCCTAATGTCCTCCTTTCCTTACTGATACCTAATGCTGTTACCACCACCTCATTCAGGGATTTGCTGTCATCTGCCCATTTCAGGTCGTTGATGACCAATGAAGGATATGCTGCAATACTTTCTTTCAATCCTGTTTTCAGCGGCTTGAACATGCCCGCTTCCTGTTTATTAAAACCAATACCATTTTGAGAAACATTGATATTGAGTGTATCTCTATGGTTCTCTGCTTCACCCATCAGGCAATAATCAGTGCCGGCGTCTACATCAGAGAAAAAGAATTGCCCGTTGGCCGAAGTCCTTCTCACTACACCGGTATGCCTGCTTAGATTAAACAAATAGAGTTTACTTTTTACAGGCATGCCTTTACTATCTGTCACCATACCACTCAGGATATTTAACTTGTCAGGTGTGAAAGCAAGCCTGTTACCGCTGTTGACGATATCTGTAAAAGCAAAGTAACGGTAACCCTGCGTCAGCATCAACATATCAAGGGCACTGTCAGCTTTGGGTTCATCCTGTTTGAAATAGAACTGGGGTTCTTCTATCTTACCACGTAGCTCACTGCTCATAAGCAACCAGGAGAGAATATGATCCTGCTTGTCATCAGCCATGGTCCAAAGCTTGTCGTCAATGACAGTCAGCGATAGATTAGCTGGTATAGCCAGGCCTTCGGCATTCGTAGTGGTAAGGGTCATTTTTACTTTTTCCCTTGGCTGGTAACTGCTTTTATCTGTCGTGATGTTTACATGCAGCACATTGTATTTATTCAGAAATATCACTCTCTCTGCTACTTTGAGCCGACGGCTGTCACGCAGGGTGAAGCTGGCAATACCAGTCGGGAAATCTGCCGTATCGATTTTAATTAATTGTGCTCCGCTGTGTAAGGTGGCATTGGTGGTATAATAAACATGTTCCCGCACAGTGGCCGTGAGTGTGATGTCTTCGGCAGCAGTCGTACTTATTTTGGCATACAGTTGTCCATTCTTATGCAGCATGTTGAGTACGATGCCATTCGGGGTGGACAACGGTAATGGATATTTTTTATCAGATACGAGTGCGTAATATTTTCTGCCCACAGCAGGTGTAAAAGGGATACTGCCCATACCTCCGTGATAACTGGCAAATGCAGCCACCTGCTGGCCTTTGTCATCACAGATCGTACCGTGTACGTCTACAGGTTTGCCATATTCGTTAATCGCTTTGAATGCTAATATCGTAGGCAGGCCCGCAACAAAAGTGCCTCCCTCCGGCATGAACTGAAGGTCAATGTTATTCAGCACAATTGGGATACTCCTTGAAATAGATTCAGTAAAGCCACTGTTGGTGATCGTTACATTGAGCAATCCATCATTCGTGCTGAGTGATGCAGGCAGTACAGCCCTGATGGTCGCCTTGCCGGCGGTATCTGTTTTGAAATTATCCGCTTTGTACTGCTTACCTTCAATATTGATGGTGAACTGGCCGGTATAGTTTCGTAAAGGTTGATTGTCTGGCGTGCGTACGGAGAACTTTGCCCGGATGGTATCGCCCGGCCCATAGCCTTTTTCGGGGAAATCCAGTTTTAGCAGTAACCTTGGGGCGATCACCTTTTGCAGGGTAACAGATTTCGTAAACCAGGTACTGTCTTTTTCATTCTGCATCCAGGTGGTATATGCCTTTATCTTATAGATACCTCCGGGCAGATCTTCAGTAAATTTATACCCTCCTTCACAATAACCAATAGTAATAGGGTGTTTCAGTTGGGCCAGTACACTGCCTGCAGGACTAATGATATCTACATTGAGAATAGTACTGGTCAGTGTCGGTGTGTTTTTTTGCGCATCTACTACATAGGCTTTATAGAAGAGTGTTTCACCGGGTACAAAGTACACATGGTTCGTTTGCAGGTACACTTTTTCTTTGGTAGTTGCATAATCCTGTACCTGTGCCTGTACAGACAGGTGGAGCAGGCAAAATATAATGGAGCTTATTATTTTCTTCATGGTATCAGAATGAAATGGATGCTTCAATACCTGCGTTGGTAGTCGCTGGCAGGTTAAAAAAATCAAGGCCGGTGGTGTTGCCCGGTTCGAGCAATGACTGATCGGGGTCAACGCCTTTGTAGGGAGTCCAGATCAGCAGGTTACGCACAAATGCCGTTACCTTCAGTTTGTTCACATACCCTCTGAAACTGTGGTCCAGCGAAACGGAGATATTATTGATGCGGATAAAATCTGCACGTGCTATATAGTTCTCCGCTACAGGTGTTTGTGGCGTAGTTTCTGATTTCCGTTGTGCGGCAGAGCTGGCAGAGCGTCCGTAATAATCGAGCATGGCAGCTGTACCATTCCACTTTTCTCCTCCTTTTTTCCACATCCAGCTTAGGTTGAGCGAGAGCGATTTATAAGAGAGGTAATTGCTCATGCCCAACATGAAATCCGGGTTTGGATTGCCCAATACCCTGAGTTGAGGATCTACGACAGGATTGCCATCTGTGCCCGTCACAATCTGGTGATTGGCATCGCGCAGGTAAGCGCTACCCACGATCACATTGGAAGGGGCACCTGCCACAATAGCTGTATATACATCACTGAAACCCGCAGTAGGCGTATAGTTGTACCCATCGGTCACTGATTGAATACGGTTTTTATAGGTGCTGAACGAAAGTGAATTCCGGTAATTGATCGTCTTACCACCAATCCGGAACCTGTTGCCATGTGCGAGTTGTATTTCCAATCCTTTGGTAACGTGATCCGCTACATTTTGGAGCAGGATCGTATTGTTACTGATCACGGGCAATACATCATGACGGGTAGCACGTATATAATAGGATGCATTCAGGTTGAAGGTGCCATAATTAACTTCCAGGTCATTGGACCATTCCCGGTGATAAACAGGTCGTAAACCAGTAAAGCGGCTCGCTTCCATGATGGGCAAAAAACCTGTTGCTGTCGTGGTGGAATAATTGAACAGGTTAATAGCCGCTACTGACTGATTGATGGGCAACTCGCTGTTGAAATGATGAAGCTTTGATGTTAATTTTGCTGAGGACCATTTGCTTCCGATCTTCATTGATTTCTTTGCGCTGAGAGCAGCAAGGGGCAGCCAATAACTTTGTTTGTCCGCAGTATTGGAGATGTATACTTTATTGCCCAGGTCCATGTTGAACTCCCAACCAGAATAGGTGCGTAGACCTGTACTATAACTCAGAATAGGTTCATGTGTGATACGCTTATATTTATATTCCGGCAATAATCCCAGGTACCTGATATCTGTGTGCACATTTACATAATCATAGCTTAGGTTAATCCAGGAATATGTCTGCTTATTCAGTATTGTTGGCAATTCAAATCTTACATTGCCCCTTGTCTGAAAAGTCAGGTCATTTTGTCGTCTGCGGGTAATATTGCCATTTGTAAACCCGGTAGTACCCGGTGCATAAGCTTCTGTATTGTTAGTACGATTGGCCTGAATAGATGGTGCCAGGCTGTATGAAATCCGTCCCGTGTTATTTTCCAGTTTAAAACTGGCATTGTGGAATCGTCTGGCATAATCATTATCATGATCCTGTAGTAAAAACAGTGGATTATCTGCACCGTTGCTATAGCTACGCTGCGTATTGCCGATCATGGTGCCTTGTTCATTCTGAAAACTCACTGGTGTCAATAGTGAATATTGATACACCCTGTTCAGCAATCTGTTCCTGTTAGCATAGTCAAACCGATCTACCCCATAATCATATTTGAGGGTGAGTTTATTATTATTCATCTCATGGCTGAGTGCCAGTCCTCCATGTTGGCGCAGGTTATCATTTTGACTGATAATACTTTTATCATTTTCCTGGCCGGCTTTTAAGTATAGGTCCCATGGTTGGCCTCTTAACGCGAAATAGCTTACTTTGACAGAGATGTCGTTTGTAACGGCCATGCCTGTTCTCAGGATACTATTATTATATACATTGGCTGCCTTTCCGTTGCCGCTGCCTTTCATCACCAGTTGTCCGTTATTGTCCCAGGCGTAATGACTGCCATCATATTCAAGCGTAGAGATAGCGGGTCCGTAACTGAACAGGGTACCCGTTTCCGGACCTATATATTGATTATTGAGGCCTTGTGCATATTGTTGTTGCAGGGCGGGAAGACGGTTGGCCCAGCTCAGCGCTGCGCTGGTTGTAAAATTGCCTGAAAAGGTGAGGCTTCTGGCCCTGCTGATCACAAATATCTGATTCCTGCCTACTGTAATCCTGCGCGTGGATGCAGGGTACGAAAGATCTCCCTGCACCTGCATCTGATCTCTGTTGGCACTGCTGTTGGGCAATGAAAAATAAGTACGTGGCGTATCCACCTTTTTCACCAGCCGGATATAATCCTCATTTGTCTGGGCGGTGGATATTATAGGTAGCAATAATAGGAGTAAAAAATATTTCAAGGTAGTCAGTTTGGAGGTATGATGCTGAAAAAAGCAGAATTGCATAAATGTAGGGAAAAAAAATTCCGCACCTTTTCAGGCAGGGGTAAAACCTTTTTCAAACAGCGGCAAAACCTTTTCAGGTAGAGGTAACACCTTTTCAGGTTGGGGCAAAAAAAACTGCCTGTCGGTCGGACAGGCAGTTTGAAGCTTGTTGGGCATTGATTATGATCAGGGCTGTAACCATACTACTCTTACTCCTTTGTGATCCGCAGTTTTATCCATTTTCAGGGTAATAAATCTGCCTTTATCACTGTCGTAGTCAGATACGCCCATCACCAGTGGGTGGCCGTCATCATCCTTATTAATATTTAAACCGAACAGTGGTGTGTAATCCGGCAGCTCATTGTTAGCATCGCATATATAATAGTATCCATCGGTATCTCTCGCATTGTTGAACCCTTCTCCTTTCCCTTTGGCAGCTTTCTTCATGTTGGCTTCCGTATTGTTCATGGTCACATACACCCTGTCTTTATACTGGAAGCAGGCATAACCCCTGTATTGTTCACCTTTGATGAGCGGTTGGGCGCTACGGGATACTCTCTCTGTATTGAAGGCATTGATTTCCCAGTTACGCAACTCCGCATGTCTTGGTATCACGCAGCTATAGGTTGGTTGTCCGTTTACATCAAAAGATGCCACTGCCAGCCAGTCCTTCACACAATACAGATAAGAAGCGGCATTCAGTGGTTTTACCTCTCTGCGGGTCAGTTCTTCATAGATAATAGAGAAACCGCCATCGCTGCGTACAAAGATGTTCTGTGGCATACCTGTGAACGCTCTGCCTGCGAGGGCCATTGTCTTCTCATTGGCTTTGGCCGGGAAGATGTCTATTTCCTGATCAGGAATTTGTCTGGTAGGATCTACGAAACCAAATATACCTGCATATTTTTCTTCATCACCAGCTTCTGCATGTGCATAACCGATGAATAAGATCTTTTTGGTAACAGGGTTATACCTTACGAGTCCGCTATCGATCACTTTTTTTACACCGATATTCAGTTTGTCGAGTGTCAGTGTATCGACGGTTTTGGAAAGGGTGGCCATGATGAGCTGACCTTTTTTATCTCCTACCTGCGTCTGGTTGTAAAGATGTGCGAAGAGACATACTTTCTCATCGCCCAGTACAACCATATCCAGGTAGTTGATATTTTTATAGCGGGTATCGCTGTTCGCGTAATAGGCTCTTGAAATCTCCTTGTGGTTGCCGTTGTACCAGATCATTTCCAGGTTGCCGTTTACCGTTTGGTCATTGTTGTGCAGTATCACCAGTGCATAGTTATCACTGTTTGGATCTTTGCGCACAAAGAAGGAGGTAACAGGGTCGTACTGGGTGATGAATGGCTGGGCAAAGTAAGCGTACCGGTTTGTCATGGCCATTTTCTCATCTCTCCTGATATTGCCTGTATTACCATCAATCACAATGCGGTATAATACCGGTTGTCTGGATTCTATTTCTGAAATAAACAGCACGAGGTCGTTGTTCGTTTCAAATAATGCATTGACACAACTGCCAAGGAGCGTACCAAAGTTTGTACTCAGGTGAGTCTGGGCTTTGGGTTTATTGTCATCGTCATAGATGTCTACATACAGCCCATCTCTGCTGGTGATCTGCAGAAAAATGGTATTGCCATTTTTCATGTGCAGAATACGGGCGTAACCAGAAACCGGTTCTTTGAAAAGAGGGCTTTGGGATACGTTAGTTAATTGTGCAACGGCTGTTAAAGCCAGCATGATTACGAACTGGATAATCAGGAAAATTTTTTTCATTGTTTCATAGGTATGTGACAGGGTAAAGATAGATAGATTTATTTAATATGTGAAAGAAAAAGGCTTCTGCGGAAAGCAGAAGCCTTTGCTAAAGTGTTATTGTACAAGGATTTCGTCAGTAAATAACCACGAAGTGGACCCGACAAACAGGTACCCTTGCGGTATGGCCCCAAAGGCCTTGCCTGTTATCCGCACATATCTTGCATTTCCCTTCACCGGGATGCTAAACTGTTGTAAATAAGGCTCTCCCCGCACATTCTTAGTGTTATATATCTTACCTGCCAGTTTATATTTCTTCCCATCTTTGGATGTATATACCGCCACTTCTTTTGGCAGGAAAATGCCACTGTTAGGATCGCAGAGGAAACTGGTGATCACTCTTTTCATGGGTGTCGTACTACCCATATCTACAGTAGCATCCAGATCTTTGCCACTAAATCCCAGCCATTTACCACATTTGAAAGCCGTGGTGCCCATGGCGCCATCAGTGAGTGTACTATCGCCTGCAGCTGCATACTGAGGCGCATAAGGTTGTGCAATGGTCACTTTCCTGCCCAAAGCCAGGTTTACAGGCACAAAAGTATTGGAGCCTGCTATCTGTTTACCATGGTCAAAAATACCCGCCGAAATGGTGCCGGCTACATGCATATCCAATGGCTTCGTATACAAAGGTGACTGTGCATCCGGCAATTGATTGATGGCATACCGGATCTCTTTATTGGAATTAGTATTGATGTTCACCGTGGCCGTCCGGTCGTCATTTATCTGATAAGTGATCACCGGGTCAGGACTGGCTGTGAGCAGATCAAACCATGCGGTACCCTGCTGAATCAGTTCCAGCGTCAAAATTGCCGTGGTAGAAGATGCCGGTGCCTGGAAAGTGAAATTGTATGCTTCCCACTCAGGTGTGAGTGTATACGTATGATCCTGTTCCATGGCATCAATAGCAATGCGGAACGTCGGCATATGTTCCTGTGCTTTGGCTTTGGCCCTGATAGATACGGTATAGCTGTTACCTTTCGTCATCACCATCGGTATCAGCCTGATTTTATTACCCCCACTGTCCACAGGTGTGATCAGTCGCAGACTAAACATCCCATCTGCATGCTGACGGGGATCTACAAAAAATGAAGCGCCTACATCTGCTTTACGATGACTGGTGCTGGTCACATTGCTACCAATCGGTAACCCCGGACTCACGATCTTTTCAAAGCTGGGATTCAGGGTCATGTTATCCGCAGGAATGGCCGATACGGTATCCTTAAGAATTAAATAGACCCTTGTACCATATGCATCAATGATATCATGCACAACCCCATTTTCCAAAGTGACCTCCCTGTTTTCAAACCAGCACTGTGCAGTTTTTTGCTCCTGCAAAGAGGTGGTCAATGTATATGCTTTGGGTTTATTCTCATTATTCACAGCAATCAACAATGTATTTCCCTGATAACTGTACGCTTTCGTTAAGATCTTTGGATCATCTGCATGTATCGCAGGCGCCACATCAGCAGATAATAAGAAAGAGGTCATCTGTGCAGTTTCTACCGCCACATTGCTGGCAGCAGACCATGCAGATACTGACTGTGGATTCAGGTTGCCCGGTGCATGTACATAGTATTGAATACCCTTTGCACCTCCAATCAATCCCATATAGGTCATCAGCCTGATCTCCGCACCTGTCGGCTCCCTGTTCCACATCTCCTGCCCGCCAAATGCCTGTGGCACCAGCCATACTGACTTTTCATACTGATAAGCAGTCGCATACTGGGTCAGATCGTCCATCACCTTATCAGCAGGACCCGGAATAGGATAGGGGTCAGTCATCGCTATATCCATCGTATTCCTGTAATCATTTGCTTTTTGCGGCATCATAAATACAATGGAAACAGGATGGTAAGGATCCAGCTCATGGATCAGCTGATACGCCGATTCCAGTATAGCAGGTGGACGCCCTTGTCCATCCGGTTCATCATTGATATAATATGATAACAGCGCAGGATGATCTTTGAATGCCAGCACTTCACTTTTTAATAATGCGAGTTTTTCTTCCTCCGTTTTATCCAGCCCTTTATCGCCGTTATGCCCACTGCCTACGAGGGAGTTGACACCATACTGTACCTTCACACCTACCTGTGCACAACGGTCCATATAACCTTTACGTTCTGCCAGTCCTTCAGGCAGGTTGCCCTGGTATACACCAATCATATTGAATCCATGTGTCACTTCTCTTTCAGGCAGATCGCCGGCAGGAACGCAATAAAATCCAAAGGGGAAAAAGGGCAATCCGTCGGCAATTAACCCGCCTGTGAGCTGGTCTATCTGTACCGCATTGGCTTTTGGTGCGAGTTTGACAATGTTAACGTCACCCTTCTGCACAGTAGCACCATCTTTCTCCAATACATAATGCAAAGCAGTGGTACCTGTTGGTAATGCATCCAGGTTAAATTGAGCAGAAAGCCGCTGCCCTTCTGTTTTAGCAGTGGTGGCAAGTTTTTCGTTGCGTAGCGATAAATTGAGTTTGTAATTCGCCTGATCGGGCAATATGCAAATGATACTGCCTTCTTTTTCAGTGAGATAATAATTGTACCGGGTAAATACTTTGACCTGTGCATGTAATACCACCCCCCATATGCATAGGAGTGCACTCAGCATGACTTTCTTCATTGAGACCTGTTTTAAAAATGTATGGGTAAAGTATAAAAAAGATGATGATAAAAAAACATATTTTTGCGCTTCATATGAAACACATCACCAACTGATTACTACTACTTTGGCTGGAATGGTAGCAAATTGCTCCCGCTGCCCGGCAAGACCAACATCGTCGATGCAGGTGCATTTGCTTATACCGAAACACTGATCTTCCCAAAGGAAGTGAATGGCCAACCTGGTAAGATCCTGAAACTGAAAGTATCAGAAGAATATGGAGAAGATGGTGAAACGATGGAAAGCAAAAAAGTAGAAAGAGAAATCTATACCTGGGATGGCAGTAAAGCCACTAAACAATAACCTGCTTTTTTACGACTATTCGTAAAACTGTCAAAATCTACGAAATATCGTAAGCTTTCCTGCATATTTAAAATCCTAACTATCTAATTTACAATACTTTATTTACTGGAATGGCCTTTGTCTGCTTTTTCATGATTAATTGATATTCTCATGAAGCAAGGCAACATGATGGTGGAATTTCTTTTATCGCTCAGTAATGACATTGCCCTGATTCGTGACAAAGACGATTTTCTCAGGGTACTGCGGGAGCGGTTAAGAGAAGTGATCCATTTCAATGACATCGTCATCAATATTTTTGGTGACGATGGTAAGTCCCTGGTACCATATCTTTATTATTCGGAAGGCCGGCGCAGGCACCATCCTGCATTTCAATGCAGTGGACACAGTAAATTAGGCAGCGATCATATCTTCGAAGCTGTCATGGCTGCCGAACAGCCACAGGTATTCAATGTACGAAAGCTCTTACAGGCTAAATCACCTCCTGCTTATATTCCATTATTCCGGGAAACGGGTATCGTGGAATTTTCAGGCATCCGTTTGCGCAGCGCAACACAGGAAATTGGTTGCCTGTTTTTATTTTCAGAACAGACAGGCACCTTTCCCGACCCGGTTTTACAACTGATAAAAGGCGTTTCTCACCAGCTCTCCATCGCGCTGGCCAATATACTCGCGAATGAGCGCATAGCCTCCCAACTGAAAGAAATCGAAAGTTATAAGCAAAGACAGCACCTGCAAAAAGAAATAGCAGCTGTAGATATAATTGGTAACAGCCGCGAAATGCAACAGGTATTTCACCTCATATCACAGGTAGCGCCTGCAGACAGTACGGTGTTGATCCTCGGCGAAACAGGCACAGGCAAAGAACTCATTTCAAGAGCCATTCACAATCACTCTCCCCGAAAAGATAAACTGCTGGTGAAAGTGAATTGTGCCGCCCTCCCCGTCCACCTCATTGAAAGTGAACTATTCGGACATGAAAAAGGTGCTTTTACCGGTGCCACTGAACGTCGTATCGGTAAGTTTGAAATAGCACACAATGGTACCCTGTTTTTAGACGAAATAGGAGAGCTGCCGCTGGCAATGCAATCTAAATTACTCCGCGTACTACAGGAGAAAGAAATAGAACGCATCGGTGGCAAAAGCCCTATCCAGATTGATTTCCGCATTATTGCCGCCACTAACCGCGACCTGAAGAAAGAAGTGGAAGCCGGCCGTTTCAGAAAAGACCTGTATTACAGGTTAGATGTATTTCCTATCCTAATACCTCCTTTAAGAGAACGGAAAGAGGAGATCCCTGAGCTGGCAGATTATTTTCTGCAACGCTTTACACAAAGGTCAGGCAAGCCTGCTATGCGACTGGGAGATACCGTTCGGGAAGAAATGATGACCTATCACTGGCCGGGCAATGTGCGGGAATTAGAACACCTGATGGAAAGAAGCGTGTTACTAACCAACGGCGCTGTAATTGAACAGCTATTTATCTGAAAAATCCATTAAACAGCCAACAAAAGGACGTGATTCTACAAACAACCATATCCTGATTCAACGCATCTTTGTCTGGTTCGCACAACCCACATGATTATGCTATACATCACAGATCAGTTCAACCATGTAAACCAGTTTTTCTTATTGCTGGATACGGCCATTGCAGATATCAGGTTTGCAGCACCTATCAGGATGAGAACAGTGAAGGAGTTTGCTGCCATTATGGAATTGCATCCCAATTATCTGAATACCCTGCTGAAGCGGCATACAGGAGAGAATGTGAGTTCACATATCAGGAAGCGGTTGCTGGAAGTGTCGAAGCATTTACTGTTGGAAACGAACTGGTACGTGCAGGATATCAGCTATTGTGTAGGGTTTTCTGACCAGCCGAATTTTAACATGTTTTTCAAGAAGAATGTGGGGTATACACCTTCTGAATTCAGGCGATTGAAACAATAACCCAAACGCTTTTGCGCAGACAAAAGCGTTTGGGCCGGGAGCAGACTATTCCTTTACACCAGGAATAAATATCTCTCCTGTATTCTTGTCCATATAACCTTTTTGTCCGTTCGGCATCTCTACCAGCAGGGCATTTCTGTCATGATCTTCATCCAGGATCGCTTTCAGCACCGGCTTTTTCAGTTCCTTCATAGTAGCCGCTACTACCACCCCTTTCTTATCGTCCAGGTAGGTTTCGATAAATGCATAACGACCCACCATATCTTCCCTGAAATGTACATCGTCATAGATAAAAGGTACAAGCACCTTACCGGTCATATCGATCACCCCTGTTTTACCATCCTTCACCGCTTTGATCTTGGAAGGGAAGCTCTTATCATTTGGATAATAAGACAGGTATTCCAGTTGGGTATACCCATTCAGGTCTGTACTATCCAGCCCTTTGTATTTACTGGTTTCACGGTTTTCGAGTACTACACGCCATTTACCATTACCCAGTTTATAGATGTACATGTCTTTGGCCTTCTTGTTCAGCACTTCGCCTTCTACCGGTATAACGGAAGTAGGTTTGTCCTGTACATTGCCCGGAGAAGCGGAGCGGAAGTTAGCATCGAAATAGAAAACCTTGTCATCGCCTTTTTTAGCGGCTACATACACGGTATTGCCCGCATATACTTCTTCAATATCTTCATATTCAGGTTTCAGGATTTCCCGGCCGCTACTTACATCTACCACGCCATAAGTGTCACCCATGGTGATGAGAGCAAATTGTTCCAGTGCGGGGTCGTTAAAGCCCGTTACCTGGTTGTAAGGTGCCTTGCCGTTCTGTAGTTTGCCGCTCAGTGCGTCAAAGATGCCCATTTTCCCGTCTTTATTCACGAAGTAATAACTACCCTTGGAATAGCTGGATCTTTCCGGTAAAACGTCTGTAAACATGCCGCCGATTGGCTTGTCAGTGCGGATATCTATGATCTGGTAGCCTTTGATATTTCTGGCAATGGCGGTGAAGTCCTGGAAGGCGTTGGTAATGTTAGCATAAGAAGGAGCGACCAACACAGCACCATTGGTATTGATCAGTCCTACCTTTTTACTGCTTTCTACACGGGCGTAGCCGTTTCTGAATACGTCAATGCTGTCAAATTGTGGTTTTAGCAGCACACTTTTGTTCTTATCAGTCAGGCCCCATTTGCCTTTTTCAGTATAGGGATAGGGTCCCTGCGCCTTACACCAGGCGCTTAATAACAGCACCGGTAAGAAATATGCGGTTTTCATAGGTATGTGATTGATTGTGTTGGAGTAAAAATAGGGAAAAATTATAATATAACTCAGCACTTATTGATGGCATACCATGCGGCGCCTGTCAACGCCGTTTTTTCATTGAGGATGATTTGTACGGGAATATCTTCCAGCAGGGGTTTCATTCTACCTTTTTCACGGAATGCTTTCATGAAAGCACCGTAATCAATTTTCTTTACATTTTTGGGGACGATGCCGCCGCCGATATAGATACCACCGGTGGCTTTCAGTTTCAGGGCGAGGTTACCGGCTTCCGTGGCGAGGTAGCGGAAAAAGATGCGCATGGTTTCTACACAGATGGCTACAGAATCGCCATTTTCACTGATCTCTGCAGCTACATCGTGTACGGCCATCCTGTCCAGCAGCCAGCCAGGGACGTCCATGTCTCTTTCTTCTTTCAGAAAGCTAAAGATATTCACGATGCCGGGGCCGCTGAGCACTCTTTCCCAGCTCACATGCCCGAATTTTCTGCGGAGGTATACCAGCAGGTCGTCATCCAGATCAGTAATGGGAGAGAAGTCACTGTGACCGCCTTCGGTGGCGAAAGGGTAGTAGTGGGTGCCATCCAGGAATAATCCGGCCTCGCCCAGACCTGTGCCGGGAGATATCAATGCAATATTCCCTTTTTGTGGCTGGCCGGTATGTAATGCGTGAATATCGATTTGTTCCAGGGTAGCGAGACCGTAAGCGTTTGCTTCAAGGTCGTTGACAATGAAGACGGGGTGTTTGTCAAATTGTGCGGATAGCTGTGCTGCATCTATTTCCCAGGGTACGTTTGTGATCTTTGCTTTTCCATCCTGCACAGGACCAGCTACGCCAAGGCAAATACGATCGGGGGTGGGGGCATTGCCAAGGAATTTTTTAATGAGTTCGCCGGGGCCATGAAGATCTTTGGTGGGGTATTTTTCTTCTTTTGTAAGGGCGAGCTTGCTGCCGTCGTAATTGTAAAGTGCCAGGTTTGATTTGGTACCGCCTATGTCAGCGGCGAGCAGGGTGTGGGGTGGGTGAGTGGATGGGCATGAATTGCCGGAGGATATGCCAATGGGTATCATTCGTTTTTCATTTTTTACATAATTAAGTTAGTTTATTTTCATGGGATAGCAAGCCACCACCAGTTATGAACAAAGTCAATTTTAAAGCTCCCCCGCTCGCAGAGCGGGGGAGCTTTTCCGATTTAGATCTTATTGTAACCTCTAACTTAGAATATATTCGCAATCAGCTGCAATGCCCCATACTTCTTCTCCGGGTTGAACATCGCCGTCGCTGAAATAGGAATATGATATTTAAATATGGTCAGATCCCTATTCACCGTAATCCCTGCATTCACAATATTTGGATGGTTCCCATAAAAATTCTTATCTCCGCTAAATGAAAATCCACCACCCACAAACGCATGCACATTATACACATCATCCGCAAACAACACCTGATCCACCTGCACATAATGTGAATATGCATTCGCCAGACTACTATCCGCCTTGTAATAAGTATCTCTACCCAGCACAATCGTATTCCAGCTCAATGTAAGCGGCAACTTCATCTTCTGGAAAGTATAAGCCACACCTACATCCACAAAATGTGAAGTCGTTGCTTTATTATAATCAAACAGATCAGCATTTGGATAATTACTAAAGTTGTTAATATCCCAGATCGCCGCACTAAAACCCTTATTCATGTACTTCACATAGTAATCAAACTCCCTGTAATCACCAGTGAAACTTGCACCTCCCCAAAATCCTGCCTGCCAATGTCCATTCTTTGATTTGTAATACATATCCACATCAGAGATCGGTGAATTAGACACCTTGAATCCACGCCACAGGTATAAATTCCTCACCTGCAAATTTAATCCAAACGGTTCATATTTTTTCTCCTTCACTACCGTTGTATCTTTATCCTGTGCGCTTACATTTTGGACAAAGAATATCCCGCATGCAACCGTGAGGGTTGCAATCAATAACTTTCTCATAACGATTCTTATTTTAAATACATGAACAATAAAGCCGCCAGCGTTGCACCTAATGCAGGGGCCACCACCGGTATCCAGGCATAACCCCAGTCTGCACCAGCTTTAGATTTCTTAAATGGCAGCAAGGCATGTACAATCCTTGGTCCCAGGTCTCTTGCAGGATTGATCGCATAACCGGTAGTACCACCCAGTGACAGGCCAATCACCCATACCAGGAAGGCTACTGGCAAAGCACCCATAGAACCCATGCCGATAGTTTGTGTAGTATCTCCTATTTTTGGATCGGTAAAGTAGAGGATAGTGATCAGCAGTACGAATGTACCAATCACTTCACTGATGAAATTGCGGCCCAGGTTTCTCACAGCAGGCGCAGTACAAAATGCAGCCTGTTTGGTAGGTCCGTCTTCGGTCAGATCGAAATGGTCTTTATAAAATACCCATACCAGGAATGCGCCAAACATGGCACCCAGCATTTGTGCAGCCCAGTATACACCAGCTACTGCCAGGTTGATTTTTCCCAGTATTAACATGGTCAGCGTCACAGCCGGATTCAAATGCGCGCCGGTATAGGGACCTGCAACACACACACCAACGAATACGGCCAGGCCCCATGCTGTTGTAATCACAATCCATCCGCCTCCATTTCCTTTCGTGTCCTTTAACACGACATTGGCAACCACACCATTGCCCAGGAGAATGAGCAATGCTGTACCTATAAATTCTGCAATAAACGGTGTCATAACTTGATGATTAATTTAGTGGTGCTATTTCCTCTGAAACTATTGTGTAGGCTTTTTCATAAACAGGTCATCGCACACATTTTTTCAAAGTGGAATAGGTGAAATTTAGTTAGTTTCAGTATAGCCTGCTCCGCAGGCAGATTACGGAGTCAGGCGCTCTTATTGATTATTCGTTAGCCCAGCCTCTGGTCCGTTCTACCGCTTTCTTCCAGTTGGCCAGCAGCTTTTCAGTGTTCTGTCTATCCAGCTCAGGCTTGAATATTCTGTCTTTAGACCATTGCTTCTTCACTTCGTCAATATTTTCCCAATAGCCTACAGCCAGACCTGCCAGGTATGCAGCACCCAGTGCAGTTGTTTCCAGCACTTTCGGACGTACTACATTACTGCCAAAGATATCTGCCTGGAACTGCATCAGTGCATTGTTCGCTACTGCACCACCATCTACTCTCAGCTCGGTACTCTGCTTGCCGGAGTCAGACTCCATGCTCTTCAGCAGGTCGTACACCTGGAATGCAATACCTTCCAGTGCTGCGCGGGCAATATGGCCGGCGGTTGTACCACGGGTAATGCCAAAGATGGCACCACGTGCATACTGATCCCAATAAGGAGCACCTAAACCTGTCAGTGCAGGTACAAAGTATACGCCACCGTTATCTTTTACAGAAGCAGCGAGCGTTTCACTATCAGAAGAGTTGTGAATGATACCTAATCCGTCGCGCAACCATTGAATGGCTGCACCACCTACGAACACGCTACCTTCCATCGCATATGTTACTTCGCCATTGATCTTCCAGGCAACGGTCGTGAGCAGGTTGTTTTTGGAATAAACAGGTTTGTTACCGGTGTTCATCAGCAGAAAACATCCTGTACCGTAAGTATTCTTTGCCATACCTTCTTCTACGCACATCTGTCCGAACAGGGCAGCCTGCTGGTCGCCGGCGATACCTGCAATAGGAATTTTAGATGCGAAGAGGGTAGTGGCAGTTTCGCCATATATTTCACTGCTCTGTTTTACTTCAGGCAGCATGCTGGCAGGAATAGTGAGAAGGTCCAGCAGCTCCTGGTCCCACTGCATGGTGTGGATATTGAAGAGCAGTGTACGCGAAGCGTTAGTAACATCGGTGATGTGCATATGACCACGGGTAAATTTCCATACCAGCCAGCTGTCGATCGTACCGAAACACAATTCACCTTTCTCTGCTTTTTCTCTTGCACCAGCTACGTTGTCGAGGATCCATTTTACTTTGGTACCTGAAAAGTAGGCATCGATCACCAGACCTGTTTTTTCACGGATCATACCGGTGTGGCCTTTCTCCTTCAGCTCATCACAGTATTTTGCTGTGCGGCGGTCCTGCCATACGATAGCATTGTAGATAGGTGTACCCGTCTCACGATCCCATACCACGGCGGTTTCACGCTGGTTGGTAATACCGATGGCGGCGATGTTGGTACCGTTCAGGTCCGCTTTCGCGACTGCTTCTGCCGCCACTGAAGATTGGGAGGCCCAGATTTCGTTTGCATCATGTTCCACCCATCCCGGTTGTGGAAATATCTGTTCAAAAGGTTTTTGTGCGATCGCTTTTATTTCTCCATTGTGATCGAAGATGATAGCGCGTGATGACGTGGTCCCCTGGTCGAGGGCCAGGATGAATTTTTCGTTCTTGTTCATACCTCAGTTTTTTAATTTTGTTCCAAAGTGGCGTGTAGCAAAGCTACCGCCTGGCTCCCTCGGGGGATGCTCTATAGTTGTATAAGTATAACGTGGTGAGGAATACGCTGATTAATTCAGCGTATATCCCTTCGCCAGTATTGTAAAATCGGCGAGTTCTGCCTGTATCCAGGCGGCATCTTTATTTAATTCTTTTGCCATTATTTGTGCTACGACTGGTGCAGCAGCTACGGCTGCATGTACATCCAGGAATAGTAAGCGAAGACGGCGTCCCAGCACATCTTCTACACGGCGTGCATACTCATTCCGAATGGCCCAGATGACCATTGCTTTATTATACGGGAAATTAGGCACCAGCAGGTCTCCCAGTGAATGGTCTTCAGCAACCAGTTTGTTGATTGCAGTCATATCTGCACCATAAAAACGCAGCGGATCATTCTCATCACTCATTGGTACATAGCCATGGATATGCAGGTGTTCTGTCTTACATTCCTTAGCGGTCAGCACGCCAGTTTCGATAGCTTTATCAATTGTATCCTGTGCCATCTTGCGGAAGGTGGTCCATTTACCACCAGTGATGGTGATCAGTCCTGATTCGGATACAATGATCTTATGACTACGTGATATTTCTTTTGTTTTAGCACCATCTTTACTTGGTGCAGCCAGTGGACGCAGACCGGCAAATACTGCCAGCACATCTTTGCGGGTAGGCTTTTTCACCAGGTATTTGGCAGCAGTATTGAGAATAAACTCAATTTCCTGCTCCAGTGCATGTGGTTCCAGTTCAGGATGATCGCGCAGGGTATCGGTTGTACCTACGATCAGTTTACCATGCCATGGCACAGCAAATAATACGCGGCCGTCATCTGTTTCAGGGATCATGAGGGCATTGTCGCCAGGCAGGAAAGAATGATCCAGGGTGATGTGTACCCCCTGACTTGGTCTTACCATGTGTGGCGCATCCGGACGATCCATGTGCAGAATGTTATCTACATAAACCCCGGTAGCGTTGATCACTACCTTGCCTGTTGCTTCGTAAGTTTCGCCGGTTTCGATGTCCTTCGCTATAATCCCACTCACTTTCTTATTGTTATTTTTCAATAAGCCGGTTACTTTAATGTAGTTCAGTACGGTGGCGCCGTTTTCGATGGCGGTCTGGGCTATGTTCAGCGCCAGACGGCTATCGTCAAACTGGCCATCATGGTATACTACACCACCTTTCAGCCCTTCCTGTCTGATAGTAGGCAGCGCTTCGATGGTTTTCTTTTTGCCTATATATTTAGAAGCACCCAGGCTTAATTTACCGGCCAGTAAATCGTAAAATTTCAGACCAAGGGTATACTTAATGTTATTAAACCAGGAGTAATTCGGAATAACGAAAGTTTCGTTTTTTGTCAGGTGAGGTGCATTTTTCAGTAATAATCCCCTCTCGTGGCAGGCTTCTCTTACCAGGCCAAGGTCTCCCTGCGCCATGTAGCGCACTCCGCCATGTACGAGTTTGGTCGCTTTGCTCGAGGTGCCTTTCGAATAGTCTGCCTGCTCTACCAGCAAGGTCTTATACCCCCTGGTAGCAGCGTCCATCGCGATGCCAAGACCCGTTGCGCCGCCGCCAATAACAATAACATCCCATGACTTAGTGGAGGATAGGTCCGATATTAACTGCATTCTGTTCATAAAGTAAGGAGTTTAAACTAAAAGAAACTTTCTAAATGTTTCTTTTGCTTATATAAAGTTGTTTCGTTTTGTTTTTATTTCCAAATTTTTCTTGAGATTTAAGCTTTTTTTAGGAAAAAAGTCAACCTTGTATTACTTTTCAGTTACTATTTTACCAATTTAATACCAGGCCATAGTTATGAAATTCGAATCTATGTCACAACGGCACGCTTATATCCTGGAACGCCTGCAGGCAGAAGGGAATGTTCGGGTGGCCGATCTGTTTGAGGCGTTGGATGTTTCGGCGGTAACCATCCGTAAGGATCTTAAGATGTTGGAGGACAAGAAATTATTATTTCGCACACATGGAAATATCAGCAGGGCTAACCCCTATACAAAGGATAGGAATGTCAATGAAAAAGAGAACATCCTGGCGGATCAGAAGATCCTCATTGGCAAGCGGGCCGCAGAAATGATAGAGCCGGACGATGCGATCATTATCGCATCAGGCACCACTGTATTGCAGGTAGCGAAAGCGATTCCGCCGGAGTTGCGGGTCACAGTACTCACTTCCGCCATGAATATTTCCATGGCGCTGCTGGACAAACCCAATATAGAGATTGTGCAGCTGGGAGGGATCGTACGTAAAACATCTACTTCTGTTACAGGCACGTATGCCGAAGGAATCCTGGATCACTTTACCTGTAGTAAGTTGTTCCTGGGGGTAGATGGTATTGACATGGAACAGGGGTGTACCACTTCCAATATGATGGAAGCACTACTCAATAAGGCCATGATCCGCACGGCACAGAAGACCATTATAGTGACCGATTCTTCGAAGTTCGGCAAGCGTGGATTTGGGAAGATCTGCCCATTAGGGGATATAGATCAAATAATTACAGATGATGGAATTAGTCCTGCCATGATGCGGGACCTGGAAAACATGGGGGTGGAAGTAATTGTCGTATAGGGAGTATCCCTATAAAAAGATGAAGGCCAACCCGGGAAGGTGGCCTTCTATTGCGTTGCTTCCCGCTCTGATTCGGGTTGCTGCTTGTCGTAAAAAAGAGGGTTAACAAACGACGAAAGCTATATAATTGCCCTATGTTTCAGGGCAAGCGTGGTTATTATGAGGAACGATCTCGTTATCAATGAATGCTGAGGGTTTGCATAGGAGAAGGAGTTTTACAATATATGTATCACTCCATTTTTTGAAATATTATAAGACACTTCTTTGGTGTCTGTCAATTGTTGTAACAGGTGGATAATCGGCTTGCTTTTATCCAGTATTACTCCAATAAATTTCTTGCCGGCAGCAGACTTTTCTACAATCATTTTCACTTTCATATTTCTACTTACTACTTCTGCTATTCGTTCGATAGTGACATTGTCAGGGAATACGATAATACCATCTCGCCAGCTCAGTACTTCATCTGCATCAAATTCCCTGATGGAGATGGCCTGAGAGTCGATGGTAGCGGCCTTGCCCGGAACCAGGAGCGCATTGTTTTCACCTTCGGCTACTTTTACGCGACCCTTTACAAGGCTAATTCTGGCGATACCGCTATCGTACGTATTGACGTTAAATTCTGTACCCAATACATCTACCTGCCTGTTGCGGGGAAGGCGTACGATAAAGGGCTGACCTGCCTTAGGGGCGACTTTGACATAAGCTTCTCCGTCTATACTGATTTCTCTTTTGGCCCCGTCGAATTTCAACGGGAAAGACAGGCGCGATGTATTATTTAATAATACTTCTGATCCGTCAGCCAGTATGACTTTATAATTGTTTTTGCCTTTTGGCACGGTCAACACGCCCAAATCGTGATTAGTACTATTCAAAGAGCTAAAGGTGAGCGAGCCGGTTTCCGGATGCAATGCTATGCCGTTCACATTTGTGGGAGCATTGTTTTCCAGGTTAATTTCCTGCTGGCCTATTTTCAATAAAATGGTTTTACCATCTTCCCATGATGCCAGGGCTGTAGGTTGTTGCGGTGTCAATAAATAAAGAGACAATCCACCAACAAGACCAATCGAGCAGGCAGCGGCGGCAATTACGCGGATATACCGGTTGCGCACGCGCCTTTTGGCATTGATAATTAATTCTGCTGCTGAGATGCTGCCACCTGCGAAGGCGACCAGGTTCTCTTTTTCCATGTCTTCACGGATCTCATCATACAGCGACTGAAGCTCCGGCCGGTCGATTATCAACTTTTCCAGTTGAATTTTTTCATCCGGTGTGATCGTTCCCAGAATGTCTGCCACGATCAAGGTTTGTATGTCAATAGCTTCAATATCCATAGTTGATATAATTATAGACAATCCTAAAATCCAAAAAGTATGAGTGAAGGGAAAAAAATTATTTTAACTGTAGTTTATTGCGGATAATCTTCAGGGAGGAGTACAATTGAGTTTTCACGGTATTGACAGAAATACCTTCAATTTTGGCCACTTCTTTGTGCGGGCGGCCTTCCATATATACCATTTCCACTGTTCGGCGGCTTTTGTCAGGGAGTTCCTGCATAAGCCGGGTGATGTCTTCCATTTGTTCATTTTCAGGCTTTTCAGGGGACTGTACCTCTGTGTTCATGGCAGAGTACTGCTGGTTACGTTTGGTTAGATTGGTGTCATGCTTTATTTTGTTCAAACAACTGTTTGCAGCCATACGGGTGAGGTATCCCCTGACTGCAGTGTTCACTTCAATGTCTTTTCTTTTATTCCACAGGTTGATAAAGACTTCCTGGGTCACATCTTCTGCATCATGAATATTACGCAGGATGCGGAAGGCAGCCACGAACACATCTCTGCGATATTTGTTATATATCTCAGCGTATGCGAGTTCGTTTCCGTCTTTAATAAGCTGAAATAGCTTTACGTCCTGCTCTTGAATCATTATATTCGGATTTAGGTACAAGATTTACTTATCCTGATAGCTCTGGTTCATTATAATTTTGGGGTTTGTTTTGGTGGAATTATTCCTTCCAAAAATAGTTAAATTTTCAGAATGTCATAATGAGTATAAAAATGATTAATTTTCCACTCATATTATCATACTTTTTGGCGATCAGAGTTGTCTATTATGCCCCAGTGCTGTTGTCCAAATTATCTACCCTCTGATTTTTGCCAGAATGGTCCCTTATCAAATATGAGAAGAATTTTTGCGGCCAATGGTGCTTTTTATGTAGTACTATGCCTGCTATTCTTACTGAGAGCAAGCATACCTGCATTCGCGCAAACCCCGGGTCCATCTGATGTGAACGAGATGTTGAATAAGAGAATGGATCTTTCGGTATCTAACAAATCATTAAAAGCCATATTTAAGCTGATCAGTTCCACGACCGGCTTACACTTCATTGCTTCCGCAAATCAGCTGGATGTAACGGATCATTATTCTATTTACGCAAGTAACTTTTCAGTAACACAAATATTGTTTGAATTGTTGGGCAGACAGGGTTTTACCTGGACTTCCAGAGGGGATATGGTGGTATTTAGCCGGTCGGGACCATTGATTCCTCTGCCACCGAATTCGATTGCAAAGAAAATTTCCAGCAAATTAAATGTCGTAACGGGTATTGTGATGGATGAGAAAGGGACGGCGTTGCCTGGAGCGACAGTAAGGATCAGTGGAACGAACCAGGGAGGTACGACAGATGAGACGGGGCGGTTTACTTTTCTGACGGAAAAGGAAGATGTGGTCCTTTATGCTACTTATACAGGATATATGCCTGCAGCGAAGGAGGCGAATATTGATGATTCTATCAGGATAAAATTAGTGTTGGCAAATAATGTGCTGGATGAGACGGTGATTATGGCCTATGGTATTACCACCCGCAGAACGAATACCGGCAGTATTGCCAAAGTATCTTCCAGCGAGATCTCCCGCCAGCCGGTGGTAAATTTATTAGGTGCTTTGGAAGCACGGGTTCCCGGATTGGCAGTGACACCGTCAAGTGGTGTGAATGGAACGAGCTTTACGGTGCAGATCAGGGGAAGGAATTCTTTTGCGAATGGTTCAGATCCTTTATATATCGTAGATCGGGTGCCTTACATTTCCAGCAAGACTATCAATCTGTTGGGATCGATTGCGGTGCAGAATTTTGATGCAGGCGGGATTAGTCCGTTTAATAATTTGAATAAGGAGGATATTGAGAGCATAGAGATTTTGAAGGATGCAGATGCGACGGCGATATATGGGAGTAGAGGTGCGAATGGGGTGATATTGATCACGACCAAGAGAGGAAAAGAAGGGAAGGCCACGTTGAATTTGAAATTGAGTACGGGGATAGGGAAGGTGCCTGGTATGGACAATTTGCTATCCAAAGAGCAATATATGGCGATGAGGAAGGAAGCGTTTGCAAATGATGGGATCACGCCGGATAATCTGGAAGGGAGTGTGGGGTATGCGCCGGATCTGATGGCGTGGAATCAGAACCGGGCGAGGGATTGGCAGAAAATGATTATTGGTGGAACAGCCAACTTAACGAATTTGAATGTGGCGCTGAGTGGAGGGAGTAAGGTGATACAGTATCGGTTGAGTGGAAGTGTGTTGAAAGGGACGTCGGTGTTTCCAATAGATATGCCTTATTTGAGAGGGACAGGGGATGTGTCAGTGACGTATTTGTCTAAGAATAAGAGGTTGAGTGCGGATTTGAATGGGAAGTATGGGAAGGATCGGAATGAAATGTTCAATGGCAATTTGCTAGGTACGGTGGCGCCACCGAATGCACCTGGCCCCTGGGATGATAATGGGAAGTTGGTTTGGCAGGAGAATGGGGCGGAGTTTAGTAATCCTTTGGCAGATTTGTATAAGAAGTATACGATCAGGACCGGGAATTTGTTGGGGAGTATGAAATTAGGGTATAGGATTGTGGATAGTTTGAGTTTCCTGTTGTCGGCAGGGTTAAATAGGTATCGGGATAATGAGAATTCGCAGGTACCGACTTTTTCGATAAATCCGAGTTCAGATTCGGCATCAAATGGTTCAGCTTCGTTTGGGACGCAGGAGATAAAGAGTTATATTCTGGAACCTCAGTTGGATTATACTAAGACGTTTAAGTTTGGAAAGGTGAATGCGTTGATAGGAACTACATGGCAGTATAGTTCGAATACCAATATGGTGATAGATGCAGATGGGTTTACGGATGATGGAAGGTTGGATGATATATCGGCAGCGGGTAAAACAGCTATATTGAGTAAGTATTCCTCGAAATACAAGTATGCGGCCTTATTCGGACGTTTGATATACAATTATAAGGATCGCTATATTCTGAATTTTTCAGCGAGAAGAGATGGATCGAGTCGGTTTGGACCCGGAAAAAGATGGTCGAATTTTGGATCAATAGGAGGTGCATGGCTGTTTAGTAATGAAGATTTTGTAATGAATAATGTAAGATTTTTGGACTACGGAAAGTTGAGAGGTAGTTATGGGGTCACTGGTAATGATCAAATTGGGGATTACCGATATTTGGATACCTGGTCGTCTGGTGTCAACCCTAATCTATATCAAGGGATCATTCCATTAACTCCTGATGCTTTATTAAATACCAATTTTTCATGGGAGAGAAGTAAGAAAATTGAAACGGCTATCGAGCTTGGATTTTTGAAGAATAAGTTAATTACTACCATTGCCTATTTTAATAATACGAATGATAAACAAATAATAGCCTATAAATTACCTGCCCAAACCGGATTTATGAATGTTATCAAAAATGAAGGGGTCGTGGTAAGGAATTCAGGATGGGAATTTGATATGACGGCTGAAGTAATGAGGAGAAAACATTTTAGCTGGAGAGTAAATGCAAATATGACCTTTCCGAAGAACAGGTTAATGGTATTCCCTGATATAAGTCATTATGATTATGACCTCTATTATTCGGTAGGATATCCATTGAATGTATTGAAACATTATCATAATTTGGGTGTGGATAAAACTGACGGCCTTTATAAATTTGAAGATGTTAACAAGGATGGAGCACTGGGTTCTCCGGATTATAAAAATGAAGGAAATCTTGACCCCACATTCTATGGTGGTATTGGAAACGCATTTCAGTATAAAGCATTCAGGTTAGATATATTTCTCACTGTGAGAAAACAGACGGTGCCTAATTATTTCTACTCTGCATATTTTAATATGCTTGCACCAGGTGTGTTGGCAAATCAGCCTAAATGGGTACTGGATAGATGGCAGCATCCCGGAGATGAGACCAATGTTCAACGATTTGTGACTTCAAATATTCTGAATGGAGATGTTCAAAGCTATAATATTTATACTTCTGATGCGGTCTATGAGAATAATTTTTATATAAAGGTGAAGAATATTTCATTCTATTACACAATGAATAAGGATGTGGTAAAGAAATTAAAATTGTCGGACCTTAAATTTTATTTGCAAGGCCAAAATTTATTTATTCTGACTAAGTATAAAGGATTAGATCCTGAAACACCATATTATTTCTCATTACCAACATTACGGATAGTAACAGCAGGATTGGAAGTGCAGTTTTAATAAATTCCCCATGATGAAAAAGTATATTGTAATACTGTTAGCGATATGGCTCCTTAGTTGTAATAAATTGATTGATGTGGGAGATCCGGATAATAGTGTAGTTGGGGGAAATGTATTTACCCATGATACATCTGCATTATCTGCTGTCAGTGGTGTTTACGCTAAAATTATGGCGTCCTTTCCCAATATGTTAAATGGAGGCCTATCCATTTGTGGTGGTCTGTCTGCCGATGAAATAGAGCCCAATAACCAGACCAATACGATGCTGG
The DNA here is from genome assembly GCF_034274695.1 of Chitinophaga sp. LS1. NCBI lineage: Bacteria > Pseudomonadati > Bacteroidota > Chitinophagia > Chitinophagales > Chitinophagaceae > Chitinophaga > Chitinophaga sp. LS1. The sequence goes on from NZ_CP128362.1 coordinate 4,152,461, forward strand.
AATTTTATAACAATTCAATATCAACTACAAGCACATTTAATAGATTATACTTATGGTATTTTGGATATAGCTTGCTTTACCAGACAAATGCTATTATTGATGGAATAACCAATAGCACTTCCATGTCAGTAGATGTAAGTAATCAATTGTTGGGAGAATCCTATTTTATAAGATCTCTGATTTACTTGCAGATGGTACAGCTATTTGGTGATGTGCCGTTGGTGACCTCGATCGATTATAAGGCAAATGCAAAATTGAAGAGAACTGCAACGAGTGTTATTTTTTCACAGATAAAACAAGATTTACTAAAATCGACAGGATTGCTGAATGAAAATTATCCAAGTAATGGAAGGGTACGGGTTAACAAATGGGCAGCTAAAGCGCTGCTCGCAAAATTATATCTGTATGAAGAAGATTGGGTAGATGCAGAAAGTGCTTCGTCGCAGGTTATTAATGCCGGCCCTTATGGATTAGAAAACGATCTTAACAGGGTATTCCTCTTAGATAGTAAGGAAGCTATATTACAGTTTATGCCTGTTGAAGTTGGATATAATACATCCGAAGGTGCTCAGTTCGTACCTAGCCCCAATGGTACTTCATTACCGCAATATAGCGTCTCGGATTATTTGCTGAATGCTTTTGAAGCTGGCGATAAAAGAGCAAGTAGCTGGATTGGTACGAAGGTAGTGAATGGAGTTACTTACACCTTTCCGTATAAATATAAGTTACGGATAAATTTTAGTTCTAACTATGTAGTAAGTGAATATACAATGGTGCTCCGTCTTGCTGAGCAATATTTAATCCGTGCAGAAGCAAGGACTCATTTAAGTGATTTGCCGGGAGCTATAGCAGATGTAGACAGTATTAGAAATAGGGCAGGGTTGCCAATGATATCGGCTATAAATCCTGGTATTGACGGTAATAGTTTGTTGATAGCCATTCAAAAAGAACGGCAAATAGAATTGTTTGCAGAATGGGGAAATCGTTGGTTTGATCTCAAACGTAATAAAACTGCAACAAGCATTTTGTCAAACAGGAAGCCAGCGTGGACGGATGAAGATACGCTTTATCCAATTCCAGATGCGGAGATTATGTTAGATTCAAACCTTACACAAAATCCTGGATATAATTAATTGGGGATGTATCCTAAATAAAACTTCTGATCATCGCATACATACGAACATTGTCTTACCAGGTAGCCGAATGAAAAGAGCGTGGATCTTAATTGATACACGCTCTTTTTGTAAGTCCCTTATTAGTTTGATCTGGTTGCTACAAGATTGGGATTGTCTAATGCTTTTAAACAGGTAATGCCTGAGCCCGGGCAATTTACTTCAGCCTGTGCCGTCGTCCCATATAATACTGTAGTTCCTCCAATCGTAATCCAATAATGATTCTCTGCTCTTACATCGGGTTTGATTTTAGTCGCATATGCTGCTCCCACACCAATTAAAGCAGCCAGTGCTGCGAATGCTAATTTCATTTTGTTCATAAGATTTAATATTTAAAGTGATAGAAAAACGTCAAGCTGTAATTAGTATCAGACTTACCCATCCCTATCCGAACCGAAATCCAGACCGTGATAGTCATTCCAATCTAATACACTTTTATTGGTTACCGGGAGAATATATTCATCTTCCTAATCAGTAGGATAGCAACTAGTCCAATTGAAACAAAAAACAAATTAAAATACAAATGTTGTACCCACGTGAACTGAACAATGGCGCCGCCACATGAGCAAGGTATCTCCCCAAAATATCTTAACTCTATCAGGATAATATACCCCGTAAAAAGTATCATCATTCCCGTCGCAATCTTCAGCCCCGTAAATCGGGTCTTCTCCAACATCAATAACAATGATACACATAACTCGGTGAAAGGGATCCCCCATACCAACAGGGGCAACAACTGAGCAGGAAACGGCTGTTTATGCATCTGGGAAACAAATACATTAAAATCCATCCACTTGCTTACAGCCGCGTACACAAACATAGTAATAAACAGTAGGCATACTGTATTAAAGAACAGCATTCTAGTTTTCATAGTCTTTATTTATACCAGTTCTATCTTCCCCGGTATGTCGCCTGTCTTTAATAAGGTTATTATTGAGGAAAGAGTCGGTCTCTTGGCAGGAGCAGGGTCCAGGCAATTAATAACTACATCCAATAAAACTGCTTCTAATCCTGCATTTACCAGTGCATTATAAATATTTCCTGAAAAGCTCTCCTGATCAACAGGATTTAAAATCATAAATGCTAATACAACCCCCATTGAATAAATATCATCCCCCGGTTCCGGCTGCTCACTCCGCCTTTGCTGTGGCGACATAAACATCGCCGTTCCATAGCCAAAAGGTGGATCCGGTGTACCCGCCGGCATATAATACGCTAACTCAAAATCCAGCAGGTATACTTTGTCTTCCTTGATTATAAAATTATTAATCTGAACATCTCTATGTAAATATCCAAGCTCATGTAATCGTTTAAGGATTTCCGTTATCTGCAAAAAATAACCTAAGATCTTAACTTTGTCGACTACCCCCAATTCACGCCAGATGCGATCCCTGTACACATCTTTCAAGCGCTCCGGCAATACCTGTCCGTTTATATAACTCGTCACTAAATAATGATCTTCCCCCTTACTGCAAAAATCTATGACCTGTGGTACCGGCAATTCATGTTGTATGGCTTCCAGTACTGATTTCTGCCAGAATAACTTATGCGCCGATTCCCGACCATACCTATCTATAAATGACGCCGCTCGTGCCTGCTTAATGATACAATGTGAAAATGCAAACTGCTTTATATTCACCCCCAAATAGATATCCCCCTTGGGATTAAATCGTAATAACTTTGTCGGTATATAATACTTCCCGATAATCCCCTTGCGCCGCTTATTCCGGTAGGCCACAGGTATATGGTACCTGATACCGGTATCCAATGCTGTATATAAAACCTTGCCTATTCGAAGACTATCATAGGGTGTAATACCCTGAAAGGTACTCGTTACGCTTTCCAGCTCCCGGACCAGTTGTATCGCCTGTTTCGCCTGCTTTGGATAGATCTCGATGATCCTGCCCGCTTCTTTGATACCCAGCGTCAATCCATTACTCTGATCCACCAGTCTGTTGTTTTTTAACAACCGGTACGATACAGCATACCCCTCCAACACAGGGATTACCTGATGTAATAAAGATTGGACCTGTTGCGAAAGCACCGAAATATACAGCGTGAAATTATTCCGCAATTCACAATCGCCTACCTCCAGCCAATGCTCAGATTCCTGGTAAGGTATACCATATGATGACAGATCGCTTGCAAACTCTTTTACTTCGTGTGTACTCAAAGAATACCCGTTATTCAGTTGAAAAACTGACATAAATAGCAGTTATGTATTAGCTCGTCCTTGACCTGTGTGCGCGTACAGGCTTTTATAAAGTAGTTTTAAATATCATGGATATAAGAATAAAGTAAAATACACTTTGTCCTCTGAGTATAGTATGATATTATTATTATTTGTCCCCAATTTGAAATATTAGTCGAAAGACCAATTGTATGGAATGTATAACAGGAACTTTAAAAAAAAGTTCGGGGAATTTCATAAAATTTTTTTTATTGAATTGTTTTTTATGTTAATGTAATTATTTATCTCATTCTCCGGAGCTGTTGGGGTTTTTGAAGCATGATCTGCTAACTGACAGGTATACACACTTTTAGGTAATGTTATCTTGATAATGCCGGCCAGTAATCGGGGCATAGTTAAAGGGTAATCGGGTCGTTTTCAGGGTATAGCTATAGTACAGCTATACTATTATAAGTACACCATAAGGGCATCAACAGGGCACCTTAATATTTAAGGGATATGAAGGTGCCCTGTTGATGATGGAATGGTAATGAATCTACACTATGGCCCGACTATACCCCAACTACCCCTTTATAAGCCCGGGTTCACCTTGTGGCATGGTTTTATCAGTATGGACCCGTATGAAAGATTTACATAAGATAGTGACCAAAAAACGCCTGGGTTGCAATATTCTTGGCATTATCAGCTTTGTTTTGATATCTGTACAGATCGTTTTCGTAGTACTAATCATGTATAATAGGGTGCAAATCTGATAAAAATGGGGCCTTGTATCCTTAAATAAAACATTCATGAAAAGGAAATTCGCCAACGGGGAATGAAAACCATTTTCAGAAAAAACCCTCATGAACCGGGTTCACAAACGACTATGAAAATGGTGGTACCTTCGACAAAAGTACTACCATGGAACAATCACATATCAGTTTTGAACAGGTTGTGAGTCGCGGCTGTGGCCTCGATGTTCACCAGGAGAATGTAGTAGCCACCATCAGAGGAAATGGGTTGGAAGAACAAACCCGCACTTTTAGCACTTTCACAAGTTCACTTAGGGACCTGGTAGCTTGGCTTGAAGAATCCGGCATTACACATGTCGCAATGGAGAGCACGGGGTTTACTGGAAGCCTGTTTTTAATATACTGAAACCTCACTTTGAACTTATTCTGGTCAATGCCCGGCATATTAAATATGTGCCGGGGCATAAGACCGATCGCAATGACAGTGCCTGGATTGCAAAATTATTGCTAAGCGGGCTACTAAAGGGAAGTTTTATTCCACCGCAATACACTCGCGAATTACGGGAATTGTACCGATACAAACGTAAAGTAATAGGACAGCGGTCCAGTGAATATAACCGGTTACAGAACATTTTAGAGACAGCCAATATCAAATTGAGCACTGTAGTCAGTGATGTATTCGGTGTAAGTGGCTGGTCAATGATCACTGCCATTATTGAAGGAGAACAGGATCCTATGATATTGGCCAATTTGGCAAAAGGTAGGCTCAAAATCAAAAAACAAGAGCTTATTCTTGCATTAGAAGGCCATCTCAATGAGCATCACCGTTTTATGCTCAGCCTGTCTAAAACTGTTATTTTACAGCTAAATGACCTACTTGGTCAGGTGGATAACCGTATAGATCAGTACTTAAAAAAATGGGAGGAAGAAGTAAAATTACTTCAGACTATTCCCGAGTACAAAAACAAACAGCTACCGCCATCTTAGCCGAAATAGGTACAGATATGCATGCGTTCCCTAATCAGCATCATTTGGCTAGTTGGTGTGGTTTATGTCCTGGTAATAATGAAAGTGCCGGAAAAAGAAAAGTGAAAGAATCAATCATGGCAACAGATCCCTTAAAACCGCACTCGTGGAAGCAGCATGGGCTGCAGCACATACGAAAGATACTTATCTGAAAAGAAAATATTATACTTTGAGTATACGAAGAGGCAAAAAACGAGCACTTATTGCAATTTCACACAAAATCCTAATTGCCGCTTATTTTATACTCAAAAATAGAGTGCCATATATGGAACCTGATAATCAGGAGTGGCTAAAAAAGAAAGCAGGCGCAGATAAATAATTATCTCAGACGCCTGCGCGAGCTTGAGGCATTACCCCCATCTCAATAAGATTACTAAGTTACAAAAATCGACCTTTTATTGGTGCTTTTTCAGCCTGTAGAAAAAACTGATTTAAGACTCTAAGTACAAACGATTGTTGCTATAAGCACGAAAAGAAAATTTTAATCCTATAGAGTCATATCAAATTATGGCCTGGACGAACTATTTTCAAAGAAAAAAGGATATTTTTAGCTACCATGATGAAAAAACTATATTTAACCCTTGCTGGCTGTATCTATATCGCAGCAACTATTTCTGCCCAAACTACCGGTTTGCAGGAGCAATTACCCCTGTTAATGCACCGTGATCATATTCCCGGCCTGTCGGCTGCCTATATCTATCACGGCAAGGTAACCTGGGTGCAACATTTCGGTACCGCCGACGAAACTACCCATTCCCCTGTAACAGACAGTACCCTGTTTGAAGCAGCCTCACTTACAAAAGTCGTGACTGCCTATGCCGCCATGCAACTCATTTCCGAAGGGAAACTTAATCCTGACAAACCGCTCAATGAATACCTGGGTAATAACTACGATATCGGAAACGACCCCCGTATCCACAAGATCACCGCCCGCAGGGTGTTGTCACATAGCGCCGGTTTGCCTAACTGGCGCCCCAATAAAGATTCATCCCTGCCTATCAATTTTACCCCCGGCGATCACTTTAGCTATTCAGGAGAAGGGTTCGTATACCTCGCCGTAGTCATGGAAAAGATCACAGGCATGACCTATGAGCAATTGATCAATAAAAGGGTATTCCTCCCATTAGGAATGAAACATAGCCATCTCACCTATCTTCCGGCTATTAAATCATATGCCAGAAGACATGACTGGATGGGAAACCCCACCTGGCTACCTGATTATACCAATATTAATGCTGCTGCCAGTCTGCGTACCACCGCAAAGGACTACGCTACCTTCCTGGCTGCTATACTGAATACACCCAAAGGCATGTTTCAGTCACAGATTCATGTAGATACCGCAAAGGCTCCTCAACTCAGCTGGGGATTAGGTGTAGGACTGGATAGTGTTGCAGCGACCCGGTATTGCTGGCATTGGGGGGATCAGGGCGATTCAAGGGCCTTCTTTTGTGGAGATATCAGTAAAAAGGATGGCATCGTATTTTTAACCAATAGTGCCAACGGCTTATCTATCGTACCCGATGTATTGGAGGTTGTATTTGGACCGCAGCAACTGGATATCAATAAATTTGTTGCGTATGGAAAATTCGAGCCTACTGCGCTAACTTTAATACAGACTATTCAAAAAGACGGTGCCGGAAAGGCGCTCATTGATAGCAAAATCGATGAAGACCATCTCAATACCATCGGCTATTATTTTTTAAACAAAAAGGATTATACGAACGCCATCGGCGTGTTTGCAAAAGCTACTACCGACCATCCGGATTCTTACAATGCGTGGGATAGTTTGGCAGAAGCATATATGAACCAGGGCAACAAAGAAAAGGCGATCGAATATTATGAAAAATCATTGGTGCTGAATCCGCAGAATAATAATGCGGTGGAGAAACTGAAAGAATTGAGGAAGTGATCACTTCCTCAATTGCGTAGGTGGAAAACCAAATAACTTCTTGAAAGCATAACTTATTATACCTCGCGAGATGATTCCTGCGGACAATACAATACTGTCCGGGCAATAGCGTATAGCTTTTATGCCCATCATATCCTTCCATCTTTCCCTTCAGTAAATAAATAAAAATATGTTCTGCAATAAATGCTTCCGGTGAAATATGATGACCAATGTAGCAGGACCTGATCTGATCGATTTTCATGAGCATGACCAAATTTACTGAATTGCACTATATTTAATCAGGCTTTCTGCCGCTGCTAACACAGCAGTTTCATTACTCCGTGGAGCCCAGCCTAAAACCTTTATCGCCTTTTGATTGCTGGCATTGCGGTTGACTCCCAATAACGGCGCTATTGCTTTTGCCTTTTGATTACCCAAAAGCGCAGCGAGTTTTACTTTCCAGTCAGCCAATGGTTTTGTAGATATTTTAACTCCCACAGCAGGCATTTTATTTTTTATATACTGGGCTATCTGCAGCAGACTCATAGTGCCACCTGCTAATGCCAGGAACCTTTCTCCATTGGCCTGATACAGTGACTTGCTACGAATCCTGTGCCACCGGTGACGAGTACCTGTTGCATTGTTGTTTTTATACAAATGTCAGGTGTATTTGAGTTGGTAGCTTTGTTGAGAAGTCATTTTTTGAAAAAAAAGAAGGTGTATCATAGATAAAAGAAACTCCTGAGAAACGGATAAAATAGAATCTGGCCCCATCAGGTCTCCGAATTAAAAGAGGGTGTATCTGACTTGTGATACACCCCCCTTTTTCATAACTATTTCTTCACAATCGTTTTTGTCGTTCGTGTACCATTCGCATCAATGGTTATCATATAAGCACCCTTCGGTAATGCAGATATATTCAACGTTTCTCCTGATTGCACCGGTCTTGCCGGCATCACCTGTCTGCCCAGTAAATCAAATATCGTCACCTTGGCCTGTGCCGCATTAAATTGCAGGTGAACATCATTAGATGTAGGATTTGGATAAATGAGCACCTTCGTAGGCGTAGTTACCAGTTGTAGCGCAGCTACGCGTGCTGTACTAGTCAAACCGGTTGTATACAACTGATTGGTTGGAATAATCTCTTTTACCTGTGAGCTACTTGACCATGACAGCTTTGCATTTGCACCGCCATAGTCTTCAAAGTATTCCATCTTAAAATCGTACTGCTGACCAGCCGTCAACGCAATCGTGCCACTATATTCAATATCCCAGTCATTAATCCATTTGTCAATCACCAGCTGGTTATTGATCCACAAACGTCTGCCATTATCACTGGTGATATAGAAAGTATATGTACCCGTGTAACGTGGCTCGATCTTACCCGTCCAGCGAATAGAGGTGTGGTCGATTGTAAGTCCGGGAGCAGGTGAACCTTCACCCCAATCGAAATTAATATTCGGATCAATCCGGGATATTTTCAGGGTATCGAAGTTCATACCATTGTAATAGTTACCTGTGAGGCCATTGCCATTACCTACAGTGGCACCTTGGTACAATTGCCACCTGGATGACAACTGGCCGGTATCTGCTCTTTGCACCAATCTTGCTTCCGCAGCAGTACTTTCATTTTCAATGGAGATCACTTTTCCACTTAATACATTGATGAATTTGTAATACCCACTATCTGCAGCGATCGCAATGAATTGCTGATTCGTGGCATGTTGATCTGTATATTGCCAGATGTATGCATTGTCTGCCGTGCTGGAATTTGCCACATCCAGTACTTTGGCGCTGTGATACGCAGTGAGGGAGTAGATACCATCACCCATATGTTTGAAAGTAAAAGTCTGGTTCGCCGCTCCGGTAGGTGTCCATAATTGCAGACTCGCACCATTGCCTGTGCCACCAAGACCACCACGTACATCCATGTAGTAGTTGCTTTTTACGTTTCTTAAAGTATAAGAACCTGCCAGGTTAGGGTCACCGTTAGCACGTACCCGTAATGAACTGAGTTTATCATCCCAGCTGTTCAGGAAAGCTGTATCACGGGTCAGCACAAGACTGTCTCCACCAAATTCGTCATTCCAATAGAGCACTGCCTGGTAACCTTTGGCAATCTTTACAGAAGTGACTTCGTCATTGTTGATCCCCTTTAACTTCAGACCGGATAATTTATACGCACCGATATTAAACCCTGCATGGAAGCCCGCGTAATTCAGGTCCTGGTACAAGGTAACCGGTCCTGAGCTGGTATCAGGTCTGCTGAATAATTGCGCGGCCGGAACGATCTGTTTAGACTGTGAAGCGCTTTCCCAGGAGAGATGACAGAAGGCATCACCAACACCTTCTCCATATTGCAATTCAATATTGTATTTCTGACCCGCTGTGAGCGCAATAGTGCCAGTGCGGGTATAAGCACCCTGTGTTTCGTAATCGTTGATGAGGGTTTGTCCATTTACAATGAGCTTCACTCCATCATCGGAATAACAGGAGAAGGTATACGTTTCAGAATACAAAGGTTGAATTTGTCCAGACCATTTTACAGAGAAATTATTATATCCCAGGTATTGATTGTTGGGAGAAAGATTCGCCCAGTCAGCATCTATGTTTTGGTTAAAAAGCCTATACCTGAGCGTATCCTGGTGATAACCGCTGTAGAAGTCCGCACGCAATCCATTTCCTTGTCCAACATTCAATCCTTTGATATTCTTGCGGATGAGCCACACGAATTCATCAGGAGCTACTACACGTACATTACTGTTCAGCCGGTTGATACAATCAATGACATCATCTACACTTCTGTCCCATACGTGTACAGAGATCAGGCTATAGCCATCCTGTGAGTTGATATTCGTGGATGCTGCATTGAGGGTATTGGCCAGCGAAGTGGGAGAGGACAAGGTGCCCCACAGTGTATATCTGCCACCGATAGACGGTTTATCTTTGTACCAGTCTATTTGTCCGGCTCTGCCTGTGTAGTTGGCGCCGTAGCTATAGTAAAAAAGTGCATCGATATTATCCTGCTTCAGGTAAGGAGTAGGATCGTTATCACTGTCATCTGCATCGATGATGTTCACGATACGGAGGTCCGCCTGTTTCATGTATTTATTGAGCAGGTTACACTCTGTAGTGAGGTCGGCATCCGGCACACGACCGGGGAAAAAGTAACCTCTGCCAGAAGGACCGGCAATGAGCACATTACGACCATCAGGCGTGGTGAGACAGTTATCTACATACTTCTCGTACATAAGCGGTGCGGCTTCAGACAAAGAGGGGGAGATGGTCCAGCCGAGGTTCACGTGGCCACGGTTAGGGTTTGCCCAGTTGTTCGTATTGTCCGAAGTGCCGAGTAACCATTGCAGGTTATCGCCATCAGTAATAACAAAGCATACGGTGTGTACATTTGGTACTACCTCGTATGGTTTGATAGCCGGCTTTTGTTGAAAGCCATCTTTTTTAGGTGGGATCTGGGAGAGGGCAGACATATTCGGCGCCCAGTCTGAAGGGAGTATCAAAGCAGTATGCAGGGACAATTGCTCTACGGTATTGTACTCAGATGGCCCCCAGCCAAAGTAGGCAGCGCCTTTGTTCATACGGTTGTACACATTGCTGGCCAGCACACCGGTAACGGTATCAGACCAGAACTGAAAGGCTTTGCTGTAACTGGAAAAGTCGCCCATGTAGTAGACCCTGTCATCAGAACTTTGCTGGTAAGTAGCGACGTTCTTGTTGAAGAGACTACCATAATTGGCAAGTACCCAGGCTTCGTCGTGGGTGGTCACATCCAGTAGTTTTGTGAGGCCAGCATTGATGGCTTCAGATTCGATGTCGGTTGGGATCGCGACAGCATTCATCACACCGGCCAGTGAGATGGCTGCATTCGTAGATTTGTCCTTTGGGTTACAAAGGATGTAACCGGCCAGGCGGTTGGCATAGTGGGCCAGCAGACCGGCGAAGTTGTTGTAGTAAGTGGTATTGGTTTTAATACCGGCGTTTTCTACCAGGGTACGGTGACCATAGGTGTCTCTCAGGATTTCAGGTTTCGTCTGGGCAATGACGCCTTGCAGGGTTTGTAGGGCGACCTTTTCAGAGGTAGACATGTTCTCTGAGGTGACGAAGAGGCTATCGGGTACGGCAGATAATGTGAATGGGCTGCCAGCTACACGGGGCGGTTTTCGTTGTGCCTGTGCAGAAAGTACGGATAGCAGGATTACCAGAGGAATTAGGTAATGTGTTTTCATGATGGAACGGGTTTTTGTTTGGAAACAAGAGTACTTCTGGAATAGAAAGCGTTTTCATTATGTAGAATGATAGGTAAGTCGTGGAATTGGGTTAGTGTCATTTACAGCACTTGACTAAGATATGTTTTGTTCGGGGAATTTGCAAGGCATTGAAATTTGTACTTGGCGATTTACACTTTATTAATAACTTTGTGGTGATTGCTGTAGTGAGTAGTTAACTTTAAGAACTGCACTACATTGGAATTATCCCATATTTGTATAAGTGAGTGTAAACCCAATATTCAGATTTAATTTTTTTAATTTTCTATTATGAAATCAATTTTACTGATTTTATCCCTTACATGTTCTTTAGTATTGCCAGTGCATGCGCAATATTATAATGACATTTGTTCCTTTTCTATTAACCAGACACCCACTTATGGGGCAAAGATTAAAACGAATATTCCCTTTGCAAACAGCTCTGCTATGCCAACGGTAATTATAGAGGGATTTGATTACGCAACTAGTTCCCCTTTGAATCTGACGCTAACCTGGTACGTTTTCAATAACATCTTTTATAAGAGTTCTGTTGCAACGGCTGGTGGGTCCAATCCTCCCATTACGTTGGCAAACGAGAATGGGAAAATTTCAATATTCCTGGATTACAAGAGTTATTATTTGCGTTTCCATGTACGGGCTTTTGCAAAAGGTCTGAATGAAGAGACCGCGGCAAATTTTTCCAACTGGACGGTTGTTGACTCTGCGTTGATAACGGACGCAAGTACGGTGACGACTATCAGTTACAGGAATAACTATGCCGGTACGGTGTACCTGCCGGATAGTATTACTGCTACGGGTGCAGGCAAATTTGGAGTAGGTACCCTGAATCCAAGGGCCTCGCTTGATGTGGCGACAACGTTACCTGATACGGTGACTTCGGTACTAGGGCGGTTAGCTCCCGGCAATACGGTGGCAGATGGTACTTATCTTGGTGTGAAATCATATAGTGCTTCGGGGACTAACATACCAATGTTTGGTTTGATTAGTAAATACGCTGCATTTTTGAATAGTGGGATTATCTTTAATAAAGGTAGTAATACGATAGGGGGATATCTCACTTTTTTGACAAATGATGGAACAGAACAGATGCGGTTGGATAAGAATGGAAATCTGCTGATCGGTACTACAATAACGGGAAACTTTAAACTCGCAGTAGCAGGTACCATTGGTGCTAAGAAACTACAAATTACGCAATCTGGTTGGGCAGACTATGTATTCAATCCTGGTTATAAACTACCTTCATTAGCAGAAGTTGAAGCCCATATCCAGGCAAATCACAGATTACCTGAAATTCCCTCAGAGAAAGAAATTTCAGAAAAAGGACTGGATGTAGCCGAAATGCAGAAATTACAAATGCAAAAGATTGAAGAACTAACCTTGTACCTGATAGAGGAGCACAAGGCAAATGTGAAATTACAACAGGAAGTAGCGGAGTTAAAAGCGAAATTAGAGAATAAGTAGATTGGAATTGGCCTGCGGCAGCAAGGAAGATGTCTCATTTCAGCTGGCGCCGATGAGGGGCGGTTTTGTAGCTGAGAGAACGAAGATTCTTGTTAACTGGCGCCATCTATGGTGGACTTTGTAGCTACCAGTATAACTGCTCTTTTGAACTCAAACCATGATACAGGATTTTAATTCCCATCGCCAGGTACAAATGACCTAATTTCATAGAAATATTTACCTATGAAGGAGCTCTTTATTTTCATTGTCGAAGCTTTTATCTTCACCTTCCTGGCCCTCAGGCTGGCTGACCTCCTATGGGACTGGTTAATAAAAGCGCCTCAAAACGATGAAATAAAGAAATTCAAAATAGGACGCGGCATCCTTATCTGGATCCTCTTTGCCTCTTTAAAACACATCGTGTTTTATTTCGACGAAGGCGGCTCTGAATACCGAAGCATCCCTGTTCAATATCCTTATTTTATAAAGGAGGGAGTGGATGGCAGCTACCTCTACAAACAAAATGATGATGAGGCAATACCATGCGAGATCAGTCAATTCGCTATCAGCGGATCAAAGTTCTACTATACCTGCAAAGAACACAGAACAGATATTCGCATCTTCGATTGTAATGATCAATCCATCAGAATTGCCCAAACCGGTCCAGTATTAAAGGATTTCTCCCCCCAATACTACTGGTATCATCTTGTGAAAATTGACCTGTCAGGTATTATAATATTCGCAGTCCTTCAACTATGGATCATGTTCAAACTAAACAAAAGCCGGTCAAAACATTGACCGGCTTTTTACTAAATAACACTTCTTATTTCCTCCAACAACAAAGGTATACACCCCTCAATCTCCTCAGTCAATTCCATCCCCTGTTGTTGGATACTTTCAATACTTACCACGAACAAATACAACTCCGGCATCGTACCCAACAACTGCAACGCACTCACCAAATCCTTCAATCCAATATCATGCGCACTGATCTCCGGCGGAAAATCACTCGCATACTTTGGCTGTATACACCTGATCGTTCCCGGCTTCAACCCATCCAAAGTCGCATCCACCAAAATAACCCTTTCATACAGCTCAAAATATTCCAGCAAATGAAACCCACCTGTTCCACCATCAATTACATCAATCCCCGGAATATCCTGCGATATCTCTAACCGTTGCGCCACATGCACACCGAGTCCTTCATCTCCCATGAGATAATTTCCAACTCCTAATAATAATGTCTTACTTTTTCTCATCTGTTAACACGCTTCTGTCAGGAGCTGTTTGTTTATCTTTCTGAAATGCTTCTTCTTCAATAAATTTCCATCCTCCTACCATACTACTCGTCTCACCACGTCCTTCCACATAATCATGATAGAACACCAGGTACACATGTATCACTACAAACAATATAAAGAACCACATAGTCCAGTGATGGATCTGTCTTACCATAATATCTCCACCCAGAATAGTCGGTACCCATGAAAATAACTTAGGGAACCACCAGTTACTCATAGACGCATACAACCCAAACCCGGTCAATGATTGAATACCAAAAGCAATGAAGGTGAAAAAGTAAATAAAACCCGCCAGTGCATTGTGTCCCACACTCAGGTGTTCTTTTCCTTTGAGTTGTAAGATGTCGATCTTCAACACCTGCCAGATCTCTTTAAAGAAGAACTTCCCCGTAGGGATAAACTGCTTCCAGTTAGCATACTTATTACCCACAAACCCCCAGTACAAACGGAAGATAAAGTTGAAGAAGAAAATATAAGCTGCAATGAAATGGATAGCTCGCATCCATCCCATTACAAACCGCTTCGACGCCTCCTGGTGACTACTGATCACCAGCGGATTGGAAATGTAAAAGCCGGTGACGATGAGCGCCACCATTACCAATGCATTGAGCCAATGGTACAGTCGTACCGGCAATTCCCATGTATACACACGTCTGAGCCGGTGTATATGGATATATTTCTTAGCCATAAGTTCGCATTTATGCTTCTAATACACTCACCCTGTTGATATGATTACCATGTTCATCATACAGGTGCACGGCACATGCCAGACATGGATCAAATGAATGCACCGTACGCAGTATTTCCAGTGGTTGCTTTTCATCTGCCACCGGTGTACCGACCAATGCAGATTCATAAGCAGAGAGCTGACCTTTACTGTCGCGTGGAGATGCATTCCAGGTAGTAGGTACTACAAGCTGGTAGTTGGAGATCTTTTTATCTTCGATATTGATCCAGTGTGCGAGTGCACCACGAGGTGCTTCGGCATGTCCTACACCAATGGCTTTCTTAGGCCAGGTATCCGGGTTGAACATGTCCATATTCGCCATACGGGTATCTCCTTTTTTGATATTATCTACCAGTTGATAGTAGAAGTCCAATGCCCACTGAGATACGAGTGAAGCTTCGAATCCTCTTGCAGCAGTACGACCTAAAGTGGAGATGAGTGCAGTAGCAGGAATATCCAGTGTTTTCAAAGCTCTGTCTACAACATCTTTAAATTCTTCGCGACCTCTGGCATAGCCTACCAGCACACGTGCCAGCGGGCCCACTTCCATAGCATGTCCCTGCCAGCGGGGTGTTTTTAAATAGCTATAGGCCTGAGACATATCCAGGTGTTCGAACGGTGGCTTAGGACCTGTGTACTTGATCTTGCTTTCTCCTTTCCATGGATGCAACCCAATATCTTTTCCCCCTTTATATTCGTACCAGCTATGTGTAATGAATTCCTGTACATCGCCATCGTTGCGTAAGTCTACCTCATAGAGTTTGCTCAGGTCTTTATTTAAAATCACACCGGGAGGGAATTTGTAAGAGGATGCATCGCGATAGCCATTCCATGGCAGATCGCCATACACCATAAAGTTTCCCAGACCGCCACCGATGCTACCCCATTCCTTATAATAAGAAGCAATGGTCATCAGGTCAGGAATATATACCTGTTCGATGAACGTTTTGGCTTCATCTAAAATACTTTTCACTAATGACAATCGTTCTGCATTGATACCGCTTACATCGTCCATACCGATGGCGCAGGCCATACCACCTACAAGGTAGTTAGGGTGTGGGTTCTTACCACCAAATACGGCATGTACTTTCACCACTTCTTTCTGCCATTCCAGTGCTTCGAGATAGTGAGCCAGACCGATCAGATTTACTTCAGGAGGTAGTTTGTAAGCGGGGTGACCCCAATACCCATTGGAGAAAATACCCAATTGGCCACTGTCTACAAGTTTTTTAATTCTCTTTTGCAAGTCACTAAAATAACCTGGAGAGCTTTTAGGCCATTTGGATATTTTCTGCGCAAGAGCAGATGTCTGTTGTGGATCAGCTTTGAGGGCATTCACAACATCAATCCAGTCCATGGCATGGAGGTGATAGAAATGGACAACGTGATCATGCATAAAAGACGTGCAATACATAATATTGCGTACCAGTTCAGCGTTGGGCGGGACGGTGATATTCAAAGCGTCTTCTACAGATCTTACGGAGGTGAGCGAGTGTACAGAAGTGCACACACCGCATACACGGCCTACAATAGCCCATGCATCGCGGGGATCACGGTTCCGGAGTATTTCTTCCAGCAGGCGCACCATGGTACCGCTACTGTAAGCATCTTTTATTTTCCCATTTTCTATTTCTGCTTCTATACGAAGGTGTCCTTCAATCCTCGTGACAGGATCTACGACAATTCTTTTATTCATAATGGTGGAATTTCTCAGTGATCCAATTCTTTTTCATCTTTTCTGCCTTCATCTTCCAACATATGGATGTTGTCTTTCTTGCGGATGTTCGTCATCACAGCATGTCCCAATACTCCGGCTGCGGTAGCTCCCAGGGCGATGCCGCCTACCACATCGGCAGTGGCTTCGATACCAAAGCCAGCAAATGCAGAAGCGCGCTCGTACAAGCGTCCGTTGTCCCAGTAGTTTTCTTCACTACATCCTATACATCCATGGCCTGACTGGATAGGGAAGCTGGTACCTCCATTCCATTTCGTGACACCACAGGCATTGTAAGTAACCGGACCTTTACATCCTACCTTATATAAACAGTATCCTTTCTTTGCATTTTCGTCATCAAAGCTTTCCACGTACAATCCGGCATCGAAGAATGGCCTGCGATAGCAGGTGTCATGAATACGTTTGCTATAGAAAGCTTTTGGTCTGCCCAAAGCATCCAGTTGAGGAATACGGTCAAAGGTGACGAGGTGAACGATCACCCCTGCCATTACCTCGCCGATTGGCGGACAGCCAGGTACCTTAATAATAGGTATCCCTTTTACGAGTTTGTGAATAGGGGTGGCAGCAGTTGGGTTCGGCTTTGCAGCCTGTACACAACCATTGCAGGCACAGCTTCCCCAGGCAATCACTGCCTTGGCGCCGGCTGCGGCTTCTTCCAGGATCTGCATGGAGGTTTTACCACCTATCATACAGTATACACCATCAGCTTCTACAGGCACACTACCTTCCACACAAAGGATGTATTCTCCTTTATATTTGGTCATCGTATTGTGCATCGCTTCTTCTGCCTGGAAACCGGACGCGGCCATCAGGGTTTCTGTGTAGTCAAGCGATATCTGGTCCAGGAGAATATCGGCAACAATAGGGTGGGAGGACCGGATAAAGCTTTCGCTGCAACAGGTGCATTCCTGGAAATGTAACCATATCACCGGTATTCTGGGCTTGTTGGCCATCGACTTAGCGATTTGGCCGACTGCAGACCGTTCCAACCCCATGAAGGCTGCCATCATAGTGGCAAATTTCATGAAGTCACGCCGGCTGTAGCCCTTGTTTTTCATTTCGTCGTAATACGTTAAAGGCTGGCTCATGAGCATATGTTTATCGTCATTGAAGTTACCGCAAATGGCAGGGGCCGGAGATGATGACCATCAGAAATACGGCTGATCCTAGTTACCCTTTTTGCGGCAATTCAATCTTTACTTTGAGGGTACAAACGAGCCCAATGAAAAGATCACTAATACTCTCAATCATTTTATTGCCACTTATGGCGTCGGCACATCCCGGTCATGGAACGACTGAAGGCTTTACAATCATCCACTACTTTACGGAATGGAACCATGCTATGTTTACATGGCCGGTGATACTGCTGACTATCGGATTAATAATAAGAGCAAAGAGAAGCACGGGGAATGCATGAGTTGTCCATAGTAATGGGCATCATTGATGTAGTCACGGAATATGCACAGGGTACACCCGTCAAAGAGGTAACACTGGATATTGGTTGCCTCACGACGATCGAGCTATTTGCTTTTGATATGGCCTGGAAACAGGCGATCAAAGGTACACTACTTGAAAGCGCTACGCTGGACATTAACCGGATCGAAGGGAAGGCCTTGTGCCTGGAGTGTGGGGAAGAGTTTGCTATTAATGAAGTATATGATGCCTGTACAGGATGCGGAAGTCACCTGATACAAATTGCACAGGGAAAGGAATTGAAAGTACGTTCATTGATCATTTATTAAATTGAAAGTTATGTGCGCTACTTGTGGATGCGATACACATACTCATACACATTCTCATACTCATGATGAGAAACATATAGCTGTAGAGAAGGATGTCTTATATGAGAATAACTTATTGGCGGCAAGGAATCGTGGTTTTTTCGATGCAAAGAACATACTCGCGATCAATCTGGTCAGCTCACCGGGTTCAGGGAAGACGACATTATTAGAAAGGACATTGACAGACCTGAAAGAACAAGTGAGTTTTAGCGTAATAGAAGGAGATCAGCAAACTACCCGTGATGCTGACCGGATACATGCCACAGGAACAAAAGTAGTTCAGATCAATACTGGTAAAGGTTGTCATCTGGATGCGCATATGGTAATGCATGCCTTACAGGGAATGCATCCGCATGAAGATGGTGTATTATTTATAGAGAATGTGGGCAACCTGGTTTGCCCTGCGATGTTCGATCTGGGAGAGAAAGAACGAGTTGTCGTGATGAGTGTAACAGAGGGTGATGACAAGCCGTTGAAATATCCGGACATGTTTCATACATCTCATCTGTGCATCATTAATAAAATAGATTTATTGCCCTATGTCCCTTTTTCTCTTGACAAGGCAATTGCCAATGCAAAGCGGATTAATCCAAAACTGGAAGTGATTACGCTGAGTTGTACATCAGGAGAGGGACTGGATAAATGGTATCAATGGCTGGAATCAAAAAAATCGTGAATTCGTATCATATCCATATCAGCGGTCGTGTACAGGGAGTTGGCTTCCGACCATTCGTGGCCCGGGTAGCAAAAGACCTGCATATACTGGGAGCGGTAAGCAATAGTCCGGATGGGGTACATATTGCATTCAACGCCTCGGCAGGAGAAGCAGCTCATTTTTATAACACTATTATTTCGCAACCTCCCGTACATGCCCTGATTACCCATCACCATATGCGACCAGCGCCATTGTTTCCCTTTACCACCTTCACGATTTTACCTGGTACAGCTGCTTCAGCTACCAGTCTTTTACTGACGCCGGATATTGCGCTTTGCGATACCTGCAGGCGGGAATTGAATAATACTTCCAACCGGCGTTATCAATATGCATTTACTACCTGTACAAATTGTGGTCCACGGTATTCGATCATACGGGCATTGCCTTATGAACGTGAGAATACCAGTATGTCGCACTTACAGCAGTGTGAAGATTGCAATGAAGAATATCTGAATAGTGCCGACAGGCGTTTCCATAGCGAAACGAATTCCTGTCCTGAATGTGGTGTACCTGTATCAGGACCTTCACTACAGGAAGTAGATGATTGCCTGCGCAAAGGTGGCATTTTGGCGGTGAAAGGGATCGGCGGCTATTTGCTGCTGTGCGATGTGTCGCAATCGTCGGTAATGCGTACAAAGAAAAACAGGCCACAAAAACCTTTTGCAGTATTATACCCAACACTTGAGCAGGCTGCAGAAGATGTATACCTCACTGCGCAGGAGTCGCTTGAATTATTAGGACCTGTAGCGCCAGTGGTATTGTGTAAGCTCAAAAAGCCCGCTGAAGGCTTAGCGCCGGGGCTGGACAGATTAGGTGTGATATTACCTTATTCACCTTTATTACAATTGATTTCATCGAGATATGGGAAACCACTGATTGCCACAAGCGCAAATGGACATGGTGTGCCTATTATTTACAAAGATGAGGATGCGGTTGGAATAGCAGACCTGGTCCTGAGCTTTGACAGAGAGATTGTATTTCCACAGGACGATAGTGTGATCTGCTTTACATCGAAAGGACGCCGTATCATTCTACGAGGAGGACGAGGCCTGGCACCAGTGTATTTACACAAGCATAGCAGAGATGGCATACTCGCCATGGGGGCGGAATTAAAGAGCACATTTGCATTGACCGGCGAAGATTACTGGCTGATCAGTCAGTACCTGGGTAGCCATGGTACACTGGAAACAGAAGAGCGATTTGAAGAGACATTAAATAACTTATTACAACTATTACATAAACGACCAGTACAGATCCTGACGGATATGCATCCAGGCTATTTTGTTTCCAGACTGGGCAAACAAATGGCCGGGGTATCCGGCGCTACACTGACGACGATACAGCATCACAAAGCGCATTTTGGAGCTGTACTGGCAGAAAATAACCTGTTACAGCAACGGCATCCTGTGTTGGGCATTATATGGGATGGTGCCGGTTATGGTGAAGATGAACAGATATGGGGTGGGGAAGTTTTTGTATATAAAGAAGGCCAGATGAAGCGGGTGGGACACCTTGATTATTTTCCTCAGTTAATGGGAGACAAAATGAACAAAGAACCACGGTTGTCGGCATTGGCTTTATTACAAAACTTCCCCGGACGGCACGGCATAATCAGGCATTATTTTACTGACCAGGAATGGCGGTATTATCATCAGTTGCTACACGGGCATATTGCGTTAAAGACCAGTAGTATGGGACGTTTGCTGGATGGCGTGGCGGCGATACTGGGCGTGACTGGTATCAATACATATGAAGGAGAGGCAGTGATGAAGATGGAAGCTTGTATTGGTGATGTAGTGACGCATACTTATTATGACATGCCGATATATGGCGATTTAATACAATGGAGACCATTGATACTGGGTGTGATGGATGATGTGGAAAGAGGCATGGATAAGGGGGAGATTGCTTATAAAGTATATTACTCTTTAGCAAATTTAGTGGCGAAATTGAAAAGGCATTTTCAGACTGAGAAGGTGGCGTTTAGTGGCGGGGTGTTTCAGAGTCCTTTGTTATCAGGGATGATGCAGGGGCACTTTCACAGAATGTTGAGTCCCAATGATGAATGTATAGCAGCCGGACAACTGGCTTGCTTTAGTATACAAAACGATTAATTATGTGTCTGGCTATACCGGGAAAAGTCATCACCATTGATGAAGGAGAAGATGCATTGTTCAGAAAAGGCAAGGTCTCTTTCAGTGGGATAACAAGAGAAGTGAATCTTTGTATGGTGCCGGAAGCGGTATTGGGAGATTATGTGTTGGTGCATGTGGGCGTGGCAATTGGGGTGGTGAATGAGGAGGAGGCGAAGGAGATCTTCTCGTATTTGGAGCAGATGGGGGATTTGGAGGAGTTATTGTGAGATAGATCTTTTCATATCCTGTAAAGGAATTGTAATGAAGTATGTCGGTAAATACATTTGTGATCTGAAGGAATTGTTATGAAATACATCAGTGAATATCGAGATCCACAGCTGGTAAAAAAATATCTGCATGAATTGTACCGTGTCACAACACGGCCATGGACGCTGATGGAAATTTGCGGCGGACAGACGCATAGTCTGGTGAAGAATGGTTTGCTCGATATGTTGCCGCCACAGATCAATATGGTGCATGGTCCGGGTTGTCCGGTATGTGTAACGAGTGTGGGGGTGCTGGATGAGGCAATGTGGCTGGCGCAGCAACAGGATGTGATCTTTTGTTCATTTGGAGATATGTTGAGAGTGCCGGGGTCATCGCAGAGTTTACTGCATGCAAAGGCAGCGGGGGCAGATGTCCGAATCTTGTATTCTCCTTTAGAGGCGGTGCAGTTGGCAATTGATAACCCTTCGAAAGAAGTGGTGTTTTTTGCAGTAGGTTTTGAAACAACGGCACCTGCAAATGCGCTTTCAGTAATACAGGCAGCGGCAAGAGGTGTTACTAATTATAGCATCCTCTCATCGCATGTACTGGTGCCGCCGGCGATGGAAGCGATATTAGGTGACCCATCTAATGTAATAGATGGTTTTCTGGCCGCAGGGCATGTATGTACCATTATGGGTACGACGGAGTACGATCCGATTGCATTGAAATATAAAGTACCTATTGTAGTGACAGGTTTTGAACCGGCAGATTTGTTGCAGGGGATACTGATGACGGTATCACAGTTAGAGAAAGGTACATACAAAGTAGAAAATCAATATGCACGCATGGTGGCCCGGGAAGGAAATGCGATGGCGATGAAGGCGATCCATGAAGTGTTTGATGTAAGTGATAGAATGTGGAGAGGGATAGGAGCCATACCAGATAGTGGGTATGAAGTGAAGGACGCTTACAAACAGTATAATGCAAGGTTAAAGTTTAATATACATTTGCCTGTAAGAGAGGAAGACCCTGATTGTATTAGTGGTGATATAATGCGGGGGCATAAAAAACCGGTTCAATGTCCTGCCTTTGGAGGCAGGTGCAGACCAGAGCATCCTTTGGGAGCGCCGATGGTGAGCAGCGAGGGGGCATGTGCCGCTTATTACCAATATAAAAGTTCAGTATGCAGTTAACTTGTCCTTTACCTTCTTCTGGTGTTGGTGAGATCATTACCCTGGGTCATGGTAGTGGTGGATTGATGACACATCAGTTGTTACAAACAGAGGTGTTTGATTTATTACACAATGACTGGCTGGATCAGCAGCATGATGGGGCGACTTTTTCATTGAATGGAAAGGTGGCTTTTAGTACGGATAGTTATGTAGTGTCTCCTTTGTTTTTCCCTGGGGGGAATATTGGGGATCTGGCTATCAATGGTACGGTCAATGATCTGGCGATGTGTGGGGCGATGGCGCGGTATCTGTCATTGTCATTTATCATCGAAGAGGGGTTGGAGATATCTTTATTCAGAGAAGTGTTGCAGCATATTAAGGCGGCAGCGCAGGCAGCGGGAGTGGCGATAGTAACGGGCGATACGAAGGTGGTGGAGAGAGGAAAGGGAGATCAGTTGTTTGTAAATACATCGGGGATTGGACATATACATCCAAGGGCGGCTATTCATCATAACAGGATTGTGCCGGGTGATGTGGTGATCGTGAGTGGGGAGATTGCGACGCATGGGATGGCGATCATGAGTGTAAGGAAGGGATTGGAGTTTGAGACGGAGGTATGTAGTGATACAAGGCCATTGCATGAGATGGTGGGGAAATTATTGGATTGTTTTGGAGAGCAGATAAAGTTTTTGCGGGATCCGACGAGGGGTGGATTGGCGTCCGTGTTGAATGAAATGACGGAGGCGACGAAGTTGGGCGTGATGATGAATGAGGATAGTTTGCCAGTGAATGAGCAGGTGGCGGCGGCTTGTGAGATGTTGGGATTGGATCCGTTGTATGTGGCGAATGAGGGTATCATGGTGGCGATTGTGAGTGAGGCGGTGGCGCCCACATTGTTGGAGGTATTGAGGGGGATGAAGGGAGGAGAGCAGGCGGCGATCATTGGAACGGTGACGAAGGAGCATGCGGGGAAGGTCGTGTTGCAGAGTAGGATAGGTGGGCATAGGGTGGTGAATTTTTTGCCGGGAGAGCAGTTGCCGAGGATTTGTTAGGGGAGAATTGGTGAGGTTAGTGTGATGGGGTTTTGCTGGTGAAGGATTTGCGGAAGAAGTGCCGGGGAGGTTTTAGTGTGATTGATGTTTTATCAGGGATTTGCTGGTGTAGAAATATAAAATGAAAATTTAGTAGTCTCCATCCTGAAGGATGCATTTGTCCAGTTTAAATTGGCAGGCATTCATTGGGATGGAGTTTTTTTTGTAATAGATATATGGCTGTAGGTTAATTTGCATAGGCGTTATTATTTTAGTTCGTGTAGGAGTATTTCTTGGGTTTCATCCCTATATGTTTTTCAAACAATCTTGTAAAGTGGCTGAGATTACTAAACCCCAATTTGTACCCTGTTTCCGACACTGATAGTTGTTGTTCTTTAATCAGGTACGCAGCTTCCTTCATTCTCAGGGTCTGGTAATAATTGTAGATACTATCCCCAAAGATCTGTTTAAATAACCGTTGAATTTTACTTTCACTCATACCGGCTTGTTGTGCCAGTGCTTTGACGTCGGGTGTAATACTCAGGTCTTTAATAATTTCATTTCGTACATTATAAATGAGCTTTACATCTTCTCCGTTCAATGCGTAAGAAGTAGTGTGTTGTCGTTTCTGTAAATCTACAAAGAAAAGGTATATCAACTCTTCAGCTTTAAGGCGGAGGTAAAAATTTAATAATGCTGCAGGTGCGTGGGGAGTGATAATGTGTGCAGCTACATTTTGAATTTCAGGGGAAATGATTTCTTCATAGAGGTAGGAGGGTTGTTGTAAGAGAGAATGATTATTGAGCAAATCCTTCAGTAATTCCCCTTCGATAGTGATCATGATGGTAGTGATGAGGGTATTGGCGGGAAAAATGACTTCCATGGGAAGGTTGGGAGATGGTAGTTGAACGGCGGGAAGGAGGCGGATGTCTCCTTTGCGGGGTTGGGTGTTATGGAAGTTGAGGGTGAGGGTATCGGGTGATTCTCCCATACGGCTTCTTCTATAAATCAGTTCTTCTTTGAGTTCGTAATGATGGAGCATCATGCGGAGGTTGGGGCCGAAGTCAAAGCCTTTCATATAACCATTGCCCAGGGAAGGAGGGAGCAAGATATGGCCTTTGGCTATGATAGTGCTGCCGGTAGCTTTCACAAAGGCGCGCATGGCGCCAATGCGCTCGGGAGAATTGAATTCGAAGATCATTATTGACTGATTAGGACTATTTTTTGGCTAAAAGTAGCTATTTTATGCGGATAGCGTTACGGAACTTTGTTTGATCAAAAACGAAATTCTATGAAGAAAATAGCCATTGTAGGTGGAGGCCCTGGAGGATTGACGCTAGCGCGTCTATTGCAGGTAAAGGGTGTCTCGTCAGTAAAAGTATATGAGAGAGATATCAATAAGGATGCGAGGGTGCAGGGTGCGACTTTAGACTTGCATGAAGAGTCTGGTCTGGCGGCATTGCGTGAGGCTGGGTTAATACCGGCGTTTATGGAGAATTATCGCCCGGGGGCTGATAAGATCAGGATATTGGATAAGGATGCGAATATCATAGTGGACGAGCATGCAGGGCAGAAAGTGGAATACAGGCCGGAGATAGACAGGGGGCCGTTGAGAAAGATCCTCCTCGAATCATTGGCTGATGATACAGTGGTATGGGATAGTCAGTTTGCAGATATGGAGAGAAGTGGTGAAGGGTGGTTACTGCAATTTAAGAATGGTACGACGGCGTATGCGGATATTGTGGTGGGTGCTGACGGAGCGAATTCTAAAATAAGGCCGTTTTTAACCCCGATAAAGCCGTTTTTCGTTGGGATGACAGCCGTAGAAGGAAGTGTGTATGATGCCTCTGAAAAAGTGCCTGAAATGGTTGAATTGGTGAAGGGAGGGAAGTTGTTCATCTTTGGAGATAGTAAAACGTTGATAGTAAGTGCGAAGGGAGATGGGACGTTGTCTTTTTATGCAGGGTTTCAATCTGCGGCGGATTGGGAGATACAAGGTAGTGTGTTGGATTGGTTTAAGTCTGCGTTCAAAGGATGGGCGCCTATATATGAAAGTTTGATCGCGAATGTGTCAGGCGGAGTGATTCCAAGGCCGCAATATTGTATGCCATTGGATCAGGATTGGGAGGCGCAGGCTAATTTGACAATGTTGGGAGATGCGGCGCATTTGATGCCTCCTTATGCAGGGGAGGGGGTGAATATGGCGATGCTGGATGCGTTGGAGTTAAGTCGTTGTTTGACGGAAGGTGAGGATATGCTTGCGGCGATTGCAAAGTATGAGAGAGAGATGAGGGAGCGGGCATCGGCTACAGCAGCGATGACGTTGGAGCAGACGGAGGTGTTGCATGGGCCGGATGCGATGCAGCATATGTTGGGGTTAGTGTCATAAGAATGTTGGCGATATTAGTGTCATAAATTGATTTTTAGAAGAAGATTGGAGATTCGCTGACTGTAGTGTCCAAAATTGGTTCTAAAGATTAGGTTAGAAATGTGCATTCAATCGATCATAATTTTATCCGTTTCAATACAAGCCCCCAGAAGCTTTCGGGATTTTCGATAGCACTTGCTAGGAAGTGGCTTGACGGAGGCTAGAAGTTTCTTGACTGAGTTAAAAAGTGCAAATGATCGGTTTTATGTAACAATAAGCGACACCGAAAAATCAGAGGTGATCAACAATGCTTTCAGAGTATACCAGGGGATAATTGATGATTGGCAGGTTGATAATGATTTCGAAATCGTGTCATCTTTTTTAGAAAATACTGATTATAAAATAGTAGCTGAAAAATTAAACAAAAACAGATCACTTATGTGGAAACGTGAGAAGAGCTTGAGGTATAAAGAATACGTTTCCTTAAAACAAGTGATATATTATTTAGGTCATAATCATCATGTGTAAATTTAATTTTGTTAACAGCAGGTTTCGCAATTTCAGAAGTCATACTCGCATTTGCATTCGCAGCCATCGCCCAGATTTATTACAAGGAAATAAAAGGGTTTGAGTTCAAGTCTATACTTAAAGGCACTTTTGAAAGACTTTTTATCGCCATAGCCCTAATCCACGACCTTCTACATGCACTGACATTATTTAGTGCGCTGAAACTTGCCAACAGGTTAAAGCATAGTGAACCAGATTCAGCCCACAACAATAAGTTCAAAGACTACTATTTAATGGGAAATCTTGCTTCTGTAATTGTAGCAATATTCTATACCCATGCATTTAAAGAATTTGATGCGATCCCTTTATTTAATACGATCTGCCCTTAGCCACCATCACGCCAATCCCCGTCATCATCACCACGCCCGCACTAAATAACCAATACACCACTGTCGGCGTACCACTCCCCCAAAAGTAAGCCATCACACACTGTGTCATCAATATCACTTCATTCGCAATCACTCCCGTAATAAATATCATCAACCCTCCCTTATTCCCCTTCACCAACTTATTCAATATCAAAAAACCTAAAATCAAAAAGCTCACAAACCCTAACACCACCAAATGCAAATACCCTATCACCACCGGTCTGAATCCGTAGGCAAACCTGCCCAATGCTGTTACCAACGTCAACACCTGCAATACAATCTTAATAATAAACGCCAGTGAAGCCAATACCCACAGCGGATGTAAATTCTTTATCACCGGCACCGCCAGTATTAAAAACACCAATGCCGCTAACTGTATCATCCCTGCCGCTCCTGCGATTGTATATATCCACCCTGCCGGATGAGACCATAACATAGACAAACAATACGCCGGGATACAGGCAATCGCCATCAAAATAACAAACACCTTACTGAAATTAGGTGCCAGGTAAATGTGAAATCGAGGTGCCGCCCAAAAGAACAATGCCATCACCGCAAAGGTGAACCAACCATTGTATTGAAAATGCAGGTAGAAGTAAATAGCATTGTTATAATAGACCATATCCCCCTTGCCAAACGCCAGCATGAACGGCCCCGCGCTGGAAATTAATAAAAATGCAATCGCCAGCCGTAAACAAGACTTTACCAAAGGAGGAAAACTGATATCTGCAATATCATTCAAATATGCAATAGCAAACCAAAAACTAAACACCACCGACAATGCTGAAAACGCAATTGACACAGGTCCATATCCCTGTATCGTAAAACTGATCAGCATACCGAAACTGGCTACCTGGTTCAGCCAGAACTGGTAAGTATATGTTTTCCTATAAGGAATCAAATAAACAAAACAGGTAAATAATATCGTCGTCACCCATCCTGAAAAGGCGAAATGAGAATGTGCGTGCAAGAGGCATTTGTAATCCAGCACTGGCAGAGGAAAAGCGGCTTTATATCTTAGTATCACTCCAAGAATGGATACTATCAGTAAATTTACTAAGGACAAATATGCCCATTTCTTAATGGTTTCAGACATACACGTTTCCTTTATTAACGAATAGATCGCATTGCTGAAAAAATCACTTCATAGATACATCACTTACGCCTCACACATATACCTTCCCCTTATTCACCAGCAAATCTCCCTTCTTATACATCCCCCTGATCGTCCTTATCACCGTCTCCACCCTCAACCCTGTCATATCCGCAATCTGCTGCCTCGTCAACGTTACCCGTAACTTTCCCTGCAATAATTCCGGTACCGTATACCGCTTCAACACGCCTCTTATCAACACGGCCGGCTCACTACATGTCATCTCTCTTGATAAAATAGACTTCTGTCTCAACCGCATCGCCAGCAAAGTAGTAAATGCATAATGTATCTCCGGATTCTCTTTCAGCAACTGAATAAACGTGGGCTTCGGCAATCGTAAAATAACACTATCACTATCAGCTACAGCCGCTGCCGGATAACCCATACCCGTAAATAGCGGCGGCTCTCCAAACGAGTCTCCTGCTACAAATATCCCCTGTATAAACTCCTTCCCATTCATGCCCGTGTTCACCATCCTGACTTCCCCGGATTCAATCTGGTAGTAAAAATGTGCTTCTTCCCCCTCGGTAAAGATAACCCGGCCTTTTTCCGCTGTTAACCGGATAGCACCCCATTTCCTCAGCAGGTCGGTGTGGATAATCATTGTGAATGATTTATTAACTATACCAAAGCTAGCCCTACCCGTCATCCGGATAAATGATTGAAAACAGTTTTCCTGATGATTAGTATCAAGACCGTTTTTATGATCTGGATCATATCCTCGCACTTTTAAGTAGCGTAATGTTGTACTCAGGTATTGTCAGAACACAATCTTTAATAAATGAAAAAGTACGTTTACATAGCAGTGCTCCTGGGGCTGACCTGGGCCTGCTCAAATAACAGCCAACCTCCCAAAGAGGAATCCCCGGCACCTGTAGTTGAAGACAATAGTCTTGCAAGTTCCAATTCTGCATCAGCATACGATTCCATCAAAGGGGCAGGGAAATTTACTAATGTAGCCCTTAGCGCCACATTAGATCAGAAAATGATTGCCGCAGGCAAAACCGTGTACGAAGTAAAATGTGCCGCCTGCCATAAGCTAACCGACGAAAAGCTGGTGGGACCCGGCTGGAAAGGTGTTACGAAGAAAAAATCCGCTGAATGGATTATGAACTTTGTCACCAACACTGATGAGATGATCGACAAAGATCCTCATGCTCAGGCTATGCTGGCAGTTTGTATGGTTCGCATGCCAAACCAGCACCTGACTGATGAGGAAACAAGAGACGTATTTGAATTTATGCGTAACAATGATTCATCTAAATAGTTATTCTATGCGGTTATGTTCAATAGCGGTGCTTATCATAGCACTCGCATCCTGTAAACCACGTAATGAAGCCGGCGCCATCAATGCAGGTGCTGCTGAAAAAGTTTACGTTGCACCGGGTAAATACGACGAGTTCTACAACTTCGTTTCCGGTGGTTTTAATGGTCAGGTGTCTGTTTATGGTATTCCTTCTGGCCGTTTGCTCAAAATTATCCCTGTATTCTCTGTAATGCCTGAAAATGGCTATGGATATAGCGAAGAAACTAAACCTATGCTGGAAACCTCTCACGGTTCTCTGCCATGGGATGACCAACACCACCTGGAACTGTCTCAGAAAGATGGTACCCCAGATGGTCGCTGGCTCTTCGCTAATGCCAACAACACTCCAAGGGTAGCACGTATCAACCTCGCTACTTTCAGAACAGAAGAGATCATCGAACTGCCTAACAGCGCCGGTAACCACTCTTCTCCTTTCTGTACTGAAAACACAGAATATGTAGTAGCGGGTACCCGCTTCAGCGTTCCTGTTGGTGACAATCAGGACGTACCTATCGCTGATTACAAGAAGTCTTTCAACGGTACCGTGAGCTTTATCAAAATTGATTCCAGCAATGGTCGCATGTCTCTGGCTTTCCAGTTGCTGACCCCTGCTATCAACTTTGACCTGAGCCATGCCGGTAAAGGACCAAGCCACGACTGGTTCTTCTTTTCCTGCTACAATGTAGAACAGGCACATACCCTGCTTGAAGTAAACGCTTCTCAGCGTGATAAAGACTTCATCATGGCGGTGAACTGGAAGAAAGCGGAAGAATTTATCCGTAATAACAAAGGTACATTGAAGAACTCCCGTTATGCACACAACGTGTATAATGAAACGACTCACAGCGCTACTTCTGCTATCGAAACCAAAGTGCTGACACTGGATCCATCTCAACTGAAAGATTTCGTGTACTTCATTCCCTGTCCTAAATCTCCACATGGTGTTGATATCGACCCAAGCGGTGAATATATCGTAGGTAGTGGTAAACTGGCGGCACTCATTCCTGTATTCTCTTTTACCAAACTGATGACGGCAATTGAGAAGAAAGATTTTGATGGCGACTACCAGGGTATCCCTGTTGTTAAATACGAATCAGCCCTGTACGGTGAAGTACAGAAACCAGGCCTTGGTCCATTGCACACTGAGTTCGACGGAAAGGGCAATGCGTATACTTCCTTCTTCGTTTCTTCCGAAGTAGTGAAATGGAGCATCAAAGACCTGAAAGTACTCGACAGAAAACCTACTTATTATTCCGTAGGGCACCTGTGTATTCCAGGCGGCGATACCAAACATCCTTTTGGCAAATACCTGATTGCATATAACAAGATCACAAAAGACCGCTATCTGCCTACAGGTCCTGAGCTGGCTCAAAGTGCACAGCTGTACGACATCTCAGGTGATAAGATGGAACTGTTGCTGGACTTCCCTACTGTAGGTGAACCTCACTATGCACAGGCACTGCCTGCTGACCTGATTAAGAATAACTCTGTGAAGTATTTCAAGATCGAGGAAAACAAACATCCTTATGTAACAAAGGGTGAAAAAGAAGCGAAGGTAGTTCGTGAAGGTAACAAAGTACATGTGTATATCACTTCTATACGTTCCCACTTTACACCTGATAACATCGAAGGTGTATGTGTTGGCGATGAAGTATATTTCCATGTTACTAACCTGGAACAGGATTGGGATATTCCACACGGCTTTGCTGTGAAAGGTGCTGCCAATGCAGAGATCCTGATCATGCCTGGCGAAACCTGTACACTGAAGTGGGTACCAGATGCAGAAGGTGTTTATCCAATATACTGTACTGACTTCTGTAGCGCGTTGCACCAGGAAATGCAGGGTTATGTAAGAGTATCTAAAGCTGGTGCAAACACACCACTCAAGTACGGTACTAACCTACCTGATAGTGCAGTAGCGAAAAACTAAACTGATCATAATGCAAAGAAAATTGTCAACCCGTTTTCGGGCAATCATTTTCATGCTTTCATTGGCGATGGTGGCAGTGCTCTATTTTCCTATCTGGAAAATAGAGCTGGCCGCTCCCCAATACCCGGAAGGCCTGACGTTGAAAATTGCTGCTAACGGATTACGCGGGGATGTGGATATCGTGAATGGATTGAACCATTACATTGGTATGCAAACATTGCACACCGAAGATTTTATAGAGTTTAAGATCTTACCTTTTATACTGGGGGGATTGGCTGTGCTTGGGTTTGTTGTATGTGCACTGAATAACAGAAAGGTATATTATGGGTGGGTGGTATTGTTCCTGCTGGTAGCGGTTGTTGCGATGGTTGATTTTTACAGATGGGAATATAACTATGGTCATCACCTGAATCCCGAAGCGCCAATCAGGGTACCGGGCATGGCATATCAGCCACCATTACTGGGTTATAAACAGTTGTTGAATTTCGGGGCGTATTCTATACCCGATGTAGGTGGATGGATCTTTATTGGAGTAGGAGCGTTGTTGGTGTTGCTCTCATTTAAATTTAAGAAAGGTTTTTTTGTAGTGGCAGGGTTGACGTTGGGATTACAGAGTTGTAGTTCAGGTCCTGCACCTATCAGGTATGGACAGGATGCTTGTGACTTCTGTAAAATGGGCTTTACAGACAAGCGTTTTGGTGCAGAGATCGTAACAAAGAAGGGGAAGGTTTTTAAGTATGACGATGTGCATTGTTTGCTGGCGGCATTAAAAGCTGGCGGACAGGAAGTAGGCGGGATCTGGTTTCTGGACTTTACTGATGGACAATGGATCAAAGCGGAAGATAGCAGGTTATTGCACAATACTGCATTTCATTCTCCAATGGGTAGTGACATTGCTGCGTTTGCAGACAGTGTGCATATGAAAGAATTTAACGGAGAATCACTCACATGGAAAGGGCTATATCGGTAATAATTTTATGGCTGTTGTCTTTGCAGGCATGGGCCGGGGTATTGACGGTGAAAGGGTCTATAAAAGAAACCTTGCAGCGGGCAGTGGCAGGTGATACTGTTGTAGTACCCGCAGGTGTTTACTACGAAAAAGGCCTGGTGATTGATAAAGCTATTTATCTGAAAGGGATCAACAAGCCGGTTCTGGATGGAGAGAATAAATATGAAGTGATATTGATACTGTCCAGTCATGTGACGGTGGATGGATTTGTGATCAGGCATTCCGGTTTTTCTGACTGGAAAGATCTGGCAGGAATCAAACTGGGCAATGTGCGGCATGTGACGATTCAAAACAATGTACTGGAAGAAACGTTCTTTGGCATTTACTGTCAGCAGTCTGATAGCTGCACCATACAAAACAATACATTGCGTTCCAATGCCAGTCAGCGTATTCAATCCGGAAATGGTATTCATTGCTGGCACTGTGATGGCATGCAACTGATAGGGAATACGGTCACGCAGCACAGAGATGGTATCTACTTTGAGTTTGTAACGAATTCACTGATCAAAGGGAATCATAGTTTTAAAAATGTGCGGTATGGTTTGCACTTTATGTTTTCGCACAATGACCACTATGAGGATAATATTTTTGATCACAACGAGGCGGGCGTATCTGTGATGTTTTCACATGGTGTGGATATGAAGCGGAATACATTCGCTGGCAATCAGGGTGGTGGTGCGTATGGAATATTGCTGAAAGAGATTACAGACAGCAAAATGGAGAAGAGCCACTTTGAAGACAATACGGTTGGGATTTATATGGAAGGTACCACGAGAGTGCAGGTGATGGACAATGTGTTTAAGGCAAATGGCTGGGCCATGAAGGTGCAGGCAAGTTGTTCTGAGAACAGAATCACCCGCAATAACTTTGTCGGCAACACATTTGATGTAGCGACGAATGGCTCACTGGTACTGAACAATTTTGATAATAATTACTGGGACAAATATGAAGGGTATGATCTGAACAGAGATGGAAAAGGAGACGTGCCTTATCACCCGGTGAGTTTGTATGCAATGGTGGCAGATAAGAACCCGGCTGTGATGATGTTGTTTCACAGTTTCATGGTGAGTTTGCTGGACCGGACGGAAAAAGTAATGCCGGGTATCACACCTGTGAACCTGGTGGATCGTGCACCGAGTATGAAACCCCTTTCATTATGATTCGTTTTACAAATATATACAAACGATTTGGCCGGCTACAGGCATTGGATAATATCAATCTCTTTTTTGAAGAAGGAAAGAGTATTGCTTTGATTGGACCAAATGGTAGTGGGAAGACCACTTTGATCAAGGGTCTGTTGGGAATGGTGGTGCCTGATAAGGGGGATATCGCTTTTAAAGGAGTTTCCGTATTAGGTAGTTGCGAATACAGGGGCAATATTGGTTATATGCCGCAGATAAGCAGTTATCCTGAGAATATGACTATTGCACAGGTGATAGAGATGATGAAGGATATCAGGCAGTATACAACGTTGGATGAAGACCTGGTACATGCCTTTAAATTGCCACAGCTGGCCAATAAGCGCATGCGGACATTATCTGGTGGTACAAGGCAGAAGGTGAGTGCTTGTCTGGCGTTTTTATTCAATCCTGAAGTGTTGGTGCTGGATGAACCTACTGCGGGATTGGACCCGGTAGCATCAGGGATTTTGCAGGACAAGATCCTGCAGGAGACAAAGAATGGTAAGCTGGTGCTAATCACCTCACATATCTTGTCGGAACTGGATGATCTGGTAGATGAGGTGGCGTATCTGCAGGATGGTAAAGTACAGTTTCATAAGCAGGTGGCAGAGTTGCAGGCGGAGACAGGGGAGCAAAAGTTAGTACGCGCAATAGCACGTATCATGGAAAATGGAGGACTATAAAAAAGGGTAATAAGCACACAGTGCATGTAATAGCACGTGTCATGGAAAATGGAGGACTATAAAAAAGGGTAATAAGCACACAGTGCATGTAATAGCATGTGTCATGGAAAATGGAGGACTATGAAAAAGATTATTAAATACGTATTACTAGACATCTTACGTAACAGGATATTGGTAAGTTATACAGTACTGCTATTGGTCGTGTCAATGTTATTACTCTGTCTTACAGACAACAGCACAAAAGCGTTACTGAGCTTATTAAATATCGTGCTGATTGTATTACCACTGGTGAGTATTATTTTTTCAACGATCTATTATTATAATGCATCGGCGTTTATAGAGTTGCTGGTTTGTCAGCCGTTGCGAAGAACGAAGATATTATTAAGTGTCTATACCGGATTGGGGTTGTCATTGCTGATTGCATTTGTAGTAGGAGTGGGGGTACCGTTAATGATCTTTGACGGGAGTATGACGGCGGTGTTGTTGATATTGGTAGGCATGGCGCTGACAGTGATCTTTTCAGCGCTGGCCATTTTAGGATCTGTGATTATGCGTGACAAGGCGAGAGGCATTGGGGTAGCGATATTGGCGTGGTTTTATTTCTCCTTGTTGTATGATGGGTTGGTGCTGTTTCTCTTGTTTCAGTTCAGCGACTATCCGTTGGAGAAACCGGCAGTCGTGATGGGAGCATTGAACCCGATAGATCTGGGTAGAATCATAGTTTTATTAAGATTGGATAGTTCTGCGATGATGGGGTATACAGGCGCGGTGTTTGCCTCATTTTTCGGAAGCGTGGGTGGTATGCTCACGGGTTTTACACTCTTGTTATTATGGATGGGGTGGCCGTTATGCTGCGCGCTGCGGCGATTTAATAGAAAAGACTTGTAATCAAATTTAACAATTTCAACATGGTAAGAAATAATGTAATCACAGTCGGAGAAATGGCTGGAAAGGACTATCGCATGGCTGATGTTTTCAGAGGTTTTGGTATCGATTTTTGTTGTGGTGGCGGTCAGACCATTGCGCAGGCTGCAACACAGGGTGGTATTACAGAAGAAGAGCTGTGGACAGCACTGGAAACGGCAGCGTTAAAGGCGAAACAGCCAGCGAGCGACTTCAGTGTATTAGCACCTCAGTTACTGGCAGAACACATTCTGAGTACACACCATAAATATGTGAAAGAAGCATTGCCAGTGATCTGGGAGTTTGCACAGAAGGTAGCAGGACATCATGGGGATACGCATCCAGAGCTGATTGATCTGAGAGCTGCTGTGCTGCGTGAAGCAGAAGATCTGCTGGATCATCTGGAAAAAGAAGAACAGATCCTGTTCCCGGCTATCAAACAAATGGCTGCTGGCGAAACAGGGCTGCCATATGTAAAAGGTGCGGTAGAAAGTATGATGAAAGAACACAGTTCATCAGGAGAATCACTGGAAGAATGGCGTAGGTTGACGAATAATTACCAGGTGCCGGAAGGTGCGTGCAATTCATACAGATTCCTCTTTGAGAAATTGCAGGAGTTCGATACAGACTTAAGACAACATATTCATTTAGAGAATAACATTTTATTTCCCAAGGCTTTGGCAATGTTGCAGGAAGCTTAAATGAGCGTTTTTTCGTTAAAGAGCTAAAGAGCTAATGAGTGACCGGGGGCTTTCCAGCCTTCGGTTTTTAATTTACATCTTTACCATTCATTTCAATCCCTTTATCCAGGTTACCATCGTAGATACATACCCATTCCTTTCATTCCATGATCTGCAAAAGGTAACTTTTGGCAATATCACTTCCAGAGAAAGGAGGCCTTACCTCCGGGTTCTGTTTCATGAGAACCTTTGGCTGTTAGTAACATGATCGGAATATGCCTCTTAAGTGCTTTAGTTTTTAAAGGTTCATTGATGTATGTATTCATAATACGTGGTGGTAAATTATGGGCATAAAGTAAGCCCATATAGGCAGAATAGTCTATAAAATGTAAGAGAAATTGGTGAAAAATTGTAGACTTTAGTATTGATTTTCAATACTTTTCCTAACAGCGTCTTCTGCTTCCTGCAAAACTACCTCTGCAGAGCGACCTGCAGGTTCGATAGGAGTGAGTACGGACCAACTCATTTTTTCGAATGTGCCCAGTGGGAAATTTCCATACCTGAAAAACTTCCAGCTACCATTAATGGCGACAGGAACGATGAGTGCCTGAGGAACTTTTTTAAGCAGGATGCTGACGCCCCCGGTCATGAAAGGCTTCATTTCGCCCTTCCGGCTACGGGTACCTTCGGGGAAGATAACGGCAGACCAGTTCTTTTCCTGCATACGGGTACCTAGCTTGAGCAGTTCACCCATAGATTGCTTTTTGTCTTTGCGGTCGATGTTGGCCGCACCACCATATTTAAGGTTAAAACTGATGCTTGGGATGCCACTGGCCAGTTCAATTTTGGAAACGAACTTGGCGTGGTACTTCCGGAGGTGCCAGATCAGTGGTGGAATATCGTACATGCTCTGGTGGTTCGCCACGAAAATAATAGGACGGTCGTTGGGCAAGGTCTGGTGATTGACAAAGCGGGCACGACAGCCCAGGATCATATAGGTACTGGATAGCAATCCGTTCAGAATATCAACAGAGGTCTTATGGGCTTTGTAGCCTCCTAATTTGAGACAGAGCCACTGGATGGGGTGGAAAATCAGCAGAAATCCACCAAAGAATAAATAATGGATGGGGGATAAGATATATCCGGGCAGTTTCTTCATTATATCAATACTTTTTTCAATAATCCGGGGACAAATTTAGGGAGAATAAGGCTAATTGCGTCTGATAATGATCAGAGATGCATTTAGATTTTTATATGTTTACCTATATTACCTATGCTTACCCAGTACGAATTGGAAGGCAATGTACAATATGCAGCGTACTTTAACAAGGATAGCAAAATTCATGCTATGCTCCGCTCGATTTAAAAGGAATAAATGAAGCGGGTATCCAAAAGATCTTATGGGCGGGCGAAAGTTTTTTTATACCTCTATAAATGTAGGTGTGTGTTTTGTATGTTGGAGAAAGTCATTGAGTATCCATTCCCTGCTTATTTTCATATAGCCTTTGGGTGTACCATCGCTGCAACCGTACCATTCTTCATTGAGTACGTCTTTGTCTATCAGTACCTGTACCTTATTTTCCTTGTCCAGCAGGGTGCCGAAAATGGTGGCGCCGCCTACCGGTGTGCCTAAGAGATTGTTCAATAATTCTACAGAAGCAAATGATACGCGGGGAATACCTACGGCGCTGCTGAAATCTTTGGTCACGAAAGGCTTGTCTGCTGTTGTGACAAAAAGATAGAAGTTCGTTTGCTGGCGGTTGCAGAGGAAGAGTGTCTTTACAATCTGCACATTGAGTTTTTCATTGATCAGTATACAGTCTTCCATGGTGATGGCTTCGTCTGTATCAACGCGTTCAAAAGGTACCTGCAGGTGTTGTAAGGTAGTATACACCAGTTCCTGTAGGGGTGTTTTGAATGCGGCCGGTGGGGCGGTCTGTATTTCGCTGATATAGAACATTGATGACTTTGTATTGATGGATCTGTCGGTTTTATTTATTCCATTTGATCAACGTATCCTTCGGCACATCGTATTCATACAACTGTCGGTTCACGGTATCAATATACACCCACTGTGCCGAAACGAACCTCGCCCCGCCTGCATCTACCACATCTTTCCCAATATTACAAATGTAATAGGTAGTCGTCTTGTTCGTCACCATCCGATCCCATATCCAGGACACACTATCTTTCCCAATGGATTTTAACAGTGCATTGTCAGAATGCTGTACATACCTTTCTAC
This sequence comes from Chitinophaga sp. LS1, assembly GCF_034274695.1. NCBI lineage: Bacteria > Pseudomonadati > Bacteroidota > Chitinophagia > Chitinophagales > Chitinophagaceae > Chitinophaga > Chitinophaga sp. LS1. The sequence continues at coordinate 4,190,387 of NZ_CP128362.1, forward strand.
CAGCGCATCTTTCCACGGAAGGGTATCAGTGGCAACCGAAGGCGCCACAACTGCCGTAGAATCTGAACCATTAGCACCAGGCGCCGGGTCACAACCTGCAAAACCCATAGCTACTACCAGGATGTAGAAATATTTCATTGTATAGTTTGATTAATCTGATCCATTTTAACAATATCCTCGGCTAACTGAAACATCACTTTACAACTTTCATAGTTAAAAGGATACACCCCATAGATCAGGCATTTATGATCCTTTACCTCTACATTCAGGTCCTGAACACTCATGATCTTATTAAAAAACTCAATACCGATCGTTTGTTCTATCGTACCAGCGTCAGCAGCTTCAAGTATGTATTTGTGATTAAATGCCGGTACTGCCTTTACCTTGACAGAATTGGGGAGGTATAAATTGAGGAATTTATCATTTTCTGTGTTGGCTGTGATTTTAAACTCAGGCAGTAAGTGCATCAGGTCTATGCAGACGCCTGCATACCTGGATTTATCCTTTATGGCCGTGTTCCGATATTTTACAAAACTTACTTGTTGTAAAGAATTAGCGAGTTTCCAGGCGTAAGTAATTTTGAAATTATCACCGTTGCGGAAAGAAGAGAAATGAGCCAGATTGATTTCCTTCGATGACTCTTTCGTCATTGGGTAATCTTTCTTTAATTCGGCGAGTATTTCTTTTTCCAGCTTTGCTTCTTCAGCCATGTTGAGTTTTTAGTTGTTTAACCAGGTCAAATGCATAGGTAAATGGAACTTTCTAATCTTTCGATCTATATAGATGCTGAAGAATTGAAATATGGTTTCCAGATAATGTTGTGGTCTGCACCTGCATTTTCATAGTATAGATTCAGTTACAAATATAATAACTCTTACAGATTAGTGCAATTGGGGAGGTGTTTTTATTGATAATCAATAATTTATATTGATAAAGGCCCGCTTTTTAAGGACTGAGCGCTGATAATTACTGCTAATAATTCTGTATTATTTAATTGGCTGGGGAGTATATTTTTATAGGAAACCCAAACCTATAAAGCCGCATTTATGAAGTTCAAACTTTACTTTTTGTTCCTTTTATTGCCCTGTATTGTTACTGATGTATGCGCACAGTATGTAGATCTGACCTTTACCGTTAAGAACACAAGCAGTGATGGCGATGGCTCCACAGCTGTAATTGGCCAGACACTAACATATACAATTACAATGAAAAATCTCTCTACTACTACCAGCATTACTGGCGTCCGGCTAATCGCCGACATTCCTTACGGAACGAATTATAAACCTGGCACCACAAAGCAAGGTGCCGCAGTGCTGGCAGATGTAATTGGAAACTGACTTGCCAAAAGGTATATATATTGTAGAAGTACTGGCAGGTAATAAGCGCATTTACAAGCAGAAACTGGAAAAGTTATAGGTTGGCTGCATATTACCGAATCGTAGGTTCTTGTTAGCAATCTTAATTTCTTAATACCAACTCTATACAATTACTCCTGGAAACCTTATCAGGGTCAATTCTATTTCTTGTATTGGCAAGGTTGCCAAGAGTAATTGTGTCATTTATAAAATGCTGGATAAAAAACTTGCCTACATACCCTTTATCAGCCAATACATCCACCATCTCCTGAATATCCGCTTCATGCAGTAATGAAGTATGCACCGTCGTCCTCACTTCAAAAGGAATCGCTCCATTCATCAACAACTGTAACGTCGCTTCAAAGTGCTCATATAATGAAGACTTTGTGATCGCCTCATATTTATAAACAGGTGCTTTGTAATCCAGCGCAACATAATCGATCAATCCATTTTTCATCAAATCAGCCATTAAAGAAGGATTAGACCCATTCGTATCGACCTTCACCAAAAAACCCTCTTCTTTCACCTGTTCACAAAACGTCACCAACTCCTTATGCAACGTACATTCCCCACCACTCAATACCACTCCATCCAACAACCCCTTCCGCTTACGCAAAAACCGCAGCGCATCTTCATAGCTAAGCTTCCCTTTCCCAAGCACAATCCCCGGATTATAACAATACACACATCTCATATTACAGCCTGCAAACCAAAGTATGCAGGCTGTCTTATCCGGATAATCCAGTAATGTAAAAGGCGTAATACTATGAATAGGCTTATTCACAATGGATCATTTCCGTAAAATGCACTCTTTGTTTATGTTCCCCTTTTTTACCGATATTGAAACTCTCCACCGGTCTGTGATAACCCATCACACGTGTATACACCAGGCATTTCTGGCTTTCATCTTCACATATCGGACAATGCTCATGCTCACCTGAAAGGTACCCATGTTCAGGACAAATACTGAACACCGGTGTTACCGTGATGTAAGGCAGCCTAAACTGTGATAATACTTTTTTTACCAGGTTGCGACATGCTTCAGGCGTACTGATCTTCTCTCTCATGTACAAATGCAGCACGGTGCCTCCTGTATATTTACATTGCAGTTCATCCTGCAATAGCAGTGCTTCAAACGGATCGTCTGTATAGTCCACCGGGATCTGTGAACTGTTGGTATAATAGATATTACTATCCATCCCCGCCTGTATAATATCCGGGAAGCGTTTTTTATCTTCTTTCGCAAACCGGTATGTAGTACCCTCTGCTGGCGTGGCTTCCAGGTTGTATAGGTTGCCTGTTTCAGTTTGGTACTGCGTCATCTTTTTACGGATGTGTTCCAGTACATCAGCAGCCATTTCACGACCAGTTTCAGAAATAATATCATCCTGATCATTGGTGAAGTTCCTGATCATTTCATTGATACCATTCACTCCAATGGTAGAAAAGTGATTCCGAAAATGTGTGAGGTAGCGTTTTGTATACGGGAATAATCCCCTGTCGTACATATCCTGTATAAACACTCTTTTCTTTTCCAGCGTTGATTTAGCAAGGTCCAGTAAGAAATCTAATCGCTTGTACATCGCATGGTGATCCCCTTTGTACAGGTATCCCAGTCGCGCCATATTGATGGTCACTACCCCAATACTTCCTGTCATTTCTGCACTACCAAACAGCCCATTACCGCGTTTTAATAATTCACGCAGATCCAGCTGTAAGCGGCAGCACATGCTTCTCACCGCATTGGGTTTATAAGCATTCGGATTTTCTACCCGATTGCCATTGTCATCAAAGATGTATTGACTACCGATAAAATTCTGGAAGTAAGAAGACCCGATACGTGCTGTGTTTTCAAACAGCAGGTCTGTATTCTCACCATACCAGTCAAAGTCTTCCGTGATATTCACAGTAGGGATCGGGAAAGTAAACGGTTGCCCATTGGCATCGCCTTCTGTCATCACAGTATAATACGCTTTGTTGATCAGGTTCATCTCAGGTTGGAAATGAATGTAGGTCAGTTCGCTGAGTTGATCCACCCCTCTGTCTTTGGCTTTCTGTAAAATAACCGGATCAGTGATGCCATCAAAAAGATGTATATCTTTTTTGGTCGGGAACTGTAATTTCAAATCTTCCGGCACCGTCCAGTCGATAGTAATATTTGTAAACGGAGATTGTCCCCAGCGGGCAGGTACATTCAGGTTGTATACAAAGCTCCTGACTGCTTTCAGGATATCTTCATAGCGAAGATCATCTTTAAAAACATACGGGGCAAGGTAGGTGTCGAAAGAGCTGAAAGCCTGTGCGCCGGCCCATTCGCTTTGGAGAATACCGAGGAAGTTCGCCATCTGGCCCAGTGCTTCGCGAAAGTGATTCGGAGGGCGGCTTTCCACACGTCCTCTTACACCATTGAAACCCTCATTCAGTAATGCACGCAAGCTCCATCCGGCACAGTATCCTGTAAGGCAGTCGATATCATGGATGTGAACATCACCATTGCGATGTGCATAACCTTCTTCCTGGGAATATACCTTATCCAGCCAGTAGTTGGCAATGATCTTACCCGCTACATTGTTCACCAGTCCTGCGTTGGAATAAGAAGTATTCGCATTGGCATTGATGCGCCAGTCAGTCTGAGTGATGTATTCTTCAATCGTTTGTGTGGTATCCACCAGCGTAGTAGATGGCGTAAGGCCATGTACATGTTCCCGTTGTAATTTACGGGTGTGTCTGTATAGCATAAATGCCCGCATCACTTCAAAGTGACTGTGTGCAAACAATTCTTTTTCGATGATATCCTGGATCTCTTCTACTGACCACACTTCTTTGTGCAGCAGTTGAGCCGTGACCTGTTGGCAGATTGTTTCATCAGGTTTTTTATTCACACCGATGAACCCCTTTTCTATCGCATCTTTTATCTTAAACGCTTTAAAAGGTTCAAACTCACCATTTCTTTTGATAACGTAATTCATGGCTTTTAATGGGTTATTTCGGGTGCAAAATACCTGTTCGGTAGAAGAAGCGTTTTAAAACTTGTCAACAGAGGGTGCGAAAATAAATGGCATTCAACCGCCATTTTTGAGCCGGTATCTGATGAAATAACAGCCGGAGAATTAAGACAGGCAAGGTTCAATTATTAAACCATGATGGTGATCAGGGTTTTCTAACTAATTAGAATAGAGATATATAGATATCTTCAATCATTATGTTTTATTACGGAGTCATTAATTTGTTATATTAGGGAATGGCCCAACAATTGTTTATTTCATTATTTCTCTAAATGAGGCGCTGGCCGGAAAGAGGTCCGGCGTTATTGGGTATATTGTGCTATTAGCATGTTTTCAAAAATAAAATAACGTCATGAGAATCGTTTAAAACGATACATGGCTCCGTCAGGTACCCAAATAAAAAAGAGCCTGTATCTTTTCTTTTAAGTACCCCTAAAAGTGTCTGAAATTGTGGGTGCACTTCTTCTTATGATACAGGCTCTTTTAAATATTATTCTACTTCCATTTTTACACTCGTCTTCGCATTACAATCCATATCCATCTTCATTCCATTTATCTCCATATCAATCTTATACTTCGTATCTGCATCAGACTTATCCATCATCTTCTTGTCTATATCAAAAATCATCACACCTGTTCCACTACCAGTACCTGTGATCTTGTAAGGCGTATCTGTCATACTCATATCCATAGCAATATCCTGCTTCAGATCAAATATCGCTTTACTCCCTTTGATCTCCTTCAGCGTATACTTCGCATGCACTTTCATCTTCACCTGCATCTGTGCAATAGGCATTACCAGCGGTGTCTCCTGGTCAAAAGAATCTCCGATCTTCAATTCATTTTCAGGAAATTTGATTGCCGCCTGTATATTGTTGACGATGGTTTTCAAATTGGCTCTCATACCTTCATCCAGATTACCAATGATCGTATCTACCTTGATTTTGCCATCCCCTTCGGTTGTACCTTTTATCACTGCATCTGAAAACGGGTTGGTTTCCTGTGTATTTTCCTGTCCGCCAATATTGGTGGTAACGCTCATTTTATCATAGGTGATCGTCACAGGGATCTTCTTATCTGCCTGCGTGGCACCGGTTTTGGTGGTCATAAACATACCCTGGTTCATCGTCATGGTCATTGGGCTTTTCATGCCGCTGGCACTTAATTGTTCCATCATCGCTGAATCTCCGCTCATGTTCATGACCATGTTCATCTGGTTATTCATTTCGGTTTTGTAAACCTTATTAGGCGACAGTGAACCATTTAGCAAAACCTTTTTCTGAGCATTGGTACATTGCGTAAATGCGCTCAGCAGGAGTAACATGTACAATCGATAGTGTCTCATTTCTCAATTAGCTTTTTAATATTTATAGGGATGTCTATAAAGGTGCTGATAACAGGACTCGAACCTGTGTCCACCCGAATAAGGGCCGGGCGCTCTGCCGCTGAGCTATACCAACTAATTTTTCAATATTTTTCCCGAAAACCATTTCCTGCCAGCATGGGCTACATCTTCGGGGCGTAGTCTTAGTAGTAAGGAGTTGTACATAAAATCAATATCGGGCATCCTCAAAAATAATAAAAAAGAAGATGTATCAATAAAAAAATAGCCCCCAAAAAGCATATAGCTTTTTGGGGGCATATTACCTTTTGAAGATATTATTGTTTAATGATCTTCGTCGTACTCACTTCTTTTGTTCCATTCTTCACTCTTATTATATACACACCTGGAGTTAATGTAGAAATATCCAGCTGTAAATTTGCCGCATTCACTTCACGACGCATTACCTGACGGCCGTTTATATCAAACAGGCTTACTTCTGATTTCCCTTTCACACCAGCAAGGTTAATGTTCACCACACTATTGGCAGGATTTGGATATACCTGCACCTTGTCCTGATCGCTGGTAAGGTCAACGGAACGGGTGGCAGTACCCAATGCTACCCGCAGGGTGTAACAGGTAGTTGCGCTATTCGCACCATTGTAACCATATACCTGTACATAGTAAGTACCTGCACTGACTGTACGACTGATGCTTTCACTCGTCGTACCGGATGCCTGTGAAACATTCAGCTGTGTACCTGAGCTGTTATACAGTTTCAGGTCATAATCACCAGGCAATGTACCCAAAGTAATGGTAATTGTACCACTGGTAGTGATCACGAATTTATAATAATCCACGTCTCCACTTGGGCTGATCAGACCAGTGACATCTGTATTAAATGGAATGGTAGCAGCACCTGAGGTCGTGCCATTGGTAGAATTATCCAATGTATTAGCACAACCTGAAGCTGTGAGGGTCGTAAATTGTGCTGCAATATATGAACCGCTGCCACTTGTACAATTGGTTCTTACTCTCCAGTCATACAGGGAAGCCGCTGTTAAGCCACTTAAGGTAACAGAAGTAGCAGTAGTGGCAGTCGCCGCACTTGTCCAGGTAGAAGACGAATTCAGTTTATAGTCTACGCTATAACTTGTTGCACCACTTGCAGCCGTCCAGCTTACAGTAGCTCCGGTAGATGTAACAGAAGCACTTGTCAGCGCGGTAGGCACATTACAGCTATCAGTAGAGATGGTGGTAAACTGTGCAGCAGTATACGTACTGGTATCGCTGGTGCAGGTGGTTCTTACTCTGTAGTCATAAGTAGTACCCTGGGTCAAACCGGTCAGGCTTACAGAAGTAGCAGTTGTAGCAGTCGCTGCACTGATCCATGTACTGGATGAGGTAGCTTTGTAATCTACTTTGTAAGATGCCGCACCGCTTACAGCTGTCCATCCTACGGTAGCGGATGTAGTTGTCACGGAAGAGGAAGTTAACCCTGTTGGTGCAGCGCAACCCGTACCGGCAGTGATAGTGAAGTTGGTATTAGAAATATCAAAGAAGATATTGCCAACAGCTTCTACCTTTATTCTGGCAGTAGTGGTGGGGGTATTGGGAATCGTTACCACCTCACTACCATCGTTCGGCGTACTTGCAACCAGTGTGCTGAAGGTCGTACCACCATCGGTAGAGAGGGAGATCTTTACATTGGCTGTGCTCACTGGTGATGCGGTGGTGCTGGCTACATTCCAGGTGATGGTCTGGGATGAATTGCCTGCCCATGATACAGCGGTATTAGGCGCCGTTACTGCAAACGGACCTGATGTATTCGAAACGGTTACCGTTACATCCGCATAATTCGTTTGACCGACAGACACCGGTGAAGTCGAACTATAAGGTGCATTATCCCTTACAGTTAACCGGAAATGCAAAGTCCTTGACACAGAACTCAGTGCTTCCGTATTCGCACTTGCATCGCCACCGGTCAATGGTCCGGATACTAAACTACCTGCCAGGATAGTGGCCAGTTTTGGGAAGTACCTGGTAGGAGTAGTAGTGGGTGCAAAGGATATCCAGTTAGGACCAGATGCTTTACTCGCACTGGCTACGCTGCTGCTGCCTGTTTGTGAAGACGAGGCATTGTCAGTCTGTTCCCAGCAATAAGTGAGCACATCGCTGGCATTGGCATCGGTAGCAGAACCCGTCAGTGCAAATGGGGTACTGATTGGGATGGTATAACTACTACCTCCACTTACTACAGGAGTTGCGTTATTGGCAGAGATACTGGTAGTGGTTGGACAGGTCTTACTGCTAAGATTTGTCTGAATTTGTCCAATAGAAACGGCATGGAAGATATCAATTGAGTGTGGTGCCAGGTCATAGCTGGTAATACCAGCATAACCCATAATAGTAATACCGGAACCGGGTTCCACATTGACGCCGGTGCCTTCATTACCATAAGAGAAAGTATGGTTGGCACCCAGCTGGTGGCCTACTTCATGTGCTACATAATCGATATCGAAGTTATCGCCCTGTGGAATAGCGTCGGCAGGAGAGGTGAAGCCACTCCCTTTTGAAGCATCGACACAGATACAACCAATACAACCGGCATTACCACCACCACCGGATGCACCAAACAGGTGACCGATGTCATAATTGGCAGCGCCGATTACAGAGGTGAGGGTACTTTGTAACTCACTGTTCCAGGATCCGGAGGCGCCTGTGCTGGCGTTGGAATACGGATCGGTAGAGGAGTTGTAATAAAATACATTGGTCGTGGTCGAGACCAGGTTCAGGTGGAGCGCGAGGTCTTTTTCATACACGCCATTACAACGTGTCAGTGTGGCATTGACAGCGGCGAGCACCAATGCAACCTGGCTGGAACTGGTAGCACCGAAATAATTGGAGTATTCAGCGGTCACGGATTGAGCCAGGCGTAATGTTTTCAGGTCACCGGTAGAGCGGGCGGCAACGTTATTACTCAGGTCAGTAACCAGTTTTTGCTCAGGCGTTCCGCATTTCCAGGGTAATGCCTTTGGTTGCTTTTTAAACACGGAGTAGACAGTGTGATCGGAAGAATAGGGTTCGATAAATTCAGTTTCTTTTTCCACACGGAATACAGTCGTTTGTATTCCCTGTGGGGAGATGCTCAGCTTTAAGATAGCGGATTTGTCGGTGATACCTTTTCCTGAAAATGCCCTGATATCAGGAAATTTCGCTTGCAGGGCAGGTTCGAAATTGGAAGCTTCAACGATTTCGAATTGTTCAATCTGGCCGTCTGCATTGGGCAGGGAGATGATGGTTCCATGGGTGGCAGTATTGCCGACAGCTCTGAATGCCTCGGTTCGTAGGGGTGTCAGATCCAGGTCGAATAGTTTGTATTCGGCTGGAAATGCGAGGCGGGATACGGATTTGTCGGGGGTAATTCTGGCACCGTCGGTGTGGGGTCTCCAGTAGTTTTGGGCAAAAGATAGGGTACTGCATAGTAATGCAGTGACGAATAGTAGAACTTGTCTCATGCGTAGGGTTTTTTGGTCAATAATTTGCTCTATATATGAATGTAGTGCAATTCGCTGCAGCCTCGGGTGTATTGGCGGTTTGAATATGGCTGTTTTTTGAGGGGGAATTTTATTTTGGTGTATGGAGTTTTTTGTGGGGGCGGTTTTGCGGAGAGAGGTGGGTGTGGTTGGTGAGTTTTGCGAAGGAAGTTTTACGAGGTTTGCGCAGAGAGTTTTACGGATTTAGCGCAGCTCATTTTGCGAAAGGTGAGTATAAATTGCGAAGGAGGATGTATGAATTGATATTATTTGCAAAGAAAGGAGCATTCATAGCAAAGGAAGATGAATTAATTATTTCACCTTCCCACTTTTCAGCGCATCTTTATAAAACTCTTCCACCTTTGTTCTTGCCCACGGTGTTTTGCGAAGAAACCTGAGAGAAGATTGAACCGAAGGATTACTAATAAAGCAGTTGATCCTGATCTGGTACCCCAACTCATCCCACCCATAAGCATCTACCAGTTGGGTAAGCAATTTCTCAAGCGTAATGCCGTGTAGAGGATCTTTTGATTCCATTTCATATTGTTTGTGCCGCAAATATACAGCACATTATTTTTTATATCTTTGCATCATATCTAATTTTATCGCTATGGCCAACCCATATATCTCCCTGCTGCGCACTGCCTGGCATTACGCACGAAAGGAGAGGAGGAGATATGTACTGGTGTATGCCATGTTTACAGTTTCTGCTATTATTTACGCATTATACCCAATGCTGCTGGGATGGTTTATCAATAAGATCCAACAGGATACTCAGCAGGTATTACACTTCGCTTTCCTTTACGCCGCCAGTTATTTCGGCCTAAAAGTACTGGAATGGTGCTTCCACGGCCCTGCCCGTGTAATGGAACGGGACCTTGCTTTTAACCTGAGCCGTAACTTCCTCCATACCCGATATCACCAGGTACTGCACCTGCCCGTAAAATGGCACCAGGATCACCATAGTGGCGCCACCATCAATCGTATCCGTAAGGCATACGAAGCCCTGAAGACCTTCTTCGATCATGGCTTTATGTATTTAAGAGCTATTGGGAAACTGATCTTTTCTGTCATTGCCATCGTTTATTTCTCGCCATTATTTGGTACCATCGGTGTTGTGCTCGGTGCCATCACCATCTGGGTGATCTTTAAATTTGACAAGCCTTTTATTCGTACACTGGATGAGGTGAATGAAAGAGAGCATGTGGTCTCTTCGACCCTGTTCGATAGTCTTTCCAATATCATGACAGTAATTACCCTGCGTTTGGAAAAGAGCATGGAAACTGGCTTATTATCAAAAGTAGCCCTGATACTACCTCCATTTAAAAAGAACGTCCGGATCAATGAATGGAAATGGTTTGTAGCTGATATGTTGATCACCCTTATTTATTGTGTAATAGCGGTAGGATACATATTGCAAAACTGGAAACAGGGAACGGTATTTTATGTAGCTGGCCTCGTTACGCTACTGGGATATGTGAACCAATTCACCAGCGTGTTCTACGATTTTGCCTGGCAGTATACAGATATTACACAGTACAATACCTCTGTACAAACGGCCGCCAATATTGATAGCGCATTCAAACAACAACACCGCCCTGATGCACATACAGACCTGCCGCACACCTGGCAGGAGATTCAGATAAGAGACCTGAGCTTTTCTCACAGAGAAAAATACGATGCCGAACATGGACCACAAAGTCTGCATGGCCTGAACCTCCGTATACCCCGTGGTAAACGGATAGCACTGATAGGAGAAAGTGGCAGTGGTAAAAGTACGCTCTTATCCTTATTGAGAGGACTATATGAGCCGCGCCCGGGTATGCAACTGACAGTAGATGGAATGGCATACGACATGGATACGCTCAATGAAACAGTGACCCTCTTTCCACAGGAGCCTGAGATCTTTGAGAATACCATTGCTTACAATGTGACCCTGGGGCTGCCTTTCAGCGAAGCTGATATACATGCAGTATGTGAAAACGCACATTTTACAGATGTGATCAGCCAGCTGCCTATGGGCCTGGAATCGGATATCCGTGAAAAAGGGGTGAACCTATCCGGTGGACAAAAACAACGACTGGCGCTGGCCAGAGGTATACTCGCGGCACGTGAAAGTGAAGTGGTATTGCTGGATGAACCTACCAGTAGTGTAGATCCTAAGACGGAAGTCATGATTTACAATAAGCTGTTTGCGGCATTTGCAGATAAGGCTGTGATCTCTTCTATTCATCGCCTGCACCTGCTGCCACAATTTGACTATGTGTATGTGTTGCACCAGGGGCGTATTGTGGATGAAGGGACATTTGAACATCTTCGGAATAATAGTCCGATCTTTCAGGAGTTATGGAAACACCAGAAGGATACGATGGGGAAGCATTTTCAGTAAATTGAAAGAATGGTCTGCTATTGGTGCTTCGTTCCGTTGTGAGGAGTAGTAAGTTCTTTGAGTCTTCAATGGTAACATGCGGGAAGTCTTCACTTATTTTATTGCAAGCGTCTGGCTACTAAAGGGTCTGCTATGTAAAGTACTGAACCTTGTGGCTGGGTATGAAAAAATTTGGGTTCTTACTTTTTTTCTCCTTCTCCTTTTTTCTCTTCTTTTTCTTTATCTGAGTCTTCCTGGGGAGGATGTAAAATATCCAGCAGGTTAAATACATCTTCTGATTTAAGGCCAAGATTTATCATTTCCCCTATCATCTGACGCTTTACAATTGCAAGGCTTTTGGGATCTTCACTAAGTCCATCTTTTGTGTTTTCCAGTAAAGTAAAGAAGTAAGCAAGGTTCGTAGTATCCTTGTGTTCAGCATCCTCTCCTTCTTCCAAAAGGTCTAACAGCGGAACTATTTTTTCCTGTTCCAGCTTTTCGCTTTTTGTTTCCTGTTTATCGATGATTTGTTGTTGTATCCTAACCCATTCGTACAATTCAATCATTAGCGCGACGTGCAATTCCCATTCATGAGCAAAAGTGACATTCATTTGCGGTAAACTTTGTTCCAGATTTTCAGTTTTTTCGTCCTCATCTTTACTTATAATCTTCATAAATGGATATTTGTTAACGCGTAAACTAATATCCATTGAGATCATTTTTAGATAATCACCATTTTCTCTGGCGGTTTTTAATAGATTGGGAGCATCTCCAATGTTGTCTAGATAATAAGCGTTATGTTTACCTCCTTCTACATAGATGGCACCTCTTGTACTCCCCAGTACATTCAGTGATTTTTCATCTTTCTGGCTATCGTCCAGAATTATCTTGCAGGTGATTACTTCAAACGATTGCTGACCCGCATTTACCGTTGGTAGGAATGGTGCAGGGTTTACTCATTGAATAAATTTAGGATTGGGAGTAAATATATTGTAATAATTGTATTGGCATGCTGAAAATATAACTATTATGTGAGCAGGAACTTCTTCATGGAAGACAGATTCAGCCATTCATAGATGATTTAATCTTAAGGCAATATTACTTCGAAAATCTAATGAATTGCCTTCAATCATTCGGAATGCTCCCAATACAACATTCAGCTATTTGCCATAATTATAAAGCATTGCTTGAGATGGACGATACCGTTGCACTGGAAGCACTAAAACTGGCCAACAATATACTGGGCGATCCGGAAATAAAGCCCGGCTATGATCTTGCATTACAAGATCATCTGAATTTGATACGGTCATCGCTGAATTATTATGCTATTCTTAATATTCCTGATTTTACCGAAGTGCAGGATGAAATTTATGATGGACGCTTTTATGAAGTGATGCGATTTCAGCCACCGGAGGATCATGTAGAGGCATTGGCATATGTGGCAGCGGCGTATGAGGTACTGTCAGATCTGGAAAAAAAGGAAAAGTATGATGCTGAATTAAGAATAAGAGTGGGTTATCATTAATAAATGAAAATCCGGATCTATCCGGTAGCCGAATGAAGAGCGTGTATCTTATTTGATACACGCTCTTATTGTTATACATTACCTATAAATGGTGCAGTCCTGTAGTATGTTTGATCATCCAGCTGTCTCACCAGAAAGTTTCCCAGGCTGGTCGCACTGATCTTACCGGAGGGACAATCAGTGAGACTAACGGTCACGCCGGTATTATCATCAGTCAGTTCAATTAACGGCAGCCGGACCATTGTCCAGTTCAGCTGACTATTTTGCAATAATTCGTATTCAGTTTGTTTATCGCTGGTGGTGGCGGGGTAATGTTGATACATCCAATCTGTAGCCTGTGTTACCCATGGACTTTTTTCATCATTTGGGGTATTTACACTTAATCCGGTAGTCACAATATAACGTTGAATATGTGTCTGCATCACATTAGCAGTGGCTGCGCTGAATATGGGCAGGTCATTGCCCCGTTGTCCGATGGTGCTGATAAGGGCATCGGCTCCTGCTACGAGTGTTTTGACTGCTGTTAGATCTCTGGCATCTCCCTGAATTAATGTGATTCGCGGGTCGTTTATAGCGTGGTTGCGGACTAGCAATCGCACGGCGAAGTTTTGTTGAAGGAGAGCTTTTACGAGGTATTGGCCGGATTTACCGGTACCACCGATAACGGCGATAGTGGTATGTGGTTGCATGTTGATTTTTTGATAAAGGAATGTCAGCCTACTGGAGCAGTAAGCAAAAATGGCCGGAGCGGCCCAGATGGAATATGATCAACAGATGCGTTTAATAAGGTGAAGGTAAGGGGAAATACAATATAACATAACTATACTTCCATAAGGTCACTATAAGGGCATTAAAAGGGCACCTCAATATCGATTTGATATTGAAGTGACCTTTTAATGATATATTAGTATTGATATAGTGATAAAGATTCACTATATTAGCATAACTATATTTATTATTGATTTTATAACCTCAAAACTGTTTGTTATGGCTCTTGTAAAAGACAACATACTCCTCCAATGCATCCGAGGCTCCCTCGGTGATCAACTCACGATTTACGAAAGGAACGGGCAGATTATTATTGCCAAAAAGCGCGGTCCGTCGAAGAATAAGCCGACAATAAAGCAGCTGGAAGCCAGGTATAAGATGAAGATAGCGGCGGCTTATGCCCTGGCGATCCTGGAAGATCCCGACCTGAAGGCTTATTATAAGTCGCTGGCAGGGCCTGGGCAGAATGCTTATAATATGGCGGTGAAGGATGCTTATAAGTCTCCGGAAGTGCAGAATATCCGGTTTGAAGAAGAGACTGTGGTAGTGACTGCGAAGGATGAATTTAGGGTAGCAGCGGTGGAAATACGGGTGGTGGATGCTGATGGTGTGATAGTGGATAGAGGAGCCGCTGTTTTAGGCAGGAATGGCGTGGATTGGTATTATAAGGTAGCGAGTCAGCCACCGGGTGGTAAGATAATAGTGGTGGCGGTGGATTTGCCGGGGAATGAAACGGTCAGGGAAGTGAGATTGGAGTAAATGAGGGAAACATTTGTCCCTGTAATCTTAGAAAACAGAAACAAATGTTTGTGGAGGCTATCTACGTGAATGCTTATGTTGAATTAGACAGTGCTGTCTGAGTGAATGCTTGTGCATTTGACAGTTGTCTGAGTGAATATTTGTGTCGAATCAGAAAGTCATCTTCGTTAACTCTTTACCGCCGCTGCCGTCCCTTCCGGAGCTGCTTCCAGATTCGTGACCAGATTCACATGTTGTATATTTTTCTCCTTAAAAGTATCCAGTACTCTCCTTACTACCGGATAAGGTGTTTCATTATCCGCCTTGATACAATATTTCAATTGCTTGATATTACTGGTCTGAGCGGCCCTGCCGTATTCAATCCAGGTTACTAATTCATTATTGGTTGAATCAGTTGGAATCCCTTTTTCAAGCGGTGATTTTTTCCTGTCATTAGATTTTAAAGAAAGGTATTCTTTCAGATGGTTAAGATCTGTTCCTACTGATGCCCCCATTGTAAAGTTAATGATCTGCGCATCTGATAATCCCAGTTTAAACTGATCATTGATATCCTGAATTAACTTTTGCCGTTGGCCCTGACCCTGCATGTCGAAAAATACACGTCCGTTTTTATCGATACTAATTAAAATGACATCCGCATCAGGTAAGAGTGATGTATTTATAGAAGAAGGTGTAACGATTGCAACAGGTTCATCCGGTTTAAAGGTGGTCGTCATAATAAAGAAATTCAGGAGAAGGAACACCACGTCACACATCGCTGTCATATCAACTGATGTAGACTTCCTTGCTAATTTAGCTCTGGCCATAACATTGCTTTTTTCTACTGCAAGTTGCAATTTGCAGTGGTGTTAACAAATGGCCATATTGCTCCAGTATATGTCTATTTCACTCCTTGGAAGAATTAATCAGACACCAGGTTTCTATATTCACTGGGA
Organism: Chitinophaga sp. LS1; assembly: GCF_034274695.1. Taxonomy (NCBI): domain Bacteria; kingdom Pseudomonadati; phylum Bacteroidota; class Chitinophagia; order Chitinophagales; family Chitinophagaceae; genus Chitinophaga; species Chitinophaga sp. LS1. Next base: position 4,205,959 of record NZ_CP128362.1, read on the forward strand.
CTGATGCCGGTGGTTCTTTTAAAGAATTTACTAAAGAAGAACTGGTCACTGAATGCTAACCTTTCTGCGATTTTACTGATGGGGTCAGAGAGGTCGCTTAACATAAATTTGGCTTCTACAATGACCATTTGTGTAATGACTTCGCTGGTTGATTTACCAAAAATCTCTTTCACACATTTAGTGAGATATTTGGGAGTGACGTTTAATCTTTCAGCATAGAATTCAACATTCCTTCTTTTTTTAAAGTTAGATGTCAGCTCTGCATAGAATTTCTTTACCAGTACTTCTTTACTGTTTAACTGAATTTGTTGGGCAGCTATTTTATCATGCAATACTGAGGCAACTTCGAAAAATAATACTCTGAATAGATTAAGGAGCAGTTCACTGATAAAAGGGTGTTCTTTGGGCAATTTATTTTTGATGGCGAGAAGGTCCATAATGGCTTTAATACTGCGGACTTCCATCTGGCTGAGACCGTGTACGGGTATATGTTGTCTTGTGTAAATACCAAATCCATCCATGTATTTTTTATTCAACGCAGTTTCTGCCAAAAGCGTTGCGCTAAAATCAGCGGCTATGAAAGTGCATTTGCGCATGTCGCTTAAGAACTCAAAAATCATATTGGGGTTGCAGATGATGAGGGAATTAGCAGGAATGTCGTATTCAACAAGATTTAAGCGCATTTTCAATTTTCCACTTGTGACAAGGATAATTGTATAATGGTCTAAAAGAAATGGAATGGATATTTCCGGCTCTATTACAAGTTCGCCGTTGTTGAAAATATTGAATTCTTTGCCATGTTTAGTGCCGGCAGCAACCATGATTTCCTGTATGGTGAGTAGCCTTACTGATGTGCTTTTTTTCATGTTGCGTTAATTCCAATTGTTTGATGTCTCCATATGGCAATTAAGAGAAATCAGTTCTGTTAGATGTGATAATTTAGTCCACTTAATATAGGTGTCCCATGTATCTCCATTCCACGGGCCGAATCTGCCGCTTGCAGTATAGTATATCGTCATGTTCCTATCAGTTCAATATCTTCCTGAAATCCCAATGCCAAAAAGATAACTAAATGACTATTTGGAAGATAGTAGTGTATTCCTTAAGTGATTTTGCCATTGTGATAAGGGATGTGAAGCGTAATATTAAGCATTTTCTCTTTTAATCTATATGAGCAAGGATATTTACAAGCTTCTCAAAAGGGGCACGTACGTAAAAGCGGCGTACGCCCCATAGTTCATTCACGATTCCATATTTAATGACCAAACCAGCTTCCTGCATTTTTGTATAAGCTTCATCTACGATATCTACTCCTATTGATAAATCAGCTACAGCCGTGTTTGAACCTCCCTGTGCGGCTATGCTTAATTGGAGTTTCATTTCTGTAGGGGTACCGTATGTGACGATCCAGCCCATATCCATTATTACATCCGGGCTGGAAATGTCATGGTAGAAGTGTGTAGCGGCCGGGACATTATATAAGGGATTTTACTTCGGAATATTATTATTTGGATGGGAATGTCAGCAAGAAGCAGCATATAGGACGAATGTAAGGTTTACATTGAATGAGGCCGCAGCTGTAGGGGGGATTTTTTGGATGTGAATAATTCATTGACTTACCGTTTTTTGTTTGAATATATAGTGAAGAAGGGGTAAGTTGAGATAAAGAGTAAAGCAGGAGGGCTTTTGCTTGGCGCTAGGTGCGCGAACTAAATATTTAGTAAATAAGGTTGGTCATTCGAGGTGTAATCGTTTTTTCTAAAAAATTGCATAAAGTAATCATTTTACTGTAAATTTAGCCAAATATAATCGTTTTACCGTAAAAGATGCTTAAAATAATCGTTTTACAGTGCTAAGTATTCTTTTACCATAAACATAACTATATGGTCTCAAGCCCTGCCGGCAATCAATGGTTGAAGGAAAAGTTTAATATATCTGGGTATATATTGACCCATTGTTCCTACATTGGAAATAATGATTCAATAGAAATTACCAATAAAGGAAATATTGAGCAGGTGTATAACCGAAAGTATGCTCCCCATGAAGACACTCCAATGTCTCATTTGGAATTTTCATTAAAATATGATGATTTGAATCTTCCTTTTTTGAGAAAGGTGTTTGATAATATTGTCATAGAAGATATAGAAAGGTTTATTGAGTTATCTCCATCGAGCAAATATTCCAAAAGAATAGGTTTCTTATTTGAATTTTTAACTGGTAAACAATTAGCGATCAGGAAACCCATTAGTGGGAATTATGTGGATTTATTAGAGGATGATAGATATGTCACCGGAAATATAGTAAAGAATACGCGGTGGCGGATTAATAATAATCTTTTAGGAACGACTTCTTATTGCCCTATAATAAGAAAAACTAATAAGCTAAAGGAGTTATTGACGCAAGACATCAATGCAAAGATTGAACAGTTAAAAATTGATTTCTCGCCATCAGTTTTTCACAGAGCTATTAATTACTTATATAATAAGGAAACAAGATCTTCTTATGAAATAGAAAAGGAGCAACCAACTCCCGATAGAATGGAAAAGTTTGTGGCCTTACTAACACAAGCCGGAACAGAGGATACCGAAGTAATGCTTGATGAGCGCAGATTGACACAGCTGCAGAACGCTATTATTGATAATAGATTTGCAGCCGAAGGATTTAGAGATTTTCAGAACTATATCGGACAGTCCTTACCGGGATACCTGGATTTGATCCACTACATATGTCCACCACCAATTTTTGTTCAGTCTCTGATGGCAGGGCTTATGGATGTTTCTAACAAGACTAGTGGAATATCATCTGAAATCAGGGCTGCTGTCATTTCATTTGGTTTTGTTTTTATTCATCCATTTGAAGATGGGAATGGAAGGATACATCGATTTTTAATTCATGATGTATTAGTGCATGATAACGTTGTTCCTAAGGGACTCATTATACCAGTGTCAGCTCATATGTTAAATAATATAAGAGGTTATGATGGTATACTTGAGCGTTATTCTAAACCATTAATGCAGATTATTAAATACACTAAAACCCAGGAAGGCGGGATTAAAGTCCTGAATTCAGAAGACGTGGAAGCTTACTACCGGTTCCCCGATTTAACAGAACAGAGCATTTATTTGGCAGAAACAATTCATGCGACTTTGAAAGAAGATATGCCCGAAGAATTATTGTTTATACAACGGTATGATGAAGTAAAGCGGGCACTTCAGGATATTGTAGATATGCCAGATCGGAATATAAACATGATGATTTTGTTTTTACATCAGAACAAAGGAATATTCCCGAAGCGTAGGAGGGAACAATTTTCTAAATTGACTGATCAGGAAATAGAAAAGATGGAAATTGAATATCGTAAGATATTTGAGTTAGAATAGCTTCTTCAAAATTAATATTTACTGGTTGCGACCTATCAAACAAAATGTAAAAGTTAATAATTTTATAAGCCTACCCTATATCAAGTGACTAAAAAATTGCTTAGCCAGCGGCACCCAATATTCTATCTGTCTGGACAAAACGTATCAAAAGACAGCTGACCAGGTACCCAGATAAATGTCTGGAAGGGGAATTGAGGATTGATGAAGAGTCGGATTATGCGTATCATGTTGAAGAAAAAGAACACCAGTTCCTAAAGATAGATGCACAGTTTTATAGGAAGAATGAAATATGGCGGCATAAGATATTGAAATTTCAGAGTGGGAAGGTAGTGGAGACGGAATTGGTGACGAAGAATTTTGCGAGGGTGACTTATACGTCGGAGAGTTATGCGGAGGGGTGAATGATGGGATTCAGATTGTTAGAATAACCTCATAAGGCAAAGCTGGAATCTAAATTTAACTTGTTGAAAAGTTACTAATTATAAACCCTGCTCGATTAGTAGGGTTCGTTTTTTATTCACTTCCCCAAATTATAATGTTTATAATATTAAACAAAAACGCTAATTTTGTCAATAATATTAAACATTATGAAGGAATCCTCCCCCTTGTTACCACGAGCTCGCCGAGTGATGGAGCAAATGGGACAGAACATTCATCTGGCACGAAGAAGGCGAAAAATAAGCGCTCAACAAGTAGCTGATAGGGCCGGACTGAGCCGGGCTACTCTATGGCAAATTGAAAAAGGATCACCTTCTGTAACGATCGGCAATTACTTTATGGTTTTGTTCGTATTAGGCTTAGAGAACGATTTCCTTAAACTTGCTGAAGATGATCAGCTTGGCAGGAAGTTACAGGATGCCGGGTTGGTAACTCCCCAAAGAGCTCCTAAACGAAATACAAAGTAAACAGGAGATAATGCAAAATGAAAAGACAATATATGTATACGCAGATTGGGAAGGGCTGAATGGAGCGCCATTACTTATGGGCACTTTAAATAGTGTACATAATAAGGGTAAAGAAATTTTTTCTTTCGAATATGAACAAAAATGGCTTGCATCTGGCAATGGTCAGGTGTTAGACCCCGATCTTCAATTTTATGCAGGACGTCAGTATGGTGGTGGCGAGAAACTAAATTTCGGTTTATTTCTCGATTCTTCACCAGACAGATGGGGCCGGGTATTAATGAAAAGACGTGAAGCTATCATAGCAAGGAAAGAGAATCGTAAGCAAGCAACTTTGTTCGAATCCGACTATTTATTAGGTGTATACGATGAACATCGCATAGGTGCATTACGGTTTAAATTAAACCCTGATGGTGGTTTTGTTAGTGGGGAACAAGAATTAGCGGCACCGCCCTGGACGTCATTGCGAGAACTTGAAAAAGCTAGTCTTCAATTAGAACAAGATGACTTTGATGATGACGAAGCATTAAAATGGTTGAATATGCTGATGGCGCCAGGATCCTCACTGGGAGGTGCACGCCCTAAAGCAAGTGTAAAAGATCCTAATGGCCAATTATGGATTGCTAAATTTCCAAGTGGTGGTGATATAGTTGACATTGGTGGGTGGGAAGCTGTCGCAATGGAAATAGCTATGAATGCAGGGATAAAAGTGGCACCATGTAAAGCTCAGAAATTTTCCAATAAGTATCATACTTTTTTAAGTCAACGCTTTGATCGCAATCCGAATGGTGAAAGAATTCATTTTGCATCAGCTATGACCATGCTTGGTTATACTGATGGTGCGGACTATACTACTGGTGTAAGTTATCTGGAATTGGCAGAGTTTCTTATAAGAAATGGCGCAAATGTAAACGAAGATCTTGAAGAGCTTTGGCGTAGAATTGTATTGAATGTTTGTATGAAAAATACAGATGATCATTTGCGCAATCATGGCTTCCTCCTAACGAAACAAGGGTGGATTCTTTCTCCGGTATATGACGTGAACCCATTTCCGGATGGAACTGGCCTGACGCTGAATATTTCAGATGACGATAATTCTTTGGACCTGGATTTAGTACGATCAGTGATTACATATTTTCGGGTATCCAATCATAAGGCTGAAGCAATAATTGAGCAGGTATTAAATGCAGTTTGTAATTGGCGAAGAATTGCGGTGAAAATAGGGTTGCCTAAGCGGGAACAGGATTTGATGGAAAGAGCATTTACTGACCAGTTTTAAATCCAATTTCTAATCCTTAGGCATTCATTATACGCCGTCTGCTTAAAAAATAATAGTTCTGAAATAGCCCCCACGAGCTGGCACAGGAGCGTAAGCTTTAATACTGTAAAGCCCCCGAAAATTCCGGAAGCTTTACAATACTTTTTTATTTTGATGGTGGTCTCACCTGTGTGCCCCATGTAGAAGGTTGATCTCCCATTTCCAGTACCAGTTCTCCTCCATTTACAATATCCTGGTGCTCTATCCATGATTTGTCATAACCCTGCCCATTCAGTTTTACCGACCTGATATAGCTATTCTTTTTTGAAAGATGATGTGCGATGATGGCAAAATCCTTTCCATTTTCCTGATGAATTACCGTCTTACTAAAATACGGTGCATTGATCAGATAATAAGACTGTCCTGCATTTGGGAAGAGCCCCATCATATGGAAATCCAGCCAGGAAGACATCGCGCCGGAATCATCATTACCGGGTAAACCAGCAGCAGATGTATTATAACTGCTGTCTATAATGTGATGTATTCTTATAGAGCTCAGATCCGGTCTGCCTATCCAGTGATATAGATTGGGGGTGAGGAAGGAGGGTTCATTGGATACGTTGTAGTACTTGTTGTTAAAGAAGATATCCAGTCTTTTTCTGAATGCTTCTTCTCCGCCACTTTTGCTGATCAGCGTTTTCACATCGTGTGGTACATACAAAGAATATTCCCATGAGCTGGCCTCATAAAAAAATGCACACCACCAACATACACACAGCGGATAATCTACTGCCAGCGGATTGTATTCCATCTTTTTGACAGGCGCATTCAGTACATTACAGTCAATGGTGTCTACCCATCTTCCATCGGAATTTCGGGGGAGTATAAACCCGGTAGCACCATTGTTCTCATAAGGTCTCCATAAGTTCTGCCAGTTATCAGATTGTTTCAGAAAACGGTTGTACAGTCTATCCTGTTGCAGCCCTTTTGCCACGGTGGCGATACAATAGTCGTTGTATGCATATTCCACTGTACGTGTGCCTGCTCTTACAAAGCGTGTAGATACATAGCCCAGGGTATTATAATCCGTCAGTCCACCACGTCCTTCTTTTTCTTCAATTCCTCCCGGGGGTACGTCGGCGTTTTTCAGCATTGCCTGCAGTCCCTGGTTGTAGTCAATGCCCTGAAGTCCTTTTACATAAGCATCGGCTATCAGCACATCGGCATTGGAACCTCCCTGTGTACGGCCATTGTAATTGCCACTGCGTGCGTCAGGCATATAGCCATCACGATGGTAGATGTTGAGGAGGGAATTGACAATGCTGACTTCCCGTGAAGGCGTAATGAGGGTGAGTAATGGATTGGAAGAACGGAAGGTGTCCCATATGGCATAGAAATCGTCATAATAAGGCTCATTAGAGATCCATAAAGGATTTTCTCCGGTTCTGTCCACAGGCATCAGCATGGTATGATACAGGCCGGTATAAAACATAATGCGCTGTTCCTGTGTAGCGGTTTGATCGATCTCTACTTTGTTGAGTAGTTTCTCCCATTTTTGCTGGTTGGCTGCCAGTACTTTGTTAAACTGCCAGTCAGGAATTTCCTGATCCAGGTTATAGCGTGCTTTCTCTGTGCTGATGTAAGAGATACCAATCTTTACCTGTATCGTATCTCCGGCTGTGCCATCAAAATAGGCGATAGCGCCGGTCTTTTCGCCGGAGTCAAACTGGGTGTTTTTCCCGGGATATAATTGTTTGTTTTTCCAGGTGGAGAAGGTATTGAAAGGATGGTCGAATATCAGGGCAAAATAAACTGTATAGGCAGTACCATTATTCCATCCTCCCCTGATGCGGGTGTAGCCCCTTATCTCGTTATTGCCCGTTACTGTCACTTCAGCGCCTACGAACTGCTGTGCTTCGCGTGCATCGGGATTGGGGGTAGACGGTTCACCGAGGAAAAAACCGGCATCCAGTTTTATGGCTTTCTTTCCTTTTTTGTTGAATACAAAACGATAGAAGGACGCTCTGTCGGCGGTGGTCAGTTCTGCTTTGATCTTCCACTTTTCCAGTAGTATGCTGTAATAGCCTGCTTGGGCGATCTCTTCACCCCTGGGGGATTCCTGATAGATGGAATCAAAATCGCCGGAGAAAGGCATAATCTGAATGTTCCCGTATTTTGGTCCGCCACCGGTACCGCTTACATGGGTCTGGCTAAAGCCTAAGAGGGGGGCTTTCTTATCCGCAATATATCCGCTGTTGCTATGGCCTTTACAATCCGGGCCTGGTTTTACCATGCCAAAAGGGGTAGATGGGCCTACAAAGATATGCCCATCTCCACCGGAGCCGATGAAAGGATCTACGGAGGTATATAAGGGGGATTGTGCTGCTGTATATTGAAAAAATACAGAGACCACTGCCAATGATAGAATAATCCGTTTCATAACGTATTTGTTTTGTCTGACGACCAATGTCGTTTACAAGATAGGACGGTCTTTTGTTTTTTTCATCAGGGAGGGGGATAAATTTGCCAGCTTGCTCCAGGTATTGGTATCAATTTCCCGGATTAACCATATAAACGTTACAATTAAATCCCGCAATTTCCCTTTCCTACCAAAATCCACTCCCGGACTGACGAGAAACATAGTTATTGCCAATAATTACCCTTACGTTAGTGACTAACTAACATTAAAGAACTATGAAATTATTCTATTATTTCGCCCTCTCCACGTTATGTTTTACTGCCTGCACAAGCACTCAGAGTAAGAAACTTGTTAATAAAGAGGGACTTGTCATCACAGACAAGCTTTTAGGGACTACTTCCTTATGTAGTATCAGCGAAGTAATTAAAACACTAGCTCCTGCGAAGGTAGATACTACCAATACGGATTATGAGAAGGGGAAATGGTATTATGTAAAGGCTATATTGAAAGATAGCTCTTACCTGCTGATGGAAACTTCAGATATCAATGGAGGTAAGGTGCAGCGGTTGTCAACAAATTCAGCTAAAGTGACTACAGCATCAGGATATGGCGCTGGTACCACGATAGGGGAGCTGTTTGACAAGAATGAGGATGTGGCTGTGACAAAAGAGTGGAGTAAGATATTTTTCAAGATCAAGAAGGATAATGTGTCTTTGCAGGCAGATGAAAGGTTTTTCCAGGATTTACCTGCTGAACTGAATTTTGATGTGTTTAAGAAATATCGGCAGGTACCGTTGACATTGTTGGTGGTAACGCCGGTGTGTCAGTAAGGGCTTTGAGTATAAAGGGATATTAACAGTATTAAACAATAACGCCGGAGATTCAATCTCCGGCGTTGGTATAGCTTGCCTGTTCCCTTGTACTCTTTGATATGCAGGCGTTTTTTTGCCTGATCTAGCTCCCATACAAAAGGTCTTTTATCTTCGTCGTGAGTTCCAGTGTGTCAGCAGCGCCAAAAACATTATTGAGATATTTAGCTGCAAAATCAGATGTGTTGCGCACAACATCTGAGCTAAATTCTGACATTGGTGTAGGTCCAATTTTTCCGCTCTTCCTGAATCCGTATCCGTTCAGTAAGTATAAACCCACAGTGATCAGTATGGGTATTATTATCAAATCCTTTGTAAGCTTAAGGAGGTTTCTTTTATTGAGGCGCTCATGAATTGAAGAAAATTCTAATCTACCTCACTTTTTCTTATTCGCCCTCGTTACAAGATTTTGTTCAATATATTGCTTGTATATATTCTCTTTCAAATTCCGTGCAATAGGGATTTTATATGAACCCACTTCCAGCTGGTTGCCCTCTATCGCTTCAATATATGCTATATTGACAATGTATGACCGGTGTATTGATACAAACTGTCCCTGCGGTAAGTTATCTTCCATCATCCTTAATGTGCAGTACACTATTTCTTTAGAATTGTGGGTATATATCATTATATAATTCTCCTTACCTTCTATAAACAGTATATCTTTCAGCAATACTTTTTTTGTTTTTTTATCCGTTTTGATAAAGATATGATCAGTTGCCGTCTGCGTCTTTACAAGTTGATCATGTAGTCTGTTCACGGATTTGAGGAAGCGGTTGAAGGAAACTGGTTTTAATAAGTAATCAAATACTTCAAGTTCATACCCTTGCAATGCGTATTGTTCATAAGCAGATACAATGATGATTTTAGGAGGATGGGTTATAGTTGAAAGATATTCTATGCCGGAAAGCTCTGGCATTTCAATATCTAAAAAAACAACATCTGGTTGATTGTTTTTGAGAATAGTATTCAGCTCAAAAGGTGATTCGCACTCTGCCTGTAAAGAGAGGAAAGGTACTTTCTCTATATAGCTTTTCAAACCCTTGCGTGCTACTGGTTCATCGTCTGTAATGATACATTTTATTTCCATGTCTCTATAATTTGAAGGTGAGTGAAGCTGTATAGAAACTATCAGCTTTCCGGGTATGCAGACTGTGTTTGCCCGGATAGAGCAGTTCCAGTCTGCGTCTCAGATTTTCTAATCCGATACCGTTTCCTTTTTTATTTACCGTTGCTATCCGCTCAGAAATAGAATTGTGAATGATACAGTTTACCTGGTTATCGATTAGTTTCAGGGAAACGTCTATACTATAAGCGCCGGATACATACTTGAACGCGTTTTCAATCAGGGGTTGGAACAATAGCGGCTGTACCTGCTGCTCCTGTAAGGATGGGTCAATATCCAGGTTTACAGATAATTTATTCGTTTTGCGGATCTGTTCAAAAGATATGTATGCCCGGATATAATCAATTTCCTGTTTGAATACCGTGCGATGATTAATGTAGTACAGCTGATATCGCAATAATCCTGATAGTTGTTCAATGGTTTCTCTTGCTTCCTCATTGCTTTCATCCACCTGAAAATAAATGGTATTAAGGGCATTGAAAAGAAAATGAGGATGGTACTGTGCCTTCAGGAAGTTGAGTTCTGCTTCTTTTTTTTCAAGTTTCAGTTTTTCCAATGTCAGCAAATTTGTGTGGATGTTCCTGCTGATAATGTTATTGCGTATTAAGGTATAGAAGATTAATAGCAGCGGTAGATAGGTGGCGTTGATTAACATATAATCGATCCAGCCGGCACCCATAAATAAAACGCCGGTCAACTGGCCTATCAATAATAGTATATTCAGCGAAACAAATAGTTCTAATGAAGTATAGAGATAGTCCCTGGCAAATGAATGACTTCCGTCGGCAGTGCATAAGCGGCGTTCCCATAGATGATTGTAGCCGTAGCAGAAAAGTATAGAAAAGAACAGGCCCACTATATGTAGCAGCAGGTTGCCATCCCAGAAAGGACCGTTGTGAGATAAGTCGGTGATCGCTCTAAGAACGTTGTACATCATTACTCCCCATAAGGTGGGATATATGCGATTCAAAGATATTTTTTTGTATGCAGTCATTGTTTACGTGGATTCAAGTTATTAATTCATTCTTTTACTTTCTTCCCAGTTAGATTTTTTATCAGTTATTTTAGTCAGGTTACCCGCATTCAGGTGCCAGGATAAAGTGATGCCTGCCATACGGCTGTCACGTCGTTCTCTATATGCGCCCGACAGTACGCTGTTATTTAATTGGATATGCTGCCCGGTTGTCAGGAAGATATCATTGGCATAAAGATATATCGACAGTTTATTTTCCAGCAAATTTTTCCTGAGACCTAAAGACAGGGCCCCCATTTCTCCGATAATAGCCTGTCCCTCCGCCATTTTTCCATTGAAATAGCCCGTGGCTTCTATCATCCACTGGTGGGAAAGGGTAAATTGATTGCTGACCTGTGCTGTGGGTGTAAATAAATAATTGTTGTAGGGTGTGTTAAATTCCGACCAGTAAAATGTTCTGTAGGCAAGGCTCACGTTCAGGTGGGTGGTCCACCAGGTGGAGGGTTTCAGGTTATTCATGCCTGCCTTGATACTTATGGCATGGCTACGTCCCAGGTTGAGTGGCATTACAATGGTGGTTTGGCTGCCTGTTTCGGTAAGGTAGCTTTTGGTGATGGGATTATCCTGTATCGTATAAAGGATGCTAAATACATATTGTGATCGCAGGAGCCATGATAATTCCATATTGTTGATGAGTGTTGGTTGTAGACGGGTGTTACCTTTTTCCTGGAGATAGCGGTCGTTTACTTCTGTGAATGGATTCAGATCCCGATAGTTAGGTCTTGCGATTCTTCTGCTGTATAAGCATGCTAATACTTGATCGTCATTGATTTGATATTTTGCTGAAAGGGTTGGAAATAATTGGGCGTAAGAGCGGCGGAAGAGAGTGGGTGATGCGGTGTTGGTATATTCAAAACGTAAGCCGGCCGCTGTGGAGAATCGGGGAGTCCATTTTTTATCTGTCTGCATGTAGCCGGCATATACATTTTCCTGGTAATGGAAACTACTACTCAACTTTTCATCCTGTCCTGATTGAGGTGAGTTGTATTGAGCATTGCTTTTGATATTGATGGCAGTCGTTTTAATGCCTGACTGTATGGTAAGATCATCGGAGACGATAATATACATATCTGATTGAAAGGTGTAAATATTGATATTATTAGTCATGATCCCTTTTAATACATCGGTATTGCCATGGCTCATTTTACTGTTTTGGTCCGATTGATCGTCTTGTAAGAAATGAAGGATGTTGAAGGTGTTTTCCCATTTAATTTTTGAGTTGAATTTGTATGCGAAGTTCGCACCTGCGGATAAATTTGTTTGTTGGGTGTGTTGTTGATTGACAGTGTGAAGCGTAGAGTCACTGGCAGGCAGGCCATGGTAGAAATCAGATATTGCCAGTTCGTTCTTGTTGCGTTTAAACCAATTCGTGGATAGATAGGTGTTGATGCTCAGCCGATCTGAGCATTGGTAGTCAATACCTGATTTAAAATATTGGGAGCTGTTGGCAAATTTTCGTTGGGCCTGCATGTTCAGGTTAAGATCCGTTTTAGCGTACTGGCGGGAAGAGCTGACTAACATGAAGTCCGTGCCTTTATAGAATGAATAGTCGGTGTAAATAGTGAAGTGTTTATGTTGGAACCGGGCAGAGAAGCTTTGGTTTTGACGGGTATAAATACCTGCTTCGATATTTGAAGCTATATTCAGCTGCAGGCCGTTTTTTGTTTTTTGTTTTTGTTGGATGTTGATAAATCCGGATGTACCAGCGGCATCGTAGGCGGCAGAAGGGTGTGATATCAGGTCTATTTTATCAACGGAATTTGCGGGGATGGAGCGTAGCAGGTTAACAAGATTTTCTCCGGTGAGGTAAGTTGGTTTACCGTTTATCATTACGTTAGCGCCTGTCTGGCCATTGAGTAGGATGGTGCCATTGTTGAGGATGAGTACACCGGGGATTTTGCCAAGTGTGTTTAAGAGCGTGCCATCAGATCCTGTAGATGCGGCAGAAAGATCGACGGTGGTGATACCGGGTTTGATATTATATGGTGAACGTTTACCTGTGATAGTAATGGCATCCATGGTAAATGATGTAGGTGTCAGGATTATTGTTTGCAACGATGTAGAGGTCTTTACAGAATACATTTTGTTTGCATAGCCCATTAGAGAAAAATGTAAGAGGACGCTGTCGTAATTTTTGTGCTGGAATGTATAAATGCCGAGCGAGTCCGTTTGGGCGTTTGTAATATAGTTAGTGTCTGTAGTTAAGATGGTTATGTTTACGTCTGCTAAAGGTATATTTCCATCAGTCACTTTCCCTGTCACCCTGCCCTGGGCAAAGAGATATATTGGCAATAACAGCAGCATACAGGTATGTGTAAATTTATCTGGACTCATCATTGTTTTGTGATTATGAGCCCTAAACTAGTTTGGTGTGCAATGAAGTAGAAACTTTCTTGACGAGTAGTTAATTTGCCTTTATGAAATGTAAGTTTATGGTGCCGCAGGCTAAAGACTGTATTGTTAAATTATTGGCGCTGTTATTAAATAATTCCTGCCGGTTATCAGCAAAAAGCGGCCAGTTAAGCGAATAATTGTTTAGTATTTAGGCAGATACTATTTTTTTACTATTTTTAATTTTACTAAACTGGAAACTCAGGGTGAAGCACCTGAATTTTATGATTAGTATTATCGAAACTATTTGTTACTCTAAAAAAGAAAAACAAACCTGGATTTGGTTGTGGTAGCCTCAGAAAAGTAAGCACTTACTGTAGCAGTACTATGTACTGTTTATTGTCTTGTAATATCCTTTAGTGAGAGATTTTTATGAGATAGTATAAATAATACCCCGGATTATTTTCTCTGGCAAATGATCACGTAAACTACTATTTAGCTCGCAAAGCTAAGTGCAGGATTGTTATTACTCCAAACGAATACAATTCAACTTCAATCAAAAAATAAAACACACTTAGCATGAAGCGGTTATTACATGTAATTATGTTTATTTCTTTTATGATCCTGGTATGGGCAGGTTGTAAAAAAGGAGATCAGGGCCCGGTTGGACCACAAGGGGAAACAGGTGCTACAGGGGCACAGGGGGTGGCTGGTCCTGCCGGCAGTAAGATTTATAGCGGGAGTAGTACACCGGAAACCACCATTGGTGATATTGGTGATTTTTATCTGAATCTTTCCACTTCAGAATTTTATGGTCCTAAGACAGCCAATGGTTGGGGAACACCTATTATTTTGAAGGGCGCAACAGGGGCAACGGGAGCTACCGGCGCAACGGGTGCCGCCGGCAGCAGGATACTCAGTGGTACAGGTGCTCCTGCCAATAGTGTAGGGAATAACGGCGATTATTACCTGGATAAATCTACCTATAATTTATATGGTCCTAAAGCAGCCGGAGCATGGGGTTCTGCCTTATCATTGCAAGGCCCCGCAGGCCCACAGGGTCCTGCAGGGCCGGCAGGTACTGCTAATGTGATCTATTCCACCTGGAAATATGCTACTAACTTCAATGATTCAACAATTGATAATTCTTCATTGAAAGTGGGATACGTAGCAGCACCCAGCTTGTCCACTACCATTCTTAACTCAGGAACGGTAATCGTATATTTTACCTATGGTGGAGGCACCTTCGTCTTGCCTTATACCAGTAACGCTGGTGGAAAACCTAATACAATTTCATATACGCCCATGTTAAATAAAATACTTGTTACGCGTTTTACACATGATAATAGTAACAGTATTGCGTTGAGTACATTGTTGCAGTATCGGTATGTGATTATACCTGGCGGTGTTTCCGGAGGCAAGGAGGCCGCTCATCCTGATTATAACGATTATACTGCTGTATGTAAATATTATCATATTCCAGAATAGTTTGGTATTGATAGTGTAATGAAAAGAGGTTGTAAATAGAACATCTTAGAATCGCATAAATGAAAACCTGGCTCCATTAGGTATCCGAATAAAAAGAGCGTGTATCTTTCTTTTGATACACGCTCTTTTTATTATACTTGTTTCCCGTTTAGCGCTCAATTCTCTTTATAAATTCCTCCTTATAATTACTCCCTATCGGCAATTGTACATCTTCAAGTTCAATCGTGTTGCCATGTATTGCCGTGATTGCCTGCATAGATACAATATAAGATTTATGCACACGTGTAAATGAAAGGGGTGGCAGTATTTCTTCCATTCCCTTCATTGTATGTGGGATCAGGTAAGGCTATCCAGGAGTTTTTTATCGGGTAAACTGGATGTGAAGGTAGGAGTGAATGATATTTTTCATGATGCGGGGTATAGACTATCAATGAATGCAAATGTGTTAAAATCGTATGGGTATAGCAGATATGATAGCAGGAGAGGGGTCGTAAGTGTGTATTATAAATTCGGGAAGAAGGTGATGCCGGCGAGGGAAAGGAGTGGAGCGACGGAGACGGAGCAAGGGCGGTTGAATTTGTAGAGGGGAAAGCCGGAGTGGTGATGTCCGGCTTTCGGTAACGGTTCGGATAGGTCTATGGTCCATTATGGTTATTTTATTTTTCATCAGTACTCTTTACCATTGGGTAAATTCTGCTATATCAAATAATCTGCAATTTTTAACTTCCTCCTGTGTAATGTTTATTTTCACTTTGGAGTCATTCCATTGTACCTCCTGAATATTACTGACAGGCAACAACACTTTTTTTCCGGGGAAAAAATTATGTGTATCCACTACAAAGAATATTACTTTCCAGGTGTGATCCTCTATTATAAAATCTTTTACATGACCGATATCGCCATCTGTTGCATGAATATTATACCCTGCAACCACTTTTGTACTGTGTAAGTGTGTATTGCTATCTGCTGATAGAAGAGGATGGTCTGTATCTGTCTCATGGATAATATTTGTTGAAGAAGTAGGGGCGAGTATCCCCCAAACACCACTTGAAGAAAATCCACCCTCCCAGTAATTTGGCCAGGGGTAATGGTTGAATAATTCGGCTTCCTGCTGCTGCGATACAGGTTTCTCTGTATCAATAGCCGGGCTGTTGCTTACCTGGGATTTTGTAAGATTTACCGTAAATGAACCGGTTTTGCCGGACTCTTTAAGGATGGCGTCGGGTGATATCAGTACTTTCCGGCCAGACAACCAGTTGCCGGTTTCAACAACCAGATAACGAATCGTCCAGGTGACATCATCGAAATAAAACGCTGTTACTTTTCCCATTTCACCATCTGTGGCTTCCAGGTGATAGCCTATCAGGCTACTTATATTGATTTGCATGATTGTCATTTTTTTGATATCAGTATACAGCCTCCTTACAATTTTGATTGTTGGAGCGTTCCATTTTCGCTACTCCCTTTATTCAGTTTATCCTGTCCGATACCCATTGTTAACGCAGTTAAGCCTGCCATACTTCCTAATTGCATCGTATCTATTGCTGAACTGGGCACAATAACGATGGTTGAATTTTGTTTCAATCCTTCATATAGCATATTCATCGCTCTTAAATGTAATGCTACCGGGTTATTGGCATAGGTCAGCGCAGCTTCTCCAAATTTCTCGGCCACCTGTCTTTCAGAATCCCCGAGTATTACTCTTGCCTGTCTTTCCCTTTCTGCCTGTGCCTGCATAGACATTGCATTTTCCAATGCTGATGGAATTAAAACATCTTTTACTTCTACCGAATTCACATGGATTCCCCAGGGTTCAGTTCGTTCATCAATAATTTTCTGAAGTATGTTGCTAATTTTGTCCCTTCCTTCCAGCATATCTGAAAGCATCGTTTTTCCGATCACATCACGCAACGCGGTTTGGGCAGCCCAATTGATAGCGAGCATGTAATCTGCTACTTCCAGCGCAGCTTTCTGTGGGTCCAATACTTTCCAGAATAGTACTGCATCCACGTCTACCGGCACGGTATCTTTTGTAAGTGTTTTTTCTGCTTTAAATGAGGTGGTGATCACACGTGTATCAACCCAGTAAGGGATAGTATCTAATATTGGAATAATAAAAAATAAGCCGGGACCTTTGAGCGAACGAAATTGGCCGAGTCTTAATACGACAGCTTTATCCCATGGATCTGCAATCTTAATGGCGGAAGAAACAGCCAGGCCAATGATGAATGCAGCTATAGCAATCCCTTCACTTTCTACTATACCCAACTGGGGGTTCATAGCGTAAGCGATTGCCACACCAGTTCCAAAAATTACAACGAAAATTAACATTGAAAAAAAATTCTTGCTTTTCATTGTATGCTTATTTTATTTCTTTGTGAAAACAAATGTATGGTGTAGTAAAGGTCGCGAAATTGTGTCCCTTAATAATTATACTATTATAGAATTAACTTGTATAATTCACATGTCCGGGTCTCATTCCTGAAGTTTGTTTATTCTGCATTTATGTCTGGAAAAGCTTTTTATAAATTTTCGAGCAGGTTAAGCTTTTTGTTTTTCAGTGTTTTAAAATAGGTAGGGGTTAAGCCTGTTATTTTTTTAAACTGATGGGATAGGTGTGAGACACTGCTATAATGGAGTTTGTAAGCTATTTCAGAGAGGTTAAGTTCGTCGTAAATAATCAATTCTTTTACTCTCTCTATTTTATGCATTATTATGAAATGCTCTATAGTAGTCCCCTGGGTTTCAGAGAAAATATTTGCCAGATAGGTATAGTTATAGTCTAACTTTTTACTTAAATAATCAGAGAAGTTTGTTTTAGGCAAGTCGTCAGCATAGTGAACCATTTCAATAATTACATTCTTTATACTTTCAATCAGAATAGCTCTTTTGTCGTCTATCAGTTCGAGCTTTGATCTTAACAGAATTACCCTTAGTTTATCCCTTTGCTTTGGAGTGATTTCTTCCAATACATTCACTTCTCCTAAGTTAACAGTTACATAGTGAAGACCTAATTCTTTAAATGCTTCTTTAACAACCATCTTACAACGGATGCTAACCATGTATTTGATGTATAGTCTCAATGTGTATAAGTTATGTTGGCTTATTGACACTTATAAATCACAAATGACAGGCCAAATTCTTGTGAGAATACCCACCTACGGTAACCTGATGTTTGAATTTTAAAGCATACTTGCGGCGAACACGGGTTTAGTCTTCATAACCGCTTTTAATAATTGTCGAAATCATTTTAAACTGTTCATCAGCATTAAAGCAATGTGTGGAGTGCGCGGGGATAATAATTCCCTGTCCCTGGGTTAATTTGTATAGTTTATTATCAATGGTAATTGCAGCAGCACCGTCTATTATTTGAATATAGTTATCAAAAGGAAGCGTTTTTTCTACCAGTTCTTCTCCTGCTGCAAAGGCAGAGACTGTTATATTGCCAGTATTCTTCTTTATAATAATTTTGTTTAGAACCGAGTTGGGCATATACTCAATGATTTCTACAATGAAATGAATTTCCCCTTTATTCATTTCTCTGGCATCAGGAATATTTTTGTGTTTATGCATTTATTTGACAATTTGTTATTAGGCATATGACCCGTTATTTAACAATATTTGTACAGTGAAATAATCCTGGCAGTGCCGGTCATGATATGGTTGTAAACAGGGGTTGCTAATTTATATTGAATAACTTTTCAGGACAACTTTGAAGAATCATTTTCCAGTATTTTCTTCTTTTCCTGATATTCATCATTATTAATTTGACCAAGTGCAAACCGCCTTTTTAAAATATCGAGTGGCGCCTCTCTCTTCATTCGCTGTCCGGGAATATTGTAAGGAATAGCGAATATCCAGAAGATAAAAATCATCCACACCAACCACCATACCAGGTGCATTCCCCAAAAATGATAACCGTCGTAAAACATAGTATTTATTTAGAAAGGTGAATATGATAACTGTAATATTAATTTATGGCAACAACCGGTTTCTTACTGGTTTTTATTTTCTTTTTAGTTTTACTTACAATCTGATTGATGGATTTTTCAACGGCTTTTGTAATTTCACTAATAAGAGAAACATTATAAGCTATTAATACTTTCTTTACAGCATTAGTCAGCTTTTCCTTTAAAATGCGCTTTTTTTTACCCATGATCTGGTAGATTTAATTTGATATATTTTATTAGAAGAAATTAACACTACAGGTCGTAGCACAATAATAATTGTCCAGAAGGCCTATAGCCTGAGCCTGGGTAACATCTTTCGTGGATTATCCTGAACCCATATAAAGGTCAATGAATATTTAATTGAAAGTGTTACGTAATAATATAAAATCGTTGTATCATTCACACATTCATCAGCAAGGCTAACCAATTACACCGCATTACCAGCTTAACTTCCATTTACGATCGTAGATTATGTAAGAAATAACAAGACTACAAATGGGATATTAAGCGGCATGATAAGAAATGGTACCTTGGCTTAAGAATTTGCCTGGGGGCCTGGTGAATTTGTCAGAGACAACAACCCGGGTTGACTGATAATTGCATCCCCTGGTTAATACCTAAGATGGTCAGCGGAAGCGCATCCTGACATCGACGGACGCACTAATCTTGCTGAAATATGGGGCTGGAACGGTGGAAACATTCAGGAATTTTAAAGGGGAAGGTAAAACCATTGAAATTTTAACAAAAATAAATAGCGATTTCACCACCTTTAAAAGGAAAGGTAATTTGGCATATTTTATTATACTTTTGCGAATAATTGACCATGTATGATCCATTTTTTTTCAAATAGTTTTAATACAATTTTTGCGGTTCAGAAAGCGCAGGAGCTAACACCCTCGGATATTTCAAAGCTGTGTTGGCTGTTCGGAAATGCACAATTACACCAGGAAAAAGTACTGAAAGATTATTATGTGGGGCCCCGTGCGGCTATGGTTACACCCTGGAGTACAAATGCGGTGGAAATCACCCAGAATATGGAAATTCATGGGATTGCACGTATTGAAACTTACAGTAAGGTAAATCCTGACTTTAACGATTTTGACCCTATGCTGTCTCAAAAATATGCTGAATTGAATCAGGATATCTTCTCCATCAGCATTGTACCCGAACCAATTATCGAAATTGAGGATATTGCCGACTATAACCGAAAGGAAGGCTTATCATTAAGTGAGGAAGAAGTTGATTATTTAAATAATCTGTCCCTGAAAATGGGGCGTAAACTGACGGATTCAGAAGTATTTGGTTTTTCACAGGTAAATTCTGAGCACTGCCGGCATAAAATATTTAATGGAAAATTTGTGATTGATGGGCAGGAACAACCATTATCCCTGTTTAAACTTATTCGTAAAACATCCGAAACCAATCCAAACAGTATCGTATCTGCATATAAGGACAATGTGGCTTTTGTAAAAGGCCCTATGGTGCAGCAATTTGCACCAAAACGTCCGGATGTGCCTGATTTCTATGAAGTTAAAGAATTCGAATCGGTTATTTCATTAAAAGCCGAAACACATAACTTCCCAACTACCGTAGAACCTTTTAATGGGGCGGCCACAGGTGCTGGCGGTGAGATCAGAGACAGGCTGGCAGGTGGTCAGGGGTCTATTCCGTTGGCAGGAACGGCAGTGTACATGACGGCGCTTTCCCGTCTTACTTCAGGCAGAGATTGGGAAAATCAGGTAGCGGAACGTAAATGGCTGTACCAGACCCCTGTTGATATCCTGATCAAGGCGTCAAACGGGGCATCTGATTTTGGAAATAAGTTCGGACAGCCCCTAATCACTGGTTCTCTGCTCACCTTTGAACACGAAGAGAATGGGATTACCCTTGGCTACGATAAAGTTATAATGCAGGCAGGTGGTATTGGCTATGCCAAGGCCAGTCAGGCTACTAAACTGAAGCCATCCGTCGATGACAAGGTGGTGATCCTGGGTGGTGACAATTACCGTATTGGTATGGGCGGTGCTGCCGTCTCATCGGCAGATACCGGTGCATTTGATTCAGCAATAGAGTTAAATGCCGTACAGCGTTCTAACCCGGAAATGCAGAAGCGTGTAGCGAATGTAGTGCGTGGCCTGGTAGAAAGTGATCATAATACAATTATATCTATACACGACCATGGTGCGGGAGGACACCTGAACTGTCTGTCAGAACTGGTGGAAGAAACTGGTGGTTTGATCAACCTCGATAAACTGCCTGTGGGTGATCCGACCCTCTCTGCCAGGGAAATTATTGGCAACGAATCACAGGAGCGTATGGGTATCGTGATCGGCCAGGAGAATATTGAAACCATGCAGCGTATCGCGGCACGTGAACGTTCTCCTATGTATGTAGTAGGAGCTGTCACCGGCGACCATCGTTTTACATTTAAGTCTGCCACTACAGGAGCCACGCCATTAGACCTGAACCTGGCTGACATGTTTGGCAGTTCTCCGAAAATATACATGCGGGATAAAACCATTACCCGCAGCTACCAGCCGCTAACCTACGATGTAAAAAAATTACAGCAATACCTGGAACAGGTCCTGCAACTGGAAGCAGTAGCCAGTAAAGACTGGTTAGTGAATAAAGTGGACCGTTGTGTAAGTGGCCGTGTGGCTAAACAGCAATGTGCCGGCCCGCTACAGTTACCATTGAACAACTGTGGGGTAATGGCCCTGGATTTTCAGGGACAGCACGGTATTGCTACTTCAATTGGGCATGCCCCGCTGTCAGCACTGATCAATCCCGCTGCAGGCAGTCGTAATGCAATTGCAGAAGCGTTGTCCAACATCGTTTGGGCACCTTTGAAGGATGGCATTACCAGTGTATCATTATCGGCCAACTGGATGTGGCCATGTAAGAACGAAGGTGAAGATGCAAGATTATACGAGGCGGTAAAAGCTTGTTCCGACTTCGCTATCGCATTAGGCATCAACATCCCTACAGGGAAGGATTCATTATCCATGAAGCAGAAATACCCTGATAAGGAAGTGATTGCACCTGGAACTGTGATTATATCAGCTACCGGCCATTGCGATGATATTAAGGCTGTCGTTGAGCCTGTATTAACCAAAAGTGGTGGCAGTATCTATTACATCAATCTTTCAGGAGATAACTATAAATTAGGTGGGTCCTCTTTTGCGCAGATCGTAAACAAGATTGGAGACCAGACACCTGATGTGGTGAATGCCGCTACTTTTAAGCAGGCATTTGACACCCTGCAACAGCTGATCAAAGCTGGAAGTATACAGGCAGGTCATGACATTGGCAGTGGCGGCCTGATTGTGACGCTGCTGGAGCTTTGCTTTGCAGACCGTGACCTGGGTGCCAATATTGATTTGAGCGGATTGGGCGAGGAGGATATCATTAAGCTCTTATTTGCTGAGAATAATGGAGTGGTTTTCCAGGCAGATGCTTCGGTAGAAACATTACTGGAAGAAGCTGGTATTGCTTGTCATAAGATAGGGGAAGTGACTACAACAGCTGCATTAACGGTGAAGCATGTAACGGGCGACTGGCAATTTGACATCAATCACCTGCGGGATGTATGGTCTACGACTTCGTACCTGTTGGACCAAAAGCAATGTGGTACGGTAAAAGCAAAAGAGCGTTTTGAAAATTATAAGAACCAACCGCTGAAATTTACATTCCCAGCTGGATTTAGTGGAAAGAAACCTGTCATTGACAGTACAAAACCTCGTATCAAGGCAGCAGTATTGCGTGAAAAGGGGAGTAACTCTGAGCGGGAGATGGCGAATGCGATGTACATGGCAGGGTTTGATGTAAAGGATGTGCATATGACCGACCTTATATCAGGGCGTGAAACGCTGGAAGATATTCAGTTTTTAGGAGCTGTAGGTGGTTTCTCCAATTCTGATGTGTTGGGTTCTGCTAAAGGTTGGGCGGGAGCATTCCTCTATAACCCGAAGGCAAAGGAGGCAATCGAAAAATTCTTTAATCGTAAAGATACCCTTTCATTGGGGATCTGTAACGGTTGTCAGTTGTTTGTAGAACTGGGTTTAATCAACCTGGATCATGGAGAAAAACCACGTATGTTGCATAATGACAGCCATAAACATGAGAGCATCTTTACATCGGTGACTATCCAGGAGAATAAATCGGTATTGTTGTCAAATCTTGCGGGTAGTACTTTAGGCGTGTGGGTTTCACATGGAGAGGGGAAATTTGATTTCCCATATGAAGAAGATAAATACAACATCGTCGGTAAATATGGTTATGAAGGTTATCCGGCTAATCCAAATGGATCTGGTTTTAACGCGGCTATGCTGTGTGATGTAACTGGCAGGCACCTGGTAATGATGCCGCATATAGAACGTTCAATATTTCAGTGGAACTGGGCACATTATCCTGATGGACGTAAGGATGAAGTATCACCTTGGTTGACAGCATTTATAAATGCAAGGGAATGGCTGGAGAAGTAAGCATCTGACTACGTTTGTCTATTTTATTATAAGAACAGTATGTATCAAAAATAGATGAACCTCCTTAGAACTGCATAAATGGAAACCTGTCTCCATCAGGTATTGGAATTAAAAGAGCGTGTATCTTACTTTTGATACACGCTCTTCGTTATTTGAGTACCAGGTGGTGTAAGGTCTTTGTTTATTCCCGACCAACCTAATAAGGGAATAATCATTGAAGAACGTTTTTCCCGGATTCCCATCAAGGGGGTATGATAATATTATCCGCTCAGGCACTTTGTCTCAAAAGGTTCTTTTACGCAACTCTTCTCTCATGATCTTTCTTACCAGTTTATCTGCATCAATATTATAATTGATATTCATACCCTGTTTCTGATGCGCTTTTACTTTGGTAAAAATCAATTGAATCTGTGCCCCCAGGCGATAGAGTTCCTGCACCATGTCTGCATTACGTATAATAGTTCCCTTACTGGTAATGAAGTTTGCATGGCTAAGTTTATATTGTCGCTCCATCAATCCCGTTACATACTGGCTATCAGCGTAAATGTGCAGGTGTTGGATGTCTTTAAAATTGTTTTGAGCATATTTTATTCCTTCTATTACTGCGGATAGTTCCATCCTGTTATGTGTAGTGTCTTGTACGCTGCCAGATAAGACCACTTTCCCCCCGTCTGTCAATATGATGGCAACCCATGCTCCCTGGCCACTTTGGGGGTGACAACTTCCATCTGTATATATAGCCGCTGTATTGATCATATCTACAAATGTAAGGTGAATTCCGTCTAACCATTGTTATTCTGCCTGACATGTGCTGGTCAATGTTAGTGCATCAATGCTTGCTCAAATGGGGTGGCCCGGGATCACACCAAAATGGATATTGGGCGATGAAAGGCGCGGATATGGAAGCGGTTGTTTTCGGGGAATAATAGAAAATAAGGCAAGGAGCCGATGATCCGGCATTGATGCAGGTAGCGCTTTTGGAAGAGGTTCGGTGTCAACTAAATATCACCATTCTATCAGAACAAACCGATTGTGCAGACCGATAATTAAAACCTGGAATTTGGAACCCGATCTGGCAAGGGAGTTTGTAAACTACCCGGGAGTTGGTATTTTTACAACTTAGGGGATTAAATGCTTGTCAACAGTAAAACACCAGACGCTACTATTGGGTCTGCCTGTACAGCACTTATTTAATTCCTTTTTAACTAAATCTTATGAAAATGTACAAACTATTATGTGGGTTCCTGTTGCTTTTCTGCCTGCAAAGCAAAGCACAATCCAAAGATTCATTGAATGTAAAGCTGGCTGAAGCCAAACGTGAGATATTGGCGAATGTCGTTATTAACGACAACGCGAATAAGGCGTTTGATGGTTTAACGCAGAAAGCAACAGAGGCTTACCAGCATGATGGATCTAGTAAAAATCTGGCTAAGATCCTTGAACGCTACCGGACATTGTTAACAGAAATCAAAGGTGCACAGACGCCTAAAGTCAACAATACCGAAGAGTTTGAAGTTAGCTACGAATCTGTAAAAAAAGCTAAGTTGAAACTCTGCCCGCTTTATCCTTTTTGCGATTAAGTTGTAATAGCTCCGAATTGCGTCGCCA
Organism: Chitinophaga sp. LS1; assembly: GCF_034274695.1. NCBI lineage: Bacteria > Pseudomonadati > Bacteroidota > Chitinophagia > Chitinophagales > Chitinophagaceae > Chitinophaga > Chitinophaga sp. LS1. The sequence continues at coordinate 4,230,807 of NZ_CP128362.1, forward strand.
ATCAGTTCATATAATAGTTATGAAAAATAAATTGGCTTACTGACCATTGAGCGAACCGATTTGGATTGGAAAATGAGAAGCTTACAATAAAGTAAAATAGCTAAAAAAAGAGGGTGTATCATGAGTTAGATACACCCTCTTTTAATTCGGATACCTGATGGAGCCAGATTCCATTTTATGCGTTTCTCAGGAGTTCCATTTATTTATGATACACTCTCATTTTTTGTGCCCGGTAGGGTAAGTTTTCGAACCAGGCTATGAAATCAAGGACCTAATACCTGGCTGAGTTTTACCGGGGAGTGAGATCATAAACAAATGCGATGATTTAAGATCCAGGAGAAGAATGGGGTGATTTTCTCACCTGTACAATATCAATATAAAATTATTTGTTTCTTAAATACCAATATGGCTGTGTTTAATGAAAGTTAAAAATCATTAAACATATCATGGGCTTTGCAAATTATTCCTCCGAAATATTCAGCAATGTCAGCAGGTCTTTTTTAAACAAGGCGTTATCTGGTAAATGTTTATTGACATTTTCCGGAATAGGTCCTGTAAAATAAACTTTTGAGCCTGGAACGGCCAGGCACACAGTCCTGCAATATTTCATAAAATCATCCTCTGATAAAGGGGTCGTTAAATTTGTGACAATAAATGCGAAATCACATGCTGTAACAATACGGTCAAGACTTTCATAAGGAACAGATTGCCCAAGATATATGGTCTTAAATCCCCGTGATCTCAGTATATAATTAAAAAATAGTAGTCCGATCTCATGCAACTCATTTTCTGGCAGGAATAATAACGCGGTGCCAAGATCCTGGTTTACTACACGGGTAATTCGTTCGGTGGCAACTATGATCTTGTTCCGGATGAGATTGGAGATAAAATGCTCCTGGGCAGGATTAATCGTACCAATCTGCCACATAATACCAATACGGCGGAAAAATGGGAAAATGTGTTTAATGATGGTATTTTCAAAGCCTTCAGTCATCACTATATCCAGAAATGTTTTATTAAATAGTTGTTCATCCAGATTGATGAGGCTTAAAAGTAAACTATCGCTATATGTATCTTGCTGGTTTACAATTTTAAGTCCTGATATTTTGTTTGCAATCTCCTCATCGCTCATTTCACTGATGGCTGAAATTTTAAAGCCATATTGTGACAACATGCTGATATTCAGTAGTTTTTTGAGGTCTTCATTGGTATAGAAACGGATATTCGTATCTGTTCTACCTGGCTGTACAATTTTATATCTCTTCTCCCAGATTCTAATAGTATGTGCCTTAATGCCCGATAGGTTTTCGAGATCCTTAATTGAATACATTTCAGATGACATTATTACAAATTTGAACTGTCAAGGTCGGTATTTATAAATATCTCCCTTTCCGTAAAACGATTATTCCTGGACAAAATTAAATCTTTTGTTTATCCTTTGTTTTGAAAGTTTAAACACTATCTTTGTTTAACATTTTTAATAAAAGATGAAACAAGAACCAGGTGAAAAGGTTTTGGTAATTGGTGCGGGGTATGCAGGTTTAACTGCTGCCATTACTATGGCCAGCTATGGATACCAGGTAGCTGTAGTAGAAAAGCATGAGACTACCGGTGGGAGGGGGAGGGCATTCAGTGAGAGTGGCTTTACATTTGACATGGGACCTAGTTGGTATTGGATGCCAGAAGTGGCTGAGGGCTTTTTTAATCGTCATGGACGTCGTATAGGAGACTATTTGTCTCTTGTACGATTAGACCCTTCTTACCAGGTAGTTTTTGGAAAGAATGATGTTGTTCAGCTCCCGGCATCTTTTAGTGGTATTTGTTCTTTATTTGAAAGTATAGAAAAAGGTGCCGGCAGTAAGCTGAAAATATTTATGCGTGAGGCTGAATATAAGTACCAGACAGCTATGAAGACTTATATAAATAAGCCAGGCCTTCATATAAGTGAGTTATGCAATGCAGAGGTAATACAATCTGTTCTGAAAATGGACATGTTACAATCTTTCAGGAGTCATGCCAGCAAATTTTTTAAGGATGAAAGGCTTTTAAGGATTATTGAGTTTCCTATATTATTTCTGGGAGCTACTGCTGATAAAATTCCAGCGATGTATAGTATGATGAACTATGCAGATATGAAATTAGGTACGTGGTATCCTATGGGAGGAATGGTAAAGTTATCGGAGGCGTTGACAACGCTGGCACGGGAAAAGGGGGTACATTTTTTAAATGGTACAGAAGTAACAAGTCTGGTAGTGATTAATGATAAAGTGTCGGGAGTAGATACCAATAAAGGGTTCATTTCAGCTGATATTGTAATTTCCGGTGCAGATTATCATCATACGGATAGGGAATTGTTACCTGTGCAAAAAAGTAATTACTCTGAAGAGTATTGGCAGAAGCGGGTAATGGCACCTTCGTGCCTCATTTATTATATAGGCGTTAACCGTAAATTGCCTGGCCTGCTACATCACAATCTTTTCTTTGAACATGATCTGCAACAGCATGCTACTGCTATCTATAAGACCTCCACATGGCCAAGTCATCCCTTATTCTATTTATGTTGTCCTTCTAAGACGGATATTAGTGTTGCACCTGAAGGCATGGAAAATCTGTTTTATTTAATTCCAACTGCTCCCGGGTTGGCGGATACGCCAGAGATAAGAGAAAGGTATTTAAAAATGTTGTTATCAGAAACGGAATTGTTTTGTGGAGAGAGTTTCGAAAAGGATATTATCTATTCCAGATCCTATGCCTACAGTAATTTTATTGAGGATTATCATGCATTTAAGGGGAATGCTTATGGATTAGCTAATACGCTGGGGCAAACATCATTTCTAAAGCCTTCTATTCGTCATAAGAAGATCAAAAATTTGTTTTTTACTGGCCAGCTGACTGTTCCTGGTCCGGGTGTGCCTCCTGCTATCCTTTCGGGGGAAATGGTTGCTCATCACATTTTAAAACAAAAATCTGTCAAACATGAAATCTTTATTTGATAAAGTAAGTGCAGGTTGTAGTAAGTTAACAACGGAAGAATATAGTACATCATTTTCTCTGGGTATCAAATTGCTGGATAAAAAATTTCATGGGCCAATTTATGCCATATATGGATTTGTACGCTTTGCAGACGAAATAGTTGACTCATTTCACGAATATGATAAGGCTGCATTGCTTCGGCATTTCAGAGAAGAAACTTATAAAGCTATTACTGATAAAATAAGTCTGAATCCTATATTGAATAGTTTTCAAAGTGTTTATCATACTTTTAATATAGAACAGGAGCTGGTGGATACATTTCTGGATAGTATGGAAATGGACCTCCACCAGCATTTTTACACCCGTAGTATTTATGAGCAATATATACTGGGTAGCGCGGAAGTAGTAGGTCTGATGTGTCTGAAGGTTTTTACGGAAGGAAACGATGCTATTTATAACCAGCTACGCACACCGGCCATGAAGTTAGGCGCAGCATTTCAGAAGGTCAATTTTCTCCGGGATGTAAAATCTGATAGCCAGCAACTAGGCAGGCATTACTTTCCACTTGTCAACCTGGAGCATTTTACAAATGGGGATAAGTTTGCCATAGAGGCAGAAATATCAGCTGATTTCCAGGCGGCTTTAACTGGTATATTCGCATTGCCACTCAGCTCGCGAAAGGGAGTGTATCTTGCTTATGCTTATTACCAGGTATTGTTTAAAAAAATTAAGAGTTTGCCGGCACAGCGCATTATGAATGAGAGGGTGAGAGTACCGAATACTCAAAAGCTTGGTATTATGTTACAAACTTATTTATTCCCCTTTAATTTATTGCAGCAATGATTGATAATTTTGTTTTTATTTCCATGCTGCTATTAGGTTTTGTGGGCATGGAAGGTGTAGCCTGGCTGACACACAAATACCTGATGCATGGTCCGCTATGGTTTTTGCATAGTGATCATCACCGTAAACCAGAAGGGCAATTTTTAGAAAAGAATGATTTTTTCTTTTTGATATTTGCTCTTCCTGGAATGGCGTTATTTTTAATTGGTACCATTCATAAAAGTTTTTTCCTCATTGGTCTTGCCTCGGGAATTACATTATATGGATTTACTTATTTTATGGTGCATGATATATTTGTTCATCAGCGCTTCAAATGGATTAGGAATAGCAATCATATTTATCTTAGGGCACTTCGGCGTGCGCACAAAATGCATCATAAACATCTTGGAAAGGGGGAAGGTGAATGTTTTGGAATGCTGTTTTTCCCGTTAAAATATTTCAGGTTAGTTTCAAAAAAGAATGTTAATGAAACACCTTTACCTGTGGATTGATATTAGTGCTATAATTGTTCCATTTATAGCCAGCTTTCATCCGCGGGTGAAATTTTATAAGGTTTGGGGTGTAGTATTTTTAGCTATGCTACTGTCAGGGACTTTATTTATTTTGTGGGATATAGGGTTTACTCAGGCAGGAGTGTGGGGATTTAATCCATCGTATATTTCAGGAATTTATTGTTTTTATCTTCCTGTTGAAGAGGTCTTGTTTTTCCTGTGTATTCCTTACGCCTGTACATTTTCTTATCATTGTCTTACATTGTTTTGGCCACATAAGAGTTTTTCACCTAAGATCTCATCTTTCATATCATGGGTGCTTATAACAGGAGGATTGATCGTTTCCATTTCCTTTTTCAGGTATAAGTATACCAGTGCAACGTTTCTTTTACTCGCATTATTTATAATGTATGTAAGGAATAAGAGCTGGGTAGGCCACTTCTATTTTTGCTATAGTTTGCTATTAATACCTTTCATTATTATAAATGGGTTATTAACAGGGAGCTGTTTAGAAGCTCCTGTTGTCTGGTATAATAGTCATGAGATCATTGGATGGAGAATATTGACTATACCTGTAGAAGATGTGTTTTATGGATTAGTGTTGATTGGATCACAGATTGTTTTCTACGAATTGTTTGCCAGGGAAAGATGGATATCTGAATGCCGGCAAGTTACCCATTCCTGACTTTTTTAAATTTATCAGGTTGTTGCTATTTTTCGGAGCATGCCGCGGAATATGAAATAATGAAATGGGAGCATCAGGTACCAGTAAAAACGTCCGGTAAGCCCTACAGGTCTGAAAGTGGCTTCCTGGCGAATTATTCCTGCATCGGAGACACTAAATTCTAACCATGCTTCACCAGGTAATTTCATTTCTGCATATAGCAATAACCTGTTTCGGGTATGATCCGCATACAGCACTCTCCAGAAATCAAGACTATCTCCTATTGCCAGACGTGTTGCATGTTTTCTTCCACGTTTAAGTCCGACGCCGCCAAATAATTTATCTATAAATCCTCTGATTTCCCAAAGCCAGTCTGCATAGTACCATCCAACGTTTCCTCCTATAGAAAAAATTTTATCAACTGAGCTTTGGATGTTTTCAGCTTTGATGTATCGGCAATCTTTAAAACAACCATATTGAGGTACCTGGATATGATATGGCAGGCTTTGAAGATTGTTGCCAGAGCTGAGGGCATCTTTCCAGGTAGATAATACCATATCCTGTTCTATTTTATCAAAGGCCATCCTGATAGCAGTGCGGTAGTCGATAAGGGAGATTCCTAATGTTTCTGCCAGGTTATTAGGGCGTGCAACAGTTTCTACCTTCATGCTATCGACAAGGTTTCTGGCAAGCATGTAGGAGGTAGACGTCACGAAATATAGCCAATAAGACGAAAGTCTTGGTGTCATTACGGGCACTGTTAAAATGTATCTTTTCAATCCTCTTTCTTCAGCAAAGATCTGGAGCATTTCTTTATAGGTTAACTTATCCGCACCATACAAGTCGTAAGTTTTTCCGAAAGTTTCTTCTTTCAGGAGTACGCCTGTTAAGAATTCAATAACGTTTCTGATGGCAATGGGTTGTGTATGTATATTGAGCCATGCAGGAGCGATCATAACAGGTAGTTTTTCTGTCAGGTCGCGGATTATTTCAAAGGATGCACTTCCTGAGCCAACCACAATTCCGGCGCGTAAAACTGTAATTCTTGCCTTGCAATCTGCGAGTATTTCTTCCACTTGCTTTCTGGAATGCAGGTGTGTGGAAAGGTTATCTGCATTTACAATTCCGCCGAGGTAGATGATCTGTCTGGCGGAAGTGTAATTCATAGCGGATACAAAATTCATTGCAGAGCGTTTTTCCATTTCAGTAAAATCCCCTTTTTTACTCATGGAATGTACCAGGTAATATGCAGCGTCAATATCAGGGGGGATTAACCCGGGGGATATGGGGTTCAGGAGGTCTGCTTCAATAATATGCGGTGTATATAATTCCTGGTTTACCCTGTTGCGATCTCTTACCAGGCAGTACACTTCATGACCTTGCTCAAGAAGTACAGAGAGTAATCTTTTGCCAATATAACCTGTGCTACCGGTTAGTAAAATTTTCATAAATAATATCTATTGTCAGTATTGATCTTAATACAGCATATAGGGAGCTTCTTTGCAGATAATAAATAGGAGGTCAGGAGGAAAAGGACTGCATCTAATGGCAGTTTAAAAAGAGTATATAAGTAAATATACTGGAAATTTGCTGTTTAATGAATAATTTGATTAAATAAACAGGTTATAGGTTATGTACAGATATGTCACTAGATATTTGTGGTTTATTATGGTTGATATTTACATTGACTATTTCAGTGGTTAATTATACTTTTGTTTAATTAAACAATGTGAAATATAAACAAAATGTCGAACCTTACTCAGGCTGTAAAAAACATTCTGCTTGCTGATGATGATCTGGACGATAATGTTGTTTTCATGGATGTTGTTAATGAGATTGACAATCAAATAAATGTTAGCATAGTAAATGATGGGGAGGAGCTGATTATCGGGTATCGAATCAACCACGACCAGCCTGGATGCTTGTAATCTCACAGGTTTTCATCTTAATCACTTCGAATTTTAGAACTGAAAGTAATATTAGAGATAACAAGCAGGCCTGGCAAAGATCTGGCGGGCCTAAAACAAGAACGAGGCCGTATCAGAAGTTAGATACGGCCTCGTTGAAATGGCATTATTTGAATAACAGTTGGGCAAACTTGTAGAGATTATTACGCCATACCGGCCAGGTATGGCCGCCAGGATATTCGCTGTAGTTATATTTAATCTGCATTTCATCAAACTTTGCCAGCATATTCTGGCAGTTGTTGTATGCTATGTCTTCTTTGCCGCCCATACTGATCCAGAATTGTTTCAGGTTACCATTGATTTTACTGGCTGACTGCTTCATAAAAGCATATTGCTGTTCTGCCGCCGGTTGCTTGCCACCAAACCAACCGGAACTGAACACGCCCAGATAAGCAAATTGATCAGTGTTATTGATACCTGCATAAAGTGTTTGTATACCACCCATGGACAGGCCTGCCAACGCTCTGTGTTCTGCGTTCGCTATTGTACGATAATTTTTTTCAATAAAAGGAACCGCAACGCGCATTAGTTCATTTTCAAAAGTTCGCAACGATTGCTCATTGAAGGTTCCTGAAGATACATTGCCATCCATCATTACCACCAGCATAGGTTTAGCTTGTTGTGCGGCAATGAGATTGTCGAGGATCAGGTCGGTCTTGCCCTGCGCACTCCATCCTCTTTCATCCTCGCCTCCGCCATGCAAAAGATAGAGTACCGGATATCGTTGATTTGTAGCGCTATCATACCCTGGAGGCGTATATACAAAACAACGACGCCAGGAATTAGTGATGGGTGAGAAGTAGCGCTTGATCCTTACATCGCCGTGAGGCACATCTTTAATAGCATAAAAAGCGCCATCGGCAAAAGGAATCTCAATACCAGCAGCCATACGCCCCATTCCATAAAAAGTTTCGCTGGCCGGATCAGCAACGGCGACACCGTCTATCAACAGAGAATAGTAATGGAAGCCTTCACCGATAGAATCAGTAGTACCCGTCCAATAGCCTGCGGTATCCTTTATCAGGTCATATTTTTTACCAAGATCAATTTGCACCCGTTGTGCCTGTGGTGCTTTCAAACGAAACCCGACACGGTTATCAGGCAATATCTGTGGGAAACTGGCATTGCGTACATTAGTAGTCGCAGGCGTACCAAGCACTGTATACTGCGTAAAAGTATTCGGATGAATAGGCTTAAAAAGCAACTGGGAAAACATATAGAGGCTGTTTTTCCAGACTTTGAAGTCATGCACACCCGGCTCTATATAATAAATGTGTGGCACCTTGTTTTCATATAGATAGTCATGCGTACGTTTACTAAAGCTAATCAGGTTATCATTATCGCCGCAGGAAATCCAAAGTAGTCTGAGCTGCCTTTTCGCAATTTCCGGATCAGGCACCAGTAACTCGGGGCTTCGGGTATTAGGAGCTGAAGAAAAACCGCCAACCCAGGCAAACCGATCAAGATTACCCAAACCAAAGTTAAGCGCCTGGCCTCCACCCATAGATAAACCCGCAATGGCACGGTGCTCTCTATCAGTCAACACCGGGTATTGCTTTTCAACAAAAGGAATAAGATCCTGTAGCAGGTCCTGTTCAAAAGTAGCGAACGCCTGAATTTTATCAGGTGCCATAATATTGCCTGTAGCGCGATCATCTTTCATTGCTCTTCCATTTGGCATTACAACAATCATTGGCGCTAATTTACCGGCCGCATACAGGTTATCCAGGATCACCTGTGGGGTGCCACCGTTGAGCCACTCCTTCTCATCGCCACCAATGCCATGCAGTAGATACAATACAGGATATCTGGTTTTTTTAGAATAACCTGGGGGCGTATACACTATTGCCTTGCGCTTAGTACCAACTGTTTTGGACGTGTACTGGATGGTATCGATTTTTCCGTGGAGAATCTCATTACGCAAGGAATCAAAACCCTGAGGCGCATGGGTAACAATCGCTTGAGTATGCCCGGTTATATAGGCCATACAAAAAGCTGCAATGGCAAGGATCAACCTATTCATGGTTATTATGGATTTAGTTTCAACAGTTTAATACTTCGTTAATACAGACGTGCGTAAACAATGGCGGGTGTTATTTATTTTTACCCAACAATAGTAAGGTATTTTCCGAAGAAATCATTGCTTTAACTTTTTGATGGGGCTCCTGCCATCATTATGGTTGAGGAGTCGCTAATAGTTCAAAGGCGGTGATACTTATTCCTCATCATTTAACGATGTTTTTCCGTGTGATCTCAGTATCAGGTTTCTCAGGCGGGCTTCGTTTTCATCACCCCAATGGCCTAAAGCTGAGATGATGGGAATTAAAGTCATCCCAAAATCGGTAAGATAGTATTCTACCTTGGGAGGTACTATCGGGTGTATTATTTTTGAAACAAGTTCATGTTGCTCAAGCTCATTCAACTGAATATTTAACACTCTCCGGGAAGCATCCGGAATTTTCCGTTGGAGTTCACTTGGCCGCCGGTGCCCTTCGTTGATAAACCATAATAACCTTATCTTCCACTTTCCATATAAGACCTCCGCAATTAGATCGAGTCCGCAATTCAGGTTTGGTAAAATTTTTCTTTCATACATAACAACAAAAATAACTGATGTTCCGGATTCGGATAGGGATAAATTTATCCCTATCCGAATCCTATTTCCGTACTTGTTTAAAGTGATACTATGTTACAATTTTGTACAAATGTTAAGATATGCAAAACGGATTCCATTTCAATAACGAATTATCAGGTAAGATCGCATTGGTAACAGGGGGCACAAAAGGGGTGGGAAAAGCCATTGCCGAAAGATTGCTAAGTGCAGGTGCTACGGTAATTACTACAGCAAGAAAAGCACCGGAAGAGCCGAATGCTCAACTTCATTTTATTGCAGCAGATCTTAGTAAATCCGAAGGAGCAAAGAAAGTGGCACAGGAGGTTTTGTCTACATATGGCAGACTTGACATACTTGTAAACAATCTTGGCGGCTCTGAAACACCTGGTGGTGGATTTGCGGTTTTAAGCGATGAAGATTGGGAGCAAACCCTTCAAACGAATTTGCTGGCGCCCGTGCGTTTAGACAGGGAATTTTTAACACAAATGCTGGCACAGAAAAGCGGCGTAATTATCCATATTGCATCTATTCAGGGGAAGTTGCCGTTGTACGATTCCACCTTGCCTTATGCTGCTGCAAAAGCAGGGCTTATCAATTACAGCAAAGGGTTGTCAAAAGAAGTATCTCCCAAAGGCATACGGGTGTTGACCGTTTCACCGGGTTGGATCATGACCACATCTGCCACACGCATGGTAGAACGTATCGCAGAAAACTCAAACACCACTATGCAGCAAGCCACGCAAAGCATTATGGACGCGTTAGGAGGAATACCTTACGGCAGACCCGCACAACCTGAGGAAGTGGCCGAGTTGGTCGGTTTTTTGGTTTCATCCAGGGCGAATTATCTAACCGGAACAGAATACATTATTGACGGAGGAACGATCCCAACGATTTAATAGGTTTAAATATTGATACAATGAATTTACCAAAAGTAATAGCAGATTTAGTACATGCACAGGACAGTTTTGATAGTATCGCTTACACCAATTGTTTTTCTGAAACAGCAGTGGTATATGACGAAGGCAATACGCATACAGGAAAAAAAGAGATACAGCAATGGATTACCGAAGCAAATAGAAAATATAAGACAACGATGAATCCAATAGCCTATAAGGAAAAAGGTGCTGCATCTTTACTAACAGCAGAATTATCAGGAACGTTTCCGGGTAGTCCCATTGTGCTGCATTATCATTGTGAAATTACCGACGGATTGATAAGTTCTTTGAGGATAACGTCGTAATGAGTTTGATGTATAATTCCGGTATTGTATTAAGGTGGATGGAAGGCGTTAGCAAGAAATGCAACGCTGATCTGTATGAATGACTATAAACCAAGCCATTATTATATAATATGAAATGCTCCTAAAAACTAACAGCTTTTAGGAGCATTTTTATAATGGGAAAAGAGATGGATTTTTGGGAGTTGTTCAGGCCCCCGATGTTTACCGTTATTTCATTTTCTTCAATATGTTCTTTACTGGATTAATAGAATCAAAAATATGGCTTAGGGCGCCAGGTGCCAGGGAATTGTTGTTGTTATGACATGTGAAACAGCTGAAAGTGGTTCCTTGTAGATAAGTTTCCATGGTACTGTTAGCCAGCAAACTGGTACCTATTGCGCTGCCTTTGGAGGGATCTGAGGAATAGACGTTTCCATTAGGAGCTGTGCCACTATTCGTCCATGTGGCACCAATAAATACATAGTTTTTGCGAATATCATTGCCGGGGATCATGCCCATAATATTATTGTTGATTGATATTACTTCAGTATTGGAAGCGGAAGCGCTGGTATCCTGTTGGTTGGGAACAAGGTTAAAGGCTGCACCGAAAGGGAATAGACGCAGTGTATTGCTGGCGCTGATAGTTGTATAAGGTGCTTCAGCAAACAGTGTATTAACGCTGTCTGCAGTCATGTGAGGGTTATTGAAGGAATCAGCAGGTAGTGAAGTATTGCTGTTAAAGAGCCAGTTGCCTTTGTCTGCCGGAACAGTCTGTACTATTTTGTTGGAATCGATATATTGATAAGACGCATTAGGTGTATTGCTATTATGTTCAAATGTCGCCCATATCATTTCCGGGTGACCAGCCACACTGCCTACTACGTGCATTCCTACCAATGCAAGTTTTACCTGTTGTTGACCGGTGACAGGCCATTCTGAAGGGGAGCTTGTATTGTAAGTAGGGATGATAGCGTCTATTGTAACAAAACCACTTGCGTCGCTGAGGCTATCTGCAATGATCCACGAAGTTTTTAATTCAATGGCCAGTGCATTGGAATCAGGAGGTAGACTGTAGCCTTGTTGTTTTGCGTAAGCCATAATGCTATCCCGGCCAGAGAGGGTAGTGGGGAACTGGTAACCTGACATATATTTAGCCTGCACGGCGGCAAGGAAATAAGCATACATGTCATTGACAAATGTTATATAATATACGAGCGAGCCATTTTGTGCCATTAGTGCATCTTGTGTAGCCTGTGCCAATTCTGTTTCTACCTGGTTACCATTCATATCAAAGAAAACATTTCCATTGCTGGTAGCAAATGCATGGATGACGTTTTTGGGATTTGTAAGCTTAGTGACAAATTGCGGTTTTTCGATGGCTACCCCTTGTTTATCTTTTAAAAGAATAATCCCCTTAGCATCTTTCCCGACAGGGCCTAGTTCAATTATTTTGCCAGAACTGTTTTTTACCAGCACTTTTTCTCCGGCTTTGTGGAACCACACTTCAAATAGATGGCCTTTCCTGTCAGAGAATAAAGGTAGTCTGTTAGGACCATTTTTTTTGAGAGCAGGGACTACCGGTAAGATGGTACCAGGAAGATGTTTAATCAGTGTCATACCTCCGGAAGTATCAGGAGCGACTGTATAAAATACCGGCGATTCCAGTACTCTTCCGGTAGATCCATACTCGCCAGTGTTGGGTGACGTAACCCATAAGAACATGCGTTCGGACCATTGGTAGAAATCGCAATTGTTTTGATGACCGAACGTGATACTATTAGCGGGAGTAACATGTCCGTTTTCTGTTGCTTTGCCTGTCAGGAACCATGTGTTAAATGTGTCTTGTGGAATGGTACAGGTGGATAATGCGTCTTGTGGTAATTGAATGGTGGAATAAGCGGTCTTGTTTTGTGAAAGTACAGCAGGCTTCTTGCTGTTGTCTTTACATGCGCTCCATAGCAGGACTGCGCCTGTAACCGTAAGGAAAAGGATTGCAATAATAGTGTTTTTCATCTTGTTCATTTTGATTTTGAGGAAGTAATTAGAAATTGTGTCCTTTCAAGATGTCGTATAGGTTATGATTATTACTAAAGATAGGGGAATGTGAGTAATTTGAAGCTTCTTCTTTTCCTCTTTTGGGAAGTTGAGAAAATATTGGTTTATATGCTAGCCAAATTTTAGTTTCAGATCCTGAGGAAAAAAAGGAAATCCGGGAAGAAAGAAGGGGAATCGGTGGTAAAATACATAAAGATCCCTACCGGTAAGTTTTTAAACCAGGTGCAATTGATTTTGAAAAACTGATGTAATCTGAGTACTGCTTCAACATCAGATCCAGTCAGCCATCTTACTTATTCATCACAATGTTCGCAGGCAGTACATGCTCAGGAATAAATGCTGTAGTGAACATTTCTTTAACAGGCAGGTCCTTTTTCAGCAACCCAATTCTTTTGGCTACATTATAGATCTCCTGTAGTTCTTTTTCATCTGGCGTCAGGCGAACATATGATACGCGTCTGGGTGTGGATGTCAAAATATAATTCAGCAGTGAGGAATCCTGTCTATTATATCTGGAAATGATTTTTGCGGCATCGGCACGATGGATCTCAGCCCAGGCCCCAGACTCTGCTATACCCCGCACAAGTTCTTTTACTACTTCTGGTTGATTGTTAATGAGATCTTCATGTACGACCAGGACACATGATATGAAATTAGGCCAGATATCCCTGGCGTAATAGAGCACCTTTCCTATTCCCTCTTTCTCCGCTTTTGCACAAAAGGGCTCACCTACAAAATATCCGTCTATGGCCTTGGCGGCTAATGCTGTAGGCATATCTGGTGGTGGTAATGGTACAAATTGCAGATCATCTGGTGATAGGCCCTGCTTCTCCAGCAGCTTCAATAATACAAAATGCTGATTGCTGTAAAGACTGGGAATAGCGATCTTTTTTCCTTTGAGATCATGCAGGTTTTTAGCACTGCTATTGATGGGTATCACCAGTTCTGAGCCATCCCGGTGACCGAGGTAGCAGATCTTTACCGGCACGCCGTCTTCTCTCAGTTTCATAGCCAGCGGGGCTAACATAAAGGTAGCCTGTAATTTTTTGGATTGTATGGCACTTGCAATGGTAGGGAAGTCGGAGAACTTCTGAGACTTGAAATGAATGGCTGCGCCGGAAGTTTTGGTGGCATAGTCAACCACCGGGCAGGTCAGATGACAGGTAACAGGCAGATAGCCTACCTGTAATTCCTGCGGCAGTTTCGTGGCAGTGCCGGAAGTTGTCTTTTCCAGTGGCAGGACACGGAAGCGCAGGATAGCCAGCAGGGCCACTACCAGTCCTATACCCAATAGTATCTTTTTCATAATTTATATTTATTTCAGGGGTTATACAAGAATTTTCTCCATTACATGGGCAGCTACTTCCAGCAGCTCGGGCTGGGTATTATGCCTTGGATGGGCTACTTTTACATACATCTCATGACAAACACTGGTAGGGCGGCTTGTCAAAATGATGATCCGGTCAGCTATCTGCACTGCCTCATCAATATCGTGGGTCACCATGACGAGTGTCTTGGGTCGCTTATCCAATAATCGGATAAGTTCCTTCCTGATTTCCATGCGGGACAGATAATCCAGGGAAGAGAAAGGTTCATCCATGAAAATGATATCTGAAGTACCCGCCAATACCCTGGCAAGTTCCACCCGCTGCTTCATCCCGCCGGACAACTCATGGGGATAATATTTTTCAAAGCCTTTCAGATTGACCAGATTGATCAGGTCCTGGATTTCTGCATCCCGACGTACAATATCTTTCATGTGACGCAGGCCAATACCCACGTTTTCTGCCACCGTCAGCCAGGGAAACAGACCGCCCTGTTGGAAGACCGTACGTACGGAACTAGTAACCTTTACCCGACCGCTGGCAGGTTGCAGATACCCCGTTAACAGGTTGAGCAAAGTCGTTTTTCCACACCCGGAAGGGCCTACAATCACTACCCTTTCCCCACGCCTCACCTCGATAGTGATATTGTCCAGTACTTTCATGTTGCCGTATGTAAAGGAAACATTCTCCAGTATAATATGTGCGTGATCATTGTTTACCATAACCCCATTTTAAATTATCAGCTTTTGTAAATCTTTGGAATAATTTGTCAATGCCCGTACCAATGGTGCCGATCGTAATCATATAACAGACGGCTGTATCCAGTCGTAAGCCGTTTCTGGCATCCCATATCCCATATCCCAATCCATCCTGACAACCGACCATTTCTGCGGCTACAATGACCACCCAGCTGATACCATAGCAAATTCTCATAGAAGTCAGTAATTGCGGCATAATAGCCGGCAACGTGACCTTAAACAGCAGTTCTGTACCGTTATAGTCATGATCTCTGGCCACACGGAAATAAATATCCGGGATCGTAGCAACAGCTGATATTACTGATAAGGTAAGCGGAAAAAAGGTGGCCAGGAATATCAGGAAAATAGCTGGCTTGTCACCGATATGGAACCATAATATCGCAAAAGGTATCCAGGCCAGTGGAGATAAGGAACGGAAGAAATTGAGTATCGGCAGTATAGCCGTATTCCAGTTTCGGTTCCTTCCCAACCACAGCCCGATAGGGATAGCCAGGCATGCTGACGATAAAAATCCGATGGCAACTCTCCATAAAGAAGCAACAATATCATTCAATAAGCGAGCGGTGGAGAGCTCCTCCTGGAAACTTTTTACCACGGACAGCGGAGAGGGGAATGCATATTCAGGGAAGATCTTTAATAAAGAAATCACCTGCCAGCAGACTAAGATAAACAGGATAGCCAGCGGTGCCAGCCAATTTTTATGTATCATATTGCGCGTATTTTTGGGGTAATAGTTACCTGGACCGCATTGCTGCGATCATTTTTCTGTAGATGTCAGGCGGAAATACTATTTATTCTTCCCCGAAATTATCGTAATAGGTATAATCTCCTGAAATCTTGCCGTCCTGGAATGTAAAAATTGTACAGATAGGTAATTCAAAAGTGGTACTGTCAGGGGCAGTGCCTTTGGATACAAACTCTACGATGACATGCTGATCACCTGATGGGTACATTTTTACTATCTCATCCCTGACATCCGGGAATGCCTGCTGCAAGCCACTGTACTTTTCAATAACCTGGGCGGTGGTCTGTTTCACTAATCCACTTCCTAATGAGGGATCCTTGAATTCAGCTGTGGGCGTGTACATTTCAGCCATCTTTTTCCAGTCGTGGTTATTAAAATGCTCGAAATACTGTTTTACCAGGGCCTCATTGTCGTTACTCATAGTTGTCGATTTTTGGTTGTTACATGAAATGAATATCCACATTACAAAAAACAATCCTGATACTTTCTTCATATTTAAACAGATGGTTTATTTCATACGTGTCTTTTCGTCATTGCTGATCCATGCGGGCTTCTTCACTTTTACTTTACCTTTGTTGATGAAGTTGTATTTTAACGTCAGTATCAGTTGCCGGTTGTCTGCTTTCTCCTGGTAATTGGATTTCCAGTAGACGCCCTGCAACGTTCCTACATACTTTAAGGTTTTCAGGAAATCGCTCACACTCAGCTTTAGCTCAATCTTATCTTTCAGTAGTGTCTTTTTGGCGCCGGCTGAAAATGAACAGATTGTTGAAAACTTAAACTGTCCTTGTACGGATGGTGTTATTAATGTATTACTGAATTCCAGTGATGTTCCTTTGGGCAAAGCAAAAGAGTGTTGGGTGAACAACTGAAGGGTAACACGTGAGTTGTCCGGATAACCCAGTACTTTCGCTCCTGTTTCAGCAAATTTCTGGTAAGCTAAATTTACATCAAAATAGCTTTCCCACCACTTTGTAATATCTAATGGTACCGCAATATTCAAATCAATATTAGTAAGGTCTCCGATATTGGCCGGTTTCAGCTTCTGTTCTTTGGTGTCTACATTTTGAAATTGTGCGGTAGTAAAGTAATTAGTCGTACGGAATACGGTGAGGGCTGCTGTGTACATTTGCTTCCACTGTGCATTCACGGTGATTTTGTTGGTAAATGCCGGTAATAGCGAAGGATTTCCTTCCAATGCCACGTAAGGATTTACATAGTACACAAAAGGATTGATATCCACATAATTAGGACGGGCAATTCTTCTCGCATAAGCTGCCCCGACTTCCCAGGTTTTGTTGAGCGGGTAATTTAAAGAAAGACTGGGGAAAAGTCCGGACATATCCCGCGAAACACGAAACTGATTGACCGTTGAATTCCCATTTACCTTGTCATCCTCATATCTCAAACCAGCCTTAATCTCCAGTTTTTTGATATGTGTGTTAACTTCAACATAAGCTGCTATAAGATTTTCCTTATACCTGAAAGCATTTGATTTCAGGCTATCCATTTTAAACTCATTGTTGATATAGTCACTGTATTCCACATTGTTCTTTGTAGCCACATGACTGTATTTAAGTCCTGCATCTAACTTTGTCCCTTTTTTCAGATTCACTGCATAATCCAGCTGGGTGGCCCATACCATGATATTCGTAAAGGAATTATTACGTACCAGCTCCTGCCAGTTATTTCCTTTTGTATATTCATTGTAGTAATCCCCCAGATTATTCTTGTGACTGGACAGATAATCTGAACTAAATGTAATAGTGTTCGCAGAATCTATACTATTGCGATATACCAGATTCACAGCTTTCTGCCCGGCACTATAATGCTCGATAGCAGTAGAGCTGACGTCGGTAATTGTATCATTGGTTTTCAGCCGGATCGCATTGACCTGATCGACTTTTCTGCTGTTATTACTACCACTGTAAAAGAGGCTAATGGATTGCCTGGCTGTAGGTTTTATATCTATGCCCGCTGAATAGTTATGTACCTTATCCGGGATGTTCTCAAAAAATACATTTTGCTCCAGTGAGGAGTTCTGGTAGAATGATAGCTTCTCATGAATGTCACCCAGCGACTCCTTATAATTTACGCTATAGTTGGCATACAATGAATAGAATTGCTGTCCTAATGAAAGGTTGATACCAGCATTGTGTTTGGGATAATATTTATCATATCCCAAAGATGACCCTGTTCCTACACTCAGGTTTCCTGCCAGACCGGTAGCGATCTTACTTTTTGTCCTGATATTGATGACAGCCGTCCCTTCAGCATCGTACTTAGCGGAAGGATGTGCGATCACCTCTATGCTTTTGACAATATTGACAGGAATTGTCTTCAGGTACTGCATCAGGTCACCTCCTTTCATATATACAGATCTGTCATTGACGGTCACCAGCACTTTCTCCTGACCATTTAACAAGATGTTCTGCTGATGGTCTATAAATATGCCTGGCAAATTACGGATCAAGGAAATTAAATCTGATTGGGATGAGCTGATAATGCCGTTCTCCACGTTGAATATAAGCCGGTCTTTTTCTTTTACAAACAGGGGTTTGCGTGCATGATGAGCAACTTCAGATAATTGAGCAGAACTTTTTCCCAATAGCACATTGATGTTTACTCCGGGTGTGACAGCCATTTCTTTTTTTTCAAAAGAGAGATGGCTGATACGGATAAAATAGTCTTTCTCTTTTAAATCCTTAAATGAAAAAGCACCATTTATATCAGACACCGCCACTGCAACATAGCTGGTATCCGTTGTTTTCAACAGGGTGATAGTTGCCAGCTCAATGGGGCTGCCACTTTCATCCGACACCTTCCCACTCAGGATGGATTGGGCACTGACTTGTTGTAAAGTTATTAATAGTAAACAGGTAAATATGATTTTCATAGTGCTAATTTTCATTCAGCAAGGGTATAAAATGACAGCTCTGATACAATGTATTCGGGTATATGTGTCGGGTGTAAGCGTTCTTCTTTTCTGGTAAAGAAACCTATTTCATGAGTACCCTGCGCGACAATGTTTTCTCCCCTGAAGTATTCAAATTTTAGCTTTAGCTTATTTTGAGATATACTGATGAGATACATTGCGATCAGGACCTTGTCGAACGCGTGTAATTCTCCCACATAGTTACAGCTACAGCCCATGGTAACAAGTGCAAGCCCGTTCTCCATATCCTGTAGGACCTGTGGTGTTTTTTCCAGCAGAAAATGTTCCCGGCAGGTACCCTGCCATTTGACATAATTAGAAAAATAAACGTTCCCGACTACATTTGTTTCTTCAAAGGTGACAGTATGTAAGTATTCAAATCTTTTCACGATAGACGTTTTTATGGATATCACCTAATACTGCTGTGAATACGGCTTTTCCATCCACCTCCTTTAATTTGAAAGCGATAGACAGGATGGAGGATTGGCCACATTTGTAATAATGTATAGCAGATGATTCTTCTTTTTCAAACAGGATTGTTTCCAGCAGATTAAGACCCGCCTTCTTAATGCTCTCCATGATCCCCCAGATGCGGGTTCCGGCTACGGAAAGCTCTTCTCCGGTATGGGTACTGACAAACCGGGCCAGTTCATAACGTTCTTTCCCCAGCAATGTTTCTTTAAAAGAAGTTACTTTTTCAAGATCACAACCTATTTTATAACCAGCTTGTAACTGCAGGGTCAGGTCTTGCAGGTGGGTCCTGGAAACAAAGCTATTTTTGAGAGAGGGCTTCCCATCATAGCGCCGGAGAATGTAGTCCTGTTGACGCCAGTCCGTGCTATCCTGCTGACCGCTGATTTCATCCATACGGCGCTGGGCAATGACTTCAATCAGTACCAAAGGAAGTACCGGATCTTTTTGTGCTGTGAAAGATTGGAAGGTTACCTGGTCCCAATATTCCACGGGCAGCCCCTCTTCATCCAGCAGCAATAGATCATAAGTGTATATATTGCCTGATTTTGATATTTCTTTTGCTTCGATGCGGTGAACAGTTTTTGTACTTACCGTATATATTCTTCTCACACCTGTTGGCAATAATCTGTAATCAGGTACACAGGCCTGTATACAATGTAAAGCAGCATCTCTTGCTACAGGAGAGGTGGAGAGTATTTCCGGGGAAAGAAACTCGCCAAAGTAGTTGATGTTGGTAGGAGGTTGTAAGGTTACCCCGCATTGATATGGAGATAAAGCATCATAATGATCAATCACCTGGAAAATGCCCCGGTGGAAAAGCAACTGACCATAGAGGTCTTCAGCGACATTCAGATCCGGCATATTACTGTCAGAAAGAATAAATGGCTTGATCGCGGCCGGTTTTACAGTGATACATGTTTCAAAATGATCTTTGCCGTAACCAGTGGCGCTGCTTCTAAGTACAATTTTTATCACATCTGGCGATAAGCGTAAAGCGATCACCCTGATGGTCTGTGTCTCGCCTTCTTCCAATATGATCGGGTAACTGAACCTTGTATCAAGGAAGATATAATTGCTCTCTGCAGGGGAAAAAGCAGCAGCTACCTGCCGCATACATTCCAAGCCCATGACAGCAGGAAACACATATCCCCCATTGAGCATGTGGTCTTTCAGGTACAAATCATTGATAGCAGACAGTTCAAACTCAGTTATTAGTTCAATGCCGGGATATAACAGTCGCACATGTCCCAGAAAACGATATAAGGGCAACGTAAGCGGTGGTGTCTTCAGCGTCTCCATTTTACCGTAACGCCCGGAGATAATGAGGTTATGTCCGGAAGGGAAATTTTCCATCCACGACATAAATATATCGACGCCCTTTTCCAGGCTGATTGGTTGAATGCCTTGTTGCATCAGGTTTCCCAGCACTCCCAGATGTTCTCCCATACCAGCACCGCTCCACACAGACCATTCTGCATTCAAAGAGAAACATGCTGGATGAGTAGAAGCATAATTAGCAACTTCTTCTCTGAGCCATTCATTGGCCAGTGCATAGTCGGCATTACCATTCATACCACTTTCTGCTATCACCGATCCAAAAGTGATCAGTAATTTAAGGTCACTATTTACCAGGTTCCGGAACCCATCTATCTTCACATTAACAGTGGCATGCAAATCATTAGCAGTTAATTTGAACCATGGAGTAGGTATGTTCCTGCCTGCGCCATGTATAACGCCTGTGACCGGGCCCAATCTCACACTAGCTGCCTGTATCACTTTACTGATCGCTTTTTCGTTACAGATATCCACACTGTGGTATTCATAAGTGATACCCGCTGCATCAAAGCGTTCCAGGCTTTGGCGAAGGCGATCGTCATTGGTTGCACGACCGATCAATAATAACTTTACACCATATTTGGTAGCTAATGATAAAGCGCATTCCGCTGTAATACCCTTTGCGCCACCGCTGACTAATATGACATCCTTCTCTGTGAGCGGCACCTGGCCACGGGAAGGATAATTAAATACAGGGCAGAACATAGGTGTATAGCGAACACCGTCTATATACTTTACTTCCGTAAAGCCTTTATTGGCATTTACTTCACTGTTGATAAGAGTTGCGTCTGGTAAAACGTCAGTATTGATAACGACACAGCGTAGTCCTTTTTTATCAAGGAAAAGGCTTTTGACAAATCCGGTTACCAATGGCCGATCCTGTATAATAACCAGTAGATCCTTCTCCTGCAGAGATGTTAAAACGCCTGGCAGCATGTCCAACACATCGCTATGTGAACAACCTATAAGATTTAGGTAAATACCATCAGCCCCAGGCTGGGAGTCCACTTTAAGCGGTGTGTTGATATATGATGTATGAAAGAAATGTACCCATGGCTCAATGCCCGGCAACTGATCTGTTTGCGGTGCATCATTCATTTGGGAGACAGACAATACAGCTACCACTTCCGCAATACTGGCATTGGCATATTCGGTTGGAATGCCTTGCATGACAATTTTCTGGCTGGAAGCAAATCCCGCAATCAATTGGCCAACCTGTAAGGAATTCAAATGGAGGTCATCCAGAAAGCGGGCATTGATATCAATCTCTGCTACTGGTAATTCCAGCTTTTGTGCGATCAATGCGCTGAAAGATGCCAGTAGTCCGGTATCCTGTTGAGGCGCTTCTACTGGCATATTACCGACAGTGATGGAAGTATCGTCCTCACAGGGATTGGCTATGAACCTGGCCTGCCAGTTGATGTCAAATTGCTTAACTGGCCGGTCTTTGATGAAGATATCAAGCTGTATATCTGTACCGGCAGTCCAGATCAGGCCTGCAGTTTCACACAATCCCTGTGTGGTTTGACCATCCATCGTAATGGCAGCCACTGGTTTCTTCGTAAGATCTCTGGCAATTGGTGTAAGCGTTTTATCTCCTCCTACCTCCACCCATAGATCCACCAAATCATCAGCCTGTTGAAAAGCAGGCATAAATAAAACAGGATTGCTCAGCTGTCGTATCAGGTTTTCTTTCACATCATCTGACGAGCTGACAGTAGAGATCATCTTCCGGGAAGGCTTTTGTATGGACAGTTCGCTGACCACTTCACGTAAGCGATCTTCGACCTTTTTCATCCTGCTGTTGTGAAATGCATAACGGACAGGTAATAACATCGAAGGAACCTTTTGTGAGAGCAGGTAGGCTTTACAGGCATTGATATTATCAGCAGTACCTGATAAGACTGTTTGTGTAGGTGAATTAACAGCTGCAATTTCCACATTCTTCACTGTTATGCGGTCAGCAGGTAGTGGAACTATGAGCATCAAGCCGTCAATACCTGGGGTATCGTGCATGATCTCTCCCCGTTTTTGGGCCAGCTGTATAGCTTGTTCTTCACGCAGATAACCACTCCAGTGCAATGCTGATATTTCGCCCAGGCTATGACCTATGCCCACTTCCGCCTGCACACCTAATTGTTCCAGGATGCGTAATCCAATCATCGATGTACCGACAATGCCAGCCTGGATCATATCCAGCTGCTGACTGTTTTCCTTGCCGGCAGGATAACTTTCAGGAATACCTATTTGCTTAAAGCGTCCTGCTGTAGCAAATCGTTTACTTCCCTGACCGGGGAATAAAAACCCGATACGGGATTTAGTGGTGCCTGCATTGTAGTAAAATCCTTTATTTTCTATAAAATCATGCCCCTGCGTTATCAGGTGTATCAATTTCCCGAGTTTCATTGAGAGTTCTGCCGGCGAAGCAGCTACTACCGCTGCTCTGAATGAAGCAGGTTGTAATTGTTTCATCAGGTGCGTACTCAGGTCACCCAGTTCTGCAAAAGACAATGCCCCTGCATAGGTGTTGACCATATCCAGTTGCGCCAGCAGTAACTCCGGAGTGGCGGCTGCAAGCAGGAATAGCTCGGTGTCCGGGGCAGCAGGGATTGCTACACTAACCGGCATTGTGGGCTGATATTCTTCTATAGTGATATGTGTATTGATACCACCAAACCCCATTGCACTCACACTTGCTCTCATCGCTTCCTTCTCCGCATAAGGGATGGCTTTAAATGGAAGGTTCAGGGCTGTTCCATCCAATAAGTTATTTTTATTCCGGCAACCGGTCACCGGGGGGATGATCCGGTTTTTAACGACATTAATGATTTTAATAAACCCGGCAATACCTGCAGCAGCTTTTGTATGTCCTATATTCCCTTTTACAGAACCGATATAATGCGCGGCAGTTGTATTTCTAATTTTGCCAAGCAGGGTCTGTAATTCAACCTGGTCACCTACTGGCGTACCCGTACCATGTCCTTCAAAATAAGCGACTTTATCCGGCTGATAACCTGCCTTGGCGTACGCTCTTTCCATGGCCAGCGTCTGACCATTGACAGAAGGGCGTGTCAGCCCTCCCTGTCCATCAGAAGAAATTCCATATCCTTTGATAAGACCATGGACCTTTAAATTATTGGAAATCGCAAAAGACAGCGTGGAAAGGACCACAAAACCACATCCTTCACCCGGCCAGAAGCCATTGGCATCTTTATCATAGATCAGCATCTCCTTCGAGGCAAGAGCACCAGCTCTTGAAAAACCTACCAGCTCAAAAGGATCCAGGCTCAGGTCTACGCCTCCTGCAATACAGACTTCATTATCTCCTGCGGCAATATGCCGGCAGGCATCTATCACCGCCAGCAAAGAAGAGCTGCAGGCTCCATCGACTGTATAACCACCACCGTGGAAATCGTAGTAATTACATATTCTCCCCGCGATGGTATTGGATAAACCACCCGCCAGCGAATCTTCGAACATTCTGGGGAAAGCAGACTTATAATCTGCCTCCATATCCTGCATAAAGGTCGCCAGCATATCCGGGTTCAGATCCAGCTTATGCAGGTTGGCCATGAGCTTTCGCTGTACATAAGGCCAGCGTAAACGCATTGTATTCGCTCTGGAAAATTCCCCTGTCAGCGTATTCCCTACATACACGCCTACCTGATCTTTCGGGAGCTGGTTATTTTTCAATAAACCCGCATCCTCCATAGCTTCAGAAGCTACATCCAGGGCCAGCCAATGGGTAAGGTCTGTGCCCCGGAACACTTCTCCTGATATATTATATTTCTTCCTGTCAAAGGCATAATTACTCAATACGGCTGCCATAACAGTACGTATTTTATCATCATCCTTATCTGAAAAATACGCGGCGTTCAATCTCACATCCGGAATTTTCCGGAAGGCTCTTCGCTGCGCCAGGATATTTTCCCAAAACTCCTGGTAGCTATTGGCATCAGGATATTTACAGGCCATTCCGATAATCGCTATTTCATTTTTCATATGTTAACCCGCTTGAAGAAATATTTAACCGTGGCGATAATGCGTATTTAGCGGCGCCTACCTTTGGAATACTGAGCAGTATGCCTCTCAGGATACACACAATAAACAACGCAAAGAACAACCCGAATACCACATGGAAAATCATCAGCACACCATACACCATGGCTACAGAAAATGCATACAGCATTTGTTCGGTAATACCGGAAGGGGTAGTGGCAGGATCAGAGATCATATAAAATGTGAATAACAGAAACGCCACACCAGTACAAGGTAGTAAAGCAGCTGTCAGTGATACATCAAAGAAGATGCTTCTTAGCACGGCCTGTGCCACAAAGCCAGTGAGCCAGGCAAGGATCAGTGGTATTCTGCCGGTGAATTTGAAATTCAGGAATGTTCCAGCTGTCACCAGAATAGCAGGAATGATCCAATCTCCCCAGCCAGTCACATTTTCCGTGAACATATATGGGGGTGAAATGCCGACCCATGAAAACAGGATCAATGTCAGTGCAATGCCTGTATTGGAAGGATTAAGGAAATGTCTTGATTTGCCATTGATGATGATCCTGAAAATCACTTTTGAACTAATAGCTGCTGCAGATGCAAATACTATTGGTGATAAATCGCTGTTGGCAAATAGCAACATAGAAGTAGCCATCCCTGTAATATGTGCTGGCAACAGGAAGTTGACAAGATTTTTCCAGCTACCGCTAAAACGGGGGGGCTTATGATTAGCGGTTGCAAAAAGGTATTCATACAACAATTCCAGTGAATAGGTAGTAGCTAATGCTGCCAGCGGATATGCCCATGATTGTTCAAAACCAAGGAAGAAATGTCCGGCAATATTGAGTACAGTGATAGCTAGTGCAAATCTTCTTAACGCGGGAAGCGGGTTATACACTTTGTCCATGTAGATTAGTTTGATAGGGTGATCGTATTCCAGCCTTCTTTAGCGGCAAATACCTGCTGTTGGCTTTTTCCACTATTATCCAGGTATTGTATTTCGAGATGCATATGCTGTGTGGTGGCATTCTTCAGGCCAAAGAAGATATCAGTTGTGTTTCTGCCTGAATGGCCATTGCCACCATCGACAAAGCTGGTTTGCTTTAACTGGGTGCCTTCATATAAACGGACAATGGCGCCAATGGCGGGTCTTAAACAGGAATCATTTACCGGTAGCAAAACCCTTAAGCCGATAAAACCATTCTTACCTTTGTAGTTGTTCTGGTAGTAATAGGAAGTCTCCCATTGGTTGGCGACTACAAAGTCCAGGTCTCCATCATAATCCAGGTCACCCACTGAGATGCCACGGGATATCTGTGTATCATCCATACCCAGTTCAGCAGCGAGATCATAGAATTGACCGGATGCGGACCTGACAAAAAAAGGATGGTGATAATGCCCGGACAGGTCATCTCCCAGCTTGAAATTGGGCCATGAAGCCGGGTAGGCCAGCAGATCATCATTACCCAAAGCGAGCTCCTGCAGCTCCGGCCAGCGATCGGCAGTACCTTTCATAAAACCGGTTGCCTGAATGGCTTCGTTGACACCATCATTGTTGAAATCTCCCAATTTCGAATCCCATCCCCAGGAACTTCTTGATAAACCCAGTTCTTCACTTTGGTTCACGAAGGGCGCAATGCCTTTGTTGAATTTGTCTATCTCACCAGTGTTGATGAAAGCAAAATGCGATTCCTCCAGTGCATATTCAGCGGCAATATTGCTGACATAGATATCCAGTAAGCCATCGCTGTTGATATCGCCGATGCCGGCGCCCATTCCTTTATATGAGTCCTTGCCTAAAACGCTGGAAGCAGTAGTAGTCAGTTTACGTTCACCATACAGTAGCTTAAATTTTAACCGGCCGGGAACAGACTGGTTCAGCAGGAATTTATCCGGACCAAAGTCATTGGCCAGGTATAATTCGGGCAGCATGTCACCATTAAGGTCAACAGCAGCAACAGCCAGTGTCCAGTCTTCCGGGTTTTTAATACCATCAGACCATGTTTTATCTTCAGTAAAGACAGCGTTTTGCAGTTCAACACCTTTACACAGGAAGAAGTGATTTTTCCCGCCATTTGCTGCTCTTGACATGGAATGCTGCATGGTCTGGTCCTGGTCAGGTGCTACATTGTCCAGTACACGGGAGCCATCAGGGAAGTAGTTGGTGATGAGGATATCCACTTTGCCATCGCCGTCAAAATCAGCGAGTGTAGCTGCATTGGAGAACCATCTTTCACCGCTTGTCACCAGTTCCGTCTCTTTGAAGCCAATGTTGTCAGCGTAGAAAATAACAGGCGTTCTGCCCCAGTAATAGACGAGTATATCGGTTTTGCCATCAGCATTGAAATCATAAGTGAGGGAGCCCATTGGGGCCATTGTAGCTGAGTCATAAGGCAGGAGCTTTACATCCAGTCTTACAGGTGGCTCCCGTTTTTTGATAGAAGAGATGAGCACCGCATCAAACCGGGGGTCTACGTGGATGATATCATCACTGCGACCATCATTGTCGAGATCAGCAATCGTCACCGCAGCACCTACAGAAGAGATCCATGCGGCTATATCTTTATATTGCGGGTGTACATCCCGGATTAATTTCGGCGTTCCTTCCGTCACAGGCAGGTCCATTCTCGAAAAGGAGAAATCAGCGGCCAGCGTTGTTCTTTCTGCTGGTGTAAGCTGTGCTTTTCTGGCAAAAATGAAACATACACAAACGACGATGACGGCCAGTGCTTTGATCAGGTAATTGTTAATCATATTAAGCGATTAGGGTCTTTGAGTATAATTCTTCAGCGATCATTTTTCTCCAGGAGTAGTATTGCGTAAAAGCATCCTGTTGCGCATCCACTTTCAGCAGTGCCCGGTCAGTTATTTCTGCTACAGAGGACAGGCTATAACCAGTGATAGCGGTAATGGTGTTATTAGTATCTGCGGTGACCGTTTCAGCCCTTTCCCTGGCTTTGGCAGCAAATGCTACACCCTGTAAAAGGAAAGGCAGATGGGAGCCCGTATGCTCTTTTAAGCGCTGTAATTCGGCTGGTTGAGCACCGCCGGCATATACAGCAGCCAGTCCAACACCAGCCCACAGATCGGCATGATAAAGGGCAGGGAATGCATAGAGCGTTTTTGCCACGTTATCTACCTCTGTACCGCAGGTGAACCAAAGGGCACGTCCTACACCCTGATAAAAAACATGTGTGGCAGCCTGGGAGAGTTTAGGCAATATTTGCTGCCGGATTATTTTTTCAGTTTTAAAATAGGCTTCGTGGAATCCATATCCATCGATGATCAGCCATCTTAAGAGGGGATCATAACGGGATAATATGTTTTCTACATGAAAAGGCAGTCTGGCATAAGCCCATCCTATACCAACATGCAGCATATATATATGATGGTTGCCTTTACCACTGAGAAAATCAGGAATGCACTTGTTCTGTTTGGCTTTAAAAGCATCTTTCACAGCCATGCCCATAGCAGCACCTTCATAGGAAAAACCTCTGAACAGGTTTGTCTTCTGGTCCAGCGATCGGCATAACACGGCCTGGTCATCAATATCCAGGCAATGATGGTATCCATCCAGGAAAGCAATACCTATATTTTCCAGTAAGCTGGCAGCATGGGCATCCTTTACAAAAAATCCTCTCTTTTTCAGGGAGGCTTCTTTGTAGGATACCTTGAACAGGTTGTAGATCATAGTTTTTCAATTCTTTTTAACAGCTCAGATGGTACATTCAGCACGCCTGCGTTTACAATACGGGGCAGCATTTTAATTTTCCAGACAGGATCCTGGCGGAACACCGTTTTAAACACATCGAGGGCACGATCATCCATGCCTTTATTAGCCAGTTCTACAGCATACCAGAACTTCATCTCGCTATTGCCGGGATTTAATTTTTCAGCCTTATTAAAGGCTTCATCAGCAGCGTCGGGATCGTTTTTTTCCAGGTAGTAGTATCCCAAATTCACAGCATCGTAGGCAGTTTTAATGATATAGATCCTTTTCAGTTCTTTGATGGGATCGGGGTTATCTTCCACCCTGATATCAACTTTACGGTCTAACCATATTTTTCCGGTAGGCTTCTTTCTTACAACGAGCAGGCAGGCTGATTGCTTTCCCCGGATATCACCACCGGCGGCTTGAGCGGCCTCCAAAGCAGCGATCATTCTAGCGGCCAGCGGACCATCCGTTTGTTCATAAGCAGCAGCCATCATTTTCCACACGTCTTTACTTTCAGCGGTATTTGCCTGAACGGAGTAAAACCTACCCTGCTGATGACCGGCTTCCGCTACGCACATTTTACCTGTACTGACAGCGATATTGCCATTGGTATCGAGAATAGCCAACTGTCTTATATCTCTGGCAGGATCTGCCTGCAACAGTTTGTGCAATACACTGTCTGGCGATATACCCTTTTTCAGCAAGGCCATGCCATTAGGCCCAAAGCCAATATTCACCACAGCCTGTGTAGCGATAATCCCGGCCCCGGCTTCACCCCATGCTACAGTAGTACCTACTGAGAACCAATGGGACTGAACAGCTATACCCATATCTCCTGTTTCCGGATCAAATGCTACAATCGAGAATGTATGCGCAAAAGGTTCTTCATTAATGTATTGTCCATGCATCCATTGAGGATGTATGAGCAGGTACATACAGATGAACAACACATGGAATCTGTATTTCAGCATAGGAATTAATCAAGCAAGTAAGGATTTCATTTTAAAGGCCAGTCCCATACTCCCGTCAATGTTGATTTTCCCCTCCATCAATGCCAGTATGGGATTGAGCTTTCCGCTTTTCATTTTATAAAAGGTGTTCAGATCCGTTTTAACGACACAGTTTGCCTCAACATCATCCTGGCTAATAATATTTTTTTCCCCTGTACCGTCAATAAGGAAGATATGTTCTCCCATTACAAGCTTCATTTTAGCTTGAATGGGATCCATATCTTCTACCTGAACTCTCATCTGGTCGAAGATTTCAGTTAATTCCATTAAATTTATTTTATGCTGCGCAAAAGATGATTTCGATGTTATTATTTTTTGTAACCAGGTTATTACTTTCTATCTGGTACAGGTTAGCGCTTGTGGCAGAGAATGTTTCCAGTTGTGAGCAGGCCCTGGCAGATGCATCTTTGATGGCTAACTCACCATCGAAATAAATATTATACTCGAAATTCATTTCCATTGTAGAAGGGAAGTCCTGGTTGAGGTAGTGGGATTTTACGCCACTTTTGAGGTTATTGGTTACTTCAAAACGAACTTCTTTACCTAGTAAATTGCTGTATGCGCTACCGTTCCAGCTATCGAGTGCGATGTCAATATAGCGGAGGCCATCACGTTTTTTTCCGGGGTTTTTAGTTGTGAAGTGGAGCGTGCCATCTAACACCAGTACTTCTGTGTGTCCATTCTTAGTGATGGCAAAAGTTGGATTTGTATTGGTGTAATAGGCGGCAGTCGTAGGGAATGTCTCCTGGGATTCGCCTATGGTAACTTTCATTTTTTCCTTTTTGGGGAAGGAGAATGCGCCAGGTACTAATGGGGCACCAGCAAGGAAGATGGCCATGTTTTTACCAAAATCTCTTCTTTTCATTTGTTTAAGATTTTAAGGATTAGACATACTCAATACATGATTGATAACGGAGATCACGTCTTTTAATAATGGCATGACGCCAAACGTTTCTTTCATTCCTTCAATCTCTATTCCCCGACGGGGTTCCATGATGTAGTGTCCATCGTTCTGCAGCACTTTGAGGTTGCGCTGAACAGTGTTGGCATACCACATGTTTTCGTTCATCGAGGGAACAAAAATTACCGGGGCCTTGGCAGCTACGATGGTAGTAGATATGAGGTCATCACAAATACCATTGGCAGCTTTTGCTATGATGTTAGCAGTAGCAGGCATTATCATGATGAGATCAGCTTCCTGTGTAAGTTTGATATGAGGCACGATGGTATCAACACTTACATCGTAAGTGTTGGTAAATACTTCATTACCTGAATGTATTTTTAATGCATATGGAGTGACAAACTTTGTAGCATTATCTGATACCATGATGAAGACGCGTGCATTCAATTCTTTCCTTATCTGCAGGACATAAGAAGGCATTACAACCGCAGCGACAGCCCCGGTAATGCAGACTAAAATGGTCTTCAAAAATTCTGATTTACCTGTAAGAATGAATTTGGACTACATTAACAGGCGCAGGCAACTACATCAACAGTAGTGTCTTCTCCCAGTGTCATGCTTTTTCCGGCTACACGGAACATATCATTAGGCTTTGGCGGGAAGCTGTTGATCTGACCTTCAGCAGAGCCACTGAGGCCGGATTTGATTACTTCACCATTTACCATTACCTCGTATTCCATGTTGAATTCGAGCTTAGAAGGGAAGTCTTTGTTTAACTGAAGGGCAGTAACTTTACTATTGTCGCCCAGGTCTGTGATTCTGAATCCGATATCACAACCTAATAATTTGCTGGTAGCTTTTGCTTCCCAGTACTTAACATCCACGCCCACATGGCGGTTGCCGCCATCATTTTTTTTAGGGTCAGATGTTTTTACTTCCATTTTAGCATCAAAAACGAGAATTTCACGTTCCCCTTTACGTGTAATCAGGAAAATTGGATTGGAGTTGATAAGAAAAGTGTTTGCGGAAGGGAACATTACTTCATTTGAAGATGTCGACATACAAGTTGATTTAAAGTGTAAACAAAAAGGAGTAATAACCGAAAGGAGATGGGATCTACTTTACAGCACGTAATTCAATGGTTACATGAATTAGGGTACATATAGGTAATTATTAAGTTAGTTCGCTATGGGTTGTAAATGTAGCTATAGGTTGAATATATCCGGGCAACTTGGTAAATCCTTAAAGAATATACCTAAGTTAATTTTTTATTTTTAATAAAACAAGTTAGAACAACTAATATTTTTTCTGAGTAGATACAGGATGAAGTTATTTCATAAGTGCCAATTAGAGGTTTCCACCTATATGGTGTATAGTAGACAATACTTGACATAATCCGGGATTATTTCCCCCAAATCTGCCCAAAGCAGGAAATGAAATTTTACGTTGGGCTACCTTAAGTACTCATGCTCAATTATATCCTCTTTGATGAATAATGATCAATTTTTGATAATTCAATTCAAAGGGGAAAGGGGGCAAACTCAACCTGATGGGACCTGAAAATATAACGCTTAGCGATGTTGCACTTCGATTATCTTCTTTAACAGATAAACCTGTACGTTACAGACAGGAGTCCTTTGAGGAAATCAAATTCCGTTTAAACAATTGGGGAATTGGAGAAACAATACAAAACGAACTAATAGATCTATTTAAGGCCTTGGGTGATCCCAATGGCGCTTATGCTACTCCACGTACTCCCGAGGCATATACAGCTACCTCGTTTGATCAGTTTGTAATAAATAAGCTAATGCCGGTATTACTATAATTTTGAAGAATTTTTACTGAATAAAAAGGACTTTGTGGAGTGTTGAATGAACTTGCTTTCAGTACAGATACTTATTATTTGGGAAAGCTAAAAGAAGATGTGTATGGAAAGAATACCGTTGGTGATTATGATTTCTGTGTATACTATAATTAATGGTGGGTTGATAGGGGATGATACAATTGTAGCAGGAGTTGTCGCAGGTCGTATTCCGGTCAAATGGTGTGTCTTTGGTGTCAGAATGATTAGTAAATAAGGTGGGAAGCGGTTTTTTTGAGAAACGAAAATTACTGTAAATCAATGATTTAAAAGGTTGTAAAGTGCTCATCAGCGGTAAGTTATCGATTGCGCTATGCAAAATCCTTGAGGTGGGATTTATAAATGAAACACCTTGAAATTATCCGGCAGGTAATCAATTCTGCCCGACAAGGTCTAGTCAACTACTGGAAGCGAGTTTTGCGTAGTCATTATAGATGATGGCGCGAAGTGTAGACAGCGACTGCTGACGGTATGCTATTGAGACTCGAAACTGTCCTGAATGTTGAAGCTTTAGTTGTTCGAAATGCTTAAGCAACATCAAACCTGCGTTATTGACGATTAGGGGCGATTCGACCGGGGGCTAAGAACATATCAAAGGCAGACAGGGGTAGTACGGGAACACAGGAGAGCCTAACGTCTCCCATTGAATGTCTGTTGTTTTTCAAATATACTCATTTGGAACCTTTGATTGCATGAGAATAAAGTAGTAATAAAATCGGCCGGAGTTGTGCTATTCGCTTAATGCGGATATCCCTAATCATTCTCTCTGTGGTAGCTAAAATTAAGGAAAAGCTAGAAAGAAACAGTTATTCGACTCCTGTGATCCTGACTTAGAAAAAAAAACTTGCATTTATGCAGGGCTTTTGTTTTAGCAAGTTCCAGGTAAGAGAAACTGATCAGTTTTTTTTGGAGTGTTTGTTGATGTATATCAACTTTATTAATAAGGAAAGGAAGTAAATTTGATTATTGATGTTATCTCCAGTAATGGAGCCGATTATCCAAAAAAACAAACTAAAATGGCAAGTAAAGTATTTAGCGAACTGGAAGAAATACATGTGGCTGCCTGGAATGAAAAAGATAGGGCAAGACGGGATGAGCTGCTTAAAAAGATCTATTCAGATGATATTAAAATGTATGATAATGAATTAATTCTCGACAGTTTAAAAGCAGTATCGGATTTTATTGGAAAGCTTATAGCTGAAGATCCTGCTTATAATTTTTCCGCAGCCAAACCTATTGAATCACTTCAAAACAGTGCAAGGCTTTTCGGCCACATTCAAACCAGTAAAGGAATGTTAAATAGTATGGACTTTTTTCTTATCGAGGATGAAAAAGTGAAACATTTATATGCTTTTTTGACGCCTGCGGACCATTAGGTCTGGATTATCGATTATTAAGTGGCGAATCTATAAATCCGAAGCGGGTGTTTCATTTAATTGAAGCACCCGCTTCGTGAATACATGATTTTTTATTAAGTAGTTTGTTCACCAATAGCCCACCGACTTTCTTTACGTATATTAAACCACATTTGAAGAAAAAAACGCTCTTTGGCAGGCCCAATAAATGCTTCTGTATGGAGTGTATCGCTATCCACGGGCATAATTTGAAAATCACCCTTTTTCATGGATTCAGGCATTTCCTTAATTTCACCATCAATTAGTAGTAAAACTGCCTAAAAACCTGCATGTGGATGAGGTTGACGTATATCAACGGATACCTATATGGAGGGCCTCGTTAATTTGGCAATATTTTTTAGATTTGTAAAATGGTTACAGCACTTCTTAACTATTTAATCAAACAATCGTCTACACCTCTTTCAGATGTGGATAAACAGTTAATCCGAAAGGCATTTGTACCTAAGCAGTTTAAGAAAAGGCAGTTCTTATTACAGGAAGGCGAAATATGCAAATACATTTCGTTTATCGTAAAAGGGGCGGTCCGCCAATACACTGTCGACGATAAAGGAAATGAACGTGTACTGAATTTGGGTATAGAAAATTGGTGGATGTCCGACAGAGAAAGCTACCACAAACAATCGCCTTCTATATACAACATAGATGCCTGGGAAGAAACCCAAGTGCTAATGCTACCTAAACTAGATGGGTGGTATGATAAAGTAAATGCTATTCCTGCATTTTGTGAAATGCGGAAAAAACTGGACGATGCCCATCACATGGCAATGCAGTGCAGATTAAATTCTGCAATCAATAATACCGCAGAATATCGATATGATGAACTAGTTCAGAAATATCCAGAATTCCTGCAACGATTTCCACAACATATCATTGCCTCCTACTTAGGGATGACTAAAGAAACACTTAGCCGTATTCGTAACCAACAGCCCAAAACTTTACACCCGTAATACAAACATGCTGTTTTAAGTGTCTCGGTTGGTCATTTTTCTCAGAAAACAAACTTCGAACCACAGAACCGAATGTAATATTAGAGTTGATAAGCTCAGAAGAAGAGAAAAAAAGAAAGGTCGGAGAATTCTCCGACCTTTCCACTAGTGTGCCCAGTAGCGGTAAGTTTTCTAACCAGGTGTGTTTGATAATTAATAAATTGTATCAGCTATTCGTACTGAATATTCCTCATTTCCTATAAACTTGTATTTAAATTCTGCGTATTTAGCTCATTGTTTCTGCCGGCAAACTGGGGACACCCTGGTTTCGATCATTCATCCCCGCGACCTGTTATTGTGACTGGTTAAGATGCACAGGATAAAATATTGACGTCAGGTAGATCCCGGCATGTCCTTATATATGGATATTTATTTCCTGAAATGATCCTTGTCTTTGCGGCATAAATCATCAACAATGCCCGATATAGAAAGAGTCATCGCCGTCTATGACAAAACAACCAAAGACTTCATTCCCCGGAAATGGCCTTTGTCTTAAGGCTATTCTTTTCTCAGGTTTGTCACAGGGTTCACTAATGCCGCTTTAATAGCCTGGTAGCTGACCGTTAATATTGCAATTGTGACTGACAATAAACACGCAAGCGCGAATACCCACCAATGAATACTAACACGATATTCATAATCCTGTAACCATTTATACATACTCCAATATGATAATGGCGCTGCTATTAAAAATGAAATAATGACCAGCTTTACAAAATCTTTGGATAGTAAAGCCGTAATGCTGGTTACAGATGCGCCTAGCACTTTCCGCACACAAACTTCTTTTATCCTGTTTTCTGCCATATATGTAGCAAGGCCAAATAAGCCAAGGCAGGAAATAAAAATGGTAAGTCCTGAAAATAAAGCGGCTAAAATCCCCTGGCGCCGTTCATTATCGAACTTCTGCGCATATGCTTCATCCACGAACTTATACTCAAATGGATAGTCTGGGTTATATTTATTGAAAATAGCAGCTGCCTTTTTTATATTTTCAGTAGTTGCGTTATTCCCATTTAGTTTTATCTGCATCACATTGAAGGTCATAAAGCGACTCTTAGCACCACATATCAATATGGGTCTTGTTCGCTCATAAGGGCTGGTAAGAATAAAATCTTTAATAATCCCTACAATATGCCAGTCAATGCCAAGGTCACTTACTACTTTACCAAGAGGGTCTTTGAACTTCATTACTTTCAACGATGATTCGTTTATGATCAACCCTGTTGAATCGGAGGGGAATTTCTCCAAATCGAAATCACGGCCTTGTATAAATTGCAGGCCTGCTGTAACCCCCAATCCTTCATCAGATAAGTACCGATCGAAAGATGTCTTGTCATTTGGGTCTTTTCCTTCCCAGTCCTGTCCCCATCCATTACTCCACCTTTCAGTAAGGGGAGAATTTGTTTTTGTAACTGACTTCGCAATACCTGATTGAATCAATTCATTTTTTATCAATGTATAGTTCTTAGGTATATCTCCCGTCATGAAATGATAAACAAGATTGTCTTTATTATACCCGGTTGCCCGCTGACTAGCATAGTCTATCTGTTGTTTTACGATAATAGTACAAATAATAAGAATGATGGCACAGGTGAACTGCAATACAACCAGCGTTTTTCTTGGTGTGATGAATGCATTTACTTTTTTAAACGTACCTTTCAATACCTTAACGGGTTGGAAAGATGATAAAAAAAATGCGGGATAACTGCCGGCCAGTAAACCGGTGAATAAGATAAACCCGATAAATGCAATCCATGTATAGATATTACCAAAGTTTATGAATAGTTTTTTCTCCGTAAGCTGGTTGTAGCTGGGTAAGCTTATCTGAACAATAATGATAGCTGTAATGCCTGCCAGAAAAGTGATAAAAACAGATTCTCCGATAAACTGGGTTATGAGAGTGGTTTTTCCCGCACCCACTACTTTTCGTATCCCTACTTCCTTTGCCCGCTTTTCACTTTGTGCGGTACTCAGGTTCATAAAATTGATGCATGCAATCAATAATATCAGACCCGCGATGATGCCAAATATTCTGACGAATGTACTACGCCCTCCGTTGTCTTCCACACCATTAGTGAAGCTTGAATGTAAGCGCCAGCGGGTAAGGGGATAAATAAACATTTCCCATTTCATCATCTTGGCTTCGCTATTGTAATGCTGTTTTAATTCTTTTATTTTAGTAGCGACAGCATTAAAGTTAGAATTTGGATTTAGCAATACATAAGTACGGGTGCTGTTATCGTTCCAGCCTAATTCCTGTCCCTCTCCGTAATTTAAAGATGACCAGGGCAGTAAGTATTCAAAATTAAACCTTGTATTGTCAGGCAAATCTTTTAGAATACCCGTAACTGTGAAATTCTCTTTATTCTCAATTTTAATAATTTTCCCCATAGCCTCTTCATGGCCGAATAAACTTTTAGCTGTTTTTTCAGTGAGCACTATGGAATGCACATCATTCAATGCCGTAGAAGGATTGCCTTTCAGCATCGGAAAGCTGAACACCTGGAGAAAACCAGTATCAACGGTAGCTCCCGACTTCATTATTTTTTTATCATCAACTGAAAAAAGGGAATTACCATTCATCTTTACTCTTACTGCGTGCGCTACTTCAGGTACATCTTTTTCAAGGGCAGGGCCCGTCAATGAGGCTACGGAATTCCAGCAGGTGATCTTACCTTCAATTGGTACGCGATTCCACACCTCGTATATCCTGTCTTTATGCTCATGAAACTCATCATAGCTTTCTTCGTTTTGTATCCACAGCATAATGAGTATTGCAGCAGCCATGCCAATTGCAAGGCCTATAATGTTAATTGCAGAAAAGCCTTTATTACGCAGAAGATTCCGGTAAATGAGTTTGAAAAAATTTCTAACCATGATATATCAATTCATTCGTTGAAATGTAACAAGCAGGATTTGGGGAAACTATAGGCCAAGACAATGCCAGATAATTATATGATTGATTTACAACTAAGTATAATGGTGTCATAAAAGCCGGCTTGTTCATTTTCAATTCGAAATCGTCCGATTCTGAACACGGTCTGAAGATAAGATTTAAACCGGGTTAATGTGATCATCATAACGGAAAGGAAGAGAAGCTTAAAGAACACAGCCTGAGATAGAAAAATTTTCAGCGGAAGCGTTTAATGAGATAAAGGCAGAATTATCAAATGGATTTGCAACAATTTCTGCTTGTCATGCTACTTGTCAATAATAGTGGTAGAATGCGTTAAAACCTGTGATTTATTGATAAGAACAAACTAAAAAAGGCTCCTTAATCATCGATTACAGAGCCTTAGGTGCCCAGTAGCGGTAAGTTCTCGAACCAATTATTATTGATAATGAAAAAATTGTCTTAATCCCATTCCCGCATGATTCAGTTGTTAAGTTTCAAGACATCCGCTGTAGCAGAAGAGTATTCTACCAATGGTACATGGACCAGGAAATCTGGTGCTACTATTACTACTAACGGAACCTGGGTTCTGAACGGCAATAAAGTAACTGCCACAATAGGTAATGTAATTGTAACCAACACGATCAATATCCTGTGTACAGGTCAATTGGCGCTGTTGATGGATCCGATCAATGGCAGGGGGGATAGGAGAATTTCATCAAAGTAACCCAATAACCAATAATTGATACAACTACCGCCTTAAATTTTTTAGGGTGGCTTTTTATTTTCGGGTAGTCTGTAAGAGAATAGTCACCTACTTCTAAAAATAAACAGCGGTCATTTTTGAACTTTTTCATTCGCTGAATACTTTTTCTTTGCAGAAAATTGCCTGCCGATCTGTGCATGCAGCTGAAATGCTTAACCGGGTTAACATAAATAAGTTTGTTAATTGGGTTATTTGGAATAAGTTTAATGACTGTCTGATTGACAATTTTACTTATTTTCCATTAAAGACCACCCTCATGTTATGAAAAAACTAATCGTATTTATTGGATTATTTGTTGCCGGATCTTCCCTGGGCCAGCAGTATAAGAGTTTTCCTATGTGGGATTACACGCTGCCTGTGGAGCAACGTGTCAATGATCTGGTTCACCGGTTGACGCTGGAAGAAAAGGTGGGGCAGATGGTCAATGCGGCTCCTGCTATCACCCATCTCGGTATACCAGCCTATGACTGGTGGAATGAAACGCTTCATGGCGTTGCCCGTACTCCTTATCACGTTACTTCTTATCCGCAGGCCATTGCCATGGCTGCCACCTGGGATACTGCTGCTTTGTTCCTGATGGCAGATTATTCGGCCACCGAGGGCAGGGCCATTTATAACAGGGCTACGGCTGAGGGAAAGAACAATGAACGGTATATGGGGTTAACCTACTGGACACCCAATATCAATATATTTCGTGATCCCCGTTGGGGCAGGGGACAGGAGACCTACGGAGAGGACCCCTACCTGACCGCTAAACTGGGAGCTGCATTTGTACGCGGACTGCAGGGCGATGATCCCATATACCTGAAGGCTGCTGCCTGCGCCAAACATTTTGCTGTACACAGCGGTCCGGAACCCAGCCGGCATTCCGATGATATTCATCCTTCGCTGCATGATCTCTGGGATACTTACCTGCCTGCTTTTCATGAACTGGTTGTGAATGCGGGTGTTGCCGGCGTAATGTGCGCATACAATGCCGTAGATGGTCAGCCTTGCTGTGGAAATGATCTGCTGATGACCAACATTCTGCGAAGGCAATGGAAGTTCACCGGTTATGTAACCAGCGATTGCTGGGCACTGGATGATTTTTTCAAATACCATAAGACCCATAAGGATGCTACGGCAGCAGCAGCAGATGCCCTCATTCATTCAACAGATATTGAGTGCGGCACCTCGGTCTACTATTCGCTGATCAATGCAGTAAAAACCGGGTTGATCAGCGAAGCTCAGCTGGATACTTCTCTCAGTAGATTATTCACCATACGGTACCGGCTGGGTTTGTTCGACCCTGTATCACAGGTTAGGTATGCACAAACGCCCGATTCAGTACTGGAAAGCCCGGAGCATGATGCCCATGCCCTGAAAATGGCCAGGGAATCCATTGTTCTGCTGAAAAACTCGGAAGGCATACTACCGCTTAGT
Source organism: Chitinophaga sp. LS1 (assembly GCF_034274695.1). Lineage (NCBI taxonomy): Bacteria > Pseudomonadati > Bacteroidota > Chitinophagia > Chitinophagales > Chitinophagaceae > Chitinophaga > Chitinophaga sp. LS1. Next base: position 4,270,176 of record NZ_CP128362.1, read on the forward strand.
AAAAAGATAAAAAAGATAGCGGTGATAGGGCCCAATGCTGATAATAAAATAGCAGTTCTTGGCAACTATAACGGAACCCCCTCCCGGGTAGTGACCGTTGTGGAAGGGATCAGGGAAAAGCTGGGTCCGGACGTAACACTTATCTACGAAAAGGCGATCAATCATACTAACGATACCCTGCTGAATTACCGGGATATTACCGCTATGCTATCCTTTAAAGGGAGTCCTGGGGTGCAGGCAGCGTATTTTGACAATGAGCGGCTGGAGGGTACACCCCTGCAGACCCTCATCGAAAAGGATATTGACCATTACTGGGCGGAAGGACAGACACCTGCACCTAACCTGAAGACCATCCATTATTCAGCCAGGTATACCACCTTTCTGAAAGCAGCAGCAACGGAGATAATGAATTTTGAGATAGATGGAGATGACGGCTATCGCCTGTTTATCAATGACTCTTTGATCGTTGATGCCTGGACAAAGAACCGCTGGGGTGCAAGACCCTTTGTATTATCTGCCAGGAAAGACAGCAGCTACAAAATCGTGGTTGAATTTCATCAGAATGAGGGCAATGCCTTTATCCGGGTAAAAGCCGGCGACAGGGTAAAAACTGACTTTGCTGCTTTGGCAGGAAGGCTGAAGGATATAGATGCCATCATTTTTGCCGGCGGTATCTCACCGCAACTGGAAGGAGAAGAGATGCCTGTAAGTGTGCCGGGGTTTGACGGTGGTGACCGCACTTCCATTATGTTGCCCAAGGTACAGACAGCGCTGCTGAAAGCCTTACAGCAAACCGGTAAACCGGTCGTTTTTGTGATGATGACCGGCAGCGCTATTGCTATTCCTGAAGAGGAGGTGAAGCTACCTGCCATTATCAACGCCTGGTATGGAGGGCAGCGGGCAGGTACTGCTATTGCGGATGTACTTTTTGGTGATTATAATCCTTCGGGACGCCTGCCGGTGACGTTCTATGCATCAGATAAAGATCTGCGTTCTTTCACAGACTATTCTATGCAGAACAGGACTTACCGCTATTTCAGGGGGAAGCCTTTATATCCATTTGGGTATGGATTAAGCTACACTCATTTCTCTTATAGTGAGCTAAAGGTGGCAGAAAGTGTCCGCAAAGGGACGCCGGTCAGTATCAGTGTATTGTTGACTAATACAGGGCAATTTGATGGGGATGAGGTGGTACAGCTCTATGTAAGTCACCCCGGGGTGGCAAATGCACCTGTAAGGGCATTAAAAGGTTTTCAGCGCATATCGTTGAAACATGGTGAAAGTAAAAAAGTATCATTTACATTAACGACAGAAGATCTTTCTCTGGTTGATGACAATGGAATACGATATCAACCTGGAGGAAAAACAGTGATCAGTATAGGAGGAGGACAACCGGGGCAGGCGCATGGAGGTATGAATAAGGTGTTATTGCATACGGTGATGGTCCGGTAGGTTGAAAAATTTAAAATGGGGCTGACCCAAAAAGTCAAAAAGGGCTTTTTGGGTCAGCCCCGCATTTTTTGTGCCCAGTAGCGGTAAGTTTTCGAACCAAATTACATTGATTATTAATAAATTATGCCAGTGGTAATGGTAAATGCATCCTCAATTTCATAAATCAGACATTCTTCTAATAATTAATGACCCATATGGAATAGTCTTCAAGTAGCTGATATTCCAGCGATTTTTATCTACGGCCGTCATATCTGCCAGGGGGAGCTTGAACCGTTTCTTATCAGAAATCCTGGTGACTTTTGCAAATAATCCATATTCTTCATCATAATAAGAATCAAAACTTGTCATATTGAATATGTCAGTATAAGACGGACGAGTTTTCTTTAATGTCTCGTATTCCTCTTTTTCTCCCGGACCGAAAATGTAATACTCTTCCCATTTAAAATCTTCAATTCCGGTGATGTGAAGGGGTAACTTTAAGTTTGATTCCAGGTATGACTTGTAGAACAAAAGTGTTTCAATTCGCCTGGAAGTGTCTTCAAAACTATTTTTAAATATCTGTTCAATCCTTTCTTCGCTTTTCTTAAATCCATTACTCATGTCATTTATTTTCAAACTTGTTAAGTTCCTGGCAAAGTGAATACATCAGTGAGAAAGCAGTACAGCCATTGGTAGCAATATCGATTATAGAGTAATTTTCATATGTCCACATTATCATTAAATCATTATTATCGTCACTAATCTCAAATTTGCCTAATTGAGGTAATGCTAAAAGGTATGTATTTACATTATCCGGCAATGAAATCATAAAGTCCTCCTGATCCTCAATGGTCATTTGCAAATAGATTCCCTCCCAGTTGATACCAATTTGAAGCATAATGGATGCAGGTTCATTATACGCATGAATAAAAAGCATATTAACCATATCCTTCCATTCGGCATGAGTCCACTGTTGTAAAGTTTGGTTATACCCTGTCTAATACGGTGATATTGGGCCAGTTAAAACGGTTGATGTAGGGCCACCTAAAACGGAGTCATTGGGCCACTTTCCAATGCAATTTTACGGTAATGATTTGATATTAGTCACTTAGCTTCTTCTTTTTTCTAAATGATTCTCCTGTTAGAGCTATTCGATGAGACGAGTAAACCAGTCTATCTAAAATCGCGTCGGCCATTGTGCTCTCTCCAATTAAGCCATGCCATTGATCGACGGGTATCTGGGTTGCGATAATAGTCGCCTTCTTTTCATATCGCTCTTCAATCAGATCGAGCAGAGTACTTCCCGCAGCCTGGTCAACAGTAGTCAATAAGAAGTCATCTAACATTATCAGGGGGATTTTAGCTATAGCTTTTATTAACTTGGAGTAGGTCCCATCTAATCGTGCCAGTTTGGCTTTGTCCAGTAATCTTGCCACCGGATAATATTGTGTCCGATATAAAAACTGGCAAGCTCTCGTTGCCAGGCAGTGTCCGAGGAATGATTTTCCGGACCCAGTGGGACCTGTAATGATTATATTTTCTGATCTTTCCAGGAACTGTAGTGTAAGCAGCCGTTCTATAACATTCCTATCCAGGTTTCGGTTGCTTTGGTAATCTATATTTTGAGGTGAGGCAACCTGTTTAAATCCCGCTTTCTTAATCAGCCCATCTATCTTGCTTTTTTGCCTGTGTTCCCATTCGGTATCAATCAAAAGAGTAAGGAACTCATCTGTGGTATAATTGTTATAAAGATGATCTGATAGTGCCTGGTGGTATAGTCCTGCCATGGCTTTCATATGCATGCGATGCATTTTTTCTATTGTACTGTTTTCATTCATATAGTTTGATTTGATGATAAAACTGTGTGTTACTTATATTCAGAAGCTCCGCGGATATTGCTGTGAGGAGGAATACAATAGTTCTCAACAGAAGGTTCTTCTTCTTTGTCAAGCCCATGTTTCAAGATTTTTTCTATAGTGTAAAAACTGGCTTTATGGTATTCCAGCGCGCGGAGGCAGGCTTTCTCCAACCTTTGATTAGTATAATCACGCCCCAAAGCAAGAATGCCCTGGCATTGTTTATAACCAATTTCCGGATAAGCATATTGTGATATCAACCTCCTTATGTATTCTATAGCTGATGGTCCTACTTTTGTTGCCTGATCTTCGAAGAACTGTGGGCTCCAGGAGTTGTATGCCTGATGAGTAGATGGCAGGTGATCAGCAATTGTAGTATAATATCCTGGTTTAAAGGAGCGCTTATGGCTGGTTATCCTTGTATGGTTGTAAAAGATCTCGACTATGTCCTGGTTATATTGAACTTCGACCTGCAATCCCTGATATCGGTATGGAACACTGTAATAGTTTTTGTCCTCACTAAGGTATATAAAAGAGGTCTTTTGAACCTTTGCTCTTTTATATTGTCTTAATTGGTACTCTCCTGTGGGTAAGGGTTGTAACCATTCTTTTTCTGTATCAATAAACTCTTGCCTCCTGGTGCTGCCGCCATGAGAAAATAATAAATCATTATATCTTATCAGAAGCTTACTGATATGTTCATTGAGGTCTGTTAGTGAGAAGTAAATATCCTTTGATAGAGGATAATAGATGCGCTGGTAAACCAGTTCCACAGCGCGCTCAACCAATGCCTTATCCTGCTTATGTAAATATTTACATCCGCAGGATTATGGAAACAAATATGTTATGTAAACTTTGCGACTAAGATCCACTGTTTACAGCCATATCCTGCACTAAAAGTTTACATAATATTATCTTCTACATGGGTTAGTAATGTCACTTCCCCTTAAAAGATAATATTATGACTAAAGTTTACCGCTCTTATGGAGCTTTAACAAAGGCGGCTTCTGGATATCTTAAAGACATAGGTAGAAGCGAATCTACTATATCTATGTATAACTGGATCTGGGGGAGGATTAAAAAGTACATGGATATTAACAAGATTGTTCATTGTTCCTCAACAACAGTCGCCGATTATATCAACGCCACCTATGGTTTGCGGCCAATACCATCATTAACGCATCACGAAAAGCATTCCCTGCGGTGCGCCTTATGTTTAATACAATTTGCAGAGACAGGCAGGATGATTGAAGTGATACGTCGCAGGGAATGTGTAGTACTTTCTGGAGAAATTGGTAATGAAATTGCAGCTTATGTCGAATCCAAAAGAAAATTGAGGTTGAATGTCAAAACATTGCACAGTTACTCCTATTATCTATACCAGTTTTTAAAGTACTTAAATGCAAGTGAAATACACGCCTGCAATACAATATCTTCACTCGCCCTGATGAAGTACACGTCAAACTTACTGCCTGAAGCTGCGGGAGCTAAACATCTTGCCTTGTCCATAATCAAAGGTTTTTTGAGATATCTGTATGAACAAAATAAGACAGCCAGAGACTTTTCTGTAATTGTTCCTAAAGACAATTATAAAAAGCAACCAAAGCTGCCATCGACCTATACAAAAGACGAAGTACGTACGATATTAAACTCTATCGATAGAAGCACCGCTTTGGGAAAGAGAGATTATGCTCTGCTAATCCTGGCAGTACGCTTGGGAATGCGAGCTTCTGACATTAGCCGGCTTAAGTTTGAAAATATTCGATGGACTGAGAATAGTATATCTTTTAATCAGTTTAAAACAAATGAAAAAGTGGTGCTTCCGTTAACCACAGATGTTGGCGAAACCCTCATAGATTATATCAAATATGCAAGACCAACCTCCAATGATGCGCATGTTTTTCTTGAAAAGCAGTTCCCTGTTATACCGATTAGTGCTAAGAGAGTGTCATTGACGGCGAGCAGGAATATTACAAAGTCAGGAGTCTTTATTGGTGAGCGAAAACATGGTTCACATGCATTACGACATACAATGGCCAGTTTCTTACTAGAGCAGAAAACGCCCTTACCCGTTATATCAGAATTGCTCGGGCATGCCAGTACACAAACCTCGATGTGCTATTTGCGCATAGATATGGAATCGTTACGCCAATGTGCGATGGAAGTGCCGGTTGTTTCTGAAGCGTTTTATACGCAAAAAGGAGGAGCATTTTATGAATAATAAATATAAGAACCCTGGTATACTGGCGCCTATTGTTCAGGAGTATATCAATATGAGAAAGAACCTTGGCTTTAGATCTGAAGCTCAGAAGTATAGTTTGTTTGCTTTTGATGCTTTTGCTTGCAAAGAAGGACTTTCTTCCGTAACCATTACAAAAGAACTGGCTGAAAAATGGTGTAACAGGCGCCCTGATGAAGCTACAGATACCTGGAGCCACAGAAACTGCTTTTTACGTCAGTTTGCTATCTATTTATCTAATCTTGGATATGATACTTATATTCCCTGTAAGGTATTTACAAAACATGACAACTTCATTCCTTATATATTTTCTGATGATGAACTAGGAGCTATCTTTAAAGCCTGCGACACACTGGATCTTTATGATAAGCATGCCAGAAGCAACCTTTTTGTACTACCGGCTTTTTTTCGAATGCTGGCAGGAACTGGTATTAGAATCGGTGAAGCGTCGGCATTATTGAACAAAGACGTTAATCTTGATCAAGGGTATATCGTTCTACGCAACTGTAAAAACGGTAAAGACCGGATGGTGCCCTTATCAGAATCGCTGGTCGAAGTCTGCAGGCAGTACAGGAAATACAGAGAACTGCTTCCTCATCACAGTGATTGCTTCTTTGTTAAGATGAATGGCTGCCCTTGTCCACCAAATAGCTTCTTTCATTGGTGGACTAAGATACTAAAAGCGGCCTCTATACAACGTCGTGGAAAAACAGTTGGTCCGAGGATACATGATCTTCGACACACTTTTTGTGTTAAATCCATGGCTTCCCTGGCAAAGGAAGGAAAAGATCTGTACTATATACTTCCCATACTGTCTACCTATATTGGCCATCAGTCTATAGCAGCAACTGACAGGTATGTAAGAATGACTTCGGAAATGTACCCTGATCTAATAAGTCAGACCGATAGCATCTGCTTATATATCTTTCCTCACCTCAAAAGCCAGTAATCGTATGAAACAAACTCAATTTGCCAAATACTTAACCTACTTTATGGTGAAATATCTCGTTGGAGAAAGAGGTTGCTCGAAGAATACCGTTGCTGCTTACCGGGATGCAATAAGCCTTTTTATTATCCATATGCGCGATAATCACTACATAAAAGTGGATCATCTTGAATTTATAGACATAACACAGGAGCGTATCGTTGGTTTTTTAGAATGGCTTGAGACCGAAAGGAAATGTAGTATATCCACCCGAAATGTGCGTCTGGCTGCTATCCATGCTTTTGTCCGCTTCCTGATATATAAGTCTCCGGATTATATGGAAGAATGGCAGCGGATACTTGCTATCAAAGTGAAACGAGCCCCCAAAGCAACAGTAGTTTATTTAGGTGCTGACGGCATGAAACTATTATTGGCCCAGCCGGATACATCTACTCCTAAAGGAAGGCGGGATCTGACGCTCTTGTCGCTTATGTACGATTGTGCCGGACGGGTTCAGGAAATAGCTGATCTGGTTCCCGCCAGAGTCAATTTTGGAAAACCAACTTTGTTAAGGGTAACGGGAAAAGGAAATAAAACGCGGCTAATCCCATTGTCAGATCAGGCGACAGCCTCGTTAAAGATATATATGCAGGAAAACAGGCTTTTAGAAGGGAAGGCCACTGAGTACCCCTTGTTCAGTAATGGAAGAGGAAGCAAACTAACACGAATGGCTATTACCATGATACTGAAAAAGTATAGTGCGGCTGCTAGAAAAATAAACCAAGCCTTAATACCTGCCAATGTAAGTCCACACTCCTTAAGGCACAGCAAAGCTATGATGCTGCAACAGAACGGCGTGAACTTAATATGTATACGAGACTTTTTAGGTCATGAGTCAGTGACTACGACCGAAATATATGCCAGAATCGACAACAGGCAGAAACGAGAAGCGATAGAGAAAACAAGTCTTTCTCCAGATCTTTCTGAGGATCCATCCTGGCAAAAAGACAAAGGGCTGTTGAACTGGCTGGAAAGCCTTGCCAAATAAGTGAAGTGTTATGTAAACTTTTGAGTAAGGAAAGTCTTGTAAGTACTCGGGTTAAGCGTCAAAAGTTTACATAACATATTTGTTTCCATAATCCTGCGGATGATATGGTCTGGCAGGGTCAACAGCACATCCGTAAAATAATGCGAAGTTGGCTAGTGTTTTGTTAATTATAGGGGCGTATCTATGCGCCTTATTAACGGCAGATTTTAGATTATCTGATATTATTGCTTGTGGTACACCTCCCAACCATTTTAAACAGGACACAAGGCTGCTTATAAGATCTTCACGCCTTTGTGAGGGAACAGCTTTAACAAAAGTATATTGACTACAGGGTAGTATAGCAACAAATACTTCCACCTCTATCAGTTCTCCGGTAGACTTATTTGTATAACATAATTTATTTCCACAAAAATCAACAAACAGCTTCTCCGCCGCTTTATGTATTAATTTACCCCCTGGAGTGGTTCTCTTCTTCCATTGTCTAAAATGCCAACAGAACTGTGTGTGACGATAACCGTCGGGATGCTTGAGCAGGTACTCATCATGAAGCGCACCAATAGTACAGCCTGGCTTAAGTAATTCCTTTTCAAAATAACTAAAGTAACCGGCCAATATCTCATATCGCTCTTTTTCAGTCTGGCTATCTTCAGAAAATAAATCTATCAGCTCTGCATCTTCCAGCACTGTCAGATCTTCACAAGTCAGCTCCATCTCCTTAAAACGAGCCATGTAACTGTCGACCGTTTTACGGTTGATCTTAAGGTAACCAGCAATTTTACGGTTACTCCATCCCTTTTGCTTAAGGGCAATCAATGAACGTATCTCCATGATGTTAATGCGTTGACCTGCCATGTACCTGGTTTTTAGTAGTACAAGGCTATTAAAATCATGGAAAGTGGCCCAATTACTTCCGTTTAAGGAGAAAATTATATTATAAATTAGCCCAGTGAAGTCCGGAATAAACTTGACAATTGGCCCAATGACCTCCGTTTCTTGTCAATTTTCTTTAGTTTGGCCCAATGGCCTCCGGTGAGATAACTGTTTTTAAATTGGCCCAGAATAATCCGTTTCTATTGGCCCAGCATGTTCCGTTTTAACTGGCCCATTGACCTCCGTCGTAGACAATACCCAGACCATTCCGCTAAAAGGTCATATAAAAGCTCCGTAACGGCTATTCCTAATCCTTCTCTATCAGAACAAGAACCTGTGATCAGCATTCTATTAAAATCGACGATAGTACTGGAATGAATATTGAATGATTGGATTATATTACCTTGCATCTGTGTATTTTTAGCAGCATCTCTACACGCATTTATGATTACTGAGTACCTCCCTTTTTGAATGTAAGCATTAATTCTTTCCATTTATCATCGACATACCGATCTTCTTCACGTATGCTTTTGAAGTGTTTAATAGTCTGTTGCAGTAATAAATCAAATACATCCGGACTTAGTGGCAGTTTGCCGATCTGACCTAAATATTCGAAGGATTCAATAAGAATCATTTGATAAGTCCAACCCTCATCTAATACCATACAAAGTTCGGGCTCAATCGCGAGAATAATAGCAAAGGCAGTTTCCGCAGCAGTAAGGTAGTTTTTTGCATTGATTGATTCTCTCCCTCTCTCCAGAAGACTTCTCGCAATTTTCTCAACAGCATTCTGACCATCATCGCTAATATAATCGTCTCCCTTTTTTTCTTCCGCAATAAAGGCCTTTAGAAAGGTGAGTATTTCAGCAGTCGTTTCCATTGGAACAAACCGGGCTATCATTTCATAAGCAATTGATCGGTCACGCTGAATAAGTTCATCCAGGAAACTATGAGCAGGGCTGGAAGGATTTTTTTCCATTATCATCTTCAGCTGTGCTGTATAGTTTTCAAGGGGGAAAGGAATGGGTACATTTCTTATGTATCTCATTTTTTCACTTTTACTCATATTTTCGGGGATTTGTGAATGATATGAATTGTAAGTTACTAAATCAGACGTTCTTCCAACATAAACTTCCAAGTAATGAAGCCTTTCTGTTCGTTGCTATAGTCATGAACAATCCGGCTAAAATTTTCTGGGGCAGCAGTAATGAAGGCTTGTCTGCCTTGTTGTCTGATAATATCCAGCTGCTTGTCTAAGTCTTTTAAATACATTGGCAGTAGCGACCGCTGCTTTTCGAAATACCAGATATAACTGGCTTCTTCTGTATCCAGAGTTTCTAATATTAGGTGGTACATTTCCTCTCCTTCTATCAGAAATACAAAGGAGAATGGTTGAAGAACAAAGCGGATTTTCAGTATATGTCCGGCATGTTTCTCTGCCAGATAGGGAAGTTGTTGATGATGCTTAAATTGAGGATTCTTTAATATATCTGCAATCAATTCCTCCCCGGATTCATAAAGTGGGTGTCCGTTTTGTAGCTGAGTTATATCCAATACATTTCGTTCAGGTAAAGAAGAATTATTGAGGATTACTTTTGTCACAAATCTGAATCGCACCCCCTCAATGATTTCTTTATTGATTCTCTTTATGTCGGCTGAATCTGCGGATTGTGATACCAGCACTCCATTTTCCAGTTCCGCAAATATGGAGGCCGTAATGTTTCTGTTTTTAAATACCTTAATGAAATAGGGCTTCAGCACCTCAAATTCTGGTCTTATATCTTCATGCGCTATTTCAAATTCAAGTTTCTCATCTGGTTCCTTATAAATATAAGAGAAACCAATGGCTCCATATTTGAATTCGAGTGAATTTATAGGTACGTTAACTTCTTTTTCTATGGTAAGCGAGTTACTTCTAATTACTGGCGTAATTTCTTCGACTGGATCATCAAATAACGATCTCTGTCGAATTAATTTTCTGTAATAGGTATTTCGTTTTAAAAACAGTTTATTCAGGTAATCAATTCTGATATCCCGGTAGTCGTAAATGACGGGAGCTATTTCTGATCGTTGCACCCGGCCAATATATTGAATGAGTTTTCCTTCAAATGAGAATGGATAGACAAGGAAGAGGCACGTAGCATTGTCCAAATCGGTACCTTCTCCAAAGAATTGTCCAGTGGTTATCAACACCTGGTAATTTCCGGATTTTAGTAGTTTCCATTTGGTATCACGGCTGGTTGCGCTATCCTCTCCATTTAATGTGATTGCTTCATATGATTGTTTCAGATATTGATATAATGAATCAATATGCTCTTTACGTTCAGTTAGCACCACGATACGTTTTCCGCTACTGAGCTCTTTGGTTATATCGTTTAGGATCAGATTGTTTCTTGTTGAATCATGTACCAGGATTTTAGACAAGGTTTCAAATCGGTCGGTTTTCTGGTTAAACGGTACATCCAGAGATGTGTCTCGTATAATTATTGTTGCCTGAGGAGAAATCGATACCTGATGGTTATCGATTTCTACAATAACTTCACCTAAATGGATAAAGATAAGTTTGCCATCGCTGTATTTACGGAAAGGAGTCGCAGTAAGCCCATACTGGTAATAGCTTTTGAACTGTTGGATTGTAGTATGGTACGTTTCTGAAGGAATATGATGACATTCATCAATCAATATAGTTCCGAATGAGCTGGTAAGATCCTTATTAGATTCATTGGCGATCGCTTTTGCAAGGCTTTGAATCGTTGCCAATGTTATTAGCTTTCCTGGCTTATATTTTCCCTGTCCGATTTTCCCTATTTCGTGATCGGGAATGCCTAGAAAAGTAGTGATTCGTTCTGCCCATTGTTCCATTAACTGCTTTCTATGAACTACAATTAGAGCAGATTGCTGTTTATTGGCAATTATTTTTAATCCTATCAAGGTTTTACCAGAACCGGGAGGTGCCACTATTACCCCTATATGCTTATTTTCTGTTGCGGAAACACCAATTTGCTGATAATCCCGCAATGTTGCCTCAAAACGATAAAGCTGGTTAGGTTGTTGTTTACGTTGATCTTCTAATTTGTAGACGATATTTTTTTCCTTACAAAAATCAAGCAGTTTTCTGATAAAGCCACGGGGGATAAAAATAAGATCGCTTGTTTCTTCAATGTATTTGAAATAGCGTTTGCTTTTATATGTGCTTTTACCTGCCTTCTGCCGGATAAAGAATTCTGTGTTAGCAATATTCAGCTCTTCTCGTAAATAGTTAATCAGAATTACAGGCAGGCCATTTCTTGCTATAGTGATTACGTTATTTAAATATATAGTTAAGCCTTGATTAGGCAGCGTATTTATTGATAATTCAGAAGGGGGCGACTTAGCATACAGATTATCCAGGGTAGCTATGCACGCTCTAGTTACGGTAGTAAGAAATTGCCATTGGTCTGGATAAGGTTCCATTGTTTTAGGAGCAACAAAACAGCTATTCCCATTATCCATGGCCGGTTTATGAAAGGGAAGTGCGATTAGGTTACCAAGTGGTTTTCCGGAAAGTGAATCCTGGTTAGGAAATAGTCTGTCAAAACTGGAATTTTTATCGAATGTTGATATGATACGAGCTTCTATTAGTAATGAAAGCATTATTTTCCGGCTCTTCATTGCCGGATAGGCCTGCTCGAAAAATACCCAGACATGCGCGCCATTTCCAGAACGAGAGCGTTCCAGGTAAGCTGTAATTTCTTTTTTCTGACAAAAGGCCACAAACTTGCGACTATCATCTACCCAAGTTTCTTCGTCAAAATCTGCGACTATGAACCAGGATGTATCATCTGTTAATAAGGGATAGAGACCAATAAGGTGGCTTCCGTTTAAATGTTTATATATCTGTGCTTCTGTTAATGGTTGGTATGTTTTTTCCGGAAAATTACTAAGCGTACCGCCTTTCATTTTGTGCACTTTATACCGGTATGGATCAAAATTATAAGCCGGCATATAGCCGGTTTTACTACCGTTTTCCCAGTATAATGCGAAAACATCTTGCCTGCCTTTGAAGAGTGCAGTGAAAAGGCTTATATTATATTCAGGGATCATAGTAGATCGATTAATGGGTTGGTTTAAAGGCGAAAAGGATACGATGTGAAAATTATAAGGTTGTCTTTTTCGCCTATTATTAGCTCATATGAAATGGGTTAGATAGTGTACCAGGTACCTTTTCCAATTCCATTTTTCTGAAGACGCTTTGTCTCTACCAACATCTCTAAATGTTTTTTAGTGGTATTGCGATTTGCATTGGTTATAGTAACAATATCACTGATAGTTGCTTTCCCTCTGGATTGCACCAATTGTAATATCTGAAGGGATAATTCAGGAAGTTGCATAAGGAGCAGATTTTCCTTTTCAACCTTTGCTTCCAGCCGTCTCTTTTGTCGTTGTAAAGCACGAAGAAAAAATAGCAGCCATGGTTGCCAATCAGGACTTTCACTTTTTAGTGTTCCCTGTGTTTGCCGTAATGCAAGATAATACCCTTCCTTGCTTTGTTCGATCACGGCCTCAAGAGAACTATAAGGAACATAATGATATCCTTCCTTAAGCAGGAGATATGTTGTCAATATTCGGGAAAGCCTTCCGTTTCCATCCTGGAAAGGATGTATTGCAAGAAACTCGACAATAGCCATTGCAGTGACTAATAGCGGGTGCAGGCTTTTTGTCGCATAGGCATCTGTTGCCCATTCAATTAAATCCTGCATACGAATCGGTGTCTCAAAAGGGCTTGATGTTTCAAATACAACCCCGATAGATTTACCAGTGCTATCAAAGGCTTCTACATGATTAGGTGATTTCTTATAACTTCCCCGATGCCAATTATCTTTTTCACTATGTTTTAATAATAGTGAATGCATTTGCTGAATATAGTTTTCAGAGAGCGGGATTTCAGTATAACTCTGAAAGAGCAAATTCATAACAGTTGAGTAACCTGCTACTTCTTGTTCATCTCTTGTTGTAAACTTTTGTATTTCAAGATTGGATAGGAGGGCTTCTACTTGTTTATCAGTAAGTTTACTTCCCTCAATACGAGTTGATGATCCGATACTTTCAATTGTAGCAACTTTTTTTAAGGAAGAAAGTTGTTCAGGGGCAAGTTGCCCCAAAGCACGCCATGCTCCTTTGAACTCATCTATTTCAGCTATTAGTGATAGTATTTCTGGCGTTATGTTTAAGGAAGCGGAATTTATCATACCCATAAATTTACCCATAAATACCCATATAATTGTTGGATACCCATAAAATTATCTATAAATACCCGAAAATAGGATGGGAATTTGATTTAGATATTGAGGCTGAGGTGATTTCTGGAATGGAAAAAGGGGAACTTCGAACCTATATATTTTTAAAAAACAAGGAATTAAATAGGGTAGTAAATTATTATAAAATAGGAAACCCACTCTTAGAGCGGGTTTCCTATTTTAGGTGCCCAGAACTGGAACGATCTGGGCTCTGAATATCAATTATTTACGAAGATTGCTTGTCAAATTCTTGTCAAAGATTTAGAACCAAGAGGAAGATTATCAGTTTTGGAGGCTTCCCAATTCATTCTACTTGTCAATAGCAAATATACGGGATATGGCTAATCTATTGCCCTTCGAGCTTTTGTTTCCAGTAATTTATTTTGTTAAGTCTATCATTTGATAAAACGGTAAGAAAATCAAAGTCTCGATCTTTATAATCAACAAAAAAATCTGTATCAGAATCAAAAGCCACATGATAGACCTCTTTTATGACACCTTCAGCCATATCGATTAAGGGTTTGAGATCGTCTATAAGAATATTACTATAATCTACTTCCTCCTTTTTATTAGGTTTATCAGTATGACTGTAAAATCGATCTCTTAAACCCCATACAACATTTATAGTTTCTTTTTTTTCTTCTAGGAAATCAGCCCATTGTTTCAAAACCACACTGCTAAGTCCGACTTGCTTATACTCTGGTTTATTTTCAAAATACTTTATTAGGTTTTGAATATTATAATGATGAGCATCTCTAGGTATGAATAATTTTGCGACCTCTATTACCAAATTGCGCCAATAAATATGGGCAGTATTTTTGAAAAATTTTGAGCTATTAAGGTAATCTGCTTCATCCTGGTTCTTTGCACCATAAAGTCTAATACAATATAAATAACAAAGTTTACATTCATATGTAATTTTCCAAAATTCACGAATCCAGTCATGTAACTCCTTATACTTATCTTCATTATAAAATTTCTTATTACTCTCCATTACTTTTAGAGGTTTTTAGGGAAGCTATAGTTATGTGATTTATAATCAATATTTTTTAGTTAAAAATTAAATTGCTACTATTAATGTAACAAGTATAAACCCCTAAAACTGGGAATATTTCAAGAAGTGAAAGTTGAAAAATTGAGGAAACTAGTTTTTAACCTTCACTCTATCACCAAAGATAGTCATTTCATCCGTTTCGACTAGCCCAGCATCAACATAATACACACCACTCAAAATACAAACTAGTTGGTATTTCTAATTTTACTAGTTAATCCTATCTTAGCATTTTGCAAACTCTACCACTATTTGTTCATTTATTACTAAGGCTAAGGAAATTAGATGTCTTTCAATAGTCTATCGGACAGTATTTAGTTGTTCAATTTTTATACCTATTCGGGTTATAGTTTTGGCTAATAGTTCACATAAGGCCTTAATTGGTATAAAAATTATTGTGTAAGATTGAGGATTTATATATTGGAATTATTTGTCTAAATCTCCTAATACCAATGCTTATATAATATTGCTAGAGAGGCAAAATATAATTTACTATAAATAATGTTTCGAGAGTCATGAAAGTAACTGACTATTATTACGAAATGGGTAAAAACGCCCTAAACATTTTAGATAAATCATTAGAAGATGGAGATCTAGATTTACTTTCTTCTAATCATTCGTTCTTGTATGATTTTGCAAACTGGTTAGATGTATTAAAAGAAAGACCCGAAGAAAGCATTCTTCATAATGCTATTAAAGAATATCAAATAGGCATCTTATCTAATAATTTGGGGCTTTATCAGCAGGCTTTTATGGGACTTCGGTTTTTTTTGGAGAGAACTTTGGTGGCCATATTGTTCTCCGCTAATGAGATTGAGTTGAATTTGTGGAAGATTGGAGAAAGAGATACATATTGGAATGAGCTAATGGATAAAGAGAAAGGAGTTTTCTCACATAAATTTTGCAGGGCATTTTTCCCTGAATTGAAGGGAGAAATAAATCATTTTAGTGCAATAACATCTAAAGTTTATCGGGAATGCTCTGAATATGTACATGGTAACCAGACTATCATTGAAAAAATTCCTAATACCCTTGAGTACTCTGAAGTACTTTTTAAAGAATGGAACACTAAAGCCGATATTATAAGAAGAGTAGTACTTTTTTCATTATGTCTAAGATATTTAAAGCACCTTAAATCTGAGAATGTCAGAAAAATTGAAAGTTCAATTTCCGATGAATTTAATTCTATAAGTCAAATAATTGAAATAATTAATAGATAAACAATGTCAGAATTACTGTTCAGAACAGAGGATATTCCCAATGAAGATATCCTTGGATTATTTGTAGAAACAAGTCAGGATAGAGATATAATTGATAAATTAAAATCTATTTCTCCAATTATATTAGTTGGTAGTCGAGGTGTTGGGAAATCATTTTTAATGAAGGTGACTGAAGAAGAACTTAATAGAAGTTTTAAAAAAGAGAGGGTATTACCCGTATATCTTACATTTAATAAAAGTTCCTTAATTCATTCTAATGATCGTAAGCAATTTACTCATTGGATGCTCTCCTTGGTTTGCACTAAAATTATAAGGCAATTAAGACGAAAGGGATTACTAGCAAGTATACCACAATCTATTAACGTATTAAGTGGCGGTACTTATTCTGATGATTCGCTTAAAATAGAAGGCGTTGCGAAGAACTATGAAGATTCTTGGAAAAATCCAAGGGCCAACATTGATACAGGTATAATACCGACCATTGATGATTTCAAAGATGCGATTCAAGAGATTTGTGAAGACTTAGAAATTAAAAGAATAAATCTTTTAATTGATGAGGCTGCACATATATTTAGACCTGAACAGCAAAGGCAGTTTTTTACTTTATTCAGAGATCTCCGATCACCATTTATATCTTGTAACGCAGCCGTTTATCCTGGTGTTACGTCATATGGTGAAATTTTTCAATATTCTCAGGATGCAACGTTTATTAACATCAATAGAGATGTTTTTTCATCTACTTACATTGAAAGAATGAGAGAAATCGTTGAAAAACAAGCTAATTCAGATAGTAAATTATTGAATGAAATTTCAAAAAATAAAAATAATTTCGAAGTACTTGCCTATGCTGCTTCTGGCAACCCTCGTTTCCTTTTGAAAACTATATCTAGAGCGTTTAATCTAAGTTCGTCTCAATTGAATGAAACAGTTAGGGAGTTTTACAAGGTAGAGTTATTGGCCGAGCATACTAATTTAAGTGAAAAGTACCCAGGACAAAAGGGACTTATAGATTGGGGACGGGCTTTTATTGAAAATACTGTTTTGGTTGAACTACAAAAGAAAAATAATAACTATTTAAGTAGTGATAGACAAACGTCTTGTTTTATTTGGGTTCATAAAGATATTCCTCAAACGGTTAAGGAAGCATTAAGATTATTGGAGTATACGGGGATTATTCAAGAGCACGGAAAAGGAATTAAATCTTCTATGTCAGAAGTTGGAACAAGATATTTAATAAATATAGGCTGCTTGTTTGCACAAGAGGCAACACCTTCTAGTACTGCTTTATTAATTGCCCGTAATATAACGTCTAAGAAGATGACTGAATTTGGAATGAATAATACTAGTTTTAGACCTTTGATTGATGAGATACCAAACTTTATAGAAAATGATACAACAGAAATTCTTGAGAAGGAACTTAATAAATCTATCGATGTATTAGATTTGACAAATTGGATTAAAGAAACACTTAGGGGCATTAAGATAATAACTATAGAAGATATTCTAAATACTACAGAGGAAAACTTGAAAACAGCATATTATGTTGGGGAAAAAAGGGCTAGGTTAGTAAAAAGTGCAGCTATTGCATCTGTATATGAATACTTAAATGGATAAATCAAGTTAGATTACTCCAAAATATAGTTAAGAATTGATTAAGGATCATGCCTCATTTTAATGGGTATGATCCACTTTTTTGGGATTCTCTCAATACCAGTTTATATCGCCTATTAAAGTTCTAAACTTTTCCCGTTATTTATTTCTGAAATGGTTATATCCATAAACTCATCGCCTGCAATTGGAATATCAACTTCAAGGGTTATATCGATATTCTTTTCTCTACTAACTGATTCTTTCATTGTTCCCGAATAATTCCATTCCTGGTTATCTTCATCATACCAACCATTATTATAATCAGGAAATTCAATCTCAACCTCTATTATTAGTTTTGCAAATCCGGTAAGAATAACAGAATGGTCATTTATAGATGTTATTTGAAAATCCTCGTAAAGCAAAACGTCAGAGTCGTAAATTTCAATTTCAATTATCTCAGTAGGAGTGAATTTTCTATATGTGTATTTGTCTTCCAGTTCATTTTGGACCCATTCTTCAATTTCCTTGATAAATAATTCTCTTTTCTTTTCGAATAATTTTGTAGCTAAATCTAGTCTCTTCTGTCTCTTCGCTTCTATTTCTAATTTTCGTAGTTTTTCGTCTAAGTATTCGCCTAGTGAAGACGTGATTTTTAAATATATACTCCGATAATTAATTATGTCTTTATCAGCAGAAATAACAATACATTTTTGAGAATTTTCTATACACCATTGTTCTAATGATGCCATAGTAAATGCATCGGGAAATTCGTGTTTTTTTTCTCCGCTACTAAATGGATAAGTATTGGAAAAATATTTCTCAAATACATTGCCAATATTTAAAACAGGATAATTAATTATGAGAGTTCCAACGGATTGCATCTTGCTTTCAAAAAGGCTCAACAGCTCATGAATTACCTCATCTTCTTTAAACTTTTCAAATCGATTAACTAAAGCTGGAATATTCCTTATAATTTTGGCCTTTTCACGATATGCTTTATATCCCGTTAATGCTTCAGCCGTCCTCTTTATAATTCTTGCTTGTATCTCCTTATACGTAATCATAGGCATTACTATTTGAATATGTTTTTCCGTTGAAAGCCTATATAATTCTTGAATATGTTTACCCTCCAAAAAATTTTCGCTTTCAAATATCGATGTGTCTATAAACACGTATTCCATATTGCTAACCTTTGTTTACTATTTATTTTTTTGAAAAGGAGGCATTTCATCATAAGTATGACCATTCAGCAGTCTGCCAGCTTTCTTTTTTCTAGTTCCTCCCCATTGTTTAAAGAAAAAGGCCACGTTGGCAGATTTACATTGATCCATTATATCAAGTACCCATTCAGGTTTCATTTCTCTTACTTTTCGACCACTTTCCCCTCCAACAATAACCCAATCAATCCCTGATAAATTTAATTCTGTTAGCGGGCCGATTAAAGGTTCACATGACAAAAACTTCACTCTTGCATTTGTAGTTCTCAAGAACTCTACTCTTTTCAAAACTTTCTCATTTTCTACTGATACTCCCATCCAAATATTGTGAGTCCATTTTAACTCATTATGGATCTGTGATAGGCGTTCTGCCCTTTTAGTCAAAATTTGGAATGTATGTTGTGGATTTTCATTCATCACCTTGAACACCTTTTTTATAAAATCCAGAGGAACTTTTTCATGAAACAAATCACTCATGGAGTTAACAAAAACAACTTTCTGTTTCTTCCAGGTATAAGGAATGGACAATGCGTTTTCATGTAATCTTACTTTGAAAGCATCTTTATATTTTTCGATTCCCATTGCTTGCAATCTTTTGGCCATAACCTCTGCATAACAATATTTACAACCTGCAGATATTTTGGTGCATCCGGTAACTGGATTCCAGGTCATTTCAGTCCATTCTATTGATGATTGTGCCATTTTAAAAATCTAGACTTGTTTGCGGATTTGAGAATTTCTTAGTTTTAGCCCAAAAATCATTTCCTCGTTCATGCTTAGAATAGAAAGCTAAGTAGTATAGGGGCAAATTTTTGTCATCGGATCTTATTTGGTGAAATTCAGGGGGCTTTTTATAGCCAATATTAATCATGTTTTCCTCATATTTTGTGGCTAAGAAATTGACAAATTTAGAATGATTAGATGAAAATCTATTTTGAAAATCCAAACGCCAATTGGAATCTCCGATA
The DNA here is from genome assembly GCF_034274695.1 of Chitinophaga sp. LS1. NCBI lineage: Bacteria > Pseudomonadati > Bacteroidota > Chitinophagia > Chitinophagales > Chitinophagaceae > Chitinophaga > Chitinophaga sp. LS1. The sequence continues at coordinate 4,289,867 of NZ_CP128362.1, forward strand.
AAGTGATCGATTTTAGTGCTATTTTCATTTAAATAAATATCAAAGTTTCTATTGGCATCCATATGAAGCGCTAGTAATATAAGAAAATCCATAAGATTTTGCCCTAGATGTCTAATAGTTGCAAAATGTAAATTTAATGAATATGGATCTACGAAGCTAAACGGAAGTACTTTGGTTGTTTTTGAATGTAACGGAATTTCGGACTTAATTTTTTCAACCAGCCTATTGCTATCGCCTTCAATAAAAACAACATCTAAATCTGGATGTTCTCTTTGCACTCTGATTTTTAATGCTGAAAGCTTTTCTGGGTTTTCTTCACACAGTATATATTTGTCAAATTTGATGGGTATATCCATGGCAATTAGGGTCGAAGATTTTAAGATTTTCCTACTCCCTTTAATTAAGGAATATCCAGCTCCCGCAAATAAGTCAATATATATCAATTTATCCCACTTATATCTCATGCCACGTGTGAAAATGTCGGCGTAACAACCAATTAATTTATACTTTTGTTCAGACCAGCTTCTCACTTCAGGAGTAAGTATTCGGACCTCGGCATTCCAGAATAATGTTTTACAGCCCTTATCTTTGCTGCTGTAATCATGGTATTGGCTATAAATGAAGTTCTTTGTAATTCGGGGCTAATCTGCTAATTGATGTAATCATGTATTTTTCTTCTTCCAATATGGAGGCAACAGATTAATAAGTTCATGAGCTGGGCAATCATGAAGGCGGTCATAGATATCTTTAAGATAAATATAAGGATCGATGTCGTTAAGTTTACAAGACTCGATCAGGGAGTAAAAAAGTGCTACTCTCTCTGCTCCATGTTCATTTCCGGCAAACAGGCTATTATTGCGGAAGGTAGTAACGGGTCTGATGGCCCTCTCGACGCCATTGTTGTCGGCATCGACGTATCCAAGGGTCGTAAATGCTTTTAGTTTGTGCCATTGCCCCAGGGCATAATTAACTGCTTTAATTATTGGTGTACCTGGCAGATGATCTATCTGCTGTTGTTCCAGCAACCAGATATGTATTTTATCGAGAAAAGGAACGCTATATTTCTGACGCAATGCCAATCGCTGGTCATCGGTCATCTTTTTTCTTTCGGCAAAGGCTTCTATCCTGTAAATGATGTTGAACAATGTCAATGCTTCTGCCGCTAGCTTTTTATCATATTTCTCTGCTTTCTTAAAACCGCGGCGGATATGGGACAGGCATGTCATTAGGTCCACCTCCTCATTATCTTTAAAAGCTGCTACATAGCTACCCAGGCCATCCGCCTGAAGCGTGCCCTTAAAATCTTTTAATATCTGCTGTGGAACCTTATGTCCGCGGGATGGGTTAAATTCAAACAATACTAATTTTTGTTCTTCAGATAAAAATACCCATAGCCAACCCCTGGATGGTTTGCCTTCTCCAATATCATTGAGGTAATCTAATCTTGTCTCATCGACCTTCAGATACCGGGCCTGCACAATTACTTTTTTCATACATCTCAACAGCCTTAGCAGTTTCTTAAAGGCCACCTCTTCCCAACCATTTACCGTTGATGCTGCGAAGCTGATGCCAGTAGTGCTTTTTATATACCGTAACTGACGTGTATATGGATCCCCATATCCAAACCGGCGGCTGTGTAAGTGTGCCAGCAGGCTGTTTCCTACTGTTCCTTTTTCTACCAGACGAGGGGCTACTGGTTGGCAGACAAACTTTTTATCTTCTGTACGATATTGAAGCCGCTCCTGTTGTACTTTAATAATTTTACCCGGCTTGTATTCGTAATAGGTCGTCACTTTTTTGCCCATAGGGATCAGGCCTGTCTTGTCTCCTTCGACGTCAATTGTTTCTGTCACTACTTCTATACAAGATGGTTGTACTCTTCTACCTTTATGAGCGAGATGTTTTTTCTTTTTGCGGTTGCCTTTCCGGATCTGGTCATCCACTTGTTGAATATCGCCTTTTGTGGAGGCTACTCTTATAATCTCTTCCAGTTCGGTCAGATCAAAATCAGGTCCTAAGGTTTGTTGTATGGCCGCATCTACTTTTTCACGTTCAGGTATAAATTTCTCACTCTTTTTACCCTGTAGCATTTCACATAACTCCTGTAACTGCCAGCTCTTCTTTTCTCCCTGAGCAACCTGCTCTTTTAAGAGCGCATTTTCACTTTCCAATGCTTCGATCCTGCTTTGCAATTCAATGACCTGATGTTCTCTATCAAGCATAATCTCATGTGCCTGATTCAGATAACGGTTTAATTTATCACATGCTCCATTCTTTGCTTCCAGCTGGTTATTCAGGTCATATATAATCTTACCAAACGTTATTCTCTCTCTGGTCAGAGATTCCAACAACTCCCCATTGGTCTCCGTTAGCGTGGAGATTTGTTTTAATGCATCTGTTATAGAAGTGAGTAATTCAGGGCGCACTGCTTTGTGTCATGGTATTGGCGTAAACCTCTAACGTTGGGAGTCATTGATAATAAAAAAAAACTCCTATCAAAATGTCAACATCTGATAGGAGGATTATTATTGCTACCACTACTTCGCAATAATCTCGTCAAAACATTTTATAAGGGTAATGTATCCTGCGTATACGGCACCTCCTGACTCACGATTTAATCTATGTAGTATTTTATTCTCCCGGCACTCCGATACTAACATTGCATACAGAGATTTAGAATAAAAACTATTTAGATCATCATCTATCATTTTATTTTTTGCAGCTGTAGATATATTTGTTTCATACTTTTTCAGCATTTCTACAAATCTGGATTCCTGCTTACTATATTGTTGCTCCGTGATTTGTACCTTACGAACATTCTTCTTGTCTCTGTAAAAAAGCCAGATCAGCACATATAAATTAATCAGGTCCGGTAAGTCTTCCATGGGAACATCCATCTTATATCCCATTATTGTCGATAGTATAAATGGCTGATAGCGGAACAATTCATCAGTTATATTATTTGCATAATCAAAATCATTCATTCTGCTTTCTATTTCGGCTTTGATCGCAGCAATCTGCTTAACATCAGTTTGTTCCTGTGTTGATATTTTATCCATGTTGATAATTGGATTTAAAGAGTGATTTCCTTTTACAAGATTAAGGATTTTGGAGAAAAAAGAAAGCGGCCTAATCTAAGATTCAGGCACGTGCCGGTTTCCAGTATTGGGGTAAGAGTTCTATAAACTTATCTTTGGGGTGCTCACTTATTCTGCGCAGTACATCATCGAGCCAATGGATAGGATTGATACCCTGCAACCTGCAGGTGGCCAGCAAGCTATAAATAATTGCAGCATGTTCTGCACCATTATGAGAACCGGCAAACATAAAATTGTGTCTGCCCAGGGCAATAGGGCGGATCTGCGCTTCAAGTAAATTATTGTCAATTGATAAAAATCCCTCAGTAGTGTATACTATAATGCCTTCAAAATTAGATAATGCATAATTGATGGCCTGATAAATGGGAGTTCCCGGTATTGTAAGCGGCAACTGTTGCTGAAGCCACTGTTTAAAAGCATTTAATATGGGTACCGCTTTTTGTTGTCTCTCCTGTTTAATTTCATCATAGTCCATATCAGCAGCTTTGCATTTTGCTTCCAGCTTATAAAGTGGTCCAAAGAAGTTATCCAGTGCATAAGCGGCCAGCTGTCTGTCATTATCCAGGGCCCGCATAAAATATCTTCTTATATGGGCCATACATTTTTGATGTATAACACCTGGCTGCTGACCATATTTAGTGTATACACCATAAGCATCTGTCAACAGATATCCTTTGTATCCGCTTAAAACATCTGCAATATCTTTTTTCCCTCTTCCCCGCTGATAAAGGAAACAGGCTATTCGCTGGATAGGGGACAATATTGCCCACTGCCAGCCTATATGAGATTTTTTACCCTTTTTTTTAGTATCATCCAATACTTTGTACGACGACTCATCTACATGAACAATTCCACTTCGGACGACTTCCAGGTATAGCAGTTCCCACAATGGTCTTAGCACTTCGCAGATCCTGTTCACATAATAAACGAGTGTGCTATATGGCAGGTTTACTCCATACTGAATAAAACGTTTCCATTGACGCCCTACCGGGAGATGATATAAAAACTTATCTGTTATCAGCATGATCAGTATGCTGATATCTACTTTACAACGAGGGATAGGATGTGATGGCAGCGGCGCTGATACCTTCTTAGCATATAATCCATCTTCAGATGCAACGATATAAACTGGTCGTCTGGTCACTTTAATATACCACCGTAATGGAGAACAGGCCAGTTGTCGCTGCTCATCTATCCTTACTAATTTGGCGCCCAGTGGAAGAGGATCTACATCCAGAGTAGTAATTTCTTCCTCCAATCCCTTAGGCAGATCATTACGACCACCTCTTGTCTTAGGGCTTATCTCTACTGTCTGTCTTATATGTTCTGCAATTACTTTACGGGAACTGATCTGGCATACTGCATATTCATCCGCATCTAAGCTCAGCGTACCTTGTACAATTTGCCCCTGTTCCGTAATGTCGGTTTGTAATGGCCTCCTTTCACTTCTTATACCATGGACCCATTTTTTCAGGGCTTTCAACTCATGACGGCTTCTAAGCAAACTATTTATTACTTTATGCTGTTTTGTAACTTCTTGTTGTAAAGTGATTATTTCTTTATCCTGGTTTTTAATCAGGTTATCATATTGCGTAAGCTGAGAGTCAAGTTGCAGAATGGTTTGTCTACCAACTTCCAGTTGTTCATCTTTTTGCAGTAGTAATTGTTGTTGATAACATATCAGCTGGTCCTGATCAAATAGGATGGCATCTTTCGTTTCACGTTCCAGTTGTAAAACCAGTAATTGTTCCTGTTGAACAAACATTTGCTCCTGCTGCATTGATATAATACGCTGCAATGCTGCCTGTTGTTGCAGACAAGCAGTATACATGGCTTTATATGAAGTGGCAGATTTTTTCATTGGAACAATTACTATAACGAAAAAAGCAGATCATTGTTTTGATCTGCTGCTGGTAATTTTAAAATTATTTTGTCTAATCTGAAGGAGGCTTATTGTTATCATTATGCCGGTAAAATGTGAGCCCTTTTACCAGTGCTATCACCTCCGAAGCACTTAATTTCAATGATTCCGAAGCACTCCCTGCCTCAGGCTTTTTAAAGCGTCCTTTATCAAGTTTGCGACATAATAATGTGAATCCTGATGATTCATGCAACAATAACTTTAAATGAGTAAAATCACGATTCAAAAACACAAATACATCATTATCTGAAATAGATAGTTGCATAACATTATTTACAATTCCACATAGCCCGGCAAATGATTTTCTCATATCTGCTGCCTGTGTATACAAAAAATAACGATGACGATCTGTCAACACAATGATAGCACTCATGATATCAGGGCTTTTAAATAAGCAGCGCTTACAGGTTGATAAATCCTGATACCTCTGAATTCGGCAAATATACCACCTGTACTAAGCGGAACCTCAGCATTCGGAGCTGAGGTTATTAGTTCTATAAAGCTACTGTTGTTCACGCTCCTGCTCAAATATCGCTTGCGCCAATTGAAAAAAGTGGCCTGACTGATACCTTTATCAGCACAAAACTCCTTTAAACTTACATTGTCCCGGTCAAATTGGTCCAACATAGTGATAATTTCCTCAGAAGAGTACCTGGAATGGGAGGCCTTTTTAGTTTTATTGTTCATACTTTTTTAAGGCAAGGTAAATCAGCATAGAAGATTGACAGCGACTCCCCTCGTTATAGGTTTACGTATTGGCTATATTAACGCAAAAACAGCATTATTAGTTTGGCTGATCTGTTGATTTTCCTGACTTTCTTTCGTAACGCTTTCTGTACTTAATCTCGATTCCTTCCAGGATGAGCATCACATCTTTGCGTTCAATCATCATCGCCTGGCAACCAGGATCATAAACAGGTTTGCCAAAGGTGCCTCTGGCTAGTCTTTTGTAATAAAGCGCCTGACCATCTCCATCAAATTGCAACATTTTCACCTGGGTGAGACGCCCGTTAAAAAACAAATAGATGATGCCCTTAGCTAATGGATCAAGTGCCATTTGATTACGTACGATGCCTGACAAACCATTTATTCCCATCCGCATATCCGCTGCAGATGTATAGATATAAAAATTATAACCAGCTAATGACAACATTGACTAATGATTTAGCAAGGTGAGTAAATATTCTGCCGGCACAGGTTGATAAATTGCAATACCGCGCACTTCAGCAAATAAGTTTGAATTAACAGGCTCATTTGATGATGCTACAATTTTTACGGGAAGTATTGCTGGTGGTGAGGATGGAACCGGTGAAGTATTGTTTGTTTTCTTTAACCAGTAATAAAAACTGCCTTCACTTATTTGATGAGCCCTGCAGTATTCGCTAATAATCATGCCGGAATCAGGCTGCTGACGAACATGGAATGCCATGTCTACTTTTAAGGGAGAACCAGGGAGAGATCTCTGAATTTGCTTCTTTCGCATCGTTTAAATTTTGATGCAATGATCGCAATATTTAATTTCTATTCGGGAACGCCGAGAACCGAATACTTACCTTCAGGAATGATTAATCCGTCGTTTTCAACTTTAATAATTGGATCAAAACTTTTACCTTTCATAGGCATAACATTATTTGATATAATATTTTAATTTACCAGTATAAAGGACAGAGAAGATTTCATTTTGGAGTATTTTCAAAACTATATGAAAAACAATTCACTTTGGTCTCTTTGCTGCCAAAATTTTGTAGGTAGTGGATCTAGCTTAACCTTACTTTGGGCAATCATTATGTCAAAATTCGGAACTTTCTGAAATGCTTCTTTCCAATGGCTGAAGTAAGAATTCTTTATGGAAAATAAAACGAACTTTAGTGGCGTTAGTATTTTTGAACAGGTTAATCGGCAATCTTCATTTAATCCCATATGTATATGGGAGAATGAATGAATAAGGGGGGCATAACCTTTTTCGTCTAAATCATATCGAAAAATGTTAGCTTGTATATTAATCTCCTGTTCATCCAAGTATTGTTCGTATTCTTCCTCATTGATATCAACTATCATTTGTTCCAATTCATCGCTACTTATTTCGGAAATTTCATCTATTCCCAAAAGATCAATCACATACTCTTGTTTGGAAATATAAATTCTTGGATTTTGGATAAAAGAATATCTCAATGAATTACTGGTTCTAGAAAACTGGAATAAGGAATCATCGTTCAGTAAGATATCATAATCCATTTCTGCGATAGCAACATTATAAATTTCAGTATGCTTGCTTTTTTGGGCTACTTTTTTTGATGCTTGCGAATGGTTGCCAACATTTTTTGGACCTATTGTTTTATAAAGGTCTACTTGTTTTAAAAGTGATATAGCCTCATTTATAGAGGTTAAAAACTTGCCTTCGGTAATCATTTCTTTTTACTTTTGATTTTAGAAACCATGTCTAAGGCATCTTCTTCCGTAATTCCTAGATCAGCAGCTAATTCCTGAATTTTCCTATTAATTTCATTTAGATGTTCTTGTTCTTTACTTATTCCACGTAATATAGTTTTCGTGCTTTCAATACTAGGTTGCTTAAAAACAAGTTTAAAATTATTTTTTTCGAGTTTAGATAATTCCTCTATAGCAATATTTGCGCGTTCAAATCCAGTCATTGAAACCCAACCTTTGCTCCTAGTTATCGCAGTAAACAATTTATTCCGTTTTGTGGTGGAATTTCTACTATTAAATATACTGTCTACACCAACTAAATAAACCATACCCACTTCATTACCCTTGGCCTTGTTAATTGTGGATAATGTAACGTGTCCTTCTATAATAAATCGCGTATTGTTATTGGGTGCATTTAACAAATTGAATACTGAAACTCCTTTGGCAGAAAGTCCTTCTTCAATAGTTGAAAAATAATTTCCTATTTCTTTGTCGTCCAAACAGATGACACAAATGTCGTCAGGTCTTAAGTTTTGCTTTCTAATATCATTTTCGATTTCTTTAATAATAAATCCGCATTCGTCATCTAGATTATTAAAAATTCGTACTGTAACTCCATTCTCACTTAGATATTTATTTGATATGCTTGGGCTGTTTTTCTCAGGTCTCTCTATAACCATATTGCTACCAACAGACGAGTCACCCTCTAAAACTTCAAATCCCAAATCTTCCCAATGACGATTATCTTCCAGTCTTTGGAGTACAATGTCATTGTAAATACCAAGGCCCAACGAAAATGCACTAATCAATGCCTTTCTAGGATTTCTGTAACACCTATGCAATATTATATCTTGGAGCTTGTTTTTATTCTGACGAAAGTCAACATGATAGTTGCCCTTTTCATCTTTTCCAAATGTGTCTCTCTCATCTTGCATCTTAGTATCAAAAATATTCTGAAAATCATCGTAAGCCCAGACAATTCTATTTTCTTTAGTAATTCTTCTACAGACTCTATAAAATGATACAGGAAAATCTTGACCTTCATCAATTAACGTAAGATCATACTTTTGTTTAAGTACTTTTTTCTCATCTAATTTTCTAAATATATAATCTAATGGGGGATACCCTGATGCTCTTTTGGCATCTAAATATTCAATTGGGGTAATTGAGTTTTCAAAACAAGTATCCGAATATACACCTCTCAATGTTCTGCCGCCCCATCCATGAAGAATATGTATTTTATTCCAGTTTGGTTCATTATTATCTGAAAAATCACGATAATACTTTTCAATTAAATATTTTACCTGACCATAGAGAGCCTTAGTGAAATATGTGTAGAGAATATTTGCATCTGGATTCTGAAGGTGATATAAAGCTGCCTTCATCGTCAAAATAATAGTTTTACCTGACCCTGCTAAACCTCTTATTCTTTGTGGTGAATCAATAATGTTTAATGCCGCTCTTTTTTGCTCAATATCAAACACAGCTTCTTTTTCTTGAATTAGTGTTAGTATTTTCCCCTTAGTAATTGTCGTGGTGGAACTATCTACAGATCTTTCTTTGCTGCCTTTTAGGCTTTGTGAGCCTTCAATTGTTGCGGCTAAAATATCAAATTCATCATCTGTAAGCTCTTCTTTTTCGTTTTCAATGATAATTCGAGTAACATCATTGATTCCTACAATTTGAATATCATCTTCTATTTTGGCTTTTTGAAAATCTGAAATATAAAATACAGGTGTAAGATTTACTTTTAGTTCTCTTCTACGTAACCTTAACTCTTCCCGCTTATTAATTTTCCCAAAAATAAAGCTATCTAAATTGTCAAAATAGTTAAATTCTTTTTCAGACATTTCTTCTGCGGATGCTAAACATCTAAAAAAGATGACACCATATTTTTTGGAGATTAGTAATACATGTGCTTGGATTAAGTCTTCTTTTGCCTCGGCTCTATAAAATGGAAAATTATAATAGATTATTGAATGGTCGTTTAACTCTGCTATCTTGGATATTAATCTTGATGCAAGAGCATCTTGGTTAAGTTTTTTCTCGTCCGCAATGATTGTAGTACTCATGTATGAGGTCTTAATTAGAGGGTCTATTTGCAATGAATTTAAATAATTATATCAACTTTTATGTTGCCACAGGAAATATTTTATAATACTAAATAGAATATTTTATTAATAAAAATATAATATATATAAAATTTTGATTTACAAGTTAAGAACGATAAATATAAAGTTTTAATATTATGTTGTAGTTGCTAATGAAAATATTACTGTCATGGTGTATCTTCAAAATAACCGGGCGTTCCAAATATTTTCAAAATACATTGTACTTGCATTACATTATAATAACGCCCCTCTCTTTTGCCTATTTTATTTTTGTGCGGTTTTAACCATCGAACGAAAACCTTCTGGCTAATACCATAAAAGCCAGCCAGCTCACTTATAGTATATGCCTTTAGTCCTTCGGATAAAGGATTATTATTAGACCTCATAAGACCATATGTTGAAATGGGTTAAACGGATATAGGTTTAATGTTGTGTGCTATTTAATGGTACTGTCTAATGGATGTCGCGTAGTTTTTTTAACGTTAGAAAATTGTTAACTAACTGATCTTTTATCAATTATTGTTTTTGCTGTGGTTTTTATCCCAGGATTATTAAAAAAGATTACGAAAATTAAGCCAAAAACCCGCTCAATGCGCGCCGGTTTTTCAATCATTAAAATATTAAAAATTTAATTGCCTGATAGCTAATAATTATATAGAAGTTGTTTAGTCTTTATTGAATTGTCTTTATACAAACACGAAACCCAGGAATAGTTGATCTTTGTTTTGCGAACCAAAAGATACTACCCTGGGAATCATAAGCGAAGGTATAATAAGAAAATGGATATTGCCGCATTTAAGTATAGGAAAGCGAGGATATAAGTCAAAAGTGGATTTGGTGAAAGTAGTAAGCTTGATATTAAAACGGTTAAAAACGGGCTGTCAGTGGCGAGAATTAAGTATTAAAGAATATTTCCCCAATGGTGAAATTACGTGGCAAGGCGTGTATTACTACTTTAATAAATGGAGCAGCGATGGATCGTGGAAACTTATCTGGATAAATCTTTTAAAGGAAAATCGCCAAATCCTTGATTTGTCTTCGATTCAATTAGATGGAAGTCATACACCATCGAAGCGAGGAGGCTATGCAGTAGGCTATCAGGGTCGAAAATCATGCAAAACGAGTAATAGTTTGTTTTTGAGTGACAATCAAGGCCAGATACTTAGTGTAAGCGAGCCACAATCCGGCAATCACAATGATCTTTATAATATTGTTTCAACTTTTGAAGAAATGCTAACCACCCTCGAAGAGGCTACAATAAATACGAAAGGATTGTTCTTAAATGCAGATGCAGGATTTGATGGAGGAGAATTCAGAGAATACTGTATGGAAAAGGAATTGGAAGCTAATATCGCTACCAATTCCCGTAATAGCAAGCAAACCAGTGAGTCATATCAATACTTTGATGATCAATTATATAAAAGACGCTACAAGATCGAACAAGCAAATGCCTGGATGGATAGCTTCAAAGCATTAATAATTAGATTTGAAACAAAAGCGGCTAACTGGAGAGCATTACAATGGATCGCAATCTTAGTCCTCTTTTGTAAAAAATTAAAAGACTAAACAACTTCATATAGTAAATCCTTTATGCTTTAAATAAAGTTTAACAAAAAGGCACGATATTTTTATTGAACCAATAGGCAATGCCGACTTTATACAGGGTTATCAGGTAAAAAGTCCTTAATAGAGCACTTCATAGCCTTTGCTAATCCATTCAAATGATAGATGTTATATTTATCTCTTCTCTCCGGGTTTTCTGCGTTAGCCACTAAGCTGGAGTAATATCCCGCTTGTTTAGATAAGGCTTGCATGTCAGTAAATCCTTTTTCTTCTCTGATTTTTTTGACCTTGCTAATGATGATTTCGTCTAACTCATTCTTGATCATGTTATTAAAGGTTATTTGGCAATTATTTTTGGAAATTTTCAATTGGACCTGTCCAATTGAATTGTTTTTCCCTTATCTTCGATTTAGAAATTATCAAACTGATTATATGAGAAACAATAGTCACTTATCTAGCATGAATTCAGGATAGTTTTTTTGTATATTTGCGATCTCAAAAAAATATTGATTGCAGCTCATTCTATTTTATCCGGCACGGGAAAGTCGAAATTCAAGTAGGCCTGGATGATAAGAAGAGCGCTCACGTCTATAGGCGTGGGCCCTCCTTGTCTGGCATACAGCCCTTCGACTGGCTCCCGTGCGACAAGTGGCCTGCGCCTTTTTTCTTTTATAGAAGGCCATATCCACCTGTGCCCATACCTCAACAAAACTACTAAAATTATTTTTGGGGTTAATACAAATGAAATAGTACCCAGGATCTAAATCTTGGAACTTCTTCCTATTGCTACATTATTCATCAATTAAAATTTATAACAATGGAGAAAGTGAATTCCACAGACAAGTGGGCTGCCACCTCTATGCTTACAGATAGCGAGATGGCTGACCCTATGTTAGCCCTGACACGCATTTTCATGGATTATGAACTTCCTGACCTAGTTAGGGAGGTATATAAACTACCAGGCCAATCTGCAGGGTATAATCTCATTATACGAATTATTGAGGCTAGCCTTCTATTAGTAAAGTATAGGGACAGAGCTGGATTCGCAAGCCCATTTAAGGATAAGGGAATCCATCCTGGTATATCCACATTTCTTGTCGAATTATTAAATATGCTTGAACTCAGGATGAAGGTGGCAAAAATCTCCATGGATATGATTATGGAGACTCATGAGATGAAATTGTTTGCTATTAAACCAGAGATAGCTTATTTCATAAGCACATTTCGGATGATCGTAGGTCAATCTAGTGAATCGCTGAAGGCAGTAGTAAAGAACCTTACTATAACAAAAGATGATTTTTCTTTCTTACCCACAAAGGATAGTATTAACCTGGCATTATTCGTAGATGAAGTAACCGCTCCATTTAGGTTATATGAGGAAACGATGGGTAAAATATTGGAGATCACAAACACGCTAAAATACTCAAAGATTATTTCTACCGATATACACATGGTGAATATTGTAGTAACTAATCTTTTGCACTTAGGATTTTATTATGCTACACCTGGTCAATTGGTATCTGTGGGTGTACATTCTGATAATCATGATGAGCTGGAATATATAGTATTCTCGGTTAGATGTAATTGCGAACCAATCCATCCGGATCTTATCGGAGAGTTATTTCAGCCAGTAGATTTCCTTAACGATTGGCCTTTCACGTACGACCAGGAAAGGAAGTTATATCTATCTCAAAAAATTATTAGTGAATTAAGGGGGAGCATACATGTTATCAGCAATTCCGCTGAAACAGTTTTTACTGCTAAGATCCCTGTTGCATGTACAAATTAGGGATTCTTCAATAGCAATGCGTACCCCGGTACTTGACTCTTCATTCGCCGGTATCTTAAATTTTCGATTTTACTCCATTGTTAAAATAACTACCATGATATCACGCTACCTTAAAACGGGCATATCCATTTGTTTAGTTGATGAAAATCCTACTACCAGGGAAATATTAGGGGAAATACTGGATAGTTTAGGAATTTATGTACCCATCTTTTGTTCTAATCTTCAGATGGCAATAGAAGAATATGAGAACTATACAGTAATGGGACCACCTCATTTTATATTAACTGAGTGGACGAGGGAATTTTATGATCCTGCGTTTATTGCCTATTTCCAAAACAGCCCATTGGCAGAAATTCCTATTATTCTTTTGTATGGTGATTCCCAAACTGAAGCGATTTCAGAAATAAAGGAAGTGAGGATTGTTCAGTTTTTAAAGAAACCTATAAGCCGATCTGAACTAAAGGCCACAATTCAAAAGTATTTAAAAAGTAAAACTGATGAAAGAAGCAACTAAATACTCTAAAAACTTCCTGAATGATCTATCCATTTCCCTGGAGCAATCAGCGGCTATTTACAAGTCAGCTATTTGCAAGGCATTAAAATACGGAGAAGCCGATTTACTGTATATGACTAAAATTAATATGGTAAACGAAAAGGGAAATGCGGAGTTCTTCTCAGGCAAGGTGGTAAGTCTCATTTTACGAACTTATAACCAGTTAATAGGTATAGAACATATGTCCTCCAGGGCAGAGGGTTGGAAGACGAGGTTGAGGGGTTTTTATAAAGATCCTCGACATGATATTCAGTCTCCGTATTCCTATTCGATGAATATAATGGATGATTTAATCAGAGGGTTGGTTGATTCGCCCTTACAATTTAAGCAAAACGTGTGTGAAAAACTTAAATGGGAAGAAAAGGTTTTTGATTATAAAAGGATGGTCCCGGTTGCGAATGACTATGATACCTATGCGGCATTTAATAAAAAGCAAATAGGACTAATCATTCCAATTTATCAAAAATTAATTGCTGTTGATCAGGTTTGTAACAGGGCTATAAAATGGAAGATCAAATTGAATAGCTAATAAAAGCAAGGTTTAACAATAGTCCATACGCATATAAAAGTGAAGAAAACAGGCTAAATGTCTATTTGGCCTGTGCTTTTCAATCAGATATGTGTATACATAAATTCTTTTGTGGATGTTCAGCGACCAATGAGCGGGTGAACCCCGCCATTGGTTTCGTTAAAATGTTTAAAATGAAAAATCGCATCACGTATAGAAAGAAAAAGCAAGGCGCTAAAAAGGCCCAAAGAGTTACCAATAAAAAGGAGAATCCGGTGAAAATCCTTCAAGTGCAGGGGTTCCGAAGATTGAATTTTAAAACGGCTTCGAACAGCTATACATTCGCGGATATACCTATAATCAAATTTGGGGGAAGTTGGCTATACCAATATGAGTTTCATGTTGGGGATAAGATTAAAGTAAGATTATCTCCTGGTAAGATCGTTATTACCAAACTGGATACAAAATTAAAGGAAGCAAAGTAGTTGAACCAAAACTTAGATTTTCGTTATAACTAATGATGCTGTATGTCTATACAGCGATTTTTAGAAGTTTTTCATAACAAAATAGCTATACTGGAACTGTATTTCTATACATCCCCCATTATTATTTAAACCAATTTTATTCGCTTTCAAATTCTTCCGAATGGAATTCGAATCCTTTGTAAATAGGTTATGGTGGAATTTGCCCAAAATTGCCCAAAGATGCCCAATCCGACTAAAACCTGCAAAAAATAACCAAATATTACCTATTTCTACCTAAAACAACCTAATTAGGACATTGAGTTTTTGGCTATAGTCATCTTTGTGGAAACAAATGCCACAATGAGTAAAATAATTCCAATTAACAATTCTCCCACTATTCCATTGGATCACCCATATGTGCATGCATGCTGGGTACTAAGCTACAATGCATTTTGGTGTTATGACCGTATACCCGCAGCAGAAGTCCTATATGCGAAAAATGCTATCTGGAATATCCTTAGCAAACCGTCGGTTGATCAGAATTTCATAAAGATGATAGAACGATTACTTCTATCGTATAAAATGGTACGTAACGATAACTCAAGGTGGATAGATCTACCATCACTTTGGTTTAATCCTGAATTTCCGGACGGGATCTCTAGCTATGATGATTTCTATAGGTCAGTTAGGGAAAAGAGAAAGCTGGTCAAAGGATATTATAAAGGCATCCAGGTTTTCGCCAGGCATTTATTGCGGTACGTGGTATGCCCCTCTGACAAAATCTTGAAAAGCTGCGATGCAAAGCTCCTTGCATTGAGGGAATATGACCTCATCCAGCTATGGAATAATTGTATTGTTCAACTACTTATTAACCCACCAATAACTGATTTATGAGTACCAATAATCCAAAGGTCATTTTCGAACTACGCGCATATAATACAGCACAACTCGCCAAATTATATAAGGTAAACTACCGGACCTTTAACAGATGGTTGAAACCACATCTTCCCTTGATTGGCGAACGGGTAGGCCATATGTACACCGTTAACCAGGTGCTGATTATTATAAACAGGTTGGGATTACCCGGTGATTTGGAGTTCAGGGATAGTAATATTTGACATAATTCGACATAAAACTACATAATTCGACATAATCCTGCATAATTCAACATAATCAGGACACCGTCATTTGCCATCGTCGGAACTTTGTACTACAAAACAGTAAAAACTAAATTATGAGAACAGAAACAAACCACGGCGATTCCTCTCTTAATAATATCCTATTGCCTGCAACGATTCTCCTGGCCAATATTGATATGACCGGTTTGTTTGAATATGCTTTAAAGGCATTGACCGGTGGAGCCATATGGCTAGCTTTTAAGCTTGCAGGTGAGTACATCCAGCGACGAAGGAAACGGAAAATAATTAGTACCCGATACAGGCGTGTACATCACAAAAAAACAAATAAAGAAAATGGCAACACTGAATAAATTAATAATGGGCACAGCAGTTGGAGCCGGGGTAATAGCCATTATAAGTTATTTCGCCAATATGCGACGGGCTTCCGTACAATTAGAAGTTGTACCCACCGCAACAATTCATTCTCTATCACTTTCTGGTCTGACAGTCCGTATTGATGCTTTATTGAAGAACCCAACTGGGGCAAGCTTCAAAGTGAAGTTCCCATATGTGAAGATAAGCCATAAAGATTCTATTCTTGGAAGCAGCCAGGTTATTGATAAGGATATTTCCGTTCCAGCATTCGGTCAGGTCAAGATTGACAACATCCAGGTTGAAATATCTACCATGAGCTTCTTTTCAGTTGCTTATGATGTTATTAAGGCTTTACTGAACAAGGAATCAATAACAGTGAAAGTGGAGACGATTACTACTATTGATTTAGGTTGGTCACGTGTGCCTTATAACGATCAGAAGGAAATAACATTGAAAAAGTAATCGGATATGCAGGCTGCTACAAGAAGAAAAGTTTACCCAGGAAGAGAGTACGACTATCTTTTCCCGCCAGCGATGAATAGAGATAAAACAGTAGTGGAAAATGCCACCCTGGAGGATACTGTTTCATTTATCCATAAGGTAGTTGGGAGAACGCTTTCTCAGACCTCAGGAATTGCACAGAAATTATCTGGCCCCACTGTATATGATACTTGTAAGAACATCTGGCACTTTGTATATAACAACGTGGCATACCAGAAAGATGCAGATGGTCTGGAACAGATACGTAGCCCAAGTCGCACGTGGGCTGACAGGAAAACAGGAGTGGATTGCGACTGTTACAGCACTTTTATAAGCAGCATTTTAAGTAATCTTCATATTCCTCATAGTCTAAGAATTACTAAATATCAGCGTGATCATTTTCAACATATTTATCCAGTGGTAAATGATAAGGGTAAAATGATCATTATAGACTGCGTAACAGATCATTTCAACTACGAGGTACCATTTAGTGAAAAAAAAGATATAGTTATGGATCTACAATATTTAGACGGCCTGCAGGGAGTAGGTGAGCGAGGTAATGATCTTGTATTTGATGGAAATATAGGGGAGTTAGGAGCAGCAGCGAAGAAGAAAAAGAAGAAAGGATTTTTCAAGAAAGTTCTGAGTAAGATTAATAAGATAAATCCAGCTACCATTTTGTTGAGAAACGGTGTCCTTGCTGCCATGAAACTGAACTTGTTCAAGGTAGCATCAAGGATAAAGTATGCTTACCTGTCACCCGAAGAGGCAGTGAAGCGGGGTATTATCAAGGATAAGTTCGACAAATTGGTAAAGGTCAGGGAAAAATTAGAATCAATATTTGAAACAGCTGGAGGTAATCCTAAGAATCTGAAGAAGGCTATTCTTAAAGGTAAAGGCAATAAGAATAAAGAGGTCGCTGTAGCTGGGTTGGGTTTTGTCGATAGTGATTCTTCAGTATTATATATGAACAGCAGTACCCCACTTGCTACACTACTTGGTCCAGACATCTATTATGATGAAAATGTGAATGGGATGGAGGGATTTGAAGGTTTTGGAGAGCTGGGAGAGCCTGCTACTGGCGCCGCAATTGCGGCCGCCTCAGCTGCCATCGCTGCATTATCAAAGATCATCAAGGGTATTGGAAACATATTTGGTGAGGGGCAAAAAGGATCGGAGGACTTCTCCGACACAGAAACGGCTGCTGCCGATAAAGAAGCTGCGGAAACCCCATCAACCACCTCGCCAGTTACGACCGCTGTCGCTACAAATACATCATCCAGTTCCTCTTCAGCACCAGTAACCAGTGATGAAAGCGAGAATAGTTCTTATGATTCATCAGCATCATCTAATAGTTCATCTGCAAAGGTTGCATCAGAAGATATTGATGATACCTCGTCTGACTCGTCACTATTGCCCGTTTCGACATCCTCATCACTCACCGTATCAGATGCAGCGAATACAACCACGGCGGCTAAAATTTCGCAGGGATTTTGGGAGAAGAACAAGAAATGGCTGTTACCTGCTGTAATTGGTGTTGGGGCTATTGCCGCTATCACAGTCGGAGTGAAAATGCTACATACAAGCGATCATAATGGGAAGCAACACCTCAATGGTATTCCTGCCAGTGCGAAGCCAAAGAATGGTAAGAAGAGAAAGAATTATAAGAGGAAGACAAAGGTTGCCTTAATGTAAATAATGTGAAAACTATTATTATATGAGTAAGAAAACAAGTAATCGTTATGCTAAAAAAGCGCAGCAGACCCATTATCAGGCTATTGCCCGGACATTGGACACTAAAGGAGATTTAAAGAATAGTGTAATTGAGACAGGAAAAGAATTATTAATCGGTGTCCTGGGTGGCGGTTTGTTGGGGTCGGCTATCGGTAAACCATCATTATTAATAGGCATCGGGGTAACTGGGCTGGGACATTTTGTCGGCAATAAAGCAATAAGTCTTTTGGGGGTAGGTATGATGGCGGCCAACGGATTTCAAACCCAGTCATCTGTAAGTGGTGTAGAGGATGATAGCCTACTTGGGTTTAAAGATAGAGTTGTCGCCTTCAAAGATACTTTCTCCCAAAAGCTCTATATCGATAAGTTTATTAAGAATAAAACAGGCACAGCTGCATCCACTGTATCCGGGATAGGAGGCCTTCAATATTTTAACTACGCAAACGAGATCGCCGGAATTGAAGGGTTAAATGCTATTGAAGACCAGGTTGAAAATAGCGCCATGTCCAGGCTTCAGCTACAAGGAGGTGTCGGTGTATCTCCAGATTACAATTTCCCTGGTATAGAAGGCCCAATTGCGGATTTATCTGATTTAGGGGATGTTTCTGATTATAATTTATAACCTTTAAAATACACACTATGCTCGGTTTAGACGGATTAAATGGTCCACTCGAAGAATATAATAACTCTGGTGCATTACTTGGATTAGATGGGTCTGACGGTGATGAATTAATTGGAGAATTAAAAAGAATGAATCCAGTGAAAAGACAGCGTACGGTTAATAAACTGGCTTCTACTGGTGCTCCTTCTAAAGGCTCCCGCGCGGAAATGGAGAAGTTTTTTGGGGAATTACCCGCCTCCATTAAAGAAGCATTAGTCAAGGGTGATCTTCGCCTGGCTGATACCTTGATCTATTCAATTAAACCAGTTAATTCCAAGACTATTAAGATGTGGGAAACGCAAGATGACCGTGAAGTTGGATTTCGTAATATCTCCAATGCCAAGCTACCTAAAAACCAGGCTTTATTGGTATCTGGTATATACCTGTTAGCAGGTACCGCTGCAAGCAGTGGAAAAGATCAGATACTCTCAACCAAGTATGTAGGGCTGGAAAATTATTCAGCATTACTGAATGGGGAGTTTAATGTGAAGTATAATAAAAAGCAGATAGTACCGGAAACTTCTAATTACGTATTCAGAACGGATCAATATACCCAGGTTCCGGTAGGTTATTACAAATTGGCAAATCCCCGGTTGATTGTTGATGACGTTTTGATCGAACTGACTGTAGAGTTGGGAAGCACAGAGGGGCTTCCGGCTAATACATACATATATGCGGGTCTTCATGGTACGATAACTACGCCATAATTGTTCCTTTATTAAGTTTTATCAGGCGGCAGATGTCCATCTGCTGCTGTATATCCTAATCCTAAAAAATCATTTTATGGCTACTACCATTGTTAAAAAGAGATTTGATATTGCTATTACCGCTAGTGATAGGATCTTTTCACAGACGTTCGAATTAGATAAGAATATCACTTTCATTAAGGGAATACTATTGACCGCCGATAAAGAAGATCTACTCTACTATAGAGGTTCTCAGCGGATCGAGGTCAACAAACAGGAAATATTTCCGGAGAATTATGAAACAAAACTGTTGATGTGTGGTATAAACGTATCGCCGAACGCCAGGTATTATGTTACTAATATTCCCGTTGGTAATGGATTGGTGAGAATGGAATACAAAGATAGTAATGATACACGCATGACATTTGAATCATATAGGGTGAGCCTTTATTTGGACTGTGAACAGGTGGAGTTATGAGGGAAGAAATAATAGTTCATACCCTGTTAATAACCAGGGCTGGAGAACATCAATATTTCCAACTAAATATTCCAAGGGATGTCATTGCAATTAAAGGAGTTGCCAGTAGTGTCCAGCTAATGCAGGATGTGAAGGCCACAGGAACAGGGCAGGTAGGTTTCTTACAATTTCAGGCCACAGGGAAAGCAAATGGGTGCTATAACACTATATGCAAATTTGAATCTTCCCAGGCACTGAAGTCAGATTTGAGCCTTACAACGTACCAGGCAGGATTTATAAATCCTACTTTATTACAAAAGAATGGAATTGCTCAGCGGGGAATGAACTCACCAGAAACTATTTTCCTTCCCTCGTGTAACTGCTTCTATGCGAATTACAAAGATGTATTAGGAGAAACGCTGGCTAAGGATATAGCATATAGGGTAAGCATAACATTATGGATTCAAGTTAATAGAAAATGACTACAGCAATTGCCCAGCAATATATTGATGGAAGAATGAGGGAGCTAGGTTATGCTAACAGCTATTACATAAGGCTGAGGCACTATGTATTAAGGCCCAGGCAAACCGTTACTATCCAGGCTGATTCACATCTATTTTTGCTCATTAACCCTGCTGTTATGATTCGGGTACAGAGTGCTTTTGGAATATACGACCTCACAGTAGACACAGTTAACGAGTTGCAGTATGAGCACATGGGGAACATCGAAGTGGAGAATTATTCGAATCATAGGCAACACATAGAATTTTTACAGGTAATTATACATCCATAATATGCCACTAATAGAAGAAAAATTTGATCAACAGAAAGTAGATTTCCTTAAACGCTTTCTTCAACGTGAAGCTGATAAAAATCGCCCACGTGATTATGAGATAAAGGTTGACGGTTTTCATATTGTCTCCAGGACCGATGATGTTTCTGAGTTTGATGAATATGAGCAGGAGATAAAAGATTCAACAAGGAATTTGAGCATATTAATTTATGACGGCCCTAATACGAACAGGAATACCCGGTATTCTTTTATTCTAAATGCAGATAATGGCAGCAGGACTAGCACAACGCTAAATGGTTTAGGGGAGATCGACCAGATGATAGCGCAGAAGATGGAAGAGAAGGAACGTGAGTATGAATTGAATAGAATGAGAGAGAAACTGAAAGACTTGCAGGCTCAGCTAACTGAAGCAGAAGAATATGCTGATGTTTTGCAGAATCGTATTAAGGAGATGGAGGATAAACGATATACCAACGCGGTATCGTTAGGAGAAGTAGCCAGTGTTGTGTTAAAGGGGCTGGTACAACAACATGCATCCAAATTGCCAGGCGGAGCGGCATTAGCAGGTTTGTTGGGCGCTGAGGCACCTGTTAATTCCTCACCGGCTACATTGCCTGAAACATCTGTGAGCTTTGAGCGAACCAATGACGATCAACACGATGAAACTACCCGTAACCGGTTATCTCTTATTGCCCAAATGCAGGAGCGATTTAATGAGCAACAAATGATAGCGGTATTTACCATTATGGATGTTCTGGCAAATAATCCTGAAAAAATTGCATCTGTTCTCGCACACCTTGGACATTAAAGAATAGCTCAAACATAATTAATTCATTTTAAGTATTTATTAAATCCATTCCAACATGAAAGAGTATAGTTATAATATCAAGATTAAGGCTTCCAGTGAGAATGAGGCAAAAGATAAGATTTCAGCATTTGCCACCTTAGCGAGTCATTTAACAGCTGCTGAACTTGCAAAAATGGCCCACGTTCTGAAAACGGATGCCAGCAAAACGGCGATAGCTAAGCAATTTTTAGGAGTTTAACTATTGTAAGATGGGAAAAGACGCACTAACAACCCGGGAAAAAATTCAGTATAGCCTCATTGGGATAGTGGTATTAGGCGGGGCATTTATTATTGGAAGGAAAGTAGTGCTCAATAACAGGGCGAATAATGAAGAACAGAAAACCTTTGAGAGTGGGAGTATTCCTGCTTTTGCCAAACAGGTAAAGATGGCCTTTGAAAATGATGGTTGGTGGGGTACGGATGTAGAAGCCTTGCGAGATACTATTCGAAGTATTCCCAGTAAGGAGGATTTCGTGAAGGTAATGAATAGTTATTCACGATTATACAATCGCACCATGATGAGGGATATGCAGGATGAGCTACAGACCACTGAGTATAATGAGCTATTAGCCATTATTGCTGGCAAACCGGATACCCTAAATTCATCGTCTTCTGCTGTGATTGGTCCTACTCAATATCTTTCATGGGCACAGCGTCTCAATGCTGCATTTGACATTCACTATGGCCTTTTCCCGGGAACTGATGAGAGTGCAGTTAAAGCTGTATTCATTGAGATACCATCAAAGGCTGTATACGACCAGGTAGCCGCCATCTACAGGCAGACTTATGGGAATGACCTGGAAAGTGATCTAAGGAGTGAATTGGAATTTTGGGAATATGATCCAATGATGTCTATTATTAGAAGTAAACCGTAATACGAATATTTATGAAAAAAAGCCGGGTAAAAGCTAAAAGTACTTCGGGTGATACGAAGAGGAGGAAAGCGGAAAAGAAGCAGGCGAAAAGTAATATAGTGTTAACTACACTGGTAGTTGCTGCAACCGGGATCTTAGGGTATTTGGGATGGCAGTACCTGCGGAAGAAGAAGAAAACCAGTAGTACATCTGCTGATTTAAATACGATTTTACGACCTACTAATGCGGTTTACCCATCCACAACATCGTATACAGATACACCTGCAACACCGGTATATTTAACGCCTGTTAACACCAGTCAAGGGTCAGGGAAAGCTACAACTTCTTCAACTACATCCCAATCAAATAGCAGCTTTCCATTGAAAAAGGGCAGTAAGGACAATTAGTCAAAGCTCTTCAGCAGGCATTGATTAGTAAATACGGGGTATCCATTTTACCTAAGTATGGTGCAGATGGGGATTTTGGTTCTGAGACAGTCGCTGCTTTGGCAAAAGCTGGTTTACCAGCGGTTATTGATGAAAGTACCTATTACGTTTTTGTACAAGGGAGTAGCAGCGCTACAGATAAATCAGCATTGGCTTCAAAATTTCTTGCAGCGGCCACAACATCTAATTTATCAACGGTTTTAGGCTTGTTAAAGCAAATGAATACAAAAGAGGATTATAAGCAAGTTAGCGCGGCTTTCTCTCAACTACGTCTTCGTGGTGTCCGGCAAACCCTTGTAAATGGACTTTTAAGCAGTTTTAGCAAAGAATCTGACAAGGAACAAATAAGGTATCAATTTATTCGTATGGGTTTGCGATATAATGGAAGTACATGGTCTTTAGATGGTATTGACGGTAGAACGTTAATTACCATTGAGCCTGCGAATGTGTGGATTAATGCGAATGAGAGAATGGAAGTACCTCAGAAGACTGTCTTAGGAGCTGAGGTCACTAAGAAACTGGACTATACACTTTTCGAAAACAAGGGAAGGTACTTCCTGGTAGCCACTAAGTCCATAAAGTACCTATAAGTTTTAGTTAACCCGATATTCTTCACTTTCAAACAGCGTTAAAATGCAGACTATTTTAAATGATGCTCTCCTTCAGAGGGGGTATAAGGTTGCCGTGCGCCCATGGGAGCTAAATATCATCGGTATCAGGCATAATACCAGTATTCCTAATGTCTTTAATGACAGTATTAACCTGCTATTTACAGATAATACGGGAAAGCAGGTTGCTTTCAGTTGGAGGGCTACAACTGATCCCGGTACATATTGGTTACGTAATCCATCCAATGAACAGGGAACGGCCATTCTTAAACCTGGTCAATATCCAGGTAGCCATGGATTGGGGATGCACAGGGGGAAGTACCTGGCACTGGTCCAGATAAAGCCAGTAACTGTTATACGGGATTTTAACCGGGATGGGAAACCTGATTATAATTCAGGCCGGGAACAGACCGGCCTTTTTGGGATCAATATTCATAGGGCACTTGCCAATGGAACGACGAAGTATATTGATCAGTATTCGGCTGGTTGCCAGGTGTTTTCTAATGCTGATGACTTCTCGGTATTTCTCCAATTAGCAGAAAGGCACCGCGCACTTTACAATAATTCGTTTACCTACACTCTTTTATCTGGCCTGCCGGATGGTAGCCTGCCCCTATTTGATGGCGATGGTAAGTCTATCATAAAAAAAAATTAATGATCAGTATTGCAGGATTACTATTTGCCGGCGGCATATCACTGGCCACATATAAACTCATAAAATACAATAGCACATGAGAGATATGAAGAATTTCATCCTTCAATTACTGAAGGATAAGAATGGAAGCTATAGCCTGAGAGAATTGGTTATCGGAACATTGTTGCTGGCCCTGATTATTAGTTGGATTGGACAGCAGTTCCTTGGAAAGGATATTCCCGAAGCGATGTTCTTTACGTTTGCCAGTTTAATTGGCACAGGAACCTTTGGATATTCCCTGGAGAGGAAAAGTACTGATTCCAATAAAAATATTTAGACCTCATTTTTAACCCAATAAGTATAAAACATATTTCATGAAAAAAATAATAGTAGAACTGTTTGTTATTTCTTTAATCGCTGTAATGGCTTATTATTTCTTAAAACCTTTATTTATAGGAAATTCTCAAAAATTATCGGTAAGGGTCGAGGAACCGATTGTGTTCCTGGATAAAATTCATGAATCCGAGAAGTACTTCATCGGTAAAATTGATTCTTTAAAGCGGGTGAATGCAGACCTAAATCAGAATATTATCAAAACTCGTAGTTCATTGACTGCTGTAAAAGTTGAAAATGCATCATTAAGACAATCTATTGATGATTTACTATCTGTTCACTATACCGAAACAGATACCTCGGCAATCATTAGTAATTGTGATAGCCTGGCTGTAGCATTTGTGAATTTTAAAGCGATTGACCAGCTTAAAGATAGTTTGTATGACTCAATGGTTATTGACCTTCAGTCACAGGTTTCTATAAAAGACAGTATGATTTCCCTGCAGAAAGACGAATGTGATACCCTCAGGAATAATCTTACAAGTATTGCCTACCAACATCAGCAGCTATTAACGGAAAATACCCAGCAGCGGGAAATGATCAAAAAGCACCGAAAGGGTAAAAGGTTGCTTGGTGGCATTCTTGCGGTTATCACAGGTGTTCTTGTTGTAGTAGCAATTCATTAATGCATATGGAAAATAAAGAAAGGGCTGTTATAGCTACCAGTACTTTAATCAGCTCATTAGCCTTTTACTGGTATGCACAAGCAAACAGGAAGTCAGAGGTACCTTATTTGCTTATAGGTGGTTTTGTTGGGGCAATGGCAGCGGAATTAATACTCATTAAAATCGATAAAAGGAGTTAATTATGAGTGTGCAGATTTATAGTTATGGGGCATTTATCCGGATGGTAACTAATGATAGTGTGCTTTTAATAGCCAAAGATCAAATAAAAACTGTAGAAACTGTCAGGGATGACACTATCAAAATCAGTTTTGGCGAGAGTACTTTAGGCGATCTGTTTATAAAATTGGTGGATGTGACTGCACCGTCAGGGATTGTTGATATAGCTGCTTTGAGAGATGTCGTAGCTCATATGCTTGATTATTCTAACGGTTATGAGGAATTGGCCTTGAATAAGCAGCAGCTAGGAATAGACCAGCTTATAGAGATTAAACAGGTTTTAAATCTGTGGCATAATACCCAGCAGATAGATCTTAATTTCCAACAATTGCAGGTAAATGCGTTAATCGCTATTGGTAACCGGTTATTGGAGGAAAAGGAAAGCAGCCAGCAACTGCTAACCAGTATGCAGGATCAGACATTGTCAGTTAAGGAGCAGACAGTGAAAATTTCATCGCTTGCTGAAAAGGTATCTGATATAAAGTCCGGAGAGGATGAATTGTTGACCAAGCAAGATGCAATTATCTCCCTCATTGGTGCCCATTCCATCATGTTTACTTCCATGGTTGAGAAGTTGGGTGTAATCAGTACAACAGATCAAAGCCTATTAAATAAGCAAGACAGTTTAACTGGTGTGTTGACGGATACTAAAGTGATAACCGGGCAAGTTCAGACTACCCTCGCTGATATTCTAAATGAGTTGAAATCTCAAACTAATAAGTTGTCGACGATGGATACAACATTGAATGACTTACGTAGCCAGCATACCAGTTTGATAAGTAAGCAGGATACGCAAAATCAACTGCTGGTTGATATCAAGCAATTGTTGGCCAATGCAAATTCACATTAGGTGAGTTTAAACTGAGGTTTTTGAAGAAAAACCTCAGTTTTTGATGTAGTACATGTTGAAAAAAAGCCCGGATATGGTGGTGTTTTATTGCATTTAATATTCTATTATGCCTCTAAAAGATAATGTAAAAACAATTGAACCCGGATACATCGGTGAAGAGATCAAGTTTATCAAAAGATATTTTGATATGCATGGAAAAATTAGGACTAAGAAGTATATTCTTAATTTTCTTAATTCTTTACAAAAAGCCATTATAGAGAAGAGAATTAGAAAAGTATCTAACTATGCTAAACAAATCGTCTATATCCAGGATAATCTTATTAGGGTATATAATTCAATGAAGGAAACAATTGAAGTAAATATAAAGAAAGAACGGCTTGAAGAATTTCGTATGATCTTAGATTCAGAGAAAGTTTATTTTCCGATTTCCTATATTAGGAAATACATTTCATTACAAGGTAAAGAAATAACCAGGGAAAAGGCAAAATATTTATTGGATACTATTGACGAAGCAATAACTAGAAGGGAGATCCCAGTAAATGATCCATATATGAATAGGATTAGGCTTCTCCGAAATAATCTAATAAAATTTTTAGGTCACAAGGTAAAGTTAGATCCGCTTCCGATTCAACGAGCTACCTTATCTGGCTGGAACGACGCTCTAAATAAACATAGTCAGGATAGTATATCGGTTGAATTATCCGGGGGAGTGGAGGGGAATGTATTGCCTGACGGAATTATGAATAGTATGGATTTTGCAAAGTTGAATTTTAAAACATTAGGGTTTGATGGTAAATGGCTTGAATTTATAGGAGATCCTGCTCAAAATTTTAGTGTCATGATATTTGGTAAGCCTAAACTTGGGAAAAGTCATTTAGCATTAGATTTTGCTGGTTATTTAGCGAGGAATTTTGGTCTCACATTATATGTAGCTAATGAAGAAAAGCTTAATCGTACCTTGCAGGAGAAAGTAGACAGCGTTAAGCATCCGAATTTGATTGTTTCGGGTAAATTACCTGATGACTTATCTCCTTATGCAAATGTTTTCCTGGATAGTGTTACTTATCTTGGTCTGAAACCTGACGATTTGAAGGTATTACGCGAAAGGTATCCTGATAAATCATTTATTTTCATATTCCAGGCAACTAAACAGGGTAGTTTTAGAGGAGAAAATTCATTCCAGCATGATGTTGACATCGTAATTGAGGTTCCTGAAAAAGGCCGTGCAGTGCAAATGGGTCGGTATAACCAGGGGGGAGAAATGAATATCTTTGATGCCGATATAAAGTATTAAATTAAATGCATTGATCGATAATTATTTGTATGGTTTGGAATGATAGGCGAATTATTTTCGATATGAATGCCTAGTGAATTAAAATTGAAATAGTTGAGATTTAATCCAACAGATTATGCTGAGTAGATTTGGCTTGATCTGACGCTTGTTTGAATCTTTATTTCTTTTGGAATTCCCTCCCAAATCCCAAAGGGGATTTCAAAAGAAATAAATGATTCGGAGTTCATCTGACAATGTTTAAAATGACAGATGATTTGAAACTGTAAGGATAAATAGAGACTGTAAAATTTCCTGTGTTAATGGCCTATGGCAGTGAATTATCTCAATAGGCCCAAAAACCGGGGAAGGCGCTGCTGCCGCGCCATTCCCCCTTCCCCATCCCGGCAGGGTTTCAAACAATGGGGAAGGAGTTTACACAAAATATTTTACACTCCCGATAAATAATAGCAATTACAATTAAATCATACTGCTCTGTATTTAATACCACTTCAATGTTTGTTACCTGTAGAATTTCCCTATCATCTTCGTCATGCAAATAATATTAAGCATAGGTTTTCCATCCTCGATTTGTACTGCTATCACGTCAATATTACCAACTTTTAAAAATATAGACTTGGAAATACTTATATTGTAAAGACAATACTAACAAAAATATAACTAAATGTTGTTCCTGTAAAATATTGCATAATTGGAGCGGTTTCTCGATTTATAACGTTATAGGGATTGTCATTGAATTCATAACAGTATCTACTACAAGCTGCCCTTTAGTCTTCTGCGCATGATGATTTGTACACGGTAAGGTCAAATTATCCGTTTAATGTTTATTTACTGATCAATAAGGTTCCATATGGTCATATTCATAAATTGGTAATCCCAAACTATACATTCAAATGCACATCTTTATCTAACCTCCCTTTTACTGCTTCAGAGATTTTTGCCTCTTCTGTTGACTCATAAATTTTCTTCTTTATTCACATTGAACGTAATAAATTATATTTTCTGACTATTAGAGAAAAATGGAATTGATTAATCTGTTACATGTTTACCAATTTATATGTTTTATTACAACCTTAGTTTAAACGGTTTTGGTAATATTATCTACCTTATCCAGTAAGGAAATATTTTCGCCCACCATAAATTGCAGTAGCATTTTAAATGGAAGTTAATTGGTCATTTTTAACCAAAAACCACTCCAAATAGATATTTACCTTAAAAAATACAAACTAGTTGGTATTTCTCTTTTGCAAACAGATATTTACCTTTGCCTAAGAAAAGAAAAAACCACAACAGAACTTATATTTCCACCCACATACAATCCCAAAATCAATTATGAAAAAATTACTAAGACCAAAAGCTAGTGTTCTATTATTAGCTCTCTCTCTCATCTTTGCCAGTTGTAGTGAGGTACGCCTAATTGGTGCGTATGATGAACGTACAGACGAAACAATACAAACGATTGCAAAAGAATTATCCACCGTTTTTGTGGAAATTGATAAGAAAATTGATAATGGTGAAGATTGGTCTTATAAAAACTTTGAGAAATCTTATACCGAGATTGAATCCGACTTGAAAGTACTAGCTATTCGTGTTAGTGGATTACCCAAATACAAAATTATACAACAGCAAGTGGACTTGCTTACAACATCAGTAAAAAGCCTGGAAAAGGATCATGCTACAGGATTTGGAAATAAAAATGCTAGTGTGGAAGCTTTAAAAAAAGCTATTGCAGTAGATGAATCTGGCCTTCAGGTTTCCCTATCCAGCATGCTTAAGCTCCAGCATGGTCTAAAAAGAGAAAAATAATCAAACCCCAATTCCGTAAGTAATCAAACTATCTATTATGGCAACTACATTAGACTTTTCAGAGATCCTTGCAAAAATGCTAGAGGCAGCAGAAGGTGCTCTCTCCGACAAATGGCCAGACATCAGAGACCTCGCAATCTCTTCAACAAAGACATTAGCACAGAATATAATTGATATAGAAGATTTAATAATAAGTGGCGTGATCTCAAAAGAACAGGCCCGTTTAAAACTCGATATCCAAAAGAATGCATTCAAAATAATGCTTCTTTCAGAACAAGGCCTGGGTATTCTAGCGGTTGAGGGCGCACTCAATGCGATGCTCTCAGTAGTGAAAGATGTGGTGAATACTGCAATCGGCTTTATTCTTCTTTAATTTTTCCATACAAAATTAAACATCGCAATGGCTAACTATAAATGTTGCAGCTGCAATAATACCTTGTCCACACAAGGACCAATTAATTCAATGATCAGTTATAGCGGAGGTAATCTTAGTTCCCCTATAAAATTGGATACCAAAAATCTTTCAGTGGACAATGACTCCTTAAATAAGGTATTCCCCAAGTTTCCAGGTAATGATTTCTCCATAAGATCAGCAGAAAAACTAACAGGAAGTCTGAATACCTTTTCGTTTAAAGCAGATATCCAAACTTCTCAAACACATGGAACTAATAACTATAGCCAAAGCGTGACTATTCACTGTGACAATTGTGGTTCATTTTGTAACTATAATATTTAACTATGATAGAGGGGAATAAAGAGCCTGATAAGAATCAAATATCTGA
Source organism: Chitinophaga sp. LS1 (assembly GCF_034274695.1). NCBI lineage: Bacteria > Pseudomonadati > Bacteroidota > Chitinophagia > Chitinophagales > Chitinophagaceae > Chitinophaga > Chitinophaga sp. LS1. The sequence goes on from NZ_CP128362.1 coordinate 4,319,958, forward strand.
CATACAGGGCACAGTCATAAAAGGAGAAATTCCTGAAGATAGCAGACCTATTGATAAATGGACTTGGTTTAAGCTATCAAGGACATGGGTAACCGGTTCTGAGGAACGTATCAAAGGTCAAGTCGATAGATTACAAAGTTCTATCAGCTGGTTCTTCGGCTTAGGTTCTTCTGCAGCTATTCTAGGATTATTCTTAAAGTCGCCGCAAATGAATCTGAAGTTTAGCTTACTACTTTGTATTACAATACTATCTTTACTAGTCGCCTATGCTTGTGCGACTCTTGCCATCACAGCCATAAACAGAAGTGTTGAAGAGCCTAATATAGATTCTAATATCCGGAAGGCATTTAATAAAACGAATAAACAGTCCAAACGATTGATTATTGCGTCGTCTAGCCTCTTTATAATAGGTCTGTCGGTTTTCCCATTTGCATTACTAAGCTCAATAGAGAAGAAGGATCCCCCGCCTGTCGAAACTAAGTTTGCTGATATATCGGCGAGATTAATTTTAAAAAAAGAAGGTAATTCTGATACATTGGTCTTTATTACAGGGATAGATGTTTCAGGCTTTACACCTGACAGCAGCATGCTTAAATTCAAATTGGAAAATGGGGGTAATAGCTATAGTGCTGTGGTGATTGACAGTTTTAAGCATGTTATTAATCATGGGAAATTTGATTACACTATAATGCTGGAAAATAAAAGGAAATTCAATGAAAATTCAAAATATTATTTAAATTTAATATATAGATACAAGGAGGATTCACTTTGTAATAAGAAGGTTCTTATTCAACGATGAAGTTTACTGGATATTGATTTGCAAAAATAGATACTCGTTTAAGCCGCATGCTTGAAGAAGGAATTTCCTAATAGCTTATATAGCTAAACCATCTCTCAAATAAAAGTTTACAACACTGAAAATTATTCGCCAGCTGCCCTCAGAAATACTATGTCCATCAGCATTTCTTCTTACTTTTGCACTTATCTTTCTATACTATTTACTGGTGGAAATATAGACGGGTATCTGGGAGCGTGAGAATAAGGTCTCACTATTCAACGTCTCCCTGAATGCTTATGTCGGCCTGTATGGTGGCCATGAATTCGTGAAAGGAGTCAGCGATAGACTTTACCTGATTATATTCATTGTTTAGTTCTGTCATGTACAATTTAATTAAGTATGAATTATTATTTTAAGGAACAAGCAATGGACTCACGTTTGAAATTTACATCAAGGGAAAAGTTATTTTGAAATAACAAAGCACGTGCAAAGGAAGGTTCTATGCAAATGCTTTGTTATTAGAGTGATAACGCGATTATATTTTTTTTAACCACATTATCATTGCTTGAAGAATTTCTATTGATTTTACTATCGCAGCTCTTTCTGGAATACGGTAGTGATTCTGGAAGCTCTTGAAGGCAATTCCGCTGGTTTTTTTTGAACTGAAAAGTCGAATTATAAAACGCATAATTTCAGTTTCCTCTCTAATGCTAACATTATCTCCGCATCGGACAAAAGCCGATGTCAAGGTAGCTATGACTGAAACTGCTATATTCAGTTTGAATTTTTGTTTCTGAATGGGTTTGTCAACAGCCGCATTATCAGGAGAAAAAGCTATAAATCGACGATCAATAAACTGTTTTAGGCTTTGCACTACAGATAAAAGGTGATGTGTTAGTGACATGGTAAGAGAATCTTTTCCCGTATTCATTTCAATGCTGGAAAGACATTCATTCAGACAGTTTTCCAGATATGACAACACCCGTGAATAAGAGGAAACGTAGTTCTCAACACCTTGACATGACAATAAATGTACAGCCTGCATAAATATCTCTACCTGGATTTCTTTTTCATACGTATTTATTTTGGTTATCTGATACTCATATTCCTGCTGGGTTATCTGTAAAGCATCTTTAATGCTAATATCACAGACAAGTTCCGAAAGTAGGAGTAGAGGGTTTACAGCGTCCGACATATCTGTTTTTAGTTTCGTCCTGAGCGGGCATTAGTTCACTCAAGAAATGTTAGATACACCTGGGGTGGTCGCTAATTGGGTTATTGTAAAAATAGTTTTCAGAACGGATGTTTTTTTATCCACTTTAGCTAATTCTCAAAATTTGAGATGTCATTTTGTTCATTGTTACAATAAAATTTAAGTATTGCGATTTAATTGATAATTAGGAAATCAAAAAAGTTATTTATGAAATCCATTGTTGATTTGGACCAGGTAATTGATAATAAGATGGTCAATGTAAAATCCTCATTGTCGATGTCCAGGTGGCCAATAGATGATTTACCACATCAGAAATTAATAAATCACGGTCCGTCTTCCTTGACAGATACAGAACTGTTAGCCCTAGTTATCGGCACCGGTTCTAAAGGGAATAACGTAAATAATATTGCAAAGGAATTACTTGCAAAAGCCTCTTACAGCCTCAGTGAGCTAGCGAAATTTAATGTGAACCAGTTTAAGAGAATTAGAGGTATAGGAGACATAAAAGCTGCCGAATTAGCAGCGGTAATGGAATTAGGAAGACGTAGGCAGGCAGGACTTCTATTGTCGAAAAAAGTCATTACAAATACCATTGATGCTGTGCTATACTTCAAGCCTATATTAGGGGATCAATCCTACGAATCATTTCATGTGTTGTATATGAATCATGGGCAAAGGGTTTTAAAACACAGTGTTTTAGCCAAGGGAGGTATTGCTAATGTTTCGTCAGATACAAGAATGATACTTCGAGAAGCATTGGAAATTGGAGCATCCAAGTTAATCCTTTGTCATAATCACCCTTCCGGGAATTTAAATCCTAGTTCCGCGGATAAATATTTTACGGAGAAAATTGTGAAGGCGGCGAGTCTTATGGATATTGCCGTAATTGACCATATTATCGTTTCAGAGGTCGGATTTTACAGTCTGGCAGATGAAGGATCGCTTAATTGATGGATTGTAAAAAATAGTCGATCGACTATTTTTTACATTTTTCGACATTTTTCTACATAATATGACATTTTTAGACTTAAAGCTGCACAATTGGAATATCAGTTTTAGGGGATGGCTGAACTTTGCTTTAAAATCTGACATATGATTAAACAGCAAGAATTAGTTACTATGCGTGCAATTGCAATTTGCTTCAAGCCGTATCTGAAACCGGAAGAAGCAATGATTTTTTGTAATCTTGGCCGTACACAGTTTGCCAAGAAGTGCGAAGAGTTTGGCGTGTTTAAAAATGAAAATGGATACTTTAAAAGGGAGGACGTTGAAAAAATGCTGGAGGGTGAAAAGGCAACAGTGATGGAATTGCCGAAAAAGAGGAGGAGATAATTTTTGTTTTGCATTTAAAAGGAATGGCTGTCCGTTTTGGACAGCCATTCCTTTTTGTTATTGGCATCAATTTATTCTTCAGCTTCCTCATCTGGTAAGTGAAGAAAATATTTATTAATATCTACAGATGGCAATTTCATGATGGTTTGCAGCTGGTCTTTAGCCCGGTGTCTTTTATAGGTTTTATTGACCTGTTTGGGTGTCGCATGACCCATTAAGGTTGCGATAGTCACCTCATCTACTAGGGCATCTCTTAGCAGTATAGCAAAAGATAAGCGGGCACATGACCAGGTAATATGTTTTGATATTTTTGCAGCTGCGATCCATTTTTCAAGTACTTTGTTACAACCATTCCGACCAAGAAGTTGAAATAGCTTTTTATTACCTGGTGTACTACCTCTTTTCCTTCTTTGTATTTTTATTATAGCCTGGGCTATAGGATGCAGGGTTAAAGTAACTGGTAAACCTGTTTTCTTTTGTATGATCCTGGTAGTAAGAACGTCTTCATTTACGTCATCATTCCTAACACGCTCAACATCGACCCATCTCAGCCCTGTGTAGCAGCAGAAGATAAATGCAAATTTTATTTCCTCGTTTAAGCAAGGTGTTTTAACCAGTGTTAAATATTCTTCCACCTCAAGGTTTTCCTTTAACGTCGCGCTGGGATTGGGTATAGCTGCAACTTCGTCTGTGGGATTCACCTGGAAATATTTATCTTTAGTCGCTGCGTTTAATACCCACTTAAATCTTGCATAATATCCCTGGGGAGTTTCCCCCTTAAATTTGGCTAAAAGGAATTTTCTAAATTCTTTGCATAGGTTTTCCGTAATATCAACTGGCGAAACGAAGCTGCGCCCTACAAATTCTTTAAATTGTTTAAAGCTGTTCTGTAAAGCCCTGTTACCATCGGTCTTATTTTTATCTACATATTCCGCGTAGTATTCCAGGAAATTCCCCTTAAACTTATGGGGTGGAATATAGGCGGTACCTATTGACTGCTGTTCGATGATATTCTGGCTTTTCTTTACTTCTAGTAAATCTAAAGCTTGTTTATTATGGTTTTTTTCAGCCTGGGTTTTAGGTTTTGAATAAATAAAAATTCCCGTTGAAGGTCGTTGGCCAGCTTTGCGACCATAGTCATAATAGAAAGTGATTTTATCCCCTTTGCTATTTGTGCGTTTTATGATATTCATATGGTTGTGGCTTTTGGGTTATAGGGAATATTGCTCAATGTATATGCCGTGCCAAAGGGATGCAGCGGTATTCCGGTCATTAGCGAGGGTGCAACTACAAAAAAGAGAATAAGAGAGAAAAAGGGGAGGAAAGAAATTTTTATGGGAATTCTTGTCAGGACTGACAGATTTTCCGGGATAAAACTGCCAAAACAGAAATCATAATCCAGGCATTTACTATAATCGTTGCAGATAGCTGTAAATCCTGAAGGTACGATGATAAGAGGATGTTCTTCAGAGAGTTTCGGGTGTGGAATTGCTAGAGAAGTACCACAAATTTTGTGTGTCATTCTGTGTGTCAATTATGTGTCAATAATAGTGGTAGAATGCGTTAAAACCTATGAATTATTGACAAGCATAAATTAAAAATGGCCCTGTAAATCAATTGATTACAGAGCCATTTAGTGCCCAGAACTGGATTCGAACCAGCACACCCTTGCGAGCGCTGCGACCTGAACACAGTGCGTCTACCAATTTCGCCATCTGGGCAACTGATTCCGTGTTAAGGGATTGCAAAGGTATACACTTTCCCCAATATTCCAAATTTTTATATAGAAAATTTTCAAACTACCAACCATACCTACACAAAAAAGGCCGACCCCTAAAAGGTCAGCCTTTCTTTTCAAGAGCATCCAGCTTATACAGCTACATTGAACTCTCTCAGCGTATCGTTCAGACTCGTCTTCAAATCTGTAGATTCTTTACGTTGACCAATTATCAGTGCGCAAGGAACCTGGTATTCACCAGCAGGGAACTTCTTAGTATATGTCCCTGGAATTACCACACTGCGTGCCGGTACACGACCCTTGTACTCTACCGGCTCAGGACCACTTACGTCAATGATCTTGGTAGACTTAGTCAATACCACATTCGCACCCAGTACCGCTTCTTTTTCTACTATCACACCTTCTACTACAATACAACGACTACCCAGGAAACAACCATCTTCGATGATCACCGGACTAGCCTGCAGTGGTTCTAATACACCGCCAATACCAACACCACCACTCAGGTGTACATTCTTACCAATCTGTGCGCAGGAACCTACAGTCGCCCATGTATCCACCATGGTACATTCGTCTACGTATGCACCAATGTTTACGTAAGATGGCATCAGGATCGCGCCTCTGCCAATGAATGCACCATATCGTGCAATCGCATGAGGTACTACACGAACACCCAGATCTTTATAGTTGGATTTCAGCTTCATTTTGTCATAGAACTCAAATGGTGGGAGGTCTATGGTTTCCATTGTTTGGATGGTGAAGTACATCAGGATGGCCTGCTTTACCCATTCATTGACTTTCCAGCCTTCTCCTGTGGGTTCTGCTACCCTGATCTTTCCCTTATCTACAGCTTCAATAACAGCTTTGACAGCATCGCTGTAAGTAGATTCCTGTAGCAGGCTGCGGTTTCCCCAGGCAGCCTGGATGAGTTCTTGTAGCTCCATTGTGTATCGAAATTTTTCACAAACATAGTAAAAGAGGGGGGAATTTTTCACTGATGCTTTTCCTGATTAGCCGGAAAACACCAATGAAGGCGCCAATGCCCTAACCTCCCAACCACCTACCTCCTTACCCCTCAACCTCCCAACACCCTAACCTCCTTACCTCTTTACCTCCCCACCTCCCAATTTTTTATTTATTACCTTTACCCCCCTTTAAACCATACTATGAATATTGCTTTCGATGCCAAACGGGCTTTCCAGAATAACACAGGTCTCGGCAATTACAGCCGGACCCTAATCAGTTCTCTGGCTACCTATTACCCGGAGCACCACTACTACCTGTATGCACCCAAACTAACAGGTATGTACAGCACCGCTGCTTTAGGCAATATGACCACCATATTGCCTAAAAAGCCCCTGCATCGCCTGCTGAAAGGACTGTGGCGCAGCAAATATGTAGTGAGTGAACTGGCGCAACAAGGCATTGATATTTATCATGGTTTAAGTCACGAGATCCCTTTCGGCATTCACAAGAGTGGTGTCAAAAGTATTGTTACCATGCACGACCTGATCTTTGAACGCAACCCGGAACAATACAATCCCATTGATGTGCAGACGTATCGTAAAAAGGCTAAATACGCCTGCCAATACGCTGATAAGGTCATTGCGATCAGTGAGCAAACTAAACAGGATCTGATTACGTATTATAATACACCGGCAAACAAAATCGCGGTCGCTTATCAAAGTTGTGATGAGTCGTTTGGTGTACAACATAGCAAAGCGGAAATTGCGCAAATGCTGGAGAAATATAACTTTCCGAAGGAGTATTTCCTGTATGTTGGATCGTTGATTGAACGAAAGAATTTGTTAGGTATCTTACAGGCTATGGTGCAGCTGAAAGGTAAGCTGGATATACCTTTGGTAGTTGTGGGTGGTGGCAGTAGCTATAAGAAAAAGGTGATGGATTTTATTGCCGCCAACGGGTTGCAAAAGAGCGTTATCCTCGTAAATGATACGGTGAAATTCGCTTATAATGATCTGCCGGCTTTGTACCAGGGAGCTAAAGCGCTGATTTACCCATCTTTCTTTGAAGGATTTGGAATACCTATTCTGGAAGCGATGTGGTGCCGTACACCCGTGATCACTTCCAGTGGTTCCTGCTTTGGTGAAACTGCCGGGGATGCCGCCCTTTATATCGATCCGGCGAAACCTGCGTCAATAGCGAATGCTATGGGTGAGGTGGCTAATAACCCCGCACTCATAGAAGAGCTGAAAGAAAAGGGATTAAGACAAGCGGAAAAGTTTACAAGAGAAAAATGTGCAGCGGAAGTGATGAAGGTGTACCAAAGCCTGTAAATGAGAAGATCGGCTTCGTAACTGATGAAGGTGCACCAAACCCTATAAACCAGAATCATCGGCTTTGTAACTAACAAAAGTCTACCAAAGCCTCTAAATCACTAACTAAAACAAAACACCCCCGTTCCAAAGTCTATAACATATGACCACCGATTTTGAAAATGACGTAACGGCCGCTCTCGCCGCCTTAAGAACCGGAAAATTAATCCTCTACCCCACAGACACCATCTGGGGCATTGGTTGCGACGCAACCAACGAAGATGCCGTAAAAAAAGTCTTCTCCCTTAAACAACGCCCCGAAAAAAAGAGCCTCGTCATCCTCCTCGCCGACGTAAAAGACCTCCTCAAATACGTCGCTCACCCCGATCCGGCCATTGCCGATCTGATCGCTAATTTTGATCGCCCTACTACTGTCATTTACGAAGGCGCCCTCGACCTTGCTCCCAGTGTTATTAATGAAGATGGTACCGTGGCTATCCGCCTCGTGCAGGACCCCTTCTGCCGTCACCTGGTGAAACGTCTTCGTAAACCTTTGGTTTCCACTTCCGCCAACCTGAGCGGCCAACCTTCCCCCGCTTTTTATGCAGACATTGACCCTGCCGTAAAAAATGGCGTAGATTATGTTGTAGCCTACCGACAGGAAGATACTACCCCCCGACAGCCATCCCGTATTGTTAAGTTATTGAAAGACGGTACCTTACAAGTAATAAGGGAGTAGTACTCACACCCTGATGAGGAGACCATGGACTATCGGCTAAAAAAAGCTACTTTTGCCGTTTTATTTAAATATGATCAGCAGAAAGCCTATTGACATACCCTGTACCTTACAGGAACGCAAAGTGTTGGAACAGATAGCGTTAGCAGCCCATGAACTGGGCGTGCCCTGCTATTTGATCGGGGGTTTCGTGCGTGATAAACTGCTGAACCGCCGTACCAAAGATTTGGATGTGGTGTGCGTAGGAGATGGCATTGCCTTAGCACACAAAGTGGCTACTTACTTTGATAATGCCAAGGTGAGCTTCTTTAAAACCTATGGCACCGCACAGGTAAAATGGAATGAATTTGAAGTTGAGTTTGTAGGCGCCCGCAAAGAAAGTTACAGAGAGGAATCCCGCAACCCCGACGTGGAACCGGGTACCCTGGAGGATGACCAGCTGCGCAGAGATTTTACTATCAACGCACTGGCTATCAGCCTCAATGAAGAAGATTATGGAAGCCTGATAGATCCATTTAATGGGCTGGCGGACATGGATGCAAAAATTATCCGTACTCCATTGGCACCTGCCCAGACTTTCAGCGATGACCCTCTGCGTATGATGAGGGCCATCCGCTTTGCCTCCCAACTGCAGTTTACTATTGCTGACGATACCTTTCAGGCTATCAAAGAGCAGGCAGACCGCATTCAGATTATCTCCCAGGAACGTATTACCGACGAACTGAATAAAATCATGTTGTCTGCAGTGCCTTCTATAGGTTTGAACCTGTTGTTTAAGAGCGGATTGTTGAAGATCATCTTCCCGCAACTGGTAGATCTTGCTGGTGTTCAAACGGTTGATGGCAAGCGGCATAAAGAGAACTTTTCACATACCTTGCAGGTAGTCGATAATATTTCCAGAAATACAAAAGACCTTTGGTTACGCTGGGCTGCACTGTTGCACGATATCGGTAAACCCGCCACCAAACGTTATGAGCAGGGCCATGGATGGACATTTCACGGACATGAGATGGTAGGAGCCAAGATGGTTCCCCGCATCTTCTCAAGACTGAAACTCCCTACGCATGAACCTATGCGCTTAGTGAAGAAACTGGTAGAACTGCACCAGCGGCCTATTAGTCTGACGAAAGAGAATATCACTGATTCTGCAATACGCCGCCTGCTCTTCGAAGCAGGAGAGGATGTAGAAGCCTTAATGATGCTCTGTGAAGCAGATATCACATCGAAGAACGTATCCAAAGTGCGGAGATATCTCGATGATTATGAACTGGTAAGACAGCGCATGAAGGAGATAGAGGAGAATGATCGTCTGCGTAACTGGCAACCGCCGGTAACAGGTGAGATGATCATGGAAACCTTTAACCTGACGCCCTGCAGAACCGTTGGTGATCTGAAAAGTGCCATCCGCGAAGCCATCCTGGATGGGGTGATACCCAATACCTACGATGCCGCTTATGCCTTCCTGCTGGAAAAGGCAAAAGAGATGGATTTGACACCAGTTAAATAAAATTGTTAATTTAGTAAAGTGGTGATGTTTCTGAGTTAAGGTTTGATGATTGATATATAATAGCTTTTTGTGTATTTATAGCTATTTATGTATTATTAGCTTTAAACCAGAGACGAAGCATCCAATTATTCAATAAAATCCTTTATTGTCATGCCTGTTTTGAAATTCAGAGTTTATTGGGAAGAAGACGAAAGTGTGTACAGGGATATTTCCATTAAACCAGACCAGACATTTTTACAATTCCACCAAGTCATTTTGCAGTCATTCGAATTTGACAATAAACATAAAGCGACTTTTTTCCGTAGCAACGATAACTGGCAACGGGGAAGGGAGATCATTCTCGAAAAAGACAATGTAGTCCGCAAGGTAGATCCATTACTGATGGAAGAAACTGTCATTGGGGTAGCAGTGAAAACGCCTAATCAGAAGTTTATATACCTCTATGATTTTGCGAAGAACTGGACGTTCCTGGTGGAATTGATCGGGGTATCCAAGGATGAAAATTCTAGGGTGACCTATCCGCTATGTGTAAGGAAAGAAGGGTTGGCGCCTAGCCAGTACGGTACAAAAGGACTGGTAGGTGATAAGCTGGTGGAGATGGAGGAGAAGTATGACCTGAATAAAGAGGGGATGAGTGAAGATGGATTTGGCGAAGAAGGAGAGGAGGATGAAAACAGTGAAGCGGATGATGAAGGAATGGAGGATGCCAGCAGTGAAGACATGTATTAATTTACATGAGAGATAAGAAAGTAATCGTAATAGCAGGTCCTACGGCTGCCGGAAAAACGGCGATGGCTGTACGGGTAGCCCAATATTTTAATACCGCGGTAATATCTGCAGACTCCAGGCAGTGCTACAGAGAGATCAGTATCGGCACGGCAAAGCCCGGTGCTGCTGAGTTGGCGGCTGTACCCCATTATTTTATCAATTCTCATAGCATTCGTGAAGAAGTGAATGCAGGTATCTTTGAGAAGTTAGCATTACAATATGCAGAGGAAGTGTGGAGGAACAATGATGTCGTCGTGCTTTGTGGCGGTACAGGTCTGTATATAAAAGCCTTTTGTGAAGGAATTGATGATATACCTGCTGCGCCAACGGAAGTTAGACAATCCATTATTTCACAGTATGCGCAGGAAGGATTGACGTGGTTGCAGGAAGAAGTGAAAGCGAAAGATCCCCGGTTTTATGCCGTGGGCGAAATCCAGAACCCGCAACGATTAATGAGGGCCCTGGAAGTTTTTGAAACTACCGGAAAGTCGATTTTGGAATTCCGGACAGGAAATAAAACCAACAGGGATTTTGAAATTATCAAGACGGGGATTGAGTTGGAGAAGCCACTGTTGCATGCTAATATTGAAACAAGGGTGAGGCAGATGATGAAGGATGGATTGGTAGAAGAGGTGCGATCAGTGCAGGAATTCAGGAGTCATAATGCTTTGCAGACGGTGGGGTATTCGGAGATATTTGATTACCTGGATGGGAAGACCACGCTGCAGGAAGCCGAAGAATTAGTAGTCATTCACACCAGGCAGTATGCGAAAAGACAAATGACGTGGTTTAAAAAAGATAAAGAAATTAAGTGGTATGAAAGAGGAGAGGGGTTGTTGGAAGATATAAAAAAAACGCTTGGGCCGTAGCCCAAGCATTTATATTTTCTTCAGCAACACCTTCTGCTTCGTAAAATCCGCCGCCGCATCCATAAACGCCATCATCTGCCCCCACGCACCTACTGTCTCATGCTGATGATTATAACTCTTCGTAATATTCACCACCAGCTTATTCCCCTCTACCTTCGAACTACTCACAAACTGCCCGGTCTCATTGATCACTGACTTATTCAGATTCTCCACACCCTCCAATGTATACCCCTCCGGAATATTCACCCACACCTCATAAGACACCGTCCGCGGAAACGCCATATGCACATCATAAGTACGCTTCCTTTCTTCAGGTGTCAATTCTATCTGACCTGTGATCAGTTTTCCGATATCCAGCATATAATTATTCCCCGCCTTCTTTACAAAACCATCCATGGTAAATGACTGATGCATCGTAAACGGCTTATTCTGTTTCTCCAGTCCCTGATCCGCCACTTTATAATAAGTCACCGCCGTAGGCTGAATACTATAATCTGTATAGATATTATCTTTCACCGTTTCATCCATATCTTTCCGTGCCTTTGCAAACGCCGCCTTGTATTCAGGAAACCGCTTTTTATCTGCTGATAGATCACGCTCGAAAGTGGTAGACATGCTCAATGTTTTTCTTTCCTCTTCCAACATATCTTCATACAGCAACATATCTACATACTGATAACGATATTGCCCTTTTGCACGTATCATCCTGTCAATATTCAGCGTTTGCAGGTTCTCTGCATTAAAACTGATATTCAGTTTCTCAGCATCTACATTCTGCGCCGCAGTACTTACAGGCAATGTGATCTTTCTGAAACTGGATGATTTTTCCCCTTTGCTCCCCGTCACACTTACCGCATAAGCTTCCTGTCCTTCCAGTCCGGTCGGCAACTCATCAGGATAACTAAACATAGATCCCAGGTAGCAATACATAGGTTGATCATCTGGTTTAGCAATGATAAAATATTCCAGGTCATCCAGTGAAACCGCATCCTGCAGCGTACCTACACTACGTGGCACCGCCGCTGCCAGATCTGTATCAATATCATACTTCAATAATAACTGACGAAATGCATTGGCCACAAAGTGAGACCTTGGTGAATATAATTTCCTGTTCTGTCCTACTTCTATATCCGCGCCCAGGCCCCCCTGCTCACGGTAAAGCGCTGCATAACGAATGTAATAATATGCCAGTTCCGCTATCTCTCTCTTCGACATATCTGTTTTGTTATGTACCTTCTTGTAATTGCTAAGTACATCCGGGAACTCCTTCAGGATAGCTGGCAGCGCCATATACTGCGCTCCTACACTGATGATCCGGTAAGTCAGGTATTCCTTGATATCTTTCTCATTTACCCCATTCACCATGTCTTCCGCAATATTGTAAGTCAACCTTAATGTCGGCAGACTACGATTGGCATACAACCAGCGCTCATCCGTAATTTTAGGTACATCTTTTTTATGAATAGAGAATACGTAGTCTTCATCTTCCTTTGTACGCTTCAACACACTTGAATCATCATTGAGGTATCTCCATGACACACCCATTTTCCTGAAAACCCTGATGTCCAGTGCAAAGTCCAGCATCGGGTATTTCTCACCAATACTGTAATCCAATGGATCCGGATTCGTAAACCAGCTAGCCGCATCTTTATTGATCCGTACATAATAGTCGATGATGTCGCCTACCTGCAGGTCAGCAATTGCGATCTTCTGTTTTTTATCATCCTTTTCATCCTTTACATTGACCGCATCATTCATGTCTATATCTCGCTGCTGGCCATTTGGCTTGATCACACGAATGCCCATAAAGGATACCAGTTTGTACCCGCGCGCCCAGCTGCTGCTCTTCAGTTTCTGGATATTGAATTCAGAATATTCTTCCAGCGCTGCCTTATCCTGGATCTTAACACGCTCGTGCAAGGTCGTGTTAATATGATCTTTGCGCCGGCTATGATCCGCATCCAGCGAGAACTTCACTGCAAGTATCACTGCCGATTCATTCTGATATTTTTCAGGCACTACTGTTTGTGCAAAGGCTGGATCTTTCGCATCCTGTACTTCTTTTTTCACCTCATCAGCTTCTGCCTGATAGGCTCTTTCCTGTTTTGACTGTGCCTGAATATGCAGGCCTGTGGTGAATAGCAGGGCCGTAATGACAATGCTTCTATACATAGGTTGTTCTATTTTACTGTTGGGTAAGGGTTATTTGTTCCAGGTATTTTTGTGATAATGCGGATACCGCTTTATTCCAGTCCCCGAAAGCGGCTTTTTGCAAATAAGTGTTATTGATCTGCAATTGCTTGCGGTAAGTGATCTTATTGCCAGTGGCCTTGTAGGTGATGTCAAAAATGAAATTAGGTGAAGAAATATGCAGATCCTCCGGCAGGGAAGTCATTTTATACCCTGCAGGTATAAGCAGCTCTGTCTCTGTGATGTAATTATTTTTGCAGTCGAAACGGATGTCAGTCTTACGTTTTACAGTATCGATCACCGCGTTGTTATATTCCTTGTTGTAGTCGATATCGATATACATCTCTTTGCCAAATGAAGATACGGCATCAGGATACTGTAGATCAAAACTTACTTCCAGATCGCCGTCCCGCTGATCCAGCCGGGTAGTGGTGACATTGGATATTTTATAGTGACTATTCTTGTTGGTGATGTAAGTTTCCAGTGATGTCTGTACCCTGTCTTTTTTAGTCAGGTTTATGTTGTACAGCAAGTCAGATTTGCTTTCACCATTGTATTTGTATTTTATTTTGCCAGTCATACTGTTTCCTTCTATGGTCAGGGATTCCTTGAACAGGCGGGCGTTTTGTGCCGGTGTGGTGACAGGAATATTTTCTAACAGCACATTGTCTCCGTTTTCAATCATCACTTGTCTGCCGGCTATTCGTTCTGCATAGATGCCGGGTTGCATATACTTTTCAGTCGCATCGAGGAACCACCATTTATTGTTGTATTGTACGGCACATATCATGTGATTGTCCGCATTCAGGGAAGGAATACTATGATCGTACATAATATGATTCGTACCTATCCAGCAGAGTCTTGCATCCAAACCACAACGCACGAGCAGCTCTTTTGTAAGGTTGGCCATGCCTTTACAATCTCCGTATTTCTTGCGCAGTACCTCGTGCGCTTCGTCAGGACGGAAACCAGCAAGACCATCTTCGAATGCGATATAGCGGATGTTTTCTTCTACCCAGTAAAAAATAGCTTTTAACTGATCAAATTTGTCCGGAATACCAGCGGTAATTTCCCTGGCTTTAGCCCCTAAAGTGGCGGTATCTGGGTGCAGCTGGGATGCCAGGTTATGACACCATTGATACAGGTCGTTGGTCGTATTAAAGTAAACGGTTTGCTCTCCTTTATAATCTGCACGCTTGCTGCGAACTAAAATATGAGGATAGATCCAGCTTGGCCCCGGGCTCATGGAGCTTTTCTTCATGGCAGGCAGGTTCGTGGCGGTATAAGTATAGATGTCCGCATCCCGATCTTTATCGTACGTCTTTTCCGTTTTTATGTGCTGATTTTCGAAATGGAAAGTATGGATGTCTATGTTCATCCAGCGGGGTACGATGATGCTGATGGTTTTTTGTTTGGAAGGGTAGTAGTCCGTCAGATAAACGGTGGTCAGATAGCGGGGATCGCGAATGGCTTTTTCGATGTTCACTTCATTGTGTGCCCCTTGTTTGGAAAAGGGAATATTGAAGTAGCAGATCTTTTGGTCAGAGTAGAAGTATTCGTCAATATTCAGATAATCGTAAGTGGGCGTGATAGTCCGGTTTTTTTTGCCGTCTGTCAGGATTGTGAGGTCCGTGATCTCTTCCTGGTTATTGTAGGGCTCGGAGAAGGGGATGGTGGCGCGGAAGCTGTTGCAGACAAAGTCTTTATGGATAAGTTGTTTTACCGTGACCTGCTTTTGTTTGGTATTGTATTGAAACTCGAATGTTTCGGAGGAATTGGCTAGTTCGATATTGTCCGGGTCGTCTTGTGATTTTGCATAAACGGAGTGTAGCAATAACAAAATTAACAAGGTATAAGAATGGATATTCATAATGTATAAGGAAAATAAGTATAAGATTAAAAGTATATCATTTGGCTGAAAACAAAAAGCGCTTCTGCTATTAACAGAAGCGCTTTTCTGATTTTATAATTTTTTTTAGAATTTCCAACCGAAAGTAGCCAGTCCTGTATAAGAAGTTTTCTCAATCTTCGCAGCATCTGGTGTCACATAGTTCATGTTATTTGCCAGCATGGTATATGGCTGGTTATAACTGGTAGAAGAACCATAGATAAATGCTAAGTCCATGTAGAAGCCATTGTTGCGATAGCCAATACCACTGGAGTAGTAAGAGCGTACCCCATCAAGGCTGCTGATTTTGTAAGGACTGCCATAGTAGGAGTAACCCAGACGTAATGCAATGGTATGCAGTTTCAACTCACCACCTACGCGGAAGTTGGACGCTGCCTGGTAAGTATCTTTAATCGAATTGTTCCTGTCAGTTTCTGTTTCGCGGTCATAGCCGTCGTTGTTTTTGAAACGCATATGCATGGAAGCATAGTCTACATATTCGTAATCCACGCTGATGAAACCTGTAGGCTTACGGGTATCGGCAGATGGTGCGAACAGGTAGGTAGCACTAAGGATACCTTTCCATGGCGTACGGACGGTGTATTTGGATTCATCATCCAGACCATCATAACGGCTGTCGAGGGAAGAGAATGAATGCACTCCGTTTGACTTCGTAGACGTGGTCATATCTGTATGGTACTCATCAGTAAGCCAGATCCAGGAAGGCGTATGGATAGTTGCCCCCAGGTTCAACGTCTTCACCGGTCTGTAAATGATACCCAGTTTTGCATTGATACCGGTACCGTAAGTTCTCAGTACTTCTGTGGTAGTAAAGTAGTTGAGGTCTGTAGCTACGGTATTGAGGTTCGTTTCTTTCCAGGTCAGGTCTCTTCTGTATTGCACGTTTGGAACGCCAATACCACCACCGATGTAGAACTTATCGTTGTAGTTAGCGCCAAAGGAACCTGCAAATTCAGTATTCGCGCCTCTTTCAAAGCTGGTGCTTTCCTGGCGTACGTATACACTATTGTCAGTAGCTTCGGCCGCAGAGTAGAATGTACCTGCAAAAGAGCCATCTGTATTTGTCACCGGGTTGATCAGGTATGTCTGGTAAGCGAGGGCAGAGGAGTGAGCCAGGATGGTTTGGTCAGGATCTCCACCCAGCTGTGCATTCGGATTGGTAATTCCTGCTGCATCAGCTGCCAGGTAATAATTTAAGGAAAGAGAAGAATTATGGATATCTCCGGTATAATAAGTACGCTGGTTATAGTTTGACGTACGGTTTACACCGATACCGCCGCTGAAGTTCTGCCATTTACTGCCCGGTTTCTTTCTTTTACCGCCCCAGATGATGGTGGCGTTAGAGATATTCAGGTTCGTTCTGGAATCACTGGAGGACACCCCCTGGTAAGTACCGGTAGAAGATATAGAAGGAACACCGACGGTAAAGGAGAAGTCGCTTGTTCTGAAGAAACCTACTGTAGCAGGGTTGATGTACATGGAAGAAGCTTCCCCGCCCAATGCGCCCTGAGCCCCACCCACGGCCTGTGCACGGGCTGTTCCTGAAGGAGCGCCGCTGCTGAAACGTAAAGCGTCGTCAATATTTTGTGCTTGCAATGAGAAACAGGCTCCTGTCATAGCAATGGCTAACACCATTCTTTTCATCATATGGTAGAATTAAGGGTTAAAAAATACCCCGGCCTATTTTGACCAGGGTAGATTTTTAAGAATATCAATGATCAAATCATTTTTAAGATTAGTTACGGCCTCTGCCGCCACCACCTACGCGACCACCGCCGCCTCCGCCACCGAAGGAACCACCACCGCCACCGCTTGTACGGCCTGGGCTATAAGATGGAGCAGGTGAATAAGAACGCTGTGGTTGATAAGAAGGTTGTGACTGCTGTGAAGGTGAGTAAGACCTTGCTGGCTGATAAGATGACCGGCTTGGCTGACTTGTAGTACGGCCACCGCTGTTGTCAACTGTAGTAGTACGCTCACCTGATGTTGGTGAATAAGTACGTCTTGGCTGATAAGAACCTGCAGAACCGTTACTGATACGACCACCACTGTTGCCGGAATTGCCATTCACTACTCTGGAAGGACGATAGTCAGTTCTTGTGGTGCGGCCACCGCTGTTACCAATTACACGACCACCGGATGATCCTGTGGCAAATGAGGTATTGCGTGTAGCACGTCTGTAACCACCGGCGTAACCATAGCCATGACCACCGTAGTAGCCGCCATAGTAACCACCATAATATGGATATCCATATCCATAACCATAATATCCGTAGTAAGGATAGTAGAATGGATCATAATAGCCATAACCATAGTAAGGATAGCCATAACCAAAACCAAGGCTGAATGCGGAACCATAGCCGTATCCATAACCAAAGCCAATGCCGAAGGAGCTACCATAACCGTAATACGGATTGGCATACATGCTGGAATAAACACCAGGTGTGCCATAATAATCATAGAAACCGCCGGAATAAGCATTGTCATTGAACAAACTTAAGCGGCGTGCATAATCCCCCTGGTCATCGTCGTAATTAACATATGTTCCCCCATCTTCACTATCAGTATATTGAACGTTGTCACCACCGTTATTATTATTTGAGGAAGCATAGGCAGGTTTAACTCTCGGAGAATAATACACATCATCCGGTGTTTGGGTTGTTTTATATGCTGACGAACAGCTACTTAATATCATTAGCGTCAGTACAGCGAGGTAAGGAGCTGATTTCATTGTCGGAATTTTTAGCCTGAATTACACTATAAATTTACACTATTTTAACGTTCAAATGTCGGTAAACGTTACAAGATTCCTAAACCGTTCATAATATTTTACTAAACTATTTGCACGTTTCTGATTTTCATGTAGGTTTGTGACATTTTACCTTTTGGTAATATATTTAACACAAATATTACGCCACAATATCTAATTATTGTGTAATAAGTAGGGTAGCTTGCACAAGTTGTTGTAAATGAGAAAAATAATCGACAATTATATAATCAAATTTTAAATGAGTAAAGAGATCACGGCCCGTTCCGAAGACTATTCACAATGGTACAATGATTTGGTGCTGAAGGGCGGTTTAGCCGATTATTCTGCCGTAAGAGGATGTATGGTCATCAAACCTTATGGATTTGCGCTCTGGGAAGGAATGCGCGATGTATTGGACAAAAAATTCAAAGATACAGGGCATCAGAATGCCTACTTCCCGTTGTTCATCCCCAAAAGCTTCCTGAGTAAGGAAGAAGATCACGTGGAAGGCTTTGCAAAGGAATGTGCGGTGGTTACTCACCACAGGCTCATGAAGAATCCTGACGGCCCCGGTGTAGTTGTAGACCCTACCGCAAAGCTGGAAGAGGAGCTGATCGTTCGCCCAACCTCCGAAACAATTATCTGGAATACATATAAAGACTGGATCAAGTCTTACCGCGACCTGCCGTTGCTCATTAACCAATGGGCGAATGTAGTGCGCTGGGAGATGCGTACCCGTTTGTTCCTCCGTACTGCAGAATTCCTCTGGCAGGAAGGGCATACCGCCCATGCTACTTCGGAGGAAGCGATTGCCGAAGCAGAGCAGATGCTGGAAGTGTACGCTGATTTTGCAGAAAACTATATGGCACTGCCCGTAATAAGAGGTGTAAAATCTCCTGCTGAGCGTTTTGCCGGTGCCCTCGATACTTACTGTATCGAAGCGCTGATGCAGGACGGCAAAGCACTGCAGGCAGGTACTTCTCACTTCCTTGGCCAGAATTTTGCTAAGGTATTTGACGTAACTTTCACCAACAAGGAAAATAAACTGGAATATGTATGGGCTACCTCATGGGGTGTATCTACCCGCCTGATTGGTGCCCTGGTCATGGCGCACAGTGATGATGATGGGTTGATACTGCCTCCGCGCATTGCCCCACTGCAGGTGGTGATAGTGCCTATATACAAAGGTGCAGAGCAGAAAGAAAAGATCGATGCGAAAGTGTTCGAAATCATGAGCGATCTGAAAAAAGCAGGTATCCGTGTTAAATACGATGATGCAGACAACAACCGTCCTGGCTGGAAATTTGCTGAGTACGAATTGAAGGGAGTACCTGTACGTATCGCTATTGGTGCCAGAGATCTGGAAAATAATGTTGCGGAAGTAGCCCGCCGCGATTCCAAAGAGAAATCCAGTCAGTCACTGGATGGCCTGGGGGCTTATATCGGCACATTGCTGGAAGATATCCAAACGCAGATGTACAATAAGGCGAAAGCTTACCGTGATGAGCACATTACACCTGCTAACACGATGGACGAGTTTGAAAAACTGCTGGACGAAAAAGGTGGTTTCATCTCCGCACACTGGGATGGCACTGCCGAAACAGAAGAAAAAATCAAAGAGCGTACAAAGGCCACCATCCGTTGTATTCCTTTGAACAATCCTCAGGAAGCAGGTACCTGCATCCTGACCGGTAAACCTTCTACACAGCGTGTACTATTCGCGAGAGCTTATTAAAAGATGAGTTGATAAGGCCGGGTTGCTGCCTGTTAACTCCTCTACTCAGAGATACTCATGGAGCAGGGCTGATCTGTTGATCAGTCCTGTTTTCCTTCGGATAAATAATATTCAAAAATCTGACCTTATTTCATGCCTGCAGTCCGTTACATATTATGTTGGATACTGTTGACTGTGTGCTTATGCGATCATGCATCGGCACAGGGTCTCATGATCCGCAATTATAATGTAAAGGATGGTCTGGCCAATGCTACCGTGTATGCCGCCGTGCAGGATAAAGAAGGTTTTATCTGGTTCGCCACGCCCACAGGCGTGAGCAAATTCGATGGTAAACGTTTCCGTAACTACGCTAAGAAAGACGGTCTTACTGACAATGATGTAGTAAGATTATCCGCCGATTCCAAAGGAAGGGTATGGTTCTCCACCCTGAATGGATTGCCCTCTTTCTATTTCAATAACGAAATTCACTCGGGTGCCAATGACTCCTCGCTGCGTATCGATGCTCACGGACAGTATATGCAGTACATGTTTGAAGACTATGCTGGTTTTGTATGGTTTCTCAATACTGACAACAGGATCATCCGCTACAGCGGCATGAGAACAGAATATAAGCCGGGCCGTACCGACCTTTTTTACTTCCTCCGCAACGATACCATCTTCAAACCCCTCCAGAATTATTTTAATCTCGGCTCTCTAAAGGATGGCAATAACCTTTCACAAAAGATCTTCCTCTCTTCTCCATACCCCGCAGATGATGATGTGTTCATTGGCAGGATCCGGAAGAACCCGATCGTTATTCTCAAAAATGCTATTTACACCTATAATAATAAGGAAGCCACCTGTTTCTTCAATGGTCCGGATTGGGGTATTAACGATGAAATCAGTAACGTATGCCTCGATAAGGAGGACCTGTGGATTGGTACTCCCCGTGCATTGTATTACCTGAAAGACTTTTTCAAAGGTGCACGTCACATGGTGAAGTTGCTCGACAATCACTACATCACTTCTGTATTGAAAGACCGTGATGGCAATATCTGGATCACTACTTTCGGCGATGGCGTGTACAATATTCCTTACAAAAATTTTTACTTTAATTATCTCGATAATACAAACGGGCTGTATTCCCACTCTATCTTCAGCATCTGCAAAGACCGCAAAACCGGTATCCTGCTGGTAGGCCAGAATGCAGGGGTGCTCAATACCATCGATAGTAACAATACGATCCGGCGCTTTAACCTGGATACCACCAGTGGACGCAACAGCATCCTCAGTATTTTACCGTATAAAGAAAATGAGATCCTGATCGGTGCGGACAATGGACTGTTTATCTTCAATACCCTTCAGCAGCGGGTTTCCGTATTACGAGCTATCAGGAATATGAAGGATATGGACGTAGGGCCGGATGGCAGGATCCGCGCAGTGTCCAAAGACCAGGTGATCGGTGAGAACTATGCTGTGGAGGTGCCGGATGTACAGATCACGTCTATCGCCAGTGTGAATGACTCTTCTTATTATGTAGGTACCGGCTCCGGGTTGTTCTATGGCAAAGAGGGATCAGCCAAAGTGGTGATACCGGGTACGGATATAGAACTGCACCAACCCGTCAAAGACCTGAAATATATAGATGGCTACCTGTGGATAGGAACGGCAGATCAGGGTTTGTTCGTATTAAAGAACAATCGTGTCATAAAGCATATTGGCTCTGCCGATAAACTGGTGAGCGATATCTGCCAACAGCTATATTATGATGGGGTAGGCAGATTGTATGTTTCTACCAACAAAGGGGTGTCTGTGATCGATGTGCATACCCAGACCCTGATCCGGAATATTACCAGTAACGATGGGTTGATGAGTGACGATACCCGGGGAGTATATTACCAGCACGGGATATTGTACATCGCCACTTCCAACGGGTTAAGTTATTTCAACGACAATAATATGCCGGTAGATACGGTGCCTCCTGCAGTGTACCTGAGTCACATCAGGTATGGCGACAGTACCTATCTGCCTTCAAAAAAGATCACTTTACTATACCAGCGCAAGGCTTCGTTCGAAGTTGAATTTGGTGCGATCGCCTATGATCTGCCGGACCTGGTGGAGTACCAGTATAATTTTTCCAGCGATACAAGCAGTGGCTGGATCACGACAATGTCCAATATCGTACCTTTCCCTGACCTGCAGCCAGATACTTATGAATTACAGATCAGGGCGAGAAAGTACAAGAGTGAATGGAGTCATCCAGTGGCCATTACAGTGACGATACTACCGCGGTGGTATCAGCAATGGTGGGCGAGGGGAATCGTGATTTTGCTGGCATTGCTGCTGGTTGCATTTATATTAAGGTATATCTTCCTGCGGTTCAAAGATGGGGAAAAACGCAAGACAGAATACAACAGAAGGATTGCAGAACTGGAGGCCAAAGCCCTTACAAACCAGATGAATCCGCACTTTATATTCAACTCCCTGAATAGCGTGCAGCACCTGATAATGGAGAAGGAGGAAAAGCAGGCACTGAATTTCTTAGCAGATTTCGCTACCTTGATGCGGCAAATGCTTAATAATTCCCGGAAATCCTATATTTCGCTGGATGAAGAAATAGCTTTCCTCACCCGTTATATTGAGTTGGAGAAGATTAGGTTTGCAAATGTCTTTACGTACCACTTTGCCATAGAAGATGCATTGAAAGATTATACAATCTATATACCGCCTATGATTATACAGCCGATCGTGGAGAATGCGATCAAACATGGCCTTGCGCCTAAAAACGGCAGCGGGAACCTGGAGGTAAGACTGATGCTGAAAGGGGATATGCTATACTGTTCCGTAGACGATGATGGAATAGGCTGGGACAGGGCAAATGAACTGAAGAGCGGACGCCTCATAAAGCACGAATCTACAGCCCTGAGCGTGATCAGGGAGCGGTTGCAGATTATAAAATCTTTTAATGGAAATGTTGGAAAGTTAGAAATTATTGATAAATTTAAGTCAGGTTTCGGCAATAAAGAGGGTACGCTCGTTGAAATTCTGATTCCCATTGTTAAGATGTTATGAGTAATATAAAAGCTGCGATCGTAGACGATGAAGTCCGCAACATCCACATTTTGCGAAATATTCTTGAAAATTACTGTAAGGATGTTACGGTAGTAGGGGAGGCGCAGAACATTCATGACGCGGCGGAGATGCTGAAAAATACCCAGATCGATGTACTGTTTCTGGATATTGAAATGCCGCCACATAATGGATTCCAGTTATTGGAAATGTTCCCTGTGCTAAACTTCGAAGTTATCTTCATCACCGCGTTTCAGGAATATGCTTTGCAGGCAATAAAATTTGCCGCGTTGGATTATCTGCTCAAACCTATTAAGGTGAGTGAGGTAGAAGATGCATTGGAAAAAGTAAAGAAGAGTAAAAAAGGTAGGTTAAATGAGCTGGCGTCGATTCTGAAGGATTATGTAAAGAACAATGACAACGCGTTTTCCAAGATAGTGATTCCGGTGAATGATGGGTATAATGTGATAGATCTGAAGGATATCATTTATTGCGAAGCGTTTGATAGTTATACAAAGATCCAGTTGATCAATAATGTATCGCATTTGATATCCAAGTCACTGAAGGAGTATGAGGAAATGTTGAGTGATAAAGGATTCTATAGGGTACATAAGTCTTTCCTGATTAATATTCATCATATCGTGAAGATTATAAAAGGCCTGGGAACAGCAGTTGTGATGAGTGATCAGAAGAATATACCGATCAGCTCCCGGAAGAAAGATGAGTTTTTTGCGCAGTTGAAAGGAGTGATAAATCTGTAATTGCAAGTAATAAAAAATATAGATGCCTGGCGAAAGCCGGGCATTTTTTTTTAAATGGTTTTCATTCCCTATTGGTGAATTCCCTCTTTCATGAATGTTTTTATTGGAAATGGCCTGCGGCAGCATTGAAGCGCGCTCTTTTCAGGCTAACGCCCTTGTTGAAATTGCCTCCCCCCATAGGAGTCAGCCGAACAAATAAAGATCTTCCTTGCTGCCGAAGGCCCTTAAAACAAAAGAGCCCTGGTTGAAATACCAGAGCTCTTCTCTCCTTAACTTATAAACCTATATGAAAAACGATAATTAAAAATCAGTACTATTCGTCAAATCAATATTGTAATAGTACACACCATTCAACTCAGGATACACACCTTCCAGCTGCACCTTCTTCTGTTTCTCCAATATCCCTCTCAGCTGTTCCACTGAACTCACCACCTGATCTCCTGCTTTCATAATAATAAAAGAAGGTTTCATATTCGTTTGTTTCTTCAGTACACCACTGCTGATGTTATCTACATATACACCACCACGAATACCGATCTTCGCTGCATCGCCTTTTTCCAGTGTCACCAGATCCGCGCCCAGCGCATCGATCACTGTTGCTTTCACAATACTGGTATTACCATCAATGTTCTTCAGAACTGCATTCGCTGTGCGTGATTTATCACCACGGAGGTAGCTGATACTGATCTTATCACCTGGTTTGAATCTTGCGATCTGCTCCGTCATCTGTGGAATAGAAGGTGTATTCACACCATTGATACCAGTGATCACATCACCCTTCTGAATACCTGCATCAGCCGCAGCACCACTTGTTACCACATCTGTCACTACTACACCATTCACATCTCTTCTTATACCATAGTCACCCCATTTCTCTTCAGGAATAGAATTCGGATCCTGGTACCTGATACCGAGGTAAGCACGTTGTACATTACCATACTTCATGATATCATTTACCACTTTCTTCACCAGGTTCACGGGAATCGCATAAGAGTAACCTGCATAGGCACCGGTAGGAGAGGCGATCGCAGAGTTAATACCAATCAGTTCACCTGCGGTATTGATCAATGCACCACCACTGTTACCCTGGTTCACAGCAGCATCTGTCTGAATAAAAGATTCGATAGCGTTTCTTTTTGCCTGTTTGTTAATACCGATAGAACGTGCTTTTGCACTCACGATACCTGCAGTTACGGTAGTTTCCAGGTTTAATGGATAACCGATAGCAAGCACCCACTGACCAATTTCAACCTCGTCAGAATTGCCATACAGCATGTAAGGCAGGTTTTTCGCGTCTACTTTGATCACCGCGAGGTCAGTGTTTGGATCGGTACCGATCACTTTTGCTTTGTAAGTTTTGTAGTCATTGAGCGTAACGGTGATTTCGTCCGCATCGTCCACTACGTGATTGTTTGTCACGATATAACCATCGTCGGAGATGAGTACACCGGAGCCGGAAGCCATCTGGCCGGGAACATAATATTTACGTCCGCCGCCGCCACCCTGGAATTCGTCCCCGAAAAAGTCATCACCGAAGAGGTCTTCAAGTACGCTTCTTTTCCTTTGCAGGTTGTTTGTAACCTGACGGGGATTGATCTTTGTCTTAATGTGAACCACACCTGGAACTGCCAGTTTTGCTGCTGCTGAGAAGTCGGTGGGTGGAGTAATGTTTCTGTGTTCTGTACCAGGCATGTAGCTGGTATAGTTTACTGGAATGTTGTCTGATCCATTTTGATAGGGACCTGCCTGCCGGGGCTGAAATTTGCTGTAAACAAACACGCTGGCAAAGGCAGTGGCCGCGCTGATAAGAACAGTTGCCGCAATTTGCCGGAATTTCATATTTCTTTGAGTTTAAGTTTTATTGAAAGCAAAAATGTTGATATAAGGAATATAACAATTTTAGTGCCTCGGATACAAATTTAAGGGGGTAAGTGATTCATTCAGCCAGTGTTGGTGTTACTTTAACAGTTTATTATATGAAAGGTTAATGTCATCTTAATAGAATGGGTGACAAAGTAACGGAGGTACTGACAAATTAACGATTGAATCGGACAAAATGTTATGTAAAAAGAAAAAAGGACAGCCATAAGGGCGGTCCTTTTCTACTGAAAGTGGTTTCATCTCCGTTGATGAATACTCCTTTCATGAATGTTTTATAGCTTACTCAAAAATTCCAGCGTATCCACTCCATCCGCATAATCCGTGAGCGATGGTTGCTGTGCCGTTCCAAAAGGAGTAAACCCTCTTCCTACCAGGCATTGCAACGCTGTATTCGCCTGCAACTCCGCCGCCAGCGTGTCCTTATCGGTATAATACCCATAGTTCAGCACACTTATTGGCGAGAAAATATGCGGCGCCTCCTGCAATAACATGCTCTCATTCGACATATAAGGACTGTTATTCAGCAGGATCAAAGCCAGGTTATAGTCGTAATTATTCTTATACTTATTATGATCGGCAAGATAACTATACTTCTTCTGTGCCTCCAGCAACAGGCTGAAATCATACCCTTCCGGTACAAACACCTTGGTTACATTCCGGCATCCCAGCCCAAAGTAAATACTGATATCGTCCGCCAGGCCTTCCAGCTCAGCAGGCGTTTCTTCACCTGTGAGGATAGCTACGGAAGTCCGGTTCCGGCGAATAATGTGCGGATACTGGGCAAAGTAATACTCGAAATACCTGGAAGAATTGTTGCTGCCTGTTGCAATATAAGCGTCACAGTTCTTCAACATATCCTGTACTGTAGTCTGTTCCGCCCATTCAGGGTGCCACTCTTTCATCTTATCCAGCACATGCTGCATCAGTATTACATCCTTTGATGACAGTTTGAGGCGAACATTGTGGCCGCTCACGAAACCGCAGAGCCAGTCATGAAAGCCTACAAGAGGGATGTTACCAGCGGTAACGATGCCCACTGTACGGGCAGGTTTGTTCTTAGTCAATTCCGGGTAGGCATTGATCCAGCTGTTGAGGTGGGCGGCTTCCAGGAAATTCTCCGCAATCTGGCTGATGGCCAGATCTATGAATTCCGGGGTGAACCAGCCGTTAGCCTGGTAAGCTCTTTCCTTTACTGCCAGAAGCGCTGGATCATTGCTTGTCAGGTATTGACCTAAACGTACCAGGGCGGCTACTTTTTCTGTACTGCTCATGAATCTATATAAATAGTTTACTTTTTAAAGGGAGATATTCTATTTTTGTCTGCAAAATTAATGGCTTACTTCTTAAACAAAAAGTTTATAACATGGCAATCAAAATAACAGATGAATGTATTAATTGTGGAGCTTGTGAACCTGAGTGCCCTAATAACGCGATCTATGAAGGTGGTGTTGAATGGGCAATGGCCGATGGCACTACGATTAAGGGTTCTTATGTGCTGATGGATGGATCTTCTATCGATGCCGACCAGCGTAACGCTCCTATAGCTGTTGACAGTTATTATATTGTTCCTAATAAATGTACTGAGTGTCAAGGCTTTCACGAAGAGCCACAGTGTGCGGCAGTATGTCCGGTAGACTGTTGTGTACCAGACGAAATGTACCAGGAGTCTGAAGAAGAACTGCTGGCAAAGAAAGAGAAATTACATATTTAATCAGGAAGCATAAGGAATTATCGGTAACTGGTCGTCAGATGCAAATCGCTGGCACGCATACCGAACCTAAATGGGGAGAAAAGGTCAAAATTGCCTTTTCTCCCCTTCTTTTTGGGGTAAAAAAGTTTACATCCCCCATTTTTCTATTAACTTTATCCGCTTATTATTAATTATTATATGAAAAAGAATATCGCCCTTGTTGCCGGCGGATACTCAGGAGAATACGTTATCTCCGTACAAAGTGCCGTAACAATTGAGAAAAACCTGGATAGCAGCAAATACAATGTGTATAAAATTGTTATTACAAAAGAGAGCTGGAATTATACGGGGGACGACGGGCAGGCGATAGCCGTGGATAAGAACGATTTTTCATTGACTATCAAAGGGCAAAAAGTAACTTTTGATGCCGTTTTCATCGGTATTCACGGTACACCTGGCGAAGATGGCCGACTGCAGGGATATTTCGAAATGCTGGGTATTCCATTTACCAGCTGTGGCATGGTCACCTCCGCCATGACTTTCAATAAGAGCTATTGCAACAAAGTAGTGGCAGCCCTGAATGTGGTGAATGTATCCAAATCTGTGCATATCTTCAGTAACCAGCCTTACGATAC
Organism: Chitinophaga sp. LS1; assembly: GCF_034274695.1. NCBI lineage: Bacteria > Pseudomonadati > Bacteroidota > Chitinophagia > Chitinophagales > Chitinophagaceae > Chitinophaga > Chitinophaga sp. LS1. The sequence goes on from NZ_CP128362.1 coordinate 4,347,773, forward strand.
CAAACAAATATTAGCACAGCTCAAACTGCCTGTATTTGTAAAGCCTGCGGAAGGTGGTAGCAGCATCGGTATGTCTAAAGTAAATACTGCCGAAGAACTGCAACCCGCTATCGACAAGGCTTTCAAAGAAGATGTACAGATCCTGATCGAAGAGTTTATCAAAGGCAGGGAAATAACCTGTGGTTTATATAAAGTGAATGGCGAAATCAACGTTTTGCCGCTGACAGAAATTGTAAGCAGCAAAGAATTCTTTGACTATGAGGCGAAATATACGCCGGGTATGACCAAAGAAATCACCCCTGCCCCAGCACCGGACGACGTGTGTGAGCAGATCAGGAATACCGCCAAAGAACTGTATAACAAATTGAATTGCAAAGGTATTGTGCGTGCAGACTTCATCTATGAAGAGGCAAACAACCGCCTGTTCTTCCTGGAAGTGAACACCATGCCTGGTCAGAGCGATAACAGCCTCGTGCCTCAGCAGGTAAGAGCTGCCGGTAAAACCCTGCAGGAGTTTTACGGCACATTAATTGAAGAGTGCCTGAGGAAATAACAAAGCGGTATAAGATTACGCTATCTTTAAGTTAAAATATAATCTGTGTTCAATCAAATTACAAAACGCTCCTTTGGGTTTAACCTGGCCGTTGTGGTAGGGTTGTTCCTGGTACTGGGGCTGATTTTCTTCCTGCTGCTGGGGGTAATTACCAGGCATGGAGATACCCAAACCGTGCCTGACGTATACCGTAAGAGTGTGAAAGACGCTACCAAACAGCTGGAAGATGCTGGGTTTAACGTAGATGTAAGAGACTCCATTTTTATCGATAGTTTGCCTGCCCTGGCTGTATGGGAACAAACCCCCGCAAAAGGTGCGATAGTAAAAGTTGGAAGAACTATTTACCTGACTATCAATAAGGTAGTGCCGCCAATGGTGGACATGCCTGACCTGGTAGGTCTCACTTTCCGTAGTGCTGAAATGACCCTGCATAGCCGCAGGCTGAATGTAGGAGATACAATTTATAAACCGGACTTTGCTACCAATACCGTATTGCAGCAGTTGCTGAATGGTAAACTGGTAAAAGCCGGCAGACAGGTGCCCGAAGGTAGCAGCATCACGCTGGTACTGAGTAGCGGTACAGGTAGTATCGAAAATCCCGTACCGGATCTGATCGGAATGACCTTCCAGGAAGCCAAGGTGACCCTGAGTGGCAGAAACCTGAACCTGGGTACAGTAATGGTAGATCCTTCTGTAACAGACACTGCCAATGCATTTGTGATCAAACAGGATCCGATGCCAAGAAATTCACTGCAGGAGCTGAGCATGGTAAGAGCAGGAGAAGTAGTGGATATCTGGTTGTCGCCTACCGCACCGGTAAAAGGTGCAACTGATTCTACAAAAGAACCGCAATAACAAAGTAGTATACCCCATAATCGTTTAACTTATAAAATTTACAGCGATGGAAAATATAACTGCTGAAGAACTGAAACAACGTATTGACAATGGCGAATCCCTGCACATCGTCGATGTAAGGGAACCACATGAACACGAAGAATTTAATATCGGTGGTATCCTATTACCCCTGGGCGAAATCAGAGCCATGCAGGTGGATGAGCTGGAAGATCTGAAGGATGAAGAAGTGATTGTGTATTGCAGAAGCGGAGGCAGAAGCGGCCAGGCAGCAATGATCCTGGAAACAATGGGATTTCAGAATGTAAAGAACCTGACCGGTGGTATGTTGAACTGGCAGGAGAAGTTCGGGAAATAAAAGAATTTGAAATTAAAAAGGCTGACCGTAAGGTGAGCCTTTTTAATACTTTTCAAAGAAAGCGCAGGTACCACCCACCCAGGTATGCGACTTATCCTTCGTTACACCTATCATTTTACTCTTACTAAGCCTCGCCAGGTTATGCACCAACAACGGCCTTTCCGCTCCATCCTTCCATACATACATCATCCTGATCTCACAATAAGCGGGTCCATCAGGTGTTTCGATAGCCGGGGCATATTGTACCTTTCGCTGTAAAATCCAGTGCTCAGGATCTTTAATCGAGGCAATATCTGATAATGTTACATCAATCACTACCCCCTGACCTGCGAATGAAAAAAGCGGTTTCAATACATAGTTCTCCAGATCGGCTGGCAACTCCTTTGCATGCAGAAACCAGCTCTCCGGTGCAAATTCACTATGAATAAAAGGTAGGGTATATTTACTGATCCTGTAAAACCAGTTCGGATGCGTGATCCACTCTACATCAAAATCCTGGAATAAAGACACATGTGCCGGCAATGAAGCCGCCTGTCTTTGCAGGTCATCAAAGATCACGCGGTTGTATATGCGTTTGATTAAAGTATCCTTATAGTATAATTGGTCACCTCTCTGCTCAAGGTCTGTAATACAAACAACAGGTATTCCCAGTACCTTTTGCGTATAATAAAAATCAATACGGGTTTTCTGTTCATGTGGCTTTACTTCCAGCAATACCACTTCTTCCGGTTGATAAGGACCCACAATGATCTCTTGCAATAACGCTAAATAGCTATTATCATCATACCCATTGAAATAGTTATTTACTGTATCAGGGATCTGGAAATGATGTTTAAATTCCTTAGCCATCAGCTCCTGAAACGCATACAGAGAAGGAAAGCCCTGTAGTTCTATGAGCTGTGGTTGCAACACACCTTCTGCATTTTGACACACAGCAAAATCAATGATCACAAAATGCGCATGCTCATTTTCGCCCGGTACTTTCATACATGCAGGAAAAGACGCTTCACTACTGGCTTTGAAGTCAGGTTGTGTAATCACATCAATGATCGCTTCGCTGGTATCAATCAGTTGCTTCGTGAGTGCAGCTGGTACAAACACGGGTGTTTCCGCTACTTTAAAAGCAGGGGCTTCGCCGGCAGCAGCAGCCATTGATTCAATAAATGCCGCGTATTTCTCCGCAGTAAAATTTTCGTTATAATATTTGCGTAAAGAAGGGATCATGATTGAATAGATAAGGCATTGTCCAGAAATGCAGGAATAAGCGTATCATACGTGAGCATGATCTTATCCGGGTCTGAAAGTTGTTCCAGCATGCTGTAATATTTTTCCGCACCATAGTTGGTGAGCACCTGGTCTTTCTTTTCTTTTTGCAGCAGGTACATCCGCATCCCGGTTGCATCAGCCTCCGGGTGGAATTGTGTGCCGATCATATGAGGGCCGAAACGTATCGCCATGGCCGCTCTTTCCAGTGGTACATGGGGGCGTTCTTTTTCAAGCGCTAAAACGGAAGCGCCGATTGCATCCATACGTGCATGATCTAAACCAATCACCTGCCAGTTGCGGCTATCCACGATGTAAAAAGGATCGGGGAGCTGTTCAAATTCACCTGCAGTTGTCTTATGCACAGGAAACACTCCGAATGCAGGTGATCGGCGCCTGCATACATTTCCGAGCTTCAAATAGCGACACATAAGCTGAAAGGAATGACATATCAATAACACCGGCTTTGAAGCTTTCATCAACGCTTCCATCACACCAAAATAACGGTGTTCCCACTCACTGCCTTCACTATCCAGCGGTGAACCGGGACCACCTGTAGAAATATAAATATCGTAAGAAAGATCAGGTACCTGGGCAGCGATGCGCACCTCATACTCATCACACTGCAATACCAGTGAATGACGCACAGCATACGCCGCGAGTATTTCCCTGATACAACGCATCCCTTCGTTCGGAACGCCTTCATACATGTCAAGTATAGCTACTTTCATGTGCTAGCAGTCTTTGAGAAATTGTTTAATAATGAAGTCCGCCACACTGTGCATGTTTTTGTTTTCATTGAAAACAGCCAGTTGTTTGTCAGCACCAGTGCCATTCTGCAGTATTTCTCTTGTATGCTCGATATAATGACGGCTACCCAGTTCATCGACCACATCATCTACAAACTCCAGCAGTTCAAAAATGAGTGAACGGGTATTGACTTCCGCTTCTTTACCAAAGTCAATGAGGTTGCCATCTATACCATAGCGGCTGGCTCTCCATTTATTTTCATTGACCAGTGCGCGGTTGTAGATAATAAAGTTCAGGTTCTGCATGCGCAGTTTATAGATCTTTGCACAGAGTGCCTGGAAGATGGCAGCAATGGTACAGGTTTCCTGCAGGGTGAGCGGCACATCGCAGATCCGGAATTCTACCGTATCGTAAAAAGGATGTACACGGAGGTCCCACCATACCTTGCGGGCGTTGTCAATACACTTGGTCTTGACAAGTAACTGTATATAGCGGTCGTATTCTCCGATACTGGCAAAATAATCAGGGATACCAGTACGGGGAAACTTATCGAATACCTTTACCCTGTATGATTTAAAGCCTGTATTCCGACCTTCCCAGAAAGGAGAGTTGGTACTTAGGGCAAATACGTGTGGCAAAAAATAACGCACAGAATTCGCGATATGCAGGGCCATTTCCCTGTTCTCCATTCCCACATGCACATGCAGCCCAAAGATCAGGTTCGATCTGGCAGCGTCCTGCATTTCATTCACAATTTCGAAATACCGGGGATGGTCTGTGATGAGCTGGGCTTCCCATTTGGAAAAGGGATGAGTACCGGAGGCGCCGATACTATATCCCAGGTCGCCGGCAATCTGTGCCACCGTTTTGCGAAGGTGTGCTACATCTGCACGGGCCTCGTCGATGTTTGCACAAATGTGGGTGCCGACTTCTACGACTGCCTGATGAAATTCGGCTTTTACTTTTTCCGGGATGACTTTGTGGGCCTGTTCTACAATTTTCTGTTCATGGGAGCATAACTCGAGCGTCCGAGGGTCCATGACCATGTATTCTTCTTCAATGCCTAGTGTGAAATTCCGGAGCATAGCTGGTAATTAGGGAGGCAAGATAAGAAGAATATGGAAAATGGACTGCGGCAGCAAGGAAGGGGTACTCTTTTTTCGCAGCCGCCAATAGAACATTCATGAAAGAGGGAATTCACAAACGGGGATGAAAACCATTTTCAGAAACAAAAAGGCCTGCATACCGGCTGAGGGGAGATAGCTGGTAATGCAGGCCGGTTGTATACAAACAAACAACCTATTCTTTGGCCTTTGCTTTTTTAGTAGTTGTCTTTTTTGCCGCAGGTTCTTTTTTAGCAGCAGCCTTCTTCTCAGTAGTCTTTTTCTCAGCAGTCTTCTTCTCAGCAGGCGCAGCACCCACCGGTGTCGTCGATTTCTTTGCCGCCGTCTTCTTCGCACCCGGTACTATCGCCGTCTGATTTCCTGGCACCGCATGGGTCATAAACGCACCCCATGTCAGGTTATCTGTTCCCGGCAACTGTTTCAGCGCTCTTTCAATAGCATAATTCGCCGCTGTCTCTACCACCCATTCAAAATTCTCTGCACCGATCGTCGCCTCATCTGCCTCCGGCGCAGGGTTCCAGAAGTCGATCACATAAGGGATCCCTGCACGCACGGCTATTTCTACTGTATTGAAATCGTATCCCAGGTAACGGTTCAGGTTAGCCACCTGTTCGATGATCACACCTTCCAGGTCATCGTCTCCCTGTGCCTTATCAAGATAACGTTGATAAGGAGCCTGGTGCGGGTCGTAAGGAATAACACGTACATACTTGCCGCCAATGCAATAACAACGATAATAAGAATCGTATTCAATCTCTTCCTGCAACATCATCACCAGCTGGCCGGTATGCGCATGTTGTGCAAAGAATTCCTCAGCACTATTGACTTTGTAGACATGTTTCCAACCTCCGCCATTGTAAGGTTTCATATAAGCAGGAAAGCCAATGTGCGCGAAAATGCTTTCCCAGTCAAAAGGATATATCAGGTTTCTGAACGATTGATCCGTAGTATTTACCGGTAGATCGCGGGAGGGGAGTAATGCAGTTTTAGGAACATTGACACCCGCACGTGCAGCCAGCTCATTGTTCACAAATTTATCATCCGCACTCCACCAGAATGGATTATTGATCACCGCGCTTCCTTCCAGTGCAGCCTGTTTGAGCCAGGTACGATAGAAAGGAACATCCTGCGAAATACGATCCAGTATCACAGCATATTCATTTGGAATACCCTGTATTACTTTGTCGATAGATACGAATTCAGCAGAGATGTCGTTGACATTTTTTGCGTTTACGCGGTCAATGAATGCCTGGGGGAAACTGTTTTCCTGACCATAGAGAAGGCCTATTTTTTTCATCCTGAAAAATGTTTTTACGTTGAGTGTATCAATGATTCCGTTTGCCATAAAAGCGGTTGAGGATCAATATTCGCGCCAATGGATTCGCCAGCTTATTTTATAAGGGAAAGGTAATATGGTAACATTTCGTTCCATACGGGCCAGTCATGTTTTTGATTGGGCCTTACATCCAGCCAGTGGCTGATGCCTTTGTGAGCGAGTATCCCTGACATCCGTTCATTCTGGTTACGGGCTATATCTTCGTCGGCTACGCCTAGTATAATTCCCATGCGCCAGAGGGCCTCGCGCGGATTGTCGCGCATGTAATCCATGGGATTATTGAAATAGACATTATCATCATAATGACCATCCAGGCGGGAGGTAATATCAAAAATGCCGCTGAGGCTAAAGAGGTAAGATACCTGCTCCGGGTAGCGGAAGGCAAAGTTGGAGGCATGGTACCCACCAAAACTGCAGCCGGCTAAGGCTACGCGGTGAACGCCGGTTTCGTATATGACCCTTTCCAGCACCTCATGCCGCAGCATGTTGTCGTAAGCAATGTGATTGAGCGTGCGTTGGGCAGGGGAGACCTGTTTGTTATACCAGCTTCGGGCATCTATACTATCAGGGCAATAGACCCGAATGAGCTGATGGTCGATGAACCATTGTAATGCATGAATTAGGCCTCTTTCCTTATGTTCATAATGGCGCCCCATAGAGGTAGGGAAGAGGATGAGGGGATAGCCTTCCTCTCCGAATACCAGCATCTCGAATTCACGGCCGAGATGAGGGGATTTCCATTTGTAATATTGTTCATGCATTCATATAAATATAATAAAAAAACGCTTCGGCTGTTAGGCCGAAGCGTTTTTTGTATCTGTATAAATGCAGATTAGAAGTTATAACGAACACTCAACTGACCTCTCCAGCGTGACAGGTAGTCGCTCACTGTGTATGGTCTCAGGATACCGTTGATGTTGTTCATCTTTGTTTTATCAAAGGTGAATGTTGGGTTCTGTGTCTGAGATACTATGCTGAACAGAGACACTGACTGGTTACCGAGGTAGTAACCCCAACCCCAGTTACGGTTCAGGAGGTTAGCAACGTTCAGAACGTCGAAACCAACTTCCAGTCTGTGTGTGTTTTTCAGGATGAAGTCTTGGGCGATCTTCAGGTCGAAGTGACTTTCCCATGGCATTCTTGCACCGTTACGAACAGTGTTCTTGCCCAGGTTATCCTGCAGGTATTTGTTATGAGAAGCAAAATCCTTGAAGTCAGCCAGCTGCTGATCAGGAGTAACAGTTGCACCATTTACTGTCAGGTTTGCAAACTGGCTTGCATCTGTAGGCAGATAAGCTAAGCTCGAAGAACCGGTTTTACCGGAAGCATCATCACCTGTCAGGTTATAGTTATACAGGAATGAGTAGCGCTGACCAGTGTAACCCTGGTAAACCAGACCAACAGTAGTGCTCATGTGGTTCTTAGCATAACGGAAAGTCTTGCTTGCAAAAGCAACTACACGGTGACCTGGATCGTAGTTAGCACGAGCTTCGCCTACGTTATTCAGACCGTTCTGGTTGTAAGCAAAACGCCAGTTAGAATAAGCGGTAGAAGAAGTACCATCGTTTACTGAGGTAGATTTACCATAAGTATACGCGATGCTACCAGCCCATCCATGGTCCAGAGGTTTCTGGATCTGGAAAGTAAAGTTATAAGCGTAACCCTTGCTGGTGTTTTTCAGGTAGATTACGTCAGTATAGCTGCTGTTTGCGCGGGTGAAGTTGTACCATGGACGGGTAGTGTTACCTACAGTCACAGTACCTTGCTGGTCACCTACGTTCAGGTTCTGATAAGCGATGTTGTTGATAGTCTTGGTATATAGACCTTCGATGGTACCAATCAGACCCCACCATGGCAGTTTCTGGTCGATAGCCAGGTTACCACGCAGTACCTGAGGATATTTGAAGTTCTTGTCAGTAACGTCAACTTCAGTTGGCGCAGCCGTAGTAGTTGGGATATAAGCACCCAGGTGTACGTCAGATGGATCGTAGTTGAAACGAACAGAAGCATCAGGTGTACCACTGAATTTAGTGAAGGCAACACCTGTGTTAGAGTAAGCGTTAGAGATCCATACCAGTGGCACACGACCAGTGAACAGACCAACACCACCTCTCAGCTGGGTAGTACCATCGCCATTAACATCGTAGTTGAAGGCAACTCTTGGTGCAAACAGCAGTTTAGACTTAGGAACTACGTTGTTCTGTACGTTGTATTTAGCTGCCAGATCAGAAGAGTTGAAGCCGGTGTTTGCATCAGGTTTGTTGAAGAATACAGGCAGATCAATACGAACACCATAAGTCAGGCGGAACCTGTCATTGATATCCCATACATCCTGGCCATATACGCTGAACTGACCTGCGTGGATCTTACCCGGAGCTACGTCATCACCACCCTTGGCAGAGTAGCTGATACCATATGAAGATGGTGCAGCTGAGTTAGCCAGCAAAGCACTCAAGCTTCTGTAAGTGTAATAACCATAGTAGTACTGCAGGAACACGTTGTTCGTGTTGAAGAACTGGTTGTCAGTACCAAAGGTCAGGGTGTGCTTCTTCTTCTGGATAGTCAGGTTGTCCACGATAGTGAAGTTGTCCTGACCGAGTGAGTTACGTGCAGAAGAATAGTCAGCACCAGCATTGTAGTTCAGACTGCTTTCTGTAAGGTAAATAGAAGGGAATGCAGATGTATTACGTCTGTCGCGGATACGGTTGTAAGTCACACGCAGCACGTTGGATGTTGTTGCATTGAAGTTACTGTTCAGTTCAGCTACAGAAGAGTTAGTAGTGCTGAGCATGTAGTAACCGCTGTTACCAAAGGTCATAGTAGTGGCAGTACGTGAAATTACGTAGTTGCTACCATCTACATAGCTATGACGCAGGGTCAGCTTATGCTTGTCGCTGATGTTCCAGTCGATACGTGCGAATACCGAAGTCGCATAACCTTTAGAACTGATATCAGTGTAGCTTCCTGGATCGTAACCATAGTTGGTCATCAGGTAGTTACGGATAGAATCCAGTCTCGCAGTGCTGAATTTAGAACCTGAACCTGCATCTGCCGGATTGTAAGGCAGCGGCGTTTTGTAGTCGTTTCTTTCAGCGTTTACGAAGAAGAATGCTTTATTCTTAACGATAGGACCACCTAAGCTGGCACCCCATGTTGTATTATTATAAGTAGCGTATTTCACATCGCTCTGTACGTTGTGACCTACCAGACCCTGGTTCTGGTTCAGGAAATAAGCCGAACCGTGGAACTGGTTAGTACCTGATTTGGTAACAGCGTTGATACCACCACCCGTGAAGTTACTCTGGGTAACATCATATGGAGACAGTACAATCTGTACTTCCTGTACCGATTCCAGTGGAACAGCGTTTACATTCGCCTGACCACCATTGGTACCTGTAGCAGTCAGACCAAATGCGTCATTTGCATTCGCACCATCCACAGTGAATGAGTTGAATTTGTTGCTCTGACCTGCAAAGGAAATACCCAGTGGGCTACCGTTCGAGCTGCTGTAAGTAGCAACTGCCTGCGGTGTCAAACGGGCGAAATCCTGGATGCTACGGCCTACAGTTGGCAACTCAGTCAGCTGGCGCTGGCTGATGTTGGTCTGTGTACCAGTACGGTTTGAACTGATAATGCTGCTTTTTTGACCGGTAATAGTTACCTCGTTCAGCGATTTGCTACCATCTTCAAGTTTTACGTTTTGGGTCAATGCAGTACCCAGGCTCAGATACAGATCTTTAATGTTTTGTTCCTGATAGCCTATATAGGTAATTGTAACGGTGTAAGGACCCCCTACACGCATGTTGGGAATGGTGTAACGACCTCCCGCTTGTGTTGTGGTACCATAAACGGTTCCGGTTGGAACGTGAATGGCTTTAACTGTGGCCCCAATCAGGCCCTCCCCCTTTGCATCTTTCACCAGACCGGTAACAGCACTTGTTGTTACCTGCGCGAAAGAATAGCAAACGCTAAGCAAGACAATGAATGTTAACAGTAGTTTTTTACATCCCATATTTGAGCAGTTTGATTTTATAAGACCGCAAAGGTTAATAATTTTTTCTTACGAATTTTAACTTGAAATTAACAAATTGTTAAGCCATATTAAAAGATTGAGTAGATGGCTGTGTATATTCGAAACTATATGGCAAAACAGTCTTTAAATGGAGTTTGTTCAACTAATAGGGTAAGAAATTCTAATATTTCGAATAATAATTTGTTGGAATACTTAATTCTCTGTCGGGCAAGGGCTGTTTTTATATTAGTTTTTCTGACAAATGTTGATATGCTTATATTTAATATATGATAAAGAAAGAAGGGTATTAAACTGATGGGAGCGTGTTTGAGAGGAATTAGGGAAATATTGGACGCCCGACACCACTGGAAGGTGACTTTTTGTGCTGTCAAAAGGGCGTAAAATCCGGGATTAATCCAATGTTTCATGCCTCTTTTTAACCTAACTTTGCAATCAATATAACAACAGTGATATGTTAGATACAATAGAATCAGCCATAGAAGATATAAAGAAGGGTAAACTGGTCATAGTAGTAGACGACGAGGATAGGGAGAATGAGGGCGATTTCATCACAGCTGCAAGGAATGTGACTCCGGAGATTATCAACTTTATGAGCCGTTACGGCCGTGGATTAATATGTGCACCATTAATTGAAGAAAGATGCGACGAACTCGGTCTGGAAATGATGGTGCGTGATAATACAGCTTTACACCAAACACCTTTTACAGTTTCTGTTGACTTACTGGGACATGGTTGTACCACCGGTATCTCCGCCCATGACAGAGCTAAAACAATCCAGGCCCTGATCGATCCCAATATTCGTTCTGAAGAATTAGGTAAGCCCGGGCACATTTTCCCCCTGAAAGCAAAGAAAGGAGGAGTGCTGCGCCGCACCGGACATACCGAAGCTACAATCGATCTGGCCCGGTTAGCAGGATTTGAGCCTGCCGGCGTACTGGTGGAGATCATGAACGAAGATGGCTCCATGGCCCGACTACCTGAACTGAAGGAAATAGCAGTGAAGTTTGACCTGAAACTGATTTCCATCAAAGATCTGATCGAATACCGACTCAAGAAGGAATCCCTGATCGAAGAAGAGGTACGCGTACAGATGCCGACTGAATATGGTGATTTTGAATTGATTGCGTTTAAACAACTGAATTCCGGCGAAACCCATATGGCACTGAAGAAAGGAGAATGGGAGAAAGATGAACCCGTACTGGTGCGTATCCACTCTTCCTGCGTAACCGGCGATATTCTCCATAGCCTGAGATGTGATTGCGGCCCGCAACTCCACAAAGCCATGCAGATGGTAGAACAGGAAGGAAAAGGTCTTATATTATATATGAACCAGGAAGGTAGAGGTATTGGATTGCTGAATAAACTGAAAGCCTATAAATTACAGGAAGAAGGAAGAGATACTGTGGAAGCAAACCTGGAATTAGGCTTCCAGATGGATGAAAGAGATTATGGTGTGGGTGCCCAGATCCTGAGGCATATGAATATTACCAAAATGCGGTTGATTTCAAATAATCCCAAAAAGAGAGCCGGGATGAAAGGATATGGATTAGAAGTGGTAGAAAATGTGCCGATCGAAATTCATCCCAACCCGCATAATGAGGTGTATTTGAAAACAAAAAGAGATAAAATGGGTCACGAGATCCTGAAAGGATAAATAAAGAAAGGGTCCTGCCAGAGGCAGGACCCTTTCTTTATGAAAATGGTTTTCATCTTCGTTGGTGAATTCCCTCTGGCAGGACCCTTTTTTATTTAATGCGTTGTATCCCTCGCCGGCTTCACCGTTGTATCCTTCTCGTCCAACCGCTGCATCTCAGACCTCCTCATACTATCTATCATCCGCTTTCTCGCCCGCTCATTAAACAACTCGGTGAATTTATTATACTCACGTACATAAGATAACCCCAAACCCGCCTTAGTCCTGTTCACCAAATTATATACGTCATAATCCGACTTACTAAATGCATTGATACGGAACCTGCCCTCCGGCGTCAGCAGGTACTCTGCCCTGAAGTCTCCCGCCAGCCGGTTCGTATTCGCTGAAGTAGCCGCCTTCCCCCAGTCATAATCACCACCCACATACAACCGTACCCTGTTATTATATAAGGTACTGGTAATACCGGCACTCACCTGGTTCCTGTCCATCGCCGTATTATCCACATTACCAATATTATAAGCACGATAGTTCACATTCACACCAATACCACTGTTCTTGAGCAGTGCCCCGGTTATATTATTCAATATCGCCTGTGCCTGCGCACTCAATGCCTGTCCCACACTATTCTTACCTGTGATCGCCACACTCGCACCTCCCGAACTCGGATCTTCAGGCAGGAACTGGTTAAAGAGCAACAACCCCGCCATCTGTTGCAAGGCCTTATTCTGATCCTGGTTTATTTCCTTCAGTTTCGCTGCCACACCACTTTCATATGCCAGTGACCCTACCTCTGGCAGATTGATCTCATAAGAAATATCAGGTTTCATCAACTCCCCCCGCAGGTTAATCAGGATATCCACCCGCTCTGTACGGGTCGCCAGTTTATCTGTTGTGGTAGAAGCCGTTCCCACCAGGTTGTACAAACTCACTTTTGGCAAAGAATACTTTGCATGTATATCTACCTTCGCTGCCTGCGGATCGCCATTCCAGGTAATTGAACTGCTCTTGTCGATATCAAACTTCCAGCTGGTCAGCCTTTGCAAAGTAAAATTATAGCTACCCAGGTTGATCTCATAGTTCCCAAACATGGTAAAATCTCCATCCAGGTTTACATTGATCTGAAGGTTTCCGGTACCATTGGCAGAAATCATATCACCACTCGCAGCATCCATAATCACATCAATCTGTGCATCAGGGGTAGCAGATATATCCAGTTTCACATTCAGCTTCACGTTATCCTTCTTCTTCCGCTTCTCTTCCTTCATCTCTGTACCATAGGTTTTGAAGGTAATGTAATCCGACTTCCCGATATCCTTACTATCCGACAATGGCAGGTAGAAATGGGTACCCTTATCCGGCTTTGCCTGCACTTTCAATACCATATCATTTAACGGACCCTGGAAATAAACCTTTCCATCCGCAATCACATCTCCATAAAAGAGATCACTATCCGCCGCACCTGTACCCAGGAAGACAAAGTTTCTCGCCGTTACATCAAAGTCGAACGTCAGTGCATTGAAATGATCATGAGAAATATATCCACTACCACTTGCTTTACTGTTGTTCTTATCAATAATGGTGAAGTTGCCAAACTCAATCAGGTTATCATCTATATTAATGTTCAACTTAGGAATGGTATAATTTGTACCCAGGTACAATACCCTTACTTTCGCACTATCCACTTTCAGGTTCCCTTTCACCGAAGGCAGTTCTGTAGTGCCACTCACATTGATCTGCCCATTTACCTGCCCTTTCAGATCTGTCACATAATCTTTTACAAAGCGATCCAGCAATACCAGGTCTACACCCTTCAGGTTCACTGTACCTTCCAGTCTGTTATTTTCTTTCGTTAATCCCACACTTCCCTTTGCATCCAGGTTCTTACCGGCATTATCACTATGTAATTCAAATGTGGCTTCGCCGGTGCCCTGACTATATCCCCCTGCAAAAGATACCAGCCCGATGGAGTCATTGTCCAGTCGTAGTTCTTTGGTCACAATATCCGCATCTATATCCAGGTTCCGCATCGGGTCTGTGATCAGGATCTTCCCGTCTGCCAGTCCCTCTATACGCATAGGCGTCAATTGCGCCGGAATTACATCGGCCAGGTTCAGGTTCTTCAGGTTGATCATGAAGGCAGACTCATCCGGGTTGTATTCGTTGGTTTCTACGGACACGCTCTGTTCATTGCGCGTCACCTTCAGGTTATGTACGGTGAGGAAGTTCTTACTCCAATAGATTTCATTGCCCGGTGTCACATTCCACTGTCTTTCATTTACGGTAAAGGCACTATTCAGGAAGCTGATCTTCACCCCATCCGATACAGTGATCACCCTGGCATAGAAACCATCCAGGGAGGAAGTGTCCTGTGCCTGCAGGTCTACTTTCAGGTAAGAAGTATCTTTGCCGGAACTGGCCAGGATCAATGGGTGCTGTAGTAATACCTTGTCTCCACTGGTAACCCTGCCTATACTTGTACTGATGTCAATCTTATCAAAATTACCGGAGCTTTTCAGTTGCAGGTCATTCACCATATACCCGCCATAGCCCGCCTGTGGCACAAATACATTCAGCGACAGGTTGCCATTCACCGTATTCAGCGACCCATCTATTTTAGACTGGTCAAAACCCGTCACCTTGTCTGTAAAACCCTTGATCAGCTTATCCACTTCTCCCATCTGGAAGGAAAAGGAGAAATCCTGCTTAATCTCTTTGGTCGGTGCTGTAGGGAAATAGCTGGGGTAGTATTTATTGAGCAACAGTTTGAATGCATCCGGCAGGTCCATAAAACTATAGTTCCCTTTCACAAACCCGCTGATCTCACTACCCTGAATAGCCAGTACCTTGATATTGTTCTCCAGATGTGTAGATACATTCAGTGAGTCAAATTCCAGTCTGTGTAGCTTGCGGTACAGCGATACATCGTACACACGTGCAGAACCATCGAAGTTATCGATATTACTACCCGCAAAGTTCAGGTCCAGTTTTGCCTGGAAAGTGAGGGAGTCATCCGTGAGGCGCATGGCCTTCAGGTTACTGTGTCGGATGTCAGCATCAAAACGGAACACGGGCACCGGCGCATTGAAGTCAATGGTACCGGCAAAGTCCATATCAAGGTTAGGGTCACCCACTGCGAGCGAACCGTTGAAGAACTTCCTGTTCATCTCACCCTTCGTCTTGATATTGGTATAGGTGTAGTCGTAGAGCGTAATTTTCTGTACATCCGCATCTACTGTTGCATTCAGTGTTTTAAAGTTGAAACCTGCGCCGTTTACCTTCGCACTTAGCGACACGGTGGAGAGTTGGGGTACATCCAGCAAGCTACCCATATTGAAATCATTCGTGGTCAGACTACCGGAGTATACCGGCACATCCTTGCTGGTCTTGAAGTTCAAGTCAGAATTCAGGTTACCCAGGTTAGTCTGGAACTTACCATAGGCCACAAAGTCATTGATAAACCCTGTAAAGCTACCCTGGAAGAGAATGTTGCTCAGTTTGTCAATACGCAGTGGTTCCACGTTGCGCAGGGAAGGGGCAATGCTCAGGATTTCCCCGCCATTAGTGGTTAGTTCATCGGCATGGAAGTCGATGAAGGTTTCCGCGATATCAGGCAGCCCACGCATTTCCAAACCTCCTTTCAGGTGTGTACCTGCATTGTCAGAGAGTTCTATATTATTCGCTTTCAGGTTTGACACCGGTCCACGGGCATCGCCAGAGAGGGTGACTACCTTTTTCCAGTCCCTCAGTTCCGGTGCAAAGAAAGCAATATCGTCAGAAGATAGTTTACTGTTTACAATATGTGCACGCATGAATACCAGGTTGATATAATCGTTCATATCACTGATATCGGCATATTGCATGGTGTAATAATCACGGAGGTGACTGTTGGCTGTCAGGAGGTCCATGTGAGAGAACTCCATTTCCACTGGCGACATCTTAAAGCGTGCAGAGAGTTTCTTTACTTCAAATCCGCTACGTTCTTTTGTACTGAAGGTCAGGTCGCCCAGGATACTGTCTTTTACTAATGTCGTATTGGTGAGCTGTAGATTTATTTTCTGGAAGCGTATGTGATTCGGTGCAAAATAACCGGCTGTTACAGCAGTGGTATCATCCGGGTCGTCTACGCCAAAGAGGCCGTCTTTGATCGAGACTTCTTTGACCAGCAGTTTCCAGTTGGCACTGTTCCAGCGAAGCTCAGGAATAGCAGTAGTATCTGTCAGCTCTTCTTTGTCTGCTTTTGGTTTTTTGTGACGCAGGGGTGAGGACTTATAACTGGAAATGATAAACGATGGCTTGTCCAGTTTCAGCTCCTGTATGTCAATATTGTGTTGCTGCAGATCAAGGTTCTTGGCATCCAGGTAAATTTGTTTGGCAGTTACGTAGTAGTCTTCACCAATCCACTGGTCTACCTGGTTGATCCTGACATTCGTGAGGTCGATCTTACGAAGGTCGATCGATACGCCGCCGGAAGGCTTCTTTGTTTTCGATGTATCTGGTGCACTGGCAAAGGCGTCGATGATGAAATCGTAGTTCCAGAGAGAATCTTTGCGGGTACGTATTAAGTTGATGCTGGCATTATCCAGGCCGATGTATTTGAGTACTGGCTTATCCTGCACAAAGAACCAGTCAGTGATCTTTACCTGGGCAGTACCGGCATATAGCAAAGTATCTTTGTTCCGGTCTTCGATATAGAGACCTTCCAGGCGAAGGCTATTGAAGAGACGGATATCTACATGCTTGAGGTCTACCCTTGTTTTCAGCTGGTGCGAGAGTCGGGTGATTGCTTGCTGAACAAGGAAATTCTGTACTGCAGGGATGTTGACCAGGATACCCAGAAGGATAGCCAAACCCAGTATACTAAGGAGAACAATCGTGATTATTTTACGTACCTTTTTCAGCGCAGCAATGTTTAAGCGGCAAATTTAATTGAATAAGTTGATAATACCGGGCTCTTGGAGCGATCAGGTTAGCAATTTTTCTTAAGTGATATGCCCCTGTTTTACAAGTTTAATTAATAGTAAGTTAATACAGTTGTTAAAGTTTTTGGATTGGGAATTGATATCTTATCCATATGAAGTATTCATTCCTCATTCTGGGCATTGTGCTGTTATCCTGTTCAGGCAATAAAACAGTGAAAGTGAAGGGATCAGATACCGAAGTTAACCTTGCCGTACAGTTTGCAGAGTCATTTCATCATTACAAACCTTCTTTATTCGTTTCCGTATCCGGTGGTGGTTCCGGATTGGGTATCGCCTCCCTGCTGAATGGCACAGCAGATATTGCCAATTCCAGCAGGAGGATCAATGATAAAGAGGTGGCCTTGTTCCGGGAAAAAGGCATCGCGCTCGATTCATTCATTTTTGCACAGGATGCCATTGCCTTTATCGTAGCCGATGATCTTCCAATGGAATCTATCAGTACCCAACAGCTGGCTGATGTGCTGAGTGGAAAGGTCCGGGATTGGGAGCAGATTACGGGAAAGCACCTGCCGGTGAACATTTATGGGCGTCAAAGTAATTCCGGGACCCATGATTTTGTAAAAGATCGTTTGCATATCGCTTTCTCCCCACGCGCAAAACAAATGAATGGCAATGCACAGATCGTGGAAGCCATTCGTGCAGATCACTCCGGCATCGGCTATGTAGGCGCCGGATATGTGAGCGCCGGGGCCAACAAAGGGATAAAAGTATTACCGGTGTATACTACAGACAAAGTGGATGCAGTGTCACCCCTGGATGCTGCAAAAATTGAAGAAGGAAAGTACTTCTTCCAGCGTCCCCTGTTCCAATACTTCAGGGCGAAAGATTCAATACAGGTAAGGCCTTTCATCGATTTTGAACAAAGTGCCGAAGGCCAGAAAATAATTAAGACAGGAGGGTATTATCCAGTTGGAAAATAGATAATGTATCACATTTCTATAAGCTTTCTTAGACTGCTCTTAAACTGCTCTTATACTACGCTTCGATTGCTCTTCGATGCTTCTTCGATGCTTCTTCGATGCTTCTTCGATGCTTCTTCGATTGCTCTTCGATTGCTCTTCGATTGCTCTTCGATGCTTCTTCGATGCTTCTTCGATTGCTCTTCGATTGCGCTTCGATTGTTCTTCGACGCTTCTTCGATTGCTCTTCGATGCTTCTATAACCCAATGCTGATTTTCAAACTGTTATATTCTACCCAAAAAATAATCTTTATGCGTATCAAAAGGCGGGAAAGGATGGATTGGCTCATGAAACAGGTATTTAAAACGACTGGCTTACTCACCATTGCCTTGCTGGCAGGAATTTTCATTATGTTGTTATACAACAGTGTAAGCTTCTTTTTCGATGTACCTCCCATCGACTTTTTTACTGGCGCACAGTGGGATCCGGATAATTCCAAGAATGCCTATAGCATCATTCCATTGCTCGTGAGCACGGGTTTGGTGGCTTTTGGGTCTATGATCATCGCGGTGCCATTGGGTATATTATGTGCCGCCTTCCTTTCAGAACTGGCGCCACGAAAATTGCAGGTCGTATTAAAACCTGTTATCGAAATGCTGGCTGCCATCCCCTCTGTGGCCATTGGTTTCCTGGGTATTACACTGGTAGGACCGGGTATTGCAAAGATATTTGGTATTGCGAATGGATTGAATGCCCTCAATGGTTCTATCTTATTGGCAGTGATGGCATTACCTACCATCATTACCATCAGTGAAGATGCGATCAATGCCATCCCCCGAAGTCATCGCGAAGCTTCGCTGGCACTAGGGGCCAATCAATGGCAAACCTTGTATAGAGTGGTCATACCCGCTGCCTACCCGGGATTAATAGCTGCCGTGTTGTTAGGATTAGGCAGAGCCCTCGGCGAAACAATGACAGTACTCATGGCCACCGGCAATACTGCCGAGATGCCCACAGGTTTCCTGGATTCTATCAGAACCATCACTGCTACCATTGCCATCGAAATGGGAGAGGTGCCTTACCGCACCACCCACTACTTTGCGCTCTTTGCTATCGCAGCAGTGTTGTTCTTAATTACATTAATCATCAACCTCGTTGGGGAATATGCCGCTAACAGGTTGAGAAAATTTCAGGCATGAGAAAATGGTTTAACTGGTTGATATTAACAGGTAGTACGTTCATCGTCTGCCTGTTTTTGGGCGTCATCCTATGGGATATCTTTTCAAAAGGATTATCTGTATTATCATGGCAGTTTGTAAGCCAGCCCCCGGTAGCGGCTATGACTAAAGGAGGGATACTGCCAGCTATTACCGGTACTTTGTTACTCACCTTTATCACGACATTATTCTCCGTGCCCTTCGGTGTTGCCTGTGCCGTATACCTGAATGAATATGCCAGACCTTCGTTGTTGACGAATGTGATCCGGGGTTCTATCCGAAACCTGTCTGGTATTCCTTCTATTATTTATGGCTTGTTTGGACTGGCGCTTTTTGTACAGACCTTCAGGCTCGGCACTTCTGTATTTGCTGCAGGTCTTACATTAGGGTTACTATCATTACCTTATATCATTACTACTACCGAAGAGGCGCTGAAGCGGGTACCTGTCAGTATGCGCGAAGCCACACTGGCACTGGGTATTACACAGTTTGAAACGATCAGGGATGTAGTATTACCCAAGGCATTGCCAGGCATTCTCACAGGCGTTATTCTGACCCTGTCAAGAGCCGCAGGCGAAACAGCGCCTATCTTATTTACCGGTGCCGCATTTTATATCAATGGCATGACAACGGCCCTGGATCAGGAGTTCATGGCATTGCCCTATCACCTGTATATGTTGTGCACACAGCACCAGTCTATCGAAGCCGTACGGCCCCTGGCGTATGGAACGGCTGTGGTACTGATTATAATCGTGTTTCTGCTGAACATGGTCGCATTTTATTTCAGGTTTAAACAAAGAACGCAGGATTGATTATGGATAAGATCAAATTGTCAGCACACCATTTGGATCTGTATTTTGGGAATAAACAGATCCTGAAACAGGTGAATATCGACTTCCCTGAAAACAAGGTGACGGCGCTGATCGGGCCTTCAGGATGTGGAAAGTCTACTTTGCTACGTTCGTTTAACCGCATGCATGATCTATCGCCTGATGCGAAGATTAAGGGAGAGATCCAACTGGATAACCAGGATATTTATGATCACCAGCTCTCTGTCAATGAAGTGAGAAGAAGGATCGGGATGGTGTTTCAGAAAGCCAATCCTTTGCCCAAAAGCATCTTTGATAACCTCGCTTATCCACTGCGCATCCATCAGTTTCCCAAACATGAAATTCCCGGTTTGGTACAGCGGGCACTGGAAGAAAGTTACCTGTGGGATGAAGTAAAAGATGAATTGAAGAAACCTGCCGTAAAATTATCCGGTGGGCAGCAACAACGATTGTGTATAGCAAGAGCTGTGGTCCTGCGCCCCGAGGTGATCCTGATGGATGAACCCTGTTCTGCACTGGATCCCATCAGCACAAATAAAATAGAATCACTCATCCTCAGTCTGAAGCGGGATTATACCATCGTCATCGTCACCCACAATATGCAGCAGGCCCAGCGTATTTCAGACAAAGTCGCTTTTATGTACCTGGGCGAACTGATTGAATATGGCGATACCGAACAGATATTCCATTCCCCTCAACAGGAGCTGACAAAGAATTATGTAAACGGACATTTTGGATAATGCTTACAACGCCACCGGTTCTACCTTGTAACCTGCTTTTCTGAGCAGTGCGATGACCCCACCTTTGCCGGCTAAATGACCTGCGCCAAATGCAAAGAATGCAGGTGTCTGCTGTATTTGCTTTGTGATAACGGGTATCCAGTTGTTATTACGATCGTCCAGCATGAGTTTTTTGTAGCGGACCACATCTTCTTCCTGCAGGATTAAACCAAGCAGCTGGTTGAGATCTGCCTTATAATAAGCATCCAGCAATTGTTGGTACTCCGTTCTGGAAGCTGCCATATCTTTCACCTGCTTTACAAGACTTTCTGCTTCCTCTTTATCAGGAATACTATCAAATATCGCGATCTGATCTTCTGCCTTTTCCAGTCCATGTATGGTGAGACCCTGGTCTTTGGCGAGTAGCAGGAGCATATTTTCGCAGGAGACAGGATTCGGACAGGTAGCGGTTTTTTCCATCAGTATACTCATGATGAGCATGGGTTTCATCTTGTCTAATAACTGCAATGAGGTGCCGATAGAATCGCGGAAGTAATCGCTGAGTATTGTATAATCTTCCGGCGATAACAGGGCTTTGAATGAATAACCTTCAGGCATCATCATCTCACCGGCTATGCGGGTCATGGCTTCTGTATCGTCCATGTTGAATTCCATATAGAAGGCTTTGGTCTCCTTCATCGCTTTGCCAATGGCGACAGAAAAAGGAAGATCGTCAGTGCAGAGCATGTGGATGGTGCCAAACAGGTATGAAGGCTTAGACAGGCCATGGCCGCTGATTTTCCAGAGCAGGGAAGACGAATCTTTCTGTGCTGCCGGCAAAAAGGTCGTTAACAGGCAAAGTAATGTAGTGAACATGATCAGGCAGTTTTGAAGGCTTGTTTTAATTGCTGTTGCAATGTTTCCAGCTGGGTTTTTTGATGCAGTGCAGTTACGACAATACGGTTAATGGGTGGGCTATCCGGATCAGGGTAGCCAAAAGAGGAGATGATGGTTCCCTGGTGTTCCAGCTTTTTTTCAATACCCGCTTTCACCAGGAAGATAGGTAGTCGAAAAGGATTATGTAGCTGAGGCATATCAGCCGTTAACGTTGCAAACTCAGCGATGCGTTGCTGCATCAGTTTTCGTTGATGATGATGCAGTTTTTTGCTTTGCAGAAATGCCCAGGCGCTGGCCGGCATCAATGAAGTACCTGCTGTAAAAGCGGGTGTTTTTTTAATAGCGATGATGTCTTCCAGTCTACCCGAGACCACGCCTCCCTGTATGCTAAATGCCTTGGCCAGTGAAGCGGAGAGCAGGTAGCGGAGTGGCGGGTGCTGTGGCAGTACATGAACAATACCATTACCGTTGGGTCCTAATACACCAAAGCCATGAGAGTCGTCTATCACTACCATCACTTCTTTATTAATTTCATTCAGCCAGTTGAAATCGTTGATATTGCTGGTGAGTGGATTCACACTATCGGTCACGATCGCAAAGGTGCGATCCGGCCAGGCGTTTACTTTCTCAATCGTTTGTGCTGTCCATTCTTCCCAGGTCAGATTGGGGATACTGGCTTTACCTAAACGGAGCGAGGGATGTGTGGTCGGAGAGTAACATAGCTCACCCTGTGTGGCAGCGTATAGCACCGCTGCCTGCGAGGCAAGGTAGCCGGAAGAAAAGGAAGCTGCTGCGGGCTGTTTAAGCATGTCAGCAAGCGTATCGTCCAGTTCTTCATATAGATCAAGGCGTAAGTTAGCAATGCGGGAAGACACAAATACGGTTCCATACAGGTCGATGCCGTTACGGAGTGCTTCTTTGTGATGGGGATGCGCGTGCAGGCCCAGGTAAGAGAAGCCGGAGAAGAAAAGATATTCTTTTCCGCTGATGTGGGTTACCTTGTCAGGAGTCGAATTTGTGTGCAGATACATTTATTCAGCCTTTGTTTTCAAAATGAAATAGTAATCACCTGATTTCACTTTCATATCGAAGTGCGTATCGTCGAGGGTAACAACGGTGACAAGGTTCTCGTAAGTACGGTCTCCGTTATTAGCGGTGATGGAAATGACTTTTCCTGCGCTGAGCATCTTGTATTTGCCGGAATCAGGTTTGTTATCGATCGTGGCGATGAACAGGTTGTTGTCGAGGAACTGGTAGAACACGTTCGTATAGTAGCCTCTTTTCAGTTCAGTCGCCTGGTTGATTTGCGTGATGTCATAACCGGAGCCGGGTGGAACAACTACATCGTACACTCTCCATTTTTTATGGAGGAGTTGTTTGTCGCCAGCGCCACAGGAGCAGAGAAAAAGGATGGCTGATAGAGCGATATATTTCACGGGAGAATAATTTTATGGGAACAAGTTAAAGTAATTTGCGTTACTGGCGGCTGCCAGTAACGCAAAAAGTCATTTCATCATACGATCATTAAATGCCTGTGAGCCTCCCTTCGGAATGCTCAGACTCAGCCACTTGTCGCCTTTCAGGATCTTACCTAAATACACAATCTGTCCTACATGATATGGTACATGCATCAGTTGTCTGTTGATGGCATCTATTACTATAAGTGGTTCACTCCTGATCAATACCGTCTTCTCCAGGTCATCCGGTGTAAGACTGCCGATGGCATCCAGTATCACTTTCCAGCCATCATTCCACAATTGGATGATGGCTTCCTTCGAAGCGACGCCATTTTCAAACTCACTGTCCCTGTTTCTCCATGCCTTCTCTCCATCCGATGTCAGGAAGTCCGTCCAACGTGAACGCATATTCCCGCTCAGGTGTTTTACGATCAGGTAAATGCTGTTTGGCTCACCTTCCGGTTGCCACAGCAGTTGCTCACCTGTCAGTTGGGCGATGGTGTTGTCGCCCAGTGATTTGTAGGAGGACAGTCTTTCGAGTGCGCTGTCCAGGTAAATCTTTCCAAGCATAATCGTATGTATTAGAAACCAGCAGCACTGTCATCACCGCGTTTGTCGCCAACGGCATTCATCTGGCCATCCGCGTTTACTTTGATGACTTCAGTACGGCCAATATGTCCTCTTATAGTGATCTTGTACCCCATTTTTTCCAGGCCTGGCAACGGAGCTTTCTCGAAATCTTCCTCTACCACTACTTCATCCGGCAGCCACTGATGATGGAATTTAGGCGCATCTACAGCTTCTTTCGGAGACAGGTTGAACTCCAGCAGGTTCATTAAGGTCTGGAATACAGAAGTGATGATTGTGGAACCACCTGGTGTACCTGCTACAATGTAGGGCATTTGGTTTTTTAAAACAATGGTGGGCGTCATGGAGCTCAACATCCTTTTGCCGGGGGCAATGGCATTGGCTTCGTTACCTACCAGGCCATACATATTTGGTACGCCTGGTTTTACACTGAAATCATCCATTTCATTATTCAGCAGAAAACCTGCACTACCTACTACTACTTTAGAACCATAACCACCATTCAATGTAGTGGTCACAGATACTGCATTTCCTTCGGCATCCATCACCGATAGGTGAGTGGTTTCATCACTTTCATGAATACTACCCGCCTTTACAACTTCGCTGGAACCAGCTTTGGTAGAGTCGAAGTTATTCATGCGCGACCGGATATAAGTAGCATCAGTCAATTGTTTCACAGGGACCTTTACAAAATCAGGATCACCCAGGAACTGTGCTCTGTCAGCATAAGCGCGTCTTTCTGCTTCTACCATCAGCTGTATAGACTTCACAGCGTGAAAGCCCCATGTAGCTAAAGGATAAGGAGCCACCATGCCCATGAGCTGTTGCAAAGCGATACCACCACTACTTGGCAGCGGCATAGTGACAATGTCGTATTGCTTATATTTAAACACGACAGGTGTTCTGTCTACTGCACGATAAGATTTCAGGTCTTCCAGCGTGATCAGGCCATTGGCTCTTTCCATTTCATCTACGATCTTCCGGGCAGTTTCACCTTCATAAAAACCTTCACGACCTTTGTCACGTATTAGTTTCAGGGTGTTGGCCAGATCTTCCTGGATCAGGATATCTCCTTCCTTCCAGGGAGTGTCGCGCATAAATGCGTTGTCTTCGGTATTGAGTTTTTTAAATTGTGCCTGTGCTGCATTGAGGCTACGTGCTTCAGCAGCCGTAATAGCAAAGCCTTTTTCCGCCAGCCGGATCGCTGGGGCAATGAGTTTTTTCATAGGTAATCTGGCATAAGGCAGGGAAGCAAACAGGCCGGCCACAGTACCCGGTACACCACAGGCCAGGTGACCGTCAATGCTGAGCGACTTGACAGGATTACCATCCGCATCCAGGTACATATCCCTGGTTGCCTTTGCTGGTGCCGCTTCACGATAGTCAAGCGTCACGTTTTTACCTGTCTTCAGGTGGGCCACCATAAATCCGCCACCACCCAGATTACCCGCGGCGGGATATACAACTGCCAGCGCCAGCTGGGTTGCAATTGCAGCATCTACAGCATTACCACCTTGTTTCATTACTTCAATCCCTGCCAGACTTGCAAGGGGATGGGCCGAGACTACGGCACCATGAGAAGCATTTGTTTCTTTTTCAATTTTGTAGTGGATTGCGTCGTCCTGCGCATAAATACTGGTGCAGGAGAACAATGTAAGCGTGAGTAATACTGTGCGCATCTGAAACGTATTTTATTCTTATCGATCAATTTAGTATTTTGGTTAACAGCCTATAGTCTATAACCCATATTCGCCAACTTCAAAGAACAAATCTAAATATAAAACCCAAAATCTACTTCGTATGATTTACCCAGTTAACCATTTCCGGGGGCTATTGCTCCTTTTTTCTCTATTAATCGCCTCGACACAATTTACATTTTCCCAAACAGCAGGTATCATTACCGGCATTGTCAAAGACGGCAATGGCGCTGTATTACCCGGTGCTACCGTACAGATCGAACGTACCAACAAAGGTGGTTATACCAATGCCCAGGGACGGTTTTCGCTGGAGACCATCCCCGGCAATTACACCGTGCTGGTGAGTTACGTGGGATTTGTAACACAACATCAACCTGTCACTGTAAAAGCCGGAAGTACCTTCGAACTCAACATCTCCCTGGTGGCAAGTACAACCATGAATGAACTGGTAGTACTGGGTTCCCGCGGGTTGCCACGTAGTCAGACAGAAACGCCCGTGCCTGTAGATGTGATAGACATCAAACGCATAGTGGAAGATGCACCACAGGTGAGTGTAAACCAGATCCTGAATTATGTAGCACCTTCTTTCAGCTCTGGCGTGCAAACAGTGGCAGATGGTACCGATCACATAGATCCCGCATCCCTGCGCGGTTTAGGTCCTGATCAGGTACTGGTTTTGGTGAATGGTAAAAGAAGATATACCACAGCACTCGTGAATGTAAACGGCACCTTTGGCCGTGGTGCAGTAGGTACTGATATGAACTCCATTCCTACTGCCGCCATCGATCGTATCGAGATCTTAAGAGATGGTGCTGCGGCGCAATATGGCTCTGATGCCATTGCAGGTGTGATCAACATTATCCTGAAGAGTAGCGTCAATCAATTAGGTATCAACGTTACTACAGGCGGGAATGTCACTTCGCAGGCAGCAAACAATTTAGATGGGCAAACCGTGCAAACTGCCGTCAATTATGGCATTCCCATTGGTAATAAAGGAGGCTATATCAACTTCGGCGGTTCCTATGATTTCAGGAATTATACCAATCGCTCAGGTGCATGGGTAGGTACTATCTACAAAGCATACCCCGGTGGTGTGGATAAGACAGATAGTTTTCTCGTAGCCAATCACATTACCCGCAATGATATCCGCATGCGGGTAGGACAGTCAAAACTACGCAGTGCACAGCTGTTTGTGAATGCTAATATTCCATTGGAGAACAATGGTGAAGTGTACTTCTTTGGTGGCATTGGTTACAGGGCAGGTAATGCAGCAGGTGTATACCGCCTGCCCAATGATAGCCGCAATGTGATAGAGATCTATCCACTGGGTTTCCTGCCAGAGATCAATAGCGATATCTATGATCGCTCATTCGGCGCGGGTATCAGGGGAACACTTGGTGAATGGAAAGTTGATTTTAGCAATACTTATGGCAGAAATGAATTTGATTTCTCCGTACAGCATTCGCTGAATGCATCGCTGGAAAATGCATCTCCTACTAAGTTTACCTGCGGTGGGCCGATCTTTGCACAGAATACTACGAACCTTGATTTCTCAAGAAGGGCAGACATTTTTGATATCGCTTTTGGTGCAGAACATCGCTTTGAAAAATACCAGCTGGTAGCAGGTGCAGAGAACTCTTATACGGACTATGGCCGTGCCTCAAAAATAGGTGTAGATGCAAATGGCCATGATATTTTGATACCAGATCCACAGGGCCCGATCAATACATTATTTGGTCCTGATGGTACCGCAAGAGCCGGTGGTGCACAGGTATTTCCCGGTTTCAGACCAGAGAATGCGATCACTGCCACCCGATCGGCCATTGCCGCCTACCTGGATGTAGAAGCGAATTTAAGCAGGGCATTTTTATTAGGGGGTGCCGTCCGTTTTGAAAACTACAATGATTTCGGTAGCACCACAAATGGTAAGATCACCGCCCGCTACAAACTCAGCGAAGGCACTGCTATCCGTGGGTCGGCCAGCACCGGCTTCAGAGCACCTTCATTGCATCAGCAGTATTATTCTTCTACAAGTACCTTGTTTGTAGATGGCGTAGCTTATGAAGTAGGCACTTTTACAAACGATAGTCGTCCGGCACAACTGCTGGGTATTCCCAAACTCAAGCCAGAGAAGTCAAAGAGCGTGAGTGCAGGGTTTACCACCATCGCAGGCAAATTCAGTTTCACCCTGGATGGTTACTATACCCGCATCAATGACAGGATCGTATACACCGATCAGTTTTCCGGTAGCAATGCAGATACCGCTTCTGCAGTAGATAAGGAAATTTACCAGTTACTCTCCCTCGCAAATGCTAACAGGGCAGCTTTCTTTGCGAATGCCATCAACTCAGAAACAAAGGGTGTTGACCTCGTGGCGACTTACAGTACCAGGCTGGGCAAAGGTACTTTCCGTGCAGACCTGTCAGGCACCTATAGTTACACCCAGCAGGTGGGCGATATTCATTCCTCTCCCAAACTGAAAGGCAAGGAGAATATCTATTTCAGCCGTACCAGCCGTATTTATTTAGAAAGAAGCGTACCACGGGAAAAGGTTAATCTCACGCTGGCATATACCATCCATAAATTAAACCTGTTTGTAAGAAATGTGCATTTCGGTAGCGTGGAAGAAGCGACCAATGATCCTGCTTTTTACCAGACCTACGGAGGCAAAGTGATCACAGACGTGGCCATAGGGTACCGACTCGCCAAAGAGGTCAAAGTCAGCATCGGCTCCAACAATGTACTGGACGTTTATCCTGACCTGGTAAAAAATCCCGCCAATACAACCAATAACCAGTTCCGATATAGCCGCCGTGCCACCCAGTTTGGGTATAATGGCCGGTTTTTATTCGCCAGGATAGAACTGAATTTATAACAGGGAGGGAGCAGGAAGCTCCCCCCTTTCGTGCTATTTTGAGTTATTAATATTTTATATATGTTTGTAAGGGACATAATTACCTATGAGAACAGCTTTAAAATGCACGGGCACTTTATTGCTGTTTATGATTACAGTACACTGTAATAACCAGCAACCCGACAATGCGACCTTGAAACAGATTATGCGGGATGAAGATGGCTCCGTATACAAACGCGTATTTACATTATCAACAGCACCCGACAGGGAACGGGTAGAGATCTATTTCAAATCCGGTGGCCTGAAGGAGCTTTACTTCCGCAGGGATGGCAGGCTGGAAGGCCCGCGTCAACTCTTTTATAGCAATGGCATGCTGTCAGAATCCGGCAACTGGCGGAGTGATCGTCGTATAGGTGAGTTCCGTTATTACCGCGAAGATGGGCAGCTGGATTGCGTGCAGTACTTCGGTTTGTTGGGAGACGGTAGCAGATAATACTTATATTTCCTATCTTCATGTAGTAATTCTACAACAGATGAAATACCGTTTACTGACACTGGTTTTTGCAGTTCTTGCCACAACTTTTTCCCTTTCTGCTCAAACACTGCCTTCGCCGGATCAGTTTCTTGGATATCCACTAGGCACACACTTTACCCCACACTACCGGGTGTTGGAATACTTCAGGGCAGTAGCCGCCGTTACGCCCAATATGCAGCTCGAACAATATGGAACTACGTACGAAGGCCGGCCGCTGATGATGGCGACCATCACTTCGCCTGCAAACTTTGCCAGACTCGACCAGATCAGGCAGCATAATATGCAGCTAGTGAGTGGAGAAGCGAAGGTGGCGGACAATGATCCTGTCATTGTATGGCTCAGTTACAATGTACACGGAAACGAAGCCGTATCTACAGAAGCGGCTATGAAAACCCTGTACACACTGGCGAATAAGAGCAATACACAGCAACAGCAATGGCTTGAAAATACGGTGGTGATCATCGATCCCTGTCTGAACCCGGATGGTCGTGAGCGTTATGTAAATTACTACAACCAGGTACATACCATTATTCCTGATCCGGTATTGTCCGGCAGGGAGCATAAAGAACCCTGGCCGGGTGGCAGGGCAAACCACTATTACTTTGACCTGAACCGTGACTGGGCGTGGCAAACACAAACTGAATCACAGGCCAGGATGGCACAATACAACCGCTGGATGCCTCAGGTACATGTGGATTTTCATGAACAAAGCATCGATGCACCTTATTACTTTGCACCTGCAGCTGAACCTTTGCACGATATCATCAAACCATGGCAGAGAGATATGTTGAAGATGATCGGAAAGAACAATGCGAAGTACTTTGATAAAGAAGGCTGGTTGTACTTTACGAAAGAAACATTCGATATGTTTTATCCCAGTTATGGCGATACATATCCTACCTATAATGGTGCCATTGGTATGACGTATGAGCAGGGTGGTGGCGGCCGCGCAGGTATCATGGTCCTGAAACAGGATGGTGATACACTGACGCTGACACAGCGTATTGCGCACCATTTTACCACTGGTATGTCTACCATAGAAGTAGCTGCAGGTCAGGGGCAACAGTTGCTGAAAGATTTCTCCGGCTACTTCTACGAAGCAAGTCATAACCCCGATGGTCCTTACAAAACATATGTGATCAAATCCGGTGGTAATGCAGAAAAATTAGCCGCTTTGGCCATATTGCTGAAACGCAATAATATCAAATTCGGGTATGGTGCAAATGGTGCGCGCGCCACTGGTTTCAACTACTTCAGTGGTAAGACCGAAGGCTTTTCTGTCGATAAAGAAGATATGGTGATCAATGCCATGCAATCGCGTTCTAACCTGCTGAAAGTATTGTTTGAACCAGATAGCCGCCTCACTGATTCTGTTACTTATGATATTACAGCGTGGGCATTGCCTTATGCATATGGCTTGCAATCCTATGCAGTGAAAGAGCCTTTGAATGCAGAGCGCGATACCTTACTGATACCGGTAGCAGCGCCCATGAATTCAGAACGTAGTTATGCCTATCTGGCAAAATGGAATAGTATCAGAGATGTACGTTTCCTCTCCGCCTTATTGAAAAGAAAAATAAGAGTACGATTTGCAGAAGGCCCTTTTACTGCAAGTGGTAAATCTTATCCTGCAGGCACATTGATCATTACAAGATCAGGGAATGAGGGGGTAGGAGAGGGCTTTGATGTGATGGTAACCGGACTGGCTAAAACAGTCGGTGTGACGCTGGATGTAGCGAGTACTGGGTTTGTAGATAAAGGCGTTGACTTTGGATCTGAAAAAGTCCATTATATCAAACCAATGAGAGTCGCATTGGTAATGGGTAGCGGTGTGTCTTCACTGGCAGCTGGTGAGATCTGGTATTATTTCGAACAGCAGATCGGCTACCCGCTGACAATCGTCGATCAAAATAATCTGGAGCAGGTGAACTGGAAAGATGTGGATGTATTGATCCTGCCGGATGGTAATTATAAATTCCTGGCCGATAAGGAGAATGCAAATAAACTGAAAGACTGGGTGAGCAATGGCGGAAAACTGATTGCATTACAGGATGCATTATTCCAGGTAGCGCAACAGGAGTGGGGTATCAAAGTGAAGAAAGATGCCATGCCGGGTTTGGATGAAAAGAAGGATGAATATGCACTCCTGAAGAGTTATGGAAACAGGGAAAGAGATGGTATCAAACAGGCGATTCCGGGCGCTATTTACAGGGTACAATTGGATAATACACATCCGCTGGCATTTGGATTTTCAGATACTTATTATACCCTGAAACAGGATGACAGGTTGTATGAATTTATGGATAGTGATGGCTGGAATGTAGGTATATTGAAAAAGGATAATTACCTGAGTGGATTTGTAGGAACAGAAACCCGCAAGCGCCTGAAAGATGGGGTGCTATTTGGTGTAAAGGAGATCGGGAATGGTAAGATTGTGATGCTGGCAGATGATCCGCTGTTCCGCAGTTTCTGGGAGAATGGGAAATTGCTGTTTGGCAATGCGGTATTCATGGTATTCTAAAAGCGGCAGCAACCTGGTATTCTAAAAGTGGTAAAACTTATTTCTAATCTTAAAGCCGGCCGCAGGCCATACCTCCCCGGGGCTGACCTCAAAAGCAAAATGAAGGTCCTGGCAATTGCATAAACGATGACATGCCTCCATCAGGTATCCGAATAAATAAGGGCTGACCATTACTTTTTGGTCAGCCCTGGCTATTTTTTTATACAAAACCAATTGAGTCAATTCAATTCCCTAAAACCGTTTAATATTACACCCCAGCGAAGGCGTAGTATTCACCTTTGGTGATTTCTTCGCCAATAAATCATTGATCGCATTATTAAGATGCCTTGTCTTCACAGCATCCGCATTACCCGGACTATCATCAATACTGCCCTTATAAACCAGCATACCACTTTGGTTAAAAAGATAACACTCCGGCATATGATCAGCCTGAAACGCATCTGCTATACCTGCTCCAGGATCAG
The DNA here is from genome assembly GCF_034274695.1 of Chitinophaga sp. LS1. Lineage (NCBI taxonomy): Bacteria > Pseudomonadati > Bacteroidota > Chitinophagia > Chitinophagales > Chitinophagaceae > Chitinophaga > Chitinophaga sp. LS1. The sequence goes on from NZ_CP128362.1 coordinate 4,379,354, forward strand.
CTACATAATACCAGTTGTATTGCTGAGAAAGCGCATAAGCTTTCATAGCTTCCAGCGTAGCATTGGCATTTGAGTTCACGAGCACTACCCCAACCTGGTTGGTGAGGGCATAGCGGCAAATTTCAATAGTTCTGGCTTTGTTCCTTTCAATATACGGGCAGTCATTGCCAGAAAACATGACTAACAGGCCATTGGTTTGTTTGGCTTTGTTGAGTGTAATTTCTTTTCCGGAAATGTCTTTAAGTGCCTGATCACCTTTAGGGATAGGTGCTCCTATTTCCAAAGATACTTCCCTCACCTGCATGGCGGTGAGAGCAAAGCATAGCGCTAGGTAGTGAGACTTCATCATAAATATAGGTTTACGGGGTAACAGTTGGGCCAAGATAATACTTATGTATTAAATTAATTCAATCTATTGGATGAGTGGTGGGCTTCCTTTAGATACTTAATACTCGCATTGAGCTCAAAACCAATCAACAAGGTCAAGGAATTCAAATATACCGCAATCATCAATATTAACAACGTCCCAACGGACCCGTAAATCTTATTGTAATTACTAAAGTTATTCACAAACACTGAAAAGCCAATAGTCACCAAAATCATTAAAATCGTAGCCAGGGTACTTCCGGCTGTAATAAACTTCCAACGCTTATTCGTCGCTGGCACGAACCTGTACAACACAGACAAGATAGAATAAAAAAGGAAGATAATCAATACCCATCTTGTTGTCTCCGCCAGTGAAATAACCGACTTGTTTTTAATGCCCAGTGTATCAAATATATAATGCAGTACAGTACCCTGCGCAATGATCAATGCCACCGTCAGCAACAGCAAAAACACCAATATTGCGGTCAGTTGCAGCGCCAGTAATCTTTTCTGCCACCACTTCCGCTTCCTGAAGCCCGATTGCTTTCTGTTGAACGAACGGGCTACTCCCATTACGGCATTTGAAGACGCAAAAAAGCTCATCCCAAATGAGATCGACAACAACCCGTTATGATGTGTATACAGGAAGTCGTGGATCATATCACGCACTATGATGTAAGTGTTGTAATTCGGGGTCACATCCTCGGCCAGTTCATACAGGGTAGCCTCCACATTATTCATGGGGATATAAGGCACCAATGTAAACAGGAAGATAAAGAACGGCGGTATCGCCAGCAGGAAGTTAAACGAAATGGCGGCAGCTCTTTCTCCGAGGCTTTTATTCTTGATTTCCCTGAAGAAGTAATGGATCACATCATAAAGGGGCAGGCCCTCAAAACCGGGCAATACGATCCCCTTGCTCCTGTGGATAAGGAAGCCGATAGGTTTGATTGCCAGTATGATAGATTCTATTTTTCTCATAGCTAAGCAGGTAGGCCACTATATACCTCTTGCATTCAGGGCTGCCTGATATAAATGGGCATTTTTCATATGCTCTGCGTAGGTGGCCGCAAAAGCATGATAACCAGAAAAATCAGATTTAGCGCAAAAATACAGGTAATCCGTCTCGGGCGTATTGAGCACTGCTTCCAGTGTTTTTACGGATGGTGTACAAATCGGACCCGGAGGCAAACCTGCATACTTGTACGTATTATAAGGAGAATCAAATTGCAGATGTCCTTCCCTGATCCTTCTCAAAGCAAAATCCTGCAGTGCAAATTTCACAGTCGGATCGGCCTGCAGTCGCATTCCCTTTCTGAACCTGTTTAAATATACACTGGAAATCAATGGTTTTTCGTCATTCTTATTAGATTCCTCTTCTACAATAGAAGCCAGTATGGTCACCTGGTCAATAGAAAGGTTCAAATGTTGTGCTTTCTCTTTTCTTTCTGTCGTCCAGAAGTCTTCTCTTCCTTTTTCAATCTTCTTAAATGCATTCTCTGCAGAAGTGTTCCAGTAAAACTGGTAGGTGTTCGGCATAATGGCACACATCACTGTATTGGTATCCAGTCCATACTGCCTGAGGTACACATTGTCATTGATCAGTGCCTGGAAAGTAGCAGAATCTGCTTCGAGGTTTGCACAGATCTTATGTATCAGGTCCCGCTTTGTTCTGAGTTTGGTGATGGTGAGCACCACGGGTGTCTGACGGCCGGAGCGGAGCAGTTTTACAATTTCGAAATTGCTCATGCCCCTGTTGATCTTATACTTACCTGCCTTTACACGGTCAGGGTATCCCAGTTCCCGTGCCACCCAGTCAAAGCTGCCACGGCTACGGATGATTTCCTGGTCCATGAGTCCATTGAGAACGTCGGTATAGGTACTGCCAGTGCGGACATAAAAGAATTTGTTATCGCCAAATGACCGGGTATTAGGACCAAAAAGGCGATATCCAAAATAAACAAGCGTTCCGGCGGCCAGGGCAATCACGACCACCACGGCGCGTCTGATCCATAGGCTTTTATGTTGCTGTTGCTTTGATTTGCTGCTCTTTGTCTTTGCCATAAAAAGGATAGGTAACAAAAAACCTCGCTGGTTTGGCGAGGTTCTATTAATAGCTTAGTTAGCCAGATTATTTAGATTGCGGAGTAGCACCACCCTGTGGAGCAGGCAGCTGTTGCTGCTGAAGGCCACCGGAAGCTGGTACATTACGCTCGATCACTGACTTTTCCTGCTGTTTTACAGTCCCCTTTGAAATGAAGATAGAAGAGCTCATGCAAAGTACAGCAATGATAGCAGCCAGGATCCAGGTACCTTTCTCAAGTACATCGGTAGTCTGGCGCACACCCATTACCTGGTTACCAAAACCACCAAAAGAGCCGCTCAAACCGCCACCTTTTGGGTTTTGTACCAGCACAAAAAAGCCTAACAGCACGCAGGCCAGGATGATTAAAATACCGAAAATCAATAACATATTATAAATGTGTTAATTTTTGTCTGTTAGAATTTGTATTTCTTTGATCTTTTGCGCAAAATAAGCGCTTTTGGCGGGATTAAGCAAACTTAATTTTTGATATATCAGGATCGCTGTATTATACTGGCGTTGCTTCGCCCATACCTCAGCCAGCGTTTCGGTGACCATATCATTATTAAGTGTGATTGAATTCATCGCCATTTTCTCTACAGCTTCAGATACTTCAGGATCTGCATCCTGGTAACTAATATTGATCTGCTGACGGTACCAGTCTTTACTGGCCTTATCAGCAAAGCTGCTTTTCATATCTTTCAGCCAGGAGGTAAAACTTTTCATCTCCGCTCTGCCCTTTTCATTCAGTTCATCAGCTCTTTCAGGATCTTTCAGGCGCTTGTAGGCGAAATAATCATCTGAAAAAAGTGGTTGGAATGTAAGGGGAGAATTATCATCCAACGCCGGCATGTTCAGCGGGAATATTTTAATTGGCTCTTCTTCAGCTGTGATGGCTACCGGAAGGTCGGGCGCTACTATAATCGGTTCTGGTTCCATCTCTGGCTCTTCTACTTTTGTCTGTTCTGTTATTATTTCTGGTTCCGGCTCTGGTACTTCTTCTGTAACTGTCACATTATCAGGTGTCACGGTGAGCTCGTCATCAGCAATAAATGTCGTTATTTCTTCTTCTATAGGAGCATCGTATGGTGCGGTTTTCTGCTCAGGCGCTTCGTAAGCCGCTTCCTGCTCAGGCGCTTCATACCCCCTTGTCTCGTAAGTCGCTTTCTGCTCAGGCGCCTCATAACCCCCTGTCTCATAAGCCGCTTCCTGCTCAGGCGCTTCATAACCCCTTGTCTCGTAAGTCGCTTTCTGCTCAGGCGCTTCATAACCCCCTGCCTCATACCCCGTTTCCTGCTCAGGCTCCTCATTTATCGAAGTTACCGGCTCTACTACCACAGGTGCTGCCACTGCCTCATCCGTAGTAATAAACCGATAGAAATAATGCATGTTATTGCTGAACTGCTGTGCCTTCTTTACAGCCGGCGCCAGCAGGTTTTTTTGTTCGCTATACTGTTTCCTGGCTAATAATAGCCTGGCCGCCGTAAAGTATGGATATTGTGAAATAACCCAATCTATATCCGGCTCGTTTACCTGCTTAATATCAGGCGTTTGGAAAATATGTTGAATGATCCTGTTTGCGGTCATATAGCTGCTAAAGTATGAAAAAAATTTAAATACGAAAGCTACATTTTACCAGTTTGCAAAGGCCTTATTAAAAATATCATCCACGACCTGGGGGAGAATTGTATTTTCTAACAGGCTGTTTTCCACTGAACTGGGCAACTGCGTGGCCGAGAAGTCAGCAGATCGGGTAAAGGCCTGGGTCCATCCTTTCTTATCGCCCACTCTCTTTACAAAAGTGATACTGATGGTCACTGTCAAACGGGATGTCGCCGCCTTATCCACATTGGTTACTGCCGCATTGCTGAAAGCATACCCCGTAATAGCTCCTTTGAACTCATAGTCGGTATTGTCTTCATTCACCTGTACCAGCCTTGTTTGTGAAGTGACTTTCGTTCTCAGTTTTTCAGTTACGTTCTGGCTCAGGGTTGGGTTATTAATTGGCGCCCTGTTATCAATGAACCGTACATTCACTGTTTTTGCCCCCTGATCTATACTGGCGCCGTTGGCGGAGTATTTAACGGAGCATCCACCTATCATCAGCAACAGGCTGATGGCCATTATCCCCTGAAATAATCTGGTCATTGCAATACTTTATTCGTTAATGTTGTATTCTTTCAGTTTTCTATACAATGTTCTCTCCGAAATGCCCAGATCAAGCGCGGCATCTTTTCTTTTGCCCTTGTGTTTTTTCAGCGCTTTTACAATTAGTTCCTTCTCCTTGTCGGCAATAGACAGTGTCTCTTCTACTTCTTCGTGGTGGTCTATCTTATTATTGTCCTGTAGGATGATCGGTTGTTGCGGTGCAGCAATCGCCGTAGATGTCATATTCGTATTCACCTCCTGCTGAGTATGAAAATTGTGTAGCACATGACTATCCTGGTAATTGGACGGGGCACTATGCGCCAGATTAGGATTCTGCAGTACTTCGAAGAACATCTTCTTTAGTTCTGTCACATCCTTCTTCATGTCGAAAAACAACTTGTAGAGAATATCCCTTTCGTTCGAAAAATCACCGTTAGCCTTGGCCTGTGGTGCTGCCAGCATAGGCAGACGAGGCGTTTCCGGTACTTCTGGCAGGAATCTTCTCAGTTCCTGAACGTTGATCAGTTTATCATGCGCCAGTACGGATATCTGTTCCGCCATATTTTTCAGTTCACGTACATTCCCTCTCCACGGATAATTGACAAGGATATTACGTGATTCATCATCCAGCTGGATAGAAGTGGTCTTATATTTTTCGGCAAAGTCAAGGCAAAATTTGCGGAACAACAGGGGAATGTCTTCCTTCCTGTCACGTAGCGAGGGTACCCGGATAGGCACGGTATTCAGACGGTAGTACAGGTCTTCCCTGAACTTTCCATCCTGGGTATGATCCAGCAGATCGCGGTTGGTAGCCGTGATCACACGTACATCTGTTTTTTGCACTTTGGAGGAACCTACCCTGATGAATTCACCTGTTTCCAGTACACGGAGCAGGCGGGCCTGTGTGCCTAATGGCATTTCGCCGATTTCATCGAGGAAGATGGTACCACCGCTTACGGTTTCAAAGTAACCTTTACGGCTATCGACAGCGCCTGTAAATGATCCTTTTTCATGTCCGAACAATTCGGAATCGATTGTTCCTTCGGGTATAGCTCCGCAGTTGACCGCAATGAAAGGGTTATGTTTACGTGCACTTAATGAGTGGATGATATTGGAAAACACTTCTTTACCAACGCCGCTTTCCCCGACTATCAATACCGTCAGGTCTGTATTGGCCACCTGGGCGGCCACCTGTAAGGCGTAGTTGAGTACCGGTGAATTTCCTATAATGCCAAACCTGTTTTTAATGGACTGTATGTTATCCATATCCTTAATTTACGGGGCTGAGGGTATCAGTCCCGGCTGTGATCCAATTTATTTTCTTCTTATGCTTTTCCTGTAGCGGTACCAATCAGGGTGCCGGAGGTACAACTGTCTACTTTCACCCAAACGTAGTCACATTTCTGGAAATTTTCTTTAGGAAAAACAATCACCTTGTTATGGCTGGTTCTTCCAAACAGATGGTCTGCTGACCTTTTGGAAGTACCCTCTACCAGCACTTTGAAGGTCTTGCCCACATCCTGCTGCATACTAGCCAGGGATTGTCCCCTGTGCAGTTCCACTACTTCAGCCAGTCTTCTCTTCTTTACATCTTCCGGCACATCGTCCTGGTAACGGCGGGCGGCCAGGGTACCCGGGCGCTCGGAGTAGAAGAACATATATGCGAGATCATAACGGGAATACGCCATTACATCCATGGTGTCCTGGTGATCTTCTTCCGTTTCTGTGCAGAAACCGGTGATGACATCGGTAGAAATGCCACAGTCGGGGAGTATTTCGCGGATGCGGTCTACTTTTTTCATGTACCACTCACGGGTATAAGTACGGTTCATGAGCTGCAATATCCTGTTGCTACCGCTTTGAACCGGCAGGTGAATGTAATTGCAGATGTTTTCATACTTCGCCATAATGTGCAGCACTTCGTCCGTAATATCTTTCGGATGTGAGGTGCTGAAGCGAACCCGGAGGAGTGGACTGATCTGCGCTACTTTTTCCATCAGGTTGGCAAAAGTTACGGTTTCAGCATCGTTCACAGGGTTTACCCAGTAGTAGGAGTCTACGTTCTGACCCAGCAGGGTCACTTCACGATAACCTCTTTCAAAGAGGTCAGTAGCTTCCTGGAGAATAGAGCGGTAGTCACGGCTGCGTTCACGACCACGTGTAAAAGGTACTACGCAGAAGGAGCACATATTATTACAACCACGCATGATGGATACAAAGGCAGTTACGCCATTCGAATCAAGTCTTACAGGGCTGATGTCGTCGTAAGTTTCCTCACGGCTCAGCAGTACATTCACTGCTTTCTGGCCGGTTTCGGCTTCTTCTATGAGGGCAGGGAGGGTACGGTAGGCATCCGGCCCAACGACCATGTCTACCAGTTTTTCTTCTTCTAACAGTTTGGCTTTCAGTCTTTCTGCCATGCAGCCAAGTACACCTACCAGGAGTTCAGGATTACGCTGCTTTACTTTCTGGAACTCGGTGAGCCTTTTACGCACAGTCGTTTCCGCTTTTTCCCTGATGGAACAGGTATTGAGCAGCACCAGGCTGGCCTCTTCCACATTGCGGGTAGGGCCGAAACCTTCTTCTTTCAGGATGGAAGCTACGATTTCACTATCGTTGAAGTTCATCTGGCAACCATAACTTTCTATGTAGAATTTCTTGGTATAAGTCTGAATATCTGCAGCCTCAGGAGCGAGAGCCTCGCCCTGCCGGTTTTCGTCATGCACTTTTGTTACCTGATCCAGCATTCTTTTCTTATCATTTTAGGATAGCAAAACTAAGCAATAAAATCCGAAAATGACAGAATGGCATGGATGAGTCAATATAAACTTCATGAGAGCCGCCGGGGTCTTGAGTTGAAGTTTTTTCATAATATTTTTCCGGTGGGTTTCAATGGTATATATACTAAGGTGTAGGTGGTCGGCCACCTGTTGATTGGTGTGTTGGCTGCTAATGAGCTGGAGAATTTCTTTTTCCCTGCGGGTGAGGTTAAATTGTTGCAAAAAGGCGTTGTCGGTTTCGAAGTTCTGAACGGGGAGGTGGGGGCGGAAAGGGAAGCTGGTCTGCCCTGAATTCACGAGGTGAATGGTGTGGTAAAGGTCGTTGGCATTACAATCTTTCAGCAGGTAACCCCGGGCGCCGGCCTGCATGGCTTCGGCAATGAGGTAGGCGTCGTTGTACCCGCTTAGAATGATCACTTTTACTTTAGGATACCGGTCCCTGATTAGCCGGGTGGCATCCAGACCGTTCATGACAGGCATATTCACGTCTATCAGTACAATGTCGGGAAGCTGCAGGCAGAGCAGGTCCAGCAATTCCTGGCCATTGGTGGCAATATGGGTGACCCTGATGTCAGGGTCGGCACTTAAGAGGGAGCGGATTCCGGTGGTAAAAAGCCGGTGATCATCCGCCAGCATGATGTTAACAGGCATGTTCGCAGCTTACAGGTATATGAATGATGATGGTAGTACCACATCTTCCGCTGTCTGTGTGAATATTTCCTCCCAGTGATCTGACCCGTGTATGCACACTGATCAAACCGATACCCTGATGAGTAGCCGTAGAAAACCCGATACCATTATCTTCAACCATAATTTCGAGGTAAGTAGGGCAGAAGAGTACCTGTATGGTGGCTTCCGATGCCTTTGCATGCCTGATAATGTTGTGTGTGAGTTCCATGACAATGCGGTAAAGTAGTAATTCCTGCCTGGTGGTAAAGTGACGCTGATAGGCGTTGCAATAATAATGGAAGGCGATCGTGTTCTGGGAATCGAGGGAAGAAAAATACGATTGCAATATAGACGTAAAGGGAGTGGTTTCGAAATGAGGGGGAATGAGGTTGTGTGTGGCCCTCCGTACATTCTGACTGGTCTGGTCTACCAGTTCCAGTAGCGTAGTGGCACGTTGTTCATCGTGTGCAGAGCTGTAGTGCAGGCTTTGGAGGTTGATTCTGATAGCTGCGAGACTACTGCCTATTTCATCGTGCAGGTCAGCGGCAATACGGCGGCGTTCAGCTTCCTGGATGTTCTGTTCAAGTTCCTGTTGTTCATGAATGCGGTTGAGTAGAAGAGATTCTTTCTTTTTGTAACTTTCAATTTTGTACAGCAGGAGGATCAATACAAAAATGAAACTCCATATGCCTAGTAAAGGCAGCAAACCGGTAACATCCCCTGACTTATACTCAAAAAAATGCATGGCCGCCTGTAGCGGTGTTGAGGGGATAAAGTGCGTGAACAGATGAGTGCTCATAGTTACAGAGAATAAAGGGGTCAGATCCTGTTAATTATGAGAGAAGTAGAAAAGTTTGTCCCAAATCCACTACAATTCTAATGAAAAAAAGGGTTGCAACATTGGATTGGATAAAAATAATTTTCAAGTGGTCAGCTATGTGGGATTGTTTATATTTATTGAAATAATCAAGTAAGGAATAAATGATAATGTAACAATGCCCGGTTCAGATGGCATAAGGTACTTACGTGGGCCGGACGGTTCAGGAACATCTTTAACCATATTATTACCACCGGGACGACTTATGCAACGGGGTATACTTCTGAATGGCATTACCATGCGAATCCGCATTTTTCACATATAATTTTCTCACCCCATCCTTCCATACCTTTGCAATATGGCAATCAGAAAAATACAACCGAACGACAACCAGACCTTAGGCTCAGTTATCCAAACCGTTTTAAAAGAATTCGGCATAGACCGTCCAGGCACCGCTTATTACGACCCACAATTATATTCATTATACGAATCATTCCAAACCCCCGGTTCCAACTACTGGGTCGTTGAAATCGACAACGAAATCGTAGGTTGCGGAGGCATCTTCCCCACAAAAGGATTAGACAAAGATTGTGTAGAACTGGTAAAATTCTATCTACTGCCCAAAGCCCGTGGAAAAGGACTGGGAAAAGAATTATTACTACAATGCATCAGCGGCGCCAAAGAATTGGGCTACGAATCTATGTACCTTGAAACAATGCCTGAACTCACCACCGCTATTCCCCTGTATGAAAGAAATGGGTTCCGTCATTTGACAGCGCCATTAGGAGATTCCGGTCATTTTGCCTGCACCATCTGGATGCAAAAAACATTAATGTAAAACAACCACCTTAGGCACCTGAAAAGAATTGCATTATCACTACTGATGATGTCACCCATGCTTTGCACCTACGGACAAATACAGCAATTGCTTGAAAAGTACTACCAGCAATCGCTCCCTTTGTTCCGTGAAAATGACCCATTCTATTCCTGACATAAAAGGCCGGGGGTAATAGCCCGGCTTTATTTCCAAACTAAAGGAATGATCACCGTACCACCACCGTGTTGATGAACAGTATTGATGGCGGACTGAATATCTTTGCTGTCTTTAATAGTGATCGTATATGTTGGAAAGGATGGTATTTTAAATACAGGCATGGGAAAGAGTGCCTTCACAGGAGCAATGGTAGCAGGCATCCGGGTAGCGCCAACTTCGTCAATCGTGGGAACATGCGTATTTACCTGGGCATTCAATGGCAGGGGAATACACAAGATGAAGGCTACCAGTAAAGGTTTCATATGTGGAATTAGAGGAAAGACAGGAATTATTATTGTTTGGTTGACACTATAACAGAAGAGTGGACAACCCTCATATTCTAGAATATTAAATATATTTGGTATATCTTTAATGTGAAAATACTTATACCAATGAATTTAGGAGCTAACGGAGAAACGCTGATAAAGCATTATGAAAAGTGCCGCTTGTCGGCATACCAGGATAGCAAGGGGGTGTGGACAATCGGCTGGGGCAATACCCGCTATATCGATGATTCCCCTGTACTGAAAGGCGATGTACTGACACAGGATGGCGCGGATGAGTTATTCTTAGTGATAGTAAAAGGGTTTGTAAATGATGTAAACAAACTTACCAAAGGTATTGTTTTAAAACAAAATCAATTCGATGCATTAGTATCTTTCGCGTACAATGTAGGCAGCGATATGAACAACAATGGCATTGCAGAAGGGCTGGGTGACAGCACCTTATTAAAGCTGGTAAAAGCGAACCCCAAAGATCCTAAAATCGCTGCTGAGTTCCTGAAATGGAATACAAGCGGTGGCAAAGTGCTGGATGGATTGACCAGAAGAAGGAAGTCTGAAGCAAACTTATATACGAATAATACGTTGGAGTATTATGAGAAATAATAATCAAGGGAGTGTATCTAAAGAATGATACACTCCCTTTTATTCGGATACTGGTAGTTATTTAATCAAATGTCAGTGCCTGATTTTACTTTTGAGTTCCCCCCACTTCACCTATTTAGTTTTAGCTATTTTCCCTTTATACAAATGCGGCTCTAACAATTTCACATCCCACAATACTGAATTCGTCGTTTTGCCAACTGAATAAGCCGTACCGCTTTTGGTAAGCGGACCATAGAAGTAACCATATCCAACTTCACTTGCGAGGAAGTCATAACTATCTTCCAGAATGGTATTACCGGATACTTTCATCGTCAGGTCATAATTTACTTCTCTGGAACCATCTGCATAAGCAACCACTACATAATACGTATCATCATCGAGGTCATTGCTCAGCAGGTAAGATTCAAAACCTGTGCTGTTAGTAGAACCTGACAATACACTGTAAGTATCTATTGAACCATCACTGGTCGTTGTTAAATTGTTCACCAGATAAAGGTCCAGATCTACCAACGTGCCTGCATCCCATGTCAGTTCAGAGAGCAAGCCATCAGAGGACTGATCCGTATCATTGTCCGTAATGGTGATAGTGGCAGTAGAGTTGCTCAGCGTAACATTGCTGCTACTGAAAGTAACATTGATTGTCTTGCTGCTTTCCACCACTTCATCATCAAAGATGTCGAAAGTCAAAGTGGCGGAAGTACTACCCGCAGCAATGGTTAAGGTAGTGTCTGTAGCTACTTCATAGTCTCCGTTCAGGATAGCAGTACCTCCCAATGTAGCATTGATCGTTACATCGCTGGTTTGTGTAGCAGGCAGGGTTACCGTGATACTTGCTGTGCCGGCAGCTTCAGTTACCGTTTGAGAAGTGGCACTGAGGGATGCCGTTTGTTGGGTCGCAGTTGAATCGTCTTTTTTACAGGAGAGGGTCATCAGCATGACACACGCCATCGTTGAGACGCTAATAAGGTTTCTTTGCATTACTTAGTTTTTAAAATTAGGGATCCTTTTGGAGGTTTAACGGAATGCAAAAAACTTTGTTGTCCCAACAATTGGAGTAATCGTTGAATGCTAATCTTTTATCGATGAGTATGACTACTTAGCATACGCAGCCAGATCTGAGAGTGCAGTGGCTACTTGTGTGTTCCATAAATTTTGTTTCTCCTGATTAAGCCCGTGGTGAGTTTCGCTGTCATATATGATTTGTCTTTCCTTATAGGCATCATAATACTTGAGGAAAGCATCTCTTGATACAGCTGCTATATTGCCGGTAGTGAGGGGAGATCTGCGTAATTCTTTTCTCAGTAACCTCGCATATACTTCACAAAGATCAAAGTGCAATTGTTCATGGGCGAGTAGGGCAGCCGTTTCCTTTCCGGGGCGTACATTGCTCCTTTCAGGGATAAATTCACTGATTACGTCGACTTGTACTCCATTTATTTTAATACCAAAACGGCAATTTGTTCGCGCGGCAATATTGGTATCCTGGTCCCGGTAAGGGGTGCCTTTGTAATCTGACCAGGTCAGTTTGCGAAGCGGATTCCATTGAATAGATGCCAGCTCTTGAGAACGATATGAATGTTTCCCGGAGGAACATGCTGTTAAAAAGATGATAGAAATGATGAATATAACCCTGATCATGATAGTTTTTTAAATGCAAATGCCCTGCCATAGTGAATTTCGCAAATATGCGTACATGGATTTGTTAAGAATTGGTTAAACAGATAATAATATTTATGTATATTACGGTACATTTTTAACCTAATTATCAACCTGCGACAATTTAAAGAGTTCTATGAGTGAAAACAATGGAAGCCAGCCAACTGTATCATTTTTCACAAATTGTTATGAAAACGACTGGGAAAAAGTATTGAAAGGAGATAGACTGGAACAAATGGTAGATAGATGCGAACTATCGTTTTATGAGAAAATTCTAATCATTAACAATGTAAAGGACCGGGCTACGGTAGAGCAATATGCGACCAGTGCGATGAACCGCAAGGTTATTGATGCCTATTACTTTGCAGAAGATCACATGGATGCGATCCTGGACAAGTACAATATGACCAGGGAAAGCTTCAAACTCGATTTTTTCGATGGATATTACTATAGTGTAGGCCCCCTTACAGCGGCTTACTTTTGTAAGGGCCAGTATTTACTCTACTTCACCTGTGATTGTATGATGCAGGAAGGAGCAGGAGGTAAATGGGTATGGGAGGCTATAGAAGAGATGAAACGTAACAGGTACATCTTCGTAGCAAACCCTATGTGGACGGATTTTACCTATGAGGCAGAACTGAAGATCATCAAAACAGCCAATCATTTTATTCACTCCACCGGGTTTTCTGACCAGTGTTTTCTGGTAGAAGCTGAAAGGTTGCAGGGAGATATTTATAATTGTTATAACTATGGTTCTGAAAAGTACCCTTACTATGCAGGGGAACTGTTTGAGAAGCGCATGTATAGTTATATGGCTTGTAATGGTCTGATCCGGATCACCCGCGATGATATTTTTTATGATCATATCAAGTTGCTGAATGAAGGGCTGATGGATGTGCAGAAGAGTAAGACGCTGAAAGTGGTTGTAAAACGAAAAGCGGCGACCTGGAAAAGATGGTGCAGGAAGGCCTTGCTGAGACGTGTACTCGGGTATACAAAGCAATTGGATTACTCCCATTTTGAAGGTGGATATAACAATGCAGTGATAGTACCGAGGGCCGCCGTGTCGCTGGCGCAATCGGGAAGTTAACGATATCGGAAGTGGTTGTAATGATTTGCCGTGTCACTATCAGGAAGTTAACGATACTGGAAGTAGCTATAATGATCTGCCTTACAGGATATTAACGATACTGGAAGAAACTGTAACGATCTGATGTGCCCCCAAAAATGTCTAACTTTTTGGGGGCATTTCAATACAGTCTCTTTTTTTTACCTTTGTATCATGAGCGAGCAATTGGAGACATTAGGAGATTTTTACCGGGAACGGCCATTTATACAATTCCCCTTCAGTACTACAGATGTAGGAAAAGGGAAATCACATTTTAATGTCAACGTACGTAAGCACTGTAATTTCAAGACCCCTTATAACAGAAGGGACTTCTACAAGATCACCCTCATCCTCGGTGTTGGCGAAATCAATTACGGGGGCAATTCTATCCTGGTAGACCGCCCGGCATTATTGATTCCCTGTCCTTCCGTACCTTATTCCTGGACCAGTATTTCGGAAGATCAGGATGGCTTTTACTGTCTTTTTAACCAGGAATTCTTCAACGAACATTACCAGTTTGACATCTTCAAGCGCTCTCCATTATTCAAAGCATGGGCGGAGCCAGTCATCTTCCTGGATGATAAGCAACTGGCATTAATGAAGATTTACTTTGAGCAGATGCTGGAAATGGCCCATGGGGAATATGCCTTTAAGTACGAAGCGATCCGCAACCTACTGTGCCTGATGATGCATGCCTTGCTGGTAGATAAGCCAGCAGGCAGCCTGTCATCCGGCGAACTCTCTGCTTCTTCCCGCCTGCTCAGGAACTTCGATGAATTACTGCACCAGCAGTTTCCACTGGATTCTCCTGAAAACCCATTGACAATGCGCTCTGCGGCAGACTTTGCCGGGGCTTTGAATGTGCATGTGAATCATTTGAATTATGTAATTAAGAGCATTACGGGCAATACGACCACATCCATTATAAAGAACCGGATCCTGGAAGAAGCCAGGACATTATTGCTGAATACGCAATGGGATATCTCAGAAGTGGGATACTGTCTTGGGTTTGAAGAACCGGCGCATTTTAATAACTTCTTCAAGAAATCAACAGGCACTACTCCATTACAATATCGACAGACCACCCGGATCTCCCATATTTGATTTTTGCAATTATTGCTTTGATTCTCTTAATAGCAGATTCTCTCAGCTGCTATAATTTTGTTGTCAAATTAAGGATATGTTACAAAGTGCCTCGGCAAGCAGAAAACGGTTTGCGACGATTTTAGCGTTCATTTGCATCCCATTATCGGGATTTATCACAGACATTTATTTGCCTTCATTTCCTGCTATGGCAAAGGATCTGGGGGTATCAGCAGATAAGATCCAGCTTACCCTGACTTGTTTTTTCATGAGTTATGGTTTTTCCCAGATGTTTGTGGGCAGCCTGCTGGATAGCCTCGGCAGGTACAGACCCGCGGTAATATCACTGGGTGTGCTGGTGTTGTCTTCATTATTAATAGGTATTACACACAGTGTGGCGTTAATTTGTTTCCTACGCGTAGTGCAGGGTACGGCTACGGCATTTGTGATAGTAGGCAAGCGCGCGTTTTTTGTAGACTTGTACGAAGGGGAGGAGCGCAAGCATTATTTGAGTTATCTCACCATAACTTGGTCATTAGGGCCTATTGTAGCGCCGTTTTTAGGTGGATTCTTACAGCAGTATCTGAACTGGCAGTCCAACTTCTATTTCCTGGCGATCTACGCGTTTATCATGTTTGTATTGGAATTGAGTTTCAGTGGAGAGACGCTGGTGCACAGGAAACCCTTTGAGTTGAAAAAGATCCGCGATAACTATGCGCATATGTTGAGCAATAGTACGTTCTTACTGGGTATCGTGATCTTAGGATTGAGTTATTCAGTGGTGATGGTGTTCAATATTGCAGGACCTTTTGTGATAGAAAATAGCTTTCATTTCAATTCAGTAGTGATTGGATATTGTACCTTGATATTAGGTTTTTCCTGGATGATAGGTGGGATTGTGAGCAAGCGGCTGATAAATGTTGATTTCAGCAGAAAGCTGATAATAGCAGGGTTTACGCAGTTGATATTGACGGTGATGCTGTTTGTAACAGGGTTTGTGATGCATGATTTGTGGTGGTTTGTGATGTTTGCATTTGTGATCCACATTTGCTCAGGTTTTTTGTTTACCAATCTCTTCACGCATAGTATGCTGGTGTTTCCGCAGAATGCAGGATTGGCGAGTGGTTTGATGGGAGGGATGGTATATGTGGTGACATCGTTTTCCAGCTATGTATTGTCAACCACGGGCAAAATGGCAACGTCTGGAGATATGTCGCTGCGATACGTAGTGATGTCAACGATCCTGACATGTGCAGTGATAGCTGTGGTGAGAATGCGGGCAGCGAAGACACCGGCGATCGCTTAAGATCGGCAATTTATCATAGGGGGAGAGGGCCTTTTGTGTCCTCTCTCCCTATGATAAAATAATACTTACAGATCTAATGATGATAGCTCCATTCTTTATATCCATCTGGCTCCGTCATTGAACCTCTCCATATATATAGATTCATGAATCATCTTATGCAATGTCAAAAAACATGTCTTTAACATCCGAGATATCTACAGCCTTGTATTGTTGCGGTATAGCAGGGTTCATTCTATTAAACCTGCTAATAGCTTGTTGTTTTAAATCAGGATTAAATACAAAATAGTATTCATCATGCATATTAGTAGGATTTCCAAGAGCTGATGTAGATCCTGCAACCTTTCCCAGAAGGGAATTCCTGTCTAAATTCTTTAAACTTTGATAATTAAATCTAAATTCTACCAAAACAATTTCTTGCTGTGTCCCGGTTTCATCTTCAGCAATAAAGGCTGAATCCATTGACTTATTCAAAAGTCTTCCTTCCTGATTAGCTTTTTTCTCTTCTACACAGTCCATATTCAGGACAACTTCATTGCCATTAAATCCTGTGCTTCCTTCATGTCCCTCCCTGCGTATTAATGTGTCGATTAATTCCAGGCAATCCTTTTTTCTAATAGATTTTGCGTAGTTTTCCGTGGCTTGTTTGGAGTATTTCATCAGATACCGTACTTGTTAATTCTTTCTAATGCGATATTGAATGATGCGAAAATCGGATCAATTTCTTTACCCAAATAGGTATAGTTATATTTAAAATTATCGTCAGTTTTTTCGGCTAGATAAAAATTGACTTTTTCAAGCGTTCCTTCTTTTTCCGAAATATAACGAATGGCACTAACCATATCGGGGTTATGAGTCGCTAGAAAGAATTTAACACCAAGTTGTTTATTCAGCATCACAATGATTCTTGCATATTCAATAATCCATTGTGGATGAAGATTGGATTCAGGTTCATCAATGATCATTAATGTTTTATCGGTAATAGAACCATTTTTTAATAATAATTGAAGGATGGAAAAAGACTTTATCCCGGTTGCAACATCAATGAGATTAAAAACTGCTCCATCACTTCGTTTAAATACAAAATCTTCCGGCGAGTAGGTGCTTTCTTCAGTTAAAATATCTCCTTTAATAATTTCTTTACTTATTATTTCTGCAATATTGTGATTGTTATCACCCCTTTCTTCTAATACTTTTGTTAAGTCATCCCAGTGAATATTATGACTAGTCTCAGCATGAAACATCATAGGAGAGTCAATGTATATTGCTTTCTGAATGTTATAAGGGATGGATAAATTTTCTTTGTTCAATGATACGATGGGATCACCATATTCCTGTACTTCAAACTTTTTAGGTAAATCTCCTTCTGAGAAAACATTTTCCAGCTCTGACGTAAAAACAGCTGTAGGTCTTAACTCAATAATTTCCTTAGCTTGTGCGAAACGTTCTTTGACAATTTCCTTCACCTTCAAAAAAGATTCCTTTACATCAAGTTCTTCCGTATTAAGAATATCCTGTAAAATGTATTTTATTCTTTGAACCCTCTTTGATGTCGGCTTATTAGGATCGCTGGCTATTGTATCGTAAAAGGCTTCTTCGACTCTAGTGATAAGATCTATAACCTGATCAGCTCCAATTTCAATTTCAGTTATTCCATTAACCCCTCTTTTTAATTCAATAACTTCTCGCCTTAGTAAATCTCCAGGCTCATGATTTTCGGAAAGGCTTCTTTCCTGAACCAAAATATCTAATAGCTGAATAATATCTTTTAGACTATAATAAAGAGTGTGCTTGACAATATTTTCGTAGTTAGCTACTGTCTTATATAAATAATATAAGAGTTTAGATATAGAACTTTTTCCGGAGCTATTTTCTCCAGCAACAACAGTTATACCATTAATTACAATATCAGCAGAACTGATAGCACGGAAGCTTTCGACTAAAACTCTTATATCTGGAACTTCGGGCATTGCTATAATTATTTATTTTGTAAATATATGAAATACATCCAATTTTAGCCCAATCAGGCGGTTTGTCTTAATAATAAAAGGCTTATTTATTAAAGTAGTTAGCCTTTGTATTAAAGAACAGGAATACGTGGGGAGTTCAATATTTTATTTACATAACCATTAATCAAATTAAATTATTCATTTCTCTATAGCGCTATCCTAGTCTGATCCTATCCGAATTATTTTCAATTTTCATTTCTTCTTTGAAGGATTATTTCTGACCAAATGGTAAAAGAACAGATTTTGGCTTCTTTTTATAGAAGTGAATAAAAATCCTCTGAAGTGCCTACGGATAAGGCATTTCAAGGGGGCATTAATATAAATATATAATTGTAAAGATAGCGCTGTTAGTTTGAGAAACTAATGCGGAGCCAACTGAGCAACTTTCCTTAAAAAATATTGCACACTGGGGCATGCAGGATGCGTAGCTGAAATGGTAAGATCAAGTCCATGTTGCTCTAATAATCGGTTTACCAATCTACGTTTGCCTGCTGCTTTATTGCCAATTCCTTTTCCTGTAAATTCCATCATCAGCCGATTGATCGTTTCAAAAGGAACTTGTTCCGCTTCAGGAAGTGGAAAGGAAAAATCTTCATTCTTGAGCAGTTGTCTCATAGCCGGTGTACAGGCAAGAAACCAGGATTCAATTTGCTGCACTGCTACTACTACCACATCCTGTGGACGGGCTTTAATCCTGTTTTTGGTACTGGTAATGCAAACGTCCTGATCGAGATCTGTCAGGATGACTATTTTTTCTGCCCCATCTTTTTCTAATAGTTGGATGTATCCTTCTATATTATGTGGTAAAAGATTGCCACATCCTTGTGCATTAATAACATTCACTAATCTGATATTATTTCTGGTAAGGAATGCGTTAAAGGATGTGGATTTTAGCAGGAAGTATTCGGTAAGTCCTTCAACAATAAAGCCGACATTGATCATAACACACCTCCTCCAAAAGCGTTAGAAAGCCAGGCTTCATCAGTTTTGATGTTAACAGCATCTTCTTCAGTAAGCTGTTTGGCAATAGTCGCTCCATTTACTTTATTCACAAGTATAATTTCACGTGGTTCCAGACATCTTACCAGCGTTTGGGAGTGTGTATTTAGTAAAATATGATGTCCCTTTTCTTCGCTTTTTTCTCTAAAAAAGTCTACCAATAATTCTATGGCTTGCGGATGAAGCCCATTCTCCGGCTCTTCAATACATAAAAACTGGGGATTGTCAGTTTGAAATACAGCTGCCATTAAAGCCAGTATATTGTAAGTACCGTCAGAGATTAAATGTCTGGAAAATGGTCTGTTTGATGTCTTTTCATACAAGAAGAATTCAGAACTGCCGTCAATATTAGATTTCCTGATTTCAATGTCTCTAAATTCAGGAATTAGTATTCGTAGCCATTCAACAAATTCATCCTTTTTCTCGCTATCCTCAAGGATTTGTGCCAGGATTTGGGACAGATTTGACGCATCCGTGTGTAGTCTGGATTGTAGCTGAGAGCTCCTGTTTAGGAAGTTTTTACCAACGAATATTCTTGAAAAGTTGTCAATGAATATTTCAAATTCGTTATTGTATGGTAATTGTATTTGTTTCAGCTCTTCCAGAAAATTATCTCGTTTTTGTTTGTCTCTTATATCAAGAAAAACGAACTCATCATCTTTGTTACTTAAATTATATATTGGGCCTTGAATAATCATATAGGTATCATCAAGGTTAAAAAGATGGTTTTGCGAAGTGGTTATCAGGCCAAAATTTATTATTAGCTCATTAACAAATTTGTAAGAAAAGCTCATGTTATCGTTAGGTTGAGCCTGATAGGAATAAATATTCTTTATGCCCCCAAAAAAAGAAGCTGCTTCAAATCGAAATCGGCAAACATAATTCGTAAACTCAAGCGCTTCAAAAATATTACTTTTACCGCTGGCATTGGGGCCAACGACTGCCGCAAATGCAGGTAGATTTTCTAGTTTAAAATCTACAAGGGATTTATAATTTTGAATATGAAGTTGCTTAATTTTCATGAGCTAAAAATACATCTAAAATAGCTAAAACATAAGAACTGTAGCAAAAAGCCCGCCTTTTCTTAAGTTAAGCATAACTACGTGGATATAATCTTTTGATGTTATTGGGTTAGATTGTAATCAGTACATGGTGCCTGCCGACATAAGGAAGGATTTCAATTGAGCGGGAAACGGGACTCGAACCCGCGGCCTTTAGTTTGGGAAACTAATGCTCTACCAACTGAGCTATTCCCGCAAATATCCTCCTATGGAGGCATACAGCGCAAATATAGCATATTTATTTATCCATCAAAATAAAATTCTGACTCAAGATCTGACCAAAAAAATGATTTTCCTTAAAAAATGATTTCAATCAGGGTGTTCCCATAAAAAGTGTCTTTTCCATCCTATTCATTATCTTCAGAATATTTATTTTTTTAATAAAAAATTGATTATCAATGGTGTTATAAATTGGAAAGGTGGATTTACTAATCCAAAACAAAAAAGCCACCTGAAATGAATCAGGTGGCTTTATAATATTTTACCAAAAACAACTATCTCTTAGGTAAGAAGTCCTTTACTTTAGCCAATTGCTCATTGGCAATCTGTAATTTTTTTTCAGATGCAGCCTTTTCATCAATCTTGTTGAGTCTTTCATCAATAGTTAATGTGATCTCTGTTTTAAATAGATCACTCCAATGTTTGATTACTTTTTTCTCCATGGTATAAAATTATACTTTTTTGCTGATTAAAAACCCAGTTACTTGCGTATTTTCCTCAAAATTGAGAATCCCATTTTCAGTTTGACAATATATGACAAACTTACTGGACAGATATTTTATATTTATGCTTATTGCCATTCTATAAAGTCTTGTTCTCCCATATGTGCTCCCAGTAAAAAATATTATTCTGTCCGGGTATTTTTCTAAATACTCCCCCGTTCATGCAAAAGAATTGTAACGTGGGGCAGCTGCTTATTTAAAAATATATACACTTCCTTATCTTTAGGCTGTCGCTGCATCATGTTGGTCACAATTCCACAAAGGCCGTCAAAGCTTTTATGCATACTCAAACTTCATCTTAGCCTGATCTTACCCCCATTATTCCCAATTTTTATTTCTTCTTTAGACGATTTTCTCTGACCCATTTCTGACCAGAATTGAATGTAAGAGGACAGATAGGGGCATGTTTTTATAGAAGTGAATAAAAAAATCCGTTGAAGTGTTTACTGATAAAGACTTCAGGAGAATAATATTTTACAAAAGGCTTTCTATCTTTTTCACAATCTCATCCCTATGCACATAAAACGTTGCAGGAAAATCAAAACACAACTCATCATCCCACTTCTTCCCCTCTTTAAAAAAGCCCAACAACTCCCTCAGGTTCTTCTTATTCCTCGCATAAAACATCCTGTCTCCAACCGGAAACTGATAATAAAAGTCCGCATTCACAACCGTCAGTTTAGGATGACTATATCCGCAATGTATACAGGAAGCTTTGCCAATAATCTTTTTGGGTCTGAACATATAACCTGTGATCTCACAGCTGGCACTTAACAAAGCTTTACGGGAACAAGCAGGACAGATGATATCTACATCTATTTCAAGAACATTCATAATAAATAAAATGGGCAGCTGGTGAAACTGCCCGTTTTGTATTCACTTACTGTGCAATAGCAAATTTCTTTGCCAGCCAGCTATTCTTTAATGGCTGAAGCCAGTTTTCTTCTAATTCTTTTAACGTCAGCACGGTATTATTCAGGTAAATAGTATTTTCATCTATATACCCTTTTTCCAGTGCATAAGGAACCTGCATCATCGGCAGCAATTGCAGCTTGTCTTTCAGCACAAAACCCAGTAACAGGCGGTCGAAGAGGTTCACTTCGTACTGACGTTCTATGCTCTTGATCACTCTTACAGAGCTATCAGTGCTGCAACCACTTACGTGTGTGTCTGTTTCATCCGCTATGACCAGGATGGCCTGTTCGAATAGCAGCTTCGCCCAACCTTTCACAGGAGCACCATGTGCCTGCCAGTGAGCGGTGAACTGATCCAGTTGTTCAGCAATCTCCGCTTGCTCTTTTTCAGAAAAAGGACGGTTGCTTTGATATATCCAAACCCGCGAGGCAGGGTTAAAGTCAGTTGGTAGTATTTGTCGAATATCCATATCGCAAATTTACGAAATTCCTGATTCCATAAACTGACGAAAATCAGTCTTTCCTAAGGGGTAGAAGATTAGCTCGCCTACTCCTCCAACTGCTGAGCTATCAGCTCAGCAATATCCAATACCTTTACAGATTCCTCCTTCCCCTGTTCCTTCACCCCATCCGTCAGCATCGTCATACAAAAAGGACAATTCGCAGCAATCACAGCCGCTCCCGTCTCCACCGCCTCTTTCCCTCTCTCAAAATTTATCCTCGTGTTCCCCTTTTCCTCTTCCTTAAACATCTGCGCCCCACCTGCCCCACAGCACAACCCATTACTTCTACACCTTTTCATCTCCACCAACTCCGCATCCAACGCCTCCAATACCTTCCTTGGCGCCTCATAGATCTCATTCGCCCTCCCTAAATAACAGGAATCATGATAAGTGATCTTCCTACCCTTAAAAGCCCCACCTCCCTTCAACCGGATCTTCCCCGCATCTATCAGCTGCTGCAAATACGAAGCATGATGCAACACCTCATAATTTCCTCCCAACTCCGGGTACTCATTCTTCAATGTATTAAAACAATGAGGACAGGTCGTTACTATCTTTTGTACCCCATAATTATTCAGCACCATAATATTATTCTGCGCCATCATCTGGAATATAAACTCATTCCCCGCTCTCCTCGCCGGATCTCCCGTACAACTTTCCTCTTTTCCCAATATCGCAAACCGCACCCCAATCTTCGTCAGGATCGTTGCAAATGCCTTCGTAATCTTTTGTGCACGCTGATCAAAACTCCCCGCACACCCTACCCAGAAAAGAATCTCCGGCGATTCGCCACTGGCGAAATATTCTGCCATCGTTTTTATTTGCATGGAATTATCAGTTTATGCATTCATTTCAACCGCCCATTTATCCCTGTCATCAGGACTAAACTTCCAGGGGGCCATGTTATTTTCTATATTACTAAACATCATATTCCACTCCTGTGGTGCACTGGATTCTTCCATCACCAGGTGGCGGCGTAGTTGTAGAATAATGTGCAAAGGATTGATGCTGACCGGACATTCCTGTACACAGGCATTACAACTGGTACAAGCCCTCAGCTCTTCTTCGCTGATATAATCACGCAACAGGGTTTTTCCTTCCGTATTCCCCAATTTACCTATTTCATCAGCACGGTCACGGGTATCCATCATGATCTTGCGGGGAGACAATTTCTTCCCCGTCAGGTTCGCCGGACAAGCAGCTGTACACCGTCCGCATTCCGTGCAACTATACGCATCCAGGATATTCTTCCAGGTCAGGTCAGGTACATCTTTCGCCCCGAACTTCGGCATCTCTGCCGACGCAGGTTCGGCCGCAGCCAGCTCAGGCTGGAGCATAAGGGTCACCTCTTTCTGTACCGCCGGCATATTCTCCATCTTCCCTTTTGGACGCAGGTCACTAAAGTAAGCATTGGGAAACGCCAGTATTATATGCAGGTGCTTGGAATAAGGCAGGTAATTCAAAAATGCCAGGATACCTAGAATATGCAGCCACCAGCAGGTGCGCTCAATCGCCTCCAGCGAAACGGGAGACAACCCCTCAAAAGACCCCCTGAAAGCCCCGGATACCAAAAACGGTCCCACCTCCGGATGCAATGCCTGATCCGCCGTATTCATGGTGAGAAACAACACCATCAGCACAATTTCCGTAATCAGGATATAATTCGCGTCTGACTTTGGCCAGCCATCCAGTTCATGCATCGCCAGCCGGCGCACATGCACAATGTTACGCCTGACCAGGAAGATCGCACAACCACTGAGTACCAATACCGCCAATACCTCAAAACACCCTATTAATAAAGGATATAATGACCCTAATAGCGGCATAAACAACCGGTGAGTGCCAAATATCCCATCCAGGATAATTTCAAGTATCTCCACATTAATGATCAGAAAACCGGCATACACAAAGAAGTGTAGCACAGCCACCAACGGGTTGCGGAACATTTTTTTCTGCCCAAAGGCAAGGAGTAGTACATTTTTCCAACGTAGATCGGGGCGATCATTCAACGACACATCTCTTCCAAGCAAAATATTAAGCCTGATCTGCCTGGCTTTGCGGTAAAAGAGGTACACTGCAACAGCAAAGGCAAATACAAACAGGATTTCCTGAATTATATACATACTTCAAATCAGATTTGACTATTGCAATATAAGGGAAAAAGGCATAGAATATTAACGCAACTATAATACTATAAGTGCAGAATGCCGTCACTAACTTGTTACTAACCCGTTACCCAATGGGCACTTCTTCGACGCTTCTTCGATGCTCCTTCGACGCTTCTTCGACGCTTCTTCGATGCTTCTTCGATGCTCCTTCGATGCTTCTTCGACGCTTCTTCGATGCTTCTTCGATGCTTCTTCGATGCTTCTTCGACGCTTCTTCGATGCTTCTTCGATGCTCCTTCGATGCTCCTTCGATGCTTCTTCGATGCTTCTTCGATGCTTCTTCGATGCTTCTTCGATGCTTCTTCGATGCTTCTCCGATGCTTCTTCGATGCTCCTTCGATGCTTCTTCGATGCTTCTTCGACACTCCTTCGCCTCCCCCAACAATTCCCCCACCCCCCTTCACCTCTCCGCCGCTAATACTTCACTAATCCATCACCACAAGTTCACCTCATTATCCCCCGGATATTGAAGTGCCCTTCTAATGCCCTTTTAGTGCCCCTTTGGTGAACTAATAGCACTATACCCCCACTATCACTCCACCATACCTAAAAAATCCCTACTTTTATCCCTTCAATTAATTTTGACATGGAATCAAAGAATGTAATCCTCACCCAGGATGTGATCGATAAAAAAATCAAGCGTATCGCTTATGAAATATATGAGCATAACAGTGAAGAACAGCACATCATACTGGCTGGTATCTGGGACCGGGGGACAATTCTAGCCGAAAAAATAGCGGCTATCCTGAAAGAAATCTCTCCCATTCAAATAAAGCTCATTGAACTAAAACTGGATAAACAACATCCTGATAAGGTGCAACTCTCTGAATCATTGGATTTCAATGGAAAAGTAGTAGTACTGGTAGATGATGTGGCCAATTCAGGCAGAACAATGCTGTACGCACTGAAACCTTTGCTGGAATTCCTACCAAAGAAGATCCAGACGGCTGTACTGGTAGACCGTAAACATAAATCTTTCCCGCTGTCAGTGGATTTTGTGGGTTATTCTTTATCTACAGCACTCCAGGAGATGGTAATGGTCGATGTAGCAGGAGAGGTGATTCAGTCTGCTTACTTACAATAACAATATTGACTATAAAAACATTCATGAAAGAGGGGATTCACCAACGGGGATAAACCTTATTTTCATAAAATAAAAGGAGCGTGTATCAAAAGAAGATACACGCTCTTTTATTCAGATGCCTCATGAAGCCAGGTTTCTATTTATTCGATTCTCAGAGGTTTTATTTATGACATTTATTTCAGTTTCATATCCTGAATGATCTCCTGGATCTTCGCATCCAGTGCCTGCGTAGCCGCCTCAAACCCTTCCGCACTTTCCAGTTTCTGGTTCACGCTAAAATAGAACTTGATCTTCGGCTCTGTACCAGAAGGACGGGCAGAAATCTTACTACCGTCTTCAAGCACAAACTGCAGTACATTCGACTTAGGCAGGGTGATAGCTTTCATCTCACCGGTCTTCAGGTTTTTCACCTGTTGCAGCTGGTAATCGTAAGTAGTTACTACCGGCACACCAGCAATCGTAGCAGGTGGATTTTCGCGGTACCCTTTCATCATATCAGCAATTTCGTCCGCACCTTTCATGCCTTTCTTGGTGATAGAGATCAGGTTTTCCTTGTAATAACCATATTTTATATAGATGTCAATCAGCTGTTGGTAAAGGGTACGACCCTGGCCTGCAGCTACGGCAGCCATTTCACAAATCAGGGCTACGGAAGCAATCGCGTCTTTGTCACGCACATTGTCACCGATCATGTAGCCATAAGACTCTTCACCACCACAAATGAACTGTTCTTTTCCTTCCTTGGTACGGATCAGTTCAGCGATCCATTTAAAACCAGTGAGTACATTGTAACAGTTTACATTGTTTTTGGCAGCAAATACGTCGATCAGGTCGGAGGTTACCACGGTTTTACATACGTAATCCGTTGCACCTGCCAGTCCTTTTGCACGACGGCCTTCTATAATATAATTGAAGAGCAGTACGGCGGTCTGGTTACCATTCAGGAGGATCCATTCCCCTTTCAGGTCCTTCACAGCGATACCTACGCGGTCAGAATCAGGATCGGTACCCAGCAGGATAGCGGCATCCAGTTCCTTTGCCTTCTTCAGACCAATGCTCATGGCTTCAGATTCTTCCGGGTTGGGATAGACCACGGTTGGGAAGTTGCCATTTGGGGTCGCCTGTTCTTCTACCACATGTACATTGGTAAAACCAAAGCGTTTCAGCGTCTCAGGGACCAGGGTGATACCGGTACCATGGATAGGCGTATATACGATTTTAAGATCTTTCTGTGCCGCAATTGCTTCAGGCTGAATACTCAGGCCTTTCAGCATCTGCATGTAAGCTTCGTCTATTTCAGTGCTGATCGGATGGATGTTTGCTTCACCACCAGACCATTTCACATCTTCCACATTGGCGATTTTCTCTACTTCGCGGATCACGTTCTTGTCGTGAGGCGGAATGAGCTGGGCGCCATCGTCCCAATATGCTTTATAGCCGTTATATTCTTTAGGATTATGCGATGCTGTCAGTACGATACCACCTTTGCATTTGAGATGACGGATGGTGAACGATAGCTCCGGAGTAGGGCGGAGACTTTCGAAAAGGTATACTTTGATACCATTTGCAGCCATAACGTTGGCAGCCACTTCGGCAAAGAAACGGCTGTTGTTGCGACTGTCGTGTGCAATCGCGATTTTGATTTCATCCGTGAAAGCCTGTTTCAGGTAGTTGGCAAAACCCTGAGTAGCCATACCCACTGTGTATTTGTTCATACGGTTGGTACCTACGCCCATGATACCGCGTAGACCGCCCGTGCCAAATTCAAGGTTACGGTAAAAGGAATCAGC
Source organism: Chitinophaga sp. LS1 (assembly GCF_034274695.1). Taxonomy (NCBI): domain Bacteria; kingdom Pseudomonadati; phylum Bacteroidota; class Chitinophagia; order Chitinophagales; family Chitinophagaceae; genus Chitinophaga; species Chitinophaga sp. LS1. Next base: position 4,406,537 of record NZ_CP128362.1, read on the forward strand.
CAGTTCATCGGGGTTTTCCTGCTGCAATTTTTTGATAGCGGATACCGTCTCCGCATCAAACTGGCCGTTCAGCCATTGTGATACCTTACTTTCGATTACATTATCCATAAAAAAATTGGGTTTGTCTGAAAATTGTGTCAGAAACAAGATTGTAAATTAAAGCTAAAATCCTGAAATATGGCGCTACAATTTGGCGCTACAATTTGGCACCAGGTGGAGGGATATGCAATTATTGCACCATATTCAACTGTAATGGGGATAAATAGAAATTCCCATAGGTTATTGAAAGTGGGGGGTATTGCCTATTTTTGTGTGTATGAGGCGGTACGAAGACTCCTATAAACAAAAAGGATTACGCAAGCAGCTGGTAGATACTATCCGGCAAAAGGGCATAACAGACCAAAGCGTTTTAGCAGCTATCAATAACATTCCCCGGCATTATTTCCTGGATACGGCATTCGAAAGCATTGCTTATGAGGATAGGGCATTCCCCATCGGGGAGGGGCAGACTATTTCCCAACCTTATACTGTGGCCTACCAGACACAGTTGCTGGAAGTAAAGCCATTTGAAAAGGTGCTGGAAATAGGTACCGGTAGTGCTTACCAGGCCTGTGTGCTGGCTGAACTGAAGGCGATGATCTTCACGATCGAACGTCAGAAACGCCTCTTTGACCAGGTAAAGCTGTTTCCTTTTAAAGCAAAGTATCCTAATCTCCGGTTCTTTTATGGAGATGGGTATGAAGGTCTCCCTACCTATGCACCTTTTGACAAGGTCCTTGTCACCGCAGCGGCCCCCCAGATCCCGGAGCGCCTGTTGCAGCAGATGAAGGTCGGTGGCAAAATGGTGATTCCTGTCGGCGGACAGGAAGTGCAACGTATGTTGCGCATTACTAAGGTAAGTGAGTCAGATTATGAGCAGGAGATGTTTGACAATTTCTCGTTTGTTCCGATGCTGGCAGGGAAAAAAGCCTGATGACGGGGTTTATAACCTGTCGTTTTGTTGTTTTTTGTCCTCAGTTTCCGGCGTTTCTTCCTGATCTTCCGGTTTCTTCTTTCTTTTGAATAAGTTTGGATCCATCTTTCCAAAACGGTAACGGATATTCAGCCTGATAAAACGGGTCATCCTCTTACGGCTGTAGTCCTGTATAAAGGCATCAGTTTCGTAGTGGGAGCTGTATTGCTGTGTATTTAATATATCGGAGATATTGAGAGAGATGGCCAGTGCATTGTTCTTCAGCATTTCTTTCCGCACCCCCATGTCAATGCCGTTCATCGCTTTGAAGGTACCCTGTGGCTGTACGCGGGGTGACCGGTAGTGAGCGTTCATTTGTATATTAAAACGGCCGGGCAGGCGGCAATTTGAGTTCACATTGATGCCCCAGGAGAAATATTCATTGCTGATGGCGGTGCCGGTCAGTTTGCTGTATTCCAGGTTCAGGTTACTGGATACATTCCAGCCTTTGAGGATGTGGAGGTTGTAGGTAAAGTTAGCTCCCCAGTCTTTGTCTGTAGCCAGGTTCATGGGTTTGGTCGTGGTGATGCCGGTAGTGGTATCCAACACACTGATGCGGTCAATGTCGTCATTGGCCTGGGAATAGTATACCCCGGTGTTCAGGAAATCTTTTGAACCAGGGTAATATCTTGAGTAGTTCATTTCGAACTTATGGGTCAGGGATGGGCGTAAAGCCGGGTTACCCACGCGGATGTTCTGTGGGTCGGAGTTGTTGACGTAGGGGAGGAGCTGGTCAAAATTCGGCCTGTCTATGCGGGTAGAATAGTTGAAGATCAGGCTTTGGTCCTGGTTATGTGGCAGGTTGTATTTCAGGAATACGCTGGGAAATACGTTGAAGAATTTATTATTCACCGAAGTATCCTTGGTGTAGGAGTAGCCATTGAGATAGGCCTGTTCTACCCGGGTGCCGACCATGTAGCCGAGGTTACCGATGGCGTTGGATACATTGACGTAGGCGCCGTAAATGTCTTCCTTATAATAATAGGTATTGGAGAGCAGGCTGCTGGTCTGGTATTCCATGGAGTCCCAGTTGTAGACCTGTGCGTTATAGTCGTTGTTGTTATTGCGTAGCGTGATTTTACCTCCTGTTTCGAATTTTCCTTTTTTCCCGAATGGGGTGGTATAGTCTGTCTGGATGTTCCAGAATTTATTTTGAGAGCGGCCGGTATTCGCCTGCAGAGTAGGGTTGGCGGCAGTGTTATACTTAGTGAAGTAGTTACTGTTGCTATTGCCTTTGTTGTTGCTATAGCTCACGTAGGCTGTCCATTCTTCATTCTGCCTGCTGGTAGTATGGCGGAAATTGAAGGCGGTGTTATTGTTGGGGTTTTTATTACCGCTGGTATTATGTCTTTCACCTGATTTGACAGGGTCTTTGACCTGGTTGAGGTAATCGAGCAAAATGTTGTCTTCGCTGTTACCGCCGCTACTGCTAAAGCCTTCGGAGAGGGTGAACGTATTATACTCACCGAGGTAATAGTCGAGTCCAATACGGCCGCCGTTTTGGTGACTGGTGTTCTTATTATGGCTATCCTGTGTAAAGAACCAGGAGCCGGAAGTATCGGCGATCAGGTTCTGGCGGTAGCTATAGCCGGAGCCGGTGGTAGATTCGTAGCGGCCATTGTAGTTACCAAAGAAGTTGAATTTCTTCAGTCTTAAGCTGGCGTTTGCCGTGCCGTTGACTTGTCCTCTTGTTGCTACGCCGGCGTTGAACATGACATTGTAGCCGATAGCTTTATCTTTTTTCAGCACGATGTTGATGATACCGCCACCGCCGTTGGCTTCGAATTTAGCAGAGGGGTTGTTGATCACTTCAACTCTGTCGATCGTCTCTGCGGGAATCATTTGCAGGGCTGTTTTAGCATCTCCAAAGGGGGAGGGCTTGCCGTCTACATAGATGGTGACGCTTTTGCCACGGAGGGTAACGTTATCGTCTATATCCACGTCCACGCTGGGAATGTTTTTTAGAATATCAGTGCCTGTACCTCCTTCGGCGGTTACGAAAGCGCCGGCGTCGAATACCTGTCTGTCGATCTGCATAGAGAACGCGGGCTTTTCGGATTTGATTTCGACGGTCGCGAGGACTTTGCCGGTGGGGGTGAGCTTTAGGGTGCCCAACGGTTTATTGGTTGTAATGTTTTTATAGAGGTTGTCGTAACCCATGAAGGTGATACGGAGGATGTAGTGGCCGGTTTGCAGCGGGTTGAAGCTGAAAGTACCATCTGGTTGGGTGTACATCCCTGTGAGCACGGAAGAATCTTTTTCCTGTAGGATGACTACGGAAGCATATTCAACGGGCTTGCCGGTGCTGGCGTCTATGGCTTTGCCGGTCAGCTTGTTGGTGGTTTGGGCTACTACAGATACATAACAGGTGGCCAGGACCGCTGTTATTATTAACAGGGAATACCGCATTGAAAGAAAGTTGAGACCGTAACAAATATATTGGTAGTGGGGGGGAATAGGGAGGGGAAAATGATGAAAGGTGAGGATTAGGGGTGTGAGGGAGAAAAAAGTTCTAAAAATATTTGGAAGTAGAGAATTGTTTTACTTATCTTTGCAATCCCAATTCAAACGGTGGTTGTAGCTCAGTTGGTTAGAGCACTAGATTGTGGTTCTAGGGGTCGTGGGTTCGAACCCCATCATCCACCCTAATGGGAACTTCCCTGATAAGGGCTTCTGTATACAGAAGCCCTTATTCTTTTAGTTTTAATCTGTTTTGAACGAAAAAAGGATCAGGTTGAAAACTTGGGAATTTTGTTGTTACGCATAAATTTTAGATAGTCTAAATAGGAAGAATTCTACATCTCTTACACCGAAAAAAGCTTCCAATGCAGGAAGACCAGGTTATCCTTATAATGTTGTAATGCACACCGGAGAGAAAAGCCCCATATACTAGTTATAAAATTGTCTCCGGAAGATGTTCAGTAGTTTATAAGTAAAAAGATTCAAAAATATGGTCTGTATATTTTTGACATTGAATTGAAGGATAAAAAAGCCGCACAGTACAAAGAGATGGCTCATTGTGTCTTTGGGTACTTTTCAGGTAGAAAATTTATATGGCTGTATAATAAAAGAAATGTAAATCTTAATAAGATGAGTTGGATACATGGTCATTATAGAAGAAGAGACGGTGTATATTTAAGTTGTCATTGGAGGACAAAAATTATTTCATTAAATTAAATCCTGAATGAGCAATATTTTGAATTTTTATACTTTTTATATACATTTCTGCTGAAATTGGCAATAAATGGGTAAGAAGAATCTTCAATATGAGTCCGATGAATACTTGCTTGATTTAATCAGACTTAATGACGATCATGCTGCATTTTCCATGTTATATGAACGATATTGGAATAAACTCCTGGCCATTTCATTCAATCTCACAAATGATAAAAGTGTCTCAAAGGAAATTGTCCAGGAAATTTTTATCAGCTTATGGAATCGCAGAAATTCACTGGAAATTAAAAATTTAAACAATTATTTAGCCACAGCAGTAAAATTTGCTTTCTTTGACTTTATTGAAAAAGAAAGAAGAAGACGTGTATTGGCATCAGCAAAATTTGGAGAAAGAGAAGAAGCGGAATTAGATTTAGGAATCGAGGCACTTTTTATGAAGGAATATCTTACCAGCCTTTTGACTTCCCTACCTGAAAAATGCAGGCTTATCGTAACTTATAGCCGTATTCATGACATGAGTAATTCGGCGATAGCAGAAAAATTGAACATTTCTGAAAAGACGGTGGAAGGCCATCTCACTAAAGGACTAAAACTGCTAAGATCGAATTTTAAAAATCGCAGGTCACTGGCGGTTTTGCCTATTCTCCTTTACCTGCATTCTTTGTAGCAGGCGCTAGTATATTCGCATATATACTATAATATAGTCACAATCTTTTATTCAACCCTCCTGTTCCACACCGCCCCCAACATTAGCAAAGCCCATCGTCTAATAAATATCGTTAGTAAAAGTATGTGATTTATACTATTTCATCCATGAAATACGAAAGCTAACATAAAATTAAAATTATTTTAACCTGAGCAAGGGTTTAGCCCCTGGTTATCCTACTTATAATTATAGCCAATGTTAAACATATGCAAATTGATGAGTTAGAAATATTAGTCCATAAATATTTGAATGGTACTGCTACTCAAAGTGAAATTCAGTTGCTAAACCAGTGGTATCAACAAGAACAGCTAGTCAATAAGGTATGGGAAGCCGATTCTTTAGATGAAGAAAGGGTCATTAAAACTGAAATATTCGAAGTAATCATGAACCGAACTGGCATACAACCAGACAGGCAACCTGTTCGGCGACTATGGTTTCCACTTACTGCCGCGGCTTCTGTCCTTTTACTCATTTGTGCCGGCTTTTATTTTTATATGCCCAACAGGAAAGCTGGTACCCAGGAGGCCAGTCTTCTTCATAATGATGCACTTCCAGGTTCAAACGGAGCAATTTTGACACTGGCCAACGGGCAAAAAATTCAGTTGGGAAAGGGTGTCATAATTAAGCCAGATATTGAAAACACTGACAGAATAAAAAAATATGGCGACAGCATTGTCGTTTACAGTTCATCAAACGAAGGTCAGATGAGCGCCACAGCATACAATACCATCACTACACCGAATGGGAAACAGTTCCATATTGTATTGCCGGATGGTACCAAAGTATTTATGAATGCAGCGTCAAGCCTGCAATATCCATTGGCTTTCAGTGGATCTGAACGGGTAGTAAAACTTACCGGGGAAGCTTATTTTGAAGTGGTTCATAATAGCCGGATGCCTTTTAAAGTGCAGGTAGACAAACAGGTAGTAGAAGACATAGGTACTGAATTTAATATCAATAGCTATAACGATAATGGGGCGATAGCAGTGACAGTACTGGAAGGAAGCGCCAAAGTCCAGGTAAATAAAAATGCTGTCACCTTAACGCCGGGACAACAGGCGCTGACCGAGACAGGGAATGATCAAATCAAGGTTCAGTCTGCAGATACTGAATCTGTGCTGGCCTGGAAAAATGGATTATTCCATTTTAACGATGCAAGTATCGATCTCGTACTTAAGCAACTGGCAAGATGGTATGACCTGGAAGTAATTTATGAGGGCAGCATACCTAAAAAGACTATCGATGGTGAAATATACAGGGACGTTAAATTTTCAGAAGTTTTCATGATTCTAAAAGCACTTCAGATTAATTACAGAATCGAGGGACGTAAAGTAATTATCAAAGCATCATAATCAATACCAACCAATAAAATCATCAATCAATTTTTTAATTCATCAAATGATCTGACAGCAGGCGCCACAAATTTTTTGTAAATCCGGCAGATGGCCGAAAAAAAACCGTGATAGTGTCGGAAGCACTATCACGGCAGGACGATTGGTTTTATGGACTCTGGGGGTTCCATAGCCACATTTAGCATTCATACTATTTTATTAACCAATTCAATCAGCAAATTAATGAAATTAATTGCCGACCTACTACTATTGGGTAGAAAAAATTTTCGAACTGTGCTTTATACGCGTCTAAGATCACGACTAACCTTTGTTTTGCTCTTGTTAGCCGTATTTAGCGCTGCATCCGGACAAAGAAAGAATGAAGTCAGCCTGGATTTTAAAAACGCACCACTTTCCAAAGTATTTAAAGCGATCAAGCAACAGACAGGATTTGCATTTGTAAGTGGCGATGTCAGTTTGAGTGGCATCACCGTAAATGTAAAAGTTAATAATGCCGATATAGATCAGGCAATGAACGTATGTCTGCGTGGAACGGGTCTCCAATATGAGATCGTCGGAAAGATAATTGTCATCAGGAAAGAGGCACCAACAAATCTGGTTGATAACAGCCCGGGTTTTCCTGCACGCATTTCGGGAGTCGTCGTTGGTGAAAAAGGGATGGCACTGGCGGGCGCTACGGCAACAGTAAAAGGCACTAAAAACTTCACGATATCCCACGCTAATGGCTCTTTTACGCTACCAGGTGTAAATGCAGATGCAATCATTGTAATTACTTATCTGGGATATGCAACACAGGAAGTAGCGGTGAAGAACAGGTTTGATATTGGGACGGTTGCTTTAAGTCCCAATGTCAGTAAACTGGACGAGATCAATGTGCTTGCCTACGGTCAAAAAACCAGTCAGCGTTTTGACGTTGGATCCTCTGTTAAAGTAACCAGTGAAATCATCGAAAAACAGCCGGTAGGAAATATTTTACAAGCGCTGGAAGGGAGGGTTGCAGGTTTGGTAATTACCCAGTCAAGCGGTCTGGTAGGAGCTGACATAAAGGTGCAGATACGTGGACAGAATTCACTGGACCAGAATGCAGACAGAGATAACTATACAAACGTTATCAAAAATGTGCCGCTTTATATCGTAGACGGTGTACCATTTCCGGCAGCTGCCATTAACCAGCAGGCATCGAGTAATAACGGCAACGGTTATTATAACTACATGACAGGACCTAATGGTAACGGTAGTCCCCTGTCTACGCTTAATCCAAATGATATAGAAAGTATTACCGTATTGAAAGATGCCAGTTCAACTGCTATCTATGGATCCCGTGGAGCCAATGGAGTTATCCTGATCACCACTAAAAAAGGTAAACCCGGGAAAATAGGCATGTCAGTTAGTGGCGGTTCGTCAATCACTTATGTGCCTACCAAATTGAAAGTACTGGGATTGTCCGATTACCTGGCCCTCAGGAAAGAAGCATTTGAAAATGACGGAAGAACGATTACTTCCAGCAGTGCGCCAGACCTGACCTTATGGAGCCAGACAGCATCAACTGATTTTAAAAAGCTATTAATTGGTTCCCCTGCAAAAACTTTTAACGGGAGTGCATCTATTTCCGGCGGTGGGGGTGGCTTTACCTTCCTGATGTCTGGCAGTTATAGTCGCCAGAACTCGGTGTTTGATGACCATAGATCATCAAACAGTTACAGTACCCATTTTAATTTTGGTTACAGTACACCCAATCAAAAATTCAGTACCACGCTTTCTGCGGTGGTAGGTTCACTTACCAGTAACCTGGCCAATACAGATTTCTATACCAATGCTTTTTCCCTTCCTCCTAACTTTCCGTTGTATGATGAAGACGGAAAGCTGTATTCATGGACGAACAGTTATCCTTATGTAACAAACCCTTTATTGAACCTGAATGCAAGTTACCAGAACAAGATGATGACTACGAATGCCGTACTGGGTTTAAATTACGCGATATTACCAGGTTTCGATTTCCAAACCAATATTGGTTATAATAAAACACAATCTACCCAGTCGATGTTAAATCCCAGCACGGCTGTTGCTGCGTCATTACTAACCTACTTCCAACCGAGTGCAAGTTATGCATCTTCCTATTCACAAAACCTGAGTGTGGAGCCACAGCTTAATTACCATACTACTATCAGCAAAGGTAGCTTAACAGCATTGGTAGGCGGAACCTTACAAAAGACAGTGAACGAACAACCTTATTATATACAGGCAACAGGATTTGCTTCAGACCTTTACCTTTCCAACCTCGCACTGGCAAGCAGCTATGTGATTCATAACGGGTACAATGCATATAATTACGCATCGTTTTTCAGCAGCATTAATTACCTGTGGGACGGTAAATATGTGTTGCTGGCAAACTACCGCCGGGATGGTTCTTCTAAATTTGGTCTGAATAATTTATATAGCAATTTCGGTTCCGTGGGATTAGCCTGGATTTTTACTGAAGAGGGTTTTCTGAAAAACAGGCCTGCGTGGATTGACTTTGGTAAGTTACGTGGCACCTATGGCGTAATAGGGAGTGACGGTATAGAAAACTATGCTTATTTATCTACTTATGGCATTACGTCGAGCAGCTATTATGCCGGCTCAAACGGTGTATCGCCTGTCAGACTGGCCAACCAGGATTATAAATGGGAAACTACCCGTAAACTTGAATTAGGCCTGGATCTTGGCCTTTTTAAAGATAGAGTGATCCTAACAACGGCCTTTTACCGGAACAGAACAAATAACCAGTTGCTCAGCTATTCACTGGCAACACAGACCGGTTTTAGCAGCTATGTTGCCAACTCTCCAGCCCTTGTACAGAACACAGGGTTTGAATTTACCCTGACCACCAAAAATATCAAATCAGCTCATTTTACCTGGACAACATCCGCCAATCTTTCGATTGCGCAAAATAAGCTAATCGCCTTTCCTAACTTAGCCACCTCCTCCTATGCGGGATCTTATGAAATAGGTAAGCCTATTAGCAGCCTCTACCTGTTCCATTATACCGGTACCGATGCCAATGGTGCACCTACCTTTACGGATGTAAACAAGGACGGTACCTACACAGTAAATCCTGCCATCAATGGTTTGAAAGGGGACATGCTGTATATGGGAAGTTCTGCAGCAAAGATGTATGGTGGCCTTTCCAATACCTGGAAGTATAAAGCCTTTCAGTTAGACGCATTTTTTCAATTCACTATCGGGGCGGTAGACCAGGGACTGCTGAAATACATGTCTGCACCTCCCGGAGGCTTGAATAACGTACCTACAGCTGTTGTAGATAAAATGCGCGAACTGGGTCTGTCCAAAATGTTCTCTACTTATTCCTATTCCAATAATTTTAACAGGCTCAAACAATCTGATATCCTGCTGAACAGATTATCGTATGGAAGACTCACCAATCTGGCATTGTCTTACAGTCTTCCTCAGAGATATGCAAGGGCATTAAGAATGGCAGGTTTGAGTGCAAACCTGCGGGCACAGAACCTGGCAGTGTTTACATTATCTGGCAACAAGTACAAGGGTGTGGATCCTGAAACAGGTCCTGTCAATGTACCACCGTTAAAAGTATTTAATGCAGGTTTACAATTTTCATTCTAAGCGCCATGAAACAGAAAAAATCAACTTCAATATTTTTCTCTCGTAAGAAAATCAGCCAGAACAGTCATCCTATCAAAGGAGCAGTTGCATGCCTGTTATTTTTATCAATTCTTTCAACGGGATGCAAAAAACTCGTAGAGGTGACTGCACCGAAAACAGAAGTGCTTAGCACGGATGTGTTTAGTACCGATGCCAGTGCGCAATCAGTATTGACCGGGACTTATGCCAACATGATCAATCTACAGGCATTCCCAAATATTGGTTATTACAGTAGTCTTTCTGCCGATGAGATGGACCCAACCAATACCTCTTATTTATATCTGAATTTTGCAAATAATACTTTAACACCTTCGGATTATAATATTCCGGGGTTGTGGACTGGATTTTACCAAACCATTTTTCAGGCTAACAGTATTATTGAAGGGGTAAAAGCCTCCACTGGTATGAGTGACTCAATCAAAGCCCGTCTGACCGGCGAGGCAAAGTTCCTGCGGGCGCTGAGCCACTTTTATCTCGTTGGCTTTTTTGGGGATGTGCCGTTGATTACTTCTACTGATGTGAAAGTAAATGCAACAATGGCACGTACGGCTACAAGTGATGTTTATGAACAGATCATAGCCGATGTGCAGGAAGCGGAAAATACCCTGCCTGAAGACTATTCATATTATAGCGATGAGCGTGACCGTCCCAACAAATACGCTGCAGCAGCTTTCCTGGCCAGGGTGTATTTATATACCGGTGATTATACAAATGCGGAAAAACAGGCTTCAATAGTCCTTGATAATAGTTTATACACTTTGTTGCAGGGAGATGATATCAGCAATATCTTTTTAAAGAATAGTGCTGAGAGCATATTTGCGCTCAATCCTGCTACATCCGCAGGGAAAGTGGTATTTCCTGATGCATACTATTACGGAAACGGACTTCAGTATGGTTCGCTATATGGTTCCAGCTATGTACTTACTGACAGTCTTTCAAAGGCATTTGAAACCGGAGACCTTCGGTATTCCAATTGGATAGGTTCTTTTGACTACAACAGTACAACTTATTATTACAGTAAGAAGTATAGAGATTACGATTATTCGCAGCAACCAACTGAATATAGTATCCTGTTCCGTTTGAGTGAACAATACCTGATCAGGGCAGAAGCGCGTGCAAACCTGAACGATCTTAGCGGGGCAGCAACAGATCTCAACGTAATAAGAAACAGGGCCGGCTTAGGCAATACTACAGCCAGTTCACAAACAGAACTTCTGAGTGCGATAATGAAGGAACGTCGTGTAGAATTATTTCTGGAGTATGGCAATCGCTGGCTGGATCTCAAAAGAACAGGACTAGCCAACACTGTAATGTCTGTGGTAAAACCTGCTACCTGGACATCGGACGATGTGCTGTACCCGATTCCTGCCAGTGAAATTAAAAGCAATCCTGCTTTAACGCAGAATAGCGGGTATTGATATTACCCTCAGATCATCATTCCTGTTATTCTACACGCATCTACAGTAGAATAACAGGAATGTTTGACCTTATATTCAGCCGTATTTCAGCCAATTATAAGAAGGAAAGCCAGCTATGAAAAATACACCTCGCGTGTATACCAATTCTAATAATTCAATTATCATGTTTATAAAAAGAAAATATCCATTTCTATCCATAATTACAGTAAGTGTGGTTATGGGATGCCTGGCAGCAGGCATCATGCCAGCAAATGCACAGAGAAAGAAAACGGCTGATAAAAAGGCAGCGACTACAGCGAAAGATCAGACTTTACCTAAAGCAGATTCAGTAGCCAGAACGGGAAATGTGCAGCCATTTGACAAAGTGATTCCTGCAGATGCGCAGGTATTCAAAGGGTTATTTACTGTTTATAAGACAAAAGATAAATACTATTTCGAAATTCCTGATTCTCTTATTGGTAGGGATTTTCAAATTATTAGCAGACTTGAGAAAGCTCCTGCAATGCTGATAAGAGGTAAGGATTCATATGCCGGTGCTGATTTAGGAAGTGCTCAGATTAGTTTTGCAAAGGCGCCGGGAAACCGACTTTTCATAACCCAGCCAATATATAATGAGGCCGCCTATGATACCTCTAATGCCGGTCTGAAGAAGGCATTGTCAGAAAATGCCCTTCAGCCGGTTTTGTATGTTATGGACATAAAAGCCTACGGTAAGGATTCTGCTATGGTAATCGATATGACAGATTACTTGAATGGAGACTATGGCATCTTCACCGGCGAAATCAAAAAGTTACTCAATGCACAATCATTACAAAACGACCGATCCTATGTTGATGCAGTGCATGCTTATCCTATGAATGTTTCGGTAAGTGCTGTGAAGACATATTCGACACAGAATAACAGGTCGCTGACTACGTTGGTAAATATGTCGTTCACTGTGTTACCTAAAATACCGATGCTCCGCAGGTATAATGATGAACGGGTAGGATATAAAAGCTATAACCTGACCGATTTCGACCTTGATCTGCAAAGGGGGAAAACAGTAGGGATTATTAACCGCTGGAGGATGGAACCAAAGGTGGCAGATATGCAGGCCTATATGAGCGGGAAACTGGTAAAACCTGCACAACCTATAGTATTTTACATTGATCCTGCTACACCCGGGAAATGGGTACCATATCTGATAAAGGCTGTTAACGACTGGCAAAAAGCATTTGAGCATGCCGGTTTTAAGGATGCTATATATGCATTGGAAGCACCAGGGAACGACAGTACCTGGGATAGCGATGATAACCGGTTCAACACCATTACTTACACACCATCTATAGGCAGTTCAATTTCCTCAAATATTGTAACAGATTCGAGGAGCGGAGAAATAATTCATGCAACTATTCACATCGAGCACAACGTACTGGTTAACCTGTATTACTCTTATATCGCTTATGCAGGTGCAATTGATACTGGTGCAAGGAAACCAATCTTTGATGATCAGCTGATGGGCGAACTTCTGCAACGTGCAGTATCTATCCAGGTAGGTTCATCTCTTGGTCTGTTACCAAATGCAGCAGGGTCTTCTACTGTGCCGGTAGACAGTCTGCGAAATATGCATTGGCTGGAAAACCATGGAATCAGTACAACTATCATGGAAGATGATGTATATAATTTCGTGGCACAGCCATCAGATCATATTTCAAGGAAGGGAATAATGCCACAACTGGGAGAATATGATAAATGGGCGATCTATTATGGTTACCACTATTTCCCCGGTATAGCAGGTACAGAGGCAGAACGTAAACTGGTATTGAAAATGGTTGAGGACAGTTTAAAGGCTAACCCCAGATTGGTTTATGGTGCTTTAAATAACGAAAAGGTAGTGGATCCCAGGGCACAGTTGTATGACCTGGGCAATAATGCTGTAGCTGCAGGTGCATTAGGTATTCAGAATCTGAAGAGAATGATACCAGAAATTCCGCGTTGGACAGAACTTCCAGGGGAGGTGTACAGCTCTAATGGAAATAGTAGGTTAGGTGGGGTGGAATATTCTATTGTAGAACTGTTTACGAGGTACCTTAAAAATGTAGCCAATATTTTCGGCACATATTACTATTCACCACAGGGTGCCGGTTCCGATCAGAAAGTATACCAGGGTGTACCTGTCTCCCAACAAAAAGGCGCCATGGCGTTTCTGCGTTCTAATGTGTTTGATAAGGAACCGGACTGGTTGATGACGAAGAAAATTGAGGATAAGATCACGGCACCTCCATATAAGAATATTATTTACCAACCTGGAATTTCCCTGCTTGACAACTCCATGCTAAGTATGGACCAGTTGAATAAAGTGAATTTGATGAGTGAACGTTTCGGCCCCTCAGGTGCTTATAGCCTGGTCGCTTACCTAAGTGACCTCGATCAGGCTATCTGGTCTGAACTGGGTACTGCTAAAATTGTAAGCAGTTATCACCGCAGCCTTCAGCAAACCTATATCAATAGTATGGAGAAAGTAATCAATAGTCCACGTGAAAGGGAGACAATGAATACGATCGTCCTTGTCAGAGGTCATTTGATTGACCTGAAAAAGCAGGTTACTACTACAGCCAGCCTGAGTCAGGATCTTAAAACAAAAGAACATTATAAAGATATTATTGCGAAACTGGATAACCTTACAGATCCTAAAAGACAAGCACCTGCGCTGCCTGGTCTGCCAGGGAAAAATCATGGTATCGGCATTAATAAGGAACTCAATGGTGATGATAATAGCGAGCTAACTTATTAATCTATTTTAAATTATTCAAAGATGCTTGATAAAAGAATATTTCCCCTGCTTTTGATGCTGATTGCGTTTCCTATAGCGGGTTGGGCACAGGGAGGAATAATAGGAGGAGCTGCTTCAATGCCAGCTAAAGAAATCGTTCCGTTCGATAAATTAATAACACCGGATGCTAAAATCAGTCATGGTGTGTTTAACATATACCACATAAAGGAAAAATATTACCTGGAAATCCATGACTCACTTTTAAACAGGCAATTTCATCTTGTCAACCGTATCCTGCAGGCCTCTGCAGCAGTGGACAAAATAAAGGAGGGCTATGCCGGTGATGAGATGGGTAGTACTCCCGTTGTCTTTTTAAAAGGTCGTGATAATAAAATATACCTGAGCAGTTCATTTTCTTTTGACCGATCAATGGATACCACGGTAAACGGCATGGCCAATGTACTGAACAAGAATAGCATTTCGAGTTTTGACTTTGCATTTGCTATTTGTGCCTATGGACGGGATAACAAATCGTCTATTATCGATGTAACCGATTTATTTTCCAGCAATAGTCCTTTGCTGGTAGGTCGTTTAGATTCAACTCCATTCCAGTCTGACAAGTCTTACATTGAAAGAATCCGGTCATTCCCAACGAACCTGGAAATTCAAACGATAAAGACTTATGGCACAGGAAAAGGGGATAGCACAGCTACATTACGACTTAATACTTCTATTTTATTACTGCCGGCCATTCCAATGAAAGAGCGGTATTTTGATCAGAGGGTGGGTTACTTTACACCTTTCAACTATGATTACGACAAAGATCCACAGCAGGCTAAGATGGTATTGAAAATCGATCGCTGGCGGTTGGAGCCTAAACCTGAGGATGTAGAGAAATATATGCGCGGAGAGTTGGTGGAACCGGCAAAGCCTATTGTATTTTACATTGATCCGGCTACGCCAAAAGTCTGGGTACCCTACCTGATCCAGGGGGTTAACGACTGGCAGGTAGCTTTTGAAAGAGCGGGTTTTAAAAATGCCATCATAGCTAAAGAAGTACCGGCTGATGATACTGCCTGGAGTATGGATGATGCACGATATAGTGTAATCGTATATAAACCATCATTACTGGCAAATGCACAGGGGCCTACCGTCAATGATTATCGTAGTGGTGAAATCATTGAATCGCATGTAGGCTGGTATCATAACGTGATGACATTGTTACATAGCTGGTATATGATCCAGGCCGGTGCCAATGATCCGAGAGGACGCCATCAGCAATTTAGCAATGAGCTCATGGGGCAATTGATCCGCTTTGTTTCTTCCCATGAAATCGGTCATACCCTTGGTCTTAAGCATAATTTTGGTTCGTCATCAATTGTGCCGGTAGATAGTCTTCGTAACAAAAAATGGGTGGAGACACATGGTCATACTCCATCCATTATGGACTACGCACGCTTTAATTATGTAGCACAACCAGAAGATAGTATTTCTGATAAAGGTATATTCCCCCGGGTAGGCGATTACGATAAATGGGCAATTGAATGGGGATATAGGGCGTTTCCGCAGGTGGCGGATGCACGGGCAGAAGCAAAGATATTGTTCCAGATGACAACGGACAGTCTGCGTAACAATAAACGGTTGTATTATGGAGAACAGGCAATATTTGGGTTGATTGATTCCAGGTGTCAGAATGAGGACCTGAGTGAGGACGTGATGAAGGCCAATGATTATGGAATAAGAAACCTGAAACGGGTGATCACACAACTGCGTGATTGGACAAGTATGCCAGACGATAAATTTGGCAAAATATCCGGCAACGGCCTGCGTAGGGAGTACTCGGCTTTATTATCACAATTTGCTCAATACCAGACTCATGTCATCAATACAATTGGACTTGGATTTTATGAAAATGTGACGGCGACAGACACTACGCCTGTTTTTAGATTAATCCCTAAAGCAAAACAACAGGCCGCAGTTGCCTTTTTAAACACACAGATCCTGGCCACCGAACCGGAATGGCTCACACCTGATTATATTATAGACATGGTCTGGCCACCGGATGTAGGGGTACTCACACAGGCTGTAGCTAATGATGTATTACACCAACTGCTGGTACCTCAGAAACTGATAAATCTGGATAATGCAGAGGCCATGTATGGAGAGAAAACTTATACCCTGCATGATTTCTTAGCAGATATGAATAAGGGTATATGGAACGACCTGTCTGGTGCGCAAGCCGTAAGTAGTTATCACCGTTTCCTGCAGCAGAATTATATCAGCGCTATGCTGACGATGATAAAGGATGTGAAAAATGGCGCTGTTTCAGCCACCATTAGAGGGCACATTCAGGGAATAGAAGGGAAGATCCGAAGAATATTACCTATGGTTAGAGATGAGGAAACCATTTACCATTATAACGACATTTTGTTGCAAATGGAAGCCTTTAAAAACCCCGCTTCCTTAGCATTGGGAATTAATAAGAGGTGAATATAGTAAAATGCGCAAAGCGCGCAGGATTCTTTTTATTAAAGCGGTAGGTAAAAGCAGGGAATTAATTACCCGTCCAGTCATGGTCTTTCTTCCGTCTGGTATTGGTCTTTCTGCAGGTTGGTGGAGAATATAGTTTTAAATAATTCTATAAAAGAAAAAAGCAGGCTCTAATTATGAAGAGCCTGCTTTTTATTACTACAGATAACGAAATTAAAATCGAATATTCGCCTCTTTTAAAGGATTGGCCTGTTTGTCTGAATGGAAATTGGCGCCAATAATAGTTTGCCCAGCGTGCCTATCTACCTTCTTAAGAGTCATAAAATCATAAGTAGGCCTTAATAACATTTCTAAAGATTTTAACTATGATCGAATTAAGCTAGCTAAACAGATTTTTGACGAGGAAAGTAATGTTATTGGATTAGCTCAAATGGACTTACATACCGATGAGTCGCAAGGGACTAATAAATTTTATAATTACATAGGCGATCTATTTGCACTTTTCTCGGGTGGAGGGGTTTTTGTGTCTGACGAGATTGATGGAAATTTTCATCCTGCTTTGTTAAAGCATTTAATTAGTTTATTTCAAGATCCTAAAATTAATACAACAAACGCTCAAATAATTTTTACTAGTCATGATGTCAATATAATGGCACCTGAGTTTATGCGCAGGGATCAATTTTATTTTACAGAAAAAACTATTCAAGATAGTACGCGGCTTTATTCTTTAGGTGATTTGAAAGGGATTAGGAATAATGTTGACTTTGCAAGGCAATATTTAGCTGGTTTTTACGGTGCATTACCGCAGCTTAATAAATATATAGAATAATCATACACGCAATACGATGAGCGAAGTTTTACCTTGGGATTTACATGCTAATGATGAACGGACTTCTGACGGCCTAACTACATTTATTGTTTTTTGTGAAGATGGGGTCTGTGAACCCTTATATTTGAACTCATTGGCAGTCGGTGCAGCTGAGGTTAATTTTATTGATAATGCGCGTTTTGAGGTGAATTATAAATGGAAGAATAATGCCTGGGTGACAGATGATAGTGTTCGTTTGGCGAAATACTTTTAAATTTTATTGATAAAAATACTTTTTTATTAAAATAATTCTTAGTTTCGCGCCCCGCACGGTTAGAAACGGTGTGTAAAAACGGTGGTTGTAGCTCAGTTGGTTAGAGCACCAGATTGTGGTTCTGGGGGTCGTGGGTTCGAACCCCATCATCCACCCTAACGGGAATTTTCTTTAAAAGGGCTTCTGTACACAGGAGTCCTTTTTTCTTTGATTATTGAACCTATTATAGGTATAATCGTTGATCTTATTTTTTATATTTCATCTCCAACGACTCGATTTCTTCGTTTACCTTTTTTAAAGCTTCTTTACTTCCAGCTAACTCGATAACCCGGTTTTCTAATCCTGATGTCGTATGTTTTCGGGCGGTTGTAATTATATAATCTACTTGATTATCAGATAGCTTTAGTTCATGAAGCATATTGTCAAATTGCTGATTGAGGTGCAATGGCAGGAATTAATAAAACTTTGGCGATACCTTTCATGGCCTGTTCCAAAGATTCCTCATCATCAAAGTTAACTATGCGAACATTTACTCCTTTATCAATATAATGTTGTGCTTTATTCTGGCTTTGGCGGTCTTCCATCCTCCGGGGGACAATGACGTAAGATTTGCCTGACCATTGAGAAACTTACAGCAAATGGTCTGTCCAGGATTTATACCTGGGTTTCCTCTTAATACTTTTCTGAAAATCAGAAAAGGCAGGGCAAAAGTACGGATTATACTTTTGTTTTAATGTAAAGGTGTGAATGTTAGGGTGACTGGAGCTGGTAGATATATATAGAGACACCTTAAAGCCGGGTACGTCCGCCAATAAAATCACGGTTTATGAACGAAATCTGCAAATAATTATGAGAATCCGAGGCGCTGAAGAAAGGTCTGAATTGAATCTGATAAGAAGGGGATAAAATGAAAAAGCAGGCAGTCATCGGGGAAATTATGTACAATTTTTAGGGTGTCTGAATTGTTTTTATTAAAAGATTGTATTATTTCAGGAACAGTAATACTTTTACATACTCATAGCAGGTACTTAAACCTGCTTGGCAATTATTCGTCAAACATTGCTGTTTTTACTATAATTAACAACATATACTGCGATCTTGATTAAAAGAATATATTGGTTTCTTTTCATGTACGACCTGAATGAATCGGGGGAGAGAGCTCCTTCCGTTGCTGGTAGTAGGTCATTGAAAGGAATACTGATGCAGGATCTGTCTTATGTTGTTTTGTTTTCCTACACCTTTTTTATACTTGCTCCTGTTATGCCGCTGGTGGCAGATTTAGTTGCCCATACCTTTTGGGAGAAGGACCACCTTTCGACTGCGCATCACTTGTATGGAAATAACCATGTGAGTAGAGAGGTGCAGAAAGCTGAGAATCAAACCGGTAAGGAGACTGGCAGCAATGGTCAAAAGGCATGTATGGATGACCTGGTGCATAGACCGGAAAGCAATTTGATTTATGATTTAAAGCCGTCTATAGCATTGACGCAAACTTTTATAATATTTAATGCATCCTGCGCTGTCGCCTACCCCGACATTGATTATCCTCCACCACGATTATAGCTATTCCCTTTTTCTTTTGTTTGATGAAGCGCTTCGCGTTGTCGGACTGGTATTTCTATTACTATGGTCACGTGAGTGACATGGGATGCTATTTCCCATTTATAACTATTCGAAAATGCAACCTGCTATTAAGATCACAACAGCATTCCTGTTATGCACAACTATTGCTGCAGCACAGGATACTACTATTGGGTTTTCTTCCCAGCTGAAGGAAATCAGTATTTCTTCCAAATACTATAAGCCATATAGTCTCAATACGGTGTCCAGCGCCCTACGCCTGCAGACGCCACTGGTCAGCCTCTCACAGAATATCCAGGAGATCAGTCAGGACGTGATCCGGGACCAGGCCAGTTTTAATATGACAGAGGGAGTCTCCAGGAATGTAAGTGGGGTGGTGAGGCAAGAGGTGTCTAATAACCTCGGCCCCTATATGTTTATGAGAGGGGGACAGATCTCTACTCTCCGGAATGGGATCGACCTGACGCCTATTTATAGGGGACCTGTACCAGAAGATGTCTCGATCATAGACAGGGTGGAGTTTATCAAAGGACCATCCCTCTTTATGAGCAATATAGGAGACCCTGCAGGGACCTTCAATGTGATGACGAAGCAGCCTACCGGAAATGAAAGGAAGACGGTGGATGTAATGCTGGGGAGCTGGGATTTTTATCGGATTGCGGCTGACCTTGATGGGAATTTAAGTAAGAAGCTTCAATACCGGTTGAATGCAATGGCGATGACAGCCAACTCCTTTGTGAAGTATGATTTTAATAAAAGATTCCTCATTGCACCAGTGCTGAAATACAACCTGAGTGAGCGAACTGAGATTACGGCGGAATATACCTTTCAGCAATTCAGATATGGCTTAATGAGTCCGATCGTCATGTCACCAAAAGGGTTTGGTACGCTGCCGAATGACTTTACGATTTCAGAAAAGAGTCTGCCTCCCTATCATGTATCTGACCATACAGCCTTCCTCACCTACTTTCATCGCTTTAGTGACAATTGGCGCTTTACACTCAGAGGGGCATGGATGAGAGATGATAAGGAAGGGATATATATGTGGGTAACCGGCGTAAATACAGCGGATTCCGGTACACTGCTGCGCAATCCCAAATACGATCTGGACAGAACACAGGTATTCTCCGAACAGGCCTTTGTTAACGGGAAATTTATTACCGGGTTGGTGACGCACCAGCTGCTAGCCGGTGTGGATGTGAACCAGAAGAAATTTATTGCGGATAGTTATGTTTCCTATGATACCAACTATTATCCTTTGGATATTGACAACCCGGTGTATGGGACGGACATCCCGGGTTATCATACGCCAGGTGGCGTGAAAAATGGTAATACCCGGCAAAAGATCAATTATTACTCGTTATATGCACTGGACGAACTGTCGTTTTTCGCAGATAAGGTAAGATTGACACTGGGTGTGAGGTATACGTCTATCAAAACAAATAACGTGGTGTCTGGTGTGACGACAGCTGCTGACGATAAGGTGTTTACACCGCGGGTTGGATTGAGTTATACCATTCTGAAAGGGTTTACTGCTTATGGTTTGTATGACAGAACGATCGTACCACAGGCAGGTATGACCAGCTCCGGGGAAAGTATTGAGCCAATGAAAGGGCGCAGTGCAGAGATAGGGATGAAAAAGAACTGGATGAATGGAAGGTGGAATACAACGTTTGCACTTTACGATATTCAGCGGAGCAATATCATGCAGACTGACCCCGATAACAGCCTGTACAAAGTGCAGGTAGGTGAAACGGCTGCCCGTGGGGTGGATGTTGATGTAATGGGACAATTGTTTAAAGGGATGAATGTGATCATTAACTATGCCTTCAGTGATGCGAAAGTAGAAAAGGATGTGAGCAAAGCACTCATCAATACGCGTACGCCGATGTATGTAAAACATGTACAGAACACATGGCTGAACTATGAGCTACCCTGCGCCTTGTCTTTTTCATTGGGTTACCAGTACCAGGGGCAGCGTGGCGAACGATATGCCACTGCTACACAGCATAAAACCCCGGATTATTTCCGGTTAGATGCAGGGGTGGGGTATAAGTATAAAAAGTTAAAGGTAAACCTGCTGGTAAATAACCTGCTGAACAAACACCTGATTGCAACACCATGGTATAGAAACGGGCTTTATTATTGGGTACCACAGCCCGGCATTAACGGACGCCTATCTATCAGTTATAATATTTAAACTTTATGCTAATAGCAGAGAACTTAACAAAACAATACGGCGATTATACCGCTTTGGATAAATTGAATCTTGAGATTAAGACAGGTGAAGTATACTGCATGCTGGGATCTAATGGAGCCGGGAAATCCACTACGATCAATATCTTTCTTGGATTTATTCCTGCTACGGGAGGCCGGGCTTTGATTGACGGACAGGAAGTGGATGTCAATAATGCTGCCACACGAAATATGGTCGCTTATATTCCTGAGATTGTGAATCTTTATCCTACGTTGACAGGTATGGAGAACCTGGAATATTTTAGTGCGCTCTCCGGGTTTAAATACACCCGTGATGAACTGACTGCTTATATGCACACTGCGGGGCTGCAAAGCATTGCATTTGATAAAAGGGTCAACTCTTATTCTAAAGGGATGCGTCAGAAGGTTGGGATCGCGATTGCGTTAGTGAAAAAAGCGAAAGCACTCTTTCTGGATGAACCTACTTCAGGGTTGGACCCACACGCCAGCAATGAGTTTTCACAGATCATTATGCGGCTGAGTGAACAGGGCGTATCTACCCTGATGGCGACCCATGATCTGCTGATGGCGAAGAATCTCGGGAACCGGATTGGTATTATGCATAGGGGCAAACTACGGCATGAGATGCATGCAGCAGATGTTTCTGATGCGGATCTGACCAGGCTTTATATTGATGTTGTTAAAGAAAATTTGTAATGATCAGGATTATTTTTAAAAAGGAGCTGAAAGAGATCTTCCGCACTTCCAAAATATCCTGGATGATTGGCGGACTGCTGATCCTTACGATCCTTTCAGTTTATAATGGATATACCTATTATAAAAACCATAGCCGGTTGCTGAAGGAATCGCAGGAAGTGACTTATCAGCAGTTTATTTCACAGGGAAATAAAAACCCGCATTTAGGTGCTCACTTTGGTTTTTATGCATATAAGCCTACTGCTGATCTGGCGATGATTGACAATGGGATTGAGGATTATACCGGCAATTCGTTTTACCTCGAACCGCATAAGCGGGGCATTATAAAATTTAGGGAGGTGACAGATGCGACGAGTCTGAAGAGCTTTGGGTTCTTCAATATTGCTTACCTGGTACAATTTATCTTTCCGCTGTTTGTGTTCTTAATATGTCATAACATTTTCTCCAAAGAGTGGGAAAATGGAACGATTAAGATGTTGCTGAGCTCTAAGGCCGGGAAATTACAGTTGTATATGGGAAAGTTGCTGGCGTGTCTGAGTGTTGTTTTTATGATCATAGGTATTATCGTGCTGGCGGCTTTTGGGTTGTTGCTGACAGGTACCGGGCATTTCGGGGCAGTATTACCTAGCTTCCTGATCTTTGTCGTGGGGCTTTGTCTTTTTGCGATAATTATGACCAGTATTGCGGTATCTGTATCGCTCCTCACAAGGAGTGCGACGTTATCACTGGTGATCTTATCCGGTTTCTGGCTGACAGGAGTATTTTTGACCCCACGGTTATCTGCGGAGGTATCAAAGCAGACCTTCCCTTCTATTACTTCTATTGAGTTTGAGCATAGGACTTTCAATGAAATGCAATATGGCGTGAAAGGTGAAGGAACGAAAGATCAACGCCGGGAGCAATTGCTGAAGAGAACCCTGGCGGCGTATCATGTCGATAGTATTCAGCGCCTTCCGGTATTTTTTATCCCGATCACTATTGAATTCTTTGAAGAATCTGATGGAAAAGTGATGGATAGAGCGTATTCGGCGGTGGAGCAGAACCAGGCAAGACAGGATGGATTAGTACGTTCGCTGGCGATATTCTCCCCGTTTCTGGCATTCAGGGATTTTTCTATGCATATGACTGCTACAGACATGAACACGCACAATGATTTTGCAGAGAAGGCTGAGATACACCGCAGGAAGGTGGGAGTTATTGTTGATGATTTTTATCAGGATCATGTGGAAGCTTCTAATGATTTCTGGAAAACGGTGCCACAGTTTAAATATGAGCCGCCTGGTACCGGTATGCGTTTTTTAGCAGCATGGAGTGCGATGGCAGTACTGGTTTGCTGGGGGGTGTTGACTATAGGGCTAATGATCTTCTCTTACCGTAAAATGTCTGTGTGATGCTACGAATTATTATTAAACATGAAATAAAGTTACTACTCAGAAATAAGGTGCTGGTATATTTATTTACGATCATCTTTTTTATTTTGCTGGCTTCCTTGTGGATTGGAAGCAGCATGTATAAAAAGCAGCTGGGGACGATTCAGAAAATTAAGCAGTATGATACTGAGATTACGGATAGTCTGCGGCAAAGGATACATCGTATTGAATCGAATCATATGGTGTACCCGGGATTTATCTGGGACGATCCTACTTTTGCTTATAATACCGCGAGGAATGAGGGCCCGCAGTTTGCGATCAAGCAACCATTCCCTTTGCAGGCATTGAGTATCGGACAAAGTGATATTCAGCCTTTTTACTACAAGGTGTATATCAATAAGAAGCAATACCTGACGTATGACGGGGAGATTGAGAATAGTTTTTTGCAGTTCATTGGAAACTTTGATTTTTCTTTTGTGGTGGTGTACCTGTTTCCTTTGCTCATTATTATTTTCTCCTATAATGTGCTTTCTTCAGAGAAGGAACAGGGTACATGGGTATTATTGAAAACAAGCAATCAATCACTGGCGAGGTTGATCTTCTCAAGAGTGGGGATAAGATTTTTGTTGTTTACTGTTTTCTTCTGGCTGGTGGTGACTCCCGTATTAATGGTTTTGATAGGGAGTGCATTTGTTTTTTCGGATAACTGGTGGTGGATGGTGGCGTGTGTGTCGCTGTATTTTGCTTTCTGGTTTTCATTGTCGATGCTGGTAAATAGCTTTTCGATGAGTTCTGCCGTGAATGCGATGACGTTGATCTTTATCTGGTTGTTTACGGGAATCATTGTACCAAATGTTTTGCAGATCGGGTTAAATAAGATGTATCCTATTCCAAGCAGAATTTCGATGGTGATTGAGGAAAGGAAGGCGTTGAACAGTTATTTTGAGAAGGATGGGCAGGAACTGACGAAGGATGTATTCAATAATCCACGTACAATGATACGCCAGGCATCTATAGTTACGCCAGGGATGGTGTATGGATATGGAGTGATTGTGTATAAGAGCCAGGAGATTAAAGATGCGGCGGCTGAAGTGGCGGAGCGGAAATTGTATGGGCAGATTGAGCGGCAGCAGGAGGCGATCAGTAGTTTTCAGCTGGCAAGTCCGGCTTTGATGCTACAGGAGCAGCTGACGACACTGGCGGGCACGCATTGGCACCAGTTTAACAGCTTTAGTACAGATGTGGATACTTTCAGGAAGGTGACGCAAAGGTTTTATTATCCTAAAATGGCGTATGATTCTACGTATCGCACATTTAATAATGACGATGTGGATGCTATTCCGAGGTTCGTGCCAAAGCAGTACGCAGGATTTGGATGGAGTCCTTTATCCAGGTCGGCGCTGATTTATTTATTGATTACGGTCGGGGTGTTGATTGCGGGATATAGGAACTTGCTGGCAGTGGTAAAGTAAGCTGTTTTTTTGAAAAGTATGTTGCCGGCTTGAGCAGCATACTTTTCATATCCTGAGTTATGCAGTTAACAAAATATAATAAATTTAAGGTAATGCTTCATTCAAAATCAATAATGGATACATTGCTGTAAATATTATTTTTAAGTGAGTGTGCAATCGTATGACTTTTGCCACCTTCTTTTCGAAATTTATATATAACTTGCATACAATTCTACAAATTCAGGAACTTAATGCGCAAACAACTAATAACGGCTTTCCTGCTGCTGCTCTGGCTTTGCCAGCTGTCGGGCCGTTATCTGGTAATGTTTGAATTTTACCTTAACCAGGAATATATAGCCAAAAACCTTTGTATCAACAGGAATAACCCTCAGATGCACTGTAATGGTCATTGCCAGATGAGGAAACAACTGAATGAGGAAGAAAAGAGAAACCAGGAAAACCCTGAACGTCGCGCAGAAAATAAAAGCGAACATTTTATACCTGGCCTGGCCACTATTACATTAGCTTCACCTGTTATTACTATTTCAAAAGCATATTATACACCTCTTATCATAGGATACCCTATAAGTGGCTCTACATCTATATTTCATCCCCCGGGAGCCTAGTGTCTGTTCCATAAAATTTACTTTTCAGTTTTAAATGCAGTACCTGCCGGTACCTGTTCCGGTATGTTCATGTCTTTTCAGTATGCGGAATTGAATCATTTCTTTCCGGCGGCTGAAAAAGCATGATCCTGATTTTCTTATGCGCAGTCAACGCTGCGGATAAGCAGGAAATCTTTATATCATAAAAATTCAACCTGATTTGCATTCACCCGAATGCATAATAATATTCTATTGCCCAATTTCAAACACAATCATTCATGAAAAAAATTTCTATTCTGCTGTCGTTCGCAACTATATTATTCTCGGCCTGTAGCAAAGATGATGACAAAGACACCTCTGATACGCTGAATGGTCAGACTGTACTGACCTTCGACTCAAAGGTGGGTAGCGACGATTTTACTTTAAATAAGGATGTCACGATCAATGGCGCTACTTACAATTTCACGCAGCTGCGCTATTGGGTGAGTAATGTAACGCTTACCAATACTGATGGGAACACCTATAAAGTGCCTTCTTCTTATTACCTGCTGGAAGAGAATAATGCGATCGCTGTGCAGGACGGTAGTTTTGAATATCCTGCCACAAAAAGAGAAGATGTGACCATTAGCGATATTCCTGCCGGAACGTATAAGAGCATTACTTTTTCCATCGGTATAGACGCTGTATATAATGATAATTTAAGTCTGCAGGCAGGCGAACTCTCCCAGTTAAACGGTATGACGAATGTATCCTGGATGTGGCACACCAGCTATATCTTCAGTTCCCTGAAAGGTACCCGTAACAGCACTGCTATAGCAGTAGAAACTGGTTTGAATACCAACTACCGTACGATCACCATTACGTTGCCCGGCAGTGTTACCATCAATGCCGCTTCCACAACGAATATCAAATTTTCCGTGGATGTTACGAAGATCATTGACGGCCTGGATCTGGCAACCACTCCGACAATAGGCGCTTCAGTACCTGCCGTGATGACACAGGTTGCAGACAACTACAGCACTAAGGCTATCACCGCCACCACTATTGCCAAATGAGAATATTGATCTGCATATTTACACTGGCCATAATCGCCTGTTCAAAAACACAAAATACCCCGGCAGCTGTCATCAGCATTCCGGGGTATTTCCCTGCTTTGCCAGCTACACCAGACAATCCGCTGACTAAAGAGGGGATTGAACTGGGACGCCTGTTGTTTTATGATACCCGGCTTTCCGGTAATAACAAACTATCCTGCGCCAGCTGTCATCAGCAAAACCTGGCATTTACTGACGGGGTTGCGCTGAGCGATATCGGCGTATCAGGCAAACAGCTTCACCGGTCAGCACCTGCACTCATTAACCTTGCCTGGGCCACGAACGGCCTGTTTTGGGAAGGAGGCTCTACCAACCTGGAATCGCAGGCCCTTGGCCCCCTTACCAGCGAAGATGAAATGCACCAGAACCTGTACGAACTCATTTCCGAATTGAATGAAGTACCGGAGTATGTGCGCCGGTTCAAATCAGCTTTCAATAGTGAAATTACAACCGCTAATATTCTGAAAGCACTGTCACAGTTTGAAAGAACACTAATCTCGGCTAACTCTGCCTATGATCAACAGCAACTGAATATACAGGAGCAGAAAGGATTGACCTTGTTTAATAATCACTGCCGTTCCTGTCACAGCGGAGTACTCTTTACTGACAATAGTTTTCATAATAATGGTATTGACAGCGATTTCTCCAGCGATGCACTGGAAGGAATTTACCAGGGCAGGTTCCGGATCACGTACGATTCTGCCGACCTTGGAAAATTCAAGACACCAACACTCAGAAACATCGCCCTTACGGCTCCTTATATGCACGATGGCCGCTTTGCAGACCTGTTTGCCGTATTACAACATTATAGCAATGGTATAAAGCATTCGCCAACTACCGATACTATTTTATTGAACAAAGAACCACTCAGCTCAGATGACCAGACTGCTATTATCGCATTCCTGCATACACTGACAGATACCGCCTTTATTCACAATACAGCTTTAAAACAACCATAAAATGAAGCAGAAATTATTCTTACTGGCCCTTATCGCATTCACTGCCTGTAGCAAAGAAACCGTTACGCCGGATAGCAGTGTAAAAGGCACCCTCTCTATACAGTTTGACAACATTGCAGGAGATAGAAATCTTCAGCTGGGCACAGGTGTTTATACGAACGCCGCCGGAGAAAAATTCTCTGTGGATATTCTCAAATATTTTGTAAGCAATATCAGTGTAAAGAACAGTAGCGGTGAAACCTATACCGTGCCACAGGATAGCAGTTATTTCCTCATCTCAGAAGAAGATGGCACAAGTCAGTTCGTAAAAGTCCATGTTCCCGAAGGAGAATATACCTCCCTCACCTTTGTACTTGGGGTAGACAGCCTGCGCAGCACGATGGATATTTCTAAACGCACAGGTGTACTCGATCCTTCCGGCGGTATGGATGAGGGCATGTATTGGGGATGGAACAGCGGTTACATCTTCCTGAAAATGGAGGGAACTTCTGATGCAGCTCCGATCGATGCCAGTGGTCAGCATAAATTCCGTTACCATATCGGTGGTTTTGGTGGTTATAATGCTGTTACTTTCAATAACATTAAAACGATCACAGTAGACCTCACAGCTGCCGGTACTGCCAAAGTAGTAGATGGCCGTGTCCCTAACATTCACCTCATGGCAGATATACTCAAGGTCTTTAACGGCACCACCAATATCAGCCTTGCAGAATGGTCTACTATTATGGTCAGCGATTATAGTGTGAATGTGGCTAACAATTACCAGAAAATGTTTACACATGACCATACCGAAAATTAGCCTTAAATACCGGCTCTTACTGGCGTTTGTGGTCTTCCTGTACGCCTGTGACAAAAAAGACGAAATTTCGGCCTTTATAGGCTTTGAACAGCCAGCCAATTTCCCGGAGCCTGTATACAACCTTGCCAATAATACAATCACCGAAGATGGGTTCATTCTCGGCCGTAAACTATTTTATGATGCGCGCCTGTCCCGGAATAATACTATCTCCTGTGGTTTCTGTCATTTACAAACATCTGCCTTCACCCACCACGGTCATGATGTAAGTCATGGTATTGACGATCGCCTGGGCAAGAGAAATGCGCCTCCCATCATGAACCTTGCATGGAATACTTCATTCATGTGGGACGGTGGGGTATTTGACCTGGATCTTCAACCCATCGCACCTATCACCAACGAGGTAGAAATGGATGAAACTGTGGAAAATGTCATGAATAAACTCAGAGCTACTTCAGAATACCCGGCGCTGTTTAAAAATGCTTATGGCAGTGAAGAGATCACTACCTCCCGGTTGATGAAAGCCTTTTCGCAGTTCATGGTGATGCTGGTGAGCAACCATTCCAGATACGACTCTGTACAAAATGGATGGGGAGCTACTTACACTGCGGACGAACAGAAAGGCTATGTGCTATTTGAACAGAAATGCAGCAGCTGTCATCCTGCACCACTGTTCACTGATTATAGCTTCAGGAACAATGGTATCGGGGTAGGTCCGAACAATGACCAGGGCAGGTACGATGTGACTGTAAATGCTGCTGATATGTACAAATTTAAGGTGCCCAGCCTCCGTAATCTTGGCTATACGGCGCCTTATATGCATGACGGCAGGTTTTACACACTGGCTGGTGTATTAGAGCATTACAACAGCGAAGTGCAGGATATGACGACCCTCGACCCTTTGCTAAAACAAAATGGTGTTTTGGGGATACCGCTCACCGCAGATGAGAAAACTTACCTGCTGGCATTCCTGAATACCCTCAACGATAAAACATTTATCACAGATAAACGATTCTCAGAAGAATCACAGTAATTATGAAAAAGAAACTGACGCTGCTGGTAATATTGTTAATGGCATCATACATAGTACGTGCCTGTGACATCTGCGGATGCGGTGTGGGCAGTTATTATATAGGCATTCTACCCGACTTTAAAAAACGTTTTCTGGGCTTACGTTACCAATATAAAACCCTACGGTCTCATCTTGGCGTGGGGGGAACCACTTCTTACCTCACCACAGATGAAACCTACCAGACAGCAGAGCTGTGGGGTGGCTGGAACATTGGTAAACGGTTCCGGGTATTGGGATTTGTGCCGGTTAATTTTAATAGCAGGGAAAATCAGGGTGTAACTATGCACCGTTCAGGTATTGGTGACATTGCCGTAGTCGGCTATTATCAACTGTTAGATACCCGGACCACCACCGGTAATGACCAGCTACTGGTACAATCCCTTTGGGTGGGCGCAGGTATCAAAGTGCCTACCGGAAAATATGAATCGACAGAACATGAAGAGAATGAAAATACACCGAATAACTTCCAGTTAGGCACAGCCAGCACCGACTTCTCAGTACATCTGATGTATGATGTACGACTTATGGACTTTGGGGTAAATATGAACCTGAGTTATAAAATGAACACCAGTAACAAGTATGATTACCGGTATGGTAATAAGTTCAGCAGCAATATTCTGGCTTATTATAAATTCAGGATCAATAATAAAGTATCTATCGCTCCAAACGCCGGTATACTCTATGAGACCGCCGTCAAAGACACAGAAAATAAAAAATATACCATCGATCAGTCCGGAGGTTATTCATTGATGGGGACCATTGGTGGAGAGGCAACATTTGGCCGTATATCGGCAGGCGCTAACTTTCAGCCGGTGATTTCTCAGCACCTGGCTAACCTGCAGGTAAAAGCGGGTAACCGTGCGATGGTACATGTGACATATTTGTTTTAAATAAAAATTGGGAATCATGTTGAAATTGTTCAGAGAAGCATTGCTAACTGTGATGTTGTTGCTGTTTTGTGCAAATGCACAGGGCATTGTAGTTACAGGCACTATCAAAGGGAAGGTGTTATCATCAGATGGTCAGCCAGCAGAAGGTGTCAGTATCATTGCAAAAGACACAAAATTTATGACCATTACCTCTGAGGAGGGCTACTTTGAGTTAAAATTACCTGCGGGTAATTACGAAATTATTTTTTCTTACATCGGTATCAAGCCTGTACACCGGCAGGTACAGGTGACAGCCGGAAAAACGACGGCACTATCTGTCGTAACACTCGACCAGTCTGCCGCACAACTACAGGAAATCACAGTCAACAGCGCGAGGCAAAACAAATTTTACAAAAAGGAGTCTCCTTATGTGGCCAAAATGCCGCTGGAAAATTTAAAAAATCCACAGGTGTATGCTACGATCTCCAAAGAGCTGATGGTGGAACAGGTCACCACTGATTTTGCAGGAGCCATGCGCAATGCACCCGGAGCTGCGCCCGGTGCCAGGGTCGATAACGGTAGAAACGTATATATGCTCAGGGGATTTGCCGAATCAGGATATATCCGCAATGGTATTACAAGTCCTTTGTACATGGATATAGACCCTGCTAACCTGGAACGGGTAGAGGTCATTAAAGGTCCTTCAGGAACTTTATACGGCAGTAGCCTGATCTCTTATGGAGGATTGGTGAACAGGGTTACAAAACGCCCTTTTAAAGCCTTTGGCGGCGAAGTAAGTTATACCAACGGCGGATTTGGACTGAATCGTTTCACTGCCGATCTGAATACGCCAGTCAACAAAGATTCCAGCCTGCTGCTCAGGATAAATGCAGCAGCACACAGGGAAGAATCTTTCCAGGATTATGGGTATGCCCATAATTACCTGGTCAATCCTGTTATCTCGTACAAGGTGAATGATCGCACGACGATTATACTGGAAGCTGAATATTACCACCGCAATGCCACACAGGTTCCCCTGTATAATATTATTTCAGGTTCCGGCGTCACGGACGTACGGCAGCTGAACAGCATTTATAAAAGATCTTTCTTTACCAACGAAGCTTATATGGAAGGAGGGGCGGTAAGCTACTATGGACAGATCAATTATCGTATCAATGATAACTGGACATCGCAAACCAACGTATCCTGGGCCAATAATAAGTACGACCGGCTGGCCTTTACTCCATATGTCATGAACGATAGCATGATCCAGCGCAGAACGGGTAAGATCAATTACGACACCAAAGCAATGGATATTCAGCAGAACTTCACAGGTAATTTTTATACAGGAAGTATCCGGCACCGCGTATTATTGGGATTGGATGTGCTGCAGCGCCAGTATTTCCTTTATAACAACGCCAGCAAAGGTATTTATGATACTGTCAATTTCCGAAAAGCAGCGACGCCGTATGTGAACAGGGAACAGTTACTCGCAGTGGCAAAAGGGCTGGCCGTATCCCCCTCTGCTAATAAAACCAATGTTTACGCAGCATATGCATCTGATGTCATAGAATTAACTTCCCGTTTAGATGTGATGTTAAGTTTGCGATATGATTATTACGACAACCGTGGTTCCTATAAGTCTACTACAGGGGCTACTACAGGCGCCTATCATCAGGGTGCATGGTCTCCTAAACTGGGTATTGTGTACCAGGTGGTAAAAGATCAGTTGTCATTATTCGCCAATTATATGAATGGCTTTACCAACCAGACGGGAGAAGATGCCAATGGTAAAGCGTTCAAGCCGGAACAGGCCAATCAGTGGGAGGGAGGTATAAAGGCAGAACTGTTCGAAAAAAAGCTGACTGCCAGCATTAGTTATTATGATATTGAGGTTAAAAATGTGTTGCGTACCAACCTGGAACAACCAGACTTCTCTATCCAGGATGGCACCCAGCGTAGCAAAGGGGCTGAAATAGAGATGATCGCGACTCCTGCCAGAGGATTGAATTTCGTAGCTGGTTATGGTTACAATGACAGCCGTTATACAGCAGCTGATGCGGATATAGAAGGTCATCGTCCGGCCAATGTACCTTTCAATGTAGCAAACTGCTGGGTCAGTTATACATTACAGCAGGGCGCTGCAGCCGGCCTTGGCGCCGGATTGGGTGCCAACTACTATGGTCAGACCTTTTATGACGACGCCAATAGCCTGAACGTACCGGCAGCTACAATCCTGAATGCATCTGTTTTTTACAACAGATCCAGGTACCGTATCGCGCTGAAAGCTGATAATCTGACAGACAAACGTTACTGGCTGAGTTTATCACCGCAAATGCCTTTGCGCATATCAGGTTCACTGGCATTAAAATTTTAAACCATGATCAGAAAGCTGCATTTATGGCTGGGCCTGGTTTCGGGAATAGTTGTTTTCATTGTCAGTGTTACAGGTTGCATACTTGTATTTGAAGATGAGATAAGGTATGCTACCAATCCTTATCTCCAAAATATTACTTCTGCCGGCTCCTTATTACCCCCTTCCGTACTGGCTGAAAAGGCGCGTGCAGCCCATGGGCAAAAGGCGGCCTACATTACCTGGGAGGGTGTTCAACATCCGGTAGCAGTCAATATGCAGGGTGCGAAAAAGCGCTCGGAATCAGAAGTGGTATACCTCGATCCCCATACCGGTAAGGTATTGGGTATTATGGATATGAAAAAGGACTTTTTTCGCTTTATCCTGAAAGGACACTATTACCTATGGTTGCCTGAAAATATTGGTAAAGTGATTGTCCCTGCTGCCGTTTTAATGTTCCTGTTCCTGCTTATCACTGGCACTATATTATGGTGGCCTAAAAAAAGGAACCAGCTGCTTGCGGGTTTAACCATCCGATGGACAGCCAGGTGGAGAAGGGTCAATTATGACCTGCACAATGTGCTGGGTTTTTACAGCGTCCTGTTTTTATTGATCATTTGTCTGACCGGTCTTGTATTCGGTTATCAATGGTTTGCCAGATCAGTATATTTCATAAGTTCTGGTGGTCGTAAAATGGTCATGACGCATAAAGGGAAATCCGGGAAGCCAATGCCGGTTGAAAATATGGTCGATAGTATCTGGATGCGTCAGATGGCACAGGTGCCTTTAAATGAATCCAACAGTGTAGTGATCTACTTTCCTGTGAAACGGGAGGATGTAATCACGTTGTATTTTAACCCTGATCATACCACCCGTTACAGGCGCGATACCAGGTACTTTGATCAGTATTCAGGTAAAGAAGTAAACGGGAAGGGAAGTGGTTTTGGCAATGGTTTATATGCCTATGCAACTCCGGCAGATAAGATCAAACGGATGAATTTTGACATGCATGTGGGTGCTATAGGTGGGCTTCCCGGAAAGGTGATCGCTTTTCTTGCGTCTCTCTTTGCCGCCAGTCTGCCAGTTACTGGCACACTCATATGGTTAGGCCGGAAATTTAAATCTAAAAAAAGATAGTATGAAACGTTTATTCATTTTAATTGTTTTATTGGCTGTGCAGTTTAGTGGATATTCAACGCATGCAAAAAGGACAATGACTATTTCCTTTAAGCATATGATTAATGGTGTGCCACTGGTATTGAACAATAAAAAATATCGCAACGAACATGGCGACACCTTTACTGTGTCAAAATTGAAATATTATGTAAGCAATTTTAGTATGGTCACAGCTAATGGTCATGAGATCACATTGCCGGCAGCCTATTACCTGGTCAATGCTGAAGATAACAGCAGTACCAGCATCACAATTGCAGATTTTCCCAAAGAAAAAATCGCCAGCATTAAATTTATTCTTGGAGTAGATAGTGCCCGCAATGTATCGGGTGCACAAACCGGGGCGCTTGATCCTGCTAATAAAATGTTCTGGACCTGGAATAGTGGTTATATTTTCCTGAAACTGGAAGGTACTTCACCGCAGTCGCCTACAGGGAAAATATCATTTGATATAGGTGGAATTAAAGCTGCAGCAAATTCTATCCGTGTGCAGGAGGTAAAGATACCGGCCGGAAAATCGGATAATGGGAAGATCACTTTAAAGGCTGATCTTGCGGACCTTTTCAGGGGTAAAGAGACGATTGATTTTTCTGCAATATATAAGGTGATGGGTGGTGCTAAATCGGTGAAAATTGCGGATAACTATGGTGTGAGTTTATTTTCTTTTTACGGGATCTAAAGTAGATATTGAGAATAGCGTTGTTTGATGAATAATTAATCCTTTCAGCGCCTTGGTTTGCTGGTCCATCTCAACACCTTTGCCATATTGTGTACTTCCTGTATCGTATAAGTAGGATTCGCCGGATCGGTCCGGATCGTATTTTTACCTTAATATCCAAATAACTGATGGGTACCGCTCAGCATATCTTTGGCCAGATCTGCATGATAGATGAGTTTGGGGAAGATTAAGAATGCTTAGGTATACGAATTGAGTGGTCAACTTAGATGATGTTCTCCTAATGAAGATAGCTTTTTAGTATAAATTGTTGTTGTTTTTTTAAAGAGTTGAAAATCAAGGTGTATTGCGTGTTTGACTTGTTCAATCCAAGTAAATAAAGGGTCGGAGTGTTCGATTATCGTCCCGCCAACGACCCACCTTGTAGAAAAGGACTTCTGAATAAGGAGTCCTTTTCTATTTATTATTATTTACTACAGGGTTAAAATAATTAACTAACCAATGTATTCTGCAACGTTTCTACATGACGTTTCACATGCTTCTGAAACGCCTCCGGCGTCTGCCCGGTATGTACCTTAAAGAACCGGCTAAAATACGGCCTGTCTTTAAACCCTAATACCCACGCGATCTCCTTTATACTATTCTCACTATGTATAATCTGTCGCTTCGCTTCTAAAATGAGCCTGTCATGCAGCAGTTGAATACTCGTTGCATTCAGCACCTCTTTCAGCACCTGGTTCAACCGCTTTGCACTCAACCCAAGTTTGTCTGCATAGAACTGCATATTCCGTTCTTCTATGTAATGATCTTCTAACAATAATAAGAACTCATATGCACGCTTTTGATTTATATTCAGCGAGGTGAACTCCTCATTCTTCATCTTTATAAGATGTAAGAGGAACACTTTCAATAATGACTTGATCATCGCCAGATTGCCGGAGTTGTCTTTGTATTCTGCTTCCAGTAGTTCATATACTTTATTCAACCGTTCCACCTTGTCAGGTGTCAACTGCATGATCGTAAACTCTCCACTGATATTAAAGATCCTGAATACATCCAGCGCAAACTCTTTATCTTCTTCTTCTAATAGCTCTCTTTTAAAAGAGAACAAGATCCCTTTCTTCCCCGCTTTATTCAACTGATGTACCCTATACGGCGGCATCAGGTATACCCATTGCCCACGTACCGCCGCCAGCTCTGGCGTGGTCTGATGCAAAGGATATTCATCCTGTAACCACAGCACTTCAAAGAAATCTTTCCTCGCAGGATCATATAAATAACTCGGCGGACAACTATCCAGATTACGGATATATAACAACGCCCGGTCCAGTTGCACATTATTCTCTTCGACTCTCATTTTGTAAAGGTACGAACCCCGCATTGGATAATTTTCCCATTAGGTGGGATTTTAGGGAAAAATGATCGCCCGCATTTCCTTATTATCCAAGTGTTTGCGGTGATTGTATAAAGCAGACGGTACTATAATACCTAATTTTGTACACATGTTCACATCTGATAAAAGCGCACTGGCAGAGCGATTACGCGCCGACCTGCCCATGATCCTGGAAGAAAATACAAAACTGGCCACTCAAATATCAATTGATGAATTGGCCATTCTCGCACTCATGCTCCAACAGGCAAAAAGGGTCTTTGTAATAGGCGCAGGCAGAACCGGACTGATGATGCGCGCCATCGCGATGCGCTTCATGCATCTTGGATTGAATGTACATGTAGTAGGAGAGACCACTACACCAGCTATCCAGGAAGGTGACCTGTTACTGGCAGCTTCCGGCTCTGGTACTACCAGCGCTATTGTAAAAGCAGCAGAGAAAGCACATAGCGTAAGTGCCAGCGTAGCTGTGTTGTCTACTACAAATAAATCGCCGCTGGCAAATGTTGCACAACTGGTGGTGATCATCCCTGCTGCACAGAAACAGGATTTTCACGGCGCGATCTCTGAACAATATGCAGGTAGCTTATTTGAACAAAATGTGTTGTTTGTAGGGGATGCTGTCTTCCAGACACTATGGAAGTTCAGTAATATCCCAGCTGAAATAATGTGGAAACAACATGCTAACATGGAATAATGTCTGTTGGACAGGGTTACATCTCCGTGAAAATATTGTGGAAACAACATGCTAACATGGAATCACCTCCTTCGGACAGAACAACCTCCTCATTGAAATAAAACAAAAATTTAAACTATCAATATGGCAAAATTACAAGTAGCAATAGATCTGCTCACTACTGAAGAAGCATTGGCACTGGCGGGTAAAGTAGCCCCTTATGTAGATATCATTGAACTGGGTACTCCCCTGATCAAAAATATGGGTGTCAGTGTAATCACTGCAATGAAAAAAGCGCATCCTGATAAAATCGTATTTGCTGACCTGAAGACTGCTGATGCTGGTGAACTGGAAGCAGATATCGCTTTCAAAGCAGGTGCTGACCTGGTAACTGTATTAGGCGTAGCAGGTAATGCGACTATCGCAGGTGCGGTGAAAGCTGCAAAGGCACATGGTAAAGGTGTGGTAGTAGATACTATCGGCGCTCCTGACCGTGTGACAAGAGCTAGAGAAGCAGCTGAACTGGGTGCTACTTTCGTAGAACTGCACGCAGGTCTGGATGAACAATGGACACCAGGATATTCAATTCAGGTTTTGATAGATGAGGCATCAAAAGCTAACACACCGGTATCTATCGCAGGTGGTGTAAACCTCCAGAATGTACAGGCGGTGATTAAAGCAGGTGCACAGGTTGCGGTGGCCGGTGCGGCGATTTATGCTGCTCAGGATCCTGCTGCTGCAGCGAAGGCACTACGTGAGGCGATTGATGCTGTT
Source organism: Chitinophaga sp. LS1 (assembly GCF_034274695.1). Classification (NCBI taxonomy): domain Bacteria; kingdom Pseudomonadati; phylum Bacteroidota; class Chitinophagia; order Chitinophagales; family Chitinophagaceae; genus Chitinophaga; species Chitinophaga sp. LS1. The sequence goes on from NZ_CP128362.1 coordinate 4,443,935, forward strand.
AATTAAGTTACGAGTGAATCCTTCTCAAATAAGGCTGTACCTGTCAAGGTGCGGCCTTATTTGATTGGGAGAATGGATTGGCTGGCGGCGTCCAGGAAGGAATTATTTAAGCTGGGCGCGGGTAAATGAATTTTTGTTTTTAAGGTGGAAGCAGCAGGGGAGAACTCTAGTATTTTAAAGTTTCCGAAGGTAACAATACTTCGGCAATAAATCAGGTAGCTAAAGGGTCTGTATCCAGGCATTTGTGATATAGCTGTTTTATTTTTTTACAACTTAGTGCCAGACCTAAGTTGTAAAAATTCGATCCGCTAAAAACTTATTGTAATAGGCCAACTTGATATTTCTCATTGAGAAGGCGCCTCGTTTATTTATTGGGAGCCTTAGCCAGAAAGTAGCCTTTACGATACTTACGGTTGTAAATGCCATATTGAAATGGAATGATAGTTTATTTCCACTTCTTGCCTGAAATTGGTCCAGTCCCGCATGTTGTTTAGCATCCCTTATCAGGAACTCTATCTGAAAGCGTAGTCGGTAGTAGCGTAGAATGGAAGCTGCATTGAGTTCGGTATCGGCAGAAAGAAAGCATGATAGAAAATTAGAAAATGGATCAAAATCTGCAGGAATTTTTAGTAATAAGTTGATGGTGTGGGTGTCAATTGGTGCCGGAATTATAGCCTTGGGTACACTGATAGTAGAAATTGGGCGTTCTGCAGGTTGGAGGAGATCATAGTTTTAATATTTCTATAAAAGAAAAAAGCAGGCTCTTCATAATTAGAGCCTGCTTTTTATTACTCCAGATAACGAAATTAAAATCGAATATTCGCCTCTTTTAAAGGATTGGCCTGTTTGTCTGAATGGAAATTGGCGCCGATAATAGTTTGCCCAGCGTATTTAACAATTACTAAGCTATTAGGACGTTTTGTATCATAATACATTGCATAGGCAATATCTACAGGTTGTGATTCAAGGTAATAAATTCCCTTAAACCTGAATCCGCATATATCATTTTGGATCTTTGGTATCACGTCAGTGTAGTTTTTGGTCGCATTTATAAATTCAGATTGTGGATCAAACCTATTAAAGTGGATAATCAAATTTCCATTACCTTGTTCTTGGCATAAAAAATCACCAGCAGGTGTTTTTTGAATGTCCTTCCAATAGCCGTTACCAGTTGAATCTTTCAGAAATAGTGAAATATATTGAGCCTTAATATTTATCTTAGATTTATCTTGACAAGAGGCTATAAAAGGCAAGTAAATTATGATTATCCAAGCGAAATATTTCATATGTATTACAAGTTTTATTAAGGAATTTTACCGTAAATTGTTGAATGTAAATTATAGGTTACATTCGGGTTATATTGTTGATTGAGATATAAAAAGCTTACTCTGTAAGTTACATCCCACTGAAAATCACTTATAGAGTTAGTAGTGCTTTCAACCTTAACCCCATTAGATATTTCTGCACCAACTTCTACACCGGCAGCATTTATACCTCCTTTTACAATAGTCGTACCATCCGAAGTGAATATTAATGTTCTTTTTTCAATTAAATCACCGGCAGCATTACCGAACCAGGCATAAACATCTTCCCTAATATTTAAATAAGGTTGGGTTGGAGTTTCGACGATACCAATGTTACTTCCCAAAATTTGTTGAGTAACTGGGCCTGCCTGAGTCGCATTGGGATGGGATGTTTGTTGCTCATTGTAGTAAAAAGGTAGTACTACATACAGCTGGACAGGTCGGGCGCGATAATTTAGTACAATTTTGATATCATACCTTGTACGGGTAGTGGGTCCTCCAAGACTTCCCATTGGATCACCTTCATAAGTCGCATAGGCGTCATCCGTATAAGCGGGATTAAACTGATCTGGATAAGCTGCATCATAGTTACTTGCAGTTTTTGCACTAGATAGATTTTGAACACTGTCCTTAAGTTGGGCAATAAAACTACTTGTAAGTTTCTCATCAGCGAATATTGAGTTTAAGTAGTCGTGTTGACCTTTGTTAATGCTTATTCCATTTGTAGGAAGGCCTTCCTGAGATTTGATAGATTCCGTTAGGGCACTTTCTTTCTTGGCACAGGAAAATAACAGTAATGAACATAGGCTAACAGTTGCTAGCTTACAGAATGTTGGTTTCATGAGTTAAACAATTGGTTTTTGTTCGGGTTATAAATGTTCGCAAACTTAAATGATTTTACACGATAACTTAAAATTCATTTTTAATGATAGAGGTCACTACCTAAGCGAGTGTTGTGTTAAAGAATTTGGAAATGTGATTAAAGCAGGTGCACAGGTTGCGGTGGCTGGTGCGGCAATTTATGCTGCTCAGGATCCTGCTGCTGCAGCAAAGGCACTACGCGAGGCGATTGATGCTGTTAATTAAGTTACGGGTAAATCCTTCTCAAATAAGGCTGTACCTGTCAAGGTGCGGCCTTTTTTGAGAAGGAGAATGGATGGCGGCAGGGGCAGGAATTTGTTTTCGGTTGAAGGTAGGGAAAAGGATTCTTATGTTTAGACTGGCTCCAGGAAGATTAAAATGAAGCCTTTGATATGGAGTCCTATATTTTTATCCTTTCCCTGCTACCCCAGTTCCTCCCACCTGCACTACCTTCCTTTAAATAATCCTTTTAAAAACACACAGGGCGTCTAAGTTTACCTCCTCAACAACAAATCTTCCATCCACCAACATACTTCCAAAACCACCTTCCCCTCAGGTGATCTTTCAAAGGGTATCACCACCAGGCGGCTCAGCAATGAGCCGCCTTTTATTTCATTCAAAAATTAGGTATACTTGTACCACAAAGGATGACCAATCAGTTTCTATACAATGAAATGGACGAGAATGACCTTTTTCTAAAAGTAGCAGAAGGCGACGAAACAGCATTTACGATTATCTACCAGCATTTCATGACCTTACTGGCCGGCGCTATGATGCGCCTCCTCCAATCTGAAAAAGACGTGGAAGAAGCCCTCCAGGAAGCATTCCTGCGAATCTGGCTCAACAGGGACAGCATCCCTGACATCACCAACCCAGGAGGTTGGGTAAGGAAAATAGTGATCAATGAATGTTACCGTCTGCTCAGAAAAAGAAAACTGCGTGATCGCCTGCAGGAAGATTTATTCTCCCTCGCAGACGATGACAGCTATGATCATGCCATCCAACAAGTCGCCTTCAACGAAACTAAACGCATCATTCAGGACGCCGTGGCCGAAATGTCGCCCCGCCAGGCTACTATTTATAACCTGAGCCGCATACAAGGTAAAACCACCAGAGAAATCGCAGCAACACTGCATCTGAGCAACGACTACGTGAAGAAAACCCTCGCCACCGCACTTGAAAAAGTAAGAAAAAAACTTATCGCCGCCGGAAAACTCCTCCCTTCTATATTATTATAGAAACCTCCGCCCCCCTATATTATCATAAAAACCTCCGCCCCCTATATCATTATAAAACCTCCTTCCCCCCATATTATCATAAAAACCTCCTCCCCCTATATCATTATAAAACCTCCTTCCCCCATATTATCATAAAAACCTCCTCCCCCTATATCACCATAAAAAATATTTTTCCCCCTATACCCCCCTTTTCCATTTCCAAGGGTCAATTAAATATGGACCACCAAAGATTAGCTGATTTACTAAAAGCCTATGCCGACAATTCCATCACCCTGGAAGAAACCGACGAATTGCTTACCTGGCTCGAAACTCATCCCAATCATCCCATGGCGGAAGAAGTGGGAGAGGAATTCCTGCTCGCCAATCAGCATGTCACCACTAACCTGGAACCATACCAACACATTGCCAGTAAAATTCTGGCCACCGACCGACCTGTCATCCGCAAGGTCTTCCCCATTAAACGCATACTATCATATGCAGCTGCCATCGCATTGTTAATGGGTGTATTATTATACAATCTGTTAAAAGAGAACCACCAGCCTGTTATTATTGCTAAAACTATAACACCTGCCATCAACGGCGCCATCCTTACCCGTGGTGATGGCCGGCAAATTAACCTCGATACCTTACAGTCCACCAACCTGGGTAAAGAAGAGGGCACAGCTATTAAATTACACAAAGGACTACTGGCCTATGAAGGTTCGAACAACAGTGGAAACATGGTCTACAATACCATTCACACTCCCAATGGCAGAACCTTTCATGTCCTCCTGCAGGATGGCACCGGCGTATGGCTGAATGCCGGTAGCTCCATCACATACCCCGTTGCATTCAACGGTAAAACAAGAGAAGTCAGCATTACAGGAGAAGTCTATTTTGAGGTTGCCAATGCTGTCAATCAACCATTCAAAGTGAACATCGACGACAGGGCATGGGTACAGGTGCTGGGAACTGCATTTAATATCAACGCCTACAAAGATGAACCTTACATCGCCACTACTTTAATTCAAGGTGCTGTAAAGGCTGGCTACCGCCAACAGGAAGCCATTCTGCATCCCGGTCAGCAGGCGCTCGTCAACGCAGATGGTGCTATGCAGTTAAAAGAAATAGCACCCACCGCCATCACCGCATGGCGCAATGGTCTCTTCCATTTCGATAACGCTTCCATCCCCGCCGTCATGCGCCAACTGGCCCGCTGGTACGATGTAACCGTCCGCTTCGAAGGTGCTCCATCTACCCGTTCCTTCTCAGGTGAGATCGGCCGTGATCTCAGTCTGCAGCAGGTACTGGCCATCCTTGAAACAATGAAAATTCATTATAAAATCAACAACAGGGAAATTATTATCACAGAATAAAAAACCAACCATCAATTTTTTTTCATGCAACATTAAGAAGGGATAATACCGACCGTCAACTAAAATCAGTCCTGCAGAAAACAGGAACAAAGAATTGAATGAATAAAAAAACCGGGGATTCAGATTGGACCCTGCCCCCGGTTGATATTCAGGCGATCTCTTAAGGAATTTCTACAGCTTAAAACTACCACCTAAACATTGCAAAAGTATGCAAATTAAGGCGTATTGCGGCTCCGTTTTTAAGGAGAGACCGCTGTTCTCAACCAAAATCATGTTAGTCATGAAACTAACAACTGTTATTTTAATCGGCGCCTTCCTGCAACTGAGTGCCCATACAAACGCTCAGTTGATCAATTACACCGGGAAGTCCGTAAAGCTTGAAAAAGTATTTGAAGCCATCAAAGAACAAACAGGCTATGTGTTCTTTTATGATGATGCTGACATTAAAAACGCCGCTCCTGTAAACATACAGTTGTCTGGCGCAACAGTGAACAACGCCCTGCCGCAGGTTTTGCGAAACCAACCATTTGACTACAACATCCAGGGCAAAACTGTGGTCATCTCCCGCAAGGTAGACTTCTTCCCCATAGAGATGAAAAAAGACGGCCCTGTCAATGGTGTGGTCATGTCGCCAAACGGCCAGCCACTCGCCGGTGCCACGGTGACTGTAAAAGGGAAACCCGTGAGCGTACTCACCGATGCCCAGGGACATTTCTCAATCAATGTTCTGAGCAATGAAACCCTCATTGTCTCTTACATTGGTTATAGCCGTATTGAAATCCCTGTATCCAGGTTAGATGCATTGACAATGGGTAAGATGGAGAAAACACCCGGTGGCAACTATACCCGCATGGTATCCGGCGAAATGCTGATCGGCCTCGAACCCGTAGTCACTTCATTAGATGAAACCGTTGTAACAGGTTACCAGGTATTACGTAAATCGAGCGTAGCAGGTTCTGTGAGTTCGGTAAAATCTGCGGATCTCTACCTGAATGGTGTGAACAGCATCGAACAGGCTTTACAGGGTAAACTCCCCGGTGTAGTTGTTACCAACACTTCCGGTCTTACTGGTGTAAGACAACAAATCCGCGTACGTGGTACCTCTACCTTATTAGGTTCGCAGGAGCCGGTATGGGTGGTGGATGGTATCATCCAGCAGGATCCCTTGCCATTCAAAGCCACTACCCTGAATTCACTGGGTGATATTACGAGAGATAACTTTGATTATATCCGGGACTTCGTAGGCAATTCCATCGGCTGGCTTAACCCTAATGACATCGATGAAATCACAGTACTGAAAGATGCCTCTGCCACCGCTATCTATGGCGTAAAAGCGGCAAATGGCGTAATCGTGATCAATACCAAGAGAGGGCAATCCGGACCCGCTACCGTTAGTTACTCTCTCAATACCAGCATGACTGACAAAGTAAATTATGACCGCCTGGAGATGATGAACTCCAAACAAAGAGTGGCCGTATCCAAAGAAATTTATGCACGCGGACTTGTATCCAACAGTATCAGTAACAATGTCGGCTATGCCGGTGCGCTCTCTCAATACCTGAATAAACAGATTACTGCCGAAGAATTTGATGCCAAAGTAGCAAGAATGGAAACGGTCAATACCGACTGGTTCAAACTGCTCTTTCGCAATGCAGTCAGCATGAACCATAACCTGAGCATTTCAGGAGGTAACCAGAACACCCGCTACTATGCCAGCTTTGGGTACAATACTACCAATGGTACTGCCATCGGTAATGATAGCAAAGCCTATACTGGTAATATAAATATTAATTCCCGCCTCTCTCCCAGGCTGAATGTAGGACTGCGTCTCTCTGCCAGCAACAAGGTGATCAACGGCTTCTATAAGGTCAACCCTTATGCATATGCCTCTGGTACCAACAGGGCTATTGAAGCATATACTACCGATGGTGATTTGTCTTTTTATACTGCATCCAGTGGGTTTCAGTATAATATCATCAATGAAAGGAACAATACAGGTCTCCGTACCAGCACGCTCTCTGCCAATACCAGCATGGATGTAAACTATGAAATCATTCCGGGGCTGGTATTTCAGACTTTATTTGGCTACAGTACCAGCAGTACCAATGGAGAATCTTATGCAACAGAACGTACTGAATATATTGCCGGCATCAGGAATTATGACTATGGTACTGCAAAGTCTACTGATGTTGCGTATATCAACAGTAAAATGCCTGTAGGCGGAGAACTGAATGATGACGATAGCCGTAACATTACCTGGAACTGGCGTAACAGTCTTTCCTATAGCCATCTCTTTGCACAGAAACATGCGCTTACGGCCATGATCGGACAGGAGGCCAACAGCAGCAAGACTACAGGATTGTCTGCACGTACACTGGGTTTCCTCTATGGCAGAGGTAAATCTTTTGTTAGCCTGCCATTAACCTATACTGCAAATGGGACCGCTAATCCACTCTTACTTGAAAATACGCATGTATACACAGATAACCTGGTAAATAATGTAGGTCTCTACGCAACTGTCAATTATGTATACGACAACCGTTATGTTGTCAATGCCAGTGTACGTTCTGATGCATCTAACCGTTTTGGTCAGTTTACAGGGGAAAAATTCAACCCTGTATGGGCAGGTGGTGTGCGCTGGAATGCTGGCAGAGAAAAATGGTTTGACCACAGTGGCTGGATGTCTGATATGAGTGTGCGGTCCAGCTACGGTTTTCAGCGTAACATTGTAGCTGGTATCAGCCCTGACCTGATTATCAAAACACCTACAGGTGCCGCCAGTGCTTCAGTAGACCAGTTTACCGGTGAGTCGATGCTGACTTTAAGCAAATTACCGTATGCGGATCTGCGCTGGGAGAAGAACACTTCTGTTAACCTGGGATTTGACCTCAGCATTTTCCGTGGCAGGATACAAACTTCATTTGAATATTACTGGAAGAAAGGCAAAGACCTCATTACCCAATTGGCAGTGCCCGTAGAATACGGGGTTGAAACCATGCCGATCAATGGTGGTTCTATGATCAACCACGGCCTGGAAGTAAGCGCCAGCTTCGTACCCATCCGTACCCGTGACTTTACCTGGACGGTAAGTGCAAATACAGCTAAGAACTTCAACCAGGTTAAAAAGACAGGGACGCAGTTGAATTCTTACACTACGGCTGCCAGCGGCACTTTGTACAAAGAAGGTTATCCCGTATCCGGTTTCTGGGCCTTTGATTTTAAAGGTATAAACCCTGAGAATGGTTTACCAATCATCAATCTTGCCGTACCTAAAGGTGCCGATTCTTTGAATGATCCTACCAGTTATATGCGCTATATGGGTAAGTTAGATCCATTGATTACAGGTGGCCTGGGTATGAGCTTCCGGTATAAGCGTTTTACTCTTTTTACAGACCTTTACCTGCAGGTAGGTGGCAAGCGATTCCTGAAAGCGGCGTATCGATTAAATCCGTTGTTGCCAAGAGAAGACGAAAACCTCTCTGCAGAACTGCTGCAAAGATGGACGCCCGATAATACAACTTCCAATTTTCCCGGACTGCCTGATAATAGAATTCCTTATACAAAGTTGCCTAATGGCAAGACTGCCCTGGTATATGATATGTACAACTACAGTTCTGCACGTGTAGTAAACGCCAGCACACTGAGATGTAACAATCTGTCTATGGCCTATAGTTTCCCTGAACAGGTAATAAAAAAACTGAAGTGCAAAACGCTGAACATGTCGGGTGGTGTATCGCAGCTATTCTCTATTGTGAGCAGAGACTATAAGGGAAGGGATGCCGAAGTGGCTACCGGTGCGCAGCCCCGTACCCGCACCTATACCTTATCCGCCTCCGTTAGTTTTTAATTGTCAAACAGTACGAACATGAAGCAACTTATTATATATCTTTTGCCCATCTGCCTGCTATTCAGCTCCTGCAAGAAGTTCCTGAAGGAGACGAGTCCGGACGAGATCAAGCCTACTACTACTGATGATCTGTATGCACTGATGATCAGTGATGCCTATCCTTATACAGCTAACCTGGAAGATTTTTCTGACATACTCACGGATGATGTGCGTAGTTACGGCATGCCCCGTAAATCGACAGGAGAACAGAACACCACTTATTCCAGCTATTACCAGAATGGACAAGGTGTATTCAAATATGATGCTGAAGAGCTGGATGGTTCCGAGGGTACAGCAGCGACGGCACTGAATGCCTGGGCAAGATATTACAGCAAAATTAAAGGCTGTAATATCATTATTGACTATATAGACAATGTGTCGGGAACACAGAAGGACAAGGATGCACTGGTAGGACAATCCTTGCTGCTGAGAGCGTTTTATTACTTTAAGCTGCTGCAGTTGTATTGTGCGCCATATGTTGCCAGTGCAGCATCTACGCCTGGTGTGCCATTGATCTTGTCGATGCAGGTGAGTGACGAACACATTGGCCGCAGTACCCTGCAGGAGACTTTTGACCAGGTAGAAAAAGACCTTACTCAGGCAGCGACATTGCTGGAAGCAAACTATAAAACGCCCAACGCTTATCGCGTAGGTTACATAGCCGCCTATGCATTACTCTCCAGGGTATACCTGTATAAAGGGGAGTGGGACAAAGCGATCGACTATGCTGAAAAAGTGCTGGCGGAACGTTCCCAGTTGACTGATATGAGCCTCTCTTCTTCCTCCGGTTCATTATATATATATGATCAGTCACAGAGCGCAGAAGTGATTTTTCAATATGGGTCTAATCCCAGTGGTGTTACCACGTTTTTCCCTTCTCCGATTAGCTATTCGGGCATGCATGCACCTTACGAAGTAGCTGATGAACTGGGCCAGCTGTATGAAAATAATGACCTGCGGTATAAGTTTTACTTTTATAAAGTTACCGTTTCAGGAGCTAGTTATAACACCCGTAGTTCCAAGATTGGTGTAAACAGTAAAGGCGGTGATAAAGGGATCCGTGTAGCAGAAATGTACCTCAATGCAGCGGAAGGACTGGCCCGCCGCTTCAAGTCCGGCGGCCAGGAAGCCGATCGTACCAGCGCATTGCAATACCTGAATACCCTGCGACAAAACAGGTTTTCTTCTCCATATACCACGATCGATATACAGAATGCTGACTCGCTTATCAGTTTTGCACTGGCAGAAAGAAGAAGAGAGCTATGCCTTGAAGAAAACTTCAGATGGGCAGATATCAAGCGGTTGGGATTGTCTGTGACTCACAATTTCATTGATGCAGACGGGAATAGCACCATCTATACACTGGCGGCAAACAGTCCGTTGTATGCATTACCTATTCCTGTTACTGCTTTAGAGAGAAATAATAAACTGACTCAAAACGCCCGTTAAAAATGAAATTAGCAATCTATATATTCCTTTTGCTGGCATTGGTTGCCTGTAAGAAGCAGGAAGAAACGCTCACCCCTTCTGCGAGCCTGGTTTATACATTACCACAAGGTAGTCATGATTATGATACGACTATCCTGGATTATTATAAAAAGTATGGCACCTACCTATTGTATCAATTCACAGACAGGGACGCCTACTGGACGCCAACCGGCTGGAAAAATGCAAGGTATGATTCTGCTGGTGCCTACTGGAATGTGGGGTTCCTGGCAATAGAAGCAGAGGAAACGTATGTAGGCAAACAACTGGAAGTAATACAGCGCCTTTGGTTCAGGTATTATTCCGATAAGTTCCTGAAGCAGTTTTTACCTGTGAAGATCCTGCTCTGTTCTAAAATAGACTCTTCTTATCTGGGGTATGATTTTTCTACGACCCCAACTACTTTCTACCTGAAGTATAAGGAGGTTGCCGCATGGTACAACTATGACAATATCTCTGTTAATTTTGGTAATGCCAATGTAGAAAATATGACAGCGAAAGATTCCGGTTATTTCATCTGGAAAGTATCGCAGGCTTTTATGGCAGAAATCTTCGCAACAAAACCTGTTGCTGCTACAGACGATTTTACAAAGCTTACCAGCTATACAACGAAGTTTACCACCCAGGCAGCGGCTTATGCGGCAGGATCCATTTCTACCTATTACAGCGCATCTGCACAGAATGACTGGGAAAAATTTATGCTGGCGATGGTGAGTTGTTCCGAAACCATGCTAAACCAGGCAGAAGCAGCATCATCCTACAGCAATAAAGGTATTCTCAACCCCCTCAAGGATACCAGTGGGAAAATAAAAAAGCGGTATAACATCGTACGGAATTATTTCATCACAAACTATAATGTAGACCTGCAGGCCATCGGCAATGCCGCTATCCCGCAATGATTGAAGAAAGATGACGACTTTAAAGCGATTAATCCTTACCTGCATGTTCTATGCAGCCCCCCTGTCATTGTCAGCACAGTCTGCTGATAGTATTCCATCTATGGAAAGCTTTATTAAACCGACGGCTGTGCGTCACCAGGGAATGTGTAATATTTATATACAGGAAGGGCGCTACCTCATGGAAGTGCCGGATAGTATTAATGGACGTGATATCCTCTCTGCTATTACGATTGTAAAAGGTGCTGCACAGGTAGAGCGTAAGCCCGAAAAGCGATTCGGTTATGCAGGAGATGCCGTGTTTGAAAGAGTGATCCGCTTTGTGAAAGCAGGGGACAAACTCAATATCGTACAACCTATATTTCAGAATGCACAGGATTCAACCACCATCTATTACAAGGTAGCTAACAATACTTTGATGCCTGTATTATTGTCTTTTCCTGTAAAGGCAAAGAGTGATCATGCTGTACTGATTGATTTTACAGAGACACTTACCGGGGATGGAGATCTCTTTGCATTGAAAGGAGCAAAGAAAGAGTTGAGCTTAGGTAATCTTGAAGCAGACAAGTCTTCCATCTTAAGTATTCGTTGCTTTCCTGCTAACATGAATTTCCGGTCTTTGCGTACTTATGGTCCTGGAGGGGAAAGTAAAAATTCTTCTGCATGGGAGGTCGGTGCTTCCTGGGTATTATTGCCGCTGCACCCTATGCCGCAGCGCTTTGAGGATAGCAGGGTAGGTTATTTTACAAAGACAATCAGAGACTACGATAACTATGCAATTAATCCCAGGATGGTACAGTTGACTATCCGCTGGGACTTGCACCCTAAGGCGGCAGACGTGCCCCGTTACCTGGCAGGAGAGTTGGTAGAACCAGAACATCCGATTGTGTTTTATATCGATAAGCATACGCCTGCTTACCTGGTTCCTTATTTTATAAAAGGGGTGAATGCCTGGCAACAGGCATTTGAAAAAGCTGGTTTCAGACATGCCATTTATGCATTGCCGGAACCATCTGAAGAAGATAGTACCTATGCCATGGAAGATGTCAGGTTCTCTTATATCTCTTACAAAGGTTCTCCTATTGAGAATGCCTATGGTCCCAATGTAAGCGATCCCCGGTCCGGTCAGATTATCAGTAGCAGAGTCGCGGTATTTCACAGTGTGTTAGACCTGATACAGCGCTGGTATTTTTCTATGTGTGCAGCGACCGATACAGCAGCTCGTCGTTATCCGCTGAGCCATGATGTGATGGGCCGGCTGATACAGAATGTCATCACTCATGAGGTAGGGCATACGTTGGGGTTAAAACACAACTTTGGTGGCAGCGCATTTTATGAAGTAGATAGTATTCGTAAGCCAGCTTATGTGGCAAAGAATGGTTTTGGGGCATCCATAATGGATTATATGCGATTCAATTATACTGCACAGCCGGAAGATCATATGCCAGACACCCTGTTGGTACCAGGTATTGGTGTGTATGATTTGTTTGCAATTGAATGGGGGTATCGTTACCTGCCCCAATTTACAACACCAAAAGCGACTTCCGACTCATTGGAACGCTGGGTGACGGAAAAGCGAAAAGATATTCGCCTTCGCTTTGGTAGAGAGAATGACCAGATGGATCCACGTTATCAATCGGAAGATGTAGGGAGTGACCCTGTAAAAGCCGGCAAACTGGGTATTAAAAACCTCCAGCTTACCATGCAGCATTTTAATGAATGGATGAAGACGTCTGAGAATGATCCTGCTCATTACAGACAGCAATACAGGAGCCTGTTAGGCCGATATCATAATTACCTGTTGCATGCGCTGGTTGAGGTAGAGGGACGGTATAATAACAGGGAAGCAAAGCCTGAGGAAAACCTCCCCTCTTACGAGCCGGTACCCAGGGCAAGACAGGAAGCTGCTGTTGCTTTCCTGGAAGAATACTTGTTGGAGTATCCCAAATGGTTGTTTGATACAGCTATTATGAAGAAAGCGGCATTCGAATTTGACAGGGATGGTATGGAGCCTTTCAATATTACTTTGTCCCGTTTGATCATGTCATACAGCCATATAAGTGATAACCTGGCGGTCAATCCAAAGGGCTATACTACAAAGGAACTGTACGAAAGATTATATACAGTGATATTCAGTAAACCGGCTACCAGTGAATTCAATAGGGAGCTGCAGCGTACATTACTCATAAAATCATTGTCAATAGTAGCATCATCTTCAGGTTTTTCAGATGATGTAAGTGTACAGCTGCTGGCTATAATTGATAAGATAGGTACAAAAAGCAGAAAAGAATTACAGGTAAGTACTGATGTGCTCCTGAAAGCACATTGGGAGTCACTGGCAGATATGATTACCATTTGGGAAAACGGAAATGCTTCCTCACTGGCAGCAGGTAAATAAATAATATTGGCATATGAGAAGACCACTGATAACAGTTTGTCTGCTATTGAATGTAGCACTGACTACTGCACAAAATAAATCACCGCAATCCTATAAAGAGTTTTATAAGGATGGCATGAAGAAAATAGAAGGAGATTATTCTATTTACAGGAAAGATAAACACTATTACCTGGAAATACCAGACAATGCACTGGGAAAAGATGTATTGGTAATGGGATATGTAAGGAAAGGAAATTCATCTGCAATAGCAAAATCAGCAGGTATTATCCGGTTCAGTAAAGGTATCAGCAACTCGTTGAATGTAACCCGTATTAGTTTTAATGAAGGTGCCAGCGGTGATATCAATGGGGATATGGAACCAGTAATAAAACGGTCGGGTTTATTGCCTGTCAGTTACGGTTATTCAATAGTAGCGACAGGAAAGAAAGGTGGTTATATTATCGAGATTTCCCGTCAGATTCTTGAAGGAGGAGATTGGTTTGCATTTCCTGATTTGACTTTCCTGAGTCATCCTGATCCGGAGCGCTCGGTGGTGGAAGATATTAAAACTACAGAAAAGGCAGTACGGTTTGCAGTAGAACGGTCTCAGACAGATTTTAACAAAGACTTTGTATCAGGCAGGGATATGGACAATGCCAATACTTACGAAATAGAACTTGTATTCCAGCAATTGCCTGACGAAAAGATGCCACGAAAACTGGCAGAGAAAGCATCTCCATTTGAAACATTTAGTTTCATGGACTATGGCAGAACAGCTTATACCGCCCGCAAAACATCTTTTATTCATAAATGGAATATCAATAATAAAATTAGTGTAGCACTAGATCCGAATATTCCTGCTTTTTTCAGAAAGTATATTGAGCAGGGTGTACTGGCATGGAATGTAGCTTTTCATGGAGATGTATTAAAGATTGTACAGGATCAGCAGTTAAGCCCTGGGTATATACTGGTGAACTGGGGTAATACTTATAATTCACCCATCGTTGCGACCGTTGAGCATCCTGAAACAGGTGAAATACTCGCAGCCCGTATTAATGTGACCGAAGCGGTAACGGATCAACTGATGTTACGATACTTGCTGCAATGTGGCGCCAATGATAACAGAATTATAAAAGATATCAGGAACCCGGAGATCCAGGGTGAGATTTTAAGGTGGCTCATAACCCAAACCGTAGGTGAAGCATTGGGCTTACGTGCGAACCTGAGCGGCAGTGCTGCTTATACCACTGCACAACTACGGAATCCCGCATGGATGAAGACGCATGCTTTCTCGGCTTCTATCATGGATGACATAGAATTTAACTATGTAGCTCAACCCGAAGATCACGTACCTGTGAGTACACTGATGCCGGGCATTGGTGAAGCAGACATTGCTGCGATCGAATGGGGATACGGACAAGGGCCGGCACCTACGTACTTGCCGGAAGATTCTTTGAACCCGCTTACACAGCATTATGACCTTGCTTCTGATAAGATCATGGCGTCAACACTTGCCATTAAAAATTTGCAGCGCGTGTTCCTGCAACTGGATACTATCAGCAAACAACTGGATGGTACGGAAGACCTTTTTAAAAGCAATGGATCCCTGTATGGTGCGGCATTGATCAGCTATGAGAAATACTGTATGGATGTGTCAGCGCTGATTGGTGGGGTATGCCGCAAGCCACTTTCGCTGGGAGAAGAAAAGATAAAGGCAGATGCTGCGGTACAAAAACAGGCATTGGCTTTCTTACAACAATATGTGTTCAGCGGCCCTGCTGCGTGGATGAAAATAAATGGTACACCTGGTGGTCGTGTGATCAGCGTAGAGGAGTCATTTACCCACATGCAGATTGCTATTCTGAAATCATTTATTGACATAAGAAAACTTGACCAGGTGGCAGATGCAAATGAGATTTTCAATTTCATTGATAAAGAAGTGTTCTTTTCCTTCAGTAAAGAAAAAGTGCTGACTACAGAAGAACGTACGATGCAGGCAAAATTTGTATACGAGCTTGCCCAGGCTACTTACAAAGCTAATATCAGTACTGGTTTAAATGATGCCAATGTACTGCTGCATTATTATATGATCACGACGATGAAGAAACTGGAAGATATGGCAAATACGCATCCGGATATGCTCACCAGGGAAAACTTCCGCCTGATGAAAATGAAAGCAGAACATGAATTTTTTCATAAAATAAAAGCCTGACTATGAAGAATATCATATATTCCTTACTGCTGGCATGCGCGTTTAGTCCGCTGATGGCCCAGCACAGGGAGATCGCTTTTGAACATGCACCGTTACCTGATCTGCTGGCCAGATCAGCAAAAGAACATAAACTTGTATTTGTAGATTGTTATACTACCTGGTGTGGTCCTTGCAAAGAGATGTCGACCTATGTATTCACAAAAGATACTGTAGCCGACTTTTTTAACACGCAGCTGATCTCTTTAAAGCTGGATATGGAAAAGGGAGAAGGACCGGAAGTGGGCAAAAAATACCGGGTAGGAGCATATCCGTCATATCTCTTATTAAATGAGAAAGGAGAGCTGGTGTATAAATTCGTTGGAGGCATGCCAGCAGAAGAATTTCTCAGAAAGGTATCCGAAGGGATGGACCCTGATAACAGGGTGGCACAGATCTTCCGCAGGTATGAGTCGGGAGATCGCAGCCCGGCGTTAATGCGGGAATACATCGTATTAACTTTAAGGAACAAGGAAATAAAGCGGGGAAAGGAACTCAATATAGAATACACCCAATCTCTTACCGCGCAGCAGAAGCTCCTGCCTGAAAACTGGTTTCTTTATGGAGAGAACCAGTTTTCCCGCGAGCTCTCTGATATGCATAGCCCGGACTTTACATACCTGGTAGAACACTGGCAGGACTTTGCCAAAGTAAAAGGCATTGATTCTATCAATCACAAGATCTCCGGCGTATTCCGTAAACTTACCAGCTATTGCCTGCAAGGTTATTACCAGAAAGATATCGGGTATCAAAAAGAAGACTTTGTTGTCTATCGTAAGCAAATCAAACACACACAGGTGCCAGATAAAAAAGACCTGATGATCATGATGGACATTGCCGAAGCAGCCTGTCAGGGAGATGCACAGCTTGTTACCAACCTGATTGCAGATCATATAGCCCAATTCAGTAGTCCGAATATGGATATTATATTTGCTTACCTGTCTTTCATTCCATCCTATAAAAAGAAGGAATATCCGCGTTGGGAAGAAATCATTCATACCGTAGCCGCTCATTCTCAAAACCATTTCCTCGTCGATCATGTTAAATCGTATTTTTAAAACGGGCCTGCTGGTCTTACTTGCTGGTAGTCTGTATGCTCAGGATACTTATTATGATGCCCCAAATCTGGCCAAACAGATGGGATCTCTGACCGTTATTCCTTTTTTTGTAAAGGGTACTGATAAATGCTGGTTTAGTGCGGACAAGGACTATTACCTGGTGGATGCGAAGCGCGGCACCCGTCAGTGTATTTCTGATAAAAAATACCTGGGGGGCTTGCTACAGGAGTTATTGCACCAACCTGTGGATACGGCAGCTATCAAAGTTGAGATGCCTGGTAGCAATGATATGGGAATCTATTATAAAGAAGCCCGTTATTCTTATAGCCTGGTGAATGGGAAACTGGTCCCCGCCATCCCCCATAATTATCCTCATTCTGGCTGGCGTAATGGTTTATCACCAGATAAGAAATGGCAGCTGGTGGCGAAGAACCATAACCTGTTTCTCCGGAAAAATTCGGATAGTTCTATGTTAAAGTTGTCTTTTGATGGGGAGTTATATCACTCTTTTAACATGAATGATGCTGACACTGGTACTTTGCGCGAATCAAATACAGAGGCGGTATGGATAAAAGGAACTTCAAAATTTTACGTAGTCAGAAAGGATCGGCGTAAGGTTGGTACAATGACCGTCGTGCATAGTTTGTCTACTCCCCGCCCAAGGGTAGAGACGTATAAATATGAACTGCCGGGCGATAAGGATGTGACGCAGTATGAGTTATACCTGGGCGATGCTTCGGAAGGGACCTTTCTGCCTGTAAATACGGGCGATTGGAAAGACCAGGAGCTGGAAGTGCTGTATGGCGGTGCTAAGGTGTATTTCCTGCGGAAGAAGCGTACAAGGGATGAGATGGACTTATGTGCAGTAGATTGGAAAGGTACAGTGCAGGTACTGATCCATGAGGTGAGTCGTCCTTTTATTAATGATGATGTATTCTCCGCTGCAATTCTCAATGATGGTAAAGATATTCTCTGGTGGTCAGACCGGAGTGGCTGGGGCCATTATTATTTATATGATGGTGCCGGTCATTTGCAGGGTGCAGTTACAGCGGGAGACTGGACAGCGGGTAAGTTACTGAGAGTAGATACGACTTCAAAAAGACTATACTTTTATGGCTATGGCAGGGAGCAGGGTATCAATCCTAACTACTCCTTTGTGTACGCCGTAAATTTCGATGGCAAAGGGTTGCGGCTGCTCACGCCTGAAAATGCCAACCATGAGGTGTTCATAGCGCCTGGCAATCAGTTCTTTGTTGACAACTATTCGCGGATAGACATGGATCCCCGCACTACTATCAGAAGTACCAGTAGCAACTGGCAGATGGAAATCTGGAAACCAGACCTGAGCCGGTTGTACAAATATGGCTGGAAAAGACCGGAGATGTTCACCATCAAAGCTGCCGATGGGGTAACGGATATTTATGGACTGATGTGGAAGCCGTTTGACTTTGACAGTACTAAAAAGTACCCCATCATTTCACAGGTATATCCGGGACCGCAGACAGAAACAGTATGGTCCTCGTTTACAGTGCTGGACAGGTATAATAATACCGCCCTGGCACAGACGGGGAGTATCGTGGTCTGTATGGGGCACAGGGGTGGATCGCCTTACCGCAATAAAGCATATCATACATATGGTTATGGCAACCTCCGTGACTATGCGTTGGACGATGACAGGCATGGGATCATCCAACTGGCTGCCAGATATCATTTTATTGATACCACCCGTGTCGGTATCTTTGGTCATTCCGGCGGGGGAATGATGGCGGTAGCGGCAATATGTACCTACCCTGATTTTTATAAGGTAGCAGTGGCCTCCTCCGGTAATCATGATAATAATATATATAACCGTACCTGGGGTGAAACCTTTCAGGGAATCGATTCCGGTTTTGCGTATCATGTAGCGCTGAACCAGGCACTCGCTTCGAAATTGAAAGGGCATTTATTATTAGTGACCGGAGAGGTAGATACGAATGTGCATCCGGCGGCTACCTATAGAATGGTGAATGCGTTGATACAGGCGGGAAAAGACTTTGACATGCTCGTATTGCCGGGGCAAAGTCATACTTACGAAGACACTTACAAAGCATATTTTCAACAACGGCTAAGACAATACTTTAAGTTCCACTTATGATAAAAAAAGGCGAGTCTGATCAGACTCGCCTTTTATATTATATAATAACCATCCTTCCTATTCTGATCATTACTATCCACGATCCCCTCGTACCTTTGAAAACCTTTGCCAACAAAGAATAACCATCTATCAGAAAAAAACGCACATTGTTTTAAAATGTCCATTTATAACCAGCCGAGAAGGCGTGTCATCCAGTTTATTTTTATCGGTCTCGTACTGCTGATTGTTTCCCGTTTATTTGTGCTGCAAATAATTGATAAGAAATATTCCAAGCTGGCAGATGCCAACTCCGTAGTGAGAAAAGTCGTCTATCCCAGCCGTGGAATCATCTTTGACAGAAAGGGGAGAAGTGTGTTGCGCAACGATGTGATGTACGACCTGATGGTCACTCCATCGAATGTAAAGAAAATTGACACGGCTTACCTGTGTAAGATCTTAGGGATTGATATGCCAGAGTTTAAGAAACGCATCGTGGCGGCAATTGTCAGGAATGGCCGGGTCAGACAGTCGGTTTTTGCACCGTTGTTATTGCCGGATGTATATGGGCAGTTGCAGGAAAGTATGTACCAGTTTCAACCGGGTTTTGAGCTGATGCCCAGGCAGATCCGTTCTTATCCTTATAGTGGTGCCGCCAATATATTGGGCTACATCGGTGAGATCTCGCCACAAATGCAGTTGAACCCTGCTTATAAAGATTATAACATGGGTGACTATCTGGGGATGACAGGATTGGAGAAAACCTATGAGCCCATTCTGATGGGGCAAAGAGGGATTCAATACCTTGTAAAGGATAACCTGAATCGCACACAGGGGGCGTATGAGAAAGGTGAATTTGACACAGCGGCAATAGCGGGCAAGAACCTCCGTCTATCATTGGATATTGATTTGCAGGTATTGGGTGAGCGGTTGATGCATAATAAGATAGGTAGTATTGTCGCCATCGATCCGCAAACAGGTGGTATATTGGCGATGGTAAGTGGTCCTTCATTTGATCCTAATTTATTGACGGGTTCTTACAGGGCGCGCAATTTTAATAAACTATTTAGCGATACGACCAAGCCATTGTTCAACAGGGCTATTCAGGGTACGTACGCACCGGGTAGCTCCATGAAACCATTGACAGCGTTGGTCGCGCTGGATGAGGGGATCATTACCCCTGATTTTGGTTATCCCTGTCATGGTGCATATTTGTCCTGCGGACGTAGAATTGCCTGTGAGCATAGTGAAGCCGGGCATGCAGCAAATTTACGACTGGCTATTTCTCACTCCTGCAATTCTTACTTTGTGAACCTGTACCGGATGGAAGTGGATGCAAAGAAATGGGGTGGAGTAGAAAAAGGACATCAGAAGTGGTATGAATACATGACGTCATTTGGGTTGGGACATCGGTTAGGTATTGATATACCGGGAGAATATGCGGGTTATGCGATTGATTCGGCGGGTATGAATAAGCGGTATCATGGGCAGTGGAATTCCTGTACAGAGTTGTATGTAGGGATGGGACAGGGCGCAGTGGCGGTCACGCCTTTGCAGATGGCGAATGCGATGTGTATCATTGCAAATAAAGGATTTTACTACCTGCCGCATTTTGTGAATAGTATTGATAATGATGTGGCTGATGTGCTGAAGAAGTTTAGGGATAAACATACGGTAGCGCATGTAAAAGATACGGCTTACCAGTCGGTGATATTGGGAATGGAAGATGTGGTGGAGAGTGGTACGGGTAGAAATGCACAGATAGAAGGGGTGATCGTGTGTGGAAAGACAGGTACGGCAGAGAACAATGCCATCGTAAACGGTCAATTGAAGAAGATGAAGAGCCATGCTTTCTTTGTAGCTTTTGCTCCGAGAGATCATCCGAAGATAGCGGTGGCGGTGATTGTGGAGAATTCTGGTTATGGGGGCACCTTTGCGGCGCCGATTGCAGGATTGATGATGGAGAAGTATCTGAATGATACGATTTCAGTAAAGAAGAAGCCGGTAGTGCAAAAGATGCTGGAGACGGTGACGATGGATCCGGTGGTGCTGGCAAAGTCCAAGCTGGATTCATTGAATGGCGCGACGGCTCATCTCACGACAGAGCAGATTATGAAGGAGTATTTCAGGAATTAATCTGGTTTAGAAACTTCATTGGATTGGGTCATATCAATGGCGCGACGGCTCATCTCACGACAGAGCAGATTATGAAAGCGTATTTCAATAATTAATCTGATTTTATAAACTTCATCACATTAGTAATACCATTGGCTTTTGTAAGCACCACTATGTACATGCCATTTGGTAAATCAGAGACTGACAGTGCCAGGCTTGTTTTGGTGAGCATGTCTTCTCTACGCAGGTAGGTCTTACCATCCATACCATATATTTCCAATAGCTTCCAGTTAGAGAGCTGGTCGATAGTAAGAGAGGTATATGCCGGATTGGGATATAGACGTGGCCCTGTAGTAACAGTTGGATCCGGATCTACGGCAGTGATCACATCTACATTGAAAGTAAGTTGATTGCTGGATACCTGTGACGCAGTAAGACAATCCGTTAAGCTGCTGGTGAGCAGACAAAGAATTTTATCTCCTGTTTTCTTTGGCGTGTAACTGATCGTATCGGCAGTGGCTTCGCTGATGTTGGCCCAGGTATGTGTATTGGTGCTGTCCATCCATTGGTAGAATGGGTAGGTACCACCGTTGGAGATGGTGGATGTTAAAATAGTAGATACATATTGTCTTACAGAAGTGGTGCCAGTGATAGTGATGACAGGTGTAGCAGCAGCATTCACTTTTAAATAATGTACAGCGGTGCTGTCATCATCTGCCATACAACGATACCGGTAGCCGGACCATGATAGTAAGGAATTATTTAAGCTTAAAGTGCTTGTATTTGCCCCGCTTATATTTACATAACCACTCCCCGTATTTTGCTGCCATTGAAAGGAGGAAGCGGTGTTGCTATAACTCAATGTCAATGTTGTTCCTTCACACACAGTCACGGTATCAGTGGTAATAACATCTACTTTAAATGTAAGTTGGTTGCTGGTTACCTGCGAGGTCGAAAGACAACCAGTTAAATTGCTGGTGAGTATGCAACGGATCTCATCGCCTGTTTTGGCAGGTGTATAAGTGAGCGTATTATTGACTGCATTGCTGATACCTGCCCATGTATGCGTGCTGGTGCTATCCATCCATTGGTAGGTAGGAGAGGTGCCACCATTGGTGATCGTAGCGCTTAAAGTGGTAGCTGTGTTTTGTACCATCGCAGTTGTACCGCTAATGGTGATAGTAGGCGTGACAGTGGAATTCACTAATAGATAATGTACCTCCGAACTATCATTATTCGCCACACAACGATAGCGGTAACCGGACCATGTGAGCAGGGCATTATTCAATGTGTAGGTGGCCGAAGTTGCCCCGCTTATATTTACATACCCACTGCCCGTATTTTGCTGCCACTGATAAGCAGATGCAGTGTTACTGGTGGTCAATGTAACACTGCCTCCTTCGCATACTGCTACCGTATCAATCTTACCAAAAGTGATATCCACCAGACTCAGAGAAGCAAAGGTGCTCCCGGTGCCCACTCTTAAATAAATATCCAGCGAATCTACTCCGGAAACGCCTGTGTAATTGATGGCTCTGTCATATTCCGGACTGGCACTGGTACTATATCTGGTCTCAATGCTCTTAGCAGCGCTCCAATCTTCAGCTGCTAAACGGGTTTCTAAGATCCTTGGTGTACTACTTGCATCTACTCTCGCGCCCCACAACTTGAAATTGTAGATCCTGTTTTGCGACAATCCTTTAATACGGAGTATCACTCCATCGGGATTGATAGAATTATACAGGAACATATTATCCGACAAGGCAGTAGCAGGATAATCGTCCACACCTACAGAAAATCCATTATTATTAATCCCCCTGGTTGTAGCAGTTGAATTATAAGTTCCATCCGGGGTACCTATAATTTTCATAGAAATCGTTGTCGTACTATCACCTGTAGTAAGGAGCTGGCTAATGGTTGCGCCATCCCTGAAGCCCGCCGATCCACCACTCCCATACCAGTTGTTCCAGTAATTACCATATGCATCCGGAGAAGCTGTAGGCTGGCCCATAGCCGTACCACTTGGTAAAACAGTATTCACACCATCACCCCCTAAGTCGACCAGGATCCTGTTGGTATTCCGCACTCTTACACTGGCCGAAGAGCTGGCCGCTGCCAATGTCACAATATTGGAATAGGCAGAATAAGTCCCATTTGTATATTTAGTCCTGACCCTGAAGTATTGTGTAGTCGTATAAGAATTAGAATAAGTCTTTTTGACGGTGTCGGTAACCGTATCAAAGGTGCTCCATGTACTCCCATCCGAAGAGGTCTCAATAATATATACCCCCGTCACTGCCTGAAAGTATTGTAGCCAGCGTGCAAATAGACTATCTGCAATAAACTGGTTTCCCGCAGAATTCAGATGCACCCCATCACCTGCACCATATACGGGATTGATCTCCGCATCTGTACTGGCAGCTGTATTCACAACATTATTAAACCCCTCTATATACCTGGTAGGCCATGCTGCGCGTATACTATCCGCCAGCACTTTCAATTGTGTCTGCAAAGTGGCATTGAAGGTCGTACGGGGTTGGGTGGTTTCCCAGAATATGGGAACACCATTATTCAGGGCCAATGCATCCAGGTATCTTAAGTTCGCCATGATTTCTGCATTCGTCAACCCATTTGCCACATCATTTGTAGGCAAAGAGATGAACATAAAATCAGGGTTACTGTTCAGCGCACTATCGATATTCGTACCTGTGGTACCGCCTTTGGAAGCCGGCATCAGGTTCGCACTTGCATACCCCGCCACAGCGAGGTTGATCCAGGTAGGACTGGATGTATTGCTTGTGAGCCATGCACTGATCTTATCACCGAGACGATCGGGATAAGATAGTAAATATCCTGCAAGGGTAGAAGATCCCAACCCGACTACAAGCGGGCTGTTGGTAAGGGTTTTGTCATTTGTATTCCAACGTAAGGTAAAGGTGTTGTCACTGTTCCTATATACTCCTGCATGTAAAGTGGTATCGTTGGCATTCACTGTCAAACTGGCTATACAAAATACCAGTATAAAAAAATAATACCGCATAGAAAGGACTAAAGTTAATCTTTATGTGGGAACTTGTTGTAGTAAATATTGGATGTTAGATAGTTATAATATATCTACCCCTCCCCCAAAAACAGTAAACTCAATATTGGCCAAAATCTTTGTCGTGCAAATAGCCAGGACCCTATTCCGGCTATTTACTTATTGTCTCCCGTTAAGTGTAACTGCACCATCTGTACAGGTAATCACGAATCATGTGGGGTATGAGTATAATCTTCCCAAACATGCTATAATTAAAGCAGATTCCAAACAGTCCATCGATAAATTTGAACTGATTGTCGCTAATACCGGGCAAACAGTCTATGAAGGTTCGGCAGTATACAGCGGACTTGTCTTTTTAAACTTATTTCAATCCTCAACAGATCTCACTGACGGCTTATCGTCTGTTCAAGGCGTACGCATTACTACAGCAGAAACCCGGCACTGATTATCGTCAATACCTGAGAAGAATACTGGACGAAGCTACTTATGGGGCGGATTACTTAGCGCGCATGCAGGTAAATAATGGTTCCTTCTATCGTTCTGTCGCAGCGCCGGGTCCCGGCAAACTGGCGACGGATGGGTTGATCCGTGCAGAGGATAAAGGATATCACATCAAGCAGTCCAAAGACCAGTCTCATGGTGACACTACCATGGACGAACATAACTGGCGCAGTTTCCAGTGTAGTTATCGCTCCGTAGCTGGCTTATCAATAGCTGCATCAGTCATGACAGTATGCATGAAAATACGCAATACAATGACGAAGTCAACGACAGAAAAGATGTAGTGTATATCTTTTCTGTCGTTGACTGTTTATCGCAGAAGGAAGGATTATCAATGCGAAATAATCACACTGTTAGATTTTATGGAAATGCATCTTAAACAACTCTGTTTTTGTTTTAATATCAAGTTTAAAGTAAATATTCTTCATGTGATATTGTATCGTATTCAGGCTAAGATGTAACCTGGCAGCTATCTCTTTGTGAGATAATCCCTCTAATACCATTTGCGCGACTTCCTTTTCTTTTTTTGTCAGCTTCTCCTTTACAGCAGGCTGAGGAAGATCATTTCTGAAAACCATATACCTGAATATGTGCTGGCTCACTACTGGTTGCCCATATAACAGCATATTAACGATCTTATGATAAATACTGCTGAAGTTCTCTGATTTTTGAAGATAACCATCAGCCCCCCTGTCGAACGCTGCCTTAATCAGATGTTTGTTCTCATCCTTTGTAAGTATTACAATCAGCATTTCAGGTTTTATCTGCTTTAGCGTCTTAATGGTATCCTCTTTTTGAATCTCAGTCAAACAAATGTCTAACAGTAAAAGATCAGGATTCAGGGATGAAGTATTATATAATAACTGCATCGCGTTACGCAGATTGGCCGAATGCAGGCATGAAGAAAATTGTTTATCCTTCAGGATATACCTCATTAAATCGTCGCTAAATTGAGGGTCTTCATCGATAATTCCAATTTGATATATACGATTAGTCGTTATGTAAGTATTAGGCATTTGGATTAGTTGTTTTGTCTATTTTCGAGGGATTGCAAACCCATGCGGAACGTTGATCTTAGCGTCCTACACTTTTATGTGGTAAAAATAATCTGTATAAATCCGAAATTTAATTTTGAGGCGATCAATATGTTAAGTAAATGTCATCATAATAACAGACGATCTTTAATATTGTTAAACTCATTTGGGGATATTTTAAAAATCCTTAGAACAAATATTAAAATGCTATGTTTAGCTTATTAGCAAAATATGTAAAAGTGAGTTAAAAATATTGATTATTGGATTTTATATTTTACAATAGAATTATTGATTACTATGATCAGTCAATTTTTATACCATGTAAAGACTATTTGAACCCTTAAATATTTAATTGTCCGTTAGCGAAAAACAAAATTAAGAACAGACACAACAGGCTACCGTAAGATAAATTCTGCGGAAAATTTCCATTAATTATTACAGGTATCATTTAATTAAAAAATGAACAGCGTTAAAGTTATGCCCTGTACATCCGATGCGTTTAATAGTTATCCAGATATAACAACATGAATAAAAAAATTGGAGGATTCAACACTGGTCTGATAATAAGAAATACAGGCATTGTATTGCTGTTGATATTATTAGTGGTGGCACTTTTTTCAAAAAGGATATTTATTACCATTAAGCCAGGAGAGGCTGGCGTATTGTATAATATATTTACCGGTACAGATATGAGCAGAACATACGGTGAAGGATTACATTTAATCAGCCCGGTTAATACCATGATCGTTTATAATGTTCGTACCCATAAAATAAATTTTGATCAATACTTACTTAGTGCAAACGGACTTACTATTCATGTATTACATTCTGTTCTCTATAAGCCGGATGTTCGTTTATTACCTTCACTCCATCAGAAAATCGGCCCCGGCTATGAACAGCTTATTGTTGATCCGAATGTGAAGTCTATGATGAGGAAGGAGATTGCAGGCCTTACACCGGAAGAAATTTTTATGGTTGACAGAGGTGTTGTTGAAAAGAATAACAAGGATAACCTTTCTAAGATACTTGCTAAAGATCAGATCCTTATTGAAGGATATTACATAACAAGTATCGCCTTACCCGATTCTGTAAACAAAGCCATTGAATCTGTATATCGTCAGCAACAGTTAAACGAAGAATATGATTACAGGCTGGCTGTGGAAGATAAAGAACGTACACGGAAAGGCATAGAAGCCCAGGGTTTGAGAGAATTCAGTTCCGTTTCAAAAATCTCCCCGTTATTATGGAAAGCACTTGACGTAACACAAAAAATAGGTACTTCTCCCAATTCAAAATTGATTTTTATGGGTAGTGGTACCAGGGGGTTACCCATTCTCTTAAGCGATCAGATGGCTGCCGGTCAGGATACGACAGCACAACGACGACCAGTTATAATTCCGTAAATAATTTTTTATCACTATAAAAATCATACTAATGACAGAAAATCAACAATTGCAGGAAACGGTCATCACGGGTAAAACCGCTAAGGAAATTATCAAGAAACACGTGCTTATTTCTATGGGTGTAGGTGCAGTACCTATTCCTTTTGTAGATGTAGCTGCAATTACAGCTACACAACTTTCTATGATCAGCAAACTGGCCGCCCACCACAATGTGCAGTTTTCTAATGATCTGGGTAAATCTATTATCGTTTCCCTGGTTGGCGGTGCAGGTAGTAAAGCACTCGTAATGGCTTCTATCGGCAGTTTCATTAAATTCATCCCGGTTGTAGGTACTGCTATCGGAGCTGTTACATTCCCTGCTATTGCCGGTGCCACAACATATGCTATCGGACAGGTATTCGATAAACACTTTGCAGGTGGAGGAACAATGCTGGATTTAAAAGCATCTGATATGAAAACCTATTTTGCAGAGGAACTGGATAAAGGAAAGGAATTTGCAGGTAAAGTTAAAAAAACTGTTACAAAACCATTTACCTCAAAAAGTGAATCCTTAACAGAAGAGGGAAAAGAAGAGACCATATAAGCACTATATTATGGTGAACATTCTTTTTACTCCTTTCTTTATTGGTTGGATCATTCTTAGCCTGATATGCGCCATCCTTGGAGCTAACAGACGTACACGCTTCTGGGGAACCTTCTGGTTGGCCATGATCGTCTCTCCATTCCTGGTACTGATCATGCTGATGATCTTTCAACCTGTAAAAAAAGGATAATGTCCTTTACATCTACCTAATCCTTATTGCCATGGATGTTAATGGCGTACAGCTTTTTATTTTTCCGCATGCCGGTGGAAGCGATTTGTCTTATCGCTCACTAGAACGAAAATTGCAGATAACAGGTACCACATTTACAATTTGTTATCCGGGAAGAGCAAAACGTTTTAATGAGCCATTCGCAAAGGATGTCCCGTCTTTGGCAAAGGATTGCATGGATATTATTACGCTTAACAGACAACATGATCTGCCGATGGTTTTCCTGGGTCATAGCCTGGGAGCACTGGTGGCTTATGAAACAATAAAGTGTTTACGTACATCCGGCTCAGGACTGCCTGAGCTGGTTTTCCTCACCGGCAGAAGCGGCCCTTGTGAAGCTCCCGTGAACATGGAAAGACACGAATTAGCAGACGGCGAACTAATTACACACCTGTCGGCGATGGGAGGGATTGACCTTAGCCTTCTCACAAATCCTGATTTTATTTCTTTTTTTCTGCCCGTAATCAGAAATGATCTGCGTTTGAATGATACCTATAAGTATTGTGAAAGCAACAGATTCGATATTCCATTTGTATTGCTGAACGGCAGCAATGATAGAATTGCTGAAACGCAGGCACTGCTTTCATGGCAGAAAGAAACCCTCGGAATATGTATTCATGAATTCCTCGACGGAGGACACTTTTTTTTGCTTGAATCTCCCGATTTCAGTAAAAAGATAAGTCAGTTTATCCATCGTTATGTTATATGTACTCAATTACCCTACGTCTAATTTATCTATTATGAAGTCAGTATCCCATGAATCACTGAGCAGTCTGCAAAAATCATTTCTCATTATCAGAAACCTCGAAAGAAAATTAAAAGATCAGTTAATCAGTACTGATTCAATGGAAGAAATTGCTGTTGTTGGGATGGCCTGCCATCTGCCAGGTGGTATTCATACAGTGAACGATTTCTGGAATGCATTGCTGGCGGGAGAAGACCTGGTAACAAATTACAGCTTGTTAACCCGCTGGCAGGAAATGGAACAAAAGGAATACCTGTTTAATAAATGTATGCCCCATGCCGGATTACTAGATGACATCACATTGTTCGATAATGACTTTTTCCATATATCACCGGCAGAAGCCAGATATATAGATCCTCAACACAGACATCTCCTCATGCTTGCACATAAAGCACTCGCTGATGCAGGCATCCCGGCTGATACACTGAAAGGTTCGGATACAGGTGTCTTTACGGGTATCAGCGCATTTGACTATAGCCTGCACATTATGCAACAGGATGAATCCCTGAGAATAAATCCCTATGTATGCAGTGGTAATTCATTCAGTGGTGCCAGCGGACGGATATCCTATTGCCTCGGGCTTCATGGCCCGTGTATCAGTATAGATACCGCCTGCTCTTCTTCTCTGGTGGCATTACACCAGGCCGCGGCAAGCCTGAGACGCAATGAATGTAACCTCGCACTGGTAAGCGGGGCTAACCTCATTTTATCACCCTACCTGCAGGCCAGTCTTACAGAAGCTGGTATGCTCTCTCCCGATGGTCGTTGTAAGGCCTTTGATGATAGTGCAAATGGATATGTGCGCTCCGAAGGTTGTATTACTGTTGTACTTAAACGATTATCAGATGCTGAAAAAGATGGCGACCGCATCTATGCCTGTATTAAAGGTTCTGCAGTTGCCCAGGATGGCGCCAGCGGAGGATTGACCGTGCCCGATCCGGCCAGTCAGGCAAAAGTTATTAAACATGCACTCGCTGCTGCCGGTATGGAAGCCGATGATATCCGCTTCGTGGAAACCCATGGTACAGGTACCCCCCTGGGTGATCCTATAGAGGCCGAAGGCCTACACCTCGCTTTCGGAGAACGCCATAACAGGGAAAAAATAGTGGCCGGATCTGTGAAAAGTAATTTCGGACACCTGGAAGCGGCAGCCGGACTGGCAGGCTTCATGAAAGCCTGCCTGAATGTATACCACAAACAAATGCCCCCTTCCCTCCACTTTAACACTCCTAATCATCATATCGATTGGCAACAGATGCCTTTTCATATTAATGCGGAAAAATACCTTTTCAGTAACGATAAGAAACGCATAGTTGGTGGTGTTAGCTCATTCGGCTTTACAGGGACAGTTGCCCACTGTATTGTTGCGGAATATCAACATACAGTGGTTGAAAAATGTATCCCGCCACCAGACTTTCAATTAAAACCCCATTGGCTGGGAAAACTACCCGGCCCTGTTGTTCCTACCGGATATACCGTTAAATGGAAAGAGGTTGAACTGGCCACAGATAGAAAACCGGAAAATGATATGGCGTACGTATATGTTGAAACAGATGGAGGCACTCCGGCTTTTCAGAAAACGTTTCTCTCCGGTAAAAACGCTTTTTCTATCGCAATAGATCACCTCTGCCGGCTGGAGAATATTTTTTCTACACAACGTTATCAGCAATATTGCCTGGTATACGATCTCAGCGCATGGATAGAAGAGGATGAAAATGATGAATATACCCTGTCTGCAGCCTTTAAACATATCATTCAACTCTTTCAGACTTTAAAAACACTTTCTTTATCGCCGGGCGTTATACTTTTTATCACCCGTCAGGGCTTACATGTAAACGGAACTGCACCCTTATATGCATTACAACATAGTCTTGCATCCTTTATCAGATCTGCATCCCTGGAGTTACAATCCCCTGCCATGCTGGTGCTGGATATACACAATGATCTTCCGGATATGAACTTTATTAATCGCTATGTGCAGCAGTCATATTTCCGGGAAACAGCCTTTAGAAACAATAAATACTGGTATCCTGTTATTTCACCTGCCACACCGGTACCCCTAATAAAAGTGACATTGGATAATGAAGGCACCTACCTGGTTACAGGAGGCAACGGAAGCCTGGGTGAACATATCGCCGTTTGGTTGAGGGACAATGGAGCCGGCCAGGTAATAATTACCGGCAGATCTGCAAATGCAAACCATAAAAATGATCGTATCATTTATAAACAGCTGGATGTTGCCTGTGAAGAAGACGTAAAAGCATTTGGTAAATGGCTGAAAAGCACTTCTCTGCCGCTTAAAGGGATCGTACATGCCGCCGGTACAAACAGCCGTTGTTTACTAAAAGATATGACCATAGATGATATGTTGCAGGTGGGAGCTCCCAAGATCAACGGTATCAGGTACCTCAGCAGGCATCTGCCGTATGATCAGCTTGATTTCCTGGTAACATATTCTTCCATAGCGGCAATATGGGGCTCTGCCATGCTTGCGCATTATGCAGCTGCAAACGCTTATATGGATGCTTTTGTACTCCATTTAAAAACAAAAGGTATTCCTGCTGCAACCATCAACTGGGGACCCTGGAAGAATAGTAATATGGTGCTGAAAGATAGTAATACCACCAGCCTGCTGGAAGAATCCGGCGTACTGACTGTGCATGCAGATACTGTTGGAAAAAGTTATGCTTCCCTGCTAGGCATAAGCCAGGATCAGCGGATTTATGTACAGTTAAATCAATCCCGCTTTTTACAGATGATGGAAATAAGAGGCGCGCAAAGTTACTGGGAAACATTACGCGGAATGCTGCAGCAGAAGCCTGTAACAGCAAACAATACTGCTACATTGCCCAACCTGATGCTGATCACAGATGACGCTGAAAGAGCGAGTCTTATTCACCATGAACTGGTACTCCTTGTAAAAGAAGTATTAGTCATTCCGGAAGAAGAGGAGATAGATCCCGCCAGGAGTTTTAGTGATATGGGAATGGATTCTATTTTACTCCTGAAGTTTGTGGAGAGAATCAATAAACGCCTGGGTACAACAATCACTTCAAATACAATCTTCAATTACCCGGCTACAGGTTTGTTAACGACCCACATCAATGAATTATCAACACCGCAACCAGTAACAGTGATAAAAACGGTTAAAGAGAATCTCCGGTATAGTTATACAGAAGATATGAGTGATGCCGAACTGCTGAAAATGATCAATAAAGAAATTCAAAAATATTCATAAGATGATGGAAAATATTGACCTTGTCAGGAAGTTATACGAAAGCCTTAGAACGGCCGAAGCAAAAATTGAATCCCTGGAGAAAAAGGAAAATGGTCCCGTGGCTATAGTTGGCATGTCCTGTCGTTTTCCAGGTGCGGACAGTATAGCCTCATTCTGGAATAATCTGTGTAATGAACAGGATGCTGTGATTGAAGTACCGGCAGATCGCTGGAATAAAAATTGGTTTTATGATAAAAATCCTGATACACCGGGTAAGTCCTATTGTAACAGTGGCACTTTTTTAGCCGATGTAAAAGGATTTGATGCTGCCTTTTTTAAAATTACTCCTGCAGAGGCAAAACATATGTCTCCACAGCAAAGAATATTGCTGGAAACAACCTGGCAGGCGCTGGAATCTGCAAATATCCGCCCAGGAAGCCTGATGGGCACCGGTACAGCTGTATACCTCTCCGCGTCAGACGATCATTATAAATATTTTTCAACAGAAAATTACGGAAAAGGGATATCTCCTTATTCTGTTACAGGTACTGCTGCCGCTACTGCCAGCGGAAGAATTGCTTACCAGTTAGGACTAACCGGAGCCAATATGGTCGTGGATACGGCCTGCTCATCCTCTCTTGTAGCTGTAGATCTTGGTATGCAGGAATTACGGGCCGGCAAAACAGACCTCGTGATTGCAGGTGGCATCAACCTGCAGCTTTCTCCCTTAGGGCATATTTGTCTTTCTAAAACAAGAGCATTATCTCCCGATGGCCGTTGCAAAACATTTGATGAAAGTGCTGATGGATATGGGCGCGGTGAGGGATGTGGTATTGTTATCCTGAAACGATATGAAGATGCCGTAAGAGATGGGGACCATATTTTCTCCATCATCAGGGGATCTGCATTAAACCAGGATGGTGCCAGTAACGGGATGACTGCACCAAACGGACTGGCACAGGAGAGATTGCTGCATACAGCACTCGAACAGGCCGGTGTTTCTGCCAGTGAAGTACTATACCTGGAAGCACATGGTACCGGTACCAAACTGGGCGACCCGATTGAGGTAGAAGCCATTCAACACGTATATAACAAAATACCGCGGCAAGATCACCCGCTTTATATAGGAAGTGTTAAAACCAATATTGGACATCTGGAAGCCGCTTCCGGTGTAGCTTCCCTGATAAAAACAGCTTTATGCCTTTATCATGGAAAAATACCCGCCAGCCTGCACTATAATTCACCCAATCCCGCTATCAGCTGGAACGACCAGGTAAAAGTAGTTACTACCCTTACGGATCTACCTGCCGGTGCATCCGGATTTGCTGCCGTGAGTGCTTTTGGTTTTAGCGGAACAAATGTGCATATGGTATTGCAATCAGCACACAAAGCAAACCAGGGAAAACAAACCGATGAGGCAACCCTGTTAATGCTGTCTGCAAAATCTGTAAGATCCTTAAAAAAACTGGTAGAAACATATGTGCTTTACCTGAAGGATACAACATATGCAATCACGGATATTGCATTTACCGCATTACATTGCCGGGATCATTTTGAAGAGAAACTGGCAGTTATTGCCACTGATAAACAGGCTGCTATCCAACTCCTGCAATCATTTAATACTACAGAGAGACTGCTGGTAGCCCCTGGTGTGGATACAACAACATTGTTGAAAGAAGCACATACTTACCTGCATTCTAAAATAATCACCCCGGGTGCATTTTCAATACAGGGCACAAAAGTACCCATACCGGTTTACCAGTTTGATCATGAGATGTACTGGATTGATGCCGCTTTATACCGCGCATTTATTAACCCGGAACAGGAGGAAACCACTATGGCACTTGCCGCTGAAGTGAAAAATGCTTCGGCAGAATCATTGTCATTGTATGTAAACAGGATCATCCGTGAGATTACAGAACTAAGTACAGACGCCTTTACCGACGAAGATGATTTTTTCAGTATTGGTCTTGATTCTATCATGTTGATGCACATGCGGGAAATGATCCTGGATGATAAACATATCAATATTGAAATTGCAGTATTCTACGACCGGGTCAATACACCTGGCAAACTAAAGGAATTCCTGCAGGTTTCTTTGCCGGCAGACGCTTATGTGGAGGAACGTGCTGATGATAATGCCTATGTTCCATATAAACAACCGGAAGTTAGTACAGATCAGAAACTGAATGAACAGGATGAGGCACTGGTGGCACTGGTGAATGAGGTTGTGGAGAAAAGCGGAGGATCCCGTGAGATAACACAACACTTCCGCCGCTATTTTGCCAATAACAGGAATATTGCCGGCTTCAAACCGAAGTGGAAGGATATGGTGTATCAACTGGTGGCAGAAAAAGGCGCCGGCGCACATATATGGGATGTAAATGGCAATCGTTTCCTGGACTTTACAATGGGATTTGGAGTACACCTGTTTGGTTATAATCCTCCTTTTGTGAATGAAGCCTTACAGGATATATTACAGCGTCAGCTGATATTAGGAGCATTATCTCCCCAGGCAGGCCGGCTCGCAGAAAGGATCTGTACAATCACGGGGAATGACCGTGTGGCATTCTATAACACCGGTACAGAGGCCGTAATGGTAGCACTTCGTTTGGCAAGGGCAGCTACCGGTAAAAATAAGATTGTCCTTTTCTCCGGTTCCTATCACGGGACTTTTGATGGCATCCTGGCCAGACCTGGAAAAGGAATTTATGCCGAGCCTCTGGCACCCGGCGTAAGCAACACCGTTAGCCAGGATGTAATTGTGCTGCG
The DNA here is from genome assembly GCF_034274695.1 of Chitinophaga sp. LS1. Lineage (NCBI taxonomy): Bacteria > Pseudomonadati > Bacteroidota > Chitinophagia > Chitinophagales > Chitinophagaceae > Chitinophaga > Chitinophaga sp. LS1. The sequence goes on from NZ_CP128362.1 coordinate 4,478,392, forward strand.
GTATGGTAATGAACAGGACCTGGAACATATTATCACATTGGCAGGCGAAATAGCCGCTGTATTGGTAGAACCTGTGCAGAGCAGAAGACCGGATTTCTTTCCGGCAGCATACCTTGAAAAACTGTCGCGCATTACTTCCGCCAATAACATTGCCCTGATCTTTGATGAAGTAATATCCGGATTCAGATTCGCTATCAATGGCATTCGTGCTTTTACAAAGGTTCGTCCGGACCTCACCACTTATGGAAAGATTATAGGAGGTGGAATACCGGTGGGCATTGTAGCCGGGAATAAGAGATTTATGGATGCAGTCGATGGTGGTCACTGGTCGTATGGTGATCCTTCTTACCCTGCAGTGACCAATACATTTGTGGCTGGTACCTTCTGCCATCATCCGCTGGCCATGGAAGCCGGAATGCAGGTGCTGGATTACCTGGAAGCAAATCCTGATATCTATATATCACTGGAAGAAAAAACAGCACAGATCTGCAGTGAATTAAACAGGTATTTTGAAGAGAAAGATCTTCCGGTAAGTATGGTTCATTTCGGATCGCTTTTCCGGTTTGTTCTCAAAGGAAATTATGAACTGCTTTTTTATAAACTGCTGGCAAAGAATATTTACATATGGGAGGGGAGGAACTGTTATGTGGCAACTGCACATACCCAGGAAGATATCCGCTATTTTATTGATGCAGTGAAGCAAAGTTTTGAAGAGTTACTGGCCGCACAACTGATCCGTACAGAAGTACCGGTAGTTAATACAAGGCTTTCCTATGCACAACAGAATATCTGGTGGGCCTGGAAATTACAGCCTGATTCATCCGCATTTAATCTTTCAGAAACGCTGCTGATTGAAGGTCCATTCCTTCCTGCAAAATTTGAGGAAGCATGTAACCTACTGCTTCAGAAGCATGAAATTCTTCGCATGTCCTTTTATGAGGAAGATGGGATACCCCGGCAGCAACTGCGCACAGATGCCCGTATTATGCTCAGCGAGATCTTTTTACCGGAAGACGAATCAGCAGCAGAGAAAGTATTATTTGAGTTGAACAGCCAGCCATTTAATACTGCCAATGAATTATTATGGAGAGTCTCTGTATGCCGGCGTGGAGAGGACCGTTATATCGTATCGGTAACCATCCACCATATCATCTGCGATGGCTGGTCAATGGAAATTTTGTTCAATGAGCTGATCGATACCTATAATGAACTGACAACAGGTAATAAAAAAGATCCATCACAGCCTATTCAATACCGTCAATATATAGAAGAAGAACAAAATACAGCCACCAATGAACAGCTGAAATCTTTCTGGCATCGCCAGGTAAGTAACATAACCCCGATGAATATGCCGGCTGTAACAGGTAGTCAGGGAAAAGGCGAAGAAACGCTTTTAATAAGCGGTGTAATGTATTCACAAATTAAGCAACTGGCGGCTGATCTGAACCTGAGTGTATTTATTGTAGTAGCCGCCGTTACACAATTGTTATTACATTGTTATACCGGCGCCACAGATCTCACTACAGGAACACCTGTTACAGGTAGAAGTAAAAATAAATGGAACAGGCTGATAGGCCACTTCCTCAATATACTGGTATTACGTATTGATATCAGGAGTGAAGAAAGCGCAGTTAATTTTCTCAACCGGCTTAAAACCCTGCTGCTGGAGATGTATGAAAAGCAGGATTATCCCTTTGAACTGTTGAAAAATGAATGCTGGGACCGTAGCAGTACATTCCCATTCTTTGAAGTGGAAATTTCACTGCAGAACTTCCGGTTAAAACGCCATCATAATGACCGGAAATTTAATGATCTCACTGTTCGCCCTTTAGGTGGAAGCCTCTCCATAGATCCAAGAAAATATCCAATGGAGTTCCGCTTTGATGAAGGTCATGAAGATATTATGCTGAAACTGGTCTATGATAGTACGCTATATCCTGATCTGCTGATACAGGAAATGATCAGCGACTGGCAACAACTGCTTGAATTACTTATAGACCAGCAGGATCAGGCAATTGGAGCACTCATTGCATCCATCAGAGAAATGCAACAGCAAAGAAAATCAAATGCCCTTCAGACACACCGCAAAAAGAATATCACCGGCCTTTTATCCAACAAAATACCCTAATAATATTCGTTATGCAATTTAACAGACCCCAGTTTTCCCTGAAAAATATACAACCTAAAACCGTTGATCTGCCGGAAGATATATTGCAGCGCGAAGCGATGTTACCTGGTCACTTCCCCATGGTATACAAGCCGGCTATAGATGGTATCTCCCTGGGTTCATGGATAGGAGATCACCTGGCAGATATCGGGGCAGATTTAAAAAAATATGGCGCCATTCTTTTTAGAGGATTTGATGTGCCGGACAGAGATGCCTTCCAGGAAGTGATGAAAGCATTCGGGGAAGAGCTGATGTCGTATAAAGACCGATCTTCTCCCCGTACTGAAATCAGCGGCAATTTATATACTTCTACAGAGCACCCGGCAGATCAGGTGATTAATATGCATAATGAACTGTCCTACTCTCATACATGGCCGCTGAAGATTGCCTTTTACTGTTCAAAACAACCATTGGAAAGAGGAGAAACACCTATTGCTGATGTAAGAAAAGTATTAAAGCGACTGCCGGATGCACTTATCAGCAGTTTTAAACAGAAAGGCATTTTATACCGCCGTTTGTTACAAAAAGGAGTAGGCCTGTCATGGCAGGAAGTATATCAGACAGAAGATAGAGCCGTCGTTGAGCAGCACTGTAAAACATACGGACTGAATTTTAAATGGCTGGAAAAGGATGCCCTGGAAATAAAATGGTGCAGGCCTGCTATCCGTAATCATCCTGTTACAGGTGAAGAGATCTGGTTTAATCATGGCTATTTCTTCAACTTCATGGCACTGGCCCCTGAAATCCGTACAGCATTTGCTAGTATGGACGAGCTGCCCTTCAATACTTATTATGGAGATGGGTCTCCCATTGAACCTGCTTTTCTTACCGCCATTTTTGAAGCCTACCGGGATGAATGTGTGTATTTCCCCTGGGTAAATCAGGATATCCTGCTAATGGATAATATGCTGGTGGCACACGGTCGTAATTCATTCACCGGAGCAAGAGAAATTAATGTAGTAATGATGCAGCCTTTCGGGGAACATGCCTAATTATTTATACAATGACAAGTATTTTATTGGACGCGATTACCCTGTCCCTTACTGAACAGCAGAAAGTGATATTCAAAACAGGAGGAGAAAGACTCCCCGTTTTTTGTAACTGGAAGTTTGAAGCGACTATCCCGGTGGATGTTCCGGTTCTGAAAAAAATGATTACCTGCCTTTTTCAACAGCATGAGGCGCTTTCGACCAGGTTTGTAGAACAGGCCAATCTTGTATACCCATTGCAGAGAATTATGCCGGATGATGTTTCCGGCTATCATATCGCTGTGGAAAGCCATCCCGGTAATGCCACCGATTTCCTGCTGCATTGCAGAAACTATCCGCATGAGACTGAAATGAGTTGCGTATTTATGGCTGCTCCTGATACAACAGCAGGATATTGGAATGCATATCTGCAATTTCCATCAGGTATAGTTGATTTTCATAGTATGGGAAAGCTTTGCGTGGCCATCCAGGAACTCTTTTCCGGACGCATAGCCGCCATTCCGGTCGTTGCATATTCGCAATATGTAAGCTGGCAACACGATACATTAAAAGAAGTACCTGAAGCTGTAAAGGACTGGTGTAACAAGCAGTTATCCGGACAGACTGATTTTACCCCTTTCCTGTTTCACCGCACTGCGCCTGTTATTGCCGGGAAATATGAAACCACCTGCAGACATACCATTCCACTCTCCTCTGTTATAACCAGGGAATATTGTTATGCGATTTTTGCTATACTCCTCAGTCATTTTACCAATAAAAACGTGGTACGGCCAGGTATTGTTTTACCCGGACGTATATATGATGAACTGGATCAGACAGTAGGATTAATTGACCAGGTAGTGCCTTTACAGCTTACTTTTGACGAAACATGTTCCTTCCATCAACTCAGGACTTTAACCGGTAAGCTACTGTCAGAACTTCAATCTGTAGCTGAGTATATCAGTCATGACCTTATTCATACCACTCCTTATATTATCCAGTATGTGAAAATGCCGGAAGGCGTTAGTTTGAATGACTGGCAGGTATTGCAACCCGGTGCCGCTTTACAGTTGGATGTACTGGAAGATCATACCGGCATCACAACCAGGTGGAATTATAACACGGCCTGTTTTAAAAAGTCTGATGTGGAACAACTGGACGTTGTGCTGCAAAGGTTATTTGAAAAGGGAACAGCTCTCCCGGACAACCTCACGGATGTAAATCAGCTCACAGAACCATTCTCCGTTACTCCGGTAAAGCCGGATCCCACACAAAAGGATATCCTCGGGATGTTTAATACCGCCTGTCATAAGTATGCAGCTAAGACAGCGGTTATAGATGATCATCAAAGTTATACTTATGCCTCCTTACAGGAGCAATCGGATATGCTGGCTAAATGCCTGATAGCAGAGAAAGGTATTCAGCCCGGAGATATCATTGCATTATGTGCATCCAGGAGTGCAGACCTTATTGCTGTTATACTGGCCATTCTGAAAACGGGCGCTGCTTTTCTGCCTGTTGATATGTCCCAGCCGGACGAACGTATTCATGCTGTGTTGAATGATGCATCACCCGCACTTATCCTGACCGCACTGCCGGGTGACCGGCATATCCCAGGTAATACCTGTACGGTAAACAGCTTATTCAATACTACGGAAATTAACACCACCATCACACTGCCGCAAACGCAGGGAACAGATCTGGCCTATATCATTTATACATCCGGTACAACCGGTAAGCCGAAGGGATGTATGATCAGCAGGGAAAACCTGTCGCATTATATACACTGGTGTAATAATAATTATCTGAAAAATAATGATTACGGTAATTTTCCCTGGTTCACACCATTGTCTTTTGACCTTACCATTACCACTATCTTTTTACCATTGGTAAAAGGGAAACGTATCGTGGTATTCCCTGAAACCAAACAGGCAGATGTAATACTACAGGAATGTTTTTCCGGAGTGAATGGAGTGGATAGCATAAAACTGACTCCTTCACATATCAGCCTGCTGAAAAATACGGATATTAAAAGCACCTCCATACAACTTGTGATCACAGGTGGAGAACAATTACTTCACTCACAGGTGGATTTACTGTTCGGACTGAATGAAAAAATAAATCTGTATAATGAATATGGCCCTACGGAAGCTACTGTGGGATGCATTGTAAAGAAAATACAGCCGGATGATGAGCTGATCACCATTGGTAATCCTATTGCCGGTATGCGGGCAATGATTCTTAACAACCGGCAGGAACCTTTGATGCGTGGATTGATGGGAGAACTTTATCTCTATGGTAACGGCATTGCCAAAGGTTACCTGAATAATACCACACTCACAGGTGAAAAATTTATTACGCTGGGGAATACGCTGTTTTATCGTACCGGGGATCTGGTGAGAAGATTACCAAACGGAGAACTCATTTTCCTTGGCAGAATAGACAGCCAGGTAAAGATCAGGGGATACCGGATCGAAACAGAAGAAATTTTATACCATCTCACCCGTATAAAAGGAATTGTAAAAGCGCATATACTGGTAGAGCAACAGTTGAATGAACCTGTACTGGCTGCCTTCTATGAAGCCACATCCGTTATGGATAAACAGCAGTTGCTGAAAGCCCTCAGTGAAAAGCTACCGGCTTACATGATACCGCAACAGTTCTACCAGGTGAAAAATATGCCACTCTCCGTTAATGGGAAAACAGATGAAAAACAGTTGCGGTTGCACACCCTCACAATAAAAGAAGACGCTGTAACTTTTGAACCTCCCATCAATGAAACAGAAGAAAAGATAGCTGCTATCTGGATGGAAATTTTGCAGGTAAACCGTATTGGCAGGAATGATCATTTCTTTACATCCGGTGGGCAGAGTATAAGAGCTTCTGCACTGGTAGCAAGATTAAATAAACAGTTTCACACCACGCTTACCCTAAAGGATATCTTTGAGTATCCTGTTATTTCACAACAGGCCATCCAGATAACAAATCATATAAAATCATCTCCTGCCGAAGGCCCCGTAGTACTTCCTGCCCAGGAAATGTATGAGCTCTCCGGACAACAATTGCGTATCTGGACGGAACATCATGCCACACCTTTATCTACTGCATATAATATGCCGGTAGCTTACCGCATCAGTGGGCCTTTTGAGCTAACACGACTGGTTGCTGCATTTGAAAAAGTGATTGCGCAGTTTGAATCCCTGCGTACCACCTTTGTTGATACCGGCGCAGGCGGGATAAAACAGCAGATTCATCCAGGTAGTACACTGCAGTATCATTATGAAGAACTGGCCAGGGATGCTGATATAGAAAAAATTTTGGAGGATCATGGTCAGCAGTATATTGCGCTGGATGTATTGCCTCTGTACAGGGTAGCTGTTTACAAAGTGGCTGCAGAAGATTGGTTATTGCTGATTAACCTGCATCATATCATTGCAGACGGATTATCGGAAGATATCCTGCTGAATCAGCTGTTTGCTTATTATGAAGCTGAACATGCCGTCAATGTGTTGAAAGCTCCATTGCAATACAAGGAGTATGCTGCATGGCAGAATAAGCTGAACGCTGAGCACCGGCATAGTGCAGCATACTGGCTTCGTAAGTTCAATACCCCGGTTCCTGCATCCGGTATTCCTGCTCAGGGTAAAACAACACGGTTACAGGAAGACATGGCAGACACTTATACCGTTGACTTTGGAAAGGAACTGACAGCAGGGTTGCTGGCATTTTCCAATACACATCAACATACACTTTTCACTGCGTTATTGAGTATCGTAGATCTGTTATTATATCGTTACAGCGGAGTGAAAGAACGGGTAATAGCTGTACCGGTAGATAATCGCCTGGATGTGATTTTTGAACAACAGGTAGGCTTTTTCCTGAATACCATACTGCTTAAGAATACATTGGATCCTGCAGCGGATGCGTTGCAATTAATTGATAATTGGGCCACAGAACTGGCTGAAGCGTTACAACATAAACAATATCCTTATGAATGGCTGGCCAGGGAGCTGGTTAGCCGGGACCAGATGCAGGGGCAATCTCTTTTTCATGCACTGGTCAATTTCCAGGAAAGGGAACATGGAAATGTGATAGAGAAAGGAGGCTTGCGGCTTGAAAAGATGGACTACAATTACCGTACAAATGCCAAGGTGGATCTGGCATTCAATTTTTCGCTGCATAACCATAACCTGTACCTGGCAGTAGACTATAACAGTTCTCTTTATTCAGGAGAATTTATACACCGCATGACCCGTCATTGCATGGTACTTACCAGGCAACTGGTGCTTGATGCGCAACTTCCCGCAGGTAAAATACCGATGCTGGACGATGCAGAACAACAACAATTATTTGCGTATGCTTCAGGTCCTTGTAAAGCACTTTTACCTGAAATGACAATCATTTCTTCCTTCCGGGAACAATCTTTGACACATGCGGGACGTATAGCTGTTGTTTCGCCATCAGGAAGTACCACCTATGAAATGCTGGGAAAGAAAGTGGGTATCATAAGTGAACTGCTGACTGATTGGGGTGTTGAACCGGAACAGATTGTGCCGGTACTGGCAGCCGGTAATGAATTAACGATTGTAACCATGCTGGCTATTATGCAGTGCGGCGCGGTTTACCTGCCCATAGATGCAAAACATCCGGAACCCCGGATTAATTCCATACTCAAACAGGCAGGAGGTAACCTGGTACTTAATACATCCGGTATGCCTTTCCTGCTGGCAGGAATAGATATCAGGGTGCCCGGGACCAACCGTCCTCTGTATAATTATGATGCACCTGTAGTCATTAATCAGGAATCTCCGGCCTACATGATTTTTACTTCCGGTACCACCGGTGTGCCCAAAGGTCTCACTATTACGCATGGTGGATTCATGAACATGATTGCAGCACAAACTGAAGGTTTTGGTATCCGGGAAACGGACCGTTGCGGATGGTTGTCGTCTCCGGGATTTGATGCCTCCCTGTCTGAAATATTCATGGCACTTCTCTCAGGAGCGGCACTACACATTCCGGAGCCCGGTCTGATGCACAACCAGCATTTATTTATTGACTGGCTTACGGAACACGCTGTTACAGTAGCAACCATCACACCCGCTTACCTGCAGGCACTGCCATCCGCATTGCCATCCGCTTTGCGGGTGTTGATTTCGGCAGGTGAAACCTTGCCTGTAAAAACCGGGCAGGCGCTGGCAGACAGGCATACCTTATTTAATGCCTATGGTCCTTCTGAAAATGCAGTATGTACCACCTTTACAAAAATTAATCCTTCAGATACTGTCATGTCAATAGGTACGCCTATTGTAAATGTAAAAGTGCGTGTAGTAGATACCGACGGCATGATGGTGCCAGTGGGTGTCCCCGGTGAACTACATATTTCAGGGCCCGGACTTGCAAAAGGTTATTACAACAATGACAGGGAAACCGGGAAACATTTTTATGAAGAAGACCATCAGCATTGGTACCGCACGGGCGACTGGGTACAATGGTTACCCGGAGGACTGCTTGAATTTATAGGCAGAAGGGATCAGCAGATAAAAATTAATGGTAACAGGATGGAGACGGAAGAAGTGACCCGTTGCCTGCTGGAACTTCCTGCTGTGAAAGATGCGGTAGTTGTATATCATACATTTGAAACAGCACAACATCCGGTCCTGCTGGCATATGTTGTGCTGCAAGAAGAGTATGCTGACTATACAACGGATGCCCTGATGTTTGCATGCAGGACTGTTTTACCATCTTATATGGTACCTGCATTTTTTGTGCCGGTTGAACATATACCACTTAACATCAACGGTAAGAAAGATATTACAGGTTTACCTTCTCCCTTCCTGCATATTCCTGATCATGAAACGGTGGCAGTAACCGGGGCGGAAATACTGCTATGTGAGCTGTACAGGGAATTGCTGGGGATTACCGTTGCAGACCGTTTAACAAATTTCTTTGCAGCCGGCGGACAGAGCCTGATGGCGATAAAATTGATTTCAGCGATTTACCGGCAGGAAAAGAAGCGCATTACATTAGGTGATTTGTACCGGTATCCGGTGGTTCATGAACTGGCATCGTTACTGGATACCAAAGAAAAGGACATCGACCTTCAGGAAGAGAGACGGGACCGATGGGTCAGTGCTACTCCCATGCAGCAGCATATATGGGCTGATATGGAATTACAGGGTGGACTAAAATACCTGATGACAGGTGCTTTCGAACTGAAAGGTCCGCTGGATGTATCCCTTTGGTTAAAAGCAACCACAAAAGTCCTGGAAGAACAGGACGCACTTCGTTACCGTTTCCGGTTATCAGGCGATGGGCTTTTATGCAAACCGTCTGCAATTGAAGTGACACAGGTGCAGTTTCAGGATCATATGGATGGGCAGGACAAGGAGACTTTCGTAAAGGAATTGTCTGCCATTGTTATAGATCCTGCACTGGAGCCCTTATGTTATTGTTATCTCCGGAAATATGGTGCCGGCGATTATCTCTTTGCTTTTAAATTACATCACCTTATAGGAGATGCATGGACCATTAAAATCCTCTTCACTTCAATTCTTGCATATTATCGTGCATCCACTGAAAATAAAAATATCATATCCTATAATAATTACGCAGATGAAATAAGCAAGGTATCACCTTTTGTTCCTGATCGTAAAAGACTGGCGGGTACGGGAATGTTAAAGGAAATAACCGGTAAAAGCGGAGAGGGTTATTTTAAACACCTGTTTTCAGAAGGCGTACCCGTAAGTATCCGTGCCCTGGCACAGTTATATGAAGTGTCTTCATTTGCTGTAATCACAGGCCTGCAGGCATTGTCTTTCATGGAAGCTGGAGAATCCGCTGCACTCACGGTTTATACACCTTTACACGGAAGATTTGATCCGCGCTGGCATCACACTGCAGGCGTGTTTATGAATGTAGTGGCTATCACTATTGCCAGGCAACCTGGTATGCGTATGGGTGCATTACTACAGGAAGTACAGCGTCAGTATACCCGTTTTACGAATGACACCGTCGCATTTACTGCACAATGGATTCCTTCAGCCGCGGAAGAGGATATAGCACGTGGTACCATGGAAATTCATATAGATGATTTTTCGGAACAGTATGATGAACAGATAAAATCCCTGCCAGATATTGCTGTATTGCCTTTTGAATCGTCTGTGAACATGGTAAGGAAATTCAGTGTGGAATTGCATTTTAAAACAGATTACGCTGCACTGATGGCAGAATGCCTGTTTGATCGGCAGTTTTTTAGTGAATCAAGCATAAGGCGTGGTATCAACAGGTTGGAGCAGCTGCTGCTTGCACCTGTACACGATCACTCACTAACAGTTGCTGAGCTGATGAAGGACATCAGCTCCAGGGAGAATGCAACTGTGCAGGCGTCACAGTCATCAAGTATAAAAGCATTTTTAACTAAGAGATAAGTATCGTCATTTATGAGCACCTTTCATATATCTCCCGTACAGAAAAGAATATTCAGACATTCAAGGGAAAAGCAACTATTTCATCATGCATTGTTCCATATAAACGTTCCTGTTGCCCATGATCTGGTACAACGCTGGCGCCAGCTGGTAAATAAGCATAGCATTCTGCGGACTACATTTACCTATAACAACAATGTATTACTCCCGTTCCAGGAAATAACAACTGCAGATCACACAACAGTAAAGGTAATTACAGCGGATGAAAAGGACATCGCGGATAACTGGAATATGTTCACAAAAGAAGAAAGTGATGCCATCAGGCTGATCATCTTTCAGACAACTGAGGAACAACCGGTTTATTTCGGCATCGTCTCGCCGGCTGTATATTTGGATAGCTGGTCTTTACGTTACCTGGCACAACAACTGATCACCACTGCCGGTATAAACGCGGAATCTCCGGAGTTTGTGCAATATGTGGAATGGCTGGAGCAACTTTCCCCTCCGGATGAAGGGCTTCCCGCCGGATTGGAAGCTGCATGGACAACGGGTACAGGAGCATGTACCCTTACGCTGGAAGAAGGGCATGCTGGTGGACAAACCTATATTACACAGGAAGTGATCCTCCCGGATGATCTGTTAACTGAGCTGAACGCTATCGCGCTCAAAATGGACCTCCGGCCATGTGATATCTGGTACTGGGCATGGACAAACCTGCTCGCTTTATACCAGGAGCAGGAACAGGGATCACATCTCCTGGTTTCTTCCGGGCGTAGCTTTGAAGAGTTCAGAGAAATTCCTGGTCCGTTTGCCAAAGCAATCACTTATCATATACGAAAAGAACAGCAGCAGGATATATTAAGCCTGAAAGAACAAAGAGAGAGTCTGGAGGTATACCGTGAATATTTTAATCCGGAAGGGATGCCTGCACATTCCTGTTCTTTTGAATACCTGGAGCGTATACATTTTCCTGAAACGGTGATGAAAGAAATGCCGGCCTGCATAGATAGTTTATCTGTTAATGAACCATTTGTGCTTTCGTTTTTTGCGGAAGAAAGGGTTGATACAACAAGAGTCATATTGCAGGCGAATGAACAGGCTATATCTGCAGTATCACTTGCCTGGATCAGCCATACCCTGCTGCAATATATCAAGGCCTTTGCAGAACAGGAAGGAGATGCAATAAATATTCCTGTATTGTTAACCCCGGATGCAGAAAAGAAAATACTGGATGAGCTGGTATTTGGAACTGACATATTATATGATAAGGAAACATTGACAGATATTTTTATAGATACGGTTACCCGTTTCCCGGAAAGTAACGCCGTGATCTGGGGGCAGGGAAGTATGACATACAGGGAACTGTTCTTTCGCGCCAGGCAATTATCAGAAACGTTAATGGAACAATTTGATATCTCTCCGGGCGATAGGGTAGTCGTACATGTTTCCCGCACAGAAAAAGTGGTGCCGCTTATCTGGGGAATTATTTTCAGTGGTGCTACTTATATCCCGGCAGATAAGCAATACCCGGAGGAAAGGATCCGGTATATCCTGGAACAGTCTGATGCAAAACTCCTCATCACAGACAGTACAATGGATACGATGCTAAAAAAGGTATCCATGGATCAGCTGTTGGCAGAATCCGCTGTAATCAGTTTGTCGCGTTCACTACCGGTATGCGGGGCTGATCATCCTGTTTACATATTATATACATCGGGTACCACCGGTTTGCCGAAAGGTTGTGTGATTACGATGGATAACCTGTTGCATTATACCCGTTGGGCAAACAGTTATTATTTCAATGATGCTGCAGAGGGAGTAATGCCATTATTTACAACGCTGGCATTTGATCTTACCGTTACTTCTTTTTTCTGCACGCTGATGAGAGGAGCTGCCTTATATGTGTTTGGAGAACAGGATTACATAAATCAACTTATCAGTGATTCCTTTAAAGGGTTATCCGGAATAGATACGATTAAATTGACACCATCACACATACGGATTTTGCCATATCTGGATGTGCATACCACTCACATAAACACCTGTATTGTAGGAGGTGAGGCATTACTTGAAAGTGATGTTAAAATATTGAGGGCCCTAAATCCAGGGATGAATATCTATAATGAATACGGTCCAACGGAATGTACGGTAGGCTGTATTGTATGGAAAGTGCCTGAAACATTCCATACAATCCTGGTAGGGAAACCTATCAGTAACACCAGTGCATTCATCTTTAACACGGATATGGAGTTGTGTTCACCCGGTATTGAGGGAGAAATTTATATCAGTGGAAAAACAGTTGGTGCCGGGTATTTCAGGGATGACGAAAAAACAGCAGCCAGGTTTATTCCTGTTGCCGGTACTTCCAGCAAATTGTATCGTACCGGCGACAAAGGCTATTGGATGCCGGATGGTAACATCCGTTATACAGGCAGGAATGATCAGATGATCAAAATCCGGGGTTACCGGATAGAACCGGGTGAAATAGCGGCTGTAATAAGACAGGTGGCTGGTGTGAATGATGCTTTTGTTATGGCATGTATGAATGCAGATAATGAATTGGAACTGGTAGGCTATTATGAAGGAACACAATTATTGACAGATAAAATACAGGCACAGCTTAACATCCATCTCCCTGTATACATGCATCCTCCTCACCTGATAGCGCTGGAGAAATTTCCACTGAATGTAAATGGTAAACTGGATATGGCTGCACTACCTTCTCCCGAAGAAGTACGCGGGCGTATGCATCATTATGTAGCACCACAAAAAAAGCTGGAAAAACTGCTGGCAGGTGTTTGGGAGACTGTAATGAAAAGAACACAGATAGGTATACATGATCATTTCCTGAGTATAGGTGGAGATTCCATTAAAGCTATCCAGGTTGTAGCACGGATGCGCGATATAGGATGGAAATTGCAGGTGGGGGATATCCTCAGGTGTTCAACGATCGCATCGCTGGTGAACTACCTGCAGGAAAATGATCCGCATCCTGAAGCAGATGCCGCCATCACAGGGGAAGTACCACTTACACCCTTGCAGATTAAATTTTTCAACGATAACATTACACAACCTCATTATTATAATCAGTCCATCCTGTTGGATGCGGGAGAGCGGGTGAATGAAGACCGGCTAAAAAAAGCCATTCTTAAATTGTGGCATTCACATGCCATGTTACGCGCTACTTTTCCAATAACAGACAATGTACGCACCCTGAAAATATTACCTGCGGACATGCCTGGAAATGATTGTTTCCTGGTGCTTTCAAGCGTTGATGAGCAGGTAGAAGAAAAGATGAGATACTGGCAGGCACGGTTTGACCTGGAAAGCGGGCCCTTGTTTCGCTGTTTATTGTTCCGCGATGGCGAAAAAGACATGATCTTCCTTTTGGCACATCATCTTATCATAGATGGTGTATCCTGGAGAATCTTACTGGAACAGTTATCCCGGCTATACCTGATGACCAACCCGGAAGACCTTCAGCTTTCAGCTACAGGGTCCTATTACCAGTGGTCAGTTGCTTTGAAGCAGCGGGTGCAGCAGATCTCTGTCGCTGAACAGGATTACTGGGAAAAGATGAGTGAAAGCATAAAAGATGAATGGCCGGCAGAAAGACATATAGAAAAAACATTCCGTCACTATGAATTGCGAAGTGGTGTTTTGTCCGCAGAGAAAACAGGTCAGTTGCTGCACATGAATCTCCATGGCATGGGAATATCGATCGAAGAGATCTTGCTATCCTGCCTGTCTGAAACGATCTGCAGGTGGAATGGGATGGACGAAATAACCTGTTACCTGGAATCTCATGGCAGAAGTAGTACCGGTGATGCTGCTGTTTTTGCAGAAACGATTGGCTGGTTTACCATGAAATACCCAATCAGGCTTTCCGGCATGCCGGATGCTGATGTAGCGGGCAACATTCAGCAAACCATTCATGCGATGGAACAAATACCCGGTAATGGAGAAGGGTATCTTTGTCTTAAATACCTGAAGGAAGAAAATGTGCTTAAAAATGGGAATGAGCCGTTTTTTACTTTCAATTACCTGGGACAAGGAGATACGCTGGATAATACTCCGTTTTCCATTCATAAAATATCCTCTTTTCAACAGGATATCGGGGGAGAAATTTATATGCCTTCTGCGGTTTTCTTTACACTGATTATTACAGATGGTGTTTTATGCATTGATATTTCTTATCACCAGGGAGTTTATACAAGGTCTGCCATTGAAGAGCTGTTGCAGCTATACATACTTACCCTTGAAAGATATATTACCGAATTGCGGAGTGATACCTATTCATTTAAAAGAACATTATCCGGAATAGATACCCAGGGGCTTAATGCAAGGGAGCTGGATGAGATACTTAATTCAATTTAACGATGCAGCATAATATTCAAAGTATACAAATACTAACACCCCTGCAGGAAGGGTTGTTATTTCATTCCTTGGCAAAGACGGATGATCAGGCTTATTTTGAGCAATATTGTTTTACCCTGCCTGGTAAGATAGATGAAGTCTGTTTTGAAAAAAGTCTTGCCTTCATATTTCAACGGCATGATGCATTACGTACAAAGTTTATTGCTGATAAGGGCGTTCGGCCAGTGCAGGTGATACTGGAAAGTATGACACCGGAGTTAAGTGTTCACCCGCTGGAAAAGGATGAACCGGCTAAACAGCAGGCATACCTGGATACATTTCTTGAACAGGACAGGTTACGTTCTTTTGAGCTGCAGTCAGGACCATTGTTCCGGGTAGCGATATTACAACTGGGCGATGTTTCAAAGCTGGTGGTTTCATTTCACCACATAATTCTTGATGGCTGGAGTTATGCGATTATCATGCATGAATTGATCAGTCATTACCGCGCAGAAAAGAACGGGCTGCAGTTTCAACCTGGTAAGCCGGTTTCTTTTACGGGTATTACGGGTTGGCTGGCCACACAGAAACAGGAAGAGATAACGGCTTACTGGTTAAAGCACCTGGATATTGAACCGGATTTTACGGTGGCTTCTTTAACACCCGTTTTTATGCAGCCCTCCGTTAGCATGCAGCAGGTTTCCCTGCAAACGGTTTTAACGAAGGAGGTATCAAATGCATTAAAACAGGCAGCAGTAAACCTCCGGGTAAGCGTTAATTCCATCTTATATGGTATATGGGGAATTTTATTGTCTCGATACAGCCGCAGGCAAAAAGTTGTTTCGGGTGTAACGGTGTCCGGACGTGAAATTGACATCCCTGATGCCGAACGTGTGGTGGGTATGTGTATCAATACAATGCCATTCGCATTCCAGGTAGAAGATACCTTATTACTGGATCAGTATTTTAAGGATATTTCGGGGAGACTGATCAGCAGCTTTCCCTATCAGTATTGTTCCGTAGTGGAAATTCAACATGCGGCAGGAATAGAAGGGGCACTGTTTGATCATATACTGGCAGTGGAAGATTACCCGTTTGATGAAGTGAAAAACCAGCGCGATGATAAGGTATTTGAAACAACTGTATTTGATCGTACCAATTATCCCTTATCTGTTCATATATCTGTAGGAGAGGGTATTTTATGGCGACTATCCTACAACCCGGACAGGTATCCGGATGCACTTATGGTGCAGGTGCTCAAACACATTGAACTGCTGGCTACCCAGGTAGCAGCAGCTGTTAGTCATGGTTTACGGCTCTCAGACATCAGCATATGGGGGGATGTCCATACGAATAGACTGATCAATAGTTTCAATGATACAAAAGGCGATTATCCGGTAGAAGAAACGCTTTTATCGATTTATTACGCGCAGCTAAATCGTCAGTCGCCGGCTGTTCTTGAAGATGAAAATCACCGGTTTACAGTAAAGGAAATAGAACGGTACAGTAATGTGGTACAGTCTGCACTGGCCGGCGCCGGCATTGAAAAAGGGGATGTAGTAGCTATTTGCTGCGAACGGTCTGTATGGCTGATGGTGGCTATCATGGGGGTTTTAAAACGTGGAGCCACTTACCTGCCGATTGATATGCGGTTACCAGAAGAACGTATCTCCTACATGATGCAGGATGCGGGGGCAAAGGTGGTGCTTGGGTATGGTAAACTTTCTTTTAGTACTGGCGCAGATAACCTTTACATAGATATTGAATCTGCTATTCAACAGCCGCATGTATCCGGCATTGATGTGGTTGCCCTGGAACCGGCAGATGCGGCATATATTATTTATACTTCCGGATCTACCGGTAACCCTAAGGGAGTGGTGGTGGAGCATGGGGCTGTGGTGAACAGGATATACTGGATGCAAAAAGAGTATCCACTGTCACAAACAGATTGCATCCTGCAAAAAACCACCAGCAGTTTTGACGTTTCAGTATGGGAGCTATTTCACTGGTTGTTTTCCGGATGCAATACTTTCTTTTTAGCAGCAGGGAAGGAAAGTGCACCAGACGAGATGATACGCACGATCAAAGAGCGGCAGATTACAGTGATTCATTTTGTACCTTCTATGTTGACTCTGTTTATGGACATGCTGTTACAGGAAGGTAATACCAGCGATTGCGCTTCTCTGCAATATGTTTTTTCCAGTGGAGAGGCATTATCCTTTGGAGCAGTACTACAGTTTAATGACTACTTATACCGGCAGCATAATACCCTGCTGATTAATCTGTATGGACCAACGGAAGCGACGGTGGACTGTACCGGGTTTGTTTGTTCTCCTTTAGCGGAAACTTATAAATATATTCCAATCGGAAAGCCTTTGCTAAATGACAGGGCTTATATCTTTGACGAACAGTACCGGTTACTGCCACCGTGGATAGCAGGCGAACTATGGGTTGCTGGTGTCGGCGTGGCACGTGGTTATATTGGTAAAGAATCACTGACCAGGGAAAAGTTTATGGCAGATCCTTTTGTAAAAGGCGAGCGGATGTACCGTACCGGGGATCTTGTGATGTGGAGTGATACCGGCAATCTCATATACCTGGGCAGAATAGATCAGCAGATCAAATTCAATGGCCAGCGGATAGAACCCGGTGATATTGAAGCAAAAATATTATTGTTGAAAGGAGTGCGGGAAGCCGTTGTCCTGTTGCATAAAAAGGCGGCTGGAATTTCCATGTTATATGCTCTTTATACAGGAGATGAAATACCGCTGCTTAGCATCCGGGAACAACTGGCCAAATGGCTTCCTGCATATATGATCCCCTCTGGTTTTAAGTGTGTGGAACATATACCGCGACTGGGCAGTGGAAAGATTAACCGTAAGGAGGTACTTTTATTACTGAAAGATGAAGTGCCTGTCACTGCTGGTTTGCAGGAAGATGCAGTACAACTTGAATTAAGGCAGATATGGCAAAAACTGATCGGGAAGCAGGTAGACCCCGCACAGGATTTCTTTGCCAATGGCGGGCATAGCCTCACCGCTATCAGGATGTTGTCTGCTATCAGAAGAAATTTTGATGTACAGGTTTCCTTACCGGATATATTAACACATAACACGCTGAAAGACCTGTCGGCTTTCATAAAAGAACAGCAACCAGCCTCCGCAACTATTGTTACAGCTTCTCCTGCGCCGGATGCAATGGCACTGCTTCCTGCACAGGAAAATATTTACGTGTTGGAGAGTTTGCCTGATATTGGTACTACTTACCATGTTCCGGGCCTGATCCGCCTGGAAGAAAAGCCGGATGAACAACTTTTGCTGCAGGCTATAAAAGGGCTGATGAAAAGACATACTGTTCTTTGTACCAGGTTTGTACAAATTGATGGTAATGTGCAACAGCAAATACTTCCTGCAGATATAGTATTTGATGCATTCATGATAGTGGGAGGATTGACTTACCTGGAGCCGGATAGCGAAGATCCATTGGCCGTATTCCGGCAGCAAAGGCAAAAAATAGCTATTGATCAGGCGCCATTGTGCAGGTTTTATCTGTTGCAGCAAAATAGTGTTTTCTTCCTGTTAATGGATATACATCATCTTATCACAGATGAGTATTCCAACACTGTATTCCTCCGGGAATTAATACAGTTATATCATCAGGAAGAACTTCCACAGCCTTCCCTACAGTTTCATGATGTGGTAAAATGGTATGAACAAACATATCTTCCGGGAGAGCAATATGCAAACGACAAAGCGTGGTGGGCCACATGGTTGGAAGCATTGCCGGCTTCATTACAGTTGCCGGCTCCGGCTATTACCGGTGATTCATTGTTTGAAGGAAATACATTACAGGATGTATTTCCTGCCGGTGTCGCCGGTAAGATCCGGTCATTGTCGGCAGATCTGGGTGTAACAGACTTCGCCGTAATATTATCTGTGTTCCAGTTGGTATTAGCCCGTTTAACAAAACAAGCCAGCTTTACGTGTGGTATTCCTGTTTCCAACAGGAGCATTGCCGGTATGGAAGAGGTTACCGGGTTTATGGTAAACACGCTTCCCATCCGGGCAGATTTGCTGCCGGCGGTTCCCTTCCGGGAATATATGCGGGAAACAGGCAGGCGGTTAACAGCATTGATGCAACATGCATGGTATCCGCTTTCACATATTCTGATGGATAAGAAGTTAGCCGGCTCCGGTAATACACAACCCCTGTTTAATATTCTTTTCAATTACGTGGTATTACCACAGGATGACGATGAACGGGATTTTCCGGACAAGCAGCTTGAGACGGATGCTAAATTTGATCTCAGTATTGAAGTTACCGCGCAACACGAAACTTTTTTTATTTCTGTGATATATGCTACCGGAAAAGTGGATGCGGCTTTCCCGCAATTATTGTATGATACTTTCTGTGAACTGCTGGAGGGAGATATTAAAAAGCTGAATACTTTCATCGCAGTTAAACTGCCTGCAGTTGAAACGCCGGTGCCATTGATCGTTACAAGGGATACAACTGCCGATACCATTGTATTGCAACAGCTATCCCTGTTATTTAAAGAAACACTGGGGCTTGAAGTAGTACATCCTGAAGATGACTTTTTCTTTTCAGGCGGTCATAGTCTGTTAGCGATTAAACTGATTAACAGGATACGGGAGCGGCTCAAAGTAAAGCTCAATCTGTACGATGTATTTAATAACCCGCGGTTGATCGACCTTGCATCATTGATCACCTCCCTTGAAAGAGCGGCTGATCAGGATATTCCAATGGCTGGGGAGCGCGATTTTTATGCGGTTTCACCTTTGCAGAGAAGGCTCTGGTTGCTTCAGACCAATGAACCGAAGGATATCTCTTACAATATGACCACCGCTTTCAGGGTAATGATTGCTTTAAACAAACCATTACTTGAAGAATGCCTGGATTACCTTGTGCAGCGTCATGATCAGCTGAGAGCAAGCATAGTGCTGCATGATGATGGTCCTGTAGTAAAATTATCAGGAACACTGCTTTCAGCTGCTTATCTGCATTATGTAGATGGTGTTGAAAGCGTAGAGGAATTTAAATCCCTGGCAGGTGATTTCTGTAACCAGCCGTTCATATTGAATCAGGGGCCGTTATTCCGTGTCATGATCATGCAAAATAGTCCGCAGGATTTTTATATCGTATTCAACCTGCACCATATTATTACGGATGGATGGTCTATCTCTATCCTGTTATCAGAATTGATCCTGCTTTACAATGCAAAACTAAAAGGAGATCATTATTCGTTGCCTCCACTTTCTTTACGTTATGTAGATTTTGCACAATGGATGTCTGGAAGGAATCAGCAAGACTCATCCGCATACTGGTTGTCGAGAATTGGACCACAGATCCGGCAGGCCGCTTTTCCACATGTAAAAACTGAAGACAATTTATTGGGAGCCACTTCGAATTTTATTCTGCCTGACGATCTTTCACGTCTGGTTATACAAACAGCCCTGGAAAGGAAATGCACTACATTTCAACTAATGATGTTTGCTTTTGCATTATTGCAATCCAGGCTTTCGGGCAATGATCATTTTATAATTGGCACCTCTGTATCCGGGAGGACGAGCAGTGCCATGGAGCCTGTTGTAGGATTTTTTGTGAATATGATGCCTGTGGTTGTAAATATTGATAAACAGGTTACACTCCGGGAAGCCTTACAGCATTTTGCAGCAGGTATGGCTGCTGATATGGCACATGCCGCCATTCCATTTGATGAGTTGTCTGCCTTATTCAGAAAAGACAGAGCGATACAGTTAGGGAATTATATCAACACCCGGTTTGTATATAACGATTTTTCTTCGCTGGATATACATGCCGGTGATATTGCAGTTGAAGAGATAGAAGTGAAAATGGAAGGAAGCAAGTTTGATCTCAGTTTTACCGTGCAACCACTCGGAGAAGGTTTATCACTCAATGTTGAATATAGAACAAGCATGTATACCCAAACGGTGATCCATACTTATGCGAATCAATGGCAAATGATGCTGAAACGTGTTTGTGAATTGGACGACGTGAAGGTGGAATCGCTTTTTTTAACCGGTTGGGATGAATCTGCTGTCAACCTGAAATCCCGTTCTCATGAACTATTGAAACATTTGAAAGGTGTATCATAAATAAAACTGAACAGATGAAAAAAGAAGATGTTTTACAATCCTTGAAACGTGCGGTTCCAAAACCTGTTATAGCCGGCAAAACCGTAGAGCAGGAAATTATGCAGGGAGGTACTGAACATACAAAGTATGCCGTGTTATCCTGTAATGATAATAATACCACTTTAAAAGACTGGTTAATTGCCAATAAACCACAGGTTGATAAATTATATACCACTTACGGTGCTGTTCTTTTCAGGGGCTTTAAAGTTGGCAATGAAGATGATTTCCAACAGGTATGCCAGTCATTTGCAGGGAAGTTGCTGGATTATACAGAACCATCAACGCCAAGAACAAAGGTGAATGATAAAGTATACACTTCTACCGAATATCCAAAAGAAAGGCATATTCCGCTGCATAATGAACATTCATATACTGATACGTGGCCGGGTAAAATATGGTTTTACAGCAGGGAAGCGGCTGTTTCCGGCGGGGAAACGCCTATTGCAGATGCTGCACTGGTATACCGGCTGATGCCGGTTGCCCTGAGAGATAAATTTGAACAACTGGGAGTAAGTTACGTGAGAACATTCCACAAGGATATAGATCTGCCCTGGCAGAAGGTGTTTGGTACGGATAGCAGGGAAGAAGTGGAGATGCTTTGTAAAAAGAAAGGGATGACTTTCAGCTGGAAAGAAAACGATGTATTACAAACATCCTATACTGTTCAGGGAGTAGCAGTACATCCTTTATCGGGAGAGAAAGTCTGGTTTAACCAGGCGCATCTTTTTAATATCATGAGCCTGGATGAGGTCACCAGGACATCACTGATAGAATTATTAGGAGCAGCAAACGTACCCAGGAACAGTTTCCTGGGAGATGGAAGTGTGTTAAGCAAAGAAGACCTGGATGCTATTGCCACTGCCTATACTAAAGCTTCGATTATATTTCCCTGGCAGAACAATGATGTGTTGTTACTGGATAATATGCGTTTCGCACATGGAAGAAGACCTTTTACGGGTAACCGGAAGGTACTGGTAGCGATGTCTGACCCTATTTCTCTGAAACCGGAGGTTACACCTGCCGGCGCTATAACCAATGCCCGCAGAAATACATCTGCTTTTTTTGGACGGAAAGCAAGACCTCAAACCGAAGAGTGGCTGCGTTACCGGCTGGCAGGCCTTTACAGGATACTGGCTATGGAGGGACTGGATGAAGGAATCAGTGGTCATATCTCCTTAAAAGTTCCTGGACAGGAAGATCTTTTCTGGGTAAACCCATTCGGATTGTTTTTTGAAGAGGTAACCCCGGATAACCTCATTACCGTAGATGGCAAAGGCAATGTTGTAGCAGGCGATTATCCTGTTAATGTTGCCGGATTTTGTATACATGCAGCACTGCATAAAGGCCGGCCTGACATTCATTGTATTGTTCATACCCATTCTCCCCACGGCATCGTATATACATCACTCGGCTTACCTATAGCGCCCATCAACCAGACATCCTGTATGTTCTTTGAGGATCATGCTTTATATGATGAATATAATGGTCCGGTATTATCAGATAACGAGGCGCAGCAATTGCTCCATGCAACCGGGGATAACCATACGCTTTTACTCCGGAATCATGGAACGCTGACAATGGGAACAGAACTTGAGTCTGCTGCTATTCTGATGATTTCTGCAGAGCAGGCTTATACCACTAACCTGATGGCCATGCAATCAGGAACACCGCTACCTATTGCTCCGGATGTAGCCAGGCTTACCAGGCAATGGATTGCAAACCCAATGAGTATGCAAATAGAGTTTGATGCGTATTTGCGAAAAGCCGAACGTTTTTATCCTGATCTGATCCAATATAAACCTCTTTAATATTTTATGACTACTGCACTTACCTACAGGTTGTCCCCCCAGCAGCAATCCCTGTTGTTATCGTCCCCATCAGGTTTTAACTATAGCAAATTGTCTTTTTCAGTTGCCGGTCATTATACAGCGCAACATATTCAGGATACATTTATTTCGCTGTTGAACAGGTATGATATTTTTCGATTGATACTAAAGGAAAGTGATGAGGGAGAATGGTTACAATCCATGAGTGGTGAAACGAAAGTACTATTTACACAACGGCAGTCGCCTGAAGATAACGGTCAATCGTTTCTGCTGTACATATCCATGCAGGAGATTTCCGGTGGTACCATGATCCTGCTGGAAGCGAATCCACTGGCCGCAGATGTAGTCAGCCTGATGGTTTTACAGGAACAGCTGCTGCATATGCTGGAAGAAGATCATCAGGAAGAAGAGGGGATCGGTTACCTGCAATATGCAGAATGGCAATACCAGTTACTGGATAGTGATGATGCCACAGAAGCACTTACTTTCTGGAATCGTCAACACCTTCATGGTGAACTGATATTGCGTAATGAAACTCCTTCCGGAAAGCAGGCTGGCCAGCCGGAAGTCTGTACAACGTCCCTGCCCCTCCGGTTATGCAAGCAGTTATATGATAAAGCAAATCATATAGGCATCACACCTGAAACCATCTTTTTGGGTGCCTACCTGGAAGTATTGCAGTTACTGACGGATAGTGAATTATTTTCTGTTGGCCTGGAATGTTATGGAAGAGAATTTGATGAATTAAGTTCCACGGTAGGCTTATTGAGTAAGGTATTGCCCTTTACCATTAAAAAAGACCAGCCTGATCTTTTTCAATATGTGGATCATAACCTCCAGAATATTAAAACGTTTCAGTTATACACTACCTCTGATAAAATATATGATTATCAGTTTGGGTACATTCACACCGAAAATATTATAGAAACAGTATTTCAATGGATACAGGGAGAAAAATTGAAATGCCAGATCACAGAACAGGAAAAGTCTGTGGAAATTTCATACTGGTATAATCCTGATTATTTCAGGGAGGAAGATATCCGGTTGATGTTGAGCCTGTACGTATCCGTATTAAATGAACATGCAGGCCTGGCAGGACGCACGGCATTGTTTCGTCAGACCTTTGCTGAACAGGTAGCTGCCGGAAGGGAAGTAGCATCTGCTCCTTTCCTTCATGTAGTGGATGCCTTCCGTGCTGTTGCTGCCCGGGTGCCGGGAAATATGGCTGTGCGCTCTTTGTCGGGCGATCTTACTTATGATGAATTGAACCGTTATTCTGACCTGGCAGCAGCTTCTCTGGTACACAGGTACGATGTAAAAGCAGGTGATTTTGTAGGCGTAATGATGAACGAAAATCAGTGGCTGCCGGTTGCGCTGCTGGCAGTAATGAAAGCAGGTGCTGCTTATGTTCCCCTGGACAGTAGTAATCCTCCTGCCAGGATACAGCATATACTGGCGGATGTAGCTGTGAAATGTATTATTTCAGATATACAGGAAACGTCTCACTTATCAGTAACAGCCCTGTCCGGGCTTTGCCAGGATCATGGGTTACCATTAACTGTTTGTGATTTTGACGGCACAGAAACAGCTTATATGATCTATACTTCCGGTACTACAGGAAGACCAAAGGGAGTAATGATTACAGGCGCAAATTTGCTGAATTATACCAACTGGCTGCAACAGACATTTCATATCACCCAAACAGATCAGAGTATCCTGCAGGCATCCTATGCATATGATCTTGGCTATACAAGTTTATGGGGTTGTTTAACGGCAGGTGCTGCCATTCATATCGTTCCTGCAGCACACCGGCAACAGGCAGAATGGATGGTCTCTTATATCCGGGAGCAGGAAATTACTTTTCTAAAACTTACACCATCCGTATTTTATCTGTTATTACAGGCGGAGAATATAAAAGAACTGGCAGGTTCCGCTTTGCGACTGGTATTTTCAGGAGGAGAGAAAATTGATACAGCCAGTCTTACCCGCTTTTCCCGGATCAAAAAGGACATCTCTTTTGTGAATCACTATGGTCCTACTGAAACAACAATTGGTACGCTCTTTCATCTCATTACACCGGAAACCCTGGTGTCTTTCGGCAATAAACCTGTTGTAGGAAAGCCTGTAAGTGGAAATGAAGTATATATTGTGAATGATGAGGGTCGCTTTTGTGTACCCGGTGAAAAAGGTGAAATACTTATTGCAGGAGCAGGGGTGGCCAAAGGATATTATAACAGGGACGATCTGAACCAGGAGAAATTCAGGAACATAGTACTGAATGGAAAAACGATACGTGTATACCATACGGGGGATAACGGTTACCTGATGGGAAATGGAACTGTTTTCCTGGATGGAAGAAAAGATGGACAGGTTAAGATACACGGGCATAGGGTTGAGCTGGAAGAGATAAAAAGGGCATTACAGCAGCAGGGTATTACGGACATCTTTTTGAAGCTGATCCCTTCCCGGTCATTTGGAGAAGAACTTGTTTGTTACTATTTATCCCCGACAGAAATTGATAGCCAGTTATGGCGTAAAAAGCTATCTGAAACACTACCGGATTATATGCTCCCTGTTTTCTTTGTGAGGATAAATACATTACCGGTTACTGCGAATGGTAAGGTGGATTATACAGCATTCCCGGATCCTTACCTGGTAATCAATAAAGTAGCTGGTAGCAATGCTGTAATGAATGAAACAGAAACGCTGATAGCAACCACCTGGTCTGAAATACTGGGGCTTACTATTGTAGCATCAAGTGATTTTTTTGAATCAGGTGGAGATTCTATTAAAGCTATTCAGATAATAGCCAGGTTAAATAAAAAGGGACTGAAATGCCAGTTGTCTGATATCTTTGAATATACCAGTGTGCAGGCGCTTGCTGCTTTTCTGAAGCCTGAGAAGAGGCGGTATGCATTATTGCCGATGCAGGAAGCCATGTATTTCCATTATAAAGCATTCCCCGGCTCTGCTGCCAATAATATAATCAGGCATTTTGAAATAACAGGAAACATTCAACCGCATCATCTGCAAAGGGCCGTTCAGGAAGCAGTATTACATTTTGATATCCTGCGGCTCCGTTTTGCAGAAGATGAAAATTTCAGACTTTACTGCACAATTGCTGATGATCATGCACCTGTGCTGAACATCGTGGACTTACGGCAGTTCAGTGAAGAACAGGTTAGCCACACAAAAACAGCCTGGATCAATGAAGGATTTGACCTTGCAGCAGGTCCTTTGCTCAGGGCTACCCTATTTCTGCAGGAGGGGAAATCACAGTTGTTATGGTCCTATCATCATATCATCATGGATGGCTGGTGCTTCCAGATTATTGTGCAGCAGATGATGGAATGTTATGAAGCATTGTGTAAAGGTGTTACACCTGTGTGGAAAAAGTATACCTCCTTTACCCGCTTCCTGGAGTGGAAAGGAGTTGTTAATAATACCGCATCACTTTCATTCTGGAAAGAGTACCTGGAAGATTATACAACGGTAGCAGCACTGCCCGCCACCAACGGAAGTGTTACCAGCACGGTATATGACCGGGCTGAATATACGTTAACAGTACCGGAAGTACTTACCGGTAAAATAGCGTTATTCTGTCGTCAGCATAAAATTACGCCCAGTACATTCATGCAGGTGGCCTGGGGGATATTATTAGGGAAATATAACAATACGGCCGATGTCGTGTTTGGGGTAACTGTTTCCGGCAGGCCGGCAGATATGGAAGGGATGGAAGACCTGTTAGGTCTTTTTATTAATACACTGCCTATCCGCATCCATTGGAATGAATACACCAGTATCGGCGAATTGTTCTCCCGCATAAGGAATTACCTGTCTTCCATACAGGCGCACCAGCATCTTTCACTGGCAGAAATTCAGTCGTGTAGTGCACTTAAAAAAGATTTACTGGATCATGTGATGGTATTTGAGAATTATCCGCTTGGTACTGTAGACGAATCTGAAATAACAATCACTTCAAAAGAAGGATTCGGGCAGGTAGGATACCCGCTGGCCGTTGTGATCTATCCTGGAGAAAACTTCATGATCAGCTTTATGTATAACCGCCATCGCTATACAGATACACTGATAGAAAAAACAGCGGCTAACCTGTTGCATCTAATGGAGGCCATCATTGCTCCTGATAACCTGCCGGTTGCAAAACTGGATATACTATCTGCTGGAGAACGCGCAGCATTGATAAAAGCAGGACAATCTGCCGGTGCGTTTAATCCGGCTATCAACCTGTTGACTGCCATTGCTAATATATCACGGATTCATGCTCGTAACACAGCACTTGAAGATGCAAAAGAAATATTCTCCTATTCTGAAATGATGCAAAAAGCAGCCCGCCTATCCGGATGGCTGATAAAAACCCATCAGATCCGGAAAGGAGACCGGGTACTGATTTGCCTGCCACCTTCTGCAGATCTTGTGATTGCTATTCTCGCAGTATTACAGGCAGGGGCTGCTTATGTGCCGGTAGATGTGGAATATCCACCGGAACGTAAAATGTATATCGCATCTGATAGCGAAGTGAAGGCCATTATCAGTAGTGCGGGGTTTATTGAGGATCTGACGGAACAACTTTTCCCGCTCATACTGATGGAAGATTTGCCTGAGCATAATAATGATGATGCCGTATTTCCTGATATATACGGAGACGATATTGCTTATATCATCTATACTTCCGGCTCTACCGGAAAGCCTAAGGGCTGCCAGGTAATGCACCGCAATCTGAGCCATCTGTTTCTGCAGCAGAAAGCGTGTTTCGCTTTCTCAGCAGCAGATAAATGGATAATGGCGCATTCCCCGGCATTTGATTTTTCTGTATGGGAAATATTTGGTGCACTGGTAAATGGGGGCTCATTATATATTCCGGGCAGGGAACAGGTAAGAGATGGTACCACATTCCTTGATCTCATCATAAACAAAGGTGTAACTGTACTTAACCAGACACCGGCTTCCTTTTATCAGCTGACGGAAATCATGATCAGCACAACAGCGACACTGGAAAATACAGCACTTCGTTTGGTTATTTTTGGAGGAGACATACTGGACTTCGTTAAATTACGCAGCTGGTTATCCATCAAAGGACATGATAAGGTAGCACTTTACAACCTCTATGGTATTACCGAAACAACAGTGCATGTTACATGGCACCAGGTAACCGATCAGGAAATCCTGCATGCCGGCGGAGAATCCTGTATCGGTAAACCACTACCAGGAGTAACCGTATATATCGTTAACAAACAGATGCAGCTTTGTGCAGCAGGAGTGCCGGGTGAAATACTGGTGGCAGGGGATGGTGTATCTGCAGGATATTATAAAAAAGAAGCACTGACCAGTCAGAAATTTATACCTGATCCTATAACCGGCATAGGAAAAATATATAAAAGCGGAGACATGGGCAGATGGATGCCGGATGGGAATATCGAATTTTTGGGGAGGATAGACAACCAGGTGAAGATTCGTGGTTATCGCATAGAACCTGGTGAAATTGTTTGCCGCTTACAGGAACATGCCGCTATCAGGGAGGCTTGTGTTATTGCGGTAAACGTAATGGGAATGCCGGCATTGGTAGCCTATATTGTATTTAAGGATCAGGAGGTACCGGCCAGTGAACTCCGGCTGTTCCTGGCAGCAACTTTACCAGCACATTTTATCCCTCCATATTATATGCCTGTTGAGAAGATTCCACTAACCGGCAATGGAAAAGTAGACCGGGAAAAGTTACCTTCTCCTGTAAACATTATGTACGACTCCGTGAATATCCCCCCCCAGGATGACCTGGAATCTTACCTGGTTGAATTATGGGAAAGTGAACTGGGCATACAGGTTTCAACAGCAGATAATTTCTTTGAAACCGGGGGACACAGCCTTAAGGCATTCCGGATCATCAGTGCTGTTCAAAAAAAATACGACATTCTATTACCGGTTATTCAGCTGTATCATGACCCTGTACTGAAAGATTTTGCAGATACGATCAGGCGATATATTTCCGGAACTGAAAGTAAAGTAGAATCCGGTTATGTAATATTGAAGGAAGGTAACCCGGATAAAACGGTTTTCTTTTTCCCGCCGGCAGTAGGATATGCGATTGGCTTCAAAGGACTGGCCACCTGCCTGGATGATTTCCGGGTGATTGGCATTAACTTTATTGAAGGCGATACGATTGCGGAGATGGCTGCTATTGTGCAGTTATTACAACCGGAAGGAGAGCTGGTATTCTGTGGTTTTTCAGCAGGAGGCAGTTTGAGTTATCATGTAACCACCGCTTTGGAAGCTGCCGGAAGAATTGTAAAAGCCCTGGTATTTCTTGACTCCAGGAGATTTATACAAGCTTCACCTATAGATGAACAAACGATCCGTCAGATTGCTGATGAATATCTGGCAGATCCAAGAGCCATGGTACTAAACAGCAGTGTGGCAACAAAAGAAATGATGCGCAGGCATATTGAAAATTCAGCCAGGTTTATCCACCAGCTTTGTGATAGTGGTTATATTAATGCAGACATTTATTATATCAGTTCTGTTGAAAACAGGCATAATACAGAACGGCAGCAGGCCTGGCAGGAAATAACTGCAGGCAGGGTAATAGTTTACAATGGTTATGGTTCACATGCCGCTATGCTGGATCAGGATAATCTGCAACAAAATCTTGCGGTATACCGGGAAGTCTTTAATAACATATTCTTTTAAAACTATCCTTTTTTACCAGCCCTGTATTGGGGCTGGTAAAAAAAGATAAGTTTGATTATTTTTCAATCATATAATCATTTACCACCAATACATCCAGTCCTGTAGTATAAAACATGCCGATGGCATCTTCCAGGGAATGCAGGATGGGTTTGCCCATGATATTGAGACTTGTATTTAATACGATAGGTACACCGGTAATATCGTAAAATGATTTAATCAATTTATAATAAGCACTGTTCCACTCCTTTTTTACTGTCTGCAGGCGACCGGTATGATTTGCATGCACTACCGCCGGTATTTTTTCTTTCACGGCTTCTTTGAATATCAGGGTACGTTCCATATAAGGTGTTTCCTCATAGTTCTCAAAATAATCATGTCCATATTCATGAAGAATGGAAGGCGCAAATGGTCTGAATTCTTCCCTGAATTTCACATTCGAATTAATGCGGTTTTTCATGTCTGCCGGTCTTGGATCGGCGAGTATACTACGGTTTCCCAGGGATCGGGGTCCGAACTCTGCGCGTCCCTGTACCCATGCCACCAGTTTGCCTTCTGCCAGTTTAACGGCTGTTTCTTTGTGAATACTCAGTGGGAGGTGCCTGATCTTACTGATATTTCCCAGCTGTAACATTCTTTTAATGGCATCTTCCTGTATAACGGAACCCAGGTAAGGAGAGAAGAAAGGTTTGCTGCCTAAGCGAATGGCGGGGTTATCTTCTTTTAAGGCAAGCATGGCCGCTCCAATGGAATTGCCATCATCTGCCGGTGCAGAAGGTACAAACAACCGGGCAAACCCGGTTTGTGAAGTGACCGTTCCATTAAAGGAAGAGTTTAATCCGCATCCTCCTCCAATTACAAGGTTGGACGAAAGCTTCATGGATTCAAGGTCTTTCAGCAGCAACGTTGTCAGCTCTGCAAAAAATGTTTGTCCTGTAAAAGCCAGGTCTGCCGCTGACCAGGGACTACTTTCCGGTAAACGTTTAAATGCCTGTAGTTTGCCGGTAATGGCGATGATTTTTTCATCATCCGGGTAATGTAACCGTTTATTGTCATACCAGCATAGTTCTTTCAATAAACTATGCGCCTCCGGAATAATATTGCCGTAAGGTGCAAGCCCCATCACTTTCCATTCCTCACCGGTAAACCAGTCAAAACCACACAGGGTGGTGATCATCTCGTAAATCCATCCGAGGCTTTGAGGACCTTTATGCAGGCTCACTTCTTTCAACTGGTCGTTCTGATAATGAAAAAGAGAGATAGAACCACCTTCTCCATAACCGTCTATAATTGCACAGGCAGCATCTTCATAAGGACTACTGTAACAGGCATATGCTGCATGTGTATGATGATGCGGATAACTTCTGAAACTCACAGCACTGCCGGAAAATTGTTGCTGAATAGCCAGCAGGCTACCTGTTCCGGCATTTTTCAGATATTGATGTTGCAGTTTCAGGATAGTATAAATAGACGCCTTGGGAAAGATATATTTTGAAGGTAGCTGCAGTTTGGGATTGGTGAGTGATTTCTCAGAAAAAAAGTTCATCCTTTCCATCCTGTTCAGCAATTGCAGGTAATCCTCACTCCAGGAAGTTGCAATAACAAATGAAGCATCTTTATCACAATATTTCCTCAGTATGCGGCCTATATCAAAGTTATCTGCAGGACAACTTAATCCCCGTTTATATTGTAACTTTCTTTCTGTTGCTTCTGCAAAAAGCACTGTTCCCTGGTCATTCAGAATGGCAATAGAAGAATCATGAAAAGTGCTGGATAAACCGATGTAGTATTTTTTCATTATACGGTATATGCGTTTAACAGGTGGGCTATTTCTTCATCTGAAATCCGGCTGATTTCTTCAATCAGGGACACCGGCGTAATAGTTAAATCTTTGAACAGATGATCTGCAAGTAATGATAGTGACGGATATTGAAAAAAGTGTGATATCGGGATTTGAATACCTGTAGTGGCGGTAATACTGTTTTTAAATTTATTCAGCATCAGGGAATCAAAACCTGTTTCAAAATATGGTCTGTCTGTATTCAGGTATTCATCCGCTCTTAATCCAAGTATCTCCCTGGCAGTTTTCTCCAGCAGTTTACGCATGCCGGCTTTGTCCGTGGGTATTGTATATGTTGTGGATGGTTCCTTTTTAATGCTCACCCAATGAGCAGGAATGTAGGGGTGCAGCCATCCGGGAAAAGATTGTATGGCTGTAGCCGGTTGTACATCAATAATGGCATATACAGGAGCTGTATTGATTATACTTTCCATTGATTGCAGGGCTTCGGAACCTTCAAAAGAACGGATACCCAGTTGTTCAAATTGTGCAGTGAGTCCGGCAGTCATAGCAGAATGCTGCCATGGGCCCCAGCAGATACTTGTGCAGGGGAGTTGTCTTTCCCTGCGGTAACAGGCCAATGCATTCAGGAAGGAATTAGCAGCAGCATAATTGCTTTGTCCTGTATTACCCAGTAAGGACACGGTGGAAGAAAAGAGTATAAAGAAATCCAGTTGCCAGTCTTTACTTAACCGGTGTATATTCCAGGCACCCTGAACTTTTCCTGGAAATACCGGTGTAAAGCTTTCGGGTGTATGTGAGATCAGTAATTTATCGCTTAAGGTACCTGCCGTATGCATCACGCCTGTAATGGGAGGAATGGAGGTTGTTGCCAATAATCGGGCAAATTGTTCCTGGTCACTGATATCACAACAAAGATAAGTAATGATACATCCTTTACTTTGCCATAGTTGCAACTGTTGATGTTGTATATCCGATAAGGTACTTCTGCCGGTAATTACAATATGTGTAGCACCTTTCTGTATCAGCCATGTTACTACCTGTTTACCAATACTGCCCATTCCACCGGTCACAAGGTATGCTTTGCCTGACTGAATGATCAGTTCTTTTTGTGGTTTATTTCCAGACACTGACTGCATAGTTGGTACGAACCATTTACCATCCCTGATAACCAGTTGTAATCCCAGTTGATTAAGATGTTTGGAAATAGCTGTAAAAGCGGGTTCGTAATTCAGTTCATTTACATCAATGATGCTCACCGGCAGGTAATCCAGCTCAGTTTTCAGGGAAAGAAAGAAACCCCATAACATGCTGCCGCTGAGATTGACAAGTGTATTTTCCTGGTGTACATTATTGGTAACAATGATCAATCGTGTGTTGTTTGTATGATTGATCTTTTCTATCAGGGGCAGCATATTCAATACTTCCTGCTCACTGATGAGAGGTAACTCTTCATCAAAAGGGTTGGACAGATAACAGACTGTGGTATCTGCAGGTATGAGAGGAATAGCTGAAATGTGGGCCGTAAGCGCGGTAATACCCTGTATGGTGAGCTGGCGTCGCCAGTTGAGAGCAGTTGCCTTCAGTTCATCATACAATATCAGCATCGAAGTGATGGTTGTCTGCTCTTCCGGTAGTAAAGCTGTTACAGGTGAATAAACAACTTCCTGTATGTTCCGGTTTTCAGCAATATGTTTAACCGGCAGGGGGGATGCCTGGGATCTTCCTGACGTCAGCGGCAACCAGTATGCTTGTTTCAGAAAAGGATAAGTTATTACCGCCTGCTGACGTAACTGAAATCCGGGTTCCCCGGTTTTCCAGTTGACCTGTATGCCGGATTGTTGAAGTAGTGCAAGGCTTTCAAGGAATTGTTTTACGGCAGACTTCCCTTTTTTGAGTGAAGGAACAGCATCCGTTGTTTGCAGTGGTAACCCTTTCACCATATTGGTTAATATGGGGTGGGGGCCAATTTCCAGGCAGATCGTACACCCGGTTTCCTGTAATGTTTGAAGGGAATCCATATATCTTACAGGTTGCAGCATATGTTCAGACCAGTAGGCAGGATCGGCTTGTTGTTCTGTAGTAAGTAGTTGCCCTGTTATATTTGAAATAACAGGAATGGTGGTTGTATAAAAAGGGATGTGTTTTGTTGTTTCAAGTAAAGATATTGCAGCTGGCTGCATGAGAGGTGAGTGGAAGGCATGGGATACATTCAACGGAAAGCAAAGAATATCCTGTTGCTTCATGTATACCCTCAGTTTTTCCAGTTGATCTGTTGTTCCTGAAACGACGGTTTGCTCCGCGGTATTCACGCCGGCAATATGTAACTGAAAGTTTTGTGCAGCTATCAGTTCCCTGGCTTTTGCTTCAGGGATCTGTAATGAAAGCATACCGCCACCTGCCGGTAATTCCTGCATCAGGCGTGCTCTTTCACTCACGAGTTGAATGCCACTTTCCAGGGAAAATAGTCCGGCCATGCAGGAGGCGGCAATTTCACCAATGCTGTGGCCAAGTACGATGGATGGCGTAATACCAAAGCTTTTATAAAGAGCAGACAATGCGTAGGACAGGCAGAAAAGAGCTGGTTGGGTAAACCGCGTCTGATCTATTCGTTTTTCCGGGTCATCCTTTAAAATGATCTCTGTAATGGATATTCCGTTATTGTATAAACGAAAGATCCGGTCGCATTCGTCTAAAACATTTCTGAATACGGGATAAGCTTCATATAGTTCTTTTCCCATGCCGGAATATTGAGAACCCTGCCCGGTAAACTGGAAAGCCAGCAGTGGTTGTAGCTGTTTTGTTTTGTGTACCTGACTGGCCTCAAATGTTTTTAATGCACTCAACAGTTGTGTTTTGTTATCTGCAACACAATACCAGTGGTATGCCAGCAGGTGGTTTCTCCTGTTTAAATTATAACAGCATTCACCAATACTATCCTGTTCCTGCTCCAGGGCAGAAAGTAATATGTCAACCATCTCCTGCAATGTATCCGGTGTGTGTGCAGATAAGGTGCATATGTAACTGCTTCTGACAGGTGGTACGGAGGTAATCAGCTCAGGGGATTCAATTATCAGATGGGCATTTGTGCCGCTGAAACCAAAGGAACTGATTCCTGCCATCTTTTTTTTGCCGGCGGGCCAGTCTGTGGGTTCATTGACAACTTTTATATTACCTGTTTCCCAGGGGATAAGCGGGTTAGGTTTGTTGAAATGTAAATCGGGTGGCAGTATTCCGTGTTTGAATGATAACAGGACTTTTACCATTGCGGCAATACCAGCTGCCGACTCCAGATGGCCGATGTTGGATTTCAGGCTGCCAATAAGCAGGGGATATTTTCGCTGTCCGGGTTGATAGGTCTCCAGGATGGCCTGTACTTCCAATGGATCGCCAAGTGGGGTACCGGTGCCATGTGTTTCGATATAACTGACTTCTTCGGTATCGATTCCTGCCGTCTGGATGGCTTTGCTGAGTAACTGACGCTGTGCAACAACGTTAGGAGCAGTAAGGCCGTTACTTTTCCCATCCTGGTTCACAGCAGAGCTTCTGATGATCCCTGATATTGTATCACCATCTTCAAGTGCTTTATCCAGCCGTTTGAGTACAATCATGGCACAACCTTCTCCACGTCCGTATCCGTCAGCATCTGCATCAAATGTTTTACACCTTCCGTCAGCAGCCAATGCCTGTATTTCTGAAAGTGCAATGGTGGTTTCCGGTGTGAGGATGAGGTTTACACCGCCGGCAAGGGCCATTGAACAATCTCCGGATTGCAGGCTCTGACAGGCATAATGTACGGCTACGAGAGAGGAGGAACAGGCGGTATTGATCACGATTGCGGGACCGCTGAGGTCAAAGAAATAAGACAACCGGCCTGCCGCAGTGCTGGTCATTGTACCTGTGAGTGAGTAGGGATCAATCTTTTCCGGATTGTCTGCATACATATGTGCACGTACATATTCACTATGACTCAGTCCCACGAAAACGCCGGTATCTGTATTGCGGATTTCGGGAAGGGTATATCCTGCATTTTCCAGGGCAAGGAAAGTCGTTTCAAGTAGCATCCGTTGCTGGGGATCCATAGATACTGCCTCCTTTGGAGATATACCAAAGAAGCCGGCATCAAATAGTTCCGGATGGGAGGTATAACTTCCCAGGTTGGTCAGCACGTTGCCCTGGCCTTTTTGTTCCCCGGGTTTAAACTGCTCCACATTCCATCTTGCTGCCGGTATTTCTGCTACGGGGTCAATGCCATTCATCAGCATCTCCCATAATTTTTCAGGATTATCAGCATTTCCGGGGAAGATTCCGTTCATACCGATAATAGCAACCGGTTCAAAGGTTGCCGGCTTTACCGGTGAGGATACGATATTGTTTTGTGTAGTGTTTTCGAGGTATTCCGCCAGTTTATAAATGGTAGTATATTCAAATACGATGGTAGGTCTGAGTGAAAGCCCGGTGATGTTGTTTAGCCTGTTTATCAGTTCGGTGCTTTTCAACGAATCAAATCCGAGATCTGTCAATGGCTGATCATACTGTATATCCGGCATATTGCATAATGCGGATATCAGTTCCTTCAGCAGTGGCAGATATTTTTTATGAACGGGTGGATGATGCTGTATTTTTTTCTGCGCAATATATTCATCTGCCAGTTTAGTGCGTTGCAGTTTACCACTGGTAGTTTTCGGGATACGGCCTATCTGCACTACATCTTTTACAATTAATCCGAAATGTTGCAGGATAATATTCCTGGCTTCTGCTGCAATGGGAAGGAATTGTTCTTCCGGTAGCCTGGATTGTACAAAAATAACGAGGGCTTCACTGTTTGTTTCATCCGGCACGCCAACGGCAGCTGTTTTGGTAATGGGAAAAGCCTGGTTGTTTTCGCTATCCAGTACCCGTTCCATATCATAAGGATAATAGTTAAGGCCGTTAATAATAATAACTTCTTTTTGTCTTCCTACAACGTACAGGTCTCCATCATGAATAAATCCGGAATCACCTGTCATTATCCATCCATCAGGCGAAAACAGTTGATCGTCGGGGCATTTATAATAACCTGCTGTTATAGCCTGTCCTTTCAACTCAATCTGTCCAACCCATCCATCACTTAATACCTGGTGTTTTTCATCACAGATCCTGAAGCTTGCATAGTTAACGGCTTTACCGCAGGCTACGATTTCCAGTGAGTTTTCAGTTGTTTCCGTTACAAATTCAACGGCACAGCCTTCTTTTATACTTAACCTGTTTGCAAATACAGAAATGATGGGAGCCTGCAGTCTGTGAGAACTAACGATCAGGGTGGCTTCTGCCAGACCATACGAAGGTCGTATTACGGTACCGAGGTGTTGATCTTTCAGTGATGCGGCGAAATCATCTACAATAGGTTTGGATATTTGTTCTGCTCCATTATAGATCACTTTCATACAACTGAGATCCCAATCAGGATTGTGTTCTCTTGCCTTATATTCCTGGAGGAAGTATTTAAAACCGAAATTCGGGGAATAGCTGATTGTTGCCCTGTGCTGGTGGGTTTTTTCCATCCAGATCATGGGATTCCGGATAAACAATGTGGTAGGGATTACTACAAGATTGAGGCCTCCCAGTAGGGCCGTGAAAAAACAGCCTATCAGCCCCATGTCGTGCGTAAGTGGAAGCCAGCAAATAATTGTATGGTCAGCCGGCGTACCGCCTGAAAGGGTCAGTATTGCATCTGTATTATGTAACACGTTGGAATGAGACATCATTACCCCTTTCGGATTACCCGTAGAGCCGGAGGAAAACTGCAGGTAGGCTGTTTCATCCGGTGCCGCATTTGTATTTATGGTGTTTGTTGTTTCTTCAAATTCATCCGGCCAGAAAAGCAGGGATGGCTGAATTTGCTGCCACCATATTTTATCTGCTTCATGATGATCAGTAAAATATTGGGCCAGCCTGGTAGCTGTAGCATTATTGGTAAACAGGAATGGTTTGTGCATGATCTGCCAGGCATTCCTGATCTTTTGCTTGTGTTCGTGCTGGGAACCGGTAGCCAGTGGAACGGCAATAATACCGCCCAGGATGCAGGCGATAAGTGCTATAAGATATTTTTTATTATCCTCCAGCTGGATAATCAGCTCGTCTCCTTTACGAATGCCGTTTGCAGTAAAATATCCTAGTAAAAGCTGTGCTTCCTGCACAAACTGTCGATGCGTAACTACCTCCTCCTGTCTAGTCCCTGAAACAAAAATAATTTTCTGGTCTGATAACAGGGTACGCTGCAGTAGCACCTCGTTGATATTGGATAATTGAGAAAAGTGCTGATACATATCGATTGACTATTTTGAAATAATTTTACCATATTCCATTTCTATAATCCTATCGAATTGTTCTGCATATTTATCATCATGAGAAACCATCATAACCGTCTTCCCTCTTTGACGCAGGGAGGATAGTATTTCAAGGTAATAGAACTTTTTAAACTCAGGATCCTGGTCCGCCGTTACCTCATCCAGGATCATAACGGGGTTATCTTCCAGCAACACACATATTAAGGCCAGCCGTTTGCGCTGTCCGGTGGATAATCTTACATTGCTGAAATTTAATCCCTCGAAATGTGTTTTATGTGAAAGAGCCATCAGGTTGATATACTCATTTACTTTTTCTTCGTTGAGGTCTTTCACACCATATATCTTTGGAAACAGGTGGAAATCTGTAAAAATAGCGGAGAAAACGGACCTGTATTCTTCATTGTCATAAAGAGAAATATCTTTTCCATTATAAAGAATCCGGCCGGAGCTGGGATGATAGAGATTGGTAAGTACTTTCAGCATGGTTGATTTTCCACTTCCGTTACCACCTACAATACATACCAGTTCACCTTTCTTTAAAACAAGATCAATAGGGCCTAAAGAAAAGGAAGATTGATTTTCCTCATCTATATATTCATAACAAACTTTCTCCAGCCTCAGCTCCTCAAAAGGAGGGAGTGGTTGTTTCTTTTGAGTGGTATCATTATTCCGTAATGATTGAATCTTGTTTTCCAGTTGTTGTATGTTCTTAGTAGCGTGGATAGCTTTAATGAACAGGGGAATAGTGGTGACAATATTTTCCAGTGGTCCTATAATGAACAGGATAGATGCTGTAAGGCGGGTGAGGGTACCGGCATACAATGTAAGGAATTGCGGGAGTAAAAATACTACACATGCCAGTAATAAATAAAATACTATTTCGGAAAACATGAATCCTACTGCGAAGTGTAAACCGTTTTTTACTTTGTTATCTTTTCCTTCCAGTGCAGTTTGTTTAATGTCAAAATATAATTGTTCATTTTTTAATGAACTTATTTTTATTTCCTTAAATCCTTCCACGAGGTTTTCTATATGATCATAGAATGCGGCTTCATTCCTATTGGTCAGCATCATTGCCTCATTCACTTCTTTTTGTCTTCTGAAATAATAGGTGACCGCTATCACCAGCACCAGGATGGTAACGAGGAAAGCGGTGACAGAAAGGATCGCAATATAAATTAATGCAAAGAATACAAGGATGGCTGCCTGAAAGCCATTGATGATCATTGCCGCCGATTGAGAAATAAAGTTGGTGTCGTTGGAAACACGTGTAAAGATCTGGTCCTTCCCGATAGATTCCATGGATGATAAATCACATTGCCGCAGTTTATTCAGTATTCGCAATCTGAGGTTATATACAGAGTTCTCGACAATCTCAACAGATTGCCGCAGAATATACCTTTTAGTAATGAAAAATATAAGTAACGCAACGCCAAAGGCTATCAGGTAGCGGATATTTACGGTACCTTCTCCGGCTGAATTGGCCGCACTGTTTAGTGTGGATAATAAAATTGCATTAACAAGTCCAGATACTATCGTATTAAAGATGATCGTCTTTTTGGGAATATCAGCATGCTGGAGAATCATATTGGCGTAGATCTTGAATCCACTCATTTTACCAGCATCATTTTTCTTTTGATCAGGCATATCTTAATAGGATGAAAATATTTCCCGAGGGTTGTGGGAATCCATTGTAAATTACGATCTGTCGGTTTATGCAAAACCACATATTTCGGTAGTCTTTTCTAGCGCTATATATTATTAAGATATTATGTGATTCAGTCGAAATCTCTGCAGTAGTCCCAAAAGCAATTCACCGAAAAAATCATTCATTCATATATTTCTTTACTTACCACTTTATTAATTATAAAGACCTTATCTGAAGTTTGGAAGAGGAGGTTCAATTTATCGTATGCGACGACCGGGACGGATTATGACTGGAGATGGGCGGAGCAATGGTTTCCGCATGTGGCTTGGTATTTATATGCGATAGCTGTAAAGGAATAAAACCTTCATGAAAGAGGGAATTCACCAACGGGGAATGAAAACCATTTTCAGAAAAAACCCTCATGAACCGGGTTCACAAACGACTATGAAAATGGTGGTACCTTCGACAAAAGTACTACCATGGAACAATCACATATCAGTTTTGAACAGGTTGTGAGTCGCGGCTGTGGCCTCGATGTTCACCAGGAGAATGTAGTAGCCACCATCAGAGGAAATGGGTTGGAAGAACAAACCCGCACTTTTAGCACTTTCACAAGTTCACTTAGGGACCTGGTAGCTTGGCTTGAAGAATCCGGCATTACACATGTCGCAATGGAGAGCACGGGGTTTACTGGAAGCCTGTTTTTAATATACTGGAACCTCACTTTGAACTTATTCTGGTCAATGCCCGGCATATTAAATATGTGCCGGGGCATAAGACCGATCGCAATGACAGTGCCTGGATTGCAAAATTATTGCTAAGCGGGCTACTAAAGGGAAGTTTTATTCCACCGCAATACACTCGCGAATTACGGGAATTGTACCGATACAAACGTAAAGTAATAGGACAGCGGTCCAGTGAATATAACCGGTTACAGAACATTTTAGAGACAGCCAATATCAAATTGAGCACTGTAGTCAGTGATGTATTCGGTGTAAGTGGCTGGTCAATGATCACTGCCATTATTGAAGGAGAACAGGATCCTATGATATTGGCCAATTTGGCAAAAGGTAGGCTCAAAATCAAAAAACAAGAGCTTATTCTTGCATTAGAAGGCCATCTCAATGAGCATCACCGTTTTATGCTCAGCCTGTCTAAAACTGTTATTTTACAGCTAAATGACCTACTTGGTCAGGTGGATAACCGTATAGATCAGTACTTAAAAAAATGGGAGGAAGAAGTAAAATTACTTCAGACTATTCCCGGAGTACAAAAACAAACAGCTACCGCCATCTTAGCCGAAATAGGTACAGATATGCATGCGTTCCCTAATCAGCATCATTTGGCTAGTTGGTGTGGTTTATGTCCTGGTAATAATGAAAGTGCCGGAAAAAAGAAAAGTGAAAGAATCAATCATGGCAACAGATCCCTTAAAACCGCACTCGTGGAAGCAGCATGGGCTGCAGCACATACGAAAGATACTTATCTGAAAAGAAAATATTATACTTTGAGTATACGAAGAGGCAAAAAACGAGCACTTATTGCAATTTCACACAAAATCCTAATTGCCGCTTATTTTATACTCAAAAATAGAGTGCCATATATGGAACCTGATAATCAGGAGTGGCTAAAAAAAGAAAGCAGGCGCAGATAAATAATTATCTCAGACGCCTGCGCGAGCTTGAGGCATTACCCCCATCTCAATAAGATTACTAAGTTACAAAAATCGACCTTTTATTGGTGCTTTTTCAGCCTGTAGAAAAAACTGATTTAAGACTCTAAGTACAAACGATTGTTGCTATAAGCACGAAAAGAAAATTTTAATCCTATAGAGTCATATCAAATTATGGCCTGGACGAACTATTTTCAAAGAAAAAGGGACACTGAGATTTGTCCAAAGAAAACATTCATGAAAGAGGGAAGTCACCAATGGGGAATGAATACCGTTTTCAAAGAAAATATTCATGAAAGAGGGAATTCACCAATGGTGAATGAATACCATGTTCAAAGAAAACATTCATGAAAGAGGGAATTCACCAACGGGGGA
The DNA here is from genome assembly GCF_034274695.1 of Chitinophaga sp. LS1. NCBI lineage: Bacteria > Pseudomonadati > Bacteroidota > Chitinophagia > Chitinophagales > Chitinophagaceae > Chitinophaga > Chitinophaga sp. LS1. Next base: position 4,519,836 of record NZ_CP128362.1, read on the forward strand.
TGAATATCATTTTCAAAGGAAACATTTATGAAAGAGGGTATTCACCAACGGGGAATGAATACCATTTTCAAATAAAACATTCATGAAAGAGGGAATTCACCAATGGGGGATGAATACCGTTTTCAAAGAAAATATTCATGAAAGAGGGAATTCACCAATGGTGAATGAATATCATTTTCAAGAAAAAGGGAGCGTATCAAAAGTATGATACACTCCCTTTTTTATAAATTTCTCTTTTCTATTTAGAGAGATACCTGTTCTTCTTTCTCTTTCACAATCTTCACTTTCTCCTTCCTCAACACTCTTGAATACAATGAAAGCTTTGGATTGAAAATAAACAACCATATCAGCTTAGACCATGACTGATGTGACAGCAATGAATCATAATAAGCCGGTGCCTTTGATTTAATCTGTGGCAGTTTGTTCCATGGAATGGAAGGGAAATCATGGTGTTCATTATGATATCCCACATTGAACGCTACTTTATTCAGCGGACCATAATAGCTATATGTTTCCTGTACAGGATCCAGCGTCAGGTAGTGTTCCTGTATCCAGCGTGCGCCCAGCGGATGTAAACCTACTGAGAAGAAGAAGCTGGCCAGCATAAACACAAAAGCCTTGGGACCGATGAGGGCAATAATAGCTATATCAAAACTCAGCTGAATCACCCAGTTCAATACCACCCAACGGTCAAACAGTTCGATGTTCAAACGGGCAGTACGGGTTACCTGGAATACCGGGAAGAACAGGAACCACATCATTTTGCTCAGTGGGTTGTTGCTTACCAGACGGGCTTCCCAGAAATCAGGCAGATCCGCATCCAGGTCATGTTCACCCTGGTAAGCGTGGTGCTTCAGGTGATATTTCTGGAAAGAGGCGGAGCTGGCGAAGATATGTGGCAGGTTGGCAATCATACCAGCCAGCATATTGGGTAATTTACCTTTGAAGATAAGACCGTGACTGGACTCATGAATCATTACCCACAGGGCATGGCTGATAAATGCACCCACCAGGTAGGCTGCGCCAAATACCATCCACCAGGAATGATCATTTACCCAGTATGATATGGCGACCTGTGCTCCAACGAGCCCAAGAATCAGGAATATGGTGTATGGATTTTTTCCTACGAGTTCCCTCATCTCCGGGTGTTCTTTAAGGATTTGTCGAACTCTCACATGGTGCGGATTTGGATCCGTACTCCAGGTAAAATCAGTAGGCTTGTTAGTCATGCGCTGTTTATAGATTGTTTGTAATTGTTTCTGATCTTGTTGTGGTATTCCGCCTTAAATTGTTCGCTCTATAGGTCTCACATGATTCGTCTTATTGGCATGGAAATACTTCTGGCAGGCAAAATATAAAAAATAATTTATATGCTATTGATATTAGTTCGCCTGGTGTCCAAAATAGTTGATTCTTTTTGTTTTACAAGCAGACTCACACGAAAAATATTTTGAGTAGCTTTCTTCGACTGTTTTTCGACCGTACTATAAGCTTACTTCGACGCTTCTTCGACGCTTCTTCGACGCTTCTTCGATGCCTCTTCGATGCCTCTTCGATGCCTCTTCGATGCCTCTTCGATGCTTCTTCGATGCTTCTTCGATGCTTCTTCGATGCTTCTTCGATGCTTCTTCGATGCTTCTTCGATGCCTCTTCGATGCCTCTTCGATGCTTCTTCGATGCTTCTTCGATGCCTCTTCTATACTTCTATAATCTAATATTGATTTTCAAACTATTACATTACCAGTGCTCGGTAGTGTAGTTTGAATTTTAGTCAGGCCGATGTTCTCCTTATTTGGCTCCAATACCAAAAAAGGTTAGATTTGCATTCTCCCATTTAATTCACAATACTACTCCCATTATTTAATTCGTTGTAAAACAACTATTTGTATCCGAATACCGGCACATGGACATTTGTCATATGGCATTGTCATGCGAACTGGTCTAGGAGAGGTATGTGTATTAATTTTTACCTAATCGATAAAAACATATGGATAAGCTAAAACTGAAATTACAGGAGTACTATCAGCGTTGTCAGCAACCAGATTTGCGGACGAAGGCCGGCAGGGAAGAGGCCGGTGGTGCAGTTGTGCTGGAGATGGAAAATGATATTCTACTACAGTTCGGCTTGCCTACATCAAAGCGTTTTGTGCAGATATTGCATGACTTTGCCAGTCATCGTCAGCTGAGCGATCAGCTGCTGGATTATGTGAGTAAGAAGCTGAGAGCGGCAGCCCGCAGATATCTGCTGGCCCCGGTCGTGTCTGACATCGATCAATTGCAACAGGCTGCCGATCAAAAACGCAGCCCCTATGATCTGCTGCCGGAACTGGGATACCCGGTCAATGACTTTTCAATCTTCCTGATCTCGGAAATATTATACCGTCGTAATATGCCAGCCGAAGAAGTGCTGGAAGAACTGAAAAAAGCACAGCACGGCGATGTATGGGATGACCTGCTTTCGCTGAACAATGTCGTCAACTACACCCATCACGAGCTGTACAATCGCCTCCGCATGCAGGACCTCCGCATGATGGACGATTACCTGCAGTCCGTACGCCGCCAGGAAAAGGTAAAAGCCTCTAAAAAGGAAACCCCTGATACAGAAGGCTATACCCCTAACTACCGCATGGTTAGCAAAATTTTGGTAGAAGATATCGTATTTGATGAGCATGCCAATCCAAGCCTGATCGGCAAACTGAAAGCTGGCAGCCGGTTTACCAAGATCACCATTAGCATGGAAATGGCTGCCCTGCACATGGTACTGGTCAGTGCCGGCGAAAAAGGGGCTCAGATCAGCGGTCTGCTGAAAAAGAGTAAACAACACCCCCCTGTAATCGATCTTCGGACAGAACTGGGCGATGTACTCACACTGGACAATTGCTACCTGGAAGTCTATAAACCCCAGCACAAGCGTGGACAGCAATGGGTAGAACCAAGAGATAGTGTGTTCTACCTGCACAAAATCCTCTCAAAAAAGGAATTTGAAAAGAAGAGTAAAGAAGAAGAAGTAAAACAAAAGATCCAGGAATGCCTTGATCTGATTGGAGGCTCCTATGGCTATTACCAGCGGATGCGTAAACTCGGTATTACCGATGAAGAAGCAAAGCTGAGAGCCGGTCTGCAGGATGAGCTGCTGTTTAAACTCAGCACCTTCCTTCATAAATTAAAGGATTAATCTGCATTGAAAGGTAACCTGCATTGAAGGGTAACCTGCATTGAAAGGGAACCTACATTGAAGGGTCACCTGCATTGAAAGGTAATCTGCATTGAAAGGGAACCTACATTGAAAGGGAACCTGCATTGAAGGGCTAACTTAAATTAAAGAACTAACCTTCGCACCATACAGATCAAAAAGGGGCTACCAGCAGGCAGTCCCTTTTTTAGTTGGTTTTTGATTCCGGATAACATGAATCCCGATGTGTTCCCCCTATATAATAATACAATAAGTTAATTCACATGACAATCTTAACCCCTAACCCCCAAGTCCTGCTACCCTGCGCATGGTAGCAGGAACATGGAAGTAAAGGACAACGTGCTTTTGCTTTTATCGACACAAACATACCGCTTAAAAACATCGAACCTGGTTAATCCGAAGTTAAGTGCTTAGTTAATTCCGTGTTAAGCGGTTTGATTTGATTCTGTACGGTTTAATATGATCATTTCAGGTAGTCTGCTTCCAGCAAATAGCGGTACGGATCGTAAGCATGATGTACAAAAATGTTCTTGCCATCGAAGGGGAATTGCGTGTCGTAATCCGCTGTGGGAGCGAGTATGATCGGTACGCCGGCAGGGGCGTAATTATGGCTGCCTACAAAAGGCGGCATCTTATATTGAGGCAATGTTTTTTTCACCATACCATATAGCCGTTTGCCCAAAACTTTTTGCATGCGCCGGCTAGCCTTTTTACTGCTGTTATCCAGTCTGCCATACATATAACTCAGCACAATTCTTACAGGCAGCGATTGTTTTCGCAGCGACTTTTTTACATACTGGAAAGGATTCGGGCTATTGAAATCACGGGTGGTCTGTAGCGAAAATGGGGCTTCCGGCACCCAGTCACGGGCATTGATAATTCTGAATCCCCAGCCATTACGTGTCACGAAGTCATAGTCGTACGCGTAGTATAAATTCCCTGGTTTTGGAGCAGCACTGCTATAGGTTTTGATGGTAATATCTTTTGGGAAAGCCGGATCGTCTATGTATTCAAGATAGGAACGGAGCAGGAAGGTGATCGCACCACCCTGGCTATGTCCTGTGAGGATGAAATCATGTATTCCTTGCCGGTAGCAGTCTTTGATCTTTGCCACGATATCGTCTGCCATTGAGGCCAGGGCCAGTGTCCAACCCGCATGTACATATGCATTACTGTCTTTGGCAAAGCGGTATTTGAAGTGAGTGCTATCGTTCAGCTGAAAGGAACCAATGGCGGGGATCATGCCGGCATGGAAGTTTTCCATCCAGGATTCTTTGTTGCCCACCGTGCCCCGGATGCTGATCACGGCCACATTGCCATGGTAGGTCCAGAGGTCCCAGCGATTGTGTAAACCTGTTTCTTTGGAGCGGTAAATGAGTTTGGAGTCCTCCGGGGGTGGTATCTTTTTGGTCCACGGGGTATCTGCGTTAAGGAAGCAGATAGCGAGCATGTCTGCATATTCTTTGGGGTCAAATCCCGCTTTGAGGTGCTGTCCATAGCTTGTATTCCAATAGAGGCCCAGGATGGGCAGTAACAATAATAGTCCCTTTCTGATCATCAGATAATAATTAGCTGTTTATGTGATATCCTGTTACAGGAATGATGCCGGTCAGAGTAATTTCGAGGCCGCGTCTTCCCAGTTTAATATACGGTTATACCCTTCGATATGGATATTATGAGGTCCTGTAAAGAGCAGGGGGGTGCCTTTGAAGAACTGGAAGTTCCTGATCAGGTCATCGATCATGTAATCCGTTTGTACCAGGCTTTTGTCGCCACACAGGCAGTACTGCCGCCAGGTGAGGAAGGGGAAGTGGTCCTGCAGCCAGCTGATCTTGTCCATCAGGGAATTCGGAAATTCCATGGCGGCAGAGACGATGTATACTTTGTATTTTTTGTTCAGTTCTTCGATCACCCTTTGAGCATCCGGGTATACGGGGAGGTCACGGAAGAAACCAGGGGTATTGAGATATTGGTGGATGATGCCTTTGTGTTCAGGTGGTACGGCTTCAGAGATAGATTTACCCCTGAGCTGGTCTTCTGTAAAGATGGTGCCGTAGTCCCGGTAATACCAGGAGCGGGCTTTTGTAATGGGATCCGCGATGGTTTCGTCCATATCTATGGCGATAGATGGCATGTGTTGCATTCCGGGAAGATTGTATTTACGAAACGATACGCAATAAATATAACAAAATTCCCTGCAGGCAGCTACAAAAAAGGAGTTGTATCCTGGTTAAAACCTCTTGGAATCAACCAAATAGAAACGCGGACCCATTAGGTATCTGAATAAAACATTCATGAAAGAGAGAAAAGTGCTTAGGTATAGTTCAGTCATCAAATTATAATTTGTTTTTAGCCTTCCTTATCTGGATGAGAGGTGATTTTCCAGTGAATTCCAAATCTATCGGTAAGTACCCCATAATAAGGACTCCAGAAGGTTTGGGCGATAGGCACTTTTATTTCTCCACCGACTGATAGCTCATTAAATATCCGAATAGCCTCTTCGGAATTATCTGTATTGAGGTAAAGATAGAAATCTCTTGAAAACGAAGCCGCCGATTGCTCAGATATATCTGCACTATCATTCCCCATCAGAACTGTCCTTTCACCGATTTGCAGTGTGGCATGCATAACATTTTCATCATGTGCGTTTGGGAAAAATTTCCTGGCCTCCTCCGGCACATCCTTGTAACGGCCTATGTAGAGGCTTTCACTACCAAACACTGTTTTGTAGAAACTGAACGCTTCTTCACAATTCCCTCTATAAACTAAATATGGATTGACTGAAATCATGGCCTTTTATCTTAGTAGATCAAATTACATGAAATATTTGTACGCACAACCACAATAAATATTGCAAGTTAGCGAAAAGAAATTCAGCGATGAGGAAGCCCCACGATATGCATAACAGAATAATACGCAAAGTAAGAGCGTCTAAACTCTCTTAATCAGCCAAATTTTCCTATAATTTAATTCATATATTATTATGGCTTTTAGTTTTGCCTGGGCAATATTGCCCAGGCAAAACTAAAAGCCATAATAATGCCGTATACTATTTATTAATACAATTGTTCCACACGACCCAGTGTTCCATCTTCAGCCATACCTTCTACCACAACTCTGAACCTTCTTGTAAAGTCATTATTGTAGAAAGAAATACGTGCTGTATGTGTCAGGGTATCTGCTACCAGGTTTGGATTCCAGTACAGTGTCAGTCGCTTATCCTGCAAAATATGGATCTCTTTACGTACAGTATAATCAGGTGCATAGAATTCTTTTACGATATCATAACCAGCCTTGCGGTATTTTTCAAATCCATGTGTATCCACATCAGACTTGCTATCACCACCACGTCTCAGGTACACCGCAATCGCACCACTGCTACCACCAAAACCACCTACGAAAGTCGGACGCAATACCTTGATGAACGCCACATCCTGGATGTTGATGTTATTCAGCATGGCCACATTGGTCGGCATTTCATTCAGGAACAGTACCGGTGCACCACCACGCCATTGCATAGCCGGGGTAGTAGGATCTGTTGTATTGATCGTCAGACCTGGTACTTTGGACTGCAGGTACTGGAAGATGTTGATGGAACCGTTTTCAGACTTGGTCAGGTCAAATGAATAACCATCACCCGCGTTAAACATACCGGTAGCATAACGTTGTTCTACTACATCGGTTCTGCTCAGACGTTTATCCTTTACGTTATATTCCTGCAGGAAGATTGGTTTCTGCTGTATAGAACGTGTTACTGCATTGTTTTCATTTACTGTATTCAGGAAGCTGTTCAGCACAGTGTTTTCAATAGGCTGTGGCTCTCTGAAAGGATAAGGCATGTTAGCAGAAGACTGCGTCTCGAAGAAATGATTCTCAAACTTCACGTTCACGTCTTTCCAGGCTTTATTCGGATCGTTTGCACGATAGAATACGTTGATGGTATCTACGAACTGCAGACGGTCTATGGCAAATTCACCTTTATCATTCGTAGTAACAGAAGAGAATGCGGTAGAAGTATCAACAGGCTGTTTCAGGATGAAATCCACTTTACCATTTGACAGCGGAGCAGTACCCTTGTTGATGGTTGCGATACCTTTCAGCAGCAGCCCCTGTTCATAAGGATACTTGATCTCTGGCAGGTAGTTGTGCAGAATTTTTTCCCATGTAAACCTTCTCCATCCATTCGTCATCATCACCAGGTCCAGGCCCTGCATGGTAGCTGGATCCATATCCCTGAAGTACTGAGCCGGATTAGCGATATACCCTTTCAGGTCAGAAGTCATCAGCAGGTTAGAGAGGATGTTGTTCTGATCATCGCTGATCACCACATTGTCAGCATCAGTGATAGATACAGACAGGCTGGTCAGCATGGTATCAGGCACTTTTACTTCCAGTACATTCTTCTGTCTTGGCTGATTGTTGATCTTTAAATTCTGTAAAGTCAGTTGCAGCTGATCAGGTTTACGTACAAATGCCAGTCGCTCTGCGATTGGCATACCATCCGCAGTGAAGATGGTGAACTGTACGATACCTGAAGGCAGGTTGGCAGTAGGAATGAAACCGCTCAACTGTCCCTCAGCTGCATTCAGCTTGGCTTTATATATCACGTGTTGTTGCATCTGTGCTACAACCAACATATTGTTATATATAGGATTATCTTTCGTAGCCGGCAAAGTCTGATAGAAGATACGTGTACCTTTATTGAATATTTTAAGTCCCACACCCGCTGTCTTTAATTGTGGCAGCAGTACCGTTTTTTGTTGTCCTTTGCTGGTTTGAACGATTGCCTTGTAAGTTTCACCGGCTACAGGGGTCAGGTCAAACATGCCCATACCGTCGCGCGTTGTTTTCAGTAATGTAACTGTTTCCCCTTTCAGGTTCTGTACGATACCATTTACTTCGATAGGGTAACCCTGATCATTAATCGCCTTGAATGCAATACGACCGCCCACACCTACGATCGCATTACCGCCTTCAGGGAAAAATTGAACAGAAAAGTCATTGCCAACTGGTTTAGCCGGCAATTGGCCAGGGTGAGCCGGATCAAAGATTTCGATGTCCTTGTAAAACAAGAACTCCGCATCAAAGTTCAGCATCCAGGCAGTATAAGCACGGATCTGGTATTGACCCGGCGGCATTGTTTCCGGAACTACAAACGCACCTGAACCAGTAGCCCCCCCCACAGAAATAAGTTTCTTTTGAACAATCTTCCCACTCTTATCGATTAATTCTACGTACAGGTTCGTTGCAGAGAGAGAAGGTTGGCCTTGTAGCAGTACATATGCCTTAAACCAGATGGTTTCACCCGCACCGTAGTAATCTTTGTCTACCTGCAGATAAACTTTTTCCTGGGGAAAGCGTTTGCTGTACTGTTCAAGGGCTTGCGTAATTTTATCCTGCCATTCATCGGCGGGATAAAATGCAAGGGCTGCTGTAATACCCATCAGACATAATGGGAGCAACCACTTTAAGCGATTAGTTTTAGATTTCACAGATTGCATGTGGAAACTTATTTGCGACAATATAGTATACAAAAATATAATATGCAAAATAATATGAAAAAATAACATATACAAAAAATACGGCTAGTGTTTTATAAACTAAATTGTTATAAACTTTCTTAGGATATTGCAGGCCGAAAATGGTTAAGAAAATATCAGTTTAACGATCAGGTATAAATAAATGAAAGACAATAGATTAGTAGTTATTGGGGGTGGGGCAGCTGGTTTCTTCTGTGCGGTAAATGCCGCCAGAATGGCAAAATCACTGGAAGTCATCCTGTTAGAGAAGACTGGCAAGCTGCTTTCCAAAGTAAAAGTATCCGGCGGCGGCAGGTGCAATGTCACGCATAATGCCCCTGATATATTATATATGTCAAAGCGTTATCCAAGGGGACAGCATTTTGTGAAGAAGTCTTTTGGGCATTTTTTCGTGCCTGACACCATCCAGTGGTTCCAGGAAAGAGGGGTTTCGCTCAAGGCTGAACCCGATGGACGTATGTTTCCGGTTACGGATAGTTCCCAGACCATCATCGATTGTCTCCTGAAGGAAGCAGATAAACACAGGGTGCAGATCAGAACCAACACGGCCGTAAGCGGGCTGGAACAAACCTCCGATGGCTGGAAAGTGTTGTTGCAGGACGAAGCGCCTATCGAAACTAAGTTTGTATTTGTAGCGGCCGGAGGGTATCCGCAGGCTGATAAGTTCGGATGGTTGCAGAACACCGGTCATGAAATCGTACCTCCTTTGCCGTCGCTCTTTACTTTCAATATGCCGGGCAATCCCATTATCTCTCTCATGGGTGTCAGCGCTATCGCCGCTGTGAAGATTGCAGGCACCAAGCTACAGGAACAGGGCCCGGTGCTCATCACCCACTGGGGGTTGAGTGGCCCCGCTATTTTGCGGACCTCTGCCTGGGGGGCAAGAGAACTGGCAGATCTGAACTACCAGTTTACCGCTGTTATCAACTGGCTGCCGGATCACAATGAAAACAGCCTGCGGGAAGATCTCCAAAGCCTGCGATTCGAACTGGGTGGACAAAAGATCTACAACAAAAATCCTTTTGGCCTGCCACAGCGCTTATGGCTATTTATGCTGGAACAGTCAGGCATTGCCGAAGACGCCCGCTGGGCCGATGTGCCTTCAAAGGAACAGAATAAACTCATCAAACAACTGGTGGCTATGGAATGCCCCGTGAAAGGGAAGACCACCTTCAAAGAAGAATTTGTCACCTGTGGGGGCATCAAATTATCAGAGATCGATCCGAATACGATGGAAAGTAAATTATTGCCGCAATTGTTCTTTGGCGGTGAAGTCATGGATGTAGATGGTATCACAGGTGGGTTCAACTTCCAGCATGCATGGAGTAGTGGCTATATTGCTGCAAAGACTATTGCACAAAAAATGGGCTGACTAGACAGTCAGCCCGTAGTAAACAAAACTAAATTAATCATCAAATTAGCGTAAATATAACCGCCTTAGATATATAGAGCAAAGCAATATTATTTATTACGTAATAGAGAAGCTCTATATCTTTGGTTGCGGAGTAATTGATTATTATTATGGAGTAATTAATTATTATTGGAGTAATTAATTCTATATCTATTTTTTCAGGACCGCTGCAAGCGATCCTGAAAAAATACCCCCCCAAAAAATAAAAACGCTTTTGCCGTAGGCAAAAGCGTTTTTATTTGGCTTATAGCAAATTCTTTTAAAAGTAATTTATTCCCGGCGGATAATCTTGCTCCAATGCTTTTAACAATCTCTCAAACTCTTCAGGATTCCTGAGAAAATCAACCTTTGTCGTATCCACCATCAATGTCTTCACCGGGTGCTGCTTGATATACTGCATATACACATCCTGCAAATTCCCCAGATAACTATCAGGTATCGATTGCTCATAAGACCTGTTCCTGTTCTTTATATTCTGCTGCAACTTTGTAATCGGTGCATTCAGAAATATCAGCAAATCCGGTTGTAACAACTGCGGATTAATAATATCAAACAGCTTCTGGTACAGGTTATATTCCTCATCTTTCAATGTCACCTTTGCAAACAGCAAACTCTTTATAAACAGGTAATCCGATATAAAAAAGTTGTTAAACATATCCTGCGTCTGCAACATATCTTTCAGCTGCTTATACCGTTCTGCCATGAAAAACAGCTCCAACGGAAAAGCATACTGCTGTGGCTTCTCGTAAAACTTAGGCAAAAATGGATTATCCGCAAACTCTTCCAATATCAGTTGCGCACCAAAGTGCTTCGCCAGTCTTGTAGCCAGCGTCGTTTTACCAGCCCCTATATTTCCTTCAATTGTAATGTATTTATAATTCATCTGGCTTGCTCCTGTAACTGAAATTTTTGGGCAGGTAATGTATCCGTACACTCCGCCAGCAGAGCGCTGACATCTTTATGTAGTACCGGATGTATCCAATCGGGACGAATCTCCGCCAGCGGCACCAGTACAAACTGTCTGTTCGCCATCTGCGGATGTGGCACTTTCAGCGCCGGCAAATCGATCACCGCATCATTATAAAAGATGATATCTATATCTATGACCCGTGCCCCCCATTTTTGTTGGCGTACCCTTCCCAACTGCCGTTCTATATCCAGTACGGTATCCAACAGCTCTTCAGCACTCAGGGTCGTATCTATCTGCAAAGCCTGATTCAGGTAGTCTGGCTGCTGCACATGGCCCCACGCAGCGGTTTCGTACAATCCCGACTTTTTTTCAACGGTTCCCGCCCGCTTATCTATTTGCATCACAGCCTGTTGCAGGTTCTCTGTACGGTTGCCCAGATTACCACCTATAAGTAATATTGCTTTATTCATGTATCTTCAACGGCCCAAAAGTAGACATAATCTTTATTTTTGGGAAAAGCAGTTTTCCTTAATCTCAAAATATGCGTAGTTTCTTTAAAATCTTTTTTGCCACCCTACTAGCACTCATTGTCGTAGGTGTTTTGGGAATCGTTATCCTCCTGGGATTGATCGGAAGTGCTTTATCGCCCGATAAAGTTGTCATTTCCCCTAATGGCGTACTGGTACTGGAAACAAACCAGGAACTCAGTGAACAGAAAGTCGCCAACCCACTCAGCATGCTCACTAAAAAAGGAGATGGTGGCACTCCTGGATTGTTCGACGTCATCAGGCTGGTTGACAATGCCACCGGCGATGATAATATCAAAGGTATTTACCTGAAAGTAGAAGGCAATGCCAACGGCTTTGCCACCAATCAGGAATTCAGAAACGCACTTGAGCGCTTCAAAGCCAGTGGCAAGTGGATCTATGCCTATGGCGAGAATATGAGCCAGCAGAGCTACTTTGTCGCCTCTGTGGCCAACAAGGTATACCTCCATCCAAAAGGCGGTCTTGACTTCAATGGCTTCTATTCACAGGTCACCTTCCTGAAAGGGCTGCTGGAAAAGTTGGAGATCCAGCCGCAGATCTTCTACGATGGCCGTTTCAAAAGCGCCACCGAACCACTGCGCGAAACGGAAATGACCCCTGCAAACCGCATCCAGACCAATGCTTACCTGGGTGAACTGTATAGCAATTTCTTATATAATATAGGCCAGAGCCGTAAAATCGATACGGCTACCCTGCACAAATACGCCAATGACGGCGCTATCCAGCATGCAGAAGATGCCGCCCGCCTGAAACTGGTGGATGGCCTGCGCTACGACGATCAGGTGATGGACGAAATCAAATCCCGCCTGAGCCTGAGCGGAACTGACAAAGTGAACTTCGTGACCCTGAGCAACTACGAAAATGCCAACGAGCACCGTTTCAGGGACAACGACGCCAAGATCGCCCTCATCTATGCACAGGGTAGCATTGTAGGTGGCGATAGCGAAAAAGAAACTGTCATCAGCAGTGACCGATATATCAAACTGATCAGGGAAGCCCGTCAGGACAAGGATATCAAAGCTATCGTATTCAGGGTGAACTCCCCGGGAGGTAGCGCACTTGCTTCAGAAAGCATCTGGCGCGAACTGACCCTGGCTAAGAAAGATAAACCAGTGATCGTATCTATGGGTGATTATGCCGCTTCCGGTGGTTATTACATCTCCTGTATGGCCGATTCTATCTTTGCAGAACCCAATACCCTCACAGGTTCTATTGGTGTATTTGCCGTGATCCCGAACCTGGGTAATTTCTTTAAGAATAAACTGGGTGTCACTTTCGACGGTGTGAAAACCGCACAGTATGCTGATCTTGGTACTGCCAGCCGTGCTATGACAGACGATGAAAAACGTTTCATCCAGAATGGCGTTGATACGACTTACATGGTATTCAAAACCCGGGTAGTCAATGGCCGTAAACTGAGTGGTGCAGTGGTAGACAGCATTGCACAGGGACGTGTATGGAGTGGTGTACAGGCAAAAGAATTGGGTCTGGTAGACCGTATCGGTGGTATTCAGGACGCGATTGCATGTGCAGCGAAGATGGTGCATGCCGGTTCTTTCAATGTAAAAGAATATCCTGAACCACAGGGTGGCCTTGAAAAGGTAGTGAGAAGTCTGGGTGGCGATATGCAATCCCGGATGGTGAAGAAAGAACTGGGTGAAAACTACAACCTGTACGAGCAGGTGAAGAGGATCAAAGAAATGAGTGGTCAGGTACAGGCCAGAATTCCCTTTGATATTGAGATCAAATAGCATCGTCACTTAAAATTTACTTAAAACCTGCCCACAGTGGCAGGTTTTTTTATACAACTTAGGTAAAACAATAGTAGTTTTACGCGATTTTCTAGCAACTAAATAGGCGTATGGCGGTGAAATACAGTCAAGGGACAGCTCTGCTGGCCATGGCAAAAGCAAGTTTGAAAGCAATATTGAGAAGCCCTTCGGCTGTAGTATTCAGTTTAGGTTTTCCCTTGGTGATCTTACTTTGTTTTGGCTTTATCGGGGATAGCACTGTATCTGTAAAAGTAGGTGTGGACAGTGCGACGGATACCCATAGTTACCTGTACCAGCAGTTATTGAAGGAGAAGAGCCTGAAACTGGTGACAGACAAAACGAATGCAGAATTGCAGGCAGAGCTGAAAAAGGGGCATATCACCGCTATTCTGAAAGTAAAGGAACTCCCTGCTGTAGACAATGCTCCTTCCAACTCCATCCAGGTCTATACCTCTACCGCTGCTGTTGAAAAGATCGGCGTATTCAATGCCATCCTGAATGGTGTGATCCGGAATGCAGATGCCAAATATTACAGCCATGCTTCTGTGGCCAGGATCGAACCCATGATCACGCTGCCTGGCCGCCGGTATACTACCATCGATTTTATATTGCCTGGTTTGCTGAGCTTTTCCCTGCTCAGTGCAGCCGTATTCAGCACTGCTTTCCTGTTTTTCGGTTTAAGACAGACGCTGGTATTAAAACGTTTCTTCGCTACGCCAATCCGGCGCTTACATATCGTATTGGGTGAATCCCTGGCCCGCCTGGTATTCCAGATCTCCGGCGCGATCCTGATCATTGCGATCGGTTATTTCTTCTTTGGTTTCACGCTGGTAAACGGGTGGAGTACCTTTTTTGAAATGCTGATACTGACTGCGCTGGGTGTTGTGGTGTTCATGGGCTTTGGCTTTGTAGTGAGCGGTCTCGCCAATAGCGAGAGCACGATTCCGCTATTTGCCAATATCATTACCCTGCCTCAATTTCTCCTGGCAGGTACCTTTGTTTCTGTCGATGTATTTCCTACCTGGTTGCAGGTCATCTGCCGCATTATGCCACTAACTTACCTGAACGATGCTTTCCGGAAGGTAGCCTTTGAAGGACAGCACCTCTGGAACCTGGGCCTCGAGCTGGGTGTGATTACAATATGGGGTGTGGTCATTTACGCTGTGGCGGTGAGAGTTTTCCGGTGGGAATAGTCATTTTTTTTTGGTAACTTTTAGGGATGCAAACCTTTTTTATTCTCCTGGGCGCTCTGGCTGTGATCATCCCTGGGTGTTTCATAGTTAGCCTGTTTTTACCGGCTACTGTGAAGGTTGTGCGTGTCAGGGTCATTTCCGCCACTCCTGCTGCTGTATTTCAACAGATCAATACTGTTCGTAACTGGGAAAACTGGTCTCCCTGGCACCAGGCAGATCCTCATATGAAACTCCTGTACACCGATACTGAGAGTGGGATAGGAGCTGCCTACAGCTGGGAAAGCCAAAACCGGCAGATCGGCAAAGGGGCCATGATGATCACCAGCTCCCGGTTGAATGAGTTCATTGCCACAGATATGCACTTTATGGAGCAGGGACTGGCCAAAGCGACCTTTAAACTGGAACCGGTACCCGGTGGCACCAGTGTGACCTGGACCATGACAGCAGAACTGGGGCGTAACCCTTTCAAAAAGTTCATGGGCCTCCTGATGGACAAATGGGTAGGAAAGGATTTTGAAAAAGGACTGGCCAAACTCGAATCGGTATTAAGATAATTCTCCTCCTTTTGCCAAAATAGACCGAGATTTGCAACCTTAACAGTCTGGAATTGTTCATATGCGATTAATTAAACTAGCCGTGATTAGCGCAGTTTGCTTCGGCGTACTGCTTTTCCTTCTATCCTTATTATTACCTTCTAAAGCGATTGTAGAACGTTCTGGTGTCATAGATGCACCAATGCCTACTGTGTATGCGCAATTGAATGACCTGAGTAAATGGTCGGCCTGGAATCCATGGGCTGCCGATGAAATTGCACAGGATAAGCAATATTCAAACCCTCCTGCAGGAAAGGGGGCCTACTTTACTTTTAGTGGTATGCAACATGAAGATCGTATAACCGGAAAGGTAAGTATTGAAGAAAGTCGTCCTGACAGTGGTATCAAATACCTGATGACATTCAATGCCATGCGCCCGGTAAATGCATATTTCGAAATCAAGCCTGCAGCTGATGGAAAAGCGACTGCTATCATGTGGCGCTTAGAAACACACCTGGGTTACTGGCCATGGTGGAAACTGCGTGGTTTCCTGGCGGACAGGCTCACCGGGCCACAGCTGGAATCGGGGTTGACACAGTTGAAAACAATTTGCGAAAGCGGTAAATAATACACAGACGGTAACAACCGCTCCCGCATTATACATTAATTTTCCATAAATTTTTTACTATTTATGAAACAATTCCTCTTATTCTTTGCATTGCTGGCCGGTACTGGCAGCCTTGTATCTGCACAGGAAAAAAAGGCAGTTGCAAGCCCTCGGGTAACTGCAGAAGGGAAAAATGTAAAAGTTGCTTATGGCCAGCCTTCTAAAAAAGGTAGAGTGATCTTTGGAGACCTGGTTCCTTATGATAAAGTATGGCGCCTGGGTGCTAACGAAGCAACTGAAATCACTTTTGCTAAAGATGGTAGCTTCGGTGGCAAAGCCGTAAAAGCAGGTACTTACACCCTGTTCGCTATCCCAACTCAATCAGAGTGGACATTTGTACTGAACAGCGAACTGAAACAATGGGGTGCTTACAAGTATGATTCTATCAAAGTACACAACGTACTGGAAGCGAAAGCTAAGGTGACTAAAACAGCTGCACCGGTTGAAAAACTGACTATCACTTTGCCTGCTGGTAAGATGATCGTAGAGTGGGATGAAACCCATGTGGAAGTACCAGTAAAGTAATGAGCAATGTATTTTATTGTAAAAGGCCGTTTCACCAGTGAGACGGCCTTTTATTTTTTACAGGTTCCATTTAACAGATACATTTATTTGCCGGCCATCTACAGGTCCCCACAGCGGTACAAAAGTAGGATCATTGACTGTTCCGGTATATAATGGCGAATGTTTACCCTGTCTTACATCAAAGAGGTTTTCTCCGTTCAACACCATTGTGACATGATCACCTATTTGTCTTGATACCATGGCTGCCCAGAACCAGTAATTAGGCGCCTTCTCATTGTTGTATAAATACTGATGCCCGTTCCAGCTATTCTCTATCCCCACGCGCCATTTATCTTCGATCTCATAAGCGAGTGTAGCCGCAAATTTATCCTGTGGTGCAAATGGCACGTATGTCGTGCTTATTTTTGAAATGGTATGATTATACCCCAGGTATAATTCCACATGATCCATTTCCAATCTCACATAAGTATCTGTGCCTGCACTATGTAGCGGGTCGTTTTGGGTTTGCAGTTCATATAAATTATCACTTCTGAATACAGGTAGTATTGGATGTTTCACATGAGAATAATAAAAGGCCTGGTTCAATGTCAGGTCAAGTTCACCGAGGGTGGTATGATAGTTTGCATCGAAGTTCAGTCCTTTGCTTCTCTCTGCTTTCAACCCATCCGGCATAGCGGCGAGCGTCTTATACCCCAGCAATTGTGTTTGTGTTGTAAAGATGGCTGCGGTCTTATACCCTGTACCTGCACTCAGGCGAACAGAGAGATCGTGAATGGGTTTGTACACCATGGCGAGTCTGGGCAACAGGAACCAGCCATATATATTGTGATGATCTGCGCGTAGCCCACCTTCTATCATCAGCTGCTTTGTGAGTTGAATGCCATCCTGTGCAAAGAAGCCGACAGTATTGTAGGTATAACTACCAATACGGCTGCTGTCGTGATGATCCCTGGTATATGCTTCGCTGGTATTGTTCATGCCAAGCACGATACCATGCCATTTATAACTGGCTTCTGTATGGGTGTTCAATTGTTTGCCCAGCAGGAGGAAATTCCCTTCTGTATGCAGCAGATGATAGAGACTGGCGTTACTTTTAATGGTGAACGCCTTGTGGGTCAGTTGTAGGTCTAAGCTATTGCGATTACTATTATTCTTTTCTGTGTAATAGGTACCACCACCGGTACGTTGTTCAAATGTTCCCTGGTACCCGGCAGTAAATGTCGTATTTGGATGGATATACCAGAAGAATTTCGGATGCACCAGGTACTGTCTTAACTGCGGCACATCGCTGAATCCATCCTTGTTCACATCTGTTGCATTCTGGTGGGTAACACCGCCAAAAAATGTCAAACCGGTTTTACGCCATTTCTGTGAATAATATAAATTGGCATTGTTCTCTTTGAGCGTACTGCGATTCAATAAAATATCCAATGATGGTTTGTCGCCCGGTGTTTTGGAAATAAAATTGATCATCCCCGCAATCGCGCCACCACCATACAGCGTAGACACAGATCCTTTAATAATCTCAATCTGTTTCAGATCCAGCGGGGGGATGGCCAGTACGCCAAAATTGCCGCTTAACCCTTCGTACAGGGGAAGGCCATCCCGCAAAAGCTGGGTATATTTTCCATCCATCCCCTGCATACGGATGGCATTATTCCCACTGATAGCTGATGTGTTTTGTATATGGATCACTGATAGATCGCCCAGCAAACTGGCTACGT
Organism: Chitinophaga sp. LS1; assembly: GCF_034274695.1. NCBI lineage: Bacteria > Pseudomonadati > Bacteroidota > Chitinophagia > Chitinophagales > Chitinophagaceae > Chitinophaga > Chitinophaga sp. LS1. The sequence continues at coordinate 4,537,852 of NZ_CP128362.1, forward strand.
TTGCCGGCTTAATACCGCCTTCTTCCTGCATATCCTCAGGTCCTAATACTTCCACTTTCATAGGCAGGTCCTCAATACGGCTATTGGTACGGGTAGAGTGCACGACTATCTCGTGAATCTGTACAACTTTAGTCGTGTCCTGTGCGAATAGCGGACCCGTGGCCAGTAATAAAATGAACCCTGTAAACTTCATGAAACAAAGAAAAGGAGCGATCCTGTGGAAAATCTGGATTAATGATGATGCCTGTCCCGGCGCAGAATGAAATGGTGTTCCTGCTCTTTATGCTTGTAATATATCTTCAGGTTATTGGTATCCGCGATCTTTTTCACAATAGCCAATCCCAATCCGTTACTGTTTTCCAGGTTGGATGCATTCTTCTTAAATCGTTGAAATAATTGAGAGGCGGGAATAGGTGGGTATTCACTGGTATTGCAGATGCTGAACTGTTGTTCATTCAGCTGTATGGTGATCTGGCCTTTGGGGTAATTATATTTAATGGCATTGCCCAGTAAATTACTGATGAGGGTATCTGCCAGTATAGGATGTAGGGATAGTAAAAGATCGCTTGAAATATCTGTACTCACCAGCAATTTTTTATCCCGTATCAGTTCGTCAAATAAGCGCAGGTGTTTCTCCAACACTGTTCTGATGCTGATCTCGCCGGAGGCCACAAATTGTTGGTTCCCGATCTTGGCCATGAATAACATGCCATGATTCAGGTGCGACAACCGTTGCAAAGCCTCATGCGTTTGTGCGATAGATTTTAGCTGTGCTGGTTGTAAGTTTTCATCCTGTAATAGCAGTTCCAGCTTATTTTGCGCAATTGCCAGTGGTGTCTGCATTTCATGCGCAGCATCTTCAGTCAGTTCTTTCATGATCACAAAATCATGGTAGATGCGGGAGGTGGCATTTTGCAACACTTCATTTAACCTGTTGAATTCAGTCACAGAAGTATCCGGAAAAGAAAGGTGATGCATCTGTTCCAATTGCAGCTTTTCCATCTTATCCAATGACAGGTAAAATGGCCGCCAGATGCTGCGGCTGATCAACCTGTTCACCAATATGGTAAACAGTAGTAATCCAATAAAAGCCAGTGCCATCACCAGCGCGATGTTTTTTATCAGGTCGTCTTTTTCAATCAGTGATTTTCTGATCGTGAGCAGGTAAAATTTATCCCGTATACTGATCACCTGTTCCAACTGGCGGTACGGTACCTCTTTATGCTCGATCTCCTGGTACTGCATAATCGATTGGAGTACCGGTTGTGCATTTGCAGGGCCATTTGCAGGATGAATACTGAACTCCGGTGTTGTGATACCAAACACAGGACTGTTATCAGGAATCGACTCAAAATAGACTTCCCATTGAATCTTATCATTTACCAGTTCTTCATCCATCTCTTTCTCCAGTTCCTTATCAAACTGATGATAGAGATAAATGCCGCCAGCCGCCAGCAGGGGCAGCATGATCAGTAAAAACCAGATGGTATTTTTGGTAAGTAATTTCATATTATTCGAACCGGTACCCTGTGCCATACACCGTCTTGATATAATCCGGTGCACCGGCATCCATCAGTTTGCGGCGCAGGTTTTTGATATGTGAATATATGAAATCATAAGAACCTGCCATGTCATATTCATCGCCCCACAGGTGAGCTGCAAGGGCCGACTTGGTAATGACGCGTTTTTGGTTGGCAATAAAGTATACGAGTAGCTGGTATTCCTTTGCAGTCATGTCCACCGGTTTCTGGTGCACCAGCACCGTTTTGGAAGCAGGAATTACCTGTATATCATGGAAGATAATACTGGTATTGCCGCCAAAATGTTTGCGGCGCAGCAGGGCATTGACCCGTGCACTTAGTTCTGATAAATGAAAAGGTTTGGTGAGATAGTCGTCGGCGCCAAGGCCCAGACCATTGAGTTTATCTTCAAGTGAATCTTTGGCGGAGATAATGATGATACCCGCATCGGAGCGGATCTGTTTTAGTTCCTTTACGATATCTAATCCACTGCCATAGGGAAGACCGATATCGGCAATAATACATTCGTATTCGGCATCGTTGACCTTTTGAATGCCTTCTCTGAAGTTTGTAGCTACTTCACAAATGTAGCCCTGTTTGCCTAAGTATTGTGTGATTGATTCTTGTAGCGCCTGCTCGTCTTCGATGATAAGAATGTTCATAATTAAAAGGTACGAAAAAAAATGGGGCCCTGCTTATAGCGCAGGAAGCCCCGTTTTAATATTCGCTTTGAGATCGCTTAGAATAGAATACAAGCCGAAGTAGGTTCTGTTCACATACAGGCTATGCCTTGACCCTCGCGCAACTTTCGACTCTTTCACCTCTTTTAAATTAGCTACATAATCCATGTAAGCATATATCTCCCCGAAATAACGTTCATCGCCAAAATCAAATTCAGGTAAGGTAAATGGCAGTGTGAGCATGTCGATCATCTTCTGGAACAGGGTGGAGAAAAATGTAATCTCCTTTTCCGAATCCGAAGGATGAATCATTTCAAGGCTGGTATATATCTGGTTACGTCGCTCATCATCTTTCAACACTTCTTTATCTGTCAATAAGAAGTAGTTGACATAAAAATCTTCCGGTATTTCCTTAATACAACCAAAGTCGAAGATGCCGATCGTACCGTCTTCCCTCATGAGGAAATTGCCCGGATGTGGATCAGCATGCACCTTTTTCAGCTTATGTACCTGGAATTGGTAGAAGTCCCATAGTGCCTGACCGATGCTATTTCTGACTTCCTGAGATGGGTTCTTTAACAGGAACTCTTTCAGGTGGTAGCCGCCTAGCCAGTCCATAGTAATGATCTTATCGCTGGAGAGTTCCGGGTAATACTTCGGGAATACCAGGTTCGGAATATGCGCGCACAAGGTAGATACTTCTACAGAGCGGTGCAGTTCCAGTTTATAATCCGTTTCTTCCAGCAATTTTGTCTCGATCTCTTCAAAGTACTTGTCCATATCCACCTCGTTCATGCCTACGATGCGCATGGCAAAAGGCTTTACGATGCGGAGGTCAGACTTCACACTATTCGCTACCCCGGGGTACTGAATTTTGATGGCCAGTTCCCTGCCCCATTTGGTGGCTTTATGTACCTGCCCGATACTGGCGGCATTAGCTGCCTTGATATCGAAGGTATCGTACAACTGTGCGGGTGTTTTACCTAAGGTCTTGACGAAGGTATTGATCACCAGCGGACCAGAAAGGGGAGGAGCGCTGTACTGTGACATGGCGAACTTCTCGGTATAGGCTTTGGGCAGCATGCCCTTGTCCATACTTAACATCTGCGCTACTTTCAGTGCACTGCCTTTCAGGTTGCTGAGGGTATCGTAAATGTCTTCTGCATTGTCTGCATGCAGTTCTTCCCTGCTGATATTGGGATCAATGAGTTTTTTTGTATAGTGCTTCAGGTAATTGGTTCCAACTTTCAATCCTGTGGTCACAAAACGACTCGCTCTTTCCACTTTTCCCGTAGGAATATTAGTTTGCTCTTTCATTACCTATTATCTCCTCTACTTCCTGGTGAACATAAATTTGCCGAAATCCAGCAGGCTATCAATTGTGCCTGAGCTGATAATCTGGAAGCTGAGATTTACGGCTTTTTCAATCGCAGCATCTGTGAGCTCAAACTTTTCTGAATCATCCTTGATCCAGTAGTTGAGCACGAAGAGTGCCTGCACCCAGAAACCATGTACGTATTGACTGGAAATGAATTTTCTTTCTTTTACTTCGCCTGACTGATAGCCATCTTTGATCAGGTCTGTCGCGTATTCATAAAACGCGTCTTTGAACTTTTCCAGCCTGTTTTCATGATAGCCAGGGATATGGAATTGTTCTTTCTGCTGCAAAATGTAGCTTCTGTCTTCTTTCAGCTTCTGTACCCAGAGGAAGTAGAAGGTGAGCAGTTTTTCGCGGGCAGAATAACCGAGATAGGTATCGTCTGCTTTCAGTTTTTCGAGTGTATCTGTAAAGAAGGATAACCAGATATCTTTTTCAACGGCATCGAAGGATGCATAGCTGTCGTAAAAAATGCTTTCGGAAAGACCTAATTGCTGGCAGAACAGGTATACAGATACCGGTTTTTTCCCGTTTTCCAGCCAGTAGTTTTTATAGGCTTCGCGAATGAGTTTATTTTCCATGTTTCAGGGTTTAAATTGTCCAAAAATGCCTCCAAAGCAGGTATTTCAAATTTACGATAGAAAGCTAATATGAATTGTTAATATCTTATAGTTTGTTTACGTCCATGACACTCAGCACCTTATTTTTCCCCAACAGGATAAATTCACCTCTTACACTGCCCTCAATTACAGATTCCGGTTCTTCTTCCAGCGTTACTTCGTGCTCCAGTGTCAACAGGGCGTCCTCCACTTTGAACACACTCGCCAGCAGATCACCTACTGCCACCAGGTGTCCTCCCGGGATAAACGCCATCGCCACCACCCTGTGAGATACGGGTACCGGAGCACCTGCGATGGACATTTGCTGTTTATTGACCTGGATGGTCACAATCCCCATTTTAGTCAGTCCGAACAGTATGGTCGATACCATCGGCACCGCAGCCAGCAGGTTTACGGGTGGTGCTGAGTGTAGCCTGGTACAGTTACCAAGGTCATCCGAGCAGTACAATACCCCCTCCAGCAGGAAATAATAGAGATCATTCCGCTGATACACCGGGGTAGGGTAAGGTCTGTCATCGCACAGGATGGTTGCATCATCCAAGGTACAGGTATACTGCCTGTCCAGTTCCCCGTCTCCCGAAAAATGCCAGATGCTCAAGACCCGTTCATTCAGGCCAAACTGCGTCACCGCCCCTGCTATTTTGGCCACAAACCCCACTACATGTTGCTGCAGGAAGTTCGGGAAGCTCACACTCATACCATATTTGAAATGCAGGTTCGCTGGTAATATTTTCGGCTGATCTTCGAAGTCATTTTCTGTGCTCAGGTAGATCATCAGGCGGTTTGTTTCCGGAAATCCACTCACGATATAATCAAACATGGGGAGCATCTGCATGGTGGCCCATGAATATTGCTCTATTTCAAAGTCAGGACTGATCCTGAGCAGGTAAAACGAATGTGCATTGATGCCGACGATGAACAGTTGCAGGTTATGCCGTATCATCCCTGCCCAGGTCATCCCTGTGGGCAGGTTGATCCGTCTGCTGTTCACCTTTTTCTTTGGGTGTGCAGCCACCGTACTCTTGTATCGGAACAGGTCCGCAGGTAGCTGCTTATCCTCCGGTAAGAATTGTTTCAGCAAAAAAAGGTGCCGGGTATTACCTTGTTTCACCTGGTCACTGATGATGTGCATGCTCAGGTCGGTGGCAGTTTGTTTTACAGCAGGGTTGGTGTGTTTGTTATTTACAATGAGCATTACCTGCAGGAACAAGGTCAGTTGCTCCGGGTTACTCTTCTGATACACTTTTCTGATGTGCAAAGGCAATTGCTCCGGCGTATGCCTGCTCACCACCTCAAAGTATTGCTCCAGGTGGTCACCAGCACGGTTAAAGCCATTCCAGCCCCTGTACAATAAACGCAAGGCCTCATCAGGCGCATTCAGTTTATCTTCCAGTATCACAGCCGCTTTCAGCAATTCATTTTGTTGCTGGGCCACCTGTACACTCTTCCTGTAATAGGTCCTGGCCAGGTCCATTTGTTCGAGTTTTATATACAGATCTCCCACCATTTCAAACATCTCCAGTTCTTTGTAAATTTCGATAGCTTCCAGCAGCAATCCTCCCTGTACCAGGCATTCTGCTGCGGGCAAATGTCTGTTCAGGTAGTCTCTGAACAAGGCGGCGGCTTCTCTGAAAAATCCGCCCTGTACCAATGCCTTTGCAGCCAGATTGTAATCCTGCAGGAGGTGTGCATAGATGTAAGCTGCCTGTTTGTAGTCTTTATTTTCTAATGCCTGCAGTGCTGCCCGCATGTATTTTTTATGCAGCTGTTCATAGTACCTGTTTACATTCCATGCATCTACCGGTCCACCGCCACCAGCCAGGTTGCCCAGGCTGAAATGCGTATTCCTTTTAGAAAGGGAGGCTGATGGTGGCGCTACCCCTCTGCTGGCATGTTGTGAGCCTAATGGTATTGCGTATTGCAACGCTTCGCCCAGGTTCTCGTCGAACATATTGAGCAGGCGTTCCACTTCTTTGTCTCTCTTTTCCTGCAGGTGTTCCAGCTGGTTTTGCATCCACTGGTACATGCTGTTTTGCTTCTTATTACCCCGCTTACCTAACAGCGACATGAACGCTTTGAGCAGGAATGCTTTTATTTTTTTGAAACCTTTCAGCGGTGGTTCCGCCATGGGTATTTCATTCAGGGGCTTGCTATCTACACTGCTTTTCAGCATATCTATCAGGGGGGTATCATCTTCTTTTCTCCTTACATGGATCATGCGCAGAGACGCCATGGCAGGCATACCCGGATGTGCCATATCCCATGAATGGTCAATGACAGCCGGCATTTGCAGCAGATCGCTGAGTGATACGAGGTCTGCCGTCGTAAAGCCATAGAAACCAAGATTCGGGTGCATCACCTGCCATTCCCACACCAGTAGATCTGCCATCTCACTAAGGCTGAGGGCGGGCAATAACTTAGCATGAACAGGTATCAGCAGTTTCTTTCCGATAATCGTATAAGGATGTGCGATTTGACTAAGATGCGGAATATGTTTGGGATGAAATACGACCATCATACCCACAGGTTCCATGCTGGATTTGGTTTCCGGCAGTAGCATGCAGGTCAGTGAGCCGGGGGGTACATCCCATCGCTGAATTTCCCCAAACCACTCCGCAGGGGTATTCCCCCTGATGTAAGCTCCTAGTACAGGAAGACAAACGGATGGATCATATGTTAGCTGCAAAATCATTTCAGATGATCTATGTAAGGTTGTATGTATGATTCGTAAAAGGTATGTGCGGGCACCTGCCGGTCGTGGTTGTCACCAATAAAATACCGGTATCCGCAATAAGCGCCATCAGCCGCCCAGCAGGCGGTCGGTTTATTTTGTATGACTACCAGCGTGATCTCACGCACATTTGGATCCTGACTACGGAGGTGTAATAATCCCCTTGAATCCATCCATGCTTCTATACCCGTATTTAACACATACCTGGTAATGCGGATCTGCGTGCCGGGAATGGTACTCTCCTGACCGTTGAGGTTGGGAATAACATTGTTCACCGTCGTCCAGCTTTCCAGCGACAGTTTATTTGCATTGTGACGCAGCTCCATGTGGTTGATGGCCAGTCTGCCCGAAGGACTTACTTTGATACTCTTCACCTGTCTGTACATATTGTACCCGCAGTTGATGATCTTCTTCAAAGCACGTAAATGGTCTGCCCTGGCAGAGAGCACCATGTTGCCATCCCAACTGCCTATGGTTTTAATAGACAGCGTATCTACAGAGAGTGCATGCGTGTCATTTGCATCTGTGATGTAGAAGGTTTTATCTTTATAAGCGATCACGATAGTACCAGTGAGTCGCTGACTGATAATATGATGTGAGCCGGCCTGGATGTTTGTATTCAGGTAGTATAAATACAGCGCTTCGTTGTGATAGAGCAATACATAAATAGTACCCTGCTCACTATGCCCGAAAGCATAAGTGCTGGCTTTCGGAAGATCCCTGTATATTTCATTCGCCCCGAATGCAATAGATTTCCAGTAGAGTAACCGCTGGTCTTCTGTAACTACAACACCGCCAAACTGCATAGCATTGTAGTAATAATAATGCAGCTGCATGGTGCTGAATGGAAAATACAAAGGCGCTTCGTGCTGATGTAAAAATGCCGGCAGACTATGGCTGGCAGGCAACATATCTGTCGCCGTGAAGATCGATTCCAGGTCGTACACAGCATGGTTCAGCAAATGCCGGTGCCCTTTATTGTAATGAAAGAGTTGTACCCTGCCTTCACGGTTTACCAGTATCAGGTAACCATTGAATTTACGGATCGCAGCAAAGGCTTCCTGGAAAGGCGCTGCGTGAAACAGCGTTTCATCAGTAATCAGGAAAAACTCCTGTTGTTGTTTTTGCAATACATTTTTTGCAAAAGCCGTTAACCCTGTAGCGCTGTGCAGTTCAGGCGATAACAATTCCAGTGCACTGGCTACACCTGCTTTGGTACCCAGTTGTAAAGGGGTATAGTCATATCCTGTCAATGCATAAGCGGGCAGTTCTCCTTTTTTATTTTGAAACGAACACGCCAATGCTGCAGCCATGGCCAGCAGGCGGGGCGTACCCCACATGCGGATACAGGTATCTACCAGTAAGAAACGTTCCGGCTGATAGTCGGCAGGTAGTTGTTCCCTGCGTAAATACAAGGCTTCATTATTCGCGAGTCGCACCATCAGCGACAACTCATCATGGGCTAGTTCGCTGATCAATAACCTGTCAAAATTCCCTCTGTTACTGATGTCAGACACACCACCAAACAACTGGTCACTGCTACCCTGTACATGCATGGGAATATGTAGTGCGGCAATCATTTGCCTGGTGAGTTTTGTAAAACCTGCAGTAGCCGGATCATTGGCTAATTCAGACAGGAGGTCTGTCTGCGGTGGCTCAGGAATCACTACCGGCAATGGTTTGGGCAGTTCACTCACACTTGTCTGCAACTTCAGGAGCAATTCTTCCCTGTTGCCGATTGCTTTGTAGATAGCTGCCAGGTATTGCAGGTCTACTTCAACAATAAACTTGCTGAGTGGCACAGGGATCAGGATATTTTTATCCAGGTTGCCACTGTTGAAATTATCCAGGATATTCCCTGCTACGTCATTGCTTACAGTGGGTGGAACAGCAGCACATAATGTTTGTAATAAGTGGATTTTTTTGTTTCCAAGCCAGTTACGGTCGGGTAGGCTGCCCAGTATATCCAGCAGATTATAAGCATCATTTATCCAGGTATATTCATCCTTGACGTTGAGGTGTATTTTTTGATAAATGTTATGTAATGTTTGCCATAGACGGGCTTTATCTTCTTTGCCTGCATTCAGCAAGAGCAACAAAGCCCCAAGTGGAGGGAAACAATCTTTCAACTCCGCCAGTATTTCTGTCAGCGATGATCTGTAAATCAGTGTACGTCCATCCTGCCATTCAATCACTTCCCCCTCATCTGCCCAATGCCAGAAGTAATCGTCGGCCGATTTGAAGTAGGCGGTGGTTTCAAGGGTTTGTTTATAATACATGGGTCAGGGTTTCGGCAGTGAGCCTTACGGCGCTGCGGGTGACGTGAACAAAGGATGTATCCGGGATCATTTCATATTGTCCGTTCACATGAAAGAGCAAAAAGTGCGTCCTTGATCCTTCCAGTTTCTCCGCCACCAATGATCGGATAACAGGTGGATTGAAATCGTAACCTGCCGGCATCAGTATCCTGTCTTTCAGTGTATATGAAGTACCGGGAACAGAAGGCAACGGCACACCGGCTACCAGCACCTGTCCGCGTGCAGAAGCTGCAAAGCGCAGGTGTCGTAGTCTGATCTGGGGTGCTGTGGCTACATATGTTTCCAGGGTACGCATCTCTGTCAGTATAGCGAAGCTTTCATCTGTAGTGGTACAGGGAGCTAAATTTACAAGCTGTTTGGTAGTCGCAAAAGCCGGCAACCCGGAAGTAGGCAGACTCACGGGAATAAAATCGGTCAGGGGGTGCCATTCCAATACAGGCAAAGTCTCATCCGGCGTCAATGCCCCGGGGGCAAAGAGGCGGTTGACAGCATCCAGTTTCCAGGTGCGTAATGCGGGCAGCTGGCGAAAAGCATTGTCAGCCACGCCTTTTACCCAAATCTGGTCCTTGTGCCATGCTGCGACCAGATCAACTCTGGTGCGCAGTTGGGCCAATACCTTCACGTCTGCTGGTGCTAATGTAATTACACTTTCAGTCATCAGTTAGTCTGCATGATCTTTTCCCACAAATGATCTATCGGTGCTAAAACAAAGTTTTTCTGCGTATCGTTGTTGATCCATTCACAGCGATCATTCAGATAGCGGAGTCTGTCTTTGATCAGTGCTCTTTCGGCAGGAGATGTGTCGGCAGCTTCCCATTGCATGGTCATTTGCTGCACTTCCCTGTAAATGGCATCTGCATCGGGAGTACTGTTGATAGTGGCTCTTGGGTGAGCGGAGGTTTGTTGTTCATCCGCAACTACCAGAGCTGCATTGACGATGGCAGAAATGATTTCCTGTTGTTCTTCCGTATCCCAGATATAGCGCAGCACCCACATATCCGAAAGGATAGCGGTGTCTCTTTTGCAGAGCACAGCGCTGGCAGCAATGAGGCGTTGTAGTTTCACCGCTCTTCTGTCAGAGATCTGGATGCCTGCATTGCGCAATTGTTGTATCAATGTAATATAGTACCCTCTGATGGCAGACAGGTCTATTGCAATCGTCATATTTTGCAGTTCCCTTACTTCCTCCGCACTGATTTTTGCCGGGGTTGTAAAGTCTGCCTGTTCCAGCTGCCAGCCGGCCTGCAATACTTTTTCCAGGTCAGCAGGATCTACGTTGTCACAATGTACCCGCAGCAGGAAGCGGTCAAACAGGGCCTGTAGTGCTTCGTCTTCGGGCAGGTGGTTGCTGGCGCCGATAAAGAGCAGGGCAGGGAGGGCTCTGGTTTCCTTGCCTCTTCTAAAGATCTTTTCGTTGAGCGCCATGAGCAGGCTGTTGAGAATAGCGCTGTTGGCGTTCAGGAGTTCGTCCAGGAATATGAGGTTCGCTTCGGGGAGCATACCTTCAGTGTTAGTCACGAGATCCCCTTCTCTCAGTTTGCGGATGTCAAAAGGACCAAAGAGCTCATTGGGTTCGGTGAAACGGGTGAGCAGGTATTCAAAAGTTTTACCTTCCAGTAAGTTGGCGAGGGCGCGCACCATGGCACTTTTGGCAGTACCCGGAGGGCCTAATAAAAATAAATTCTCCCTGCCGGTGAGACAGATGCCCATCAGATCGATGATGTCGTCTTTTCCAACAAAAGTCTTCTTCAGGTGCTGTAGGACATCGTTGAGCTTATCTACCAGCGGGGTTGTGGGTAAGGTCATAATATAATTTCGTTAATAACTGTATCGAACTGAGGCCAGAGTAGGGCAGCATGTGATCCCAGGGCTGCTTGTACAAATGGCAGGTTTTCAGGAAGGCGGCATTGTGACAGGTTTCTTGCCTGGATGATCCTGTCAGTATATGCCTGCCTTAAGGATGGATGGTCATTAATGGCAGACAGGTCTACCTGTTCATTTAATGGAATGGCGGCTGCTGAAAATGGCCATTGATGAGCGGTTTGGTAAAACCGGGTGATCAATGGGTCAGTAGGCGAAAGACCTTTAGCCAGCAGAAACAGATCTGGCAGATAGCGAAGGGTCAGGTCTGCCGAATAAATAGCTGCGGGTGTTCTTTCACCCGTATATGCAGGTAAATGGGTTTCCAGGAGAGCGGCATCGAGGTTGCGCAATAGAATGAACTGTACGATTGTGTACAAGTAGCCTGCCGCCCAGAGTGCTGCATCCATATCCAGGTCGGGTGCGGTATGAGGCATCTCGCGGCAGTCGTCTTCATAATATTGTTGCAGGTGAATAGCAGCTGTGCGCAGGTCGGCTTCCTCGAAAGTCAGCAGATCAGCGGACACAGTTACATTACCTTCGTTGATTAGGCCCGATATGAATTCAGTTAATTCCATGTCGACATTGTACCCTATTCATATAATATTTAATGAAGATACTAAGGAGATAGCTACTTTACAAGAAATATGATAGCCGGATTGTAATTTGTCGATAGCTTTTTTAATTTAGAGAATTAAATTTTAGTGATCATGTATAAGAAAACGCTTGCAACAGTAGCGGCTGTTGCGCTTTCAGCCACGTTATTTGCGCAGACCAAACCCGAAGACACAGAAGTGTGGGAACCAGTCCCTGCTGTAGTAACCCCCGGTAAGATTAACACAGACGCACCTTCCGATGCAATTATTTTGTTTGATGGCAAAACCCTGGACCAGTGGGTTTCTGTCAAAGATCCTTCCCAGCCTGCAGCCTGGAAGGTATCCGGAGGTATCCTGACTGTGGAAAAGAATACTGGAAATATACAAACGAAAAGGTCTTTTACGAATTACCAACTGCATATTGAATGGCGGGTACCAAAGAATATAACCGGTACCGGACAGGGTAGGGGAAACAGCGGGTTGTTTTTAGCCTCCACCGGCCCTGGTGATGATGGATATGAGTTGCAGATCCTGGATAACTACAACAATAAGACCTATGTAAATGGTCAGGCAGGTAGTATCTACAAGCAAACACCTCCACTGGCAAATGCGAACAAAAAGCCCGGTGAATGGCAGACCTACGATGTGATCTGGACAGCGCCTAAGTTCAATGCTGACGGCTCTGTTCAAAGTCCTGCCCGTGTGACCGTGTTCTTCAACGGTATACTGGTACAAAATAATACAGTGTTGCAGGGCCCTACCAAATACATTGGCAAGGCTTCTTATGAAAAACCACATGGTGCTTGTCCGATCAAATTACAGGCACATGGGGATAAGAGCGAGCCTTTGAGCTTTAGAAACATCTGGATCAGAGAATTGTAATTTTATAAGCGCCTTTGCCACCAGGCAAAGGCGCTTTTTTTAGTCCACCCCTCAATTTTGCAGCTTCACCTTTATTTCTATAATTTTAGCAGGGCGATACTGCAATTTTGCCATCAATGAGAAGACAACTCTACATATATAGCTCGCTATTCATCACACTGGCACTCAACATACCTAAACTCTTCACACTAAGAGAAAACACACCTATATCCCGCTTTGTTCCATTCAACTTATCTGAAGTTATATTCCAAACTGGTTTTAACCTTATCTTTTGTCTCGTTATTTTTTACATCAGTGATACTTTTAAGATCAACAAAGTCATCACACACTTATTAAATCTATTAGCATTACTCTTCTTTTTTACCATCGGTCTCACCATTCAAAAGCACCTTTACGGCGCCGGTTTTTTCCTGCCCGGTCGTGGCTTAGGCATTAAATTGACACTTACACTTATTTTAGTGTTGATAGAGGTCCGTGTAGTCAACATCCTTCGTCAATCCCGTTTCAAAGAACTTGAAAACGACCGGCTCCGCAACGCTTACCTCAAAGCAGAACTGAGTTTACTCAAGGGGCAACTCCAACCGCATTTCTTTTTCAACGCCCTTAGCAGTCTTTCCGGAGTCGTTCGTGAAGACCCTGTCAAGGCACAATATTACATCAACCAGCTATCCCGTTTTTTTCGCTATTCATTGCAAAAAGAAGATACTGGTTTAGTGCCTTTAAAAGAAGAGATCAGCGCCGTCAACTCGTACGCTGCATTGCTGAAAATGCGTCATGAAGAAGGTTTTCAACTCAATATAAATATACCGGAAGAACAGCTGCACCGCCTACTTCCTCACATGTCACTCCAGCCATTGGTAGAAAATGCCCTCAAGCATAATAAGATACCGTTACTGCTGGAAATTACATTGAAAGAAAACGAACTGATAGTAAAAAATAACCTGCAGCCGGTTCATTTTCCAGAACCCGGTACAGGCATAGGTTTATCGAATTTAAACGAACGATATAAGATCCTTCTTCAGCAGGAAATCAATATCGAAAAAACAGCCACGGCATTCATCGTAACACTTCCTTTGCAATAAAAATATGGCATTACGCGTAGCGATCATAGAAGACGAACCAGCCACTGCCCGCAATCTGCGGCACATGCTTCAGGACATTGCACCGGAAATAGAAGTATTGACTATACTGCCGGGTGTAGCTGAATCCGTGGCCTGGTTGAATGACAACATGCAGCAATGCGAACTCCTGTTTATGGACGTTCGTCTCAGCGATGGCCTGTCCTTCGACATCTTTAGCCAGGTGAACGTAACGCTCCCAGTGATCTTTGTGACCGCTTACGATGACTATGCCTTACAGGCCTTCAAAGCAAATGGGATTGATTACATTCTCAAACCATTTGATGAAAGTGAGTTAAAGCAAAGCTTACAGAAATATAATCGCCTGCGTGATAATAGTAAGATGCAGCAACTGGTGGCGCAATTCAAATCCTATAAACAATCCTTTTTGGTACACAACAGGGATAAGCTCATTCCCCTGTCTGCGGGTAACATTGCCTGGTTTTACACGGCAAATGAACTGGTGTATGCCGGTACCGTCGATAATAAACAATACATCATCGACTTTACAATGGAACAGTTGCAACAACAGTTGGATCCTGCGGTATTTTTCCGGGCCAACAGGCAGTTCATTGTACAACGTGGTGCTATTCAGGAAGTTGATTTTTATTTCAATGGCAGATTGGCCCTAAAGGTCCATCCAGCGCCCAAAGAACAGATCTTAATCAGCAAGGCGCGGGTGCCTGAATTTAAAAATTGGATGAACGTGTGATTCTCAATCATTTGCAAAATAGAAGCTAACATATAATAAAATAAGCCCAATTTAAATTGCGGGAATGCTTTTATATTAAGAAAATAATGACTATCTAGCAGTACCTATTTATTATTCCCTATAAAATGTGATTCTATGAAAACACGACGCGTGCGTAAAACGGTCCTTTCCCTTTTAATGCTCTCGGGTTTGGCCATGATGGTTTTTTCCTGTAAGAAGGATGAAGATGATGGCGTCATCACTTCCGATGAAATGGCAGAAGCGATCAGCCAGTCTTTCAGCAGTTCAGGTGGCGGTCTGGTTGTGCAGACGAATGCAGCCATGAGTGTTGTATCCGCAGCAAACGGTGAGCGCAAGGCCGGCAAACTGTCAGACCAGTGTGGTATTCCGATTTCAAAAACGCTGACCAGCGCTAACTCAGATACGGCTACCTATTATACATGGAGTTATGGAATTACCTGGAACTGGGAATTGGCCTGTACCGAAAATGTACCTACACAATATGAATTCAACGCTTCTGGTAGAGCACTGTATGATTTCCCACGCATGTCTTCTGATGATAGTGTGACCAACAAAATTGTAGTAACCGGTCTGTCAGACGACAGTACCTTCTACAAGGCGAGTCAGACATATATCCGTACAGGTACACAGCAATCCAAAATTGGGAAGATGCACAAGTTCACCAGCACAGTGACAGTTACATCTACCAATATGTATATCAATAAATCAACACTGAGAATCGTATCTGGTACGGCTACCGTAAATATCAAAGGTGAAAGCTCTAGTGGTAAATCATTCGCCTTGTCAGGAACACTGACATTCTCAGGCAATGATGCGGCATCACTGGTACTGAACGATACAAAGTACACCGTGTCCTGGATCAAAGAATAAACATTTGTGACAAAAGTATACAATCAGCCTCCGCCTTCTGGTGGAGGCTTTTTTATGCTTACTACCTGGTAAGCAGTTCTTTATTTCTTCATATACACAATAAAGGATCAATACCAGTCGTTTATATTATTATTTTACTATATATTAGCATGCGAAAAGGGGGACATAAAAAATAGCCTACTCCTTTTTACTATATTCTAAACTAAACAAAATTCATCTATGAAAAGAATGAGCAACCCCTTGTTGCGCAGTAAAGCTGCCCTGTTATTCATGTGTGTAGCAGCCGGCATGTCTGTAGTAATGCCATCTTGTAAAAAGGACGACAAAGAAAGCAGTCAGCCAGCGGTAAGCCAGGCAGAAGTAGCAACTGTAGTAAATTCCGCAGTAACCAATGGTGGTGTAGCCGCTCAGACTTCAGCAGCAGCTACAACAGCATCTCTCTACCTGGGTGCACGTAAAAGTGCAAAGACAACTGGTGATGATTGCGGTTATACCGACGAAGATTCTTTCCAATTCTCTTCTGATGCAAATGCGTCTACCACTTTCAGCATTGATTACACTTACAAATTTGTGATCACCTGTGCTGCTGATCAGTACCAGTCATTCAACTTTACATTTGCAGCAAAGACATCACTGGGTACTTCCAAGATCTCTGTGGCTGATACTTCAGCTGCTACTTTTGCTATCACCGGTCTGGATGATGCAAGTAAAAACCTGGTATTCAATCAGGCGTTTGACAACAAGGCTTCCCTGATCTCAAAAGATGGTAGCGGTAACTCTTTCTATAGTACACTGAAATATACTGCTACTGATGTAACAGTTAGCAAAACCACCCTGCAGATCATTTCTGGTACTGCTGCGGTTAAGATCACTGGTACAACTACTACCGGTAAATCTTTCAGCTATGAAGGTACAATTGTGTACAAGGGTAGCAATAAAGCTGTATTTACTATCACAGGTGGTAGCAGCTTTGACCTGACATGGTAATACACATGATTGAATAAAAAAAGCTCACACCATCGGTGTGAGCTTTTTTGTTTTTGGACGCTCTTTTAATTCCTTATTTTAGCTTACCGGATGCAACCCCCGTTATTATATATGCACACAGTAAAGGCGAAGAATAACGTACATGTTAGTGGTAAAGCAGATGCCGCACAAACTATCATCTTTGGTCATGGTTTTGGTTCTGACCAGACCGCATTTGCGCCACTGGTCAAGGCATTTGAAGCTGATTATAAGATCGTGCTCTTCGACAATGTAGGTGGTGGTCAGGCAGATATCAATGCCTTCAGCCCTTCCCGCTACAGTTCTATTCAGGGGTATGTAACTGATATGGGAGACCTGCTCCGGGAGTTAAAACTGGAAAACGTGATCTATGTAGGCCACTCTGTCAACGGTATGATAGGCCTGCTCTCCGCTATAAAATATCCATCTTACTTTAATAAACTGGTGCTGCTGGGTAGCAGCTCCCGTTACCTGAATGAGCCTGAAACCGGCTATGTAGGCGGGTTCAACATGGAAGCACTGGAACAATTGTACCACGCTATGAGTACCAATTACTACGCCTGGGCCAGCGGTTTTGCTCAACTCGTGTTGCAAAACCATGACAGACCAGAGCTGGCGGCTAATTTTGCCAAAACTTTATCCTCCATTCGTGCAGATATTGCATTGTCTGTAGCAAAAGTTATCTTTGAGATGGATCACAGGAGTGACCTGGGTAAATCCAGCATACCTGCCCTGATCGTACAGACCTCAGACGATCCGGCTGTACCCAGTGAAGTAGGAGACTATATGTTAAAGCATATCCCTAACAGCCAGCTGGCTATTGTGCATACCAAAGGGCATTTTCCCCATGTGAGTGCACCGGAAGAGGTGATCAGTATTATTAAGTCCTTTATATAAACAGCTTTTTATAGTGACACGCTGGGAAAGAACTACGCTTACGTTTATTAGTCAGACGAGTGATTGGGACAGGAACCGGGATACGACTTCATTCATTCCTTTCAGCATATCATTGCTACGGGAGCTGTTTGGCGCCTATATCTCCCTGCAACTTGATTTCGAGGATACCTATACAGCCAAAGTAAAGGCAGCGAGCCCGTCTTATCTGAATGATCTGATACTGAACCCAGGTCCGCTCACAGCATTGCTGGAACAACATCATTATAAGACAATATACTGGTCACAGATCCCTGAAAAAAATGCCTTTGATGATTTATTACAGGCGCTCTCTTCTGCCGTTATATTGCCTGTAACAGAGCCGGGTGTGAATGCGATTATCCTCTTTGGGTGGAGTGAGCCGCAAACATTTGATGCCAGTGCACGGGAATGCCTGGAAATTATTCGGTGCCGGTTTAAGGAAATTCTTCAGCAATCGCATACCCAGCGCATAGTTAATATAACGGTGTCCCGCTTCACTGCTATTATGCATACCATCCCACAAGCCCTGGTATTTATTAGTAACGATGGGCATTCCGGTTGGGTGAATACAGCAGCTGCAAGTCTGCTCGATCTGGATCGTTCCGGTGAACAACCACCCCATGTATTATCGTTAGTGATGGGCAAGTTGATAAATAGTGCGGAGAATAAGGAGGTGATCAATAAAGAAGCTTTACTGCTATTTACATCTCCGGATAGTAAAATGAAGGATATGAGGTGGGAGATACCGGGAAATACATTGTCAGTATCCTGTATGCCGGTAGATGGGATAGGAAAATTATGGGAATTTAAGAGAATTATATAGCCGGCCGCAGGCCCTTGCGGTAAAAAAAGGATGAATCAAAAATAAATGAACCTCCTTAGAACTGCATAAATGTAAACCTGGATCCATCAGGTATCCGAATGAAAAGAGCGTGTATCTTACTTTTGATACACGCTCTTTTTTACTGAAAATAGTTTTCATTCCCCGTTGGAGAATTCCCTCTATCATGAATGTTTTATTTAGTTTATAATCTCATCTTTCACACTCAACTTCCACTCATTATCATAGAACCCAGCCGTCTTCACTTCTGTCTCTTTTCCCTTCAACAACTCCGCAGAGAAGATCATATAATCCGGAAACCCACTTCCTCCCGCAAAATACTGATTCGCTTCCGCCGCTCTCATGCCCTTCAGTCCAGTACCGCCAATCACCGCCACAGCAGCCACCTTACTATCCATTCTGGGATACATAAAATACCCTGCCAATGCATCGCCTGTATAACTCTTCTCACCCACAGTCACTTTACCTCTGCTCATCTGCACCGGAGAATTTTTCAACAGCAATCCATATGCTTTATTCGTAGTCGCATTCCCATATATGATAACCCCTCTATCAGCATAATCCGCAGCCTTGAAATCCTTATCCGCCACAATATCTATCGCACCATTTCCCCTGTAATACCACGTCTCTGCATCATACCTTGCTTTATTTAAAGACCATGCATTTTCCTCAGGCGTACCTGCCGTGCCATACACAAATACCATCCTGTGATTAAATGCTTCTTTCAGTGTACCATTTCTTACAATACCTTTATCTGTTTCTGCTGGTGCCTTTCCGATGGTCCACTGAGGTCCATGCTGCAAATACAATATCTCTCCATGAGCAGCATATTTTATTGTCTGTCCATCCAATACAATTTCACCATCAAATCCTTTCAGATCCAATGCCAGCACTTCCACATTACTTGTGGTTCCACTGATATTGTTTCCTGCACGACGCAATTGTACCCTGCTATACTCCAACGCATGTTGCTGCTGTAATACCTGCACCCAATGATACTTAGAAGAGATCGCGGTACTTGCCGTAGTAAAATCTACCACCTTCACACTGCTATCTGCCGGAATCGTATGCCATTTAAAATAAGAAAACAACGGCCCCCAGTCTACACAAGTATCGCCATACCAATGCTCACCACCCGGATATTCATAATAACTAAAATCAGGATGAAAATCTGCCAGTATCTTCTTCATTTGTCTGGCATAATCTACAGACACTACACGATCACTATCCCCATGCAAAATATACACACCACCTGCCTTATAGTTATTCGCTAACTTAAAAGTATTACTTGGATTGCTCGCTCTCAGCAAGATCTGCTCGGTGTTATTCTTAGGTGAATCAGGAATCAATCCATCAGCAGAACCATATCCCATCAAAGTCGGATACCCTGAACAGGGTGCAATTGCCGCCCACTTTCCAGGGAAAGTAGCCCCTAAAATCCATGTACCATGACCACCCATAGAGTGCCCTGTCAGATAGATCCTTTCAGGATCCGGCTTGAACGTTGCGGTTGCAATATTCAACACTTCCAGTGCATCCAGTCTGCCCCAGTCTTCCCAGTTAAAACCACGTGGACGTCTGTTTGTAGGCGCAGCCAACACACCCCAGTCTTTATATTTATATGCACTCGCCTGGTTGATCGCCTGCACTTCTGCACCATGTACAGAAAGGAACAAAGCCGGTGCTTTCCCCGTTGGATTCAGTTGAGGAGATACTGCATAATATTGTACGCTACCATCAATTCCACTTACGAATGTGCTGCTATAATGCTCGCTTGCACTCACCGTCTTCAATGCCATACTTTTACTGTCAATCACTTTATTCTGATGGCTCAGCGTCAGTGCCACACTGTTATTATCGTTACCCGCAGCAGAAGCATCCATCATAAATCCTACTTTACGTGTGGCCAGTGGTGCGATTTCAGGCAGGGTAGTGGTAAGGGGCTTGCCCTGTACCGTCGCCTTTATCTGTAGGCCTTTCAGTGGTTTGTCCGAAGTGTTGATCACAACAACAGCACCCCATAAACCACTGTTATCTTTACCCTTCACAACAAACGGCATCGTAGAATCGGCCACACTGATATACACAGGTTGTTTTGGGAAAGTGAGCTGCGCACGCATTCCCTGACGCCCCCATCCACGGCTGGTACGGATGTAAAACTCATTCACACCCTGCTTTAACTGCACGGGTGTAAACATCCATCCATAGCGGTACATATCACCAGCATGTGGCACACCATTCACATATACCATCTGGTGACCGGTGATGTTTAAAATCGCTGTCTGTGCTTTCGGAGAATTGTACGTTACATAGATATATCCATTCGTCAAGGCCTTTCCAGAAAAGGTGCCATCCTCACCAGCAGTTACTGTCTGCCATTTCTCTCCATCAAATGACTCACTGCCATTCGCCGGTGCCTGCAGGGGGCCATTGCTCATGGCGTATGCCAGTTGATCCGTAAACAAAGCCGTTCTGCCATACTGATGACAGGCGCCACTCCTTAATCCCTCCTTAAATACATAACCATCCTGTGCAAAGAGAGAGTTCCCCGCCAATATTGCCAGGGCAAATAATAATCGCCGCATAAAATTGATTTATGTGAACAAAATAGAAAGTGGAGGGAAGAAATGCACGTAGTATTTTGCCCGATATGGGTGTAATTTGAAGAGCGGTAATAATGGGGAGTTATGTGGGGGCTACAGAGGGTATAATGCGGCGTCATAAAGGTATTATGCAGGTGCTACAAAGGTATTCTGCGGTCCTGCAATGGTTTTATCCTGGCGCCACAAAGTATTATGCTGGTGTTACAAAGGTATTCTGTGGCACTACAATGGTATTATGCGGCACTATAAATGGTATTATTTTGGCACCACAAGGGTATTATGCTGGCACACAAAGTATTATGCAGGTGCAACAAAGGGTATGCTGCGGCACTGCAAATGTATTATGCTGGTACCAACACCTGCAATGCTTTCGCCATTATCTCCGCTTTCACTGAACTGATCTTCCCTAAATATTCCCCATCCACCTGAAAATGCGCTTTTCTACGCGTCATAATCGTCACCTGGTCTGCCTGTATCACCTCCGTCTTTCTCGGATCAAAAGGCTTAAATCTTCTGATCATCTTTAATAACTCCCACAAAGAAAGTCTCCTGATGATCACCACCTCAAACAACCCATCGCTGAGATTGCCATCCGGGTTAATATTCACCCCTGTACCATACCTTCGCGCATTCGCCAGCACAATCATAAATGCCACTCTCGACAGGTGTACCTCTGCATTCCTGATTTGTACCTGCAAAGACTGCTTTTGCCACAAGGTCTTGATCGAAGACAGCGCATAGCCCAGTTTGCCCCGAATACCTCTCTGTTCAAAGTTTTTTACCAGGAGTGCATTGAGTCCTAAATCTCCCAGGTGTATACAGATCTCCTGTTGATTGATACGGATCGCATCAATGACCTGTACCTTTCCTTCCAATATGATCCCCATCGCCTTTTCGAACTCCGTGGGTATAGACAGTTCTGCAGCCATGCCATTGGCAGAGCCGGCAGGGATGATACCCATAGGGATCTGAGTATGTAATAAATGCGACGCTACTGCTTTCACTGTACCATCTCCACCCACAGCCACCACACGATCCGGGTGCCAGTGTTGGATTGTTTTTTTCAGCTCCTGCGCTGATGCAGGGCCGTCAAATATGCATATTTCAATCTTTTCTGCCCGTTCTTTAAAAAAATTCCTTATCAATGTAGCATGATCGGCCTTCTTTTTGCCGCCCGAAACAGGATTGATCACAAAGAGTAGCCGCATAGGTTGCCATTTTTATGCTCTTATTACAAAATCAGCGCCTGAATGACAGCATGGAATAAAATTCTACAATGGCTCGGTATGGAGACACGTCCTCATATCAGGGTATACAATGGCTTTGGAGGGGCAGAATACCTCGAAATATTCGGTCATGTACTTGCCCTTGGCCCGAGGCCTGTTACCCGCTACAGCCGGTTCTTTCTCGTCAATATGTTCGCATTGTTGCGCCTCTTCTGGGTAAGACCGATGGCAGGCATCAAAGTGATGCTGGAATGGGACGGGATAGCAGTCACGGCCATAACGGAAAAAGACGGGTTCTTCCATTTACAATGGCAGCCCGCCCGCATGGTGGAAGCAGGCATATACAATGTAGAGGTAAGGATGGTTGGTGTGGTGGATTCCCCTGTTTCGGAGACCACCGGTGTAGTTATTATTCCACATCACACACAGTTTGGCTGCATCTCAGATATCGACGATACCTTCCTCGTTTCTCACTCTGCAAAGATTGTGAAGCGCCTGCAGGTATTGTTTACCCGCAATGCCCGTACCCGCAAACCTTTTGAAGGAGTGGTGCGGCATTATCAGTTACTCAGTCATTCCAACAATCCTTTCTTTTATGTATCCAGTAGTGAATGGAACCTGTATGCATATATAAAAGAATTTATCCGCTTTAATGGTTTACCGGATGGTGTGTTTTTATTAAATCAGTTAAAACCACTCCGGCAATTATTAAAGAGCGGACAAAACAAACACAAAACAAAGTTCACCCGCATCACCCGTATCCTCAAGCATTACCCTGATATGCGCTTCATTTTACTCGGCGACGATACGCAGGAAGATCCAAATATTTACAAAGCACTGGTAGATCACTTTGGTACACAGATCATCGCTGTATACCTGCGTAAGGTGCGAAACAGCAAAGCCATTGCTACCCGCGAAGTCGTGCAGGCCATGCAGGACAAGGGGATCGCTGTATGTTATTTCGAACACAGTGAAGAAGGTATAGACCATTCCAGGCGCATTGGATTAATATAAGGTATTGATTTTAGGCATATTAATTGTGCGTAAGGCATCGTTTTATGAAAAGGATAATCATCACAATATTCACCATATTTTTATGCGGAACTGCTTTTGCACAGTTCAGCGATTCGGTACACTACTACGGGAAGTTCGCATCCACAGGCTCTATCAACAAGACCAACGAAGGCAATTCTTACCTGTTGAGCAACATGTTCAAGGTAGGGGTGAGCAGGAAAAAGATTGTAATGAACGGTTTTGGCAGCTGGGTGTATGGAGAGTCGAACGGTGAACTCACGAACAATGATTTTTCTACATCGCTTGACGTCAGTCTGTTTCGTGCGGTGAAACAAATTTATTACTGGGGACTAGCGAACTATGATAAAAGTTTCTCGTTGAAAATAAACGATCGTTTCCAGTCAGGTGCGGGAATAGCCTATAATTTCCTTGACAGGAAAACTGCTTATCTCTCATTAAGTGATGGATTCATATGGGAAAAGGGGGATCTCTTTATAGACGATACATTGCATGATGTGTACGATGCCGTACGCAATTCAGTTCGTATATCTTACAAATTTGTTTTTGCGAATATAGTCACGATAGATGGGACACAGTTTTTCCAGCCAGATATTACTGATATCAGTGATTATAACCTGAAATCAGTGAATAATATAGCCTTTGCCTTGCGAAAGTGGATAGCGATCACAGCGTCTATGACATATAATAAGGTAACGCGAACGGGGAGGGAGAACTTAATATTTACATATGGGTTAACGCTGGAAAAATATTTCTGAGGTATCAGCTGGTAGAAAGATATTTCAGAGGTTCGCCATGGCGAACCTCTGAAAATAGTATTATCTCGCAGCCTGAGGCTTTGGTCTATGTTTCTTTGGAGCATTTACACTACCCTGTCTGTTTCTGTGGAAACCGCCGCCACCACCTTGTGGCATTTTCCTGGGTCTGTTTTGCTGCATGGGTGCTTTTACCGCCTGCATACCTACTAACGGATCATGGAAAGGTTGATCCGTTACTAACGGGATCTCTCTGTTGATCAGTTTCAGGATATCTTTCAGGAATGGTTTTTCTTCTTCTTCACAGAATGAAATCGCGATACCGTTGGCACCTGCACGACCGGTACGGCCAATGCGGTGTACATAGGTTTCAGGTACATTCGGTAATTCAAAGTTTACCACATGCGTGAGGTCGTCGATATCGATCCCTCTTGCAGCGATGTCGGTAGCAACCAGTACACGGGTCTGACGGTTCTTGAAATTACTCAAGGCACGTTGTCTCGCATTCTGTGATTTATTACCATGGATTGCTTCGGCAGTCACACCTAATCTAACGAGGTCTTTCACCACTCTGTCCGCGCCGTGTTTGGTACGGGCAAATACGAGTAATGTTTTGATCGCATCATCTTTCAGGATGTGTTGGAGCAGGTGGCGTTTATCCTGTTTCTTTACATAATATAAAGATTGTGTAATAGTTTCAGCAGTAGAGGATACGGGTGTAACTTCTACTTTCGCAGGATTTTTCAGGATCATGGCAGCCAGTTTCTGAATTTCCGGCGGCATGGTTGCAGAGAAGAACAAAGTCTGTCTGTTCTCAGGCAATTTGATGATCACGCGTTGTACATCATGTACAAATCCCATATCGAGCATACGGTCAGCTTCATCCAGCACGAAGAACTTAACATCTCTGAGTGTGACAATATTCTGACTAATCAGGTCAAGCAGACGACCTGGGGTCGCTACTAAAATATCTATGCCTCTGCGTAGTGCTTCTACCTGTGGTACCTGTGATACGCCACCAAAGATCACCTGATGTTTCAGGGGAAGGTATTTACCATAAGCCTGCAGGCTTTCCTGGATCTGAATCGCGAGTTCGCGGGTAGGAGTGAGGATTAAAGCGCGGATGGGTCTTGGGCCTTTTTGTACAGCGGGTGTTGTTTCTGACAGCAGCTGTAACAATGGAATGGCAAAAGCGGCAGTTTTACCGGTACCGGTCTGGGCACAACCCAACAGGTCTCTTTTGTCCAATACATAAGGAATGGATTGTTGCTGTATAGGAGTTGGCTCAGAGTATCCTTCTTCTTTCAACGCCTTCAGCACTGGCTCTATGAGCCTTAATTGTTCGAATGACAAAATCTTATATTTTTAATGATAAATGTTTTGGTAAGGCTATCAATGCAGTTGATACGTTACCCGCCTTACTCGCAAACCTATAGAGGAAGAGAATAAAAGTAACGCAAAGGTACGGTAAATAATTTAAATGCTTGTCAGGTCTTAATTAAATGTTCCTTAGCGCAACTATTTTATGATTTCATTTGGTTTTCCAGGGCAGCATTTCTATTGAAACATGCGCTTCTTAGATGAGTTTTTACATGATTTTTCTACTGATTCTTTCTCTTCTTATCCCAGTTTTTCCATCATTCTCTCCGGGTTTTCTACCACTACAAATCCTGCCTTTTCATACAAGCTGTGTGCATCTTTCGTCACCAATCCCCATCTTTTTAGTGTCTGCAATTCAGGGTGAGACATAACAGCTTGCAGCAACATTTTGCCGAGACCGTGTCCTCTGTGTGTTTCTGTGATAAACACATCCATCAGCCAGCCGAAAATAGTATAATCAGTTACGACCCTGCCAAAACCCACTTGTTTGCCGGAACCGGTGTATACACCAAAGCAAAGAGAATTGTCAATAGATCGTTGTACGGCATCAATGGTACGATCTTTGGCCCAATAGGAACGTTTACTTAAAAATTCATGGATCATAGGGAGATCCAGTTGCGATTTGTCAGTAGATACAAAGAAAGGGTTATCCATACGACAAATGTAACATGTTTGGAGATAAGTATATATCTTGCAATTATGAATAAGGAACCTCAGGTATTGATAGAACAACCGAATGGAAGGCATACCATGTATGCATCGGTAGAGCAGGATGATCGTACAGCTTATTTGTACCTGTTCCCTGCGGAATTACAGAGTAAAAAGTATAAGATGCGTGCCTGCTGGCTACGCAATTTATTGCCTGCGCCGGAAGTAAAGGACGTGGCAGCGATGCATAATGGTACAGCGCCGATGTTACAGAGCAAGTTCTGTAACCATCCGGATGGTAAGGAGCCGTTGAAAGCAGAATTGTTAGAGATTGTATGGCTGCCTGAAGATGACGGTGCGGCAGTATTATATGATGGTGAAATACTCGGCGTGATTCCCGGATGGAGCCTGTATGTAGATGAAGCGGTATCTTATGCTGCGGATTGTATAGGTGTGGAAGGTGATGATTTCCTGGTATTGCCGTTGGGTGATCCGGGTACGAATCAGCAGTTTGCCCGAGTAGGTGAGGCGGTGGCGTTCCGTAATCAGTGGAGTAGTGTGGAGGCACCTGCATGGCCGGTGATACAGGAGAATTTTATCAATAGCTATGAGCAGCGGTTTGGAAAGATGCTGCAATACTTTGCGATAGATAACAATGAATGGCCGCCAATGGCGATGGGGAAATTTGAAAAGGATAATATTGTATACTTTTTAACCATGGGTGCGAGTATTCGTCCTATGCCATGGGTGTCTTATCTGTACAATGATACTTCAGAAGCTTACCGCAGAATGGAGTTGGCCCTGGCAGTAGACAAGAATGAATTCTCTGAAGACGAGATCATGAAGATGGCGGAGAGTATTGCTACCATGGCCGATATTCCATGGAGGCATATCAGCTGGCTGGGAGAGGGACATACGATTGGTTCTTCCAAATTGCCGGAGCCTTACGAGAGTATGGTGTTGTCATCAGCATTGTATAATGGCGAAGCAATAGAACTGCCGGAGATGTATGGAGATAAGGTGAATCTGTTCTGGGCGAGTCCGGTAACGCAGAAGGAGCGGGAGTTTGCGCATAGGAAGGCGAATGGCGGGTATGAGTTGTTGGAGTTGATGATACAGAAGGATGCGACGCATGTGGTGAAGAAAAGGAAAGCGGTATTGTAAAATTATAAAAAGCCGGCTCTCTCAAAAGAGCCGGCTTTTTATTTATGGATAGCGTGTTACTGCTGGAAGTAGCGTGTTATTGCTGGAAGAATCAAAAAAATGCACTCATCTTTTATTGAGCTGACACGGTAATCATCACCCCAAAATCTCCTCCCACATCCTCCTTTCTATTCCTCTTTAAATACATCTTAGAAATCGCCCCATCTAAATACAACGCATTCTTACACCCAAACTTCTCTTTAAAGATGCTGGCAAACTCATAAAAATTCGTCTGGTTACTTTTCGAAATAATAAACACCACCTTTCCATCTGGCATAATCCCCACACCACTTCTCAGGTTTACATTCTCAGAACCTTGCTTGAACATAGGATGAATATTTCCATCAATCACCAGCATCGGTCCTGACTGTGTAGCATAGCTGATATCCTTGTTTTTAAAGGAAGAAGTAGTCGATACATGCGCACCTTCTTTATCCATATAAAACACCCCATTGGGTAGCAGGTAAAAATTACCCGGTTTGTTCTGTGACGTATCCAATGGCCGGATCGTCTTCCCATTTTCTATATACAAACCTACGGGTACATTCCCGGGTTGGAACATCCCTCCGTTGGTGATCATTAAAATGTCTTTTCCTGATGCCTGCTTCACGGCGGCAATATTTTTATAAGGGATCCCCTTATCATCCAGCCAATGCATGCGAATCACCTCCTTTGTAGGATCCACAATAATCGCATCATATTCCTGCTGGTGCCAGGTAAAACTCAACTCCTGGGAGAATAAAAGGAAAAAAGCGGTTAACAATATTTTCATAGATATAAAGTTATACTTTTAAACAAAGCAAAACCGACTTCAAAGAGGACTATAAAAAAAATATGAAATGGTTTTTATCCAGTATAAATTGGATAACCTGAAGATGAAAATTAGATGTCTGCTTGGATAAATTTTATGCCATAAATCCCGTAAATTCAAAGTGGTTCTTCAACCTGAAAAAATATGTCTGAACAACCCTCCATATTTGACGACTCTTTCGAAACGGGTTTAAAACAACGCCGCCGTGCGCTGATGCCACTGTTCCTCAAGATCTATCTTGTCATTTTCGCACTATTCTGTATTTATCAGGTTGTCGCCAGGTGCTACTTTATTTATAAGTATTCCTATTTCTACACTCAAACCGGGCTGCTGGGGCTCAGTGGAATAAGTTTTTACCTGATGATCCTGCGAAGCGTGCTGGGTGTTATTGTCATGATAGCCACCATCCTGTCCTTATGGATGGAGTGGAAATGGGCGATCCGGTTCAACTGGGCGGTATTGGTCTACTGGACCCTCATGGGAGTCGTTGATTATGTAACCGGCAACGGATATGGAATATACCTGGGCGTCATGGCATTGGTACTGGCGCCATATTTTTCCATGCTATATCATATCCAGCAAAGATGGGAGGATGAAGCCGTCTCCGGGCGTGAATTAAAACAAACAAAATGAAAATAGGTGGTACTGTTAACTTTAAAAAGGAATCCCTGAATATTCCCGGTTACCTTGAATTTTTTCACACATTCGTTCCTTTCTCCCCCGAAAGATTATCAACCGATGAAGGAGGAGAGCGCACTCTTACAGGCGAAGCCATCGAAAGCCTGATCCCGGATGTATGGAATCAATACTTTATCCTCTCCGGTAAAGATCACTCTATTCCCATGAATTTCACATATTTTGATACCCCGAATCATTATATTGCATCTTATCCCTATAAGATCAGCAGAACATAATGAAACAACTCTTTATCCTTTGTCTATATTTTCACAGTGTTTTTAATGTATGTGCTCAGCAAAAGAAAATTAACCTTTGTGCATCAACCAGGTTCTATGTTGTAGCGAAAGAATTTCGAATTCCCAATGCGGTGTGTACTGTAAATAATAAAAATTTAAATGCGCTGAAAGAGCAGATCCGAAAGAAATTTGAAATCAACGGGACATTTGTCAGCATGAATTCATTTTTGATAGAAGGGAATACGTATGCAGAAGCGCTTTATAAAAGTAAGAAATGTGATACGCTGGCAATATTGTATCTTTTTGACAAGAAGAAAAGAGTCTTTTACTCAGATCCTTACAGGTTACAAGATGGTGTGTTCGATTTCCGATGGGAAAAATCCCAGGGTAATATTTCCCTGTATCGAAGAATAAAAAAGGACAATAAGGTTCGTGTTACAGCAAAGTTCCAGTATGATGAGCATCAGAAAATGATTCATCGGTCTGTAGAAGATGGTCATAGCAAATGGGGAAGTCTTGTATATTCCGGCCGGATAAAGAAAACCATCGCTCTTTGTGATATAATGGGGCTGTCAGGAACAACAAAACGTGTTGATATTCCCAAAACAAAGTCCACCATTCAGAATAAAAATGTAAGTACGATAAAAGCAGATATTACGGCTGGATTTAGCATTGATGGTACGATGATCAGGATAAATGCCTTTTCAGCATACGATCATACTTTTGCGGAAGTCTCGTATAAAACTAAAAAATGTGATGCAGTCGCGTTATTATTTCACTGGGGAAAAGGAGAGGGGTGCATAGCATCTAAGCCGTACAAGATAATGGAAGGGGTGGCTGATTTTAGAATGAGTAAGAGTAATGGGCGAATTAATTTATATAGAAAGGTGGGAGTAAAGGGGAAAAATTATACAGCAAGCTTTGTTTATGATATGAAAAAGGATAAAATTGATAGCTATTTATATAATGGGGTCAGTAAATGGTAAAACTCAATGCCGTATTTAATAAATGGAAAGTCAATTACCTGAATAGCTAATGGACAGTACATTTACGCTGATTGTTGGCTTTTTATGCGCAAGCGAACTATCTTTGATCCATTCCCTAAGAAATGAAATATAGTAGCCTCCACCATCCTAAAAGAGATTCGGCTTCAATAATCATAGACCCGGCGATAGCAAACAAAATCTAAACCCAGACCTTTGCCTTATCAAAATCGCCCATCATGAAACATGTATTGATCACCGGCGCCAACAAAGGCATCGGCTATGAAGTAGCAAAGAAAATGGCTCAACTCGGCTATCACGTCTACCTCGGTTGCCGTGACGAGCAGAACGGTACCACCGCCATCAATCAATTAAAAGCCGAAGGCTTAACAAATATCGAATTCCTTAAAATCGATGTCTCCGACCTGCACGCTGTCAAACAGGCGGCTGCCAGCATCGCCTCTCTGGATATATTAATCAACAACGCCGGTATCCCAGGCGCACAACCACAAAATATCTCCGCCTGCGATATCGAAGAAATAAAAAGGATCTTCAACACTAACTATTTCGGCGTAATCCAAACTACCCAGGCATTCCTGCCCCTACTTAAAAAGGCCCCCCTGCCTGTCATCGTCAACGTATCCAGTGAACTCGGTTCCCTGGCCATGCAAACAGCCAAAGACCGCTTCGCCAACTGGGACAACTACCATGCCTATGGTGCCACCAAAACGGCCCTGAACACATTCACCATCAACCTTTCCCAGGAATTACGTAATTTCAAAATTAATAGCGTAACACCTGGCTACACCGCCACCGATCTCAATAACTTCGCTGGCTTCAAAACCGCCGCCCAGGGTGCCGAACCAATTGTTCGCCTGGCCACTATAGGAGAAGATGGTCCAACGGGTCAATTCTTCCGTCAGGAAGGCGAGTTACCCTGGTAAATTAACACAGACATGAGAGAACTACGTAGATTAACATCCATCCAGGAATTTCACCGTTTAAGAGGCTTACAGCCTCCTGCGCATCCGTTAATCAGCGTAGTCAATTATGCGGAGGTAGTACTTTCTTCCGAAAGTAATCATATCAACTGGGTACTTGATTTCTATTCCATCTCCTTAAAAAGAGACGTCGTTGTTAAATTCAGGTATGGTCAGCAACAATATGACTTTGACGAAGGCATCATGTATTTCATCGCTCCCGGTCAGGTCTTCAATGTCGAAGTCCCAACCGAAGCGCAACCTAATAAATCCGGATGGATGCTACTCATTCACCCGGATTTCTTCTGGAATACAGCTCTGGCAAAGAATATCAAACAATACGAATATTTCGGTTATGCTGCGCACGAAGCGCTCTTCTTATCTGATAAAGAAGAAACGACCATCATAAATATCATTCATAATATCCGGCAGGAATATCATTCCAACATCGATAAATTCACCCAGCAAATCATTGTCTCTCACATTGAGACACTCCTGAATTATGCGGATAGGTTCTACAATCGTCAGTTCATCACGAGAAAAATCACCAGCCACCAGATCCTCGATAAATTGGAGCAATTGCTCAATACCTGTTTCCAAAGCGATAGCCTCTTAGCCAATGGTATCCCCACTGTGCAATTGATTTCCGAAAATCTGAATATCTCTCCTAACTACCTGAGTAGCCTGCTTAAAAATCTCACTGGCCAAAGCACCCAGCAGCATATACAAAACAAACTGATAGAAGTAGCCAAACAAAAGCTCTCTACCACCAGTTTATCAGTAAATGAAGTCGCTTATGAATTAGGATTTGAACATCCTCAATCCTTCAGAAAGTTTTTTAAATCCAAGACGAATATGTCTCCATTGGAATTTAGGGAGTCGTTTAATTAGTAATCTGAAATCCCGGTAAAAAATTTTGTAATCTGGTTTTATTATCTAATTTTGCCTTCAGCATTCTGTTTAACCTATCTGTCAGCGAACAACCCATAGCATTTTTTTAATTCAAACAATTACCTATGTCATGATGTTGCCATCGAGAAAGCATTAACACCCGTTTATATTTAAATATCCCAAAATATTCGCATTCACAATCCAATGCGCTGCTTTGGTATGCTTATCAACGTTTATGTTAGGAACTCCACCTATTGCCCAACCATAAGCAATATGGCCCACCTGAAAAATAAATATGTTGGCCTGGACTACCAGATATTCCGATAACCAGCAGGCTCCCTGTTGTTTTTTAAGCATTATCGACTGAATCGTGAATTTGAAAATACAGCAAGTTTGAGCTGTAGAAAAGCTTTGGGACTATAGGCTTAATTGATGTTCTCCTCTATTGTAATAAACAAATCTAAAGGCTCATTTAACCTGGGACAATAATATCTTCATTTTTAATCCAAATTACATGCGATCACTATTATTAATTTTATCCCTTTGTCTTGTTAATGTATTTGCGAAAGCGCAAATGTATGACTGTTTGAATTATTCGGCAGTTGCAATTCCCAGAAATGGAGTAAAAATAATGACTAATCTACCGAGTGCTGGTGCCAATATGATGCCTACTTTATTCATTCAGGGATTTGGGTTCGGCAATGCAGCTACTATTAATATTCAGCTGACCTTTTATTTCAACAGCAACACTTTTACAAACCCTAAAGCTTCTAACAGTGGTACCTATAGCCCGCCTATCACATTGGCACAGGAGAATGGTAAGGTGGTTATTTTTATTGATTCAAAAATTAACTACCAACGTTTCCATGTCAGTGCCTGGGGGTCTGGACTAGCATCTGAAACTGCTGCTAACTTCGCTGGCTGGACATGGGCAGATACAACATTATTTAGTGAGGCAACCAGTATTAAAACCGTTCCTTATATTAATAAATTCGATGGAACAGTCTATCTCCCGGACAGTGTAACAGTTCTTCCTGAAGGAAGATTTGGGATCAGTACATTAACTCCCCGGGCCCCATTGGATGTCAGCACCACAATAGCTGATACTATTACAGCGGTTCTTTCCAGGTTACCTGAAGGACATTACTACGGCCGGGGGACAATGTTAGGTGTGCATGCTGTAAACTCTACGCCTCATTATAGTCCATCTTTTGCGATTGAACATTATTTTTATGGGTATAAAAACAGCGCTATTAACTTTTGCAGAGGAAATTCCGTACAGGGTGGTTTTATGACATTCAGTACGAACGACGGAACAGAAAAAATGCGGTTGGATGCAAGTGGTAATCTGGGAATTGGTACAGGCACTACTACTTTAGGTAAATACAAATTGACAGTAGAAGGTGCGATTGGCGCCAGAAAATTACAAGTTACACAAGGAGCATGGGCTGACTTCGTATTTGCGCCTAATTATCAGTTACCCAATTTGTATGAAGTAGACAGGTACATAAAAGAGAATCGCCATTTACCGGAGATCCCTACTGAAAAAGAGGTAAAGGAAAATGGAGTTGATGTGGGTGAAATGAACATGCGGCTATTACAGAAGGTGGAAGAGCTGACCTTGTATCTGATAGAACAGCAAAAGACAATAGATGAGTTGAAAAAAATAATTCAAAGGTAATGGTGTTATTACAATAGAATTTTATAATAGTGTGTATGCTTTGTACGCAAAGCATACACACTATTATAATTATAGGAAGGAAATAACTCTCCACCTCCGCACCCCCTCCATCAATCATTAATAAAATTCCTCCCAATAAATTTTGTATTCTCCATTTATTCTCTAATTTTGTCCCACAGCATTCCATTTTAACCTTTATCTGTCAGTGAATTACTTAACCCGTTTTTTAATCCAAAAATGTACCTATGTCATAATTTTTACCCAATCGAGAACGCATTAATACCCATTCTGATTTAAGGATACCTATATGTTCGTATTCCCAATCACAACTGTTTAAACAACAAGTTGAAATCACTATACTTTATATTATTCTTCCTCACGGCAGGGAGCCTGGTAACCTATGCTCAATTACAACGTAGTACCAGTCTGCCCGGAGCCCCAGGTAAAGGACCCATAGTTGCTTTCCCCGTGGTATTAAACAATCTTCCGGCGAAGTGTCTTATATAATGGCATCTGACACCGGCGGTTATGTTAACCTGGTACCCCTATACGGTAATCAACACTATGACACCACCACCCGGCCGCTACCACCCCGCAAGCCTTTCCTGAAGGTGCATGGGAATGTTATGTATGACTATTACTACCAATCCGGCGTTGATACCCCATATCAGCAAAAAGATATTTACCAGCATACAGTACAGACCTATCTCGACATCACAGTAAGGGATCAATACCCTGTGCGTGTTGCATTCACCACTGCCAGAGGCAATTCAACCCTGTTCCGCAATATCACAGGCGTGAATATGCAGTACACGAATCGTGACTTCAAAAACCTGTTGTATGATAAACTGCAAAAATGGGATGCTTCTCAAATAGGCCAGTTGCAACAATTACAATTAGAAAAGCAGCAGTTGAATGCAAAATCTTTAGAATTATACCAGTTAAAGGACTGGCTATCTTCTCCTGCCCAGTTACAACGATTAGTAGAAGCACGCGAGCGGAAGTTATACGGAAGAAGAGATACCCTGCCCACACCTGGGTTGGATTCTCTTCCCAAAGTGCCGTCAATGCCGGAAGTGCCTTCCTGGGATGTGCTGCTTCGTTATAAAGGCCGTCTGAATACGAAAGACAGCACCACAAACCGTCTGCCTTCCGACTCAAGCTTTGAAAACTACTACGCTGCCCGTCAGCATCAGCTGGACTCTTTGCAGGATCGCCTGCGCATTATGGACAGCACCTATCATGCTCACGAAGCACAGGTAGGTAACCTGAAAGGAGATGTCATTGAAAAGCTGATGAGCAGTAAAAACAATGCGGAGCTTTCTCAGCGTCTGAAAGAAATGAACCTGCCAGACACTGTACTGCCTAAAGGCTACAAGACTTTATTGGCGATTCGCTCAATAGGTCTCGGCCGTACCATGGCTGACTACTCTGAACTAACTGCCAAAGGCATCAGTATCACCGGTGTACAGGCAGAGTTCAACCCTTCTTATTACGTGGCAGTTGCTGCTGGTACGATCGATTATCGTTTCAGAAATTACGTTGTAAATAGCGATGCTCCCCGTCAATACCTGGCTTTGATAAGAGCCGGATATGGCATGAAAGAAGGCAATCACCTGTTCTTTACCTATTACATGGGTAAAAAGCAACTCTACAACCTGAATACCAGTGCAGATAGTACGAGCACTCCAAACTATCATATCATGGGTGTTGCTGTAGAAGGCCGCTGGCAGATCACGAAGCACACCTATATGACGGGAGAAGTGGCGAAGTCTTCTTTACCCTACTATCAGAAATCCGAACATAGTATGTTCAGTGATCATACCAATGAAGCTTATTCCCTGAGTGCGAATTCACTGATAGCAAAGACAGGTACTAAACTCACCGGTGTATACAAGGTAATGGGAGCGGGCTTTCAATCCTTCAGCCTTTATACAACAGGCTCCAAACAGATTGCATGGACTGTGCGTGTAGATCAGCCTTTCTTTAAACAGCAATTGTTAGTCACCGCCTCTGTACGCAGAAATGATTATACGAGTCAGTACCAGCAGGCCGATTATAAAAGCAATACCATTTTCAAAAGCATACAGGCAACATTAAGGATCAAACACTACCCTGTAGTGAGTGTGGGATATTATCCCACCTCTCAGCTGACAAAACTCAGCGACGGTACTTATATAGAAAGTACTTTCTACACGATGGTAGGAACAGTGAGCCATTTCTACAAGGTACATAGTGTCATGATGAATACAATGCTCTCCTACACCCGCTTCTACAACAAGCAGGATGATAGCAGCTTTGTATACTACAACACAAAGAACCTGTTGCTGAATCATACTATGTTCATGGGCAAATTTACCGTACAGGGCACTGGTTCAGCGGCTATGAATGGCGACTATGACCTGTATGGTGCGGATGGTACAGTGTTGTATAAAGTCAAAAGCTGGCTGGACATTGGCGCAGGCTTGAAATATAGTTATCAAACAACCTATGAAATCAGGAATGTGGGCTATACCGGTACGG
This sequence comes from Chitinophaga sp. LS1, assembly GCF_034274695.1. Lineage (NCBI taxonomy): Bacteria > Pseudomonadati > Bacteroidota > Chitinophagia > Chitinophagales > Chitinophagaceae > Chitinophaga > Chitinophaga sp. LS1. The sequence continues at coordinate 4,573,549 of NZ_CP128362.1, forward strand.
CTCGTGTGGCTATCCCATATTTCGGACAGATAGAGGTCATGGCAGATAAAGGATTTATCCCAGGAGCTGAAAAGCGATTGGTTTCAAATAATACAGGTCGAATCACCTATACTAAAACATTTTAAATGAGACATTTTATCCTGATAGCCCTGGTGTTGCTATCTCTTCAGGCAACCGCCCAGGTAAACATGACAGTGCAGTTACCCCCAACCGGTGTGATGCAAAAAGCACAGTTATGGAATATCTTACTGGTATCTGCTTCTACTTCATCCATTTGGGTGCGTGTTGAATTACGTGTCACAGACGCCCAGTCCAACCAACCGGTATTGACAGGTGTAAGCCGTAATATAATGTTAAACAAAGGTGCCAAACAATTACAGGTAGCGGATGTAACGCCTGTTACCTACGAATACCTGTCACCTACTGCTGACAGAAATGCGAATGGTCTGCTCATGGCAGGCACTTACACCGCATGTTACAGTGTATTCCTTGTATCAGGTGATGCATATTCCCTGATTGCAGAAGATTGCCTGCCATTCGCAGTAGAACCGGTAAGTCCGCCGCTGTTAAATAATCCGGCAGACCAAAGTGTAGTTGAAGGAAATTTACCTCAGTTCACCTGGATACCTCCTGCTCCAATCACGATCTTCAGTGATCTGAACTACGATTTCACGATCGTAGAATTAAGGAATGGTCAATCTCCTGCCGAGGCGATCCAATCAAATATTCCGGTGTACCACACCACTCATTTGAAAGATCAGTTCTTAAACTACCCCGCTTCCGCAGTAGCACTGGATACAGCGAAGAACTATGCCTGGACAGTGGTTGCAAAGAACAACACGCAGTTCGCCGCACAAACGGACATCTGGACATTTAAGATCAGGGGTGTACCCTCTGAAAAAATAGTAGTGACGCAGGATGCCTATGTACAACTGAAAAAAGAACTGGATGGTTCATCTGTGGCGTGCTCCGGCGCATTACAGTTCGGCTATAGCAACGATGCCGGCGATACTACCGTGACATATGAAATCATTTCCTTAGATGCAGGTCAAAGTGTTGTGAAGACCGCCACTCTCTCATTGGAGCGAGGTATGAACAACTTAAAAGTAGACCTGAAAAAAGTAAGTCTCACCACTGGTCAGTCCTACCTGTTCCGTTTAAAGAACGGCAGACGTGAATACTGGCAGATAAAATTTGTTTACAAATGAGGTACTTCCTTACACTAATTATTAGTATAGCTGCTGCTTTGTCTGTACAGGCACAGGATACTGCAGCTATTGCAAAAGCGATCAATATCTTCCGTCGGGTGCAGGCCAAAAGCCAGCAACAACCGGTAAGTTTTGAAGTGAATTATACTTATTCCAATGAGTCTACACCCGGAACATTGCTGGATAGTCTGAAGGGAAAGATAGAGATAAGCGGAGAGAACTATCGTAGTACGCTGGATAATACTGAGACGATTCGGAATGCTAAATATAGCATTGTACTATTTAAAGAGGATAAGCTCATGTACCTGGCAGCGAACAGTAAATCAGCTTCTCCTGCTGATCCGCTGGAGACATTGAATACATTACTGAAAGGTGCGACTAATAGTACATTCAGAACCGAAAAACGAAACACAATTATCAATGTTTCGTTTCCTGCCGGAGGCAATTGCAAACAGCTATCTATAACAATAGATACCGTCTCACAAAGATTGATATCCATGCAGTATATCCTGAAAACAACCTTGTTGATGGGTGACGAGATGAAGAATGAAGTGCCTGAAGGATATGAGGAATATGCACAGGTGAAAGCGAGCTTCTATAATTACAAAGACATACCAGTGAATAGCAGCCGTTTTGATGAGAAGGCATTCTTTTATAAAGATGGGGATGCATTTAAAGTGACGCCTGAATATGAAGACTATAACATTTTCGTCGGCACACCTGGACTGTAAATTTAAAAATATTATACCTAAGAAATAATTATCAATCATGATTCTGGAAGTAGCTGCAAGGGGGAAAAAGACATTTGCTGCAGTCATGCTGGCCCTGCTGTACATTGAGACAGTACTGCCAATGAACGCACTGGCGGCGGTGAGAAGTGGGTTCCCTGTCAGAGCCATTGTCCCTGTTCCCGACAAGGCAAATAAGAAGTTAATGCCGGTGGTCGTAAATAATGGCCCACACCACCCGGCGATCATTCAGACAAATTCAAAAGTCCTTCAACCGCAGGCAGAAGGTATGCAACCACGTTCAGCAGGTTTGCATCCTAAACCCGAAGATATCGGCGGTCCCGGACAACCTGAAACCCAGGCATTCACCTCTGTGAATGGAGACAATTTAGTAGATCTCTTTTCCGGCGATTTCTCCTACAAGGTTCCTTTGATGGATGTAGGCGGTTACCCGATAGCACTGGGATATAACAGTGGCATCTCCATGGACCAGGAACCAAGTTGGGTAGGATTGGGCTGGAACGTCAATCCAGGTACTATCACACGTAACATGCGTGGATTACCGGATGAATTTAACGGTGCCGATAGTGTCCGAAAAGTACAATATATGAAGGAAACAGAATCCTGGGGTGTAAACCTGGGAGCAGGGTATGAATTATTTGGAACACCTAGTGATCAAGCCAGGTCAGCCAGTGACGCTTCATCTATTGGAACTTTGGATTTCGGCATAGCCTTTACTTATAACAACTATAGAGGATATGGAATAGAATCTTCTATCTCCCCCGGATTGAACGCTGGTTCAAAGACATTCCCCGGACTGTCAGGTGGATTATCCCTGACGAATAGCTCTACAGATGGTCTTACATCAGGGGTATCTCTGTTCTATCAGCAAGGTGTAAAAGAGGCAAGCCAAACGAATACCGGTGCTGCTGCGACTGCCTCCGTATCTGGTTCTTATAATACCCGTGCAGGGTTAAAAGACCTGCAATTTTCCGTAGGAGACAGATTATACCGCACAACCGGTAAAAACAATCCTACTAAAGGTACCAGTGGCGCTTTTCAGTCAAGTATATCTTTTGCCCGTCAGGCATACACCCCACAAATTACTTTCCCTTATACAAGTACTGCCTTTAGTTTTACCGCAAAGGTGGGTTCTGTAGCAATATCATATCACCCATATATCCGTGCAGCCTATAACCATGCAAAGCAGGAAATTGCAGGTGCAGATACTGCACTCATATTGCCTGCATTCGGTTACCTGAACTATCAGAATGCTAATGGTAAACCCAGTTCACTCCTGGATTATAACATCGAAAAGGAAATGCCTTATCGTGAAAAGCCTGCAATTCCGACCATTGGTATTCCAGCTTACACATATGATGTATTTGCTATTTCCGGGGAAGGCACGGGTGGAATGTTCCGCGCATATAGAGGTGATATCGGTTATGTGTATGATCACCAGATGAAAACAAAGGATGGGTCTATCAGTGGTAGCATCGATCTTGGTTTTGGACAAACATTCCACTGGGGAGCCGATTTTAACCTGACACGTGCCACCTCTGAAAATGGTCCATGGACGGCGTTGAATGCCATGGCAGCCGTTGCCCCATTTAAAAATTCAAACGGATTATACGAAGCTTCTTATTTCAGAAACCCCGGTGAAACTACAGTAAACGATAAGAGCTGGCAGAATGCATTGGGTGGGGATGATGTAGTAGTGACCAGATTATACCAATCCAGCAAAAGTGATCCTGATATCTACGCAAAAAATTTGCTTGATAAATACAGGAACGATTCTCTGAAAGAAACAGTTACTGTAACCAGCCGTACTTCCAGTAGAGCAGTACGTGATAAACGTACACAGGTTATTTCTTACCTGACAGCCGAAGAAGCCAGTACTGCAGGATTATCTAAATATATTGATAACTACGGTGAAAACAAGTTCCCGCTGCAGAGTTGCGATATGACCTATCCTTCTGATCTTGATTCACAGGGATTGAGAGGAGACTACTACAGCGGACAAGGTTTCGAAAGGTTTTTATTCTCTAAAACTGATAAGATTGTCAACTATGGTTCAACCATCGAGTTTCAGGCGTCTGAACCTACAGGAGCACCTAAAGTAAATACTAATTTCTCTGTTCGTTGGACCGGCAGATTGAAAACAGATGTCACAGGTAGATATGTGTTTTCCACCAGAACTGATGATGGGATTCGCTTATACCTCAATGACTCTCTTATAATTAAGAACTGGACAGGTAAACCTGCTGACTATGAAGATACCGCCGTCGTAAACCTGGTAGCAGGGGAAAACTACAAGTTAGTAATGGAATATTTCCAGAAGAAGGAGAAAGCAATCGCCAAATTGCAATGGAGATTTGCTGGCCAGGCTACACAGGCTATTCCAACGCCGAATTTATATCTGGAATCGACGAAGACTGCTTTCCCTACCAGTGATGGTGCCATAGTAAGAGAAAAACGTGTAAATACTTTCCGCAAGAAAAATCATATCTCCGAAATAGATGTGTTAAATGCAGATGGCCGCCGTTATATATATGGTGTACCTGTATACAATTTCCTGCAAAAGGACGTCACTTTCTCTGTAGATGCGAACAAAGGTGATAAGGCATCTGGTTTGGTAGGTTATGTACCTGATGTAGATAATGCAGTCGGCAATCAGAATGGTAATGATAATTACTTCAGTAAGGAAGAAATGCCTGCTTATCCGCATAGCTTCCTGTTGTCAGCGATCCTGTCTGCCGATTATGTAGACCTTACAGGTGATGGCATTACGCCTGATGACCCGGGAGATGCCATTCGCTTTAACTATACAAAAATAGCCGATAAGAATAAACCTGAAAAATGGCGTATACCTTATAATAATAAAGCAAATTATAACCAGGGTTTACAAACAGATAACAGGGATGATAAGGGTAGCTATTTATATGGTGAGAAAGAATTGTGGTATCTCAACTCAATTGAGTCCAAGAATATGATGGCTATTTTTTGGGTGTCTAATCGCGAAGACCTGCCGGGTATGGATGAGAATGGAAATGCGCAGGCAGTTGGTCAGCATAAGAGATTAGATTCTATCAAGTTGTATTCTAAATCAGATTACCTGAGCTATGGCAACAATGCTTTAGCTATCAAAACGGTACACTTCAGGTATAGTTATTCCCTTTGTAAAGGCGTGAACCCCAATAATGCCAATGGGAAACTAACACTTGATAGTTTATGGTTTACCTACAATGGTAATCAACGAAAGGATAAAAATGCTTATGTATTTAAGTATAATTCCAATAATCCGGCTTATCAGACAAACTATTACGATCGCTGGGGGAACTATAAAAATCCTTCCCAGAATCCCGGGGCACTCAATAATGCAGAATATCCGTATGCACTGCAGGACAGTACGCAGGCTGCTACCAATGCTGCTGCGTGGACACTGGATCAGATCAGGCTTCCTTCTGGTGCAACAATGAAAGTTGATTACGAAAGTGACGATTATGCATTTGTTCAGAACAGGCGTGCCGCCCAGTTATTCCGAATTGCAGGTTTCAGTGCTGGTATACCAAGCTCCCAGAGCAGTCTGAAAAATGAATTGTATAGTCTTACCAATGAACCTACATATGTAGGTATCAACGTTCCCAAACCAGTGAGCAGTAATCAGGAACTATACAGCCGCTACCTGGAAGGAATGGATACATTGTTCTTTAAGGTATTCGTAAAAATGCCTACCGATAAATTTGGTAGTGGAAGTGAATACGTAAACTGTTATGCCACGATAGAGCCAGGTAATTATGGCTATTATAATAATGGGTTCTCTATTTGGTTGAAGCTACAAACAGTCAACAAAGCAGGGGAAGTAGTATCTGGTGGTTATAATCCGGTAGCAAAAGCCGCTATGCAGTTCCTTCGTCTGAATCTCCCATCCAAAGCATATCCTGGCTCTCAGACAGGTGATAACCTGACACCATTGGATGGTGCTAAAATGTTACTATCACAGGTGACTAATCTCACAGAGATACTCACCGGTTTTGATACAGATGCAAGAATAAAAGGTTGGGCGAAATCTTTTGATACTTCCAGATCCTTTATTCGCCTGGCTAACCCGTATCTGAAGAAGTATGGTGGTGGCCTGCGTGTAAAGCGAGTCTCCATCTTTGACAACTGGAATGCGATGACCAAACAAAAAGAGGCGGTGTATGGACAGGAATATATCTATACAACTACCCGGTCTGTCAGGGGAGTTGGCGATTCAGTGACTATCAGTAGTGGTGTAGCTTCCTGGGAGCCTACAATTGGAAGTGAGGAAAACCCATGGCGCTTACCTATTCAATACAAGGAACAGGCGGCAGTATTAGCGCCTGTGAGCAGTGGATATGTAGAAAGACCACTGGGCGAATCTTTTTTCCCTGCGCCTTCTATAGGTTATAGTAAAGTAAGAGTACGGTCTATCAATACGAAGAATAAGCGTTCAGCTAATGGATATGCGGAAACCCGTTTCTATACCAGTTACGATTTTCCTACCCTCACAGATAAAACGCCAATAGGAGATAATAAGAAGAGGTTTAAACCGGCATTGGCCAACTTATTGAAAATTGATGCCAAGCACTATATGGGTGTCAGTCAGGGTTTCAAAGTTGAGTTGAATGACATGAATGGTAAGATAAAGTCTCAGGCAGTGTATGGTGAAGCAGACCCTGATCACGAAATTTCATACACTGAGAATTATTATCATGTAGATGATCAGTCAGCAACTTTCAAGCATTTAAATAATACCGTGAAAGTCATCAATGATACAGGTTTTATTGATGCTTCTGCATCTGTAGGTAAAGATGTTGAGCTGATGATGAGTATGCGTCAGCAACGTTCAGTTACCAATGCATACAATTTGAATATTAACTCCGACGGCTGGTTGGTAGGATCTTTCTTTGCTATAATACCGAGCTTACTCAATATCGCTCAGCGGGAAGAAACCATCTTCCGTGTACTCGGTACCACAAAAATTGTGAACCGGCATGGTCTGCTGGATAGTGTGGTTGTAAAAGACAAGGGAAGCCGGGTCGTAAGCCGCAATCTTGTTTATGATGGAGAAACGGGTGATGTGGTATTGACAAGTTCACAAAATGAATTTAACGATCCGATATATCATTTTTCAGTTCCTGCGGGTTGGGCGTATGATGGTATGAGTGGCGCCTATAAGAACATTGGAGCTACCGCCGATAACGTAACTATCCGGGAGGGCAAAATCGTATCGGGGTTACCTGATACAACTATTGTCAAATATTTTGCAGCAGGTGATGAGATCCTGGTGTATACCCGTCAAAAGACAGGTGGTACGGATTGTGATCCGGAAATCGCAACATGGCCGGCTTTAAGCAGACTCTATGCTGTTGATGCAAATGCGATAAGTGGTGGTACTCCGGATCTTTACTTTGTAACGAAGGATGGAGCACCATTTACCGGCAATAAAGTAACGATGAAAGTGACCCGTTCCGGCAGAAGGAATATCGCTGCAGTAGCAGGAGAAATGACGATGCTGAATAATCCAATCGTTGGTGATACTGCATTGGTCATTAATGCTAACTCTGGTGTATTAAATGCAACTGCTACGGAATTCAGTCAGTTCTGGAAAGTGGCAGATAAAAAGAAAAAGGACTCAGTTACAAGTTGTATAACGCAATCTTATGCATTGTATAGTAAGGATTCCTGTGGCGTACATGTATACGGAAATGATAGTACCGGCGCCTGGTACAAGGCACAGTGTGCCACTGATAGGGTGTCCAATTATGTTTACTATCATATCGATCGTGACATGTATTCCTCTACCGTAAGTCAGCAGGCTGCAAATGATTCTGCAAAGAAAGCACTGGATTCACTTGGCCCTGTGTATGCTTCCCGGTTTAGTCCATGTTTATACCCGAATAAAGCGATTAGCAGAAACTATGTGAGGAATAATTGTCCTTCAGGTACTGTTCCTGATACCACCACATATACAGTTGCGTATGATACCTATCGTGAAACTACCCAGGCACAGGCTGATGCAGATGCAGCAGCAGATACAGCCGCGAATGGGCAGGCTTATGCAAATGCACATGGAAACTGCCTGACTTGTAACTTCTTTGTAAATAAGAAGCCGGATTCTGAGGATATGCCATCATTCCAGATGATTGCTAAAAACAATCAAACAGGTGTGTCTTATACTTTAGGAGGTGGTGAACAGGTGACACAGTTCCCAATATGTAAGGCAATTCCTGAGGGATCTTACACCGTGTATATGTCTGCCATGGAGAAATGTTATGCGTTTACGAAGGATTCTGTACAACATACACTTACCAGTGGTACTACCGATTCATCATTTACGACTACGGCGCCAATAAATATAGCAGTGTCAAGGAATGGACGGATATATAATGATGCATTTACGCTTTATGCCTCCAAACAGGGATGTGATTCTGGCTATGTAGGATCAACAGTTTCAAAACAGATAGCTGCAAATCTGGCTTATTCTTATGTGTCTCAGTCAGATGCACAGGATAAAGCAGGTGCCAGTTCTTTGAGCGCTTTGCAAGCCACAGCGAATGCACAGGGTGTCTGTCTGGATGCAACGCATCTGGTCGTTCGTGTGCCGACCGGTAAAAATTCTACAGCAATAGAGATTACCTACTCAACTGAAGGGGGCACGGCAACAACGAAACAGTTATTCACTAAATCAGATGCCCAATACAGCGTAAGCCTTAGTCCGGCGATGTGGACCATTACTTTAAAAACTCAGGGTACAGATCAAACTGCAACTGTTTCAATCAATGGAGGAACAGCTGAAACATTTACCTATACAAAAACATGGCATGTCAACGGCCCACCGCTCACCATTGACGTCTGGAAACAGTAATCCCTTTCTTAACTGTCTGATTAAACATATGAAACGATATATCCTCATACTGATTTATAGTTTTCTGATAATGGCAGGCACCAACCTGTACGGACAATCCTCCTGTACCTGCGAATGCCTGAAGCCAATGTTCGACTATCTGATCGCATCTAACCGTCTCCAAACAAAAGAAACGGACCACATCATTCTTGCATCTCTCCTCAGAGATGCAAGAATGGCTGGTTACGATGTCTCTTATACCAGGTGTGCAATCCTATATAAGAACATTAATAAGTACTTCTACGCCACCTCTACAGCTACTTCCGGCACCACTTATAGTGCCAGGATCGGTGATTGTGAAGTCAATATTAATGCTACCAGCTCCGTAACTTTCAATAATCTGCTAAGTAATGCCTGCACCGGCACTGGCGAAACAGTGACCTACCATCTTTCCGGCAGTACTACCACCATCGCTACATTATCCATTGGCAATTGTTACACCTGCACAACAGCCGCTTCCGCCCTTTGTTACAGTGCTGTCACCGACACCAGTGTGAATGCGTATACTTATGGGCTGGCAGGTAACTGGCGTCCCTCCAAAAGCTATGTCTACTATGGTAATCGTGCTGAAACAAACACAACAACCGAAGTAGTGCTCAGAACCGGGGGAACCATATCAGCCTTTGCCCCATTCTGGAAAGTCGTTAACAAAAAATTGACTGCTCAGCAGGATACTACCCGTTGGGTGTGGAACAGCCAGACAACCCTCTATAACAAAAAAGGGCTGGAACTGGAAACAAGAGATCCTTTAAATAGATATACCGCTGGCCTGTACGGTTACCAGGACGCCATGATCATTGCCGCTACTCAAAATGCGCGCTACAGAGAAGCCACCTACGAAGGCTTTGAAGACTATTATTATGGTGTACCTGCTTGTGATGAAGGCTGTAGCATAGGTCGTAACCTGGACTTTTCGGGGTATAAATCATATATCACGACCGAAGCACCACATACCGGCAAATACAGCATACGTATACCCGAAGACTCAACAGTTGGTATCAGTGCCTCCGTTGTACAGGCCGATAGTACTTCCCTGGGACTGACTTTTAATACAAGTACGAATCTCTGCACCAGTACGAGCGTATTGAAAAGTGTAAAAGCTACGGAGGATGCCTTGCTACCTATCTTCTCTCCAATTGCAGGCAAACAGATCGTAGTAAGTTGCTGGGTAAAAGAAGCACAACCATGTACTGGCGAAACCTATGTGAACAATCGCCTTTCCATTGTAGTAAAACGTGCCGGCAATAGTGACACCACTTATACTGCTATTCCTAAAGGCGCTATCATCGAAGGTTGGCAGCGTTATGAACAGGTCGTATCCCTGCCTGCCGGAAGTACCACCTTATCCATCTATTTGAAATCGTTGAATAGTACAGTCGTATACCTGGATGACCTCCGCATTCACCCATACAATGCGAACATGAAATCCTTTGCATACGATCCGGGTAATTTAAGGCTGATGGCCGAACTGGACGAAAATAACTATGCAACCTTCTTTGAGTATGATGATGATGGTACACTGATCCGTCAAAAGAAAGAAACGGAAAGAGGAATAAAAACAATTTCAGAAAGCAGAAACGCCCTGTTAAAAGAATAGCCCTATGCGACAATTATTGCAAAAATATACCGGCATCTTTAGCGTGCTACTATTATTGCTGACCACAGCAATGGATAGCCATGCCCAGTCAGTCACCGTGCTCCGGCAGACACTGGATAGCAACAAGATCGCTGTAAATGATAGCATTGTGGTGACAGATGCCACATATTTCGACGTAACTAAACTACCAAAGCTCGATACGCCTTATAGCGTAAAAAACGTCGTTACCTTAAAGATCAATGAATACTCAAAATTGTACCTTCCTTCGGAGTTTACAGCTTCTGTGAAGGTGAGGATTACATATACCAAACCAGACTTTAAAACCGATACCCTTTCACAGACGCTGACCATTAACTACAAATCTACCGATGCTTATACCAGCAGGTCCAGCTTTGTATTCAGCAATGCGCATAAGGTAAAGGTCGAGGTATTGAGTGTAACCATTACAGCTGAGAAGGATATCCTTCCTGCATTGACACTGGAAAATGAGATGTATGTTCGCCCCGTATATAAACTGGCTTGTACGGATGCGGTCACTAGTGTATCAAATAATGGTGCCCAGTTGGTGGATACCAGTGATGAGCTGACGGTGCAATGGTCAGCAGTGGAAGGAGCAGATGCTTATGACCTGGAATGGACCCATATTGATTCTACCGCATTGTTCAGATATGGTACACCACTGGATACAGAGGCGGTATTCCGTAACAACGCTACCCGTGTGACCATTACAGGTACCAGCTATAATATACCACTCATGTTCGACGAGCCGGGTATTATATTTTATAGGGTAAGGTCTGTGCAGGAAAGGTCCAATAACGTGAGAATGGAGACTGTATGGAGCTCCAAATACAGTGCTGGATTCGGAAAATATGGTTATAGCGGACACGAACGCTCTCTCAACTGGCAATCTGCCATCAGTTTTGCAGAAGAAGGAAAGCGTAAGGTAGTAGTCAATTATTATGATGGTAGCTTACACAGTCGTCAGACGGTTACCAAAGATAATAGTACGAATACGGCTATCGTAGCAGAGACAATGTATGATTACCAGGGGCGTCCTGCCATACAGGTAATGCCTGCACCTACATTAAGCAATGCAGTAAAATATTTCAGGAGTTTTAATAACGCTGCAAATGGAGCTGAATATGACAAGAACCAATATGATACCCTGGTTAGCACCAGTGACTATCTGACTGGCGGTGCAGCAGCGATGTCTTCTTTATCAGGAGCCAACCAGTATTATTCTGCAAATAATCCTGAGAGCAATCAGGGCATGAATCGTTACCTGCCAAACTCCAATGGGTATGCATTTACCCAGACAGAATATACACAGGATAATACCGGTAGAATCAGCAGGCAGAGCGGGGTAGGCGACGTATTTAAATTGGGTAGCAATCACGAGACCCGTTATCAGTACGGCAGCCCAAGTCAGGAGGAGCTGGATTTATTATTTGGTACGGATGTAGGAGATAAAACACACTATTTTAAAAATTCCGTAAAGGATGCAAATGGCCAGGTTGCAATAACGTATGTTGACATGCATGGGCGTACAATTGCTACCGCGCTGGCAGGAAGTCCGGATAGTGCAAATCTTTCCGCATTGCCGGGTGTTACACCGCTGACTTACCTGGATACATTGTCACGTCAGGGGAGTAATCAACTCAAAGACCTGACACTTGAAACAGTTGAGAGTAAGATCGTATCTGTTGATGCTACATATACGTTCCGCTACAAGTTGAATACACCTTCTGTAAAGATGCCGGATTGCAATGGTGTCATCGTTGACTATCCTGTACGATACGATCTGTATATTACTATCACGGATGACGCAAATAACCAGCGTTTACCTGGTAAAAAAGCCTATGAAAGGGTATTCCGTAACTATACAGCAGGTACCGATCCAACTGCAAATTCAACAGTACAAAATATCGATGTAACTGATTCATTGGCGTTGACTTCAGGATCTTACCTGATCACGAAACGTCTTGTAGTGAACAGTGATGCACTTGCTTATTACCGGGACAATATTTACATGGCCAAATCCCTGTGTAAGACGCTGGATGACTTTATCAATGATCAAAGAGCATTGCAGCCTACAACGGACTGTTTACCATCCTGCCAGGCATGTTTTGTAAGTATTGGTAGCTGGGATAACTTCCGGGCCAACTATATGAGCGTAGGCCAGATCCAGGATACTGCTGCCAGCCGGGGTGCAGCATGGACTGCCTATGAAGCAGCCATCGATGCCTGTAACGCGCTGTGCGATAGTACTGCTCAGACTACAAATGTATTGAAGCAAATGTTGCTGGATGTGACAGCTCCGTCAGGACAATATGCAGTGCCGGAAGATAGTGCGAATATTTTCTCTATCTTTTATAGTGATTCTGATGTTAAACTGCCTCCATACCAGGATACTCTAATTGTGTATCTGGATGAGAATGGTAAAAAGGATACAGTATATGATGAACAGACAGGAGCATGGGTGATTCCGCAAAAACTGACAGCCACCCAGTTTGGGAGTAAGTTTAAGTCTTCCTGGGCAAATGCGTTATTGAAATATCATCCGGAATATTGTAAATACCTGACTTATATTAAGTATAAGTCAAGTTATGACTGGGATGATAAATTTTCAAAAATAGATACCTATGCAGATGCCGTAGCAGCGGGATACCTGAACCCATTGGGAGATTCTACTTACGGTAATTTTACAATTGTAACCGCTAATGTCGATCCGATTAAATACACCAGTATTAAGGATGGTTTGAATAACCGGATAAATAACTACATGAAGAACAATCCATCTAACGTCAGCATGTATACCATGGCGATGGTTCGTGTGAAGTGTCCTTCCAATGGAACGTGTTATCAGACCAGTATTTATCCAACAACCGCTTTTGGTTTGCTGACCTGTACAGCAGATCTGGATATGGCATGGCGTGCTTTCAGGGAGAGCTATAAGACAGAAAAGCATAACCTGATTGATGCAGTGATTGATGCAGCTTCCTGTTCCGGTACCCCAAAGATATCATCTGCTACACTCATTGATTCAGGATTCCAGCCAGTTTTTTATGTAGCTGATAAGGCAGTCAGCGAGCAGGGTCCTTCTTACCTGAATCAAAATCAGGGTTCAGATTCAGTGCGTGTGTCAATGGATTCATCTTATGCCCAGAATTGTAGAGCTTACATTGCAGATTGGTACAGTAAACTGATTGGTTGTATTGATTCAGTTACTCTTACTAACGTGATCTTACCAAGATTAGTAGAGGTATGTAAACAGGGTTCAGATATATCACATCCATTTGGCTCGAGTACAGTAGCACCGGGTAGCACTTATACATACAAAAGTTTCCAGGCAGTATTGGATGCATATTATGCGGGTAAAAACCTACAGGCTTATACCTGCAATGCTTACCAGATTACCTCTCCGGCACCTTACGATCAGCAGCCGGCTTATTACGACATCACGTTATACAGCAAACCAGACGATTGTCAGTGTACTAAGTTGAATGCGCTGAAGAGTGAATACACAGCGAAAGGAACAAGCCTCACATTTGCTGCTTATCTGACGGCTACGAGAGGTATCCATATGACCCAGGCGAACCTGGATTCATTGTTGAGCTCATGTAATGGTAATAGCACGTGTGTCAGCCTTACATCTCCTATTACTATTCCACCGGCATTACAGTGCTATACGGGCGATATCTGTATAGGTTGTAAGGTAATTGATACATTGTATAATAGTTATATTTCCAAATATCCGGGTAATGCACCAGTAAGAGAGACAACAGATAGTGTGCAGATGAAGAAGAACCAGTTGTTCGAAAACTATATGAACGTGAGACTGGGCTTTAATAAGCATTATTGGGAGTATATGGACTTCAGGACTAACCAGTGCCAGATCAGTGATACGACAGGCGGTACTATCATAGCGAGGGTTTCTAATGTCTCTGATCCTGTCGCTGATACCATATTATTATGTGGAAAGTCAGTGACTATCTTCACTACAGTCAAGGATACAATCAACAATTGTTCTGATAGTGCCTTCCTGGTATATAGCAAGGGGTATGACTTATACAATAATTACAAGGATGTCCTGAAGAATAATTTTGATAAGATTTATCGTGATACGGCGATTGCTGGTGGGCTGCGTGAGTTGTTTACATTAGGGTATGGCACCAGTGAGTATCAGTATACTTTGTATTATTATGACCAGGCAGGGAACCTGACAAGGACGATTCCGCCAGCGGGAGTGGTGATAGATCGGAGTGCGGCATGGAAGGCAAATCTGGCAGCGGCGAGAAGAGCGGGTACACGGTTCGTGCCGGCGCATCAGATGGCGACGGAGTATAGGTATAATACGCTGAATCAGATTGCTTCGAAGAAAACACCTGATGATAGTATTACTAATTACTGGTATGATAAATTAGGTAGGGCGGTTGTTTCTCAGAATGTGAAACAATCATTAGCTAAAAACTATAGTTATACAAACTTTGATGCACTGGGCCGGCCGATTGAGGTAGGAGAGATCACTAGTGCTACAGCGATGACTAGTACAATTAGCCGAAGTGAGCAAAGTTTAGCAAGCTGGTTAAATGCAGCAGCGGCTACCCGTACGCAGATTACAAAAACGGTTTATGATATTGCTTATTATGCATCTGATACCGTGCTGGTGCAGGATAATCTTAGAAACCGGGTTTCGTGGATGGCAATGTTTGATGATGCTGCGTCTCTGAATACTACAGATGGATTGGATTATTCGAGTGGTACATTCTATAGTTATGATATCCATGGTAATGTTAAGTCCTTGTTACAGGACTACAAGCATGGAAACATGCTTATAAATGGTAACCGCTTCAAGACTATTAATTATCAATATGATTTAATTAGCGGTAAGGTTAATTTTGTAGCGTATGAGCCAGGGAAGAAAGATGCCTTTTATCATCGTTATAGCTATGATGCGGAAAACCGCCTGACCAACGTTGAAACCAGTCACGATAGTATCTATTGGGAGAATGACGCCTGGTATGAATACTATAAGCATGGTCCGCTGGCTCGTGCAGTGATAGGTCAGCAACAGGTACAGGGTATTGATTATGCATACACATTACAAGGGTGGCTGAAAGGGATAAACAGTACCGCGCTCACGCCAACATTTGATATGGGAGGTGACGGTGCCAGTGGTAGCCTGGTAGCGAAAGATGCATTTGGATTCGGTATCCACTACTTTGGTAGTAGAGAATATACACCTGTTAATACTTCCGTTAAGCCATTTGCTGTGGCAGTTGGCAATAGCCCGTTATTCAATGGTAATATCTCTGCTATCAGCCAAAGCATTTCAACACTTGGCACCCCGCTGGAATATACTTATTCCTACGACGTTCTCAACCGACTTACAGGTATGGTCGCCAATAAGGGGCTGGATAGTTTAACCAACTCCTGGACCAATGCCTTCACAGCGCTTTCAGATTTCAAAGAAGCAGTTACCTATGATGGAAATGGTAATATCCTGACTTATAATCGTAATGGTAATAAAACCTTTGCAGGTTCGCCTTTAGGAATGGATAGCCTGACTTATCATTACTGTCCTGGTACAAATAAGCTTTCCTATGTGACAGACCTGGTAAGAGGCGCTAATTATGGAAATGATATTGATAACCAGTCAATTGGTAATTACAAGTACGATAGTATTGGTAATATGGTTTCTGATGTCCGTGCCGGGGTGGATAGTATTAAGTGGAATGTATATGGTAAAATAGCCAAAATATATAAGCATGATACGACTTCTATAGTCTATGCCTATGATGCAGCTGGAAACCGGATCAGTAAGTCAGTGATCAGCAAAACGCAAGATACTGTTCAGACATTCTATATACGTGACGCTACGGGCAACATACTGAGTACGTATACTTATCGGGATACATCCGTTAATAGTGGCCAGTTAAGTCAGATAGAAGCCAATTTGTATGGTTCCAGCCGTTTAGGGATGACAACCCTGGCAACTAATGTACAGGATGCAACACCAACACCGACAACTAGTATCATAGGGTTAGGTTATGGGAAAAATATTACATTTACAAGAGGAAAGAAGTTCTTTGAGTTAACGAACCATTTGGGAAATGTGCTTGCAACGGTTTCTGACAGGAAAACGGGGGTGTCACTCAATAATTCTAGTATAGATTCTTATAATCCTGTTATTAACTCGGCCCAGGAATACTATCCATTCGGTATGCTGATGCCTGGAAGAGGTGGGCATATAGGGACAGGAAGGAATGTTGCGGGTAGTACTGTTGTAATGAATGGGGATACCATCCCTGCGACACTGACAGTCACTCAGCGTACGAATAATACTCCGGGAACTTATATGGCTACGCAGGTGATAAGTTTTGAAGGGGAGTTTGCAAGTGGGACTGGTGATGAGTTAACTACGCTGTTTGTGGATCAGACGAGTGCCGATCCTGGGACTGAGAGTGGAGTGAGTTATGGTATAACTGCTAAAGGATATCCATATGGGTTTAACGGAAAGGAGAATGATAATGATGTGAAGGGTGAGGGGAATGAGCAGGATTATGGAATGAGGGTATATGATCCACTGGCTGCCCGTTTCCTAAGTGTAGACCCAATAACATTTCAGTATCCAGAATTAACACCTTATCAATTTGCAAGTGATCGTCCGATTGATGGGATAGATCAAGATGGTCTGGAGTGGATGCAAAGTATACCTTATTCAATAAAATGGAAATCTCACATCAAACTCGCATACGCTAAGCAAGTAGCTAATCAAAATGCCCCCACTATAAGAGCTTATATTCCTAATTGGGCGGATACATGGAGGGAGTGGAATGATAGCAAATCGTCAACTCATAGCTGGGCGATTCTTTCGAGATTAGTCTATCAGATAGTTAATGATGGGAAAATTGCATATACTACAGCCACAGAAGGAAAAAATCATGCAAGAGGAATTGATAACGCAGGAATAACGAATTATAAAGAAAGAGTAGGTGCTTCATTATCGACCTTGTCTAATGTTGTTCTTCCTATTGTTGAAAGTGGGGCAGCTAAAGGATTATCTCTTGGTGGGAATATTACTGATAACTCTGAATTAACACTTTTTAGGAAAGGAAATACGGGTGCTTTTTCTGAATTAGAAGTTCCAATGAGGTTAAAAGATGTAAAAAGTGTTGCAGAGAGAGCAGGTGTTGGCTTGAAGGGAATTAAAATAAAGATTGATAGAGATTTTGAAAAGATGGCGTCAAATTTTCCATATGTTGCATCTGCTCAAGATAAGACGATTACATTATTCCCCAAAGCCTTTTCTGATTATGAAACTCTTGTAAAAACGTTAGGGCATGAGAGAACTCACATTATGCAATACTCAATTTGGGGTACCAGTGTAGATATGAAAACAATACAAGGATTTGAAAATGCGGCCTATGGAATAGAAAACACTTTTTGGGAATATTATAAAAAGGAAATTTATAAAGTAAAATGAAGACAAAAAACAACTGGACAGATATTATAAACAGGGTTCTAAAGGGAGAAGAAAATATAGTTTCTCCTTTTGATAAAGAAGGTATTATAGAGTCCATTTTTGTTCTCGTTCAGAAAGATACAGGAATGGGGTGGGGCTTAGTGTGGTGTTCAAAAACTCATAGGGGAGTACGTTTGTCGAGAATGCAGATTCCTGATACAGTTAAGTCTGTTTTTACAAATGACTTGGATAGTTATTTAGATTCTATACCGAAAATTGAATTTGAGAGTATAGATTAATGACACCCTAAGTTGATAAGTCTCAACATACTTAAATACTAATGCCTGGTAATTACCAGGCATTAGTAATAGTGCGATGTTATGGTTTGATTTGACATCTCATGAAGTTGGTCATATTCGTGATTGATATTAAAGAAATTGGAGGTGGAAGAATGAAGTGTTTTTCGACATTTGCTGTCGAATATCTAAAAGCAAGGAGTCATGATGGTTTATGGCGTGAAGAAGGACCGAAAAAGGCACCACAGAATTTAGGGCTTTTGTTGATTCATATTATGGTGCTAACAGGCTGAAGAAGTTGTTCGAAAAAATAAAAAAAATACAGATAGAGATATTATCAGTAGGCTTGACCAATGGTGGAATAAATATCAGAAATACGAAAAAAGCAGGGTATCCAGTGAAATCAATTATCTTAAGAATATGAATCAATTTTGGAATCAAGACCAGTCCATTTACTTAATACCGCTTGTATTAGGATTTTGTCAGGATAGGCACCAGCAATATCATCACTCCACTAAATCAATAACTAGAACCAATTTCATAAATACCTTCTTAGAATAATTTTAATGAAAGCGAGATGGACAAAGGATTCGTAATGTTTAATAGATCTATCGTATCGAGTAATAACTCTCTTAAATTTATTCAACCAGGCAAAGAATCGTTCAATTTTCCATTTTCTTTTATATCTTCTAAGCTGTCGCCCGTCTTGAGTTGCAGGTTTGACTCTATTATTTTTATGTGGCGCAATCAGTTCAACACCTTTCAACGCAAGTTTGTCATCGAGCGGATCACTGTCATAGGCACGATCCCCGATAATTCTTGTGGGCTGTCCCACCGTAAAAGTCTCATTGATGGTAGCTTCGACAAGGGTGACTTCATGTGGGCTAGCAGAAGTCGTGTGCACGGCGAGTGGAAGACCATTAGCGTCAGTAATAACCATGAGCTTCGTACCTTTTCCGCGCTTGGTCTTTCCAACTCCTGGGCCCCCTTTTTTGCCACCGCAAAGGTGCCATCTATAAAACATTCTGATAAATCGATTCCGCCTCTTGTTTCAAGATCCTGGGCCAGGGTTTCAAGGATTTTTCGAAATACACCACTTTTACTCCAGCTACTGAATCGCCTGAAACAAGTTGATCCAGAAGGGAAACGTCCTGGCAGATCAATCCATGAAGCGCCAGTTCTCAGAACCCATAAGATTCCATTAAGAACCTCTCTGTCGCTGTGTATACGAGGACGTCCTTTGCCATGTTCACGTACTGGCACAATTGGAATAAGCGGCTTTATTAGAGCCCATTGATCATCAGTTAAATTTTCCCGTCTTGACATGATATAAAGATCTCAAAAATCTAAATAGCATTTATGAAATTAGTTCTAGAAAAGAGTGTAAGGATCGGATGATGAATGGTAAATTTAGTTAACCGATTTAACCTTTAAAGCGCCTCTCCACCGGGGGGGGCGCTTATTTTTTTGTGTTAGGCATGTCTGTCAGCTCTATGGTGGAAGTCCCAAACACGGTTTACAGTAGGAAGTGTTAGTCCATGGCACGGGTGTCCACCGTGAGGTGGAATCTGAAAGAAGCCGGCGGCAAAAGTTCGAACCTACAAACAGAAACTGGATATAAGGAGGGGTATAGGTATGGGTTTAATGGCATGGAAAGAAACGATGAAATAGGAGGAGAAGGAAATGAATATACTACTCAGTTCAGAGAGTATGATCCTGGAATTGGTCGTTGGTTTTCTTTAGATCCAGCCATTAGTAGGTATCCAGAATGGAGTCCATATGCGTCCATGCTTGATAATCCAATAAGGTATAGTGACAGATTTGGAGATAGTCCAGTAGAAGATCCTCCCGGTTGGAGAAAATCTTTAGCGAGTTTTCTTGGAACATTAAATGGATTAGAGCACTCCATAGGTTTGCCGGGAGTAGATGTAAGCAGTTGGCCGTTTACAGAAGCAGAGGCTCAGTATTACAAAACAGCTATAAAAGCGGGTGAAATTGGTGGTATACTCTTGCCTATGGCTGGTAGCAGGGGGGGAGGACCAATATTGGAACCTATTCCAATAGACGGAGTACCTAGAGGAACAGTTATACCAGTCCCTCTGTCACCGGCTATTCCAATTGCACCTCTGGCGCCAGGAGATGCGCTAAGGGAATCAAATAGTAATAATAATAAGAAGGAAAATGAAAGTTCAAGAGGTTCGAATAATATGAAATCCGACCCCGAAGCAACTGGGAATCACACCACATTCCAAAGAGATAATAACAAAAATATCTTTAAATACCAAGATTGGATATTTGATGCGTTTCGTCCGGCAAACGAACCTTTTAAACCTGGTGATCGGTTTGATGGTGGAAAACCAGATGGTTCTCCTGGCGCACCTCACCCTAATCTGCAGAATGAACCCATTCCAACACCACATATGCAGGTATGGGAGAATATTCCAAGGCCTAACAACCCTGCGAAACTTAAGCAAGTACAGGATGTTCGTCCAGCTACCCCTTCTGAATTGCCAAGGAATATTAGGTTTATTATTCCACAAGTAACTACAAATTAAAATGATGTATTGTATGAATGAAGTAATAAGAAGGTTTTTCTGTAGGGTTGAAGTTATAATAGGTGGAGTGGCAGAAGAGTTTGCAAGGGGTATAAGAAAATTGAAATATAGAGTCAAGTAGCGGAGCGTCGTTTGTATAGACTGCGTTCCCACTACCAGCCTCGTCAAACCTGACGTTCCGAAACTCCCGGTTTGAAAGTTTACTTTAAGGATAGGTTCAGGTATCAGCTAATTTCAGTCAAATTTTGAGTTCCTCCCATAACATAGTCGAAATTTTGCTGGGAATTTGAATTTTTCTGGATAATTGCTCTGCAACACTTTCCTATAATGAGAGGGTACTGTTAACAACTACTAACCTTATCTGATGGATAGATCTATTCATAAACTGACATAAATTCAAAATATTATGGGAAATATTCGTTTGGAATTTCCTACAAATTACAATAAACAAAAGAAAATATTATATTCGAATTTGATCAACTAGATTTGTGCGTCTAGCAACGGTTTCATGATTTTAGTGGATGTAAGTTCCATCTAAACAGAGGAAAATAGACTGGTAGTTATTCAGTCCTTAAAAGCATGGTCAACTACATGCCAGTGGATGCTTATTTCATGGAACAAGGGTTCCTGCTGCCAATATTGAAGGAAGGATTGCTAATTGTAACAAAGATAAAGCAAGACGCCAATTTGCTTTATGTATACAATGGTCCAAGTTTAATGGGGATGGCTCCGCTGAATTCACGGCGATAAAGTTGATGAGGTAGTAATGAAAAATGAAAGATTAAGGAATTGGCAGTAGATAGCGATGCTATTTATTACAGTGGCTATGGTCTACTATTCTTAAACGGGAGGTTAGAGTTGTAAAGGTAGAAAAGAAGTCACTGACAAGCATAAGATAGTTTTTTGCACTGATATCAAACTATTATAACACCAAATTACTATCAACTAAGGTTCCAAATTGAATTTTTGATTCGTGATGCAGAATAGTAAACCGTTTTTAGAAGAATGTCCGGCTAGAGATGAGAATAGTTGCACTTTCATTTTAATATGACTTCCAGGACGATGCGTCTTGTCAAAGTTTTATTTTGGATGAAAAATAATAGAGCACTAGAGAGGTACTTTTTTTATGAGAAATATTATAATGGCGTGGGATAACGAAAAGTGCCTGGATATAGGAAAATTGACCTTTTGAAATAAAAGAAAATGGAATTATTAAATGAGTTAAATAAATACTATCCTGATGATAGGACCATCCTTATAGAGGAAGTTGATTTTAAATCAGAGATACCTTATGTGATCATTAGATTTAAATATGTCAACTACATTAATGAGAAGGATTGGGTAGATCAGAGATGGCAAGTAAATTTGAAAGGATTTAAAGTAGCCAATGTTTCTTCAGAACCTTTTATTAGTGTTGAATTTGAGACGGAACATGCATTATTGTGGGAACATCAGGATCCACTTACAAATTTATATTTTAGTGGAGTGCCGGCAGATATATTTAAGTTGTATTGGGATTTGACACAGGTGCATAATGAATTATTTGAAAATTATGTGGAGGTAGATCGGTTTTTAAATCATCAAGATGTAAACTTCGATGAGTTATTGAAAGCAGGCGCAGGACTTTTTGCGAAAGGGCCTCAACGACTCATGTCAAAATATGCGGAGTTACTAGAAAAGCATAGTGTTAAAACGAATATGTTGTATAACCGGGAACTGAATTTATCTCCTCTTACAGTAATGTTTATAGGGAAAACTTATATTGTGGCAGAAGAATTTGATTCAATAAAATTGATGTGAAATAAGTTCGGAGAATAATAAAAATAATTTTTTTGCATGTACATATACTTTCCGATACAAGTTGAACACACCTTCTGTAAAGATGCCGGATTGTAATGGTGTCATCGTTGACTATCCTGTACGATACGATCTGTATATTACTATCACGGACGATGCAAATAACCAGCGTTTGCCTGGTAAAAAAGCCTATGAAAGGGTATTCCGTAACTATACAGCAGGTACCGATCCAACTGCAAATTCAACAGTACAAAATATCGATGTAACTGATTCATTGGCGTTGACTTCAGGATCTTACCTGATCACGAAACGTCTTGTAGTGAACAGTGATGCACTTGCTTATTACCGGGACAATATTTACATGGCCAAATCCCTGTGTAAGACGCTGGATGACTTTATCAATGATCAAAGAGCATTGCAGCCTACAACGGATTGTTTACCATCCTGCCAGGCATGTTTTGTAAGTATTGGTAGCTGGGATAACTTCCGGGCTAATTATATGAGCATTGGCCAGATCCAGGATACTGCTGCCAGCCGGGGTGTTGCATGGACGGCTTATGAAGCAGCCATCGATGCCTGTAATGCGCTGTGCGATAGTACTGCCCAGACTACAAATGTATTGAAGCAAATGTTGCTGGATGTAACAGCACCGTCAGGACAATATGCAGTGCCGGAAAAGAGTGAAAATATCTACTCCATCTTTTATAGTGATTCTGATGTTAAACTGCCTCCATACCAGGATACATTGATAGTGTATCTGGATGAGAATGGTAAAAAGGATACAGTATATGATGAACAGACAGGAGCATGGGTGATTCCGCAAAAACTGACTGCCACCCAGTTTGGGAGTAAGTTTAAGGCTTCCTGGGCCAATGCGTTATTGAAATATCACCCTGAATATTGTAAATACCTGACTTATATTAAGTATAAGGCAAGTTATGACTGGGATGATAAATTTTCTAAAATAGATACCTATGCGGATGCAGTAGCAGCGGGATACCTGAACCCATTGGGAGATTCTACTTACGGTAATTTTACAATCGTTACCGCTAATGTCGATCCGATTAAATACACCAGTATTAAGGATGGTTTGAATAGCCGGATGCAGAACTACATGAAGAGCAATCCAGCTGGAGTTAGCATGTATACCATGGCGATGGTTCGTGTGAAGTGTCCTTCCAATGGAACGTGTTATCAGACCAGTATTTATCCAACAACCGCTTTCGGTTTGCTGACCTGTACAGCAGATCAGGATATGGCATGGCGTGCTTTCAGGGAGAGCTACAAGACAGAAAAGCATAACCTGATTGATGCAGTGATTGATGCAGCTTCCTGTTCCGGTACCCCAAAGATATCATCTGCTACACTCATTGATTCAGGATTCCAACCAGTTTTTTATGTAGCTGATAAGGCAGTCAGCGAGCAGGGCCCTTCTTACCTGAATCAAAGTCAGGGTTCAGATTCAGTGCGTGTGTCAATGGATTCATCTTATGCCCAGAATTGTAGAGCTTACATTGCAGATTGGTACAGTAAACTGATTGGTTGTATTGATTCAGTTACTCTTACTAACGTGATCTTACCAAGATTAGTAGAGGTATGTAAACAGGGTTCAGATATATCACATCCATTTGGCTCGAGTACAGTAGCACCAGGTAGCACTTATACATACAAAAGTTTCCAGGCAGTATTGGATGCATATTATGCAGGTAAAAACCTCCAGGCTTATACCTGCAATGCTTACCAGATTACCTCTCCGGCACCTTACGATCAGCAGCCGGCTTATTACGACATCACATTATACAGCAAACCAGACGATTGTCAGTGTACTAAGTTGAATGCGCTGAAGAGTGAATACACCGCGAAAGGAACAAGCCTCACATTTGCAGCTTATCTGACGGCTACGAGAGGTATCCATATGACCCAGGCGAACCTGGATTCATTGTTGAGCTCATGTAATGGTAATAGCACGTGTGTCAGCCTTACATCTCCTATTACTATCCCACCGGCATTACAGTGCTATACGGGCGATATCTGTATAGGTTGTAAGGTAATTGATACATTGTATAATAGTTATATTTCCAAATATCCGGGTAATGCACCAGTAAGAGAGACAACAGATAGTGTGCAGATGAAGAAGAACCAGTTGTTCGAAAACTATATGAACGTGAGACTGGGCTTCAATAAGCATTATTGGGAGTATATGGACTTCAGGACTAATCAGTGCCAGATCAGTGATACGACAGGCGGTACTATCATAGCGAGGGTTTCTAATGTCTCTGATCCTGTCGCTGATACTATATTATTATGTGGAAAGTCAGTGACTATCTTTACTACAGTCAAGGATACAATCAACAATTGTTCTGATAGTGCCTTCCTGGTATATAGTCAGGGGTATGATCTATACAATAATTACAAGGATGTCCTGAAGAATAATTTTGATAAGATTTATCGTGATACGGCGATTGCTGGTGGGCTGCGTGAGTTGTTTACATTAGGGTATGGCACCAGTGAGTATCAGTATACTTTGTATTATTATGACCAGGCGGGGAACCTTACGAGGACAATTCCGCCAGCGGGAGTGGTGATAGATCGGAGTGCAACGTGGAAGGCGAATCTGGCAGCTGCGAGAAGAGCAGGTACACGGTTCGTGCCGGCGCATCAGATGGCGACGGAGTATAGGTCTAATACGCTGAATCAGATTGCCTCAAAGAAAACACCTGATGATAGTATTACTAATTACTGGTATGATAAATTAGGTAGATTGGTTGTTTCTCAGAATGTGAAACAATCATTAGCTAAAAACTATAGTTATACAAACTTTGATGTACTGGGCCGGCCTATAGAAGTCGGAGAGCTAACGAGTGCTACAGCGATGACTAGTACAATTAGCCGAAGTGAGCAAAGTTTAGCAAGCTGGTTAAATGCTGCGGCAGCTACACGTACACAGATTACAAGTACTAATTATGATACGGCTTATACATCTCTTGATGGGCTGGCACTCACACAAAATAATCTGAGAAACAGGGTAGCCTGGAGTGGATATTATAACGTTGCTTCAGATATAAGTAGTCGAAAATTTGCGAATGGTACTTTTTACACCTATGATATTCATGGTAGCATAGATACTTTGTTGCAGTACTATAGGGAAGGTCCAATGTATCAATATTACAATAGGTTTAAAAAAGTAGTATATCAATATGACCTCATCAGCGGTAATGTCAACTTTGTAGCATATCAGCCTGGACAGAAGGATGCCTTTTATCATCATTACATTTATGACGCAGAAAATCGTCTAATTAACGTTGAGACAAGTCATGATAGTATTTATTGGGAGAATGACGCTTATTATGAATACTATAAGCATGGTCCACTGGCTCGTGCAGTCATTGGGCAGCAGCAGGTACAGGGTATAGATTATGCTTACACATTACAAGGTTGGCTGAAAGGAGTAAATAGTACCGCCCTCACGCCATTATTCGATATGGGAGGAGACGGTGCCAGTGGTAGTTTGGTAGCGAAAGATGTATTTGGATTCGGCTTACACTACTTTGGTAGTAGAGAATATACAACTATTAATACCTCTGTTAAGCCTTTTGCGATAGCAGTTGGAAACAGCCCACTGTTTAATGGTAATATATCCGCTATCAGCCAAAACATAACAACGATTGGTACGCCGCTGGAATACACTTATTCTTATGACGTCCTCAACCGACTAACGGGAATGATAGCCAATAAGGGGTTGGATAGTTTAAACAATTCTTGGACTAATGCCTTCACTGCGCTTACTGATTTTACAGAGTCGGTTACCTATGATGGAAATGGTAACATCCTCACTTACAATCGTAATGGTAACAAAACCTTTGCTGGTTCACCTTTAGGAATGGATAGTCTGACTTATCATTATCGTCCTGGTACAAACAAGCTTTCTTATGTGACGGACTTAGTAAGAGGCGCTAATTATGGAAATGATGTTGATAATCAGTCTGTTGGTAATTACAAGTACGATAGTATTGGTAATATGGTTTCTGATGTCCGTGCCGGGGTGGATAGTATCAAGTGGAATGTATATGGTAAAATAGCCAAAATATATAAGCATGATACTACTTCTATTGTCTATGCCTATGATGCAGCTGGAAACCGGATCAGCAAGTCAGTGATCAGCGAAACGCAAGATACTGTCCAGACATTTTATGTACGTGACGCTACTGGAAATATACTGAGTACTTATACTTATCGGGATACATCAGTTAATAATGGTCATTTAAGTCAGATAGAAGCCAATTTGTATGGTTCCAACCGTTTAGGGATGACAACATTGACAACTAATGTACAGGATTCAACACCATCAGCGACAACTAGTCTCATTGGGTTAGGTTATGGGAAAAATATTACATTTACAAGAGGCAAGAAGTTCTTTGAGTTAACGAACCATCTGGGTAATGTCCTTGCAACTGTTTCAGACAAGAAAACGGGGGTGTCGCTCGATAATTCTACCATAGATTCTTACAATCCTGTTATTAACTCTGCGCAGGAATACTATCCTTTCGGTATGTTAATGCCTGGTAGAGGAGGTCATTTAGGTGCAGGAAAGAACGTTGCAGGTAGTACCGTTATTATGGGGGGAGATACGATACCTCCAACACTGACAGTAACTCAGCGTACGAATAATACTCCCGGAACTTATATGGCTACGCAGACAATAAGTTTTGAAGGAGAGTTTGCAAGTGGAATAGCAGATGAGTTTACTACGTTGTTTGTAGATCAGACGAATGCCGATCCTGGGACTGAGGCTGGAATAAGTTATGGTATAACTGCTAAGGGATATAGGTATGGATTTAACGGGAAGGAAAATGATAATGAGGTGAAGGGGGAAGGGAATGAACTGGATTATGGGATGCGAGTGTATGATTCGAGAGTAAGTAAATTTTTAAGTGTTGATCCATTGACAATGAAATTCCCGCACTATACACCATATCAGTTTTCTGGGAATACTCCAATTCAAGCTGTTGATTTGGATGGAAGAGAAGATATCCATTATATATTTATCTGGTTAAAGGCAGCGTCAGGAAAAGAAACAGTATTAAAGGTTTTTGGATGGACAGAAGGAGAAGCAACAGGAAAGGTTGATAAACAAGGCAGATTAGAATATGATCGTCCTTATAGGATAATTGGACATTACCCATCAAAAGCTTTTGGGCAAACCATTTTTGTAAATGCGGAGTATAAATCAGAAGCTGATTTTAGCCATGCAAAGGCATCAGATTTTTATTCCTCAGCCATTGTAGAAGGTTCCGGAAAAGCAGCGGAAGTCGCTAATGATTTTGGCTTTGCTTTAAGTATGGGATATTTGGGGGCAGGCCTTGGAAATCTATCTAAACAGCTGATAACAGAATATGTTGAGGCTAAAACAGCACAATATTCTGGCTATCTTGCAGAAAAGGCTTATTTAAATGAACTGGTAGAGGAAAATATTAGAGGAACATCAAAGACTGTCAGTGAAAGATTTAATGTTGCAAAGCTTGCATTTGAGCCGGCTTCAAATACAGTAGGACATACAGTTCCATTTGCACAAATGACAGCAGCGGAGAAAGAAGCTTTTCAACATAGCTATAACAGACATGAGAAAGAATTACTTCTTCCGGTTTGGAAAGGATCTATGCTTAAAGCATCCGAAAACCAGGTATTTTTTAATGATGCAGTTAGCAATATCCGGGCTGCCGGGCTCGAGCAAGGAGGATTTTTTAGATCGAGAGAATTACTAGATAACGTTAAAATTGATGTTAATAGAACGGAACCCGTTATTAATGGGGTAAAATATTTCTATTATGAAACATTAGACGGTGAATTTATTAGTGCGGGTAGAATGCCATAGTTAAATTGAAATTATATTTTATGCCACAATATATAGACTCTTATTATTTAGTTGACAACAGATCTTCCGAGGTGGTTTATGATCTATTTACAAACTATGGTTTTATAAAAGAAGAATTGGCAGGAGAATATATTATTCCTCAATATTCTTCAGAACCAACTATTATATTTTATTCGGATGTTGATTTACTTAATTATTGTGATGAAAACTTGGATTGTGATTATTTGATATATTGGGGGAATGAGGTGGAAAATTCAATAATTAGGCAAATTACATTACGATATACAAATGATGGGAAAATGATTTTTGGAATATCAATTGTTGGGAGAGAGGTTGATTCTGACATAAGCATAGCAATATTTAAGGATGTAAAAAACTATCTAAATGCCCGAATAGGCTGCATTACCGGTGAGGCACCTCCTCCATCAAATTCAATTGAATTCATTGAATTTTGTAATAAAAGATATGTCCCTGCTGGATGATCTCTCTTCAACCGAATTTCAGAAGCGATGATATGATCAGGAATTTAGAAGTCCATCCTCATAGCTCTATAAGAATTCTTATGCTATGATAGGAACAGTACATGTCGATGATAATGGGTCACATAACTATTATAGTAGATACCAGACTATGTTATTATCTGGATTGAAAGAATATAATCTGGATTTGACCGGACGATGGGGTTTAATAGGGCATGGAGTAACTATTATATTAGGAGGCACTGTTGCAGGGTGGTACAAGTGAATCCTTGCTGATTGGTTTGCGTGGCCACCGGATGACAGCAGAAGATATTACCAAACATGTAAAACGTAGTCATGAAGGCGTGTTTGGCAGTCGTATAGTAGATCCGTAAGTGGAGGATATTATATTGGTATGCAATATTCCTGGTCCTCATATCCAAAAAATCAAAAAACTGCTACTGGTTTTGGTTTAGTCTCTCCCGGCGGAGGAGTTGGGGGAAGTAATAATAAATATAAATTTGATACACATTTAAGTTGGTAATCTATGAAAGAATGGTCAATAATTCCCTTAAAATGGAATGATATTTTTATTCTTATCTTATTCGCGACAAGTTGTTTATTGGCTGGCTGGATTTTAACAATGATCCATATTTTAAAGGTAAAACCTGAAAAACTAATTCTTTATAGAAAGATTAGGGTAGTAAGGTATTTTGTTAATTCCGAAATTGCGCGTGCGGCTAGAGATAAAGAATATATAATAAGAGGAAGTGGAGCTGGAATAGTCCTTTTATTTATTGGGATAATTGCGATAATTGCGATAATTGCGATGATTTGCTGTTTAAACAGTTTGCTTGTACATTTAAATGACATCTTTAGATTAAAATAGCTGCTTCTGAAAGTCTAAATAAGTATTTAGAAAAGAGTGTAAGGATCGGATGATGAATGGTAAATTTAGTTAACCGATTTAACCTGTAAAGCGCCTCTCCACCGGGGGGGCGCTTATTTTTTTGTGTTAGGCATGTCTGTCAGCTCTATGGTGGAAGTCCCAAACACGGTTTACAGTAGGAAGTGTTAGTCCATGGCACGGGTGTCCACCGTGAGGTGGAATCTGAAAGAAGCCGGCGGCAAAAGTTCGAACCTACAAACAGAAACTGGATATAAGGAGGGGTATTGAGGTGGC
Organism: Chitinophaga sp. LS1; assembly: GCF_034274695.1. NCBI lineage: Bacteria > Pseudomonadati > Bacteroidota > Chitinophagia > Chitinophagales > Chitinophagaceae > Chitinophaga > Chitinophaga sp. LS1. The sequence goes on from NZ_CP128362.1 coordinate 4,603,639, forward strand.
AAATCAAATCCATGAATATATGGGCTTTTTGAAATTTATTGATAAAATAAACCATGGACGTCCGGGAAAAATTTTTCCTGTAGTAGTTATAGTATTATTGGGTGCTATAGCTTATTATTATGTGCAGCAGGACAGAAAACGGTTATTTAATAATAAAATATTTACGACAGGTGAAATTTACGACTACACAATGGTTGCCAGGTCGTCAGCACCAATTTTATTTGTCGCTTTTATGTTGGTGGGGTAAAATATAGTTTTTCACAGGTTGTACGTGAGGTAAAATATTTATTTCTAACTTTTCAAAGTTACCATTTTGATTGCGAAGCCTGGATTGAGTGAAAACCCTCCCCGTTGCTCTTTGGTCAACGGAGGCAGATATAAGCCAATTTATATGGTTCCAGTCGCTAACTCATCCAGAATCAGATCCTACTAAAGGTTCGAATTAAGGGAGAGGTGAGTAAAGATGAGTGTTTACTTCGAAGGTACAGAGGGGGAAATTTTATCGGATAATGGTAATGGCGTGGTTATAATCCAACCAGCATTTTAGCTAGCGCATTATTCAAACATCCTTTCACCGCAGGATTGTGGGTTCAGCACTTCAAACGGATTTGTCAGATAAACCGTTTAAAAATTCGGCGTTCTTCGGCGAAAAGAAATGGATTATAGTCGCATTGGAAACGACTGTTGGTACTGCAATTAATATGGTTGCCGGAGACGGGATAAACAAGCTTAAAGCCCGTTGGGGTGCTGCAGGTGCGACTTTTACAAATTATTACATTGCAAATAACATTTTAGGTACGGCATTAACGATATATAATAATTCACAACAACTACCAGAGAAAAAAGAAGAAAATGGTAGTAATTATTTAGAGCGGGTAGAACAATATGACTTCTGATGTTAGCGCTGGAGTAGGATAATGGTGAAAATATTTTATTGCTGGTCAGGAGACCCTTTTTAAAGTAATCAAAAAATTAATTAATGGAGAATACTTTTTATAAATGGGTTATAGAGTCTAAAACGGCTATAACCCATCTTCAATGCACAAAGCTCAGATTTCTGAAATATGAAGATTTGACTTATGAGAACTATCTCGTGAATGCAATGGAAGGTGTTAGGCATACATATGAACGTAAGCAAATATACGATTGGTACTGTTTTGCTTCAGGTGAACGTGACTTAACAATACAAGATTTTAAAGAACATTTTTTAGCTGGAATTAATCAGGAAGAGCATTTGTTATTGTTTACTGATGAAGGTCATAGTAAGAAGTGGCTCTTTATCATCTTAGTGAAGGAATTTGATATTTTTGCTTCATGGTATGAAGACTATTTTAATCGTGAATTTTATGAGTTCTCTGAATATGTCTTGATTTTCTCCCATTTAGATAAAGTTATATTTAATGACGATGAGGGAGGAATAAATGAATTTGTAGTTTTATAGCTTGGCAAGTATGAATTGTCTGATTTGTATAAATATTAGTGGTGGCCAAATTGGTCGGCCCACTACTATTTATTTAGAGATTAAGTAAAAGAAAATCTTATTACAAATTACTGGTATGACAAGTTAGGTAGGGCGGTTGTGAGTACAACAGCGATGACTAGTACAATTAGCCAAAGTGAGCAAAGTTTAGCAGGTTGGTATGTACAAGGAACAAGAATTAGGGTATTATCATGTAGATCAGGAATGTTATCTAATGGAAGCGCTTATGAATTGTCGAAGTTGGCTAATGCTCAAGTTCTTGCGCAGTCATTTGATGTATTAGTTATGCCGCCAGGAAGTTTTATGGTTAATCATGGACAATTCTACATTTGGCCTAATGATTTTGGGATACGAAAAATGATTTTATTTGGAAAATAAAAGTTATATGGAAGTTCTGGGATTTTTGAAAGAATATGAAAATGGGCCTATAAAGGTGGGTATATCCATTAGGGATATAGAGCCAATAGCTAGTCCATTATTTGAAACGTATCAGTCAGAGACGATATGTTACTTAGAACGTGCTCCAATTTTATTGGCAATGACCAGATGGATATCGGATATTGATGGTAATAGCATAGGACCATTGATAATACATACAGATGGGATTTGGATTTGGCCCAGCTATCTTGTTTATTATTTAAATAAAGGATATCAAACATTAATTTCAGATGATTTTATAAATTATATGCGTGATTTGAGTTTTATACCAAATGAACTTACAAAAGAGAGAAGAAGAAATGTGGAGGAATTTTATATTAGTACATTTGATCCTCCCAAATAAATGCTTTAAAAATTGCCTCTCTTCATTACATAAATGAAAGAGGCAATTTTTGTCACTCGCACTTTTAGAAAATGCTTGTTCTTTCAGATGACCGTGCGCTGATTCAATAAGCAGGAGGATTTTTCCAATAATATGTGAAGCAAATTATAGGCAAATACAGCTGATTAAAAAGTTTAGACGCGCTTACTTTGCAATTTATCTGCTATGCATACGTATACCCAAAGACTCAACAATTGGTATCAGTGCCTTCGTTGTACAGGCCGATAGTACTTCTCTGGGACTAACTTTTAATACAGGTACGAATCTCTGCACCAGTACGAGCGTATTGAAAAGTGAAGGAGTATTTATATTCAAAGGAACCTGCCTGAGGGTATTTCTGAAACTTCCAGGAGTATTGATAAATTGGACAAAATTGCGACTTTTGTTAATACTGGAATTACGGTAAATGATATAGTTAACCAGGGGAAAAGAGTGCAGAAGGAGAATGAAGAAAAGCAGGCTAATGCAAATTAACGGAACGATAATTAAAAATATATGATCATATTTCAAAAAAATGTTTCCTATTTTAATAGGTTATCCACATTGATGAGAGTTGTTGTTATAATAGTCATATCCATGTCATTGCTATTTCGGGCAGTAACTTATAAAGAGCACGGATGGGTGGGTTATTGGTTTTACATTATTCCCATTATCATTTTTCTAAATTCCTATTTTACAATAGTCCGGTAAGTTTTCCACAGCGATGCTGTGGAAAATAGATGTAGATAAATAAAAGAGCTTTCCAGCTGATACCAAAATAAAAAAAAGGCAATGAGGAAGTATGACTAGTACCAATCTCAAAGCCTTTGGCAAGGTGAAACACCTTGTTAGTGCAATTTTAAATGAATTGCCCCTAATAACCAAACCTCAATACAAATTTATGATTTCGCTATTTGAGGTCTGGCTATGTTTGCCTGTTCGATATACCATCTCCAATCTTAGCCGTTTTGGTACTTATTGTGAGAAAAGCATCCGATTGCAAATGGAAAAGGAATTTGATTTCGGAGGCTTTAATAGTTCTTTGATTAAGGATAACAGTGGTAAGCATCTCATTGCTGCTTATGACCCAACTTATTTGCCAAAGTCTGGAAAGCATACTCCTGGTCTGGGTAAATTTTGGAGTGGTAAAGATCAAAAAGCTGTTAAAGGTCTTGAGATAGGATGTCTGGCAATAATAGATGTCGATGCCAGAACTGCTTTCCCATTAAAAGTAGTTCAAACTCCTGATAAGACTACACTTGATGAGAAGGGAATGAGTAGGGTTGATCACTACGTGGATGTTATAAAATCAGAAGTGCTGACCTTAAAAAGTATGGTCGATTATTTAGCAGTCGATTCATATTTCATGAAACAAGAGTTTATTTTACCAATATTGAAGGAAGGATTGCATATTGTAACAAAGATGAGATCCGATGCCAATCTGATTTATGTATACAATGGGCCAAGGTCTACAGGACCTGGACGTCCCAGGATACATGGAGATAAAGTTAGTTGTGGCAGTATTGATAAGCGAAAAATCAGGGAATTTGCTGTAGATAATGACGCTGTTTATTATAGTGGTGTAGTTTGGTCTGCTATTCTTAAATGCAAGGTTAGAATTGTATACATAGAAGAAAAGGTCACGGGTAAATATGAAATACTTCTTTGTACGGATATCGAACTAAAACCAGAGTTGATACTCAACTATTATCAACTGCGCTTCCAGATTGAATTTCTTATCCGTGATGCAAAGCAACATGGGGGCTTGGAGGAATGCCAGGCAAGAAGTGAGAAAAAGTTACACTTCCATTTCAATATGGCATTTGCTACTGTGGGTCTGGCCAAAGTGTTATTTTGGATGAAACTACCAGATCAACATAGAGGTGCTTTTTCTATGAGAAATATTAAAATGGCATGGTACAACAGATTTTTAACTGACCGAATTTTCTCAAACTTGCCACTGGACTTGAATTGTAATAAAATAAAAAAGCTATATCAAAAGTGCCTGGATATAGGAAATTTGGCCGCTTAAAACTACCTAACTATTGATTTTAAATGTTTAAAGTATAGTTTGCATTGGATTAGCTTGATAGAAATTATTGAAGATGGTATTTGCCATATAATAGTTAAAAGAAAGGATGAATTGGAAATTGATATTTCTGTGCCAATCGGGGAACTCAAATTTGAATTGGTACCTATTCCATCCCGTTATACTTACTATAAATTATTAGTTTATCATAAATCTGACCTGTTAGTTTCTCAATGGGAATTAGATGAGTGGCGTAGATACCGAATGCAGAAAATAATCCAATATTTTCATCCGGATAGTAGGATGGCAAAGCAGGAAAAATTATAGGCTGTTATTTTGAGGAAGCTTATACCTTGGCAAGTAATGCGTCCAGAATTAAAGCCACCTGTATAAAATCAGGTTTGCTTTATTTGGTTGGATTTGTAAATAAGTATTTGCTCCGAAAATACGGTGTGTATACGACAGTATTTATCGTTGGGAATTCAAACAATAATAAAGGGAACCTGATTTTTAATTATGAATTCTATGTTGGAGGTAAGAAATATAAAAACATAGCCTCATATTTATACTTGTATAATAATGCAAGATGGGAACTCATAGGGAAATCGTTTCCGGTTGTATATTAGCCTAAAAATCCGGGGACAAATTTAATGCTAATCACTCCCAACGATTTTAAGTACATTGATAAATCTTACCCTGATAGTTTAAATTGGGTGTTAAAATATGTAAATGATTAGAACTCATTTCATAAATGGGTATTTGTAATTGATAGTCAATGCTTGAAGGGTAATTATGAAATGAGTTCTAGAATAATTTGAAATCAGGAATTCATAAAAGAAAGTGAGATAGAAAATAATAAATACCCGGCCAGCACTCTTTTGTTATATATGGTAAGCTCCCCATTCGAGAAGTATTGAGCCCATTCTGATATAAGGATACCTGAATATTCGATATTAAAACGGTAATAACAGGTTGGAATACTATACCTTTTATTATTAATCCTCATACAACAGGGCGATTGTTGCTTATGCAGGAAGGTACAACGTAAGGAATTGCCAAAGTTGTAGATAGGAATACCTACAAACCAACTCCGGTTATTCTTTGAGATCCGGGTAAGAAATAAATTAAGAATGAAAAATATGGAAGCAGTAATTTTAATTTTTCCTGTTGCCATTGTCTTTGTTATATTGTGTTTCAAACATGCATATCATGTAGGCGAAGTAGATGCTGCAACATTGAAAAATGCACGACTGAATGGGAGAATTTTTTGGAAAGGAGCTTATCATAAGGTTAACGCTATTCGGGTTGAGGGATTTGAAAAATATTGTGTAATTTATACTTATTATGATGAGAATGGGCAAAACCTATATAGAACTTCTCATGTAGGAGACTCTATTGCTAAATCAGCAGGTTCGGAGCTTATATCATTATATGATAAAAACGGGGTTTTAGTAGGCGTTTTTGAACGCAAGTAATTCCTTGAAATTAAGGAAAAGCTATTAAGTGCATAGTCAAAATATTTTATAGAATATCACTCTCCCCAATTCCTCCAATCATTAATAAAATACGCACAATAAATTTTGTAATCTCCTTTTATACTCTACGTTTGCTCACGTAGTTCCGCAGAATGTCCTTCATAATTCTCATGCTCTTACATACGAATACATTGTTACAGATGTGAATGATTTGTCTGACACTGATAAGAAAACAGCAGATTGGAGGATCATGGTGGAGTTGGAATTTATCATTAATTAATCAAATTAATTTTTTATGAGGATTTTTATGGGTCAGCTGATTATTATAACTAGCTGGGAATTGTTTACGATATCTAATGATGCATCAATATTAGAACGGACCACTTTTTATCTTGAAGGTAAAGCAATTCCTAATCCATTTAAATATCTTTAATATATGAGTGACTTAATTTTTGAATCAAACAGGTACTTTACTTTATTTGATGTTGTTGTTAGTCATGGGCAGCTTTTATTGCGGGCACAAAAAAATGAAACGTATTCTCATAATATTGATATCGTTTTTTGGGATACAAGTTATATTCAATTGTATACCAGGCTTTATGGAATTTCCATAAGAAAAGTAGAAAAAAATGGAGTCATAAGTTATAATTCAGTCACGGAATACTTAAATTATGATAAAAGCTATTTGTTTGAAGTATCTAGTGGAGAAGAAGTATACTATGTAGCTGCATCCTATTTAAAGGTGTTTGAAAATCAATTAGCGTTTAACGAAACAAGCTTGGGTGTACTGGAATACAGAGGGCGCGATAATGAAATAGCCACCAGCATTAAAGGATAATATAATAATGTTTGTAATATTCCTATGAATGTTAAATAAAGGGTAGGCAGACAAGTACGCTGATTTTATATTTTACTACTTTTTGGCGAAAGCTAATTTAACCAAAAGATCCCGGTCTATTTGATCGGGATCTTTTATGGTCCATCAAATTAATAAATAGAGTGAGCACACCAATTAGTGATTGTTTATGAAGAAGTTGTTTAGTCTTTTAATTTTTTACAAAAGAGGACTAAGATTGCGATCCATTGTAATGCTCTCCAGTTAGCCGCTTTTGTTTCAAATCTAATTATTAATGCTTTGAAGCTATCCATCCAGGCATTTGCTTGGTAAGTATTCGGACCTCGGCATTCCAGAATAATGTTTTACAGCCCTTATCTTTGCTGCTGTAATCATGGTATTGGCTATAAATGAAGTTCTTTGTAATTCGGGGCTAATCTGCTAATTGATGTAATCATGTATTTTTCTTCTTCCAATATGGAGGCAACAGATTAATAAGTTCATGAGCTGGGCAATCATGAAGGCGGTCATAGATATCTTTAAGATAAATATAAGGATCGATGTCGTTAAGTTTACAAGACTCGATCAGGGAGTAAAAAAGTGCTACTCTCTCTGCTCCATGTTCATTTCCGGCAAACAGGCTATTATTGCGGAAGGTAGTAACGGGTCTGATGGCCCTCTCGACGCCATTGTTGTCGGCATCGACGTATCCAAGGGTCGTAAATGCTTTTAGTTTGTGCCATTGCCCCAGGGCATAATTAACTGCTTTAATTATTGGTGTACCTGGCAGATGATCTATCTGCTGTTGTTCCAGCAACCAGATATGTATTTTATCGAGAAAAGGAACGCTATATTTCTGACGCAATGCCAATCGCTGGTCATCGGTCATCTTTTTTCTTTCGGCAAAGGCTTCTATCCTGTAAATGATGTTGAACAATGTCAATGCTTCTGCCGCTAGCTTTTTATCATATTTCTCTGCTTTCTTAAAACCGCGGCGGATATGGGACAGGCATGTCATTAGGTCCACCTCCTCATTATCTTTAAAAGCTGCTACATAGCTACCCAGGCCATCCGCCTGAAGCGTGCCCTTAAAATCTTTTAATATCTGCTGTGGAACCTTATGTCCGCGGGATGGGTTAAATTCAAACAATACTAATTTTTGTTCTTCAGATAAAAATACCCATAGCCAACCCCTGGATGGTTTGCCTTCTCCAATATCATTGAGGTAATCTAATCTTGTCTCATCGACCTTCAGATACCGGGCCTGCACAATTACTTTTTTCATACATCTCAACAGCCTTAGCAGTTTCTTAAAGGCCACCTCTTCCCAACCATTTACCGTTGATGCTGCGAAGCTGATGCCAGTAGTGCTTTTTATATACCGTAACTGACGTGTATATGGATCCCCATATCCAAACCGGCGGCTGTGTAAGTGTGCCAGCAGGCTGTTTCCTACTGTTCCTTTTTCTACCAGACGAGGGGCTACTGGTTGGCAGACAAACTTTTTATCTTCTGTACGATATTGAAGCCGCTCCTGTTGTACTTTAATAATTTTACCCGGCTTGTATTCGTAATAGGTCGTCACTTTTTTGCCCATAGGGATCAGGCCTGTCTTGTCTCCTTCGACGTCAATTGTTTCTGTCACTACTTCTATACAAGATGGTTGTACTCTTCTACCTTTATGAGCGAGATGTTTTTTCTTTTTGCGGTTGCCTTTCCGGATCTGGTCATCCACTTGTTGAATATCGCCTTTTGTGGAGGCTACTCTTATAATCTCTTCCAGTTCGGTCAGATCAAAATCAGGTCCTAAGGTTTGTTGTATGGCCGCATCTACTTTTTCACGTTCAGGTATAAATTTCTCACTCTTTTTACCCTGTAGCATTTCACATAACTCCTGTAACTGCCAGCTCTTCTTTTCTCCCTGAGCAACCTGCTCTTTTAAGAGCGCATTTTCACTTTCCAATGCTTCGATCCTGCTTTGCAATTCAATGACCTGATGTTCTCTATCAAGCATAATCTCATGTGCCTGATTCAGATAACGGTTTAATTTATCACATGCTCCATTCTTTGCTTCCAGCTGGTTATTCAGGTCATATATAATCTTACCAAACGTTATTCTCTCTCTGGTCAGAGATTCCAACAACTCCCCATTGGTCTCCGTTAGCGTGGAGATTTGTTTTAATGCATCTGTTATAGAAGTGAGTAATTCAGGGCGCACTGCTTTGTGTCATGGTATTGGCTATATTAACGCAAAAACAGCATTATTAGTTTGGCTGATCTGTTGATTTTCCTGACTTTCTTTCGTAACGCTTTCTGTACTTAATCTCGATTCCTTCCAGGATGAGCATCACATCTTTGCGTTCAATCATCATCGCCTGGCAACCAGGATCATAAACAGGTTTGCCAAAGGTGCCTCTGGCTAGTCTTTTGTAATAAAGCGCCTGACCATCTCCATCAAATTGCAACATTTTCACCTGGGTGAGACGCCCGTTAAAAAACAAATAGATGATGCCCTTAGCTAATGGATCAAGTGCCATTTGATTACGTACGATGCCTGACAAACCATTTATTCCCATCCGCATATCCGCTGCAGATGTATAGATATAAAAATTATAACCAGCTAATGACAACATTGACTAATGATTTAGCAAGGTGAGTAAATATTCTGCCGGCACAGGTTGATAAATTGCAATACCGCGCACTTCAGCAAATAAGTTTGAATTAACAGGCTCATTTGATGATGCTACAATTTTTACGGGAAGTATTGCTGGTGGTGAGGATGGAACCGGTGAAGTATTGTTTGTTTTCTTTAACCAGTAATAAAAACTGCCTTCACTTATTTGATGAGCCCTGCAGTATTCGCTAATAATCATGCCGGAATCAGGCTGCTGACGAACATGGAATGCCATGTCTACTTTTAAGGGAGAACCAGGGAGAGATCTCTGAATTTGCTTCTTTCGCATCGTTTAAATTTTGATGCAATGATCGCAATATTTAATTTCTATTCGGGAACGCCGAGAACCGAATACTTACTTTGCTTGTTCGATCTTGTAGCGTCTTTTATATAATTGATCATCAAAGTATTGATATGACTCACTGGTTTGCTTGCTATTACGGGAATTGGTAGCGATATTAGCTTCCAATTCCTTTTCCATACAGTATTCTCTGAATTCTCCTCCATCAAATCCTGCATCTGCATTTAAGAACAATCCTTTCGTATTTATTGTAGCCTCTTCGAGGGTGGTTAGCATTTCTTCAAAAGTTGAAACAATATTATAAAGATCATTGTGATTGCCGGATTGTGGCTCGCTTACACTAAGTATCTGGCCTTGATTGTCACTCAAAAACAAACTATTACTCGTTTTGCATGATTTTCGACCCTGATAGCCTACTGCATAGCCTCCTCGCTTCGATGGTGTATGACTTCCATCTAATTGAATCGAAGACAAATCAAGGATTTGGCGATTTTCCTTTAAAAGATTTATCCAGATAAGTTTCCACGATCCATCGCTGCTCCATTTATTAAAGTAGTAATACACGCCTTGCCACGTAATTTCACCATTGGGGAAATATTCTTTAATACTTAATTCTCGCCACTGACAGCCCGTTTTTAACCGTTTTAATATCAAGCTTACTACTTTCACCAAATCCACTTTTGACTTATATCCTCGCTTTCCTATACTTAAATGCGGCAATATCCATTTTCTTATTATACCTTCGCTTATGATTCCCAGGGTAGTATCTTTTGGTTCGCAAAACAAAGATCAACTATTCCTGGGTTTCGTGTTTGTATAAAGACAATTCAATAAAGACTAAACAACTTCGAATTATAATTTATTTATAATCCATTGAATTGTGATATAATTATTGCTATTTGAGGGCCTATGAAAATGAATTTATTCAAGCCGTTACGATTAAAGTTTGAGAAGCCAGATTGGGCGAGAAATCCCGAGTTTGGATTATTAGATACCGTTTTAGATCAGCATCCTGAGTTGATTAAAGTGGCAGCAGATGATGTGTTGCGGGATTGTTTGCAAAGTGGGTTTGGACGTCTTTAGCCCCTATTATGTATTTGAAGACAATCCGATTTGGCATAACGACATAAAGGGTGATTCTGCCGTCCCTGCTCCTGCTCCAGTTAAAGTAGTTACAATGGATTATCGCGTTAAAAGGGCACAGGACTTTATGAAAAGAAATCCTGGCAAAACTGTACCTTGTAAAGGTATTTTTTTGAATGCCGATCCAGGCTTTGATAGTGAGGAGTTTCGGCTGGTATGTGATCAAAAGGATATAGCGTTAAATGTGAAACCCAACAAGCGTAACAGCAAAGTCAGCACTGACCAATATCGTTATTTCGATGATGAATTGTATAAAAGGAGAATAAAAATCGAGCATGCCAATGCCTGGCTCGATGCATTTAAAGCACTATTGGTGTACTAAGAAACAAAGACATTCATATGGTTAGGATTATACTGGTTCGCTTTTATAACCTTGTTCTGTAGAAAATTATAAGTTTAAACAACTTCAATAATTAATAATATGGAATTGATTCCCCAAAATTATATAGACTTTTTATACTGGGTGAAGGCAGAAACTGAATCTTTTTGGAGTCAGGACAGAAATACTCCAGGAAATGTATACAAATGCAGAGAGTGGATGTATGGTGCTAAATGGATAGGAATGACAGAGCAGGAAATTAATGACATACAGACGAAATATTCAATCGTTTTTACTCCTGAGCATAGAAGTTTTCTAAGAATTCTGCATAGTATTGATCGAAAGAGGAGAGTTTATGATGATGTTGAAAAAGATGAGGGAGAATATGTTGAATACCCTTTCTTTTTTAATTGGTTTAGGGATGACGCAGAAATAAATCGCCAATTAAACTGGCCCTATAATACTATTTTAGAAGATATAGAGTCAAATGTTTCTTGGTTTAAAGAATGGGGCGAAAAACCAGCTACGTTCGAAGAAAGGAAAAATGTTTTTACACGGATATTCCGGACAGCCCCTAAATTGATTCCAATAACCGGTACCCGATACCAGGTTGCAGATTTGTCTTTAAAAACGAGACCAATTCTATCTGTTCGCGGAACCGATGTGGTTTTTTTTGGAGCTGATTTCCGTGAATATTTGCTTTTAGAACTAGTTAATGAGTTTAATATATATCATGCCAAATATGATGAAGAAGATGCTATCTGGATATGGGAACTGAATGAAGGATACGACAAAAAAGAATTTGGCCTCTATGGTGAAGAGAGAGCAAGGGAAGTACCTTTCTGGGGGGAGCTTCTGTTTTTTGAATGGTTCGGTAATAACTCAGGCCGCTAAAGCGCCAGTGTTTAAGCATTTTTGATATAGCTGTCTTATTTTTCTACAATTCAGATCCAGCTCTTCTAAATTTGCAAATTCAAGGAAAATATCAGCTACGATGGCAACGGTAATTACAAGTACGATAGTATTGGTAATATAGTTTCTGATGTCCGTGCCGGGGTGGATAGTATCAAGTGGAATGTATATGGTCAAATAGCCCAAATATATAAGCATGATACCACTTCTATAGTCTATGCCTATGATGCAGCTGGAAACCGGATCAGTAAGTCAGTGATCAGCAAGACGCAAGATACTGTTCAGACATTCTATATACGAGATGCTACGGGCAATATACTGAGTACCTATACTTATAGGGATACATCGGTTAATATTGGCCAGTAAAGTCAGATAGAAGCCAATTTGTATGGTTCCAGCCGTTTAGGGATGCCAACATTGGCAACTAATGTACAGGATGCTTGAATCAATTAGTAGAGTCTAATATTCAGCAAACATTAATTAAGGCTACTTCAAATGCTGGTGCTTCGCTGAATAGAACGATAATGTTAAAGAATGCTGGACTTTTGGAGAAAAGTATATTTTCCACCATAGATGAAAAAATTGCTAGTCAATTGGGGCGTAGAGGATGGACTGTTAATTGATAAGACAATATTAAATCCATATACTACAAGACAAGCTATGAATAAAGCAACAGGAGGCGAGGCTACAGCTTATTTTCAAGAAAATGGATCCTGTATAGTAAAAGATAACACTACTAATGCGGTTATTCAAATTAGCGACAGGACTAATCCTAAATGGGTTCCTGATGAAACTATTTTTAACTCATATATTCCTAAAAAATAATCAAGATGAATGAAATTGAAATTTTATTTTTAGAAAAAGCAATAATTCGAGGAGGAACTCTTATATTTTCAAAACAGGACACTTTGGATTTTATTGAACAGTGTAGAATTTTTGAAATTCGTATTCTTGGAATAGACGGATTCTTTATAACAGAGAAAACCACTCAGCCAAGCATGGAGAATAGCGTAAATTATTCAAGTTATCCACCGAATAAGAATATTTATGATAGCGCATTAGAATTTGTTGCTAAAAAGGATGACAATCTTTTTTTTGAAATAGTATGTGGGTGACAACAATAGTCCGCCCAATTTATTGGGCGGTGTTTTATTAATCAATGGTTCGTTAATAAATTAAGCGGCCATGGATCCAATGTTTAGGCACATTGAGTATAATTTTCTTATTTATTGCAATTGAGCTCCAGTCCTAAGTTTGAAAGAATAGTTTCGGTCAGATGCTTGTTATAGAGTAAGCATTCGACGCGGAGCATTCACCAAAGATATTGATTAGCTTCTAACTTTGCCTTCGAAAGAATTGCAAATATGAAACGAAGAAAATCATCCGTGGCAGGCCGCCATCATTTTAGTGACCAGGAGATAATTTCCGCACTGGAACAATTTACCCGGGCAGGTAATATTAGTGTTAAAGAGTTTACAGCAGCCTTCCAAATATCACCTGCTACATTTTACAATTGGAAAAAACGTTTTGGAAATCAACCAGCGGTGACCAATGCACCAGTAGGCTTCATTGATGTAGACTTATCACCGGTCCAGCAGGATTTAACACCAGGAGCCATCTTTGCAGAATATCGCGGTATCATTTTTTATCAGCGTGTAGAACCTTCCTATCTTAAAGCCCTCTTGTAATATGCTATCACTAAATGGTTATCGGCTGGTATTATGGAACGGTGCAACAGATATGCGTTTGAGCTTTAATGGTCTTTCCGGTCTGGTTATAAATGAAATGAAGGAAGATCCTTTTCAGTATGGAACACTCTATGCTTTTTTCAATCACCGTCGCACGCAGGTTAAGATCCTGGGATGGGATATAGATGGACTGGGCATCTTTTATAAGAGACTATCAAGAGGTACTTTTGGCACACCTGTATACAATAGTGAAACAAAGATGATGGTATTGAGCAAGAAGGATCTTTTGCTGATACTGGAGGGTGTAGAAGTTAGATTCCGTAAGCGTTATGAAAGATCTGTCAGACCTAAGAAAAGCTGATAATAAATTCATCAGAATTAATCACAAATGCTTGTGTTTGAAGGTTCATGGTAGTACCTTTGCACTCATTGAAACCTGAGATCATATATAATTTATCTGAAGCACTGGAACAAGTGAATGCACTGCAATTGCAGAAGGCAGATCTCTCCAATGCACTTACTCAGGAAAGACATGTATTCAGCCGCATTATTCAGGAACTCACAACAGAAAATGCTGCACTAAAGGAAGATAAAGAGCAACTGAAACGTTGGTTGTCCAATGAGCAGGAACGGGGAATCGATAAGGAGAGATTGATTGCTTCCCTGGAAAAAACTGTTGCTGAATTACAGGCCGCTCTTGCCAGTAAGACGGACGAAGCAATGCGTAAAGACTGGCAATTGAGAGAGCTGCAGGAGATGTTATTTGGGCAACGCAGTGAAAAATTTATTCCGGATCAGTCAGCTACGCAAGCTGCTATTCAGCAGACCCTTGGGGATGAATTTGATAAAAAAGAAATCGAAGCGATCATTGAACAAGCTGTAGTATCTTCTGCTACTGATACTTCAATAGTTACCAGCTCCAAAACCAGTCGGAGGAGAAAGCATCATAAAGCACATAAAGGGCGAAGACCTGTCGCTGCTCATCTGGAAACAGAGACCATTGTTTATGATATTGCCGCAGACAAAACAGGCATGAAACCCATTGGAAAAAAGGTATCAGTTTATTACGATATTATTCCCGGAAAACTCATCCGTAAAGAAGAACACCACCTTCAATATAAATCAACAGATGGAAAGATACACTGTACTCCTGTCCAACCCAGGATGATAGAACGGGGGATTGTCAGTAACAGGTTACTGGCACATCTTCACAGTGAACGCTTTGTTTACTACATGCCATATTATCGGCAACAACAGCGGTTTGAGCGGCTGACAGGTGTTTGTTTTGCGGCATCGACGATCGACCACTGGGAGGAAGTTTGTTATAAGAAGCTGAAGCGTCTGCTAAAGCTCCTGAAGAAAACAATACAGACTGCCAGTTATATCAAGGCTGACGAGACCAGTTTAAAATATCTTCACGATGAAGGGCAGGGTAAAGCCGCCAATGGTTGGATGTGGGTCTTCCATGCACCTGAACACAAACTTGTACTTTTTGAATTTCATCCAGGCAGAGCTCATGATGTACCTAAGGAAATCCTGAAAGATTTTGCAGGTACATTACAAACTGACGCACTATCCTCTTACACGACTGCTTTTAAGCAAAATGATAAAGTCACGTTGATGAGCTGCCTTGCGCATATCCGCAGAGGATTTAAAAAGGCGCAGAGACAAAATAAAGCACTGGCAGACCAGGTATTGGTATACTTTAATATCATATACCGCATAGAAGCCTATGCTAAACGTAAACAATTTATCTCTGACCAACGGCTTGCCTTAAGACAGAAATACAGTAAACCCTTCTTTGATAAAATACGCAGTTGGTTGGATGAACAAAAAGATGAACATGTACCTGATAGCCTGCTGGCTAAAGCAATTAACTATGCGAATAATCAGTGGGATAAGCTGAATATCCTTTTTTCAGATGGGAAAATAGACGTTGACAATAACTCAACCGAGAATGCTATACGTCCGATCACTTTATTCAGAAAGAACTCCCTTTTTGCAAGTAATGAACATGGCGGGGAAAGAGCTGCATTGTTTTATTCCCTCGTGGAATCCTGCAAGATGAATGGGATTGATCCATTCGAATACTTAACTGATGTGTATAATCGACTCCACGATTGCACAGCTGCTGAACTGATACACTTGTTGCCTTCAAACTGGAAACCAATCAAAGAAAGATAGGCTCCTGTTCGATTAATCCGAAAAATCAAAGAACTTATTGATGCAAATTTAATATCTGTCGTTTGAATCCGGAAGATGCTCCGCATCGAGGTCATATGTATGAGCTGGGCGAATAAGCGAAAAAGAAGTTCCTGATATTAAGTAAATTTAATTACGACATTAACTCACTTAAAAAATCAGGAACCATGCCTAAAGTTAAGCAACTCAACTTTGAAGGACAAACAATCTTTTGCGGAATCGATGTCCACAAAAAGACCTGGAGGGTCAATATCAGAAATGATGAATTTGAACTGGAAGATTACAGCCAGGAAGCTTCAGTAGAACAACTAGTGAATCACTTACAGAAAAAATATCCTGGCGCCAGTTACCAGGTAGCCTATGAAGCTGGTTTTTGTGGCTTTAGTATACATCGTTTTTTGTCAAAATTAGGGGTAAATTGTATTGTTGCTAATCCGGCAGATGTGCCTAGTACAGATAAAGAGAAAAGGCGTAAAAATGATAAGATTGATGCACGCAAAATAAGTCGTCATTTATCTAAGACAGAATTACCTCCTATTTACGTGCCCGACCTGGAAGCCGAACATGCGCGTACATTGGTGCGGCAGCGTGGCCGATTAGTTCAAGATCAGACGAGGTGCAAAAACAGGATATGGCACCTTCTCATGTTCAGTGGCTTAAAATTGGATGTAGATAAGCCACAACAATACTGGAGTCGCAAATTCATAGCTACACTTCAATCTTTATCTTGTCAGACGGAATCACTTAAGATGGCTCTAAATATAGCCTTGGAGGAATATTTACTAGTCCGGAAATTATTGAGTGTAGCTACCAAACAAATACGAACATTATCTATACACCCTAATTATACTGCGGTACAAAAATTGTTGCAAAGTATACCTGGAATAGGTATTGTGAATGCGATGATAATTATGGCTGAATTACAGGATATGAATCGATTTAAGACGCTTGATAAATTGTGTTCTTATGTCGGGATTGTACCTGACACAGGAAGTTCCGGTGAGAATGATGTAATAAAAGGAATCACGCAACGAGGGAATCACTATCTACGGCCAGCAATTGTAGAAAGTAGTTGGGTAATAATAAGAAAAGATCCTGCCATGTTGATGTTATACAAGAAATATTGCTCTACAATGATACCTAATAAGGCAATCATCAAGATCGCCAGACATTTGCTAAGTCGAATAAGACATGTGTGGAGGAACCAGGTAGAGTATGAAATAGGCATAGTTGGCTAATGCGTGCGTTTTGAAGGCATGGAGCATCAAGAAAAGATAAAGGCAGCCCATATGGGGAGCCTTTACCAATTATCGGATTTTTCCGTCAGCATCAGGCTATCCCTTGCTGGGTTGCTCGCCAGCATTGCCCAGCTCCGTTTGATCTGATTTAACAAAATTAATAATTTAAGCAGATACACTCTTCAAAGTTATTGAGGCATCCACCGTTGAGTAAGCATTGCAGCACTTCGTAATATATTCGAAATGACTGCTTATCGAGAATACAGATGCCTTTATTAAAGAAGTTAATAAGACCTTGCAGCTCTTTGTTTTTGCTCATAAAGCTGAGTTCTAAATAAAGAAGACTGTTTATTGAAGTGTACTTGAATTGATGTATGCTTAATAAAAATAGAATCGTTATGTAGAAATGTAACACATACTATAGTATCAGGAATACTCGTTGTATATTTATGCAGCGAAAAACTCATCATTGAAATGCTTACGTTATAGAACCATGTTTTGATACTGCGCATGGAGAAAGGAGTATGCTCCTTATCCGGCAAACTGGCCCAACTGTCGTATCAGTAAATATTGGCCAGTAAAGTCAGATAGAAGCCAATTTGTGTGGTTCTAGCCGTTTAGCGATGCCAACATTGGCAACTAATGTACAGGATACAACACCAACACCTACAACTAGTATCATTAGGTTAGGTTATGGAGAAAATATTACATTTACAAGAGGTAAGAAGTTCTTTGAATTAACGAACCACTTGGGTAATGTTCTTGCTACTGTTTCTGACAGGAAGATTGGAGTGTCACTCGATAGTTCCAGTATAAGTAGTTATAATCCTGTTATTACTTCTGCCCAGGAATACTATCCTTTCGGTATGCTGATGCCAGGTAGAGGAGGTCATATAGGAACAGGAAGGAATGTTTCGGGTAGTACTGTTGTAATGAATGGAGATACCATCCCTGCGACACTGCCAGTCACTCAGCGTACGAATAATACTCCGGGAACCTATATGGCTACGCAGGTGATAAGTTTTGAAGGAGTGTTTACTAGTGGAACTGCAGATGAGTTAACTAAGCTGTTTGTAGATCAGACGAGTGCCGATCCTGGGACTTAAAGTGGAATAAGTTATGGTATAGCTGTTAAGGGATATAGGTATTATACAGCTTACATTATATTCAAAGTATTCTTTGACGCTTAGTTCCCGCCATTGACAGCCTGTTTTCATCCGCTTTAAGATTAACTGAACCACTTTTATTAAACATATTCTGGGTGCAAAGCCTCGTTTTCCCTTACTTAAATGCGGTATTATCCAATCTCTTATTTTATTTTCGTCTATGAGTCCCAGATTTATTCGTTTTTTTTCGCAAAACAAAAATCTATAATCTCTGGCACTCTTCCTTTTTATATATAAGTTTAAACAACTTCGATAATTAAATGAAAAAGAATATACTAATTCTATTAGGTTCCTTGTTAGTTTGCGTTATCATTTCTTGTAATTATTTGGATACTAAACAATGTAAGTGTGATAAATTGAAAACCTTATTTACGATACCAGGTATTTATGAGGGCAAGACTATAGGATATGCGCATTATGTTTTGTCAGAAAATCTCTCAAAAAACTGTATTGATAGTGCTATGATGGTTGACCTGGCAATAAAATATAGTGATACGGTTAAGGTAGGTTATCCGGCGAATATAATAATGTTTTTTTCCTCTGATAAGGATTTTATACCAAATGAAACCTCTCAAGTAATGGAAGAAATTAATAAAAGCTGTTTAGTGGTAATTAATCTTGATGTAATTACTAAAAAGCCGAATGATTTTTTATTTTATAATGAACAGGGTAATAGAATCTATTGGGGGAAGAAGTGGTTGCCAAAAAGAAAATGAGAAATTGATTTCGAATGGAGATGCTATTATGGACCATTGCTCTGTTAGGTATGGGTATATGGACATTATGATATCCAAGGCTTGCGTTTGTTTTAATTTGGATTTATTATCTGGCGACAGCTATCTACCGATTTTTTATTATAATCCAGTTATTACTTCTGCCCAGGAATACTATCCTTTCGGGATGTTGATGTCTGTTAGAGGTGGGCATATAGGGACATGAAGGAGCGTTGCAGGTAGTACTGCTGTAATGAATGGAGATACCATCCCTGCGACACTGACAGTCACTCAGTAAGCCTCTGTTTCAGTAGCAAGTTCCGCAGGAGGGAAGAGCGCTCCTATGAGTATTGAGTGAATTGCCGACGCTACAGCTTTAACAGAATTCGGCCAAACTAGACAATATGTTTATCATGGAGGAGAAATAAGTGTCGTAAGACCAAAATAGAATAATGAAGAATGAGTATATTGATCCCGGGCACAACTAGGTGTTCTATTTGTAATCTTGAAATAGAAAACGAAAATGAGGCTTATTCATTTCCAGCTTTTGTAATTAATGTAAATGACCCACTTTATTGTTTTAGTGATGCGAGTTTTCATCTACGATGTTTGGAGAATACTAAGGGGGGAGAGATTGCTGTAAAATATGCAAATTTGTTTATGGAAAGCATTAAGCCATTAAACAGAGTTTGTATAATAGGAGGTAATCTTATCACTAAGTATGATAATCATATTTTTATCGATTATTTGACTTCAGATATAAATGAATACTTACACAAAATGAACTTTGCTCATATTGATAAAATGAATTTACCCTATTGGAAAAATAGAGAGGAATTTATATTAAAATTGGTGAATCTTATAGAGCGTGGTGAATGGAAAGAGGTAGGCATAATTAAGTACCTGGATAAATTGATTTGTCAGTTGTCTTAGAATGCTATTTAATAGCTTGTGATTTCTTCAAAGTTAAGTGTAATGCATTACAGTGGTAAAAGGAATAATTACTTTAACAATTGGAGTTTCTATGTTGTCAGCTTGTTGGGATGCTTCCGGTACGCTGTTAGGCTCGGATTACAGGTTGTTTAAGGATACACCTTCCTGGGAATTAGCCAGGGCAGTAAAGCGTGAGGATACCCCCGCTATCAGGAGCATTGCCAGCGGCAATAAAATGCTTATTGATTATCAGGAGCCGGTTTATGGCAAAACCTTACTGATGCTTGCTGTTACTAATCATGATTACTTATCTGCTACAGCATTACTGAACGTAGGAGCTGATCCCAATAAACATGATTCTTATGATGGGGCCTCATCAATGATCAAGGCAGCAGCTATAGTTAATGATCAGGGTGATAATACCAGGTTTTTAAAGTTGCTTTTATCTCACGGCGGTAATCCCAATGATGAAGAAACCGGACCAAGACAGGAAGGCAATACCACACGAATGACACCGTTATTGGCAGCTTGTTTTGATTTAATTGATTTTGGTTCTCCAATTGAAAAAGTAAAACTACTGGTAAAAACTGGTGCTGATGTGAATCATAAAAATGAGTAATTATATTTATTGGTTGTTTATCGTATGGTCAATATTTTTCCTGATATTAGCCATTTCTGGATATTTAGTTTTCGGCCATGGGCTTGGAGGCGTTTTATATTATTTAGCAATTTTCGGTTTTCTAATTTTTGTTTCTATCCTTAGAACTATTTTATCAAAGAGATGGAATGACAAGTATATGTTTATACCAACAATATTAATTGCTTTATTTGTCGCCTTTATAATTTTCAAAGCTACATTATTTCGAGGGCCAGAATATCCATGGAATGGTAGAATATTTAATTTATATACTGCATACAGCTATATTTTAACCCGGATTTTTAGATACTCCCCATTTATTAGACAGCAATAGGTGGGTTATTAATTAAAGAATCAAATCTATTACTACTATTATAAACTTTCTCTTTTTTTGTTACTTTTTTTCTCTTTGTGAATTGCTGTGAATATGTGGATAACTTATCAGCAGCGCCATAAACATCAGCAGGAGTAACATATCCAAGGCTTTGATGTTTTCGTTCCCAATTATAGAATTCCACATACCTGTGAATTCCTTTGTATAATTCCAGCGTGCTGTCGTAAGCATTGAGATAGATGTTCTCGTATTTGATGCTACGCCAAAACCTTTCAATACAAATATTATCTGTAGCTCTTCCAACACCGTCCATGCTGAATTTGATCTCAGCATTTAATACCGCTGAGGTGAATTCCTCACTGGTAAACTGGCTTCCCTGATCTGTGTTTAGGATCTCAGGAGTGCCATAGATGGAAACGGCCTTTTGAAGGGCTTCCAGGCAGAAATCAACAGTCATGGTATTACTTAGCGTCCAGGATAGCAAATACCGGCTATGCCAGTCTATAATCGCACACAGATACATAAAACCTTTCGCCATCGGAATGTAAGTGATATCCATGCTCCAAACCTGGTTGTTCCTGTCAATATTAAGCCCCTTTAGCAGGTATGGATACTTTTGGTGGTATTTATATGCCTCGCTCGTATTGGGAACCGGATATATGGCCGAAATATCCATTTTTCGCATCAGGCGCCTAATCCGCTTCACATTGACAACCAGATCATCTGTACTCAAATGTTTGGCCATCCGAACAGCCCCGAAATAAGGATGTTCAAGGTGGAGACGATCAATCTGAGCCATCAGCTCCAGATTTTGTTTGCTCTCTCCTTTAGGCTCATGATAATGACTGCTACGGGATACTTCAAGCAATTGACATTGACGTACAATGCTAAGCTCCGTATCATCCTTGCTTACTATAGCCATCCTTCCAGTTCTTCCCATAGACCTGTTCAGATTTTTTTTCAACCAGTCATTCTCTACCTTGAGTTGACCGATTTGCTTATATAGTTCATCCTTTTCTTCCTGGTGATCTGTTGCTTCAGAATCAGCTTTCTTACCCTGATCAAATACCTGTTCAGAGCCTGATAACAGCTGTTTCTTCCACTCCGTTATCTGAGTGGGATGTAAATCATACTTCTCAGCCAGCTCTGCAAGTGTGAGTTGTTCTTTTAAGGCTTCTACTGCTACCTTCGCTTTAAATGCTGCATTGAACTTTCTTCTTCCCTTGTTCATATCGTAAATTTAAGATGTTTTTCCACTTAAACTTACTGTCCGATTTTTGGGGAGTATTATATTTAACCGGATAGTAATCGCAAAGAAAATAAATTGTATGAGACATTTAATCCTGATAGTACTATTGTTTTCCTGTAAACAAATATATAATGATCCTGAAATTTCCGAAAAGAATAATAAATCTATTGGTGCTGATGGAAAATTAATAAACGGAGAGGTCGTGTCACATTTCGAGAATGGTAAGGTCTCGGGGATACATCATTTTCGTGATGGTATACCTGATGGCAAATGGAGGGTTTATGACCATCAAGGCTCATTAGTTCAGAATGGATTTATCGTGGAAGACCTGGAAATAAAGCGTTTACTGGAAGTAAAATATGATATTGATTATGTGTTGAAAGATAGCTGGAAAGAAGGGAATCTGGATATAGGGTCTATTTATGTTGTGTTAAAAACACGGGTCTCACAAATCCCTGATAGTGTTGGAAATAAAATAATAGATCGTCTTAAGGAAAGTGATAGGGAGGTTCTGTTTTTATATGGTGAGGATACGATTAATATTTTTCATAAAGGTATAAACTGACAGCTTGATTTATTAATGAATAGTATTGGAGAAAATAAATGATAGCTAACCTCATTAGTTTGATAAAATTTAATTTTATTATGGTTGTAGATTAATGAAATATATATGTCTTGGGTTTATCAATAAGGCATCTCACTCCTGCGAGGCGCCTTATTTCTTTACTCTAAATCCGAATTTTCCTATTGATCCTTCTGGAAGATTACAATCTGGATTTAATATTATAGGGCAAGGTTGGGACGATGCTGATAAGATACATATGGCTACAGATGCAAAAGGGGCGAAATTTTTTGAGTGAGGAAGCTGCGTACGGGAATTACTTGCCAGCAGAGAAGTTAACAGTAAAGAAAAAAGCAAATAAAATGAGTAATTATTATTATGGTAACTTACACAGTCGTCAGACGGTTACCAAAGATAATAGTACGAATACGGCTATCGTAGCAGAGACAATGTATGATTACCAGGGGGGCTGCTATCCAGGTAATGCCTGCACCTACATTAAGCAATGCAGTAAAATATTTCAGGAGTTTTAATACCGCTGCAAATGGAGCTGAGTGTGACAAGAACCAATATGATACCCCGGTTAGCGCCAGTGACTATCTGACTGGCGGTGCAGCAGCGATGTCTTCTTTTTCTTAAGGCTCAATCATTAAATTTGACGAGTCAAATGAATAATAATCAGAACGTTAAAACAGATAACACAAAAACTACATTAAATGCCAGAAAATAGAGAACCACTTTTTTTCGTTGAATCATCTTTAGATAAATTAAAAACCTTTTTAAACTACACTATAATATTATTGGCAACTATTTATGTCGGCAAAGATTTTAGTGCGAATCCGGTTCTAATAACTATAGTTCTCTTAGTTTTTTTAATTGCTTTTTATGGTAATAGCTATTCTCAAATAAGGATCTATAAAGATAGTATTGAACATACTTTTAAACATCCTGTTGATCTGTTTTCCCATAGGACTTCAATATTGTTTAGTGATATAGATTCTATTGAAATGGATCTTAAAAGAGATGGCGCTAATTTCATGTTGATAGAGATGATTGGTAGCTTGTTGGTAAGGTACACAGTAACGAATACTATTCGATTTAAACTTAAAGATGGGACCGAAAAAATATTAATGACACAAATTTTTAAAAAAGATGTTTTGAAGGCAATAGAAGTATTAAGAAGTGTTACAGAAAATAAGATACAAATTTTTGAGTAGCTTTTTATATGTTAGATTATTGAAAAACTATGTGAATAATTAAAATCGTATTCCGTATTATGGTGAACATACTTATTCGGGTAGCTGCATTTATTTGGATGTTTCGGGAAATTTTTAACAGAATAATGAGAATAATATTTTTAATATCACTTGCATTTTTTCTTAAAAGTTGCGTACGTGATATGACACCAGCTAAGAAGATTTTAAAGTCAATGAAAGTCGGAAAAGCTGAAGTAGAATGGTTTTCTTTTTCTTCAGCTTATGCTGATGTACCTGATTGCATAACAATAAAAAAAGGGAAATGGATAGATACTATTTGTAGATCAAATAACATAGCTGACCTTCAAGATTTAGGAAATAATGAAGTATTAATTGGGTTCTATGGCAGACCTAATAGGTATGGTAAATTAATTGAATTAAACCAAAGTATTTCAGGCATTACCATAGTTGTAGACACTGCTTACGCTAATAGAGCAAAATCTGTTTATTGAATGGGTTTACTACAATTTTTTTGAATTCACAATGGGTACAGCAAACAGGCCGGTCAGGAGCCGTTTTTATGAATGCATCAGTCCCGGTGAGATATATGATAGTTGGGTACTATGAAGGTGTGAAAATTAAAGTAATTGCAACTGCTACAGAAATAATAACTGCGTTTCCAATTTTCCAATTAGATGATATATGAAAAAGAATGAAAGACTACGTCAAATGATTGATTATGCAAAGGAATTGGGATTAAATGAAAAAGACATATTATTTGCTATTGAGACATTGGAGGTAAATGAATATGGTCTCTCTTTTGATCATGTTACAGAGCAATTATATGAATATAATACTCCTATTACATCAGAGTTTTATTATTTAGTTAGTGAAGTCGCATGTGAATTCAAATTTGACGAAACACGATACTCTATTTTAAAGGGATTAATTAAGGAGTGATATAAGGAATTAAAGCGCATGAAATTGGAGTTAGTTGCGGAGAATGTATAATACGGAGTTCCTCCGTTGGGCCTGGACCAGTATTACCGTAATAGACAGAGAAGAAGTCCCACGAATACCCCAATTCCAAAGAACAGGTTCTTTAAAACTTTTGAAGTAAGGAGTAAACTTAGAGAGACCGATTCCGAAGTAAAAATACTTGAGAAAATTGCTGAAACTTTTCAATCAAATATCCAAGTTAATGAATCTTTGAAGATTACTTCAAAAAGGCCTTATTGTGTATCTTGTGAGGAAGTAATTCAGCAATTCCAGGGAATGTTCAAAAATGTAAAACTTGAATTTGTTAACGGAATAAAACCGCAGAATATGAATGTTTATGAGTTAAAGACATTTTTGGAACAGAAGGGGGATGTGTTGACGGGATGTAGTAGTTTTCAGGTAAGAAGTCTTGAGCGTTATTTTAAAATTAAATTGCCTATGGTTTATAAGGATTTCTTATATGCAATGGGTATAGATGCCGGGCGATTCATGAAAGGAAGTGATGCATTTTATAGGCATTTGTACAACCTTAAAGACGGGTTTTTAAGCGAGTTGTTTTATACTGATCTTGAACTGCTTGAAAATTCATTTGTTTTTTGGACACATCAAGGTTATCAATATGCATTTTTCCTCCTTGATGCAGGGGATAATCCTCCTGTATATTATTATTTGGAAGGGGAAACAGAATTTAAAAAAATAGAATCCCTAAGTGCCTTTTGGGAAAGAGAAATGCCTGATAATTAATTAAATGAAATCTTTTGTAGCAAAATTCTTTGCGATATTGGGAGCTCCGATTGTTGGTCATTGAGGTACAAATGATAAGTAAGGTGAGAAAAGGAAAATAATAGTATTGCTAGCTCAGTTTCCAAGAAAAGAATTGACTATATGTGGAAGTGCCAGATAATGCAATAGGTGATTTATTTGAACAGGCTGTGCATGGGGCATAGAAGATACATTTTGGAATTACTATAAAGGGAATAAATAGAATGTGGAAAAAAATTCTTTTCAAGATTTTAGATGGTGAAAAAAACATACCATCTCCTTTTGATAAGGATGGTATAATGAAGTTTGTATTTGTTATTGTTGATAATGATAGCAGGATGGGATTTTTATGGATATGGTGTTCCAAAACCTATAAAGGTATTTGGATATCAAGAATGAAAATCCCGGAGAATACGGAATCTGTATCCTCCGAAGAATTTTCTCATCTTGGCTTGCCTAAAATCGAATTTGTCGATCCATCAAAAGGTGGAGGTGGACTATAATTACAAGAGATAATTGGGACCTTAGATAAAAATACAGTAGATAGTGTCAATGAATTTAACTATCACTTTTATATGTATGTTTCTGATCATTACTCTTACATTTATCGTGCAGACTCTATAAGAGAAGATTATTTAAAAAGGATGAAGTAGTTATTTGATCGCGAGGGATAGGAAAGGAGATGAAACCGCAATGGGAGCATTGGGATTTGAAGCGGCATTGTTGTTTATACCCGGAGGAGATGAATTTAAAGGATTGGCGGTTGAATCTAAGACATTAAAATCTCTTAATGAATCAATTTTGGTTGGTAGTAAAGAGATTTTAAATAGTGAAGGGAAAACAGTTACATGTTTTTTTGTAAGGAACGAAGAAGATTTATTAAAAGTTGCAGAAGATGCTGCTGGTGGGCCTTTAGGTAATTTTACAGAAGAGAAGCCAGGTCGTTATATTGGTTACGTGCAACTTACCTTCCTAGTAAGTTTGAAAGTACATTAGTGTGGGATGCAATGAAAGCGACCCAGCCTGTTTATGAAGGGTCATTAATGCCTCGTTCATTTGAAATATATAATGAAAAAGGTTTTGGAGGTAAGGACCGTAATTTGATGAAGGCTATGGAATCTGCTTTGTCAAAAGGTAGGGCAAGAGCTGAAAATGATTCCGGTATTAAGTTTCTCGGGACTGAAGAGAAAAAAGTTGGAGGAGTTTATTACAATTATGAACTAAAAACAATGCCTGGGAGCCAATATGGTGACTATCGTCTTTATGGAAATTTGGAAACTTATATTGAAAATGGCAAAGAAATACCGATTATTGTGTTTAGAGCGGGTAGAATGACTCATTAGTAACTATGAAAGAAAATCTTGAAATAATTCAAAAAGTTATTAGAGAAAAATTTGAGGTAAATAATTTGAAACGTATGTTGTTTGAATATTTATCGAAGATGGAAGATGGTTATGCAATTTTAAAAGTCGATATGGATTATGAATTGCTAGTTTATAATTTAACTTCTCAGCAAAACGAAATATTCAAAATTTCGTTAGATGATAATTTCACGATTTTTCAGTATAAAGCTCTCTATGAATATGATATCGATTTTTACTACCATATCCATGTCGCTATTGGTCATTTTAAAGAAAATGATTTTGGATTTACCATTGACAAATGCTTAGCACTATTTAAATTTAATGACGATTTAAGTTTGTATGATGTTGTATTTACAATTCATGAATGTTATAAATCTTAATTTCGATACAGTCTAATATCTCAATAACTTAATAATATTTTGTATCAGGATTGTTTTTGCATTCCTGATACTTTTTTAAATAAGGAATTAAATCAATTATTGTTAGTATGCTACAGCATTTTGAAGTAATTCAGCATATTTTGAAAGAGACTTTTGAGATTGATAAAATGAAAAGTGACCTAATTGAATATCTATCATTAAAGGAAGATGGATTAAATTTGATTAAAGTGGGAGCTAAGTATGAGGTTTGGGCTTATAACAATAGTCTGCAGAAAAAGGAGCCTTATATTGTTTCTCCAAATGAAAAACTGACAATATATACTTATAGGGTAGTTGATGATCTGCAAGCTGGATTTCAATGTCACGTATATGTTGCCATAGGTAATTACCAGAAGGTAGATCATCTCTTCACGACTGACAAATGCATAGCAATATTTAAATATGATGGTGAATTAAATTTAGCTGAAATCGAATTTTTTATGGAGGAAATTTATAAGCCATGACAACCTAATCGTTAATAACTAAGAATGGTTTAGTATTGATAGATTTGATTCTTACATTAATACCCCGACTATTACTGTCTAATAAATTGGTACTATTTCAAATTATAACTGTTCCTTATTTATCAAATGCATACTTAGTTGCTGCAGAAAAATTTGACTATAAAATGCTGTAAGAATCTTAATTGTAAAATAAAGCCAATTCTTCCTAAGTTGTCAACGTAGAACTAAAACATTAAATCATAATAGATGGAATATAATAATTGGGTGTTACAAGAAAATGGAAAATTTGTAAAACCAGTCTTTGACAATTATCAATTATATGCTCATTATATGAGAAATAGGAATATTGCTTTCAATCTTGATTTGAGTATTGTAAACAGTTTTATTGACTGGGGGAAATATCCAGATAGTTATTCTTTTTGGTATTACTTTGTTGGCTGTGAAGAAGAAATTACTGCCAGATTAAAACAGACCGAGTTGCTAAAATATGAAAGTTTAATTATGAACATTGATGAAAGAGATCCCATATGTGAAATACCCATTAATATTTTTATAAATAAATGGCTGGATTTTGTTGCAGGAGCTCAGTATGAAACTACAGCAACGACTTCTGATGGCAAGTTGTTTATGGAGTTTAGGAAAGGCGATTTGCTTTATAGCAATTTCAAAATTAAATGAGAAGAAGTCGGTAAGCGGTATGTGGTGTCGATTGTTAGTGATAAGTTCTTGAGGGGGGAATGCACAGATTACAGACCATCCTAAGCCTTTTATTATTTTCCCATCAGTAGAAGCAGCTATGATATATAAAGTTGAATATATTCAACGTTACGATGGCAATTGGGCGCGTTGGGTAGCCCGAGAAAAAGCTCCACAGGAGAGCTAAAGAGCTAATGTGATGAAGAAGAGTACCAAAATTGTCGATTCATTGATTAAGGC
This sequence comes from Chitinophaga sp. LS1, assembly GCF_034274695.1. Lineage (NCBI taxonomy): Bacteria > Pseudomonadati > Bacteroidota > Chitinophagia > Chitinophagales > Chitinophagaceae > Chitinophaga > Chitinophaga sp. LS1. The sequence goes on from NZ_CP128362.1 coordinate 4,632,468, forward strand.
AAATACTAATAAAACATCTACTGGTCTTAATTTTAAATTATTATGAGTAAATATTGGTTCTTATTTTTTTGCGCTGGTGTTTGGGCATGTAATGAAACGCCTAAGGATAAAAAAGCTGATGTGGTAAGTGATAGTGTAACTATCGCGCCCAATCAGAATGATTCTGTCATCACAAAGCCTGTTGTCACAGAAAAACAAACAGGATCAAACATCGTTATGGAATGTGATCAGGCGCTAAATTTGATGTTTCAAACAAGTAATTATCATCCGGATGATAAGACTCACCTGTCAGATTATAAAATACACATAAATGAACCAGGTGATGCCGATGACCCCTCAATAGGCATTCGGATTTATTACTCACCTGGCCGAAAAGATAGTTCCTTGGCTGGGGTATTAAATCTTGATTTGCAAACAGGCAAGTTAGTGGATTTATCTCCCCAATTGGATCATCCGGTGGAGCTTACTTACGATTCAAGCTATCTTAATATTATACGGAAGAACTGTGGGAATTTACCGCCAGGATTGTTCTGATATTTTTTACTAAATAGCATTTGATTCTATAATAGCAGGGAAATAAAATTAGATGGAATATTGCTAATTATTTTTGGAAATAAGGAAGGCGTCTCGCACCAGCGAGACGCCTTTCCTATCTACTCCACAGTCACATCATACACCGTCTCATTCGCCGGCAGATCCTTCGCTACCGCTCTCACTCTACACCCTGCTATCGCACCATTCGCCACTGTCGCCGTATACAACCAATCCAACCCATTCGCCTCCAACACCGCATCACCCTGCTCCATCAAATCACCCACAGCAGAATAAATCGCCACTCTCACACTTGCCACCTTAAAATCATCTACCGCACGTACCGTGATAGTAGACCCAATCAAACCTGTATACAGATCGTAAGTATTCGGTTCTCGGCGTTCCCGAATAGAAATTAAATATTGCGATCATTGCATCAAAATTTAAACGATGCGAAAGAAGCAAATTCAGAGATCTCTCCCTGGTTCTCCCTTAAAAGTAGACATGGCATTCCATGTTCGTCAGCAGCCTGATTCCGGCATGATTATTAGCGAATACTGCAGGGCTCATCAAATAAGTGAAGGCAGTTTTTATTACTGGTTAAAGAAAACAAACAATACTTCACCGGTTCCATCCTCACCACCAGCAATACTTCCCGTAAAAATTGTAGCATCATCAAATGAGCCTGTTAATTCAAACTTATTTGCTGAAGTGCGCGGTATTGCAATTTATCAACCTGTGCCGGCAGAATATTTACTCACCTTGCTAAATCATTAGTCAATGTTGTCATTAGCTGGTTATAATTTTTATATCTATACATCTGCAGCGGATATGCGGATGGGAATAAATGGTTTGTCAGGCATCGTACGTAATCAAATGGCACTTGATCCATTAGCTAAGGGCATCATCTATTTGTTTTTTAACGGGCGTCTCACCCAGGTGAAAATGTTGCAATTTGATGGAGATGGTCAGGCGCTTTATTACAAAAGACTAGCCAGAGGCACCTTTGGCAAACCTGTTTATGATCCTGGTTGCCAGGCGATGATGATTGAACGCAAAGATGTGATGCTCATCCTGGAAGGAATCGAGATTAAGTACAGAAAGCGTTACGAAAGAAAGTCAGGAAAATCAACAGATCAGCCAAACTAATAATGCTGTTTTTGCGTTAATATAGCCAATACCATGACACAAAGCAGTGCGCCCTGAATTACTCACTTCTATAACAGATGCATTAAAACAAATCTCCACGCTAACGGAGACCAATGGGGAGTTGTTGGAATCTCTGACCAGAGAGAGAATAACGTTTGGTAAGATTATATATGACCTGAATAACCAGCTGGAAGCAAAGAATGGAGCATGTGATAAATTAAACCGTTATCTGAATCAGGCACATGAGATTATGCTTGATAGAGAACATCAGGTCATTGAATTGCAAAGCAGGATCGAAGCATTGGAAAGTGAAAATGCGCTCTTAAAAGAGCAGGTTGCTCAGGGAGAAAAGAAGAGCTGGCAGTTACAGGAGTTATGTGAAATGCTACAGGGTAAAAAGAGTGAGAAATTTATACCTGAACGTGAAAAAGTAGATGCGGCCATACAACAAACCTTAGGACCTGATTTTGATCTGACCGAACTGGAAGAGATTATAAGAGTAGCCTCCACAAAAGGCGATATTCAACAAGTGGATGACCAGATCCGGAAAGGCAACCGCAAAAAGAAAAAACATCTCGCTCATAAAGGTAGAAGAGTACAACCATCTTGTATAGAAGTAGTGACAGAAACAATTGACGTCGAAGGAGACAAGACAGGCCTGATCCCTATGGGCAAAAAAGTGACGACCTATTACGAATACAAGCCGGGTAAAATTATTAAAGTACAACAGGAGCGGCTTCAATATCGTACAGAAGATAAAAAGTTTGTCTGCCAACCAGTAGCCCCTCGTCTGGTAGAAAAAGGAACAGTAGGAAACAGCCTGCTGGCACACTTACACAGCCGCCGGTTTGGATATGGGGATCCATATACACGTCAGTTACGGTATATAAAAAGCACTACTGGCATCAGCTTCGCAGCATCAACGGTAAATGGTTGGGAAGAGGTGGCCTTTAAGAAACTGCTAAGGCTGTTGAGATGTATGAAAAAAGTAATTGTGCAGGCCCGGTATCTGAAGGTCGATGAGACAAGATTAGATTACCTCAATGATATTGGAGAAGGCAAACCATCCAGGGGTTGGCTATGGGTATTTTTATCTGAAGAACAAAAATTAGTATTGTTTGAATTTAACCCATCCCGCGGACATAAGGTTCCACAGCAGATATTAAAAGATTTTAAGGGCACGCTTCAGGCGGATGGCCTGGGTAGCTATGTAGCAGCTTTTAAAGATAATGAGGAGGTGGACCTAATGACATGCCTGTCCCATATCCGCCGCGGTTTTAAGAAAGCAGAGAAATATGATAAAAAGCTAGCGGCAGAAGCATTGACATTGTTCAACATCATTTACAGGATAGAAGCCTTTGCCGAAAGAAAAAAGATGACCGATGACCAGCGATTGGCATTGCGTCAGAAATATAGCGTTCCTTTTCTCGATAAAATACATATCTGGTTGCTGGAACAACAGCAGATAGATCATCTGCCAGGTACACCAATAATTAAAGCAGTTAATTATGCCCTGGGGCAATGGCACAAACTAAAAGCATTTACGACCCTTGGATACGTCGATGCCGACAACAATGGCGTCGAGAGGGCCATCAGACCCGTTACTACCTTCCGCAATAATAGCCTGTTTGCCGGAAATGAACATGGAGCAGAGAGAGTAGCACTTTTTTACTCCCTGATCGAGTCTTGTAAACTTAACGACATCGATCCTTATATTTATCTTAAAGATATCTATGACCGCCTTCATGATTGCCCAGCTCATGAACTTATTAATCTGTTGCCTCCATATTGGAAGAAGAAAAATACATGATTACATCAATTAGCAGATTAGCCCCGAATTACAAAGAACTTCATTTATAGCCAATACCATGATTACAGCAGCAAAGATAAGGGCTGTAAAACATTATTCTGGAATGCCGAGGTCCGAATACTTACTACAGATCCGTACTAATCTTCGTGATCTCCGGTGCTTTATAAGCATCCCTCACTGCAAGATTATACGCTGACTGATCACCCTTCACCGCTGCCGCATACAGTGCTTTCAAAGCTGGATCCGCCATCACCGCTTTACCGTAGATGATACCTTCCTTAAACTTTGCCTGCACTCCCAGCTGCTTTTCCGAAGGTGGCACAGAGCTGCTCCCTCTGTGTTTCCCAATCAGCATCTTACCTGATTTTTTCTGTGTGATCGTCATAATCTTCCCAATAGATCCGGAAGACTCCTTCAATAAGAGGTTATTAGATACTCCCCATTTATTAGACAGCAATAGGTGGGTTATTAATTAAAGAATCAAATCTATTACTACTATTATAAACTTTCTCTTTTTTTGTTACTTTTTTTCTCTTTGTGAATTGCTGTGAATATGTGGATAACTTATCAGCAGCGCCATAAACATCAGCAGGAGTAACATATCCAAGGCTTTGATGTTTTCGTTCCCAATTATAGAATTCCACATACCTGTGAATTCCTTTGTATAATTCCAGCGTGCTGTCGTAAGCATTGAGATAGATGTTCTCGTATTTGATGCTATGCCAAAACCTTTCAATACAAATATTATCTGTAGCTCTTCCAACACCGTCCATGCTGAATTTGATCTCAGCATTTAATACCGCTGAGGTGAATTCCTCACTGGTAAACTGGCTTCCCTGATCTGTGTTTAGGATCTCAGGAGTGCCATAGATGGAAACGGCCTTTTGAAGGGCTTCCAGGCAGAAATCAACAGTCATGGTATTACTTAGCGTCCAGGATAGCAAATACCGGCTATGCCAGTCTATAATCGCACACAGATACATAAAACCTTTCGCCATCGGAATGTAAGTGATATCCATGCTCCAAACCTGGTTGTTCCTGTCAATATTAAGCCCCTTTAGCAGGTATGGATACTTTTGGTGGTATTTATATGCCTCGCTCGTATTGGGAACCGGATATATGGCCGAAATATCCATTTTTCGCATCAGGCGCCTAATCCGCTTCACATTGACAACCAGATCATCTGTACTCAAATGTTTGGCCATCCGAACAGCCCCGAAATAAGGATGTTCAAGGTGGAGACGATCAATCTGAGCCATCAGCTCCAGATTTTGTTTGCTCTCTCCTTTAGGCTCATGATAATGACTGCTACGGGATACTTCAAGCAATTGACATTGACGTACAATGCTAAGCTCCGTATCATCCTTGCTTACTATAGCCATCCTTCCAGTTCTTCCCATAGACCTGTTCAGATTTTTTTTTCAACCAGTCATTCTCTACCTTGAGTTGACCGATTTGCTTATATAGTTCATCCTTTTCTTCCTGGTGATCTGTTGCTTCAGAATCAGCTTTCTTACCCTGATCAAATACCTGTTCAGAGCCTGATAACAGCTGTTTCTTCCACTCCGTTATCTGAGTGGGATGTAAATCATACTTCTCAGCCAGCTCTGCAAGTGTGAGTTGTTCTTTTAAGGCTTCTACTGCTACCTTCGCTTTAAATGCTGCATTGAACTTTCTTCTTCCCTTGTTCATATCGTAAATTTAAGATGTTTTTCCACTTAAACTTACTGTCCGATTTTTGGGGAGTATTATATTATCTGTCTTTGCCATAAAAATTGTTTTTGAGGTTCAACAATAATGAAAGGCCATTCTTCGAATGTTCTTCGAATGCGCTTCGAATGTTCTTCGACCTTTCTTCGATCATCCTTCGACACGTCTTCGACGCTTCTTCGATGCTTGTTCGACGAACAGTCATCCAGTGGAACAAAAGGTGCCTCTCCTTCATCCCGGGCACAGCCTGGATCACTATCGCCTTACGACAACAATATTAACACGACAATCCACACCAAAATGAAAAATCTTTTGACGAAGGGAAAATTAACAGTTGGCAATTATAGAAAGAGGAGTTAAACGAAAGGAGGGAGCTACAAAATAATCAACAAACGACTAAATAACTGTTCCGCATAAGTTCTTGACAGGGGAATTTCCCTGTCAAGAACTTTAACACTATTTTCAGTCACACTGGTGATAGACTCTAATGCTACAATGTAACTACGATGTACACGGCAAAAGAGTGCCACGGGTAGCTGTTCCTCCAGTTGGCTGAGGTTACTACTTACCAGGTAAGTACCCTCTCTTGTAATGATCCTGGAACATCCGCCACTGGCCTCTACCAGTATGACGACTTGGCTACTCACCTTCGTGAAAAGCCCTTTACTTTTGCGAACAAATAAATCTACAGTCATAAATAAATGGGGGTTTTTATCTCTTCGAATTAAGCATCAGCAATCGATAAGCAAGATAAGCCGGGTCATGCTCAGTATAAAAATTACAGTACTCGCGTAAAGTAGGTTTATACTTCTTCGGTTTATGATTGGCGTCACGATAATCCTTGAATAGCCTTTGCGCATTACGAAGAGATTGATCAGTTAATTTTGCGATATCACAAGGATGTATCGCTGAATCTATTATACGTGCAATTTCGTCATTAACGACAATTGCGACATTAACGCCACTTTGCAATAGTTCTTAATTTTCATGCTTATTTTTATTTAGGGTTTAATTTACGTGGCAGCACAAATATAAAAATAAATGACCTTATCACAACTTTTTTAAATCACAAAAATTTACAATTACGCTATGCTAAAAAACGATCAACGCCCCAACAGGCGTAAGGAGAAACGTGTATCAAAAAAAAGAAAAATGAATAGAGAATTGATTCACATTGCCCGTGCATCCAAACTCATTCTCACAGTATGTTATTGCGGCCCTGTCTATATGCAACCTGACCGCAGCAGATTTAGATTACTTCAAAGATTTCTTTACCGGGAAGTACTCAAAAATGATTCATCCAATACTTCAGGAAAACGACATATAAGTATGTCAGGCCTGCGTCCATTGATAGGCTATGACCTGGATCCGAATCAGGCCCTGTCAGATTTTTTTGATGTCTTTTATACAATTAATGTGCAGGACTACACAAAAATTATGATTGACATATCGTCTTTTATCCCGGCTGCACAGGTAATAAGTCCCACCAATGCTACACATTGCAGAATAATAGCGGTAGCTGCAGCATTGGATTTTTATAACTATTCAGCTTACATGCAATCAACACAGTCTTCGCTTATTCCATTGAACCGCGATCCTGTAAATGCTTTTAATCTGACAATACCAATGCCCCAACCTCTTGGAGAACCCATCGTTATCCTGCTTGGCCTCTCATTCATAAATGGAGAAATAGCAGAACCAGGCATCCCGGTATACTGTCAGTCCGTAAAAATCATTCATGTAGAAAACGCAACCCCTAAAACACAAACACAAATTCAAGCGCCAACGAATGCCCAAACCCAACCCCAAACTTATACACAAACACAAACACCATGAATTTTCCATTTTTCCCCCTCCACGACTTACGCGTCAGCGTGGAAGAATACCTCTGTGAGTCCGATGAACTCAAAGACGCAGCATATGATAATCTCCAGGAGACGCTCACATTTATGCAAGACGCAATAGCCGACTTTATGCTATCCGCTAAAGACGATGCTGTATTAAGAAGATACATGCGTACCTGGCAGGAGCAGGTCAGACAAATATTCGACCAGGTCCCACTATCATGGCTCGGTGATCTGGATCCACAAGAACCATCTGCATATGATGACCCTGCTGCCAGAAATAAGAATGTATGCTATGAATGCTTTCGCCTGCTAAAGGAGATGCAGCTTCAATATCCATCCCATTTCGACAAAACCAGTGCACCACCATTGATCTATATAGAAATTGAAAAATCAATGTATCACCACAAGGTGCTCCTCATCGCACAATGGATGGAAGAGAAAGGAAAACACTTACAAAAACTATGGCGCATTATGTATGCCGCCATCTGCAAATTATGGAATCAGGCGAATTCCCGATTTAGTTATCACGAACATGACTATATCTGGAACCTGGTTACCCAACTAATGGCTCTCATTAACACACAGGGAGAAAACCTGCATAAAGATCAGGTATACGGGCTTTTGTTTTACCTCAATTTTAATGAAATCACTTTTATGCACCACCTCACCTCCTCCATCACGGCAGAGATGGAAAGTACGGTGTTGACAGGTGAAAAAATAAAGATTCTGAAAAATATGAATAGCACAACCAAAGATATCCTGGTCAGAAACGACGTGATCTTTGATCCGGGAAATCCACCCATCACTAAAATGCTACGACGCTGGCTGCAAGGCCAACTGGAAGAACTGCAATCCTAAAACCATCAACATACATCCCATGAATTACATCATTCATCTCAATGCCTTCTTAGATAAGGCAGCAAAGGAGAAATGGATGGTATCATACCACTATTCCCTTTACATGGCACTCTTTAACACCTGGAATAAACTGGGGTTTAGAAAAACATTTAACATCCGGCGCGACGAAATAATGTCCGCAGCAAAGATCAAAGCAAAATCTACCTATTACCGCTGCATCAAGGAACTGCATGCACATCAATACCTGGTCTATTATCCGTCTGCGCAAAGACAATGCCCGGCCACTATATCCATGATTCCATTAGATGGACTCACAGAACGGTTAAACAGACCACAAAACACGAAAATGGAGAATGCTATGGTCTCTCTGGAAGGACACTTATTACAAACTAATATAAAAACTATATCAAATGATGTGTCAAATGGTCTTCCCAATCTGGAAGAAGTACTGAAGTTTTTCTCGACGCAAAATTATCCGAGAGAAGAAGCACTAAAATTCTGGTATCACCATGAAGCCACGAGTTGGCTCACCGGCAATACCCCGGTGCAACACTGGCAACCACTCGCGCATAAATGGATGTTAAACGTCTCAAAATCTAACAACAACAATGAGGATTACGACCAGTCTTTTTAACTACAAACAAATCCTGCACCTGCTGGCTGAAAAAGGCAGGGAACAATTCGGGAAACACTTCCATATACACAACGAAGACCTCCCTGTATGGATACCCATCATCGCCTGGATGCTCCGTGATGAAGAAGTGGCCAACGAGTTTAACATCGACCTGCATAAAGGCATCTTTCTAGGTGGGCCGGTAGGAGTAGGCAAGACACACATCATGCGCTTAATGCAACTCATAGTTCCGGCGCCGCTAAACTACGAATTACAAAACTGCGACAGGGTCAGTGCAGCATTTAATAGACAAGGTCCTGTTACCCTGGACAAATACATCGGTGACCCTGAAAGAAAAGATAGTTATAACCACCGTATCTGGTGCTTTGATGATCTGGGCATGGAAGAACCCGGACATTACTATCGTATTACCTGCGAGGTAATGAAAAAGATCCTGTTAGGAAGACATGAGTTGTTCACTCGCTACGGTACCTTTACGCATATCACATCGTCATTAAATCCTGATGCGATTGAAAGAAAATACGGGAAAGAAGTGAGAAGCCGGATGCGGGAAATGGTAAACAGGATCACATTTGATAAAGATACGAAGGACAAGAGAGGGGCTTTCAAGCATATAAGGAGACCATAGCATTCGCTATGGTCTCCTTTAAAACACACATATGCCCGAGGGAGCACCACAATAATGGGGCCTTATTGACATCTGATTCCTGATTATCACCTTTTCCAATATTTTCATGACGAGAATCATACCATGACATTACTAAGTACTTTTTCCTCCACTAATATCCTTGTTATTTTTGTGATGTTTCTTTTACCGGTTATAATAGTATTTGTCATACTAAACCTATTGCCGAAGAAAAATTCAGCAGGAAGAAAGTACACTCTCCTTCTGATCGGAATTGCTTTGTTAAGTATGCTCGTTGTATACACTCTTGTACTATAACCAGTAAAAGACATTGGAATAAAAAATAACCCAATCATGAAAAGTTATATTCCTAAGGCAAAAGATGACCTTCAGGCCGTTAGCATTTTGGAAGAGTTACCATTTGAAGAAGTCCGCATGGACGTAATCAGGCTATTAGAATGGGTACAGGATCTTCGCTGGCATGTGTCGAGACCAATAGGAGAATATCTGGCGCCGCATGTGAATGAGATCAAAGATGAAATATTGCAGGTCTTTTCGACCGATGATGATGAATGGAAGTTTAGTATCATGGCTGGCTTGATAAAACAGGCACCTATTAAACTGGATGAGGAACTGGAAGTGGTGATTAAGAGAATGAGGGATAGCCCGACGCAGAGAGAAGAAGATGCAGATCTGAAATGGATCGCCGAGAAGATATTAAATTAGTGGTGCTGCGAAAATGAATTGATTTTCAGGAACAAAAGATATTAAAATGGTACGCTGGCAGTGTACCATTTCTTTTGTATATGACCAAACTCATAGCAGGATTTAGCAGCTTTTTGTTTATTATTTCCTGCCAGCAGGGCAATACATCAACTGCTGAGCAAGAGTCTGTAAATCAAAAAGTCACTTCTGCTCACGAATTAGAATTGATCGTACCGCGTAGCCATAATTTAAAATTAGTTTACACCATAGTGACAATCTTAAAACCCTCCCCATACTCCTTCATCTCAATCGAATTCGCCACCTTCCCCGGCAGCTCCACCATCATATTCTTCCACGGCGTATATGGCAATACCTTCCACATCTGCTGACTCATCCCTCAAATACCTGCCTGATAATTGCTTTCTGTTTATTGATGTCTTTCCGATCGTAGTAAAAAGGACTTGATGGTCACCTGCCATCCGTATTTACTCAGCCACCAGCCGGGCACCGGACCAGCGATGCTGGCGCCGGAGATGAGTATATGTTTTCCTTTCATATTGTAAAAGTAGCTGAAACAATCCTATCCAGGTAAAGCCAACCAAAATGACCGGTAAAAACCAATTTTGAACCGGTGAAATATCTGAACCTTCTAAAGGCCGACTTTTACCCCATGAAAAATCAAGGTCCGAAATATCAACACAAAAATATTTTTATATTTACATAAACACCCCGTTATGGCTATCAACACCCCAGATGAATTCTTCGCACACCTTTCCCAATGGAAAGATGAACTGCTCACCCTACGCAAGATCCTCCTCAAAACCGGCCTGGAAGAAACCTTCAAATGGGGTAAACCCACCTACACTTCCAATGGCAAAAACATAGTAGGCATCAGCGACTTCAAATCCTACTGCGGACTCTGGTTTTTCCAGGGAGCCTTATTAGCAGACAATGCCAAAGTATTGATCAACGCCCAGGAAGGTACAAAGGCCATGCGTTCCATGCGCTTCGCCTCCGTAAAAGAAATTGATGAAAAACTGATCAAAGATTACGTGGCCGAAGCAGTGGCCAATGAAGCCAAAGGCATCAAAATAACCGCTGATAAAAACAAGCCGCTGATTATTCCAAAAGAACTACAAGACCTGTTAGACACAAACCCCGTACTAAGGGAGAAATTTGAAAAACTAAGTAAAACCAATCAACGGGATTTCGCAGAACACATCGCCACCGCAAAACAGGAAAAAACCAAACAGGCAAGATTAGAAAAAGTAGCCACCCTCATAGCACAAGGTATCGGTCTGCACGATAAATATAAATAAACACGCATACGACTTTGGCAGGTTGTGACCCTAAATAACCCCAAAAAACAGTCCCGCCACGACTGGCAGGACTGATTCCATTTTCGTCATTTTATCTAAATCGAACTGCGTTATTCCTTATCCCACCAAATCCTCGCTACATCCGTATTCCCACCATCCAGGCGCTCCACTGCAATTGCCAGGTTATCCGGATTGGTCGTCGCCTCTGATGTCGCATACTTAAACCGCCTCGGTATCTCCCCACTCTCATTCGCCGCATTTACCGAAGGCGTCAACACCGGGTACCCCGTCTTCCGCCATATATTCCACGCATACAAACCATTCGGATACACCGCTATAAACTGCTGTATCGCGATCTTCTTCACATTATCTGTGCCCCATACAACTCCTTCCTGTGATAAATACTCATCCGGCATATCCTCTCCCCAATCATCAAAAGACAACTGAATTCCCGCAGCATATAAAGCTGCCGCACTCTCCGTCGTCCAACCCAGATTCGCTGCCTCTGCCCGAACCAGCGTGATATATGCCGCTGAGATCAATACCATCGGACTTGTCTGCAATCGCAGATCTCCCCGTAATATCCTCGCATAACCCGTATGCGCCGCCGTCCAGTTCACAATCTCCGTCCTCGTTACACCATAAGGCAATCCCAAAGAAGAGGATGTCGTATCCCCCACAGTCGTCGTCGCACCACCAAAAGCATGCTGACGCGTATCACCTAACGATGCCATCAGATCGGTCATCGTTTCACTCTCCCCATAATCTGAGCGGGAATAATATGTCTGGTACCAAAGATTCTGATAAGCATCTCCCGGATAAACAATACTGAAATTCTCATCATTTGCAGAAATATACCCGCCTGCATTGCCAAGCGCTGTATTAAACGCTGTCGCGGCCGTTCCACCCGCGTCCGGATAGCGCTTCGATAATTGTATCGATGCCAGCATAATAATAGAATTGCCTACCCGCTTCCATGCATCAGGATCACCATCAAATGCAATGTCCCCATCAATGGTCGATGCATCAATAGAATCTACCGCACCTCTGATTGTACTGATAATACCACTATAAATATCCTCCTGCTTATCGTACGCCGGCTTGGTATTCGCATCCCCCTGCAATGCTTCACTATACGGTACATCCCCCCAGTTATTTGTAATATTCAAATAGTAATACTGTTGCAGGATCTTAACGACCTGCACCATATTATTAGTAGTACTACCTGCATACCCCATTCGGATAATCTGCTGCAAATAATTCAGGTAAGCGGAATAATACCCGGTGAAAGAAGAAGAGTTGTCTGAATAAAAACAAGTACCCGGGTATTGTGACTCCATGGCATACTGCACATAAATCCCCTGAGTAATGTAAGTCGATGCTGTATACGCCAGTGTATAAGTCAGAAAACCTCCCGCATCTCCAGTATTTACCGCCGTAGGATTTTCGTTCGTATCTCCGAAGTCTTTTATTTTACTACAAGAGAACAAACCGGCTATCAAAAAACAATATATATACTTTCTCATTGTTGTCGATTTAGAATTAAAAGTTCAGTGTCACATTCATACCATAACTTCTGCTACCAGGCAGGTTAGCCGATTCCCCATACACATTGGCAATCTCTGACGGATCAAAGTCACCACCTGTCTTGCTATACAGCAACCATAAGTTACGCGCCACCAGCGATACATTCGCGCTGTTAAATACCTTGTCTAGTCTCAGCTTTTTCAAGGGTACATTATAACCAACAGAAATTTCACGCAGCTTCACAAACGTCAGGTCATATACATAATCATTAAAGATGTAATTGTTGTACATGTTCTGATAGTAGGTATGTGTATCTACATAAGTATCTACTTCAGTTCCATCAGCTGTATACCCTTTTAAATGCATACCTCCGCCATCTTCCACCGCATCCCTTTTAGGTTTACCTCTGTCATTCAGCCCGGCAGTTCTCGCTGTCAAGCCACTGAACGTACCCCACACTTCAGATAAGGAAACGAATTTGCCACCCAATTGCCAGTCTATATTAAAACTGAGCGTAAAGTTTTTCATGATCGTAAATGAGTTCTGTACACCCCCTGTATGTGTAGGCAAAACACTTCCATAATTGTAGGTAGAATTATTGACAAATGAAGTTCCACTGGCATTTACCAACGGGCGGCCTTTGGCATCATACGCTTTACCACCACCAATCAGTTGTCCCCAGCGCTTACCAGCCACATGGTACAGTGAAGGGAAACTGGTACTCCATATCGTACCCTGACTCGCCGTTTGATTGATATTGTATTCCTTACTGATTTCCTCCACATCGTTCTTAATGAGTGGAGACCAGTTAGATGTCAGGTACCATTTGAAATTCTTTGTAGACACGGGTATTACATTCAGGCTAAATTCCATCCCGCTGCGCTCAATAGCACCTATATTCGTCAACATAGATACATATCCGCTGGCGCCATTGATGGTCACTGTATAAGGAAAATCCTTATCCTTGGTTTTGAAATAAGTAGCGGCAATGGTGATCCTGTCTTTCAGGAAACCCAGATCCATGCCCAATTCAAATGATTGGGAAGCAGCCCCGTGAATCTTTGAATCTACCAATGCTGCGTTCGTATACATAAGCAGATTACCATTCCATTTGTTATTCAGAATACCATATAGTGATCCCGGATACCTGTAAGCACCAAATGTTTCACTGGTAGTACCTAATGCTTTGGGTACTTCACCCCAGGAGGCCCTTACCTTACCATAGTTGAGGAATGGTAACACGTTTTTAGTAAATTCAGAAAATACAAATGAGCCCCCGATTGATTTAGAGAATACACTATTATCATCAGCCGGTAGTGTACTGAAATAGTCGTTTCTGGCAGTCGCATTCAAAAACAGGAAGTTCTTATATCCCAGGTTCAGGTTGCCGAAAAATGCACGGTATTTTTCTTCTGATCTGCCGTTGCCGGATGTAGCCGTGTTTACAGAGTTGCTGATCGTGTAAAGATTATAAATGGATAATCCTCCACTCGTAGCAGCATAGTTTGTTTTAAGGAGGTACTTGTAAAAGTCCGCACCCGCCATCGCATTGATTGAGAAATCATGGATCTTTTTATTATAACTACCCTGCAATTCGATATTGCGCTTGTTATTATTTTCGCTATAGGTATAATAATAACCAACCTCTCCCGTCTGTCCACCACTCATGGCCAGATCTGAGCTACGCATATTTTCTATCCAGAGTATCGCCTGTTGTTTGCGGTAGGTAGCTGTGAATTTCAGGTCCTTATTTACTTCGTAAGTAAAGGATGCATTGCCAAAAATGCGATCAGTATTTTTATTGTAGTTGACATTGTTCAGATAGGTATAAGGGTTATACCAGTAGTTGCCGGAATAGAAATTGTCTGGATCTGAACTACTGTAGGATGTTGGATTCAGGTGGTTCCAGCTGGCATATACCCCATCATCCGTCTTCAGGTTTTGCAGTTCCTTCATAATACCAATATCCAGGTCCCTGTGAAACCACTGGTTAAAACTTCCCGTCGTTGCATTGGCATAACCATCACTTACTTCGCCAAAAAGGAAAGTATTATCATAGGTGATATTTGCAGCTACCGAAAAGTGGTTATTAATAGCATAGGTACCAGTCGCATTCAGGTTGTTGCGCTTTTGATATTGCGTAGGTACCATGCCTTTGATGTACTGGTTTTGATACGCCAGTTTAAAGTTTAGCTTATCACTGTTATTCGAAAATGATACACTGTTATTGGCAGTAATACCTTTGTTAAAGAAGCTTTTTGCATTGTTCGGCTGTGGTGTAAGGGCGGCTGTCTTGTAGGAGTATTTAGTGCCGCCATACCATGCATACCAGGGAATATATTCCTGCCCGCTCATCTTCGGACCCCAGCTGGCATCATCCGCATAGTCATGATAATACTTACCATCCAGCGCCTGCCATGCTTCCGGTTGCCCTGTTGTATAATGGTATTGAATAAGTGTATCAGAAGATCCGCCGGCATATTCATTCTGATAACGCGGCAGGTTCATAACATTGTCTACCTGGATCCCCATATTCACCTGCACACCTACTCCATTACCTTTAGCACCTTTTTTCATAGTGATCACTACCGCACCATTCGCACCTCTTGAGCCGTACAATGCACCGGCTGCAGGGCCTTGCAGAATGCTCACATCCTGTATCTCATCCTGGTTGATACTGTTGATGTTTGAAATAATGGTACCATCTACAATGTAAATGGGTGAATTGTCTGAACCGGTAGAAAAACCTGTAACACCTCTTAACAGGATAGAAGCATTAGATCCCAGCTTGGCGGCAGACTGGCTCCTGACCTGCAAACCAGCTACTTTACCTGCCAATGCATTGCTAAAATCGCTTTGCCGGATGGTGTTAATCTGTTCACCGGTTACTACCTGTGCATTGTAGGAAGTAGACCGTTTAGATTGTTGTGTACCATAAGCGCCGGATACAAGGACCTCTGACAAATCACTGGCAGCGGGCTTCATTACGACATTGAGTTGTGCAATAGCTGTGATCTGAATATTTTCCGTTTTAAAACCAACACTGCGTAATACCAATGTTTTAGTTTTTGCAGGCACACTGATGGAGAATGTACCATCCGGACCGGTGACGGTACCAAAGGATGTTCCGACTACACCGACGGTGACTCCCGGTATAGGTTCATCATCAATACCGACTACCTTTCCGGTAATTTTTCTGGTGTCCTGGGCCATGAGGAGACTGACTTTCAATAGAAAGATCAAAAGGAGCGCGGGTAATTTTCCTTTCATAGTTGTTTGAATTTAGATTTTGGTTTAAAAAAAAGAACCTGAGTAGGTGTTGGCAATAAGTCCCTCTCCGCGATTCAGAGTGAGAATCACGGACGTTAATAAGCATCATAATAAGGCGCGTTGCCGCGTCACTTTCAATAGTTGTTTTGCAATCTTTTAAATACAAATTTGCTTATACCCCGTCAGCATAGGTATAGCCAAAGACATTCATTCACATATGATTGAATAACAAAATAACAGGATCATCATTTCGCCATTTTGGTTGACATTTATGTTTTAATCAAATGATAAGTTCAATAGTTCGGGTACTATAACTGGATAAAAACTTAGTGCGTCTTTTGCTCATATAAAAATAGTAAAAGCAAAGATTCCTTGTTTGTATTTATCAAATTTTAAGAAGAGTCAGCTAAAATACGGGCAACCTGTTTTACAATATATAGGGATCATATAATATGATTATATGTATTTCCTTTGGGGGTAAAAGCCATATCTACAGGGCGATTGGTTGATTATTGAGCACCCGGATTTTCTATATAGAGTGCGGTGCTTATTAACTTGTGGATTTTTTTATATTGGGTGCAGCACTATGGTGTGAATTATATTTATGGTATATTCGTCTTATTGACAATTATAGCCGATGAGACATCTATTTACCTTTATCCTGCTCACGCTGACAACATTTCTGCACGCACAGATCCATCCTGCTGCTCCCTGGCCGGATAACAATGGCAATCATATTCAGGCACATGGTGGTGGCATTATCAAAATCAAAGATACTTACTATTGGTACGGTGAAGAAAGACGGCAGGGACTGGATACCGGGTATCGTTATGTGAGTTGTTATGCAAGTAAAGACCTGATGCACTGGACTTCCAAAGGGGATGTGTTAAAATTGTCTGATCCTGAAAATCTCGGACATCATTGGGTATTGGAAAGACCGAAAGTATATTACAATAAGAAATCTAAAAAGTACGTCATGTACTTTCACCTCGATAACCGTAGTTATAAATTCGCCCGGGTGGGGATTGCGGTGAGCAATAAACCCGATGGTAATTATACTTACGTAAAGAGCTTTCGCCCGCTGGGTTTCGAAAGCCGTGATATCGGGCAGTTCATCGATGATGATGGTACGGCGTATATAGTATTTGAAGACAGGCCCAATGGCTTTCACATTGCGAAGTTGTCAGATGATTACATGGATGTGGAGAAGGATATGAGCCTGGTGAAAGCACCAATGGAAGGAGGGGCGATTGTACATTATAAAGGACTGTATTATTCCATTGGTTCACGGCTCACAGGCTGGGACCCTAATCCCAATAAATACGCTACTGCTCCGACCCTGGAAGGTCCGTGGACGGAGTTTAAAGACATCGCACCACCAGAAAAGAAAACGTACGGCTCACAATCTACGATGTTACTGAAAGTAGATACCACGGTGATATTTATGGGTGATATCTGGAAGCCTAAAGAACAATGGAATTCCGCGTACCTTTGGATGCCATTGCAGATAGGTGATGGAAAGCTATTCCTGCCGGAGCCTCAGCCCTGGACGATAGATGTGAAGACGGGGGCGTGGAAAAGGATAGATGCATCCACGGAGTCTAAATGAGATGGTATGATGCATCTGTGGTATCTAAATGAGATGGTATGATGCATTCATGATATCTAAATAAGATGGTATGACGCATTCATGTTATCTAATGAGATAGATGGTATGATGCATTCATGTTATCTAAATAAGAGGCCATTTTACCGAAATAGAATTATTCCATAAAGCAACTCCCTTCATCCGTATTTGCCTGTTTTTTTACGCTAGCAACAGCTCCCTAATCGTTCCATTTCCGGGCAAATCCACTGCGACTACCACCACCTTACCACCAGGCGGTAAGTCCACCGTTTTATAATACCAATCCACGCCATTCCGCCCCAATACTGCCTTGCCCCTTTCTAATATGCTGCCTGCAGCATCGACTACCCGTACTTCCACTTCCGCAACCCTGAATTCATCTTTCGCCGTCACCACCACATCCATCTCTTCCAACCGGATTTGCTGGATCTCCGGAGACCTGAAAGCATCCTTCACCGCCATATTATAAGCATTCTGGCCAGGTCCTGCGAGGGATTGATAATAAGCCTTTAACACCGGATCTTTCAGTATTACCTTGGCATAAGCCGCCGCAATTTTCATCTTATATCTTGCTTCCAGCTGTTTTTTCGTTGGCTTTTTCTTTGACGGACCGCGTTTCTTCGCCATGATTATCTGCCCGTTCCTTTCGTAAATCGTGATTTGATCGCCGAGCGTGCCTCGCACGAGTTGGAGGAGTATGTTGTCTTTTACAAGCGCCATAACAAACAATTTTGGGATTATAAGAACAATATTAATACATACGCTGGAGCTATAGTGTGACTATAATACCAAATGAGTACTAACACATCACTAAATATTCACCTCAATATCAAATCGATATATGGATGTACTTGTAATGACCTTATAATGTCGTTTTGGTATTGTAGTCACGACGTATTTTGTACCTTTGCACCCTATGGTTAAGATCGATCAAATAGTGCTGCCCGATTTCCCTTTGCTCCTTGCGCCTATGGAAGACGTGAGCGACCCGCCATTTCGCGTGGTGTGTAAAGAGAATGGTGCCGACCTGATGTACACGGAATTCATTTCCAGCGAAGGACTGGTGAAGGATACCGAGAAATGCCGTCGTCGGCTGGCCATATTTGGAGAGGAAAGACCGGTTGGCGTACAGATCTTTGGGGGCGATGAGGACAAGCTCGCTATGGCGGCTAAAATCGTCGATATGACCCAGCCAGACCTGCTGGATATCAACTTTGGCTGTCCGATCAAGGGGATTGTGAACAGGGGAGCAGGATCAGGAGTATTAAAAAATATCGATCTTATGGTGCGCCTCACAGAAGCCTGCGTAAAAGCCACCCACCTGCCGGTAACGGTAAAGACACGCCTTGGATGGGATGAAGATTCAAAAAATATTGAGGAAGTGGCGGAACGCCTGCAGGATGTAGGGGTGAAAGCCCTCGCCATTCATGGCAGGACCCGGTGTCAGTTGTATAAAGGGGAGGCCAACTGGGAACTGATTGGCAAGGTGAAAAATAACCCACGGATCAGGATCCCAATCTTTGGAAACGGGGATATTGATAGTCCGCAGAAAGCATTGGAATATAAAAATCGCTATGGAATTGATGGGATAATGATTGGCCGTGCGGCCATCGGGTATCCATGGATTTTCAGAGAGGTAAAGCACTATATTCAAACAGGGGAGCTATTACCCGGTCCAAATCTCGCAGAAAGAATCGCCGCCTGCAAGCTTCAGTTAAGTAAATCTATCGAATGGAGAGGGCCGCAAATGGGGGTATTTGCCATGCGGAAACACATGACTACTTATTTGAAAGGGTTGCCAGCGTTTCAGGAGTTTCGTAAGCGGTTGGTATCAACTACTATTCACGAAGAAATAGAGCAGGTATTGGATGAAATACAGGCCGCTTACAAAGGATTTGAATTTGAAAACAAACCTATTCAACTGGTAAACTATCACGAGAATTGCGCACTTTGATAATGGCTAGACCATATTAAGGAGTTAGTCGGATCTGATATTATCCAAACTAATGTAATATCCTGATTACATTCACCGAATTCGGCTTTAATACCACTTGCAAAGAATCTCCCACCAACGTCTCCGGTACATATTCCATCGGCGCTTCCATACTATTCTCCGCATTCGCAGGAGCCGATAAGGAACTAATTACTAAAACATGCTTCCCCGCTGTTTCAAGTTTAATATCCGCCATTACTGATGAACCATACCCATTTACCGCTTTTACAATAACATCCCCATTCTTCGCCTTCCCCGCTATACTATAGAATTTCTGCGGCGGGATATATTGCATAATCAATGTATCATTTAAAAAGCACTTCACCGTATCCTTGCCCACGTCTAATTTTACATCATACCAACGCCCGGTTTCCAAAGGATTTATTTTCTTTTGATCTGAAATCCCCGCTACGTCATACCCATTCGTAACACTTTCAAATACACAATGACTATTCCACCATGAACCAATATGTGCCCGTAAATAAGTATTACTATCCAATACTGCAAACGGGATCATGAACGCATTGACCCCACCTGTTTTGCGTGCCTTCAGTGTTAATGTGTAACTATCGAAAGAGTGGTTTTTTAATACTGCCAGTTGCTGTGCGCCTTCCGCAGTTTGCGCAATAGAAGAGTCAGTTACTTTCCAGGCACCTCTTGGAAATGACCATTCTGAAAGATCAAATGCCTGACCATTTACTTTGATATCTTTGAATTCAGCTTCTGTATCCCATGTGCCTACACCAATACCTCCTGAATAAAGTGGGGCGTCATTATCAGAAGAAACAGTAACTGATGTAGGTAGATTGAAATCCGCTTTATTATCTGCGAGTAATTTAATGGCATAATAAGAAATACGCGCATAACTATTCGCTGCATCAAAATGAATAAGATTAACCGGCCAGTCTACATCATGTTCATTTACTAAAAGAGGAGCGTAAGAAGACATCTTTACTAAATCAGCATTCTTCTCCATGCTGAGTACATAAATTGCATCACTTACCGCCGCCTGCATATTACCTGTGCCTACGCCGGAATTGGTGGCGTATTCTCCTACATACATATCCCAGTCGCCACGTTTGTATTTATCAAAGTGATCGAAATTCCGCATGCTCCAATAAGCATCTTTGTAAGCATGTTCATCTACCCGTTGTACATGTTGCATACTGTCTAAGGTATGCCTGTTTACATCACCGATGCCCATGCTGGCCAGGATGGTAATGTTTGGATACTTTGCATGTATGGCATCATAAAAGCGATTATATCGCTTTGCATAGACAGGGCCATGCTGTTCATTGCCTACCTCTACATATTTCAATGGAAAAGGTGTGGGGTGCCCGTTGGAAGTCCTTAGAGCTCCCCATTTGGATGTAACCGGCCCTATGGCATATTCTATTGCATCCAGTGCATCCTGAATGTAGGGTTGTAATAATGAATCTGGTACTGATGTGCCGCTACGGTATTCGCAGGATGTACCTGCGTTGAATACAAACAATGCATCTGCATGGATATCTTCACAGAATTGCAAATATTCATGGTATCCAAATCCATCGCTGCTCCAATATCCCCACGGACTAAATGTACCTGGGCGATTTTCTAATTTACCAATCGTGTTTTTCCAGTTGGGCGCGCTTTCAATGGTAATGCCTTCTACGAAGCAGCCACCTGGCCATCTTACAAAGGATGGATGCAGACTGTCGATTAGGGTAGCAATATCATTGCGTAAGCCGTTAGGTCTGTTGTGAAAAGTTTTGATAGGAAATAGCGAAACGAAGTCTACATTTGCAGTGCCTTTCGAGCCAAAGTCTAAAAAGAATTTTGCTTTGTCAGCCGTACTATCTGGCACAAGTACACATTCGTATTTTTGCCAGTCATTATTAGTGGCAATATCAAATTGATGTGCAGCTATGATATGATCGTGAGATGTTAAACCTGCTGTGACAGTACCTTTATACCCTCTTAAATAGAAAGATAGTTGATAGCTTTCACCAGCTTTCACAGCGATACCCCAAAAGCCTTCATTGATTAAGGTGGCAGGGGCTTGTAGTTTTAATGAGTGTGGTGTAGCAGCCGATAAAGGGTGATCTATAGTCAGAAAAACATTGGGAGAAATTAATTTTGCATTAGTCCCGGATACAACCTTGTCGTCATTACTATCCCTTTTCACCGACCATGCCGGCCAGTCACTCTTATAAGGCCATTCCATTTTCCATTCTGTTGGCGGCGCCTCCAGCATACCATTTACCAGTTTAGTCCCCGCTGGTATCCGACTCTCTTCAAATCCCCTGTTCTGAATCATTTCAGCATATAATCCCCCTTCTCCTGCATGACTGATTTCTTCAAAAAAGATGCCATGTAAGGTAGACGGGATTGTATCTTCAGAGCGTAAACTTTTAACCTCAATTGTACTTTGTATAACAGGAAAGGCTTTTAGCAATTTTACCCCATGCGGTGGTATTTTTGCACGAAAGCTATCTGTGCAAAATCGTTCATCACGCTGTCTCCATACATTATGTAATAATACTTTTGATGGCAGTCCTACCTCTTTAAATGATAAGGTGATATCACGATATACTGTATCTAAATTAAATATTCCAATTGCCTTGCTACCATCAGATAATTCCTTCACCCAGATATTATCCTTCACCCGTACCGCCTGCTTCCCTAATGTATCCTGATCTATCGCAATCACCTCATCATTCGTCAATAAATTCAACGTAAAGCTATCCAGTTTGCTAATATCGCAACCAATCAACAACGGTGCTGATAACAAACTCCACAAACTTACATGCGTATATTGCTCATCAGGTGTCAATCTGGAAGGATGCAGACTTTCTCCCCAACCCACCTGACCTACGATCATCATATCCGGATCATTCCATTTACCTGGGCCTGCATACGGTGCCAGTGGCCCCTGACTAAACCCGATATTATATAGGCTCTCCCATGTATCATCGATATCTTCTGTCGTACGCCAGCTTTGGGCATTGACAGATGGCCCCCATTCCCATACCCGCTTCATCCCATACTGACAAAGATTGTATACAATATCCCTGTTTTGCGACGCCAATGCCTGCTGCATCACTTTGAACGGATAGATATAAGCAGCTAATGACGTATCTGTTTGCACATAACTACACCAGTCATATTTTAGATAATCTACTCCCCATGCACTATAGACATTTGCATCGGCTGATTCATGTTGATATGAACCCAGAAAACCGCCACAGGTCAGTGGGCCGGGGGAGGAGTAGATACCGAATTTTAAACCTTGATTGTGTAGCCAGTCACCGAGTCCTTTCATATCTCCAAATTTTTCATTGGGTGAAAGATTACCATCTGCATTGCGTGCTGCTGCCTGCCAACCGTCGTCAATGTTGATATAAGACCAGCCATGATCTGCGAGGCCTTTGTCAATCAACGCCTGTGCAGAGTTTTTTACTTTATCTTCGCTCACGCTCAGGCCCCAGCAGTTCCAGCTGTTCCACCCCATAGGAGGCGTGAGTTGTAAAAGAGAATCGACTTTTATCAGGATGGTTTTTGAAGTAGTACCATGGGAATTGGACACCTGTATTTGAATAGGGTAGTGGCCAACAGCAGCAATGGATCCTTTTATGATAGCTCCTTCCTGCATAAGACCGGATGGCAATCCTGTTACTTTATAAGTTAAAGGTGTGGCGCCTGTAGCTGCGATACGGAATAATATAGGATGGCCGGGACGTGCACCTGATACCAACGCATTATTGATTCTTGGGAATACACCTGGCGCGGGTGTTTGAATGTAAGGGACTATTATCTGTCCTTGTGTGGTCAGACCAGTGCCCGTTTCTTTGAATGTGTATTTAAATACAATGCCATCTTTCTGAGGTGCATCAACTGGAAAGGTTTTCTCTTCAAGGGGAGCAAGACTTGTTGGAATAGAAGCATGTTTAATCTCCCGGCCTTCATCTAAAACTGAATAACTAAAGGTCCCTTCTATTCGCAGGCCAAAGTTATTCTTAATCTTACCCAAACTTACATTGATCCCATCCACTTTCTCCAACATATCTACAAAAGGCTGTCCCATAAATATCCCTCCGGTGCCACCGCCATCATACACCCTCACCGCTATCACATTCTCCTTATCCCATTTTATAGCCGGATGATCTGCCGCTAAGTGATACGACCGCACATTCGGCCATTTACTTACATACCCACCTTTATCCTCCGGCGTAGTACCTGTTTTACCAATTAATACACCATTCAAATAGGTAGCATCCACATCATTCACATGTGCGAGAAATATCCGTAAGCTATCTTGCCAATGCCCGCTCTTGTGTAACCGAACATGAAACCGGTACCACGCATATCCATGGTAATCAGGATAGCCTTGTTCCTGCCAAACCTTACCCGGAACAATAGTCCCCCATGAATGATCATCAAACGATGAAGAAGCCCAAAGTGGAGCATCACCTGTTTTGAATTTTGCAGAAGAAAATACGACTGCTCCGGGATGCTGTGCAAAAGCAACAGAAGAAATCAGCGGGAAAAGGATGATCAGAACAGGTGTCAGATATCGTTGGATATTGCAATTTAAGAATGCCTGCTTAAAAAGAAATAGCGTTAAATCCCTGGTCAGATCCCTATTTGAGAATACCTGCTTAATAGAAAATAGCTTCAAATATCTGGTCATATTACCATGTAAGTATGCCTGCTTAGTGAGAAAATGCTTCAAATACCTGCTCATATCGCAATATACCTCCCCGTACCTTTTGTCAGTTTACACATTTTGCCGTATCTTGCGCAGATTTTAGTAAATTAAATTATAACCCCATGCCTTACATTATGGTAGACATCGAGAGCGATGGCCCTATACCCGGAGATTTTTCCATGATTTCATTTGGTGCCGTGCTCGTAAACGAAAAATTAGATCAGACCTTTTACGGTCAGTTAGCTCCTATTTCTGAAAAGTATATTCCTGAAGCACTCGCTGTATCTGGTTTTAGCAGAGAAGAAACAAAGACTTTTAAAGAACCCAAAATTGTGATGGCGGAATTCAAAACCTGGATTGAAACGGTTTGTGGAAAGGATCGTCCTATCCTGATCAGTGATAATAATGGTTTTGATAGTATGTTCATTGCATGGTATTTTCATCACTTTATTGGGACTAATCCATTTGGGCATAGTTCGCAGAATTTAGGAAGCCTTTTCAAAGGAATGGAAAAGGATATGTTTAAGAACTTTAAACATCTGCGGGTAACAAAGCATACACATCATCCGGTAGATGATGCAAAAGGAAATGCAGAAGCACTGCTGACAATGAAGAAGGAATTAGGACTGAAGATCAGGTGGTGAAAGCCTTCACGCTAAATTTCCGCAACTGAACCCACCACTGGCATTGGAAAATACCGACTTCTGTACATTCGTACCTTTTAATATAGTGATATAAGCATCTTTGAGCGTTTGCCGCGTTACTGTATCAGCGGGTTGACCATAGATTTTACCTGTCTTCTGGGCAATGGCAGGCATAGACACAAACAATAACAGGTACAACAGAATATTATTCTTTAATGATGGCATCCAGGTTAAATGGTTGGGCTTGAACGTAAAAGTACGGATTAACAACGGTTAACAAAAAGTTAATATACTCCCATCTCATTATAGAATAGCTTTGCACCTACTCAAGTCGTATGGCAGTGGGACAAAACGATGAAATACAACTTTGGGAACAGTTTTGCAGAGGGGATAAGCGGGCATTCGACAGTGTGTGGGCTTATTGGTTCCCTATACTATTCAAATACTGTAACAGGTTCACCGACGACAAGGGCCTGATCAAAGATGTATTACAGGATTTTTTTATTGAGCTATTTACCAGCCGTTCCCGGCGTAATAATGTACAGCATTTAAAGAGCTATCTCATGATCGCTGTACGTCGTAAACTGCTGCGTGTTATCAGCCAGCAGAAAGCCAGATCCACCGAGGATTTGGGCAACGATGAAAGCTATGGCTTTTACCTCGATCTCTCCGCCGATCATCCCATCATTCAACAACAGGAATTGCATAATCGCAAACAGTTGGTACAGCACGTTATTAATGGACTGAGCAACCGTCAGCGTGAAGCAATTTATTTGTATTTCTTCGAAAATATCGGTTACGAAAGTATTGCTGAAATCATGTCTATGAAAGAAGTGAAATACGCCAGAACCCTCATCTATAGAGCGCTGGACGAAATGCGTGATACCATCACGAAAAATAAGCAACTCACTGAACTGCTGTAACCGAAAAAACATAAAATTTACTTAGGGTATTCAAATTACTTCCAGCCTCTTATTGATAGCAACTGGTCAGGAATGAGTAGCGATATGTGATCATGGGAAATAACAATTGTAACCGGAAAAAAGATAAAATTTTCTGAGGGTATTTGAATCACTTTCTCCCTCTTATAAATAGCAATCAGTCATGTATTAGAAGCGAGATGCTATCACAAAAAAATGATCATAATTTCTTAACGTATCCAAATCACTTTCTATCACTTATTAGTACTAGTCAGTCAGGAATAAGATATAAGATACCATCACAAGAAATAAAACAACTATCATCAAAAAAAAACTTAAAATTTCCTGAGGGTATTCTATTCACTTCCTCCCTCTTACTAATAACAATGGATCAAGAACAATATACAGTAGCGGATCTGATGACCAATCCCTCTTTCAGAGCATGGGCCGATCAGTCAGATGAAAAGGCCCGCGCACATTGGGAACAATGGCTCGCCGCCCACCCGGATCGTCATGATGATGTGAACACCGCTTTCACCTTACTTTCTTTGTTGAAAGAAAATGAAAACGGACCTTCTCCCGAAGATATGCTTGAAATGCAGGATAGATTCGATACCACACTTGGCCGCCAACGCCGTATGCTGCTATACCGCTGGACAGCCGCCGCTGCATCACTGTTATTGCTTATTACTACAGGTATATTATTCAATAACCGTAGCACCACCATTCACACCGGTATCGCTATGACGAAAGAAGTAAACCTGCCGGATGGTTCCAAAGTATTACTAAATGCCAACACTACTTTAAAATACAAAGGGCACGAAGTATGGATCGAAGGGGAAGCTTACTTCAGCGGTGAACACCATGACCTGAAAGTACATACCGGTGGCATGGATGTAGCTGTTCTCGGTACCGCATTCAACATCTACAATCGTAAACAACAGATTGAAGTATTGCTGGAATCAGGCAAGGTAAATGTAACCGGTGCAGGATGGGCGAAAAACGCAGGTACCCTACACCTCACACCCGGTGAAATGATCCACCTCGATGCCACCAACAAAATGATGACCCGTATCAATCCAGAGACCTTCACATCCTGGAAGAACGGCCGTCTGATCTTTAAAAATACACCACTATATAAAGTTGCCGCCATACTGGAAGAAAATTACGGTTTTCACGTCCGGTGGAAAAGCACCAAATTACAAATGGAACGCTTCTCCGGCTCATGTCCCTTAGACAATACAGACATTCTCCTGGCAGCTATTCGGTCAGTGTACAATGACCAGTTAATAGTCCAGGCTAATCATACTATTGTATTCGAATAAGCTATTATTACTTCGTAAACTAGAAAGCGCAATAATCTTTTATGAAACGCAAATTGAACAGGTACGTTGTCCTGACTGTCCTCCTATTGCTGGAAGTCTGGCAGGTAAGGGCCCACACTGCTCCGATCGCCTATAACTATGTAAGTGAAAAGGTCTCGCTGATTACAGCACTCCAGAAAATGGAAGACATCTTTCACGTGAATTTTAATTACAACAGCGCGACCGTCGCTAACAAATTTGTATACCTTGAACAGTTCCCGCAACAGGGGGCTTTCAATGCCAGCAAGGTAGCACAAGCCCTCCAACCACTGGGCCTCACTATCGTTGAACTGGGTCATAAAGACTACGCGATCCAGCGTATGACCACCGCTAACGCGATCACCATCTCCGGCAATGATCACAATGCCAATAACGATGATCACAAAATCATCAACGGTACCATCACCAACGATAAAGGTGAACCTGTACCCGGTGCTATCATCACCGATCAGGCCACCAACAAATCTGTGATCGCTGATGATCAGGGTCGCTATACCATCGAAGTAAATGGTGCGACCACTTTATTGGTGCACGCTGTCGGCTTTACCAAAAAGACTGTTAAAGCGGGTACTTCTGCTATGCTGAACATCCAGCTCATGCCGGATGTAAAGGACCTCTCTGCCGTGGTGGTGACTGCATTAGGTATCAAACGTGAAGAGAAAGCACTGGGTTATTCTATCGCTACTCTCGACGGTTCTAAAGTAAGCACTGTAAAAGATGTGAACATTGTAAACAGCCTCTCCGGCAAAGTTGCAGGTGTGGACATCCGCTCTGCCAGCTCTGATCCGGGTGGTTCTGTGCTGATCACCATCCGTGGCGCCAGCTCTATCGCTAATAATAACCAGCCTTTGTTCGTTGTGGATGGGGTACCTGTCGCTTCGGCTAACAGAAGCCCAACCGTTCCTGTAGGCCAGGTGACTGTTGACTACGGTAGCCCTATCTCCGATGTAAGTCCGGACGATATCGCCACCGTTACCGTGCTCAAAGGCGCCAGTGCTGCGGCTTTGTACGGTAGCCGTGCTGCTAACGGCGTGATCCTCATTACTACCAAAAGCGGTAATGGTAAAAACAAAAAAGGACTGAACGTAAGCGCAAACTTCAGCGCGATCTATGACAAAGCCTGGCAGTTCCCTGACTTCCAGAGTGAATATGGTGCAGGTGATGCCACGGGTTCTGTAGATCCATCCAATACCTTGTCTACTGCTTCATGGGGTCCTAAACTCAACACCGGCGCCAAATATATTCAATGGAACAGCCCTACCGATGCCAACGGCGACAAGGTAGCGACCGACTGGATCGCTTATCCTAACAGGGTGAAAGATTTCTATGAAACTGGTTCTACCTATACCAGCAACGTAGCCATCACTGGTAGCAACTTCCGCCTCTCTTATACAAATTTGCAAAATAAAGGTATCACGCCTAATACAGGTCTGCAGCGCAACAACATCAACCTCGCCGCAGGGTATGATCTGAATCCTAAAATTAAGGTGACTACCAATATTGCTTATACAAATAATACCAGTAATAACCGTCCTACTTTCAACAGGGGTAGCTCCAGTTATATCCTGTATACCATGCCGGCGAACATCAACTCCAAACTGCTGAAAAATTACTGGCAGAGTGGTGAAGAAGGCCTGCAACAATGGTCACAGGATCAGGGTAGTACAGATAACCCTTACTTCGTAGCTTATCAACTGACCAATGCCTACAATCGTCATCACGTAACAGGCAATGTGCAGTTGACCATGGAACTGGCTAAGGGCTTAACATTAATGGGTCGTACAGGTCTCGACTGGTATACTGAAACCGACGAAAGCAAGCGTGCAGTAAGTGCTGTGCAGAACCCTTATGGTGCCTATTATATCGGTGACCTCTTCGGTAGTGAGCAGAATACAGACTTCCTCCTGACCTATAAGAAAAGTCTTCAACACGATTTTGCATTTTTCGTAAGCGTAGGTGCTAACCGCATGGACCAGCATTCTAACACGCAGTCACAGGCTGCCAGTAAGCTGGTAATGCCGGGTGTATACAACATCTCCAATGCTGCTGCAGGTACTGTTACCAACTCTTCTTACAAGGCAACCAAACGCATCAACAGTTTGTATGCTATGGGTGAACTGTCTTACAAGAGTTATGCATTCCTGGATCTGAGTGCCAGAAATGACTGGTCCAGCGCGCTGCCTACTAATCACAACTCCTACTTTTATCCCTCTGCCTCATTGAGCTTAGTGTTGTCTGATATGTTGAAGATCGAACACGGTGCGCTGTCTTATGCCAAATTGAGATTGAACTGGTCTAAGGTAGGTAAGGATACTGATCCTTACAGCCTGTACAACAGCTTTACCTTCAGCTCTCCTGACTGGGGTGATGTGAAGATGGCGACCTTCAGCACTACACTGAAGAACAACAACCTGAAACCTGAAATCGCTACCTCTTATGAGATTGGTACGGATCTGAAATTCTTCAACAACAGGTTAGCGGTAGAAGCTACGTGGTATACCACCGATAGCCGTAACCAGATCATTCAGATCCCGACTACCATGGCCAGCGGTTATAGCGCACGCATCATCAACGCCGGTGAAATCCGTAACAGAGGCTGGGAAGTAGCTGTACACGGTACGCCGATCTCTGGTAAATTCATCTGGGATATCGGTGCAAACTTTACCCGCAACAGGAACAAAGTGATCGCACTGGCTGATGGTATTACTTCTTACCTGCAAGGGTCTGCAGAAGGTATGCAGTACCAGGTACGTGAAGGTCAGTCACTCGGCAATATGTACGGCTTCACCTGGACAACCGTTCCTGATGGTCCTAACAAAGGCAAGGAACTGCTGGACGAAACCGGTCATAGCCAGTATGCAACTGGCCTCGTGAAGATCGGTAACTACAATCCTGATTTCTCACTGGGTATCACCAACACCTTTACCTACGGTCACTTTACACTGAATACCCTGATCGATTACCGCCAGGGTGGCCAGTTCTTCTCTTATATGTTCATGAACCTGTTGTCTGACGGTCGTACTAAAAATACACTGAAAGGCCGTGATACAGAGCATGGTGGTCTGAGCTGGAACGATGGTACAACCGACCGTACAGATGGTATGATCGAAGACGGTTATATCTCAGATGGCAATGGTAACTATGTTAAGAATACCAACGTTACAGATCCTGAAAGTTTCTACGGTGACTACTATTGGAAGATGCACGCCCGCAATACCTTCAGCGCTACATATGTAAAGCTGCGTGAAGTGAGCCTGACATACCTGTTCAGCAAAGAGCAGACTGGCAGACTGCCGATCTCTAACCTGAGTGTATCACTGATAGCACGCAACCTGTTTAGCTGGACAGCCGCTGGTAGCGGATATGATCCTGAAACTGCGATGACGATCAAGAGCGGTAGCATCACCCCTGGTACATCCAGCTGGTCACTGCCATATACACGTTCTTATGGTGTGAAACTGGGTCTTAATTTTTAATATTCATACGACAACTATATGAAAAAGATATATGCCATTGGAGTGCTGTTCATGTTAAGTGCATGTACAAAGAACTTTGAGGAAATCAACACGGATCCAAATACGGCGACAACTGTGAATCCGCAATACCTGCTTTCAACGGCACTGGTAAAGACGGCATATCCCTATCAGAGCGAGGCATTTCTCGACCAGCCTGCAGAAGCAGGCCGTTACATCACCAAAGTACGTAACGAAGGTGATGACCTGTTTGGCTGGTCTGGCAATAGCTGGGACGGGTATTACGGTGCGCTGACATACAACAAAACCTTCCATGATCTGGCAGCCGGCAATGATATGTTGCAATACACAGCCGTGTCAGACATCATCAGGGTTTTCAACTTCGCTTATATTACAGACCTATATGGAGACATACCTTATAGTGAGGCCTTACTATCTAAAGACAGTAGTATAGTACATCCCAAATACGATCAGCAGGAGGATATCTATCCTTCGCTGCTGGCCACACTTACCGCTGCAAATGATACGCTGGCGGCGACAACGCTGAGCATCGATGCAGACTACGATATCCTGTATAGTGGTGTTGCACTGAACTGGCGCAAATTTGCCAATGCACTGCACCTGCGTTTACTGCTGCGTATATCGAACAAGTCAGCAAGTGCATATACTGAAATGCAGAATATAGTAGACAATCCTTCCAAATATCCTTTGTTCGACAGCAATAGCGACGATGCCGCACTGAGATATTTAGGTGTCAATGCATCTGATGCATGGCCGGGTGGTAACCTGAACAGCAAGACGACTGAGATCGATAAATACAAACCTAGTAAGGAGATCGTAGATACACTGCTGCGTCTGAATGATCCAAGGCTACCGATCTGGGTAGCGCCTGTATCAAGTACAACAGGGTATACAGTAGATTCAAATCTGTATGTAGGTGTACCCAATGCGATTTCTTCTCCTTATGATTATAATGGTGGTGAGACGCATATTTCCAAGATGGCAGCTATCTTCTACGCTAACCAGGATGATTTGCTGAATGCAAGTATGATGACCTATGCAGAGCAATGTTTTATACTGGCGGAAGTAGTACAGAGTGGCAAAGTAACGGTGAGTGGTGAAACAGCTTCTTCTTTATATAATAAAGGTATCAGCGCATCGCTGGATGCATACGGGGTATCTGCTACTGATAAGGCAACTTACCTGGCACAGGCCTCTGTACAATACAATGGTACATTGGTACAGCTGATCACACAGAAGTGGATTGCGAATTTCCTGAAAGGACCAGAAGGTTGGTTCGATCATAGAAGAACAGGGTATCCTGTATTTGTGACCGGACCGCTGGCTGCTATATCTGAGATCCCTTCCCGGTATAAGTATCCTACTACAGAGCAGTCTTATAACCTGGATCAGTATAATGCTGCGGTAGCAAGACAGGGTGCGGATGTACTGACAACGAAGATGTGGTATTTAAAATGATAAATAATTAGCTATGCAATTTTTTTCAATACTATTGATTGCATTGCTGCCTGTCGTAAAGCATAAACATGTAGTGATCGCCCATAGAGGCGATCACACTGTTTTACCGGAGAACACACTGGCAGCATATACACGTGCAATAGAAGATGGAGTGGATTATGTAGAGGTAGATTTGAGGACGTTCAAGGATGGGAGATTATATATTAGTCATGGGGAGCTGTCTGCGCTATCTGACAAAGTGCCTTCCTTTGAACAGGTATTGAGTCTTTGTAAGAAAAAGGTAAACATCTACCTTGACTTTAAAGATGCCGATCCGGCTATAGTATATCCATTGATTAAGAAAGCGGGTATGCAAAAGCACATCGTTGTATTCTGCAATACATTTGAGCAATTGAAGGATTGGCACAAAGTGGCGCCAGATATGCCACTGATGACGAGTGTGCCTGATGAAGTGAAGGATCTGAATGCGTTTTTTGACGAATACCCGGTGTCAGTGATCGATGGCAGCATTGGACAATATACCCCTGAAATGCTGGCAGTTTGCAAAAAACGGAATGTAGCCATATGGCTGGATGTGCAGGCAAAGGATGAAGATCCTCTTCGCTGGCAAAAGGCGTTGGATACACCTGTACAGGGTTTACAAACCGATCACCCGGGGGCATTGATCAATTACCTTAAACAAAATGGGGACAGATAATGAATAAGCTATTATTTTTACTGCTGTTTATGGCGCCTGTAGATAATATTATAAAGGATTTCTATCACCACCATGAATATGTATTGGTCGCGGCCCATCGTGCCGATCATGAGGAGTATCCTGAAAATTCTCTGCCGGCTATCCAGCGAGCGATAGATAAAGGTATTGACATTATTGAATTAGATGTTCGGGAAACAAAGGATGGGGTACTTGTGTTAATGCACGATAAGAGTATTGAGAAAAAGACGGATGGACATGGAAATGTAACCGATCTTACTTTTTCTGAATTACAGGGTGTACATTTAAAAAGAGAAGGCGTCATTACCTCAGAACGAATTCCTTCTTTTCAGAATGCGTTGGAAATGGCGAGAGGAAAGATCATGATCGATATCGATTTTAAAGCAGATACACGTAGTGCGATGGTATCGACCTGTAAACTGGTACGCGACATGGGAATGGAAAAACAGGTGTTGTTTTTTGTATATGATTATAAAGATGCGGATCTTGTAAGAGCAATAGATCCGAATATACCGGTGATGCCAAGGGTGCATAATGCGGAAGAGACTATGGCGGTGGTAAAACAGGGACGTTATGCTATCCTGCATGGAGATGATGATTTTTATACGGATAGTTTAATGCAGGTCGTGCGGAAAGCGAATATGAGAGTGTGGATGAATGCACTGGGGGATTATGATGATTTAGGGGAGAAGGGGTTTGATTCGCTGTTGCAGAAGAAGCAGGTGAATGTGATTCAGACGGATAGGCCGGAGGAGTTGCTGGGGTATTTACGGAGGAAGGGATTGCATAGATAAAAATAACGTAAAGATCATATAGTAATTACTAGAATTAAACAGAATTATGATTACCTCGCAGAAAAAAATGCAAATGAAGGGATGGCTGTTGCTTTGTTTATTATTTGGTGCGTTTTTAAATGTGCGTGCCCAGATCAGTGATGGAGATGAAGACCCGATTACAGTGATCCGTGGCCCCTACTTACAGGTAGGATCCCCCACCGCTATGACGATCCGCTGGCGTACAAATGTAGCCACACGTAGCCGTGTGCGCTTTGGTACGACAGTGAACAAATGGGATCTCTTAAAAGACGATTCTACAATTACGACAGAACACATCGTGCGTATTTCAGGTTTACAACCTCATACCCGTTACTATTATACAGTAGGTACATTTGCCGATACATTGCAGGGCGATGCGAACAACTACTTCTACACCCTGCCGGCTGTGGGTAGCAAAGACCTGATCAGGATCGGTGCATTTGGAGATTGTGGCAATAACTCCGCCAACCAGCGTAATGTAAAACAATCCGTACTCAATTACCTGGGTAATAACTATATGGATGCGTGGATACTCTTAGGTGATAATGCATATGGCAGTGGTACCGACCAGGAGTTTCAGACAAAGTTTTTTAATGTATATAAAGATGATCTGTTAAAACAGCATCCCTTGTATCCTACACCGGGTAACCATGATTACAATGACCATGATTTTCCCGGTGCGGTAGAAGTAGCGATGCGTACGCACAAGACCGCGTATTATCAGAACTTCTCTATGCCGACAGAAGCAGAAGATGGTGGTGTACCTTCTCACACACAGGCGTTCTTCTCATTTGATATCGGAAATGTACACTTTATTTCATTGGATAGCTATGGTAAGGAAGCAGATCAATATCGTCTGTACGATACACTGGGTCCGCAGGTACAATGGGTAAAGCGTGACCTGGAAGCGAATAAGAATAGACAGTGGGTGATTGCTTACTGGCACCACCCTCCTTATACGATGGGATCTCACAACTCTGATGAAGCAGATGAGCTGATCAGTATCCGTGAAAACTTTATCCGTATACTTGAGCGGAATGGTGTAGACCTCATCCTTTGCGGACATAGCCATGATTACGAGCGTTCCCGCCTCATGAAAGGACATTATGGAATGATGGATTCATTTGATCCTGCGGTACATAACCTGAGTCATTCTTCAGGGCTGTATGATGGTAGTGAGAATAGCTGTCCTTATGTAAAAGATTCACTGAATGCAGGAACGGTGTATGTGGTGAGTGGTTCAGCAGGTAAACTGGGTGGCAGACAAAAGACCTACCCACACAAGGCGATGCAGTATGCGAATGATACGAATGGTGGGGCATCCTTGTTAGAAATTGAAAACAATCGGCTGGATCTGAAATGGATTTGTGCAGACGGCGTGATCCGTGATCATTTCACGATGATGAAAGAAGTGAATAAGCACAATGAGATCAAAGCCAAAGCGGGACAGTCATTGACACTGACGGCTTCATTTGTGGGTAATTATAAGTGGAGTGAGAAGGGGCAGGAGACTAAGTCAATAACGATCAAGGTGGCAAAAGGAACGAACACTTATACTGTAGAAGATAAGGAAGGTTGTGTAAAAGATACCTTTACAATTACAGCGCGATGAAAAGAATAAGGGTGCTCACCGGTTTGTGTTTGTTGTTGTGTCTGGGGATAGTCGGTGAAACACCAAAAGGGTACCCGGAGCAGGCGATCCGGTATTTCAAAGAGCAGCAGGTCGTATTTGCATCAAAAGCAAGCGCTTTGAAAGCTGCTATTGAAAAGTATGATGTGAAAGATCCGGTTACTGTGGAGCAGGCGAAAGAAGCATTGAAGGAATGCAGGATTGCTTATAAACGCATTTCATTTTTCCTTGAATACTTCTTTGTGAGCGAAGCGTATGTGTTCAATACGCCGGCGAAGTATGAGGTAGAAGAACCTTATATAGAATATGAAGAGCCGGTAGGATTGCAACAAATAGAAGCGTTATTATATAGTCATGCATCGAAAGAAGAACTGATGCAGCAGGCAGACATCGTCGCAGAAACAGCGGCAGGTCTGCCTGCTTTGTTATATAACTTTAAGGCCACGGATGCGCAGGTGATGGAGAGTATCCAGTTAGAATTAATCCGGATACAGAGTTTGTATATAACGGGGTATGATGCGCCTTCCTTACAATGTGGGGTGCCGGAGGCCGCGGCGGCGATGGATGCATTGCGGAATGTGGTGGGAGTAGATAGTATTCGCTCCGCGATGTCTGCCGCGTTTGATTATTTGCATGACCATCCTGATTTCAACAGTTTTGATCGCCTCACGTTTATTACTGATTATGCCATGCCGGTACAACGTATGCTTTCAAACGTAGAAGCGACGCATACGGTAAGAGCGCTGAATACAACGGCGATTTATGGTGCGCGGGATGCATTTAAGAAAGAAACCTTTACACAGGGGGCGGATATTACAGTAGATGGCAGGGGGGATGTAATACGTAACGCAGATAACAGTGTGCCAAAGATTGGGTATGATACAGCTTTAGGTCGTCGGTTGTTTTTCGAGAAAAAGCTATCTGGTAATAGGCAGCGTAGTTGTGCCACCTGTCATTTACCGGAAAAGCATTTTACAGATGGGATGCCCCAGAATGCGTCTTTGTCAGGAGGGTTTTTACCAAGGAATACGCCCTCATTATTATATGCAACCTATCAGTATGCACAGTTCTGGGATGGCCGGGCAAAGAGCCTGGAAGAGCAGATAGATATGGTATTGCATAGTCCGGCCGAGATGGGGGGAACGGATGATAGTATTGTGGCGCGTATGCAAATGCCGAAGGCGAAGGTCATCCGTGCGCTGGCGGCTTATATCCGTACATTGACCCCGTTTAATTCTCCTTTTGATCATTATACAGAGGGAGATAGAACGGCGATGACCAGTCAGCAGAAGCATGGGTTTAATATTTTTATGGGCAAGGCTCGTTGTGGGAGTTGTCATTTTGCACCGTTGTTCAATGGGTTGACGCCTCCGTTATTTAACAGAACGGAATTTGAAATATTAGGAGTACCCCTATACAGTGATCTGCAACATCCGGTGGCAGATACGGACAGGGGTAGGATAGCGGTGTTTCCCATTACCTTTTATGAAGGCGCTTTTAAGACGCCTACAGTGAGG
The DNA here is from genome assembly GCF_034274695.1 of Chitinophaga sp. LS1. Classification (NCBI taxonomy): domain Bacteria; kingdom Pseudomonadati; phylum Bacteroidota; class Chitinophagia; order Chitinophagales; family Chitinophagaceae; genus Chitinophaga; species Chitinophaga sp. LS1. The sequence goes on from NZ_CP128362.1 coordinate 4,669,320, forward strand.
AATGCGGCTGCTACGGCGCCTTTTATGCATCATGGGAATTTTAGTACCATGCAGCAGGTGATTGACTTTTACAATCAGGGAGGCGTGACACCGGTGATGCATCAGACGTTGTCTTCTGATACATTAGGGCTGGATAAGGGGGAGCAGCAGGCGCTTATTTCTTTTTTAGAGGCATTGGTAGATGGCGTGTAAACTCTTTAGCTAAGCTTATTTTCTAAGGTGCAGGCTGGTTTTCTTCTATTCACGGTAGGTGCTTATTCCTTTTTTGGGCCTTACATTGGTTTGAGTTTAAGTGGGAACCACGTATCCGAAGTATCTGCTGACCATACGTCTCTGTACACCCATTTTCCATTGTGTTTTTCAAGGTAGCCGGGGATGTCGGTGAATGGTTTGGGAATTGTTCCCGAATCTGTAAAGAATGCAGATTCCCTGATCCGAACGTGAGGTTGCTCGTACTTGGGTATTTGTTTTTTTTGCGTGCACCCCCAAATTAAAAATAGGAAAATAAGGTACCGGGTCATTTTGCAAGAATTTTATCTCTCCATCTCAAAAATGGTTTTTCAACCAGGAACCTGAGCAGCCATGCAGCCGTGAGGCAGGTGATCGTACAAATTACAAACATCATTGTACTCTTCTTATCTATGCCCCATTGCGAGACGATCTTCTGGGTCACATGAATGACTATCTTATGGCTCAGGTACAGCGCATAACTCAGCGCTGCCAGCGAGCGGGTGATCCAACTACCCTGTCTATATAAGAAGCATTCAGGGCTGGCGGCAGCAGCTACAACACAACCATAGCCAATGGCAATCAGGGGGAACCCATAAATGGATTCATTAAACAGGTCTTCGTTGTCACACAGGATGTAGGCGCCTGCCAGTATGAGTAGTCCTGCTATCAGGAGCGGGGTACTATATTTATATAGCTTTTCTTTTATGGCGGCGAGACTAATACCTACAAGCAAGCCATCCAGCCGGCAGAAGGTAGGGTAGTATATCCATTTGTACCACACCATCCAGTTATCGGTGGTAGCGGGTAAATAGAAATGGTTCCAGCAGTAATAGCGAACGCCAAAACCAGCGAGGAATAGGGAGGCGATGAACCAGGGTGTGATTTGCGTCAATCGGTAGGTTCTGAAAAAGATGATCAATATAGGTAAGAGAAGGTAGAATTGCTCTTCGATACAGAGGGACCAGGCATGTGAGAAGGCGCCGGTGTTTTTCAGGTCGAGGCCAATGTTTTGGGTGAAGGTGAGGAATTTCCATAATGGAGGGAGGGTATCACGCTCCCGTAGGTACGGAAAAAGGAAGTACAGTGCTACAATGAGGAAGTAGGCGGGGAAGATGCGGAAGACCCTTTTGGTATAGAAGGTCTTTAAAGAGATCGGATCTTCACTGAATAGTTGGCCGGCGATGAGGAAGCCACTAAGTACGAAGAAGAGGTCTACGCCTGTCCAGCCGAAGCTACCGACTGTATAAATCCAGTTTGGGTGGCCAAATAGGTTGTAATGGAAAAGGTATACGAAAGTGATGGCAAATGCGCGAAGATGGTCAAGCCCGTTAAGCTTACGGGTGATCGGTTGATGTAGCATAGTAAGTAATGGGAAAGGATTGCAAAATAGTATTTTTTGAATAGTGTACAACGAAGAGATGTATTTTTATTTATAGCGATTAGTGAAGAAGATATTATTCATTTGGTTTGATACTTGCATAAATTACACCGGGTGTATATCTGTTATTGGTCGCCTTCCTTTTGGTGACGGCGATTTTTTATTTACATTCATAGTTATGAAAAAACTGACTGCGGAATTTTACAACCGGCCTGAGGTATTGACGATAGCAAAGGAGCTACTGGGAAAGATCATAGTAACCCGGTTTGATGGGGTCCTGACGACCGCGCGGATTGTGGAGACGGAGGCATATAGGGGAGTGGTAGACAAGGCGAGTCATGCTTATGGTGGGCGTCGTACCCAACGTACAGAGGTAATGTTTGGGGCGGCGGGCAAGGCGTATGTATATCTGTGTTATGGGATCCACTTCTTATTTAATATAGTGACGAATGAGGCGGAGATTCCGGAGGCGGTGTTGATCAGAGGGGCGGAGCCGCTGGAGGGCATCCCGGAAATGTTGAAACGAACAGGGAAGGCGAAGGCCGATTTTACACTGACAAGGGGGCCCGGGAATGTGAGTAAGGCTTTGGGGATTGATAAAATACATACGGGATATAATTTGTTCTCGAAGGATTTTTATCTGGCGGAGGATGGGTATGTGCCTGAGAAGGTGGTAGCGACGCCCCGCATAGGAGTGGATTATGCGGGGGCGGATGCGTTGCTGCCGTATAGGTTTATAGTGGAGGGGAATAGGTATGTGAGTGGGAAAAGGATTGTCTGAGATTCATTGATTTTAAGTATTGAAGAGGGAGGCCGGTAGCCTTTAGGTAAAAGCCCTGCACTTATTCGGTATTGAAAGTAAATCCTGTTGATGCCTAATAGCCCTTTTCATTGAGCAATTTTTCAATAAATGCACTATACTCATCCCGCATTGGCAGTATATCATTCACGACCAATGTCCTTCTCTGCACAGTCATCTGTTGTCCTGTCAGATAAAGGAATGCTGCAAAATAACAACCTTCACACCAATACATAAGATACCGTTTTGCAGACGTGCCAAATAGCAGATTGCTATGGCTTTACCTTCTACGATAGTATGATCACTACTGAGGCTTTGGAAAGCAACTATAATCTGCTTTATTCAGAAGAATTAAATTATACGGACGGGTTATTGATGGAAAATTAACGGTAAAAATCCCTTTAAATAGATAAACCATTACTAATTTACAATTGCAAAATTTATTTATTATAGATATTGGTAAATTTAGTATTTTTAAGTGATTTTCACATACCCATTGATTTAAGACGCCCATGAAACTACTAGTTGGAATAAGACACATACTCATCTTCTCTGCTTTTTTGATAAAATCACTATTTTGCTTTTCTCAAATTTCTACCCCTAAATTTCAATCTTTCGAGCCGATTGTTACAAACAAATCTACATCTAATAAACTATCTGAAAGCACAAATAATCTGATCCAAAATAAAGAGGAGGAAGAAAGGAAAATAGAAAGTAAATATGCCTTATCGCCAAAGATTAATCAAGTAAACGAAGAAAATGTGAAGGCGATGTATGGTGCGAATTCCGTTGATCCAGACAATAGATCGGATGCGTTAAGTTATTTAATAAAAGCTTTCAACAATTTTTGCAAATAAATCCCGATAGCTTTTCTATTACCAAGGCAGTATATCTTTCTGAAATGCCATATTACAGTCAATCCTATAGTTATTCTGAATTTGAAAAAGTGATTGAACAAAAAGCACAATTGGTAAAGTTTATATTAAAGCAGGAAGGATTGAATGAGAAAAGCAACTTAGCGCTCCATTATGCTATACAAAAGTTATTTGGCCAATTGAATAATATTAAGGATCCTTTGCATAACAAGTATTATACTTTAGATAAAATCAGGTATGACTTTGAAGACCCAATGGGAGAAAATGATTGGACAAAAATGTTTGTCACCAAATTACTATTAACTAACAAGGGGCAATGTCATTCTTTACCATTATTATATTTATGCATTTCAGAACATTTAGGAGCGAAGGCATATCTCTCGCTATCTCCTAATCATTCCTTTATACAATTCTTTGATGAATCTGGCAAACGATATAATTATGAAACAACTAATGCCCATCTTGTTTCAACCTCTTGGCTAATGCAATCAACATATGTGAACTCTACTGCTTATAAAAACAAAACCTATCTTGATACACTCTCAAGTAGAAAATTATATGCGCAATGTTTAGCTGATTTGCTTTTATGTTACCAGGAGAAATTGAAGGTAAATTACGATAGCTTCTCTCAACTGCTGATAAATAAGATTTTGAAAGAGGATTCGGTAAATCTAACAGCACTAATGGTACGTGCTAATTATTATATTACCACATTTGAAAAATTAGCTTGCTCAAAAGGATACCCTTCAATTAAGGACTTTTATAAGTTTCCTGACTTACAATTAGCTTATAATAATGCCAAAGTAACGCAACAGGCAATTACAGTAACAGGGTTTCAGGAAATGCCTCCTGAAGCCTACAATAAGTGGCAGGAATCTTTAAAAGATGAAAAAACAAAGGAACATGAGAAATATGAACAAGAAAAAATGAATATAGAAATTAAAAAACTTCAGATGGTTCAGAATAGTTTAACCAACAAGCCTCAAAAATAAATTTTCACTTTTCAATAAATAAAGATGCATAACCTAAGGCCTTTGAATTTAATTTTCATTCTCCTACTTTTATTTTCTATATCATCAATTGCTCAAAATAAAAATCCATATAAAAAGATTGGTAAGAAAGCAAGTATTGTAACCTTGACAAGTGGTAAGTATAAGGAATTATTTGATGAAGACAGTATCCAAAAGATCGGTACCGCATTAATAAATATCAATACAATGCAGGTCGTCCATTTAATGGATGAAAATACCGAGATCCGAAGGAGACCGGATAATTCTACTAGCAGTAGGTTTTTAAGTACAGATCCTCTTACAGGGAGTTTTTCAATGTTAAGCCCGTATCAATATGCAAGTAATAGACCCATTGATGGTATTGATCTTGATGGTATGGAATATGTAACCTATACCTATGTTTTCAACTTAGATAAAAGAAACTATAACCCTGAATTAGGAAACCTTGCGAGCGCCAGCTATGTATGGTATAATGCCAATCAACATAATGCCCATGGCAGTTTAGGGCAAGGTGTTCAATATATTATGAAATATCAGGTTGAAGGCAAAGAAGTTGGGCAGAATGCATATTTTGTTGCGAGGAATGCAAGTGCATTAGGAATAAGTACTGAATATGGCAACTATATGGGTGCTACCGCTCTTTTTAATCCAAATACTGATGGATTGGGCAGTAGTAGTATATATAATTATGATTTGCCAGCAGTCGATCAGGTAGATTTTTTGGCGCAGCAACATGATCTGGGATATGATAGAATAGGTGCTGTTGGACAAAGTTCCTTATTTGGTGATTGGGGGACAACTCCTATAGATGAAGCAGCGTTAAATGGGTGGAATGATTTCAGAGATAAATATAAAACCGGAAGTAGTGATCCTTATAATGGTCAGGCTGTTACTACTAGTGAAAGAAAAGCGGCATGGAGAGGTGCAACACTGTTCAGCGATGTAGTAGCTAATAAAAAGGTGAACATATCCTACTGGATGTTGAAAAATTATTCAAGTGAAGCCCGTACTACAAAAAATGGATCTTTTTTAAAACCTGATACTCAATACAACTACAACCTATTTTTAAAGAAATATATGGAAAAAGATAAAGATGGAAATTGGACCAGGAAAGCCGGAATGTGGAACGAAGATAAAGATCATAACTTTACACCTAAAGCACCATCTGAATAAATAATAGCATGAAAGCAATTTACGGAACGGGCATACCAATTGTTATATTGGTAATATTTTTTTTCGCTTGCAATAATTTATACAAGGCGGGTAGTAGGGTTCCTCTTATGGATTTAAAAATCACTACTAATGTAAATGATAGATTAATCTATAGCTATCTGGATAGTATCAATAGCAAAATTGATACATCTAAAGGGTATCCCTTTGTAGTTAATGGAGGTGATTTGCAATACTTCCCAGACATAAATAAAATAGCTTACTTTGTTGATAGTCCATTTGAAGCATACCACCTTTCTTCGAACGGGCTGTTTAAGCTTGCTGAGGTGTATAATCCAAATAAATCCATGAATTGGATAACAAAAGGAGAAAATTTAACCAAAGAAGATTATAATAGAATCGAAAGAAGGATTAATTCTTTGCTTAAAGGAGTAGTTAAAAATGCCAAAGATAAAAATGTTCCAGATACAGTTGTTTTTTGGGAAAAGCCCTATGACACGGTGATTTGTAAATTAGAAACGCCTTATGATCAGTAAGAAACAACTCATTTTAATTTTATATACCTCAGTATTTAATACTTTTTTTTGTGCTTATGCTCAAACGAATAATAATACATCAATCCGAAAAAACTATGAACAATCATATGACCTGCTAGATTCTTGCCTTAAGAATAATTCTTCTTTTAAGGATGCTGTATTTATTGCAGAAAATTGCTACAAAGCCAATAGGTATAGCAAACAGATATTTCAGGGTTTTATTACTGAATACGCGGTACTTTGCAAACTGAATATAGATAATATTACTGATGAAAATAATAAAGTCGATTCGTTCAATTTTATTGGGAATTATGCAATTTTCAAGTTATTATGTGACACCTCTATATTCATCAATAAATCTGATTCTATTTCTACATTACATCTCCCATTCAAATATGATGAGGATGACCCTTCTGCTAAGCATGCATGGAGCAATATGTTTGTGTTCAAACTCTTATTAACTCATACAGGGAATTGCCACAGTCTTGTCTATCTATATAAGATTCTAGCTGATGAATTGCATGTCAAATGTTGGCTTTCCTTAGCTCCTAATCATATTTATATTCGTAATTACAGCGAAAAAAGTGGTTGGTACAATACCGAATTAACAAGTGGTACTTTCCCTACTGATGCCTGGATAATGACTACAACAAATACGCCATCAGAAGCTGTTCGTAATGGTCTTTATATGGATACTCTCAGTAATCAACAGTCCATTGCATTATGTGTTCTAGACCTAGCCAAAGGCTATGAATTTCAAACACACAATTATACTGACGGATTCATATTAAAATGTTGCGATCTAGTACTCAAATACCATTCTATTAATCCAATGGCACTATTACTTAAAGCAGAATCACTAAAGAAATTATACCTCAAACAGCATAAATTACAACTACAAGAAGCAGCTATTACTTATTCAAAGATGTCGAATACTTACATAACATTAGCAAAAATGGGATATCGTGAAATCTTTTAATTGCGCATTATACGTTTTTAGACGACGAGGAAAGTGATACATTTGAGTGGCATACCCAAGAGGAGAATGATGTTGAAATGAGAGCTTAGGCCATACTAATGTAGTGCAGAATGAAGTTAAATTACTGACTAGAACTTATTTCATAAATAGGATGTATGATCAGTCGGGCCAGGTACTCGTTTCCCAGTCATTTTCTTGGTAAAGATTATTTTCATCCGGAACTGATGAATGGGTGTCCAAACGCTGGATGATAGTTGTATTCATTGCTTACTTTAATTATACGGCATGGGTGTCAGCCTTGATTAATTTATTTTTAAAATATTCATATACCTGCAGCATCGAAATTATTTTTTGACCAGTTACTAATGTTTTTTTCCAGGGATTATTTACATCATTATGAAAAGCCTTAATGATAATATTATCTCCGATATGCCCATAAGTATTCCATACCCGGTCAAGTAAGTGCTGGTCTTCTTTGGAAATAGCCTGATTACCCTGTGGATTAGGCAGTTTTTTGTAATAAGATCTTCTTCTGGAGACAATCATATTTTCCCATAATGAAGCAAATGTAGCGCAGCTGATATGGCAAATCAACGGTTCTTTGATTAAGGTTGATCTACCTTCTGAAAAAGCAAGATACCAGCCATATGAGAAATAGGTAAGACCAACAAGTTGGTTGACATTAATAGGTACATATTCTGATGCATACGTGGTAATAAAATAATTGGCAATTGTAGTTGGATTATAGGCCATGGTCTTTTAATAATTTAGTCTTTTAATAAAATGGTCTTTAATGAAATATTCTTTTACCTACTGGTCTTTCAATTATTCAATCTTTTAATGAAACAGTCTTTCCCCTCCCGGTCTTTCAATTATCTAGTCCTTTAATGAAACAGTCCTTTCCCTCCCGGTCTTTCAATTATCTAGTCCTTTAATGAAACAGTCCTTTCCCTCCCGGTCTTTCAATTATCTAGTCCTTTAATGAAACAGTCCTTTCCCTCCCGGTCTTTCAATTATCTAGTCCTTTAATGAAACAGTCTTTCCCCTCCCGGTCTTTCAATTATCTAGTCCTTTAATGAAACAGTCCTTTCCCTCCCGGTCTTTCAATTATCTAGTCCTTTAATGAAACAGTCCTTTCCCCTCCCGGTCTTTCAATTATCTAGTCCTTTAATGAAACAGTCCTTTCCCCTCCCGGTCTTTTATTCCCCCTTCCAATGAAATAATCCCTTCCCCCTCTCTTAATCCCAAATCTACACCCTTCTTCTCTGTTCATTTTGTTCATTCCTCCATTCCCCCCACCTCCCCCTCGCCATTTCTCTGAACAAAATAAAATTCCCTAAATTCACTCCGCAAAATCTACCCTTTTATGAATCGTATCACCCTTGTCGCCACCGGCGCCCTGCTCTCTTTCGCAGCCTGCCAGTCCACCGACAAAAACAACCACCAGCTTGTCCAGCTACAAGCCCAGACCTACCTGGATGGTTACAACAAACAATTCCAGGACCTCATCTACAAAGACAACCTGGCCCAATGGACGCTGAATACCCGTATCGTAAAAGGAGACACCGTAAGCCAGCAGCTGGCAGATGCTGCCGATAAGGTGCTGGCTGAATATACCGGTAGCAAAGCAAACATTGACTCTGCGCAGAAATACCTGCAATTAAAAGAACAACTCACTCCCTTACAAATAAGGCAGTTCGAAGTCATCCTCTTCAACGCAGGCAATAACCCCGCTACCGCCGGCGATATCGTAACCCGCCGTATCAGCGCCACCAACAAACAATTATCTGCTCTCTATGGATTCAAGTTTACCCTCGATGGCAAACCCGTTACTACCGGACGTATCGATGAAATACTGGAATCTTCCAACAACCTGCAGGAGAGAAGAAAAGCATGGACCGCCAGCAAAGAAGTCGGCAAGACTCTAAAAAACGGACTGGATTCACTGCAGTTCCTGCGAAATGCTTCTGTTACACCATTGGGTTACAAAGACTTCTTCGACTATAACGCCCGCGAATATGGCATGAGCGAAGATGAAATGATCAAACTGACCCGCCAGTTTGTAACAGAAATATGGCCGTTGTATAGAGAACTCCATACCTGGGCACGTTATACCCTCGCTGAGAAATATAAACAACCCGTACCTGATTATATTCCTGCCGACTGGTTGCCCAACCGCTGGGGACAAGACTGGTCTTCTCTGGTGGATGTAAAAGGGCTGAGTATCGATTCTATCCTCAAAGTACATGGCGCTGAATGGATGGCACATCAGAGTGAAGACTTTTACAAGAGCCTCGGTTTCGATGCACTGCCACCTGTATTCTGGGAAAAGAGTAGCCTGTACCCGGTACCTGCAGATAGCCCGTTCACCAAGAATAACCACGCTTCTGCTTGGCATATGGACCTGGATAAGGATGTGCGTTCTTTAGAAAGCATTACCCCTACCACCGATTATTGGAGTACAGTATTACATGAATTCGGACATATCTATTATTATATGTCTTACAGCCGTCCGGAGATCCCCGTAATTTTGCGCGGTGGTGCGAATAGAGGCTTTCATGAGGCTTTCGGAACCATGATGGGATTAGCTTCTTTACAAAAGCCTTTCCTTGAAAATCTGAATTTGATTCCTAAGAATACGACGACCAATGATACACTGAAATTGTTAAAAGAAGCATTGAGTTATGTAGTGAGCCTGCCATGGAGCAGTGGGGTGATGACAGAGTTTGAATATAATCTGTATGCAAAGAAACTCCCGAAAGATCAGTATAATCAGGCATGGTGGAAACTGGTAAAACAATTCCAGGGGATCGTACCGCCTACGGAGAGAGGAGAGGAGTATTGTGATGCGGCGACCAAAACGCATATCAATGATGATCCCGCTCAGTATTACGATTACTCTATTGCGAGTGTACTGGTATTCCAGTTTCATGCTTACATTGCTGATAATATTCTGCACCAGGATCCACATGCCACTAACTACTGGGGAAATAAAGCCGTAGGTGATTTCCTGAAAAAGGTAATGAGCCCGGGAGCCAGTATTGATTGGAGACAACAGCTGAAAGATGACCTGCATACTGATATGAGTGCGAAGCCAATGGTCGCTTATTTCAGTGTATTGATGGATTATCTGAAGAAAGCAAATACCGGTAAAAAATATACATTGCCGGCACAACCTGTGTTTGAATAAACACTTAAATAACGCGCAGGAAACACACCTGCGCGTTATTTAAACAAAACTAACAATAGACCACAACGCCGCCCCTGCAATCAACACCCACAACACAACCCCCTGCACAAACGGCCTGATCCCCACTGCCCTCAACACATTCGCATTCAACCCACACCCAATCAAAAACAACGTCAGCGTCAACCCTGCCTTAGCAATATCTACCACATAATGACCATATTCCTGCACAATAGGTATATACGTATTCAACACCATCGCCACTATAAAGAATCCTATAAACAAAGGTATCTTCACCTTCTTCTTATCAACAGAACTCAACAAAGAAAGCGGGATGATCCATAACGCCCTCGCCAACTTTACCGTAGTTGCCACCTGCAGGGCGGTTGTTCCATACTTACTGGCAGCCCCTACTACAGAACTGGTATCATGTATCGCAATCGCACTCCACAGTCCAAACTGTGTCTGCGTAAGATTTAACAAATGTCCAACAAAAGGAAAAAGAAAAAGCGCGAAAGAGTTTAAGATAAAGATCGTTCCCAGTGCCACGGATATCTGTTTTTCTTCAGCTTTGATAACAGGAGAAATCGCTGCTATCGCACTCCCTCCACAAATCGCCGTTCCCGCAGATATCAGGTAAGATATCTTTTTATCTATTTTTAACAATTTTCCAAGCAGCGTTCCGAATACTAATGTACCTGCAATAGACGCTATGGTAAACCACAACCCCTGACTCCCCGCATGCATGGCACTCGTTACATTCATCCCAAATCCCAATCCTACTACTGAGATCTGCAATAACAAATGGGTCGCCTTATGATTTAAATGTAAATATGGATGCCCGACAAACTGGGCAATGACGAACCCCATCAATAACGCTACTGGCGGCGTGATGAGCGGTGTAAGACAGAATACGAATGCCAGCAGAAAAATGACTTCCCTTGTCGTAAGACTAACTGTCCGGTCTAAAAATGTTTTGTTCCCTGTTTCCATTTGCCCACAAATGTCCGGCGAAGTAATGGCAAATGAAAATCGAAAATGGTAATGGGTTATAACTTTATGTTATGCAAAAGGGGCGATAAAAAGACTCTTTTTATCACCCCTTTCTACTTAAAAAAACACTATTTCACGACATCTTCCAATTCTACATCTTCATTGTTATCACTGTCCTCCTGCAGCAGCACATCCTGGATATTTGACTTATCCTGGTGCCTGTTGCCATCCTCTTTTCTACCCCTGACCTTCGCTATCTGTGCTTGCAGCACATCTACACACTCATTCACAGCAGGTTCAAAGTGAGGACTCACTTTCTTTACAAAATGATCCTGACCGGGTACTTCCAGCCTGATCTCACAATAATTATTTTCAGGCGTACTATCCGGCCCTTTATATAATGTAACGTTTGCTCTTACGATTTTGTCTGTTTTTAACGTGTTCAGCTTTTCACGGATATATGACTCAAGTGCATTACTGGCTTTAAATCCGAGGGATTGAATAATAATATCCATAGTTCAATATTTTTAATGAAGTAACTACAGGAATTGTGCCAGATGAAATCAGGCAAGCAACTGATGCCGGTTAGAGCACTATCATAATCCGGTCCGCCGGTGAATGACAATCTCAAAATGCAGGAGATGCAGTTCATCAATTATTTCATGTCATTCATGTAACGGCGGCGGGAAATAACCCGCGTTTTGCGTAACTTCAGATAGATGCGTAACTGGTTCTACAAATACAAACTTTACCACATCCCCTTCTGGATGCTCTACCAGTTTATATGGTGGACAGTGGCTGTGGGCAACCCCATCAAAGCAGCGACCATCATCTTTACCACCACCATGTTTCCAAAGTATTTTACCTATGTATTCTGGGAAACATTGGCTGTGTATTTCAATTTATATTTTCTATTGCCTAAGTATTTTGAAAAGGGAAAATATACGACCTATGTCATTCTGCTGGTAGTGACGACGTTGTTAACAGCAGGATGTATCGTACCAGGGTATTACCTTACCGCTTCGCTGGCAGGTACGACTGTGAAGGAACTCTTTCATACAGATAGTTTCCTGAGCATTTTATTCGCCAATTCCCTGCCCAGCGCTATTGCTGCCATGACCCTGGCTATGAGCATCAAACTGGGTAGAAGCTGGCTGCAGACCAGGCGAAGAGAACAACTACTGGAAAAGGAGAAACTGGAAACCGAACTGAATTACCTCAAGTACCAGTTTAATCCCCATTTCCTCTTCAATACCATTAATTCCATCTTCTTCCTGATCCATAAGAACCCGGACATGGCCTCTGCCTCCCTGGCCAAATTCTCTGACCTGCTCAGGCACCAGTTGTACGAATGTAACGATAAGCAGATCCTGCTGAATAAAGAAATTGCTTACCTTGAAAATGGAATAGAACTGGAAAGACTGCGGCAGAACGCCAATGTAGAGGTCGATATCCAGTTGCCGGCCCTGTACGATGCCAGGCTGGGCATTGCCCCGTTTATATTGATGACCTTTGTAGAGAATGCTTTTAAGCATGTATCAAAGCATGCTGATCAGCAAAACTGGGTGCAGATTGAGCTGCAGATAAACGGTCAGGAACTGCAATTGGCCGTGGCAAACAGCGTATCCGGTGCTGAAAGTGAAGAAGTCGTGCATTACGGAGGTATCGGATTGAAAAATGTACGGCGCCGGCTGGACCTGATGTATCCCGGTCAGTATAACCTGACAGTAAATAGCAATAGCACCACTTTTACCATATTACTTACTTTACAATTGTCCATATTGCAAAGTATGCCGATCATGCATAAAATAGCCTGAAAACGATGATAAACTGTGTAATCATAGATGATGAACCCCTGGCCCGCGAAGGGATGGCGGACTATGTGAAAGAAATCGATTTTCTGCACCTGATCGATACCTGCGAAAACCCGGTAGCGCTCATGAAACTGATGGATCAGCATCCCGTAGACCTGATTTTCCTGGATATCCAGATGCCAAAGATGAACGGCATCGATTTTCTGAAGATCATCCAGAAGCCACCTATGGTGATTATCACAACGGCCTATCCTAGCTATGCGCTGGAAGGATTTCAGCTGAATGTAATGGACTACCTGCTAAAACCTATCACTTTTGACCGTTTTTTTAAGGCCGTAAGCAAAGCGAGGGAATACCACCAGCTCGTAAACAGACCTACGGTACAGAAGGCCGAGGTTGCTACTGATTATTGCTTTATCAAGTGCGGCAGCAAGTATGAAAAGATCCATTTTGAGGATATTTTGTATGTAGAAGGCATGCAAAACTATATCACCATTTATACCGTGAAAGGGAAGTATGTAACGTTACTCTACCTGAAAAACCTGGAACAAAATCTCGATAGCAATGCATTTATCCGGGTGCACAAATCTTACATTGTGGCCATTGATAAAATTGAGGCGATAGAAGGGAATGAGATCTTTATTCAGCAACACAGGATCCCTATCAGCAGAAATTACAGGGAACAGGTGATTGAACAGGTGGTGTCAAATAAATTGTGGGATAAGATCCGTTTTTCGTAAAATGTTAGTGCAATTACTCCATACGAATCAGGAACTACTATGGATCGCAAAGGTGTAAACCTGACTCCATCACTGCAAAGATGTAAACCTGACTTCATGACCGCAAAGGTGCAAACCTGACTCCATCACTGCAAAGATGTAAACCTGACTTCATGACCGCAAAGGTGCAAACCTGACTCCATGACTGCAAAGGTGTAAACCTGACTCCATCACTGCAAAGGTGCAAACCTGACTCCATCACTGCAAAGGTGCAAACCTGACTCCATGACTGCAAAGGTGTAAACCAGACTTCATCACTGCAAAGATGTAAACCTGACTTCATGACCGCAAAGATGCAAACCAGACTCCATGACTGCAAAGATGTAAACCTGACTCCATGACCGCAAAGGTGCAAACCAGACTCCATCACTGCAAAGATGTAAACCTGACTTCATGATCGCCGGGAATAACCCATTCTAAAAACCTGGTCAATAGGACAAATCTTTATGACAGGCATTCATTTCTGCGCATTCCGGAACCTGCTATACCCTTACTGGCAGAGCTTGTGCCAGATATTCCAGTTTCTACTAATGAATCATAAAATGTGATACATCCAAACTGAACATTGCATCAGGCATATTGTTTGGTAATAATAAGCGACTTAACTTAGTTGAATGCCTGAAAGAATTGAAAGTTTTGCAAGAGACATTGAGAAAGTACAACAGATTGCTATCGTACCATCCCTGTTGGAAGTGATTTGCCGTACAACCGGTATGGGGTTTTCTGCAATTGCCCGTGTTACAAAGGATAGGTGGATTGCCTGTGGGGTAAGAGATGAAATTAATTTCGGTCTGGTACCCGGTGGTGAACTGGAAGTGGGCACTACCATCTGTGACGAAATCAGGGATAGCGGAAAGGCCGTGGTAATAGACCATGTAGCAGAAGATCCCTTGTATCGCAATCACCATACCCCTAGAATGTATGGCATACAGAGTTATATCTCAGTACCTATCATCCTGAAAAATGGTGAGTTTTTCGGTACCCTCTGTGCCATCGATCCCCGCCCGGCAAAATTAATAGAACCTAAAATAGTCAATATGTTCCAGCTCTATGCTGAGCTGCTGGCATTTCATTTGCAAAGCCAGGAAACCATACTTGAAATGAGCAAACAACTCAAGGAAAGTATCGAAGAGAACAAACAATACCAGTTTATTTCCCATCATAATTTACAGGAACCTTTGCGCAAGCTCCGTTTATTCAGTGATATCCTGATTGATGCGGTGGATAAGAATATGGTAGATAAAGCAAAGGAATATGCTGTGCGGATTAATAACAATGCACAGCGGGTATCCATGATGATCCGTGACCTGTCAGAATATTCCGGTTTGAATGATAGCAAGATCCTGTATGAATCCGTGGATCTGGATAAGGTGGTGCGTGATGTTTGTATACAACTATCCGTTCAGGGGGCTGTGACAATCGGGCCGCTCCCTGTAATTTCAGGGATTAATTCCCAGATTGAACAGCTATTTTACCACCTGATCCACAACGCAGTGAAGTTTGTTGCCCGTGAGCGGCCTTTGCAAATTGACATCAGCGGAGAGGAAGTAGTACTGAAAAAACGCTATATAGCTATCAGGGTGGCAGATAATGGAACGGGGATTGAAAAACAGGACATGGAAAAGGTCTTCGACATCTTTTCACATATGCAATCCGGCGTAGGACTGGCTTATTGCAGGAAGATCGTCCGCAATCACGGTGGTGACATCCAGATAGATTCCACACCGGGAGTAGGAACGACCTTCACACTATTATTACCTTTGGAGAATTAGAAATTAAAGAGGACGTGGTAGCTGATGATGTTATGATCTTCACCCGTTATACCCAACAGATAACCTGCACCTAGTTCTATGTTTTTCCTTCTGTATGTCCTGCCTACAGCCAATCTGATACCTGCACTGAACGCGGCGCCCGTAGAGAAGGGTGAGCTGGTACCAATACTTTTGGTTTCGTTGAACTGGTAAACTTCATGATAATAACGCAGCTGTACACCATAGCCTGCACCCACAAAAAAACCGAACCGGGCAGGTGCCTTCTGGGATGAACCCGCACCATAGGCAAAGTTGAATAGTACTGGCAGTTGTACGATCACGCTTTGCCAATCGTCTATAACGATTGTATCATTTGAATTCTGAGAGAAATAAGTAGACGCATAACCCACCCGGAAAGGTGCCGTAATGGATAAAGCATATTTCCTGGTTTCCAGGAATGTCACTCCCGGTGTATAGGCAATTCCAATGTAAGGATTGTTGCCAGAATAATTAGTTTCGTCATGTAATATGCTTATCCCCAATCCATTGGTAAAATGTTGGGAATGGCAGGTTAAAAATGCGGTTACGCAGAAAAGGGATATAAGAAGACTTTTTTTCATAGGATCTATTGATTTACAAATGTATAAAATAAATATCTATTGGTTTTGTCCAATTCAGAAACCCCCGTTTGTTATAAGGGCAAAATCTCAAAATCATGAAAAATAGACTGAACTATTTTAAGGGAGCCAACAATCCCCTGCAAGCTTTAAGTGGTTTTGCCCCCTATCTGGCAAAATCTCCACTTGACAAATCCTTATTAGAATTGATTTATTTTCGGGTATCGCAAATTAACAGTTGCGCCTTCTGTCTGGATATGCATACAAAAGAACTGCGTGCTATGGGTGAAGAAGAACATCGTCTGTATGTAATGGATGCATGGAGAGAAGCCCCTTTTTATTCAGACAGAGAGCGGGCGGCCCTGGCTTTTGCAGAAGCCCTCACCAAAGTGAGCACAGGTAATGTATCTGATGAAGTATATAACGCCGCTGCTGCACAGTTTTCAGAAGGAGAACTGGTAGACCTGGCCATTGCTATTGTGGCGATTAATGGTTACAACCGTTTGAACATCGCATTTGGTTCACCCATGCCGGTAGGCACTTATAAAGTCGGCCAGTTCGCCGAAAAAAATTAATGTTATGAATGAGTTCTTATTGATCTTCAGAAAAGACAATTCTAAAGAAGCACAACCTTCTCCCTCAGCATTACAGGCGAGTATCAAGCCCTGGCAGGAATGGCTGGGTAAACTGGATGCCGAAGGCGCCCTGGTAAGTCATGGCAACCGCCTCAGACCCGAAGGTGCTGTGATCAAAGCGGGTAAGATCGTTACAGACGGACCATATCCGGATATCAAGGAATCCATTGGTGGATTTGTGATCATCAAGGCCATAGATCTGGCGGCTGCCACTGAGATCGGGAAAGACTGCCCGGTTTTAGATGCCCCCTGGAACGGATTTGTGGAAGTACGTATGCTCTCCAAAGAAGTGTGATGGAAGATCAGGAGCTGCTCCCATATTTATTCAGGACAGAGTACAGGAAGATCATTGCTGTACTCTGTCAGCTATTTGGTATTGCACACATTGAAACGGCTGAAGACATTGTGAGTGATACTTTCCTCTCTGCCACGGAATTGTGGAGTGAGCAGGGGCTTCCCCCAAACCCTGTGGCATGGCTGTATACCGTGGCCAGGCGCAAAACGCTGAACCATATAAAAAGAGATGCGTTATTTGCAAAGAAGATAAGTCCGGAGATCAGGAATGCAAGTCAGGATATAACAGAGATGGATATTGATCTGTCAGATCAAAGTATTCATGATAGTCAGCTGGCAATGATTTTCACAGTTTGTAACCCGGGTATTCCCGAGGAATCGCAGGTAGCGCTGGCATTGAACCTGTTGTGTGGCTTTGGCGCACAGGAGATAGCGGATGCGTTTCTCACCAATAAAGATGTCATTTACAAAAGACTGCAAAGGGCTAAGGACAAGCTGAAAGCAGATCATATTGCTATCACCGCTCCTTCCGCCGAAGCAGTGCATCACCGTTTGGATACGGTGTTGACTACATTATACCTGTTATTCAGCGAAGGGTATTATTCTACCTCGCAGAATACCACCTTACGGAAAGACCTTTGTCTGGAGGCGATGCGGCTCACTTATTTACTGGCTTCGCATGTGCCCACAGCTGTGCCTGCGGTGTATGCATTGTTGTCACTAATGTGTTTTCATGCATCGCGGTTCGAAGCAAGAGCGGATCAGCAGGGAGAGATGATCTTATATGAAGATCAGGATACGAACTTGTGGGACCACGAGCTGATTGCGAGAGGAACGTATTATTTGAACCAGGGTGCAACGGGCAATGTATTGACCAAATATCATTTAGAAGCAGGCATTGCTTACTGGCATACGCACAAGGCAGATAGCAGGGAGAAATGGGAACAGATATTACATTTATACGATCAGCTGGTATTGATGGAACCTTCTCCTATTGCTGCGCTGAACAGGATCTTCGCATTGGCGAAGGTAATGGGCAATGCAACAGCGATAGAAGCTGCTGCATTGTTACCATTGAAGGATAATCATTTTTATTATGCCTTGTTAGGACATTTATATACACCACTGGATCGTACACAGGCCATGGTGCATTTCCGGAAAGCCTTGTCACTGGCCATCACTGCGGCTGACAAGGAGGCTATCAGAAAGCAGATGCTGTAGCTGTTTTATTTTAGCTGGTGTGTGCAGTGACTTTCTCAGGTCTGTTACGCTCAAATTACCGGACCTGCTTTTGTACAGGAAGGTTTTAAAAGGGTATTCATGCAGGCGTTCGCTGTGTGCACTTGCGAAAAGGTCAAGTTGCGCTTTGATTGTGGGCAGCGAAGCATCGAGGTCTGTTAAATAAGAGCGTTTATTATTCAGATAATCCTTTATAGCAGGCGATTCTTTGTACGCCAATCTATCCAGTTCTTTTTGAATAGCACTTATTTCCATGTTATCCCAGTCTTTACTTTCCAGAACCGGTATTTGCCATTGTGCCTGTTGTTCTTTCCAGTGATCTTTTTCAACTTTTACCTGGTGGATGATAAAACCGGGAAGCTCGATGGCGGTGAGGTAACCACCATGACAGGCGCCGGTATCGATGCCGTAGGTATTGTTGACGATGCGGGGGAGATGGCCGGTGACAGAGTGTCCATAGATGACGGGTTTGGTACCGGTATAATGATCTGTCCAGTATGCGGAGGTGGTAACGCCGGTATGGCGACCTGTCTGGCCGGCTGTATCTTTTGTCGTCTTATGTTCCGTCTCTGTTGTTGTCTGGCCGGCTGTATCTGTTGTCGTATCTGTTGTCGTCTTACATTCCGTCTCTGTTGTTGTCTGGCACAGCTTATCTTTTGTCACTCCCTGACCAGCATATTTCTTCTCCAGGTATCTCTCACCGGCAGTCGTGCCACTCAGTACATCCTGTCTTTGCACATGCAGTGGCAGGTCATGTTCCATAGCCGCATGTACGATGATCGCATCGTCTGTTTCAAAATAATAAGGCAGTGTCATAGCCCAGGCCAGGAAATGAGGGTATTGCTCACCCATCTGTATTTTCACAATTTCCTGTGCGTAATTATGAATGCCTTGCAGGTGTTTTCGTTCATGGTTACCCATGAGTGTAATGGTATTAGGGCGATCCATAAAGTACTGCCATACTTCTTTGGATGTATTGCCACGGTCTACGAGGTCGCCCACTGAGATCAGGAGATCTTCGTCCCGGAGGCCGGTTTTTTCCAGTAGGGTCAACAGCTCATGGTAGCAGCCGTGGATATCCCCCACAACTATTGTTCTTTTCATGTCACAATATTATTTGCGAATAGCGTAGTCTTTCTGCGTATTTCTTATTTTGCAGTATAACTTTTTACAGGGAATGAGATTTGTAACTTTACTATTGTTATACTGTACATTGGGTGCAAAGGCCCAAACCATTGTATCCCATGCATTTGGTGATGCGCACAACCCCGCTGTTATTTTTATGCATGGTGGCCCGGGCAGTAATGCTATTAATTTTGAATCTACCACCGCCGCAAAACTCGCAGCACAGGGATTTTATGTGATCACTTACGACCGGAGGGGAGAAGGTCGTTCTGTGGATGCGAAGGCGGCGTATACCTTTCAGCAATCTTATGATGACCTGAATAACCTGTATAAACAATACAATGTGAAAAGAGCGACCCTGATCGGGTTTAGTTTTGGAGGGATCGTAGCTACGGGTTATACGGCAAAATATCCTGCACAGGTGCGGGCATTGGTGCTGGTGAGTGCGCTGGTGGATTTGCAGGAGACATATAAAACAATCATTGCCTCCTGTAAAAAGATATATACTTCCAATAATAATACAGCAGGTTTAAAAGACCTGACCGCATTAGCAAAACTGGATAGTAGTTCCATTGAATTCAGGAGAGGATGTTTTAAACAGGCTTCTAAAAACGGTTTCTTTGCTACACCGAACAGAACGCCTGCTGCACAGGCGATTTATAAACAACTGGATGCGGACACCTTGTACCAGCATTATGCAAACCTGAACAATGATACCCCCGGCAATGAGTTTTGGAAACATGAAAAGTATTCTACCATCAATAACCTGCCTGTTCTCGAAAAAATAGTGAAACAGGGAGTGCCTGTGTTTGCCATGTATGGTATGGATGATGGATTGTATTCACCTGGGCAGATAGATGCACTAAAGGCAGTGATAGGCGTTAATCATGTGCTGTATTTCCGGGATGCGGCGCATTATTTATACAATGATCAGCAGGTGCATTTCCTGGGTGGTATGCTGGTGTTTTTATCATATTAGTTACCTTTGGCGATATGGAGATTACGCAGCGTCAACGGACTTTATTACTCTACATCCTGGAATGTGTAGCAGGCACGGCGATTGGATTTTACCTGTACCGCGTTTATCCTACCATCGGTGCCTGGGCCCTGATCTCTATTATTCTGGTATTGGCGCCAGACAGGAAAGATGCGATGACACTGGCTAAGACCCGTATCAAGGCGAACCTGGTAGGGGCTACCATTGGATTGACGATCTTCTTTATCCACCCGGTAAATCTGTTGATGATGTGTATAGGAGTCACCCTTTCCATCATCGCCTGTGAATTACTGAAATTACAGCCTGCTACCCGATCGGCGGCAATTGCCGTATTGATCATCACCATGCATGAACCGGGTAAATACTTCTGGGATGTGGCATTGGAGCGGGGAGGCGGGGTATTGGCAGGTTGTGTGATCGGGATGCTCATTACCTGGATCTTTCATACAGTCATTATCCGTTCTAAAAAAGTGATACGAAAAATAGGAAAATGAAAATAGCTACTTATAATGTGAATGGGGTGAATGGCCACCTGGCAGTATTACTCCGCTGGTTGACAGAAACAACGCCGGATGTGGTGTGCTTGCAGGAGCTGAAAGCGCCACAGGAAAAGTTTCCGGAAGCCGCGATCCTCGAAGCAGGATATACCGCCATCTGGCACGGACAAAAGAGCTGGAATGGGGTGGCAATCCTGTCTCGCATCGGCAAACCTGAAGAAGTAAGAAGAGTGTTGCCCGGTGATCCTGAAGATCTGCATAGCCGGTATATAGAAGCTGTTGTAAATGGTATCACCATTGCATGTTTGTATCTGCCAAATGGAAACCCGGCTCCGGGACCAAAGTATGATTATAAGTTAGGATGGTTCAAGCGGCTGCATGCACATGCACAGGAATTGATGGACAGTGGTAAACCTGTGATTATACTCGGTGATTACAATGTGATCCCTACGGAGAAAGATGTATATAAACCTGCCAGCTGGGTCACTGATGCGCTCTTTTTGCCACAAACCCGTGAAGCGTTTGAGCTACTGAAGTCGCAGGGGTGGACAGATGCATTACGGAAATTATACCCGGAAGAAACCATCTATACCTTTTACGATTATTTCCGTAATGCGTATGGTAGAAATGCGGGTTTAAGAATAGATCATTTTTTGGTGAGTCCGGATGTAGAAAAACGATTGATATCCGGCGGCGTGGATAAGGAAGTGAGGGGATGGGAGAAGACAAGCGACCACTGTCCGGTATGGATTACAATAACAGACTAATATGAATATTAAATCCTTATTACCGTACGATCGTTATACCCTGACTACCAGATTGAATGAGGGGGAAGTGAGGCGGAGACTGGAAGCCAATGTGGCTCCCCCAAAGAAACCTTTTAGCTTGTTGGTACAGCGTTATGGGCTAAAAAAGAATACGACGGACAAGCCTTATGTAGGTGTGGTAGTAGGCCCTCATTTTGAAATAGTGAGAGTGATTAACTACAAGAATTCTTTTCTGCCGGTTACCAAAGGGGAGATGAGTAATTTTCTTGGGCAGACGGAGATAAAGGTGAAAAGTAGTCCTCATCTGGCCGTCATGATATTTTCAGGCGTCTGGTTGTTCATGGTATTGGTAGGTTGTGTGGCGGTATTGGGAGCATCTATCAATGATGGGTTTGAGCCTGTGATGTTAATACCTTTTGGGATGTTTGTATTTGGCTGTTTACTATTTACAATTCCTTATAAGTTGGAGGCGAAGAAGACGAAGCGATTTCTGGCGGAGTTGCTGGAAGCTGAGGAAGTTAAAGAAGGTTAAAATGCTATTTGGGAAGTGTATCATTATAAATTTAGTCAAGCCGGCCCCAGGACCCTGCTTTACCTTTTGATTCGTTGCACTTTTAGTGATATATAGTTAGCCGAAGATATTTGAATACCTTACCGGAAGAATAATTTAAATTATACATGATAGCCCGTACACCCACACCACCCTACTACGCAGTTATATTTACATCACTCAGAACGGAGGTAGAAGAAGGTTACAAAGACACCGCTACCCTGATGGTAGAACTGGCGCAGGCACAGCCAGGATATTTGGGCGTGGAGTCTGCACGCGATGGAGTGGGCATTACCGTTTCTTATTGGGAGAGCCTGGAAGCGATCCGTAACTGGAAGCAACAGGCGGATCACCTGATTGCGCAGCAGCTGGGGCGGGAGAAATGGTATGCGCAGTATAAGACGAGGATTTGCCTGGTAGAAAGAGATTATGGTTTTGATAAAGAATAATATATTTTATGAACGTTGATGGCTAGTCGTATAGCAGTATGAGTGGTCTGAAAGGCTTGAATTAAGTTCCGACATTTGACTTTATAAATATTTACTATACTATGAGGGTCTTATTGCTGCTTTCTTATCTAACGGTAAGTTCGTTATTTTGTGCTGCGCAGGTGCCTTTGCCTGCAAAAAATCTAAGTATTTTCGGAAGGGGGATGTATCCGGGGGATGATTCTACCTATGCATTATTGCAGGAGGCGGGTTTTAATACCGTGTTGTTATCCAGCTTTTATATTCATGGAGATGGAGATCTGTATTCCGGGGATGATAATCAGCATCCCGTGATCCATGATGGAAAGTGGGTAGGGGATACGGCTTACCTGAGAAGGGTCGCAGCGTTAAAGAAGGGGGCGAGGATTGAGATCCTGCTGGAAGGAAGATGGTACAATCAGCCACCGAATACGTTTGATTTTATGAGAGATTGGGTAGATTCAACTAAACAGGTACCGGGTGTGGTGACAGGAGTGGGTGATAACAGTACATTGTTTACCATTTGTAAAGTGTTGAAAGAAGTGGTGGGTGCCGATGCATTTTGTATAGATGATGAATCCGTGTATGATAGTCATTCTATCATAGAGATGGGTAAGATAGCGGCGCGGTTAAAAATGCATATGACGTTGTGTCCGTTTAGGGTGAATGAGTTTTGGAGTACTGTGTTGAAGAATACAGATCCGAAGGTAGTGGACGCGATTTATTTGCAATGTTATGATGGAGGAAGGAATGCAAATCCCGGCTTGTGGAAGAATGCAATGAAGCCAGTACAGCCGGTGTATCCGATATTTATGTGCAGGGGAGCGTTTAGTACTTGTGGCACATCGCATAATAGTAAGACGGTGGAGGAGATAAAAGGAGAGATGACCAGGTTTAAAAAAGACTATCCTGAGATGAGTGGTGCAAGTATCTGGCAGATGGCGGATGTAAAGAATTTTGTAAAGAATAATTGTGCGGTGGTGGACCCATCATCCGGTACAGCAAGATCAGTAAAAGAGTTTTTGGCGCAGATAAAAGGGGCTTTATCAACAGGCCTTTAAGCTGGCAACACGGTTTTAAACTGGCAACACGGTTTTAAGCTGTCAACAGGCCTTTAAGTTGTCTACACACGGTCTGTAAGCTGTCTACACGGCTTTAAATAAACTACAGGCTTTTTAAATGGCCTGCTGCTACAGGCCATTTAAAAAGCCTGTGCCTAAATACAAAGGCCGATTGCGTAGCAATCGGCCTTTGTATTTAGTTTATTAAATCACAGAAAATACTCTTCAATGCTATATTGTTTCCTCTACAGAAGAGACAAATTTCCAGATTATGGAAAGAATGCTACCTATGCCAGAATAAAATTTATTGAAAATCAATTAGTTGTGATGTTTTTGCCCATTGGCATCCATTTCGCACTATACTATACAGAGAATGAGAAATAATCAAACCTTTTTCCAATTGGAACACACCGGGGTTCTTTAGAACCCCGGGGATTGTTCCTCAGATGACAAACGACGAAGCTAAAGCCTTACATAATTAATGCTGACTGTTTGGGGGAATGCTAAAGAGGAGGGAGCGAAAGCTTCCTCCATCTTTTTTTAAGCCCTTTTAGAAAGTCTTTATTCAGAAAACACTTTTTTGAAAATCTCTTTTCAGAAAGCCCATTTCAGAAAATCTTTTATTCAGAAAACCTCTTTTCAGAAAGCCTTCATTCAGAAACTCACCACCAGTTTACCAAAATGTCCACCGCTTTCCAATTCCCTGAAAGCCCTTTCCACCTCCTCAACAGCAAACACCTTATCAATCACTGGCCTGATCCCCGCTTTCAACAACCCCTTAAAACTCTCCCTGCTACCTACCGCAAATCCTGCAATCCGCTTAAAATTCAGGTTCAGATCTCCATACACATCCAGCGTAATCGTAGACCCTGTCAGACCACCGGCAGTACATACCAGTCCATTCACCTTCACTGCCTGCAATGATTGACGAATAGTATCCTTACCGCCTACATCCAGGGTCACATCTGCCCCGAGTCCTCCAGTAAGTCTTAACACCTCGTCCTGCCACTGCGGATGGGTGTTGTAATTGATCACGGCATCCGCACCTAATTCTTTTAACCGAACAGCCTTCGCATCAGAACTGGTCGTTGCTATGACCCTGGCCCCTGCCTGACGGGCTATCTGCAAGGCAAACATCGATACCCCACCAGTGCCCTGTACCAACACCGTTTGGCCCAATTGTATTTTGGCAATATTGATCAGCCCTTCCCATGCTGTCACCCCTGCTACCGGCATGGTCGCCGCCTCCTCAAAGGAGAGGGAATCGGGGAGTTTTACCAGGCCATAATCAGGCACTGTTACATAATCCGCCATCAAACCCTGTGTCTGCCAGCCAATACGTACCGCATCTTTTAATGGAATTCCATCCCCTGAAAGAAAATTCTGTACATAGGTCAGCGCTACCCTGTCACCCACCTCCCATTCACTCACCTTTTCACCCACTGCTGTTACTATTCCCGCGCCATCGCAACCAGGTGTATATGGGAAAGGAAGTCCGGTCGGGAAGTCACCCTTCACGATCATGAGGTCCAGAAAATTCAGCGATACTGCTTTAATATTCACCACCACTTCATGTGCAGCCGGTTGGGGGATGCTTGTAGTGCCTACCTTGAGTGCTTCAATTCCTGTTTTGTCTAACTGTACGATTCTGTTTTGCATATCCTTATTTTTGTATTGCAAAGTTGAAACCGTACGGAACGAAAGTCAAGTACCGGGAATTTAATCACCAGGTGATAATTTAATCACCTTTTAAGGTCTGAAACATGTATACAAGGAAAATCCCCCGTTTATATAATTGTTCGCTGGAAGTGACGATGGAAGTAATGGGCGGAAAATGGAAGCCGTTTATCATCTGTTACCTGCAGCAGGGTCCAAAACGCCCCAGTGAACTGCTCAAAATGATCAATGGCGCCAGCAAACGGGTGATCAGTCAGCAGCTGAAAGAGCTGGAAGACCATGAAATTGTCGCTAAGAACGTGTATGCCGAAGTGCCGCTGCGTACGGAATACTACCTGACCGACTTCGGAAAGGAGCTGTTACCCGTCGTATTGATGATGGAGCAATGGGGTAGAAAGTATCAGCCGCACCTGGAAAATAAGCGGACTGCCTGATTCAAATTTTCACAAAATTTTTACATTTAAATGTTGTGAGTTTACTAAATTGGCAGCCGTTTCATTTTAATAGGTAAGTAAATAACAATTATTTCAACCAGTATATAATTTATTATTTATTAATCTCGAATTGGCAATGTCAGCTACTACAACAAAGCATCAGCGCCGGATGACGCGCAGTCTGTATTTATTCGTATTATTATTCAGCAACCAGGTCTGGGCACAAGCAGTCAACAAATCTTCTCCACCGTTCACTGCCAGATTGATGAACATCGAGGCCGCGGCCAACACCACGTTTAACTACAATACCAAACTAAAAAACGTTGCGCCCGTATCCAGGGTATTCCAGCTCTTCGCAGGATTGCCTCCCGGATGGAACGCGAATTTTAAGGTGGAAGGAATGTCGGTGACTTCTGTAAACATTGATTCTAACAGAACCGCAGATGTTTCCATCGAAATCGTTCCTACACTGGATACCAAACCAGGTAAGTACGAAATCCCTATAACCGCACTGGTCGGCTCAGATTCCCTGAAACTAAACCTGGAAGCGGTGATCAAAGGTACCTATGGCGTTACCCTGACCACCCCCAGCGGCAAACTGAGTGAAGATGTAACGGAAGGCAGTACGAAAGAACTGCAACTGGTCATTAAAAACACAGGCACCATCGCACTGGACAACCTGGATCTCTCTGCACAGAATCCGTCTCAATGGCAACTCACCTTTGCGCCTGCTAAGATCCTCCACCTGGAAGCCGGTGCCGACACCACTATCGTAGCGACCCTGCAGGTGCCAGACAAAACACTGGCCGGCGACTACATGACCAACGTTACCGTAAGGAATAACAATGCCAATGCGAAAGCAGATTTTCGTATCACCGTCAAAACTTCTGTATTGACAGGCTGGCTGGGTCTGGTCATTATCCTGATCGCCCTGGGCGCTGTTTATTTCCTTATCCGTAAATATGGCAGGCGATAGTACATTATGGAACAACCAATCATAGAGATACATGGGTTATCCAAAACCTATGGGTCTTTGAAAGCCGTTGATAATCTCAACCTCACCATTCAGCAGGGAGAGATCTTCGGACTGCTGGGACCTAATGGCGCCGGAAAATCTACCACTATATTAATGCTGCTGGGGCTCACAGAGCCTACAGCTGGTACCGCACATATCTGCGGATTGAATGCTTCCCGCAATCCAATTCCCGTAAAGCGAAAGGTGGGTTACATGCCGGACAACGTTGGGTTTTACAACGAACTCTCTGCTCTGGAAAACCTGAAATACATCGGCCGGTTGAATGGCATTCCCGAAGATGAAGTGGAAACTGCTGCCCGGGAAATGCTCATTTCCGTGGGCCTGGAAGCCGCCATTCACAAGAAAGCCGGCACCTTTTCCCGGGGTATGAAACAGCGACTGGGACTGGCAGATGTATTGATCAAACGCCCGGAAGTGATCATTCTCGATGAACCTACTTTGGGAATTGATCCCGCAGGTGTAAAAGATTTTCTGGAACTGATCAGAAGGCTGAACCAGGAGCAGGGCATCACCATCCTCTTATCTTCTCATCACCTGCACCAGGTACAACAGGTATGCAGCAGAGTAGGCATTTTCGTAGGAGGACACCTGTTAGCCGACGGAAGTGTGGAAACACTGGCCGCTAACCTGTTCAAAGCAGATCCGCATGTAGTACAGGTCACGCTGCAAACCGCAGCAGGAGTTTCGGAACAGGACCTGCTGCAATTGCCGGGTGTAACAAAAGTAAACATCGTGGATGCCGCTGTGGAAATTTCCGGGCAGGCAGACATTACCCCCGACATTGTACGATACTTTGTACATAAAGGGTATGATGTAACCGGCGTGCAAAAACGGACGTATGGTCTGGATGAGATTTATCAACGTTATTTTGAAAATAATTTAAAGGAAAACGAGGTACAAAATGAAAAGTCTACTGGCTTATTCCAAAGGTCATTCCTTGGCAGGTTCAAAAAGCGTTAGTCCTTTTTGGGTCATGGTAAAAAAGGAGGTGGCTGACCAGGTGCATAGCTGGCGGTTCATCATTATGGCCCTGTTGATCCTGCTCACCTGGATAGGATCGATGTATGTTTCGTTGTCCAATATCAGGGCGGCGATGGAGAATGTACGGGAGCATGATACCGTGTATTTTTACCTGAAATTACTGACTACAACAGACCGGTCATTACCACCATTTCATGTATTCATCGGTTTCTTAGGACCTTTGCTGGGCATTGCATTAGGCTTTGATGCGATCAATGCTGAGCAGAGCAATGGTACGCTGATCCGGTTGATGGCGCAACCTGTTTACAGAGATTCGTTGTTGAATGCAAAATTCACCGCTTCACTGATCGTAGTGAGTATCCTGTTCTTTTCGCTGAACATGCTGATGGTAGGCGGGGGCATGCTGATCACCGGCGTACACATAGAAGGCGCTGAGTTTGTACGCATACTTTGCTTTGTAGTATTGAGTGTAATTTATGTGGCGTTCTGGCTGAACCTCTCCATTCTATTATCAGTGAAGTTTAGGCAATCGGCTACTTCGGCATTGACAGCGATTGCCATCTGGTTGTTCTTTACGGTGTTTTATCCTATCCTGGTACAGATTATCCTAAAAGGCATTTTGCCTGATCCGAATAGTCTGAGTCCGGAGCAAATGGTGATCTACAACCAGATCAGGCACAACTTCCTGCTTGTGGTACCAGGTCAGATGTATGCAGATGGAACGACAACGTTGTTAATGCCGGTGGTAAGGAGTATGGGACCTTTGTCGATGGAACAGATGGCGATGGCGGTGCCGTCACCCTTGCCATTGAGAGAGAGTCTGTTGATCACATGGCCGCAGGTAAGTGGGCTGATAGCGGCTACCGTGGCTTGCTTTGCCGTGTCTTACTGGTTGTTTATGAGAAGAGAAATCAGAACTTAATGGTTGTCATTGTTTTGCATCAACCTTCTATAAGCTTCCTTCGACTGTTGTTCGATTGTTGTTCGACCGTTGTTCGACGCTTCTTCGACGCTTCTTCGACTGTTCTATAACCTACTACTGATTTCCAAACTGTTATAATAAAAAAAAGAGAATGTATCATAAGTAACAGGGAGGCCATGAGAATGGCATGTATGAGAATTCTCTCCATCTGGTACCCGAAAAAAAGGGGCCGTATCTTATTTTGAGGCGGCCCCTTTTCTCTGAAAATGGTTTTCATCCCCCGTTGGTGAATTCCCTCTTTCATGACTTTTTTATTGTATATTTCATTTGAATACCTAATATTCATTTATCTCTCAAAATTAACCGGCATGAAAAGAACCCTTCTGCTACTTGGCCTATCCGTGCTCACACTCCTGCACGGCTGTACAAAGCCAGAATCTGAGCAAAGACTATCAGGTTCCTCCACGTTTAAAGCTGTCACCGCCGCCAGCACTTCGGTCATCTTTACAAATCCTTTACCATCACTCGACAACGGTAGTTACTACGATCCATGGGTGATTAACATCGGCGGGTATTTTTATTATTGTGGTTCCGACGGCGGGCGTTTATGGATTACAAAGTCGGCTACACTCGAAAACCTTTTACAGCAGACAAAGACTTACATTTTCACACCACCATCCGGCACGGGATATAGCGGGGAGCTCTGGGCGCCTGAGCTGCATTACCTGAATGGCAAATGGTATGTATACTTTGCTGCAGATGATGGTACAAATGCCAACCACCGTATGTATGTACTGGAAGGTGGTACGGATGCCAGCAATCCATTGAACGGCACCTACAGCTACAAGACGAAGCTGAATGCCACTACTGATCGTTGGGCAATAGACGGCCATCCGTTTGTATACAACAGTCAGTTGTATTTTGTATGGTCAGGATGGGAAGGTACGACGAACGTATCCCAGTACCTCTACATCGCGAAGATGAGTAACCCTTATACCATCGATGGGGAGAGGGTGGAAATATCCCGACCAGATTATTCATGGGAGCAGGTAGGCACACCTACGGTGAATGAAGGGCCTACTTCCCTGATCAGCGGCAGCACGGTGAACATTATTTATTCTGCAAGTGGCAGCTGGACGAATGATTATTGTTTGGGACGGATCACCTGTACAAACGGGAACCTGTTGTCCAAAGCTTCCTGGACAAAAAATTCAACGGCTGTATTTTCTAAGTTCGGGAATGTGTATGGTCCGGGTCATGCTTCTTTTGTGAAGTCACCGGATAATATCCAGAACTGGATCGTGTACCATGCGGCAAACAGTGATGGCAGTGGATGGGATAGAAGAGTGATGGCGCAGCAGTTTAGCTGGATAGGAGATGTACCTTTCTTTGGGTATCCGATAGAAAAAGGGATACCGGTACCTGCGCCTTCAATCGGACCTGCTTATGCAATGCCCATTGCGAATGGCACTTACCGGATCAAATCAAAAGTGACTTCACAGTGTGTGGATGTACCGAATGCCGCTTCTACAGCTGGTTTACAGATCCAGGAGTATACGGATAACGGAACGAATGCACAGAAGTGGGTGTTTACCTCATTGGGCAATGGGTATTATACTATTACAAGTGTGGCGTCAGGGTTGAACCTGGATAATGCAGGTGCGTCTACAGCTGCGGGGAATATTCTGATACAGTGGACGGACAATGGGAATGAGGCGCAGCATTGGAGAGTACAGGATATGGGTGGTGGATATTATAAACTCATCAATCAAAGGAGTTTGCTGGCGCTAAATGTACCGTATAGTAACCAGACCCCGGGTACGAAATTGGAGCAGTGGTATGAGAATCAGTATGACGCGGAGTTGTGGCAGATCATACCATAAAGTGATTTATGTAGGGAAAGGGATGTATCATTAGTACCAGGAAGACAATGAGAATTACATGTACGAAAATTCTCTCCTTCAGGTGTACCCAAATAAAAAGGGGGCGTCTCGAAGTTTTGAGACGCCCCTTCCTTTTTGTAAAAAAGATCGTCCCATAATAACTAATGTCTTTTTAATTGAATAGTAGTTACTTATAAATCCTGTAGTCGTTTTGTAGTCGCGCTTGTAGTCCTACTGTGACCATGGTTATTTGGAAAGATACCCTTGCTCCCGGACATTTGTGCCTACAAATTCTTTATATGAAATACCGATTACTAGCCAGCTGTTTGTTACTCCTTACCGGAAGCATTAGGGCACAGCAAAAATACGAAGGCGGCTCCCTCTTTGTGCAGGGGTTTGCCAGAGTAATAGACCATGGACAATCTATTTATATCGACAGCACTGGCAAAATAGCTTTTGACACCATTTATAATGATAGAAGTCTCTCAGATGGTTGGGTAGACATCGACACCGTATACCTGCCACAAGACATTCTGCAGGTAGGCTTAAAAGGTAAACAGGGGGTGATGACAGTGTTGGGCAAATGGATATTGCCTCCCGAATATGATACCATTGACACGCAATCCGCTGAACAATGGACTGTAAAAAAAGATAATAAAGTAAGTCTGTATACCGCTAAAGGCTTTATACTCCCCTTCCGTTTTGAAGACAGTAATCAACTGGACAGCGCCTGGTTTGCCGTAAAGGAAAACGGGAAATGGGGCGTATACTATAAGGAAAAGGATCAATTGACCGTCCCTTATACTTACGAGGACATAGATTACTGTTATGGTTGCAACACCAAAGGCAATTACGTATTTGCCCAAAAAGATGGCAAATGGGGGGTGGTGAGTTTCAAAAACGAGATATTAGTGCCCTTTGAATATGATCACGAGCATATCAATATGCGGAGTGATGAATGGATAGAATCCCTCTATAAGGATTCCCGGAAGTACAGCATCAATCTCAAAACAAAGAAAGCAGAGGTAGATACCTGCGAATGTCTGCCAACAGAAGATCAGTCAAGTCTGGATACAGAGCTGGGCACCTACACCGGACAGCGTAGAAATGGCAAATGGGGGTTGGTGAATGCACAGGGCAAATTGATCCTCGACCATGTATATGACGACATTAACAATTTCGGTGACAGCAGCGGGGTAGTGGGTATCGTCCGTAATGAAAAATATGGGGTGGCAGATAGTACCGGTAAGATCATTATTCCACTGGCGTATGATTATTGGGTGGAACCTCAATGTAATGGAGCTGTATTTTTAGGAGAAAAAAACGGGAAAGGCATTGCATTTGACAAAACCGGGAAACAGATCTTAACCCAATACAGCCATTTTAATACAATGACCCTGGAAGATGGGACTAAGTTGCTTGGGATTGTGCAGGGTAAGTTAATGGGCTTTTATAACCCCGCCAGCGGCAAACTGATAGCTCCTAAGTACACCACCCTCAGTTATTATGGTGATGCACATTACCTCACAATCGGGATAGGTGACAAATATGGATATATCGACAAAGAAGGTAAAACTATCGTACCACCTATCTACGATTACACAGATCTTCATTTCACAACAGGGAATGACCTGCTGGTAAAAGTGAACCTGAAAGATAAAATGGGCGTGTTTGATATCAAACAACAGAAAGTGATCATCCCGCTCGTGTACGATTACATTGCCAACTATACAGACAGCACAATCCTGCAGGTGACCAAAAACGGGTTACATGGATTGTATGATATTTCAGGCAAGCTGCTTTGTCCGGTGAAATATAAAGACATCATTGCTTTTGATACCGTGTATTCCTATTTAAAGGCGAAGGATACATCAAAAGTAGAACTATTTAACAAGCGTACACATGAGCTGACAAAACTGCCATGGGATACCGCGTTTGTAGCATATGAAGGCCATTTGATGCTGGTATGGGAGCATGGAAAGAGTTTCATCTATGATATAGAGAAAAAGCAGCGGGTAGAAGGCGCTTATTCAAAAGGAGGTTACCCTGAATACCTGGGGTATTTTGCAAATCACCGTGCGAATATCCTGAAGAACAAAAAGTTTGGTTATATCGATCCGAAAGGAGATTTCGTGATCCAGCCTAAGTATGATTATATTTCTAATTTCCACAAAGGGGTAGCAGCGGTGTATGAATGTCTGGATACGGCAAATCGCATTTACAAATACGGCTATGTAGATTCAACAGGCCGGGAAATCGTACCGCTTATTTATGATGTACCGCAGGAGATCGTGCAGCGATTTACAGAAGAAGCTTTCTTTGGCGAGGAAGATGCAGAAACGCTGGTGCTGATGAAAAACGATGGCCGGAGAGGTCTGGCAGGGTTAAATGGCAGGATTATATTGCCGGTGAACTACGATAACATCTCTCCTGAAAAACATGGCAAAGGTTACCTGGTTCAACAGGGAGATAAATTTGGTATCCTGGATACGAATGGCAACGAAATATTGAAAACCCAATATGTAAATATCATGCTCAATGAACTGGCAGGGTATGATGGCAGGGTATCATTTAGTTTTCCGGTAATGGCGAGAGAAGGTAATGATGATAACTGGATGTATATAAACGAGCATGGCAAATCGATTGGTGTGGATGTAGCAGCTTATGTAGATCTGAGATCATTGGATTGGGGAGAGTTACCGATGATAGACCCTCCGGTCGTGCCGGCGCCACCCGTGACAGGCGAAGATAAAGAGCCACAATAAAAAAATAGCACCTGGGAAGTGCTTAAATGACAACTGTGACCCGAATAAAAGGGAGTGTATCAAAAGTATGATACACTCCCTTTTATTTTTACCTTTGATCCGTTATGAAAAAGATACTCCTTTTCATCTGCTTATCCATCAGTATGGTGAGCCATGCACAGCAGGCCACTTACTGCAATCCTATCAATATTGACTATGGATATACACCTATTCCCGACTTTACGGAGTGGGGGAAACATAGGGCCACAGCAGACCCTGTCATTGTGAATTACAAAGGAACCTATTATTTGTTTTCGACAAATCAATGGGGCTATTGGTACAGCGCCGATATGGTGAACTGGACCTTTGTATCCAGGAAATTTCTGCGGCCCTGGAATAAAGGATACGATGAATTGTGTGCACCGGCAGTAGGTGTAGTGGGAGATACGATGATTGTATTCGGGTCTACTTATACAAGGAACTTTACTTTATGGATGAGCACTTCGCCGAAGGAGAATGTCTGGAAACCATTGGTGGATTCATTTGAAATAGGCGGTTGGGATCCTGCATTCTTTACTGATGATGATGGTCGCTTGTATATGTATAATGGGAGTAGTAACAGGTATCCTTTGTATGGCGTAGAACTGGATCGTACAAGTTTTAAACCGATCGGAACACGGCAGGAAATGTATTTGTTGGAGCCCTGGAGATATGGTTGGCAGCGGTTTGGAGAGCATATGGATAATACCTTCCTGGATCCGTTTATTGAAGGTGCCTGGATGACGAAACATCATGGTAAATATTATCTGCAATATGGCGCACCGGGTACAGAAATGAGCGGGTATGCAGATGGGGTGATTGCAGGCCCTGCACCACTGGGAAATATCTTCACACCCCAATCAGATCCATTGTCATTCAAAGCAGGTGGCTTTGCAAGAGGTGCAGGGCATGGTGCTACATTTACAGATAACAAAGGTGCATACTGGCATGTGAGCACAATGGGCATCAGTGTGAAAAATAATTTTGAACGCAGGATCGGGATCTGGCCTGCGGGATTTGATCAGGATGATGTGATGTATTGTAATACAGCCTTTGGCGATTACCCGCATTATACAAATGGTGATTTTACCGGGTGGATGTTGTTGAATTATAACAAGCCGGTAACGGTATCTTCTACATTAGGGCGTTATACTGCCAACAATGCGGTAGATGAGGATATTAAAACCTATTGGAGTGCTGCCAGTGGCGATGCCGGAGAGTGGATACAAACTGATTTGGGCGCTGTGGCTATGGTCAATGCAGTGCAGATAAACTATGCGGACCAGGATGCCACTTTTTTAGGGAAGCAGACGGATATTTATCATCAGTATAAATTGATGTATTCATTAGATGGAAAGAAATGGGTGTCATTAATCGATAAAAGTAAAAATAAAACGGATGTGCCGCATGATTATGTCGCATTCGTCACGCCCCTAAAAGCCAGGTATATCAGGCTGGAAAATGTACATATGCCAACCGGCAAGTTTGCCATCAGTGGTTTGCGGGTATTTGGAAATGCTTTAGGACGCAAACCCGCTCAACCGGAAAACCTTATCGTGCTGCGTACAGAAAAAGATAAACGGAGTGCATGGGTAAAATGGAAGCCAGCTACGGATGCTTATGCCTATAATATATACTATGGTACATCACCTGGTAAGTTGTATACAAATATCATGGTATACAATGCAAATGAATACTGGTTAAAAACGCTGGATACGGAAAAGATTTATTATTTTACAATAGAAGCCATTAATGAAAATGGGGTATCGGACAAGACCAATGTGCTGAAGGTCGAATAATCACCACAGGATGAGATGCTGAAGAACGCTCTTAAGTATATAAATACCCATTAAGAATGATACATCTCAGCTCCCTGCCAACCTTACATCATACATAATAGGTTGCTAACGATTTTGGACCGATTATCCTATTAATACGCCGTTTATTACAAGCTGAAAAACCATTTGAATTTCATCTTTGCATTGTTAAACAACACAATTGAAGATGAAACGAGCCTTCTTGTGTATCCTCGCGTTTTTTCCACTACTCATCTATGCGCAGGATACCATCAAAAAACGGCCTGCTCCGAAATTCTTACCACTGAATTACGAAGAAGATTACCACTATCTCTCCAATAAGGAGCTAAGAACCGGACTATGGGCAAAACTGAAATACATTCCTCTATGGAAGAACGGATACATTACTATCGGTGGTGAAATCCGTCCCAGGGTGGAATACAGAGAACATTTAAAATATGGTAAAGGCAATGAAGACCAGGGCTTCGACTGGCAACAACGCTCCCGCTTATGGGCCGATATCCATATCTTACCTAACCTCCGCGTATTTGGTGAAGTACAATCCGGTACTACCTACGAACTGGATTATAATCCCTCTCTGACGGACTATAACCCCGGCGAACTCCACCAGGCATTTGCTGAATATACGGTGAACTTAGGCGTTGCCAGTAAAGTCTATTTCAGAGCTGGTAGGCAGGAGATCCTATTTAACAAAGCACGTTTGTTTGATGTAAGACAGCCACCCAATAACCGTCACTCCTTTGATGCAGGCAGGATCGGTGTGAAATCAGGCGCGTGGAATTTCGGTGTGATCGGTGGTGAGGAAGTGCAGGACAAAGCTGGTTACTTCAACGACCCTTCTAACAAGAACCTGAAATTTGGTGCTGCACATGTATCCCGTAAATTAGGTGGTGTACTGCCAAATTCTACCGCAGAACTGCTGTATATCTATACGGATAAAAAAGGTGCTGCCAATGCCATGTACAACGGCACAAGAAATACCTTGTCCGCCCGCATCGGTGGTGTAGAAGGGGGCTGGAACTACGATGTAGAACTGGTAGGACAGACTGGTAAAAGCAATGCAGGAAAACAGATCCATGCATGGTATGTGGCGACAGAAAGTTCCTATACCTTCAAGGCAAAATGGAAACCATTCGTCGGTACCCGTATCGATATCGCTTCAGGTGATAAAGACTCTACCGACAACAAGAGTAACAGCTATGACTATCTCTGGTCAAAAGGTATGAGCTGGGTGCCGGATCTGGGGTATACCAACATCGCAGCAGTAGGTCCGATCTTCGGTTGTAAGCCAACAGCAAAACTGAGCATTGACTTTACCGTGCAGGAACTGTGGCGTACTTCCAAAGAAGATGGTATCTATGCTATGTCAGGTATACAAATCAGAAGTGCCAGTGCTGGTACCTCCAGTGTAATTGGTACACGCTGTGTAGCAAAAGCAGAATACCAGCTGAATCCGTTCCTGCTGTTTGGTGCATATGTGAACGAAACCTTCAAAGGAGAATACTTAAAACAGGCAGGTAGTAGCCAGAACATGGTGTACGCTCACCTGTATAGTGTATTCAGATTCTAATTTAACCATTACCTAAAAGCCGCTGCTTATCCTGCAGGGAAAAGCAGCGGCTTTTAAAATGATTTCAATCCTGTTCTATTTTAGCCAGCGGAATTTGTTTGCGATACTCATTAGGTGTTAGCCCGGTATGTTTTTTAAAGAGCCTGGTAAAATAAGAAGGATCATCAAAACCCAATTCATAAGCAATCTCAGAAATATTGGAATTGAAATGATACAAATGTGCCTTTGCTTTTAGTATCAGTTCCACCTGTACCACCTGTAGTGCCGACATTTGTTTGAGTGAGCGGCAGATTCGGTTCAGGTGTTTGGCGGTAATGTGCAGGTGATCTGCATACACCTGTAAACTCATGAACGGACTCCTGGAAACCTTAATGAGGTGCTGAAATTTCTTGAAATAATACAAGTTATTATTGTGCCCGGATTTGAGCGAAGGCTGTTCGTTGGAGTAACGATAGAATTGCAATACTAATAAGTAGAGCATGTGTTCCAGGATAATCTCTTTCCCTACTTTAGACTCATTGAATTCATTATGAATTTTATTGAATGCCTCCCTGAATGGAGGCAATGCATCTCCTTTCAATACAAAGATGGTTTCCAGTGCATGCAGAATATTCGGATACCTTTCATGCAGTGTCTCTGTATAAAAATCAGAGAAGGTGAGAATACGGCCATCTATATGTGCCCCGAAATGAAAACCGTGAATACTCAGTGGAGGAATGAAACACATAAAAGGTGCTTCTAAACAGATTTGCTCATCGGCAGTATAAAAAGTAGCGTATCCACTTTCGACAAAAAATACCTGGTACAATGAACTGTGAAAATGTGCATCTACTTCCCAGTTGAAATCCTTACTTCTGTTTTCAATTGTTTCACAAAAAATATAATTCTCTTTGTGCGTGTTCTTTTCCCTGTATAGCCCGGAGTAATTGATGAACTCATGGTGTTGAATGCTGTTCGCGTGCATAGCATACGTTTGAAATTCAAAATTAAGTGCCTCATGCGCCTTCCATCCTGACCACGGACAGTCAATGGACTGATTTTAATCCGGTTCGAATTGTCCTATTTAATAAGTCAATAGTGCAAGCATGGCGATTTTTGATGGCTGACCTTTGTTTTATAAAACAATAACACAATGAGTCAGGAAAACAAACCAATAGCAATTGACGACTTGCGGAGTGCATTGGAATTACTGAAAACAATTCCACAGCAATATCATGAAACAGATGTACTGATCGATCCAAATGCCGATATGGCAGGTGTATACAAACAAATAGGTGCAGGTGGTACCGTACAGCGTCCTACCCGCCTTGGCCCTGCCATGATGTTCACGAATGTAAAGGGTTATCCTGGTGCGAAAGTACTGGTGGGTCTGCTGGCTAGCAGAGACAGAGTAGCGGCTATGCTGGGTGCGCCAAGCGTAGAACTCGGTAAATACATGGGTCAGGCAGTCAAGAATTACATCGCCCCGGTAGTGGTAACCAATGCAGGTGCTCCCTGCCAGGAAGTAGTGTACAAAGCTACCGACAAGGATTTTGACCTGAGAAAGATCCTGCCTGCTCCAACCAATACACCTGAAGATGCGGGTCCTTATTTCTGCGAAGGACTGGTATTAGGCTCAGATCCTGAAACAGGCCACAGTGATGTAACTATTCACCGCCTCTGCGTACAGGGCAAAGATTCCATCTCCATCTATTTTGCACCAGGCAGACACATTGATGCCTTCCGTGAAAAAGCAGAGAAAGCTGGCAAACCACTGCCTATTACCATCAACATGGGACTTGATCCTGCTATCATGATCGGCTCCTGTTTTGAAGCACCTACCACACCATTTGGCTTTGACGAACTGTCCATCGCCGGTGGTCTGCGCAAGAAACCAGTAGAACTGGTAAAATCCCTTACCATCAACCAACATTCTATCGCGAAGGCCGAAATCGTAATCGAAGGTGAAATTCTGCCAAACGTAAGAGTCGTAGAAGACCAGAACACCAACACGGGTCACGCTATGCCTGAATTCCCAGGTTATAACGGTCCTGCGAACCAATCACTGCCACTGATCAGGGTAACAGCGATCACCACCCGCAAAAACCCGATTATGCAAACGTTGATCGGTCCTGGTGAAGAACATACCAGCCTGGCAGGCATTCCAACAGAAGCCAGCATTTACAACGCTGTAGAAGCTGCATTGCCTGGTCTGCTGAAAAACGTGTATGCACATACCTCCGGTGGTGGTAAATTTATGAGCATATTGCAAATTCAGAAAACCAAACCAACAGACCAGGGCCGTGAAAGACAAGCTGCGCTGGTAGCCTTTGCTGCTTATTATGAATTGAAACAGGTGATCCTGGTGGATGACGATGTAGACATCTTTGACAGCAACGACGTATTTTGGGCAATGACTACCCGTTACCAGGGCGATATCAGCACCATCTTTATTCCAGGTGTTCGTTGTCACCCACTGGATCCTTCACAGGACCCTTCATTCGATCCTAAGATTCTTGGTAAGGGTATTTCAACCAAGACTATCTTTGACTGTACCGTTCCATGGAATTTGAAAGACAGATTCAAACGTGCGCAGTTCAAAGAAGTAGATGCAACGCCTTATTTACCTGAGTGGTTTAAATAAACGGATGAAAAAAACCGGGCTGGCTGAAGGTGATCCTTTGGCCAGCTCACTAAAAAAAATTATATGCTAACCGGACCAATTATAAATTCCGTCGCAACATTAACCGGCTCCATCATCGGGGCTACCATGGGAAACAAAATTCCTGAACGTCTCCGTCTTGCACTTCCTATGACATTTGGTGCTGCTTCTATGGCATTGGGTATTAATTCAGTGGTCAAGGTGAGCATGCTGCCACCAGTGATCCTGGCGCTGCTGGTAGGTAGTGCGATCGGTGAACTGCTGAAAATTGAAAAGGGGATTGAATGGGCGGCTATCCGTGTCAACGGACCAATTCAGAAGATCTTCCCAAGACAAAAAACAGATGAAGATCCGCAGGCTTTCCTGCAGAACTTTGTGGCTGTACTGGTACTCTTCAGTGCAAGTGGTACAGGTATATTTGGGGCATTGAATGAAGGTATTACACATGATCCAACCGTATTGATATCCAAAGCGATGCTGGACTTCTTCACATCCGCCATATTTGCTACTTCTCTGGGCTTTATAGTGACCACCACTGTCATTCCGCAATTCATCATTCTCTGCGGACTTTACCTGCTGGCTGGTGTGATCCTGCCTTTGACCACTCCACAGCTGATTGCTGACTTCTCTGCCTGCGGCGGCATTATCATGTTCGTAACAGGTTTCAGGATCTGCGGTATTAAGAAATTCCCTATAGCTAATATGTTGCCCGCGTTATTGCTGGTAATGATATTCTCACATTACTGGAGGTTACTCTTCCATTAATTTTATTTATGAGGGTGTATCATACATAAATGAAACTCCTGAGAAACGCATAAAATAGAATCTGGCTCCATATCAGGTATCCGAATTAAAGAAGGGTGTATCTCACTTCTGATACACCCTCTTAAAAAAGAAAGCATAATGAAAAAGAGAATCATAATAGGTATCAGTGGCGCTACCGGTCTGCAATACGGTATCCGTGCACTGGAACTGCTCAAAGAACAGGATGTGGAAACACACCTGGTGGTAAGCAAAGCGTCGGAACTGGTAAGAACCTACGAAACCGATATGAAGCATGAAGAACTCATGTCTATGGCCGATGTAATTTATCCTACAGCCGATGTGGGAGCCGCTATTGCCAGTGGCTCTTTCAAAACCCTGGGAATGCTCATAGCCCCCTGTTCTGTAAAAACGATGTCAGAAATTGCCAGCGGTATTACCAGCTCCCTCTTATCCAGAGCGGCCGATGTGGTACTGAAAGAAAGAAGAAGACTGGTATTGTTATTCAGAGAAACTCCTTTACACCTCGGCCACCTGAGGAGCATGACCCAGGTAACAGAGATGGGAGGAATTATTATGCCTCCTGTGCCGGCCTTTTATCTGCGACCACAATCGGTCGATGAAATTGTAACCCATACAGTCGCAAGAGCACTGGATCTTTTTGGATTTGATATTGATGTGCCAAGATGGAATCATGATCATAAGGCACAACTTCATTAAATTTGCTGCATCAATAAATGCAGAACATATGTCGAAATTGAATTTTCTGTTGCTGGGAATGTTCCTGGCAGCGTGCAACAGTGGACAAACGAATAAAAATACCACCGATACAATTGCTACTTCATCCGCACTGCCACAATTGGAAGAAGTATTCGCTGACTCCGCTTACCAGCTTACTGGCGTAGCGGTGGCCAAAGATGGCCGGTTATTTACCAATTATCCTTACTGGACCGAACAACACGCTTATTCCGTGGTAGAAGTGGTGAATGGTAAGCTCGTACCTTATCCTGATACCACCTGGAATAGTTTTAAGAAAGGAGAGGATGGGCAGAACAAATTTGTCTGTGTACAGTCCGTCGTAACAGATGATCAGGGGTTTTTGTGGGTCGTAGATGCCGCAGGTATCAATTTAGGACCTGTCTATCAGGGAGCCAATAAAGTGTTGAAAATAAACCTGGCTACAAATAAGATAGATAGGATCTATCATTTCCCCGAATCAGTGGCTGGTAAGGATAGTTACCTGAATGATATCAGGATTGACAATGTGAATGGTTATGCATATATGACTACATCTACCAATGGTGGAATTGTAGTGCTGAATACGAAAACAGGAGATTCCAGGCTGGTATTGCATGATCATTATTCTGTGCTGGCAGAAAAAGGGTATCACTTTGAAATGAATGGTAGAACGATGGTTGTGAATTCAGATGGTATCGCCCTTACCGCAGATCAGCAATGGTTATACTACAAACCATTGACGGATGATAAACTGTACCGTATTAATACCAGTCTGCTGCGGAACTTTAAGACATCTATGAAGACCTTGCAGGACAGTGTAAAGGACCTGGGTAAGTTTGTAACCACAGATGGAATGATCTTAGACAAAGCCGGCAATCTCTACATGGGTGACCTGGAAAAGAGCGCCATCGTGAAAATCACACCAGATCTGCAGATGCATTATATCGCACAGGACAAAAAGCAGTTATTATGGCCGGATAGTTATAGTATCTCTGATGATGGTTATTTATATATTTCCTGTTCTCAGATCACTTATCCTCCCACATTACCATATAAAATATTTCGGTTGAAATTATAAAGAGATTTTCCCACTCTTAGCCAGATAGCTTATGCCGCTTGTAGGTGTAAGCTATCATAAAAAAGAGGCCGTATCATAAGTGACCCGATGGCGCTGAGAATTTCTTATACAAAAATTTTCTCCATCAGGTACCCGGGTAAATTGGGGTGAAAGTTATTTATGAGTGGTTATGTTTGAAAAAGGAAACATGGCTTCGGGATGAAATGTAACTTTAACTACAAAATCTCTGAGCCATGTTTACAGCCTCCTTTTTATTCGGAAACCTGATGGAGATAGTCAATCCCTGCAGTAATTCTGAGGAGGTTTATTTATTTTTTATACAACTACTTTTTATGATAGCTTTGCTTTGAAAAAATCTATCGTTCGCTTCCACGCCAACTCTGCCGCAGCCTTGTCATACCTCGGCGTCGTATCATTATGGAACCCATGATTCACCCCCGGATATACATAAGCCGTATACTCTTTCTTTTCCTCTTTCAGTGCTGCCTCATAAGCCGGCCATCCTTCATTCACATGAGTATCTAACTCACCAAAATGCAATAAAAGCGGCGCCTTGATCTGCGCTACCTGATCGCGTGAGGGCTGTGCACCATAAAAAGGTACAGCAGCTGCCAGGTCGGGTACCTTCACCGCCATCATATTCGCAATCCATCCCCCAAAACAGAACCCTACCACACCCACTTTGCCATTACAATCTTTATCGCTCTTCAAATACGCAAAGGCAGCAATAAAGTCTTCCAGCATTTCATTCTTATCTCTCTTCGCCTGCAGTTCACGTCCTTTATCATCAGCGCCCGGATATCCGCCTAATGGCGTCAATGCATCCGGTGCAATAGTAATAAACCCTGCCAATGCGGCACGCCTCGCAACATCTTCAATGTAAGGATTCAATCCCCTGTTCTCATGCACGATAACTATACCACCCAATGGCTTTTTTGCATCTGCTGGTCTGGACAAAAGAGCTTTGATACTACCGCCTCCCTTAGGAGAGTTGTAAGTAATATACTCCGTCTTTAGTCGCGGATCATCTGGTTTTACCTGTATATTATCCTGGTAGTTAGGCATCAGAAAGCTCATCAGTGCAGGCACTGTGATGCTCCCTACTGCAAATACAGAAAGCTTGTCGATAAAGTCCCGTCTGCTCAGGCGATTATGGGCATAGTCGTCATACAGATCAAAGACTTCCTGTTGAATATCCTCT
This sequence comes from Chitinophaga sp. LS1, assembly GCF_034274695.1. Taxonomy (NCBI): domain Bacteria; kingdom Pseudomonadati; phylum Bacteroidota; class Chitinophagia; order Chitinophagales; family Chitinophagaceae; genus Chitinophaga; species Chitinophaga sp. LS1. The sequence goes on from NZ_CP128362.1 coordinate 4,712,594, forward strand.
TTCTTGATGTTATTGCTCATATGGATGAAGGTTTATCCTTTAAATTTAAGATATTATCTGAACTTAAAGGCGACCGTCGTACTGAATCTGCGTGGCATCATCTGACTTACATAGCTACCCCAGTATACTTCATTGGTGAGGTTGTCCATTTTCAGGCTGATACGGTAAGCAGAACGCTCATAACTTAATACGGCATTTAGTACAGTATAAGCAGGAAGATAGAACTCACCGGAAGAACGGGACTGCGTTATATACGCCTTACCGTTATAGTTACCGCCGATCCCTAATCCAAGGCCGCGTATTGCTGTGTTTAAAAAATGATAGCTTACCCACAGATTCGCCATCTGAGCAGGACCAGTCCATTGATGAAGGCCATCTACATCAGCATTTGTATTGATGGTATAGATATCATTGTACGCATACCCGGCAATGATGTTCAGTCCTTTGACCGGATTGGCAATCACTTCCGCTTCGTATCCCTTACTCAGTTGACCACCATCCTGTACAGAATAGCTATCAGCATTCGTACGGATCACGTCATCCACCTTGATGTGGTAGTAGCTGAAGGTGCCATTCAGTTTGCCATTAAAGAACTCCATTTTTACACCGGTTTCCCATTGGTTTGCATGACTTGGTTTGAAAGAACTGAATTTACCATCAGGTTGTTGAGTGGGTGCATTATTGCTGAAGCCGTTCATATAATTACCAAATACTGACAGGTGTTTAGGCACCAGCTGATATACCAGCCCTAACTTGGGAGAGAGTGCAGTCTGGTTATATTTGCCGGTAGTGGTATCGTTATTGGCATCGTAGGTACCATTGTTTACAAAGTGGTCTACGCGCAGACTGGCCATTACCAGCAGTGCATCAGTAATGTTCAGTACATCGGATGCGTACGCGCTGTAGATGCTTTGTTCACTCCTGCTTTTAGAGCTCGGAACGGTTGCCAGTGCCGCCTGTAACGCAGGTACGGTCAGCTCATTATACCTTGGATCATGACCTGCAATTGTCACCTGGTCAAAACCATATACGCTGGCAGAAGTAGCGTTCGTGACACCATTCAGGAAGTCCAGCCCTATTACGAGGCGGTTGCGGAGTTTACCTATTTTAAAATCACCATTAAAGTTTTGCTGTACTTCGGTATAATTATATTGGCTGTGCTCATAACCTGGATTGCGGGAAACGGCGGTATCACCTAAAATACTGTTCCAGCTCCAATAGCCCTCTACTTCAGAATTGGTATGAGAGAAGTTCGTCTGTGAGGTCCACTGATCATTGATCTTGTAGTTTACCCCACCATTTAAACTTACAGAAGGCGTTTTCCCATAGATGTCGTTGCTGCTGTAAGATCTTTTCCAGTTTACACTCAGCAGTCGTGGATTGGTTTTGGTAAAGGAGGCCTGCGGAAACAAACGGTTGAAGTCGTTTGCTTTCTGGTTATATATTTCTGCATCCAGTGTTACAGTAAGTCTGTCACTGGCTTTATATACAAGGGATGGCGCAATGAACAGGCGCTTTGTAAAGCCTGCATCCTGAAAACTACCTTCATCGTGGTAAGCGATATTGGTGCGGAGTAGCAGGTCTTTTTCCTTGTTCAGTGGCGTGTTGAAATCGGCTGTTACCCTGCTCAGACCAAAGCCGCCGAGGGTATAAGTGATTTCCCCATTAAAGGTCTCATACGGCTTCTTTGTCACCCTGTTCAGCAGACCGCCAAAAGAAGTAAGGGAACTACCAAACAAAGTAGCGGAAGGACCTTTCAGTACTTCGATACGTTCGATGTTGGCAATTTCAATACTGTTAGCTTTGTAATCCTGCAAGCCGTTGCGCAGGTAACTGGTGGTAAAGAACCCTCTCAGGTTAAAGGAGTTGGAACCATTGACCAATGCCTGGCTCACGCCGGTTACATTTTTCAACACATCATTGTAGCTCACGATCACCTGGTCCTGTAGTAATTCCTTTGGTACTACATTGTACACCTGCGGATTCTCCAGGTTCTTCAGGGGCATACGGGCGATGTTTTCAGTTTCCTTCTTTGCAAATTTATTATAGCCTGAAGAGACGGTGACTTCCTGCAGTGTGTGATTATCTTCTGAAAGAGAGAAGTTGATCGTCACGGTTTGATCATTGGCTACTTCTACCTGTTGGAATTGTGCTTTCAGTCCTGTAAAACTGGCCACTATTGTATACTTACCGGTTTTGATATTATTCAGCTGATAATGTCCCTGCCGGTCAGCAGAGGTGCCGGTATTACCGGGTTGGAGGGTGATGTCGACGAAAGGGGCGGGCTTACCGTCGGCAGTTTTTACTTCACCTGTGATGGTGCCATGTTGGGCCATGACAGTGAGACTGCAGACAGAAAGTACTGCCACAATAATTGTGCTTTTAAGCATGGATGTAGTATTATAGATAATGGTATATAATGCGCTCAAAATTAGGTTGGTCAGAATAGTTGCATACAAATCTGGCGGTGCCAAAATTAGGCAATAGGGTGTCTGCCGGTTTACGCATTCCGGAAAAATTAAGGAGAAGAATAAATCGCTTTTGAGCGAAGAAATTTGTAGAAATTGATTAATGCTCTTTTAATTTATTTTCTATTCTCCTGTCAGGGATGAACCAGATAACGGCTATGAGCACATAAAAGAAGATACTGATAATGGGGTAGAACCAGGCTACAGTGATACCAGAAATATACAGCGCAATAGAGAGATAGGTTTTGTAATCGCTTTTATAGGCATCTTTGAGCCGGGAATCAGGTCCTTCATGTTTGATAATAATAATTGTCAGCAACTTCCACGAGGCGCCACACATCAAGAGAATAAATCCATAGAATGCTACAGGTAGCGAGGCAAAATGGTTCTCATCTATCCATCCGGTAGCAAAAGGTAGCAGGGAGATCCAGAAGAGCAGATGTAGATTACCCCAAAGGATAGCACCATTTACTTCTTTAACAATGTGGAAGAGATGGTGGTGGTTATTCCAATAGATGCCTACATAAATAAAACTGAATAAGTAAGAGAGCGCGATGGGGAGGAGGGGAATAATGGCGGCGAGGTTGGTGCCGTGGGGGATCTTGATTTCCAGTACCATGATGGTGATGATGATGGCGAGGACACCGTCACTGAATGCTTCAAGCCTGCTTTTATTCATTGTGGTTTCTTACTAAATTACAGATATTTATCCTAATACCGGTTTACCGGGCAGATACAATATGCTTACCAGCCAAATAATCCTGTTGTATCATATACGCACCCAGATTAAACCATGCCGTACATTCATTCAATACAAATGCATCGGCACTACATGCCCACACCTTGTTGTCAATCAGGCATTGATCGGGATGTTGATGCAGTATAATCTCCCAGTGAAATTCATGTTGTGCCGCCAGCTCATAACAATACGTTTTTAATTTTCCACTATTGGATACGGGTGAGTCAAAAACCCACACTACCTTTCTTCACGAGTTCATACCGGTTGCCTACCAATGCAACAGCTGCCTTGGCAGGGTAATATCTTGCAAAAGAGCCAGGTGGCTGCGGATGCGATGATGGAATTATTATTAAAAAGTTGTAGTATCAAAAATAAATAAACCTTCTTAGAATTACTTCAAGGATTAACTATCTCCATCATGTAGCCGAATAAAACATTCATGAAAGAGGAAATTTACCAACGGGGAATGAAAACCATTTTCGGATACAAAGAGGTCGTATCATCTACTTATGATACGATCTTTTTTTATTGCGGCAGATCTTTTGTATATTCTATGAAGGGGGTAAAAAAGGGTTTGCAGAATATCCAACTATGGATAAAAACTGTATCTTTTCAGAGTAATGAAATTTTTAAACAGCATATTACGTCTTCCATTCTTCACAGCGTATTATTATTATTATTATATTCCTCTTCGGGAGAGGTATGCGTTGATGCAACAATCAGTTCTTTGAAAATATTGTCATCATCTTCTTGTTTAAAAAATAATTTTCATGACGAATTGTCCTTAAATGTCTCTTGTTTGACAATAAAGTACGATGAATTTTATATTGTATATGCCGATCCGTTATGTAAAAAAATAAGTGTAGAAATTTCAACATTTATTTTTAAGTTTATTGGTAAGTTCAAATGATAAGTGCAACAGGTCCTATACATCGACCATGAGAGTTTGTTTTCCTATTGCCAAGAGCGAAAAATTAATATCAACCATTTTTAATAAATATGTTTTGCCGCAGATTACGTATAGTTATTGTAATTCTATTTTTCTTTCATGTTAGCTTATCATATGCACAAATTACACTTAAAGGAAGGATTTTAGATAGTTCAAGTAATGCAAAAATTGAATTGGTAACTGTGAAGCTAAAGTCTGCTAAAAGTGCTACAGCCATTATTTCAAGTGATAGTATGGGCAATTATTCATTTTATCAGCTAGTTGCTGGTAATTATATGCTTACATGTTCATTCCTCAATTATACAGAAAAAACCATTGCTTTATCATTATCCAGGGATACGGTGATCGATATTACATTGACACAGGTTTTAAAGCAATTGAAGACTGTGAATATTAATGGTAGGAAACCGATTGTAGAAAGAAGAATAGACAGACTTGTATTTAATGTAAGCGACAATATGAATGCTATAGGGTCGGACGTTCTTGAATTATTATCAAAGACTCCTCAAGTGAAAGTGGAGGGGAATCTCATTTCAATTATTGGTAAAGATGGCGTTACGGTAATGATCAATGATCGTCCTTTGCAGATGTCCGCAGAGGTGCTGGCTGCTTATCTAAAATCCTTATCGGCGGAATCCGTGGAGAGTATTGAAATAATGACAAATCCTCCATCTATTTATAGTGCAGAAGGTAGCAGTGGAATCATCAATATTATTTTAAAAAAGAAAAAGGAAATAGGATATACGGGTGTAATGAATGGAAATTTCCGGAAAGGTAGATCAGAAGGAGGGCGTATAGGGCTTAATATGAACTACAACCGGTCAAAATTTAGATACTTTGGGAATTTTAGTCTTTCCAGGGGAGCTCAGGTATCCATTAGTACCAGTGCAACTTATTATTCGGCTTTAACAGAGAAGGATAGCAATAAAATAAAAGAGTTGTCACAATATGTAAATACCCAGATTGGTTTTGATACTGATTTATCTCCTAATGATCAATTGGGAGCTTCTGCTGGAATGTTTTTTTCTTTCCCTTATCAAACGAGTGTTGCGAGATCTGTTTTTTATAATAATGAAAGTTTTAAAACGGATTCAGTTAGTAATCAATACAATAGTAGCAAGGTGAGTTATAAATCTTTTTTAGCCAATATTCATTATGTAAGAATACTGGATACCATTCATCATAGCAAAATAGTAATTGATTGGGATTGGAATAAGACTATTTTTGATAGGCCCAATATTATAGATAATACGATGTATGATTCTACTGGTGAACAAATGTCTGATCGATATTCCAGAACTATCTCCAATAATAATGAGTCGTCAGATTTTTATTCTCTTAATGGGGTAGTATTTTTTCCTGGAGATGGGCGAGAGCTTTCATTGGGAAGCAGGTTGAATTTTATCAATAATAACAATGATGTTTTATTAATCATTAGCCATCCATCATTCAATACTAGTGATATTTTTAGTTTTACTGAGAATACGCAGGCGTTATTTATCAATTACAGGAAGAAGATTAGTGAACATTGGACAATACAATCAGGTTTGAGGGGAGAGAATACGCAAACGAAGGGGCATTCTTATGGAACAATTGATAGCATAAATACCAATCATTATTTTAAGCTTTTCCCAACTTTATATATTCAGTATACGGTTAATGATAAGAATGTTATTACCGTTGATTATGGCAGGAGAATAAGCAGGCCTTCCTTTAGTGCATTGAATCCATATTTGCGATACTTTACCCAATATGAAGCGATAGAAGGTAATCCCTTACTAAAGCCTTCCATTTCCAATAATTTTTCTCTGTCTGAGACTTTTAATAATAACCTTATACTAACGGTACAATATAGTTATACAAATAGCAAGTATGACATGATAAACATTGTACAGGAAGATACAAGGTATAAAGTTGGCAAGTTTTATAATTATTTATCAAAACGATATTTTCAGGTAAGTGCTAGTTATTCTGTTGATATGATAAAATGGTTACAAAATCAGAATGAGATGAATGTTTATTATGAACATTCAATATCTCATCTGGCACTTACTGCACCAATAACAGCGGGATGGGGTGCTACATTCAATAGCCATAATACTGCTTTTTTAAATGGCAAAAGGACTATATCTGGCGGCTTTGATTTTACTTATCAGTTTAAGGATGTGAGTGGAATTGACAGGAGTGGCAGTTATTATTTTTTCAATGTCTCAGCGAGATATTTGTTGTTGAAGAGTAAGTTACAATTGGCACTTGATATATACGATCTGTTTAAAACAAAAATTGTTACATATAGTGAGATCGTGAACGGAATTTTGACCACCAATAAGATAAATAGTGATAGCCGGAGGGTCGGAATAAATGTGAGATACAATTTCGGCAATAATAAACTAAAGAGGGGCCAGGCACATTCGGAGGAAAATAATAGCGGTAGGATCGGGGGATAGGCCTTAAAAAATACACACTTAATCAACCAAATTATTTGACCTGCTGTCATGTCATATTTTTATTATGACGTATATTGAAAAGGATAAAATAGTTACGTTTACATTGCCAGCTAAAGATTATCATTTACAAAAGCAATACCGGCAGGCATTAACCGATATTAAGTGTGAATTGATTGTAATAGAGAGAGCAGGAAGTGCTGTGTACTTTACAGTCGTTGGCCGGACCTTGAATTGCATGAAAAACTTACTATCGTTGAAGCAATTACAGATGAAATAGTGGTAGGAGAGGAGGATTTTTATGTTAAATTGGCATACTTACCAAAGCATTCTTTTTTTGATAAAAGCGGAACAAGGCAACACAATCACATGAATGCGTTGCCTTGTTCCACATTTTCCAAAATTGTACCTAAGCCATTTGGAGACAAATATTTAGAGAGTCCTAAGACTTTAAATGAGAAAATTCTTAATAAGCGGTTGGAAAAGAGGATGTTACAAAGGGAAGTTGCCAATTTTATAGGAGTAACAGAAGATTGTGTAACACTGTGGGAGAATAATCGGTCAAATCCTATGGTAAAATACTATCCCAAAATCATAGAATTCTTAGGCTATTTTCCATTTCAAATTGATATTTCCAGTCTTGCTGGTAAGATTAAATATTATCGTTATATCAAAGGGGTTACCCAGGAAGATCTTGCTAAAAATTTGGGAGTTAATGAGTCAACAGTTTTCCATTATGAGAAAGGAACCCATAAACCTAAAGGAAGGCTGCGCCAGGTTTTGTCTTTATTGCTTTCGGACATAGATGACATATAAAAAGGTTAATAAAATGAGTTTGCAGTGATGAACGAGCTTGTCAAGCCGGAAAGTTTGCAATACGAACCAGCCACGGCCGAATACATATCAACACTCCTACCTACCTCTATGTTGAAAGATTAAAGGACATTCTTGATGCTATGACCAGATGAAGGAAATCACATAAAACAGTGCAGTCTCATTTATAGTGTAAAAGAATTCGTGATAGAAGTCTCTTCCTGAAACAACACTTTCACTTAGCTAGGCTTTATCCACTAATATGTATAACAAGATAAATTAATATAAAGGATTGCCAGCTTTGACGTTTGATTTCATATTAGCTCGGTTATAAATTCTCGAAAAATACCTTAACATCCGTTAGAGGTGTAACGTTGTTAAAGTTAATAACTACGGCTCCCTGAATAGACCCCTCCCTTACCTCTATGTTTCTGGTATCATGGTTATATGCGAAGCATAAAGTTCTATCACCTACTTGGAGCCACAATATGTTTTTCATTTCACCTTCACGGGACATTACACGAATATTGTCTGTTGTTCTCCAAATTATTCCTCCTGCAATAGCAAGTGCAATTTCATTGACATTTTGGGCATGGTGGTTTGCTCTGTCCAACACCCCCGAAAGGTATGTTCTGAGAATTTCAATATTATGAATAGTTGTTGCCATATTAATTATTTAAGTATTTTGATAGTCCTTGATTAATCTCTCTCTCATTTTTGGAAGTTACATTCTGCTGGTACATCTAGTTGGCCTATATAAAATTACAGCAAAAGTTCATCCGAGACCTTGTTCTTTGTGTAAAGTCCGCGTTGGGATGAAAATACCAACTAGTGGGTATTTGCCGTATATAAAATTTGCTATAAATTAGATTTAAACAGCTTATGCTATTGTCTGAGTCCTCAAGCCTGATGTTATATCACTAAAACTCCTTAGCCTCAATGTATGAAGAAAGTCATTGCCTTTACAATTGTGATGTTATTCTTACTAAAGATTGGCTATGCACAGAAAGCGTATGCCTTTACGCTGGAATCCAAAATTTGGCATAAAAAAAATATCAGTGTCATCTGGGGTAATCCCGAAACGGGAAACCTGCAGAAAATGGGTTGAGGAAGATATAAAGGGCACATGGCAAGACAACTCAGCCTTAAGATTACTGGATTGGTAGCAAATAAAGCCAACCGGCAGACGTTCATATATGATGATATAGTCAGAGAAGTCATTTTTACTGAATTGCGTCAGGTAATTCTATTGAATAAAAGTCATGTAATCTTGGTTAATTTATTTCAGCTATCGACTCATTAGTAAAAAATTAATCGGTAATAAGATGTTGGATCGTTTTCAGCTATCAGAAAAGTATCAATTTTTTAAAGTAGTACGCACTTTGCCCAAAGTAGCCATTAGGAACTGCTTACGAGAAGCATCGGTTGGTAAAACCGGAAATGCGCTTGACCAGGATATACGCTTAGAAAGGAAGATAGGTAAGAAATCTTTCTATGCCTCTTTTATTGTGTTTCGTGTCGAACAGCCGCCGACTTTCCTTTCGAAAGGAAAAGAACGCGATGTGAAACATTGTTATGCGCTAATAATTGAATATGGCGATTACTTAGTCGTTACCAGAACAGGGGGAAAGAATTTTCAGGAGTGCCTAGACGATTATGTAGAGAAGGTAAATTCCGACATCCTCAATAGAGCGTTTATGGAAGCTAAATCTACTGTAAAGAAAGCCAATACCCAAAATACCTCCCCTAGCACTACGGCCATGCATAAAGTAACCTACGAAGGCAACAACGTCGAAGCCGTTATGCCTGTGCATCAGATAACCGGTAAGATGCTTAATTCATTTAAGCACGAAACTAATGGTGAGCTATTTACAGTAACTGGCAACCAAGCAAAAGTAAATATTTCAAATAGTAAAGTAGCCGTTCAGCAATACTTGGCCAGAATTTTAGTTTCTATAGACAATTTTAGTAAAAAGCGTAAGTTGAATCCTTTTCTTGCGAATTTCGCAAAGTCTTTATCCTTTAAGCAGTATTCTGCCAAACTCACACCGGTTGAAATTTTGTTGTTAACGAGTGAGATGCGTGATTATGTAGAAAGTAAAGATGATTCGCTGCCTAAGTTAGTTTATAAAGTAGGCAAAGTAGAACGCCCAATAAAATCTTCATTTCAAACATTCTTGCAGTCTTTTGAGAATTCATTTGAAATTAATAAGTACGGAACAGGCACTGGCCGGCAATTTTTCATCAACAATACCTTGGACGCTGGACTTGAGCTTGAGGTTACTGCCAACGGATATAAGCTGAACTCTGAAAAATTTAAAAAACTATGGATAAAATATTACAATGGCGATAGTGAAAATCTGCAGGCATTGATTAATAGGAAGAACTGGTTCTCTGTTTCTTTCAAAAACGCAGATATCAACTATTCGAAAGGTCAACTTTGGCAGGATAGTAAGCTGCTGGGCAGTATCAATGGATTTCTAGAAATGTTTAAACCGGAACCGGCAATGAACGCCATCACTAGCGAGAAAGGTATCATCACTGCTACATCCACCAGTTTCCCGGCCGGCTCTACATTTGCGTACGTCGAAGCTACAATGGGGCCTACCCTTGATCATTTGCTATTGGAGGATCTTAACTATGAGTATTCAGATTACATAGGCGTGAAGAATATGGCACATGTTCAATTGATACACTGCAAAGCCAGCGACAAAGTGTTCTCTGCAACCGCCTTTCAGGAAATAGTGGGGCAGGTCTTAAAGAACCTTTACTTTTTCGCTCATCCGGAACAGATGGAAGATAGAAAGGCATATTGGTCGGGTATGTATTCCACCAGTAATATCGATCGCAACCGGACCGGGAAAAAGAACTTTCTACAAGATCTTAAGGCTACCATGAATGCCACTAATAGTATAAAAGAGGTTCACCTGATCGTCAACTTCATTTCCAAACAGGATCTTACCGATAATTTGAAAAAAGTGGTAACCAAGCAGAAAGCCCCGAAAGCAACCTTGCCAATTTTATGGCTCCTAAATGCTTTACGCAACACCTGTTTGGAAAGAAATGTACGAGTGTTCATTACCTGTAAGCCATAGAAAGCCAGTTCGGGGGAATGCCTTCAATATATACACATTTTGAAAGCATATGGTCTAATTATGGACAAAATTTAATGAAATATGGGGATGAGGGAGGGGCAGTCCCCACTAATAAGCATCTTGTTGCCCTTTTTATAGGAGAACCTTAATTGTTCTGTTAAGTCCGCCAGCTTACCTATTATATATCATACGTATGATAACATTAAAATTAATTTTGTTAGTTGGGCTGCAGTGCAGATGGCACAGCGGCCTTATATTCATCAGACGAGGAAACTATTAAATATGCAACACCACACATCGTTCAGTTTTTCCTGGACATTAAAGCAAGGACTGGCGGTTAAAAAGTTAAATGTTATCGCTAACAGTATGGGCAGCCGGGGCTTGGTTGATGCTCTAGAAGGGTTGAAAATCAATGAGTTTTACGAAGAATTTGTTTTTAATCAGATAATTCTTGCTGCGCCTGATATTGATGCTCAGATATTTGTTGAGCAAATAGCACCCCAACTTCTTAACTGCTCCAATAGGTTAACTTTATATGCTTCATCAAGAGACACATTATTGGCTTCGAAAGTTAAGCGGCTTTCAAGCGTACCTCGCGCAGGCGATTCGCACGAGTCCAAGTTTACACCCGTTAGTTGCCTCGGGGTTGATACTATAGACGTATCAGATTTGCCAACTAGCAGTTATTGTTTCAGCTTAGGATATAGTTACTATGCGGAATTAAGAGACTTGATAAATGACATTTACAATTTGATCAGGTTCGGTCATGAGCCGAAGGATCGAAATCTGATTGCAAATACAAAGGGACCTTCTCTATTTTGGAAATTTAGAAGGTAATCTTGCATTTGCCACTTAACATTTATTTTAAAGTATAAATTCATACCGTGACATCACGACATGTCTTTTATCACGCAGATCGAAGAGGATTATTAAATGAAGGTCAGGAGTTAACATTGGATCAAGGCGGCTTATCTCCCTTTGGAGCGGTTTACGTTCCATGCATATATCAAACCGCCTTTGAACTACTCACTGATACACAACGGCGCGAATACCTTCTAGAGCATGTCAGATCACAGCCAGAATATTCTTCGCTTCCATGCAGATTCCAATCCATTTTCGCTGCTAATTCGATTCAAGAGGCTGTCATTTTTGCACAAGAAATAGTTCCAAAACCTACGCAGCCGGTAAGGATTTTTGAGATATTTTCGGATAACTTTCGAACATTTGACTCGAATTGGTTAGACCTTATTTCTTCATCAACGTCTATAGACAATTACTATAGGTACTGGTCTGGATTCATTACAAATCACCGCCCAGCTGAAGGTAAGCGGCGTCCACCTAGACTTGAAGTGATAATTCCCTTACCCGCGGTAGTAGGGAAGGTAGTCGAAACAGTTGGTGTTGACAATTAACGGCTGAAAGGGTTGATTTCCATTGATGCCGGATATACGCAATCAACAGTTACTAAATGTGACGGCTCATTGCATTGCTTTGGATATGTCTATTTCACGAAGCCGATCCGGTCTAAAAAATACAGATCATGACCCGTTTGCAATTTGCTTCGTCAGTGTGACACACGACTCCTTTACCTCATTTTCAACTGCGAGATAGTTGCCTCCAGCCGAAATATCAGATTATCATAGGTGATAATGTCAAATACGTTTTTGAATTTTCGTTTTATAACCTCAAAATCCTTCTTTTGACTAGTAGTCAGGTTGTGCTCGCGTCCCATTATAATTATGCCCCCTGGATTGACAATTTTAATCTCAACGCCAGCAGGCAATGAGTCTTTATATTTCTCATTTAGGGCTTTTTCTGTGCTAGCGCCCCATCTGTTTAAACCTAGGAGATATTTTTCCAATTGCATGATTGCACCTGACAGTTCGTGAAGGGGAATATGATTTTCACGGTACGTTCGGCTAGAAACTATACAGTTATCAAAAGGCTTTTTTATCTCAATGACATCAGCATAGCCATTAACATCAACAAGTAGGTAATCCAGATACCGTTTTTCTTCATCGATACCCTTAATTGGTACGTTTTCGAAGACACGAATGTAACGTGTGTACATTAGAAGAATAATCTGCAAAATTTGAACTTGCCAATGTTTTTCGTTGTATGACTTTTCATTGGCGAGCATCAGTCTCAGCCTGATTAGAATGGCGTGATATTTTTCTATTTCTATTTCCTTAAACTCCTCAAGTAAATTGGGATCTTTCCTTGAGATCTTCTTGTTTAAATACTTTTCGTAATCGGCTTTTGCATCCCTGGTAGTTGTAAAGAACTCGCCCAAAATTGCTGATGCTCTCGCACTAACATACTTTTTCTTCTCTATGCGATTGGGTAGTTTACTAACGATGTTGAGGAATTCGGACTAAGAAATGGCTGTGATGTGAGGGCCACCAACATAAATATCCTCACTTATCAAGTCTTCTATAATGCGAAAAATAGAGATGTTCTCATCAATTATAAAATGCGTTCTTGATAGCTTGACTGAAGGGTGGAAGAATAGTTTAATTCGTCTAGTAATAACTCCGGGAATTACCTGGTAATATTCACCCACAAGTTTGCCAAGTTGAAACTCGGCCCAAATTTCCTCGCTGTTTTCTTCGAATCCCTCGACTCCTGTTAGAAGTTGGTCGAAGCCAAAGGTAAACGTTTTTCTGAGCGTAACGGTGTGTTCTGGTTCATCCAAGTTATCAGCAAACGATGCAAGCAAATAGTTCCGAGTATAGTCGCGTTCGTCTTGGTAATGCAGTATAAGGCTTGCGCCGGTAGCAGTAAACATAATCATATTATGAAAGTCAGGTTGAAGCTATTAAGATACCAACTACTACGAATTTAATAAGCGAAAATGGGAAAAGAATCGTTTTTGAACTTTACAGGATGCAGGAGACTCCAATAACTTGAAATTCTTGGGGACTATTTCATTAAGCGTGTAAGTTTAAAAACCGAGGCTACTAAATAATTAGATCTTTACTCTAGGACCAAATATAGTTAAGAACTGATTAAGGATCATGTCCCAATTTCTAATGGGCATGGTCAATTTCCTTGATGATTCTCTCAGTGCCAAGTATACGAATTTCATCACAGCATCATCGGTAACGAGAGTTTGTTTTTTGTATACTTTCTTATATTACCTTTTTGATTCTCACTAAGATTGGTGGTATAAATCAAAATAAACCTCGTGGACAAGGACGATCAGCTGAAATAGTATTAGGTTTTCGCCAAGCAACATAATTAGGCCTGAACAAGGCAACGCATCATTTCGTTACAATTAAAATAATTAACATCTGATCTATGGTGAGTTCAGGTTATTTTCTCAGTGGATTTCGGGTTTGTACATTGTTACACATTTTCACCCATGTGTGCTTTCACATAACCATATAATACCGTAACCTACACCAATAAATACTTCAAACTACCCCAATAATAAGATTTTTACCTATATTTACCCCCATGAAATTCTTGCTGGTTTTCATACTATCTCTCATCGTTCTCTGCGAAACCATCATACCTTGCTGTGTATGGGATAGCTGTGCGCAGGAAACCACCACCACCAGCAACTCAAAAAAAGACAAAGGCGAATGCTCGCCATTCACCGCTTCCTGCTCCTCCTGCACATCAGGTGTCATATTAGCAAAAGTAACCACACCGGAATTCTCCATCACCATACCTCTCGTTAAGCACATCGCTGCTTACCAGTCTATGCGGGCTACTCCTTACACCCGTTCATTATTACAACCTCCCCGGCTGGCATAATCACCCTCCCACAGTACACAATTTAATGCTGCATGGCACCCTGCCATGAGACAAACTATTTATTATGTTAGATAAAGTCATCAGGTTTAGTATACACAATAAACTGGTGATTGGATGCCTCACGGTCATACTCATTGTATGGGGTGTGTGGAGCGCACTGCGCCTGCCCATCGATGCCGTACCGGACATTACCAATAACCAGGTTCAGATTATTACAAATGCTCCTACGCTCGCCACCCAGGAGGTAGAGCAATTCGTATCATATCCCGTTGAACAAAGCATTGCCAACCTTCCCGATCTGATCGAAATCCGTTCTATTTCAAGATTTGGTTTATCGGTCGTGACCGCCGTGTTCGACGATAAAGTAGATGTGTATTTTGCCAGGCAACTCATCAATGAGCGCCTCCAGGAAGTAAGGAACCAGATACCCGAAGGTGTCGCCATGCCCGGGCTGGCGCCTGTAAGCACCGGTCTGGGACAAATTTATGAATATGTATTACGCCCTAAAAAAGGGAGTGAACATAAATACAATGCCGCAGACCTCCGTTCTATGCAGGACTGGATTGTAGCCCGCCAACTCTATGGCACACCGGGCATTGCAGAGGTCAATAGCTTTGGCGGTATGCTCAAGCAATATGAAGTAGCTGTAGATCCTGCCCGCCTAAAGGCCATGAATGTAAGTATCTCCGAAATCTTTACCGCCCTGCACCAGAATAACCAGAATACCGGTGGTGCTTATATTGATAAAAAGCCCAATGCCTATTTCATCAGGGGTATTGGGTTGGTGACTTCGCTGGAAGACATCGGCAATATTGTAATTAAGAATCCCGCAGGCATTCCTGTCTATATGAAGGATGTGGCGAATGTGAGATTTGGCAGTGCGATCCGCTATGGGGCCATGACCCTGAATGGAGAGGAAGAAGTAGTAGGCGGCATTATCATGATGCTGAAAGGAGCAAATAGTGCAGAGGTAGTAAAGCGGGTAAAAGCAAGAATGGAGCAGATTAAAATGGCCCTCCCCGAAGATGTGATCATTGAACCTTATCTCGATCGTACGAGTCTGGTCAACCGCGCTATCAGCACCGTAGAACGCAACCTCGTTGAAGGTGCTTTGATTGTGATCTTTGTACTGGTATTGTTTTTAGGAAATATACGTGCAGGTATCATCGTCGCATCTGCCATTCCATTATCTATGCTTTTTGCATTGGGATTGATGAATGTATTCCATGTATCTGCAAACCTTCTAAGTTTGGGTGCCATTGATTTTGGATTGATTGTAGACGGTTCGGTCATCATTGTTGAAGCGACCCTGCATCACCTGGCCCGGCGCACCAGCCAACAAAAACTGACACAGGCAGAGATGAATGAAGAGGTATTTATTTCTGCTTCTAAGATCAGGAACAGTGCCGCTTTTGGAGAGATCATCATTTTGGTAGTATATATCCCTATCCTGACACTGGTAGGCATTGAAGGCAAAATGTTCCGTCCTATGGCACAGACTGTCGGCTTTGCGATATTAGGTGCCTTGCTGCTTTCACTGACTTATATTCCTATGATGTCGGCGTTGTTTTTGCCGAAACAAATTTCACAGAAGGTCACCTTTGCCGATAAGATGATCGGGTACTTTCAGCGGATTTATAGCAGGGCATTGGACAAGGCTATCCGGTTTAAGTATGTAGTGGTGAGTGTGGCAGTAGCGCTGACAGTGATGGCGGTGATCTTATTTGCCAGAATGGGCGGGGAGTTCATTCCGCAATTGCAGGAAGGCGACTATGCTTTCCATTGTATCTTACCACCGGGATCTTCTTTGAGTCAGAGTATTGAAACCTCTATGCAGGCCTCCCGGCTATTGAAAACGTTTCCCGAAGTAAAAGAGGTGATCGGTCGTACCGGGAGTGCGGAGATCCCTACCGATCCAATGCCCCCAGAAGCGACTGACCTGATCGTAGTGCTGAAAGAAAAATCAGCATGGACCACCACGAAAGATTACAATGAACTGGCCCACATGATGGAAGAAAAGTTAGCACAGATACCCGGTGTGTTTTTCGAAGCCAACCAGCCTATTCAAATGCGTTTTAATGAGCTGATGACGGGCATCCGGCAGGATGTAGCGGTGAAGATATTTGGTGAAAATATAGACACCCTTGCTGCAATTGCACCTAGAGTAGCTGGTGTGATACAGGGCGTGAAAGGTGTGTCCACCCCGCAGATAGAGCAAACGACAGGTTTGCCGCAGATCACCATTGAATATGACAGGATCCGTATTGCCAATTATGGGTTAAACATCGCTGATATCAACAGGATAGTCAGTGCTGCCTTTGCAGGTGAAGTAGCTGGTTCTGTATTTGAAAATGAGCGGCGGTTTGATCTGGTTGTAAGACTGGATAGTGCACACCGAAGCAGCATTGATGATGTGGCCAATCTCTTTATTCCATTGCCCAATGGCAACCAGATCTTATTGAGTCAGGTCGCAACTGTATCATTCAAAGATGGTCCGGCCCAGATAAGCAGAGAGGCGGCAAGACGCAGGGTCGTGATTGGTTTCAATGTAGTAGGCAGAGATGTGGAATCTGTAGTGGAAGAGATACAGGACAAACTCGCAAAGTATCAATTGCCTACAGGGTATTACTTTACCTATGGCGGTACTTTTGAAAACCTGCAACAGGCATCTGCCAGATTAAGCATAGCAGTGCCTGCGGCGTTGCTGCTGATATTTGTATTACTCTACTTTACATTCCATTCTTTCAAGCAGGCAGGATTGATCTTTACCGCCATCCCGATGTCTGCCATTGGTGGTGTACTGGCCTTGTTGACACGGGGAATGCCATTTTCTATATCAGCAGGTGTAGGTTTCATTGCCCTGTTTGGCGTAGCCGTATTGAATGGAATTGTATTGATCGGCACCTTTAATCAGCTGGAAAAAGAGGGGGTGACAAATGTATTGGAACGAATAAAGAGAGGCACTATGGAACGATTACGACCTGTGTTGATGACAGCCACCGTAGCCTCTTTAGGTTTTCTGCCAATGGCATTATCATCCGGCGCAGGAGCGGAAGTACAGAAACCACTGGCCACCGTGGTGATTGGAGGATTGCTCTCTGCGACAATATTGACCCTGATCGTATTGCCTTTGTTGTATATGATCACTATGAAGAAAAAGGCCCTGACCATATTGCTGTTAATAGGTTGTACATTTTCGATGAAAGTAAATGCGCAATCACCAATGAAAGTAAATACGCCATTAGGGATCACCCTCCATGATGCGTATAACAAAGCATTACAGCAAAACCTGCAAATCAGATCTGCTGACCTGCAACTGCAAAAAAGCCTTACGCTGAATGCCACCGCTGCGACCATCCCGAATACGGGCATCTTTGCAGAGAATGAAGACCTGCGTCCTACCGATTCAAAAGGGATCCTGAAGATAGGGCTTTCTCAAACCCTGGATTGGCCAGGGCTGTATAAAGCAAAAAAGCAGTTGCTGAATGAACAGTCTAAATCAGTTGCATATAATCGCACGATTAAAGCACTGGAAATAAAAAGAGAAGTACAAAGTACCTGGTACGCGCTCTGGTATTATCAAAGCAAACAGGCACTGTGGACAAGGCTGGATAGTATTTATACATCGTTGTCAGCCGCCGCTGTATTAAGAGTAAAGACGGGTGAAAGTGCCGGATTAGATAGTATTGCGGCCATTGCAAAAGCAAGAGAAACCACTGTACAGTTACAACTCATAGATCGTGATCTGAAAGTACAGCAGGCGGTATTAAAAAAGCTGTTGAATACAGATACCGCTTATGTAGCAAAAAGTACCGGCATTGAAAAGGTCGCTGTCGATTATGGTGACAGTCTGGATGTAACTCATCCTTTTATTCAACAACAGGAACAGAATATTGCCATTGCCAATGCAGAGATCAGGGTAGCCCGTCAAAACCGTATGCCTGATTTTCAGGGACGTTTCTTCACACAACGCCTGTATGGCATGCGTGATCCTTATTCAGGTTTTTCATTTACTGTCGGTATTCCTTTGTTTGGAAGAGGTGCGTATCATAACAGCATCAAAGCGGCACAGGTAGAAAAACAATACCAGCAATCCGTACTCGACTATCAGCAACAGGCATTGCAAACAGAGCGTCAGCAGGATGTACAGCAGTTGCAAAAGAATAAAGAGCTACTGGATTATTATGAATCCACTGGTTTGAAACAGGCGGATCTGATCATCAAAGCCGCCAACCTGAGTTATCGGGCCGGTGAAATCAGTTTTGCAGAGCTATCGCAATTCCTGACACAGGCCATCGATATACAAAGAAATTACCTGGATGTATTGAATCAATACAATCAGTCCGCAATTCAATTAAACTTCTATTTAAACAGATAAAATGAAGAAAGTATTTTTCTTAATCATATTGACGATATCCGCCTGTGTCCAGCCAAAAGCAACGCATGAAGAGGAGGACGCCGCTGAAACGGAAACCAATGTAGCGGCCATCACTCAGGAACAAATGAAAGCCGTCGGCATTGAATTGGATACTGTCAGCCAGAAAAGCCTGGTAGATGCGATCAAGTTAAGCGGCATGCTCTCTGTGCCTAATCAGAACAAAGCATTAGTAACCGCACTGACCAGCGGCATTGTGAAAACGCTGACCGTACTACCCGGTGATTATGTAAAGAAAGGACAGGTGATTGCAACACTCGTCAACCCTGAATTGACAAAGGTGCAACAGGAATTACAATCCACCATTGCCCAATTGAACCTCGCAAAAATAGAACAACAACGCCAGCAGGAATTAGTAGCCGGCAATGCAGCGCCATTAAAAAACCTGCAAAGGGTAGAGACAGAAATCGCGACCCTCACTGCTACGCGAAATGCCTTGCAGCAACAGCTGTCTGCATTAGGGATCTCTGCCTCCGCAGTGTCTGCCGGCAAGATCACCACAATTATCGCCATTACAGCACCTATCAGTGGCACCATCAGCAATGTGAAGGCAGAGATAGGAGCGAATGTAGATGCAGCTACCCCTGTAGCGCAAATAGTCAATAACTCTGAATTACACCTCGACCTGTTTGTGTATGAGAAGGACCTGTCTAAATTGAAACCCAAACAGGATATTACCTTCACATTGACAAATAATCCCGGCAAGACGTACGAAGCAGCGGTGTTTTCCATAGGCACTGCATTTGAAAATGACACCAAGACAATTCCTGTACATGCTGTGGTGAATGGAGATAAATCAGGATTGATAG
The DNA here is from genome assembly GCF_034274695.1 of Chitinophaga sp. LS1. Taxonomy (NCBI): domain Bacteria; kingdom Pseudomonadati; phylum Bacteroidota; class Chitinophagia; order Chitinophagales; family Chitinophagaceae; genus Chitinophaga; species Chitinophaga sp. LS1. Next base: position 4,732,108 of record NZ_CP128362.1, read on the forward strand.
AAGGTATGAATGTAACAGCAGTAGTCAGTACTGGCGCCGTTAAAGGCCCTGCAGTACCTACTGCCGCTATTGTAAGCCATGCAGGAGAGGATTATATTTTTGTGATGATAAAAGAAACAAAAGAAGGCTATGAGTTTGAAAAGTGGCCGGTAGCAAAAGGTGTTTCGGATGTGGGATATTCCGCTATCACTCCTGTCAGAGAATTGCCTGCGCATGCAAAAGTGGTGACCAAAGGGGCTTTCTTTGTGTTGGCAAAACTGACGAATAAAGGGGAAGAATAGTATGTTGTAAAATTTTTAGCATGTAGCCCATGCTAAAAAATTACCCTATTATTATGCTGCACCGATGCTTCTTTAAGAAAAGCAATATATGCCCCGCCTCCCGCTGGTTTGCAGACACTCAGCTGGCAAACCGGCGGTGACTGGGCGGATCACCCCGGAACAAATCTCACTACTGGATAAAAGAATAAGTTGTCAATTGGTAATACAGGTTGTCTCTCCTTACCCTAACTTTGCAGGAATGGAACCACTCATTACGTACCTGCTTCAATTTGGGTACCTGACTGAACAACAGATCGCGCAAATCAAAAGTAAAGCACAATGGAAAAAGCTCCCCAAAGGAGCCAGTTTCTCCGAAGCCGGGAAAGTATCCGAAGAAATAGGTTATGTAACCGAAGGGGTCTGCCGTATTTGTTATTATAACAAAGCAGGAGAGGGGTTCACCCGATATTTTGTATATGAAGACCGTTTTGCGGCCGACTTCAGTAGCTTTCGCGATGAACTGCCTGCCTCAGAATATATAGAGGCTGTGACCGATTGTGAATTGCTCGTGTTCTCAAAAGCAGATTTCAATTACCTCGACAAAGTGGTTCCCGGCTGGAAAGATATCTTTGCAAGGATCACAGCATCCGTGTTGGAAAGTAAGATGAAAGCCGCCGGCAATATGCTGGTACAGGATGCGCAATCCCGTTATTTACATTTTATAGAATACTACCCGGGGTTAGCGAACAGGGTGCCACAGGCAATGCTCGCATCTTATCTGGGTATTACTCCCTCGTCGTTAAGCCGTATCAGAAAATCCCTCCTTTGATCATGACCGCCAGTAATAGTTTCAGATGGACCACGGCAGTAACCAGCCTTGCTTTCGTAGTTGCACAATTAGATGTTTCCATCGTAAATATCGCCTTACCCGAAATCGCAAAGACATTCAAAGCTGATATGAGCATACTGCAATGGGTGATTGATGCCTATGCATTGGCCTTTGCGGTATTGATGTTGTCAGCCGGGAACCTGAGTGATTTGTTTGGCGCCAAACATGTATTTCAGTGGGGGATGTTCATATTTTGCGCCGCCTCTGTAGGCTGTGGATTTGCAGGTACAGCAGGAATGCTGATCGTATGGAGAGTATTGCAGGGCGTTGGCGCAGCTACCATGATACCCAGTTCGCTGGCCATTCTGAATCAGAGCTTTGCCCATATGCCGGATATTCGTGCAAGGGCGGTCGGTTTGTGGACGGCAGGGAGTGCCATCCTGCATGCGATCTCACTGAGTGTGTATGTGGCAGTGGCGGGTACATTTGTTTTAATCGCCCTTATTTACCTGAAGCTGAAAGCGCGTCATTAAACCTTACCCATTACCTGTATTCTGTGGGTATTGCCCCAGTGAGATAATTCTTTGATCACAGTTTCCAGGGTAAGACCATATTCAGTAATGAATCTCCTTTTTCATGGATGTTTTATTACAGATTATTCAGTAATTCCCTCGCCTGGTTCAACTCCCAATCCAATTCCTCCGCCTCCTCATCTGTCAGGATCGCTTCTATCGCACGTTCCAGGTTCTTGCCGGCAGCTTCCTCATCACCTATATTGAAGAAATATTCACCCAATACCACACTGCTCCTGACCACATGTACCTGATCATCATTTTGCATACTGTTCAACAGTACTTTTTCCAGCAGTTGCAGGGCTTCTTCTTCCCGGCCCTCATCCAGCAGCCGTATGGCTTTGTTATATTCTAAATTTAGTTCCATGGCACAATTTTACTTAATTTTTATGAAATGAAAATGCCCGGTTCCCCCTTCATTTTGTCTAACCCAGGGGAATGATCCTTTCCTTCCGTCACTCTTTGCCCACCTTTGGATCATAAAACAATAACGACATGAATCATAAAGTAGTAAACGCCATCTATTGGACAGGTATCGCCCTCACATCATTATGGTTTGGCACCAGTGGTATTTGTGAACTCACAAACAATCCGCTGGTATGGAATATCACCTTACAACTGGGCTATCCACCACATTTTATTTATATACCGGGTGTAGCAAAATTATCTGGTATTGCGGTGCTCCTCATTCCCAATAAGTTGAACAGGTTGAAAGAATGGGTTTTTGCAGGTATGTTTTTCGATATCATTTTCGCCTTCGGATCTAAATTAGCTGTGTTGGGGGCGGCTGCTACTGTGGATGCCGTCATCGCATATATAATGGTCGGGGTCACGTACCTCATGTTTCGTAAAAGATGAGGGGGGATCAAAAGTTAGATACACCCTTCTTTAATTCGGATACCTGTTGGAGCCAGATTCTATTTTATGCGTTTCTCAGGAGTTTCATTTATTTATAATACACCCTCTTTTTTTATACCTTTAAACTATGAAAGCATATATCACAGATAGTCATTTAGGACAGGAATTGCAGACAGGGAATGGCATCAGTTATATCAATAATCCTACGGCGCATACAAAGAACTTTAAGATGATTTTAGATGATGTAGCAGAAAGAGGAATTAAAGAGATTGTATTTGGAGGGGATATCGGGTCCCTTGAAATGAATAAATGGTTCTTTGATGTAATTGCGCAGAGAGGATTTTCATTGTGGATGGTATTGGGCAACCATGATACCTCTGCAGCAGTGAGTCAATATTATCCTGAGCCTGCAAATTATATCAAAGAGGATGCAGCTGTCAGGTATATTATCTTAGATACTTCTGATAATAAAATTGATGTGGAGCGTTTGAGCTGGTTAAAAGAAATGTTAAATACAGACAAAGAAATAGTTCTTTTTGTACACCATCCTGTGTTAGCGATCAATACGCCCATAGAAGGATTAGGTGCTGCGCTGAAAGGTCGGGATGAATTGAAGGATTTACTAAAAGGGTCGCCTAAAAAAATAACAATTTTCTGTGGCCACTACCATATGATAGACGAAACTGAAGAAGATAATATTTACCAATATACAACACTAGCCGCCTCTTACCAGATAGGAAAAGAAACGGCTGATGTAGAGATTGATCAAAGTGTATGTGGATATAGAATAATAGATACGACTGGTGGAAATATTACTACAGAGATGGTGTTACTTTTGACACAGCCGTAATCTCACCCGTAGGTGGGTTTTGGACCATGGATGATTACTACAGAGATGGTGTTACTTTTGACACTTCCGTAATCTCACCCGTAGATGGGTTTTGGACCACGGATGATTACTACAGAGATGGTGTTACTTTTGACACAGCGGTAATCTCACCCGTAGATGGGTTTTGGACCATGGATGATTACTACAGAGATGGTGTTACTTTTGACACTTCCATAATCTTACCCATAGAGGAAATGGAGTGGTCAATTGGGCATACCGTGAAGTGATCAGTTAGACATACAATAAAGTGGTCAATTGAACATACCATGAACTGGCCAATTGGAAATATTAATGAAATAGTCAGTCAGACATATTAAAAAAGCAGGGATCATCTAACCCCTGCTTTCCTTTTTAACCATTTCCATGTCAATACCGCCCCTGTCACACTGACCATTGTTCCACCCAGCATTAATATCCACACGACTACATCCCACAATGGTCTTTTATAAACCAAAAAACTAAAATCAAGACTGTGTAAACCATGATACAACCACCGCTCCACCCTTGCGCCATTATCCTGTTGCAGCACCAGCTGGCCGTTGCTGAGGTCTATATAAGACCAAATCTCACCATCTTTGACCCTTAAAACAGGAAGTCGCTTTTCATATTTACGTGAATAGTAATAGTCATCGTAAGTAGTCAATATTTCCTTCTTACCTTTTATATGAAAGATACTGCTATCGAATCGTTCAAATGGTCTGCTATCCGTTTTGCCAGCATCCAGCAGCTGTGTATGCTGGCCATCTTTCCAGCCAAGGTAATAAGGTTTTCCTTCCACCTCTATGAGCTGGATTTCTTTTACATCCGAAAATTTTCGGGGCAATACAACAAAATTATCCTGGATAGTAGTCTTTGGTTTTGTGTTCTTTCCCAAAGGCAGCGGACTCATTGAAAACAACCCACTCAATACCCATGTAAATACAAACAACCCAAAGATAAATCCAGTATAATGATGATACTTAAACCATACCTTTTTATAAGGACTGAATTGCATACCCCGCTTCTTTTTATACCTCACAAAGCCCATGATAATGCCTGCCAGACACATAATGGTGCCCATCAATGATACCCATATCACCACCTGACTCCATAGCGGCCTGTTCCTGATCAGTAGAGTCGGATAGATCCAGTGAGGAATAGGTCCCAGCCATGCCAGTAGTCTTTGTCTGGCATTCACCATCTGTACCACTTCGGCGGTATGCATAGATACATATACATAATTGCCGGCAGCATCATCCATTCTAAATTTATATACATCAGGCAGATAACCCTGCGAACGATGCGCTGCCATCCACTGATCTATTTCATGTAAGACCTCTACAGATGCCGGTTTGCTATGCGCAAAGGCAGTGGCGATCAGGCTGGCTAATGCCGTATCTACTCCCGGTAGGGTATCGCCATTATCAGCATAGATCACCTGCTGGTCGATCCTGTAAACAGGTCTGTCCAGCAGCATGCCCAGTCTTACACGCTTTGCATTTTTGATCTGAGGCGGAATAATATGACATTGCTCCAATTTAAGCACCGGCAACCGTTGTAAGCGCTGTTCATATTTCATCGTCGGATAAGTAACATACATCATCATCATCCCGGATAAAAACCAAATGACAAACATCACACTCAGCGCGAACCCCAGGTACCGGTGTATGAGCAATATTGCTTTGAACTTCATCTTATAAAGCATACTTCAGTGTCAGCAAATAATTGCGGGTAGCACCCGGATAAAACTGGTTGGAATAAATGGCGTTGGCAAAGTATTTCTCATTCGCCAGATTGTTTACATTCAGACGCAGTCCTAGCTTGCCAAACTGGTAACCCAGTGCGGCATCGATGGTGGTGTAAGCATGTAATACATAGGTGTTGGCACTATTGGTATAGGTATCGCTCATATAGTTGGCACCTGCACCAACGCTCCAGCCTTTCAGCTGATAGTTCGCCCACAGATTCGCCATATGTTTAGGTGCCAGTGCTACGATATTGCCAGCTACACTATTGGTCAGTGACTTGTCAGCATAAGGAAGGTATTTGGCAAGAGTAAAGGTATAGCCGGCATTCACGTCCAGTCCTGCCAGCGGACTACCCTGCAATTCAATTTCGTATCCTTTTGATTCAGCAGCACCTACACGTTTGTAACCACCACCGGCAATGCTTTCTACCTGGTTGTTCTTTCTCATATAGTAAAGGGAACCATTCACAGACCAGTTACGTGTAATGTCATAACGGGTACCTACTTCACCCTGGTAACCGTCTTCCGGTTCGAAGGTTTCGCCATTGTTGGCAATCCTTCTGCTTGGCTTGAAATAAGTAGAGTAGGAGCCGTAGACAGACCATGCTTTCAATGGCTGGTACACCAGACCTGCACGGTAAGTGAGCGCAGTGGTAGGGATCTTTGTCTCCGCACCTCTCTCTGTTACATTCCTGTTTTTATCTACCTTGTTGGTGAAATATGTACCCCGGAAGATATCGTAACGTAAGCCAACAAGACCTTTCAGTTTGTCGGAAAGTTTTATCCACTCCTGGACATACAGCCCATGAACAGTTTCTTCTGAAGCCTTGTATTGATAAGGCGTATAGTTGATGTAGCCCTGGTTTAAGATAGGATCCTGTACAGCAACAGTGGCGTACAGACCATCTCCATATATGTTGGCACTATACGTTTTGCGATCTAAATTACTGTAAGAGTAGCCTGCGAGAATTTTATGTTCAACCTGACCGGTATGCGTGTTGTAAGTCAGCTCCAGCTGATTTTGCAAAGGCCTGGTCAGGTGATTGAAATACAGTGGAGAAGTACGTGTCAGTGAGTCGAGAGTCTCATTGAAGGTCAGTTCTTCAGTAGATAAATAGTCGATATTATCATCGGAATAGGAGAGTTGATCCGAGAGCACCAATGCATCGCTGAACTGGTGAGTATAGCGCAGCTGATAGCTGGTGGTGGTGTTCTTTAGAAAATCGGCCGGATCGTTGTAGCGGGTATTTACATTTATACCGGGAGCTGGTTTGCTACCTGTCAGCATAGGGATACCGGCGTCAGTAGCGTAATGATCTTTGTTGGCGCCAACGGTGAGGTAGAAGTTATCGTGTGTAGTAGGTGTGTATTCCAATGCTAGGTATGCATTGTTGGTATTCACACCGGCATTGCGATAACCATCCGTAGCAGATAATCCTGCATCAACGCGGTATAAGAGGTTTTTGCTCAGCGCACCACCGGCACCTACGCGCATTCTGCGGGTATTAAAGCTGCCATAGGAGGCGGAGAAGTCTGCTTTTTGCTCCGTAGTAGGGCGTTTGCGCACCATGTTGATAATACCGCCTAATGCAGAGTGGCCGAAGAGTACAGAGGCAGGGCCTTTCAGCACTTCGATCCTTTCAATATTCGCGAGATTGGTACTCGGCGCACTGGTGCTGATGTTGTGACGTTCGTCTCTGACACCGTCTATCAGCAATACAAAGTTGTTAAAACCACGGATGGTGAAGTGCTGGAAACCGCCGTAGGTGTTGTTTGCACGTACCCCGGTCACGTTTTTCATAGCTTCGCCCAGGTCGTCAGTACCTCTTTGTTCGATGGTTTTGGAAGAGACAGCAGTCGTGGTCAATGGCAGATCCCGGAGAGGGACATTGATCTTGTTGATGCTGGAACGTTGGGCATGATTGATGGTGACTTCAGATAATTGTTTGACAGTACTGTCAGAAACAGATTGTGCCTGAATGGTGGCGACGGACAGTGTACATGACAGCAGAATACCGGCGAAGGCGATGGTAGATGTTTGCATTGATAGAGTTGATGAAGAAATAATAATTCTCCTTGACTTTACCATGCTTTGGTGGGAAAGGGATGGAGGTGTGGTGTAAGCACACGGTGGTCCGTAAGTGAATACACTCCGGATCTAAAACTCCAAACCTTGACGTTGCTTCAGTCCACGAAAGCATTGCCAGCGTAAAAAAGGCAGGTCTCCTGACTTGTAACATTGCTGCCGTCCTTCCCAATCATATCGATCAGTGGACATTGGTGGCAGCAACTGTGATTGTTACTTACAGTTGCGGGACAGTTCGTGATTTTCACACGATTCCCTATTAATCTGCTGTTAAACAGAACCTTTTTTAGGTGGGGGGAAAGAAAAGAACTTAAAAACGGGGCGAAGATAGGGATTTGATTTAAAATAGGAAGGAAATAGTGGTTGAGGTGAATGATGGTTTGAAGGAACTTTCGGAAGGGGGGATATTGGTTGGAGGGAATTATTGGTTTGGGGGAATGATGGTTTGGAGGAACTTTCGGTAGGGGGATACTGGTTGGAAGGAATTATTGGTTTGAGGGGAATGATGGTTTGAAGGAACTTTGGTAAGGGGGATACTGGTTAGAAGGAATTAGTGGATTGGGGGGAATGATGGTTTGAAGGAACTTTCGGTAGGGAGGATATTGGTTTGAATGAATTATTGGTTTGGTAGGGATTTTCGTTTGAAGGAACTTTGGTTTGGTAGGAATACAGACTTGAAAGAATTACCGGTTTTTTAGGAATGCCTGTTGAAAGAAACCTCTCAGTTTTGCAGGAAATATTACCCCATTTTTCAGGGGTAATACCATTATTTTTTTGTAGCAGCATCAAATACACGGCAGAAATTACCACCACCTATTTTACCTATTTCTTCTTCATTAAAACCTGTTTTGAGCATTGCATCCACCACTGCGTAATAGAAGCCTACATTTTGATCAGCCCATGCAAGATTGGTGCGTTCGCCAACACGTGGTTTTTGCGGGCCATTATCTTTAGGTTTGTTTTGATCACTATCAGGGCCACCTTTGTGCTCGCTATCTGGTCCGCTTTTATGATCCCCATCGGGGTCGCCTTTGTGCTTGCTATCTGGTCCGCTTTTATGATCGCCATCAGGACCTCCTTTGTGCTCACCACCGGGTCCTCCGCCAAATCCAGATTGAGCACCGGGCTTGTGATAGGGAGGCGTCATCTTCGTATCCGTACCGATACACACATGATCCACTCCTACAATATCCACTAATGCCCTGATATTCTGTGCATACTCCAACGGCGTATCCGCCAGATGCGTCCACACGCCAATCACGCCACCTGCATTTGCCACTACCTTCGCATTCTCCTTGCTGATGAGCCTTTTGTACATCATCTTCGCCATCCCGGGATTATTCCCCAACTGTGTATTCAACCCTGTATGAGATATAAACACCGGTTGTGCAGCCACCTTCAATGCCATAGCCACCGTGTTCCCATCGCAATGCGCGAGGTCCACCAGTATACCTAACCTGTTACATTCCCTGATCACATCTGCACCAAACTTAGTCAGCCCACCAAACGCAGGTTCATTTGTATACACATCACCCAAAGGTACAGATGCATCGCTGTCGTGTAATAAAGTAAGATGACGTAATCCGCGTTTATAACCTACTTCCACTCTTTCCACCTTTCCTTCCAGCCAGTGTGCGCCTTCAACAGACTGAATCACAATCGGCTGTTTTTTCTTCTTCGCTTTGCGCAGGTCCTCCATGTTCAGGGCCCGTTTCATCTTGTTCTTAGCCAGTTCAGCATCCATAGCTGTCAGGCCATTCAGAAAGCGATCATACGCTTCTCCGTTAGGATCTAATTTCTTGTAGTCAACCGCAAAGGTCATGCAGATAGCCGATAAACCAGAGCGTTTCATTTCTCCTGCCAGGTCAATATCGGGGCCAGGAATATCTTCTTTGATCAAAGGAACGTCTACGTGATTATGTGTGTCAATTCCGTAAGTAGCTGCTACGATAGCTGCTACACGAGGATCTATGTCACCGATAGCCCATGATGATAAAGGGTTTAGCATCATGGCTGCCCCTGTCCCGGATATGGCGGTTAGGAACTCCCGCCGGGACCATGCTGAAAGAGATTTCATTGTCATTGCCAGTTAAGGGGACTAATTTATAGAAAAGGAGGTAGTATAGAATGGTAAAACAGAAGATCGGCAAATGCCTTATTTTACTGGTATTTCCATAATTATTCAGGATGTGACATGCGGATACTTTTCAAACTTTTATGTGTACAATTTAATCATTGGTGGTTTTCGCTGCCAGAATCCGGGGGAGTTTTTCTTATGAAAGCGCTTTGCGTAAGCGTTGAGTGCATCTCGAACTGATTCTAATATGTAGCCAGCTTGTAATTGCATGTTTTCTATTACGTAGGTTTAGATGGGGTCAGCAATATTGGCAGAGTTACGGGGAATAGGTTGATAGCCATTGGCCGGATCAAAACAATTTGTTGCAGTTCCAGTAAAGATGTTAATGAGTGCTTGCCTCACTTCTTCATGTGCACTAAAAACAGAGTACCAAACAGAAAAGAAGCCCTTTTGAGATGCAAACTCAGCAACTTCAACTGGCGACAATTCCCCACTTTCAAATTTGGGTAAATACTTGACTGCCCACTCCCAAGCGACTCTCCTATGTTTCCATCTTGTGTCGTTTTGATTAAGATTTGGGTATTTAGGATTGCCTGGTATCTTATCTAACCCGACCAAATTCAGCATATTTTCTGCATGAGTAAAAGAAGCTGTACCATCTAAGTCTGGGTTGACTTTGACATAACCTCCTTCTTCATACTTGAATGAAAGAAAGGTGTTATTCCGATGAGGGAAATGCATAATTGTTAAGTCAACATTCCTATTTGACTTATTGTCCTTTCCATTACATCTTCCACATGCCACCAAAAAATTATTCCAATCGTGTGAAAGTGTGTTATCCAGATCTCTGGAAATTACATGCTCAACCTCAAGGTCTGAACTAAAAACTTCGCAATAACTACAATAGCAACCCAAATGACCTTCAAGGTCTGTTTTAGCTTTTGTGTGTGGATTATATGATTTAGGATTGCCACCTTCCTGAGGCCATCCAATTTTAGTTACTGGTCTCATAAATCGTTAGCTTGTCTTTCTATTCGTAATGATGCGACAAAGGCAGGGTCATTCGAGAAACGTTCCTCCAATTCATTCAATTTGTTTCTCAAAATCGCTGTTTCTTTATCTGTTATGCTTGTCTTACCTTGTTTTATTAAGGCATAGTATTCTTCAGCAACCTTCTGCATTTCTAAAAATGCTTCGCTACGTGGCACATCTTCAACACCCATTTCATTTGCCGCAACATCCTCTATCCCTTTCATGTCAGGGTCTCCATCCTTTTTAATTTGCTCATCAAGAATTATTAATTCTTCAGACTTCAGCGATTGAACAATAAAAGGTGAATGTGTGGTTACAACAAATTGGATATTGGGGAAAGCTGTTTTCAAGTCATTGACTACATGGCGTTGCCACTTGGGGTGAAGATGCAAGTCCAATTCATCAATCATGACTATGCCAGTTGCTTCATCAATCGCTTTTTCTTCTTTAAATCCATTCAAGACAATACAACGATAAGCCAATTCTGCTACCATTTCCGTGAAATAATGAACACCATCACTATGCAAGCTAAGCGGTAAAAGATTGCTTTCTTCGTCATCTATTTTCACTTTTACCCACAATTCTCCGGCACTAAACTCAAGCTGGCTTATGTATGGGTTTGCTTTCCTTATTGCAGTAAAAAAGGCACCTTTTGTACCTGTGTATTCCTTCTGCTGCTTTAACAGCATATCATAACGACCCAGCCATTCCGGGTAATGAAATTTAACGGCTCTCATCTCATCCCAATCCTGATAACCTTCACGGAAAATAACCCGACCTAATTTTTGAATGCGACTCTGTGGGGTAACACGACCTGCACCAACGGCACGAGAAATGCCCAAAAAAGCAATTAGAGGCAAAGGGATTTTATCGTTACCTTCTTTGGTTACTTCATGATAATTGGACATTGCTATATCCTTAATACTCCCAACATCTGAATGCTTGGTTGTTGAGGAAGATTTACCTTCCAACCATTGCCTCCGCCATGTTATAGGATTATCACTGCCTGGGAATGTTCCTGTTGCTTCTACTTTGACCGGGAACTGAGGTACAAGTTGATAATCTGATTCAGTGAAACGAATTTCATCTTTGTGAATATGCCGTGACTTTACCTCTGAGTTTGGGATGCCTAAAAAATAAGAACCACTCGCCACACGCAAGGCATTGAGAATGGTTGATTTGCCTTTACCGTTAATACCGATAAAAGCTGTAAAATGCCTGTTCAGGAAAAAGGTTCGTTCCTTTCCAATATTCCTGAAGTTTTGTATAGTGATGCTTTCTATATTCATCGTTTAAGCAATTTAATAACAGGTTTGGCTTCTCTCCAGCAAAGCATCCAACCTGCGTAATACCGTGAACGGAAGTATAATGTCTCTGTATTTGCTCCGTGTATAAACATCTCGAAGCACATCATCGGCAATACCCCAGATAAAATTGACTATTTGATTATGTTGGATATAGTTCATTTCTTCTTTTTAATCTTTCGTGAAACAGATTTTAGAGCCTCATCAGCCATGTTCTCATCTTTGATAACATCAAAAACCTGATCTGCAAGCCAAAGGGTAATGAGTTCATCCTTATCAGCTTTCAGAATTTCCGCAAGCAAAGGGATCTGCTCTTTCTTCAAATGGCGTTGCCCTTTTTCAATTTTACTAAGCTGGGCGGTATCCATTTCAAGTAAGGGAGCAACCTGCCGCAAGTACAGTTTCTGCTTTTCCCTCAAGGCTCTAACCCTATTACCAAATTGGCTTTCCATTGTATTTTTTTGACTTGTCAATAATTGGCTAATATAGAAAAAAAAAGAGAATCCCTGACAACAATAGGGAAATACAGCTAAAATGAAGGATTTTCAGGTAATAGTCTTACTTCCCCCTAAGTATCAGCGCCCGTTTGCAGAAGTCGGCCCCTGCCTTCGTTGTCGAACAACAATTGGAATAGTCCCGTTGTGCTTTTGTTGGCGGCGGTGAACAACATTTTCTCAGGCGGCTTATTGGGCTTCTCTGCACTTGCATCTTTGCCTTTCTTTCCGTTTTACTCCATCATTTCCAATTCATGCTGCTGCTTTATCAATTCTGCTTGCTCTCTCAAATACTTATGAATTGGCTTGGCCAAATGCTTACAGTGTAACAATCTGCTTGCCTTTAGGCAACGTTGGTTTTTGAAGTCATAGTTTTCATCAATTAATTTCTCCTCAAAACGTAAAAATCTACTTGGGTCTTTGATTATTTCAATGTAAAGAATAATTCCCTTTTTTCCTGTACGGAAATCAAATGCTTTAACCTTAAAATGTGCTTCATTTAGTTTGTCAGTAACCTGCGAAGCAGGTGCCGGCGTATTAATTTTTTAGCCGGGACAAGAAAATATTCTTGTGGTAATGGGTCGTTGAATTAGATTTCATTTAGTTCAGCTGCTATGGTTTTCGCTGCCAGAATCCGGGAGCGTTCTTCTTATGAAAGATGCGGTATTCATTTTAATCATTCATCCCTTTGCCCGCCAGAATCCGGGAGCGTTATTCTTCTGAAAGATGCCGTATCCAATTTAATCATTCATCCCTTTGCCCGCCAGAATCTGCGGAATGTATTTCTCTATCCTTGCCTCCCTCGTTTTAGATTGTTTAGCCCCTGAAAAGAAAAACACATATGCCTTTTGTCTGCCGGGAGTGAGTGCCTCAAATGCTTTTTTAAATTTCGGTTGTTTTTCGAATTGTTGTTGCAGCTCTTCAGGAATATTAACCGGCGTCTTCTTTGTATCCACTTTCAACCCTGCTTTCTCCACTTCTATAGCTTCGTAAATACAAGCCTTTAGAATAGCTGCCACCTGCGTGATCTCTTTCACATTCGTAAATCGTGCCTGACGGCCTACCTGTGTATTCTCGCCGGTTTTGACGAGTATTCCATCAGGATCGGTAAGCAATGCACCCTTGAAAAAAAGAACGGCGCAATAGTCTTTAAATCCCTGTATGATCACTATGTTTTTACCTTCGTAATCAAAGCAGGGCTTACCCCATTTAATGGCTTCATTAAGGCCACAATCATGTATGATCTTTCTTAGTTTTTCAGTTTCTTTCTCCCACATCATTGGTTGTAATATTTAAAAGTAAAATATCTCCAATCAGTTATAATGTAAATATAGTAATTAACCTCTCTAACACTGCTGTGTTATAAAAAGGAAGTGATACCGGATTGATCTGCTTTAAACTTGATGGCGGCAGATAATTTAGCTTTAATCCAAAGTCTGCATTGTGATGTATGTAATTTATCCGGTATGGATAATAACCTTTTTCCAACGGTACGATATACGTATACGTGAACTCGCTGTAAGACCCTTTCCAGCAGATCAGTTCCTGACCATTCAAATAGAATTGTGAATCTGTATCAGCATTGAATACAAATACATAATAACCGGCTTCTTTCGCTTCCATCCAGCCGTTTACTTCTAAGTTAAAATCATTCTTACGTGGGAGGGTTAATTTATCTTTGATGATCCCTTCCAGTTTTGGTTTTTTCTGATCCTCCTCATAATACTTATAACTCGTCTCTGCTCCTCCTTTGGCCGTTGCTTTCAGGGGTTTGCCAGTTGTGAATACACCTGATTTTACTTTATCATAGCGTGCTCGGTTAGTAAATTGCCTGACCGTCAGCTTCGCTGCATCATCAATATTCACTATCCCTTTCATAGCAGGAGAGGAGATCGCAGGGGTTGTACCATCCAATGTATACCGCATATTCGTTGTATCGCCAAAAGACCAGACATTGATAGGTTGTCCTTTTACGACCATCCCATTCATCGGATGAAAATCAATATTGTTTTTATTCCAGCCGAAAGTGAATTTCAATCCATCATAGGTACTCTTTAACCGGATAGAACTATGTGTCTCATCCGTATATTGAATCACCTTCCATGTCAATCCTGCAGGTGCTTTTTGATGGAGTATCGTATCTATATCGGTTACCTTCATAGCTTCCGCTTCTTTACCCAGTCTGCCACTGATGAATAAGGTATGATTGGAACCCGCTAATGCCGTCAGTTTCTCCGGGGCTATTTTAGGTATATAGCCATGGTCCCACCACAGGCTGGGATCAGCAGCAATGTATGATTTGAATACCTCTGGTGCTGTCAGTAATGCATTGATCACAAATAGTCCGCCCAGTGAATGCCCCCATAGGGTATTATCTCCATTAGATGGATAATTCTTATTGATATAAGGAATCAATTCATCTTTGAAAAAATGCAGGAAGTTGTTGCCACCACCCGAAGTAGGCCAGTCTTCCACATGTGTGGGTGTAAGATCTTTGTTTCGATCAATGCCTAATACACTTACCACGATGGTCGGTGGTACACTCCCTTCACCTTCTATAAAACGTTGTACATTGTTGATTAGACCGGTATTCCAGTTGCCTCCGTCTAAAACATATAATACGTCGTACTGCGTATTGCTTCCCGGCTTGTAATCTTGTGGTGTAAATACCTGGATCAATCTTTCCTGTTGTAAGATGGTGGAATAAATAGAGTCTATTCTATTACCTGTATATATTCTTCTTACGGTATCCTGTGCCTGTACCCCGCCGGCAATAATGAGGATAGCAAAAATGAGAATCCTTACTTTCATGGTGGTTTAGGTTAATCTTCCCTAAGATATGTACATTTGTATATATGGAGAAATACCTGGCGTCATTTAATTTACTGTCAGCCGCTGAGATCAATTACCTCGCGGGCAGAGGGCAGACTAAGACACTGAAGAAAGGAGCGTACTTTATCAAAGAGGGCAGTGTATGTCAGGAAGTCGCTTTTGTACAATCCGGTTTTTTCAGGTCATTTTATCATAACTCTGAAGGGGAGGAGATCACCTATTGCTTTACGTTTGCTGATTCGTTTGTGACAGCGTATTCTTCTTTCATTAGTCAAACTAAGACCTTTGAGAATATTGAAGCATTAACCACCACTACGATATTTACCATTCCACGGGCAGACATTATTCAGCTGGAACAAACCAGTATTAACTGGGCCCGACTATTTAAAATGATGGCGGAGCAGGAGTATATGAAGTTAGAGCAACGGTTTATTTTATTCCTGAAAGAGAGTGCTGAATACCGGTATAAAGACCTGCTTCATAAATATCCTGAATACCTGCAGTTGATCCCATTGGGATATTTATCTTCTTACCTGGGTATTACCCAGCGACATCTTAGCAGAATACGAAAGTCAGTCATGAATTAGACAAATGTCCTTTTTATTGTTTGCCGCTGGCACCTTTGTAATATGAAAAATGTATTATCAACAATGGGGCACCCTGACCCGCTTAGCAGAATACGAAAGTCAGTCATGAATTAGACAAATGTCCTTTTTATTGTTTGCCGCTGGTTACACCTTTGCCTTATGAAAAAGGTATTAATCATCAATGGGCACCCTGACCCGCTTAGTTACAATCAGGCGCTATTCAATGCATATAAAGAAGGAGCTGCCAGCGCAAATGCGATCATTTCATCCATCCATATTGGCGCTTTACAATTTGACCCTAATCTTCGATACGGTTACCGGCAGCGAATGGAGTTGGAACCAGATCTGTTGGATGCGAT
Source organism: Chitinophaga sp. LS1 (assembly GCF_034274695.1). Classification (NCBI taxonomy): domain Bacteria; kingdom Pseudomonadati; phylum Bacteroidota; class Chitinophagia; order Chitinophagales; family Chitinophagaceae; genus Chitinophaga; species Chitinophaga sp. LS1. The sequence continues at coordinate 4,748,013 of NZ_CP128362.1, forward strand.
TGAAAAAATAAAAGCAGCGGATCATATTGTATGGGTGTTTCCTATGTGGTGGTATGGTTATCCTGCAATCATGAAAGGTTTTATTGACAGAACATTTTTGCCGGGTATCACCTTTCAGGCAGTACCAGGAAAACCATTCCCCCGGAAATTATTAAAAGGTAAAACGGGCCGCATTATTATAACGGCAGATACACCGGGATGGTATAATCGGTTATTCATGCATAGCCCTGCATTGAACCAATTTAAAAAAGGGACATTGCAGTTTTGTGGTATCAATCCGGTAAAGGTGCATTACATCGCCCCGGTGAAAGACGCGACTCCTGCATTCCTGCAAAAACATATTGATAAAGTATTCAGATTGGGAGCAGCGCTTAAATAGCATGTTGCAAAAAGATCACTTAGAAAATCGCAAGAATGTTTTCAGGTAAACAGATAGATGGTCTGCCAGTTTGCGATAAGGATCTTTCTCTTCCTGTGGTGGACTGTATTGGTATACAGGCGGGTCATTTCCTTCATCGAGTCTGAAAAACCAGAACTGCCCGGTTACACCCGAACCACTGAAAGGGAATTGGTTTTTATCCTGCATAAAGTCAGTACCATCTTCTTCCGCGTTTTCCCTTGCCATATCATGTAGTGCCTGCATACCATCATACGAGCCATCACTGAAAGCGACGATGTTGAACGCAGCCGAAGGGCCCACAATGCGGATGAGTTCTCTGAATGCTTCAGGAAAGGGTGCACCGTAAAGGGTTTCTAATTTTTTAATAGTTTTTTCGTTGGATTTGGTCGTCTGGTAATAGTCGGCTACAAAGCCGAGGTATTGATACTTCATAGAATAGGTTGCGCTACAAGTTAATAAAAAAAACGAACAGTAAAGACCGCTGCCATTGGCCTGGCTTTTGAGGTCACAATCGTATGGAAAACAAAACGATCGTAATAACAGGAGCATCCAGTGGCGCAGGTAAAGCGACTGCCCTTGAGCTGGCTCCGGAAAGAGTAAACCTTGTGCTGGCCGCCAGAAATGAAGTAGCCTTATTGGAACTGGGAGATGAATGCCGGGAGTTAGGCGCTGATGTACTGGTCCTGCCTACTGATGTGGGAGATCGCACTGCGATGCTGGAACTGGCGCAGAAAGCCTTTGAATGGAAGGGGCGTATCGATGTATGGGTGAATAACGCCGGTGTACTGGCAGCAGGAACTTTTGACGAAACACCGTGGGAAACTCATCAGCAGGTCATCACTACTAACCTGCTTGGTTATATGAGCGGTACCCATGCTGTACTGCCATTTTTCAAAAGACAGGGTGCGGGTATCCTGATTAATAATATTTCCATTGGTGGTTATATTCCCGTTCCTTATGGCAGTGCTTATACCGCCAGTAAATATGCACTCAGGGGATTTTTTGAATCTATCAAAGGGGAGCTGGCAGCATGGTTTTAAACAGCCACTACCACCCCGACCTTGTTTTAATCGTCGCCTGATCATTCATATTAAACTGCTGTAGCTGCCGCTCTATAATCCCCTCCACCACGGCCATCACATTTTCCTTCATCGTTGCGCCACTTTGTACCGTAGTCATATGCCGCATCTCCAGTACCGGCGTTTTACGTTCCGGTGAAGCATCCAGCTCCACAATAAATTCCGACACATCATCATTAATACTGGAATCTTTATCATTATCCACACTTTCACCAGAAGCAATCGTCGTCGCAATATTTCCTCCATTCATCAGTGTCTCAAATGCCCCTGATATAGTAAGATGATTTCCCAATCTTCCAGCTGGTCCGCTTTGTAGTTTATACTTATTATCGAGGGTCGATTCAATCAGCTCGTTTACCTTCGTATACCAGGCTATTGGATCCACATCCTTCTGGTCCTCTGGAAATTGCTCCTGCAGCTCTTCCCACAATTCTTTAAAAGTACCTTTCAGCATAAATGGCACTTCATTCTTTTCAGTCTCAGTAATATTATGACCTGCTCTTATGCCTTTAAAATAACTAAGCAATACATCCAGCACGCCCTGTAAACAATTCAACAGACGGTTTCCAGGCATGACCGTCCCCTCAATAGGAATGAGCCTGGCCTTATTAATAATCGCTGCAATTTCAGTATTTACATCTTCGGCTTCTCCTATTCCCCAGAAATGTCCATTGGTTAAAGTAGGACCCATAGGATTACTAAATAATCCACTCAATCCGCCTAGGTCTATCCCGATATTCACCTGTGGAGAATACCCATTATTAAGCATAGCATCTCTAAAACTAACCGGCCAGTGATTATCAACACCTGCCAGCTGCGTACCTAAAGGAGTGAGTCCAGGTTGTTCCAGCGCATTTATCTGCGTATTGATCTCATCCAGGTGATTGCTCAGGTTTTGTTTTCCATTATCCCCAAGCTCATCCACCAACCCCTGTTTGCTGGTAACCACTTCAATAATACTGGCTTTACCAAAATTTTTCGGTATCCCATTTACCTTCCCTTGTATTTTATCCTCAAAATACTGCTTGCGTGGCGAACCAAATACCTGCCCTCCACTATCCGCATGTAATTCCACCCCGTTTATATTCCCGCGGGTATCCCGTGAATAAGGTACACCATTATAGATCAATCCAAAAAGGTTAGGGTCATTCTCTTTTGTATCCCCCAGATAGGTTTCAAAAACAGGGATACCTGTTTCCACTTCTATTCCCACCCGCCGCTGTATCGGTGCCGGCTGACTCGCTGTATTTGTCATTGCCTGTACAACAGGAGCAGGCCTTACTGCCGGATAAGAACGGGCATTAATTCCTATACTACTTCCTGATGATTGAGGGCTCTGCTGTAGTGGAGTGATACGGGGTTCCTTGGAAGTCATAGTCAGAGGGATTATTGTAGTAAATTATATTACCAGTTAAATTACCTCTTTTTTGTCAAATTCTAATAAATAATAATTTCTTCATTTTTTTGCAATCTGGTGGCTGTTTTGCAACAATGTCCACCATTATATTTTCCAGGGTTCTTAGTGTCATTTTGAAAATGGAGCTTACTAGTAATATTATGTCTTGAGACGATAACCAGACTTTTTCATTTTGATAATGAAGTTGTTTAAACTTTTAATTTTCTACAGAACAATGTTATAAAAGCGAGCCAGTGTAATCCTAACCATGTGAATGTCTTTGTTTCATAGCGCACCAATAGTTCTTTAAATGCATCGATCCATGCATTGGCATGCTCGATTTTTATTCTCCTTTTATACAATTCATCATCGAAATAACGATATTGGTCAGTGCTGAATTTGCTGTTACGCTTGTTGGGCTTCACATTTAACGCTATATCCTTTTGATCACATACCAGCCGAAACTCCTCACTATCAAAGCCTGGATCGGCATTCAAAAAAACACCTTTACAAGTAATATCGGCTTCCTCCAAAACGCTTATCATTTCTTCAAAAATGCTGGTGATTTCATACAAGTCATTATGTTCCCCACTTTGCGGGCGGCCTACCGATAACAGTTGTCCTTTGTTATCACTCAAATATAAGCTGTTGGTTGTTTTGCACCCCTTTCTACCCTGATATCCCACCTGCTCCCCTCCCCGTTTGGAAGGCGTATGACTACCGTCAAATTGCGCGCTGCACAAGTCTAATTCACCCTTGTGCCCTGACAATAGCGCGATCCACACCTGCCTGGATGAACCATCTTTACTCCATTTATTAAAGTAATAATATATCAGTTGCCAGCTTACCTTATACTCAAAGTATTCTTTAACGCTTACTTCCCGCCATTGACAGCCTGTTTTCATCCGCTTTAAGATTAACTGAACCACCTTTATTAAACATATTCTGGGTGCAAAGCCTCGTTTCCCCTTACTTAAATAAGGTATTATCCAATCTCTTATTTTATCTTCGTCTATGAGTCCCAGATTTATTCGTTTTTTTTCGCAAAACAAAAATCTATAATCTCTGGGACTCTTCCTTTTTTTACATAAGTTTAAACAACTTCAACTAAAAAAGCTCATTGATTAGTTGTAACTTATATTTTTAATTTCATAAATTTTACCTTATTGAAAAATACAATTAAAGACTCTCCGATAGTCATTTTGACTGGGTTTTCAACATCAGGAAAGTCCACATTAGTAAGGAAGCTACATTCACGTTTAGGTGACACCTTTATTGATATAGATACTGACAATAAAATTTGCGATAAGGCTGGCGTAAAGCATATTTACGATATATATGTCAACCATGGACCTGATGAGGCAATAAAGTATATTGAATATACAGAAAGCGCGGTACTCAATGATATTGTAAATATCAATAATAAACCAGTGGTTGTTGCCGCAGGTCCCTTTGTTGTACTGCGTGAAGGTTGGCTGGAGCTTATCGAGAAAAGAAACCCCTACATAATTTACTTAGAAGTAAGACCTGAAGTTGTATATGATGGATTGATGAATCGAAAGTTAGAACAAATGCGAGATGCCAATGCTAAGAAATCTCAATACTTCCGATCTTGGGATAACAATTTTACTGTTCAACTAACAACTCAAGGTTATACTGATCTTCCCCGGAATGAATCTATTGAAAATATCACTCAGCATTTAGAAAGTATAGATTCTTTATATAGAAGGTTTCGCCATACAATCTATAATGTTGATCAGCTAAGGGCAGATCCAAATACTGAGGACCATTTTTTTAGTCATGTAATTAAAAAACTGGACTTGTAACATTTTATTAGATGTTACACATATATATTAACAGTATTGAAAGAAGAGAAACATTATTTTATTTCAGAACTCAGAAAAACAATATGTCTGTGGATACTTACAATTTACTTATGGATATATGAATAAGGTAATAAATTATTACCATAAGGCTAACCATTTAAAATCAAATTCACTGAAGTGTACCAATCTGCTACATCATTTACCTCAAGTTTCCGCCAAACTATTTTCATAAAAGCGGCATTATTTATTCTTGAAGAACTCAATAATTCTATTACTTGATATTGATTGGATGAATTATGTTCCAATTACGAAGAATTTACGCCACAACTTCCTCCTCCACAAATAATTAATTTTTTAGTATGTTTTATATTATTCTTATCTCTTACCAAAGTTTCTCTTAACTGGGGATTATGTTTATGTCCATGAAGGATGATGTCAAATCCCATGTTTTCCAACTTATATTCGACGAGACCAGAATCTCTAATAATTGATAAATCCATCCAGACAATTCCATTCGTATTACTTACAGATGCTGGATGTGGTAGCAACTGGTGATGAGTAATTGCAATTTTGATAAAGGTATCGTTGATATTATTTTCTTTAATAAATTGGAATGCTTTTTTAAATTGTTTGCCTCCAATGAAGCCGTAATGATTTTGGTTATTTTCATACATACATGAATTGAAAGAAATGAATAATAATTGGCTTTCTGGGTAGAAATGTATAGCTAGAATGTCTTCAGGATTAGGACGATCAGTGTTAATAGTTAAATCCCATTTGATAAATGGATATAGTTGCCTAAATAATGGCTGTCCATAAAATTTATACAGAAACGAAATGTAGTTATCAAAACGATTACAGGGATCTACTTTTTCTGAATTCCAATCAATATCATGGTTTCCTGGAGTAACAATTACTTTTTCTTTTTTGATATTTAATATTGTGCACACCGCATTCATAAAATTCAATGCCATTTCGAATTCGGATCGACTTGCTGAATAAGTGAAGTCGCCAGACACAACTAAGAATAGACGATTGGAGTCATATTTAAAAAAGGTATTAAATTCCTCCTTGATATGCTCATGTAAAGGTTGGTTATACTCACCATTTTTAAACCGATGCATATCTATCTGGATATTGTTTTTCATTGCATATCCAAAATGAATATCAGTTAAATGTATTATTACGGGTAAGTCGCTTTCTCTTTGATTGGAATGAAATTTCGCTTCCACCAACTCTCGATTTAGGGAAAACTCGTTAAGCCAGTTCATTATTTCTAAAGCCCCTGAAGAATTTAACCCATGGCTACCTAGTAAAGAAATTTGACTGATTGCTGATTTTGCCGCATTATAGCCTATAATGTTAGTGTATAAATTAATTAGCACCATGTTTAAATACTTCCAAGATCCTGCTAGAGAGTCTAGTATCTTTGGTTATAATAGTTGTCTGCGCTTTTAACCCATTTTGTAAAAATACTTTTTCCCCGTTTACAGTCTTTAAGTTATTATCGATCCTTATAATAGCAAAGAAGCCACTATCTGAAGGAATTGAGGATATATAGCTTATATTCCCTTTTAAATAACCAAATTCACGATAAGAATAGGCATCAAATTGGCAATACACAGGCAGACCAACTTTAATCTTACCAAAATTATGTTGAGATAAATAGGTCTCAGCATACATCATAGTATCTTCCGGATTAACATAACCAATCAGTTTTCCAATGTTCAAAACCTGATTTTCTTTTATAGGAATAGTATATATAAGTTTTCCTGTGATCGGCGCTTGAATTAAAAACTTATGTTTCCAGGCATCAACGGCAGTCTTCAGGGTAAGTAAAGCATCTTCAAAGATAACTTTCTGTTGTTCTTTATCATGATCCTGCTGTGTAATTTCCTGCATTTTTTGAGATATCTGAGCACCATTCGCCATATGGGAAACTTCCAGTTGTTGAAACAATATTTTCTTATTGATCAATTTAGCTTCTTCTAATCGCATTCCTTCAGGAGATATTACCTTTTGATCATGCAGGAGGGTATTCATATTGAATGATGCTTCTGTAAGGCCCATGTCTTTATCAGAAAGCAAAATTTCTGTGCTGATAGCAGTATCAATATTACGCAAACTAGTAAGCCCCTTCATAAGGTTAGCTCTTTTTTTCTCATAAAAGCCGTTGTAAAAATAATCTTTATATAACTCAAATTCTTTATTAAAAATCTGATAATCTCCTTGAATTTCCCCGAGCCTATAAAAGTTGCGTTCCATAAATGTTACAGCCTTATGCGTATTTCCATTTCGAAGTTGTTGTAAACAGCTATCGATACTATTTTCCAGTTTCAATACCGCTGTATGATCAGCCGTACTTTCCATATATGCAATGATATCATTTGCTGATACCCTGTTTTCATTTTTCTCTAATAGTTTCACCACCCGGCCTTCCTGTTTGCAAATCACTGCTTTGGGAGAATTAACGGCCACAACTATTGCCGAGCCTTCAATTACATCAGGATAATTAATATAAAAAGTACTTATGCCCATGATCATTATTATTAATAAGAACAATAGCAACGCCCACTTTTCAACAAATCCGGGTTTTCTGGATATTATTTCCTGGGCCAGTTCGGATCTCTGATCTATCAGTGTGTCGCTTACTACCTCATCAATATGTAGCAGGTTTAATTTCTCAGGGTTTATATCAACGGTGTCCATTATATTATTTTTAGTTACCTAATTCAAGCTGGTTTCTTACCAATTCATAGTATTTTCCTTCTTTAGCAATTAGAGAATAATGGTTTCCTTCTTCAATAATCTTTCCTTTATCTATAACGATAATTTTATCTGCATCTCTAACTGTACTTAGACGATGAGCAACAACAATAACCGTTCTGCCTCTGAAAAACCTATCCAGATTTTCAACAATCACTTTTTCATTATTAGCATCTAATGAATTTGTAGCCTCATCAAACAATAGATACTCAGGATTTTTGTAGACTGCACGGGCAATTAGCAATCTTTGTTTTTGACCCTGGCTGATTCCTACTCCTTCTACACCAAGCCGGGTATTAAACCCATTAGGCAAAGACTCTATAAAGGATAGGATATTGGCTATTTTGCAACTTTTAACGAGTTTGTTCATATCTACAAATTCATCTCCTACTGCTATATTTCTTGCGAATGTATCATTAAATATATAGCCGTCCTGTAGTACAGCACCAGTTTGTCTGCGCCATGATTTCGGACTAATATGTTTGAAATTACTATCCCCTATACGTATATCGCCCTGATATTCTCCATAGATCTTTAAAAGTAACTTCAAAATTGTTGTTTTGCCACTTCCACTCATTCCTACTACTGCTGTAACTTTCCCTTCCGGAATTGTAAATGACACATCATCTAAAACCAGATCATTATCTATTCCTGGATATCGAAATGAAAGGTGATCAATATTAATTGTTTTATTATGAGGCAATTCCTTTATAAAGTGTTTATCCAGAGGTTCTTCATCTTCCATTTCATGTACTTCATTCAACCGCTCCAAACTTATTTTAGTATCCTGGATACTTTGCGTCAGGCCAATTAACTGATTCATAGGGCCACTCAATTGCCCGATTATATATTGGACTGATAACATAGCTCCAAATGTGAGTTGTCCTTCCACAACTAACCGGGCCACCATAAAACTTATTAACACATCTTTCCCATTATTAATAAGCAGCGCACCGGCAGATTGTAGTTGTGAATAGTTCAGATTTTTAAAAGTCAGTTTAAAAATCCTTGCCTGTATATCCTCCCATTCCCAACGCTTCAATTGCTCTGCATTATTAAGTCTGATCTCATGCATTCCCTGTACCAACTGTAGGGTAGCATTATTTTCAATAGAAGAAATATAAAAGCTATCATAATTTAGCTTTCTCCTTATGGGAAGAAATATCCTTAACCATAGGAAATAAAAGAAATTCCCTACCATAAATACCATAAACAGGATAGCATTATAATATACAAGTATGATGGCATATATAAAAAAGGTTAATATAGAAAAAATGGTAGATAACGGTCCTCCAGTAAGAAAACTTTGAATGGCCTTGTTATCTCCTAATCTTTGCATCGTATCACCTGTATGATGCCGTTCAAAATAGGACAAGGGAAGTTTGGTAAGCTTAATCCAAAAATCTGATAAAAGGGATAGATTCACTATACTGGAAATACGCAACTGAATTCTGCTTCTAATATAGGAATTAATCGTACTGCTTATACTGAGCATCATTTGAGCTGCAAGTGTAATAATAATATAGTCAATACTATGAGATTTAATGCCTACATCCACCATACTTTGAGTAAGAAAAGGAACGATCAATTGCAAAAGCATCCCAATTAACAAAGATATAAATACCTGCATCAGCGGTTGTCTGCAAAATCGCAGATATTGAGTTACCAGCCTCCAGCTTAACTTATTTTCCTTCTCTCCATCTGCTTCATAGAACAAAGCAGTTGGTTCCAATATTAGCGCAGTGCCAACAGCGCCGATTTCTTCAATTTCGTTCGACTTCCAATGGGACAAAAATTCGTTTTTTGTGTATTTAATCATTCCACCTGCTGGATCAGCAATTATCGCATATCTATTGGTTATCCTGGTTAATACGACGAAGTGTTTTTGATTCCAATGTAATATTGAAGGCAGTGGTACAATCTGTAGCTTGTCATAATTTATTTGTATGCCCCTTGTTCTGAAACCTATCTGTTCTGCGGTTTCACTTATTCCTAACAAAGAAACACCTAGTTTCGAGAATCCGGACACTTGCCGGATTGTATCCGTAGAATAATGTTTTCCATAAAATTTGGCTATCATTCTTAAGCAGGTAGGGCCACAATCCATAGCATTTAGCTGGCGATAAAAAGGGAAACTCATGAAAGAACAATGTATAGTTAACAAAGAAAAGTTAACTAAATGTATTCAATATGTGTCAAAAAATCAAAAATATGAGATCAATATAAGCGCAGTGGCGCACATTCATCAAAGGTTAAAATACGGTTAATAATAGTTAAAATATGACCGAACAATTCCTAATGAAAGATATAGTATTGCAGTGGACACACTGTACTACGTTTTCTCCCATACAAATAGATGTAACCCATGTTTAGAAAACTTTTCATTAACCCAAGGGAAAACTGCGTGGAAGCTACTTCCCTACTTTTTGAAAGCTTAAACGCAAGCGTAACATTCACAACTATAGAGAAAAGAATAACATCTCATCCGAACTATCCCAGCGCCATTTGTATCAGTGATTTTTTGGATTCCCTAAAAATACATAATCTCTCGTTTACTGTGACGGAAGAATTTCTGGATAGAGCAGATGATCCATTTCTGACACTTATCCATAGCGATCAATATCATATTGATATGTATACGATAGTGAAGCCTGGATCACACAATAAATTAAGTTATTTTGATCCTGACCTGCATAGCTGGAAAACATTATCCCACAAGGATTTTATACCAAAATGGAATAGAGATTTTGTAATGATGTTCCAGGCCGAGGGACCTGTTATAGAGGAAGATTATAAAGCAAATTTATTTGCTGAGCGCCGTCAGCTTTTATTTAAATATCTGGCATATACTTCCTTACCATTATTATCTATTTTTGCAATTGCCTTAAACTTTATAATGTCTGGTGCGAAAGCTGTCAATTCAAGTATGTATCTGTTACTAAGTATAGCCGGATGTATCACTACGATTTTATTATTGGGATTTGATGTTGATAAGCACAATCATGTTCTAAAAAACATTTGCGGTAAAGGCAGAAAAATAAATTGTAGCGCTATCCTTGGCTCAAAATTTTCAAAAATAGCAGGTATCAGCTGGAGTGCTATTGGTTTTACATATTTTGCCGGGCAGCTTCTTTTAGGGTTATTTAATATTTTCACGAATCAGTCAGCGATTGCAAACGCGCTTTTTTTCACTAATGCGCTTGCATTACCATATACTATCTATTCTATTTCTTTCCAAACGAAGGCTAAAGTATGGTGTTCATTATGCTTAGTAGTACAAATACTGTTGGCATTACAGTTTACGGTCAACATCACTTCTGGGTGGTATTATATTTCACACCTGAATACATTATTAGAGCCACAATTGCTGGCTTTAGTAGTACTTGCATACTCCCTACCTGCTATAACTCTCTCTATTTTGATGCCAAATCTGATTTCAGCGAAAGAAGGAAGATATACCCAAAAGGAAATAGCTCGCTTAAAGCACAACCCGCAAGTATTTGATTTATTACTAAAACAACAGAAGCAGTTAATCTTTTCACCAAATGAAATGGGAATAAAAATAGGAAGTGGAAATAAAAAAATCATAAAGGTATGCAATCCATATTGTATCCCTTGCTCCAATGCACATAAACACATCGAAGAAATATTACGTACTAACCCAGATGTTGAAGTGCAGATAATTTATTGGATATCCCCTACTGAAGAATCCAGTAATATTGTTAAACATTTGATAGCAATTGAAAAGTTATATGGCCCTGAAAAATTGAAAGAGGCCCTTGATGATTGGTATTTAACTGAAAATAAAGTTTATGATAATTTTGCTATGAAATATCCTATAGATGGGGCCTTTTTGAAACAGGAGGAAGCACTTGGATTAATGCATAATTGGTGTACTAAAGAAGAAATATCATTTACGCCAACATTCTATATAAACGGTTTTCGTATACCAGGCAGTTATAATGTAACTGATCTAAAATTCTTACTTGCTAGTTAATTCTCATTTACATCTTAAAGGTTATTTTTTTCTTTCAATCAATTAAAACAAGATCAAGAAATGAAAAAGCTAAGATTACAGGTGCTACAATTTGGCGCAAGGGAAATTCTTTCCAGATCCCAGCTCAAAAACGTAATGGGAGGAGATGATGGCAGCACTGGAAGCTCCTCCTCTTATTCCTGTAAAGGAAGATGTCTAACCGGGGAAAGCAGCAGTACCTCCTACGTTCCGAGACCATTGTTCAAGGATTGCTATTGTCCGTCATGCACCGACATTGGTTGCGCTGTTGCTTAATGAAACTACTACATATACAAATGGCCGGTTATCGATAATACTAAATTGAATTTTAAATAGATTATTGCAAACAGTAACCCAATCTAAATAAATTAAATATTCCACTTATAAATTAAGTCTCCCTTACATAGTGTATAGGAGTTTTCCACCAATCAATTAAATCCAAATCAAAAATGAAAAAGTTAAAATTACAGGCGCTCCAGTTTGGAGCCAAAGAAATCTTATCCAGATCCCAACTTAAGAATGTTATGGGAGGAGATGATGGCAGTGGAAGCACCACCAGTGACTATTCATGTACAGGAACTTGTATCACTGGAGAATCCAGTACTATTTCCTGTACTCCGAGAAAAATGTTAGGTGATTGTTCTTGCTTAATGGGGACTCCTGTAGATTGTGCAGTTGCCTAACCTTTAGTTTTAACAACCTATCACTTTTAAATGGTAGGTTGTTAAATTCTGTAAGGCTATTAATTCTACTTTGACAAGTTAGGAATTGTGAAAAATGGATAAAAATAAGACTTTAGTATCATGTAAATCAAACGTATAAATATAAGACATGGTCAACAGCCGCCACAACCTGCCGAACCAAAGCGGCTGGAAAAATATATGTTGCTACGAGGTCATGTTTTTAAAACCCGTACCCACAATAAAATGCCCTTATCAATTCAATATGTGAAAGGTTTATTCCAGAGCAGGAAGGGTAATATAGAACGGATGGTGGAACATGTGGCTACAGTATGCAACATTTCATCAGCGAATCTCCGTGGGATGCGCGTACAGTTTTTGATACGGTTGCCCTTCATACTAATGAGGTTTTTAAAAGTTTTGATCAGGTGGCATTGCTCATAGATGAAAGTTCTCACCTTAAGAAAGGAGATTATTCTGTAGGGGTATCTCGTCAGTACTGTGGAACAATAGGGTAGGTAGATAATTGCCAGGTGGCAGTTTATGCAGGATTAAGTGCAGAGAATTATTATGGTTTAGTAGATACAGCCTTATATCTTCCGGAAAGCTGGACCTCTAATCGTAAACGTTGTAAAGCAGCCGGCGTACCCAAAGAGCGGGACAAACATAAAACCAAAATAGAACTGGCGGTAGACATTGTGAGACATCAATTGGAACTGGGCACCCACTTTGATTTTGTGGGAGCAGATGGGCTATATGGTAACAGTAAAATGTTCCGGGAGGAATTGGATGATATGGAATTACTGTTTGTACTGGACGTACATAGTGATCAGCAGGTCTATACAAGTGCCCCATCGCTTTATCTTCCGGAAAAACAGGGCAGTAGCGGTCGGAATCCAACAAGATATAAAACAGAAGACAAGACAACAGAGGTAAAAGATTTATGTCCGGCGAAAGGATCGAAAAAATGGGAAGAAATAAGGTTAAGGAAAACAGGGAAAGGCGATCTGGTCTGCCTGGGATTCGTAAAGAAGGTATATTTGTGGGATGGTGAATCCGGGCACTATGAAGAGAGATTATTAGTTATTCGGGCCACCAAAAAAAGAGTGGCAATCTGGAATATAAATATGCTTTAAGTAATGCAGCAGATGGAGAGTTTGAAGTAGAAGAATTGGTTCGCATGCAATCCCAACGGTATTTTATAGAACGTAGCTTTCAGGATGCAAAACAGGAAGCAGGTATGAGTGACTATCAGGTCAGAGGCTGGCTGGCCTGGCACCATCATATGGTATTAGTCATGATGGCACTTCACTTTATACTCAGTGAAAAGGTGCTGTTCAAAAATGAGTATCCCTTATTAAGTGCATATGACATAAGAGATATCATGATACGCGTTTATGCAAAGGAAAATCACAACGCCCAAAATGTAATGGAACAAATCCGTAAAAGGCACGAGCAGAGAAGATTAGAGGAACTTAAAAAGGACTCATCATAACTTGTCAAAGCAGAATTAAACATAAGAATATTATTAAACTTAAAAATCGAAAAATTATTATGGCATACGAAGGACTTCATTTTGTATCAAATGAAAAATTACCACATTTGGGTGGTAATATTGCGGAAGGAGACCCACACACTTTTGCCCCTAACGTTTGGCAGTATTTAATAGAGCGATTTGCACTCACATCTGTATTGGATCTGGGTAGTGGAATTGGTTATTCATCTCATTATTTTCATAAAAAGGGACTGAAAGTTATTGCTGTTGATGGTTTATATGAAAACATACAGCATGCGATATATCCAACTATTCAAATGGATCTAACAAAACAATCTATTCATTGCCAGGTAGATCTGGTACATTGCCAGGAAGTAGTAGAGCACATTGAAGAAAAATATATAGAAAATTTATTACAGTCACTGGCAAATGGGAGGATTATTGTTATGACTAATGCATTGCCCGGGCAGAGCGGTCATCATCATGTTAATGAACAGGAAACGGAATATTGGATAGAAGCTTTAAAACAATATAATTGTCACTTGCTACATGAAGACACTCATAGAATCAGAAGAATTGCAGAAACCGAAGGCGCTGAATTCTTAGCCAAAACAGGAACTGTATTTGCAAACAATTCAAGATTATAGGAAAAATTCGTATGAATAAAATTCAAACTTACATTATTAATCTTAAAGAAAGAGAAGATAGAAATATACATGCCAGGAAAGAATTTAGCAACAGAGAGGAATTCTCCCTTACAATTGTAGAAGGCATCAGACATGAAAATGGGGCTTTGGGATTAATTTTAACTATACAAAAAATATTAAGCACAATGGTGACAGAAGCTGCTCCTTATATTATTATAGGAGAGGATGATCATCAATTCACTGAGCATTATTCTAAAGAATTACTATTTGAAACGATTATAGCAGCTGAAAACAAAGATGCTGATATGCTTTTATGTGGCATAAGTGCTTTTAAGGGTTTCATACCTATTGATTCACGTTTAAACTGGGTGAAGGATTTTACTGGAACTCAATTTGTAGTATTATTTAGAAAGTGTTTCCAGTTAATTATTAATGCGAAGGTTAATATTGGACTAACCGCAGATGGATTATATACAATATTATCGAACGATAAATATTTTATATATCCATTTATATCAACACAGAAAGAATTCGGTTATTCAGACGCGACAAATGAAAATAATGAAATTGGCAGAATAACAGAATTATTTGAAAAAAGTGCTACAACCGCTAGTCTGTTAACTAAGGTGTATTCATATTATCGTGAAGCGATTCCTACTCAACCGATTCAAACATCCGATTATGAAGGAATGGTATTACCAACATACATAATTAATCTTCCTGAAAGAGTAGAACGTCGAATACACATACTTGGGCAATTTGATGGAAGAAAGGAATTTGACTACAAGTTAATTAAAGCTGTCAAACATTCAGTAGGTGCATATGGGCTCTGGCAGACTATCCGAAAAATAATTCATCTGGCTATCGAAAATGATGATGAAGTAATTCTTATTTGTGAAGATGATCATGAATTTTCTGCTGATTATTCCCGTGACTTTTTATTCAAAAACATTTTGGAAGCACACCTTCAGGGTGCTGATTACATTTCTGGGGGAAGTGGCGGTTTTGATTATGCACTTCCTATTACTGAAAACAGGTTTTGGGTAAACCCATGCTATTCTACTCAATTTATTATCATTTATAAAAAATTCTTCCAGCAAATATTGGATGAACCTTATGATGAGACAGTCATTGCGGATATTTTATTACCTTCCATGACAAGCAATAAAATGCTGCTCTATCCGTTTATTTCCTTTCAAAAAGACTTTGGTTACTCAGATGTAACACCTCTTCACCATGAATATAAAGGTCTTATCACCCGGATATTCAGTAATAGTGAGAAGGCATTGGCATTACATCAGGATATTTACATCAGGCATTGCAAATAAACGCTGAAAAACCCACAATTCATTGATCTACTATGGAAATAAATTACCTTATACTGGCCCATTCCAATCTTCAGCAGGTTGATCTTATGATTAATACTCTGATGATGCCCAATACTTATTTTCATATTCATATTGATAAAAAGGTATCGCTAAAAGAGATACAATCTCACAGTTTTTATACAAATAAAAATGTAATCCTTCTAAAAAGAAGGAAGTCTTTAAACTGGGGGGGATTTAGCCTCGTTGAGGCAACACTTAATTTAATGGAATCAGGTATAAAAAAGAGCAGGAGCGGAGGATATTTTGTTTTATTGAGTGGTAAAGATTTTCCGATTCAATCTAATCATAAAATTCATTCATTCCTTGCAGACAACTACGGATCGGAATTTATTAAATGTGATCCACTTCCATTTAAAAACTGGAATAATGGTGGTTTGGAGAGAATTCAATACTACTGGCTAGGAGATATTCTTCCTACAGAAATAAGTAGAAATTTCTATCAATTTCAAATTGAAAAGAATCTACCACGCCCCTTTTTCGAAGATTTCCATCCTTTCGGAGGATCCCAATGGTGGTGTTTAACATCAGACTGTATATTATATATATTAAAATTCATTCGTTTCAACCCAATTCTACTAGATTTTTTTAAGTTTTCTTTTATACCGGATGAGCTTTTTTTTCAAACAGTTATAATGAACTCTCCTTTTTGTGAAAAGGTAGTTAATGATAATTTGAAATACATTATTTTCAATAAACATCAAAGTCATCCTAAAATATTCAGGGCGGAAGATTTTGAAAGTTTGATTGAATCAAATAAATTGTGGGCAAGAAAGTTTGACATTACAGAGGACGTTACTATTGTTAACCGGCTAATGGAAGTTATTAAAGAATAAGCATACATGTGAGTTATGATGCTACAAAATTATTATTTTTATGAAATATATCCTTTGCATACTGATCACACTTGTTAGCCCAGTTTTAATATTGGGTCAGAAAAAGTTCAATATAACCTTTGTACTTCCGGATAGTGCACATGTCAAAAAGATGAATTTTTATTATTATGATTGCATACAAAGGTCATATATTCCTGTTTCTGCTACTTATACTAATAACACGGCAACTATTTCTCATAGCTATAATACTGTATATGCGAAGATTTTCATAGATTATAATTTGGGTAAAAGAAGGCCATTTATGTCAATAGTTACTACTGAGAAACCGGCTTCAATAAAGCTAATGTCACCTATTAATGAAGGTGATCCGTTTAACAATGCTACAATAATAAACGCACATGATTGTAAACAGGAGATTTCAGCTATGACAGCCTATATCAAGGAACCTCAAGAACGATATAATCAAATGTATGATTCCATTACACCTGGATGGGTTCCACATGATAGCCTTGCTTTTGAAAGGCTTGAAGAAGCCAAAATAGCAATTGAAAACAAACGATTGGAATACATAAGGAAACACTCATATTCTTATTATTCTTTTTCACTGTTTGAAAAGTTTTCTATTAGTACCTTATCTCCGGATCTTCTTTTACAACAATTTGCAACAATTTTTCCAGCCAGATTTAAGAATAGTGAAGAGGGGGCCAGTGTTAAGAACTATTTATTAAACAGAGCTATCTTGGAAGATAAGAAAAAAGCCTTATCATTTACAGCCACAGACATTGATAGTAACAAGATCATATTGAATGAAATTTATAAAAAAAAGCAGGTATTGCTTGTATTTTGGGGCACCTGGTGTAAACCGTGTATCGATGAGATTCCTTTATTGAGAGCAATAAGAAAAAAGTATCCGATAGATCAATTAGAAATAATTGCCATTGCCACTCAATCGCCGCCTGAGAAAGTCCGGCAATTAATTAAAGAGCAACAATTGGACTGGACTCATATTGTTAACAATAATAGTATCAATTTACTTTATCAGGTCATTAGTTATCCCGAAATTTACCTAATTGATACTAATGGGAATGTTAAATATAAAAAAAGCAGTTATCCAGATATTAATTTAGAGAATTTAAACAAAACAATAGACATTGGCTTTCGGTCCATAAAAAAATGATAGCACGCCACTAACCGAAGCCATTCACTTTTCTTTGGAGGGAACAACAATAACGCAGAAGCCACCGTCAGCAAAAGGTTTTGTGCCAAAGAAAGGTAGGTGGCTGGTCGAACGATCATTTGCTTGGCTCAATAACTTTAGAAGATTATCGAAGGACGAAATATTATGTTTATTCACCCACCTTAAATGATTCCGCCACCTTATCAAATATCGGCCTATACTTCGTTTTCTTATCAGGTGCACAAATCCCTGTAATCACATACGCAATCCCATCAGCAGGAAATACATACGCCATCAGGTCCGCTTTCACACCCTGCATTTCCATCGTATAATTATACCACGCACCATGTATCCCATTTGCCTTAATATCCCCATTCGCCACTACTTTTGAACCCGGTAATATTTGTTCCAGTGAAGACAGTGATTTGGTAATATAAGTTTTAAGCGATACTCCCTGCATGGACTCCGTCACCATGTTAATATTTGGATTAGGTACTTCACCCGTTTGAGGAGAGATGATGTAGTAATAATTAATCCCCTGAATCGTCTTACGATCCGTAGTCCATCCTTCAGGCGTATCTAAATGAAAATGCTCACTACCTTTGTTTAAGTTGGTTTTGTCAATGGAGTTTAAAACGTCTTCTGCAGTTTTGGGTTGTTTGTTATTATTACATGCAAAAGCCAGGGTTAAAGCCAGTAGTCCCAATATTTTTTTCATGCTATCTGAAATTTAGGTTGAAGTCTATTACTACGAAAATAGTATTTCTTGTCATATGACGAGTCCCTATTCTTTCTTTCATACCAGTCGACGCCTTTTCCCAAATGTCGATCAAATCATGTTTTGTACCTGTAAATGTACCCGATATGAACACGGGTGCAGGATCTTTTGTCCAGAAATCAATCCCGATCTTCTCCGCACTGGCTATGTGTAAGGCTGTTTGTCGTACACTGTTAAAACTACTGGTCACCACCTGTTCCCATTGTGCATCGGTGATCTGTTGCAACCATTCGATCGCTTTATAATTAGCCCAGATATTATAACTGGCTAAGTCGAGGAGATATGCTTTATTCATAGCCCAAAGGTAGGCCCACATGCAGGTGGTAAATAACAGGCAGGCGTTCTAAAAGTATCGCTAAGCGTTCAATTGGTATTGCTTGGGCGTAATACCATATATCTGTTTAAAAGACTGGATAAAACTCGAAAGGTTTTCATAACCCAGTTCATAATAAATCTCACTGGCTTTTCGGTGCTCATGTCGTAGCATCTTTGCCGCTCTTTCCATTCTCTTTTCCAACAGCCATTTATTCGGACTATTGCCATAGATACGTGCAAATTTACGCTTGAATGAAGAAAGACTCATATTGGAAAGGTAGACCTAAAACTGAAATTGTTTGGAAGGCTACTGACATAGGGTTGTCACCCGGGGCCCTTTATTTTGTACCAGAAAAAACAATTATCACATGATTCTTTCCTCGATTCGTATCATTACTGCTGATATTCAGGGCCTTGTTAAATTTTATGAAGAAGCTACAGGGCTTCCATTTAACTGGTTTACGGAAGACTTTGCCGAACTGAAAACTGCCGGTGCGGCATTGGCGATAGGGAGTACCCGCACGCTTGCACTTTTTGGTGGCAATGTGGCGGAGCCGGCGCAAAACAAATCAGTGATCATTGAATTTAAGGTAGATGATGTAGATGCTGCTTATGAGCGTATACCTGCGGAAACGGTTGTACAACAACCTACGACTATGCCCTGGGGTAATCGTTCTTTGTTATTCAGAGATCCGGATGGGAACCTTGTT
Organism: Chitinophaga sp. LS1; assembly: GCF_034274695.1. Taxonomy (NCBI): domain Bacteria; kingdom Pseudomonadati; phylum Bacteroidota; class Chitinophagia; order Chitinophagales; family Chitinophagaceae; genus Chitinophaga; species Chitinophaga sp. LS1. Next base: position 4,767,518 of record NZ_CP128362.1, read on the forward strand.
AACTTCTTTACGCCTGTAAGCGAGGATGCGAAGAAGCGATTTGCTTAAGCAGGAAATTCCATTTTTGCCATTTAAAGATCCGGTTCACGGTTACAAAGTACCTCCGGAAAACGTTTTATTCAAATAGCTGAAGTGGTTTTCTTCGGCTATTTGAATTTCTTGCATATGGGCCTATCCGACCTTTTCAATACCGGATATTATATTAAAAGAAAAAAATTTCCCTCATCCTTTAAAATATTATCATTAGGTATTCGTCTACCTAAAAAACGCGTTTTACTTTTATATGGCAAGATTTCCATTAATGCTATTGCTCTTCCTGGTGGGCGACCTTTATTTTTACCAGGCAGTATCGACACTCAGTCAGGATCCTATGCTTCATTTTGCCTACTGGCTGGTCGATATTTTTCTGATCGGTGCGATCATTTCTATCATCTTCATGCGCAGAGCCGGCCATACTTCAGAACGCCTGATCGCTGTTGTGATCGGTGCCATGGTGCTCAGCTTTATCCCTAAGCTATTTTCCTCCCCGGTATTATTAGCCGAAGATATTGTTCGTTTATTCCGTGGCTTTCCAGACAGAAGTGTCATTGTGAGTGAGGTCGCGCTGGCACTGGCAGGGGTGATCTTCCTCCTGATCCTCTTTGGATTGACAAAGGGTAAGCATTTCTATAAAGTTAGAAGAGAGACGATCTTCTTCCCGGACCTGCCGGAAGCATTTGACGGTTTTACGATTACACAATTATCCGATATACATTCCGGTAGTTTTAGCGATGCCGGAGGCGTACAGAAAGGCCTTGACCTGGTCGATGCGCAGAACAGCGACCTGCTATTATTCACTGGTGACCTTGTCAATAACATGGCTTCTGAGATGGATCCATGGATAGGTGGTTTTACGAAGTTAAAGGCCCCTTATGGCAAGTTTTCCGTATTGGGGAACCATGACTATGGCGATTACATGAGATGGGAAAGTAAGGAGGCGCAGGCGGCAAATCTGGACCGTTTAAAAGCGGTGCATGGGGAGATGGGCTTCAATTTATTATTAAATGAAGCGGTGACGATCAATAAACAAGGGCAGAGCATTTCGCTGATCGGTGTAGAGAATTGGGGGAAAGGTGGTTTTCATAAATATGGAGATCTGAAGAGAGCGACGGTGAATGTGCCGGATCATTCATTCAAGGTCCTGATGTCCCACGACCCTTCTCACTGGGATGAGGTAACGGTAGATCATCATCAGCATGTACACCTTACATTGGCAGGGCATACACATGGAATGCAGTTTGGAATTGAATTATTTGGTTTTAAATGGAGCCCGATAAAGTATGTATATAAGCAATGGGCCGGCCTGTATGAACAGCAGGGGAAATACCTGTATGTAAACAGAGGGTTTGGTTTCCTCGGCTTAAAAGGCAGGATTGGGATGTGGCCTGAAATTGCAGTATTGACATTAAAGAAGGGCTGATAAGGGGGACCTTATCAGTTTTTTAGAATAGCATTCCTCCCCGGGAGGTTTTTCTTCCGGGGGAAACCTTTTTTTAGCGCTTATTCAGCACTTTTCCGGGCTTTTTCCGAGGTGTTTTTTGGGATTGTTTTTCAGCGCTTTTGGGAGGGCTGTTTTTCCCTCGGGCTGATGCCGGATTTATTCCAGTTTAAGTTCCCTGACTGTTTCATTCCCCGGCAAATCCACCGCCACTACTATGATCTTACCACCCGGTGGCTGACTGGCTACCTTATAGTACCAATCCACACCATTCCTGCCTAAAACAGCGGCGCCTCTATCCACGATAACACCATCAGTATCAACCACCCGTATTTCCACAGCCGCTACCCTGAATTCATCTTTTGCGGTCACGATCACTGTCTCCTCTTCGAATCTGATATTCTGAATCTCCGGTGACGCATAAGCATCCTTTACCGCCATATTATAGGCATTCTGTCCCGGTCCGGCCAGTGACTTATAATAAGCTTTCAGGTCCGGATCTTCCAGGATTGCCAGCGCATAGGCTGCTGCTATTTTCATCTTATACCTGGCTTCCAGCTGCTTTATAGTTGGCTTATTCTTCGATGGACCGCGTTTTTTGGCAATAATAATCTGCCCGTTCCTTTCGTAAATCGTGAGTTGATCGCCGAGGGAGCCTCGTACACATTGGAGGAGTATGTTGTCTTTTACAAGAGCCATAACAAACAGTTTTGAGGTTATAAAATCAATAATAAATATAGGTATGCTAATATAGTGAATCTTTATCACTATACCAATACTAATACATCACTTAAAGGGCACTTCAATATCCAATCGATATTGAAGTGCCCTTATAATGCCCTTATAGTGACCTTAAGGAAGTATAACTATGCTATAGCTGGACTATAATTCTTAAGAGAAATATCCTAAACTATTATCACCAAATTCTATCATTCTTTTATTGTGGGTGGTTCTTTTGGTATGTAAACCAATTTTATATCATCCCACTTAGACCTTACCTGGATATAGTTTTTTTATTGTATTTGTTATCCGCCCTATTTCCTTATTTTCGGGAATATTTGCTCGTCAAGGAATTAAATATCAACTGAATGCACACTATCCTTCCTTTTTTTCTCGCTATGATCGCGGTTGTCGTGGTATTAGAAATGTGGGCGACCCGGCTAAAAATCGCATACCCTATACTGCTGGTAGTGGCAGGACTCCTCATCAGTTTTATCCCCGGGTTGCCTGCGGTAAGGGTAGATCCGGACCTGATATTCTTTATTTTTTTACCTCCTTTATTATTCGAAGCATCCTGGGGTGTGTCATTTAAAGAAATGAAAAAGTGGTGGCGTATTATCACCAGCTTTGCCTTCCTTGTCGTATTTTTTACGGCCTTGTCGGTAGCGGTGGCCGCAAATTATTTCCTCCCCGGGTTTTCGATCGCATTAGGGTTTTTATTAGGAGGGATTGTCTCGCCACCGGATGCCATCAGCACGGCGGCGATTACAAAATTTGTAAAGATCCCTAAGTCTACATCGGCAATATTAGAAGGAGAGAGTTTGTTGAATGATGCGTCTTCCCTGATCATATTTCGCTTTGCCATGATAACCGTAGGTACGGGGCAATTTATCTGGCAGGAGGCAGCGACTAGTTTTTTATGGATGATAATCGGTGGTGCCGCAGTCGGTTTAATCTTAGCGTGGGCATTTGTAAAAGCACACAGAAAATTACCTACCACGCCTACATCAGATATCGCGTTGACATTGATAGAACCTTACCTGATGTACTGGCTGGCAGAGCAATTGCATTGTTCCGGTGTATTGGCGGTGGTATGTGGTGGTTTATATATGTCTTCGCAGCGACTTGTATTTTTGAATAGTGCCAGTCGTATATCGGCTTATAGTGTATGGGACAGTCTTGTGTTTATATTGAATGGGATTGTTTTTCTCATCATAGGACTGGACCTGCCCGAGATTGTAGAGGGATTAAGGGCAGATGGTACACCTTTGCATACCGCTATTGGTTATGGTGTACTGGTGACGGGCGTGCTGATAGTAGCACGCATTATTAGTGCGTATTGTGCCATGTTGGCAACGATTATCTTTCGTCCCAGTGTACGTCCCCGGGCAAGCACGCGAAGCCGGACGATGTTGTTGCCATTGATGTTGGGCTGGACGGGTATGAGAGGGGTGGTATCCCTGGCGGCGGCGTTGTCGATACCGGTGGCGTTTGAGAATGGCACATTATTTCCGCAGCGGAACCTGATCCTCTTTATCACCTTTGTAGCTATCTTATTGACACTGGTGGTACAGGGATTGACATTGCCTTACTTCATCAGCCGATCGCATATTTTTGATGATATAGAGAAGGAGGAGTCGGAAAATACGACCAGACAGCAGATGAAACAGGGGTTGAAGCAGCATGTGTACCAGGTGTTGAAGAGTAAGTATGAGAAGGAATTGAATGGGCATGCAGGCATGGAGAAGTTGTTGCATATATGGGAAGAGCGGGCAAAAGCGAATAGTGAGAGCCTGATGAATGAAACGATGAAAAAGATCTTTATAGATTTGTTGGAGAGTCAACGGGATTATTTGACGGAATTGAATAAAGATCCGACGATTGATGAGGAGATCATCAGAGAACAGTTATACCAGATAGATCTGGAGGAGGAACGGATTAAGATCATTTAGGCCGTTAACGGTTAAATTTAAAAAGAGGGGGAATAAAAAACGCACTGAACATTGCTTAAATAATTATCTGCCTCCTTCAGGTATCCAAATAAAACGAGGCCGTATCTTATTGCTGATACGGCCTCGTTTTAATAATACATTGTCTCATAAAAAATCATCAGAAAAGCTCTCCGGCATCATTCGCCTTCAACTTAATTCTTTTGGTGCCGTTTTCCAGTATCAGTCTGTATTTGGATTCATTGTCCCTGTCTTTGATGTATGTGATCAGGTATACATCTTTATCAATTGTCCACCCTGGATATTTTTTTGCAATTGCCTCAGTCACTGAAGTAGGCAATAATTCAATTTCATATCTTTCTGCAGTGCGGATCAGTTTACCATTTTTGTCATAAGCAGCCAGTGTGAGACCGTTAGGTATAGCGAAGGAGATAAAGTATGAATCATACTCATCTTCGTAATAATTAACGGCAGTTTTTACATCGTATGCGGCAGAAGTGATGGCCAGTGGTGCCACGGGCTGTGCTTCTTCTTTGCCATTGACGGTTTTGATGAACTTATAACTGGTTGCCTGTAAGTTGACAGATGGTCCGGCAGCAGGTGCAGCAGTTTGAGCAGATGATGAAAGGATATTGGTCAGCATCAGAGCGATGGCTACAAGCATGAATTGTATGTATTTCATAGCTGAAGGTTTATAGTTTAGAATCTTACTTCAAAACTCACTTATTGCCGAAGCAAAACTATTGACGTGGATCATGGGGTATTGAAAATAGCATCATCAGTGGCCATGATTGTCATCAGAATGTAGAAACGGGGTTGATAATCAATTGGGTTAAAAGGTATTTTTGATGGTGCACCCTCGTGGAAAGGGTGGATAAATCCGATTTCGGCTGTATCAGCTACCTTTGTCAATTGGATTAAAAGCCTTCTTCGACAGCGAAGCGCATTTTTTCCCTCGTGGCAGGGTGGATAAATTCTATTTCGGCTGCATGGAGGTACATTCTTTCCGATGCGGTGCCGTACAGATCGTCTCCTACAATGGGGGCATTGAGTCCTGACTCATGTGCCGAATGCATACGCAACTGATGCGTTCTACCCGTAAGCGGCCAGAAGTTTACTTTAGTCATGTCCGGGAATCTTTTGACTACTTCCCATTTTGTAACGCTTTTCTTGCCTGTTTCGAAGCAGACCAGCTGTCTGGGACGGTTTAATAAATCAGGTCCCAAAGGGAGGTCGATCATGCCTCCTGGCTGGTCAAGTACTTTAGAAATCAATGCAGTATAGCGTTTGCTGACTGTTCGCTGTAAAAATTGCCGTTGGATATGCTTGTGGGCTGCCTGGGTTTTGGCGACGACGAGTAGTCCTGAAGTATCCATATCCAATCTATGAATAATCAGCGGCTCTGTATCTAGTAGGCCGTGTTTTAATCTACTATACACGGAATCCTCGATATTCACCCCGGGTACGGAGCGGAGACCGGAGGGCTTGTTCACTACCACAAAACTATCATCTTCAAATACGATTTCAAGCGGATGACTATCTTCTTTTATATGCAATAACGGATTGTCGTCGATGGCGATCCCTTCCAGCATATGTGCCAGAATGGGCTTGCATTTGCCTGTGCAGGCAGGGTAGAATTGTTTATGTTTCCTGATCTCTGATTTTGGAGAGGTGCCCCACCAGAATTCAGCCATTGCTATGGGTGTGTAATTATTAGCAAAAGCAAATTGGAGGAGTTTGGGCATAGCGCATTCCCCGCTGCCTGCCGGAGGTTTACCAAAAGGTGTTTCGCTGAAGATAGCCTGCAGACTTTTGGTCTGACCGTCTTTATTCAGAAAACTGTATTGTTCAAAGATCTGTTGCTGTAGATCGGCGGATCGTTCCTTCCGTTCATTTTTGAGCGGTTCAAGAATGGACTCGAACTGGTCCAGTTGGTTTTTTAATTCCGCTTGTCTTGCTAACCAATTGTCCGTCAGGTATTTCAGCTGTCTTTTATCCGCCAGGCTCTGATTGATGATATCTGCCTCAGCAACAGCATATTCGGCCTCATTTAAGCGTTCTTTTAGCTGAGTCCGGAGTTGTTTACGGTTGTCTTTGTTAGCTTTTAATTGCTGCTTTAAATGGGTGATTTCGGCTGTAGCGGTGATGGCTGCCTGCTCTATGTCCAGTTTCAGCTGTTGGTACTTTTCATCTGCCTGCAGTTCGTCAATCCGGGTATTGATGGCGGTGATGAATTCCAGTCCTTTGAGGAAGAAGCTGTTTTCAGACAGCATATCAAAGACAGGAGGAACAAATTTTCCGTGGTCGTTTGAGTTGGCGAGTTTGCCGGAGAAGGCGGAGAGATAACCCAGTCTGCCGGTTGGATCCTGTACAACCAGCACGCCGAACATTTTGCCGATAGCGGATCCATCCGTATCGTCAGTCAGTCCGAAGTTATGATCCAACCCGGTATGCGTTTCCAGGTATTGCTGGAGGTCGGCAGCGGCTAGTTTGGATAAAGGATGTGGTTCGTAGAAAAAAGGAAAGGTAAACCGTTCAGGTAAGGCTATATCTTTTATTAATTCATCCGAAAAGTAATCGATCTTATCTCCCAACACAATTAAATTTGGCGCAAAATTAGGACTAAAGTTATTAATTTGGTAGCCCTTATGAGAAGAAAAGACTTTACAGCAGAAGAACTATTAACCCGGGTCCTCAATAATAAATCACAAAAGACATATTGGGATAATGTTAGAGAGCTATACCGAAGGGGAGGGGAGGAGACATTTAAGAGATGTTATCAATTGGTTAAAACGGGTACGGATCGGGAAAAGGAGGTGGCTGTTGATATTCTGGCTCAATTGGGATCGACCGGAAGACCTTATTTAAAGGAATCGCTGCAACTTTATTTTGAATTGTTGGAGCGTGCGCTGTTGGATAGTGCGTTTACAACAGATCTGCTCATCACAGTACTACATGCCATCCGTTTTAACAACGATACGTTGAGTGCCGCTCAGGCGAAGGCTGTTTCCGCATTTAAATCTCATTCGGATAAATACGTAAGATTAGGCGTGGTGTATGCATTACTTGGGGTGGAACATCAGGTAGCGGTAGATGCGATGGTGGAACTGACTACAGACAAATTTAGTGCTATCAGGAATTGGGCGACATTTGGTATTGGTTCGCGGATAGATAAGCACCCGAAACAGATAATAACGGCTTTGTGGAACAGGGTGAATGATAAGGAAGAGGAAACGCGGTTTGAAGCCATTGTGGGGTTGGCGATTAGAAAAGAGGCAGGGATAAAAGAGGTGATTATACAGGAGTTGTTGACGGGTGAATTTGGGACATTGTTATTTGATGCGATTGAAGCGTTGGACGATGCTGATTTTTTGCCGGCATTGAAGCGGTTGCATAAAGAATCGCAAAAGGATAAAACGATTGATCCTGGCTGGTTGGGTAAGTTGGATGAAACAATTTCTTCTTTGTCAGCTCAGTAGGCGGTATGGCGACAAGTTGGATGAAACTATTTCTTCATTGTCAGCTCAGTAGGCGGTATGGCAGTAAGTTGGATGAAACTATTTCTTCTTTGTCAGCACAGTAGGCGGCATGGCGGTAAGTTGGATGAAACTATTTTTTCATTATCAGCTCAGTAGGCGGTATGGCGACAAGCTGGGTGAAACTATTTCTTCTTTGTCAGCACAGTAGGCGGTATGGCGACAAGTTGGATGAAACTATTTTTTCATTATCAGCACAGTAGGCGGTATGGCGACAAGTTGGATGAAACTATTTTTTCATTGTCAGCTCAGTAGGCGGTATGGCGACAAGCTGGGTGAAACTATTTCTTCTTTGTCAGCACAGTAGGCGGTATGGCGACAAGTTGGATGAAACTATTTTTTCATTATCAGCTCAGTAGGCGGTATGGCGACAAGCTGGATGAAACTATTTTTTCTTTGTCAGCTCAGTAGGCGGTATGGCGGTAAGTTGGATGAAACTATTTTTTCATTGTCAGCTCAGTAGGCGGTATGGCGACAAGTTGGATGAAACTATTTTTTCATTGTCAGCTCAGTAGGCGGTATGGCGGTAAGTTGGATGAAACTATTTTTTCATTGTCAGCTCAGTAGGCGGTATGGCGACAAGTTGGATGAAACTATTTTTTCTTTGTCAGCTCAGTAGGCGGTATGGCGGTAAGTTGGATGAAACTATTTTTTCTTTGTCAGCTTAGTAGGCTGTATGGCGATAAGTTGGATAATACTATTTCATCTTTAACAGCAGTGAATGCCGGGCGAGCCATTGCCACCTGTGACCAGTACTAGTGCTGATTGTTGCATAGTATGTGATTTAGTGATCCAAAGCTACAGGAGAGAGGGGTGAAGTTGTTGGTGTGAGAGATCCAAAATTACTGGTATGAGAGGGCCCCAAAGGAAAAGCCTTCAGATCGGGTGAGCTGAAGGCTTTGAAAAATCTTAATTCAAGATCCTAATTCAAAATCCTTATTCCTGATTTCTAATTTAATCTCCTGATCTTTATTTCAATCTCCTGAATCCAGATTCCTGATACAGAATAGAGAAACCAGAATCCAGATTCCAGATTCCTAATTCAATATCCCATTCATCTCCGTCAATATTAACGGCTGTCCATCGGTCACCACAATCGTATGCTCATGCTGCGCCATAAATCCACCTCTTTCACCTACCATTGTCCACCCATCATTCAACTCAGTCGCATAAGATGAATTGGTAGAAATAAACGTTTCAATTGCCACCACTGAATTCTTCTTAAATCGTCTCTTATCCCCTTTATTTCTATAACAAAGCAGCTCACCCGGCTCTTCATGCAACCCTCTGCCAATCCCATGCCCACCAAGGTTCTTAATCACTTTATACCCTCTCTTCTTTGCCTCCGTCTCTATCAGCAAACCAATATCCGCTATTTTCACACCACCTCTGATCGTATTCAACGCCTTCCGTAAAATATCTTTCGATGCATCCACCAATTTCTGATGTTGATGCACATCCTCTCCAATTACAAATGATCCGCCATTATCCGCCCAAAAACCATTCAGCTCTGCAGAAACATCAATATTGATCAAATCACCATCTTTTAAAATTCTCTTTTCTGAAGGAATACCATGGCAAAACTCATTATCCACACTAATACAAGTCCAACCCGGAAATCCATAGGTTAAATAAGGCGCTGATTTAGCACCAAAGTCTGCCAGGATCTTCGCCCCATATTCATCCAGCTCTTTTGTACTCATGCCCGGTTTGGCATAGTTTGTCATTTCCTTCAATGTGTATGCAACAGCTTCACTCGCTTTTTGCATGCCGAATAATTCGGATTCTTTTGTTATTGACATACCTTTTATTTTGTCGCTATATAGATATCAACTTCTGAATTGTCACCCTGTTGAGATTCTCACCATAGACTTCAAAATCATAGCTGTATTTCCTGTTCAGTTCCGCATCTCTCTGCCAGATGTTCATCCAGCAATTGCCTACCGCAGCCGGCATCGCACCTTTTGCTGTGAATTTCTGAAACTGTTCCGGTTGAAATTCACGACCGGCCAATCATTGGGGGATTTCATCCAGGGTAGTTTATCTTCTAAACATTAGCCATAAAAACCTATATATGATACAAATTTATTAAATTGATAATCAAATTATTATAGAAGTTGTTTAAGCTTATGTAAAAAAAGGAAGAGTCCCAGAGATTATAGATTTTTGTTTTGCGGAAAAAAAGAATAAATCCGGGACTCATAGACGAAGATAAAATAAGAGATTGGATAATACCACATTTAAGTAAGAGAGAACGAGGCTTTGCACCCAGAATATGTTTAATAAAAGTGGTTCAGTTAATCTTAAAGCGGATGAAAACAGGCTGTCAATGGAGGGAACTAGTAATGAATTTAACTGGATACTCAGAGGGCCTGAAGCTTCTATCTATCCTATCTGGACCATCATAACGAATGTAATAAGCGGAGGAGCATCTGGATTCTCAATCAATGTTGGAGGAGCTACGTACCTTGGGCCAGTAAGTGAAATTAACCGAAGCATTGTAGAAACGAAGTTTAGGGAAGGTGGAGTTGGTACTTACGTATCCGTTCCTTTTGCTGAAGGGCTCAGCGCAACTGGGGGCTATACGCCAGGAGCAAATGGTGCTCCTGGAATCATCTCAGGAAGTCTTAGCTTTGATCCACTAGCAGGTGAGATTGGAGATGTACCCGTTCCTAAATATGGTGTAAGTTTTAGTAATACATATAAAGTAAAAGATTTCAAACCTGAATCAAATGAGAAATAACAGCATAAAGCAATGGCTTTCTTTATTGGTCATTGCTACCATGTCGATCGCCTGTTTCGGCTATGAAAAAGCCGTCAGGGAATTTAAGGAATTTAATAGTGCCTCCCTCGATGGGAAAGTGATCTTCATGGAAGGGACCAATGGCTATTTCCAATTCCAATTGGACAACGATCCCAAAAAATATGGCTGCAGACCAGTTTCGGCGGACAATTTTGGAATATCCTTTCGTAACGTCGCAATGGGCAATAATATTAAAAAAATCCCTTATGCAGATACTTTAATTGTTATAAAAAAAGGCCGCACGTATAAATACGTCTTTAAGAAATTTGAAGAACAGGGAAAAAAATAAATCGGGTTGGAAGTAAGGGATTATTTCCCTTACTATCCTCTCACACCACTGTACATGCAGTTCGGCATACCGCGGTTCATTAAACATAAACAGTTTTAGGGGCTACTTGAAATTGCGGTGAAGTGGATGGTGGAGAATCCTATGCCGGTAAAACTTCCAGTTGTCGAATATGAAAGATAAATATGTTCTCATTATTCAAAAAAAGCAAAGTAAATATTCAATCTGTCAGGATTCCTAACTTTGGATGGGAGAAGATCAGAGATGAAGAAGGAATTATCCTGTGGATCAATCCTGAAGAAACAATTGCGATATCTGTTCACTTTTTATCGCAGGTGAGACACTATATTAATCTGATTGAAAAAGAGGTGAAATGGGATACAGAAATAGATAAATTGGAAACATTTGAAAGATAAATCAAATGGCTATGATAATATAGCCGAATTATATGCCCGGCACAGGACTACCACAGGCTCGGCTAAGGTCCGGGCCTGGGCGCAGTCGTTTGCCAAAGGCGCTGTAATACTTGATTTGGGGTGCGGCACTGGTATTCCGGTTACGAAAATATTGCTGGAAGCAGGATTGAAGGTGTATGCAGTGGATGCATCAGCTAAAATGGTAGCGGCTTTTCAGGATAACTTTCCGGATGTACCTGTAGAATGTGAGTCGGTAGAGGAGTCACAGTTTTTAAATTTTAAGTATGATGGCATTATCTCTATTGGCGTGATATTTTTATTGGAAGAAGCTGCACAACGATCACTCATTGCAAAGATGGCTGCGGCGTTACATGCTGATGGGAAGTTGTTATTTACTGCACCTTTGCAAAAGGTAGCCTGGCAGGATGTAATGACTGCGCAAAACTCAAGGTCTTTAGGTGCAGAAGAATACAAAAAGCTGCTGTTGGCAGCCGGCTTATCCGGTGTGGAAGAGTTTGAGGATGAGGGCGGAAATCATTATTTTAGTGGTATATGAAAATTGATAACCCAGCCTTCAACTATGACAATTTAAATCACTGGAACAAGGTGATGAGCAGCTACTGGATAGTCATAGAGATAGGGAGAAGAGCTAGCGGATATTTCTTCTTTTGAGAAGAGTATCTTTAAATCACTGGAACAAGGAGATAAGCACCTACTGGACGGCCATAGAGACAGGGAGAAGAGCTGGCGGATATTTCTTCTTTTGAGAAGGGTATCTTTAAATCACTGGAACAAGGTGATGAGCAGCTACTGGACGGCCATATAGACAGGGAAAAGAGCTAGCGGATATTTCTTCTTATCCTGCTAAGTGATGATTGAGTTATACCTAAATAAGAGGCTAAATAGGATAGTGGTATTCTATTGGCCATTGTAGGAAAGTTTCTCAAAAACATCAGGTAGCGTTCGGTGGCATCTTCTGCCATCATCGGACTGATCCTGTTTACTTTTTCCGCCAGTCCTTTTGCTGTTATTTTGGCAATGATCGCATCCCAGCTGATGATGGTCATAGACAATTCTTCCATGGCAGCTTTGGATAGCGCCACATATTCACAATCGGTGATGGCCTGTACATACTCAGTAGAAGGAATACCCTGGTTATAACTGTTTACATCGGCGATAAAGTTATTTTCGTCAAGGAAGTATTTAGTGATCTCATCGCCTTTGTTGTTGTAGTAGCAAACCCGCATAATTCCGTCCAGCAGGAAGATGATTTCACGGGGTATTCTCCCTGCTTCGTGATAATATTCATCTTTTTTGGTTGTTTTTATCACAGCTTTGCTTGTAATCATCTCAATCTGCTGTTGATTGAGATGACCGAAATGTAATAGGTAATTGATCAGTTGTTCCATGTGTAGTTATTTCATTTGACTCATCAGCATTTTGTCAAACAATTTATCAGACAATATTTTTCTCATGAACAGCATGGGTTTTGCCATTGCACCACCAATATACCTTGTTTTAGGATGTGTTGCTTCAATTCCTTTTTTAATCAGTTTGGCGATCACGACTGCTTCTACTGAGTTCTTTTCCATATCATCGTACATCTTCAGCAGGCTATTCGCCAGACCTTTATATGCTGTATTTCCGGAAACGCGCATCAGTTCTTTGCCACCAATCCCCGTCATTTCAGATTTGGTACCACCTGGTTCAATGACAATGACATCGATACCAAATTGTCTGACCTCATTACGGAGGCAATCGCTCATTCCTTCTATGGCAAATTTACTGGCATGGTACCATACGCCCATAGGTAATCCGACTTTACCACCTACAGAAGAGATGTTGACGATCTTTCCGTACTTGTTTTTCCGCATGTTCGGTAGTACCAGTTGAATTAATCTTGCTACACTAAAGAGGTTGATTTCCATCTGGTTTTTCGCTTCTGACAAAGGTACGTCTTCCAGTGCACCGTAGGAGCCCAGGCCCGCGCTGTTAATGAGGATATCAATATTACCGGTTTGTGCTACACAAGCAACGATACTTTCGTCTTTTGTCACATCCAGCATAATTGGTTTGATACCATATACCTGCAGGGCCTGGAGCATTTCCATACGACGTGCAGCGCCATATACATTGTAGCCGTTTTGTGCCAGATAAATAGCGGTTGCTTTACCAATTCCGGAGCTGGCCCCGGTGACCAATACTGTTTTCGACATCGTTTTTAATTTTATGATGCGAAGGTAGACTGGCTGGAATTGGGATTATTTGCCATTTGGCAAAAAAGGTAAAATGGCTGTTGTAAAAGTTAGAAAGACTTTTAAGAAGTTCGAATGACTATTGTAAATGTTAAGATGTTTTTTTTAGAGTTAGAATGTTTTTTTAAAAAGTTAGAATAGCTATTTTTAAAAACTAAAATGACTATTTTAAACGTTAAGATGGCTTTATTAGAGTTCGAAAGCCTTTTTAAAAAGTTAGAATGGCTATTGTAAAATTTAAGACGGCTTTTTTAGAGTTCGAATGGCTTTTTTAAAAAGGTTAGAATGCCTGTTTTTCCTGCCATTCAAATATGCCTATTCGTTTAGCAATCAGCCATTGGTTATTCACGAAGATGTAATTGTCGTAATAAATGGCGCCGATAGTCGTCTTCACTTTCGCACCAATTAATGTAATCTGGCAATAACATGTTCCGGTAGCGGTATCGCCATCTATAATTACCTTTTGCTGCCCATTGAAATGGTAGATCGTGTCGAAGTCTTTAAGGAAATTGATAAAAGCGGCTTCCATCTCTTTCCTGCCTTTCAGTTTTAAAATAGGAACGCCTTCTATAAATGTCTCTGATATTGCATCGTCAGTAAATAGCTGCACCTGTGCGTGAACATCTTTTTTATCTCCCAGTATGGAAAGTGTATCGACCAGTTCCCGCAGGGCAAGCTTGTCTGCTAATTCCTTCATATTCATACCTGTAATTTTATCAGACAGTCAGCACGATCTTACCCTGGATATGTCCATGGGTAGTCAGTTCATGTGCTTCCTTCATATTCATACCTGTAATTTTATCAGACAGTCAGCACAATCTTACCCTGGATATGTCCATGGGTAGTCCGTTCATGAGCTTCCTTCATATTCATACCTGTAATTTTATCAGACAGTCAGCACGATCTTACCCTGAATATGTCCATTGGCAGCCCGTTCATGTGCTTTTTGCGCATCAGCGAGGGGAAAGGTGCTATCGATAGCGACATTTATCGTCCCTGCGGCCAGCAAACGACCGAATTCTTCTAGCTGAGTGCCATTTGAACGTACCTGGGTAGAAGAAACTATGATCCCTCGTTGTGCAGCTTCCTCCGCATCAGAGAAGCCTAAGAACACAGGGAATAAAGCACCGCCACGTTTTATTGTTTTTAAGAAACGACCAGTATGCGGACCGCCAAGGGTATCGAGCACTAAATCAAGATCCTGCACCACGGCTTCAGGCGCCTGTTTGGTATAGTCAATAAATTCATCGGCACCTATTGAGTGTAGGAATGCTTCATGTTTGCCGGAAGCCACCGCGATGACATGCGCCCCTTTCCATTTGGCCAGTTGTACAGCCAGATGTCCAACACCGCCGGCTGCGCCATTTACAAGTACTTTTTTGCCATTTAGGGGGACTGGATGGTGTTTATGTGCCTGAAGTGGATTCTGTACATCATGGCCCAGTTCAATGAGGAATTGCCATGCCGTCAATCCAGCCATCGGTGCCGCTGCCGCATGAATATGATCAATACCCGCTGGTTTGTGTGCAAAGTCAGAAGCCGGTGCAGCTACAAATTCCGCATAAGCAGCGCTTTCGCCCACACTGGGAAAGCGAACCATGCTAAATACTTCATCGCCTGCAGAAAACCCCTGTACACCTTTGCCAACAGCGGCAACTACACCAGAAACATCCGTACCCGGAATAATAGGGAAGGGGATATTGGGTCTCCATTCCGGAGGTAGCATTTTATAACCTTCGCGCAGGTACCAGTCTGGTGGATTGATGCCGATGGCATGCACGCGAACGAGGAGCTGACCATCCTTCAATTCCGGCATAGGTGCATCTTCGTAACGCAATACTTCCGGTCCTCCGTAAGCATGTAGGCGGATTGCTTTCATTTGTTCCATATAAGATTTGTTTATGGGCATGGGAATTCCATATAGGTACCCGCCGCCCTTTAGTTAAAAGATTTTGAATACGAGAGATATTCATTTACAGGCATGGTATCCCAAATAGGTACCTTCCCTTTAGTTAAAAGATTTTGAATACGAGAGATATTCATTTACAGGCATGGTATCCCAAATAGGTACCCGCCCTTTAGTGAAAAGATTTTCTAAAAACGTTTGAAGCGAGATTCATTTGCAGGCATAACAATCCCCTACAGGTATCCGCCATATTGAAATCGGATGCCATTATCTGTCAGTTAAAAGACTTCCTAAAAACGTTTGGAGAGAGATTCGTATGCCGCTTAAATAACTTATTAAAAGACTGTGGATGCTCAAAACCCAGTTGATAGGCAATTTCAGCCACCGTCTGCCTGGTAGTGCTCAACGCCACTTTGGCTTTTTCAATAAGCCGGTCATGTATATGTTGCTGCGCACTTTGGCCGGTAAGGGTCCGCAACATATCAGTGAGATACCTTGCAGACACCTGTAGCTGTGCCGCCACCTCAGGAACCGTTGGAATACCTCCCTGTGTGTCTGTAAACCGGCTTTCCAGGTATTTATTCATCTCTGTGATCAGATCATGATGAATGGCCTTTCGGGTCAGGAATTGCCTGTTATAAAAGCGATTACTGTAATTCAGCAATAATTCAATCTGAGAAACCAATACATCCTGGCTAAAGGCATCCGTATTATTATCCAGCTCATCCGCAATATTCTCAAATATTCCACCGATCACTTTCTTCTCTTTGTCTGACAAAAAGAGCGCCTCATTCACCGCATAAGAGAAAAATCCATATTGCTGAATGCGCTGTCCCAGAGCATAATTCCGGATCAGGTCCGCGTGAAAAAGCAGGAGATAACCATCCAGGCAACCGACTTCGCCAGACATGGTCACTACCTGGTTCGGGGCTAAAAAGGCCATGCCGCCTTCTGAAAAGTCATACCAGGCCTGTCCATACCGCATCTGACCGCTAAAATCTTTCTTAAATGCAATCTTGTAGAAGTCAATCATGAACCTTTTTCCGGTGAAATTGCCACTGATCTGATCCTTGTCATAATTGACCAGGGCCACCAGCGGATGGAGCGGTTTAGGCATATCCATATCCCGCATAAATTCGGAGATACTTTTATAAATGATTGTCATGGTACAAAGGTGAGGAAAGCTGGCAAATAAAAATTAGCCTATCTGGTAAAAAGTGTAGCCTGTAAATAAATGGGTATTTATTTGCATTTGTGGCCTGTGTGGACGCATTTTGCTACTGTACCCATTGTGTTGGGCAACGAAGATCTTTATTACAGGTAATGGGCCTTGCAAAATCATGACCTATGGGTTCTGTAAGGAAGAAAAAACATTAGTGGTGGCTACCGGTTGTGAACTGGTCATCTGGAAAAGAGAAAAGGGATGTATCAAAAATAAATGAACCTCCCTGGAATTGCATAAATGGAAACCTGGCTCCATCATGTATCTGAATTAATAGAGCGTGTATCTTACTTTTGATACACGCTCTATGTTTTTCTCAAAATGGGTTTCATCCCAATTGGTAAAATCTTTATTTAAAAACTCAATTTGCCCGCTTTCCCTATCATCCCACTCTTCTCTTCTTTCCCAACAACAACCTTTATCATTTTGTAAGCATGCTTACCTGCATACCCCCCACTTACTTTCCAGCTAAGAGTCTTCGTCGCATCATCCCATAAAAACGCCGTTGTTCTTGTAGCCCCTTTGGTATAATTGTAAGAAGTCCCATCATCCTCCACCATATTAAAATTCCCGTTTTTACCCGGATAAACATGTATTTCAAGCGGTGCAGTAGTAGCCTGTTCTGAATATTGCACAACAGGACTGAGCGGCAATATCGTGCCCGCCCGCACATATACGGGGATCTCATCCAGTTGCTTATCCACTGCCATCCTCTTTGGCCCTGTAATTTTTTCTCCACTAAAATAATCATACCACGTATCAGCAGGTAAATACACACTCCGTTTACCACCTGCATTTAATACAGGTGCCGCTAATAAACCTTTACCAAACAACCATTCATCTGTCATATTCGCAACAGTCGTATCGGTCGGAAACTCCATCACCAGTGGCCGCATAATAGGAGCGCCATTGTTGTATGCTTCGTGACCGAGACTGTAAGTATAAGGTAGCAGCTGGTATCTCAGCTCCAGCGCTTTGCGTATGGCCGCTTCGCCATCATCCCCCCACAAAAACGGGAAGCGGGCAGTAGTACCGATATCTGAATGAGAACGCATGATAGGGAAGAAAACCCCTGCCTGAAACCAGCGTACCAAAGTCTCTTTTTCCGGCGTGCCGTGAAAACCACCAATGTCGCAGGCGCCGTAGTACATGCCGGCAAGACTGAAGTTCAACAGGTCTTTGGGTACATCGGCCAGTGAGGACCAGGAAGACTGTATATCGCCATCCCAGGTACAATAGCCAAAGCGTTGATTGCCGGGGCTAAATGCCCTGTTAATCGTGAAGTGGCGGTAGTTAGGCCGTACGGTTGACAGTAAGTTGTATTGGGCGGTATTCCACCAATAATAACAGGTATAATAAGATTCGCCTTCATCATCCCACCATGCATCTACACCTGCCTGTAGCATAGGTTTTGTTCTGTCTTCAAACCATTTCCGCAGCTCTGCATTGCTAAAGTTCAGGTCGCGGCTATCTGTATGTGGGTTCATAAGCCAACCGTTTTTTCTGGCAGTATCCAGTCGTTGATCATTGCCCAGTCTTGGTTTGCGGATACCGATAAATTTTACGCCCTGCGCTTTCATATCTGCTATCTGTTTGGCCGGATGGGGGAACAGTTTTGGATTGAAAGTGAAATCACTATAACCTTTCTGCCCTTCTTTAGGTACAGTATAGTCAGGTGTAGTGGTATACCATTCAAAGTCAAAAATAAAAGCGTCTACAGGTAGTTGATGTGCCCGGAATTTAGTGAGCACATTGGATATATAGGTGCTATCTTCCCATCCCCACTGACTTTGCAGGTAGCCAAAAGCCCATCTGGGCGGCAGTTTGGGCTGTCCAGTCAGTTTTACATAACCTTTGGCGCCATCGTAAATGGTGCTGGCAGGCCAGAGGTATAGGTTGGCGATTTTAGATGGGAATTTCCATGCCAGGAGGTGGTGGTCTTTGGTCCAGCCAGCTGGTTGATTATCATTGGCAGCAACACCAAATGCGCTGTAGCCTGTCGTATTCCAAAGATAAGGAATGCCAGCTACGCCATTGCCTACAGCAGAACCGGACTGGCTTTTTGTAAGGTCTTTGGAAGAGATATTGCCGGCGCCATACAGCAGGCCTTGCGTAGTATGATCAATCTCAACCGAAGTATCGGTAAAGCGGTAGGTGCCGTTCTGTATCAGCGGCTGACCTTTTGCATCATACAATGACCAGGCACCGGTCGTGGTATTGATCGTTAACTGGCCATAGGCAGTTTTGATCCCATATAACGGAGGGGTCGAAACTACGGTGTACGGCGAGGATGCACTGTTACTGGATTCAATAAAAGTGCTCTTAATAATTTCTCCGTTTAAGCTGAGACAAAAGGCAGCATTGTTAGTGGTAAATAGTCCCACCTGATGGCCGCCTGCATTCACAATGATCCCGTTGGGGGCCTTTCTGACCTGAGCATTCGTGGTAAAAACTGCTGCCTGCATTGCAAGGAGCAGCAATAGCATCTTGTTTTTCATTTTTTCGTGTGGTATAAGTGGGGCGAAAGGTATAAAATATTTTGCTAAACCGGTTTAACTAATTTTTTGAGCGTATTTTTTAGGTTTTTGGCCGATGTACTTTTCGAATGTTCTGGAAAAATGGCTGAGGTTTTCAAAGCCTATCTGGTAACCGGCTTCAGACACGGATAGTTTCTCTTCGCGGATTAGTCTTGCCGCTTCCTGCATTCTGAAATGCTGATAATAATCATAAATCCCCATGCCGAAAACCTGGGTGAAGATCCTGCGCATTTTCAGTTCATTCATTTCAGCAATTTGTTTCAGCTCGATAATAGCAGTGGGTTTGTCTAAAGAGGCAATAATCTTATCGCGGACCTTGTAAATGGATTTAACGTCTTTGTCGCTCAATTTTTGGTGAACGGATTGTTCGCGTTTGCTCAGGCTTTTAAACAGATGGAAGATCAGTTCCATCGCTTTTAGTTTGTAGTGGTAGTCGGATAATATGCCAGGGGGTTCTTTTTTTACAATGTCGTTAATCGTGCGAACAATATCATCCGTCATGATCTCTTCTATTAAGAAGTCATTGCTGGTGTCGAAGAGATATTGGAACTGGTCTGCATCTTTGTTCAGGAATCCTTTTAAATACTCCGCACTGATCAGCACGGAGACGGTCTTTACGCGGGAATCTTTTTTGAAAGTGCTGGTATAGGTCCAGGTAGATGGGAATACGCGTATGAACGGCTTTTCATCTTTGTTTGAGTGATCGTTGTCAAATGGATTATTAAAGAAAAAGCAGATACTGTTTTTAATGAATTTTGGTGCAGTTGTGGGGCGGGAGAAGGTTTTCTTTACTGTATAAGCGGCAAAGAACATGACCAGGTCGGGGAAAAAGTCAAAGCTTTTATAGTTGTGAATGTCTACATTCTGGATGTAATTAGTACCTACGTTATAGCCTATTTTATCAAACAATTGAAGGAAGTCTTGTTGAGTTGACATAATTTTTACGACTATTTTTAGTAGTTATCGTGCTATTTTATTTATAAAGATACATCCATTTTTGTGACATGAAAAAGCAGGTATTAATATCGGGAGCGAGCATAGCAGGCCTCTCATTAGCCTATTGGCTAAATCATTTTGGATATGCAGTGACGGTGATTGAGATATCAAAAGGGTTAAGGAGAGGCGGTTCTCCTATTGATGTGCGGGGTGATGCATTGCGGGTGGCGGAAGAGATGGGTATATTGGATAAGATCAAGGCAAAAGAGCTGGTGCATACAGATGAAATTGTGAATGCTGATAATGAAACTATTGTTAGTTTTTCGATCAATGCACAGGCGGAATATAGTGGGGATATTGAGATTACCAGGGATGACCTGGTGGATATATTGTATGAGAATATTCCTGTTGGGGATGTTCAGCTGATTTTTGATAATAAAATTGAGACAATCACGCAGCACAAAGATTGCATTGAAGTTACTTTTCAAAGAGGAGCGCCCAGGGAATTTGATTTTGTATTTGGGGCGGATGGTACGCATTCATCTGTAAGGAAACTTGTATTTGGGGAAGAGGAAAAGTATTCAAAATTCTTCGGTGCTTATTTTGCAATAGTAGAAGCACCTCTTTTGAAAGCTGGAACCGGAGCGTTGATATACCGTGAACCAGGCAAATTGGCGGCGCTGTATCCATTTAAGAATATAGTGAATGCGTTTGTAGTTTTCAGGTCGCCAAAGTTGCCGTATGATTATAAGAATGATGCGCAGCATAAGCAGATCCTGAAAGATAAATTCAAAGATAGTTCCTGGAAAATACCGCAGATATTGGATGCGATGATGAATTCGGACAATTTATATTTTGACGAAGTGTGTCAGATCCATATGCCAGCATGGACAAATGGTCGTGTGGCATTGGTGGGTGATGCTGCGTATACAACGGGTTTTCCAACAGGCATGGGAACGAGTCTGGCGATGTTGGGGGCTAGTATTATTGCGCATGCATTGCATGCAAATGAGGATTACAATAGTGCATTTGCGAAATACAATGACAGTTACCGGCCTTTTGTAGAAGGTGTGCAGGCAGGGATTACCCGTGGGTTGAACTGGTTGGTGCCGGAGACAGAAGAAGGTATTCAGGAAGCTATAGAACGGTTTTTGTAATATAAAGAAAGATTAGAAGGTAGAAATGTAAATTCATTGGATAATGATTTGGTGAGTGTGGTTGAAGAGTACGCATAAGATATGCAGGTAGTATAATGGAAAACCCGCTAAATGAGCGGGTTTTCCTATTTAAAAGTGTATATTAGGGTTATTCTATTTAAAGAATATAATGAGTTACTTCCGGGGATTAGTTTTTGGAATACCTATTTTAATAAACATAGAATGACATCAAAGTATTAATAATCAAACTTCATTCATTCAAAAACAAGTGCGACTAATAAATACAATTGAAATAAACCCTTTTGACTTTTTAGAGACCGATATTCAGGAAGTACCCGAAGATCGTATCCGGTTTTGGACTGAATGCCTCTCAAACCGAAACCTGGGAAGATTACAAGCCATTCAGAAAGACAGTTATTTAGTGGATATCACAAGTATTAATGATGATGAATTGATAGAAATCATAAAAAAACATCTTGAAGAGGTGGAAATGGAAACGTATGAAGATCAGGTGGGAAAATTATGTGGAGGAATTGCATTAATAGAGAATGATCAGTTTTACATAAAGCCTAACTGTTGTGGTGATATTGGGAATTTGACAGATTGGGAAGATATGCTGGAAGCGCCTGAAGGGGAGTGGAAGCAATTATGGATAGGACATCCATGGGTTTATTACAGACCAGCTTCTCAGGTGATTGAAATTTCCGATTACACTGAGAGTATGGAAAAGATTTCGTTGTTGATCACTATTTCCAAATCAGATTTGCAAAGAGAATTAAAGAAAATCAGATTAGAGCAGGAGAATTTTGAAAAGCGAATACAACAAGCTCTCGAGAAAATGGGAGTGGGAGAGAGTGAGGAAATTGCGAAATTGATGACGCGAAATGAATAATATTTTTAACTATAAAAGAATGGTTCCGTTTAGAAAACTCGCTTTTGCAGTATGCAGTCCTTCTATTCTAATAAGCCTTAATAATTGCTAACAAGTTTACTAACTTGCAAGCAGCCTGAATAAAAACCGGGCAAACCAATACATGCATTGATTTGCCCGGTACCTATTTTCTGCAACTAAATTAATAAGCAATCAGCTTCGGAGCATCCGCCACAAACACATCCAGCACACCATCCGCGATCTTAATTGGACCACCAAAACGGGTAGCGCCAGGGATCGTCTGCAAAGCAGCAGCTTCAGCTGCTAATTTCTTAGCATTGGCAAAATAACGACCCGCTGCGGTACTTCCATGATCAGCAGCATCCAATCCTGCGGCAGTCAGCTGTAGTGCTCTTCCCCATAACTGCATCGCATCCAGCCACGGACGTGCATCCTGCGCAAAAGAGGTATCGACAGTTCCTGACCTGATAATATCCGGCGCCCCTGCGAACGCTGCAGCACGCTGTATCAGGTCGGTAATGGCCTGATGACGGGTGGCAATGTCTCCATTTGCAATGGCATCGCGTACACCATCGAGCATCGCCTTCAGTTTAGGTGCCTGTACCTGCCATGGCTGACTGCCAAAAGTAGGTGCCAGATGTTGGGTATCAAAGAAGGTCAGCAACGCAGCTGTGGCCTGCTCATCACCACCTGCCAGCTCGCGTGCCGCAGCCAGCCAGATACGTTCTGCATCATATCCTTTGTCATTCCACGCAAAAGCAGCTACTCCTGTTACAGCAACACGGCTCGGTGCTTCCTGATTCATTGGATTAGAGAGGATCCCTGCCAGTTCTGTTGATAAGCCGGCTTCGCGTCGTACATAAGGAGCAAGCAACAACCGGCCAGTAGATTCCCCGTAATCATTTACCGGGTAGTTGTCCCATAACAGTGTCTTGCGTCCAAATGCCTTTGTCGCTGCACGTGCATCCCCAGTGGAGATGGCTGGTGGTACGACATCGGTGCCAGTCCATTGTACGACCACCTGCGAGTCAAGATTTTTCCTCAATGCAGCTTTGTATGGACTTTCTTTTGCATCATAATATTCTGTTGGCACCATAATGAGCGGAGGTGCTGTCGGATCGATTTTTTTAAGATTGGCCTGCAATGCGTTCAGCAAACGAGACTGCGCAATACCCGCCGCCTCTGGGCCTGAAGGGCCAAAAGTGGTTTTGTCCAGGTCACAATTCCATTTGGTATATTCAATATCATCGAGGGCCACATAGAAGCTGTGAACACCAATTGAACGAAGGGCACTGAACTTGCGCTCCAACTGATGCAGATCACTTGAATCAGAGAAACATACAGTGGGACCCGGAGAAATGGCATACACAAAGTTGACATGGTTCTTTCTGGCTACCGCTACCAGTTTACCCAATTCAGCTAAAGTCGCTGCAGGATAAGCATCGCGCCAGCGATCCCTTGCATATGGATCGTCTTTTGGACTATACACATAAGTATTTGCTTTGACAGTAGCGAGGAATTCGAGGTGTTTCTCCCGATCTGTCATTGACCATGGTTTACCATAAAACCCTTCGATGGTGCCGCGGATCGGCATAGAAGGATGGTCTTTGATCACGAGTGCCGGAATGGCAGCGCGTTGTGCCAGTTGCCGGAAAGTCTGTGCTGCATGGTACAAACCATCCGCATCGTGGCCGGCAAGTGTAATGAGTGCACCGTTGCCTATCGCTACACTGGCGATTGTATAGCCTTCGGTATTACTGTCTGCTACAGCACCGCATTTCGTGAGTGCTGTGCGCACGATCGCCGCATCGCCGGTACCGAGTACGATGTGTGTACCTTCGAATGCCTGTGGCAGCTGTTTTGCCGTTGTGATGGTTTCAACGCCCGCCTGCGTAAGTATGCTACGTACCAGGGCTGTAGTTTCCGTATCAATACCCGGAGGTGCAACCAGGGTAACTGATTTACCCAGCATGATAGATCCCTTTCCCAGCGCGATAGATACGGGGGCCGGATAAATGGCCGGCAACGTAGCAGGTCGTGCAGAGAGCTGGTTATTCGGTTGAACCGTTTGCGCAAAAGTACTGCTGCAACCCAACATGACCACGGTTAAACAATTGAATAACTTTTTCATTTTTCTTTCTTATTTAGAGCCTGTAATTGTCCGAAAGATAATAACTGACATGGCAAGAAAAAAATGAGCAGGTAATTAAATTAAAAATTTGGCATATAATTAGCCTTCTATCCCTCAAGGCGCAATATCTTTGCCCGCTACAAATACTATGAAAAGATTACTATTAGCCGTTTTGCTCTATGCCAGCGTAAGTGCTTTTGGACAGGACAATCCTAATCCTAAAGCTGTTTCCGCCTTTATCACGCTTGTAAAACAGCAGGATAAACAGGCGCTTGCCGATAAAGTCATATATCCTTTAAGAAGACAATATCCGTTGCCAGCTGTCAATAATAAGCAGGAATTCCTTGCCCGTTACAATGAACTGTTTGATGATTCACTGATTTATGTAATCGCTCATTCTGACCCGGCAAAAGACTGGGCTTCAGGAGGGTGGAGGGGAATCTCCCTGAATCGGGGTCAGGTATGGCTGGATGATAATGGAAAGCTGATAGGGATCAATTACCAGACGAAAATAGAAGCGGCTAAGAGAGCTACGCTGATAGAAGCGGATAAGAACCAGATCAATCCTTCTTTGAGAGATTATAAGCAACCGGTTTTAGCGTTTCAGACGGAGAAATTCAAGGTGCGTATCGATGATATGGGGAGTAATAATTTCCGGTATACCAGCTGGCCGGTGAATGTGAAAACGATTGATCAGCCGGAGATGGTGATACAGGATGGGAAGTTTATACGTGAAGGCTCAGGAGGGAATCATTATTTCTCTTTTGAGAATGGGGCGTATACTTACAAGGTAGAGATCACTGTTATAGGAAAGGAGAAGTTGCCGCCTACATTGACAATTTCAAAGGGGGATGAGACGATCATGATACAGAAAGCTAAGAAGTAGCTAACTGCACGGGAGATCCGGCAGGGGCCTGACTAAATTCAACATGATACACTACGCATAATTATTTTCTTTTTAAATCCAGAAAAACAACCTACCTTAAATAAATTGCCCCAGCCGGTAATCCAGCTGGGGCTTCCCATTAAAATTGTAAAATAAACAAACTAGTATGGCTATACTAAACGAATACCCACTGCTGTTTATCTGAGATACAAATTTACACGTTTTATCCACCTCTATTAAATCCCACATTAATCATTAGTCATTTCACTGTACAATCATTAAAATTTAAAAAAAAGCACATCATTTTCAGAAAATTGTCCATTCCCCGGTAAAAAGTCGTTGTACATTCCATCTTTTTTCCGGATTTGCTATTGTTGTTAGAACACAAATATTTAATTTCGGTGATATAATACATTGTCTTTTAATTAAAAAAATCGAAAACCATGAAGCAAACTGTATCTGCTATTGCTTTAATGCTTGCACTGGCCGCTTGTGGCGGTGGTACTAAACCTGAACAGGCTAAAACCTCCGAAGCACAGGAAGCTGCTGCTACCACCGGTGCTGCTTACACCATCGACACTACTGCTACTACCGTTGACTGGAAAGCTACCCACAAAGGTGGTATGGCTCCTCGTTGGGGTGTTATCAAGGTGTCTTCCGGTACCCTGAACGTTGAAAACGGCACTATTACCAGTGGTGAATTCGAAGTAAACATGAATTCCCTGACCACTGATCCTGCATCTGTTACTGAAAAGGATAAGAAATCCACTGATCTGGATGGCCACCTGAAAAGCGCAGACTTCTTCAATGTTGAGAAGTTCCCTGCTGCAAAATTCGTTATCACTGCCGTAGCTCCTTACGACAGCACTAAAGCTAAGAGCCTGGAAGCAGGTGCAACTAATCTGATCAGCGGTAACCTGACCCTGAAAGATAGCACCCTGAACATCACTTTCCCTGCTGTAGTTACTGTGTCTGAAGGCGACGTAACTGCTACTGCTAAATTCGTGATTGACAGAACCGCTTGGGGTATCCACTACAAAACTGAAGGTAGCCCTGAAAACTGGGTGATCAGCAAGGATATCGAAATCGGCTTCAAAGTGAAGGCTGTTAAGAAATAATTGCTATCAGCAATATGCTGAAAAATAAAAAAGGCCCGCATCGTATGATGCGGGCCTTTTTTTCTCTGAAAATGGTTTTCATTCCCCGTTCGGGAATTCCCTCTTTCATGAATGTTTTATTTGAAAAATAAGCGCAATAAAATTGAATCAAATAAAGTAACAATATCGAAACAAATACCTCCAATTCTCCTAAAACGAAAAAGAGGTAGCAGAGATGCTACCTCAATAAATTATCTGGTCCTTTGAAAACCTAATTTGTATTATTCCCCTTCAAATATTGGTATGCAAATGTAACAACCTTTTTCCGCTCTTTCCAAATCTTTTTTTCCTCCCAAATATTGCACAATAACCAATCCTCTCAATTTCAACTATCTCTCTCCGTTATACTCACATAAAGAATATACCTGCCCGAAAATATATTTTATTATATAAAAAAATATCATAATTTACTTATCTCATAAACCATCATCGACACATACAGCTACCGTGATATTGAACCCTTTTTAACCAGAACCAGCGCCTGTATGCATTGAAAACATTATCCTATACCTGATGCCAAAAATCTATTCCCTGTCTCTGGCATTGCTTTTATCTCAATTACAGCTAAAAGCACAATATGCCGATACCGGAACAGGATCCCTCAAAGAGCACATCTACTGGTGCAACTGGGCCGGTTTTACCATCACCGAAGGGGCCACTAAAACATTCATTACCAGTGATAGCCTCACTGTTACCGCCACGTTTTCCGACGTTACAGGTACCACCCCCGTACCTAACTATATGTCTTACGCCGGCTATGACTTCAATAACCCCGCCATCAAAGGCTCTTTAAATACCAACAGCAGCGCGCATTTCAAAGTGGCATTTACCGCCACCCGGAATAATACCCCCTCACCCGTTACCATGGTCGCCATCAGTACCGGCAGCACTACTTATACAGGCGCCTGCAGCACTTCTATGGCGTTAAGTACTGATACGACCGAAGTCACCATGGGAAACGCCTCCACCGTCATCTTCGGTATCCTGGCAGCATTCGACAGGGGAGACCTCCCGGCTTCCTACGGCTATGCCGCCCACGAACTCACTTATACCCCCTGTACACTCACACAACAATCAAATTTCTACTTAGGTGCCATCGCTCCCGATGCCGACACGCTAAAAGCTACTGATGACGGTGCCGACGAAGATGCGATCACCACTTTTCCTCCATATACAGGAGGAGGGGAGTACGAAATCACGATTCCGGTATACGCCACTACAACTGCATACGTCTCCGCCTGGTTCGACTTCAACCGCAATGGTATCTTCGATGCAAACGAAATAGCGATCGATACTATAACAGCAAATACCGCCATTTTAAAATGGTCAGACATCCCGGCAAGACTCCCTGCCGGCAAAGTGTCTCCATCCGCCTTTCGCTTCCGCATCTCCGATACCCTTATCATCAATCCTACCGGCTATGCGCCCAACGGCGAAGTCGAAGATTATTTCATTGCGCTCACTGCACCCTGCGATGTAAAAGTTACCACGCTCCCCGATGTTATTCTCTGTGCAGGTAAGTCCACGCAGCTCAGTGCTACAGGTGCCACCACCTATCAATGGACACCCGCCACTTACCTGAATGCAGATACCATCGCTCAGCCAGTGGCCAGTCCAACCACCACCACAAAATACACCGTAGCAGGCACAGACGCTTATGGCTGCACAGGCGAAGCATCGTTGACGATCAACGTGAATCCTTCTCCCGTTATCACCACCAGCAAGGATACCTCCATGTGTACCGGTACCACTATCCAGTTATCAGGCGTTTCAGATATTCCTGCCAGTTATACCTGGTCGCCAGCCAAAGGATTAAGTAATACAACCATCACAAACCCAACCGCCAGTCCTGACACTACTACCAATTACATCATTACTGCATCTACTATCTACGGCTGCCGTACTTCCAAAAACATATATATCAATGTAACTCCGACACCTGTATTGAAGGTCACCCCCGACTCACCCGTTGTCTGCATCGGTCAGTCTGTGATCATGACTGCCGCCGGTGGCGATGAATATGCATGGTTCACATCAAATGATTCCCTGCTCACCACAGGTACAGCTTTAAACATTTCACCCCTGCACGATACTACTTTCAAGGTCTACATCAAAGACTACGCCTGCAAGCTCGCTGATACCCTCGTGGTACCCGTGATCGTATACGATACGCCCACCACTACCATTGCCAAATCGGGTGACATAGACTGTGCCAACGCCAGCATCAGTTTAAAAGCAACAGGAGGCATCTATTACACCTGGGAAACAGCTCCCGGCATCACCAATACACACACTGCCAGTCCGGCCGTATCCCCGCTGGAAACGACTACTTACGAAGTCACCATTATGGATGGTCACGGATGTACCAATGTAGAAAGTATAACCGTCAATGTGGATGTCGCTCTCGAATTCACCCGTTATCCTATTCCTTCGGCATTCACACCTAACGGAGATGGTAAAAATGATTGCTTTGGACTAAAACGTTGGGGGGAAACCTCCTGGTTTGAATTCAATATTTTCAATCGCGCAGGCCGGATCGTATATTTATCTGATTCGCCAGATGCTTGCTGGGACGGCACATCCAAAGGAGAACCTTTACCTATGGGTACTTATATTTACATGATTCGCGCCAGAACGGTCTGTGGCGATGTCGTAAGAAAAGGCACTATCCTGCTTATCCGCTGAGCTAAAACCATTTTGCAAAAAATAAATTTTGGGCTCATAGATATTTCCTATTTTGAAGGACTAAAAATCATGACCCTATGTTCAAAAAAACAAGGCGCCAATTCTTAGCCACCGCCGGGAAAACAGCCGCTCTCACCGGTATCGCTTCCCTGTCAGGCACTGCGCTCCTGGCTAAGCCAACTGAAAAGGTTTTTGTACACCATGTCTACTTCTGGCTCAATAATCCGGACAGCCAGGAAGATAAAGCAAAGCTGATTGAAGGACTACAAACGCTGGCGAAAACCGCCAAAACCATTCGCCAACATCATATCGGATTACCTTCTACCACCAACCGCGAAGTGATTGATCGCTCTTACCAGGTATCCTGGCTGCTGTTCTTCAGGAACAAAGCAGATCAGGACATTTATCAGACCGATCCGGCACACCTGGCATTCATCAAAAACTGTTCTACCCTCTGGCAAAAGGTGATCGTCTACGATGCAGAGGATATATAGCGTTAACCGCTCATTAACCTTAAAAGACAGGATTAATACTTTACTTCAGCCTACCAACCAAATACACACACAGCACAACAACGTTATGTCAAAAACATATATGATGATCTGAATATGACATTAGTATACCGCTATTTGTATTACCATTATTACTTATTGGCACAAAAATTTACAAAACGGTATGCAAGAGAGAATGCCGTTTTATATCTGACTGTGGTGGGTTTTATGGTGCTATTACCATTCGTAATAGCCAGTTTTATTATGATCTTCGATCAGGTGTCTTACGGCTTCCTGACGGCTATCGCCGCAGGGTTTACCATCTTTATCTATACGATAAACCGATGCTATTTCAGCCGGAAAACAGTCATTCGCAGAACTTATAAAGAATTTGCCCATCAAAGTAAGCAAGCCATACATGATGGTCTCATTTTCGCCACCGGCCTCCTCGTACTGGCACCTGTACTTTTCCTCCTGCTGCTCGGCTTTATGTCGCTGCTGGACCGATAATAAAAAAGCAGCGGACCAGCCGCTGCTTTTTTGTTTTCCCCTGTCCTACGTATAAAAAAATTACCAGTGACTCATTTTGATCTTTAAAGCGGGCCGTTGGCTTTAGCCATCAACGGCTGCTGTTTTTTAATGAAATATACATGAGTCTATTCTGAGAAATTACATCTGCATTCCTGAATTGGTATCCATGGTACTGTTCGCTTTACGCTTAAACAATGAAGCATCGATCTTACCAAAGCGATATGCCAGGTTCAGTCTTACGAACTGTGGGTTACGCAAACGTGTATATTCCTGTGTAAAATAAGTGCTGTAAGATACCTGATCCGTAGTTCTGCTGCGGAAGATGTCGTTCACGCTGACTGTCGCTGTCAGCGCCTTGCTCTTCAGGAAGCTCTTCTTCAACGCCAGGTCTACACCATAGAAACCTTTGATATAACCCTGGGAAGAACTCTGTGCCTGCATCTGTGGAGGACCGTCTCCAAAACCTTTCTGCTGGTTCACCGGCATGTTGGTTTTAGACTGATAGGTACCTGTCAGCTGCAGTTCAAAGCTGGCCGGCAGTTTGAAGTTACTGTTCACCTTTGCAAAGACACTCCACAAGGCATTGTTCTGTACCTCTGAAGTACCCGCATTTACCTTTGAGTTGTAAGCATTGATGTTTGTATTCATATCCCACCATTTGGTGAAGTAGTTGACCAGTGTTACTTCCGCACCTGTGGTATAGCTGTTCTTTGCATTGATATATGTGTTTATCAGTGCAGAGGTACCAGTGGCTTCGTCTGTTTCTGAATCAGTATAGCTGGTAATAGTATGTGCAGTACGTTTGTAATAACCAGATGCCATAAAGGTACTGTTATTACTGAACGTCTTCATGTAAGATAATTCGAATGATTGTGTGAACTCTGGTACCAGGTTAGGATTACCCTTTGTGATATTCAGCTTATCTGTACTATCCGCAAATGGTATCAGCTGGAAAAAGCTCGGACGGTTGATCCTTCTTGTTACACTCAGCTGCAATTCCTGGTTGTGGCCCACTTTCTGGCTCAGGAAGATAGTTGGGAAAAGGCTTACCGGGTAACTGTTGCTAAACTTCTCACCGTTGTTAAGCAGTTTACCATCGTAGTTGGAACTTTCTGCACGTACACCTACTTTATAGCTGAAATTCTTAATGCTGCTGCTGAATGAACCATAGGCCGCCAGTATCCTCTCATGATTCTCGTAGTTGCTGGTAGAGCTGGATGACAGATCGTACTCACCGGTTTCGTCATTGTAATAGTAAGTAGCGTTCTTGTTCAGCGTATAGTTGAACTGTCCGCGTACACCTGCTTCCAGTTTTGATTTTGCACTCAGTGCTTTTGTATAATCCGCCTGTCCGGTGATGTGGTGCATCTTACCATCGCCATCGATCTTCTGAATTACATCATTAGTATAAGTACCACCTTTAGCTGTATAGTAATTGGTGGTATACAGTGAATTATTTGTGTTGGTACCACCGAAATAGTTTGCCGTGACACTCAGTTCATCTCCTTCGTGGGGGAACAGGTGTTTCATTGCCAGTTCCAGGCCATTCCCGTTAAAGACTCTTTTTCCATCTGTAATACGATGACCATAAGAGCTGGTAGTACCGCTGTTGTACAGGCTGTCTGTAAAGATGTCAAGCGTACTTTTTGGTGACATTTCACCATGCACTTTTGTACCTGTGAGGGATAAAGTCGTTCTGTTATTCATGAAATAATCCAGACCTACCCTGCCAAACATAAATCCACCGCCACCAGTCTGTACGTTGTTCTGCAGTGTATGGAGGTTAGGGTCTGTAGAGTAATCAGTACGGTCAGTGTAACCTGTTGTACGATCTTTGTTCTGGTTATACATTGCATTTGCACTCAGGTTAAATTTACCCTGGCGTGCATTGAAGTCCAGGCCGCCATTCAGGGCGCCACGGCTGGAAATACCCGCTCTGATGTTACCATTGTAACCCGTTTTACGGTTCTTCTTCAGCACAATGTTCACGATACCTGCGCCACCACCTGATGCATCGTATTTAGCACTTGGAGCAGTCATTACTTCCACCGTTTCGATTGCATCTGCCGGAATCTGGTCCAGGGTCAGGGTAGTAGGACGGCCATCCAGGTACAACTGTGGTGTGGCATTGCGCATGGTCATGTTACCATCTACATCCACGTTCACAGAAGGTACGTTCTTCATCACATCCTGTGCAGTACCACCTACGCTGGAAATGTTCTGGGTCACATCGAATACCTTCTTGTCCATATCCACTTTCATGAGTGGTTTGGCAGCGGTCACTGTCACCTCGTTCAGCTGACTGATGTCGGCCGTCAGTTTGAGGTTACCCAGGTCTTTGTCAGTAGAAGGGGCGCCGCCACCTGCTTTTTTGAAAGACACGGTCTGTACATATTGTTTATAACCGGTGGCTGAGATTTTCAGTATCAGGGGGCCGAAAGTAGGCACACCTTCCAGGCTGAAATCCCCGTTATTTTGTGTCATGGCTCCTTTTACAAGCACATCTTTTTTAGTGCCGGTAGTGGTGTCATATCTGTTTTGAAATACGATAACGGAAGTGTAGGGTAGAGGTTTACCATCACTATCCAAAACCTTTCCGTAGAGGTGACCATTTGCTACGGGTTTACCACCTGGAAAACCTCCCGGAGGAGGTGTGCCCCCCGGAGGCATTTGTGCATGTGCTGCTACTGTAAAGGTCAACAGGGCGATTAGCCAAAAAATTCTTTGCATAAACTTCTTTTCTGATAAGGCAAAACTAATTGTAGAATTTAATTATGCATAGCCAAATGAGACAACAGGAAAAAATATAGCGACAAAAGGTAGCTTCTTTTCATGTTCGGCCCCCCACACAAAAAAAGTGGGTTTTACCAGCCGGCAAAACCCACTTTTCTGATATCGCTGAATAAGCTTATTTAGTACCCGTCAGCGCCGCCACAGACTCCCTGTAGTTATCCCCCACAGGCAGCTCCATGGTGCCGATAAACACACTGTTCTTCCTGATTGCAGTGATATGCGCTACCGCAATGATATAACTTTTGTGGATCCGGATGAACTTTGCCTGGTTTAGCTGTTCTTCCACCTGTTTCAACGGCATCCGGGTCACCACCGGCTTGGCGGTACCTGTCATATGTATCCGGATATAGTCTTTCAGGGCTTCAATCCAGATAATATCTCCGATATTGATCTTCAGCAGACTATAATCCGCATTCACAAAAAAGAACTCCGGAGAAGGGGCTGCCGCCGTTGTGGGGTTAGCTGGCAGTTGCCTGAGCTGGAACAGTTCTTTCGCCTTGTTACAGGCTTTGATAAAGCGGGGCAGCGCGACCGGCTTTACCAGGTAATCTGTTACCTCCAGGTCAAACCCCTGCAATGCGTATTTTTCATAAGCCGTGATCAGGATGATCATCGGCTTGTGCTGTAAACTCTGTATAAACTGCAATCCCGTCAATCCCGGCATCTGGATATCCAGGAAGATCAGGTCCACGGTATTTTCTTCCAGCACCTTAATCGCTTCAAAAGCATCTGCACACTTTGCTACCAGCTCCAGATAAGGTACCTGTTTGATATTGTCTTCCAATAAATCCAGCGCCAGTGGCTCATCATCAACTGCTATGCAACGTAATACCATATTCGTATTTTATTAATGCAAGTGTAATTGCAGGGATACAACGAACCATCCCTCTTTTTTATTGATCAGTAACTGGTAATTGTCTCTATACAGCAGGTTCAGTCTGCGTTTCACATTCGTTAAACCTATCCCGGACGAATTATCTTTTACCTCTTCATATTCTTCATTGTATTTGTTCATCACAGAGAACTGTAATAAACCCTGCTTCGCTCTCAGTTCTATATCAATCCTGGCATCCGGTATCATACCTGTGCCATGCTTAAAGGCGTTCTCCACAAAAGGAATGAGCAGCATAGGCTCTATTTCATACCCATTCTCCGGTAGTTGCAGGTTCACATTCACCTGTACTTTCGCCCCGAATCGCTGTTGCTGCAGGTCAATATAACTTTGCAGATAATCTACCTCCTTGTCCAGCGCCACTTTGTCCTCATCCGCTTCGTACAGCATATACCGCATCAGGGAAGAGAGTTTGATGAGGGAAGGTTCCAGCTGGTCGGACCGCTTCCGGGCCAGGGCCACCATATTATTCAATACATTGAACATAAAGTGCGGACTTACCTGGGAGCGCAACAGGCTCAGCTCTGTTTTCAGATTCTCATTTTCCCTGTCACTGGCCAGTTGATCCGCTTCTACCTTGTCTTTAACGATCCTCCAGGTAGTACTACATGCAAGGATAAAGAGCAGGGTGAAAAAGCTAAAGAATATCGTAGGGCGTAAATCAAACTCCTCCGGCGAAATAAATATATTCACAAATATCCATCTCACTAATACCTGCACAAAAAGCATTAGCAGCAATATAACACCATATTGCCACCATTTCTTCTTATATACCAGTTTAGGTATCAGCACATTTGAGTTCAGGTAAAACCAGCAAGTCAGGAACACACAATTTATGATAAAGTGAATATGCCATAGAGGATCTTCTTCCTTGTGTCCATGATTTTTGTCTGGCGAAGGGCGTAATAAATATGGGAGGGTGAATAAGGTAACCCAGGCCACCGCGTGGAGTAAACTTTGAGCCCATTTTTTCGTATACCAGGCGGGTTTTATATCATTTTCTGTAACAGTCATTACTTTAATTCGTCCATTAAAACACTTCAAAAAAACAGAAAATAACTGGATTGCAACAGAAAATAGAGATGAATTACTCGTTTTTGGCGGCAAACTTGTAGTTTTCGCTTAATATTGCTGTTAATATTTTGTTATAATCATATCCAGATCCGACCGTCAGCAATAAATTCACTCAATCTTAAAGGGGGGTTCCAAATTAACTATGGTGCAAGCTAAAACCATTAACCCGGCGAATAATTGGTGGGGTGCAATCGCCGCCGCATTTGAGGATGGCTATATCGCTATTAACCAGGCAGGTCAGATCGTGGCCTTTAATCCCTCCGCATTGGAGATCCTGCAGATCTCTGAGGCTCAGATGGAAGATCCTGGCTGGTGGAAAAGCCCGTCTGCCGGTGCTTTAGGGCGCCTGTTGCAGGAGCAGAAAGAATTCGTTGGTCATAAGATCCAACAGGATGTACCTCACAAAAAGGACTGCTGGCTGCATGTCACCGGCAAGGCTTTGCATACATCTACTGAGACTGGTTATATGCTCACTTTCAGAGATGTGACCGGTTACCTTGAAATCTACCGTTCGCTCAATACCATCATTTCTTCCCTGGATGATATCATCCTCGAAATGACAATTGATGGCATCATCCTGCATGTATGGATGAACCGGAGCGCCCGCCTGACCCTGCCCTGGATGGAGATGCAGGGCAAATCTGCCTATCATTATATGCCTGATCGTTTAAAAAAGGAAATACAGCAATTGATCCATGAAGTGGTTATCTCCGGCAAGGAGGTTGTGAGGGTAATGCTGGATCCTTTGGATAGAGATCAACAGGTATGGTACCGCATCCGCCTGCTCAGGCCCGGCACTGCCAATAATACTATTATCCTCAGCATACACGATGTCACAGCAGAAAACAAGGCGAACCAGGAACTCAGAGAGGCCCGTAAACAGCT
This sequence comes from Chitinophaga sp. LS1, assembly GCF_034274695.1. Classification (NCBI taxonomy): domain Bacteria; kingdom Pseudomonadati; phylum Bacteroidota; class Chitinophagia; order Chitinophagales; family Chitinophagaceae; genus Chitinophaga; species Chitinophaga sp. LS1. Next base: position 4,803,135 of record NZ_CP128362.1, read on the forward strand.
GGAAGATAGTCAGCAGGTGTTCAAGAGCGTCTTTGACTATTCGCCTACCGGCATTGCGTTGTTATCGCTGGATGGCCAATGGCTGGATGTCAATGCTTCACTGCTGGATACCCTGGGGTATACCCACGAGGAAATTTCCGGTATAGGTGCCTGCGACCTCATTCATCCCGAAGACCTGGATACGGCCATCGCCCAGATCCAGCAGATCAGTGACCGGAAGATCAATAGCTACAGAGCAGAACGACGATACCGGCATCGTGAGGGGCATTATATCCATATGTGCCTGGCCTGCACGGCGATGCTGAACCCGGATGGAACCGTCCGTTACCTGATCGTTCAGATGATCGACGTGACGGAACTAAAACACCTGGATTCGGAAGCCAGAAAGAAAAATATCATACTCCATGCCACCTCCATTGACCTCCAGCAAAAAATCAAACAACTCTTCGAACTCAACCAGATCATTGCCCATAACTTACGGGGCCCAGCTACCGCCCTTATCAGTTCAGTAGAACTCCTGCCTGAACTGCATAACATGCAGGAACAGCACACCCTGCTTAATCATATGAAGAATTCAGCTAATTCAATCATCAATACCCTCAATGACCTGAAAGAAGTGTTGGCCCAGCATGCCAATACAGATCTGCCCTTTACCCAATGTGACCTGGAAGATATAACCAGTAAGTTGTGGAGTTCGCTCAATCTACAGGTTGTGGAAAAAAATGCACAATTAAAAATGCATTTTCAAATTCCAGTATTATTATATTCGCGCCCGTATCTAGAAAATATTTTATTTCATTTGATAAACAATGCATTAACTTATACCCGCCCGGAAGCTCCGCCTGAAATTACCATTAGTACCTGGCAGGAAGAGGACCAGGTCGTATTGATGGTAAGGGATAATGGCATAGGGATTGACCTCCAAAAGCACAGAGAGCAGTTATTCAGGTATAAGAAGAAGTTTCATCGCGGTTACGAAAGTAACGGAGTAGGCCTTTTTATGGTCCGGAATCAAATCCAGACTTTTGGTGGTAGGTTGGATGTAAAGAGTGAAGTAGGGAAAGGAAGTAGTTTCTTTGTTTATTTTAATAACCGGGTACTCATAAAGAAGGAAGATGAATAAGATTAAAAATGTTTGCGTTGTTGATGATGATGAATTATTTCAATTTGTCATGCGGCAGCATTTTGAAAGACTGGAACTGGTAGAAAAGATCCATAAGTTTACAGATGGAGAGCAGGCATTGAACTACATTAAACAAAATCTGAATGAGGCGGATCATCTCCCTGACCTGATCCTGCTGGATGTAAATATGCCCTATATGGATGGGTGGCAGTTTCTGCGGGAATACGTTAAGTTAAAGCTGCCGGCAGGCAAGCAGATTAAGGTGTATGTACTGACCAGTTCTACACATGAAAGTGATTTGCAGAAAGCGAAGGAGTTTCCTTCTCTGGCAGGATACCTTGTTAAACCAATTGGAAAGAATATTATCAAAGAAATATTAACAGAATTATTACCAGCCTGAAGCCGAAACTAAAAGTTCCTTTTTCTCTGCAGGCCGCAGGCCCAGCCTCAAAAAAATACTCATTTGCCTGTGGTAAATGAGTATTTTTTTGCCATCTTATAATAGATGGATGGCCACCACTTATGCAACCAATATAGATACTTCTCCTTCCGCGCAATAATCACATGTTTTTTCCGCTTTGCGACCCCTTCTAATATTCGTGCAGCGCATTCCATGACCGGGATCCCTTTTATTTGTGCTTCATCCATCACCCCATGCGCCTCCCCACTCGCCGTAATCGCCGACAGTGATAAATTTGTCTGCACCCTACCCGGGCTCACAATCGTCACCGGCACATCCTGCTCCACCTGCAATGTTTCAAAATATCCCTTCAATGCATGTTTACTCGCTGCATACCCTGTCCTGCCCGGAAATCCCATCAACCCCGACATACTCCCTATCACCACCATATGCGCATTACTAACAGGCAATAAACATCCCGTGATCGCAACTGGCGCAAAGAAATTAATCTCCATCAACTGTCTGTAAACTTTGACCGGCGTTTCCACCGCCAGCGATCTTTGCCCGATTCCCGCTGCATGTATCACCATATCAATCCCGCCAAAGGCGGCCAATGCTGCTGCGGACAATGCGGCAAAATCTGCGGTATACAGATCTGCTGGTAATACTTTCACTGCAGTATCCAATCGCGCTGACAAAGTCTCTAAAGCCGATGCCCGTCTGGCTGTCAATATCAACCTCGCCTTTTTTCCTGCCAGCAATACGGCCAGCGCCTCTCCAATTCCTGAAGAAGCTCCCGTGATCCACACTATTTTACCCGTAAAATTTATATCATTCTCATGCATGACCCTGGTCATCTGTTAAAAAAATGGCGTATTGCATCTTTGCAATACAAGCTTAGTCACCATGAAAATAGAACAAATTTATACAGGATGTCTCGCACATGGGGCCTACTACATCGAAAGTGATGGAGTAGCAGCTATCATCGATCCGCTGCGCGAAGTGGCCCCCTATATCCAAAAGGCCGCCACTGCCGACGCCAGTATAAAATATGTTCTGGAAACACACTTCCACGCTGACTTTGTTTCAGGCCACCTGGAGTTGTCCAATATTACCGGCGCCACTATCGTCTATGGCCCTACGGCACAACCAGGTTTCCCCGCCTATGTAGCAAATGACAATGAATTTCTGTTCTTAGGCAAATGTACTATTCAGGTGTTACATACACCTGGGCACACACCAGAGTCTACATCTTATCTATTATACGACGAGTTTAATAAACCGGTGGCCCTGTTCTCAGGAGATACCCTCTTTATTGGCGATGTAGGACGTCCTGATCTGGCCCAAAAGGCCGCAAACATGACCAGGGAAGAATTGGCCGGTGTGCTGTTCGATTCCCTGCGCAACAAGATCATGACATTACCTGGTGATATCACTGTATATCCCGGTCATGGTGCAGGTAGTGCCTGTGGCAAAAATATGAGCCGCGAAACCACCGATACCCTGGCTAACCAGCTTGCGACAAACTATGCTTTGCGCAAAAATATGACCCGCGATGAGTTTATCATTGAAGTAACTACCGGTCTGACTACACCACCTGCTTACTTTCCTGAAAATGTGCGGTTGAACAAAGAAGGTGCTACTGAAATGGGTACCGTTTTGTCAAGAGGTCTCCAGGCGTTATTGCCAGAAGATTTCGAAGCTATCGCAGACGAAACGGGTGCACTCATTCTCGATGCCCGCGATCCTGAAGAATTTGCCACCGGTTTTATACCCGGTGCTATTAATATCGGTATTGATGGCAGCTTTGCTCCATGGGCAGGCACCCTCATTCCGGATATACAACAACCCATTCTTATCGTAGCACCTACCGGCAGGGAAGAGGAAGTGATCGTCCGTCTCGCCAGAGTGGGATATGATTTTACTATGGGTTTTCTGAAAGGTGGTATGCTCTCCTGGATGGAGGCCGGCAAGCCTATAGATAGGGTCATTACGGTAGAAGCCAGTTCCCTCACCGGTGGGGAGCATATTGTGGATGTACGCCGCAGAAGTGAGTTTGAAAGCGAACACGTTATGGACGCTATCCATGCGCCGCTGGATTATATCAATGACAGCATGCAACTGCTGGATAAAGAGAAATTGTACTACATACATTGTGCAGCCGGTTATCGCTCCATGATGTTTATCTCCATACTAAAAGCCAGAGGCTTCAGCCACCTGGTAGATGTTAGAGGTGGGCTCAAGGCAATCCGTGAAGCAAACAGACTTCAGTTGACTGAATATGTGTGCCCCCAAACCCAACTTTGACGTTCTTCATAGACTATACAAATAAACCTGCAAGGAAGCTGACTAAGAAGATACCCTTCTGCCGGAGGATGATCTTTCAGGTTGGCTTCCATTTTTGTTAGAAGTGGTTTGCTGCATTTTGCTGGCATGCCGATTGTCTTTACTTATCTAAAACTGATAAGCATGAAAACATTAGGTCTCGTCCTCATTATCGCTGGTATTGCCATGATTGTCATCAGAGGCTTCTCTGTAACCACCCAAAAGAAAGTAGTTGACCTTGGCCCCGTTGAAATCAATAAGAAAGAAAACAAATGGATTGGATGGCCTACCTATGCGGGCGCGATTGTCTCTGTTGTAGGCGTAGTTTTGGTATTGGGTGCCAGGAAAAAATAATCCTTACATTTACAGGCATAAAAATAGGAATATATGCCTGAATTGAAGAACGGACAGTTGCACGTAGTCATCGCTGAAAAAGGAGCGGAGCTCCGCAAAGTAACCCGTACAGACCTGCAGCAGGAGTATCTCTGGAATGCAGACCCTGCTTTCTGGGCCAAAACCAGCCCTGTACTATTTCCTATAGTGGGTACTGTAAAGAATAATACTTACACGTTTGAAGGAAAAAATTACACACTCAGCAGGCATGGTTTTGCAAGGGACAATGTATTTGCTGTTACTTCGCAGAGCGATACCCAGGTTACGTTCGAACTGAATAGTAATGAAGAAACCCTGAAAGTATACCCCTTTCATTTCCGTTTTGCTGTCATTTATGCAATTGAAGATGCAAAGCTCACTGTTACTTACCAGGTGGAAAATAAAGGTGTGGCAGACATGTATTTCTCTGTGGGCGCACATCCTGCATTCAAAGTGCCTTTGGAAGAAGGAGTTACTTACGAGGATTACTACCTTGCGTTTAATAAAGTAGAAGATACCCGTTTATATCTCCTGTCTGATGGAGGATTTGTGGAAAAGACACCTGTTCCTTTCCTGGAGCATACACAGCGCTTAGACCTGAAAAAATCACTCTTTTATAAGGATGCACTGGTATTTAAAGATCTTGCTTCCAATGCGATCTCCATTAAAAGCGATAAGAAACCACATGGTCTTACTTTGCAATTTGATGGATTTCCATTCATGGGTATCTGGGCGGCGATAGATGCTGACTTTGTTTGTATCGAACCGTGGTGTGGTGTAGCGGATAATGTGGATGCTACTGGTGAACTTACAGAAAAGGAAGGGATCAATAAACTGGGGGCTGAACAGGTATTTGAGAGAAGCTGGACAGCGGATTTCTTTTAATATGGTATGATATTTTCAGGTATTATGATGAGAAAAACGAACTGTCATGATACGAAAACTGAAATCAGGGAAGTATCGGATTTACTCACGTAAAGTAGATCCGAAGACACAAAAACGGAAAAACCTGGGAACGTTTGATTCGTTGGAAGATGCGAAGAAACATGAACAGGCTATACAATACTTTAAACATCATTAATAACCGCCCTTCGGGGCGGTTTTCTTATTTTTTAAAGGATTAACCCAACGCAGCGTTAAAGCCCATTTATATCTATCGCATAGCGATTGCCCCTGAAATGGCTTATCTCTTAAAAAAATAATAGTACACTAATTTGGTGGACTAATATTTTTTACTATTTTTGTCCCAATATCACTGTAATTTATTTTGTACAATGGCAAATACAGTACAAACCATTTATTATCAACCAGGATGTCCTAACTCAGCCGACCGCTGTTGTTGCCGCTAATTATATTTCTTCCATTCAATCACCTTTCCATCATAATAATCCTGACACGTGCTTTCCTATGTCAATCACAAGACATAAGAATGCCTCAAAACTGCAATATGCACACACATCTACATAACAAAGGCACGCCATCCGTGTGCTAAAAAAAGAAAGCCGGTAACTGCGGGAACAGTCACCGGCCGGATTTTAACAAGGCTCGTTATCGCTCTACTCAACGATTCGCATCGCTGGGCAGGCACCTTATTTTTTAATCGCTAACTACAAATTTAATGAAAAAAGTTCTCTTGCTCATCTCACTCACCCTGGGATTAGCACCTGTAACGTCGTATGCTCAAACAGTGAATGAACCAGTCATCAACTCCACACTCACCGGCATTGTCGTAGACAGCAAATCCCAAACCCCGCTCATAGGGGCTTTGGTAAGGATCAAAGGTACCACCAACCAGGTGCTCACTGACAATAAAGGGAAGTTCTTTTTCAAAACAGGACAAAAACTTCCCTACGTACTCGAAGCGGTTTATATAGGGTATAAAAAACAGGAGATCGAAGCCTCCAACTCACCACTCACCATCTCGCTGGTCGAAAACGAAAGCCAGCTCAACGAAGTCGTAGTAGTAGGTTATGGCACCCAACGCAAAAGTGACCTCACCGGCGCTGTAGCCAGCGTGAACAAAGGATTGCTGTCACAACCCGCTGCCTCTTTCGACAATTTATTGCAAGGCTCCGTACCAGGTATCAATGTCACCCAGAGCTCCGGGGCACCCGGTGCCACCGCCACTATCCGTGTAAGAGGTGGGAACTCCATCAGCTTTGGCAACGCCCCCCTCTATGTGATCGATGGCTTTATCATCTATAATAACAATGATAATGTAAATACCAGCGCGTCCAACGGGGTAGGGGTGAACGCCCTCTCTACCATCAATCCCAGCGATATAGAAAGTATAGAAATCCTCAAAGACGCTTCTGCCACCGCCATCTATGGCTCCCGTGGCGCGAATGGGGTAGTGGTGATCACGACCAAAAGAGGGAAACGCGGCCGCGACGAAATTAGTTACAGCACCTACTTTGGCCAGCAACAGGTGCGTAAAAAACTGCACCTCCTCAATGCCTCCCAATGGGCCTCTCTCATCAATGATGTGAATACAAGCACCGGCAGCACCAAAACCTACAGCGACTCTGCCATCGCTGCCCTCGGTGCCGGTACTGACTGGCAATCTGCCGCACTTCGCAAAGCGCCCATTCAAAACCACGAGCTCTCTGTATCTGGTGGCGACGATAAATCGAGGTACCTCATCTCCGGCAACTACTTCAACCAGGACGGTATCGTTGTCAACACCGGTTTCAAACGGTACTCCGGCAGGATCAATTACGAAAGAAATATTGGCGACAAACTGAAAGTCTCCACCAATATATTCGGTAGCCAATCCATCGAGGATAAACTCTATGGAAATAGCTATAACAGCATCAACTTCCAGAGCACCGCTTTCGCAAATTTATTACAGGTATCACCCGTAGTGCCTGTCTACAATGCAAACGGCACCTATTATACAGCCAGCCCTTATTCCTCAATTCCTACCAACCCTATTCAGGATTTTAAGTCCACCATTAACCGTACTTACATCCGTCGTATTCTCGGCAACGCCTCCGCAGAATACAAGATCCTCAAAGACCTCACCCTCAAAGTTACAGGCGGTACAGACCTCATTAATACCAAGCAAAATTATTACTCTCCCAGTTACGCGGGTTCGCCAGCTGGCAACAGTACCGGGTATTCTGCACAGGGCTATGCATCTGTGGGTAATATTGCCGCATCGACCTGGATCAATGAAAACACCCTCACCTGGGATCATACTTTCAGCAATAAGCACTTCCTGAACGTACTGGCTGGTTATACTACCCAGCACCAGGAAGATCAGTCTGCCGTAGCCAGTGCACAGAAATTCCCCAATGACCTGACTACATTCAATAACCTGAACTATGCAGGTACTGCTGTACTCTCTACTTCCGATGCACATGAGTCATCACTGAATTCATACCTTGCAAGAGCCAGTTATTCTTATAACCATATATACAATGTAACGATCTCCCTGCGTGCAGATGGTTCATCCAAACTGGGTAAAAATAACCGCTGGGGTTACTTCCCTTCTCTTGGTGTCTCCTGGAATGCAGGTAGGGAAAACTTTTTCCGTCCTGCCAGCGAAGTCGTGAATGACCTGAAATTACGTGCATCAGTAGGTCGTACCGGCAACTCCGAAGTACCACCTTATAGTTCACTGGCAGCATTGTCACCGAGCAATTACTACTTCAATGGTTCGCTGGTTACAGGTATTGCTCCTACACAGATTGCCAACCCCAATCTGAAATGGGAGACTACTACCCAATACAACGTAGGACTGGATGCAGGCTTCTTCAACAACCGCCTCACCTTTACCTTCGATGCCTATTATAAGAAGACGACAGACCTGCTGCTGAATGTACCATTCCCGCTCTATTCAGGGTATTCCAGTGTATTGCAGAATGTAGGTAGCGTAGAGAACAAAGGGATAGAGCTGAGTCTCTCATCGGATAATATCAAAAGCAGTTCCTTCAGCTGGAAGACCACCGCTGTATTTGCTGTGAACAGAAACAAGATCCTGAGCCTGGGTCAGGGAACCGATTACTACTACCCTTTGGCGCCAACAGGATATGTATCGCCGGTGATTGTAAAAGTTGGGTTGCCTGTCGGCAGTTTCTGGGGATATAATACCGCAGGGTTGCTTACCGCTGCAGACGTAGCGAAAGGTGTACCTTACCTTACCGGTGTATCTCAACAGGTAGGCGATACCAAATATGTAGATACAAATGGTGATGGTGCGATCACCACTGCAGATAAACATTACTTAGGCAGTGCGCAGCCTAAATTTACTTTTGGCTTCTCCAATACCCTTGCTTACAAAGGGTTTGACCTGTCCTTCTTCTTCCAGGGTTCTTATGGTAATAAGATCTTCAACTTCCTCCAGCAAAAACTGGAAATACCTACGCTCTCGCTGAATGCCTCTGCCACTTTGCTGGATAGATACAGTGCGACCAATCCCAACGGCAAAGTTGCGAAAGCCACCAACGCGCCTGTAGCACAGGTGACTGACAGGTATGTAGAAGATGGATCTTACGTAAAACTCAAAACACTTTCTTTAGGCTATTCCATTCCCCGCGATGTGATCCGCCAGTTACATATCAGTCAGCTCAGGGTGTATGTCTCTGCCCAGAACATCTGGACATGGACCAAATACACCGGCCTCGATCCCGAAGTCAATTTCTTTGATAGTGACAATACCAAGCAGGGTATTGACTACGGCGCCTATCCCAGCACAAAAGGTTTTCTCGCTGGTCTGAATCTGACATTCTAAAATTAACAACCATGAACAAATCGCTCATCATATTTTCTTTACTTTTCGCTGCTGCCTGCAACAAGCTGGAAGAAGATCCGAACTCCATCGTCACGGCATCGCAATTCTACAAAACGCAGTCAGACGCCGTTTCCGCCGTAGCAGCGGTGTACAGTACACTCAATACCGATGCTGCCGGCGACTTCGTGATCTATGGCCGTGACCTGAACCTCTTAACCGGCAACGGTAGCGATGACCAGATCTTTAGTCCATCCAATACCAATACAGATGTACGTGCATTAGGTACTGCGACTTATGTACCTGCCAATGACCGTATCAAAAAGAACTGGCAGCAACACTATTTTGGTATAAGCCGTGCAAATGTGGCAATAGACAATATTCCGAATATAGATTTCGATACCACCCTTCGGGCAAGACTGGTGCGCGAGGCCAAATTCATCAGGGGCTTATTGTATTTTAATATCGTACGTTTCTGGGGCGATGCACCTTTGGTACTGCATGATCCTACCAGCATCGATGTGAATGCACAAAAGATAAAACGTAGTCCCAAGGATAGTGTCTATGCACAGATCATTTCAGATCTGAATGAGGCGACCCTGTTGCCTAAAACATACACCGGTGCTGATGTAGGCCGTGTAACCAGTGGCGCGGCGCATGCATTGCTCGCTAAGGTTTACCTGACCAGAAGAGAATGGGCAAAAGCAGCAACAGAACTCAACACAGTGATCAATGGTGGTTATGGCTACGCCTTATTTGATAACTTCCTCGATGTATTCCAGCAGTCAACCAAGAATGGCAAAGAACATATCTTTTCTGTACAATTTGGTACCAACCTTGGAGCAAAGAACAGTACCAACTCTCTGAGCAGTAGTAACTTTAGCTCTTTCAATCCCGCTGTATATCCCGGCGATCAGCCTGCAGACAGTACTTTGTATCAATTGTTCGCCAGCTTTGATGCCCGTCGTGACGTGACGTTCTTTACACAAATGTATAATGCTGCCACTGGCAAGTATGTACAATTCGGCGCTGCACGCTTCGCCAAGTTCATCGACTATTCCATTTCTCCATTGACGAATCAGTCCATCAGTGGTATCAACTATCCTGTGATCCGCTATGCAGATGTACTGCTCATGCAGGCAGAAGTACTGAACGAGATCAATGGTCCCGGAGCCGATGCCTATGCTGCTATTAATCAGGTAAGGGCAAGGGCAAAGATCAGCAACCTCACAGCAGGCCTGAGTCAGGCAGCTTTTCGTGATTCTGTATTCCATGAAAGAAGAAAGGAATTCATACAGGAAGGCAATCGCTGGTTCGACTTGTCGAGAAGGGGAGGCACCTATTTGTACGATGCACTCAGGGTGTATCCTGCCAAGACAGGCGCTGCTTTGAAAGATACACTCTACCCGATCCCACAATCAGAAATAGATATTAATAACGAACTGACACAAAATCCCGGTTGGTAAAACTCACAAAACGCTATCAATGAAAAAACAATTTTTAGCAGCTGCTGTTATTCTCTCTTCGCTCGCTGCGACGGCTCAAACTTATCAGGGCACTGTCGGCCGCACCCTCGCCGAATCCAAAGAGTGGTGGCCTGAACCTGTGCGTCCGCCACAAGGTGCACCCAACGTATTGCTCGTATTGTTAGATGATGTGGGATTTGGTGCCAGCAGTGCTTTTGGTGGTTTAATCAGCACGCCGGTTTTTGATAGTCTGGCGGCTAATGGTTTGCGCTATACAAATTTTCATACAGCCGCCATTTGCGCACCTACCCGTGCAGCATTGCTCACGGGCAGAAACCAGCACTTTGTACACATGGGTGGTTTTGCACACTACTTTTCATCAGCAGGTTTCCCCGGCTGGGATGGTCGTATCCCCAGCTCTTCCGGTACCATTGCTGAAGTGTTGAAGAATGCAGGTTACAATACCTTTGCGGTTGGTAAGTATGGGGTCACACCTGATGAAGATACTTCCAATGCCGGTCCTTTCGACTACTGGCCTTCCGGCAAAGGGTTTGAACATTTCTTTGGTTTCCTTGGCTCACAAACAGATCAATATAAACCTGCACTGGCAGAAGACAATGTGAACATCCAACCTGATGGCCGTCACTTCAGTGAACAGCTTACTGATAAAGCCATCAGCTACATCGCACGTCAGCAAAAGGCGGCGCCGGGTAAACCCTTCTTTCTTTACTATGCACCTGCGGCAACACACGCCCCACATCAGGTACCTGCAGACTGGCGTGATAAGTACAAAGGTCAGTTTGACGAAGGCTGGGATGTATACCGCCAGAAGGTATTTGCCAACCAGAAGAAGCTGGGTATCATTCCTGCAAATGCCACCCTGCCTGCCCGCAATGCACGCATCAAGGCATGGAACAGCCTGAGACCCGATGAACAAAAGCTCTATGCACGGTTCTTCGAAGTCTATGCTGCATACCTTACCTACACCGATTACCAGGTAGGTCGTGTGATCAACTATTTAAAGAGTATCAATCAGCTCGACAATACCCTCATCTATGTGGTAATAGGTGATAACGGCGCCAGCAAAGAAGGTACGGACGAAGGTGTCGTTTCCAACAAACAAACACCGCGAGGTAATAAGAACCTCACCCGTGCAGCACTCACTAAATACAACGAAGAGAATATCGCACTCATTGGCACGCCGGAGTCAGACGCCAACTATCCTTTAGGCTGGGCACAGGCGACCAATACACCTTTCAAATTCTGGAAACAGGATGCATTTGCAGAAGGTGGTACCCGCAACCCGCTCATCGTGTTCTATCCAAAAAAGATCACAGACAAAGGAGCACTGCGTACCCAATACGGTTACGTAACGGACATTCTGCCTACTACACTCGAGGTGACAGGCGTGCCATTTCCTACAGCGATCAAAGGGATCAAACAGGACACCTTACAGGGTACATCACTGGCTTACTCTTTTGACAATGCAAAGGCCCCATCCCGTCATACAGAACAGTACTATTACATCTTTGGTAACCGTGCCGTGTACAAAGATGGCTGGAAAGCCGCAGCAGCACATCATCCTGATTACATTGATCTGAATGAGTATGCGGATACAAAACATGATGTACAGAAGGATTTTGACAAAGATGAATGGGAACTCTATAACCTGGATGAAGACTTCAACGAGCAAAATAACCTGGCTAAAAAGTATCCGGAAAAACTGGCAGAGTTGAAGAAACAGTTTGAAGAAGATGCTAAGAAATACAACATCTATCCACTCATAGACTGGGAAGATGTCTTTACAGGAAAATTAATTAATGCAAAAAAAGTAAAACGATAAGTCATGGTAGTGCAGGACATACTATTACTCATTAGGAAGATCATAGTGGGGATCATCATTTTCCTCATTCCATTGGGGGTGATCGGTCTGTTATTATGGTTGGTCAGGTATTTATTGTCTAACTAAAAAAACAAAAGGTATGAAAACGCCAGTAGTAACGCAGCAACGCATATTGAGAGATGTCATTATCAGCGTCTTCATTTATGCATTGCCGATCGTGCTGATGTTATTGTCTTTTAAGATTTCAGGTCAGCGGCCATGGAAAGATAAACCGGCGATAACTATTCACAAATAATAAAAACTCATTCACATGCTTGTACATATCGAAACCATTTTTCGCAATCTCAATGGCTGGGGACTACCTGTCATCATGCTGCTCATTGGAGTGATCGAATTTGCTTATGGACTCTATGAAAATCACTGGACGAAGAATGAAAAGGTGCTGGACATTGTCTGCTTTATCATACCTAAGATCATTGTAAGACCTTTCGTGGCTTACTTAGGTCTGTTATTATTCCCCCGTTTTCTGCCGGATGCGAAGAATGCATTTGCATGGGTACCTTTCTGGTGGGGATTTGCCATCATAGCAATAGCAGATGATCTTACACAGTACTGGTATCACCGGTTGCATCACCAGTTGCCCTGGTTATGGCGGTTTCATCGTACACACCATTCAGCGCCTTATATGGGGATGGCCATGGCGAGCAGGCAGAATGTGATCTATACCATTTTCTTTTCACAGATCTATTTGACAACAACGCTGGTGTACCTGGGATTAGGATATCCAGTATTGTTTGTAACAGGGGTGAAAGCGCTGATTACAACAGGCGCGCATTCCAGTATAAAATGGGACAAACCGTTTTATACCATCAAATGGCTGAAGCCAATAGGTTGGGTGATGGAGAGGGTGATTTCCACGCCTGCTACCCACCATGCGCATCATGCAGATACGTCAGATGATGGGGTCGGGTATTATAAAGGGAATTTTGGGAATATGTTCTTTGTCTGGGATCTGATATTTGGTACGGGGATTATAACCCGGCAATATCCTTCCGGGTATGGCATTAAACATTATAAACAGGAAGAGTGGTATGCCCAGTTTCTGTGGCCTATATTCAAATCTAAGAAAGAAGGAAGCGAACTGGCGGCTAACGGACCTATGGTAGGGGATGCCTTGCCGTTGGAGGCGCCTGCGGTGGTGGCAGGGTCATAATGAGCCCCACCCTTTTTTTTGAAATACGCTTTGCCACAGGCAAAGCGTATTTTTTATATTAAATGTTACACCATTATTAGGGAAATCCCTTCATACTCCGTATTTTACAATATCAACCTCAAATTATGAAATCACTCAACCTCGACATCCATCAGCAATATGCCGAGATCTATGATGGAGACAACTGGGTAGGGGTCAGTTTTTGCAGTGCCATTGATGGTGTAACCCCCGAACTGGCGTTCCAACAACCCCCTGGCCACCGTAATTCAATCGCCGCTATTGTAAAGCACATGACCCACTGGAAACAATTCGTCATACAAAAATTACAGGGCAATATCAATTACGACGTCGATCAGGAAGATTCGCTTAATGTCACTGATCTCGCAGCAGACCCGGCCGCAGGCTGGCAACAACTTCTCGAAGCACAGGAAAACGTACACGAAGACCTGCTGGACGCGCTTGATGACCTTAGTCCCGAAGACCTGGACACACCGGTAGGCGGCAGGGATTACGATATCAAATACCTGATCAATGGCGTAGCCCTCCATGACATGTACCATACCGGCCAGATAGAATTATTAAAGAAACAGCTACAATCACTATAACCCAAAAATAGCCGCAGGCTCTTTCAAAAGCAAGACACAGCCAGACAACGCCTGACGCAAGGTGCCACCCAGCACCTGAAATAGCCAGACAACGCCTGACACAAGGTGCGATCCAACGTCAATACCCATCCATCAAAACTTTCCCTCACATGTCCTGATTTTTTAAATACCTTTGCCCCGGAAGATAAAAAATTAGGAAAATGAACTTCAACCTGGATAAGATGCCCGAACGTACGCAACGGCCCCGTTCTAACGGCATCACAATGGTAACCGACAAGGGACTGAGCCTGCAAGACACAAAAGATTTCTTATCCGTTGCATCACCACATGTAGACATGGTAAAGCTCGCCTTCGGTACGGCCTACGTAACGCCAAACCTGAAGGAGAAAATAGACCTGTTCCATTCCTTCAATGTACCCGTCTATTTTGGTGGCTTACTGCTCGAAGCATTTATCATCCGCAACCAGTTCGATGACTACCTGAACGTAGCCAAAGAATATGGTATCAAATATTTTGAAGTATCCGACGGATCACTCAGTATCCCCCACGCTGAAAAATGCGGGTATATAGAAAAACTGGCAAAACTGGGTACTGTATTAAGTGAAGTAGGTTCCAAAGATAAAGACCGTGAGCACATCACGCCTCCTTATAAATGGATTGAGTTGATGAAAGCTGAGATGGAAGCCGGTGCTACTTATGTAATTGCAGAAGCAAGAGAGCAGGGTACGGTGGGTCTGTATCGTGACTCAGGTGAGGTGAGAGAAGGGTTGGTGCAGGAGATCCTCACAAAGATCCCCGGGGAGAAAATCATTTGGGAAGCGCCACGTAAGGATCAGCAATTGTATTTCCTGCGTTTGGTAGGTTGTAATGCCAATCTCGGCAATATATCATCAAGTGAAGTCATTTCTCTTGAAGCGATGAGAGTGGGTCTGAGAGGGGATAGTTTCCATTTTTATTTGTAGACTTATTTTATTTGTAAATAATTAAAGGCTCCCCGGGTTACCAAGGGAGCCTTTATTATGTAATTTCGAAATTGCTTTCACTCAGCAACCTCCATTTCCTATTATTTCAGTATACCTTCTATCTCTATTCCAACCTCAAATTTCCTTTTATTTTAAAATCCCTTCTATCTCCTCCAATTCCTCCACCGTATACCTCAAATTCCCCAACGCCCCCAGATTATTATCCAACTGCTCCACAGAACTCGCTCCAATCAACACCGTCGTTATCCGCCTATCCTTCAGCAACCATGACAGCGCCATCTGTGCCAGCGACTGACCTCTCTGCTGCGCTATCGCATTCAGCTTTGTGATCTTATCCAGCTTCTCCTGCGTGATCTGCTCCGCTTTCAGGAACCCGCTTGGCTTACTCGCCCTTGATCCCTCCGGAATACCATGCAGGTATCTATCCGTCAATAACCCCTGTGCCAGTGGTGAAAACGGAATACATCCCACACCATTGCTTTCCAGCACATCCAGCAAACCATTCTCCACCCATCTCTCAAACATAGAATACCTTGGCTGATGGATTAAACAAGGCGTACCGAGTGACTTTAACACCGCCAGCGCCGCCGCTGTCTGCTCCGCTGTATAATTAGACAATCCTACATACAGCGCCTTTCCTTGTCTGACTGCCGTATCCAGTGCACCCATGGTCTCTTCGATCGGGGTATCAGGATCCGGACGGTGAGAATAAAATATATCTACATAATCCAGCTGTAATCTTTTCAAACTCTGATCCAGGCTGGACAACATATATTTTCTTGAACCCCATTCTCCATAAGGCCCCGGCCACATATGATAACCCGCCTTGGAAGAAATGATCAGTTCATCCCTCAAATGACCAGTAAAATCTTTTTTCAGGATATGCCCAAAATTCTCTTCTGCAGAACCAGGCACAGGACCATAATTGTTCGCCAGATCAAAATGGGTAATGCCTTTGTCAAAGGCTCGGCGTACAATCTTTCTGCCGTTTTCAAAAGTATCGATGGAACCAAAGTTGTGCCACAGGCCCAGCGAAACCGCCGGGAGTTTGATGCCGCTTTTCCCGCAACGGTTATATTGCATGGAATCATACCGGTCACCAGCAGGTACATAAGCATTCATATTCGTGAAAATTTAGAATGCCCAAGATAGTGCTAATTAATCAATCTCTCAAGCCGGTTATCCTTTCAGCTGGCCGTAAACATTTATTAAAAGCAAAGAAAATTTTTCGCAACTTTCGCTCAGAAAAAGCTAAAATCTGCAAACCCATATGACCGTGCATCCCTTAAATTTATCATTATGAAAAATATTTTCCTGCTGATCATCTTATTCCCGGCATTCGCATGGGCGCAATCCTTACCTCCTTATCAGCCTTCTGCTGCTGAAGAAAAAACTGCTTACCAGCAAGCATCACAACTCGATTCCATCATTCGTGGCAAAGCTTACAAAACCACTGTCAAACCTCATTGGCAGGCAAACAATAAATCATTCTGGTACAAAAACTATTTAAAAGACAGCACTGCCGAATATATATTAGTGGATGCTGTCAAAGGCACAAAATCACCTGCATTCGACCACGAAAAAGTAGCTGCTGCTTTAAAGCTATCTGATAGCAAACATCTGCCGATCACAGATCTGCTGATAGAGAAATCTTCATTGAAATTTGCTGTCAAAGAGCAATGGTATGAATACAAAAATGGCCAATGTACACAGATAAAAACACCGCTGGTCAGCACGGCACAAACAGCTTTTCGTAATATCTCCCGCTGGTCTTTTCACGATGACAACACTGCCTCCGATACATCATCGCCCAACAAAGAATGGGTGACTTCCATACACAACGGCAATGTTTTCCTCAAAGCCACCGGCGCCACTGACTCCGTAACACTCACCACCGATGGCAATATCGATCAGCCTTACGGCGCATTGCAATGGTCGCCTGACAGCAGGTACTTCGTTGGCTACCGCATTCGTCCTGAAAAAATAGGATCCATCCACCACTTACTTTCTTCTCTCCCGGAACAGACCCGTGCCCGCCTGGATACAGAAGAATATGCACAACCCGGGGATCCTTTCACCTCCTTCGAAATGTTCATTTTTAATCCTTCAGATAAAAAGGCGACTAAAGTCAACACACCGCTCTACGACTTCCTCGGCAAGCCATACCTGCGCTGGCGCAAAGATGATCCCCGCTATTTTACGTACGAAAAAGCAGACCGTGGTCACCAGCGTTTCCGCATTATAGAAGTCGATGCTGCCAATGGCAATACCCGCGATCTGGTCGATGAAAAAACAAAGACCTTCATCTATGAATCCCGCATCTTCACACACTATCTCGAAGCAACTAACGAAATTATCTGGTCCTCCGAAAAAGACGGCTGGTACCACTTATACTTAATTGACGCCATCAAAGGCACGATCAAAAACGAGATCACCAAAGGGCCATACGTGGTACGCGACATCGACAGTGTAGACGAAAAGAAAAGAGAGATCTGGTTCAAAGCCAGTGGCATGAACCCTGGCGAAGATCCTTACAATATTCACTACTATCGCATTAATTTCGATGGTACGCAACTCGTATCACTCACAAAAGAAAATGCCCAGCATAATCTTTCTTTTTCACCTGACAGAACATACTACCTCGACACCTATTCCCGTCCGGATCTACCACCTGTCACCACCCTGCATCGCACTACCGATGGCAAACAGATAATGGAAGTAGAAACAGCAGACCTGCACGATTACTTCGCCACCGGCATCCGCCTGCCTGAAGTATTCACCGCCAAAGCCCGCGATGGCCAGACCGACATTTGGGGCGTAGTATGCCGTCCGCGTAACTTTGATAGTACACGCAGGTACCCTGTCATAGAAAACATTTACGCAGGCCCACAGGATGCTTTTGTACCCAAGACCTTCATGACGTTCAGCGAAATGCAAAGCCTCGCAGAATTGGGCTTTATTGTCGTTCAGATCGATGGTATGGGTACCGCCAACCGCTCCAAAGCTTTTCATGATGTATGCTGGCAAAATCTTGCTGATGCAGGTTTGCCGGATCGTATATTATGGATCAAAGCCCTCGCTGCAAAATATCCTTACGTCGATACTACACGCGTAGGCCTCTACGGCACCAGCGCTGGTGGCCAGAATGCTGCAGGTGCGTTGCTCTTCCATCCTGAATTTTACAAAGCCGCTGTATCTGCCTGTGGTTGTCACGACAACCGTGTCGATAAGCAATGGTGGAATGAACAATGGATGGGGTACCCGGTGGGTCCACACTACGCCGCGCAATCCAATGTGATTAATGCGAGCAAACTGAAAGGCAAACTCCTTCTCATCGTTGGCGAAGCAGACAACAACGTACCACCTGAATCTACCTACCGTGTTGTAGATGCCCTTATCAAAGCGAATAAAGACTTCGATCTGCTTGTGGTGCCCGGTATGGGCCATAGCGATGGTGGGCCGTATGGCAGACTGAAAAAGCGGGATTTCTTTGTTAAGAATTTATTGGGGGTGACACCACCTGATAGAAATTAACATTCGCTGTATAAAATTCTATCTGACTTTATATCTCAAATTAAGATCACCATTGCCCGGCAAATCTTTACTCCTTTTCATCATGTACGGGTGTAATTTTGAAATGATTGTAGCTACCAGCAATTTACAACCCCCAATGACCTTTAGTCCTCAATTACTACCCGTCTAAGAGGGGTATCCTTTGGGTCCTTTGGTACCTTATGCCACCGGCATTGTATAGTATATATCTACATTATTTTTCTGCGTAAATGCCGGTAATTGCCGGCATTTACGCATTCTATCCGATATCTTTATTATTTTACAATCGCCATTAACAAAGACATACCATGCCTTAAACATATCCTCCTATATTCATTCATCAACAATCCTATACATGAAGAAAAACCTACTCACCATTTTTATATTGGTGTTTCTCTATGCCAGTGCTGCCTTTGGTCAACTGCCATCGGCATTTGTACTCAAACAGCTCTCGGGCAACAACATCAATGAAGCCACTGCTTTGGCCCATGCGCCTGATGGCCGTATCTTTATCGCCGAACGTGGCGGTAATGTAAAAGTCTATCAAAACGGTACTGTCTCCATCGTACATTTTGTATCGACGACTACTGCCAATGAACAGGGGCTGTTAGGCATCACACTGCATCCGCAGTTTGCCACCAACGGCCAGTTCTACATCTTCTACACCAATGCTGCCAGCACCGTGCACTACCTGGACCGCGTGACGATCAACGCCGCCAACCAGATCACTGACACGACCCGCATCATGGAATTCGATCCTATCATCAATGGTTTTCACAATGGTGGCGCCATCCTGTTCAAAGACAATTATTTGTATGTCGCCATCGGAGAAAGTAATTCTCCTGCGGAAGCAACCAAACTGGATACCTATCGTGGAAAGATCCTGCGTCTCACCGCCGATGGTCAGCCTGCTCCCGGCAATCCTTATTACAACACACCCAATGCTTCGCGCCAGCAAAGAAGCATCTGGGCCATCGGTATGCGCAACCCATGGAAAATGGCACTGGACCCGGTATCCGGCAAGATATTCGTTGTCAATGTAGGCGGTAACTATGAAGAAATTGACGATGTCACTGCACCGGATTCTACCAAACATTATAACTATGGATGGGATGGCAAAGGCCAGTCAGGTCCTGAACAACCTGATTCTACCATCGCACCTGTATTCGCTTATCCGCATGATGGATGGGGTTGTGCCATTACCTCTGGTGTATTCTTCAACCCAACTAACACCAGGTACCCTGCCGAATACAAGAATCGTTTTTATTTCTCCGACTGGTGTGCTGATTGGTTCAGGAGTGTAGATGCGACCAATCCCGGGGCCGGCGCAACGACCTTCTCTACTACCAATTTCAGAAGTGTATTGGGCACGAGCGTAGGTCTGGATGGTAATATTTATTTTGTATACTACGGCACGAACGGATCATTGTACCGGTTGGAATATGATACGACACAATTACCAGTGATCGTGAATCAGCCGCAAAGCCAGGCTATTGTAACGGGCGATCCTGTTGAATTCTCCGTTACCTCTTCGGGTGCATTGCCATTAACTTATCAATGGCAAAAGAATGGTGTGAACATCTCCGGTGCTACGGCAGATACTTTTGTGATTGCAGCAGTAGCCGCTTCCGATTCAGCCAATTATCGTTGTATTGTAAGCAACAGTGCAGGCAGGGATACCAGTGATAACGCAAAACTCACTATACTGCCATTCAATGCACGCCCGGTGCCACACATTACTGCACCACTCTCTACACTCACCTGGAATGTAGGCGATACCGTTCACTTTGCAGCTACTGCCACCGATGCAGAAGATGGCACTATACCTGCCAGCAAATACCAGTGGGAAGTACGTTTCTATCACCAGGATGGTGCGAACAATCAGCACTATCACCCGGGTCCCGCCGTACCAAATGGTGTAACTGCCGGTACTTTTGTGGCCGACAATGGTGGGGAAACTTCTCCGAATGTATGGTTACGCATCATGCTCACCGTGAGTGATTCACAAGGTCGTACCGGTGTAGATTCAATAGATATCATTCCAAATAAAGTAAACATCACCGCAGCTGCTAACATCGCAGGATTACAACTCATTCTCGGTGCACAGAACACTGCGCCATTTACAAAGACACTCGTCGTCAATACACCGATCTCCCTGGAAGCGGTTACGCCACAGGTATTAAACGGCAAGTACTATGAATTCGCATCCTGGAGCAATGGGGGTGCTGCGGCTCAGACGATCCGTGTGCCTGCAAAGGATAGCACCTTTACAGCAAACTATGCCCTTGGTGCAAATCTGCAAAATCCTTATTTCGCGACTCCTACGGCTATTCCCGGCAAGATCGAAATTGAAAACTTCGACCTCGGTGGCGAAGGCATTGCTTACCATGACAACTCTACCGGCAATGCAGGTAATCAATACCGCACAACTGAAGATGTAGATCTTGAAAACTGCTCCGAAGGTGGTTATAACATTGGCTATGTGGCAGCTGGAGAGTGGTTGGAATATACGATAGATGTGACGACTGCTGCGCAATACACATTGTCTGTTCGCGTAGCCAATCCCGGCGCTGCCAAGACGATGCACGTAGAACTGGATGGCCAGAACATCTCCGGCAATATTACCGTACCTGCTACTGGTGGTTTTCAGGCATGGCAAACGGTATCCATCACCACACCTGTACTGACCAAAGGTGTGAAAGTACTGCGCGTATCGCTGGATGCCACAGACTTCAATGTGAACTACCTCACCTTTGCACTGGCAGGTAGCGTAGAAGGTCCTGTAGTGAGCCTGAGTGCGCCTGCAAACAATACCACCTTCTCCGCAGGCGATAACATTGAAATAGCAGCTGCAGTCACAGATTCTACCGGCACAGTCATGAATGTAGAATTCTACCAGGGTAGTACAAAAATAGGAGAGGATGCTGATGCGCCTTATACCTTTACCTGGACCAGTGTGCCTGCCGGTACATACTCTCTCACCGCCAAAGCGACTGACAATGCGGGTCTTACGGCTACTTCCATCCCGGTGGGTATCACCGTCAGCAATGGTGGCAGCGCTAACCTGGCACTGAATAAAAACGTAGTGGTATCCGGCAATGAAAACGCCGTGACCATGCCTGGTTCAGCAGCAGTGGATGGCGACCTGAATACCCGCTGGTCCAGCGCCTTCGAAGATCCTTCCTCGATCTATGTAGACCTGGGAGCAAGGTATAATATCAGCGAAGTGAAGATCACCTGGGAAAATGCCAAAGGCAAAGACTACCTCGTACAGGTGGCGGACACCATTGGCAACTGGCATACCGTAAAAAACATTACAGGCAATAACGATCTCATAAATGACCACACCGGTTTGACAGCTACAGGTCGTTACGTGCAGATTTACGGTACCGCCAGAACTACGGGCTATGGTTACTCAATTTTCGAACTGGAAGTCTACGGCAACAGTGCTGCCAGGGTAGCCAATTACAACGCTGCTCCTCAGAAGGCGTTTAAGATCTATCCCAACCCAGCATATAATTACCTTAATATCAGTGGAATAACCAGCGACGGTCTCTTTACCATCGTGAACGTAGCCAGCGGACAAACCAGTTCCCTGCGTTCTGAAGGTGGTAAGATCGACGTGAGCGGATTGACGCCGGGTACTTATATCATACAGTTTAAAGACGGTGAAAAGAAGATAAACAGGAAATTTATTAAATTGTAGCGCAAAAGCATGGAGGTCGGTTCTGGCCTCCATGCTTTTCTGTAAATTTCCTTTACCATGAAATATTATGTTTGGGGCATTTTTTTATGTTGTTTGTTTGCCTGTCAGCCCGGCCAAAGGGACAAGATGATCAGCGAGCGGTTGATACAGCGCCTCAAGGATCTGCATTTACTGGATGAGGACGAGACCATTTACCAATTTTACTCCAACTACAGAAAGCGAATAGCCGGCAATTTTGTTTCCAGCAAGCGGGTAGCTACTTACTATATAGATGATAGAAGCAAGTCGAAAGATGAAATTGCTTTTGCATACTATGAGAATATCCGGACCATGGATACTTTGTACCGTTCGGCACAGGTAGGAACGCCGCACTTGTTGGTGACGACGTATGATCATAAATTGATTAAGGTGTATGTGGATGGGAGTAGGGCGACGGTGCAGTCTTTTTTTGACAAGGCATTGGAGCAATGGGCGGCACATAGGAAGCAGGGGGTGAATCCGGATATAAAAATGTAGGTATCAAAAATATGACTCTTTTTAAGCTGAGCTTACCTTTAAGCTTTGTAATATTTTTATTGACGTGCATCAATTTGCGGAAGGACCTGAAGGCATTCAGGGTGGCTACGAAGGGAATTCGTGTTAATGCAAAGATCATTGCATTAAAAGACACTATAGAAGACGTTAGAGCGCAAGGATTTGATTTACAAAGGTGAGTATTGTCCCAACTAATTAGAGATTATATTTTACAGTTTGAAAAGCGGGTGTTGCAGAAAAAACAGCGTATGAAAAGGAAAAAAAGAATACCTATCAGCATACCCGGTCAGAGAGCCAGAACAGGGCAACCTACATGGAAGAAGGACGAGGTCGGCGTATTATTGTTGATCATTGGTATTATTGCAGGGCACATCTGGTTTGGGGTGCAATATAAAAGAGGGCAGGAAGCTCAATGGGTCACCATGCATATTAATCGTGTTTCGATAACAACTGGTAAATACCCTGATTGCAGGGTAGCACTGAGCTATCAGGGCGAATCATTTACAACGGATACCCGTGAAGATGACTACGAACGACTAAAAGATCTGGATCAGGTAGAGGTATTATACTTACCTGGTACGGACTTTGTTGAATTAGAAAAGGCCGCACCGGGCCGGCGATGGAAAGGGTTTACATGGTTGTCAGGTGGCATTTTGGTAATTATCTTTTTGGGGTACAAAGATAATTTTCTTAAGTTATACAGACTATTAACAGGCAAATAAAAACCCGCCGTTTTAGGCGGGTTTGTCAATATCATACACTCTGAAAATAACTCGTCATATAATCACTCGGCGACTGCGTCGTCACCGTCTTAAACACCCTGTTGAAATTCGTAATACTATTAAACCCACACGTATACGCCACCGTCGCAATATTATCAAACGCCCCATCCGTCAGCTTCTTACACGCCTCATTAATCCTCACCTCATTCAAAAATGAAACAAACGTATGCAGCGTATGCTTCTTGAAGAACCTGCAAAAAGCCTGTGGTGTCATATGCGCCTGCTTCGCCGCATCTTCCAGCGTGATCGGCTTATCATAATTCTGCATAATATAATTATAGATATTCCCGATCCTGATCCCCTCATGCTCACTCACCAGCTGCGTCTTCTGTGCCGTAGCCAGTGGCGTCATATCCGCATACCCGGATAATTGCTTTAACAGATCTACAAACTGCAACAACTGATCCGTGCCACTACTATTCGTAATCTGCATCATCTTACTACTCACCTCCGCCTTATGGGCATCTGGCACCTTAAACCCTGACTGGCTCTGCGAAATAAAGTTCTTCAGCAACTTCGTCTCCGGCAAATTAAACAACGAAGACAGATCTCCATTCGGATTAAAGAATATCGCCAGCGCCACGATCTTCTTCCTGCTTTTAGGCTGAAAATACGACGCCTCACTCTTAAAGATATGCGGTTGATTTGCCCCCAGCCAGAATATATCATTCGGCCGGAACGCATGCATATTATTATCCGCTACCAGGGTGCCTTCTCCCTGTTGAATCCAGCTCATCTGGATCTCATGATGTCTGTGTAAGTGTGGATAGAAAAAAGGCAAAACGTCTTTTTGAACAATGATCGATTTGTCCAGCGGAACAGGTATAGTAAACTGTAACACTTTCATCGTAAAGTAATTTTAAGTCACCGCAAGCAGGTACTTGCAAAAATTGTTTTACAGGTAAAAAGTAAAAAGGCCCTTCTTCAGTAGCAAAATCTAAATATTTTGGTTGATCCCGTCTATCGGGTAGAAATGAGTGTTAATTACACAATTAAAATTTCGTCCTCTCAATATTACGGATTTTAACCCAAATTTCATAATATTAAACCTATACAGGTTAATATCCGGGCAATGATGGATAAAATCCGGATTAACCTAAATTACACCCGTTAAAAGTACCGTGTTTCCGTCTCCGCAGGCCCGGCGGCCGCCCGCGCAATAATTCGGAGATGTGCGTATAACAGGCATTGCAACTACCCCTCAGTCAAAGAGGTTAAAATTTAATAATAATTGATTACTATCAGAGCGGCCCCCTTACATTGTAGTAGATATTTTTGAAAAAAAAATAAACAGTCTATGGCTATTGAATGGAAAGGAATATTTCCTGCATTTACCACCAAGTTTACACCATCAGATGAACTTGACCTATCTCTGTTTGGCAAAAATCTGGATGCACAGGTAGCAGCCGGAATTGACGGCGTGATCCTCGGTGGTTCACTGGGTGAGGCCAGTACCATCAGCATCGCTGAAAAAGAAACCCTCACAAAATATGCAGTTGAAAAGGTGCAGGGAAAGATCCCGGTGGTACTCAACATTGCAGAAGGCGCTACCGCCGATGCCGTAAAACAGGCAGCAGCTGCTGCTAAATGGGGTGCAAAAGGCCTGATGCTGCTGCCACCCATGCGTTATAAAAGCGATGAAAAAGAAACCGCTACTTACTTCAAAACCGTAGCCGCATCCACTGACCTGCCGATTATGATCTATAACAATCCCGTTGATTATAAGATCGAAGTAACCCTTGATATTTTTGAACAATTAAGCGCATTTCCAAACGTACAGGCTGTTAAAGAATCTACCAGAGACGTCTCTAATGTGACCCGTATGATCAATCGGTTTGGCGATCGCTTCAAAATACTCTGTGGGGTAGATACGTTAGCTATGGAAGAGATCATGCTGGGTGCCGATGGTTGGGTAGGAGGACTGGTATGTGCCTTCCCTGAAGAGACGGTGGCAATATACCGCCTCACCAAAGCTGGCAGGATACAGGAAGCCCTCGCTATCTATCGCTGGTTCCTGCCTTTGCTTGAATTGGATTTACACCCTAAATTAGTGCAGTATATTAAACTGGCTGAGCAACTGGTAGGTCTGGGTTCCGAAACAGTCAGGGCACCCCGCCTGCCATTGGAAGGAACGGAAAGAGAAAAAATTCTCGCTGTGATCAATACCGCGCTGGCCAACAAACCGAAGTTGCCCGTATATTAACATTTCAATATAATCACATCGCATGCAGATACAAAAGATCATGCAGCAGTCCGCACAGGCCTTTGAAACGTACAGACAGGTGACCCCTGCTGTACGTGCTGCATTACTGGAAACCATCGCTACTGAGCTGGAAGCGCAAAGAGCAATCATGGTTGAGACAGCCGGCGAAGAAACCAATCTGCCTGCTGCCCGTCTCAATGGTGAACTGACCCGCACCACCAATCAGTTAAAATTATTTGCTGACCTGATCAAAGAAGGTAGCTGGGTAGAAGCTGTCATCGATTCTGCCAGACCAGAAAATACCCCTGCCAGACCCGATCTGCGCAGGATGTTATTGCCTATAGGCCCTGTAGTCGTATTCGGCGCCAGCAATTTCCCTTTTGCATTTTCTACTGCCGGTGGTGATACCGCCAGTGCCCTCGCCGCCGGTGCAACCGTGGTTGTGAAAGGTCATCCTGCACATCCACGCACTTCTTTACTGGCCTACCAGGCCATTGCCAGTGCCATTGAAAAGACAGACCTCCCTGCGCATACCGTGCAGCATGTAGCCGACGAAGGCTATGAAACAGGCAAGGCATTGGTCATGGATCCTGCTACTACCGGTGTGGCATTCACAGGTTCTTTCAATGGAGGTAAAGCGTTATTACAATACGCTGCACAAAGAGAAACCCCCATCCCTGTCTTTGCAGAAATGGGCAGTGTGAACCCCGTTGTATTCTACCAGGATGCATTGCTCACACAGGGACCACAACTGGCACAAACCTTTGCTGCAAGTATTACCCTCGGTATGGGACAGTTTTGTACCAACCCCGGTTTGTTGCTCGGTATACAAAGCGATGCATTGGACAACTTCGCACATATGTTAGGCGGTGCAATAGCTGCCAGTTCACCTGCAAAGATGTTGCACGCAGGTATCCATGCGGCCTATGTAAAAGGACGTGCCAGCGTACTCTCACTGGAAGCGGTTACGCTGGTCGGACAAACAGCCGAACCTGCTGAAACAGAAGCCTGGCCTGCCGTAGCGCGCACGACGGGGGCTGAGTTTTTACAAAACCCTCACCTGGCAGAAGAACTCTTTGGCCCGTATTCATTACTGGTATCCTGTGCCGATGAAGAAGAACTGGGGAAAGTACTGAGAAGCCTGAAAGGACAACTCACCACTACAGTGGTCGGTACAGATAAGGATACGACTATTTACAAATCACTGATTGCATTGCAGGCCACTTTAGCAGGCAGGATAATATTGAACAATGCCCCTACCGGCGTGGAAGTATGTGCTGCAATGGTGCATGGTGGCCCTTATCCGGCTACGACAGATAGTCGCTTTACCAGTGTGGGTACCAGTGCCATTCGCCGCTGGGTAAGACCTGTATGTTTTCAGAACTTTTCAGATAGTATGTTGCCCGATGCATTAAAAAAATCAAACCCGTTAGGAATATGGAGACTGGTCGATAACGAATTTACCAGATAAAAAACACCTATGTCAGATCAACCAAAATCATTTAAACGTTCATTTGGCCTGCTCGATGCTACAATGATCGTAGCAGGATCCATGATCGGCTCCGGGATCTTTCTCGTGAGTGCCGATATCACCCGCAATGTAGGCTCGGCCGGCTGGCTGATACTGATATGGGTTATTACAGCGGTACTCACCATTACGGCGGCTGTGAGTTATGGTGAGCTCAGTGCAATGTTTCCTCATGCTGGCGGACAGTATGTATACCTGAAAGAAGCTTTCAATGACCTGACAGGGTTCCTGTTCGGATGGAGTTTCTTTACAGTGATACAGGCGGGTACGATTGCAGCAGTAGGTGTAGCGTTTGCAAGGTTCACAGCCTTTCGGTTTCCCATATTGAGTGAGACGCATATACTGGCAGATCTGGGGTTTGTAAAAATCTCGGCTGCACAGGTCACGTCTATTCTGCTGATCATCTTTCTCACCTTTGTGAATACGCGGGGGGTGAGAGAGGGGAAGTTAATTCAAACGATCTTTACATTGACAAAGATTGTCGCATTGCTGGCACTGATCGTATTTGGCTGCTTTGCAGCAAATAAGCAGGTGTGGGATGCGAACTGGCAGAGCGGGTTTGGGTTTAATAAGCTGGAGCCTGCGCAGCTGGTGTCTTATTCCGGATTTGCGGTGTTGGGAGCCATAGCGGCGAGTATGGTAGGCGGGTTGTTTAGTAGTGATAGCTGGAATAATGTGACCTTTATAGCTGGGGAGATTAAAAACCCTGAGAAGAATATCGGGCGCAGTTTGTTCTTTGGTACATTGCTGGTCACGATGATTTACATTGCCACTAACCTGATTTACCTGGCAGTACTGCCTTTGCGCGAAATTGCATTTGCAGAGAATGATAGGGTAGGGGTGGCGGCGGCCGTACGCATCTTTGGAAATAATGGTACGGTGATTATAGCTGTGTTGCTGATGGTGTCTACGTTTGGGTGTGTGAATGGGTTGATATTGTCAGGAGCGAGGGTGTGTTTTACCATGGCAAAGGATGGGTTGTTTTTTAAGCAAATGGGGTTGTTGAATAAGAATGCGGTGCCGGGGAAGGCGTTGTGGAGTCAATGTATATGGGCTTCCTTATTGTGTTTGAGTGGGCGGTATGGGCAGCTGCTGGATTATGTGATCTTTGTGGTGTTGATCTTTTATATTCTTACGATAGCGGGGATATTCAGGTTGAGGCGTACAAGGCCGGAAATGGAAAGGCCGTATAAGGCGTTTGGGTATCCGTTTATTCCTATGATGTATATTATAGCAGCGACGATTATTTGTTTGTCATTGCTGGTGTATAAGTGGGAGAATACCTGGCCGGGATTGTTGATTGTGTTGTTGGGGATTCCTGCGTATTATCTTTTTGGAACTAAAAAAATGGCGCTTGCTTAGCAAGCGCCATTTTTTTTATTGCTGGCTGGCGGCCGGCGAATGTAAATGCAATTTATTTCGCAGCGTGAGTAATGCAAAGAAAAACTACTGTTGGCCTGCGCCTTCGCTTTCTTCCTTCTGCGTATGCTCCTGTTGGTCCTGTAGATGTACATTATTCAACTCCTCAAATACATACCCATCTTCATACCCCACAGCCACAAATACAGATAGCTGCTGTTTAGCTGGTCCTTTAAAAGTTCCCTTTACAGGTGTACAATCTCTAAAATCCCTGCCCACCGCTAATTTCACATGCTTATTGGTTACCCATACATTATTGGTCGGATCAATCCCCGCCCATCCTGTTCCGGGTATATATACCTCTACCCACGCATGCGTAGCTCCTTCACCTCTTAATCCATCCTTATTCGGACAAATATAACCGCTCACATACCTGCATGGGATCTGGCAACTTCTCAATATCTGCAGCATCAGGTGTGCAAAATCCTGGCACACACCTGCCTTGTGGTGCAAAATTTCATCAACCGTGGTTTCGATATTTGTAATCCCTTTGATGTATTTGAAATGTCTGAAGATATATTCACTACAATGTTCTGTTACTGCCGCTACACTTTTCCCCTGGGCAAAGATCGATTTCTGGATATCGTTGATCACATCCTGTGCCTCAATAGACGCAGTCCTTGCCATCTCTAGCAATTGTAAATCTCCCAGTACCTCATCTTTCAATTGCTCAAACCCTGAATGGAAATTCAACTGCAATTGCGAAGTAGCGGTAGTCCTTACCAGTAATTTGCTTTCTATCTTGAGCAACTTGTGTGCAGCCAGTATGTTGAACCCGCCGGTCTTATTCCCAAAGTAATCCGTAAATGTCTGTACATCCGGATGCCCGGTAATAGACAGATCATGCTGCAAAACTTCCTGTCCCGGACACTGTGAAGGGAAGATCTTGATCTCGTTCACACTTTCTTTGACCGGTCTTTCGTATTCGTACCTTGTAATATGATGAATTCTGAAAATAGGCATATAGCAAACACTTATGCGTAAGAAAAAAATTGTTGACCCAGCATTCTGGTAAAGTGCTGTACTTCGCCCCGCAGGTCTTCCATATAAGGATGTAAGGTATGATTGTTCAGTGTTTCGAGGTCAGTATGTTTTACCTTACTGTACAATCGTCCGAAACAACGCATCAATGCAGCGTTTTCTTCCGAGAAATTGCGCTTTGTTACATCCTGCAAATGCCGGTCAATGCGTCCTAAGGAATACACTACCGAATGCGGGAAGTCTTCGTTGAACAATACCTGGTGCAATACATCGTGATTATCCGCAGAAGACCGGTATGTCTTCAAATGTAATTCATATCCGGAAAGGGACATGAGCAATTGTCGCCATTGCATGATGTCCTTGCTTTCATGGATCTTGTAATGATTGATCTGGTAGTGTTTATTTGTCAGCACGATGGTCTCAAAACACCGTTCAATGTATTTTCCAAGATTCATAAACGCCCAGCCCGTGCCCCGTGCCATGGTGATATCAGTAATGCCTGTATACAAGACACTATGTCTTGTGAACATGTCCAGCATATCTGCTGCTTCATAGCTGGCTAACCGTTTATCGAGCGTAGGCTGATTGATGAGGTGATAAAAGGAATTTACTTCCTCCCATACTTCTTTGGTAATATAATCCTGTATACCTCTCGCATTCTCCCTTGCCTTGCTGATGATCACTTTCAATGAATTGGAGTTGCTGTTGCTGGTGAGCAACAGTTTCAACGCATCCGCAGTTTGATCTTTTGTCGCTTCAATCTCTGCTGGAGTAGCGGTGGTGAAGGTCTCAAGTACCGATTGCCAGGTGAGCGCACCATTTACATCTTTGTCGAGAGAAAGGAGATAATGTGTAGAGGTAACTCTTAGTAAACCTTCGGCCCTTTCCATATAACGGGCCAGCCAGAATAGTGAATCCGCAATCCTACTTAGCATGAAAATAATTTTAATCAATAACCCATGTATCTTTACTACCCCCGCCCTGTGAAGAGTTCACAATCAGGGAGTCTTTGCGCAAGGCCACCCTTGTGAGTCCAC
This sequence comes from Chitinophaga sp. LS1, assembly GCF_034274695.1. NCBI lineage: Bacteria > Pseudomonadati > Bacteroidota > Chitinophagia > Chitinophagales > Chitinophagaceae > Chitinophaga > Chitinophaga sp. LS1. The sequence continues at coordinate 4,833,939 of NZ_CP128362.1, forward strand.
CGGGTACGATCTGTACCCCCTGGGGTCCACATAATGCATAAGGGCGTAAGTCTACATGCCTGGCCTGAAAAGTGCCGTCAATAAAACAAGGAACTGTAGAAAGTTTGATAATCGGTTGTGCAATAAAGCTACGAGGATCTGCTTCAATAGTGGCTTTGGCCTTCACCCATTCTTCAGGAGTCACTTTATTACCCATCACCATGCCATATCCACCTGACTGATTGGTACGCTTGATCACCATTTGCCCTATATGTTCAAAAACATGTTTGCGCTGTTCCGGATCACTCAATTCGTAAGTCGGTACATTGGGCAAAATGGGTTCTTCATTCAGGTAATACCGGATCATGGCCGGTACATAGGCGTACACTGCTTTGTCATCGGCTACACCGTTTCCGATGGCATTCACAATCGCCACATTGCCCATGCGGTAAGCATTCATTAACCCCGGAATTCCCAGTGCACTATCCGGCTTAAACGCCAGCGGGTCCAGGTATTCATCGTCTATCCTGCGATAGATCACATGTACCTGTTCCAGGCCTTCCGTGGTTTTCATATATACCTTATGATTATCGATGACCAGGTCCCTGCCTTCTACGAGGGTGATCCCCATCATTCTGGCCAGGAAAGCATGTTCATAATAAGCAGAGTTGTAAATACCGGGTGTGAGTAGTACCACACGTGGGTTAGAGATCTGTGCCGGCCCCATTTGTAAAAGGATCTCATGGAGCATAAGGGGGTAGTTATTCACCCTGCGCACATGACTGGATGCCAGCATTTCGGGGAAGATCCTTTTGGTCACCTCCCTGTTTTCCAGCATATAGCTCACCCCGGAAGGAGTGCGGAGGTTGTCTTCCAGTACATAGAACTTTCCATCCTCGCCCCTGATCAGGTCTATTCCGGAAATATGTACATAGATGTCATGGGGAACTTTGATCCCAAATACCTCTCTGGTATAATGTGGACAGGTGGCAATAAGAGACGCAGGAACGACCTTGTCTTTTAAAATCTGTTGTTCGTTGTAAATATCTTTTAAGAAGAGATTCAGGGCCTTTAAACGCTGTTGAATGCCCAATTCTATATGGTCCCATTCCTTCCCGGTTATGATGCGGGGAATGATATCGAAGGGGAAAATGCGTTCAATACCGGCATCGTCACTGTACACTGTGAATGTAATGCCTTGATTCATAAAGAGTTCACCAGCAAGGCGGTCTTTCTGCTGAAGAGCACTGACATCGAATTGTTCCAGCGAAGTAAAGACTTTGTGATAGTGCTCCCTTATCTGTTGGTGATCGTACATCTCGTCCCAAATGTTGGGTGGAAGGTCATATTGGTCCAAAAATCCCATAAGTAATTGATAAAATTTGGTGCTGGATTTTTACAATATAATGAAATGGGAGGATTGTTTTTGGAAATGCGTATATATAATTTTATTTAATATGTGTTAAAAAGCGGGCAAACCCCGCTAAAGCTATAGTGTGGCTTCGTTACAGCTTCGCTACCAATAGTACATTATAAGGGCACCTTAATATCGTAAGGATAATGAAGTGCCCTTTTGGTGCCCTGTAAGTGCACCGTTAATATTGAAGTTATATCGAAGAAGCGTCGAAGAAGCATCGAAGAAGCATCGAAGGAGCATCGAAGGAGCATCGAAGAAGCATCGAAGAAGCATCGAAGAAGCATCGAAGAAGCATCGAAGCTTTGATATGGTTATGATAGGACCAGAACGGGTTAATATCCGTACCGCCCGCCCTCCTCATTTCTCCTAATTTTAGAAAAACCTATCAATAGCAAACCCTCATGCTATAACTCCTTAAAACCCAGTTACAATTAAAAAACACAATTCATGAAAACACATGTACTGTTAGTATGGTGCCTGCTCATTACAGGCATCGCTGCCGCCCAGAAGTCGGTATTTATACCTACCGAGTTCTCAACGGCCCCTCTGAATACCTGGTCGTACACCCGGTCTTATCAATCCACGAACTTCATTGTCTTCTGGGGTAGTGTAGTAGGCACTGACCCTGCTAATTATTCCGATGCGAACCTGGCCTTTAACCCGCAGTCCATTTGCGACACCCTGGAAAAGATTTACACGAAGTACATCTCCGAGATTAAGTTCTGCACTGACACCTCCACTAAAAACCTCGGGAAGTACAAGATCATTATCGTTATGAACGATACCTGGGGTACCAATGGTCCTACCGGTTGGGCGTTTGGCGGTACTTACGACAACACCATCGGGGCCATGTGGGTACATCCCAATGCCACCCGCGATGGAGGGGTGATCAGCCATGAACTCGCCCATTCCCTGCAGGGCATGATCTCCATCCAGGAAAACACCGTCGGTGGTGGTTATGTCAATTATGAACCTGCCGGGTTCTTTTGGGAAACACATGCCAATTTTATGCGCACCCAGATGTATCCCCGCTTTGCATCAGACGATATGCCCAGATGGATGGGAACAGCCATGTTTCACTATAGCTCCACCCGTCACCACTATGACGCCTTCCGGTTATTATTTACTATACAGCAACTCGATGGCATCTCCATGGTCAATCGACTCTGGAAAGAGTCGGTTGCCAACGAACATCCCTTAATCACCTATCGTCGTTTAAAAGGATGGACCCAATCACAGCTGAACGACTTTATGTTTGAATATGTAAAAAGAGAATCGACGGCTGATTATACGGTGAATGGATTTGGCGGTATTATCCGTGCACAGCGGGATGCACTCATCAGCAGTGAACCGCATTATGTATGGCGGTTAAATACTATTCTCACTCAGATCAATGCCACTACCGGTCGTTATGTGGTACCGGATGCTTTTGCACCACAGGATTATGGATATAACATCATCCCTTTGTATCCTACCTGTAGTTCCGGACTGGTGACCGTAAAATTCAAAGGACATACTGAGGTGAACAGCACTGCCGGCTGGCGGTATGGCTTTGTCACCGCATTGGCAGATGGCACGATTTCCCGCTATGGTACCCTGAATAATGCCAATGAAAGCCAGATCAGTTTTCAACTCAACAGCAATGAATCAAAATTGTACCTGGTTGTGATGGGTGCACCCACTACACATACTTCTTATGTATGGGAGCCGGGATGGCCAAAGATCAAACGTTATCCTTATGAACTGCGTATTGCAAATGCAGTACCCGAAGGGTATCAAAGTACCTTCCGCGCTGCTTACAAAACAAATGGACATGCGCACTCCAATGGTGGTGGCTGGGTAGCGAATACAGCAACTGTGGCTTCTACGGCTTATGTAGGTCCTAATGCCATCGTATTAGGTACCAGCAATATTTCCGGTACGGCCAGGATAGATGGTTTTGCATGGGTGGAAAGTGCGGCAGTATCTGGTAGTGTGGTGATCAATGGCAATGCAAATGTATGGTATGGTACTTACTCCGGTACCGCGCAGGTAACGGACAATGCGTTGTTAAGTTATTGTACTGTGAGCAACAATGCGATTATAAAAGGCGATGCGATGGAATGGGGGGTGACCTTTGGTACAGGCGTAACCGTTGGTGGCGATGCGGAAATAGGAAGTTGTAGTACGGCAGGTGTGTATTTGCAGGTGCCACATACAAATAATGGCCGTACTGATTGTGATGGCAAAGGTGCCAGTGATGCCTCTAATACGGATGTAAACAGTGCTTATACCCGGTTTACAGATACGCAGATGGCATTTACAGGAAGTGTGGCATGCCCTGCCACAGCGGCAGCTGCTGCAAAGATAGCTACAAAAGAGGTGATAATATATCCAAATCCTGCTGCTACCTCGTTTAATGTAAGTCTTCTCAACTTTGATAGTGAAGAAGCATTGATAATATCAATATATGATACGCAGGGGAAAGAAGTATTGCGCCAGGGAGTGAAAGGAAAGAATAATATAAATATAAACAAAGCATTGACGCCCGGTGTGTATGTGTTGAAGGTGAGTGGGGCGCAGACATATACAAAAAAATTAGTCATTACTAAATAGCCTGCTGCAGGTAATCCAATCGGAACCGCTATCGCAGGTAATCCAATCGGAACCGCTATCGCAGGTAATCTTATCCGGAACTGACAACTGCTATCGCAGGCAGTCGCTATCAATCCTTTTAAAAATACTATGGAATGTTGAGATGAAGGGGCCCTCTGTTTTTACAGAGGCCCTTTTTTAAACTTAATATTCAGTTTACATCCGGTGAGTATGTTTGTACCCTAATATGGAAAAGTATCCGGACAGCCAACTACTAGCATTCATTAAAACTGGGGATCAGCAGGCCTTCGCTGCATTGGTAAACAGGTATTGGGAAGAGCTGTATGCCCATATTCACGCCCGCCTGAAGCAGGAAGACGACACAAAAGACATCCTACAGGAGATCTTCATCACCATTTGGAAAAAACGCGACACCATCACCCCCGACGAAAACGGTCGCCTTAGCAGCTACCTCTTCACCGCTGCCCGTTACTGCATCATTGATCACTTCAGCCGTCCGCACACTCCCATATATAATGAAGAATTTTTTGCAGAAACAGTCCCTCAGCAAACCACCTTTTCCGCCATCGAACTACTCGAAACAAAAGAGCTGGAACAACAGGTCAATGAAGCCCTGGACCGCATGCCAGACCGCCTTTGCCTGCCATATCGCCTGAGCCGCTACCAGCAACTTTCTACCAGGGAAATTGCCCTGCGCCTTTCCCTCTCTGAACAGACCGTGAAAAATAATATTTCCATCACATTACGTTACCTCCGCACTTACCTGAAAGAGCAAAACGATATCGCCGGTATCGTCCTTATTATACTCTTCATAATTCCTTAACATACTTCACCGGTACTTCTTTTTTGCTGAAGAGATGTATAGTATGTTATGAGCAATCAACAGCTAAAATTCCTTTTATCCAGGTACCTGCAGGGCAAAGCTACACCTGCGGAAGCCGCACAGGTCGAAGCATGGTACGACTCTTTTAATGAAACACCTTTATCTGCAAATGATAAAGCACGCCTGAAGGATGAAATAATTTCCAACGTATTACAGGAAATCAATCCACCTGCACGTGTGCGCAAACTATACTGGTACGCTGCTGCCGCAGTATTCATTCTGCTGGGTTCCACGCTTTCTTTTTTTATCACTAAAAAGAAACCGCTCCTTCTTCATGCAGATCAATTGGTAAGCACACCTGCTGGCAGCAGAAAAACTATCCGCCTGCCCGATGGTACTGTCGTACAGTTGAATGCCGGTACCTCATTAGTGATTCCCGGTGATTTTGGTAGGAAAGACCGTACCATTACCCTCACCGGTGAAGCGTTTTTTACCGTTGCTACCGATGCCACACATCCATTTATTATCCATGCCGGACATATCCGGACCACTGTATTGGGTACTTCCTTTAATATCCGCTCCTGGCCGGGAGAAGATACCTGGGCTATTGGTGTAAGTACTGGTAAGGTGAGGATCTCCAATGACGTGAACAACCAGGTCATGGCCGAATGTCTCACGGCGAATAAAGCCCTCATCCATCACATTGAAACCGGTACCTCCGACATTGCCGACACCGATGCCGGTATGCCGGGTGCATGGCGCAATAACATTTTTCATTTCAATAACAGCAGCATGGCAGAAATAGGGCAGGAGCTGCAACGACAATATAATATACCTGTCATCGTGAATGGAGAAGGTAAGAACGGCGGGCATTACAAAATCAGTTTCTCGCGGGAACCGCTTACTAAAGTACTGAAAGTACTCGCCGGCCTGACCGGTATTACATACACAATTAAATCAGATCAGGTGATCATTCAAGTGCCAAAAACAAATTAAAAAGGCGTATGCAGTACGAAAAAAGCCGGAAGTGGTTGCAACACTCCCGGCGGATAACGCACTGCTAACAGTACGTCACATTTTTAACGGATTCAACTCACATTAAAAACTACATCAAAGATGCGAAAAATTTTCTCAGGTTATTACAACCTGTTTAAAAAGCTATTTACCCTGAAAATGAGACTAACGAGCTTTCTGATACTCTTTTCTTCGGTCATTTCCTTTGCAGCCACCGGCTCCGGCCAGTCTATGCACGAAGTGAAAGTCAGCCTCCAGGTCGATAACAGACCTATTAAGGAAGTGCTGGCCCTTATCGAAAAGCAATCTGCTTTTGTGATCGGGTACAACCAGGACAATATTCCCGATAGTAGCAGGATCAGCTACCACGCGAATAATAAGTCAGTGAGCGATGTGCTCAAAGACATCCTCAATATTTACCCGGTGGTAGCCCGTCAGGTAAATGAGAAATATATCGTGCTGAACAAGGTATCCTACCATGAGAAATACCTGCTCATGCAACAGATCACTATCTCTGGTAAAGTAAGTGATAAAACCACCGGCGAAATGCTGCCAGGCGTGAGCATTGCCATAAAAGGTACTTCTTCAGGAACCGCTACCGGTGTGGATGGTCAATTCTCCCTGCGTTTTCCGCAGGATCAGGAGCAGATCACTCTGGTGATCTATTCCCTGGGCTACAGGAAAATTGAAATCAACCTGACCCGCGACAAAGCCGGTGCCCCGCTTAACTTCCAGCTGGAAGCCGACCGTATGGGGCTGGACGAAGTCGTGGTGACCGGTCAGGGACAGGATATCTCCAAGAGAAGACTCTCCTCAAACATCGTGTCTATTGGTACTAAGGAGCTGGATCAGGCACCTTCCGGTAGAATCGATCAGATCCTTCAGTCACGTCTTCCAAATGCCCAGATCCGCCTTACTGGTGGTCAGGCAGGTGCTACCTCCATCATCCGTGCAAGAGGTGTAAATTCCGCCTTTGTAAACTCTACACCCATTATTTATGTGGATGGTGTGAGAATGGATAACCTGAATACTGCTTCCAAACTCGGTGGTGGGTCTGCTACCGGTGCTGCTGTGAGCTCTATCGCAGATATTCCCATGGACAATATTGAAAAGATCGAGTACATCAACGGTGGTGCTGCTACAACAATGTATGGTTCTGATGCGGCAAACGGGGTGATCCAGATCTTTACCAAAAAAGGTGGTTCTGACAGAACTGACGTGACTGCCGAAACACAGATGGGGGTTGAAACACCTACCGCCGATTTCCTGCACTTCAAACGTACCAAAGATCTGCTGTTCCAGAATGGTTTTTATCAGAAACAACACCTCGCGATCAATGGCGGTAAGGACAACTTTGGGTACAGTTTTTCCGGCAACTATATGAATAGCCAGGGTGTACAGATCTATGACCAGAACAGGAACAAACGTGTAGACTTTTCCAGCGGTTTCCGTGCCGCACTGGGTAAGAAAGTCACTTACGAAAGCAGCTTTACCTATATCAATAATAACTACAAACGTAACAGGAATGGTAACCAGGGTGGCTATACAGGATTATGGTTTGCAGAGAGTGGTGCAAGCGCCATCACAGGTCCTAAGTTCAGTCCTGTGATCGATACATTGTCTGCCGCTTCCTATGCGAAGATGAAAGCATATGTAGACGAAGCAGAACAATTGCAGAACAACAGTATTAAGGTAAACCGTTTCCAGACTTCACAGGTATTTAAATATTCTCCCCTTAAGAACCTCGTGTTCAAAGCAACGGGTGGTATTGATTATCGTGTGATGCGCAATCAGGTGATCACTACGAACCAATACCTGTCTGTTACCACGAATGCAAATGTGGTAGATCAGGGTAGCGTGAGCAATACGGACAGAAAGTACATGGGTATCACCCTGGAACTGAATGGCCAGTACCAGGCTAAGTGGAGAGACTTCTCCTTTGTAACCACTGCCGGTGGCCAGTACTTCCGCAACGAAGATCAGCAGATCCAATATATAGGTAGTAATATCCGTGATGGTGCACAGATCATAACCGGTGCCGCTACCAAAACCAGCGATGAATATTATTTAGAGGTGGTGAACTACGGTATGTACCTGCAGGAGAATGTGGGCTTTAAAAATAAACTCTTTCTCGATATGGGTGTAAGAGGTGATGGAAATCCTGCATTTGGTAAAAACATTGGTGTGCAATATTATCCTAAAGTAGGATTGTCCTATATACCTGGTGCAGAACCCTGGTTCGACGCCGTCTCCAAAGTGATCTCTTCTGCGAAACTGAGAGGAAGCTTTGGGGTAGCCGGGAATCTGCCGACTGCTTTTGCCAATCAGCGTACCATTGCTTTCAGTGGTTATCAGAATGAGCAGGCAGCGTATTTTGGTCAGCCGGGTAATGATAACCTGAAGCCTGAAAAGACGCAGACCACAGAAGGTGCTTTGGACCTGGGTTTTGTGCATGACCGGATCTTATTGTCCGCAGGTTATTATCATTCATTGACGAACAATGCCCTGTTTTATGTACCTGCTACGCCTTCGAGCGGACAGACACAATCTCAGCTCTACAACGTAGGTAAGATCCTGAACCGTGGTTTTGAATTCAACTTTGTGGTAGTACCTATTGAGACAAAGAATACTTCCCTTCGCCTGAATGCATCTGTGAATACCCTGTATAATAAGGTGCAAAGCAGCGGTGGTGTGGCTGCATTTAACATCAACGGTTTTAGTGCCAGAACGATTCAGACAGTGGTACAGGAAGGATATGCTATTGGTTACCTGAGAGGGAACAAAGGTGTATTTGCAGCCGATGGTACACTCGCTTCTACAACCGCACAGCAGTACCTGGGCACGACTATTCCTAACCTGTTTGGTAGCATGGGTCTGAACTTCCGCTTTAAAGACCTGGAAGTATTTGCGAATGCTGACTATCAGAAAGGGGCTTATGCCAACTCTTTCGACCGTCAGTTCCGCTTTTATTACAGCGCTTCCAATGAAGGTATTCCACAGGCGGAGATTACAAAGAACGGTCGTACTAACTGGCTGAACTTTACAAACCGCTTTGTAGAAAAGACGGACTTTATCAAAGTAAGGACGATCGGTATGAGCTATACGCTGAAGGGTAGTAAGCTGAACAACAGGGTACGTTCTGTAGTGATTGGCTTTATGGCTGTGAATCCGCTGAACTTCAGTGCATCCAGTTTTGATCCTGAAGCCACCATCAGTGGTGCTGCACAGGGACAGGGTGGTGCCACTACCGGCGGTATCTCTTATGCCACTTACTCTTCACCACGTCAGTGGCTGGGTTCTTTAAAGTTAAACTTCTAATTCCGGAAACGATGAAAAAACTCTTTATATTCCTTTTACTCGGAGCCAGTGCCTGTAATGTACTGAACCCGAATATTACAGATGATGTATATGTAGACAATGCCGGTGCTGCCAGCAGCTGGGTAAATGGTGTGAGCAGACAGCTGGCACTCACGATGAATCAGGTAGTGGTAAGCTCAGAACTGGTATCGGACAATTACTATAACAACCGCACACAGAGTAGTAAAGTGTTCGATATTCCGCAGATCGACTATTATGATACGGATGTCAATAATATGCAGACACAGATCGCCATATTGCGTACCATGGCAGAGTATGGACTGAGCAAGGTATTGCCGGGCGACGTTACTTCTACTGCTTCGGATAGTGCGGAGATGTATTATAGCTCAGGGTATGCGCATATCCTGAGCGGGGAACTGTTTGTAGGCTTGCCGGGTAGTGAGAAAGGTCGTGTGCTGACGCCTACTGAACACCTGAACCTGGCCATTGCGAGTCTGAATAGTGCGATTACACTGGCAGATGCTGGTAGTACCGCACAAATGGCATATACACTGCTGAAAGCACGTGCATTCTATTCACTGGGCAATGCGGACAGTGCGGTGGCGATTGCTAAGACAGCCATGAGTATCCCTACTTTATTGCAACAGGTGAAATATGATGGTACTAACAGTGTGACGAATGATATGCAGACGTATGTATTCTCTTCTACTTACAATGAGTTTGCACCATCACCAAGACTGGATTTCCTGGATCCTAAATATTACCACACGGGCTTAGCATCAGCTGATCAGAAACCTGTAACTATCGTGAAAGCAGAAGAAGCGTGGCTGATTGTAGCTGAAGCTGCGATTGCCGGCAATGACCTGAGCACTGCCCGGACTACGCTGAAAGACCTGCTCTCATCTGTTATCGCAAACCGTCCTACCGTATCGCTGAACGATAGTAAGGAAACACGTAACGGTGGTAACAGGACCGACTATCCACTAACCGCTGAATTAGTGAAGTTTGATGCTGCTGATAATACCCGCAGTGGATATATCCTGAATCGTCAGGCAGGGAATATCACAGCTTATACCGTATCGGGTACAAAGGTGACTGCTACTGACCTGGATGCTGCCACTACACAGGATGAGCTATTGTACCTGTTGTACCGCATGCGTCAGGAAATATTTATGGCAGAAGGTCGCCGTATGACAGACCTTGGTATTAAATTCCCGGTATCACAAACAGAGCAGCTGAACAATACGAATGTGAGTGATGCCGATATCGTGGCGCAGATCCCTTCTTTCATTCCACGGGCAAGAGGAATGGATGATTTTACAAATGATACTGCATCCGGCATTGTGACCATGAAGTATGATATGAACAAGGTACTGGTTGAGAACAAGACATCTCCTTATATTTTCCCATTTATTAATTAATATGAAGAAGTTTATATTATCCATTGCAATATTTCTATGCGGCCATCAGCTGATGGCGCAGCAGGTAAAGTACGTGGTACTGGTGAGTGTGGATGGCTTTCGCCCTGATTTTTATATGGATGCTTCATGGCCGGCACCTAATATGCAGCAGATGATGCACAACGGTGTGTATGCAGAAGGAGTGAGAGGTATTTTTCCTACCGTCACGTATCCTTCGCATACCACATTGATCACAGGTGTGATGCCTGCTAAACATGGTATTGTATACAATACGCCTTTTGATCCGAAAGGACTGAATGGTACCTGGTTTAAGTATGCGAACCAGATCAAGGCACAGACCCTCTGGCAGGCGGCGCACAAGGCAGGGTTAAAGACGGCAGCCGTGTCATGGCCGGTAACTGTAGGTGCAGATATCGATTATAATATTCCTGAAACCTGGTTAGAAAAAACGCCGGGCGACAGAAGAATGGCGACGAGTCAGGATGCAACACCAAAAGGATTGTTCGAAGAGATCCAGGCAAATGCAACCGGGCAGCTGGAAGCAAATGATATGGACCTGCACTACCTGAGTATGAATGAAAACCTGGGGAGAATGACGGCTTACCTGATCCGTAGATATAAGCCGAACCTGATAGCCGTCCATTTGCCAAATACTGATGAATTTGAGCATATGGAAGGTCGTGAAGGCCCCGGTGTGCGCAAAGCGGTTGCGGCAGCAGACAGGGCTATTGGAGATATTATCGAGGCATTGCAAAAGGCAGGTATTAAGGATAGTGCGGCCCTGATCATTACAGGTGATCATGGTTTTGTAGATACCCATTCCAGTCTGGCGCCGAATGTATGGCTGGCACAGGCTGGTCTGCAGGGTACTACTGCTGATCGTGGCAACTGGAAGGCCACCTTCCATGCCAGTGGCGGATCGGCTTTTTTACACCTGAAAGATCCAAAGGATACAAAGACACTGGAACAGGTGAAAGCAATACTGGCAGGTTTACCGCCTACACAGCAGAAACTGTTCAGGGTGATCGACAAAGCTACGATCGATAGAATGGAGGCAGATCCGGAAGCAGTACTGGCATTGACAGGGGAGCAGGGGATTAGTTTCAATAACAATGCAGACGGGCCTTTGCTGAAGCCGGCGAAAGGTGGTGCACATGGTTACTTCCCGGATTTTAAAGAGATCAGAACCGGTTTTGTGGCAGGTGGAGCTGGTTTGGGGAGTGGAGTGGTATTGCCGGAGATTGGGTTAGAGGATGTGGCGCCGCTGGTGGCAAAGTTGTTAGGGATTGATTTAAAGGAGGCAGAGGGATTGGTATATCCCGGCGCCCTGAAGAAATAAGGAAATAGTTGACCCATTGCGCGGGGCTGACTAAAAAGTAACGTGAAGGTGCTGAGAATTGCGTAAAAGTAGTTTCATCTCCGCCACCTACCCGATAGGGGTATCCTTTTTAGTCAGCCCTCGTTTTACCGGCATGATTTTTACACCTTACATTATAAAAATCACCCTTTTATGGAAGAATCACTGACTGCACCAGTCATCATTCATAGCACTTTTGACCTGATTGCTACTTCAGAAAAGATCATTCACATCAGCAATGACGTTCCTTATATTTCCTCGGAATTTATTGCTGACGCCGAAGGAAAGAAACTTCTCTCCGTAAAGGCCATTATCGGGCTGAATGCCGATAGTATGGAGTCTTTCCGGCTCATCGTCACGGAAGTAAGCGATACCCTCGGCGTGACCCTTCGTTACGACCAGGATGTGGACAGTGCGCTACGCCACCTGTGGTATGTGGATGTTGTATTTGGAAATATCGATCAGATAGAAAAGATCGAATTCATGATCGATTCCTCTGATGACTATCACGATCTCAAAATAGGCAGGATTGCCCTCCCTAAAAACTAATAGTTATTTTATATTCCGCTTATATTTCGCCCCCCGCCCCCGGAGGGCTTTTTTTTATTGCATCCTAACTGATTTTATGTTAATTTTTGCACATCATTGATCAATACCTGAGAGTACACATTCCTATGCACCCGGTATTTTTACCAATGAGGAAAACAAATTAACCAGAATCAAGCACCCGTGAAGAAAACATTTTTTTGTATCGATGCCCACACCTGTGGGAATCCTGTGCGACTGGTAGCCGGTGGAGGACCTGTACTCCATGGCGCCACTATGAGTGATAAGCGCAACCATTTTTTACAGGAATACGACTGGATCCGCAAAGGACTGATGTTCGAACCGCGCGGACACGACATGATGAGCGGCAGTATCCTGTATCCACCACATGACCCGTCGAACGACGTGGCGGTTTTATTTATCGAAACCAGTGGTTGTCTGCCTATGTGCGGGCATGGTACGATCGGGACCATCACCATTGCGATTGAAGAAGGACTCATTACTCCTAAGATTCCAGGCATTGTACGCATGGAAGCGCCCGCCGGCCTGGTCATCATCGAATACAAACAGGAAGGCAATAAAGTAAAGAGTGTCAAACTGACCAATGTTGCTTCTTATCTGGCGGCTACCGATCTGGTAGTGGAATGCCCTGATCTGGGCCCACTGAAAGTAGATGTTTCTTATGGAGGGAATTACTATGCCATCGTAGATGTGCAGGAAAACTTCCCGGGGCTGGAACATTATACAGCTTCTCAGTTGATTAGCTGGGCGCGTGAATTGAGAACCCGAATCAATGAGAAATACACTTTCGTACATCCTGATAATCCTCACATCAACGGTTGCTCACATGTACTCTGGACGGGTCGTGTGCTGGATCCAACTTCTACTGCACGGAATGCTGTTTTCTATGGTGATAAGGCGATTGACCGCTCCCCCTGTGGTACCGGTACCTCGGCACGCATGGCGCAGTGGTATGCAAAAGGGAAACTGAAGAAAGGAGATGCTTTTGTTCATGAGAGTATCATCGGTTCTAAGTTTATTGGTACTATAGAAGAGGAAACGACGGTAGGTGGTATGCCTGCGATCAGACCGGGTATTGAGGGATGGGCAAGGATTTATGGATATAATACGATCTCAATAGATCCGGAGGATGATCCGTATGCATATGGGTTTACTGTATTGTAATTAGCTTTTAGGCATCGCCCTTTGGGCGATGCCTAAAAGCGGGAATGTTTTTGTCGCCCGGAAGGCGACAAAAACATAAAAAATTTAAACGAAATGAAGATCATCATCATAGGCGGCGGCATCATCGGATTATCCAGTGCACTTTATCTTCAATCCGCCGGACACAATATCACTATCGTAGATCGTACCGACATGCTCAACGGCTGCTCTTATGGCAATGCCGGTTATATCTGTCCCAGCCACTTCGTACCCCTCGCTACACCCGGTATCGTATGGCAGGGCCTCAAATGGATGCTCAATTCAAAAAGCCCGTTTTACATCAAGCCGTCTTTAAATAGCAGCCTTGTAAAATGGGGACTTCAGTTTTACAAAAGCGCCACTACATCTCATGTAGAGAAATCCGCCGTTCCTTTAAGAGACATCGCTTTACTCAGCAAACATCTCTATGAAGAATGGACGAAACTACCCGGCCTGGAATTCAGCTATGACCCTACCGGTATGCTGGAACTCTTCCAGCGCGAAGCCAGCGCTCACCATGCTGAACACACCATCAAAGCTGCTAAAGAACTGGGCATCGATGCACAACTCATAGACAAAGCAACGTTACAACAAATGGAACCCGATACGGAAATCAAGGCCCTCGGTGCGGTGTATTTTCCCGGCGATGCTCAGCTCTATCCAAACCAGCTGATGTCCAGCCTGATCACCTACCTGAAAAGTAAAGGCGTCATATTCGAAGGTAACAGGGAAGTGACAGGGTTTACTAAAAACGGCGTTATCACCAGCAAAGGCAATATAGAAGCTGACCATATCATCGTCGCCGCCGGTGTATGGAGTGGGGAATTAGCAAAGCTTTTAAACCTGAACATACCCATGGTCGGAGGTCGTGGCTACTCCGTTACCTACGAAGACGCACCATGGAAAGTAAGAAGATCTGTGATCCTCAGCGAAGCCCGCGTAGCTATTTCCCCGATGAATGGCAATAAGATCCGTTTTGGTGGTACCATGGAAATCACCCCTGTGAACACGCCTCCACGTATGGAAAGAGTACAGGGCATTCTCGAATCAGTGAAAAGATATTTCCCTGCTTACGACATTCCATTACCCACGCAGGATAAAGTATGGTATGGCTATCGCCCTTGCAGCGCAGATGGTCTGCCACATATCGGTACATTGAAAAACTATCCGAATGTCACAGTGGCCACCGGTCACTCCATGCTGGGTATCAGCCTGGGTGCCGCCACTGGTAAGCTCGTGAGCGAAATTATCAACGGCGATCAGTTATCCATGGATATCACACCGTTCAGGGTAGACCGATTCTAACATATACAAACTCATTATACATGAAAAGACTCATTCTCTCGATGATGCTGGGGACCACCATGCCCGTATGGGCACAACAGAAGGATATCAGTGATCTGCTCATTCACTACGAAGCAGACAGGGGCAGCTTATACCGCTTTTACCAGATCGATGAATCACCGGAAAAAAATTCCCGCTTTATAACATTCAACAACGACTACCTGGCCCAACTGGAAGCGGTCAACTTCGATGCACTCACCACTGATGGCAAAGTTGACTACATCCTCTTCCGCACAAAACTCAAAGAAAATATTTACCACCTGGACGAAGCCAGTACACAGGTAAAAACACTGGCACCCTGGTTTCCCATAGCTGACAAAATTTACGCTGCTGAAAAGATCAGAAGAAGAGGTGGCAAGCAGGATGCGCAGGCATTGGCAGGCACCTATAGAGAAATGGCCCTCGCCATCAAGGAAAAAGAAAAACAGTTAACCAATAATACAGACCTCAACATCTACCTGCTGCGCAGAGGCGAGCAGGTAACCAAAGGTCTGCAGGAAGCGATCCATAGCATTCAAACCTTTTACAATGCCTATGATCCCCTGTTCACCTGGTGGATACCTGCTCCCTATGCACAACTCGACTCTGCATTGACCAGTTATGCCAATGCATGGAGAACGAAAATGAAACAAGCTCCGGGTACTAAAGACGATGGCAGCGGCATTACCGGTCATCCTATTGGCAGAGAAGAACTGATCCGTCAGTTACAAACTGAACTGATCCCCTATTCTCCTGAAGAGCTGATCGATATCGCTAACAAGGAGTTCGCTTTCTGTGACAAAGAAATGCTGAAAGCCAGCCGTGAAATGGGCTTTGGCGATGACTGGCACAAAGCACTGGAAAAAGTAAAGAACACTTATGTACCTGCCGGCGATCAACCGGAAGCCATTATGAAACTCTACAACGAATCTGTAGACTTCATCAAAGGCCACCACCTCGTGACCATTCCACCACTGGCAGAAGAAACCTGGCGCATGATCATGATGACGCCTGAGCGTCAGCTGGTGAATCCATTCTTTACAGGAGGTGAGGAGCTAAGTATTTCCTATCCTACGAACGATATGGAAGAAGCAGATAAACTCATGAGTATGCGTGGCAACAACCCACACTTCTCCCGTGCTACCGTGCACCATGAGCTGTTTGCAGGGCATGCCTTACAGGAATTTATGACCAACCGTTATAAGACGTATCGTCACTTTGAAACCCCTTTCTGGATAGAGGGCTGGTCCCTCTACTGGGAAATGCTGCTGTGGGATCTGAAATTTCCGCAGTCACCCGAAGACCGCGTAGGCATGCTCTTCTGGAGAATGCATCGCTGTGCCAGGATTATATTTTCCCTCAATTACCATCTTGGTAAATGGACGCCGCAACAATGTATCGACTTCCTCGTAGACAGGGTCGGGCATGAAAGAGCCAATGCCGCCGGCGAAGTACGCCGTTCTTTCAAAGGTGATTACAGTCCGCTCTACCAGGTAGCGTATATGATTGGTGGCCTGCAATTCATGGCCCTGAAAAAAGAACTGGTAGACAGTGGTAAGATGACTTACCAGCAATACCACGATGCGATTATGCAAAATAATATGTTGCCAGTAGAGATGATCAGGGTGATCCTCGAAAACAAAACGATCACTAAAGATTTTAAATCGAACTGGCGCTTCTATTAACCGGTTAAATGGCATTGACGCAAGATTTTAAAATCAACAAACTGGTGCTTCTATTAACCCATTAAACGACTTTGACGCATGAAAATACCCGCTATATTCTCCTTGTTGCTACCGGTAGCTTTTTGTTCCGCACAGTCTTTTTCTCCTATGAAAGACAACGGTAAGATGAAGGTAAAGCCTGTTGTAAAATTACAGGCATATACGTTTCCGCTGGAAGATGTGAGCATTGCCGCAGGCCCATTTAAACAGGCCATGGAAGCAGATGAGCGCTTTCTGCTGGTAATAGAGCCTGACCGGCTGTTGTCCGACTTTCGGGTACATGCAGGATTAAAAGCAAAAGGAGAACGATATGGTGGCTGGGAAAATTCCGGACTGGCAGGACATACCTTAGGGCATTATCTTTCTGCCTGTGCCATGGAATATGCAGCCACTGGCGACAAGCGTTTTCTCGACAAAGTAAATTATATCGTACAGGAACTGGACGAATGTCAACAAGCCCGCAAAACAGGCTACCTGGGCGCCATACCGGGGGAAGACTCCGTATGGGCACAGGTAGCTGCCGGCAAAATTAAAAGCCGTGGTTTTGACCTGAATGGTGGCTGGTCTCCCTGGTACACCGTACATAAGATCATGGCCGGTCTGCTGGATGCCTACCTGTATTGCAATAACAACACAGCACTCACTGTAGAAAAGAAAATGGCTGACTGGACTTCAAAAGAAATCAATCACCTGCCGGATTCCCTGATCCAGAAAATGCTGCTTTGCGAATATGGTGGTATGAATGAAGTATTGGTGAATACGTACACGCTCACGAAAGAAAAGAAATACCTGGACCTTTCATACAAGTTCCACGATGTACGCATTCTTGATTCACTCGCAGCACAACTGGATGTATTGCCCGGCAAGCATTCCAATACACAGATACCAAAGGTATTGGGTTGTATCCGTCGCTATGAAGTAACGGGTAAAAAGAAAGACAGTGTGATCGCAGGTTTCTTCTGGAACACGGTGACACAACATCACAGCTATGCACCTGGTGGTAACAGTAACTACGAATACCTGGGCCCTGAGGATAAGCTGAACGACTACCTCACCGACAATACCATGGAAACCTGCAACAGCTACAATATGCTGAAGCTAACCCGTCATCTCTTCTCCCTGCAACCGGATGCACATTTCATGGACTTTTATGAAAGAGCTTTATACAATCATATTCTTGCCTCACAGAATCATGCAGATGGTATGATGTGTTACTTTGTTCCTTTGCGGATGGGTACCCGCAAAGAATTCAGTGATACATTCAACACCTTTACCTGCTGTGTAGGCAGTGGAATGGAAAACCATGTGAAGTATGGCGAGAGCATTTACTTTCAGGGGGCCGATGGCAGTCTGTATGTGAACCTCTTCATCCCTTCACGCCTGCAATGGAAAGAGAAGAATGTAGTTATAGAACAATCTACTTCACTGCCTGCAGATGATAAGGTAGAATTGACGATCAATACAAAAGAACCATCCACCTTTGCCGTGCGCATCCGCAAACCCCGCTGGGTACAACCGGGCTGGCAGATTGCAGTGAATGGAGAAACAGATAAAGGTGTGACAATGGGCAAAGATGGTTACATCATTGTAAAACGTAGCTGGAAAAACGGAGATAAGATCACGTTGCAATTGCCCATGAACGTGTACAAAGAAAGTATGCCAGACAATCCTGACAGGATCGCCCTGTTCTACGGCCCTGTTGTTTTAGCAGGTGTATTGGGCAATACAGAACCCGATCCGGTGACGGGTATTCCTGTACTCGTTACAGCTGACAACAACCCAAATAACTGGGTGAAAAGCGATCAGCCGCTGGTATTCCACACTACGCAAACCGGCCAGCCCAAAGACCTGACACTGGTGCCATTCAATACCGTTTCAAAAGAATATTACAGTGTATACTGGGATGCTTTTACCCCGCAAACCTGGGCAGTGCAACAGGAAAAATATGAGGGTGAAAAGAAACGTCAGCAACAGATAGAAGCAAAGACGGTAGACATGCTGAGAGTAGGGGAGATGCAGCCGGAAAGAGACCACAACTTTGGTGGCGAAAAGACCCTGAATGGTGAAGAGCATGGGCGTAAATGGAGAGCGACAGAGGAAGATGGTTACCTGGCTTTCACTATGAAAACAGATCCTGCAGCCACCAATAGTTTGCTATGCAATTACTGGGGAATGGATAACCGTTACCGCAAATTTGATATCCTGATAGATGGGGTGAAGGTCGCGACAGAGGATCTGAACCAGTACAAAGCGAGTAAGTTCTACGAAATTGTATATACGATACCGGTGGAGTTAACGAAGGGTAAAAAACAGGTAACTGTTACAATGAAAGCAGGCCCGCACAATAGTACGGGCCCGGTATATGGTACGATCAGAATGATGAGGGATTGACATTATTTAATGTTGATCCCCATTCCAACTGTGATCTGCTGAGAATGCCAGTGTACATCACCACGATCAGCCGGATGTACATTCAGTACATCGTTGATGCCATACACATAACGGCCAAAGAAATGTACGGTAGATACTGCTATCTGTACACCTGCCACCGCACCGATATCGCTCTTGGTCAGTGCATCTCTGTTGCCTTTGAATATGTTTTCATCAGCATATACGAGGTAGCTGTACTGACCACCTGCGAGGAGGGTGAAGTTCTTAACCGGACTGTAACGCAGTAACAAAGGTACAGTCACATAGCTGAGTCTTAACTTATCGTTGCCATACGTGTTCCTGTCTGAAACGAAGTAAGTAGGAAAGCTACTTGCTTTCTTTGCTGCCGCCTGAGTAAAGAGTAATTCAGGCTGGAAGCCCCATTTACCGTCTTTTGACAGATCCCATTGGGCATACAGACCGCCCTGGAAACCTGGCTTAACCCCTGATTGCATGCCATCTCCTTGAATACTGGAAAACATCAGGCTGGCTTTTAAACCGTAATGAAATGTCTGCGCTTTGGAAGCCGTTCCAATAAACAGTGATAAAACACCTGCCAGTAATAATCCTTTTTTCATAGATAATATTTGCTATTTGACAATTTTATAAATTTTTCAGGGTTGAAAAAAGGCTCCACCCTTTAAAATATAACCTAAAATTTATTCGCGGGCAAACTTACGTAATTCATCATAATACCTAATTATAATTAAATTAAAGTTTGTCGATATTTTTAGATACCCTATCACGAATTGAGTTTAAAAAGATCAGACATAATGGGATTAATGGGTAAAAGTTATCTATGAAAGTTGTAATTTAATCTCCGAATAGCCTAAAAATATCGCTCGCTAATTTTTCGTTATTATTGCACAAAATTCCCTTTTTACATATATATGGAGATTATTATCATTGTCGTGCTTTCTTTGGCGATCATCGTTTGGCTACTTTTTACAATACATCAATACAGGACCCGCATTGCCGTTATGGAGAGTCAGATGGGTTCAGGTAATCAGGCGGTCGATTTGTTAAGACTGGACATACAGGAAAAAAAGGCATTGGCAGAAGAGCTGAATGCCCGTATGCAAATATTGCAACAGGAAAATATCCGTCTTCATAGTGACGCAGAGGCCCGTGAAACGCGGCTTCGGGAGCAACAACATTTTATTGAACAATCTAATTTACAACTCAGGGATGCGTTCAGTGCTTTATCTACAGAGGCATTGAAGCATAATAACAATTCATTTGTAACACTGGCCAAGGCGGCGCTTGAAACACAGCTCACAGATGCCAAAGGTGATCTTGAAAAGAGACAACAGGCGATTGATAGCATGGTGAAACCGCTGAGTGAAAGTCTGCAGCGATTTGACGATAATATGCGCCAGCTGGAAAGTTCGCGGCAGCAACAGTATGGACAGATCAATCAGTTCATACTCGGTGTACAGCAAAGTACGGAGAAGTTACAGAAGGAGACACATAGCCTGGTGAGTGCGTTGAAGACCTCTCATATACGTGGTAAGTATGGGGAGATTGCCTTGCGTAGGGTAGTTGAGTTCGCTGGTATGACAGAGCATTGTGATTTTAATGAGCAGGTGTCTGTAAACAGCGATGAGGGGCAGTTAAGACCAGATATGATCATTCATTTGCCGGAGGGGAAGACGATCGTGGTGGATTCAAAAGTACCATTGAGTGCTTATATGAGAGCGTTTGAGACGGATAATGAAGATGAGAGGAAGGCGCTGTTTGCACAACATGCATTGGCGGTTCGGGATCACCTGAAAAAATTGAGTGCAAAAGCATATTGGAGCCAGTGGAGTCATTCACCGGATTATGTTATTTTGTATTTGCAGATAGAATCTTCTTTTGGTGCAGCTTTGCAGGCAGATCCTACTTTGATTGAAGATGGTATCCGGAACAGGGTAGTATTTGCCACACCGACCACACTGATCACATTACTGCGTACCGTAGGATTTGTATGGCAGCAGTTGCATGTGGCAGAGAATATCGAAGAGATCAGGAATGCGGGGATTGAGCTGTACAATAGAACGAATGTACTGGTGCAGCATTTTACAAAAATAGGAGGTAGTCTGACGTCGGCAGTCGGGCATTATAATAATGCAGTCGCCAGCCTGGAAAGCAGGTTTGTACCGCAGGCGAAGAAACTGTATAATTTAGGCCCTGCGCTGAAGAATACTATGCCGGAGGTGAAGGCGGTAGAGACGGCGGTCAGACATTTGCCGGAACAATTAGGCGAGAGTGAGGAAGGAATGGATAATGAAACTCTCGAAAATTAGAATATAAATTATTTATTTTGTGGCGTGCCGGTGTTTAAGCACCGGCACGCATTTTAATTACTAAACCACCCACGTAAAATGGTCTACTCAACTAAAGGTCTGAAAAGAACTATGGGCTTGCTATGCCTATCCGCCTCCCTGCTGCCGGCATCAACCCGGGCGCAGGACAAAACAGAAACGATCAACCGTAAAGGTTACACCCTTGTCTTTACAGATAAGAGTCCTGACCTCGACTCCACAGTTAAAGCGCGGCTGATCAGCACCTTCTTCACCGTCTATCCGGCCGAAGCGAAGAAGTACAACAAGCACACGGTAAAGAAAGTAGATTTCGTTATCGACCCTGCCTACGACGGCGTTGCCGCTACCAGTGGTTCAGTGATCACTTTCAACCCGGAATGGTTCCGTAAGCACCCCGGTGATATCGATGTAGTAACACACGAAGGGATGCATGTGGTACAGGCCTATCCGGAGTATAACCCAGGCTGGCTGACGGAAGGCATTGCCGATTATGTACGCGCTACCATGGGGGTAGACAATGCCGGTGCTAAATGGACCCTGCCGGAATACAACGAAAAGCAGTCTTACAAAAATGCTTATCGTGTCACCGCCCGCTTCCTGATCTGGCTGGAAAAGAACAAACGCAAAGACATGGTCCTGAAACTGGACAAGGCGATGCGCACCAACACCTACACAGACGGAATCTGGAAGGAACTGACCGGTAAGACTGTGGATGAGTTGTGGAGCGAATATGCCGCAAATCCGGCCTTGTAGCCGTTGGCCCATGTTGAAAAAGAGTATTAGTCTACTAAATTAATATAGTATATTTGCTATTACCTTTTATCAACTAAAAAAAACATACATGCAAACCCGTAGTATTACTTGTGTATTGTCTGTTTTCCTGAGCTATGCCACGCTGTCGACAGCACAGCAAAAACCAATCACTGGTTATAACAGCAGTGAATCTGCCGCACAGCTACAGTTGGAGACCCGCTTCGACAAACTGCTTTCCGCAGCGGCCATCGGAGATAACATCAGGACGCTTTCTGCTTACCCACATCATATAGGCTCTGCCCGTGGAAAGGCCGTGGCTGAAGACATTGCTGCCAAATTTAAAAGTTATGGCTTTGAAACGAACATCGTCTCCTACCAGGTGCTGTTTCCTACGCCAAAAACAAGAGTGCTGGAACTAACCGGTCCCACTCCCTATAAAGCTGTACTAAAAGAACCTGCATTGAAAGAGGACGGCACTTCTGCACAGGAGGGACAGTTGCCTACCTACAATGCATGGAGCGCAGACGGCAATGTCAACGGGGAACTCGTATTTGTTAATTACGGGTTGCCTGAAGATTATGAGTGGCTGGAAAGACAGGGGGTGGATGTAAAAGGCAAGATCGTCATTGCAAAATACGGACATAGCTGGAGAGGTATCAAACCTAAGGTCGCTTACGAACATGGGGCGATCGGGTGTATCATCTATTCAGATCCGGCGGATGACGGTTATACCCAGGGGGATGTATATCCTAAGGGTGCCTATAAAAATGAATACGGGGTGCAAAGGGGATCAGTCATGGACATGGTAATTTACCCCGGCGACCCGCTCACACCGGGTACCGGGGCTACGGCGTCTGCAAAAAGGCTGGATAGAACACAGGCACCAACCATCCTGAAAATACCAGTATTACCCATCAGTTATCACGATGCGCAGCCCTTGCTCAAAAGCCTGGAAGGCCCTGTAGCACCGGCGGCGTGGAGAGGTACATTGCCCATTACCTACCACATAGGGCCCAGTGTTGGCAAAGTGCACCTGGAACTGGCTTTTGACTGGAAATTAGTACCTGCATATGATGTGATCGCCAAAATAAAAGGCGCCAAATACCCTGACCAATGGGTGATCAGGGGCAACCACCACGATGCATGGGTGAACGGGGCGTCTGACCCAATCAGTGGTATGGCGGCAGAACTGGATGAGGCGAAGGCCATCGGCCAACTTGTAAAAGATGGTTATCAACCTGCACGTACACTGGTGTACTGTGCCTGGGATGGCGAAGAACCCGGTTTGCTGGGATCTACTGAGTGGGTAGAAGATCATGCGCAGGAGCTGCAACAGAAAGCGGTGGCTTACATCAACAGTGATGGCAACGGCCGTGGCTTTTTGTATGCAGGTGGCTCGCATGCCCTGGAACCACTGGTGGCGGATATAGCACAGACAGTGACCGATCCGCAGACAAAAGTGAGTATCTATGAACGCAAAAAAGCGGCAGATGTGTTAAAAGCCGGTAATGCCAAAGCGAAGAAAGACCTGCTGCAACAGCAACAGCTTACCCTGAGTGCACTGGGTTCCGGCTCTGACTATTCCTCCTTCTTACAGCACCTTGGGGTGCCTTCACTGAATATCGGTTTTGGTGGAGAAGATGAAGGGGGGGATTACCACTCTATCTTTGATAGCTGGGATCACTATCGTCGTTTCGGTGATCCTGAATTTGCCTACGGCGTAGCGCTGGCACAAACCGCAGGCAGAGCAGCCTTACGGCTGGCCGATGCACCAGTACTACCTTTCAACTTCAGCAATCTGCAAAAAACCATTGCAGGATATGTAAAGGAACTGGATGCACTGGTGACGACCATGAGAGAAAATACGGCTATCGAAAATGAACTGATACGGAACCGCCAGTACGACCTGGCAGCAGATCCGCAGGAAAAGGTAAAGGCGCCGGCTACAAAGGCGGAGGTACCTTACCTGGATTTCTCTCCATTGCAGAATGCATTGGTGGCGCTGGATACAGCCGCGCACCATGCGAATGTAAAGGCAGCAGGAACAGGGGATAAGGCAGCTATCAACCAGGCATTGTATCAGGCGGAGCAACAGCTGTTGGTAGCGAATGGTTTGCCACGGAGAGACTGGTATAAGCACGCTATTTATGCACCGGGTTTTTATACCGGGTATGGGGTGAAAACGGTACCGGGTGTGAGAGAGGCGATAGAGCAAAGAGATTGGAAAGAGGCACAGGAACAGATTATCATAGTAGCAGGTGCGATCAACAAACTGGCAGCTTATTTAGAAAAGATTTAAAGCCGCTATCGAAAAGATTTCAAGCCGGCCGCTAGTTGCAAAAGAAACGAGGGGTATCATAACTAAATGAAACTCCTGAGAAACGCATCAAATGGAATCTGGCTCCACCAGGTATCCGAATTAAACGAGGGTATATCTAACTTTTGATATGCCCTCGTTTTTTTGCAACTTGTATATAATGTGGCACTATATTTACGGGCTTATACACCGCACAACAACGAATGGATGAAAACTAGTTCTACTTTCAGGAGAAATTTGCTAATTGGATTCGGCTTATCCTTATTCCTGCTGATCATCAGCTCCGTCGCATCATTTTTCAGTATTAAAAACCTGATGGAAAGTGCTGCAATGGTAGACCACACCAATCAGGTAATCCAGGGTCTTGAAAACACCATCTCCTACATGAAGGACGGGGAAACAGGACAAAGAGGCTACCTGCTTACAGGCAATGATGAATTTCTCGATCCTTACAGGGGAGCATACGACAGTGCAATAGCAGGTGTGCAACAGGTAAGGCTACTAACTGTGGATAATCCTCCACAACAAACCTCAATAGAACAGTTACGACTCCTCATTATGAGGAGACAGGCACTCCTTCAAAGATCAGTAGAGGCAAAAAAAATGGGCAGGAATATCAGCTATGATACCCTGCAAAGTGGTCGTATGATCATGGACGATGCCCGTAATATCGTGAAGGTGATGGAAGCCAGGGAAAGATCGCTGTTACTGACACGTACTGATCGTTTGAACCGTGTGTCCGGCTATACGCCCATCCTAATTGTGATCGCAGCCATTCTGGCCTTGCTGATCACTTCCGTATTTTATGTAAGGGTAAAACGGGATTTCGAACTCCGTACAGCATTACAGCATGCTTTAGAAGCAAAAGACAGGGAAATCACCCGTCGTATCGATATCATTCAAAATATTGCTGAGAAGATTTCGGCAGGCGACTATGCAACCCGAGTGAATGATGAAGAAAAAGATGGCCTGGGCAGTCTGTCTTTCTCGCTTAATAAAATGGCGGCTTCCCTTGAAACCTCTTTCAACCTGCTGAACGATAAAGAGTGGCACCAGACCGGGGTAGCAGGACTGAATAATAAAATGGTGGGAGAGAAGACGGTAGAGGTGCTCACTGCACACATTATCGAATTCCTCGCTGAATATACCCATAGCCAGGTAGGCGCTTTATATATAAACGACTCTAACAGGAGAATGTGGCTCTCCGGTAGCTATGCTTTCGTACCAACGCCAGATAGAGCAGAGATCAAATTGGGGCAGGGGCTGGTAGGTCAATGTGCCGCCAGTGCCAAAACGATTTTACTCTCCGATGTGGCGCCTGAAAACATCAGCATCAGCTATGCTTCCGGCGAAATAAAACCTGCCGGCATCATCGTAGTGCCTATCAATTTCGAAGGCAGAATTAAAGGTGTGATCGAACTGGCCAGCCTGACTCCGTATACGAAAAATGATATCTCGTTCCTGGAAGAAGTAGGCCACAACATTGGTCTCGCCATCATCACGGCCGAAAACCGCCGTCGTATGCAGGAACTGCTGGAAGAAACACAGGCACAGTCAGAAGAACTGCAAACCCAACACTCCGAACTCGAAAATATCAATACAGAGCTGGAAGCTCAGGCCCAGAAACTGCAAGCCTCTGAAGAAGAACTCCGCGTACAGCAGGAGGAACTGCAACAGGCGAACCAGGAACTGGAAGAGCGCTCCCGCATGCTGGAAGATAGAAATCAGGTGATCGTAGAGCGTAACCTGGAAATCCAGAGAAAGGCAGAGGAACTGGAAGTGAGCACGAAATACAAATCAGAGTTCCTTGCCAATATGAGCCACGAGCTCCGTACCCCGCTGAACTCCATCCTGCTACTGAGCCGTCTCATGGCTGAAAACAACGAAGGCAACCTGGTAGACGATCAGATAGAATCTGCCCGTGTGATCCAGAGCTCCGGCAAGGGCTTGCTGAACCTGATCGATGAGATCCTGGATCTCTCCAAGATCGAAGCTGGTAAGATGGACCTTGAAATGGCCAATGTACCGGTACACGAGATCTGTACAGACATGGAATCCCTGTTTGCACCGATCGCCAGAGAAAAGAACCTCACGTTCAATGTAAACATCCTGGCAGATGCCCCGGCACTGATCGAAACGGATAAAATGCGACTGGAACAGATCCTGAAAAATCTGCTCTCCAATGCGCTGAAGTTTACCGCCAAAGGAGGTGTGACCCTGCAGGTGGGCCTGATGCCTGACCAGCCGGGCTATGTACGTTTTGCAGTGAGAGATACCGGTATCG
The DNA here is from genome assembly GCF_034274695.1 of Chitinophaga sp. LS1. Classification (NCBI taxonomy): domain Bacteria; kingdom Pseudomonadati; phylum Bacteroidota; class Chitinophagia; order Chitinophagales; family Chitinophagaceae; genus Chitinophaga; species Chitinophaga sp. LS1. The sequence continues at coordinate 4,860,749 of NZ_CP128362.1, forward strand.
GTATTCCAAAAGATAAGCAGGTGGTGATTTTCGAAGCCTTCCAGCAGGCAGATGGTTCTACCCGCCGCAAGTACGGTGGTACGGGATTGGGTCTTTCCATCAGTCGTGAACTGACGAAGTTACTACATGGTGAACTGAAGCTGGATTCAGAACCTGAACATGGCAGTGAATTCATGGTGATCATCCCCATACGTCCACAGGAAATGGAGAAGAATGTGATACCAGAACCTACACAGGAAGAAGCAGAAAAAGTATGGCAGGAAGCGCAGCAACCTGTTAATAAATACGCTGACTTTATCGCGACTGATATTCCGGAAGAAATACCTGATGACAGAAACGATATTACCGCGAATGATAAGATCATCCTCATAGTAGAAGATGATACGAGTTATGCCCGCATATTGCTCGACTTTACCCGTAAGCGTGGGTATAAAGGGATTGTGGCAGTAAGAGGTGACCAGGGGCTGGAATGGGCATTGAAATACAAACCGGTAGCGATCCTGCTGGACATAGTACTGCCTATACAGAGTGGCTGGCAGGTGATGGATGCCCTGAAATCTAATCCGGCTACCCGCCATATTCCGGTACACATCGTATCGAGTATGGATGCGAAGCGTGAAAGCTTACAGAAAGGGGCGGTAGACTTTATCAATAAGCCACTGGCACTGGAGCAGATGCCACGCATATTCCAGCAACTGGAAGAAGCCCTGAGCAAAGGCCCTAAGAAGGTACTGATAGTAGAAGAGAATCCGAAACATGCGCAGGCGCTGGCATACTTCCTGGAAAACTTCAGTGTAAGTACAGAAATCACGGGCAATATCAGCAGCAGTATCACCGCCCTGCAAAAGCAGGATGTGAACTGTGTGATCCTGGATATGGGGGTACCAGACCAGCATGCGTACGAAACGCTGGAAACAGTGAAGAATAACCCGGGGCTTGAGAATCTGCCCATCATCATCTTCACAGGTAAGAACCTGTCCCGTGCAGAAGAGCAACGCATTCGCCAGTATGCGGACAGTATTGTGATCAAGACGGCGCATTCTTACCAGCGTATGCTGGACGAGGTAGCACTGTTCCTTCACCTGGTAGAGGAAAAAGGCGGACAGAAACCCAGCCGTAAGCAACTGGGTAGTTTGAAGGAAGTACTGAATGGTAAGACGGTGTTGATAGCAGATGATGATGTACGTAATATTTTCTCCCTGACCAAGGCACTGGAACAACATAAAATGAAGATCGTATCGGCGCTGGATGGTAAAGATGCGATGCAGCAGCTGGAAAATAACGGGGAGGTAGACATTGTGCTGATGGATATGATGATGCCGGAAATGGATGGATATGAAACGATCCGCCAGATCCGACAGGTAGCCAGGTATCGCCACTTACCTATACTGGCGGTGACAGCCAAGACGATGGTCGGTGACAGAGAGAAATGTATCCGTGCGGGAGCTTCCGATTATATTTCAAAGCCGGTAGATATAGACCAGCTGGTATCCTTATTAAGAGTATGGTTGTACGATAATTCCCGTAACGCTTAAAAGACACATGAAAAAGATCCTGATCATAGACGACGATGCGCGTAACATTTACGCATTGAGACTGGTATTGAAGGCAAGAGGTTTTGAGGTATTAACGGCAGTGGATGCCCCGGCGGGGATTCAGATCCTAAAAGAAGGTGGAGGAATTAATGTGGTATTGATGGATATGATGATGCCGGAGATGGATGGGTATGAAGCGCTGTCCATTTTGAGGAATGACCCGGAACTGGCGGAGGTTCCTGTGATAGCGGTAACGGCACAGGCGATGGTCGGGGATAGAGAAAAGTGTCTGGCGGCAGGCGCGAATGGATATGTGAGTAAACCGATCGATGTGGATATACTTTTAGAATTATTGGCGCAACAATAATGACTTTATTTGATAGCCCTCTGCGAGACCTCGCAGGGGGCTTTTTTATACCTGGATAATTTGAACCCCTCCTAAAAAAAACTAAATCGTTTAAGCAATAAAGCGATCTTTGTTCAGTTAATAAATTGTAGGTTTATGCCCGTTTTAATGGTAAAATCTACATTAATTTACATACCAGAATCAGCCATGGGCGGCTTAAAAAACGTAAAATATACCTGTTAACATGGTATTAACGTCGTGGAGATCAGGGAAATATGATATTTACGGTAACAACTGTTAACGATTTCCCAAAATTACGCTGTATGCAGTACATGGATGATTCGGTAATGCTGGCTGCCCTGAAAGGCGGAGATTTGAAAGCTTATCAGTATTTCTTTATGAAATATTATAAGCCATTGTGCCTGAAAGCCAGAACCATGCTAACGGTGATGGAGGAGGCAGAGCAGCTGGTGCAGCATGTATTTGTACAGGTATGGGAGGAACAGCTTTATCTTGAAATAGACCACTCTATGGGTGGATATTTATATAAAATGGTTCATAACAGTTGTGTTAATCTGGTAAAGAAGAGCGATTCCGACGACCGCTTTTCCGCTGATCCCGGCTTATTGATGGTCCGCCACATTGAGTTCCCTTTACCGACACCCTATAGTGTGCTTAGTTTATCCGGCCCGGAAAAAGACCGGGTAGAGCAGTTTAGAAGAATAATGGAAAACGGTGTCCTTTATGCTAAACAGTTATGCAGAGAAGTACTCAGAACACTCAGGCTTCGTAAGTAATAAATAATAATGCCAACGAAAAACCTGTCGCCCTCAGTAGGTGGCAATTTTCCTTTTTAGCCCAATGATTCATAACGAAGAACATATCTTTCAACTGATACTAGAAAAGTTGAGCGGTGAAATAAGCCAGGAAAATCTCGACTACCTGAATAAGGTGGCCGGGGAGGATCCGAGTGTGCAACGCTGTCTGGATGAAATGGAAGACGCGCTGAATGCCGCAGGCCCCGGCTTTATGACGGATGTATACAATGAAATGGCGTGGGGAAAGGTGTTGTCCTTGCTGGATGCAGATCAGATGGATGGACAGCAGCAGGGAAGACACAAGGAGGAAGGACATTTTCAGGAAGAACATTTGCATGGAGAACATGTGCAGGAAGAACATGTGCAGGAAGAACTGAAGGCCGGAGCACCTTCTTCTTCAGAAATTCCTGCACCTGCTGTCATACCTGAAGAACCAGTAGAACAGGTCCGGATTGTTAAAAAATCACCTTCAAAAATATGGCTGGCAGCGGCCAGTTTGCTTGTGCTTGTCCCGGTAGGATTGTTTTTCCTCCTCTCGGCGCAGAAAAATGGATCGCCTGCTTCATTTGCCAGTAATTCCCTGAATGAGGGGATGATCAAACTCCTTCTTGAAAACGGGGATACCATCGGTCTGCCTGAAAACAACAGTGCGGATATTGCTGCTCAGCAGGTAAAACTGCATCCCGTACCCGGTCAGCTCACTTTTACGCCTACCGGCAATGCCAATGGCTGGAACACCTTGCTGGTTCCTACGGGCAGAGACTACAGGGTAGTCCTTGCCGATGGTTCACAGGTACATCTCAACGCATTTTCCCGACTCCGCTTCCCCTTTGCTTTTAATGGCAGTACCCGGGAAGTCTACCTGGAAGGAGAAGCTTATTTCAATATCGCCCCTGATCCCCTGCATCCTTTTATAGTGCATACGGGTACAATCACTACCAAAGTACTGGGTACGGCATTTAATGTGAATGCCTATACAGATAGTATGGTCGTTACCTCCCTGGTACAGGGAAGTGTGAGTACAACCCGTAGTCAGGAAGCTGTTGTGTTGTTAAAGCCCGGTATGGAGACTGTGTATGCTTCAGGACACTCACAAATTGTGCGTGCATTTGATGAAAATATAACCCTGGGATGGCGCAAAGGAGAATATACTTATTATAATCAACCATTGAGTTCCATCGATGCAGTGATCCGCCACTGGTATGGTAAAACATTGGTTTTTGAAGATACTACACTGACTACTAAAATGCTCACAGGTGTGATAGAGAGAGACCATCCTATCACCGAATTCCTCGACGGTCTGAAAAAAACTTCTGGTATAGCATACCAAATTACAGCAGAGAAGATATATCTTAGTAGCAATAATTAAGAGGGTGTCTTTCATTGCCGGTAAACGGTTATTCCGCACTGCGGGTATTGCCGTTTTATCCCGGAATGCAAGCCTTCCTCCGGACGAAAGCATTTACGTTGTGATATAAACTCAACCCATTCGATACTTGTCAAAAGTAAGCCAACATTAAAACTCAAGGATGGCGAAGCATGTTTGTAGCGCTATTGGAACCCTTTGTGTTTTATACCTATTTTTACTACCGTCTGCTGTCCTGGCCCAACCTGCTGACCACAGCGTGAAAGTAACGGTGGTGGGTAAACACTTTCCATTATCTGCTATTTTTAAAAGTATTTCAAAGCAGACTGGTTACTATTTTGTTTATGATAATGCTATCCTGGATGAGTCAGAAAAAGTAACTGTACACTTTCGAAAAGTACCCTGGGAGCAGGTATTACAAGTCGTTTTACAAAGTAGAAACGTTAGCTGGACATTGCTGAATAACAGGATCTTTTTACAAAAAACGGCGGATGTCAGCATTGTTCCCATACCGGTTCCTGCAAAGGATTCCCTGCCGTATGTGGTAAAGGGATACATCAGAACAGAAGGTGAACAACCCGTGCCCGGTGTAACCGTGCTACTCAAAGGTACCTCCCGTGGCATTACTACGGGAAACGATGGTGCATTTGAACTGAGCCACCTGCCCCGCAATGCGGTATTACATATTTCATCACTGGGGTTTGCACCGCTGGATACGGTGTTGACACCTTTTCGTACACATGTGATCCACCTGTCAGAAGCTGTTAATAGCCTGGATGCCGCTGTGATAATTGGTTATGGTGCCAGTAGCCGCCGCCTGCTCACGGGCAATGTGAACCGCGTTTCCGCGCAGCAGATCGCTACCCAGCCGGTGGTGAATCCACTCACGGCCCTGCAGGGACAGATCCCCGGTTTACTCGTCATGAATGCCAATGGACTGCCCGGTGCTGAAATCAAAGTGTATATAAGAGGTCGTAATTCCATTGCTGCAGGCAATAACCCTTTGTTTATTATAGATGGGGTGCCTTTTGATATCACCCCGCTCAATGACCTGGATGAACTACAGGGTGCTATTAAGTATATCAGCCCGTTTAACAGCATCAATCCGGCAGATATAGAAAGTGTCGACATTCTCAAAGATGCGGATGCTACGGCCATCTATGGCTCCCGTGGGGCCAATGGGGTCGTACTCGTGACCACGAAGAAAGGGAAAACGGGAAAGCCCCTCTTTGACCTGAATATTTCACAGGGCGCCGGCCGTACTGCAGGATCTCTCAGCATGCTGAATACCACCCAATACCTGTCCCTGCGCAGAGAAGCTTATCGTAATGACGGCGTTACACCTACTGTGGCAGAAGCCCCCGACTTACTGCTCTGGGATACTACCCGTAATATGAACTGGCCGAAATACCTGACTGGTGGCACCGCCCCTGTTACCAATGTACAACTGAGTTATTCCGGGGGGAGTGAACGCACTACTTTCAGACTGGCAGGTAACTATTATAGACAGGGTTCCGTATTGCCTGCTGCATTGACGTATGCCAGGGGGGGCGGGCATTTCAGTATACAGCACCACGATGTCAGTGAGCGCTTTGAAATCAACAGTACGACTTTATTTACAACAGATAATAACCAGAGTATTTCCAACGATCTCTTTTCGCTGGTGAACCTGCCTCCTGATTATCCTATGTATGACCGCAATGGAAAGTTCTTCTGGGGTTCCTATCTCGATAATCCGGCAGCGTATTTAATACAACATGCGAATAGTCAGACAAGCAATTTACTGAGCAATGCCGTATTGCGCTATCGGTTATTGCCAGGGCTGTACCTGAAGGCCAGTGGCGGTTATGCCCGTATTGATATGCAACAGACCTTTTCCTTCCCGCAATCTTCACAGCATCCGGAAAATGCAGTGACCAGTTTTACAAGAGTGGCGGACAACAGAAGGGCGGGATATATTATAGAACCACAGGCCGATTACACCTTACGTATTGCCAAGGGGAGTTTGCATGCTTTGATAGGCGGCACCTTTCAGCGTACTCTGAGCAATGGGCAGTTTGCCGAAGGCAGGGGCTATGCAGATGAAAATCAGCTAGGCTCACTGAAGGGTGCGGATACCATTATCCGTAAGGCGGATACGCATGGGGAATACAGGTACATTTCTTTCTTTACCCGCTGGAATTACAACTGGCAGGACAAGTACCTGCTGAATGTGAGTTATAGAAGAGATGGTTCTTCCCGTTTTGGACCTGGCAGACAGTTTGGCGACTTTGGTGCTATCGGTGCAGCCTGGATCTTTTCAGAAGAACAGTGGATGCAGGGCCTGACCTGGCTGAGTTTTGGTAAACTCCGTTTGAGTGGCGGGATCACGGGCAATGACCAGATACCGGATTACCAATATAAGAGCAACTATGGGGTGAATGGAAATTACCAGAACAGTAGTACGCTATCCCCTTTGCGCATTGCCAATGACGATTATAGCTGGGAGGAGAACCGAAAGCTGGAAGCAGCATTGGAACTGGGGTTTCTGCATGACCGGTTATTTTTTGCCATTGCAAGGTATGACAATTGGAGTAGTAATCAGCTGGTAGGGTATCAGTTACCGGGCATCTCCGGTTTTTCCAGTTACCAGGCGAACCTGCCGGCCATAGTACGCAACAGAGGTTGGGAGATAGAGTTGACAGCCACCATCATACGAAATAAGCAATTCGGCTGGAAGAGTACTCTGAATGCCACATTCTTTGGCAATAAATTACAGTCATTCCAGGGGTTAGCGGCATCTTCCTATGCAAATACATTTGTGATCGGGCAATCGTTGAACATTGTGAGGGGCTATCATTTTCAGGGGGTGAATCCGGAGACGGGTGTCGCTAAGTTTGAAGATGTGAATAAGGATGGCATGCTTTCCAGCGCCAATGATTTTGTAACGATATCTAACAAAGATCCCCGTTATTATGCCGGGATTACAAACGATCTTACTTACAGACAATTTTCGCTCAGTTGCTTTCTGCAATATGTACGGCAGCAGGGCAAAACATTTGTCAATGCACCGGGTGGTCAGGGCAATGAAACCATTGCAGCACTTAGCCGCTGGCAGCACTATGGCGATCAGACCAATGTGCAGCGGGCCAGTGCCACGCCGGGTAATGAGGCGTATGATCTGAGTGCAAACCTGACACTGTCCAATGCTGCCTATATGGATGCTTCTTACCTGCGGCTCCGGAATATCAGTGTCTCTTATGAACTGCCTGTGACCTGGACAAAGCGGGCGCACCTGCGCAAGTGCAGGGTATATGCAGAAGGGCAGGACCTGTTCACCATTACACCATACAGTGGTGCAAACCCTGAAACACAGCTGGCACTGCCACCGATGAAGATCATCACGGGTGGTGTGCAGTTAACACTATAGTAAATGAGGTATGTAAGAATCATATTACTGGCGCTTAGCCTGGTCTCGTGCAGGAAACTGCTCACAGTGTCCACGCCGGACAGTGAGCAGAGTTCTGATGACGTATTTAGTGAAGATGCCAGTGCGGATGCCGCTGTGGCAGATATTTATTATACCATGGGTATGTATTACAATGGTAACTTACTGTCTGTGATCAATGGGATGACAGGGGATGAAGGGGGAACATTGAATGCGTACTATCAGCGTTATGTGAACAATAGTATTCCTTCGGATGATGCACAGATCAACCTGATCTGGAAAGCTTATTATAAAGCGATTTATCGTTGTAATTCAGTAATGGAAGGATTGTCGCAATCAACAAAGCTATCTCCAGAAAGGGTGCAGCAATGGACGGGAGAGGCAAAGTTTATGCGGGCATTGTGTTATTATTATCTCGTAAACTGCTGGGGGGATGTGCCATATATAACCACGACAGATGTGGATCAAACTGCGCTGGCGTATCGTATGCGAACAGATAGTATCTATGCATGGATGCAACAGGATCTACTCAGTGCGATCAACTTATTATCTGAAAAATATCCGGGAGCGGAGCATGTAAGAGCCAATAAATGGGCGGCCATGGCATTGCTGGCGAGGGTGGCATTGCAGGGTGGAGATGCTGGCAAAGCTGAATACTATGCATCGCAGGTGATTGATGCCGGCATGTATCGGTTATGTGTACCTGATAGTGCATTTCTATACAATAGTCCACAGGCAATTTTACAGATCTGGACCAGTGAAGGTTATACCTTACCCGGGCAAATGTTTATCCCGCTGGATGATGATGCATCTTACTATCCATTATCAGCGGATATGGTAGCGGCGTTTGAAAATGGAGATCAGCGCAGGGCATCGTGGACACGGTCTTTTGTATATGGCGGCGGTACTTACTATTATCCTTATAAATATAAAAAGCGCGGGGCTACAACCGGAGAAGACAAAGAATACCTGATGGTGCTGCGGTTTGCAGAGCAATACCTGATACGGGCAGAGGCGAGGGCACAACAGGATAATTACACGGGTGCGATTGCCGACCTGGATGTGATCAGGGCAGGGGCAGGATTAACTGCGCTGGATATTGTCAATGACCGTGCACATTGTATGGCAGCCTTAGCGCAGGAGCGACGGGCAGAATTATTCTGTGAATGGGGAGACCGCTGGTTCACCTTGCAACGCATGGGTACTATGAGTCAGGTGCTGGGTGCTTTGAAACCCGGTTTCTGGAAAGACTGGGCGGCATATTACCCCATTCCGCAGCAGGAGCGGGACAAGGATCCTAATTTAACACAGAATCCAGGGTATCAATAGCAAAGCTATAGATGTAGTCTCTGCATTGTACCACCAGTTTATCATGGAAGATATTGATGCGGAGTACTTTTTCCGGTTTCAGTGGCAGGTAGAAACTACCCAGGTATTGATTTGTATGAATGTCATATTTGTCAATCGCAGTATTATTGCTGAATTTCCCTTCTGCTTCGTGGTCTCCTTTCAGGAGGGAGTGTACGAACAACTTTCCTTTATATACAAAACTGGCATTGTTGATCATCGGGTCAGGTCCCTGGCTGGTGAACACATGTTCCTTGCGGGCAGTGGCTTCGGCCAGCTGGTAGCGGAAGTGGCTGGAGGTATCGATGGTATGGCCTGCCTGTAATTTTTGCAGGGAGGTATCGAAGCTGAAGAACTGATTGACGTAATAATAGGTATAGATGAGTTGTTTGGTAGCGGTGTCGTAAATAAGGCTGCCGTCAGTACTCACGCCTCCGTCCTGGTGCAGGATAGAGAGGTTCTTTTCGGTAGTAATAGTATTGGTGGAGGTATTGATTTTCAGGAATTGCTGATCGGATATTTTCCTGTCCAGTTTGCGGAGAATGAACTGATCGGGAGCGATGGCAATGGCCTTTGAAAAGCCGCCGGGAGGAAGTCGGAAGATCTGTGCGTTGCCACCGGAGAGGGGTAGGGTAATGATAGCCGGCATGTTATAGCCATAGATGTGTACGAAGGGAGAATCGATGGTAGTGTAGAAATACGTTTGCAGGGAATCGAGGAGTCCCTGCGAGAGGGTGATCCTGATCCGCTTGGGGTGTTGAAAATGGTAGTCCGTACAGAGAATGACGGTAGGGTCTGTGGTGGTGAAGAAGAGTTGGGTGGCGGTAGCGCCGCTTACGAGCTGGATGCTGTCGCCGGTAGGCATATTGCCCAGTGGGGTGAGGAAGTGAGCTGGCTGGATGGATCTGTCAAATCCATTGCTTACTTTATTGGGCAGTGGCGCAGACATTACCAGAAAAGTGACGATAGCGATGGCGCTGAGGAGGAGGAAGGAGAGAGTTAAAATAGCTTTGCGCATGGTTATTTGTTATATGAAATGGGGGCTGATGCTGATAGGATCAGCCCCTGAAAATTTTAGGAATGTTGGCTTATGGGCGATAGATCACATTGTAGCCATTGTCGATATCCATGGCACATACGATCCTGTTCCCGCCAAGGCAATACTGGATTTTAATATCGCTGGCGAGGCCCGTTACTAAGGTACCCTCCCACAGTATCCAGGTGATTACACGTTTTTGGTTGGCAAACGCGGAACCGGCCGCCAGAACAGCGGCGAGCAGGGTGATACTAAGGGTCTTTTTCATGGTCTTAAAGATTAATGTAGTTGATAAATGCCTACTCTTTTCTACAGGTTTTCGGCGGTTCCTGACAATGTTCTTCATAGATGCTTCTTTACATGCAATAGGATGCCGATGGTAGTTATGATTATGAACGCTGAATTAAATATGATATGAGCCTGCCAGGAGAGGTGTTGGAGCACGCCTCCGCAGGAACAGGGTATATAAGGGCTGTACCTGAGCATAGCGACCAGGTAAATAGTGAACAGGCAGAGTAGAAAAAAGGAGCAATATAGGCCCTGTAAACGGGTTTTATTGACCAATAGCAGACCGGCAATGACGAGTTCTCCCAGGGGCAGTGCCCATGCGATCATATTCGAATATTGGGTAATGAAGGGAGATTGGCTGAGTTGTCTGCTGAATACGGAATAATCCAGCAATTTGCTGATACTGGTATATACAAACAGGAAGACCAGCAATGCTGATATTAGTTCAATCCATCTTTTTTTAGGCATAGGGCTAGAGATGGGGACTAATATAGGGCTTATTTTTAATTTGTTTGTAAAAAAATAAGGACCGTTACTACGGTCCTTATTAAAATCTTCACCTTATATCTCGTTTCCTCACTTCCTGCGCCTGCGTGACCAGATTCACCGGAAAATGTTCTATCACATATTCATCAAATCCTATTCCCAATCTTCTCGCGTCTCTTTCCATATTTTCCAGTTTTTCCAGCATGTGCTGCTGGTGACGCCTGATATGTTCCTCATTAGAAAAATCGCTTCCGTGTGGGGTTAACCAGGCTTGCTGTAAGGCCACCTCGTTGCGCAGGGCTTCGAATCGTGTGTCCATCTGAAGAAAAGCAGTATGAAAATATTCCAGCTTTTCCAAGAGGGAACGATCAAAGTGATACTGTAAAATATTGGCTAACTGGGTTTTAAGGTTGATATTCCGGTTTTCCAGTACGGCCAGTTGTTTTTTGCACCTGTCAAGGGCATTGCGCAAGTCTTCCATCGCTAAAAATCTTATCAGTTCAAAGATACTTAGCGTCTGTTTGGCCAAACAGGATACGGGTCAGTAGGAAAACTGATTTTTATCATGCTTAGTTTACGAGGTTCGCCAGCTTTTGTTCATTCAGGATCGTGATAACCCCTTGTTTAATCTCCAGTAACTTTTCATCTCTGAAGTCACCCAGTGTCCTGATCATGGATTCGGTAGCTGTACCTGCGATAGTCGCCAGATTTTCTCTGGAGATGTCTATCGAGAATGGCTGATCCTTGGTTACATGGTATTTCTTTTTCAGGAAAAGGAGAGCTTCGGCCACTTTTTTACGCAGGGAGCTGTAAGCGATGTGCAGCAGTTGTTGTTCCTTTTCTGTGATGTTTTTGGCCAGCAGGCGTATAAATTGCTGGGCTACTTCCCTGTTATTGTTAATGAGTGTCTCAAAGTCTTCTCTGGGGATGGCGGTCAGTTCACAATCGTCCAGTGCTTCTGCATTTTCGTGATAGTTACTGCCTTCCAGGAGGGCTACATAGCCCAGGAAGTCGCCAGCGCTATAAAGGTTAGCTGCCAGTTCTTTACCGTCATTATTCACCTTGTAGGTTTTTACTCTTCCTTTCTGTATGTAATACAGGCTGGTAGGGCGGTTGCCTTCCTGGTAAATGAGTTGTTTCTTTTTGAACCGGTCGGTGTTACCTTCTTCCATGAGGGTCTGCAGTGTGTTCGTACCGGTTGCACTCGTCAATAGTTGTTGTAATCCTTCCATATCTGACGTAAGTTCCAGTTTCTTAACAGCGGCTTTTTTGAGCCTTCTCTCCACGGCATTCAGCAGGTCGGTGCCACTGAATGGCTTTGTGATATAATCGTCCGCACCCATTTCCATGCCTTTACGGAAATCTCCACGTTCACTTTTGGCGGTAAGAAAAATAAAGGGGGTATCCTGTACGTCGGGGTTCTTTTGCAGCAGGTGCAGTACCCCATATCCGTCTAATACGGGCATCATGATATCACATACCACCAGGTCCGGTTGGTGTTCCAGAGCCAGTTCTACGCCGGTTTTGCCGTTTTCGGCGGTAATTACTTTGTAGTTGGCAAGCTCAAGGATCTCGGCGGTGTTCTCGCGAATATCGTCGTTGTCTTCTATGAGTAAGATAGTTTTCATCATTTGAGCGTTTTAGTTAAGATTGCAGAAAGGTCACTGTAAAGGTAGTACCTTTATTTAACTCACTCTTACATGTGATCTTTCCGTTCATCAATTCTGCGTATTTACTTACAATGTGCAGCCCTAATCCCGTCCCCTGTATATTGCTGACATTGGTGCCCCTGAAAAACCGCTCAAACAAATGCTGTTGGTCCTCTTCGGAGATACCTATACCGGAATCGCTTACTTCGAGTTTGATAATATGTCCTTTCTGAAGTGTGCTGACGCGGATCACCCCATATTTTCCGGAGAATTTGATCGCGTTGCCCAGTAAATTGAGCAGGATATGTTTAATCAGCGAAGGATCCAGTTTTACTTTGGAAGGGCCTTTGTGTTCATATTCGATTTTCTGGCCTTCCTGCACAAGATCCTGCATTTCCTGGATAATGGCAGTGGTGTGTAGCTGCATATCGAAGGTGTTGCTTCTGACTGTTACACCTCCTTCTTCAATTTTTCCGACAGACAGGAAATCATTCAATACTTCGGTGAGCAGGGTCACGGAAGAGATGATTCGTTGTATATGTTTACTTCTTTTAGGTTGGTCTTCTGTATTTATATATTGGTTTACGAGGAAAGCAGAGGAAAGAATGGTGCTCAGCGGCGTCCTGAACTCATGGGAGGCCATGGAAACGAAGCGGCTTTTCAGTTCACTCAGTTCTTTTTCCTTGTTCAGCGCTATCATCACTTCCTGTTTGGAAAGTTCCAGTTGTTCCAGGGCCTGTGTGAGTTGCTGGGTACGCTCAGCGATCTTCTGTTCCAGCTCGTTATGCATTTTTTCAAGCTTTTCTTCCGCCTTTTTCCTTTCAGTGATATTATTGATATAGGAGATGACGAAAGAGCCTTCTGCATGTTGGTATTGACTGAGGCTGACCTCAACGGAGAATTCAGAGCCATCTTTTTTGAGTGCAAAAAGATCCATGCCGATACCCATAGGGCGGCTTTGGGGCTGGCTACTGAAACCGTCGCGAAATTCTTCGTGTTTGGACCGGAAGCGCATAGGCAGTAGGCGCTCGATGGTCTCGCCAATGAGCTCTTCTCTTTGATAACCAAATTGTTCCAGTGCGAAGTCGTTTATTAGCACGATCTCGCCCTGCCGGTTGGTGACCAGTATGCCAATGCTGGCAAAATTGAACAGGGCTTCAAAGCGCTGTAGTTCTTTATCGTATTCCTTTTTATACAGGTTGTTACCGTAGAGCATAGTTACAAGATCAGCCTAACAGCTGTAAAATTCCGCTACGGTGGGGTGAATGCATATGATCAGTGTCAGTAGTTCCGGTGATTATCATCATCGGCCATAGGGGGCAAGCCATTTGGCCGCCAGCGATGGCCAGGTTTCGCCTGCCACGTTGCCTTTGCGAAGGCCGTATCCATGACCGCCTTTTGCGAGAAAGTGCAGTTCTACCGGCACTTTTGCATCCCGGAGAGCGCCTGCCATGACCAGGGCACTGTTGCCATAAGGATCATCTGCAGTGGCGAAGAGGAACATAGGAGGGGTGTTGGCGTTTACTTTCAGCTCAGGGGTAAGGGAACGGTTTTCTCCCTTGTCAAGGTAAGCAGGGTAGATCAGGACACTGAAGGCCGGTTTGGCAGATTGATTGTCTGCCGCATCTGCTTTTTTGTAACTGTCTGCATCATAAAGGGTACTGATACGGGCACTGAGGCTACCGCCGGCGGAGAAGCCCAGTATACCTACTTTGTCAGCGTTGATCTTATATTCCGCTGCCCTGCTTTTTACGAGGCGGATGGCACGTTGTGCATCCTGTAAGGCGCCTTGTTCTTTGTCAGGTACACGGTATTGGAGTACGAAGGCAGTGAAACCAAGGGTATTGAGCCATTTGGCGATTTCATAACCCTCGTGGTTGATAGCGAGTATTTTATAACCACCACCGGGACACACGATAACTGCTGCACCATTGGGTTTGGCAGGGCGGAATACCTGGAGGGTAGGGTCGGTCACGTCGGTGAGACGGACTACATTGTTGGATGTGTCGGGAGTGGCTTTAGCGGGGTGTTTCGGAGCAGTTTCTCCGGGAACATCGCCTGGCCATATATGAATAATGTCTTTATCCTGGGCAATTGCATGCATACTAATAGCTAATACTATGACGAGTAGTCTGATAGTTTTCATAAGTGGAAAAGTATGGAATAAAAGTAAGTATTCTGAGATAGAAAAAAAATGTTTTAGGTCATACTTTGATCTTGTACCGGATTTCAAAATAATAAAAAACTTATCTTCGTCAGACTCAAAATAACCAAAATACTGTATCTATGAAAACATTGTTGTCCCGCATGGTAGGGGTGATCCTATTCACCTGCTATTTGCTACCCATTCATTCTCAATCCTTATCATCCGTTATTGACAGCACAGAGTGGAACACGTTTTTCCCTCACCGCTTCAATCCTGACGATCGCACCGGCGCTGGTACATTGCCCACGACTGCTGCTAAGGATTTTTATTCCTACGCTAATTTTGCCAAAGCTGTGACATGGATGAGCAATATAAAGATTATTGTAGAGCGGCGTTGTGCTACTAATCTGTATCGCCTGACCCGCGTGGACAAAACTACCGGATCTTCTATTGTGATCCGTACGGTAGATGGGTTTAATAGCTCTACTAACAATATCATCACCACCACAGTGGATTATGGCACCTTTGCGAATGAAGGTGACCTGACGGTGCGGAGGCGGGAGCTGATGGCGTTCCTGGCGAACATTTCGCAGGAAACCACTGGTGGCTGGGCGACAGCACCGGGTGGTCAATATGCCTGGGGATTGTATTTCAGGGAGGAAGTAGGGTATGAGGGTACCACGAATATTGGTTACAGAGATGAAACCAATACAGAATATCCGCCTGCTGCAGGCAAGTCTTATCATGGTCGTGGCCCGATCCAGCTGAGTTATAATTATAACTATGGTCAGGCGAGTGAGTTTATCTTCGGTGATAAGAATGTATTGCTGGCCAATCCGGAGAAGGTGATTGAAGATGGGGCGATTGCATTTGAAACCGCGATCTGGTTCTGGATGGCGGAACAATATCCAAAACCTTGTTGTCATGATGTGATGATTCCCGGCAAGTGGGTACCGACAGCTACGCAGACTGCTGCAGGGATCAAGGCAGGTTTTGGCGCGACGGTGAATATTATTAATGGAGGTGTAGAATGTGGCGGTGGTACGGAGAAAGCGCAGGTAGTAGGCCGCATTGGTCATTATACCCGCTATACCGGTTTGAAAGGCGTGAGCCTGGAGCTGGATGGTGGCAATAATGCCAGTAATTGTGGTTGTGCGAATATGAGCCAGTTTGTGATTGATAATATGGAGTGCAGCCAGATCGTATCGCTTACATTTACTGCTCCTGCAAATGGTATACTGGATGTGACCAGTCTTTCTCCGGTTACATTATCAGTGGCTAAGAATGATCCTAATAATGAGGTGACGGCAGTATATATTAAGATAGATGGTCAGCGGTTGAGTGGAACGAGTGTATCCTGGACACCCTCTGCATATAAGTCTTATACCGCTACAGCGGTGGCGTTGCGGAATGGCAAGGATTCTGTGGTGACGACTACGACATTTGCGGTATGGAATAGCCAGACATTTGCAGGTTGTGCATATTTGCCGGCCTGGGATGCGACGAAGAATTATACGACAGCTGGAAATATCGTGCTGTATAATTCTATCGTGTATAGAAATCAGTGGTGGGCAGGTAGTGCAGACGTTCCGGGTGGTAATGATACGTGGGCAGTGGTAGGAACATGTTCTGGTAATGGCGGGAATGGTGGTGGAAATGGACAAAGTTGTGGTAGTATTCCGGGTTGGACACAGGGCGGTATATATGTAGCCGGTAATCAGGTGGCGTATGGAGGAAAGATATACCAGGCGAAGTGGTGGACACAGGGTAATCAGCCTGATTTGAATGTAGGAGATGGTTTGCCATGGACGTATGTGGGAGTGTGTAGTGCTTCAGCGGTGTCAGTGTCAGGGTCTGGGTCTGCATCTGGGTCTGCAAAGGCAGGCGTTGCTTCAGCAACTGATAAACCTGCTGTAGCAGCTTCCGGTAACACACTTGTAACTACAACGGCATTGACGGTTTATCCAAATCCTGTTAGTGGTAATACTTTAACATTGAATATTAATAATGCTACTAATGAGCAGTTGGAAGTATCCTTATTAGATGTACAATCAGGTAATCCTGTATTGCAGAAATTGATTACAAGTGGTACGGTACAGCTGGATATCAGTACCGTGTCTGCGGGTATATGGGTCCTGAAAGTGAATGGAAAAGCTGGCTTAATTGGCAGTGCAAAAATAATCAGGATCCGGTAATTAGTCTTGAACCGCTCATCCAAAAGATCAATTGAAGGCCCCGTGTCAGCAGCCTACGTCGCAAGCGTATGAAATTTGCGAAGCAAATTTCATACGCTTGCGTAACTAAATGGCCTCTTTATGCGTTTAAATAAAATGCGAACCATTTACTTACTTCTGACCGTAGCGCTGCTCAGTAGCTGTAGCAAGAAAATCACTCCTGAAAAAGAAGGAGAATGTACCAAATATGCCATCGTATCCATATCTCGTATCGAACACGTCAACGACAGCATCAAAGTATATTTCAATGTCAATAACGGCTGTGGGCAGTTTAACAAATTTATAGAAAAGGACTCTGCCGGTGCCCATATCGTAACCGTACAGGCTGTCTACAAAGGCTGCTTCTGTACCATGGATATTCCGGAGCGTTCTGCCAGCTACAAATTCAAACCTACCAAATCCGGCACCTCCTTCCTGACATTCAGAGGAGTAAACGGTGATGATATTACGGAAACTATCGATGTAAAATAAAAAGAGGCTGGTTGCATAAACCAGCCTCTTTCATCTTATCCCGCTGCTTTCACTTTTTTTAAATGTACGCTTGGCGGCACCCCAAACTGGGTCTTAAAACACTTACTGAAATAAAACGGATCATTCATCCCCACTTTATAGGCCACCTCCGCCACCGTATATTCTCCTGTATTCAACAATTCTGCCGCCTTTTTTACCCTCACTAACCTGATGTATTCATTTGGCGAATACCCTGTCAGTCCTTTTACTTTTTTGTAAAATAAGGTCCTGCCCATTTTCATGGAGAGTGCAAAATCATCTACAGAGAACTGCGCATTATCCAGGTTCTTTTCAATGATCACATTGATCTTATCTAAGAATTGCTGATCTGCTTCATTTTCTGAAATATGTACGGCAAAGAAACCCGGATCATTCGCAAAGCGCTTCCTGATCTTTTCCCGTTGTTCTATAATCCTGATAATAGTGGTCAGTAAGAACCGTGTGCTGAAAGGCTTGGTGATATAAGCATCCGCACCTGCATTAATACCCTGTAACTGGTGCTCCCCACTGGACAATGCTGTGAGTAATACTACTGGTATATGACAGGTCTGGAATTCACTTCTTATCTTATGTGTGATATCTAATCCACTCATCTCAGGGAGCATTACATCGCAAACAATGAGGTCCGGAGATTGTGCAATGGCTTGTTCTAATCCTTCCCTGCCATTTGCCGCTGTATCAATATGGAAATAACGACCTAATGTCGTTGCCAGGTACGCAGCAATATCGGCATTGTCTTCAATGATCAATACATTGTACCTGGAACTGGGTTGTGGTATTGCTGAGGTGTCTGTATCATCCATAAAAGGAATCACAGGTTCTTTAGATACTACCTGTAGGGCAATTTCATCTGCCTGGTACGCCTGTTTGTGAATGGGAAGGTTTATTTTGAATGTCACACCCGCATCTGCATTATTCTCAAAACTAATCTCTCCTTTGTGCAGGGTGACCAGTTCTTTGGTCAGTGACAAACCTAAGCCGGTGCCAGTGGGAGAGAAGGTCAATTGTGTGAACCGCTGGAATACGAGATGTTGTTTCTCTTCGGAAATAGCAATGCCGTTGTCGATCACTTTGATGGATAGGTCATTGCTGACCGTTACGTCCAGATTGATCCTCCCGCCTGTAGGTGTGAACTTATGTGCATTGGAGAGTAAGTTATACAGCATTTTATCCAGCTTACCCTGGTCCACCCAGGCCATACAGGCATCTACATTGGCCTGAAAGTTTAAGGTAATTTGCTTTTGCGCAGCGAGGTCCGTAAATCCATTACAGATGTCCTGTATAAACCGGATCACTTCTGTTTCCTGTACCTGCAGCTGTAATTTATTATGCTGTATTTTCCTGAAATCCAGTAACTGATCTGCAAGGCGCATGAGGTGTGCTACCTGTCTCTGCATGATATGCAGGTGCTTGCCTGCTGGCTTGCCCGGAAGCAATTGTTCCATCGCACTCACGATGAGTGATAACGGTGTTCTGAACTCATGTGAGATATCTGTAAAGAAATTGAGTTTGTATTCAGTCAGCTCCTTTTCTAATGTCACCGCATGTTGTAAGCGGTGGATACGTTTGTTCACAGTACGCACCCCCATGATGAGACAAATGATGAATCCAAGGTACCCGATGATGGCAATATTCGAACGCCAGAAAGGGGGCAGTACGATGAGCTGTATACGTGCTACCTGCTTACTCCATGTACCATCATCATTCGTACCCCTTATTTTGAAAGTATATTTTCCTGGAGGAAGATTACGATAAGTAGCCACATTATAACTGGAAGGTGCATTCCATTCATCTTCATAATTCTCTAAGATATAGGTGTACTTATTCTGCTGCGGATTTCTGAATGCCAGAGAGGCAAATGAAATGCTGAATACTTTCTGTCCGGGTTCTAAAGTGATCGCTTTGGCTGTACTGATAGATTCTTCTAAAGGCACAGGATTGCCTGCCACACTGAGTCCTGTCAGGAATACAGGGGCATCGCTATTGCCGTTTTTCAATTGCTCAGGAAAGAAGCTGTAAAAGCCATTCATGCTACCCCATAGCAACTGCCCGTTTCCTCTTTTAAAACAGGCACCTTCAGAAAATAAATTGCCCAGTGCATTATTGGCAAAATAAAATACTTCGAAGGTGCTCTTCTCAGGATTGAACCGGGTCAGGCCGTTTTCGGTACTCACCCATAGATTTCCCTGTGCATCTTCGAGCATACTATTTACAACATCATGAGAAAGTCCCTGTTCGGTGGTATAATTAATAAACTTCCTTTTGTTTCGTACAAACTGGCTGAAACCACCGCCGGTAGTACCTATCCAGATCCTACCGGTATGATCTTCGCAAAGGCTTTTGATTTCATTACTCCCTAGTCCTGCCTGGTAGGTGGTCACTTTATTTTGACCCGACAGTAAATTGTCAGGATTAAATACGAGTATACCATTGTTTGTACCTGCCCATATCTGGTTTTGTTGATCCTGCATTAAGCAACGAACGTAAACGGGGTTTACCCCATCATGAAAGAAACTCTTCCAATCCAGTGAATTGCCACCATTGTAAGTAGCGAGGTATAAACCACTCCCAAAGGTACCTACCCACATTCGCCGCTGGCGGTCCTGCATGATGGTGTACACGAGCCGGTTGTCACCTGTGGGCAACAGAAAATGTCTTGCCTTATGTTGTAGTGAATCACGATGTACAATGTACACGCCATCGCCTTTGGTCCCTATCCAGAGGTATCCCCGGGCGTCTTCTGTGATACAATAGATATTGGCGCATTGTCCGGGTAGCAGGTGTTCTAAAGAACGTGTCTTTTCGAGGTGATCATTATACAGATACAACGCACCATTGCGGGTACTTACCCATATGCGGTGATAGCTGTCTTCGAAGATGGTCTTTACCCCATTGGCAGTATACCTTTCAGGTGTCTGTGTCTCCGGGAAAATATGGGTGACATGCAGGGATTGCGGGGTTAGTTTTTGCAGACCGGTATGTTCCGCGCCTACCCATATCAAACCGGAACGATCAGCGATTACGCTGAGCAGGTAATTTGTACTTAATCCATTGGGATTGTCAGGGTCGTATACAAACCGCTGTACCTGCCTGTTGAGTTTATCAAAGCAATACAGACCGCCTCCATAGGTGGTGATCCATACCTTGCCTTTGTGATCTGCTGCGAAGACAAACCTGCAATCGTCTATGACCTTCATGACATTGGCAGGAATGAGGGAAATGCGCTGGCTGAATTCCTGTTCCGGATCGAAGTACCAGACATTGCCGGAATGGTTATTGACCCAGATGCCATGGTCCTGGTCAGTTTCTATATCGATATGACCGGGTATTTCTTCACCAAAGAGTTTTTTGATAGAACTCAGTTGGTTTGATTTTAAATCTACTATTTGCAGCCCATGCTGCTGGGTACCTAATAAGATCCTGTTATTAGCTAAAATAGCAGCATCTGTCAATGTCACGCCGGCAGGGAGGAAAGCTAAATCATTTTTCAGGGATTGTTTTGTAGACAGGTTATATATTATTATCCCCTGTTTTTTAATAAAATACAACTGTTGATCCTTCGCTATTGCTTTAATAAAGTTCCCTTCACAGATCTTTATAGCATTGCCCCGGGCATCCAGTTTGTATAAATTCTTATCCGTACCTATCCATTGTTCATGTTGCGGGTCTTCAAATACAAAGTGTACAGCTCCCAGTGCGTATCTTTTGCCATTGTGCAGGCACCCGTTATTTTTACTATATAGCCATACTCCCTGTGAGGCTTCGTACAGATGATCATAGGTCAGGTCTGCGCTGCCAGGTATTACATTGACAAAACTCTCCTTTTTGGGGTCAAAACAATGATAATGTCCCTCGGTTGTCTTGACCCAGATAATCCCTGATTGATCTTCATACAATGACCGGATCCGATTGTCACTAATAGGCAGGGGTACACCCTGGTTCGTGCGGTACACGGTAAATTTCCTGCCATCATACCGGTTCAACCCATTCAGTGTCCCTACCCAGATAAACCCTTTTTTGTCCTGGAGCAGACATCGCACGGTATTCTGGGACAACCCGTCATGAGTGGTTAATTGTTCCAGCCTGATATTGCCGGACGGATCTGTATAGGGATGTGTCGGGCCGGCCGACGAAAAGGATAGCCCGGTTAACGACGGCCATAGAAAGCCGTATAAAAGGAGGAAGTATTGTTGCAGTCGCATAACGTTTTTCTTTGCCGGCCTTGGTGGAAATCGCCGGATGGAATTTATAAAGCGTGAAATCAGTTCGTATGAGCAATATAAAAAAATAACCCCTACTCATTATCCTATAGTGTCTTAGCAACACTTTTTCGCACATTTTTCCATCCTTTTGTCAATTTATCCATGCCACTGACCACATATTTACAGGGTTTACTACAATTATCCATTGCACAATATTGATATAGGAGATAGATTTGAGGATATGATCAGGTCTATAGTTACGATTATTTGTTTGTATGTGATAATGCCGGCCCGGGCACAGCAATTTACCCGGCAACAGAATGCATTTCAAATCCACACCGCTACGCAATCCTTTCAGCTGGAATTTTGTACATCTTCCATGTTCAGGGTCAGCTATGGGGCGCCTTTCAAAGAGCCGTTGATGGTGAACAGGTACGATTGGGATAGTGTGGATGTACGGGTCAAAAGCGAGGGGGCCGGGTTGGAACTCAGTACTGCCAGTCTTCGGCTCATCATCAGTGCTGCCGGCCACCTGGAAGTCTATTCCTCCAATGGTCAGCTCCTTTCTTCCGAAAAAAGCGCCGATTCCCTTGGGGTGAAAAAGGTGCTTCAATCCGATGAGCACTTCTTTGGCTTTGGAGAGCGAATGGACTTCCTGGATCAGCGCGGAAAGAAAGTGCAAATGGAGGTAGGCAGGGGAAAAGAGAAGCCACATATCGTGGGGGCTTACAATGTACTGCAGGCGAATTATAGCCCGGTACCTTTCTTCATGAGTACGAAAGGATACGGCATTTTCCTCCATACCACCTATAATTCCACCTGGGATATGGGGAATACGGAATCAGATGCATATAGTTTTTCAGCAGCTCAGGGGCCGCTGGAATATTATTTTATATATGGACCTCAGTTTACGGGAATACTGGATCTGTATACCCAGTTGACCGGCAAGTCGCCCTTACTGCCAAAATTTGCCCTCGGTTTGCATGTGGGCACTTATAGTGGAGGTACATGGGGGCATGAGGAACTGACTTCTGCAGCGTATGTGATTGAACTGGCCCGCCGGTTTAGGGAAATGGGTATTCCTGTAGATATTCTCTTCCTGGATTCTACATGGAGACAGTTTGGCAAGAACGGGGGCAAGGGGGCTACTTCTTTTGAATGGAGAGAGACATTCCATAACCCGAAGGCAATGTTCGACACCCTGTATAACCTGCATTATAACATGGTGGGGCTGCACATTCGTCCAAGGATAGACAATGGCACCCGGTTTAAGTTGTTAGACACGGCCAGAGAATTACATTATACCTATCCGGAGGCTAATAACCCCGGGGAGTTTATCAACTACTTTGATACTGCTGCTGTGAGCTGGTGGTGGAACCATGCAGCGATGAAAGTGGCGGCTGTAGGAGCACGGTTCTTCAAGACAGATGAAGGTAGTGCCTTTGGTGCGCTGGCCAATGAAAGTGCGAAGACGGGACCCGTTGGCCCTGAGGCACAGCGATTACACAATGTATTTCCGATAGCATATGCGAAGGCGGCGTACGAACAGTTTGGGGCTTACAACCAGCTGCGTGGTTTGAACCAGACCCGCGAAGGGTATGCAGGTATTCAGCGATTCCCTTTCATCTTTGCGGGTGACTGGCCCAGTCAATGGCAGTACTTTGGTCCTGTGATCAAAGCAGGTTTGAATATAGGTGTATCTGGTGTAGGTTACTGGGCGCATTGTATGGGTGGTTTTGAGCAACCTGCAGATCCTGAGTTGTATGTTCGCTGGGTGCAGTTTGGTATGCTGAGTCCTGTAGCCTTATTGTTTGGCATGGATCATCCTGGTTATAAAGAACCCTGGCGTTATGGTAAGGAGGCGACGGATATTTTTAAGCAATATGATGAACTGAGATATAGTTTGCTGCCTTACCTTTATAGCACCAGCTATCATCAGTATAAAACAGGTACGCCCATTATGCAGGCCCTTGTACTGGCATACCAGGATGATGTGAATGTGTACAACATCACAGATCAGTACCTCTTAGGAGAAAATATCATGGTATGTCCGGTGACGGAAAAAGGCGCTGCGACCCGTGTTGTTTACCTGCCCCAAGGCGAATGGATCGACTACTGGACAGGCAAACATTACGATGGTAAAAGTTACCTGAATGCCATATGTCCGCTTGACAAAGTACCTATCTTCATCAAAGCAGGCAGTATTATCCCGAAACAACAGGTTGTTCAGTACGTAGGCCAGCGTGTGATAGACAATGTAATACTGGAAATTTACCCGGGCATAGGTAGTACTGACCTATATACCGATGATGGTAAAAGCCTGCAATACCAGCAGGGTATTTATTCCATTACCCACATAGATCAGCGGACAGAGAATGGCGGTTGCCGCATACACATCAGTGCACCTGAAGGAAAATACCACGCTCCCACCAAAACCTTTACCCTCAGGGTACATGTAGAGAAAGCTCCTGCCAATGGCAAGGGGCAATACGATGCTACTAATCAGGTATATACGATTGAAGGCATCGATGCTACCAAAGAAAATACGATACTCATCAACTGATATGAAACAAACAGGATTGATAGCACTGCTGCTTGGCTGTATGCTGTCTGTAAAAGCACAAACGATCTCCCTGAAGGGAGAATGGCAGTTCACCACCGACTCTGCCGGACAATGGAGCACCGTGAAATTGCCGGGTTCTATGCTGGAAAATAATAAAGGAGAGGAGGTGTCGGTGAATACAAGGTGGACGGGGAGTATCTATGATAGCTCCTGGTACTTCAATCCTGAAATGGCGAAATACCGGGTGCCGGGGAATATTAAGTATCCATTCTGGCTCACACCGGCAAAGACGTATGTAGGGCCGGCATGGTATAAGAAGGTGGTGGATATTCCGGCAGACTACGCGGATCGCAGAATTACATTTACGATGGAAAGGCCGCACTGGGAAACAGTGGTGTATGTAGATGGACAGCGGGCCGGGATGCAGAATAGTATGAGTGCACCGCATGTGTATGATCTGTCCGGGTTATTAAGTCCGGGGAGGCATACGATATTAGTGCGGATTGATAATAGGATTAAGGAGATTAATGTAGGGCCGGATTCACATAGTCTGACGGATCATACGCAGGGGAATTGGAATGGTACGATCGGGAAGTTGGAGTTGAATGCGGGGGGAATGGTGTGGATGGAGGATGTGCAGGTGTATCCGGATGTGAAGAGGCGAATTGCAAAGATTAAATTATTAGTAGGGCGAAGAGGAATCAGATCTGTATCAGGTAAGTTTTTAATTACGGCAAATTGTGAAAATATTAAAGCCCCTTTAAAGGAAGTTCCTTTTCAATTGAATAAAGATACCACTGCTATTGTGATTGATTATCCAATGGGCAATGATGTATTGTTGTGGGATGAGTTCCATCCTGATTTGTATGAGCTAAAAATTCAGATGATACCTGCTGAAGGGGAGGCCAGTACTAAAAATATCACCTTTGGTATGCGGGAATTCAAAATTGCTGATACCCGGTTTTTTATAAACGGTAAACCTGTATTTCTGCGTGGCACAGTAGACAATGCCGTCTTCCCTTTAACAGGCTATCCACCTATGGATGAAGCAAGTTGGATACGCATCTTTCAGAAAGCAAAATCATACGGCCTCAATCACATGCGCTTCCATTCCTGGTGCCCACCGGAAGCCGCTTTCAGTGCAGCAGACAAAGTTGGTTTTTACCTGCAGCCGGAAGGCCCCAGCTGGGCGAACCATGGTACATCTTTAGGAGATGGCTTACCTGTAGATCAATATATTTATGATGAGACGAACCGCATTGCAAAAGCATATGGTAACTACGCCTCTTTTTGTATGCTGGCATATGGCAATGAACCCAAAGGTGGTCATCAGGTAGATTACCTCACACAGTTTATTGCTTATTGGAAAGAGAAGGATAACAGACGGGTATATACAGGCGCTTCTGTAGGCAATAGCTGGCCATTGGTGCCGGATAATGAATACATGGTGAAAGCCGGCGCCCGTGGTCTACGTTGGTCTACGTTGCCGGGTAGTGATTTTGATTACTATGATCGCATCAAAGATTTTCATGTGCCTTATGTGAGTCATGAAATGGGTCAGTGGTGTGTATATCCCGACTTTACTGAAATACCTAAATATACAGGTGTATACAAAGCAAAGAACTTTGAGATATTCCGTGATCAGCTCACAGCGCATCATATGGGTGCGCAGGCACATGATTTCTTTATGGCTTCCGGAAAATTGCAGGTATTATGTTATAAAGCAGAAATAGAGGCAGCTCTACGTACACCGGGTTTAGCGGGTATTCAGTTATTATCCATCAATGATTATCCGGGACAGGGTACCGCATTGGTAGGTGTATTGGATCCGTTCTGGAATGATAAGCCTTATATCAGTGACAAAGAATGGCGGCACTTTTGTAGTCCGACAGTACTGCTGGCGAGGATAAAGAAATTTGTATACACCAGTAACGATACTTTGCATGCAGCTATATCTGTGACGAACTTTGGAGAGAAATCTTTATCGGCGATGCACCCTCTCTGGAAGGTAAAAGACAAAACCGGTAAGATATTGCAACAAGGTACATTCCCGGTCACAGATATTCCATTGGGTGATAATATCCCTTTAGGTTACTTACACCTGCCTTTAAAATTTACAGGTAATATCAGTGTGGAAATTAGTCTCGATGGTACGGATATCAGCAACAGCTGGCAGCTGTGGGTATATGCGCCAACTTTGGATATTTCTGAAAAAGGTATTTATGTATGCGATACATTGGATGCCGCTGCACAAAAGGTATTGCAGGATGGTGGGAAGGTACTGTTGCTGGCAGCAGGAAAGGTACAACAAGGAAAAGAAGTCGTACAGAGTTTTACTCCTGTATTCTGGAATACCTCCTGGTTCAAGATGCGTCCGCCACATACATTAGGCATCTTATGTAATCCTACACATCCTGTATTTGCAGATTTTCCTACAGACTATTATAGCAACTATCAATGGTGGGAGCTGGTGAATAATACACAGGTCATGGAGCTGTCCAACTTTCCTGCTACTTTGACACCATTGGTACAAAATATAGATACCTGGTTCCTGAACAGACGATTAGGAATGATCGTGGAAGCGAAAGTAGGGAAGGGAAGATTGATCATCAGTAGTATTGATCTGAATAAAGAAGGAATAGTCACCCGCCAGCTGAAGTATAGTTTATTGAAGTATATGCAGTCTGCCAACTTCAAACCAGCTGTAGATGTGAAGCTGCCTGTGATACAGGAATTGTTCAGACCGGGTGCATCAAAGAAAGTAAACCTGTATACGAAGGATAGTCCGGATGAATTGAAGCCGACTGCTTTACGGTTACCTGCAGTAGTAGGCGATCATATGGTATTACAACAAAATGCGGATATAAACATCTGGGGATGGGGTATAGCTGGTGAGAAGGTGACGATCCGGAATAACTGGGATAATAAAACCATTGCGACCACAGTGGGTAAAGATGGCCGCTGGCAGGCGGTGCTGCCTACTGCCAAAGCAGGTGGGCCGTATACACTGGCGATAAATAATATCCGCTTATCTGATATTTATTTGGGTGAAGTGTGGTTGTGTTCCGGACAATCAAATATGGATATGACAGTAGCACGCGAAGATCGCTACTGGTGTGGCGTGTACAATGAAGCTGCGGAAGTTGCGGCAGCTAATTACCCATTGATCCGTGTTTTTGATACCGACTTTACACCAACTGATACCATTCAAACGGATGTAAAAGGCAAGTGGGAAATTTGTTCACCAGCTACAGTAGGTCACTTCTCTGCCGCCGCGTATTTCTTTGCAAGGCATCTGCAACAGCAGTTGCAGGTACCAATAGGTTTGCTCACCACTGCTTATGGTGGCAGTACGGCGGAAGCATGGGTAAGTAGAAAAGAATTAGCCGCTCATAACTTCCAGTCTTTATTGGATGCGTATGCGCAGAAAAAGGCTGTGTATGATACCAGCTTTACAGCGCGTGCAAAATATAAAACGGCGATGGAACGCTGGGTGGCAGATGCGGCTATCGCAAAGGCGGAGCATAAAGATCCTCCCCGGAATCCAAAAGATCCTAATCCTGAGCACGATCAGCATAGTCCTGCTGTATTGTACAATGGGATGGTAGCGCCGTTGATCCCTTTTACCATTAAAGGGGCTATCTGGTATCAGGGAGAGTCTAATGCCAACAATCCAAACATATACCGCTCTTTGATGGAGACATTGGTAGCCAGTTGGAGAGCTGAGTGGCATCAGGGAGATTTTCCTTTCTATTATGTGCAGTTAGCGAACTATGGTAAACCAGATTCATTGCCGGTAAGAGAAAATGGAACGGTGTTGATCAGACAGGCACAGCTGGAAAATTTAAGCATTCCAAATAGTGGGATGGCAGTGGCGATAGATAATGCGAATCCTGAAGATCCGGGGAATATACATCCAAAGAATAAGCAGGAGATAGGGTTGCGGTTAGGGTTAATTGCTGATGCAAATGTGTATAATAAAGAGGTCGCCTATAGTGGTCCGGTATTTTCAAAAATGGAAGTGCAAGGCAAACAGATCAGGTTATATTTTGAACATACAGATGGAGGATTGATGGCAAAAGGTGATACATTGAAAGGGTTTGCGATAGCAGGTGCAGATCAGCATTTTGTATTTGCAAATGCACGTATAGATGGGAATACGGTGATCGTATCAGCACCAGAAATAACAAAACCTACCATTGTAAGATATGGATGGGCCGGCAATCCTGCCACCAATTTATATAACAAAGCTGGCCTGCCAGCAAGTCCTTTCAAAACAGATTAATACAGCGTCTGGCCTTTTAGCCGGCCGCAGGCCAACGCCGCCACGCCGCCCGCAAAAAAATAGCTTCCGCCGAAGGCGGAAGCTATTTTTTTGCCAACAGATAACAGATTTTCCATCAAATAGTACAATCCTCCATTGTTCTCCCTTCCTTGCAACTCTATTTTTACCCAATGGAATCGCATTACCAACAACAACGGCTCGCGCGTCTTAAACGTTTAGAAAAACTATTGCTCATTCTTATCATATCGGCTACCGCACTGGTAGCATGGCTATTCTTTTTCAATTAGTATCAACCAACGAAAGCGTTATGAAACAAATTTTATTATTGGCAGCTTTGCTCCTCCTCGGGCAATGCCTCCATGCGGCATTCGCCCCGGTCACAGGACAAATCGTGGACGATGCCGATCAGACACCATTAATTGGTGTGAGTGTAAAGGTGAAAAACACCAATAAAGGGACTACCACCAATGCGCAGGGACAATTCACACTCGACGTAACAGACAATATCGTACTCGTCATCTCTTACGTCGGCTATGAACCGAAAGAAGTTACTGTGAGTGGTCCACACCTCACCATTCGTTTATCAAAAGCAAACAAAGGATTGAATGAAGTCGTCGTAATTGGTTACGGCAGCGTGGCTAAAAAGAACCTGGTAGGCGCCGTCGCTTCCATCGGTGAAACCCAGATCAAAGACCGGCCTATCACCCGCATCGATCAGGCACTCGCCGCTCAGATGCCCGGCGTACAGGTACAATCCATCACAGGTACACCCGGTGCTGCGCTACAGATCAGGGTAAGAGGCGCCGCCTCCGTATCCGGCAGCAATGATCCGTTGTACATTGTAGATGGGGTACCCGTTGATGACTTAGGCGATATCGATCCTGCTACCATACAATCTGTAGATGTGCTCAAAGATGCATCGGCTGCTGCGATATACGGTGCCAGAGGTTCTAACGGTGTAGTGCTCATCACTACCAAAAGAGGTCAGACTGGTAAACCCATCATCGCTTTCTCCGCCACCTATGCCAGACAGGAACCTGAAAAGTTAGTCGCCATGATGTCGCCCACAGAATGGATCCAATTCAAAAAAGACATTATCGACTCTTCCTGGGTAGCTCTTGGCAGAACAAAAGGAAAGAGCTATACGGCCAGTGATAACATGGATTTTCGTGCCTCCGAATTAGGGGGCACCGTTGCGAACACCCATGATCTGGCCAGCACCACCTATATGTATGATCCTTACTGGGCGTACGGTACAGATAGTCTCGATTACGTGAACTGGCAGGATGAATTTTTCCGGCCGGCCTGGATGCAGAAGTACAACCTCTCTGCCTCAGGAGGTAATGAAAATGTAACGTACCTCTTATCAGGCGAATACATGGATCAGGATGGGATGGCTGTGAACACCGGTTACAAACGCTACACCTTCCGTTCCAACATGGAAATTAAGGTAAGCGAACGCGTGAAAGTCGGACTGCAATTATCACCTTCCATTTCATGGACAACTGGTGCAGGCATCGATGGCCGTAGTGGTATTGGTCCATCTGTAGCTGGTACGGCTCCCATACAGGAGAAGGGCGTCGGGGTACACTCCGGTGCTATCACCTCGGATGCTTATCGCTGGGTAGCAGACCAGATCAGCCCTGTAGAAGTGATGGAAAAGACGATGAACAAAACAGAGCTGACGAAGTTGCTCTCACAAATGTATATCAATGCGGCATTAGCAAAAGGCCTTCGCCTGAACCTGACCGGTGCCTGGAACAGTAGTAGCAGTGATTACAAATATTACCAGCCTACCTCCGTGACTTCCGCCAGAAGAACCGCTACCGAAGGTTCTCAGAGTACGGCCACCCGCAAGACTGCCCGTACACAATACTACCTCTTCCAGGCATTGCTCACCTACGATAAGCAACTGGGCAAACACGGCTTTAACTTCATAGCCGGTGCAAGTACAGAAAACAACAACGCGGCGAATACGGCGCAAACCAACAAGGTATTTGCCAATGATAACCTGTACACCTTTGACCAGGGTTCCTCTACGGTGACTACATCCAGCACGACAGAATCAAAGCGCACACTCGCATCCTTCTTTGGTCGTGTCAATTACAACTTCAACAGCCGGTATTTATTATCAGTGAGCTTCCGGCAGGATGGTAGTTCCCGCTTTGGCGAAGACTCCCGCTGGGGCGCCTTCCCTGCCGCTTCTATCGGTTGGAGGATCAGTGATGAAAACTTTATGAGTGGCCTGCGACACATCTTTAGTGACCTCAAAATCCGCTACTCCTGGGGGATTGCCGGTAATGACAGGATAGGAGGGGATTATCCTTCCATCGGCCTGGTGACCAGCACCAACTACGTATTTGGAGAAACACAGGCACAAAGCACCGGTTTCTCAGTGACCAGTATCACCAATCCTAACCTTCGCTGGGAAAAGACGACCTCCAACGATATCGGCTTCGATGCGACTATCCTGAATGACCGGTTCACCCTCTCTTTTGACTATTATGACAAGATCACCAGAGACCTGTTACTAAGCGTACCCGTGGCCCGTGCTACCGGCTTTACAAAAGAAAACTCCAATATCGGTTCTGTAAGGAACTGGGGGTATGAGATCAACCTGAACTCAAGGAACCTCCGTGGTAAAGACTTCAGCTGGGAAACGGCCCTCAACTTTTCCTGGAACAAAAACAAGGTGGTACAACTGAACAACGACAACACCCCCATCTACACCGGTTGGGAGAATACCGTTAAAATAGCCGTAGGAAGGCCATTATACACCTATGTGCTCTACGATGCTATAGGTGTATATCAAACGGAAGAACAGCTGAAAAACCTGCCTAAAAGAAGCAGTACGATCATTGGGGACCCTGTGTACAGAGACGTAAACAAAGACGGTACGATCAACGCCAATGATATGACAGAAGTGGGCCATCCTGATCCCAACTACACCTGGGGCATGACCAACCGCTTCAGTTACAAACGCTTTGACCTGTCTCTTTTATTACAGGGCCAATGGGGCAACCAGATCTTCAGCATGTTTGGCCGTAATATCGACCGTCCGACCACCGGGCTGGGTAACTACAATGCAAAGCAGGTGTGGGTGAACCGATTCCGTAGCGTGAGTGAACCCGGCGATGGAAAGACACCCCGCATCGATGCATCCACCGCCAGTTTGTACGATACCCGCTGGCTCTACAAAGGTGCTTTTTACAAGATCAAAAACCTCACCGTCGGGTATACTTTCCGCCCGGGTTTTGTGAAAGGTATCCGTAATGCGCGGCTGTATTTCAGCGCAGATAACCTCTGGATGCATGACAACTACTCCGGTGGTTATTCTCCTGAAGCCTTTCAGTCCGATTATCTGAGTGACTGGTCCAGCTACCCGACCGCACGCACATACAGCATGGGTATTAATATCGGATTATAAAAAATAAGTTACATGAAATATATTATCGCAATCATTTGCATCACCATATTAGCGGCCTGTAATAAAGATTTCCTGGATACAGCGCCCATCTCCAATCAGAATGAAAGCAGTTTTTACAAAACGGAAAACGATATTGTGCAGGCTGTAAGCGGGGTGTACAACAAGCTGCTCGCTTTCCCTGACGTGAATAATTTATACCTGTCAGAGGTACGTTCCAACAACTACTATGTAGCCAGACAGGATGCTGCGAGGGATTACTTCAGCCTTTCTGCATTTGAAATCACATCTGCCTTAGGTACTTTGCAAACTGCCTGGACGAATGATTATGAAATGATAGAAAGAGCGAACCAGGTATTGGACAAGATAGATAATATCTCCTTCGCAGATACCACCAAACGTAGCAGGATGAAAGGAGAATGTAAATTTCTCCGTGCGCTCGCTTATTTTGAACTGGTAAAAACCTTTGGTGCAGTGCCTTTGATCGAAACAACGGTTTCTTCAGCAGAAGCGCTCAACTATCCCCGTGTAGGTGCAGATACGATCTACAACTTCATTGTCAGCGAACTCACAACAGCTGCTAATTTATTACCCATCAGCTATAGTGGCACAGATAAAGGCCGTGCTACAAAGCTGGCTGCTTTAGGTTTATTAGGCAGGGCATACCTGTTCATGGCAGGGTATCCGTTTTACAAAACAGAAAACTATACCAACGCGGTCAATGTGCTCAAACAGGTGCTGGATGCAGAGAATAGCGGCTGGACCTTTGCCTCCACGTATGCAGAGATCTTCAAAACAGCCAGTGATAATAAATACTATCTTTTCGAAGTACAATACCTGTCAGGAGGAAAAGGCTTAGGCAATCCTGTACCGGGCGAAGTGATTCCGCTGGACATGGATACAAAGATCACTCCTTACGGCAGCTACTACATGCAGGGCTTCCCTTCCGATGATCTGATCAGTAGTTTTGAAGCAGGTGATAAGCGGGAATTTGTGATCCTGGATACGATATACAGAAACAAATCAGGTGTACTGACGAAGCGGAACTATTTCAAAAAATACCTCGACTCCTCTGCCGCCGCTTCTATTCTCAGTAGCGCTGACTGGGGCATCAACTTCCCCATCTTAAGACCGGAAGATGTAATGCTCATGTATGCCGAGGCAGTGAATGAAACCAGTGGTCCTACAGCAGAAGCACTGAATCTGGTGAACAGGATCAGAACAAGAGCGGGACTTGCAGGTATCTCCGGTGTATCTCAATCTGAATTCAGGCTAATATTAGAAACTGAAAGAAGACATGAACTGGCGTGGGAAGGGTTGTATTGGGGAGACTTAGTACGAACAGGAAGATGTTTGGAAGTAATGAATCCATGGTTACAAACAAACTATTCAAAAACGATAGATGTGACACAGGAATTATATCCAATTCCTCAATCTGAAATGCAAATAAAACCGGGCCTGTATTACCAGAATCCCGGTTATGAATAAACACAAATAAGGGGCTGGTTAAATAACCAGCCCCTGTATATCACCCTTAATAATTATATCCTTTTCTTTTGAATAACCAGATATTTCTCCATCCATCTCCCTGTTGCACCAGCGTCAGTTCATTCTCATTCAGCTTCACAATCGTATACGTCGTTTTCGCACCCAAACTAATATCACTACCCGTTATCTTTACTGTTTGCGCCGTGGTATCCAGATCAAAGATGGCCTTGGTTTTCGTGCCATTATGATTAAAAGTAAAGTTCTTCGCACCATCCAGGTCAAAAGTCATTTCATCAGCAGCTACGCCCTGTGACACGAGGTAACTCTCTCCATTCGTCCACCATGCTGGTGTAGTCGCATCGCCCGGGCCATTCCCATAGCAATACAAAGTCGGTACATCTACCGCCCATACCCATGTCTTACCTTCTGCACCATTCGCCAGCAGGTTCCACAATGCACTACTGAAATATTCCGGGTCGTTCTCTGATACGGTGATCTTTGTAGAATCGCCTACAGGGCCGCCATGGGTATAGATAGTATACTTGATCCAATAATCACCTGCAAAAGGTAAATTGATGGTATCCTGCATTTTCCTGGAGAACCCACCGGTATATTGCCAGAAAGGAATATACCCGCCACTGGTTTCACTACTCAGATAGATAATATTATCGTGCCCGTCTTTCTGTGTAATAGAATATTTCAGGCCTGACTGTGCTATGGTCGGAGACCCCATGCTCTCCTCATCTTCTTTGGTACAGGCAGTAAAAGCACAAGCCAGTACCAGGAGTGACAGTATAATATAGTTTTTCATTTTTAACAGTTTTGTGGAATTATAAAATCACCAACCAGCGTTTTGCTGATACACGCCATTAGACAAACTGATCTCCTGCTCCGGAATTTTGAACAGGCCTTTTGTGGCAGAAGGGAAGCTCACCGTAAAATCAGATGTAGTACCTGAATTGTCAATCGCTGCCTTTGCTACATCTATACCCTGACGCAGTAAGTCCCAGTAGCGTTGTCCTTCCAGTGCCAGTTCCAGTCTGCGCTCATTCATGATGAGGGCTTTGCCCGTTGCATCGGCAGTGAGCGTTTTGCGATAGCTGGTACTTAAGAAGGCCCTGTCGCGTACCTGGTTATAGTAATCCTGTGCTTTAGACAGGTTGCTTTCGAGGTTTAGCTCTGCTGCCATCAGCAATACATCGGCATAGCGGATCACTACATCATCATAGTAGTTGTCAATCTGGAAATCACCACCCATATCCACGGCATTGCCTTCATTCATTGGTGTATATTTCTTCCAGAAGTAACCGGTGTATTGTGCCTGATCGCCCTTTGAGTAAGCCGTGAGGTTTTCATTTTCAATAGATACGATAGAACCACCACGGCGGGTATCATTATTGTCATACGCATTCCAGAGACTTGTGCTCACTGTACCAGCACCCCATCCTTTGTAATAAGGATCCAGTACCTGATTACGAATAGCGATGTCTACCTGCATACGGTTACCATTGTGCTGATCCCAATTGCCCAGCCCTTTGTATGTGAATTTAATAGACCATACGGTTTCTTTATTGTCTTCTCCTACAAAGTTGGTGAGTGCTGACTGCCAGAGGTTCGCAAAGTTATCTACCAATCCGAACCCGCCGGTGTTGATCACGTTGTCAAGGTAAGTAATGGCTTCTGCTTTTGTAATCACACCTGCCAGATCTGTCTGACTATAATAGCCGGTGTAGTATAAAAATACACGGCCTATCAGGGACTCAGCCGCCCATTTGGTCACCCTGCCATAATCGGAAGAAGAGATGCTGGCATAAGGGGTAGCTGCCAGATGATCAGCTGCATACTTCAGGTCTTCTGCGATCTGCGCATAGACTACAGCAGGATCAGATTGTGGCAGACCCAGTTCACTGGGCGTGAGCGGAGTGGTTGTCATAGGGATGTTTCCAAACAACCTTACCAGGTCAAAATAGAAGTACGCTCTCAGAAAACGGGCTTCGGCAGTATACTGTACTTTCAGTGTGGTATCGCTACCCCAGCTTACACCATCTATTTTTGACAGGAGGATATTGGCCCTGTAAATACCTGTATAATATTTCTCCCAGAGGCTCAGGTTCATATTGGAAGACGCTTCGAAGCGGTCCCATTGTTTCCATACCAGGTCAGAGGTACCACCGCCGCCAAAACAGTCGTCGCTGGCTATTTCAGATACGAGGTGGATATTATCATAGTCACCGATTTCCAGTTGATTGTATACGGATACCAGTGCCTGCAATGCCTGTTCCGGCGTTTTATAGAAAGATTCTTCCGTCTGTTCATCAACAGGGGAGCGTTCCAGGAAGCTCTTGCTACAAGCGGCAAAGAACGCGATTGCTATAGCTGCTAAGAATATTTTTTTCATGTGGAATGTTTTAGAATTTTACGTTCAGGCCCAGTAACAGTGTCTTAGGCTGTGGATAGGTACCTACGTCAATACCGGAAGCCCAGGAAGAAGAGCCATAACCAATTTCAGGGTCTATGCCTTTATACTTTGTGAACGTAAACAGGTTGGTGCCGGAAACGTATAATCTTAATTGTTGAATAGGCATTTGCGGGAATAACTTTTTGAAGTCATAACCCAGGTTCACACTCTTTATGCGCAGGAAGGAACCGTTTTTAATATACAGGTCAGAAGAGCGGATCCAGTTCTGGTTCAACTCAGCACCATCTGTAACACGAGGTATTTTGTTAGAGGTACCTTCGCCTGTCCAGCGACCCAGGATCTCAGCAGAATAGTTATTGAGCGGGCTGGAGAAGTCGTGTGTACCATCCCAGATATTGCTGCCCTGTGAGCCATAGATCGCAACAGTAAAATCAAAACCCTTGTAACCCAGGTTCACATTGAAACCATAAGTAAACTTAGGGAATGGATTGCCGATCATGGTTTCATCGTTCGCATCGATCACGCCATCGCCATTCAGGTCTTTGAAGCGTACATCGCCGGGTTGTGCATTCGGCTGGATAGGAGAACCGTCTTTACCTTTGTAAGCAGCGACTTCGCTTGTATTCTGGAAGAGACCATCCGTTTTGTAACCATAGAAGTAACCCATTGGGAAACCTTTCTGTGCACGGTAGAACTCTGGCATACTGGCATAGGTGACGGCAGTAGAACCATTGATGATCTTTTCCTTGTTAGGAATGTCTGTCACCTTATTACGGTTCACGGTCAGGTTACCATTCAGTCCTATAGAAAACTCATTGAATTTGTGATCCCATCCCAGAGCTACTTCAATACCTCTGTTGCGCACGTCACCACCATTTACGAGTGCAGTGGTGGCACCGGATATAGCAGGCGTGTTCACACTTACCAGCCAGTCTTTTGTCAGTTTATTATACAGGTCGATGGTCAGCGTGAAATCATTGAAGAGCACCGCATCGATACCAACGTTGGTCTGTTCGGAAGTTTCCCATTTCAGATCAGGATTGGCAGTTTTAATCGGTGCCGCACCTACATAAGCTACATCACCACTACCGAAGTAGTAACCCAGGTATTGGGTAGATAGGGTGGACAGGTATTGGTATTGAGCAGATGGCAGGTTGCCGTTTTGGCCCCAGCCGGCACGGATCTTCAGGAAGTCCAGCCAGTATTTTTTCAGCCATGGTTCGTTGGTAGGTACCCAGCCCGCAGAGAAGGAAGGGAAGCGACCGTACCGGTTGTTTGCACCAAATGCAGTAGAACCATCTATACGGAATACGGCAGTGAACATATACTTTTCCGCATAGTTATAGCCAAAACGGCCAAAGTAGGAAAGCAGTGCAGAAGAACCTTTGGAACCATATACCTTTTGTGTACTGTCTGTCGTACCATTGTTGATGATGGCATTGTCCAGACCTGATTTAGTCAGGTCCTGTTTGTAGCCATTGATATAAAAGGTGGTATTTTCCATGGAGTTCAAACCCACCAGTGCATTGATGTTGTGCTTGCCAAACTGGCGCACATAGTTGATGGTGTTATCCCAGTTCCAGATAGCAGTACGAGACATACCCTGGTTGGCCTGTGAGTGAATATTATATTCAGTGGTAGACAGGTCGTAAGTGGGTTTATAGCTATTGGTATTTTCATACTGCAGGTTAATACCGAAGTCAGAACGGATATTCAGTCCCTTGATCGGTGTGGCCTGCAGGTAAATATTGCCAATGAAGTTGTCGTAGGTATTCTTGTTCTGGTATTTATAGTACATGGCAGCTACGGGGTTGGCTTCGCCCACGTTCCAGGTAGACTTACCGAAAGCCCCGGTAGAGTCATACACATCGAAGAGCGGACTTACATTCAGTACGCCGTGCATCGTATTGTCATAAATACCACTCACACCTACACCACTTTTTGCAGAGCGGGAGTAAGTGAGGTTTTCACCAAATACGATCAGGTCCTTGTAGGCTTTATGTTCAGAGTTGACGCGGAAGTTGATACGCTCATATTTGGATTGTCCTTTGAAGCCAATGATACCATCCTGTTTGGTATAAGACAGGGAAGCAGAGTATACAGAGCGGTCATTACCTCCAGACATGGAGATACTATGGTTCATCATCGGCGCCTTCTTGTTGTACATCGCTTCCTGCCAGTCGGTACCTTTGCCCAGTGCTTTCAGTTGTTCGGTGGTGAAGTACGCATTGTTGCCGGAGTTGATCGCAGTTTCATTCATGATCACACCATAGTCGTGTGCATTCAGCAACGCCATTTTGTGAGAAGGGTTCTGCACACCATAATAAGCATCGTATGCCAATTTAGTAGGTGTGTTTTTACCTTTTGCAGTCGTGATCAATACCACCCCGTTCGCACCACGGGAACCATAGATAGCAGAGGAAGCGGCATCTTTCAGAACGTCCACACTGGCAATGTCAGAAGGGTTCAGGTAAGAAAGGTCCGTAACCTGCACACCATCTACAATGTAAATAGGATCGGCAGTACCCACAGTACCTGTACCGCGTATGCGTACTTTCATGGATTCTCCGGGTTGTGCGGATACGGTAGCGATCTGCACACCGGCAGTCTGACCCTGTAAGGCCTGGTCTACACGCAGGGAGTGGTTTTCTTCCAGTTGTTTGGTATTCACATGGTCGATGGCGCCTGTTACAAGTTTTTTCTTCTCCGTACCATAACCGATCACTACTACTTCGTCAATAGTCTTTGTGCCTTCGGTTAACTGGATGTTGATGGTTGTTTGTCCTTTTACAGCGATCACCTGTTTGTTGAAACCCATGAGGGTGATTTCCAGGGTATCTCCATCTTTGGTCTGCAGGTGAAAGCGGCCGTTGATATCAGAAATGGCACCATTGTTCGTGCCTTTTACGCGCACACTGGCGCCTGTGAGTGGTTCATCTTTACCAGCTGTGGATACTCTTCCTTCGAGCTGGTGAGAGTTGGTCTGTGCAAATGTCATAGTACCGGTCAGCAGCATTGCTATAAGCAGTATGCCCCTGATCCCCCAGGATGCAGCCACAAAATCGTGGATTTTGTAAGCAGTTTTCATAATGTTAGAATGTTTGTTTCTGGATGATGTAAGAATTGATGGTCGACGAATTTTGTGTTGTTCACAACGTGTTAAATGTTGATGTGGTTTTAGGTTTTAAAGTTTTATATGGATCATTTGTTCATTGCCATTATACTGTACCAGCTGACCTTTGTTGGCCGCCAGGTCAAATGCTGTTGGATGTGTTGGATCTATCTTTACAATACGGAAACTACGCTGTTGCAGCATGCCGGGGAATTCACCTGCGCGCTTGCCAATCTGCAACGTATTGTCGGCATCATTATAGGTAAATGCGATAGTACTGAACATGCCTTTTTCATAGTTATAGTTCAACCCTTCATCCTCATAAAGGCTGAATGTGCCATTGCTACCGCCATAAACATATAAGGTAATGGTATCAGCAGGTTGCTGGCCGGTGTATTGCAGCTCCGGACCAAAGGGTACAATGCTGCCCGCTTTTACATACAGTGGAATACGATTCAGTGGTGCAGCAGCTGTGATGTGCTGACCGCCATCGGTATACTTACCATCATACAGGTTGTACCAACCCTGTCCTGCTGGTAGGTACAGCTCACGGGAGCGGGCTTTGTAAGCATAAACCGGGTTAACCAGGAAGGCAGGACCAAACATGAACTGGTCTCCTATATGACGAACGGAAGTATCCTGGTCGAAATCCATGATCAGCCCACGCATCAGTGTGTAGCCGTTATGATAAGTCTGTCCGGCAAGAGAGTAGATGTAAGGCATTAACCTGTAACGAAGCCGGTCGTAATAAACGATTGATTGATATTCCTGGCTGTTATCAGGTGCAATATTGTACACTTCCCTGTATGGATACTGTCCGTGTGCACGGAACAATGGACAAAAGGCCCCGTATTGATACCAGCGGGTGTTCAGTTCCCGCCATTCCTGTAAATTATCCCCCTGTGGATCAGGCTTGTCATATTTATCCTCTACATAGAAGCCCCCAATATCCGTAGTCCAATAGGGTAAACCAGACATACAAAAGTTCAGACCAGCCGGAATTTGTCTGGCCAGTTCATCGAAGCGGGCAGCGATGTCGCCACTCCATGTTGCAGCACTATAACGTTGTAATCCGGCAAACGCGGAGCGGGTAAGGATAAACACACGCTGATCAGGTTTCTGTGCTCTCTGACCTTCATAGATGCCTTTTGCATTCATGAGTGCGAAAGGATTAAAGTATTGTGTGGATGACCCTAAAGCAGTAGGGTTCATCAGTTGTTTGCGGTATTCGATAGTTGAGTTGGAATAGATATCCGGTTCGGTCGCATCCAGCCACCAGGCGTCTACACCTTTGCTGAATAAGTGTGTATTTATGATAGACCAGAATTCTTTTCTGGCATCCGGATTGAAAGCATCGTAGAAGGTAGATACATAGCCTTTGCCGATCCAGTCGCGGATGGTGTCTTTGATACTTTTGGTGTAGAGATAACCCTTGTCATTCATCAGTTTGTAGTTCGGGATATCCTTGTAGAACTTAGGCCATACTGAAATCATGAAGTGGGTATGATACAGGTCGTGGAGGGAGTCGATCATTCCCTTCGCATCCGGGAACCGGGCAGGATCGAA
The DNA here is from genome assembly GCF_034274695.1 of Chitinophaga sp. LS1. NCBI lineage: Bacteria > Pseudomonadati > Bacteroidota > Chitinophagia > Chitinophagales > Chitinophagaceae > Chitinophaga > Chitinophaga sp. LS1. Next base: position 4,900,996 of record NZ_CP128362.1, read on the forward strand.
GTCCTGGCTTCCCCAGGCATTTTCTTCCCAGTAAGACCAGTCCATCACAATATTATCCAGCGGTATCTGTCGTTTTCTGAATTCCTGAACGGTGCTGATCACATCTCTTTGCGTCTTGTATCTTTCACGGCTTTGCCAGAAACCCATGGCCCATCTGGGCAGGATGGCGGCTTTGCCTGTAATGGTGCGGTAGCCATTGATGATCTCATCAGGATGTTCTCCGTATATAAAATAGTAATCGATCTTTTCACCGGCTTCGGAGGTAAAGGCCATTTTATCTTTCAGGCGTTCCGGGGTGGGAGAGAGGTGTTTCAGGGAAATAAAGGCCTGATCTGATTCAGGGATCCATTCTACCTTCAGGTCATGCTGTTCACCTGTCTGCATGGTCTTATTAAAGACGGAAGGACCAGGGTTCCAGCCCTCCCGCCATTTGTCTAGCATCAATACTCCATCGATCCAAATTCTGATGTAACCGGAAGCCGAAATGTAAAATTTCTGATCGCCCGCTTCTTTGGGGCTTACCTTTCCTTCCCAGGTTACGATGCCTTTTGCCATTGGGTAACCGGCAGGGATCGTTTTGAGGGAGGGGATAAAGGAATAGTCAATTTTTGACTCTCCCCGTTGCAGGAATACGCTGTCTTTTTGATAGCGTAGGCCATAAGTAGCCGTTAAAGCCCCTTTCTGGCCGTTTTTATCGGTCAGATCAAGTGTGGCCAGCTCTTCATATGGGCGGTCGTCTCCAAAGCGGGTAATGGAATAATTATCCCACAGAATACCATAATGGCGGCTGGACAAAACAAAGGGTACAGCTACCTGGCTATTATATTGCGTAAGGTCTACGTCCTGGTTTTTATAGTTCATAAGACCAGTCTGTGGCTGGCCCAGTCCATAAAAAGCTTCATCAGCCGGAGAATCAAAGAGTTGTTGAATTCGGAAAAGCTTTTTACCGTCTATTGTTACAGGCGTAAATGCTTTCCCTCCTTCGTTTATGATGGTGTTACCCTGGGCGTCTTTAAATTGCACTTCACCGGTGGTAATGTCTACGGTAGCTGTTAAGGCATTGGTTTTCAATGTAGCTACATTTCCTTCTTCTGTGGATGTCCATTTTATATCCTGGTTATTACCTACTACCGATATCAGGCTGGGGGTAGTAGAAATTTTGTCTTCAGGAGAGGCGGATACCCTGATAATTTTGTCATTGATCACTTGTAGTCTTACCTGTTTTACATCGCCTTCTGTTCTGATCAGTAAGCCATCTTTCAATTTTTCAACACGGTCAGTGTGACAAAATTGAAAGCAACAGGAAACAATCACAATCGGTAGGAATCGGATTTTCTTCATATCTGTGGAATTTGTCTTTACTCGTTGTTGGTCGATGTTCGAGTGCGGACAAATGTAGCCCACTGCTACCAGACAGAGGGTAGGCGAATGTTTTCAATTAGGGGTCAAAATGTTAACTAAAAAGAAAATTTAAGGGGCTGTTTTGATAACCTTGTATTGATTATCAATCAATTACTTTAAAATTGAATTGGAAGGTCACCACCAGGTCGTCCTTGGCGCGGATCATGCCGCCAAACTTCCGGGGGGGTACCAGGCCGAAGTCGGAGAAGTGGATATTTTTGGAACCGGTCATATGGATCATTTTCTGATCGTCGGTATTCGTGGTCAGGTAGAGGTGCATTTCTTTGGTCACCCCGGCCAGTTCGATCGCAACGTTCCCGCACAATTGTTCGGAGTTGCCATTGAGGGCAGGGTATTTCTGAAGGGATAAGAGGGCGATGCGAAGGGCTGGGTGTTGACGGGCTTTGAGGGTTTCCCGCAGGTCGTGGGTCATCATCTTGTCCAGGCAGTCGAAGTCAAATACGGCCATTTCCAGTTTACCACTGAGGCGTACTACTTCGGAACCGTTGCTCTGGTAGCAAATGAGGGTATCCCGGTTTGGATAGTTTTTGATTTCGCAACTGAATTTGTTCACGTTGGTACTGCCGCTTACCCGAACGAGGATGTTGTTGAGTACTACCCATTTTACACCCCGGGGGGCTGGCACTTTGAAAGCCAGGAGGCAGAAAATTGTCAGTATGAAGGTAAGTGTGCGCATTGTTAAAAGGAAGAAGGAAGTAAAAAAGGCCCTCCTTTTTGGGGAGGGCCTTTTTCAAATTGATACACTATCAGACATTGAAAGATTAGAACCCAACCACTGCTTCAATCACGTATCCATTGAACTTACCACCAGAGCGATAATCTGCTGTAGGGAAGTCTTTGTATTTCTGTACCACATATTCACCTTTCATCAGAATATTATTTGTTACGAACCAGCCAGCAGCTAAAGCAACACGATTTATTTTCACATCCTGAGTGTAGGTGATTGCACCTGCACCGGTACCAGCTGTGCTGTTTGCAGGGCGTGCAGTCACTTCGTTATATCTTACACCCAGGAAAACATTTTCTTTAGGGAAGAAACGGTAAACTGCATCAACTGCATATTGGCTTGCATCTCTTGTTTTAGCTTCGGAAGCAGAACGGCCACTTGATTTTTCGTAAGTACCAAATACTTCGAAGCCGCTATATTTAGCAAATACGTTGAACATACCTGCGTTGATCTTCTTGGTAAAACCAGGATTGAAACGACCGGAGAATGCGAGTGGAGTACCTGCACCGCTGGTGTTGCTTGGGTTAGAAGAAGCTTCTTCCATCACGTATTGGTAGTTAGAACCGGAACGGTCGCCACCATACAGTGTGTTGCTACCGCTACTCTGGTTGCCATAGTAGCTCAGGCTTGCACGCAAACGGAATTTCTCAGCCAGTTTCTTGTCAAAGCCTACTTTAGCTAACAGGGATGGAGACTTGTGCAGTTTGCCATCAGCGTTGTTCTTGTTGTAGAGGGAGTCTACGTTACCTTTGATCATACCGTTGGTGATACCAACCATACCGAACAGACCATTGTGTTTCAGGTAAACTTCAGCACCAATTTCTGTTGCATAAGCATCCATGATGTTACTTTCCATGAAAGGATTGTAGAGGGTCTGACCACCATCGCTTCTGCGGAAGTGTGCATCACCATAGTCTACTTCCATGTGACCCACTTTGATGGTTGCATATTTCATGATGCCATCAAGTACTTCGTTTCTGAATGGAAGTCTGTCGATTTGGATATATCCACCTTTTACCCATGTTTCATTATGGTGTTTGGAAGACAGGTACAAAGTTAAGTTCATGGTGATACCAGGAGCCAGCGGTACATCGAAGTACAGGTTAGCCTGTGCTGTCTGGAACCCTGCGGTGATATCTTTCAGTTTGTTACCAGCTACAGATCCTGTAGAGCTGGAATAAGAACCTACTGTATTGTTTAGTGCAGTGGGATTTTCGTGTTTCAGATTTTGGAACTGCATGGTAAAACCAGCACCGATTCTAGGTTTGATACCGTCGAAGTAGGTGGAAGTATCCTTTGCTCCTTCGAATACGTTGATACCAGTTTTATCGTATGGTCTCCAGTTTGGAATGTTCCGGTCCTGCGCCATTAAGGTAATTGGGAAGAAGCCGACGCAAAACAACACTATATGTTGCAGACGCATTTTTGTTTTCATGGCAATCGATTTAAAATAATGTGTAGTGGTTAGTGGTTTTATTATTGATGAAGTGTAATTTATTGGTGAAGTGTAAACTCGTAGCTGATAGTTACAGCGTTACCAGTTTTCATGGCACCCATCATGAAGGATGGAGGATCCACCTGGAAGTCAGTCATATTGATAACTTTGCTTCCTTTGATAACTACTGATTTACCACCGGCTGCTGCAGTGCTCTTCGCTGTCAGTTCTACTGCTTTGGTTACACCTGCAATGGTCAGTTGACCTTGTGCTTTGATGGAACCATCTGCAGCTACAGTTGAAGTAGTAATTTTGAAAGTGATGTTTGGATTCTTTTTAGTTTTTAATGCTTTATATGCATTGCTATCCATGCCACTGTGTTCACTTTTCAGCGTTTCTGCACCTACAGTGTAACTGAGTGCAGTAATACCGGTCAGCTGGCCGGCAGGGCTGAAGGTAAGGTCAGCTGTACAGGTTCCGGAAGTAGCTTTCATTTCCCAGTCGTGAAGGGTAGATGTACCGTTTACTTTGAGACTAATGCCGCTTACTACCAGTGTTTTATTCTGTGCAAATGCTGCCGCTACGATAAGTTGTACGAACAGTAATGTGGCGATTCCTTTTCTGATGATTGCTGAGTGATACATGGTAAATTGGATTTAAAGCGTTAGACGGATATCGTTCCGTTCTGAGTGCAAGTTGGTGATAAGTAGATTGGCGGGAAATGATGGACATCATTCCTGTAACTGATTGGAGTTGGGGTATGCCTGACAGTGGTTATCTTAATCGTTGCGGCCCTTGTAGGCAGAGGGCAAAACACCGTACTCGAGCTTAAAATAGCGGGAAAAATATTTGGGGTTATTAAAGCCGACTTCGTAGGCTATTTCGGCGATGGTTAACTGGCTTTTTTCGAGCAATTGGGCTGCCCGCTTGAGTCTTATGGATCTGATAAATTCAATCGGGGGCTTACCTGTTAATGATAGTAGCTTTTTGTAAACAGAGACTCTGCTCATGAAAAGTTCACGGCTCAGCTCTTCTACAGAGAAGTCCGGGTTGGAAATATTCTTCTCTACTATCTGTAATGCCTGCTGAATAAACTGTTCGTCCTGTGAGGAGATGGCAATTTCCTCCGGATGTGCTTCTATGTGCTGTTGGAAGGTCTTTTTGAGGGATTGTTGCTGATTTATGATATTCCTTATGCGTGACAACAACATTTCGAAGTTGAATGGCTTGGTAATGTACTCAGACGCGCCATTGTCAAGGGCTTCCAGCTGGTCTTCCTCCGCTGCACGGGCTGTGAGGAGAATGACAGGAAGGTGTGCCGTACGGGGCTGTTGCCGGATCTTACGGCAGAGCTCCAAACCATCCATTTCGGGCATACTTACATCGCTGACCACGATCGAGGGTAGGGTATTTTGTAAAATATTCCAGCCAGCCAGGCCGTTGGGCGCATCAACAATGTGAAAGTACTGACCAAGATTATCTTTGAGATAAAAACGAAAATCTTCGCTGTCTTCGATCAGGAGAATAACGGGCTTTTTGCCTGTATAGATAGGTGTGGCGTCAGGTATTTGCGGCTCCATAATGGAGGTGTGTTGCGTAGCTCCTTTGGTAGCGGTCTGAATGCCATTCACAGGCAGTAACACCGTGAAGGCGCTACCCATGCCGGGGGCACTGTCTACACTGATACTGCCACCATGGAGTTTTACAAATTCTTTGGTGATGCTTAAGCCGATGCCACTGCCCTGGTTGACGAGTGAATCGGGTATGTCGTGTTGGAAAAAACGTTCGAAAATACGGTCTTGTTGATCGGGAGGTATACCAATACCAGTATCTTTTACTATGATGGCCAGCAAACCGTTTTGTTGCAGTTGTAAGTCAATGGAAATATTGCCCTGGTCAGGGGTAAATTTAAATGCATTGCTGAGTAAATTGAACAGGATCTTTTCAATCTTGTCAGGGTCATAGAGCATGGTCAGCACTGGCACATTGCTATGGAAGTCGAGGTGAATTTGTTTCTTTTCGGACAGGTCCGAGAAAGAGGTGGTGAGTTCTTTGATGAACGCAATGATATCACCTTCTGTAGCGTATAATTTGATTTCCTGTACTTCCATTTTACGGAAGTCGAGGAGTTGATTTACCAGGTTGAGTAAGCGGCGTGCATTGCGCTGTACAAGCACGAGTTGTTGCTGTACATTGCCTTCGATATCTTTTTTCAGTAGTCTTTCTAAAGGCGTAATAATTAAGCTTAGCGGCGTGCGGAATTCATGACTTATATTTGTGAAGAAACGGATCTTCAGCGAATCTAATTCATGCATGCGCCGTGCTTCCTGTCTTTCCTGTGCAATGCGTGCACGGAATCTTTCTCTTTCAAGAATTACACGCCTGCCAATGATTAAGGCGCCTATGATGAGTAGGGCATAAATGATGAATGCCAGCGGTGTTCGCCAGAATGGTGGTAAGATGGTGATGCGTAATTCCAGTGGTTGTGGTGTCCATATACCATCGTTGTTAGAGGCTTTTACTTTGAAGATATATTCACCAGGATCGAGGTTCGTGTAAGTGGCAGTGCGTGCGCCTGCATCACTCGTGAGCCATTCGTGGTTAAAGCCTTCCAGCATGTAGGAATACTGGTTCTTTTCAGGATGAAAGAAATTCAATGCAGCGAAGCTGACAGAGAATTCGTTTTCCTTATATTTTAAAGTGATATGTCTTGTTTGATTGATGGTTGCAGATAAGAGTGTTCTGCCATTCAGCGACTCACCGGGAGACATGCTTTTGTTGAAGACCTGGAAGTCTGTGAGTACGACTGGTGGAATGTTTGAGTTGACAGCGATATTGTGTGGATAGAATAAATTGAAGCCGTTTCCACCACCGAAAAGGAGTTCTCCATTGCGTGTTTTTAGCGCTGCGTTTTCGTTGAATTCTCTACCTTGTAATCCGTCTGACTGATCGTAATTTTTAAACTGTTGTTGTGCACGCATATTGGATAAACCATTGGCGGTGCTCATCCAGAGCGTGTGGTTATTATCTTCTAAAATGTTTAGTACAGTATTGTCAGGGAGACCATCTTCTCTTCTGAAAATTTTAAATTGCTTTGTGTTGGGATTAAAAAGGTTTAATCCTTCCCTGGTGCCGATCCATATTTGTCCCTGGCTGTCTTCAAACAGGCAGAGGACGTTTTTATGACTGAGGCTGCCGGGTTGTTTAGGATCGGCATCGTAGTGGGTGAAATTTCCTTTTTGATCCATTACATCTACGCCTTCGGCGGTGCCTATCCACAGGTTCCCTTTTTTATCCTGGAGAAATGCGGAGATGTAGGGTGAGTGTACTTTATTGTTGTAGCGAATGAATTTGTTGTTTGCGAGCTGATTTAATCCTCCACCTAAAGTCCCGATCCAGAGTCTTTGCTGACTGTCTTCAAATATTTCCCAGATGCTGTTATCGCTTAGACTGTTGGTATCATTGGCATCATGACGGTAGTGAATAAAACGTTTTCCATCAAAGCAATCCAGTCCACCGAAGTAAGAGCCTACCCATAGTTTTTGCTCGTGATCGATCCAGAGACTAACGATCACATTGCCACTGGGTGAGTTAGGGTTGGATGGGTTATGCAGGTATTGTTTGTAGGTGTTTTTATTTCTGTCAAAGTAAATGAGACCACCGCCGTTGGTACCGATCCAGATATTGCCGTTGGCGTCTTCTGCGAAGCGATTTACGTCGTCGTAGGGGAGGCTGTTTAATGCAAATGCCTGGTGCTGGTACAGGGGGAATTTTACCATGTTTTCATGGTAATAACAGAGGCCTTTTTTGTAGGTACCAATCCAGATGATACCGGCGTTATCCTTATAGAGGGTGGTAATACTATTTTGACTAAGGCTTTTAGGATCTTCGCTATTGTTAGTGAGGAAGTGGAAGGTTTGTTGTTTTTTATCGATAATGTTGAGGCCACCGTGGTCGGTGCCAACCCATATTAATCCCTGGTTGTCCTGTACAACACCGCGGACGATGTTGTTATTCAGGCCATTGTTCTGATCGTAGTGGGTGAATGTTTTTGAGCGTTGGTTAAAGCAGTAAATACCCTGCACATCGTTGTTGCTGAACAGCCAGCAGTCGCCGTCTTTGTCAGCCATGAGCTGATAAGGGCTGGGAGTGGGGGCAGGGAGTTGATTTCTGGAAACGATTTGTTGGGTATGTGGATCCATTTTTTCCAGCAGGCCATTGGTGTGGATGATCCAGCAAAAGCCGGATGGGGCTTGTGCCATATCAGATATTTGAGTGCCCGGGAGGAGATGGAGTGTTTTTTTGTTGGAAGGAGAGTAGCGGTAGAGGCCATCTTTGGGTGTGACGAACCAGAAGTTGCCATCGAGGTCTTTGAGAATATTATTGATGCTGTCTACAGGTACGCCAAATCTGCTGAGGGCCTGGCGCGGATCGCGCTGGAAGTTTCCCATTTGCGGATTGAATACGTTTTGTCCGTTTCTATGTGTGATCCAGAGGAGGCCTTCGGGCCCTTCCATGATGCTGGTGACGAAGTTGTCGGCGATGGTGGTGGTATCTCTGATATCTTGTCTGAAGATCTGGAAGTTGTAACCATCGTATCTGTTGAGGCCGGACATGGTGCCGAACCACATGAAGCCCTGGCTGTCTTTATAAATGCAATTGACCTGGTTGGCGGATAGGCCCTGGGTGATGTCGATACGGGTGAATTGGTATTGGGACTGTGGTGTTTGTGCCCAAAGTAACGTAAATGGTAATAGCAGCAGGATGAATAAAAACGATTTGTGGATGGTCACACTAAGAAATTTTCATAAACGTGGTGTAATATAATTAAATGTCGGGAATACAATTTAATTTCTGTTAAAGGGATGTAGGCATCAAAATAGGCATCAGGCTTCTTCACTATCAATCCCGCCCATCTGGCGCCAGCCAGGGAAAGATCCCTCTTCCTTGCTGCCGCAGGCCATTCCATCACCTATATAAAAAGAGAAAGGTCGAAAGAATTCGACCTTTGTGCTAAAATTCCACGTTATGGTACTCAGGTCCATAAAATCTTCCAGCGCTTGCTATATGTAATAAGGTAATTTATCTCCATCATGAAACAACCATTCTCTCTTCTTGTTCACTTCCCCTTGGGTGGCTGTTTTTAATTATACAACAAATGTAACGAGGGCTAAAATGATTACCAAAGGTTTAGCAAACTTTTTTGTGCAATCGTTTGCGACATGTTTCTTTCCATTACATTTACCTTGCTTTTAGATCAATATAGTTTTATTTTACACTCTTTATGAAACAAAACAAAATAGGACTGCTATCCGTGCTCCTTTTATCAGCCGGAACAGTCAGGTCTCAACAGCTTGCCGATTCATTAAAGCTCTGGTACAACACTCCTGCCAGGGAGTGGACCCAGGCCCTGCCTCTCGGCAATGGACGCCTTGGCGCAATGGTATTTGGAAAAGTCAGCGACGAGCTGATTCAACTCAATGAAGCCACCCTCTGGTCGGGTGGTCCGGTAAAAGACAACGTCAATCCGGATGCACCTCAATACCTCCCGCAGGTAAGAGCGGCCCTCTTCAATGAAAACTACCACCAGGCCGACAGCCTGCTCCGCAAAATGCAGGGCGTCTACTCACAGTCATTCCTCCCCATGGGAGACTTACACCTTCGCCAGCAGATCGATGCTAACTCTGTAAAGGATTACTATCGCGACCTGGACCTGAACAAAGCTCAGTCGAACACCCGCTTTACCAGCAACGGCGTACAATATACCCGTGAAATGTTCATCTCTGCAGCAGATCAGGTAATCGTTTACCATCTGAAAGCCAGTAAGAAAGGAAAGCTGAACTTTACCCTCAGCGCCAACAGTCAGCTGCATTATCAGAACATTGTAAACGGCAAAGACCTGGTCCTCAAAGGCAAAGCACCTTCTCAGGCTGATCCTAGTTATATCAATTATAATAAGGAACCTATTATATATGAAGAACCCGGCAGTTGCAAAGGTATGCGCTTCGAAGTCAGACTGAGAGCTATCAGTGTCGACGGTACAATTAAAACAGATACAGCTGGCATCACTGTCAAAAATGCAACAGATGTCACTGTAATCGTTTCCGGTGCAACCAGTTTCAATGGCTATGACAAATGTCCTGACAAAGATGGACTGAATGAAGATAAGATCGCTTCCGAACAATTGGCAAAGGCCGCAGCCCGTTCCCTGAGCGATTTACGTACCCGTCATATAAAGGACTACACCAGATTTTTCAACAGGGTACACTTTGCAATAGCTGGTAGTGAAGCCGTGGCAGCACTGCCTACTGATGAACGTTTGCGCCGCTATAGTCAAGGAGGGGAAGACCCTTCTCTGGAAGCATTGTATTTCCAGTACGGTCGCTATCTACTCATCTCAAGTTCCCGCACCAAAGGGGCTCCTGCCAATCTGCAGGGCATCTGGAACAAGGAACTGCGTGCCCCCTGGAGCTCTAACTACACCATTAATATCAATACGGAAATGAACTACTGGCCGGCAGAAGAGTGTAACCTGATGGAAATGCAGCAACCGCTGTATGACCTGCTCATGGAACTCGCCGTGACCGGTAGACATACTGCACAGAACTTCTATCATATGAATGGCTGGGTAGCGCACCATAATACAGACATTTGGGCAATTTCCAATCCTGTGGGCGATATTGGCAAAGGTGATACTAACTGGGCCAATTGGATGATGGGGGGAAACTGGCTCTGTCAGTTCCTCTGGCAGCACTATGAATTTAGTGGCAGCAAGGTCTTTCTGAAAGATACCGCTTATCCTGTAATGCGCGCAGCAGCACAATTCAGTTTGGGCTGGCTGGTTCCTGACAAACAAGGTCGTCTCGTGACCGCACCGTCTACTTCACCGGAAAATATCTTTATTACAGAAAAGGGAGAACATGGCGCCGTATCTATGGCTTCCACCATGGACCTTTCTGTGATTCATGATCTATTCACGAATGTGATCGCTGCTGCAGATGTTTTAGGTAAAGATGCCGTCTTTGCAGATTCTTTGAAACAGGCATTAGCGAAACTATACCCATTACAAGTTGGTAAAAAAGGCAATTTGCAGGAATGGTATAAGGACTGGGAGGATGAAGACCCTCAGCATCGTCATATTTCTCATTTATTTGGCCTTTTTCCGGGCAATCAGATCTCTCCCATTACAACACCTGAGCTGGCAGCTGCCGCCAAAAAAAGCCTTGAAATTCGTGGCGATGGAGGTACCGGTTGGAGTAAGGCATGGAAGATCAATACGTGGGCAAGACTGCTGGATGGCAACCATGCACACAAACTCCTGAAAGAATTAATACACCTCACAGGTGAAGGAGGTGTAGATATGCATAATGCCGGTGGTACTTATGCAAATCTCTTCTGTGCGCATCCGCCATTCCAGATCGATGGTAACTTTGGTGGTACCTCAGGCATCGCGCAAATGCTGCTGCAAAGTCAGACAGGTACGCTCCACTTATTACCGGCATTACCTGATGTCTGGAGTACAGGGGAGATTAGTGGCTTATTGGCACAAGGTGGTTACACGGTAGATATGAAATGGAAAGATGGTCAGCTCACCAGTGTTACTATTCACGCCACTAAAGATGGAACCTGTATGCTGCGTGTACCGCAACGTATTAAAGCTGATGGAAATGCACAATTAGCGCCTGTAAAGCCAAAGGATGCAGATCATGGTTTTGTGTATGCATTGCAAACAAAGGCAGGTCAGTCTTATACATTATATAGGGTACAACGCTAACAAGGTTTCTTCGACTGTTGTTCGATCGTTGTTCGATCGTTCTTCGACTGTTGTTCGACTGCTCTTCGACTGTTCTTCGATGCTTCTTCGATGCTTCTTCGATTGGTGTTCGATCGTTCTTCGATCGTTCTTCGATTGCTCTTCGATCGCTCTTCGATCGTTCTTCGATCGCTCTTCGATCGTTCTTCGATTACTCTTCGATCGTTCTTCGATTGCTCTTCGACGCACCCGGAAAAAATCGCTTTTACCAAAGGTGAAAGCGATTTTTTCATTTATGAAAATCAAACTCAATTCTATTTCCCCCCGATTGCGTAGACACCCCCTCCTGCATGTCAACACCCCACCAGACACTACTCGGCACTCAAAGCCTTCACGGGATTTGAAAACGCGGCCTTCAAAGATTGAAAACTAACTGTACAGACGGTAATAAGCAAAGTAGCGACTGCCGCCAGCACAAACATACCGGGTTGCAGGTAAATACGATAAGCAAATCCCTGCAACCACTTTTCCATCATCCATGCAGCCAGCGGAAACGCAATCACAATGGCGATCATCACCAGTTGTAAAAAATCGCCGGATAACAATAACGCCAGTTGCTTCACAGAAGCGCCCAATATCTTCCTGATACTAATCTCCTTCTTTCTTTTCTCAGCAGTAAATGCAACCAGTCCAAATAATCCTAAACAGGAAATCAATATCGCCAATCCTGCAAAATAGCGGGATAGACTACCAATCACCTGCTCTGATTTATATTGCGCCTGCACGGCATCATCCAGAAATTTGTAATTGAAAGTATATCCTGGATTGAACTGCTTATAATAAGCAGCAATGCGATCAATCGTTTGTACATCGTGTACACGCACCATGGTGATGATGGCATATTCCGGCCAGAGTCTGAAGATATAGGGTTGAATAGCATCGTGCAGTGAATTGAAATGGAAGTCCTTCACGACCCCAATAATCTGTACCGGCACATTCTCCGTATAAATCGTCTTCCCAATGGGATCCTTGAGCTCCATGGCCTTCACCGCCGTTTCATTCAGCACCACACCTTGTTTGTCAGTACTGAAATCCCTGCTGAATGAACGGCCTTTTAGCAGGGTCATACCCAGTGTTTCTGGCAGGTCATAGTTGACAAGCATCTGAGTGAACCGGATCTGTTGATCTTTGTTTTTGCCATCCCACTCTATATGCGACTCAGGAATACCCGCTGGCATGATGATATTGCGCATCATACTGGAAGCATTCACTACTCCCGGTATTTGCTTAATACCGGCTATCATTGCATCTTTACGCTCCATTGCAGGACCATCGGCCTGGAAATAAATGACATTTTCTCTATTAAAACCAAGGCTTTTTTGTTGAATAAATTTTATCTGCTGATAGATGACCAATACAGCAATGATAAACACGACGGATATTACAAACTGAAAGATCACCAATCCTTTTCTGGCCCATGCATTGCCGGAAGTCTGTAAAAATTTCCCCTTCAAAGTAACGACAGGATGAAAACCAGTGAGATAAAATGCAGGATAACTACCTGCTAAAAGGCCTGTTATCAGGGGGATCGCCACCACCACATAGTCTAATTTTAAAGACAGTTGCTTCCCCGTAATCGCATTAAACGCAGGCATTAGAAGAAGCACAATGCCAAGCGCCAATAGCAATGCCATACAACTAAGCAGCAAAGACTCTCCGAGAAACTGCCTGATCAGTCTAACTCTGGAAGCACCGATGGCTTTCCTGATACCCACTTCCTTCATCCTGCCTGCGGCATTGGCCGTGCTCAGGTTCATGAAATTGATACATGCGATGATTAAAATGAAAATAGCAATCAGGCTAAACATACGTACATAAGCCATTTTGCCGCCTTCCTGTAAATATCTGTCTGTAAATTTGCGGAGTGAGAGTTCTATTTTAAACGGCCATTTACCCATCGCCGCCTGCACATCGGCACCCTGTTTCAATAAAACATATGTTTCGAATGGACCTGTTCCGTTTCCCAGCTCACCAGATACGGGTATCTGGTCTACCCACGCACCAAAGTTTAAGACAAAATCCATCCGGATAGTACTATTTGCAGGCATATCATTATACACCCCGGTGATGATGGCGGGGTGCGTAAAGTCAAATAGTTTCCAGGTCAGTGTTTTACCAACTACATTTTCAGTAGTATGGAATAACCGCAGTGCCAGTGATTTTGAAATCACCACTGAATGCTTATCAGTAAGCACGGTATTTTTATTTCCTTCTAATAAATCAAAAGAGAAAACAGAGAAGAAATTTTTCGATACAAAATTTCCTGTAGCACTGAGTGTATTATTCCCAACACTGAGACTAAAAGGCTCAAACCATATTTGTGGAGCCATGGTCACGGATTGTTCAACACCCGGAATAGTACGTGTCAGTTCCTGACCTAATCCCCCTGAAGTACCACTATTGGTATTCTTCAGGTCTCCCTGCTGCTGTGTGACCATCACCTGGTAGATCCGGTCACCGTTTGCATGGAAACGATCCGTTTGCAATTCGTCATGTACCCATAACCATATCAGCAATGCACAGGCTAGCCCCGTAGAGAGACCAACGAGGTTGAGGATGGTTGATTGCCGGTCGTGCATCAGCCGGCGCAGGTTCATTTTAAACATAGTTTATTCAGTTTGCAGGCTCTTTACCGGGTTGGTCAGTGCGGCCTTTATACTTTTATAACTGGTGGTAGTGAATGTAATCAATTAGGTCGCTATACCTGCTATGCAGTAAACATCCGCACCTACATGAATACGATAGACAAAGGTCTGTAACCACTGGAACATCATCCAGCCAGCCACAGGTTGAGAATTGTAAACAGGCAGTCTTTGCGAAGATTGCGCCAGGCTATAGTAAAGATACCTTTGAACATATAATCGTTTTAGCGGTTAAGCTTGCAGCACGAAACAAATGCCATATTTTTAGAAGAGTCTTATCAGTAATATACATATTTTAAAATATGTAAACTGTCCGTTTTCAGTACAGGATACGTTTCGAAAGCGAACAGGGTAATATTTAATGATATTGATTTTCAATTAGATAGTAACGGGCGCCTTAAAACCCTCTTTGGCCGGAATTGTATCATTTATGACCTTCCCGCCACCATCAAAACCCCTTACCTTTATATCACAATTCACCTCCATGGCAAAAAAACTAGTAGTCATCGTACCTATGCCCGGTACCTACATGCTCGATGTCGCAGCCCCCTGCGACGTCTTTGCCGCTGCCGACAGCATCCTCCACGAAGGACTCGGCACCGAAGGCACCGGCTACGAAATCCTGCTCGCTGCCTATGGAGATGAAAAAACCGTTGTCAGCAAAAGTGGCATCACCATGACCTGCCCCGTCACCCTTGCGGAAATCACCCGACCCATCGATACCCTTATCGTAGCCGGTTTTCCCATGGCTTTCCTCCAATCAGGAGACCGCAGGCTCATTAACTGGATTAAAAACAACTACCCACGCCTCCGTCGCATTGGCTCCATCTGTGTCGGCACCTACGCCCTCGCCGAAGCTGGCATACTCGAAGGCAAAAATGCCACCACTCACTGGGAACACAGCCGATCCTTCCAGGAAAAATACCCCACCATCCATGTAGACACCAACCCATTCTATACCAAAGATGGCAATGTCTATACCTCTGGTGGTGTTTCCTCCGGCGTAGACCTCTCCATGGCCCTCGTCGAAGAAGACTATGGCCGGGAAGTCGCCATACAGGTTGCCCGCAAACTGGTATTGTACCTGAAACGCCCCGGCTTTCAGTCTCAGTT
The DNA here is from genome assembly GCF_034274695.1 of Chitinophaga sp. LS1. Lineage (NCBI taxonomy): Bacteria > Pseudomonadati > Bacteroidota > Chitinophagia > Chitinophagales > Chitinophagaceae > Chitinophaga > Chitinophaga sp. LS1. Next base: position 4,916,148 of record NZ_CP128362.1, read on the forward strand.
TGCCAACCTCCTCCAACTCCATAGCGTAGCTAACTCCCTCGCCGGAAAATTGCGCCCCTGGATGCTGGAGCACCTTGACAAAGAACTCGGTGTGGAAGAACTGGCAAACCACCTGAACATGAGTCTCCGCAACTTCACCCGCGTCTTTACCCGCGAAACAGGTATGACACCTGCCAAATTCGTAGAAAAGTTGCGTGTGGAAATAGCCAGAAAATACCTGGAAGACAGCGATTACAGCATGGAGCAGATCGCCGCCAGATGTGGGCTGGGAGGTGTGGTCTCGATGAGAAGAGTGTTTCTTCGACATATGAATGTCACCCCCAGCGACTACCGGCGCACTTTCCGCACCTCTTTCGCTGACTAAAAGCAAAATGAAATTTTTTAAAATAACTACTGCATCACATCTTATGTGATGAGGTGGACATTTATCACTTTAAAATTTAAGTTATGAGAATAGCCATCAATGGTTTCGGCAGAATAGGCAGAATGACCTTAAGAGCATTACAGGATAAAAATGATGTTCAGATAGTGGCTGTCAACGACCTCACAGATGTAAAACTACTGGCGCATCTCCTCAGGTACGATACTTCGCATGGAAAATTCCCCGGCACTATCGTACAGCATGATGATAAAATAATCGTAAACGATCAGGAGATCCTTTTCCTCAGTGAAAGAGATCCGCAAAAATTGCCATGGGGCGAGCTGCAGGTAGATGTAGTCATCGAATCTACTGGCCGCTTTACCCAAAAAGAAGCAGCACAGGCACACATTACAGCCGGTGCAGCTAAAGTACTGATCACTGCACCTGCTACGGGTGGTGTAAAAACAGTAGTCGTTGGCGTGAATGACGATATCATAGACAAAGACGATCAGATCCTCTCCACCGCCTCCTGTACTACCAACTGTATCGCGCCATTATTATATATCCTGGAAAAAGAATACGGTATTACCTCCGGTTTCATGAGCACCATCCACGCGTTCACGATGGACCAGATGTTGCAGGATGGCCCGCACAAAGACTTTAGAAGAGCCCGTGCCGCTACCCAATCCATCATTCCTACTACCACAGGTGCTGCCAAAGCGATCGGTGATGTATTGCCTGGTCTGAAAGGTAAACTGGATGGGTTCTCTTATCGGGTACCTGTTATAGATGGCTCCATTGCAGAGTTGTCTGTGAACCTGATCAAACCTGCTACTGCACAGGAGATCAATGATCTCTTCAAATCCTATGCAGACACCAGTCTCAAAGGTGTGCTGGAATATACAGAAGAACCATTGGTGTCTGCTGATATCTTAGGGAATACGCATTCCTCCATCATGGATGGTACGCTGACCCGCAGTATTGGTAATCTGGTGAAAGTTGTAGCGTGGTATGATAATGAAGTGGGAATCTCTAATCGCTTAGCTGAAATGACAGTAGCGCTGGCGAAACTGACCCGGAAGGATTTACAAACCGCTTAAAATAAAACATTTCAACACTGGGGGTACCGCCATGCCCCCAGTTAATTTTATGCCATCGGGGCTATACCTGCGGTAAAAAATAAAAGACCTCTTCCTTGCTGCCGCAGGCCGGATTATGTCGATGCCTGTACAATCAGTGTCGTCGCCAATATCTTTCGTTCAAACTCCTTCACTGGCTTCTTACTCTCCACCAGCTGTAACAACATTCCCGTCGCTATCTGCCCCATCTCAAACGCCGGTTGCCTCACAACTGTCAATGGCGGATTCAGTAACTCTACCAGATCTGAATTCGAAAATCCTACCAGCGCCATCTCCTCCGGTATCCTGATCCCTTTTTCCTTTAATATCCGCATACAATTCGTCGTCAACTTGTCCGACGCTGTAAAGATCGCATCCGGTCTGGGTCGTAGCTTTAATAACTGATTCATGGTCTGCTCCACCTCATCGATATACAACCCGGCAAACTGACTATACCTGATCATCGATTTCGATGGCTTCATTCTCGATTGTGCCAGCGCTTCCAGGTATCCCGCTACTCTTTCCCTGCTGATACTCAGATTTTCCGGTCCCGCCAGCACTGCAATATGTTTATACCCCTTATTGACCAAATGTAAAGTCGCATCATACGCCCCCCTGAAATTATCCACCATTACCTTATGCGTTTGCAGATCTTCCACAATCCTGTCAAAAAACACAATGGGAAATCCTCTGTCATGCAGCGCCTTCAGGTGTTCCAGGTTCTGCGTGCCACTACTTACTGAAATCAGTAGTCCATCTATAGACCTGGAAGCCAGGTATTGTAAGGTCATCAATTCTTTCTCAAACGATTCATGCGTCTGGGAAATAATTACATTATACCCTTTATCTTTTGCTACGGATTCAATCCCGTTAATGGCCTGAGAAAAGAAACTATTGGCGATCTCTGCTACAATCACCCCAATGGACCGGCTCCGTTTCTCTTTCAGACTCAGTGCAATAGGATTTGGATGATAATTGATACGGGTTGCATATTCCAGTACCAGCTGTTTAGTAGCTATACTGATTTCATGACTGTCGCGCAATGCGCGTGAAACGGTGGAGGTGGAAAGGCCCAGTGCGTTCGCAATATCTTTTATAGTGGCTGCTTCGAATTTCATAACGTCTTCGTAAATATAATTTATTTTAACATTACCTGAAACCCGTATATCACATTCAATAGAAAAATTCCCCTACTTTAGTTGTCATATTCACACGTATTTGAAAAACAATGACACCATCCACTCTTTGTACACTCATCCTGTGCATGTTCTGTACTTACGCCACTGCACAGGATCCTGGGAACGGTACCTACCGTAATCCTGTCATCAACGCTGATTATTCTGACCCTGATGTCTGTGCAGCTGGTTCCGATTTTTATATGACAGCTTCCAGCTTTAACTGCATCCCGGGGTTGCCCATTTTACATTCTACAGACCTGGTCAACTGGTCGCTTATCGGTTATGCGCTGCATCGCCTGCCACCTTACGATCACTTTTCCAGAGTGCAGCATGGGGGTGGGGTATGGGCGCCGGCTATCCGTTACCACAACAAGGAATTTTATATCTACTACCCGGATCCGGATTTTGGTATTTACATGATAAAAGCAAAGTCTCCCAAAGGTCCATGGTCTGACCCTGTTCTCGTAAAAGAAGGCAGGGGCATCATCGATCCCTGTCCTTTCTGGGATGAGGATGGCCAGGTGTATCTCATTCATGCTTACGCAGGGAGTCGTGCAGGTATCAAGAGCGTGCTTACCCTGCATCATATGAATGCCGCAGGCACTACTGTCACAGATGCGGGTATCCTTGTCGTGGATGGCCATCCATCCAATCCGACTTTGGAAGGGCCAAAGCTCTACAAGCGCAATGGCTACTACTACATTTTCGCCCCTGCGGGCGGAGTGAGTACTGGCTGGCAACTGGTTTTAAGAGCGAAAAAGATCGAAGGCCCTTACGAAGAAAAGATCGTCATGGATCAGGGTAATACTCCCATCAATGGTCCTCATCAGGGAGCATGGGTGACCACAACTACTGGTACTGACTGGTTCCTGCACTTCCAGGACAAAGACGCCTATGGTCGTGTAGTACATTTACAACCCATGAAGTGGGTGAATGACTGGCCGGTGATTGGGATAGATAAAGATGGAGATGGAAAAGGAGAGCCGGTGCTCACTTACAAAAAGCCGTTCATAGGGAATACTGTTAAAATGCCACTTACCGGCAATACTGTTAAAACGCTACCCACCACTGGCAATAGTGTTAAAACGCCACTTGCCGGCAATACTTTTATGACGCCACCCACCACTGGCAATACTTTTAAAACACTACCCACCGGCAATGTTTTTAGTACGCCCCTCACCTCCGATGAATTCAATACCAGCACCCTCGGTCTTCAATGGCAATGGCAGGCAAACCCACTCCCTACCTGGGGCATGCTTTCTCCTGCAAAAGGTGTATTGAGACTCTTCTCCGCGAAACTCCCTGACTCTCTGCACAACTACTGGGATGTACCAAACTTACTCTTACAGAAATTTCCAAACGATACCTTCACAGTGACTACTGTCTGCAAGTTCACACCCAATCCCAATTTAGAAGGAGAACGCACGGGCCTCATCATCATGGGTGCTGACTACACTTCACTTTCCATCCTCAAAAAAGAAAAGGAATTACAACTCGTGTACAGCACCTGCAAAAACGCCGACAAAGGCAAAGCAGAAAGCCAACAGCTCATTACTACACTAAAAGACAGCACCTGCTATTTCAGGGTGAAAATCACCGAAGGCGCCATCTGCCAGTTTAGCTACAGCAATGATGGGAATGACTTTATCCCAATCAAAGAAACTTTCACTGCCAAACCCGGACGTTGGATTGGTGCCAAAGTAGGGCTATTCTGCACACGACCCGGCCAGATCAATGATGCAGGATATGCAGATTATGATTGGTTTAGAGTAGAATAAATTAAAAAGGGTTTGCCGCCAGGCAAACCCTTTTTAAAAATCCCCTGTAAAAAAATATTATTTCGCTTTCAACGCTTCGATTTCTTTTTGCTGCGCTTCCAGCTGTTTCTTCAAATCAATGATGTACAATGTCAGCTCTTCGATCTTCTGCATCTGTAATTTTTGCATTTCTCCCACATCCAGCCCCTCTGCAGCAATCTGTTTCTCTGAAGGAATATCAGGTAATTTGTGATTTTCTTTGATATGCGCTTCCACTTCAGCTAATGAAGGTAATTTATAACCCGGAGCAAACACATAATCCGCCCAGCTCTGCGTTACCTTTAGCTTGGTTCCACCAATAGTGCCATTCACGGCCAGGGTGTAACCAGTAGGCAAAGAAGCCATATTTACAACCATGCCAGTCTCAGCCCTGAGAGTTCCATTCACATCCAGCGCGGTAGCGGGAGTACGGTTATTAATACCAACATTACTGGCGGAGGTAATAAAGATACCAGTAGAAACAGAGTTGTTTCCATAGTTCTGAATCGCAAAGGTATTGCTGGACTGTAGAAAGCCCATGCCAGCTACCCATTGACCAGCTCTTACAAACGATAAATGGAAACGGGTATCACCCTGATTCGCTGGTCTGGCAACCTGTATGCCATAACCATACGGGGTATCATCAAACGACTCGCCAAAGTGAGCAGGGTTAGCAAAACGGGATTTACCACCAACATTCAGATTAAAAGTTTTGTTTACGTACGTTCCCACTCCCAGGTAACCAACAGATATCGTGTCATACTGGGCTAACGCAGGCAAACTACCTGCCATAAATAGACACAAAAGAATTTTCTTCATAAAAAAATAGGTATTGAGGATTTCTACTCTAAAATACAGTCTTCTCCTTGATTTTTATTATAAAAATTCTAATGATAATATTCACCGCAAACGTTTGCGTAAATAAATCCGCCCATTCCCTTCCAATAATAAAATTATAGCTGTAGAATTGTTTCAGGGATACGGGTACAACCCATCAATCTGATACAAAACCAGTGCCTGCCTGTATTGCAACTGTAGCAATGCTTATTCCATGACGTCTGTATAACCCATTTGAAAAAACACACAACAATTCGATACGTTATGAAAAAACTACTGATGTTTTGCTGCCTCGTGCTCAGCACTGTCAGTTGGGCGTTCGCTCAAACCCATGTTATCAAAGGAAAGGTGACCGATGCTACCACCGGCGAACCTCTCATCATGGTGAGCGTTCAACTCAAAGGCACTACCACTGGCACTCAAACCGATGCCTCTGGGAATTTCTCCATCAATGTCCCCAATCCACAGGGCGTGCTCACATTCACCTACATGGGGTATGAAGCACTCACCCGCAATATTGACGGAAACACAAGCCTGAGCATCGCAATGACAAAAGATAACAAACAACTGGATGAGGTAGTCGTAATCGGCTATGGTGAAGTAAAGAAAAGAGACCTCACCGGCTCCGTTGTTTCTGTCAAAGGCGCTGAACTCAAAAAAGTGCCTACTACCAACGTGATGGAATCTGTTCAGGGTAAACTCCCCGGCGTAGACATCACCAAAAGCTCCGGTGCCTCCGGCGCAAAGATCAACGTCACCGTGAGAGGTAATCGCTCCATCCGCGCAGACAACGGCCCCCTCTACATTGTAGACGGTGTACAATACCAAAACATTCAGGACATCAACTCCAACGATATTCAAAGCATGGAAGTGCTCAAAGACGCTTCCTCCACCGCTATCTATGGTTCCAGAGGTGCAAACGGTGTGATCATCATTACCACCCGCAAAGGCGCGCTGGGCAAGCCTAAGGTAAGTCTCAACACTTACGTGGGCAACAACGAAGTAGCCGGCTATCCATCCATGATGACGGGCCCTCAGTACGTTGCCCTCAAAAGAGAAGCCTACCACACCACCGGCCGCTGGAACTCCGATGCCGATGATGCACTCATCTTTAACGCTGCTGAAGTGAATGCTATTCAAAACAACCTCTGGACCAACTATGCTGACCTGCTTATTCATAACGGCTTACAGCAGGATTATCAGGTGGGGGTAACCGGTGGCTCCGACAAAACAAAGGTTTACTTTTCCCTCGACTACTTTGATGAAAAAGGTTTATTCAAACTCGATCGTACCCGTCGCTACAGCGCCCGCCTGAACATCGATCAGACCATCAGCAACATCCTGAAAGCTGGTATGCAAAGCCAGGTCACTTACTACGACCAGGATGCGCGCCGCGACCCTTTAAATCAGGCCAACAAAATCGTACCCCTCAATGGTCCGTACGATGCTGACGGTAATTTCGTACTGTTCCCCAACAATGGCTCTGCCATCAACCCACTGGCAGATGAACAGCCTAATATCTACCAGAACAATAGTCGTGTCACCAGGACATTCATCAATGCCTACGTAGAGCTTACACCACTCAAAGGCTTGTCTCTCCGCTCAAACCTGGGCGTTACGCTGGACAATGCCCGACAGGGGATCTTTGCTGCTAAAAATTCCATCGACAGGTCTACCGCCTCTACCTCGCGTTCCCAGTACAACACAGGTGCACAACGCTACCTGAGCTGGGAAAACGTAGCCAACTATTCACACCAGTTCGGACAGCACTCCATCGGTATCACCGGTGTAGCCAGCCTGCTCTCCGACCAGCGTGACTCGAGCTTTCTGCAGGGTGAAGGACAACTGTTGCCCTCGCAGCTTTACTATGCACTTGCCAATAGTGTAAGTGGTATAGCGGTTCGTACGAACTACCTTTCCAGTAAACTCATCTCCTTCACTGGGCGTGTGAATTACAACTATAAAGGTAAGTACCTGCTATCCCTCACCGGCCGCTCTGATGGCTCTTCTAAACTGGCCCCCGGCAATAAATGGGCGTTCTTCCCATCAGCTGCCGCTGCCTGGAGGATCAGTGACGAATCGTTCATGAAAGGACAAAATGTATTCAGCGATCTTAAACTCCGCGCCAGCTACGGTATTGCAGGCAACGATGCTGTATCGCCATACTCCACCGCCAGTTACCTGAGCAAGATCCCATTCTCTTACGATGACACCAACGCTGCCCTTGCATATGGCATCGGTAACCAGGTTGGCAACAAGAACCTGAAATGGGAACTCTCTGCCACTGCGGATGTAGGCCTGGATTTTAGTGTGCTGAATGGCAGAATAGGCGCTACTATCGACTACTATGATACTCATACCAAAGACCTGCTGCTGCAAAGGACGCTACCTTCTTCTTCCGGTGTGACCACCGTGATCCAGAACATCGGAAAGACCCGCAACAGAGGGATTGAAATAGGCATCAATACGACGAATATCAGTACCGGCAAACTAACCTGGACTTCCAATATCGTCTTCTCCAAAAACAAAGAAGAAATCGTTTCGCTGGCAGACGCCAACACCAACGACGTTGCCAATGGATGGTTCATTGGTTACCCTGTAAAAGTATATTATGATTACCAGAAATTAGGCATCTGGCAAACGGATGAAGCCACAGAAGCCGCTAAGTACGGTTACAAACCCGGTAATATCAAAGTAAAAGATATCAATGGCGACGGTGCGCTCAACACACAGGACAGAGTAGTACTGGGCAGACAGGTACCTACCTGGAGCGGTGGTTTTAACAACGATATCCGCTACGCTAATTTCGATCTGAACGTCTATGTATTCGCACGTATCGGTCAGTACATCTACTCTGAATATGCTGCCAAATTCGATCCACAGGGTCTGGAAAACAGTGCTCCTTTGGACTACTGGACGCCGGACCATGCTACCAATGCTTATCCAAGACCCAATGCCAGCGTGTCAAAAGATGGTACGCCATTCATCAAAACATTGGGTTATCAGGAAGGCTCTTTTGTAAAGATCAGGAATATCTCACTGGGATATACCTTGCCAGCAGGCGCATTGAAGACGGTACACCTCAGCAGTGTAAGAGTGTACGTCACCGGCAAGAACCTCTTCACCTTCAGCAAGGTGAAAGACTACGATCCGGAAAGAGGCGGGGACCTCAGCAACCCGCTCACCAAAATGTATGTCGCTGGCTTAAACGTAGAATTCTGATCCTAAAAAAGTAAACCATGAAACGCTACTATTTCCTCCTCATATTATTAACCGGCTTCGCTTGTAACAAGCAGCTGGAAGAATACAATCCATCGGGCCTCACTACCGATCAGGTATTCAGTACCCCCGAAGGTTTTGAAACCCTGGTAAATGCCGTCTACACCTACAATCGCTGGTGGTACGGCAAAGAAGAAGGGTACAGCATCTCTGAAATGGGGACCGACCTCTGGACCAGCGGTACCGGTGATAAATACCCAGACATCACCCAATACATAAATTTACAGGCCAGCAATACCGTGATGAGTGGACTCTGGAAACAACTCTATGCCGCCATCAACCTGTGCAATACCGGCATTGGCCGCATCGACAAAGCAGGTTATACCGACGATGTCAAAAAGAAGCGCAACGCAGAACTCCACTTTATGCGTGCATTCTACTACTGGCACATCGTAGAAATGTGGGGCGGCGTACACTTTACGGTGGATGAAACCACAGGTGTCCAGACGACAGCTAATCGTACTCCCGTAGATACCTTTTACGCCCAGATATTCCGTGACCTGGATGTCGCTGTCAACGACCTGCCACTCACTACAACAGACTATGGCCGTGCTACCAAACCTGTAGCCCAGGCTTTTCTGGCCAGGATGTGCCTGACCCGCAATCTCAACGAAAGAGCAGCTGTACTCGCTGACTCTGTTATTAACAATTATGGATATAGCTTACAGGCAAAATATGCCGACCTTTGGAGCATGAGCAACCTGCAGAATAAGGAAGTGGTGTGGGCTGTGAACTATATGAAAAACCTGGTCTACGATGACCGGGTTGATGCCACCCTTTATCCCAACGGTCATTCCCGCGGTGCCAACAATGGTCACCTCATGTTCATCATGAAGTACGATGACCTGCCCGGTATGCAGCGCGATGTAACCAATGGCCGTCCTTTCAACAGGTATATGCCATCGCTCTTCCTGCTGAACCTGTTCAACGAAAATGCTGATGCCCGTTATGCAGCTACCTTCAAACAGGTATGGTATTGCAATAACCTGAATACAGCGCCAGCTGGTATGAAACTGGGGGATACCGCGATTGTAATCACTAAATATGCAGTCACCAACGCAGATACCGCCGGCAAAAAATACAGAACGTACGACAGGAATATAGTATATGCTACAAACGGCGGCGGTAAAGACCGTACGCACTATATTTCTCTACAGAAATTCGATGATCCTACCCGTGCCTCCATGAATGAAGAAGAAAGCGCCCGCGATGCATTCATCATTCGGCTGGCCGAGATGTACCTGATCGCAGCTGAAGCACAGTTCAAACTGGGCAACAATGGCAAAGCTGCGGACTACATCAACGTGATTCGTAAAAGAGCCGCCATCGCCGGTCATGAAGCCGATATGCTCATCACCGATGCCGACATCACACTCGACTTCATCCTCGATGAAAGAGCACGTGAACTGGCTGGCGAACAGTTAAGATGGTTCGATCTGAAACGTACCGGCAAACTGGAAGAACGTATTAAAAACTACAGCCCTGATCCGGCCACCTACTTCCAGTCTTATCACAACCTGCGCCCGATTCCGCAGGATCAGATAGATGCCGTGACCAACAAAGCTGAATTCACTCAAAATCCTGGCTACCAATAAACTGTTACAGATGAATATAAGACGTTATTTACTGGTATTATTGTTACCGTTGATCAGCTGGATGCCGGCTGATCAACCCCGTATTTTCCTGATTGGCGATTCCACCATGTCCAACAAACCACTGGAAGATAATCCCGAAAGAGGTTGGGGCCAACTGTTCCCGCAATTCCTGGATGGCATTGAAGTAAAGAACTATGCCGTGAATGGCAGAAGCACCAAAAGCTTCATCAACGAACATCGCTGGGATTCTGTTTTAGCACAATTAAAACAGGGTGACTGGGTGCTCATCCAGTTTGGCCACAATGACCAGAAGAAAGAAGATTCCTCCCGTTATGCAGCTCCGAACGGCGCATACAAAGACAACCTGTTGCGCTTTGTAAAAGAAGCCCGCGCCAAAGGTGCCAACCCCGTACTCATCACACCCGTGATGCGGCGTAAGTTTGACGACAAAGGCAATTTCGTGGACCAGCATGGGGAATATCCCGGTGTAGTGAGGGCACTGGCCGCTCAGTACAAAGTGCCCCTCATCGACCTGCACAAAAGCAGTGAAGCCCTCATTGTACAACATGGTGTTCAGGGTTCTGAAAAGCTATTTAAAACCACACCGGCAGGGCACTATACCAAATTGCCCGATGGCGTCACAGACAATACCCACTTTAACACCTACGGCGCTACCCTCATTGCAGGGCTGGTGGCAAAGGAAATTCATGAGAAACACATTGGGCTGGATCCTTTCCTGAAAAAGACCGCTTTTGAAGGCAAATACCGCTTTGATCTGCCAGAGATATATGAACCTCATTTCAGAAGAGATACGCTGAATATCCTGTCCTTTGGTGCCAAATCTGATGGTGTGACCCTCAATAGTCAGAGCATCAACGCCGCTATCGATACCTGTAGCAACAGGGGGGGAGGGGTGGTAATGATTCCTTCCGGCTTATGGCTCACTGGTCCGATCGTATTAAAAAGCAATGTGAACCTTTATCTGGCGCCTAATTCCATCTTACAGTTTACGACCGATTTTTCCCAATACCCTTTAATAGAAACAACCTACGAAGGGCTGAAAGCCATGCGCTGCCAGGCCCCTCTTTCTGCACTCAATGCAGAAAACATTGCGATCACCGGCAAAGGTATTCTCGATGGCGGCGGCGATGCATGGCGCATCGTCAAGAAAGATAAGCTGACAGAAAGCCAATGGAAGAGACTGACCACTTCCGGCGGTATTACCGGCGATGACCAGAAAACCTGGTACCCGTCTGAGAAATCACTGAAAGGTTCGAAAACCCAGCAAGCGGGCGTGATCGCTCCCGGCAAAACCGCTGCTGATTACAATGATATCAAAGACTTCCTGCGCCCTAACATGATCAGCATCGCGTCCTGCAAATATGTATTGCTGGAAGGCGTAACTTTTCAGAACTCTCCGGCGTGGTGTTTGCACCCATTATTGTGTGAACACATCACCCTGAGAAATGTATATGCAAAGAACCCATGGTATGCACAGAATGGCGATGGACTTGATCTTGAATCCTGCCGTTTTGCGCGCATCGAAGGTTGTACCTTCGATGTAGGTGATGATGGCATCTGTATCAAATCCGGCAGAGATGAACAGGGTAGAAAAAGAGGGGTGCCTACGGCCGATGTGATCGTGAATAATTGTACGGTGTACCATGCACACGGTGGCTTCGTGATCGGTAGCGAAATGTCAGGCGGAGCGAACAATTTATATGTATCTGATTGTTCTTTCTTAGGCACCGATATCGGATTGCGTTTCAAAACAACCCGTGGTCGTGGTGGTATCGTAGAAAAGATCTACGTGAGTAATATCAATATGGAAAACATTCCTGCGGAAGCCATCCTCTTTGATATGTACTACATGGCGAAAGACCCTGTGGTACTGGTAGGTGAGAAAAGAGAAACACCTAAGGTGGAGACGATTCCTGTTACAGACGGCACGCCCCGCTTCCGGGATTTTCATATCAATAATGTGGTGTGTAATGGTGCGGCAAAGGCGATCTTTATCCGGGGCTTACCAGAAATGCCTATCAGTGATATCTACCTGAATAATATCACCATCAAAGCAGACAAAGCCGGTGATTGCATAGAAGGTAAAAACATCCAACTGACCAACGTAAAACTGCTCACTGCCGACAATGGCAAAATGAACGTGCAGGATAGCAAAGCAATAAAAATGGGAGACTAAAATGAAAAGAACAGGCTTAATTTTTCTATTAGCTGTAGCTGCCACCATGCAGGGCAATGCGCAATCTGCTGCCCCGATGGCCACTACTGTCATGCGATTATGGAAAGACTCATTACAGGAAACCGGCAAAACGCCTCACTGGACTTACGACCAGGGTGTAGTACTGGAAGGCTTTGCAGGCCTCTGGAAAAACACCGGTGATGGAAAGTATTTCCAGTTTATCCAGGAGGGCATTGACACGTACATTGACAAGGAAGGTAACATCCGTACTTACAAACAGGATGATTACAACATCGATAACATCAAAAACGGCCGCGCTTTATTGTTGCTGTACAAAGTGACCAATGAAGAGAAATATAAATTGGCTGCTGAAAAACTAAGGGAACAGTTGCGCAAACAACCCCGTACAAATGCCGGTGGTTTCTGGCACAAGAAGCGCTACCCTTACCAGATGTGGTTAGATGGTTTATATATGGGTGAACCTTTCTATGCAGAATACGCGGCTTTATTCCACGAGGATACTGCCTTCCGTGATATCACGAGACAATTCGTGCTCATGGAAACAAACAGCCGGGATGCAAAAACAGGATTACTCTATCATGCCTATGATGAATCCCGCCAACAGAAATGGGCGGATAAGACCACAGGGCGCTCCCCAAATTTCTGGGGTAGGGCCATGGGTTGGTATGGAATGGCGCTCGTAGACGTATTGGAATATTATCCTGCCGGTCATCCGGGCAGAGACAGCCTGTTACAGATCTTACAACGCTATGCAGCAGCTGTAAAGAAATACCAGGACCCTGCCAGCGGTGTTTGGTACCAGATCTTAGACAAAGCAGGCAGGAAAGGGAATTACCTTGAAGCCTCTGTAAGCAGTATGTTTGTATACACACTGGCCAAAGGGATCCGCTTAGGTTACCTGCCTGAATCCTATTTATCCATCGCAAAAAAAGGGTTCACCGGGATCAATAAACAATTCATTCGTCCTGCTGCCGAAGGCGGTGTAAACCTCGAAGGTACTGTTAACGTCGGGGGCCTGGGAGGCGATCCTTACCGCGATGGCAGCTATGAATACTACCTGAGTGAAAAGGTGATCCAGAACGATCCCAAAGGAGTAGGCGCCTATATGCAGGCTGCCAATGAAATAGACCTGCTGGCCATTCCTAAAACAGGCAAAGGGCTCACCATCACCATCGATAATTTCTTCAACCATGAAGTAAGAAGCAATGGTACCACCTGGCATTATGTATGGGATGAGATGGATAATGGTGGGTACTCTCTCTGGGGCGAAATTTTCCACAACAAAGGTGTGCGTACCGCCATGCTGCCTGCTGCACCCACAGCTGCAAATCTGGCAAAGACCAATATCTTCCTGATCGTAGATCCTGATACTGAAAAGGAAACTGCGAAACCTAATTTCATGACGCCTGCTTATGCTGATGTGATCTATGACTGGGTAAAGAAAGGAGGTGTCCTGGTCATCCTGCAAAACGACAAAGGTAATTCAGAAATAGAAAAATTCAACACCCTTACAGAGCGCTTCGGTATTCACTTTAATGAAGATAGCCGCAACCATGTAGAAGGAAAGCAATTTGAGCAGGGCGCTTTATACCTGCCTGCAGGAAACCCTGTTTTTGCCCGCACAAAGAAAATCTACATCAAAGAGATCTCGACGCTGAAACTCTCGCCACCCGCTACCTCCATCTTCAATGATAAAGGAGATGTGATCATGGCGGTGGCCAAAGTAGGCAAGGGTGCAGTATTTGCAGTAGGCGATCCCTGGTTCTACAATGAATACCTTGATGGTCGCAGACTCTCACCCGATTTTGAAAATTATCAGGCAGCAGCTGATCTGGCAGATTGGATGATTCGGGAGGCAAAGAAATAATCATCCTGGTAACCTGAAATTTTATCTGCATTTCAATCCATACTTCAAATTATCAAACTCATTATATGCAATTGTCAAAAAATCACGTAGCCCTCCCGGAGCTTCCTGAAAAGGTACTGCAATTTGGTACCGGCGTGCTTCTCCGTGGTCTCCCTGATTATTTCATAGATAAAGCCAACAAAGCCGGCATTTTCAACGGCCGTATTGTCGTGATCAAATCAACTGACAAAGGTGGTACGGATACCTTTGCTGCTCAGGATCATCTCTATACTCAATGTATACAGGGAATCCATGCCGGACAGCGTATTTCAGAACATGTCATTAATACTTCTATCAGCCGGGTACTCTCCGCAGCATCGCAATGGACTGAGATCCTTGCCTGCGCAGAGAACCCCGATATGGAGATCATTATATCCAATACAACCGAAGTCGGTATTAGTCTTACAGATGATGATATTCATGCAAACCCGCCATCTTCTTTCCCCGGAAAATTGCTCGCGTTCTTATTGAAACGCTACCAGTTTAACCAGCAAGGGATGGTCATCATCCCTACAGAACTCATTCCGGACAATGGTACGAAACTGAAAAATATCGTCCTTGAACAGGCAAAACGACATCATTTAGAACAACCTTTCATTCACTGGCTGGAAACAGAAAACGACTTCTGTAATTCGCTCGTAGACCGCATTGTACCCGGTGCATTGCCAAAAGAAGAACAGGCGGCGACAGAGAAACAGCTTGGTTATGAAGACCAACTCATGATCATGTCTGAAGTCTATCGGCTATGGGCAATAGAGACCAATAGTGAAAAAGTAAAAAAGATACTTTCTTTTGCTAAAGCAGATGAAGGTGTGGTACTCGCACCAAACATCAATGTATTCCGTGAATTGAAGTTGCGCTTATTGAATGGTACGCACACGCTCACCTGTGGGTTAGCACATCTGGCCGGGTTTGAAACCGTGCGCGAAGCAATGGAGGATGCCGCTTTTGAAGCAGTGATTGCAGCCCTCATGCAGCATGAAATCGTGCCTGCTATTACTGATATCAATATCCGTGAAGATGCTGCGCATCGCTTTGCTATCAGCGTATTGGACCGCTTCCGCAATCCATACATCCAACATCGCTGGCTCAGCATCACCATGCAGTATACGAGCAAAATGAAAATGCGTGTCATTCCCATTCTGAAAAAATACTACCAGCATGTACATGAAGTGCCTGCATTACTGGCCATGGGTTTTGCTGCATATCTGCTCACCATGAAGCAGGATATTCAGGATGATCATGCTGCGTACTTCAAAGAAAAATGGGCGCAATTATCTCCTGAAGCGCTGGTACAGGAAGTGCTGAAAAATGAAGCCTTATGGGGCGAAGACTTAACCCGATACAAAGGATTCGCACAGGCTGTTACCGTCATGTTGAATAATTTAATAAATGAAGGAGCCGCTACATTAATCAAACGGGTAGCAGCAGAAACAACCGTGATATGAAAAGAAGTATTTTAAAAGTCCACCCACACGATAATGTAGTGGTGGCACTAACCGACCTGAAGAAAGGAGAAACCGTACAGGATAATGGTCAGTCGTACACGCTGTATGATGACGTACCTGCCAAACATAAATTTACGGAAGCAGCCCTTAAAACAGGTGATCCTATCACCATGTATGGCGTACTGGTAGGCAAGGCAAAACAAGATCTGCCTGCGGGCGCCAGGATAGGCACCAGCAATGTACAACATGCTGCCAGTGATTTTCAGCTGGCGTCACAGCGCAAGACTGCCTGGCATCAACCTGATATTGCACATTGGAAAGATCGTACTTTCCAGGGGTATCATCGTGCAGATGGTAGCGTGGGCACGGGCAATTACTGGCTCGTGATCCCCATGGTATTCTGCGAAAACAGGAATGTGGAAGTACTGAAAGAAGCCCTCACAGATGCTTTGGGTTATGGCCGGCCTAAAAAATACGCCGCCTTTGCAAAACAACTGGCTACACAATTCCAGCAGGGTGCCAGTAAAGAAAGCATTATCGAAACCATCTTCACAGAAAACGAACCCGCTTATCAGCAACCAAAGGTTTTTCCAAATGTAGATGGCATTAAATTCCTCACACACGAAGGTGGTTGCGGTGGTATCCGTCAGGATGCACAAACCCTTTGTGGCCTGTTGGCAGGGTATATCACCCATGCAAATGTAGCAGGTGCCACAGTATTAAGTCTGGGGTGCCAGAATGCACAGATCACTATGCTGCAGGATGAGATCAATAAGCGTTCTCCGGAATTCAGTAAACCTTTATACATCCTCGATCAGCAAACCATTGGTACAGAACAGGCATTGGTATCTGCTGCCATCAAACAAACCTTTGCGGGTTTGATAGCAGCAAATACAATAGAAAGAAAGCCGGCGCCTTTAAGCAAACTGACCATCGGTCTTGAATGCGGTGGCTCCGATGGTTTCTCAGGTATTTCTGCGAATCCTGCCATCGGCTATACTTCCGATCTGCTGGTTGCCTTAGGCGGTAGTGTGATCCTGTCAGAGTTCCCTGAGCTTTGTGGGGTAGAACAGGAGATGAGTGACCGTTGTGTACAGGAGACAGATGCACTGCGCTTCATAGACCTGATGCGTACTTACGAACGCAGGGCAGAAGATGCCGGTTCTGGTTTTGACATGAACCCTTCACCCGGCAATATCAAGGATGGACTCATCACCGATGCCATCAAGAGTGCAGGCGCCGCTAAGAAAGGTGGTACATCGCCTGTAGTAGAAGTACTGGATTATCCCCAACAGGTAAAGAAACCGGGCCTCAACCTCTTATGCACCCCCGGCAATGACGTAGAATCTACCACAGCCGAAGTAGGTGCCGGTGCTACCATCGTTTTGTTCACCACAGGTTTGGGTACGCCTACCGGCAACCCTGTCACCCCTGTGATCAAATTAAGTAGCAATACAAAGTTGTTTGAAAAAATGCCGGACATCATAGACATCAATACCGGTACGATCATAGATGGGGACGAGACGATCCAACAGGCAGGGGAGCGGATCCTGGAACATGTGATCCAGGTGGCCAGCGGTACATTGCCCGCAAAATCAGTCCTGAACGGACAGGATGATTTCATTCCCTGGAAGAGAGGAGTCTCATTATAAACAACATTTTAATCAGTAATAATGAAGCAGTTTTTAGATGAACATTTCCTGTTGAGTACTGCGACATCCAGGAAATTGTATCACGACTATGCAAAGGAGATGCCCGTGATTGATTATCATTGTCACCTGCCACCGGCGCAAATTGCAGCCGATACCGCCTTTGAAAATATTACACAGGCATGGCTGTATGGCGATCACTATAAGTGGAGGGCCATGCGTACGAATGGCGTGCATGAGAGCTATTGTACAGGTGACCGTTCGGACTGGGAGAAATTTGAAAAGTGGGCGGCAACAGTGCCTTATACCTTACGTAATCCCCTGTATCACTGGACGCACCTGGAATTACAACGTTATTTCGGCGTCAATGAAATATTGAATACATCATCGGCACCAGCTATTTATGCTACCTGCAATGAGCTGTTGCAAACAAAAGAATATACCACCCGCAACCTGCTACGCAAAATGAAAGTAGCGCTGGTATGTACGACCGATGATCCTGCAGATACACTGGAATATCACAGACAACTAAAAGAGGACGGTTTTGAAATTCCTATTCTGCCTGCGTTCCGTCCGGATCAGGCAATGAATGTAGATGATCCTGCAAAATATAATGCGTATCTCCAAAAGCTGGAACAGGCTGCGGATACAAGTATTTCCACTTACCAGGATCTGCTTACAGCGCTTAAAAGCAGGCACGATTTCTTTGCAGGGATGGGGTGTTCTGTGTCAGACCATGGTATAGAGGAAATCTATGCAGATGATTATTCAGATACAGAGATCAATAACATCTTTACGAAAGTAAGAAGTGGTCAACAACTGACCTTGTCCGAAATCCGTCAGATCAAATCTGCCTTATTAGTACAACTGGCTATCTGGGATTGGGAGAAAGGCTGGGTACAGCAATATCATCTCGGTGCGTTGCGCAATAACAATTCCCGCATGATGCGCCAGTTAGGTCCTGATACTGGTTGGGATTCCATCGGCGATTTCTCCCAGGCGAGGGCGTTGGCTAAATTCCTGGATAGATTGGATAGCCAGGATCAGTTGGCAAAAACAATTCTCTATAACCTGAATCCTTCAGATAATGAATTGCTGGCTACCATGATTGGAAACTTCAATGATGGGTCAGTAGCAGGGAAGGTGCAGTTTGGTTCTGCATGGTGGTTCTTAGATCAGAAGGATGGAATGATCAGGCAAATCAATGCATTGTCCAATATGGGGTTACTAAGCCGTTTTGTAGGGATGCTAACTGATTCGAGGAGTTTCCTTTCTTATCCAAGACATGAATATTTCCGTCGTATCGTTTGCGAGTTGTTTGGGCAGGAGATAGAGAATGGGGAATTACCAAATGATGTGGAGTGGGTAGGGAAGGTGATACAGGATATTTGTTTTTACAATGCACAGCAATATTTCAATTGGAAATAAAACATTCATGAAAAGGGGAATTCACCAACGAGGATGAACCCTGTTTTTAGGGAAAAAAACACATCCCGGTGACAACAGGGCGTCACCGGGATTCTCCTTCGCTGCAAGCAATCTTATTTTATGATAACAACCCGCGCTCATATCCGCGGATCGGGCAATTTAACCCCGCCATTACAGCGGGTCGTTCATCCTGACTAACCACTAACCAAACATTATTTATGATAACAACCCGCGCTCATATCCGCGGATCGGGCAATTTAACCCCGCCATTACAGCGGGTCGTTCATCCTGACTAACCACTAACCAAACATTATTTATGATAACAACCCGCGCTCATATCCGCGGATCGGGCAATTTAACCCCGCCATTACAGCGGGTCGTTCAACCTGACTAACCACTAACCAAACATTATTTATGATAAACAATCCGCGATCATCCGCGGACCGGACAATTTTACCCCGCTGCTACAAGGCTGTTCAAATGCAACAAAATCCGCTAACCCACTCCGCAAAGTATCCTCTGCTTTCAGTGCATCGAAATTCCCATTTAGTATCAGCGGGCCATTAAACCTCGCTCTGATTCCTGCCAGCAATATCGCTGGTATCTCCGGCTCTCCTAAACTATGCCCATCTACAATGTGTATATATGAAAGTGAAAACGTATCCAACGCATCTACTAAATATTCATAAGTCGTATTAATCTGTCCGTGATGTTGCAGATCATTCACCTTACTATAAGGAGACAACCTGATCCCTGTCCTGTCTTTTCCAATCGCTGCACTCACCGCAGCCACCGTTTCCAGAATAAACCGTACCCTGTTCGGAATAGTCCCACCATACTTATCGGTACGCTGGTTTGTATCAGGATGAAGAAACTGCTCCATCAGGTACCCATTCGCCGCATGCAGTTCCACACCATCAAAACCTGCTTCAATCGCTTGTTTCGCGGCCTTTACATGTAGCTGCACCATTTCCTGAACTTCAGCTGTACTCATTGCCCTTGGCGTACCATAAGGTTGATAACCAGCCGCTGTCCAGATTTGTCCATTGGCGGCAATTGCCGAAGGTGCTACGATCCTCGTCTTTGCCGGCATATTTGCAGGATGAGAGATCCTGCCCGTATGCATGATTTGCAGGAAGATCTTACCGCCATTTGCATGAACGGCTTCCGTCACCTTTTTCCAACCCGCTACCTGTGCTTTGCTATAAATGCCCGGCATATGTGCATGCCCCATTCCGCTTTCCACAGGGCTGGTGCCCTCTGCTATAATAAGTCCGGCGCCTGCCCGATGGCTGTAATACTCCACCATCAGCTCATTTGGCACCCCATCATTGACGCGGCGCTTGGTTACAGCCGGCGCCATCACGACTTTATTAGAAAGGGCGTATTTGCCTATAGTTGCCTGTGTTAATAATGCTGGATACATATTAGAATGATCGTTCTGGAAATGGTCAAAAAATTTTTACTTTCTAATGCTACTTAAAATATGATCAGTCAACTGATCAACCAACTGTTTATCATTGAATAATACATCCATCATCCACAGTGAGCTAAAGCTGCTGTACAGGAAGCGGGCCATTACACCCGGGTCTTTATCCGCAGGAATTTCTCCCATCTGTTTTGCCTTTTCAAGCAATTCCTGCAATACAAAGATCAGTTCCAATGCCTGGTTCTTAACAAGATCTTTGATACCCTGGTCCATAGATGCCAGTTCAAAGGAAGTCTTTACCATCAGGCAGGTCTGGCCTTCTTTTCTGTTTGCAATGGCTTTGCGTACAATGTGTTCAACAGCGGCAATCGGGGAGCATACCTGGCAGCATTGCTTGTAATCTTTCAACGCCTGTTTGGCGTAGTTAGAGAGACATTGCTGGAACAGCGCATGCTTGTCGCCGTAAGTATCATATATAGAGGCCCTGTTCAGTTGCATGCCATCCACAAGGTCTTGCATAGAAGTCGCGTTGTACCCCTTTTGCCAAAAGAGGTCTCTTGCTTTTTCCAGCCTTTCTTCAGGATCGAATGCTTTGTTACGTGCCATGATGGTACAAAAATATAATTTCAGAATGAATGTTCCAAATAAAAAAAGACGACTGTTCCATATTTGTAGAAACACGTCTACAATTGTTTGATAATCATTATGGTAGAGGTTGTATTATGAAAATCCTCTCCCAGCAAGGCATTGGAGTGGTTAATAGAACCTTCTGTCGGCAGTGGCCCCTTTTTTGCCTCTTCCCATGTAATAATTGTTGAACCTAAAAAAGTTAGACATGAAAAGACTAAGTTATGTAGCTGCCACGTTGATGACCGTTTGGATGCTACAATCCTGTGGCGGAGGAAACACCGGAGCAAAGCATGATGACGCTGTTGATAGCGCAAATGCCGTAAATAAAGAAATAGCTCCGGTAGACCAGAATTCATCTGAATTCGCTGTAAAAGCTGCCGATGCGGGTATGAAAGAAATTCAGCTTGGCAAGATTGCACAGGAAAAAGGTGTAAATCCTCAGGTAAAAGCTTTTGGCGAGCAGATGGTAGCAGACCATTCTAAAGCTGCTGATGAATTGAAAGCGATTGCAGCTTCCAAAAACATTACACTGCCTGATAGTGTAGGAGAAGACTATACAAAGGATATTAAGGATATCAGCAAGAAAACCGGTAAGGATTTCGACAAGGCTTATGTGGATGAGATGGTAAAAGACCATAACGATGCTGTAGACCTGTTCCAGAAAGCAAGCAATGACGTAACTGATCCTGAGCTGAAAGCTTTCGCTGCAAAGACACTGCCTACGCTGCAGGCGCATCAGACGCATGTGAAGATGCTGGATAGTTTGTTGAAGAAGAAATAATAAGAATTTTGTAGTTGTTAGTTGCCAGGAAGGTTTCATTGTGAATTGGATTCGGGAATGTCGACCTGGTGACTAACAACTCTTTTTTATATTGCTGCACACCCCCTATCTTTGCTTTCGGAGTAAGGGAGTTATGTACGCAATTGTCGATATCGAAACCACAGGTGGGCACGCCAGTGCCAATGGCATCACCGAAATAGCCATTTTTATTTATGATGGATCTCAAATTGTTCAGCAATACGAATCGCTGATCAATCCCGGTGTACCTATTCCCCGTTACATCCAGTCGCTTACCGGTATTACTGACCACATGGTAGCCACTGCTCCCAAATTCGCAGATGTTGCCGGCGAAGTATTTGCTTTGCTAAAAGACAAGATCTTCGTTGCTCACAACGTCAACTTCGACTATTCATTTTTACAATATCATTTGTTGCAGGCAGGTTACGACCTCCGCACCAAAAAACTGTGTACTGTACGCTTGGGGCGTAAAATCGTTCCCGGTTTACCCAGTTACAGTCTAGGTAACCTTTGCCGCTCTCTGCAAATCAATGTAGAACAGCGTCACCGTGCTGCCGGCGATGCTGCTGCTACCGTTCGTCTTATGGGACTCTACCTGAGCCTGGATACGAACAATGCTATCTCGGCAGCACTCAAAACCACCAGCAAGGAACAGTTCCTGCCACCACACCTTCCCCCTGATCAGGTAAAGAAATTACCTGCCAACCCGGGTGTATATTATTTCCACGATCAGAAAGGGAAAGTCATCTATGTTGGCAAAGCCAAAGACATAAAAAAGCGGGTCAACAGCCATTTTACCGGCAACAATCCCAGTCGCCAGCGCCAGGAGTTTTTGCGCAACATCTATAGTGTCTCTCACGAAGTGACAGGTACGGAACTCATGGCCAATATTCTCGAAAGCGTGGAGATCAAACGGTTGTGGCCAAAATATAACAGGAGTCAGAAGAACGTAGAATTCAAATACGGCTTCTACACTTTTGAAGACCAACTGGGCTACCTGCGCCTCGTGATCGAACGCCGCCGCAAGTATACCCGGCCACTTCACTCATTCCCTTTACTGGTACAGGGCCATACGATGCTCAAAGGGCTGATCCGTGAATTCGATCTCTGCCCCCGTCTATGCTTCCTCCAGAAAGGCGATGGCGCCTGCAAACCGTTGACAGGCCACAAGTGTAAAGGTGCCTGCGATAAAAAGGAAGGACCTGAATACTATAACCTCCGGGTACAAGCCGCCATCATCCACATGCAAATGCAGCAGCCGAGCTTTATCATCGTCGATACCGGCCGCGATGCAGGGGAACAGAGCTATATCCTGATGGAAAAAGGGAAGTTCTACGGCATGGGCTACATTTCCCGCGATACCGCCATCACAGTGGAAGAAGACGTGAAAGACAGGCTTACGCAGTACCCAGAGAATGAATATATTTTAAACCTGATCCACCAGTTTGCCGGCGCGAATAATTCCCGGCTTTTAAAGTTTTCTTAGTTAATTAAGTACTTTTGCGCATCTGAATGCATAACAGGCAATATTTGCCGGGTGAATAAAGGATATTCGTTAATTGTTTTAATAAGGTAATAATTCATGTTAGAGCCAAAGTTTAAATTTCCAAAGCAAACGGCTTTTTACAAAGGAAAGGTAAGAGACGTATACACCATCGATGACAAAGAGATGGTAATGATAGCCAGCGATCGTATCTCCGCATTCGATGTGGTACTGCCCCGTCCTATTCCTTACAAAGGTCAGGTGCTGAACCAGGTAGCTGCAATCATGCTGGAAGCTACTAAGGACATCGTGCCTAACTGGGTAAAGGCTGTGCCCTTGCCAAATGTAACCATCGGCTTAAAATGTGAAACTTTCCCGGTAGAAATGGTGGTTCGTGGTAACCTTACCGGCCATGCCTGGAGAACTTACAAAAGCGGTAAACGCGAACTTTGCGGCGTAACAATGCCGGAAGGTCTGAAGGAGAACGACTACTTCCCAACGCCTATCATCACGCCTACGACCAAGGCACACGAAGGTCACGATGAAGATATCTCCCGCGAGGATATCATTGCAAAGGGGCTTGTAAGCAAAGAAGATTACGAAAGACTTGAGCAATACACACTCGGCCTTTTCGCACGTGGTAAAGAACTGGCAGCTAAACGCGGTTTGATCCTTGTAGATACCAAATATGAATTTGGTAAAATTGGAGATACCATCTATGTGATCGATGAGATCCATACACCGGATTCTTCCCGTTACTTCTATGCAGATGGCTACGAAGAAAAACAAAAAGCGGGCGAACCACAGAAACAGCTCTCAAAAGAATTTGTACGCGAATGGCTGATGGCAAATGGATTCCAGGGTAAAGAAGGCCAACAGGTGCCTGAAATGACCGATGAATTCGTCAACACCGTGAGCGAACGTTATATCGAACTATTCGAAAATATCACTGGTCAGAAATTCGTGAAGGAAAACGTAAGTGAAGCCGATAGCGAGAAAAAGATCATAGAAACACTGAATAGTTTATAAGTTATCAGAAAAGGGGGAGGGGAACCTCTCCCTTTTTAATTGTAGCAGTAGGATTTTCTTCTTTGAAAGAAAAACAATTCATTCTCCGGAAGCTAACGCGATTTTGAAAATGATAAGCACTGCTTCAACGAAACAAAACCATCAGATCGATCCCTCGATTTATCTGAAACCATGCTAAACGGATATTTACGAAAGATAGACCAATGAAACACCTCGCCGTACTGAATAAATACTTCCTTCGCTATAAATGGCGTTTCCTGCTTGGATTAGTCTGCACAGTCATCTCCATTGTATTCAGTGTGTTTCAACCTATCATGGTCCGCCAGATATTCGATCTGCTGGCCCAGAATCTCAACAACTATCACCTGATCAGCGATACCAATCTTAAAACCACCTTCCATTCTGACTTCTCCAAAGTCCTCGCCTTCTACGGTGTCATGCTGCTCATCTTCGCATTACTAAGTGGTTTCTTCTTATATCTTCAGCGGCAGTCGCTCATCGTGATGAGCCGCCACATTGAATTTGACCTCAAGAACGAAATTTACCAGCACTACCAGCTGCTGGATCTCAACTTCTTTAAGATGCACCGCACCGGTGACCTCATGAGCCGCATCACAGAAGACGTATCACGTGTACGTATGTATGTCGGCCCTGCTATCATGTATGCCACCCGCACCATCTTCATGCTTGTGATCGTCGTGTATCTCATGATAGATGTGAACCCGTTGCTTACACTGTATACCCTGTCACCACTGCCTTTTCTGGCACTCACTATATATTATGTGAACCATATCATTCACCGCAAGAGTGAAAAGATACAGGCACAATTATCCAATATCACCTCCATTGCACAGGAGTCTTATTCCGGAATCCGTGTGATCAAATCATATGTACAGGAAGAAGGCATGATCGGGCATTTTGAAAAAGCCAGCGAAGACTACAAGATCAGTTCCGTCAGTCTTGCAAAGACAGATGCCCTCTTCCAACCCAGCATGGCATTGTTGATTGGTCTGAGTGTACTCCTCACCATTTTTATTGGTGGTATCCAGGTCATACATGGCAACATCACCGTAGGTAACCTCGCAGAATTTGTGATTTATGTAAACATGCTCATGTTCCCATTCCTTTCTATCGGGATAGTGGCCAGTATGATACAACGTGCATCTGCCAGTCAGAAACGTCTAAATGAGTTCCTCGATATCAAGCCCGCTATTTACAACAGACCCGATGCAAGGTCCATCGATGTAAAAGGTGAAGTGGTCTTCAAAAATGTATCCTTCACCTACCCACATACAGGAATACAGGCCATCCAAAACTTTAACCTGACGGTAAAACCGGGAGAGAAAGTGGCGGTGATTGGCCGTACCGGTTCCGGAAAGTCTACCCTGGCACAGTTGCTGATTCGTATGTATGATCCGCAGGAAGGTGAAGTGATGCTGGATGGTATGGATCTTAGAACCTTGAAACTGGAAGACTTACGTACACAGATCAGTTATGTACCACAGGATGTATTCCTGTTTTCAGACACGATCACCAACAATATCCGTTTCGGTACCCCTGAAGCCAATGAAGAAACTGTACGTCGTGCAGCCCGTCAGGCATCGGTGGAGAAGGACATACTGGGATTCCCCGAAGGCTTCAATACGGTAGTAGGGGAGCGGGGTGTGACATTGAGTGGTGGTCAGAAACAACGTATCTCCATCGCCCGTGGTTTGATCAAAGATCCGAATCTGTTGGTGTTTGATGACTGTCTGTCGGCTGTAGATGCCCGTACAGAGAAAGAGATCATTGGCAATCTGTATGCATACCTGAAAGACAAAACCGCTATAATTATTACCCACCGGATATTTGCCCTTTTTGAGTTTGATAAGATCATAGTTTTGGATGATGGACGCATCGTCGAAACCGGCACCCATGACGAATTATTATCATTAAACGGTTACTACTCAGAATTATACGCCCGGCAGCAATCTGGGGAAGATGAATCCATAATGGAATAAGGATCAAAATATTATACATGCCTGAAAACCAGTACCTAAGCTGTGTTTCTATCATTTTTCAAAATCATTTAAAATTATTTTGATATTTGTAAAACAATAGTATATTTGTTGCTTATTGGAAAAAGGATTTGATTCGTTAACAACTTAAATCTATCAACTGTGGCGTACGAAAATACCAATCAGCAGGAAAGAAATAATGACAGTATCTTTTCTAAACGATTGAAAGCGGGCAAAAGAAGAACATACTTCTTTGATGTAAAGACCACTCGGGGAAATGATTACTTTCTGACCATTACAGAAAGCAAAAAACGCTTTAATGACAATGGTTATGACAGGCACAAAGTGTTCCTGTACAAGGAGGACTTCAACAAGTTCCTGAATGCATTAACAGAGACCATCAACTACGTGAAGACTGAGTTGATGCCCGACTTCGATTTTGATGCCTACAACCACGACTATGTACGTGATGATGAAGAGGGAGAAGGCACAGAAGGAACTTCTTCTGATGCTGCTGTGGAAGCCGCTGTTGAAGCTGCTGCTGCACCTGCCGCTACTGCATCTGCTACTTCACATAGTGAAGATGTAGATAAGTGGTAAGGGAAGGCTAATATTGACTTCTTAAACTTCTTATACGACCTCTGGATTTTTCCAGAGGTTTTTTTATAATAAAAGAGGGGTTTGCCTATGGCAAACCCCTCTTTTATTATTGTTTCAAATGGAAGCTTACTTCTTCATCTTCTTCCACTCATTGATCAATCCATTTGTTGAGCTATCATGACTGGATACTGCCGCATCACTTACCAATTCAGGCAGGATCTTATTCGCCAGCTGCTTACCTAATTCAACACCCCATTGATCAAAGCTATAGATATTCCAGATCACACCCTGCACAAAGATCTTGTGCTCATACAGTGCCACCAGTGAACCCAACGTTCTTGGATCAATCTCTTTCACCAGGAATGAATTCGTAGGCCTGTTACCGGTAAACACTTTATAAGGCGTCAGGTGTGCAATCTCTTCTTCTTTCAATCCCTGTTTCACTAACTCCGCCTTCACTTCTTCTTCACTCTTACCATTCATCAATGCTTCTGTCTGCGCAAAGAAGTTAGACAACAGTTTTACGTGATGATCACCAATCGGATTATGACTGATGGCAGGTGCGATAAAGTCAGCCGGAATAATACGTGTACCCTGATGGATCAACTGATAAAACGCATGCTGTCCATTTGTACCTGGCTCACCCCATACAATCGGACCGGTTTCGTAATTCACCGCTTTACCATTGCGATCTACATACTTACCATTGCTCTCCATATTACCCTGTTGGAAATAAGCAGCAAAACGATGCATATATTGATCATAAGCTAAGATGGCTTCAGTGGCAGTGCCAAAGAAGTTACCATACCACAGACCCACCAGCGCCATGATAGCCGGAATATTCTTCTCTAACGGAGTGGTCTGGAAATGCTTATCCACTGCATGTGCACCTTCCAGCAATTGTTTGAAATTATCAAATCCTACAGTCAGCGCAATGCTCAATCCAATTGCAGACCACAGTGAATAACGTCCACCTACCCAATCCCAGAACTCAAACATGTTCGCAGGATCGATACCAAACTCCTTCACCGCTTTTTCATTAGTAGACAATGCAGCAAAATGTTTTGCTACAAACTTTTCATCCTTCGCATGCCCGAGGAACCAGCTACGCGCAGTCAGCGCATTGGTCATTGTCTCCTGCGTAGTGAAGGTCTTGGAAGCAACTAAGAACAGGGTCTCTTCCGGATTTACTTTCTTCAGTGTCTCTGCGATATGTGTACCATCCACATTAGACACGAAGTAAGGTTGCATATCTTTTTTCCAGTAAGGTTTCAATGCTTCAGTCACCATTACCGGACCTAAATCAGAACCACCAATACCAATATTCACGATATAACGTATAGGTTTGCCGGTATATCCTTTCCATTCACCACTGTGCACACGCTCGCAAAACTCTTCCATCTTCTTCTGCACCGCCTTTACATCCGGCATCACATCTTTACCATCCAGCAGCACAGGATCGCCTGAGAAATTGCGCAATGCAGTATGCAGCACAGCTCTGTTCTCAGTAGCATTTATTTTTTCAGCGCTGAACATTGCTTTAATGCCATCTTCTACACCACACTCTTTCGCCAGTGCAAACAGCTTAGTCAGCGTTTCTTCTGTAATAATGTTCTTGGAATAGTCGAACAGGATATTTTCAAAACGCAGGTTAAATTTTTTAAATCTTTCGCCATCTTCCGCAAACAAAGTGCGCATGTGTGTTTGTTTCATCTGGTCTGCGTGTTTCAGCAGCTCCTGCCAGGCTTTTGTTGTTTCAGGATTTGTCGTTGGGAACATGAGTTGATTTTTTAGTCTCCAAATGTAATAAATTATTTAACGGCCTTTTTATGAAATGCCTCCCGAACGCCCGCAATCAGCACAACGCCGATCGCCGTCAGGCAACATACGATCACTGGTAGGGCCATGGTCGTCACCTCACTTTGCCGTTTGGCAATGATACCATAAAATGCCCAGATAGCTACCATTCCTGCTACGATATTATGTCGCTTTACTACCAGCAGGGTGGCGCCTACACAGGCCATCAGGATGAGTATAGCTGTGATAGGTACGCTCATACCATCCCAGCCGGAATACACCATCAGTGCAGCAATATTGGCCATCGTGGCTACACAGATCCAGCCCAGGTACAAACTGAAGGGAACGTGTATGAGCCATTGCACAGAACGGCTGGCGCCCGGTGCAGCAATATTAAAATTTAAATGGATAGCCAGCAATGATATTAATAAGGTGAGCATCAGTAAAATAGCCAGTGGTATTAGTTCATAATGCCAGGCAAAAAGCCAGCAACTATTAGCCATACAACTGATCAACCACCAACCGCGCATCCTTTTCATAAATCGTTCCAGCAATTCCTCATATCCGGGCGCAAACGCCAGCCAAAGCTGGTAGATAATAAACCCCAGCAATGCCAGGTAAATTACGCCCCATATCGAAAAAGTAAAACCCGCAGGCACAAAGAGATTATCATACTTCTCCGACACCTGTGCGGGGGTATTGCCGTTGATCATGCCAAAAGCAGCAAGTGCATTCACACCAATGACCATCAGATACCCTAATGCGTTAAAAATCGCGCTGTTCTTGTAGTAAAGAGAGTCTTTCATGGATAGTTGAAAATTTTAATTTAAGGGCGAAGAATAATGTCAAACTGCAACAAATATTGTTCCCCTTTTTCCTTACATTTGCCACCATTATGACAGCAGAACAACTCAAAGCTATGAGGGACCGTCTCCATGTCCTGGGAGGTTTTCTTTAACGTCCAGGACCGCATAGCCAAAATCGAAAATGACAAACAATTATCGTTAGCCCCCGGCTTCTGGGACGACAATGCCCGGGCTACGTCAATTCTGAAAGAGATCAAAGTCAACAAGTTCTGGGTCGATCTTTACGAGCAGGTGAAAACCTCTATTGAAGATAGCGCGGTACTGCTGGACTTCCAGAAAGAGGGTGAAGCCTCTGAAGAAGAAGTAGCAGCTGCGTACCAGGGAGCAGTGGCCGCTTTGGATGAATTGGAATTCAAGTCTACCTTGAACGAGCCGGAAGACGAGATGCCGGCAGTACTCACCATCAACTCAGGTGCCGGTGGTACCGAGAGCCAGGATTGGGCCGAGATGCTGTTGCGTATGTATCGTATGTACGGTGAAAAACAAGGCTGGAAAGTATCTGAAATCGACGTGCAATACGGGGATGGTGCTGGTATCAAATCAGCTTCCCTGGAGTTCGACGGTAGCTTTGCTTATGGATTGCTAAAAGCTGAAAGCGGAGTGCACCGTCTGGTACGTATCTCTCCGTTTGACGCTAATGCCCGCAGGCATACTTCATTTGCTTCAGTCTATGTGTATCCGTTGGTGGACGATACCATCGAAATTGCCGTGAACCCGGCCGACCTGGAATGGGAATTCTACCGTTCTGGTGGTAAGGGCGGACAGAACGTCAACAAGGTGGAAACAGCCGTGCGACTCAAGCACGTTCCTACAGGCATCATCGTAGAATGCCAGCAGGCCCGTACACAGGGTGAAAACCGTGAGAAGGCATTGACCATGTTGAAATCACGCCTGTATGAGGAAGAGCTGCGCAAGCGCGAAGAGCTGAAAAATGCCGCTAACGCCAATAAGCGTAAAATCGAATGGGGCTCACAGATCCGTTCCTATGTATTCCATCCGTACAAGATGATCAAAGATCACCGTACAGATTTTGAAGTAGGTAACGTTGGGCCTGTAATGGATGGAGAACTGGAAGGCTTTATAAAAGCTTACCTGATGATGTCCAAAGAAAATAATTGATGTTTTTAATGTGAAAAGGCCCTTCCAGCAGGAGGGGCTTTTTTGATTTAGGGAATTGATGCCTGATCGCCTGCATGATTAGTTTTTTTCTGAAAATGGTTTTCATCCCCATTGGTGAATTCTCCTTTTTATTCTAAAGATGGTTTTCATCCCCGTTGGTGAATTCTCCTTTTTATTCTAAAGATGGTTTTCATCCCCGTTGGTGAATTTCCCTTTTTATTCTAAAGATGGTTTTCATCCCCGTTGGTGAATTCTCCTTTTTATTCTAAAGATGGTTTTCATCCCTGTTGGTGAATTTCCTTTTTATTCTAAAGATGGTTTTCATCCCCGTTGGTGAATTCTCCTTTTTATTCTAAAGATGGTTTTCATCCCCGTTGGTGAATTCTCCTTTTTATTCTGAAAATGGTTTTCATCCCCATTGGTGAATTCCCTCTTTCATGAAGGTTTTTTATTTTGACATAAAGGGACGCATTCCCAGCTGGCCGCAGACCATTAAAACCCGCCATATCGAAGACATCCATTATTTGTCGTTCAAAGACACTAATTTTATATTATCTCGTTACAACAAAAACTCTTTGAGAATGCACAACGCTTATTTTCATTTTGCTGCACCGGCAAATGAACCGGTTTACAGCTATGCACCCGGATCGCCAGAAAAGGTTGCATTGAAAAAGCAACTATCTGCCTTTAAGGCGCAACAGGCGGATATTCCTATGTACATCAACAACCAGGAAATCCGCACAGGGAAAACCGTTGACCTGCGCCCTCCACACGAAATCAAGCACAAACTGGGTCATTTCCACATGGGCGATGCCTCCCATATCAATGATGCCATCGCAGCAGCATTGGCCGCTAAAGAACAGTGGGCTGCTACTACATGGGAACAACGCGCTGCTATTTTCCTGAAAGCCGCTGAACTGATTGCTACTAAATACCGCTATCACATGAATGCTGCGACCATGCTCGGTCAAAGCAAAAATGCCTACCAGGCCGAGATCGATAGCGCCTGCGAACTGATCGACTTCCTGCGTTATAATGTGCATTTTCTCTCTGAGATCTATAAACAACAACCTGTCAGCTCTCCAGGGGTTCACAACCGAACCGAATACCGTCCGCTGGAAGGTTTCGTACTGGCAGTAACACCGTTCAACTTCACAGCGATTGCAGGTAACCTACCTACATCTGCTGCGATGTGTGGAAATGTGGTCGTTTGGAAACCAGCAGATACCCAGGTATTTGCTTCACATGTTTTCATGCAGATCATGATCGAAGCTGGCTTGCCAGCGGGTGTGATCAACCTCATATATGTGGATGGTCCTAAACTGGGTGATATCTGTTTTAGTCATCCTGAATTTGCAGGTATTCACTTCACAGGTTCTACTGCTGTGTTCCAGCATATGTGGCAGACGATCGGTCAGAACATCAATAAATACAAAGCTTACCCACGTATCGTAGGGGAAACAGGTGGGAAAGATTTCGTACTGGCACATGCTTCTGCAGATGTAGATGTGACTGCGATTGCACTGGCACGTGGTGCATTTGAATATCAGGGTCAGAAATGCTCTGCAGCGAGTCGCGCTTACCTGCCTTCTAACATTGCCGAAGCGGTAAAAACCCGTCTGCTGGCAGAACTGAAGACCATGAAAATGGGTACAGTGGAAGACTTCAGCAACTTTATCAATGCAGTGATTGATGAGCGTTCATTCAATAAGATCACTAACTATATTGAGAATGCAAAAAAAGATCCTGCTGCAAAGATCATTGCTGGTGGTAACTACAATAAGACAGAAGGTTACTTTATCGAACCAACTGTGATCGAAGTAACAGATCCGAAATACGTAACGATGTGCGAAGAGATCTTCGGCCCCGTATTGACGATCTACACTTATGATGCAGATAAATTTGAGGAAATTATTGGCGTGGTAGATAGCAGCTCTGCATATGCATTGACTGGTTCTATCATTGCACAGGATCGTTACGCAATTGACCTGGCTACTAAGAAGCTGGTGAATGCTGCGGGTAATTTCTATATTAATGATAAACCGACAGGTGCGGTGGTAGGACAACAGCCTTTTGGTGGTGCGAGAGCTTCTGGTACGAATGATAAGGCAGGGTCTATGCTGAACCTGTACAGGTGGTTAAGTGCAAGGACGATTAAGGAGACACTGGTACCGCCTACGGAGTATGGGTATCCGTTTGTGAAAGAAGCATAAGTTATATAAGGGCACTTCGAAAGAAGTGCCCTTATCCATTATTTAATACCCTTCAACGCCGCCAGCGACTCCGTCACATGCTTCTCCCCATCTTTCATACTATTAAAAGTATGTACCACCACTCCCTGCTTATCCACCACATAAGTCACCCTCCCCGGAATCACAAACGTCTTCGGCACCCCAAATAACTTTCGCACACTATTAGAAGTATCGGCCAATAACGTAAATGGCAGATTATGATGCTGCGCAAACTTTTTATGCGAAGCCACCCCATCAGAACTAATGCCTATCACCTTCGCCCCATACTGTGAAAAAGCAGTATAAGAATCCCTGAAAGAACAGGCCTCTTTCGTACACACACTGGTCTCATCCTTTGGATAAAAATAGATCACCAATGGCTGTTTCCCCAGCACAGAATTGATATCAAAGGTATTACCATCCTGATCCTTGAGCTGAAAAGCCGGTACTTTATCACCTACTTTCAGCTGGGATTTGGAATTACATGCAAAAACAAAGAAGGACAATGAAAACATAAGAAGCTGCTTCATATAATTTATGATTAAGTTAACCGTATGCAAGATATACGTATTTTTTGGCCCCCGGTATTTTCATATTCCTTATTTTTACCCCCTAAAACTGCATACTTTGAAGACCATACTGAGTGGTACACAAGTGGCCATCACTGTTGACAGACTCTGTCACCAGCTTATCGAAAATCATGGAGACTTCTCCAAAACTGCGCTGATCGGACTTCAGCCCAGAGGTATTTATCTGGCTGACAGAATCTACAATACCCTGCAGAAGCTGCTGCCAGGCGTAAAAATCCAATATGGAAGAATTGACATCACCTTCTACCGTGATGACTTCAATAAAGGGAAAGCACTCCATGTGCCTAACGAAACCGCTATCGATTTTTCAATTGAAAATAAGAAAGTAGTATTGATCGATGACGTGCTGTACACCGGCCGTACCACCCGCTCCGCACTGGATGCAATGCTGGATTTCGGCAGACCTTCTGAGGTAGAACTGCTTGTATTGATAGATCGCCGGTTTACCCGAGAACTACCTATTCAGGCGGACTATGTAGGGCGTACCATTGATGCCGTCAATTCGGAAATGGTGAAAGTGCGCTGGAAGGATCGTGACGGGCATGATGATGTTATTATTGAGTAGCAGCATGATGTCTGGTCGGGATAATGAAAGTGTGCTGGAAGGAGATAGACGGGCATGATGATGTTATTATTGAGTAACAGCATAATGTCTGGTCGGGATAATGAAAGTGTGCTGGAAGGAGATAGACAGGCATGATGCTGTCAGTATCCAATAAAACAGGGAACTCTCTGGGCGCAAATGGTAAAAGTATACTGGCTGGATCGTGACAAGCGTAATGCCGTCATTATCTAATTAAAACAGCAACCCATCTGCCCGGAAATGTGAAACAGACAAACCATCACCGCCTTAATGCCATCAATTTCGAATAATTTTACCATACCGTCCGGATATTGATTTTGGGTTTTGTATTCAGGTCATTTATATTTGCATCTTAAATGTCATTATCAGTAAATCATCTCCTCGGAATTCGCGGTCTGAAGCGTCAGGATATAGAACTTATCTTTCAAACGGCTGATCAGTTCAAAGAGGTTTTACAGAGACCTATCAAAAAAGTTCCTACGCTCAGGGATACTACCATCGTTAATTTATTTTTTGAAAATTCCACCCGCACCCGTATCTCCTTCGAACTGGCGGAGAAACGTCTCGGTGCCGACGTGGTGAATTTTTCAGCATCAGGATCTTCGGTATCAAAAGGTGAAACCCTCATCGATACCGTAAACAATATCCTCTCCATGAAAGTGGACATGGTAGTCATGCGACACTCAGCCAGCGGTGCGCCACACTTCTTATCCAAACACATTGATGTACCTATCGTAAACGCCGGTGACGGGATCAACGAACACCCGACCCAGGCGCTGCTCGATGCCTTCTCTATCAGGGAAAAGCTCGGTACCGTAACAGGAAAGAAAATCGCCATCTGTGGCGATATCATGCACTCCCGCGTAGCACTGTCCAACATCTACTGCCTGAAGCAACTGGGCGCAGAGGTAACGGTTGTAGGTCCGCCTACACTCATCCCTAAGCACATGCAGGAAGCACTGGGTGTAAATGTCAGCTACGACATCCGCGAAACACTGGAATGGTGTGATGTGGCGAACGTACTGCGTATACAGCTGGAAAGACAAAATACACCGCTCTTCTCTTCTCTGAGAGAATACTCACTGGCTTACGGTGTAAAC
Organism: Chitinophaga sp. LS1; assembly: GCF_034274695.1. NCBI lineage: Bacteria > Pseudomonadati > Bacteroidota > Chitinophagia > Chitinophagales > Chitinophagaceae > Chitinophaga > Chitinophaga sp. LS1. The sequence goes on from NZ_CP128362.1 coordinate 4,951,214, forward strand.
CGCCAGCTGCTGGATAGTCTTAAGAAAGAGATCGTGATTATGCACCCGGGCCCGATTAATCGCGGCGTAGAGTTAAGCTCTGATGTAGCTGACTCCGGACATTCTATCATCCTGAACCAGGTGGAGAATGGGGTAGCGGTTCGTATGGCAGTTTTGTACCTGCTGGCAGGGAAAAAAGAACACTAGACAATACTAACAAACCCAATAAGTAAAAACGCTTTTACCGTTTGGTAAAAGCGTTTTTTTCTGAAAATGGTTTTCATCTTCGTTGGAGAATTCCATTTCTTTGAAAATGGTTTTCATTCCCCCGTTGGAGAATTCCCTCTTTCATGAATGTTTTATTAGTGAAATGATGTAAGTAACTGATGAAAAAGGAAAGTGTTTATTAAAGACCATTCCCGTCTAAAATATCGCATTCATCCCCAACGTAAACGACCTGAAAAACGGATACTGATACCCCGTATTCGCCGCCTGCTCCGGATCATAATACCTGATCTTCATCTTATTGATCTCCCACAGATCCTGCCCTGAAAAATACACCCTCAGACTACTAATCAATGGCTGCCCATGCGCAAATCTAAACGTATACCCCAACTGCAAATTCTTCAATCGTATATAGGCCGCATTCATCACCCAAAAAGAGCTAGGCGCCAGATTTTGACTATAGCCATTATATAACCGCGGAAAAGCCGCCTTCGTATTCTCCGCCGTCCAGTAATCCGCATGTATCTGCCATGGCTGCTGCCACCCTTCTACAAACGGCATACTATACTTCGCCGGCACTATCACCTTCCGCTCCCCAATCCCCTGGAAGAACACTGAAAAATCCAACCCCTTCCACGAAAATCCCGCATCAAACCCATAAGAATACCTCGGCTGTGAACTACCTAAATACACCAGATCCCCATGATCTGCTTTCGTATTAGTACCCCCGTTAATAATCCCATCATTATTCTGATCCACATATTTCAGATCTCCCGCAGCCGTAGTCGTACTCTGAAATGCATGCGCATTCGCCTCATCATTACTCTGGAAATACCCCTCCGCTTTATACCCTAAGATCGCATTATAAGGCAATCCTTCCAGTCCTTTATTATTCCCCGCCAGCCATGCTGTATTCCCATTCGATTGCAAGATCTTATTCTGGTCGTCAAAAAGATTCGCATTCACCCAATAACTAAACGGCCCCCTGTTATCTCTCCACCCAATATTCAATTCCCATCCCCATGACCGCATACTGGCTATAAAGAAAGAAGGATAAGCATAATTATAAGGAGGTAAAGTCTGTTCTGCTATCTGTATACGCGGATTGTGCTTCACAAAATAATCCGCTGTCACGGTCAGGCGGCCTTTCAGGAAAGCCATGTCCAACCCCGCATTCGTCGTATTGATCGTCTCCCAGTTATTATTCCCCGGCATATACCTGTCTGTATAATCCTCGTTCAACAATGGATACGCCTGCGGATATTTCAGCTGATCACGGTAATTATAATCATTCAACCCGGACCGCCAGTTGAAGTTCCCTAACAGCCCCCATGAAGCCCTCAGTTTAAACTCATCAAAGATGCGGAAGGCATGGTTAAACCACTTCTCATTATTCAATCGCCAGCCCGCAGAGAAAGAAGGGAAGATGTGCTGGCGGGTAATCGAATTCATGGTAGAACTGTTGTAAAACAGCCTTGCTGCCACCAGGTTCGCTTCCACCAGGTACCGGTCATTAAAGTTATAATTCAGCCTTGCAAATAGTGATCCCTGTGAGCCGGAAGCTTTGTACCAGCGAATATCCGCCCATGTAGGCTGATTAAATGCCAGTGTAGCAATCTCATTGTCCGATACATTGTAGAGCGAAGAGATCTTCTGGCGCTGATAATGACTCTCGTAAGCATAGCCTCCAAGAATGTGAATGGTATTCAGTTTGCCGGCAGGAATATCATAATCGGCCAGTAACTGCAGACTATGCTGTACTTCCAGCTGATCGCCTCTTTTCAGAGAGTTCGGATCATTGATGCTGTTTGCATACCCATTTCCGTTATAGTAATTGATAGTTTGCTTGCCAAGCCCATCGTAGTAATGCGTGATCTGCGGACTGTACACTGCTTTCAGCGTTAACCCCTTCACAGGATTTTCTGCTTTCAGACTAAAGGTCGCATCAGCAAAAGATGTTTGTTCATCCCGTTTGCCTCCGTGCTGTAAGAGCGAAATAGGGTTATAACCGGTTGTATAATTGCTTGTATTGGGCACATATGTTGGAACATTGCCCGGTGCCTGGTATAAATAATTCAATAAACCATTGTACCCATCCACACGATAGCCGGGTGATTGTGTATGACTTTTCGCATACTGCAAACTCGTTTCCAGGCTGATCATATCGCTGAAACGGTTATTGATATTCAGTTGTACGTTATTCCTATTCGTATTATCAGGCCCGGTATTAAACAAGCCCTGTCGGGAAAACTGTCCTAATGATAACATATATTGGTGATCTGCAGAACCACCACGTGCACTGATATTAAAATTGGAAACGGAACTATTCTGACGGGTCACGTTTTTCAGCGGATCATTGTCGTAATAATATTTATAATCTCCATTGCCATCAGCAATAGCTCCAACAGCAGGGTCTTTTAGGTAACCGATCTCCTGGTCTGTCCAGATGGGATCCATGCCGGCATTAGCCGCTGCCTGGTTTTGCAAAGTCGCTGCCTGCCAGGAGTGCATGCGTTTGGGCAAATTGATCGGATGCTCTAAACCAAAGAGGCTGTTGTATTCAACACTGATCTTCCCTGCTTTCCCTCTCTTGGTCGTTACGAGTACCACGCCACCAGCGGCTTGGGGGCCATATATACTCGCAGCGGCAGCATCTTTCAGTACGGAGATCGATTCAATATCGTTGGGATTGAGTAAGGTAATGGAACCGGGTGCACCATCTACAAGCACAAGTGGATCGCTGTTATTGCCGGAAGAGAGACCCCGGATCTGGAGATTAAATCCTTCTTTGCCGGGTTGTCCATTGAGGCGGGTTACGAGCAGGCCGGGAGCAGTGCCTTGCAGGGCGGCGAGTACATTCGTTACAGGCCGGCTTTTGAGGCGGCGTCCTTCTACTTTGGCGATAGACCCGGTGATGTTTGCTTTGGTCTGTATACCATATCCGATAATGACGAGGTCATTCAGTATTTTGGTATCGCCTGCCAGCAGTATATCCAGGTTTCTTCTTTGTTTGAGTGGTATTTCCTGTGGCTCGTAGCCGATGAGTGAAATCTGTAAAACAGCATCTCCATTATTCACTGTCAGTTTGAACCGACCTGTTTCATTGCTGCTCACGCCATTTCGCGTCCCTTTTTCCCTGATAGAAACTCCTGCCAGTGGCTTCTCTCCATCGGAAATGACCCCTGATACAGTGAATACTTCAGGTTCCGGTTTGGTCTGAATTTTCGGTATTCCGCTCACGGGGGCGGATTGCAGGATCGGGAAGACGATGATTTGTTTATTCCTGACTTCAAATGCGTATTTGCTACCTGAGAATAATTGTTGCAGCACGGTATTCAATGGCTGGTGATCAGCATTGATGGTGATGCTCCTGGAATTTTCTATGACGGTGGAAGAAATAGCGAAGGTAAGGCCGGTTTGTTTTTCGACGAGGCGGAGTACCTGGCGGAGGGGAGTGCGGGTTACTTTCAGGGATACGTGAATCGTATCAGCATCCTGGGCCTTCACTGATGGGCATGCCAAAAGAAGCCCTATACATGCACAAAAAAGTGCGATGTACCAGCGCTTGGTTAAAGCGGCCTTCCGGAGTGCCTTATGAGTTTCCTGCATTTTCTCCGGAAGTACTTAATAAATTTCTACGAGGCTATCTTTCTGTACGGTATGTACCTGCAGTGTTTTTGACAGGATGTCCAGTACTTCAGAAAGGGATTCCTTATGGAAGGTTGCGATCAGCTTTTTATCGGCCAGCTCATCACCTTTTAGTACGATATGTACTTTATAATAATCTTCGAGTATGTCGGCAACTTCTGACAATGAGGCATCGTCAAAGGTAAGCTGACCAGTTTTCCATGCGATAGGATTATTATTTCTATGGTGACGGGTGGTGATGCTTTCGCTGGCTAGTAGCATATCGGCTTCCTGGCCCGGGATGAGGATCACAGATTTGTTCCTGTTCTTGTAAATAGCTCTTACTTTACCACTCTGTACAAAGACTTTTACGTCCTGTTTGGTTTCTTTCACATCGAAGGAGGTACCAAGTACTTCAATGTCCACATTTTTCAGGTGAACGGTGAATGGTTTTTCAGGCATATGCTTTACATCTACGAATACTTCCCCTTGTTGTACGTATACTTCGCGGGTATCACCTTTGAAGTGGCGGGGGTATTTGACAGAAGTATGTGCATTCAGATAGAGTCTGGTACCGTCTGGCAACAGCAGGCTATCTTTATTTTGTGCGGTTTGTTGGGTCGTATACATTGGCTGACGGACCAGGAGGTAAGTTCCTGCCATCAGTAGCACGGAAGCGGCTGCTGCCCACCAGTAACGGTGTACAGGTTTCCGCATCTTTATAACGGGAGTTGAATTGGATGTGACTGGGGTAAGGGTACTGTTGCCGGAGAGTACTTCTTCCGTAGCTAACAGGGTTTCAAACCTTTGCCATTGTTGCGTGGTATTGTAGGTAGCTGCTGTAGGCAACAGATCGTCGCCCTGCCATAAGGATTTGGTTTCTAAGAAGATATCCAAATTGGCAGCATCCATCTGCAACCATTCATCCAGTGAACGTTTGTGCTCCTCATGTCCTGGTTCTTCCAGGTAGCGGATAACGACATCGATATCAGGTTGCTGTAGTTTCATCTCTTACTATTAATACAATCAAAAATAAACTTACCATTAGTCCCCGTGGAAAAATTTTAACATTTTCTTGGGCGCCTATATATATATTATATGTATGCCCCTCTACTGCTGATTGAGCAGTCCCAACCTGATTTTTTTGAGTGCGGTGGTAAGGTGTGTGTATACTGTATTGATGGAAATATTTAATTGCTGCGATATCTCTGCGGGTGACAATCCTTTAATGCGACTCATCTCGAAGACCCGTCTGCACTGTTCGGGTAGTTTTTCTAAAATGGAGAGATACTGGGCTTCCAGTTCTTTATGTTCCAGCAGGAGGTGCTCAATGGTGCCCGGTTCCTGCGTTTGTTGCTGTTCCTTTGCGTATGCCTGCTGCCTTTGGGTTTTCTTGATACGGTTCAGGCAGGTATTTACTGTAGCTCTGGCCAGATAGTGCTGGATAGGAGCGCGCTCATCCAGGTTTTCGGCAGTGCGCCACAGGTTCAGAAATACATCCTGCACAATGTCCTGCGCCTCTTCCTGATCTTTCAGGTAGCGCAAGGCAATGCTGAACATGGATGGCGAAAACTGATTGAATATAATTTCAAAAACTTGTTTATCCCTGTTCCGAACCCCGGTGACTATATCTGTATTGTTGAGCGGCAGCATCCTGTAACTATCTTTTCATTCCATTTTTAAAATAAAACTAAAATCGGCATTCAAAAACAGAATATAGCAAAATTATGGTTATTCTATCAATTATCCGGCTAATTGAGGGGATCAGCGGTCAGACAAAAAAAGTAAATAATTTTTTTATACTTGTAAATGGGCCACTGTGGCTGATCTTTTATTTCTGAGCCCCCTTTTTTTAAAAAAAGACAAGTTTTTTTTAAAACGGACTAATGGTAAGGATATTAACGGTTGTATTATATATGTAGACAGTGAATAAGAAGCCGGCATTTAGCAGGCGCCTGCTAAAAATTATTTAAAGAGTAACCATTCTTTGTTTAGGAAAGACAGAGTGGTATTGACAAATTGGGGAGGAAACCACTGCCTGAGGGCAGCGGTGATCGGAAGGCATGGATTTGCCTGTGATACGAGAGCGACCCCTCTATATATAATATAGAGGTAAGCAGTCATACCACACCATAACATACTTGCAAAAGGCAGGTGCCTATACCTTAGATTATTACCAGAGATCATTATATATGATGCAAGAAGGGTACAAGTCCCCTTTGCGCACTCTGAAAACTTACAACTCCTAAGCATGATAGGAAAGTTGAGACCTGTAACAACCGGCCGGCTCTTTTGGGCCGGTTTATTTTTTTTATCTATTTTGCTAAAGGAAAAAATACCATACCCATTCCCGCTATGCTTGCCAATTTAACGGGTGGGTATTTGGCCTCCTGATAACCTTCTATTTACAAACTGCATCCGTTCATTTTAGGGGTACGACTCTGAAATGAGCGGATTTTTCCTTTTATAAACTCCCCCATACATTGCAGCAGGAATAACCCCAAAACCAGATTTTTCTTTTTACAACCAACCGTTCACTCACTTCTGCTCTTTTACAACCAACCGTTCACTCACTTCTGCTCTTTTATAACCAACCTTCCATTCACTCCTGCTCTACGGTCCATAAACTACCGGATTATTCTATTTACAAACTTCCCCAATCATACCTGTTTCACAATCCCGGGAAGGCTGTATTTTCTTTTCCAAAACGCTGTAAATTCGCAGCATGCGTACCATAATCTTTCTTATCATCTCCAACACGTTCATGACCTTCGCCTGGTATGGTCACCTGAAATTTACACATGTTGCTCTCTGGAAAGTTATCCTTGTCAGCTGGGGCATCGCCTTCTTTGAATACTGTTTCCAGGTCCCGGCAAACCGTCTGGGTGAACAGGAAGGCTTCTCCGGCTTCCAGCTCAAAACCATCCAGGAAGTCATTACCCTCTCCGTATTCGCCGTCTTTGCCATTTTCTACCTGAAAGAACCAATCAGGTGGAATTACCTCGTGTCTTTTGCCCTGATCCTGGGCGCTGTGTACTTTATGTTTAAGAAATAGCCCCTATGGCTATAGCAAAGCTTCGGTATAGCTTAGTTAAAACTCTGGTCTAGCTCTGGCATAACCCCGGCACAACACCGGCATAACTCCGGTCTGGCTTCGGTATAGCTTCGATACAACTTCGTCACCAATCCAACATCAAAAGGGCACCTCAATATCCCCGGGATATACAAGTGCCCTTTTAGTGCCCTTATAGTACCGAAGTTGTACCGAAGCTATATCGAACCTATACTATTGTTCCACCCACCCATTTCCTTTTATCACATTTTCATAAACACCTCCTTATTATCACTATTTTTGAGCCTGTTTAAATCCTCGAAAGTAATGGTAAAGAGCATCTGTTTAGCATTCGCAACAGGCATGCTGGCGGCCATCACGGCCCTGGGACAACCCTCGCCCGTGAACAACTCTGCCGACATTGCCCTGAAGCTGAAAAAGTTGGATACGCTGGGAAGTGTTTTATATATGGCCGCTCATCCTGATGATGAAAATACCCGCCTGCTGGGTTTTCTGGCAAATGAAAAATTATATCGTACCGGGTACCTCTCCCTCACCCGTGGTGATGGTGGACAAAACCTGATCGGCAATGAACAGGGTGAACTCCTGGGACTGATCCGTACCCAGGAACTCCTCGCTGCCCGCCGTACTGATGGTGCTGAGCAATTCTTTACCCGTGCACTGGATTTCGGTTTTTCCAAGAATCCAACCGAAACCTTCACTATCTGGAACCGGGAACAGATCCTTGCAGACGCTGTCTGGATCATTCGTAAATTCCAGCCCGACGTCATCGTATGTCGCTTTCCTGCCGATAGCCGTGCCGGGCATGGCCACCATACCGCCTCCGCAATGATCGCCGCCGAAGCCTTCGATGCCGCCGCCGATCCCAAAAGATTTCCTGAACAATTACAATACGTAAAACCCTGGAAGGTCAAACGCCTGCTCTGGAACACTTTCAACTTCGGTGGATTTAATACCACCAGTGAAGACCAGTTCAAACTGGATGTGGGGGTCTTCAACTACCTCCTGGGTAAAGGTTATGGCGAAATCGCCGCTGAAAGCCGCTCTCAGCACAAGAGCCAGGGCTTTGGCGTAGCCGCTGCCCGTGGTAGCTCCTTTGAATATTTTACTACTATCAAAGGCGATACCCCCCGCGAAAGTCTGCTGGATGGTATCAATACTACCTGGTCACGTATCGAAGGCGGTAAAGCCATCGGTATGATGATCGACAAAGCCAGGGCTGCCTATAATTTAGAAAACCCTGCTGCCACCGTGCCTGCGCTGTTAGCCATCAGAAAGGCCATTCAGGCCCTGCCGGAAGGTTACTGGCGCAATCAGAAACTGAAGGAAACCGAAAACCTCATCCTGGCCTGTGCCGGCATATGGGCAGAGGCTTACAGCAACAACGAAGTCGTTGTACCGGGTCAGGCTATGCAGGGCAGCGTGCAGGTGATCTGCAATAGCAAAATCCCTGTGCAGATCCAGTCTCTTACCTTTGGCAGCAAGGATACTACCCTCGCACAAAACAAACTGGACTTCAACCAGCTAAAAAATATCCCTGTCACCCTACTGGTGCCGGATAATACGCCGATCTCTGAACCGTATTACCTGCGTGAACCACACGGTGTAGGAGAATACAAAATACAGGACCCGCTGCTCGTGGGTAACCCTGAAAACATTCCAGCTATTCAGGCTACCATTCATTTAAAAATTAATGGCGAAGACCTGACCATCTCCCGTCCTGTTCAATACAAACATACCGACCCTGTGAAAGGTGAAGTATACGCACCCCTCATCATCGCACCTCCTGTGGTGGCGAACCTGGCGAACAGCGTATTTGTATTTACCAGCACCACTGCTCAACCTGTACAGGTAAAACTGCGCAACATGGGCAATGCTACTAAAGGCAAAGTGAGATTACAACTACCTGCTGGCTTCAGCAGTCAGGAGGCATCCCTGCCCTTTGACCTCAGTGGTAAGGGCGACGAGACCAGCCTGCTCTTTCACATTGCACCTTCAAAAGTAACGGGCAGCAACCACACCGATACATTCAAAGTGATCATTGAAGACGAAGGCCATAGCTATGCACAAGGTATCCAGACCATCAGCTATGACCATATCCCTACCATTACTTTATTCCCGGATGCAGCCGGCCGTCTGGTGACAGTCGACCTGCAACACAATGGGCGCAAACTGGGCTATATAGATGGGGCAGGAGATCTGGTAGCAGCAAGCCTGCAGCAGGTAGGTTATGAAGTCACTCACCTAACCGAAAAAGATATTATGAACGGAGACCTGAGCCAGTACGATGCTATCATCACTGGTGTAAGGGTATATAATATTAATCCACGTATCAAATACTGGCAGCCTCACCTCATGGAGTACGTAAAGAATGGAGGTACCCTGCTGGTACAGTATAATGTGAACGGACCTTTGCAAATCACAGATATGGGTCCTTATCCGTTTTCACTGAGCCGTGACCGTGTGACCGACGAAAAAGCGGAGGTCTCTTTCCTGCGTCCTGATGATGAGATCATGAATTATCCGAACAAGCTTTCCCAGAAAGACTTTGACGGATGGATACAGGAACGCGGTCTATACTTTACTACCAATGCAGATACTAAGTATGAGTCGCTCTTCTCTATGCATGATCAGGGAGATCCGGCGCTGGATGGTTCTACCATTGTAGCAAAGTATGGCAAAGGCAGGTATGTATACACCTCACTGGCGTTCTTCAGAGAACTGCCTGCAGGTGTGCCCGGCGCATACCGCATATTTGTGAACCTGATTTCAACAAAAAAATAAATGGCGACACAAAAACAGCCAAACCGCTCCAGACTGAGTATGGCAGCAATTGTCTGCATTATACTTGGTCTGGTCATAGGAATTGAAATCAAGCGGGTTCATATCGGACTAATGATAGGACTCGCGTTGGGTCTATTGAGCGGAAACATGTTAAGTAGAAGAAAATAATCAAAGCTAAAGGAAGTATCTTATGAAAAAAGATAAACCGCCATTACTGCCACAATGGTGGCAGTGGTATGCTGTTGTAGTCGGCTGGCTGTTGCTGCTGATCGGCGCGTTTTATTTATTCACTAAAGTTTATTCATGAGTGTAGCGGATTGGATTGTACTGGGGGGTACATTAATCGGAATTATATTATACGGTATCTGGAAGAGCCGTGGCCAGAAAGATATGGCCAGCTACTTCCTGGATAACCAGTCTATGCCCTGGTACATCGTACTATTGTCGATCATCGGTACACAGGCGAGTGCCGTTACGTTTCTTTCTGCACCGGGGCAGGCGTATACTGACGGGATGCGGTTTGTACAATATTACTTTGGGTTGCCGCTGGCGATGGTGGTGATCTGTATTGCGTTTGTACCTATTTATCACAAGCTGAAAGTGTTCACGGCGTACGAATACCTGGAAGGTCGTTTTGATTGTAAGACCCGTACTTTTACGGCGATATTATTTCTCATACAACGTGCATTGTCTACGGGCATCAGTATTTATGCCCCGGCTATCATTCTCTCTTCTTTACTTGGCTGGAACATATACTGGACCAATGTAATCATGGGCGGACTCCTTATTATTTATACCGTGTCCGGTGGTACACGTGCGGTGAGTTATACGCAGACATTGCAACTGGTGATCATTTTTGTGGGGATGTTCCTGGCTGGTTATATGGTGGTTCATTTGTTGCCGGCGGGTATTGGATTTAATGATGCGCTGAAGGTAGCGGGCAAGATGAATAAGCTGAATGTGATAGTGACTGATTTTGACTGGAAGGATAAATATAATATATGGAGTGGGCTGATAGGAGGGTTCTTTTTAGCACTCTCTTATTTTGGAACGGATCAATCGCAGGTAGGCAGGTACCTGACTGCGCGGAGTGTAACGGAGTCTCGTTTTGGGTTGCTGATGAATGGATTGGTGAAAGTGCCGATGCAGTTCCTGATCTTATTATTAGGGTCGCTGGTATTTGTGTTTTACCTGTATTTCAGGGCGCCGATATTTTTTAATGAGGCGCAGCTGAATAAGGTGGATGGGCCTACATTGCAGGTATTGCAAACCCAATATGACGGATTTAATAAGATAAAGCAGGAGCAGGCAATTGCGCTTTCAAATGCGTTGCATAACAAGGACAATGCAGCCGTAGAAGCGGCCCGTCAAAAACTACAGGCCGCAGATGCAGATGCATTCAAAGTACGTACTACAGCGATCGAGTATATTAAAAAAGCAGATCCTGGAGCGGATACGAACGATACCAATTATATCTTCCTGGATTTTGTGGTACACAATCTTCCGAAAGGCCTTGTGGGCTTGTTGATAGCCATTATATTCCTGGCTGCCTGGGGCAGTATTGCCGCGGCATTAAATTCCCTTGCATCTACGACAGTGATCGATATTTACAAAAGACAGTTTAAACCAACAGCCCCGGACGAACATTACTTTAAAGCATCCCGCTGGTGGACGTTCATCTGGGGACTGTTTTGTATAGTGGTAGCACAGTTTGCCAGCAAACTGGGTAGCCTGATAGAAGCGGTGAATGTACTGGGATCGCTGTTTTACGGCGTTATCCTGGGTATATTCCTTGTAGCGTTTTATTGTAAGCGGATCGGTGGCACGGCTGTATTCTGGGCGGCAATAGTGTCGGAGATCCTGGTGATCATCGTATTTATTACCAATATTGTTTCATTCCTGTGGCTCAATGCGATCGGGTGTATACTGGTGATCGTACTGGCCTGGATGATACAATTATTTCAGCCTTCACATGACAAATAACAGCAGGCTCATTTTTAATAAATGCAGCCTTTCACATGACAAAATTTAGCCTGTTCTATCAGGTTTATTCTAATAAATGCAGCCGTTCACATGACTTGGAATAGTCTGGATACAATCAGGCATATGCTGATGATTGAAACCTTTACATTACGAACAATAGCCCGGTCTATCAGGCTTTTACTAAAAGATTGCAGCCTATTCTATCAGGCCGTTTCTAAAAGCATACATTACGAGGCCCACAATGTTTTTGGCCCCGGTTTTTTCCAGCAGTTTCTGGCGTAGTCCTTCCACTGTTCTTGGACTCAAAAAGATCTTTTCAGAGATCTGCTGCGTAGTCAGTTCTTCACAGATCAGGCGCAGTACTTCCAGTTCGCGGTCGGTAAGGGGCACCTCGTTGTGGAAAGTAGGCTTGAACTGTTGCTTTGTTTTGTGCATGACCTTCTTGAGGAGGGCCAGGTTCACATTTTCATTGAAATAAAAACCTTTCTCGTAGGTAGTACAAATAGCTTCGTAAATCTCACCTGGTTCTGCATTTTTAAGCAGGTAAGCATTCGCGCCCATTTCGATAAGATGCACGATAAAGTTGTCATCTTCATACATGGTGAGCACGATCACTTTTACGTGCGCATATTTTTCCCTAACTTTTTTGGTAGCTTCTATGCCATCCATGTTGGGCATTTTCAGATCCATGAGAATCACATCTGGTTGTTGTGTTTCCATGATTTCTAATAAATGAACTCCATCTTCAGCTTCAAACACCACACTGATGTTTTCATAGGGCTTGAGGGTATTGATCACCCCACTCCGGAAGATTTTATGGTCGTCGGCAATAGCTACCTTAATGTTGTTTGTCATAGAGGGAGCCAGTTTATATTGGTTGCGTAAATTGTCCCGATTTTCATTTCACGTGTCATTGCTCAGGGGACAAAGCTAGAATAAAATAATATGATTACTCAGCGCGCTGGTAATTTTCTACTTTGATTTCGGCAATGGTACCGGTAGGTTGCCCGGCAGTGTAGCTGATAGTACCGCCTATGATGTTGAGGCGGCTTTCAATATTCTTGAGGCCCAGGCTGCCTGTTTTATGACGGGCCATTTCCAGGGAGTTGAGCAGCAGGCCATTTCCATTGTCTGCAACGTGGATGCTGAGCTGGGTAGGCGTAGTGTGATAGTTGATCTGCACCTGGGAGGCTTGTGCGTGTTTCAGAATATTGTTGATGAGTTCCTGTACGACGCGGTAGATATTAAGTGCTTTTTCGGGTTCCACAACGTGGTGGTTACTCTCTTCGGTGAAGTGGATCTGCACCTGTTTATTACGGTTCATCATATTACAGAAGGAATCCAGCGCCCGGCTCAGTCCCAGGTTTTCAAGGGCCTGCGGGTGCAGGCTTTGTGAGATGAAGCGCAGGTGCTGGATGATTGTATCTGTAAATTCTTTGGTCTCTTTGAGTTGTTCCTGTTCGCCATTGCCTGTTTTGAGCAATGGCTGCAACTGGTTGAGGTTGAGTTTGAGCACGGAAAGTTGTGCGCCAACTTCATCGTGCAGATCTTCTGCGATGCGTTTGCGTTCCAGTTCCTGGCCCTGGAGAATGGCTACCAATCGTTCTTTTTGCAGTTGGAGGTCCTTGTCCCTGATCAGGAGTTTGTGTTGAATAACCTGTTTCTGCTGAAAGATAACGAGTACGATGACAAGGATGCCCATGGTGAGCATCACAGCCGTACCGATGATAACTACTTCGTAACTGTTCATGACCTGAATTTTTGAGCTTTGAGGAGGCCGATGTAGATCAGTACTACTTCTGCAAAGCCGCCGATAAAGGTAATAGAAAGCGTGGCATTTTGTATACCTCTGTCAAATTGGGCAAAGCTGGAATGCTGCAAAAAATTATAAGCCAGGGACAACATAAAGTTGGAGCAATGGAAAATAAACAGGCCACTATTATACCAGAAGCTGGGAAGGTAATTGACAAAGATGGATTGTTTGACCAGGTCCTCGTCGCGCATGAGTTCCCAGAAATAAATGACGCTATACAGTAACAGAAAGAGATTTTCTACGGAAAGTGCATAGGAGTTATAGGCCATTGGCCCCTCCAGGAAAAAGTAGTCAGTTATCGCAAAACAGGTGACGAGTCCAAAAACAATGAGAATAATTTTCTTGAGTAGCTGGTTTTTAATTACATGATGAAAGAAGATGGTAAGAATGAGGAATTGGATGAGTGACATGGGACTGAAAAACCACATGTTATTTCTCGAAATATGAGCGATCAGGTGCGAGCCGCTTGCGAAAACAGCACTGCTGATAAGATAGTAAAAGATCCATCTGCCACCCTTATCGAGAATTTTGAATTTCATGATAAAGGGGATCAAAAGTAAAAATTCGACCCCCTCCATGATGTAGAAAAAAATCAGAAATGAATTCACCTGCGTTTTGGTTTAAACGGTTCCTGTATCAGGGCAATTTGTCGGACATGGTAAACCCTGGTCCAGTGCTGCGAATTGGATAGGAGCTTCTGCGCCAACCTGGAGATTCATCTGCTTTGCTGCGGTTGAATCTTTGAAATGTACATTATGACCTTCGTTATTTACGGCATAAATAACCATCTTCTTCAGTTCCTTTTCAGGATGATCATGGTCGTCTCCGAAATAGATACGCAGTCCGATAATGTCTTCCTGACAATCAAGGAGTTGCTGTAGTTTTTCTTTTCCGAAGAAGTAGGCCTGAATGAAGTCAGGATTGTGTGGTTCTTTCTGACGTTTTTTGTTGCAGTAGTTGTCCCTTAAACGTCTCGCTTCGTCATGGTGAATGAATCCACCTGCATCTGGTGTGAAGTTCGGTTTAGTAGTACTCATACGAATGCTGTTGTTTTAATTGGCGGTAAAATTATTATAAATAATCGCTTTTCAAAGCTGTGCCTGGTATCCCATTTTAGTGCCATACGGGGGTGGTAAATGAATTTATCTTGTTTTGGGTCAGGCCGTTATGTGTTAAAAAATGGATGCTTTTATATATAATCTAACGTATGGTTCCCTAAAAAATGCGTAGAACTACGTATTCTGAAAACAACGTATTCTAACGCTTGTTTAAAAAAAGATACTTCGTAATCTTTGCATTGTGGGGTATGGCTATCCTCACAATGCGAGCAAGCATCGGCAGGGCCTTTCTACCCAAAGTTTGTTCATTCCTAGTAGACATGCAGAGAAACACAACAAAATTTGAGGTTAACCGGGTTGGCCCCAATTTTTAAACTTACGACTATGTGTTACCTATTAATTGGAAACATTTCTGCATTGCTCTCTGTTGACTGTACTGAACCGTTGGTAAACGCCCGGATCAGGGTTTATTTGCCGGATGGGCATTTATCAAATCGTTACCCCAATAAAAATACTTTTAGTGGCCCCAGACAGTTAACCCCATCAGAGGTGTTGAATAAGCACGATCGGTTATTGGCTGAAGGGGCCCTGGATCATCACGGCAATTTCAATCTTAGCTGGGAACAATTACACTTATTCACGGAACCTTTAGAGTTGGACATCTGTTTACAGGGCATGCCCGAGGAGGCAGGCGAGCGGAAGGAGACACATTTCCATCTGAGCCGGCTGGTACCTCAATGGAAGCATTCCTTACAGCGGTATGTAGCGGCTTATGCTTATGTAATTCCGGCTGAAAGCTGGGCACAGATCCGAGCCAGCTATGGTACATGGGTGATCGCCGGAATAGTTAGGCGTACCCACGATAATGAGGGACAATCACAATTACGGGTAGAAGCGTACAATGCAGGTAACCACCGTATGCTGGCCTATAGCAGCACAGACGATCGGGGGCGTTACCAGATCAGATTCAGTAGAAAGCAACTGTCCGGCAGGCAGTTGCTTGGCCCTGATGTTTATTTTAAAGTGTATAGAGATAAGCAGTTGCTTTGGGAAGAGCAGGCGGAAGTAGCAACATTGCCTGGGAGAAGAGCGGTGGATGCATGTAGTGTGATGAATATTACGATGCAGGGTGGGGTGGTGAAGAAGGCGATGAGTTGGTTGAATAAGTTGGTGGGCTAAAATAATTGTGGGAGTTATAAAACGCCTTTGGCGTTTTATAACTCCCACCCGATTGCAATGTGGCACTGCTGAAAACAGTGCCACATTGCAATTAGAAGTTTGTATTTAAAATAGCCGTGGATCTTGTTGTATTTGCAAAATCCATAGGTACAATACCATACCTGCCAGCCGTATGCGTCGAAAAATAAGTGTCAATTTGTGGATTGATAGTGCCTGATACAGTAGTAATACTTGGAATACCGAAGATTAAAGGTTTGTAACCACTGGTATAATTAATATATAGGGTACTATTACTGGTCGTGCTGGATTCAGTAAATAATGCAGTCACATTACTCCACTTGGAAGCGTTGTCATTTACAATATAATTATCCTGGATTTTCAAATTGGCGTTACCGTTATTAATGGTAAAAGTAGTGTTATCCGCCCAACTGGTGGCATCGATGCCTTTGGGTGTGGTGGTTGCCGCAAAGCGACGGAGCAATACGATCCTGCCTCTCACTTCTCCTAAGTTAGGCACAGTAGCATTCAGAACGATGTTGCCATATTTCGAAACATAGGTATCAAAAGTCTGTTCGAAAGTACGGGTGTTGTTGCTTGCATCATATTCTTCCTTTACACTCATCACAATCACTTCTTTTGGATGATTGGTCAGGAAGGTCTTGCAGGCAGTCAGTACATCATCGAAGTTCAGGTTCTGATAGATGGCCCCGTGGTGAATGGCGAAGGCATTGTCAATGTGCCTGCAGCGGATGTCGAGGTAGCGGATACCGGCTTCCAGCTGATCTGCAATAGAGAGATCCTGGCATTTGGCGGTACCAGATACTGGTTCTACGCGGGCACCGCTGTCGTGCGTACCGGGAATAGAGATGGCTGCAATATTGGTGTTGTCTGCTAACGCCGTCATCCAGCTATTGGATGCAACACTTACAGCTGCTACAGTGCTGGTAGCTGCTACGGTGTTATTTAAACGGGGGGCAGGAATGTCCTGTTTCGAACAGCTGAACAGGACGAGGGATAACAGCATGGTAGTAGGAACATGCAGGAGCGATGACGCTTTCATTTGGTTTGTGCGTTTAATTTCAGGCAATAGGAAATGTTAACGCATGCATTGTACAGCTATAGGTAGCGTGACAGTGTAAACGTGTAACAGGTTGTAGGTTTGAATTTTCAGGTGCAAAATAATAAGGTTATAGATAAGTTGATAATGGGTGGGGCATCATTAACAAAAGGGTAATAATTGTAAGGGGGATGTTTTAATGAACCACTTATCATTAATAAAAAAGAAAGGATTTTTCTTTTTTATTAAATCAAATGATTTGGTTTCAAAAAGTATTTCTCAAAACGGGAGTGTAAAATATTTTGTGTAAACCCTTCCCCATTGTTTGAAACCCTGCCGGGATGGGGAAGGGGGAATGGCGCGGCAGCAGCGCCTTCCCCGGTTTTGGGGACTATTGAGATAATTCACCACCATAGGCCATTAACACAGGAAATTTTACAGTCTCCTCAAAACTTATTTCTCAAAACCTTGGATGGAACCTTTGTAACGTATCTCTTAAATACTCTCTATCCAGATGCGTATAGATCTCCGTCGTAGTAATACTCTCATGTCCCAGCATTTCCTGCACTGCTCTTAAATCTGCCCCACCTTCTACCAGATGCGTAGCAAATGAATGTCTGAACGTATGAGGTGATACCTGTTTCTCAATACCCGCCATTGCTGTCAACTCTTTTATCACTAAAAAGATCATCACACGGGTCAGTGCACTCCCTCTGCGATTTAAAAAAAGAATATCCTCCTGTCCGGGTTTACAAGGCATATGCACCCGCACTTCATCCTTATATATATTAATGTATTTAATGGCATCCCTTCCAATAGGGATCAATCTTTCCTTATCTCCTTTACCAATAACACGAATAAATCCCGCATCAAAGTGTAACTGTGATATTTGTAAACCCGTCACCTCGCTCACCCGCAATCCGCAGCTGTACATGGTTTCCAGTATAGCACGGTTACGTGCACCTTCAGGTGTACCTGTTTTGACCTGTGCAATAATGAGCTCTATTTCTTCAAAACTCAATACATCGGGGAGTTGTCGCTTTGTTTTTGGTGCTTCTAATAACTGTGTAGGATCCTGTTTGACGATGTCTTCTAATAAGAGGTATTTATAAAAGGCTTTGATGCCGGAGATGATACGTGCCTGTGAGGTAGCAGTCATACCCAGTGTAGCGATCCACTGTACACAGGATTGTAAGTGTGTGAGTTCAACCTGGTGGGGTGGGAGGGGGAGATTGGCAGACTGCAGGTATTGCACCAGTTTCTCTACATCACGAAGATAGGCTTCAATTGAGTTGCCGGAGAGGGAACGTTCGAGTTGTAAATAAGCCTTGAATCCTTTCAGATAGATATCCCACATAGGTGCAAGTTAAGAAAACGGTTTCGAAAGCGAGCATTCGCCAGCGGGCATAAAATTCATGGCTGAATGGATGTCTGTTTTCAATAAAGCATTCATGGAAAAAGGGAATTCATCAACAGTGATGAAACCATTTTCAACAAATGATAAAACCCATTTCCAATAAAAAAGCGCCCTGTAAATTTACAGGACGCTCTTTTGGAATATCTGAAATAGCTTAGAATTTCTCCAGGCCAGAGAAGAAGAAGTTACCTTCGATCTCAGCATTCTCGTCAGAATCAGAGCCGTGAACAGCATTACGACCGATTGACTCAGCATAAATTTTACGGATAGTACCTTCTTCAGCATTTGCTGGGTTGGTAGCACCGATCAGTTTGCGGAATTCTTCAACAGCGTTATCTTTTTCCAGGATAGCTGCTACGATATGACCACTGCTCATGAAATCAACCAGTTCACCATAGAAAGGTCTTTCTTTGTGTACTGCATAGAATTCACCTGCTTTCTGAGCAGACAGTCTGGTCATCTTCATCGCTACGATGCGGAAACCAGCTTCGTTGATCTTGTTCAGGATACCACCGATATGACCGTTTTCTACGGCATCCGGCTTGATCATTGTAAAGGTTCTGTTGTTAGCCATAATATATTGAGTAACTAATTAGCGGATTTTGCGCGCAAATGTAACCAGATTTTAGGCAATCAGAAAAAAAAAGCGCCTGATACTCCTCACCGACAGAAAAAAAGAGCGAATTCTACTGTTAAAACAGGTATTTAGCCTATATTTTCGATCTTCTATAGGGAATTTTAAATCCTGCGACCAAAAATTTTGAAATTCTGTGCTAAATAGAGAACTTCGCACTTCATTTTTCGGTAAAAACAGTTACATTATATTATTAATATAAAATGAAGAGGATCGAGGAAATTAAGCCTTTGCTGGAAACCCCTAAAAGAGTGGTCATAACAATGCATCAGAAACCGGATGCAGATGCAATGGGAAGTTCTCTGGCCTTGTACCATTATTTGAAGCAGAAAGGACACGACGTAACTGTTATTTCGCCTACCAATTTCCCGGATTTCTTAAATTGGATGCCGGGTTCACAGGAAGTGCTGGATTTCGAATCTTCGCAGGATAAAGCGATGAAGGCATTGGAGGGAGTAGAATTGTTGTTTTGTCTGGATTTCAATGCTTTGTACAGAACCAAGAACATGGAGCCTTATCTGGCGGCACTGCAATGTCAAAAAATTCTAATTGATCATCACCTGGAGCCTCAGCCTGTATTTGAATATGGGGTGAGCGACACCACAGCGGCTTCTACGGCATTATTAGTGTATGAGACAATACACAAAATGGGAGAAGAGCGTTATATTAACGATGCAATGGCACAATGTATCTATGCAGGTACCATGACTGACACAGGTTCTTTCCGTTTTGCCTCTACATCATCCCGTGTACACCGTATGGTGGCTGATTTGCTGGATCATGGTCTGAACCATGAGCTCATTCACCAGGCGATTTATGATAATTTCCTTGAAAACCGTCTCCGCTTTCTGGGCCATAGCCTGCTGAACCGGATGGAGGTTTATTATGAGTACAACACCGCCATGATCGCTATACCATATACTGATCTGAAGCGTTTTGACCTGCAGACGGGCGATACTGAAGGTGTGGTCAACTTCCTGCTCTCTATCCAGGGCATCAAGATGGCGGCGCTGATCATAGATCGTCATCAGGAGGTAAAGCTGTCGTTCCGTTCCAAAGGAGACTTTGACGTGAATACCTTTGCCCGTAAGTATTTTGACGGCGGCGGCCATTTCCATGCAGCAGGTGGTCATAGTTCAGACTCCCTCGAAAGGACCGTACAGCGTTTTGTAGACGCGATCGCCGAAAACGAAGAAGCATTACAATAAGTCATTCAATCCTACTAATACAGTCAAATGAAAAAGAACAATCAGTTGTTAGTTGCAGCATTAGGCCTGTTAATGGCCAGCTGCGGTGCCGGCGGTCAAAAAAAGACGCCCGGTGGCGTAGATTATATCGTTCATAAATCAGGTAGTGGTGCGCAGCTTAAAGTGGGTGACACTGTGCTGATGAACATATACCAGAAGCTGAATGATTCCCTTCTGGCTAAATCTGCTGATAGAAGCAATGGTGCGCCAGTTCCTGTACTGATCCAGAAGTCTCAGCAGAAATGGGACCTGATGGACGGTTTGGCTTCTCTGAAAGAAGGTGATAGCGCTACTTTTGCTATTCCTATAGATTCCCTGCCTCAGCCACGTCCTCCTTTTGCTAAGAAAGGTGACAAGCTGAACGTTACTTTCGTGGTAGTAAGCAAATATTCCTCTGCTAAACAACTGGCGGAAGATCAGAAACTGATCAAGGAATACACTGCTAAAAATAACCTGCAGGTTACTCCTACTGCTGAAGGTGTGTATGTAGCTACCCAGGTAGCTGGTGGTGGCGAACAGCCTCAGCCAGGTGATACCGTTGTGGTAAACTACACTGGTAAACTGCTGAATGGTAAAGTTTTCGATTCTTCTGTTGATTCTACAATCAACCCAGGTAGAAAACTGGAACCTATCCGTTTCCCAATTGGTAAAGGTTATGTAATTAAAGGTTGGGATGCTGGTATCGCTTCTCTGAAGAAAGGTACAAAAGCTATCCTGATCCTGCCTTCTGGTCTGGGTTATGGTTTACAGCCAACTCCGATGATCCCTTCTAACTCCGTACTGGTGTTTGATGTGGAACTGCTGGATATCAAGAAACCAACTGCTGCGCCTGCGGTTACTGCTGCACCGGCTGCACCAGCTAAGAAGAAATAGTAATTAGCTTCTTATAGAAAAAAGAAACCGTCTCATAAGTCAATTATGAGGCGGTTTTTTATTACAGCCTCATGCCGTTATCCTTTGGCCTGTGCTGATGTGTAGTTCAGCTTTTGTTTTACTTTCTTGTCCACCTCTTCCTTATCGTCCAGTGCGGCGTTGCTCTAAAGCACAGAAAGATGAGAAATGATTTGCTATTTTTAAACTATATAACACTTTTGCCGCCAAAAGACGAAATTCCCGAATTGCCAGGCTCTGAATGAGATTACAGTTTTAGTGAGGAGAATGAAATAACCAAAGTCGATATTACCATTTTTAATGAATTGGTTGAACGTATGGAAAAATTGACGGAAGGCTTCAGGATCGGATGCTCATTGATGTTGAAAAATCCGGACGATCTGTTCGCCGATTCATCGCAGAATTAATTGAAACAAAATAAACCCAAAATAAAAATCATGAGAGCAATTAATCCCTGGATCAACTTCAATGGCAATGCCGAAGAAGCATTCACTTTTTACAAATCAGTTTTTGGTGGCGAGTTTACAAAAATTACCCGTTTTAAAGACTTATCAGGCCCCGGGTTGCAGGTAGCCGAAGAGGAGGCAAATAAAATAATGTACATCGGCTTGCCACTAGGCAAAAACAATGTGTTAATAGCCAACGATGTTCCCGGATTTTTGGGGCCGGTAAGCGAAAATGAAAACCGGTCTAAAATATACGTGAATGCCGAAAGCCGGGAAGAAGCAGATAAAATATTTAACGGATTATCAACAGGCGGAGAAGTGGAAGGGCCCATTGGCGACAGCCCATGGGGTACCTATGCCGGAATGTTCAGGGATAAATATGGTATTGAATGGATTGTAGAGTTTGACCCGGGTTATAACGGGTAGGGTTAACAGTGTCCTTTCAGTGGCGCACGCGTGCCGCGTGTGTAAAAACGGTAACTCCCAACCAAAGAGGCTGCCCCTTTCGGAACAGCCTCTTTTCGCTGAAAATGGTTTTCATCTTCGTTGGTGAATTCCCTCTTTCATGAATGTTTTTCGCTGAAAATGGTTTTCATACCTATTGGTGAACTCCCTTATTCATGAATGTTTTTATTGAAAATGGTTTTCATCCCCATTATCCCGCATATCCATCTACCAGTACCTCATACAACTTACTCTTCAGATCTTCCAGCGACACATCCTGTACTAAGTTGCCATCTTCAGCATAAGAGATCGTTCCCCTTTCTTCTGATACCACAATAGCGAGGTTATCACTGTGTTCCGTAATCCCAACAGCAGAGCGATGTCTTAAACCTACCTGCATGGGAAGGTTCGGATTTTCTGACACCGGAAGAATCACCTTGGCGGCCAGGATCTTGTTTCCTACGATGATGAGCGCGCCATCATGCAACGGACTGCCTTTGCAGAAAATGCTTTCCAACAGTTTTGCATTGATATTACTATCGAGAGAGATGCTGGAAGCGGTATCAAATTTCACACGATAAGAGTTTGACAACACGATCAGGGCACCTGTAGAGGTGGCAGCCATGCGGCTGACAGCGGTTACTACTTCGTCGATGATGTTTTCTTCTTCTTTATAGCTTTTGAATTTATCAGGTAAGAAGAGCTTTGTAAAGAAGCTATCTTTGCTCAGCGGTGCTTTTTTACCTAATACCAGCAGGAACTTGCGGATTTCGGGTTGAAAGATGATGATAATGGCGATCAGACCGATATTGATAAAGTTCTGCAGGATCAGGGTGAGGATCGGCATGTGCAGGAGCTCCACCATGAAATAGGCGAAGTATACCATGAGCAGGCCAACGAATATATTGAATGCCAGACTGCCTTTGAGCAGGCGATAGAGCTGTATCACAAGGAAGATTACAATCGCCAGGTCAAGGACATTTAACCAGTTGTAACGGTATCCGTAAAATTGAAACAAGTCATCCATAGATTGTAAAAATAGTGAATATTAAATAGATATGGTTTAAATAGGAAATTCATTCCCAGGCATGAAGTGCTAAAACTGCATGTTTTTTAAAGTGGGTTTATTTCAGGCATTTTTAGGCAGAAACCTTTAAGCGGCTTTTAGAGACCTTTCATGTACTGATGTATCTTCACTGCTTCTACCGCAGCCTTCACATCATGTACCCTTAATATATGCGCGCCTGCCTGTAGGGAAAGTGTATTCAACACCGTTGTCCCGTTCAGCGCTTCCGCTGGTGTATTTTCCAGCAATTTATAAATCATCGATTTTCTGGAAATGCCAATCAATAAAGGGCAATCCAATATATGAAAAGCATCTGTGTTTTTCAAAAGTGTATAATTATGTGCAATGGTTTTTCCAAAACCAAATCCCGGGTCAATGATCAGGTCTTTGATTCCTGCCTGTAAGCATTCCGCTTTCTTTTGTATAAAATAATCCAGTACTTCCCGTGTCACATCTTCATACTGTGGCTGGTGCTGCATGCTCGCGGGCGTTCCCTGCATATGCATAGCAATATATGGTGCTTTTGTAGCTGCCGCCACTGCGATCATATCAGGATCCATATCTCCGGCACTGATATCATTGATAATCGCCGCTCCCGCAGCCATACACTGTTCTGCTACCTTTGCATAGAAGGTGTCGATAGAGATAATGACGTCCGGAAACTGCGCTACCAGTGCCTCGATAGCCGGTATCAGCCTGTCAATTTCCGTTTCTTTTCCTACAGTCAATGATCCTGGCCGGGTACTTTGAGCCCCTATATCCAGTATTTTAGCGCCTTCTGCCAGGTGCTGCGCTGCCTTTTCCAGTATTGCATCCAATTGTTTGGTGCGGCTGTCAGCAAAAAAAGAATCATCAGTGATATTGATGATCCCCATCACCACCGGGGTTGACAGATCCAGTAATTTGCCTTTACAGTTAATTGTACTCATAATTGCCATTCCTCCTTTCCGTTTATCCTGTTTGCGTATTATTGATTATTTTGCCTTGCAAATTTAGCTATAATGTGTTGATGTGCCGACAGGTAAACGGACACAATAAATTAAATTATCCATGAAATTTCTCCTTAACCTATTAAGAATCATTGTAGGGGTGTTGTTCATCTTCTCCGGTCTGATCAAAGCGAACGATCCGCTGGGCCTGAGTTACAAAATGGACGAATTTTTTGAAGTATTGCACCTGGGCTTTATGTCGCACTACTCGCTGGTATACTCAGTGGCCATGAATACATTTGAAATTGTGTGTGGCGTGGCGATACTACTGGGGTATAGAATGCGGCTGTTTTCGTGGCTCATATTGCTGCTCATAGCGTTCTTTACGTTTCTCACGGCGTATGCGCTGTTTAGCGGTACTGTGCGTGAGTGTGGCTGTTTTGGGGATTGTATCAAGTTGTCTCCGGCAGAAACTTTCTGGAAAGATGTGGCTTTGCTGGTGATGATCCTTGTCATCTTCCTGTATAGAAATAAGATCGGACCATTGTTCGGTACCAGGGCCAATGGGGCATTGATGCTGTTGTCACTGGTCTTTTCATTAGGTATTCAGTGGTATACGCTGGCGCATTTGCCAGTGGTGGATTGCCTGGGATATAAGGTGGGTAATAATATTCCTGAGAAGATGAAATTGCCGCCGGGTGCACATCCGGATGTATTTGAGACGGTGCTGATCTATAAAAAGGATGGTAAAGAAAAGGAGTTTACGACAGAGAATTTCCCATGGAACGACAGTACCTGGGTGTATGTAGACAGAAAGGACAAATTGATACAGGAAGGGGATGGTGAGCCACCGATCAAGGATTTCATACTCACAGATTTTGAAGGGGGGAACCAGACGGAGGCGATTTTGTCTGAGACCATGCCGGTGTATTTGTTCCTGGTGAAGGATGTGAAGGAGGCAGGAAAAGGTTGGGATGAGAAAATACATGCGTTGCAACAGCAACAGGCGCAGGGTAAATGTTATATTTATGGAGTGACGGCTTCTACGAAGGATCAGGTGGATGGTTTTGTGAAGGCCCATGGGTTGCAGTTCCAGTTTTTGAATATGGATGGAACAGCGATCAAGACGGCTGGTAGGGCGAATCCTTGTTTGATCCTTTTGGAAAAAGGGACGATTAAGGGGAAGTGGCATTATCATGATATTCCATAAAAGAGTAGTTGCTCTTTCCTGAAAATGGATGTAAGCCTGCGGGATATTTGATATTGCCGCCGAAAGGGCCGGTTTACGGAATGTAGAGGTATCGCAATTTGCCATTTGCTATAGACAGATTATGCTGAGATTTTTCTTACGGAAAATAGCTTACGGAATACTGGTGCTACTCGGTGTAGTGGCACTGGTATTTTTTTTATTCAATGTGCTGCCGGGGGATCCTGCGAGATTGACCCTTGGCCAGAGGGCAGATGTGGCGTCGTTGGAGAATGTGCGGAAGGAGTTGCATCTGGATAAGCCGGTAGCGGTACAGTTTCTCTTGTACCTGAATGACTTATCGCCCATTTCGGTGCATGCACAGGAAGAGGCGGCTAATTTACACTATATAAGTCTCCTGCATTTAAGTGGGGATCGACTGTTGGTATTGAAGACCCCTTATTTAAGAAGATCCTACCAGGGAAAGAAAGATGTGTGGGAAATGCTTACAGAAGCGCTGCCAGGTACATTGGTTTTGTCCATAGCGGCCATCCTGTTTGCAACCATAGCGGGGATCGGGTTAGGTATTTTATCAGCCGTAAAAAAGGATACCTGGATGGATACGGGGGCAGTATTTGGCAGTGTGGTCGGGATATCGGCGCCATCGTTTTTTATGGGAATAGTGCTGGCGTATATGTTTGGCTTTGTACTGAGTGATTATACAGGGCTGCATATGACGGGGAGTTTGTTTGATTATGACGCCTTTTCGGGGAGAACGCTGACATTAAAGAACTTGATTTTACCCGCTATTACATTGGGTATCCGGCCATTGGCGATCATTGTGCAGTTGACAAGGGGAGCGATGCTGGATGTATTGCACCAGGATTATATCCGTACGGCCTATGCCAAAGGCCTGCAGAAAAGGACGGTGATTTTCAGGCATGCTTTGCGGAATGCCCTGAACCCGGTGGTGACGGCAATTACGGGGTGGTTTGCAGAGTTGTTGGCCGGGGCGTTTTTTGTGGAATATATATTTGGATGGAAGGGGATCGGGAAAATGACGGTGGATGCGTTGGAGAAGTTTGATTTTCCTGTGCTGATGGGGGCGGTGTTGTTTACGGCGGGGATATTTGTGGTAATTAATCTATTGGCAGATGTGTTGTATAGCGCGATTGATCCGAGAATTAAATTATAAATTGTGTTGTAAATCAAGGCCCTAAGGGGCCTTTTTTATTTTAATCTACTTTTTTAAAAAAAAGTGGGCATCTTTTGTAACAAACCCTTCCACGAGTCGTCTTCCTTATATAAACGCACTGGTATAACATATGTCTCTTGCAATATTTGAATCACAAGTCGTCCCGGTCAGGCAAAAGCTCTATCGCTTTGCTTACCACCTGCTGGGAAACGAAGAAGACGCAAGGGACATTACCCAGGATGCGATGGTGAAGGTCTGGCAACAGAAAGACCGCATGGCCGAGCTGCAGAACATGGAAGCATGGTGCATGCGAATAGTCAGAAACCTGGCTTTGGATAAGCTAAAATCCAAAAAGCACCGTAGAGCAGAAGAGCTGGACAAGGCTGTCGAAATAGCTGTCACACATCAGGACAATCCGCATGAAGCAGCTGCGAAGCAGGATGTCATGAACAGCGTCCATCGGATCATGCGGGCGTTGCCGGAAAAATACCGTACTATTATGCAGCTGCGTGATATAGACGGTCATACTTATCAGGAAATCGCTGATATTCTGGAACTCGACCTAAGTGACGTGAAAGTGAATTTACATCGTGCCCGCAAATCAGTACGTGAACAATTACAAAAACTGCAAGTGTATGGAGTATAATGAGATCAGAGGATTGCTAATCCGGTATTGGGAAGGAGAAACTTCGCTGGAAGAAGAGGACCTGTTGCGCAGTTTTTTTGCTGAGAATCGACAGGGATTGCCTGCGGATTTGCAGGAGGCAGCGCCGCTGTTCGGGTATTTTGCTGCAGAAGCAGGGAAGGAGGTGCCGGAAATGGGATGGGAGATATTGGAAGGAATGAAGGAGGAGCCGGAGGTAGCAGGTGAGATGGCGGAAGAAGTGAGGGAAGGGCTGGAGGTAGCAGGTAAGATGCCGGAAGAAATGAGAGAGGTACCGGAGGTAGGAAGTCAGATGCCGGAAGCCGTGAGGGAGGTGCCGGAGGTGAATGCTGAAGTCGTTGAGGAAAATACATCCCGGTCTACGGTAGTTGTTTCCATGCCTCGTCCTTACCAGCACTGGATGAAATATGCGGCGGTATTGCTTTTAGGAGTAGGATTGGTATATAGCGGCCGTCAGTTCAAAACAAAACAGGAGGAAGGTCGTAATCCTGATAGGATGGCGCAGGCCTTGAACCAGGCTGATACCTATGAAGATTCTAAAGAAGCATATGCTGCGACAAAGAAAGCGTTGGAGTTGTTGGCGAAGAACCTGAATAAGGGGACGGCACAGGCGAAGAAGATCGCTTATTTTAATGAGGCGACAGAGTATATAAAGGCGGATTAGGGGAAATAAATGAAGTAGTAGCTTATATCGACGCGGAAGAGCAAATGAGGTAGTCGCTATTTCAGATTGGAAGAAATAAATGGGGTAGTCGCTATATCAAAGCGAATGAGCAAATGAGGTAGTCGTTATTTGAGATTGGAAGAAATAAATGAAGTAGTAGTTTATATCGAAGCGGATAAAAAAATGATGCCGCAGCTTATATCATATAAAAAACTCTTTAAAACCCTGAAAAATCAGGCGATTAATGATTTGAGAGAACTTGAAACGTAACAAAGACAAATCAGGCCATTCTAATTCCTTTATTATAAAATTTAAACAATGAAACGGTTATGTTTATTGCTGTTGCTAATAACAGCAGGTACGGGCCTTTTTGCCCAACAGGTAAGTGTGATCGACCGCTTTTTTCAAAAGTATGAAAACGACCAGAGCTTTACCCTGGTCAGCGTCACACCGAAAATGTTCTCCATGTTCAGCAAATTTGATATCAATTCTGCTGAAGGGAAAAGCTTTATGACGATCGTCAAAAAGCTCAAAGGACTGAGAATCCTTGTAAAAGAAAACGCCAAAGAAGGGAGTAAACTTTACCAGGAAGCGGCTTCCATGCTCACGAAAGAGTACGAAGAATTAATGACCGTACGCAGTGACGGAGAGCTTGTAAAATTCATGGTAAAAGAAAACAGTAAGGGAAATATTGCGGAATTAGTCATGCTCGTGGGTGGCAAGGATGAATTCGTCGCAATGAGCCTCTTAGGTGATATCGACCTGAACGAAATCAGCCAGATTGCCAATGATGTGAATATTGGCGGTATGGATAAATTGAAAGCGTTAAACAAGAAGTAAGTATTAAACAGGAAAAGTGTGCGGTAACTAACGCATAGATGATTAAGCCCTCCGTAAGGAAAGCACTGAAATCTGGAGGTGTTCAATAGCTAAAGCACAGAATGAGAAAGTTAGAAACGGAAGTACTGAATGAGAAAATGTTCAATAGCTAAAGCACTGAGTTAAAAAAAGCATTACCTAAATCGCTCTGAATTAA
This sequence comes from Chitinophaga sp. LS1, assembly GCF_034274695.1. Lineage (NCBI taxonomy): Bacteria > Pseudomonadati > Bacteroidota > Chitinophagia > Chitinophagales > Chitinophagaceae > Chitinophaga > Chitinophaga sp. LS1. Next base: position 4,979,811 of record NZ_CP128362.1, read on the forward strand.
AAACAACCCTTATGAAACATTGCCTTGTATTATCAATCGTATGCTGCTTACTGCTCGGTACAAGCACTACACACGCACAGGATCGCCTGCTCACACAATTCTACAATGCCCATAGAGGCGTAGCCCTGACTTTAAAAATGGGTATTGGCAGATTGCCGCTACGCATAGTAAGAGGCTTTATTCCAAATGAGCAGGGTGAAGACGGCGTAAATGCAAAGAAACTTTTCTCAAAGATCCGCAAGATGAAGGTCTATATCATGCAGGGATATGACGGGCCTATTCCGGGCAGTGACCTGACCTGCCTGAAACAAAAGCTGATCGACAAAGAAAACTTTGATTTACTGATGGAAGTAAGGGATCATGGAAATATAGTGCATGTACTGAATAAGGGGACGGAGGAAAATCTGGGGAATGTGGTGTTATTGATTCAGGATGAGAAAGACATGATCATGGTGCATTTACATACCAGTTTGCGTTTTGAGGATATCAATGGGTTGATTAAGGAGTTTAATAAGAAGCCAAAGGCAATGGCTAGTTTATAGTCCACAACCGGTAGAGAGCATTAGCTGCAGCTAATGTTTTCGCCGTTTAGAGAAGATGGTAAATCAGAAAAAAAATGACCCTTACGGATCACCACTTTGTTTGCCAGAGATTCGCTCAGGAACTTATACGAGAAAAAAAATGACCCTTACGGATCACCACTTTCTTAACCAGGGATTCACTCAGGACAACTAATTCTTACCGGATCACCACCTCCCTCACTACCTGCTCACCCAGCATCTCATTTACCAACTTAATAATCTTATCTTTTGAATAGGAGAGTTCCTGCTTCAATGGCGCTACACTGGTAGAGATCAACAACTTCCCATCTATCAGCTGAATACTTTCGGTATACCTGGAAATCGTCTTACCCATAATTTGTTCCCAATTCTCCCTGATCCGTACTTCTGTAAGCCGTGGTTTCATCCGGCTTTTGTCCATAAAATCTCTGAGGGCATCTCCCATTGTCGTAATACCGTAGCGCATGCGGCAAAGATACGGATTACTCCATCTCTACCAATTGAAAACCTGCTTCTTTTTCATTAAATGCATCGAGTAATCTTGTAGCATGTGTATCAGTGATAAATACCTGTCCATACTCAGTACCGCTTACCAGCTGGATAAGCCGTGAAACACGCTCCTGGTCCAGTTTTTCAAACACATCATCGAGCAACAGTAATGGTGCAAAGCCTTTGTGTTTTCTAATCACTTCATACTGCGCCAGTTTCAGTGCAAATAAAAAACTTTTACGCTGTCCCTGCGATGCGCTTGTTTTCATAGCATGGTCATCCAACAGAAACAGCAGATCATCTCTGTGAATACCACCTGTAGTACGCTGCATCATTGTATCCTTATAGCGATTCGCATGCAGTAGTTGTGCGAAAGACTGCTCATGAAGGCCGCAGAGATAATGAATGTTCACCACTTCATGCTGGCCGGCGATATAATCATATAATAATTGTACCTGTTGTATGAATGCCGGCAAAAAATTTCTACGCCATTCATATATAGGTGTACCATGTTGAATCAGCTGATCGTCAAAAACATCGAGCAGGAGGTCCTGGCCGGCGGCAGGGGGGGCTTTGAGCAGACTGTTGCGCTGCTGTAGGATCTTTTGGTAAGAAATGAGATGATCGAGGTAGCCGGGGTGTAGCTGACAGAGCAGGGCATCCAGCCACTTCCGGCGTTCTTCGCTACCTCCCAGGATGATTTCGGCATCGTCGGGGGCGATCATGACAGCGGGAAACTTCCCGATATGCATGGAGAAGCGCTCATATGATTCGTCATTGAGTACGATGTCCTTTTTGCCGTCTTTGACGGTGCATACGATATGTTCTTCATGGCCTTCCTTGTCGAGCAGGGCGTCGATACGGAAGCCATTGGTGTTGTATTGGGTATTCTGGGCTTCGCTGCTGGTAAAGTAGCTTTTGGTGAAGCAGAGGTAGTAAATGGCATCCAGGAGGTTCGTCTTGCCGGAGCCGTTGCGCCCGGTAATGCCAACGATCCTTTGGGTAAACCGGTGATCAGCCCGGGTATAGTTCTTAAATTGTACTAATGTTATCTTTTTGAGCGACAGCAAATTATATTTTTTTTAACGCCTATATGGCAGGTGCCTATTATATTATTATGGTATGTATTTCCAGCAAAGTTGCAAAGTATTTAGTTTTTAGGATTTTCCTGTTATATTTGCGGACAAATTAAGAAACAGTGGCTACAAAAACAGACGTAAAGACGAAGTTCACCAAAGAGACGTATTTGTACTGGTATGAATTGATGCTCTTGCTGCGCCGCTTTGAGGAAAAAGCCGGCCAATTATATGGAATGCAGAAGATTCGCGGTTTTTGCCACCTGTACATTGGACAGGAAGCGATTGCTGCGGGTTGTATGACTGCAACTAAACCGGAGGATAAATTCATCACTGCTTACCGTGACCACGCACTGGCGATTGCCAAGGGTATGTCTCCGGATGCTTGTATGGCTGAACTTTATGGTAAGGCTACAGGTTGTTCTAAGGGTAAGGGTGGTAGTATGCACTTTTTCTCTTTAGAGCATAACTTTTTCGGCGGACATGGAATCGTGGGCGCTCAGATTGGTACCGGTGCTGGCCTTGCATTTGCTGAGAGATACAAAGGTACTGACAATGTAGCAGTTGTCTTCTTCGGAGATGGTGCTGCCCGTCAGGGTATGCTGCATGAGACATTCAATATGGCCATGCTGTGGAAACTGCCAGTAATTTTCATTTGCGAAAATAACATGTACGCAATGGGTACTTCAGTAGAACGTACATCCAACGTACTGGACATCTATAAGTTAGCTAACGCTTACGACATGCCGAGCGATACCATCGACGGTATGAGCTGCGAAGCTGTGCACGAAGGTATGGAAAGAGCTGTAAAGCGTGCGCGCACCGGCGAAGGTCCATCCTTACTGGAAATCAAGACTTACCGCTACCGTGGTCACTCCATGAGTGATCCTGCTAAGTATCGTACTAAGGAAGAAGTAGAAGAATACAAAGAAAGAGATCCGCTGACTGTAGTGCTGAAGACCATTCAGAAAAACAAATGGGCGACAGATGCAGAAATCGAAGCAATCACCGAGAAGGTTAAACAACAGGTTGAACATTGCGTAGAATTTGCAGAAAATTCTCCATGGCCTTCTGACGATGAACTGCTGAAAGATGTATACACACAACAGGATTATCCTTTCATTGTTGACTAAGTGATATTTAATAGGTTAGCGGTCGCGTCCGTGCATGAAATGGCATGGGAGATTCGCTAACCTTTTTTATATTTGCGGGAATATGGCAATCAGGCCGTACCTGTACCCTAACAAGAAATACTTTTAAACGATCACATTTACAATGACCGAAACAAAAAATAAGGCCGCTGAAACTGCTCCTGTAACTAAGGACTTCGACTTGCAAGGCTCTGTACACAAGGCTGAAGATTTCTATTACAAGAACAAGAACGTCATCAACATCGCCGTAATCGTTATCCTGGTGGTGATAGGCGGTACTTTTGCCTACAACAGGTTCATTAAAGCACCTAACGAGAAGAAAGCAGCGGACATGGTATTCCACGCACAGAAAGCTTTTGAAAAGGATTCATTTAACCTGGCCCTGAACGGAGACGGTAACAACGACGGCTTCTTACAGGTAATCAAAAAATATGGCGGTACCAAAACTGGTCAACTGTCAAAATACTATGCTGGCCTTTGCTATGTAAAAACAGGCAAATTCCAGGAAGGTATCGATATGCTGAAAGATTTCAATGCAGGTGATCAACTGGTACAGGCTATGGCTTATGGCATAACCGGTGATGCTTACATGGAACTGAAGAATACAGAAGAAGGTATCAAATATTACAAGAAAGCTGGTCAGTACAGCGACAACGATTTTACCGGTCCAACTTACCTGTTCCGTGCAGGTGTAGCCCTGGAACTGGCTGGTAAAAACGACGAAGCGATCTCCATCTACAAAGAGATCCGCGAAAAATATCCTCAGTCAAACGAAGGTCGCGAGATGGATAAATATCTGGCGAGACTGGGTGCAGTTAGAGAATAATTTCGGAAGAGGAGGATGCAACATTGAATGGTGTATTCTTACTCCCGGTAGAATATATTCAACATGTCAATACATAATCAAAGTTTATTGGACGATACTGGCATTCTCGGAATTGAGGATGCCAGTGTTGTTATAGTGTATACCGAATGGAATGATACTGTCATCAATGAGTTGGTGGCTGGCTGTGATAAGACACTTGCCGGATATAAAGTATCTAAAGTTGCTAAAGTAAAAGTACCGGGGGCATTTGAACTGCCTTTCGCTGCGAAACAATATTGGGAGCATACCCAGAGCACCGGTGCACAGCCTGGCGCTATTATTGCATTTGGTTGTGTGATCCGTGGGGAGACACCGCATTTCGATTACGTTTGTAAAGGGGTCACAGAAGGGTTGATGCAGCTGAACCTGGAATTGCCGGTACCTGTTATCTTCGGGATTTTGACGGTGGATAATATGGAGCAGGCGACGGACAGATTGGGTGGTAAGCATGGACATAAAGGTGAAGAGGCTGCGCTGACTGCATTGAAGATGATCAGTATGATGCGGAAGTTGCAGCAGGGTAAGTAATGCTTTGTGGCCTTACTTGCGGGCTGGTGAATGATCGGCATGATAGGATAGAATTTACAGCAGGGCTGGTAAATCTCTTGTAGCTTGACGGCTGGTATAATGGGGAAGTTGCAGCAGACAATTTAAATTTTCAAGTAGCTAGCAGGTTTCATATGCTACATATAAAGACTAACTCGATGAACGTTCATCTTTTTATCCCCTGCTTTGTAGATCAGTTATTTCCCGAAACAGCCTTCAATATGGTCAAAGTATTGGAGAAACTGGGTTGTAACGTCAGTTACAATGCAAACCAAACCTGCTGTGGACAGCCTGCTTTTAATGCAGGGTATTGGGATGAGTCGAGAGCTGTGGCGACCAAGTTTGTAAAGGATTTTCACACTTTTGACTACATCGTGGCACCCAGCGGCTCCTGCACAGGGTTTGTACGCAATTACTATGGGAAGCTGTTCGACAATTCTGCCGCTCACAATGATGTAAAACTGTTGCGCAAGCAGCTGTATGAATTTACAGAGTTTCTGACGGAGGTACTGCATGTATCTGATTTAGGCGCTACGCTGAATGGGGTAGCTACCTATCATGATTCCTGTGCAGCGCTGAGGGAATGTCATATCAAACAGGGGCCAAGAAACCTCCTGAGTAAGGTGAAAGGACTGGAACTGACGGAGATGAACGATTGTGAGACCTGCTGTGGTTTTGGAGGTACTTTTGCTGTGAAATACGAACCTATTTCGATTGGAATGGGTGAGCAGAAGGTTCACAATGCAATAGCCACAGGGGCGGAATACCTGATATCTACGGATCTTTCCTGCCTGATGCACCTGGATGGGTATATCAAAAAACATAACCTGAATATTAAAACCATGCATATTGCCGATGTATTGGCGAGTGGCTGGTAAAAGGATATGAACTGATAGCTAAATCCTGCCAATGTACTGGCCAGTGATAGGTAATTCAGTAACCATGACTTGAATATTAATACCGTGCATACTGCTGATGTAGTAGCTGGTAATTTTAAAACTTTCTTTTGATGAATTATTGGTTAGTTAAATCGGAACCGTTTAAATATTCCTGGGAGCAGTTTGAAAAAGATGGAAAGACGTTTTGGGATGGAGTGAGAAACTACCAGGCCAGGAATAATATGAAGGCGATGAAGAAGGGTGACCAGGTGTTGTTCTATCATAGCAATGAGGGACTGGCGGTAGTAGGGATTGCAAAAGTGGCGAAGGAGTCTTATCAGGATCCGACTACACCTGATCCTAATTGGGTGGTGGTAGATCTGCAACCGGTGAAGCCTTTTAAAGAGCATGTGACACTGGCGCAAATGAAGGCGGAGAAGAGATTGGCGGATTTTCAGCTGATCAGACAGGGAAGGCTTTCAGTATGTGCCGTGACGGAAGATGAATACAATACGATCCTCGAATTGGGAGGGATGAAGAAATAGTTCGAAGTTGGCCTGCGGCAGCATGGGAATACTCAAATTCATAGCCAACAATAAGTTCAGCGAGATAATTAACTTCTGAATACCAGGAGAAATTATGGTACAAAATCCTTTCTGATAAAGGATTCTGACTTATTTCGATTCCTCTTTCTCTTAATAACTACTCACTAACTTTTTAATGTTACCCTAATTTTGTATCAACCGGACATCAGCTTCAAAAAAAGTTTTTAATAGTTGAAAATGTTTTTATCGACGATGAAAAACATTTTTCGCAGGAATTGACTGTTACTAAGTTGCATTGTAAAGAATAAATTGTAAATTGAACACTATATACCTTATCACTTCCAATACTTAAATGTTACCCATTGGAGGCAGAGACTTAAGCAATCATATACAAGGAATATGCGTATGAACCTACTTATGATCCCACAGGTATCATGGCCAGCTACTTTCAGAACCCATTATTATTAAAGAGTAATAATAGTTCGTTAATTCAGTCTTTAAACACGCTCGCCGCTTTGTAGGATTTTCTATGTACATCTGAGAGATTTTTTAAACCCAAATAAAAACAAACATGAAAAGTTGTTGTCCCCTATCCTGATTTCATTTGGCTTATATGCAGCAAATTAGGTCATGCTGCAGATTAGTTTAATTTTACAGGCGTCTTTCATAGCAAAAGGTGCTTGTCTAATTCCGGTGGAATGAGTTTTTATAAACACGTATTTGTTTACCTGATATTATTTGCCTCCTTTACTGTGCACGCCCAACAAACCGGTAAAATATATGGCCAGCTGTCTGATACCGTTAGCCATCAACAGCTCAAAAACGCATTTATTACTATCACACAGGATAATATTATCAGGAAATCCATCTTCTCAGATCATACAGGTGGTTTCAGCGCTGACAATATTCCTTTTGGGCAGTACACCTTAAACATTTCCTTTCAGGGCCTCGCCCCTATGCAAAAAGCTTTTACCATAGACGGCAATCAAAAGGTAGTAAACATGGATACCATCTATATGTTCATCCGGGTAAAAGAACTGGATACTATTGTAGTACAGGAACCTCCCATCGTGATAAAGAAAGATACCCTTGAATATAACTCCAGTGGCTTCAAAACAAAAGAATATGCTGCACTTGTAGAACTGCTTAAAATGCTTCCAGGTATACAGATCCGGAATGATGGCACTATTACTATCAATGGTCAGCCTGTGGACCAGATCACAGTAGACGGTGAGCCCTTCTTCTCAGGTGAACCTTCTAAAGCACTTGAACACCTGCCCGCAGAGATTGTAAAAAAGATCCAGGTATATGCTACCAACTTCAACAACAATATGCCCGGGCCACCGCCCCCACCGGGTTTCTCGGGCAGCAAAACGCTGAACATTGTATTGAAGGCGGACAAAAGAAAAGGTAACTTCGGTAAAGCTGGTGCAGGTGCCGGTACAGGAAATACCTACATCCTGAGTGGTGACCTGAACCATATGAATGGCGGTCAGCAGCTTTCTATCATTGCAGATGCAGGTAATGTAGACAAAGAGAAAACCGGCACTGATCCCATACATAGCAATGGGATCAGACGGGTGATGAACGGCGGCGTGAACTACCGTGACAGCCGTAATGCTTTATTTAAGTTTGCCGGCAACTATCTGGCCAATGACACCCGCAGCGAAATTGAATCCAGATCACAGATACTCAACATATTTCCAGGTGACTCCTCTACTTCCCTGAGCCAGTTTACCACCGGAGTAAACAATATGTACGCACACCGCTTTAATGGTAAGATAGATATTAATCCGGATGAGCTGACTACACTCAGTATCATACCGATGGTAAATCTGCAAAGTTCGGATAATACCAGTGTGCAACAAAGTACTCAACATTATGCAAGTTCAGGTGAGCCGCTCTATCAATCATCCGGTACAAGCAATTCTAATAGTAATAACACACAGCTAAGTTCAAATTTCCAACTCACCCATCGTGCTAAAAAGATGGGTGAATTGCTGATGGCAAACCTGAACATACGCAATAATGAAAACAAGCGTAGCTCTTTGAACGAAACCCTGACGGAATATACATCCTACAGCAAAAATATTCATCAGCTGTCGGACAATAAAAGCGGTAGCTTCAATGTCGGTGCCAATATGATGTATACCATACCACTGGGAGAAAAATATAATTTCACAGCACAGGGTAGTTATGGTTTTAACAGAGACAATAACATCTACAACACCTACAAATTCAATGATGCCAACCAACACTATGATCAGCTGGATTCCAGCCAGAGTAATAACTTCGTCAGCAACTATCACAGCGGGTTAGCACAGGCTTCCATCAGGGGGCAGGCAGGCAAACTAAATATCACTTTGGGTGGAGGCCTGCAAGGCGACTGGCTGCTGACAGACAATGTGAGTGAACACATAAAACTTTCCCGTCGCTTTATCAACCTGCTACCACAGGTGATGGTGAGTATTAGCCCGAAAGGTGGAAAAACATTGATGTTGGGTTATAACGGCAGGCCAATGGCGATATCTATACAGCAATTACAACCCGTGACCGTAACATCAGATTCTCTCTTTATACAGGAAGGCAATCCTGATCTGAAACAACCGTATACCCACTCCCTTAATCTGAGTTACAATGCCATTAAGATGGGCACTATGCAGCTCTTTACCATCAGCATGGGTGCCAGTGTCACAGAACATAGCATTGCGCAGTCTACCACCTTACTCGATAATGGTGGCCAGCTAACTAAACCAGTGAACCTGGAAGGTGCGCAAAGTGGTAACATCACACTCAATTACTCAACTTCTGCACTGAAGGGCAGGTTGATTATCAATATGATGGGAACTGCTGCATATTCAAAGAGTCCTGTGTTAAGCAATGGTGCACGGAATGACAGTCGTACCTTCACTACCAATAGTGATTTGACCTGTACCTACAATGACCAGAAAGGCTGGGATCTGAGTCTCAGTGTTGGCCCGGGGTATAATATGATGACGACAAGTAGTGGCGTAACGACCAACTATTTCCAAACTGGTATCACTGGTAAAGGATTCTATTCATGGAAGAACCTGGAAAGCGGGTTATCCTGGTATTATAACTTCAACAGCAGTCTGCCCTCAAATTACCAGCCCGATTTTCCCATTCTTTCACCGGTGGTACGCTACCGGTTTTTAAAAAACAGGGCGTTGCAGGCGAGTTTGACATGTGTGGATCTGTTGAATCAGCAGTCTGGTGCCAGCAGGAGTGTGAGTGCTTCGATGGTTGCTGATTCATGGACAAGGACGAGGGGACGTTACTTACTAATCAGTTTGATATACAATTTCAGACATTTCAAATAGCCATAATTTTTTTTAAACCCAAAAATCCCTCACATGAAAAAAACAATCATTTTGCTCTTGCTTTGTGCCTGTTCCATGATTGCCAAAGCAGATCCCCCTTCCAAGTATTACATTGTATCAGCCACTAATATTGTAGGCTACGTTGTAATCCAGACGACTAATATTGGTATTACGACTTCCCAGACCACCTCACCGGGTGTGACGGAAAGCTGGACCAATACTGCACCAGGTGGTTACTACACCAATCCTTCCGGACAGTTTTCTTATGGTGCATATTGGTCTGATCCAACCTTGTTTACGCCTGTGACAATACAGGTATTGTCAGGTTACACTGCGACTGTTTATAATGCCAATTCAGGATCTCAATCAGTGCGGATTGGGCTTGCGTTTACAAAGCCTAATGGTACAGAGACGTACTTTTATGGGCCTTCTGTGACAGTGGGATATGGGCAGACCGCAACGGCAAGTATTCCGGCGGGGGCTTATACCTATACGGCGGCATTGCCGATTGCTTCAGGAGAGGTTTATCCTACGCCGATGAGGATATTCCTGACTTATGGTGATTAAAAAAAATAAGGTTGCAGTCAATGGGCTGCAACCTTATTCATAAGATTTTATCAATAACTTTTACATCGTGGCTGCTCTCGCCGCCAATGCCTTCTTCCGTTCCATTTCCCGCTGATGCCGGAATACACTTTTCGTCACAAAATACCCTAACGACGCCCCTACCCATACATCACTACTCCAATGCCTGATCTGGTACATTCTCGTAGCACCAGTGGCAATCGCAATACTATACGTCACCCACGGCACCCACGGATGTTTCTCCCCATAGATCTCTGCCAGTGCAGTCGCCACCGTAGTCACCGTATTCATATGCCCTGAAGGGAATGACGTATGCTGCTTATTCATGGTAAACGGACGATTGTAATCAAACGGAGAATCAAAATAAGTAGGTCGTCCACGACGAATAACAGACTTGGCAGTCGTATAGAGCAGTGTTGAAATCAATAGGGATTTTGCTGACATGAGCCCCGCATTCTCCAGTTTCCGGTCCTTTGCGATCACTCCCGCCAGGTACATCCCACCAATCAGATAAGGGGAATACGCATTGCCAAATGGCTCGATTTGCCCGGTAATAGCATTCCATCCACCGGTATGATTGCGCAGCAGGAACTGCTTCACTTCATAATCAGCTGTGGTCATCAATATGCCTGCACCTCCCACAACTACACCCAGGCGTATAAAATCGCGCTTCTCCCAATGAGCAGGGCGGGACACCGTATATTTTAAATCTGTCCAGATACTCTTCAGGTATACACCATTGATGCGGTAACTGATAGCAGTATCTTCCTCCGTCAGGGGTTTATTATGCTGTAAACTATCCAGCTGTTTTTTAGCGATGGCGCTATCTGCTGGCACATGGGTTGTATCGTTCTGAGCACTGGCTGTTGTATGTAATAATATAATCAGCGAACAGAAAATAAGCGTATAAATGATCTTCAAGGCTGGTCCATTTAGAAAATAATATATAAAGTTACGTTAAATGTTAAAACCAGTATATTCGAATCAGAAAATCATAAAAAACATTCATTGTATGAAACTTCGGATGGTTGTATTAACAGGAGCGGGCATCAGCGCAGAGAGCGGCTTAAGAACGTTCCGTGACAGCGATGGACTGTGGGAGGGTTATAATGTATACGAAGTGGCCTCTCCGGATGGCTGGAAGAAGGATCCCCAGCTGGTGCTTGACTTTTATAATATGCGCAGACAGGATATCCTGAAGGCGCAACCCAATGCCGCACATACAGGGCTGGCGGACCTTCAGGGGCATTTTGACCTGCACATCATTACCCAGAATATAGATGACCTGCATGAAAGAGGTGGTGCCACACAGGTTTGGCATTTACATGGAGAGATCACTAAAATGAGGAGTGTATTGGATACAGAACGTACTTACCCTTATAATGACGATATCAAATTGGGTGATCTGGCAGCAGATGGTGGTCAGTTACGACCTTTCATTGTATGGTTTGGAGAGGAAGTACCGATGATAGAACAGGCAGTTCAGCTGGTCAGACAAGCGGATATTTTTGTGGTGATTGGTACGTCATTGCTGGTGTATCCGGCAGCAGGATTACTGGATATTGTGCCGCGACATGTACCCGTGTACGTAATAGATAAAAATCTGCCGCAGGTAAAGCAGCGGCCGTATTTGCATCTGATAGAAAAACCTGCTACAGAAGGGGTAAAAGAATTTAAAGAACTGGTGCAGACATACATTCAGAGCCAGCAAAACTGATATTCATTTTCGGTAAACTGATATTCAGACAAAGCAAAACTGATATTCATTTCCGGCAAAGCTAATATTCAGCTAATCATAACCATCCTTCATTTCCATCAAAACTCATATCCACTACTAATATTAAAGGCTGACCATTTGGTCAGCCTTTTCCTTGAATGAGGGTCATTTACCATAGGAAAATATTATTCTATTCGAAACTCTCCTCAAATCGAATATTATACTCTTCCAGTTCTTTCAGAACAGGATTATAAATATCAGGTGTGACAGGTATCTGCAAACCAGTAAGGTTCACTTTACCTTGTAAAATCATCTTTGCCATAATGCCCAACGGCAGTCCCACAGTCTTTGCCATAGCGGTACGCAGGTGATCTTCACCCTGTACTATCATGTAACTATGCAACCTTGTAGTGATACCTCTGCGTTCGAATTCTATCTCATGGATCATCACGATCATATCCTTGTCAGTCGGTTCCATAGCCAGTTTGGACTCTACGATGTTCTGCAGCACGCCGGCGTTTGTAAGTGTACCCTGGTGGATCGTTTCCCCATTCAGTAAACCTAAAAACTTCAGCTGACGAATGATCTTGGACTTGGCAGATATACCAAGAAAGTGAGCGATGTTTTCTTCATTACTCAGGTCCTTCGCTGGTTTCAGGTTCTGACTCGCCCATTGATAATAGGTCATATCATCCGTCTGAATCTTTGTGTTATCATCCGTAAGTCCCAGTTTTACGAGAGTACTCCATCCTTCGCAGAAGTCAGGATACCGCAGGGTAGCGCGCATGAAGGTCTGGATATCTTCCAGCTTATAAGCTTTCATATACGCCAGTGAATCCCTGTTAGGATACCATGCGAGTTTGCCCAGGGTAGGGATCTGTATAGTTTTGCTCTGATCAAACAGGTGCTGATAATCTGTTTCTTTGACCTTCCCTTTCTCCTTATAGATAGCGCCTGAACTACCTGCCATCACGATATTGCGGGCATTCCACGAGATCTTGTACTGCCATGGATTATCATTACTCTCGGGAGAAATGAGTCCGCCGCAATAAGATTTAAACGAGGAAATTTGCCCGCCTTTCTTTTCGATAGAATGGATCAGTTTCATGGCGCTCATGTGATCGATACCGGGATCCAGTCCCATTTCGTACATGAACAGCAGACCGGCGTCTTCAATTTCTTTTTCCAGCGCTTTTATTTCCGGATCGATATAAGATGCGGTGAGCAGATTTTTGCCAAATTTCAGGCAGTCCTTTGCTACAATAATGTGTAGGGGTGGAGGGAGCAGAGATATTACAAGATCAGTTTCCTGTATGAGCTGTTGTCTGGCTGCTTCATCCTGGATGTTGATAGCTGCTGGGGTTACATAGTACGACTTGCCGGTTTTTGACCTGATCAGCATCAGGTCATGATCCGCTACGGTCACATGCCACTTCTGCCGGGGAGCATTTACCAGCAGATAATCGATCAGGCAGGTGGCCGATTTACCAGCACCAAACAATAAAATATTCTTCATGTTACCTAAATATATTCTTTACTATGGTTTACGGAACAGGGATTTAACATCAGTGGTAATAGTAATGTTCGAAATTTTAGGAAATTTCGAATTTATATTTGACTCTTTAACTGCGCTTTGTCCCACGAGAATCTGATTTTCATAGGGTTAAAAACAAATTGTTTGCCAATATTTCATTTCTCCTATATAGTAATTATTTATGATATAGCATAAATATTGGCAGTGAGTGCAATTTAAAAGATTATTCAGACTCAGCTACAAAAAATATTTATTATCGCATTGTGTTTTAGCGCAATATGACAATCCCTTTTTTATTCACATTTAATGTCAAAATGGCCGTATTTCGGCCTGAAATGGCTATATTTGCGCTCATTTGTTTTTAAAGCAAAACAACCATCTAAATGTCAGAAAATACTGAAAATTCTCAGGACGGAAGGATTGTCCAGATTAACATCGAGGAGCAGATGAAAACGGCTTACATCGATTACTCCATGTCAGTAATCGTAGGTCGTGCGCTTCCTGATGTAAGGGACGGTTTGAAACCCGTGCACCGCAGGGTGTTGTTTGGTATGAGTGAGCTGGGTAACAACAGCAATAAACCCTACAAGAAATCAGCCCGTATTGTGGGTGAGGTAATGGGTAAATACCATCCTCACGGTGATGCTTCCATTTATGACACCATTGTACGTCTTGCACAGCCCTGGACACTGCGTTACATCCTTGTAGACGGTCAGGGTAACTTCGGTTCCGTGGATGGTGATGCGCCAGCGGCCATGCGTTATACGGAAATCCGTCTGCAGAAAATTGCAGAAGCCATGTTGGAAGATCTCGACAAAGAAACAGTGGATTTCTCCCTGAACTTTGACGATACCCTCGAAGAACCTACTGTATTGCCAACCCGCATCCCTAACCTGTTGGTGAACGGTGCATCTGGTATCGCTGTAGGTATGGCTACGAACATCATGCCCCACAACCTTACCGAGGTGGTGGATGGTCTGATCGCTTACATCGAAAATAAAGAGATCACCAGTGAAGAGCTGATTAAATATGTGAAGGCGCCTGACTTCCCAACCGGTGGTATCATCTACGGTTATGAAGGTGTAAAACAGGGTTTTGAAACAGGCCGTGGCCGTGTGGTAGTACGTGGTAAAGTCAATGTAGAAACTACCAAAGCCGGTCGTGAACGCCTGGTGATCTATGAACTGCCTTACCAGATCAACAAGGCGGTACTGCACCAGAAGATTGCACAACTGGCCGATGATAAGATCATAGAAGGGATCGCTGAAGTACGCGATGAAAGTGACCGTGAAGGTATGCGCCTGGTAATCGATCTGAAACGTGAAGCGATTGCAAACGTTGTGATCAACCAGCTGTATAAATATTCTGAGCTGCAGACTTCTTATGGTATCAACAACGTGGCGCTTGTAAAAGGTCGTCCACGCGTATTGGCACTGAAAGAACTATTGTCTGAATTTGTTGAGTTCCGCCATGAAGTAGTGGTGAGAAGAACACGTTTCGACCTGCGTAAAGCAGAAGAAAAAGCACACATCTTACAGGGTTACCTGATCGCTCTCGATCACCTGGATGAAGTGATTGCTTTGATCCGTGGTTCACGTACACCTGAAGAGGCGAAAGACGGACTGATCTCTCAGTTCGAACTGAGCGAGCTTCAGGCAAAAGCAATCCTGGAACTGCGTTTACAACGTCTGACAGGTATGGAGCGTGATAAGATCAAGGAAGAATTTGATGAGATCATGAAACTGATCAGCCATCTGAAAGACGTATTGAACGACGAAGGAATGCGTTTCAAAATTATCCGTGAAGAACTGGAAGATGTAAAGAAACGTTTTGGCGACGAGCGTAAAACTGAAATTCAGTACCTGGCCAGCGAAATGAGAATGGAAGATATCATCGCAGAAGAAGATGTGGTGATCACCATTTCACACCTGGGTTATATCAAACGTACTTCTGCATACGACTACCGTCAGCAGAAACGTGGAGGCCGTGGCGCACTGGGTGGCAAGACCCGTGAAGAAGATTATATCGAGCACCTGTTCGTAGCGTCTACCCACCATACCATGTTGTTCTTTACAGAAAAAGGACGTTGCTACTGGCTGAAAGTTTACGAAATTCCGGAAGGAGAGAAGAGCGGTAAGGGTAGAGCGATTCAGAACCTGATCAACCTGCCTACCGACGATAAGATCCGTGCGATCATTGATATTAAGGACCTGGGTGATAAAGACTTTATCAACAGCAATTATATCGTACTCTGTACAGCAAATGGTATCATCAAGAAAACCATGCTGGAAGAGTTCTCCCGCCCACGTCAGAACGGTGTAAACGCAATTACCATCAATGAAGGCGACCAGTTGCTGGAAGCTAAGCTGACAAATGGTAACAGCGAAATCATGATGGCGATCAAGAGTGGCCGTGCAATCCGCTTCCCTGAAAACACAGTACGTGATACAGGTCGTGGTGCGATCGGTGTAAGAGGTATCGAAGTGGACAATGATAAGGACGAGGTAGTTGGTATGATTTGTGTAAATAAAGACGAAAATCGTACGGTACTGGTGGTTTCTGAGAACGGTTTTGGTAAGCGTACAGATATCGAAGAGTATAGAGTCACCAACCGTGGCGGTAAGGGTGTAAAAACCATTAACGTAACGGAAAAAACCGGTCGTCTGATTGCTATCCTGGACGTAACTGAAAAGGATGACCTGATGATCACCTGTAAATCAGGTATCACTATCCGTATGGCAGTAGGCGATATCCGCGAAGCGGGCAGGGCTACCCAGGGTGTGAGACTGATCCGCCTGGATGATACTGATCAGATTGCGGCAGTAGCCCGTCTGGATGAGCAGGAAGAACAGGGGGTAGAGCAGGACCTGGAAAACGTTGAGCAGGAGATCGCTCAGCAGGAAATCAGTGATGCTGAAGCCACCAGCGGTGAAGAGACAACTGATGAAGATCAGGCCCCTACAGAGGAAGCACCTAATGAATAATTGATAAAATTACCGCAATTTGCCTGTGCGAACTAATGGTTAAGCAGCGGTTGGTTGTATTTATATAATAAAATGCTGAACTCGTAAATAATACCTTAACCATACTTATAGCAAATAAAAAAAATTGATCATGAAAAAACTATTGGTATCATTTGTCTTTTGCAGTGCAGGATTAGCAGCTGTCGCTCAGCGTGCTAAAGTGAATAGTGCTGAGGAGGCGTTGAAAAGCAAAGATTACGCTAAAGCAACGGCTGACATTCAGGCTGCCCTGGAAAATGATAAGACCAAGAACGAGGCAAAGACTTTTTATGTAAAAGGTAAGATCCTGGAAGCACAGGCTACTGAGCATAAGAGCTCTGCTGAAGCACTGGAAGCATTCGATGCATATAAGAAAGCACTGGAAATCAATCCTAAATTGCCAGAAGCTCTGCTGGAACTGAATCAGCGCATGTTCAACCTGTATGCTACTATTGGTAACGCAGGTTATGGTAACCTGAACGATCAGAAATGGGATTCTGCTTATATCCACTTCAAAGAAGCGTTCTCTGTTGCAGAATTCTACAACAGCAAGAGCCTGGGTGGTTCCATTCCAACTGATACATCTATGACCTTCTACACTGGTTACGCTGCTAGCCAGGCAGGACAGAAAGATGATGCGATCACTTACCTGAGAAAAGCTGCTGACCTGCAGTTCAAAACTGAACCTGCGCTGTATGTAATCCTGGCTCAGGCTTACGAAGAAAAAGGTAACAATGAAGGTTGGCTGAAAGCAATCGAAGAAGGTAAAACTGCTTTCCCTAAGGACAAGCGTTTTAGCGATATGGAGATGATCTACTACTCCAAAACCGGCAAGACCAACGAACTGCTGGCTATCCTGGAGA
Organism: Chitinophaga sp. LS1; assembly: GCF_034274695.1. NCBI lineage: Bacteria > Pseudomonadati > Bacteroidota > Chitinophagia > Chitinophagales > Chitinophagaceae > Chitinophaga > Chitinophaga sp. LS1. The sequence continues at coordinate 4,996,963 of NZ_CP128362.1, forward strand.
AGAAGATGGCTGAAAATCCAAATGATTTCAATACAGTACTGGATTACGGTATCCGTGTAGATAACGTAGCTAACCCACGTGCAGAAGATGGTAAAGATGCTGCTAAACCAGCTAATTACGAAGAACTGATGGGTAAAGCAGAAGGTGCTTATAAGAAAGCAATCGAGCTGAAAGCGGATGATGCTACTGCAAACTTCCAGCTGGGTGCTCTGTACTTCAACCGTGCGGTTGGTTTCAACAAGGAACTGAACGATATGGATAGCAAGCAACAGAATTCACCTAAGGCAAAAGAACTGCAGACTAAAGTACAGGCCCTGATGGATCAGTCACTGCCTTACTTTGAGAAAGCTGACCAGAACTTCACTGCGAAGGCTTCATCATTAGATGCAAGCGATAAGCAAACTTACCAGAGCTGCCTGTATGCATTACAGAAGATCTATGCAATCAAGAATGATAATGCAAAGGTAGAAGTAACTAAGAAGAAGCTGGATTCACTGAACTAATTATAAGGGTTCCAGGTATATAACAAAGGCCCGTAGCATTCGCTACGGGCCTTTGTTATTGTGATAGGTTTAGAATTGGCCTGCGGCAGCAAGGAAGAATTCTCTTTTTGGCTGGCGTGGGTTTGAAATTAATTACCTCGCAGGATGTGTTACAAAGTGAAACGCCCAGAATGCTGCCAGCAGCATAAATAGTATAATGATACAGATGATCGCCAGTTGTGTATGACTCGCTATCTGATCTTTCTTTTGTTTTCTGTTTTTTAATTTCTTCATCATCTGCCATTTCATCTGGCGCAGATACACTGGAATAATTTCCTTCTTCTCAAACGCACTTAAGCCTTCCACTGCTTCACTGCACAATTCACAATCTGACAGATGCAACTCCACTTCATGCTGCTTCTCTGCCGACAACTTCCCCTGCACATAATCCAGCAGCTCCTGCTGACTCGGACACTGTGTCGTCGTGAACAAATCATTATATGCATCATTCATAAAATCGTCCATGATTATTGCTTTCCTTGTTTGCTTAATAACAACTTCAAATTTCTTTTCCCGTTTTGAATATAGCTCTTTACCTGTAGCAAACTATATCCTGTCTTTTCCGTAATCTCTGAATAAGAGCATTTTTCAAGATAGAACAATTTTACGCAGATACGTTGTTCATCATTCAACTGTTCCAGTGCCTGTTCCATATTAGTAAGGAGCACTTCTTTCTCTGCTAAGTTAGCTTTTTCTTCAGGAGGGGCAGGATCGTTCAGGTGTTTTTCGTTTACTTCTTCCTGTCTTACATGGTTGCGTTGTCTGAGTTGCATGAGACAATGGTTTTTGGTGACCATATAAATCCATGCCCTGAAAAACTGTACCTGGTGTTTGTTGATATCTGCTAATACTTTCAAAAAGATCTGTTGTACACTATCCCTTGCATCTTCCTCATTTTTAAGGTATTTCATGCACATACCGAGTAGGAGGATGGCATACCTGTCAAAGAGGATGCCTACCCATTGGCTGTTGTCATCGGATTTGTACCGTTGCAGCAGTTCTTCGTCTGTTAATTCCTGGCTGTTCTTGATATTCACGCGATAAAGATAGAAACTTATAATATATAGATGCAGGGTTGGAGGAATTCCATAAAAAAAAGGGGGCGCTACCCAAGGTAGCGCCCCCTTTTTTCTTTGAAAATAGTTCGTCCAGGCCATAATTTGATATGACTCTATAGGATTAAAATTTTCTTTTCGTGCTTATAGCAACAATCGTTTGTACTTAGAGTCTTAAATCAGTTTTTTCTACAGGCTGAAAAAGCACCAATAAAAGGTCGATTTTTGTAACTTAGTAATCTTATTGAGATGGGGGTAATGCCTCAAGCTCGCGCAGGCGTCTGAGATAATTATTTATCTGCGCCTGCTTTCTTTTTTAGCCACTCCTGATTATCAGGTTCCATATATGGCACTCTATTTTTGAGTATAAAATAAGCGGCAATTAGGATTTTGTGTGAAATTGCAATAAGTGCTCGTTTTTTGCCTCTTCGTATACTCAAAGTATAATATTTTCTTTTCAGATAAGTATCTTTCGTATGTGCTGCAGCCCATGCTGCTTCCACGAGTGCGGTTTTAAGGGATCTGTTGCCATGATTGATTCTTTCACTTTTCTTTTTCCGGCACTTTCATTATTACCAGGACATAAACCACACCAACTAGCCAAATGATGCTGATTAGGGAACGCATGCATATCTGTACCTATTTCGGCTAAGATGGCGGTAGCTGTTTGTTTTTGTACTCCGGGAATAGTCTGAAGTAATTTTACTTCTTCCTCCCATTTTTTAAGTACTGATCTATACGGTTATCCACCTGACCAAGTAGGTCATTTAGCTGTAAAATAACAGTTTTAGACAGGCTGAGCATAAAACGGTGATGCTCATTAAGATGGCCTTCTAATGCAAGAATAAGCTCTTGTTTTTTGATTTTGAGCCTACCTTTTGCCAAATTGGCCAATATCATAGGATCCTGTTCTCCTTCAATAATGGCAGTGATCATTGACCAGCCACTTACACCGAATACATCACTGACTACAGTGCTCAATTTGATATTGGCTGTCTCTAAAATGTTCTGTAACCGGTTATATTCACTGGACCGCTGTCCTATTACTTTACGTTTGTATCGGTACAATTCCCGTAATTCGCGAGTGTATTGCGGTGGAATAAAACTTCCCTTTAGTAGCCCGCTTAGCAATAATTTTGCAATCCAGGCACTGTCATTGCGATCGGTCTTATGCCCCGGCACATATTTAATATGCCGGGCATTGACCAGAATAAGTTCAAAGTGAGGTTCCAGTATATTAAAAACAGGCTTCCAGTAAACCCCCGTGCTCTCCATTGCGACATGTGTAATGCCGGATTCTTCAAGCCAAGCTACCAGGTCCCTAAGTGAACTTGTGAAAGTGCTAAAAGTGCGGGTTTGTTCTTCCAACCCATTTCCTCTGATGGTGGCTACTACATTCTCCTGGTGAACATCGAGGCCACAGCCGCGACTCACAACCTGTTCAAAACTGATATGTGATTGTTCCATGGTAGTACTTTTGTCGAAGGTACCACCATTTTCATAGTCGTTTGTGAACCCGGTTCATGAGGGTTTTTTATGAAGAAGAAATAATTACAAACTATCCAGTGCAGACTGTGCTTTATCTTTCATCGGCCCATTCATCCGCACTACTTCTTTAAACATCCTGCGGGCTTTTCCTGTCTGCCCTTTGCTACGATAGCAGACAGCCAGTTGATAACGGGACAGCTCCCCATATTTGGATTTACTATCTGAAAGGTGTTTATACCTCGAAATCGCTTCGTTTAAGTCACCTTGCTGATGGTAGACCATCGCTGCCTTGTACAGGAATTCATCCGTACCTGTGGGTTGTACATCGGCGGTCTTTTTATCATCGTCATCATCCTTTTCCTTCTCTTTTTTAGGAGCAGGAGGGGTTTCTTTTTTCTCTGCTACCGGGGCAGGTGTTTCTTTAGCCGGTTGCAAAGTGGATTTTTCCTCCTTTTTGGCCGGTGGTGAAGTAGACTTATCGTCCTTTTGCTCTGCAGGAGGAGTTTTCTTTACAGAATCTTTTGGAGGAGCCGGTTTTGGTGCTACTGGCGCCGATGCCGCTTTGATGGTGTCTTTTTTCACCACAGGGATTGGTTTTACCTCCCCTGGCACAGGTTGCCTCCGTTGCAATGTATCTGCTACAGGAGCAGCATGAGCCGTAGCTGCCGCCCTTTCCGTTGCCTGTACGACCGGCTGACTCTGACTCGTCTGAATTGGTTCTATCACTTTGTCAGCTGCCGCTAACTGCTGTACCGGATTCATTGCCCTGAACCGATTCTGATGCTGTACCAGATAAACCCCGCCAGCACCCAGTGCTACGGCTGCGACTACCCAGAAATATATCAGGAAACTCTCTTTCTTCTGCTCCAACCGCTGATACCGTTCTACCTTCTGTGTAGTCGATACCTTGCGCACACTATTGCGGATATACTGCTGTATATTCACTGACAAGGGTTGGTACTGCTCTCTATGTTTCGCCTGCGATAATGCCTGCAACGCATCAAAGCAAAGATCACAATCCACCAGGTGCTGTTCCAGCAAATGTTTTTCCAGGTCTGTGAGTCGCCCGTCTAAATAACGGGGCAATTGGTCCCTGTTCATACACCGAACCGTGCTGAAGATCTTGAGTATCTTATCGTTATTTTCCAAATTACTGCTCATTGGATTGTTTCATGAGTATTGAAGCCATATGCTGTTTAGCATTTTTCAGGATCTGCCTGGCTTTTTCGATGGAATACTTCTTACTCCCGGCCAACTGGGCCAAAGGCTGCTGTTCCAGGTAAAATTTCGTCAGGAATAATTTCTCCTCAGCGGGCAATTGACTAATCACCACATTCATCTGCGCTAAGAGCTGCTGCTGTTCCTTTTGGTTCATAGCAGCATGTTCAATCCTGTTTTCGACTTGCTGGATTTCTCTGGATTCAGTTGTAGAGAAGAAGGGCAGATTCCTGTCAGACTTATCCTGAATGGCCTTTACATTGTAATGGATCCACTCATTCACCTTATGAATGGTTTGGGTCTTCAAAGAATTACTCAGGCGCTGTAGCAGCACCGGAAACACTTCATCCGCGCCCCTTCCGGGGGCGGTATTTAAATAAGGCAGGCATACAGCCACCATGAGGTGACTATACCTTTCCAAAAGAACACCTTCGGCTTCCTGGTCTTTCAACTTTCTCGCCCGGGATATTAATTCTTTGTCCGACAAATTAGTTAACTGCTGTAGCATAGTGTTACCTATATTTACATATGAGAACCCAAAAGGTTTCATTAGACATATAATTATTTTAGACAATTAATATGCCATATGCAATTACGGTGGTGCCTGTCATGCCTTTAAGGGCAGAACCTGCCCACAGAAGTGAAATGATCTCACAGGCATTGTGGGGAGAATGCGTAACCATCACAGCACACGGACAAGATGGCTGGGTAAAGGTAAAATGTCAGTACGATGAATATGAGGGGTGGGTGACTGTTAACCACCTGGAAATCATAGAAGAAGAATTATTTAATGCGCCCTATACACACTACACTGCCAAATGGGCCAACACTGTCAGCATGAACGGTCAGCCTATGCAGGTGCCTTTGGGCTGCTTAGTAAAAACCACCGATGAGGCTGTAACAGTTTGGGGAAAGTATACGGTACAATTTGAGGAAAGCCTTTTAAAACCATTTTTGGACGAGGCAGGCCTGCGTGAACGGGCATTTCAGTTCCTGAATACAGCCTATTTATGGGGCGGAAAGTCTGTATACGGCGTGGATTGTTCCGGCTTTACACAGACGGTTTTTAAGACGCTTGGGATCTCATTAATGAGGGATGCTTATCAGCAGGCGGCACAGGGTACGGTGGTAGATTTTTTACAGGAGGTGAGATTGGGAGACCTGGCGTTTTTTGACAATGAAGCGGGTAGGATCACGCATGTGGGAATTCTGTTGAATGATCAGGAGATCATACATTCATCTGGTAGGGTAAGGGTAGATCCAATAGATAATCAGGGGATCATTAATTCAGAGACAGGAGTGCGTACCCACAACCTCAGAATCATCAAACGATATATCTAAAACAATACGCCGATTTGTATGGCCGGCTTGCAACAAAAAAGGTTTTGCCGGAGGCAAAACCTTTTTTGTTGCACTTTTTTAATTTAAAAGGGGGGCTGGCTGGCGCTCCCTTTTAAAAACTACTTATTGAACTTCTTCTTGTAGCCTTCAATGCTCTCAAGAATAATCCTTTCAGCAACTTCTTTATTCTGGAATTCAGCCACTTTAACTTCCTTATGCTCGAGTCTCTTGTACTCTTCAAAGAAGTGACGCATTTCAGCTGTGAAATGAGGCGGTAATTCAGAAATATCGTTAATATAGTTCACACTCATATCATTTGCAGCTACAGCGATGATCTTATCATCTGCCTCACCACCATCGATCATCTGCATTACACCGATAACCTTTGCTTCCATAATACACATTGGCACTACATCCACCTGTGACAGGATCAGGATATCCAATGGATCATGATCATCACAATATGTCTGAGGAATAAAGCCATAGTTTGCAGGGTAGTATACGGAAGAATACAGCACTCTGTCTAATTTAAGCAGACCAGTTTCCTTGTCCAGCTCATATTTAGCGCGGCAGCCTTTTGGTATTTCAATAATCGCATTTACGACTTTGGGTGATTCAGATCCTGTGCTGACTTGATGCCAGGGATTGTTCGTCGTCATCTTCAAAACTATTTATTTGTTTATTATTATTTTGGTGTCGCCGGCATCGTCAATATTACAAAAAGAAAGAAGCTGTCCAAGTCGGTTGCGGGACTTAGGTCAGCTGTTTAACTTTATGCAATGTGGAATTTAACTTTTGCTGGCGCGTAGCAAAAATAAGGAACTCAACTGTAAATCCAAACTTACAGGGATGTTAGGACTATTTTTGGTCCGGAGACTGTACTCCAACCGAATCCGGCTGCATCGCGCTGGCAGAATCCATGATCGGGGTAGCCGGAGGCATATAATTAGGAATTATACTTTCTAATGACAGCGATATTTTCCACTGGCCATTCTCTTTCACCAACAGTAAACGCTCCTGCTGTTTAGAGGAAGAGTTAAGCACGGTCACTGTCGCTTTATCTCCATTTTCCTCTGCATTTACGACCTCTATACCCGCTTTTTTGATCTTTTCTCTTTCTGTCTCATTCCTGCGGGCATCAAAAAATGAATATAACTGAATCACCTGCTGCGATTCCCTCGTCGCGTAATCTCTGGCGAGATCGAAGTTAGATTCCTGAATAGCATGCATAAAATTCAGTGCTACCTCCTGTGGGGAAGCCCGCTTTTTGCAACCGCTCAGTACAACACCGGATATTAAAACCAGGACAAGAAAGCGCAGATAATTGGTCATGCAATTGTTCATTATAGATAAGAGGTAACAAAAATAGGAGGAAAGTAGAAATTTACAAAAAAGCGATAATGAGTTAGTGGCCATGGTTGCAGACTTGTATTCCCTAAAAGAATAATTGTTGTGTCTGGCCATCGGTACAGGTTCGTGTTGTTGTTCAATTCGCATAATAAAAAGTGAACATACAATAAACACTGTTAAGGAAGTGTTAATTATCCCTGCGCTCCTCTTTTTCTTTATCTCTGTCCCGGTCTCTGTCCCTTTCCCTGTTACGGTGATTTTGATTTTGTTGCTGGTATTGTTCCTCTTTTTCTTTTGCCGCATCGTATGCACGTATAATCGCTTTTACCAGGCGGTGTCTTACCACATCTTCTTCATCCAGTTCCAGATAGCCAATACCATCTACGTTACGGAGAATACGACTGGCTTTTGTCAGACCTGACTGCTGATTTTTGGGCAGATCCACCTGCGTCATATCACCGGTGATGATCGCTTTTGCACTTGGACCGATACGGGTCAGGAACATTTTCATCTGTAGGTCGGTCGCATTCTGCGCTTCATCCAGAATAATGAAGGAGTTGTCCAGTGTACGGCCACGCATGTATGCCAGCGGAGCAATTTCAATGACACGGTTGGTCATATAATAGCTCAGTTTATCTGCAGGGATCATGTCGTCGAGGGCATCGTACAGTGGGCGCAGGTATGGATCAATCTTTTCTTTGAGATCGCCTGGGAGGAAGCCAAGGTTTTCACCAGCTTCTACGGCAGGACGGGTAAGGATGATTTTCCTGACAGCCTTATTTTTCAGAGCACGAACAGCAAGTGCCACAGCAGTATACGTCTTACCGGTACCAGCAGGGCCGATGGCGAAGATGATGTCATTCTTTTCTGCCATCGCTACCATCTTTTTCTGATTGGCGGTCCTTGCTCTTACATTGCGGCCGTTAGGACCAAATACGAGGATTTCGTTGGAATTACGGTCTTTGAAGTTATCAACCGCTTCTTCGTCTCCTAAAATTTGTTCAAAGTAATTTTCACTAAGGTTACCATTGCGCTCAAGGTAAGAAATGATTTGAGTGATTTTTTCCTGTGCTGTCGCTACTTCTTCCGGTGCACCGGAGATTTTGAGTTGAGTACCCCGGGAGAGAATCTTTAACAGCGGGAATTTTTTCTTCAGCAGGTCGAGCTTTCCATTGTTGACCCCAAAAAATTCTATAGGGTTAATGCTGTCTAAGTTGATGATTGATTCTGTCAAGTGTTGTCTTATTTAAGAGTGAAAAGGGACTGCCGGTCAAATCACGCACGGCTGTCATAAAAGCTGTGACAATAACCACGCCAAAGCCTGTTTCTTACATAGTTCTCTTACTTTGTCAGGATGATGATATGCAGCCGCAACGATCATTTCGTATTCAATGTTAAAAAACTGTAAGCATTTTGCAAAATGCCCCTTTTGATTTATTACCAAAATTAATGGGAAAACGACCTCAATGCAATTTTTAACAGGGAATATTCACAGGAAGTTCAAAAGAATAAATGAAAAGATTGTGATTGCGCTATGGGCTTGTAGAAAAATATCTACCAAAAAATAATAATATATTCCTTATTTTTAAGACCTTATCCTACAGAAAATTATGAATGATGCCATTATAAACAAGGCACTCGCTTCGTTTGTACCGGCACTGTTACTAGACCTTTATGGAAACCTGTTATCGGCCAATGATAAGGCCAGGGGACTTGTGCAGTTACCGGGGGGGAATGTAGAAAAAGTCCATTATGATCACCTGTTCGGAGAGAGAACGGGCGTATACTGGGGAGCATTATTAGCAACCTTTCAAAACGGACTAAAAGCCTGCGTGGAATTTGCAGGTCCGGATGGCCAATGGACAGCATGGCAGTTGTTGGCCCAGGATGAATATTTTGTACTACTGGGGCATGAAACAGCCCAGCCAGATAAACTATTTTTTCACCTTCCATTGGGTATTCAACAATTCTCAGTGGATGGCTACCCTATAAAAAGCAACGCTTTACAACAAGCTGTCTGGGGCCCTCATCACCCTGTTTTTATACAGCCTGGATACAATATCCTCCGGGACCCGGTATATCGCCAGATCGGCCTTAGCCAACTATTTGAGGAAGTAGCCGAAACCGGCCGGTCCGCTAAAAAAGAGATCTTACTCCGCTACCAGGAAAATACCGTTGGCGATTCCATCCGGCTATCTCCCTGTTATTATGAGGCGATCGTTTTCCCGGCTTTCAACCAGCAACGACAAATTACAGATCTATACCTGCTGCTCAAGGAAGTTACGGCGCAAAAATTGACCCTCATGGGTTTGGAAAAGAGTGCCCGCCTGCTGGAAAGTGTCGTGGAGCACCTGCCTATCGGCTATGTACAGTTCGATCACCATGGTTTCATGCGCCGGATCAATCACACTCACCGGGAGTTTTTGAAGGTACGGCCAGGCCTTGTAGAAGGCGCTTACAACATCATGAGCGATCCTTTTGCCCGTTTGTATGGGTTTAACGAACTGTTTATGACGGTAGTGACAGAGAATAAAATGGTCCGCAAAGAAATTGAAGTCGACTTCTCTGCCGAGACCATCTTTACAGACATGTCGGAGGTCCGCTGGATGGACTATACCCTTTTCCCACTCCAGGACCCAGTAAATAAAAAGACAATCGTCGTTGCACTCATCAACGATATCACTGACAAGAAGCTTGAACATTTCATGCGTACTGAGCTGCAGCGTAATACAGAACAACTGCACCTCTTCTTCGACGCTGTTGATATGGGATACGCCACCCTGGAGCGCGACGGCCGGGTCAACTTCATCAACAGAAAGGCTGCACAAATGGCCGGTGTGGAAATTCAGCCAGGGAGTAATATCTTTGACATTATCCCTGAGTTTAGAACGCCGTCTCCATTTTTGGACAGATTGGCACAGGCAATGAAAAGTACTGTATCAGAATCTTTCAGCAGTTACTTTTACAGGGTAGACAAGTGTTACGATTTCCTTGTCACACCTATGCGTGACAACACTGTCTCCGTTTTCATCCGGGATATTACCGGTAGCCGTAAACTGCAAAAAGAATTACACAGGGCAAATAGTCAGCTGAGTAAGCTGAACCGGAACTTATTGAATCAAAACCAGCAGCTGGAAGACTTTGCGCATATCACTTCGCACAACCTGCGGGCGCCCATCGCCAACCTGAAAGCACTGATGCAACTGCACAATCATTCCGATGAAGAAGAGGAGAAGATCGAATACCTGGGTATGCTCGAATCTGTGATCAACAAAACAGATGAGACACTCAATGACCTGGTAAACGTAGTGCAGATACGAAAAGAAACGGATATCCAGCAGGAAGTGATTTCGTTCGAAGAGAGACTGGAATATGTATTGCATGTACTGATGCAGGAAGTGAACCAGAGCGGTCTGCGCATTACCACAGACTTTCAGGAAGCATCAATGATCAGGTTTCCCCGTATATATTTAGACAGCATTCTGCAAAACCTGATCACCAACGCCATCCGTTACCGCATGCCCGATGTGCCGCCAACCCTGCACTTCAGCAGCCGGAAAGAGAAAGGCATGATCACGCTCACTGCGGAAGACAATGGAATGGGGATTGATATGAACCGCTTTGGCAGCAAGCTATTTGGGTTCAGGAAAACCTTTCATAAAAATGCTGACGCAAAGGGAATCGGCTTATTTATTACCAAAACTCAGGTAGAAGCAATGGGAGGAAGTATAAGTGCAGAAAGTAGACCTGGCTGGGGTACCAAATTTATTATTACCTTTAAAACCGAATAAATCCCTGTATGCAACTGCTCAATATGATCTTTATTGTTGACGATGACCCGATTCATCAGCAAATAGCGAACCTGATGATCAAACGACAAGGGATCGGGGAGAAGGTGAAGGCATTTTCTGAAGCACAGGACGCGCTCAAGTACCTGCGCGAATACATTTACGAGCCGGACCTGCTGCCAGACCTGATTTTGCTTGATCTGAACATGCCAGTCATGGATGGCTGGGATTTCCTGAATGATTATGCCGGATTCTATGAGCAACTACCAAAGAAGATCGGCATTTTTGTACTCACTTCCTCTATCGATGATAGTGATAGAAAGAAGGTAGACGATTATGCTTTTGTAAAAGGGTACCTCACGAAACCTTTATCCAGCGAGATTATCAACAAGCTCCAGGCGGAGTAAAAATAAAAAATCCCGCCATTTATAGTGGGCGGGACCAAATATGTGTTTGAACACGATTATGCATACTTCAGTGCCTTAATGGCTTCAGCAGGATCCGGGGCATTGAATACCGAACTGCCAGCTACCAATACATCGGCTCCGGCCGCTATTATATCCGCAGCATTGTCCGCAGTAATACCTCCATCTACTTCAATTAATGCATGTGCCTGATGAGCATCTATCAGGGCGCGTAACTGCTTTATTTTAGTCAATGACTGGTCTATGAAGTGCTGACCGCCGAAACCGGGGTTCACGCTCATGATGAGCACGAGGTCGACGTCTTTGATCACATTTTCCAGCAGCTGTACGGGTGTATGTGGGTTCAGGGCTACGCCTGCCTGCATGCCGAGGTTTTTGATCTGCTGGATATTGCGATGTAAGTGGGTACATGCTTCATAGTGTACGGTTAGAATGTCTGCACCGGCCTTTTTGAAGTCTTCCGCATACTTCTCCGGTTCTTCTATCATCAGGTGCACATCACAGATCTTGCGGGCTGCTCTTTTTATATGGGAAATGACGGGGAGTCCAAAGCTGATATTAGGCACAAAACGTCCGTCCATTACATCGAGGTGCAACCAGTCCGCCTCACTGTTATTCAGCATGTCTACTTCCTTGCCGAGCTCCAGGAAATTGGAGGCAAGGAGGGAGGGGGCTATAAGGGTGGTCTTCTTTTTCAAAGGAACAACGTTTTTTTGAGTGACGAATGTAACTTATTTCTGTATGTTGGCCAGCGCCTCTTTGGCTTCTTTGAAGTCTTTCTTAAAGGTTACAGCCTTGGAATAATCGTCGATAGCGGCCTGTTTACGGCCTAGTTTTTCGTTGCACCTGCCACGGTAGTAATAGGCTTCACCATCGGTCGGCCCTGACTTACAGGCCATGTTAAAGTAGTTGTAAGCCGGCTGCCATTCCTGCTGTCTGAAATAGATCATTCCTAAAGCAAAATAGTTGTCTCCATCTTCCGCATCGATATTGATGGCATTTTTGAATGCCGTGATGGCTTCTGCCATTTTACTTTCCTGCTCATAGAACTTACCCATAGCGTAGAGCGCGTCATCATTGGTCGAATCCATTCTGGCTGCCAGCTGATAGTACTGCAATGAAGCGGGTGCATGCCGCTGAGCCAGCAGATCGCCCAGCTCCATCACCGCATCGTAGTCACTTTGTAAACCTGCCTGATCCACAGCTGTACGCAGGTATTGGATGGCGAGGGTGGTATCTTTATTCTCTTCTGCGATCTTCGCTTTCAGATAATAGGCTTTATCGTGATTGGCAGGATCATTGGCCAGTTTAGAAGCCAGGCTGTCTGCGCGTTTGTATTGTTTATCTTCGATCAGGGCGGTGGCGAGGCGGTATTGCAGGTAAGCATACTTTGGCGCCAGGTGCTGGGCTTTTTCGAAGTTGGCCACTGCTTCTTTGTAGTTGGCGATTAAAATAGCGGCTTCTCCTGCACCTGCCCAATAGTCAGGAACGTTGGGCTTGAGCTGTGCAGCTTTTTCAAAGTCTTTTTGTGCCAGCGCCGGGTCTGTGTTGAATAATAGTAGGGCTCTTCTGAAATGCAGGTCTGCATTGTCAGGAAATTTATTGAGAGAATCTGTCAACGGCTGTATCATAGGCGCATAGAGCGCGGAATCTTTTGTTGCATCTGCTGAATGCCCTGCGGAGTTGGAGTTGCAGGCAAACAGGATCGGCAATGCAAAAACGGCCAGGTATTTCATACAGCAATATTAAAATAAAAAAGAACTTGTATCAAAAGAAAGATACAAGTTCTTTTAAGTAGAAAACCTTTATTGCTGCATCAGCCAGCCTTTCAGGGCTGCGTAGTCATTCGGGAGTTGTACAGACTCTTTTTCCAGTGAATACAGGTATTGTACGCTCTCCGGAGTTACAATCTGTGATTGCAGACTGGTGGGTGCGGTGTCTGCGAATTTTACCGGGTGAGCGGTTTCGAGGAACACACCGGTTGTATCGGCGCCTGCCAGGTACTTTTGCAGACCCAGGTAGCCTACGGCACCATGTGGATCCAGCATATAGTGATGTTTACTCCATACAGCTTCCATGGTGGCTACAGTCGCCTTATCATCGAAACTGTAAGCCGTGAGCTTTTCTTTCAGTGCCGGCAGGCTGTTGGTAAATAGTTGCAGTATTCTTACAAAGTTGCTCGGATCGGCTACGTCCATCGCGTTGGAAAGCGTAGGCTTTGCCTGTCCTGGTTCGTACTGGCCATTTTCCATGAAACGGGGTACGGTATCATTCACATTTGTACTGGCTACAAAATGTTTTACCGGCAGTCCCATAGCGGCAGCCATCATACCTGCGCAGATGTTACCGAAGTTACCGGAAGGTACAGAGAACACCACCTCTTTTTGCAGTTGTTTATAAGCCAGCAGGTAATAGAACATCTGTGGCAGCCAGCGGGCTACGTTGATAGAGTTCGCGCTGGTGAGGAGGCTGTGTGCCTGTAGTTCTGCATCCAGGAAAGCGGTTTTCACCATACGCTGACAGTCATCGAAGGTGCCGGCTATTTCCAGGGCAGTGATATTCTTACCCAGTGTAGTCAGTTGTTTTTCCTGCAGGGTGCTCACTTTACCACTTGGGTAGAGGATCACCACTTTCACACCTGGTACATCGTAGAAGCCATTGGCTACAGCGCCGCCGGTATCGCCGGAAGTAGCTACCAGCACGGTTACGGGGCGGGTATCATTCCTGCGGAAATAACCGAGACAACCAGCCATAAAGCGGGCGCCTACGTCCTTGAAGGCGAGGGTAGGACCATGCCAGAGTTCAAGGGAATAAATATTGTCGTGAACAGGTGCAACAGGGAAAGGGAAGCTCAATGTATCGGCAATGATCTTACGCAGCACATCATCAGGGATCTCTTCACCTACAAAAGGTTTGATGGCAGCATAGCCGATTTCAACTTCGCTGAGCGTACCGATATTTTCGAAGAAGCTTTTTTCAAATGCAGGAATGTGCTCCGGGAAGTACAAACCTTTGTCTGGCGCAAGGCCTGCTACTACTGCATCTTCGAACGATACGATATGATCTTTATTCTGTAAACTATAGTATTTCATTTGTGATTACGCTTTTGATATTTTCACACCTTCCGTATTGATTTTGGATACATGGATTTTATAATCCACGCCCAGGGGTGCATATACGGTATTCATCATCTCTGCTACATTGCGGGCATTGGCTTCACCTTTGCTCAGCATGAATACAGAAGGACCGGAGCCGGAGATACCACCACCTAGTGCACCTGCTTCCTTACATTTTACTTTCAGTTCATAGAAAGCAGGAATGAGGATCGCACGTACCGGTTCTACAATCACATCTTCCAGAGAACGGCTGATGAGGTCATAGTTTTCCTGGTAGAGGCCTGCTACGAGTGCGCCGACGTTGCCCCACTGGCGGATAGCATCTGTCATGAGCACTTTTTGTTTCAGGATCTCGCGGGCATCGGAAGTTTTCACTTCAATCTGGGGATGGATGACCGTCACCCAGAGTTCTGATGGTGTATGGAGGCTTGTAATATCAAGCGGTTTATAACTTCTTACGAGGGTGAAGCCACCCAGGATAGCGGGGGCTACGTTGTCTGCGTGTGCAGCGCCACTGGCCAGTCTTTCACCTTCCATTGCAAAGCGTACGAGTTGCTTACGTGTGAATGGTTCGCCCAGCAGATGGTTCGCACCTACTACAGCGCCTGCGCTACTGGCGGCACTGGAGCCAATGCCACTACCTGGCGTGATATTCTTAAATAATTCCAGCTCTATACCTGCATCCGGATTTCCAAGCTTTTGCAACAATGCCTGTATTGCCACGCCACATACGTTCTGCGCCGGGTCTGTAGACAGATTGGCACCATGTACTTTTGTGATAGTCACGCCTGGTTTGTCACTCCTGCGCATGATGAATTCATCGCCGGGTGCTTCCATGGCCAACCCGATCACATCAAAGCCACAGGCTACATTGGCTACCGTTGCGGGGGCAAATACTTTTATACAATCATTTTCCATCAGTCTTTGCTTTGTGATTGAACATTTAAGATAAACATTATCTGGCAGAACGGATAATATCTGCAAAGATACCAGAAGCGGTTACATCTGCCCCTGCGCCTGCACCTTTAACGATGAGTGGCTGGTCAGCATAGCGGTTAGTGGTATAGAGCACAATGTTATCTTTTCCAAGCAGGTTGTAGAAAGGATGATCTGGTGCTACGGACTGCAGACCTACAGAAGCTTTGCCATTTTCATAGCGGGCTACGAACTTCAGGCGTTTGCCTTCTTTCACAGCAGCTTCATAGAGACCTTTGAAGTGAGCGGCATGTACATCCAGTTGTTCGTAGAAGTCAGCAACAGATGGTGCGTTCAGTGCTTCGGCAGGCAGGAAGGAATGGTTAGTGATGTCTTCCAGTTCCATTCTGGCGCCACTTTCACGGGCCAGTATCAGGATCTTGCGCATTACATCCACACCACTCAGATCGATACGTGGATCTGGTTCAGTATATCCTTCGTCCTGTGCAGCTTTTACCACTTCACGGAAGCTTGCGCCATCCACAAAGTTGTTGAACACGAAGTTCAGGCTACCACTCAGTACGGCTTCGATGCTGTTTACTTTATCACCGCTGCGGATCAGGTCATTCAGGGTGTTGATCACCGGCAGACCAGCGCCTACGTTGGTTTCGAACAGGAAAGATGCGTTGAATTTACGTGCTGTTTCTTTCAGGCTCTTATAATAGTTGTAGTCAGAAGAACAGGCGATCTTGTTGCAGGTTACTACAGAGATACCGTGTTGCAGGAAGTCGCCGTATATCGCTGCTACTTCAGGACTGGCAGTGTTATCAACGAATACGCTGTTGCGGAGGTTGAGGGATTTGATCTTTTGTGCAAATCCTTTCATATCGGAGCTTTCGCCGTTTTCCAGCAACTGGCGCCATTCAGGCAGGTTGATGGAAGCATGGCCGAAAGCCATTTTCTTACTGTTGGCAATACCTGCAACGCGTACGTGCAGACCGAGTTCATTCATGAGGAAGTTGTGCTGTTGGTTCAGTTGTTCCAGCAGTTTGCCACCTACGTTGCCCACCCCGGCGATGAATACGTTCACCTGTTTCAGCGGGGCTTCGAAGAATGCTTCGTGGATCACGTTCAGCGCTTTCTTCACATCGTTTTTATTGATCACTACAGAGATGTTCTTTTCAGTAGAACCCTGTGCGATGGCGCGGATGTTTACACCGTTACGACCCAGTGCAGCAAAGAGTTTGCCGCTGGTACCATGGTGGTTTTTCATCTTATCACCAACTACCGCCACGATGCTCATATCTCTTTCAACCACGAGGGGTTGTATACGTTTTTCCTGTATTTCCTGTGCGAATTCGCTATCTACCGCCTGTTTGGATTTCAGCATATCTGCTTCGTGGATACCTACAGTGATAGAGTGTTCAGAAGAGCTCTGTGTGATGAGGATCACATTGATCTTTTCCTGGAGCAGGGCTTCGAACAGGCGTTTGGAGAAGCCTGGTATACCTACCATGCCGCTACCTTCGAGGGTAAGCAGGGCGATCTTCTGGATACCGCTGATACCTGTTACAGGGTAGTTGCGGCCATTGCCATCGGGTGTATGGATCAGTGTACCATAATCTTCCGGAGAAAAAGTGTTCTTGATCCAGATAGGTATTTTCTTGTCCATCACCGGTTGGATGGTAGGCGGGTAGATCACCTTGGCGCCGAAGTGAGACAGTTCCATGGCTTCAGCATAGCTGATGTGGGGGATAGGAATAGCCTGTGATACGAGACGAGGGTCGGCGGTCATCATACCGCTTACATCGGTCCAGATATCGAGTACCTCAGCGTTGAGGGCAGCTGCGATAATAGCAGCGGTGTAGTCGGAACCACCTCTGCCGAGGGTCGTGGTTTCGCCATCAGCGGTAGCGGCTACAAAGCCCGGGAGTACCACGTAGGTAGCGCTTTCCTGCTGAAAATACTGGTTAGTCTGATGATTGGTAGCGAGGAAGTTTACAGCGGCGTTACCAAAGTTACCATCGGTCACGATCAGTTCACGGCTGTCTTTCCATGCGGCAGAAAGGCCGCTGACTTTGAGTTTTTCGGCTAGCAGGTAAGAAGATACCAGTTCACCGAAGCTCATGATTTTATCCAACGATCTTGCGCTCAGTTCACCTACCTGGAAGATACCGTCACACAGTGTTTCCAGTACGTTAACGCGCTTTTTCACCTGAGAGATAATGCTGCTCTGCGCAGTGATAGGGAAGAGGGTTCGGATAGTGTCGAGGTGTTTGTTTTCAATCTCCTCCAATACAGTTTTATATTGTTCCTGTCCTTGTCCGGCGAGAGTACCTACCTGTATGAGTTTGTCGGTGATGCCGCTCATAGCAGAAGCTACGATGGTAAGACGTCCGTTTTGTTTTCTATTTTTTACGATCTCGCAAACCTGTTCTATCGCCTGGGCGCTTCCCATGGAGGTACCGCCGAATTTTAATACTTGCATGTCTGTAATTGTTAATACGTAAAGATCCTATCGCTTTTGCTGCTGGTTACCACTTGTGGTGGTCGTTGGATGATATGTGAAAATTAACCCCGGAGCGGGGTAATAATTGTGGTAGTAATAATAGTGCTGAAACCTGCACCGGAGATGGTGCGGGATGCAGAAGAGGAGTATGTAACTATTGGTAGCACTATTTTATATAATTTACTATTCGCAAACAAAAGTCCGGAATTACTTTTGAATTAGCAAATGAATTGTCAGAATTTTGAAATAATTTAAAATGAAGGGCGGTTTTTTGTAAAAATTTCCGGGTAATGGTTTGTCCTGGACAACAAAGCGTGTAATATTCAGTAATTCACTACATTTGTTCCAACCACGTTACGATGCCTTATTTTCGCAACTTCACATATTATATCGATAAGCGCCGCTGGAAATACTGTTTTCTGCTGGCAGCTTTGGCCATGGACGCCGCTTTCGTTTTTTAACGTTTGTCATAAAATTGTAACTCCACACATCAAAACATATTTGTAATGCCTCATTATTGTAAGCTGGGAGAGATCCCGCACAAGCGTCATACCCAGTTCCGCAAACCGGATGGGTCGTTGTACTCCGAACAGTTATTTTCCACTGAAGGCTTTTCTTCCAATTCTACGTTGTTGTATCATTGTCATCCTCCTACAGAAATTGTAAAGGTAGATACGCCATTTTCGGTAGCGCCAAAAGTAGCGGAAGAGAAGATGCTCAAGCACCGGAGTTTTCAGGGATTTAATATCATGCCTAAAAAAGATTTTCTGCAAAGCAGGAAACCGGTATTGGTGAATAGTGATCTGCACATCGTATTAGCGGCTCCGCAGGAGAGTATGACGGAGTACTTTTATAAAAATGCGGATGCAGATGAAATGATCTTTGTGCATGAAGGGAGTGGTACACTGCTTACACAGTATGGACAGTTGTCATTTTCCTATGGTGATTACCTGGTGGTACCACGCGGCACCATTTACCAGGTACACTTCAATACGGCAGACAACAGGCTGTTTATCGTAGAATCATTTAGTCCTATTCGTTATCCGCAGCGGTATTTAAGCAAGTTTGGGCAGTTGCTGGAACATGCGCCTTATTGTGAGCGGGACATCCGCCAGCCGGAGAACCTGGTAACGGTGGATCAGGCAGGTGATTATTTAATTAAGATAAAAAAGAAAGGCATGATGTATCCTATACACTATGCGCATCATCCATTTGATGTGATAGGGTGGGATGGATGCGAGTATCCGTTTGCCTTTTCCATACACGATTTCGAGCCGATTACGGGGCGCGTGCACCAGCCACCACCGGTGCATCAGACATTTGAAGGGCATAATTTTGTGGTGTGTTCATTTGTACCAAGAATGTATGATTACCACCCGGCGTCTATACCTGCGCCTTACAATCATAGTAATATTGATAGTGATGAAGTGCTGTATTATGTAGATGGTGATTTTATGAGTCGCAAGCATGTGACAAGAGGAATGATCACGTTACATCCCGGTGGTATTCCACATGGACCACATCCGGGCGCGGTGGAGAAGAGTATCGGGAAAACGGAAACGAAAGAGCTGGCGGTGATGGTGGATACTTTTCATCCATTGCAGATTACAGAAGAGGCGTTGGGAATAGAGGATGAAAGTTATACTATGAGTTGGAAGGAGTAGGGGGATCAGATTTAGTTTAAGCAGGGGGGTATTGCTGCAAGCAGTCGTGTTTAACGCTTTAGCCGGCCAGAGGCCCTTCCCAAAAAAAGAGCGTGTATCTTATGTTGAAGGTACACGCTCTTTTATTCGGATACCTGATGGAGCCGGATTTCCATTTTATGCGGGTCCAGGGAGTTTCATTTATTTTTGATCCATCCTGATTTTCTATATTGCATAACAATAAAACGGGAACAAAATGGAATTTAGACAATTAGGCGAAAGCGAACTGAAGGTAAGCGCCATTACATTTGGCGCATGGGCAATTGGTGGATGGATGTGGGGCGGCGCAGAGCGGAAAGACGCTGTGGAAGCGATCAAAGCATCTATTGATGAAGGTGTTACTTCTATTGATACGGCACCCATTTATGGCCAGGGATTAAGCGAAGAAATTGTAGGCGAAGCGCTGAAAGGAACAGACCGTAGCAAGGTACAGCTCCTCACTAAATTTGGTATGCGCTGGGATCTGGCAAAAGGTGAGTTTGGTTTTAAGAGCAAAGACAACAGCGGGAAAGATATTGATATCTACAAATATGCAGGGAAGGAAAGTGTGATCCTTGAGTGTGAGAATAGTCTGAAGAGACTGGGTACAGATTATATCGATCTGTTACAGATTCACTGGCCAGACCCGACAACACCGATTGAAGAAACTTTCGAAGCTGTGGCACAATTAAAACAACAGGGTAAGATCCGCGAAGCAGGTGTATGTAACTACAATGTGGAGCAGATGAAGAAAGCAGACAGCGTGGTAAAACTCGCTTCCAACCAGGTGCCTTTCAGCATGGTAGAGCGGAATATCGAAAAGGAAACAGTACCTTATTGCATAGAAAACAAAAAAGGTATTTTGGCATACAGTCCGCTGCAGCGGGGGGTGCTGACAGGGAAGATCAAACCGGGGCATCAGTTCGGAGAGGGCGATACCCGTGCGGGATCTAAATACTACAAGGAAGATAACCTGGTTCGTATCAATGCATTCCTTGACCAGATCCGCCCGATGGCAGAAAGTAAGAATGTAACACTGGCTCAGTTGGTGATCCGCTGGACGATTGAAAGGCCGGGTATTACAGTAGCGTTGGTAGGTGCCCGGGATGCGAATCAGGCGATACAGAATGCAAGAGCTATTCATGTAAAACTGGGTGCAGAGGAGATCAAGTATATCAATGATAAATTATATCAGCTGGAATTGATTTAATTCATGTAGCGTTAGCAATTTCCTGCAAGTTCGGTACATCTTGCTATTAAAAGGGTACTTCATTATTGTAGAGATATTGAGGTGCCCTTTTTGAGTAGTTTGCTGGTCGAAGGAGCATCGAAGAAGCATCGAAGGAGCATCGAAGAAGCGTCGAAGAAGCATCGAAGAAGCATCGAAGAAGTATCGAAGAAGCGTCGAAGGAGCATCGAAGAAGTATCGAAGAAGCATCGAAGAAGTATCGAAGAAGCATCGAAGAAGTATCGAAGAAGCGTCGAAGAAGCATCGAAGATAGATTAGCAAAACAATAAAACAAATACGGGTAATGTATCAAGCTGATACACTACCACAAATGTGATATTTTGTTTTATTCAAAAGGAATGCATATTATTGCACTAGCAACTATTTCATGTTCAATACGCGCACATACCACTCTTCCAAATCAGACCAGCGTCACAGCAAGTACTGCTTCCTGATGTCCACGCTGGCCATGGATGCTGTAATCGCCTGATTACAGATATGCGCCCGATTTTCACTATTACATATCTGTAACCTCTCCTTGTAATGATGCCAATGCTTATGCGCATTGCTTTCATTCATTCACATACACATACACCAAAACTTTCTACATCTCTTAAAAATCAAACCACCATGAGTACTGCTCCTGATGCTGCCCTGGCAGCAGCTCCTGCCAATGTAAAAGACTTTTTACCATTGAACGGCACTGACTACGTTGAATTCTACGTAGGGAATGCAAAACAGGCCGCCCACTATTACAAAACCGCTTTCGGCTTCCAGTCCCTCGCTTATGCAGGCCCGGAAACAGGTGTGAAAGATCGCTCCTCCTATGTACTGGTGCAAAACAAACTCCGTTTTGTACTGACCACGCCGCTTCAGCCTAACAACGACCTGGCTGCACACATTGCCGCCCACGGTGATGGTGTAAAAGTACTCGCGCTATGGGTAGACGATGCCCGCTCTGCATTTGAAGAAACTGTAAAGAGAGGTGCTAAACCTTACATGGAGCCAAAAGAGGAGAAAGATGAATTTGGTACCGTAGTACGCAGTGGTATTCACGCTTATGGCGATACCGTACACCTTTTTGTAGAAAGAAAGAACTACAACGGTCCTTTCCTGCCAGGTTACAAAGAATGGAAATCAACTTACAACCCAACCGATACCGGTCTTCAATATGTAGACCATTGCGTAGGCAATGTGGGTTGGAATGAAATGAATACCTGGGTAGACTTCTACGAACAGGTAATGGGTTTCCGGAACCTGCTCAGCTTCGATGATAAAGACATTTCTACCGAATATTCTGCCCTCATGAGTAAGGTAATGAGCAATGGCAACGGTCGTGTGAAATTCCCGATCAATGAGCCTGCAGAAGGTAAGAAGAAATCGCAGATCGAAGAATACCTCGATTTCTATGGTGGTCCGGGCGTACAGCACGTAGCCATCGCAACCAATAATATTATTCAGACAGTAACCGACCTGCAGGACAGGGGTGTAGAATTCCTGAAAGTTCCGGGATCTTACTACGATACCCTGCTGGACAGGGTAGGAGAGATCGACGAAGACCTGCAGCCACTGAGAGAGCTGGGTATTCTCGTAGATCGTGACGACGAAGGTTACCTGTTACAGATATTCACCAAACCCGTACAGGACAGACCCACTGTTTTCTTTGAAATCATCCAGCGCAAGGGCGCCCAGTCATTTGGTAAGGGCAACTTCAAGGCTTTGTTTGAATCTATTGAAAGAGAGCAGGCATTAAGAGGTAACCTGTAAAAATTCGGGTAGGTCTATTCTATCGAAGATCCGCCGTTCTATTGTTGTTTTAGCAAGTAGGGCTGTTCCGTACGGAACAGCCCTTTATTTTTCGTTAAAATGGTTTTCTACAAAAACTCCCTGTTTAATTTTTCCTACTATCACCCTCATGATATTTCCAGGCTTCCTTCCTCACTTTTCCAAAAATCCCCCCTATTTGATAGTTTAACATTTCCTTGACAACCAGTACTTTACCCCCAACAGCCGCGACTATGGCGCTGATGCCTCCGGCATGCCACATTCGGGGGATTGCTATTGTTGCAAATTTTGAAATAATTTGCATGACAGATCGTTGTTTATGAGAATACAAACATTACTAGGCGCGTTATTTCTATTGGCAGGAATTTTTCAAATGATTACAGCTGTGCTGATCTATCAGGGAGAGCGCCACTACATACTCCGTTTTGCAAATCGCAAGGTCGGAATCGTGATATACGCTATTTTTTCAATATTATTGTTTTATCTTGCATATAGAACGTTCAATGCGCAACCGGGCGCCACACCGGCTAAACCGTAAACGTGAAATAATAAAGGGTTAAAATATCTATGAAGCAGGTCGTTTTAGCAGTAATGATACTACTTGGGGTAGGAAAAGTGTTTGCCCAGCAGCAGTCATTTCTGGACAACCAGAAGATGTTCCCGAAAGTAGGCTTAGCCTACAGGGATAAGGAGGAGCAGTTAAAGAAGGAGTTTGAAAAGAAAGGCCTGGAATACCCGGCTAAATACATCTTCCTCCGGTCGTTCAAACTGGATAGTGAACTGGAAATCTGGGTGAAAAATAAGGCTACCGACACTTTTCGTCTCTTTAAATCTTACCGGGTATGTACCCTGTCAGGCAAAATGGGCCCTAAACGCAAAGAAGGGGACCAGCAGGTACCAGAAGGGTTCTATTATATCAATGACTTCAATCCGAATAGTAACTACCACCTTTCACTGGGTATCAATTATCCGAACTTCTCCGACAAGATCCTCAGCGATCCGAAGAAACCGGGCAATGAGATCTATATCCATGGTAGCTGTCTGACCATCGGTTGCATTCCGCTCACCGATGAATTTATTGATGAAGTATACATCCTGGCTGTCAATGCCAAGAACGCTGGTCAGGACTTCATTCCGGTACACGTATTCCCGGTTAAGTTCGGCCGCACCCGTTCTTTGGAATACCTGCAGGGCGTAAAACTGAACCCGGAAGATAAGACGTCTACCAAGTTCTGGGCGGACCTTAAAACCGCATACGATTACTTTGAACAGCACCACCGTCTCCCGGTTGTCCTTGTAGACAACAAAGGCCAATATGTTATGTAAGAAATTCATTGCTTCCATAAAAAGCGCTCCTACCGCCGGTAAGAGCGCTTTTTGCTTTTATATCCCCCTTTCTTTTTGTAACTTTTCCTTCCGCTTATTTATTTTTTCTATGAAAAGTCAGTTTTTTTTCGAAACTTGAGACTAAAGGTCAAATCAATTTACTATTATGAACAGAAGAGAAGCCATTCGGAACGTTGCCATTCTCTTAGGGTCGGCAATTTCCGCGTCCACGTTGTCAGCCCTTGAAGGCTGTAATCCAAAAGGCCCCGACAATTATGCGTTGCAGGCGCCTGAAACCCAAAAGATGCTGGCCGGGATTGTAGATACGATCATCCCTGAAACCGATACACCTGGTGCCAAAGCTGCCAAAGTAGACGAGTTTATTGCCCTCATGCTGAATGATTGCTACAAACCAGAAGACCAGAAACTGGTATTGGATGGTCTGAAAAAGATCGATGAGTCAGCACAAAAGCAATTCAAAAAGCCATTCGTAGACCTGAGCGCAGATCAGAAAACTACCATTCTGACTGATATCGACAAGGAACGTGTTGCTTACAATAAACGTGAAAACAAAAAGGAAAAGGATCCCACGCACTATTTCCAGATCCTGAAAGAACTGACCCTCGTCGGGTATTTCACCTCCGAAGCCGGTGCTACCAAAGCACTCCGTTATGTACCGGTACCTGGCAAATACGAAGGTTGTATACCTTATACTAAAGGGGAGAAAGCCTGGGCTATGTAGTTATTCAACAGGTGTAAAAAACCTGGACTATGTAGTTATTCAACAGGTGTAAAAACCTGGACTATGTAGTCAATCAACAGGTGTAAAAGCCTGGGCTATGTAGTTATTCAACAGGTGTAAAAAACCTGGACTATGCAGTCAATCGACAGGTGTAAAAAACCTGGGCTATGCAGTCAATTAACGTTAAATAGATAAGACTCGTTCGCGCACATTAATTCATCAACTCAAGTAGAATTCCATGAATCTGAATACTAAGGCTCAGGAGCAGAACACGTATGATGCCATCGTGATCGGCTCTGGCGTAAGTGGTGGCTGGGCTGCCAAGGAAATGACAGAAAAAGGTCTCAAAGTGCTCATGCTGGACAGGGGCAAACAATTAGAACACGTTAAGGACTACGATACTGCCACCAAGGCTCCATGGGAGTTCCCACACCGTGGTAAAATTACTACTGAACAGAGAGAAACGCATCCTAAACTAAGCCGTGACTATCCATATAGTGAATACAATGAGCGCTTCTGGCTCAATGATTCCAAATCGCCTTACAATGAGGTAAAACGTTTTGACTGGTTCCGTCCTGATATCGTGGGTGGTAAATCCATCATGTGGGGCCGTCAGTCTTACCGCTTGAGCGATATCGATTTTGGCGCCAATGCCAAAGATGGTATTGCTGTCGACTGGCCGATCCGCTACAAGGATATCGCGCCATGGTATGATTATGTAGAGAAATTCGCGGGTATCAGTGGGCAGGCAGAAGGCTTGCCACAACTACCGGATGGCCAGTTTATGCCAGCGATGGAAATGAACTGCGTGGAGAAAGAAGTGAAGAAACGCATTGAATCCAGTTTCAAAGGCCGTATCATGACTATGGGTCGTGTGGCGAATATTACCAAACCACTGCCTGGCCGTACCAATTGCCAGTACCGTAACCTTTGTAGCCGTGGTTGTCCGTTTGGCGCTTACTTCAGCACCCAGTCTTCTACGCTGCCTGCAGCGATGGCGACGGGCAACCTCACCTTACGTCCGGATAGCATTGTGAATTCCATCATCTATGATGAGAAAGCAGGCAAAGCAACCGGTGTACGGGTGATCGATTCACATACAAAACAGATGACGGAATTTTATGCAAAAGTCATCTTCGTAAATGGGTCCACCCTGGGTACCACCTTTGTATTGCTGAACTCTACCTCCAGCCGTTTCCAGAATGGTTTGGGCAATGACAGTGGCGTACTGGGTAAATACCTGATGGATCACCACTTCCGTACCGGTGCATCTGGCAGGGCAGAGGGCTTTGACGATAAATATTACTTTGGCCGCCGTGCAAACGGTATCTATATTCCACGCTATCGCAATATTGGTAGTGACAAACGTGATTACCTGCGTGGATTTGGTTATCAGGGTGGCGCCAGCCGTGAAGGTTGGGCACGTGGAGTAGCCGAACTGGGAGTAGGTAAAGATTTCAAAGATATGCTGTCAGAACCGGGCAACTGGTCCGTAGGTCTTGGTGGTTTTGGCGAATGTCTGCCTTACGAATCGAACCAGGTAACCCTCGATACATCTGTAAAAGACGATTGGGGACAGCCCGTACTGAAGTTCGATGCAGAGTTCAAAGAGAATGAAAAGAAGATGCGTGTGGATATGATGAACGATGCGGCAGAAATGCTGGAAGCAGCTGGTATGAAGGATGTCAGGACTTATGACGCCGGTTCTTATCCTGGTATGGCGATCCATGAAATGGGTACCGCACGTATGGGCCGTGATCCTAAAACGTCTATCCTGAATGGGTACAACCAGATGCATGCCGTAAAGAATGTGTTTGTGACAGATGGTGCGTGTATGACATCGGCAGCCTGCGTAAATCCTTCGCTCACATATATGGCGCTCACGGCACGTGCAGTCGACTATATGTATAAGGAACTGAAGAAAGGTAATATCTAAAATATAGAAAGGCTGACCCGAAAAGTCAGCCTTTTTTAATTAACCTATATGAACCTCAACATTAGAGCAACAAAAGAAAATACCCTTTAATGCAATTGTAGTGGGTTCCGGTATCAGTGTAGGATGGGCAGCGAAGGAGTCGTGTGAAAAAGGGCTCAAAACGATGTATTGGAAAGAGGCAACAATGTGGAGGACAAAGAAAATCCATATAGGTAGATACAACTCATACAAGGTACACATTGTTATAATGGATCGAAGGATGCAACTATAGATTAGCCAGACGATTCTGAAATTACTGTGCCTGTGGGAAGTTTTTTATTGGATCAATTTGTAACAAATATTTATGCTATTGATATTACCCTCCTTAAAAATGAAACGGTAATTTTAGATACAACAATTACCAAAGGGAAATTTGAAAAAAATAAAAATCGACTCTAAACAGATCCTTGCCTTAGCCGCCACTTTCTATCAGGCTTATATGTCCTTTTACAGGTTTCCCGGCGATTCCCGTGGGGAGTTTATCACCTACTTTAAAGAACGGGAAGATGAGATGAATTGCCTCCAAGCATTCATAGAACGATGCCAGCAGGAGAAGGTACCCATTCGATTCGAAAAGTATCCACCCCTCAGGTGGGAACAACGTTTACAATACAGGCTCTTTCAAAAGCGGTCTTTAACTGAAAGGGAACTTGGTACCGCTGCTTTCTTTTGCCGGGAGCTCCTACAGGTTATTGCAGATCCATCTGCGGAAGCCATCAAAAAAACAAAATTCTTTCATAATTGTTCCCCTTTTTGCCGCTGTGTGCTATTCCCTCATTTGACGTTACGGCAAATTCACAATGCTCACCGCATTGATTTTTATTATCATACCTTTTTCTGGACATCCTTTTCACTAAAGGAAATCCTGTCAGCCAAACAAAAACTGGTATCTATTTATATAAAGAACCCTAATAAACAGCACCAATATTAATTGCACCCGAAATCTTTAAATTTAAACCATGAATCTTTTAAAACGCGCATTATCCCTTGCCGTGGTGTGTATCCTGTGCAGTCATAAAACCTATCGTCTGAAAGTGGGGCACAACGTCTGACGCCTGCTTTCGTTCCTGCTACTTAAAAATCCTCTATAAGAAACGATCACCTCCAGGCCGCCTCTTCTTTGCGAAGCAGCGGCCAGTTTGTCGACATTTACATCATAACTCAATCCAAAGAGAAAGTTATACATCTCCATCCTGACAACAGGTATGATCGCATCATTCTTCCTGTACAACAAACCTATCGTAAAATTCTTAGACAGATCTATTTCGTCTGATAAGTCCCAGCTATACATCGCTCCAAATTGCATGGTACTGACACCGACTGCATCCACAGGAATTATTCTCCTGAATTGTCTGAAGTAATCTGCATATAAAATAAACCTGTTCACCTCACTGGTAGGTACAGATAAACCTGCATTGAGAGACACTTTTTTATTTAAAGTAATTTTATTTCCTTTAAAGAAACCCACCTGCGGACTATTCAAATGGTACCCTGCTGCGCCTACAAACAAATCCACCTCATTCTTCAACGTTCCATTATAACTCACGCCCGCAGCCATATCAAAATAATTCACGCTGGTCATATCAAACGTTTGTCTGGAAGAAGGCAGGATACTGAACGCACCATTGCTACCCATTACAAACTGATCGTTGAATTGTAACTTACTGGGATCAAACCGTTGTTGCATGAGTCCACCCATAAATGCAACAGAGATATAAGAGACCTTTTCTCTCCCGATATAAAAGCTACTATTCACCGCAGGCATAATCTGCGTAGTACTGAACTCCGAAGTGCCTGCTACATCCCGCAATACCTGCAAGCCATAAGTGACGGTACTGTTCTCTGAAAACAATGCATGGAAAGGGGTTTTATACTCTGCACTCAATCCAAAAGTTCTGTAGGGTACCGTCACACTTTCCCATTGATTTCGATAAGAAGCAGTGACCCGCACGTCTCCTTCAAAGATACCTGCCAATGCGGGATTTCTAAGCAACGGCTGGTCGTAATATTGAGAGTAGCCCACATCCTGTGCGCTTAATTTCAGGCTATATAAAAATAAAAAGACGATGATCTTTTTCATACTACATACTTTAGAATAATGTTACATTCCCTTTCAATGTATAAGGGGTACCATTCTCGCAGACAACTTCTACGGTGTAGACATACACACCTGTATCTGCTTTCTTGCCGTTGATATACCCGTTCCAGCCAAACTCACTGCTGTTTGGTGCGAAGTTGCTCCGCTCGTACATTACCCTGCCCCAGCGGTTAAATACCCTGAAAGATTTCACGGCAGAGATACCGCTGGCGCGTACCATCAGTATCCTGTTTTCCGGCAGACCATCAGGTGTAAAAGCATTGGGAACAAAGACCTGTGCCTCTTTACAGAAGGCCCGTACACAGATCGTATCGCTGCCACTACAACCGTATATATTGGTGGCTTTTACGGCATAACAGGCATCGTTCTTAACTGTCAATAAAGGTTTGTCACACAGTGCATCATTGCATTGCAGATCATCGGCCGGTGTCCAGATGTAGCTTTGCATAGGCAGGATACCGGGTTCACTGGCGTTCGTCAGGACAGGATCGGGTTGGATGTTGAACCCGGTAGGAAGAATAAGTGTATCTGTTGCAAAATGTAGGATCGGGTAGTTCCCGATTTCAATCAACGTATCTGTGGTAGATGCACAACCTGTTTCACTGGAAGTCACGGTTATGGCATATCTGCCTGCATCAGTCAGTGCTACCTTGTCAATGCCGGCATGTGTACCATTCACGGGAAAACCGCGGCCGGGGCCTGTCCAGAGATAGGTCAGGGTAGAGTTATCACCAATACCGCTGGTGGCGCTTAAGTACAGCTCATCGCCTACACAGAGTGGGTTGCGGGTACTGATCACAGGTTTTGACGGAGACCGGTTGATTACCACAATAAAGCTATCGGCGGCGGAGATACAGTTGTGTTGAGTGGCATACACCACATAGGTACCTGCATCCGAAACGCTGGCGGAAGGGAATGTCACGACAGAATTATTCACCGTATCCGGGTAAGGGCCAAAGGCGGGACCTGCCCATACGAATTCGATGTCGCCAGCCTGCGGACTGGTTGCTGACAGCGCTGTCAATGTCAATGGGGTCTCGCTGCAGATAGGCGGATTGTAGCCTGCTACCGGTTTTGCCGGTGGATCAGGATCTTTTAAAACGAAGACATCATTCAGATGTGCAGTGGTACAACCACCTGTACTTTCTGCATAAAAATCAGTGTAACTGCCAGCGGTCAGTGAGAGGGTGATCTTGCCATCGCTATCGGTAAAACCGGTAGCTACCAGTGCCGTGTTGAATTTTTTATAGTGAACGATGACGGGGATATTCGCAACGATCTGGTCATTCAGATCCCTGGTCTGCAATACGATGGTGCCTGAAGGAATGCCACAGGCAAGAGGATTGGTAAAGTCCGCACCAGTGATCTTTAAAGTAGGATGCACAATGGCGATCACACTTACCTTAGGCCCTTCACAGCCAAAGCTGCTGCGCTGGTTGGCATAGTATTGCAAACGAACGGAATCAGTCGTAGTGATAACGGGTGCCGAAGGCAGTAATGCCTGTTGTGCATCATACCAGCGAATGGTATGCCCCGGCAGGGCAGTGGCCTGCAGCGTGACAGAAGCTCCTCCCATACAGGTGCTCACATCACTGACAGCCGGCGCCGGCACTTCAGGATGCACCGTGATATGAATATTGCATGCAACACCGGCGCAGGTAGTTTGCAGAGGATTGAAAGGCGTGACCCTTACAGTGATGATGACATCATTATTCCCTTTGTTTGTAAATAAGAGGCTTAAATCGCCCGTAAAATCACCATTGCTAATTCCAGTCACATTTGAAGGCAAAGTGCCGGAAACGGCCCAGGAATAGATTGTATTTGAAACAGATGAAACCGGGGTGAAAGTAGCAGACGTACCAGAGCAGACAGCCTGATCAGGGATAGGGAAATTGATCACCGGACTTTCATAGATGGTGATATTTGTAGTGGTCGTAAATCCCGGACAGGGGCTTAATGTTGCAATTGTATAAGTAACCGTATAAGTACCTGGTGTACTTGCCGCTGGGGTAATAGCCCCTGTAGTGGCATTGATACTCAAACCTGTGGGGGCAGAAAATATTCCCCCTGTAGTACCTGTATTTGTCACCGGTTGTGGTGTACTGATATTTCCGCAGTAAGGACTGCCGGCATATGATATCGTTGCATTGGGTGTACTGCTTACATTGACAATCGTGGTCGCAGTTACATTTGCGCAACCGTTGCCACCAGGCAGGGTATAGCGAATTGTATAATTTCCGGGCGTAGCACCAGCAGGGTTTAAAGTTCCGGTAGCAGGATCGATGGTCAATCCTGATGGCGAAATACTATAGGCACCACCGGCATCGCCAGTGCGTGTTACATTTACAGGCGTGCTTGTGCTGGTATTACATAAAGTAGCGGGTGTATAACTGATGGCGGCAGCAGGTGGTCTGGTGATCGTAATATTCGTTGTCGTTTGAAAACCCGGACAAGGTGGGGCTGCGGCAATCGTATACGTGACAATATAATTACCCGGTGTACTTGTAGCAGGTGTAATAGCTCCTGTAGTGGTATTGAGGCTCAACCCTGCTGTAGAAGAAAATATTCCCCCTGTAGTACCTGTATGTGTTACTGGCTGTGGTGTACTGATATCTCCGCAGTAAGGACTACCGGTATATTGTATTGTTGCAGTCGGTGTGCCGCTTACATTGACAGTAGTTGTCGCTGTTACATTCGCACAACCACCTGTACCTGTTAATGTATATCGGATGGTATAATTCCCCGGTGCAGCACCAGCAGGGGATAGTGTTCCGGTAGATGGATCAATTATCAATCCTGATGGCGAAATACTATAGGCACCACCGGCATCGCCAGTGCGTGTTACATTTACAGGCGTGCTTGTGCTGGTATTACATAAAGTAGCGGGTGTATAACTGATATTGGCTACAGGTGCTTTTGTAATAGTAACATTGGCGGTGGTCTGGAAGCCCGGGCAAGGTGGTGTTGCTGCGATCGTATAAGTGACCATATAATTACCCGGTGTACTGGTAGCAGGTGTGATCGCTCCTGTAGTGGCATTGAGGTTCAACCCTGCTGTAGAAGAAAATATTCCCCCTGCACTGCCACTTAAAGTAACTGCCGTTATACCATCAGCAGAACAGATAGCCCGATAGCTGATCGTTGCATCAGGCGTACCATTGACCGTAACAGTCGCTGTTGCTACTACATTTGCACAACCACCTGTACCTGTTACCGTATATCGGATGGTATAATTTCCCGGTGAGGCACCCGCTGGAGTCAGCGTGCCGGTAGATGAATTGATCGTCATGCCTGCCGGCGAAATACTGTACACACCACCGGTACTTCCTGTTTGATTGACATTGACTACTGCGCTTGCGGTTGCATTGCACAATACTGCAGACGAATAGCTGATAGTCGCTGTCGGTGCAGGATTGACATTCACTGTGATGGAGGCTTTCGGACTTTCTCCGCAACCATTACTCTGACTCACGGAATAAGTCGTACTACCCGGTGTAGCTGTAGATGGGGTAGGAGCGCCCGGTAATAATACATTATTGGCATCATACCATTTTAACCCGGTGCCACTTGCTGTCAATGGACCTGCTGCCTGTCCCTGGCAATAATTGACCGGTGTGGTCACTGTTGGTGTGATGGGAAATGTACCTATGATCACATCGATCTCAGCTCTCGGTCCTTCACAATTATTCGTCGTCTGACTTACATAATATTTAGTTGTGCCAATGTTCGTCGTTGATGGTGTCGGCGCGCTGGGCAGTGGTGTGCCACCTGCATCGTACCATTTTAAATTTGTTCCGGTCGCTGTTAATGGGGAAGCTGTCGTATTCTGACAAAGCGTTACGGGCGTGGTCACTACGGGTTTTGCCGGCAATGCATTTACAGTTACCACAATAGGTGTCTGCTCACTTTCACATTGTCCCGTCAATGTTTGTGTGGCATAATAAGTGGTGTTCCCTGCACTGGTTGTAGATGGTGTCGGTGCATTGGGTAATTGGCTTCCCCCGGCTGTATACCATTTTATATTCGTACCAGTCGCCGTCAGCGCTGTCGCTGTTGCGCCCTGACAATATACCACCGGCGTTGTCACCGTAGGTTTGGGAGAAATGGGTAATACGATAATGTCGATGTATTTCGTATCCGAACCACAGGTTACACTGGTCGCTGTCAGTGTAATTCTGTAAGGACCTGCTGCTGCATACTTATGACAAGCAGGATCTCTTAGTGTAGAAGTAAATCCATCTCCAAAATCCCATAGATAGTCTGTATTGGAACTACAATAATTTCCACTCGTACCTGTATTGGATTTATTGGTGACACATAAATCCTCATTCACACATATCGTAGGTTTGACAGTGAAATCTGCCACCGGTTTAGAGCGTATCACAATCTGGTTCAGGGTATACGTGGTCGTGTAACAGGCATTCCTGGTATATAAAGTAGCGGTGTAATCCGCCTTGGGACAGGAAGATTTTGTATAGGTATGAGAGATTTTAAATACGGTATTTGTCGCATTCAATGGATGTGTTAATGTCTGAGGAGTGGTGCCATCTCCATAATCCAGGATATACTCCGTGCCTGGTGAGTTAGTGAACCAGTTGCCGATCTGGAACTCTACTGCTGCCGGTGCACAAAGGCCTGTAGTGGAGGTAGAGGTGGTCAGACTTGCCAATGGGTTCTGACCATTGTAAAACTGGTAGGTAGTGATTCTGGTACAACCATTTGTAGGGGTGATTTTTATTGTCAATACGAAATACCCCTGTGAACTATAGGCATGTGTTAACTGCGATCCCGATGCCCAATCCATTTGTGTAAACGTGGGACTTCCATCGCCCCAGTTGATCTCATAGTTATTACCGGTGCCCGTCACCACGGAGGAGTTTTCCACCTTCAGGGTATAGTTATTATTTCCGTTACAGTTTGTAAAAGGTGCATCCAGGGTATTGAGATCTTTCAGGGAAGGTTTGGGCGAAGGTTTGATGGTTAGGGTGCCGCCTCCGCTTATGCCCTCTACACTGACGCCGCCAGTGGTCGCATCTTCCGCTACAGTGGCTGTAATAGTAGTGGCGTTGTTGATAGTAAAACCTGCTGCTGCCCGGGAGCCTAAAACCACATTTTGAATACCTGTGAAATTGTTGCCTGTAATTATGACCTGGCCCCCCTGGCAGATAGTCGTGGGAGTGAAAGAGGTAACGGTAGGAGATTGTGCATAGACAGAGGTGGTTATCAGTAAGAAAAAGAAGAACAAGACACTACGGGGCATCATATAGGGAGTTGTGATTTAATGTGTGTTGATGTATGTTGCTAAAGTATGTTGATGTATGTTGCTAAGGGCAACAACGATAACAGCATGGCCGGCGGAATTGTTTAAGATTGATAAAATAAATTATGGATACCGGGGAGCTTTATTTATATTTAAATAAAATATAAATTGATGTTATTTACACTTTTACTCTGTAGTATGATCAACAGGGCAGATACCTTGCCCGGGGGCTTTTGCAAGCCGGTAGAGGATACGATGTTTCATGAGTGGGTAGTGCGTTATCCAGAGGTGGCGCCTTCATTTCCGGGGGGAGAGGAGGGGTTGGGGAGGTATATTTCAAAGAATTTGCATATTCCCGAAAGGGAGGGGATAGAGCAGCCGTACTATGCGTCTAGTTATCCGGAATTTATAATAGATGTGAATGGGAAAATCACTAAAATGAGGTTTGCGAATTATAAGAATCCGCAGACATTGTTGGATAGTTGTATTCAGAATGTGATAGTGAAAATGCCGAAGTGGAAACCGGGGATGTGTAATGGGGTGCCGGTGCAGGTGTTGTATTATTTGCCGGTGAGGTTGTGAGGAGTGTGATCTGCTTTATCTAAAATTTTTTAGACCGTACCTATTCAGCATTCAAAACCGTACATGTTTTTATCTAAATATTTTATGCATGAATCGCTTCCATCTACTTGATTTTACATACACAATAGCAGGCATTCCCAATACCGCCGCACTCATATCGAGCACCCAACGTGTAGGTTCATTTGCCTTCAGTTGCTTTTCAGGTACAGTGACCTCTTTTATTTCATAACCTACGTATCGCAATTGCACTTTTAATCCCGTCTCATATTCTTCAGGTATTAACAAACTAAATGTTCCATCTGCATTGGTGGTAGTGCCTGTATTGGTTGTTTTACCCTGCCGGTCCATTACTATTACAGTTACTGATGCTAAAGGATCGTGACTCGTTGAGTCGTGTACAATCCCTGTAAGTTTATATTGTCCCTTTCCGCTTTCAGGGATCACCAGCGCCAGCATACCTGCTATCAGGGCCGCCGGCATCCAGGTACGACCAGGTTTTATTATTATCTCCTTATCTAACTGCGAAGGCAGAAAACTTCCGCAGCAGTTAGGATGCTTTTCAAAATAAGTGATCATTTGCTGATTGGTCATGCCGGAAAAATCTACCACCTGCTTTTGACAACTGCTACAATATTTGCCTCCGGGCATTGGAGTCATATCCTGCAAAGGAACAGTACATGGTTCTGGGATCGAGACAATATATTTTTTCATTTTAATGATCTTCTATCTGGTGGAAGTAAGCTATAATCTGATCGCATCCATTTAGTCGTATAATAGGATGCCATTCCATAACTATAGGATGCCGGAATCCCCCTGATTCCACAATTAAATTACTTGTTTTTACAATACTGATACCTCTACTAATACTATTTTAACCTTTATATTACCATAACATTCCTTATTTTGCCAGCTTAATCAATTGTTACAGGGACGAATGAGAAAACTAATTGTCATGAGCGCACTCGCGCTCCTCAGCTGTCAAATGGTACAGGCCCAGGCAAAACACACCTTTGCCTTAGCAAAGAGTGAATTCCTTCTCGATGGAAAACCTTACCAGATCATCAGCGGCGAACTACACCCTGCCCGTATTCCCAAAGAATACTGGCGGCACCGTATCCAGATGGCCAAAGCCATGGGCTGCAATACCATTGCTGCTTACGTATTCTGGAACTATCTCGAAGAGGAAGAAGGCACCTTCGACTTCTCTTCGGAAAACCGAAACGTAGCTGAGTTCATCAAAATCGCTCAGCAGGAAGGCATGTGGGTACTCCTCCGCCCAGGTCCATACGTTTGCGGCGAATGGGAATTCGGTGGCTTACCACCCTACCTGCTCCGTACGCCAGACATCAAAGTTCGTTGCCTCGATCCCCGCTACATGGCTGCTGTAGAGCGCTATGTAAAAGCCCTCAGCGAACAGGTGAAACCCCTGCTGGTGACAAACGGCGGTCCGATCATCATGGTACAGGTAGAGAACGAATATGGTAGCTATGCCAACGATAAACAATACCTCTACAAACTGAAAGGCCTCTGGGAACAAAATGGTATCAATGTACCTTTCTATACTGCGGATGGTCCTGTAGACC
Source organism: Chitinophaga sp. LS1 (assembly GCF_034274695.1). NCBI lineage: Bacteria > Pseudomonadati > Bacteroidota > Chitinophagia > Chitinophagales > Chitinophagaceae > Chitinophaga > Chitinophaga sp. LS1. Next base: position 5,032,971 of record NZ_CP128362.1, read on the forward strand.
CATTGCTGGAAGCCGGTTCAGTACCCGGTGCTGCAATCGGTCTTGACTCCGGTGGCTCTGAAGGCGACTTCGAAGCTGCAAAACGCCAGAACCCTGACGTACCTTCTTTCAGCAGCGAATCTTATCCAGGCTGGTTAACACACTGGGGCGAGAAATTCGCACATCCTGATACCTCCGGTATTCTGAAAGAGATCAGGTTCCTGCTCAGCACTAACCGCTCTTTCAACCTCTATGTCATTCACGGTGGTACTAACTTCGGCTATACTGCCGGCGCTAACTCCGGTGGCAAAGGGTACGAGCCGGACCTGACTACTTACGACTACGATGCTCCTATCAATGAACAAGGTGTACCGACTGCCAAATATATGGCGCTGCGCAACCTCATCGCCAGTTATACCAGGAAGAAACTGCCTGCTATTCCAGCACCCATTCCTGCTACTGTAGTGGCTAACTTCGAAGTGAAACCTTATGCAAACGTATGGGAAAACCTGCCTGCACCTGTTGCATCTGTACAGCCAAAGACTTTCGAAGCTTACGGTCAGGACTATGGTTTCATGGTGTACAAAACAAAACTGATCGGTCGTAAACATGGTACGCTGAAAATCACTGACCTGCATGACTATGCTACTGTATTCCTGAATGGGAAATTTGTTGGTAAAATAGATCGTCGTCTTGGTGAAAACAGCATCAATCTGCCAAAGAGTGATGTGAAAGATCCGATACTGGAAATCTTTGTAGAAGCAATGGGCCGTATCAACTTTGCACAGGAACTGATCGACCGTAAAGGTATCACTGATCGTGTTACCCTCGAAGGTATGACGCTGATGGATTGGCAGGTATATGGTTTGCCAATGAAAGATGGTTTTGTGTCACAGCTGAAACCTGGTGCTGATACCAGCCGTCCGGGCATCTTCTTCAAAGCAGGCTTCAACCTGAATGCCGCTGCTGATACTTATATCGATATGAGTAACTTTAAGAAAGGTATTGTATGGGTGAATGGACATAACCTGGGACGCTATTGGGAAATTGGCCCGCAGAAACGTTTGTATTGTCCTGCTCCATGGCTGAAGAAAGGGGAGAATGAGATTGTGGTGTTTGATCTGTTGCAAACAACTGCTGCTACTGTAGGTGGCGCGAAGACTTTGGAATAATAAATAGAGAGGTTGTATCATAAATAAAACCTCCGAGAATCACATAAGCAGGAACCAGGCTCCATTAGGTTTCCGAATAAAACCTTCATGAAAGAGGGAATTCACCAACGGGGAATGAAAACCATTTTCATAAAAAACCCTCATGAACCGGGTTCACAAACGACTATGAAAATGGTGGTACCTTCGACAAAAGTACTACCATGGAACAATCACATATCAGTTTTGAACAGGTTGTGAGTCGCGGCTGTGGCCTCGATGTTCACCAGGAGAATGTAGTAGCCACCATCAGAGGAAATGGGTTGGAAGAACAAACCCGCACTTTTAGCACTTTCACAAGTTCACTTAGGGACCTGGTAGCTTGGCTTGAAGAATCCGGCATTACACATGTCGCAATGGAGAGCACGGGGTTTACTGGAAGCCTGTTTTTAATATACTGGAACCTCACTTTGAACTTATTCTGGTCAATGCCCGGCATATTAAATATGTGCCGGGGCATAAGACCGATCGCAATGACAGTGCCTGGATTGCAAAATTATTGCTAAGCGGGCTACTAAAGGGAAGTTTTATTCCACCGCAATACACTCGCGAATTACGGGAATTGTACCGATACAAACGTAAAGTAATAGGACAGCGGTCCAGTGAATATAACCGGTTACAGAACATTTTAGAGACAGCCAATATCAAATTGAGCACTGTAGTCAGTGATGTATTCGGTGTAAGTGGCTGGTCAATGATCACTGCCATTATTGAAGGAGAACAGGATCCTATGATATTGGCCAATTTGGCAAAAGGTAGGCTCAAAATCAAAAAACAAGAGCTTATTCTTGCATTAGAAGGCCATCTTAATGAGCATCACCGTTTTATGCTCAGCCTGTCTAAAACTGTTATTTTACAGCTAAATGACCTACTTGGTCAGGTGGATAACCGTATAGATCAGTACTTAAAAAATGGGAGGAAGAAGTAAAATTACTTCAGACTATTCCCGGAGTACAAAAACAAACAGCTACCGCCATCTTAGCCGAAATAGGTACAGATATGCATGCGTTCCCTAATCAGCATCATTTGGCTAGTTGGTGTGGTTTATGTCCTGGTAATAATGAAAGTGCCGGAAAAAGAAAAGTGAAAGAATCAATCATGGCAACAGATCCCTTAAAACCGCACTCGTGGAAGCAGCATGGGCTGCAGCACATACGAAAGATACTTATCTGAAAAGAAAATATTATACTTTGAGTATACGAAGAGGCAAAAAACGAGCACTTATTGCAATTTCACACAAAATCCTAATTGCCGCTTATTTTATACTCAAAAATAGAGTGCCATATATGGAACCTGATAATCAGGAGTGGCTAAAAAAGAAAGCAGGCGCAGATAAATAATTATCTCAGACGCCTGCGCGAGCTTGAGGCATTACCCCCATCTCAATAAGATTACTAAGTTACAAAAATCGACCTTTTATTGGTGCTTTTTCAGCCTGTAGAAAAAACTGATTTAAGACTCTAAGTACAAACGATTGTTGCTATAAGCACGAAAAGAAAATTTTAATCCTATAGAGTCATATCAAATTATGGCCTGGACGAACTATTTTCAAAGAAAAAGAGCGTGTATTTCTTTTGATACACGCTCTTTTTAAATTTAAGAAAAGTCTTCAATCAGGTTTTTAAGCTAATAAATCCTTACAGTCAGCTAATCTAATAAATTCCTATTACGAGCATTATAATCTAATAATTTCCTACACTCAGCAACTCCTCTTCAAATATCCCTTTCAATCTTTCTCCATAATTCCGAAGCACCCCTTCTCTCTCTTCCTCCGTCATTCTCACCGGTGCATACACCACCTGCGGCTCCAACACACTAAACCCTACAAACTCCAACATCCCTCTGTTTATCGGTTTTAATATCGCATCTATATCACCATGCTCCCCTGTTTTTTCATACTTTTCGGCAGTACCGCCGGTGGTCAATGACAACAAAGCTTTCTTGCCTTTAAGCACCCCATTCTCATAACATTTTGCCTCTCCATAAAAACGACCATAAGCAAATACCTTATCCACCCAGCCTTTCAATATCCCCGGTACAGTAAACCACCACAAAGGAAACTGCCAGATCATCATATCACACCATTCTACTTTCTGCTGCTCTGTTTCAATGTCAGGAGAGAAAACGCCATCCTTCTCTTCCAGCTGCTGCTTAAAATAGGAAGGGTTATGCACTGTCGTAAAATTCCTTCTGTCCGACACCGGATCAAATGCCTGTCTGTAAAGATCACTTACCTTTACTTCATGTCCTTCTGCCTGCAAGGTCTCGATTGCAGTATGATACATCGCGCCATTCATACTCTGTAATTCCGGATGCGCTAAAACTATCAGTATTTTCATAATTTTATGTAGCTTTTTACAAAAGTAAATGGCAGTGGTGGAATGAATAATGGTGAAGCTAATTGTGTGCTTCACACAAAATTGTAAGTAATGGGAAAACGTAAGGAAAGTTCTTCGAATAGTATCAACCAGAAAAATCTAAATTCGTTTTGCGCTACGACTTATGCGATCAGTGTGCTTGGCGGTAGGTGGAAACTGGTTATTTTGTATAAGCTGGAAAAGCGTACCATGCGGTTTGGAGAGTTGAAAGAGCATATACCGGATATCTCTGATCGTATGCTGACCTTACACCTGCAGGAGATGGAAAAGGATGGCCTGATTATCAGAACAGCGTATGCAGAAGTGCCGCCACGTGTGGAATATAGTTTGACTGAAAGTGCCAGGAGTCTGGCGCCAATATGGAAACAACTGGAAGAGTGGGGGGTACAACACCAAAGTAGATGAAATGATGCTGTGATCACCATTCATGCAAAAACTGATACAACCCTTATTGAATTAAAAAAGGAGTCTCATTAAAGAAACTCCTTTTTTAATTTTATGAAAAACTTATTTCGATCGTGTCACATCGCTCCTCTTAACCTTATCACAAATCCACACTCCATCTTGCTACATGGCCCCACTCAACCTCACCACAAACCCACCACCCGGTGCCATCTTCAGCGGCAACCTCGCACCACTTCCTATCGCTCTCTTCTCCAACTTAAAATCCTTCGCATTCTTATCCGCATTCACCCCATCCTTCCATAACTGCATCTGATAAGTACCTGCCGGTAAAAAAGACAAATCCACCTCCACATCTCTCGCATCCCAATTCGTCATCCCTGCCACATACCAATCTCCATTCAGCGCCTGTCTCGCCATCACCACATATTCCCCCACCTTTGCCTGCAAAGGAATCGTCTTTGCCCATTGCACCGGCACCTTACTCAACAACTCCATTGCCTCCGGCTCATGCAGGTAATGCGTAGGTATATCACACAACATCTGCAACGGACTTTCGAATACAATGTACATGGCTAATTGATTACATCTCGTACCCAATGTCATCGGCTCTGCCGGTTGTGCACTCCATTGGTCTTTCTGTACATTGATCATACCGCCTGGCGTAAAATCCATCGGCCCTGCTACCTGCCTGATAAAGGGTAGGGTAGTGGTATGTACCGGATCAATCAGGTTCGCAAACTTGCTGATCTCATTTCCCATCACACCCTCTGACGTCAATACATTCGGATGTGTACGCAGCCATCCAACAGGTTTGTACGCCCCATGAAAATCTACGAGTAACTGCCTTTTAGCAGCGGCATTCGCCACCTTTTCATAGTACTGTACCATTGGCTGATCATCTCTTTGCATAAAGTCTACCTTAATCCCTTTCACGCCCCATGCTGCAAAGGTATCCAGTGCCATATCCATCTGCTGGTTCAGCACCATCCAGCTGCTCCACAACAATATATCTACATGACGTTTCTTTCCATATGCCACCAGTTCTTTTACATTGATATCCGGCGCCAGGCTAAAGAGGTCGCGGGTACTGCACCAGCCTTCATCCAGCAACACATATTCAATACCATATTTGCTGGCCACATCAATGTAGTATTTGTACGTATCATTGTTAATACCTGCCCTGAAATCTACATCGTATACATTGTTGTAATGCCACCAGTCCCACTGCACTTTACCGGGTTTTACCCAACTAAAATCGCCTTTGGCATCGGGTGCCAGCTGGTAGACCAGTTGGTTGGTAAGCAGGTCCCCGTCTTTGCGTGCGATCATGACTATTCTCCATGGAAACGCCTGCGGACCTTTCAGCTCTGCAATATAATCCTGCCTTGATTCGACCTGCTCATCTCTGTCGCTGGTGATTTTCACTGCTTTGGGAAAATGCGGAAACACGCCATGGATACTGTTGCCGCCACGTAGCCACATACCTGCGTAGTTGTATAAACCTGATTCTGTGATAAGGAGTTTCGTACCGTTGACTTCGAACAATGCTGGCAGACTAGCCAACTTGTTTTCGTCTATTTCACCCACCCCATAAGGAATATATTTCCGTTCATTATGAGAATAGAACCCGTCTTCCTGCGGATACCACGCTTTGCCTGTCTTATCCATATTGAATTCTGCCTGCTCGTCTGTGACCTTATAAGGGCCCTTTTCGCGGCTTATCCAATGCCAGGCAACTCCATTGTCATATGCCCGCCATTCCAGCGACAATGCGTTGTTAAAATCAATATGCAGCTCATTGTAGCGATCTTCAATGGTGGTAGTTTTTTGTTTTACGATGGGCGTGAGCTGCCCTTCGTGTGAGCTTTGTTTTGATTTGCTCACTTTCCAGTTGCCTTTGTTGAAGGAAACCACCGAGTTACCGATCAAAGGCTTGTTATCCTGCGATACGCTGTAGGTGATATTGGCGCCTACGGATACGGACAAGGTAATAGACTTGTCGGGTGATAGTAAAGTAAATTTTTGTTGTGCATGAATGGCGGAGGCACTTCCTAACAGGAAGGCGCATGCAAGCCATGGGTGGAATTTCATAAATAGACCTGAGTTTTTTTAAAGGTATAAAAACAATCCTGAAAGAGATAATTTACCCCAAGGGAGGAAAACTATTTTCAGAAAAATCGGCTGCTACTGCCGGGGATTTATCCCAAGGGAGGAACCCCATTCAAAAAAAAAACATAAAAAAGGAAGTTCACAAACAGGCATGAACACCATTTTCAGAAAAAACATTTATGAAAAAGGTTATTCACCAACGGGGAATGAAAACCATTTTCAGAAAAAAGCCGCTGCTACCCGTGGTAACAGCGGCCTATATGCAATTAGATGATCATTACTTATCCAGCAACAACGCGGCAGTCCATAACACCGGCGCCTGACCCACCAGGCTACCCGTTACTTTCTCCCTGTTGAGGTAATAATTTGGATCATTCCGCTTCTTTGTCTCTTCACAAATATCTTTCAGATCTCCCGCTTCATTGAGCCCTTTCACAACCGCCATCCACGCATTTCTGGCCATTGTACCATACGCCTCATCTTCCAGCCATTTCCTTTTCACCCCCATTACGAGTGCATAAGTAAACATTGCCCCACCGGAATTCTCCGTCCAGCTCTTTTCATCATCTATGATCTGTCCCCATTTAAAATCAGGTGTCTGATACTGTTTCAGGGCGGCCATCATTTTCTTATAGCTATCCAGGATGTGGGCGCGGTTTGGATTTTCAACAGGTAAGTAATTGAGTATTAATGCCATACTTGCTGCTGCCCAACCATTACCACGGCTCCAGTAAATGGGAACGTCTGCCGATTGGTTGAATAAACCTGTTGGTTGCTGTAAGGCATCTATGTACACGGCCAGCTCAGTCGCTGCCCTGTTGATATATTCTTTGGTACCGGTCGCACGAAAAGCCTGTGTTTGCAACAGGGTGAAGAGGAACATATCTTCTACCTGCATACGTGACTGCCAGGAGAGGCCTCTGCCGGCTAATACCTGTTGTTCCGGTTTAGGACCTTCGGGCAGTTCCCACTGCTGGTCTGCAAAAGGCTTACCTACGTCAAGGTAACGGTTCTGGTTGGTCTGAAGGTAAAGTTCCAGCGGAACAGCGCCAAATACGCTGTGTTCCAGCATGTCGGGAGTAGGCATCATATGGTGTGCCTGCGCCACGAGTGGTTCATACCTGAGTGCCAGCTTTTCGGCAAGGGCTTTATCACCCGTTACTTTGGCCAGTTGCAGGGCGCCGTACCAGGTGAGTACTTCAGGATAAGTAATGGAAGTAGGGGCCTCAGAAGACCCAAAGTTGTCAAAGTTAGATGCTACATAGTGATTAGCTACATAAGGACCAATAACGGCCGGTTCATTGCCAAGGGGCCATTCCTTGAATATTTTTTGGCCAAATGTCCCTCCCAGATTCACGAACAACGCTGACGTAGCGATCAAAACCCGGAATTGTGTTCGATAATTCATATATGATGAATGTTATAGGGTAGATTTTGATGTAAAATTGGCGTAAAGTAATATTTAAAATTTTGTAATGCAATATTTTGTCAACGAAATTTACGTTAAGGACGGAATTTAACCTTGAAGGCGGTTTTTTGCTCCAAAATTCTTAACTTGGAAATAAAGCAGTACTCTTTTCTTCACCTCCAAAAACTCCTCGTTATGGGAACAGTACGCGACATTCTGCAGGTCAAAGGCCATGCAGTCTACTCCATCGATCCCGATAGTACCGTCTTCGATGCACTCAGTGTGCTGGTTGACAAAAACGTTGGCGCACTCATTGTTTTAGACAATGAAAAACTCCTTGGTATCTTCTCTGAACGTGACTACGCCCGCAGGGTGATCTTAAAAGGCCGCGCCTCCAGGGATACCCTTATCAGGGAGATCATGACAGAACACCCTTACTCCGTCACCGAAAATGATTCGATTGAGGATTGTATGGTAAAAATGACGGAAAAGCACATCCGCCACTTACCGGTCATTGACCATCAAAACAGGCTGGTAGGCATGATCTCCATAGGGGATGTGGTCAAGCACGTTATTGATGAGCAAAAGTATATTATAAATAACCTTGAAGGTTATATAAAAGGTACCAGGTAAAAGTAAAAACGGCTGCCCGGTAAAAAAGGGACAGCCGTTTTATTTTATATGTCAAAACCTAAAAAAACTTATCCGTCTGAATGAAGTCTGAATGAAAGAAACTTTTCTGCCAGCAAGCAAAGACTGCCGTTTCGATTCATTCTTCAGCACTTAAAACCACCTCTTCAGGCAAAGAAATCCTCAACCACCTTCCCGCCTATCCAGGCAAGAAATCCTCAACCTCCTGATCGCTTCGCCTCCGCACTCGTGGCCGTCTGCCTTTCTCTCGCCCCCTTGATCTTACTATTCCCAAAACTATACGTCGCACTCAACGTCGCCGTCCGGTTCTGCCACTGATTATGGATATGAAAATCTACATTCCCATACACCGCTGCTCCCCTGAACTGATCCCCATTCGTTACATCCGTAAAGTTCAACTTCATGTTTAGTTTTTTATCAAACAGCGTCTTCTGCACGCCGCCACCGATTGCATAATACGCTTTGCCTCTCCATACTCCCCACTGAAAAGGCGTACCTCCATACGCATTCACTTCTATCTTCCAGTCCCCCGGCAATGTAAACGTAGATGTCGTTTCAAAATGTGCCCCGACAGCTGAATTCACAATATTCATCCCCGAATCCTTCAGTGCATAGTAATTATAGTTCATGTTCAGGTTATTATTGATACTCCACCACTTTGTTGGATTGACCGGCACTGTCAGGGATACATGCCACCCTTGCCTGTAATCATAGTTCTTGTCATAACTCGTCGTCACTTTGGTGGAATCGTTCTGCTCTAAAAACTCCGATATAAAATTCTCTGTCCTGTCATAACTCAAACTCAATATATACTTCTGCTTAAATGAATACGTCAGCTCCACGATATTCGTAAACTCAGGTTGCAGATAAGGATTGCCCCTGCCATACGTATACCTGTCAGAATAAAATATAAACGGATTCAGATCCTCATACTCCGGCCTGTTGATTCTCCTTGCATACGTCACCCCCAGCTTATGGTCCTTACTAAAAGTATGATCCGCCGAAAAGTTCGGGAAGAAACTCACATAACGCCGCTTCACAACAGAATTGTAAGTCACCGAATTCCCTGCTGACGATGTCCCTTCTACCCGCAAGCCCAGTTGCGCATCTGTACCGTTCTTAAATGATTTCTTAATCAACCCATATGCCGCCAGCACATTCTCCGTATAAATAAAATGATTGCTTTGCGAGAGCGCCGGTATATACTTGCCCCCATATAATGAGTCGTACAGCAGTACGTTGTCTGTCGTGACAAAACTGCCCTTCACACCCGTTTCCAATCTGGTCGTTTTGTTGAAAGGCAGTACTAAATCCCCCTTAATACTTTTGATCGTAATATTGGTCGTCGTGAAGTTCCTGATCGCATGGGGATTCTTATTGAGCGGATCTTCAGGATAGTACATGCTATCATTCAAATACACCCTGCGGTGGTAACCGAATTTCGCATAATCCGCATCTATACTCACTTCTGTACCGAGTGTATCCAACTGACCTTTATAATTTACATTGATGGTATTGGTGTTAAAGTTGTGGTCATTGTTCGTTACCGAATAAAGGGCAGAATCCAATGAGGAATGACCCAATTGATAAATATTCGTTGTATTGAAAATATTACTGCGAAAGAAATTGTTATTTCCATTCAGCAATACTCCCACCGTATGTTTAGGGGTAATGAAATAATCAAACCCTAATTTATACCCGTTACTGATAAAGTTCCTTTTCCCGAACTGGGGGGCCGAAAAGTACTGTGCTTCCTCCTTATTATCTCCATTCACCACCCGTGTGGCCAGGCGCTGGTTATAAAAATGCCTGTCTCCATGATTGTAATTTCCAAAGGCATTGAACTTTTCAGTTCGCCAGTTTAGGTTTAAGCCGGTATTCCAGAATCCATACCGGCCAAAACCTCCACTACCGTTTACGGAGCCGTTGATACCTGTTGCGACTCCTTTTTTTGTTTTAATATTAATAATCCCACTGTTGCCGGCAGCATCATATTTGGCGGAAGGAGAAGTCATGATCTCAATTTGTGAGACCGTTTCTGCCGGCAAACTTTTCAGCAGGTTGGCGAGTTGTTCGCCGCTCAGGTAGGTGAGTTTTCCGTCGAGCATGACGGTGACCCCACCATTTCCTTTTAAGAGTATATTATCATCTTTATCAATCTGTACACCCGGTGCACGGCGCAGTACATCCAATACAGTACTGCCTGCGGCGGCCACGCTGCTTTCTACATTCAATACAGTCGCTCCTTCTTTTCTCTCAATAAAAGGTTTCTGAGCTGTGACGGTCACGCCCTGTAAATTTTTGGAAGAGCTGGACAATGTCATATTTGCAAACTGTATAGCTGTATGTTGGGGATCAATGGAGAAAGCCGGTGTATAAGCTGTTTGGTAACCTACCAGGGAGGACTGTACAAAGTAGTGACCTGTATTGATTTTCTCAAAACTGGCGCTGCCATCTGCTGCACTCAGCTCCCCCTTTACGAGGGTGGAATCTTTCGATTGCCGCAATACGACACTGGCAAATGGCAGGGGTTGCCCTTTCCCGTCAATCACTTTGACGGTGATTTTCCCATTCACATTCTGGGCAAAGCATTCCCTGTTGCCTACGTAGGTAAGCAGAATAAGCAAAATGAGTTTTTTCATAAACAATCAGATCTCTAGTTGATGGCTGTGGTCGTGACCTATGGGTTTAGTCCATTCGTATCCAAAGTTTAGCAGGAACACCGGTAAGATCTTTTGGTCATAACAGTGATCCCTTAGTTGTTGGTCATGTAGGGAACGGCCTTCCAGCGCGATGATGGTAAGCATACCCAGGGTTATAATGGTGAATATGAATACCTTTTTCATATAGGTTGTTTTATAGAAAGACGACGGGGGTGAAAAAAGGTTGCAGGAAGGTCCTTCTTTTTTTTAAAATATCCGGGAGTAAAATGGGCAAAACATCAATTTTCACACAGAATGCCATTTTGTAAGGAATTATTAAAAATTTTAATAAATTTGTATTATTAAAATGTTCAATATATCCTTGAAAACCTATACCCTTATGAATAGATGTCTGATTATTAGCCTGTTAGTGTTCGTAATGGCTTCTTGCAAGAAAGATACGCCGTTTGTAATTGAGGATAACCATTCTTTTGCCAAGGAAAGCCTCGATGTAATTCAAAAGTATTCAACCGGTTCTTTTAAGGTGGCACAAACAATTTATGGTCCCGGGTCAATGCCTTCTTTGCAGGATACTACATTGTATACCAACTTTTACATTCGTATTACGGCTGATTCTCTGATCTGGTCAAAGAATGACACGGTATCTAATTATGCGATGCAATGGATATATGATGTTGAGAAACAGACACAAATTTATTATAGGATGAATTTGAGTGGTGTGGCAGGAGGTGAGTCAGATGATTTTGACTTGCGTCCGTTGGAAACAAAGAATGGTTATCTGGTTTTGTATAACTCCTGGTATAGTGGTACCTGGTATTATCTGGAAAGATTGGATTAATAATATTATCAATAACGAAGGAGCCGTCTCATAAATGATATGAGGCGGCTTTTTATATTAGGCAGATTCCTGTGCCCATAGGCCAGTTTAGCCTTTTCTAATTTTTTATAAAATCGTTCGCTAAACTTCAAATCCTGCATTAATTCTCCGCTCTTACCCGCCTTTTCCATCAAACTCCAGGAGAGGTGATTCGTTTCCCGAATATTGGCTGACGCCCATTTATAAGCTACTTTTGCAACAGAATCATCAGGATTATTGATCAGCAGGATCAGATCGAAATACGCTTCCAGAAAAAAGTTTCCAAAATTAGCAGTTTTCCATTCAGGTATCTTTTCCAGGTACACCGGCAACTGTTGCAGCTTTGACCATGCATTGTCACGGTCATTCAATGCTAAATATAACTTTGCTAATTCATGTAATATAGAAGCCTTTTCCCAGTCAGTTTTCTTAAAATGAAATAATCGCTCATTGGCCCAGATTTGCCCGGCTACATCTCCAGTTTGTTCTTTATAATATTCCAGTTGCTGTAGGTTCTTTTCCGTCCAGTCAGTGATACCGGCCTCCCATTGATCTATTAATGGGACCATGCGTTCCTTCTCATTCATTTCAATGGCCAGCAGGATCTCGTCTTTTATCTCTCTTGTCTCTAATTGATCCGGAAAATATTCACTCCTCCACCTTCTCCATTCCTGCAAATCTTCTTTAGTATACTTGCATTCAGATTCAGTACCAAACCATTCATAAAAGTCATTGGAAAATGCAGGCTGCACTTTTTTTACATATTCATAAGTTTCCCGTATACCGGCTGAAATAATATACTCGCTGTCATACCCACAATACGTATCAAAGTCGGCAAACTTGGCCTGGTAAAATAGTTCCGCATACGCCGGCTGCCGGTAAGTAGAAAGCAAATACGAACACAAATTCAATGACTCGCCAACACCTCCTCCGAAATTTTTCCGGGCTTCAATCTCTGCCTTAAATAACTCCAACAATATAGGTTCGTCTGTTGCCAACCGGTTACTATACTGCATCGCTAATAAGATCTGGTATCGCCTGAAAGAATTCACATCACACGATTTTCCGGCAGCATCATCATCCTTCCCCTCCAGATACAAAAACTCCCCCAAGCCGATCTCATTCGACCTAAGGGAGTTTAATATCTCAATATATTTTCTGATCATTTCAATAATGCCTGTATCGTTACCGGAGACCTTTGCTCCAGCAATACTGTTCTGTTACCAATCAACTCATTCATCACCCCATCCTTATTATACCTCACCGTCAGCAACTCCAACCCCTCATTATAATCAATCTTATACCCCTCATGCAGTGCCTTTATCAACGTTTCTATCTTCTCCGGACTATTATCTATACAACAACTAAAACTAATCGCCGCATTCTGCATCAGGTTAATCTTGATCTTCAATTTATGAAAAAGCTCATAAATATCACTGATCCTATCCTCTGTCACAAACCCAAAATCCTTGGACGTGATTGTCAGCAACACCTGGTTTTTCTTCACCACAATAATAGGAGGGAGCTGTTTCACATCAATATCTTCCCTGATCACCGTGCCCACCAGGTCCTTATTCAAAAAGCTTTTCACATACAAAGGGATCTGCTTATTCTGTAAAGGCTTGATCGTCTTTGGGTGAATCACCTGCGCACCATAATATGCCATTTCAATCACCTCACTAAAGCTAATTTCAGGAATATTGATCGTATTCGGGAATAACTTTGGATCTGCATTTTTCAGTCCTTCCACATCCTTCCAGATCGTTTCACTCTCCGCATTCAGCAGGTTCGCAAACACGGCTGCGGAGTAATCACTCCCCTCACGACCTAATGTCACGCTTTCATTTTCATCCGTACTGCCAATGAAACCCTGTGTTACCACAATATTGGTTTTTTTGAACAGGGGCAGTACCTTTTGCTCTACCTGACGCGCCGTTACTTCCCAGTCGATATTCGCCTCGCGGAAAGTATCGTCTGTTCTGAACACATCGCGCACATCCATCCAGATATTAGGTACTCCTGCCAGGTTGAAGTAAGCGCTTACGATGGCAGTACTGAGCAGTTCACCCAGACTTACCAGCTGGTCGTAATAATAGTCATAAGGGCGGCCAGGTTTCTCGCCCAGCGTCCATTCGGCCTCTGTAAAGAACGTTTGCAGCTGATCAAAAACAGGGTGAGTCCTGTTGCCCAGCAGCTTTTCTGCCACTTCTGTGTGCGACTTTTCGATATTGAAAAGCAACTGTGCCGCAATTTCGCGCTTACGGAGATAAAAGTTTTCGGCTACCTTTTCCAGTTCGTTCGTCGTCTTGCCCATGGCAGAAATAACGATCAGGATCTGTTGATCAGGAAATGACTGAACAATCGCAGCTACTTGTTGGATTCGTTCAATACTTTCTAAACTTGCACCGCCAAATTTGAAAACCTTCATATGTGAGTTTATCTTCCGTTAAAAAAATTCGGGGCAAAGTAAATCAACTTTGAATATGTTTTAAAATTTGTTTCGATGAAAATGACAGTTCCATTAAAATAGGGCGAAATCTGTTACATTAGTGTAACCTTATGCAATGAATATTCACTAATCCATTATAGAATGAGTATCAACAGAAAAGTAATGACACTGGACGAGTTTACAATCCAGGAATTGAGGAATTACCCCGGCGCAACAGGACAGTTATCAGGTTTATTGCGCGATATCGGGTTGGCAGCAAAGCGCGTAAATGTGGAGGTGAATAAGGCTGGAATAGCCGATATCCTGGGCGAGGCCGGCAAGGTTAACATCCAGGGTGAAGATGTGAAAAAGCTGGATGTGTTTGCTAACGACCAGTTTATCAACGCCTTGGGAGGCAGTATTTACTGTGCCGGCGTGGCATCTGAAGAAAATGAAGACTTCATTGCCTTTACCGACGAGTTTTCTAAAGCTTCCAAGTACGTGGTATTGATAGACCCCCTGGATGGTTCCGGCAATATCGACGTAAATGTATCCATCGGTACTATTTTTTCTGTATATCGCCGTCTGACCCCCGTGGGTAGCGTGTGCGAGCTGGAAGACTTCTTACAGCCCGGCTACGAGCAGATCGCGGCAGGTTATATTATCTACGGTTCCTCCACCATGCTGGTTTATGCTACCCGCAGAAGCGTACAGGGCTTTACCCTCGATCCAAGCATCGGCGAGTTCTGCCTGTCACACCCGAACCTGAAATGTCCAACCGAAAGTGACATTTTTTCCGTTAATATCGGTTACTACCACCTTTACGAAACCGGCGTTCGCAAGGCTATCGACTACTGGCTGGCCAAAGACGAGCATGGCAAGATCTACCGCCACCGCTTTGTAGGTTGTATGGTGGCAGAGGTACACAGAACCCTGATCCAGGGCGGTATCTTTATGTATCCGGCCTTTGGAAAATATGCAGGGGGGCGTTTACGTTTATGTTATGAGTGCAACCCGATGTCATTCATTATGGAAAAGGCAGGAGGGGTAGCGATGGCTACTGGCAGACAGCGGTTGCTGGAGCTGAAGCCATCCAAACTGCACCAGCGGGTACCAGTGTTCCTGGGCTCTAAGAACATGATGGAGGTTTGGCAAAGAATAGTGAATAGTTAAAAAAATACTAACATGTAAGTTTTTGGTATAACTATTGCTAAACCAGCATCAGTTATTTTAGTCTAATTACGAATTTCTTTTATTTATTCGAAAACATATGACACGCAAACTTACATTACTGACGCTATTCGGTATCCTGTCGTTGAACCTGTTGGCCTGTACACGTAGTATAACACCGGGAGATTCTACCCGGGTGGATGAGAACAATAAGGATATGCAGCAGGAGATCCTTTACTACACCAACAAATTCAGGGCTTCTCAGGGTAAACCACCGTTATTGCTGGATGCCACGTGTAGCGGGCAGGCGTACAAGCATAGTAAAGCTATGGCAACAGGTGCGACCGCCTTTGGCCACGACGGTTTTGAGCAGCGTGTGGACAACCTGACCACTGTGTTTGGCCGTATACCTGGTGCAGCTGAAAATGTAGCTTATGGTAACCTGGATGCGCAGCAGGTAGTGGATGGCTGGATCAAGAGTCCCGGGCATAGAAAAAATATGCTGGGTGATTTTGACCGGATCGGGATTGGATCCGCACATTCAAGTAGAGATCCAAGGATTATATTCTTTACGCAAGTGTTTATAGTACATAAGGAGGCGCCGGCGCCAAAGAAATAGAGCCGGGTGCAGGCCCTTAGAAATAAAGGCGGCCGCAGGCTATTCACAAAAAAACGCTCTTGCCATAGGCAAGAGCGTTTTTTTTGGTGGTTTGTAGAAAATGAAGGCAGCGAAAGGGAATGCAGATTTTCTCTTTCACAGCAATTTTTTTATCCTAATTTAGTCCTATGGAAAAGAGGAAGATCATAGAAGTAAAGGACCTTGTCAAGAAATACGGTGATTTTACAGCAGTAAATGGTATCAGTTTCGACGTATACGAAAATGAAATATTCGGTCTGCTGGGTACCAACGGTGCCGGAAAATCTACCACCCTCGAGATCATCGAAACCCTCCGCGAAAAGACTTCCGGAAAGGTATTCGTAGATGGAATTGACCTTGACAAAGACCCTGAGAGGATTAAAAAACTCATCGGTGTGCAGCTGCAAAGCTCCGGTTATTACCCCGGTTTAAACCTGGTAGAACTCATCGACCTGTTCTGCGGTCTCTATAACCAGCAAGCCGACGCCAAAGAACTACTCAAACTCTTCAATCTCGAAGATAAAGCGAAAAATAAGTTTAAAGAGCTCTCCGGTGGCCAGAAACAACGTTTCTCCATCGCGACTACGCTCATCAATAAACCCAAGATCATCTTCCTTGACGAACCGACTACCGGTCTCGATCCGCAGGCACGTCGTAATCTGTGGGACCTGATCCTGCAGGTACGCGAACAGGGTACTACCGTGGTGATCACCACGCACTACATGGACGAAGCAGAGATACTCTGTGATCGTTGTGCGATTGTAGACCATGGCCGTATTATTGCACTGGAATCGCCTGATGCGCTGATTGATAAATTAGTTGCGGGCGGATTTGAAAAGAAAAAAGAAGTGAAGAAAGCAAACCTCGAAGATGTGTTTATTCATCTGACAGGAGAGGCGCTGAGAGAGGCGTAATTTAACAAAGGAAATCTTTAATAAGGGGGCTTTAAACAAGGGAAGTCTTTTAATAAAGTAAGCCCTTTAAACAAGGGAAGTCTTTTAATGAAGAAAGTCTTTTAACAAGGGAAGTCTTTTGATAATGAAGTTGTTTAGTCTTTTAATTTTTTACAAAAGAGGACTAAGATTGCGATCCATTGTAATGCTCTCCAGTTAGCCGCTTTTGTTTCAAATCTAATTATTAATGCTTTGAAGCTATCCATCCAGGCATTTGCTTGTTCGATCTTGTAGCGTCTTTTATATAATTGATCATCAAAGTATTGATATGACTCACTGGTTTGCTTGCTATTACGGGAATTGGTAGCGATATTAGCTTCCAATTCCTTTTCCATACAGTATTCTCTGAATTCTCCTCCATCAAATCCTGCATCTGCATTTAAGAACAATCCTTTCGTATTTATTGTAGCCTCTTCGAGGGTGGTTAGCATTTCTTCAAAAGTTGAAACAATATTATAAAGATCATTGTGATTGCCGGATTGTGGCTCGCTTACACTAAGTATCTGGCCTTGATTGTCACTCAAAAACAAACTATTACTCGTTTTGCATGATTTTCGACCCTGATAGCCTACTGCATAGCCTCCTCGCTTCGATGGTGTATGACTTCCATCTAATTGAATCGAAGACAAATCAAGGATTTGGCGATTTTCCTTTAAAAGATTTATCCAGATAAGTTTCCACGATCCATCGCTGCTCCATTTATTAAAGTAGTAATACACGCCTTGCCACGTAATTTCACCATTGGGGAAATATTCTTTAATACTTAATTCTCGCCACTGACAGCCCGTTTTTAACCGTTTTAATATCAAGCTTACTACTTTCACCAAATCCACTTTTGACTTATATCCTCGCTTTCCTATACTTAAATGCGGCAATATCCATTTTCTTATTATACCTTCGCTTATGATTCCCAGGGTAGTATCTTTTGGTTCGCAAAACAAAGATCAACTATTCCTGGGTTTCGTGTTTGTATAAAGACAATTCAATAAAGACTAAACAACTTCAATGAAAGCCTTTTAAACAAGGGAAGCCTTTTAATAAAGTAAGCCCTTTAACAAGGGAAGCCCTTTAATAATGAAAGTCTTTTAATAATCTAAGTATCGCCAACCTTCATCGTCGAAACATCATCATGGAAGATCTCAAATACCCAATCGGCCGGTTCCAGGCCCCATCGCACATCTCTGACCTCCAGTTAAAGAGCTATATCAATGATATCCGCTTTCTGCCATCACTGGTAGAAATAGCTGTGCAGACGCTCGATGCACCCCAACTCTCCACGCCTTACCGCCCCGGTGGCTGGACAGTGGTACAGGTCGTGCATCACCTGGCAGATAGTCATATGAATGCCTACACCCGCTTCAAACTGGCCTTGACAGAAGACAACCCTGTCATCAAGCCATACGACGAAGCCGCCTGGGCCGAACTCCCGGATGTTACAAAAACACCCATCAATATCTCCCTCACCCTGCTCCATTCCCTGCATACCCGCTGGGTTTCCCTGATGGATAACATGACCCCTGAACAATGGGAACGCGTGTTTACCCACCCGGAACATGGTGAAACTTTCTTCCTGAAAAAAGTAGCAGGTACCTATTCCTGGCATGGAAAACACCACCTGGCTCACATCGAAAGGCTGAAAGAACGGAATAACTGGCAATAAACTATAAACTGAATATATGTCTGCATTAGATTGGAAACTGCTTGAATCAAAGTATCTTTTTAAAAGTAACTGGTTAACAGCCCGCGAAGATAAATGCGAGACACCACAAGGCAAGATTGTAACTCCGTACTATGTACTGGAATACAATGACTGGGTGAATTGCGTAGCCCTGGATGATCAGGGGCGGGTGATTATGGTGAAACAATATCGTCATGGTATCCGACAGACTTTGCTGGAAATACCCGGTGGTACCATGGATAACGACGATCCTTCTCCTGAATATGCCATGCGTCGTGAACTGCTGGAAGAAACAGGCTACGGGTTTGATCAGTTGATCAGCTTAGGCAAGATCGCGCCGAACCCTGCGAGTAGTAATAATCTCACGCATATGTTCCTGGCAACAGGAGGGAAGAAGGTACAGGAACAGGATCTGGATGAGAATGAGGAAATTGAAATCGTGCTGCTTGAAATGGAGGAACTGGAAGCGATGCTGAAAGATAATCAATTGCTGCAAAGTCTGCATGTGACCTGCATATTCTATGCATTGTTAAAGTTGAAAGAACTGGCTTTTGTATAATAGAAAGCGCATTGAAATGAAAAGAGCGTGTATCTTCAAAAACAGATACACGCTCTTTTCATTTGAAAATGCTTTTCATTCCCCGTTGGTGAATTCTCTCTTTCATGAATGCTTCCAGAACTCATTTCATAATTATCATTTAAGTATTGATTATCAATTACAAATGCCTATTTGTGAAATGAGTTCTAATTACATTGCTTCGCCGACTATAAAGAAACTACCACATACCAATATCACATCTTCCTCATGCGCATGCTGCTTTGCCGCTGAAAAAGCCTGTTGTACATTCGCATACACCTTGCCTCTCAAACCCGCTGCTGCACCCATCTCTGCCAGCTCATGTTCATCCAGTGCCCTGGGTATCTGTGCCCTTGTAAAATAATAGGTTGCTGCCGGTGGAAACAGTTTTAATACCTTACTCACTTCCTTGTCTTTCACAAAACCTGTCACTATATGCAGGTGTCTGTATGTCATATGTTCCAGCTGACCCATGACCTCACCAATGCCTGCCTCATTATGTCCTACATCAAATACGGTGAGCGGGTTGTGTGCCACCACATCCCATCTGCCTCTCAGGCCGGTTAATTTTTTCACATGGCTCAGGGCGGTTTTTACGCCTTCATCCGGTAGTTCCCAACCTGCCTGTTGCAATACTTTCACGGCACTCAGTACTCCCATGATATTTTTCACCTGGTATTGGCCGCTCAGATCTGGTTTGATATCCCATACCTGTTCACTCTGATGTGGTCTTAATTGCAGATGCAAATGTCCGTTGTGCAAGTCATTATCCTGCACCAGCCAATACTGGTCTGCAAAGGTAATGGGGGCTTCCATGGCTTTTGCCTTATCAATAAATACCTGCTCTACTTCAGTTTGTGTCTGCGCGATTACCACCGGTATATTCGGTTTGATAATGCCTGCTTTTTCACTGGCTATTTCAGGCAGGGTATTGCCCAGCAGGTTCATGTGATCATAGCTGATATTGGTGATCACTGACAATTCGGGCGTGATAATATTTGTGCTATCTAACCGGCCACCAAGGCCTACTTCAATAATGGCGATATCGACCTGTTCCAGTGCAAAATACTGAAATGCCATGGCCACTGTCAGCTCGAAAAAGGAAGGATCAAGTTGTTCAATAGATGGTTGTGTTTGTTGTACAAACTCTACGACAAACTCCTGGTCAATCATCTCACCATTGATACGGATCCGCTCCCTGAAATCCTTCAGGTGCGGAGAGGTATACAATCCGGTCTTGTATCCCGCCTGCTGAAAAATAGCTGCCAGCATATGGCTGGTAGAGCCTTTGCCGTTAGTACCGGCTACGTGAACTGTTTTGAACAGGCGTTGGGGATTGCCCAGTTGTTCGCATAAAGCGATGGTATTATGCAGGTCTTTTCTGAAAGCGCTAGCCCCCACACGGGTGAACATGGGCAGGCGCTCATAAAGGTAGTCCAGAGTTTGTTGGTAGTTCATGCCCAAAATTAAATGAAATTCACATTTCCGAAAAAGTAAAAAAGAGGGCGTATCACAAATAAATGAAACTTCTTAGAACCGCATAAATGGAAACAAGGCTCCATCAGGTGTCAGAATTAAAAAGAGCGTGTACCATTTAAGATACACGCTCTTTTAATTCGGAAATAGATTTCATGCCCGTTGGAGAGTCCCCGTTTTCATGAATTTTTTATTTTGGAAAAATTAACCTTTACTTAGAACTGTGTAGCAGGACAACCCAGCAGTGTCTTACCAAAGTTCATTGGTATCAACCGGATGGCTACGAAACCATCCAGCCTGTTCTTATTCTTCTGGAACAGGTTAGACAACACGGTATTAGAACCAATCGTGAGCGGACCCAGACGGAACCCAGCACCCATATCAAACTGGCTGTGGTTATTGACATCGATTGGAATATACACCCCAAAATTACGGGCATCATATCTTGGCGTCAATGTAAAGTGAGATACCATGTATGTCTTGCTCGCATCGTAGCGACCGCTGTTCAGCGACATTACTGCATTACCATTGATAAAGAAGCGGGCATCGATATTGTAATCGAACGCTACGTTCAATGCAGTTGGCAGGTTCATACGGAACTTTTCGTCGCTGGCAATTGGTGTAAAGTAGTTCTGCAGGCGGCGGTAGTAAGCCTGCCAGCCTTCACCTCTTCTCATTTTGATCTCATTCGGGTTGATATTCGAAGCCACCAGATTGAGGTCTGTATTGGAAGCTACTTTTTTATAAGAGATACCACCGATATCAGTGATACTCACACCCAGTCTCATTTTATAATCATCGCCTTCAGGGTTCCAGTCATTATCACCATAGCCCTGCAATCCATCCATTTCGGCTCTCCACTCATATACCACGCCGAGGTCCATACCTACGCCCCAGTTGCCGGTAAACGGTCTGTAGTTGCTGGTATTGGGCTTTTTCCAGTTGTTGATACCATCATTGTAACCCATTTTCAGGGTACCACTGGTAATATTAGCATCGGTCGTGGAGTTCATATAGAAACTCGCATCTTCTACCTGCACATAACCAGCAGCGATACCATTCAGTACTTTCAGGGTCACACCACCTTTCAGGAGGTGCATGCCATCGTCTTTAATGATCTGAGCGTAGGTAAAGTCATATTCGTTCCACATATGAAAACTCGCATTTGCCAGTTGCATATCAAAACGTTGGCTATTATAACTTGCATTCGGGAAGTTGTTTGCAAAGAAGTTTGCCACGTCGGTACTCATATTACCACCGTTTGCCTGTGCACGCACACGCCATACGAAAGCAATGGATCTCGACTCGTCGATAGAGTAGAGTACGGATGGCATCATGATATCCATATTACCCCATCCAAATTGTTTTCCTGTAGACATGGTATCCAGGAAGTAGTCCCTGTTACGTTTCAGCCTTTCCAGGGAATCTGGTGGATGGAAGATCAGTGACTTTGGAAAGCGTGCATAAGTGTTTCCTAAAGCGGCGCTTACGCCAGCCACATTTACGTCCCATTTGTAGTGCGTACCGGCAGCCATTCCAGGGTTGGATGGTACGCCATAAATCCCGGCATAATGACTATTTGCATACCCGCCCATGTTCATATTCATCTGGGCCTTTGCCTTGTACGGCTCGATTAAAGATATGGCAATGACAGTTGCAAGGCTTAAGACTCGAATTACTCTAAACAGCATATATCTAATTAGTTGGCAGATGGGTTTTTCTCCCTTATAACGCAAAACATACCTATATATTGGCAAGCGCTACAAAAGAATTTCCCATGCAAATATATCTAAATATATTATTGTTATTAAATTATGTTATTATAAATGACGATGAAATGAGCTATTAATAGGCATGCACAAAAAAATCCCTTCCCGGGTATGGGAAGGGATTCATTTTCTATATATAATCTCTTGTTACTGTACTTTAAAGTAGAAGCGGATCACTGCATATTGTACTTCAGGTGCATCGGAATTGGTATTGTATTTCAATTCTTTGGCTGCTCTTTTCGCAATTTCAATCAATCTTGGGTTGTTCAGGGTGGATCCTTTCAGTGAGTGAGATGCATCGATCACATTGCCATTTCTATCAACTTTAATATTGACAGCTACATAACCAGATTCGTCTCCATCGTAAGTGAGGGATGGTTTGCTGATCAGGCTACGACCATTCAGCCGGAAATCAGACTTACCGCCACCTAAACCACCGCCGGTATAACCGCTGGCATTCGGGTCACCATTGATCTGGCCACGATCACCGGGTTTGCCGGTATTACCTTCGCCGGTAGAGTTGTTAGAACCGTTGGCGTTGTTACCACTGTTCTTGCCGGTGAAAGTACCACCACCAAATACGGCTTTCGCTTTTTGTGGTTTTTCTACTGCAACCGGGTTATTTTCAGAAGTTTTCTTGGTCGTTTTAGTAGGCTTGGTATCCAGGTTTTTGGCTACTTCCTTTGGTTTTTCAACCGGTTTTTCCGGTTTGTTCACCTCAGGAGCGTCTTCATTGTCCTGAGTAGCAATATCTTCCTGGGTAGAATTGTCCTGAGTTGGTACCGGCTCGTTCTGAGGGGTAGAAGCATTGGCAGCGTCGGCGCTGGGTGGGTTGGGGTTGAGTGGTTGCTCATCGCCCATACCATCGTCGGAGGTACCGAGGTTCACTTCCATACCCAGGTCCTGGTTAGGGAGTGGGGGTGGTGCGTTGAAACCGCCCAGGATCAATGCTAATAAAACTAATGCATGCACAGCAATAGTGACACCTACTGCTTTTATATTTTTATCGGTATTATTATCGTTCTGTTTTTGCTGCATAGGTCAAAAATAAGATATTTTCTAATACGTATGGGAGGCATTACTTTAAAAACTTCCCCGGTGTAATCCCAAACTTCTTCTTAAATGCCGTATTGAAATGTGCCGGATGCTTATAGCCGATCAGCTCACTGATCTCCGTCACATTTTTCTCCCCACTCAATAACAAGGCTTTCGCCTCTTCCATTCTAATATCAGAAACCATTCCAAATACCGTAGTACCGAATACTTCCTTAAATCCTTTCTTCAGGGTAAACTCATTTGTACCTATCTGCCGGGCCAGATCTATCAGTGAACAGGGGTTGTATAACTGCTTTAAGATGATCTCCTTTGCATGATGCATCTTGTCGATATCTGCTTTTTTTAATGAGCAAAAGTCCTTGCAGTCATGCGTAGAGAACTGCTCCAATTGCATTAATAATAACTCAATCACCTTCGCTTCGAGGTACATTCGTTTAAACAACCCTATCTTCGGACAATCCAGTATCCCCTTAATAATATGCATCATGGCAGGGGGAATAGGCAAATTATGTTTTCCTAACAAAGCCGGCGATTGGTTATGTACCATTTTCATAAACTGCTCAAACGCCTCCTCATCTTCTATGTATTTTTTAAACAGAGACGGCATAAGGTTGATCTCCAGTATCCGCACATTTTCTTTTGCAAATTGAATCTGTCCTTTTATACCCGGTACATAAATGAGGTTATGGCGGTTGTCGCTGAATGTGTAGGTCTGCCCGCCTGATATATCCGTGAACGTGGTGCCGCAGAGATCAAAATGCATCTCGACGGTTTCATAATTACTCTCGAAGAATAACTTTGTATGTTGTTTGAAACGCATATCGCCATAGGCAATATGCATCCCCTCAAAGAAGATCTCTTCGAACACCCCTTCTCCAAATGACTGTGAAATTTTTGTGGTGCGCGATGAAATGGTTGTATTAATATCAAAATAATTTTCGGGGAAATTACTTTCTAAAACCATTTCTGAAAGATCGCCGGCGTTGATGCTGAATTGCATATTTATGAAACTCCGTTAAGTGTAATTTTTATTCCTTCTGGCGTATAAGGCTCTACAGCTGACAAAGCTACTTTTGTTTCCCACAAGTATTCATTCAATTTAGTTAATTAATGTCATAAAATGGTCAGAATTGTATCGTTAGGGCTTTGCCTGTTGCTATTTTCTAATACCTATGCACAAGAGAAAGACACGATGAACCGTGTTGAATTAAAACCAGTCATTATAACGGCAGAAAAGCGTGAAGGCTCTCTGCAAAAAACACCTATATCTGTATCAGCGCTGACGGGGGCGCAGTTAGAAAGATCTAAGACAGTTGAGATGGGAGACCTGCTGCTACAGGTGCCGAATCTGATGGCAATGAATGTAGGGGCACCTACCCTGAGTACGATTTCGATCAGGGGGATTATGACATTCTCTGTAGATCCTGCTGTAGGCGTGTATATCGATGGTATTCCAATGTTTGATGGGTATTCCAGTTCTATCCGGTTGAACGACATCGAACGGATCGAAGTACTACGTGGGCCGCAAAGTACGCTTTATGGTCGTAATGCGCTCGGTGGTATCATCAATATCTTTACCCGTCAGCCGGGCGATACCCTTCGTGGTTTTGCAGAAGCAGGTTTTGGTAAGTATGCCAGTCAGCACTACGGACTAAGTATATCTGGTCCTATTGTAAAACACAAACTGCTTGCAGGGTTCTCTGGTATGTATGATACCCGCAATGGTTATTTTACCAACCTTTATACAAACTCCAAATACGACCGTCCGGAGATATTCGGTGGCAATGCTTATCTGAAGTACCTGGTCAGTGATCGCCTCACATTTACTTTCAATCTGAAAGGGGAGCAGGATAATGTAAGCGGTGCCTTTCCATACGTGTTAGGTGCAGAGAATGCATTGGCCAATCCGTATAAAATAAACCAGAATGGCACTAATCAGGAGACAAGGAAATTGTATACCGGCTCCCTGCTGGCAGAGTATAAAACGCGTGGCGCTACCTTCTCTTCTATTACTGGTTATACTTACCTGCGTGATACTTATAGAAACTACGATGCGGATTATTCTGTCTATGATATGATCACCTATTCAGCCCCGATGAATGACCAAATGACCTGGACGGAGGAACTGAAAGTTGTGACTGCGGCTGACAGAAAACTGCAATTCACCGGTGGACTCTTTGGTTTTATTGACCGTAAACATTCACAGACGGTGTATACTTATGGGGATGACTATGCACTATATGATCCTAATGCACCTTATACGACCAACATTTACGGCGATAAACATATTTATGGTGCTGCTGCATATGCTCACCTCACTTATGCGATTTCTCCAAAGTGGAAGGTATCAGGTGGTTTGCGTTATGATATAGAAAAGAGAGATTTGGTGACCAGTACCGATTATGTAAAAGATGGTAGTGCACCTGTGGTGATCAGTCCTGAGCAAAAACTGAAGGGGGATAATAATGCGTTTTCTCCGAAACTGAGTTTGTCTTATATGCCTGCGAATGATGTGCTGGTGTATGCAACATATTCGAAAGGGTATCGTACAGGTGGTTTTAACCAGTATACAACGGATGTAACGAAGTTAAATTACAAACCAGAGTATACTGACAATTTTGAACTGGGTTTTAAATCAGAATGGTTCCATCACAGGTTGCGTGCGAATGTGGCGGTGTTCTATACTAACTGGCGCGATCAGCAGCAGACGCTGAATCTGCCGGAAACAGCAATTCAGAATGTAGGCAAGATGGAGAATAAAGGTGCTGAGATTGAGTTGACAGGTATTCCTGTGAAAGGGCTGGAAGTGAGTTACAATCTTGGGGTGGTGAGTAGTGAGTTCAAAGCGCTGATACTGCCTGATGAGAATCGTGAGAACAAAGATTATAAGGGGAATAAACAGGTGTTCACGCCTGCATTTACATCCTCACTGGCATTTACTTATACCTATGATTTCGGGCATCGGTGGAGCCTGTTTGTACGTCCTGAGTGGAAGTGGTTAGGTAAACAATATATGACGTATTATAATGACCTGGTGCAAGATCCGTTTAGTCTGGTCAATGCCACGGTGGGCGTGAAGTATGCACAGTTTGAATTGAGTGGATGGGGGAAGAACCTGGGGAATGTAAAATACATTTCTTATGCGTATGCAACGCAGACGAAGGAGAATACGCCGTTGTTGCCGGGGACTCCGCTTACTTACGGTGTGTCACTGAAAACAAGGTTCTAACATGAAGATCGTGTACTACATCCTCAGAGGCTTGCTGGCCCTGCAATTTATTTATGCGGGTATTGAAAAATTATGGTTGCCTTTTCATGCAGACGGCATTCATGGCAGTGCGGATTTTCTGGCGTTTTATTTACTACTGCATCGTACAGGTTATCTCTACTTTGTCGGTTTCTTTCAATTACTATGCGGGTTGTTGTTGGTATTTAAAAAGACATACCTGTTGGCTGCCGTCATGCTGATTCCCTTATTGCTTTGTCTGCTGGCCACGCATGTATTTATATCCGGCAATACCGGTTATATGTGCTACGATACCGTATTACTTGGATTTGATCTATTGTTATTATTTAGCTGCTACAGGCGGCTGCTAAACATCTTTATATAAATTATGCAACTCGAAATAAAAGATCTTCATAAGACGTATGCCAATGGCAAACAGGCTTTGAAAGGCATCTCCCTGACCATTGGTAGGGGAATGTTTGGTCTGCTGGGGCAAAATGGTGCAGGCAAGTCTACACTCATGCGCACCATTGCCACTTTGCAGGAACCGGATAAAGGCAGCATTATGCTGGATGGAATCGATGTTCTGCGAAACCCTGCTGACATGCGAAAAATACTGGGTTATCTGCCACAGGATTTTGGTGTGTACCAGCATATATCTGCTATAGAAATGCTGGATCATATTGCAGAGATGAAAGGCATTTTGCATGCGGGCGACAGGGCAGATATCGTGAATGAATTACTCCTGCGTGTGAACCTGCATCATGTACGTAGAAAAAAACTCGGTACTTATTCCGGAGGGATGAAGCAACGTTTCGGTATCGCGCAGGCGTTGCTTGGCAGTCCGAAAGTGATCATCGTAGATGAACCTACTGCCGGCCTTGATCCATTGGAGCGGAACCGTTTTTATAATTTACTGAGTGAGATAGGGGAGAACACCATCGTCATTCTCTCCACACATATTGTAGAAGATGTGTCAACGCTATGCAATGACATGGCTATTATTGGAGATGGACAGGTGTTGCTGTATGGCAAGCCGGAAGAGATAGAACAGGCGTTGTCTGGTAAGTTGTGGGAGAAGGTGGTGAGCAAAGAGACCTTGCAGGAATATCGTTATGAAGGGATGCAGATCATTTCCAGTCGTTTTCATGCAGGCCGTCTGATCATTACCGTATTGGCAGATGCATCGCCAAATGAAGGTTTTGTCGCAAAGACACCATCGCTGGAAGATGCTTACTTCGAACAGTTAAAATGTTAATTATGTTTAGTACAGTGTTTAAATTCGAAGTCAGGCAGCAGTTCCGCAAGGCGTTTACGTGGATCTTTTTGTTGTTGATGGTGTTGCAGGGCGTATATTATATGCATCATGCGGGGGAGTATTTCAGTGCGGACAAGACTTTTGCAAATGCACCGGCGATATTGTATACCGTGATGGCAGGATTGGGATATATTGGTTTTATTGTCACCGCAATATTAGGTGGGGCGGCTTTGGGCAAGGATCTGGATAGCAGGACTACAGCGTTGTTGTATACGACAGGTGTACGCCAGTCCTCATTTTTTTGGGGTAGATATACGGGGGCGTTGCTGACGTTGTTGTTGTTATATGGAGGGTACCTGGCCGGGATCTTATTGTATAATCTATTGCCGATACCGAATTTGGGTCCTTTTTCGGGAGGGGCTTTTTTGAAAGCGTTGGTATTGATCTTTTTGCCGAATGTGATTGTGTTGTATAGTTTGTGTTTTGCGGTGACTGTGTTTATGCGGAGTAGCAGGGCGGCTTATGGTGTGGCAATGGCAGGGATGCTGCTGATGATATTTGGAGAGACGACTTTTGATAGTGAGCCTAAGGGGACATTGCTGGATCCTACCGGGTTTTCAGTGTTGCATTATCAGTTATTGCATTTATCGCCTGAGGAGAAGAATATGTTTTCACCTGAGTTTGCGGGATTGTTGTTGTATAACCGGTTGATTTGGGGAGGGGTGAGTTTGGTGGCGGTGTTGTTGGGGTATAGGGTGTTTGCATTCAGGAGGTTTGGGGTAGTGAGGCAGGAGAAAGAGAAGAGGGAGCATGAAGGGCTTTCACCACAGTCAGTTTCGATGCATGCACCTGTCAGACATGTAACCACTTCCTTCTCATTAGCGACCGATTGGAAACATACCTTTACCCTTTCATGGCTGGCATTTAAAAGCGTGGTGCGTCCTATTGGATTTAGATTATTTCTCTTCCTCATATTTGTTATTTACATAGGTTATATGGCGGTATGGCAAGAGCAGTATTATTCCGCTGCCCCTACATTGCCCGTGACGGTAGTGATTACCGGTGTAACGGTTCCTTTATCCTTTTACCTGCTGTTGTTTATCATTATTAATACAACAGAATTATTGTTCCGGCAACAGGTTTCCGGTTTCTGGCAGATTGGAGATGCCTTGCCGATCCCTTCATGGGTGAATATTTTATCAAATGTATTTGCTATGTTGGGTGTGGTGATCCTGATGACGTTGTCTCTCCTGCTTTTTGGGATCATTGTACAGGTTTGTAAAGGATATTATCATTTTGAACTGGGTGTATATTTTGATGATCTATTTATCAGGTGGCTGCCTAAATACATTGGTTACATCCTGTTGACAGTCTTTGTAGCAGGTGTAACATCGAACCGGTATGCCACGCACTGGATCTGTATTTTATTTTTGGTGATCAGTACTGTACTCAATGAGATGGAGGTGATAGAACAGAGTCGTTTTAATTTCATCTTCTCACCGGGTAGTGGTATGCATACGGATATGAATGGGATGAGTTTCTTTGGTTTGGCGCATGGTTGGTATATGTTATACTGGTGTGCGTTGGCATTGGCATTGTTTACGATAGGGATGTGGGTATGGCAGCGGGGTACACCGGTATCATTGATTACAAGAATGAGAAGACGTAGACCATCTCCGGTGTTTTTATCCTTGTTTGTAATTGGGATTGGGTTATTCTTTTTTAGCGGAAATAAAATTTATGAAACGGTGAATGTGCAGAATAAGTTTCAGGCAAAATCCGTTTCACGGGCAGAGCAGGCATTTTATGAGAGGATGTATAAAAAATACGAGCATATAGTACAGCCGGAGGTAGAGGAGGTACAACTGGATTTGAACATTTATCCTGCTGATCGCAAACTGGATTATAGTGCGGTGTTGTTATTACGCAATCCATCTAATAGTATGATTGATACACTGCATTTGGAATGGATGGATTTTTCTGCGATAGATGTCATCAGGGGGGCGCGTTTAGTGCAGATGGATAGGGTATTGCGGCATGCGAAGTATGTTTTAGATGTGCCCTTGCAGCCTCATGATTCATTTACATTGGTGGTTAGCGGGCATCAGCAATATGCCGGTTTTACAAATAGTGATCCACAGGCGGGGCTGACGTTTAATGGTAGTTTTATAACAGAGAAGGTGATTCCGCATATTGGTTATGACAAAGATCGTGAATTGATAGCCAATAATTATCGTGAACAATTAGGGTTGGCGAAAATGGTTTCCCGCATTCCGCCGGTGACGGATACTTTTGCGGCAAAGCAGCGTTTTGCATCTACACAGGGTGGTGATATCAGGTATGTGTTCAATATTAGTACAGCGGAAAATCAAACCATTGTTGCACCGGGGGTTTTAGAAAAACAGTGGACTGAAGAGGGGCGAAATCATTATCGTTTTGTATCGGAAGGAATGGCGGTGTATGATTTCAGGATTTTGTCGGCGGCGTATGCGATGGAAAAGGATACCATGAGGATGCAGCAAATGCATCCGCAGAGCCAGCAAATGGATCCAGGGAGTTTGCAAACGCATCCGGTGAACCAGCAAAGAGATACAGTGAAGGTAAGCGGCCATCCGGTAGTGATTGAAGTCTATTATCACCCGGGGCATAGTTACAATATAAGATCTTTGCTGGCCGTAGCCCGTGAAGCATTAGGTACACTGGATACTATTTTAGGCCCTTACCCTTATACCACTTTACGCATCGCCGAAAAACCACATTATAATGAAGAAGCGTATGCTGCAGGTAATATCATGGTATTGCCAGAAAATCATGGCTGGATAGCAGATATTCGCAGACAGGATGATTTGGATTACCTTCGTTTTATTACAACAAAACTGATTGCGGAGCAATATATGCAGCAAGGGAATATCAGTCATACTGCCGGGTATCCTGTGTTGACGCATTCAGTGCCTGGGTATCTGGCATTACAGCAGTTGGCGAAGTATAATGGGAAAGCTTCCTTGCAGCGGCATTTGGGAAAAGATAGAGATAATTACCTGAAAGGCCGTGCGGCAGATCATAATGAAGAACCGTCTTTGTTGGATGCAGATGAAGAAGCGGCGTATGTGTATGATGAGAAAGGAGGCGCGGTGTTGTACCAATTGAGTGAAGTGGTGGGGCCGGATGTGATGAATAGTGTGGTAGCAGAGTTTTTGCAGCTGGCAAAGGGGGCAGGGAAAACGGTGAATGTAATGGATTTTTACCAGTTGTTGGAGGGGAAGGTGTCGGAGAAGGATCGTTCTTTCCTGGATAGAGGTTTTAGGGGGAAAGGAAACTTTAATATGCAATAGGTCATGTAAGGTTTTTATCAGGATAGCAAAGGATCATTCAGTGACCTTTGGATAGCAATAGGTCATGTAGCCATTTTTTGGATAAAAAACTATTAGCAGGTTTCAGCGTAACTCCGCCTTCGCTGGAACCTGCTTTTTTTTTGAAGCAGAACCATTAAAATTCTGATTACCTTTGCGCAGAATTTTGCCCTTTAAAACCGCATTCTCTTGTTCTCTCTTTATAAAAAAGCCTACGCTGGCCTTTCGACCTCCACCTGGATACTGGCTGTTGTACTCCTGATCAATCGCTGTGGTGCGATGGTTATCCCATTTATGACTGTGTACCTCACACAGCAGCTACACTTTTCCGTTCAACAGGCCGGTTTGGTCATGACCTGTTATGGTATAGGTGGCATTGTTGGTGCTTTTAGCGGCGGGCGGTTATCTGACCGGTATGGCTTTTATCCGGTGCAGTTCTGGAGTTTGTTGTTGCAGGGCTTGATCTTTTTAGTTTTGGGGCAGATGCATACACTCCTTCAATTCTGTATTTGTATATTTATCCTGAGTGCGGTGGGCGATGGATTTCGTCCGGCCAACACAGCTGCTACTGCTCATTACAGCAGTCCGGAAAACAGGACAAGGTCTTACTCCCTGAACAGGCTGGCTTCTAACCTGGGTTGGTCCATAGGGCCGGCAGTGGGAGGGATAGTGGCAAGTTATAGTTATCACCTGCTTTTTTGGGTAGATGGGTTGACTTGTGTGGTTGCTATAATCGTGATGCGGTTGATGATTCCGCCGGTACATGTGGCGGTAAAAAGACACGATGGCGAGTCTGCTGGTGCTGAAGGCGAAAGTGTAAACAATGGTAAATCCGGTAGTGTAAACAATGGCAAAATTGACAGTGTTGACAATGGTGAAACTGGACGCATAAACAAAGGTAAACGGGCCCGCGTAAACCAACCTAAACGTGATAGCGTTTACAAAGACAAAATTTACCTTGCTTTTATCGCCCTCAGTATTTTATTTACCACCGGTTTTTTACAACTCTCGACCATGGTGGCTTTATATTTTAAAGAAGTCCTCCACCTGGAAGAAGCACAGATCGGGATGGTCTTAGGCCTCAACGGTCTGCTTGTCGCTGCTATTGAAATGGTGTTGATCTATAAAATTGAAAATATGAAGCACCCACTGGAATTCATGACCCGTGGGGTGGCACTTGCCAGCCTTGCATACCTGAGTTTTAATATCCTGCCTGCAGCAGGTTTTGTAAGCATTGTATTCATCGTTTTATTTACCGCAGGCGAGATGCTGAGTATTCCGTTTATGACAGCCTTCTTTATCAGCAGGAGTGGAGAGCATAACCGCGGACAATATGCGGCATTGTATACCGTATCATTTGCGGTATCCACGATCCTGTCGCCGACTATCGGGTCTGCTACGATCGCCCATTTCGGGTTTAAGGTATGGTGGTATGTAGCAGCAGGTTTTTGTTTGATAGCAGCGGTAGGGTTTAATTTTTTATACCAGAAGGTGACTGCGAAAAAGGGCAGTTATGCGGTGTGAGAGCCTTACATTTTTCATACTTGTTTTGGGTACAAAAAATATAAAAAAAGTTGCTCTTTCCAGGGCAAATCAGACTACTCAAAATTCAAATTTATTTTGAGTGTAGAAAGCAATATTATCGCTTCGGCATAAGCAAAAATCTGCGCTATTCTAACTTTACTTCTCTCACTGTTTCATTCCCGGGCAGATCAACCGCCACGACTATAATTTTACCACCCGGCGGCCGGCTGGCCACCTTGTAATACCAATCCACGCCGTTCCTGCCTACAACAGCGGCGCCTCTTTCCAGTATTTCACCATCCGCATCGAGTACCCGCACGGTCACTTCTGCTACCCTGAATTCATCTTTTGCAGTTACCACTACAGTATCATCTTCGAACCGGATATTCTGCACTTCAGGAGATTTGTAAGCATCCTTTACAGCCATATTATAGGCATTCTGCCCCGGCCCTGCCAATGACTTATAATAAGCCTTAATCTCCGGATCAAGCAGGATCGCCTTTGCATAAGCTGCGGCTACTTTCATCTTATACCGGGCTTCCAGTTGCTTTTTCGTTGGCTTATTCTTTGACGGGCCGCGTTTTTTGGCAATGATAATCTGGTCATTCCGTTCGTAAATCGTGAATTGATTGCCGAGGGTGCCCCGCACGGCATGAAGGAGTAAATTGTCTTTTACAAGCGCCATAACAAACATTTTGAGGTTACAGTAACAAAGGTAAAATCTTCTTCCGGATTATAGTACTACTATAGCACTAATTGAGTACTAATACATCACTAAAAGGGCACTTCAATATCGATTCGATATTGAAGTGCCCTTTTAATGTACTTATGATGTACTTATAGAATTATAGTCATGGTATAGCTTCATTAACTATTTGGAGTAATGCTGATTGACTATGTAGGGTGCAACGCTATTCAGTAAAATTTAGAGTTCATTACTTATCATAGCCGGGAATTGGTAGAAACCACGAATACCCTGTTTACTACTTATTCTGAAAATAAATAATTGAAAGAAATTAACTATCTGATAATTAATCAATTATCACATCAACGTGTTATATGCTGTCAATTTTTTCTACTCTATATTTACATCGTAACCTTGAGTATTGTTGTTGACGTTATATCCCGTTACTGTGAGTAAATACCCGTGAGCGTCAGAATGCGAAAATTTTAATAATCCCGTAATAAAGTAATCAAATACCCATATGTGTGAACTTATTATTCCGTAGCAGTACTGAATAAAATATTCTGTATTCAGTCATTTCATTTATCCATTTAAGAGGGACTAATTAGCTCCTGCATAGCAGGGGGAAGGGGTTTTATTGTTTAAAAATTTAAACATGGGACATTATTTAGTATTTGCATGCCTGCTTGTGTCTGCACACCAGGTCATGGCGCAATCTCCTATGCGCGTAACACCAGATTCCATAAAAGTAACAAATGCAGAAGTCGTTGTTCGTAATGCAACTAAGGATATTCCCGGATATCTGTATAATAACGGAAATGGTACTACGGCTTTTAAAATAACAGGGAAAGCTATTCAGTTTACAGTCGGTAATGCCGGATTCCCTGCTGCGGGCGATTCTATTTATATCAGCAGTGAGCTTGTTAAAAGAAACGTCAAAGTATGGCGTTATGGCCTGTTACAACCTGCCAATAGCTCAAGTGGCGTCAGCATCGATACGCTGGCAGGAAAGGTCATTTTCCGTCCTGCGCTTACGCTAAAGGAAAGAATATATATAGAAGCCTTAAATAGTGTAGATCTCTCTTTATAACATTTGTCATGTGTATGCGAAATAAATTGCTGATAATCCCGTTCCTGCTGCTTTCTATTGCAGCTCTTGCCCAGACTTCACTTAAAGTAGATCCTGACTCTGTCAAGTTTGTTAATACTGAACTTGTATTAAGAAACAATACAAAGGATATAAACGGTTTCCTGTATAATACTGGCAATGGAAAAACCGTATTCCGAAAATTAGGGAAAGGAATACAGTTCCGGGTTGGCGCTACAGGCTTCCCGGTAGCTGGTGACAGTATTTATCAGAATACCGTATTGTCCAACTATTTCCTGAAAGTTTTACGCAACGGGTTACTCCAATACAGAGATACTGCGCAAGGCGTAAAAGTAGATGAAAATACGGGTAAGATTACATTTTACCCCGTACTGCAAACCAATGATGTTATTTATATAGAAGCGCTAACCGGTATAGATTTCTCTCTCAATGGCAGCGCTGCAAATGGTAGTGTAAGTAACACTGACTCGTTAAAATTGAATGCAGGAATATTCGATAACGGGAATAAAACTTTCACGCTTCGCTGGCTTACAAATGCCAAGTCATTATATATTGGGCCAAGAATAGTAGGCATAGGTTCTTCCACTTTGGCCGGATATGGATTGACTGCACCAGACAGGTTAGGCGATAAAATATTAGCATGGCTGACAAACAATACATATGGCGCTGTATGGGAAAACCTCTCTGTAGCAGGCTATTCCAGTACTGATGTGCTGCCTGTTGCTAATGGCGGAGTACTGGGGCATAATATTGAATCCGCTTTAACCTCAAACCCGGATTTTATATTTGTTTCATTGCCTACAAATGATCCATCTGCCGGCATATCTGTTAATCAGAGTATTGCTAATCTGAAGAAAGTAGATTCGCTGGCTATTGCAAAGGGTGTTCCTGTATTCTTTGAAACAACCCAGCCAAGAACTACCTACAACGAAGCCCAGCAGCTCATGCTTAAACAACTGGCCGACAGTATCAGGGCCATCTGGCCCAAGCGTTATGTTGAAGGGTTTAAAGATGTCGTAGACCCTGCTACCACCGCAGCTATTTTGCCACAATATAACAATGGCGATGGTGTACACCTGACAAGCGCCGGTAATCAGTTTATTGCCAATAGCCTATTCGATAGATGGCTGGAATATTTTCAGCCGGTAAAAACTGTAAAAAGATATCTCGTAGATTCATCGTTGGACAAGTCTGCCTGGTCCCAGTTTAAAATAGAAACAGAACCCAATATTGTAAAAAACAACTACGCCCGTTTTAATGATAACAAACAGTATTTCCGGGTCAGGGCTGAGCTAAAGGATGGCACCTATACCTCATATTCCAATGTTGCCACTTTGGATCAGATTAATAATCCTACACTACCCGGTGTGAACGATTACACCTACAGGTTATTGATAGACCTGGGAGGTGATGGTCTGACTACCCTCAATGGCTCTAACCAGGTGGATGGTAAACCAACACCATCACCTGATAATGCCGGCAAATACTGGAATAACTGGTATGGCGTAGGCGGCGTAGCCGGGTTTGCTGATAAATCCGCATTCAATGCATTGAGAACTACTACCAATGAGGCTACTGCCATGAGCGTGCAGATCATTGGATTACCGCAGGGTACATTTGGAACCTCTGATACTAAATCCATCAACTATAACGGTTTCAATGTCGCAGTTGGAGATTATCCATCTCAGGCTGTTTATGACAATATGTTTATTCATTCTTCCGTCAATCCGGATGGGATTATTATGAGAATAAAGGGGCTTGCAAAAAACAATACCTATTATATAAAATTATGGGGTGCCAGACTGGATGATGCGTCTACACCAAGAACATTGCAGGCGAAACTGGGATCCGAAACATGGACCACTGCTCAATCTGTTGATACTAAATATGCCACTACCGGTACAGGTGAATACAGCCGGGCAGTCACCTTTAATTACATCTCCGATCTGGATTCATTAGATATCAATCTCCGCACAGGTGGCACCAGTACATTTGCACACGTTAGTATCGTTGATATTGGCGTAGTTGGCCCATTGCCACTGATTCCCCAGATAAAACTGAGAGATACCAGTACAACCGCCAGTACACTCACTCTTACAGCGAATCCTATTAATGGAGCAAGCATCGCTTCGTTTAACTGGAGCCAGATATCAGGACCTAATACTTCTACAATTGCAGCCACTACCAGCGCTACCGCCAGTATCTCTGGTCTGACCAACGGCACCTTTATTTATAGGGTTACCGGTACTGATACCTCAGGAAAAGTATTGAGCACAGACGCTACTGTGAAAGTATACCCTGATAATGGTGGCAAAAAGACGCTTAGAGTACACTTCAGTAAAACTGCCGTATCCAGCATTCCCGGCTGGTTTAATGTGTATGGCCAGGTGGCTGGTACCCATATCATAGCTACCGATACTGTCACTAACTGGACGATTGATAACGTCAGTGATGCCACCACTTATTGGGCACCATACGCCGGCAATAGCTCATCGAATACAGATGGTTCTACCACAGGCAATAATAGCGGTGTCGTTCCGGATATCGTATTACAGGGCTTATGGTATAACTACAGCCTGAAGTATGCAGCAGGCATGGACAACCTGCTCATTAAAGGTCTGAACCCCAGCAAAACTTATACGATCAAATTGTATGCTTCCCGCAATACCACTGCTTCTGCTCCAAGATATGGTGCATGGAGAGTAAACGGAGGTTCTGAAATACTACAGAACGCTCTTGGAAATACAACAGGAGAAACGACCGTGTCAAGTGTTTCGCCTGATGCCAGTGGTGTGATCAAATTGTCTGTGCATGCACCAACCAGTACCACCTATGGTTCTTTTTCTTACATCAATGGTTTAATCGTTCAGGAGAATTAAATCTTTTCTTATGCATGTGATCCCTAAAGTGGTCAGTCTGCTGGTACTTTTTATTAGTACCTGTGCTATTGCTGCGGATACCTTACCCGATCCATTGAAAGGGGTCGTATTAAAGCAGGCAGTGATGGACTCATTGAATACGAGATATGCTGGTATACATAATCAGTTTGTTCCTGGTAGCCTGCCCTTTAGCCGGTTGGGATTGGACAATCTTCAACCAGGTGCACGTCAGGAATTTATGCAATATCTGAATGCCGGCAATGGGAAGGCTGGCATTAACCGGATGCAACGAATGTTCACTGGTTTTCATGACAGCCTGAAGCTGGCCGGATTTATTGATAATAAACTAAGAGGATTCTATGCCCTCAAACCCCAATCACCCGTACATCTGCCGGGTATACCCCAGAATACACTCAAGGGCATCAGCTGGCAAACGATCTATAGCGATACGACTGCTCTGTTATCTCCCTGGTGGAATGAAGGGATCATCCAGGATCAGGTGACTATAGGAAGTATCCCGGTGCAATTTAATTATTCTACAATTTCTGGTTATAACGACGGACTAAAAGATGCGCAGTTTTTGAAACTGAATTTTGACAAACAGGCCTACCTGGATAAAGTCAATCAACAACTACAGCAATCTTATGACCTCAACAAATATTTCCTTGATGATATCGACATCAAAAGCAGCATTCAATCTTACCTGACCACTCAGCTCTCTGCCTATGATAGTCTGAAAGGGCATATATCTCCTGATCAGGTGATGTTTTTGGATAGTTCACAATTAGTGAATGCATTACAGCATACCCCACAGGCATATCAGGAAAAAGTGATGGCATTGAAACAGCAACTGGGAAATGTGAAAGAAATGAACCAGCTGGCAGGTGCACAAAAAGCAGCACAGCAGCGTATTGCATCTGTATTACAGCATCCTGAAAATGCATCCCGCATAGCACCTGATCTACTTAATATGAGTTCGCTTCAGCGATTTATGATGAGTGTGAAAGAATTGAAAGCGGGAAGCATAGGCACCTTGTCAGATGTATTTATGACAGGGGCAGCCGGTTCCTACCTTAAAAATAACAGGTTTATTATGCTGGCGGCTGGTAAAGCTAACGAATTAGGTATTCAGGATGTGGGCATGCAATCATCTACCGGGAATAGTTCATATGCGATGCAATACCTGCGAATGGGGCGTGGTGATGTTGGCGCTAAACAAACCCATGTCTCCGTACTGAATGCAAATGCAAAAGCCCAGTCGAATAATGGATTTAACACGGCTGTTATCAGCAGGAATGTATTCGTTGGATCCATTTCTAAACAATGTGATCTCGGCAGCCTGGGTAAAATTGATATTGACGTTTCAAAATCCTCCAGCAGTTTTAATGATGCTGCGGCTGTATCAAAATCGGCTGCTTCACATTTTATGGATGACCTCTGGGCAACCGCTTCTATCGGATTGGCATACTCCGGAGATGTGAGCAAATGGGGGCTTTCACAAAAAGTATATATGAACTATTCAGGGTTAGGCTATGTAAATCCCGGTAGCCCCTTTGGCAGCCGGGGCGTACTGCAATATGGTTTGATGTTGCGCCGCAACTGGCTAAAAAACAAAGCCGCCGCCACCATAAGAATGGATATGAGAAACCAGGCAGTTTCGCCCCTGACAGATGACAGGCGCAGGAGTCTGCAATTCTCTGCTGACGCCCGTTATCGTTTTACCCGCAAACTGACTATCAGTATGAACCTGCTACAAAATACACTGCGGGAAAATGGAGTGACCGCATTTCTCAATAGAAAACTTTCCGTCATGTCTCAGGCAAATGGCAAAATAGGCGGCATACCATTTACAAATAATTCTTCTTTAGGCATCCAGCAAATGAATTACCAGGATTTAAAGAGCCTGTTTATAAACCTATCCAGCATGCACACCTTTATGGCAGGACCGGGTATGGTAATAACGAATATCTATTACAACAGAGATGTACATGATGCTGCTATTTATAATAACCTTTTAAATATAGATGCAGGTTATCAATATATACTATGGAAAAAAATCTCCTGTGGCAGTGCGCTTATTTACATGGATAGTAAGGATGTAGTCCGGCAAATAGGATTGCGTCAGCAGGTATCTGCACAGTTATTCAAACGGTGGAGTCTTGCCCTGTCCGCAGATGGCAGAAAGAACCTGACGAATACGCCTGCCAATTTCTACTATGGCAGATTTAATACGACCACCTCTTTGCATTACCAGATAAACTAGCACCATGAAAAGAGTAATATTCACCGCATTGTTTACCTGCTTATGTATAGTCGTAAAGGCACAGCTGACTATTGCCTTTATGCCGGAGGTGCAGGGGCGCACGATCGATGGTGTCTGGAAGGCACGCATTGGCAATAATGGCGCCCGGCAAACAGTTAATCTCAAAATAATAATCACAGAGGCATCCACAGGTACTGTGCTCACCATTCAAACACCACCTTTTGAACTATTACCAGGTGTCAACAATATACCTGCCAGTGCAGCCTATAATGCATCGGTAGCATTCGCCAATAATAAACTGGCTACTGTCATTAGTCAGAGTGGTTTTTTCCCGGCAGGAGACTATGATTATTGTTTTCAGTTATACGAAGGTGTATCTCATAATGGTTCCTTATCAGGCGATCAATGCTTTAACTATAACCTGGAGCCATTCAGCAGTCTGCAACTCATTCAGCCCTATGATGGTGATAAGATATGTGACAAACGCCCGGCCTTTTCCTGGCAACCTCTTATACCAGCTATAAACGGTGTGCAATACAGAATGATCCTTGTAGAAGTGAAAGATGGTCAGCAACCCGTAGAAGCTATCAGGAGCAACCTCGCAATAATTAATCAACGGAACATTCCCATGCCCCTGCAATTATATCCTTCTATAACGAATGAACTGGTGGAAGGAAAGAAATATGCATGGCAGGTAGCCGCTTATAGGAATGATCTAATCCTTGCTGAATCTGAAATATGGGATTTCAATATTGACTGCGAAAAAGATTCTACAAGTACATCCAGAGAAGCATTCAGAAACATAGAAGATTTAGCCAAAGGCAATTTTTATATAGCAAGAGGGGAGTTGCTATTTGCATTTAACAATACTTATGAAGCGACCACTCTTCAATACACTATTCGTTGCCTGACTAAGCCAGAACAACAGGTAACAAAACTGCCAAAGGTAAAAGTAACAAGAGGTAGAAACCAGGTGGTGATTGATCTTTCTGATAATAAATCATTCACTGATAGCTATTTCTACATCATGA
The DNA here is from genome assembly GCF_034274695.1 of Chitinophaga sp. LS1. Taxonomy (NCBI): domain Bacteria; kingdom Pseudomonadati; phylum Bacteroidota; class Chitinophagia; order Chitinophagales; family Chitinophagaceae; genus Chitinophaga; species Chitinophaga sp. LS1. Next base: position 5,073,696 of record NZ_CP128362.1, read on the forward strand.
ATGTGAAGTTGCCTGATGGAGAGGAAAAACAATTAAGGTTTATCTACAAAAATGCAGAATGAGAAATAAAGTGATCATCACAGCCTTGTTGCTGATATGTTGTGCCTGTAAAAAAGGAAAGAAGGAGCTGTTGGTTCAGGAAAAAAATATTAATGGCTTTTCACTGAGCCTGCAGTATTTGCCATCTGATGACAAAGACCTGCTTCGTTTCAGGTTGAATATTAACAACAGTAACGGTTCTCCATTGAAAAATACAGATCATCTCAGGTTCAATTATGGCCTGGATACCCTATTCTCTTTTGTTAATGTAAAAGATACCCTGCACCCGGTAGACGTGATCAGGGTGGCCAATGGGAATATGAACGGGATTGAATACCTGCTGTTATTTAACCGCCCCAATGCTTTTTCCCAGGTAAACTGTGAGTTGGTATTTAAAGACTGGCTTTTTACCAATCAGTTAATGAGTTTCCCATTAGAGGGTAGCGCTATTGCACATGTAGATTCATTCAATCAGCAGATATGATTATCAGCAATACTAGTAGCCGTACGAGAATCGCCTGTTTTTTCCTCGCTTTGCTTTTCATACAGAGCATATACCCCTCTGTTGCATGGGCATTGACCTCTGGTCCTGCACAGCCGGAAGCCAAACAATTTATGCAGGCAGGTACCAGTGATATGGTAGACCTTTCAACAGGTAACTTCAAATATAATATCCCGCTGCTGGACGTTGAGGGGTATCCAATCAATCTCAATTACCAGTCTGGCATTGGGATGGATGACGAAGCCAGCTGGGTGGGTCTGGGGTGGAACCTGAACACAGGAGCGGTGAACAGACAGCTGCGCGGTCTGCCTGATGATAGCTATGGAGACAGTGTGTTGACTTCAAATTATATGAAGCCCAAGATCACGGTGGGTGCGCGGCTGACGGTGCGGGGAGAGCTCTTTGGTAACTCTTCTGTAGGCCTGGAAGGCTCCTTATCTGTCGGTATCTTCAGTGATAACTATACAGGGATAGGCGCAGAAGTGGGTGCTAACGCTGGTCTCAGCCTATCATTGACAAATTCTTCTGCTTATACCCCCGGAATTGGCCTTGGACTGGGTGTGAATTCCAATACATCCGATGGGGTATCGGTAACTCCTTCCGTATCCTTATCATTATCCCACAGAATGGCAGGATATGGTTCCACATCCTCCTCGCTTTCCATGAACCTGGGATATAATACCCGGGAAGGACTGAAATCATTGACATTAGGTTCTTCCTTTTCGTTTAAAGGAAGCAAAGAAGATCAGGACGAGGATGGAAAAGGTCAAAGTGCCAGTATGTATGTAGGAGGTGTTACCAAAAATTATAATACTCCTCCTTTTTATCCTAAATCTGAAATCTCTTTTAAATCCGCCAATTATACATTCAGTGGTGATATTGGTGGCACGGCATGGGGAGTATACGGCGGTGTAGGTGTGACTGGCTACAAAACAAAAAGGGAAGTTAAAAACCAGTTACAATACAACCCGACATATGGGTTTTTATACGCAGAAAAAGGAAAAGATGTACCAGCAGCCATGATGGATTTTATGCGTGAAAAAGATAATCCAGTGGACACATCTATGCATAACCTGGCTTTACCCGTGGCTACTCCTGATCTTTTCTCTTATACCAGTCAGGCTGGTGGTGGACAGATCCGGCTGTACCGGAACCACAGCGGGGTATTCTTTGATAACCGCACGCAGGACGTAACAGACAATACATCTGCCAGTGTGGAATACGGTGCCGGGGCCTATTTTCATGGAGGTGTTTCTATTTATAACCAGGACATCAGCAGCACCAATGGTAAATGGCAGGCAGCAAATGACTTTTTGGCGAAGGGTGACTTTGTACAAAGAAGTAATGTAGGAGAGGAGGAAGCATATTTCAAACATACCGGTGAACAGCAGTTGGAGGATCCGGCATTTTTTAACCGTATCCTGGGAGAAAGAGCTGTCAGCGTACCACTGGATGGGAAGAGTGCACAGGGAAAACTGAGGGACAGTGCAGGGATAGTTACTCCTTCCGCACCTTATAAACGTTCCGGCAGGCAGATCAGAAATGCACCGGTGATGTACCTGACTGCCGGGGAAGCTGCGCAGGCTGCATTGGATAAGAAGATCAGGAATTACGCTTTTAACGTTTATAATAGTTTCGCCACCGCGTCCTGTAGTGAGCTATCGTATACTGAAGAAGAAAGAGTGAACTCATTCAGAAAGGATCATCATATTTCTGAAATGATGATTACCGGTGGTGATGGAAAACGAATGGTATATGGCTTGCCGGTTTATAACAAACAACAGGTGGAATACTCATTTGCCACCAATAAAGATTCACTGCAGGCAGACAAAAATATTGTGAAATTCCCTGTTGAAAAGGGAGAACCAGGTCATGTACCAAAATCCGGAGGGTCATCGCTTACCAATGAATATTTCCATAAAGAAGTGCAGCCCGCTTATGCAACATCCTATTTGTTGACGGCTATCCTGTCTCCTGATTATGTAGATGTAACAGGTGATGGTGTGAGTGAGGATGACAGGGGCACTGCTATAAAGTTTAACTATTCAAAGGTCAATAAGGACTTTCACTGGCGTACCCCCTACGGCACGAGAACGGCCAACTACAACCGTTCGCTCAATGCGGATCCTGATGATGATAAGGCATCTTTTGTATATGGAGAAAAAGAACTGAGATACCTGCACTCCATTGAAACAAAAAATATGATCGCCTATTTTATCACAGCGGACAGAATGGATGCCCTGGGCTGCGATCTGTATGGAAATATGGATACGACTGTCAAACAGAAATACCTGAAAGAGATCAGGCTGTATGCGAGGAGTAATTTGAAAACCCCCGTAAAAACGGTCGTGTTTGAATATGATTCATCTCTGTGTCAGGGCATACCGAATAGTATACATGGCTGGGGAAAACTGACGCTTAAAAAAGTTTATTTCAAATATGCCAGCTCAGGGAAAGGAGAACAGAATGCATATTCCTTTAACTACAACGATGGCCAGACATATGCCTACCTGTCGTCAGACCGCTGGGGAACCTTAAAACCTTCTAACACGAACAGCCTGGATAATTTTTCCGGGTTAGCGAATGATGAATTCCCCTATACTACCCGGGATTCTGCCAGGGCAGCACAAAATGCTTCCATGTGGCATTTGTCTGAAATCAAACTACCATCAGGAGGGGTGATTAAGGTCACTTATGAATCAGATGATTATGCTTATGTACAGAACCGGCGTGCGATGGAAATGGTGAAAATAGCCGGTATGCTGGATGGTGATAATAATGCTACCACCTCACTCCGGGATGCTAAGTTGTTTCAATTAACTGTTCCAAAGATACCGGATGTATCAGTAGCGAATGATCCGGATCTATTAAAGCAGTGGTTTATCAACACATACCTGAATGGTTCTGGTTATCTCTATGCGAAGGTATATGTTAACCTGACAGATGATGTAAATGCAACAACAGAAAATAAGTTTGAGTTCGTACCTGTATATGGAAAGATAGCTTCTGTAAAATTTGACGGAAATACCGCTATCATCGGGATGGAAAATGATACAGAAGGCAACCCTGGTGTTAATCCTTTTATCAGTGCTGCCTGGCAGCGCATGCGGCTGGAGCTGCCGCGTTATGCCTATCCAGGTTATAATAATCGTATCAATGATGACAGACCCGTCACTGCCGCAGTAAAAGCCTTGGGTAATTCCATTAAAAACCTTTCTGAACTATGGGAGAATTTTAATAAGAAAGCTTACCGGAAAAAGTTTGCTGCTAAAATAAACCTGAATAAAAGTTTTGTAAGAATTGCAAAACAGGATAAACCGAAACTGGGAGGTGGTGTTCGTGTAAAGCGGATTAAACTGCAGGACGAATGGGCAGAACAAGCTGCTGCTTATGGGCAGGAATATGAATATACGACTATACAGAATGGTCAGCGCATCAGTAGTGGTGTAGCCTCTTATGAACCGGCTGTGGGGGGTGATGAAAACCCTATGCGTCTGCCGGTAGCATATACCCAGGATGTAAAGTGGGGACTTAATAATTATTTCTACCTGGAAGAACCGATGGGGGAATCTTTCTTCCCGGCGCCCCAGGTGGTATACCGCGAAGTGAAGGTGAAAAGCCTCGGGGCGAATGGTGTGGCAGACGAAGCGAATAAAACCGGTTGGCTAACTTATGAATTCTATACAGCAAAAGAATTCCCGGTTAGAATAGAGCAGACCATGCCGGAACAGGTGCTGAATAATCCTAAAACCTGGGCCAATTTCTTTGGTGGTAAATCTATTTATGAACTGACTATGTCACAGGGCTATGCCATTTTCCTGAATGACATGCATGGGAGGGCTAAGGCAGAAAGAGTGTTCAACCAATCCGGTCAGGAGATCTCCGCTACTGAATATTATTATAATGCTACTGAGGAAGGTGGAACTATGCGCTTATCAAACGTGGTAGATGTTGTTGATGAAACAGGTAAGATCACCAAAGATCAGGTGATTGGACGGGAGATAGAAATGTTTGCAGATATGCGTCAGTCAGAAATGAACAATACAGGTAAGAGTATTAATCTTGGTATAGATGTGATCCCTTTTGGGCCGTGGGTAGTTCCACTTCCGCATTTCCCCTGGTCTAAGAATGATGATTACAGGTTGTTCCGGTCTGCATCCATCGTAAAAACGATCGAGTATACTGGAGTGGTATCAAAAGTAGTGAAGCGAATAAATGGATCAAGTATTACATCAGTGAATGTTTTGTTCGATAAGAATACGGGTGGTCCGGTGGTTACGCAAAGTGAAAATGAGTTCAATGATCCTGTGTATACTACCAATATTCCGGCTTATTGGATGTATAAGCAGATGGGGATGGCTTACCAGAACCTCGGTTTGCTGATGGATAGTTTTACAACCGATGAAAATGCGCTCCCGGGTTCTTCTTATTTGAATTATTTGTCTCCCGGCGATGAACTGATCGATGTAATGACAGGAATGCGTATGTGGGTAGTGAATTCACCAACAAATACTTCCACCGTAAATAAGCTGCGTGTAATAGAGGCTTCCGGCAGAATTGTGAAATACTACCAGGGAACAGTGAAGATATGCCGGTCCGGCTATCGTAACCTGCTGGGGGCATCGGCTGCAGGCATGACCACCTTACAAAACCCGGTTTCAGGGAATGTGTTGAAGATGGTAAGTAATGAAGACCTGTCTGCCTACAAGGTATTAAATGCCTCTGCCATGCTGTATGCAGAGGCGTGGGGACAGGCGGCGGATTGTAATATAAAGAGTTGTCCGGAAGGGTATATAGAGGGACCGAACGGGGATTGTATGTTGCCAGCTACGCCTGCGGCAAGTGGGTTTGATTTTATACCTGGTGATTATTATAAAACCTATGGTATTAAAGGGGCTTATTGGTATGATAGCACCAGTAATAATCAGAAATTGATCCTTAGCGATACCACCTGGAAAAATCGTCTTAAAACGGCTGGTGTGTGGCTAAAACAGGCAAAGGATAATACCTGGTGGGGAATTGAAAAGTGCATTGATGTACCGGTCACAAAGAATTATTACATCGGTCATGCCGGGGATGACCTGATGCGTATTTATGTGGACGGCAGGTTGATCAAGGTGTTTACAGGCGAGGATCAGAATAACCAGCAGATCTGGAATATCCGTCAGGTAAAGTTGCCCGCCGGTAAGCATGTGATCCGCATGGATGCGTTGAACCTGTACTACCAGAAGGCTGCTGCCATGGAGATCTATAATACTGATTCGGCTACATTGCGGGCAGTCAACTCTGCCGCAGCGCTCAATAATATTACTCTTTTCTCTACTAAAAATGCTGCGACTGACAATAACCTGCTGGCATTTTACCTGGATGCTTCAGGCGGAAAAATATCAGTCAATTACAGGTGTTCGAATGGTGCAACGCCTGCCATGTGCGATGGTACGCCCAACTGTGGATTCAAACCTAAGGGTGCATGTCCGGATGGTTATACCAATACGGCAGATGGACAGGCATGTATACCTAACTCCACCACCGTAAGTGCCGATACAGGTTTGCTGGTAGCAGAAGGTAACCAGACGGGTGTTTATTCGAAGGAAGGAGCTGTATTTTATAACGTAGCGGGGACAGAAGATACCCGGCGAAAAAGTTCTATGTGGGGTACCGATAGCTGTCAGATCTATACTTTTTCGAGGGTAGGTCAGGTGACCGGTGCATCGGCAATAGAAGACTCTGTAGAGACCAGTGCTGCGAGATCATCCGGTTATTGTGGTATGTTGAATGCGACAGGTATCTGGTTAAGTAAAGCTTATGACCTGAAGTGGATAGGTGTTGAAGCATGTCTGAAAGTACCGGAAAGCAAATGGTACTATATAGGATATGGGGCGGATAATATGGTGAGGATATATATTGATGGAATGTTGTGGCGGGAAGAGCTGATGGAAAGTGCTACAGATTCAAAACCATTTGTATTGTGGAATGTACGGCCTGTATATCTTTCGGAGGGGCAACATATCATCACCATCGAAGCCTATAATTCGGCTGCTCAGCATGCAGTAGGTGTAGAAGTATATAATAATACGCTGGCGCAGTTGAATACAGACTATCCCAATTTAAACAGGATCTTCTCCACCAATGATCTGCTGACCGGCAAGCCATATAACTCCTATGTGAAAAATGTGAACGGTGTCATCGAAGCCCAGCGGTTCACCTGCTCAGGCGGACCTGTGAGCTTATGTGATAGTGTGGCTGGTTGTCCTGCTATTCCTAATGGCCAGGTACTGAATCCTTATGTAACCGGTTACCTGGGCAACTGGCTTCCCTGGAAGGAAATGGTATGGCTCACCTCCCGCACCGGGCAGGAGTTACCTGCAAATAATGCCGTGAAGGCAGATATACGGAATAATGGGGCCTATCAGCAGTTTAGTGCCTACTGGTTCTATAACAATGGCTGGGGGATGTCTACCAATAATGGGTGGGTCGTATCCAATACAATAGGTTTATATGATGAATACGCACAGGAGCAGGAAACGAAGAATGCACTTGGGATATATAGTGCCGTACGTTTTGGATTTAAATCTTCCCTGCCAGTGGCTGTAGGTGCCAATATGCGACAGCGAGAGATATTTTACGATGGGTTTGATGATTATAAATTCAACGCATCCTGTGTGAATGTGCTGCCCTGTAAGCCGGATGAATTTGATATCCGCAAGGCCCTGGGCGATAATTACGTGAGCCGGCTGGATAGTGTCAATGCGCATAGTGGTAATTATAGCCTGAAATTAAGCAGCCCGATTAACCTGAAAACATATGTATATGCCTACGAGCATACGCCAGGTATTTACCTGAACAATAACCAGTGGGGAGAGTATTTCCGTAAACCAGACGGATGGCTGGGCCTGCGCGGGTTCTGCCCTGTGACCAATCGCCGGTATATTTTCACAGCATGGGTAAGAGATGGACAACCGGCAAGTGCCAGTGCGGGCATTACGCTTACAGTGAATAACAATACAGTCGTCTTTAAAAAGAAAGCTGTAGTGGAAGGCTGGAAACTGGTAGAAGGTAATCTGGAGATTCCCACCTGGGTAGGTACGGGTGATATGGCTGCTGTAGATGTAACACTGAGCGGTGGAGCTAATGTGTCGATAGATGACATCCGCATATTTCCTTATGACGGACAGCTGAAGACTTTCACTTACGATGATAAAAATATGCGGGTGATGGCAGAGTTAGATGAGAATAACTATGCCACCTTCTATGAGTATGATGATGAAGGATCATTGATACGCGTGAAGAAGGAAACCGAGCGTGGTATTATGACTATTAAAGAAAACCGTTCTGCATTAAGAAAAAATTAATTGCTGGATTATGAAGGTAAAAATATTGCTGGTGATTCCTGTATTGATATTGGGGGCTGTTGGTTATGCGGTAATCAGACCGGGTGGTTATGGTATGATTAAACCTGCTACATATGCAGAAAGCAAACCTGTTGCTTCTGATCAGACAGGTGTTTTGCAGGAGCTGAGTACTGTATTACATAAAATGGACACATTGACCGTGCTCACGATAGAGGGAACTATTACGGCGAGGGATCTGGCAGACAGTACGCGGAATATGGAGACGACTTTTTGTTATACCAGAAATGGGCAGGAAGCATATTACCGGGTTGGCCGGCAGGAGATGATCTCATTGCAGAACGCCTATATCGTAGTGGCACATGATATACATAAGGTATTCCTTTCACCACCGAGGGAGGTAGTGAACCCGATGAAATTATCAGTGGGGAAGGAAGCTACCTTACTGGCGGAGGAGGGGTATGCAATCACGCGTAGTGTGAATGAAGCGGGCGTACATATTTCCTTATTAAACCACAGGCATCCTACCTGCCGTGCTTATGATATCACATTTGACAGTACAGGGTGGATAAAGCAGACTTATATGAGAGTGACGGATGAAGCTCATCCTATCGATACCACCAGAGATAAATTTATCGGTATCCGCATCAGTAGTTGTAAACCGGGTGTAGTGCGCAAGGAGTTGCTGAACAGCAACCGTTATATTAAAATCAGCAATGGCCTGGCTGTGGCGCTTTCCGGGTATGAATTAATTAAAGATCGTTAATCTTTTTATATGGGTTCCGCTTTTAAGAAGATCATGTTACTGGCAGTCATGTTATGCACTTTGCACACAGCAAAGGCTTTTACTGCGATTGAATCTTATCAGAACCAGCTGCAGGGAGGTTTAAAGCAGGGAGATGTACTGGAAATAAAAGATGAGAAGTTTTTGAATAGTAATGTTGACTGGACAAAGATACATAACCGTACAGTCACCAATATCATCACCTTTGGATTGTATAGAGAGGGAGGAACTATGCCTGTTTCAGCCTTCAAATGTGAGATAGATCTGAAGGTGGAATATTGGTCGCAGCCCAGTCAGGTGGATCCAATTACGAATGACCATGTGAAATTGCAGGTTACATATACGCCGACGGAGGGAGTTGCTTACAGGGCGACAGATACGTATAAATTCCTGAACGGGTATAAGGTAAGACTTACGGTCAACAGCATCACCAGTGCGGAGTTAGGGACGACATTGCCAACCATATTCCGGTTGATGGGGCAGGTAGTGGTGGAGCGCTCTTACGATTGGGATCTCACCAAAACAATTGTGCCGGTTGCTACAGTAGATACTGCTGCCGTGATGCTTACCTGGGAGAAATATACAGGAGCGGAGGAGTATGACCTGGAATGGACTTTTATCGATGAGTTATCAGATAATGGCAGGTTGCTGGCGCAGCAGGGAAGTAATGTGACTGCTGCTACACTGGCTGGTTTGTTCCGCAATAATGCCACGCGGGTAACGATTCCGCGGGAGTATTTTGAGATTTCACTTATCCATATATCCCAGTATTTACCAGTGAGGATAAGGCCTGTTCAGTATACTGATGACGGATTCAGGCAGGAAGGAGACTGGTTTTACCAGTTGAAACAAGGTGGGGTTGCAGGACCGTCGGTAATATTACTGGATTCTGCCAGGCACCGGTCTGATTTGAACTGGCAGTATAGTGCTGTGTATGCAGAGGGCGGAATGAAGAAGGAGGTGGTCAGTTATTTTGATGGTACGCTTCGTACCCGGCAGACAGTAACGGTCAATAATTCCGATCAGCGGGCAATGATCCAGGAGACCCTGTATGATGAATTTGGGCGTCCGCTGGTGAATATATTGCCGGCACCAATTACACAGAGCAGGTTGAATTATTACCCGGGCATGCATCATGCATTAGGGGGTGGAAACTATACTTATGCAAATGTGTATGGAAATACGACAGACTGTATTCCTGTTCCGGGCAAGATGAGTAATGATTCGGGTGCGGCACGTTATTATTCTCCTTTGAATCCGTTTTTAAGTGACAGTACAAATAAATTTATTCCGGATGCGAATGGGTATCCATTTGCTGTAAATCTTTATACGCCTGATAATACAGGAAGGATGAGTGTGCAGGGGGGAGTAGGAGAGTTGTTTCAGCCGGGCAATAAAGCTACGAAATTATATTATGGGAAACCTGCACAATGGGAATTAGACAGGATGTTTGGCAATGATGTAGGTTATGCATCTCATTACCTGAAAAACATGGTAATGGATGGAAATGGACAGGTAAGTGTCAGTTACCTGAACGCAGCGGGTAAGACGATAGCGACGGCACTGGCGGGTGGGGCGCCTGCTAATTTGGATGGATTACCTTCGAAGCCTGATTCTACCGAAGAGACATTTTCATTAATAGAATCCAGTCAGTATACATTTGATCCTGCAAAGCTGAAGCTGAGTGCAACCACGACCTATTCATCGGCAGTACCTGGTCCTGCTACGCTCAGGTATAATATAGACAAGCTGATAAAAACCTATAGTGAGAGTGGCGTTACAATATGTAGTAACTGTTATTATGACTTAAAGATCCGGGTTACGGACAACTGTAACAGGATCTTGTATGATAGTGCAGGGGCAAGGCCTGTTGGAAGTCTGGTCAGTAATTGTAATGATGTGAATGCTTTGACAGGGGTAATCAATTTGAATTTTGACCAGATCGGCGAGTATTACGTGTCTTTTGAATTAGGGCTGAATGATTCAGCTATCGCTAATTATACGGCTGATTTTATAAAGAGGAATACCAATCTGAAGACGCAGTGGCAGTTTGTACAGCAGGCCTTGCAAAGTCAGGACTTTTCAGGATGTTTTAGCGATTGCAGTACCTGCCTGACATCATTGGGTGCAAAGACAGATTTTACGGCTGCTGTGGTGTCCAGATTAGCACAGAATGGGGTGACGGGTACTGCGATTAATACCTGGTCCAATACATTGTATGATTCGTTGTTGGCACAATGTCAGCGTTTGCAGGTTTCTTGTCAATCATCGCCGTGTGAAGATCTGGAAAATACGTTAAAACTGGATGTAAGTCCGGGAGGGCAGTATGCATTATTTGATGGAGATTCTGCATTGGAAAGAACCATAAATGTATTGTATAATCACTGGCGGGATGAGTTCCCTATAAAGAGTGCGACCAGTAGTGAATATATTGAAGAGCAGTTTGAGATGGAGGATGGTTCGGTGATGTCTCCCTATGATGCGCATTTTACGCTGACGATGTTATTGCGGTATTGGAAGACGGAATGGGCGGCACGGTTTATTAAATATCATCCGGAGTATTGTGCGTTGCGGTTTTGTTATGATAACAGTACGGCGTATCAGTGGGATGATAAGATAAAGCAGGTGCAGACGGTAGCAGGTATTACGGGTGTATTGCCAGCTGCTGTTTATAATAAGAGTAATATCAGTTGGCTGGTAGCGCAGGATACCGCATTTAGTGGTGTGTTAAGTAGTTATAAGACCAGTTTTATAGCAGATCTTACCAATTATAGTAAAAATGTGGTTGGTTTTAATGCCTCGGGATATGCTGTTAAAAATTTACCTGATTATGTAGATTACCTGTTGTATTGTGCGGATAATACAGGGAGTACGAACACAAATAATAACCCGTTACCGAATGCAAATAACTGGTCTTCCTGTTCTCCTGTAACCAGTTGCCGGATAGCAGACCTGGAGTGGCGGATGTATCGTGATAAGTATCTTGAGTTGAAGGAAAGATATTACGCAACAGCGCGGAGCACTTCGGCTTATTGTGGAGGAGTATGTGTGGTAGGCGATACATTGAGTTATGCCATAACCACCTGTCCGGAGTTGTCTGCTTTTAATGTAGAGGCAGGAACTGCTACCTGTGGCACTGATTTACAATCCCTGAAAATTACATACAGTGGTGCGGGGTTGACGAGTGCAGTTACCTTGTCTTTGTATTATCCTGACGAATATGCTGGATTGACACAGGTCGATTCGGTGGCATTTGCAGCTGGTCAGACGGAAGCAGCTATCTGTATTTCGAGTGCCATCAACACGGGTTCCGTTCAGGTGAAGGGAATTTCCTGTCGTCCTGATGACAGTGGAAGTACATTTGATTGTGATGTGGCGAAGAGTTTGTCAAACTTCACGCTGAGCATTCAACGGGATAATACTACCTATGATCCGGCCACAGGTATTGCCAACTGGAATTGTATCATGCATTATTCCGGGCCTGATATTCCGACGGGGGCGAGTGTAACAGCGGGCGTGGAGTTTTCATTTCATGAGAATCCGGGTGCGAAGATTTACAGTTATGTCTTTACAGGTAGTACAAAATCGCTGACGTATGTATTGCAGAGTGTAAGTGATGCGGGAGGAACGATAGAAGGTTCGGGCTGTAGTAATCCTAACCCTGCTACACCTGTCACAAACGATTGTGCGGCTGCCTTAAAAAATAAAGTTTCCCGTATCAACAGTGTTTCTTACAGTACAGCAGGAGTATCAACAGATACGACCGCATTAGCGGCGCAGGTATCAGCAGCGGTTACGCAGTCTGTGAGTGAAAATTGTGAAGCACAGGCGGATTACTGGATGCAACAGTTGGCGGGTTGTTTAAACAACAATGCAGCTTATGCTGTAAAGGCGGATTTGCTGCGTACAAAATTATTGCAGGTATGTAAGGCGGGTGGTGATGTGGATCATCCGAATGGAGCGAGTACAGTACCTGGTGCAGCGCCTTCCGGAGGTTATGTATCCTTTAAAGAGGCGATCAAAGGGGTATTGGGTATTACTTCGCTGGATATGCTTTGTAACCCGTGGTTACTGGATGCACCTTATCCATACAATGTAAAGTTACAGGCGACGAATGTCTCTGTTCAAAAGACAGATAGTAGTATCTGTGCAAGGCTGGCAGCACTGACGCAGGAATATAATAACGCAGCGGGCGGATTTTATCAGTTCCTTGTAAATAAGTTTGGTGCTGCGATGACGCTGACAGAGGCAGAACTTACGAGTTTGCAGAATAGCTGTAACAATTGTCGTTACTTACTGGCGGATGAGATACAGTTGCCCGTGTTTATGGACCCTGGAGCACAGGGTTATGTTAGCGGCTTTGGTTACCAGCAGGGAGTAGCGGCCATGCAATCTGAGATGTCCCTTGATACGACCAGTGCTAATTATGAAAGCATTTATGCCACTTACCTGAATCACCGTTGGGGCTTCACTTTGTCTTATTCAGATTATAAGGATTTTGAGGCAAAGCTGCTGGTGAATTCATCGGCTGTATTAACGAATCAGCCTGTATTTTCTACCGTGAGTCAGGATCCATATAGCTGTATGAAGCAGCTGATCAATCATGCGGCATTAAGTGGGATTGTACTTTATAAAGAATATATAGCAGAAGAAGAGCGGCAGTTCAGGAAAGGGTACATCGCTTATTGCAGCAGTGTGAAGCCCAGGTTGGAACTGACGGCTTTACAGCAATTGTACCATTTTACATTATACTATTATGATCAGGCAGGTAACCTTGTGCGCACGATACCACCGGAGGGAGTACACCTGCTGGATGCGTCTTATCAGCAACAGGTATGGGATGCACGGGATAATGTAGCATCTGCCTGTACGTATAGTGGTCCTGTAGTAGCGGCCAATAAGGATACGATTTTAAACAGGTTAAGTACGGTATTGCAGGCGGGTACCAATTCGGCAATGGAGTGGTGGTTGTATAATCCTGCTATGGACAATAACCAGGTACTGGCAACGACGGGGGGTAATAAATACCTGTTTAATACCTGTATCAGTGGTCGTTATTTGTATATGTCCATTTATACGATGGCACCGGCGGTGGATGGTGCGACTATAGATTTTGCTATATCAAAGCATCTGGTAGCAGATCTGCAGGCGATATTACCGTTACGGCAGTGGACCCATGTGGTATTGCAGGGTCAGGGGTTGAACAGTGGAGACCTGGCGGTGTATGTGAATGGGGTATTGTGTCCATTGAGTGCAGGGCCCCCTGCAGGTGGTTGTGGGTGGACGTTGACGAATACGGGGTCAGGGTTTATCTATCCTGAGAATTTGAGTACGCTGAAGCATTTTCGGTTATACAACAGGTTATTGTCGGGGGCAGAGATAGCGGCGAATGCGGCGGTACCTTGTCTGGGGTTAAGTCCGGCGTATGATACGGTGCTTACAAAGTCGTTAAGTTATTGGGGTCGTTATAATCTGCCTGCTGTTGGAGCAGGGGGCAGTACGGTAGAGATGCAGTTTTCGGCGGTGTATCCGGGGCATACGCTGGCGACGTCTTATGGTTACCAGTCGTTGAATGGTATCACGCAACAGCGTACGCCGGATGCGGGAGTGAGTAGTTACTGGTATGATAGGTTAGGTAGGTTGGTGACGTCGCAGAATGCGGAGCAGGTGGTGGCTGTGAATGGTGGGGCTACAGGGAGGTATAGTTATACAAAGTATGATGCACAGGGGAGAGTGATAGAGGTAGGAGAGAAGAGTGGAGCTAGCCTTACAGGATCAGAGATATTTATGTCTTCTCCGGAGGTATTTTTGGGTGCGGGAAGTGATGCACAGATAACGAGAACATTTTATGATGAGGCGTATGCAGCAGCGGGGTTGAACCAGGAGAACCTGCGTAAGCGTGTGGCGGCCACTACTTACCAGGATGCGGGAAGTACGCCATTGCAGGCGAGCTATTATAGTTACGACCAGATAGGGAATGTAAAGACGTTGTGGCAGCAGGTGCAGGATCTGGGGGTGAAACGGGTAGATTATCAATATGACCTTGTAAGTGGCAAGGTGAATAAGGTTCGTTATCAGCGTGGTGGGGCAGATCGGTTTTATTATAATTATCAGTATGATGCGGAGAACCGGTTGACGAAGGCGGGTAGTGGAATAGATAGTGTATCGGCAGATGGCTGGGAGATTATGAATCCGAAGACAGATGCGGGGTATCGTTATTATCTGCATGGGCCATTGGCAAGGATGGAATTAGGGGATATGGAGCTGGTGCAGGGGGTAGATTATGCGTATACCTTGCAGGGGTGGTTAAAGGGTGTGAATGGGAACTATCTGACAGCAGGTACTGATATGGGTCGTGATGGGGTGATAGGGGGCATAAGAGGGGCAATAGCGCGGGATGCGTATGCATATAGCCTGGATTATTATGCGGGGGATTATAAGGCGATTGTTGATACGAATTCATTAGGTTTGAAATGGGTTGGACAGACGGGGGATGTGATGGGGCGTAATTTGTATAATGGGAATATCAGCAGGAGTACATTAGCACTTTCAAAAATCAATTCCGGGAATCCTGTTGGGTATTCTTACCGGTATGATCAGTTGAACCGTTTGACGGCGATGCGTCAGCATTCGCTGGTTAATGGAGCTGCCAGCTGGAATGTTTTATCTGTTGGTAATGCTTATAAGGAGGATATCAGTTATGACGGGAATGGGAATATATTGCGGTATACGCGGTATGGGAGTGGAGCTGGCGGCAAGCAGTTGCAGATGGATAGTTTGAAGTATGTGTATGCGCGGGATGGTCAGGGGTATTTGAGTAGTAACAGATTAACGCAGGTGTTGGATAGTATTGCGGGTGATCCATATACGGAGGATGTTTCAAGTCAGGGGGTAAATAATTATATTTATGATAATGTTGGTAACCTGATTGCTAATGTTAGGGATAGTGTAGTTACTATAAAGTGGACGGTGTATGGGAAGATAAGTGGGATTACGAAGGGGGATGGGAGTTCTTTGGAATATAGGTATGATGCGGGCGGGAATAGGGTGTATAAGGGTTATACGCATGGCGGAGTGACGGATAAGACATGGTATGTGCGTGATGCGGCGGGGAATGTGCTGGCAGTGTATGGGAATGTTGGAGGAGGGAGTGATCAGTACTGGAAGGAGCAGCATTTGTATGGGAGTAGTAGATTGGGATTGTGGGAGCCGGGATTGGTAGTAGGTGGAGAGGTGGATTCGACATGGAATAAGGTGGGGGTGAGGAGGTATGAGTTGGTGAATCATTTGGGGAATGTGTTGGTGACGGTGAGTGATAAGGGTCTTCCGGAAGGGGATCATTATGTTGCGGAGGTGATGAGTGCGGGGGATTATTATCCTTTTGGAATGGGGATGGGGGATAGGAAGTGGAGTTTAGGAGGGTATAGGTATGGGTTTAATGGGAAGGAGAATGATAATGAGGTGAAGGGGGAAGGGAATCAGATCGATTTTGGTGCGAGAATTTATGATCCTAGGATTGGTAAGTTTTCCTCGTTAGATCCTTACATGAACAAATTTGCGTGGCTCAGTCCCTATTCATATGCGTCAAACAATCCTATTAGGTTCATAGATGAGAATGGCGCCTCTACAGGCACGCCTCCCGGTAGTAAGAAGTATATTTATAATAAGTTGAAGGTTGATCTGACAAAGATGCCAAAGGAGCATACATTAGCTAATGGTAAAATAAAGTATACGCAAACTAGGGCAAATGGTATACTTGATAATCCTTCCTGGTATTGGGATCAGGTTCGTAATAATGATCCATCAATCATCTGGAGTAATTCAAACAAATATGCTTTGGATAATGGTTTATCACCGGTTGCTGATAAAATATTTGTGGACCAGTTTACAGCGTTCAGAGATTTTAAGGGACAAATACTACATATGCACCACCTGAATCAGGAGAACAAGATAGGCATTGCGTTGCCGCAACAATTACATACTGGAAAAGGCTTTACATCTCTTTGGCATAAATTTGGGGCTGCAACCAGTATTTTAGGAATGATGTTAACCGTTTACCAGCAAACATATGGACAGGATCCTTTATTGGTAGGTGATTTAACTGATGCGAAATGGCAAGAAGATGAAATGATGATGGTTGAGGCAGGGCTTGGTCAGAAGGATTATCAACAGGTAGTTCGTTTTGCTCGTGGGAATAATTCCAGAACGGGATCAATGCGTCCAGGGACCGTTGGGATTTATTACGCATCAGAGAGTGAGATGGCCAATTTTCAGTTTTTCAACCTCTCAAAAGCTGATCCAGCAACATTTGTTGTAGGGGGATGGAATGCTTACTATCAGGATGCTTCACAGGCGTCCGCAAAACTTAATAAGACGGTGACACATGCAGTGATATTTTTCCAGCAAAATGGATCAAAAGGGTTTACTCCGGTAAACGTTATCGAAATGGTAAAACCGGAGGAAATGCCGACAAACAAAGTACACAACACATTTACAAATAAATTACAATAGATGGATGCTTTAGCTATAAAAGAGTTTATTTCTATTTATCAGTATGCAGTATTTTCCCAAGTAAGGGCAATATTTGATTCGCTTGAGCCGTCGGACAAGGACGATTTTCCTGAAACATTGATTCGGTATAAGAGGTCGCTTAAAGGAGAAAACAGGGAATGGGGAATGTTTGCCGAACTGGTAGAAAATAGCAACTTTGCAGATTTAATTCAGGTGTTAAGCCATTTTTACTTTATTAAGCCATTATATTTAGAAGACAGGTTTGTATTATTTGGACGTGATAATAATGGAGGGTTTTACATTGGTGCTGATTTATCAAACCGCAAGGTAATTTTAGCTGAAGATATTGATGGAGCATATACATACATTGCTGATAGTGAGAGCGGATTTCTTAATTATCTTCGGATTTATTTGGAATATAAGATTATTCCAAATGAAATAACAAATGATTTTAAGGTTAATAGTATGTTCCTAGGGAAAGTTATTGCCGCAGTTGGAGGAAATGAATATGCCGATTATTACAGATTCGTCTTTCCTACTCAGCGTGAGCCAGAAAGTACTCTTATAAAGCTCCCATTTAAGTTGTGAGGTTTATTAAATTAGATGAATAGATTTGGGATATAATAAATCTACCTTGCCAAAGCCTTATGGGGGGGAGAGTTAGGTTACCGGTGGAAGATGCCCGGTGTTACTATTGCTGTTGCTGATACAGAGACTTTAGACGGGAAGCACTTTAGATTAATTGGTATTAATTCTAGTGTCAAGTCAATATAAAATTGTCGGATAAAGTTTCTTTAGTTTAATACGGGCTTCTTTTGTCGTAAACTGCCAGTTAATGACTGCCTTTTTGCCGTTTCTATATAATTGCCAGGCTTGCACTTCCTCTTTAATTGTTTCTATGTTATCAATTCTCCTGTTTAGACATTGTTTAGTTAAAATATTCAACTCAATTTCAGCCATATTCAGCCAACTGCCATGTTTATGTGTATATATAAATTCGAAACGATCCCATATTCGCTTGGCTTCTGCAGGAGAAAAGGTTTCGTACAAGGCTCCTGGTGAATGCGTAGCCAGGTTATCCATAACTAAAGTTATTTTGGCTGCCTTGGGGTACCACTCGTCGGCTATCTCCTTTATTAATTCAGCCCAATCCTGCTTGGTTTTTCTATCCGTTATCTTTACATATCGTTTGCCTACCAGAGGTTCATTAACCATAAAAATATTGCATACTCCACACCGCTCATATTCATAATCATGTCGTGGAGCCTGGCCTGTTCGCATTTTGACTGGTGTCCTTGTTTCACGAATAAGCTGCTTGGGTGACTCGTCCATACAAACAACGGGATACTTTTCCTATAAGGACGGGTGTATACATCAAGTACTTGTTCCATAGCTGCCACAAACTGACCATTAGCAGTGGGTGGTATTACCCATCCCTTTACTTTCCATGGTTTTAATTCGTTTTTTTTAGCACTTTACGTACTATTTCATAAGATATACTATCCACATACTCCAATTCGACTAACTTATCACCTAATAATCTGAGAGTCCATTTTGCATGGCCCTTCGGTGGTTTGCTGCAACTTAATGCATTTTATCTACTTTGCAACGGGAGATAGGATGTGCTGGCAGTGGAGCAGTCACCTTTTTAGCATATAATCCATCTTCAGAAGGAATGATATAAACAGGTCGCCTGGTTACTT
Source organism: Chitinophaga sp. LS1 (assembly GCF_034274695.1). Lineage (NCBI taxonomy): Bacteria > Pseudomonadati > Bacteroidota > Chitinophagia > Chitinophagales > Chitinophagaceae > Chitinophaga > Chitinophaga sp. LS1. Next base: position 5,092,584 of record NZ_CP128362.1, read on the forward strand.
TGATATACCACCGCAAAGGAGAGCAGGCCAGTTGTCGCTGCTCATCTATCCTTACTAATCTGGCGCCTGCAGGTAAAGGATTTACATCCAGCGTGATAATTTCTTCTTCTAACCCTTTAGGCAGATCGTTGCGACCACCTCTTGTTTTAGGGCTAATGACAACAGTATTTCTGATATGTTCGGCAATTACTTTACGGGAACTGATTTGACATACACCATATTCATCTGCATCTAAAATCAGCGTGCCCTGTACAACTTCACCCGGTGTTTCAGTGCTTGTTAGTAGTGGTCTCTTTTCACTTCTTATACCATGGACCCATTTTTTAAGGGCTTTCAGCTCATGTCGACTTCTCTGTAAACTATTTATCAGCTTATGTTGGTTTGTAACATCCTGTTCTAAAGAAACTATTTTCTGCTCCTGGTTTTTAATCAGGTGATCATATTGAGCTAGTTGTTCTCCCTGTTGAAAGATAGTCTGTTCGCCAGCTTCCAGTTGCTCATCTTTCTGTTTCAGTAATTGATGCTGATGACAGATTAGCTGATTCTGTTCAAAAAGGATGGCATCTTTCGTTTCACGATCCTGTTGTAAAAGCAGTAATTGTTCCTGCTGAAAAAGTATCTGCTCCTGTTGCATTGATATCGTATCCTGTAACCCTGCCTGCTGTCTCAGGCAGGCAGTATACAAGGCTTTATATGAAGTGGCAGATTTTTTCATCGCAATATTTACTATAACGAAAAAAGCAGATCATTGTTTTGATCTGCTTCGTGTAATTTCGAAAATAATTCTGTCTATTCTGCAGGAGGGTTTTTATTACCATTATGTCGGTAAAATGTGAGTCCCTTTATCAACGCTATTACTTCTGCTGCACTTAATTTCAGCGGTCCGGAAATAATACCTGGATCAGGAACTTTAAAGCGTCCTTTATCAAGTCTTCGACATAATAAGGTAAATCCGGCTGATTCATGCAACAACAACTTCAGATGCGTAAAATCACGATTCAAAAATACAAACACGTCATTATCTGATATCGGAAGTTGCATAATGTTATTTACAATTCCACAAAGTCCCGCAAATGATTTTCGCATATCTGCAGGCTGGGTATATAAAAAATAACGATGTCGATCTGTCAAAACAATAATAGCACTCATGATATCAACGCTTTTAAATAAGCCGCGCTTACCGGTTGATAAATACGGATACCCCTGAATTCGGCAAATAAACAACCTGTACTTTGCGGAACCTCAACATCCGGAGCAGAAGGGATGAGTTCTATAAAACTACTATTATTTACTCTCCTGTTTAAATATCGCTTGCGCCAATTAAAAAATGTAGCCTGACTGATGCCTTTATCAGCACAAAATGTCTTCATACTAACATTATTCCGATCAAATTGCTCCAACAAAATGATGATCTCCTCAGATGAGTATCTGGAATGGGAAGTCTTTTTCGTTTTACTGTTCATCTTTTTTAGGGCCAAGGTATATCAGTATCGAATCATGGCAGCGACTCCCCTCGTTAGAGGTTTACGATTTTGCTATATCAAAGCATTTGGTGGCAGATCTGCAGGCGATATTACCGTTACGGCAGTGGACCCATGTGGTATTGCAGGGTCAGGGTTTGAACAGTGGAGACCTGGCGGTGTATGTGAATGGGGTATTGTGTCCATTGAGTGCAGGGGCCCCGGCAGGTGGTTGTGGGTGGACGTTGACGAATACGGGGTCAGGGTTTATCTATCCTGAGAATTTGAGTACGCTGAAGCATTTTCGGTTATACAACAGGTTGTTGTCGGGGGCGGAGATAGCGGCGAATGCGGCAGTACCTTGTCTGGGGTTAAGTCCGGCGTATGATACGGTGCTTACAAAGTCGTTAAGTTATTGGGGGCGTTATAATCTGCCTGCTGTTACGGGGGATGGCAGTACGGTAGAGATGCAGTTTTCGGCGGTGTATCCGGGGCATACGTTGGCGACGTCTTATGGTTACCAGTCGTTGAATGGAATAACGCAACAGCGTACGCCGGATGCGGGAGTGAGTAGTTACTGGTATGATAGGTTAGGTAGGTTGGTGACGTCGCAGAATGCGGAGCAGGTGGTGCCTGTGAATGGTGGGGCTACAGGAAGGTATAGTTATACAAAGTATGATGCACAGGGGAGAGTGATAGAGGTAGGAGAGAAGAGTGGAGCTAGCCTTACAGGATCAGAGATATTTATGTCTTCTCCGGAGGTATTTTTGGGTGCGGGAAGTGATGCACAGATAACGAGAACATTTTATGATGAGGCGTATGCAGCAGCGGGGTTGAACCAGGAGAACCTGCGTAAGCGTGTGGCGGCCACTACTTACCAGGATGCGGGAAGTACGCCATTGCAGGCGAGCTATTATAGTTACGACCAGATAGGGAATGTAAAGACGTTGTGGCAGCAGGTGCAGGATCTGGGGGTGAAACGGGTGGATTATCAATATGACCTTGTAAGTGGCAAGGTGAATAAGGTTCGTTATCAGCGTGGTGGGGCAGATCGGTTTTATTATAATTATCAATATGATGCGGAGAACCGGTTGACGAAGGCGGGTAGTGGAATAGATAGTGTATCGGCAGATGGCTGGGAGATTATGAATCCGAAGACAGATGCGGGGTATCGTTATTATCTGCATGGACCGTTGGCAAGGATGGAATTAGGGGATATGGAGCTGGTGCAGGGAGTAGATTATGCGTATACCTTGCAGGGGTGGTTAAAGGGTGTGAATGGGAACTATCTGACAGCAGGTACTGATATGGGTCGTGATGGGGTGATAGGGGGCATAAGAGGGGCAATAGCGCGGGATGCGTATGCATATAGCCTGGATTATTATGCGGGGGATTATAAGGCGATTGTTGATACGAATTCATTAGGTTTGAAATGGGTTGGACAGACGGGGGATGTGATGGGGCGGAATTTGTATAATGGGAATATCAGCAGGAGCACATTAGCGCTTTCAAAAATCAATTCCGGGAATCCTGTTGGGTATTCTTACCGGTATGATCAGTTGAACCGTTTGACGGCGATGCGTCAGCATTCGCTGGTTAATGGGGCTGCCAGCTGGAATGTTTTATCGGTTGGTAATGCTTATAAGGAGGATATCAGTTATGATGGGAATGGGAATATATTGCGGTATACGCGGTATGGGAGTGGGGCGGATGGCAAGCAGTTGCAGATGGATAGTTTGAAGTATGTGTATGCGCGGGATGGTCAGGGGTATTTGAGTAGTAACAGGTTAACACAGGTGTTGGATAGTATTGCGGGTGATCCTTATACGGAGGATGTTTCAAGTCAGGGGGTAAATAATTATATTTATGATAATATTGGTAATTTGATTGCTAATGTTAGGGATAGTATAGTTAATATAAAGTGGACGGTGTATGGGAAGATAAGTGGGATTATGAAGGGGGATGGAAGTTCTTTGGAATATAGGTATGATGCGGGCGGGAATAGGGTGTATAAAGGTTATACGCATGGCGGAGTGACGGATAAGACGTGGTATGTACGTGATGCGGCGGGGAATGTGCTGGCGGTATATGGGAATGTTGGAGGCGGGAGTGATCAGTACTGGAAGGAGCAGCATTTGTATGGGAGTAGTAGATTGGGATTGTGGGAGCCTGGATTGGTAGTAGGTGGAGAAGTGGATTCGACATGGAATAAGGTGGGAGTGAGGAGGTATGAGTTGGTGAATCATTTGGGGAATGTGTTGGTGACGGTGAGTGATAAGGGTCTTCCGGAAGGTGATCATTATGTTGCGGAGGTGATGAGTGCTGGGGATTATTATCCTTTTGGGATGGGGATGGGGGATAGGAAGTGGAGTTTGGGAGGGTATAGGTATGGGTTTAATGGGAAGGAGAATGATAATGAGGTGAAGGGAGAGGGGAATGAGATTGCGTTTGAAGCTCGGGCATATGATTCTCGAGTAGGGAAATTTTTGTCTATTGACCCATTAACCAAGAACTATCCAAATAATTCTCCTTATATTTTTGGGGCTAATAACCCAGTTACTTTTATAGATGCGCTTGGAATGTGGCCTGATTGGCCTGGTTGGCTTAGTTTGCCAGATCATGCTCCTACGAATACGTGGGAATATATGCAAGCCGCATTTTGCGATGCATGCCAATTTGTACAGGAAGGTAGACTTACTGGTTGGACAGAGGCCGGAAGATATAGGCAAGGCGTGGCATATAATGCAACGATGTCCACATTAGCAGGTTCTATAAATGGAAATCTTAGCAATTATAGTTTTGGCCTTTTGAATAGATCAGCGGAGAGCATTGGAATAAATGATGATTACGCTGGTTATTACGATAATGCGACCCTAATAACAACATTATTACATGGTGTATCTGGTGGTACAGGTGCAGCACCCCGAGGAGCCTTTGCTAGTAGCGGAGAGGCTGTTGCTGTCAATGCGGTAAACCTTAAACTTAATTCTTCAACAATTGTATTAGCGGCAGCAATAAAAAATAAGGTGGATGGTACAGCAAGAGAAGAAGCTGAATTTGAGAGCCTGGTAGAACAAAATCCTGATGCACAAATTTGGAGGGAACGATATTTGCGTGATGCAAATGGAAAAATTGTTAAAGATCCTGTTACGGGAACAGGAAGGAGAATTGATTTTAGTGTTGTGATGAAAGATAAAGTGAGTAATTTAGTGGAAGTAACCAGTCTGACAGCTGACAAAACTCTTCAGACGCAAAAAGAAGGACGTATTAGAGCGGTAGGCGGTACATATATTAAAGCACCTGGTAAAAAAGGTATATTATATCCGGTTCAAGATATTGTAACACAATTTAGTAGACGTAAATAATGAAAGATTTTCCAATTGATAAAGCTAGTTGGCACACTCAGAAACCTAGAAATTATGAGTTTGATAGTACCATAATTTATAAGTATTTCCGAAGTATTATTGATTATATGTTTGCAAATGGATTGTTAAATAATCCAATTCTTGTAGCTGATCAGGAGGTTACTGATGATACCCAAATAATGGCGTCTGATTTGACGCCAGAAGGGTTTCAATTTGTAAAGGCAGTTTATGGAAAATGGACAGACAAGGTAGTTGATGGAAAAATTTCTCCGGATGATTATAAATTATTAGATAAGGCATTGAAGAAGATTAGGAAGCCAAAATAGCCGAAGGGTTGACCTGAAAGTTTACAAAACTATTAAACGGTCCCTTTTCCTTAAAATATAAAAAGGGACCGTTTAATAGTTTTGAGACCGTAAAAATTCCTGTGCTAACGGCCTATAATGGTGACTTATCATAATAGGACCCAAACCGGGAAGGCGCTGCTGCCGCACCATTCCCCATCCCGGCAGGGTTTCAAACAATGGGAAGGAGCTTACTAAAAAAAAATCACACTGCCGCTTATCTAAATCGCACCCGTAGTACAACATTAACAGCGTTTCAGCTGGATCCATTATTGTCTGCCTGTGATCCTGACAACGCAGCTTGTACCTATGTGACACCCGCGATCACTATCCCTGCGATCATTCAATGTAATACAAAGGCTGCATGTGCATCCTGTACAACTATCAATGATCTTTATACCAGTTTTAAATCAACCTATCCTTCACTAAAACCAACAAAAGAAGAAGGGGATAGCACCATGCAACAACAGGTGAATTCCCTATTCGCTGCTTACATGAATAACCATACCGGCTTCTCCAAACAGGCATGGGAGTACCTGACATTTATCGGGGATACCTGTACATTATATAGTTCCAAAGACAGCACAGTTTGTGTGAATAATGGCATGTTGCATACGTATGGCAACGATGATAAAGATATGATCCTCGATATGCAGCGGACCCAGGATGACGGGTACATCATGGCTGGTTATACCACTACCGGTAGCGATCAGGAATCTACTCAAAGCGGATTCTGTAGGTAATGTAGTGTGGGCGAAGACATATAAGGCCAATGGCAATGAGTACTTTAACAGGATGAAGCCCACCTTTGACGGTGGTTATATTGCTGTAGGTACGGTTACCAATACGGAAACTGCAGCAAGAGATATGTGGCTTGTGAAGACCAATGATACCGGAAAGGTGGTATGGAGTAAGCGTTTAGGATTTAACACAGCAAATGGAGAAGTAGGTCAGGATGTGATACAGCAAACGGATAGCTCTTATGCCTTTATCGGGAAAACTAATTTTTATGGTAGTTTTACTGATGGAATGATCGGTGTTGTTTCAGCTGAGGGTAGCACTCAATGGATAAAGCAGTTTGGTTATAACAATGGAGACGATGGCTATTCCCTTGTACAGAATGGAGATAAATTAGTAGCTTTTGGGTGTACTTGCTATTTGTCTTATTTCAACAGCGTCCACAAAACTCAACAAGAAGGTGACACATGCTGTAATCTTTTTCCAGCAAAATGGCTCAAAGGGATTTATGCTAGTAAATGTCATAGAAATGGTAAATCCAGAGGAAGTACCTGCTAACAAAGCACACAATACATTTACAAATAAATTACAATAGATGGAGACTTTAGCTAAAACAATAGTCCGGTAAGTTTTCCACAGCGATGCTGTGGAAAATAGATGTAGATAAATAAAAGAGCTTTCCAGCTGATACCAAAATAAAAAAAAGGCAATGAGGAAGTATGACTAGTACCAATCTCAAAGCCTTTGGCAAGGTGAAACACCTTGTTAGTGCAATTTTAAATGAATTGCCCCTAATAACCAAACCTCAATACAAATTTATGATTTCGCTATTTGAGGTCTGGCTATGTTTGCCTGTTCGATATACCATCTCCAATCTTAGCCGTTTTGGTACTTATTGTGAGAAAAGCATCCGATTGCAAATGGAAAAGGAATTTGATTTCGGAGGCTTTAATAGTTCTTTGATTAAGGATAACAGTGGTAAGCATCTCATTGCTGCTTATGACCCAACTTATTTGCCAAAGTCTGGAAAGCATACTCCTGGTCTGGGTAAATTTTGGAGTGGTAAAGATCAAAAAGCTGTTAAAGGTCTTGAGATAGGATGTCTGGCAATAATAGATGTCGATGCCAGAACTGCTTTCCCATTAAAGGTAGTTCAAACTCCTGATAAGACTACACTTGATGAGAAGGGAATGAGTAGGGTTGATCACTACGTGGATGTTATAAAATCAGAAGTGCTGACCTTAAAAAGTATGGTCGATTATTTAGCAGTCGATTCATATTTCATGAAACAAGAGTTTATTTTACCAATATTGAAGGAAGGATTGCATATTGTAACAAAGATGAGATCCGATGCCAATCTGATTTATGTATACAATGGGCCAAGGTCTACAGGACCTGGACGTCCCAGGATACATGGAGATAAAGTTAGTTGTGGCAGTATTGATAAGCGAAAAATCAGGGAATTTGCTGTAGATAATGACGCTGTTTATTATAGTGGTGTAGTTTGGTCTGCTATTCTTAAATGCAAGGTTAGAATTGTATACATAGAAGAAAAGGTCACGGGTAAATATGAAATACTTCTTTGTACGGATATCGAACTAAAACCAGAGTTGATACTCAACTATTATCAACTGCGCTTCCAGATTGAATTTCTTATCCGTGATGCAAAGCAACATGGGGGCTTGGAGGAATGCCAGGCAAGAAGTGAGAAAAAGTTACACTTCCATTTCAATATGGCATTTGCTACTGTGGGTCTGGCCAAAGTGTTATTTTGGATGAAACTACCAGATCAACATAGAGGTGCTTTTTCTATGAGAAATATTAAAATGGCATGGTACAACAGATTTTTAACTGACCGAATTTTCTCAAACTTGCCACTGGACTTGAATTGTAATAAAATAAAAAAGCTATATCAAAAGTGCCTGGATATAGGAAATTTGGCCGCTTAAAACTACCTAACTATTGATAGTAATGACCTGTTTAATTTATTTTCAAAGGAAAATGAGATTACAGGTATTAGAATTAAAGAAAAATTATGGGAACCGGGCGCTCCAGGAAATTGGTTGAATCTTTCAATTAATGCGGACCCTGACTCAATTCTGAATATAGGGTATGTTTGTTCTATAGAGTGGTGTAATAATAATATAAATTTTTTATTGAATAGTGAATTTTTGAATAAGATGAGATATGATGCTAGTCTGATATACTGTTTTTGTTATAATCCAGATGAAGTGAATTGGCTTTCCACAGATGGAACATCCGGAAAAGGTTCAGATGCTCGGAAAATTAGGGGGGTAACCTTTATGGCTGCGCCTAAAATGTGGTTTGGGGAGGGGTATAATCCAATTCTTGAATTAAAAACTATAATGGGCTTTAAGTACTCGAAACCTATTCAATATGATAAAAATGTTTATGTTGAGTTATTTGAATTATATGACTCTTCTTCATTAAAAGAAAATAGAAAAAAGCAAGATGAGTTTTGGAGATTTTTGACTGCCAATAGGGTGCTAAGTAGTTACGAAAAAAATAATTCATTTAATTTTCTAGAATGGGTAAGAAAAAAGAATAAATAAGTAGTATCCTAATGAAGAGACTGTAAAATTTCCTGTGTTAATGGCCTATGGTGGTGAATTATCTCAATAGGTCCCAAAACCGGGGAAGGCGCTGCTGCCGCGACATTCCCCCTTCCCCATCCCGGCAGGGTTTCAAACAATGGGGAAGGAGTTTACACAAAATATTTTACACTCCCCTAATGAACTATTGAATGTCTTTTCAATATCCGGGTTTCTTCAGGGTTGGTGATGAATTTCTCTTAATCAACCTTTAAAATTTAAGATATGAATATGTAACTCAGGAGCCGTGAACTTAGACTGTGTCACAATTGTGATCTCTGGCTTTATTACTACAGAGATGCTGATGTTTTTGTTATGTCCGTTATCTCAACTTTTACAGCACTCTGATCTCTCCCGTTGATGAATATTACACTATAGCAATAACTTTATAATTCTGTGTATTAAACCCACAGTCAAATCCATCCCATCTTTACCTTTTACTATCCCCGGTAGCTCAGGTACTTGATACTACAAGGGGAATAAGTACCTGTTTAATACTTGGATCAGTAGGCGGTATTTGTATATGTCTATTTATACGATGGCACCGGCGGAGGATGGGGCTAATAACTTGGTTACCAATGTCAGGGATAGTATAGTTAATATTAAGTGGACGGTGTATGGGAAGATCAACCGTTTTAACTGGCCCAATATCACCGTATTAGACACTGAATATTGAATATTCTTCACCTTCTATACTTTGGAATGCACAATGCCTTAAAAAGGCATATTGTACAGCATGAGAGAGATTCAAATAAAAATCCCTCGAATCCTTTTTCCGTACGGCAAATCATTAAATTTTTAATTAAATAGTTCGTTTTCTTTAAAATAACGTTCGTTGACGTGGGGCACAAATGCACCCTTTAGTTCTTTACTAGTAGGACAACATATACCCAACATCTTAAGATCAATACGTTTACCCGCTATGAAATCTTTAAGACCCAGACTCATGAGTTTTATATTAACCTAAATACTATTAATTATGAAGAAAAAGTACCTGGCATTTGCATTTGTTATGGCAACATTTGCAGCATGTAAAAAGGATGCCAGCAATCCTGCCCCACAAACCTTAAATTCGTCTACCATTGCCACTCTTGCTAAGAATTTCGACATTGCCGATCCAACAAGGGAAAGTTTGGTGAGTATTGTAAATTTCCTGGATACAGCCTCTGCTGAAGATAGAAAGATATTATATGATCAAATTTATCCAGCGACTGAAACAAATGAAAATAGTAAAATTGCCGATGAAACTGGACCAACTGCCTATGACATAGCAGGAAGCATGCAGCCTCTTGCTAATCCTAATGATGATCCGGATGCATTTTACACAACCGGCCCCGGCCCTTATGGATTTTCAATGCTTTATAACTGGACAGTATTGTCAAGTTCTATATCTACTTATATTATTATGGCAACAGAAAGATGTGAACTCAGTGATGGCGGGCCAACTGTGGACTTATCTATAAGATATGCATTTAATGCCCTGACGCATGCAGGGTCACATATCGTAGGAATTTCAGTCGGCACAAGTTGGACCGAAATTGCATGTGACCAATATAAAGGTAGTTATACAGCTTATTCGACTGTACAAGGAGTTCTCTCAGGCGCTATCTTTGACGTACAAGGTATAGGAACCAGAATTTTCAATGCTGGCGCTGTGATTGTGTCAAATGGTCGTAATTCAGTATTTTATTAATTTCTATGAATACTATTCAATTATTCTTATCCTTAATCTTGTTCTTTCCTTTGTTAGCCAAGGGACAACAGAAGGCCGATAATGGTGTATTTGTTTATACAGTATGGAACAAACACACTGTTACTGGTAAGATGAGTGTATTACTTAGAGATTCGATATTTGTTTATAACAGAATAGGTATTGAAAAGGTAATGAAAAGTGAAGATCTTATTGTCGACAATCGAGTGACAACTTCTTATAGCCTTGAAACATACTACCGAATCAATTTTGACAAACATCAATTTCAAGATATTGGAAAAGATTTAGTCTATAAAAAAGAAGCAGATCTTCCATTCACCGCCCCCAAAATGGGGCTTAATTTCAGACGTAAGCTTTACAATGGTGAAAAGTACACAGCAACTGATACAACTATTAACCACAAACCATGCAAAGTAATCAGGTATGTAGGCAATTCAAATAGTTCGTTGAAAGGTGCCCGTATAACCGTTGTTCTTTCCGATGTAAATAGTAAGGTCGTACACATAATCCCTAACCTTGAAGACACCTTCAATGGCAGACTTATAGGATTTGAAGCTACTGACGATAAGGATGGAAGAATTGTTATAGTTCTGGAACATATACCACAGTTAAGTAACTATTGGAAAAAAGTCATAAGCCAATAGAAAAGTTTTTCACGGGAAGAGTACTTATCGTCTTTGTCATCAAACAAGCTGCGAGATAAAGAAGAGGGGCTGACCAAAAAGGTCGGCCCTTCTCTTTGAAATACCTGTTTAATACCTGTATCAGTGGTCGTTATTTGTATATGTCCATTTATACGATGGCACCGGCGGTGGATGGTGCGACTATAGATTTTGCTATATCAAAGCATTTGGTGGCAGATCTGCAGGCGATATTACCGTTACGGCAGTGGACCCATGTGGTATTGCAGGGTCAGGGGTTGAACAGTGGAGACCTGGCGGTGTATGTGAATGGGGTATTGTGTCCATTGAGTGCAGGGGCCCCGGCAGGTGGTTGTGGGTGGACGTTGACGAATACAGTGTCGGGGGTTATCTATCCTGAGAATTTGAGTACGCTAAAACATTTTCGGTTATACAACAGGCTATTGTCGGGGGCGGAGATAGCGGCGAATGCGGCGGTACTTTGTCTGGGGTTAAGTCCGGCGTATGATTCAGTGTTGAATGGAGCATTGAGTTATTGGGGGCGGTATAATCTACCTACTGGTGGAGCAGCGGGGAGTACGGTGGAGATGCAGTTTACATCTGTGTATCCTTCCCATACGCTGGCGACGTCATATGGTTATCAGTCGTTGAATGGAATAACGCAACAGCGTACGCCGGATGCGGGGGTAAGTAGCTACTATGGTGGTCTAAGGGTATAGGGATTAAATCGACTAATTAAAAGAGAATGCTCCATGGTGCTGGGATCAGATACGTAATAATAACCCATCAATCACTTGGAGTAATTCAAACAAATATGCTATGGATAATGGTTTCTCACCTAAAGCTGATGCCGAATTTGTAAGGCAGTTTCCAGCATTCGAAGCTTTTAAGGGACAAACGTTGGACATACACCATCTAAATCAGGAAAACAAAGTAGGGCTTGCGTTACCACAACAATTACATTGAGGGAAAGGATTTACTTCTCTTTGGCATAAGTTTGGAGGAGCAGTAAGTATTTTAGGCATGATGCTAACAGTTTACCAGCAAACATACGGTCAAGATCCTTTATTGGTAGGTGATTTTACTGATGCTAAATGGCATGAAGATGAGTTGATGATGGTGGAGGTCGGACTTGGTCAGAAGGATTATCAACAAGTGGTTCGTTTCGCTCGTGGTAATAATTCCAGAACTGGATCTATGCGTCCAGGAACTGTCGGAATTTATTACGCATCGGAAAATGAGATGGCAAATTTTCAGTTTTTCAACCTCTCACAAGCTGGTCCAGGGACATTTGTGGTAGGAGGGTGGAATGCCTACTATCAGGATGCCGCGCAGGCGTCCGCAAGACTCAATAAGACAGTGACTCATGCAGTAATATTTTTTCAGCAAAATGGATCAAAAGGGTTTACTCCGGTAAACGTTATCGAAATGATAAAACCGGAGGAAATGCCGACAAACAAAGTACACAACACATTTACAAATAAATTACAATAGATGGATGCATTAGAATTAAAGGAGTTTATTAGTATTTATCAGTATGCAGTATTTTATCAGGTACGAGCAATATTTGATTCGCTTGTGCCTGATGAAAGCGATTTTGGTGAAATTTTAGTTAAGTATAAGATGGAGGGAATGGAAAGAAATGATACTAAAGGAATGTTTGTCCAACTGTTGGAAAATAGCAATTTAGTAGAGGTAATTCAGGTGTTACCACAATTTAGCTTTGAGCAACCATTTTATGTAGAGGACAGGTTTGTATTGTTTGGTCGCGATAGTAATTATAATTTGGATATTGGTTTTGATTTGGTTAGCCGAAAAGTAATTTTGTTCGATGATATGGACAAGTTGTATACCTACATTGCTGATAGTGAGAGCGGATTTCTTAGTTATCTTCGGATTTATCTGGAATATAGGATTATGCCAAATGAAATAAAAAATAAGTATGGAGTTGGCTTGATGTTTAGGGAGAGTGTGGTTACGGCAGTTGGAGGTAATGAATATGCTGATTATTACAGATTTGTATTTCAAAATGATGATCATCCTGAAACGAGTTCAATAAAGTTCCCTTTTAAATTGTAGCATTGCTTCGTTCCAAATTACCACAGTCTGTAAGGCGGGTGATGATATCAATCTTTCCATTGGAGTGAGCACTTGATGCAAAAGGCAAGTATGCTTTCTTGTTTGAAAAAGGTTGGGCACAAACGAAACTATTGGAGCAGGCAGAAAGACAAGTAGCTGCGGCAAAAGGGTTAAGAATTGAATGGCATTTCGCAGAGGAAGATTCAATAGAGATGAACCAATAATATTTAATGACCCTAACACACGAACTTTCATAGTTACAAATTATCATGAAACTGTCCATCGAAGCCATAAATATATAATGTTGGTATTGGAACTATTTTTACATTACTATCAAATTTTTGAAGCTTGGGCTATTGTTTTTTTAAATGAAAATTATAAGAAGATAATTAACCATCCTGAATTTTAATGGACAAGATGAATAACATCTTTATAGAGCTATGGATCTTTAAAATACATCTTGGTAATGTGAGAGACAGCCAACTCAATAAGTAACGGTTTTAGAAATCTATCTATTACAATAGGATTTTTCTTTAACAATAAAGATATATAGGATTCAGATTTAACAATCATGTTCCAGATTATTATTCAATGCCGTTTTTAGCTCCTTTTACCTGGGGTGAAGATATTTCTTTATAATTTTGTATTACGCCCCGTAGTAAGCCGTTTTTAACCTGGTGTATTAAGCCCGGCGTTTAGCATGGCTGTGGAATGAGACGCAAATATATCGGTGAGTTGGGGTTTGTCCCATCAACATCCCGCATGTGAGTATATATAGTCTTTAGCCATCCTGCCCAAAGGCGTATTTATATTATTGTCTCACTTTTAAACCACTATTATGAAAAAGGGTGGAAATCAAAGGAAACTTACCGATCAAAATGTTTTAATGCCTGTAATAGCCCAAGAAATTTGGCATGGATTGCTAATGGAAAGGCGCCAGAAGTTGACGATGTATGGATTGAACAAATCCCACCCATAAAGCATTTTATCAGGATGCTTCAACAGCGTCCGCAAAAATCAACAAGAAGGTGACACATGCTGTAATCTTTCTCCAGCAAAATGGCTCAAAGGGATTTATGCCAGTAAATGTCATAGAAATGGTGAAACCAGAGGAAGCACCTGCTAACAAAGCACACAACACATTTACAAATAAATTACAATAGATGGATGCTTTAGCTATAAAAGAGTTTATTTCTATTTATCAGTATGCAGTATTTTCCCAGGTAAGGGCAATATATGATTCGCTTGTGCCGGATGAAAGCGATTTTGGTGAAATTTTAGTTAAGTATAAGATGGAGGAAATGGAAAGAAATGATACTAAAGGAATATTTGTCGAACTATTGGGAAATAGCAACTTAGTGGATGTAATTCAGGTATTACCCCATTTTCGATTTATAATGCCATTGTATGTGGAGGAACGGTTTGTATTGTTTGGAAGTGATGATAGTTATAATTTTGATATTGGTGTTGATTTGGTTAACCGCAAAGTGATTTTGTTTGATGATATTGAGGGTGAGTATACCTATATAGCTGATAGTGAGATTGGATTCCTTAGTTATCTTAGGATTTACTTGGAATATACGATAATACCTAATGAAATAACAAATGATTTTGGGGTCAATAAGATGTTCAAGGAGAAAGTTATTGCAGCAGTTGGAGGAAATGAATATGCTGACTATTATAGATTCGTTTTTCCTACTCATCGTGAGCCAGAAAGTACTCATATAGAATTACCCTTTAAATTGTAGGCATCTTTAAGCCATACTCAGTTAAGTATATGCAGTTTCAGGAATATATGCATCAAAGGCGGATTTGCTGCGTACAAAATTATTGCAGGTATGTAAGGCGGGTGGTGATGTGGATCATCCGAATGGAGCGAGTACAGTACCTGGTGCAGCGCCTTCCGGCGGTTATGTATCCTTTAAAGAGGCGATCAAAGGGGGATTGGGTATTACTTCGCTGGATATGCTTTGTAACCCGTGGTTAATGGATGCACCTTATCCATACAATGTAAAGTTACAGGCGACGAATGTCTCTGTTCAAAAGACAGATAGTAGTATCTGTGCAAGGCTGGCAGCACTGACGCAGGAATATAATAACGCAGCGGGCGGATTTTATCAGTTCCTTGTAAATAAGTTTGGTGCTGCGATGACGCTGACAGAGGCAGAACTTACGAGTTTGCAGAATAGCTGTAACAATTGTCGTTACTTACTGGCGGATGAGATACAGTTGCCCGTGTTTATGGACCCTGGAGCACAGGGTTATGTTAGCGGTTTTGGTTACCAGCAGGGAGTAGCGGCCATGCAATACACAACGTATTATTATAGATATTCGTGGTCAATTTGTTAGTAAAATTCAACAGATGGCCTTTAAAAGCCAGGTTCTAACTCAAACCAGAACGCCAGGCGTTACAATCGAATTTAAAACTAATTAAATATGAATGCAGAATTTTTAAATATATATTCATTAGATTGGGGCTTTCCGTATTTGGATTATTATAATATTAAAAACAGGAATGCGACAATAATTTTAAATTTTTCATTCTTACAAAATGATTTAGAAGATATATTTCGTTACACATTGAGCCAGGTTTTATGGGCCTTTAAGGATATACCTAAAGGTACGTTGGTTACTGTGCTGTTTGATGTTAGGGGGCAAAATGAAACTAAAGTTGATTTTAAAAAATTGGAGAAGAGATTAATAGAATCTTTATATCTATTGATAGGCAAAGTCAGGTTTTTTATCGTATTTAAATCTTAGTATATGGCAATGTTCAATATTATAGCAAGCATTGATGATACGGCTGATTTTTATGAAATTTTAAGGTCTATTAGTGAAATGCCAAGACGTTTTGTAAACATTTTTCCTGTAGTATCCTCAAATTTGCAAAGTTTTGATGGGGTAGGGATAACTGTTAGTGGTAAGGAATTGGATAATTTATTTAAGATTAAGGAAGAATTGTTTCAAGTTTTGGTTTTTCTTTGGGAAAAGAAATTTATTGTTCGCGAGTTATATAATGGGAAGGTACTTACAAGTGAAACCTATAAAGTTGATTTAGATTATTTTTGGAATTTACCTCACCAATTATAGGTCAATTTTTTCTTTTTTAATAAACGCGAATTGGGTAGAAGTATACCTAAGTTGTTTTTTAAAATATACGGCCTAGTCATCGGGTAGCTACTCCCATTGGTATAGGGAAATATCTGAAGGCTCGTGTCAAAGATGGCATATCACCTTTATGGCACCTGCCGGGACATCCTGATGTATCTTTATTACACACCGCATCAGGTGCGCTTGTAAGGCATGCCGGCCAGGGTGCGGTAAAGGCGAGACATTTTTAATTGCAGTTTTGAATTTCCCCAATTCTGTTGTTCCGATGGTTAATATGAGATTAATAAAAGGAGATATAATTTATTTAATTAAGGGTGTACAATTTGAGAGTCCAAGACAGAATGAAGCTATGGGTGGTAGACAATTTAGTTGTTTACTTTCTGACAATGCTTGCAATCTTGCTTTTGGAGATGTATTGAATCTAGCTAATGACGAATGATGCGCAGATCACGAGGACTTATTATGATGGAGCTGTTGAAAAAAGTATGAAAGCAAATAATATTATGGCGTTCAGAAACATTAAAGACTTAATTGAGTATATAACTTCTAAAAAAATCATGAAGGATGCGATTATAATAACAGATTCAACGTTTGAATTGTCCGACTTTAAAGCCTATGCAAAGAGCTTATTTGAGTTTAAGGAGGCAAATGAATCTGGAATTGAATATTATATTCCCAATGAACAGGAAAGTTATTTTTCCAATGCAGGTTATACAAGATCCTTTAAACAAATATTTCCGAGTTCTTGATACTAAGAACATGTTTAAAATTCCAAACGACTCATTTTAGAAGTATATTAATGAAAGCTACCTGGATGAATGCAACAGATGATTCAGGTAGCCTTTCATGATCCTTATCTAACCTTCTGAAAAAATTCAGCCACGCGAATGATCGTTCAACCTGCCACCTACCGGTTTGTGGAACAAAACCTTTTACTGTCGGCGGTTTCTGAGTTATTTCTATATTCCATTTATAGTACTTTTCAACAGTGTCACTAAATTCACCCCTGTAGGCCATGTCAGTACGAATAAGCTTCATTCTTGAACTATTTTTTTCTATTCTCCACAATAAGTCAAATCCACCTACTGAGTCATGAATATCTGCTGCACTGACACTGATCGCTATTGGTAAGCCCAGACTATCCACCGCCAGGTGCCTTTTTCGTCCATTAATATGCTTTCCGCCATCAATGCCTGTTTCAATATTTATAAATGGACTTTTTTATACTCTGGCTATCAATCGCTGCTGCAGAAGGTGCATAATTTCGGCCCTGCATCATTCGTTCTTTTCTTACAACCTTACTCATAACCTTTTCAAAGAATCCATTTTTCTTCCACTTGTTAAAATAATAGTAAACAATCTGCCAGTAAGGGAATTCGCTGCTTAAATTGCGCCATTGACAACCCGTTCTGCAGATCCATAGAATAGCATTAAATATCTTTCGAAGACAATATTTACGCTTTCTTTTGTCTGTTAATAATTTTTCTATACTTTGCCATTGCGAATCGGTCAATAATGTGTACTTCGGTCTCATAGTTTGTTTCTGGTAAATCCAAACTAATTGATCGATTCGTTTTCAACTAATTTCCCGCCGATTTATTTTTAAACATGTTCTTAGAATATACGATAATTTCAAAAGAAATTAATAGTGACTATTCAGTAAGTTTAATGTTTAGAAACAAAGTTATAGAAGCAGTTGGTGGTAAGAATTATGCTTCTTATTATCGGTTTATTTTTACAGGACCTCCCGGTACCGAGAGCACTCTTATAGAACTACCCTTTAAATTGTAAGTTTCTTAAGCCAAACTCAGTTAAGATATAAAATTTCAGGAATATAGTATTGCTCGAATTACTGGACTATTTTATAAACCAGCAAGAGATAAAAACAGCCTTTTATAAAGCTGAGTATAAATTTTTGTAGGGTTGCTAATATAACTACATATATGGAGCTGTTTTGGCACAGCCGTGTGAGGGTTGTTTAAACAGCACAGCTTATGTTGCAAAGGCGCATTCGCTGCGTACAAAATTATTGCAGGTATGTAAGGCGGGTGGTGATTTGGATCATCCGAATGGAGCGAGTACAGTACCTGGTGCAGCGCCTTCCGGAGGTTATGTATCCTTTAAAGAGGCCATTATAGGCTGTAACAATTGCCGTTACTTACTGGCGGATGAGATACAGTTGCCCGTGTTTATGGATTCTGGAGCACAGGGGTATGTTAGCGGCTTTGTAATCCAATTTCGTATATTGATCCTAAAGGTGATACAGCTGGTTTAGGAGGCTCGAGTACGAGAGATGAGCCAACAGCGGTTGGAAGGCAGGACCCTTTAGGAAGGGCACAGATAATTTGGTCTACCTTCCTATTCCTCCTGATGGGTTACAACTTTTTTCTAATGATTATAGTTATTTATTTAGTTATTATATTACCAATCCTGCGACCGGGCTATGTATCACACGGCAAAACAATTAAGACCTGTTCCTGTACCTTCAGGTACTCGTACACACGATCCATCAAGGGACTTGCCGAAAAAGCCATTTTCTGTTCCTGAAGTATTGCCTCAAATTTTGCCAGAATTTCCGGAATTTTTTCCTGAAGGTATACCACTTTAAATTTTTACGTAAACTATTAATCATGAACTTTGTAAGTTTTATAAATGAATTTATCAATCCAGCTATTCCGAAGTATCATGAACTTCTGATTGAGGATTTTAAAAAGTCATTGCCATATACCGGAATAGTTAATAGATTATTTTATAAAGGTAATTCCCTTGAAGAATTTCTAGATTGGCACAAAAATATGCGACCATTAGGTTTTGATTATATAAAAATAAATAGTAAGGGAAGCTCAATAGGTAGATTTTGCAGAATCGAAGAATTAGATAATATTCAGCATGTATTCAGATATATTAAAGAAGAAGACATTAATAGATTTAATTTCTTTTTAGAAGATGAATATTCTTCATTTGAAGATGCTAAGGCTTCTTTTCCTCGTCCTTATTACTATATAAGAGGTAATTTCGTTGAAATACTTGATGGTATTTTATTTTCTTCCTTATCTGGTTTTACCAGGGATAAACGTCAGTCTTCCTTATTTGAAAAGGTTCTTTTTGAGAATGTTTCACTAATTTTTGATACCAATAGAAACGATATGTATTATAAGGGAATTGAAAGCTATATTTTCCCCGACTTAATTTTTAAAATCAACGGAAAGAAAATTAAAATTAATCTACAAACGGACCTTAAATCCTTAATTTTTCTTAGTAATAAATCATTTATGTTTTTTTATGACCAGATTGCTATTATTAGTAAGGCACTGAATGGTGTTGTTATTGGTGATTTCAATAGAGATGAACCAATAATATTTAATGATCCTAACACACGAACTTTCATAGTTACAAATTATCATGAAACTGTCCATCGAAGCCATAAATATATAATGTTGGTATTGGAACTATTTTTACATTACTATCAAATTTTTGAAGCTTGGGCTTTTGTTTTTTTAAATGAAAATTATAAGAAGATAATTAACCATCCGGAATTTTAATGGACAAGATGAATAACATCTTTATAGAGCTATGTTTGCCGTAAACGATAAACATTCCTGAAATACAGGTTGCAGACCCGCATTCTACAATAAAAGAGCAACTTTTTAGTAACATATTATACCCTTTGCAAACTCTATTTCCATACAAGGCATATCTATATTCTAAAGAATTCATCATTCTAATAATAAAAACATCCCCGTATCATAATTTTGCAAATGGTAGCTCATTCAACATATCATATACTTTATAAGATGTTGTATATTTTGTTAAATACTTAAAATTCCAACTTACGGAAGATATTTTAGTCCCAATATCATCATCTAGCCCCTCAAATAAAAAATCAAAATTATCAGGCCATTTGATTGATCTTAATAATTCAACATGCAACGCAGGATCAAACAAAGTGAAATTCGGCCATTCCGGGAATCTATTACTTTCTGCACTGCTATCCAAAATACGACAAGAAGCCAAATCACATTTTGAAAAATCACAATTAACAATATCACCTATTCTCTTCTCGTCATCCCGAACAAAATAGGATGGCCAATTTCCAAAATCATTGCCTGATAACTGCCCCTCAAAAGAACAGCTATCAAAGAAACAGTCAGCCCAGCAATAATTTGTGAATCTTTTTTTGAATATTAATTTTGAATTAATAAAGGAAAGATTGCGCGTGACTAAGAATTTGGAGGTTACATTAATAGTAATATTACAATTTTTAAAAATAGTTTCTCTTAGATACTCCCCATTTATTAGACAGCAATAGGTGGGTTATTAATTAAAGAATCAAATCTATTACTACTATTATAAACTTTCTCTTTTTTTGTTACTTTTTTTCTCTTTGTGAATTGCTGTGAATATGTGGATAACTTATCAGCAGCGCCATAAACATCAGCAGGAGTAACATATCCAAGGCTTTGATGTTTTCGTTCCCAATTATAGAATTCCACATACCTGTGAATTCCTTTGTATAATTCCAGCGTGCTGTCGTAAGCATTGAGATAGATGTTCTCGTATTTGATGCTACGCCAAAACCTTTCAATACAAATATTATCTGTAGCTCTTCCAACACCGTCCATGCTGAATTTGATCTCAGCATTTAATACCGCTGAGGTGAATTCCTCACTGGTAAACTATAATACTCCCCAAAAATCGGACAGTAAGTTTAAGTGGAAAAACATCTTAAATTTACGATATGAACAAGGGAAGAAGAAAGTTCAATGCAGCATTTAAAGCGAAGGTAGCAGTAGAAGCCTTAAAAGAACAACTCACACTTGCAGAGCTGGCTGAGAAGTATGATTTACATCCCACTCAGATAACGGAGTGGAAGAAACAGCTGTTATCAGGCTCTGAACAGGTATTTGATCAGGGTAAGAAAGCTGATTCTGAAGCAACAGATCACCAGGAAGAAAAGGATGAACTATATAAGCAAATCGGTCAACTCAAGGTAGAGAATGACTGGTTGAAAAAAAAATCTGAACAGGTCTATGGGAAGAACTGGAAGGATGGCTATAGTAAGCAAGGATGATACGGAGCTTAGCATTGTACGTCAATGTCAATTGCTTGAAGTATCCCGTAGCAGTCATTATCATGAGCCTAAAGGAGAGAGCAAACAAAATCTGGAGCTGATGGCTCAGATTGATCGTCTCCACCTTGAACATCCTTATTTCGGGGCTGTTCGGATGGCCAAACATTTGAGTACAGATGATCTGGTTGTCAATGTGAAGCGGATTAGGCGCCTGATGCGAAAAATGGATATTTCGGCCATATATCCGGTTCCCAATACGAGCGAGGCATATAAATACCACCAAAATGTAATCGGCAGATAACAATGCAGAGTTTTCGGCAGATATAAATACAGAGTTTTCGGCAACAATGGTACATTATTTTCGGCAGCAATGATACCTAAAAAACGGCAGCAATACTGCAGAGTGAGGTAAATGTATTATTTATTTGTTTGTAAGCTCAAAAATTGTTTTCCTATTTTCCAGTCTGAAGCTTTTTCCTGTTAGATTTATTACTTCACACT
The DNA here is from genome assembly GCF_034274695.1 of Chitinophaga sp. LS1. Classification (NCBI taxonomy): domain Bacteria; kingdom Pseudomonadati; phylum Bacteroidota; class Chitinophagia; order Chitinophagales; family Chitinophagaceae; genus Chitinophaga; species Chitinophaga sp. LS1. The sequence goes on from NZ_CP128362.1 coordinate 5,114,217, forward strand.
GGAATAATAATCTGTCCAGTAAGGCGGTTGCCAGTACCTCATCATTGAGCATAGTAGCCCATTCTGCGGGGTTCTTATTGGTAGTGATGATAAAGGCTGTTTTTTCATAGGTACTGTTGAAAAAATTAAAAAATGAGACAGCATGATTTTTTTCAATAGGAAACGACATCAGGTCATCTATAACGATTAAATGGGCTTTGGATAATCTCTTATATTCAATCTTAGCGGAAGCAGAAAAATCTTTCATTTTGAACATGTTGATAAGTCCCTCCATATCCCTGAAGTAGGCTTTGTATCCCTTTTGCACCGCATCTGCACAAAGACCTGCGGCCAGCATGGATTTACCCGTTCCAGAGGGCCCCGTAAGAAGAATATTATAAACCTGATCAAGCCAGTTAAGCTCTCTAAGCTGATTTAAGCGAGCCTTAGACAATCCGCTATCATTCTTGCACTGGAACAGGTTTAAGTCGCTGGATCGGGGTAATTGTGCTGTTTTAAGACGTTTTTGAGTATCATTATAATCGCGGTGTACCGCTTCGGTTTTTAACAGGTTAACGGTGTATTCCAGATAACCAATACCAGCTGCTTCCGCAGCTGATACCAGTTGATCGATTTGGTTATAAATCCCGCCCAACCTAAACTGGTGGCAATACTGTTTAATTGTTTGTTTCTTTTCCATGATTGATTTTTATTTTGTGTATACATAAAATATGCTTGCGTAAGTCGTCCGGACAGAGATTCAAGATTGTTTGCTAAAAAGATCTATGTAATCTTCGATTGAACTTTTAGCAGGTTCTGCTAAAGCTACAGGGGGTAATTCTCCATTTAATGGATTCATCTGGATAGACTGATAATTAAGGATGGATGTTGCTCTTCTTACTTTCAACTGCTGTTCTACGATAGATTTGAAGTCGTTGGCACTTTGAATATTATTGTTCAAACAATATGTCAATGCTTCGCCAACACTCACTTTGTCCGAAATATCAATAGTGTCCCTGAACAACAGCACCTGGTCTCTTATATAACGTGGTTTCACTTCTCGTATGGTCTCTAAAAATTGTCTACCCCGATTTGCATCGTCTTCCAAAAAACCGCAGACTTCATTAATCAACTTGTCAATCTTAACGGTTTTATCTCTTCTGTGGTCAGTATTTAGTACTTTCTGTCCTTTGCCAACAGCGATCATATGTTTGCATAATATATCCCCCTGTAAGTTGGATATAATCAGGTAAATATGCATATCAACACCCACTACTACGGCAGTTCCTTTTCCTTTAAAAGTACCCAGTGGTAACGAATAAAAATTACTTTTATAAGAGATGGTGTTATCCTTACGGACCATGTAAATTTCAGGACTGGTAGTTTGTATAAACTCTGGTAAAGCGCTCAGGTATGGTTGTTCTTTCAGCCATTCTTCATTAGGAAGTAACTTTGTTGTTCCATGAGGCATATTGTTTCCTGTGCGGTTTAGCCACTGTAAAGCCTCTTCATTTAAATTTTCTATATCGATAAAGCATCTGTTATACAGAAAATTTCTTTTAACGTATTTGACAACGCTTTCAATTTTCCCCTTACTTTCCGGGTCGGATTTTCGACAGAAATGTAGCTCAAAAGGTCTTTCTCTGGTATATGCCCGGAATGCATCTGTAAGAAGGATATCTCCTATGTTTTCATCTGCTATGAAGACCTTATCCTGATCGTAGACTAGTTGTTCCGGGATGCCCTTAAAGAAGGAAAATGCCTGTTCATGGCCCATAATAGCCAATTCAGTCGTGAAAGGCCTACCAATAAACCAGATATATTTATAACGGGATCGGGATAGTTGAATGGCGATAAAATATATCTTTACCCTTTTACCAGTTCCATTGCGGAGATTATATTCTCCAAAGTCAGCCTGGGCCTGCTTCCCATAAGGAGACTCTTCCAACATTTCATATTCTCTAAGCGGTTTGATATAAGGCAGATTATATTTGCGACGTACCCACATTACAAAATCAAACATGGTCCTAATGGCTGTCTTAGGAAACTCAGGGAAGTTCTCTTTGAGCCAGTCATGCATTTGAGCGGATGATGTATCCTGGTATTTCTCCAGCTTTTCCCTAACAAAAGATTCGTAAACAGACAATCCTCTTTGACGTTGTGCTCTTTTCTCTATAAACAGGTTGTATTCTTCCAGGGTCATGGACAGATAAGACTTTACCGTCCGCCAGTTAATACCAATAGTACTGCTAATTTTGGCTATTGAAAAGCCTTGTTCGTGTAGTTCTTTAATACTCTGATACATCATAATTTTCTTTAAATAAGCATTCATCATGACAGGAAACTTAAGTTCCCTGCTAATGTGGCATTCTTCTCCGGGAAGGATGAGAAAACCTCTGCATTATTGCTGCCGAAAATTATGTATCGTTGTTGCCGTTTCTTCGGCAGCATTGCTGCCGAAAACTCTGCAGGCTTATTCGCCGAAAATTGTGTAGTTGTAATTGCCGATTACACAAAAGTATCCATACCTGCTAAAGGGGCTTAATATTGACAGGAACAACCAGGTTTGGAGCATGGATATCACTTACATTCCGATGGCGAAAGGTTTTATGTATCTGTGTGCGATTATAGACTGGCATAGCCGGTATTTGCTATCCTGACGCTAGTGGCATCCTGACGCTAAGTAATACCATGACTGTTGATTTCTGCCTGGAAGCCCTTCAAAAGGCCGTTTCCATCTATGGCACTCCTGAGATCCTAAACACAGATCAGGGAAGCCAGTTTACCAGTGAGGAATTCACCTCAGCGGTATTAAATGCTGAGATCAAATTCAGCATGGACGGTGTTGGAAGAGCTACAGATAATATTTGTATTGAAAGGTTTTGGCGTAGCATCAAATACGAGAACATCTATCTCAATGCTTACGACAGCACGCTGGAATTATACAAAGGAATTCACAGGTATGTGGAATTCTATAATTGGGAACGAAAACATCAAAGCCTTGGATATGTTACTCCTGCTGATGTTTATGGCGCTGCTGATAAGTTATCCACATATTCACAGCAATTCACAAAGAGAAAAAAAGTAACAAAAAAAGAGAAAGTTTATAATAGTAGTAATAGATTTGATTCTTTAATTAATAACCCACCTATTGCTGTCTAATAAATGGGGAGTATCTAAAACTGGCTTCCCTGATCTGTGTTTAGGATCTCAGGAGTGCCATAGATGGAAACGGCCTTTTGAAGGGCTTCCAGGCAGAAATCAACAGTCATGGTATTACTTAGCGTCCAGGATAGCAAATACCGGCTATGCCAGTCTATAATCGCACACAGATACATAAAACCTTTCGCCATCGGAATGTAAGTGATATCCATGCTCCAAACCTGGTTGTTCCTGTCAATATTAAGCCCCTTTAGCAGGTATGGATACTTTTGGTGGTATTTATATGCCTCGCTCGTATTGGGAACCGGATATATGGCCGAAATATCCATTTTTCGCATCAGGCGCCTAATCCGCTTCACATTGACAACCAGATCATCTGTACTCAAATGTTTGGCCATCCGAACAGCCCCGAAATAAGGATGTTCAAGGTGGAGACGATCAATCTGAGCCATCAGCTCCAGATTTTGTTTGCTCTCTCCTTTAGGCTCATGATAATGACTGCTACGGGATACTTCAAGCAATTGACATTGACGTACAATGCTAAGCTCCGTATCATCCTTGCTTACTATAGCCATCCTTCCAGTTCTTCCCATAGACCTGTTCAGATTTTTTTTTCAACCAGTCATTCTCTACCTTGAGTTGACCGATTTGCTTATATAGTTCATCCTTTTCTTCCTGGTGATCTGTTGCTTCAGAATCAGCTTTCTTACCCTGATCAAATACCTGTTCAGAGCCTGATAACAGCTGTTTCTTCCACTCCGTTATCTGAGTGGGATGTAAATCATACTTCTCAGCCAGCTCTGCAAGTGTGAGTTGTTCTTTTAAGGCTTCTACTGCTACCTTCGCTTTAAATGCTGCATTGAACTTTCTTCTTCCCTTGTTCATATCGTAAATTTAAGATGTTTTTCCACTTAAACTTACTGTCCGATTTTTGGGGAGTATTATACTCCCCAATAGGAGCTATTGTCTATAATAATCTTTTCCCCCTCAACTAAAGTATAATCAAATGGCACCATAATTTATTAAAAAAGTAATTAAACGCTCCCAATTTAAGAATAAATCCCGTGGCCTCCACTTTAAAGTAACATCAAAGATTACCTATTCAATAACAAGTAATTGTATCTCCTCTTTCAATTATAATATTAATAATGTCATTTGATAGTGTATAATTGTCAGGCAACTTAAGACCCAGCATTTTACTCGTTATGTATTCTATATATCTTTTTTCGCCTTTACTTATGATAAATATCTTTCCCGCATTTAAACCAATGTGAAATTGTAAGTCATCTGGTATTAATATTTGAGGATACTTTTTCAAATAAAAAGAGTAATAACTCGGCCATATCCAAAGCCCATCTGTATAAATAATATTAGGGCCGATTAATTCCCCATCTTCATCGTATAAATTGGATATATAACGAACTATCGAAACTCCACTTTCTAGATAATTACAAATTTCAAATAACTTTTCTTTATCAAGCAAACTATCAGAAAAAAGAGAATTTATTTTTCTAGAGCATGCAATATGCGGATCATGAATTTGCAAAAAACCGACAGCATTCATATTTCATATTAAGGTTTAAATATTTTAAAAACACCTCGTGGAACTATAGGTTTACCTAACTGAAACCAAGAACCAGGATACCCTACAAACATCGGCCTTGTAGGTGCCACAACCATTCCTTGAGACATTGTAGACAATCGTTGAGCAGCTCCCCCTTCTAATGAACCGGACCAACAGGACATCAACCGAATACGAGTACCTGGTTGATAGCCATCAGCAAGCATTTTCGAATACAACTCTTCAACACTCATTCGTTGACCATTAAAAATTAACTCTTCTCAATTCTTAGCTCCATGTACTACGACATCGAACCATCCTTTTCTAGATGGCAAATTAGCCATACTTTCCAAAACTATTTCATCATTTCCGTAACCTGCTAACAATTTACTGCTAGTAGAAAAATCGACCTCCGAAGCAACTTGAACCGATGCAGTGCCTGTCAAATCTAAATATTTTGTTGCACGATATGCTTTGAAAATTTTTAAAACCGGAGGCAAAAGGAACAAAATAAGATTTAAGAGGAAAATATTCCGCTCTACCAGAAGCCTTAAGTTCTTGAGTCTTCCCTGCTTGATCTACATAATGAGAATTTCAATAATTGGATGTTTCGTCTAAAGTATGATTGCCAATAATTGAACCTGTTTCAAGACGACCATCTGGTCTAAAAGACTGATTTGTATTATTAATTACGTATTCGCCATTTTCTCCCCGTGTAGCATAATTATAGTTAACATGTAATTTCCCAAACCACATATTTCTAACCTCTCCACCATATTCTTTAGTATAAGCTTGAGCAGGCCTTCTTTCTGCAGCAGTGGGACCCCAAAGTCCAAAAAACAACGCCCCATTTGGATCGACATTGATAAGAGGATTATATCCAACGATGCTATAATCACTAATGAATGGTCTGGACACTGGATCTGGATTTCATTGCCTACCTATCCTAGAATCATATTCCCAAAACTGTATAACTATTACCCTCTATGTTAACTTCTTTACTTTTTTCCTGTCCATTATTAATGTTGATATGCACTATGTAGCTATGAATCCTTTAACACCATTACTTGGAAGATTTGGAGCTGGGCTTAAAATTGATTTAAAAAGTTATTTTGTTATTATTGGAGGGGAAAAGGAGATACTAAGGTCCGTTTTACCGGCGTCGTAAAAGGAGATGATTATCCTAACACCGAATTCTTTGTTAAGGATGTTAAGGGAAACCCTTTGGCATTAGGTTTTGATGTTCGCGGTGATTCACCATTTAACCTCGGAGGAGGGCCAAGTGAAACACTATTCCGTTTTGATATAGAAGTGGATCTAAATAAAGACGGCTCATTAGGGAATACTGTCAGATTTAAAGATGAGAAAGGAACATCACATTCAATGACTTTGAAAGAATGGAATGATAAATACTTAAATGCTGATGTAAATCGAAAAAAAGAATAACTATGCGACAATTGCGTACCTTAATTTTATTTTTTCTATTAAGTTCCTGCCGTACGGAAAAAGAAATGCATATCATTCCGCGTGGATATGTTGGTTGGGTTGTTATCGCTTTTAAACAAAAGGTTGGCGTAAATATTGCACTAAAAAATGGATTTAGAGTGTATGAAATACCTGAGAACGGAGTTTTAAAGGTGAAAGAAGACTCAAATGATGGTGTATTTGAAGAGTCAGATATATTGTTTCTTCAATGTAAAGGAGATAATTCTTATGACACTTTGAAGTTTTTTACAGGGTGGATAACGGAAAACAGGTTTAAGAAACAACGTATTGAATTGGAGCCATCTAAAGTAATAGTTCAGGCTCCAGGTGTATTGGGGGGTGAGGCAGTAAACAACTCAGGAGGGTACTTTTATTTTGTTGGCCAAATCAAAGATTCTATGTTCGCCGAGAAAAGCTATGAAGCATTCCTGATTAAAGCAAATAATATAATCAAATAGCATGATGAAAAATTGCTGGCTGGAAGTTAGATAAAAAGAAGCCAACCAATTAATTGAAATAGATAGAAAAGTCTAAGTTTTGTGCTATTGGTTTTTGTTTTAATAAAAATACTGACACGGATGATTTCTTTAGCATTGGATTTCGTGATTCAGATTCTGTTTGTATTGATAAGATAATAGGAAAAGTGATAGTTTGTTTCTGAGGATCAACTACTTATTCTTCTGTTCCTAACACGAATTTTAGTGAGGTTACATTAAGTCTTGATTACTTGATGGCAAATAATTTGGTAGAGTGTCAGAGAACTAATAGGGAGCGCAAGCAATGTATATGGAGGGGTTAGGCACTGAGGGAAGTATTCTTGTAGATAATGTCGCATCTCGACCTCAAATATTGGAAGCGGCAATTCATCACATGCAAAGAATCAAATATGTTGGAGAATATGTGCAAGATGTTTTAAGCAAAGCTCGGTTAGAAATTGAATCTCAAGACCATTTGCTTAAAATTGGAAAGAAAGAGGGGGCTGAATCAGAAATGGCTGAAATACAAAAGGTTAAGGAGATTTGGCAGAAATTTTATAATACATTAAAGGGAGCTACAAAAAGTGAATGAAATTATGGAAGTTATAGTTTCGCAGGCTTTTCAAACAAGCCTTGGTCTAATTGCAGTTTTGAACTTCCCCAATTCTGTTGTTCCGATGGTTAATATGAGATTAATAAAAGGAGATATAATTTATTTAATTAAGGGTGTGCAATTTGAAAGTCCAAGACAGAATGAAGCTATGGGTGGTAGACAATTTAGTTGTTTACTTTCTGACAATGCTTGCAATCTTGCTTTTGGAGATGTATTGAATCTAGCTGATGACGAATGATGCGCAGATCACTAGGACTTATTATGATGGAGTTGTTGAAAAAAGTATGAAAGCAAATAATATTATGGCGTTCACAAACATTAAAGACTTAATTGAGCCATAACTCCTAAAAAATAAATAAAAATCATGAAGGATGCGATTATAATAACAGATTCAACGTTTGAATTATCCGACTTTAAGGCCTATGCAAAGCGCTTATTTGAGTTTAAGGAGGCAAATGAATCTAAAATTGAATATTATATTCCCTATGAACAGGAAAGTTATTTTTCCATATCAAAAGATAACAGTATGTTCGATCTGATGGAACCCTATGAAAAAAAAATAATAGCGTCTGAATTTGAAACGTTTAATATTTTTGCATGCCTATTTTACGACTTTCGTTATGTACAAAGTTTAGTGGCATCTATTCCATCTGAAAGAAAGATTTTTATTGATAATGACCACGGAACAATTATGCGAAAGGAAGACTTTTTGAGTCTTAATTCTTATGAGGAGTTTATTAAAGGATTTGAATGAAGGGCTTAGTTTGTATGTTTAATTATGCACAAGACGGTGAATTTGAAATTCTCTTCACAGGTTACTATTCGTATACAGGTTGTGTAACCCCAAAATATAAACTACTGGGGTGTAATTGCCCCTTTTTTATTTTTTAACTCTACGTTTTTCCAGAGCAACTCTGATGAAAAATTAAACTTAGAACATGACATTAAGAGATATCATTATTAATATATCCGACATAGATGGGACTTTAACTATCTATATGTTAGATTTATTCAATCCTGAATCAGATGTAGTTCTCATTGAGCAAGATCAGGCAGATAATAATTTAAAAATAGTTAATGGACAAGAGTATCATTATTTGCTTGAAGTCTTTTTGGCTAAGGAAATTATCGAAGATTTTGTTGTTACACAAGGCCGAGAACCCTCAACGGAAGAAGCTCTTAAATGGGTATATGATTACGGTATTAAGGATGGATGATGTTGTCGTAAGGGAAAATCACACTTGCTTTTTATATTCAAATAAATTTCATTGCATTGCTTGTAGAAGTGCCAACCTTACATAAGCCAGTTATGCAGGGAGGATTATAGCCCTCTGTTAGATACGATTATACCAAGAATGAAATACTAGGGAAGTTTAATTCAAATATTCTTACTTCTGAAAATATACAAAATCCTACGTGCAATCTCCCGTTATCCTCTCCATCGGCAGATTAAACCCCATACTGCCAATCCTTTTAATGTCCTTATGTTGTACTTATGGCAGGATCGTTATAGCTTCACCGGCGTTACCAAAACTCCCTATATACGCACTAATCCGCTTTTCAGTTTTCCTTTTTGCCCCTTTTAAAACAATAACATTTTATTGAAAACCAGCCAATTATATCCCCCGTAGATAAAGGTGTTAACAATCCTAATTAAAAATTTCAATTATGAAAAAACTGGCACTGTTTGCAATGATCGCCTTTGCAACAATCATTACATCTACATCTCAGGCGCAGGAGAAAACAGTTATGGTAGGAGGTGCTGCCATGTATCCTTCTAAAAATATCATCGAAAATGCTGTTAATTCAAAAGATCATACTACGCTGGTCGCCGCTGTAAAAGCTGCTGGTCTTGTACAAACACTGCAGGGTGCAGGTCCTTTCACCGTTTTCGCACCTACTAATAAGGCTTTTGACAAATTGCCAAAAGGTACTGTCGAAACATTGCTTAAACCAGAAAACAAATCCATGCTGCAGGGGGTACTCACTTACCATGTTGTAGCCGGAAATCTGGATAGTAAAGCGATTGCAGAGCTGATTAAAAAAGGGAATGGCAAAGCTGAATTAACAACCGTGCAGGGTGGAAAATTATGGCTCTGGATGGAAGGTGGTAAACTGATGATCAAAGATGAAAAAGGTGATGTGGCAAAAGTAACGATTAAGGATGTTCATCAGAGCAATGGAGTGATTCATGTGGTTGATCAGGTATTGATGCACAAATAATCGCTTCGGACATTTACTCAAAACAAAAGAGCTTGTATCAAAAAAGATACAAGCCCCTTTGTTTTAAATATTCTTAATACACCATATCCATATAATATAAAACATTTTCAAACGGGAAACCAATAATTGAATTTGCCAATTTAGTAAGAAATGATCGTAGTGATAAGGCCGCAGTAACATTTGCCCAATACCTTGCTGCTTTGTCGTGGAATTTAATTTATATTTGTTTACATGAATAAGTATCCAATAGGCTTACAGGATTTTAGAAAAATAAGAAAGGAGGGGTTTATATATATAGATAAAACTCAACCAATCTATAATCTGATAGATTCAGGAAATTATTATTTCCTGAGTCGTCCAAGGCGTTTTGGAAAATCACTATTACTATCTACTATTAAGGAGATCTTCAATGGGAACAAAGAGCTTTTTGAAGGCCTGTGGATACATGATAAATGGAATTGGGAACAAAAGCATCCTGTAATACATCTCAGGTATAGTCAGATTGATTATAAGGGACTCGGGTTGGTAGAAGCGATTAGTAAAGAGCTCGACTTTTTAGCATCAGAATTTGGCATTCAGTTAAGTGAAGAAAGTATTGCATTGAAATTCAGGGAACTGATCAGGAAAGTCGCTAAGAATGGCCGGGTGGTGATCCTGATTGATGAATATGATAAACCCATTACAGACTATCTGGAAGATCTGGAACAAGTGGAGAAGCACAGGGCCGTGTTTAAAAGTTTTTATTCTGTATTAAAAGACGCCGACGAATATATCCGTTTGTTACTTATCACAGGGGTAAGCCGTTTTCCAAAGGTGAGTATTTTCTCTGATTTAAATAATCTTAATGATATTACGATCCATCGTAACTATGCCACTATTGTTGGTATTACTCAGCAGGAACTTGAGAAAGCCTTTGCAGAAGAGATAGCTGATATACAGACACAGCAGCCTGATTTATTAAGCAAATTAAAGCTATGGTACAATGGATATGCCTGGCATCAGGATGCTGATCGGGTTTATAATCCTTTTTCGGTTTTGAAATATATGGATGGCCGTGATTTTAGAAATTACTGGTTTCAAACGGGGACACCTACCTGGTTAGTAAACTTAATGAAGCATAATAGAGAGTTTAACCTTGAAAATATTGAAATTGGGGAAAATGCATTGAGCAATTTTAATGTTGAAAATATTGCTACTGTACCTGTTTTGTTCCAGACAGGTTATCTGACTATTAAAAATTATAATGACACATTTTATGAGTTAAAATATCCCAATAAGGAAGTCGAGGATAGTTTAAATGATGCTTTACTGAGCGCTTACAGAAATGTATATCCTGGTCATGACTCGATGGCGGTTACAAATGATTTGGGCAAAGCATTGAAGAATAATGATATCCCCCGAATGATAAAAGCACTCGATGTACTTTTATCCACCATCCCATATGATCATTGGAAAGCAGAAAGCGAATCTATTTTTCACATCATTGTTCATCTCTCCTTTAAACGCTTAGGTCTTGATGTCCGTAGCGAAGTACATAGCGCTACCGGAAGGTGCGATGTACTGGTTTTTACCGATCAATATATTTTTGCTGTAGAACTGAAGCTGAATGGCAATGCACAGGGTGCAATTGATCAGATTGTAGAGAAGGGATATCTTCGTTCTTACGAGTTGGATCCAAGAAAGAAAATAGCTGTCGGTATTAATTTCTCAGCTGAGAAAAGAGCCGTATCAGAATTTCTTGTTAAAGAATTAAAATAACTAAAAGAGCTTGTATCTTATCCTGATACAAGCTCTTTTAATTCAAATATTCTTCCAACTAAAAATGTGCAAAATCCTGCGTGTAATCTCCCGTTATCCTCTCCATCGGCGGGTTAAAATACCCATACTTCAAATGCGGGAACTCTTCATGTATCAAATCCTGCAATTGCTTCACACCCAAACACTGACCTGGGTCGGTAATTCCTAATCTTCCGAGATACCAATCCGGATCAATATTGAAATTCCTCCACTGTATCATCTTCAGATTCGTATCCCTGATCAGCTTCCGCAGCGCCTCATATTCATCCTCACTATCCGTCATTCCTGGAAACACAAAGTAGTTAATTGAAGTCCATCCATTAAACTCGTTCACCACTTTCAAACTCTCCACGATATCTTCGAACTGATAATTATTTGGTCTGTAATAAGGCGTATAATACTTCTCCTGCGCAGAATTCAAACTCACACGAATACTATTCAACCCCACCTTACACAACTCTCTCACTGCATCCGGCTTACTACCATTCGTATTGATATTGATACTACCCTTCGAAGTATGTTTCCTCATCTCAATGATCGACTCACGGATCGTCTCCCACATCAGCAACGGCTCTCCTTCACAACCCTGTCCGAAAGACACGATCGGGAAAGGCGCTGTTTCCAGGTGCGGTACGGTGAATTCTACAATCTCTTCCGCTGTCGGCTTAAACCGCAAACGATCCTGTGTAGAAACAATCGTTTCCTCTTCCGGCTGGAACGAAATACAACCAATACAATTGGCATTGCAAGCCGGTGATGAAGGAATCGGACATTCCCAACGACCCATAAAATAATTACGCGCCGCAGGACAATGATACGTCAGCGCACAATTATCAGCCAGGTGTTTTACCAGTCTGTTATGCGGATATGCCTGGATCAGGTCTTTTACTCCCTGCTTTACTTTCTTCTCATCAAAACCACCACATTCCTGTCTGATATCATCTTCAATTCTCACTGCCGGTACATAAAACTTCCCATCCAGCCAACCTACTGCTGTATAGCAGAACAATGGCAGGGTAGGAGCATCCGGCATGGTCTCATATGCCGCTATATAAAATCCTGTATGCGCAGGGGGAATAAAGGCAGCTACCGCCCATCCTTTATCGCACAACTGCATCTCGCCGGTTTCGGCATTCAATCCAATTCCACGGCGACCAGGCAATTCATACAATGACCCGCCTTCCGGCAGTTCTATCCATTCGTCCAGTTCTATAGGCCATGCATCCCAGCCACTACGGCCGGTGGTAAGCATGGTTGTATCTTCGAAAATATTCCCCTGACCGTCGGAATATAAAATGTACGGCGACTGTTTTAACATACTGAGTTGTGATTAAAGCCTGCTCTTAAAAAATGCATTCATTTCAGCTTCTTTATCTGCACCGGGTTCATCCAAAACTTCCAGTTGCAGTACTTTGTTGTCTTTAAAGTCTAAAGTGAGCAGGTCGTTGCGCAAAATTAAGTTATTCAGGCGGCTCCAGCTAATCACCTTTTCTGAAAAGGTGGTAGGCAGGATAGCGCCATTGATATCTACTTTAATATAGGAAGGCATGAAAATCTTGTATTCAGCATAACCAATGTACGCTGTGGCAATACCTGTGAGGAACAGGAAACCGGCTACCAGCGGCTGCATATGGGTTAGCACATACAAACACCCTGTCAGACAGGCAAATGCCTGTACAGTACGTGCAAGACTATTGGCAGACTGTATATTCTTAAACCTCCTCATCATAAAAGGGAAGACAAGACTACCAATGCCGAGCAGGAAAAAGAATCCTGCCACCGCCCAGTTGGGATCCGGCCTGTTGTAAATACCGATGGTAATTAATAAGAAAAGTATGCCGATGAGACCATGCATAGCTGGCTGCAACCGCAAGCGGGTCATGGCATTGGGATGTAAGATCCTTATTTTATAAGATTGCATGTGTGAAATTACTTGTTATAAAAGCCCGCTGGTATAAAAGTATGCTGGCATTCCTTGTTATGAAGGCATGCTAGTATTATTTGTTATAAAAGTATGCTGGCATTCCTTGTTATAAAGGCACGCTAACATCACTTATTATGAAGCCCGCTAACATTATTTGTTATAAAAGTATGCTAACATTCCTTGTTATGAAGGCACGCTAACATCACTTATTATGAAGCCCGCTAACATTACTTATGATGAAAACCCCGCTGGCATTACTTATTATCCGGATGCACCATCAAATTACATAATTTAAAAAGCACTCTCGCACCCACATTCGCATCCCACTCTTCATGCGCGCTGCTTACCTCACTCAGATCAAACCCAATCAGCTTACGACCACTCGCCAGGATCTTTGCAAAGAGATAATAAATCTGCTCGCACTCAAAACCTCCCGGCACCGGCGTACCCGTATGCGGACACAACTTAGGATCCAGACCATCTATATCAAAACTGATATACACCTGTTGCGGCAACCGGTCCACCACTTCATTCGCAATCGTCGCCCAGTTCCCCCCTTCGTACTGATGGTGTTTGATATCCCTGTCAAAGAAAGTATTGACCCTTTCTTTATTATTCTCAATGTATTGCAGTTCTTCTTCGCAGTAATCACGTATACCTAGTTGAACGAGTTTCGTCACGGCTGGTACTTCGTTCAGCACATTGTACATAATAGATGCATGGGAGTACTGGAAACCCTCGTAACCATTGCGCAAATCGCAATGCGCATCGATCTGCAGAATACCGAATTCACCTTTCTCTTCCGCCAGCGCTTTAATATAGCCAAGCGGAGTTGAGTGATCTCCACCTACAAGGCCTACGAGCTTGCCTTGTTCCAGTAAGGATTTGGTTTGGCTATATACCCACTCGTTCATGAGCGCAGTACCTTTATTTACGTCTACGAGCGTCTTTTTCAGAAATTCATTTTCGGAAATATCGCCACCTTCTATGAGGAATTTGAGGTAGAGCTCAGCTTCTTTGCGGAGGTAATCGCTACGGAGCAACATATGCTTGTCCGGGTCGCGCATGTAAAAGCCTTTTCTCCACCCTTCTTTTACATCAGGATCCAGGAGGTCGATCTGTAACGACGCTTTACAGATTTGTTCAGGCCCTCTTGCAGTACCGTGACAGTAGGAAACCGTCACCTCCCATGGAATAGGGAGTAAGACGAGTGATGCATCCTCTTCAGTGGTTGGTAAACCAAAGATATTATTGGATACCAGGCTGACAGAATTAGGATCAAAGTTGGATAAATCCGCCATGATTATGAAGTTCTTATACTAATTTTCGGCGCAAAGATAGTACTTTATATATAAAGCGGTATTGCACAGCGTGGCCCCGAAATGAATACACAAAGGCAGAGCCGGCTTTTATGATAAATATCATGTTCCCTTTCATGTAAAAATTCCACTTTCAAACCTCATTTTGCCGTAATTTTGCGCATCGAAGTGTGAATGATGCGCATTGATGGATAAAAAAACACATTAAGGGGAAGCTTAAGATCTATTACGATATGAAGAAGTCTAATATTGTTTTATTGGTGTTGATTGCTGTAGCAATTGGGGTGATTGTAACAGTGGCCGGTGATTTCAGCACCTATGAAACATTCGCCACAGCTCGTCAGAAAGAAGGAAAAGAGTTCCAGGTGATCGGAAAACTGGATACCACCAAAACTATGCTGTATGATCCTGCAAAGGATGCTAACCTGTTTACCTTTTATGTACAGGACAAATCCGGTGAAGTCTGCAAAGTAATTTATTTCGGTACTAAACCCACTGACTTCGAAAAAGCAGAAAGCGTCGTGCTGACTGGCAAAATGATCAAAGATGGTGAATTTCATTGTGGCAAGATCCTTATGAAGTGCCCGTCTAAATATAAAAATGACCAGGTAGCGGTTGGCAACAAAGTATAAGTCATTCGCTTTATAATATTAAAATAGTAGTTAATGGCCCGCACCGTCGGGCTATTTCTTCATTCTAGCACCAATTATCTTGAAGACGACATATATAGGAGAGCATTTATTGCCAGGGCAGTTTGGACATTTTTTTGCAGTTCTGGCGTTCGTAGCCTCGATAGTGGCCACTGCCAGCTATTGGGTGAGCGTACGTACCGACGATGAGGTAAAGAAGCGTTCCTGGAAGCTGCAGGGCCGTTGGGCATTTATCATTCAGGCAGCATCCGTATTTGCCGTATTTGCTTGCCTGTATTATGCATTGTACAACCACTTTTTTGAATATAAATATGTATGGCGCAACTCAAGCCGTGATCTTCCTGTTAGTTTGCTGTTGTCCAGTTTCTGGTCTGACCAGGAAGGTAGTTTTATGCTCTGGTCTATCTGGCAAAGCATACTGGGTCTCGTACTGATCCGTACCACTAAAAAGTGGGAAGCGCCTGTGATGACCATGCTCTCATTTGCACAGGTTTGTCTGGGCAGTATGCTGATCGGTATCTTCATTTTAGATTACAAAGTGGGTAGCAACCCGTTCCTGTTGTTGCGTCATGCAGCGGAAAACCAGGGGCTGCCATGGGTAAGTAGTCCCAACTACCTCAACTTTATCAAAGATGGTAATGGTCTGAACCTGTCCCTGCAGAACTACTGGATGGTGATTCACCCGCCGATATTGTTCCTGGGTTTTGCTTCTACAGTTGTACCTTTTGCTTTTGCCTTTGCAGGTCTGTGGACCCGGGAATACAAAGAATGGATCAAACCTGCCCTGCCATGGGCCTTGTTCAGCGCTGCTGCACTGGGTCTTGGTATTATGATGGGTGCTGCATGGGCGTATGAGTCGCTGACATTTGGTGGTTACTGGGCATGGGATCCGGTAGAAAATGCCTCCCTGGTGCCATGGCTCACGCTGGTAGCGGGTATTCACACCCTGCTGGCCTTTAAGTCATCCGGCCATGCGCTAAAAGCGACCTTCTTTTTCTTCTTTATTACCTTTATTTTAATACTGTACTCTACCTTCCTGACCCGTAGCGGTGTATTGGGCGATACTTCTGTACACTCCTTTACGGACCTGGGTATGAGCGGACAACTGGCCTTCTTCCTCTTTGCGTTCATTCCGGCTTTTGCCATGCTGATCGCGCGCAGGAAAGAGATCCCGACCATTCACAAGGAAGAAAGTACTTATTCCCGCGAGTTCTGGCTCTTTATCGGTTCCCTGATCCTGATGATTGCCGCTATCCAGATCACTTTTACCACTTCGATCCCGGTGTGGAACAAGCTGATTAACAACCTGGGTATCAAGAAACTCCTCCACCTTACAAATGATATTGCACCTCCTGCGGATGGTGTATTCCATTATAATAAGATCCAGATCTGGGTGGCGATCGTGATCGGTATACTCACCGCTGTCGTGCAGTTCCTGAAATACAAGGATACGCCGAGAGGGGAGTTTACCCGTAAACTGATGATCCCGACAGCATTGGCACTGGTTGCGACCGTGCTTTCCGGCTGGCTGGGCAAAGTAAACTACGATGCTTACGGTGCGGGTTTCCTGATGGCGATCTACCTGATGATGTTTGCGAGTTTCTATGCGATCATTGCGAACATCGCTTACATCTGGATCGGTCAGAAAGGTAAGCTGAAGGCGGCAGGTGCTTCTGTGGCACATATCGGTTTTGGTATGGTGCTGCTGGGTATCGTGATCACTTCGTCCAAGAAAGAAACCATTTCAATCGACAGGATGAAAATGCTGGATGGCGGTTTCTTTGGTGCCAACAGTAAGGAGAATCCACGTGAGAACCTGATGCTGCCACGTAATTTCCCTGTGCAGATGGGAGATTACCACGTCACCTACGCAGGCGACTCCTTGCCGGCGGGCGAATCGAAGACATTCTACCTGGTAAGGTACGATCGTAAAGATCCTGCTACCGGTAAAACACTGGAAGCCTTTACCTTACATCCGGATGCGTTCCTGAGCAACAAGGGAGAAGCGACATTGACACCAAACCCGGATTCAAAACATTATTGGAACAAGGATATCTTTACTTATATTACAGCTGTTCCTTTGAAAGAAGATGACAGCGATACGGCGACTTATCAGCCGCATGTGGTAGCACAGGGTGATTCTATCTTCTTCTCCAACGGGTACATGGTGATGGAAGGCCTTGATCCTCAGCCAACCAGCCGTAATTATGCTGCTGAGCCAAATGACCTGGCTGTGGGTGCAACCCTGAAAGTGTATACCAAGAACAATGACCAGTACAACCTGAAGCCGATTTACCTGATCCGCGACAGTAGTTACGAATATAATATCCCGGATACCGTGGCACCACTGTCACTCTATGTTCGCTTTAGTAAGATCCTGCCAAAGGATAAAAAGGTAGAACTGGAAGTAAAAGAATCCACCGTTTTCAGGGATTACATAGTGATGAAAGCCTTCATCTTCCCATTCATCAATGTATTGTGGATAGGGGTGATCGTAACGGTGATCGGATTCATTATGAGTATGTTCCAGCGCTTGCGTCAAAACAAAGAAAAGCCAGCTATAAAGAAACCTTTGACAAAAGAAAAGGTAGTTTAATAGTCTGACGATATAAATGAATTGATACAGGTAATAATCCCGGTTATTACCTGTATTGTTTTTTAATAATAATTCACTCTCCATGAATAGCAGATGGCTGCGCGTTTCTCTTATGATCCTTACGTCTTTGGTGCTGGTATATTACCTGGGGCCAAGGCCTGCTGTGCCGGTGTATGATCCAAAGTTTCCGCAGGTACCGGACAATGTTGCGGAGCTGGACAAATACGTTCGTCAGAAAGAGGCACAGCATAAACTGAAGCCGGATAATGAGGCGAGGATCGTGTGGCGTGATTCCCTGCATGAGAAAACGGAATATGCGGTGGTGTACCTTCATGGTTTTTCGGCCAGTCAGGGAGAGGGGAACCCGGTGCACCTGGATTTTGCAAAGCGATATGGTTGTAATCTATACCTGTCCAGACTGGATGCACATGGACTGGATACGACAGAGCCATTGCTGAC
This sequence comes from Chitinophaga sp. LS1, assembly GCF_034274695.1. Taxonomy (NCBI): domain Bacteria; kingdom Pseudomonadati; phylum Bacteroidota; class Chitinophagia; order Chitinophagales; family Chitinophagaceae; genus Chitinophaga; species Chitinophaga sp. LS1. The sequence goes on from NZ_CP128362.1 coordinate 5,132,461, forward strand.
CATGACAGCGACGGGGTTATGGAAGGATGCCAAGGAAGCGTTGGCGATAGGGAAGGCATTGGGGGAGAAGGTGATCCTGATGGGTACATCTACAGGTGGTACGCTGGCATTGGAGCTGGCGGCGACGTATCCGAATGATGTGTATGCGGTGATAAATATGTCACCAAATATTGAGATTAATAATGACATGGCTTTTTTGACGAATAATCCGTGGGGATTACAGTTGTCGAGGATTGTGATGAATGGGAATTATAGTGAGTCGAATGATAAAGATTCGCTGCGGGCGCAGTATTGGTATACGCGATACAGGCTGGAAGCGGTAGGGGAGTTGCAGGGATTGCTGGAAACGACGATGGTGCCGGCTACGTTCAGGAAGATAAAGCAGCCGGTATTGAATTTATATTATTATAAGGACCAGAGACACCAGGATCCGACGGTGAAGGTGAGTGCGATATTGAGAATGGAGAATTGGCTGGGTACGGCGGATAGTTTGAAGGAGGCGGTGGCGATACCGGAGGCGGGGAGTCATGTGATTGGGTGTTATATGACATCGCATGATGTGATGGGGGTGGAGAGGGCGATCAATGAGTTTGCGCAGCGGAAGTTGAAGATGGATACAGTGATGCAGAAGGCAGATAATTGAGTTTAACGCAGGGCGGATGATGGAGAAAGTGCTGAGGGTGGATAATTGAGTTTGTTTTGAGATCTGTGGATGCAGGGAATTGAACTTACTGCCGGCCACAGGCCTGTTTTGCGGAAGGAGAAAGCCGGAAATATCATAAAAGATTAATATCAGTTCCTATTGATATTTACCTTAACTTTAGCAAAGTATTAGGAATACTTTAAGAAATGGGTCGTTCAATATCCGCATTCTTCATTGTTATCATGCTTTGCCTCTTTAGTCGTGTAGGGGTCTTTGCTCAGACCAAACACGGTCTGGATAGTATCCCTGTCAGTGCTATTATAGTCAATGGCGACACCATTCCAAGCATTACTCTCCGCATAGTAGAAGTTATCGATAAATTACCGAAGAAGTTCCGTAAACAGCGAGAAGCGTGGACGCGTCTGCGCAACGCGGTGTATGTAACTTATCCCTATGCAGTGCAGGCTTCCAGGATTCTGAAAGATGTGAATAGCAGACTGGCTGCTTTGCATGACAAAAAGGATCGGAAGGCTTACCTGGCAAGTGTAGAGAAACAGATGAAGGCGCAGTTCGGCGATAAGCTGGAGAATTTGTCTATTTATCAGGGGCGTATATTAATGAAGTTGATAAACAGGCAGACTGGTCAGAACTGTTATGAGATCATTAAGGAATTGAAAGGAGGGTTTTCTGCACGGATGTGGCAAACGGTGGCTTTCTTTTTTGGGGGAAATTTGAAGAGTGAGTATGATTTGGATGAAGATAAGGATATAGAGGCGATTGTGCAGGAGATAGAGATTTATAGGGGATCGAGGGCGTCTAATTAAGAGAGCGTAGGGATTATAGCCAGATAGCTTCAATCCGGTATTCCGGGCCTATCATTGATGACTTTAGTGGATTAACCCAATGGCTCTCAGCCTATATTTAACAAGACATTGAAGCGGCGGTTGCCGCTTTTTTTATAACTTTCACACATGCGATTCAAAATTATTTTAGGCGGCCTCCTGCTTTGGAGTGCCGCAACCATGGCCCAGGACAGCGTATTGTACATTGTTGACAGTGTAGAGGCGACGAATGGCCTTGAGCAACTTACACCCGACAAGATCGCCCTTATTAATATTGTGAAAAGCCCGATTTTACAGGCGCAGTATGGCGCTAAAGCGGCGAATGGGATCATGTATATTGAGACCAAGCCATTTGCACGCAGGCGGTATAATCGGTTATTTACCAGTTTGTCACCTGCTTTTGAGGCGGCGATTAAGAAATATGGGGATGATAGTAAATTCCAGTACATACTGGATGGTACTAAGATAGATGACAACTCGGTGAATATGTTGGCGGCGCTGGAAAGGAAAAATATTACCAGCCTGGTAGTGGTGGATGGAGACGCGCTGAAGAAGACGTATGATGTGAAGGATAGGAAAGTGGGGGTGATCATTACATCGAAATAAAACGATATGAAACCTTGTTGTGGGGCGGGTACTCACAAATAATATAAACATCCATAATATGGAAGAGGCAGGTATTTATCTCAGAATGGATGTTTTTCTCTATTTAAAATAAGCATCCTATACGAAAGGAACAGGTGTTCTATTAGAATGGATGTTTTTCTCCATTAAAATATGCATCTTTTATACGAAAGGAACAGGTATTCCTATTAAAATGGATGGTTTTCTCCGTTTAAAATATGCATCTTTTATACGAAAGGATCACATATTCCTCTCAGGAAGGATGTTTTTCTCCATTAGGGTTATATTTGCACCCGAAAGGAAAGAATTCAAGATGAAATTAGACATATTAGCAATAGTTGCGCATCCCGATGATGTGGAGCTGGCTTGTGCAGGTGCCCTCATGGTACACGCGGCACAGGGAATGAAAGTAGGCGTACTGGACCTGACAAAAGGAGAATTGGGTACGCGGGGCACTCCCGAAACCCGTGCCGCAGAGGCGGCAGATTCTTCCAGAATAATGGGACTGGATGTAAGAGAAAACCTGGGATTGCCGGATGGCTTTTTCAGAAATGACACAGAAGAGCAATTGCAGGTGATCGCGATGATCAGGAAATATCGCCCTGAAATAGTGCTGACGAATGCCCGTGAGGACCGTCATCCGGATCATGGACGTGCGGCGGTGCTGGTGGCAGATAGTTGCTTTTTATCTGGTCTGAGGAGAATAGAGACAACATTAGATGGACAAGAGCAGGAAGCCTGGCGCCCAAAACAGGTATTCCATATGCTGCAGAATAAAATAGAAAACCCTGATTTTGTGATAGATATCTCTGCTGTAATAGAGCGGAAGAAGGAAGCGATCAGAAGTTTTAAGACACAGTTTTTAGCCCCGGCGGCGGACAATGAGCCTGCTACTTATATTTCTTCACCTGCGTTTTTTGAGAATATTATCAGCCGTGACAGGTCATTTGGCCAACTGGTTGGGGTAGAATATGCAGAAGGATTTACGACAGATAAAATGCTGGGAATCAAGAGCTTTAATGACCTTATTGGAAATGTAACCTGAAGTAGGGAAGCCTGGAAATGACCAATTTTGAGGAACGTGTTGTAGAACTGGGGTGCATAAAACACACTGTTCCTTTGCCATATATAAATAACGAAGGAACAGCTATTTTATATTATTAAAAAGATTGGAATAATTAAGGGCAATAAAACTCTGTTTCCCGATCTGGGAATAGAAAATGGTATGAGTACGGTACACCGTTGCTCTTCAAACATTAGATGAACAGATCTTGAGTGGCATCAAATTCATCATGTTTACTGAAACTGTTTTTAATGAACGGAATCAGAGCAAGGCCTATCGTAATTATCACTAAGAGTACATTTTTCGCTTTCATATCCTGTCGTTTTATTGTAAATGGATGAGTATACTTATATAACTAAATAACGTGCCAAAAAGTTACGTTTCCTTTCGAAAAACGTTAAGAAAGTATTAAACAGGGGAAAAAGTGAAACAAGAATTGAATTTCATCAATGCTGTACAGGCGCACTGAAGTATATAGACTTTTTCAATAACCTATTAGGAAAAATCTATTTGACTAATTATGAATAGACAGTGACCTTTGCACCGGAAATTTGACCGCAGGTAGAAATAGTAACCAACAATATAAATAATCATCAAGTACATGAAGAATGCAACTTTGTCTCTGGGTGCACAGTTCCCTGAGTTTAAGAAAACGGCAGTAGTATCTATCGAGAAAGGAAAAGAGTTTTACGAACTGAGTTCAGAGGAGCTGAAAGCTTCCGGCAAATGGTTAGTGATGTTCTGGTGGCCTAAAGATTTCACTTTTGTATGTCCTACAGAAATCGCTGAGTTCAACAAAGCTCACCAGGATTTCGTAGACCGTGATGCGATCCTGATCGGTGCTTCTACCGACAGTGAGTTTGTACACGCAGCATGGAGAAGAGATCACGAAGATCTGCGTGGTCTTCAGTTCCCAATGCTTGCTGACACCAGCAAATCTCTGGCTACAGAATTAGGTATCCTGGAAGAAAATGAAAAAGTTGCTTACCGTGCTACTTTCATCGTTGATCCTCAAGGTATTGTACGTTGGGTATCCCTGTATGACCTGAACGTAGGTCGTAATGTGAAGGAAGTACTGCGCGTACTGGATGCACTGCAGACAGACGAGCTGTGCCCTTGTAACTGGGAAAAAGGTCAGGCTACCCTGAACGCATAATTTTTTATTTCGAGGTCCATAGTCAGCGCCTTTAAGGTTGTCCGGCTATGGACTTTTTCTTACCCGTAACTTTGTAATATTATATATATGTTCGCAACATCCAATCAGGATACAGCTGTGCAGTTGCTGCAGGCAGTGGGATTGACCGAGAGTGCATTATCTACCAGTTTACATGCATTAGCCAATTCAGACGCAAGATATCTGAAAGATTTGAAGATAAATGTGACGAATGGTCTGAATTCCATCAACTTAACCAAGAAGGAAGCTTACCTGATCGGTTTGTCAGTAGCGGTAAATGAAAAGAATGCAGCGTTGCATGCAGCATTTGAAAAGCTGGCAGTAGCAGAAGGTGCGAATGATAAAGAGGTGGCAGAAGTGATCAGCTGTACCAGTCTGCTGGTAGCTAATAATGTATATTACCGTTTCCGTCACTTTGTGAAGAAAGAGTTCTATACTACCCAGCCAGCAGGTATCCGTATGAGTATCATGGCGAACCCAATTTTAGGAAAAGAATTCTTCGAATTGATAAGTTTAGTAGTTTCTGCTTTGAACGGATGTGAAATGTGTGTATCTTCGCATGAAGAAGCACTGATAAAACACGGCACCACCCAAAACCGTATCTTAGATGCAGTTAGGCTGGGCGCGGTTTTGAGAAGTTTAATCGTGTTACTGTAAGTGATAGGTTTCTTACCGGGAAAGATCTTACCGAAAGAACAATAATCCTGAAATTCGTCATTGCCATGGGCATTTCGGAGGGATGAATGGCCTGCCGACAGTTGATGTGGATAAATTTTTCAAGGTGCGGAAGTCTGGTTAAATACTGTTGTAAAACAGGACGGGGCTAACCATCGAAGGTAGCAGGTATTGTCCGCCATAAGGCTGTACCCGAATACTGGCTGAAGAGGAAAGCTATTGAAGTACTGCCGAAAGGTGGTCATTTAATCAGGTTTTTAAGGTGTGGATAATTAATATTTATTTGCGCGATGCGCTTGTAAGTAATTGAGGACCACCGCTTAATGTTGAAAAACATTACAATAAAATACTTTTATTCATTAATCACGGAATGTGATAGTTTGCAAATTCAAAATAATTTGCGACTTTTGCAGTCCAAAATTTTTCTATCATGGCAAGAGTATGTCAGGTGACAGGAAAGAAGCCTATTACGGGTCACCATGTTTCCTTCTCTAACATTAAGACTAAGAGAAGATTTCTGCCTAACCTGCAGAAAAAACGTTTTTTCCTGGCGGAAGAGGATCGCTGGATATCTTTGAAAGTTTCTGCTGATGCGTTAAGAACCATCAACAAAAACGGTTTGTATGCAGTAGTTAAAGAATTGCGTGCAGCTGGACAAACAATCTAATCGTAAGCATTCAACTTAATTTGTATACAAAATGGCAAAAAAAGGTAACAGGGTGCAAGTAATACTGGAGTGCACAGAACACAAAACTTCTGGTCAGCCAGGTACTTCCCGCTACATCAGCACCAAGAATAAAAAGAACACTCCTGAGCGTCTGGAGTTGAAAAAGTACAATCCTATTTTAAGGAAAGTAACTGTACACAAAGAAATCAAATAATTGATCGTTAATGTTAGTAGTTAATCGTTTATCCTATTGATGCGATTGGCAATTGACTGGATAGATTTTTGACAATTCACTTAACTTTTAAGTAAAAAATATTATGGCAAAAGCAGCTTCCAAGAACTCGAAAGTAAAAGATGCTAAAGCAGCCGCTGAATCCAAGGTTTGGACTAAGGTAATCAAGGCGGTACGTTCTCCGAAAACTGGTGCATATACCTTTAAAGAGGCTATCGTGCACAAGGATAAGGTTCAGGAGTACATGGCTAAGTAATTCGGCTTTACTAAACTATATTTAAAGCTGTCTCGTTCAAAAACGGGGCAGCTTTTTTTGATTTATATAATATAATAGGACAGGTCTGTACGGATTTAATAAAATAGGACCGTCTGTACTGGCAGAATAGGAGGAGTGAGTTCAATCAGGCACTGAATGATACGAGGGGGAGTTCGGGTTTGAAAGGGGAGATTTACTTCGGGATTGATTCTATAGAAGAGATTTTGGGTTTAAGTTTGATCACTGAAACGGAGGATTCAATTTTGGAGCCGATCGTTCTATTCAATTCAAATGAACCCCGCCAAAACGACCGCTTTCAACGGTTATAATACTATTTTATTACCCAGCTCCACATTTTTCAGTAAATTGGCGCTGTATTTTATATTTCATCCACATTTGTTCAGTCCGTCGCGGTAAAAAACAGACAGCTATGAGTTTTTTCAATAAGCTTTTTTCAAGAGAAAAGAAGGAAAGCCTGGATCAGGGATTACAAAAGACAAAAGAAAGTTTCTTAAACAAGCTTGGTCGTGCCATCGCCGGAAAATCTTCCGTTGATACCGAAGTCCTCGATAACCTCGAGGAAGCCCTCGTATCTGCAGATGTAGGCGTGGATACCACTGTACAGATCATCGATAGGATCGAAAAAAGAGTATCTAAAGATAAATACCTGGGTACCGGAGAACTGAACAAGATCCTGCAGGAAGAAATCGCCAGTCTCCTGGTCGATGCACCTGACAGCGGTTTTCGTGACTTCGATACCCCTGCCGGCAAAAAGCCTTATGTTATTATGGTCGTAGGCGTAAATGGTGTTGGTAAAACTACCACCATCGGTAAACTCGCTTACAACTTCAAGAAAGCCGGCAAAACCGTCATGCTCGGTGCGGCAGATACCTTCCGCGCAGCAGCAGTAGACCAGCTTACGATCTGGAGCGACCGCGTAGGCGTGCAAATCGTAAAGCAGGCCATGGGCTCCGATCCGGGAGCAGTTGCCTTCGATACCGTACAGAGCGGTGCTGCCAAAGATGTAGATGTGATCATTATAGATACAGCCGGCCGTTTGCACAATAAAGCCCACCTGATGGATGAGCTGAGCAAGATCAAACGCGTAATGAAGAAAGTACTGCCTGAAGCCCCCCACGAAGTACTGCTGGTATTGGATGGTTCTACCGGTCAGAATGCACTGGAACAGGCCAAACACTTTACCGCTGCTACCGAAGTAACTGCCCTGGCCATCACCAAACTGGACGGTACTGCTAAAGGTGGGGTGGTACTTGCCATCGCAAACCAGTTTAAAATTCCTGTTAAATATATTGGTATCGGCGAGAAGATGGAAGATCTGCAAGTCTTTAATAAAGTAGAATTTGTAGACTCCCTATTTAACATTTAAACACTGATGCAGCATAGCACTAAATAAACGCCCTGTAACAATTGCGGGGCTTTTTATATATCCAAAAAAAATACAATTTCTGACAATAGGTTCACTAAATAGACGTTTATACGTAAATGAGAATTGACAATTCGTAATTAATTAATTACCTTTGCAATTCTTTGAACAAATATAACCCCCACTAAGGCTCATAGTCACTAAACAGCAAGTCTCGCTGTTCTCTTCAGTTTCGTGTCTGGATGTCTTCGTGGCGGTAATCAGACAAGCCATCTGCTTGTTTGCCCGATAAAAAATTATTCGCGCTTGAAGACAAAAACTTTAAAGAAAGATAAGGTTAATATTATTACGCTTGGATGTTCCAAGAACATGGTAGATTCTGAGGTACTCAGCGGACAGCTGCTTGCCAATGAAATTGATGTGGTACACGAGAGTGCTAAAAAAGATCATAATATCGTAGTGGTGAACACCTGCGGTTTTATCGACAAAGCAAAAGAGGAATCCATCAATACCATTCTTGAACAGGTAGAACTGAAACAAGGCGGTCGTCTCGACAAGGTCTATGTGACCGGTTGTCTCAGTGAACGTTATCGTGGGGATCTTGAATCAGAAATTCCAGGTGTGGATGCCTGGTTCGGTACCATGGAGCTGCCGCTCATCCTCAAGAAATTTGACGCTGATTATAAAGCAGAACTGCTCGGCGAAAGATTGTTGAGTACACCTACACATTATGCCTATCTGAAAATTGCAGAAGGTTGTAACCGTACCTGCTCATTCTGTGCGATTCCTTTAATGCGCGGTGGACACGTGTCCAAGCCTATGGAAGCGATCATTACAGAAGCAGAGAAACTGGTGAACTCCGGTGTGAAGGAGATCATGCTCATTGCACAGGAACTGACTTATTATGGTCTGGATCTGTATAAGCAACGTAAATTGGCAGATTTATTGCGTGCTTTGGCGAATGTAAAAGGATTGGAGTGGATCCGCCTTCACTATGCTTACCCGCACAAATTTCCAATGGAAATATTGGATGTAATGAAGGAGTTCCCGAACATCTGTAATTACATCGATATGCCGCTTCAACACGCTGCTGACAATATGTTGAAATCCATGAAGCGCCAGATCACCCGCGTGGAAATGGAAGAATTGGTAACAGCTATCAGGGAAAAAGTTCCCGGCATTGCACTCCGTACTACACTGATCACCGGCTATCCCGGTGAAACGCTGGAAGATGTGGAAGAACTCAAAGCCTTTCTCGAAAAGATGCGTTTCGACAGGGTAGGGGTCTTTACCTACAGCCATGAAGAAGGTACCAGTGCCTATGACCTGGAAGATGATATCCCGGCAGAAGAAAAAGAACGCAGAGCACAGGAGATCATGGAAGTACAACAGGAAATCTCTCTCGAAAAAAATCAGGAGATGGTTGGAAAGATCTACCGCGTGATTGTCGACAAAAGAGAATCAGGCCGTTATCTGGCACGTACTGAATTCGATTCGGTAGAAGTAGATAATGAAGTAATTATTAACACTAACAAGCGCCTGAAATCCGGTGAATTTGTCAACGTAAGAATTACGAAGGCTTACGATTATGACCTGGAAGGTGAACTTGTATAAGTGTACATCCAACGCAGGTATGAATGCGTAAGTTTTGTTCATAGAAACAACAGGAAAAGTAACCCAGTGCATAGAATTCACTGGGATGATATACCAGGGCTCCCGACGGAGCCTGATCAAAGCAAATCAATGATAACATTTGAAACATTAGGCTTACAAGAGCCCCTTTTAAAAGGAATCCAGGACCTCGGATTCGTAGCGCCTACACCAATACAGGAAAAAGCTATTCCTGTTCTATTGGGCGGAGATAGAGACTTCGTAGGTTTAGCCCAGACGGGCACAGGTAAGACGGCAGCATTTGGCCTGCCTTTGTTACAACAGATAGATATTAAACAGCGTCACCCTCAGGGGCTTATATTATGCCCTACCCGTGAACTATGCCTGCAAATCACCAATGACCTGAAGAACTTCAGCAAGCACCTGGGAGATGTAAGCATCGTAGCGGTATATGGCGGTTCCAGCATTGTACAGCAATTGCGCGACCTGAAGAGAGGCGTACACATCGTGATAGCTACTCCTGGTCGTTTGCTGGATATTATTGACCGTAAAGCGGTTAATTTCACAAACGTACGTTATGTTGTACTGGATGAAGCAGATGAAATGCTGAACATGGGTTTCCAGGAAGACATCAACAGTATTCTTTCCAACACTCCTGAAGGAAAAACCACCTGGTTGTTCTCCGCTACTATGCCACAGGAAGTACGCCGTATCGCTCAGAAATACATGACCGATCCGTTCGAACTGACTGTAGGTAACAAGAACAGCGGTAATGTCAACATCGAGCACGAATACTACATCGTACGTCCCCGCGAAAAATATGCGGCGCTGAAACGTATCGTGGATTTCAACCCTGAGATCTTCGGTATCATCTTCACCCGTACTAAAATAGAATCACAGGAAATCGCAGAATCACTGATTCGTGATGGTTACAACGCCGATGCTCTGCACGGTGACCTGACCCAGCAACAGCGTGATAAAGTGATGAAGCGCTTCCGCGAAAAATCACTGCAGGTACTGGTAGCAACTGACGTTGCTGCACGTGGTATCGACGTTGACAACGTAACACACGTTATCAACTACGAACTGCCTGATGACGTAGAAAACTACACGCACCGTTCCGGTCGTACCGCACGTGCCGGTAAATCAGGTATATCTATCGCTATCATCAGCAGCCGTGACATCGGTAAAATCCGTCAGATCGAACGTGTGATCGGTAAGAAATTTGTGAAGGCAGAAGTGCCAGATGGTTTTGCAGTATGTGAAAAACAACTGTTTGGCCTGGTGCATAAAGTTCACGCCGTAATTGTAAACGAAGAACAGATTGAACCATACCTGGAACGTATATATGAAGAGTTCCAGAACATGAGCAAAGAAGAGATCATCAAACGTTTCGCTTCTCTTGAGTTCAACCAGTTCCTGGAATACTACCAGGATGCACCTGATCTGAACGTGAAGGAAGAAAAACGTACTTTCGAAGCTGGTGCTGAACGTGGTGCACGTGGTACTGGTAAATTCACCCGTCTGTTTATCAACCTGGGTTCAGTAGATGACTTTACCCGTGGCGATATGCTGCGCTACCTGTGCGATACCAGTGGCGTACGTGGTAACAAGATCGGTCGTATTGATCTGAAAGGTGTTTACTCCTTCTTTGAAGTAGAAAACGATGTAGTAGATAAATTCCAGGAGACTTTCAAGAAAGCTGATTACAATGGTCGCAGCGTGAGAATTGAAATGTCACAGGATGGTGATCGTCGCAGAAGCGGTGGCCCGGGTGGCGGAGGTCGTAGCCGTGAAGACGGTGGTGGCAAACGTCGTTGGGAAGGTAGCGGTAGCGGCAGTGGAGCAGGTTCACGCCCAGGATATAAGAAGAGATATTAATCGACTTAAATGAATATTAGAATCCCGTCTCGTTATTACACGAGATGGGATTTTTGTTTTTAGGAAGGAAGCCTTCGCCGGATTTTATTATGGCCGGATAGTTGATGATATGATCACGATTGGGCTTCCAAATTCAAAATTTGAACTATCTTGTATCCACAGTCCTTTCCCGGTTTATGACTAAAGAAAACACGCATCAATTACAGCCCGTAGAGCCCTTTTCACTCTTTTCTGAACAAGATATTACATTGTTTCAGGAGGGCAAACACCCGCATCTTTATGAAAAATTTGGCTCCCATCAAACCACGTTTCAGGGGGTGAATGGTACGTATTTCGCAGTTTGGGCCCCAAATGCGACGTACTTGTCCGTGATAGGAGACTTCAATGACTGGGACCAGCATCGTCACCATTTGTACCCCCGATGGGACAAATCGGGGATTTGGGAAGGATTCATTCCGCAGGTAGAAGCAGGGGTATGCTACAAATATTTTATCCGGTCCAATTCGGGGGAGGAACTCCGCAAAGGGGATCCTTATGCTAACTACTGGGAACTGCGTCCCAAGACGGCATCTATTACCTGGGAGCTGGATTACAAGTGGAACGACAGCAGCTGGATGGAGACACGGAGTCAGCACAATAGTCTGCAGAGTCCATATTCAGTGTACGAATTGCATTTGGGTAGCTGGCAGCGGCCAGATCCGAATGACCACGAGGTATTTTACAATTACGGTGAAATAGCCGCAAAATTGATCCCATATGTACAGGAAATGGGTTTTACCCATGTGGAACTGATGCCGGTAATGGAACACCCTTTTGACGGTTCATGGGGATATCAGGGAACGGGGTATTATGCACCTACTTCCCGATATGGTACACCGCAGGAATTCATGGCATTTATAGATGCGTTTCACCAGGCAGGTATCGGTGTGATCCTGGATTGGGTGCCTTCGCATTTTCCATATGATGAGCATGGGTTGTTCCGTTTTGACGGCAGTCATACGTATGAATATGCTGATATGCGGAAAGGTTTTCATCCTGACTGGAACAGTTACATCTTCAACTATGCGCGCAATGAAGTGCGGTCTTTCTTATTGAGCAATGCCATATTCTGGCTTGATAAATTTCATGCAGACGGATTACGTGTGGATGCTGTTGCGTCTATGATACATTTGAATTATTCACGCGAAGCAGGTGCATGGGAACCCAATGAGCATGGGGGAGAGGGGAACCTGGAAGCGATTTCTTTTCTGAAGAATATGAATGCCACCATTTATTCACTCTTTCCGGATGTGCAGACGATCGCTGAGGAGTCTACTTCTTTTTACGGGGTGTCAAGACCCGTGTTCATGGGTGGATTAGGATTTGGGATGAAGTGGATGATGGGCTGGATGAATGATACGCTGGCGTTTTTTAAACGGGATCCTTACTACAGGAAGTTTCATCAGGATCAGCTTACATTTAGTATCGCCTATGCATTTACGGAGAACTTTATGTTGCCATTGAGTCATGATGAAGTAGTGCATGGAAAATCGCCGATGTTGTATAAGATGCCGGGTGATGACTGGCAGAAATTTGCGAACCTGCGTTTGATGTATAGTTATATGTTTACGCATCCGGGTACGAAGTTGTTGTTTATGGGTGATGAGTTTGGGCAAACATCGGAGTGGAATTATAAATCCCAGCTGGACTGGCATTTGATGGAACATCCGTCACATCAGGGTTTGAAAGGATTTGTAAAGGCATTGAATCATTTGTATAAGACAGAGCCGGCATTGTACATCAAGCAGTTTGAGTATTATGGATTTGAGTGGGTGAATGTGTCGGACTATGATAATAGTGTGTTGTCATATTTAAGAAAAGGCAAAGAGGATTCGGATAATATATTAGTCGTATTAAATATGACGCCGATAGCGAGAGAGAATTATTTGCTGGGGATAAATGAAGGAGGCAGCTGGAAAGAGATATTGAATAGTGATGCGCCAGCGTTTTTTGGCAGTGGAGTCGTTAATACCGCTGTGGTGAAAGCAACAGAGCAGGCGTATAATGGAAAAGATTATACACTGTTGTTACGACTGCCGCCATTGGGGGCTGCCATATTCAAAAAAGTATAGATGTTATTCGTATTGATAAAGTTAGTAGTCCTTTCCATTTGGGAAGGACTTTTTTATGGGTCAATGTTTGCGACAAAATCCCTGAATTCCGCGATGAATCCCCATCAGGAAGAGTACTAAATTGCACACAGAATTAAAAACCACTCTTCGTAAAAAATTGAATGATAGTTTATTGAGAAGTATATGAGCAATAATTATACGCTGTTAAACTTTTGTTTATTTTTTCGATCTAAAGTAAGCTTACTGAAAGCAGTAAATATCGTGCAAGTCTGTAGTAGGAGGCTTTATCTTTATTATTAAAACCAAAAAAAACCATTCTTTTATGAAGACCTATCTCCGCACTTCCGGATGGGGGCTAGCCACGTTAGTATTGTTGGCTGTAGTCGTGTATTCCTGTAAAAAGGATAACTCCAGTTCATCCACAGGCCTCGGCGCAAACCAACAAAGACTGAACATTTTCCTGGCAGATGATCCGGGTAGCCGCTTTGACAATGTATTTCTGGACATCAAATCAATTCAGGTATTAGTAGACACCTGCGACGGTGCAAATGGCAAAGGGAAAGGTGATAACAATGGCGGAGACGACGACTGGGGTAATGATTACAACCGTTGCCACTGGGGAGAAGACAAAAACGACCGTGATGATTCCTGCAAAGTATGGGATTCTCTGGCGATCTCTCCTGGTGTGTACGATATACTCACCCTGCGTAACGGTGCCGATACTTTACTCTCTGAAGGTGTAGTGCCTGTGGGTAAAGTAAGGAGAATTCAGATCAACCTGGGTGCGAACAGCTACGTTGTAAAAGACAGCGTACAGTATCCGCTGAAGGCTGCAAATGGCCAGGTGAAACTGGTAGTGAATATCCGTCCTGAAGAATGGGAAGAATACCAGAGCGGTAACTACCGTCTGTGGCTGGACTTTGATGTAGATCGTTCTATCGTTCAAACTGGTAATGGTAAGTTTGTACTGCGTCCGGTAATCCACGTATTCCTGGTATCTGAAACAGGTAGTATTTCTGGTAAAGTAACTCCTTATGATGCTTATCCGGTACTGACTGTGTACAATGATACAGATACGGCTTATGCTTTACCATGGAAGAGTGGTGAGTGGAAGATCAGGGGGCTGAACACAGGTACTTACAATGTGTATGTAAATGCATCAAATGGATATGCTGATACTACAATCACTGGTGTTAAGATTGAGATCGGTAAGAATACATCAGTAGATGCGATTAAACTGAGTAAGTAGTATAGAAAAAGGATATAAGGACTAAGACACACCATCATAAAATGGGAGGCTATATCGTTATTGATATAGCCTTTCTTTTTTGGGAAAAATTGTAGCTTTCACCTTCTGCGAAAGCTACAATTTTTCGTAGATGGGCCTGTGGTGCTGAAAGGACGGTCGTTTTAAATAAAACAACCCCGACCCCTTGTGCGTAGCAAATGCACTCAAAGACTAGATATATTAAAAATTACTAACTTGTGCAAAATACTTCTGAATGAGAAAACTCCTCGCATTTTCTGTACTACAACTGTTATGCTTTATTGTCTATTCGCAGGGCTTCACTATTAAACTAAACAAAAAAGACGACCAAAAACGTAAGCAGGGCGAATGGTCCGAAGAAGTTGCCGCCACCCGTGGCGAAGACGGCTACACCTGGGAAGGTTCCTATGTAGACGACCGTAAGGAAGGGCTCTGGAAAAAATACGCGCCATCTGGTGCTATTATCGCAGAGGAAACTTTCAAACACAATGCACTGAATGGTCCGGCCCGTTATTTTTATCTGAATGGTCTGGTAAGTGCGGAAGGTAATTTTGTAGCTAAAGACGTGGATGACACGGTAGAAAGCTACAGAGTGATCGATCCTGTTACCCAGGAAGAAAAATTCGAAGAGATCAAAAGGAATGCGACTTCACTGCGCGATGGTCTGTGGAAGATCTATGATGAAGATGGGAATATGGTGAAAGAATATTACAAAAGGGGAGAGCCGGTAAGTGCTGAGGAACTGGATACCATTACGAATAAGGTACCAAAAAAACTCCCGGCGCAACCTTCTCAGTTACCACATCAGTCAGGGAATAAAAAGCACTAAATTTTCCAGTTCATCATACCTTATTGAGCAAAGGGACAAAAAGCACTAATCATCTTTCCTGCTTAGCGCACCTTCCCAACCAGGGTGCCGGAAGAAAGCACGATTATTAAACCAGGCAATCCAACAGGTCACAACTACTACTGCTTCAAACGAACCAGCTGTCACATCTTCAAAGAAATGCTGACTGAGGTACATTCTGGAATAAGCTACCAGTACTGCCAGCAGAAAGTAAATATACCCATACCACTTGCGGGGACTAATGAAAGTCAACACCACTGCTGTGGTGAATGCGCATACTGTATGTCCTGACGGAAAACTGAAATGATTCGAGAGCACTTCTACATCTGGTACATAATAAATAGCATGAGGTGAATCGGTGAAATACAATTTTGGTCGTGGAGCACCCACGATATATTTCAAAGGGAAATTTATCAAACTGGTCAGCAGGTAACTGCTGGCCAGTAATAAACTATATCGGTATCTTACAAATAACAGGATCAATACGATTGAAAAAGCAGTAGTAGCCCCACCCATTTCTGTTACATATTTGAAAAGCACATCTCCAGCCGGGAAGTGCAATCCATTAATGAAAAAGTATATTTCTTCTCTTGTGAAAATTATCTTGAGTGTGAGGGCAATGGTGAATAAAACTGAATAGGGGATGAGGAAGAAGCGTAATTGGCGAATGGTAGATTTCATAATGGGGATAAAAGTAATAAAAATCCTAATAAGAAGGATCCTGCCAATAAGGATACTCTAAGGGATTCAGCTAACAATGGATCTGCTAAAGATATTACGCTACAAAGTAAATCTTCTCAGCTGTCGCAGGCCGCTATATGTAGAACTTCTCCCCCACATAAAAAAGGGATTACCGC
The DNA here is from genome assembly GCF_034274695.1 of Chitinophaga sp. LS1. NCBI lineage: Bacteria > Pseudomonadati > Bacteroidota > Chitinophagia > Chitinophagales > Chitinophagaceae > Chitinophaga > Chitinophaga sp. LS1. Next base: position 5,148,595 of record NZ_CP128362.1, read on the forward strand.
AATGTGTGATCCACATTTCAGGCAATCCCTCATTTTGGGAAAAACATCAAGAACTTTCAGGGCAAACCGTTACTCAGCGTTCTGTTGCTGCTGTGCTTTTTTTCTTTTATTGTGCGCTGCTTCTCCGCCTTTCTTACCTATTTCGGCCATATGCTGTCTGTTCCGGCTTACTGCAACACCGCCTTTACGGCCGGCTTCGCGTGCTTCAGCAGAATTAAACTCATGGGCTACCCCCTGCGCATGCGCAGCACGACCGCCTTTACTGGCTATCGCCCGCTGCATGGATGCATCCATAGAGGCAAAACCCCGTTTATCTTTTCGACTTGGAGTTTCTGATTTGGGTTTGTCTTCTGCTTCAGAATTGTGACCCTGGTGAGCATTACTTCCATGTTGCTCATGTCCATGATTGTGCTCGTGCGAATGCTCCCTTTCGAGTTTTTCTTGTTCCTGGGTGAAGTGATTGTTTTGTTCTGCAGCCATAAGAAATGAATTTTGAAAGGTTTAATAATGGGTTCCGTTTAACATCAGATAATAAAACATATTCTCTGTCATAGAAGGCACAACTATTATGCCGCGTATTTATAACCCATTGTAATACAGTGTTACACATACTATTTCAACATATCTCACACCAGAAACCGTGGAGTATGCTTAACAATGTGTAGCAAATGTGCCCTTATTCCAAACAATTTGTTAAGGGAAAGGTTGTGATAACAAGCGAAAACCCATTTCATAACTTCTTATTAACTAAATATTCTTCGTTCAATGTTGAGCGTTCCGTTCATTTTGTTCATTTTGATATGAGTGTTTGTGTATACGTTATAACGTGTTAATTTTGATTAACTCTAAAGTTGGCATAGGTTATGAAAAGGCACTAAGATCTCAATCTACAGTGCCCTTTTTTTTAGATCAAATGGGTTTAAAACTACAAATCCCAAATTCTTCATACATGAGAATTTGGGATTTGTAGTTTGTATAAATGATGTTCCTGTTATCGTATCACAAGCGTCTCAAATTTACGTTCTGCTATTATCTTGAACACACCACCGGTTGCATTGGCAACAGAGAGTTTCACTGCCTTGCCATCTATGATATATTCCTTTGGTTTAAATGGTAAACCATGTATATAAATATGATGCTTTTTGTAAGCGGCATCGTAATTACCAAAGAAACGTTTCCTCAACTCAAATTGCTGTTTGGTTGACACCTGTTTGAAACGAATATTGTTGTACTGACCGTTCTTATAACCATAGTGATCGCCGGCGTCTTCGTAGAGTACGCTGTTGGTGATCTGATCGCTATAATACACGTGCAGGATCATCTCTTCCGCATCGCGCTGTTCTACATACTGGATTTTGTTATAATGAGGAATTACGGCCCCTGCTTTTACAAACAGTGGCATCTCTTCCAGCGGGGTTGCCACTTTCACAGATTGTTTACCGTTGAAAAGCTGGTCATTCCAGTAGTAATACCATTGTCCTGCGGGCAGGTACACTTCTTTTTCCTTCATACCTTTTTCGCTCACATGACTGATGAGCAGGTTATCGCCCAGCATGAATTCATGTGTACGGTCATGTGTTTCTTTGTCATGCTGATCTACGAAAGCCAGCGGACGCATCATCGGTGTTCCGTTCACACTATATTGCCAGAAGGTTGTATACAGGTAAGGTAATAACTGGTAGCGCAGCTGAATAAACTTCTTCGCCACTTCTTCATATTCACCGCCAAAGCTCCATGGTTCCTGGTCAAAACCGGTTTCATTGCTGGCAGAGTGGGTACGCATCAGCGGATGGAATACCGCTAATTGTATCCAGCGTACATACAGTTCACCATCCGGCTCACCGATAAATCCACCGATATCGCTGCCGACAAAGGAAATACCGGATACGGCCAGTCGCTGTGCCTGTATGGTAGCCAGCCACAGGTGATCCCAGCTGCTCACATTATCTCCCGTCCACAGGGAGGTCCAGCGTTGTGCACCGGCATAGCAGGAACGGCTTATTACAAACGGACGGTGTGGCATGAGGTATTTGCGCATACCTGCTTCCGTCGATTTACTCATGAGGTGACCGTAAATGTTGTGTGCCTTACGATGACTCACTGCCTCGCCGTCGTAGTCATGGCGCACGTCTTCAGGGAAGGTGCCCATTTCAAAAACGGCAGGTTCGTTCATATCATTCCACACACCGCGTACGCCAGTGTCTACCAGGCCTTTGAACAGGCTGGCCCACCACTTTCTCACTTCAGGATTGGTATAGTCCGGGAATACGCATTTGCCGGGCCATACATCGCCTTCCATGAGTGCGCCATCGGCCCGCTTACAGAAATAATCTTTTTGAATACCCTGCTGATAAATAGCATAGTCAGGATCTACCTTTATACCCGGATCGATGATGACCACTATCTTGAAGCCCATTGCAGACAAATCTTTGATCAGTCCTACCGGTTCAGGAAATCCTTCCTTGCTCCATGTAAAACAGCGGAAGCCTTCCATGTAATCGATGTCAAGATGGATCACATCACAGGGAATTTCGCGTTTACGGAATTCAGCGGCAATCTCTCTGACGCGTTTATCAGGATAGTAGCTCCAGCGACATTGCTGGTAGCCCAAAGCCCACATGGGCGGAAGGTCTGGCGTACCGGTAATCTTTGTATATCCTTCGGCTACCTGTAGTAATTCAGGTCCGTAAATGAAGTAGTAATTCATTTCACCACCCCTGGCCCAGAAGCTGGTTGTGTTCTCACGTTCCTTCCCAAAGTCGAAGATAGTACGGAAGGTATTGTCGAAGAAAATACCATAGCCAATGCCCTGGTGCAGGCCGTAGTAAAACGGAATGTTCCTGTACAGCGGATCAGTGTCTTTCTGATAGCCATAGGCATCGGTTCCGAAGTTTTCTACGCGTTTGCCATGCATGTTCAGATCGGTGGGCTTATCGCCCATGCCATAGAAGCATTCGCCTTCCTGTATCTGCTTGCTACAGTATACGATCTTACCCCCTTTCTGCAGGTAATACTGCCAGTGGAAGCCCATTTCGTCCTGATTGATAATGCGGCCTTCCGAGTCGGTGATGGTGAGGCGCAGGTCATCGCGGTTGATGTAAATGCGCAGGATATCTGTATAGAGTTCAAAGTTTTCTTCGAATTCCCTCAGTCCAAAGTTGACAGGTGTTTCTTCCAATCGGTCGCTTACCGCGTACGAGAAATCACGTTGAAACTTTCCATCAGCAGCATAGCGGAACCGGATGATCTTATCTGATATGATCCTTACTTCCAGGATTGTCTCCGACGTATAAAAATAGAAGTAGTTACCTTCTTTTTTCCACTCTTTAATGGTATCCGGATAGTGCTTGACCGAATACTTACCAGATGAGGTCGTTACTTGCATAGTTCGCTTTTATTAATACCATTCTCTTTCCCTATCGATGCCTAAATTAGGCAAAAATATATTGTTATAACAGTGTTTCGATTTTATATCATTCGACGCTGATTATCCGTCGTTTACCCGTAAAAATAACACATTGGCGAAAATTCACATACAAGTAAAGCATTCCCGGATTATCTTTCCCTTCTGAATAATATACTTTTTGCTTTAACCTATTTTTCGGGGGTGTTTTTCAATACCCCTTTTTTATTTAAAGCTGAATCATTCCCAGTTTACGGCTACCCGCCAGCCAGATCTTCTTTCCATCGGGCGATACGCCAGCCACATGAAATCCCTGTTCACTGATCTTTTGCCAATGTACACCACCATCCCTTGAAATATCTGTACCAGAAGTACCGGTCGCAATAAATATATTTCCTTTCACATACACAACACAGGAGCGGTAACCGGCAGGAGGTGCAGGAGAGACGGTCCAGGTTTTACCATCATCAGTGGTGTACACACAATTATTAGTGGTGTCTTTATCGTGCTGATAATCACCACCTACGATCACCCCTGTTTTGCCATCTGGTTTGAAAGCCAGTGAAAATGCACCTTTGCTGGGACTACCCTGCGTAATAGGTAGTAATACTGGTTTTTGGCTGCCATCGCCGGGAATAAACCGGCTTACCTGTCCCCCGGTAATAATACCACCTTTTTCATTCGCACATACTGCTACATTGGTACCACTGGCGGCAAAGATGGCTTCGCCGGGTTCCGCCATTAATAGATGCATGGGGCGCGTCCAGGTTTTACCCCTGTCTTCAGTGGTGATAACGGCAAATTTATTGTCTGGTGGCATAGGATCACCAATCGCAAATCCGGCTGAGTCATTCAGGAATGCGATATCATCAAAAAAAATGCCTTTTGAAGTATCCTCATATGCTGTCTCCCACGATTTGCCACCATCGTTGGTCAGCATCACATGGGCAGGAGAACCGGCGTTTAAAAGTAGCGCCCGCTGACTGCTGAATGCATGTAAACTACGCCAGTCGGCACTATCATGATTTGGGACCTTCATCCATTGCCAATGTTTGCCTCCATCAGTGGTCAAACCAGCCTGTCCGCCGGTGCCCGACACCCACACAACGGAGTCATTTACCACCGATAATCCCCTGATACTGGCTATGGGCGGGATTTCAAGTAGTTTAATGGCAGGCTGTTGCTGTGCATAGGCAGAAAAAATGTGGATAAAGAATACAGAATGTAGTAGCAGTAAGGATTTGCTGAATTTTTGCATGGGTTATTATTGACTGTTCAGGCAAGAAAATTACAAAATCATTAGAAAGTGTGTAGCAGATTTATATATTTGCAAGCACTGCGTTTTTTTGGACACAGTTTTAACATGCATTACTAACCTCTATTAATCTATAATATTGTCATTGCAACGGGCGGCGCAGATAACGAGGACTATTTTATTGTTTTTCCTATGCACCTTACCAGTGACTGTGTTGCATGCACAGGAAAAGCCTTATATATTCGACTCTTACGGGGTGAATGAAGGGCTTTCTCAAAATTCTGTGTACGACATATTGGAGGATAATCAGGGATTTATGTGGATTGCTACGCACGACGGTGTAAACCGTTTTGATGGCTATGTGTTCAACGAATACCGGTATAACCCAAGTTCCCGCGAGATAGCGGGGCAGGGAAAGGGTAATCTGGGTACCCGGTCTAACACCGGTGGGCGTGCCCTCATCAACCGCTTCGCCCTGAAAGGTTACAAAGGTTACTCCCTGTACCGCAATGCCCGGCATCAGCTTATACTCACTCACAATTACGGCATCAGCGTATACGACGAATACCGCAACAGTTTTGAAAACGTACTGGAAGATACCACCCTGGCCAACAGTGCCGAGGGGGATTCAGGCAGAAAGTTCAAGATCCTGGGTGAGGATACCACCCTCAATGCGCTCTATGTATGGCGCCCATCCAAAGGCTTGTATGTGCTCGACGACAAAACATACGCCATCAGACGACTGATCCTGTACCCACCTGCTATGATACGCAAAGGGTTGTCGGCAACTGCCGTGATAAAAGATGGCAACAATATATGGATGAACTTTGAGGCGGGCGAACTGATGGCCATGAATACCAAAACACTCCGCGTTACTACTTACTGTTTACCCGGCATTACCACTCACCCTGTAATACGTAGCCTGAATAGCGATACCCTCATCATTGCATCGCAGGGACACGTGGTTATCTTCAACAAGAAACTGAATAAATATACAGATCTCACCTTTGATCAGCACGATGAAAAAGATATCTCCTTCGTACCGCTCTGTATGGAGCTCGATCAGCATGGCAATGTGTGGATAGGCGGTACAGACGGTATCATCGTTTATAATATTAAACGCAACGAAATCATAAATCACATCGTTACTTTCAATGGCTCTGAAACCCGGAGCTGGAATGTAGTGGCCTACCTGTACCGCGATGCGAGCGACAATATGTGGGTAGGTACAGATGGCGATGGAATAAAAAAATATTCTCCTAACAAGAAGGTGTTTAACCTGTACCGCTCACCCTTTATCACGCACAATATGGTAAGGGCCGTGTACAAACATGACGACGGCAAACTCTATGTAGGCCTCATGCACGACGGATTGGACATCTACGAGAAAGGAGGGAAGTGGCTGGAACGTATTCCGGCTGATGATGGAAAGAACAACGTATTTCCTGCCAAGAACCTGAATGCCATTTGCCGGGAAGATTTTGAACACCTGTGGTTCCATTTCTCTGACATGTACATCGGTTTGTTCAATGTACATACTCATCGTTTTGAAAATCTCACACCAGCAGTAAAAGCACTGGGCATGCCCAACCAGGAAGATATCTATCCTTTCCTGTTCAAGCGCAATACCGGCGAGATTTACTTCAACTACGGCAGTTATCTGCTACAGTTAGTGCAGGTGGGTAAAACCTACAAAGCATCGATCATACACGAATTTCCAGATGAAGTACTCACTACATATTTTGAAGATTTTCTGGGCAATAAATACGTAGGTACCAAGGTAGCGGTGTATGTGAAAAAAGCGGATAGTCCGGGTTGGGAAAAGATGGCGTTACCAGCTGGTACGATAGTGAAATCAATCAATAAGAATGCACACAAACAGTTGCTGGTAGCGACTTCCAAAGGACTGTTCGTGATGGATGAAAAGAACCGGATCATTCAGCATTACAATAGTTACACCTTCCCTTCACTGGTAAATGATTATTTCTACGGTGTACTACTCGATGATAAAGACCGTATTTGGGTGAGTCATAACAAAGGTCTGTCGCAGATCAACCAGGTTACCGACGAGATCACTACTTACAATTACGAAGACGGTCTGCAATCAAACGAATTCAACACCGGTGCATTTTATAAATCTACAGATGGGGAGTTGTTCTTTGGAGGTATCCGGGGTGTAAACGGGTTTTATCCGAAGGATTTCAGGAACAACCCTTCCAAACCGAAAGTAGTGATCATGCGCATGGAGGTACTGGATAAACCGTACGAATCCGATACGGCATTGTCATTGCTGCGAAGGATCGAATTGCCCTACAACCACAATACCATCGCGATAGAATTCGTACCACTGGAATTTACTAATCCATTGAAGAACAAGGTGCAGTATAAACTGGATGGTGCGGACGAAGACTGGGTACAGGCGGGGGCCTTTAGAATGGCACGCTATACAAACCTGCGGCCGGGTACATATACTTTCAATGTAAGAGCGTCTAACAACGACGACATATGGAACAGTACGCCGACCTCGCTGGAAATTGTGATCCGTATTCCGTTCTGGCAATCGCTGTGGTTCCGGTTCCTGTTGTTATTGTTGTTGCTGGGTGTGGCGTATTATTTCTCGACGCTCTATCTCGACTACAAGATCCGGCATGAGAAACTAAAACTGGAAAAAGAGCAGGCGGTAGACCAGGAGCGTGCGCGTATATCGAGTGATATGCATGATGACCTGGGATCCGGCTTGTCCACAATAAGACTACTCAGCGAAATTGCGAAGCGCAAGATCCAGGATCCTACTCAGACGAGGGAGATAGAGCGGATATCGGAAGCGGCAGGTGAGCTGGTGGACAAAATGAGTGAAATAATCTGGGCGATGAATTCTTCAAATGATTCTTTAGAGAATTTGATCGCATATATGCGTAGCTTTGCAGCTGACTTTCTGGAACATGCGCATATCACGCATCAGTTTTATATTCCGGAAAGTATACCCAATATCAAGTTGAGTGGCGGAACCCGGCGGAATATCTACCTTGCTGTAAAGGAATCCTTGCATAATGTGGTGAAACATGCACAGGCTACAGAAGTAGTGATACAAATAGAAATGCATAAGAACATGACCATTATGCTAAAAGATAATGGTAAGGGCTTTGATCAGGAGAAAGTGAGATTGTTTGGAAACGGGCTGAAAAACATCCAGAAAAGGATGGCGGCGGTAGGCGGGTCTGCTGATATCTCATCGGATAATGGTACCAGAGTTTTCCTGGATATACCATTAATTTAAGTCTATATTTGCAAATTGGTTTGACCTCATACAAAAATAATAACAACTGATATAAATGACTGTATACTCTAAGAAGAAATCGCAGGATAATATGGATATTATTTCTGTGGCGATTGTTGAAGATAACCATGATATTCGTACAGCCATGGAACTATTAATCAATGGCTCTGATGGTTATGCGTGTATTGGTGCCTTCAATAATGCGGAGACGGCCGTTGAACAGATCCCCAATTTGTTACCCAATGTAGTACTGATGGATTTTAACCTGCCTGGCGGGATGAATGGTATTGAGTGCATTGCGCGGCTGAAGAATGAATACCCCGATATGCACTTTATGATGCTGACGGTATACGAGGATGATGACAAGATCTTCCAGGCATTGGAAGCAGGTGCAAGCGGGTATATTTTGAAAAAAACACCTCCGGGTGAATTACTGGAAGCAATCAGGGACCTGCATGAAGGTGGTTCTCCAATGAGTTCCCAGATTGCCAGAAGGGTGGTCGCTTACTTCCAGAAGCAGGCGAAGCCAAATCCGGCTTTGGAGGCATTGACTTCCAGAGAAAAGGAGATCCTGGATCAGTTGAGCAAAGGATTCCTGTATAAGGAAATTGCGAGTAATTTATTCATTAGCATTGAAACGGTGAGAAGGCACGTGCATAATATTTACGAAAAGTTGCATGTGAGAAGTAGAACGGATGCCGTGAATAAGTATTACAACAGATAAAATTCCGGCCCCCCAGGGGTGGGCTTTAAAAAAAAGCCGGATCGCGAAGCGGTCCGGCTTTTTTTAATGAGATGATTAAATTGTTACGCACGTAAATTCTTGCGCATAAGGTGCACAGACAGCACTACTGCTGCAATTGCTATACATGCCAGTCTAAATAAAAGATTGGTTTTCATAGGAAAATTGGAATAAAGATTAGGAGATAAAACAAAACTATCTCATCATCTGCCAGGAGTCGAACTTCTGAATCAGCTTGATGAAAGTATCGCTTAAACGGTTCATGGAGCGCTGCTCCTTATTTACCAGGTAAGTTACCACGAGTGCTGCGGCAAAAATAGTTATCACAAGGATAAAAAAGAGTGTTTTCATAGATTAGGACATAGGTGTTAAGACAAAATACGTTACTTCGTAAATATAGAAAATTTACTCATGTAAAGATAATGCGCTGAGTAACATTTAAGTGTAATTTTGCGTGGGTTTTTGTGAAAAATACCGGAAAGCAGGGAGGAAAATCGTAATGTGAGATGCCGGTTTACCACTTAATTCATCATATTGTATAATTTCCACTTGGGATCATACGACGAAACCTTTATTTTTGCCCGCAACCGGATTTTGCTAAAAGTTTTAGTAATATTGCTCCCGGTCAGGGAATTACCCCATTTTGAACTGTAAATTGGAATTTCTATATATTATGGCTAACACGGATAAGAAAGATCTAGCAGCATCAGCCTATACCGAAGACTCCATTCGTTCGCTCGACTGGCGTGAACACATCCGACTTCGTCCGGGTATGTATATCGGTAAGCTGGGAGATGGTTCCAGTATGGACGATGGCATCTATATTTTGCTGAAAGAGGTGGTGGATAACTGTATTGACGAGCACACAATGGGCTTCGGCAAGCAGGTGGATATTAAAGTGACAGAACATAATGTGACGATCCGCGATTTCGGACGTGGTATTCCGCTCGGGAAGGTGGTGGATGTGGTGAGTAAGATCAACACCGGCGCCAAGTACGATAGCAAGGCCTTCCAGAAATCTGTAGGTCTGAACGGGGTGGGTACCAAAGCGGTGAACGCTCTTTCCAATTACTTCCGCGTAGAATCCATCCGCGATGGCCGCTCCAAAGTAGCGGAATTCGAGCGGGGCATACTCACCAAAGAATACAAGGAAGCCCCTACCAAAGAACCCAATGGTACACTGGTAACCTTCATCCCCGATGATTCCGTATTCCGCAACTACCGTTATATCCCTGAGTTCCTGGAAAACCAGATGTGGAACTATTGTTTCCTGAATGCGGGTCTTACCATCAACTTCAATGATAAAAAATACGTCTCCAAAAATGGATTACTGGACCTGCTGCAGCGCAAAACCAATGAGGATGAGCTGCGGTACCCAATCATTCATTTAAGAGGTGAGGATATAGAAGTAGCCATCACCCACGCCAGCCAGTACGGAGAGGAATATTACTCCTTCGTAAACGGGCAGCACACGACGCAGGGTGGTACGCACCTGGCGGCTTTCCGTGAGGCTTTTGTAAAGACCGTGAGGGACTTTTATAAGAAAGACTACGAAGCGACGGACATTCGTACCTCTATCTGTGCGGCGATTTCCCTAAGGGTACAGGAGCCGGTGTTCGAATCACAGACCAAGACAAAACTGGGTTCCCTCACCGTATACGAGAACGGTCCTTCTATGAAGGCTTTCGTGCTTGACTTCTTCTCCAAACACCTGGACGACTTCCTGCACAAGAACCCTGCTACTGCCGACGCTCTGAAGCGTCGTATCGAGCAGAGTGAACGTGAACGTAAAGAATTGGCAGGTATTAAGAAACTGGCAAACGAAAGAGCCAAGAAAGCAAACCTGCATAACCGCAAGCTGCGTGACTGCCGCCTGCACTTCAATGACGAAGTTCCAACAAGAGATAAAGGCGACCTGGAAAGTAAACGACTGAACACTACCATCTTCATTACAGAGGGTGATAGTGCCAGCGGTTCCATTACCAAGTCCCGCAATGTGGAAACACAAGCCGTATTCAGTCTTCGTGGTAAGCCACTGAACAGTTTTGGTCTGACCAAGAAGATCGTGTACGAAAATGAAGAGTTCAACCTGCTTCAGCACGCGCTCAACATTGAAGAAGGACTGGAAGGCCTGCGTTACAACAGGATCGTGGTGGCTACCGATGCCGATGTGGATGGTATGCACATCCGTTTGTTGCTGCTCACCTTCTTCCTGCAGTTCTTCCCTGATCTGGTAAAGAACGGTCACCTGTACATTCTGGACACACCCTTGTTCCGTGTACGTAACAAGCAGACCACTATTTATTGCTACACAGAAGAAGAGAAACAAAAAGCAATCAAAAAGCTGGGCAACAAGCCGGAAATTACCCGATTCAAAGGTCTGGGAGAGATCTCTCCTGAGGAATTCGGTACTTTCATCAGTGATGATATGAAGGTGGAACCGGTGATCCTGTCCAAGGACACACATATCCAGAAACTGCTGGAATACTATATGGGCAAAAACACCCAGACAAGACAGGAATTTATTATTGGTAACCTCAGGTACGAAAAGGACCTGATTGAAGAAGCAGAATAAAAGACTGAATGGAAACTGTGCATATCGTATTTGGTGAACCATCCGTAGCTCCGATACAAGGTGCGTTTGAACTGGATGAGCAACTGAAGGGAGACATCCTGTATTTTGAGGATGATCTGTCCATCGGCCCCCTGTTCATACTTGATACAAAAGATGGACAGGCTGGTCGCCGTCAATGGTGGAACCAGCTGGCCGGGGTAGAGGCACCTGCAGCGCCGGTTTTACTGGAAGCAGATCCTGCAACACCGCCGGTGGAAGAAGTAAGTCCTGACCCGGAAAAATTCAAAGAACTGAAAGCCCGTCTTAAAGCTGATGCTGAACTACAGGTATGGATCTGGGCCGGACAGAATGCCCGCGACGTAAGCGGCTATTTCTGGCTGGTGAGCCAGTTGTACGATTTTGCTGGCCGTATCTTCATCATCTATCTCAATAACCTGCCTTTCCTGAATGAAAAAGGAGGCGTATTCTATCCCACCCACCTGCATCAGATCCTCCCTAAGGAATTCCTGAAAGCAAAGAAACTGGCGAGGGCTATATCCCTGGCAGAGTTCGAACTGGATGGCGATGAATGGAGCCGCCTGATGAACGAGAACGCGGGCATCCGGCTGCTGGAAGGAGGCAAAAAACTGAGAGGGGAACCAGCATCTTTTTATGATAAAGACTTGCTGGCGGCAAGTAATGCAGAGTTCCAGAAAGCGAATAAGGTCATCAACCAGGTAACTGGTAAAATGAAATATCCTATCATGGACCAATACCTGGGCTGGCGTATGAAAGAACTGGTGAAACAGGGAAAACTGGAAAGCAAAGGCGAACTGAAAGCAAGCAAAGACTTCGAAGTTAAACTGGTATAATCATGATCAAAGTAACGCCGGTAGAACTGGTCGGTGCCGACGAGAGAGGGAGTAACCACGTATGGTCCAGTGACCGTACAGGCGAAATGATACTTTGCTATCGCAAGGCTGGCAGCAGCAGCGGACAGCATTATCATGAAGGCAAAAGCGCCCACAAGAATCCTGAAATATTGTACCTCCTGACCGGAGAAGCCAGCATTCACTGGTGTCCATTAGGCGGCGACAGCATTCAGACCATCAGGGCCATTGCACCCGCCAGAATAGAAGTACCTATCCTGGTATGGCATCAGTTGGTAGCCGATACCGACTGCTGCTTTATCGAAATGAACTCTATGGATGATGTGCGCAAAGATTCCGTGCGGATATGGAGAGACGAATTTGAAAAGATGATCAACAAATAGATTATGAGCGACATCGATAATACACAACCAACGGACGAATCCTTACATAACATTACCCACATCGGGGGAATGTATGAAAGCTGGTTCCTGGATTACGCTTCGTATGTAATATTGGAGCGTGCTGTACCCAGCGTGGAAGATGGATTAAAGCCAGTACAACGTCGTATCCTTCATGCTATGAAGGAACTGGATGACGGACGCTTCAACAAAGTGGCGAACATCATCGGTACTACCATGCAGTTTCACCCACATGGGGATGCTTCTATTGGAGATGCCATTGTGAACATGGGGCAGAAAGACCTGTTGATCGAAACACAGGGTAACTGGGGCGATGTACGCACCGGCGACGATGCAGCGGCACCCCGTTACATCGAGGCGCGTTTATCCAAATTTGCACTGGATGTAGCCTTCAATCCCAAAACAACCTCATGGCAGGTAAGTTATGACGGCCGTAAGAACGAGCCGCTGGCACTGCCTATGAAGTTCCCGATGCTGCTGGCACAGGGAGCAGAAGGTATCGCTGTGGGCTTGTCTACCAAGATCCTGCCGCACAACTTCAACGAACTGATTGATGCTTCTATAAAATACCTGCGTGGCAGAAAGTTCGATCTGTATCCCGACTTCATTACCGGCGGTATGATCGACGTGGCGAACTACAACGACGGTAAACGTGGTGGTAAGGTACGCGTACGTGCGCACATAGAAGAGAAAGATAAAAAGACCCTCCTCATCAAGGACGTCCCTTATGGGGTGACCACAACGGCCCTGATGGAATCCATCGTAAAGGCGAACGATACCGGCAAGATCAAGATCAAGAAAGTGGTAGATAATACCGCGAAGGATGTTGAAATTGAGGTACAACTGGCACCGGGTATTTCTCCTGATATCACCATCGATGCGCTGTATGCGTTCACGGATTGTGAGATCTCTGTTTCTCCCAATGCCTGCGTGATCGTAGAAGATAAACCCCGCTTTATCACCGTATCGGATCTTTTAAGATACTCTGCGGAGTTTACCAAAGATCTGCTGAAACGAGAGCTGGAAATCAGGCTGTCGGAGTTGCAGGAGAAATGGCACTACACCTCCCTGGAAAAGATCTTCTTCGAAAAGCAGATCTACAAGGAGCTGGAAGAGAAGCATAAGGACTGGGATGCCGTGATCGCAGCGATCGACAAGCGCTTTGTTCCTTATAAAAAGAACCTGAAAAGGGATATCACGCGCGAAGATATCGTGAAACTGACTGAGAAGCCGGTACGCCGTATTTACCGTCTCGATATCAATGAACTGAATGAACAAATCAAAGCGATCGATGCCGATATCAAACAGGTAAAACATGACCTGGCGAACCTGACAGACTTCACTGTATCTTACTACGAAGGTCTGCTGAAGAAGTATGGTAAAGGCCGTGAGCGTATCACCGAAATCAAAACCTTCGATACCATCCAGGTACAGCAGGTGGCGATGGCGAATACCAAGATCTATGTGAATCGTGCAGAAGGTTTCGTGGGTACTTCGCTTAAAAAGGACGAATTTATAGCAGATTGTTCTGACCTTGACAACCTCATTATTTTCCGTAAGGATGGTAAGATGCTGGTGACCAAGGTAGCAGATAAGACCTTTGTAGGGAAGGATATTATTCATATCGATATCTTCCGTAAGGGCGACGAGCGTACTACTTACAACATGATCTATGTGGATGGTAAGTCTGGTATCAGTTACGCGAAGCGCTTTAATGTGACAGGTATTACACTGAATAAAGAATATGACCTGACTACGAAGGGAGAGAAGAATTCCAAGGTGCATTACTTTACTGCGAATCCAAATGGAGAAGCGGAAGTGGTGAGCATCCGTCTGAGCCCGAACTGTGCGGCGAGGAACAAAGAGTTTGACCTGTTCTTTGAGACGATTGCGATAAAGGGGCGTAACTCAATGGGTAACCAGGTGACGAAGTACCCGATCCGTACAGTGAAGTTCAAGGAAGCCGGTGTGTCTACATTAGCAGGGCTGAAGCTCTGGTATGATGACCAGGTAGGCAGATTGAATACAGAGGAGAGAGGGGTGTATATTGGTTCATTTGAAGGGGAAGATAAGGTGTTTGTGGCGTTTAAGAATGGTACATATGAGTTGACGAATTTTGAGTTGACGAACAGGTATGATCCGAATGAACTGGTGTATATAGAGAAGTTCAATCCTGAGAAGATAGTGTCAGCGATTTACTTTGATGCAGATAAGAAGCAGTTTAATGCGAAGCGCTTTAAGATTGAAACGCAGACGCTGAATAATAAGTTCCTGTTTATAAAAGAAGGTCAGGGGAATTATCTGGAGATGATCACTACGCATTCAGAGCCGGTGATATTACTTAAAACTGGTAAGAAGCGGAGTCCGGAGGAAGAGGAGATAGATCTGGCGGAATTTGTAGAGGTGACCGGGTGGAAGACCGTAGGTACGAGGATTGCGGGAGATGATTTGATCAGTGCTGAATTGGCGAGTGAAGAAGAGGAGCCGGATGAGGGGAATGGGAATCCACAGGGAGAGTTATTTTAAGGAAATTGAATAAGCTTTAGTAAGCTGAATTTCGTGAACTGAATTTTGTAAGCTGGCCGCAGGCCAGCTTACAAAATTCAGCGAATAACCAAACTAAAAAGCTTTTGCTGTAGGCAAAAGCTTTTTAGTTTGGTTATTCGCCATTTGGGGGCTATCCATAAATCACAATACTCGTGGGTTGTAAGGCGCTTTTTTCATTTGCCTTCAGGGAATTTTCATGATTCCCCGAGTCTAATATTTTATTCCATTCTTCTTTGAAGGTAGGCAACTCATATTCTAAGGTCTCATCGGAAAGATTGAATAAGCATAACAAATGCTCCAAGCCATTTCTACTCTGCCGATGCAATACATACCCTTTTTCTCCTATCAGCTGCACAAACAAATCATCCTTACTGGTATTCTGCAAAATCTCATTATCCCGTCTTAATTGTATCAATTTCTTATGCCATTCTAATAGCTCTTTATATTTACCCTGCTTCCTTTTTCCCCAATCCAGCTTTGACTGAATAAACGTTTCCTCAGATTGTGGATCAGGAAACATCTCGCCTTCTTTCAAAAATGACTCAAATTCTTTTTTCCGACCTTCCTGAATTCCTTTAATATGTTCCTCTTCCTTATAACTTACAAAAAAGAAAAATGGATTATCCTCTCCATATTCCTCCCCCATAAACAACATGGGTACATACGGTGATAAAAAGATCGCTGCCGCCGCTATTTTCAATCTTGCCTGATCAATGAGTACTGATAATCTTTCTCCTTTCACTCTATTCCCAACCTGGTCATGATTCTGGTTAAACACTACAAAATGTTCTCCTGTAATACCCGCAGAGCTACGCCCATACCGCCGTTTCCTGAACTGCACATATTCTCCTGTATGCACGAATCCATCTTTATATGCCTTCGCTAATTGTTCTAATTTATTAAAATCCGCATACCGGGATTGCCCTGCTTTGTCCAATAGTACGTACAGTATATGATGAAAGTCATCCAGCCACTGGGCATCTAATCCCATACCCCCATCGCAGGGGCTTTTCATTATATTCGGTGAATTCAGATCGCTCTCGCCAATGAGGTAGTATTTCCGCCCGGTAGTAGCTTCTAATTCTTTCACCTTATCATGGATCACCTCCCACAACGTCACCGCACTATTGTCAAAAATACAATGCACCGCATCCAGTCTTAAACCATCAATATGATACTGCTGAAACCAATGGATTACATTATTCGCAAAATATCCCTTAGGACCGTCAGAATAAGCCCCATCGAAATTTATAGCACTACCCCAGGGAATAGCATAGATCTCCGAAAAATAAGGCCCAAAATGGTCAAAATAGTTGCCTTCCCCACCCAGGTGATTGTACACCACATCCAACAACACGGCGATACCCCGTTGATGACAGGCATCCACTAATTTTTTCAATCCTTCCGGTCCGCCATAAGAATGATGCACGGCATACTGATACACCCCATCATACCCCCAGTTCCGCTCACCGGGAAACTGACACACGGGCATTAGTTCCAGTGCATTGATGCCGGTCTCTTTCAGGTCGTCCAGGTAAGGAATGATCCCTTCAAAGGTGCCTTCCGGAGAAAAGGTGCCTACATGCAATTCATATAAAATCAGGTCCTTAAAAGGCAAGCCATGCCATTGCAGATCCTGCCACTGATACGCATCGTGATCCACCACAGCAGAAGGTCCAAAGATATCCTGTGGTTGCCAGCCGGAAGCGGGGTCGGGGAGATCTTTTTCATCGATATTATAAAAATAGGTAGCGCCGGGAGGAACATTTTCTACCGTAATAGTAAAATATCCTTCCGCGTCCTTAGTCATTGCCATGGACCTGTCATCCGGGGTGATAAGATGAAGTGTGACCTGCTCTTTTTCCGGTGCCCATACGCAAAAAGTACATGTATTATCCGGCTTGTAAAAAGCCCCTGTGTTTTTCATATCGCGGCAAACTTATGCAGGACTATAAGAAAAGATTATGCCGTGTTATAGTTTGGCAGAAATGTTGTTCCGATGATGAGAACCTAAATCGGATCTTATGGACAAAAAATGGTGGCAGACAGGTATTATCTACCAGGTATATCCCCGTAGTTATCAGGATAGCAATGGCGATGGCGTCGGAGATCTGAAAGGCATTCTGCAAAGACTGGATTACCTGCAGTGGCTGGGTATAAACGCAGTGTGGCTTTCACCTATTTATCCTTCTCCGATGGCGGATTTTGGATATGATATTTCCGATTACACAGGTATCCATCCATTGTTTGGCAATATGGCAGACTTCGATCACTTACTGGCCGAAGTACACAAGCGGGGTATGAAGTTACTGCTGGACCTGGTACCGAATCATACATCAGACCAGCATCCCTGGTTCCAGGAATCCCGCTCCAGCAGAGATAATCCGAAACGTGACTGGTACATATGGCATGACCCACAGCCAGATGGCGGAGCACCGAACAACTGGCTGAGTATGTTTGGTGGCATTGCGTGGGAGTGGGACCACACTACCCAGCAGTATTATTATCATGCATTCTTAAAAGAACAGCCCGATCTGAACTGGCGCAATCCCCAAGTGCAACAGGCGATGTTTGATGTGATGCGGTTTTGGCTGAAGAAGGGGGTAGATGGATTCAGGGTAGATGTGATGTGGCATATGATCAAAGATGCACAGTTTCGTAACAATCCGATTGATCCAAATTATGAACCGCATATGAGCACTTACTCGCAGTTGCTACCCGTGTATTCAACAGATCAGCAGGAAGTACACGAACTGGTGCACCAAATGCGGTCGGTGATGGAAGAGATCGATGATGAGCGGGTGATGATCGGCGAAATTTATTTGCCCATACATCAGTTAGTCACTTATTATGGCAGTGATAATAAGGGGGCGCATCTGCCATTTAATTTTCAGTTGCTCACACTTCCCTGGCAGGCGTTGCAGATCGCTTCGGCCATTGATCAGTACGAAGGGGCTTTGCCTGAAAATGGTTGGCCGAACTGGGTATTGAGCAACCATGATCAACACAGGATAGCGAGTAGGGTAGGGACACAACAGGCACGGGTAGCAGCGATGCTATTACTGACATTGCGTGGTACGCCTACGATCTATTATGGTGATGAAATAGCAATGCGCAACGTAGCGATACCAATTAATGAAGTGGTAGATCCGCAGGGATTGAATATGCCTGATAAGAACCTAAGCAGGGATCCATCGCGAACGCCGATGCAGTGGGATAATTCAGTTCATGCAGGATTTACAGCTGGCAAGCCCTGGCTAAGATTGTCGAAGATCTTTCACAGGGATAATGTAGAGATGCAGCAGCATGATGTTTATTCTATGCTGACATTGCACAGGGAATTGATCACATTAAGAGCCAATGAACCGGCATTGGCAGCAGGGAGATATGTACCTGTGTTTGCTGATAACCAGATGCTGGCATATATAAGAGAAGCAGCAGATGCAGATACGTTTTTAATGGTATTAAATCTGACACATTTGCCTTGTTATTTCAGACCCCCTGATTTTAGTTTTTCTGGTAAGGTGGAAATATCTACAATACCGGAATCTGAAGGAATTCAATTGAGTGATACGATTAGTTTGGATGGAGATGAAGGTTTAATAATCAGGTTAGATAAAAAGTAGTTGTTTCAAAATAAATACGCCTTCCCGGAATTACTTCAAGGATGAACGATCTCCATCAGGAACCCGAATAAACCTTCATGAAAGAGGTAATTCACCAACGGGGAATGAAAACCATTTTCAGAAAAAGGAGCGTGTATCAAAAGTAAGATACGCGCTCTATTCATTCGGATACCTGATGGAGCCAGGTTTCCATTTATGCAGTTCTAAGGAGGTTCATTTGTTTTTGATACATCCTGCTTTTTATTCGGATACCTGATGGAGCCAGGTTTCCATTTATGCAGTTCTAAGGAGGTTCATTTGTTTTTGATACATCCTGCTTTTTATTCGGATACCTAATAGTGCCAGGTAGTATAGAAATAAAGTTCCCGAAATGAATGTAATCTGCTGATAATGAATGCTATATTTTCATGAGATATATAGACAGTTTATGAGGGAAATTCCCTTCCTTTGCATTGCTTTAATCAGCACATACCAATGTTTGACGAACATTCACAGCATCTGCGTAAATTTTTGATTGCTATCAACTACAAGGGTCAGGCTTATTTTACGGTTCATGGCATGGATTTCACCGTTACAGATGTGAATATTAATAGTAGTAAGGTATTACTCACCGGGCAGGATAAATGGTGTTTTTTCCGTACCAAAACGGAACTGGCTGCCTATATAGCGCAGGCGGATCATCTGTGGGATGCGGACAATATGAAGGAATGGGCCAAAGGGCTGGATGAGCTTTCAAAAGTGAACGCAGAGATCGACCTGGATTTTATGCTGACAGCGAAGGACGATATTGATGATTACTATGAATTGTATAATACTATCACCTTTGTTGAAGATTTTGCGGAACAGATCGATGATGAAACTATGTATGCCCTGACCCTGGGAAGCTCCACAGTCCGGGAATTCTTCGATGCCGCTGCGGACTATTTTCTCTGGAAAGACGGTGATAAGGAAATGCTGGCCATCAGGGGACCCCGTTTACTCCTGGCTATCAATAATATTTATAAGGAATTAGAAAAATGGATTGAAGTGTAATAACATGTATATACAATAATAATTTATGTAACGCTGCAATACCCATGGACATAATTATCCATTACATTCGTTCTGTTCCCACGTTTAAAAAAAAAATCGTTGTTATGCCCGATCAAATTATAATCAGCCGCGAAGATGCCATGACTTTACTAGCCTGGCAAAAGCTCCTCACTATGCATCCTGAAAAAAGAAAGGACATCGTCGCAGAAATATTAATTGAATCAGATAAAGCAGATGAAGAAATCGAAGATGCACATGTAGATGGTGCTGAATATAATCATGATATCGTTGATTATCTCAGGTCTGGATTACTCAATGTTACCAATGAATTTATAGAAGAAGATCTCAAAGAGTTATATCATCATGATATAGGGATTGAGGGTGAGCCACTGATATATGAACCCTGCCCTTGTTGTGGATATCGTACTGTAGAAGAATCTGCTGGTTATGATGTATGTCCTAATTGTTATTGGGAAGATGATGGCAATGATGATCCAACTAAATATAGTTCCGTTAATCACTTAACCCTGCAACAGGGAAGAGATAATTTTAAACAGATGGGGGCCTCTGATCCGGCTTATATTGACATCGTGAACAAGCATCCGAACAAGTACCTGAAAGCTTAACCCAGACTACCTTTTCATACATCAGTCAGCTAATTCGGTTTGGAAATGGCATCCTGTTTGTTATTAGAACGTTAAAACAGTTTTAAAACAAGGAGGGACACATGAAAAAGGTAGTTTTATTAATGGCCTTAACAGCATTTTCAGTTGTTACATTTGCGCAAACGCGATCAGAAGAGGTAACCAGTAAGAATTCATGGCTGAAGGTAGGTGTCAATGCAGGCGTGCCTTTTGGTAATCTGTCGAAGACGAGCAATTTTACATTGGGCGCTGAATTGAAAGGACAGGTAATGTCTACAAATCATGTTGGTTTAGGTTTGACGACAGGGTATAATCATTTCTTCCCGAAGGATGGGTTTAATAATTTCGGGACAGTTCCATTAGGCTTATTCGTTAGGTACTATCCAAAGAGTCATGGATTCTTTGCGGGTACAGATGTTGGGTATAGCTTTGTGACAGGTGTGGATGGTGCTACTGGTGGCGTGTATGTGAGGCCTCAGTTAGGGTATCATAATTATAGCTGGAACTTGTTTGCATTTTATAATGGGATATTCAGGAGTGAGGAGAATGGAAGTAGTATGCAGTATGCCGGGGTAGGTGCGACTTATAATATTCATTTTCACAAGAGAAAATAACGAAAGAAAAAGGTCTGCCGAAGGCAGGCCTTTTTCTTTCGTACAGGTATTTTTTAATCCACTGATTATAAGCCGCCGTTGCATCTGCTAAATGCGCATTTGCATAACTCACCACCATCCGCTTCAAAATTCCATCCCTTAAAACAGCCACTACTCACTAATTACTCAATTATTCATACATTTGCGTTACCCGAAAGTCTGCATTGTTAAACCAATAAATATAAAAATGAACAAAACCATTCTGGCATCTGTATTCTCGATTGCAATCTTTTTCGCAGCCTGCAAAAGCAAAACTACATCTGAAAACGCGGACAGCAGTGCGACCACTACTACCACCACCCCTTCAGAAGAAAAAGCTACGCCAGCTAACGAGCCTAAATCTTATACTGTCACTTTCAGTCCGGATACCGCTTTCCTGGGCAAAAAGAAAGAAGCATTCATAAGACTGAAAAACGGCAAAGCTGTAGAGCTGTACGACAATGAAGGTAAAGTGACCGGTACAGAACTCACTTATGAAATTGAACTCACCAACAAGAATAAAGTTGGAGAAAGCAGTGTATTCATTAATCCAAACGACTTCCGTCTTACACTGGACAATGGTACCAACATCACGCACGATAACTACCATTCTGTATCTGCTGATGCGGAATCTACAAAATCATCTGAAGAGAATAAATTCAGACTGCCTGCCGGCACTAAGCCAAAGACGCTGAATCTCTTCCTCGATGAAACAAGAGTAAGTGTAGGAGTGGAAATGAAATAGCCCGAAAGGGAAATCATTCAAAAGGAGATCACGCAAAGTGAAATCACCCGGAAAATGAAATCACTCAAAGTCAACTAACTCATAAAAGGGCTGTTTTTGAATAAAGACAGCCCTTTTACTTTTTCCGCATTCGTAAGTACCTTCCCAAACTCCCCACAGATAATCGTTTTAACAAATTTTTAAACTTTTCCCGATTGCGTAAATTCTCCCCGATTCCGGGCTGTAATTTTGCGTAAATTTTTTTGCATGTCAGGAATGTTTAGGATCACACTACTTCTTATACTATTTTGCTTTCCAATTGTACTATTTGCACAATATAGCGGCGCCATTACCGGCCGCATTACCACCTTCGATGGCCAACCAATTGAACTGGTTTCAGTTTCTATCGTTGAATTACAGAAAGGTACCCTTACTGACAACGATGGTAATTATAAAATAGAAGACATCAATCCTGGTACTTACACCCTAAGGATCCAGCTCCTTGGTGCTGCACAAAAAGAATTCAGTGTGGCAGTGACTCCCGGCCGGCCGGCTGTACTTGATTACCAGTTATCCAAAGAAAATATCCAGGTTTTACAGGAAGTGCGCGTAATCGGGAATGTCAATAAGTTCTCCAGGAAAGAAAGCTACTACGTAAGCCGTCTTCCCCTGAAGAACCTCGAGAACCCACAAGTTTACAACGTGGTGCCAAAGGAACTGATCGTAGAACAGATGTCCGTAGACCTGGGTAGCATATCCAAAAACGTACCCGGTGCGGGTATTCCCATGATTGCTAATCAGGGTCGTGTTACCTTCCGCCAGCGCGGTTTTGAAACAGAACCCAATGCGCGTAACGGTGTAGCTGGTGCAGCTTTCGCCACCCTGGATCCTGTGAACCTGGAAAGGGTAGAAGCTATCAAAGGCCCGTCTGCCACCCTGTTCGGTACCAATATCTCCAGCAGCTACGGTGGTTTGTACAACCGGGTTACCAAGAAGCCTTTCAACGGTTTTGGTGGTGAGGTTTCCTTTACCGGAGGTAGCTGGAACTACAACCGTCTAACCGTAGATGTCAATACACCCGTTAATAAAGAGAAAACAATGCTCTTCCGTCTGAATGGTGCTACTACCTTCCAGAAGAGTTTCCAGGATATGGGCTTTACTAATAACCTGAGCCTGGCGCCAAGTTTCTCTTACCAGATCACGGATCGTCTTTCCCTGCTGTTAGATGTGGAATTTGGGCAGGAAAAAGGTACTTCTGTAGTTCGGTTCAACCCTTACACAGGTGGCGGTAAAACGCTCTCTATTGCCGATATGAAGTTCCCTTACAAGCGACTCTTCCTGAGCAATGAACTGGCTTACCAGACACAGATGATGAACATCTTCGCCCAGATCAACTATAAGATCTCCGATCACTGGACCTCTCAAACCGTGGTATCCCGTGCCCGTTCTTCCATCAATGGGTATATCAATGCGCTGAATGGTCGTACGGATTCTACCCTGCGTGCCAGTGTGATTTCGGGTTATACTACCTTCATCGCTACTGATATTCAGCAGAATTTTATAGGTGATTTCCGCATCGGTAAATTCCGCAACCGTATGGTAGTGGGCTTAGACTATTATAGTAACAGCAACTCTTTTGACAGAACGACTGTGGCAGGACCCACTATTAATTTCCAGCATCCGGGTGCCAACTATCGCCTTAGTAAATCCAAAGTCGATTCATTAGTGGCAGTGGCTACCGGTACCGCTATCCGTAACGAAAACAATGGTGATAATAGCTATGCAGCATATGCTTCTGATGTGTTCAATATCACAAAGAACCTGATGGCCATGGTGAGTCTGCGTGTAGATTACTATCGTGCACAGGGTACGCATAGCATTGTATACGACACCACTGCTGCGGGTACCAATTATCACCAGACAGCCCTGTCACCAAAACTGGGTCTGGTGTATGAAGTGCTGAAAGATAAGGTGTCCGTATTTGGAAGCTATATGAATGGCTTCTTCCATGAAACCGGTACTGACTATGCGGGCAATGCATTCAAACCGGAAGAAGGTAACCAACTGGAAGGCGGTGTGAAAGTGGATGTATGGCAGCATAAACTGGTAGGTACTTTGAGCTACTACGATATCCAGGTGAAGAATGTGATCATTACCGATCTGGAGCATGATGGTTACAGCAAACAGAATGGTACACAACGTAGCAAGGGGCTGGAAGCTGAGATCACTGTAAACCCGGTTAAAGGGTTGAACATCGTGGCAGGTTATGCATATAACGATAGTAAATATACAAAGTCTGATAGTGCTACACTGGGTTTAAGACCAGCATTATCCGGTCCTCCTAATATGTGGAACTTCTGGGCGAGCTATCATATTTCCAGTGGTAAACTGAATGGGCTTGGATTTGGTTTTGGTGGTAATGGTGGCGATATGTCTTATCAGACAAACACACGCACTACCAAAATTACCATTCCTTCTTATGTGATGCTGGATGCATCAGTGTTTTATGAGAGATCTAAGTATCGTATTGGTGTGAAGGTAGATAACCTGACCAGCCAGAAAGCATGGTCTGTAAGGTTGACACCGCAACCACCGACAAGGGTGTTGGGTAGTTTCGCATTAAAATTCTAAATAAAAGGGGGAGTCTCGAAGCCATGTTTCCTTTTTCAAACATAAGAACTCAAAACTTCAAGACGCCCCTTTTTTATTCGGGTACCTGATGGGGAGAATTCTCATGGCCTTCCTGTTACTCAGGATATATCCCCATTTTCAAAGAAAATGGTTTTCATCCCCCGTTGGTGAATTCCCTCTTTCATGAATGTTTCTTATAATAAGAATAATTACATCGATATCTGACTTTATTATCATCAATCTCCCCAAAATAGACCTTTAGCGTCACGGTTTCACCCACCTTACCACTACCTTCAATCTCCAGCCAATACCCATGCGCCATGCTCAAAAGTGGCATTACAATCTCCACGATAACATCGATTACTTTTTTCATCATAGAACTTATATATACCTTTGTACCATAATATTAAACCAATATTCATGAAAAACGTTGTACTTGCCAGTACTTCTACCCTTTACGGTGAAAAATACCTTCAGTACCTCCTCCCGGTCATGCAGGAACTCTTTGCCGGTATCGATGAAATCATCTTCATTCCTTACGCCCGTCCAGGTGGCATCTCGCACGATGAATACACTGCCCGGGCTAGCGATGGCCTCGCCACTATCGGCATCCATGTAAAGGGGCTTCATACTTTCGCAGATCCTGCACAGGCTATCCGCGAAGCCAAAGGCTTCTTCACAGGTGGCGGCAATACCTTCGTCCTGGTAAAACAACTGCATGAGCTCAAATTAATGAACCTGCTCAGCGATGTTGTCTCCAAAGGCACACCTTATATCGGCGCAAGTGCCGGCAGCAATATCGGTGGTGTGAATATGCAAACGACGAACGATATGCCGATTGTATATCCGCCCAGTTTCCATACCATGGGTTTAATGCCGTACAATTTAAACCCGCACTACCAGGAACCAACTCCCGGTGTTCCTCACATGGGTGAAACCAGAGAAACCCGTATACTCGAATTTCATACCCAGCAATCTATTCCAGTGATCGGTCTGCGCGAAGGCAGTTGGATACGTATCAAAGGAAATGAAATCCGCCTTGAAGGCTCCATGCCTGCAAAAATATTCGAACAGGGTAAATCACCTTACGAATTATCAGCAGGCAGTGACATTAAAATCTAAATATGATACTTAATATACGTTCCCTTCGCAGGCAGATCAAAGCACAGCGATACAAGGATATTCCTGTTACGCTTAGCCTGCTGTTTATTCCTATGGCATTGTCCTTACTGATCACGGAAGAGATCAACACCGCATGCATCCTGTTATCTGCATTCATAGCGGTTTACGCAGCTGGTGCACTCGCGATAAAAAAGCGAAGACCATTGTTTTTCAGGCCGCTTCTCATTGCAGCCGCAATACTATTCGTGATTGTTTTAGAAAAGATCATTTAAGCAGAAAGAGGGTGAACTCAAAAGTTAGATACACCCTCTTTTCATTCGGATACCTGATGCAGCCAGCGCCCATTTTAAGCGATTTTCAGGGGGCATTTATTTATAATACACCCTCTTTTTAATATTTTTTTATCACAGTCTAATTATCTTTTCGCTTATTTAACATTATGTTTTGTTAATTCTAAAAAGTTTACTTAAGTTTAACACATCATACTTATTTACTTCCTCTGAAACACCTTCTCCATCTAACCTTTTTCCTGTAGAGTTTTATCTCCATTTTATCCTAGCTGTAATCGTTGCGAAAGACATGTGAATATTTGAACGAACAATGAACATGAAAGAAGGGCAATCACTTATTAAATGTAACAAGGAGAACTTAGCTGTGTAATACCTACACTAATGGAATAATAATTTCCAAAATCTTAATTCGCTGCATGTTCCACGTGCAGTAAACAGGAAGCTATTATCAAAAAAAACAATTCACCCGCATGTCATGCATGTGGTAATGGGGAACTATTTTCAAAATCAAAATGAACTGCATGTAACACGTGTAGTAAGAGGGGAATTATTTTCATAAACAATTTAAACTACATGCCTCGCATGTAGTAAAGGGGATCCTTATATCAAATAGAATAAAATTCAGGCTGTGTCTATAACACAGCAGGGGGAAGTTTTTTGCTTTAACACACTCTATATTATCAACAAAAATTAGCAACTCAATGCAAAGATCGTTTATTGTATGTACGGTCCTGTTTCTGCTATGCGCTTTCGGAGCCATTGCACAGGAAAAGAAAACAGTTTCGGGGTCTGTACAGGATGAAAAAGGCAACCCACTTGTGGGTGTAAGCGTGCAGGAAAAGGGTACCAGCAATGGTGCAAGTACCGGCGACGGCGGAAAGTTTTCATTGAAAGTCGCTCCCGGCGCTACATTGATCTTCTCGTACATTGGTTATCTGAAGCAGGAAGTAGCTGCATCTGCAGCATCTTCTGTACAAATGGCACCCGATCAGACAGGCCTCAATGAAGTAGTGGTTACCGCTATGGGTATTAAAAGAGAAGCACGTGCACTCGGTTATGCTGTAAGCACCGTCAGTTCGAAAGAACTTACCAAGACGGGATCGACCAACTTTGCTTCTGCACTTTATGGTAAAGCAGCCGGTGTGAAGATCGTATCTGCTCCCGGTGGTGCTGGTAGTGCAGTATCCATACAGGTAAGAGGTGTCTCTTCCTATGGGATGAATACACAACCTTTGTATGTAGTAGATGGTATCCCTATCCGTAACTTCAACACGCTGACTTCCCAGTCATGGGGTACGACCAACAGTCGTATTGATGGAAACGGTGCACTTGACATCAACCCGGAAGATATCGAAAGTCTTACGATATTGAAAGGCGCTAGTGCATCTGCTCTCTACGGTTCTGAAGCCACCAACGGTGTTGTGGTAATTACCACCAAAAAAGGTAGCAAAAGCAGGGGCCTTGGTGTAGATATCAATTACACCTATAACCTTGAGAACATTGCGAACAGTCCTGACTACCAGAACGAATATGGTCCGGGCTACGATGCGCAGACCAACGTAGGGAATGGTATTGCTGACTACGAAGGCTGGGTGACCGATTCGGATGGTTCTACGCATCCTTACTATCGTTCTTACGCACAGTTTGGTCCTAAGTTCGACAACAGCTCAGTGAAGTACTGGGATGGTTCTACCCGTACCTATAAGGCCAACAAAAATAACTACAAAGAATTTTATCAGCAGGGTTATAACTCTAACGTGAATATAGCATTGTCAAATGCCAGCGAGAATGGTAATTATCGTATGTCTTATACCCGTACCGATTATAAAAGTATTATGCCAGGTAGCAACCTGAATAAAAACAACTTTAACTTTAACGGTACACTCAAGCTGAATAAAAAAGTGTCAGTGGATCTCGTATCTACCTACAACAATAATTTTACCCATAACCGGGCCTATGCGATGAGTAACATTTTCGGTTCATATGGCGGTTTCTTCAGCCGTATGGATGATATGGGTACGTATTACAACAAGTACAAAACATCTAACGGGTATAAATATGTAACGTACAACAACAGTAACTATGATCAGGATGAGAAGTTAGCTTACAACATACGTGCTACCAACCTGCTGGACTACCTGTATACCAATCTGCGTAACAGTTATGATGAAACACAAAATCGCTTCATCAACAGTATCACGCTGAATGTAAGCCTGCTGGACAACCTGAAATTCCGCGGTCGCATCGGTGGTGACTATACCGGCTGGAGCGCTGCTGATAAAGAACATAATACACAGCCGGCATCGGTGGGTTATACAGGGGCATATTCTTTGGAAACACGTAATAACAACGTGACATATGGTGATGTCCTGTTGACGTATAATCCTAAAATTAATAAAGACTTTGACCTCTCTGCCACAGGTGGTGCTTCCGGTAGAAAACAGACTTATACTTACCAGAAAACTTCGACAGCAGATGGTCTGGTAAATGAGAACTGGTTCAGCCTGAGCAACTCTGCCAGCACTGTTACTGCTTCTTCCGCAAGAGCCACGCAGTTGGATGTGGCGGCTTTCGGTATGCTTAACCTGAGCTATAGGAGTTTCCTTTATTTAGAAGCTACCGGTCGCTATGAAGGTACTTCTACATTGCCATCCGATGTAAACTCTTATTTTTATCCCTCCGTGAATGCAGGTTTTGTATTTTCTGATGTGGTTAAAATGCCTTCCTGGATGAACTATGGAAAGTTGAGGGCATCTTATGGACTGGTGGGTAACCATCCTGCTATTTATGCTGCGAATGTGGCTTACAACCAATACTCACTGGCATACGATGGTGCGACTATTCTTTATCAGCAGCCTAATGCTTCCGGGTTTGGTAATGAAAATATCGTATCCGAACAGAAACGTGAGGCGGAAATCGGCCTGGAAACCAGGTTCCTTGATGGTAAAATCGGCCTGGACCTGAGTTATTACAATAACAAGGTCAATAAACAAATACTTACGGCAAGTACAGCTCCTTCCAGTGGTGCCACATCAGCACTGGTAAATGCAGGTAGTATTTCCAACTACGGTGTGGAAGCTGCCATCAGTGCCACTCCAATAGAAACAAAGAATTTCCGCTGGAGTACCCGTTTCAACTTCGCAATCAACAGGAACAAGCTGACTGAATTGGGTAGTGGTCTTACCAGTCTTACGAATGATGTTGAAGGTGGTGGTTACCTGATCCTGCGCTCTGAAATAGGCGATGCGCTGGGTAATATTTATGTGCACCCGATGACGTCTGATGCCAGTGGTAACAAAGTGGTAAGTGATGATGGTTACTACACCGTAGATGCCAATTCTTACAAATACGTTGGTAACATTATGCCAAAGGTAGTGGGTGGTTTCTCAAACACTATCAGCTATAAAGATTTTACATTAGACTTCACACTCGATTACCGCTTTGGTGGCAAGCTGGTATCTATCCCTACTTACTACCAGGTCGGCGCAGGTATGTTTAAGAGCACCCTGAAGTACAGAGATGCAGCACATGGTGGTATCAGTTATGTTGCGAATGATGATGCAACTGCTGATTACACTGCCAGCGAAAGTGGTGAACGTCATGATGGTTTGATCCTGAATGGGGTAACCTCTACCGGTGCTACCAACACCAAGGTAATTACTGCGGCCGCGTATTACGAGAATACATACAACTGGCGTACAGATGGTGATTATTCTGCTGCAGTATATAATAATAGTTATATCAAAGTTCGTGAAGTAGCATTTTCCTACAGCATGCCTAAAAAAGTCACACAGCGTCTGCATGTACAACAATTACAGGTGTCACTGATAGGTCGCAACCTGTTTTACCTGTACAAGTCGCTGCCTTATGGTTTAGATCCTGAAGTGGCAGTAGGTTCCAGCTGGGTGAACCAGGGGGTTGACAACGGTACTGCCGGTCCTACCCGTAGTCTCGGTGCCAGCTTACGTGCGCGCTTCTAATTTTAATTGCTAAACTATTTGCCTAAATCAGATCACAAATGAAACGTCTATTCATCAATATTGCTTTCCTTACATTACTTGCGGGTACTTTCAGTTCCTGTAAGAAACAGTTGGAAGAGAATTACGCGAACCCGGAGTTGACCACCACCGGCTCCATGGGTAAATTGCTTTCGGGTATGTTCTTAAACAAAAGGATCCATCCTTCTTACTGGGACGGGTATACCTTTATTATGCCTTATACGGCCGGGTATGCACAGACTGCGGCTATTGATCCCACTGCCCAGATGTATATTCCATCTACGACATACACTGAAAACCGTTGGGTAGATTTTTACGATGGTGCTACCGGTACTGATTACAACTATTCCGGTCCCGGTATCATGAGCAATTATCGTGAAATGCAGGCTGCTTATAATGAATTGTCTTCCTCACAACAGGAATTACAACAGGTATTCCTGAAGTGTGCAGAGGTGATCGTTTATGACCAGGCGTCACAGATGATAGACCTTTGGGGAGATATACCTTTTTCAGAGGCCAATTCCCTGAACTCAACAAAGTCGCTCAGTTATGCAGCATTCGATGATGCCGCCAGCCTGTACGACACGATGATTACAAACCTGAAAGTGCTCAATACATACTTTGATACCGCTTCCCTTACTACTGCCATTACGACAGAATTGGCAAAACAGGACCTTATGTTTTCCGGGGATCTAACCAAATGGCAGCGTTATGCAAATTCATTGCGCCTGCGTTTGCTGATGAGGATATCCAATTATGATGAGTCGACTGCAAAATCAGAAGTCACTACCATGCTGGCAGATGCAGGTACATATCCAATGATTTCTGCCAATGATTACAATGCGGTGGTCTGGATGAGCCCAAGTGCTTTAAAGAGTGATTTATATGATGTGTTCAGCGGTTACCCATACGCACCTGCTTACCTGCTGGATACGCTGATGGTCGCAAATGGTGATCCGCGTACAGATGTGTTCTGGGATGCAGATGGTACGAATGGTTTCAAAGGATTCCCATCCACTGGTACATCTACAGAATACGAAGCAGGTGGCTATGCTACATATGATTCTGCAACTTTCTTTTACAACTATAATATTCCGGCCGTGCTGATGACCGCTGCAGAAGTGAGCTTCCTGAAAGCAGAAGCAGATGAAAGATGGAGTCTCGGAACAGCGCAGACTGACTATGAAACTGGTATTACTCAGTCTACCGCTTTCTATTATAGTATCAATAGCAAAATGGTGCTGAAGAGTGGTGACTGGACTGCGCTGACTGCACCTACAACTGCTACCATCAGTACTTACCTGCTGCAGAGCGATATTGCCTACAGCGGTACCACTACAGAAAAGCTGGCCAAGATCTACACGCAGAAATGGATGAACTTCTTTATTCTGCAATCGGGCCAGGCATGGGCAGAGTACAGAAGAACCGGTTATCCGGTGCTGAGCTTTGCTACATCCACTTCTTCCAGTGGTAGTACACCTCCAACCCGCCTACTTTATCCGTCTTCGGAACAACTGTATAACAGTGCTAACTATTCTGCGGTATCTGGTAAAGATACCAGGGATACGAAGATCTTCTGGGATGTTAATTAGATAAGTAGAGATAAGTGTTTAGTCAAACGGGATGTATCTTCTGGTACATCCCTATTTTTTTTATTTTAAGTGATTTTATTTTCCCCCCTTTAATTCTCACATCTTGTCTTCAGCACCTGCAATATATTCCCCTGTATATCCTTCATTATCCACTGCGCCCACACACTCGCATAAAAATTTAATGTCGTATTCAACTTGAAATGACTATACAAATGCACCCTGTAATAATCCTTCCCCAACTGCTCTAACTCATACGTTCCATTCAGCACATCAAAAAAATCTCCGCCTATCACAATATGTTCATCCATCGTAGTGGAAGGAATCTCATAAGGATTTGCCTTTATCGTAAACACCATTTTCTGCTGCGCTACATACTCCGTTACCGTTTCATGAAACACTAATCCTCCTGTAAATATCGCTTCACGAACGCCGCCTACACCTGTATAATCCAGCTCCGCTTTTACAGGTCTTGGAAAATCCAGCATCTTTGTCAGCCACCCTTTATCCTGCGAAGCAGGGATCTCCCTCACCCTCGTTACATTCTCCCAGATCTTTCCTGCCGGTGCATGAATATCAATATGCGTATCTGCTTTATACCTGCCCGGGATCGCCCCGATCAGGTGCTCCACAGGTGCTACTACAAATGGTAATAACACCAATACCAGCGACACCTGCAATTTGTTTTTATCTCTCAGTTTATAATGCCTCGCAATCAATCCCCCAATAGAACTCAAAGCCAGAAACAATGGCATCGCCATGACCCAGCATCCCCAACCTTCCGTTTTAAACAGCAACGTGATTATCATAAAAACAGTCACTGTCAACCACGGCATCAATGCACTATAAATTTTACTCAATACATCTTCTCTTTTGGAAACAAAAACCGTCAAAGCCCCCATACCCATCGGTACCCCAAAGAGGAACCCGATCGTCATCAATCCCCATAACCCTTCCATAGTTCCGGAACTGAAAATAAAATGAGATAGTATCGCTACACAAACAGGTACAAGAATAACCGCTACTACCCGCAATGCATTTTTTATCATATAGGTATAATTTCTAAAACATAAATATAATCCAATCTTTATTTTCTCAAAGAATCGATTTATAATTGTTCTAATGACAATTATATTTTAAATTCACCCTGAAATTACCCGTTATAGAAAAAAATATTCTGACTAATAGTAGCACTGTACGTAGTTAAACCGATGATTTATACGAACTAAAACCCGGTTGCATCAGCATGCAAGGGCCCTTGCCATGCTGTTCAACATTCACCTCACATTTCCACTTAAACGTAAAAAAAGACGTTATGAAATTGCTTTACGCTTTTTTAGCGTTGCTGCTGCTCGTTTACGAACGGGCATACCCTCAGCAGCACGATCTGCAAACCTTTAACGGCATTGTCACAGATTCTGCCAATAACCCGATTCCCGGTGCCACCATAGCCGTCAAAAATGGTAACAAAGGCGTCGTGACCAAACCTGATGGCACCTTTTCACTATCTGCCATTCCCGGAAGCGTGGTGACCGTCAGTATCATCGGTTACCAGACCCGCGAAGTCACCCTCTCAGGCAACAGCCGTATCCAGATCTCCATGACCTCCCTGGCCAGTAACCTGACCGACATCGTCGTAGTGGGATATGGTGTGCAGCGCAAGGCATCTGTTACAGGGGCCGTAAGTACCCTGAAATCGGACGATCTGGTACGTACCCCTGCCACTACTACCTCCAGCGCTTTGGTGGGAAAAATGCCCGGTATTACGGCCAGAGCTGCCGACTCCCGTCCCGGTAATGGTACTTCTATCCAGATCCGTAACCTCGGGAACCCACTTTTTGTGATAGATGGGGTCCCTTACACCGGTAGCACCACTACCACTGCCTTCGGTTATACCACCGGCTCCGGTCAGGATATCTTTAACAACCTGGGACTGGATGATATCGAAAACATCACCATCCTCAAAGATGCTTCCGCCTCTATCTACGGTCTCCGCGCCTCCAACGGGGTCGTTCTTGTAACCACCAAAAAGGGCCGCAAAAACGACCAGCCGAACATTAACATGAGCGCTTACTATGGCTTCCAGAACTTTACCCGCTACCCACATCCTGCCAATGCCGGTCAGTATGTACGCGCACTGGTGGAATCCGAACAGAACCTGGGCCGTGATCCTTCATTGCTTTACACAAAAGACGAACTGGCAAAATGGGAGGCCGGTAAAGAAAAAGGCTACAAAAGCTATGACTACTACAAAGAAGTACTACGGCCCAATGTTCCGCAGTATTACCTGAGTGCCAACGCATCCGGTGGAGGTCCCCGCAATAGCTACTATATGTCCGTAAGCCGCCTCAAACAGGAAGCTGTGATCAAAGACTACAACTACGAGCGTACCAACCTGCAGGCCAACCTCGAAAGCAGCCTGGCAAAAGGTCTCAAAGTAGGTACCCAGATCAGTGGCCGCCTTGAAAAACGACACAATGTAGGCGTACCAGGTCTGGACGACTTCTTCAACCCATTCCTCAGTATCTTCAGCATGTGGCCCACCGAAAGTCCTTATGCGAACGATAACCCGAAATACATCAACCAGACCCACAACGTAAATGTGAACCCTGCCACCTACAAAGACGACATCACTGGTTATGTAGACGAATGGTGGCGTGGCATGAACGTAAACCTGAACGCCCAGTACGACTTCGATTTCGGTCTCACTGTAAAAGGCATCTACTCTTACAACTACATGAACGAAGAATTCGACGGCTTTGAATATACCTGGGACGCTTACAAATACGACGCGACCAACGACAGCTATTATACTGAAGCCGGTTTTGGTAACCAGAACCCATGGCGTGAAAGACACAAGCGAAACGTGATCTCCCGCTATGCTCAGTTCCAGCTTAGTTACAACCGCAGGTTCGGGGATCACAATATATCTGCTGTAGGTGCGTACGAGCTTTCTGACTACGATAACTCTTATTACGTAGTACATACTATTCCAACTAACAACTATGTGCCTACACAATACCTCGTGGAAGAAGACTATCTCTCCGACGAATGGTCGCTGGAAGCAAGAGCCGGTTACATCGGTCGTATCAACTACGATTACAAATCCAAATACCTCGTGGAGGTACTGGGTCGCTACGATGGTTCTTACATCTATGCGCAGGGCCACCGCTGGGGTTTCTTCCCGGGTATATCCCTTGGCTGGCGCGTAACACAGGAGTCTTTCCTGAAAAAAGACTGGCTGAATGACCTGAAGCTGAGAGTGTCCTATGGTGAAACAGGTAGCGAAATCGGGTTCTCCGATGGCAGCGCGCCGACTTCATTTGGTTACCTCGCAGGTTATAACTTTAATCAGGGTGGTTCTGTCCTGAACAGTAGCTATGTAATCGGTTTGCGCCCCCGTGGTTTACCTGTGACGGAGCTGTCATGGGTAAAGAACAGAACCTGGAACGCCGGTTTTGATTTCACAGTTTTGAATAATAAAATGAACGGTCAGTTCGACGTATTCGAACGCCGCCGCACAGGTCTGCCTGCTGCCCGCTACGACGTACTGTTGCCAAGCGAAGTAGGGTATACTTTACCCAACGCCAACCTGAATGCAGACGCCACCCGTGGTATAGAAGGTATGGTGACCTACATGGGCCAGCGTGGCAAGGTGAATTACAGCATTGGTGTCAATGCCACCTTTGCGCGTTTGAGAAGTCTGCATACGTACAAACCCCGATTTGGCAACGGTTGGGATGAATACCGTAACTCTATCGAAAACAGGTGGGCGAATGAAACCTGGGGTTATCACGTAACCGGCCGCTTCAACTCTGAAGACGAAATCAAAAACTATGGTATTGATAATGACGGACAAGGGAACCGTACCGAACTACCCGGCGATTTCAAATACGAAGATGTAAACGGCGATAAGATCATCAATGGCATGGACCAGCGTCCTATTGGCTATGCGCAGGGTGCACAGCCTTACATGAGCTTTGGGCTGAATGCCAGTATCGGTTACAAAGGGTTCACATTGAGAATGGATCTGGCAGGAGCTGCTATGCAGTCTTTTCTGCGTGACTGGGAACTGCGCTATCCATTCCAGAACAATGGTTCTTCTCCCGCATACATGCTGGCCAACCGCTGGCACAGGACCGATCCATACGATAACAGCAGTGCATGGGTAAGTGGTAAATACCCCGCTATCCGCAAGGACAATACCACACACGTGAACTACCAGGTAAACGATTTCTGGATTACGAACGTACACTACCTGCGCCTGAAGAACCTGGAACTGGCATACAATTTCTCCAAAACCCTCGTGAAGAAAATGGGGCTTTCTGCACTGCGTGTGTATGTAAATGGTACTAACCTGTTTTCATTTGACAATGTAAAGGAGTTTGAAATTGATCCTGAAATCAGTTCTTCCAATGGCCTGGTTTATCCGCAACAACGCTTGTACAATTTCGGCTTTAACGTGTCATTCTAAAAATGAATGAACTAAAGGTAAAATTAATTCCACCTGCGGTTGCGAAGCAACCTTTAAAAATCGTTGTATGAAAAAACTCTTTATACTCCTCCTCTTTCTGCTCTCCACCAGCTGTATGAAAGACTGGCTGGACCGGGAACCCCGCACCATCCTTTCCGACCAGCAGGTATGGAACGATCCTAAACAGATCGTAGCCCTCCTCGCGAATTTTTACGATCGGCTGCCTGCCGAATCAGGGCTTGTAGATGTCAATGACGGCTCCGATGGCCGCCTGTTCCAGTGGCGTGATATGGCCAACTTTGACGATGCCATGTGGAGTGGCCAGTCCAACGAAGATGGCCGTAACAACATCACCTCTTATAACTACAACAGCTGGTATCTCTGGAACTACACCTTTATCCGCGACCTCAATCTCGCATTGGAGAACATTGCCACTTACGGTGTAAACCTCACAGACGACCAGAAAAAACAATATAGCGCTGAACTCCGTTTTCTCCGTGCTTTCAATTACTTTGAATTAGTAAAAAGAATGGGAGGAGTGCCACTCATCACCACCCAACTCATCTACGACTACAGCGGCAATGTATCTAACCTGCAGCAGCCTCGCGCAAAGGAATCAGAAGTATACGACTTCATTGCCAGCGAAGTAGATGCAATTAAAAATGACCTTGGCAATGATGGCAGCGCTTCCCGCGCTAACAAATATACAGCGCTGGCATTGAAAAGCAGGGCGATGCTGTACGCTGGTTCCATCGCTAAGTACAATGGTCTCATGGCTGCACCCATCAGCACCCCTAATGGCGAAGTAGGCATTCCGGCTGCTATGGCGAACAACTATTACCAGCAGTCACTCGCCGCTTCACAGGAGATTATAAACAGTGGCGCTTATACTTTGTACAGGAACAATCCTGATGCAGGGGAGAACTTCTTCGAAGCAGTGACAAAGAAGGCATCCAACAAAGAAGTGATCTTTGTAAAAGATTATCTCCTGCCTACCCGCAAGCACGTGTTCTCTTATGACAATATCGCCCGTGGTATCCG
The DNA here is from genome assembly GCF_034274695.1 of Chitinophaga sp. LS1. Lineage (NCBI taxonomy): Bacteria > Pseudomonadati > Bacteroidota > Chitinophagia > Chitinophagales > Chitinophagaceae > Chitinophaga > Chitinophaga sp. LS1. Next base: position 5,185,467 of record NZ_CP128362.1, read on the forward strand.
TGAAGACAACCTCGGTTCGTCCTCCATAACACCCTCATTAAACCTTGTGGAAAGCTACGAATACTTAGATGGTACCAGCGGGGCATTAAAAATCCGCACTGCGGACAACAGTGATTTTATTTACTATGACAATGTGCAGGATATCTTTGCCAACAAAGACGCCCGCCTATATGGTACCATCATCTATCCCGGCACCACTTTCAAAGGCTTACAACTATCTATTCAGGCAGGTGTAATGGCATGGAACGATACCCGCAACGCCTACGATATCGTAGAAGGTAGCGACCTTGGCACCACTTACACAGATGGTAAATTGCTGACTGGCACCTCCGGCCCTCACCGCTCTATACAGGAAGTCTCCAACACGGGTTTCTACCTGAAAAAGTTCATTGATCCGAATGATAAAACCAGTACCCGTGGTGTACAGAGTGATGTATGGTGGGTATGGTTCAGACTCGGGGAAGTCTATCTCAATGCAACAGAAGCCGCCTTTGAATTAGGTCAGACCGGCATAGCGTTGAATTATATCAATACCCTGCGCGAACGCGCCGGTTTCCCTGCGAACAGCGTGACAGTGTTAACGAATGAACGCATCCGCAATGAGCGGAGAGTAGAACTGGCTTTCGAAGACCACCGGTTATGGGACCTGAAGCGATGGCGTATTGCAGACAAGGTATGGAATGGCAGCACATCCAGTGCCGATGCTATGATCTATGCGTTGTATCCTTATAGGGTGATCCGTCCCGGAAATGCACACGATGGCAAGTATGTGTTTGTAAAAATGGTAGCGCCCCGTTTCCGCGCACCCCGCTTCTTCCAGCTGGGTAATTACTACACTGCCATTGACCAGTCTGTACTGAACAATAATCCTAAGATTATTAAAAATCCATTCCACTAAACGTTATGAGATACTTATTGCTCACATCCCTGGTGCTGATATTCGCAGCAGGATGTAAAAAAGATAACTTCGAAAAGCCAAAGTCTACACTCACCGGCCGTGTTGTGTATGATAAAAATGCAATTGGGGTACGTTCCAATGGCGTACAGGTAGAGCTGTGGCAGCATGGATATGAATTGTTTTCGAAGATCCCTGTATATGTAGGACAGGATGGGGCTTTTTCTGCTATATTATTTGATGGTGATTATAAATTAGTATTGCGGCAGGGGAATGGCCCCTGGCTGGATGATGCGGATTCGCTTGATGTAAAGGTGAATGGATCTGCGAGTGTAGATATTTCTGTGAATCCTTATTTCATTATCAGCAATGCGACATTTACAAAAAGTGGTACGTTGCTCACAGCGACTGTATCCATACAACAGATCAACAATAATCTGCCACTGGAATCAGTGAATCTTTATATTGGAAATACCAATATTGTAGACCAGGTGAACAACATCAAAAGCACGGCTGTAACGCCTGATATATCAGGGCCGGTCACGATACAAGTGACCTTGCCTGCGGATGCGGCGTATTATGCAAGGGTAGGGGTGAAGACGGCTGGTGTGGCAGAACAGGTGTATTCTGAAGTGAAAAAAGTAGAATAAAAGCATTCATGAAAGAGGGAATTCACCAACCGGGGATGAAAACCATTTTCAAAGAAAAAGAGGGCATAAATAAATAATTAAAACCTCTGAGAATCGCATAAATAGAAACCTGGCTCCATTAGCTATCTGAATAAAAAGAGCGTGTATCTTTCTTTTGATACACGCCCTTTTTTGAATAAATAACGATCTTATTTTACCAATAGCACCGTTCCTTTTATCTGAGCATTGCCAGCTTTGATGTAGTATACATAAGCACCCGGTTTCGCATTCGCACCATCCCATCCAAAAGACTTATCATTCGGCACACCCTGATGTCTTTCAAACACTTTATTCCCCCACCTGTCAAAGATCAGGAAGTCGTCAATAGCAATAATATCTTTAGAACCAATGATATAAAATACATCATTCACACCATCCCCGTTGGGACTAAAGGCATTTGGCATGGAGAACAGATCCTTCACGGACGTATGTACATACATAGAAGCCGTATCCGTGCAGAAATATTCATTCTTAATAGCCAGCGTATAGATCACTGACGATACAGCATGTACAGTAGGGTAGAGGCAATTCGTACAGGATAATCCTTCTGTCGGTGTCCAGGCTAGCGTAGCTGGCAATTCGCCGCCTGTGAGCATCGGGGATAGTTGTATATCCTGGAATCGGCCTACTTCCAGTACATGTGGTTCAAAACCCACTGTAAATGGAGAAGTATATGCCGCATCGCTGTTATTGGTATAGTCTGTCTCTTTTAATAAAGCATTCGCATTCACCACCGCAGTTAACTCTCCGCTGAATGGCGTACTTACTACCTGCGTGTAAGTATGACAGCTACCTGCTGTAGCAGCGTCTTTATAAAACAATGGTTTTAATAAGGAATCGCCATCATAGAAGGATACGGTCAGGTCTTTCGGAATACTGTCATAGCCATTGCCGGTGCAGATCTCAAAGGTGACGATGGTATGGGTATTGTCATAACATTTCACATCAGAAATGGTCATGGTCAGATCAGGAGGTATTAATCGCACAATACCTGATACAGATAAATTACAACCGTAAGCGTTTGTCATAATAGCATATATACCGGCACTGTCCCTGACGGTGATGGTAGGTGTAGCCGTTGTAGCGCCCAACAGGCTATTTGCACCTTCCGTACGCCATGCATAAGTCGCAGCTGTAAAGTTACTCACAGCAGTATTCAACGTATACGAAGCTCCCCGCATCACCGTCGTATCCGCAGGCAGCATACTACCAGCCGGCAATGTATATGTACCAGTGGTCGTATTATTGGTCGTATCTGTTTCTGCCCATGTACCTGTATTCACTTTTATACTGAAAGGAGAAACGCCTTTTAAAGTTACATGATAGGTTTCACAGGCATCTGCACTATACGCAGCAATGGTATAGTTATTCCCAATCACCAAACCATTTCCATCATAAAAGCTCAGGTTTAGATCCTGTGGTACATTTCCCGCAGTGTAGTTATTACACACTTCAAATGTGATATACATACTATCATTCCGGGCGCATTCTGTGCTCAGTACATTGGCAGTATAGTCATCTACAGGGGCAATGTGTATGGTGGTAAATGTGGTATCATAACAATTGTTCTCATTCGTCACTTTCACTCTTTGCTGATACAACGTATCCTTACGATATGGTGCTGTGAAAGTAGTGGTCGTACAATTATCACAACTTACATATGTAGTGGGTGTCCATGTTACAGTATTGATCGCCCCACCAGATACTACTGCTGGTGTCAGGTCAATGGTCTCCGCGGGTGTCATGGCAATATCGGCGGGCGTGAGCTGGATCCTGAACCGGTAATTAGTCATCATGGCGGTGTTCGTACCAAATTTAGCAATCAGGGTATCCGCATATGCATTCAGGATAAATGTTTCCAGGTAAGATGCGCATTTACCTTTCAGATCGTAAGGCAATAAATAAACACCAATGGAATCATGCGTGCCGTTATACAAAGTAATAAGCGTACCCTTTGGAATTGTCTGATAACCGAAGTTGTAGAAGTATAAAGAGATCTGTAACTGCGTCTGATTATAACATGCCACACTGTTCAGGTACACATGTCCATCAGCGGTAGGATCATCGACTACAATCGTTACGTAGTTGGTCGTATCATAGCAACTGCCATCAGTCGCAATGAGTCTTACCTGGTAAGTGCCCGGTGTCTGAAACACATAAGTCAGATCCTCAGTGGTCGCAACTTCCGTTTCACCGGCGCCCAGTTTTATTCTCCATGAATAGCTGCTGGCATTGATAGAACGATTTGTAAACAACACACTATCCAGTTCTACACCTGCTTTGGAAGCGATCTTTCTTTTATCAGGATAAAAGCGGGCAGTCACCCCACAACTGACCTGTAGTATATCCTGCATGCTGCTAAAACAACCGGAGGCATCGTATGCACGCAATACGACCACATAGCTTTTCTTCTCTGTTACAGGTAGACTGAAGCTGGCACCCGTACTCACCACCACATTATCTACCAGCCACTGATAGGTAGTTGCGCCTGTAGAAGTATTTGTAAAATTCACGGTACTCCCCATCAAAGGGTAATCCGCATCCTTCGTAAAACCCGTTACAGCAGCAGTAGCGCAAGGTGGGTTACACAACGTACTGCCAATCATCCCCGGCAGACTGCTCCCGATAAAATCACGCATACGCTGTGCCTGTCCTTCTGTAAAAGACATGACACAACCCGTACCGCCACCATAGTCCATAAAGTTATCCGGCAGGTCCGGTACATCAGTTGTAAACCCGGATAACGTGTCGGTACTACATGAATTCTCGGGATTGCTACAGGGGAATCCACCATTGATAGATTTATCTGGTGGCGTATCGCACACCATATCTCCATCTGTGGTACAATCATCATTTTTACAATCCTGGTTAGCAAAAGTGTGAATGAGGCTGAGGTAGTGCCCCATTTCGTGCGCCACGAGGTCTACTCCCAATCCAGATACCACTACATCGCCACCAGCACTGGCATAGCCGGCCATGTGCATGCGGGTCCAGGCGCCGCATTCAAATGTCTGCAGAAACTCGGATTTGATGCCGGATACGACCCAGATATTGATATAGCGGCTACCATCCCATTTACCAAGGGCGGTAAGCGCATCTCCTTCCATATCCGCGTCAAAATCAGAGAGATAAGACTTTGTACGTAATATCCCGGTGGTAGCGCCGCCATCAGGGTCAGTTTTGGCAAGGCAAAATTGTATACGGGTATCCGTTCTTGCTCCTGCAAATGCCCCGGTTTTGCCATAGGCATCGTTCAGTGCCGCGAGGGCATCTGTTACATCCTGGTCCGTAATGGAAGCGGGATCTTCATTGATGATATGAAAAACGACGGGCAATGTATAATCCGCCGCAGCTAACCTGTTAGTATTCATTAGGATAGCATGATTGGTCTTCTTTTCTTTTTGTCTGAAAGCGGTGCTTTGGCGCCATGTATTCATCATCATATCCGTACCACATGAACGGGGATTGATAGATAACCATCTGGCTGTGAGAGAAGGTTGTCCAACTACCTGAGGAACTGGATATTGTGCTCTTAGAGATATGGCGTACAACAGGCAGATACAGGATAGCAGGCACCTTCGCAGGTTTTTCGTAGGCATAGGTTCTTAGTCGTGGTTATGATCGATAAAGATAAACAGAAATTCTCCTTGCTATGTCAATTATAATATATTATTTTTATTCAAAATGCCGGCTGATGGACCTTGAAATACTGAAGCAAGAGTTACTAACCAGGTGGAAACATGCATTTAATGAGCTATCCCTTCTACCCGAATATAAAGCGAAGATCCTGACCGAGAAGTATGTGCCTGGATTCAGATATGATCTGAAAGACTATGGAACCCAGGCATTTATGCTGCCTGAAGGGAAAATATTCCCCGAAGCCCGTGCCAGAGAGATCAATGATTATCATTTTTATGGATTTGGAGAAGATGGAAAGCCCGTTTATACTGCATTTCGCCATGTGGTGAATAATATAAACTGGGAAGGATATTATTCTTATAGTGACAATGTTGTCGAGTATGTTGAATATTGCATTACAGAACATACACAAATACCTTCCTGTATAAAACGAATGCTTTACAAAGATGGCAGAAAGGTAGGTTGGCAATCCCTCCTCGTCAATACCCGGGGCAGTGCCAATAACTACAGCGGAATGAGTGCAGATGACATGATCACTGATATGTTGGAAGATCATTATTCCCTCTTTATCAGCATAGAAGAATACAACTGGGAGAATGACCGTATCCTCACTGCCGACGGCCTCGGTATGGCCCCCGGACACGGTGAGTACCAATATCGTCAGGATTATACGTACACACCCGATGGTCAGCTGGACGCAATCAGGGCCGTTTGCGAAACGGGTACTGAGCGGCTCACCTGGGTCAGACCGGATGATACCCTGAACGTACATGCACTGGAAGAAGAAGTGGCCGAAAAGCTCGCTGAAGCCATCGTAGATACGCTTACTGCATCCCGGATCGAAACACCGCTATCCCTGCTGGAAATCAACTACCACGAAATAGCTGAATATATTCCCTCTCTTTCTCCACGCTCACAGGCTTTTACTACTGAAATCTCCCGCCGTCACCAGGACGAAGACATCTTTGATCTGATCTTTTTATCGACAGAGATGGATCACCCGTATATGCCTATTCGTACGGAGAAATTTGAACGGCCTTTCAAGCAGTTCATGCAGATCATAGAGCGCGAAGAGAAGTGGGAAATAGCCGCCGGCATGCTGCGCAAAGTAGCGTGGTTGCTCACGACAAATAAGTTGTACAACCGCCTGCCGGTGAGTGATGACTTTGCAGCGTATGCGATTGACTGGGAATCAGATATGGAGGAGTTTGAGAGAATTTTGAGGGAATGCGGAGTGGTACCGGATGTAATATCATCCTGGCAGGAAAAAGGGTGGTTGTAATTTTTAAGCGTTAAAGTATGCGTCGAGAATGTCTTCCATTAACCCGGTCGTCAATGGTTTGTTTCTAAACCCGGATACATCAGGATGACTTATAGCCCGTTTATGATCATCGGGGTTCATAGACGTAGTGAGCATCACTACGACTACCTGTCCTTTTTCCTTATCGCCCAGTTTGTTGTATTCATCGAGAAATTCCCAGCCATTCAGGGCAGGCATATTAATGTCCAGCAAAATGAGGTCAGGCTGACCCTGTGTAGTTTCTTTGCAGGCTTTCAGGTAATCCAGTGCTTCCGCACCATTCCATGCCACATGCACATGGTTCGCACAATCCATTTTTTTAATCACCATTTGGCTGATGAAATTGGTGGCTTCATCGTCTTCAACTAATAGGATGGAATGTAATTTTCTGTTCATGTGGTTTATGCTGAAATTGTAAAATAAAATTGACTCCCTACGCCTGGTGTGGAGGTAAGCCAGATCTCGCCTCCGTGGAGGGAAACGATCTTTTTACAGTGAGCCAGTCCAATGCCTGTGCCTTCGTATTGGAGTTTATTGTGCAGGCGTTGAAAGATCTCAAATACCTTTTCCTGATAACGAGGTGCGATGCCGATCCCATTGTCTGAAAACATGAATTCGTATTCATGTTCTCTTTTTACACAGGTAATGCGGATCACAGGAGGCACATCCTGCTGTCTGAACTTAATTGCATTACTCAACAGATTTTGAAATAATAATTTCAGTTCTATTGGGTAGGCATGAACGATAGGTAAGTTTTCCATAATCACCTGTGCCTTGCTCTCGTGTATGGCTGTGCGCAAATCGTCTACTACCGTCAGGATGATCTGGTTACAATCTACAGCCTCCTTCTGCTTCACATTGCCGATACGTGAGTAGTCCAGCAGGGCTTTGATCAGGTCACTCATGCGATTACTTGACTGGCGGATAAAGCGAAGGTAGTTGTCCGCAGTTTCATCCAGTTTGCCGGTATATTCCGTGGCCACCAGTTCTACCAATGTGCTGATGGAGCGTAATGGTTCCTGCATATCATGGGAGGCGATGTAGGTAAATTGTTCCAGCTCCCGGTTTTCCACTTCCAGTTTACGAAGGTATAACTGGGTCTGGTCTTCCATCTGTTTCCGCGCGGTGAGGTCGCGGGTAATTTTGATAAACCCGGTTAACGCACCTTCATTATTGCGAAGGGCAGTGATGGTCACACTACTCCAGAACAGGGTACCGTCTTTATGCACCCGGTAGTCTTCGTTTTGAACGCGACCATCCTGGATAGCGGTGGATAAGAGCATTTCAGGTATACACTCAGCTCTGGCAGCTGGTGTGTAAAACATCCTGAAATTTTTGCCTGTGATTTCCTGTGCGGTGTACCCTTTGATACGTTCCGCACCCTTGTTCCAGGTCAGGATATTTCCATCAGGATCGAGGGTGATGATCCCATAGTCCTGGATTTCTCCCACCAGGCTGGAATATGATTCCTGTGATAACTTTAATAGTTTTTCGGTGGCAGCGAGTTTATTTTCTACTTCTCTGAGCCGCTCGCCTAGTGTGGTAATACTATTCCTCAACAGGTCCATACTCAGATCATCTCCTTCAAGGAGATCCTTTTCGGCTTGTTTAGAATGAATATATCGCAGTAGTAATTCGTACAATTCGGCTTTGCTCTGCCTGATCTCTTGCTCCATTGCCCCGGTTTTTTTTTTAAGCGTCATAATGGCCTGAAAAAGGTAAAACCGGTTACAGACATAAATATCTGCAACCGGCTATTCTCATAACCACTCTTCTGGGGGGATGTTTAAATCAAAAAGTTCACAAAAATGCAAAATGAAAATGTGCCTTTTTGTACAAAGCTGTTGCAAATAGGTATAGACACTGCAAGTAAGATTCACACGACTATTTCCAGATATTAAATTGGTAATGAATTCGTTAATTTGTCACTTAATGTATTGTCGCCATATCGGCAGCGCTTGTAAAAGTCCCTTTATTCCAATATATCTGCTTAGACAGATATAGATATTTTTTAATAATGAAAGTATATACGGAAGTGTCAAAAAAATGGATTTAAATTCAAAAAAATATATTTGCAAAAAGTAAGCTTATGGAAATAGCAGGACCGGATCCGGAGATTTTTAAACAGTTGGTAACGATGAGAATGCCTTTTGGAAAGTATAAGGATGTATTGCTGTGCGATTTGCCGGTGTCTTACCTGGAGTGGTTTAATCGGGAAGGATGGCCGAAGGGAAAGCTGGGGATGTTGCTAAGTACGATGTACGAGATCAGGCTGAATGGGTTGATGGATCTGTTAAAGCCTTTGAGAGGCGGTACTCTCAAAGGCTGATTATTTTTATATAGCTTTAAAGACCACAATGCCATTGTGACCTCCAAAACCAAAGGTATTACTCATTGCGACGTTTACCTTTTTCTTTACTGCACTACCTAATATGATATTGAGTCCTGCCGGAATAGCAGGGTCAAGTTCAGTCGTATTGATGGTAGGTGGGATCACTCCATTTTTGATACTTAATATAGAAGCAATTGCTTCGATAGCACCCGCAGCACCCAAAAGGTGACCGGTCATAGACTTGGTGGCACTGATGGCGACAGATGGTTCAAGCAGCCTGGTAATGGCCGCAATTTCACTTAGGTCCCCTACGGGTGTACTGGTCGCGTGTGCGTTCAGATAATCTACCTGAGAGGGGTTTAAACCACCATCTTCCAGCGCTCTTTTCATTGCTTCGTAGGCACCCAGTCCCTGCGGGTGTGTAGCGGTCATATGGTAGGCATCAGCAGTCATGGCAGCACCGGCTACTTCTGCATAGATGTGTGCACCTCTCGCTACCGCATGTTCGTATTCTTCCAGTACCAGTGCACCGGCGCCTTCACCCATCACGAATCCATCTCTGCCTGTATCAAATGGTCTGCTTGCATGGGCAGGATCACCGTTGCGCTGCGACATAGCTTTCATGGCACAGAATCCACCTACGGAAGCCTCCGTAATCGGCGCTTCAGAACCACCGGTGATGATCACTTTGGCCTTGCCCCAGCGAATGTAATTGAGTGCATCCATGATGGCCGTATTGCTGGTAGAACAGGCAGATACGGTGGTATAGTTGATCCCCATTAACCCGAAGCGGATTGAGATCATACCCGATGCCATGTTCGCAATTAATTTTGGCACAAAGAAAGGATTGAAACGCGGCTGGAAATTATTCTCCACATATTCTTTTACCTGTTCTTCGAAGGTCTGCATACCACCCTGACCAGAACCCCAGATCACCCCTGTATCGAAGGGGTTCATGGTGGCAAAGTCAATGCCTGAATCGTCTACCGCCTGTTGGGCGGCAATGAGTGCGTATTGGGTAAACGGATCCGTTTTCCTGATATCATTCTTATCTAAATATTGTAAAGGATCATAGTCCTTGATCTCGCAGGCGAATTGCGTTCGAAACTTACTGGCGTCGAATTTTGTGATCATCGCAGCGCCGCTTTTGCCCGCCAGCAAATTGTCCCAGAAGGCTTTCACGTGATTCCCGATAGGCGTGATCGCGCCTAAGCCGGTGATTACTACTCTTTTCATAAAATATCGTCTAATAATTGTTTGCTGATTTTTTCAAATGCGGTTTCTCCCATAACACGGCTGAGGAGGAGAGAAGCGAGCAGGTTGGAAACGATTAATAATGCCCGGTCCCCGGCGGTGCCTTTGAAGTGAAAGATACCCTTTTTTTGTCCGTTTTCGAGACATTCTGTAACCCAGGTTATGACAGAAGCACTGAATTGTCGCAGGCGCGCCTGCATATTTTCAGGCAGCGTATTGTAATCTGGGGATAGGGATCCCATGATACAGACCATGTGGGAATTGCATTTGTTTTCGAAAGAGGCAATGAGGTGGCGTAGCTGCTTATCTTCCGGCAGGGCTTCCCAATTGGCAATTCCGGTATTCATCCAGGTGATTTCCTGGTCAATGACGGCCATGCCAAGGTCGGCCTTGGTGGGGAAATAGTAGTGAACTGCGGCATTCTTAATGGCCAGCGGATCGGATATGTCTTTGTAACTGAAGGCGTTAAAGCCTTTTGTTTTGATCAGCTGGTCAGCCAGGTCGACTATTTTTTCTTTGGTGTCCTGCATGGGAGCAAAGGTACTTACTTATTAGTAAGTAAACAAATGGCAATAGCAAAGTCATAGTAAAGCTATAGTGTAGCTTCGATATAATAACGTCACTATAAGGACACTATAACGTCACTATAAGGGCACTTCAATATCCAAGGGATAATGAGGTGCCCTTATAGTGACCTTTTGGTAGCGAAGTTGTAGCGAAGCTACACCGAAGCTTTGCCGGCTTGGCACCCTGTTTGACGCCTATTCCAAAAAGCAAATCATGGTACAAAAAGAAGTCATTAAATCATTAGAAGAGCTCCTCACAGGCAGTCATGCCCATATCTCATTCGAAGATGCCGTCAACGGGGTACCTGAAAAAATAAGAGGAGTCGTACCGGAAAATATGCCTTACAGCATCTGGCAACTGGTAGAACACATTCGCATTGCCCAATGGGATATATTAGAGTTCTCAAAAAATCCAGGTCACCAGTCCCCACCCTGGCCAGAAGGTTACTGGCCCAGGGAGCCGGCGCCCAAAGACGACGAAGCCTGGAAGCACAGCATCACCCAGATCAAAAAGGATTGTGCAGAATTTATTAAATTGCTCAAACGACCTGATGCAGATCTTTTCGAGCCCTTTACGCATGGAGATGGGCAACACCTCTTCCGCGAAGCACTGCTGATTGCTGATCATAACAGTTACCATACCGGCGAAATTGTGGCTGTGAGAAGAATGCTGGGGGCGTGGAAATAAATAAATACCATGGACATCGCTAACCTAAGGGCAGATACACCCGGCTGCCAGACCAAAGTACACTTTAATAATTCCGGCGCTGCTTTACCACCTTACCCGGTATTGCAGGCCATGCAGGATTATCTTGCTGAAGAAGCTAATTGTGGAGGTTATGAAACGGCGGCAGCTAATGCAACTGCCCTCAACCGTTTTTATCTGGCCGCAGGAAGATTGCTGAATGCTTCTGCGAAGAATATTGCATTTACCAGCAGCGCGACAAACAGTTTTGCGCGGGCGCTTTCGTGCATTCCATTTAAAAAGAGAGATGTGGTGGTGATTGCCAATGAAGATTATGCGAGTAACCAGTTGCAGTTCCTCTCGCTGGAAGAGCGGTTTGGAATAGAGCTGGTACGTGCACATAGTATGCCGGAAGGTGGTGTGGATGTGGATCACATGGCATCATTAATTCGTGATAGAAATCCCAGGCTCGTGTCACTCACACACGTTCCTTCAAATACCGGTTTAATCCAGCCTGTGGCGGAAATAGGAAAAGTATGCCGTGAACTGGACATACCTTATCTCGTAGATGCGTGTCAGTCAGCCGGACAATTACCATTGGATGTAGAAGAGATGGGGTGTGATTTTCTTTGTGCTACGCTGCGTAAATACCTGCGTGGACCAAGGGGTGCGGGATTTTTATATGTGTCTGACAGGATATTGCATAAACCCTGGTATCCGTTGTTTTTAGATATGTATGCAGCTACCTGGACGGATGATGATACCTTCATTCCGGCATCGGATGCAAAACGCTTTCAGGACTGGGAGCAATCTTATGCATTGATAGCAGGTGGTTATGCCGCTGTACATTATGCCAATGAAATCGGGTTACAAAATATTGCGGACCGGAATAAATACCTGTGCGGGTTATTGCGTCCACGGCTGGAATCCCTGCCGGGTGTAACGTTGTTAGATAAAGGAAAGGAACTGGCCAGTATCATCACCCTGTCTGCACCTGTCAGTGATCCGCAATGGCTGTTGACTTCACTGCGTGAGCGAAATATAAATACAGCCATTAGTGTGACATCCAGTGCGTTGATCGATTTTAAATCAAAGGGCGTGAACTGGGCGCTGCGCATATCCCCGCATTATTACAATACGGAAGATGAAATTGATATTTTGCTGGATGCGCTGGAATCATTATTTGCAAATCCATAAGGGAGGCATCCACCAAAAAGAAACGGGGATGTATCATAAATAACTGGAGGGCCATGAGAATGGCATGTACGAAAATTCTCTCCATCTGGTAGGTACCCGAATAAAACATTCATGAAAGATGGAATTCTCCAACGTGGAATGAAAACATTTTCAAAGAAAAGGGGGCGTCTCGAATTTCTGAGACGCCCCCTTTTCTTTTTGAATTTATTTTACGCCTGCCATAAACTATCTACAAACCAACCTTTCCTGTCCGTAAAGTGCGCGATGGGCTCAAAGCCAGCCTGTATAGCCAGTTTCTCTGATTCATCCAGACTATACTTCTGTGAGATCTCCATATAGATCGTTTCGTGCTTTTTAAACTCAATCGTCTTATTTAAGATATGCACTTCCTGATCCTCCAAACTCACAAGATAACTCTTGCAGGCGCCTGTACCCGGATCGTAAGTAGGATAGTGGTCGAATTTTGACAGGTCAAAATCCGCCTCCATTTCCCTGTTAATCCTGGTGAGGAGGTTCAGGTTGAACTCGCGCGTAATACCTTCTGAATCATTGTACGCATTCAGAATAATCTGCGGATGCTTCTTCAGATCGAAACCTGTGAGCAACATATCGCGGGGTTGTAAATAATTGCGCAGCTGGCGGCAGAACTTACGGGTTTCTGCAGGGGTGAAGTTGCCGATATTGCCACCCATACATAGTACGACTTTAGGTCTTGCCGATAGCGTCTGTACCATACGCAGCATCTCGAAATATTCACCGTGCAGCCCATGTACCTGCAACCCCGGTAAGCGCTCAGGTAGGTTTTGCTCCAGTTGACTGATCACATTTGCACTTATGTCAATGGGGTAGTAAGTGAAAGAGTGATCTATATGTAGTAATTCCTGTAAGAGGTGTACGGACTTGGTCGCATCGCCTGCACCCAGTTCTACAACATCGAAAGTATCTGTGAGCGATGCAATCAGCGCACTGATCTGCGCGGATTGTTCCTGCATAATTTCCATCTCACAATTCGTCGGGTAGTATGCCGGACAAGCCATGATACGCTGAAAGATGCGGTCTCCGTTGTCATCATAAAAATACTTAGCGTCGAGATATTTATCTTTTGCATTCAATCCCTGCAGTACATCACGATGAAAAACGGGCAATTGTTCCAGCTTCGGGGTCAATACAGTGAAAGCATTCATTACAGAGGTGGTAGCCATAATGTAAACTTAATTGTTGAATGAGAATTATTTAGCTAATCTGATGCCAGTATATTGCCATCTCAGTGGCGGATGGAAAAAATTTCGGTAAGTGATCCGGCTATGTCCCGGTGGAGTGGCTACAGAGCCGCCTCTCAGTACCATCTGGCTCACCATGAACTTTCCGTTATATTCGCCGATAGCGCCGGGTGCTTTTACAAAACCGGGGTAAGGAAGATACGCACTTTCTGTCCATTCCCATCTTTCTCCCCACGCCAGTTGCGGTGCGGCGGCTTCCCATTCATTTTCTGTAGGAAGGCGCAATCCTTTCCATGCCGCGAAAGCAGCGGCTTCGTAATAACTGATATGCGCCAGTGGCATGCTGGGGTCAATGGCCCTGAATCCTTTTAAAGTGTAATTCATCCAGTCACCATCTACTTCATGCCAGTAAAGCGGGGCGTTGATCTTATTGGTTTTTACCCAGTCCCATCCCTCGGCGTGCCAGTGACGGAAGTCCGTGTAACCGCCAGCCTTCATGAATTCCAGGTATTCAGCGTTCGTGACAAGCGCACTGCTGATACTAAATTCTTCCAGGTACACCTTGTGTCTGTTCAGTTCGTTGTCAAAGCAGAAACCTTCGCCGGTATAACCGATTTCGTAGATACCTGCCGGGAAAGCAATGAAATGACTGCTGGCCACCGGCTGTTCTTTGAAATTGTAGTCCTCCTGGTAAGCGGGGAACAAAGGATTGTGCCCTAAGATATATTTTATATCAGTGACAAGTAATTCCTGGTGCTGTTCTTCATGATTTAAACCTAAAGTGATCAGTGCGTGTAATTCTTTGGATATATCCTGTGCGAGTAATTTACCCATTTCTTTATCTACGTATTCCCTATAACGGTATACATCCGCCACACCTGGTCTGCTAAGATTTCCCCGATCTGTACGAATAACTCTCGCACCTACGGATTCATAGTAGCTATTAAATACAAAGTTGTAATCAGCATTAAATACCTGGTAGCCGTTTAAATTTGGCTGTAATACAAATGTTTCAAAGAACCAGGTAGTATGGCCTAAATGCCACTTGGGCGGACTTACATCTACCACTGGTTGTACCACATAATCCTCTGTTTGTAAAGGCGCGCATATGCTCACAGATCTTTGGCGCACGGTGTCGAAAGCTTGCTTTAATTCCATTGTAAGTATTTTGTCAGGTCGCTGATAGTCTTAATTTTTAAAGCACTGGCCTGTTGTCTGCGCATCATTAATGCATACGTATTATTGAATCCAACAGGTGCCAGCCATTTGATATGATAGCGTTGTTGAAAGGCCGCTGCCACGTAGTCGTAAACTTTATCAGCCTGTCCATCCAATGAATCGAGGGTAGACGGAGGTGCCTGTAAGATGACGAGCAGACCGGTACCGGTATATTCCGGGTACAGGTCAATCTGTGCATTGGTGAGTGCTTCAAAGCAGATCTTTGTACCTCCCAGACCGGTCATTGTTTCTACATGCAGATCAGTAAAACCTTCAACCAGTAATTTGTACATATTTGCGAGGATGTAGCCGTCACCAAAGATCTTGGCGCCAATGCGGATCGTACCTTTTGTACCCGTTCCGGGTGATCGCAGCAAGTGGTGGGCATCGAGAAACTCCTTAGCAACAACAGCCGGGGACTGTTTTAAAATATCTACCCGGTAATTCAAGGCCGTCATGATACTATCATTAATTGTACCAGACAGTTTATCGAGGGCCGGGGCCAGTTCGGGGTATTTGTCAAGCACGTCCTGTCTCACAATTGGTGCGGCGTAATACGGCGGAAATATGTGTTTGTCATCCTGTAATACCTGGAGGTCATACGCTTTTACACGGCCATCGGTACTGCTGCCGCTGATTACGTCTACCTTTTTGTCGTAAGCGGCTTTGTACATGATCATATCGCTGATTACCACCGTGCGAATTTTTAATCCATAGATCTTTTTTAAACCTACATCTCCATCATTCCGCCCCATGAATTCCGGGGTAAAGCCTGCGAGCAATTTAGAACCATAAAAGTCAGGGAGCAGGTAAAAAGAAGATAGCACCAATATCAGCAGCGGCAGCAGGAACACCTTGCGGAATTTGATGCGGGAGAGGCCCCAGTCGAATAAGATAGCGAGCAAGGCAGCAGGAATGGCACCAGCCAGGATCATGTTCGTGTTGTTGAGCGCGATACCACCGAAAATGAATTCCCCTAAGCCACCGGCAGCAATGTAGGCAGCGAGGGTGGCGACACCCACATTGATCACGGTAGCGGTTCTTACACCCGCCAGTATCACAGGCATGGCGAGTGGTAGTTGTACTTTAAATAATAATTGACGGGCGCTCATACCGATACCGGTCGCCGCTTCGATAACGGAGGGATCCACCTGTATGATCCCTGTATAAGTATTGCGTACAATGGGCAATAGCGCATACAAAAATAACGCGACGATGGCAGGTAAAGGGCCAATCCCTAACAGGGGAATCATGAAGCCTAAAAGGGCTATACTGGGGATGGTTTGTAATACTCCTGCAATGCCCAATACGGCACCTGCCATTTTAGGCCTTCGGGTGATGAGGATACCCAGGGGCACACCAATCACAACGGCGATCAACAAAGAGATAAAGGTAAGGCCGATATGTTGCAGGGTTTGTTCCAGTATTTTGCCGGATTCCTGCTGTAGAAAGTCAATAAAGCTGTTAGCTGGTTCCATGCATATGTTTAGATTGCCTGTACTGGTCTACGGCATCCAGCAGTGTATTGCGGGGCATGCCGGCGGCGATGGCGTCCCATATGGTCAGGGTATCATTGCCATTGATTGGCGCTAACCATGGCCGGATGTCGGCGATAGTGAGTGCTTTCAGTTCCAGTATAAAGCGGTGTTCATCAAAAAAGGCTTTGACAAAGTCATTAGCGGGTGAAAATAAGAGTTCGGCGGGTGTGCCGGTTTGCTGTACTTTGCCTTTGTCCATGAGGCAGATTTGCGTGCCCAGTTCAAAGGCTTCCTGCACATCATGGGTGACCATGATGATGGTTTTAGATTGTATTTCGTCGAGTGCGCGAAATTCTTTTCTTACGCTGGCGCGGGTCACGGGATCAAGTGCTCCAAAAGGTTCGTCCATGAGCAATACGGGTGGGTCTGCGGCGAGTGCGCGGGCCAGACCTACACGTTGTTGCTGTCCGCCACTAAGTTGTTGCGGATATGCATGGAGAAAATCGGAAACAGGGAGATGGAGTTTTTCCATCAATGCCGCTACTCTCGATGCGATACGACCTGCATCCCACCTGAGCAGACGGGGTACCACGCCGATGTTTTCACCTACGGTGTAATGGGGGAAGAGACCGTGATATTGGAGTACGTAACCGATGCCTCTTCTCAGGGATTCCAGTCGTTGGGATAATACGGATTGACCGTTTACAAAAATATTCCCGCTGTCTGGCAATAACAGGCGGTTGATCATTCTGAGTGTGGTAGTTTTCCCACTTCCACTGGTGCCCAGCAGAATAAGTGTTTCTCCTGCATTCACTTCGAATGATACAGCAGAAACGGCTGGCTTACCGTTGAGGAATGACTTGCTCACATTTTCCAGTTTGATCATATGGGGATGAAATTACTCATATTGTTTTTAGGAACAGGGGAATCTTTGATTTGTACAAATTGTTCCGTAATAAGTACAATTACTTTGTGATGCTCATGAAAAGATTGTTCAATGATTCTGTGTACAGTGGATGCGCAAAGATCATTTCCCGGATCTGTGTAGCGGTCATGCCTGCCATCATGGCGATTTGTAGTACGCTCATGATTTCACCGCCGTTATGGCCTAAGATTGCGGCGCCTAATATCCTGCCTGTTGACTTTTCGACCACTGCTTTCATAAAACCATCTGTGTGTCCTGTTTCAATAGCGCGGGCTACTTTAGACATATCCAGACAGGCTACCTGGATATCGAGACCCTGTTCGCGTGCTTCCTTTTCTGTTAGCCCAATTCTGCCTAATTGCGGATCGGTAAATACGCAATAGGGGACAGGTCTGCCAATAGTGGTTTCGTTCTTTTTTTCGACTAGATTTTTGAGCAGAATGAGATGATCATTGTAGGAAATATGTGTAAATGCCGGGCCACCTTTTACATCTCCAAGGGCATAGATGCCAGGTACAGAAGTTTCCAGTTTTTCATTCACAGGAATAAAGCCTTTTTCGTCGGTAGTGATGCCGGTCGTATCTAGGTGTAATTCCTTTGTCTGCGGTGTACGGCCGGATGCAACGAGAATATGAGAGCCGGTGACGGTGGTACTTTCACCATTGGCATTCAGTACGATCCTCACGGCATCGCCGGCGCCTTCAATTTGTTTGATAGTTGCACCTGTATGTACTTTGATGCCAGCCCCTTCCATGATCTTTTTCATGGCGGCAGACACATCTTCATCTTCTCTTTTCAGCAAAGTAGAGCGTTCGATGATCGTGACCTGACAACCAAACCGGCGGAACATTTGTCCGAATTCCAAACCAATGTAACTGCCACCCAGTACGATGAGGTGGGAGGGAAGGGTTTGCAGATCCAGTAAAGTCGTATTAGTAAGATAGGGTACCTGATTTAGGCCGGGAATATCCGGGATCTTTGGGGAGGTACCGGTATTGATAAAGATATGATCGGCTGTAATGGTTTCGGAGCTGCCTGTTCTGAGTTTTACATCCACTGTTTTGGGGCCGTTAAAGCTGGCAGTGCCATAGTAGATAGTGACCCCATCCGTATTTTCCAGCCCTTTGGTAGCCCCGCCTCTGAAGGAGGTGACAATCTCATTCTTGCGGGTGATGATTTTTTCAAAATCGAGTTGAAAACCGGACACAGTGATCCCCCATTGCCTGCTGTTGGCCACAGTATGTGCTGCTTCGGCACAGGCAATCATTGCTTTTGTGGGAGTGCATCCATCATTAATGCAGGTACCGCCTATCCATCGTTTTTCTATAATGGCTGTTTTCCAGCCTGCCTTTGCCAGTTTTTTTGCCAGGGGAACTCCCCCCTGACCAGAACCAATGACGATCGCATCAAATTTTTGCATTCCCGGGTTTTTAGTAAGTAGGATCAATGGGTTACCGTAACACTTCTACACCTTTCCAGAAGGCGATGTAACCTTTTATGTTGTTTGCAGCATCTTTGGGAGCTGGGTAATACCAGGCTGCGTCTTTGTTTACTTTTCCATCCACGGTTACATCATAGTAGGATGCTTCTCCTTTCCATGGACAGATTGTGTGGGTCTTGCTGGGACTTAGCATTTCCTGTTTTACGGCTTCGGGAGGAAAGTAGTGATTATGTTCGACTATCACAGTTTTTTCGCTTTCTGCTATTACTTCCTTTTGCCAGATTGCTTTCATCGTGTTGTCGTTTAAGGCGTTATAAATACGTGGACAAATTTTATACCATTGAAATGAGTGCTTCCTTTCTTTGCGCGATAATGATTCTTCCTTGATTAATGTCAGTCTTCATTTATAAAAAGTGGAGACAGAAGGTAGGGAATTTTTTTTAAAAAGGACTTGTCTGATTGAAACTATTTCCTTTACTTTGTATTTCAAAGTGAAAGGTGTTTCACCAGATTGGCCATGGCCGATTTTTTTAGCCTTATAAGCTTTGAAATACAAAGTACTTTATGATATGACAAATAAGCAATATTTTCAATTCATGTTCCGGGATGAGCGCCTTTGGGTGGGTTTACTCCTTATTCCTGTTACCCTTGGATTCTACTTTTTTCCTGGGATGGTTCAAAGCCAGTCGGAGGACACATTTCCCCTATTTCTGTTAATTTATGTGTCCGTTTTGTTGTATTTCGTGTTTTTATGGGGGAAGGGTGGATTTAAAAAGGGGAGAAGGAGCCGCAATGCATTTGCAGTGTACCTGACCTTGTGCCTCATCAGTTGTTTTGCGTTGAACAAATGCATGGAAATTTTCGCAGTTTCTACTGACTGGTGGGCGATTACATTGGGAGTGTGTTGCATCAACAATATTGCCTATGGTTTTAAAGAGGGATTTCCTCCTGTGGTGAGAACCATTATGGCATTCATACTGGGTGTTTCTACCTGTTGTTTTTTATACCTTATGTTCTGTATGTTGCCCACCTGTATCATTGGCGCTATTGGTATGATTGTATTTGGTATTGGGGGGCATGTGTTCATCCCGCTGTTGTTTTTGATCTATACTTATAACCTGGTATCTGCCTGTGTCTGGTTCAGGCGTACATACCGGTATGCCTACCTGGCTGGTATCGGGAGCGTGGTGGCACTGATCATTGTATATACTATGCTGTGGAAAAACGCTGTTTCTGCCATTGATGATGCTTATCTCAGGACAGACAATGAAGACCTGCCAGCATGGGAAAATGTAGCGCGCAAGACACCTGGTAATGCGATGACAGAGAGGGTGTTGAAGGCAGGGATCGTATACCAGACAGGGAACGATGCTTTTGGTGACTGGAGTTTCTTTGATATGCCCAGGAGAAGAAGCTTTTATGATGCCGAGCAATTGCAGGATCCGCTGCTGGTGATCGCCTCCCTGACGGGCACTGCCTATATACCGGAAACAGAGGCGGCCCAGGTACTGACCGCTATGTACGACAGCCGTCAGGAAACACAGGAACGGCTGTGGAGCGGCGATAAACTCTCTACTATTCAGGTACGTACCAATGCGAATATCTGGCCTTCGCTGCACATGGCGTATACAGAGAAAACGATCAATGTTTTCAACGCGGAGATGAGTAGAAATAGCTGGAATAACCAGGAGGCTATTTACACTTTTCACTTGCCCGAAGGAGGTGTCGTGACTTCCCTTTCCCTCTGGATAAATGGCAAGGAAGAAAAAGGTATTCTAACTACCAAAGAAAAAGCGGCGGAGGCGTATGAAAAAATTGTGGGTCATGAATACCGTGATCCCAGCGTGGTACACTGGCAGGAAGGGAATACGGTGACGGTACGTGTGTTTCCTGTGGAAGGGCAATCCGGCAGACAGGTTAAAATCGGTATCACGACGCCGTTGTTACAACAGGGCAAGCGACTGGTGTACCAGAATATCTGGTTCCAGGGGCCGGATGCAGGCAGTGCCCGTGAAGATGTAAACATCAACTTCCAGGAGACACCGGTAGGCGTGGAATTGCCCGGAATGTTCAGTCGTACGAAGAATACTTTTTCCAGCGTAGGCCCTTATGAAGCAGACTGGCAATTATCTGTGATCGATCCCGGCATACGGAGTAACCGTTTTAGTGCCAATGGGAAGTCATTCTTTGTAGCGCCTTACAAACAAGAATTGAGTGGTGCTGATATCAAAACTATTTACCTCGATATTAACCAGTCATGGACGGAAGAAGAATTTAAAGAAATATTAAATCTGCACTATCCCGTAAAGGTGTATATCGATAATCAATGGCATACAGCCACTGGTGAGAACTTTGGGCGACTGGTCAAAGACCGGTACAGTTTATTTCCTGTATACAATGTACCTGATCGTGCATCCGCATTGGTCATTACGAAGGGAAATGTGATGTCTCCCAATTTGGGTGATCTGGCAGGAAGTGTATTCAGTGAACAAATAAAGACGTCATTAAAAATACCTGGGAAAATGCAATTGTTTAATCTTGGTGGCGAGCTGTCTCCTTACCTGCGTACACTGAAAGAATACCGTTTCTTCCGGTATGCGGATGGAGATGTAAAAGAGCTGGCGCAATGGCTGCCGCAGCACCAGTTTCCCAGAGATATAGAGAATGATAACCGTGTAGTGATAGCACCCGCAGGTGTGACGATCAATATGGATGATCAGACGGGGGTAAGCAATGCGCCTGATCACCTGATGCGCTTATTTGCTTACAACCACATCATGCAGAAAATGGGGCCGCAAAAAATGTCGGACAGTGAGATCATTGCCACTGCAAAAGAATCTTATATCGTGACCCCGGCCTCCAGTCTGATCGTACTGGAAACACAAGCAGATTATGACCGTTTCGATATACATGATGACGCCAACAGTCTGAAGAACGCTTCCCTAAAAGGCAAAGGGGCGGTGCCTGAACCGCATGAGTGGGCTTTGATCATAATAGGGTTAGTATGTATCGTTTGGTTTAAAAAGAAACGCGCTGTAGCAATATGAGGATCCTTATACCTGTGTACCTTGTCCTGTTCCTTGTAGGGCTGCAGCACTTTGTGGATTGGCAGTCTGCCGGTTTCCTGCTGGGACTGGCAGCGCTGCCCTTCACGACCGAATTCGATCAAACAAAAAAGGGAAGCCAGCGATATTTTTATATCTCTATTGGCTTGTTCGCATTGTTTCTACTGGTGCCGGTGCATACATTTTATTATCTGGCATTGATCACAGCAGTTGTATTTTGTTTGGAGATGTATGTGGGAAGGATTAATCTGCTGCCTATGCTGGTAATGATCTGTATGTCGCCGGTATTCCGGTTCTGGGCGGACCTGTTTACATTTCCCATTCGTTTGCAACTGACCGCGCTGGCGGGGAGTGTGGTGATGGGGGCAAAAGTAGAGGGGAATATCATTAGCTGTGGTGGACAGGATTTCTCCGTAGATCCCGCTTGTATGGGTTTGCAGATGACGGTGACTGCTATGTTGTGTGGAATGATCATTATAGGAGGATTCCAGAAAAAGTATAGAAAATATCTATCGGTGGGCATGACCCTTGGGGTATTGAGTGTAGCGTTTGGATTGAATGTAATAGGCAATTTAATACGGATCATTTGTCTCGTACAGTTTAAAATAATGCCGGATACCCCGTCGCATGAGGCGGTAGGAGTGATGTCATTAGTAGGTTATGTTATAGTGCCTTTTGTTTTTTTCAGCAGGTATATGATCATGCGGTTTGGTACTCCGGTTGTGGTAGAGAAGAAAATATACCGGATTGTACCTACTGGTCCTTTATTGTTACGGAATGGTATATTGCTGGCGTGCATGATCTATGGCTGTTATGTAAACCTGCGTCCGCGGCCTGTGGTAGCGCATGCATTGCCTGTGAAGACCGCAGGGTATATCGTGAAGAATTTACCTGATGATGTTACGCAGTTAATGAGTAAGGATGCGTTGGTGTATGTGAAATTTATTCCTTCCTATTATTATTCAGAGCATCATCCTATGATCTGTTGGAAGGGGAGTGGGTATACATTTGAAAAGGTACAGGAGCAGGTATGGGATGGCAGGTCTGTTTATACTGCCTTGTTGGTGGAGGGGAATACAAAACTATATACCGCCTGGTGGTACGATAATGGAAAGCATCGTACGAACAGCCAGCTGACCTGGCGATGGGATGTGTTTACAGGGGCAAGACCTTATTCATTAATTAATGTCACCGCATCCGACGAGGCGACCTTAAGAAAGGTAATAAAGACATTTGCCCCTGCGTCAGGAGTTGGAGGTGAAGGCTACGCATGTTTTATATCCGCTGTTGACAAGAAATTCGCTGTTGAAAGATTTTGCGGATCATCCGAAAGGGAAGGCGGTGTATGCGAAATTAATGGAGGGAATGGGAACCATGTTTGGTGGGGGAGAAAGTAAGGAGCCGCTCACGCCTGCATAGGAGGAAGCGAAAAAGAAAATGCAGGCGATGATGGTGGCGATATTGAATGAAATGCCGGTAAGCAAGTTGGTAACGATGGGAGGAGGGAAGTTTACAGAAGAAATGCTGGATGCGATGTTGAAGCAGGTACAGTAACAAAGAGGCTTATTATGGTAGAGAGCGGTGATTTGGTTTTGGCCTTCTGCCAAAACCAAATCACCGCAAAGCGAAAAAAGACTTTTGCCGAAGGCAAAAGTCTTTTTTTTGCTGTTTAAATCGGCTGTTTAAATTTGAACAGTTTTAAGGATTCTGTGTTATATAATACTTATCTCATCGTTCCAAAATATATGAAAGCAACCAGTTCTACCCAGCGCGAAGCCGAAAGATTGAATATACTGGCTGGCTATCACATTCTTGACTCTCATCCTGAAGAGGAATTCGACCGGCTTACCACCCTCGCTGCCCTCATCTGCAATACCTCCGCCGCCTGCATCTCCTTCCCCGATCAGGACCGCCAATGGCTCAAATCAGCTATCGGACTGAATTTCAGAGAAGTGCCCCGCGAATGGTCCTTCACAGAAGAGATCCTCCGCACCAACAGCTATGTAGAAAAGCCCGACATTGGCGAAGGCAATTTCTTCCGCTTTTTCTCCGGCTACCCCATTCGCGATCCCAAAGGCATCATCCTCGGCGCCCTCTGTGTCATGGACGAACAACCCCGTCAGTTGCAAGAGAGCCAGCGCCATGCACTTGAACTCATGGCGAACGAAATTATGACCCTCATCCTGAACCGCCGTCAGAAAGAAGAAGTCTATTATTTAGAAAAACTTTTCCTTCTCTCAGACAACCTTGTTGGTCTCGCTACCTCCGCCGGTGTGTTCAAAAAGGTCAACCTTGCCTACACCCACATCTTCGGTTATTCACCAGAAGAAATGCTGCAAAAGAACATCCTGGAAATGATCCATCCCGATGACCAGGCAGCCTCCCTGGTCGAAACCAGCAATATGATCGCCGGTAAATCTACCATCGCCTTCGAGAACCGTCTCCGTACCAAATCAGGTGAATGGCGCACCATCTCGTGGATGGCCACCGCCGAACCCGATACCCAGGATATTTTCAGCATAGGCCGTGACATCACCGAAGAACGCAGAAAGGAACAGTTGCTCAGCGAAAGCGAACGCAACTTCCGCACTTTCTTCGAAAACTCCCCAGGTCTCATGTGCACCCATGATTTGCAGGGATATTTCCTCACTGTAAACGAAGCCGGTGCAGCAGGATTGGGGTATACCCTCGACGAACTGGTGGGTGCCAGCCTGTTCGATATTGCACCGAAGGAACTGCACCATGAGGTGCGTGCATACCTGGAGCAGATCAAAAAATCAGGCAAACTAAACGGGTTGATGAAAGTGCTGAAGAAAGACGGCACACGCATTATTCTTCATTACAATAACGTACTGGTAGACCAATACGTCATCTCTAACGCTGCGGACATTACTATCCATTATCAGCTGGAAAAAGACCTGAAGCGCTCCACCGAAATGCTGGAACGTACGAATAAAGTAGCACGTATCGGCGCCTGGGAAATAGACATGCATAATGGAAACGTATTCTGGTCTGACGTAACCCGAGAAATACTGGAAGTAGCCCCTGATGAACCTGCCCGTTTTTCCAACGGTATGCGTTTTTACAAAGAGGGCGAAAACCGCCAGCGTATGCAGGCCGCACTGGCAGAGACCATCGCCACGGGCAATTCGTTCAACCTGGAACTGGAAATCGTGACCGAAAAAGGCAATGACCGGTGGGTACGCAGTCGCGGCAGTGCGCAGTTTGAAAACGGTCAATGCAAGCGACTCTTTGGCACCCTGCAGGACATCACAGAAAAGAAACTCGCGGAGATAGAACTCAAAACCCAGAAATTGCGGCTCTCTACCTTTGTGGAACACGCTCCTGCGGCAGTGGCCATGTTCGACAAGGAAATGCGGTATATTGCCGTGAGCCGTCGCTGGCTGGAAGAATTTCAGATACAGGGGCAGCCCGTACTGGGCATCTCTCACTACGAGGTATTCCCCAATATATCAGATCATTGGAAAAAGATCCATGCCAGTGCACAGTCAGGCGAAGTACTCAGGGAAGAACATGATGTATGGCGCCCCGAAGGCTGGAACCATGATCAGTACCTGCGTTGGGAAGTAAGACCCTGGTTTCAGTACGATGGCAAAATTGGCGGTATTATGATGTTCACACAGGATATTACTGAAGCTTATCTGCAGCAGGAAGAATATAAACAGGCAAAAATACAGGCCGAACAGGCGAATATTGCAAAGTCGGAATTTTTGGCTAATATGAGCCATGAGATCAGGACCCCGTTAAATGGCGTTATCGGCTTCACAGACCTTGTTTTAAAGACACAACTTACAGAGTCTCAGAACCAGTACTTATCGATCGTAAATCAGTCTGCAAATGCCCTTTTAAGCATTATCAATGATATCCTCGACTTCTCAAAGATCGAAGCGGGCAAACTGGAACTGGATATTGGCAAATGTGATCTCTACGAATTCTGTAGTCAGGCGAGTGATATCATCAGTTACCAGGCGCAGAACAAAGGGTTGGAATTGTTACTGAATGTCTCCTCCAATCTGCCCCGTTTTGTATACATAGATGAAGTACGCCTGAAACAGATCCTTGTGAACCTGATGGGGAATGCCGTGAAATTTACCCCAGCGGGTGAGATCGAGTTGAAAGTGACGCAACTGGACAGGGATGACCTTTTCCGTTTTGAAGTACGTGATACGGGTATTGGTATCCGGCCAGAGAAGGCGCATAAGATCTTTGAAGCGTTTTTACAGGAAGACGTTTCCACCACAAAAAAATATGGTGGTACGGGGTTGGGTCTCACCATCTCGAACAAGTTACTCGCATTGATGGGCAGTACCCTGCAGCTGGAAAGTAAACCGGGCAAAGGGAGCCGTTTCTTCTTTGACATCTCTGTAAAAACAGAAGATGGTGAACGCATTCACTGGGAGAACATCGACATGGTCAAAAATGTATTGATCGTAGATGACAATGACAACAACCGTGTGATCCTGAGAGAAATGCTCTTCCTGAAAGGGATCAGTTTTGTAGAAGCAAAAAATGGTTTTGAAGCGCTGGAGATCCTCTCAAAGAAAAATCACTTCGACGTAGTGCTCATGGATTATCACATGCCTTTTATGGATGGTATTGAGACCATTGAAAAGATCAGGAAAAATATAGACGCCGATCCCCGGCAGAAAATAATCTTACTGCATAGTTCCTCAGATGATGAAAGGATCATCAAAGCCTGTGAGCGCCTGCAGGTACAACAACGTCTTGTAAAACCCATTAAAATGCAGGAGATGTACAACGCCCTGTCCCGTTTATTCAAAAAAGAAATGATCATACCTGTTACTACTGAAAACACCGCACAGAGTGCGAGGGGGGATGGTTTTAATGTGCTCGTGGTAGAAGATAACCCGATCAATATGTTTCTCGCCACGACTATTATTCATCGCATCGCACCCGCAGCTGTGATCCATGAAGCGAATAATGGTAAAGAGGCATTAGCAATTTTGAGTCATATCATGCCGGACATTATTCTCATGGACATCCAGATGCCGGAGATGAATGGTTATGAAGCCAGCAAACTGATTCGCACGGATTATCCTGGTTTCAGGGTGCCTATTATTGCGCTGACAGCAGGCAATGTAATGGGTGAGCGGGAGAAATGTATAGAAGCGGGTATGGACGATTTTATGGCAAAACCTTTTGTAGAAAATACCATGGTGGCGATGTTCAATAAGTGGTTGCGGTTGGATAAACCACATGAGCCGGAAGAGCTGGAAGATAAAGCGGAGGTATTAGATGAAGAATATTTAAAAACGTACCTGGGTGATGATGATCCGGCGTTTATGAAAGAGATCCTATCACTGACAGTCAAGGAATTTAATAAACTGATGGCGGAGTTTGACAGTGTATTGACAGGCGAAAATGTGCTTACTTTAAATGGCTGGGGGCATAAACTACGTGGGGTGGCACTGACAGTGGGGTTGATGGATCTGGCATTGCTGGCGGAGCAGATTGAAGGTGTGAAAAATATACAGCCGGAGGCCTTACAGGAATTGGCAATAGAAGCCAAAGAAAAGATCAGTAAGGCGATCCGGCTGATAGAAAATTATATTGATACGGCGCTTAGTCTACACTCGTAATGAAGTTATTGAACAGCTTCACATATTCCTCTTTTACTTTTTGATCAGTATCATTGAAGAAGTATGCGGTGAAACCTCTTTCCAGAGGTTGTGACTGTGTATTGGCCAGTTGGAGTGGTCTGGCGGCAACGGCGCCGATTAAGCTGTTTTTATAAAACACCAGTACAACCCTATACAGTGGAGACGGATCATCCACGGAATTATCATAGTTCTGATATTCGAGGAATGGTGCATTTATACCTGTATTTTCCAGCTGGAACTGTTTGATAAACGGTTGCATATCAGGCAGCAATCTGCCACTGTGAGTACGCAGGTAGTCTGCGAGTGCTGTTTCGATCACAGAGCCCGGTTTGATATCTTTCTTTTGAACATAACCAAAGAAAAACCCTGTCAGTTCTCCATGCATATTTTCGCCGGTGGTGACCAGGTGAAGGTCATCCAGTGCTTTGCCGACGACTTTGCCTGCGAGGGTGAGGGCCTGACCTTTTTTGATGATCATACTCTTTTCCTGAGCAGCATTGACAGCGATTTCAATGCTGGTTTCCGACCAGCCGTTCTTAGGCATGGTGGCATCCAGCAGAACGTTGTCATTCAGGGATACGAGGGGCTTTCCGTCGATGGTATCTAAAAGGGTGACGGTGCCATTGGTCCTTTCCGCGATAATTTTATCAGGAAGAGGACTGGACGTGGAACTGGCAGACTGTTCGTTTACGGTAAGGGAGCTGTCTGCATCAGGTAAGGGCTTTTTCGCATTTTCTGCACAGCTGCACAGGAGGCCGATGAGCAGAAATGGTAAATACTTTCGCATGATGATGTTTTGTAAGACCGGCGCAAAGGTAATCAATTTCGGGTTCTTTTCATTTTTGAAGGGGGACCGCAGTATCTGGTGCAAGGGGCTTCATTTGACGAAGCATCCCGGTAATCTTTTTCAATGGATATAGGTTGTTTGTCCCTATAACTAAGATAGCATAACTTTGCCAAATGCATTTGTTTATAAAAAACATGGTTTGTAACCGCTGTATTATGGTGGTGAGCCAGGAACTGGAAAAGCTGCACATCCCCTTCAATAGCATCTTGCTGGGGGAAGTGAGCACCAGGGAGGCGCCTGCACCGGAACAACTGAAGGTACTGAGCGGTAACCTGAAAGAACTGGGTTTTGAACTGCTGGACGATAAAAAGAATGCGCTGGTGGAGAAGATCAAAACCACTATTATCAACCTTATTCACGGCAAGGATAATGATACCTTAAATACCAAACTGTCTGTATTTCTGCAGGATAGCATCGGGGTAGAATACCATTACCTGTCCACCGCCTTTAGTACAAGTGAAGGACTGACGATAGAAAAGTACGTGATCCTCCAACGCATTGAAAGAGTGAAAGAACTGCTGCAATACGACGAGATGAACCTGAGTGAAATCGCTGACAACCTGGGTTATAGCAGCGTACAGCACCTCAGCCAGCAGTTTAAGAAAATTACGGGTATGACGCCCAGCGCCTACCGCCAGCTGAAAGAGAACAGCCGCAAGCCACTGGATCAGGTGTAATAATTATATACATTTTATACCTGATCATATAACAGCCCTTCCCTTTGTCCTTGGTAGCTTTGTACCATGGGACACCTAATAAAAGAAACCTTCCCCGTTCTGGAAATGAGTTGTGCTGCCTGTGCAGTAAGCATTACTTCCATGCTGCACTCTGTACCCGGGGTGCAGGAGGCAATTGTTAACTACGCCAACCAGACAGCCCTCGTGACCTATGACGCAGATCAGGTAACCCCTGAAACCATGCGTAACTCCCTTCGTAGCGTAGGATACGACCTCGTCATTGAAACCCATAACAGGGAAGAAATACAACAGCAGGCACAACAAAGTCATTACCAGGCTTTGAAGACCCGTACTATTATTGCGATCATATTATCGTTGCCAGTAGTGGTGATCGGCATGTTCTTTATGAATATTCCTTATGCTAACTGGATCATGTGTGTATTGTCCACGCCGGTGATATTCTGGCTTGGAAAAGGTTTTTTTGTGAACGCCTGGAAACAGGCCCGGCATGGGAAATCCAATATGGATACATTGGTCGCGCTGAGTACAGGTATAGCCTGGATCTTCAGTGTATTTAATACAATCAATCCGCACTTCTGGATGGCCAGAGGATTGCATGCACATGTGTATTTCGAAGCAGCGGCAGTGGTGATAGCATTTGTATCATTGGGGAAATTACTGGAAGAAAAAGCGAAATCAAATACTTCTTCTGCATTGAAGAAACTGATGGGCTTACAACCTAAGACAGTGCTTGTAATGAGACACAATGAGCAGGTTGAAGTACCGCTGGAAGCCGTGCAGGTAAATGATACCATACTGGTGAAACCCGGTAATCGTATTCCTGTGGATGGAGTGGTAGTAGAAGGCGGGTCTTATGTAGATGAAAGTATGATCAGTGGAGAACCTGTACCTGTATTGAAAGAGAAAGGCAAGCAGGTATTTGCAGGCACTATCAATCAGCAGGGTAGTTTTCAGTTCAAAGCAGAGAAGGTAGGTGCGGATACCGTATTGGCACAGATCATTCGCGTGGTGCAGGAAGCACAGGGTAGTAAGGCACCCGTGCAGCAGTTGGTTGATAAGATTGCGGGGATATTTGTGCCAGTGGTGATTGGTATAGCTGTGGTAACATTTGGCATCTGGATGGTGGCAGGTGATTTTACACATGGATTATTGGCAGCAGTAACAGTATTGGTCATTGCATGCCCTTGCGCATTAGGATTAGCGACGCCTACAGCGATTATGGTAGGAATTGGCCGCGGTGCGGATAATAATATTCTCATCAGGGATGCAGAGAGTCTGGAAAAAGGATATAAGACGAATGTAGTGTTGCTGGATAAAACCGGGACGATTACAGAAGGGAAACCTACGGTAGAAAGTATAAATGTTGATGTGGCTTTGCTGCCTGTATTGTTAGCGATGGAGTTGCAATCTGAACATCCCTTGGCACTGGCAGTCGTGCATCATTTGCAGGAGGATAATATTCAGCCTGTACAACTTTCGCAAATAGAAAGTATTACCGGTAAAGGTATTGTAGCTTCTTATAATGGTCACCGTTACCTGGCAGGGAATGCAGCGTTGTTGAATGCGCATGGTATAAAAACAGATAGGAGTGGGACTATTATCATGGCAGAGGATGATAAAATCGTAGGCTATATCAATATCTCCGATAAAATAAGACCAACTTCCGCAGCTGCAATCACTCAGTTAAAACAACAAGGCATCACTGTCTACATGCTCACCGGTGATAATGAAAAAACAGCAGCAGCTGTGGCTCAGTCAGTAGGCATTGAACATTACAAAGCAGGAATGCTCCCGGCAGATAAAGCGGCGTTTGTAAAATCATTGCAGTCGCAGGGAAAGATAGTGGCCATGGCAGGAGACGGTATCAATGACAGTCAGGCACTGGCACAGGCAGATGTCAGTATCGCGATGGGGAAGGGTTCAGATATTGCGATGGATGTGGCGAAGATGACCCTCATTACAGCCGATTTAAAGGCCATTCCCAAGGCTTTGGCTTTGTCAGGGCTAACAGTGCGTACTATCAGACAAAATCTCTTCTGGGCCTTTATTTACAATATTATTGGTATTCCGCTGGCTGCCGGCATCCTGTATCCCGTTAATGGGTTTTTATTAGACCCTATGATCGCAGGTGCTGCCATGGCTTTAAGCTCTGTTTCAGTAGTCAGTAACAGTTTAAGATTAAAATGGATTAAATTATAAATACTATGAAATTCAAGACAAATATTAAATGCGATGCGTGTGTGGCGAAAGTAACACCTTATTTAGACGCATCACCAGCGAAGGATGCATGGAAAGTAGATACGAGCACACCTGATAAAATACTAACAGTGAATGATAATAAAGGATTATCCGCGGCTGATGTAATCAGGCAGGTGGAAGCTGCAGGGTACAAGGCCAGCGAGATTTAATAAAAACGGATTTTTATGGAAAGCCGCTTCTGCCAAAGGTATGAGCGGCTTTCTTTTTTGCGTGTATGAAAATTTAACAAATAATTTATAACCCTACTTGTTTTGTAGAGTATTTAATTATCTTTGTCCCCGTGAAGTTGTAACCTTAACCTCCTCTTTACTGTAGTAACTGATCGCTTAACTAGTAAACAAAGTACAATGAAGAAACTGTTGTTATGTAGCGCGGTATTGGGTTTTGCCTTAACAGGATATGCTCAGACAGCTGCACCTAAGCCAACCAAAGAAGTAAAATATGAGAATCCTGCCGCCGACAGCAGAGGGTACCTTGTTAAAGTAGGCGATCAGGCTCCTGATGATTTTGAATTGGTATTGACCGATGGTAAAAAAACTACGCTCAAAGAATTGCGTGGTAAAGTAGTGGTACTTCAATTCACCGCCAGCTGGTGTAGTGTATGCCGCAAAGAAATGCCCCATCTGGAAACAGAAGTATGGCAGGCCAATAAAAATAAAGATTTTGTTTTAATAGGCGTGGACAGAGATGAACCTTTGGAAAAGGTCTCGAAGTTTCATGATGACATGAGCATCTCGTACCCGCTGGCGCTCGATCCCGGCGCAGCTATCTTCCGCCGCTATGCCGACAAAAACGCAGGCGTGACAAGGAATATCGTCATTGACAGAACAGGGAAAATAATATACTTAACAAGATTGTATGATGAAAAAGAATTTGCAGCCATGCTGTCTGTAATCAATGAGCAATTAAGCCACTAAGCTTCTCAACATTTTATTTATTAATTCAACCAACCAGTACACAGGGCGAACACTGTGTGCTCAGGACTTTATTACCTCCTATCAAGCAAAGAAACAATGAAACAAATCGTAAGCGCATTACTGCTGCTATCCCTTTACCTTGGCGCAGCTGCACAGTCACGCCGCATCACCGGTAAAGTTACAGCGAAGGACAACGATTCCCCTATCCCCGGCGTATCTGTAAAAACAACCGGTAAGGCTATTGGCGTACAAACCGATGGTCAGGGTAACTTCTCTATCGAAATACCTGAAGGTGTTACTTCGCTGGAATTCACCTACATCGGTTACCAGAAAATAATTTTACCCATTAGTGGAAATACTGTCAATGCCAAACTGGAATCTACTGCCAGCGGTCTGAATGAAGTGGTGGTAGTAGGTTATGGTACACAGACAAAAAGAGAATTTACCGGTGCTGCTGCACGCATCTCCGGTGCACTCGTGAAAGATGCACCTGTGCAGAGTTTTGACCAGGCCCTCTCCGGTCGGGCTGCAGGTGTGAGTATCGCATCGCCAAACGGTGTGCTGAATAACCCGCCTGTGATCCGTATCCGTGGTGTGAACTCTATCTCCCTCAGTTCTTATCCGCTGGTAGTGATCGATGGGATTGCTGTTAATACCGGCAACATCTCTACCAGTACTTCTGTGCCTA
The DNA here is from genome assembly GCF_034274695.1 of Chitinophaga sp. LS1. Lineage (NCBI taxonomy): Bacteria > Pseudomonadati > Bacteroidota > Chitinophagia > Chitinophagales > Chitinophagaceae > Chitinophaga > Chitinophaga sp. LS1. Next base: position 5,218,422 of record NZ_CP128362.1, read on the forward strand.
ACAACCCGCTGAGTGATATCGATCCTGCAGACATAGAGTCTATCGATGTACTGAAAGATGCGGCATCTACCTCCATCTACGGTTCCCGTGCTGCTGGCGGCGTACTCCTCATCACTACCAGGAGAGGTAAGGAAGGGAAAGCTAAAGTAATATACGATGCATGGGGTAGCTCAACAAAAGCAGCCCGTCTGCCTAAACTGCTGGATGCAACCGGTTACATGAAATACAAAAACGAAGCGGTATACAATTCGAAAGTATTGGGTGGTAATGAAAACAATAGCAGCGTAGCTTCCGAATTGTTCTTCCCTAACTATAATGCAGATGGCTCTCTGGTGAATACTAACTGGTACGATTATATCTATCGCACTGCCTATTCTCAGAACCATAACATCAGCGTATCTGGTGGTAACAAAACAACAAATTATTATTTATCCGCCAACTATTCTAACCAACAGGGTTTTGTGGTAGATAATGAATTCAAACGTAAGTCACTTCGTTTCAATGTTGACCATGAAGTAACCAAATGGTTCAAGATCAAAGCTGGTGGTGCATACAATACATCATTCAACCAATCTCAGAACACAGGTTCCCTGCCTAACAGTACCTTCCTGCTCATCGGTGCTGCACGTCTTGCCACTGCACTGGCACCCAACGTGTCTGTGTATAATGCCGACGGTAGTTACAACCTGAGCTCAACAGGTACGTTAGGTATGGGCAACAACCAGGTGACCAACACCCTGTGGAATGCAAAAGCATTGTTCGACCTGAGTAGCTATACGACAGAGAACGATCGCTTTACAGGAAATATAGGTGCAACCATTAAGTTGCCGTATCACTTTGAACTGAATACTACGTATGCGATGGACAGGCTGAGAACTGAAAATAATACGTGGTTAAGTTCTCAACTGGGATCTTCCGGTTATTCTGTAGGGGGTTCTGCTACCAATGTGAGCGCACTGCGTAATAACTGGGACTGGGCGAGCACTTTGGGTTTCAATAACAAATACCGTAAGCACCACGTGACTGCATTATTGGGTTATGATGTTCAGAAATTCGAGACTACTTCCTGGGGTGCTTATGCCACTGTAGCGGCAGACAATTTCTTTACTAACTACGAAGGTAGTTACAGCACCGTAACAGCAAGCGGCAATAGTAAAAGTGAAAAAGCATTCATCTCTTACTTCTCCCGTGTGACTTACGACTTTAATAACAAGTACTTCCTGACTGCCAACTTCCGCCGCGATGGTAACTCTGCACTGGGTGCCAACAGCAAGTTCGGTAACTTCGGTGGTGTGAGCGCGGGCTGGCTGTTATCTGAAGAAGGATTCTTCAAAAACCTGCACATCGAAAATATTGTAAACAATGTGAAACTGCGTGCCAGCTGGGGTCGTGTAGGTAATGGTAATGTGACCAACGACTATGCCAGCCAGAGCCTGTACAGTGCTTCGCTGTATGGTAGTGCCGCTACCTGGTACCTGAGTCAGGCCGGTAACCCTGATCTGTCCTGGGAAACCAGTAAACAAACTAACCTGGGTCTGGATCTGGGTCTGCTGAATAACAGGATCCAGGTAGAAGGTACATGGTTCAACAACGATGTAAATGGTCTGATCCTGAGTGCACCACAATCTGCATCCAAAGGTATCCCTGACAATGCCATCCTCATGAACGTAGGTGCTATGTATAACCGTGGCTGGGAACTGGGTGTAACAGCCAGCGTGATCCGCAAGGAAAATTTCAGCTGGGATGCAAGCTTCAACTATACACACATCAAGAATAAAGTAACAGCACTGGCAACAGGTAACTCAGACATCATCGGCTATACTCACACTTCGTCCGAAGCAAGTAACGTAACACGTGTAGGCTACTCTGTTGGTAGCCTGTATGGTGCCAAAACGGCTGGTGTGAATCCTGAAAACGGGCGTCGTATCTTCATCAACAAAGCAGGTGAGAAAGTACAGTACAGTGCTACAGTCGCTTCCGGCGAGAGTAACTGGACTTACCTGGATGGTACCACGGCTACTGCGATTTCTGCCAGCGACTACTACCTGCTGGGCAATGCATTGCCAAAATGGTATGGTGGTCTGAGTAATACTTTCCGTTACAAGAACTTTGATCTGGGTATCAACCTGACTTACGCAGGTGGTAACTATGTAATGAACGGTACCAAAGCCACCCTGAGAGATCAGCGTTTCTATAACAACTATACAGACATTTCCAAACGCTGGACGACTGTAGGTCAGAAAACCGACATCCCTCGTCTGGTATACAATGACCAGATCTCCAATGGTTCTTCTTACCCGATTTCAGCGAACGTAGAGAAAGGTGATTTTCTCCGTTTGCAAAGTCTGACGCTGGGTTACCGTGTACCGGGCCGCGTATTTGGAACTTCAGGAATCAGCAGTGCACGTATATATGCTTCCGGCAACAACCTGTTCCTGCTTACTGGTTATACAGGTACAGATCCTGAATCAAGCAGCAATGGTAACTCCAATACCACACCGGGTATTGAGAAGAACGCAGTGGGTCAGGGAAGAACTTTCACAGTGGGTATTAACGTAGGATTTTAATGTAAAACAAATCAGGAAAATGAAAAAAATATATCAATATATAGGTTTGGGTGTGATACTGGCTTTCTCCTCCTGCAGTGAGAAAGAATTGCTGGATACCGTGCCTTCAACATCTATCAGCGACGCAAATTCATTTGGTTCTGCTTCCCGTATCCTGGGTCTGGTGAATGGTGCTTACGATGCTGTGAAAGGCGCCTCTTTATACGGCGGCCGTTACCTGCTGTACTGCGATGTAAGAGGAGAAGAGTTCATCAACGTGACTGCGAATTCATACACGGCGTATGAGAGCTGGAACAATAGCTACAACTCCGGTTCCAACGATATCAATAATCTTTGGTCACAGGCATATACTGCCATCAACGACGCGAATATCATTATCGCGGGGCTGGCTACCAGCACCGGTGTGATCTCTGACACGCTGAATACGCAATATACTGCAGAAGCGAAGTACATCCGTGCATTGTGCTATTTCAGTCTGGTAACGGTGTATGCTACGCCTTACAACTCGGATCAGGGTGCATCCAAAGGTTTGCCACTGCGCCTTCAGGCAGAAACCGATGGTGACAATAATGACCTGGCACGTAGCACAGTAGCAGAAGTGTATACCCAGATCTTATCAGACCTGGATTCAGCAGAAGCGAATCTGCCTGACAGTTATTCCTCAGATCTGCTGAATACCACCCGTGCACATAAGAGTACTGCGATTGCCCTGAAGACAAGGGTGTACCTGACTATGAATAATTTTGCGAAAGTTGTTGAAGAAGCCGCGAAGATTGTACCACAGACGAGTGCTCCGTTTAGTACTACCAGTTATGGTGTGAAGCATGCATTGCAGTCCGATATCACAACATTGTTCGGTACGACTTATACGACAACCGAGTCCATCTTCTCTATGCCAATGACATCTTCTGATTCGTATTCAGGCCAGTCTGCCATTGGTTATATTTATAATGCCAATTCAGAGTACTATCTGAACCCGGATGGTATTTTAGGCAATGCACAATGGGGTAGCAGCGATAAGCGCAGAAGCTTGTTACGTGTAGCATCCAGTTTATATTACCTGAAGAAATATGCAAAGGCATCTCCATATATCGATTACATTCCGGTGATCCGTTATTCAGAGGTTTTGCTGAATTATGCAGAAGCTGCGGCACAGACAGGCAATCTTACACTGGCTGCAAATCTGCTGAAGGCGGTGCATGCGCGTAGTGATGCGAGCTATACATTTGCAGATGCGGATATAGCGACCGCTTCAGCACTGGTATCTACTATTGCCATCGAGAGAAGGATTGAATTGTTGGGCGAAGGTTTCAGATCAGGTGATCTGCTGAGAAACCTGCAAACGATCCCTGCAAAGGGTAGCAGCAGTCTGCAGGCAAATGCGGTAGCCCCAACTGCTTCCAATTACATTTTCCCGGCACCCAATAATGAGCTGACAACAAATAAGCTTTATTAATAAAGTTTGGCCTTGTATTTGCTGTTATATAATAATAACGAATGAAATGCGTTTTATAACCGGACAGTAAACCCAGGATCATGCTTAGAAGATCTGCCTGGAAGAAATTTAAACAACCTGCCAATATCCTAATATCTTTTAGTTTATTGGCAGGTTTTGTGTTTTTGGGCACTGGCTGTGCCTCAAGTCGTGGTGGAAACTACGAACCCCCACGTCTCGGTGCAGAGTACCGTTTTGAGGATGGTATGCGCAAAGAAAAGCATCCCCAGTATTTATTCAGCAACAAGGAAAGAAAGGAAATGATAAAAATGGGATTGCCTGCGGGCGCCCAGAATGAGGCTGTAGGTGGTGCCACACTTCCTTCAGCTACGAACCAGTTACCTCCCGAAGTCAGGAAAGATAGTATTCCTCCAAAAGATTCCGTGTACAAAGTTTTGCCTCAGTAGTAACTTTTTTTTAAGGAGCTACGTTTAACTCATGTAAATATCTATTTATGTGCAAATCCGGTTTGTTCCTATTTATGAATCCCGGCAATTGACTACCCATTGAGCGGTTTGCACCATTTCCTTAATATGTCCAATTATGAAAAACACATTTTATTTGTTTGCTTACTATTTGTAAGCAGGACAACCTTGGGACAATCAGAATTAATCAGCTTTGGTCCGTATGTAGAAAGATTGTATAACGACTGCCAGATCTCAGGTCATTCCTATATCGGCTTAGGCAGATGCAGGATTTCATCTTGTTAAACTATGAAACAGCTATTTTACTTTTTTGCCGTCCTGTTTTTTATCACTGCCTCCGCTTTGGGGCAGTCTAAGAAATTGTCTTACGGACCTTATGTAGAAGCCCTTATTAACCAGGGGAAACTGCCTGCAGCTTCTAAAGTTGGCACAGGGGTCGGTGTCGGCATGAATGTAAAATTATTGACCGGGTGGAGTTTTACGGCATCTGCAGGATATGTGTGTTTTAAAGGAAACAGTACGCAGAAAAATTCTACCGTTGCAGACTACCAGGTCATTCCTGTTCGTTTGGGAGTAGCATACAAACTACCCATGCCGGCGGTGTACATCAAAGTAGAAACGGGAACTGCTACGGCCATTGGTCATGGCACAAAGGTCATTCTCACCCCGGGATTGGGTGTTCATTTAAAATCATTGGATGTGGAGGCGAAGTATGAGACCTGGATACAGGAGAATACGAATAGCGCAATAGGGGTAAAAGCCGCATATTCCTTCTGACATTAATTTACTATGAATTACTTACATTTGTGAGAATTTTAAAATATCCGTATGATAAAAACCATTCAAATTTCATTATTACTGGCACTCTTTTGTGTGATTGGTACCCAGTCCCAGGCACAGTTAAAGAGATTCAGCATTGGCCCCTATGTAGAAACAGGTGTTCCTACAGGTGACTTCAAAGATACCCACAACGCTGGATGGGGTGGTGGTCTGAATGCAGACATCAAGCTGATTGCTGGTTTGGGTGTAACTGGTTCTGCTGGTTACATGCGTTTTTCCGGTAAGTCTTTTGACTATAGTGCAGTTGACGGTCCGGTAGGTAAATATTCTGCTCTGCAGGCTTTTCCGGTAAGAGTAGGGGTGAAGTATAAATTCTCTATTCCATTACTGTATGTAAAGGTAGAAGGTGGTACTGCTACTTACGTAGGTGACTATGATGGTACTGCTGCTCTTTTTGCACCAGGAGTGGGTATTCGTTTCCTCGGTCTTGATGTGGAGGCGAAATATGAGAGCTGGTTTAAGGATGGAGACCATTTAGGTTTCTTTGGTCTGAAAGCCGGTTATAATTTCTAGTATTCAGGCAGTTTGTTATTTATTTATAGAGGGCCTCCGGAAGTATCCGGGGGCTTTTTTTATGGGCAATAAAAGGCAGTATTGAAAAAGAATTTTCAAATGTAAAAGGAAACCATTCCTTCAGGGCGATAGTCCATTAACAGATCATCAATCCAATAAAACAGATCTTGTTTGCTGCCACAGGCCAATTTCCCCAAAAAAAGAAGCCCCCTGAATTTATCAGGAGGCTTCAAGGTTTCCGTTTGAATAAGAAAAATCTTTCCGGTCAATAATAATGTACCGGCATGTTCACTGTACTGCTACTGTTTAGGTTGTTTCTTATGCTTTTTTGCAGTAGTATCAGCAACTTGCTTGCCTGTAGTGTCGGCTTTGGCAGATGAAGTATCACCTACTGATTTAAATGCAACAGTGTCTTTTACAGACATTGCTGTATCCAGTCTGTGAGCAAATGCGGCAGTGTCTGCTTTTGCACTGGTAGTGTCACTTTTCAGCGTGAAGCTGGCAGTGTCTTTCATCATTGCAGTAGCCAGGGTGTCTTTACCGAAAGCAGTGTCTGCTTTGGCAAAAGCCGCAGTGTCACGGAAGTTGGCAGTGTCAGCTTTGAAGCTGAAAGCTGTGTCTTTCATCAGCGCAGTATCAGCTTTGAAAAAAGATGCGGTGTCGCGGAAATTTGCAGCAGTATCAGCTTTGAACAGGTATGCTGTGTCACTCATCATAGCGGTATCCGCTTTGAAAAAGCTCGCAGTGTCTGCTTTAAACAAATTTGCTGTGTCATTCGCCATCGCAGTGTCTCTTACATAGCTGGCTGTGTCGGTGCTGAAGTTAGCAGTGTCTCTCGCAAAGCTGGCAGTATCTGCTTTGAAAAAGCTCGCAGTGTCTGCTGACATAATGGTGTCGGCCGCGTTACCGCTGTTAGACATAACATTCTTTGCATTCACATTGGCCAGAACAAAAGCGCCAAAACCTGCCATAAGGCCGAAACGGATTAATTGCTTCTTCATGGTTTTTCAATTTTAATTGGTTAAATAAAAAATCAATAAATGATGGTTGATGAGTAAATAACCAAAACGGTGCAAGAATCTTCTAAGAAAATGTTAAAGACAATTCGTTTTTATATAATATATTGAAAAACAGATACTTGTGTTGTTTTCTTATTTGAGTAGTTTTTCCAATCCCATTAAACTTTACTAAAGAAAGTAAGTCCGCACTGCGGGGAAACTGTAGATATGAAGTAACAAGACCGGGTATACGTTTTCATACTGGGAATAGTAAGCTTAAAAAAGAAGCATGTTTACTGGCTAAATTTTTTAAACTCGTTAAATTAATATCATAATATCTTGTTAAGAAAGTCTACTTTTACTTTTATATCTGTGAATGTGACATCGTAAAAAAGTGTTCCTATTAATAATGTACACCACTTGAATGTAATGCCAGCGAACAGTGTGTAAGCTTCCTTGATATTATAATTACGTTTTTCCAAAATCCAACTACTTACTTTGCTATGAGGTACAAACCATTGGGCAAGCTATGCTTCCTTCTATTCATTTCGTGCCTGCTAACCACGGCGGCACTCGCACAGCGTACCATCTCCGGGATGGTCAAAGATGCCAGCGATAGCAGCGGCCTCCCTGGTGTAAACATCACAGTGCCGGGCACCACATCCGGCACCATTACTGATGCCAAAGGCCATTTCTCTTTGCAGGTCCCTGAATCCGCAAAAAGTCTGACTTTCTCGTTTATGGGTTATACCCAGCAAACAATCACTATCGGCACCCAGATCACGTTTGCTGTATCACTGCAATCCACTTCCAAAGGCCTGGGTGAAGTAGTTGTAGTCGGTTATGGTACACAAAACCGTCGCGATGTAACAGGTACCATATCGTCCATCAAAGGTTCCGATATCAAAAACCTGCCTGTCAGCGACGCCGCACAGGCTATACAGGGTAAAGTACCCGGTGTAGACATTGTGCGTTCCGATGGTTCCCCAGGTACTGAACCGAGTATTCGTATCCGGGGTACAGGTACTATCAACAATGCGGAACCACTTATTATTATAGATGGTGTGCCCGCTACCGGCATGAGCGATGTGAGTCCGAATGACATCGCCTCTATGGAAATCCTGAAAGACGCTTCCAGCTCCGCTATCTACGGTACCCGCGCTGCAAACGGTGTGGTGATCATCACCACGAAGAGAGGAGGCTATGGCGAGAAAACCCACGCTACCGTGAATGTTTATAAAGGTACTTCCAACGCACGCCGTTACATTCCATTACTCACCGCTCCTGAACTCGTACAGCTGAAACAGGAACGTTATACCAACGATGGTGTGGCCATCAACTCCCTTTGGCAGGATCCTTACTATGCGGTACAGCGTACCGACTGGCAAAGAGCACTGATCGGCACCGGTTCCACTACGAATGCAGATGTGAACCTGCGTGGCGGTAGCGCTGTTTCAAACTACCTTTTCAGCGCTGGTTATTACGATGAAAAAGGGATGATCGAAAATACCTTCTTCAAGCGTTATAGTTTCCGTATTAACTCCGAACATAAACTCGGTAGTCGTGTGAAAGTAGGAGAGAACCTTCAGCTTACTTACCGCAATGCCAAAGGCTTTGATACGTATTCTTCGCAAACAGGTCTGATCTTCAGCGCACTTCGCTTTAACCCTGCTATTCCTGTAAGAAACGATGATGGCAGCTATGGTACAGCGAAGGCCAGCAACGAGCTGGGGGACATTAACAACCCTGTATTCACTGTTGAAAATATCGATGCCTGGAGCAAGACCTATCGTGTACTCGCCAGTGTTTATGGTGAAGTACAGATCATAGATGGCCTCTCCTTACGTGTGAACGGCGGTTACGATGGCAACATCTACCAGCAATATAGCTTCACCCCTGCCATTCTCGATCAGACCCGCGTGAGCGCAAACGCTGACCTGTGGCAACGTACCGAATCCAATGGTACCGCATTGGGCGAAGCCTTCCTGACGTACAACAAGACTTTCAATAACGTTCACCAGGTGACAATGACTGGTGGTTACTCTATTCAAAAAACACAGGGCAACTACTTCCGTGCAGAGCGCTGGGGTTATACCGACGAATCCGCGGATCAGCGTGTGCTTGACAACGGTACTACTGTATACAATGCTTCCGGTAACTACAATCCGGAGAGCGCCATTGCCTCCGGCTTCCTGCGTGCGTTCTATGGTTATAAAGGTAAATACCTCTTCACCGGTACTTTCCGTGCTGATGGTTCCAGCCGTTTCCCGAAAAACCAGCGCTGGGGTTATTTCCCGGCTTTCTCACTGGGGTGGCGCGTGAGCGATGAAGCTTTCTTCAAAGACAACGTCGGCTTCATGAGCAACCTGAAAATCACCGGTGGCTGGGGGCAGTTGGGTAACCAGAACGTAACCGACTACCAATACCTCGCGATAATAACCAAGGACCGTAAATACTCCTTCGGTGGTAATGCTACAACAGGTATCTGGAACAGTTCTCTCGCCAACCCTAACATTACCTGGGAAAAGGCAGAGATGACCAATATCAGCGCCGAAATGGGCTTCTTTAAAAACGCCCTGAATGCCACTGTGACCTGGTTCAACAAGAATACCCGCGACATGCTGGTACCTTATCCTGAACTGGATGTACATGGTACAAGTACAATTCCTGATCAGAACATTGGTCAGATGAGCAACAAAGGATGGGAAATTGAATTGAGCTACCGTGGTGGCAAACAGGCCGTGCATTATAATGTAGGTGTGAATGCATCCTTCATTAAGAACCGCGTGACCCGTCTGTACTCCGGTACCTATATCAGCTCTACGCCTTATGGCCGTCAGGCACAGGAAATTTCCCGTACCTACGAAGGACAGCCGATTGCTTCCTTTTATGGCTGGAAGACGAATGGTATCTATCAGAACCAGACTGCTATTGACAACGATGCGAATGTGGCGAATGATAATAACAGGGCCGATATCAAACCCGGTGATGTACGTTTCGTAGATATCAACGGTGATGGCAAGATCGACGAAAATGACCGCACTAACCTGGGTGATCCTAACCCACGTATGACTTACGGAATACAAGCTGGTATTGAATATAAAGGCTTTGATCTGAGTGCAAACTTTGCAGGTGTAGCAGGTGTGAAACTGTATAATGCTGACAGAATGCAAGGGCTGGATCCTACCTACTCATACAACATGTATGCAGAAGCAATGGGCCGCTGGCATGGTGAAGGTACCAGCAACAGTATGCCACGCATGTCTCTTGTAGATGCCAATCAGAACGCACGTACATCAGATCGTTTTGTAGAAAGTGGTAATTATTTCTCTCTGAGAAATATCACCCTCGGCTATACGATTCCTTCTCATGTATGGGGCAAATCAGGGATTTCTGATATCAGGATCTATGCTACTGGTCAGAATGTGTTCATGATCACCAAATACAAAGGACTGAATCCTGAGCTGGGTTATGCTTCCGCTTCAGGTGGAGATGGTAACCTCATGCGCGGTGTAGACGTGGCTACTTACCCACAGGCCCGTGTATTCACTTTTGGTGCAACCATGAATTTCTAAACAAGCAAAACGAATTAAGCAATGAAACGAATGAAATATTTGCTGCTGTGTGTACCTGCGTTCTTTGCCTGTAACAAGGAATTGGATGTAGAGAAAAAAGGTAGCTATACAACGGCCAACTACTGGCGCAATCAATCTGACGCAGTAGATGGCATCACTGGTATCTATAATATTTTACTGGAAGAAGACTTTACGGGCTTTGGTGAGTTTGTATACGACAACTGTTCTGACGATCAGTATCGTGCGGGGGATCATCCTGAACTGGCAGACCTTGAAGCCTTTACATACGATGCTTCCAATGCTGCTGTGAAAGCACCCTGGAAGTGGAAGTACGAAATGCTGAACAGATCAAACAGTGCCCTGCTGTATATTCCAGATATTACCAGTATTGATACAGATATCAAAAACCGTTGTTTAGGTGAAGCGCATTTCTTCCGTGCATACGCTTACTGGCGCCTTGCTTTGATCTATGGTGATGTACCTATGATCATGGAAGAAGATATCAAAAACGGTACTTACAATAAGGCAAAATCTACTATCGACGAAGTGCATGCACAGATCGAAGCAGACCTGAAAGCAGCGGCGATCTTATTGCCTGAGAGTTACGATGCATCGCAGGCAGGTCGGGTGAGCAAAGGTACGGCATGGGGTTTACTGGCAAAACTGTATCTCTATGAGAATGATTTTGCAAATACTATTTTGTATGGTGATAGCGTGATCACAAATTCAAATTACGCCTTGCAGTCTACCTATGCGGCGAACTTTACACCTGCTACCAGCAATAACAGTGAGATGTTGTTTAACGTACAGACACTGGATGGATGGGGGTATTCTGACTTCATCACTTATCATGCACCACGTGCATGGGGCGGATGGGATTTCTTTGAGCCCGTGCAGGGATTACTGGATGAATTTGAAGTGGGTGATCCACGAAAGGATGTATGTATTATGAAGCCGGGAGATGTGATAAATATTGGTACAGGTAATGCCACTTATACTGCATCTTTGTCATCAACAGGGTATCATTATAACAAGTTCTGCGCATGGACGAGCACAGGTGGTTTGAACTATTCTTTCAAATATCCTTTGATGCGTACATCAGACATTTATTTGTGTGTGGCAGAAGCAAAGATCCGTCAGACCGGCACTGGTGCCGGTGATGCGGAAATCAATGCAATTCGTAGCCGGGTAGGTTTAACAAGCGTATCCAATGCAGGTATGACTGCGTTAATGCATGAGAGAAGGGTAGAGCTGTGTGGAGAGAATGAACGTCACCAGGATCTGATGCGTTGGGATAAGGCGGGTATCATTGATATCACGACAATTTACAATCAGCCTAAGTTAACGTCTTCTGGAGCTGTGATTCAGGCAGCGCGTACATTTACAAGACCTAAGAATTACTATTTCCCATTACCACAATCAGAGATTGATAAGAGTAATGGTGTGCTGGTACAGAATTCAAATTTTTAATAATGTAAAAAGGAGCTGTGTTTTACAGCTCCTTTTTTAGGCATTGAAAATAATTGTCAAAAGTACACACAAAAATTCCTTTTTAAAACCTATATTGGGCTTCTGAATAATTCCTGGTTATGCGATACAAACTTCATCGCTGTCTTACAGCGCTATTATTGTCCGGAACAATTTCCGTGGCTCAGACGCTTACCGTCAAAGTAAACACACCGCAACACACTGTTCAACCCACCATGTGGGGGATCTTTTTCGAAGACATTAACTTCTCGGCAGACGGCGGCATTTATGCTGAACTGGTCAAAAACCGCTCGTTTGAATTTGCCCAGCCTTTACAGGGATGGAAAGTGATCAAAGAAGCCAATAACGGCAAAGTCCTGATCGTAAACCGTGCCCCTGAAAATGCAGCCAATCCACGCTATGCTCACATTACTGTTGCTGGCAACTTCGGCCTTTTCAATGAAGGTTTCCGTGGCATGGGCTTTAAAAAAGGAGAAACGTACAACTTCTCTGTGCTGGCTGGTAATACTAATGGCGACCTTACAATTAAGGTAGTCCTCCTCAATGACAAAGGTGCTCCTATTGGCACTGCTACTATAGGCACTCCCGGTAAAGACTGGAAAAACTACGCTGCAAGCATTACAGCCAGTGAAACCGTGTCCAAAGGCGGGCTGCAGGTTTTCTTCGAAGGCAACGGCACCATAGATGCGGATATGCTCTCCCTCTTCCCGGCTAATACCTGGAAACAGCGTCCCGGTGGTCTCCGTACCGATCTGGTACAACTGCTGGCTGACCTCCATCCCGGTTTTGTCCGTTTCCCCGGTGGCTGTATCGTGGAAGGTAAGGACCTGGTGAACCGTTACCAATGGAAAAAGACAGTAGGACCTATCGAAGAACGTACCCTGATCGTGAACCGCTGGAATACAGAATTCCCATACCGCGCTCCGGGTGATTACTATCAAAGCTATGGGCTTGGGTTCTTTGAATACTTCCAGCTTTCTGAGGACATCGGCGCCGAGCCACTGCCTATTCTGAACTGCGGCATGGCCTGTCAGTTCAATACCGGCGAAGTGGCGGCAGATGACGATGTACCTGCTTATATCCAGGACGCCCTTGACCTGATCGAATTTGCCAATGCCGGCACCGATACAAAGTGGGGAAAACTGAGGGCCGATATGGGGCATCCCAGGCCTTTTAACCTGAAAATGATCGGGGTGGGTAATGAACAATGGGATAGCCAGTACATAGCCCGTTATAAAATGTGGGAAACCGTGCTGAAGACCAAACACCCTGAGATCAAACTGGTATCCAGTGTAGGCCCGTCTCCGGACGATGAGCGTTTTCATTATGGCTGGTCCCAGCTGAAAGGTTCCAAAGCAGACCTGGTAGACGAACATTATTATATGGCGCCAGACTGGTTCCTGCAGAATGCTTCCCGCTACGATAATTACGATCGTAAAGCGCCCCATATCTTTGCAGGGGAATATGCAGCCCACATCAGGGATAAGGAGAAAGACCAGCCTGAAAGCCGCAATACCTGGGGTAGTGCCCTGGCAGAAGCAGCATTTATGACCGGTCTTGAAAGAAATGCGGATGTGGTGAACATGGCTTCCTACGCACCGCTGCTGGCTCACGTGGACGCATGGCAATGGCGCCCTGACCTGATCTGGTTCGACAACCTGCGATCTATAGGTACGCCCAATTATTACGTACAGAAGCTATTTGCCAACTACAAAGGCACCAACACTGTTCCTGTTACAGAAAATGGGAAGGCCCTCACTGGGCAGGACAGCATCTACGGCAGTGCTACCATTGACGCAGCTAAACACCAGCTGTTGCTGAAAGTGGTGAATGCTTCCTCAGCTGCCCGTCCTTATAAGATCCAGCTGGATGGTGCTACGACCACCAAAGAGGCAGCCTTACAACAGATCCTTACCGCGACGGACAAACTGGCTATCAATACTTTGGACCAACCGTCACTGGTAGCTCCGTTGCAGCAAAAGCTGACTGTTACAAAAAACAGTGCCAGCGTAACCCTGCAACCGGCCTCTGTGAACGTTTTCGTGATCCCATACAAGTAATAAAATACTGTTCCCATTCAGCCTATTTTTCTGCCGGTGGTAGAAAAATAGGCTTTTGCATTTTTAAATGAACAGCATGGCACGTTTTTTAGTTAAATTAGTAACGGATGAGTATCTGTCTTGAAATGTTCCTTTATGTTCAACAAACTCATAATCTTTTGTTTCTTTGTTTGTAAGTGTGCTCCTATACAGGCACAGGACTCCCTTCCACGGTGGAGCCTCCAGACCTGCCTTGATTATGCTAAAACGCATAATATCACACTGAATAGTTTACGTCTGAGCCGCAGTATTTCTGAACAGGACCTCTTGTTATCCCGGTCAGCAGTATTGCCCGGCGTATCGGCCTCCCTAGCACCTGCTGTGACCTATTCCAAGGTGACAGACTCGAATGGCGACCTCAGATCCCGGGTAACTACCTCGGGTACTACGGCCGCCAGTGCTTCCGTTACACTATACAATGGTGGGTATCTCAGAAATGATATTAAGCAAAAGCAGTTGCTGGTGCAGGTGGCGGGTCTGGACCTGGCGGCTTCGGAAAATGATATTACCCTGAGCATTACGCAGGCCTACCTGAATATTCTGCTGGCAAAGGAGAACATTGTGTATGTCAGAGATGTAGTAGCAACGTCGGAGGCCCAGGTAAAACAGGAGCAACAGTTCTATGATGCGGGTACGGTGGCACTGAAGGACCTTATCCAGTTGCAGGCGCAATTAGCCAATGATAAATATACACTGGTAGCGGCGGAGAATACTCACCGTCAAAATATGCTGACGTTAAAGCAAATATTGCAATTGCCACCGGATACGGGTTTTGCCGTGCTGGAACCGGATACAATCATGTCTAATCCTGTGTTGACCACTTTGTCAGAAGCAAGGCAAACAGCATTGGATAATCGTCCTGAAGTGAAAAGCAGTGAGCTGAGTGTGGAATCGGCTAAAATAGGGGTACTGAAAGCCCGTGCGGGTTATCTGCCTACATTGTCAGCAGGAGCAGGGATAGGGACCAGTTATACAGATAATAGCTACTATTCTTTCATGCGGCAGATGGACAATAATTTCTACCAGCAAATAGGCGTGACGCTCTCCGTGCCCATCTTCAGCAAGCGGGCGAACAAGGTAAATGAAGCGGTGGCAAAACTGGAAGTGGGGCAGGCGGAACTCACCCTGCAGAATACACGTACTACCTTATCTTACGACGTGGAGCAGGCTTATATCAATGTGCTCAATGCCCAGTCACAATATGATGCGGCTGTTGAGCAATTGCGGTATACACAGGAAGCCTACCGCATAGCGAATGAGCAATTGAAGATCGGCGCTACCAATACGACGGAAGTGCTGGTGCAGAAAAATCTCTACATACAGGCGTTACAGTCTTATATACAGGCTAAGTATAGTTCCGCGCTGTATATCAGAATCTATGATTTCTACAGGGGAGTACCTGTTACATTGTAAAATTTGTATAAACTGATATAGGATGAATAAAAAGGTCCTTATAATTATATTGATCGTGGTGGCTGTATTAGCCGTATGGTTTTTCTTTTTTAGAAAGAAAGAGATGCCGGTGTTCATTGAAACGGAAAAGCCGAAATACGGTCATATATATACGAGCGTCACAGCGACTGGATATGTGCAGCCAGTAGATACTGTAGCAGTAGGTACGCAGGTATCTGGTACGCTCAAGTACATTTATGCTGACTTTAATTCGCAGGTGAAGAAGGGCCAATTGATCGCTGAGCTGGACAAGGTATTGTTGCAGGCAGAAGTGGATCGGAACAAAGGTAATCTGGCCAGTTCGCAGAGTCAGTTGATCTATGAAGAAGCACAGTTCAAAAGAGAAGAACAACTATATAATGTAGGTGCGGTGAGCAAAGCAGACTATGACAATGCGAAGTACCTGTACCAGGCGGCGAAAGCAAGTGTGGAAAGTGCTCGGGCATCGTTGGCGACTGCGAAGCGGAACTTATTCTTTACAGAAATTTATTCACCGATTGACGGAGTCGTTTTGAGCCGTTCTGTGAGTGTAGGACAGACAGTGGCAGCAAGTTTTAGCACGCCTACGTTGTTTATATTAGCGAAAGATATTACGAAGATGCAGGTGCAGGCCAATGTGGATGAGGCGGATATAGGGAATGTAAAAGATAGTCAGCGTGTATCCTTTACGGTAGATGCGTTCCTGGAGGATGAATTTTCCGGCAAGGTAGAAGAGATACGCTTGAAACCTTCGGTGTCTTCAAATGTGGTTACATATACCACGATTATCAGTGCGCCGAATGAAGATATGAAATTGAAGCCGGGTATGACGGCAACGGTAACTATTTATACGGCAGAAAAGTATCATGCGTTATTGGTTCCTGCAAAGGCGTTGATGTTTAAGCCAGATTCAGCGATGTCAAAGAAATTTACAGTGGTGAGTATAGCACCTGCGGCGGCCGAGAAGCATAAGTCATCAAAGCCTGTAACGGGAGGGGCGCAGGATACAGTGAGGAGGCAGCATGCGGATACGTCGAAAGTAACGACTACTTATGTGTGGGTGAGACAGGGAGATTCGTTGGTGCAGAGAAAGGTGATTATTGGGTTGAATGATAATACGCATGCAGAGGTAATTTCAGGGTTGACAGAAAATGATGATGTGATAACGGCAATGACGCAGGAGGCGGAGAGTAAGGGGACAAAGACTTCAGGTTCTGGTAGTAGTCCGTTTATGCCGCAGCGGAGAAAACGATGATTTAATATCTTTCATTAACAGACGGTTGATGACTGTTTTTTCGATTCATTTGCAGGCGGGTTTTCGTCTGTTCCATTCATTTTAAACGATGAGCAAAAAGATACTGGAAATACAACAAATAAAAAGGGAGTTCCGCATGGGCACAGAAATTGTTCGAGCGCTCAAAGGCGTCACCTTCGATGTGTTTGCGGGGGAGTTCATCACCATCATGGGAAGCAGTGGCTCCGGTAAAACAACTTTACTAAACATACTGGGTTGTCTTGACAAACCTACAGAAGGCACATACTTACTGGATGGTGTAAACATCGGACAACTTTCCCGGAATGAACTGGCGCAGCTACGCAATCGTAAAATAGGGTTTGTGTTTCAGTCTTACAACCTGCTTCCGCGTACATCTGCATTGGAAAATGTAGAACTGCCTTTGCTGTACAATATGGAGATCAGTCATGAGGATCGTCGTAAGAAAGCCATACATTCACTGGAAGCGGTGAAATTGGCAGAGCGCATGGACCATACGCCCAATCAGCTATCTGGTGGACAACAGCAGCGTGTGGCCATAGCCCGTGCGCTGGTAAATGAACCTGTGATGATATTAGCGGATGAAGCGACGGGAAACCTGGATACGCGAACATCCTACGAGATTATGGCCCTTATGCAGGAGCTAAACAGGGAGCAGGGCAAAACAATTGTCTTCGTTACCCACGAACCGGACATTGCTGCATTTAGTAGCCGTACGGTCATGTTGCGTGATGGGAAAGTGGTGAAAGATACAAAGAATGAAAATGTAAGATCAGCAAAGGAAGCATTGGCTTCGCTGCCGGTCTCAGATGATTATTAACATATGAATGTATTAAACCTCATCAGGATTGCTTTCAAAGCCCTGCTCCGCAATAAGCTGCGGGCTTTTTTGACCATGCTGGGTATTATCATCGGTGTGGCGGCTGTGATAGCTATGGTGGCGATTGGACAGGGGAGTAAAGAGAGCATTCAGTCCCAGTTATCCAGCATGGGATCCAATATGATCACTATTCTGCCCAGCAGCAATGTGGCTGGTGGGGCCAGGCTGGGAGGGACCTCAGTAAATACCCTGACTATTGATGATGTGAAGGCCATCCGTAAGCAGGCGGAAAATGTAAGTGCGGTATCGCCAGCAGCAAATAGCAGCGGACAATCGATCAATGGCGCGCTGAACTGGCCGACTACTATTTATGGCGTGAGTCCGTCTTATTTAGATATTCGTCAATGGGCCCTGAAGGACGGTATACCTTTCAGTGAAGAAGATGTCCGTGCATCAGCAAAAGTGTGTTTATTAGGTCAGACGGTAGTAACTAATTTATTCCCCAGTGGCGATAATCCTATTGGGAAAATCATTCGCTTTAATAATATTCCTTTTCAGGTAATAGGTGTGCTGGAAGCCAAGGGACAGAGCTCCTTCGGGCAGGATCAGGACGATGCGATCATTGCGCCGTATACGACTGTGCAGAAGAGGATATTAGCGTCTATTTATTTTCGAACCATCTATGCATCGGCGGTGAATGAAAGTGCTTCGGATGCGGCGACAGATGAGATCACGAGTATACTTCGCAAACAGCATCGACTGCGTGCAGCAGATGAGGACGATTTTCAGGTGCGCACGATGGCGGAGTTGATCGCTACATTGAGTTCTACGAGCAATTTGCTGACTATATTATTGACGGCGATAGCCGGTATTTCGTTGGTGATAGGAGGTATTGGGATTATGAATATCATGTATGTGTCAGTGACGGAGCGTACGAGGGAGATAGGGTTGAGGATGTCAATAGGCGCGAGAGGGATTGATATATTGATGCAGTTTTTGATAGAAGCGATTATGATTAGTATAACGGGAGGGATAATTGGGGTGGTATTAGGGATCACTTCTGCGAAGTTGATAACGATATTTTTGTCCTGGCCAACGTTGGTGTCGGAGTCGTCAATAGTGTTGTCATTTTTGGTGTGTGCGGCTACGGGGGTATTTTTTGGATATTATCCGGCACAGAAGGCATCGAGGTTGGATCCGATAGAGGCGTTGAGGTATGAGTAGGGGATAACATTGGGTTGATCATTATCCTGCAATTTTTGTTGCAGTATAAATAAATTATTTTATCATGAGAGTAAAGTATGAAGAGCTTAAACAGGTTTTTATAGAGAAATTGATTGACCTTGGTTTTGACACTGCAAAGGCCGGCATTGTAGCCGGTATCTTTGCTGATAACAGCCGTGACGGTGTCTATTCCCACGGATTAAACCGTTTTCCTGTATTTGCGCAATTGATAAAAGATGGCCTCGTAGACCCCAATGCCACTCCGGAAATGGTTGAGAAACATGGTCTGATTGAAACATGGGAAGGATACAATGGTGCTGGTATGTTCAATGCCACTGTATGTATGGATCGGGGAATCGAACTGGCTAAACAATACGGTGTCGGTATTGTAGGCATCCGGAATACCAACCACTGGATGCGTGGAGGTACTTACGGCTGGCAGGCAGCCCAGGCAGATTGTATAGGTATTTGTTTTACCAATGCAATGGGTAGCATGCCGCCCTGGGGAGGTACAGTTCCCCGCCTTGGCAATAACCCATTAGTAATAGCTGTACCCCGCCCTGAACACCCAATTGTGCTGGATATGGCCATGTCTCAGTATTCTTATGGCAAGATGCAGGAGTATGAATTGAAACAAAAAGAACTACCATTCGAAGGAGGATATGACAGTAATGGAGCACTTACAAAGGACCCTGCAGAGATAAGGAAAACAAAGAGAGCATTACCTATTGGTTTATGGAAAGGTTCCGGATTGGCCCTCATGTTGGATGTGTTATTAGGAGCCCTGACCGGGGGACGCTCTGTAGAGCAGATTACAGCTAGTGGAAAGGAGTTTGGCGTGTCACAATGTTTCATTGCGATTCATAAACCTGATTTCCATGAAAGTTTGATAGCGGGTATCTTAGAATATACCAAATCTGAAAATCCAGATCAGATTAGTTTTCCGGGAGAGAATACTTATAAGACAAGAATGGAAAATTTACTGGAAGGTATTCCAGTGAATGAGGAAATGTGGAAGCAGGTAAAATCTATTTAAGTGAGATTGGAATCGGGTTTTCTTCTGAAATATATCTAAGCCCAATTCCAGCATTGGTCACATGGCTCTATTTTGTTCAAAAGTAAAATTGAATTACCTACATAGAAATTAATCAAACGATATTGAGTTTAATATCCTACAAAAACTTTCTTAGATCGCAATCCTTTCTGCGAATAGTAACTTACTATATAGAGGCCACTGCTGAACGAAGGTCCCAGGTCGTGATAACCTTTGCCTGATAATTGTTGACGCAGGATTACCTGTCCGGACATATTACTTAACATAATACCGGCTTTATCTCCTGAAGCAAGGTCCACGTATACGTATATTTTGCGACCGGCACTGTACACGTTAAATGTATCAGTCGCATTTTCTTCGGATGGAGAAAGGTCTTTCAGACTAAATACCAGCGAGAAGCGGTCGTTGTATTTTCCTGTTTCAATGAGTTGGCGATAACTGGGGTTACGTTGCAGGTCCTGGGTAATATTTGTTTTTTCATCGTGCAGATAAATGTGCAGACCGGAAGGTATTCTCTCAAGGTCCTGTACTTTAAACGTAATCCATCCTGACCTTTGCGTGATCAATCCTAACGGTATCCTGCTGGAGCTATCCTGCACATAAGGAAGGGCATGGATAGATAGTTTTGTCGTATCGGATAATGAATAGAGATTAGGCACCAAAGGATCTGTATTGATCAGTTTAAGCGCATCCATTTCAGGGTCCGTTGAAAGGGTAGCGGAATGATCAAAATAGATAACAGTTGCATCTTCCGGCATAGCTTCATCTGCAAAGGATGCATTGAGGCGAAGTAATGGAACAGTTGATGGTGCATCCCTGTGATAGTTAGGCGTCAGGTTGTTTACCCTGGCGGTGTTATTAACAGCAAAAGATGCGGTAACAGGATAGGTGCCATTGCTTACATGGACAAAGAATCCCTGCATGGCAGGAATGATATTATTGGCTATGCCATCGCTGGAAATTCCATTGATATAAGTGGAGTAAGTACCGGTATATTGGTTGGTAGTACCGGCATTGAAATAATAAAGCGCGTTATCAATGTTTGTTTTTGTCCATCCCCCCGAAGCGTTCCAGTCGACCGGAGAAGGGTAGGGATTTCCTGCCAGGTTAAAACCGAGTGTGTACGGCTGGTTATGGTTGTATATTGTTGGCGAGGTAATGGTACCATTATTCACCACGCCTGTCATATCAATTGTTTTAGGCGATGAAGAACTGCCAAAGTTGGCAGAATATCCCACCATGGGTGTGAGTATGCTCGTAGCCGTTGTATAGACAGTATATCCTGAGGAAGCCTGGTTCTCTACGTACTTATAAAAAGTAGGGAAGGTGGCGGCCAGATTCAGGTCATTAGCAAATTCATTCACTGTTGCAGCTGTGAAAGGGGAGCTGACATATTTATAACCAAAACCGGAAGCCAGATAGCGTTGCATGGTTACGTTGCCTGTTACAGAACCTGATCCACTGCCATCTATCAACGCTGTTTGCGTAGCTGTGGACAGGAGGGTAAGGAAACCACCTGTGCTGAACTGACCGGTAGTGGCTTTTAATACGTCGGAGACCTTCAACGTACCGCCTAATGTTACGCCTGCACTATTGTTTGTTGTAAGGTTTTTGATCAGGTTACCTGCAAATGCGGCCGCAGGTATTGTTTGTGCCGTGATGCCTATAAGTTCGATGCTGCCATTGCTGGTAGTGAAAGTACCGCTATTTGTAATAGTACCTGCTATCTGCATGGCGCCACCATTGACAGTGACGGAAGCACCGTTTTGTATAGTAATGCTTTGTACGGTAGCTGTGCCAGTGGTTATCACCGGGTAATTGGTTAAACTGGAAGGAATAATCGCATCAGTGGTAATGAGCGGAGCAAAACCGGTTGACCAGTTCCCGTTAAGATACCAGTCGGTGCTTGTTGCGCCTGTCCAGGTAGCGCTGTTTACCAGTTCACCTACAGCAATATCTCCAACGAAGCTGAGTCCTGTTCCCTGTATAGACGTTGAAAGAGGAGAAATCGTAGTAGGTAAAGACCATGAAGATCCATTATAACTGGCCACCTTAAAGTTTGCGGTAGTAGCTTCCGCATCTACGTCTGCAGCTACCCAGTTAACTGTAACAGATGCCGTTGTGAAAACAGTAGCGTTGTTGGTAAATGACCAGTAGCGGTTTACACTTTTGATGGTGTTAAGACCTGAAGTACCGATGTTGGGATGATCCGGAGTGGTGGTTACAGCGCTGAGATTGCCGGAATTGGTAACACTGGCATAAAGGACTGTAGCCGGTGTATAAGAAGTATTATCGCCTATTTCAAAAGTGCGGGATACAGCAGAGCCGGTAGCTATATTTTTCTGTAATTTTCCATTTACCCATCCGGTACCCTGTGCGGCCCCTATGACGCTGCCACCTGCTGGAATTATTACTCGAAAACTGCTGCCTGTTTGTATGTTACCTGCGCTGAATTTAAGTATCCCGTTTGTTGTTAAATTAGAGGCAAGTGTAATAGGATTCGTCGTTTTATTAACGGTGAGATTATTGAATGCTCCTGTGGAGTTGATACTTTGCGGTGCTGGTCCGTTAAAGACAAAGGTATTTCCTGTGTTGGTAAAAGTACCACTTGTCATATTCCAGTTGCCATTGATGGTATCTGCAAACGTTCCCGGAACAAAGGTGCCATTGGTGAGGGTGAGGTCACTTAATATATATAAAGCAGCAGTAGCTGTTTTAGTACCGGTGGTTGAAATGGTGAGATAGCCATATGGTGTAGCAGAAGATACTGTTTGCGTACTTCCGTTATATTCTACGCTGCTTAACGTATCGAATGCATATGTGGTGAAGGTGGGCAATGAATTTGTACCACCTATTTTAAAAAATGAGTTGTCGTCAATGCTGAATGTTCCGCCACCGGGGTCCTGGGTGATGGTAAATGTAGCGGCATCCAGTATGCCGCTGTGAATATGCAGATCTGTTACAGCTGTTATGTTTTTTGCCAGCGTAGTAGTAGCGCCTGTATTTTTGCTGATGGCAATCTGTGCCAAATCAAAAGAAGCGGCTGTTCCGCTTATTACAGAAGGAGTGGAACCAGTCATTGTGAGGGTTCCTATGGTAGCATCAAAACTATTATTATTGGTAAAGTTATGAGATACGTTAAAATCACTATTGGCCATGAGGGTGCCTGAGATTGTCAGATCATAGAAGGTTGTTCCAGGGCTGCCGGTAAGTTGTGCGTTGGTACCACTCAGCGTAAACAGGGAGGTGCCGCCATTTAATGTACCATCACTTTCCATATCTCCTGCCACGGTAAAAGTATTGCTGCCCGCGTTAAAAACAGCATTATTCGCTATCAGGAAGTCGCCTGTTATATTCCAGTTGGCTGCTGGTGTTACCCCGTTGATATTGGTGACGTTTATATTATTTAAAGCGGTAGGTGTACCTGTAACAGTTATAGCGCCTGAGCCCCCGAATATAACGGTACCAGTGCTTGAAAAACTAGTGCCTGCCAGTTTGATAGTCTGTGTTGCGGAAGGAGTGAAATTTATTGTACCACTGCTGGTGACGGTACCATTATTGGTAAAGCTTCCCAGGATATTATGTGTAGGAGCTCCTCCATTAAACGTAGCGCCGCTGCTGATGTTGAATGCAATGGCTACGGTCCAGTTTACGCTGGGATTTATCCCCGCAGTATTATTGATGTTGAGTGTTGCAAATATGGGAGCGCTGGTAGAGTTCAGTACAGGAGAAACATTCCCGTTAAAATTGATGATACCGCTTGAGTTCGAGGTAATGGCATTTAAGAGGCGGATGGTTTGCACACTGGTTCCTGCGAATGTAGTGGTACCGTTACTTATTAATGAGCCACTGTTGGTCAGGTCTCCGCTTATTGTTGCCTGACCTGAACCCCCATCGAAGGAGCCGGTGGAAGTAATGTTTAACAGACCATTGTAGGTGATATCGCTTCCACTTACAGCATAACTGCCATAAATAGTTAACCTGTTAAAGGTGGTATTACCTGTAATGGTCTTAGTGGTTCCATTCAGGATGACAGTGCCTGTACCGGAAGTAAAGGTACCGCTGTTGACCCAGTTACCGCCCAGGTTTATGGTATTGCTATTTGCGTCGAATGTAGCACCGCTGTTGATGGTGAGGTTACCGTTCACTGTAAGAGGACCCGTTAATGTTTTAGTGCCGCTGTTACTGAATATAATGGTGCCCACAATTATCGGAGGTATAGTTTGTGCAACGGTACCATTAAAGTGTATAACACTGGTATTGCCCACTATATAAGTATTGAAGTTTGCCGGTACATTATTAGCCCCACTGAGCAGCAGTGTTGTTCCATTGGCAGCCGTAAGTGTACCACCGACAGAACTTCTGTTAATAGTAAATGTTGTAATATTCAATGTACCGGCGCTAAATAATACATTACCATTAATTGTTAAATTCCCGGAAAGTGTGGCCGTACTGCCTGGTTTGTTAATCGTAAAATTATTAAATGTAGTGGCAGAAACGGTTTGTGGACCACTGCCATTGAGTAAAATGGTACCGCTTAATGATAGGAATGTACCACTGTTATTCCAATTGCCGCCTACAGTAGTGGTGACGCCATCACCATTCAGGGTGGCGCCTGAGGCAATATTTACATCCCCGGTTATAGTGGAGGAGGCGTTGATATCCAGTTCACCTGCTGTGACGGTAACATTACCATTCACATTAGCCGGGGAATTGATAGCTGCGATACCAGCTGTTTTATTCACGGCAAGATTGTTGTAAGTGACTCCTGCCACGGTTTGTGCCACACTGCCATTATAAGTAACAGTGCTGGTAGAAGGGGTGAAGGTGCCGCTGGTGTAATTAAAGTCATCGCCTATATTCAAGGCCCCCGCCCCTGATATGGTCACATTGGCACCGCCTGATTCTGTCAGCGAACCTGCAATAGTAGTGGTCCCTGTTCCCATGTTAAGATTGATTGCATGGCTTGTTGTTCCATCACTGAGCGTGAGATCTCCGTTTACGGTAATATTCTGGTTATTGGCATTGATAGTATGTATGGCATTGGCTGACCATGTACCGGTGATATTTCCCTGTGTGGTTAAAGAACCACCGCTATTTAATGTAAGCGTGACTGCCTGCACGCTTCCAAACGTGATACTTTTAGCTACGGCTGCACTGGTAGCAATAACGGGTTGATTGGTAAAGGCGGCTGTGCCTATCTCCACGATATCTGTGGCCGCTGGTGGTTTTGAAGGTGTGCCCTGTACGGTTGTCCAGTTGCCTGCTGTAAACCAGTCACTGCTCACAGAGCCGTTCCACCGCACCAGGCTTATATTATCAGAGAGTGTCCAGCGGTTACTTACGTCCAGTAATAAGGTTTGTTCAACGTAATTAGAGGTGGTACTGTTAGTCGTTTTGCCGGATACACCCCATGATAACCCATTATAATGCCATAGCTGGCTGGAAGATTCATTATTACCATTCAGTTCAACATCTTCGTAGTGTAACCGGAGTGTAGCCAGGGATACAACCGTACCTGTTAATTGAATATTATATACCCGGTTAATAGACCCTCCAAATGGGAAATCACTGATCGATCCTTTGGTGACCGTTACGGTAACAGCAGTAAGCAATAAGTTCACCCCTGCAAATGTGATGGTATTATTAGGTCCTTCAAATGCATAGGATGTGCCTGATGTAAAACTATGTGTGTGTTTTATTGTACCTATTATGATACCGTTTCCGCTACGGTTTGTTGTAATATTGATAGTATTGCTGCCGGTTTGCATGCCACCACTGGTCATATTCAGGGTAGCTGCATCCACATTACTGAGGATAGTTACCTGGTTGGAAGTAGCAGATTTGTTGATGGTAAGTGTATTGAAAGTAGTAGCACCGTTGATAGTAACATCTGTAGTACCTGTAAGCGAAACGGTGCTGGTTGATGCGGTAAATGTACCTGTTGTCGTCCAGTTCCCTAGTACAGTATGTGAAAATGAGGACGCATTAAAAGTGGTGGATGCTGCAATTGTAAGATCACCGTTTACCGTGATCGCGCCCCCGGCTGTTTTAGTACTGCCATTAGATAATATGAGATTTCCATAATTGCCTGCCGTAACGGTTTGTGCACCACTGCCATTATAGTTGACCGTATTGGGAGTGGAGGTCGTCGCGTTTAAGGTACCGGCAGTTATTGTATAAGCGCCGGCAATACCAAGTACGGCGTTAGTGGATAATTGCAGTGAAGTACCATTCAGTGTTACATTAAACAGGTTGGCTGTTCCGTTGAGTGTACAGGTACCCGTAAAGGTAGCTGTACCTGCACTGGCAGTGAAACTGCCGCTTATGTTTATGGAATTATTCACTGAAAAATTGTTGGTGGTGGTAATGGTACCTGGAACAGATAATGCGCTGAATGTGATCGTACCACCTCCTGCAATGGTTTTAGCAGTGCCGCTCATGGTAACAGTGTTGCTGTTGTTTGTAAAACTACCGGAGACGGATAAATTACCTGTTACTGTAATACTGCTGGTAGAGACTACAGTCCCGGAAATGGTGAGGTTATCAAATATAAGACCTGTACCTGTAATTGTTTTTGTTGTACCGGATAGTGTGAATGTACCTCCGACGGCATGTGTAAATGATCCTGCCCCTGTGGTAGCAAGGTTGCCGGTTACGGTGATATTGCTGGTAGCGGCAGCGGTAATATTGGAGGCATTAAGAGAAAGGTTATTGAAATTATGTGTGCCTGTACCACTGATGGAAGAACCGGCCCCTGTCATATTAACCGTACTGGTATTTCCTGTGAAAGTGCCGTTATTTACCCAGTTACCGAAAACATTATGTGTGAAGCTGCTGCCGTTGAAAGTAGTGGAAGCGCCTATTGTTATGTTACCGCTTATTGTAATATTCGATGCTGCTGTAAAGCTCACTGATGTGCCGGCCCCGATCGTACTTGTGAGGTTACCTACTACTGTAAAGTCGGTGGCAGGCATTGTTTTTAGGGCGGCCCCGCTGGATGAGGACAATGTCAGGTTACCGTATGTCATTGTCGCAACGCTTTGATTGGTACCTGAATATTCTACTGTGCTGGTTAAGCTAAGGGAGTTGGTACTGTAATTAGCCGGAAAGGTAGTGGTACCACCTAATTTCAATGTGGCGCCATTGGATACAGTCAGCGTACCGCCTGCAACAGTGGTACCCCTGTTAGCTGTGAAAGTAGAAAGGTCCAGTGTACCTGCGCTTACAGTAATGTTTCCTGCAGTAGCAGTAGCGGAATTCAATGCGTTTAAGTTCCCACCGGCAGTTTTTGTCCCGGATCCACTTATTCTGAGCGTGGAATAGGTAAGTGATTGCAAGACAGTTTGATTCACCAGGGTAGCGCTGTAGTCAACGGTTGATCCTGCGGAGAGCGTAACGGTTCCGGATTGTGCGTAATTGCCTGCAAAAGTGGATGCATTCACCTTTAGTATACCTGATGCACCCACGGCTAATGTGGTGGCTCCTGATATGACGAAAGGAGTGGCATTTTCTGCGGGGATGAATGTGCCGTTCACGGCAAAAGTGGTGGTGATAGAAGTGTTTATATTCAATGTAACGGTACTGCCTGCGTTCACAGTTACCTTTCTGAAAGTAGAAGAAACAGTGCCGCTTATTGACTGGGTAGTGCCTGCAAATGTTACTTTTGAATTAGTACCCAAAGTAGAATAGATACCGTTGTTAACCCAGTTACCCTTAACAGTAAGGGTAACGTTTCCCTGGTTGATCCTTCCGCTGGAAGCAATGGTGAAGTTACCGGCCACGGTCAGACTTTTATTCTGCGTCAGCACAGGTGTTCCTGTACCAGCACCAATAGTGAGTGATTTACAGGCAGCAGAAACGTTTACAGTAGGCTGGAAGGGACCTGTAAAACTGGCATCCCCAATCACTGCATCAACAGTAGCTGTAGGTACACCGGCAGTCCAGTTACTGGCATTATTCCACGAAGTACTGCTGGCACCTGTCCAGCTTGTCTGGCCCATAGTGAAGAGAGGCAAAAGCAAAAGGGCTGACAATAATATTTTTCTATGAATGCGCATATGCTTTGCTATTAATGCTCTTTGTGATCACGGATCTTAGAGGTGGTAAACTCAAGTCCATCTATTACATCTCCATCCCTGTTGTTTGTTATCTGGAAAGGAATCGTCAGTGGAGTGACTTTCATTCTCAGGTTATGTACCTGCTGTTTATCCAGTTCAGCAATATATTTGCCGGGTGTTAATCCTATGAAATTGAAATATCCATCTGACTCTGTCTGAATACATGCTGCCTGTGAGCCATCCTCTCTCAGGATACAAACTTTCATACGCGCCAGGCCTTTCTTCTCATCGTTACTGCCTATCTGGTATACATAACCGGCTACTTCTCCTATAATGGAAACAGGTACCTCAATCAATCTCAATTGGTTAGGTTCTATCATTACACTGATCACGGGTTTCTTTATCTGCCAGGCTATATTTTCAAAACTGTTACGTTCCAGCTGGATGAAATAGTTTTCATAGGCTTCCATTTCTGTGATACGTACCGTGGTATCACGCAGATCATGGAAAACCCTGCCTCCATTGGAATTTATTCTAAGGCCGCATACTCTTGGTTCACCAGCGTCTCTTTTTCCATTGCCGTTCAGATCGAGGAAGGGGAGGAGCACCACGCCTCCGGTACCTACACGGCTACGGCTGGAAGCACTGGTATAGCCGGTTTCACCGTTATGCATCAGGCTTCCCCTGGCAGATTGTACCAATGATGTTACGCCGCTGCTGCGTAGTGCGGAGAAGCCGATCTGTGAAAATGAAAAGTCATATCGTAGACCGATCGTGATATTACTGACGTTATTTCTGAAGTTTTTTTCAAAAGAGGCATTGACATATCCATTGCGGAAAAAATATTTTCCTACTTCGCATCTTGCCGTCATCACTCTGTGTGCATTATATTCATATTGCACCTGTGGGGTAACAATTAATTGTCCGGGCAGGCGGAAGGCTAATGCAAGGTTACTGTACACGAATGCTTTTTCTTTTGGCAGAAAAACAGCATAGGTGGTGAAGTTGGTGCCTACCTTGTACAGCGAGCCGGATAACAGCCAGTCTACCGTAGTATAATTGCTTTGAGGTAAAATGATCTGGTCGAGTGTAATCCTGGTGAACAATGAAAATGTGCGATTCAAAAAAGGTTTGGATATGACTACTTTCCGCTCTTCCCGGTAGTTATAGATAATTGCTTTCTGATTTTTCGCATAGCGTGTGTAATCAAGGTCCAGCTGAAGGTTGGATGGCAGCCGGTAACTCAATATCCCTCTTGTTCTCACACCATGTGTATACTCACCAGAAAATAACATAGTAGGCGTTATCCGCAGGGATGTATTTGCAAATGGCATTATTTTCTTTCCGTTTGAAACTGAGGAGAGGTATTCAATACCACCACCTAAGGTTATTCGGCGTGTAAGACCATAGTTCATTTGTACACGCGAGAACCGGCTGTGTAAACTATCCTGAACAATGCCTCCGCTGGCTGTATATTCAAATTCATGTAAGGGAAGAAAATTAAAAGGTATACTGATATTTTCTTCGCTGGTACGTTCTTCTCCCCAGGGGCCATAAAAACGGAGTTTCAGGATAGAGTTCCCATATACCAGGGGTACCTGGAAAGTAAAAAATCCGGATGCATCGGCGGTGATGTAATCTACAAGGGCGTCGTTTACATATAGTTCAACTGTCCAGCCGGGGCCGGTGAAATTACTTAAGGTAAAGGATCCGAATGAACGGCGGAAGGAGGTAGAAGTATTTGTAAATTGAAATCCTACTACCGGATCAAAGATAGAAGAGGTAGACTGTGTAAAAATCTTTCCTGCAATGATCTGCCGTAATGCACGGTGATCATTGTTTACATAACGCCAGCGGTAATATTGCTGCCGCTCGTCAAATGGTCTTACTGCATTACTATCATGGCTGTAGCGTTGTTGCTGACGGGCATAATCATTATAATTAAGAGATACGGTCGCTTCTCCGCCGGCTAGGGTTGCACCCATGGACAGATTCAGCCAGGTATTTTTCACACCTGGTAGTTGTTGCGTGGCCACCACCGACCAGTCGGCAACACCAAACTGAAACAGGGGATAACGGCGTTGGATAACCGTATCTGCTTTCACCTTGCCTCTCAGACGGTTAATATTCCGGCGCATCAGTTCCTGTTTCATTTCACGGATGGCGGGTAATTCCACTTTTGTATTCAGTGATATGGAGAGATTACGGAAATTGAATTTACAGTCCAACCCAAACACTTTACTGAAGTAATTAACTTCCAGATAAAGGCTGGTTTCTGTCAGTACAAAATCATTCTTATGGAGGTTAAATACTTTACCCTGGTAATGAATCCGTTTATTGACTTTATCTATCAGGAAAGGGGCATTTTCATTAATAAAATATCCGTAAACGCTATCCATGCCAGGGGATATATTATTCCTGATCTTTAAAAAATTGAATACGTCTGTAATGGAGAGGTATACGGAATCATTATTGATAACACTGGAAACTTCCTGTCCTCCAAGGCCCGGAACTACCAGGAATACGGATGTTTCATAAAATGGAGGATCATCTTCTTCTCCGATCGCATGAGCCGTGGGAAGAGCTGTGAGTAACAATAACAGAACACACAATGTCATACGCAGGGTGTCGCGAATGATTTTGGTGTTGCTGTTATTGGTTAATATCATTTTTTATTGCTGTATAAATGTGACCGAAAAGGTACCGCTATACGACCCTGTCGGATTTGCGAGTGGAACACCTACTATGAGTGTGCCACCTATCCTTACCTGTGTTCGTGCAGGGGAGGTAGCGGTGGCAACGAATGGAGAACCTGTACTGGATGTGCCTATATGCATGGATAATGTTCCCCCGTTGCTGCCTGTGAGCGTTGCATCCGAACCGTTCATGATCGTAATGAGGGTACCGGGATTAGCATCTACTTCAAATATGGCAGGAGAAAATGGAAAGCCCAGATTAGCCTGTATGATGCTGCCTGTTACAACTCTTGAGCCATCAGGATAAATAGTAACAGTGCCGCCTGTCGGTCCCTGAAAGAAAGCTCCAAAAATGAGTCCCTGTGCAGGATTAACGTAAATGGAAATAGGCCGTGGAGGCGGCTCCTGTGCATGTACTGATAGTTGTGCAAAAAACAGACATGTTAATACACCTACCAGCGTATTCATTATGTTACTTCCGGATGGAATTTTACGAATCATCGTTTGAGGTGTATGGTCTATTCTGCTTTATTTTAATTCGAGTTCGGTTTGCGCAAGTTCCGATGCTGGTGTGTTATCTGTCTTAGTGTTGTATATTACCTGTAATCTGCCTTTATGAAAATTAATCTCTGCTTTATTATCAAGCTTCATATGAAAATGGCGTTTTGTATTTGGAGTATAAATGGCCAGCCCGTTTACTGCACCTGCTTTTGTTATTTTTCCCTGCGGAGAAATATAATTGACCGTAATGTCCCCGTATACTGAAAAGTTACCAGTACGGGTAAATGACATATTCAATTGATAAGGGATACTGTCATCCATTGCCAGGTCTGAGATAGTCACTTTTGTAGTAGAGGCGCCTATCCTTATAATGACAGGAATAGTAATACCAAAAACAGGGATTAGTTTTACTGATATTCCTGCGGAATCCATTGCTGGTATCTGCTCACCTAAAGGGTTTTCATGAGGTACAGCCCGGAAATAAATATGAGAGCGGTATTCACCTGCTGTTAACTGATTGGTTTTGATCGTTTGTATTTTTACTAATTGAGCTTCACCAGGCGCCAGTATAACAGTACGTGGAAAATAGCGCAGATTACTACTGGCGAAATGTTGTCCCGAATCAGGTTCATTGATCTTGTCAAATGTCCCATCTTCATTCATCCTAATTTCCATGAAAGAGATAAGATATTTTGCACTGTCCTTCCCTGTATTAGCCAGGTTCAGTTCCTGCATTTTCTTTTGTCCTTCAAAGACCACTCTCACGGGTGTAATTAACAGGTTTCCCTGTGCTATTGTTTTTATTGGTAAGACCCAGGCAATAATAATTATAAGTAGAATGGATTTCATAAATAAATTAATTGGAAATCAATGTCGTTTAGTTAAGCTCCGTTAGGAGCAACGTGTTTGTAGCATATAATAATATTCTCTTTAATTGACCCCTGCTGAGTCTGTGTTTTGTTATTTTATGCACGTTTTCTTCAAACACCGGGCTCCTAACGGCGCTTATTATGTATTGTTACGAGCATTATATATGCTTAACTAAACGATATTGAATTAAAGTACTGAGTACGGTATCTGTACCGTAACCGGTATAGGTTGATATGGTTAGTTATAATTTACAGTTACATCAAAAGGGGTATCTGAAACATACACACCTGATGGTTGTGCAGCACCAACATTCAGCGTGGCGCCAACATTCAGTGTTTGTTCTCCTGCAGTTAATTGACCACCGGCTCCTGATGGTGTACTGGTAAACAGTGTTACTGTCATAGTATTAGCGCCGCTGCTGATAGTATGAGCTGAAGAAGGTAATGTAACCGTGTAAGTGTAAGCTCCGGTACCACTTACAGTAAAGGAGGCTGCAGATACTGTTCCGGTAGTGGTTGGAAGGGTAACTCCATTTGTTCTGGTACGTCCGCCAGCAGGTGATAATACCACGGTACCACCCGTAGTGGATTGAACGGCAACATTGCCAAAGTTCATATCAACATCTTTCGTAATGCTGATAGGTGTAACAATGGTGGCGGTAGCTGTGGCAGAGGCAGTTTCCTGGGCATGCACACCGGTAGCTATACCAGCCACCATAAAAGTGGTAAGGATAAGTTTGTTTTTCATGTTGTTTTGATTTTTCTATATGTTGAGAAATAATAACTCATGGGGAAGTACATGATTATTCATCACCTGGTTGAGGGGCCTCATTAGATTTATTACTGTGGATTATTTATGAATATAGGCTTGATTAACATTCTCATGTAGGTAAAAGAATGCATTCGCGGAACATTGGTTATTGCATAATCAGACAATGCATATTACAAATATTTTCCAATATATAAAAAAACTTTGTTGATAGTCAATGCTTAAGCACGCTCCAATAGTAGCCGTAATTCGAATAAACATTAAATGGAATTTTGATTATTTATTTTATAATGTCTCCTTTGGCAAAATGTAATTCGGTTCGTTGATCAAATTTCCCTAAATTTTAATGTCTTTAATTTTTATTATCTATATGCCCATTTGACTTTGCTAGCTGATTCAAACAAATTCCTCAGCTTACAGTTGTTTTTCGAACTAGACAAATAATTACATTTGTATAATGTACTTCAGCCTGGTATCTTATCAGTCATTAATTCAGCAAGCTTCCATGAACAAACTTCTCATTTTCGCACTTTCCTATTGCAGCTTCTCTGTTCTTGCCCACCACTCTGCCTTTGCCCAGAACAAGGTCATCGTTTTTCAAACTGACTTTGGTCTTAAAGATGGGGCCGTTGCTGAAATGAAGGGTGTCGCTATCGGGGTATCTCCGGCGCTTCAGTTATTTGACCTTACGCATGAGATCCCTGCTTACAACATATGGGAGGCAGCCTACCGTTTACAGCAAACGGCTCCTTACTGGCCTGCAGGTACTGTATTCGTCTCTGTGGTAGACCCCGGTGTGGGTTCTGCCCGAAAATCGGTGGTATTAAAAACAAAGAGCGGCCATTTCTTTGTCACTCCTGATAATGGTACCCTTACCCTCGTAGCAAAACAACTGGGTATTGCCGCTATTCGAGAAATTGATGAATCCCGTAATCGCCGTCAGCACTCTGGCGAATCTTACACTTTCCATGGCAGGGATGTATACGCCTACACCGCTGCCCGCCTGGCTTCCGGCACGATCACCTTTGAACAGGTAGGGTCTCAACTACCAGATAGCGTGGTACGTATCCCTTTCCAGGAGCCTGTTTACAGGAATCATGTCATTAGCGGTAATATTCCTGTACTGGATATTCAGTATGGAAACATCTGGACCAATATTGACGGTGCTACTTTTAATCAATTGAAATTACATACAGGCGATACCCTGCATGTGAAAATTTTCCATGGTGATGCATTAGTATACACCGGAGATATGCCTTACGTTACTACATTTTCCGCAGTTCCGGATGGCTCGCCACTGGCTTATCTCAATAGCCTTCTAAATGTATCGTTTGCATTGAACATGGAAAGCTTTTCTTTAAGATACCACATTTATAGTGGACCCGATTGGAAAGTAGAAATTAGTTCAAAAAATGGATAAGCATAAAAATTGCTAAAAAGGAATGAACAGAATGAATAAACTTTTTATCGCACTTTTTTGCTTAATTTCACGGTCATTCAAAACATTAAAAAATCAGCTCATCGTAGCACCAGCTTATGCCACAACCGGATCATACCAATGACCTGTTTCACCTGGCGGCAAATTATATAAACGAAACAAACCGTCATATCTTTCTGACCGGAAAAGCCGGAACGGGTAAAACAACTTTTCTCAAATACATCAGAGAAAACACATCTAAAAATACTGTCGTTGTTGCGCCTACCGGCGTAGCAGCTATCAATGCGGGAGGTGTGACCATGCACTCCTTTTTTCAACTGCCCTTTGGCCCATATGTCCCTTCAGGTGCACACCTGTTCGGCGTAGATAATGGCGTAACGGATACGCATGCTCTTTTCAGGAATATCCGTTTCAATTATGAAAAAAAGGAACTGATCAAGGAAATGGAACTCCTCATCATTGATGAGGTCAGCATGGTGCGCTCCGATACACTGGACGCCATTGACGCTATTCTACGTCACTTCCGTAACCAGCCACTGGTACCATTCGGCGGTGTGCAGGTACTATATATAGGGGATCTGTTTCAGTTGCCACCCGTGATGCCGGACGATCAATGGCAGTTACTGAAAGGACACTATGAAAGCGTGTTCTTCTTTCATGCACGTGTCTTGCAACAGGCACCGCCAATATATATCGAACTGAAGAAGATCTACAGGCAGAATGAACGTACTTTCATTGATATACTCAATGGCGTGCGTAACTGTACGCTTGACTGGGAAGGGATTACAACCCTGAATGAACGCTATGATCCGCAGTTTACCGGAGAAGGTGATCAGTATATCGTACTCACTACACACAACCGCCGTGCAGATGAAATCAATGCCGCACGACTAGCAAATATGCCAGGGGAGATCTATCGCTTCACTGGTGAAATAAAAGGAGATTTCAGTGATAAGGCGCTACCTACAGATATGCTTTTGCAAATCAAACCCGGTGCACAGGTGATGTTTATCAAAAATGACCTGGCAGAGCCACGTCGTTATTTCAATGGTAAACTAGCTACTGTAGAACGTGTGATCGATGATAATAAAATTGTAGTCGTACTGGCCGGCAGTAATGAAACACTGGTGCTGGAAAAGGAGACCTGGCGTAATATCCGGTACTCAATGAATAAAACAGAAGGTACTGTTGAGGAAGAAGAAGTTGGCAGTTTTACGCAATACCCTATCCGGTTAGCGTGGGCCATTACCATTCATAAAAGTCAGGGTCTGACCTTCGAAAAAGCAATTATTGATGCCGGCAATGCATTTGCCCCCGGGCAGGTTTATGTGGCGCTCAGCCGTTGTACTTCACTGGAAGGCCTTGTACTCAATACCCGGATTCATCCCGGCGCAATCCGTACGGATGAAAAGGTACTGGATTATTCTAACAGGGAAACTGAAGTAGGCCGCCTCTTTGCTAACCTGGAAAAGGAGAAACTGGTGTTTTGGGCGGCACAGCTAATAAAGCTATTCAGTGCGGGAAAAATTGCATCTGAACTACAATTACACGCTATCTGGCTAAGAGATAAGAAGATGAATGGAATGGAGAGTGCCCTCACCCTGAGCCGTAACCTGCAACTAAAAGCGACGCAGCTACAGGATGTAGGGAACCGCTTCCGGACGCAGTTAGAACCTTTGCTGGATCAATTGCTGACTGATGGGGATACTACATTGCTAAGGGAAAGAGTGACCAAGGCCGTGGCTTATTTTACGCAGGATATGTATGAAGGACTTATTCAGCCTATCCGACGGGAATTGGAACTGGTAAAGGATATTCCAAAGATTAAGAAATATACAGCCCAGCTGATGATGCTGGAAGAGTTCCTGTGGAACCGGTTGTTTAGATTCGTAAATGCCAGTTATGGTGATTTGCGTTTTAGCGAAGGACTACCGGATTATGCAGCGATGCGTACGCCTGCAAAGGAAAAGGAAAAAGAAAAGGCAAAAAAACGGGAAACAGGTGGTAGTCGCAGAGATTCCGTAGAGATGTTCCAGGCAGGGCAGTCATTAGCAGATATTGCAACAGCCAGAAATCTGGCCGTGAGTACTATTGAAAGCCACCTGGCTGATGCTATCGGGCAGGGAGAGCTGGAACTGAAACAGGTACTTAGTGAGGAAAAGATTCAACTGATCCTGCCTTTGGTAAAGGAAATGGGCGTGACGGCATCTGCACCTGTTAAAGCGAGATTGGGAGATAATGTAAGCTGGGGCGAAGTTAGAGCTGTGCAACAGTATTGGAAGAAGGTAACTGAGAAAGAATAAATAACAGGCATTAACGTTCTTAGGGCTTGCTATATGCACCAAGCCCTAAGAACGTTAATTTTTTAAACACACAATCATTATTATTCCTTAATTTTGGAACGATAATTCTAAAATATATGTCAGACAGGAAAATAAGACTCAGTGTACTAGATCAATCTCCCATCCGCAGAGGCTCCAACGCAGTTGAAGCCCTCCAGGAATCCATACAATTAGCCAAACTGGCGGACCGCCTCGGCTTTACCCGCTACTGGCTTTCCGAACACCACAACACCCGCGCACTCGCCGGTGCCGCGCCTGAAATACTCATCGCCCGCCTGGCAGCTGCTACCAAATACATCCGCCTTGGCTCCGGTGGCGTTATGCTACCCAACCACAGCACCCTGAAAGTTGCGGAAAACTTCCGTCTGCTGGAAGCCCTCTATCCCAACCGTATTGACCTCGGTATAGGCCGTGCTCCCGGTGGCGACCGCCTCACCGCACATGTACTCAATCCTTCCAACAGCTTCGAACCCAGAGAGTTCGTACAGCAAATTCACGATCTTGAAGGCTACCTCACCGATAGCGATGCCCTTGGCACCGTTCACGAAAAGGTAAAAGCCATCCCCCATATCGACACCTTCCCCGGTTTGTGGATGTTGACCAGCAGTGGGGAAAGTGGACTCCTCGCTGCAAGGCAGGGTTGGGCTTTATCCTTTGCTCACTTTATCTACCCGGTAGGTGGTCCGCAGGCAGTGAGGACTTACCGCGACCGTTTCCAGCCTTCTACCTTCCTTGCTCAACCGGAAGCCAACGTGGGTATCTTCGTTTTCTGCGCTGATACTCAGGAGAAAGCAGATGAACTACAAGCTATGATGGACTACCGTCTTCTCAGTCTTGAAAAGGGCAAATTTGACGTTTATCCCACCTGGGAAGAGGTGAGAGATTATGAATATACCGATATGGAATGGCAACGCGTGATGGCCAACAGAGCCCGTATGATTTCAGGTACACCTTCAAATGTGAAAATGAAATTGACGAAGTTGGCCGATGATTATCAGGTAGATGAGATTGTCATTGCCACTATGGCCGACAAAGCTGAGGACCGTTTCCGTTCATATGAGCTGCTAGCAGAACAATTCCAACTCGAAACCAGGAATACTGATTAAAAAAAAATAATACATAATACGCGTATTATCCGGTATACTTGTTGTAGTATGTCGGGTGGCTCCTATATCAGATGCCAGGTAGAATTTAAACGTACTGCTCACACGCATGGAAAAGCAATTAGAAACTGGCAACTTCAGGGAGAATAATAATGAAGAATGGATGCGCTTTGCACTCCTGTCAGCCGGATTGGGTACCTGGAACATGGACCCTTTGAAAAAGGAAGTAAAATGGGACGATCGCTGCAGGGAACTGTTTGGGTTTCCGGAAGAGCATGTGATTGAATACCAGGACGTCCTGAAATACATTCATCCTGATGATAAAAACAGGGTTGATCAGGCAGTCACCAATGCTTTACAACCCGAAAGCGGCGGAGACTATTTCGCCCGGTTTCGTACCATCGGTGCGCAGGATAAAAAGGTTCGCTGGCTTGATTGTAAGGGAAAATCCTATTTTCATCCCGATGGCACTGCCTACCGCTTTGCAGGCACCGCACAGGATATTACGAAAGAAATCGAAGACTGGGAAAGGGAAGAGCTGATGATAGCCCTTGTCGAAAACAGCCCTGACTACATGGCCGCTGCCGATAACCAGGGACGCTTTTTCTATATGAATACCGCTGGCAAAAGGTTGGTTGGTATTTCTGATGAATTGGATATTACTACACTTGTCAATAAAGACCTTTTTCACCCTGCTGATTTCCAGTTCATGGGTGAAGAAGTATATACTCACCTCCTCGCAGGTAGAAAATGGTCCGGCAATATTCATGTCCAGCATATGGTGACGAAAGAGCGCATACCTTGTTATGCCGACTTTATCGCCATCCAGGATGCAGGGTCTGACAAGATTATTGGCCGCGGGGCCACTCTCCGCGATCTGCGACCTGCCCTGAAGGCAAAACAGGAGCAACAGAAGTTACTGGCCCTGTTAGAAAACAGCCGCGATTTTGTGAGCCTCTCCGATGAAGAAGGCATCGTTTCTTATGTAAACCCTGCCGGACTTCAACTCGTTGGATTAGATAGCCTGGAAGATGCGAAAAGGTTCAATACCGACTTTCTCTTCCCGGAAGTGATGGAGGCCATTATGCAGGAAATCAATACAGCTGTACTTGAAAAAGGACACTGGTCCGGCGAATTGAACTACCGTCATTTTAAAACCGGAGAAGCGATTCCGGTATCTGTGACTACTATGCGTGTGCTGGACACTGTAACCGGGGTCTCACAAGGTAAAGCCACTATTTCCCGCGATCTTCGACAGGAAAAGGTGATTCGCCAGCAACAGATTGAAAATAAGGTAGAACTTGAGCGCATGGTAGAAATGCGCACCAGCGAGCTAAAAAAGGCCAATATCGACCTGAATATTGTGAACCAGAACCTGGAGCAGTTTGCTTATGTGGCAAGCCATGATCTGCAGGAGCCGCTGCGTAAGATCAATATGTTCTCTGCACTCCTGCAGGATAAATACCAGGACCAGCTGAACGAAACCGGTATGCGCAATCTCGGTATCATCCGGAATGCCGCTACCCGCATGACTACACTGATCCAGGACCTGCTGGCCTTTTCACGGGTATCCCGCCAGGATCACCTGTTCGAAGCCGTAGATCTACATAAAACCATCCAGCAGGTAGTCGCTGACCTCGATATACTTATTCAGCAAAAGGATGCCATGATTGAGATGGATGCCCTATGCACCGTACAGGGTATTCCGTTGCACA
This sequence comes from Chitinophaga sp. LS1, assembly GCF_034274695.1. Taxonomy (NCBI): domain Bacteria; kingdom Pseudomonadati; phylum Bacteroidota; class Chitinophagia; order Chitinophagales; family Chitinophagaceae; genus Chitinophaga; species Chitinophaga sp. LS1. The sequence continues at coordinate 5,257,717 of NZ_CP128362.1, forward strand.
TGACACAGCTTTTTCATAACCTCCTGAGCAATGCACTGAAATTTACCCAGCTGGATAAACAACCGGTTATAAAGATCCGCAGCCGTCATTTATCCGACCTGGAAGTAGCGGAACATCCGCAGCTGCAGAATGGAATGCCATACTGCGAGATCCGGGTAACTGATAACGGTATTGGTTTTGCACCTACCTATGCGAAAAAGATCTTTGTAATTTTCCAGCGTCTGCACGGAAGAGGCGAATATGAAGGCAGCGGTATCGGACTGGCCCTATGTCAGAAAATCGTGACCGCGCATCATGGAGTGATCTATGCGGAGTCAGAAGAGGGGAAGGGAGCTACATTTATTGTGATCTTACCAGTTTTTACCAGTTGATAGCCAGCGAATTCGGGCTTTCTGCTCATATATTACATATTTATTATAAAATATTCATATTTTTGTAATAAATAATAGATCCTTTCCTATGAAGAAACTTTTGCTGCCGGTTTTAATGATCGCGATTGCAATCTCAGCCTGTACTAAAGAAGGGGCTACAGAGGGTGGTACAGACAATAATACCGATACTACCGTAACAACAACCCCGGTTACCGGAGCTGACAGCGTTGTCACCTTCCAGGATGTTAACATTGGTTGGAGCCCCAATAGCAGTAATTACGGACGTGTATTCTCATCCTACACAGGAACTGTTTATTTAGACAATGCGATTCCTGATACGATGGGTAAATATATTGACCTTGCGTTCAATTATCTCGGAACAATTCAGATGAATTTCCTGAGTCCTGATGATGCTTCTTTTGATCTGGATATTACAGGTGCAAAGACGTCGCTGGTGCGCAATTATGTACCTGCTGATACCTTTGCAGTATCTGCTTTTGATACTCTGACACATGCGGTGACTTTAAAGAAGCTGTATGTGACAAATGATGAAAATACTTTTGGCGCGACTGATCTGCCACTACTGGTGTTCTTTAAGAATGGAAACGGGAAAAAGGGGATTGTGAAGGTAAAGAGCCTGGCTTCAGATCATATTATCGCTGATGTGAAGGTACAATACTAACAGACGTATATACGAAAAAGCGCTTTTGCCGAAAGGCAAAAGCGCTTTTTTATTTTATGTAAAATGTAACCCTTTACTATTGACTATACCGTGGATGAATATGCGGTGCATTTCATGTAATAGTGAATTGTCGTGATAAACAGCCTGTACCTGATAGTAATATAACCTTGTCAGCAAGAATTTATCTATGTCGGGTTTATAGATGTTTTCTGATAACCCTCTTTCTATATTACGCACCACAAAAGGGAAGATTTCTGAGTCACGAAAATATGACAACCTCAACCATTGTTCCGTATAATCATTCTGTAATTCAGCGATAACCGTGGGAGTAAGCATAGCAAGCGTATCTTCTATAAAGGTGAAATAAGTTTGCAATTCAATCACTGCATTAAAGGAAAATGAAGGGATCATGCGCAAATGCTTTCCGCTCTTACTTATCCATTCGGCAAGGATGTCGCGTATCAGCGCTTCTTTGCTTTCAAAATAAGTATAGAATTCTCGTTTTTTTATCTGACAATGACTACTGATAGTATCTATGGTAGTCGCCTGTAATCCATGCGTAGCTAATACCCTGGAAGCAATTGTCATGATCCGTATCATTTCCTTTTTCATTAGATATGTGTATTATAAACTACCTATTGCTTTTTTATAACTGGCTTCATTGATTTTGTATTCCACCTTTGCATCAATGAGACTGCTGTATGCCTGTTGCCAGATGACCTGTGCTTCCTGCACATCTTTGCCAGTGATGGTACCAGCTGCAAAGCGGTCAGTGGCGAGTTTCAGGTTCTCATCTGCCTGTTGCAAGGAGAGTAAAGAGAGATTTACCTTGCGGGAAGATTGATTCAGTGCAAGGTATGCCTGTTGTATTTCCAGATCTACCAGTTCTTTCGTGTCAATGAGTTGTTGCTCCTGTGCAGCAAGTTTCAGGGTTTGTTCTTTGACTTTACCGGACTTTTTACCCCAGTCAAAAATGGGCACGCTGATGCTGGCTATTCCAAAATAGGAGCCCATGAAATCACTGCCATCTTTGAGATTGATGCCTTTGCCGGCGGTGGCAAGACCACTGAAACCAACACCTATAGTGGGGAGTGACTCTGCCTTCAGGAGTTGCTTTTGCAGTTGACCTGCTTCGATCGCCTGATTTAATAAGAGGATCTCCGGTCTTTTATCACTTCCATTACTTTGTAAAGATTGTGTCTGAAAATCGCCTGAGATACTGTCTGCAATGATAAAGCTTGTGTTGCCTGCCATACCGGTGAGTTGTGCAAGACGTAATTTAGCGAGTACCAGGCCGTCTTCTGCTTTGGTAATGTTGAGTTCCGCTTCATTCAGGTTGACATCCACTCTTAACAGGTCATTCTTGTAAATGAGACCTGCATCATAAGAGTTTTGCAAATCCTGGTGGAGTACTTTCAGCATGTCTCTGAAGCGGTTGGCGAGTATGATCTTTTCCTGCACCTGTATCACCTGCCAGTAGGCAGTTTCTACATTGAGTAATACCTGCGAGCTGGTGAGCACACGTTGTGTTTCTTTGATCTCTACGCCTTTGTTGGCAGCAGCTTTGCCTGTCCTGATCTTACCACCCGCATAGATGGCTTCTGAAGCGGTCACCATGGCACTACCGAAATAATCCGGGATCAAACCATTGAATGCACCTCCGATTGGTTTGCCCAGGTAAACGCCTGTGACAGAGCCGTCTATAGTAGGATATGCATTTGCAGCAACTGATTTTGCGGCTGCTTTGGCGGCATCTATTTCGTATTGTGCCGCTTTCATTTGCCTGTTTTGTTCCAGTGCCATTTTGCGGGCATCTGTCAGCGAAAGTGTGACTGATTGCGCATGCAAAAAGAACGGACTACAAATCAAGACTATTATCATTAAGGCCGTTTTGGCTGGTTTGTATTGAATATCAGGTGTGCCTGTCGTCTCGTGCGGATGACGTACGAATAAATAATATAAGACCGGTATGACGAATAATGTCAGTACCATAGATACGATCAATCCTGAAGCCAATACACTCCCTAATGGCGCCCATAGTGGTGACTTACCTACAATCATTGGAACGACACCGATCGCTGCTGCTGCTGAGGTCAGGAATATCGGGCGCATACGGCGTTTTGCGGCGGCGAGTGCAGCGGCCTTAATGCTATAGTGGTGATCTCGTACTAATTCATCTGCATAATCTACGAGGATGATACCATTTCTTACAACGATTCCAATAAGACTGATAATACCCATGAAGGCAGTCATACCCATAGGATTACCGGTAATGTATAGTCCTAAAAAAGCGCCTAATAAACTCAATGGGAAAGTAGCAAGAATGATTAGTGTCTTGCCAAAAGTTTTAAACTGAAAGAGCAGTGTAAGCAATATCAATAATAGACTTGTGCCTAATGCTAAACCCATGCCTGGTGCATTCTCTGCGGATGATTCTGCATCACCACCATATTCGATATGCACGCCATCCGGGAGTGATAATTTTGCAATAGCTGGTTGTACTTTCTTTAAAATATCGGACGCCCTTATCCCACGTTGTGCTTCGGAGAGTACTGTGAGTGTACGTAATCCGTTCCTATGTGCAATGACACCGGTGTGCCAGGAAGGCCCGATGTCAGCTACCTGTTTTAGCAGAACTTTATTGATATGCAGATTACCCAGGTCACTGAAATTCGTTCTGTTGGCAGTATCTAACCGAAGATAAACCTGTATGGGTTTATCGCCTTCCCATAATTGTGTCACAGCAAAGCCTTTCAGACCTGCTCCCATGGTTTGGGTAATGGCCTGATTTGGTATACCAAGACGGGCAGCATCATCCTCTTTTATCTTCAGACTGATGCCAAGATAATCATCTTCATAATCGGAGCGTACCCAGTTCGTGCCTTCAGCCTGTTGTAAGATATCTTTTACCTGTTCTGCTACTTTTTTCTGATCATTCAGATTCTCTCCTACAATACGTACCGCAATAGGAGAACCTTCCTGCATGCTTAACTGACGCAGACGTACATAACCATCCGGAAGATATTTATCGAAGATGGGCAGGTATTTTGCCACCAATTCATTTGTCGCTTCACTGCTCACTGTATTGATGAAGACCTGTGCAAAATTGCGTCTTGGCATCTCTGGTGCATAGGTCACATTGAAACGGGGAGAGCTGGTGCCAATAAAGCTGGCGGTATTCACTACGCGACTATCTTTCTTCAGTTCTGCTTCGACGGCCTTCACCACCTTTTCTGTTTCTTCCAGAGAGGTGCCATTGGGCATCCAGATCTCTGCATTGAATTGTTTGCTTTCACTCAGCGGGAAGAATTCCTGGCTGACTTTACTTGCTAATACCAGTGCCAACACCAGCGCCAGTACAGCAATAGATACAGTGATCTTAGGGAAGCGGAAGGCGATTTCAATTCCTTTATTGAAAGTCTCCTGCAATCTGTCTAAAAGACTACGTTTATTACTCCTGTTGCTCATCTTATGCTTTAATCCCTGTTTGATAAAAACATAACAGGTATACGGCGTCACAAGCAAAGCCACTGCCATAGAGGTAATGAGTGCGACAGCTACTGTTACCGGCAGTGCAGCGATAAAGTCTTTTGCGATACCAAACATAAAAATCGCCAGTGGTGCGAATGCAAACACGATCGCCAGTGTAGCCGTAAAGATAGGCAAAGACAACTGCTTTGCTGCCTGCCAGGCCGCCGTCCATGGAGTAATATCTTCGTCGAGTTTTTCAATGTAATTGTCTACTACCACAATGGCATTATCCACCACCATACCCAATACAATGATCAGTGCAGCCAGTGTAACCTGGTGCAATTCAATACCCATAATATTGATGATACCAAATGTGATCAGGATGGAAATAGGCGCTGCAACCGAAGCTACAGCTGCTACACGGAATGGCAGAAGTAGCATTACAACGAGTATTACAGAACCGATGGCCAATCCAAATTCACGCATGAAGTGTTTGATACTTTCATCCACTACTTCAGGTTGATTGACGATGGTGTTGATCTGGATGTCATCAGGTAATTTGGATTTGACAGCGGCCAGCTTTTTTTCTACGGTATGTCCAAACTGCACGATATTATTACCGGGCTGCATTTCGATGGCCAGCATCAATACACGGTCATTACCTACACGAATGTATGAAGAGGGTTCTTCGTACCTGCGGGTGATGGTCGCTACATCTTTCAGTCTTACGACAGTGCCTGTAGGTGTGGTATAGATGATCTGTTCAGCAATATCTTTCTCTGTTTTGTACTGGCTATTTGTAAATACCGGAATTGTATTGGAATTGACAGTTACTTCTCCAGAATAACCGGTCACGTTCTCCATTTGCAGTGTGCGTACAATAGTGGACAGATCAAAGCCGTATTGTTGCAACTGTTCATCATTCACAGTGACATAAATCTGTTGTTGCTGTCCACCGGAACGATTGATCTTGGAGACTTCGGGAATAACTTTCAGACCATCTTCTATTTTATCCATGTACTTCTCCAGTTCTGCATAGGTGCGGATAGGAGAGGAGACGGTAATAATCTGTGCCGTTACATCGCCGAAGTTGCTGTTGACTACAGGGCCAATTACGCCTGAAGGAATATTTGATCTGAGTGTTGTATTAAGGCCGTGTTGTAAAGTGCTCCAGAACTTCTTACGGTCTTTTACTTCGGTATGCAGGTTGACTGTGATGAATACCTGTCCGTCTTTCGTTTGTGAAGTTGTTTTCTTCTTATCTATTTCTTCGTAGGAAAAAAGAAATTGTTCGATTTTATTCGTTACCTGTTTCTCCATTTGCACTTCGTCGGCACCCGGATAGAAGGCATACACCATGGCGACAGGCATATCGATCTTTGGATTTTCCGAACGGGGCATATTCAGGAGGGCATAGAGTCCCAGCAGGAGCAGCATACCCATGGCTACCAACGTCACCTGCTTATATTTCATGGCAGCTTCAATAAAGCTGATTCTTTGTCTTTTCATTTAGCCTTGTTTAAATGATTATTCAACCGTCACGGTGCTTCCATCTTTGAGGTGTGATTGTCCGTTTGTGATCAGCTGATCGCCTTCCTGTAAACCGTTGGTGATGATCACTTCATTGCTGCCGGTGAGCAGCCCTGCGGTGATCCTTTTGCGGATGGCCTTGTGTTGTTCATTGGCGATGTATACATAAGTGAGGTCATCTGCATCTCTGACAATGGCGGTAGCAGGAATGGAAATGGTGTTGACGGTTTTGCCTGTATTGATAAATACAGCAGTGAGCATGCCGGGTAACAGCCGGTTGTTGCTATTGGCCAGTTTTATTTTGATGGTATATGTCCGGGAAACAGCATCGGCTTGTGGATTAATGATGGTGATCCTGCCGGGAATGGTGTCTTCAAGGGTTGGAATGTATACTTTGGCATCCATCCCATTGCGGATAGCGCCTACTTCTGTTTCGGGTACAGTGATCTTTGCGGTGACAATATCAGTTTTGATAATTGTGAATGCAGGAATACCGGGAGCGGCGGTACTACCTTTTTCTATCTTACGGGCAGTGATAATGCCGGAAATGGGTGCGTATAATTTACTATCGGCAATGTGTTTGGCGTTGATACTTTTGTTGGCTTGTGCCTGTGCGAGTTTAGATTTTATTTCGATATAATCTTTGGCGGGCAGACTTCCTTTCTGATAAAGGTCATTGAGACGTCGGTACATGTCTTCAGCCTGGTCCAGGGAGGCATTTGCAATAGCCAGTGCATTGTTGTATTCAGTGGCATCGATACTGGCCAGCAGTTGTCCCTGTTGCACATGGTCGCCTTCCTGCACACTGATGTTATTAATGGTACCAGCTACCGCAAAACCGATGTCGGCGGTGTTGTCAGCTTCGATGGTGCCGGAATAACTTAACTGCTGAGGAAGCGGATCCTTTTGAATGCGGATGGTTTTTACTTTAACCGGATCGGACTGTGGTTGCTTATCGGCTTTGGTGCCACAGCCAGCCATCAGGGTAACCATTAGAAATAATGATGCCTGCCTTACAATCAATGTCATAAAATTGGTAATTGAAAATTGAACAGATGATTTCACATGGCAAAGGTGGATGTATTAAAGCGGAGAAAAAGGTTAGAATATCGGTAAAAATGGTCTGAATGTCGGTTCAGTATTTATAGTAGAAATAAATAACAAGGCCGGAATATGATTATTCCGGCCATTCCTTAAACCTACAACTGTTACACTGTGTTGTAACACTAATCTTTAGTATTTTCGTTGGATCTGTCTGTACTCTTTAGGAGAGTGGCCGACGAATCGTTTGAAGTATTTTCCGAAGAAGGACTGATCACTAAAGTTCAGTTCTTCTGCTATTTGAAGGATACTGAGTGTCGTGTCGCTAAGCATGCGTTTGGCTTCGAGTATCACAAAGTGATCAATAATTTCTCCTGCTGTTTTTCCGCTGATTTCTTTAACGGTTTCAGTCAGGTATTTAGGGGTTACATGCAGCAGTTCTGCAAATGCCTGTACATTGCGTTGTTGTCTGAAATGCTGTTGAACATGCGAGGTAAATGCCATGACAAGATTTTCTTTGCGGGAAAAGTCGGCGTGGTTGATCCTTGCATACTTCTGTCCCATACCGCCCAGTTCGTACAGTAGGCTGGCGAAGGCATGATAGAAGAGTTCCTTACCGTAGGTATGAGTATTGTATTCTTCAGTACGATGCAGGAGCAAATTGAAGGTGTTGGCAATAGTGTTAGCATCTTTATCTTCCAGTTGCCAGTGAGGACAATATTTCGTACTAAAGTAGTTCATAAGATCGAGTAGCTTATCTGCGAAGATCTTGCCCATGAAATCGATGGTGGCGGAGAGACCGCAGAGTATGGCATTGTCATCCATTGCAATCACCTGCTTCAGTGCGTGTGGTGTGGCGAGCAGGAGGCTGTTAGGCTCCATAATATGTTCTTCGAGGTTGATGGAGATAGTGAGTGTACCTTTAACAACGAGAATGATGCCCAGGAAGTCAGACCGGAAATTGTTCCGCAATGCAGGGATGTCCATGAACCGGAGATTGCAGTTGACCGCAAAACCGGGTACGGTTGACTTCAAGTCAATTTCTGCATCCTGCACGAGTTCTGAATGTTTGTAAACATTCGCTCCCTGTTTTTTACCTGCCATGCTTCATAATTGTGGTCTTTGAATCCGGATGTAAAGTTCTGATTATAAATTTAAACCAAAAGGTTCAATAGTCGGCAAAACTGGTCTAAAAGTCGGTTTGATTCCGGTTAATTTTCATTGTCTGATTGACAATTAAAAATAATATGCCTACCTTGTTTTGAATCCATGTTTAAATAAATGAAACGGTCTCGCTTTACAATCATGCTGCTCATGACGGCTGCCTTTGCCCATGCCCAGCAGCGCATTACAATTGATGTCAACAAAAAGGCGCAGGTAATAGATAATATAGGTTCTTCCGGTGCCTGGTTTTCGGAGGGGATAGGTAAATACTGGCCGCCGGAGGTACGGGAGCAGATGGCCCGTTGGCTTTTTAGTAAGGGACTTAATAAGGATGGTTCGCCGGAGGGGATCGGGCTTTCCAGCTGGCGGTTTAATATTGGTGGTGGTACGGCGGAGCAGGGGGACAGTAGTGGAATAAAGGATTTCAGGAAGCGTGCGGAGTGTTTTTTGAAACCGGATGGCACCTATGACTGGTCTAAGCAGTCAGGATATCTTTGGTTTACGAAAAAGGCGAAGGATTATGGCGTAGAAACATTAATTGCATTCTCGAATACGCCACCGGTATGGATGAACCAGAATGGGTTGGGGTATAAGACAGAGAAGGATCATCGGTCTAATCTGAAGCTAGATCAGTATGATGCGTATGCTGCATTTTTAACGAATGTGTGGCAGCATTTTGATAAGGAAGGATTGCATTTTGATTATATCAGTCCAGTGAATGAACCACAGTGGGATTGGAGTCATCCTTATGGGGATGCGGATCAGGAAGGTACTGCGTGGACGAATAGTGAGGTGGTAAGAATTGCGGGGGCGTTGGATACTGCACTCAATAAGGTGAGGGCCAAAACGAAGATATTACTTTCCGAAGCCGGACATCTGGAATATCTGTATGCGCAGCAAGGGACGGCTTCGCATCAGATACAGGCATTGAAAGCCGGTGGTGTTTACAAGCTTTCTCATGTACCGGCTATTATTGGTGGGCATAGTTATTTTACAGATAAGGGAGATAGCAGCAGGAGAGCGATTCGTAAGCATGTGGCAGATACGGCATCCAAATATGGTCTGCAGTACTGGCAAACGGAGTATTCCATGTTGGCGGATGGATACAAAGATGGGCATGATGGGCCGCGTACAGCCATGGATTGTGCGTTGTTCCTTGCGAAAGTGATGCATGATGATTTTGTATATGGAAATGCTGCGGCATGGCAGTTTTGGAATAGCTGGGAGCCGGGAAAGTCTGATATGGATACGAGGTATTATCTGGTGGCATTGCATCCGAAGGATAAAACGTATAAAGATGGTACGGTGACGGCGGTAAAGAATTTGTGGGCGCTGGGACAGTATAGCAGATTCGTAAGGCCGGGAATGCAGAGAGTGATGGCGGAGAGCAGGGATGAGGATGTGTTGGTGAGTGCATTTGTAAGTAAGAAGCAGGTGGTGTTGGTGTGTGTGAACTATGGGGAGAAGGCTGTTGTAGTGAATATGGAGGTGAAGGGAAGAAAGGTAAAGAAGGTGAGGTATTATGAAACCAGTAAGGAAGAGGATATGAAATTGCATGAAGTTCGTTCAGGGAATGAACAGATTGAACTGAAGGAGAGGAGTGTGGTGACGGTGGTGATGGAGTAGAAAGAGTAGTAGATATTTGGAGGCTCGTAAAACCTTGTTTTACGAGCCTTGTTTTTGAGTAAAAGGGTGAGTAGTGGAGGGTTTGGAAGGAATGAACAAGGAATGAACAGGAAAGTAATTGGGGGAAGATATAGATTTGGAGGATGAACTTAGAGAAGTATTTATTCGAAGCCAACGAAGACCGGACAACGTTCACATTTGAAAGCCTGGGGCCAAATGGGACGATTAGCAAGACGATCAAATACTTTGAAATAGGACGGCTACCTGATGGAACTCCTATTCTGAATTTAGGATTTGGTGATGCTGATGATAGTCCGAATGAATTTAATGATAGCATTACTTCAAATAATGGAGATAGAAGTAAGGTTTTAGCAACGGTAGCAAATACTATTTTCAATATTTTCAGCCATTGGGGTAATGCAGTAATTCTTGTTATAGGAGGAACACCCGCCAGAAATAGATTATATCAAATGGGCATAAATGCAAACAAAGCGGAAATTGACTCTCATTTTGATATACTAGGCAGAACTCCCATGGGCTGGGAGTATTTCAAAAAAGGGGTAAATTATACGGCATTTATGGCCAAAAAGAAAAACTATAAAATTGAATAACATGACTAAGCAAGTACCACTTACCTGGGAGGAATATTGTAGTAAATTCCCCAAACCGGGCATTTTAATAATGACCCCGGAACAAGAAGCAGCTATTAACAATAGCCCTTATTTTAAAGAGAAAAATGAAAGGGCCATACGTATTCTGAAGGAACATCCACTCCCCTGGGGTGAAATCATTTGGAAAGATTAATCTCCCTTCAAGAACCAACCAATACCCCCCATTAGCACATTTAAACCAATGCGCTAATGGGGTTTTTATTCTCGTCCTTCCTCCCCAATAGGAATGTATAGGACAGTTGCCCCAACCCCATTCCCTACATTTGAAAAATCAGATAGTGTAGCCACTATTCAAATTCCACAGTTAAACTAGATAAAAACCACAATTCCACTATTTATGCAAGCTATTCTTGGTGTATTTTTTCATTTCATCGGAGGCTTTGCCTCGGGCAGTTTTTACATCCCATTTAAAAAAGTTAAAAACTGGGCCTGGGAAAGTTACTGGATAGTAGGCGGATTCTTTTCCTGGCTGATCGTGCCCTTCCTCGCAGCATGGATCACCATCCCCGACTTCCTTAGCATCATCCGCGCGACTGACGGCACTACACTATTCTGGACCTATCTGATGGGCGTATTATGGGGCATCGGCGGTCTCACCTTCGGTCTCACCATGCGCTACCTGGGAATGTCTCTTGGTATGTCTGTAGCCCTCGGCTACACTTCTGCTTTCGGCGCATTGATCCCGCCTATTTACAGGGATCTCTTCACCAGCGACACCGCCCATACTTTTTCTTCCATGATTCATCACATCAGCGGACAACTCGTCCTTGCCGGTGTGGCCGTTTGTTTACTCGGTATTGCCATCTGCGGGAAAGCCGGGATGATGAAAGAAAATGAACTGTCAGATGATCAGAAGAAAGAGAGCATATCTGAGTTCAATCTGAAAAAAGGATTGATCGTAGGTACAGTATCAGGTATCCTCAGCGCCTGTTTCAACTTCGGTATCGAAGCAGGAAAACCAATGGCTGCCATTGCGATCCAGCAGGGGTGCAACCCGCTCTTTCAGAATAATGTCATCTTCGTGGTGCTGCTCTGGGGCGGTTTAACTACCAACCTGTTCTGGTGTTTGCTGCTGAATGCACGTAATAAAACCTTCAGCGATTATACCAATAAGAAAACGCCACTGGCAGGCAATTATTTCTTTGCTGCTATTGCCGGTACGACCTGGTTCTTCCAGTTCTTTTTCTATGGAATGGGTGAGAGCAAACTGGGAAATGGCGCCAGTTCATGGATATTGCATATGGCATTTATCATTATGATTTCCAGCCTGTGGGGAATTACATTGAAAGAATGGAAAGGCGTGAGTTCGGCGACGTTTAAAACTATACTGGCAGGTGTATTGACGATTATGATTTCAGTGTTGCTGGTGGGTTATGGTAATTCGCTAGGATAAAAAATCAAGACAAAAATATTTAAACATACATACATGATTCAGTCTGTAAATTTCAAGCACGTAAGCTACTTATGGGATGAGGAAAAGGCCGCCGCAATGGCCGGTGACGAAGTAGGCCTGTTAATCTACCGCTCTAACCTCCTGGGCGCAGATCTTCGCTTAACAAACTATGGCGGTGGTAATACTTCCTGCAAAGCCATGGCCAAAGACCCGCTTACCGGAAAACAAACAGAAGTGATGTGGGTAAAAGGCTCGGGTGGTGACCTAGGCACCCTCAAACGTAGCGGACTCGCCGCTTTGTACGTAGACCGCCTGCACAGCCTCGAAAATATTTACAATGGCATTCAGATGGAAGATGAAATGGTTGAACTCTTCAACCACTGCATTTACGACCTGAAATCCAAAGCTCCTTCTATCGATACTCCCCTGCATGGCTTCCTGCCATTCAAACATATCGATCACCTGCATCCGGATGCTGCCATCGCTATCGCTGCGGCCAAAGATGGTGAACGTATCACACGGGAACTCTTTAACGGCACCATCGGTTGGGTGCCCTGGCAGCGCCCTGGCTTCGACCTCGGCCTGCAACTCCGCCAATGTTTGCAGGAGAACCCGGGTATCCGGGGCATCATGCTCGGCTCTCACGGTCTCTTCACCTGGGGTGATACCGCCTACGAAAGCTATATCAATACCCTCGAAGTAATAGAGCGCTGCGCTTCTTACCTCGAAGATAATTATAACAAAAAACGCCCCGTATTCGGTGGCGCTAAAAGTGCTCCTGCTGCTCCTGAAGTACGTAAAAAACAAGCCGCTGCACTGGCGCCTGTTTTACGTGGACTTTGCTCCGGCCATACCCGTATGATCGGGCACTTTACCGATGATCCACGTGTATTGGAGTTTATTAATTCCAACGACCTCGATCGACTGGCGCCATTGGGTACCAGCTGTCCTGACCACTTCCTGCGTACTAAAATCAGTCCGCTGGTGCTGGACCTGGACCCACTGGCATCACTCGATGACGTAGCTACTGTGAAACAACAACTGGCGCCTGCATTTGCAGCTTACCGCCAGATGTATACTGAATACTACAATACCTGCCGTCATGATAACAGCCCTGCACTGCGTGATCCGAATCCGGTAGTGATCCTCTATTCTGGTATCGGTATGTTTACTTTTTCAAAAGATAAACAAACTGCCCGCGTAGCTGCTGAATTTTATATCAACGCTATCAACGTAATGAAAGGCGCAGAAGCTATTTCTGAATACACCGCCTTACCCCGTCAGGAAGCATTTGATATAGAATACTGGTTGCTCGAAGAAGCAAAACTGCAACGTATGCCTAAGCCGAAAGCTTTATCTGGTCGCATTGCCCTGGTAACAGGTAGCGCTGGTGGTATCGGTAAAGCAATCGCTAAGAAATTCGCTGACGAAGGCGCATGCGTTGTCATCAATGACAACGATGCCGGCCGTCTTGAAAAAGCAAAAGTCGAATTCCAGAAACAATATGGTCCCGATGTATTTGCTGCAGCTATACTCGACGTGACTAAATCTGCTGATATCAATGAAGCATTCGCTGTAGGCGCCCTGGCATTTGGTGGGGTAGACCTCGTAGTGAACTGTGCGGGTCTGTCTATCTCCAAACCACTGGAAGCACATACCGAAAAAGACTGGGATCTGCTGTATGATGTATTGGTAAAAGGTCAGTTCCTCGTCACGCAGGCTGGCGTAGCAATCATGCGTAAACAGGATATGGGTGGCGATGTGCTGAACATCGTAAGCAAAAACGCCCTCATGAGTGGTCCTAACAACGCGGGGTATGGTTCTGCGAAAGCTGCACAGCTGCACCTGAGCCGCCTCAATGCCGCTGAATTAGGAAAAGACAATATCCGCGTAAACGTCATCAACCCTGATGCTGTGATCGCTGATAGTAAAATATGGGAAGGTGATTGGGCTGCAGGTCGTGCCAAAGCTTATGGCATCTCTGTAGAAGAACTGCCTGGTTACTACGCAAAACGTACCCTGCTCAATCAGATCATATTACCTGAGGATATTGCCAACGCCTGCTTCGCACTGACTGGTGGCTTGCTGAACAAGTCAACCGGAAACGTGGTGAACGTGGATGGTGGTGTGGCGACAGCCTTTGTAAGATAAACAACCCCGGCAAGGCTTGCAAAGCAATATGCAGGCCTTGCCTATCCGGCATATTTTCGTTAAATTGAATCACGCGCAAAATTCTGGTTATGAATATCGAAAAATTCCACATTTCTGATTTTAACGACGCCCGCAAACAAGCCCACGATCGCAATTTTCAGCATATCTCTGAAAAAGTCAACCATCTCAATGAGGTTCTTGAAAAACTGGAAGAATTCCAGGTAGCTATTCCGAGTTGGGCCCTTGGCACCGGCGGTACCCGCTTTGGCCGTTTTTCCGGTGGTGGTGAACCGCGTAACCTGGAAGAAAAGATCACTGACATCGGTTTGCTGCATGCCCTGAACCGCAGCAGTGGCGCTGTTTCATTGCATATCCCATGGGATATTCCTGAAAACACAGCAAACATCAAAGCCCTCGCTGCACAATACGACATCCGTTTTGATGCCGTAAATTCAAATACCTTTCAGGATCAGCCCGGACAGGAATATAGCTATAAGTTCGGCTCTCTGCACCATACTGACAAAGGTGTTAGACAACAAGCCGTAGAACACAACATCGAAGTGATCCGCTACGGAATAGAACTTGGCTCTAACGCACTCAGCATCTGGCTGGCTGATGGCTCCTGCTTCCCTGGTCAGCTCAATTTCCGTGGTGCATTTAAACGTACTTACGAAAGTCTCCAGGATATCTATGCAGCACTGCCTGACGACTGGAAAGTTTACATCGAATACAAAGCCTTCGAACCCAATTTCTATAGCACTACTATCGGCGACTGGGGTCAATCCCTTTTATTTGCCAATAAACTAGGTCCGAAAGCCCAGACATTGGTTGACCTGGGACATCACCTCGCGAATGCAAATATCGAGCAGATTGTAGCCCTCCTCCTTATGGAAGGCAAGCTGGCCGGATTCCATTTCAATGACTCCAAGTATGGTGATGACGACCTCACAGTAGGTAGCATCAACCCTTATCAGTTATTCCTCATCTTCAATGAACTGGTAGAAGGTATGGATGCCCGTAGTATGCACCACGCCAGCGACCTTGGCTGGATGATCGATGCTTCTCACAATGTAAAAGATCCGTTAGAAGATCTGCTGCAATCAGTAGAAGCCATCAAGATCGCTTACGCACAGGCGCTACTGGTTGATACCAAAGCACTACAGGCTGCACAGCAGAATAATGATGCAGTAGCCGCACAGGAGATACTGCAACAGGCTTACCGCACAGATGTACGCCCACTGGTTGCACAGGCCCGCCTGAATGCAGGTGGTGTACTGGATCCGATTGCGTTTTACCGCCAGTATAAGGTGAGAGAAAACCTGATCAAAGAGAGAGGATTGAAGACGGTCGCAACAGGCCTGTAATCCTGGCCGGTTATAGACTCAGGATCACCGCCACTTCTAATGCCCATTTACATATTGAGATTGAGATTGAATTTGTCAATGTGCAAAAGGCATATTGACAAATTCTTTTCTAAACAGCAGCCATGAATTGCATCGCTATCTTAGACATCGGTAAGACCAACAAAAAGTTGTTCCTTATCAATGAACAATACCACATCGTCTATGAAAGAGGCATGAGCTTCCCTGAAACCAAAGACGAAGATGGTGACAAATGTGAAGACATCCAACTTCTCACCCAATGGGTGAAAGATAGTCTGAAAGAACTCACCACCCAACCTGCTTTCCACGTCAAAGCCATGAACTTCAGTACATATGGCGCCAGCTTCGTTTACCTCAATGAGAACGGCGAAGTCATTGCCCCTTTGTACAACTACCTCAAATCGTATCCCACACCATTACAAAATACTTTTCACAACAAATACGGTGGGCAGCTGCTGATCTGTAGCGAAACGGCTTCGCCTGCACTCGGTAGCCTGAATTCCGGCTTACAATTGTATCGTATCAAAGAACAACAACCAGAGTTGTACAACCAGATTCGTTATGCCTTACACCTTCCGCAATATGTAAGTTACCTGATCTCTGGCAAGTACATGACTGATATTACAAGCATCGGCTGTCATACCATGCTATGGGATTTCAATCACCAGCAATATCATCACTGGGTAATTCAGGAAGGAATTAGCGACAAACTACCCCCAATCTTCCCGGCAAACGCCGTTACCAGATGCAAAGGAAATGTGGATGCCTCAAACCGACCCATCGATTACGTAGTCGGTGCCGGCCTGCACGACAGTTCCGCAGCGCTTATTCCTTACCTGGAAAGCTTCCAGGAACCCTTTGTACTCATCAGTACAGGTACCTGGTGCATCACCCTGAACCCATTCAATGACCAACCACTAACCCCTGATGAACTGGAACAGGACTGCCTCTGCTACCTTACCTACCAGGGACGCCCTGTAAAGGCTGCCCGTCTCTTTGCTGGTAGTGATCACGAGCAACAAGTTCGCAGGCTGTCAGAATATTATCAAACACCGGTAAATTGCTATCAGCAAATCGCCTTTGACCCCGCTATATTTGCCCATTTGCAGGCAACAGCGGTAAAGGAAGCACCGCTCTCAGGAAAAGACCTGTTACAGGCCTCCCGGTTTGCTCATAGATCATTGTCAGATTTCACGAGTTACGAGATTGCTTATCACCAGCTAATTATGGACCTGATGAAACAACAGCAGCACTCTACTGCGCTTGTGACTACAGGTACAGCGGTGCGACGTATTTTTGTGGACGGTGGTTTTGGTAAAAACCCGGTGTACATGCACATGCTGGCAGCGGCATTTCCTCAGATGGAGGTATTTGCAGCTTCTGTCGCACAGGCAACTGCCATCGGGGCAGCGCTGGCTATTCACCAGCACTGGAATACCCAGCCTCTACCCGGCGATCTGGTTGAAATGAGGCATTATGCAGTGAACAGGGAATTCGCGTACAGGTAGCGCCTTATTTAAACGAACTTACATGAAAGTAGGACTCTTTATACCTTGCTATATTGACCAGTTCTATCCGCAGGTGGGCATCGCCACTTTATCCCTGCTGGAAAAACTTGGTTGCGAGGTAGTATATCCGCAGGGGCAAACCTGTTGCGGACAACCCATGGCAAACTCTGGTTTTGAACACCTCACCGGTGGTTGTAATGAACTATTTGTCAACAACTTTGCAGACTTTGATTACATCGTATCGCCATCGGGTAGTTGTACGCTACATATCAAAGACCATCTGCACGTGCATGACAAAGAAGATGCTGCGACCCATATTCGTCAGCACATCTACGAATTGTCTGAATTCTTGACAGACGTACTCAAGGTCAAAAACCTGACCGCCCGCTTCCCGCATAAAGTTGGTATTCACCAGAGTTGTCACGGACAGCGTGGCCTGCACCTCGCACAGATGACGGAGCTGGTAGCAGCCCCTTATTCCAAACCACAGCAACTTCTGCAAATGGTGGATGGACTGGAACTGATAGAACTGGACCGTAAGGATGAGTGCTGCGGTTTCGGTGGTACCTTCTGCGTATTCGAAGAAGCGGTTTCTGTGAAAATGGGGAAAGACCGTGTAGCTGATCATGAAAAGCATGGTGCCGAATATATCACAGGTAATGATGTCAGCTGTCTCATGCACCTGGAAGGTATTCTCAAAAGACAGCAGAGCAAGGTGAAAGTACTGCACATCGCAGAGATCCTGAATGCTGCTTTTTAAACACCAAAACTGATCTGAATGGAACCAACAACTGCACATAAAGAGCACGCTGAACTGGCGGAGACCTTCAATAAAGACGAAGCGAGAGTAAACTGGCATGATGAGACCTTGTGGTGGGTACGTCAGAAGAGAGATAAAATGGCGTGGTCCCTCCCTGAATGGGAAGACCTGCGTGAAACCGCGTCCCGGATCAAGTTCAATGTACTCGGCAATCTCCATGATTACCTGGTAGAATTTGAAAAGAATGCGCAACTCAACGGTGCGGCCGTTCACTGGGCGGCTGATGCTAAAGAACACAATGAAATCGTACTAAAACTATTACAGGAACAGGGCGTGCAGCGCATGGTAAAAAGTAAATCCATGCTCACGGAAGAGTGTCACCTGAACCCATTTCTGGCAGAACATGGCATTGAAGTGATCGATACGGATCTGGGCGAGCGCATTGTGCAGCTGGCGAAGGAACCTCCCAGTCACATCGTACTGCCTTGTATCCATAAAAAGAAAGAAGAAATCGGAGATCTGTTCCATATTCACTTAGGTACCCCTGCGGGGAATGCGGATCCTAAGTTCCTCACTGCGGCTGCCAGACTACACCTCAGAAAGGAATTTATACAGTCCCGCGCGGCGATCACGGGCGTGAACTTTGCCGTAGCCGAAACAGGGGAGATGGTAGTGTGTACCAACGAAGGGAATGCCGATATGGGCGCTCACCTTGCAGATGTACATATTGCCTGTATGGGGATTGAGAAAATCATCCCGCAGCGTAAACACCTCGGGGTATTTCTGCGTTTGCTGGCGCGTAGTGCTACCGGGCAGCCGATTACAACTTACAGTAGTCATTTCCGGAAACCTGGAGCAGGACAAAAACTGCATATCGTGCTGGTAGATAATGGACGTAGCCGTCAGTTGGGCAGGGAGGAATTCCGTAACTCACTGAAATGTATCCGTTGTGGTGCATGTATGAACACCTGTCCGGTATATCGCCGAAGCGGTGGTCATAGTTATCACAACGCGGTAGCGGGGCCAATCGGGGCGATCCTGGCACCTAACCTGGATATGAAAGAGAATGCGGACCTGCCATTTGCATCTACGCTCTGTGGCTCCTGTTCAAATGTATGTCCGGTGAAGATCAATATTCACGAGCAGCTGTATAAATGGAGACAGGTCATTGTGCAGGAAGGATACGCGACGACTTCCAAGAAAGCAAGTATGCAGATGATGAATATGGTGCTGTCAAGACCGACAGTGTTTAAGACAGCTGGTGGGGTAGGACGCTGGGTAATGCGACATTTCCCTGGCGTGGTGAATAATGGGTTGAACCCATGGTATAAACAAAGAGATATGCCGGAAGCACCGAAACAGTCATTCGCTGATTGGTATAAAAAGAACAAAACGCTTTAGCCTTAGGTTAAAGCGTTTTGTTTAAATTCTTTTTGTCCAGGCCTTTTAAATGATCCAGGTCTCCTTTCACAGTACCTGCAACCCCTTCAAACACGTAATTCTTTCCATCACTTACCACCCTCACACCAATCTTCCCATTCCCCTCGTCGTATATTTCATAGGCCGCATCGTCATTTTTAAAGGCTAATTTCCCATTACTGAGGGTCATGGCACCTCCTACATTCTCCTGCGTCTTTTCGTCGTATATGACCTCCGGATAGGAGAATTCTATACTGCCATCTTTCTGACACAGGGCATAAAACAGGAACTCGCCCTGCGCTGCCTGAAACAATACGACCTGTTTCCCGTTCTTTGCCAGTGTAAATGAGAACAGGGTATCTGCTTCTGAAATATATTGTTTCAAAGTTTGTTCCTCCTTCCCATTCACCCAGGTCTGCTGAGATACTTCTTCGAAGAAAGGTTCTGTATTACTCAAACTTGATTCTTCCACACTCAGTGTCTTTAGCTGTCCATTCTCTACTTTAAACCGGGAAAACTGGTGCCAGCAGCAACCACTCTTCGTCATGGTCTCCAGTACCTTATCTTTCTGGTTGACAACAAACATCCCACAATACTCCTGCGCCAGCCTGGTAAAAGCGTCACTATGCTTAAAACCCACTCCCTGCGCCAGCCAGATCTGGAAAGAAGGCCCGTGGTAACAACTATTTTGTCCATCCATGAGGGCAAAATCCTTCACCCCGTCAAAATTGAAATCCTCATAAATAATCAGGCTTTGCTCCCCATAAGGAGCCTCCATGATATTGGCCTTCACCTGGCCTTCATGCAAATCAAAGGTGAGTTCATCCGACGTTGTGTGCATCAGCTCTTTCTTCGTTGCTCTGTCAAATACCTTTACTGTACCGGCTTTGAACACGTCTGCCGTATCGCGCACCTGCACCAGTCCGTAGTATTTGTTCGAGAAACCATCAATTTTAAAAGAGATAGAATGCTGCGCAAAAGCATTGCTGCATGCCAAAAGTAGAAGAATAAGAGGAGTTGTTTTCATGACAATAAGTTCCACTACAAAGCTAACAACAGTTAGCGAGGTGTGCAAGTTTCTTCTGTAGCCTTCTTTCCACTTCCTGTACCCTCCCGGTACACAGCGGTAGGCGGCACCTCATCCGTGGCAGGGGCCTACCATCTTTCCTTCTCTTACACGGCACGTTCGTTGTATCTCAATACGTTGTTGACCTATCATTCATCCTTTAAATGCTGAACTATGTTATCAGATCATTTAGTTGTAATGCAAAAACACGAAACCCCGCCCTGTGTTTCAATTGTCGTAGCATTAGACGGGGCGCAGGATAGAAAAGCGGCCTTACAACTGGTAAACCAATCCATTGAAGAAACCGCAGCCCACCTCCGTACCGCCTGGCCTGACAAGGCGGAGGCACTGACTAATGCGTTAATTGAACTCTCCGATAGTTATACATACAGCCCTGTAGACAAAGGTATAGGGTTATATGTAGCGCCAAATTATAATACGCTATTCTGCTTCTCCTTCCCGGTGCAGGCAAAAGTGTGCCTTGGGAAAAAATTCGCGTTGCGTGAGCTATTGTACCAGGAACAATACGGTTTTGACTACCTCGTATTGCACCTGGAAGAGAAAAAGGTCCAGCTATATCGTGGTAGGATGGGCCGGCTGGAACAGATGAACGATGCTAACTTCCCATTCAACTTTGATAACGAATACGACTATGGTACAACTACCACAGGCGAAAGAAATAAGGATAAATCTGTGGTAGCAAGTCTGCGTCAGAAGAGTTTCTATAAGGCGGCAGACAAATTGCTGGAAGCTTACCTGCACGGACAGCCTTTGATCTTAACCGGGCCTACTAAAGATATCGGATACTTCGAAGATGTATCCAATCACAAAAAAAATGTCACCGCTTCCGTTCATGGCAATTTCTCCAGTGTGCCATTGAAGACGTTGGAAGACAAAGCATGGCCGGCAGTAAAATCTTTTATTGAAATGCGGGATCAGCAGGTGATCCGTGAACTGGAAGATCGGAATGCGCAGGTGGTAGATGGGATACGGGATGTACTGCGTGCCGCCAGAAATGGACAGGGTAGTAAGCTGTTGATTGAAAAAGATTTCAACCCGGCAGACTTTACCGATGAACTCACAGGTCGTTTAAGAACCCAAAGCCCTGAGACAACTCATACCATTGATGCCGTTGAAGACGCTATGCGCGCAGTGATCGATAAGAACGGGGAAATTATATTTGTAAAAGACGGGGTTTTAGAAGACCATAAACATATCGCATTAATTACACGTTGATTAAATATGCTTGTCCAGGTATGTTTCATTGGGTTAAACATGAGGCAGCGGGAAGAGTGTTCCTGCTGCCTCATGTTTTGTTATTGAACCACTTATTATTGTGCAACATCCCACCACATGCGGGAGGTGTAATTATCTCCACCACTCAGCAAAGCCACGGCTGCATTATAGTTCGTAGCATTCGCTGTTTTCTCACTGGATTGATAAGGGATCCTTCTTGGAATAGTTCCGTTGGTAAAGTTGTTACTATATACCACTGGTGTCAGCTCCGGATATCCTGATCTGCGCCAGTTGATCCATGCTTCAATATGATTGAAAAGCGTACCATCTGTAATCCAGTATTGTTCGTTGATCTGCTTCAGAGAAGCCGTAGTGGAAGTTACATCCAGTGGATGCGCTGTCGTATAGGTTGCTGCGGTAGCTGCAGAAATAGTCGCTTCTGAAGAACTGAAAGTAGCGAGTGACTGCATTGCTGCTGCCACACCATTTGCATAGTGCACAGATGCCGCGCTACCTACACTCCAACCTCTCACAGCTGCTTCTGCCAGCAACAGTTCTGTCTCTGCATAGGTTAAGACAAAGTTAGGACCGCTTTTATCCCTGAAAATGGCGACCGTAGGTCTGGAATAGTTGCCCAACGGTGCTTCATCACTACTACTGCCGGTCGCACCAGGATAGCCCGGAGCATTGCTGATATCTGTCGTACCACCATTCAGATCATACCCATTGGGCATACCCAGCTGTACGCTTGAATCCATATCACCTGCGAGTGACTGATCATTATTGGCTGTCAGCCCTGCTTCCGGGATCTCTCCAATGATAGACAGGCGCGGGTCATTGTTTGTTCGGAGGTAGTCGATGAAAGACTGACTCCATTTCACTTCTCTGAAATCATCTGATACCAGCAGCGAGCTGGCGGTACTATTCGTATAGCCATTTGAATTATCTGCCAGTACAAACGCGTTGTCGTCAATGCTGCTAAAAACCCCACCGGTATATGCTTTCTCTGCGTAGGTCTTAGCCGTGGTCAGGTCCACTTTGGTAAGCCGCATGGCCATTTTCAGCATCAGTGAATAACCCAGTTTTTTCCACTGTGCAATATCCCCATCATAAAATAAGTCAGAAGTGATCTCATCTGCCGAAGCATCCAGTTTCTCCGTCGCACTGTCTACCTGTGCGAGCATGTTGTAGTAAATAGAATCCTGGGTATCATATACGGGCTCTGTGATACCTTCCTTTGCCTGCAAGGCCTGGGAGAAAGGAACATTTCCATAAGAATCCGTCACTCGCTGCAGGATCATATTTTTCATAATCAGACCGATGTAGTAAAGGTTCATTTTCCCTTTCTCTTTTGCAAGGGTCATCATCTCGTACGCATAACTTGCTGCCTGGTAGTCTGCATTCCATGGATTATCCTGGTAAGACACCTGGTTGGTAGAAGCTACATACTTATCACCATTACTATAATAGCCATAAGTGGAAGACAACACCTGTACCCACATACTTTCAAACAACAACTGGTTATACCCCGTATTGGAATAATACCATTCGGAATAGGAGAGCAGGTAGTTTGGATCCAGGGAAGAGGAACTGGTAGCATTAGGATCCGTATTAACTGAATCAAATTTCTTGGTACAACCGTTGACAAACAGTGCAGCTACGGCTGCTATATAGAGGAAACGCTTTCTCATTGTCATTATTTTTTGAATTTGAAGTTTACATTAATACCGTAGGACCTTGTGCTGGGCAAACTGGTTCCTTCGATACCTGCGTAACTGATCGTGGATGAAAAGGCAGCTTCAGGATCAATGTTGTCAGTATGTTTCATTAATACCAGCAGATTGCGTGCTACCAGTGACACATTGATAGCAGAGAAGGGGGTGCGGCTCAATGTTTTTCCGTTCAGGCTGTAGCCCAGTGTTACCTGGCGTAGCTTGATGAAGCTCCCATCCAGCACATGCAGGCGGGATACGTTGACAGCCAGAGCTTGGTAGTACGTCTGGGCTTCTGTCTGACTGGTATTGGTTGTACCATCTTCGTACACACCTTTGGCCGTTACACCGTCTTCGCGACCTTCCAGGGTATTCTTGTTCAGACCACGATACATGGAATAGTAGCTGGTAGCAGACAATACCTTGTTACCAAATTTGCCATCCACGAGGAAGGAGAAATTGAAATGTTTATAACGGAAATCGTTATTGATGCCGCCAAACCATGAAGGCAGCACACTGCCGAAGGCCTTGTAACTACCTCTCTCAGGAATACCGGAAGAGTTTACAACAATGTTACCATTGTCATCATACAGGTAATCGTACGCCATTATCTGTGGACCAGCCATGCCTTTTACCAGTGCTGTGGCTGCATTTCGGGGTCGGTAGGTACCCAGGCTCAGGGTAGTACTGGTACTGTTACTGCCATAAATATCGATGATTTTATTCTTCACATTAGTGGCATTCACAGATACATTCCAGCTGAAATCATCATCTTGAACAGGTGTGCCGGTCAGCAATATTTCCACGCCCTGGTTTTGTGTGGAACCGGTACCGATATACTGGGTGGAATAACCGGAGGCCGTAGAAAGGTTTCCGCTGATGATCTCATTATGCGTCTTACGATGAAAATAAGCCAGGTCTACCCCTAACCTGTTATCAAAGAACTTCACCTCCAGACCGGTTTCTACCTCTTTAAGGGTGTAAGGTTTCAGGTTTGTATTGGGTAATGCACTACTGAAGTTGGCCGTGATATAATCGTTGATACTGTTCTGTTGCGTATAATAAGTCTGGGTGATATAAGCATCAGTAGGCTCGCCACTTGCATTGGCCCAGGAAGCGCGGAACTTACCATAACTCATTTTAGGCACCTTCACCAGTTCTGAGAAGATAAAACTTCCAGACACAGAAGGCACAAAAATGTTCCTGTTGTTAGCCGGCAGGGTAGAATAGGTGTCATAACGACCTGTAGTCGTTAGTGTCAGGAAGTTCTTGTAAGAGAGATCCAGGTTATAATAAGCAGAGTGTGCTTCTTTATTGGTCAGGTCATAGGTCCTGCCATAGGTCACCACATTCGTATAGTTATACAGGTAAGGAATGATGAAGTTGTCGCCGGTTACACCTATGATTTCATCTTTGTACTTTCTCAGTGCGGCACCGAGTGAGAGGTTGAAATCAAAATCATTTTTAATCCTGTGTTTGATGCCTACCAACGCGTCGGTGTTCATTTCCTTGCGGGATTCATTATTCAGGCTGTAGTCACCGCTAACAGTGGTACCATCGCTGGATGACCAATCGTACAGGGTACCCCATGGGGTGATCTGCCGGGTAACGTCACTGATGAAGTCATAGCCGACCCTTGCCTGTGCATAGATCCAGTCAGTAAAGTCATAGCGGGCAGTCATAGCGGAAATGAGGCGGGAGCGGGTAATTTTATTTTTGCTCTGGTTGAGTACGAAGTAAGGGTTGGTGACGTATGTGTCGTCTGTCCAGGCTATTTCCTTCCCATCTGCCGAAGCATCATAACCCGGTGCTAATATAGATTCCCTGATATTACCAGCGAGGAACATGCCATTGTTTGGGTTCAGTGGCCCATCACTCAGGTAGGGCTTATTATTCGATTGTTCGTCGATATAGTTAGCCGCCACTGTCACCTTAAGTTTTTCAGATACTTTCTGATCTACATTAAGGCCGATGGTTTTCCGGTAAAGTGTATTATTGGATAAGATACCTTTATTGTTCATATCTGACAGTGATAAACGGAAGGTACCGTTATCGCCCCCGCCGGAAGCAGATACAGTATTGGTAAAAGTTGTACCGGTACGGTAAAAGTTCTCCAGGTTATTCTTCACAGCTGCATATGCGTAAGTATTGCCATCGAACTGAATGGTCTGTACACCATCCATTTTTTCGCCCCATGCCAGGCGGGTACTGTTTTGCGCGGCAGTAGTGGTAGTCGGTCTTTCACCGCTCTGGCCCTGGCCGTATTCATACTGGAAGTCAGTAAAATTAATTGCTTTATCAGCAGCAAAATTGGAGTTGTATTCTACCTGAAGGGTGTTCTTTTTCCCTGTTTTGGTGGTGATGAGTATCACCCCGTTTGCAGCACGGGAACCGTATAAGGCAGCAGCAGATGCTCCTTTCAATACACTCATACTTTCAATATCATCAGGGTTGATGTTAGATAAACCATCACCATAGTCGGCACCACCCCATTCTGTGGCACTACCACGCTGTGTGTTATCCATTGGAACACCGTTGATCACGAAGAGCGGACTGGAAGCAGAGAAGCTCGCCATACCGCGCAGCAGTATTCTTACAGATCCACCGGGACCACCACTGGTACCGCTTACATTCAAACCAGCTACACGACCTGTAAGGGAATTACCTACGTTGGTTTCACGTGCTTGTGTCATCAGGTCGCCGCCTACTTTAGATACAGAGTAACCTAATTTCTTCGATTCTTTGGTGATACCCAATGCGGTCACCATCACTTCGCCAAGCTGGGTGGAAGACTGATCCAGGACAAGATCTATCATAGATTGATTGGGCGCTACCTGTATGGTTTTGGTACCATAACCTACGAGTGATACTTCCAGTTCCACTGAGCCGGCGGGAATTGGCAAAGTATAAGAGCCATCGGGTTTTGAAAAGGTAGCGTTGTTCTTACCTTTTACTTTGATTGTAACTGCTATAAGGGTCTCTCCGGTTTTGGCGTCTTTGACAGTGCCGGATAACTGTCGGGTTTGTGCAAATACTGTCTGACAAAGCAGCAGTACCATCAAAAGAAGTGATAGCTTCCTCATCATGTGCTAGTTTTTGGTTTATAATAATGACAAGTTTTCAAAAGACTAGCAGTACAGGCAATACAAAGCTGTTGGTAAAGTTTACCAGCAAATTAGATTAAAAGGAATAGGCATAACTTGCCCTTAGGCATTAGCGCATGCCTTGTTTTTCATGTGTTGTTATGTTTGTTAGATTTAAAATGATCCTTTAGCCCATACATTCCCCCGTCAGGCAAAACCTATTCATTGTTAACTGTCTGGTTGTATAAAGTAGTATTATTAGTTTCTCATAATTAAGTCAACAGCTAGTAGCTTGTGGACTGTTACTAAAACGTTAAAGCTAATGTATTGATGTGTCTTTTCATAAAAGTAGAGTAGTATAATCTATGAGTCTGGAACTTCTATCCTTGAATTAGAAATTCTTGTCATCAGATTGGCAAATTTTTATGATATTAGTCAGACGATATAATAGCAGTTATCATCGTAATATTTACTATTGTTTGAATAACTTTGATCAACATGAAGACCGCCTTTTACAGTACACATAAATTTGAAAGGGATTTTTTGTTACAGGCAGCCGGCGACCAGCATGAATTAGTTTTGCTGGAACCGGCACTCTCATTGGCAACAGCACCGCTGGCAGCGGGTTGTGAGGCTGTTTGTATCTTTGTAAACGACGATGGTTCAGCCCCGGTATTAGAAAAACTCGCGGCACTGGGCGTAAAGTATCTCGCGCTTCGCTCCGCAGGGTTTAATCATGTAGACATACAGGTGGCACATGCATTAGGTATGCGCATAGCGCGTGTACCGGAGTATTCACCTTATGCCGTGGCAGAGCATACAGTTGCCTTAATACTGGCACTCAATAGAAAACTTGTCAGGGCACACAACCGTATCAGGGACCTGAACTTCTCATTGGATGGGCTAACCGGTTTTGACCTGCATGGCAAGACAGTCGGTATCATCGGCATGGGAAAGATTGGTAAGATCGTGGGCCAAATCATGCGGGGCTTTGGGTGTAAGATCATTGCTTTTGACAGATACCCGGATCCGTCTTATGAGGCTACTTATCTAAGTATAGATGAGTTGTGCCGGCAGGCGGATATCATTTCGCTGCATGCACCGCTGACACCCGAAACGGAATATATTATCAATAAACAAAGCATTGCCAAAATGAAGAAAGGGGTAATGCTGATCAATACCAGCCGTGGTAGACTGATCAATACACTGGATGTGACGGAGGGATTGAAGTCAGGCCAGATAGGTTATCTGGGACTGGATGTATATGAAGAAGAGAGGGGATTGTTTTTCGAAGATCATTCCAGTGATATCGTACAGGATGATGTGATCTCCCGACTGATCACGTTTGCCAATGTACTGATCACGAGCCATCAGGCATTCCTTACCGACACCGCATTAAAGAATATAGCAGCAACGACGATGTTCAACTTAGATTGTTTTGTGAAAGGAGAGAAAGGAGTAAATGAATTAGGGTAAATAATATCGGTGTAGATGTTTGAGTAAAAAGCCGCCTCTTTCAGGAGACGGCTTTTTAATTTATTTACGTTCATGAATATCCATTCTCAGGAGTTCATCTATAGATTCCTCCATATTGCCGGAATCAACGGCTTCGGCGAACTTTTTCAGTTGTTTCGTCTTTTTGATACCAACACCCTTTTTATAGACATTCACTATTCCCAGAAGCCCTGCTCTGGCACCATCCCTTTGGTTCTTATTATCCTTGTTATTGATGCAAAAGGACGCATAATTTCCCAGGTAGATAGGGTACAGTTGTGGGTTATCTTTCATCAGCTCGATCAAAGGATCACCCAGGTTAATGTTCACATCAGGTGATCCCATTACCCATGTAAGGATAAATGCATTTGTACGCTTACGTAGTTCCAGTTGTTCATTGAGTGGTGTTTCATTCAGCCATTCAGTCGCCTGAAGGAACATGGGTGCTGCTTTCGCATAATCTTCTTTAACTTTCAGTTCAGGGAATTGCGGACTGCTCTGTGCGTTTACAAACAGGACACTCAGCAGCAGAAGGGAGGTAGCAAAAAATGTTTTCATATAGTATAGTGTGTTTACAAAGTACCGGGTGTACTACTATTGGTCACCTTATACAGGGGTTTCTTTTTCGCATAGTCAAATACCAGTTGGCAGAACACTTTAACACCTACATCCAGTTTTGAATCGTCAATAAAGAAATCCGGTGTATGGTGGGCGGCAACTTTTGCAGGATCTGCGCCTGCGGGCATGCCACCAAGGAAAAAGAAAAATGCAGGAGCTTTGTCACCATAAAAGGAAAAGTCTTCAGCACCTGTCGTCCATTCAGTTTCGTTTACATTATCTTTTCCGGCAGCGGCTTCGATAGAAGGGACCATGAGTTTTACTAGTTCGGGATCGTTGTAGGTCACTTTGGTCTTATTTTCAATCACAACATCTGCGGTGGCGCCAGAAGCTTCAGCTATTTTGGTGGCTGTGAGTTTCATTTTCTCATGCACCTGTTTCAGCATTTTGTTATCAAATGTACGAATGGTTCCTTCCATTGTCAATTCTTCAGGAATAATATTGCTTCTTACCCCACCATTTATTTTACCAACAGTGATGACTACGGGGCCTTTGGTCAATTCCGCCTGACGGCTGACGATGGTCTGGAATCCCTGAATGATCTGGGACGCGACTACGATTGGATCGATGCCGTTCCAGGGTTGAGAGCCGTGGGTTTGTTTCCCTTTTACTTTGATGGTGAACCAGTCGCTGGAAGCCATTTCGGCGCCGGATTTATATTTGACCATGCCCACGGGTGTCTGGGAGTTGATGTGCAGGCCGAAAATGGCATCAACTTTTGGATTGTCCATTACACCTTCTTTGATCATGAGTGGGGCGCCGCCTTCTTCGGGAGCAGGAGCACCTTCTTCAGCAGGCTGGAAAATGAATTTTACGGTACCAGGAACGTCTTTTTTCATGGAGGTAAGTACATCGGCGGTGCCCAGCAGGATCGCGATGTGAGAGTCATGACCACAGGCGTGCATAACAGGCACTTGCTGACCTAGGTATTCGGCGGTGTCAAGAGATTTGAAAGGAATATTGGCTCTTTCATAAACCGGGAGGGCATCCATATCGGCGCGGAGGGCTACAACAGGGCCTGGTTTACCACCTTTTAGAATGGCGACAACGCCTGTTTTGCCAACCCCGGTATGCACTTCGAGACCAAGTTTTTTTAAGTGTTCTGCGACGAAAGCGGCTGTTTTGAATTCTCTGTTGGAGAGTTCCGGGTGTTGGTGGATGGCCCGGCGCCAGGTGATGACAGAGTCTTTAATGGAGGACACGTTTTTGTCGAGGGTGGATTGGGCCATAGAAAGCATAGGTGCAAAGGTCAGCAGGATGAACGTCTTTTTCATGAGTCAGCTTAGATTTTGGTGAAGAGTGTGAGTGTACAAAATACAATTAATTTTGGCTTGTGGAATAGGCGGGAGAAAAATACCTTTTCGCGGGGAGGATAAACTAAAAAGCACTTTTGTGGTGGACAAAAGTGCTTTTTAGTTCAGGAAAGGTAATGGTTCAGTGAGTTGATAATCAGACCTGCGTCACGAAAGTTTTGGACCATTTCTTGTCGTTGACCTTCATACTCTTCATTCTCTATCTCCAGGAATACATAATTTTCATCTACTTCAGGGTGCCGGAGAATGCTGGCATTTAAATCATCCCGTTCTGCAGCATGTTCTGGTAAGAATTCTTCCTGATGGTACTTAGGTACTTTATTACCATGTAAATAGATTCGGACATCGTTTTCCCCATGAAAGCCAAAATAATGTAAATCACCAGCGGAAAAATGTGGTCTGATGGGTGTACCTAAAACGGTAGATATTATTCTTACCACCTCCCCAATCGGCGTTGTTGTTTCCACTACAAATATTTCAACCTCTTCAACTATGATTAATTGCTCAAGATATTCACTAAATGTTGGAGCTATTGTTTCCTCTGATTTAATAATACCAGATTCAAGTTCAATATGCACAACAGAAGGTGTATCCGGATCTTTTCGATAATCCAGGCAGAGACACCAGTGAGCAAGTCCATCAAAGGGAATCAGCCCGTGTGGTATTGATGGCAAAAACTCATTGTTTGTAATTGAGTTTTCATTCGGACCGATGCCAAAAATCCTGGTATGGTTGTAATCTTCATCTCTTAAGCCACATCGTATATTCCCTCCATTTTGTTTTTTCATCAACTCAATGTAGGCCGCAGGCAGGCGGTATCCCAATTGCTTTTCAGCAGATTGAACCATTCCCGGAGTAAGTAATGGCTGAACATCGGATAGAGTAATGGGTCTTTCCCATATAGAATTTACATCTTTCATAGTGTGGGTAACATTTAAATGGTTAACAATGTCATATTCAATATAAAGAAATTCTCTAATTTCTCCATTATTTAATTTTCTCCCCGTAATTTGCACCTGTAATTCAAAGACATACCATGAGCAGAGAAAGCATATTATCCGCTGTAAAGCAAAATCAGCCTGAACAGCATCCCCTTCCGGAACTGGAACCCTTTCACCACAGTGAAGCAGGCGATCCTGCGGCATTTACGAAAGTCGTAGCGTTTCTTGGTGGCCAGGTAGTATCCATAAAAATTTATGCCGATATGCTCCCCCTAATAAAAGAACACCCACTGGTAGTTACCACCCACCCTGAATTTTATCCGGATGGTATGCAAAACTGGGAGGAAGGTGAGGGCCGCCAGCTTGAAAAGGTAGACCTGGCCATCATCCAGGGGCGCCTGGGCGTAGCGGAAAATGGCGCTGTATGGGTCACTGACGATGAATTGAAGGTAAGGGCGCTGCCGTTTATTGCGCAGCACCTGGCGATTGTCTTAAAAAGTTCGGAGATCCTACCTACCATGCATGATGCTTATCGCAAAATAGGCGGTCCGGACGCCGGTTTTGGAGTATTTATCGCCGGTCCATCCAAGACCGCAGATATCGAACAATCACTGGTTTTAGGTGCACATGGCGCAAAAAGCCTGACCGTGTTCCTGATAGATTAGAAATATTATACCGTATGCAGGTACATTGCCTGCATACTTTACTTAACCCACCCACGTATGAAAATCGCCTTTAAAATGTACCTCAAACCCGGGTACAAAGAAGAATATCGCCAACGACATGCTGCCATCTGGCCAACGCTGAAACAACTCCTGAAGGAAAATGGTGTCAGCGACTATACCATCTTTCTTGACGAGACTACCAATACCTTATTCGCCGTTCAGCAGCAGTCAGGCGAACAGTCTTCCCAGGAGCTGGGTACTACTGAGGTGGTGAAACGCTGGTGGGCTTATATGGCCGATATTATGGAAACAAACGAAGATCATTCCCCGTTATCCATCCCCCTTGAATCCGTTTTTCATATGGATTAACCTGGACTATTTCCTTTCGGCTAACTGGACTATCCATTCCCTTTCCCATTGCTTTATTTTTGACAAAAAAAGCATGCAAAGACTGGATATCACCAACCTGTTTCCCGAAATTTATGCCGCCATCCGTGGACTGGAAAAAGCGACCAGCGATCTGAAATTACACCTTTACAAAAAGAGTTAATAAAGATCAGGGCATCCCAGCTCAATGGTTGTGCTTTTTGTTTGCATATGCATGTAGAGCTGGTGTTGAAATATGATGAAGCAGCCTATCGCCTCAACCTGATCACTGTATGGAAAGAAGCAAAACATATGTTCTCAGAAGAAGAACAGGTCATACTGGAATTAACAGAACAAATGACCCTGATCCATCAACAGGGTCTCACAGAAAATGTTTATTCAAAAGCAGTGGCATTATTCGGTGAAGAAACCACCGGACAGATGATGATGAGTATCCTCGCTATTAATAGCTGGAACCGGCTGGGAATAGTCCTGCATTGGAATCCGCAGATATAATGAAATCAAAAAAACGGCTGTATCCAGCTTTCAGCCGGTTTTATCATCTTACTATCTTTCTCCACAATACTTCTCATTACACCTTCATTCAATAAATACGCATTTGCCTTTTCGCTTTCCAGCCATAAATTACTATGCATAGTGAGTCCCTCTTTCATGCCTGCATACACCTGGTTATTGATGGTTTGCAACACTGTTGGACTATTAGTGGTCATCACCACCTGATTATCTGAATAATTTGCTGCCAGCGTGATCAAATCTATCATTTGCTGCTGTGCTAACGGATACAAATGTGCTTCCGGTTCATCGATGATTAAAAAATATTCTAACCCTGTCTGCATAATAGTAAACAACTGCATGAGCAGCCATAATGCCTCCTGCTGCCCGGTCGATGCATATGGCATTTCAATAAATGTTCCTTTCTTTTCCAGTTTGATCCGCTCATTTTCTTTCTCATATACATAATCTCCTCTCAGTATTTGCTTTATAAGCTTAATGCCCATCTCCAGACTTTCCCTGTCCACAATATTAAGTGCGGCCTCCTTATTCACCATCTTTTCCAACTGATCAAAATATAAAGGTTTCATGTCCGCTACCTGCTGAATAAAAACTTTCATCGTATTGTCTATCCGCTGATCCAGGTACCTGTCAGAAACCCCATAAGCCATTACTCTGCCCGCAGGTATATACACCGGTATCTTTTCTTTCCCTAACAACTTTGAAATATATCCATCTATCTCCTGGTAGAATTTCTGTTTCGTTTCTTTACTGGCATCAATATACCGCTCAGTTATAAAAGTTCTCAAAGCAGCAAAAATATCCCTGATCTCTACTTCCAGTTTTTCACTAAAGGCTACCTGAATTACGTTCTTTTTCTGAAAAATGGTAATCACCTTATCATCCTCATAATCATATTTCAAAAAGAAGTCACCATAGCGCGGAAGGTTATTCCAGAAGTGGTTAAATTTACCAACTATATGCTCCTTTAATATCACCTCAGGAAGTGGGTCTGCACATAACCCCTCCACCAAATCTGATACTGTTCTAAAAACCTCTTCCCGTAAAGATTTGAAAATATATAGCAGCTTTAAAATCGTACTTTTCCCACTTGCCTGCGGGCCAATCAAAATCATGTAATCCTGTATGTTCAATTCCACTTCTTTTAGTGGACCAAATTTTCTGATTTTTAACTGTTCCATAATTCAATATCCAGATAATTTATCATTCTTTCAAATAATTCGAACAGAATGATCAAATAGAAAAGCCACCTCTCAAAGTGGCTTTTTCCATTTCATTATCTTCTTTGCCTTCTCACCAAAACAGCTGTTACGATCACGGCTATCAACCCCGGCAGCAATCCTGGTAATATCCATTTGATCACATTTACACCCGCAGCCGATACCCTTACAGCATCATCTTTGGAAGGTGCCCTGTATACATCCACAGGAAACTAGACTTCTCCATTATTAAACTGTGCACGCCGCTCCCATAGAACCGCAAAGGCGGTGTTGACTACATCTCCGCTTCTTCTTTCTGCCCTAAGATCTTATAGGCAAAATAGCACAGTGGTTGAAGCTGTGCGTTAAAGATGGTGCGGAATGCTTGTTCGTCGCCCTGCGAGAAGCGCAGGATGATATTTGGATCGTTATAAGGTGTAAGAATTGTCAAGTCAGCCGAAAGTTAGACACACATTTTGCATTCAGCCCAAAATACTATTTTTTAAATTGGTTTTTCAGTCATTATATTGACTACTACATTCATTTATTATAATTCCTTCTTAATTGTCCTAGCGACCTTTTATGCCCCTTTTCCGCTGCTTTTTCAAAATAGTGCTTCGCCCAGCGGTCAGATTGCTTTACTCCATCACCATATTTATAACACAGCCCCAGATTATAAATAGCACTTAAATGGCTACCCCGGGCAGCTTTCCTATACCAGAATACAGCATTTTTATCATTTTTTTTAACCCCGTGTCCCAAAAAGTAACAAATGCCCAGAGCATGTTGCGCCATGAAATCTCCTTTGATAGCAGACCGTGTATACCAGCGAACAGCGGTTTTAAAATCCTGTGCTACGACCTCTCCATTATAATAAAAGAATCCGATATTGAACATCGATTCCATATGTCCCTGTTCTGCAGCTTTCATATACCAGTTAAATGCTTCGGGAATATTCCGGGGAATACCTTTGCCATGATCATAAAGCGTGGCAAGGTAGAACTGGGCACTTTTGTGGCCATTACAGGCAGCAGCATACCAAAGGTCAAAAATAACCTGCCAGTCTTTTTTCCTCCCATGAATATTAAAGGCGAGATGATAGCCTTTGATAAAAGCGCGGTGTTGTTGGGCGTAGGTCATTGGATTAACTTGGAAAATAAAATGCCTCACAAAGGTGAGGCATTTGGAATAAATTGAAAACTTTATTCTGAAATTAATGATGTCCATGTTGCAAATGGGAAAGGACATTTATCATATCCTTCCATTGCTATTGGTAATGGTGCGGCCCAAACGTAATCCGCTTTTTTGCGCATTATAGGAGGACACTGTGATTTTATTCTTACAGTTTTGATCCTCTCATTAGTTGTTGTAGTAGTACTTAACATATTTTCTTGTTTTTAATTTCTCTTTTTTCTAATTACCATAAATCGGTCATAATTGACATCCGGCTGGAATTCTTCCCACTCATTGCCCCGCAATCCGAAAATGTGAAATAGCTCCTCTATTTCCTCTCTATGTGCATTTATGCCCATCTGGTATAATCTTGTCCTTGAAGGAGTACTTCCTTTTGCATGTACATAGACACGGCCTGCATGATCTGTAAAATCAACGACCGTACCCGCAACTGTAGCGAGAATTTTAGCCTTATCTTTATTATTTGAAGTAACATTATCACTGACGCTGTCAGTAACTTCATCATAATCTCCAAATGATAAATTGAATAGGGGCCCATCCCCATCATCAACTTTTTCATATCGTATCTTCTTTTTGATAACCCCTTTTGGCCCCAAACTTTCAAAAGTGAAATTGGCAAAGGTGCTATCGGGACAACAAACATATTTCTCGAAGTGCATACCCAAATTTATTCCTTCCTTTCCGGTTTTTTCTTGTTCATTTTTGTTCATTTTACTTTTCTGAAATTCCATACAACTCAATACCCACAGACTTTCCCATACTACTCACTGTTTTTAAAATCACCTACACGAAACCTCGCTGCACTTTGTCTGAAAATACACCATCAATTCATTTATATATACTCCCCCAAAGTCAAAAAAAACACACACTTCCCAAAAGTGCACTTCCCCAATTTTTCTGCACCAATAATAAAATGATCCCGTAATCAAAAATCCATTTTCATAAGCTAAATTTTACTAAAAAAAAGTAGTGGATCGGCTATATTTATCAACTATTTTCATTCTATGAAACCATCTGCTGTGGCTGATTTCAAAGGAAATTGTATTTTCGGTAAAAATGCTAATTTGTTTAGTTTTTATTACTAAATATAGTAGTAATATTGCGTTGCCGCCTTACCTTAAAATAGAGAAGCTATGAAATTAAATGAGCGATCCATTATTCATCTTGATCTGGATGCATTTTTTGTATCCGTTGAATGTCTGAAGAATGGTGCTTTCAAAGGAAAACCCCTGATCGTAGGAGGGGGAGAGCGGGGAGTAGTCGCAGCCTGCAGTTACGAAGCCCGTGCTTTTGGTGTACACGCTGCCATGCCTATGCGCACTGCCTTGTACCTATGCCCGCAGGCTATCGTTATCAAAGGTGATCATGAAGACTACAGCAACTACTCACGTCAGGTCACGGAAGTGATTGCCCAATCAGTACCGATGTTTGAAAAAGCTTCTATCGATGAATTTTATACCGACCTAACAGGGATGGATAAGTTTCACAGTACTCAAAAATTCAGTAAAGAACTCAAAGCAAAGATTTATAAGGAGACCGGCCTGCCAGTTACATATGCACTGGCATCGAGTAAACTGATTAGTAAGATAGCGACAAATGAAGTAAAACCCGATGGCCAGACAATCATTCCTTTCGGAGAAGAAAAATCATACCTCGCGCCACTGGCCATTGAAAAAATGCCAATGATAGGAGATAAGACTGCAACCTTATTAAGAGAAATGGGTGTAAGTACGATCCGTACATTATCTGAAATTCCCCCCAGTTTGTTAGGTGCCAGATTTGGGAAAAATGGGCTAGAACTGTCAAGGCGTGCAAATGGAATTGATGAAACGCCCGTTGTACCTTATTCTGAACAAAAGAGTATTTCTACACAGGAGACTTTTAATAATGATACAATTGATATAGCATTCCTGAACAGAGAAGTGGTACGCATGACCGAGAAGATCGGTTTTGTACTCCGCCAGCAGAATAATCTGGCGGGGTGTGTAACCGTAAAATTACGGTATGCCAATTTCGATACGGTTACCAAACAGCTGTCTATTTCTTATACCTCCTCTGATCATATACTGTTGCGCACAGCAAAAGAATTGTTTGATAAATTGTATGACCGGCGTATGCTGGTAAGATTGGTAGGCATTCGATTTTCTGATCTCGTACCCGGTAATTATCAGATTAGTTTGTTCGACGATACGCAGGAGATGATTCAATTGTACCATGCAATAGATAGTATTAAGAAGCAGTTTGGCGCGGGTGCATTAGTGCGGGCACGGACACTATGAAGTAATTATTTATGTACCTGAACTGTAAAACATTTTTTTCCTACCGATACGGTACCTTCTCCACAGAAGAACTGGTCGCCGCCGGCGTCGATGCCGGCGCCAACAGCATGGCCATTACCAATATCAACAACACCGCGGATGTATGGGACTTTATGCAACATTGTCACAGTGCCGGTATTCATCCCGTACCCGGCACTGAAATCCGGAACGGTGATCATTTCTGTTATTTATTGCTCGCAAAAAATAATGCAGGCTTCCTGCATATCAATCGTTTTTTGACTGAACACCTGCAGGAAAAAAAGTCTTTCCCTGCAAAGCCTGTCATAGACGATAGCGTATGGGTAATCTATGCCCTCGGCATGGTTTCGCCGGCCAGGTTAGCGCTCAATGAACTCATCGGTGTGCAACCTACCGAAGTTAATAAACTCTTTGGGATTGACTTAGGGGCATATAGTACAAAGTTCGTCGTCAGACAGCCTGTTACTTTTCAGGACCGTACCTTTTACAGCGTACACCGGCTGCTGCGGGCCATCGATAAAAACATCGTACTGAGCAAACAGGAAGATACGCACAAAGCTGCCGTACATGAATACTTCATGCCAATGACAACCATCATGGAGCAGTTTAAACAATACCCACAGATCTTGATGAACACGCTGCGGATAATGGAGTCGTGTGACATACAAATTGATTTTAAAGCTGACAAAAACAAACAGGCATTTACAACTAGCCGGGAAGATGATCGTATTCTGCTGGAAAAGCTTGTTATGGATGGTCTGCCATATCGCTATGGCAGTAAGAATGAGAAAGCCCGGGAGCGCGTATTAAAAGAGTTGAAGATTATCAACGACTTAAAATTTAATGCCTACTTTCTCATTGCCTGGGATGTGCTTCGCTATGCGAGAGACCGGCGGTTCTTTTATGTAGGACGTGGTAGTGGAGCCAATTCGATCGTGGCTTATTGTCTGCAGATCACCGATGTCGATCCGATACAACTGGATTTATATTTTGAGCGTTTCCTCAACCCGTACCGTACTTCTCCTCCTGATTTTGATATTGACTTTTCCTGGAAAGACAGGAATGAGATCATCGACTACATCCTGAAGCGTTATGGTAAAGAGCATGTGGCGCTATTGGGCATGCATACCACCTTCCAGCGCAGAGCGATCATCCGTGAATTAGGAAAGGTGTATGGCTTGCCCAAATCGGAGATAGACCGCTTGTCAAGAGGAGAGTACAATACGAATGATAACAATCACAGGCAGATCATACGCTTTGGCGATCTGATGAAAAATTTCCCGAATCATGTAAGCATACATCCCGGTGGTATGCTGATCAGTGAATTGCCCATTACGCAGTATACCGCATTAGAGATGCCACCGAAGGGATTTTCCACTACACAGATAGATATGCTTGTAGCGGAGAATGTGGGCTTGTTTAAGCTGGATATATTGAGTCAGCGGGGACTGGGGCATATCAAAGACACGATAGAACTGGTGCGTGAGCACCATCATGTAGATATCGATATTCACCAGGTAGAGCAATTCAAAAAGGATCCGCAGTTGGCTGCGCAGATCCGTGATGTGGATACTATTGGATGTTTTTATATAGAGAGTCCTTCCATGAGAGGGGTATTGCGCAAGTTGCGGTGCGATGATTATCTCACACTGGTGGCGGCATCTTCGATTATCCGGCCGGGGGTGGGGAGTTCCGGGATGATGCAACAGTATATCTGGCGGTTTCACAACCCGGATAAGTTTGAGTACCTGCATCCGGTGATGGAAGAATTGCTGGCAGAGACCTATGGTGTGATGGTGTACCAGGAGGATGTGATCAAGGTCGCACATTATTTTGGCGGTCTGGATATGGGAGAGGCGGATATCCTGCGGCGGGCGATGAGTGGAAAGTATAGAGGAAATAAGGAAATGAAGCGACTGGAAGAGCTGTTCTTTCGCAACTGCGAGGAGCGGGGGCATCCTGAAAAGATTGCCAGGGAGGTATGGAGACAGATCGAAAGTTTTGGAGGATACTCATTTAGCAAGGCGCACTCTGCGAGTTTCGCGGGGGAGAGTTACCAGAGCCTATACCTGAAAACGTATTATCCAATTGAGTTCATGGTGGCGGTGATTAATAACTTCGGCGGGTTTTATTCACGGGAGTTATATTTTCAGCAGTTAAAGAAAGCCGGTGCCAATTTACAGGGGCCTTGTGTCAATAATAGCGAATACCTCACAGATATCAGAGACGGGAAGGTATACGTAGGTTTTATTCATATCCAAAACCTCGAACAGAAATTCGCAGAGAAGCTATTGGCAGAACGCATACAAAATGGTCCTTATGTCCATTTGCAGGATTTTATAGAACGTACAGAGGTGGGGATAGAACAATTGAACTTATTCATAAAAGTGGGCGCATTTCGTTTTACAGGGCGAACAAAGAAGCAGTTATTGTGGGAAGGGAATTTCTTGCAGGTGCACATGGATGATCATGTACCGGGACGGCAGGCGTTGTTTGCAGAAGAACCGGTATCGTTTGAGTTACCCATGCTGCCTGATAATCAAAGGGAAGATATGATGAAGGAGATGGAGTTAATGGGGTTTCCGATAGGGAATGTATTTGAGCTGGTGGATGATGATCTGTCGAAGTATCCGCTGGCAGCGACCTTACCGTCTTTATTAGGGCACGAGGTGCTCGTATTGGGATACCTGGTATGTACAAAGGAGACGATGACAAGAGAAAAGCGGGAGTTAATGCATTTCGGTACATTTCTGGATGCGGCAGGAGATTGGCTGGATACAGTACATTTCCCGGAAGCGGCACGGCGGTACCCATTCCAGGGGAGAGGGTTTTATAGGTTGAAAGGAAAGGTGATAGAGGAGTTTGGGGTGTATAGTGTGATGGTGGGTGAGATGGAAAAGGTGGGGATTAAACAGGAGTGGTAGTATAGTAGAACTTCGATTAGGGTTCGATATAGCTTCGTCACCATTTCGCCACCAAAAGGGCATCAAAAGGGCACCAAAAGGGCACTTCAATATCCCAGGGATATACAAGTGACCTTTTAGTGGCGAAATGGTGACGAAATTATATCGAAGCGCTGGTATGGTCAGGTACCGAAAGGACTGGTGATCTCCTTATTAGAAGGGCGTTTTTTACTTTAGTAGACAACGTCCACTAAATATGTTATCTTTACCCTACCATGTTTACCAAAACCATCCAGGAAATTCGCGTATTCAACCGCTTCTATACAGACCTTATCGGCCTGTTAAACAAGCATTTGCTCAACAGTGCTTACTCTCTATCTGAAATCCGTATAATGTACGAGATCCATACAGCCGGAGAAGCCCAGGCTTCCCATATCATGTCTGCAATGGATATAGATAAGAGCTATCTGAGCAGGATCCTGAAAAAACTGGAAAAAGACGGTGTGATTACCAGAAAGGCTTCAGAACAGGATGGGCGTGCTACAGTGTTGTCACTAACCGCAAAAGGGGAGAAGCTGTTTGAAGAACTGACAAAGGCAACAGAAGACCAGATCAGTGGATTGATAACGCATCTGAATACCCAACAACAAGTGGAACTGGTTACGCATATGCAGGCGATCAGAACGATATTACAAGACAATCAATAAACAGGAGAATCATGAATGTAGGAATTAGTTTAGCCGATATCACTATCAGAAATAACTTACAGCCCGGAGACCTGGGTTTTGTGGCCTACATGCATGCGATGCTGTATGCAAAGGAAATGGGGTATGGAATTAATTTTGAAGGATATGTGCTGGATGGTTTGGGAGAGTTTGCGCATCAATATGATCCTACGAAAGATAAAGTCTGGATTTGTGAGCATGAAGGGAAAATAATAGGTTCCCTGGTTGGGTTTCATAGAAACAGTGATATCCAATTCAGGTATTTTATATTCCTGCCGGAATACAGAGGGATTGGATTAGGCAAGCATCTCATGGCAGAATTTATGAATTACGCAAGAGCGTCAGGGTGTAAGAATATTTATTTGTGGACGACCACCGAACAGGCAACGGCAATTTCGTTGTATACGAGATTTGGGTTTAAACAAACAGGAGAGAAGTTTTCGACCGCTTTTGACAAGCCACTCACAGAGTTAAGATTTGATATGACATTATAAAGAATGATCCTGAAAAGGATCATTCTCCCACTATTTTCAATCCAATAATAGAACCAATCAGTAAAGTAATAAATACAATCCGCCAGGTATTCACCGGATCTTTGAATACAAAGATCCCCACTAAAACCGTACATACTGTACCAATCCCTGTCCATACAGTATAGGCTGTGCCAATAGGAATGGTCTGTGCGGCTTTCATCAGCAACCCAAGACTGAAAGCCATGGCTATCACCAGCGCTGTATACCAGCTATAAGCAGTAGACCCGTTGGCAGCCTGTGCTTTTCCTAAGCAAAAGGTAAAGGCTGTCTCTAATAACCCCGCCAGAACTAATATTATCCAATTCATGGTCGCAAAGGTCTGAAGAGAGAGGGAGAATATTTTATACAAATGATAAAAAAGAGGACAATTAACAGGTACCATCTACTGTTTCGTTCTTATCCTGCTCAAACTCACCTGCGTAATTCCAAGATAAGACGCAATGTGTCCCAATGATACCCTTCTGAGCAGTTCCGGGGTATCCTGCATTAGATCTGCATACCTTTCGGCTGCTGTTCTGAACTGCTTGGCTATTAGTCTTACCTCTGTTCTTGCCAGTTCAATCTCCGCCAGTTTTCTTCCCCAATTGGCAATATGAATGTCCTGAAGATAGAGTGTTTCCAGTAAGGCACCATCAAAATGATACAATTCACTATCTTCCAGTAATTCGATATCTTCATAGCTCTTCTCCTTACTCACATAGCTTTTCATTGACAGCACCGGGTCGCCTTCCATACCAAAAAAGAAGGTAATGCTTGTGTCTTCTTTTTCTGTAAAAGCCCGGACAATACCTTTCTTAATAAAATACAAATTATGATCTATCTTATCTGCCCTTCAGGAGGCATTGGATGAATCCGATGTATAATTTCAGTTAAGGTCATAATGATGCAAAAGTAAATATTCTCTGGACTATTACTTATTTCCCCGCTGGCCCCCTGCTGATCGGCTAAAAAATTACACCTTTGCATTATGTATATACCACACGATAATCTCATGGATAACCCTGCTGAAATCCTGTCCTTCATTCAGCGGTATAGCTTTGGAACGAT
Organism: Chitinophaga sp. LS1; assembly: GCF_034274695.1. Taxonomy (NCBI): domain Bacteria; kingdom Pseudomonadati; phylum Bacteroidota; class Chitinophagia; order Chitinophagales; family Chitinophagaceae; genus Chitinophaga; species Chitinophaga sp. LS1. The sequence goes on from NZ_CP128362.1 coordinate 5,299,812, forward strand.
GATAACGAATATTGAAGGTATACCTGTTGCCACCCACCTGCCTTTTCATGCAGAGATGAGAGCGGATCAGCTAATCCTTACCGCACATATTGCGAAGGCAAATAAGCAATGGCAGGCGATAACCGCGCAACAGAATTTAGTTATTTTCTCTGAGCCGCATGCGTATATTTCTCCCACTAATTATGATAGTCTGCAATCGGTTCCTACCTGGAATTATTTGTCTGTGCATGCTTATGGGAAGGCAAATATTATTAATGAAAAGGAAACCGTCATGGCAATGCTGGAAGCAGCAATCAAGGATTATGAACCGGGGTATATGGCACAGTGGAATGAACTGTCGGAGACATTCAGGTACAAAATGGCGAATGGCATTGTCGCTTTTGAAATAGTCGTTACGACATTACAAGGCAAAAAGAAACTCAGTCAGAATAAAACAGATGAAGAAAGAAAAAGAATCATTGCATCATTGAAAAATTCCGGAGATAGTATCGTCACTCAGTTAGGAGAGTACATGGAAAATCCATAGGGGTTTTCAGGCTTACAAACTCCCCCTCATGATTAACCTGAACTCATTCTTCACTACCTCCATCTTTTTTCCTGATATCATTTTCGCTGCTGCCTTGCCCATCTCATCATGGTCTGTGGAAATAACTGTTATACCATCTAATAATATCTCTTTTAAAAGCGTCTCATTGTAGCTAACAATCCCCACATCCTTTCCAATTGACAATCCCTGATTGCGGCAAATTTTCACCAGATTGACCAGGTCCGTTTCCTCAATAATCACATATGCCTGTCCTTTTACGACCGGGGTATCTAACTCGACTCCTTCTATCACCGAATAATTAAAATCATTCATCCTGCAGAAATACTGGAACCCCATTTTAATCTCCTCAGGGTAAGGTGTCATGCCGGGGTTCACATACACCAACCTGTCGTACTTCTTTAATTGAGGTAAAGCATCTGTCAATGAAGCATATATATCCTTCTCAAAATTCTGATATACGATACCATACTTCCCTCTCAACCCGGGGAGGTCCTTATCTAATAATATCAGTTGATCTGCTGGTATCCGCTGTATAATCTCAAGTACTTTTTCCGGCTGCTCATAAAAATGCGGCATGATCACATAATAATCATAGTCACCGATCCGGTTGTTCATCAGGTTCTCGAACAAAGTCACACTGTGATGATGAATATGGAGGTCTACAAATACATTATTTCCTAATGCATGTACAAATGCATTATATAATTGTTTTTTATAGTTGCTGATTTTATTAAATAAGAGTAACACCCGTAAAGGGATGGTGACATCGGTCCGATTTATAAAATACCCTTTACCTTTTACTGATATAATTACTTTCTTATCCCTCAGTTCATTGTACGCCTTCTCCACAGTTCCACGTGATAACAGGTATTCTTCACTTAATTCATTAATAGATGGAATTTGCTGGTCGCGCTTCAATATGCCATCTCTCACGGCTGCCATAATAGAATGTACAATCTGCTGATAAACGGGAATTTTGCTACTGGTATCAAGTTTCAGCCCTTTCATACCTCCAAAATACTAAAACTTCCCTCATGTTGCGTATATATACGTGTATGGCGAAACTATGATATGGTTATATAATATATATATGCTGGTGAACATATTTTGCATAATTATTGTTCTAGTAATGTTATATTGGTCTAGTTGAATAGATCGATTGGACAAACAGGCATTACACACTTCTGGCCATTAATTTTTGATCCTTATGCATGCATTTTCGTTTATATGTAGCCGTAATTGATACTTCAATAGGTGGAAACTACCTATTAACAAATCATTATTGCTTTTTTACCAACGATAGTATTAATTTTGGTGTACAAGCACATGATCACTACAACTACTTTCCCTCCTTAAAAAATTTTAACCATCTGATGTGAAGGCTATCGGTAGAACGGATGTCGTCGTTTTTACCAATAACCACCAGGGTTATATGTACACAACTTACTAATTAAACTATGAATCAGAATCATCAAGCAGCAGTTCCTGAAAGTGCTGCTACCAAAAAAGTACATCGTTGTCCCAGATGTAAAGGGGGAATTCTGGAAGACAGAGTTCCAAGAGGTTTTATCGTTAAATATTTATTGGGGGTATTTCCACTTAGAAGATATATTTGTTACAAATGTTTCAAGAAATCATATGTATGGCATAGGGAATGACTTTTCCCATCTCCTAAAATGCGCCCCCAAAACTTTGATTGTTAATATGGTGAATATATCGAATATATTGCTGCTTTAATAAATTATTTTCAGCTTTTATGAAAACAATCTTCTATAAAAATTGTTATTCAATCTGGAAAGACTATATACTAATTACTTGAATTGGTATATAGTTTGAGTGATTAATCTAACTCCCGATAATTGTGGTGAATGGGAATTTATTCTAAGTAACTTTCTTTAGAGTTTATTTAATCTCCAAACATATATATTCAATTTAGGCGAATGTTTTGACACACTAATATCATAATTTTAATTGCAACCTTTTGAAGCATTCACTTTGTGTTAGGTTGGTAGTGAGTTGCCAAGTGAGGCCGATTGGAATGTGATACGTATAAATACGTATTTTTTTATAGATTAAGTTGCTTCCTATAGTAGGGTCTGCTGAATAAGTATTAAAGTGTTGTTAATTAATATTATATGGCATTATTTTTGATAAAGAAGTGTTTCTGTATTGAAAGATTCGTCTCCAAAACCATGCAGCCATGATACGGTACACACCTGCAAAACAGTTGACATTAGAAGGCTTTTCCACTCCTTTTTCGCAGCAATTATTCAGCAGGGCCTATAATAATCCTTTCGGACTGAGCGGCATGTATTTATTGTTGGTTTTTAATGGTTTGCAACTGATTTAAATATATATTGAGCGTGATGTATGAAATAAAAAAACATCTGATCATAATTACTTATTCTTTACGCAAAAGCTAATATTATGTATTTATTTGCATGCTGTTTATCTCAAATGACATAAACAAGTTATAAGGGTAAGTAATAACGATTGGAATAATTATGAATCACTGATACAGTTTTAACCTTATCTAATTAATTCGATGACTAAGAGATCTTGGATAACCCCGTCCTGGCTGATATTGCTATTAGACCTCGGGTGTTCTATTGTTGCTATGAACCTTGCATATTTGCTAAGGCTCAATTTTAACCTCGAAGATTTTAGCCGCTATTCCATTAAAGATATAATGGCAGTAGTTGTATGTACTAATCTGTTAACGTCGTTGATATTTCGTACCTATACGGGTATCGTTCGTTATACTAGTATGTCCGATATAGGAAGAATTTCCGGCATGGGGCTATTGGGAAGTATTGTATATTTTTCTGTAAATTACGCATCCGTGCACTTCGGCGCGGGCACGATGATTCCATTGTCTGTCATTCTTATCAACTTCTTTATTAGTATTTCCGCTTTACTTTCCTATAGATTAATCATAAAATGGGCGTTTCACTACTATGCACGCTATGGTTCAATTCATAAAACCAAAGCCGTTATTTATAATGCCGGATACTCCGGTTTAATGGTACGCAAAGCAATCAGTGAAGATGCCGCCGGCAATATCCGGATCTGTGGTTTTCTTGATGATAAACTCACACGGGCGGGAAAACGATTGGAAGGGCTACCTATCTTTGGTACCAGCCGCGCTTCCCTTGAGAAACTGGCTACCCACGAAGGTGTGAAGTTACTCCTTATAGTAGAAGAAGCCATCGATACTCAATTATTAAATAACCTCGTCGACCATTGTCTCTCTCTCAATATTAAAGTACAGAAAGTTTTACCGATCAATAAATGGATCAGCTCTGGCTGGAACCCCTCCAAATTACAGGATATCCGTATTGAAGACTTGCTGGACCGTTCTGTTATCAAAATTAATAACGCCCAGGTGCAGAAAGAAGCAGAGGGAAAATCCATCCTCGTTACAGGTGCTGCCGGCTCTATCGGTAGCGAACTTGTAAGACAACTCGTAAAACTGAATCCTTCTGTATTGATCCTTTGCGATAAAGCTGAATCCCCACTGCATGAACTTGAACTTGAATTGCAGGATCAGGTTTCAAATGTGACTATTGTACCTTTTATTGCAAACGTCTGCGATAAAAATCGTATGCAACAATTATTCGAGGTATACGAACCCACCATGGTATACCACGCCGCTGCCTATAAGCACGTGCCCATGATGGAAAAGAACCCTTCTGTAGCTGTCATGAACAATGTACTGGGTACGAAAATCCTCGCCGAACTGTCTGTTGACTTTGGCGTAGAGAAATTCGTAACCGTATCGACCGATAAAGCTGTTAATCCAACCAACGTGATGGGGGCATCCAAAAGGATCGCTGAGATCTTTACCCAGTCTTTCAACCATCACATGCACAAACATTACAAAAAAACAGGCCCTGTATACGGTCATCCGCCTACCCGATTCATTACCACCCGATTCGGGAATGTATTAGGTTCGAATGGAAGTGTTATTCCTCGCTTCAAACAGCAATTAGAGAAAGGAGGACCACTGACTGTAACACATCCTGAGATTACCCGCTATTTTATGACCATCCCCGAAGCTTGCCAGTTGGTGCTGGAAGCCGGAGCAATGGGGCAGGGCGGCGAAATCTTTGTGTTTGATATGGGGCAGCCCGTTAAAATTGCCCACCTGGCCAGAAAAATGATCCTCATGAGCGGTCGCGAACCAGGCAAGGATGTGCAGATTGTGTATACAGGACTTCGTCCAGGAGAAAAACTCTACGAAGAACTACTTAATAATTCTGAGAATACCGTGAGCACTTATCATGAGAAAATCATGATTGCTAAGGTGAGGGAATATGATTTTATTGAAGTAAATCAACGAATTGAAGAACTGATTGCAAGTGCGCACAAGCATTATGTTACGCCTACAGTAGTACTCATGAAACAACTGGTGCCTGAATTTATTAGCAAGAATTCAGCATATGAACAGCTAGACAAAGACAAAATAAAAATCTGACAATAATACCGGAAAACTTGATCGGCAAGAATTTTGCTGTGTCCGGTCATTTGCTATTAAATATTCTAGATATAATGAGGATTTCTACAACCGGGCACCCAAAAGCTGGAATTAGTGTATGTCTATATGCGATGACTTTGTTGCTATTTGCGATCATCAGCTCATGTACTACCACTAAAAACATTACTTACTTTAATGATGTTGCAGATTCAGTAAAGTGGAGATCGATTGAACAGGCGGGTTATGTAACACCGGTAATCCAGCCCGATGATATCTTGCAGGTGAATATTCAGACACTCGACCCATCTGCTACTGCTATGCTCAATCAGCAGTCGTGGCCTACTGGCAGCAGTGCGCAATCCTCAGTGAATAATTCCGCCGTTTCCCCTACTAATGTAAGTGGTTACCTCGTTGATAAAAATGGTTATGTGATCCTGCCCCTACTGGGAAAAGTATCCGTGGTTGGAAAAACGACCGACCAGGTAAGGGATGAAATAAGCACAAAAGCTGCTGAATTTTATAAAGAACCTGTTGTCACTGTTCGATTTGCTAACTTTAAAGTAACTGTTCTTGGTGAGGTCGCTAAGCCCTCCACGTATGTAATGCCCAATGAAAAAATTACCCTTCTGGATGCCATCGGCATGGCCGGAGACCTGACCATCTACGGGAAAAGAGAAAATGTGTTGCTGATCAGGGATAACAATAACAAAAAAGAATTTATTCGTTTTGATCTAAACAACAGTAATACCTTCCAGTCTCCGTATTTTTACCTTCGTCAGGGCGATGTGGTATATGTGGAACCCAGTAAATCAAGGGTTGCCGCTACCGATTCCAGGCAGGTACGCAGAATTACCATTCTTACTTCTCTGCTGACGCTGATGGTGGTTATTATATCCAGGATCAATTTATAAATTTTCTATCTTTTTTATATGCATCATAACGGGAACAATTTTCAGCCAAATCCTATTCCCTCTACAGGTATTAATGAAGAGAGCAGTGAGAATGGCGTGGATCTAAGAAAGCTTATTGACAAATTCATTTCTAATTGGTACCTTTTTTTCATCTTCCTGATCATCTGTATTGCAATGTCGTGGATGTATATCCGCTACACGACACCTGAATATAAAGTGCAGGCCAAGATCCTGATCCAGGACGATAAGAAAGGAGGGGATATACCCGGTAAAGAGATCTTTCAGGAACTACAGCTCTTCTCGAGCAAGAGCAATGTAGACAATGAAGTGGAGATCCTGAAATCCCGTTCCCTTATGCAGCGCGTAGTGCAGGACCTGCAACTTTATACCAGCATTACCGCCGAAGGCCATATTAAACGCAGTGAACTGTATGGCAACTCCCCATTCTATATGACCTGGGTACATCTGAAAGATTCCCTTCGCGCGGTCAAATATACCATCAAACCCGTAGCTGACGTAACTAAATTCTCCCTCACACCCGGCAAATCCAGTAATACCATTACTGCTGCCTGGGGAGATACTATGCACCTGAATGAAGGTGACCTGGTAATGAGAAGAAATGTCAACTATGCATTTGAAGGCACCTATACAATAGATATGACCTCTTTAGATCAGGCAGTGGAAGACTTCCAGCGCATGATCGACGTGTCTATCCCCAATAAACAAGTGAGCACCATTGACCTGAAACTGGATACCAAAGTACCAGTGAAAGGGGAAACCATCCTTAACCGCTTTATCGACGAGTACCTGAAGGCCAGTGTAGACGATAAGAACAGAATAGCAGATAGTACTATTGCATTCATCGATAACAGATTGGTCATAGTAGGGCAGGAGCTGAGCGGCGTGGAAAAAGAAATTCAGAATTTCAAGCAGAGCAACGAACTGACTGACCTGACCGAACAATCTAAATTGCTCGTATCCGGTACAGGCGACTTCCTCAAACAGCTGACCGACCTCCAGGTAAAACTGAGTGTGGTAAAATCACTGGAAGAGTACCTGAACGATGGTAAAAATAGTAAAAGAGTAGTGCCGTCAGCGCTGGTGGTTGAAGATCCTACCTTCGCAGGCATCATTGAGCGCTACAATATGCTGCAACTGGAAAGGGAAAGACAACTGCTGTCCAGCACTGAGTCTAACCCGCTGATCAAAAATATCGATAACCAACTGGCAGGCTTACGTCAGGACCTTTCAACGAACGTAGCTTCTGTTAGAAAAAGTATTGAAGTAAGCATTCAGTCATTACAAACCCATTCAGGCGAACTGTCTCAGAAAATCAGGAAAGTGCCTGCACAGGAACGTATCTTCCTCGACTATTCCAGACAGCAATCCATCAAACAGGAATTATACCTGTTCCTGTTACAGAAACGTGAAGAGACTGCCATTTCCAAGTCATCCAACATGGCTACTGCCAGGGTGATTGACCATGCGAAAACAGTAGCCCGTCCATTCAGACCCAAACGTTCACTCGTGTACCTGATCGGATTTTTACTGGGGCTGGTATTCCCTACTCTGATCATCTATCTGAAAGAATCTCTCAGCACCCGTATCACGCACAAGGCGGATATCACTGGTACTACTACAGTTCCGATCCTTTCTGAGATAGGTCACTTCGAAGGTGGTGAAATGGTCATTGTACAACGTGACTCTGTAACCCCACTGGCAGAACAGTTCCGCGCCGCACGTACAAACCTCCAGTTCGTACTTTCCGGTGCTTCGGACAAGGTGATCCTCATGACTTCCAGTATGAGTGGTGAAGGTAAATCGCTCATCGCTACCAACCTGGCGGCGGTATTATCCATTTCCGGTAAGAAAGTGGTGCTGATGGAACTGGATTTAAGAAAGCCAAAGATTTCCACTTACCTGGGATTGAAAAACTTCTCCGGGTTTAGTACTTATATAATTGGTAAGACCAGCTATGAAGAGCTGATCCAGCCTTCCGGTTTTAATGAAAACTGTTTCGTGATCAGTTCTGGTCCTATTCCACCTAATCCAGCCGAGTTGTTACTCCAGGAAAAGGTAACGCAACTGTTTGAAAGACTGCGCCAGGAGTTTGACTATGTGATCATTGATACTGCACCAATCGGCCTGGTAACAGATGCACAGTTGCTGGCAAGATATGCAGATGCGACTATCTATGTAGTACGACAGAACTATACCTTCAAGCAACAGCTGCAGATCGTAAATGACCTGTATCAGCAACGTAAAATGCCGAAACTGAACATCGTGGTGAACGATGTGCGGAAAGGCGACAGAAATGGTTATGGTTACGGTTACGGATATGGTTATGGCTATGGCTACAACGTGTCTGAAACAGAAAGACCATTATTATCGAAACTGACAAAAAAAATCAGGAAATAAATAAAACAATGGATTTAAAGGGTAAAAAGGTACTTGTAACCGGAGCTGATGGCTTTATTGGTAGTCATCTGGTAGAACGCCTGCTGGATGAAGGATGTAAAGTAAAAGCATTTGTTTATTATAACTCTTTCAACAGCTGGGGATGGCTTGATTCATTCCCAAAAGAGAAATTAGCACAACTCGAGGTATTTGCAGGTGATGTACGTGATCCAAATGGGGTACGTACTGCCATGAAAGATATCGATATTGTCTTTCATCTTGCCGCCCTTATCGCGATCCCTTTTAGCTACCATTCACCTGACTCCTATATCGATACCAATGTAAAAGGTACGCTGAATATTGTGCAGGCGGCCAAAGACCTGGGTACCGCCCGTGTACTGGTTACCAGTACATCGGAAGTGTATGGTACTGCCCAGTATATTCCGATTGACGAGAAACATCCCCGTCAACCTCAATCACCTTACTCTGCTTCCAAGATCGGTGCTGACTGTATTGCAGAATCTTTCTACAGAAGCTTCGACCTGCCGCTCACGATTGTAAGACCATTCAACACCTTTGGTCCACGTCAGTCCGCACGTGCTGTGATACCTACTATCATTACACAGCTGTTGAACGGTAAGGAAGAAATAAAGCTGGGAGACCTGATCCCTACACGTGATTTACTGTTTGTGAAAGATACTGCCAATGGTTTCGTGGAAATCGCGAAGAGCGATAAACTGATCGGCCATGACTGTAATATCGCTACACAATCTGAAATTTCAGTAGGCGATCTGGCACAGGAGCTGATCAACCAGATCAATCCGAATGCAAAAATCATGACTGATAATGAGCGCTTAAGACCTGAGAAATCTGAAGTGTTCCGTTTGTACGGTGCGAATGCAAAGATCCAGGAGTATACAAACTGGAAACAGCAGTATAGCCTGAAAGATGGTCTGGCTGATACGATAGAGTGGTTTAAGGACAAAGAAAATTTAAAGCAGTATAAAGCCGATATATACAATATATGATACCGTTATCTGTGCCAAACCTGGCGGGAAATGAATGGAAATATGTGAAAGATTGCCTGGATACAAACTGGGTATCTTCAGTAGGTAGCTATGTGAATCAGTTCGAAGAAATGTCGGCTGCCTTTACCCATACCAAAAAGGCGATAGCGACCAGCAATGGTACCGCTGCACTACATATCAGTCTGTTACTGGCAGATGTTAAACAGGGAGACCTGGTGGTATGTCCGAATATCACATTTGTAGCACCTGTAAACGTCATCAAATATCTGGGAGCAGATCCTGTATTGATAGATGTGGATGCCTACACCTGGCAGCTGGATGTAAACCTGTTGGAAAGTTTCCTGAGTAATAACTGTGACCTGGAAGATGACGGCGTTTATCACAAAGATAGCGGCAAGAGAGTGAGTGCTATAGTGCCGGTGCATGTACTGGGCAATATGGTGGATATGGAGCAGTTAATGGTTTTATCAAAGAAGTTTAATATCCCGGTTGTGGAAGATGCTACAGAAGCATTGGGTTCTACCTATCACGGTCAGCCAGCTGGTTCTATGGGGCTGTTTGGATGCCTGAGTTATAATGGTAATAAAATTATCACTACCGGTGGAGGTGGCATGATCCTTACGAATGATGAGGAGTTGGGTAAAAAGGCGAAACACCTGACTACACAGGCTAAGTCTGACCCAATGGAATATTTTCATGACGAAGTTGGTTACAACTATCGTCTTGTAAATATTCTGGCGGCGATGGGGGTAGCACAGATGGAACAGCTGCCTGATTTTATCGAAAGGAAAAGAGTCATTGCGGCATTATATAATGAAGGGCTGAAAGATGTACCGGGCTTTATGTCTCAGGTGCTCACAATGGGTGTAGTAGCTAACTGCTGGCTGTATACAGCGGCATTTCCCAACAGCAGGGAATTGTTGCAATTCCTGAATCAGAAAGGTGTTCAGACACGTCCGTTCTGGGTGCCTATGAACAGGCTGCCAGCATTTGCAAATGATATATATTATTCAGAAGCCGATATCAGTAATATGGTATATGAGCAATGTCTGAGTCTTCCGTGTTCGACAAATATTACTGACGACGAAGTGAAGACGGTCATTGCAAAAATAAAGGAGTTCTATGCCTAAGCAGTCCCTAATACTGATAGGAGGCGGTGGGCACTGCAAATCCGTTTTGGAAGTGATCCGTACTTCAGGTAAATGGCACGTAGCAGGCATACTGGACAGAAAAGAATTGATAGGCACAAGTGTACTGGATCAAAAGATCATAGGTACAGATGATGAACTGGATGCGTACATCGCAGCAGGGCATTATTTTTTGATTACCATTGGTCAGATAAAAAGTGCACAACCAAGACAACGTATTTTTGAATCGCTGCTGGCCAAAGGTGCGCCTATCGCAACTGTGATTGCTGATGAAAGAGGGGTATCTTCATATGCCGCGATTGGTGCAGGTACGGTTATTCATCACAGGGTATCCGTGAATGCAGATGTCATGATCGGTCAAAACTGCATCATTAACACGGGCGCAAATGTAGAACACGATTGCCGTATTGGTGATCATACACATATTTCCACTGGTGTATTACTGAATGGTAATGTGGTGGTAGGAGATACCTGCTTGCTGGGCACAGGCAGCATCGTATCGCATGGTGTGCAGATAGCAGCACAAACCATAGTAGGCGCCGGCTCCCTTGTCATCAGGGATATCACCGTTCCCGGTACATATGTAGGTGTTCCCTGCAAAAAAACATAGAGATGAAAAAAGTATTGATCATAGCCGAAGCCGGTGTGAATCATAATGGTAGCATGGAAAATGCTTTCAGACTGATTGAAGCGGCAGCAGTGGCAGGTGCGGATTATGTAAAATTCCAGACTTTCAAAGCCGCAAAACTGGTGAGTAAAACCGCTCAGCAGGCCGAATACCAGGAAAAGAATATGGGTGGTAAATCAACCCAGTTCGAAATGCTGAAAAAGCTGGAAATTACCGAAGAACAGCATTATTTGTTAAAAGCCCACGCGGAGAAAAATAATATCCGCTTCCTCAGCACCGGGTTTGACGAAGAGAGTGTAGATTTCCTGGACAATCTTGGGATAGACTTCTTCAAAGTACCTTCCGGTGAAATCACCAACTATCCCTACCTGAAACATATCGCGGCCAAAAAAAAGCCGGTGATACTGTCTACAGGCATGACTACCCTCGGAGAAATTGAAAATGCAGTGAATGTACTGCTGAATAATGGAATTCCTAAACAGCATATCCAGATCCTGCATTGCAATACAGAGTATCCAACACCCATGAAGGATGTAAACCTGCATGCCATGAACACGATTAAGGTGGCCTTCGGGGTAGGCGTAGGGTATTCTGATCATACCCTGGGTATTGAAATCCCCGTGGCGGCAGTGGCACTGGGTGCTGAAGTGATTGAAAAACACTTTACGCTGGATAAGGAGATGGAAGGACCGGATCACAAAGCTTCTTTAAATCCGGTAGAACTAGAGCAGATGATAAGCGCCATCCGCAATGTGGAACTGGCCATGGCAGGAGACGGTTATAAGCAACCCAGCGAAAGTGAAAAGAAGAATATGGCCGTGGCGAGAAAGAGCATTCACCTGAATAAAGAGCTTGCACAGGGCACGGTGATCACAGAAAAAGATCTGTTGATGATACGCCCGGGTGACGGGATTTCACCATTTGAAATGGATAAAATTGTAGGCCGTAAGGCAGGTAAAGCCTTACAGGCATTTCATAAACTCAGTTGGTCTGATATCGCATGAGAGTAGCTATTTTGACAAGTTCCAGGGCGGATTACGGAATATACAAACCGCTGATCAGGGCATTGTATGCAGATGATTTTTTTCAGACTGCCATCATTGCTTTTGGTACACATTTGTCTGCCTATCATGGGCAGACGGTGAATGCGATTGAGCAGGACGGATACAAAGTGGACTACAGAATAGCTTCGTTGCTGCTAACAGATGATGATGCATCTATCTCTACGGCGATGGGGCTGACCACCATCCGCTTTGCGGATTTCTGGCAGGCACATGCTGCAGAATTTGATATTGTGTTTTGCCTGGGTGACCGCTATGAGATGTGTGCCGCTGTGGTCGCCGGTCTCAGCTTTGGAGTGAAATTTGCACATCTGCATGGTGGCGAAACAACTTTAGGCGCTATTGACAATGTTTTCAGGCATACCATCACTATGGCATCGCATCTGCACTTTGTAGCCACCGATGTGTTTGCTAAAAGAGTATACACCTTATTGGACGATCAGCAGGCCAACGTGACGGTGACCGGCGCCCTGAGCCTGGATAATCTCAGCAGTCTTCCCTTATTGAACATAGGAGAATTCAAAGACAAATGGAATATTGACCTGGATATACCTTCTATTTTGATCACCATCCATCCGGAAACGGTGGGAGCAGGTCAGAATATTATCCATTTACAGGAAGTGCTGGGCGCACTGGAAACACTGGCATCCACGTATCAGCTGGTGATCACAATGCCAAATGCAGATACCAATGGCAGTGTATTTCGCCAGGCATTTCAGACTCTCGGACAAGCTAATTCGGAAAAGATAAAACTGATAGAAAATTTTGGTACCCAAAGCTATTTTTCCTGCATGCAACATGCAAGCATGCTCCTGGGAAATACCAGCAGCGGTATCATAGAAGCAGCCTCTTTTAATAAATATGTTATTAATCTGGGAGACAGGCAGAAAGGCAGACTGGTAGGTAGCAATGTGCTGCATGTACCATTCAGCAAAACTGCTATACTGGAAGCGGTTAACCACGCCGCAAAAGCAGGCCCTTACACAGGTGAGAATATTTATTTCAAGGGCGGAGCGGCAGAAAGGATCATACATACCCTTAAGCAGCTTTAAACCTCAAAAAGTTATGGCAGATTACAAGAAACACCTAATAAATCAGGATGCAACGCTGATGGAAGGACTGGCACGACTAAATGTGCTGGCCAGTGATACGATTTTATTTGTAGTAGATGAAGATGACAAATTAGTTGGCTCACTAACGGATGGAGATATTCGCAGAGGTTTGCTCAGAGGCTTGCAGCTTGATAGCTATGTGCGTGATTTCATTGCCAAACCCCCAAAGATCATTCAAAAAGGGAAGTACACTGTCGAACAGATCATTGAATACAGGAAGAATAATCTGAAGATCATTCCTGTGGTAGACAGCGAAGGCTGTATACAGAATATTGTGAACTTCCGTTACCACCGTTCTTACCTGCCTGTAGATGCCATCATCATGGCCGGCGGCAGGGGAGAGCGCCTGAAACCGTTGACTGATAATACACCTAAACCGTTATTGAAAGTAGGTGATAAACCTATTATCGAATATAATATCGACAGACTCGTGAGCTATGGTATTGACGATATATGGATATCTGTACGTTACCTGGGTGAGCAGATTGAAGAGCACCTGAAAGATGGCAGTGAAAAAGGTGCTACCATCAAATACATATGGGAAGATACCCCGTTAGGTACGATCGGTGCGGTTTCCAAGGTCAGGGAATTAAGCCATGACTATGTGCTGGTGAGTAATTCAGACCTGCTTACTGACCTGAATTACGAAGACTTTTTCCTGGACTTCATTGCCAAAGATGCCATGCTCTCTATAGTGACGATTCCTTACCATGTAGAAGTGCCATATGCAGTGCTGGAAACAGATGAATCTCATGTACGCTCTTTCAAAGAGAAGCCTACCTATACATATTATTCCAATGGAGGTATTTACCTGATGAAAAGGGAATGCCTGCACCTGATACCGGAAGGTGGATTTTTTAATGCTACAGACCTCATGGAAGCATTGATTTCAAGAGGAGATAAGGTGGCATCTTATCCCTTGCATGGTTATTGGCTGGACATTGGGAAACATGAAGATTTCAAAAAAGCACAGGAAGACATTAAATATATTCGATTTTAGTATATGCCGGTATTAGTAACAATATGTGCCCGGGGTGGTTCCAAAGGAGTACCGGGCAAGAATATCAAGCCATTGGGCGGCAGGCCGCTTATTGATTATTCTATTAAAATGGCGCAGAAGTTTGTGGCGAAATACGATGGAGTGATCGCATTGTCTACAGACGATGAAGGTATCATTCGCGTAGCTGCGGAGTGTGGTATTACTACCAATTATAAGCGCCCGGCTGAGCTGGCATCTGATACTGCCGGTAAAGTTGATGCCATTGCCGACCTCTTGTTTTTTGTGGAAGGACAGCGCAATACAAAATTCGAATACCTGCTGGACCTGGATGTAACGTCTCCTTTCCGAACGATGGAAGACCTTGATACAGCTTTCCAGGCTTTCAAAGCGGAGGAAAACGCACTCACTCTATTTTCCGTAAGTAAAGCAGGTCGTAACCCATATTTTAACATGGTGGAACAAAAGGAAAATGGATTCTATGGCGTCGTAAAATCTGCAGGTAGTGGATTTTTGAGCCGTCAGGCATCTCCGCAGGTTTATGATATCAATGGATCCTTTTATTTTTACAGACGCTCATTTTTTGATCTGGGTACAAACAAGGTAATTACAGAAAGGTCTATGATATACGATATGCCTCATATTTGTTTCGATGTGGATCATCAGATCGATTTCGATTTTATGGAGTATCTGGTAAATAACGGGAAGGTTGGCATTGAATTACTTTAACAGGTGAAAACAATACATTATCTCTTACTTATGTTCCGTATATGTTGCGTAATTATGCTAATCGCGCTGGCAGGTTGTAAAAAGTCGGATAATCTGGTAACCTATGACGACCGGCTTAAACTGATTGACAACAACAGCATTGTTGTGGTGAATGACGATGCCGAAGAACAGCGCAAATCAGAAGCACTTGTATTCAAAAAGGATGTGCTTATGGCTAACTCCCAGTTCCCGGGCGGTTTTGGCTACCCGGAGTTACTGATCACCCAGAGTGGCCATTGGATACTGTCAGCCGTAGGTCATTCCGTAGGTCTGATCGATACGGATAGCGCCACGATTGCGTTGGCATCCAGTTACGACCTGGGCGAGACCTGGACCCTTGATTCTACGCTACAGGAAAAGGTGGGTGAAATCAATATTTCCATGCCCAATATGCTGGATGTAGGGAATAATAAAAGAGTTCTGGTGTTCCTGGCTAAGAATTCCTCTTCAGACATAAATTTGTATGTGAAAGCAAGCGATGATGGGGGCGAAACCTGGCAGCCGCTGATAAATATCAATCCGCTTCACGACGGTTACAACGTTATTAGCAATTCCAAACTGATACAATTGAAATCCGGCAGGCTGTTGCTACCGGTTGCATTTGCCCCTGAAATTTATAGGTATTATAATCAAACGACCATGTTCTGTTATTATAGTGACGATTATGGTCTGACCTGGCAAAAAGGTAGAGTCTATGGGGCCAGTGTGCCGCTGCAGGAGCCTTGTGTAACAGAGCTGGGCAACGGTAAACTACTTATGGCCATCAGGAGCACAGCGGGTGGCGTATTGTTCTCCACCAGCAGTGATCAGGGCATTACCTGGTCTGACATATCCAAATCTGCGATAAACACGCCGGAAGCACCGGAAACAGTAGTCTATTCTCCAACCTATAATTGCCTGTTTATGGTATGGAACAATGCCACCTACGATCCGGCAATTTTTGATAAACGGAATCCATTGACACTGGCAGTAAGTTTTGATAATGGCAAAACCTGGGAAAAGAAAATTGATCTTGAAAATACAAATGGCTACTCGTACAGTTATCCTTCTGTGAAGATTGCCGGCAAGCAGCTTATTATTACATACAACAAGTACAATAAGTCAGGAGCTTTGCCCCGCATTGCGCTTGCAAAGGTGGATATAGAAAAATTAATTAAATGAATCTCCGGCAGATCTTACAACACCCTCTTTTGAAAGGAGGCCTGATTTACGCGCTCACAGATGCCATCAACAAAGCAGTACCATTCCTGATATTGCCTTTGCTGACCTTTTATCTAACTCCTTCGGATTATGGAGTGGTGGCTAATTATACTGTGTATACTTCCATCTTATTGGTCTTTGCCGGAATTAACTTGCATGGTACTATTTCTGTGAACTTTTATAAATTCGACAAGGAACAGGTTGCTAGTTATATTTACAACCTTTGTCTTATCCTCACAGTTTCTACCATGATCTGTTTTGTTGCGATTGCTTTAGGAGGGGATCTGATCAGGGGATTTTTGCCGATTAATAATTTTTATCTGCTGATGGGTGTGATGATCACACTCGCACAAGTGATTACACTGTTTAACATGGAGCTGTGGCGGCTCGAAGAAAAGCCACTTAGCTTTGGTGTATACCAGATCACACAGACTTTGCTGAACTTTTTGCTTACGCTGGTATTTGTGATCAGCCTGAAGTATAAGTGGGAGGGTCGTGTATGGGCAATTGCGTTGTCTACATTTGTATACGGAATATTCAGTCTCGGTTTTATCTGGCGCAGGGGATATCTGAAGCCGGTTTATAATAAGGCTTATATCAAAGATGCGCTGAGTTTCGGTTTACCGTTGCTGCCGCATGCCATGAGTATATGGGTAAGAACCGGTATTGACAGAGTTTTCCTGACGAAATTTTATGGTACAGAAGCGACAGGTTTGTATGCTACAGGGTTTCAGTTTGGTTTGTTGTTGTCCTTCATGAACCTGGCTTTTAACAATGCTTACATTCCTTATCTCTACAAAAACCTGGGTAGGGAAAACAATGAACCGCTTAAGCGGAAGCTGGTATTCTTCACCTATGCCTATGGTGTGGTTCAGGTATTGCTTGCCCTGATCCTCATTGTGGTATCTTATTTTATAGTCGATCATTTTCTGTCGAAGAGTTATACCGAAGCCAGGGATTTCATCAGCTGGTCTATGTTTACCCAGGTATTCCAGGGTATGTACCTGATGGTGGCCTGTTATTATTTCTATGCAAAGAAGACAAAGCAGCTGGCGTATATTACGTTTTCTGCTGCGCTGGTGCAGGTAGGTACTTCGTATTATTTTATCCGTCATTATGGGCCTATCGGGGCTGCGTATTCTGCTACAATTATAGCTGTGCTGACATTTGTGGCAGTATTGATATTTTCGAATAAGGTATACAGGATGCCTTGGTTAAAGCCCGCTTTAAAATGAAAGCAGTAAATGTAATTGTCTGTACGAAACCATTACAATGGTTCAATGCGCTGAATATAGATTTTCCCGGGCAGGAAGATCGTATTCTGATTGTGGTAAACTCTTTCAAAGACGCTGTGTTGTTTTATAATAGGGTGAAAGAATATGATGCGACATGGTCGGATGTGATTTTTGGACAAACGAGAGAGGATTCCTTTGCCCTTTTAAAAGAGTTGGCTTCTCAATATACAATTGAGCGGGTGTATGTAGATTGCGATTACGGCAGCATTGGAGGGGCATATGCAAAATTACCTGTACGGAATCTGTATGTGATAGAGGAAGGCCTTGGACCTTATGTAGATAAGGTGAAAAAGGGTACACTTAAACGATTAATCTTTAAGCTGAAAGGCTGGGGTACCTTCCTGGGGGGCAATAGCCATACAAAAGGAATTTACCTGTACAATCATTCCTATTACAGGCATGTGCATAAGGGATATAAGAAAGAAATTCTTTCTTTCCGAACCGATTTCTTTAGTGCGCTGGCAGCCCGCCGGGAATTGCTGGAAAAGGTATCGGGCCTGGAACTGCCTGCTGGCATTCAGGGAGGCAAAAAGGTGGCATTTTATTTGACCGCCTATAGTATTAATCCTGATGTGATTAAATTTCTTACGGAAAATATAAATCAGTACGATAATATTATAATAAAAATACATCCGCATCTGGCCAATAACTTCAGAATTGAAGATCATACGGACAAGATCCCTGCAGAAAAGCTGACGGTGATGTCCAACAGCATACTCGCTGAAATAATCATCAGCCGGCTGGCGGAAGGCAATGAACTAACGGTGGTACACGAAAGCAGTACGACCTGTCTGTATGTGGATGAAAATTCCATGAAGGTGATCAATATGGGCAAGGTGCTACAGGAAGAATTTGGTACATTCAGAAAGATGTACCTGGAAAATTTTGCGTAAAACAGGAATGAAAGAAAGGAAGACATATATACTGGTAGGAATTATTCTCTTACTCTACGTAATAATCATTTTGCTTAATGACAACACGCATGCTGTGTCATTGCTGAATCTGTTGTCGTTTAGTGCGATTGTGTTAATATCGGCTATTGGTGTTTTTGAGGATAAATATCCCTATTCGCTAAAGAAGTTCTTTTGGATTTTCAACCTGGTATTTCTGGGATATATTCCCACCATGCAATACCTAAACAACCGATATCCATGGATAAGCGAGAAGCTGAGTGACGACCTGATATTGAAGGTGAATATCCTGCTGATCATTTGTCTGCTACTGTTCAGATTTTTTTATAAGTATTTCTCCGGGAAAGCGACTACCAATGTGTCACCGGAGAAGGTGGGGGCCGACGTGAGCAATTTGCGTTATTACTGGATTGGGGGCTCCCTGTTCTTTGTATTTTGTGCGCTGATTGTGATTAGATCAGGAGGCCTGGTATTTGTGCGTTCTGATTTAATCAGTGCTACAGTGGATAATGCAGGCAATACTACTGAGAACCTGCTGGTAGACAAAGTAGCGAGGTCCTGGATTTTGATTTATGCTATTATTACAATTCAGTTATTTAAATACAAGCGTATTTCCCTTTTCTGGCTAGTAACTATCCTTGTGGCTACAGTGCTAACCAATTTTCCACTTGCACTGCCCCGCTATCTGGCCGCGACTATCTATATCGGGCTGGCGCTTACATACAGGCGCTGGTTTAATAATCCAAACCTGTTTCCGATTGTAATTATTGCGTCCCTGTTTTATGTATTCCCGATTCTGACGGAAGCACGGCATGATTATTTTTCGGTGGAATATGTAGCAAGCAACTTTTCTGAGATTTCTGCCAAAGCATATAGTACCGGTGACTTCGATGCGTATACTATGTTGTGTAAGACAGTAGAATATACTGATCTGAGAGGAATGGTTTACGGGGAGCAGCTCTCCGGCGTATTGTTATTTTTTGTTCCCCGAAGTTTCTGGCCGGATAAACCCGTCGGAAGCGGGTACTTTATAGGACAGAAAAATGGCTTTTATTTCCTGAATGTGTCCTGTCCTTACCTGGCTGAAGGATACCTGAATTTTGGTATCCCTGGCGTCTTACTAATGGTTTTATTATTTGCACTGATTTTTGCCAGATTGGATAAATTTTATTGGGCAAATGTGAGCCGTGGTATTCAAATGAATTTCTGGATATTGGTTTATCCAACTCTATTAGGCATGTTCTTCTTCATGATGAGAGGAGATCTGTTGTCATCCTACGCCTACACTTTCGGTATGGTGGTGACTGCTTATCTGGTCTATCTTTTGGTGAAGAAGAAAGTCAAAAAGAAAAGAT
Organism: Chitinophaga sp. LS1; assembly: GCF_034274695.1. NCBI lineage: Bacteria > Pseudomonadati > Bacteroidota > Chitinophagia > Chitinophagales > Chitinophagaceae > Chitinophaga > Chitinophaga sp. LS1. The sequence continues at coordinate 5,319,647 of NZ_CP128362.1, forward strand.
TCAGGGTAGGACGGAATGAAAATTTCATACCTGTCACTAATCAAGAGTTATTCAAATTGTCTTCAAATTAAAACTGTTTGTATGAAACTCCTTAATTGGTTATTGTTAGTAATACTGATTGCATGCCAGGCATCACAGGCAGCAACGGTATATGTATCAGTAAACGGGAATGACAGGAATGCAGGAACTTCCGCATCTGCACCATTGGCTACGGTAAAAGGTGCTGTCGCAAAGATTCAGCAACTTGGTGGCGGTACCATCAATTTTTTGGCTGGCACATACTACTTCGATGCACCGATCAACCTTTCCGGCAATACAAGCATCGTATTTCAACCTTATAACAATGCAAACGTAATTATATCGGGCGCCAGACTGGTGACCGGCAAACTAAGTAAGAAAGGGAATATTAATATCTTCACACCCGATGATCCATCCCTGCTGAGAAAAGGTGAGTTACAGTTATTTGCTGGTGAGCAACGCCTGAAACAGGCAGAATCACCGAATGACGACAACTACTTTTATATCAAAAGTGTTACAGAAGATGCCAATGGTAAGAAAACCGTGAGTCTGGATACCGTTGCCAATAACCTGGGCAGTATATTGAGATCGACTGATGGTACTACTGTAAAGGTGTACACGAAATGGAACTTTACACAATACCCCATTACGTCTGCATCAGACAAGAGTTTTACTTCGACCGGTATGGCCATCTCTAAGTACACGCCCTGGAACTCGGGAACCCGCGTGAAAATTGTCAACACGCTGGCGGCACTGGATGATGATGGTGAATTTTATACGGATGGTAAAACCATTAGCTTTATAGCGTCTGGGACACAGATATATGCACCAACCACCGATGTGTTGTTCAACATTACCGGTAGTGGTATTTCTTTCAAAAACCTGCACTTCAAATATTCAGGTTGTGTACTGCCTGATAAGGGTTTTGATCCCCAGCAGGCAGCGGCAGCATACCAGGCGGCTATCCAGGCGGACAATGCCAGCAACCTTATTTTTGACGGGTGCTCCTTTGAACACTTTGGTTACAATGTGATGTGGTTCAGGAATAATGTTCATCATGTTACTGTGAGCAACTGCCTGTTTAGCGACATGGGTATGGGGGCTGTGAAATCAGGTAATTATACTGCGGTTGGCGATCCTTCGCAGCTAACCTCCGGTATCCGGATTACGAACAATATCATCAAAACGGGTGGCAGATTGAACCCGGCTGCACCAGGCATTACCTCTTTCAATATTAGTGACCTGACCATTTCCAACAATGATATCAGCGATATGTTTTACTCCGGAATTTCTATAGGGTGGACCTGGGGTTTCAAAACTACGCTGAACAAAAATATTATCATCAGCAATAACGTCATTCACGAAATAGGACAGGGCGTGATGGATGACCTAGGTGGTATCTACACCCTGGGACTCAATGCTAATTCTTCTATAACGCACAATGTGGTGTACGATATTCTCTGCTACCGATATGGTGGCTGGGGCATTTACCTCGATCAGGGTTCGTCTGACTTTACTATCCAGAATAATATCGTGTACAACACGAATTCAGGAGGGTTCTTCCTAAGCCAGGGACGTGACAATAAAGTGCACAATAACATATTTGCCAATGGCCGTAGTTACCAGATGAAGATCGGGGCCTTTGATGGCAAGTCTGTAAATAATACCATTACCAAGAATATCATCGTAGGAGATGGGAGTTCCAACTGGCTGGATGGCTATTGGAGCAAAATGGCGATCAACCTGGATAGTAATGTTTACTACTCCAATGTGCAGAATGTGCAAAAGATCTTTGCAAACGGTGACCTGACCTTCTGGCGCAAACTCTCTAACAAAGACAAAAATTCGGTTGTGGTAGCCAATACAAAGGTGGAAGATGAGGATGTGAAAAGTCAGTCATTCGTCAACAGTAATCTGAAACAACAGATAGGATTTAAGAACATCGATGTACAGAACGCAGGTGTGACTGCTGACAACAGTTATAAGAACACTGCTAATATTAAAAGGACCAGTGAGGTATACTGGAAAAGTCTGAACAAGTTTAAGTTTGATCCCAATCAAAACGGGAATTAATTGACATGCATATAGATCCATTACAGGAAAAGAAAAGTTTGATTTTTTTTGGTGAAATGCCCCCCAAAACAATCCATGGAGCCAGTATTTCCAGTGGTATCAATCTGGGCATGCTGCAGGAAGATTTCAATATTGAAATAATAGAGGAATTTGCAGATCTGAAATATCATGGGCGTTTTTCACTAAATAAAAGTTTCGTTTTCCTGGGTGCGATTAAGGAATTGCAGAAGGCACTCGCCCGCAAAGCGTATGATTGTTTTTATGGCGTATTGTATTTTTCGTCATTGGGCATTATAAAGAATTATGTGGCGCTGTCTTTGTATAGAAGAGCGAACCCTGCAGGTAAAACTTACCTGCATATTCATAGAAGTGATTTTAACCGGTTCCATACGTCGAAGCTGAACCGCTTTTTTTTCAGTAAGGTGCAGCGTATGACGGACCGGTTTATTTTATTATCAGCTCAGCAACAGGAAGGTTTTCCTGTTGCTGCTGATAGGAAAGTAGTGTTGTTCAATACGATTGAACAGGATGGGGTGAGCAAGGTGCACAAAGAGCAGCAGCAGGTTTTACGCTGTATCTATATTGCGAATTACATTGAGGAGAAAGGTGTGGGTGAACTGACGCGTGTATTTTGCCAGCTGCCGGCAGCAAGTTATTACCTGGATTGCTATGGCAATGTGACTCAGCCAGCTTACTGGGAAGTGCTCACAGCAGGTATAGCCGGACAGGCGCATATTAAATTACACCCGGCAATTACTGGTGATCAGAAATTCAAAGCCTTGTCAGCTGCAGATGTATTTATTTTCCCCTCTCATAACGAAGGCATGCCGCTTGTATTGCTGGAAGCAATGAGTGTAGGATTGCCGGTGATCACCACTAGTGTAGGATATGTGAATGAACTGTTAGGTGATGATTATTCTTTTTATTGCGAGCCAAAGAATGAAGCCTCCCTGAAAGATTGTATCGAACGATTTAAAAGGTATGAAGATAAAGCAGGATTGTCTGCCATGTTGCGACAACGCTACCAGACTCATTTTTCCAGGCAATCGCACCAACAAAATTTGAAACGTATATTCTCTCTATAATATGAAAGTGAGTATTATAACCGTTGTGTATAACAACGAAAGGTATATTGATCAGGCCATTGAGTCTGTCCTGTCACAAGACTATCCCGATATCGAATATATCGTAAAAGATGGCGGCTCGAAAGATAATACCATGGAAGTGGTGAATAGGTATAAAGACCGGATTGCCAAAATTTCTTCTGAAAGAGACAAGGGTATTTATGATGCCATGAACAGAGGCATCGAAATGACTACCGGCGAGGTAGTTGGTATATTAAATTCGGACGATATTTATTACGATACCCATACCATCAGCAATATAATGCAGGTGTTCAAAGAGAATCATGATGTAGATGCAGTGTATGGCAATATCGTTTACTTCAGGGAGAACGACTTTGATAAAGTGGTGCGTACCTGGAGGACCAAACAGTATGGCAAAAACTTTTTCGAAAGGGGAGAAGTACCTCCGCATCCGGGACTGTTTGTGCGCAAAGCTGTGTATGATAATATAGGCACTTATTACCCCAATTTCAAAATATCATCTGACTACGAGTTCATGCTCAGGGCCTTCCGTGTGAATAATTACAAGCCTTATTTTTTAGATAAGACAATTGTAAAAATGCGCATGGGCGGAGAAAGTACCCGGAGTATTAAAAACATTATGCTGGGCAATCGCGAGATTATGCAGGCCTGGAAGATGAACAAGCTACCTGTACCTGCATTGCTGTACGCATACAGGGTAGCGAAGAAACTGAAGCAGTTGGTATAACAATTTTTAAAATCAATTTAGAAAATGAAAGTAGCACTCATTACAGGGATTACCGGTCAGGATGGTGCATACCTGGCAGAATTACTGTTAAGCAAGAATTACATTGTACATGGTATCAAAAGAAGAAGTTCTCTTTTGAATACTGACAGGATCGACCATCTTTACCAGGACCCTCATGAGCAAAACAGAAATTTTATCCTGCATTATGGTGACCTCACAGATTCGACCAATCTGATCAGGATTATACAAGATGTACAACCTGATGAAATATATAACCTGGGCGCTATGTCTCATGTAAAAGTGAGCTTTGATACTCCTGAATATACTGCCAATGCAGATGGCATTGGCACCCTAAGGATCCTGGAAGCAGTAAGACTCCTTGGACTGACTAAGAAAACAAAGATTTACCAGGCTTCTACTTCTGAGTTGTATGGTCTGGTGCAGGAAGTGCCACAGTCAGAACGTACACCGTTCTATCCACGTAGCCCTTATGCAGTAGCTAAGATGTATGCCTTCTGGATCACGGTGAACTACAGGGAAGCATATGGTATGTATGCCTGCAATGGTATCCTGTTTAATCATGAAAGTCCGCTGAGAGGAGAGACCTTCGTGACAAGGAAAATTACCCGCAGCGTAGCCCGTATTTCTATGGGGCTGGCAGAAAAGCTATACCTGGGGAACCTGGATGCAAAACGAGACTGGGGTCATGCGAAAGACTATGTAGAAGCAATGTGGCGAATATTGCAACAGGAGCAGCCGGAAGATTTTGTAATAGCTACAGGTGTAACCACTACTGTGAGAGACTTCGTAAAGAAAGCATTTGCAGTAGCAGGTATTGAAGTGGAATTCTCAGGTGAAGGGGTGAACGAAATTGGTGTGGTAAAAACGTTGCACAATAAGGATACCAATCTGGAAATTGGTCAGGAAATCGTATGTGTAGATCCACGTTATTTCCGTCCTACAGAAGTAGAGCTGCTGATCGGCGATCCTACCAAGGCACAGACCAAACTGGGATGGACGCCAAAGTACGACCTGGATATGCTGGTAGAAGAAATGGTCGAAGCAGATATCAGCCTGTTTAAGAAAGAGAAGTTACTGAAAGAACATGGTTTTGAGATCATGAATCAATACGAATAGTACAATTTCATATGATTTTATTAACCGGGGCCAGTGGCTTTCTTGGAAAAATTATCAGGGAAGAACTGGCAAAGTCAGACCTTGTACATACACTGGGCAGAGATGCACTGAATGATATCGTCTGCGATCTTTCGAAAGAAAGATTCAGTACGCAGCACGCTTATTCACTGGTGGTACATTGTGCAGGCAAGGCACATTCAGTACCTAAAACAGAGGAAGAAAAGGCGGCATTTTTTCAGGTAAATTATGAGGGAACTGTAAGATTGTGTCAATCACTGAGTGCCAGCGGAAAACCGCCGGCACGCTTTGTTTTTATCAGTACCGTAGCGGTCTATGGGGTAGAGGCAGGAGCAGCTATCAGTGAAACGCATCCCTTAGCTGGCACTACGGCATATGCCCAAAGTAAAGTACAGGCAGAAGCGTTTTTGGCAGAGTGGTGCAAGGTGAATGGTGTGACCCTGTCTATTGTGCGGCTGCCGCTTATAGCAGGGCCAAATCCTCCTGGTAACCTAGGGGCGATGATCAATGGCATCAAAACAGGCCGATACCTGAGTATAAAGGGTGTAAATGCCCGGAAAAGTGTGGTGATGGCGGCAGATGTGGCCACCATTATTCCCCGTATGAGCGAGGTAGGTGGAATTTATAACCTCACGGACAGCTATCATCCTACCTTTCCTGAATTAGAAGCATTGATTGCAGCGCAGACAGGAAAGGGACTCCCATTGGCGATCCCATTGTGGATGGCCAGAATGCTAGGCCGCATAGGTGACCTGGCGGGTAATAAATCACCGATCAATTCCCTGAAACTGGGTAAGATCATATCAACACTTACCTTTGACGACAGCAAAGCGCAAAAAGAGCTGGGCTGGCGCCCCCGCAGGGTATTAGATGAATTCAAAATTTAACAGATGAGTTATTTGGTATTAGCCATTTCATTGTTCCTGCTGATCTTAATATATTTTAAGGTAGCGGATCATTTTAATATTATCGATAAGCCCAACGAGAGAAGTTCGCACAAAGATGTCACTATTAGAGGGGGAGGCGTTATTTATTTATTTGCTGGACTGGCCTTGCTGATCGATGATTTTGCAACCTACTGGCCCTTTGTGGCAGGGTTGATGACGATTGGTGTGATTAGTTTTCTGGACGATGTATTTACGCTGAGCAACAGGATCCGTATTGTGTTTCATATAGCTGCGGTAAGCCTGTTATTTTATTTTCTGGCGGTTTTTACGTTTCATCTTGTATGGGTGATCTGCCTGTATGTGTTGGTGATCGGCATTATTAATGCCTATAATTTTATGGATGGCATTAATGGTATAACCGGTTTATATAGCCTGGTGGTATTGTTATTTTTGCAGTATGTAAATGTGTCACAGGTACATTTTGTGGGTGAGGATATGATCTGGTATCCGGCTATTGCCAGTGTGGTATTTCTTGTATTTAACTTCAGGAAGAAAGCGAAATGTTTTGCAGGAGACGTGGGAAGTGTGACGATCGCATTCTGGATAGCTGGTTTGTTGCTACAACTGATCATTCAGACGGGGAACTATACGTATGTCCTGTTCCTGGCTATTTACGGGGTAGATACGATATTGACCATCATACATCGTTTGTACCTTAAACAAAATATTTTCAAAGCACATCGTTTACATTTTTACCAGATACTGGCAAATGACAGGAAGATTCCTCATTTGTATGTAAGTACTTTGTATGCAGTATTGCAGGCGATTGTATGTGTGATTGTAATATTCAATGGAAGTGTGCTGAGTTTTGCGGGAGTGATCATTCCATTGGTGATTATGTATGTAGCATTGAAACCTAAATTAATGAAACCAGCAACAGTATGAGAGAATACCAGTTATATGGCACAGGTGGGCATGCACGGGTAGTGGCGGAACTGGCAACGATGAATGAATGGACGCTGTGTGCTGCATTTTCAGATAATGCGGAGGGAACGTTCAATGGGGTAAAGATCACTCCTTATGAAACAGGTACATTACCTCTGATCATAGCGATTGGTCATAATGCAACGCGTAAGGAAATAGCGGAGCGGGTACATCCTGTTGCGATTGTATTCGTGCATCAGGCAGCCGTATGTTCACCTTCGCTGGTACCGGGTGCTGGTACGGTGATATTGGCTGGTGCTATCGTACAGGCTAATGTAAAGATCGGTAAGCAATGTATATTAAATATAGGTAGTAAGGTAGATCATGATGCTGTAATTGGTGATTTTGTCCATCTGGGTCCGGGCTGTTATATTGGTGGCGGCGCTACAGTTGGCGAGGGAGCGCTGATTGGACCGGGAGCAGTAGTAATGCGCAATGTGCATGTGCCGGCATGGACAGAGGTACTTCCAAATACGATATTTGAAAAGGCTCCGTGAGGAGCCTTTTTTATACTTAGAAATTGACAAGCGTACTATCATTACTCCACCCAGGATCATTGAGTCCTACATGAACACCCTTACCTTCGCCGGGCAGGTCGGAGAAGAGATTCCCTTTCAGTACTGTTTTTTTGCCGGATTGAATATTTACCTGTGTCACATCTTTTTCAGTGATTGTTCCATAGCTGGCATCCAGCGATCTGATAATGACTGAAATAGTGGCCGGGCTAAGGATCAGTACATACATTTCAATCGCCAGATTGGTAGTGCCATGGAGAGAATCCGGTACAGGGAAGTAGTAAGGAGAATAAAAACCTGCACCACCTGAAAAGGCGGAGCTGGTACCGCTGTATAGTAAGATATTGTTCGCTATTCCGGCATTGACACCTTCCGGAGGTAATGGGTAGGTGGTAGGCTGGATAGAAATATTCTTTACACTGGTAGGGATAGCATCCTGTATCTGAACTTTCAGTTTGGATACCACCCTGTCCATGTTCACGGCAATAGCGATGGAATCAGTAACATCAATACCTGTTTTTTTATAGAAGACATCTCCACCCGGAAAATCAAAGAATGCCAGTTCATCCTGAAAATGGAAAAGGGGATCTCCTCCAATGTAGGTTTCATTTTTGGAACCTACGAGGGCAATAGTATAGTGGCCGGCTGCCAGGGAATCCTGTATCAGGCCAAAACTACTATCGGCTGTGGTTTGGTTAATGCGTTTGACCAGTGTATTGCTGTTGTTATACACGAGATAATAAAGATGCTGAATGTAATCAGCAAGTGAATCTGCCGCATCTTTTGCATTGGTAGATGATTTCTTCCTGCCATCAAAGTCTTCGGATGTTTGTGTAAATCTTTCGATAGCGATCCGGACAGGAAACTTTTGGTCTTTGTTGGGTTGTGTAGTGAAGTTGTCTTTTTTGCAGGCGAAAAGTATGACTGAAATCATCGCACTGCCTAGGAGGATGTTTTTCATTTTTTGGAGTATATAAAATGATTGATAGGGGGTGATACTTGATTAAGAAGTTAAAATTCCTATTTAATACTCAAAAAAAAAAAATAACCTTTTAAATAATTTATTGTTACACATTGCAGTTTATAGAATAAAAAATTTATATTTGATAAAATAATAACTGGTTGTTTCCCGTTTTTCTATCCTATGAGTTAAGGTAAATATTTAGAGTCCTATGAAAGCCTTACAACTGACTGGTAGTGAAGCAATCGTCCACTATAGGATCATAATCTTATGGTTGTTCATATTGTCCACAAGCCATGTGAAAGCACAAATCATATCATTAAAAAACCCTTCATTAGAAGGCACAGCGGGATTAGAAAGAGCAGTACCTCCGGAATGGTCTATCATTGAGGAAACTCCTGATATACAGCCTGGTGTGTATGGAGTTTCAATGTCCGCATCAGATGGTGATACATATGTAGGTATGGTAGCAACTACTTACATCCAGGAGGGTATTACCCAATTATTATCACATCCGCTCGATTCGGGCAAGAGTTACTCGTTGTCATTTGATTTGGCATACACAGCCAGGTATTCATGGACCATTACATATGGTGGTTTTGCTATTTATGGTAGTAGTGAATTTGGCAAGCGGGAAGAATTGTTATGGAGTTCAGGTATATTTACGCATACCGACTGGAAGCAATACCAGGCGGTATTTACACCTTCCAAAGCGTATAACTACCTTATAGTCACTGCATATAAACAGCCTGGAGATTCTGTTAAAAATATCGCTGGAGTATTAGTTGACCATTTCTCGGATATCAGGGAGGTAATACAATTATCATTGTCTTCAGAGAATTCATGCAATGGAGATAATGGTGTAGCTGTGGCAAAGGTGAAGAACACTGATGACGAGTACGCTTATTTATGGAGTACTGGTGATACCTGTAGCAGATTGATTGGGGTGAAAAATGGAGTGTATCACGTGACAGTGAGGGGATTGAAAAAAAAAACCACTACGTATGGAATGGTAAATGTACAGGCATCAGAACTGTCGGGAAAAGTGAACATACATCATGTGAGTTGTAATGGGGTAGATGACGGTATTATTTACGTGGCTACCAGAGGAGGTGTATTACCATATGCATATCACCTGAATGATGCTGCAACCGATCATGCAGATTCGGTATTTTCTCATCTGGCAGCAGGTACATATAAGGTAAAAGTAACGGATGCGGGTGGCTGTACAGCTGTGATAGACAACATAGATCTGAAAGAACCGGAAGCCCTGGTCATAAAGAGCCTGACCTTAACGTCGGAATCCTGTGCCGGTGCCCAGGATGGCAAACTGGTGATTACTGCCGAAGGAGGAACGGCTCCCTACATATATAGTGTACCAGGTTATATAAATGCACAATCTGATAGTGTGTTAAAAAAACTGTCACCGGGTAATTACTCTTATTCGGTAGCAGACAGGCACCAATGTCAGGTGATTGAGGATTTTGAAATAACTAAAGGAGGAAGGGTGTGTGCGGTATATGTACCAACAGCTTTCAGTCCAAATGGAGATGGCGTGAATGATGTATTCCGGGCAGCGGTAAATGATTACGTGACTAATTTCAGCATGCGGGTATTCGGCCGTTGGGGACAACAGATATTTGAGAGCAGGAACCCGGATAATGGATGGGACGGCACTTTTAAGGGTGTTTACCAGGACCCGGGTGCTTACCTGTATGTCATGACCTATACGGATAGTAAAGGCCAGGACATGAAGCAACACGGTACTCTGGTGTTAGTGCGATAGCAGGTAATCCGAGATCTGTAAAGATGAAGTTACATTAGTGTGTATCCTGTCAGAAAAGCCGTTTGTTGGAATTTGCAGGGTGTTCAGGTCATGGAAAGTGAATGTATGTAGTGATTGAATTGTATCGATCAATGCAGGATATTGCGTAAGTTTTTTCAGGTATTCCGGATAGTACGGAGCCAGAAAGAATACCGCCTTATTGTTGTGTTGATTGCAGGTTGCAACAATATTTTGCATACGCTCTATCAGCAATGGCCGGTTACCGAGTGTAGTATCATTGAGAGCCAGTGTTCTGGTTTCTTCAATGAGATTTTCGGAAATGGTGTATTTATTGACCCAGTCTGCATCTGACTTTCTGAGATAATAAATATTCCTGAGAAATAACTCGTTGTTGAGTCGCATCAGATGCAGATATTCGTATTTCGTGTTTTTATATTGTACATGCATGAATGGAGAGTTCCCCATATAGTAAGCATAGTTGTCATCTTCTTTATCTTCCAGCAGACTGGTAATTTCAATTAATAAGTTAGCGTTGCTCTGTTTCGCATTAATATCATTGATTAATGCTTTAATGGTTTGATAATTCATACCATTAAAGCCCAGGTTGATCAGGTCGGCGTGCCTGGATTGGGTAGCATACTGTTCGTTCACAGAGTTGACCGCACGGGAATTACCTAGAATATAAATCTGATGCAGAGGGTGTCTGAAATATCGAGAAAGCCTAAACTCAGATTTGTGATCAAGTATTGTTTTAAGTGCGACATAAACACCTATCTGTGTTACCATCGTGAGTAAAAGCAATATACAAAGACGTTTTATAAAGAGCAACATATATTAGAATTGGAAATAAATAAAGGAATTACCTGAAAAAGTGGAGAACAGTAAGATGTGCACCAGCAGAACGATGTTGATGATGAGTGCCTTTCTGTTCACTTTTTCAAAGTAATTGACAATTAGCAGATCAAGGACCAGTAGCGTGCCAGTGAGATAAAACAGTTTGATCACTGTAAATACGCTGGTGAGTTGTTTATTGTGCAGGGTAAAAATCCGCTGTAGGATATACATAGCGTCGTGCAGTGTTTGTGCACGAAAGAAGATCCAGGTCAGGGTTGTAATGCCAAAGGTAATAAAGATGGCAATCAGGCCTGGAAGTTTAAATTTGAATAGTCGCTGTATAATGAGGTAGATACCATGGAGAGCCCCCCAGATAATAAAGTTATAGCTGGCACCATGCCACAACCCGCCCAGGAGCATGGTAATAAATAAGTTGATATAGGTACGTACGGTGCCTTTGCGATTACCACCCAAAGGAATGTATAAATAATCCCTGAGCCAGCTGGAAAGCGAGATATGCCAGCGTTCCCAAAACTCACTGAAATTTTTGGAAAAGTAAGGTCTGTTGAAGTTTACCTTTAGTTCGATACCGAAGATCCTGCCTAGTCCCTGTGCGATGTCAGTATATCCTGAGAAGTCGCAATAGATCTGGAAAGAATAGAAGATAACGGCGAGTAATATGCTAAGGTCGGATACCATAGGGAGGTTATTAAAAACCGGGTCCACAAAAGTTGCGATGGTATCGGCAATGACCATTTTCTTAAAAAAGCCCTGAGTGATTTGGGAGAGGCCACTGCTCATACGTTCAGCATCTATTTCCCGCTTAGTGGTGAGCTTTGGCAGCATATCCTTTGCGCGGGAAATAGGGCCGGCTACAAGCTGCGGGAAGAAAGTCACAAATGAGGCGTAGGCAACAAAATCGCGTGTAGGCGCCAGTTTATTGTGATAGATATCGATGGTGTACGATAACGAGTGAAAGGTGTAAAATGAGATGCCGATGGGCAATAGAATATTTAATGAACTCAATTGTATATGGGTGAAATCATTAAATGACTGAATAAAGAAATTGAAATATTTAAAGAAGAAGAGAATGCCAATGTTCATAATAACGGCAGTGTTGAGCAGCCGTTTTTTGCTTCCTGGATCCTGCGCGTTATAAATGGCTATACCAAAGTAATAGTCCATGCAGACATTTGCAAGGAGCAGTGTGAGAAAACGATAATCCCAACAGGCATAAAAGAAAAGACTAGCTAGCAGAATAAGGTAATTCTGAAGTTTGAGTTTCCTGGATAGTAGAAAGTATAATGGGAAAAATATCAGTATGAAATATAGAAAGTTGATAGAATTAAAAACCATGAAATTTTAATATGAATATAATTTATTAGGCATAGATCATGCGTCGAAATTACTTTCACGACTGTTAAATAAAAGTTAAAATTTTCTTTTGTGTATTACTTAATGGGTTGAATTACAGTAATTAGTAATGCTTGCTATCTGCGGATGTGATTTTGTAGAATTTTTTCAAGTGGTTAAAATTTATTTTGTATTCTTTAACATGGTTTAGTTATTTAGCGACAAAAATGGCGATATCCCTTTAGTTAGGGTCTGCTGAATAAGTATTAAGATATTGTTAATCAATATTATATGGCTTATTATTTGCTACAGAAGTGCTTATATATTGAGTGATTCATCTCCAAAACCATGCAGCAATGATACGTTACACTCCTTCAAAACAGTTAACATTAGACGGATTTTCTACACCCTTCTCGCAGCAATTATCAACTAGCAATCGATGGGTTATACTGGCTGCAAAGATTCCGTGGGATAAACTGGCGGAGGTGTATTATAAAAAGATGCGGGCAGATTTTGGAGCTCCAACATTGAGTGCCAGGATGGTGATTGGTGCGGTGATCATCAAACATATACTGAACATAGATGATCGGGAGGTAGTAGAGCAAATCACGGAAAATATATATCTGCAATATTTTGTAGGCTTAAGCAGTTTTCAACAGGAGGCTCCCTTTGATGCATCGTTGATGGTAAGTATTAGAAAACGGTTAGGCATAGAAGTTATGTCCAGATTGAATGAGATTATTTTGCAGGAAGCGGGATTAACTAAAGTGAATGAAGAGAAGGTAGCGAATACCGAAGGAAATAGTGATCAGGATGAGAATGGAGGGGATAGAAATAACGATTGCTCGCAGGATCATATGAACAGTGTAAAAGAAAAGCCACCTGAAGCGCTATCAGGAACAGTGATGTTAGATGCGACTGTGTCAGAGCAACAGATCGAATATCCAACAGATATCAAATTACTGAATGAAGGACGCCGTCAATTGGAAGGGATGATAGAGCGGGGATGTCAGGCGGCGGAACTGGTAATGCCGCGGATGTATAGGAAGATAGCCAGGAAGCAATATCTGAATATTGCCAAAAAGAAAAACAAGAGCAAAAGAGATATACGCAGAGGTATCCGGCAGCAACTACAATATGTTAAGCGTGATTTAAAGTATATCAATTGGCTGATAGAATCAGATGCTACTTTTAAGGAGACGTTGAAAATGAAGGACTGGACCTTAATACAAGTGATTCAGGAAATGTATCGTCAGCAGGCAGAGATGTATAAGAAAAGAGAACAAAAAATGTCGGATAGGATTGTAAGTATCTATCAACCGCATGTACGTCCAATGCCTAGAGGTAAAGACCGTGTATCAACAGAGTTTGGGAGCAAGCAACTGGTGATGTTGAAAGATGGTTACACACATATAGAAAAGCTGAGTTGGGACAATTACAATGAAGGTGGATTGCTGATAGCCAGCCTGGAAACATATAAACGCTTGTTTGGTTGCTATCCTGAGCGTGTATTGGCAGATCAGTTGTTCGGCACACGTGAAAACAGACGATTCATGAAGGAAAAAGGGATCCGTTATGTTGGCAAGCCATTGGGTCGACCATCACCGGAGAGTAAGCAGCAAAAGCGATTATTACAAAAGGAGATGCCAGAACGAAATGCGATTGAAGGGAAGTTTGGACAAGGAAAAAATGCATATGGCCTGGGTAAGATCAAGGCCCGTCTAAAGGATACGGCTGAGAGTTGGGTGATGTCTATATACTTTGTCATGAATCTGCTTAAACTGGCAGCTGGTTCTTTGTTGTCAGCACTCCAAATCTATTACTGGCTGGTAACAGAGGGCTATTTGACCATAATGGTAAATAGCCCCGATGCACAATTTATACCCCGATATATGAGACGTCAGAAAGGGGAAATAGCCAGGTGTTAAAATGAAATATAATTGATCGGATAACTTATTCAGCAGACCCTAGTTACCAATTGCCCCAAAATTTTACCAGTATTTTATTGATATCTGCTATACCTAATGATGGCTGCGAATGTTCGTACTAATATTCAATCCCCTTATTGAATGATGCAATCACGATTATTATACTTATGCCTATTGTTTGTGTCACAGCATGCTCAATGCTATAATGAGGGATTGCCTTCCAACTATCAAAAGTGTAAAAATCCAGACCACCTTTTAAAAGTTAAATTAATAGTATGAAGAAATTTTTATTTTGTTTATCCCTTGTGATAGCTTCATTGCCCCTGAAGGCACAAATTTATAATGATAATATGGCGGCTTATTATAATAACTACACGCTTCCGAAAGGTTTAAAGATTAAAACAAACTTACCTTTTACGAATGATACGCATATGCGAACTATCATGCTCGAGGGGTATGTATTCGGTTCGGCGCAGTTGATAGATCTGAAGATCAGTTACTATATTTATAAAGACAGAATTTATTCTTCCAATATCAGTAGCAGTGGTGCATATACGCCACCTATTTAGTGTGTCAGGCATGCCTGTCAGCTGTAGGGTGCAAGTCCCAAACACGCTTTACAGTAGGAAGTGTTAGCTCAAGGCAAGGGTGTCCATCGTGAGATGGAATCTGAAAGAAGCCAGCGGCAAAAGTTCGAGCCTACGAACAGAAACTGGATAAAAGGCGGCGCGTTGAGGGGGATGTTGCTAAAGAAACAAAAGCCCCATACTGTACAGATCAATGCAACGTAAATTCAGAGGCTACATGAACTGAAAGCGGACAGGCTTACCCTGAGAGATCTGTGAATGCGTTGGCAGAGGGAGAAGCGCTTCCCCGCGCGGCAAACTCTTATAGAGATGTATTGAGGCGTTCACAGAAGTCAGCAAAGGCCATATTAGGTCAATTTTTTTTTTGACTGAAGGGCTGCATGTTAAAATAAGAGAAAGACCTGCAATATTCTATAATGAAAGCGATGAAAACAGCCACCTTAAGCGAACTGATTACCTGAAGACGGGCAGTACCTATGATAAGGGTAACCAGAGTTTAGCCTAATTATGGAATAGCAATGAATTCTCCTGTACGAGATTTTTTTTTAGTAAGATGCTGGAAACAATATTAGACAGACGCAATCTTGAGAAAGCCCTCCGGCATGTTATTGCCAATGGAGGAAGCGCTGGTATTGATGGTATGCAGACCGATGAACTTCGTGACTACCTCAATACCAGCTATCAGGTATTGCGTCATTCTATATTGTCGGGGGAATACAAGCCCCTGCCGGTAAAATCCGTATCCATTCCTAAACCCAATGGAGGCACCAGACAACTTGGTATCCCCTGTGTGAAAGACAGACTGATACAACAGGCCATCAGTCAATGGTTGAGTCAGTTCTACGAACCGATATTCTCCAAGTCAAGTTATGGTTTTCGTCCAGGCCGGAGTGCTCATCAGGCAGTTCAGGCAGGATTGGTCCATTTACATGAAGGCAAGGAATGGGTAGTAGAATTGGACCTGGCAAATTTCTTTGATCGTGTAAACCATGATCGTCTCATAAGTTTACTCTCCAGGCAGGTCAGTGATAAGCGGACCTTAAGTCTGATACGTCATTACCTGAACAGTGGTATTCTAACGGACGGGGTATTTACACAAAGAACAGAGGGTACGCTTCAGTGGCTGTTGTACAACCTTAATTTAAAGGCTCAATAACCTGCCCTATTAGGGAAGAGGTTATTGAGCCTTCTTTTTATGGGCAAGGCAGTAAAAAAGATGCTATTACCAATAGGGTCTACTATTGAGCAGTGTATGAGTCAATAAATGAGTATTTCGCACTAGTAAAGGGAAAACGGAGCAATTGCTTGCTTTTTTGTTGTAAAACAGGTGCTTTGATGCGGGGATGAGCCATAACCTTCATTAACTTTTTCAGGTTATAAGCAATAGAGGCCATAATCATACATTTGTTTGCCAGTTTAATTCCTTTAGTATAAACCTGTTTCATCCCGGCAAAATTAATCAGCGTACCTAACACAGGTTCTACAGTGCTACCTCGAAGCCTTGCCATTCTTCTACCTTTTTTGGATTGCATCCGTTGGTGCATCTGGTCGTTAAGCGCTTTACTGACTGAATCTTCTATACTCTTGATCCCAGTAGAACCTGTACAACTTTTTGCCAAAGGACATTGCCTGCAATCCTTTACACTGCTTCTATATATTTTAAGGGGTCTGCCTCTGTCAGTTCTGATACGCCTTAGCGTAAGATAAGCGCCTTGTGGACAGCAGTATCTATCATGTTCCTTTTCGTAAATAAATCCCTCTCGTTCTATTCTGTATCCGCATGGATTGGGAATATAGCCTTCTATATTATTGGCAGCTAATGCCTCTAAAACATTACCACTGCTATATGCAGTGTCTGCAAGGATTTCAGATATGGTTAGTCCATTTTTTTTCAGGTTTTTAATAGTATTATCTAACACCTGCTTAAAACATTGACTGTCCCCTTTATCTGCATGGAAGGCCTGAATGTTGGTTATTACATGGCTGGCTGTATCCACACTTACCTGGCTTAAATAATTTAGCTTGGTGATCTTGCCTGGTTTTACCGACATTCCTGCATCAGGATCAGACTTACTTACATGTGTCTTGTTGGTAGCTTTGACAGTAGCGACAGCCTGTGTGTTTTTTATTTTTTCATCTTTTGAAACAGCAGGAGTACCGGCCATATTTTCTTCAGCAGCTTTTAGCTCCTGCGCGTAGATACCGGCATCCGCCAAGATATCACGTTCAACCATGCTGGACATAGCAGCATTAGCTTTGACGAATACGCTATCTACGGCCTGCCTTCTACCTGAAACCAAGCCATTATCTATGCATTGTTTTAATACCTGTTTAAACAAAATAAGAAATTCATCTTCTCCATAAAGCTGCCGGGTACGGCTAAGGGTAGAATGCCAGGGAAGCTCCTCGTCTATATCATACCCCAGGAAATAAAGTATGTCCAAACGCATACGAGAAGTAGCAATTATACGTCTATCACTAACCTGATTTTCAAGATAGCCTACCAACATTAACTTCATGAAAACTATAGGGTCGATGCTTTTTTGACCCTCTTTGCCATAATACTTTGAGGTAGAACGATATAAATATGAAAAGTCTAATGTGCTTTTAAGCCGCCTGTAGAAATTGTCTTCCGGTATATGATCAGAAAGACTGAATTGCATGAATAGTTTCTCCTGATAACTTTTTTTTCCTTGCATACTCCAATTTAATAAAAGCATGCAAGGAAAAAAAGGTAAGGGCTGACATTTTAGTTGTGCAACAGCCACTTCAGGGCAGCCCTTTTAGTCCAATTCATTCAAACATCATTCTAGATGATCTGGACAAGGAATTGGAGAGAAGAGGCCATTGCTTCGTACGGTTCGCAGATGATATAAGTTTATACTTGTCCAGTGAAACGGCAGCTAAGCGAGTAATGCAAAGTATTACATTATACATTGAAGAAACGCTAAAACTGAAAGTGAACAAAGAAAAGACGAGGATCACGAATCCATTTGACAGTACGTTACTTGGATTTTCATTTTACCAGGTAAAAAGAAAATGGAAAACACGTATATCGAATAAAAGCATATCGCGTGTAAAATCCAAATGTAACGAGATTACCGGACGGAGTAATGGAATGTCAGAGGAAAGCCGAATAGAAAAACTAATGTCATTAATTAACGGATGGGTAAATTACTTTAAAATAGCAGAAGGCGTAAAAGAAAAGATGTTGGCTCTGGATGCCCATGTTCGAGCCAGACTTAGAACATGCTCATGGAAACAATGGAAGCATGGTAAAACTAGACTGAGAAATCTTCGGCAATTAGGTATAAAAGGCCCGGAAGCCTATTATTATGCATATAGTGGTAAAGGATACACTCATATGGCAAGGCAACGTCTGGTTAATATGGCATTATCAAATAGCTATTATCAAAAGAAAGGCTATGTAGGATTTTACGAAACATACCAGAGGATAATAGGGAGGCAAACATCTTTATTCTAATAAACCGCTGTATACCGGTCGGTACGTACAGTGGTGTGAGAGGCGTACCGTGAGCTCATGGCTCACGGCCGTCTACTCGATCGATTATTGCCAATGAAGATGGAAAGGTGGCATTATGGATCGATGATAAACCATATTCGCCAAGAGTCTATGTTCGTGCATTTTCCATGGGACAATCAGAGGATGTGGCCGCCAATTATACGGGTTGGACGATTGTAGACGACTTTCTGGCAACGACAGCTACTGTGGTCTCTTCTATAGCTTATAAAAACCAATTTAGACACAGTTATTCTAGCCGATACTTTGAATGCGACGCTGACCGGCCGCCTGGCCTTAGGTTCGCTGACACCGCGTGTTACGCTGGATGTGGCTACGACAATAGATGATACCACTGCCAGCATGCTTGGCAGACAGGCGTTTGGCAATGGTACTTCTAATGGTACCTATAACAATACCAATAGTGCTCCCTTGTTTGGGCTGGTCCATAAGATTGCAGGCTATATGAATAGCGGTATTGTTTTCAATAAGGGAACAGGTGTAACCGGTGGTTTTATTTCTTTCCTGACCAGTAACGGTACGGAGCGTATGCGGATAGATGCGACAGGAGATGTAGGCATCGGAACAACTACTACAAGTACTTATAAGCTGGCTGTAAATGAGACTATTGGTGCAAAGAAATTACAGGTTACACAAACGGGTTGGGCGGATTTTGTATTTCACAAAGATTATGAATTACCATACCTGAATGAGGTGTCGAAATATATAGATGTACATCAGCATTTACCCGGTATTCCATCTGCAACAGAAGTTGCTGCTAATGGAATTGATGTGGGATAAATGCCCTGCAGGCATTTCCCGGCCCAGTCCATCAAAACAACAGGAAGTATGCATCATAGGCAGCAATGCATGTCTGCCTATGATGCATACTGATCACTGAGATTTGCACAATTGATCATCTTAAAAAGCTTTGGCTCATTATCGACTTTTAATCTGCTAATGAGCCACATCAGCCGGGTCTTACCAATATTTGCACTACCCATTACCAACAATCCTTTTTGAAGATCAGTATTCAAAGCTGCCGTTTCTGTCTCATCCCGTAACACCCATGCCAGAATTTGTCGTACAGCCGTAAACTGATAACGCCTGAAGGTGAAGTCGCGCCAATGCGGGTATTCCCTGATATATCTCTTTGGCCGTAATTCTGAGTACAGGATTGTCCTTTTGTTTCCTCCATTTCATCACAAGGGCGAAGTACAGAGAGATATGATGTTTTTTGATTTTTTATCAGCAATGGAGTGCGCGGTACCTGTTGCTTCACCCGGTTGTCAGTGCATTGTTTATTTAAAAAAAATTAAACATGGCAAACGCAAGTAAGAACATTTTCATGGCAAATCAATCCGGATCTATCGGGAAACAGATGACCCTACCATCCGTAAACAGGGAACTATAAAGAAGATAGGGACATATTCACAAAAAAACAGTGAACAGCAGTAAGCTATCAGAGACCGTTTTGCAATGGCTGTTGGCTATGCTACCGGTGCGATGGCAGATCCGGAAAAGAAAGCATTATACCAGGCAGGGGCAGATGGTTCAAGAACAGCTTCCGCATATAATCTGGCAGTAAAGGATGCGATCAATCCTCCTGAAATGAAAGAGCTGAAGGCATTGAACTACAAAGGGGAAATCGGCGATAAGCTGCCACTGCATGTAAAAGATGTAGTAGAGGTAGCGAGTGTAGAGGTAAGCATTGTAATAGCCGATGGTACACTGGTAGAAACCGGTCAGACCGTGAAATTTTATAAATTTTGCTGGCAGTACACCACGACTGCGGCCAATCATGCCGTAAATGGCAGCAAGGTCAATGTAGTTGCGACAGACCTGGCAGACAATGAAACAGTAGTAGATTTCATAGTATAAGGTTAGTAAGTAATATAGGAATGAAGCCCCCCGGACGATTCTTCATCCGGGTTATTTTATTTTAATGCCATTCCCTGATCAAATGCCTGCACATGGAAGTGCTGGGAGTAAACCCTGCTATCCGGGAAGAGCACGATCTGCCAAAATACCGGCAGGTAGAATTATTTCATATAGTATAGGTTGTGAAAGAAAAATAGTACATACGTATAGCTAGACTTATTGGTAATACAGAATTGTTCAAACTGCACTATATTTTATCAACGATCAGATAAACAGTGAGATAACGGGAAGATTTCTGCAGAAATCACGGTATGTATTTAGTTGTAGTCACCGGTATCCGGGGGGAATCGTATATATATCCTAGTGTGTGCGTACAGATGCAGCAGGATAGGGAAGAGGTGTGAAAATGATGCTGGATAAGGAACTCTGCAATATCCCATTAAAGTGGGATGGAAATGAACGAATGGCAAAAATAATAAAAGAATAATTTCTCGTTAACCAAGGGTTAACAAAATCGTATCGAGTAATGCATTAATATTGCATAACAAACATTGCAAGGGTAGCCCCAGCTACTTGATCTGAAACAAAGGAATTCGGTAACTGGGGTTAACAAACAATGGATGAAAGACCGGCTTTCCATTCATGGTTGGCCGTTTTTTTTTGCCCTAAATTCTCCCAATCAAAAAAGCCCCCCAGAGGAGGGCCCTAAAATACACACTCAAAAGGTTTGGTCAAACCTGGTTTTCCAATGTAAATTCTTATACTGCTATTGAAAGCTGTTGCCGGTAATTCTTTAAGGAATTCTGGATCTGCTGTACAGGAACATGCCATGTCTTAAATCCCGGGTAGGTCTCTGATGTTATTGCTTTGCTTGCAAATAGCACATCTGCCTTACGCCCCATACCTCCCAGATGAAAGTACTGCATGCCTGCAGTTTTCCCCAACCCACCTGCTTCTGCCAATAACAAGTGCAATGGTGCATGTTGTAAGTATTGCTCATGTGTAGCGGCCAGATGCAACTGCATCATGTCATTACAAAACGTGAGTAATACCCCTGCTGCCACCTGCGTACCCTGACATGCCAGTAATAATGTGCTTTCAAAACCACTAGGTCTGAGTATCTGTCTGAACCACGCTTTATCAAAATGAGCGCTTCCTGATTGCAGGTGCATACTATTTCTATAATAAATGTCTGCAAATGTATCCACGTCGTGAATCGATGTCGCCTGCCTTACCGTATATCCCTTTCGCCGGAGTAGTGATACATTGTTGCCGAAGTTTTCGCCATAATTTGCTTCCTGCATACCTGGAGAAAGCGACAGGTCTATCAACAGGCTATCGGCATGCTGTTGCAGGCGCCCTGTGCGCAACGGCTTAAAGGCGGCGTGAATGAGGGGATGCAGCAGGATACTCGACTCTGAGATCTGCTGTTCTTTGAGGTACTGTAAAAACGCAATTTCAAATCGCTCCTGTACGCCATTGTCCAGCACCGCAAAATTCCGGCTGGCCAGAGGACCTGCAAACCCACTGATGTACCTTATACCTTCAGTGCTGCTATTCATTACCACAGGCAACGCGATATAGTCATCACGTTCTTCATAGACCAATAAAACAGGTTCGCCCGGAAATGTACTGTGATAATACCAGGTATGGTTAAAGTCAAATGTATGGGCGTTTCGGATGTAACGATCCCACCGGGTATTGTCATAAATGGACACAGTAATAAAAGACATATTCTCTACTAGTTTTTCAATAAAGCATGTAAAAAAAAATCAATAAGCAAAAGCAACGATTACGCCATTAAATGAGGTGAAAAAATATGAGTTTTAGCAAATGGTTGGTTCTGGGCCGATCAAACACCTGGCGGAACACAACAGTATGGTACTGTTTTTGTAAAAAACAGCCCCTGAGATAGAAAATAATTTTACTATCCCTATGAGAAACCAACTGGAGAGGAGTAATTCCCCAATCATGAATATCACCAAACCATAAGGTGAATACAATCCTCCAACAATTTTCCACCTAAGTGACCCATAAAGACTCAAGGTCTATGCCATTAGATTAATTATCTGTGAATCAATTACATAGTGTAATTCTCACAACCATGCTGGCTCCAATATATTGGAGTTATCCAACTGCATGTCCAAAATGTTGGAGTCTCGCCTGTTCGTGAACGGTCACAAACAGGCCATCTGTTAACGAAAGTTGGGAATATGGAGCTATTCGGGTTGTTAGAATGGTTGGTTCCCAGGGAAACCACGGGTACACAACCGGATCATGATGCTGTGAAAGGGATTAATAGTGAAGCGGAATTAATGGCGTTTATACAGTCTGTACTCAGGCCGTATTTACACACAATTTCGATTTTGATCGGCATGGCCGATGCGGACGGTATGATCACCTGCTGGTGGTTACATGCTGACAATACTTTTGTATTTCCGGGTTTTCCGGATAAGGTCCTTCCTATGTATCTATCCAATCTTACCTCCAATATTTTGGAGCTGCATACCCCAGATCGTAGAGATGCTTTCCAGACCACTTTATTTAAAAGCGGTGTAAAAGAGGCCCTGATACATTCTTTACAATATCAAGATAAAAATTTAGGATTTCTTTGTTTACTCTCTGAAACCAGTAATACATTTTCATCAGCCGTGCAATCTGTAGTGAACAGATCTGCAGGGTTATTTGCCGCTGCATGTCTGCAGGTATTATTGTTACAACTGGCAGAAGAATACCGGCAAAAGGTGACTGGGGCGTTGCCACCGGTCGTGAATAATTCAGGGATGATAGGCGGGAAGGCATTGCAACCTGCATTACATTTAGTGTCTCAGGTTGCGCCTACAAGTGCGACCGTATTGTTAACCGGCGAAACTGGTACCGGGAAGGAGTTATTCGCTGCTGCCATTCACAACGCTTCGCCAAGGAAAAACAATATTATGATAAAGGTCAATTGTGCCGCATTGCCCCCTCAACTGATCGAATCGGAATTATTCGGTCATGAAAAAGGAGCATTTACAGGTGCATTGCAACGCCGGATCGGCAAGTTTGAACTCGCTGATAAAAGCACTTTATTTTTGGATGAAATAGGAGAGTTGCCACTGGAATTGCAGGCGAAATTATTACGCGCCTTGCAGGAAAAAGAAATCGAGCGTCTGGGCGGCAACAATATCATCAAAGTAGATGTTCGCATTGTCGCAGCTACCAATAAAAACCTTGAAGAAGAAGTGGCAAATGGCCGGTTCAGGGAAGATCTGTATTATCGTTTGTGTGTATTCCCTATTCACTTACCACCACTCCGTGAGCGGATAGATGACATCCCTGTTTTGCTCCAGCACTTTGCCGGCAGTGCCGCCCTGCGATATGAGAAAAAAATCAGGGGCATCAACCCTGCCTGTATAGATGCGCTGGTCAGTTACCGCTGGCCGGGCAATATCCGGGAACTGGAAAACCTGGTAGAGAGGGCGGTCATTGCTTCCACTGACTTATATATTATGATCACACCGCCACTCAGCAGAGAGGTGGCGGCATCGTCAGATACTTCACCACCCGCTTCCACATTGGCAGATACCGAAAAAGCAGTGATTATCCAGGCCTTGCAACAATGCAATGGTAAGATCAGAGGCCCGCAGGGCGCAGCAGCAATGCTGGATATTAAACCCACTACCCTGGAGGCCAGGATGAAAAAACTGGGTATTGTAAAAAAGCATGTATTACGATAAGTGTCATCTCATAGCGCCTGCGTAACCGATGGCAAACTTCACGAGCGCGTTAGGGCCTGACAACTGTAATTTCTTGGTGATATTATGCCGGTGATTATCGACGGTCCTGACACTGATGCATTTATAAGATGCGATGTCCCTGCTGCTCATACCTCTGGCAATCATGCTTAGTATTTTAGCCTCTGTTTTACTCAGCCTGTCATTGATGGCGAGTGTGCTTACTTCGGGTAGCATCACATTTTCCTTTATATAATTTCGCGTATCCCTGATGTGATGAAACCTGCTGATACGGGAGTGGATACTTTTAAGTAATTCCTCGCCGGTAAAAGGTGCTACGAGATAATCATCTGCACCGAGGTTCATGCCTTTGCGCATATTTGCGGGCATATTCGGACGGGAAAAGAGAATAAAAGGTATAGGCTTCAGCACTGAATCATTTCTGAGTGTAATCAGGAACTGATACCCTGTGGCGTCCTGCACTATGGCATCGCAGAGAATGAGATCGGGATGATGTTGATGAGCCAATCCTATACCTTCCGTAATAGAACTGGTGCTAAGAAGGGTGTATTGCTCCGTAAGCAATTGCCGGATTTTCCGGGCCATGCCTGCATCGGCGGTAACTAAGAGTATTCGCTGGGTAGCGTAATTAAGCCCAGGGTCGTTGTTAGGTGCGTTCATGGTATATGGTTTTTCCCATACGGTTGATATGAGAATAATCAATCGTTGTTGAATCTAATTAATGGTTTAGGATCGGAATAGAATAATAACAATCTTAGGGAGGCTTTACAGAAAAGATATGGGGTTTTTTGAGTGCGAGACCTCTGTAAAGATATTGAAAAAATCTTAAGAAAAACGCTTCTGCGGTGAGCAGAAGCGTTTGAGATAAATGAGATATAATGCATTATAACCGGCAGTCAACCAGATTTCGGTCAATGCAGGCTTTGGTATCGAAAATTACGCCATTATTGCGTTTGTACTTTTTGAAATCGAAAGTTAAAAATTCTTTGTGTGCAACGGCTATGATAATGCCATCGTAAATTTCATTTTCATTCAATGAAGTAACGATGTCAAGACCATATTCATGTTTTACTTCTTCCGGATCTGCCCATGGATCATAGATCGTCACATCCAGACCGAAATCAATTAATTCATGATAAATATCCACAACCCTGGTATTGCGCACGTCCGGACAATTTTCCTTGAATGTAATACCCATGATCAGAATTTTTGACCCCTTGATCTTATGATCTTTTTCGATCATAAGTTTTACAATCTTGTTCGCTACAAAGTGCCCCATATGGTCATTCACCCTGCGGCCGGATAGGATGACCTGCGGGTGATAACCGAGAGCTTCTGCTTTGTGCGCCAGGTAGTAAGGATCCACCCCAATACAGTGACCTCCCACCAATCCTGGTTTATATTTTAAGAAATTCCATTTTGTACCGGCAGCTTCTATTACATCGTTGGTATCGATACCTACCTTGTCAAAGATGAGGGCCAGTTCATTTACAAATGAAATGTTGATGTCGCGTTGTGCATTCTCAATCGCTTTCGAAGCTTCTGCTACCTTGATACTTGGAGCTTTGTGTGTACCGGCGGTAATAATGCTTGCGTACAATGCATCTACATAAATAGCTATTTCAGGGGTAGAACCACTGGTGACTTTACGAATTTTTGTAAGAGTGTTAACTTTGTCACCCGGATTGATCCTTTCCGGTGAATAGCCTGCGAAGAAATCTTTGTTAAATACAAGACCAGATGTTTTTTCCAGTACAGGTACGCAATCTTCTTCTGTACAGCCGGGGTATACTGTAGATTCGTAGATGACTACATCGCCTGCTTTCAAAATACTGCCAAGCATGGAAGATGCACTGAGAAGTGGCTTGAGATCGGGGGACTTAAATTCATCGATGGGGGTAGGGACTGTGACAATAAAAACATTGTATTGTGACAAATCTTTCTTGTCGGAAGAAAATGTGAGTCCTGTGGGAGCACCTTCTTTTTTTCGGTCCTGGATCACCTGCTTTAATTCATCCAGGTTTGCTTCTTTGGTTCTGTCCTGTCCTTTGCTTAATTCCTTTACACGATCTGAATTGATGTCAAAGCCCAGTACGGGGTACTTTTTCGCAAATTCTATGGCAAGGGGTAAGCCGACATAGCCGAGGCCAATGATGGCGATGCGGCTGTTTTCTGGTACGTGTTGCTGTACAACGGGCTGCATAATTGAAGTAAGGATTAAATAATTAGATAGATTGTGGTACTATTTGTATTGTATTATTTTTGAATGCATAAGTTTCCAGCAATTTCACCAGTTTTTTATCTTTCGCAATTGATTTAATTGCGTGTAGATGCTTGCTATGATGCAAATCGGTCCCGATAAAGTCAATCAATTTATTTTCAATCAGCCATTCCGCAGCTTTCTGTATATGCCTGCCGTAATAACCGGTCAGGGAGAGCAGGTTTACCTGCAGCAGACAACCTCTTTGCTTGAATACTTTGTATTCTTCCAGCTGCGTATGGTAGTAATTATATCTTTCAGGGTGTGCCATTACCGGGCGATAGCCTTGTGCGGCGAGTTCAAAGAGCCATTGATGCAATTGGGGCGGAGCACTCATAAATGAGATTTCCACCAGCACCAGTTCACCATCCAGTGTCATGAGCGGAGCCTTCATCAGGTCTTCAAAAAATTCATCCATGTAGTATTCTGCTGCATGGTGAAACTGCACCGGAATATTTTTTTCAGCCAGTGCTTTTTTTACCTGTTGGTAAGGTTTTCTCAGGGTTTCGACCGAGTTTGGATAACGATCCATCATACAGTGAGGGGTCGTTATCACATGCTGAATACCGAGTGAATGTAAGGTTTCAATAAATTCTATGGACGTGTCGAGGTCTTGCGAACCGTCGTCCACGGCGGGTAACAGGTGTGAATGAATATCAGTGCCAATACCTGCCAGGAAAGGCAGGTTCGTCTCGACATTTTCAGATTTTTTACGGAAGAAAAACATAATGGTAAATTATTCCTCAAAGTTCAGGCCGGAGATTATTTCCTCCAGGTATTGTTGGTCTGTTTCGTCAAAATGTGACAGGTGTTCGCTATCTACATCCAGTACGCCGATCACTTCGCCACGTCGGATGATGGGTAATACGATTTCGGATCGCGAGAGACTCGAGCAGGCAATATGCCCCGGGAATTTTTCAACGTCAGGAACAATGAGGGTAGCGGACTGTGCCCAGCTGGCGCCACATACGCCACGTCCTTTTTTAATGCGGGTGCAGGCTACAGGACCCTGGAAGGGGCCAAGTACCAGTTCATCTCCTTTTATCAGATAAAATCCAACCCAAAACCAGTTAAATTGTTCTTTCAGGGCAGCTACTGTATTAGCGAGGTTCGCCACGAGATCGGGTTCACCTTCGATCAGCGCCTTGATTTGCGGAATGATAGATTGGTATTGGGCTATTTTGTCTCCTTGTACAATGCTTAAATCTTCTGCCATAAGGTGCAAATATAAGGTAAACCGGGGATATGGGCCAGACCAGCCACTACCGTAGTTAAAAGATAAAATGAACAAATAAATGTCGTATATTCAGGGCGTATTTTTAGCCTGACAGCCCGTTCTTCCATTAACGGTGCACCTATTGAAAATCCCACGCAAACAGAACCTTTTAAAAGACAACAAACATGAGAACCATTCATTCGCCGCCACAAGCATGATGCTTGTCATTCAGCATTCAAATTGCCAGTTGTTTATAATGCCAACCGGGTTTTAGTATATTTGTTACGATTATGGAAGCACAGGTAATTCTAGTTAACGAACAGGATGAAGTGACGGGGGTAATGGAGAAGATGGAAGCACATCGGAAAGGACTATTACATAGGGCGTTTTCTGTATTTATCAGGAACGATGCCGGAGACATGCTGTTACATCAGCGTGCACTTGATAAGTATCATTCAGGTGGATTATGGACCAACGCATGCTGTAGCCATCCTATGCCAGGAGAAACAGTTACACAGGCAGCCCACAGACGATTAACAGAAGAAATGGGCTTCGACTGCCCGTTGTCCGAATTGTTTCAGTTTACCTACCGTACAGATTTTGATAATGGTCTGATTGAGCATGAGTATGACCATGTACTCATGGGGACATATAACGGTACAATTAACCCGAACCCACAGGAAGTAAACGACCATCGGTTTATATCCGTAGAAACAATAACCCGGTTGTTGCAGGAACAACCCGCACAGTTTACCAGCTGGTTTAAGCTGGCTTTTCCAAAAGTTATTGAGCATCTGGGCAAATAAGGTTGTCAAAATGCAGTAAGAGAGCAATGGAGCAGTCATTATTAATGACAGCACCGGAGACTCCTTTTCCTGAATGTTTGAGGGTTTGATCATCCGGCGCCTCCGGAAGGTCGGGCCCTTTCTCATTTTTACGCCCTTTATTGCCGCAGATGCATGTACCCACTCAAAATCCTAATTTATTATGCCAACGATCATTATGCCACGGATAGTTTATCCGTTTCCCTCATTTATTAACCAGCATGTAGAAGCTGCACACGCCCAGAACCTGGCCTTTGTTACTCAGTTCGGTCTTGTCAATTCGCCGGAAGGCATTGCTAAATTTAATAAAGCACGCTTTGCATGGCTGGCAGCAAGGGCTTTTCCGTATGCAGCCCTACATGAGCTTTGTGTGATCGCCAACTTTAATACCTGGCTTTTTATGCTCGACGACCAGTGTGATGAAGCACAACTGGGTAAGAAAGCGGTATACCTGGAGAGCGTGACGGACAGTTTTATGCAAATCATACGTAATAATACGCCAGTGGATAGTATCCTCGGCCGCAGTTTTGCAGATATCTGGGACCGCATGCAGGCATTAGGTTCTCCGGGCTGGCAATTACGGTTTATCAGGAGTATGGAAGAATACTTTACTTCCTGCCATTGGGAGGCCGGTAACCGCGCCGCCAATGTTACGCCGACTGTGGCAGAATACGTGACTATGCGCCCTTATACCGGGGCACTGTTTGCAGATGTGGAGGCCATTGAAATCATCGAAAAAGTTTACCTCCCTTCTGAAATTCTGCAACATTTTATTGTGCAGAGATTGGTTTTAGCTTGTAATAATATTGTATGTTGGAGCAACGACATCTTCTCCTGCGCCAAGGAAGCAAAACAGGGTGATGTGCACAACCTCGTGCTTGTATTACGGCATGAGCGGCAGTTATCTCTGCAGGAAGCAGTAGATGAAACTGCACGTATGCACAATGAAGAGGTGAAACTGTTCACAGCACTCGAAAAACTGGTTCCGTCTTTTGGAGAAGTGATGGATAAGGAACTGGAAAGGTTTATCATGATCCTGCGGTCGTGGATCACCGCAAATTATGACTGGAGTTTTTATGATACAGGAAGGTACCAGGTAAGAGAGGTTGAAATCGCGCATTAGTTGAAAGAAAAGGTTGATCCATCAGGATCAGCCTTTTCTTAATCTTCTTTCCAATAGTTTTCCGATCCACCAGAAAGATGCCGCCAGTATGGCGAAAAAGAGTCCTTTGTGGGTACGGTCCCAGAGATATTCAAAATAACGTGTATACATATCCAGTAGTAGGAATAATACAGCCATATCCCTGATCATAGGATCATGTTTTTTGATGCCCCAAAGCTGCGACCCCACACACAGGATCGTAAATCCAATCACCCACCAGAGCAGGTGTATCTGCCTTACCTGCTGCCATTCTTCCCAGTTGGCCGTATTCCCAAAAATTGAAATCAACCACCCCGAAAGCAACAACAATAACCACGCCCCCGTCCAGGTGATATCCTCAATCCGTTTGTAATGTTTATTTTTATAAAAAGCGGCATGGATCAGCATCATCAACCCCGCCAGCAGCACCATCCGGCAAGGTAAGTTCATACCCCAGAAATAGGGCTGACCATGACTGAGAAAATAAGTGAGTTTTACATACGCAGGTATGAGACATAGAAGGGTCGCAGACCACAACAGCCGACTTGACAACACCACGCCGAGTGCACCATAACAGGCCGTAGCGGCTAGCCAAAACACACCGTAGTTCCCATTGAGATAATGAAATGACTTGCCTAAATAGACAACGCTGACTCCTATACTCAGTATAGGCAATAGCCAGAATAATTCCCTGTTGAGTGAGTACACCGGATAGCGTTGTTGCCTGCGGTAACCGTGGATACAAAGGAATACAGTGAGTAGTGCAAATCCCGCAGAGATAATGCCATCGTCCAGCGAGAACTTTAGTCTGAGTACTTCAATCCATTTTTCATCCAGCACCAGTGCGCCGAAAGCCATGAGTGCACATGAAATAGCAGCAATAAAAATATACAGGGTAATCGCCTGCCAGTCCGTAGTGCGGATGTGCCAGGTACCTCGCAGGTTTTGTGCCTGGTCGGGGGTGATAAGGGAATCGGTTTCCCACTGTGAAATGGCTCTTTCAAGCAGATGGGCGTCTTTTTTGTCAACTTCCAGCATATTGGGTAAATATAATATAAAATGAAAAGCCTGCATTAATTCCGTATATTTTCCTTTCTTTGCCCAGTTATAATTTTCCCTAAGGCCAATTAAACAGCTTAGTTGTAATGAAGCATTTACAGCAACTCGATTATATCGTCTTCCTAATTTATTTTGTGATAGTAGCAAGTTACGGCTACTGGATCTACAGTCGCAAGAAGTCTGCCATGGCGAGTTCCAAAGACTTCTTTTTGGCAGAAGGATCATTGACATGGTGGGCTATCGGAGCTTCACTGATCGCGTCCAATATCAGTGCAGAGCACTTTATCGGAATGTCCGGGTCAGGGTTTGCACTGGGATTGGCAATATCCACTTATGAATGGATGAGTGCCGCCACGCTCATTATTGTCGCAGTGTTTTTTATACCCGTGTACCTGAAAAACAGGATTTACACCATGCCACAGTTTTTATTACAGCGGTACAATTCCACGGTGAGTACCATCATGGCTGTGTTCTGGTTGCTGGTGTATGTGTTTGTCAACCTAACTTCTATTATTTATTTAGGTGCACTGGCCATCTCTGCGATATCCGGGATCGATTTTTACTGGTGTATTTTCGGACTGGCGCTATTTGCCGTAGTCGTGACTTTGGGCGGTATGAAGGTGATCGGCTATACGGATGTGATACAGGTGATCGTGCTGATCGTGGGTGGTCTGGCTACGACCTATCTCGCCCTGCACATGGTGAGCAGACATTTTGGATATGGTGATGATATTTTCAAAGGATTGAGCTTAATAAAGGAAAAAGCGGATACGCATTTTCATATGATCTTTCCTTCCACACACCCGTATTATAAAGATCTACCGGGATTGTCCGTGTTGATAGGAGGGATGTGGGTGAATAATTTAAACTACTGGGGATGTAACCAGTATATTATACAGCGTACGCTGGGTGCGGATCTGAAAACAGCGCGCAGCGGTATCCTGTTTGCAGCGTTCCTGAAATTACTGATCCCTGTTATTGCTGTACTGCCGGGCATTGCAGCATATGTATTATACCAGAATGGGGTATTTGGTGCAGAACTGCATGATGCGGCAGGTGCATTAAAACCGGATCAGGCGTATCCTACATTATTGAATTTATTACCGGCAGGTCTGAAAGGGCTGGCATTTGCCGCGCTCACAGCTGCTGTAGTGGCGTCTCTGGCGGGTAAGGCAAATAGTATTTCTACGATCTTCTCACTGGATATCTATCATAAGTTCTTCAAAAAAGATGCGACGGAGAAAGAGCTGGTAAAAGTAGGTCGTTATGTAGTAGTTGTTGCCATGCTCATAGCTGCGATGGTAGCACCAGCACTACGTACACTGGATCAGGCATACCAGTTTATACAGGAGTATGTAGGTTTCATTGCACCTGGTGTACTAGCCATCTTCCTCTTAGGGTTGTACTGGAAAAGAACAACTACAAGAGCTGCCATGGCGGGTGCCTTGCTCACAATTCCATTATCAGCTTTGCTCAAGTTCCTGCCGGTATGGACAGGCGGGGCCTTCCCTGATTTTCCGTTTTTGGATAGAATGAGTATTGTGTTTGGGTTGCTGATAGTAATTATGCTGATCCTGACTTATACAGAGGAAAACAGTAAATACCAGCAGCCGGTGATAATAGTAGATAAGAAATTGTTCAAGGCATCCCCTGCATTTGTAGTGGGGTCCGTTATTATAATGGGTATCCTCACAGCTTTGTATACGGTTTTCTGGTAAAACTATTTTGTTTGTCCTGAATTTCAAAAGCTCAAAAAAAAACCGTTTTGCCGAAGGCAAAACGGTTTTTTTTTGCAAAAAAGCACAAAACACTCTCAAAATCACCCAAAATCATTTGTTGAAATCGATTGTAATTTGTAAATTCAGATTGTTAAGTCTGATTCCACTCTTTTACTTAAATCTACACGTATGAAAGCACATAATTTCTCCGGTGAGGAATTACACCCACTGCAGAGCATAGAACAATGGGAAGATGATGTACTCCTGCGCTACCCGGATGCCGGTGAACCAGCCAAAGCCAAAGAAGAGTTTCGTAATTATGAAAACCCTGGCAGAGACACTGTTCGGGATTTTTACCGCCTTAATCATACCTATCAGACTTATGAGTTTGTGCAGCAGAAGAGGGCAGATTTCCTCCGTTTCAACAGAAAAGAAATGCCTGTATGGGGCGCCATGGAATTCCTGAACACTTTAGTGGACGATTCAGATCCTGACATTGACCTTGACCAGCTGCAACACCTGTTGCAAACCGCAGAGGCGATCCGTGCAGACGGTCACCCTGACTGGTTTGTGCTCACTGGTTTTATCCATGACATGGGCAAAGTATTGTGCCTGTTCGGCGAAGCCCAATGGGCGGTAGTAGGAGATACCTTTCCTGTAGGATGTGCTTTCTCTGATAAGATTGTCTATCCGGAATTTTTCGCACTTAACCCTGATACGAGAGACGAGCGTTATAATTCCAAATATGGTATTTACAGCCCGCACTGCGGTCTGGATAATGTATCCATGAGCTGGGGCCATGATGAATACCTGTACCAGATGACGAAGAATTACCTGCCGGAACCGGCCCTGTACATGATCCGTTATCACTCATTCTATTCACAACACAGGGAACATGCCTACGAGCACCTCATGACCAATCATGATAAAGAAATGTTTGAGTGGGTGAAGAAATTCAATCCATATGATCTGTATAGCAAGAGTCCAAAACCACCGGTTATTTCCGAATTAAAGCCTTATTATGAAGATTTGATTGCGAAGTACCTGCCAGCTACTATTCGCCTGTAAATAACGGTTAGAATAAAGATAAATACCGTAAGTATAGGGCTTAGAATAAAAATACATGCCGCCTGTAAAAAGGCCGGATAAAATAAATGCGGCCGTTTCAGAAATGAAACAGCCGTTTTTTATTCAGACAACTAATGGAAAAAAAATCTTTATTGAGGTGGTTAATCATTTAGTAGGACCCCTCCCGAATTGGGAGGGGCTACTTTGAATACATCTTTCGTTTGTCGTGTGTGGGTTGGGAGCAATGGCGAAAGACCGCTTATTTTATGCCTAATTTTTGTTTGGCTGCCGGCAAAAGATCTTCGCAGGTAGCCGTAATTACAATATCTTTTGAATTATCGAGTACACATACATAACCTTTCTCTGCTGCCAGGTCAGAGATGGCTTTCTTCGCTTTGGCCAGAATCGGAGCCGTCAATTTTGCCTCCCGGTCCGAAAGCTGCTGCTCCATCTTTTGCCGGTATTCTTCAATGTTGTTTTTAGATTGTTCCAGCTCTCTCAATCTCACTTCCCTGATAGCAGGGCTCATTTTCTCCTGCAAACTGTCAAATTCATTGGCTCTCGCCTGGTACGCAACAACCAATGCCTGTCCATCTTTCAGTAATGCCTGTTGATACCGTTGCAGTGAATCATATGCTTTCTGAGCTTCCGGCATACTGATAACTAATTGTTGCATATTTACATAGGCAATTTTCGCCTGTGCAAATGATGTAGAAGAAAAAATGAGCAACAGGATAACGAGCGTAAAAATTTTGCGCATAGGTTTTGTTTGGTTAGAAAAGGATAGCGAAACAACATCTTCATTAGCAATCCCTTCGGATCAAAACTGCAGTGACAGTTGATCCGCTACCGTGATAGCGCTAAGGTGGATAATAGTCTTTTAATAAAAAGTTAAGGTAATGATAAAGGAAAGTTAAGCTGTAGGGGTTGGTATAAATTCTCTTTTTCTTTCTTTAAAATAAGAAAAGCTGCCCGGCTTGCCCCGGACAGCTTTCTGTCTATTTTTGTAACTAAAATATTCACCTTTTGTTTTAACGAGTAAAGTACTTTTTAGTCGTTACAGAAATATTATTCTTTGCTCAAAGTACCAGAATAGCTACCTGTCACAGTTACATTATCATCATATTTCAGATTGTAACTAACAGTATAATCGCTACCAGATTTTTTCACGGTTACTGTACCGCTATTGGGGCTGTACAGTTCCACTTCGTCAGCTGAAGAAACCCAGCTACCATTTACCAGCTTCATGTTAGCTTCCACTTCAGCATAATAAAAGTTCTTTGTCTTGTCATATGACG
Source organism: Chitinophaga sp. LS1 (assembly GCF_034274695.1). Classification (NCBI taxonomy): domain Bacteria; kingdom Pseudomonadati; phylum Bacteroidota; class Chitinophagia; order Chitinophagales; family Chitinophagaceae; genus Chitinophaga; species Chitinophaga sp. LS1. The sequence goes on from NZ_CP128362.1 coordinate 5,354,283, forward strand.
CATCGCCGGAAGACAGATAAGTGTAGGTAGCACCATCAATCAGTGTGTCAATACCCAGGTCTACATAGTGAACAGTACCAGTATAAGTTTCGCTGTTCAGTGTAGTCAGGTTATCGCTGAAAAATGCAATATCCCCCCAGCCATTACCTTCAGATGCATCGATGGATTCGTAACCATAGTTAGTTACATAGGTTTTGCCATTTACAGTAAAAGATCCTTTGTTGGAGTTGTCATCATCTTTCTTACAGGCAGTAAAGAACAGGGCCGCAAAAGCAGCAGAAAACAGGAGTTTTTTCATGTTTGTTTTGAGTTTCAGTATAGGTTTATAGAATAAATAATTCGGGTTACCACTAAAAGGGTTAATGTTTTTTTATTTGTCCCGGTGCAAAGATATTACACTTTTTCAATTAACAAAATAAAATAATGTGTCCCTTTTTAAAAGGGACACACAATTATTGGGGTAAAACTGGCCTTGCTACATGAATTGGTCGCGTAGATACCGCATTTAAGAAGGCTACTACTGCATTTCTTTCTTCTAATGTTAACTTCAATGGTCGCATGATCACATCTGTTTTCGGGAACATCGGATCATTTTCCAACTCTGGTCTTGGCCTGATCTGCATACCGCTGTTATATAAATTCACGATGCCTTCCAACTCAGGGAAAAGGCCGTTATGCATATAAGGACCTGTGTACGCCACATCTCTCAATGACGGTGTACGGAAACGGCCTACATCATTTGTATCCTTTGAAATCTCATACCTGCCCAGGTCTTCATATTTACGCTTGTAATAAGTAAGACCAATGTTGTGAAACTGCTTATCGGTCAGATAGGTGCCGTGGTGACAATTCATACAACGTGCCTTGGTACGGAACACATGCAGTCCTTTGATCTCCTGATCAGTAAAGGCACTATCTTTCCCTTGCAGGAATAAATCAAACCGACTCTTCCTGCTGCGAATGGTTTTTTCAAATGCCGTCAGCGCGGTGCTGATATGCGACAATGTTACCCTATCCTTGTATACCGTTTTAAACAGAGAATCGTATCCTTTGATGTCCTGCAATTTTGCGGGCAGCAATGCCGTATCCATATCCATCTCATGGTGCGCACTCAATGGCCCGAAGATCTGATTGCCTAAGCTATTCGCCCTGCCATCCCAGAAATAACTACCACCGTAAATAAATACATTCAGCAGCGTCGGTGTATTTCGTGTACCCTGCAAATGATCATTACCTAAGGAAATCCTTCGGCCATCTGTCCAGGCCAGATCCGGCTCGTGACAACTACTACAGGAGATCTGGCTGGAACGCGATAAACGTGGATCGAAGAATAACAACTTCCCTAATTGCACTTCCGGATCTTTCATTCCATCTGCCCAGGCATTCTCTTTTGGCAATGCCTGCATCTCTTCATAGTGTATACCACTATCTATATCAGGCCTTGGCCATTCCGCCACGGGCTTACTATACAGGGTACGCAATGAATCTGCTTCGCTCTTAAAATGATGAACAGTATAACTGTTCAGGGAACATAAAATAATAAAGCTTCCTACTATCAGAATTGACCTTTTCATGTGGGTGTATTAAAAATAAAATTGAATGGCTAGATTTCCGTATGTCCTATCCTTGCCGGGTTTCATGGCTCCATCCAGGATCAGTGCACTTTCTTTGATTGCCTCCGTATATGCTATGGTACCTTTCAGACCTGCGTAAAATCCTTTGAAATGTTTGGTGTATTGTAAGGAGAAACGGCCACCGGCAGTAGTGGCAGCATTGTAATAGTAATTGTATTGTATCACCTGGTGGGTGAAATAGCTAACGTTAATGGAGGTGGTGTAAATAGATGGATGAATGGACTCAGTGTAGTGTAGGGCCAGATCGGCACCCCAGCGATCTTTGTTTTTGTTGGCATGGTTCCAGCCAATATTGGGTTGGATAGTATAATGTTCGTAGCTGACGTGATTGCCAGTCACACCATCCAGACGTTCTTCTGAATTATTATTCAGCTGTAGTCCATAATTGAAAATACGACCTGTATATACCGCACGGAAGGTATAATCCTTTGAACGGTACTGGTAGTTGTTCGCTTTGTAGTTGATTTGGTAATCGCCGCCCTTTTGTGTGTTGTAATCAAACTTCGCTGCCCACTTATTTTTAGACCACAGTGCATGTAGTTCTGTTTTTGTTATATTGTAATACGCGAGTGTATCAAACCCTGCACTGGAAGGGTAGTAATAGAATTGTTTTTCTTTGATGCGTTTTGCGGTCAGGGCAAATGTACCGAATACTTTATCCTTGTATAGTATTGATACACCACCGCCACTTCTGCGGAAGCGGGTGGTGTAATTACGATCCGACAATTTTGGATTGGGCTCTGAGTAGCCATTGATCATGTAGTTGACGTAATTCGCATATACAGTGCTTTCGCTATAAGTCGTATTTTTATATGAAATGTTGACTACTTCTGCCCCATAGCCATAGTAACCATCTATCGTTGCTATTAGCTTTTGTCGCCATGCATACCCGGTACCTGCATTCATATTGAACTGGTAATCCCTGATACTTCCTCTGGGATCATTCACAGAAAAGTGATTGCCGATGCGGTAATCAATACTGGCTACTACCGGCATATGCTCATTGAAGAAACGTCTCTGTCCACCTGCACGGGCTGTATAAATCACTCTGTGATAACTCAGATTGGCTGGTGATCCGAAATAGTAAGGGGTAGAAGTATTGTTCCTGCTCTGATGCGCAAAATGTGTACTGTCCTCAGACGTACGTTGGTAGTCAAATGAACCCCATAGATCAGTTTTGCCAATCACAGTTTTACCTTCCGTATTAAAGCGGAAGGTCTTATCATTTGTGGCATCCTGTGCTGCCATGAACTTACCTGCAATCACGCCGTAATCCAGCCGGGCCGTATTATAAGCCGAGGGCATAAGCAGATGAATAAAGGAAGGAGTGAGCTTCCCTGCCTGATATAACAAATGCCTGGTGGAATCTGCTGCCAATTGCATAGCAGGAATTTCCTGTTGTCCCTGGGCAAGGACAACAGGAAGATAACCTACAGATATAATAAACAGAATTATTTTTTTCATTATTTAAATCCTCTTGGATTAGCAACGTCGAAGTAATCGAAATCTTCAGTAGAGTTATTGGTATCTTTTAAGATAATTCTTCCATTTACTGTTTTCAGTGTTTTACGGATCACTGACTGTGAGGAGTAAGAACCCAGTGGTGCGAATGTATAACCTGCATCAAAGGAAGCACCCAGTTTTTTAGGCACACGGTCTTCTGCTGTATTTGGCTGTATTTCTACGGCATCGATCACATACTTGTTTGGAATCTGGTAATACTTTGTAGCGGTAGATGATGGTGTGCTGATGGTAGGGAAGTTGTACTGAGGCCAATTCTTCACTACCTGTGAGCCATCCACTTTGAAAATTACATACGCATCACGACCGTTATTATCCAGGATCCAGTCACTACCGAAATACTGTAATACTTCCACATTTGGTACACTGATATTGTCTACGTCAGATGACAGTGCGCTGCTGAGGAAAGGGGCATAGTAGGTTTCGAAATCAGCACCGCTTAGATCTACTGTCAGGGAAGGATCTTTTACTGTGATGGTAGTACCATTGGAGCCAGTCCATGGTTCTTTGTGGTTCATCGCTGTTTGTGCGATCACGATGCTTTCACCTGGTTGTACGGGATATGTAGTACCATTGCCAGGTATCATGAGTAGGGTACGGGTGTATACGTAATCGCTATTAGGATTAATGTCTGTAGGCATATTTACAGAATATGTCCAGTCCATCTGACCATTTGCAAGTGTATAGTAAGTGGTGTTGGTGAATGATTGTCTGCCAAACACCTGACCAATGTACATACTGTCAGCATATAATACCTGGTCACTATTGTTATAAATTTCGAAGAACTGATCGCGGTACAGCGCACCATTGGTACGGTGAGAACCGGCATAATAAATTTGTTTGATCACCCATTGACCGGTGGTACCAGCTACGAGTGTCATATTCAGCGTTACATCATTGCCCACAGCGATCGCCGTATTTTTTTCAGCAGCATTGAAGGTGATATCACTGCTGATATAAGTACCGGTGATCTGGTAGTAAGTGGTATCATCGATGGTAATGCTGGCATCAATATCATAAGTACCTGCAGGAATACCTGTGAAGCGTGCAATACCTGAGTCATTGGAAGTTGTGCTCAGCATACTGTTGGTACCGGTGTTTGTAATTTTTACACTCACCCCTTTTATTGGCAGTTCATATCCACTTGAATCGAGGTCATATGCAAGGTTTACGACGAGGTTCACAGGAGTTATGCCAGTAGAAACTGCTTCTTCCTTCTTACAGGAATAAATTGTAGCTATAGTGATCAGCAGGAGTAAGTAAGAGATCTTTTTCATTATCTTTAAATTTTTACAGATAGTTCTGCTCCGAATGTAGGAGCGGTGTTGGGAAATACGTATGAGTTCGAACTGGTTTGATACCAGGGTTGATAATTGAATACATTGTAAACGTTGAAGGCAAACTTGAACCGCTGGCGGATTTCCTTACCCACGCTCATGTGGAAGTTCATGATAGGGTTGGGAGCGCTGTTGGTGTTTGTTTCAGAAGTGGGCATATACAGGTAGCCATACCTTGGATCGTTTTTATCGAATTTTGTGATCGCCACATAGTCGTATCCGATAGTGCGGTAGGCAATGGGGATGCCATTGCTTTCTGCAGTTTTGGTTTTGCTGATAATGGTACATTCAGCTGTGAACTGCACGATCAGACTGATCTTCGGAATATGGGTGACAGATGTAACACGCCCATTGCTGAAAGTCGTAGTACTGTTGGTAGCAGGATACAACCCCATTAGTGCGTAGTCAGATTGAGTGGTAGTTACATCTGAAGGTCTTGTTTTCCAAGTACTGGTCGTAGTTCTATAGTTCGTACTGTTAATACCGCCGCTGATGGTAAAGGAAGTAGCGATGGCCTTTACCTTTGGTGTACTTACGATCAGTTCTATCCCCCGGCTGGTAGATGCCAGAATGTTCTGGAAACTGTATCTGTTCAGCTGGTATTTTTTCATGCTATCTATTGTCACAATTGGTTTGGCGCCTTCCACATAGGTAGCAGTGTAAGCTGGAAGGCTGATCACTTCATAGTTACCGGTGGCAGTGATGCCATTTTTGTTCCATTTGGAATACAGATTGGCGGTGACGTTGAAACCATCTTTTCTGTATTGACCAGATAGCTCCAGTGTTTGGCTTTGTGATGGCTTCAGGTTTTTATTCGTCTGATCATAACGATCCACATAGATCAGGGAATAGCTTTCTGCTTCTTTACCATTATAAGCATTCAATAAAGGGATTTCCTGGAAAGACGGTCCGGGATAGCGTTGTGCCAGTGCCGGCGATTTAAAGGCAATACCATATGCCAGACCAACACGCAGGGTTTTGTTTACTTCATAGTTTGTATTGATACGGGGTGACCCTGTCACTTTCCCATTCTGTATATCCACTCTGCCACCTGCTCTTACGTGCAGATTGCGATCAGACACCCGCATTTTAAATACATCTTCTGCATAAAAGCCGAAGTCCTGCTGGGGTACGATGCGGCTATAATCGTAATAACGCTCACCCATTCCTGGTGTCTGACTGCCACTGGTACTTACATATGCCAGTAGCTGCGGTTTTTCGCCATCTGCCAGTTGCCCCAGGCCTTTGTTCCGGCCATAGTTATAGTTACCCCCGATAGTGAGGAAATGACTGATTGTACCGGTTCTGAATTCATTGCTCATATCCAGGCCGGCAGTCGCTGTAACGGGGCGGCCATCGATGATGTTGGTGCCCCTATAGATGCCGGGTGCATACGATCCTTCATGAATACCGGTAGTGGTAGCTGTCGTATATAGAATATAAGCCTTGTTCACATCGTATTCCTTGTAGGAATACTGGTGCCCTTCACTATATCGGAGATTCAGGGTGATGTTTTTTACAAAGCTGCCATTTACACGATAGTTGGCTTTGTTGGAGATGGAGAAGTTCCAGCTGTCAAAACGTACTTTGGCAGATGATTCATCGTCCGGATCCTTTTTAATCCCATCCAGGTTGCGTCCGTAATCTACGATGGTCGTACTTTTCAGGCGTTTATTTTTGCCATAAAAATTTGTCCATATTACATTGCTGGTCATTCGCTCGTATGCCTTCAGTTTCTCACGATTATCAAAGGTGGAATTGACATAACTAAAGCTGGCATTCATAATACCTGCTTTCGGTGAAAGGCGGAAGCCTTTTGAAAAGCTGGCGCTGGTAGCCTGGTCACGTATTTGTGTACGGAAGTATCCTTTGGAGATCCCCGCCTGTCTTTCAATCACCACTGCACCATCGGTGAGGTCGCCATATCTGGCAGATGCTACCCCGGAGATGACTTCAATACTTTCTATATTATCTGGTGGAATCTGGCGCAGATCCGTACCGCCATAGGTATAATCACCGGTATAAGTCGTAGTGCCAGAACCACTCAAACCCCAGCTGTTGCCAGATGTGATAAAGGATGAAATGCCTACTCCATACGACCCGGGATTACGGGTCTGCATGTTCATGTTATTCGTAATGTTGTTACCATCCATGATGATGGCAACACCAAATGCATTGTTCAGTTCATAGGCACCCTTTCCGTAAGTGGTGGTTTCAAAGTTGGCCCGCAGTTGTATGTTCTGCACATTCTGCAGGGAAGGTGCCTGCATGGTTCTGTTTGGGATTTGGTTCAGCAGATCGTTCAGGCTTAATGCAGGAGTTTGTTCAATCATCTCTCTCGTGATCATTAACGAAGAGTTGGAGCTTCCTTCAAAGGTGCGGTTCGCTGTTACCTCAATATTTTTTAACCGGAGACTCACTTCTTTCATGAAAACAATGGGAAGTATAGTGTCTGTAGCCAGCTGTTCTATCTTGCGCATTTGTTGCTGGTAGCCTACATAAGAAATTTCAAGGGTAAAGGTGCTTATACCGGAGAGGAGCATGGTAAAGTTACCATAGTTGTCAGTCGTAAAGTATTGGTTCAGTTCTTTGATACGTACACTGGCGGCAGGTAGTGCGATGCCATCTTCGGTGAGTACGCGACCGGATACTACATTCCTGCTGGTAGCCGCCACTGGTGCAGGTGGCGGCGGTATGATCCTCTTTTGTGCAGGTGTGGCTGATTTGTATATCACGAGGCGATTGCCCTGCAGGCGAAAGGCCAGACCCGTACCTTTGAGCAGTGTGCTCGCAATGCTTTCGATTGACTGTTTGTCAAACGATCGTACAGGCACTGCGATGTCGTCTGCATCTGTGGGATTGAATGCGATATTCACGCCCGATTGTGCTGAGAGTGCCAGCAGCGCATGATCCAGCTTCCAGCCGTTCTCTGTGCGGAAGGTGATTGTTTGCGCATGGCAGACCGCTGTAATGAGCAGCAGGCAGGCTATTTTAATTACATCCTTTACCATCTAAAATAATTTCGTCCTGTTGGATATTGTATGTGATTCCGTATATCAGATTGAGGTTGTCCAGAATGTCGTGAAGGTTATCACCCGTCGTAAAACTCACGGTGACACGGCATTTCAGGATACCATTGTTTTTAGTATTGAAACGTACGTGATATTGTTCCTGCAGTGACGCTAACAGCTGACTAAGCGTTACATTGTTCAGGGTAAATTTCTGCTCCATCCAGCTGGTGTTTTCAGCGGGAATCAGCGTAGCCCGTTTCGTAGTTTTGTTTACAGACATGCCTTCTCCCTGTTGTAAAAGCTGATCTTTTACTTTTACAACACCACTTGTTACACTTACCTTTTCATCGCGCTGTGCTTTGTAACTACGCACCTGGAAACTGGTGCCGATATCGGCTACTTCCAATCCTGTAGCAGTGGTAACGGTGAATGGATTGTTTACGTCGTGCTGAACTTCGCAGAAAATTTCACCTTCTTTGAGAATGACTTTTCTACCTGCATACTGAATAGTAGTTTTTGCATTCATCCAGATAACAGTACTGTCAGGCAGGGTCAGTTTTTTAACACTGTCCGCAGTGCTGAGAGTGATCATGGAGTCTGGCTGTAGTAGCATATAACTAATAACTGCTACGAACAAAACAGCTGCTGCAATGCTAGCACGCCTGATGATGCGATAGATACGTGCAGGTTTATCAATTTGTCTGCGCAGCGCGTCGGTAGCAAGATTTAACTCTTCGCTGGCGCCCCAGTTATAAATACCGAGTACAATTTCTTTGGCCTGGGCTACAATCTCAGGATGTACATTGCTGATCGTATTCCAATGATGGATAGTCGCTTCGTCTGCTTTGCCAAGGCAGTATTGAATGAAGCTGTCGTCTAGCAGTAATGTTTCTATGTTTAATGGCTGATTCATACTATATAGAGCAGGGAGAATTTTGTTTTTACCCTCATGTTTTTGAGGGAGAAAGAATTTTGTAGCGGGAAACGCCGTGCCATAAGGTGTTTCAGGGGCAATGATCAATTTGGGAAAACTTTAACAGATACATTTTTCCCGAATCCGTAAACGATCCTTTTTTGAATGGGGTAGCTTTGCGGCTTTAATTGCCAACACATGGGAGCCAGGGGAACAGCAGAAATCCGGGCGTTATGGACGGCATTTGTAAATAATCGTAGCGAACAGGATTTTTACGCATTGTACCGTCAGTTTTTCCCTTATTTGTTATCGATAGGATTGAAAATTACGGCTGACAGGGATCTGGTCAAAGATGTATTGAACCAGCAATTCCTGCAGTTGTGGCAGCAGCGCGAAACGTTGCAGGATATTGAATATCCGCTCACTTATGTGACGACGAGTTTCAGGCGGAAATTATTGAAGGAAGAAGGCGCGAATTCGATTGTACAGGAACTGACAGACGAACATTTACAGCTATACACTGAACAATCTCCGGAACAGGCGTCCCTGCATCGGGAAGCTGATATTTTGCTACAACAGAGGATTACAAATGCTATTCAACGTCTTTCGGAGAGAAAACAATTATTGATCCGGTTGAAATATTTTGAAGGATTGTCTTATGCGGAGATAGCGCTGAAAACAGGGCTAGCGGAGCGGACGATTTATAATAAGGTGCATGAAGCGATCAAGGAATTGAGGAAGGAATTGAATTAACTTAGATTGACTTAATTATCCTAAACTAACCAAAACTAAAAAGCTTTTGCCAAAGGCAAAAGCTTTTTAGTTTTGGTTAACGAATCATTCATCACGGCCGAAGGCCGTAAAATCTATTTTAATGCGTCGAATAATATTTCGATTGGATGAAGGGCTTTCTTCCCCGTTCCATCCTTCACCTGATGCCTGCAACTTGTACCCGGCGCCGCTATCAGCGTATCATCCGCCGCACTCCTTACAGCTGGAAATAAAACGAGTTCACCTATCTGCATAGATAAATCATAATGTTCCTCCTCATACCCAAACGACCCCGCCATACCACAACAGCCAGAAGGAATTACCTCCACTGAATACTGTGCCGGCAGTGATAACATATTCTTACTAAACAATGCGGAAGACAACGCCTTTTGCTGACAATGCCCATGCAGTTTTATTTGTTTTTTCTCATCAGTAAACTGTGAAGCTTTAATATTCCCTTTCTCCGCTTCTTTATTCAAAAACTCATCAATCAGAAATACATTTTTCGCCAACGCTTTCGCTGAAGATCTCAATTCCTCCCGCACCAGATCAGGATACTCATCTCTAAAACTTAAAATAGCCGAAGGCTCCACACCCAACAATGGCACATTATCATTTATCACCTCACTAAAGATCCGTACATTCTGCTCTGCAAATACCCTTGCTTTACGCAGCAACCCTTTAGACAACCATGCACGTGCACTTTCCGGATGCTCAATCATCACCACATCATATCCCAGGCGATACAACAACTGCACTGCTTTGATACCAATATGTGTATCATTGAAGTTCGTAAACTCATCACAGAACAAATACACCTTCCTGGTGGCCACTGGCAATCCTGCCTTTATACCCGGCCACTCTTTCTTAAACCAGCGACGGAGGGTAATAGATTGTAACCCCGGCAATGAACGATCTTTCGCAAAACCAGAAGTTTTCTTAATAATATTCCCGGTTACCTTCGTACTGATCATCCAGTTGTAAATGCCCGGTACATACTGTGCCAACCCATTCAGGCGGTTATAATTACTGATCAGCTTTGCTCTAAACGGCACCCCATTCGCATCATAATAATGCTGCAGGAATTCCATTTTCAGTTTCGCCATATCTACATTTGAAGGACATTCAGACTTACAGCCTTTACAAGCCAGACAAAGGTCCAGTACTTCTTTGATCTCTTTATGATCGAAACGGTTTTCTTTATTGGAATGCGTCAGGAACTCACGCAGGATATTCGCCCTTGCACGGGTGGTATCCTTTTCATTGCGCGTAGCCATATAGCTTGGACACATGGTCCCACCACTCAGTTGCGTCTTACGGCAATCGCCGGAACCGTTACACTGCTCTGCGTGTTGCAGAATGGTCTGTTCCGGGAAGTGAAAGACAGTCTGAATAGGCGGTGTTTTTTGCCCTGGTGTATAACGCAACATGCTGTTCATACTCGGCGTATCTACAATCTTATTCGGATTGAAGATGTTCTCCGGATCCCACGTATACTTTACATCTCTGAGCAGCTCATAGTTTTTATCCCCGATCATCTGGCGGATGAACTCACCACGCAAGCGACCATCACCGTGCTCACCACTCAGTGAACCTTTGTATTTCTTTACAAGTGTCGCAATCTCTTCAGCAATTTTACGGAAGAGGGCGTTCCCTTCTTCTGTTTTCAGATTGATGATTGGACGAAGGTGGATCTCACCGCTACCCGCATGTGCATAGTGCACACAGTAGAGATTATTGGCTTTTAAGACCTCGTTAAAGTCGCGGATATAGTCAGGCAGGTCGTAGATGTCGATAGCAGTATCTTCGATCACTGGCACCGCTTTTTCATCACCCGGCAGGTTACTAAGCAAACCAAGACCTGCTTTGCGCAGTGTCCAGATCTTCTTGGAATCAGCACCAAACAGGAGGGGGAAGTGGTAGCCCAGCCCCGCGGCTTTCAGTTCCGCAGTGAGGCGGTCTGAGATCTCTGTGATTTCCTCCCGGGTATCGCGCAGGAATTCCACCACGAGTATCGCGCCGGGATCGCCCTGTACAAAGAAGCGGTTCTTGCTTTGTTCAATATTGTCTTTTGTACACTCGAGTATGTAGTGGTCGATCAGTTCACTGGCGCTGGGTTTATATTGCATGGCAATAATATTCGCACGCAGTGATTCGTCTACGTTATTAAAGTGTACGCAGAGCAGACCTGTCTCTTTTGGAGGCAGGGGCGATACGTTGATTTTAATTTCAGTGAGGAACGCGAGGGTCCCTTCGGAACCGGCAATGAGTTTACAGAAGTTAAAGTCTTCTTTACCGGCAGTGAAGGGTGCAGTTTCCAGCAACATGTCTACAGCATAACCAGTATTTCTGCGCAGGATGCTTGGCTTTGGAAATTCGCGGCGTATTTCTTCCTGGTTGGAGTGGTTACCAAGCAGGGTACGCATTTGTTTATAAACAGCGGTTTCCAGGCTGCCATCGTTCTTTTCACAACGGGCATGAAACTCTTCGGCAGAGATGCTGTTGAACGTCACGTCCGATCCATCGCTGAGAATAGCCTTTACTTCCAGCAGGTGTTCGCGGGTACTGCCATACACAACGGAGTTGGAACCGCAGGAGTTATTGCCCACCATCCCGCCGATCATGGCGCGGTTAGCGGTCGATGTTTCCGGACCGAAGTAGAAGCCGTATGGTTTCAGGAATAGATTGAGTTCATCGCGGATCACGCCGGGCTGAACTCGTACCCAATGTTCTTCTGTATTGATTTCGAGGATTTTGGTGAAGGTGCGCGACACGTCTACTATGATACCGTTTCCGACTACCTGTCCTGCCAGCGAGGTACCTGCCGTTCGCGGAATCAGCGACGTCTTGTTTGCCCTCGCAAATCGGATCAGTGTTTTGATGTCTTCTTCATTGGCTGGAATAGCTACTGCCAATGGCATTTCTCTGTATGCTGAAGCATCTGTGGCGTACAGGGTACGCATGGTGTCATCAGTGTATAACGTTCCGGTAAATTGTCCGGCAAGCTCCCTAAGCTTTTCGCGCATATTAATCTTCCCTTTTCAGAAGGCAAAAGTAAGGTTTAGATTGCTGGAATGCAAATGAGGGATTTTGTTAGATTTTATCTAATTTTTATAAAATTTATTGCAAACTTTTTACAGGGTTGACCATCGCCGCCCTGATAGATTGATAACTCACAGTCAGGAGTGCAATCCCGCAGGCCAGGATCCCTGCGCCCACAAAGATCTCCCAGCTGATCTGGATCCTGTAATCAAAATGTGTGAGCCAGTTACGCATCAGTAAATAGGTAAATGGTGATGCAATTATACCCGCCAGTAATACCAGCCATATAAAGTCTTTGGATAGCAATAGCCAGAGCTGTGGCAGACTGGCGCCTAGTACCTTCCTGATACTGATTTCCTTGGTCCTGCGTTCTGCCATGAACATAGCAAGGCCAAAGAGTCCCAAACCCGAAATCAAAATGGCCAACAGGGCAAAGGCGGCTGCTATACGGCCTACCTGATTTTCCATTTCGAATTTATGGGCGAAATCCTGGTCGGTAAAGCTATAAATGAAGGGGAGGTCTGTATTGTATTTTTCAAAAACAGGCTGAATGGTGTTGAGAGTGTTGGATAAGTCCACCCCCCTTTTCAGGCGCAGCAAAATATTGTTCGCATCATCTCTTTCAAAGAGAATCGCCAGCGGATAGGCAGTCTGATATGGATTGTACAATACAAGATCCTTTACAATACCAATGATGGTGAGTGTGCGGGAACCAGATTGTATCGTCTTTCCAATAGGATCTGTGTACCCGATGGTCTTCAGCGCAGTTTCATTTAAGACCACGGCATTGGAATCTGCCGGCCGGCTGGCTTCAAAAGAACGGCCCTGCAGCAGCTGCATACCCGTTACCTGCTCATAATCCCAATCGCCCATGATCACATCCATTCCAATTTCTGCTTTGGGGTCTTTGCCACTCCATGTGAAATCACTCCACTTGTTATAATTAACCGTCATAGGTTGTGAAGCTCTGGTGACAGCCTCCAGTTTCCCGGTACTTAACAGTTCCTGCTTCAGTGCCGGAAAATTCTTATTTAATGCATCACTGGTGGCCACTGATAAAAGATTATCAGGATTATATCCCAAAGATCGTGTTTGTGCATGCCTGATCTGCTGAAATACAATACCCGTACAAATGATAAGGGAAATACTAATGGCAAACTGGAACACGACTAAGACACGACGTAGCGTTACCGGGTTACGGCCTGTATGCACCGGGCCTTTCAATACCTTCACGGGAATAAAACCAGAAAGGTACCAGGCAGGATAACTACCGGCGAGTAACCCTGTGGCAATACAGATACCTAATGCCATCCACACATGCTGATATGTCAACTGTACATGAGATATACCTACTTGGCCAAGGAAGGGTTGTATGAGCATAATGAAGATGATGGCAAAGATAAATGCAATCAATGCCGTCATCACAGATTCTGTGAGGAACTGTCCGACCAGTTGTGTACGTCCGGAACCGATTGCTTTACGGATACCTACTTCTTTGGCGCGCTTTTCAGACCTTGCCGTACTCAGATTCATAAAATTGATACACGCAATCAGTAGCACAAATATGCCAATGATGGTAAAGAGATGTACATAGGTCATTCTGCCACCGCTTTCTTTCCAATCTCTGAATTCATTGTGCAGGTGCATGTGTGTTAAGGGCTGTATGTCCAGGAACTGGTTATTATGTTCCGGATCATGCAGGTGCACTAACCCACTTATTTTTTTGGAGAAATCCGCCATATTTACACCGGGATGGAGCTCTACTGCATTCCATGCAAAGTTGAATCCCCAGTTGGACCGTGCATTTCTGACGAATTCATACTTCTTTTCCATCAATGAAAAAGGCACGAGAAAATCAAACTGGAATGTTGAATTCGAAGGCACATCAGCCATCACACCGGTCACCTGCAATTCTTCATTGTCTACTTTTACAAATTGGCCCAATGCAGATGCATTTCCAAAATAGGCATGCGCCTGTGACTTCGTCAGAATAATACTGTTCACATCATTCAAAGCTGTATTGATATTGCCTTCAATCAACGGGAAGGAAAACATATGGAGAAAAGCCGGATCAACAAAGAGGCAATTCTTTAAATACTTATTGGTACCATGCACCAGGCTCATTTGCGAAGACTGACTAATCCTCGTAGCTCGCTTTATTTCGGGATAATCATGCTGCATGATATCGTAGATAGGAACGGGCGTGCTGTACTGGGAACCTTTTACATCATTGAATAGGGTGTGTTTCACGAATACCCCTATCCGCTGCCCATTCGCATGAAACTGATCAAAACTCTTTTCATACTGTACCCACATTCCGATAAGGAGGGCGAATGCCATACCCAAAGAAAGCCCTGTAATATTAATAGCAGAAAGCGTCTTGTGCTGTTTAAGGTTGCGCCAGGCAACCCGGCAATAATTCCAGATCATGAAAAAATCAGTCCTACAATGATACCAGTTTGTAAATGATTGTAAATGAATAACTTTCTGTTTTGTAGACTGTTCACTTTTAGCAACTTGTGTCCGGTTGCGAACACTTTGGCTGGCATGGTTTCTGAACGCTCTTAATAAAGAATTTTTAACCCAAAAAATTGTGAGTTATGGAAATTAGAGACAGATCAATCGGTAGTCACGGTTTAGAACAGGGGGGACCCAACCTCGGTAACGATTATAGCCGTGATATAACAAGAGAAGTGACTTCAGGTGATACTGAAAAGATAATACTGCCTAAAAAAAGCAAACATAAAAAAGAACAAAACAAAGGCGATAAAAATCCAAAGCAGCGATAAGATGAGGGCTGCTTAAGCGGGTGAGGCTGTTAAAAAGCATAAGCTTTTTAACAGCCTTCTTATTTAAAATAACGATTGTTGTTTTGGTTGGAATACAGGTTTCGGCATACTGATCCCACACACTTCCTTCATTTTATCTATGAAATAAACAGTCGCATCAATATAACTCAGTTCATCCCCCATATGCATAAAGAAATACAATTCCATTAATCCATTCTTTATCCATTGATCGATTCTGTACACCCAGTCATCCATCCTTTTATAATCCGTCGGGTGTAAACTATTCCCCACGAAGCGGACCATAGACCCCGGGGTGGGCAATTGCATATGCACACAATCCCTTCTACCTGCTGTATCAGTGATCACCGCACCTATTTTTAGTGTTCTTAATGTATCAAAGAGCTCTTTGGTAGTGGCAGGGTTATTAAACCAATCCGGATGTCTGAGTTCTACATACCACTGCAGATCCGTCGGCAGACTTTGCAGATATTTATAAAGGTTATCCCTCCGGGTCGGGCTATAGTTCTCTCCCAATTGCAAAAAGATAGGCCCCAGGTTTTCTTCCAGTGCAAGGATACCTTCAAGGAAGGCGGTCGTCTGATCCTGCGCATTTACAAGATTACTATAGTGACTGATGGACTGCGGCACTTTAGGGCAGAATTTAAAATCCGTCCTGTTTACCCGTTCCTTCCATTTGCCGATTGTATAAGCATCATAGATCTTATAATGAGTAGCATTGAACTCAATACAATTGAAATGATGGGGGTATTGCTCAATATAATTGGCTTCTTTGGTACCCTTGGGGTAAAGGTGGCCAACCCATTCCTTCATTCCCCATCGCGGGCATCCAATATAAATTGCCACATTTGCCGCCGGCTTACCTGGTAATACCAGTTGGTTGTCAGCAGGATCAGGGAGAGTAAAGTCTATATTGCTTAATAATGAATCATTAACGCGACCAAATTGCATAAAACTAATTGGAAATTAATAGCCTTCGAAGATAAGATTTTTCACTATAATCGCTTTTTCAGCATTCCGTGGTTGCCACGCCACAGATCGTGGCGATGAAATTGCCTTATGGTAAAAAATCATTATGAATTGAAAGGCTTTCTACAAGCTCAATAGAAGCGGGTTTGATGGCAGCAGGCTGTACCAGTGGCGGCTATACAAATAATAGAAAGAAAGTTTGGATATTCCTTTGCAATATCCTTTTTCCAAGCTAATTTGATTGCATACAAGCCCTTTATTTATTAACTGACAAGCATGGAAATTTTACACGTTAGCGCGGAATGTTATCCGGTAGCGAAAGTTGGAGGATTAGCCGATGTAGTAGGAGCACTACCAAAGTATCAACACCAGTTAGGGTGTGTTGCCAAGGTAGTGATGCCCGCTTATAAATCCCGCTTTTTTGAACAAAACGAATTTGAGCTCGTGCACCAGGGAGGAACCTGGGTAGGGTTCAACTGGTACCATGTCAATGTATTCCGTGAAAAGAACAATGTATTGGGCTTTGACCTGTACCTGTTAGATATTCCGGGACTACTGGACAAGGAGGGCGTGTATGGTCACTGGAATGATCTGGAACGTTTTCTGGCATTCCAGATCGCAGTGCTGGACTGGCTGAATGAATGGCAGCATCATCCGGACGTCGTGCATTGTCACGATCATCATACTGGGTTTATTCCTTTTATGATGACACATGCTTACAAGTACGAAAGGCTGCGCAATATAGCCACAGTTCTCACCATTCACAATGCACAGTACCAGGGCCAGTTTGGCTGGGATCAGCTATACCGGTTACCGGGTTTTGACCTCTGGAAGGCAGGCCTGGTAGGATGGGAGGGCGCTGTGAACCCACTGGCGGCAGCCATCAAATGTGCATGGAGGGTTACCACCGTTTCACCAGGGTACCTCGAAGAAATGTATAACGGCGCGAATGGACTGGAAAGTCTGCTGCGAAGCGAGCGTCGCAAGTGCAAGGGTATCCTGAATGGTATTGACAACAAGATATGGGATCCTGCTACAGATCCGATGTTACCTGTCCACTATGATGATACTTCCTTCGTAAGCGGGAAGAAAGAAATAAAGCGCCAATTGTGTGAGGAGTTTGGATTTGACCCTGAATTACCCTTGTTCTCCTTCATTGGCCGCCTGGTAGGCGAAAAAGGCGCTGACCTGTTACCAGATATTATTGGTCGTTCACTATATGAGCAACAAAATCAACTCAACTTCCTTGTATTGGGTAGTGGAGAACCGCATACAGAGTGGCGTCTGCACCAGACAAAGAGTACGACTGGTCCAAACTTTAATGTACAATATGGTTATAACGAGGGCTTATCGCATCGGATCTATGCCGGTAGTGATTTCCTGTTAATGCCAAGCAGGGTAGAACCTTGTGGCCTGAACCAGTTATACGCACTGCGTTATGGCACAATGCCTATAGTACGTAGCACAGGTGGCCTTAAAGATACCGTGAAGGATTTTGGAGAACAGGGTGGTTTCGGTATCCGATTTATACAGGCAGAAGTTTGGGATGCCTGTCAGGCTGTGACCCGCGCTGTAGAGCTGTATCGTGATGCACAGGCACTGCAGGAGATCCAGGAATATATTATGCAGATCGATCACTCCTGGGACAGCGCCGCTGCAGAATATGTAAAATTATACGAATCAATAGTAATAAGACCTTAATTGGCACGGAACTTTCCACGTAAGTTTGTAAACGGGACTTTTCATATAGTTATCATTATTTCAACGAAACAAAAGAATAGAATATATGTCTAACGCAGTTATCTCCCTTATCTTAGGAGGCGGTTCAGGTACACGTCTTTATCCGCTCACCCGCAGGCGCTCGAAACCCGCTGTGCCCGTAGCCGGTAAATATAGGCTGGTGGATATTCCCATCTCCAATTGTTTGAATGCGGATATGAACCGCATCTTTGTGCTCACCCAGTTTAACTCCGCGTCACTGAATAAGCATATTAAGAATACATACCACTTTAGCCACTTCAGTAAAGCGTTCGTAGATATCCTGGCGGCAGAACAAACTCCCGATAACCCCACCTGGTACCAGGGTACAGCCGATGCGGTGCGTCAGTGCCTCCATCATATCGAGAACTATGAGTATGACTATGTGCTCATACTATCTGGCGACCAACTGTATCAGATGGATTTCAGGGAGATGCTGCAACATCATATAGAATCACAGGCAGAGGTGACGATCGGTACCATCCCGGTCACCGCTAAAGACGCTTCTGACTTCGGTATATTAAAAACTGATGATAAAGGAACAATTACCTCCTTTACCGAAAAACCGAAACAGGAAGTTCTGGCACCCTGGGCTTCGCCTGTAAGCGATGAGATGCATGCAGAAGGAAGAGAATACCTGGCAAGTATGGGTATCTACATCTTCAGCAGAACCACGCTCAATGAATTGTTGAAAGGGCAGGAGGCTGCCACCGATTTTGGCAAAGAGATCATTCCATACGCCATCAACGCGGATCTGAAAGTAATGAGCTATCAATACACCGGTTACTGGACGGATATTGGAAATATCAGCTCGTTCTGGGAAGCAAACCTGTCATTGACAGATGAGATCCCTCAGTTCAATTTATTTGATGAAGGCAAGATCATCTATTCCCGTGCGCGTATGCTGCCACCGGCAAAGATGAGTGGTACCTTCAACAAGACCATCATTTCAGACGGTACAATTATCTCAGATAGCACCCTGGAACGTTGTGTAGTGGGTATCCGTGCCCGTATTGGCCGTGGTTCAGTGATCACAAACAGCTACATTATGGGTAGCGATTTCTACCAAACCCTCGAAGACCTGGCCAGAGCCAAGGCCAAAGGCCATCCGCCAATGGGGATTGGAGATAACTGTGTGATCAATAATGCGATAATAGATAAGAATGTAAGCATTGGCAACAATGTAAAGATAAATGTAGGCGAGACATTGCCGGATGGTGAGCATGAGCAATATACCGTGAAGGATGGTATTGTGGTGATTAAGAATGGAATGGTATTGCCGGATGGATTTGTGATTTGATCGCATTGGGTTTGAGAGAATTGGTATTTATGGAATCCGGTTTTTGGATTTATGGAGCCGATGGCTAGTTTCAAAAAAAAATCGCTTTTACCGAAGGTAAAAGCGATTTTTTTGGTTTAGCGGCAAAAAAAACTGTTAAAATCGTTTTTAAAACTGACAAGTGGTTTTTATTTCCTTATCTTTGAAAAACCGCAACAGCAAAGACTTTCAGCCCAGGGGAATGTAAAAAAATAATTTCTATTAACAGCGTTAAATACTGTTAAAATATCTCCTTCTTTTATCGGGTCTTACCGCCCGTTCATCTCATTTTTTTGCCTAATCACCGACAGATATTCCATATTCGCCGACATAACACATTCCTCCTTCTCCCGAAATCTACATTTGTTTTTTAGGTACTCAACAAAAAATCAATTTGATGGTCTTGCTGGATCAAAGGGCAATACATATAACAGGCCTCTGTTGTCTGCTGTTATTATCAGTCGCCTGCCATGAAAAAAAGAATAAGGAGGATGCTAAATCTCAGGGAAACCAACCTACCATTGTAGATGTCATTATCGCCGACACCCGTAGTGTAAGCAATAACATCGAGGCAAACGGTACAATCGTTCCTAACGAATACGCCGAACTCCATCCCGAAATTAGTGGCAGGATCACTTTCCTCAATGTTCCCGAAGGCGCCATCGTCGAAAAAGGCACCCTCATTGCCCGCATCAACGATGCCGACCTACAGGCACAACTGGAAAAATCCAAAGTTCTCCTGGATCTCTACGAAAAAACAGAACAACGCGACCGCAAACTCCTGGACATTAACGGTATCAACCAGGCCGACTACGACCTGGCCTTGAACAATGTGAATGGCACCAAAGCCGATATGGCCTACACGCAGGCCCAGATAGACAAAGCCGCCGTCCGTGCCCCCTTTACCGGTACCATTGGCTTACGCCAGGTCAGCATCGGGGCATACGCCACACCAGCGACCCTGATCGCTACTATCCAGTCACCCGACAAAATGCGGATCGACTTCACATTACCTGAGAACTACGCGCACAACCTCAAAAAAGGTGGTGTGGTAGAAGTAGTGAGCGATGCGAACAATGGCACCCGCAAGCAAGCCATCATTATCGCTACCGAACCACAGGTGAGTCAGACGAGCCGCAACGTAAAAGTGCGCGCCCTGCTCTCCGACGGCAAAGGCCGCCCAGGCGCATTTGTAAAAGTATACTTCAATGCCGGTGCGGAATCCAAAGCCATCATGGTCCCTACCAATGCACTCATTCCAAATGATAAGAATAACCAGGTCATACTCGTCAAAGACGGCAAGGCCCACCTCACCACTGTGCAAACCGGCGTGCGGGAAGCCAATAATGTGGAAGTCACCAGCGGCATTGCTGTAGGTGATACCGTCGTGGTGACAGGTGTGCTCTTCGCCCGCCCTGATGCTCCTGTGAAAGTCAGACAAGTGAAGACACTGGAAAAACTCGTGGCTGCACAGCAATAATCACCCAACGGAATTCAACAAATGAATATTTCAGAACTATCATTGAAGCGGCCTGTCCTTGCGACAGTGATGAACCTCCTGATTATACTGTTTGGGGTGATTGGCTACTATTTCCTGGCAGTGAGAGACTATCCTGCCATCGATCCTCCTATTATTACAGTAACCACTTCTTATACAGGTGCGAACCCGGATATCATGGAAAGCCAGATTTCCGAACCCCTGGAAAAACAGATCAACGGTATTCCCGGTATCCGTACCATCTCCTCCAACAGCTCCCTGGGTAGCAGCGTGATCACAGTGGAATTCAACCTGGGTATCGACCTCGAAGCCGCTGCCAGTGACGTGCGTGACAAGGTGAGCCAGGCAACTAAAAGTCTGCCGCTGGACATCGATGCACCTCCGGTAGTCACCAAGTCCGATGCGAACAGTGACCCGATCCTGATCCTCGCCGTACAAAGCCGTACCAAGTCGCTCATGGAACTGAGTGACTATGTCGATAACGTACTGCAGCAACAATTACAGACCATCGACCAGGTAAGCTCTGTGAACATCTTTGGCGATAAAAGCTATGCGATGCGCATCTGGCTCAATGAAGCAAAGATGGATGCTTACAATGTGGCATATAATGATATCAGCACGGCCCTTAGCAATGAAAACGTGCAGTTACCCGCTGGTAAAGTATACGGTAACAACACCGAATTGACCATTAACGCCATTGGTCGTCTCACCACAGAAAAGGATTTCCGTGACCTCATTCTTCGCGAAGACAGTACAGGCATTGTACGTCTCAGTGATGTAGCCCGTGTAGAACTGGGTCCGCAGATAGAAGAACAGGGCTGGAAATACAATGGTGTAAATGCGGTAGGGTTGGCGATCATTCCACAACCGGGAGCGAACAACATCGCTATTGCCGATGAGTTCAAAAAACGTATGGAGTCGATCAAAGAATCCAACAAAGACGATATTGAATTCAGTGTGCTGGTAGATAATACCCGCAATATCAGACAGTCACTGGCCGAAGTAAAGGAAACTCTGATCATTGCATTTGCACTGGTGGTATTAGTGATCTTCTTCTTCTTTAGAAACTGGCTGATCGCCATCCGTCCATTAATAGATATTCCTATCTCCCTGATCGCCACCTTCTTTGTGGTGTATCTCGCGGGCTTTACCATTAATATATTAACGCTGTTGGGTATCGTACTGGCTACGGGCCTCGTGGTGGATGATGGTATTGTGGTTACGGAAAATATCTTCCGAAAACTGGAGCAGGGGATGAGCATTCGTGCGGCTGCGCTGGAAGGAAGTAAAGAGATATTCTTTGCAGTCATTTCAACATCATTGACACTGGCTGTGGTATTTATGCCGGTGATCTTCCTGCAGGGATTTGTGGGCAGGTTATTCCGTGAATTCGGGGTAGTACTGGCCACAGCGGTGTTAATCTCGGCCTTTGTATCCCTTACGATTACGCCGGTATTAAATGTGTACCTGAATAAGAAAGATGCTGGTCATGGCAAGTTCTATGAAAAAACAGAACCTTTCTTCCAGGGTATGGAAAGTGGCTACAAGCGCTGGCTGGAAGCATTTATGAAAGTGCGCTGGGTCGCAGTGGCCATCATTCTGGTGTGTGCAGGTATGATATGGTTGATCTTAGGTAGTATACAAAGTGAGATTGCACCACTGGAAGACAGAAGCAGTATCCGTATGACGGTGAGCTTACCTGAAGGTACGAGCTATAGTTATACCCAGGCAGTGAGTGATAAGATAGCGAATTACCTGTATGACTCAGTGCCGGAAAGAGCCTTCGTGTTTGCAAGAACACCTGCAGGTTCAGTGATCAATAGTTCTCAGCCACGTATTGGTCTGGTACCGCCGGAAGAGCGTGATCGTAGTCAGGCGGAGATTGCCAATGACCTGAACAAGAAGCTGAAGCGCTTTAATGATGCGCGTATCTTCACGATACAGGAGCAGACAATTGCGGTGGGTTCCGGTTCTAAGACCAGTTTACCAATACAGTTTATCCTGCAAAATCAGGATTTAGATAAACTTAAAAAGACGATTCCGTTATTCCTTGAAGAAGCACGTAAAGATCCAACCTTCGCTAACGTAGACGTAGATCTGAAATTTACAAAGCCTACATTGGAAGTAACGTTCGATCGTATGAAGATCAAGGATCTTGGCTTATCTACGAATGATGTGATCTCGGCTATGCAGGCTGCTTTCAGTGGTGGTCGGCTGGCGTATTTCATCATGAACGGCTACCAATATTACGTAATTGCACAGTTGGAAAGAACGGAGAGAAATGAACCTGCGGATATCAGTCATATTTATGTACGCAATGCGAGTGGAGATAAAATTCCATTGGATGCGGTAGTGAAAGTAGTGACCAGTACGAGTCCGGCTACGTTGTATCACTTCAACCGTTTCAAGAGTTCCACCATTTCAGCATCCCTGGCACCGGGTCATACTATTGGTGATGGTATCAAAGCCATGCAGGCGATAGCCGACAGGTTACTGGATCCAACCTTCCATACGGCATTGTCCGGTTCCAGCCGTGACTATGCAGAGAGTTCTTCCAATATCGTATTTGCCTTCCTGCTGGCGTTGGTATTGATCTACCTGGTACTCGCTGCACAGTTTGAAAGCTTTATCGATCCGTTCACCATCATGCTCACGGTGCCGCTGGCATTGGCAGGTGCGTTGTTGAGTCTGTGGGTATTTGGTCAGACATTGAATATCTTCTCCGAAATCGGTATGATCATGTTGATTGGACTGGTGACGAAGAATGGTATCCTGATCGTAGAGTTTACAAACCAGAAGCGTGAGATGGGTATGAGCAAACATGATGCGGTAGTAGAGGCAGCATCACAACGTCTGCGTCCGATCCTCATGACATCGCTGGCTACGGCACTCGGTGCATTGCCACTGGCCATGAGTCTGGGAGCTGCATCGACGAGTCGTGTACCATTGGGCATCGTGGTAGTGGGTGGTATTATGTTCTCACTGATCCTGACCCTGTTCGTGATTCCGGCAATATATACCTTTGTGAGTAGTAAGCACAAGGCACACATACCTGATGTGGCAGAATAAAACAAAATTCATGAAAAGATTCATTATATATCTAACCTTTTTCTCACTTCCGGAGCTGCTGCATGCGCAGCAGCTCACGCTGAAAGATGCTGTGAATATTGCGTTAAATAAAAACCTGGGCATTAAGATCGCGGAGAATAATGTGAAGATTGCGGAGGAAAATAACAACTACGGTATAGCTGGTGGTATGCCTGTAGTCAGCGCCTCCGGCTCCGATGTAGAAGAGCTCACGAGTCTTGAGCAGAAGTACGCAAATGCCGCGAACAACAAATCGAGCAATAACGCCCGCTCTAACCAGCTCTCTGCCAGCTTTGGCGCCACCGTTCCTATTTACAGCGGAAGTAAGATCTCCAATGCCAGCAAGCGCCTGGATGTTGCTGAGTCTATGAGCAATGACTACCTCAAATCCCGTGTTGCGTTCATTACCTATAATGTGATGACAAAATATTACGACATCATTCGTCAGGAGAGCTATGCGGCTACACTGGAACGCTCCCTGGAAGTATCCCGCCAGAAACTGGATATCGTAAAAGCACAACAAAGTGTGGGCGTTGCCAACAATGCAGACCTCTTTCAGGCCCAGGTAGATCTGAATACACAAATGCAAAACCTGCAGGCGCAGCAACTGGTGATCGATCAGGCCAAAACCGATTTACTGACTGTCCTGACCTTAAAACAGGACTCGCTCATTCATATAAAAGACACTATTATCGTAGCCACAGATCTCCAGCTGGCACCCATCCTCCAATCGATGGAGCAACATCCTGACCTGATTGCCGCAGGCAAACAGGTGCAGATCGATCAGTACCTTGAAAGGGAAACGGCTGCATATCGCTATCCTTCTCTGACAGGCAATGCCGGCTATAATTACAATTATACCAAGAACAGTGATGGATTCTCCTTATTGAACCAGAACTATGGTCCATACGTCGGCGTAGGTGTAAACATCCCGATCTTCAATGGCTCCGTTTACAAAAGGAGGCAGGAGATCGCAGGCATCAATACCTCCAATGACAAGTTGATCAGAGATACCCTCGGCATCAACTACACAGGTAATATTATCAAGAGCTGGCAGGCGTATAATAATAACCTGCAGCAATTACAAACTGCCAAAGACAACTACGATCTGTCAGGAAAATTACTGGATCTTGTCTTGCAGCGTTTTCAACTCAAGCAGGCGACGATCATAGATGTCAAAACCGCACAACAAAGCTTCGAAAATGCAGGTTATCTTTTAATAAACGTAAGCTTCGCCGCAAAATCTGCGGAGATCAGGTTGAAATATTACGGGAATCAACTCAGCCAGCCATAACCGCCTTTTCCATAACTGGCTTTTGCCGGCTTACTTTTGCCGTCTCTTGCTTGCCGCCGATACTTGCTTGCCGCCGGTACATGCTGGCTTGCAGCCAACATGTACCGGCCCCCGCGAAAAAGAACGCTTTGACAGAAGGTCAAGGCGTTCTTTTTCGCCCACCTCCCAACTTACCATTCATGAAATATCCCCCGGATTATCCCCCTTTTCCCCTAAATTCGTGCATTCAAAAGATCATTTGAGTGTAGTATGGAGCAACCTGTAAGCAATATAACGTATAGTCAGACGGGGTATTTCAATCAACTAGTAATCGACTTTCTGGCAGATCATCCGCATCTCCGTCCCTTTTACAAACATTCCTCCTTATCCCCTGATTTTGAAGCTGCTATCGCCGCCAAAAAATCCCAACCACAAAACCGTGGGGTATTAGTCACCTCCCTGCAGGAACAATACCACGGCCTTCATATCACTGATCACGTCAAAAACAACATCACCGCCTTAGGCTCGGCGAACACCTTCACCATTACTACCGCTCACCAGCCTAACATCTTCACCGGTTACCTCTATTTTGTATACAAGATCCTGCAAGCCATCAAGCTTGCCAGCCAGTTACAAGACAAGTATCCACAATATAAATTCGTCCCTGTTTACTACATGGGCAGTGAAGACGCCGACCTCGACGAACTCGGCCACATCTACCTCGCCGGCAAAAACATCAACTGGGCCACCTCCCAGCAAGGCGCCGTAGGCCGCATGCAGCCCGAAGGCTTCGCCGATCTCTTCACCACCATCGAGTCCGCCCTTGGTTACGGCCCTTACACCGCCGAACTCATGGACATGATGAAAAAGGCATACCTCGAACACGAAAACATCCAGGAAGCCACCTTATACCTTGTAAATGAACTCTTTGGTCGTTTTGGCCTCGTCGTGCTCGTCCCTGACAGCCCGGCGCTGAAGCGGCTCTACATCCCCGTCATGCGGGATGAGTTACTGCACCAGCACTCCCATAAAATCGTCAACGAGACCCTCACCCGGCTCTCTCAACACTATAAAGTACAGGCCAATCCCCGCGAGATCAACCTGTTCTACCTGACTCCGACCTCCCGCGAACGTATCGTCCAGATAGGAGATACCTGGAAAGTGCTGCACATGCCGGTCGAGTTCACCCGCGACACGTTGGAAAAGGAATTACAGGAACACCCGGAGCGATTCAGCCCGAACGTCATATTAAGAGGTCTCTTCCAGGAAACTATCCTCCCCAACATCGCCTTTATCGGCGGGGGAGGGGAGATCGCCTACTGGATTGAATTACAGGACCTCTTCGCCCATTACAAGGTGCCATTCCCGGTACTGTTATTACGCAACTCCTTCCTGCTGGCAGATATGCCTTCCTTAGCCCGTTTAAACAAACTGGGCCTGGAAGTTCCGGATCTGTTCAGAGATGCAGAATCATTGGTCAACGATTTTGTACAAAAGCATACCAATGCCGCGCTGGTCTTAAAAGATGAATACACCGCGATCGAAAAGCTTTTTGATGAACTGTCCTTAAAAGCAGAAGATATTGATATTACCCTGGTGAAATCAGTAGAATCAGAACGATCCAAAGCGATAAAATCCATTGGTAAACTGGAACACAAGTTCCTCCGTGCAGAGAAAAAGAAATTCGCCTGGCAGACGGACCAGATCCGGGTACTCAAACAAAAGTTATTCCCTGCTAATAGTCTACAGGAGCGTAAAGAGAACTTTATGCCCTGGTATATTCAGCATGGGCCGGGTTTCTTTGATCTGATATTGGAACATCTGGATCCAATCACCGATCAATTTGGGATTATTTATACAGATTAAAATTTACTGAGTAAATCAATCATAAATTTTTTTCAGCTCGCCGCATGTACTTTCTCGCTTTCGGCCGGTACTAGCTAGCTTGTAGCTCATATTTGCTTGCCTCAGGTACCTGCTTACCTCAGGGTACTTGCTCTCTTGCCGCAGGTATTTGCTCGCTTGCCGCAGGTACTTGCTGGCTTACGCCAGCAAGTACCTGCCCCGCGAAAAAAACGCCTGGGCCGAAGGTCCAGGCGTTTTTTTTCGCTAATTATTTGCTAATTATTCTGCTCCAACGTCTTCTTCATATCCTTTAACAAACTCATCACCGCATGTAACTGATCCCTCACCTGCTTCACCTCCAATATCTCCTGCCTCAACACTGTATCCCCCTGCCCATTATTCACCTCCTCCTGCCTCTTCTGATACATCGCCTCCAACTTCATATCCAACGTCTCAAACGCCTCCACAGTCGCCGGCGGCGCCGCCACTTTCTCCCAAGGCCGCTCTAACATTTCCAATATACAACTAAAATACGCCTGCAAATTATTACTCAACAACTTATACTCCGGCTGCTGAAACCTTACCCCATTATGCGTCGTCCCATAATTCGCCAACGCCGCTATATGCGAAACAATCGAATTATTCACCACCACAAAATGATACACCTGCGACCCATTTTTTTGCTTACTCTTCGGCTCTGACAGCATTCGCTGAAACGCCGACATCAGGTTCGCCGCACTCACATTCGAATCCTTCCTCGCCAACTTATAATCATTCACCACAAAAGGCTCCTGCGTATACATATGCATCACCTGCTCAAAATAATTCGCATTGCTCTTCACCATCTTTATCATATGACTCGGCAACGTATTCTTCTCCCAACTCGGCCACAACAACAAATTCGCAAAGAACGCGATCGTTCCCCCAATCGTCGTATCCATTACTCTCCAACCTACATTATAAAAATGTGCAGGATGCAAAAAGTGTAACAGGAATATCACAAACGGCGTCACAAAAAACACACTCAATGTATACTGATGCGTCATAAAACTATACGCTCCCAGAATACACAGTAACATAAATATAAATATCACTGTATTGTTCATCGTAAAGAACAGGATCACCGCCGCAAAGAGCGCCCCTGCCACTGTTCCGTATATCCTTTGATAACTACGGGCTTTCGTAATACTAAAACCTGGTTTCAATATCACCACTATCGTCAGCAATATCCAGTAGATCCTGTCCAGGTGTAATAACTGACCGATTACATACCCCGTCACCGCCGCCAGACTTACGCGCAAGGCATGCCTGAATATATGCGACTGAAAAGTCAGGTTATTAAAGAACGTCTCCGCATCATACTGCCCATGGTTCGTAAAGCTGGATAATTGTAATCTCGGATCAATGATCTCATCCTTCACCCTTTCCAGCCTTGTAAGCCGGTGCAGGTTATAGATTCTTTGCGCCATATCCGCCAGGTTATGCAGGATATTTGACAGCACCAGCAATCGTGACCGCTCTTTTACTGTTGGTAAAGTTTTCCTGATATCATCCACAGCCGTCTGCACTTTTACAATCTCATACCGCAGGTTCGCCTTTGGCAAAGAACGTTGTCCGGCCGCTACTGCTTCGCCTATGATCTTCAACTCGCCTGCAAACTCTAATATCAGTGTATGGAATTTATCCAACACCCCCGCCCCGTCAAATGACTCATGCAAGGCATGGTAATCCGTCTGCGCCGCCATAATCTGCTCCTGCAGGTCCACCATATCGAGGAAGATCAGCACTAATGCCTTATTAATACTGGTCGTACCTTCCTGGTGAGAACGTCTTTTTAATAACAACTCTCTCACCGCCTCCTGTTTCTCACTCACCACCACCTGCTGTGCCAGTACATCTTTATAAATTTTTTCAATTTTATCACCAGCACTCTGCTCATAAAAACGCGCCCTTGCCAGTAAATAATCCGCCGTTTCCGTAATACACTCAGAGAGCATCTGTTGTACACTTAAATAAGGCCGTATCTGCCAGAGCAACAAGGCCAGGAGCCCATACCAAACCGCACCTAATAATATATAGAGGCTGTGAATGACCGCTTCGTAGGGGGGCACCGCCTTTTCCCCCAGTATAGATACCATCACCAGCATACAGGCGATCCCAATATTCCCTCCTCTGTTACCATAAATAAGCAACATAGAGTTCATAAAACAACACGCCAGTATATAAAAGGTCATCAAAACCGGATACGGCATGATGAGCGAGGTAGTAATGGCTGTAAACCAGATGAAACCAATGGCAATTAGCGTCCCGTTTCGCTTATGAATGGCAGTTCCCGGTACATCCGAGAGGGCAGTAGCTAGGGCGCCGAGTGAAATGACGATCCCGAGCGGGAGGTTGCCCAACATTGAGCAGACTACAGAAGGCACGACTACACTGATGGTAGTACGTAAACCGGTACTAAAATGATAGCTGTAGATGAAATTCCTGACTTCCTGGATCCAATGCCGCATGTAGAAATTAATATTTACAAAGATATGAATTCAAAGATTAAACCATTCTGGCTGGAATGGGAACGTCGGTTAAAAAGAAAGGGTTCTTTTCTTTAGGCCATTAAAAAGAGGTTTTTTTCAAAAAAACAGAAATTTTCCAGCTGCTGCAGGCCCATTTAGCTGCCAGATAAATCTTTCCTTCACCACTGCAACTAACTCCTCCTCAATGGCGCCAGCAAAAAGAGCCTTCTTTCCCGCAGCCGCAGGCGATTTATAATTTTTCATAAAATAGAAAAAATCCCTAATTTGTGTCCCCTGTTAGTCTATACCATATCGGCTAACCCATCATTATATTCAACTAAAGCAATGATCTTCAGCAACCTGTCTGAAATTTATACACAACTGTGTATAATTAAATTTCCCCCGACATGTCTATCTATTATAAATTACTGCTTTCTTTGAACAAATAATGACCTGGAAACATAATTGTGCTGTGAATGGTTAAAATCTGATACGACAAATCAGAGAAATCATAGTTATCTTTGACGGCTTAAAAAAAACAAAGAGGAGCAATTGTGCGTTTAAAAACATTAGAAATCAAAGGCTTCAAAAGTTTTGCAGACAAGACTGTCTTACACTTCGACGAAGGTGTAACCGGGGTTATAGGCCCCAACGGCTGTGGCAAAAGTAATATTATCGACTCCATCCGATGGGTTATCGGTGAGCATAAGATCTCCAATCTCCGCTCTGAAAACCAATCTGGCCTGGTGTTCAACGGCTCCAAAACCCGCTCTGCCAGCGGGATGGCTGAAGTAAGCCTCACGTTTGAGAATACCCGCAATGTACTCCCTACTGAGTTTACAACCGTCACTATCACCCGCAAATTCTACAAGAACGGCGATTCCGAATACCGCCTCAATGACGTAGCCTGCCGACTCAAAGACATCCATAATCTCTTTATGGATACTGGTGTTAGTACCGACTCCTACGCCATTATCGAACTCGGAATGGTAGATGATATTATCAAAGATAAAGAGAACTCCCGCCGCCGCATGCTTGAGCAAGCCGCCGGTATCTCCATCTACAAAACCCGTAAAAAAGAAGCAAAATCCAAACTCGACGCCACCGAAGGGGATCTGAACCGTATTGAGGACCTGCTGTTTGAAATCAACAACAACCTCAAAACCCTCGAAGCCCAGGCCCGAAAAGCAGAACGCTTCTACGAAATCAAGAAAGAATACCGCGAAGTCTCTATAGAACTGGCCAAAGCAGCCCTCGAAGGCTTTAATGTCGAATTTAAAGACCTCACCGACCAGCAACAAGCCGAATCAGACAAAAAACTGGCCCTGGAAGCCGACATCACCAAAGATGAAGCCTCCGTCGAAGAAGATAAACTCCACTTCGTAGCCAAAGAACGCGAACTCTCTGTCCTCCAAAAATCCTTCAACGAACTGGTAGCTACCATCCGTACCAAGGAAAACGACAAGAACCTCGCTACACAACAACTCACTTACTTAAAGGAAAGAGAACGCAATATCAGCCACTTCCTCGCCAACGCCGAAGGACAGCTGCAAGGTCTCACCGAATCCATCGCCTTTACCGAAAACCAGGTTACAGAAGAACAGGACGTGTTCGACTCCCTCCAGGATCAACTGGAAGGCCTGCAGGACATGGTCGATGAGAAAAAGGAATCCTTTAACCAAAAGAAACTGGCCCTCGAAACCCTCCGCCGCGACCAGCAACAATGGCAACGCCAGCAGTTCGAGGCAGAGAAAAAAGTGGCCGTAGCCGATACTTCGGTGCAAAACCTGGTACGCAGCATCCAACAGCTGCAGGAAGAAAAAGCCAACCGCCAGCTGCAGATCACGCAACTGGAAGAAGAAAAGGCCTCCCTTCAGGATACCCTGCTGGATAGCAAAGCTGACCTGGAAGATATGGTCGCTTTCCAGGAAGAGACCAAAGGCAAGATCCTCAGCACCCAGGGCGAAATCGAAGGACTCCGAGATAAACTCGTGGATGAAAACCGTACCCTCGATCAGAAAAAGAACGAGTACGACCTGCTGAAATCGCTGGTAGACAGTCTGGAAGGCTACCCCGACAGTATCAAATTCCTCAAGAAAAATACCGACTGGAACAATAAGGCACCTATCCTGAGCGATATCTTCTTCTGTCGTGAAGACTACCGCACCTGCGTGGAGAACCTGCTTGAACCTTACCTGAACTATTATGTAGTCAACAACGCCGCCGAAGCCATTCAGGCCATCAACCTCCTCGATGACAACAAAAAGGGTAAAGCCAACTTCTTTATCCTCGACCAGTTCCATCATCAGGGCGGTCAGCTCTTTACCCCACCCAATACCATCCCGGCACTGGATGTGGTAGAGATCGACGAACGTTACAAAGGTCTCGGCAACTACCTCCTGGGCAAAGTATTCATCGCTGACAATGTAACAGGTATCGAATGGGACCAGCTTGCTGATCAGGATGTACTCGTGATCGAAAAGAGCGGCCGCATCGTGCGTGGTAAATACAACATGAGCGGTGGTAGCGTGGGCGCTTTCGAAGGCAAGAAACTCGGTCGTGCCAAGAACCTCGAAAAACTGGATGAAGAGATCCGTGCACTGGAAACCATCGTAGCTACCCTGCGTGAACAGATACAGGAAAAGCACAACCAGGTACTCGGCTTCAACACACAGCTGAATGAAAACAAGATCAATCAGCAGCGTGAAAAGATCAACCAGCTGAACAACCAGGTGTTTGGTCTCCAGAACAGGATCGAGAACTTCCGTCACCTGATTGATTCCGGCGATAAACGACTGGCCGAAATGCAGCAATCCCTGGAACAGAACCAGGAAAGCATAGCCGGTGTAAGAGAAGAACTGGAAGATCTGAACGAAAAGGTACACGCACTGCACGACAACATTGTCAACGCAGAACGTGCTGCCAGCGACGCAGAGGCCCAGTTCAACCAGGCGAATGTACAGTTCAATAACCAGAACTTACAGCAAACCCGCCAGCAATCCAAAGTAGCGGCCCTGCGCCAGGAACTGGATTTCAAACGCAAACAACTGACCGATCTGCACAACCAGATCACCAGCAATAAATCCCAACTGGAAGACGCCGTGGCCAACATCGCCGCTGCCGAAGACAAACTGGGCACTGCCGAAGATGGTCTCATAGAACTCTTCCGCCGCAAAGAAACAGAGGAGAAGGAACTGAACGAAAAAGACCAGGAATATTATAACTTCCGAAACCAGTTGCAGGAAAAAGAAACCAGTCTTCGTACCCGCACCCGTGCCCGTGAGGAACTGGACCGGCAGCTGACGGTGATCAAAGACAAGGTGAATGAACTGAAGTTACAACTGGCCTCCATGAAGGAGCGTTTAAGTGTAGAATTCAAGGTAAATCTTGACGAAATCATCGACGAACAACGTAGCTCAGTATTGCCGGCAGACGAATTGCAGGGAAGTGCAGAGCGATTGAAAAAGCGGCTGGAAAATATGGGCGAGATCAACCCTACGGCCATTGAAGCCTACCAGGAGATGAAAAAACGTTATGAGTTCATTCTGGAACAAAAGAATGACCTTGTGACCGCCAAAGAATCCCTGATGGCTACCATCCAGGAAGTAGAAGCGACCGCCAACCAGAAATTCCTCGAAACCTTTAACCAGGTGAAGGAAAACTTTGTTAGAGTATTTAAGGCGCTGTTTACAGAAGAAGACCAGTGTGACATGATCCTGAGTGATCCTGAAAACCTGGCAGACACAGGAATTGAAATTATCGCAAAACCGAAAGGAAAGCGTCCGGCAGCCATTACACAGCTGAGTGGGGGAGAGAAGACCCTGACGGCAACGGCACTGCTGTTTGCTATCTACCTGATCAAACCAGCCCCGTTCTGTATATTGGATGAGGTGGATGCGCCGCTGGATGATGCGAATGTTGGGAAGTTTACAAATATGATTCGTAAATTTTCGGATAATTCACAGTTCATCATTGTGACGCATAATAAGCAGACAATGGCATCTGTGGATGTGATTTATGGAGTGACGATGCAGGAACCAGGGGTAAGTAAGCTTGTTCCTGTGGATTTCAGGAGTCTGAATTAGAAGGAGAAATTGAAAGAGTAAGGTCTATTAACTTTCAGATCTATCAACTTTTAGATCTCCTAACTTTTAGATTTCAGATCTCTGCACTAACTTTACGCAACCAAACAAAAAACTTACATAGCTATGGGCACATGGGGTACCAGAAATTTTGAAAATGATGGTTCACTAGACTGGGTATTTGAAATGATTGATGCTAAGGATGGAGGCTTGATCTCTGATACCTTGCAGTTCTCATTGAACAAAGACGGTCTCCTCGACACTTCTGAATGCGAAGACGCATTGGCAGCCGCTGAAACAGTAGCCGCGCTTACTGGTAAACCCAGTGAAGATTATCCTGAAACTCCACTGGAAAAGCTGGATTCTTTAAACGTTCTGGCTACCCTGGCATTGAGAAAACTGGCGGTTTCAGTTATTGAAAAGATCAAGCTGAATTCTGAAATGAAGCAGACATATACAGACAGTGGGGAGGTAGAAGCGTGGTTTGCTGTACAGGATGAGCTGATTAGAAGACTGAGCTAATTACAACCTGCAAAATACCTAATTGAAAGCCTCCTGGATCCTAAATCCAGGAGGCTTTATCTATTTACGGTTAAAGGGAGTTAAATTCCTTAATCGAATATTTTAATTAAATTTTCTTAGATCAAAATCCCTGCTATTGTCGCTGACAAATAAGAAGCGAGCGTACCACAAAACAACGCCTTCATCCCCAACGCTGCCAAATCCCCTCTTCTCTCAGGCGCCAACACACCAATACCCCCGATCTGCATCCCTACACTACTAAAATTAGCAAATCCACAAATCGCCACACTCACAATCAATAACCCCTTAGAAGACACCACTGGTATCGTCTTATCCGTCAAATGCTTAAACGCAATAAACTCATTTACCGTCAGCTTCTGTCCCAGCAAGGTCGCCACATTATTTACATCCCCATTCGGCACACCCATCGCCCACGCCACCGGATAAAACAATTTTCCAAAAATATAATTCAGACTCAAATCAAATCCCGGATTGAAAATATGCCCGATCTTCAGCAACCCCCAGTCCAAAAACGCAATCAAAGCAATAAACCCAATGATCATGGCAATCACATTCATCGCAATCTTAAACCCATCACTTGCACCATGTGAAATCGCATCAATCACATTCACATAATGACTCTTCACATCCAGCTTCACAATCCCCATAGTCTGTGATTCCTCCGTTTCCGGAAACACAATCTTCGAAATCACCAACGCCCCCGGCGCCGCCATCAGACTCGCCGTGATCAGCATTGGTGCCAGGTCCATCCCCGCAGCCAATCCCATATTGGAATACACCACCAGAATACCCCCCGCTATACACGCCAGACTACCACTCATCGATGCCAGCAACTCACTCTTGGTCATATATGGCAAATAAGGACGGATCATTACCTGGGCTTCAATCTGCCCCACAAACGCACTCGCCACATTACTCAACGCCTCCGCACCACTCACACGCATGATCACATTCATCGCCCTGGCTATCACAGCCACAATCCGCTGCATAATACCAAAGTGATAAAATATCGCCACCAGCGAACACACTAAAATGATCGCAGCAGTCACATTGAACGCAAACACAAAACCACTCTGCGCATAATCACTGATCGTATCAGGGGTAGGTTTCACAGCAATACCTGCATACACAAAAGCCACTCCTTCACGGGCAAACTGCTCCAGCTTGCCCATCGCTTTCCCTAATAACTGAAAAAATCTGAAAACCGGTGGTACCTTGAATACCAGCAGGGCAATTATTATCTGCAGGCCAATACCACTCAATACAAGACGGAAATTGATCTTCTTTTTGTTGTTGGAAAATAAGTAAGCAAGTCCCAGGATGAGTAAAATACCAAAAAGGCCCTGAAAACGTCCCATAAGCTAATTTAGATCTAGTAAGGAGCGAAGGTAAAAAACATTAGGGAAATATATAGGGGGATTTTGGTGCTAATTAAGTGGTTTACCCCAATAAAAAAGCTGATTTTGGTTGGGAATGGATGAAGTGGGGAATGAGTGTGATGTATAGAATTTAATTACATGTGATGGGGAGGGGATCCACTTTGCCCCCTATCAAAATTGCGCCTTATAAATATAATTTTATATCTAAATTGTCATTTCAATCGATTACATAAATGAAAAACTGGACACTTTTCCTGGCAGCCGCCTACTGGCTATCCGCCTGTACAAGCCCAGGACCGGCAAAAGACCAACAATCAGATTCCACGGCCATGAGAAAAAAACTCGGCCCATCCCCCGTACTGGATGCTACTACCGCCATCTCACACATGCAGGTGGAAAAAGGACTCGAAGTACAACTCGTAGCGTCGGAACCGTTGATCACAACCCCGGTAGCTATGACCTTCGACGACAAAGGCCGTATGTGGGTAGTCGAAATGATGGGGTACATGCCCGATACCGTAGGTACTGGCGAAGATGTGCCCAACGGCAAAGTGGTGATCTTAGAAGATACCACCCATGATGGCGTTGCCGACACCCGCAAAGTACTCCTGGACTCGTTGATCCTGCCACGTGCTATCTGTCTTGTTCCCGGCGGCTTTTTGCTGGCCGAACCACCTAAACTCTGGTTCGTCCCGGTCAAAAACGACGTAGCCGGCAATCGTGTACTGATCGATGACAAATACACCGAAGGCGGCAACGTAGAGCACCAGCCAAACGGTCTGCTTCGCGCTATGGACAACTGGATCTACAATGCAAAATCGGATAAACGCTACCGCCAGATCAATGGCAAATGGGTAAAACAGGATACCCACTTCCGTGGTCAGTGGGGTGTAAGCCAGGATAACTTTGGCCGTCTTTACTCTAACAATAACTCGGAAAACGTACTCGGCGATTACTTTCCACCCGGCCTTGGCGCCCGCAATCCTAACCAGAAAACAATTGCTGGTTACGACGAGAAGATCGTTCCCGACAACCGTGTCTATCCCATTCACCCGACACCCGGTGTGAACCGTGGTTATATGAAAGGTATCCTCGACGATAGTCTACGCCTGGTAGAAATGACTGCGGCCTGTAGTCCGCTCGTTTACAGGGGGAGCCTCTTAGGCAAAGAATACGACAACAACATTTTCGTCGCTGAGCCTTGCGGTAACCTGATCAAACGCAACATCATCCAGGATAGCGGCTATATTGTAAAAGGTCGTCAGGCCTACCAGAAAAAGGAATTCCTCGCCAGCGATGATGAGCGTTTCCGCCCGGTAAGTCTCTACGACGCACCCGATGGCGCCCTTTATATCGTCGATATGTACCGTGGTATCATCCAGCATAAGACATACCTGACGCCGTATCTCAAGGACGAGATCAAAAGCCGTAACCTCACCAACCCACTCAATTGTGGTCGTATCTACCGCATTGTCCCTGCCGGCGCCAAAATGAAGCCGATGGCACTGGACAATAACCCTGACAAGCTCTTTGCGCTGTTAGAGAATCCCAACGGTTGGATCAGGGATAAGGCACAACAGATGATCATTGATCATCATTATACACAGCTCATTCCACATTTAAAAGAACGCCTGCATCAGGAAGGTAATACCTATGGCGCTATTCATGCTTTATGGACCCTGGAAGGTTTAGGGGCTTTATCATATAATGAAATTGATTTCCTGCTGCACCAGAAAAACCCATATCTGCAGGCAGCAGCTATCTCCGCGCTGCCATCGGTCAAATCTCATGGAGCTACTGCCGGATTAAGATCTGGTTCAACTACCGGCGCTTTAGCATCTCCAGCAGCGACTATCACTTTAAGATCTGGTTCAACTACCGGCGCTTTAGCATCTCCAGCAGCGACTACCACTTTAAGATCTGGTTCAACTACCGGCGCTTTAGCCTCTCCAGCAGCGACTACCACTTTAAGATCTGGTTCAGCTACCACCGCTTTAGCACCTCCGGCAGCTACCGCCACCTTAACATCGTTAGAGAATAATGTATTCCTCGCGCCATACATCGCGTTGGTGTTGCCTTACCTCCCTAACAGTTCCGACCTGCAAACAAAATTGATGACCCACTATGCAAACGACCGTTATGTAGCAGATGCGATCATCAATAATAACGGCGGCAAAGAAACCCAACTCTTATCTCAACTAATAAAAATAAATCCTGATACCACCCTTGCCATGCGTCGTCATCTCGAAGCCATCATCAAAGATATCGAGACACATCGCAAGGCAAAAATCACCGACGCCCTTGTCAAAGAATACCCCAAAGGCGCCAAACTTTTCGCCAATATCTGCCAGACCTGCCACGGAAAAGATGGAGAAGGGATCAAATCACTCGCCCCTCCGCTCAACCAGTCGCAGCTCGTTACCGGCGATAAGAATCGACTGATTTCCATAGTGTTATACGGCCTTACCGGACCTATTGATGTAAATGGAAAACACTACAAAGCACCCGAAATCAGTGCCGATATGCCCGGCATTGGCAGCAATGACGAATTCAATGATCAGGACATCGCCGAAGTGCTCAGCTTCATCAGAAATTGTTGGAGTAACCAGGCACCGAAGGTAACGGAGAAGGATATACAGGAGGTAAGGAAGAAGTATAAAGGCAGACAAAAGCCGTTCACAATAGAAGAACTGAACTAAGCAATATAGCGTCGAATTAAGTAATGAAAGACTCGAATTAACTATCTCTGATTTTATTTGTGGTTGGACGGCAGTCCAACCACAAATAAAATCCCCTCAAAAAAATGGGCTGATTGCGTAGCAATCAGCCCATTTTTTTGCAATTATTTAAAGAAGAAAAACTACTTCGCCATCAATTCCTCATCAGAAAAAACAACATCCGTATAATCCTTAATCTCATTATAAACCGTATCCCTCTCCACCGGCCTTCTTCCTGCCTGCTTAATCAACATCGCCAACTGCGCCGTATTCATACTCGGATTCTGCTCCTCAGCACCCGCCATTGAATAAATCTTCGTCGTATCATCTATCGTCCCATCCAGATCATTCACCCCAAATGACAGCGTCAACTGCGCACTCTGCCTACCCAACATCGGCCAATAAGCCTTCAAATGCGGGAAGTTATCCATATACAAACGAGCTATCGCATACAAACGAAGATCCTCAATCACAGAAACCTCACCCACATGCTCCATCTCATTATCCTTATTCCTAAATTTCAAAGGAATAAACGTATTAAACCCATGCGTCTCATCCTGCAACTGCCTCAATCTCTCCATATGATCCACCCTATGCCAATACTGCTCAATATGCCCATATAGCATAGTCGCATTCGTATGCATGCCTAAATTATGCGCCGCTCTATGAATATTCAACCATCCATCCGCATCCACCTTATCATGACAGATCTGCGCCCGGATCTCCGCATTAAAGATCTCCGCACCTCCGCCTGGCAATGATTGCAATCCGGCATCATGCAGCTTCTTCATCCCTTCTTCCACACTCAGCTTCGCTTTGCGGAACATATAATCCAACTCCACCGCTGTAAACCCTTTCAGATGCAGATCCGGTCTATGCGCCCTGATCTTCTGCAACAGCTCCACAAAGAAATCCAGGTTCATCTTCGGATGCACCCCACCCACAATATGTACTTCCGTCACCGGCTGCCCGTCATACTTCTTCACAATATCCAGCATCTGGTCAATGCTCAGTTCCCAACCCTCTTCCTTATTCTTATAAAGCTTTGAATATGAACAGAATTTACAAGTGAAAATACAAACGTTCGTCGGCTCGATATGGAAGTTCCTGTTGAAATAGGTCTTATCTCCATGCATACGTACCCTCACGAAATTGGCCAGTGCGCCCACATAGCCCAGCTCGCCTTTTTCAAACAGCAGTATGGCCTCATCAGTAGTCAATCGCTCACGCGCGAGCACCTTTTCACCAATGTTCTTCAATGCTTTATCCAGCCTGGAATCCTGCAACAGCGTTTCTACTGCAGGATAATCGTTTTGAGTTATCATCTCTAATTCACTTTTATTATCTTATAAGTCTTTGCCTTACTATTTCGGTAAATTAACTTTACAAAATAAACACCATTTGGCTCATTTACCAAATCAAAAGTGAAACGATTGCTGCCATCGATATTGGAGCCACGCTGTTTAGCGATCAACTGCCCCGAAGTATTATACACCCCAATGAAATCCAGATTGTCCGGCACCTCCAGGAAGGTTACATACACCTGCCCCGAAGTCGGAACCGGCCCTACCGCAATACCCTTTTCCTTCAGGTAAGCCGGGGTAGACCGGGTAATGATATTGATATTATCCAGGTAAATATTGTTCTCCGCATTGCTCACATTTCTGAATACCACCCTGAACTGCCCTTTCTTAATAATCGGCGTCAGGTTGATAGAGTCCCTGCGCCACTGGGCTGCCGTAGGTACAAACTCAGAAGTTTTGGGTGTGGTGGTCGTTACCAGCGTCTTACCCCATTTATTATACAGGGTATCGTAGGTCTGTGAACAGTCGGAAGTGGTCATTACCAGCAGACTATCCCATAAATCATTTGTACTACCATTCACATCGGAGTAAGTAGCCGCCGCCACATCGAAGAAGAGGAAGATGGAATCCACGCCGCTAGGATCGATGGTCGGTGTGCGGATATCGTCTATTTCACCATTTACATCGTAAGCCAGGTTGCGCATCTCAATAGCGTAGTAACTGCTATCGCCACGGGTCACCGCCGTCCTTTCCCAGGTATATGAACCATCCGGGTTAGAGATCTCCCAGCCGG
This sequence comes from Chitinophaga sp. LS1, assembly GCF_034274695.1. Lineage (NCBI taxonomy): Bacteria > Pseudomonadati > Bacteroidota > Chitinophagia > Chitinophagales > Chitinophagaceae > Chitinophaga > Chitinophaga sp. LS1. The sequence goes on from NZ_CP128362.1 coordinate 5,394,395, forward strand.
CAGGCGGGAAGGTGGAGCTTTCGAAACCTTCTTTCAGCGGGAAAGTAATATTGTTATAATAGCTTGTAGTCGTCCACGCAGTGTCGTTAGTCGCATCGTTATCAGCCGAGCCATTCGGCAGGGTCGTGAAGGCTTTCAGTATATGCTCGCCTACATCGAGAGTGCTGTTAGCCAGACTCACGGTATCCGTTTTCAAAGCCGCCAGACTACCCGTCCATGCGGTCGTATACACGGTACCATCGTCTACCTGGTAGTTGATATTTACTTTGGTCAGTGTTGTCAAACCAAAGTTTTTCAGGATCACGGAAGGGGTAATGCTCGCATCACACTGTTGGTTGTACGGGGTGATCACGGATTCCACTTCGGCATCCAGTGTTTTCAGATTCAGTGGCGTACAGCCGTCGGAAGTGAGGAGCGAAGCCCTGTCGTCGGTGAGGGTAGCACGGATCACGTCTACCTGTTCTGTAGTAAAAAGTACCAGGCAGGCATCATCTGAATAGTCCATGTAGTTTTCGAACATATACCCCGGATTGGAGGTCGCGCATTGGTCAACCTGTGGCCATGCCGGACAGCCATAAGTGGCCTTTGCCTGTTTAGGGGTATCGTCGATACCGTCATCTGCCGCACAGGCATCTTCATCTCCCCATATGTGACGGAGGTTGAAGTAGTGACCTATTTCGTGGGTGGCAGTACGGCCTTTATTGTAGGGAGAGGCAGCGGTACCCGTAGTACCGAAACCGGTATAATCAATGACAACGCCCTGTTGGTTGTCTGCATATAATCCAGGGAAAGTAGCGACACCCAGGTACCCGCTTTCCAGGTGACATACCCAGATGTTCAGGTATTTAGTGCCATCCCATTGGTCAGCGCCACTGGAACTGGCGAACTTTACGGCCTTGGCAGCTGAAGTAATGCTAAAACTTGATTTTGTAGTAGTTACGCGCTCTATCCCACTTGTTACTTCACCTGATGGTGTACGCTGTGCCAGACAAAACTGGATCTTGGAATCTCCAACCAGTGTTTTCCATACACTCGGCAGAATGCTGGTATCTGTGTTCAAAGCAGCATAGTCCCTGTTCAGTACATCGATCTGTGATTGTACCTGTGCGTCGGTAACGACAGCTGTGTTTTGCAGTACAATGTGAACGACTACAGGAATGGTAACGGTGTTGTATGTAGCGGTCGTTTTGGCCTCTGCTCTGGTTAATTTGATAGCAGAAATCTTTGAGCGGTTGCGTGCTTCAATCTTATCACGTAGTACCTGCAAGGATGGATTTTCCTTGATCTGTTCCTGAACAGCTATTTCGGTGCCACACTGGCGTTGGCCCAATGCAGGTAATGATAGGAAGACGGTTAGGATAAAAAGGGTAAAATTGCGCAAAGTTCAAGTTTGAAAGTTAAAATTAGCGGCTGTTGTCCGAAAATTCGGGGAAAGTTACAATCTTTTGTCACACACTTTAAAGATATTTTTCAAAAATTAGGGAGTCATTTTGAATGTATTCCTAACTATTTATAGGGGGAGATAATTCAAAAAGAGACCCATGATTTCAGGAAAGTCCTTCTGTAACAATTGATTGGCTCTCGACTGTTTGACCGCGATTTTTTCAAATTGTTTAAACGCATTCCTGGTATATTTCGTATTTATGGGATTTTTTGAACAAATACCCAATAAACCTTCATGAAAGAGGGAATTCACCAACGGGGATGAAAGTGGTAAATTGAGGTTGCGAAACTAAATTACCATGTCCCACGTAGTAGAATTCCCTCAGTTATTTGATAGATGTGCAGGTATTGATGTGCACAAGGAAAATGTCGTAGTAACGGTTAAAATTAATCAAAAAGCAGATCAAACACGTACGTTTGGTACGTTTACGGAAGATCTTCAGTCGCTGAAGAGTTGGCTTCAGGCAGAACAGGTCACTCACCTGGCCATGGAAAGTACAGGGGTGTATTGGAAGCCTGTTTTTAATATATTGGAGGATAATTTTAATCTAATGTTAGTTAACGCCCGGCATATCAAGTATGTACCAGGCCACAAAACAGACCGTAAAGATAGTGCATGGATAGCCAAATTATTAGCTAGTGGCTTGCTCAAAGGTAGTTTTATTCCTCCTGCACAAATCAGGGAAATGAGAGAATTATTCCGTTATAAGAAAAAACAAATAGGTTACCGTGTTTCAGAAAGGAACCGGTTACAAAAAATACTTGAAGACGCTAATATTAAGCTTGGTAATGTTGTCAGCGATCTGTTTGGGAAGTCAGGCTGGGCTATTATATGTGCGATCATAGAAGAACAATCAGATCCCACACTACTGGCTGGCTTAGCCAAGGGAAGATTGAAAAATAAAATACCTCAACTCATACAGGCACTGAATGGGAAAATAACAGACCATCACCGCTTTATGCTCCAAACCAGTAAACTGGCGCTGGAAAGTATCCAACAACATATTGATCGCATAGATCGCAGACTGGAACAATACATTCAGTCTCACTCCACCGAGGTGGAATTGTTGGAGACCATTCCAGGTGTAGGCCACGAAACGGTTAAGGGGATTGTCTCAGAAATAGGTTTTGATATGAGTGTTTTCCCTACAGCTGATCATCTGGCTTCATGGGCAGGGGTATGTCCGGGAAATAACGAAAGTGCGGGTAAAAAGAAAAGTAGTCGTGTCACTCAGGGTAACAAAATGCTTAAAACTGTGCTGGTAGAAGCGGCATGGGTAGCAACTAAAGTTAAAACAGGCTGGCTAAAAAATAAATACTACGCAATTGCTGCCAGAAGGGGAAAGAAAAGAGCATTGTTAGCTATTGCTCATAAAATTTTAGTGGCTGTTTACCACATACTTAAAGAAGGACTGCCTTATAAAGAACCCACACCAAGAATAGTAACCACCAATTAGATCGTCTCTTTATTGATTCCTTCGAGATCGAGAATAAAACTGATTAAATCCATCAGGAACCAACGGTTGTTGCCACTGAGCACGTAGAAAAAATTCTTCTTTTACCGATGGATTTATCAAATTATTTATAATATGGACGGGGCCTTACCTTTTTCTCTTTCAGAAAAAAGGGCAGCTCACCAGAGCCGCCCTTTTGCTAAATTTATTTCCAAAGATTACAGGTTCGCCTGAATCTTCTTTTCCAATACTGAACGAGGCGCTGCACCTACTTGCTTATCAACTACCTGACCATTCTTAATGAAAAGGATCGCAGGAATACTTGTAATTCCATAATTGATGGACAACTGAGGATTCTGGTCAACATTTACTTTACCAACATTAACCTTACCAGAGTAATCTTTAGAGAGCTCTTCGATCACTGGACCGATAGCGCGACAAGGACCACACCATTCTGCCCAGAAATCAATTACGCTCAATTTGTCTGAGCTCAACACTTCGTCTTGGAAGTTGGAATCAGTGAATTCTAATGCCATGTTATTAGTATTTATAAAAATTTTTAAAATCCTGTAATTAATTATGCAAGAATCAAACCGGGCGCAAATTACTGCTTTTTTGGCATGTTCTGCAAATCGTTATATCGATTATTTACGATGCAAGTTAAATCATTTTTATTCGCCTACTTATTGATAGTATCTATATAAGTATCAACTTCCGGCGAATTGGTTCTTTTGTCCGCATTATTGGTTATATCTCCGGTCCTGCATTAAAATTCTTTCGTTCAGGAGCTTTAAAAGTTCCTTTACTTCGCCGTTTCTATATACACATCCAGATCAGGCTGTTTCGATAGGAAATGCGCCAGCTCATCATTCATCTCAATATGCTTATTAAACGTATGCATCTTGACGTGCAGATCATTATCCCTATCCACCAACTGTAAGAACAACTCACTCGACCCCGGATATTTATTAATATTATCTACTAAAAAGTCAACCAGATCACGTGTGATGAACTTCGGCATTGTCACTAACCCTACCTTCTTCGTATGCGTCTTCTTCACTTCCTGCAATAACTGTATACTACCTACCTTAAACTCATACTCACTATCATTAAATCGTCTTGCCTTAAATCCTCCATTGATAAACAAACACAATCCCGTTTTCAAATAAGGCGCAAACCGGATAAAGTCCTCACTCCACAGCGCAAACTCAAACTTCCCGCTATAATCTTCCACCGTCATAATGCCAAACTGTCTGTTGTTTCGGGATATACGCTCCTGCGCGCCCGTTACATACACCGCCAGTCTGAAGTTCTTTTCACGGCCTGGCTTACCACCCCCCGGAGCTGTTATCTCCGCTTGATATTCAACCAGTTCCGATACCTTATTCATATTATAGAACCTGCTCTCAAATCGATAATCATCCAGCGGATGCCCGGAAATGTAGATCCCCGTCACCTCTCTCTCATTATTCAGCTTCAGGATCAACGGCCATGGATCACAATTTGGCAGTTTCGGCGGTTCTATCGCCGGCATATCTTCATCGCCAAACAAACTACCAATATTAGAAGACCCTGCGGTTACCTGGTTCCCGAATTTCACAATCTTATCCAAACCCGTCGTCATATCATTCTCCGGCTTAAAGAAATACTGTGCTCTATGCAACGCCGGGAAACAATCAAACGCACCCGACATAGCCAGGGCTTCCAGCGATTTCTTATTTACCGCACGTTGGTTCACACGCTTGATCAGGTCAAAGATATCCTTGAAGGTGCCCTCTTTTTTACGCTCTTCCAGAATGTTCTCTACCGCTGCTTCACCCACACCTTTCAAACCTGCCAGGCCGAAACGGATCTGCCCCATCTTGTTCACCGCAAAACCTTTGAAAGATTCATTCACATCCGGCGGCAATACGTCAATACCCATACGCTTGGCTTCTTCCATGAAGAAGGTGATCTTTTCAATATTGCTCGCACAGTTCAGTACTGCCGCCATGTACTCAGCAGGGTAGTGGGCCTTCAGGTACGCCGTCTGGTACGCCACAAATGCATAACAGGTAGAGTGTGATTTGTTGAACGCATAGGATGCAAATGCTTCCCAGTCCGTCCACACCTTCTCACATATCTTCAGATCATGGCCGTTCTTTTCACAACCGTCCATGAACTGTTTCTTCATTTTGTCCAGTACCGCCTTCTGCTTCTTACCCATGGCTTTACGGAGTACGTCCGCATCACCTTTGGAGAAGTTCGCCAGCTTCTGACTCAGCAACATTACCTGCTCCTGATATACCGAGATACCATAAGTATCACGCATGTATTCCTCCATCTCCGGCAGGTCATACACCGTCTCTTCCAGACCATGTTTACGACGGATGAACAACGGAATGTACTCCAGTGGCCCCGGACGGTACAAGGCGTTCATTGCAATCAGGTCATCAAATCTATCGGGCTTCAACTCACGGAGGTACTTTTGCATACCGGGCGACTCGAACTGGAACGTTGCGTTCGTCTCTCCCTTCTGGTACAACTCGTAAGTACGTGCATCATCCAGCGGAATATCGTCGATAGAGATTACTACCCCGTGGTTCATTTTGATCAGTTCCAGCGCACCCTTGATGATGGTCAGGGTTTTCAGACCCAAAAAGTCCATCTTGATTACACCGGCGCTTTCAATGATACTACCTTCAAACTGGGTTACCAGCAGATCAGAATCCTTCGCTGTAGACACCGGTATCAGGTCGTACAGATCCTTTGGCGCAATGATAATACCTGCCGCATGGATACCTGTATTTCGTACGGACCCTTCCAGTACGCAGGCCTCGCGGAGCACTTCGCCCTGCAGGTCGTCGCCTTTGATGATCTCGCGGAGTTTCCTTACGTTTTCAAGGTCTTCGGGTCCGAGTCCCTCTTTCTCTGCCAGACTCTTCTCACCCTCATCGATCGGGGCATTGAAGATACGGTCCAGCTGTATACCCGGTTTATCGGGCACCATCTTGGCCAGCATATTGGATTCTACCAGTGGCAGGTCCATCACACGGGCCACGTCTTTGATACTCATTTTGGCAGCCATGGTACCATAGGTAATGATCTGCGCTACCTGGTTCTTGCCATATTTGTCTACCACATAGTCAATCACTTTCTGACGGCCTTCATCATCGAAGTCCGTATCAATATCGGGCATGCTCTTACGTTCCGGATTCAGGAAACGCTCAAACAGGAGGTTATACTTGATCGGGTCAATATTGGTGATCCCAATGGAATACGCCACCGCCGATCCCGCTGCTGATCCACGGCCGGGACCGATAAATACCCCCAGATCGCGACCTGCCTTGATAAAGTCAGATACGATGAGGAAGTAACCGGCAAATCCCATGTTCTCAATTACCTGTAGTTCGAAGTTCAGGCGTTCTTCCACTTCTGCCGTGATCTCCGCATACTTCATGCGGGCACCTTCCATGGTCAGGTGGCGCAGGTACTGATCCTGCGTAAAGAAGCCCGGCGGGATCGGGAAGTTTGGGAGCAGGATGTCTTTTTTCAGGTCCAGCAGTTCCACCTTGTCCACGATCTCATTGGTATTGTCAATGGCCTGTGGCAGGTCGTGGAAGAGACGTGACATCTCGTCTGTGGTCTTGAAATAAAACTCGTCGTTATAGAATGCGAAGCGGGTATTTTTCTTACCTCCTTCGTCTTCGTTAAATTCTTTGTTGGTTGGGGTGGATTTTTTCTCACCGGTGTTGATACAAAGCAGGATATCATGTGCGTTCGCATCTTCCTTGTCCACATAGTGGGAGTCGTTGGACGCGATCACTTTTACATTGTATTTCTCTGCAAATTTTAGGAGCACTACATTCACTTTTTCCTGTTCAGGAATACCATGGCGCTGCATTTCTACATAGAAATCTTCCCCAAAGATGTCCAGCCACCATCTAAATTCCTTTTCGCCAGCCTCTTCTCCATGTTTCAGGATGGCGCGGGGCACAGAGGCACCGAGACAACAAGTGGTGGCAATCAGACCTTTATGATATTGGAGAACGAGTTCTTTGTCGATACGGGGATATTTACCGTACAGTCCCTCGATGTACCCGAGTGAGCAAAGTTTGATGAGGTTGCGGTAACCTTCTTCATTCTTGGCGAGTAACACCTGGTGGTTACGGATGTCTTTCTCATCGCGGGTAAAGGCGCGTTTGAACCTGTTTTCTACCACGTAGAATTCACACCCTACGATGGGCTTTACTTTCAGTCGCTTATCTTTTGGATCTTCGGGGTTGAGTCGATGGTTATATGCTTCTGCCACAAACTGGAATACGCCGAACATGTTTCCGTGGTCTGTAATGGCAAGGGCTGGCTGGTTGCTGGCCATTGCTTTTTTATACAGCGACTTTATATCTGCGGCTCCATCCAGCAGGGAGTACTGAGTATGAACGTGTAAGTGGGAGAAATTCATGGCACAAAATTCCGTTTCTTCAGGGACAAAGTTAATTAAAAATTATCCACAGCAGGTGAATGCGCCCGCAGTGGGGCTTCCGGTTTTTTGGTCCACAACACTTTAAAAACAATTATTATTAGTAATTTAGCTCAAATTATAATCAAAAGTACATATGGCAGGAAGAAATGGACTTATTTGGGCGCTCGGTATTTTTCTGTTAACAATCAGTTCGTGTGCTGTTATTAAAAATAATACTACTGCCAAGAAATCCACGACCAACACTTCCAGCCGTTCCCCTGAATTCCTTGATGGTTTTACCACTTCCAGCAATGCAAAGACCACCAGTGTGAGTTATGCAAAAGTGAGTTTCTCCCAGGCCAGCAGTACTTATGTCGAAAACGCCCCTTTGTGGCAATTCAAATATGCACAGCTATTGGATGTACCTGTAGAGACGGTGCTCAATGCCAATTTGTTCTATTTTATAGAAGACTGGTGGGGTACGCCTTATCAGTTAGGCGGAAAAGCCAAGACGGGTATTGATTGCAGTAATTTTGCCAATCAGTTGTTAAACACAGTATTCAGGATCAGTTCTTCCGGCACCTCTTCAGGATTGTACGATAAGTCTAAAAAGGTGAATAACGGCCAGATGAAGGCGGGCGACCTGGTGTTTTTTAAGATCAACCAGGCACAGGTATCTCATGTGGGGGTGTATCTGGATAATTCTAAATTTGTACATGCTTCTACAAGTTCAGGGGTGATGATCAGTGATCTGAATGAAACTTATTGGAAGAAGTATTTTGTCGGCGCAGGAAGAATGAACTAATAATTATCTTTGCGAAATTAAACCAAAAAAACAGACACCTTTTAAACCGACCACCCAGATCGGTATTCTAATTGCTTTATTTTCTACCTACAATTGTTAAAAATTAAATTCGTTACTACTTCATGTTGTCAATCATTATCTGTTCCATTGATCCTGAGCGTGTTCGTACGGTCACTGCAAATATCCATGCTACCATTGGGGTGGAACATGAAGTGATCATCATCAATAATGCAAAAGAGTTAGGAGGAATGGGGGCCGGTTACAACACCGGTGCGGCCCGCGCCCAATATGAGACCATCTGCTTTATGCATGATGACATTGAATTCCTGACGGCCGGCTGGGGCCAAAGTGTACTTTCACATTTTAAATCTGATGCCAGCCTCGGCCTGATCGGTATTGCCGGCAGCCGCTACAAAAGTAAAACCATTTCCGGCTGGTGGACAAACCAGGCTACGGCTGATTGCTGTAATATCTACCAACGTAATCTCAAAGGCAAAGACAGGAAGTTCCTGCTGCGCCCGGCGGGAAAGAACGGGGTGATTGTGCCTGTGAAAAGTCTGGATGGGGTATGGTTGTGTACCCGCAAGCGTATATGGGAGGAGTTTCCGTTTAATACAGCTGATCTGAAAGGGTTTCATTTTTACGACCTGGATATCAGTTTGAGAATATCAGAGAAGTATACCGTGGCTGTAGTGTACGATGTAGACCTTGTGCATTTTTCCAATGGGAATTTTGGGGACGAGTGGGTGAGGGGAGCGATCTTCTTTCATGAAGAGGTGAATAAAGTAGCATTGCCTGTGAGCCTGGATGCGCCTGCTGAAAATGCAGAAGCGCATGTTTGTAAGTCGTGGCTGAGGAGATTAAGGATTGAAAAGATCAGTTGGGAGAATAGGAAGTTGTGGGTGAAGGCGGGGCATGCAATGGATTTCCCGGGTTTATGGGGAACAGTGGCAGGGTTTTATTTCCCGTATGTGAAGCAGGCGAAGATAAAATTGAAGACAATCTTATCATAATAAAAAGCGCGTTTGCTATCAACAAACGCGCTTTTTTATGAATGGAACCTTATCGGATCAATGTTACCGTCCCTTTCTCCATCTGCGGATGCATTTCATCTCCATAAAACGCATACTGTATCACATACACATACGTTCCTATCGGCGCCACCTCACCTTTCAGCTTTCCATCCCATCCACTACTATAATCTTCTGTCGCATACACCAAATTCCCCACTCTGTTAAACACCCGCATATTAAAATACGTAATCCCCAATCCTTTCACTCTGAACACATCATTCTGTCCATCCCCATTTGGCGTAAATGCCGTAGGGATAAACAACTTCTTATAATGTGTCACAGTCACTGTCACAGTATCAGTAGGGATACAATTTAACCCAGTTACTGTACTGACCACATATGTAGTCGTAGAATCTGGCGTCGCTACCGGCGAAGAACAATCCACACAACTCAGCCCATCTTCCGGGGTCCACGCATAATCGGGTGAATTCGTAGCTTTCAGAGTTACTGACTGCCCGATATTAATTGTTGTATCATTATTCCAGATATGCACTGCCGCCACATTATTGTTCTCAATGATCACGGTTGTATCCAGTGTACAATTCTGTGCATCCCTGATCAGGATAGAGTAGGAGCCTGCACTGATATCCGATACCGTATTTTCCGTCATCAACTCACTGCCCCAATAAAACGCATATGGCGATGTACCACCTGAAGGATTTACTTCAATGGTACCATTACCTCTTTCACAGAGTTCATTTGTAAGTGATACACCCGTTTTCAGCGGTGCTGGTGCTGACAATTGAATGCTCACACTGTCTATGCACACGGCATTCCTTATATAGATCTTATAATTCCCCTGTGTAAGGCCCGTTAATACAGGCGTGGTCTGCACAGTCTTGAAAGAATCAATGGTATATTCAAATGGAGCGACACCTTTATTGACCTGTATGGTTATAGACCCATCGGTCGCATCATAACACGTAGGCTTCGTTCCGCTGGCAGTCGCCCGGATGATAGTAGCAGTATGTTCTACTACTGTAAATGCCTGTGCAATTTCACAACCCACAGCATCTACTACCTTTACTGTATAAGTACCCGGATCCAGTTTAGGATACAAAGAATCTTTTCCTTCATTGATACCATTGAAGTAATAGGTATAAGGATACTTACCACCCGTTGGCATCACTTCAATTTGTCCTAAGGCTACACCGCAATCAATATTGGTCACCACGGTATTCGTAAGATCCAGCGGTTTGTTGATAGAGACATGTATGGTATCGCTGCCTTCGCAATAGCCATTGCTCACGGTCACTATATAATCACCGGTATGTGTGGCCATGATGGTGCGTGTCGTCTCGCCGGTATTCCATGAATAAGTTAGTCCTTCGCCTGCATCGAGCGTGACAGATCCTGTACCACAGGTACCGGTATCCTTACCCAGGTTGGGTTTTGCCAGGGCTGTATTTTGCACTACTGTATATGCCTGTGCAATCTCACATCCTATAGCATCGACAACCCGGATGGAATAAGTACCTGAATCCAGATTTTTATACAATGAATCTGAGCCCTGACTGATGCCATCAAAGTAATAGGAATATGGATAAGTACCACCTGTCGGCATTACTTCAATCTGTCCTAAGGTTCCTCCACAATCAACATTGGTCACCACGGTTTTTGAAAGGTCCAATGGTTTGTTGATAGAAACATGTATGGTATCTCTGCCTTCGCAATAGCCATTGCTGACGCTTACTATATAATCCCCTGTTGTTGTCACTACAATAGTACGGGTGGTTGCGCCGGTGTTCCATAAATAAGTCCTGCCTTCGCCGGCATCGAGGGTGACAGTACCGTTACCACAGGTACCTGTATCCTTACCCAGGTTGGGTTTGGGAGGTGCCAGTACGACCACTTCCTTACAGAAAGAGGACTGGGTCGACAAGCTCTCATTTGTGAGCAGGTGAATGCTGTACACACCTGCAGAGTCATATATAATCGGAGAAGGTGGAGTCGCCGATGTAGAAGATGGTGTGCTGGAATTGGAACAGCTGTTAAACTGTAGCCTGAAGATCTTATGCGCATCCGCATCTGTGATCATAGAATACAGGTTGTCGCCATCTCTGAACATGGTAGAAATAGAGTGGGGGAAGGTCAGACCGGAAATAGCCAGTGTAGAACCCGTGATCGCTCCGTCCACGCCATTGGGGAAATCAACTCTCGCTATATCATGACTCACATTATTCACCACCAGACCATAGAAGTTCCCACAGTCATTGATAATTGTAATATCTCTCGGTTGAGTAAGCACGCCACTGGCATTCCCCAGGTCCGTACTTACCGGGGTATTGCCTATAGAGGTGCCAAAGTCCATGCGTACCAGCGTACCTGCATAGGTGTTGGTAACGAATATATAATTTTTATTGTTATATTTAGCAGCATAGATACCGGTTGGAAAGTTGAGTGTACCAGTTACATTGCCTAAATTTTCTGCAGTAGGTGCATTGGTGAAGTTTTGACCGAAGTAAAAGCGAGTCACTGTATTGCTGCTGGCATTTACTGTCAGCCCCCAATAGTCGTCGCCTTCCTTAATGATGGTGAGTTCTGAGGGGTAATTCATGGTAGTACCGATGTTGCCCCAGTTGGTCGAAGTCAGACTGGCCTTGGCAGTACCGAGACTAGAGCCGAAGTCGATCTTCATAATGCGGGCTTTGGAGGTGGTATACCCCCCGACCACAATCAGGTGCCAGCCGTTGTCGTCTTTTACAACCTGGAGGCCTTCAGTATATTCCGGCACATCGCCGTTGAAAGTACCGAGATCTTCGGCAGTAGGTGTGTTTAACAGACTACTACCATAAGTAAGACGTACGATACTGTTATACCCGAAGTTGGAGACAAAACCGTACCAGATACCATTATCCTGCTCAATGGTGATAAAAGTAGGAACGTACAATAAACTTCCCGGATTGCCAAGGTCTGTAAGTGTAGGAGTACCGTATAGGTCATACCCACAAAAGTTCCAGTAATAAGTACTTGCTCCTACGGAAGTGTTAGTAATATTCACTGGGTCATTAATACACACGGTATCAGGAGCAGTGAAATTAGCTTGTCCCGAAACATTCAGCCATACTAACAAACAAAAGCTGAAGATAAATAACTGCTTCATAAATAGGTATAGATTGCTTACAAAGTGCTGTAAATGCACAGACTTGTCCCAAAAAGAGTTAACCTTTTAAGTAAAGGTATAAGTATTTTTTGAAAATTTCGGGTAAATTATCCAGATGGGGGAATCATACAGATGAATGAGGAGCATCCTTATGAGATGAAATTAAAGTACTTTTTTCCAATTTTCGATTCCTCCAATTACCTGATCAACGGAAATAGATAAATTTTCATGGTAACAGGGGGCCAAACGGTGCTACTATGTATATAATTAAAAAGTCGCATCAGCTCTGAACAGACACGACTTTTTCTAAAATAATAATATGCAATCCTAACTACCTGCTAATTGTCTTATACGTTTTTTAATTGTCCCAAACACCTGCATCGCATCCTCCGATACCCTAAACTGCAACAGCAGGAACGCATACACCGCAGTAAACACAGTAGACCTCACAATCAATCCCGTCAGCGGATCTGCCGGATTGATCGTATACGCCACCAACGGATACACCACCAACGGAAGCACCACTGCCCATATCGTTTTCTTTGTAAAAGGTTGTAGATTATATACCTTATACAAAAATACATACCTGATTACATTAAAAATAGTCCTTGAAACCAGTGTTGCCAGCGCGGCTCCGACCATTCCCATATGCTTGATCAGAATATACGTTAATGGCAATGTCATTGTCAACAAGATAATATTTGAATACAACTCAAACTTCCACCTTCTCGAAGTAATAATAATTGCGCTATTCATCCCCGTTCCCAACTCAATTACCTGGTACAAACCTAAATAAAACATCACCGGTTTTCCCAAATGATAAATAGGATCTGGCTTTACCCAGTCCAGCAAATTATCCCAGTTCAACATGATCATCGCAAAAATAAAACTGGATGCAATGAGCAAATTCAACGAAGTCTTCTTATAAATTCTATCAAGTTTCAGAATATCCTTATCCTTCCACGCCTGTGAAATGGGTCCTGCGGCCATGCTGAGCGCTGCCCTGTATGGCACGGTAATAAAGTTCGAAATGTATTGTGTATTAATAAACACCGACGTGAAACTCAACCCCATCATACTCGAAATGATAATCCCATCCATCGTAGTACTCATCAGGGAAATCACATTACTCCCCAGTATAAACAAACTATAAGGCACCATCTTCTTCCACAACCGCTTGGTAAGTTTGCTGATCTTAAACGACATTTTTAATTGTCTTACGCTCAACAGGTAAATGATCAGTGCCGCAAAAATTACAAAGTATTGAAAGCTGAAGAGGTCGGCGTAGAGAGGGAAAGAGATCAACCCGCCGATAAAGAGCACATTCAGTATGGTATTGATCCCCCTGAACAGCACTTCTTTCAGGAAGTTGGCTACATGCCCCTTCTGAATGGTCCAGGTCTGCGCTTCCAGCACCTGGAATAATGTGAGGAACAGTGTGAGCGGGAATACAAGGTAAAAATATTGCACCAGCAGGGGAGCTTTCCCGATGAACTTCTTGATAATAAAGGGTTTCATGAACGTGCTGAAACTCAGGAATATAATCAGGAAGCCAATGAGGGAAAAGATGAATGAGATGGTGACCAACTCACTTTTATTCTCCTTATGAAAGTTCTTGTAGTAAGGGAAAAACTTGACCACGATGGTGTTGGTACCCAGCAGGGCAAAGCTGCTCGAAAGCACCGCAATGTCAAGTAGTACGCGGGTTAAGCCAGTTTGGTCAGGTTGAAAATATTTGGCGTAAAGGTAAGTATTCAGCGCTCCTAATAAGAATCCGGCATAAATGAAAACTGTAGTGATGATACCTTTTTTCCTGATGGTACTCATATATTAAAAGCTCGCTGTGTTTTTTTAAATTGATCTAAAATCCTTTGCTACCAAAAATTAAAGGTATTCATAATTTCGGATTATTATATCTTGCGGTCTGTCAACAAATATGATGCCTTAAGTACAAGGGCTATTTTTAAGGAGAACCTGAACATGAAGAACCCGGAACAGATAAAAGTCTCGATATGTATTCCTGCTTATAAACAGGTGGATTACCTGCGTCGTTTGCTGGACTCACTGACCACACAGACCATGAAGAACATGGAAGTCGTAATTACAGACGATAGTCCAGATCAGGAGGTAGAGCAGTTAGTGAACGAATATGTGCAGGCATTACCCATCCGCTACTATAGAAATGTACCTGCCAGGGGGATGCCGGGCAACTGGAATACCTGCCTTGATCTGGCAAAGGGAGCATATATCAAGATCATGCACGATGACGACTGGTTCATGCATCCACATTCCCTGGAGACCCTCTGCAAGGCGCTCGATGACCATCCCACACACGATTTCGCTTATTCTGCTTACTATAATTACTATCTTTTTACTGGTGAGAAAAAGGAAATGACCTCCCCGGGCTGGTTCAGGAAAGCCTTTGCCAAAGCACCGGTGAATGTATTATTTGATAATCTGGTAGGTCCGCCAAGTGTGGTCATTCATCGTAACAAACCTGCTTATCGTTATGACGAAAAAGTACGCTGGACAGTGGATGTAGACTTCTATATCCGATTGTTGAATGCGCATCCGGGGTTTACGTATATTCCGGAACCATTGTGCTACGTGGGGATGGGGAAGGAGCAGATTACGGAAGAGGTACATGGGGTGAAAGAAGTATTTATCCCTGAATATTTTTATGTGTTGCAGAAGATGGGGGATGGGCCTTTCAGAAGTATATTGGTGTACGACTTTTTCTGGCGCCTGATGAGAAATATGAAAATAAAAGGTGTAATGGATATCCGAAATGCGGGCTATGAAGGACCTTTGCCACTGGTAACAAATTATGTGTTGAGGTGGCAGCGTATCTTCCCTGCGGGATGGTTGAAGTTCGGGCCATTGTCTAAACTGACGATGGGATTTTCTTTTTTGTTTGCACCTAAACCTAAAGCGTAATTCATGCAGCTGTCTGTCATTATTGTAAATTATAATAGCCATGGGCTGATCAATGATTGTATCGATACGATTGTGAGTCAGACAAAGGAGATTAGTTATGAAGTCATCGTAATAGATAATCAGTCGGTTGCAGGTAGTTTAGCGCAGATTGTATCGAGGCATCCGTTTATTAAACCTATTGAAATGGGCTATAACGGCGGATTTTCGAGGGCGAATAATGCGGGGTTGCGGGCGGCTGTCGGAGACTATTTACTGTTACTGAATCCTGATACTTTGATCCTGAATGGAGCCCTGGATAAATGTGTGCAACGCTTCAGCACCAGTGAATTTGCGGCTTGTGGGGTACAGCAGTTGAATGCGGACCATACTACCCAGATCTCTGGTAATTACTTCATGAAAGGTGGGCTGAATCATTTATTGCCTTTACCTTATTGGGGCAAGGTATTAAGATGGGTCGCTTTTAAGATGAAGACGAAGGTACCGAATGTACAACAGGCAAGCAGTGTGCATGAAGTAGATTGGATCAGTGGGGCGTTTTTGATGATAAAGAGAAGTACGTTGGAAAAAGCGGGCTATATGGATGAAGATTTCTTTTTATATGCAGAAGAAGTAGAGTGGTGTAGCAGGATAAAAAGGATCGGTCAACTCGCGATTTTCGGTGATATCAATATTGTCCATTTACAGGGCGAGACGACGGGGGAGGCTTTTGATTCGGCAGACAAAGGTTACCAGGGTTTATTTGACAGGAAGGCCCTGCAGGTAATGCTTTCCAATCATGTGAGAGTACGGAAACAGTTCGGCGTGTTCTGGTTCTTGTTTTTATTGTTGAATTATTCTTTTGCGGTACCGGTGTTCTTTTTTGGTAGCATGATAGAGAACTTATTGAAGGGCCGTAATCCGTTTAAATATATGCCGCAGGTGTGGGGATTGGCGAAGAATGTTTTTGCATTGTGGCAATTCAGTCCGATTATTATAAGGAATAAACCGCATTTTTATAAGGTGTTATGAGAGTGATATTTTTTGTACTGGCTTTAACAGTGGGCGTTTCTTCTGCCTCGGCCCAAACTTCCGTGAAGGTGGTGCATGAATATTATAACAACGTTTATGAAAAGTTCAATGCCGATGTAGTCAGGGTGCTTCATCTTGTAAGGGATACGGTTATGGTAGCACCGACCCTAAAGCAATTTTTTTATATAAGAGCGGATAATGGCAACAAACTCACCCTCGATTATCAGCTTTATGAAGATTCCAGGATTATTTCTGTACAAATCACCGGTCAGACCCGGGATGTGGTTACCTTATATGCCGCCCTTTACGACAGGAAAATAAAAAAGAAGAAACCACCTAAAGGATATGTAATAAAAAACGATGAGTGGGTACGTATTCAAACAGATAATGTAAAAAATACAAGCAAGATAATCATACAGGCAATCATCTATTAGACATAAAAGCATTCATGAAAAAGGGAGTTGAGACTGTAAAATTTCCTGTGTTAATGGCCTATGGTAGTGAATTATCTCAATAGGCCCAAAAACCGGGGAAGGAGTTTACACAAAATATTTTACATTCCCGGAGTTCACCAACAGGAATGAAAACCATTTTCAGGAAAAAAGGAGATCACTTTCGGCGATCTCCTTTTTTATTTGAACTTCTTAATTAAGAAGCTTAATTCAATTTTATTAATTCAGGCTCTTATCTTTAAACTCCTTTCCTCAAGCTCCTTTATTTTAAGCTACTGCTTTCTTCTTCCTAAACTCCATCACCACCGCACCAATCAACAACAACAGCACTATCAGAGAACTAAAGAAACCAATTTGATCCCCTAAATAGTAACTCTTTGGATGGAACTTAAACACAATCTCATGCTTTCCTGCCGGTACTGACAAACCTCTCAGCGCATAATCCACTCTCACATACTCCGTCTCCACACCATCAATATACGCTTTCCAACCCTCTTTATAATACACCTCACTAAACACCGCAAATTGTGGCGTAGCCGCATTGGATGTATAACTGATCTGATCCACATCATTCTTCACCAAAGCAATTGTCGCAGCAGAATCGTACACTGGTTGTGCTTTCACCGCAGCTTTAAAACGCTGATCGATCACCACAGAATCCTTTGTATTCAGATTGTCCAGCGCCTTCATTTCCGCATCTGCATTCGGTACCCACACGATATCTTTTACAAACCATGCATTCCCCAACGCCTGCGGATTCCGCTGCACCACCTGCTGTCCCTGCTGACCCGGAGCAACGATATACTTTGCATTCAGCATATTCAGCACATTGATATTATTCCTGCTGATCTGATTTTCAATCAGATCCTGGTACAATATCAGCTTTGCCGCATGATATCCACCCACTGAATTATGAAAATAAGAAGTCATCGCATCGCTAAACGGATCACCTTTCGTTACATTAAACACCCTGAAATAAGGATCTTTATCTTCCGCAATCTGCTGATCAGCCGGTGAAGGACTGAAGTTACCCTGGTATTTGGATTCCTCTACATAATTATCGGAATTCAGGTAACGGGTATCTACCTGCAGTAAATCAAACAATACCAGTACGATCAGACCACCAGCCAGCCACTGCATCTTGATCTTGTCTTTCAGATAATACCAGATCAGTCCAAATGCCAGCGCAAACAAAATGATCGCTCTGAACACATCACTTCTATAAAGGGATGCTCTGTCCGCATGCAATGCACGCATCAGCTGACCCGCTATATCATCACTACCACCCGCCATCTGCTTGAACTGCTGCGCCATCATCTGATCTGAATTATTAGACCAGCCCAGGGTAACAGACAGTAATAACAGTACGCCTAAGATCACACCCATCACGATGCCTGAACGCTTCAGGTTAGCTACCAGGTCTGCTTTCTTCAAAGTAGGATCCAGCAAAGCCTGCAGGCCCAGCACTGCCAGTATGACCAGTGTCAGCTGTGGGATGATCAGCACCATGCTTGGCGCTCTGAATTTATTGTAGAACGGCAGGTAGTCAAACAGTGCATAGTTAAAGAACGCCAGATTACTACCATAGCTCATGAGCACTGCCAGTATAGAAATCGCGAGGATCCACCATTTATGCCATGACTTGATCAGTCTGAAACTAAAGATCGCGAGGAAGCAGATCACAATACCCAAATACACCGGACCGGAAGTACCCGGTTGTTCACCCCAGTACAGTGGCCATGCTTTGATCATCTGATTGGCCTGTTGGTCAGGTACCCCCAGCGATTTTAGTGTCTTATAGGTCTCGGAACTTTCAGTCAGTTCACCCTGTGAGCTACCACCATACAGGTTTGGTACTACGAACGTAAACGTCTCGAAAATACCATAGCTCCAGCGGAACGCATATTCCTTATCCAGGCCACTGCCTTTGGTATCGGCAGCTTTCTGTGTGAGTTCTGATTTACCACCCCGAATGGTCTCTTTGGAATATTCGTAGGTCGTCCACATAGACATGGTATTCACCGCCATACTCAAACCGGTGGCGGCTATTACCAGCACCCCTGTAATAATGAGGTGTTTATAATCCTTTGCACGAATGGTATATATGGCAAATACAACCCCCAGTACGGCCAGCAGCAACAGGAAGTAGTAAGTTACCTGCATGTGGTTCGAAGCAATGAGGAGGGACATGAACAGTGCGGTGACCGCCACCCCTTTGATGTATTTCTTTTGCGTGAGCATGATAATACCCGCCAGCACAGCAGGCAGGTAACCGATGGCCATCATCTTGGTGTCGTGACCCGCACCTATGATAATGGGGTCATAACTGGAATAGGCATAGGCGACAGCGCCGAGAAGGCCGATCCAGGAGCGTACACCCAGTACCATACAAAGTAGGTAGAAGGAGAGGCCCGCTAAAAAGAAGAAGTTGATCGGCTTAGGCATCCAGAGCGTGAATACTTTTCCGAGGTCGGAAATGTTGAAGGGCTCGCGGCTTTCCAATACGATCTGGTAGGAAGGCATCCCGCCGAACATACTGTTGGTCCAGAGAGGGGCTTCGCCATGGGCAGCTTTGTAATCAAGCGATTGTTTGGCCATGGCCTGCCATTGGATATTATCGCCCTGTGTCAGGACCTGTCCGTCCAGCACTGGTTTACAATAGATGATTGCCAGCAACAGGAGTATCCCGATTGCGATGATATGTGGCAGAAATTTCTTGAACCAATCAGGTTTCATATAGTTATGTACTTGTTTATGAGTGCGTAAAGGTAATATATTATGGAATATATAATAAGTTGGTGATGGTGGGTGGTAAATGGCGGATATTAATCCATGGGTGTACCATTGGGTCTATTCAGTCCATCCGGGAAACTGAATTCATTGCTGGTGATGGATGCCATTAACTGAACAATTCCTGCCCATGCAATCCCTTATTCCTTTATTAATGCGCCTCCGGCAAATGTACCGGTTCCCAGAACCCTTTCAATACATCAATCCTGAACTGAATCACCGGCCATGACTTAGCCGGCTTTCCCTGCAATAAATAATATCCCCCAATCACTACCGAAGCACCTAGCTTAAATAAGTACTCTATCCCTTTCTTAAAAGTCGCCCCGCTACCTTTCTCCTTCATCCTCACCTTTTCCCCACGGCCAATCCCGGAAGCTACCCTGTACATATACTCAGAAGTTAACTTCTTCACTTCCACCACATGATGCACAATTACCGTCGGATCGTACCAGATCACCCCACCTCTCTCAATCAGTTTATAAAAGAACTCCTTTCCTTCACCACCAATCCTCAAAGTCCCTTTGACTCCCGGCAAACTGGTATTAAACCCTTTCACCGCAAAGAAATCCTCCCTTTTCACAATCATATTAGATTCCAATGGATAGCGCCCGTTGTCAAACGGCTTCGTCTCCGGACTATAATCAAAATTCCCCACCAGGGAAGATACATAATGCGACATCCACTTTGGCTCAGCAGGGATATATCTTGGAATAATACGTCCGCCGAGACCGGTGGCATCCGGATGTGTATCAAAGAAAGTTATGATATTCTGCAAATACCCCGGCATGGCCACAGCATCGTCATCCATACAGCAGATCAATTTGCCGGTAGACAATTCCGCCCCGGTATTACGGGCATAGGAAGCACCCTGACGTTTTTCCAGGTGGTAGGAGAGCTGCATATCCGGGTGGGTAGCGATGTATTCCCTTACTTTTTCGGCAGTATTATCCTGGCTATTATTGTCCACCACAATCACCTCATACAGTTTCTTGTCAAGGTCCTGCTGGTATAGGCTATCGATGGCCTGTATAATATAGGCCTCCCTGTTATAAGAGCATATGACTATGGAAATTGCAATTTGCATGGGCAGTTGTGTTTTTTCGAATTCTGATCAGCACAGAATAAACCATGCCAATCACAAATTTTTTTTGAAGAAAGCAAAATAACTGTAATTTATCCGAAATTTCAACATGGACAGGTTACGATTCTTTTTAAAACTGGCTTTTATCTGCAACCTGTTTTTCGTGCTTGCTGAGGTATCCCGATACATTGATATAAAGGATAATTTTGGCGAATTATTGAAATTCGTGCTGCCGATGGGGATGTTTGTGGCGTTTCCGCTGAATCTGATCACTTTGATCATCGCGGTTATTATGCTGATCAGACATAAGCTGAGCGTGGCGCAGCTGCCACCATTCGTATTTATTATAAATCTTCTTATCTTACTTCTTCAATTCTACTTCCTTTTCTGATGATAAACAATTTACTGAAAGATAAGCCGACGAAACTATTCCTGATCTTCTGTAGTTTCTTCGTGGCGAATGCATTGATTGCTGAGTGTATAGGTGGTAAGATCTTCTCTCTTGAAAGGCTTTTAGGCCTGCCTGTACATACTTTCACCATTTTCGGGTATCCTGGGTTGTCATTCAATCTTACCTGTGGGGTGTTGTTATGGCCATTGGAGTTTGTGCTGACGGATGTGGTGAATGAGTATTTCGGGCCGAAGGCTGTAAGAAGGATCTCTTATATTGCTGTGGGGTTAATTTCTTATGCTTTCCTGATGTTTTATATCGCGATCAAGGTACCGGCGGCTGATTGGTGGCTGGGATCCAGCGTACAGGATGGGGTACCGAATATGCAGGATGCATTTGGAAGTATATTCGGTCAGGGCATGTGGATTATCTTTGCGAGTATCATGGCGTTTTTGGTGAGTCAGATTGTGGATGTGACGGTGTTTCATCGTATTAAGAGAGCGACAGGAGAGAAACATGTGTGGCTGAGGGCTACCGGATCTACTATTATTAGTCAGCTGGTGGATAGTTTTATCGTATTATTTATAGCATTCAAAATAGGGAAGGACTGGAGTTGGCAGCAGGTGTTGGCGATTTGTGTGGTGAACTATAGTTATAAGTTTATTATGGCGATTGCGCTAACCCCGTTAATTTACTTTTTAGAAGGACGGGTGGAGAAATATTTGGGTAAGGAGACGACGACCAGGATGAAGGCCGCTGCTATGGGGAAGGAAGAGGCATAAGGAAAGAGGATTGAGGGAAGGTTGGACAGAAACGGGAATAAGGGGAAGAGGTAAAAGGGAAGAGGATTAATGGAAGGTTGGGCGGAAACGGGAATAATGGGAAGAGGTAAAAGGGAAGAGGATTAATGGAAAGTTGGAAGGAAACGGGAATAATGGGAAGAGATATAAGGGAAGAGGATTAAGGAAATGTGTTAGGGAAACGGGAATAAAGTGTAAAAATCACAGTTTAATCGGACAGATATTATAATTTGGTAAGAAGTTTATCTTACACTTATTGTAAAAGATAAATTAATCTATTTCAAAAACTCGTTTCACGAATCAAAGTTTCAAAAACCTCAACTCAGTCGTTTTTTGATTATAAGCTGGTCAATTATTTACCTGTCTATCCAATAATTAATCGGATTTAGCACATTTTAGTAAATTGTAAGTAAATAATCATAATTTCAAAAAACGTTGGATTTCAATTAAAATAATATCGATGGATAAACTTTTAGAAAAACTATTTGATATAAATAAAATTCCTACCAAATTCATTTTCGTTATTTGGTTCAGTTGCACTCTCATTTTATTCGTACCTGCGAAGCTATTGTTAAAACTAAACTTGACCGGCTTTCTAATAGAATATGGGAAATACATTGGAGTTACATTCCTAATAACTACCGCACTACTGTTTATCACATTAATTAATTATTTTTTAGCGTTAAGAAATAAGAAACAGCAAAGCAGACGTATAGAACTGAGAATACTTAAGGAAATAGCACGCTTGAACGTCCACGAACAGGCTGCGTTGAGAGAATTTTATATCCAAAGCAAGGATACTTTGGAAATGCCAATGCTCGATGATACAATAATTGGGTTGCAGAATAAAGGAATCATTTATCAAGCGTCAAACGCGGGGCCGGTTTATGTGCATGGGACATTTTTCTCATATGCTATTACTGATTTTGCTCGTGAGAATTTAACATTTCAGATGTTGGAGCTTTCCGAAAATCCCAGTGAGGAAGATAAGAATAGAATATTCAATGCTAGGCCATACTGGGCTAAAGAGCAAAGTAGGATTGAGCAAAGAAGGAATTCCAGTTGGTTTTAATAACAGGGATCAATTTCAAAAAACGTTCATTTATCCCCTTAATTTATAAAAATGGATGCGAAAAATATTTTCATAGCGTGTAATCACAATTTGAATAAAATTAACTGGGAAATAGTTGATGGTGGAAGTGAATGGCGATATATTGGTGTCGGTGTGGATTATCAAGTTGAAAAAGTGCGGCAGTTACTGAGAACGTATTTTAATAACCCTGAGTTGTACCTGGTCACTAATAGAAGTAATGCTTACACTATAAGCTTAGATAAGGTAGCTGAAACAATAGAACAGGTACTTGAGAGCAGTGATGTAATTGTAAGTGAAATCGATTTTACTACAATGGCGGTATTTAATAGAATAGGTGTCATGAAATTGGGTAGGCGAGATTTTGTGTAAAGGCTTAAAAAAACGTTGGGTTTTAGATACTAATTACCAGCGTTTTTGCAAGGTGAAGTATTAACTATATTTTCAAATTTGTCAGCTGAAGTAGCGACTTTTACAAATAAAGGAAGGGGCGAAGTGCCCCTGCTTACTTCATTTGTAATGTCTGTGCCCTATGGATATTTCGTCTTCACCAAGGTAGCCACCACCTTATCTATCGGCAAATGCACTGCCTCCGCAGAAAAATCTTCCCAATCAATCCACCGGGCAGCTTCTACATCTGTCACACCTTCCGGTACTTCAAAATCAAATGGCTTTGTCAATAAAGGCGCTACAAATGGCGATAGTGGCGTGACAAGGTAATAAATAGAAATAATCTGTGTCTCATTGTCAAACGCAGAGATCTGGAAAAAGTCAGTCGTATACAAATGCTCTACCACAGCAACATCCTGATTCAACTCTTCTTTCCATTCCCTTACAATACATTCCAGCGTTCCTTCGCCAAACTCCATCCCACCACCTGGAAACTTCGTAAAATAATTCCCCTTTATATATTCGTCACTAACCAGTACTTGTTTCTTGTCATTGATCATAATGCCATAAACCCGTACGTTGAACATAGCTGCCATATAAAAAATGTTGTGTAGGGCAAATGTAGGGTAAAAAAATAGTTTGTTTATACAAATGGACCTCTCATGCAGGAAGGGTGTTCTGGAATTATTAGCAAGGATATATACCCTGGCTATAGCATAGCTTTGATATAGAATCGTTATCAAAATGTCACTAAAAGGGCACCTCATTTTCCTGGGGAAATTGAAGTGCCCTTTGGTGATATAATCTGACGGCATTGCACTGAAGCTACATCGAAGAAGCATCGAAGAAGCATCGAAGAAGCATCGAAGAAGTATCGAAGAAGTATCGAAGAAGCATCGACGCAACACCTAAGGCTGCCCCCCACCACCAGCCGCTCCATACACCTGCCCCGTACTAAAACTCGCATCACTCGCCGCCAACTGCACAAAAATCGACCCTAATTCCGCCGGTTGCCCGGGTCTCCCCATCGGAGACTCCTCCCCAAACTTCTTCAACTTCTCCATCGTCTGCCCTCCACATACCTGCAGCGGTGTCCACACAGGCCCTGGTGCCACCCCATTCACCCTGATCCCTTTCTGCGCCAACTGCTTGGCCAGTGATTTCACAAAATTCATCGTTGCCGCCTTCGTTTGCGCATAATCATACAAATGAGGCGAGGGATCATACGCCTGCACAGAAGTTGTGGCAATAATCACCGCCCCTGGCTGCAAATGCGGCAACGCTGCCTTTATAATCCAGAAAGGCGCATAAATATTCGTCTTGATCGTCCAGTCAAACTGCTCAGAAGAAATTTCGAGAATAGACTCATGAGACTGTTGTCTTGCCGCATTACTTACCAAAATATCCAATCCACCTAAAGCATGTACCGCATCTGCCACGAGTTTTTGGCAAAAGCCTTCCTCACGCAAATCACCGGGAATACCCACTCCTTTTCTAACTTCTTTTTTAATCAAAGCCAGCACCTCATCTGCATCCCGCTGCTCATCCGGCAGGTAATTGATCACTACATCCGCGCCTTCGCGCGCATACGCAATCGCTGCCGCACGTCCTATCCCGGAATCACCGCCTGTAATCAATGCTTTACGGCCTGCCAGTCTGCCACTTCCTTTATAAGATTCTTCCCCATGATCCGGTTTCGGTATCATTCTCGAAGCCAATGCCGGCCATGGCTGAGACTGCGGTTGAAAAGGAGGTTTAGGGTATTTATTGAGCGGATTTTCCAATCCGGCAGCATGATTATTCGCCACCGAAGGCGCTAAAGGCATGGAACCTGATCTGGAGATTACCGGGGTAATGGCCATAGCAGCAATGCTGGCGCCCAGTCCGGTTACAACCTGCCGGCGTGTGTAATTATTCTGACCCATATGGCTAAATTTTACAAATCAGGAACAACCCCGATGCCAAACCCATAAACAATTGATCCATATGGCATTATAAAAAAGGCCGCAGAGGATACCCCTGCGGCCTTCTATACACATATTATGGCACCTAAAACCATTTCTTCTTCATAAAGTACCAACTTATGATTACTGAAATAATAATCGAAATCATCACCGGTATATAAAACGCATGTGCATTCCGCTGAAACGGAATATCCACATTCATCCCATAAATACTCGCTACCAGCATAGGAAACGTAAGCACGATCGTAATCGAAGTCAGCCGCTTCATTACAATATTCAGGTTATTCGAAATGATACTTGCAAATGCATCCATAGAACTACCCATGATATTCGTATATACATTCGCCATTTCAAGGGCCTGTGAAGTATCTACGATCAGGTCATGAAGGAACTCCTTCTCATCTTCATTCAACCCGAGAATGTTGGTTCGCTCGAGTTTCATGAGCAACAACTCATTACTCCGCAGTGCCGTTACAAAGTACACTAGACTCTTCTGGATCCGCATGATGTACAGCAGTTCCTCATTTCGGTTACTGTCGTAGAGTTTCTGTTCCAATACATTTCTGCGTTGGTTAATCTCTTTCAGGTAGTCGAGGAAGTTCATCACCACTTTCTCAAAGATCTTCAGCACCATCATATTCCGCTTTTCAGGATGACGGTTATGGAAGGTGTTGAGGAACTTATTGATGGCAGCGTTGTCGAAAGAATTGACTGTCAGGATCTGGTTATGCGTCAGAATGATCACAATAGGAATCGTGATATAATAAGCATCGCTTTCATTGAAAGAATTGTTCTCCGTCGGGGTTTTGATAACGATGAGTTTCACATTATCCTCTATCTCATAGCGGGACCTTTCATCAATATCCAGGGAGTCGGTGAGGAAGTCGAGCGGGATATCCAGCTCTTCAGAGAGTTGTTCAAACTCGGCCTGCTTTAAGGGAGGGGTAATATTCACCCATACTCCATTTTCAGGGGTTTTAATCTCAACCGTCCGTGCGTCTATATTTTTGAAGTATTGGATCATCCGGGCGCAAAGGTAGAATAATTAGTAAGAAAGCATATTGCTTAATTATTAATTAACAGCGTGCTCTGCCAGCCGGGCGGTTTTGTGGCGGGTCAAAAATCGCGGGTAGCGGATTTTGCGGGCGGGTATGGACGGTGGGTTTATTTGTGGGAGGGTGGTGGTTTCTTTTAGAATAGCGGATAGCGGAACGGTACATTCAGCGATGGTGAACGGCTTTTCTGCTAAAAAGGACGTGAGCGGAAGGCTGTTTTCAGGTATTGAAGTTGCTACGGCAAACGAAGCTTGCGGTCCCTTGCCTCCGGATATTGCAGTCTCCTCCAAAATCGCCGGCAGCGAAACCATACATTCATTCAAGCTCAACGTACTCTCCTTTAGCATTGCCACTGTAGACCCTGTCAAACTCACCGTATCCTCCTTCAACATCGCCACTGCAGACCCTGTCAAACTCACCGTATCCTCCTTCAACATTGCCACTGTTGCCCCTGTCAAACTCACAGTATCCTCCTTCAACATCGCCACTGTAGACCCTGTCAAACTCACCGTATCCTCCTTCAACATTGCCACTGTAGACCCTGTCAAACTCACCGTATCCTCCTTCAACATCGCCACTGTAGACCCTGTCAAACTCACCGTATCCTCCTTCAACATTGCCACTGTTGCCCCTGTCAAACTCACCATATCCTCCTTCAACATTGCCACTGTAGACCCTGTCAAACTCACCATATCCTCCTTTAACAATGAAGGTCGTAACTCCTCTTCAAACATCCACGGCACCAACACCGTACATCCAGATATCCCGCTTACAGGACGTAACACCCTCTCCCTCAAAGCCGCAGGCATCAACACAACACACCCAGCCACTTCCTTCTTCAAAAACGAAGGCAGCAGCACCGCACATCCTGATATTTCACCCACCCGGTATAACGACCGCTTTTCCAATACAGAAGGCAACAGCACACTACACCCGGCTATCTCACATAGTCGAATCATTGATTGTTCTTTCAAAAACAAAGGTAAAAGCACCGTACAACCAGCTACTTTATTTAGCCGGTATATCGATCTCTCCTTCAAATACAAGGGTAGCAGGACCACACAACCAGATGTCTTCATAAGCTCGTTCGCCGGTTTTGGTAAAACGTACTTCCAGTCCACCGCCAAGGGTCTGAACAGGAACGGTATAAGTCTTCTCTTCCGTGCCGGAAGTCATCAGTGCAGCAGCAGTAACGCCTGTTCCGCACGAGTAGGTTTCATCTTCCACGCCTCTTTCATAGGTACGAACAAAGATGCCATTATCAGTAGGCTGAACAAAATTTACATTCGTACCCACTGCCTTAAAACGCTCATTATAGCGGATCTGTCTGCCTTCTTCATATACATCAAGGGCTTTCACATTCTCCACGAACTTTACAAAGTGTGGCGAACCGGTATTCAGGTAAAAATAGAGATTGCCCACTTCTACGCCATTCACATCCTGCATTTTCAGGTTTACCCAATCAGTACCTTTCATGGTCGCTTCGTGCGGACCATCAATGGCGATAAACTTCAGCACCTCGCTATTCAATCCCATTTTGCGGGCAAAAGCCACCAGACAACGGCCTCCATTACCACACATACTACTTTCCCGGCCGTCAGCATTGTAATATTTCATACCAAAGTCATAGCCTTCCTGCCTGTTCAATAGCATCAACCCATCTGCACCGATGCCAAAGCGGCGGTCACAGAGAAAATGCACCTGTTCTTCAGTGAGAAAATCATATTGGCCGTTGCGATTGTCCATAATGACGAAGTCATTGCCGGTCCCCTGGTATTTGTAAAAATGTATTGCTGACATAATAAAGCAAATGTAATCATATTGAAGATATTATACAACCGTCTGGAAAGCACAGGTATAGGAATACACTCTTGATTCATGTCTACATTCGGTGGTTGTACAAAATTGTACAACAGAACTAAATATTTAAAAACCAGGGAAATAAGACTATTCCCCTGGTCATATTTATACCTACAACTGTTACACTAGTGTTCCTAGCTAACAAAGCTTTTTAGTGGTGATTTAAACCGTTAAATATTTAACTATATGGGGCAAAAAAAGCATTACCCTTCCTGTAATGTTTTTATAATCGTCTGAAAAATGCCAGTCGCTTTCGTCAGATCGTCTTTTGATACATTTCGTACTGCATCTGCCATCAATTCATTCAGCAATGGTTCCACAATACTGCGCATTTTTTTGCCTTCAGCTGTAAGGACGATGATCTTATTTCTGCGATCGGCGATGTCTTCCCTGCGTTCCAACAATCCTCTTTTAGTCATATTATCCAGCAGGTACACAATACTTACTTTGTCTTTGAAAATAGCGTCCGCGATCTCTTGTTGTTTCACGCCGTCTTTTTTCCAAAGTACGCGCATGACCTGCAGCATCTCAGTGGTAAGTGGAATATTATGTTCCTTGAAAGAGGCACGTATCCGCGCTTTGAAAGCCCCCTTTAATATCCCGAGTGAATCCGTAAAATCTGAAAACGTCTGGTTTTTAGTCATGCGGGGGCTAAGTTAAGGTTTTAATGGTTAAATGTTTAACTTGTTTTTTAGAGAATTACAGCCAGGGCGATCATGCAGAAGAATTGATTTATACCAATTGCAGGATGGCAGATATTCTGTAACTTAACATCATGTCTTTACTACCCGTTTTGTTTTACCTGACCTTCGCTGTCGGCACCGTACAACCCGATGTTGTTTTCAAAGATGAAAATAACAAAGAAATATCCCTGAATGCCCTCAAAGGCAAAGTCGTTTTTATCAACTTCTGGGCTACCTGGTGCGGACCTTGCAAACAGGAGCTGCCCTCTATTCATAAGCTGAAACAGGCATTCAGAGATAATAATAAAATTGTGTTCCTCTTTGTAGACGTAGATGGTGATCTGGGTAAATCAAAAGCTTTTATGAAAAAGCATAAATATGACCTGCCGGTGTTTGCGCCTAAAAGTCCGATACCTTCCAACTTCCTGGGAAATGCAGTGCCCACCACAGTGATCATTGACAAGAAGGGGCGAATGGTTGGCCATATTGAAGGAAGTATGGATTATTCAACCAAAGAGGTGATAAAAGGATTGAAAGATCTGACTGATTCGTAAATTCTTCCTATCGGTAGTGAGGGTACCTGGTACACCTTCAATATATCTCCGGCTATCATTACCTGTTGGCGGTTGGAAGCGAAAGCTTCGCCAGGCATAAGATGATTGATATGGGGAAGGAGCAGGTGTTCTATATGGAGAAGTCGATCAGTGAGGTGGCATATGGAATGATCGCTGCAATCTATCATAAAGCTGTTCCTGCTGCAGATGCGACCTCCCGCAGGCGGGGAATTTCCGAAGCCTTTAAACGGCTTTTATTGCTTTATTTCAGAGAAATGAAAAGCGCTGGCGAATATGCGGCTAAATTAAACATGACCCATTCATCCCTTACTGGCCCCATGCAGTGCAGATATTCCTGATTTCGTTATTGCCGGAAAGATGGATAGATAAAGCTACGAAGGCAGCCATGAAGAAAGAATTATAATCCAGCCCGGCAGAAGACAGGCTGTTTTCCCTTCTAATTATTGTTATTTATACGAGTGGCGAAGGTAGAAGGGAATTCTGTGGAAATTCTGTAGAAATAAAAAAAGACCGCAAACCTGCGATCACATATTTTAATTATTCCCCATATCGCCATACCCATAACTCACCACCCTCGCCAACCTCCACTTCGCACGGGCAATGGAATCATTTGTGCAAAAATATATTGTTTAACTTAACTTGCAGGGATTTTTAACTTTAATGTATGACAAGTCCAATTGAGATTACACCCGCTGTGCAGCAACTGATCAATCGTGTAGGGTCAGAATATGACTACGAAATTATACCTGTACAACCACAGGTAGTGGATAGTGGTCGCATGGTACCCGGGTGGGCGGTATGGTTGAGTGAGTTTATCTGCGAAGCAGCACCAACAGAAGTGTGGGAGAATGAAAATGGCGATTTAATGGCTGTGACACCCCCTCCCGCGCCGATCGCACAAATGATGTTCATTCCTGATGACAATCTTAATGGTGATGAGAAGCATGTACGTGTCAGCGTTAGTAATAACCCACTGGTAGATCACCTGATCGCATTGGCAAATCTGAAAGATTTTCTTGTACAATATGGAACAGTGCTGGAAGATGGTAAAGTGAATTTCAATACCTATACTGGTAATGTATATAACCATTATGATGCCCTGTTCAATAACCTGCTGCTTTTCCTGTCAGAAGGAAAGAAGATAGGGGCTAAGTGCTATTGTGGAAGTATGAAACCATATAGTCAATGTCACGGTAAGAACCTGCCTGCGGCGATTGAAGAAGATATGAAAGCAGTGAAGAAGTTCAATGATTCACTGAAGGAGGACGAAGTGAAGGAATAGCTTTTCCTGGTTCATGTAAGTTGTAAGAGAATACCACTTTTAGGGACTGATCACCATCAGGTTGGGAGGTGATCCCTATTATATATAAGTAAGGAGGGTTGACAATACTTTTAACAGTTATACAAGGTCAATATTTTAAACTATGCGCAGCTTTTATCTATCATGCTTATGTGCGCTTCTATGCGTGCTTTCAGTTAATGCACAGGAGTTGAGATCACCAGATGGAAATTTTATTTTAGCTTTTAAAGTGAACAGTGGGGTGCCTGTTTATACATTACAGTATAAAGGCAAGACCGTGATCAATGAAAGTAAACTGGGATTTGAACTCAGACAACTGGGTTCATTCAGTAAGGACTTTACCATTAAGGGGACTGCTACCAAATCGGAAGACCAGACCTGGCAACCGGTTTGGGGACAACAAAAAGACATCAGGGATTACCACAATGAATTGTTTGTACAGCTTACACAGGCTGCTACAGGCAGAGAGCTGGATATCCGCTTCCGGTTATTCAATGATGGGTTGGGTTTCAGGTATGAATTCCCTGTTCAACCGAACCTGCGCCATCTCAGTATTCAGAATGAGGTGACAGAGTTTAATCTGGCCAAAGATTATAAGGCCTTCTGGCTGCCGGGAGATTATGATACGAATGAGTTTGAAACAGTAACGTCTAAAATCTCAGAGATTCATTCCCTGATTGGCAAGGCGAGAGAACCGATGGCGGCTAATTCTCCTACACCAAATCTGGCGGTGCAGACTCCCCTTATGCTGAAATCAGATGATGGTTTGTATGTAAATATTCATGAAGCCGCATTGGTAGATTTCCCGGCAATGTGTCTGAATGTAGATGACCAGCATTTTATCTTTAGTGCACACCTGACTCCTGATAAACTGGGTAACAGGGGATTTGTGCAGACAGGGAAAACCAGTCCATGGAGAACGGTGATCGTGAGTGATGATGCGCGTCAGATACTGGCGTCTACCCTGATACTGAACCTGAATGTGCCTTGTGCCATTGAAGACCCGAGCTGGATCCATCCTGTGAAGTATGTTGGTGTGTGGTGGGAATACTTTACTGGTGGTGGTTCTACCTGGCAGTATACTGACAATCAGGATATCATCATTGGTAAAACAGATTACAAGACATTAACACCTAATGGACATCATGGCGCTAATACTGCACATGTAAAAGAGATGATTGATTTTGCGGCAACGAATGGTTTTGATGCCGTGCTGGTGGAAGGTTGGAATGAAGGTTGGGAAGATGGTACGGCAAATGCAAAGGAGCATATCTATAGTTTTACGAAAGCATATCCAGACTTTGATGTACAGGAGCTGCACAAATATGCTGCTTCAAAGAATGTGAAGATCATTATGCATCATGAAACGACTTCTTCCGTAACGGATTACGAACGTCAGCTGGAAGATGCATTTCAGTTCATGGTAGATAATGGTTATAATTCCGTGAAGACAGGTTATGTTGGACCTATTCAGCCACATAGCGAATACCACGATGGGCAGTACATGGTGAACCATTATCTGCATGTGGCGCAGCTGGCGGCGAAGTATAAAATAATGGTAGACTCTCACGAGGCGGTGCGTCCGACTGGTTTGTGCCGTACCTGGCCGAACTGGTTAGCACAGGAATCTGCAAGAGGAACTGAGTTCGAATCTTTTGGTGGAAACAGACCGGATCATACCTGTGTGCTGCCATTTACGCGATTGATGGGTGGACCAATGGATTATACACCAGGCATCTTTGAAGGAAACCTGGAGGTGTATGGTAAGAATAAAGCGAAACTGAGCACTACACTGGTAAAACAGCTGGCACTGTACGTAACCATGTATAGCCCGTTGCAGATGGCGGCGGATCTGCCTGCGAATTATAATAAGTTTGCCGATGCATTTCAGTTTATTAAAGATGTAGCGGTTGACTGGGACAATACTTATGTGCTGGAAGCAGAACCCGGAGATTATATCACGATTGCACGGAAGGCCAAGGCAAAAGAAGAGTGGTACATTGGTGGTATTACGGATGAAAATGCACGTGAGGCGGTGATTAAATTTGATTTCTTACCGGCAGGGAAGAAGTATACGGCGACGGTGTATGCAGATGATAAAGATATCAGCTGGAAAGTAAATCCACAGAAGTATACGATTAAGAAAATGGTGGTGACGAATAAGACGGTATTGAAGCAAAAGCTGGCACCGGGTGGAGGTGTGGCGATTAGTGTGAAACCGTAAGGATCTATATAGGAATTAGCATATGAAAAAACTATTTTACCTATCCCTATGCATCTTTGCTGCATGTAAGGGAACCGAACCACTGAAGGAAGACTATACAAAATTCGTAAAGCCCAATATCGGCACCGCTCACAGTCGGTATTTTTTCTACACACCTGCTGCCATTCCCTTTGGTATGGCCAAACTGGCGCCATCGACAAATGGCAGCTATGGGAATAAAGATGGTTGGGAAGCAGTGGGGTATGATGAACGTCATACATCGATAGAAGGCTTCCCTAACTTCCATGAATTTCAGGTAGGCGGTATCGTATTTGCACCTACTACCGGTAAATTACAAACCACTCCCGGCAAGATGGAAGACCCGGAAAGCGGTTACCGATCCAGCTTTGATCATAAAGATGAAAAGGCGACTGCCGGTTATTACAGTGTAATGTTAAAAGATTACGGTATCAAAGCGGAACTGACTGCCACTGCCAGAGTTGGTTTTCACCGGTATACTTTCCCCCAATCCGATTCATCCAATATCATTTTTGATATTGGTCACCGCATGGGCGAAAGCGGCCCTGTTGTTGATGCCGCCGTTACACTCGTAGATGGTAATCATATCGAAGGATATGTCATTACCAAACCTGAATATGTAAAGAAATACCAGGCAGCAGCCACTGTACCTATGTACTTCTCCGCTGTACTGGATAAGGCCCCTGCTGCGTACGGTACCTTTATTGATAGTATCACTACCCCGGGTGCCAAAGAAGTAAAAGGCAAAGGCGCCGGCATCTACCTCACTTACAAAACCACTGCCAATGAACCGATAAATATAAAAGTGGGGTTGTCTTATACTTCTGTTGAAAATGCAAGACTGAACCTGGAAACAGAAGCTAAGGAACTGACCTTTGATCAGGCTTTTAAGCAGGCAAATGCCGCATGGAACGAAAAACTGGGCCGCATTGCTGTTGAAGGCGGAAAGGAGGAAGACAAAGTGAAATTCTACACAGGCCTCTTCCATGCCTTATTAGGCAGAGGATTGGCCAGTGATGTAAACAACGCCTATCCAAAGAATGACGGCACCATTGGAAAGGCAGATCATGCTTTCTATAACACAGATGCCATCTGGGGCGGATACTGGAATCTCACACCTGTATGGGCAATTGCCTATCCTGAATATTACGCAGACTTCATTAAGGGCCAGTTATTAATTTACAAAGAAACCGGTTGGCTGGCTGATGGTCTGGCAGCTGGAAAATATGTATCTGGTGTAGGTACGAACTTTACCGGCTTAGTCATCGCCGCTGCTTATAATATCGGTATCCGCGACTTTGATGTAAACCTCGCCTATGAAGCCGCTTTGAAAAACGAGATCGGTTACGAGGGCAGGGTACCGGGCGCCGGTAAAATGGATGTAGGTGCTTTTGTAAAAAGAGGTTTCTGTCCTTATATTAACAATGACGATCAGTCTACAAGAGAACTAACCACAGCAGGTTCTCAATTCGGCACTTCACACACATTGGAGTATTCTTTCAGCAGTTATGCCGTAGCACAGTTTGCAAAAGCACTGGGCAAGACAAAGGACTACGAACAACTGATGAAACTCTCACAGGGATGGAAACTGCTGTACGACTCAGCTACTAAATTTATACATCCCCGGGATATCAAAGGTGAGTTTATTAAAGACTTCGATCCTGCTGCCCCATGGGTAGGTTTTCAGGAAGGGAATGCATGGCAGTATACTTTCTTTGTGCCACATGAGCCGGAGCAATTAGTGCGTTTAATTGGAAAAGACGTATTTAACCGTCGCCTTGACAGCATCTTTACCATCTCTCAGGAAAACATCTTTGGTGGCGGCAAGGAGATAGATGCCTTTGCTGGTTTGAAAGGATTATATAACCAGGGTAATCAGCCTAACCTGCATATCTCCTGGTTATTCAATTTCTCTGGCAGACCTGATCTGACGCAGAAATGGGTGCGTGCGATCTGTAATGAGTTTTATGGAACAGATGGTATCCATGGATATGGATACGGGCAGGACGAAGATCAGGGTCAAATGGGTGCGTGGTATGTACTGGCAGGTATCGGTCTGTTCGATGTAAAGGGATTGACGGCTCCTGATGCGTCTTTCCAGCTGGCTAGTCCTTTGTTTGACAAGATCACGATCAATGGTGGTAAAAAGCCATTCGTCATCACGGCAGAGAATAACAGTGACAAAAATATCTATATACAGGAAGCGAGTTTGAATGGCAAATCTACTGATAAGATCCCTTATCAGGATGTGGTGAATGGAGGCACACTTCATTTGAAGATGGGTGCACAACCCCGCTATTAGTTTTAATTAAAAGGGGGTGTGTCATACTATTGATACACCCCCTTTTAATTTGGTTATCCCTGATGGAAATAGATAATCATTTATGTGATGCCCAGTGCGTTTATTAATTTTGATACATCCTCTTTTTATTCTGTTATCCCTGATGGAAACAGCGAGTCATTTATGTGATGCCCAGTGCGTTTATTTATTTTTTATACATCTTCTATTCTGTTACCCCTGATGGAAATAGCTAGTCTTTTGTCGGTTCATTTCTATCAGGAACAACCTCTTTTTTTATCTTTATCTCTGAAATGATAGTCGCCCCAAAGATCAGCAAACCACCTACCAACAACCGCACCGACAAACTCTCATCCAATATCAGGAAAGCAAAAAATGCCGCAAACACCGGTTCAAATAAATAGATGATCGCCACCTTTTCCGCACTGATATACCGCTGGGAAATGTTGGAAACAGAATACATAAACGCGGTTGAGAAAAGCGCACAATACACTATTCCCATCCAGAATACATTAGTATCCGGTTGCCAGTTGGCCGAAGTATCCAGCAGTGCGATGATCAATGTCACAATCGTACACGTCGCAAACATGGGCACTATCGTAGGTACTAAATTCCTCCTTGCCGTATATCGTTCTACATTGATCAGGTAAACGGCAAACCCTAATGAGCCTGCTGTAGTATAAACATCTCCTATACTTATTTTGAAATCCCCTTTTAAGGAAATAACAATCGTACCCGCCAATGCCATCAATGCTGCCAGCCATATTTTCAATGCGACCTTTTTTCTGAAAAAAGCCACTTTCATAACAGGCACAATCACTACACAGGTACTGGCTATTAATGAACATTGCGAAGCGGAGGAATATTTCAATCCTAATGTTTGCAGGTGTATACCTACCAACAGTGGTATGGCTAGTTTCATACCCATGACAATATCTTCATTGTTTGTCTCTTTCAGACTTTTAGCGAATACCAGGCAAAGTACAAGGGTAGCCAGCAGAAACCGGTAAAATAAAAACGTATCCGGCGAAAGGTCGCCCACAGCCAGCTTGGTCACAGGGTAGGAGATACCCCAGAATGCACAACCTAAAATTAGTAAAATTAAAAACAGGCTTTTTTTCTCCATTTGACTATTGTAAACTTTTCTTCATCGTAATGTCAATCTGCTCTTCATCGCCGGGTTGAAAGATATGTTCATAGAACGCAACAACCCCAATTTTTTCATAAAAGCCTAATGCACGGTGATTTCGATGCAAATGCAATACGATTAGGTTCGCTTCTTCTACAGAGAAGGAGATTATAAAGAGAGTGAAGATCTTAATGATGAGTATATAGCATTAGAACTTAAATGTCATATCATGCCATATCTCTCCGCCATGTACGGAGTTAGAAATCCCAAGGTTGCTGAACCCAAACTTCTCATAATAAGGCACAAGATATTCCTTGCATGTCAACGTGACACCCACTCTTTCTTCCTCCTTTGCTTTATTTATAAAATGGCGGATCAATTGTCCGGCATACCCCTGCTTCCTGAAATCAGGTGATACGGCAAGGCCAAATATGCTTTGCCATTTCCCCTCTTCATTGTGAAGGTGAGCATCGGCGAACATTTCATCTACAATGGTTTCATTGTCAGTCACCATTCCATTGATGTAACCTACCAGCTGGCCTTCGGTTTCCAATACCCAGAAATGACCGGGGAAAAACTCGAGTCTTTTGATAAATGACTCGCGTGACGCGGCTTCGTTAGAAGGGAAGCATCTGTGTTCAAGTGCGGTGATCGTATCTAAGTCGGTTAGGGTTGCGATTCTAAATTTCATATATTTCTGGGTGCATAAAAGATAATACAAACGCCTATTAATGCAATAATTGCTCCAATAATGTCATACCGGTCTGGTCGGAACCCGTCTATTTTCCAGGCCCATAATAAAGATAAAACAATGAAAATTCCACCATAGGTTGCATAGGTCCTCGCAAAATTGGCTGTCTGTAAAGTCGCGACCATGCCATATAATACCAGAATAATACCTCCTGCAATCCCATACCATAAAGGTTTTCCTTCCCGTATCCAGCGCCAGATCAGGTAGCCACCACCTATTTCGCAGATACCTGCCAGTAAAAAGATGCCTAAAGATTTTAAAACTGCCATTGTACAAATATATCACTATTGTAACTTTAGTGACACAAGTACTCCCTTCCGGATCGTAATATTAGGGGGAAGTATTCACCCAGACAGTTATTTCCGGGGTTAGAGGAAGAACTGTATATCGATATGGAACAATACGGCGAAATCCGTGAAATACCTGCCGGCACAGTCATCCTGCGCAAAGGGCAACCTATCAGGTATACCCTGCTCATTCGGCAGGGTGTAAAGATCTGTCAGGAATACAACGAAGGTAATGAATGGATAAAATAAGAGCGTGTATCAAAAGTAAGATACACGCTCTTTTCATTCGGATACCTGATGGAGCCAGGTTTCCATTTATGCTGTTCTAAGGAGGTTCATTTATTTTTGATACATCCTGCTTAACTTTCATTCACGCAGGTCTTCCATGTCTTGTATCCGCCAGACATATTCCAGACTCTGTTAAACCCATTTTGCAATAACACACGCTGCGCTAAGTATCCTCTTAATCCCGCCTCGCAATAAATATAAATATCTTTATCAATCGGTATAGACGATATCTTATTTCGTATCTCATCCACTGGAATATTAATAGATCCCTTTACATTCCCCATCTCATACTCATCCGCTGTGCGCACATCAATCAATACATCTTCATAGAAATCCAGGTTCTCCAGATCATCCCAGTATATCACCTGCAATCGCTTCAGCAGTATGTTTTCTGCCACCATACCCGCTATATTGATTGGATCCTTTGCAGAAGAATACGGAGGCGCATATGCCTGTTCAAATTCAACCAGATCGTATATGGTCTTCTTTTGCTGGATCAGGGATGAGAAGATATCCAGTCTTTTATCCACCCCATCGTAACCTGCAATCTGCGCACCGAGTAACTGCCCGTCGCGGGGTGAAAAAGTGATCTGAATCGTCATCTGTCTGGAGCCCGGGTAATACCCTGCATGAGATACACCATGTGTCGTGGAGACAATATGCTCTATCTCAGCCGCTTTCAGGTGTTTGGAGGCAATCCCTGTAGCGCCCACTGTCATATCAAAAACCTTTACAATGGCAGTATTGATAGAACCATTGTAACGCTGCACATTATCATGTACCAGGTTGTTCGCACAAATACGTCCCTGTTTACTTGCCGGTCCTGCGAGGAAGGTATTCATAGAAACCCCTGTCACTGGGTTTTCGAACTCGATCACATCACCCACAGCATAGATGTATGGGTCAGATGTTTGCAGGTATTCATTGACAATGACCCCTTTGCCTGTTTTTAAGCCAGCTGCAGTAGCCAGCTGCAGATCTGGTTTTACACCGATTGACAAAATTACCATATCGGCGTTGATCACATCCCTGTTATTCAATACTACTTCATTTTTATTGAATGAAGTCACGGCCGTGTTTAAATGTAAGGTGATACCCTTTTTACGGATATGTTGTTGGATGATCGCCGCAATAGGAAAATCGACTGGCGCGAGTATCTGCGAACCCATTTCAACAATCTCCACCTGTATACCCAGTCCATGGATATTCTCCGCCATTTCCAGACCAATAAACCCTGCCCCTGCAATGACTACTTTTTTAATATTCGCCTGTGAAATATGGGTTTTGATTTTATCTGTATCATTGACATTTCTTAACGTAAAAATGCCTTCGTTATCGATACCGGGCAGGGGAGGGCGTATCGGTTCAGCACCTACGGAGAGAACTAATTTGTCATAAGTCTCCTCGTATTTTTTGCCCGAAGGCTGGTGAAATACTTTCACAGTTTTATTGTGTGGACCAATATCTGTCACAGTAGAATTGACCCGCACATCGATATTAAATCTTTTTGAAAATGAAGTGGCCGTTTGTACAAACAGTTTATTCCTGTCTTTGATCACATCACCGATATAGTAAGGTAGTCCGCAGTTCGCATAGGAAATGTACCCGCCTTTTTCAAAAATAACAATTTCAGCATGTTCATCTAATCTTCTTAACCGGGCGGCAGTTGATGCGCCTCCTGCTACTGCGCCAATAATCAGATACTTCATAAATTAAAATGGTGGTTTTTAATTAAATAGTTTTCATCTGGAGACAAAACTATCTTCCGGCGAAGATGCTGAAAGTAACTTTTGTTACATATGGCTATAATCCTGTTGTCTGATGACCTTTATCAGTATGTGATATTAATCACTGAACAAAATCAGGTTTCCAGATAAGTTTGCCGGAAAAAATTATGATTTACGATTTGCATCAACCCTGGCCATAGTACGTGGCAGGGCATTTATTGGGACTGGCGGTTCTGGTGCTTTTATTGTTGGGAAACAAGCAATTTGGGATTTCGGCTAATCTTCGTCATATAAGTGCCGCCTGTTTTTCTGCAGGAATTGAATTTTTTCAGTACGACAGGAAGAAAGGGAGCTGGAATCTTCCCCCTTTCATGAATGTTTTTATTATTTGATCTGTAGTAACTTTCCATACGCTACTGCTGCCTTATGCACCTGCACCAGCCAGTCTTCCGCCGCATTATCATCTGCCCCATCTGAGATGTATTTCAAACAAAGAAAAGGTATCTTTTCTTTCATCGCAATCATCGCTATCGCATACGATTCCATATCGACCACATTGTAAGCAGTAACGGAATGTCCCATTTCAAAATTATCTCCCGTACCACAAATGCCTTCATTCACTCCATCCATTTTCAACCCGTACTCAAGCAACGGCGGTAACCCTGAAAACGGCGTTTCATACAATTCATATCCCAGGCCTCTTACATCCATATCACGCTGTATAAATTTCGTACAGCAAACTACTTCACCTCTCTGAAAGAAACTGCTTCCTGCAGATCCCAGGTTCACAATCAATGCCGGTCTTTTGATCTGTATCGCTTTCGTCAGTTCGTAAGCTGCATTCACCTTACCAATCCCTGTGATTAATGTATGATGGCTTTCGAATACTTCCGCTGCTTCTGCTGCCAGTGCAAAAGAGAACAATACATTTTCAAGAGGAAAAGAATATTCCTGATTAATTTGAATCATCGGATTTTACCAGTTAGGGCGCAAAGGTACCAATTAGCCCCGTACAATGCAACCCCTTCGAAAGTTTCGCCGTCTGTTCCTTCGGATAGAAGGAACAGACGGCGAATACGTTAAGCGATGTACCGGAATGTTATTTTTACTCATGGGCTACAAAAGTCCGGAGTATTAGCGCTGTAAATACGTACCACCCAATATTGCGCCCGGTGCAAAAGTGCTATTCAGTGTCTCCATTTCCTCCGGCGTAAATACGATTTCCATAGCAGCAAGGTTTTCCGGCAGACGGGATCTTCTGCTCATACTCACCAGTGGCATGATATGATCACCCTGAGCATTCACCCAGGCTATTGCCAGTTGTGTAGGCGTGTACCCTTTTTCTTTTGCTAGTTTTTTTAAGGCTTCTACCTTGTTTAGGTTTTTTACCAGGTTTTCTCCCTGAAAGCGTGGAAAGTGAGTCTGATAACTACCTGCTGGCAATGGGGCCTTCATATCTCCGGTCAGCAGCCCTTCTGCTGTGTTTGCAAAAGCAACCACGCCGATACCTAATTCTTTTGCTGCGGGCAACAGGTTACTTTCTATCTGACGGTCTGCCAGTGAATATCCGATTTCAAGTGCAGTGACAGGATGTATACTATGCGCTTTGCGTAATTGTGCAGTGGTAATTTCTGACACACCAAGATAACGCACCTTTCCTTCTTTGATCAGTTCGGCCACTGTACCAATCACGTCTTCCATAGGTACACTATTGTCAAGTCTGCATGGCTGGTACAGATCAATGGTATCTATACCTAACCGCACCAGGGAATAATTGATGAAATTCCGGATGGCGATAGGGCGTAAGTCCAGCCCTAGCATATGGCCGTTGTCAAAGATAGCGCCGAACTTCACACTGATAAAGGCATCGTCTCTTCTGCCTTTGATCGCTTTGCCCACCAACAGTTCATTGTGGCCTGCACCGTAAAAGTCACCGGTGTTCAGGAAATTAATACCACTGTCCAGTGCCTGTTGGATGGTAGCTACACTTTCCTGTTCGTCATTGGTGGGGCCGCCCCATACAGATGACATACGCATACAGCCTAAGCCAATTTTAGAAACAAGTGGGCCGTTGTTACCCAATGGTATTGTTTTCATGAAGATTGTTTAATTAATAACAAGGGTCAGGTATGAATTGTTATAACCGGATCTGACCACAATCAGTAAAATAATACAATTCACGCATTCTTCCCCCGCATATAATTTGATAATTTTGCAGCAACTATCATCCTCCATTTGAGAAAAGCGGCCGTCATATTAAGTCCTCTCCTGTTTATTATCGTCTTCCTGGGAAGTATGAAGAACTCGATATTATATGCGGTGTATGACTTTGATACAAAGCTATTTGTCGAAGCTTTTTGCGAAAATAAAAATAAGCCGGAGTTACATTGTAATGGTAAATGTCAGCTTGCAAAGATGCAGAAAGAACAGAGAGAAAATGAAACAGAACGCTTATTAAAAGAACTGCAATCAGAGGCATTAGCCTGCCCGATCCCATCCGGTGTTGACTTTGTAAGACAGGAAGTTGTTGAACCCACAGTAAAGGCTTATCCTGTCTTTACACATCCTATATATTCCTATCTCTTTAGCGATCCGCGTAAGAAACCCCCGCAAGCATAAGCTATTTTACTTTCACGACCGTATTTTCCTGCAATAAAATTCATTGACAGGAACTTCATCGTCATGAATTCTTCACTATGAATTTCTTTTCCAAAAACTGAGTGCCTTGTGCATTCTCCATGAATGTGCGGGCTTTTGCAAAAAGACCGTAGATAAGGGCCTATCTATGTATACTATCAAAAACGACAATCATGAACTTACTTAAATCTGCATTCATAGTAATCGCATTTTCCACCTTTTTATCCTGTACTAAAAAAGACGACCCTGTAGTTTCAAACGACCTCGATGGCTTAACACTTGCAACTACGTTAACGAATAATACCCACAAGATAGCACTGTATACTGCAAGTGGAAAATTCCAAACCGGTTACAATGCTATTTATGTTCAGGTAAAAACCACAGCAGGCACCGTTGTAAACAACGCAACCATATCATGGACACCTACCATGCACATGATGGGCATGACCCATTCCTGTCCGGCTTCTGCCATCTCCAAGAACAAAGGCTATCTCGTATTCCAAATGGCTGGTACTGACGATGAATACTGGACACTTACAATAGATTACACAATCGATAATATTGCCTATACCGTCACAGATACCATCGCAGTCTCTGAGTCCTCCAAACGCGTAGTAGAAACCTTCACCGGTAGTGACAATAATACCTACATATTAGCATTGGTCAATCCAACTACCCCCGCTGTGGCTGTCAATGACATCTCTATGGTTTTGTACAAAATGGAATCTATGACCAGTTTCGTCATAGTAGATGGCTACACCATTAAAATAGATCCAAGAATGACCAGCATGGGCAACCACACTTCTCCCAATAATGTGAACCTGACCCAGGGAACAGATAAGATGTATTATGGCAAACTTAGTCTGACGATGACAGGCTACTGGAAAATCAATTTACAACTGCAGGACGCCAGCGAAACGATCGTAAAAGGTGAAGCTGTAACCGATACCAACGAAGGCAGCAGTATCTATTTTGAATTGGAATTCTAAACCATCATAAGAGGTTGTCAAATGGGACCTGATGGCAGGGGGAATTTCATTTACGAAATTCTCCCTGCCATCAGCTAACCGGATTAAGTCAGGTTATAGTTGATACAGCCTCTTATCATACAAACTGATTGTATGCGTAAATTATTTATACTTTGTGTTGCATTATTATACACTAGCACCGCGTATTCACAAACCGACAGCATAAAAACCGATCTGCTCAAAGAAGTCGTGATTATTCACAAACGTTCCATATCCGATAAAACAGATAAACCACTTTCCTCCTTAGATAAATACCTTGAAAACTCCGACATCGTTAACATGGTCAGACGTGGCGCATACGCATGGGAACCTTACCTGAATGGTATGAGTTCCGAACGTAGCGTAGTCACCATCGATGGCATGCGGATCTACGCAGCCTGTACAGACAAGATGGACCCGGTTACTTCCTATGTAGAAACAACCAACCTCTCTACAATAAACGTACATAGCGCCGGCGGCCCTGCCATTTCAGGGACAATGGACCTCGTAAGAAAAAAAGGAACCTTTGGGGAAAAAGAACGTTCCGGTATGGCATTTGCCGGTTTTGAAACCAACGGTAGTCAGCGGGTGATTGGAGGCGCGTTGTCCTTCACACAACCTAAGTTATTCACTAATGTTGATTTCACTTACCGTCATGCCGACAATTACAAAGCCGGTGGCGGAGAAGAGGTGTTATACGCTCAATATACCAAATACAATGTATCCGCCATTGCAGGATACAAGCTCAACGAACATGCTCAACTGGAAGCTTCCCTTATCTACGACCGTGCAGTAAACGTAGGTTATCCTGCACTCACCATGGATGTGAGTCTGGCCAGAGG
Source organism: Chitinophaga sp. LS1 (assembly GCF_034274695.1). Lineage (NCBI taxonomy): Bacteria > Pseudomonadati > Bacteroidota > Chitinophagia > Chitinophagales > Chitinophagaceae > Chitinophaga > Chitinophaga sp. LS1. Next base: position 5,438,299 of record NZ_CP128362.1, read on the forward strand.
GATCATTGCATCCGTCGCTTATATTCGTCATGGATGGCAAACTAAAATATACTACAACACCATCAACCATATCATGGATGATAGCAAACGTCCCGTCGTTGCTATCCGCATGGATATGCCCGGTTGGAGTAAGACTGCAGGCTTCTACTCCACATTACAGGGAATAACAAATAATCATCACTGGAAAGCAAACATAAACGGTCATTTCAACAAATCGCTGGCCGATATGACCATGTATTCCAACACAGCAGGCGAGAAAGATATGTACATGCTTACCTGGCCCGGCGTACTTACTTATTATGGAGAGATCTCAGGCGAAGATAATTACACGCTCTCTTCAAAATGGCATGCAACATTGAATGGGGGAGTGGGTATTCAGAACAATGTAGTCGATAACCAACAGGGTTATGAAAGCCTGACAATCTTTTATCCAAACATGGATCGCAGCCGTACCCGTCTTCTCAAAAGACTTTCCACTGGTTTAAATTACGATCACAAAAAATGGCAATACACCATTGCGGCTACCTATGGAGAACGCGCGCCCAGTGTGTCTGAAGGCTATGGATATTATTTATACAATAGTTTTGATCAGTATGATTACATCGGCAACCCCGGGATGAAGAATGAGAAATCTATTAGCGTGAACACCGCTTTGTTATTCCGCACCTCCCGCTTTTCTGTAAAAGTATCCGGCTCTTATTTTCACCTGATGGATTATATTATAGGGAGGCCTGATTCAGGCTTAAGTGCAATGACCATTGGCGCTGCTGGTGTGAAGGTATACGAACAATTGACCTATGCCAATATTTTCAATTGCGCCCTCGATGCGGAATATAAATTTAGTACACACCTTACCTGGACCAATAAAGTAAGTTATCGCAGGGGAGCAGGTGAGCATATAAAGTACCTCCCATTAATACAGCCATTCACCTATAGCTCCGGACTCACATTCCACCACAGATCCTTCTCAGCAGGTATCACAGCCAATGGTACTGCAGCGCAGGATACATACAATCCTGAATTCGGAGAACAGGCTTTGCCCGGGTATACTATTTTTAACCTGTCCGCTTCTTACAAATTTAAATCCCTGCTATTAAAAGCAGGCGCCGAGAATATACTTGATAAAAATTACACCACCTTCGCGGATTGGAATCGTATTCCACGAATGGGGCGTAATATTTTTGTAAATGTAATTTGGAGTTTTTAGGGCTTAAAGGCTCCTTACTAAGTACTTTTGAATATACTGCATTGGCAGCATGGATGATTGGTGGTCTGATGGTTTGCAGAGTGGCATAGAAGTATGGTGGATAGTGGTTTTATGAGAATGGGAGGTGTGAAATTTGTTGAGGATTCCGGTTATTTAGGAAATGATGAGAGTGTTTTAGAACAGAAATTGTAAGGGATAGTTTTCTATAAAAGGAAATAGTGAGCAAACCAATTAGTGTGCTCACTATTTTGATAGATTCATTTTGTATCGCTTATATACAGACTATTTAAAAATCTTAAAGGCGCCGTTTCAAGCCTCGCAAAAATCTTATCCCAGTCATAATCACATTCGGCGGCAATTTCTTCCCGAATTCTTCTTACTTCTGCTACACAATCGTAGCCGGGTATTATTTTACTCATAAACTATGGATTTATCTATTTATTCAATTTAATTTTCATTTTGTATCGCTTATATACAGACTATTTAAAAATCTTAAAGGCGCTGTTTCAAGCCTTGCAAAAATCTTATCCCAGTCATAATCACATTCGGCGGCAATTTCTTCCCGAATTCTTCTTACTTCTGCTACACAGTCGTAGCCTGGAATTATTTTACTCATAAACTATGGATTTAAAATTTCACGGGGTGTCCTTATAATAATAGGTCTATACCCCATGTCTTTGTTAATGGCGTTATAATGTTTGATTTTCCCCAAATTTACCATGTGCTTAAAATTCCAACTGGCAAGAATATCTGCTCCCTGTAAAGTTGCCGTAGCTATATGTATAGCATCAAAGTGGCTATTATAATTCAGAGCCCCTTCTGCTATATACCTTACGGCAAGTATCCTCGCCTTAAGGGACGTTGCTGCAGTGGTTCTGAAAATAAGCGGAACTTTAAATAGCGTATCTCTTACCTCTTCTCTTGCTTTTGATAGTTCATCAAATACAACCTGGGAAACCATCATTTTCTTTTCCCCCTTCCTAAATGCTTCCAGCAATTTATTACTGTACTCCGAAAATTGTTTCACATAACACCCCCCAAACACAGAGGTGTCTACGTAGATAGTCTGCATACAAATTTATTGTTTTTTGGTATATGGTTAACACTTAAAAAATGCCTGAAAACCCCCGACGATAATGGTAGTCAAAAAATGTGGTTAACAGTTACAAAGTTGTAATTTTAATTCTCCTAAATGATTTTCGTATAATTAATTTACTAAAAAAAGTTCGGGAAAAATTATTTCCCTATCAAAAAGTTTGAAACAAAAATATTTCAATAGCTTCATGGCCTGGTATCGTTATTTGAAAGAGTAGCACGACATCACCCAATCACACCCCACCAGCCGCTACAGTTTTAATCCTAATATTATCATTATTCCTTAGCCTGAAATAACATAGCCGTTGCCGCGGGACGCGCATTATTCAGTCCTCCCAATAAAGCAAAGCTCCCAATAAAGCAACCTATCAATAAAACAGTCCTCCCAATAAAACAGTCCTCCCAATAAAACAAAACTCCCGATAATACCCCCCAAATTCTACCTATCATCTCCAATCCCCCGAAGAAATTCCCCCCATTCCCCTTCCAAATCCCCCTCACCCCTTGTAACTTCTCCCCGAAGAGCCTACATTTGCACCAGGAACTGAACCTGATATCAAATTTTATGATCATTGAACCTAAAATGCGTGGCTTTATTTGCCTGACAGCCCACCCTGCTGGTTGTGCTGAAAATGTAAGGAGACAAATAAGCTATGTTAAATCTGAAAAACTCCCCGAGGGCCCCAAAAAGGTACTGGTAATAGGCGCCTCTACCGGTTTCGGGCTTTCGTCCAGAATTACTGCTGCTTTCGGCTGCGGGGCCTCCACAATCGGTGTTTTCTTTGAAAAAGAACCCCAGGAAGGTAAAACTGCAACTGCCGGATATTATAATTCAGTGGCTTTTCATGAGGAAGCCAACCGTGCTGGCATATATGCCCAAAGTATCAATGGTGATGCTTTCTCAAATGAAATTAAGCAACAGACCATTGACTTGATTAAAAAAGATCTGGGAACAGTCGACCTGATTATTTATAGCCTGGCTTCCCCCGTGCGCAAGCATCCGGAAACAGAAGTATTACATCGTTCCGTATTAAAACCTATAAATCAGAGTTACCAGAACAAAACCGTTGATTTCCACACCGGTATTGTAACTAACGTGTCTATTGAACCTGCAACTGGCGACGATATTACCAATACCATCGCCGTAATGGGTGGTGAAGACTGGCAGATGTGGTTAGAAGCTTTGCAGGCTGCAGGTGCGTTGGCACCTGATGTTAAGACCGTTGCCTACTCCTATATCGGCCCTGAACTCACTAACCCGGTGTACCGTCACGGTACCATCGGTAGAGCAAAGGATCACCTGGAAGCAACAGCCGTAAAAATTACAGAACTGTTGAAACCCCTCAATGGTAGCGCAGTTGTATCTGTAAACAAAGCCCTGGTGACCCAGTCCAGTTCTGCAATTCCTGTAGTACCACTGTATATTTCCCTCCTGTATAAACTCATGAAGGAAAAAGGTATTCACGAAGGTACCATCGAACAAATGGCCCGTCTGTTCAAAGATCACCTGTACGCAGGGAACCCGGTTGCCCTCGACAATCAGGGTCGTATCCGTATCGATGACTGGGAACTCCGTCCTGATGTACAGGCCGAAGTAGCTGAGCTGTGGAAAGAAGTATCTACGGAGACCATCTCCCAGATCGGTGACCTGGCTGGTTACAAAGAAGACTTCCTGAACCTGTTTGGATTCAATGTGCCTGGGGTAGATTATACCGCTGAGGTAGATGAGATGGCATTGATCAAATAAGGGCACTATAAAATAATGAAGGCTTGGTAATCAATGGTTACCAAGCCTTTTGTATATGAATATTTTTTAGCCTCCCATAAATCAGGTTATTTTATTTATAGGTCTCCATGAGTGAAATTTGTTCATTATGGAAATCTTATTACAGCTGGGTGGGGTGATACCAGGAGGGAGGGGCGTATTGGCAGATATTGCATCCTGTACCAGGTATAAACTTAGCTGACAACCAAAACTGCTTTCCCCGGTATGCCTCCTTTTTTCACTTCATCATAAGCCTTTTTGTAATCATGCCAGTCATAGGTCTTGCTGATGTGCACCTGTAAACCACTATCTGCCAACAACGCTGGATTAGGTTTCAAAAGCAACAATTTATACCGTCCTCCTGAAAAAAGAGATCCGATCATTTCCTTTGGACCGGGAGATGTATTGACATAAACACCTTTTTTCTTCAGTATCTTTTTCGCTGCCTTGTAATTGATCTTCCCGGAAAAATCGATGACAGCGTCAAACGTTTTGGCGCCGATATTTTGATGCTGGTAGTTAATAACGACATCACTTCCCAACCTGGTTACCAGCTCAACACCAGAAGGCCCCACCACCGAAGTCACGATGCCTCCTGCCTTCTTAGCCAATTGAATCGCTAATGGCCCAATACCGCCTCCGGCGCCGTTAATGAGCACCTCCATACCTGGCTGTAATTTTAGTAATTGATGAAAGATTTGCAAAGCGGCACCACCTGCTACCGGAAGAGCCGCTGCTTCTTCAAAAGAGAGCCCTGATGGCTTAGGTGCAATGTCCTTCGCCTTTACAGCTACGTATTGCGCCAATGCACCTCCTTTAAATATACTGGCGATGCCGAATACTTCATCTCCTTTTTTATAGGTGCCATTACCCTGTTCCACTATCCCTGAAAAGTCGATTCCTACTGATTTTGGAAACTTACTTCCGCTCATTAGTTTCATCTCACCCTGCCATATTTTCCAGTCAAGCGGGTTGATAGAGACCGCTTTTACCTTCACGATGATCTCTCCCTCAGGCATCGGTACCTCTGTCATTTGGAGTACTTCTGTTCCTCCAAAGTGATTGTATGTTATCTTTTTCATAAGCTCAAATAATCCGTGTAACCCACAGGACCGGGGGTATAAAGTGTATTATAATCGGGTTGATGTAAAGGTGCGTTTGCAGCAATTCGTTTTTCTAAATCAGGATTAGCCAGAAAGGCGCGTCCAAAGGCGACGAGGTCGGCAAAGCCTGCATGCAAGGCCTGTTCCGCAGTTTCAGGGGTAAGACCGTTACAAAGAATAATAGTACCATTAAAACCTCCCCTGATAGCATCAAAAGTTTTTTGCGGAATAATAGCTGACATGCCTATATGCAGATAAGCAATATTAGCATTGTTCATCTCTTTTGCCAGCAGTGCATAGGTATCATGTACTTCCTGCTCATCATAAGCAGGCAGATCGCCCAGCGTAGAGTAGGGGGAGAAGCGCACACCAACCTTGTCCGCACCAATAGCTGCGGCTATTGCCTGCACAATCCGGATGGCGAGGCGGGTTCTGTTGGTAATATTCCCTCCCCATTCGTCCGTGCGGTTATTGACATGTGGATTCAGGAACTGTTCTACCAGATATCCATTGGCTCCATGTAGTTCAACCCCATCAAAACCGGCTTCCATCGCATTGCGCGCGGCATGCACAAACTCTTCAATGACTGCTGCTATAGCATCGCTGGTGAGCATTTCAGGTTCAGGGTAAGTTTGTTTCCCTAAAGCATCCGTCCAGATATCGCCCGCTGCTTTAATGGTTGAAGGCCCTACCAAACGGGCGCCAGCAGGCAGATTGGCCGGGTGACCAATACGACCGGTATGCATGAGTTGTACAAATATTTTACTACCTGCTGTATGTACGGCAGTTGTAATCGCCTTCCAGGCTTCCGTTTGTTCATTTGAAAAAATTCCCGGAATCCTTGAATAGCCCAGTGCATCCGGTGAGGGCGCCGTTCCTTCGGTAATGATCAAACCGGCACCGCTTCTTTGTGTATAATAATCCGCCATCAATTGGTTGGGCAAATTATCGATAGCCCGGCTACGTGTCATGGGAGCCATGACCAGGTGATTCTTCAATTGTAAAGCGCCTTTATGATAAGGCATCAGCAATTTGTTCATGTTGTTATCGTGTTTTTGATAACACAAAGTTGCGTCCTCCTGAAAGGTTAAAATAGTTGCTTTTGACAGAAAAATAGTCCTATCCGCCGGTCGCATATTTTTTAGGCTTTAAACCATGGTGCTTTTCAAAAATGCGTCCAAAGTGACTAAGATTGGCAAAACCAAGCTGGTAGCCGGCTTCTGAAACGGACATCCCGCTATGTTTGAGTAGGAATGCGGCTTCTTCCATACGCGCCTGCTGGTAATAGTTATATATCGTATCTCCAAATACCTGTTTGAAGATGTCTTTCATCTTTGTTTCTCCAAACCCTGCCATTTTTGCCAGTTCCGGTAGACTGGGTGGAACAGAAAGGTCCGCAAGAATAGCTGTCCTGATCAATAGGAGCTTTTCTACGTCGTCTTTATGAACAAGGTGATAGTTAACTATCTCCCGCTTTTGCAGCTTCTCAAATACAAGATATAGTAGCTCCTGTACTTTCAACCGGTAATAAAAATTCCCCAGTTCATTATCTTCCCTGGCTTCCGTCACCTGTCTGACGAGCTTATTAATTTCAACAGTCATGCTTTCATAATACAAAAAGCCAGGGGCAGCATTCACTATCGTTTCCACCACATTGTTTGGGTTATTAATACCGAGCAATTCCTTCAAAGCATCTTTCATAATCCCTACAACGATAAAGTGAATATCTGTATTAGCAGGAAAACGGATTTGAGAATGCAGGTCTGTCGAAGCAATTTGTATAGCATAAGCACTGCTTCGTGAAAGCGGATTCGGAGTACCGTCCGTATTCACGCTGGCAGTGGCTTCATTACTATGAAATATAATGCTAACCAGGTCGTTCGGCTCGTCGCTGGCAACTCTGCTCAGAATAATATCCTGGTTGAGTTTATATCTGTGAACGATGAGTTTGAGTCCGGGGGATAAGGAAATTCTTCTGATACTACCAGTACCCATAACAGGAGGGAGGATCAACCGGTCGCCTTCTAAAGGAACGTTGAACTTTTTAGCGAAGTGAGTAAGGAAGTCGAACTGTGGGTTGGGTACAAATTCAAAAAACATAGGACTATATCAATTTGTAAATAAACTCTTCAATTTCCGCCTGCCGTGCATTTGCAAATCCTTTATCGGTGCCGGTTTTAACAAACCCACATTTTTCCAATACGCGCTGTGAACCAATATTGTCAAATGCCGTGCGTCCGTATATCGGTCTGGTATTTATAATGGTTAAAAGCTGCGTTAGTGCTTTTGTCGCTATTCCTTGTGCCCAGTACTTTTTATCCAGCCAATAAGTAATTTCCGCATTTCCTGCCACTTCAAACTGTGCGATACTGCCTGCAATGACACCATCTACGATGATGGTATACATATTGATTGTCGGGTCATTCACGCATTTCCCGTATTTCTGCAGGTAGGCGGTTTTATCTGTCGGATCTTTTGAAGTAAACGCGGCTAAGTAGTTAGCTTCCTGATCCAACTGAAAGAGAAAGAAATGTTCTAAATCGGTAATTACTGTTTTTTGTAAGGTGATTACCATAGCACGGATTTATACGAAGATATTGCAATTTTTGGCAGCGTCTTTGTTATTATAAGTATCACCATGAAAAACCTAATCATCTATATCATATTTTTATTACCCTTGTTCTCCTGCAATAAGAACGGTGCTATCTCATTTCGGGACACGATCACTCAAAAGGAACATGATATATCTGACATGCTGATCAGTAAGAATGGTCTTGAATCCCGTAAACTGGAATACCTGATAGCGGAGGATTTCGATCACGCATTGGCGATTACAGATAGTCAGCAGGTAGTTTTTGATAAGACTATTCAGGAACTACAAATGGTAAATACGGATCAGTTTTCCGGTGGTGATCATCTGAAACAGGCAGCTGTTCCGTATCATATGGCATTGAAGGAATTATATCTTTATCCAAAGAAAGAAATAACCTGGCAGAAGAAGCTGTCCACTGCTACTAAGCAGGATAAAGATTCGCTGCAGCATGAATTGCTGGAAATATATAAGGATAAGCAGGAGTATTATCAAAATGTATATAAAGCGAATGAAGCGTATGTGCTGGCTGTGCAAAGGTTTAATAAGGGACATGGGTTGTGAGGTCGTAACATATTGGCTGCTGCCCGGCTTGTGTTAAACAAAGATGGCATGACAATTATAACTGGAATGAAGGAATGAGTGCATGGATCCCAGGTTTTGGAGATATTTCCGACGAGGATGGATTAAATTTAAGAGAAAATGGTGGTGCCCGTGATTTTAAGCTTCGTGCACTTTGGCATACAACCATTTCAGGAATAATAACAATTCTTCCACTATCTTTATATTATAATAATTTTCATTTCACCCATAGGATGTTGGAAGGTAGATTGTTAATTTAAAGATCCTTATTCATCTAATAAAAAAAGCATGAAAAAACGTATAGGCCCTGTTATTGGCATTCTTATCATACTAATATTATTTATTGCTTATTGGTTTTACAATAATTCATATGTCCTGCTGAAACCAGTACTGACCAAGCCTACTGGAGAACCTATAATTGTTGGATATACTGATGAAATGATCAAAAACTTTCCAGACGTATTAAAACATTATAATGTAGAGTATAAGATAAATGACTCAGGGCATTTCCTTATCAAAGCCAAATACATGAGGGACAGAGACTATATCCTATCTATTACCGAATGTGCTTTGGATAGCAACATGATGCACGAAATTAGAAAACTGAATTAATTAAAGTAACATATTGACATGAACCATGGCAAACGGCCTCATAGAGATATGAGGCCGTTTGCCAAATTAATATCGCCAAAGCCTAAAGTCGATCATTTGTTCCAAAGGTTCTAAGAACAAATCCAATACCATTCACTTCGGGATCCCCTCTCAAAACAATGCTACAACGCATCAGGATCTCCCAATACCTCACATTCCTTTTGTGTACATTCGTCAAAAAAAGGCAAATGAAAATATTGATCATAAACGGCTCTCTCCGTGGTCCAAATGGCAACTCCGCAGCCATCGCAAAGCATGCAGAAAATATGTTGGGTCAACAATCAGTCACACTAACACTATCGGATAAACTCCCCACCATCCGCGAAGTATATAACCTATTGGAAAGCTGCGACGGCTTTCTCGTTATCTCCGGCGTTTACTGGAACAACTGGAGCTCACCGCTACAGCGTTTTATAGAAGTAACGACTGCTTTTGAAAATACCCCTGCCTTTTTTGGCAAGCCAATGGCCTGTGCTGTCACCATGGATTCAGTTGGAGGGATAGAAGTAGCCGCAAGATTACAAGCCGTATTTGGCGGCCTTGGATGCTGGACCCCTCCCTGTTCTACTATCGTATTGTCCCGTGTAGGGCAGGAAGCAATCGCCACGACTACCGGTATGGAAGATGATCTGAATGAAGATGTATGGAGAATAGATGATCTATCAGTCGTGCTGCACAACCTGTTGGCTGCTGCCGGCATGCCGCGTAATAGCTGGAAGGCCTGGCCACATAGAGAATTGCATATTCCTGATGGTCCATGGCCAGGAGAAGGGGTGTTGGATATGGGTACGCCGAGGTTTCTTGAATGAATGGAATGCCTTCCTGCAAAAAGGTAATTAATTCCTGCAAAAAAGGTAATTAATTCAGAAAAAAGTAATTGCTCCGGGGAAAAGTAATTGCTCCTCCATCAAACGGGATAGCCCCTCCCAGCAGGGAATATGAAGTCCCCCTACAACGGATATGCCGTTTCACTCTTCGTCTCTGACAATACAAAAAAGCTCTGCACCGTACTGATATTAGGCAGAGCCGCCAGATTCCTGTAAAAAGTATGATACGCATCCATATCACTCGTTGCCACCCGCAGAATAAAGTCAAAAGTCCCAGTCATCTGAAAACATTCCATCACTTCAGGGAATTTCGCCACCTCCTTCTCAAAAGTGCTCAACGTAGCAGCTGCATGGTCATGTAATAATACATGACTGAAAGCAATCAGCTTCCTGTTTATTTTCTTCCTGTCCAGCAGCGCTACTATTTTCGTAATATAACCGCTTTCTTTCAGCTGCCGGATCCGTTCATGAATCGTAGCCACTGATTTATGTAACTGAGAAGCAATTTCCTTGTTTGTCAGTTCTGCATTCTGCTGCAGTAATCTCAAAATCTGAATATCGATATCGTCTAACTGGCTTTTGTCCATATTAAATTTAATAAAATCCGGACCAGAAGGTGGTGGAAGTAAGAATAACCGGAAAATAATACAATTTTTTTGGATAAAACCAGAAAATTTATGGAATAATTGCCTACCGATTGACATGGTTATAGTTATTTCAGAGCTTTGCTAAAAATTATTCACCATGATGGTGTCTGAAGTGTCAATGGTTGATCAACGATTTAGCGAGCTGTGGAACCTGGTTGGTAACACGCCTATGCTAAAACTGGAATATCTGTATAAAGGCCGTCCTGGCTATATATTCGTAAAGTGTGAACACTATAATCTGACAGGTAGTATCAAGGACCGTATGGCCCTTTATATTATGAAACAGGCCTATATGCAGGGGTTGATCAAACCAGATGATACCATTGTAGAGGCAACCAGTGGCAATACAGGTATTTCATTTTCTGCTATTGGCCGTGCACTGGGGCATAAGGTGATCATTATGATGCCGGATTGGCTCAGCAAAGAACGGCAGGACATTATTAAAAGTTTCGGGGCGACAGTGCGGCTGGTCAGTAAAGAGGAAGGTGGTTTTCTGGGAAGTATTAAGCTGTCAGAAGAATTACAGGAGAGCAGTGATCAATATTTCCTACCCCGTCAGTTTGAGAATGAATATAATACAGCAGCACATGCATTGAGTACCGGTCCTGAAATATGGGAACAGTTAATGCATGCCGGGTTACAACCCGATGCATTCGTGGCGGGCGTAGGTACCGGGGGCACTGTAATGGGAGTGGGCAGATACCTGAAAAGTAAGGATCCGGGTATCAGGGTGCATCCTTTAGAGCCAGCGGAATCGCCTACTTTAAGTACAGGGCATAAAGTGGGGAATCATCGTATTCAGGGCATCTCGGATGAGTTTATTCCTGCCATTGTACGGTTGGATGAGTTGGACGAGGTTGTACAGGCCAATGATGGAGATGCGATCATTGTGGCACAAAAGCTGGCGGCGGAACTGGGACTGGCAGTAGGTATTTCTTCCGGGGCAAATGTGATCGGGGCGATTCGTCTGAAAGAGCAGATGGGAGAAGATGCTGTCGTGGTGACACTGTTATGCGATAGCAATAAGAAATACCTGAGTACGGATCTGGTGAAACCTCAGCCTTCGCAGCCATATTATGTTGCTGAGGTAGTTAGTTTTACGGGGTTCCGTACCATTCCCCGACTGAGCGGATCAATAATTCATTAAACATATACCGAACCAATCATTAATTAGCATAACGGTCTGCACTTTTCTAAGTAGCAGGCCGGTTTTGTATTTTGTAGGGGTAGCAGTATTGACAGACAAATCGACCATCACTGAGGTTTTTACATCAGGTAATAACTCTCTTCCTGCACCTCCTGTACGGGCACCTCTTCGCCAATCATCTCCAGCAAATTCATTTCAATCGTCTGACTAATCGCCGTCATAGGGGTATCTGTAGGCTTATTTTCAAAAGGATCCTGCATGATAATAGCCGTTCTCTCAATCGCAATAAACAACACCGGCACTACAAATACAATAATGATTTCCATCCATTGCGTCCTGTCTTCCAGTCCAAATGGCAGAATTGTCATTAGTACATAGATCAGAAAGTGAATCAACAGACTATAAGATTTTGGGAAAACAGTTTTTTTAATGCGTTCGCATTTACCCATGGCATCGCACAACCTGGCAATCGTGGCATCTATTTGTACCTGCCTGTTAGGGTTCAGTTGCTGTGCAGCAGCCAGCACTTCCGCGTGTTTATTGAGCAAAAAGTTTGGCCAGTTACGGCTATCGGTATTGTATACAGAAAGATACGCCTTTACCTTTTCAGAAAAGGGTAATCCTCTTAATGATTCTGAGAGTGCATAGCACCAGATAATCTGGCGGTGTGCAAATTCATTTACCTCTTCGGGAAGAAATGTTTTTACCTGCCGGATAAGGGTCCGGCTGTCATTGACGATGGCACCCCAGATGAGTCTTGCTTCCCACCAGCGTTCATAAGATTGGGAGGTTCTGAAAGCGAGCAGGAGGGAAACGATGGTGGCGACAAGAGAGGATACTGCAAGAGGAATGGAGATGCGTTGAAGGATACCATAATGGTCCAGAGAGCCGGCGAAGATCGCGTAGAGGGCGATGGCGAGAATATCCCATTTGATGAGGTCGAGGAAGTACGAGATGGAGATCCGTTTGTTCAGTAGCATGAAGGTTGAAACAATCAGAGTGGGAAATTGTTTAGCTGGAAAAATTATCTCTAAATTTTACTATTATTATTAAATGATTGATCTCTATGCCTAAAAGGGGGTATATATGAAAAATTATATCCTTCCAATTTTCCGGCCTCAAAGAAAATATCTCCGAAATTGTCCTGGATTATAACGGCAATTCTACACTTTGATAACGACTACCTGAATTCCTTAAAGCTCATTACAAAATTTAAAAAAAGGGGGAAATAACATTCCCCCCCAACCTCATAAATGACCTGTAGGATGAGTAATAAATACCGGTCCTTTTAAATTACGTATAATATTATCAGCACTGCTGCTGTTAAAAAACCTTGACACCCTGCTGCGACCATATGCTCCAAATGTACTGATCAGCTCCGTTTTTGTATCCAGATATGCCTGTATCGCTATATCTGCCTGACCTGTCAGAATTTTGTAAGTCACATGCGCATCATACGCTTTCAGGTACTCCTGCAATTGCGTTTTTAGCGGTATGGTTTTCTCTCCTTTTTCACAGACATATACTATCTCACAATGCCTGTTTACCAACTCAGGAAACAGCGCCGCAAATGCCTTGATCGCATACATGGAAGAGTAAGTCCCATTATAACAAAAAGCAACGCCATTAGCGGCATTGGGCACCTCCGGCAACACCATTACCGGGCATTGCGCATGGAGAAGCATGTTTTTAACAAAACCTGTTGGATTTGTATCAAACAGGAACGGGAACGAAAGCGCTTTCCCGATAATAAGCAGATCTGCAAAACGGCTTTCTGTCACAACTTCCTCTTCTGCAATACCTTTTATTTTTTTGATAGTACAGGATAGTTCCCTTGCTTTACAATCCTGTTTCAGGGTAAGGTAATTGTCTTCAATGATCTCTTTTCTTTCAATCTCACTCTTCTTCATTGTTTCATAATATTTACCTGAAAATCCTTCAATACTACTGGCCGATAACAGCTGGCCGGCACTTTTGGTGTCTTCCAGTAGCAGCAGTGTCAGGGTATGTTCGTGTAAAGAAGTCACTGTGGCGATAACGTCCAGTTGTTTTGCTGTATAGTTGACAGCATCGATGACGGCAAGTATTTTTTTCATGGCATGAAAGTTTTAAAGGCATTGATAAGAAAGATAGCAATTACGGTTACTACCTTTCTTTCATCGTTTATGATAAAAGCACTTTATTAATTAAACATGGAATTCATTTTATGATCTACCTGAAGTTAGCACAATAATGCTATTGGAATCAATGATAACTATCATTTTCAGGGGTGATGTAAAGTGATGGAAATCATTATTTACCATATCATTGATCATCGTTTTCACTATTAAACAAGGTGTACGATTCATATCGTTGACTAACCCATTACAATCCCCAATATTATTTAAAACAGGGACGTAAGTATGTCTAAGGAATTATCCAGGACAGCTCTTGTCCTGCCTGCCGGCTTCAATGAAAATTTTGAACCCTGGAAAGATTTCTTTGATTTTAATACATTATTGCTACTGTTACGGCTGTAAATATTACAGAAGAGAAAAATCAGTTTAAACTGACAGTTGCTGTACCGGGAATGGACAGAGAAGACTTTCCCCGATGTGATATCGGTGAAGCTTTAATACCATCCCGTTACCATAAGTACATTAAAAGTACATTTCTATATCAAATCGATATTGAGGTGTACATTTAGTGGCGTATTAATACTCAATTAGTAACGGAGATATGCTATAGTTCCAACCTAAGTTGTAATATTAATGCTGTAACCTCAAAAATTGTTTGTTATGGCGCTTGTTAAAGACAACATACTTCTTCAGGTTGTTCGGGGTACGCTCGGCGATCAAATCACGATTTACGAACGTAACGGGCAGATTATTATGGCGAAAAAACGCGGCCCGTCAAAGAAAAAGCCTACAAAGAAACAGCTGGAAGCCAGGTATAAAATGCAGGTAGCTGCGGCGTATGCGCGGGTGATCATCCAGGACCCGGAAATAAAGGCGTATTATAAGTCGCTGGCAGGCCCAGGACAGAATGCTTATAACATGGCCGTAAAGGATGCTTATAAGTCTCCTGAGGTGCAGAATATCCGGTTTGAAGAATCAACTGTGGTCGTGACGGCAAAAGACGAATTTAGGGTAGCAGAAGTGGATGTACGGGTAGTTGATGCTGCGGGTGACATTCTGGAAAGAGGGAAGGCGGTTTTAGGCAGGAATAGCGTAGAGTGGTATTATAAAGCAGCCAGTTTGCCGGTGGGCGGTAAGGTGATCGTTGTAGCGGTCGATTTGCCCGGGAATGAGACCGTCAGGGAGGTGAAACTGGAATAAAAGCTCTTATTTTGGATTGAATTCCTTCGCACAATCTTTCAGGATCTTATTAAACGCCGTCAATGCATGTTTTCTGTAATACTTCGCAGAAAACAAAATAGTCGCATGCCTTTTAAAATCAGCATGACTGATTGGTATCGCCCTTAATGAAGGAAACCCAAATAATGAGCTATTCATTAAAACCGTACACCAGTTTTTAGTGTCGGCCAACTGCAGGAGTGTATTGATATCATTCACTTCTATATCTATATTCAATTGAACTCCTGCTTCTGCCACTACCTTGTCAAATAATTGACGAATACTGAAACCTGCTGATGGCAAAGCCAGTGTCAGTCCCTTGATCTCAGTCAGTTTGATTTTTTTATAATCAGCCATCGGATGGCTTTCATGCGTGATCAATGATAGATGTGCTGTAAATAATCGATGTATTTCCAGTTGCCCGTCATCATTGGTTTCCATAAATGACAACATACAATCCACTGTACCTTTGTCCAGTTTCTGTAACAACTCGTTAGTGGATCCGAATATGATATTCACTACAACCTGAGGGTACATGCTCCTGAAAATGGGCAATGCTTTTACCAGCAATGCAGACAATCCATAAGTGCTGCCAATATTCAGTACCCCGGTTTTCAGGTCTATCAGGTCATTCAAAACCTGCTGCCCTTCCGTTGCCTGCAGCACGGTCTTATAAGCATGAGGCAAAAAGAGATTTCCTGCTTCGGTTAACCGTATCCGTTTTCCCAGTCTGTCGAATAACAAAACCCCCAGCGTATTTTCCAGCTGCTTGATCTGCTGCGAAAGGGTACTTTGTGTAATGTACAGTTCATTGGCCGCATCTGTAAAGTTTTGTAATTCGGCTGCCCGGATAAAGTATTTTAATTGCCTCAGTTCCATAATCGAAAGTTACGATTTACAAAATAGAAAAAATGAGTTTATCGGGATCATTTATTCTACGCAGCTTTGTATCAACAAAAACGAATGATCATGGAAATCACACAAACACCCGAAAATGCATTGTCTGCCTCTGTAGTAAGCGCCATTATCAATGCCCCCATTGAGAAAGTCAATATTGCTGACTGGTTATTAAATTTACCTGATGCGGAATATCAACGTTGTTCAATCAATCACATCGCAGCAGGCGTTTCCGCTACTTTTGACGGAACTCCGATGTCTATTAATGTGGAAACTATTGGGAATGCGCTTGTGGTACAGCATTATGTGGCTACAGTAGCCCAACCGGATTACTGCCGTATGTTGTCTGTTTCTGATACGATCACTGCCAGTGGAAGATCTAAGGTGCAGGTATTGTGGGAGCTTAGAGCAGAACGCATTGACGACCTTACCTGTCGATATACAAATACAATTCATGCTACGGCTACGCCTGAATTTATGGCTTTTATAAAGGAACATGGAATTAGTCTTGCCGCAGCGGCACAGGCAAGGCAGGAGGCATCTGATGCACATAATAGGGAAGAAACACCCAATTTTGCAAAGAGTATTGAGAATAAAGCATTGTATGGACAGTATAATCTGCCTTTCTAATCTGGTTATTGAGTGAGCAACTAATGGCTGGCCATCTGCTGTACCGTTGGCACGCTGTAACTGAGAAGGCTTGCGCTGGAAAACCGGCCTTCTTATAAGAGGTAATTGCTTTGCAGGAAATATCTAACAATAAATGTTTGCGGGTGAACAACTCCACCCGCAAACATTATTTAAACTTCAGATTCAACGAAACAATATTCGCCTGCAACCCATTAGTTTGCGTATAATGCCCATACCTCAATTCCAGCATATTAAAATGCTGCCAGCCAAACACTCCATGTGGTGGTATCATACGTATTCCTGCACCAAAGAAATGACTGTCAAAACCAGACAAATCATAATTGCTGGTATAATACTCATCCGCACTGGTATGCGCCTGATAGGCTGCAAAGTATTTCGTACCCACCTGATGATTATACCTGTAAAAAGGCGTAAGCGAATAAAATGGCGACAACTTCACAGAAGTCTCAAGACTCGCAGTATGCGCGGTGATGTTCCAGTTATCATGGTAATACCGATAATACCCCCGCAGCACTACTTTATCCCCCAGGAAATAGTTTGCCCGTATCCCTAAAGGTATTTTCAGCCTGCTATCTGGTAATTTCTCCACATGCACACTATTATCATTGAAATACACCCTATGAAAAGGTAAGCCAAGATAACCGGATTGATAAATTACATCCATCAAAAACATCAGCTGGAACCGGGAGTTAACAATCTGTGACCATGACACGCTGCCACTATAGGTTTTCCTCCCTGCCGTAGCGTAGTCATCATGTTCTCCATAACTGCCATCTGTTCTCAATTCAATAGGATATATCAGTTTCAGGTTATCCTGGTAGGTTTGCAGTTTAAGCGAGAATTCTCCCATTTTATTATGTGTCTTCTGTGCGAACAACAGGTTTGCACCGATAGACTGATAGTCAAATTCATGAGAGAAAGATACTCCTGCACCTAAGGTCGTCCCATTTTTATTCTCCATTTCCCAGGATACAGATGGGTAAAACCGCGTATCAGCAGATGAGGCAGAAGAAATCGTTTTAGGATCTATTTTGTCAGACGAAGCAGAGGTGTAGTGATCAATTCCCAGTTCTACATTCCAGGTATGCTTACGATCACGTTTGTCATATTTTGAAAGTGTGACCTGTATGGAATTGGATAGATCTGTTAGGTTTTGTGTACCAATACCACCCGTCACCGCTGCATGATCACCATCCTGATGATAGTAGCTGGATATGATATTTACTTCTTCCAGTTGTAATGTCCGGTTTTTGTAGGTGCCGGAATCGGCAGGCGTTTGTGCATGCGCATACAATATACCTGCGAACATTGCCAGTATAGCGAGGTTCAGTTTTTTCATATAGCTTGTTTAGTTACAACCACATCCACCGCCGCTTTTAGCTCCATTAGCCCCGGAGGCACCTTCCC
The DNA here is from genome assembly GCF_034274695.1 of Chitinophaga sp. LS1. Taxonomy (NCBI): domain Bacteria; kingdom Pseudomonadati; phylum Bacteroidota; class Chitinophagia; order Chitinophagales; family Chitinophagaceae; genus Chitinophaga; species Chitinophaga sp. LS1. Next base: position 5,456,203 of record NZ_CP128362.1, read on the forward strand.
GGTAAGATTCGAAACTCAATTCTGTTTTTTCCACTTTGCGGTTGCCCAGCGTCATCTCACCATCATTCAGGCGATTCTTCTGGTATTCTTTGACGGTTGTACAAGAAGCCAGTAGGGTAGCGGTGATGCTACCCAGCACTATTAGCGTACAGGTTGTTTTAATCATTGAAGTTGGATATTATCTGAAGTAAATATTTTATTCTGGTTGTCGATAATGATACAGGCAATCTGTTTAATCTGGTTAATCATATTCAGGCCGGCCCTGATACCCATGATCATCACGGGGGTGGCCATGGCATCGGCTATTTCAGCATTGGTGCTGATAATGGATACACTTTTGATGCCTGTGACAGGTAGTCCTGTTTTCGGATCAATGGTATGTGAATACTTTTTCCCTTTTATGATTACATATTTTTCATAATTGCCGGAGGTAGCAATTGCCTGATCAGAGATGTTGAGATAAGAGAAGGGATGGAGTGTGCTATCTGGATCTGCAATACCTACGGTCCAGGGGGTGCCATCCGGTTGTGTGCCCCAGGCAGTCAGATCCCCTGCTGCATTGACGATACCGCTGTATACACCTCTCTGGCGCAACAATTGCTTCGCGCATTCTGCGGCATACCCTTTTCCTATACCCCCAAAACCAATACGCATGCCCTTCTTTAGTAGCATGACTTCATTTGTTTCAGGGTTGACCCATATATTCCGGTAATCGATCAGCTTAACCATTTCCCGGGCAGTATCCGGATCGGGTAATGTAGTCATTTGCTGATCGAAATTCCACAGACTTTTATCTACAGATCCGTAACTCAGGTCAAAGGCTCCTTGTGTAATACGGGAGATTTTTGCTGCCCGCAAAATTAATTCGCAGACTTCCCTATCTACTGTTACAGGCTGGATACCGGCATACCGGTTGATCATGGATGTCTGACTTTCTTCATTAAAGGTGGTGAGCAGGCGTTCAATACGACGTATTTCTTCAATGGCAGCATGGATGTGTGCCGAGGCTTTTTGCTCATTTTCGCATACAACCGTCAGCTCGAAACGATTGCCCATGAGTTTCAGTACCTTTCTGTATACCTTTTCTGTCAGGCATACAACATCATTTTCCTGTAGCATGGAAGGTGTTTTTAAGCTGATCGACAAAACCTTCTGGTGTAGTATTGGGAATCCCTTCCCAGGTCTTTAATACCTTGCCATTTTCATCGAGTAACAGTGTGTAAGGAAAATGGCCTTCTGGATTATATTTGTCCGCCAGGCTATCATTTCGCTTTTGTTGTTCCTTACTTAACTGATTCTTTTTTGAACGGGGGAAATCTGCATTAAGTAATACTAATTGCTGATCGGCAAAGGTTAGAAAGGCAGTATTATTAAAAAATTCATTTTTAAGGCGGATACATGGACCACACCAGTCAGATCCCGAAAAGTTTAATAGAATCAGGTGGTGATTGTTCACGGCTGTCTGTCTGGCCTTTTCAAAATCTGTTTCCCACACGGGGGTGGTAAATGTCCATAGGCATGACAATGCAATTAGCAGTACTTTCATATTATTAGTGCCATTTTGCTTCCTTATCTGATGGCAATACGAAGTAAACAGATATGGTGTGAAAAGGTTGTTAAAGTCTTGATTTTAAGGTAATTTTAAGAAATTTATTTTTAGAATATGAGGGATTGTTTTGTAAGCTGTGAATAGCTGACAATCAGGGGGGATTTTGCAAAGGTGAGGGGGAATTCTGTAGAGATTCTGGAAATTCTTTTATATATAGGAGAATAGGAACCCGGTTGGGATGATATTATAATCATTACTGTCTGAACGACTCCCGAAATGCCAGCGGCGACATCCCCGTTTTCACTTTGAAAATTCTACTGAAAGACTGCGGGTGCTCAAACCCCAGTTCATAAGCAATCTCACTAACTGACAATGTTGTTGTTGATATCCGTTCTCTTGCCACTGCAATCAATTTATCCTGAATATGCTGCTGGGTATTCCGCCCTGTTGCTATTGTCAACAATGTACTGAGATAATTACGGGAAAGATGCAATTGGTCGGCGATCTGCTGTACCGTTGGCACGCCGGAACTGAGAAGTTTTGTACTGGAAAACGCTTCTTTCAGCAGATCGTCTAATCGTTCAAGCACCTGGTGATTCGCTATCTTACGTGTCAGGAACTGTCTGTGATAAAAGCGGTCGGCGTAGTTGAGTAAAGCCTCTACATGGTTGATAATAATATGCTGACTAAACTGATCCATATTCGCCTGATATTCCTGCCGGATATTTTGAAGAATGCTTACGATGGTCGCTTCTTCCTTGTCAGATAAGAACAATGCTTCGTTTACTGAATAGTCAAAGTAATCATATCTTTTGATACCTTTTGCCAGTGAGGTATGCCAGAGAAAGTCAGGATGGATCAGGAGCATCCATCCCTTTACTTCATTGCTGTCACCTGCCGCATCCTGCCCCATGCCAAATACCTGTCCGGGAGCCATGAAATAGAGAACGCCTTCGTCAAAATCATAGCGGTGTTGTCCGTATTTCAGATTCAGATTGAAATTCCGTTTGAGCGCGATCACATAAAAGTCAAATACCATGGATTTGGAGACTTCCAGAAACTCTGCATTGACAGCTGTTAATTCCAGCACACTGATCGATGGGTGCATGGGCGGCGGAAATTTTCTGAGTCGATGCAGTTCGCTGATGGAATGGATGCGAACAGGTGATGTGTTTTTCATCATTTAAAGCTATGTAGTTTAACGGCTTTTAAATTTGTTACAGGCAGGAAGGTTCATGTCCTTTCTGTATACCCAGAGGATGCCCATCCCTATCAATGGCCTTTCAACTTCCCTAACGCCATCCCCATATTACTCTGTACCCAATGCTCTGCATACTTTCCATCTTCTATCCTGATAATTTCAATTGCTTCAAAGCTAATCGGCTCACCTGTTGCTGCGATCCCAAATAAATCCCCGCTATGGGTACCGCTAATCAGCTTATGGGTAACCACCAGATCATTCTCTGCAATCTGCCTTAATTTAGTCACTTTTATATTTGATAACCCCGCATGCAGTGCATTCAAAAAGTGATGAAAACTATCTTTTCCATTTGGCATACCCGATTGAGCTGCATGGTTAATCACCTGGTCAGATACGAGTTCATCCATCGCAACAGTGTTATTTTGCTCAATACAAACAGTGTCAAAATGGGAGATGAGTGCCTTGTTTTTTTCTACATTCATGATTGTGATATTTGATTACAAAGGTCCGGTTCAGCCAGTAGAGGGACATAACCGGATGTAAGGAGTTTGTAACCGGATGTATGAATGTAATAAAAACAACAAAGGCGGTCTCACCTGAGACCGCCTTTGTTTACAATAGCTATTTATTAGAAACCGCCGAAGCTAATTCCCACTGTATATGCCTTTACAGCATAAGTATTATTGGATTTGAATATATTGTTCAGTGCATAAGTGCCAAACAAGGCATAGTTGCCCCAACCAATCCTCGCTGTACCTGCAAACCGGATGGTATTAAACCAGTACTTGCTGCTTTCCACTTCTGTAACGTTGTGGCCTGTCTGGTTATTGACTAAACGTGTATGTGCATTCAGCAGATAACCGGTTTTTACACCTACAGCCACTTTGAAACCTTTGTTGAGATTGTCCTGGCGTTGATGGAAACGCAGTTCCAACGGAATTTCAAGGTAAGTAGTCGCCATCTTGGAATGCTTGTAATTATCTGATGCCGTTCTGGATGGTGATGTCGTATTGGTGATATCGATCTTTTCTTTACTAAAGTAATAATGATCAGAACCTATTCCCAAACCGGCACCGAGACTGAATTTACTTTCGCTCAAAGGAATATCATACATGAGCGCGACATTGAGGGTTCTGTTAAAGCCCATATGAAGGGAAGAGGCACCGGTACCGTTCATATTCACATAACCAGCCTGGATAACCAGGTAATCTGCTGATTTCGCAACAGCACTCTTCAGTGAGCTTTGGGCGAAGGTTGTGTATGAAATACTGAGTAACCCAAATGCTAAGATGATTTTCTTCATGTTTAAGTATTAGTCGATTGTATTTGCCTCAAGCAGGTGTTTGAGACGCCGAAGATAGAATTTATTGAAGAGTTAACCAATAGGTGCCCTCAACCCGGGAAGAAATCTCTGGTTAGCGGCGACAAATGTTCATGCTGCACCAGTGTATTGGTCGGGGTAACCCCCAATTTTGTAGATAAAATGCGTGGTCCGACAGAATGGATTTTCAGGATTTGTAGTATGGATGGGTCCAGTAAGCCCCAATTGGGTAAGGCCATCCGCATTTCTGCAAAAACCGGCGCATGGCTTGCAGGACATGGCATACATGATGATGGTTTTGCCGAAAGATCTGCCGGACAGTACATTTTAGGAAATTGATATAGAAATGTTAAAATTTATCAACTTGCAAAAATTAAGGGCTTTGAGCGTCCTTTCGGTAAGTGCTATGTATTGGCAAAGGATAATTAAAGGTATTATGGCAGCTATCCTTTGCTATAAAGAAAATTATCCTTACATGGCAGGCGGGTTATTTAAATAATCCTCCCCATGCTCCTTCTCTTTCTTGAATTGCAGCTTTCCAAACTTGTAGGTCATACTGATCCCGAATGAACGATAAGGCACCATACGCAGGTAAGTACCTGTGTAGTTCGATGTACTGAGCGTTGTGAGCTGACGGATGTACTGATTAAAAGGATTTGTGGCTGTCAGACCAATGCTGGCGTTCTTGTGCCAGAATAGCTTTCTGAAAGCCACTGTATAATTGATTACCTGCGGTACACGTCCCTGAATGCTGTTCCAGGCAGAACGATATTCGCCAAAGGCTTCGGCTACGAGGTCTTTTGGGAAGGAATAGGCCGCGTTTACATTCAGGCGCCAGCTGAGACCATCGGTTTTATTGCCATTATCCAGGTGATTCACCACGTGCTTGTTGATCACCATCAGGTTCTCCCGGATATTCAGGTGCTTTGTAAGGGGCAGAGAGCTGGTGAGGATCAGGCCTGTATTGTATTCTTCACCTATGTTTTGGCGGGTGGTGACGGTAACATCTTTATAAATTGAATCACCAACCGCGTAGGTAGCATAGTAGGCGGTATAGGTCTTGAGGTCATTGGTATTGATCCTTTCCATAATTCCTACATAAATGTTGCCCCCTGATTTGAAATTGCGGCTATAACCCAGTTCTGTATTATTGCCTATTTCTGGTTTCAGGTAAGGATTCCCCATGGTAATATTGTAAGGATCGCTCAAATTGACAAAGGGGTTTAGTTCCTTGTCAGGGCGTTCTATACGGCGGGTGAAGGCCAGTTTGATGCTTTGATCTTCGCCTATTTTACGCGAGATATTTACAGCAGGCAGGAATTCACCATAAGAAGGGATATTGCCCATGACGATAGTGGTGTATTCATACCGGCCACCGGCTACCACATCATAGTTATGGAAGAGAGAGAACTTAGCAGAAATATATGCGGCGTAGATGTTCATTTTGTAGTCGAATACATATGACTGCGTTGTATCCGGGATAGAAGTGGCTGTGTTGTTGAAATGATGGAGGATCACTTTGGCGCCACTTTCGAAGGATAAGTGCTGATTAACCTGGTGCGAATAATCTACGGAGAAGTTATGTTGTAAGTCAAGACCGGGGGTCCAGCTATGTGTTTCACCCTGTACAAAACTGGTATATGGACTACCGCTACTGCCACTGTAGAGGAAGTAGAGATCTCTGCCTTCTTTTTTAAATTGTTTGCGATAGCCAAGGTTCCAGTCCAGAGAGCCGGTGTGGTTACGGGTATCGGAGGTGAAGTAGATATCACCGGGTTGCTGGTAAGTGCTGGCAATGGAGCGGTTACCGAAGTAACTATAGGAAAGACCACCGGTCAGGTTGCCATAGTCAAAGCCAAAGCCTGTCTGGTAGCCTTTTCTGCTAAAGTCGGTATTTGTTTCCTGCGTCATCTTCGTTTTAGTATCGAAGGTGTAGCGGGTGCGGGTAGAAGGGGTGTGGGACGTGAGTTGTTCGTTGCCGCTGAAGAATACATTCATCCCGAATTTATTCTTCCTGAAGTTCAGGTTTACAGCGCCGTTTTCCAGCCGGGTGCCTGCGCTGAGGGAGACGTTGCCATTCATACCCTGCATAGGGTTGTCTTTCAGGATGATGTTGATGATGCCGCCTGTGCCCTGTGCATCGTACTTTGCACCGGGGCTGGTGATGGCTTCAATGCTTTTGATCTGACTGGCGGGAATGGCGGCCAGAGCGTCGGCCAGACTGTTGCCAAACATGGAAGAGGGTTTCCCATTGATGAGGAAACGGATGTTTGAATTACCCTGTAGTTCTACATTGCCATCGATATCGACAGTGACCTGTGGTACCTTTTTGAGTACATCGGTGGCCACGCCGCCCTGTGAGGTGATGTCTGTAGCTACGTTGTAAACGATGCGGTCGGTTTTGTTTTCGATAGTAGGGGCGCGGGAAGTGACCACTACCTCATTGAGGGATTTGCCGCCAGCGACCATGTATATAGTGCCCAGATCCAGGGGAGCATTGATGCCTTTTAGTTCCTGACGGGTATAGCCGATGAAATCAATGGTCAGGTTATATTTCCCTTTTTTCAGGTTGTTGACTTCAAAGGCTCCCTGGTCGTTGGCGACGGTGCCATTGATGGTTTTACCAGTGGTTGGGTCATTTATAATAATGGTGGCGTAGGCTACTGGTTGGTGATTGTCTTTGTTCTGGACAAGGCCTTTTATTTTATTTTGTCCTGATGAATAAGTCCATTCTAATAGTAAGATTGCTAAGACCAGCGATAACTTCATATGCACATTTTGAATTTGCTGGGGCAAACTTAGAGGGGTATTCTGTAGAGATACTGTATTGTTTGAAAATTGTTAAATTGACAGGTTTTATTTTGGTTTCAGTCCCAAAGGTGCTACTATAGTAAGGATGGCGACCTATTTTTCCCAATAATCCGGCGGCAGCAGCACTTGCCCATATTTATTCGAAATGGCTTCCAGTTTGCTGATATCTCCGTGGGTGGCCTCCGCTTCTTCAAAAAACTCATCCAATCCGCCGGGAACGACTGTGCACCAGAGGCGGGCTAATTTATCCGATTTGTTTTTAAAGTTATGTACTGCTCCGCCTTTGGGAATGACGATTGTGGTTCCTGTAGCAGCGGTCACAGTGCCATTTGCAGTGGTAAATTCGACTTCTCCTTCCAGTACATGGAATGATTCATGGAAGTCTTTATGCGCATGTGGGTTAGGGCCTCCACCGGGAGGAACGACCATTTCTATGACTGCATATTCATGGTTGGTATCCTTGCTGGAGATAACGATACGGTAGCTACCGCCCATGATGGAGAGCGTTTTGCCGGATTGGGGGGAGATGAGTGTAGGTTCCATATTATATAAAGAAGGTATGAACAATTTTATGTAAGCTATGTTATTTTATCCGTGTTTCCTCAGGATTCATTACACAATATAATAACCAAAACATGTCCACACTACATGCAATCGCATCCGTAGCGATGGTTATCTGCGACAACGTCATGGTGATAACTGGCTGGCGGTGGGTGATGCCGCGTTTGCGTATGACCCGGTTTCTTCGCATGGCATTATTTCAGCGATGGAAAGCGGATATTATGCCGGACATGCAATTGCAGATCATTTGAATGTTAATCCTGATGCATTGAATGCGTACGATTATGTGATCAGTCAGGCTTTTTCAGTGTATATGGACATGCATGCTGCCCACTATGCGATGGAAGGCCGTTGGCGTGATCGTACATTTTGGGCAAGGAGAGGGTAGCTTATTGCATGTATTCTTTTTTTATGCCCAGTTTTTTCATTTTTGATTTTAATGTAGATGGTGGCAGATTGAGTATTTCGGCAGCAGCACCCGGGCCCCATATTCTGCCATTGCATTTTTTTAATATGGTGATGATATAATCCCTTTCATTTTCGGCGATGGTTTTTATCACTGATTCTTCCGTGTGTTTTTTTTTCTGTTGTTCAAGGAAGAGGGTACCGGTGTCAGCTCTTTCAAAAATGCCGGTTCTCTTTTCATGGGCGCCGGTAAATGCACCTTTTTCGTGACCGAATAATTCTGATTCGATCAGGGATGCCGGTAATGCAGCGCAGTTGAGTTTTATAAATGGCTTTCCTTTCCGGAGAGATAGGTTATGGATGCTACTGGCAATCTTTTCTTTGCCAGTGCCGGTTTCGCCTAATATTAATACGGGAGGTACCCGAATAAAACGAGGCCGTATCTTATAATGGCCTGCCCCCAAAAAGTTAGACACTTTTTGGGGGCTTTTTTATGAAGTACAGTATTAAAGAAAAACTGAAAGCAGTAAAAAGTGTGCTTTCAGGAAAAGAGACCACCTTATCAGCAGGTCGCAAGCTAGACGCAGGCGAAAAAACGGTTCGGCGATGGGTTAATCACTACAGAGAACGTGGTGTTACCGGTTTAAAGCTTCATAACGGCAGTTATGATGGGAACTTTAAAGTCCGGGTTGTTCAGTATATGTTGAAAAACCATTTATCTTGCATGCAGACTGCCATACAGTTTGGTATACCAGGTGATGGTACAATTTCAAAATGGTTAAGCAGATACGAAGCACTAGGAGCTGAAGGCTTATTCAAAGATGGTAGAGGAAGAAAGCGATCAATAATGGCAAAGAAAACCAAAAAGGTCAATAAGAAAATAACTGGATCTGTAGAAGATCGCCTCGCAGCACTGCAAGCGGAGAATGAATATTTGCGCGCAGAAAATGCATTTTTAAAAAAGTTGGACGCCTTAATTCAGGAAGATCAATCCGCCCAAAACAAGCGGCAAAAGCCATCAGAGAGTTAAGGCAAGAATACAAGCTGCAATTATTATTAAAAGCGGCGAGGATGGCACGTAGTACTTTCTACTATTATTTGAAGCAACTTGATCAACCTGATAAATATGCTTCATTAAAATCAGCAGTAATATATATATATATATATATATATATAAGACATAAAGGTAGATATGGCTACAGGCGGATAAGACAGTATTGAAGATTATGAAAATGTGCGGACTTAAAAGTCTCATAAGAAGGAAAAAATATAAATCGTACAAAGGACAACAGGGGAAAATAGCCAGCAATCTGCTCAATCGAAATTTTAAAGCATCCAGGCCCTACAAGAAGCTAGTAACCGATGTAACAGAATTTGCGGTAGATGGAGCTAAACTTTACCTTTCCCCCATTATGGATCTATATAATGGTGAAATTATAAGCTATAATCTCTCTGAGCGGCCAGATTTTGCACAAATAATGGATATGCTTCACAAAGCATTTGTTAGGATCCCTGAGAAGGCCAGGCCAATTTTACACTCAGATCAGGGATGGCAGTATCAAATGAGGCTTTACCAGGGCTACCTTAAAGGTAAAAAAGTAAAAATAAGTATGTCCAGAAAGGGCAACTGCCTGGATAACGCAGCAATGGAGAGTTTCTTTAGTATATTGAAATCAGAATTATTCTACACGAGAAAGTTTGATTCAATATCAACACTGAAACGAGAAATAATAAAGTTTATAGACTATTATAATAATGACAGAATCAAATTAAAACTAAACGGCTTGAGTCCTGTCAACTACCGAACTCAAGCCGCTTAATTAAAATCTAAAGTGTCTAAACTTTTGGGTGCACGTCATTTTGATACGGCCTCTCCATTAGAATTTAATATTCAGTTTCTGTGAAACGAGCTTGTCATCTTTATAATATTCGAAAAACCATTCCCCGTTTTTTCTAAATACAATTCCTTTTGCTACACCATCATCGGCAATAAAATTATCCGGTTGTGAGGTTTTGAGTAAGGTCATAATTTTTTTAGGAGAGGTATCGATTAATTGGTAACCGTTGGCGTTAGCCTGCGCGTATAATACGTCTTTATTTTCAGCGAGGGTAGCAGGTGTGGCGGCAGTGAGCACGGGAGCAGTGGTAGCAGTAGTAGCTGTTGGTGCAGGTACTGTACTGGCCGCTATTGGTGCTGCGGTGCTATCATATTTATATTTTGCATTATTCAGCGATACAAAGGCATTTCTTACTGCTTCCATATAGGCGGCCAGCCATTCTTTCTCCCTACTTTTGCCTTCTTCACTTTTATAAACAATATTGCCCTGACAATCTTTTAATATCAGGGTGATGCCGGTGGCTAAGAATTTCTTCTTTTCTATAAGGTCTGCTTTCAGTGCATTACATTTATTGTTGGCAATATCTGCAGGCAATGCATCATCGGCCATGTAAGTCTCGAATCCTATGCCTTCCAGCAATGATTTGGTAAGTATGTTTATTCCATACTGATTTTCCGTTTTAAAGATATCAAAGCGCTCAGGCACCAATACGTATTTGTAATTATTGATGGTGGTTTGAGAACGGGCTGTAATGGCAAAGGTCATTGCCAGCAACAAGGTCATTAGTTTCATATATATTGATTCTTAGGACGAATATAAACAAAAGGTGCGTGACATAAACAGGTTCCTGAAGAGGTTGCCGTTTTCCTGATCCTCATGGGTGAATACTTTTCACAGTTTTTATATGAGAATTTCCCGGCTGGTATCTTATTTGAATGAACGAAATACGATGGAATTGTAAAAGGATGGTGTGTTGATTGACCCGGGGGGAGCCTTGATGGCAGAATTTTTATTGTAGGAGTCAGGTAATGCTTAATGAAGCATTACCTTATTTTCAAATTGGATGAATGCGCTGTCCAGTTGTCCGAGTTTCCGCTCCTTTATATCCGGTTGTAAGAAGCTGTAAACAATGCTGTTTCTTACTATTGCTTTGATATCATTATAATGTAGCGAAGGGTACCTGCTGGCCAGCAAAATATATTGCTCCGTTAAGTCAGTGCGTAGTACACCTGCATCGTCCGTGCTGATGACGATGGGTACTTTGTGTGAATGATAAAACAGTATAGGATGTTGGTCATTTTTTACATGCAGGATAAATTCATTGCTGCTCAGGTTGATCTCTACCGCTACTTTCCGCTCACGCATTACGTCCAGCAGTGGAATAGACGCAGCTTCATGAGCGATGTCTACACCATGTCCAATGCGTTGCGCACCTGCTATTAGCACAGCCTGGGAGATGTGATAACGGAGTAGTTCCGGACGCACCATTCCCGCAGCCAGCTCACCGGCATGCAATGAATACCTGATGTGAGGAAAGTGTCGGTGCAGGTGAGCAAACATGAGCATATGCAGACTATAATCCCGCATGGATATCACACCATCCTCCGGAGAAACCAGGTTCACGCCTACAATCAGAGAGTCCATGCTGGCGGCCTGAAAGGCGATCAGCAGTTTTCGGTATACGGTTAATGGTTGTTCGTTCCGGTTGCCATGTAGTTGATAACGTAGCATAAATACGCTATCGTCAATGGCGGCCTGCTGGTGGAGCAGGTCCTGGTGGTAACAGAATTTTTTGGCAGTATTGGTGATACCTGCTTTTAGCAGTGCGGCATATACCTGATTGAGTATATTAAATACGTTGGTACTATCTGATAATGAGGCGCCGGTCAATGATTTTTCCCATGCCTGTCCTGCGGGTAGGCGGATAGCGGTGTCCGGGGCACCCAGCATAGTTTCGATATAGGTTACATTTTCGGCGAGGGCGCGTTGTTTAAACTCCTGCATGCCTGTTTTCATATCATATCTTGCCACTGCACCAAATCTGGAAAAAGTAGAGAAGAAGTGCTGATCACTGGGACCGGCAGCGGCATCATAGTCTTTGATGGATGCTTTGCGCAGAAATGCCTGTTTGAGGGAGTCAAACCGGGATTCAGTACTTAGGGTGGCAAAGTGTATCCAGGGGGCTTTGTGCAGGGCGCCTGCGGTGTCTACTTCTATGGTATAGGGTTGCATCCAGCCGTTACTTTCCGTTAATACGTTCCAGTAAGTTTCCCCGAATATGGCCCCGGAGAAATGATGGTGCAGATCTGCTCCTTTGGGCATGCCTGTTAGAAATGCAGCCAGTGAAGATGGATCATGACGGATCTGCTCAAAATAGTCATTGACATCTTCGGTGTTCCGGTGTTGTTGTGAGCCATCCGTGAAGGCCGTGATAGCAAGGATGCAGGAGAGTAAAAAGTGGTGTTTGCGCATGATGATCATATCAGTAATTTAGTTAAAAACCATTACCGCTTTACAAATAAGCAACTTTATTCTTATTTGAGAGGGTTAAATTTTAAAATTAATGTTCAAATCCGAACATTTCGGTTAACCGAAACCGGACACATTATATTATATCTTACTTTTAATAAACTGACCTTCAGATTAGATACAGAATGGCATCTTATTTAGTTAATAGGGGTGTAAACCAGTAATTGGCGAAATTAAAAAACAGGTATGCTTACAAGTTATCTCAGGATTGCCTGGCGCAATCTTCGGAAAAATACGCTTTTCGCTGTCATCAACATCGTAGGATTGGCAGTAGGCTTACTATGTGCCATGTTGATCATTTTCCATGTAAAGGAGGAGCTGCGTTATGATAAAGGATATTCTAAAGCAGACCGGCTTTTCAGGTTAACGATGGAGGGATTGGGAGAAGATACCCGGCAGTGGGCGGCTACTGCGCCTACCATCGGTTTGCAGATGGCGGAGGATATTCCGGAGATAGAAACGGTTACCCGTTTTTACCGTCCTTACCCCAGCCAGATCCTCAGTTATGCAAACAATAAGCGGTTTGAGGAAAAAGGTGGTTTCTTTGCAGACGCCAGTGTTACAAGTACTTTTGACCTTCACTTCGTGGAAGGGGATGCAGCTACTGCGCTTACAGCAACAGATGCTATCGTGATCACCGAAGAAATGGCGCACAGGTATTTTGGTCAGGAAGATCCACTAGGCAAAGTGATCATGGATGAGGTGGGGCAATTGCCGCTAAAGGTAACGGGGGTGGTAAGCAAACCTGCTTTTCCTACCCATTTAAGGTTTGACTATTTGTTGTCAATGAACACCATTCACCATTACATAGACCAGCATTCGCTGGAAAGACGTACCTGGAATGCTTTTTATACCTATGTATTGCTGAACGATCGTAAATCGCTAAGTAGTGTAAATGCAAAACTACCCCATTTTATGGTGCAGTATTATATGGGTGGTGGCGAAACGGAACAGGAGGTGCGGGCCGGCCGAAAGCTCCATCTCTTCCCTATTACCGATATACATCTGTACTCTAATATGGAGAAAGAGCTTAGTCCTAACGGCAGTATTACCTATGTTTATATTTTTTCTATAGCTGCGTTGTTTATATTGTTGATAGCGGCGGTGAACTTTATAAATATCTCCACGGCGCAGGCATTTCACCGGATGAAGGAAATTGGGTTGCGGAAGGTGATTGGGGCTTCACGGGCACAGTTGCTGCGGCAGTTTATTGGCGAATCATTTATTGTGACGCTGGCAGCTGCTTTATTGGCGGTGTTATTATTTGCTATTGTCCTGCCTTTCTATAACAACTTAAGTGGAAAGCAACTGCGTATTGAGCAGCTATTTACGCTCTTTAATATGGGGATTATATTGCTGTTGGTAGTGGTGATAGGTTTATTGGCCAGTGCATATCCTGCGTGGTTTGTAACGGGTTTTAAACCAGTGCCGGCCCTGAAGGGAAAACGTGATGTCGCCTCGCCTGTGTATTCAGTGAGGAAGGGGTTGATCATTTTTCAATTTGCGATTTCTGTGTTCATGATTTTTAGTGCAGTGGTGATGTACAGACAGATGCAGCTTTTTCACAATAAACAACTGGGTTTTGATAAGGAACAGCAAATAGCCATGACTATGTATGGTAATATGTGGGAACAGGCAGGGGCATTGGTGCAGGATGTACAGCATTACTCCGGTATCGCTAATTATGCAATGGTTTCTACGCTGCCGGGAGAGCGGTTTTCGATACAGACTTTTTATCCTTTAAGTGCGCCTAAGGAGGCAGAGCAACCTTCAATCCGTGCGATGTGGGCAAATGAAACTTTGCTGGCGACACTGAATATACCATTATTAGCCGGCAGGGATTTTTCAGATAGTAAAAACCATGAGTTTATTCTTAATGAAGCTGCTGTGAAGAACCTGGGATTTAAAGATCCTATAGGCAAAGCTTATGTGCTGGATGGAGATACTGGTAATGTAGTGGGGATTATAAAGGATTTCAACTTTGCTTCGCTACATGCAGCAATAGAACCGTTGGTGATAGCGTATAAGCCTTTCATTAATAATTATCTGATCGTAAAGACAAGGCCTGGGCAAACAACGCAGACGTTACGTTTTTTGGAGTCGAGAATAAGGACGTTGTCGCCTGCGGCGGTATTTACTTATACATTTGTAGATGATAAGCTGAATCAGTTGTATTTTTCGGAGGAGCGGATGATGCAGTTATTCAAGGTATTTTCTTTCTTTGCGATCTTTGCATCCTGTTTGGGATTGTTTGGTGTATCTGCTTATGCGTCACAATTGCGGATTAAAGAAGTAGGAGTACGAAAGGTGTTGGGTGCGTCTGTCTATAATGTGACCATGCTGCTATCTGGCAACTTTATGAGGTTGGTGCTGATTGCGACATTGCTTTCGTTGCCGTTGGCATGGTGGACGATGAACAGATGGCTGAATGGGTTTGCTTATAGGGTAGATATTGATGTATGGGTGTTTGTTTTGTCAGGGATATTGGCGATGGTGGTGGCGATGGTGACGGTGGGAGGGCAGGCGATGAAAGCGGCATTGATGGATCCGGTGCGGAGTTTGAAGATGGAGTGATGGCTGAATAGCAGAAGGATCTGATTTTGCAAATAAATAAATATATTTATAGAAGAAAGCCCATAAAACCATTGTAAATTCAGCATCAAACGATTGAGCGTTTAGTTAAGGCATTATGCCAGGCAGTCGGGATTTCTGAAAGTATACAATTTCTTTGAATCAAAAGGTTGAAGTGCGAAGTGGAATATAGTGAGCACATTGCTCATGAAGTGTTGGCAGTAATTTGGGAAAAGGTTTCATTGTTGATTGACTGGGTGTATAAGCAACCAGGAGAAGCAATTAAAGAAGCTGATGTATCGACAGCTTTTGAGTTGCAGGTAAAAATTTTTGTAGATATTGATTTCGATTTCTCATGGTAGTTTTATATGCTTTCATAGAAGAGGAAAGGCACTCCTATTTATTAAATAAGTATGCCGGAAGGTTCAATGAAGAGTTGAATACAAGGATACAGAAATACAGGAGATGGCAGGATGCCCAGCTTTCTTTGCTGGGACGGGTACTTTTGACATATGGATTGAAACATTATTTCGATCTGCATGAATTTGAAATTGGTCGTACTTCGGATCATAAGCCGTTTTTGGTAAATGAGGATACCTGTTTTAATATATCTCATGCTGGTAACCTGGTAATTTGTTGTATTGATAAATTTCCTATGGGTATTGATGTAGAATATTCAGATCCTGCCACAAATTACATGGACTTCAGGTCACAGATGACGCAAGGTGAATTTGACAGAATACATCATTCGGAAGATAAGATCAGTAGTTTTTTTACATATTGGGTGGAAAAAGAAGCGGTGATCAAAGCGCATGGAAAGGGATTGTTCATTCCATTACAATCCTTTGAAGTGTTGCACGATCAAACCATTGTTGAGAAGGAGAAATTCTATCTGAAAAAAATTACCATACATGACGAATATCAATGTTGCATCGCTTCAGGCAGAGATATCAGGCAACAGGAAATTTATATAGAAAAAATTAATTTGGCTCAATTATAAAATGAGCATATTCATTTGCTCTAAAGGAGCCAGGTACACATGTACAAATCTGCGTAGTTAACTACATAAATGCAAAATTTATGAAGTTGGAGTGATGATATGAATTGTACTTAGGGTTTGAATTGTACCCAGGGATTGTTTGCCCCTGGGTACGGTTCTTTTATAACTTTTCGATGATACCCAAAGATTTTTGGATCAACGTTTCCACAGCAGCACCGCCATCTTTAGAAAACTCCTTCTTCACTCTGTTTGCCACGATTGCACTGATAGACAGGCAATCATGTCCTAAGATTCTACCCATTCCATAGATGCCGGATGTTTCCATTTCGAAGTTAGAAATGAAATATTCTCCTTCTTTAAAGGCTGTCAGCTGGTCCAGCAGGTCAGGATGGGAGAGTTTACCTCTTAATGCACGACCCTGTGGCGCATAAAATCCCGGGCAGGTAATAGTGATCCCGGCATGGTACCCATCTTTAAATTGAGATGCAAGGGCCTCAGAAGCGCTAAAAAGCGTTGGATTGGCGCTTCCGGGCAGTATAGCCACTTGTTTGCCAAAAGCGGCTAAAAGGCCCTTTTCCGCGTCAGTATTCTCAAACAGGTACCAGGGCAGGAGGTTATCCAAACCCAGCCCATGAGAAGATACCACAAAGCTATCCACGGGCACACTTGCCTGCAGGGATCCGGAGGTACCCAACCGGATCACTTTCAGGGCGGTCAGCTCACTTTTTACCGTTCTGGAGGCAAAATCTATATTTACGAGGGCATCCAGTTCGTTCAGTACGATATCGATATTATCGGTACCGATACCTGTAGATACCACAGAAATTCTTTTTTTACCGATGTAACCGGTATGGGTAACAAACTCCCGGTGCTGACGGCTCACCTCTATTTTGTCAAAGTGTTTGCTTACTACTTCAACCCTGTCCGGGTCGCCGACGGTGATGATGGTATCGGCTAATTCCTCTGGTCTCACATCAAGATGATACACGGCTCCACGGCTATTGAGGATCAGTTCTGATTCGGCAATTCTATTATTTTCCATGAAAAAATTATATTAAGTTTGAAAAATATTTGGCAAATATCAGGAATTTACTACTTTTGCAATCCCAATATTCGATGGGCACAAAAAAAAGGTATCGTGGCCGAGCGGCTAGGCTGAGCTCTGCAAAAGCTCCTACAGCGGTTCGAATCCGCTCGATACCTCTGGTTAAAGGATCGCACTATTGCGATCCTTTTTTATTTGTATTTATTGATTTCAGCAGTATATGCATCCCCTGGACAATCACCTGAATGACTCCTACTCTGATTGCTAATTCATTATATAAGCACCTGACAGACAGGTTTATGCCAGCAGCATTCTATCCTGCACATTCATCATCCGCCAGCTTGTCGGTGGCTGGGGTGAAATAATCTGTTCCTGGAACGGCCTATCAGGAAGTCGATGACCAGGAACATAAAGATGGCGAAAAGTATGGGTAAAAGAATAAAGTATCCACTTTGTATGTTATTGAACAAAGTGACATAAGTTTCGCTGATGTGGCTGGTTTTTTTAAGAGAGTAGTGATTGGTTCTATCATGAATGATAGCGAAAAAGATTACACCAGTGAGGCATGCGGCGATGGCCCACCAGATTTTTTTGCTGATAATGGGTTGTATTTTCTTTTGAAGAAGATTATCCATTGTTTTTTCTGTAAAACGCAGGGTAACTTTCTCCGTTGGAAGGTTATGAAGCAGGTGGAGGAGAGGATCCGTATCTGCGGCCAGCTCCTGAATACCCTTCGTTACCCTTATTGTAAAATCAGAACCTGGTTGATCAGGCCCGATGGATTGTATGAGTCGTTTTAACTGTTCTTCTTTGTTCATAAAGCGTAGATTAAATTAAACCGGATAATTTTTGTTCTAGTTTTTTCCTGGCACGGAATAACTGTACTTTGATATTGGCTGTTGACTGCCCGGTAATTTCATTAATCTCTTTGATGGAGTTTTCGTTCATATAATACAGTGTGATCAATATAGCTTCATTGGCTGGAAGTTCATTAATTGCCCTGTTAATGTATTTTGATTTTTCCTCCTGTTGCATTTTTTCCAGTTTATGCGGCTGATCGTCAAATCGGTTGTAATATTCATCAGGAGGCTGTTTGCTAACCGGTATTGTTTTTCTTTGTCTGATGTGGGCTAAACAGGTTCTATATACAATTGTATAAAGCCAGGTGGAGAATTTGGCACCTCCCTTGAACGATCTGATGGCTTCATAAGCTTTTATGAAGCTTTCCTGGGCGGCATCTTCTGCCTCGGCAGGATCCTGGATCATTTTTAGAGAAATGGTATAAGCCATATTTTTGTACTTATCTACGAGAAAAGCATATGCCTTAGAATCGCCATCTTGTATTCTCCGGATATATTCCTGCTCTTCTATATGAGTCATGCAGATATAGCGGTTTTCTTATAAGAGAGTAGTTTCCCATCAGTGGTTACAAAAATTGTCCTTAAAATATTTTTCAAGTTTATTTTTGGTGTAAATAATAGAATATCAATTGATTGTGATGGTTGTATGGTTGGTGAGATGAAGAATTTTTTTAAAAACCTTTAAATCTTGTAACCCATGTTCACTGAATCGACTCTTACTTGCGAAGTAAAACTAGTAAAAGATGGACGAAATTACAAGAGATTGCCTCGTTTCTATAGCAGCCTTTGCCGCAATATTCGGAATAGCTTACATATACCTTGTTTCCCGCCACCGGGAACGTATTACTATGTTGGAAAGGGGAGTAGATCCTAAATCTTTTCAAAAGGAGGAACAACCCCTGAAATACGGCATGATGTCAATTGGGATAGCAATAGGTACAGTGGCCGGTGGAATTTTAAAGATGAATGGTGTGGAGAGAAACACCAGTTATATTTCAATGATATTTTTATTTAGTGGGATCAGTTTAGTGATTTACCATCTACTTACCAGAACAAGGAAGTAATCTTAATATTTTTCACATTCAACCTTTTTGCGAAAACCCCGACTCTTTCCAGGTTTTTAGCCTGTCCATAATCATTTTATTGTAGACCTGTTTTTTTAAAAAACAGTTATGCGGGTCATTGCCTGCCCCAGACCCTTATTTTTTGCCCATATGAAACAAAAATTAGTTAATCAGATTGTTTTATTAATTTTTTTATTACTACCATGTACAACAATGCTTGCGCAGAATACGCCAGGGCAGGGTGGTGTAAAGGGAATAGTCGTGGATGCAAATAATCACGCCGGTGCTGCATTTGTTGCTGTAAGAGTAAAGCAGGCAGATGGCACAGTGGTAAAAGTAGGTGTATCTGGGCCTGATGGAAAATTCCTGATTAAGGGTATAAATAGAACAGGTAATTATGCGGTTACATTCTCTGCCATGAACTACCAGGCGAAGTCTGTTGACTTCCAGTTTAAAGATAGCAGTGTAGCAGAGGTAGTGATGGATACTGTTTATTTGGAACCGCAGCATGTGCAGTTGAAAGAAGTGGGTATCGTAGCAGACAAGCCGATTGTGAAACAAAAATCGGGCATGATCTCCTACGATATGCAGGCGGATCCTGACAGTAAATCCAGCAACGTGCTAATGATGGTAAGGAAGATCCCTTATCTCTCGCTGGATGCGAATGAAAATATCACGTTGAAAGGTAATTCTGATTTCAAGGTATTGATCAATGGAAAGTCTTCAGGTATGTTTGAGCATGATCTGAAGAATATATTGAAGACGATGCCTGCTTCCTCCATTGCACGTATCGATGTATATACAATCCCTCCGGCACGTTTTGATGCGGAAGGTGCCGGTGGTATAATTAATATTGTCACTATACCTAAAGTGAAAGATGAATACAAGGGAACTATCAGTATTTCAGATAAAGGACCTGTAGGAGGGCCTGGTGCTGGAGGATCGTTTACCCTGAAGAAGGATAAATTTGGCTTTTCAACTTTTATGGGTGGCAACTTTTTTAATAACCCTATAACAGATAATGTAACAGAGAGGACCACACTGGTAGAAACGCCTACGATTCTGACACAAAGCAGCAAAGAAAAGGGGAATGGCCGGACTGGTTACGTAGGAGTTGAATTGAGCTACGAAATTGATAGTGTGAAACTGGTGACTGGTAAATTTAATATCAATGGTAATCACCAGGAGAATAATAAGTATATTGAATCAAGACAAACGACTGGAGGTGCTCCTTCACAGGAATATAACCTGGCCAATTCTGTAAATAATTCCAGTAATGGGATGGACGCTGGTATTGACTATCAGATCAGTGGTAGAAAAAACGAAGGCAGCAGGTTGACCTTTTCTTACAAGTACAGTACCGCCAGCGGTTATCCGGAAAATAGCGGAGATATAAGTGACACGCTTAACTTCAATATGGCCGATTATATGCAGAAGAATGATCAGCAAACAAGGGAGCATACAGCACAGGTCGATTATGTATATCCAAAGAACAACCTAACAATAGAAGCGGGTGTGAAAGGGATCTTCAGGGATTACAAAAGCGAATATAAATACTATGCGTATGATGAATCCAGCAAGGGATTTGAGTTGCAAGCAGATCTGTCAGACCTGTTCAACTACAATCAGACGGTACTCGCAGCTTACAATTCTTACATTTATAATGTGAAGAGCTGGAACTTCCAGGGAGGATTTAGAGTGGAGAAAACGAACATAGATGCGAATTTCCTTGGGGGTACAAAAAAGGTAAAGCAGGATTATGTCAGCTTCTTTCCGAATGTAAGTATTAATAAAGGATTTAAAAATAACCATAGTCTGAATGTGGGCTTTACCCAGCGAATGAAACGTCCGGGTATGAACCGACTAAATCCATTTGTGGATCGTCAGGACCCTGGTTTTGTTTTCACCGGCAATCCCGGGTTAAAACCAGTTATAGTCAATTCTGTGTCTGTGGGTTACAACATCCCCGGGAAGATTAACTTTACAGGCGGGGCAGATTACACCTGGCTGCGGAAAGTTGATCTCCCAATCACTACCTACGATTCATTGACAAATATTACCACCAGTACTTTTGCAAATACCGGTAATATAAAAGGGTTGAGTGCATTTGTATATGCGGCTTACAATGTTACCGGGCATTTTAGTACGAGTGTAAATGGGGATGTTATTTATTTTTGGATTGATGGGCTGGAGAATGGTACTATCATAAAGAATGAACTGCTAACTTATGCAGTTAACCTTACGCTGTCTTATAGTTTCAAGCATAGATGGCGTGCAAGGGCTGATGGGAATCTGCTCAGTAAAAATCCTACAGGATTCCAGGGTACATCAAATGGATTGCTGGCTACCTCATTTGGATTGAGCAAGGATTTATTGCATGGTAAGCTAACTATTGATGCTGGCATCAATAATCCATTTAATAAATATAGACAAAGCCGTACATATACTACCGGCACTAATTTTTATCAGACATCCAACAACAGGGTTTATTACCGGCTTGTAATGTTGACCGTAAATTACAATTTTGGTAAGATGACGGGTAATATTAAAAAGAGTAAAACGACCATTCGAAACAACGACCTGTCAAATGGTAAGGGGATGTAAAATATATGACTGATGAAAATTCTGGTAACCGGGGGATACGGCTTTATAGGTAAGGATTTAATTAAGTTGCTATTAAAAGATCCCGATAATGTAGTTATCTGTATTGATGACCTAAGTGGTAGCGGTGATTTGATAGTAGAGGAGTATATAAGTGTTAAGTTCCGTTTTATCCAGGTGAGTACCTCTTGAATAAAACGGTTATTAGTAATATAGGTAAGGTTGAAATAGAATGTACAATAGAATCTCCAATAAACTTCCTGCTGAATATTAGATTTCCATACGTTAAACAGAAAGTTGTCTGATTTAACCAGATTAGTTATAGATTGAATTGAAATAGCTCATGAGAGAAAGATTGATCCACTCCAATTTATTAATGATTTATTAAAGACACCTTCGGGGCCGATTTTGATATTCAAGGAACAGCGTATTTAAAAAAAAACAGTAAATTGCATCTTTGATGCAATTATGGCGAGGAATAAAAATACGACTTTAGCTGAAATGCTCCTGTCGGATGGTGGCTTAAAGGTTACTCCAACAAGAAAGGCTATCCTCGAAATTATCCTGAGGAATGGATATTCAATGACTAATAAGGAAATAAACTGTTCATTGAAAAATAAAATGAGCCGGTCTATTATTTACCGGACTTTGCAGCTGTTTGTAGAGCGGAGGGTACTTTGTATTTCCCCTTTGTGTGGCAGAAGTCTGCAATATTGTATCGCTTTGCATAATAGTAGTATCCTGCATTTTCAGTGCGAAAAATGCAGGACTATTACCGTTTCCGATGCTGGTGTACTGATTCCCAATACAATACAGGATGGAAATATCGTAAGACAGGTATTTTATAGGGTGAAGGGCCTTTGTCAGAACTGTTGCTAGTAGAGTGCGTGAGACAGCAATTGTTCAAATCCTTTCATTTTAAGATTTTTCCCGATAAATACTATTTTACTTCTTCTGATTTCTCCTTCCTGCCATTGATTACCGGGGGCCATGGCCAGGTACTCTGCCACCGACTGTAAGATATATTTTTCATTTTCGCCAAACCCGTAAACAATTCCTTTTACACGATAAATATCTTTGGCCTGTACTGCCATGAATACCATCATTGTATGCTGTAGTTTAGGAATGTCAAAAGGCTTGTCAAAAGTCAACGTAAGTGAGGATAAACTATGGTGATGTTTTTCTGTCTTGGTTTCCTGCCCGTTATAATGTTCATTTTGTTTCCTAATATAATCCATCATTTCCTTGTGAGGAAAATGATCTTTTGTTCCGGATAATATGATTGCAAATGGATTTATTTCCTTTAGTAAGTTATGTATACCTGCCAGTTCTTCGTCAGACACCAGGTCTGTTTTTGAAATAAGCAGGATATCACTGAAGCTGATTTGTTTCCGGGCTTCTTCGGTAGTAGCCAGTTCGTATGAAATATTTCTTGCGTCTACCAGGCAGATCACCCGTTGCAACTGGTAGTAACGGGTTACGACGGGATCAATTAGAAATGGTAGGGCTACAGAAGAGGGATCGGCTATTCCTGTGGTCTCAATGATCAGTTCTTCAAAAGCGGAGGCTTTATTAGAAAGATCAATTAAGAGAGCCACAAGATCTTCATTAAGATTGCAGCATAGGCAGCCGCTGCTCATCTCGAAGATATTATCTGATATATCCATCACTAGTTCTCCATCTATGGATTCCTTTCCGAATTCGTTTTCAATGATAGCGTATTTACCTCTTTTCTCAGCTATGAGCAATTCGTTTAGAAAGGTGGTCTTTCCTGCACCTAAAAATCCTGTGATAATTGTGACCGGTTTAGGCTGTATTTGTTTCATAAATTAATTTACCTCCTCTGATAATTCTAAAACGTAATAAAATTCATTGATGTCAGTGGCATTCAATCTTAGCTTGCCTCTAAATTTTTTGTAGTCATCTATGTCATAACCGGTATTCCTTTTTTTAAGTTTTACGGTAATGATAGATGCGGGGCTGCCACCGCCACAGAAGTAACAGCTGGCATATGGGTTGGCGGATAGTGCAAGTGATGCCCCGGTTTTATCTACTGGTATGACAAAGCCTGTGATTTCCACCAGTTTCCCATCCAGATTTTTTACATTCTGGGGGAATTTTGGAAAGAGCATATACCCTTTTATGTCATTCAGATATTTCTCTTCATATTTAATATTCAGCAGTGTGAACCAGCTTGCCTTTAGTGGCTTTTCCTGCTCTGCAACTGGATGGATGGTAAGCAGTATTGTTAGCAACATTTTATTCATGGGCAAGGGTTTTTGAAATGTTCAGTTGAAATGCTTTTACTGTTGGTAATGCAGCCGCTACAATTCCCAGCAGGATAGTTGCCAGCAGCAGGTACCATTCTTCAGGTAATACCGTCGTTGTAAATACATTAATATGGTACTTTGGCCCGGCATATTTATTTAACATCCATAAGCCGGAACGGCTTAACATAATACCTGTGACAAATCCGATAATAACCATGATTAGTCCCTCACACAATAGGAACCAGCTAATAAGCCAACGACTGCTACCCATAGCCCGGGCAAGGGCTAGTTCGTACTTACGCTCTTTCAGCCTGGAATAAAGGGCAATGAAAACACTGATACCTGATAGCAATACAATCGCAAGTGCGATGATTTGTAATGTTTTAATACCAATGCCCATAAGGGTAAACAAGCGTTTTATTTCCAGCTGTGGAATAGCTGCCTGCATGGGCGTTGTTTCATTTACCATGCGTGGCAGTGAAATCATGGCAAGCGGACTTCTGTATTTTATCAATAAAGCTGTAATCTGTTTTTCGACATGGTTGTGATCGTCATCATGGTGTTCATGAATTTTCCAGACGGAAGCAATATTTGTCAGGATCAGGTTGTCTACCACACTATTATTTTCTGCCATGATCCCGGTTACTTTATATTTAAATTCAGCATGAGCATGACCTGTATTCCCTAGTCCATGCATCCCCACAAAAGAATCTCCGGTTTTTAGCCCTGTATGTGTTGCCACCTGACTGCCAATGACAGCTTCCATGGTAGTAGTAAAGATTTGACCTTCCCTAAACCGGCAGTTGTATTTCTTCAGGTAATTGCTGTCTGTACCTACTATTCTGAACGATTGATAGGAATCACCATATGCCAGTGGGATGGCCTGTTTAATGATGGTAAGGTTTGATAGTTTATCCGCATCTGCCAGAGAAATATTGCCAACCGGAGCATCTACCTGGTAGACAGCAGATAGCACTAATTGTAAAGGACTGCCTTTGGCTCCTACCACCATGTCAATATCCTGCAGGTCATTATCCATTTTTGTTTCCAGCTGATGCTGGGTAACCAGCAACATAGAGATGATACCAGTGCCACACGTGAGCAGTAATAAACTAAGCAGAGTAGATAGCGGATGATGGACAAGGTTTCTGAAAATGATTTTTGCAGTCATCTGGCAAGATATACCTGGTTTGAAAAATGTTGTTTCAATCTTGCATCGTGAGAGACTACGATAAGAGTAGCCTGGCTAATCATGGCCTGTTCCTGTAATAATTGCACGACGCGGGTGGTATTGTCATCATCAAGGCTGCTGGTAGGTTCATCGGCCAGTAATAGTTGCGGGTTGTTGATCAATGCCCTGGCAATTGATACCCGTTGCTGTTCTCCATTACTTAGTTCTGAAGGCCGTTTGTGCAGAAGGTGCACTATCTGTAGCCTTTCTGCCAGTAAAACTGCTCTGCCGGTATCTGCGGTAGCCCGTGTAAAGAACCTGGGTAAGAGGATATTGTCTATTACATTCAAGGCACTCATAAAGTGAGAAGACTGATAAACAATGCCAATATGCCGGCCTCTGAATTTGTCCAGTTTTTTATCGCGTAATAGGGTAGTATCCGTACTATCAATTATTAGCTGACCGCCTGCAGGCCTTAGCAGACAGCCGAGTAAATGAAGGAGTGTCGTCTTGCCTGTTCCCGATTTACCTGTTATAAGAACGGGAGAATCCTTATTGCAGGTGATATCAGGGTAATTGAATACCGTTTCTGTGTTATATGCGAATTGCAGCTGAAGTGCCCTGAGCATTTTTGTATATTATTTTAAATTTTACCGATCCCGGTGTAAACAACATTTTCTTTAGATCAGAGGGAGGTCTGCATCCACAGGTTGTACGCAGGTTTAATATGATGTAAATGAATATTACTATGAGCAGCCATTTTCTTATTTGTGCCGGCATTGTTTGACATTCTTAAGATGGGCAATGATTATTAGAAGGCTGCCTGCCAGCTTACACAATATGTCAGTATATTCGGAGGGAACAAGATTTCCTACAATCATAAGAATAAGACCCGTCACAAATAATATTATTAATACCGTATTATGATGTTTTTTATAACCGTTAAATAATGCCCATGATCCGGCACTCATAGAAATCAGGATCGTAGTGGTTTCGAGATATATATTGTCAAGGAACTCGATGCCAAACAATGTTAGTGTAGTAAACAAAACAGGTAGTAACACGCAATGTATGGCACATGCAAAGGACGCAGCAATGCCGATGGCATCCCATCTGCTCCTGTAATCAGTATTCATAAACATTTTCCATTTTTTAGTTGTTCTTTATACCGGTAGCCTGCAGCATCAGGTAGTGCAAATCTGTATTTTTAATAAATGGTTTAATTAGGTCCCGCCCGGGGCCATAAATAGCCAGTTCTACATAGTCGGCAGAATGATCCATTGCGCCCCAGCCTATAGACGTATAGCTTGATTGTATAGCGGCCAGTTGCCTGAAAGGAAGTTTGCGGGGGTTGTACACTCCAGCCTCGTCCAGTTGTTCATAATGTACCAATATTGATGCTGCCTCTTCTTTTGTAATAGCGATTCCTTGTGCGGCCTCAATCCTTTCAATTAGTTGGGCAGGTGTAAAGGATTTGTTTACAACATTTAATATCCATTCATTTGTGTAACGGTAATGTTGCAATTTGTCAAACTGCTGATTGGCATTGTCACCATAGAATAAGCCTGGATTAGAATTGCCATGATCGGTAGTGATGATGACCATGGTATTTCCATCCTTAGATGCAAAATCGATGGCAACCTTAATGGCATTGTCAAATGCTATCTGATCATAGATAAGTGCACCGGCATCGTTGGCATGTGCAGCCCAGTCTACTTTTCCTCCCTCTATTTGCAGGACAAATCCTTGTTTGTTTTTGTTAAGTAACTCAATTGCGGTTTTGGACATTTCTGCAAGAGTGGGTATGTTTTGCTGTAAAGTGATATCCTGTATATGATCCAGTGCATATGGTAAACCGTTTTCATTGAATATACCCAATGCAGGTGTCTTATTAAGTTGCAGCATCTGATCACGGTTTTTCACTACTGTATACCCTGTAGCTTCATAACGGGCTAAGAGACCAGGTGGGAAATATTCACGTCCGCCACCCATCATGACATCAAATTTCAATGGAAGATATTGTTCAGCTATCTCATGCATGTCACCCCGGCTTGCATTAGTAACGCTAAAACCTGCGGGAGTAGCATGTGTAATTGGAACGGTAGTTACACAACCAACAGCTTTACCGGCAGCTTTAAATTTTTGTAAAATGGGGGTATGATGGGTACCATCTTCACTCACATTCAGTTTTCCATTTTTAACTCTGACACCTCCTCCCCAGGCAGAACTGGCGGCTGCAGAATCTGTAATGAGTGAGCTGAGGGAGGCGGTATCCATTAATGCCCTTGATACTTTTTCTTCTTCATATAGGCTCAACCAATGGCTTTGCCTGCCTTCTTTACGTTGCAAAAGCAGACTGGCCAAATTCAGAGTACCTATACTCATACCATCGCTCACCATAAAGATGATATTCCTGGCAGTTTTAGGAGGGTAATTTTTCGCCTGCAACTTATGTATAGGGAAAAAGCTACTACCGAGCAGTGTGATGGAAGTATTTCTAAAAAAGTCTCTTCTTCTCATGACAGTATTATTTGTGTGCAACAATGTTGCAAAAGTACTGTTTAGTTTGTTTATTCGCAACTAAGTTGCAATAAAATAATTGAATGCCCGCAAAAGAATGGATTTAATATGGAATACAACTATTACCCCTGTTTTTTGAAACAATTAAACTGCTGATATGAAATTCCTTATGCCAGGGAGACATATCATGATTGATGGAAAAATAATCTACCTTAGTGGGCAACAGTTATCGAATTTGTTGAACGGCAAGTCATCAGATTATTTAGGCCACATACAGACAATCAATAAACCTGGAGCAGAATTACATGTAGCGGGTATTGCAGGCCAGATAAATATTATTACAAAGAAGAACAGCGTGCAGGGAAAATGGATAGTGCTTCGTCGCAATTAATCACCCAGAATGCCATCTTTTCTTATAAGAATCGCTGGGATCTGTTGTTAATAAGTCCCATTCAGTTCATTAGGGGATGGAGGATGGAACCTTCCACAAAGATTAGTTATACGTCTTACCCGATAAGTGGATTCCTGGCAAGTCAATTATCATCAGTCCTTATTTTACATGAGTATTTCTATTTACCTGGACAAATTATTGCCAAGTTAACTTTCCAATAAACATCTCCTGAGTTATACGATATTTAAAGAACTTGTTCCCAATTTTCACTGGATGGAGGTTTTAAGAAATCACTTCTGCAGGGAAAACTGGATTTGAAAGTTTCATTTTCGGATTTGTTTCACACAAACCGGATGTTCAGGAAGTCATTGAGTAAGTTGGTCGAAAATGAACGTCGAAATGCATCAGATTCAAGGTGGATAGCTTTTACTTTTCAATACCAGATGGGCGGTAAGCTGAGTGCAGGAAAGGTACGCTCGTCAGAGGAACTGAGGCGCTTTTAAGATGTTATAAAAAAGCCCGGCAGGACTGCCAGGCTTTATTGCGTATATTATATCTGATTGATGCGATCAACTACCTTGTTTATGCTAGACGATCTTTAGCGTATTTTTCATCAGTTGATCTTTTCCTCTATTACGTGATCGGGCATTAAAGGCTGTAAAACACCCCAATATTACCTTGTATACCAGCTATTGCTTCGTTGTATTTATCAATTTTCCTTCCCGCATTTACATTTCTGTTTTCATTGACTACCTTGAAGTTTGGTTTAGCATAGTTGTAGTTAGCTCCAATCAACACACCAAAATGTTGGGTGATTGCATACTTCAGATTGAAACCTCCTTCCAGTCCCAATACACTGGCTGTAGACTTTTTTTGAATGAGTTGATTGCCTATGCCGTCTTCCAGGTAAACTTCATTTCCCGGAAGGGTGGCATGGGTTAATCCAGCCAGTGCGTGGATATCCAGACTTAATTTACCAAAGGAGAAATTATAATATGGGCCGATGAGAAAATTTAAATTCTGGTTTTGTCCTTTAATGTATACAGTTGAGCTATCTATATCAAAATCTTCTTTATAACCTTCTGCCATTCCCTGCGAATTGTTAAATCCATAATGTGTGTAAAAGAAATGACCGCCAATTCCCCAGTTAGAGTTTTTGAAAAAACAGGCACCGGTAATACCTAAATTGAAACCTGTTTTTGCAAAACCAGATTGACTATTGTAGTAATCACCTTTAGCATAATTGCCACCTACGGTAGATAAACCGCCTGTAACGGCAATAAAGCTTTTACCCCCGGTTTTAGTGGGTTTTTTATCCTGTGCATCTGACAAAATGGATATGCTTAAAAGGCTCAATATTGAAAAGCCGTAAATTATTTTCTTCATAGTTTACAAGTAAATTTTGAAATCATTGAATATTAATAGTGAAGTTTACATCTGCATCAGTTGAACCAGGTTGGCATGTACCATCTTTTACATTTGGTTGATGTCTTAATTGTACATTTAGTTCTCCTGTTCCAGCAGCGCCGGTAGTAAACAGGTCAGTGAGACCTACCTCTAATGCCGGGGTGTTTGTATCCTTATCTGTACGTGCTACAGTAAGGTTAAGACTGGGAGAAGAAGTAAAGCATATCAGGTGGTAATTCTCCCTTTCTTTGATTTCTTCAGTTACGTCTCCGATAGGAGTAGTCGTACGGTCCTGAAATAATACCTCAACATTATATTTATTGTCGGCTTTTAGGTTCAGTACCGGTGTATTGATACTGTCAGGAGGATTTGAAATAAGCGTAGTGTCTGTCCAATAAGCATATTGAACGTCTGTTGCATCATTCGCATTTGTTACTTTTAAACCAACAGTAGTCAGAAACTCATTTCCCGGAACAGGTGGTGCTACGGCTGTCTCATCTTTTTTACAGGAATTCATAAGGGTTGCAAATGCTACCATCAATGATGCAGTGATCAGGATTTTTTTCATACTTATTGAATTTGGATTTAATTAAAATGTAAGTTTGGTTCGCAGTATAAAACTGATACCTAAATCGTCGGCGTAATACCTGAACCTGTTCAGGTAATCCCGGTAAGCTACGTTGGTAAGATTGTCTACAGAGAAGCTGATGTCCAGCAAATTTTTGTGAAGTGGCAGTTGAGTGCTCATAGAATAATTGAGCAGTCCATACGCGGCTGGTGGTGCTGCATAATCACTATTTGGTGGCACCCTTGTTTGTCTGGCGGTATAAACATATTGTAGGGTAATAAAATTCTGTTTGAATTTGCTGCGGTTGGGTATTTGATATTTTAAGGTGTTATCGAATTTGTCAGCAGGCATGAAAATGAGGTAGTCATGAATAGTTTTATTATACCCTCGTACAATAGCAGTTTTCGAAATAATGGCCAGCGGCGCTAATAGCTGGTAATTTATTTCTGCATCCAAACCTCTTAGTCTGACATTCGCTTGTGTGTACTGAAAGACCGGATAAGTGCCGCTTACAAGGGTAATACCTGTGAGAGAAGGTTTGGCATAGATGTAGTTATTAATTTCATTGTCATACAGGTTGAGTTGAACAAGCAATTTTTGGCCAGTGTATTTAAAACTTATATTGTTATTGATAGAACGCTCCGACTGCAAGGTAGAATCACCAATCTCGTATGATGCAGCACTTAAATGAATCCCTTTAATGTATAATTCACTTACACTCGGAGCTCTCCAGGCGCTGCCTGTATTTGCACTGACAGAAAGATCAGGGGTAATCTGGAAGGTAGCTCCGGCGCTCCCGGTTAAGTTATTATATGTATGAGTTTGTGTATAGACAGTAAGGGAGTTGTCATTGCGTCTATATACTCTCAGCCAGCGGTAATCGTATCTTAGGCCGGCTTCAAATGTCCACTTGTCTCTGTTGTATTTTTCAATTCCAAATATACCGCTTCCATAGTTCCTGAAGTTAGGAATTAGGTAACGGATGCCTTTAAATACATTGCCCTGTGTGATTCCGCTTATACCATAGGAACCGGAAAAATGTTTTTTCTCTGGGGTATGATAAATCAGGTCAACCGTGTGGGTCTTGATTTTGAAGCTCACCTGTGGCGCGTTTAATACTGCCGGATCATCGCTGTAAGGAAGGTCAACGTCATATTCATTCCTGAGGTCGGACTGACGGGCAAAAGTTAATTCTGCACGACTATTGTTTTTAAACCTGTAGTAGCTATTTAGTTTTAATAGGTCATGTATTACCTGCTGATAGCTTCGGTTTATTTTATATGAAAAATAGGAGGGGGTAATTGGTTTTGGGCGGGCAAATGCGGCGTAAAGATCATCGAGGTTGCCGACATGAGAGCCGTCAAAGATGCCCATTTTGCTTTGATAGCTGCTATAATAAGCAAACATGCCAAAATTGGCCTTGTGATACCCGATGGTCGCTGAATAATCATGTTCATCAATTCCTGAATTACCAAGGTAATATGTTGCAGTTTTAAAATTACCAGCCCTTTTCAAAGTACCCTGAACACGCCACTGAATCCCTTCCCATTTATTATACCCTGCACCATTCAGTAACCCCGAGATGGCCCCCATTCGGCTATTAGATGCGCCCACCAGGTTTGCTTCGCCTTTCAACCTATCATTAACTAGCGTAGGGGGATCCAGTAAAATCACACCAGCAATGGCATCCGAACCATACCTCAGACTAGCTGCGCCTTCGATAATAGTCATGTTGCCGGCGATGAACGGATCTATTTCCGGAGCATGCTCACTGCCCCATTGCTGTCCTTCCTGTCTGATACCATTATTGAGAATGAGTACCCTGTTGCTATGCAGCCCATGAATAACAGGTTTGGAAATACCCGGCCCTGTTTGAATACTGTTTAATCCGGGAATATTTTTCAGACTTTCCCCCAGCGTTTTACCAGCGGATTGAAAAAGTTGCTTTTTGT
This sequence comes from Chitinophaga sp. LS1, assembly GCF_034274695.1. NCBI lineage: Bacteria > Pseudomonadati > Bacteroidota > Chitinophagia > Chitinophagales > Chitinophagaceae > Chitinophaga > Chitinophaga sp. LS1. The sequence goes on from NZ_CP128362.1 coordinate 5,487,838, forward strand.
CTAGCTCAATCAGATTGAGGGTCGTTAAGTCATGAATTTTATTGGCATTGATTACCACTTCTTTAAGATCACCCTCCATGTGGTGATAGGTAAAATTGAGAGTGGTGTTATTGTTGATATAAATAGTCCTCTGTAGAAAAATAACTGAGTCAGCAGCACAGGTAATGGTATATGTACCTTTACATACTGAATCGATATCATAGTACCCGTTTGTATCTGTGATAGAAGATTGTCCATTACTGAGTGTAATACTTGCATGAACAACGGGTTTCTGGTTGTTGTTCAGAATATTTCCAATAATATGAAAATTGCATACTTGTCCTGATGTGTGGCTGGTGACCATTAAAAGCAGGATCTTGATTACCAGCCATGTCTTTTGTTTCATAAGACACCTCTAATTACTGTTTGTTTTGCAATAATGTTGCAAATATAGTTTAAGATTGAATGTGCAACAGGGTTGCATTATGGGTGGTTTATTACCGGGTTGACCGGTAAATGGTATTATATCTGTGCAGATAGTTTTGTACTAATGATTCTTCCCATGTTATAGATACCATAATGGCTGTTAGGAGATTAGCTGTAGTATTCAAAGATCATTATACAAGTGATAGGAGCACCTTATTAAAGAATGTTTAGGATAGTACTACAGCGAATGCTTATAACAGGAGATACCTTTATCCCGACGCGTTTGGTTTTAATGCCAGTATGGAAAAAGGATTTAAGAGGTACAAAAAGCAGCTGTTTACCATCGGATATCAGTATCATCATATCCAGGAAGAACTGATGACAAATACACAGTACAATAACAGTCTGATGGGGAGCATAAACTGCAGGCAGATTATTCTCATCCTCTTAAGAACTGGTAGATGGAGTCGGGCATTAAATGAATAGGCCGGATTAGCCATGCAACCTATGATACGACAGACAATGCCGGGTTTGGGTATAGCCAGCACATCTAGGCTGCTTATCATTAATGGCAGCTCCATTCTAAATTAATGAATGTAAAAGCCGTCGTAAGACTGAAATATGCAGTGTTGCAGCAAGGCCATTATTGCAATTTGATTGTCAAAAAATTTAGTATATAACCGGTGGTTGTTATCAGTAGAAATAGCTACGAATGAGGAGGTTCCTGTCTTAATTTGCATCCGTTTTATCATGTTGTACTTACAATTCGCGAATACAGAATTCATTGGGATTAAGACGAACTGTCAGTTACTGGCGGTGATGGGCCTAACATGTAAAACTTGCACAAATTGATGCAGGCGATTTTACATAATATGATTCGAGCAATTTTGCCACCAGTGATTGGTGTGGGCTTGAAAATGCTAAGAAAAAATGACACGAAATGCTGTCATCTTTTCCTGTTGAATGACAAATTGTAATGAATGAGGATAAATTTTTTCTGGCTGGTACGGCCTTTGATGTCGTCTTTGATATAAGCTCTTTATACTATTGTTTAACAATTAAAAAGAAGGTTTTATGACACTCGTTAAAAGATCCAATGGAAGTTTATTACCATTCTTTGATGATTTCTTTAGCCGGGAACTTTTTAACTGGAGCAACAGTAATTTTTCTTCTACCAGTATGACAGTTCCAGCAGTGAACATTCGGGAAAATGATCACAGTTTTGAAGTTGAAGTGGCTGCTCCCGGTATGGAAAAAAAGGATTTCAAAATTACGCTGGAGGGTAATACCCTTACCATTTCAGCTTCCAGGGAAAATCAATATTCCCATGAGAATGATCCTTATACTCACAGGGAGTTTAGCTACCAGATGTTTCAACGCAGCTTTGAACTACCTAAAGATGTGGTGGATCAAAATCACATTGAGGCAAAGTATGAAAACGGGCTCCTAAAACTCGTTGTTCCTAAAACGGAATCGGCCAGGAAAAAAACGCCTCGTTTAATAGAAATTCAATAACCGGTTATTGTTTTATCCTATGTTGGCACCTGCTTAAAAAGCGGGTGCCAACGATTTTCGTGACAATTATGAAAGCATCCTATATCATAGAGGTAAGTATCAAAACCATTCGGGGTTATACCGCATTCTGCCATTACCAATTAGGGAGTATTCCCAACGATGCAGAAAGAATCTTTGCATGTATGAAAGGAGCTCCGGTCAATGCTAATGGAGATGCCCCTTTCCAGATAAATTTAATATGGCAAAGCAGCATAAAAACGGTTACACTTGCCACGCAGTTCTGCACATTGGCCGAATTGAAGGAGAATAGCCACTATATTTCACGCGAAGTATTTAAATTATTAAACCTCGAATAAATACTTATTGCACCTAAGAAGGCTTAAACAGCCATATCTCATTACCTATATTTGACCTCAATATTTTTTAAATAGGCTATAGTTTCCAAAATTGTCCATCCTTATATGTTATACCATCCTGGTTATTACTGAATGTCGGAAAAGTATAAAACAAAACTAGTTTTGTACAATACTGGTTATTAAAGAAAATCTCAAATTTGATACAGCGTGAATTTATAGTGATTGTTACGAAGTACTAAAGCTTAATATTTCTTTATAATCCAGGAATTCTTATCACCTGTATTAAATGAATTTTTTGTTATGAAAAAAACACTGATGTGTGGATTGTCATCCACTACATGGCCTGCCTTTTTGTTTCTATTCCTTACCTTCCTGAATTTTGTGGAATTCGGACAAAATTTGTATTCAATTATCGGTAAAGTTTTAACTTCTGAAAATCGCCCTGTGCCAGGGGAAACTATTAAAGAAAAGGGTACAAAGGAGGAGGTATGGAATTTTGTGGAGACTGAGCTGAAAGCGGCGTATCCGGTGCTATCTGCGCCCCGGCCTACTGAAAATGGACGTATGACAGCAGGGGCGGCCCTGGCAATTTTAGGTAGGTTGCAGATGGCGGAGAAGAAATGGAGTGAAGCTGACATTAGACCGGAAACTGCAAAAGAAAGTCATGTCAGTAATATAAATCCTCAAAATTTACCTAGTTTTATTTCAAAGAGTCATGACACAATTTAAAAGATATTGTCTTGCATTGGATCTGAAAGACGATCCGCAAATGATGAGTGAATATGAGGACTGGCATAAGCCGTCAAATTCCTGGCGTGAAATTACCGATAGTATAATGGATGCAGGTGTCGTCAGTATGCAGATTTATCGGGTGTTTAATCGCTTATTCATGATTATGGAAGTAGATCATACTTTTAGTTTTGAGCGTAAAAAAGAAATGGATCATGCAAATGAAAAAGTGCGGAAATGGGAAGAAATAATGGATAAGTATCAGCAGTTATTACCGGGAACTACTCCCGGAACAAAGTGGGTGTTGATGGAAAAAATTTATGATCTAAATAATATCAGCCAATGAATAGAAGAAATTTAATCAAACAAATTGGCATAGCAGGCGCTGCTATGCTGTTGCCCGGAAGGTTACAGGCTTTTTCTGAAAGTAGAGAAGGGATGATAAAAGGTCCTTTTCAGCCTACATGGTCCTCGCTGGAAAAGTTCCGCACGCCTGAGTGGTTTCGCGATGCAAAGTTTGGTATATGGGCACATTGGGGACCGCAATGCCAGGCTGAGAGTGGAGATTGGTATGCACGTCATATGTACATAGAAGGACACAGGCAGTATAATATTCATTTGAAAAAATACGGACATCCTTCCAAATTTGGTTTCAAGGATGTAATCAACGAATGGAAAGCCGAAAGCTGGAATCCCGATGCGCTTGTTGCGCTTTATAAAAAGGCCGGAGCTAAATATTTTATTGCACTCGCCAACCATCACGATAACCTGGACCTATACGACAGTAAGTATCAGCCGGTCTGGAACAGTCTGAAGGTTGGACCTAAAAAGGACCTGGTTGGCGGATGGGTAAAAGCAGCAAAAAACCAGGGATTACATTTTGGGGTAAGCGTACACGCTGCGCATACCTGGAGCTGGATGGAAACTGCACAAAGGGCAGATAAACAAGGGGCATATGCCGGTATCCCTTATGACGGGAAGCTCAGTAAAAAGGAAGGGAAAGGCACCTGGTGGGAAGGATTGGATCCGCAGGACCTCTATGCCCAGAATCATCCTTTGAGTGAAAATAGTTACGACAATGGCATGATTCATCGCCAGTGGGGCTGGGGGAATGGGGTTTGCCCTCCCTCACCGGCATATTGTGAAAAATTTTATAACCGGACTGTGGATCTTATTGACAAGTATGATCCTGATCTGATTTATTTTGATGATACAGCACTGCCGCTATGGCCGGCGAGCGATGCTGGATTACGTATAGCAGCTCATTATTACAACCGGAGTCTGAAAACGCGGAAGTCACTTGAAGTGGTTATAAACGGGAAAATCCTGGATGAACAGCAGCGCAAATGTATGGTTTGGGATATTGAACGGGGGCAAAGTAATAGTATAGAACCCTTACCGTGGCAAACAGACACATGTATAGGAGATTGGCATTACGACAGGGAGATCTTCGAAAGGAAGGGCTATAAAAGCTCCAAAATGGTTATTCAGATGTTGGTTGACATAGTCAGTAAAAACGGGAACCTGTTATTGAATATTCCGGTAAGGGGAAATGGTACCATCGATGAAGAGGAACGGAAGATCGTGGAGGAAATAGGAGAGTGGATGTCTGCAAATGGTGAAAGTATTTATGGCACCAGACCCTGGAAAGTATTTGGCGAAGGACCGGCATTAGAAAATGCGGCACCGTTAAGTGCACAGGGTTTTAATGAAGGGAAGGGGCGACCCTATACTGATAAGGATATAAGGTTTGTATCTAAGGGTGATACCCTGTATGCAACGGTGATGGAATGGCCGGATAATGGCCGGATAATGATTAAAACGCTTGCTACAGGCAGTGCCCACTACCCCGGTACCATTAGCAGAATCTCATTACCCGGAAATAGTTCGTCTTTAAAATTCAACCGCAGTTCGAACGGATTAGAAGTAGAATTACCTGAACGATCAGGTTTACTGTCTTATGCCCTGCCGCTGAAAATAAACTAATACGTTTAAGTGGAAGTAAATCCTGCTAAGCTTTTCGAAAGCTGGCAGGATTTTTTATTATATGTTATAAGCATGGCTATCTCTGTAAACCCCGGGTGTTTGTCCTGTCGTGCATTTAAAAACCCGGGCAAAATAGCTTAAGCTTTCAAATCCTGTTTGTTCAGCGATTTCCGCAAATGAAAAATTGGATGTTAGAATTAAGAACTGTGCACGTTCTATACGTTTTTGCTGAATAAACTGAAGCGGACGCTGGCCGGTATGCTGATAAAAAGATCTGGAAAAGTGATCTGTGCTTAGGTTGGCCCGGGCAGCCAGTTCTTCTACAGAAATATTTCCGGATAAATTAGTCTGTATATGATTGATTGCTTCCATAATTCTGGAAGGAATCGGGTTTTTGTTTTCATTGGCAAAATCCTTACAGTTTAGAAACCTGGATAATAAGATTTGTATTAATCCCTGCGTTTCCAGGATAGTCGATATGTTCAACCGGGAGTTGGCTTCCTGGAAACCTTTCAGTATATTACTTTTTTCATAGACTTTAGGGTTGTCAGATTTCCGGAGATCTCTGCCCGGATTTATAGCAATGAGCCTTTTGAATAGTTCTATATCAGCAACAGTTGCTTCGGTTTGTAGTAGTTTTCTACTTGCTGCAAAAAGGGAACTTCCATCCGACGATTCCTCTATAAAATGAATGTAATATTGGCTGAGGTTGGAAAGGCATGTCTGGTTGAACATAGTAAAGCTCGGTATGAGATATAGGTTCCCCTTTTCTAGTGTAATTTGTTTTTCAGGATTTGAAAGATGTCCAATACCATCATCTATGAGATATAAACGGTAAAACGGACTGATCACATTGAGATAGTTCCAACTCTCATTCAATTGTACATAGTCTGTATTCAGTAATGAGAATGTAAATCGGTTCCTCATAACGGTGGCAATTTGTAGGTTGGTTTGAAATGGGAAACTACATAAAATTTCTTTAATTACATTTATTAAACAGGCCGGAATTTTATATACAAATGTCGTTTTTGTATAACAGAAATTTGCCTGAATGTATTCATATTTGAATGGGATGTAAACCAGACATTTAAAATCAACCGTACATGCTTCAACTGTCAGAAGTCATAATGGGGACCAGTGGCCTTGGAAATTTATACCAGGAATTGTCCCAACCAACAAAGACTGCAATTGTAAAGGAATTTATCACACATTCAGCAGCTCCACCTGCATTTGATTCTGCCGGGAAATATGGCGCCGGGCTTGCACTTGAATGCCTTGGTCAGGCACTTCATGAATTAGCGGTTTCTCCGGATGATGTCATTATCAGCAACAAACTGGGATGGTTAAGAGTTCCATTGGAACATGCTGAACCTACCTTTGAACCAGGTGTATGGAAAAATCTTCAATATGATGCCATACAACGGATAGGGTATGAAGGTATAATGGAGTGTTATGAACAGGGTAACCAACTGTTGGGAAATTACAAAGCCAATTTTGTTTCCGTTCATGATCCAGATGAGTATTTGGCTAAGGCTATCGACAAATCACATGAAGAAAATCTTTATAACGATATTTTATTAGCCTATAAAGCATTGAATGATTTGAAAAAGATTGGCCAGGTAAGGGCGATAGGTGTTGGCGCAAAGGATTGGCGGTTTATAAAGCGCTTATCAGGTGATGTGCAATTGGATTGGGTGATGTTTGCAAACAGTTATACTATATATGATCATCCTGTTGAACTGGCCCTTTTAATGCATGATCTTCAAAGCCGTGGGATATTTGTAATTAATTCTGCTGTGTTTAATGGAGGATTTTTGACAGGAGGAGATTATTACAATTATAAACCCGTAGATAAGGAGGATGAGTACGGACAGGCATTGCTCACCTGGCGTGCACGCTTTTTTGCTGTTTGTTCAAAGTACGATCTAAGTCCTGCGACAGCTTGTATCCGTTTTGGTTTGTCTGCTCCGGGAGTGAAGAGTATAGCATTGAATACTAGCAGGCCAGAGCAGGTTGCAAAGAATTTGATGATGACGAAAGCGGAAATTCCTCAGGCGTTCTGGAAGGAGATTCTATTGTTATAATTTAAATTTGGCTTAACTTGATATTTTCAGATTCTGATAATTTCTTAAGTTTTCTATATTCATGTTCAGTCTTTCTTTTTCAATGAAGTGATCCGCACCTGATGCCATCGTCCTTTCTCTGTTTTTTGCACGGCCATAAACAATAACATGTGCGCCATGTGCTTTGGCAATTTGTAATCCAAATAAAGCGACGCCGCCGGTGGCAGGAATTAATACGGTGTCGCCAGCACGTACACGCGCCCGTTCCGCCAGTGCAAACCAGGCTGTAAGGTCGTCACAGGGGAGGGTACTGGCTTCAGCTGTTGTTAAGGTAACAGGCGCATGTACCAACCATTCTTCAGACATCACCACATATTGCGCCAATACACCTGGATAAAAACCGCCGGGTGTACGATAGGAGGGCGTGCGGGCATTGCCTGGTCGCAGACCATCTGTCCAGTCAGGCGTATTTCTCAAGGTTAGCAGGTTTCGCCCGATACCATCCATTTGCCATGCGCTCATTATTTTTGGTGTTTTGTTGATCAGGATAATAATTCGTGATATTGAATGAATAAATATTGAAAATGACACTGTATTGAAATAATTTCGGATGCTGATTCATAATTTTGAATCTGGCTGGATTCCTTTACAGAAGTAGGCTTTGCAGATAGAATTCTTTATCCGGGTTTGTTTACATAATATCACCTTTAAAGTAATTATCCATTAACCTGAGATATCTGACAGTTTGGGATAAATAATCATTTTTGGTTGTTTCATTTTCCGCACTGGCCGCCCTGAGGCTGTTCACCTTTGCCCTTACGTTTGCACGGTAACCTTTATAATATCTAAATAGTTTTAGTTCTTTAGAAGATTTAACAGCGGGAAAGAATTCGTTATAATTACTGACAAACAGCTCAGAGAGATCCTGTCTTCCAGCTGCATCCAGGTCCATACATAGAAATGCATTTTCATTTAGTATATCTATCTGCCTGAAACTATCATTAAATTCTATGCAATCAAAAGGCTGTGGATCTGGCAACAAAAAAATGTTTTTTGTATGGAGGTCACCATGGCAGTCCCGGAAACAACCATTCTTAATTCTTTCTGTCAGATAGGAGGCATTTTCCCTGATAAAGAAATCAGAAAAGTGTATAGCTTTATCAATAATAAGGGAATCGGGCTTCCCGAGGTTTTCACTTAAGAATTCTTTTTCATTTTTAAGATCATTAAATTGTTCCTGCAATTCAAAGGGATCTATCCCATATACTTTAGTAGTATTTTTATGAAAATATGCTATTTTCTCTGCCAGTTTGTGAATTTGCTCCGAAGTAACTTTATTTTTAGATAGTAATATATCCATTTGAAGATCTCCATCCAGCTTCATCATTTTTACAGCATAATCAATTATTTCTCCTTCATCCCCGCCCAAATTATAATAGCCGGATTTGACGCGGATGGGTTGTACATCAAGATATATATTTTCGGTGAGTCGATTATTGAGCGTGATTTCCTGCTCACAATAATATTTTCTTTTTTCACATGTCGAGAAATCAAGGAAGGAAAAGCGAACGGGTTTCTTGATTTTATAGGCATTAGTAGCTGCTAAGATCACCCATGAAATATGGGTTTCTATGAGTTTGGGCTGCTCTTGTGCATGCATACTTATATCAGCTAGTAATTTATTGATCTGCTCCCTGGTCATGGTTTGATCTTATATATTTTAATGCTGAATCGAGCATTTCACCTATATTATTGTTTGTCGAAACGAGGGTCAGGTGAGGTACATGTATGGGTTCATATTGCGCTTTTAATTGTTGATACACATGAAAGTTAGCCTCACTGTCGGCTCTTTTTTGCCCCAATCTCTCTTTTATAAGCGATTCTGCTGCAGTTACTTCAATAAGGCGGATCTGGCTCTCCGGACCGGCTTCCAGGATGAACTTTTCCCGGAGGCTATCCCTGTAAAATGTAGCATCCAGTACTATGTCTCTTTCTGCCTGGATGGCTGCCACCATTCTGTTACACATTTCGTCATATACGCTTTCTTTCTCCTTGACGGAGTAAGTGCGGTTAGGTATCATCTTTTTCCTGATACGATCGCTACTGGCATAGGCAGCCTGCAGTTCATCAGCCAAACGTACTGCCAGGTAGCTTTTTCCTGATCCAGGCAATCCTGTGACGATGATTACCATACTGAATAATTTTTGTAGTCCGATTGAAAGGTAATTTAAATATCATTTCCATTTTTATTTCAGGAAAATAAATGCAATAAGTAAAATGACAATGCAGGAATAAAATAGACATTCTCCTGTTTTAGTGTCTAAAGTAATATCAATTTATATAGGTGGAAATGATGCTTACTATAGTTTTTTCACTCATTGCTCATACCGGTTGTTTTTCGGGTGATGAATGTCATTATTCAGCATGATCTTTCTTAATATTTGGGAGCCACACATATTTTAACTTTAATATGAAAGTTGGATATTCTTTAACCCTAAAAACAACGAATAGTGAGAAGTGATTATATATTGCAACAAAATATCCTGGATGAATTTTTGTGGGAACCATCCCTGGAAGCTGCTGAAATAGGGGTGTCTGTTAAAAATGGAATTGTAACCTTAAGCGGTACAGTGGATAGTTTCAGTAAAAAGAACTCAGCAGAACGTGCGGTTAAAAGAATTAAGGATGTTAAGGCCGTAGCAATGGCTATAGAAGTAGTTTATCCCAGCAGTAGCAGGAAAACAGACGCTGAGATTGCAAAGGCTGCTGTAGATGCATTGGCATGGAACAGCCTGGTTCCAAAAGATCAGGTCCGCATTGAAGTAGAAAATGGATATATCACCCTGGAAGGGGAAGTAGAATGGCAATATCAGCGGAATGCTGCAAAAGATGTTGTTAAAGACCTGCAGGGAGTGAAAGGGATTGCTAATTTGATTGTTGTAAAACCAATATCGTCTTTTTTCCTGGTAAAGAACAATATTTTAAAAGCATTGCACCGGATGGCCAATATTGACGCCCACAATATTCAGGTTTTAACCCTGGATAATACGATCATCCTCAATGGAACAGTGCGCTCCTGGCGGGAGCTGGAACAGGTAGAACATGTAGTTTGGTCTACTCCTGGAGTTTCAGCTGTTATCAATGATCTAGAAGTAGAGTATTATGATACCGCTGCGATCAGATAATGTCTATTGTTTTTCGGCTGTTACCCTTTTTGCCGCTTCTTCCGAAACTACAAATTTGCATGCTGACTTTCCGGAAATGACGGGTTGTTAATTTACATACCTAAACTATTTTAATCATGAAAAAGGTATTGGCGATTTTTGATGGCGGACAATATTCTGATGGTGTGATGGAGCTGTCTCAGCATATTAATGACAACCAGCCCATCCTGTTGGTAGGAAGCTTTCTTCCCGGAATTGATTTTACAGGTATGTCTGAAATGTATGGTTTCGGTGCACTAGATATTCCTGTTCATATACGGGTAGACGAAGAAACAGTGGACGAGAATATTGAGCGCTTCAAAAACTATTGTATACATCATCATATCGAGTACAGGGTACACAAAGACTTATCTTTGGATGCATATCCCATATTTAAGAAGGAGAGTAGATTTGCTGATCTTCTCTTAATTGGGTCGCAGGAGTTTTTGGGACAATTGGCATTGAACATACCTGCAGAAAATTTGCGCGATGCCCTTCATGATGCAGAATGCCCTGTAATAGTGGTGCCCGAATATAAAAAAGAGCCTGAAAATATAGTACTGGCTTATGATGGTACTGCGTCATCTGTATTTGCCATAAAAATGTTCTGTTATCTATTTCCGGAGTTATGTAATAAAACTACGATTCTTTTGCATATAAATAGTAATGGGACTATGCCGTCTTCCTCTGCTATTCAGTTATTACTGAGTGCGCATTATCCCAACTTCCAGGAGCTTGTAATGGAAACGATGCAGCTTTTTGAAGACTACATAATGAAGGTCCCTTCTCCAATACTCATAACCGGTGGATTTGGCCGTTCCGGTATATCTTCTGCATTCAGGTCCAGCTTTGCCAATAAGGCAATGTCATTATTCAGGTTCCCTATATTTATCGCCCATTTGTGAGCCTTTGCTTAATGCGGGCAGAATCTTCTGCTTTCTTTCAGCGGTTAGTGACGATAATAAAACCTATAAATGTCATTTCATAATTGAATTTATTTTTCTAATTTACTTTTATATAGACATATTCATTAGGTGTTTTTTACAGCGCTGGTCAATAGTATTGATCAGTTGGTGTTTGCTTATGATGGCATGGCCGATTCTATGTATGCCATTAAGCAGTTTACCTATCTGTTTCCGGAACTGCGGGATACAAGAATTGTGGTTGTTAGTATTAATCCTGCTAAAATTGAGACAGAAGAGCGATCTAAGTTTCGTGAATGGCTTCATAGCGTATTTTTTGGTTGGTGGCGATTCAAGGGCTACATTGACGGAGGCATTGCTTCAAAGACAGAAAGCATTTTTCATTATTGGCGCTTATGATAGAAACAGGTTGTCATCTTTTTTTAGCTCAAGTCATGCTACGAATTTTCTGAAACTAACAAGTGCGCCGGTATTTATAGCTCATTCCTGACACTGGGTTGTCTGTTGTCAATATTTAAACAATCATATGATCAGGAGTGGGTAACTGATAATTGTGCTGCGCAATAGCATATTTAAATTTGGAGGGGAGGAGTGTAGCGGGTAAAAAAGGAATCAGGCTGATTGCAATGATTAAATTCATAAATGGGCCTGCAAAAATTATATTGCCTTAAAATATTTAGTTGTCCCAGGATATTTATTCCTGCGTTGTAATTAAATTAATGTTTATTATTCCAGAAAACAATCAAATCTAACAACAAACGTAGTCCCTTTTCCTTCCTCACTTTCAAAAGAAATAGTTCCTTTAAGCAATTTTACATAACTGGCTATAATACTCAGCCCTAATCCAGTTCCCTGAATATTACCAGAATTGGATGCCCTGAAAAAGCGGTCAAATATATTTGCCTGGGATGCTAAAGGAATACCAATGCCCTGATCCACCACCTTAATTTCAAATTCGGTGTCCGTACATTGGCTATACATATAAATATTCTTTTGCTTAGGTGAAAATTTAATTGCGTTTGACAACAGATTGGTGATTATATGCCTTAAGAGTACTGTATCTGTATATATAGTAAGTCCTCCTGTATGCGTGTAAATAATCTGCTGTTCGGGACTGGTAAGTGGGCTGATCTCTTCACAGATGTTAGTGAGGTAATCTTCAATTGCTACTTCTTTAATGGTGGGTGTGATCTTTCCTTCTTCGATTTTTTCAATAGATAGGAAGTTGTTCAGAATACCGGTTAATAAACTGACTGCGTTTTTTATTTTATTGATATGTTTTTCCTGTTGATCAAAATTACCTCTCTGTCCATATTGCGATATAAGATAAGACGACGAAAGAATTGCACTGAGAGGAATACGGAATTCATGCGAGGCCATCGAGACAAACTTTGTCTTTAGCTCATTTAGCTGTATTTCCCGCGAGAGATTCACTTCCATAATCAGATCTTTTGCTTTTGCTTCAAGTAATTCGGCTTCTGCTTTTTTGCGCAGGGTGATATCGTTTACAAAGGCTGTTATATATTTTTTCCCATGCTGCTGATATGGACTGAGGCTTACTTCAACCGAAAATATTTCCCCGCTTTTTTTTATTGCCTCAAACTCTGAGCCATGTCCCATCTGCCTGTTATCGGGTTTTTTCATGTAATGGCTCCTCCTGGCAGTATGGCTGGCATGATACCTTTGCGGTATGAGTACTTCGATTTTCTGGTTTTCCAGTTGGTGGTTTTCATACCCGAACATTTTCAATAAAAATGGATTGGCCTTTATAATATATCCATCTTCATCTGTTACCATGATCCCGACAGATGCATGATTGAATAGCGCATTCAAATCTAATTCCGGAGCAGAACTAAATACATTCATAAATGTGTGGTGTTTTTTTTATGCAGGCTTGTCTTGAAGGAAAATAGATTATAGGTGATAAGACTGATTTATTATCAATTGAAATACAACCTATTATATGTATTAAAGATGAGGGATTCGCGCAAATCCTCTCGTCATCGCTAAAATAGAATTTTTTTTTGATTTTCATCCGAATGGATGAAATATTATCATCCCTTCCCATGACCAATATCAATGTTATTTGCAAAGAATCAGCTTAACTTATGACAATAACCATAGGTATATGATAGGAAAATTGTCAGATCAGCAAATGCACACCATCCTGCAGCAGAACATGATGGGGCGTATAGGTTGCAGCAGCAATTCAAGGGTTTTGGTGGTTCCTGTATGTTATGCTTACAATGGGAAGGCCATCATAGCCCATTCTGCAGAGGGGATGAAGATTAATATGATGCGTAATAATCCGGAGGTTTGTTTTGAGGTAGATGTGATAAACAGTATAACCAATTGGCAGAGCGTTATTATTTGGGGGCAGTACCAGGAAATCCTCGATGAAAAAGAAAGGTTTTATTCAATCAAGTACCTTATGAGCAGGTTATTACAATTTACCGAAGCCGAAAAGGTACATCATAGTACGGCAATCGTCGGAGAGGAAGAAAACGGTCATTTTAATGCTAATATCCGGCCAGTGGTTTATCGCATCTCAATTGAAGAAATGACTGGCAGATTTGAGCAGGGAGATTGATGGGATCTTAAGTTCACTATTATGAGAGGTAATTTGTTTTCACTCGCATTCCTGGTTTCCAATGCCGGGGCAATATTAATTTTATTGATTAGTATCTGGTATAAAAGAGCCGGTAGGATCATTATTGCATTATTATTCCTGATCGCCGCGCTGGTGAACGCATGGCAGGCCACATTTAAACCAGATGTCTACAATGTTTATGAATTAATAGCTGCCCTGCCAGTATATGAATATTTAATAGCAGAGGTATTGTTAATACATATCACTTTATATATAATATTGTTAATGATCATCCAACTGGTTATAGGTATAGGTATTTTGTATAACAGGAAAACGGCTTTGGTCGCTGGAATAGTTTATTTGTTAGCCCTGGCTCCCCTGGGAGCAGGATCATCATTTCCCTGTACAGTTATTCTGGCCATTGCTGTAATCCTACTTTTAAAGAGGGGAAAGCAAATTTGAAGATCCTGCCAATAAAATTTTTATATACGGTTGATTTTTAGTAAATTAAGGTGTCTTTCGATTTATATGCACCATATTTACCGTTGTAACTCCGTTCCCCTATGGCTACAATACTCGTTATTGAAGATAACCAGGCTATACGAGAAAATATCATTGAGATACTTGAAATGGCAAATTATAAAGTTTTAGAAGCCGGCGATGGAAAAAAAGGATTAACGCTTGCAGAAACGCAACATCCGGATCTCATCGTGTGCGACCTGGCATTGCCTATCCTGGATGGCTATGTAGTCTTACAAATGTTAAACAGAAGCGATACACCCTGTAAGGTGCCTTTTATTTTTCTGACAGCAAGGGCTGAAAGATCAGAAATACGTAAAGGTATGGACATGGGAGCTGATGATTACATCACCAAGCCGTTTACCCCGTCAGAGTTGTTAAGTGCCATTGAATGCCAGCTAAAAAAATCGGCCCACACCAGGCATCATGTAGTAGCAATGCCACCAGTCATTTCCAATACAATGGAAGAAGAACCCTTTAAAGCCCTCATCAAAGACCGTAATATCAAAACGTTTAAAAATAAACAAATTATTTACCAGGAAGGAAACCACCCTTCCTATCTTTATTTTATTTTGAAAGGATTTGTAAAATCCTTCAGGATTGATGAAGATGGAAAAGAATTTATTACCGGATTATTTAAGGAAGGTGATTTTCTCGGATATATTCCTATACTTGACAAAACCCACTTCAGCGATTCGGCGCAGGCTATTGATCACGTGGTGCTGGCAGTTATTCCGATTAGTGACTTCGAAGAATTGACCAACCTAAATAAACATGCCCAGGAACAGATCATCAGAATGTTGACGCATACCATTGAGGAAAAAGAAGTCCAACTCTTAAGAGTGGCTTACGATTCATTAAGAAAGAGAGCCGCAGATACCCTACTTTCCGTCTTCAATAAGTATAATGTGGCAGGAGATAACAACGTAGGAATAAAATTCAGCAGGGGAAACCTTGCGGCAATCGCAGGTGTGGCAAAAGAATCCTTTGCCCGTACACTAGCAGATTTTCGGGATGAACACCTGATTGACATCAGGAAAGGGGTTATCTATTTGCTCGATATTGGTAAACTGAACCAATTGAGTAATTAAAACATTCATGAAAGAGGGAATTCACCAACTGGGAATGAAAACCATTTTCAGGAAAAGGGACTGTAGTGAACAAGCTCTTTTATGCGGATAGCAGACTTTGTCTGACCGCCTATTATTGAATCCACTTTAATACATTCATTTTTATAGTTCATTGCTAATAATTACCTTCAGTGCTTTTTCTTTTGCAGCATTGCCAAATGTGTTGTACGCAGTTTCTATTTCAGATAATTTAAACCGGTGTGTTATAAATACTCCCGGATCCAATTTATTGCTGGTAACTGTTTTTAGTAGCATTGGCGTGGTATAGGTATCTACCAGCCTGGTAGTAATAGTGATATTCTTTGACCATAAATCTTCCAGCGCCAGGGATACTGACTTACCATGTACACCTATATTGGCAATTTTACCGCCGGGCCGGATGATTTGTGTACACAATTCAAATGTGGCCGGTATTCCCACAGCTTCCATAGCTGTATCTACCCCTTCATATTCAGTAAGGGCCATAATAGCTTTGATCGCATTTTCCTGGCTACTGTTAATTGCATGGGTCGCGCCCATTTGTTTAGCCACTTCCAGACGGTTATTATCAGTGTCAATCATAATGATAATGGCAGGAGAAAAGAACTGCGCTGTGGTAAGCGCTGCCAGTCCTATTGGTCCTGCACCCACTATTGCCACTGTTGTACCCGGTTGTACCTGTCCGTTCAGTACCCCGCATTCATAACCCGTAGGCAGAATATCACTCAACATGACCAGGGACTCTTCATTTGTGCCTGCGGGTATATGGTACAGGCTTGTATCTGCATAAGGTATTCTCACATATTCTGCCTGTGTCCCATCTATCAGGTGCCCCAGTATCCAGCCGCCGTTCCTGCAATGGGAATACATCCCTTTCCTGCAGTATTCACACTTACCACAGGATGTAATACATGAGATCAATACATGGTCTCCTTTTTGGAAATTGCTGACATTACTCCCTGTTTCTTCCACGATCCCTATGCCTTCATGTCCAAGGATGGTACCGTGCACGACCTCCTTTACATCTCCCTTTAATATATGCAGGTCTGTACCACAGATGGTTGTTTTTATAACCTTCACGATAGCATCTGTCGATGCAATCAGTCCTGGTTTTTCTTTTTCTTCAAGCATTACCTTGCCGGTGCTCTTGTAAACGAGTGCTTTCATAGCATAATTTTTTATATAATATACCCCAGCATATTGGCAGCTACCTGACAATATCCTGAGTAGTTATCTGGTTTCTCATAATAATTAGTTGCACCATTGGTGATGCAATCGTTCCTGGTAATATAGTCGCAGGCCGTGCTCCATATGATTTTAGGTATCCCCGGCAGCCGATGATGGTCATTCAGTTTTTTTAATACCTCAGCACCCGAATAATAAGGCATGTTGTAATCAAGAATGATGAGTGAAGGGCTGTCCGAACAGTTATCCATATCTACACGGTTCATGAAATCTCTTCCATTTTTAAATACCTCCATCATGATACCGGGATTTATCTGATGAATTGCGTCTATCAGAATTTCCTGGTCATCTGAATCATCATCGATCAGAAAAACAACCTTGTTAGCTTCTTTTTCCATTGCGGTATATTTTTGTTTAAGGAAGAATAAATGCTTTATCTATTGCTTCTTTCAATTGGACTGCAGTCCATTTACCGGATACCATTATACGCCTGACGGTGAAGTTGGGATCCGTAGATTGCTGATGACTAGCCAGCTGGAAGGCGCCGATATAATTAGCCTGTTTCAGGTCTTTGATAGCCTGTTCATTCCACTCGCCATACGGAAATGCAAAATAGCAGACAGATGTGCCGGTTATTTTTTCTAGAAGTGCTTTGGGTTTTACTATTTGCTCATTTACATTATAGGAGGGATGTAAGGCCAGGTTGGTATGATCCCAGGTATGGCAGGCGATAATATGTCCCTGGTCCGACATGTCCCGGATTTCAGAGGCGGTAAGCCACCCTGTTTTATTCAGGCAGACGGTCATAATGAAAAACACGCCCCTGAAATGGAATTGGTTCAATACTGGTACCGCCAGACTGTAATGTGTTTCATGGCTGTCATCAAAGGTGATCATGATTGATTTGGACGGCAGGGGAGCGCCTCCGTTCATGTGGGCATATAACCCGTCGGGGGTAATGGCAGTATATCCGTTATTATACAGGTATTGCATTTGTTGCTGAAAATGTTTTTCACTGATATGTAAAAGATCTTCTTTACCATCATCAGCCTTACTGATATTATGATAACAAAGGATAGGTACCTGCTGGTACTGCAGGCAGTATGACAATAACATGTATATGATCGTATATCCCATTTCTATTGATATTGAATGTAAACAGGTATTGGGTACAATCTGAGAATTTCCTCCGGCTGCATGATGGTCTGCCGGATGGGTGTAATATCATTTTTGTAAAACAGCTTAAAACCCGTATACTGAACTGGTTCTTTCGCAATAAAATATTTATAGGAATCCCTCTTTTTAGCAGGAAAACCAAATCCATCCATATTGATGACTATTTGTACCTGCTCGCAGGGATGTATTTCTCTGTAATTGGTAATCATACCTTGTGTGAACCGGTGTACTACCAATATTTTAGGTGGGAGATGGTATTTCAGTACGAGTGTTTTCAGGTAATCGCAGGCAAAATTTATATCTGCTGCGTCGAAAGTGCCAATTTCTGAACTGGGTACGGCATTGTTCTTCATGGAATATTCAGGATCTATTCCCAGGTGAACATCCGGAAGCTGCAGGTATTTTTCCAGTGTAGTCAGCTCTTCCTGTAGGGTGCTATGGCCCACCTGAACATCCAGTATGATGATGGCATTTATCTCTCTCGCCATTTTAATAATACTGTCTATTTGCTGCCCAGGCATCCGGAGCCGGTACTTTTTATCTCTCCCCGGGTTTCTTTGTGCTGTAATCGCAATGTAATGCAGTGCTGGCTGTACCCGAAACAGTGGGTCCGCAAGCTCCCATTTTCCAGCCTCAGCGAGTAACTGGGCTTTCATTTTATCCGGCGGTAATTCTCCCAATATTCCCATCTTCGGAGAGTACAGGTTGCCATAGAATGCAACAATCCTTTTGTATGGAAGTATTGCACCCGGCAGGGGAGCGGTAGGATTATACTTCCATGCCAGGGTAGGCGTGTCATGCAATAATCTCATGGCATGCTGATGGTAACCAGTGGTATCGGAATGACCTTTTTGCTGTACTGAAAATAGTGAAAGCAGCAATGGAAATGTCCAGGCAAGCGCATATGGTTTTTTATGCTTTTCCGTTGCATGTTTAAGTACCGAACTGAGGATGTTATCCCTGCTGACCACCCCGATCAATTTATTGGTTGAAGTAGTAACCGGCAATATCAGATCTGCTTTGTCTGGCAACCGATTCCATATTTCAATTAACTTACTATCCGCCCTCACAGCAGACAGATCAGGGATGACCAGATCCTGCAGGGTTATTTCGTTCCTGTTGGTCAGTAGTCTGTATAAAATTGTTTCTTTGTCCAATATGCCAATGATGTTTCCATTGTCGGTCAATACATAATACCGGTCATTGCCCATGCCAAGGGTATGAAGGATCTCTTCCGGGGTTGCCCGTACATTTAATGTTTTAAAATCCCGGGATATCACATCACCTACATTTTCATCCTTCATCAGAAATGAGATCAGGTAGTTATCCTTTTCCATGCCTGACATTAAAAGCAGGAAGCAGCCATATAGAATGAATAGCAGATTACCTGTCAGCAATCCGGCTATTGTCAGTAGCAAACTGATAGCCCTGCTTATAAAAAGCGAAGTTTTCAAAGCAGTGTATGGCGTAAAGCGAAGTCCCAGTAATCCTTTTAACATTTTTCCCCCGTCAAGAGGTAATGCGGGCAGCAGGTTGATAATTGCCAGTGTAATATTGATGTTATACAGAAAATGGGAAAAGTTGGCGCTATGAATGCTTGTTATAATCGTACCCAATTTCCAGAAAGGCGTGCCCGCCGGCAGAAATGGTATCAATAAGGTTGCAATTGTGATATTGACCAAAGGCCCTGCCATGCTGACTATTATTTCCTGGCGCGGATTTCCTGGCTGGCCGGAAAAGAATGTGATTCCACCAAAGGGGAGCAACTGGATCTTTTTGATAGGGATGTTGTAGTGAAGAGCAGCAAAGGTATGTCCCAGTTCATGCAACAATACACATACAAATACAGCTAACATTTCACTGATAGTCAGTAATACGATGCTGGCGTGTTCTCTGGCTATTAGTTGCATGAGCAATACCCAGGATATCAATAACAGAAATGTCCAATGTAATTCAATCGGAATTCCTCTGATGAAAAATATTTTAAGTGAATTTTTCATACGAAACTTTTTATCCTGATTATAAAGGAATCGAATTCGTGCATTCACCCGGATCATTAAAGCCTATTATCGGAAAAAAAAGGCCAGTCCGTGAAACGGTGTCGGACTGGCCTGTAGATGTATTGGGCTCTTGATCAGGGTTTTCTTGTCACCGGTACAAGGATTTATGAGATGGTCAGTTCATCATGAACAGTTGTAACACCAGGTGTTGACCACACTGCTCTTTCTACCTCCGCCCGTTCAAGCCATGAATGTACATTACCTGTCAGTTTGATATCGCTGCCTGTAGTCATTACATTTATTTTGTCTGCTTCAAGGTTGGCGATCCGCTGCAAGGCTTTCCGTATATTGTTATTAATAATTTTGCTGCCAGGTCGTGGTTTTACGTGAATAAGGTTTGTAATCCCTTTTATTCCCTGAAGATCTTTTATCGCACTCGTTACAGAATCTTTCTGATATTGCCATTCCACTTCACCTTCCACAGATATATATCCGTTTTCTACCTGTATCATCAATTTTTCGTCAGGAATAATATTGGACCATTTCAGCGCATCGAACGCAGCTTTTGCTATTTCGGCGTCTGTTCTGAGATGTTTTCCCGGCAATTTAATGTCAATATTTACAGCTACAGCTATAACTTCTTTTACTCTTTTGGCGGCACTTTCTGCGGCTATTTTTTTGCTGAAACTATCAACGATCCCAGTCAGCGTCACCACACCATCCTTTACTATAACCCCTATTTCCGGTACGTTGAGTAAAGGATCCCACATCAGTTCATCCTGCACATCCTGTTGTAATTCGTAGTCTGTTTTCATGATTAAGGTTTTTGAGGTAAATAATTGGGATTAGATAGTTGTTGTAAAGAAAGATAGCAATTACGGTTACTACCTTTCTTTCGCTGTTCATTTTATCGGTTATGAAAAAAGCACATCGTTGCTTGCACTAAAGGATTGTAACAAATTATATAGATTCTGCAATCGTAACCGTGGAATTCATTTTGTTTTCGAACTGAAAGGTAGTTTTCTATCTCTATTAAAATCAATGATTTTTGTCATGTTTTTCATTGATATTGCAACCTTCTCTTGCATCAAAGTCAGACTTCTGTATGATCAGTATCATTTTTGTTGGCGCTGGTTATTGCGAATTTTATGTTGTTCCCCAATTATTCCTCTGATATTTCAAAAGCCATGAGAAAAGTATGGCGCACATTATTCTAATAGAGCATATGAATTGGCAAAAAGGATAAATGAAAAGATACTATTGATCGGAGTATTCCTGGCAGGATTATATCGCACATAATATTTTAGATATGAAATATTGGTTTTTGACAATAATATTTTTATCACTGGCGATATCGACAGCCACTGGCCAACATATCGGATGGTTATCGGATACTGTGAACCTGCGCATACTTGTCAGCTTCTTCTCACAGGCCTCTCTGTCAGGCCTTAATGAAAAAGACTATGCTTATAAAACGGTGCAGCAGCTTACATCCGGGATAAAAATTGACGATACTGCCAGTATTGATAAAGAACTGACAAATGCTGCAATCAGTTATTTTTCTGATATCGTTTATGGTAATCAGGAAGTGCGTGTGCCTTATAATGGAATTAACTATTACCCCGCTTGTTTGAATATCCGCGACAGCATATTGACTGCTATGGCAGAAGATCAGTTTGCCACCTTGCCTGCCAGGTTGGAACCGCACAATGTAATGTACATGGAGTTGAAAGAAAAGATAGCTGTGCTGGAAAACCGTAAGAAATTTATATTCTCTCCAGTCACCAGTGATAAGCTGGATACCACTAATCATCCCCTTATCGAAAAGTTATTTCAACTGGGTATTACAGATACCCCTGATTATACCATTCACGAAGATACACTCAGGAATAAACTGAGGTTAGCACAAGGTATGTTTGAAATGCTGGAAGATGGCACACTTCGCCCGGGCATCCTGGAAGAACTAAATATATCCGTAGAAAAAAGACTATATGAACTAAAACATGCTTTAAATACCTGGCGCTGGCTGGATTGTATTCAACAGGAACAACCTGTGATCATCGTTAATATTCCGGCGGCGAATCTTTTTTATATATGTAAAGATTCAGTTTTGTTCTACACCCGCTGTATTGTGGGCAAAGCTGCTACGCCCAGTATACCACTAGCCAGCAGCGTACATGAGGTAATATTATTCCCATATTGGAATGTACCGCGTAGCATCGCTGTAAACGAATTATTACCTGCCATTCAATCTGCTCCGCTGGACTATTTGGACTACGGTAATTATCAGGTGCTGGACAAAGCCGGTAAGGTATTAGATCCGTCCACTATCAAATGGCAGCAGCTGAACAGTAGGAATTTTCCATATACACTAAGGCAGCTATTTGGATGTGATAATTCTCTGGGCATCATCAAACTCAATTTTTTCAGCCCTTACAGCACGTATCTGCATGATACGCCCAATAAAAGCTACTTCATGTTCAACAGCCGGTATTTCAGTCATGGGTGTATACGGGTAGAAGATGTCGATTCGCTGGCAGAAATGCTGGAACCTGCATTGCACCCATTTCTGGCCAATGCTGCGACTAAGGTATGTGATTTAGCGTCAGATAGCGGACAGCTGATCTTTCCCCTGAAACATAAAATTCCACTATTTATTCTATATGAAGTAGCCTGGCCAGATGGAAAAGGGAAAATCTGTTTTTATGACGACGTATATAATAAAATAAAACTTTAAACCCAGTGTTATGAACCGTATCATCACCTTCACTTTTAATCCGGCAATTGACAAAAGTACTACTATCAACCACCTGGTGCCTGAAAAGAAACTGGCCTGTTCACCTCCTGTATTTGAGCCGGGTGGCGGAGGTATAAATGTTGCCAGGGCTATCAGGAACCTGGGTGGTCATGCTACCGCCGTTTATCTTTCCGGTGGGTATACCGGCCGTTTTTTTTCTTCTTTGATTGAAAAGGAACACCTGGATGCTATCAATGTTACCATCAGTGGCAAAACAAGGGAGAACCTGGTGGTAATGGATGTGTCTACTAATCAGCAATATCGTTTTGGCATGCCAGGGCCCACTGTCAGTGAAAAAGAATGGCAGCCCTGTCTTGAAATAATAGGTAAATGTGCAGCAGATGATTTTATTGTGGTAAGTGGTAGTTTACCACCTGGTATGCCTCCCGAAGTAATGGGAGAGATCGCTGCTATCGTAAAAAAAAGAAGAGCCAGGCTTGTGGTAGATATATCTGGTGAAGCCCTCGCCTGTGCGCTAAAAGAAGGAGTGTATCTTATCAAACCCAATCTCACAGAATTAGAATTATTAATTGGCAATTCACACTTATCTGAGCAGGATGTATACCAGGAATCCAGGCAAATCATAAACAGAGGACAGAGCGCGGCTGTAGTCGTATCGCTGGGTGCTGCCGGTGCTATACTGGTTACAAAAGATGAGCAGGTCATGATCCCTGCTCCACTCGTGAAATCTGTCAGTACCGTGGGGGCTGGTGATGCGATGCTTGCCGGTATTGTATATAAGCTTTCAAAAGGTGCGGGATTTTTAGGTGCAATACGTTATGGCATTGCCTGTGGAGCCGCCGCCACCCTGCATCCCGGAACCGCCTTGTGCCAGCCGGAAGATGTAGAGAAATTATTTCAGCAGGTATTGAACAATGCCACGGTAACAATGGCTGCATGGTGATGAGAATCAATGTTTCGGATACTCCAGATCATTGTTTTCAGTATTAAACAAGATGTAAATTCATATTGTAAACGACCCTGAAATTTTCGAAAATATAATCCCAATATTCTTCACAATTTTTAAAACAAGGAGGTAACTATGTCTAAAGAATTAACTAAGGCAACTTCCATTCTGCCATCTGCATTCGATGATTATTTTAAACCCTGGAAAGATTTATTTGATTTTAATGGCGGCAAAACATATACTGCTACCGTTCCTGCTGTAAATATTACAGAAGAAAAAGATCAGTTTAAGCTGACTGTGGCTGCCCCAGGTATGGATAAGGATGACTTTAGGATCGATATTGATAATGATGTGCTGACGATCAGTGCTGAAACAGAAGAAACTGAAGAAACCCCTACCAGGCAGGAATACAACTACAGTAGCTTCTCCCGGAGCTTCAGACTGCCTGTCAGTGTAGTTAAAGATAAAGTGGAAGCAAAATATAAAGATGGTATACTGAAATTATACCTGCCAAAGACTGAAGAAGCCAGGAAGGCAAATGGTACAAAACACGTAGTGATTCAGTAATGAATTCATGGTGTCAGCCCTTTAATGGGCTGACACCTTTATCTGAAAACCTCATTGTTATGAAAAAGATATTGTATGTAACGGATGCACTCGACCTGCATCTTGATAACCTGGATTTTGCAGGTTATATCTGTGAGTTGGCCCAATCGAAGCTCCTCGCTGTTTTTCTTGAAAACGATGAATCAGAAATGCGTACGGACAGTATGATCAGAACTGCCGCCGTTAATGCTGGTCTGAATGTAACTGAAGAACCTTTGTCCCTCAAACAACATACCTGTGATACAAATATTCAACGTTTCAAAACCGCCTGCGAAATCAAAGGCATTGATTGTGTTGTGCACCGGGACCGTGGTAACCCGTTATCCGAACTGATCCTGGAAAGCCGGTATGCCGATCTTTTGCTTCTGAATGTAAGTACTACATTCAGCCCAAATAACGAAGGCACACCCACCGATTTTGTGAAGGATGTCATGAGCAATGCTGAATGCCCTGTTATGCTCATGCCGGCAAGTTTTAACGGCATCGGGGAAATCGTATTCACCTACGATGGCAAACCATCTTCTATTCACGCTATTAAACAATTTACCTACCTCTTTCCACAACTCAATGAACTCAAGACTGTCGTGGTCAGCGTGAACCCCGAAGAAGTAAGTCCTGAAGAACGCTACAAATTCAGGGAATGGATGCATGCTCATTACAATTACCTCGACTTTCTCTCTTCTGAAGGAAATGTAAAAATGGGGCTCGTGGAATTATTGTTTGACAGGGATAAATCTATCGTAGTAATGGGCGCTTATGGGCGGAGTATGATTTCAAATTTCCTTAGTCCCAGTCATGCTAACCCGGTTATTAAAGTGATTAGCCAGGCGGTGTTTATTGCTCACAATTGAATCGTTGGTTATGAAAAAGATTCTGGCTGTTTTTGATGGCTTAAAGTTCTCAGACAGCACCCTGCAATATGCTGTGAAAATGGGCATTCAACACAATGCCATGATTACAGGTGTTTTCCTGGAAGATATGACGTATTCAAGCCGTGGAATCTACCAGTTGTACAGTGAAAAAGAATATGCCGTGGATAATGTTAAACATCTTGTAGAAGAAGACCGGCATGAGCGGGATGCCGCTGTAGACCGGTTTGAAAATGCCTGTAAAGACGCAAGTATAGCATACATGGTTCACCGGGACAAACAACTGGCTGTCCGCGATCTGCTAAAGGAAAGCCGTTATGCAGATCTGTTGCTCCTTGATGCCAGCGAATCTATGAATAGGTATACAGAAGAATCGCCTACTCACTTTGTACGGGAAATTCTGGAAGGTACCAGGTGCCCGGTTTTATTATTGCCCAGGCATTTTACAGATATCAGGAGAGTATTCTGGTTGCATGATGGTTCACCTGTTTCCATATATGCGTTCAAAATGTTTAATTATCTCCTGCCTGTACTGAATGTATTGCCTATGGAGATAATCACCGCACATTTTCCCGGTAGGGAGGAAGAAACGGTAAACAGTGTGCTGTTTAAAGAACTGGTGTCCCTACATACTCCACATGCCGGTTTCATTTCTCTTATAGGGCAGCCGGATGTAGAAATACCCCTGTTCCTCCGAAAACAGGATAAGGAATCTTTGTTGATCTTAGGCGCTTATCAGCGCAATGTATTCTCCATGCTTTTTAAACCAAGTATGGCAGATGTACTGGTAAGGGAACATCAGTGGCCTCTTTTTATCGCTCACAATAAATAGCAAAGAGATGGAAAGCTTTATCATGCATTTTTCAGGTATCGGATTAAAAAACGTACCGGATGTGGGAGGTAAAAATGCCTCACTGGGAGAATTATACAATTCATTTCACCAGGAAGGTATCAACGTACCGGATGGTTTTGCTACCAATGCTTTTGCATTCTGGTCCTTTCTCGATTATAATAATTTGTGGGAACCCCTGCAGCAACTGATGATGGAGCTGGACAGAGAGAATTGGACCAACCTGGCAGAAAAAGGTGAGGCGGCAAGAAAAATGATCCTGAAAGCTAACCTCCCGGAAGAAGTAATTCTTGAAATTTTGGGTGCATACCGTCTTCTATGTGGTAATGATAATAAAGCGGTGGCAGTAAGAAGCAGTGCTACCGCTGAAGATCTTCCCAATGCCAGTTTTGCAGGGCAGCATGACTCATTCTTAAATATCAGGGGAGAAGATGCTCTTATCAGTGCAATTATAAAGTGTTATGCTTCCCTGTATACTGACAGAGCTATCAAATATCGGGAAGATAATGGTTTTAAACATGAAAAGGTGGCATTGTCTGTGGGCATACAGCTTATGGTCAGGTCAGATCTGGCTGCATCCGGTGTTTGCTTTACGCTGGATCCGGATTCTGGTTTCAGAGATCTCGTATTAATAAATGGTATATGGGGGTTGGGTGAAAACATTGTACAGGGTGCTGTGGTGCCCGATGAATACGTTGTATTCAAACCCACGCATGCTATCATCCGGAAGAGTATCGGTAGCAAAGATAAGATGCTTTGCTTTGCAGAAAATGGCGGATCACTGGAAAATGTGCCAGTGTCTACAGCCCGGCAGCAGGAAATGGTGCTCTCCGACAAGGAAATAGCACAACTGGCCGACTGGGCTATCAAAATAGAACAACATTACGGCCGGCCAATGGATATAGAGTGGGCAAAAGATGGTATCGACGAACAGCTATATATTGTACAGGCACGTCCGGAAACTGTCCACTCACGAAAAAAGAAAAGGTATTTGTCTGCCTGGCACCTCGAAAAGAAAGGAAACGTCATGGCCCGGGGATTCGCCATTGGCAATAAAGTTGTCGCTGGCAAAGCGCGTATATTATCTTCCCCTGCCGACGCGTGGCAGATAAAAACAGGCGATATCGTAGTAACCAATACCACCAGTCCTGACTGGGATCCTGTTTTTAAGAAAGCAGGCGCCCTGATCACCAACACCGGCGGGCGCACCAGTCACGCTGCCATTGTAGCCCGCGAAACCGGTATTGCTGCCATCGTAGGATGCAAAGATGCTACTACTACCATTCGGGAGGGGCAAGACATTACTGTGTCCTGTTGCGAAGGAGATACAGGATTTGTTTATGAAGGTATCCTGCCATTCCATGAAGAAAAAAAGGACCTTGAGAGCATATCCATTCCGGAAGGTGTATTGCCTATGCTTATTATCAGCGATCCGGCACAGGCGTTCAGGTTATCCTTTTATCCAAATGCCGGTGTAGGATTGCTGCGGATGGAATTTATTATCGCATCCTTTATAGGAGTACATCCTATGGCACTGGTTAAGTTTAATGAATTGAAAGACCAGGCAGCCCGCGAAAAGATCGAACTACTCACTGCCGCCTATCCGGATAAAACTTCCTATTTTATAGATCGCCTGTCACAGGGAATTGCCACGATTGCAGCGGCCTTTTACCCCAAGCAGGTCATCGTGCGTATGAGTGATTTTAAAACAAATGAATATGCTGCACTGTTGGGCGGGAAACAGTTTGAGCCGGTAGAACCTAATCCTATGCTCGGATTCAGGGGCGCATCCAGGTATTGTCATGATCTATATAAAGATGGCTTCAAACTTGAGTGTGCTGCCATCAGAAAAGTAAGGGACGAGATGGGCTTAACAAATGTAAAGGTGATGATCCCATTCTGCCGTACGGTGGAAGAAGGAGAGAAGGTGCTGGATTATATGGGTGAATTAGGCCTTAAGAGAGGGCAAAACGGGCTAGAAGTATATGTGATGATTGAAATACCTTCCAATGTAATTATGGCTGAAAAACTGGCCGCTATATTCGATGGTTTCTCCATAGGGTCCAACGACCTTACGCAACTTGTATTGGGAATAGACAGGGATGCCACTCTGATAGCAGACCTGTTCAATGAAAAGGACCCCGCTGTATTGAAAATGATTGGAGAAACTATACGGAAAGCGCACGAAAAAATAGTACCTGTTGGTTTTTGTGGTCAGGCTGCCAGCGACTTCCCCGAAATAGCCCTGTTCCTGGTAAGGAATGGTATCACGAGCATTTCATACATGCCGGATGCTATTTTGAAAGGAATTGAGCAGATTAATCTGGCTCTTATTCCGGAACAAATGTTATGATGTAACAAGTTCCCATTTCGCTCGTTTTTTATAAGGCTGTTTCAATCTCACCATTGAAACAGCCTTTGATATTCCGATTTTATTTACTTTTTATCTTTGCATACAAACCTGCCATTTTCATTTCTGACAGGCTTTCGGGATGATAAAGAGAATTTTCCGGAGGAAAAAAATGCCCTTCGGGTCTTCCCGTCAATTTCACGATAAGTGATAATATCATATTTTCCCTCCCTGATAAGATCCTTTGCAGCAGCGGAGATCAATAAATGTGGGACGTTTGTTGTATCTATAGCTGAACACCCGGGCGCGGCCTGGCTTGTTAACTTTTAATATTAGGCCAATGGTAGTGAACTGCATTGTTAATTGGCAGCCCGGAACTCCTGTGGAGTACAGCCAATCTTTTGTTTAAATAAACGTGTGAAGTGTGCCTGGTACTTAAAACCCAATTCAGCTGCCACCTGACTAAGCGATTTGCTTGGGTCAAAGATCTTTTCTTTGGCCACCGCTATGATTTTTGACTGAATATAGTCCTGTGCTGATCTGCCGGTTTCCTTTTTCACCAGGTCACCAAAGTAGTTTGGAGAGAGGTTTAACTCACCGGCGAAGTAGGCTACCGATGGTAGTCCGATGGTAAATGTTTTATCTGAAATAAAATAGTCGTTCAGTATTTGTTCAAATTGGGATAGTATTCCCCTGTGTACGTGTTCGCGGGTAATGAACTGCCGTTCATAAAAACGGGTGCAATATTCAAGGAATAATTCAATATTAGAGGCTATGAGTTTTTTACTGTGGTTATCAATTGGGCGTTGTAGTTCGTATTCAATTTTGGCAAAACAGTCCAGCACGATCTGTCGTTCTTTTTCAGACAGGTGTAGTGCCTCTCTGGTCTGGTAGCCAAAGAAGCCGTAATCATTGATATGTTTACCAAGGATTGTGCCCAGTAAGAAGTCGGAATGAAATACCAATGCATTGCCTTTGGGTTGGTAGGTTTCCCCATTGCTATTGATGCCAGCTACCTGTCCCGGCGCCAGGAATACCAACGTTCCCTCCTGATAATCGTAGGTATGACGTCCATACACCATGTCCCCGCATTTCAAATCCTTGAGAAAGACGGTATAGAATCCAAAGTACATACACCTTCCCTGCCGTGGACTGGCTTTGGAAAGGTCCACCACACTTACGAGCGGATGCAGGGTTTCATTGTTGTTAAAGGCATTGTATTCGCCAATTGTATTAAATCGCAACATATTGTCCATAATACCACTGTTGTTCTTCTCTAAAATTACGGCATATTTTAACCATTTGTTGTTGTCGGGTGCCTGATCTGTAATCAAGGTAAAAAGTGCAGTAATTCAGGTAAGTATCCAGACCCCAATAAGCGTGACATTTGTTTGGCGATGTAGTTAGGTGGAGGTAGCGGACTTTACAGCTGAGTTTATAAGATAGGTTCAGATTGATCAAAGAGGCAGAAAATCCCGGAATAGCTTATAAGTTCAACACAAAATAAAAATAGTATATGCAGAAGATGATTCTAAATAATGGTGTAGAAATGCCCGTGCTGGGCTTTGGCGTATTTCAGGTAACTGATATGGCAGAGTGTGAAAGGAGTGTAATGGATGCCATCGCCACCGGCTACCGGTTAGTTGATACAGCGGCCTCTTATGGCAATGAAGAAGCAGTAGGCCGCGCGATTAAAAAGTGTGGTGTAGCCCGCGATCAGCTTTTTATTACGACCAAACTTTGGATCCAGTCAAATGGATATGAAGATACTAAAAAGGCATTTGAAGAATCGCTTAAACGCCTGCAACTTGATTACCTGGATTTGTACCTGATCCACCAGCCTTACGGAGATGTGTATGGTGAATGGCGTGCTATGCAGGACCTCTATAGGGAAGGCCGGGTAAGGGCAATCGGTGTTAGCAATTTTTATCCTGACCGGCTAATTGACCTGATTATTCATAACGATATAGTACCAGCGGTTAATCAGGTAGAAACGCATCCTTTCCATCAGCAAAATGAAGCGCAGGGATTCATGGCAGAACAAAATGTACAAATCGAATCCTGGGGGCCGTTTGCAGAAGGCAAGAATAATATCTTCAAAAATGAACTTCTGGCTTCCATTGGTGCAAAATATAATAAATCCGTAGCACAGGTGATACTGCGCTGGCTAACGCAACGGTGGGTAGTGGCTATACCAAAGTCTGTACGTAAAGAACGCATGGAAGAGAATTTTAGCATTTTCGATTTTGAACTGAGTACGGCTGATTTAGATGCTATCAAGACGTTGGATACTGCTACCTCTTCATTTTTTGATCATCGCGATCCGGCAATGGTGAAGTGGTTGGGAAATAGAAAGCTCAATGATTAATGATCAGAACTATGAGGGCCTGAACAGGGCATTTATGATCGGTATACAGCATGCTATTAGGCTTATATGCTGACGATCACATTGATGAATGGATGATATTAAAGAACCTCATAGATTAGTTTGTTAATTATGCCTGCCATGTCGGGAGATGATATTTTAATTCTGCTTTGTTATAACCAATAAACCTTTAATTGATAAGACTATGAAAAAACGATTGATCCTTTTCGTTTTACTTGTTTCGGGTTTCCAAC
Organism: Chitinophaga sp. LS1; assembly: GCF_034274695.1. Taxonomy (NCBI): domain Bacteria; kingdom Pseudomonadati; phylum Bacteroidota; class Chitinophagia; order Chitinophagales; family Chitinophagaceae; genus Chitinophaga; species Chitinophaga sp. LS1. Next base: position 5,518,595 of record NZ_CP128362.1, read on the forward strand.
TGTGCCGCGCTCAGGCCAATCTGCCTGGCGATTCAGCAACACCCGGCAAACAGGAACAGGAGATCCTTGATCTGTCAAAAGCCAAATGGACTTGGATGGCAGATAAGAATGTGGATGCACTTAACAACCTGTTTACGGACAAGTGTGTTTTTGTGCACATGGGTGGAAGCTGGGGCAAAACGCAGGAGCTAAATACTATTAAGGGCGGCATGATATGGTATAAGAAGGCTGCGGTGTATGGAGCGGCAGTTAATATTTTCGGCAACAATGCTATTTTGTTAAACGATATTGATCTTATTGCTGTAGTGGGTGGTAACGAAGTGGTTCACTCCTTTATGGTGACTGAAGTGTACCTTAAAGAAGATGGTAAATGGAAGATGGGTTCTCTTACTTTTTCTCAACTGCTCAGGCCTGTTAAAATGCCTGATGCAATTAATCAGCAACATTAAAATTACAATTACAATGAATCGTCGCAGCCTTTTAAAAACTGGTTTAACGATAGCTGGTGGCTCACTGCTGGCTTCGGGGAGCAACGCAAGAGAACCGGCGCTTTCTGCAGGTGGAGGATCCTCAAAAGCAGAACCATCAAAGGCCGGATTACATGGGCACTGATGGAAGGATCATTACTAAAGAGTGGTTAACAGGACTTAATTCGAACATGGGGTCTGCGTTGTTCAAAGGACTATTCTATACTACTGCCCCTTCAGGGATTGCGGTTGTTGATGTTGAAAAGGCAGCTGTGATTAAACAGATCCTTATCGATAGTATAGGAAGGCTCAATGATGTAGCTGTAGATAGCAGGGGAGTGGTGTATGTGAGTGATACCAGGACGGGCAAGGTGTATCGTGTTGAGAATGAAAAAGCTATTTTGTACCTGGAAAATATGTCTGGCGCTAACGGTTTGCTGACTGTTAATGATGATCTGTATGTGATAACTACAAATACATTGTATAAGGTGAATGCTAATAAGAAAGTGACAAAAGTTGCTGATGGTTTTGAAAACGGTCTTGATGGTATTGTTATGGTTAGTCCGAATGAATTTATTGTCAGCAACTACACGGGGATCTTATACTATGTGAAGGCCGATGGTAGCAAGGAACTGCTGTTGGATACCCGGGCAGATCGTTTGATGGCTAATGATATTAGCTATGACAGCAAAACAAAAACACTTTATGTTCCGGTATTTAACAGGAACCGCATTATTGCTTACCAGGTAAAATAAGCAGGGGTATGAGAAGGGTGTGATTCCTGAGCAGATTCAGATAAGTGTTTACATCGTGTTTGGCAGATACTGTATCCAACATAAAGTGAAGTTTTCTGCTATATTCGGCCATTTTGTTCCGCATCTGACCACAGCATAGTTTCGTCTGTCACCACCTCCGCAGATAGAATGTCACGGTACTACACAAGAATCATCCACCTATTGATTCATTTAGCCGCTTTACATTTTCTCTTTTCCCTTCAGACAAATGTTGGATACAATAAGAAGTGAAAAATATATGCTGCTCCATAAACCTGAGACTTAAAGCAGGTTTATTATCAAATATTTTTCCTTTTCTTGCTTCGACCTCCTGCCATACTTTATGGTCCTCCCCGAAAAAATCTGTTGTGCCAAGGTGCCAGGTGTCTGCATCACAGATAATCATTTCCAGTAAATTGCCAGGGTGAACCGGCATTTTGGTGGCCATGATGCACTGACGAATATGGTTTAAATAAATTTTAGAAATTGTATCGCCCAGATATTTTTCCATGAGGGTCGCACTAAGGGCTTCATGACCTTCGATCTCTCCGAATAGATGCCCAGTGTCATGAAACCATGCTGCTGCCATAATAATGAAATGACTGTGTGGTTTCAGGTCGTAATATTCCGACAATCTAGCTGTATACCTCACCACATTCTCCGTATGGGAGAGATTGTGGTAAACCAGGTAAGGATGCATATGGATGGCAAATAGATTGCGTACGTGGGCCTCTATTTTCACCAGCAATGATGCGTATGGCATTATTATGGATTTTCAAGATTAATAGCCTGAGTGCGCTTACCCCATTTGTATTGATGGGTCCAATATGCCACTTTCATAGAAAGAATTCCAATACCGGCACCCAGCAATACATCAGAAATGTAATGGCGGTTATTCGCCATTCTAAGCATGCCTACGCCACTGGCTAATCCATAGGCAGCATAGGGCATCCAGTGAAACCGGTCTTTGTATTCTTCACTGAGCAGGGTGGCAGCGGCAAATGCCTGTGCGGTATGTCCGGAAGGGAAGGAGTTATATGTAGAGCCATCCGGGCGAAGCTGATGTGTGTATTTTTTCAGTACATAGACAGATCCCAGCATGAGCAGTTCGCCTTTCATGAGGATGGCCGATCGGTTCAGCAGGTCTGTTTTTGATTTTACTCCCGCAGCATCCAGCCCATAAGCGATGACCAGTGGTGCAAACTGAAGGTAATTGTCTATACTGGTATGGAACTTTGGCATCATTTCATTCCTTTCCTCTACTACTTCCTTTTTGAATGCCTCGTTGCCATTGCCGTTAGAGGCGAGTCCTAAAACAGCCAATGTTAAAGGCAGACTGAGCTGCCGGACTGTAAATGCCGGATAAGTACGAACAATGATGCTATCCCTTGTCTGGGCATGTACTAATGAGATAAAGCAGGTACAAAAATAAAATAGGAGACACTTTTTCATATGCTACTTAGTTGAAGTACAAAATTGAACCCCAATTTGGTAGAAATTCTGGATTGGGCTTCCAACATTTCTGCAAAATCACCAGGTAGCTTGCTGCCTGTGAAATACATGAAATCGGTGTGATAGTAAGCATGGTAGCTGTTTTTGGGGTGAGTCTGGCGCTGCTGGTATCCGGAAATGGATTGAAGCAGGTTAATATAGAAATGTTAAAGTTTATCAACTTACAGCGGATTAGAGGGCTGGATCCTCTCTTTATAGCTTATTACCAATAGCGTTTCCTACAAGGGATTACTTTATTTGTTTCAATATCCATCATCCCGGCCGGTCCGCTAATGCCAGTAGTAATAACGGCAAACCCGTAATAAAGCCTCCAATTACAGTAACCGATAATGATGACAATAATCGGTATTGGTTGCTTCATTTGTGCACCCATTACCGATTACTGTGACCAATAGCATGAGGTCCGGTATAGCATCAATTGCCGGCTTCTGCTTAGGGTGCAGACGTAAGGCATGTTGGTTAAATTTTAGCTGGCTGCCGGGCTCAATTTAAATTGTGTCAGGTTATTCATCGCCACTCCTATTACAATAACTGTTATGCCAATAGCCTGACCGAAAGAGAGGGCTTCGCCTGCAATCAGGGTGCCCGCCAGTACCGCTACGATAGGGTTAATGAACGTGTGTGTACTTACCATAGCCGGAGGCTTGATGGATAACAACCAGATAAAAGACAAATGGGCCAATATCGAACCAAAGAAGATGAGGTATACCAGCGCACTCCAGGATGCCAATGGAATTGCTCCCCATTGAATAACGTGCCATTCTCCCTGTACGGTGGCGATGATTAAGCTAATCACTCCGCCGATAAACAGTTGTTGTGAAACGTTCATCAATAGTGAGGCTTTTGTCGGTTTTTTGGAATGAAATGCACCCAATACCCATACGATCGTTCCAAAGATCATGACCATGAAACCTACTGTTCTGGCGTGATCCATACCTGCCTGCACCGCCAGACTGTCTCTGAAAAAGATCAATAGTCCTACAAAACCGATGATAATTCCAAGTACGGATATCTTATTCGCAAAGTAGAATTTCCAGCTTTTTTTGTCGATGAGCATGAACCAGAAGGGTTCCAGTGCGGCCACAATCGCTGCTTCTGTGGATGTAATGTATTGCTCCGCATAGGTCAGGCTACCGATACCCATGGTCAGGATTAAGATGCCGGAAATGCTGTTTTGTTTCCATGTTTCAAATCCTGTTGGCTTTTCTCCCTTATATATAAGCCAGGATAAAAGCAGGACGCCTGCGGTAGTGAATCGGAGTCCTAATAGAATAAATGGTGGAAAGCCTTTGAGGGCATAGGAAATGCCTAAGAAGGTGGTACCCCAGATAATGTAAATGCATAAGAATGCTGAGATTTCTTTCAGTTTCATGAAAAATGGCAATAGGTATCCCTTGCGGAATTAGATAAGAAAATAAAAGAGTGTGTAGATAGTGAATAGATCAGAACAATGTAACCGGGTAGTTACATCTGGTGTCTTAAGACGGCTGTTCTGAATGCAGATTTCATGTTGGACTTATTAGTAATAATAGGGTGCAAAGGTAGGGGTTGAATATCAGAATTGCAAATTACAAATTACAAAGTAGTGTATCATTTTGAATTTAGTCAAGCAGGCCGCAGGCCCCTGCGATAACTTAATCGACCCCTACCAGCAACCATTTATTAATGCTTGCAGAAATAAATATTCCTGACATGGGCGGTAATGATTAATACAGCACCGGCTAATTTGCACAGAATCTCGGCAAACTGGCCATGCATAAAATTCCCTGCTATCATCAATAGTAAGCCAATAATGAAGTACAATACCAACGACAACCGGTGGTGGTGTTTGCGATAGCCCCTGATCAAAGCCCAGCTTCCTGCACACATGGATAAGACAATCGTCAGTACTTCCAGCAGTTTATTCTCAATAAACTCAACGCCACACAAAGTCAGTGTTGTAAATAGCAAGGGTAATAGCACACAATGTATGGCACAGGCTAATGATGCTCCAATTCCGATAGCATCCCATCCTTTATTCATAAGCATTCACATTTTTTCAGACATTTTGTACGCCTGCGGCCTGCAACATCAATTGATGCAGGCCTGGATTTAAATAAACGGTATATCTATTGCATCGGTGTTGCAAATATAGTAACGATTGTTAAACAATGTTGCAAATATTTTTATTTTCTTGTAAATCAACCAAATACATGACTGATCCTAATCAATCTTTTGCTTGCCGGCCATCATTTCCCGCCATCTATACCCTTGGTAACTTCATATTGTAAACCCGTACATCATGAAAAAGTACATCAAAGCAATCTCCTTTATTGCATGTCTGACAATAATTGGAAACACGGTCAATTTCTTATTAACTAAAACGGTGAAAGGTAGAAAGGTTGCTGCCGGATACAAAACCATGCAGTGCCTGGACGTGCTGGAATAAAAATGATTTCGATAGCAATAATGATTGACAGATTACCCGTGAAGATGTGATGGTCATTATCGTTTCAGGAGCCAAATGCTGGTTACTTTTAGGTGCTAAAATGCTTCGATTTGAAGTTCATACAGCATTTTGTTCCAAAGGTTACGGTGGGTGGATTTCTCTACCCACTCTTTTCTATCTTTGCCACATGATGAGGCAATTATTAGAAATCGCAAATAAGGCTGCTATTGAGGCAGGAAAGGCTATTTTAGATGTATACCATTCGGATAATTTCGATACTGAAAAAAAAGCAGACGAATCTCCCGTTACGGCTGCTGACAAAGCTGCTCACACTATTATCTCCCAAATATTAGCACAGACGGATCTCCCTATTTTATCAGAAGAAGGCAAACACCAGGATTTTCAAATAAGATCTGCATGGGAATATTACTGGTTGGTAGATCCGCTGGATGGTACTAAGGAGTTTATCAATAAAAATGGAGAATTCACCGTCAATATAGCATTGATGCATCATAATAAACCTGTGGGCGGCGTGGTGTATGCCCCTGTATTGGGAGATCTTTATTATGGGAGTGAGGAGACGGGGGTATATAAAAATGATCACGCAATTCCTCCTTTAAAATCCAGACGCACTTTACAGGAGCTATTAATTAAACCTTCTATCACCATCATCGCTTCCCGTTCTCATTTATCAGACGAAACAAAACAATTCATCTCTCAATTCTCCAACGTTACACTTACCTCCATGGGCAGCTCTCTCAAATTCATGCTCCTGGTGGAAGACAAAGCCGATCTGTACCCACGCCTCTTCCCAACTATGGAATGGGACACTGCTGCAGCACACGCTATATTAAACGCATCTAACCGGGGCGTTTATCATACCACTGTCAAAGAAGAACTCACTTATAACAAGCCCGAACTCACCAATTCCTATTTTCTGTCATATTAATTATATTAACTGATATTTATCATAGATAGTTGTTTCCTTGTTGGTTGACAGCCATCAACTAATAGGTCTGCGATTGTGCGTAGTTTTGAGTGAACTCAAAAAAAATCCACAGCTGTATGTCTACTATTCTTGTTATCGAAGATAACACTGCTGTACGGGAGGAAATTGTTGAAATACTTGGGCTGGCAAATTATATGGTATTAGAGGCAGTTGACGGTAAAGAGGGGATATTGCTTGCTGAAGAAAAACATCCTGACCTTATTATTTGTGACCTGACTTTACCCATTTTAGATGGGTTTGTCGTCCTCCAGGTATTGAATAATAATAAGGAAACCAGTAGTATTCCATTTATTTTTCTAACGTCGAGGTCCGACCGGGCAGAGGTTCGGAGAGGCATGGACCTTGGTGCAGATGATTATATTACCAAGCCCTTTGAATCATCGGAACTGTTAAACTCGATAGAATGCAGACTCAAAAAATCTGCGGTAAAAAAAGGGAATCTCCTGTTGGACGATCCTTTGCAGGACCTGATCCGAAACCGGAATATCCGTTATTATAAAAACAAACAACTCATTTACCAGGAGGGCAATCATCCTTCCTGTCTGTTCTATATCTTAAAAGGAAAAGTTAAAACTTTCAAGGTATGTGAAGATGGCCGTGAACTTATCACTGCACTTTATAATGAAGGTTTTCTTGGCCATGTGGCTATTATTAATAAAACCAGTTACCACGAAAGCGCTGAAGCGGTAGACGATGTAGAACTGGCTGTGATACCGAATGCCGACTTTGACCGCATGGTCACTGAAAACAACTATGCCCAGAATCAGCTTATAAAGATCCTCGCCCAGAATGTAGATGATAAAGAAGGACAATTACTAAAAGTGGCATATGATTCACTAAGAAAAAAGACGGCGGACACCCTACTGGCTGTCAATAAGAAATATAACAACGAAGGCATTCGCATTAGCAGAAGTAACCTGGCGGCTCTGGCCGGCGTGGCGAAAGAATCCTTTGCCCGTACATTGTCCGACTTCAGGGATGAGCAGCTGATTGACATCAAGAAAGGAGTCATTTATATTCTGGATGTAGATAAACTAAGCAGAGTCATTTATTAGATTGATGACGGTCATATTTATTGCCGTCTCTTTTAATGAAATTGAAGGCGTTCCCCAATTATTCATTTCTTAATTCAACGCCATGAGAAAAGTAATCGTTGCCTTTGATGGTACACATTATTCTAATGGAGCAATTGGATTGGCTAAAAAATTGAATGAAAGTGAAAAGATCCTATTGGTTGGCGCCTTCCTGCCTGAACTTGATTTTTCGGGACTTGGGTATGTATTTGGAGGCGGAGGGCTCTATGTTCCATTACAGATTGAAATTGATGAAGAAAAGGTAGATGAAAATATTCAGCTGTTCGAAGAGGAGTGTGTCAGGAATAACATTGAATTCCGTATACACAAAGATCATTCGCCGCATGCCATTTCGAAATTGCAGAAAGAGAGTAGGTTTGCAGATCTCATGATACTGGGTAGCCAGAAATTTTATGAGAATCTACGGCTGGAAGTACCCAGCGAATACCTGCGCGATGTGTTGCATGATACAGAATGTCCCGTTATCGTAGCGCCGGAAAAGTTCGACTATCCGGAGAATGTCATACTTGCATATGATGGCACCCGGTCATCGGTATTCGCCATCAAAATGTTTTCTTACCTCTTTAGTGATCTCTGTGATTGCAGTACCACATTGGTATATGCTACGCATAAGCATCAGCCCGAGATACCGGATGAAGATTATATCAGGGAGCTGGCAGGCCGGCATTACAATAATCTTACTTTTCTGCAGTTAGAACTGCAGGAGATGGGTCAGTTTTTAGAAGGCATTTCCAGGCCAATGCTGGTAACAGGGGCTTTTGGAAGGTCGGGTTTGTCTAATCTGTTTAAGAGAAGTTTTTGCACCAGTTACATTTCAGAGTACAGGTATCCTGTATTTATTGCGCATAAATAAAGCGTTATTTTAAATTTCACGGTTATGAAAAAAATAGTGGCTGTTTTCGACGGGTCAAAGTTTAGTGACAGTACCCTGCAATATGCAATAAGAATGGGGTTGCAACATAATGCGACCATTACAGGTGTTTTTGCACAGAAGATGGAATTTGCCTATGCCGGTGGCGGAGGCAGGAGAAGCGTGGATGGGAGTGCGCAGTTTGAACATGCCTGTCAGCATGCGGGTATTCATTACAATGTACGCAGAGGAAGTGATGCGGTTACCCAGAGTATTTTGAAAGAAAGCAGGTATGCGGATATGCTGCTGATAGATGCGAGTGAAACAATGAACCCTTTTACAGAAGAATCGCCGACACCTTTTGTAAAAGATATTCTGGCGAATGCAAAGTGCCCGGTATTATTGTTACCCAGACATTTTACGGATGTACGGAAGATCTGCTGGTTGTATGATGGTTCTCCGGTTTCCATTTTTGCATTTAAGATGTTTTCTTATATCCTGCCGGTGTTTAATGCGTTGCCATTGAATGTGGTGACGGTACAGCCAGGAACGCATGCGCAGGAATTGCCGTATGAGGGCATGGTGAAAGAGTTGATCGGGATGCATGCGCCGCAGGCCCATTTTATATCCTTGAAAGGGCAGCCGGAGGTAGAGATCGCTCATTATCTGAAAGAGCAGGCAATGGAATCACTCGTTATATTGGGAGCGTATCAGCGGAATGCCTTGTCCATGTTATTCAGGCCCAGTATGGCGGATATATTGGTGAGAGAACACCAGTGGCCACTGTTTATAGCACATAATAAATAGGGTACATGTAAGTGTGATTGAAGAGGAGACTTTATAAAAGAGGATGAATTAAAAATAAATAAAAGCACTGAGCATCGCATAAAGGATTATCTGCCTCCATCAGGTATCCGAAATAGAAGAGGGTATATCAAAAGTTTGATACACCCTCTTTTTAATTTTATTGAATCATAAACTGAAACTGATTACTTATCTGCTTACTATCATCCACCAGCACATTATACACTATCAATGTATACGTTCCTGCCGGCAAACCTGACTTTAACCGCAATTGTATTACATGACTTCCCATCGTCCGGTAAAAGGCCGTAGATGCTGTTTCACAATCAGTCGTAGACCTGCTCAGTTCTACATCAATAGACCTTACAATCATTCCCTGGCTGTCACTGATGCTCATATGGGTTTGCACCACTTTAATAGGAATATTGTAAATGTAAGGAGCGAACACATTGAAACCCGCTACACCAAAATTTCCCCAGAAGTAGTCACCTCCATCTTTACATCGTAGGTGCTCAGGTGTTCCAGCCCCTCTGTCAGGTGCATGGTATCGCCTGTAATGGTAAGTTTTTTCCATTCAGTCCAGGCCTTGTCGCTGGTTTTGATGTAGGAAATGGTGGCGGTATAGCCATCCGGCGGAACGATGGTGCCATACTTACCTGTGAAAGTAAATATGATCTCTTCCGGAGTTTTACTCACCAGTTTTAACCGGTGTCCATCTTTATACTCGGTAAGTGTTGGATCTACTGTTGTCTGATTGTCCTTTTTACAAGCCCCGAACAACAGGCTTGCCACAAACAAGAAAAATAGGTTACGCATAGGGTTATAAATTATTAAGGGGGTAAAAATATATTAAATTATTTTAATGTTATAATAAATCTGGTCTAAATCAGCCCTGACAGGGAGAACGATCATTCCAAAAACTGATTATCCCCATATGTTGATTTCTTTTTCCAACTCTCTTTAATTTAATCGGGACATTTGCCTCCGGACATGATAGATATATTTATTTTATCATTTGTTTAAAAGTTTAAAGAAATCAGACATGGGATTATTTGACAAGAGGGTTCAGTACAAACCATTTGAGTATCCGGAGGTCCTCCAGTATACTGATGCGATTAACAAATCTTTTTGGGTGCATTCAGAAGTGGATTTTACAGCTGATATTCAGGACTTTCATGCCCACCTATCTATACCAGAACAAAGCGCTATAAAGAATAGTCTGCTTTCCATTGCACAGGTGGAAGTAGCTGTAAAATCATTCTGGGGCAACCTGTACCAGCATTTCCCAAAACCGGAAATGAATGGTCTGGGCTCTACCTTTGCAGAATGTGAATTCCGTCACTCAGAAGCTTACAGCCGTCTGCTGGAAGTACTGGGTTACAACGATGAATTCACCGAACTGATGAAAGTACCTATTATCCAGGAACGTATCACCTATCTGAGCGCTGCACTGGAAAATGCGAAATCAAACGATAAGAAAGAATATACTATCTCCCTGATCCTGTTCAGTTTACTGATCGAAAACGTGAGCCTGTTCTCCCAGTTTGCCATCGTGCTGTCATTTACCCGTTTCAGAGGTCTGATGAAAAATGTGAGCAACATCATCGCATGGACTTCCGTAGATGAGCAGATTCACGCAAATGCCGGTATCTACCTGATTAGCAAGGTGAAAGAAGAATATCCTGATATTTTCACTCCGGAAGCTGTGAAGCAGGTAGTGGATATTGTGAAATTGTCTATCGAAACGGAAAGCCGCATGCTCGACTGGATCTTCAACGAAGGCGATATTGAGGTAATTAAGAAAGTGGACCTGATCAACTTCATGAAGAAGAGAGCAGATGATAGCTTACAACAGATTGGTATAGCTCCTATCTTTAACGTATCTTCAGAGGAGAGTGGTAAAATGTTGTGGTTTGAAGAAGAGATCTATTCTAATAGCCTGGATGACTTCTTTGCGAAACGCCCTGTAGAGTATACTAAGTTTGATAAGAGTATCTCAGCACACGATTTGTTTTAACTTTTTGACGATATAATAGATAATGATGACTTTATTTGAAACAGCCTCCCCCGAAACTGCTGTAACCAATGAGCAGGATAGCAACCGTCTGTGGTGGAAAAATGAAGAGAGTGAGCAGATCCTGAACAGAGGCTACTTACTGAAAGGTGAAACCGTAGAAGGTGCCATCGAAAGAATTTGTTCTGCTGCAGCACAACGCCTGTACAAACCAGAGCTGAAAGATGTATTCAAAGAAATGATCGAAAGAGGTTGGATGAGCTTAAGCTCTCCGATCTGGGCTAATATGGGAACAGAAAGAGGGCTGCCTATTTCCTGTTTCAACGTACACATTCCTGATAATATTGAAGGCATCACCCACAAACTGGGTGAGGTGATCATGCAGACCAAACTGGGTGGCGGTACTTCTGCTTACTTCGGTTCCCTGCGTGAGCGTGGTAGTGCGGTCACTGACAATGGTAAATCCAGTGGTGCTGTGAGCTTTATGCGCCTGTTTGACACTGCGATGGATACCATCAGCCAGGGTGGTGTAAGACGGGGTGCATTTGCAGCTTACATGGACATCGACCATGGTGACATCGAAGAATTCCTCTCTATCAAAGATATCGGACATCCTATCCAGAACCTGTTCAACGGCGTTTGTGTGCCTGACTACTGGATGAAAGACATGATCGATGGCGATATGGAGAAAAGGCAGATCTGGGCGAAAGTACTGGAAAGCCGTCAGCAGAAAGGCCTGCCATACATTTTCTTCACTGACAATGTAAACAGGCACAAACCTCAGGTGTACAAAGACCAGAACCTGACTATCCACGCAAGTAACCTGTGTTCCGAAATCATGCTGCCTTCTACAGAAGAAGAATCCTTCATCTGTTGTCTGTCTTCCATGAACCTGGAACTGTACGACGAATGGAAAGATACCAACGCTGTGAAACTGGCAGTATTCTTCCTCGATGCAGTATTGCAGGAGTTCATCGTAAAGACTGAAGGTAACCACTTCCTGGAGCCTGCTAACCGTTTTGCAAAAAGACACCGTGCACTGGGTCTTGGCGTATTGGGCTGGCACTCTTATCTTCAGAAGAACATGATTCCATTCGAAGGTTTACGTGCTAAACAACTGACATCTTCTATCTTCAAAGATATCCAGACCAAAGCAGAGAAAGCAAGTAAAGAACTGGCATGGATCTATGGTGAACCAGAATTGCTGAAAGGTTATGGCAAGAGAAATACCACACTGCTGGCGATTGCTCCAACCACTTCTTCCAGCGCGATCCTGGGTCAGACATCTCCTGGTATCGAGCCGTTCAGCAGCAACTATTTCAAAGCAGGTCTGTCAAAAGGTAACTTCATGCGTAAAAATAAATACCTGAAAGCTTTACTGGCCGAAAGAGGTATTGACAATGAGGAAACCTGGCGCAGTATCATGATGAACCATGGTAGCGTACAGCACCTGGAACAACTGACAGCTGAAGAAAAAGAAGTATTCAAAACATTCAAGGAAATCAGTCAGCTGGAAATCATTCAGCAGGCGTCTATCCGTCAGCAATATGTGGATCAGTCTCAAAGTCTGAACCTGAATATACCTTCTAATCTGCCTGTAAAAGAGGTGAACAGATTACTGATACAAGCGTGGGAACTGGGTGTGAAAACACTCTATTATCAACGCAGCCAGAGCGTTTCCAAAGAGTTGGTAACAAACCTGGTGACTTGTAAGAGTTGTGAAGGATAATGAAATTGAAAAAGGGGCGTCTCAATACTTCGGGACGCCCCTTTTTTCTGAAAATGGGTTTTCATTCCCCGTTGGTGAATTCCCACTTTCATGAATGTTTATTCGGGTACCTTTTCGTACATGCAATTCTGATGGCCTTCCTGTTACTTACGATACAGCCCCTTATTTTTTTCACGTTTATGAATATATGTTTATATTTGCCCACATATTTCCTTTCTATCATTTAGCCTAACCTTCTTACTGAGCTGTATGCGAACTTAATGAGCAATGAAATTGCCTGTTATGCTCCTATGCGAATAAACTGCCACACCTTTTCATTTACCACTTCAAAATCATTTGAATCGCGCATAAAACGGTAAGGGCATCGTCATTTATTTAATCACCATATTTTAAAATTGAGTAATTATGAAAAAGTACAGCGTTCATTTGTTGGTAGCATTATTTGTAATAGCAATTAGTTTTACTAGTTGTGCACCACATGGTGGTCCACACGGCGGCGGTGGTCGTCATGGTGGTGAGCACGGTCATCAGCGTTAATGATATGAAGGGCTGGAATGCTTAATTTAATAAGCGTTTCAGCCTTTACAAAGTATATAGCGAAACTCCTGCACAGACCAGCCGCTAATACCAGTAATACAATTTGCATTTGTTTACTTTGTGGCCATGCCGGCTAACGGGCAAAGCAATAATTTCATCAGGCTTTTTTATAATGCAGTTGCGTTAATCCTTTTTCAAAATGTTTTACAGAAATAAGATCCAGTAGTTGTTCCCCACGACCATCCTGGAATAATTTTGTCCCGCTACCCAGCAGTATGGGAATAATTGAAATCACAAATTCATCAATTAAATTGTCTTGTAATAATGCATTGACGATTTCCGCACCCCCATCGCAGAAGATATTTTTCCCTTCCTCCTTTTTCAATCTGGTAACCAGTTCCGGCAGCGAACCTGTATAGAAATGAGTGCTGCCAATTGTCGCCCGTGGCGTTTTTGTGATCACATAAGTTGTTTTATCCGCATGATGGAATTCCGGTACATGGCTCAGTATCCAATCATATGTTTTTCTACCTATGATCACGGTGTCGATGGTATTGATAAACTCCGCATAGCCATAGTCTTCGCCTTCCTTTTCTACAATGGAGAGAAAGCTCAGGTCATCATCGGGTTGGGCTATGTACCCATCAACACTGGTAGCTATATACAGAATTGTTTTTCTTTCCATGGGTTAAAAATTACATGCAATTGCATATTACTAAAATTATGTGGAATAATGATATTGATCATTGTCAATCGTTGCGTGTAACTTAATTGTAACTTGCTTCCAGGATGGAACATAGACAGCTTAAATATTTTCTGAAGGCACAGGAATTGCTCAGCTTTACTGAAGCAGCACAACAGCTGCACATCAGTCAGAGCACCCTGTCACAACAGATCAAACAACTGGAAATGGAACTGAATACCCCGCTCTTCAACCGTATCGGCAGACAGATCACGTTGACGGAAGCCGGCACCCTGTTTACAGATTATGCCAAGCAGGCGGTGAAGAAAGCGGAAGACGGGCTGCAGATGATCAGGGACCTGAATAACCTGCATATCGGTACGGTCACGGTAGGAGTGGCGTATAGTCTGAAGAACTTTTTCACAAAGGCACTCATACAGTTTGCCGCTACTTTCCCACAGATCAACCTGAAGGTAGTATACGACTCCTCCCTGGGATTGTTCGACCGCTTGGACCAGTTCGAACTGGATTTCAGCCTGGCCTTTCACGAAGGGACTGATGTACCCCATTTTGCTTACCAGGAGTTGTTTAGCAGCCCCATGGTCGTGGTGGCCAACAAACAATCAAAGATTGCGAAAAAGAAGATCCTTTCTCTGGATGAAATCTGCCAGCTGCCACTGGTCATTGCGACAAGGGGATACAGCAGTAGTCATATTATCAGTAAGACCTTTACGAGATATGGCCTGGACCCGAAATTTTCCATTGAAGTCAATGATATCCCCACAGTATTAGACCTCGTCAAAACAGGTAAGTGGTACAGCATCGTCGTACAAACGAGTGTGATTGACAAGGACCTGGTGACGATCCCTATTGATGAAAAAACACTGGTGCGCAATACAAATATTATCTCACTGAAGGAAGCCTACGAAACCAGGGCTATAAAAGAATTCAAAAAGATCCTGATCGGTCTTAAGCATGAGGATTAGTTAATACTTTCTCATATGCTTTGCGGGCTGAGCCCCTGAAAAATACTTCACCGCAATATACATATCCGCTTTTTTCGAAGGCGCCCATCATCTTTGGGTTGTCGAAATTCGTATCTGCCCTTACACTGGTAATGCCCTGCTGCAAGGCCCATTCATCTATGTGTTTAAGCATGATTTTGGAGAGCCCTTTACCCAGGTGCTTTTCAGAGATCGCTACACGATGGTATACCACGAAATCGCCATCAGTAAGCCATTTGCCTTCTATGGCTGCATAAGCCGGTTCGTCATTGATAAGCATGGCTACATAGCCAAGAATTTCATCGCCTTCAGTCAACACATAGCCATGCCCCTTTTCGATGTCTTCTTTTACCACGGCCGGATTCGGATAGCCATCCTGCCATTGTCTGCTGCCGTCTTCTTTTCTTCGTTGAATGGCCTGTGCCAGAATGCCCCAGATGGCCGATTGTTCTTCTAAGCTAGCTTTTCTGAAGTTGTAGTTCATATGATCTTATATTCCAGATTAATACGAGATTGATTAATAATAGTGCACACAGTCCACACAGGTAAATAGTAGTGCCGAATTGCTGAATCATAAACCCACCTATAAAAGGCGCTGCCGCCTGCGCGATAAGCGGCATACGGGCCAGCCGGCCTATGACCAGCGGGTACTGATCAGGACCAAAGATCGCTAAAGGTAAAGTGCCCCTCAGCACAGATCGCATGCCGTTTCCAACCCCAAAGATAATTATTCCTATTGTAGCAAGGCTGGGGTGAAAGAAGAGAAGGCCGATACCGAGTAGCATAGCGAAGGTAGAAATGAACGCCATTTCAACCGCGCTGCGGTTGGCGATCATGAGTTCCAGTGTACGGGCAGCTGATTGACTGGGGCCGAGAAAGGCCACGATCATCAATATAACAGACATCTCAATTTTTTTAGCACTAAGGATGTCGATAAGGTGTACCACTACACCAGTAGTGATGATGGCGCCGATGGTAAAGTTGGCAAGAAGGAGGTAAAAGATCCTGGAACGGAAAGAAACACTGTCCCTTTGGGTGATCGTTTCTTTTATGATTGTTGGCCGGAATATGTATTTATGAATAGGATAGATCCCCATCATTAGGATCCCTGCAAATGTGAAACAGGTATGCCGCCAGCCCAGTTCATGAAGTAAAAACGAAGTAAATGGCCATGATATAGAAGGCGCCAGACTGGCTATCAGTGTGACCCATACAATCACCTTTTTCGCCTTGCTGCCATATAGCTTTCCCAGCGAAGCAAAGAGGGCATCGTACAGCCCCATGCCCATACCTACACCAATAACAACCCAACCCAGTACAAACAGCAAATAGCTTTGTGCGGATCCAATCATAATAAGCCCTATGCCCATTACAATCCCCGTATAATGCAGGATGAAGTTCTGATCGTATTGCTGGATCATCTTCCCGATAGCTGGCAATAGCAAGCCCGAAATCAACAGCGATAAAGATAAACACCCGTATACCTGCTGGTACGACCAGCCCGTTTCCTGCATAATCGGTCCGGATAATACGGATAAAAGAAAGTAAGACCCGCCCCACAAAAGTATCTGTGACAAGCCTGATAGCAACAATACAGTATAAGGTGGCTTTGAATTTTCGATAAGCTGTTCCATAAACAGCTGCAAAGGTCTGAAGTTTCCTGGATCGGCAAAACGTTATTTTTCAATCCAAACAATCGAATAAACCGATTTGAAAAAAGGGATGTACCAAGTAACAGGAAGGCCAGGAGAATGACATGTACGAAAAAGGTACCCGAATAAAACCTTCATGAAAGAGAGAATTCACCAACGGGGAATGAAAACCATTTTCAGAAAAAGGAGGCGCCTCGAAGTATTGAGACACGCCCCCTTTTTTCGCACAAATATTTTTAAGAAGCAAACAAATAGATAGTTGTAAGAAATGACGTAGAAAAAGAACAAATACTTGTAGATGCTATTTAGCACTCAAAATATCCTTCACACGTCCATTCTTTGGATCCAGCTCCATTACTTTTTTATAATTGATCTCAGCATTCGCTTTGTCACCTATCTGCGTATACGCATTGCCTAAATATTCATATGCTATAGCTGAAGTTGGAAATAGCTTTACATTCAGTTTAAACAACGCTATTCCAAACCCCGTTTGCTTGCTCTGCATAAAAATATCACCATTGGCATTTAAAAAATCAGCATCAAATTTTCTGCCCTCCTGTTCACAAAGTGAACGCACATTTTGCTCTACATAAGGCATTCCATTCCCCGTGATCCACTTGTACAGCGTTAGCTGCGTAGGCGGTGTAAATGGTTTATATGTCCCATCCTTCATCACTGAAATTACCCGTGGCGCCAACCTATCAGCCGACTCACCCATATTACACAGTATCACATAACTATATCCATCTTCTGTATACCCGATCGCCGATGTCCACGTAGGCAACCTACCCGTCATATGCATTGTGAGCGGATAACTATAATGGGAGGGAAGCAACTGCTTCCGCTTAGCCTCCACAAATTTCAGCATATCATCCAGCGTAATATACACCCCCTCATCAGGATGCCCGTTTTCAATATCGTCCACATTGGTTTTGGTCCCATCAGGATTGACGATCTGGCCATACGCACGGTTAGTGGCCGCCAGTTTCTCTGCCCTGGTATAAGCGATCGAAGTCATGCCCAGTGGGGTCCCGATGCGTGTACGCACCGCATCGCCATAAGGCTGTCCGGTAATTTTTTCTATCACCGCCCCCAGTACCACATAAGCGGAATTGGAATAAGCCTCGCCCGTACCCGGGTTAAATAATAACGGCTGCCAGGAAATGATCTGCAACAGGTCGTTGAGCTTAAAATCCGTCTTCCTGATCTTCGCATAATCCGGACTATGCTCATAATCCCCTAATCCGGATCGCATGGTCAGCAATTGAGCGACTGTGATCGCCTTGCCCGTTTCAGGCGGAAAAATGTTCACAAACTTGTCTACAGATGCCAGTTCATCCAGTTTTCCCTCGCTGATCAGTTGGCGGATAATTTCTTCAGTGAATTGTTTGGTAAGATAATTTGTATTGTACAGGGTATTGGCAGTCAATGGTCTTTTGGTAGAGTTCTCAGAAAAGCCGTTTTGCTTGCCGTAAAAAACAGCCCCATCTTTCAGAATCACCGCCTGTCCTGAGAACATGCCCGACTCTATCGCCTGCCGGAATAATTGTGTGAAGGGTTGTGCATAGGTCGGAATAGTCAGTATCATAGCCACCCCCAATGAAAATATGGCCTTTTTCATAGGTTTTTTGGGGGTAAATGTACGTTATATTCAATATTCCAGTATTTCTTTGATACAGGCAATGGCCTGTTCGCAATCCTGGCGGCTAATAGCGTCTAATAATTCTACATGCAGATCCTGTGTTACGGTCATGATAGAAGTATCCCGCATGGTGTCCAGCAGGTATCTTTTTACATGTTTGGCTGTTGCCTTGTATAGGTCTTCCAACACGGGATTGCAGGTTGCATGGGCCATACAGCTATGAAAAGCCAGGTCTTCATCAATACTCTGTTCTATCTGCCCGGTTTTGCCAAAGTGATCCCTGCGCTGCAGCACTTCTGCCATGTTGCGGATATCCGCTTCTGTACGGTTCATTGCCGCTTTCTCCGCCATCTTGATTTCCAGCCAGGCGCGTACTTCATCTATGTGTTTGGTATCCGCCTTGCTCAGACGAACATCGATGGGCTCGCGGGAGCTCACCATCTCATTTACAAATGAACCGACACCATGGCGAACATCTAGTATGCCAATGTTAGCCAGCAACTTTATAGCTTCTCTGATTGTAGACCGGCCCACCCCAAAAGAAGCCATCATATCCGTTTCGTTCGGCAGCTTTTCGCCTACCTGATATGTACCATTGACAATCAGATCGTTTATGCGATCAGCAACTTCTTCCGCAAGTGTTTTCCTATGTATTTTAGTCATGTCAGCTATTGAATCGTTTCTATTTTTACCACATGTCCTTTATCCAGTAAAATCCTTTTTTCCAGGCAGGATGGAAGGGCCGATTCGTAATGGCCTACATAAATTAATGTTGTCCCGTTTGCGCACAATTTGTCGACAAACTTATTGAAGTATTGTGTCTGGTCATTGTCCAGTCCCTGACACGGTTCATCCAGAATTAACAATTCAGGATTCTTGATGATCGCTCTCGCCAGCAGTGCCAGGCGTTGTTTACCCAATGGCAGGGTGTTGAGTAGTTCATGCTGTACATCCTTCATGTTCAGGAACGCTATCAGTTCTCTTACTTTCACAGTCTGCGAGTAAGGGAGCTGTTTGAACAACCCGATAGAATCATAAAAACCGGATGCTATACTGGTGAATACCGTTGCACTGGGATCAAAATACCAGTGCAGTTCCGGACTGATTAAACCGATCTTTTCCTTGATGTCCCAGATACTTTCACCACTCCCACGTTGTTTACCAAAGAGGAAGAGGCCATCTACATAAGACTGTGGATGATCTGCACAGACCAGGCTTAGTAAAGTTGATTTACCGGAACCATTGTGTCCCTGCAATAACCACTTTTCACCGGCGTTCACTTCCCAGTTAATATTATTCAGTACCTGCTTTTCACCATAGTGAATATTCATATCGACCATCTTCACTACCTGTGCTGCATGATACACTGGCTTTTCCGTGAGGAATTCAGGCAGTGGTTCCAGTTCGTGCAATATCTCGCTGGAATGCTCATTGGTAGAAGAGGAGACCAGTTTACCATCAATGATCTGCGCATACTGATGCACATTATTGGGTACGGCAGAGTCGTTGGTGATAAGAATGTATTGAGATCCCACCTGGGTAAGTTCTTGCAGCAGGGTATTTAAGTTCTTTCTGGAAGCTACATCCAGACCGGCGTAAGGCTGGTCCAGGATTAGCAGTTGTGGCTTGAGCCAGAGGGCCTTGACCAATTGCAGCTTTTTGTGCTCCCCGCTGGAAAGTTCTATCAGCTGAGAGTCCAGCAGTTCTCTATATCCGAGTGCATCGATAATATTATCGGCATCGGCGATATCGAGGTTCTTTTCTTTTCCAAAGACTTTAAAATCGCCAAGTACGGTAAGGGTTTCTCTCGCCTGTTTACGATTATAGCGCTGTTGGTAGTAAAAATTCGCGTCGCCTTCTAAGTTCTTAAAGTGGTACCAGTTGGAAACGTAGAGTACCTGCTGAGGAAGCAGGCTGTTTTTATCAAAGTTATATTCGATGTTGCCGTCGATACCTTTAGGTGTTTCTATCAGTTGGGCGAGGGTGGTTTTTCCGCTCCCGCTTATTCCGTTCAGCACCCAGTTTTGTCCACGAACTATATTCCAGCTTAAATTATCTAATACGATCTTGTCTTTAAACCTGACATTCAGATTTAAAACTTTAACAACGGGCTCTGACATCATATTCCAATTTCTGAGAGGAAGAGGCAGGATGTATCTTCAATAAATGAAACTCCTGAGAATCGCATAAATGGATCCGAATTTTAAAGAGCGTGTATCAAAAGTAAGATACACGCTCTTCAATATATTTTAGGTAGTCTTAATTGACTTCATAGCTGTCATAGCTTTACGCAGTTTTCTTCCTACTACCTCAACCGGATGGTCGCGGAGGATTGCGTTGATGTTTACCAGTTCAGCGTTATCAACGGAACCGGTTTTACCTTCGTTGAAGTTTTTACCAACCAGGTCAGTATCAACAGTCTTCATGAAACCAGCCAGCAATGGTTTACAAGCCTGATCAAACAGGTAACAGCCATATTCAGCGGTGTCAGAGATCACGCGGTTCATTTCGAACAGTTTCTTACGTGCAATAGTATTTGCGATCAGTGGAGTTTCGTGCAGAGACTCATAGTATGCAGATTCAGCTTTGATACCAGCTTCTACCATTGTTTCGAAAGCCAGTTCCACACCTGCTCTGATGAATGCTACCATCAGGGTGTAGTTGTCAAAGTATTCCTGTTCGCTGATCTTCACGTCGCCAGCAGGTGTCTTTTCGAAGGCAGTTTCACCGGTTTCAGCTCTCCATTTCAGCAGGTTCGCATCACCATTAGCCCAGTCTTTCATCATGGTGCTGCTGAATTCGCCGCTCATGATGTCATCCTGGTGTTTCTGGAACAGCGGACGCATAATGGTCTTCAGTTCTTCAGAAATTTTGAAAGCAGCTATTTTCGCAGGGTTGCTCAGACGGTCCATCATACCACTTACACCACCGTGTTTCAGTGCTTCAGTCACTACTTCTACACCGTATTGAACTAATTTGGAAGCGTAACCAGCATCGATACCTTTCTCCAGCATTTTGTCGAAAGACAGGATAGAACCGGTTTGCAGCAGACCACACAGGATGGTTTGCTCACCCATCAGGTCAGACTTTACTTCAGCTACAAAGCTGGAACGCAGTACACCAGCTCTGTGGCCACCTGTACCTACGCAATAAGCTTTTGCCTGCTCCAGACCTTTACCTTCAGGATCGTTCTCCGGGTGAACAGCGATCAGGGTAGGTACACCAAAGCCTCTCAGGTACTCTGCTCTTACTTCAGAACCTGGGCATTTAGGTGCCACCATTATTACAGTGATGTCTTTACGGATTTGCATTCCTTCTTCTACAATGTTGAACCCGTGAGAGTACAGCAGGGTAGAATTCTTTTTCATCAAAGGCATTATCTTAGTTACCACAGCAGTGTGTTGCTTGTCGGGAGTGAGGTTCACTACCACATCTGCACCTGGAATCAGTTCTTCGAATGTGCCAACCTTAAAGTTGTTGTCAGTTGCATTTTTCCAGGAATCTCTCTTGTTGTCGATCGCTTCCTGGCGCAGTGCGTAGGAAATGTCCAGACCACTATCTCTGAGGTTCAGACCCTGATTTAAACCCTGAGCACCTGCTCCAACGATAACTACTTTCTTACCCTTGAGGGCTGCTACGCCGTCAGCAAATTCAGCGATGTCCATGAACTCGCATACACCTAATTGGTTCAGTTGCTCCCTGAGGGGTAAAGAATTAAAATAATTTGCCATTGCTTCTTAAAGTATTAATTAAAGTCTAAATGTTAAGTCCGATGTCGTGTCATCTGATGACAAAGTTATCAGGATTTTTATTATTGTCAATACCCATTTTATATTTCGGGAATTATTTCAAAGAGACCCGGAATTTTTTAGATATTATTTAATTAGGCTACCCTTTCTGCCTGATTTTCGAATGATGAGGCTGTAACGGAAGTATACCACGAACCCGATCAGCAGCCATCCAATAAGGCGTAACCAGTTTTCTATGCCCTTCTAATGTTTTAGAAGTTTCCGTTTTTCATATAGTGGGGGAATAAAAAGGTGGGTAAAAACAACAGTGAGAGCGTGAAGTGGACAAATTTAACGATTGATGACCAACTTTAACAATTTTTTGTCTACGAAAAAGAGGTTTTCATCTCTGAATTTTAGGATTTCTGACTAAGGGTATAGGATGAATATTTCCTTCGTTATAATTTTCACCTATGAAAAATACTTTTCATGGCATACTGATAGTCGTCATCATACTCCTGACCATATTTGTACCATATCCGCCTAAGCATTCCCTGACCATCACTGCGCGGGAATTGTACTATTCCGTGATGTTGGACAATGTGATGGCCGCCGGTGGATATTTCCTGAATTTTTATGTCTTTATTCCCTTTTTGTATTACGGGAAAAGGGCGTTTTATTTCCTGGTATTAATCGCCTATGCAATATGCGTGATTTATATTCCCACAATACTCAACTACTTTTTTTCAGGGTTTCACTTTTTAGATCCGCTGCACTTTCCCATACCTCAATTAGTATTGCTGGCAGCAGCGCTCATGTTATCGTACATCGCACGCAAACGCTATGAATGGAAACAGTTGTCAGAAGAAAAGACGGCGTTTGAATTGTCCGCATTGAAACAACAAATGCAACCACATTTTTTCTTCAATACGCTGAATGGCATTTATGGGTTATCTATACAGCAATCAGAAAAAACACCTGCGTATATTCTGAAACTGGCAAACATGATGCGGTATGTACTATACGAAAGCAATGCAGACAAAGTATCGCTTGCCAAAGAACTGGACCACATCAGCAACTACTGCCAGATGCAACAGCTCAGGCTTGGATTGAACAACCAGGTATCACTGCGCATCACCGGGGAGGCGGGTACAAACCAGATTGCACCATTTATCCTAATACCTTTTATCGAGAATAGTTTCAAACATGGTATCTCTTCCAGCAGGGAGACGCAAATGCTGATTGAAATAAACACAACCACAGATTCACTTCATTTTTCAGCAACAAATACAATTGTAAAAACAGCTTCGAATGACGGTGTTGGTATCAAAAATGTAAAACGCAGACTGGATTTAATTTATCCCGATCAATACACGCTGACCATCAGTCAGCAAACGCAGCAATTCATCGTTCAACTCAGTGTAAAGTTATGAGACCTTTAGATGCTATTACTATCGACGACGAGCCGATCGCCCACGAAATCCTGGCACACTACAGCAAAAGGCTAAACGGGATCAGGCTGAAACGGCAATTTACCAATCCGGAGCAGGCATGTAAATACCTGGCCAGCAACCATGTAGACCTGATCCTGCTGGATATAGAAATGGCAGATGTAAATGGGTTTGCGTTTTACAGATCGTTGCCACAGCGACCTATGGTGATCTTCACAACCGCACATCCGGAGTATGCATTAGAAGGATTTAACGTGTCGGCGGTAGACTACCTGCTGAAACCCTTTTCGGAAGAGCGTTTTGAACAGGCGATCCTGAAAGCCGGTATGCAGAAAGATGTGCAGGAAATGGCGCCCTCACTCACTATCAGGGCCGACTATGAAACGAGGAATGTGCAGCTGAAAGACATCCTGTATATCGAAGGGTTAAACAACTACGTTAAAATCTATACCACATCGGCCACACATCCTTTATTGTCTATGATTTCGCTGAAAGAGATGATGAGCCGCTTGCCGGGCCATCAGTTCATGCGCATACACAGATCTTACATCGTGCCTCGCCCCAGGGTGAGCGCTATTACCAGCCGTTACGTCACGGTGGCAGGGAAAAAGCTGCCGGTAGGAGATACTTATCGCAGTAGTGTGATGACGATTCTCCAATAAAATAGGATGGTTTTCCCTTATTATTTTCTGCCGGATATATAGGAATATAGATTTGCCGGATGAAGTATTTATTGCCTGTCACTCTACTTGCTTTTATCCCTTTGTCTGTCTGGTCACAGCCTCCCGGTCCGCCTATGCCTACCGGTCGTACGCAAAAAGTGCTGCTTATTCTGAATGAAAAGACAGGAAAAACTGACACGGTTAAAATGGGTAATTTTATCAGGTTGTGGTTCTGGTCCGATACGAAACTGAAGATGGAACAACCACTTACCCGCACCGACTTCAGAAAACATACCTATTATGTAGAATCCAACCTGATGGGGGTGACGGATAGTGCCCTTATATTTTTAAAACGGTCTCCTTTTATCCCTGTACCACCCATTCCATTGCCGATCCCACTTCCCATCCGCCTGCCCAACAAGATCCCGATGCATGAATACGATACCATCAAACTAAGCCAGATCAAAGGTATCCGTATGGTCAACATGGGCCTGGAAGGTGCCGCTGTCGGCGTCACCATGGTTCCTGCCATGTCTATCGTACCGGATTACTTTACTACCTGGCCGGGCATGATGTTCATGCAACCCAGTATGTCTATTGTATCCACCTATGTGGGCGATGTCATGTTCCCAATGCATAAAGTGAACAGGGAACGGAAAAAGACCCATTATACCCTGGGCACCAGCGAAATACCAACGGATACCATGTACTATATCCAGAAGCGGAAGATGAATGGTGAAAACGATTATGAATGGGAAGTGGAAAGGCTGGAACGCTACGAAAAAATGTATAAACACATTAAAAAGGAGCTGTCAGACGAAATGCTGGATCATTATCAGGGTAATACCATCTTCAGCATACCCCTGGGCGTTACCCTCATCCCGGATGGTTTCAGAAGCGGGGAAGATATGAAAACAAGGATCAGTATCACTGAACGGAAGTTCTTCTTTGGCTTCGCTACTGAGAACTTTATCACCGACCGGCACCGCATCGGGAATGAATTGACCCTCAACAGGACGGAACGGTTTATGTCGGTGACTGGTACCAACAGTATATCCATCAATTCTACAATGGGTATGATCCTGTCTAACTTCACTTACCTGAAGTGGGGCCTGAAAGGCATATACAGTGAGGGATATAAGAAACGGCAATGGATTAAGATTCACCAGCTGGACGACGAAATCGCTGCTTCTGAAGAGGTAGACGATATAGAAACGGGACTGCTCATGGCAAAGCGGAATTACTTCAGGACCATGCTGGCCGCAGAGCCGAAACCTTACCTGCTATTCGGGGTAGGTGCCGTGAATACCACCCTGATCAAAGTAAAGGGTAGTGATGCCAGCGGTATCGGCTCTACTGACTACTCCCAGCAGAAATTTGCACTGGAAGGCGGGTTTGGGATGTTCACCCGCGTGGGAAAACGCCTCACGTACGACTTTTCTGCCAAATACATCTGGACACCGAAGTACAGCCCTTACATCGGCGGATTGGAGCGCTATAGCGGGTTTAGATTACAATTGAACATCGGTTATATGTCAGGCGTGTCTTTTATGAGAATGAGACGAATATTAAAGATGGCAAATACAAACAGAGATCCTAAAGGAGATGAATTAAAGCTATAAATTGGATATTTGATAATTTTTTATAATTTACGGTCCCATATTTTTTACTATCCTATGAGTATTGAAAAGATCGTATTTGACAAGGTGTATGACGGCCCTATTGATGCAGACATTGACTGGGTGGCCGGCGGAAATTTTGATGGTTATATCTACAAAACCACTTTACGTTTTACGGAGGAAAAGAACGAAGTAGTCCTCACTACAAAGATTGTCGACCAGTCCAGGTATGATGGAGAGGAATGTGATACAAATGACATCGGAACTTTTTCAGTTTCTGACAAACGGGCAATTGTTTGTCAGTTCCCCGGTTTCGATATGAGAGGAAGATTCCTGGGTGAAAATTGCGAATTTATTGCGTTTTCTATCTGGCATAATAAGGACAGAACGCGCGCTTACTCCAGGGTGTATACGCTTACAGCCGACTAAAATGCGTATTCCGCTCTTTTGTAGCAGGGGGGCCAGGCATATTCTTCCGCACTGTATTCCCCGATCAGGGAAGAATTGCATTGCAGGGTGTGGGCTTTAGCAGATGGATATAATCGAAACCAGTTTTATCACTCATTACTTGAAATTGATAAAAATTGCTAATTTGCGGCACCCTAATAGCCGGGGGACTTACACTTATGTGCAAAGACCAGATTACCATTTTACTGGTAGATGATGATATTGAAGACCAGACATTACTTTCTGAAGCCATTCATAAAATAGCGCCAGCTATTTGTATTAAATTATTCAATAACGGGTCAGAGGTTTTACATTATTTATCTTCCAGGGAGGATGATACTCCTTGTTTAATAGTATTGGATTACAACATGCCAGGCATCAATGGCCTGCAGGTGTTGGAGCGGATAGGAGAGATCCACAGGCTCACCAGCATACCAAAAATAGTTTGGAGCACGTCCAATTCTCATCACTTTAGAACACAATGTTTGAACGCCGGAGCATTCAGGTATATAGTAAAGCCGCAAAATCTGCAGGACCTGAACCAGATTGCAGCGGATATTATTGATACTTGTGAGCGGGCGGCTTAGGTTATTCAAAAAAAGAGCGGGGCACCTCAAAGTGCCCCGCTCTTTTTCTGAAAATGGTTTTCATCCCAGTTGGTGAATTCACTCTTTGATGAAGGGTTTAATTATTTACCTGCTTGCTTCAGGAACTCGTTGTTGAGATTAATATACTCCTGTATATTATCTTTCTTTGCCAGCTCAATACTCTCTTTGGAAGAAGCAATTGCACCGGCTTTATCACCAGCTTTTAGCTGCATCTTCGCTTTCCAGTATTTAATATAAAATACGTTCGGCTGTGCCTTGTCCATTTCATTGATCCATTCCAGCGCTTTTTTAGCATCTATATTATTGTCGTAATAATATTGTGCTGCCTGCATGTAAGGCTTCTTTTCAGTCGCCATAGCTGAATCAATGCTTGCCATGATCTCAACTTTCTGATCGACAGTCATGTGCAGTTGCACCTGTGTATGATCCCATGAAATGCTCAATACAGCAGCAGCCGGCTTTACATTTTCGAAAGCCATGGTGTAAGTTTCTACTGCATAAGGCAGGGTAGATGGCTTTACATCAAAACGCAACAGATCGTCTTCTTTGCTGTAGGAATAAGAACCCCACTGATTAGATTTTTTGCTGATGATGATCGTCCATTTATCTTTTTCAGGAATAGCGAACAGGCCATAAGTACCTGCTTCGATCTTGTGACCTTCTATGCTAACTGCATCTTCAAAGGTAATAGCAGGAATACCGTTCGCACCCAGTCTCCATACGGAACCGTAAGGTACCAAACCTCCAAAGATCTTACGACCGTTCATGTTTGGACGGTTGTACTTTAAAGTTACATCGTGAATACCTACTTTTTGTGTGATGCTGGTGCCGCTGCTGGCAGCTGGTACTTTCAAGGTTTGCGCATATATCCCGGTTGATAGCGAAAGGGATATAAGGGTGGTAATTATTGTTTTCATAGGGCAAATGTAGGCTAATTCTCTAACAGATGAATAGCATCCGCAATCCTTAAAGCCGCCATGGAGTTGTTCACATGGAGCTTTTGCAGAATATTCTGCCGGTGCCTGTTCACTGTATACACACTAATAGAAAACCGCGCAGCAATCTCCTTGCTGCTACTTCCGGTTTTGATCATACGCAGTACCTCTTTTTCTCTTTCTGAGAGAATATCATTGACCTGTTGCCTGTCTGGCAGCATGATCTTACCCGTTCTTGAATTCACGATCCGCCCGAAATAATTATCACTCTCTACCTGCTGTGGAGGAAAATTGTACAGGCATAGCGCCATCCATACACTGCCATTATCTGCACTCCTGATATAGAACATACGGTGGTGCACAGGTACATATTCATCCTGTGCATTCTGCATATGAAGAATACTGTTTACATAGTAATCGTATCGTTCATGATTCGGCAGATCTTTCAGCATATGAAAGAATTGAAGTTCCATCGCATGTTTCGCTTCCAGATCATCCGGCCGTATCCTGCTAAATAAGCCTTCTTCCCAGATAGAGTCGATCTCCGTTCCGATGTCCAATCCCATTGCTGCGCCTACACCACCGGAATAGATATAACTCCTGTTAGCCTTCAGGTCACTCAATACAGCTACCGCATTTTCGATACCCGCATACATCTTCGCGACCAACTGGCACTGTGCCAGCGGAGAGTCCTGTTGCGAAAAGGATTGCGTCAACAGCGTATCATTCAGTATATTTTGGTTAATATTAACCATTGCACCTTGCATAACCAGCATTTACATTTGCAAAAGTAATAATTCAACAAGTATGAAAAAGATTCTCTGGACCGTAGCTGCTCTCATCGCCATGCACACCGTATCTGCACAGACACTTGAGAAAATGCAGTGGTATAACGAACCCGCCAGATGGGATATTAAGGATAAGGCATTGACGATGTTCGTGACCCCGCAAACCGATTACTGGCGTATTTCCCACTATGGCTTTACCGTAGACGACGCCCCTTTTTATTATGCTGATTACGGCGGAGAATTCGAGGTAAAGGTAAAACTCACCGGCAATTATAAAGCACGTTTCGATCAGATGGGCCTGATGATCAGAACAGACCAGGAGAACTATATCAAGACAGGAGTGGAGTTTGTAGATGGTAAGTTCAATGTAAGCACTGTAGTGACCCACAAAACCAGCGACTGGTCTGTAACCACACTGGAAAAGGTGCCGCCGTTCATCTGGATCAAAGCCGTAAGAAGACTGGATGCAGTAGAGATCTTTTACTCTTTTGACGATGTGAATTACGTCATGACCCGCAACTGCCCTTTGCAGGACAATCGCCCTGTAATGGTAGGCATGATGGCTGCTTCTCCTGATGGACAGGGCTTCGAAGCAAAGTTCGAAAACTTTACTGTGAAGCATTTACCTGACCAGCGTCGTTTAGAGTGGTTGAATAAAAAATAAAACATTGTTGCATTTATTGGGGATGATCTTATATCTTTGCCGCGTGTCTGACAAGAGAAATATCATCTTCAAAAGATGTCTTGCCTGGTGCCTGCTTGCCTTGCTGGCGGTAGTACACAGTGTAAAGATGTTCCACCACCATGCGGTACCGCAGGGGGAGGGGCGACAATTGCAGATAATTTCTTTTCAGCAGCCCGGTCATCATTGCGCCATTTGCGACTTTCACCTCACCAGAGATGTGGAGGTACCGGGTCTGCCCACTTATTTCCCTCCTTTACTGCCTGTCGTACAGCAGTATGCTGCATATACTGCAGGTTTTATTTCCCTCACATCCCTTCACTACCCACTTCGCGGCCCGCCAGCAATAGCCTGACAATTCTTTTGTTTTTTTGACGTGAACACCCGTTCGCGCAGGGCTCATTTTTTCAAAATATTACAATGAAGTTGACTATACCCGGCATATTATTGCCGTTATTTTGCGTGCTCCAAACTCACGCGCAGACACCATTAAATGAAGTAACCGTCACGGCATCCGCCATGCCGGTAGAATTGCGAAAGATTTCATCCAGCGTCTCCATCATCAAGAGCAGTGATCCTGAGATGAAACAGATACAAACCATTGATGAGGCATTAAGATACATCCCAGGCGTTGCAGTAGATCGTAACAGGGGATTGACCACTACAGGTTCTCACACCACCGTAACCCTGAGAGGTACTGGCTCCGCAGGGCGTACACTGATCCTGAAAGATGGCATTCCATTAAATGATACTTACACCGGTGGGGTTTCCTTATGGAACAGCATTGCGTCAAACAGTATTGCAAGAATTGAGGTCGTACGTGGTCCCGGGTCTTCTATTTACGGTTCCAGTTCTATGGGTGGTACGATTAATTTAGTGACTGAAAATCCCCGCAAACAAACCACGTTCGGCGCAGATGTACGCTATGGATCTATGAATACTTTAATCGCCAATGTGAAAGCCGGTAAGCTCTTTAACAACGGCTTTGGTATTATCGCATTTGTAGAGTATAAGAAAACAGGTGGTTACCAATACATGGCAGATAGCCTTTGGAAAAGCTATTATCAAAAGCCAGTCATGGAGTTATTAAATGCAAATGTAAAGGTCGTGTATCAGCTGAATGAACGATCCAAACTGGAAGGTATCGTAGACCTGCACACTGAAAACCCCGCTTCCGGTACATCCATATTATATAAAGAGAAAAACAATGTAGCCAATTTCCTCCTGCGGTATACAGGAAAAAATAACTTGTTCGACTATAGCGCTTCCGCTTATTATAATCATGAGAAAATGAATACGGATGCGCTGAATTACAATACAGAAAAAGGTTCCTTTAGCACAAACTATTATACAACTAATGTGCCTGTTGATGTAACGGGTTTTATTGGAAAGATCAGCCGTAAAATAGGCGTAAATGACCTGACTATTGGCGGAGATATAAGATTAAATAAATTGTCTTCAGAAAAATACTATTACGGCAAAGGCAATCAAAACTATTCTGGCAATCAGAATTTCTATTCCTTATTTATAAATGATGATCTGTCTATAGGCAATTCCCTGAATTTCAATGTAGGCTTGCGCTGGGATAACTGGCACAATGACAATGGTAAATTCTACGATAACCAAAGTGGTACACCTACGGCTATTCACTACAGCAATGCTTCGTCGTCAGTACTGTCTCCAAAAGCAGGTGTAGTATATCGTATCACTGACCAGTTCCGGCTTAGGGCTGTATATGCCATGGGATTCAAAGCGCCCAGTATGTATTACATGTACAATTCGTCACTGCTGGGTAGTACTTTCCGCTTAGGAAACCCGGATCTGAAACCTGAGCGGATGGTGTATTCTGTAGAAGCAGGTGCTGATTATACCATCGGTCAGGTGCTGGAAGTAGCTGCTACTGCTTACACTTCCCGCTATAAAGATTTCCTGGATGCGGTTCTCATAGATGCTTCAAAGGTGCCCTCATACTTTGATCCGGGTTCATGGGCTGTACGTCAATACATTAATATCGGCGCAGTCCGACTCTCAGGTATAGAGGCATCTGTACGTTACAAAGTGGCACCTTGTCTCACCACGATACTGAGTTATTTCTACAATGACTCAAAGATCCTCAAATACGAATCCAATACTGCCTACGAAGGCAATGAAATGGACGGCAACCCGCATCATCGATTGGATGGCGGTATAGCATTTTCAAAAGCCAAACTCTTTGATGCAAGTGTTTGGGTAAGGTATGCCGATAAAAGTTACGGTGATCTGGAAAATACCAAAGCAAGAGAGCTGGCAGCTACCACTGTATTTGATATAAGGGTCGCAAAACAGATTGCAAAATTCAATGTATATGCCAATGTTTTGAACCTCTTTGATAAGTTGTATTACGGCTACTATGGCTCTGCTACCAGTTATTATTATGCACCCCGCCGCTCATTTAATGTAGGCTTATCTTATAATTTATGAAGAAATCAGTGATCCTGTTATGGGCAATGCTATTTACCACAATTGTATCTGCCCAGGTAAAAGTAAGTCTGGTCCTGTCTGACAATTTTAGTCAGACAGGGGCCAGGGTAAAGGAATTATTGTCGAATGACTGCAATATGCATGTATTCTCCACTGCCTCTTATGATAGTGCACAGGCGGTATGGCTGGGGCAGTCTGATCTTATATTTGTATATATACATGCCTCATCGGTATTCGAACAGGTGCGCCCACAAATAATAAAGGCGGTCTCACATGGCGCGAAAGTTTACGTACTGGGCACCACACCCGATGAGGAAAGCTATAAAAAGGACGGTGTCATCTTCAACCAGAAGGTTTTGAGCTACTTTGCGCAGGCCAGTCTGGAGAACCTTAAAAACATGGTGCGCTTCTGCCTGAACAAAGATTTCAAAACCAACTTAGATTACAAAGACGTGATCCGCTATCCGGAGAATGCGATCTATAATCTTACCACCGATTCAGTATGTGGTAGTTTTGAAATTTATAAAAATACCTACAAACATTACAAACCCGGCCAGCCCTGGATCGGCCTCTATAGTTTTCGTTATGAGTTCCTGACAGGGCAACATGGATATATTGATAAACATGTGGAAGCACTGGAAATGGCAGGGTACAATGTTATGCCTTTCTTTGGTTTCCCGATGGTAAATGCATTGAAGCAATTCGGTGCTGAACTCAATCTGCTCATCACAGCATCTACCTTAACAGGATCGTCTACAGAAGCGTTACAGGAACAGTTTGCAAAAATGAAGATCCCTGTTATCAGTATCATTCAATTAGATGGCAGTTATGAAGATTGGGCACATTCTAAGACGGGTCTCAGTATCTTTGCAAGAGGGATGTACCTGAGCAGACCTGAACTGACAGGACAAATACAACCCACTGTCACCAGTAGTCAGGAGTTAATGAATGGCATCGTAGAAAAAACCGTCATTCCGGATCGTGTAAAACGCCTCGTAGACAGGGTGACAGCCTTGATCAACCTGCAAAACAAACCTAACAAAGACAAACATATTGCAGTCGTATATTATTCCAACCCTCCGGGAAAAGATAATGTAGGCGCCAGTTACCTGAATGTATTGCCTGCCAGTATGGAAACAATTCTCCATAGAATGCAGCAGGAAGGATATAACTTAGGTAGTGATAGCTTGTCTGTATTCAAAGATGTAATGAAACAGGGGCGGAACATCGGTACCTGGGCACCTGCCGAAATAGATCGTCTTGTGAAATATGGTCATCCCGTTTTAGTTTCCATGGAAGAATACCAGCAGTGGTTTGCCACCCTAAGCGTATCTTTCCAGAAACAGGTGATTGCCAAATGGGGGGCGCCTGCATTTTCGAAAATCATGACATGGCGCGATGCGGAGGGTAAGGCTTACTTTGTATTACCTGCTGTGCAATATGGCAATATCATGCTCCTGCCACAACCTGCCCGTGGCTGGGATCAGGATGTAAATACCATGTATCATGATATTACATTGCCACCACATCACCAGTATATCGCATTTTATTTGT
Organism: Chitinophaga sp. LS1; assembly: GCF_034274695.1. Classification (NCBI taxonomy): domain Bacteria; kingdom Pseudomonadati; phylum Bacteroidota; class Chitinophagia; order Chitinophagales; family Chitinophagaceae; genus Chitinophaga; species Chitinophaga sp. LS1. The sequence continues at coordinate 5,551,726 of NZ_CP128362.1, forward strand.
ACCTGAAACATAAATACCATGCAGACGCGCTCATTCACTTAGGTACACATGGTACCCACGAATGGCTGAGTGGGAAGGAAACTGGTTTGAATGATGATGATGCGCCCGAAGCACTGATCAATAACATGGTGAACATTTATCCCTACATCGTAGATGATGTAGGTGAAGGCTTACAGGCAAAAAGAAGAGGGATGGCCATAGTTATTGATCATATGACACCACCATTTGATAGTGCAGGGTTAAACCCGAAGATGAAAGAATTAGGAGCGCTGATCAATGAATACATGGCTGCGAAAGAAAAGAGCGAGGTATTGGCAAATGCAAAACTAGCAGCCATCAAAGCACTCAGTGTCCAACTTTCCCTTACAAAAGAATTTAATAAAGGCATTCAATCGCTTGAACATTTTGTGCAGGAAACAGGCGAAAAACAAACCCCCTTTGGTCTCCATACTTTCGGTGTTTCTCCACCTGATACCAATCGCAATGTCATTGCCAGTGGTCCAGCCGAGATGAATGCACTCATGGATGCCCTTAATGGCAAATACATCGCCGCAGGGCAGGGGAATGATCCTATTCGTAATCCTGCATCCCTACCTACAGGTAGGAACTTTTATGCTTTCGATCCGGCTAAACTACCCTCTAAAGATGTATACAAAGCCGGTAGTGAGCTGGCAGAAGAACTCATTGCCCGCTGTGATACTTTTCCTGAAAAGGTCACATTCAATCTTTGGTCTACAGAGACGATCCGGCATGAAGGCGTGATTGAATCACAGATATTACGGCTCATGGGGGTAGAACCTACTTACGATAGCTTCGGGCGGGTAAGCGGTGTAAAGCTTTCGCAGTTGAACCGTCCAAGAGTAGATGTAGTCATTATTCCATCTGGTTTATACAGGGATATGTTCCCTAATCTGATGGAACTTTTAGACAAAGCTGTCTCTCTTGTGAAAGAAGCGGATGAACCGGATAACTATGTACGCAGGCATATTTTAGCTACCCAACAAAGACTAAGAGCCAGCGGTATCAACGACTCCCTCGCTGCCAGACTCGCCGCTGTCAGAATGTTCTCCGTACCCAGTGGCGCCTATGGCACCGGCCTCGATGATGTAATCCAATCCTCAGGTACCTGGAATGATGAAACACAGGTATCCGATGTATACTTTAACAGGATGAGCCACTTATACGGCCAGCATTTCTGGGGTGATAAAGCTGAGGCGATCGATAGTAGCTTACCACACAACCTTAGTATGCAACTGATGAAAAGCACGCTCTCCGGCACAAAGGTCGTAGTGCACAGTCGCTCCTCAAATCTCTATGGCGCATTGGATAATGATGACCTGTTCCAATACCTTGGAGGTGCTGCGATGGCTATCAGGGCGATCGATGGTAAATCTCCGGCCGTGGTTATTTCTAATCTAACAAAAGGAAAAGGTGTACAGGAATCACTGGATACCTACATCAGTCAGGAATTGCAGAGCCGGTACCTGAATCCCAAATGGATAGACAAAATGTTGCAGGAAGGCTACGCCGGAGGCAGAATGATCAATAAAGTGGTTGCGAACGTATGGGGTTGGCAGGTCACCGTACCCGAAGCTATTGATGAAAATAACTGGCAGCAGTTCTACAATACCTACATCAATACCCGGCGCAAAAAACAATTTGCTGAAGGGCATAATTTATATGCTTATCAGGTGATGATCTCCCGTATGCTGGAAGTAGTGCGGAAAGACTATTGGCACCCCGATCAATCGGTGACTAAAAATCTCGTAAAAGAATATATCCAGACCATGCGGGAAACTGGTCTGTCATGCAATGAAAATGTATGTGGGAATGAAGCTTTGTCAGCTTTTGTAAAAGGACAGATCACCAATCAGAAAGACCTGGATGATTTCAAGAAAATTCAGCAGAAGAGCCAGCAGAAAGCACCAGCTACACAGTTACAGTTTCAGTCAGAAAAGCCGGGGTTATAACCCGGCTTTTGCTATATATACCTGATGATCTTTACAAACCGTCCCATATAATACTTATCAAGTGGGGTCTCCGTTACACCATACGCCTTCCCTGACGTAGAATGAATAAACACAATACGGTCACCTACCTGCGTAATAATTCCCATATGCCCAACAGTACGTACTGTACTATCAGTGCCTGTGAATAAGATCAGGTCTCCGGGTTGCGCTTCAGCCAGTGCAACAGGTCTGCCTTCATTGGTAAATCCCACGCTGCTCCGGGGCACATCGATCCTGAAATGATTAAACACATACGTAATAAATCCGGAGCAATCAAAACCTACACCGGGATTGGCCGAACCATATTTATAAGGGGTGCCTTTCAGTGTTTTGGCAAAGCGGAGGACCTTGCCAGTCAGGGTAGTAGTATCTACAGGTGCTACGATGAGCGTAGAATCAATGCCCCGATCTTTGGGTGCATCATTACAGGCTAAAACCAGGGATAGCAATAAGGTATTCAACATAAGTATAATGGCAGGGCATACGGAGATTATCCTCTGTATGCCACTGCTGTAAATATACTTATTTTTTATCATCTTCCTCATCTTCCTCCCCATTATCAGGCAAATCGTTATGTGACGCCATTTCTTCTCCCACTTTGCGTACAAGCGTAGAGATCGGTCCGTCCATATGTTCCTCAGGATGGCCTCCCGTGGTTTCAGGATCGGGTTTTACTAATGGCTCGTCTTGTTTCTTTTTGGGATCTTGCTGTATCATATCACATCGTTTTGTTGCAATGATTCAGGTAACAAAATCATGCCTACATTTGTAGCTATGAAAAATGTACTGTTATTGCTCCTGTTATTCCAGCAGGGGGTAAGCGCACAACTTATAAGAAAAGATAGCCTTGAGCGCTACAATAAAACCCTGAATCCCGGAGAAATGAAATCTGACCTGACCATCTTCCTTAACATCCGTAAGGCGGCTAATTCAGGCCTTTATCGCTATCGGTCACAAAAGCAGATAGACAGCATTTATAAATGGGCATTTAAGGAGGTTAAAAAGCCTATGACAACGCTGGAATTTTTCCATATTATTCTGCAACTCACAGATTTTGAAGGTAGTTGTCACAACTATACCGAACCCGGGTCAGCACTGGTGGAATATTTAAATCGCCAGAAAGCCTTTTTCCCTTACGCATTGAAATACATAGAAGGAAAAATAGTCTTCAATAACAGCGGTGAACAAATCCCTGTTGGCGCTGAAATATTGAGTATCAATGGTGTTCCGGCGCAACAACTGATGCAATCCTTTTACAAATACTGCACTACCGATGGCTTTAATATCACTGAAAAACAATCCAATAGCGTAGATAGAAGTTATGGTATCAGGTACCTCTATGAATATGGTGTAAATGATAGCTTTAAAATAGCTTACCGTGTGCCCGGTAGTAATCAGTCCCAAACTATCACTGCTGCTGCCATCACAAACGATGAACGGAATGCTATGTTTCCAAAACGCTATAGCGCCCCGGTAGATAGTATTACTGACTGGCGGGTACAGCCTTCTTATAGTTTTAAAATGGTCAGTCCGAATACGGGGCTGTTCAATTTCCGTATATTCAATATGGCGGATGATGATACGGATCCCCGTTTCCCCGGTTATGTAAAATACCTCGATAGTGTCTTCCGGTTGCTGGCGCAAAATAATGTGCCCAATCTCATCATTGATCTGCGTGGCAATCCCGGTGGTAGCGACCCGACCTTCGAACAACCGGTAATGTACCTGACGGATTCAAATTTCAAAGAGAATGCAGTAGCCTATAGCATTTTGGGAGACGGTATCCCATATGAACAATACTTCTGGGGCACTTCCACTTCGCATAAAATGGATTCGGTGGAGAAAGTAGAGGGCAAGATTTTTTTAAAGGATTATTTTCCTGTTTTAATAAATGGGCGAAATATGCAGAACCCCAAATACAACCCTGTCTATCATCCAAAAAGTCCCGGTTATAAAGGTAAATTGTATATGCTGATTGATGAAGGTGTCGCTTCTGCGGGTTCGCACATGGCATCGCTGGTGAAAGCATATGCAAGGAATGTAACAGTAGTTGGAGTAGAGACGACGGGCGGGTATTATTACCACAATGGACACATGCCGCTGGTCTATGAATTACCGAATTCAAAGATCAGGTCGAAGTTTTCAATCGTGCATGTAGAGCAGGATGCGGTGGTGAAACCTGATCAGCCGGAGGGTAGGGGTATTATTCCTGATTATACGGTATGGCCTACGTTTGAAGGCTTTATGCAGAACAGGGATACGCAGATGGAATATGTTTTAAAACTGATTAATAATGGAGGTATTTAATCTTAAAAGCACGGCTCAAAGTATACCTGGTTAACCTGGTAAAAGTGAGGCCGAAAGCATTCCCCCTTCAGGATGTAATCAAAAAGAGTATACCAGTTCATTTACAATACTCAAACGATACACTCAAGGAAGTGATAAAAAAGCTGTCTTCCTGAACTGTCCCGCTGTCAGACCTTCCTGTCGTTTAAACAATTTATTTAAATGACTTTCGTCTGTAAAACCTAATTCCTCTGCAATCTGGGAAATAGACAAGCTGCTATACCTGAGCCGGCTTTTAGCCAGTTCCAGTTTATAATCCAATATAAACTGCCTGATGGTTTTGCCTGTTTTTTTATTAAAATAGGCACCGATGTAATCTTTCGAAAGATTGAAATGTGCAGCTATGCCATTCAGGCTGATCTTCTCGTTGTCATATATATTATGCTGTATAAACTGGGTCATTTCGTATCCGGCAGATTCTACCTGTACAGGGATTTCACTTGTTACAGGCTGCTGGGCATAGCGTGCGATGATATTTAACAGTAAAAAAACAAGATTTTGGAGCACAACTTCCCTAAAAATGCCATTTTGCTCCCATTCTGTCACGATCCTTTGGATGAGTGAACCGGAAAACTCCCTGTCAGCTTCATTTAACCCGATGAACCCCTTAAAATGTCCGGCGTGTTGAAAAATATATTCCAGCTGGCGGAAGTAATGACTCAGTTCCGGTTTGTCGTAACCGATAGGAGAATTGCGTCCGAATAACGCTGCTGTAAAATCAATAATTACGAAAGAAGACCTGCTGGCTGCCAGAAACGCGTGTTTGTCTGCAGGGTTGAGGAGGAACAGGTCCCCTTTGCCATAAGGGAACTGATTATCATTGATTAAATGCATACCACGACCATCCTGTATAAAGATGATCTCAAAACAGTCATGCCTGTGCATGGGGGTGTGATCAGCAAAATACTCCTTAATAGCCAGGGCAAAGTCACTTTTAATCATGCCTGAAAATTACGGAAATATCTTCGTTTTTTACCTGTTTTAGGAAAATGCCCCTGGGTACTTTTGAGCCATGAAATATCATTTATCCGATCTTATCCGGATAGCAGGCGCCGCCCTGGCGCTGGCACTATCCCTGTCCGGTTATTTGCCGTACATCATTATCCCTGTTGCAGCCACCCTGATTTGTGGTTATCCTATGTTTAAAGAAGCTTTTGACGCTATCAGGGAGCGTCATATGACCATGGAGCTCTCGATGTCGATAGCCGTACTGGCTACGCTGCTGGTAGGGCAGTATACAACAGGGTTGGTCATTACGCTATTTGTCCTCGTTGCCGAATTACTGGAACACCTGATTGTAGATCGTGGCCGCGATGCATTAACCGGGTTGGCTGCATTGATGCCACAAACCGCTAAGGACCTGCAACCCGGTGATACAGTTGTTGTAAAACCAGGGTCACATATCCCGGTGGATGGTATTGTGCTCAAAGGGAACAGCTTTGTAAACCAGGCCGCTATTACAGGAGAATCGTTGCCGGTAGAAAAAAGCATCAATAGCGAAGTATTGGCCGGAACCATCAATCAGGATGGCGTACTGGAGATCATTGCGACCAGTGTTGGGAAAGATACCATTTTTGGCCGGATTATAGGCGTGATGGAATCAATCCAGGCCACTCAGTCCCCCATTGAAAAAACAGCCGATAAACTGGCCGCAAGGCTCGTTTATTTTGCTCTCGGAGGTGCGTTGATCACCTACCTCGTCACACATAATATCAATGCTACCATCTCTGCGCTCGTAGTGACTGGTGCCTGTGGTGTGGCAGCTGGTACGCCACTCGCTATCTTAGCAGGTATTGGTCGTGCGGCCCGCGAAGGCGTAGTCATAAAAGGGGGTGTTTATTTAGAACAACTGGCGCAGGCAGATACCGTTATCTTAGACAAAACAGGCACTTTAACATTGAATAAAGCTGTAGTCACAGACGTTACCAGCTTTAACGGCATTGGCAGAAACATGCTTTTGACCTTGCTTTCCACCGGTGAGCAACATTCCGATCACCCATTGGCAGCGGCTATCATGGATGCTGCAAAGAAGGAAGCTATCCTGCCTGTTGACTATGACACGTATAATTACCTCCCAGGAAAAGGGTTAGAATTTTCCCGGCAAAATACCAGGTACCTGATCGGGAATGCAGGTCTTTTTACTGAAAACAATATCAACTTACACGCTGCAGAACAATGGTTGGATACAGCCCGTCAAAACGGAGAATCAACTGTTTTAATCGGTAATGATCAACATATTTTAGGTGGCGCCCGAATCATCGACGTTGTTCGTTCCGAAGCGTGCGAAGCCATTTCTGACCTGCACGATCATCACTTAAGAACCATTTTATTATCTGGAGATAATGCAGCCAGTGTGGCGGGTATAGGTAAAAGCCTGCGCGTAGACGAAGCCGTCGGCAACCTGCTGCCTACAGATAAATTAGGGTACATATCAAGTCTGAAATCCCGTGGCCACAAAGTCATTATGGTTGGCGATGGCATCAACGATGCGCCAGCCCTTATGGAAGCCAATGTCGGCATTGCCATGGGTACCAGTTCCCATGTGGCTTTCGAAAGTGCAGACATGGTGCTCACGAACAATGACTTACGAAAAGTGGCTACCGCTATTGCGATTGCTAAGAAATGTATGAACGTGATTCAGTTTAATTTCTGGGGGACCATCATTGTAGATGCTATCGGCATTGTACTGGCTTTCCTGGGGTATTTGAGTCCCATGACAGCCGCAATGATTCATGTAGGTTCTGAATTGATTTTCATTCTAAATGCTGCACGGTTATTTAGAAAAGGGTAAAGCGCTATATTGATCGCCTGTTGTTATATTAATAATGTGGAACGTCCTGTTTCCGCTGGCATTGCTAAATTTGACGGAGAGAAATTTGAACCATATGGTAAATAGTTTTGGCCCAAAATATCAAACCTGCTTCAGCGCTGCCTTTTGTAAGGACAGTCCTGAAGCAGTTACAGTCAGATTTAGTAGCTGCCCGGGACTATGCAATCCTGGGTAGTCTTACTGCAGTCAGCACAATGCACCCCGCTTGTTTGCTTCCATCCTTACAGGAATTATCCTGCAATATATCGGCCACTGCTGTATGTGTACCATAATGGGCTACTACGCCATTTACTACCCCTTCCATCAGTTCCATGTTGGAGTAATCATAAAATATAGGCTCGACCTTGATAATAGACCTGAATTCCTGTTCCAGCTGAAACCTGATTTTCTTCTCTACGTCAGGTAGTGCCTGTTCGTTACATCTCACGGCATTGATGATCACCTGGGTGTCCCATACGATTCGCTCTCTTACCCAGCCAAAATAGTTTTTCCCTGAAGTAATAATTTGCTCTTGTTTAAAGTTGTGATCAGGAATCAGTTTGTTGATCTCTTCAATGATGTGGCTTTTAGAGTAATCCATTTTAATTGTAATTTTTATCGAAGGTCTTTTTCAACTGTGAGATTAATACTCCCCGCATTGATAATTCATGTTCAAAATCTCACCATTGAGTGATCTTTGTCAGTCATAACATAAGACGTGGCATAGGCGGATTATCAATTCAACAATTTAGACAATTGTAGTTAAATAATCAAAAGCAGACCATTTTATTTATAACTTGCGGATGATGCAACTTCGTCTCATAACGGTCTACCCGCTACTGACCGGCTTTTACCGGTTTTTTGCATTGTCGGGGTTCCCTCCCTCGGCACGCCTGTTGGCGGTCTCCTAACGTTTACGAATATTTTTTAATTTTTTACTCATGAGAATGATTTTTTTAATCGTCTCCTTCTTAACGGGAGCAGTAGCGCTATATGCGCAAACGCCGGTTGTAAAAGTGGCGGTATTGTTATATCCGGGAATGGAACTGCAGGACTTTGCAGGCCCGGCAGATGTATTTATAAAAGCAGCGGAAATAACACGTGGAGAGTACCAGTTATATACCGTGTCAATGAAACAGGAATGGGTGTATTCAGAAGGACATGTGGGTATACAACCCGATTACACCATCCGGCAGATGCCAAAGATGGATGTCCTGGTGATTCCCGGTGCATCTATGGGAACGATTGATTCGCTTAGCAAGGATAGTGCGATGTTATCACTGCTCAGGCAGTACCAGGATAGTGTTTCTGTAGTAATGTCCGTATGCACCGGTGCTTATTTACTCGCGGCGGCTGGCTTGCTGGATCATCAGAAAGCCACGACCCACTTCTTTGTGGCGGATGATTTTGCGAAGGCATTCCCGGGCATCACATTGGTCAGAGACGTCCGCTATGTAGATGAAGGGAATATCCTGACCACCGCTGGTGTGACTTCCGGCATAGATGGCGCCCTGCGCCTGGTAGAACGCTATAGCGGAGACCGCATTGCGGCCATGGTGTCAAGGGGCATGCAGTATACCCCGCATAGGGAAGAAGCCTGGCCACAGGCGCCTACAGGTATGAACCTGAAAGGGGATGCGGATGTAATATGCGGGATGATAGCAATTGATAAAAATGTATATGCTGAGTACAAGGGGAAAAGGTATTATTTCTGCTCTGAAACCTGTAAAAAGGCCTTTCTGAAGAACCCTGGGAAGTATGTACCGGGGCCGTAGTCGCTATAGTATAGATTCGTTATTATACCGACACTTTAAGGTCACCAAAAGGGCACCTCATTATCCCTGGGATAATGAGGTGCCCTTTTGGTGACCTTAAAGTACCCTTTTGGCATTAAGGCTACAACGAAGCCAGAGCGTCAAAAGACGTTCAGCCACTACTGTATTTCATAGAAAGTATTCATTTCAGATGCAGTTGAGGGATCCGCATTAAGATGAATGGTCCTTTTTATAGGTGCGAAAGGTGGTGGTAGTTCTTTTCTTGAAATAATTGGAGAGGTGACTTTCGTCGGTAAAGCCAAATTCGTCGGCTATTTGCCGGAGGGTAAGCCCGGCAACTACGCGGCCTTCAATGAGTTTTATCCGGTAGTTGTCAATGTATTCTCTGAAAGAGATGCCATAGTTGTTTTTAAAGTATTTGCCGAAGTAGTTTTGAGAGATGTTGAAGGTTTGGGACAGGTGTTTTACCTGGATCTTTTCAGGTTCATAGATGTGTTGGTGAATGAAGGATATCAAAGCCTGCTTATCATTGTCCCAGGTATAGGGTGTATTCAGGTCTCCCCATTGTTGCTGGAATAGGGCGAAGAGCGAGAGGACCTGGTAGAAGATGAAAGGGGAGGAGAGGACTTCTTTGCTGTCTTTGGAGTCGATGAGGGTTTTGATGGTTCTGAGTAAATTAATTTGGGAAAGGTTATCCATGTTTAAACGCATTTCCTTAAATGCCTTGTTCCGCATCATCATTTCAGGCTGGAATTTTAGCAGTGCATTTGGCATGAGAGAACGTCTTTCACTAAAATAACTATCTGTGAATTTTATGACCCCAAAATGCGTTTTTCGCTTTATTTCCAGGTAATGGGTGTCCTCAGGAGAGATGAGGAACCAGTCATTGGCCCGGTAATCCACGACGTTGTTATTCAGGTGGTGCCTGCCACTGCCAGTGAAGATGTATACAATCTCATAATAGTTCTGAGAATGAGAAGGTTGGTGAAATTGTTCCTTGACAAACTCCTCAATCACTAAAGCGTCGAACTGCCGAAGTTTCTTCATAGCTTAAAATTACAAATTATTGGCGCTTTTTTGCAAGTTAATCCAGTGTAGGGTTTACCAATTTTGCAGGATAACTTTTGTTAAAGTAGAATGGATAATTTTATATTAATCGCTGTCTGCATGCTGGCAGGCATGTTGATGCAAAGGGCTAAATTATTACCTGCAGATGCCCATAAAGGAATCAATACCTGGTTACTGTACCTCGCATTGCCCGCAGTCTCGCTGAAATATATTCCTACCATACAGTGGTCGCTGTCCATGTTGTTTCCATTGGCATCGACGGTGATTGTGTGGGCGGGGAGTCATTTATTTACATCGTTATATTCAAAACATAAGCGATATGGGCAGCGGTCCAGGAGTACGCTGGAGCTGGCCAGTGGGTATAGTAATACGTCTTTTATAGGGTTTCCGCTGATCATCGCTTATTTTGGAGAACAGTACCTGAGTATAGCTATTATCTGCGACCAGGTATTGTTTATACTATTGTCTACAGCTGGGATTATTACGGCTATAAAGGGGGATCGTAAGTCAGGAACAGCGATAGAGGCCAAAATGATCCTGAAGAAACTGTTTACATTTCCACCTTTTATAGGTTGTATTACGGCGCTGACATTACCGCATTTTGTGAACCTGGCGCCGATAGAACCATTGTTTGGAAAACTGGCGGGTACGGTGGCGCCGCTGGCATTGTTCTCTATTGGGATGCAGTTGCGGTTTAATGGTTGGGAAAAACAGCGGGGACAGTTGTCAATGGTGTTATTGTATAAGTTGCTGATAGCACCGTTGCTGGTACTGGCAGCGGCCGTTATTACAGGGGTATGGGGTAATGTGGCGAAGATCAGCATTTTTGAAGCGAGTATGCCTACGTTTATTACGGCCAGTGTGGTAGCGGAGCAGTTTAACCTGAATTTCCGGCTGATCAACCTGATTATTGGTATAGGTATCCTATTGAGTCTGATGTCGACGTTTATGTGGGCGAATATCCTGCAGTATGTATACGGTTGATTTTTAATCGAATTCTAATCTGCTGGTAGGGAGGATTGCGCTAACTTGGACGCATGTTTTCTACCAGCAGATATTTATATCTTTCCTTGCAGACCTTCCCGAAAGGTTTTACTACAGTTATACCCCTGAAATCATTTCAATTTATTGATCACTTATCAGTAGTAGCCCGTGCTGCTATAGATTGATAGTAGAAACACATGGGTCCTTAGTCATAAGGAGTCTAATTGAGTTTATAGGTTTTTAAAGAAAAAACTTAGTTCGCAAAGAAATGGCCTGGCAGTCCTGCCAGGCCTTATAAACAGGTTGAGATCCTTATTCATTATCAACATAATATTTTTCATAATCGGTGATACCCAGCGACGCAAAAAAGTTCTTACTGGTTTCCCTCAGCTTTTTGTCAAATGCTTCCGGATCTGCTTCCATTTCAATAGCATGGCGCAAGCGTATCTGCCTTAACTTTGCCATAAATGGGCTGTTTTTTTCTGTCATGTACTTATATTTCATAATCTATGGATTTAAAATGTCACGGGGTGTCTTTATTTGAATAGACCTGTACCCCATTTCTTTGTTTATTTTATTAAAGAGTTCAATCTTTCCGGTGTTGACCATGTGCCTGAAATTCCAGCTGGCTAAAACATCGGCTCCCTGTAAAGTGGCTGTAGCAACATGAAGCGCATCTCCTTTACTTTTAATCGTTAAAGCCCCTGCTGCGATATACATTTCTGCCAGCATTTTTGCTTTAGGAGAATGCCTTGTAGATATCATGAACTTATAAGGAACCTGCCCGGGTTGCATCATTACTTCTTCCCTTGCTTCCTTTAGCTCTTCGATCACAAGATCAGAAATCATCATTTTTAATCTCCCCCTCTTGAATATGTTCAATAATTTAATACTGAACTCAGAGAATTCTTTGTCGAACATACCTCCAAATACCGAGGTATCTACATATACGACTTCCATTCAAAAATATTTAATTTTTGTTGAGATTTAAAACCCAAAAACTTCGGGAATTGCTTTAAAAAGAAGGGGATTATCTATATGCGGTTAACACGATCAAAAAGGATTTCGTATATCCTTCTACGATCATAAGAATATTAATTTACGAAAAAATACCTGAAAAAAATCTTCCTCCAATCACTCTCCCAAAATTTCTCTCATTTGCTTTCGGAGGAAGCAAAAAGCAGCCATACAAGCACCTTTCCCGGTGTATCTACCCAAAACAAAGAAATCTTATTTCCTCATTGCTCCCGGTGTCTCTCCCATATGCTTTTTAAAGAAAGCCGTAAAATGATTAGCATATTCAAAACCAAGACTATATGCAATATCTCCCACCGGCCAATCAGAATATCGCAACAACGCCACGCTCTCACTTACCATCCGCTCCGCTATCATCTGCCCGGTGGTTTTGCCCGTCGTTTGCTGTATCACAGCATTCAAATGATTTACATGCACCCCTAATTCCGCCGCAAAATCTGCGGGTTTTCTCAACTTTAAAGGCATACCAGGGTCCACCACCGGATATTGTTTTTCAAGCAGATTTATAAACCGGGATTTTAGTCTGTCAGTAGCATTTTGTACTTGCAATAAACTCGTCTCATGCATGAGTAATCCAATCAGTTTACACGCACTGTCAAATCTATGCATATCATCTGAATGATAAGCCTGTACTAATTGATCGAAGTAAAAACGAATTCTCTTTAATGCCTGATCTTCAGGATAAAATATTTGAGTAGTTGTTGGAAACAATCGCCTGGTATGATCATCCATCAACTCCTTTGTAAAGATGCACCAATACCCGTTCCGCTGTCTCCCTGCCGGCACAAAACTACAAGCCGCCAAAGGAGGTAAAAATATCAACGCAGGTTGTTGAACCTTTTTACCACCATTTTCCAGCTGCAACACCCCCTTTTGTAAGATCAGCCATATCCTATAAAAATCCCGGCGCACAGGCGCTTCATTATTCACTTGATAATGAACTGCTTTGAAAGAAGTAGCCATAAACCATTTTTACAAAACTACTAAAATCAAAGAATGTCAAACAGCCAAAACTATTTTCACATCATTAAACTAACATTAGAAAAATACGCCACCCTAATTATGTATAGATGAGGCAGTTACTGGCTTTTAGCTTATGGATGCTTAAAATATAACATATAAAAATTATTAAATACAATGATTTCCTGTTAAATTTGAACGATTATCCAGCATTCCCTGCCTATGATTAAAAAATACACCTTTCCTTGTTTTCTAAGGAACAAGGACTTTTTCATCTTCCCGGATTGTATCATCCCGGACTCCTTATCCCAGAATAAATGATGCGGCTGGCATTGTTGTGTTTCACTTAATTAATTGAAGATGAAAAGGTTTTTGTTTTTATTTGTTTGTCTGTGTGTGTTCTCTGAGATTGTCAGCGCACAAACTATTTACATGAATATTCCTGATACTGTCTGCATGTCTACCAACAATGGGACATCCGATCAGGCTAAGTTTACGAGTATCACTGCTTACCTTGCGACCGGACAAACCGGTAGTACCGTCTGGACCATCCAAACACCCGGCGGCACCGATGTGGACTATTCGATCCTGTACTCGTCGAGCACGTCTGCGATCAAGGCAAATCAACTCACATCGAACGCGCTCACGCTCCAGTTTCTCAACGCAGGTACCTATATCTTTACGGCAAATATGACGTACAGCAATGGTACCGTGTACACAAAAAGAGATACATTGGTTGCTATAGATTGTACCATGTCCACCTGTAATGGTGGCAACGCTACTATGCCAGGTTTCTCTGAAGACTTTGGCACACTGGCCAGTAATGCCAGTAAGAAAGAATATTCTCCATCCACTGCGATTACGTATAACTACGATGGTTCTTCTACAATCGGTATGGCTACAAACGGTTACGCTATTTCCAACACTACGCATTGGGCGGCTGACTGGATCACCACATCCGATCATACGGGTAGTAACAGAGGTGGTATGCTGGTAGCCAATGCCGATGCTGACACACGTACCTTCTTCACCAAGGAAGTGAGTGGTCTTTGCAGAGGTGCTGTATACAATTTCAGTGCATGGCTTATCAACGTAGATAGTTCCATTACCCTTACTAAGAACTGTCCGGATTATAAATATGCCGGTGTCACCTTCCAGATCCTGAATGCGGTCAATACCAACCAGGTATTAGGAGAGTTTAAAACCTATGCCGTATCTATGAACCTGGCTGGCAGACAATGGCAGCGATATGGTGGTACGTTTACTGTACCTACCAGTGTGACCGATGTAATTGTACGTATTAAGAATAGCTATCCCGGTGGTTGTGGCAATAACATCGCCATCGACGATATTGAATTTACCTATTGTAGCCCTGTCATCACCGCATCCATCGAAGGTAATTCCGAGAGCCTGAGAGAAGTATTGTGTGAAGGCGCACCTACTATTCTGACTTCTTCTTATACCCCTGCAACTTATTTTTCAAATGCCGAGTACCAATGGGAAATGTCTGACGATGGTGGTGTCACCTGGTTCGACGTACCATACGGTACCGCTACCAATGATACTCTTGTCATCGCTGAGGGCGAACTCACCGGCACTAAAGATGTTGCCGCTGATTACTACTTCCGTGTACGCATCTTCGAAAATGGTTCTTCTTCCGAAACCTGTGCCGCGCCATCTTCATCTGTGAAACTCACCATCCTGCCTATGCCACAACTGACGCTCACCAAGAGCCAGGTATGTGCCGGTGCTACTGTAGACCTGCAGGCATCAGGTGGCTTTGATGAATTTAAATGGAGCGATACGACTTATGTAGGTCCGACCCGTTCTATTACATTGTTACGAGATACTTCTATCACCGTATATGGTTATGTATATTATGGCGTAGATGGTGGTAAGACCTGTGTGGACTCAAACAGTGCGTCTATCAAAGTGGATGATGAACCAATCGTGGAGATCGGAGCTTCTGCCACTACATTGTGTGTGGGTAGCAGGGTCACATTATCTGTGAATGAGATCCTGGGTACTACCGCAGATTCTATCTTCTGGTACAAAGGTGTACCAGGTACCGGTCAGTTGCTCTCCGACTTTACAGGTCAGACTTCTATGGTCTACAATACAGAGACCATAGCAGATAGCGTGTTCTATGTAAGGGTCGTCCAAAGTAGTTGTGAGGTCACGTCGGCGCCGTTCTACCTGCACCTCACGGAGATCCCTGTACCTGATCCCGGTACAAGTCAATTTGCTTGTGTATCCAACAATTCAACGGGTACCTTCACTATGAACCGCACGCAGTTAACAGGTACTACCGGCGCCTGGCAGATCATCGGTATCGAAGGCCCTGGAATTTCAGGGGCAACCGGCGATATCAATTTTGATGATTACGTGAGCATGAATAAAAAGAACCCGAAAGCGACTGTGACACTGACCAATGTTGGTACCACCGTATACCTGCAATGGAAGGTGACAGCCAGCAACAATGCTGCATGTATCGGTTATGCCTATGATACCCTTACCTGGATGTCAGAAGGAACACGTGCTTATGTAGATAGCGCCATGACACAGTGTGGTACTGCCAATGTGTTTACCATGGCTGCCAATGAGCCGAATGTAGACCTCACGGATGAATTCGAAGAAACGGGCACCTGGACCTTATTGTCCGGTACAGCTACCATTGCAGATACGAATGCCTATAATACGACGGTGACAGTACCCGCAGGTAATTATCAGGACGTGGTATTACAATGGAGCATTTCGAACAAGGCAGCATGTGGTATTACCTATGATACAGTCACCTTACATTATAAAGATATACCAACAGCGACCGTGAGTCCTGTTACTACCTGTGCATCTACAGGTACATTTGATCTGAACCCTTCGGCGATCACCGGTGGTCCGACCTATTATGCAATCACCAGTACGATGAGTGGGTTTACAGCAGTACCGACTACGGCGATCACTGCATGGCCCGTTGCGGTAAGCATCCCGACAACGACGCCGGCAGGTACATATACTTTCCAGCTGACCATCAGCAATGATAGTCTGGGTTGTACAAACACCATTCCTTTCACTGTAAATGTTCAATCTGGTTCTGTAGATCCTACAGGCGTAACCGTAGGTGCTCCAATCATCTGTGAAAGCGGTACCACTACGCTGACAGTAGAAGGCGGTAGTCTGGCGAAGAATGCAGATGGTACAGACGCAGCCAGTTGGGTATGGTATGCAGGCGGTTGTGGTACAGGTACGGCAATAGGTACCGGCAGTACCATCACAGTACCGGTTACAGCAACTACTACTTATTATGTAAGAGCAGAAGGTACAGCTACCTGTGCAGGTTCTAACTGCGCAAGCGGTATCGTCACCGTATATGACAAACCAGCTGATGCCGATGCTGGTGCAGATGCAAGTCACTGTAGTGACTCTGTGTTTGTGATGAGTGCAAATGCACCATCCATCGCAACCGCAACGGGTGCGTGGACAGTCGCCAGCGGTACTGCAAGAATTGCGGATACCACCAGCAACACAACTACGGTATATATTAAACCGGGTAATACCGCCACCCTGACATGGACCATTACCAATGGTGCATGTGTTACTTCAGATAATGTAACCATTGCCAACTACGCATTGCCGGGTACTACTAATAAAGGTGTAGACACCATCAGTCAATGTAATAATACATCGTTCGTCATGTCAGCAACAGGTACCGGTAACTGGAGTTTCCTGCCGGGAACTGCGGCTACAGTGAGCGATGCCACCAGTCCAACCGCGACTATCACACTGCCTGCAGGTGATACGGCGACTGTAATCTGGAATGCTACGAATGGCTTGTGTACAAGCGCTGACAGCACCTTCCTGCGCAACTATGCTATTCCTGAAGATGCCAATGCCGGCGCTGCCCAGACCCATTGTAACGATTCGCTCTTCCACATGGCAGCTGCGACATCTGCTTACCAGGGTACCTGGTCTGTGCTCAGTGGTACGGCTACCATTGCCGCTGCTGACCTGCACAACCCAACTGCCAATGTTATTGTATTAGTAAATACAACCGCTACCTTACAGTGGGTCCTGACCAATGGCTCCTGTACGGGTAATCCTGCAACTGTTACCTTAAGCAATATCGGTGGCGTATTGGGTAATGCCATCTCTGCCAACCAGGTGCTGTGTGCATCAGAAACACCGGCTACCCTGACTGGTACTACCACCGTAAGCGGTGGCGATGGTACCTACGCTTACCAGTGGCAGATGAGTACTACGAATGCAACCACCGGTTTCTACAATGTGACTACCGGTACCGGCGGCACTACGGCTGCTTATACACCAGTGGCACTCACTGCTGATACCATCTGGTTCAGAAGAATCGTGACCTCCGGTTGTAGCGGTAGTTCTATCAGTAATGTCGTGAAACTGCAACGTATCAGTACACCACCGGTAGTGGTATCAGTGCCGGCTTCTACCAATGCCAGCTGTATGCCGGGCAATGACTACACCACGCTCTTTGGCACACCGGTGTTCAGTCATGCACCATATACAAATGAAACACTGACCGTTACCTACACAGATAATACGACTACACCAGATGTCTGTACCACAATCATTATGCGCACCTGGACAGCGGTAGATCGTTGTGGGCTGACTGCTACCGCACAGCAAACCATTATAGTGAAGGATACTACCGGACCGGTGTTCACAACGACCGCTCCTGCAAATGTGACGGTAAGCTGTGATAACATTCCGGCAATAGTTTCCCTGACTGCAAATGATCTCTGCTCCGGTACATTTACAGTAGCGCCAATCGAGCAAAGGGTAGACATGCCTGGTCAGTGTACCAATAATTATTACCTGATCCGTAAATGGGTAGCGGTAGATAATTGTGGTAATCCAAGCGATACCCTGAAACAAACTATCACCGTGAAGGATACCACCGGACCTGTGTTCGATGGTACTGCTCCGGCGAATATTACGGTGGATTGTGACAAGCTGCCTGCTGCAGCAACCATGACCGCTACAGACAATTGTACAGCAGGGACCATTACGGTAACGCCTGTAGATACCAGGCAGAATATTTCTGGTAGCTCCTGTACCAATACTTACCAGATCACCCGTACATGGACGGCGATAGACGCCTGTGGTAATATCTCCGCCCTGAAACAGATCATCACAGTTGTAGATACAACGAAACCTGTCTTCTCTGTAATGCTGAGAGATACCACTGTGAATTGTGACCAGGTACCTGCTGTTGCATCCGTAACAGCAACTGATAATTGTACGGCAAATGTGACGGTATCCGTGAACCAGACCAAAGTATTCCTGAGCACTACCTGCGCCAGCAATTACAGCCTGACACGTACCTGGACAGCGACAGATGGTTGTGGTAACACGGCCACTATGAAACAGGTGATCACTGTACAGGATACCACCAGACCCGTATTCACCGTAGCGCCTCCGGGTGATACAACGGTGAACTGTGATGCTGTACCAGCTACACCATCCAATGTGGTGGCTACTGATAATTGTAGTACCGTGAAGATCAGCTATTCTCAATCCAAAGCAACCATCAGCGGTGCCTGCGCAAACAACTACCAGCTGATCAGAACATGGGTTGCGAAAGATGAATGTGGTAATACTAATACATGGAAACAAACTATCACGGTACAGGATACCACCAGACCCGTGATTGGTACAGCTCCTGCTGATGCCATCGTATCCTGTGGCGGTACCATCCCTGCAGAAGCTACCTTGTATGCAAGTGATAATTGCGATGCCAACTTCCCTAAGCGCGCTACCATGACCACAGATCCTTATACAGTGGATGTATGTAATGGTTATACCATCACAAGAAGATGGAATGTGACAGATGCATGTGGTAATGCAGCGATCGAAAAAGTGCAGGTGATCACCATCACCGCATGTCCGAAACCACAGCTGGATACGACCATGCCTGTGAACTGTTCTGACAATTCGAAATTTGCACTGCTGCTGTTGAATAAGGTCAATAAACCTAAATTCACGCTGCAAAGTGTAACGCCGGCCAGCGCTGTTACTGCGCCGCTCACACAAACCAGCAATGTGTTTGACCTGAATGGTGCTACAAAAGCTACGTTTGTGGTAACAGACGGCGTAACGGGGTGTGTATCTGATCCGGTGACGTACAACCTGCGGTATGTAGAAAAGCCAACAGTGAACCTGGGTAATGATACTGCGATCTGTACAGGTAATACGATTACCCTGGATGCAGGTGTAGACAATGCCAGCAACGGATATGGTATCGTATGGAGTACAGGGGTAACAACACAACAGATCACGGTGGCTGCAGGTGGTACTTACTATGCAACAGTGACCAACAGTGGTTGTGCGGCAACAGATTCTATTAAAGTAACTATCAATAATCCACCTACCGTAGCGATCCGCGATACCACTATCTGTGAAGGCAGCCCCGTAAAACTGAATGCTTATATACAGGGCGCTACCTACGCATGGAGCACCGGTGATACCGGCCCTTCTATCACAGTCAATACGACTGGTACTTATAATGTAGACGTATTCCTGAATGGCTGTACCGTGACAGATGATGCAACTGTAAATGTAGCCACGCCGCCAGCTATAACATTGACTTCAGATACTGCGGTATGTGCTGGTCAGAGCGTAACATTGGAAGTAGAACCGGATGGAGGTACAGCGGTATGGTCAGATGGATCACTCACAAATACCATCAGCGTATCGAGACCTGGTGATTATTGGGTGACTGTAACGAAGAATAGTTGTGTGGTGACAGATACAGTGAGCGTGACCAACAAGGGAGATGTAGGACTGGATCTGGGCGTAGATAAGGATATTTGTTCAGGAGGTTCTGTAATACTGAATGCAACAAATGAAAATGTAATTTCTTATCTATGGAATGATGGTACGACCGATCCGATCAAGGAAGTAAACACACCTGGTAAATATATCGTGACGGTGCTGGACAAATACTGTAACCTGACATCTTCTGATAGTATCAATGTAACGGTAGCGGGTATAGGTACCTTCACACTGGGTAATGATACGACCATTTGTGAAGGTCAGGTACTGACCCTGAAAGTAAGCACGGGTACAGGTAATAGTATTAAGTGGCAGGATGGTGCGACTACTTCCAGGTATGTAGTAACAAAGACTGGTTATTATACTGCGACTATTTATAATGAATGTGGTTCAATGACGGAAGGTATTACAGTCAATTATAAGGCTTGTAATGAGCAAACAGTGA
This sequence comes from Chitinophaga sp. LS1, assembly GCF_034274695.1. Classification (NCBI taxonomy): domain Bacteria; kingdom Pseudomonadati; phylum Bacteroidota; class Chitinophagia; order Chitinophagales; family Chitinophagaceae; genus Chitinophaga; species Chitinophaga sp. LS1. The sequence continues at coordinate 5,571,958 of NZ_CP128362.1, forward strand.
TGGTGAATGCATTCACACCAAATGGAGATGGTAATAATGATTACTTCAGACCGGGCGTGAGCGGTACGATGATCGATTATGATCTGAGTGTGTTCAACCGCTGGGGTGTGCTGATCTATAGCTCCAAAGAAGCAGGTACCGGATGGGATGGACGATTTAAAGGAATGCTGGTGGAGGAAGGTACTTATTTATGGATAGTGAATTATAGAAAAGCAAGTGGTGGAGAGAAGTTGACACTGAAAGGAAATGTGACAGTCATTAAATAAAAAAGGAAGAGGGTGTAAATAAATGCACTGAGCATTATCTACCTCTATTAGGTATTCGAATAAGAAAAGGGGGCGTCTCAAAACTTCGGGACGGCCCCTTTTTCTTTGAAATGGTTTTCATTCCCGTTGGTGAATTGCCTCTTTCATGAATGTTTTATTCGGTTACCTGAATTCTCGTACATGCAATTCTCATGGCCTTCCAGTTACTTAGGATACATCCTCTTTTCTTTGAAAATAGTTCGTCCAGGCCATAATTTGATATGACTCTATAGGATTAAAATTTTCTTTTCGTGCTTATAGCAACAATCGTTTGTACTTAGAGTCTTAAATCAGTTTTTTCTACAGGCTGAAAAAGCACCAATAAAAGGTCGATTTTTGTAACTTAGTAATCTTATTGAGATGGGGGTAATGCCTCAAGCTCGCGCAGGCGTCTGAGATAATTATTTATCTGCGCCTGCTTTCTTTTTTTAGCCACTCCTGATTATCAGGTTCCATATATGGCACTCTATTTTTGAGTATAAAATAAGCGGCAATTAGGATTTTGTGTGAAATTGCAATAAGTGCTCGTTTTTTGCCTCTTCGTATACTCAAAGTATAATATTTTCTTTTCAGATAAGTATCTTTCGTATGTGCTGCAGCCCATGCTGCTTCCACGAGTGCGGTTTTAAGGGATCTGTTGCCATGATTGATTCTTTCACTTTTCTTTTTTCCGGCACTTTCATTATTACCAGGACATAAACCACACCAACTAGCCAAATGATGCTGATTAGGGAACGCATGCATATCTGTACCTATTTCGGCTAAGATGGCGGTAGCTGTTTGTTTTTGTACTCCGGGAATAGTCTGAAGTAATTTTACTTCTTCCTCCCATTTTTTAAGTACTGATCTATACGGTTATCCACCTGACCAAGTAGGTCATTTAGCTGTAAAATAACAGTTTTAGACAGGCTGAGCATAAAACGGTGATGCTCATTAAGATGGCCTTCTAATGCAAGAATAAGCTCTTGTTTTTTGATTTTGAGCCTACCTTTTGCCAAATTGGCCAATATCATAGGATCCTGTTCTCCTTCAATAATGGCAGTGATCATTGACCAGCCACTTACACCGAATACATCACTGACTACAGTGCTCAATTTGATATTGGCTGTCTCTAAAATGTTCTGTAACCGGTTATATTCACTGGACCGCTGTCCTATTACTTTACGTTTGTATCGGTACAATTCCCGTAATTCGCGAGTGTATTGCGGTGGAATAAAACTTCCCTTTAGTAGCCCGCTTAGCAATAATTTTGCAATCCAGGCACTGTCATTGCGATCGGTCTTATGCCCCGGCACATATTTAATATGCCGGGCATTGACCAGAATAAGTTCAAAGTGAGGTTCCAGTATATTAAAAACAGGCTTCCAGTAAACCCCCGTGCTCTCCATTGCGACATGTGTAATGCCGGATTCTTCAAGCCAAGCTACCAGGTCCCTAAGTGAACTTGTGAAAGTGCTAAAAGTGCGGGTTTGTTCTTCCAACCCATTTCCTCTGATGGTGGCTACTACATTCTCCTGGTGAACATCGAGGCCACAGCCGCGACTCACAACCTGTTCAAAACTGATATGTGATTGTTCCATGGTAGTACTTTTGTCGAAGGTACCACCATTTTCATAGTCGTTTGTGAACCCGGTTCATGAGGGTTTTTTCTGAAAATGGTTTTCATTCCCCGTTGGTGAATTCCCTCTTTCATGAAGGTTTTAATTCGGAATAATAATTGATGTGGTGATAGGTATGAAAACGAACCTCATTTTAGCCTTGTTAATACTGGCAGCATGCAATTCAAAACCTGGTGCTGTTTCCGAAAAAGATTCCACCATAGCAGCCCCTGCTGCGCCAACTCCTGTAGCAGTGCCCGTACCTTCTACTGATCCGGTTGCACCCAATGAAGCTTACCTCATCGTACCGGGCAAAGCAATAGGGAATACCCATATTAATGATAATATGGACTCAGTAATCAAATTGCTGGGAAAACCTGATGATGGGGATGCGGCTATGCAGAAATCAGTCGTCATTTATTACAAAGGTGCATATGCAACTTCAATATTGTCTGCCCGCAATCCGGATGGAGACAATCCGATTGCCAAAGTAAAACAGATCAGGGTGACATCGCCTGCATTTAAAACGGAAGATGGTTTGCATGTTGGATCTTCGATAGATGAATTAAATGCAATGTACCAGTTGAGGAAAACGACTACTTATACAGGAGCCGGTGGTGAATGCACAGTATGGGATGCTGGTCATGGCATTGCTTTTGAAACAGATCCTGCCAAAAACTGTATTGCTGTGATTGTGTATTCTCCGGAAGGACCCTATCAGGGAGCAGCACTGAATATCCGGCCTAATCGCAAACCCTGAATGATGATATCAGCGATTTGTAAATAAATCGCTTTTTCAGATTGTGGATCCAGTTGTATTTCTAATTTCCAGGGACGTAGCATTGTGGTTTTAACTCTGCGATGATCATTGATTTTCGTGTGCTTCCAGCTCTGCGATGATGCGTTTCTTCATGGAGGTATGAATGTAGTCTTTTACCTCTGCATAAGAGATGCCGTATCTGCGTTCCAGGTCCTGCAGGTGAGCGGGAAATGGCGCCAGCATTTTATCATAGTAACCATCCAGGTCTTCGTCGGAAGGTAATTCATATTTGATCTTTAACTGAAACCTGCGCAGGATGGCGGGATCAATCATTTCGTAGTGATTGGTGGCACAGATCAGCAGACTCTCTGCAGGCAGGTAGTCGATTTCCTGGATGAGGGAGTTCACGAGCCGGCGCATTTCGCCTACGTCGTTGTCTTCATTATTGTCACGGGTTTTACCCATCAGGTCAAACTCATCGAGGAAGAGCACAGACTTTTGTCTGGCAGAAAGATCGAATAATGACTTTAGATTTTTTGAAGTTTCGCCGATACGGGACGATACGAGGTTACTCAGGTTTACGATGGTGATCTTTTTTTTCAGGGCAGTGGCGATCGCTTTGGCAGTCGTGGTTTTGCCGCAGCCGGACTGGCCGTGTAAGAGGATCTTATTGTCGATCTGTAAGCCGTATTTCTTCAGCTCATCGAGGTATTTGTATTCTTTGATCACCTGGGCTAGGGCCACTTTATTTTCAGGTGTAAAGAAGATCTCATCAAAATCAACATTTACCGTTTCCTGTATAGTAAGGTCGTATACGCTCATGATATAATTTCGTTTTCATTCCAGATTTCCTTGCCTAAAAAGCGATTGCCGAAAATGGAGGTACCTACACGTACGATGTTGGATCCTTCGGCAATGGCGGTTTCCAGGTCTTGTGACATGCCCATGGAAAGTTGCAGGTGATTCATACCCATGCGTTCCTTAATTGTTTTTAATAACCTTAAAGGAGGGCGCATTTTTTCAACTTCCACATCCAGCAGACCGATTGTCATTAAGCCTTTGATATGTAGCGTATCCAATTTTTGGATGGCTTTGATGAAGGCATCGACATCTTCAGGTGGCACCCCGAATTTGCTTTCTTCATAAGAGGTATTGACCTGTATGAAGACGTCGAGGCGCCGGCCTTCGCTTTGCAGGCGTTTGTCCAGTTCCTGTGCGATGGATACCCGGTCCAGCGATTGGATGCAACTTACATATTTTAGAACATCTTTGATCTTATTGGTTTGCAAATGTCCGATAAAATGGCGTTCGATGCGCAGGTCTTTCAGGGCTTCGTGCTTGTCGCGGAACTCCTGGACTTTGTTTTCGCCGATCAGGGTTTCGCCGGCTTCGATGGCGATGCGTATTTTTTCCGGGGGGACTGTTTTGGTAGCGAGGAGTAGGCGTACTTCTTTTTCATCACGGCCTGCGGTTTGGCAGGCGTTCCTGATCCGTTGGTGAACGGTTTGAATGTTATTTTTTATTTCCTGCATAGGCTGCAATGAGTTTATTGCAAAAGGTGAAAAACTTGTTGTTCATTTCAGAGAAGTCAGCGTCCGGTTTTTGGGTCTCGTCTTCCTTGCGTTGGCCCAAAGGAGGTATGCACCAGGCGCTAGGCCTCGTGGATGATAAAGTGTATGTGCATAGTCTGTTATTTTAGCAGGTCCAGGTGCTTCATGAGGGCAGCTGCACTCAGTTCTTTTTCATTGACAGACTGAACATAAATGAGTGTGCGATAGATGAAGTCCATGGCAATGCGGATAGCTTGATCGATGCTTTTTCCGAGCGTGAGCTGGGAGGTAATGATGGCGGTGAACAGGTCGCCGGTGCCGGTGGTCTCAAGGGCGATTTTAGGACCGTTGAAGCGGATTGTTTCTCCTTTCTGGATTAATATCACTTCCATGACCTCAGGCGGCGTATCGGTCAGATTTGCACTAGTGAGAACGATTGTTTTATCCCTGAGGATGTCGTGTTGCTGGATGGCGGTTTTTAGTTCGTCGATAGTTTTGAATGGATGTTGAAGAATAAATTCCAGTTCCCAGTGATTGGGAGTGAGGATATGAGCGAGTGGTAATAGTTTATTGACGGAGTAGGTCGCGATTTCTTCTTCGAAATAGAGACCGCCACAGTGGAAGTCGCCGAAGACAGGGTCGTAGACGAATTTCAGGTGTGGGTATTGTAGGGCCGTATTGGCGATGATGTCGATATTTTCGGGGAGGTTACAGAAGCCGCTGATGAGGTAATCTGCGTCAGCAGGGATGCTGATGGCGCCGATGCCTTTTACCAGGTCGGATAGTAAGGCAGGGGAGATAGCTTCGCCAAAGATCACCGGGTGGCCGGTGTGGGCGGATAAGAAAACGGTAGGCAGTAAGGTCAGGTCGATGCCATGGAGCTGGATGGCGAACCCTGCAATGTTATTGCCTACGTAGCCGCTGGCTACCTGGCTTTGGATACTGATAATGTTTTTTGGCATACGCAAATGTAAGGAGATACTGGATTAGGCAGGTAGGCCAAAAGTGATAAAAGTGGGTAGTCCAGGGGTGGTTTTAAGAGGTTGGTATTTTAAAAGATTAACATTTTTAAAGAGCGAATGCTTTAGAATGTTAAAACTTTAATTGGTCATAGCTTTAAAAGTTCCGTCATCTCCTTTTGCAGATCCTGCCCTTTATTCGCATTATACCACTTTTGAATTTCCATCTTAACCGTGTCAAAGTCTGCCTTTTCCGCTGTCAGGCGTGTATACATTTCCTGGCAATCTTTTGGTCTGGGTCCCCAGGTGGCAAGATCATATCCATCCGCATTGCGGATGATAAGTTTTGGAATAGACTTTCCGTTATTCGTAAGGTATTGATTTATTCTGAAAGGCTCGCTGTCTCTTAACTCATAAGTGATTTTAATGAGCGGGTTTAGATGACTTGCCATTTCAAGGAAGGGTACGCTATGTGCTGCATCGCCACACCATGGTTCAGTAATGATGATCCAGTGTTGGTATTCGTTTATATTTTGAATAGCAGTTTTGAATGCATAGGTGAGTTTGCCGGTTTTCAACCACCGGTTCATTCTGGTCCAGTTTAGTTTTGTGTAATCCAGATAGTGAGGATTGTCGTATGGTGCTGGTTGCTCCTCGTCTTTTTTATTGAGTATCGTCTCAAATTGATCACAATAATCTTTGAATGTCATGTTACAAATATAGTAATTAATTCATGCGCCTATAGGCGGTGGGGTATAGCCTACATGTGTTTTGAATAAGCGGGGGAAGTGTTGTGGGTTATTTAAACTTCGGCTCATAGGCGATCCGGGTGATAGATTAGCAGTGATGACTGTGCATATGCAGGTAGAAGGAGAAAGGCATTCGAAGGTGTTTTGGGATTTGTGGGGAAATAAGGTTGGGAAAAGATAATGCTGGTTAAATAAGGTTGTGGAATAATGCTGGGTAATAATAAAATAACCGGCCCCTTTTCAGAGGGCCGGTTATTTTTTACCAAGGTATCGAGTTTTACCAAGGTCTCTCGGTCACAACGTAAGAGTGAGGTCTTACTTCTCTGTAGTACACATTTCCTCTGTGATAATACCTAACGCCTCTGTGTACACGCGTTTTATAACCTCTTGGTATAAAATCTACTGCCATGCCTGCAGGCGGTGCAGCTAATCTTTGATATCCTCCATTTACGGGGCGGTAATACCTGCCACTTGTATAATGATAATTAACTCCCTGATAAGCCACTACTCTTGGATGTCCGGGCACGTTCTTTACCACCACTGCTTTTTCTCTATGACGGTGTTGAGCAGATACCTGCATGGTAACACCGGTAAAAAGAATCATCAGGATTAAAACAATTTTCGCTTTCATAACCTTACTTTTTTGGTGAGTAACTATTGAAGTTGTTTAGTCTTTTAATTTTTTACAAAAGAGGACTAAGATTGCGATCCATTGTAATGCTCTCCAGTTAGCCGCTTTTGTTTCAAATCTAATTATTAATGCTTTGAAGCTATCCATCCAGGCATTTGCTTGTTCGATCTTGTAGCGTCTTTTATATAATTGATCATCAAAGTATTGATATGACTCACTGGTTTGCTTGCTATTACGGGAATTGGTAGCGATATTAGCTTCCAATTCCTTTTCCATACAGTATTCTCTGAATTCTCCTCCATCAAATCCTGCATCTGCATTTAAGAACAATCCTTTCGTATTTATTGTAGCCTCTTCGAGGGTGGTTAGCATTTCTTCAAAAGTTGAAACAATATTATAAAGATCATTGTGATTGCCGGATTGTGGCTCGCTTACACTAAGTATCTGGCCTTGATTGTCACTCAAAAACAAACTATTACTCGTTTTGCATGATTTTCGACCCTGATAGCCTACTGCATAGCCTCCTCGCTTCGATGGTGTATGACTTCCATCTAATTGAATCGAAGACAAATCAAGGATTTGGCGATTTTCCTTTAAAAGATTTATCCAGATAAGTTTCCACGATCCATCGCTGCTCCATTTATTAAAGTAGTAATACACGCCTTGCCACGTAATTTCACCATTGGGGAAATATTCTTTAATACTTAATTCTCGCCACTGACAGCCCGTTTTTAACCGTTTTAATATCAAGCTTACTACTTTCACCAAATCCACTTTTGACTTATATCCTCGCTTTCCTATACTTAAATGCGGCAATATCCATTTTCTTATTATACCTTCGCTTATGATTCCCAGGGTAGTATCTTTTGGTTCGCAAAACAAAGATCAACTATTCCTGGGTTTCGTGTTTGTATAAAGACAATTCAATAAAGACTAAACAACTTCATTGTTATAAGGCCAGTATCGTGCCAGATGGTTTAAAATACATAGTTAAATAGTGTTAATGCATCCTGGATATCCCCGGATTAGTAGATATTCAAATAATGACACATTAGTAGTATTGATATATGATTGGTGGGTGCTACATTTAAAGATCGATCCTGCTGAGAAAGACATTTGTTTGTTCGTAACATGATGTTACAATTGAGAAGATTAATACTCTTGTTAGCATGAATGTATGCTATTGTTGTTGTATTTGTAGGGGTTATCTATTTTTTGGATTCGTATTAATGGGTACATTAATATACAAGGGTATTTCACTGGGAGCTGCAAGAGGTGGCTCCTAAGTGATTACCTGCTGATTTATTTCTAATGAAAAGATTCTTAAAATGGATGCTGGTCTTCCTCTGTTTTCTACTTCTCATAATACTGTTATGCAACAGTAATTTCCCTGTTTAAAGGGACGTACATCTGGAATGTCATTATATGGCCTATGCTTGTGATGTGGCGCAGTATCATGTGGTCCATTCTAAACTAGCTAAAATGAAAGGAAGAGAGATATTTTTGCAATTTAATAATTATGAAGAGAGTGTGAGTTTTCATAGAAGTTTAGAGCAATGTACGATTTGTTATAAAATCATGGTAGATGGGGATTTGAAATTTAATTTGTTGAAGTGGAATCATATACTGAATGTAAAAAATTACATGGTTAAATGGGATAGGTAATGATCCGTTAATAATATTTTTCTTAGGTGATTGTTTAACCATTCAGAAGGTATACAAATGATTGTAGAACAATAATCTATTTTGAAAGAAGGGACGAAAGCCTAAGCCTTCCGTCCCTTCTTCTTTTGTTCAAATTTCTCAATATATTCACTCAACAACACATTCACCTTTCCACCCTTCAAATAAGCCTGTGCAATCTCCAACTCCACCGCATTCGATATCTTCCCTTTCTTCAAAATACTCTCAATTGGATTAACCCTCACCACCTCTTCAGACATCCCATTTTTCTCCACCTGCTCCCAAAAATACTCGACATATTTCCCCGTACCTTCCTGAAACATATTCAGAATATTCCGTTTCGTGATTTTTAAACTCTTTTCATTTCTGAATTCAGCAGCAGGTTGTAAGATATCCTCTTTCATTTCCCGGTTGAATTTTAGTGTCTGGCTAATGTTCTGGGGAGTCCAGCCTTCAGGAGGAAACTTTTCAATAGCATCTATGATAAAGTCAAAAATCGGTGCCAGCTTTTTTGCTTCTGTATCGTAGTTGAAAGACATTAGATTGATTTTTTCAAAGGAATAGTTAGTAAACGAATTCGTATAATCACGCAATATACCTATAAATAAAATATATACCCTCAAGACAAAAAAACTACTAATTTTGTACCCTGATCGTCTTTTATTGCGTCGCCAACCATATGAAAAAGAGTTTATTGCCCTTACTGCTGGGCGGTTTAGGAATAGGAACAACTGAATTTGTAATGATGGGGCTTTTGCAGGATATTGCCAGTGACCTGCACATCACAATCCCTGAAGCTGGCCACCTCATTTCAGCCTATGCATTAGGCGTTGTTGTAGGAGCACCCTTGCTGGTCATGCTAAGTGTAAAGCACCCTCCCAAGAAGATTTTACTTACATTAATGCTGATTTTCACTGTGTTCAATGCTTTGTCTGCATTCTCACCCAGCCCTGTCACACTACTCATGGCAAGGTTTTTTGCGGGCTTACCACATGGGGCTTTCTTTGGTGTAGGTTCAGTAGTAGCCAGCAGACTGGCAGATAAAGGCAAGCAGGCCCAGGCGATTGCGGTGATGTTCTCCGGACTGACGATTGCCAACCTGGTGATGGTGCCGATAGGGACATGGATAGGCCACCACCTGCTGTGGAGGTATACATTTGGACTGGTAGCAGTAATTGGTTTGATCACGCTGGTAGCTATCAAATTGTGGTTACCTGCCTTGCCGGCAAATGAAAACGCCGATCCCAAAAAGGAAATGGAAATAGTGAAGAACCCACAGGCATGGCTGGTGATTGCGATCACTGCTGTAGGCACCGGCGGTATGTTTGCCTGGATCAGTTATATTTCTCCGTTAATGACGGAAGTATCCCGTTTCTCACCTGATAGTGTATCCTGGATTATGGTATTGGCTGGTTTTGGGATGATCGTAGGGAACCTGATCGGCGGTAAACTGGCCGATCGTTTTCAGCCGGTATATACCTGTGCCGGTCTCTTGTTGTGTATGGCCGTGAACTTGCTGGCGATCCATTACTTTTCAGGGTACCAGTTCATATCATTATTCCTGACTTTCATGACGGGGGCATTGTCTATGATGATTGCTGCACCGATACAGATATTGATGATCAATACATCTGGCGACTCAGAGATGTTGGGGGCTGCACTGATACAGGCGGCCTTTAATATTGGGAATTCCCTGGGCGCGTTCCTGGGTGGATTGCCGATTGTGATGGGATATGGATTTACTTATCCGGTGGTAGTAGGCGCTTGTATGGCAGTGATAGGAGTCGGTTTTGCGATCCGGTTGATAAAGATGCAAAACCCGCCCGTGAGGATGGATGCCAGTGGAACAACAGGGATAGCTGTATAAACAGTTCAGGCTATTTTAAGCTGTTTAGGTTGTAAAAGCTATATAAGTCATTCAGGCTATTTAAGCTGTTTAGGCTCTTTAGGCAGTTCAAGCTGTTTACTGTTTTATTGACAACTATTTTGTTTTTAATCTTTTATAATTGAAGTTGTTTACACTTTTTGAAGGAAAAAAGGAAGTCCCAGGAATTAAGGATTTTTGTTTTAGCAAATAAAAACGAATAATTCTGGGACTCATAGACGAAGATAAGGTACGAGATTGGATTTTACCACATTTAAGCAAAGGCAAAAGAGGCTTTAAGGCCAGGATAGATTTAGTAAAAGTGGTTCAGTTGATTTTAAAGCGAATGAAAACAGGCTGCCAGTGGCGAGAGTTGAGTATTTGCGAATATTTTGATAAAGGGGCGACCTCGTGGCAAAATATTCACAGGTATTTTTTAAAATGGAGTAAAGACGGTTCATTCAAGAGGGCTTGGATCAATCTTTTATCTTGTAATAAGAAACTGCTGGATCTGTCAAGCGCCCAGTTAGATGGTAGCCATACACCAGTCAAACGTGGTGGCCAGGCGGTAGGTTATCAAGGCAGAAAAGCTTCAAAGACCAGTAATAGTTTGTTCTTATGTGACAACAGAGGTCAGATGCTGACGGTATCAACAGCGCAAAGTGGAGAGCATAATGACTTATACGATATAGTGAAGCTCTTTAAAGAAATGATCGGGGTTCTGGAACAATCCGATATCAATTGCAATGGAATATTTGTAAATGCCGATCCTGGATTTGACAGCGAAGATTTAAAACAAGTATGCATTGACTACGAGATTGAATTAAATGTAAAACCCAACTTGCGAAATCAAAAGAAGCAAAGTGATGAATACCGATATTTTGATGATCAACTTTACAAAAGACGAACAAAAATTGAACATGCCAATGCCTGGATGGATGCTTTTAAAGCATTGCTTGTCAGATATGAAAAAATTGTTGAAACATGGATGGCATTGCAATGGCTGGCTCTTATAACCCTTTTTTGTAGAAAATTAAAAGTATAAACAACTTCATTATTTTTATCTGAATAAATCAAGCATATGCATTACGTAAGTTATCTGCCACCTCCTGTATTATAGTGTATTCCAATAGGTATTTACATTATTAATATAATAGCTGCTCTACAGAGCAAGCTAAACAGATAACTTATTCATGAAAAAATCATATGTTGTATTACACCTGGCTGTAATACTCGCTGGCTTTACCGGTGTGTTCGGTAAGCTCATCTCTCTCAACGAAGGATTGCTTGTATGGTATAGACTATTTTTCTCCTTCATCTGGTTATTTTTTATACTCAGACTGTTTAAAATTGACAACCGTCTTGCGCACAGGGAAAAGTTTAACCTCGCCAAAGTCGGGTTATTGATTACGTTACACTGGGTGCTCTTTTATGCCAGTATCAAATATTCCAATATTTCCATTGGGGTGGTTTGCTTTTGTCTGACCAGTTTCTTTACCGCGATCTTTTCTCCTTTAATAAATAAAAAGAGGTTTGCCGTGTCGGAGCTCTTAATGAGCATGCTGACATTATTAGGTATCGGACTGATCTTCCATTTTGACCGATCGTATCATGCGGGAATTATCTTAGGGGTGATCTCATCAGCGTTTGGGGCATTGTATACGGTGTACAATGAGCGGTTGGTACACCATTATGATAGCAAGGTGATAAATTATTACCAGATGTTAGGAGGCACGATTGGACTAGGTCTGTTATTGCCGCTGTACCTGCATTTTTATCCTGCGGTTAGTTTAATACCGGGTATGAAGGATACGATATATCTGTTGCTGTTATCGCTGTTCTGTACCGTTGGGTTGTATGTAATGTTTGCGGAGGTATTGAAAAAGATTCCTGCATTTACAGTCAACCTGAGTTTTAACCTGGAGCCGGTTTACGCAATTATTATGGCCTTTTTGTTTTTTGGAGAAGGGAAGGATGTGAATTTTTCTTTTTATGTAGGGCTGATATTAGTAATGGCGTCGGTGGTGTTGCAAAGTATTATTTCGGTGAGGAAATAGATGTCAGAGAATAAATGAAGACGGTGTATCTAACTTGGATACACCCTCTTCTTTATTCATACCGGAGTGCTTCGATAGGATCTAAGCGGGATGCCTTTTGAGCAGGGTAGTAGCCAAAGAAGATGCCTATGAAAGAACAGACCGTAAAGGATAATAAAATGGATGTCTGACTGACAACGGGTGGCCAGCCTAATATATGGACCACTAATAAAGATAGCCCTTCTCCTATTAATATACCGATAATGCCACCTGCGAGACTGATGAGTACCGCCTCCATTAAAAACTGCTGAAGGATGTCAATCCCTCTGGCACCGATGCTCATGCGCAGGCCTATCTCACGGGTGCGCTCGGTGACGGAGACGTACATGATGTTCATAATGCCGATACCGCCTATGAGTAGTGAGATGCCTGCGATAGCTGTCAGTAAAATAGTTAATAACCCGGTGACATTGCCGACAGTTTGAATCAGTTCTGCCTGTGTTTTGATCACGAAGTCATTCTCTGCATTTCTGCCAAGACGGTGTGCGGAGCGGAGAATATTCGATAACTCGGCAGAAGCAGGAAAGGAAAGGGCTTCTGATTTAGCGGAGGCGAAGATGCTCCCGAAATAATTCGTAGCAGTGATCCTTTTTTGTACGGTGGTATAGGGCGCAATGATCATATCATCCTGATCCTGGCCGAAGGTGTTCTGACCTTTTTTAGCAATGATGCCAATCACTTTAAATGGTATTTTATTAAAGCGGATAGTTTTGCCGATGGGGTTCGTGCCTTTGGGGAAGATGTTGTCTACGACCGTCTGACCAAGGAGACACACCTTTGCATAGGTACGCACATCCCTTTCTGAAAAAGGAATACCATCCCTGATATGCATATTTTTGATAGCAAGGAATTGTTCATTCACACCCTCTACAGTTGTGGGCCAGTTGAGAGAGCCATTGATGGCCTGGCCGCGGGACTGTACATCGGGAGAGATACCGGTGATGAGGGTGGCTTCCTGTTGGATGGTTTCGATGTCTTTGATGGTAAGGTTAGCGATGTTAGCGCCCTGCAGACGGGCACCGCCGGCATCGGAGCTGTTGGGAAGTATGATGATAAGATGAGAGCCAAGAGAGGAGAGGGAATGGTGAATGTTAATCTTGGAAGCTTCGCCGAGTGCACCGATGGTGATCACAGCTGCTACGCCGATGATGACGCCGAGCATGGTGAGGAGGGAACGGAGCTTATTGCGCTGCAATGCTTTGAGAGCGAGTTTGAGCATGATGGGAGGATTTAATAGTTTTCGGTTACAGGGTAAAACATATGAGAACTAGAAATGGTAATAGTTTTCAGTTACGGGTAAAACGTATAAGAACTAGAAATGCTAATCATCTTCGGTTACAGGAAAAACGAATGATATCCTGAAATGCTAATAATTTTCAGTTTCAGTTAAAACGTAAAAGCACTTTGAAATGCTGATAGTTTTAAATTACTGGAAAAACGAATGAGTACTTTGAAATGCTGATAGCCTTCCGTCACAGGAAAAATGCGATTGAGGATTTTACCTGAAAGCTCCTAATAGTCTTCGCTTACCGGCAATGCCGCCAACACTTTCCTTGCATTTTGTACCAATAAATTTGCCGTATCCTTCATTACTTTCCCATCTTTTAAAACAATCGTCCTGCTACTAAACCCTGCTATATCCGGCTCATGTGTCACAAATACAATTGTCTTCTTCTGCACCTGATTCAATTCCTGCATCAATGACATGATCTCATAAGAAGTCCTTGAATCCAGGTTCCCCGTCGCTTCATCCGCCAATATCATTACTGGTTCATTCACCAATGCCCTTGCTATTGCTACCCGCTGCTGTTGCCCGCCGGATAGTTCACTGGGCATATGATGTAGCCGGTTGCCTAGTTTTACCGCCTCCAATGCCGCAATTGCCCGTTCTTTTCTTTCCGTAGGCGTGATCTTTTTATTATAAAACAAAGGCAGCTCTACATTCTCCAATGCAGATGTACGTGGCAGCAGGTTATACGCCTGAAAGACAAACCCTATCTTTTCATTTCTGAGTCTGGCCAGTTCATTGCGATTGAGGGAAGCAATATTTACTTCATCCAGCAAATAATCACCTGAACTGGGTTTGTCAAGGCACCCCAATGTATTCAATAACGTTGTTTTGCCAGAACCGCTACTCCCCATGATGGTCAAGAATTCTCCTTCCTGTACGGTAAATGACACGCCTTTCAACGCTCTCACTATTTCTGTGCCCATTTGAAATTCACGTTTTATCTCCTGTAGGTTTAATATTGTTCTCATTTTGTAATAATTGAATCTTTCGGACTGATACCTGCTATCACCTCTACATGTGTATTATCATCCAGCCCCGTCTGAACCATCGTTTCGATCAGTGAATCACCTCGCTTGATCCATACGTAGCGGGACTTGTCTTTATGTACCCGTGGTCTTAATTTGTATTGGGTAGTCGTCAGTGAATCGGGATAATAGTTGAGAGCTTTTGAGCTTATTAATAAAGCACGCGGTACTTCTTTTGTATAAATAGTAATATTTGCTGTCATCCCCGGTTTCAATTTCAACTCATCATTAGGCGCATAAATGATAGTCGTATAAGTCACCACATTCGAACTCACCTTTGGCTGTAACCTCACATCCGAAATGGTTCCTTTAAATACATCATCAACATAAGCATCCACTGTAAACGACACCCGTTCTCCCTTTTGAATATCGCCGATGTCTGCCTCGTCTACATCTGCCTGCACCTGCATTTGCTTAATGTCCTTTGCCAATACAAACAAAGTAGGTGTTGTAAATGAGGAGGCTACAGTCTGACCAATGCTCACATTTCGGCTAAGCACCACGCCGTCAATAGGTGCCAGAATATCTCCATAAGAAAGGTTCTTTTGCGCTGACCGTAATGTGGCTTCTGCATTGGCAACTCCCGCCACTGCTGCATTGTAGTTGTTTAATGCGATGTCGTAATCTGCCTTACTGATAGAACCGGTGTTGTACAGGATCTCCTGTCTATGGAAATTACTTTTATTATAAGCCAGTGTACTCTGCTGTGTGGCCAACGCTGCCATATTCTGATCTACTGTAGCCTGTAGTAATGATTTATCCAGTTGCGCGAGCAACTGACCTTTGTGTACTACAGAGTTAAAATCTGCATTGATCATGCTGATAATACCCGATACCTGTGTGCCTACAGATACTGTATCCAGAGGTGCGATGGTGCCGGTAGCGGTAACTGACTGGGCGATCCTGCCATAAGTTGCCAGCTCTACCGGGAGCACGATACGGGCAGGTTTATGGGTGATGAGCAATGCCGTACAGGCAATTGCTGCAATAAGGATAGATGCTATTGTAAGGTTCTTTTTCATTGTTGATTATAATAGAATTCGTAAATTTTGATTGCCAATGCAGCGTTGTGTTTCCATTGTTGATTATAAAAGAATTCATAAATTTTTATCGTCAGTGTAGCGTTGTATTTCATTGTTGATTATAATAGAATTCGTAAATTTTTATCGTCAGTGCTGCATTGTATTTCGCCTGTATAAACTGTTGCAGGGCCTGTACATACAATTCCTTTTGCTGCAGGTATTCTACCATATTAGATACGCCTAATGCCAGTTCCTGATTAGCAATATTATACACCTCTTCATTGTATTTAAAAGCCTGTTCTGCTGCTGTAAACTGGCTTTGTGCATTGATCGCATTCAGGTAGTATTTTTCAATATTAGCGGCCAGTGTTGTCTTTGTATCATTCAGATTGATCTGTGCCTGACCAATGTTGATCTTTGCATTTTCTATATTGGTCTTGTTTTGTCTTTTAGAAAAGATGGGAACTGATAATGAAATGCCTGCCTGCTTATAAAAACCATTTCCTAACCCGGAAATATCATTGAAATAACTACTCCCAATCGTGCCGCTCACACTCAGTGTAGGATAATAACCCGCCTTTGCTTTAGCAAGCCCCAACTGCGCCACCTGTATTTGTAACTGGTTTTCTTTTACTTCCGGACGGTTATTTAAAGCATACTCCTGTACCGCTGCCAGTGAAGGAACTTCACTTTTTGAAATGATCGTATCTGGTGTAGCAATTTCAAACTGAACTTCTGTGGGTAATTGTAATAATTGTTTTAGTGACAGCAGATCCTGTTTGATGGTATTTTCCGCAGAGATCAGGCTATATTCATCATTGGCTAACTGCGATCTGAGTTGGGTGACATTTTTTCGCGCCACGCTTCCCACAGCAAGCTTTTGCTCTCCCTGTTCCAGTTGTGCTTTTGAGGTATTTACTACATTTTGCTGGTATACTGCGGTTTCCTTATCCAATAATATAGTGAGGTAGTATTGAATAATATTTAGCGTGATATCATTCTCAGTAGCCATTACATTTTGATTCGCTGCTTCGAGGGAAAGTTGTTTCTGCCGTATGTCTTTTTGCAGGTAGCCACCTTCATAAAGGGTGAGTGCCGTATTCAAAGTATATGATCCAATATTGAGGTGCTTCTGGAAATACTGTGTAGCGGAGCCGGACAAACTGGGTAATTGGGCCGATTTGGACAGGTAATAATTCTGCTGTGCTGTTTGCTGATTGTACCGCTGGGTATTGACCTGTATATTGTTCTTTTTGGCAAATGCAATACAGGTAGCCAGATCCCATCTGACCTGTGCTGTTGTAGGTAGCCCAACAAGTAAACAAAATATAAGGATAGCATTTCTGATCATGCCCCAAAGAAAGTAAGGAGCAATGGTCTAAAAAAGCAGGTTCGATACGACAAGGTCGGGAACCGATAGGAAGGGATTAAAAATAGATAGGGGTTATACCCACTTACTCAGAAAATCCTGGAATACGACCTTATATTGTTCTGTAATGGGGATGGTCAGTTGATGGATCTGCACCGAAGTTTTGGTAGTAGCCCGCACTTTATCAAGGTTAATGATATATGACCGGTGAAGGCGCAGGAACCGGGCAGGAGGGAGCTTGTCTTCCAGTGCTTTGAGACTGGTCAGGGTCATGAGTTGTTTGTCTTCATTATCAAGGTAAACTTTTACATAGTCTTTTAATCCTTCAATGTAAAGGATGTCATCCAGTAGTACTTTTACCAGCTGGTATTCCACTTTGAAATAGATATGCTGTTTTTCACTTACAACGACAGGGGCAGCTAATCCCATTCCAAAATACTCCAATGCTTTTGTCACCGCTCTTGAAAAATCGGTATAACTAAATGGCTTTACGAGATAATCCAGTGCGGCTACTTTGTAACTCTCCAATGCATATTTGTCAAAGGCCGTTGTAAAGATCACGCGGGTATTCCGCCGCTGCTCTGATTGTGCAATGATCTTTGCCATGTCCATACCACTAAGGTCTGCCATGCGGATGTCGAGGAAGATCAATTGAATGTCTGGTTGTGAATGCAATACTTTCATAGCTTCCACTGCGCTGTTGCATTTGGCCGCTAGTTGCAATGAAGGTGTCATGGCAATATATTGCGTAATTATATCCAATGCTATTGGTTCATCATCTACCGCGATGCAGTTGAGTATCATGCGATGGCCAGTTTTAAGAGTATGCTGAATTCTTTGTTCGCTTTATTATCGTCTACGACCAGGGTATGCCGACCTGGATATAGCAGGTTGAGGCGGCGACGTGTATTGGTTAGTCCGATACCGTTGCTTTCTTCCAGTTCGCCCCCTCCGGAACCGAACGAGGAATTGCGGACTTCTATTTCTATTAGATTGTCGTTATGGGCGACGCTCATATAGATAAAGCTGGGGTATATACTACTGATCCCATGCTTATAAGCATTTTCTATAAAAGGGAGAATGATCATCGGCGCTATGGGCACGTCCTCAATAAAAGCGGGTTTTTCAAAGATAATCTGTACATCAGGTGGTACCCGCAATCGCATCAGCTTATTATAACTTTCTACAAATTCCAGCTCTTTTTCCAGTGTTGTATTTTCACTATGGTACAAGACATACCGCATCATATGAGAAAGCGTATAGATAGAATCTTTCGCTTTCGCTGTATCCTGGTCTGTTAGTCCGTAAATAGTGTGTAAGACATTAAAGAAGAAGTGCGGGTTAATCTGTGTTTTCAGAAAGGCAAGCTCGCTACTGATCTTTTGGAGCTGGTCCTGCTGGATCTTTTGGGTAATGACGATGATCACGCCAATGCCGCAGACCAAAATTGTCATCAACACGGCCCCCATATCGCCTGTAGGAGAGGTATTGCCGGCGTTGCTGGCGGGAAGGTTCTTTTCTACGACTTCTGTAAAGCGGATGGCATTATCGAACCGGTTATTTAATATAGATGCCCCAAAGAGTACGGCCAATAGTACCAAAGCAAACAAGGCGCCTTTATTCCGGTATAATAATTTCGGTAGCAAGACCTTAATTACCAGAAAATAGGCGCCTGTCCAATAGAGGAACAAAGAGAGCTGTTTGAACCAGACCTCGATGGGAAATGTATGTGAAAGGGTATAAAAAGGCAGGAAGGTGAAGACTACCAACCCTAGCAGCACCATGAAATGGGCGGAGAGGAATATTTTCTGAATGGTCACTTTGAGCGTTCTATCTCTCTAAGTGACAAAAAAAAATCCAGAAATGCAAATAGTCGTTCAAATACCGGGAAACCTGCAGATCCATCCGGGCGGCATTCACTTTCGATAACGCCAGTTATGGAGGCTTATAATTCCCTGTCGACTTATTGCTGTACTGCCAGCCATTTATTCGAATCCTATAATTCCCTGCCAACTTATTGCTGCGCTGCCAGCCACTTATTCAAATCCTCCAACACCTGCTGATTGATCTGGTGCCCCATTCCATACTCATGATAGCTCAGTTGCACATGCATCCCTTCCAAAAACTCCTTGGCCTCTCTTGCATAATGGATCCCCAACGTACCATCGGCCGTACCATGCGATACAAACACCTGCAATTCAGGTGCCTGTTTCACCAAAACGGGCTTTACTTCTTCCAGTATCCTGCTACTTAAAATAATAATCCCCTTTACCAGCTTAGGATCACTCAACCCTACCGTATAACTCATAATACCCCCCTGGCTAAAACCACCTAAATACACTTCATCCAAATGGTACTTTGCCTTCATCTCTCCCACAAACTGCCTGATCAGCTCCCTGCTTTCCTTTTCCTGCTGTATATTATACACTGGCTTACCTGTAGAGAAGTCTACATTATACCATGCATATCTGCCACCACCCATTGCAAAATGTCCTTGCGGACAAATCACATAATAATCCTTTGGTAAATAATCGACCAGACTAAACAGGTCCTTATCATTACTCCCCACACCATGCATGAGAATTAACGCTTTCTTTTTTTCTGTCTTTACTGTTGGCTCATGAATCAAATATTCCATGCTGTTCACTTGTTTTAAAAATGGCAAAAGGGCAATCAGATAGTAATACAAAGGCATATTAACCGAATTTCACGGAAGTCATGGTCAGCGAACCACCTACCGCTTTATCGTTAAAGAATGAGATATTATCCTTATTAGATTGCAGTCCCAGTGTATACATCAATGGGAGATAGTGATCCGGTGTCGGAATTGCCAGCAAAGCGCCTTTACCCAGTTGTGTATAGTTGATCAGCGGCTTGTGTTCACGGCTGCTGATGAGGTGTTTGAACTGGTTATTGATATCCAGTGCCCAGTCATACCCATATTCCTTGTCATCAAGGCGATCCCATGCCACCATTCTCAGGTTGTGCACCAGGTTGCCGCTGCCGATGATCAGTACGCCTTTCCTGCGCAGGGCATACAGTTCTTTCGCCAGGTCGTAATGATATTGCGGACCTTTGGAATAGTCTATACTCAATTGCAGCACCGGGATGTTTGCCTCTGGATACATATGTCTTACCACCGTCCAGGTACCGTGATCCAGCCCCCAGTCGTGATCGAGGGAAGCGTGAATCAGGGACGCCGTTTCTCTGGCGAGGTCCGGACTACCGGGAGCCGGATATTGCACGGCGAAGAGTTCCTTCGGAAACCCGCCAAAATCGTGGATGGTTTTAGGATGCTCCATGGCAGTGATCTTCGTACCCTGGGTATACCAGTGGGCGGAGATCACCAATACGGCTTTGGGAGTTGGAATTTCCTTGCCCATCTGTGTCCATCTTCTGCTAAATTCAGTGTCTTCAATACCGTTCATAGGAGAACCATGTCCGATGAATAAAACGGGCATCAGATGGTCGTCTTCCTGTAATGAATCAGTAAAGTTCCTGAATGCTGATAGCGTTGTCATACCAAATACTCCTGTTAATATCGATTTAATGAATTGATTGCGTTTCATGTTATACAAAAGTACCACATGAAGGAGGTTGGTCCCAATGATTTGGATCAAGAAATTACTTATGCTGGGAAATCGAACTTTTTATGCAGAAAGTGAATAGCCATTAGGGGTGCTAAAAATTACTTATGCTGGGAAATACGGCTTTTGATACAGCAGGTGAATGGCCATCAGGGATGCTAAAAATTACTTATGCTGGGAAATACGGCTTTTTATGCAGAAGGTGAATGTCCATCAGGGATGCTAAAAATTACTTTTGCTAGGAAATACGGCTTTTTATGAAGAAGATGAATGGCCATCAGGGATGCTAAAAATCATTTATGCTGGGAAATACGGCTTTTGATGCGACTGAGGGTTTCGGGGGTCAATCCCAGATAAGAAGCGATCATATGTTGTGGCACCCGTTGTACAATATTGGGGTATACATTTACAAAGGCCTTGTACTGCTCATCCGGCGAAAGACTGATCATATCCCGGGTTCTTTTTTGCAGGGCGATGTATGCCTCTGTCATGAGTATACGGTTATACGTCTCATACTTCGGCATTTTCAGTAGCAGTTCTTCGTGGGCAGGGCGGCTGATAAGGCATAACTCACAATCTTCCAGCGCCTCAATGTTTTGGGTAGCAGGTTCTTCCCTGAGAAAACTACATAGATCTCCCAGTGACCATCCTTCCAGCGCAAAAGCCGTAATATGCTCATGACCTTCCAGATCCGTCACATAAGTCCTGAGTGTACCTTTTTCGACCAGGGCAATATAGCGGCAAATGTCTCCTTCCTGTAGGAAAAACTGGCGTTTCCGCAGGGTTTTAAGGGTTAGATGTGCTACTATTTCTGCTTCTTCCTGCGGGGTGAGGGCCACTTTTTCATTGACTTTGCTGAGAAATACTTCGTACATGATCGCAAATTATATAAATTCCCTGTCTAAATGAATTTACAATGTTTAGGTCTTTAATAATTCCACTGGTGTTTGTAGCCTGTTTTTCAAATGCCTATGCTACCTTAAAACCCGTTAGCCTGTTCACTGATCATATGGTGCTGCAAAAAGGAGTCGCTGTTCCTGTATGGGGTACGGCAGATGAAGGGGCACTGGTTACGGTGCAGTTCAATGGTCAGTCCGTTTCTGCAAAGACGTTACAAGGCAAATGGATGGTGAGTTTGCAGCCATTGCCTTATGTTTCATCAGGTCAGGAAATGACGATTTACAGTGGCATTGATACTGTTCACATCCAGGATGTGCTGGTCGGCGAAGTATGGTTGTGCAGCGGCCAGTCAAATATGGAACGCCAGCTGGGTCCACGCCCGCCACAGCAGCCGATCTATAACTGGGAGCAGGAGCGGGATGCCGCTAATTATCCCCTGATCAGGGAGTATTATGTACCCCTGAAGTATTCGAAAGAAACGATCCCGGATGTCAATAATCACTGGACGGTATGTAGTCCGCAGACGGTGAGTGACTTCACGGCTGTAGGATATTTCTTTGCAAAGAATCTCTATGCAAAAATGCAGGTGCCGGTAGGGATTATTTTCTCTGCCTTTGGCGGTACCCCGGCAGAAGACTGGACCAGTGTGGCCGCGCTGGAAGCCAATCCGAAACTGAAAGAGATGATTGGAAATTATGCAAAGACCATCGCCAGTGCCGGTTGGAAACCACAGGGACAATGCATGGGAGGTTTGTTTAATGGTATGATCTACCCATTGCTGCCTTATGCCATCAAGGGAGTGGCCTGGTACCAGGGGGAGTCAAATAGTGACCGTGCGGAGCAATACTTGGAAATATTAACGACCCTGATCAGGAATTGGAGGATGGAATTTAAACAGCCCGAATTACCTTTTTTAATTGTCCAGATTGCCCCGCACAAGGGTATGAGGCCTGAGATCAGAGAAGCGCAGTTTTTGGTGGTTAAAAATGTCAGGAAAACAGCTTTGATAGTGACCACTGACTGCGGAGACTCCGCCGATATTCATCCCCCTCATAAACAACCTGTAGGAGAACGGCTGGCCATTGCCGCAGGTGGCGTGGTATATGGTGTAAAAGGGGAGTATAGCGGACCTGTGTTTGAGAAATTCAGTCAGGGGAAAGATGAGATAACGGTTAGTTTTTCTCATGCAGGAAAAGGATTGGTGGCAAAGGGAGGAAAGCTGACGGGTTTTGAGATCAGCAATGGAGAGGGCTATTATCCTGCGGAGGCGGTTATTCATGGGAATAAGATAACCTTGTCAAGCGAGCATGTGCTGCATCCTACATGGGTGCGGTATGGATGGAGTAATGTACCGGTGGTAAATTTGTACAATCAGGAGGGGTTACCGGCTTCGCCTTTTAGAAATAAATAGCCTTTCAGCAATAAAAGCTTTGGCCCGTATGGGTCAAAGCTTTATTTCAAACTGATCTTCCATTGTAACAACTCCATCATCCGCAACTGAATAATAATCTCCTTTCATTACCAGCTGCACCCCTGTCTTCTCTATACTAAACCGTAGAAATCCATGCAGCTGATCGCAATAATTTTCCAGGGTAACACCTTCAAAAAGATCCAGCTTATTCGTAAATCTTGTATCAGACAATTCTGCTATCGGATGTAATTCATCATACCCGCCACCACCGGCTACTACAAAGCAAACAGAACGTCCACTATTATATTTTTTCACCAATCGCTGGTAATTATGTACGTGCCCGCTAAACACTATGTCCGGCCGCACACCTGTCTCTTCAAAGATCCCTTCCAGCAAAGTGATCATGGGAATACTGGATCCGTGATTAATATCTGCAGAATAAGGTGCATGGTGAATACAAAGAATAAGGGCTTTGCCCGGCCGCTCTGCATCTGCACTACGTAGTTCGGCTTTCAGCCACTCCTGTTGTTCAGGCGTAACAATACCGAATTTTGGCACATTGCTATGCATGCCGATGATGTTCGCCAAAGGCGTTTTGAGTGTCCAGTAGACATTTGGCTGTATCATGCTTTTCCGCGCTATATCATTGCTGAATGGTACGGTGTTCGGTGCCGTATCACAAAACACTTTCACAAAAGGCTCCAGGCTATGATAAGGTGGCGCCGCCGGATTCACATCACTGTCATGGTTACCTGCTATAGCAAATATCGGTGCCGGATAGTTTTGAAACGGACCAAAGAATTGCCTGTAGTATTGACTGGCTTCACCATGGTTATATACCACATCGCCCAGGTGAAATAAAAATTGTGGAGGATTGTCCTGTTCAAATTGCGCCTGCATGGCTGTAATCACTTTCCGTTGAAAATCAGTGCTTCTGATACTACCTGTATCACCTGCAAGGTGAAAAGTCATCTTCTGTGTATTGATGTCCGGAATCACCTGCGCTATATCAAGTTGGTAAGGGAAAGGCCCTGTTGGGGCAGGCAAAGGCTGAAATTTATACGAATCGTCTGGCTGATCTCTCTTCTGAACCGGTGTGCTATATTTCATGTCACAAAGATAAATAATAATCTACCGGGTAGGTTTAAGGAAATATTATAAATTTAGGTTCGAAAAATCTAAGACATAATGAACGCCCTGTTAGTAATGGACGTGCAAAATGCTGTCATTCGCCAGTTACCCGATTATAACAATGTCATCACTAATGTCAGTAAAGCGATCAGCATCGCGCGCAGTAAAAATATTCCGGTCATCTATGTCGTAGTAGGTTTTCGTCCTGGTATGCCTGAGATCAGTATGAATAATAAAGTATTTGGCGCCAGCAAAACCCGTTCCGGCGGCGCTGGCGGTGGCCAGAGCGAAGCGATGGCGATAGATGCTGCTATTGCGCCTTTGGAAAATGAAATTATTGTTATCAAACGCCGGATCAGCGCTTTTACAGGAAGTGACCTGGAAGTGGTATTGAGAGCGCAGGGGATACAGCACCTGATCCTTACAGGGGTGGCTAGCAGTAGTGTCGTATTATCTACCCTGCGCGAAGCGGCGGATAAGGATTATCGTATCACAGTGCTGGCTGATTGTTGTACTGACCGGGATCCTGCATTGCATGATGTATTGGTTGAAAAAGTATTCCCCTTTCAGGCGGAAGTGATCACTATAAATGAATTCTGATGGCGATATTTCTCGAAGGCAAATCCAAATGTCCGATCTGTGGCAAGGTGATTATTGCTGCAGAGGCATATTTGTTCCCTCCATTTGTGAGCAACAGGAAGGAACCACTGGATTTTTTTAATGATAAAGTATTTCACAAAAGTTGTCTGCTAACCCACCCATTGGCAGAAAAGGCGATTCAATTTACCAAAGTGCCTATGCCCTTTGTTTGTAAGTTAACAGAGGAGCCTATTTGGCCAGGGGAGGAGATCTTTGGATTTGGATTAGTAACCTCCGATGAAAACTCTCCCGCGTATGCATTGAATTTCACTTACATCAAAAAAGAAGCATTTGATAAATGGGAGCAGCGGGATGCTGTACTGGCAGAATTAAAAAGATTTGAAATAAACCTATGAGACTAAGTCGTTTTTATCCTTTATTAATTTTGCTGACAGCCTGCCATTCACAAGGGCCGCAGGTGAAAGAAGATGTAGTAAAAGATACGGTCAATTCCGATTCCGTAACAATGCCCCGGGTCAATCATGATTTTGAGGCTGACAACAGGGTATTTGATAATTTCAGAGATAGTGTGGCAGAACAGATGGAACTGACCAATAGGCAGCGATCCTTTTATCTGAAGGATGATACCACCGGACCTTACAAACCGCTGGTAGGGCATGAGCTGCGGCGATTGGGAAACATGTATTTAATGATCATTAACTTTGAATATGGGTCGTATAAATTGTATACATTAGACAGCGCTTCTTATACCCTGTTAGATCATTCTATTATTGGTTATAATTCTGATGCAGACGGAGGTTATGGTGGTAGCAGCTGTGATTATGAATTCGTCAATGATTCCACCATCGAGATTGTTGAAAAAGATTTTGCTCCGGAGGGAAGTAAGCAACCGGAACAGTTAGTCCGTACTACATTTACCATTTCAAGCACAGGAAAAATCACTGAGACACATAATAACCAATAACATGAAACCTCGTCAATTTTACCCTTTATTATTACTGTTAGCTGCCTGTAAACCATTTGGACCTCACGACACCGGTGCCGCCTTCCGGGATAGTGTCGTTGCAAAGTTACCCTTATCCAATAGCCAGGTACATCATTACCTGAAAGAAGATACAACCGCTCCGGATATGAATTTCACCGGGTTGGAAGTACGTAAATCAGGAAAGTATTGTGCAATGTTTGTTCATCATCAAATTGGTACATACAAAATGTATATTGTTGATACCACTACCAGTACGCTCACCGATAGTCAGATCATTTGCGATAACAGGGGCAGTAATAGGGATAGTAACTATTCCAGAGGCAATTACCAGGTGGTAAATGACACGACCATCCAGGTAGTTCAGTATTATTATGGTGCAGAAAATAAAAAGACGGAAGTACATAAAGCATTCACCATTTCAGACAAAGGAAAAATTACGGTGACAAGTGATAATGGTTAATGGTGGAAATTCGTCACTGCATTTGTAAAGAATGAAAGAAATTTTGCTATATAACGGGGCTGTTATATCTTAATGGCCCCCAACCTTATCACAGATTCTACCTTTATCACAGATCCACGCTTTTCTGATCCTTTTAATTAGTCTTTCTATAATTCAATACCGCCCACGTATTCAATACAAAAGCAAAGATCAATATCACACCCAGTTTAGGCAGCACATCGCGGATACCACTGCCTTTCAATACGATCATACGCATCACTTCTATCAGGTAACTCACCGGGTTGAACTTTGTCACCACCTGTGCCCAGTCTGGCATACTATCAATAGAAGTGAACAAACCACCCATCAAAATAAAGATCATTACAAAGAAGAACATAATGAACATCGCCTGCTGTTGCGTGTCACAATACGTTGATACCAGCAGGCCAAAACCTAATACTGCCAACAGGTATACCCAGATAAAACCATAGAGTAAAAAGATATTTCCCAATGGTACTATTCCATATGCTACCCTTGCTACAATCAAACCCAGTGTGAATACGACATTGCCCAATACCCAGAATGGAATCAGCTTTCCCAGTATAAAATGATGTTTCTTAATAGGTGTTACATTGATCTGCTCTATGGTACCTACTTCTTTTTCCTTTACAATATTCAATGCCGTGAGGAAACCACCGATCATTGTGACCAGTATAGCCAGTATTCCAGGTACCATAAATAAATGATAATCCAGGTGTGGGTTGAACCAGTTAGACGAAACGATTTCCACCATGGGCTGTGATTGAAAACGCGCAGGTTCTACCAGCTGTAGCCGGATGTCATTATTTTCATCCCTGATCACACTATTCAGGTATACGCCGCCCAGACTGGCTTTGGTGCCATTGATGGCGTTGACCGCTACAAACAACTGCTCACGGTTCTCCCTGACCAGATTTTTCTCAAAGTTATGCGGTATCTCCAGCAACAGATCTGCTTTATCTTCTTCAATCAAATGTAGGGCTTCTTTATAAGAAAATACATACCCCGTTAATTTGAAATATCCTGAAGCGGTGATCTTGCTGATCAGTTTCTGCGAATATGAAGAATGGTCATTGTCAATGATCGCCAGGTTAATATTCTTTACCTCATAATTCGCGGCCAGAGGCAGGATAAACAACTGCATCACCGGCATCACCAGCACCATCACAAGGATAGAACGGTTACGAAAGATCTGCCTGAATTCTTTTTGTAATAAAAACCGGATCGTTCTCATGATAACCTGATTTTGAAACTTTTAAAGCTCACGAATAATAAAACCACTGTAATACCTGCCAGTATCAGTGTTTCTTTCCACACGGCAGAGAATCCCAGCCCCTTGATCATAATCGCCTTCACAATATTATAATACCACTTAGAAGGCACGATATTGCTAATCAACTGCAAGGGGAGTGGCATGTTCTCTACGGGGAACATAAACCCGCTAAAGAGGATCGTAGGCAGCATCATACCCATCAGTGAGATCAGCATCGCTACCTGCTGCGAACTTGTTTTTACTGAGATGAAGATCCCCAGCGTCAGACAGGTAATTATAAATAAGGTGCTTTCTGCAAACAATAATGGTATACTGCCATTGATGGGTAATTTTAGCACAAAGGTGCTGAGGAGTAAAATGGTGGTTACGTTGATCAATGACAGCAGGAGGTACGGAATGGCCTTGGATATAATCACCATCAGCGGACTAAAAGGTGATACCAGCAGTACTTCCATCGTACCTGTTTCCTTCTCGCGCACAATCGACACTGCCGTCATCATCACACATACCAGCATCAGTACGAGCGACATGACCCCCGGTACAAAGTTCGGCGCACCTTTCAATTGCGGGTTATACAAATACCTGATCTGAGGACTTATCTGGAAAGGCTCCTGTGCCGCCATATAATCCTGTATGATCGACGTAATATAACTGGTCAGCGTTGTGGCTGTATTCGGGTCAGCCCCATCAGCAATGATCTGGATCTGCGCATGGTGTGTATGCAACAGGTCATTATTAAATCCCTGTGGGAAGATCACAGCCAGTCTGATATCGCCCTTTTTGAAAGCAGCATCAATACCCGAACGATCCATCACCGCATAGGCAATATCGAAATAACGGCTGGCTTCAATTTTACTGATCAGTTGTTGCGAAGCCACATCCTGTGCCTGATCATAGATCACAATCTTCGCATTCCGGACTTCATTCGTCAGGGCAAAGCCAAAGATCAGGATCTGCACGATCGGCAAGCCAAAGAGGATCAGAAGGGTCTTCCTGTCTCTCAGTACATGTGCAAATTCTTTCCTGATAAAAGTATACAACTGTTTCATATCATTCGCTACGTTTTGCACTGCGGGCCAGTGCGTAAAAGACTTCATCCATGCTGGAAGCATGGTATGTATTCTTCAGATTATGGGGTGTGTCCAACGCTTTAATACGACCATCCACCATAATAGAAATACGGTTACAATATTCTGCTTCGTCCATGTAGTGGGTGGTCACGAATACTGTTACGCCGCTGTCTGCCGCATCATAGATCAGGTTCCAGAATTGTCTGCGGGTAATAGGATCTACGCCGC
Source organism: Chitinophaga sp. LS1 (assembly GCF_034274695.1). Lineage (NCBI taxonomy): Bacteria > Pseudomonadati > Bacteroidota > Chitinophagia > Chitinophagales > Chitinophagaceae > Chitinophaga > Chitinophaga sp. LS1. The sequence goes on from NZ_CP128362.1 coordinate 5,600,523, forward strand.
CAGTTGGTTCATCCAGGAATACGATCTTCGGTTCGTGCAATACAGCTATAGAAAATGAGAGTTTTTGTTTCCAGCCGAGTGGGAGGGAACCCACTAGTTTCTTCGCTTCTTTTTCAAGGCCTAAGTCATGGATCAGTTGCTGACTCTTGGTTTTAAGTTGTTGATTGCTCAAACCATAAATACCACCAAAGAACCGGATATTCTCTGTTACCGTCAGGTCTTCATATAAGGAGAACTTCTGGCTCATGTACCCGATGTTCTTTTTGATCTGTTCCGTTTGTTTATAGACATCAAAACCCGCGATGGTCGCACTGCCAGAACTCGGTGTGGACAGTCCGCAGAGCATGCGCATAGCAGTTGTTTTGCCTGCACCATTGGCGCCCAGGAATCCGAAGATCTCGCCTTTGGCTACTTCAAAAGTGATTTCATTTGTTGCAATGAAATCGCCGAAGCGCTTGGTTAGTTTATCTGTTTTGATCATCTTTCAATAGTTTAATAAAACAGTCTTCAATAGTCACGGGTGTAGGTTTTATCTCTATTCCTGTCAAATCCTGTGAAGTTAGCTCCTGTTGCAGATCGCCTTCAAAAATTACATGCGCATATTCTCCAAATGCATAGCTGTCTTTAACAAGCGAAGATGCCTGCAGGGCTTTGAGCAACCGGTGCATCTGGTCCGCTTTCACTGCATACAATTTGTCTGCAAATGCATGCACGATGTCTGATGGTGTATCAATAGACAATATTTTTCCATCCTGTATCAATGCAATTCTATCACATAGATCTGCTTCATCCATATAAGGTGTAGACACAATGATGGTGATCTCCTGTTTTTTCAATTGCCGCAACATCTCCCAGAATTCTTTTCTGGATACGGGATCGACACCCGTTGTCGGCTCATCTAAAAACAGCACCGATGGCCGGTGGATGAGCGCACAACACAATGCCAGCTTTTGTTTCATTCCACCGGAGAGTTTCCCTGCCCGCCTTTTTTTGAAAGGCTCGATCTGTACATAGATGTCTTTTATCAAATCATAATTCTCGGCTATGGTGGTATTAAACACCGTTGCAAAGAAATTCAGGTTCTCTTCCACGGTCAGGTCCTGGTACAGCGAAAACTTCCCGGGCATATATCCCGCCCGTTTGCGGATCGCTTTATAATCGCGGACCACATCAAAACCATCTACGGTAGCACTTCCTCCATCTGGTAGTAACAAGGTGGTTAAAACCCGGAAGATACTCGTCTTGCCCGCGCCATCAGGGCCGATCAGGCCAAATAGCTCCCCTTTCTTTACAGCAAAGGATACATCATCCACGGCTGTTTTATCCTGGTACACCTTACGCAGTTTGTTGACGATTATAGCATCCATAAGTTATAATTTAATCTCTCCGTACATCCCTATTTTCAGAAATCCGTCATTATGTACGCGCACTTTGAGGGCATATACGAGGTTGGCTCTTTCATCTTTTGTCTGAATCGTCTTAGGGGTGAACTCTGCTTTATTACTGATCCATTCGATGGTGCCTGTTTGATCCTTCATGTTATCAACCAATACTTTCACCTGTTGACCAGGTTTTACAAGAGACAGCTGATCCCCCGTCAGGTAGGCTCTTAAAATGATGGTATTCAAAGCAGCGATCTTGTACACGGCCTTGCCGGGACTCGTTACTTCGCCTGCTTCTGCATACTTGGTAAGGACAGTGCCATCAATAGGATTTGTTAGTCTGCATTTATCCAGTTGATCATCGATTTGTTGGATCTGTGCCTGTAAAGGGGCTGCCTGATCTTTTAGGTTGGTAGTCGTAATACCGAGAGAAGACTGTGTCGCGGCGATTTGTTTTTTCACAATAGCTACCTGTGAAACTGCATCATCCAGTTGTTTGCGGGTCGCAGCATCTGCTTTGAGTAAATTCTCCGTACGATCTCTTTCTCTTTCTGCCTGTCTCAGTTGTTCCTGCAAAGCGGCAGTTTGTGCAGAGATATCCGGACGGCCGCTCAGTACTGCACTGATCTGTGCCTGTAATTGTTTCTTTTTCAGTATGAGTTGAATGCTGTCGATATAACCCACTACCTGACCGGCTTTCAGCACTTGTCCTTCTTCAACATCCAGTGATTTGATATTGCCGGAAGCCTCTGCAGATACAATCGTTTCCACTGCTTCGAAAGTTCCGGATGCGTCGTATGCTGCTTCTTTTTTATTACAAGCTGAGAGGGTAGCAGCGACGAGTATGAGTATGATTAGATGCTTTTTCATAGATTACCTGTAGTAGTTTGTTGATTATATTGTGAGAGCAGCCATTGCATTTCGTGGAGGGACTTATTTTGTCTGGCCAGATTTTCATCATTTACTTCTTTCAGAAAGTCATTGCCGGTGATCACGCCATTCTCCAATTGGGCGATAGCCGCAGTTTTGACCTGTGAACGCAATTTGATAATTGCATCGTCAGACGTCATTAATTGCTGGTATTTGTTCACTGCCGCAGATTCCTGTTGTACAGTCATAGCTGTGTTAAACAAGAAGGTTTCTTTTTGTACCGCTATTTCCTGCTGGTTTACGACGATCTGCGCTCTCTTTTTCTTCAGGGTGTAAAAGGCTGAAGGAGACCAGCTGAAGCGAATACCTCCGAGATAGTAAGCCCGAAAACTATTGTCCAGCATATTCAATCCTGGTCGGCCATATCCCCCCTGAATATAGAAACCAACCTTGGGCCGGGTACCTACCGTCAATAGCTGATCCTGTAGCAGTAAAGATCTCTGTTGCGCATCAAAGGATAATAATTCCGGACGATGAATGCTATCGTTGAGCGATAAAGAAGCTGGTTTCTCCAACGAGGTGACCGGAGCACCAATAAATAAAGAGAGCATGTTAGCATAAGCCTCGCGGCTACTGGCAATTTCAATATTATGTTGCTGGGTAGCCAGTATTTCTGCATTGATCAGATCTGCATTACTCCGAAAAGCCGTCCCATTATCCAGCGCGGCCTGTGTTTTCTTCAACCCCAGTTGCAGGTCTGCCAGCATCAGGTCATTTTGTTTCAACTGTTCATCCGCCAGCAGAATCCCAAAATACAGCTGGTTAATTCTGTCTTTGAGCGCATACAGATCTGCCTGCAACTGCTGCCTTGACACGACCTCATTGCTCTTTTGCAGCTCCTGCTGTTTCGCAATTTCACCTCCATCATAAATCACCTGGTCCAGTTGCGCCGTGGCCTTATATTGGTCCTTGTTCAAGGCTGGTATGTTCACCCCCGGTATGCTGATCGGTATCTGCGTCACGGCAGATTGGTAAGTGGCCTGTGCATTCAGGGAAAACTGCGGTAGGTATCCCTTTTTCAGGTTGTCAATCGTGTACGCCGCCGATTTGCTGATCAGGTCATATCTTTTCGTCAGCGGATAATGCTGTTCCGCCAGCCGGTGGCATTCCGGCAAGGTGAGTTGCCCCCTGGCAGACAACGAAAATAATAGTAGCAGGACGTAGTATTTCATATTTAAACATATTGTTTAATCAAATGATTAATGCGTAGGCAAAAAAAATGCAGCTTATTCAAGCATACATTTCAGCCAGATGGGAATCAGCTTCTTACGTTCTTCCATTAGCTGATTATACTGTTCATCGGTTAATGCTGCGGTTCCCTGCAGTATGGGCCGGGCGGCAAATGGAAAGATCAGCATCCCCAAAAACGACATCAGGAAATGTATCGGATTGATATCTTTCTTTTTCTCCTGTAACTGCTGCATAAAGTGGGACCCGATCACATAGGCATCTACATTCAGCGTTTCCCGCAGCCAGACAGGGTTTTGCCTCAATTCACTCAGCACAAATAAAGGCAGGTCCGGATTCAGAAAAAGCATATCTATATAACTTGTGGCGATATAAGCAATCTTCTCATCCAGCGATTTACTTTTATCATTCAGCGTCGGCGCCAGTATGCCAAACAGCTTTTTCAGGTTTTCGGCCATCACAATTGAAAACAACTTCTCCTTACTACGGAAGTAATAATTCAACAGGGCCAGGTTCATTCCAGCCTCTTCTGCAATGTCACGGGTCTTGGTAGCGGCATACCCTTTTCTGGTGAAAATCGTCCTGGCGGCGGCTTTAATCTTTTCTTCCGTTGAAATGCTCTTCTCTTCCATGATTGTACAAAGGTAAAGTTAAAATATTGATTTAAACAAATGATTAAAGTTTTATAGGGGGAGGAATTTTACAAAATAGAGCAGATTATTTGATTTTCTTAAGCTTCTATTTGAATATCGTTAATGCCTCCCAAAAACACGCCATAACTTTGTGGCAAGAAAACTTGTTAGAATAGTCATGGAAATAATCAGAACCGGCACTCAGCCATCAGGAAAAGGCCCCGCCGAGTACTTCACTGGGTCTGTTAGAATTGATCCTTTAAATAATCCTCCCGATCCGGCCCGCGTAGCCATGGCCCTGGTCACTTTTGAACCCGGCGCCCGTACTGCCTGGCATACTCACCCCTTAGGGCAGACCCTGATCGTCACCGCTGGCAGTGGTTGGGTACAAAAGGAAGGCGGTCCCAGGGAGGAAATTCACCCTGGCGATGTCGTGTGGTTTACCCCCGGTGAAAAACACTGGCACGGCGCTACTGCCACCACTGGCATGAGCCACATCGCCATACAGGAAAAACTAAATGGTTCCCCCGTAGATTGGATGGAACAGGTAACGGAAGAACAGTATAACAAAACGCATGAGTAATTGCAGTTGGCCAACCGTCATAATACCTGCCGATCGCCTTCGGCAGGGTTTTTCCATTTCATATCTCCTCCTTGTTCATTTCAAGTCCCATTATGCGCATTTTAACCCCTTAATTTCCCTGTAATTTTAATTTGTATGTACATTTGCAGATGTCACACTCATACCAGTTAAAATGGTGTTTCATCATGATTTTCATCCTCGGCGGCGGAACAGTCCTGATGAGATTAAAGGATTTTAACTTCCACAATATCCGGACGTTCCTGGAGTACTTTTCCATGATTACCATTACTACATTCGCCTGCTGGATGGTACACGGGTTTCTCAGGTTACACGAGCCCAAAGGAGTCAGCAAACAACTCCGTCCCATTGTCCGGATAGCCGCCGCCATGCTGGTGGCATTTTGTCTCAATTACCTTTCAGTAATTATAATTCCGAGCAGGTTTTTATTTCAGGACATGGTATTTCATCATACGTATGCCGATTTTTTACGCATCATCATCGGTGCATTTTTTATCAGTATGTTTTGTCACATCGTATGGAGCTCGCTGGCTGTCAACATCGTGCTGCAAAAAACACAACTTGAAAATGAGCATCTTAAGCAGGCTCACCTCCGTGCACAGCTGCTCTCCTTACAACAACAGATCAGCCCTCATTTCCTGTTCAATTCTCTCAGTACGCTCAAGCACATCGCTCATGATAAAGACACCAAGGACTTTGTGGTGCAGCTATCCCACGTATATCGTTACCTGCTGAACATCAATGAACACCAGATCACGAAGCTCGTTGATGAACTGAACTTTATCGACTCTTATTTATACATTCTCTATCAGCGTTTCGAAGGTGATCTGAAAGTACAGATCAATATTCCTGAGCAGTATCACAATTACCTGATACCACCTTTAGCCATTCAGCTCTTAATAGAAAATGCCATTAAGCACAATGCGCTCTCCCCGGAAACACCTTTGCTGATAGAGATCTTTATTGAAAATGAAACAGTCACAGTCAAAAATATCCGCCAGCCCAAAAAGTACCCCGTAGAGAGTACCAAATTAGGTTTGCAGAATATCAACGAACGCTTCCTGTTATTGTTCGATAAACAAATTACCATCGACAACACCGACGAAAGTTTTACTGTACATCTACCAGTCATTAGCCATGAACGTTATTATCATTGAAGACGAGCGTAAAACAGCCAGAGAATTACAAGACATCCTCACCAATATCGACAGCGAAATCCGCGTTCTGCAGGTATTGCCCTCTGTAGTGGCTGCCATCCGTTGGTTCAGGGAAAACCCTGCACCTGACCTGATATTTTCAGATATCCAGTTGGGCGATGGCCTCTGTTTTGAAATCTATCGCGAAGTATCGGTGAATGCGCCAATCATTTTCTGTACCGCCTTTGACCAGTATGCCATTCAGGCTTTTGAATCCAATAGTATCGACTATCTGCTAAAACCACTGGAAGAAGCCCAGGTAGAAAGGAGTCTGAAGAAATTTCATCGTATCAAAGACCATTACAATACCTACCAGCAAAGTCTGACGAAGGCCATGACCCAAATGGAAAATGCCTACCGCCATACCATCCTCGTACATTACAGGGAGAAAATGGTGCCCGTCAAGGTAACCGATCTTGCCTATATACATGCCGCCAATGGTGTGGTAACCCTCCATACCCGCAACGATCAGGATTACACGATCCAGTACACCATCGACCAACTGGAGAACATGCTGAACCGCAATGACTTCTTCAGGGCCAACCGCCAATTTATATTACACAGGGAAAGTATCACGGATATTGAACATTACTTCAACCGGAGATTGATAATCAAGACGAACTGTAAAACCCCGGAAAAGATTATCGTAAGCCGCCTTAAGGCACAGGACTTTTTACGCTGGATAGAGCAGTGACACTTCATTTCCATTTTTGCTCACTTCATTTCCCTATTTGCGCTTTTCATTCATATTTAAATAAATGGCGCAAATGTAGTCTGTAGTTTTGTCTCATTGCATAGTTATATGATGAAGAAAAAACTACTTATTGCAGGATTATTGCTAATCAATGGTGCCTCTTATGCCCAGAACAACTGGACACTCAAGAGCTGCATTGAATACGGTTTGAAAAACCACCGTAGCAATGTTGTGTATGCCAATGATAAAAAAGCTGCAGATGCCAAAGCCCGCGAAGCACTGGCCGCTTACCTGCCCAGTGTTAGTATCTCAGGCTCTATCGACGACAACCTGAAAGTACAGGAAACCGTGATTCCTGCCGGTATATTCGGCGACCACGATATTCGTGTTGCATTTACCAAGAAATTCAATACTAACCCTGTAGCACAACTGGATCAAACCATTTTCGATCAGTCTTTGCTCACCGGTCTCAAGGCGAATAAATATAACAGGGAATCTGCCGACCTGAATGTGCAGCAGAATAACGAGACCATCATATACAATATCAGCAGTGCTTTTGCACAGATCTTCGTGTACAGGGAACAGCTATCTCTCCTGCATACGAATCTGGACAACTACCACGAACAGATGGACATCACCAGTCAGCAGGTAAACAAAGGCACCGTATTGCAGAAAGAACTGGACAAAGTAACCGTTGACTACAACAATACCGTGTCTAAAATACACGTTGCAGAAAGTAACCTTACTTTATCTTACAATCAGCTCAAATATGAAATGGGATTTCCGCTCACTGATACGATCACTGTAGACAGTGTGGAAGCTGCTAAAGCCTTTAATAACCTGGCTATCGCCGCGCCAGATGCGAATACCTTTTCAGCTGCGAACCGCCTGGATTTCCGTATTTCACAGGTCAATGAGAAAATGCTGGCCATAGATGAGCAGCGCCTCCGCAATGGTATCTATCCACGACTCACCGCATATGCCCGTTATGGTGCAGTTGGTTATGGCGATAACCTGAATGAGTCTTTCAAATCACTGGCTACTTATTCCGCCATAGGTATCAAACTCAGTATTCCCATTCTCGATTTCTATAAGCGTAATGCGCAATCGTCACAGGCAAAATACAAACACCTGAATGCAATCGAACAATTAAAAATAGACGAAGGTAAATACGCAATGGAATACCAGAATGCCCGCACCAAAGTAATACAGGAGCAGGGCAATATGGACAATAACCGGCGCAATATAGAACTGGCGCAATCTGTGTTCACCACTACCAATCTGCAATACCAGAAAGGTACCACGGACATGACCGATTGGCTCAATGCCCAGAACTCACTGAAAGAAGCGCAGAACAATTACCTGAGCTCCGTATATAATTTCTTCCTCGCCCGTATCGATCTCGAAAAAGCGGGTGGATCACTCAAGACCTTTTACCTGGCTCTATAAATAGCAATATGAAAACGAAGTACATCGTAAGTTTAGTCGTTATCCTGATCATCGGATTGATCGTTTACAAACTGGCTGTCAATAAGAAAAAGCTGAACGAAAAAAATAGGCAGGCACCTGTGACCCAGGTACAGATACCGGTAAAGGTAGCCGTTGCAAAGGAACAGTTGCTCGAAATCAACATTGTAAAGACTGGTAACATTGCACCGTTCAAAGAAGCAAAGGTCGTAGCCATGAGCGGCGGTACCCTTACACAGGTGCGCTTTGAACTGGGAGACCAGGTAAAACAGGAACAGGTACTCGCTATTACGGATACACGACAGGCACAGCTGGAACTACAAAAAGCAGAAACAGATGCTGCTAAGCTCCGTAATGACCTCGATACCTACACCGAACTTCTGAAAGGAAAAGCCGCCACACAGGAGAAGGTAAATGAAATAAAAAATAACTACCAGACTGCTCTGAACCAGGTAGACCAGGCCCGGAAGAAACTCGCGGATGCCGCCATCAAAGCACCTACCAGTGGGATCATCAGCGCTAAACCGGTAGAACAGGGGGTATTTGTAAATGCAGGTACGGAGATCGCCACTATCGTAAACCTGAACAAAGCAAAAGTACAGGTGAACCTGACAGAAGCAGAAGTCTACAAAGTAACAAACGGGCAGAAAGTAAAGATCACCGCTGATGTGTATCCCGGTAAGGAATTCTCCGGTACCATCAGTTTTATCAGCCCACAGGCCGATCAGACACACAACTACCTGGTAGAGATCATGACGGACAATGCCACACAGTCCATCCTCCGCTCCGGTACATTCGTATACGCCGATTTCTCGAGGAAGACACAGGAACAATTCCTGGTGATCCCGAGAGAAGCCCTGACAGAGAGCGTGAAGAACGCTTCTGTATATGTAGTGAAGAATAATGTAGTACATCAGCAGATCATCCAGACCGGTACTGAAATGGGAGGTTTGATGCAGGTGATCAGTGGTTTGCAGGCAGGTGACTCCGTCGTTACTTCCGGTCAGATCAACCTGAAAGATGGTACTCCAGTCAGTGTGTCAAAATAAAAAAGCACCCTCATGTCAATAGCAGAAATTGCCGTAAAACGGCCTCTATTAATACTTGTAATATTTACGGTGCTGATACTTTTCGGACTGGAATGTTATCATAGCCTGAATTATAACCTGCTGCCCAAGATGGAAGTGCCTACTGTAACAGTGAGCACAGTCTATGCAGGGGCCTCCGCTTCTGAAGTGGAAACATCCGTGACAAAGAAACTGGAAGATGCCTTTGCTTCTGTAGAAGGTCTGGATAAGATCACCTCCAAATCACAGGAAGGTGTATCACAGGTAGTCATTACCTTCAAGAGTGGTACCAACATCGACAGAGCAGAAGCAGATATCCAGCGTAAAGCAGATCAGGCACAGAATGACCTGCCAAAGGATATCGATAAACCTTTGGTAAATAAAGTAAACCTGGAAGAAGCGCCGGTGGTGAAGGCCGGTGTTACTTCTACACTCGCTCCCCGTGCATTGTATGACCTGGTCGATAAGCAACTGCGCCCCATCTTACAAAACGTATCCGGTGTAGGACAGGTAAACATCATCGGTGGTGATGAACGTGAGATACAGGTAAACGTAGATCAGGGTAAACTCAATGCCTACGGTATCACCATCACGCAGGTGACAGATGCTGTGAACAATGCGAACCAGTCATTCCCTGCAGGTAGTATCGAGACACTGAACCAGCAGGTGACCATCCAGTATGATGCGAACGTTACTTCAGTGTCACAGATCAGTGAGCTGATCGTGGTACAACGTCCGGGTGGCGGCAGCGTATTTTTAAAAGATGTAGCTGAAGTTGTGGATGCTACTGCCAAAGCGACGGCTATCAACCATATCAATGGACTTCCTTCTATTGGTATTCAGATCGTGAAGCAATCAGATGCAAATGCCGTGAATGTAAGCCGTGATGTAAAGAAAGCATTTGCCAATCTTGAACAACAGTATAAAGACAGCAAAGTAAAATTCACGATATCCTCAGACCAGTCTACCTACACCCTTCGCTCTGCGGATGCTGTAATGGAAGACTTAGTGCTGGCGGTAATCATCGTAGGAGTTGTGATGCTGGCTTTCCTGCATAGCTTCCGTAGTTCTATGTTTGTGATGGTGGCATTGCCATCTTCTATGATTCCTACATTTATCGCCATGTATCTGCTGGGCTTCTCGCTGAACCTGATGACGCTGATGGCGCTCTCGCTGGTGGTGGGGATTCTGGTGGATGACTCCATTGTGGTGCTGGAAAACATTTATCGACACCTGGAAGCAGGAACGGATCGGAAACAGGCTGCCCTTGATGGTCGTAATGAAATTGGCTTTACAGCCATGGCGATCACACTGGTGGATGTGGTGGTGTTCCTGCCACTGGCTATGGCCGGTGGGATCATCGGTATGATCTTAAGAGAGTTTTCATTAGTAGTGGTGATATCTACCTTAATGAGCCTGTTCGTATCCTTCACGGTAACGCCTATGTTAGCCAGCCGTTTCGGCAGATTGGAACATCTTACTAAAGATACCTGGTGGGGTAGACTCAACCTGGGATTCGAACATATTATTGATGTGATCAAAGAAAACTATGGTAAATTATTGAAGGTAAGTCTGCATAAAAAACGATACCTGTTATCCGGTGTGATCATTCTGATTATAGGTTCTATTATGCTGGTTGTCAAAGGATTTGTAGGCGCTGCTTTCATCCCTTCAGGAGACCAGGGGGAGCTGATGATCAACCTGGAATTGGCTCCGGATGCGTCTATTTACCAGACAAATATGCTGACACAACAAGTGGAGAAACACATCCTTGCCAGACCGGAAGTAGACAAGGTCTTTTCCAGTATCGGCTTCCTGACAGGTGGTGTGGCCGGTACAGGTAATAACAGTAATAAGGCGGAGCTGACCGTGACGCTTGTAGATGCAAAGAAACGAGACATGACAGCGGAGGAATTCGGTATCATGATGCAGCGTGAGTTGACCGCCAGCGTCCCTGGTGTGAAAGTAACGGCATCACCGACTTCTATCACGGGCAATGCCAGCACAGCACCCATCCAGATTGCCGTGAAAGGTGTGAACCTGAAAGACGTGCGTGGTGTGGCGGAGCAATACATGAAGATTACAGCGGGTGTGCCGGGTACACAGTTCGTACAGCTCTCAGTAAAAGACCCGAAGCCACAGATAGAAGTGAAATTGGATAGAGAGAAAATGACCTTGTTAGGGCTCAATGCCAGCCAGGTAGGGGGGGCTTTGCAGAATGCATTCAGTGGAAACGATAAGAGTAAATTCAAGCAATCAGGCAATGAATACGACATTCTTGTAAGCCTGGATCGTTTTAACAGATCAGATATCAATAATGTAAGAAATCTTTCATTTACGAATAATGATGGGCAAACATTTGTGATGAGTCAGTTCGCCGAAATAAAAGAAGGAATAGGTGAAAGTGTGCTGGAACGCAGCGACCGGCTCAACTCTATCACGGTGAATGCAAACGTGGCAGGCAGGCCGACAGGTACAGTGGCGACAGAGATCAAAGAAAAAGTAGCCAGCGTAAAACTACCCGAAGGCGTGTCCATTGAATACCTCGGTGACGTAAAGAACCAGGGCGATGCTTTTGGAAGTCTGGGACTGGCATTGATCACAGCGATCCTGTTGGTATACCTGATCATGGTGGCGCTGTATGAAAGTGTGATCTATCCATTCGTAGTATTGTTCTCTATTCCGGTGGCATTGGTCGGTGCACTGCTGGCACTGGCACTGAGTATGGAGACGCTGAATATCTTCTCTATTATTGGTGTGATCATGTTGTTAGGTCTCGTGTCAAAGAATGCGATCCTGATCGTGGACTTTACCAATCATTTGAAAGAGAAGGGTGCTAAGGTAGAAGATGCACTGGTAGAAGCAGGAGAGGAGCGTTTACGTCCGATCCTGATGACGACTCTGGCGATGATCTTTGGTATGTTGCCGATTGCGTTGGCCACGGGAGCGGGTTCTGAGGTCAAGAACGGGATGGCGTGGGTGATCATTGGTGGTTTGACGAGTTCTATGATCCTGACGTTGTTTGTAGTACCGGCGATGTACCTGATCATTGATAAACTTAAAATACGTTTACAAAAGAAAAAGCAACCCGCGTACCATGAAGCTCATTAGTAGTACATTGTTCTGTGCACTGGCGTTCCTGATAGCAGCAAGTGCACAGGATTCACTGGCACGCACTGAAAAAGTGGAGGACTCACCTGCGCGCACTGTAAGAGCACAGGATCCACCTCCACGCTTTGCAAGGGCGCAGGACTCACTCACGCGCTTTACAAGTGCTCAGGATTCACTTGCACCCACTGCAAGCGCACACGACTCATCCGCACGCTTTGCAATAGTGCAGGATTCGCTGGCGAAGGTCCAATTGAAAAAGGCCTATATCGTAGATCTCCTGCTTAAAAGTCCTGGCATGCGCCCTGCAATGATCTCTACGACGTTCATCAGCAGGGGGCAACTGGAAGGGAACTTAAAAGGGAAGAACATATTGAGCAGCGATTTTGGACAGCAACGTACAGAAGCACTGCTAAATCTCCCGGTTAAGAATTGGGGGAAGAGTGGCATGGTGACGGCAACTATCCTCTATGCGCGTACGAATTATCAGCTTTCTGATATAAAGGGCCTGGATATTACGGAATCTTCATTATCCAAAAATACTGTAGGCCTGACCACCACCTATCGCAGAGTAGATTCCCTGTTTGGCCGTATGTTTGTCTCATCGGCCAGTGTGGTCCTTTTAACAGGTGATGGTGGCGGTATTAATAAGTATGCGGTGATGGGAAATGGAATGATCTTACTGAAAAAATCAGCGCAGACCACATTGATGGTAGGTATACAGGTGATCATTGATCCTACCAACATCACACCGGTCATTCCATTGCTTGTTTATCAAAAGCAGTTGCCGAATGGGGTTGATCTGAATTTCACGATCCCACAGCAATTGACCTTACGGAAGACCCTGAGCAAAAATTGCTGGGCGAGCTTCGGAACGATCTTATCCTCCTCTGTATCCTTCTTCAACTATAGCTCACCTAATATACCGCGAAATGCGAATTTCAGCACGCTGGATCTGAAGACAGGGCCGGGGGTAGAATACAAACTGGGTAAGTTATTGCTGGCAGGAGTGAGTGCAGGGTTATGGACGCCGGTGATGTACAGACAGTATGGACGGTGGGAGAAGTCGAATCGTTATTTCTTTGATGGCAAAGTGGATACGACACCTTATATTAATTTGAATTTATCATTAATACCTTTTTGATAGTTACAAAATGTGTAACGAAGTTGTAGGTTTAAGCAATGAGCCCGGTATTCATACCGGGCTCTGTTTTTTTATTTGTGTGTGATAGAATTATTCCTTTACAAAATCACTATTCTTATCTCCATACATCCACTCATAGGCACCATCTGCATGCTCTAAGTCTGTAATAGGGCAGAAACATGCACTGGCATAGATATTATCCGGCTCATCAGCTGCACCTGTTTCGTTGAGGTACGCATCATACAAATGGCAATTACCAGAAGCAGCCAGCAAACCAGGTAGCGCACCGCCCGCACTTACACCTGTAGAAATGATATAATCCGCATCGCCAGGTAATACCCCTTTATTATGACGAATGTACCGGACTGCTACCTTCAGGTCAACAATCGCAGCAGGGGCCTTACCATAGTAAGTGCCATCGTTGTTTCTTTCAACATGGTTTAATCCTTTTGTGATATAAATCCAGGATGAATCAATCGAACTACCGGACTGGTTGCGAACAAAAGGAAGAACAACGCGGTAAAGCATTAAATTTGCGCGACATTCCGGAATGACTGGCTTTGATGCCCGGATACATTTCATGCATATTCCGGATACTTTTAAAACATTAAATTTGTGCCCATGAAATTATGGTATCCCTACAGGCAGATGAAGGATCTTGGGCAGGTGCCCGTAATGGTGGCCGGACAAGGCACGGAGATGATACTGGATGATGGACGCAGATTGACAGATGGAATTTCTTCGTGGTGGGCGGTGATCCATGGGTATAATCATCCAGACATTAATAATGCATTGATAGAACAGATCAATAGTTTTTCGCATGTCATGCTGGGTGGGTTGTCGCATCCGCCTGCATTGGCATTGGCAGATAAGTTGGTGGAGATTGCACCTCCTGGATTGAATCATGTGTTTTATTCTGATAGCGGTTCTGTTGGGGTGGAAGTGGCCTTGAAAATGGCATTGCAGTATTGGAGAAATACGGGCCATATAGGAAAACATAAAATCATCTCACTGAAGAATGGCTACCATGGCGATACATTTAAGGCCATGGAAGTGGGGGATGATTCTGATTTCTCTAATGCATTTGTGGATGTATTGCATAGGGGATATTTTTTAGATACACCTGCAGGTGGGTTTGATGCAGATGCTGCAACTATTCAAAAAGAAGCTTCGAAGCTGGAAGATCTGTTGAAAATACATGCGCCTGAAATTGCCTGCTTTATACTCGAACCTATTGTACAATGTGCCGGTGGGTTTAGAATTTACTCTCCTTTATATTTGAAAGCGGCGAGAGCGTTATGCGATAAATATAATATACTCTTAGTGCTGGATGAAGTAGCTACCGGTTTTGGCCGCACAGGCAAACTATTCGCAGCAGATCATGCTGGTATTACCCCTGATATTATGATCGTTGGAAAAGCATTGACAGCAGGGTATATGGGGCATGCAGCTACACTGGCCACTACCCGTGTTTTTAATAGTTTTTTAGGTGAGTCTTATGATAAGGCACTGATGCATGGGCCTACATTTATGGGGAACCCGCTGGCGACTACCGTTGCTTTAAAAAGCATAGAGATTATAGAAAAGAACCATTATTTAGAACGTATTGCAGCGATAAATGCAGTTATACGAAATGAATTTGATAAGATTGAATCTCCTGCAATTGCAGATAAAAGAATAGTAGGAGCCATTGGTGCGATTGAACTAAAAGAAGACAGCATGATGGCTGGCTTTCGCGACTATGCTATGGCAAATGGGGCATGGCTGAGACCTATTGGTAAAGTCATGTATGTGATGCCTGCTTATATTATTACTGATGATGAATTGCGGAAACTGATCCGGATCATGCGCGACTGGATCAGTCATGTTTATGCAAACGGCTAAGAGATGATAAGTGGAGGTCACTAAGACCTCCACCTTTCAAACATTAAAAAATGTAGAATACGCTACCCTGCGCCACTCCGCTTCTGAAATCACCCACGTTACCAGCGGAAGAAACACCCGCTACATACCTTACCCCAAACCCTAATCCCATTTTACTCTGATACCCTACGCCAGCCGCCGCTCCATAATCCAATTGCTTTGAAAAATTCTCAACATCCTCATGCATACGCATACCGGCTTGCGCACCTGCCTCTACATACAATCCCAGTGGTGTACGATACTTTAATAATACAGGCACTGCGAGGTAATATACCTTCTGGTCTACATCCTGAATCTTAGCTCCCTGTGAAGAGAACAAAAATTCTTCCTGTATAGAAAATTTTGGGGTTAACCTGAAATTGACAATTCCTCCTGCATGAAAACCGATTAATGGATCAGTTGTAAAATTTGCATTCATATAATCGCTGTAGTTGACCCCCGCTTTGACCCCGAAACTCAATCTGCTAAATACCCCTTGTGCGAATGATTGTCCAAATGAATGTGATGATGCTAAGACGAACGAAATGGCGAGTAGTTTTTTCATTATTTTTGATTTTTAGCAAAGTTGTCGCTTATACCAGGGGAGCAATAGTACATTCGCTACGAACCGGACAAATTACAACATTAGCCGCCGCCTGTCACTTCGTACCTCGTTTTGTCCGTTTCGCTTGCTGGGAATGTTCGGTGTTACTCCTCATTATAGTACCTTTATTATATGGCAAACCATCTGTTAAGAAATAAGCTGTTCCGGTATACCTTGCTGATTTCTTTATGCATCACTGCATTTGTTTACATCTTTGTATTCATATTCAGTGCGCGGCAACATGTATTGATCTACCCCTTGTTTGTGGGATGCCGGTTCCTGTTTCAGGGTATAGTCAATATCTATCTGTATGAATGGACCTTTCATGGAACGTCTATCGCGAATAGTAGGCAAAAGAACCTACTGCGGTACTTAATTGGATATCTCATTTGTTTTATCTTCTTTTTTTGCACCGCACCTTTGGAACAGATCGTTTCACCATTACCGCCGTTGCCGGATCACCATTGGTCAATAATTGATAATATCCCGTCTACATTGTGGCAGGCCGCTATGAACCATGGTCTGGTAATCATCTTTCAGAACCTGCTCATTCTGGAATATGAACGGGCTAATACAGCGTTGGAAAATTCAAAACTAAAAACAGCGAACCTCGAGTCTGCAAATTTGTTATTAAAGCAACAGATCCATCCGCATTTCCTTTTCAATGCATTGAGTATGATGAAAAGTTTGTACCGGGAAGATGTAGAAGCTGGAGAAGCGTACCTTTCTCATCTCGTGAATTTCATGCGGGCATCACTGGCCGATCACCAACAAAAAATAGCGCGATTGTCTGACGAGATTAAATTGTGCAATGATTACATCGAAATGCAGCGGATCCGTTTTGAAGATGCATTGGTCATTACCATTGATATTCCTGAACAAGTGTTGCAGAATGGATATGTACCTTCTTTTTCTTTGCAATCTTTGATAGAAAATGCTATCAAACATAATGAAGTAACCGAGGCATCTCCATTGATAATCAGGGTTTACCTGGAAGAGGGGCGGATCATTACACAAAACAATTTACAATTGCGAAGACTGATAGATGGATCTAATGGCAAGGGACTCATTAACCTGATTGAAAGATATCGGATCTTTTCGGCAGATGAAGTGATCATCCACCAGGATAATAATAACTTTACAGTTAGTATAAAAGTATTGTACAATGAAGCTGGTAATAATAGAAGATGAGAAGGTAACAGCGAGAGATCTTGCAAGGACGATCACACAAGCCTTTCCTGAAGCGGAAATTGTAGATATCATCGGAACCGTGCGCGAGGGAGTGGAGTACTTTGCTGATGTGCCTCAGGTAGATTTGATATTCTCTGATATTCAATTAGGTGACGGCCTGAGTTTTGAAATCTTCTCGAAGGTAGAGATCGACATTCCTGTCATCTTTTGTACAGCCTTTGATGAATATGCATTGGATGCGTTTCGTGCAAATGGAATTGATTACATCCTCAAACCTTTTGATAAACAGGCGGTAGCTGCTGCTATCAATAAGTATATCTCTTTTACGGGTAAACGAACTTCTTACAAAGCATTGGAAGAAATCTTTGTAACCCGTAAATCGGCAGAACCAGGATCGGTATTGGTCTATCAAAAGGATAAGATCTTTCCTGTAGCGATAGATACCATTGCATTCTTTTACCTGAAAAATGGAATTGTCTATCTGACAACTTTTGACAAGAAAACGTATCCTTTAAGTAAGAACATGGAGGAGTTGTCTAAACTAACAGAGCCTTTATTCTATCGTGCCAACAGGCAATACCTTATTCATAAAAAATCGGTGCTGGATGCATCAAGTTATTTATCAAGGAAGTTGTCAGTGACATTGTCGATACCTGTGCCCGAAACAATTACGATAAGCCGGGAAAAGGTCTCGCAGTTTTTAGAATGGCTGACACAGGCATAAAGTTTTATGAACGTCGCTTTTTTTTCTATTTTTACAAAATGAGATCCTTTATCACCACCTTCATTTTTTGCATCATCGTCGGTATCATTTACAGATGGATCGCCGATCCTCCGCTTACCTGGGCTAAGATCCCTCCTGTCATCACCGTGGCACTCGTTCTCTCATTAGTCTTCACCCTGGCTTTCAGACCAAGGAAGAAATAACTACTTTTCAAACAGCTGTTTCCTGTAATTGATCCCCCATTTCGCCATGGCTTCAATTACAATTTTCAGACTCTTCCCTTGTTCTGTCAGCTCATACTCCACCGTGATCGGCATTGTATCCAGCACTGTTCTGCTGATCAGGTGGTTCATTTCCAGATCTTTCAACTCTTTCGACAATACCTTCGGCGCTATTCCTGACAACTGTCGTTTCAAATCCATAAACCGCTTTTTCCCCCCATAATACAACGCTCCGATAATCTCCGTCTTCCATTTTCCACTTAACAACTCCTGCGTATCCCTAATCCCAACGATCATCATCTGACATTCCGGTGTCAGCGTAGGCGTCGCAACCTGTGAAAGATCCATTTTCAATCTTTATTATTTTCAGACAAAAATAGGAACATTACCAATCAGTTACAAATAAGTAACCAGTTACCATAAAGTAATGGGTTACAATTTGTAATTGACTTCTGCTAATTTTGATAAATAAATTTAAAAACTGGAATATGATTCTAATAACCGGAGCAGCTGGAAATCTTGGATCGGCTATCATCGATAGCATGTTAAAGAGAGTACCTGCCAATCAAATCGCCGCATTTGTAAGAAGCGAACAGAAAGCTGAACAGCTGAAAAAACTCGGTCTCAATATCCGTATTGGGGATTATAATGATATCGCTTCCCTGGATAATGCGATGAAAGGGATTGATAAAGTACTCCTCATTTCCGGCTTGTCCCTTGAACGACTGAAAGAGCATACCAATGTTGTAGACGCTGCAAAAAAAGCAGGTGTAAAACAAATTGTTTACACAGGTGTAACCATGAAAGATGCAGCTGCCAGTCCGCTGAAAGTACTGATGGAATCTCACTTCCAGACGGAAGATTATATCAGGGCAAGTGGTATTACTTATACATTCCTGCGTAATACCCTGTATGCAGAGGTGATTCCTTTCTACATCGGTGACCAGGCGTTGAATACGGGTATTCACTACCCGGCAGGAGCTGGTAAAGTACCTTATGTATACCGGCCAGACCTGGCAGATGCTGCGGCTGTGGTGATTACAAACAAAGGTCATGAGAACAGGACATATCAACTCACTGGCGATCAGTTGTATTCATTTACAGATGTTGCAGCCATGCTGTCAGAAGTGTCTGGTAAACACATTGGTTATACCGATGTGGATCCGGTTGCTTTTGAAAAGCATATGAAGGAGATTGGTGTGCCGGAAGTGGGCATTATGATTAGTACTGGTTTTGCTGCGGCGATTAAGCAAGGTGATTTTGAAGTGGTGACAGGGGATCTGGAGAAGTTACTGGGTAGAAAGCCTACGCCGGTGAAGCAGTATCTGAAAGCACATTATGTGAAGTAATAACCTGAAAAATCCCGGTCGGCTATGCCAGTCGGGATTTTTTAAATTACATAGTGTCCAATCGACATTTAACCCAAAAAAAACCTAAATTACATCACGTCGTATCTGATGTGACAATTCCCGTTAGAAAAACTGTAGCCGGAAGTAAAACCCTGGTTGGCCCGATCCGTTGTCGCATCCTCATTTTATTTTATTAAACTCCAAACGTTATGAAGCAACACCCATTGCCACTGGCATTGAAGAGGATCCTGTGTGTTCCCCTCTTCCTCCTTTTCCTGTTACCGCTCACCACCCGAGCCCAGCAAGCCATCAAAGGAAAAGTCTCAGATGATGCTAAAAACCCTCTAGCCGGTGTTTCTATCGCCATCAAAAACACTCACCGGGGTACCGTCACCGCGCCCGACGGCTCTTACAGCATCACCGCCGCCAATGGCGAAACCCTGGTATTCACCTTCATCGGTTATAATACCCTGGAAATCACCGTCAATCCTGGTACCCAATACAACATTAACCTCGCCCCAAACGTCCAGAATCTGGATCAGATGGTCGTGATCGGTTATGGTACGCAAAAGAAAAGCTCCCTCACGGGTTCTGTCGCTTCCGTCAATGGCAAGACCCTCAATGAGTTGCCCGTAGCAAGTGTACAGCAGGCCTTGCAGGGGCGTGTACCGGGTGTGACTGTCACTAATAATGGCGCTCCTGGTACAGACCCCATCGTTCGGATCAGGGGGATCAGCTCCATCAGCTATGCCTCGGATCCCTTATACGTGATCGATGGATTTCCAACTTCCAACCTCACCAGCTTTGACAGCAAAGATGTCCTCTCCGTCGAAGTCCTGAAAGACGCCAGTGCTGCAGCTATCTATGGTTCCCGCGCTACCAATGGAGTCGTTATTATTACTACTAAAAAAGGTACCCGCAGCAACAAAGCAGAAGTAAGACTCGATACATACACAGGTGTACAAACTGCCTGGAAAAAGATCGACCTGCTCAATACCCAGCAATATCTGCAATACGAACGTGCCCTGAACGGTGCCGCTGGCATTTCCAAACCGCCACGTCTTGAAGATGCGAACTGGAATTCACCTATTTACGATGGTACTTCCCAGACGTATGCGCAGACCAATACTGACTGGCAGGATGCCTATTTCAAAAGTGGCTTAATCACCCAGTCCAACCTTTCAGTAAGCGGCGGAAATGACAGATCTACTTATTACATGTCCAGCGGTTACTTCAAGCAGGACGGGATTGCACAGGGCGTCAACTATGAGCGTGGCAACTTCCGTATCAATTCAGAACACAACATCAGTCGTGTCTTTAAGGTAGGAGAGAACCTGCTTGTCGCTTATTCCAATCAACGGTATGACAACACCTCCGGCAACCGGACCCGCCTTGCAAACGTAATTCGCGCATTGCCTTATCTGCCTGTGTACGATCCCACCACGCAGGGTGGTTTCCGGAATGCAGAAAACAGCGTTGATGGGGCTGACCCCACCAACCCTGTAGAAGATGCGCTATTACTAGGCGATGCGCACCGTAAACTCTTCAAACTCTTAGGTACAGTCTATGCTCAGGTTAACTTTACTCCATGGCTCAGTTTCCGCTCTGTATTTGGTGCAGACTACGCCGGCCAGTTCCAGCATCAATTTACTCCCATCTATAATGACAAAGGCCGGAATTCCACTGTTGCGTCCATCAATGATCAACGGGCCAACAGAACAACTTTACTCTACACAGAACAATTGACTTTAGATAAACACTTTGGCAGGCACCATGTCAATGCCATCGCTGTATTTGAAAGACAGCCTGCCAGTAACTATGGGGAATCCCAGACAGGGAACCAGAGTACAAATGACATCGAGACACTGGTTGGTGCAACGAACGTATCCGCTTATTCTACTACCACAGCCACACTCATCCAATCCTACATCGGCCGTCTGAACTACGAGTTCGGTGAAAAGTATTTACTGAGTGCTGCTATTCGTCGGGATGGTTTATCTGTATGGGCGCCTGGAAAGAAATTTCAGAGCTTCCCTTCAGTCTCCGCCGGTTGGCGTATTGACCAGGAAAGTTTTATGAAACCTGTTACCGCAGTTTCCGAATTGAAACTACGGGGTGGCTGGGGCGTGACTGGGCTGAATGCTATCGGTATTTTTCCGGCTTTACAAAACTCTATATTGGCTAATGAATATCCCTGGCAGGCTATTGTGCAGGCTAATGGTGCTACCTATCCCTTTGGCAATACCATTTCTGTCGGCAATGCTTCCTATTATAACCAGTTGGCGAGTGCTGACCTGGAATGGGAAAAAACCAAGCAGGTCAATGTGGGGTTGGACCTTGGGCTCTTTGATAATACCATCACCTTCACTGCAGAATGGTATCGCCGTTTGACTGACAACCTGATCCTCACGATTCCCACGCCTCCCAGCTTTGGTTATGGTGGTGCAGGGTCGCAACTCAATGCCGCCAGTATGAAAAATACAGGGGTAGACCTTGCGCTGGGCTATAACAAAACGAAAGGTGCTTTCAGGTGGAATGTAAATGCTAATATCGGTTTTATCAGGAATAAGATTCTTAGTCTGAACACGCCGAATGCTACCATAGATGCTGGCTCAGACGCCGATTTCGGGAATGGCAACATGACCCGTACGGTGGCTGGACAGCCGATTCAGTCCTTCTATGGTTATGTTACCGATGGCATTTTCCAGAGCCAGGCTGAAGTAGATAAAGGGCCTGTGCAGCTTTCTGGTACTGACCCTGCCAAGAGCACAGCGCCTGGTGATATCCGGTTCAAAGATTTGAATGGGGATGGGTCTATTACATCTGCAGATCGTACATTCCTGGGATCTTATGTTCCTAATTATTCTTACTCCCTGAACTATAATGCGAACTGGCACCAGTTCGACCTTTCTGTTTTCTTCCAGGGGGTGCAGGGCAATAAAATCTACAATGGCACCCGGGTGCTGCTTGAAGGCATGGCTCGTTTATTTGGTGCGGGTACAGAGGTGTTGAATGCCTGGACGCCGGAGCATACGAATACTGATATTCCCCGTGCTATCAGTGGGGATCCGAATTCGAATCTGCGGGTATCTAACCGCTGGATTGAAGATGGTTCTTACCTGAGGCTGAAGAATCTGATGATTGGGTATACACTGCGTAATGGTGCGATTCGGTATATCAGCAGTTTTAGGGTGTATGTGTCTTCTCAGAACCTGCTCACTTTTACAAAATATAAAGGATGGGATCCTGAAATCGGGTCTAAAAATACTACGCTTACCAATGGTATTGATTATGGGCAGTATCCTGCAGCGCGTTCATTCCAGTTGGGTTTGCAGGTAGGGTTTTAACAGCACCTTCCTTACCGCTGGCTCCGACTACGGGCAGTATCCTGCTTGTTATTGCTGTCAGTTGATTTTATAAGTAGGATTTTAATCAGGAGCCACAACTGAAAGATCTGGGAAAGGAATTATTCCTCGTTTGCCCAGCCTCCTTCCGGTTGATTTTACAAGTAGGATTTTAATCACATACAAAAACTGAAAACATGTATAAGTACATATTCATCGTCTGTCTGCTTCTTGGTGGACTAGGCTGTACCAAAGACCTTGACAAAACAAATCCAGGGTATGCCACCCTTGATAACTATTTCAAAAACAGCACAGAACTATTAAGCGGCACCAACGCTATTTACTCTACCTTCCACGCCAGCACCCTCATTGCCCGTGAATGGTTTTTCGTCCATGACCTTCGCAGCGACGACGTCTCGTCCGGTGGTGGTCAGCTGGAAGTACCCCGTGGTCAGATCCTGAATGGCGCCACTACCGCAGATAATTCCGTGATAAGTTCCGTATGGCAGGGATTATATATCATCATCCATCGTTCCAATACAGTTATTGGCAGTGCCCCCCTTGTCACCGATAATGACGCCGTTCGCGACCAGTGTGTAGCCCAGGCGAAGTTCTTCCGGGCATGGGCCTATTTTGAATTAATGACCCTGTGGGGACCAGTCCCAATGTACACACAGGTCGTAACTGAATCCAACCAGTTCCAACCCCGCGCAGCAGAAACTGCTATCTATGACCAGATCATCCAGGACCTGACAGATGCCGCCGGAACACTAAGCGCAACTTATGCCGCCGCTGATCTGGGGCGGGTGTCATCTGGCGCAGCCAATGCTATGCTGGGCAGAGTATACATGCAGAAAGGCGATTACACATCTGCCAAGGTAGCATTGTCAAAGATTGTTAGTTCCGATCTTTATCGCCTTGTAGACAACTTTAATGATAATTTCCTGGAAGAGACAGAGTTCAATGCAGAATCTATCTGGGAAGCTGTCTTTGTTGACAAAGGTGATAATTCCTTTGACTGGGGCGGTACTGGTGATGGCGCAGGTAACGCACAATCTACCATCCGCAACCAGGAATATTGTCCGCTGGCATGGCGTAATTTAATTCCATCTAATAAATTTCTGAACGAATTTGAAAACACTGCTTCTGGTGCCGCTAAAACAGACCCACGCTATAAATGGACGGTATATGAAACGGGTGATCTCTTTAACAGTGATGCAGATGTACTGACCGATGCGATGCAAAATGGAAACTCTTCTATTGTAAATGGAGTCACTAAGAAAATCAGCTGGCGCAAGTTTATGCTCATTTACAAGCAAAGTCTGTCCACTGCTTCTTATCACCCTGGTGGCAATAACCAGCGTATCATCCGCTATGCAGATGTGTTGCTCATGCTGGCAGAGTGTGCGAACGAAACTGGCGATATAGCAGGAGCCGTAAGCTACCTGAACATGGTCAGAGATCGTCCTTCTGTAGCAATGCCACATTATCCTACTGCCCAATTTCCAACAGGATCGAAGGAGCAGGTGACGAAAGCAATTATGCATGAAAGAACTGTTGAATTGGGAGATGAGGAGGTGCGTAACCGCGACATCTTAAGGTGGCGGAAAATGGGGTACTTCACGACTGATCCTATTAGTTATTTCAGAAAGAATCGGGATGAATTATTACCTATTCCTCAATCAGAAATAGATAATAACCCTGCACTGGCAGATGGGGGTATTTCCGCACAAAATTCAGGTTATTAATAAGAAAGGTTCTTTGGTTGATAATGATGACCTTTCTTACTTTTATCAGCAAAGATCAGTCTTTGCTGATAAAAGTAAGAAAGGTAGATAATTTGGAACAATTGATCCCTTTACTGTACAAATACCCAATGGAAGGGAGCCTGCCTATACGTATTCCTTCACATAATTGGGAAATCCAGTAGGTAAGTTTTTATGAGTATTGATCAATGATGTGCCTGTGGGGAGATCGCTTCGGGATGTATCGTCACAATACTTCCATCCTCCTTATAATGCAGCTCTGTCACTTTTACATTTCTCAAATAAGTCTTGCCAGATAGCTCTACATCATGATAAAACAAATACCATTTCCCATCTTTCTCAACAATAGAATGATGCGTAGTCCACCCTGTTACAGGGGTCATGATGATGCCTTTGTAAATAAATGGTCCATAAGGAGAATCGCCAATCGCATAACACAAATTGTGTGTATCACCTGTAGAATAAGAAAAGTAATACTTCCCTTTATATTTATGTACCCAGGAAGCTTCAAAGAATCGTTTGTCATTATCCTTTTCGTGAAATGGCTGTCCATGTTCATCTAAAATGACTACATCTTTTACCGGGCCATCAAAACTTGTCATATCCTTTTTCAGTTTTGCAATTCTCGGTAGAGCCGCTACATCATCTACATTGCGATTTCCGGCAGCGCCATTATATTTGTTATGATCCCACTTTTGCAATTGTCCACCCCATATTCCTCCGAAATACATATAGAAACTTCCATTCTCATCTTTAAACACACAAGGGTCTATACTATAACTCCCCACAATTGGCTTTGGCAAAGCTTTAAATGGGCCTTCGGGTTTACTGCTGGTGGCTACTCCGATATGGAAGATGCCTGCACTATCCTTTGCCGGAAAGTATAAATAATAAGTGTGGTTCGCATACGCTGCATCCGGTGCCCATAATTGTTTCTTTGCCCAGGGTACGTCTTTTAAACTCAAGGCGACTCCATGATCCGTTACTTTACCACCTACATGATCTAATGATAGCACATGGAAATCTTTCATATCAAAATGACTGCCTAAGTCGTCCTCTGGTACACCTGTTGCTGTATCATGCGAAGGGTAAATGTAAATTCGGCCATTAAATACGTGGGCAGAAGGGTCTGCTGTATAAATATGCTTTACCAGTGGTTGTGCTATTCCTTGCAGGGATGCGTAACAACAAAACAACCATGAACATAAACAAACAATTAATATCCGGGTCATAAGTTAGTGTTTTTTAAATTCAATTTTTGTAAAAGAATACCCGTTAATACTGGCTATTCACCAGTTTATATCCGGGTTGTAATTCAATGGTTTTCAAATTCAATACTTTGTAAAACAATCCCGGGTGAATACTGGGAATACACAATTTCATGCTTTCCTGGTTTAAATGTATAGGAGAGTTTTACTTTAATAATATTATCAGATACCCACTTACTCCATAGCTCCTTATTATCATCATGGGCATTAATAGTCGTTGCCAATTCCTTTGCACCATCAATGGAAACCCCAAACCATAGTCCATCCCCATGTGTGAAATTCAAAGTAGGAGAGAAGTTAAGATAAATATTAGTATTCCCCGAAGCTTCAAACTCATATCTTGCTACCGTACCTGCACTATGATAAATGATGCTATCACTAAATGTACCACTATTAGCAAAACTGGTAATCCCATCTCCAAATTTTCCAATACCCTTTATATGCACCCAATCTCCATGTTTCGTCACATAACCTGTTGCTGAAATCTGTTTATAGATCTTAGGCACTACCGGACGCTTATATGGCCCCGCCAAATCCGGCATCTTATTTACCGGCGGCTGTTGCCAGCCTGTGTATCCAATATGCGTCTGGTCCATCATATGATTCCATTTTCCACCGGCTACCTGATGATACGCCACTGTCAATAATGAATCCCGCATATAATAACTCCGCGTACTATCCGCCCATGCCTTATTCTGCACCCGGTTGCTCTTATACAAAGCCACCGCATAATACAATTTGTGTAAATTGTACATCGCCTCTACAGGAAACTGTACCAGTTCAAAATAAGCATCTGAATAAGGCTGTAAACGCACTTTTTTAACCAGCTCTTCCCATTCGGCTACAACCTCTTTATACTGCTTTAATGTATAACTAGACTCATCCAGCAATTCCGGCTTCCGCCTTGCGGCCATTTCACTATACTGCCGCAGGTAATCACCTATATCTCTGGCTGAATTCATGAATGAAAATCCAGACTGTTTGGACGAATCTGCACCTGTTTTGGTTCCCTCTTCCATTCCTCCTCTGGAATTCCCTTTTGCGATCCTTCGAGAATAATCTTCCTCTTCCATTCCTCCTCTGACATTCCCTTCTGCCATCCGCTCTTCCAATCCTTGCCCAAAATTTTCTTCCGCAAACTGTTTATAATAATCTGGTAAAGTATCCTCTGGCTCCGCCCTCCATGCATAATCCATAAAAAAACCTATCGGCAACTCTATCGGCTTCAAATCCCCCACATTCACAATCCATATCTTATCCACCCCATACATCTTCGCCAAATGCAACTGTTCCCACACCCTTGCCAGATTATTTGTATTCACCCATTTGTAATTTCTCGGATCCCCCACATAGTCAAAATGATAATATACCCCATATCCTCCCTTCCGCTTCGGCATCACAGGATCAGGAAACCTCCTGATATTCCCCCAATTATCATCACACAACAACAACGTCACATCATCTGGTACCCGCATTCCGCTATCATAATAATCCTGCACTTCCTTATACAACGCCCACAACTGTGGTGTCTCCGCTGCCGGCTTGCCCGTCACCTCACTAATAATGGATCGCTGATCCCGCACAATCCTTTCTAATAAATCTGTTGCCGTTTCCCTACTCATGGGCAAATCCCCATCTCCCCGCATCCCTATCGTCACTATACTTTCATGCTTTGCCATTGCGACAATCCCTTCCCTCCAAAACGCCCTCAACACACTGTCATTCGCCACATAATCCCATGCACCCTGCCCATACCGCTTCCATTCCGTCTGCGCACGCAACATTGGCTCATGATGGCTTGTGCCCATCACAATTCCCCATTTATCTGCCAATACGGGATTCAACCGATCATCATCATTAAACGCGTTTCCCCACATCGCCGGCCACAAATAATTCCCCCTTAGTCGTAATAGTAACTCAAATATCTTTTCATATACATGATGATTAAACCCGCCAAATTTCTCATGCGTCCATCCGGAAAATGCCGGCGCCTCATCATTTATAAATATCCCTCTGTATTGCACCGAAGGAGGCCCGAAATCATAACGTCCTTCCTGCACAAATACTTTTTCCTTCTTTTTTATAGGTACATCCGCCCACCAATACCATGGCGACACTCCCAGTTGTTTAGATAGTTCAAGTGCACCATAGGCAGCGCCCCTCTTATCACTACCCAATATTACTACCTTCCCTGGAGAGACTGTAATTCGAAATGCTTCCCATTTCCCCCCCAATCCCGCAGTATCCAAACCTGCAATCCCATCTCTCCGAAGCGCTTCCCATTTCCCACTCACCCTCACTGTATCCAAACCAGAACCTCCATCTCCCCACCCCACACTATCCTTCCCAAATCCTCCCCGAACTGTCCCTATCAATATATACGGCCGCCCATCCAACCGATGCACAATCTCCGGCGCCCTCCCCGTCACTGCAAGCATATCCGCCCGCAGCAACTCCGCAGCCTTATTCACCAGCCAGTCATCCTGCTGATCAACATAAATTACTTCCGGTAATGAAAACGTATGTTGCGACGCATGTGTGGTTATTATCTGCCGCGCATGAACCTGCGCATGCATATAGGTTACATGGCACAGGAGGATTAACAGTGGAATACAGTTTTTCATAGCAATGAACTAAATAACAAAAACCAATATACCAAAATTTTCCAACGCTCCATAGATATGGGGCGTATTATTTTCCTTTTTAGGTATGTGATTAATTGCTCAAAGGTTGTTAAAACACCTTTCCCCCAGCGTATATTTTCCCCACTATTTCGGATACAAACCAAACATTCTATCCCTTTTATTAAACTTTCATATTTACACGGGGTCGTTATTACAAATCGTCTGATACAAACTATCGCCATATGAAAGTAACAATCAAACACCTTTGTCTTGCTTTTGCCATCGCCTCGATCATGATATCGTGCGGCAAGGATTCCGGTTCCGATGGCTCCTCCTCCTCGGACTCTACTACTACCAGCACAGACGACACCAATCCTGACCCTATTGATGTCACCAGCTGCGACGCCGAAACAGGCATCAACAAAATCATCTGTCTCGCCGACGCCTTCAAGGCCACACTGACCTCCGCTCAGTTAGCCACCGTTCAATTGAGCTACAGCAAGTCAAACGCCATTAAGTGGTCGAACTTCCCACAGGCGCTGGTTTCCAGCTCTTACAAAAGAGTCGGTCTCAACTTCGGCTCCATGACCACCGAACAAATTCAGTATGCAAAAGCGCTGATCAAAGCAGTCGCCGGTACCACTTCAAACGAAGGCTGGGATGAACTGCAACAACTGCTCAATGCCGATGAATACCTGAACGAAAATGGTGGTGGCTCTACCTACGGCGCCGCTAATTTTTACATTGCATTCTTAGGTACGCCCGCTACTTCCGGCACTTTCGAAATTCAATATGGTGGTCACCATACTGCCTTCGCCAATACGTATACTGATGGTGCACTCGTTGGCGCCACACCTTCTTTCAGAGGGGTAGAGCCTTTCGCCACCTTCACCTGGAATGGTACCAGCAATCAGCCTATCCAACAGGAACAGGCCGCCCTCACTAGTATGCTCACCGGTCTTTCTACGGCTGAATTATCTACTGCCAAATTGAGCGCTACTTATAGTGATCTTGTTTGTGGGCCGCAGAATGACGATGCTTTCCCTTCTACACAATCAGGTATTGCCTGCAGCAACCTGACTACTGCTCAGAAGAACCTTGTATTGGCTGCTATCAGAACTTATGTAGCCGATGTGGCAGATACCAGCACGATCATGACCAAATACACCAATGAACTGGATCAGACCTACATCTCTTATTCAGGTAGTACTGAAATGACTACACGTAATGACTATGCACGCATTGACGGTCCTTCTGTATGGATTGAATACTCCTGTCAGAACGGTGTGGTGCTATCCGGTACACATCCACACTCTGTATGGAGAGATAAATCTAATGACTACGGTGGTAACTGATTTTAATTAAAATAAAAACAGGTTGTGTCACCAATACGATACAGCCTGTTTTTATCCGGGTACCCCGATGAAAGCTGATAGCGATTCTCTGATCCAACCTCTCTATATAGCATGAGACTTTTAGTATGTGTATTCTTATTATTATGCGGGCAACACCTCTTCGCGCACCCCATGCCCAATTCAATCGTGAGTTTGTCAATACTGGACCACAGCATCAAAGGCGAAGCCAAAATGCCGATGCTGGAACTAGCCAGTGCCCTTCAACAAACCCGGATCGATACCATCGACCCAGCCTATTTTCAACAACATATACGCGCATTGTCTGGCGACCGTCAGTGGACTACTACCATTGACCGTCAGTGGACTACTACCATTGACAGTATCCGGATGACCACAGATACCGATCCCAATGTAGGCCGGTATCAGGAGGTCCTGGTCTACTTTGAAATGACACCTCCTGACCCTGCACTGCTACGGGATTTTAATTTCCGCTACAATGCTATTATTCATGAAGTAGTCACGCATAAAATTTTAGTCTTCGTAAAGCAGGACTGGAAAAACGGGATTCAAAACGGGGAACAGATCGGCATCATTAAAATGGATACCCGCTCAGGGAAAGTATTTCCCATGTACATCAACCTGGAACATGGTACTTACTGGAGGGGTTTCAAAAACATGGTCATGCTGGGTATTGAACATATCCGCGAAGGTACCGACCATCTTTTATTTCTATTAGCCTTAATGCTGCCAGCTGCAGATAGAATAAAACGATTGATACAAATCGTGACCGCCTTTACCATAGGTCACTCCATCAGCCTGCTATGTGGCACTTTAGGCTGGATTGTGATCCCTTCTCAATGGGTGGAAATCGCTATTACATTTACTATTTTAATCAGCGCTATTCACATCATCCGTCCGATATTCAAAGGGAAAGAAGCCTGGATTGCAATTACCTTCGGATTTATACACGGTCTGGCCTTTGCCTCCGCGTTAAATAATTTAGACCTTGTACCCACCGAAATGGCGTTAAGTATTTTAGGCTTTAATATCGGTATTGAAACCATGCAGTTATTCGTACTGCTTTGTACGGTGCCCTGGTTATTATTGATCAACAATGTCTGGATAAAATACTTGGGGGGAGTAATCGCTATCATCGCCAGCCTGGGCTGGATGATAGAAAGAATTTCAAATGAACCGAACATTATCTCTGCACAAATAGAACAAATTCAGGGCAAGTGGTTTATCCTTGTTCTTGCAATCATCGCCATTATAGCCTACGTTACCCGCTGGGTGAGAACCCGGTCACTTTCTTAAATAAACAATCATGGCCATTATAGCCTACGTTACCCGCTGGGTGAGAACCCGGTCACTTTCTTAAATAAGCAATCATGGCCATTATATCTTCCGGTACTCGCTGGGTGAGAGCCCGGTCACTTTCTTAAAGAAGCGTGCAAAGTAATTGGGATATTCAAAATTCAATAAATACGCAATTTCAGAAACGGTGTAAGAAGTATAACGCAAATGCTTCTTCGCCTCATCCACCAGGTGATCCTGCAACAGCTGATGCGCCGATTTCCCGGCCACACTGTTGCAAACCCTGTTCAGGTGCACAGGCGTGATGCCCAGTTCTCTTGCATACTGATCGATGCTATATTTAGAACCCGCTTCACTGATCCGCTTCTGTAACTTACGAAAGTAGGAGAGAGAGATACTATCCGATTCCTGCATTACGACACTATTCTGTCTCCACAAGCGATACAAAACAAGAAAGAGCTGCTGCAACATCGCCGTTAGCATCTGCTGCTTTTCATACCGGGTATCGAATAGTTCTTCATGTAATTCTTCCACCAGTTTTACCACATATCTGAAAGTATAAGGCGGTGCATAATGGGTTAGTATCTGCAAACTTTCCAGCATTGGTGCAATGCTGCTTACCATGGGAAAGATACTACTGACCAGTTTGTCGGAAATAGTCAGAATACGCCCTTTAGTAGTGGCATGGTAGTTAAACCCATGGATAGCCAGAGGGGGGATTAATAAAATAGATGGGCCTGTCAGCCATGTCGCTTCATTGTTCCCTAAAAACTCAGTCTTACGTGTCTCTATCAGAAAGATCTGGTAGAGATTTGTATGAATGTGAGGCTTGATTTTCCAGTCAAAATTTTCACTGCGTGTTTCCAGTAATTCAGAAAACAGGTACTCTCCATCTGGTCTGGGGCCCGATTCTCCATACAACCCTTCAAAATGTGTGATTCGCTTCAATCGACAGAATTTAGAAATATCCTTTGATCTGTTTTATCGCCCAAAGTTTGATTTGTGTCAGGAAATTACGGAAAATTTTAGTGTTAAAAAATATGACCATTTCCAACCACCTGAATTAGGTGCAAACGCTAACTCAGGGTTTTGTAGTAGCTTGAACGGATGTATTTACTGGCAATTGGTCATTCCCTCATTTTAACATCGTCACCATCGCTGATACCTCTTCTGTAGTTGTATAATCACTACCACTATATCCTGTAAAACGGAAACGGATATTTCCCGTTTTGTCAATCACAAATTTTGCAGGAATACCCTTTACATCAAAAGCACCTGCTGCTTTATATGCTTTTATATCCAATGGCACATCAAATGGATAGTGGTTGTCTGTGAGGAATTTCTTTACTTTCTCTGAAGGATCCGCTTCTCTCTCCCATGTATCCACAAAAAGGAATTTTACATCCTCATCTTTTTCAAACCGTAGCATGGCTTCTTTCATAGCAGGGAAGGAGCTTATACAGGGGCCGCACCAGGTAGCCCAGAAGTCGATCACCACTACTTTCCCTTTTAGTTCACTCAGGGTGATTTGTTTGCCTTCCAGGTTCTTCAATGTAAAATCAGGCGCAGGTTCATTGATCTGAGTTGTTTGCAGATGTGCAGTCAGCTGCAACAGGAATGCTTTATTCAATTCAGCGGCATAGGCATCATATCCTTCCCTGCCTTTTAGTTTTTCATACAGTTCTTTGAGTTCTGCTTTCATTTTCTTATCTGCCAGCCCCGTCTTTGTTGCTTCAGCAGCTATATCCATGGCTTGCTGATCTTTACCAAGGTGTTTTAGCGTACTAAAGTAGATCGTATAGGTGATTGGCTGTGTATGATTGTCTTTATAGGCGATCTCTATGCATCTGAGTGCCTTTGTATATTCCATGTTTTCATGGAAGATCATGGCAGCCATCTGGTATTCTCTGGTGCTATCTACTGATTTGTCCATGAGGACAGCCGCCTCTTTACAATGGTCTTTAGAAAATAGCTCCCTGGCCATCCATCGCTGTACATTCAATGTTTTTATACTGTCGGTATACAAGAAGGCTTTAGCGACGTAACCAGATTTTAGATAGCCAACAGCCAGTTGTCCCCTCATATCATCGTAAGTAGCTATTGCATCTTTTGAAGGGGGTGGAAAGCGTTTAAGAAAGATGTGATACATCGCATCCTTCTTAAAAGGATCTTTTTCATCATTGACAAAGTTAAATTGCTCCTGTTTCGCCAGCTGTCCATCGGGCCATTTCTGTTTGCCTGCCTGTAAGATAGAATCTGCCTTCGCAGTATTTCTCATCTGGAAATATACAAACCAGGCGATCATCCAGTTCGTCTCATTTTCACTCTTTATATCATTCTCCAGTCGCATCTTTAGTTCGGCCTTGTCATTTTCCTGTGAGGAGGAAACCAGTTTTGCATACACCTGGTATATGCTATCCATGTTCTGTGCCCTGGCACCAAAAAACAGGAAGGTTAAAACGCACAATGAGGGTAGTTTTTTCATATTATAGTGAATATAGGGTTTAATCCTGGTGGCTGACCCCGGCACCTTCAAAAATAACATTTCTTTATGTAAAACTAAATACATAGTTTTGAAACTAATAAATTAGTTCATATGATCAGAGCCCTTCTGCTACTGTTATTATTACCAACCAGCAGGCTGCTGGCCCAACAAGCCGATTCTGTAATGGAATACCTGCAGGAGCAGGATTATCCCCGTGCCATCACTTATCTGCAAGCCCACCTGGACACAAATAATATTAAACAACAATCGCTACTGGCGTACACGTACTATCAGGCAGGAAGTTATAGTGAAGCTGTGAGCACCTATGAAAAAGTATTGGACCTGGATAGTACAAACGTATCTGCGCATCAGTACATTGCCAATATCTGCCTCAATCAGCACGCCACCGTCCTGGCAATCCCACACCTTCGCCGTATTGCCGCTTTACGGCCCAATAATCCGGTGGCTATCCGGCAACTGAGCTTTGCCCTCTTAAACAACGACGAGGCCGAAGAAGGCTTTGATTTGCTGTTAAAAGCCTATAAGCTCAATCCCGCTGATCCTAAAACCGTCAACCGCCTCGCCGATGAACGCATCGGACAGGAAATGTATACCTCCGCAGATTCCATTCTCAATGTCTACCTGCAAAAAGATTCTACCCAGTCTTTTATCACAGGTACTGCTGTCAGGTGCAACTACTATTTAAAAAATTACAGGAACTGCATCACCCTTGGCAAATACCTGATGCAGCATGAGGTGGTCATGCAGGGTGCTATGAGCTATGTTACAGCAGCCAGTTTTATACTGAAAGATTACCAGTTCTGCATAGACATCAACACCTACATGGAAAACCGCAAAAGTCCTTCTGAACAGGTCATGTACTATGCAGCCCTCGCCTGTAGCCAACTGAAAATGTATGAACAGAGTAACCAGCTGTTAAGTACCTGCATAGACCTGGCCCGCTCTAAAAGTTTGCCAGACTATTATGCTGCAATGGCATCAAATAATGAAGGGTTAAAATTGTATAAACCGGCCATCGCCAATATGGATACCGCCTACTACCTGAGCCGTGCGCCCATGCACTTATATAGTATAGGAAGAATGTATGACGTGAATATGAAGAATCAGGCAATTGCGAAAAAATACTATAAACGCTACTTACAGGAAGGTGACAGTACAGATAAACAGGAAGCGATGATCTATAAATATTTAAAAGAGACTTACTTCACAACTAAGTAAAAAACAAAGCCCACTTTCTGTTTAAACAGAAAATGGGCTTTGTATCATAAGACAATGCTTTAACCGCGTATCATAGATATCATCGCAGATATTTCCTCCAGCGCTGCATCAGCGCCACCTGAGAATCCTGAGAACTTAAAGCGGATATTCCCTGCCTTATCAATCACAAACTTAGCAGGTATGCTATTCACCTTGTAGGCTGTGGCAGCCTTGTGCTCATTTAAATCCATCAGCACTTCAAAAGGATAATTATTATCGGCTATAAACTTCTTTGTATCAGCTACCGCCTTATCATCCCTTTCCCATGTATGAATAAAGAGAAACTTTACATCGTTTTCTTTTTCATACCTCAGCACTGCCTGTTTCATCACAGGGAAAGACGCTTTACACGGTCCGCACCACGTAGCCCAGAAATCAAGTACCACAATCTTCCCCTTCAGCTCACTCAATGTCACATTCTTCCCATCCAGATCCGTCAAAGTAAAGTCAGGAGCAGGGGTATTGATCATCTGCTTGTTCAGCTCTTTCGTGATCTTTGCAACCAGCTGTCGGTTCACTTCCTGCAGGTATGCATCGTAGCCTTCCGTTCCTTTTACTTTTGTATAAAGGGATTTCAGCTCCGTTTTCATATCATTGGTCGCCTGACCAGCTTTCACTGCTTCATCGATCTTTTCAAAAGCTTCTTTATCACGACCCAGTGCAATCAGTGTTTTGGAATATGTGTCTAACACCCCTCCATTTAACTCACCATCTTCCTGATACACCTTGTACGCATTCTCTGCATACTTCAGCGCTTCTTCATAGTTTTTATCATTATACAGCATCTTTGACAAGATGGCGTTATAAGACCGATACCCAACACCAGCAAATTTCGCTGCATTGTCCTGTACCTTTGCAATCTTAAATGAATAGGAAGTGTCCACCGCTTTTTTTAGCAGCATTTCCGCTTCTTTAAAATGCCCTTTTCTAGCCAGTATATTACCAATACCAGCCCAGCCCTCACCTTTCCAGGCAGAAGTCTCGACCATGTTGGCAAATTTAACGGCTTTGGCTACACTATCGATATTAGCATATGCACCGCCGATAGCATTCCTCACATAATCATACGCAATCCTGTCCGGCCCAAACTTAGCAGGAGGGAAGCGCTTGATCAGCTGGTAATACATTGCCTCTTTCTTCGCCGGGTCTTTCTCATCATAGATGAGTGCAATCTGATCCTGTCTTACCACCAGACCCGCAGGAAACTTTTTCTTTTCAGCAATCTTAATGGAATCCACTACGTCCTTTTTATTAAGACGGTAGAATGTATTTGCTGCCAGCTGCCAATCCTCTTCCTTTTTACTTTGCAGATGTTTGTACAACTCCGTAGCCAGGTACGCTTTGTCTTTTTCATCTGTGGAAGTGGCCAGCTTATCATAAACCTTATACAGGCTATCTATGCGCTGTGCCTTTAAGGAGGCACAGCACATAGCAGCAATAACACACAATGAGGTAATCTTTTTCATGTGAATACTTTATAGCAAATGGATCATTCGTAACCCGGGTTCTGGGTCAGTTTTTGATTATTCAGAATTTCCTGATAAGGAATTGGCATCAGGGTATCCCTGGATAACCAGGTAGATTTCTCCTGACTCAATACCGCATCTGCCTGACCGGTACGTACCAGGTCAAACCAGCGGTGTCCAAATTCACCAAACAATTCTATTTTTCGCTCTTGTGCAATGGCAGTGAGCAGTTCATCTTTTGTAGCAGCAGTGGTATTCGCCAGGCCGGCACGGGTACGGACCTTATCCAGGTCGGCCTGTGCCGTAGCAATGTCATTCAATTGCGCACTGGCTTCTGCGCGGATCAGGTATTGCTCTGCCAGGCGCAGCACCACATTGTATTCATCACCTGCAGTGGCGGTACCCAGTTTGTATTTATTGACACGACGATAGGTAACCCCTCCGCTTACAAGACTATCTGTCCATGTTGTTTTCCTGTTATCTCCTGTTTCAAATTCACTTAGAAATGAATCATACAGGTAATAGTTAGGAATCGTCGTAGCAGAAGAAGCCCTGTAGCCAAAGCTGCTATAACCATAGTAAGTAGCAAACTGTAAAATGGTTTCTGCACTGCTGGTTTTGAAAGTTGTACTCAGGTCAGAAAGGGTATATGTTACATCCGTAGCGCCGATCACTTTTGTTGCATAAGCCACAGCGTTAGTGTAATCTTTCTGATAAAGGTATACTCTTGCCAGCAAAGCTTCTACTGCATACTTGTTCGCCCTTGCATGCAGGGTACCGGTATAAGTACCAGGCAGTAACTCTTCGGCAGTTTTCAGATCACTGATGATCTGTGTATACACTTCTGCTTTGGTCGATCTTGGCAGATTGGCATTGTTCAGTGCAACCGGATCGAGTGACAATGGCACGCCACCAAAGAAATTGTTCAGGTAAAAGAAATGAAATGCACGCATGAAGTAACTTTCACCTAATAACTGGTTCTTTACCGAAGTAGTCAGTGTCGTAGATTTAGTCAGCCCTTCAATCGCATTGTTTGCTTCCGCAATTACATAGTAAGGATAATACCACTGGTAGTTACGGACATTGCTGTTGGTCGTTGTTACATTCCCATTCTGGAATTCAGCCATAGCAGGAGTAGAACTGTAATAGCGATATTGAATATCATCACCCAGTAACTCTGCAGTCCAGGTATAGTACTGTAGACAATAAGTGGTAGCCCAGTAAGAGTACAATGCTACTACGGCACTGGTAGCTGTTCCGTCAGACGCATATGTGTCTGAAGCAGACAGTGAATTCGGTGCATTGTCGATTGTTACAAACTTCTTGCATGAAGTGGCGGTAAGCCCCAATGCGAGTAATATATATGATAGTTTCTTCATTATCTCTCTGCTTTTTTATAATGATAAATTCAAGCCTACAGTCATGGTACGCAGCTGTGGTACGGCAATGTACTGACCAGTACCCAGTCCGGCGCCAGTACCCGGCAGGGTAGTTTCAGGATCCAGTGTATACTTTTGTTTTGCCCATGTATACAGGTTCTGACCTCTTGCATAGATAGATGCATTGGCAATCCTGGCCTTGTTTAACCATGTTCTTGGCAGATTGTAAGTCAGGCTCAAAGTTTTGAACTTGATATAAGAGGCGTCGCCCCAGTTTGCATCGGAGGTCGCATAATAGTAATAGTTGGAAGAATAGCTCTTGCTGGCACCAGGGAAATTGCTTACATCACCGGCACTATGCCAGCGGTTTAACACTGCCGTACTTTGGTTGGTCATATCATATCCAAATGGATAGTAGTAATTATTCAGCGTATTGTTCAGGTAGTAGAACCTGTGATTGAACTGGAAGGTAAAGTCCAGTGTAAATCCTTTGTAAGAGATAGAGTTGGTCAGACCACCATAGTAAGGTACGCCTACATTACCTACATGCCTGTCCGCCGAACCAATAGAACCATCTTTGTTTACATCTTCCAGTACCGGAGCACCTGTAGTTGCGTTTACACCTGTATAGTGGTACAGGAACGGCGCATCAATAGATTTACCAACCGTGTAAGTAGTGGCATAGCTGGAGTTTTCGATATTGTCAAATTTCAGCAGTTTATTCTGATTGATGGTCAGGTTCAGCGTAGTGGTCCATGAAAAGTCCTTCGTAGCTATATTGGTTGTGTTCACCTCGAATTCCCAGCCTTTGTTCTGAATGGTGGCAGGCAGGTTACCCGCATAAGAGTTAACACCAATCTGCATAGGGGTGGTAATATAGGCGAGCATGTCAGAAGTCCTGTTTTGGTAGTAATCCGCTTTCAGCAGGATACGGTCTTTCAGGAAGCCCAGTTCCAGTGCGATATCCAGCTTTTTGCTGGTTTCCCATTTCAGGTTAGGATTAGCTACACCATTGGCGACCAGGGCTGTGGTACCCATATAGGAATAGGTAGTAGACGCAGTAGAATACAGCGGTGTATACATATAGTTCGCGATCTGGTCGTTACCGGTTATACCATAGCTGGCACGCAGTTTACCAAAGCTGATCGGTTTTATATCTTTCATGAAATCTTCCTGTGAGAAGATCCAGGCTGCACCCAATGCACCAAAGGAACCAAACTGGTTATTGGAACCAAAGCGGGAAGAACCATCTCTTCTGAAGGTACCATCCAGGTAGTATTTCTCTTTATAATTGAAATTGAAACGACCAAAACCAGCTGCATATTTATACAGGGAGTAATTGCTGCTATACACAATCACAGTGCTGGCTGCGCTGATAGCATGCAGCAATGCTTCGCTGCTGTAACCGGAACCTCTCAGTGTAGTACTGGTTGCTTTTGTCTGCTGGAAGGTCGTACCTCCAATCAGTTGCAGGTGTGCATCTCCGAAAGATTTATTGTATTCCAGGAATGGTTCCACCACCCAGTTATCATTTTTGCCTTTGGAATCCATCAGCTGGTTGTCAGTGAGGGCAGTGGAGTTCACCGAACGGTTAGGCTGTATATTCTGCTGTTCCAGGTTGGTCTGGGAGAAACCAAGATTAGCTTTGATGGCCAGGTCTTTTATGATATTGTAACGCAGGTTCAGGTCCGTGATCATGTTATACGTCTGACCGGAATACTTTTGTAACAACAGGGCAGCAGGGTTCTTACCTACACCAAGGTCCCAGTTGAAAGTACCATCTGCATTATAAGGATTGTAGTTCGGAGCCAGGTTGTACATGCTTGACAGGTCTACTTTAGGCAGGTCGCTCTTCATGTAGGTATAATTGGCGGAAAGAGAGATATTGAACCTGTTATCTTTACTGCTATGGCTGGCATTAACCCTGTTGGAGAAGGTAATGGTATTGTTCTCGCCCGGGAATACGGTGCCTTCTTTACGATAAGAAGTAGAGTAAAGGAAAGTATTCTGTGCGTTACCACCTGATATAGATGCCATGGCGCTGGTAGTTTTTGCTTTACCACCCATCGCCCATTTCTGCCAGTTTGTATAAGCTGTCTGGTCCCATTTAGTAAGGTCGTAGTCAGAAGTACCTGGTGTTGTACCTGCATTGGTAAAGGCTTCTTTACGCATGTCCAGGTATTCTTCCGTATTCATCATAGGAATAAAGCGGCTTACTTCACCATATCCATGGCTCACGTTTGCACTGACTTTAGTATTACCATGACTACCTTTTTTGGTAGTGATCAGCACCACGCCGTTGGCGCCTTTTGAACCATAAATAGCTGTTGCATCTGCATCTTTCAGTACGTC
Source organism: Chitinophaga sp. LS1 (assembly GCF_034274695.1). Taxonomy (NCBI): domain Bacteria; kingdom Pseudomonadati; phylum Bacteroidota; class Chitinophagia; order Chitinophagales; family Chitinophagaceae; genus Chitinophaga; species Chitinophaga sp. LS1. The sequence goes on from NZ_CP128362.1 coordinate 5,640,554, forward strand.
GATCCGCTCAATATCTTCAGGAGCGATCATGCTGAAAGGGCTGAGGCTACCGCTTGCGCCACTGATACCGAAGCTGTTCAACGCATCGGAAGCAGGGGTACTACCATTGAATAAGGTAAACGGAACACCATCTATTACATATAACGGGAGGTAGCCACTCAGGATGCTGGCATTACCACGGATGCGTACACGTACGCCACCACCTGGCAATCCATTGTCCTGTGTGATTTCCATACCCGCTACGTGGCCCTGCAGGGCAGTGAGTGGATTGGAAACAGTCTGTACCGCAATTTCGTTCGCTTTTACAGAACTTACCGCACCGGTGTTATTTCTTTTGGTCGTGGAGCTATAACCCAGTACCTGTATTTCATTCAGGGCGCTGAAGCTGCGTACCATGGTGATCGCAGGGATACGACTGCCTTTGGCAGTCACTTCCTTTGTGGTATAACCTACGATACTTAAGATCAGAATAGGATTTTCATCCTCTACCTCAATAGAGAAATGACCGTTCTGATCAGCAGCAGTATATTTTTTTCCGTTCTTTATACGGATGGTTACACCTGGAATAGGTTCACCCATTTCATCCTGTACCATACCGTAAATCCTTGGTACAGCAGTATCTCCCGCAGGTGATATTACGGATTTCCTTTCCTGCAGAATGATCTTTGTACCCTTGTCAACATAGACGAGGTTGGTGCCTTTCAGGATCAGGTCCAGTACCTGTGCTACAGAACGGGTACCGCTATTGACCGTTACTTTTTTATCCTTATTCAGTAACGTTGAAGAGTAGAAAATGCTGAAGCCTGATTGCTCCTGCAATTTCTCCAGGGAGGCTTTCAGGTCCGCGTCATGAACCTCATAATTAACCATTGCTTCCCTGATACTTTGACCTGATGCATGAATAGCTGCAAACAGGTTAAGGCACATGACAAATGACAAGCATACACACACAGTGACTCTCATGATAAACAATAAAATTGGTTGCGTTTTTTCTTTTGGCAATGGGTGCACGATTCCCCCTTGCAAAAGCTGAACTTTTGGCATAAATTTGAAGACGTTTAAATGAATCAATAGTTTTTACGTAAAACTCCTCATCGCTTTCTCAGGGCCGGAGGAGTTTTTTTTGTGTGTTTACGTTTTTGTTAATTCTGGTTGGCTTTTGACATTTGTTAATTTTTGATTTTAGTTGATCTGATTAAAACATGCGGCCCCGTCCAGTTCTACCGTACGGCCGTTTATTGAATAAGTAGTACCCATTGTTTGTGAGAGGATATCCAATACCTCGCTCAATGATTCTGTCCCTGAGAACCGACCTGTAATTGGACAATGTTGTAGTGCCGGATTTTTGAATACAATATTTACATCATACCTTCTGTCCAGTCTTTCTGCCAGCTGTTCGTACGGCATATCCTGGAATTGCATATCAGATTTAGCCCAGGCTATGACAGTGGCCGGAATGATTTTAACCTGCTGAATGTTGTTGGTGTGCTGATTATAAACCACCTGTTGGTTGGGAGTCAGGATGGTTTTCTGCTGGTAAGCGTCGGTGACCTGTACTTTTCCTGTGAGTACAGAAACGGTCACACTATCACTGCTCCATGTTTTTATATTCAGAGAGGTACCTAACACGGTGGTAGATACCCGGCCGGTATGAATGATGAAAGGTTGTGCAGGGCGGGAGGCGATATCAAAGTAGGCCTCGCCTTCCAGTGTTACTTCACGGTTATGACCATTGTACTGGTAATCCATTTTGCTGCCCGGGTGCAACAATACCTTACTGCTGTCTGGCAGATAGATGAACCGGTTTTCGCTGGCTGCAGCGGGAATATTAGCTACGAGATTATTGTTTTCAGGCGTTTTAGGCCAGTTGAAATAGAATATAGCGCCCAACAGGCATGCTGCGGCCATCGAGGCATATAGGGCTACAGAAGGCCGTTTTTTTCGTTGTATACGGGCCGTGAGGTAGGAGCGCATCTCCTGCCCGGCAGTAGTTTCCTGCGCATCCGTCATGGGAAATGGATCTTCTTCTGCTGTAAAATCCCTGTACCAGTTATTGAGCTCCGCCTGTTCGGCAGGCGTAGCTGTACGATCTATGTATTTCTGAATCAGGAGGTCCAGGCGATTTCTGTCCATACTATTTCAAGGCGTTATAATACTAAGTACCATAACCTACCCCCTTACCCTTAGTCAGGTCAAAAAAATATTTTTTTAGAGGAAAAACAGCATGTTGATATGCCGCAGATTGAGGCGGATAGTACGCAGGGCTTTGGTGAGGTGTGCCTCTGCGGTCTTTTCGGAGATATTCATGACACTGGCGATCTGCTGGTTGGTTTTCCCTTCCAGCCGGCTCAGTTTGTACACCTGCCTGCATTTTTCCGGCAGTTTTTCTACAATCCCATTGATATAGTCGTCCAGCAGACGGGCATAGATCTTTTCATCGTCCGCACTGTGCGTAGTACGGAAAATGCTTTGAAGTATGTTTTTCCTGCGCTGTTGCTGGTGGTAATGCTTAAATACGGAAAATTTGATAGCTGTAGCCAGGTAGTGGGAGAGCTGGCTGATTTCCAGAGAAGCCCTTCTGTCCCATAGGTTGATCAGGACTTCCTGTACGATCTCCTTGGCAGAAGATTCGTCATGGGTATGCTTCCAGGCAATAGCAAGGAGTCGCTGCCAGTAGCGGTGGTAGATTTCAGTAAAAGCAGCTTCATCCCCTGTTACCATGGAGGTGAGCAGCTCATTGTCACTGAAATTTTGCATAGCCATGAGTTGAAAATAATAAAAATATTGGCAAAAGTAATACAATCTACTAAAATGGTAGGGTAATAATTGTTTTATTGGTCAACTATAGTGAAGATAGTATGCAACTATAGCACTATAACATCACTATAAGGGCACCAAAAGGACACCTCTATATCGATGGGATATTGAGGTGCCCTTATAGTGACGATATGGTAATACTATTATGCTATAGCTTCACTATGGTCTGTCCATATCAACTTACTGGTATCAAAGCCGATTTGACGGGCTATCTCCAAATAATTTTCTTTAATATGATCCGGAATTGTCGTCTCTCTTGACAGGATCCACATGTAATTGAGATTGTCGCCAGCAACCAGTGCATACTGGTAGTCAGCATCCAGGGCGATCACATTATAGCCCGCATAGAATGGACCAAAGAAAGAGACTTTCAGCCGGCCTTCTTCCGGACTATTTACAAATCTGGCCTTCCCCACACTTTCCTTCCATTCCTGGCTTTGATAATTAAAACCCTTATTATCTACCCGGATGCTGCCATTCTCATTCTTACTGTAAGTGGCGGTCACATTGTTCAGGTTTTTTTCGAATTTATAGTCCAGCCGGGCTATTTCGTACCATTTGCCCAGGTACTTTTCGGCATCAAAAGGGCTGACTGCTTTAGCACCACGGGGAATAGATACACTGGTCACTGATTTATAAAAGATCAGACCGGCGGCGATACCTGCACCTGCCAGCAGCGCGATGGGGAATTTTTGAGGTTTTGACATATCATATTGAATTGAGTATAGAAGGTAAATCAAAATCGGTGCCTGCTTTAGGGCATAAAAAAAGGGCCCGTCTCAAAACTTCGAGACGGCCCCTTTTTATTCGGGTACCAGAAGGAGAGAATTTCGTTCATGCCATTCTCATGGCCTTCCTGTTACTTAGGGTCTGCTGAATAAGTATTAAGATATTGTTAATCAATATTATATGGCTTATTATTTGCTACAGAAGTGCTTATATATTGAGTGATTCATCTCCAAAACCATGCAGCAATGATACGTTACACTCCTTCAAAACAGTTAACATTAGACGGATTTTCTACACCCTTCTCGCAGCAATTATCAACTAGCAATCGATGGGTTATACTGGCTGCAAAGATTCCGTGGGATAAACTGGCGGAGGTGTATTATAAAAAGATGCGGGCAGATTTTGGAGCTCCAACATTGAGTGCCAGGATGGTGATTGGTGCGGTGATCATCAAACATATACTGAACATAGATGATCGGGAGGTAGTAGAGCAAATCACGGAAAATATATATCTGCAATATTTTGTAGGCTTAAGCAGTTTTCAACAGGAGGCTCCCTTTGATGCATCGTTGATGGTAAGTATTAGAAAACGGTTAGGCATAGAAGTTATGTCCAGATTGAATGAGATTATTTTGCAGGAAGCGGGATTAACTAAAGTGAATGAAGAGAAGGTAGCGAATACCGAAGGAAATAGTGATCAGGATGAGAATGGAGGGGATAGAAATAACGATTGCTCGCAGGATCATATGAACAGTGTAAAAGAAAAGCCACCTGAAGCGCTATCAGGAACAGTGATGTTAGATGCGACTGTGTCAGAGCAACAGATCGAATATCCAACAGATATCAAATTACTGAATGAAGGACGCCGTCAATTGGAAGGGATGATAGAGCGGGGATGTCAGGCGGCGGAACTGGTAATGCCGCGGATGTATAGGAAGATAGCCAGGAAGCAATATCTGAATATTGCCAAAAAGAAAAACAAGAGCAAAAGAGATATACGCAGAGGTATCCGGCAGCAACTACAATATGTTAAGCGTGATTTAAAGTATATCAATTGGCTGATAGAATCAGATGCTACTTTTAAGGAGACGTTGAAAATGAAGGACTGGACCTTAATACAAGTGATTCAGGAAATGTATCGTCAGCAGGCAGAGATGTATAAGAAAAGAGAACAAAAAATGTCGGATAGGATTGTAAGTATCTATCAACCGCATGTACGTCCAATGCCTAGAGGTAAAGACCGTGTATCAACAGAGTTTGGGAGCAAGCAACTGGTGATGTTGAAAGATGGTTACACACATATAGAAAAGCTGAGTTGGGACAATTACAATGAAGGTGGATTGCTGATAGCCAGCCTGGAAACATATAAACGCTTGTTTGGTTGCTATCCTGAGCGTGTATTGGCAGATCAGTTGTTCGGCACACGTGAAAACAGACGATTCATGAAGGAAAAAGGGATCCGTTATGTTGGCAAGCCATTGGGTCGACCATCACCGGAGAGTAAGCAGCAAAAGCGATTATTACAAAAGGAGATGCCAGAACGAAATGCGATTGAAGGGAAGTTTGGACAAGGAAAAAATGCATATGGCCTGGGTAAGATCAAGGCCCGTCTAAAGGATACGGCTGAGAGTTGGGTGATGTCTATATACTTTGTCATGAATCTGCTTAAACTGGCAGCTGGTTCTTTGTTGTCAGCACTCCAAATCTATTACTGGCTGGTAACAGAGGGCTATTTGACCATAATGGTAAATAGCCCCGATGCACAATTTATACCCCGATATATGAGACGTCAGAAAGGGGAAATAGCCAGGTGTTAAAATGAAATATAATTGATCGGATAACTTATTCAGCAGACCCTACTTAGGAATATCCCCTTTTAAGAAAATGAAAAATTTACCAATTGCTATTCTGTACCATCTCCGGATTTGAGTTCACCTCATCCTGTGGTATCGGGAAGAAATCATGCTTGGGTGTTACGAAGTAGATCTTACCCACCTTATCACTATTCGCTATCTCATCTTTCAATAACCCCCAGCGTTGTAAATCATAAAACCGCTGTCCCTCTCTTGCAAATTCCAGGAATCGCTGATGCCTTATTTCTTTCATCATGGCCGTTTGATCCATGCCAGTGGTCAGTGCCGGCAAACTTGCACGGCTGCGTACTTGTGTGATATAAGCATACGCATCTTCCGGTCTGCCCTGCATGGTCACACTCTCTGATAACAGGAGTAATACATCTGCATAGCGCAGCGCCTTTTCATTGATATCCGATGTATAATCCGATGCACCACTGCTACCTGACAGTTCATTTGTCTGGTTATAGTTCTGGTATTTCTTATAATAAGATTTGAAGCCAAATGGCAATGTATAAGCAGAAAATGGCTTCTGATAAAATGTAGCCCCCGGATAATTCCAGAATAAGGTAGCATACATTCTTGGATCAAAATCCCCTGCTGTGGTCTTTTCATTCTGAAACTCATTGAAGAGTTTATCGGTAGGCGCCACTTCAAACCAGCCACTCGCCTCTGAAGGAGCAAACTCCTGTGCAGTGGTTACACCCAGGCTCTCATTGGAATTTTCTCCGGCCCAAGGATTGGTACCACCCACATCTGCCAGCTGGATTTCAAATAATGATTCTACATTATTATCATGGGCAGCAATAAAGTTGTCGCCATAGTCCGGCATCAGCTGATACGTATAAGGCGCTGTGGTCAGTTGTTTCAATGTGCTTTCTGCATTGGCCCAGTCTTTTGTATACACATATGATTTGCCCAGGAAACCCAGTGCAGCGCCTTTGGTAGCACGGCCTGTATTGCTGGCGTCGTAGGATAAAGGCAGGTCTGCTGCGGCTTCAGTAAAATCTTTGATCACCTGTGCCCATACATCTGCAGCTGGAGATTTCGCTACGAAATACTCTGCTGTAGATGCAGGTATCGTAGTACGGAGCGGCACATCGCCATAGTTGATGACTAAGATATATTCATTCAACCCTCTTAGAAACTTTGCTTCTGCAATGTAGGCCTTCTTTGCATCGTCTGTGAGGCCACTTACATTATCGATATTTGCGAGGATCTGGTTAGCACGGAAGATGGCACGATAGGCAACATTCCATACATTGGTCGATGCCGAGTTGTCAGGGGTATTGGTGAAAGTAGACAACTGGTACAGGTAACTTACATCATTCCTGATAAAGAAGTCGTCGCCCCTGCCATTGGAGAGTTCAACGCCTCTTACCCCCCAGAAACCGCCGTCTACATTTCTGAACAGGGCATAAGTAGCGGCCAGTGCGCTTTTTACATCGTCCTCTGTTTTCCAGTAAGTTTCGGTGGTAGTTTGATTTGGATTCGTTAGTTCCAGTGAGCTCTTCGAACAGCTGGCCAGTAGCACGGCTGCAAGAAGGATATATAATAGCTTTTTCATAATGGTGTCGTTGTTTAGATGAATTAGAAGGATAATTGGATACCGGCAGAGAATACGCGGGCCAGCGGATACGCCACGTGACCATAATCTACGCCTCTGTCAAGGATGCTGCCGGAACGACCAATGTCTGCATTGAAACCACTATAGCGTGTGAGGGTAAATAGATTGTCTGCACTGAGATACGCCCTTACCGAAGTCGTGTGTAGTCTGGCATTCAGACTCTCAGGGATGGTATATCCCAGTTGCAGGGTCTTCATCCTGAAATAGGTGCCGCTCTCTAAGAAGCGGGAAGAAGTTTGCGCGTTCAGGTTAGGATCGTCTATCACCGCTCTTGGCATATTGGTATGGTGTTCTGGTGTCCATGCCTGCAGCGTTGTTTTTGCATAGTTGTATTCCAGGTTCATACCTTCCATATCCTGTCTTACACCGTTGTAAATCTTATTGCCTGATACACCCTGCATGTAGATGTTCAGGTCAAAGTGAAATGCGGAGAGGTTCAGACCTACACCGTATTCAAAATCAGGGAACGGACTGCCCATGTGTACACGGTCGGCACTGCTGATAATACCGTCGCCATTGGCATCCAGGAATTTGATGTCACCGGGTGCAGCATAAGGTTGTATCAGGTTACCATTTTTATCCTTGTAGGCATTGATCTCGTCCTGCGACTGGAAGATGCCCAGTGTTTTGATCAGGTAAAAGCCTGTCACTTCGCCACCAGCTTCTGTCAGTGTAGAGGAAGCGCCATGATGGGTGGGCTGGCCGCCAAAGATCTGTTGGGTACCGGTACCCAGTTCGATCACTTTGTTCTTCACAGAAGAGATCGTACCAAACACGGTATAATTGAACTCCCCGATATGATTGGAATAGTTCAACCCGAGTTCAATCCCCTTGTTCTGGATAGTACCTGCATTCACCACAGGGTTGGTGGAAGAACCAGCAGATCCCGGGATCGGTACATTCAGCAATACGTCAGTTGTTTTCTTAAAGAAGTAATCGACGCTGGCATTCAGGGAGCCTTTCAGGAAACTCACATCCACACCTACGTTGGTAGTAGCGGTGTTTTCCCATTTGATATTAGGAGAGGAGTAGGCTGTCTGAATAGCGCCAAACCATTTCTGTTGTGCATCGCCGATCACGTAGTTGATATTCGATGCAATGGCAGCGCTATATTGATAATCACCTATTTCCTGGTTACCCAGTATACCATAGCTGGCTCTCAGTTTGAGGGAGGAGACAATGCTTGGATCTACATGCCAGAAGTGTTCATTATTGATGTTCCAGCCTACAGCCACAGAAGGGAAGTTACCAAAGCGGTTGGAGGCACCGAAGCGGGAAGAACCATCGCGGCGGAAACTCGCGGTCAGCAGGTAGCGGTTATCGTACGCATAAATAACACGGCCTAACGTAGAGAGCAGTATGCTTTCTACACTGTTACCTCCCACAGAAGCGGTACCGGAAGCAGCATCCAGTTCTTTGATACCATCAGGCAGGTTCGTTTTAGCCATCAGGTTATAATTGTAATTGGTCTTTTGATAGCTGTAACCTACCAATGCCTGAATGGAGTGCTTGCCGAAATCCTTGTTGAAATTCAACGTGTTTTCCAGCAGTACCATCTGGTTTCTTTCCTTTTCACGGCTCATGTCGTTTGTCTGCTGGATGAAGAGGTTCCCTACTTCATGACGGCGCACGTAGTCGTCGGTTTGGCCAAAGGAAGTGGTATAACCCATGTTGAATTTATACTTCAGATAAGGGCGTAAAGCCACTTCGGCATAGGCATTAGCGAGGAAGGAGACGAGTTCGTAGCTCACATCTTCGAGGTGCAGCAGGGCGACCGGGTTAGGAATATTTACCACGGAACCGGAAGCACCGCTATAACCACCGATGGCGGAGGTGTCGTAGATCTTATAAGTGGGGATCATCTTCATGGCAGAACCTACGGCGTTACCACCCTGTCCTCCCCAGCCATCGCTCATGCGGATCCATTTTTCGCGGGTGGCGAGGAAGGTCTGGCCAAATTTGAGGATACCTTTGGTCGATTCAGTTTTGGCGCGGATGCCGTACCGTTTGTAACCGGTTACGTCTACGATACCTGCCTGGTCGGTGTACTCGCCGGATACACTGTAGCGGGAGTAATCACTGCCACCGGATACGCCAAGGTAATATTGCTGAATAGGGGCTGTTCTGTAGATAGCATCCTGCCAGTCAGTACCAGCGCCCAGTGTCGATGGGTTAGCGGCTATATCGAGCCGGGGAAGTCCTGCGCCGCCATTGCCGGCGTCGTGTGCTGCATTGCTCACGGTCGCCCATTCTTCAGCGTTCAGCACCTCGTATTTTTTAGCCAGCTTCTGAGAGCCGACGTTGGTTCTGAAATTAAAGACGGGTTTACCGGCTTTCCCGCTTTTGGTGGTCACCAGCACAACGCCGTTGGCAGCCCGGGAACCGTAGATTGCAGCGGCCGAGGCATCTTTGAGCACGTCCATACTTTCAATATCACCGGGGGCAATGTTGTTGATATTAGCCACCTGCACACCGTCTACGAGGTAGAGGGGATCCGCATTGTTGAGCGTACCGACACCTCTGATGAGGATGCGGGTGCCGGAACCGGGATCACCACCAGCAGATTCCACCGTCACACCGGGGAGCCTGCCCTGTAGGGAGCGACCTACATTGCTCACACCTTCGGTTTTAAGATCCGCTGCTTTGAGGGAGGCGATGGCGCCGGTAAGGTCTTTCCTTTTTACGGTACCATAACCAATGACTACGACTTCATTGAGCCCCGAGACTTTGGGTTTGAGGGCTATATTGATGGTATTGTCGGCACCGACAGTCACTTCTGTATTGTCGTATTCCATAGAAGTAAAGAGTAGGGTGCTGCCTGCAGGTGCGTCGATGGAATATTGGCCTTTTTCGTCGCTATAAGTACCTTTTTGAGTGCCTTTGATCATAATGGCCGCCTTAAAAACCGGGCTTTTTGTTTCGGCGTCTGTGATCTGGCCGGTGATCTTTTTCTGGGCACTGGCCAGAAACGGGAAGAGCAACAGCAGAAATAGAATAGGAGTTTTGCGCCTGGTCAGGCGCAGCTGGCTGTTTGTCATAAGGGAATTTAATTTAATTGATGAATTGGTTACAGTTGAATATCCTCCATCCCACTGAGGGTTAGTCAGGGTTTATTGATTGCGCGTTGTTACATGGAATAATAGATGTACGATTGACACTTCTACAATGTAGATATATTTTTTTAAAATCAAAAACCCCACCTTTTTTTGGGAGGAGGTGGGGGTGGATGAGCGACCAGTTGGGGAGGCCCAGGGTCCTGCATAGGTATCTTAAGTATACAGGCAACCCCAGGCACCGGCCAGTTGTCTGAAAACACGATTTTAGTAGCATTATCAAAATGATAATCTACCGTTATTGTAGGATAATGTTTTTAAAAACAATGATCCATAGGTAATTTGGAATTACCCATAGAAGAATATTTGAGAATCATTTAGACAAGAAAATCAGTTATTGGTAGAACATTTTGAAGAGTTCTGATTTGGTTTTGATACCTAGTTTGTAGAATATGTTTTTCATGTGGTATTGTATAGTATTCAAACTTAAGTTCAGTTTTGCTGCGATCGATTTATAAGGCAACCCTTCCAGTACAAGATCCGTGATTTCCTTTTCTTTCTTAGTCAGGTTTGTTTGTGGTATGGGCTTTTCTCCTTTATTGCGATAGAGCAAATACCGAAACAGCTGCTGACTCACCACAGGCTGATCATATTCCAGCATATGCACCAGTTTGCGGGTGATATTGTGGAAGAGGTCCGTCTTTAAGATGTATCCATCAGCTCCTTTATCAAAAGCCTGCTGTATCACCTGTGGATCTTCATCAGCCGTCATCACCACAATCAGCATAGCTGGTTGCAAAGACTTCAGCACCTTGATATCGTCTATTTGTTGTTGTGTGCCCGGGGGCATACCCAATAATAACAGGTGTGGTTGTTGCTGTAAAAAGCTTTGTGCTGCTGTTGTGGTAGCGGTGTGTAAACATACAGAAAGGTCTGTATGACGTGAAATGTTCAGGACCAGTTCATGGCGGTAATTCGTATCTTCTTCGATTACCCCTATTTTGAACCTTGGGGACATTGACTGTTGAATCATTCGTGTAATAATTGAGGGTTTTCTTTTTAGGGCCTGGTTATGGCGGCAAATATCAGATTTTCTCCAGAATTGACCTATACTTTTATTTTATGAATAGTACCTGTATTCGTTATATTATATTTGCGCTAATCATATTTGCCATCGTTTGCAGCATCGGCATATATCACCTGATCACGCATACAGCCATTCCTAACTACTAGTTTATGTGGAGATATTATGCATTGCTATCTGCACTTTTTGCAGGATTGACGGCCGTACTGGCCAAGTTTGGATTACAGGGCATCAGCAGCAACGTAGCTACGGCTATCCGTACTGTAGTGATCCTGATCATTGCATGGGGGATTGTGTTTGCTGGAGGCGAAGCGAAGGACCTGCAGGCCCTGACCCGGAAGCACCTCTTGTTTTTAACCCTGAGTGGCATGGCCACTGGTCTCTCCTGGATTTTTTATTTTAAGGCCCTCTCGACCGGCCCTGTTTCCAAAGTGGCCCCTATAGACAAGTTAAGTGTCGCAATTGCCATTGCTCTCTCTGCTATTTTTCTCAAAGAAAGTCTGGATTATAAAACTATTGCCGGCGCCTTACTGATTATGGCAGGTACGTTTGTGTTGATTCGTTAATAAAGATAATAGTGAATATATGTAAGTCGTCCTTATAATCATAATCTACTTTGAACCCGTTGGCTGTACAGATCTGGTGAATCACCGCCAGTCCAAGCCCATTACTGGTACTATTGTTGGAAGGATTGTAAAATCGCTGGAACAGGTGCTTATGGTTCAATGGTGCAGGATGACCGGTATTTTTAATACAAAGCCGCTGCTGGCTTAAAGTGATTAGAATATTCCCGTTTTCATAGTTATGTCGGGTCGCGTTGCTGAACAGGTTATTGAGCAGCAATTCAATCAGCTCCTTATTAGCATGTAACTGAACGGCCTTTACGTCCAGTGAGATATTCAGGGATTTATCCTGCCAGATCTCTACAAACTGTGCGGCCTTTTGTTGTACGATCTGTGTCAGGTCTACAATAGATTTATTGTCAAATTGCTCGTTTTCTATTTTGGTGAGCAACAGGAGGGACTGGTTCATGCGGGCCAGTCTGTCGAGCGCCTCAGAGGCACTTTGCAGGGCGTTAAACTGGTATTCAGTCAGGTTCTCACCCTGCATCATCATTTCCAGTTTGGACCGGATTATAGCGAGGGGCGTTTGCAATTCATGGGAGGCATTTTCAGTAAATTCCTTTAATCTTTCATAATCCTGTATGGCTTTGGTCGTAGTACGATCCAGGATACTGTTCATAAACGTGAATTCGTCGATGGTACTGGCAGGCAATATCAATGGTTCCCGGTCATTTACTTTGAATCGTTGTAACAGATCCAGGGAGGTATAGAATGGCTGCCAAAGTTTTCTGAGGATGGTAGCATTAATAACGACCGTCAATAACAGGACGAGTAAGATGGTACAAAAAGTAATCGCGAAAACCGTTCTGGTAATGTGCTCTGTCGCTTCCAGTGACTTCCTCACTTTTACATTATACCATTCGCCGCCAGCCTGGATAGAAAAAGATAACTGCCGGTAGTCCTCATTATGATCTACTTCGACGGTTTTGAATTTTTCTTTCTCATAAGGCTTTTTCGTCTTTTCTATGATGGTCTCCTGGTCTTTCACTTCCACGGGAGTGAAGAGCATATTATGGAGTGCCACATAATTAGTGATTTCCCGCTGTTCGATCCGCAGGTCCTCATCCATCTGCTTTAATAAGGTCAGGTGGAGGGCGAAGAAAAATGCGATACCGGAAAGCAGGAAGATCACAATGGTGGATACCAGGTTAATACGGTTATACCGGGTCAGTAATTTCATGACAGGGATAATTTATAGCCCATACCATATACAGACCTGATGTAATCGGGACAACCGGACTGCACCAGCTTTTTGCGGAGGTTCTTGATGTGACTATAGAGGAAGTCATAACTGCCGGAGAGGTCCATTTCGTCTCCGCAGATATGTTCTGCTATGGCGCTCTTGCTGATCACTTTATTTTTGTTACTGATAAAGTATAACAGCAAATCGTATTCTTTGCGCCCCCCCCCCCCCCCCCCCCCCCCCCCCCCCCCCCCCCCCCCCCCCCCCCCCCCCCCCCCCCCCCCCCCCCCCCCCCCCCCCCCCCCCCCCCCCCCCCCCCCCCCCCCCCCCCCCCCCCCCCCCCCCCCCCCCCCCCCCCCCCCCCCCCCCCCCGTAAGGTCAATGATTTGTTCATTGACAATGGCTGTTTTCTCTCCAAGGTTTAGTTGCAGCTCTTCGAATGTAATAATATTATTCCCGTTGAAAGATTTGCGCCGGATGATGGCTGCTACACGGGCTGATAACTCAGGGAGGTGAAATGGCTTAGACAGGTAATCGTCGGCCCCGGCCTTAAGACCAAACACTTTATCATCCAGGGAATTCCGGGCGGAGATAATCAGCACGCCGTCATTCTTATTATTCCTTTTTAATTCCTTCAATAACTCGAGCCCGCTACCCCCGGGTAAGTTAATGTCAAGTATGATGCACATATAATCATACAGTGATATCTTTTCCAGGGCGGTATCGAAAGTATCTGCGACCTCACATAAAAAATTCTCATCAGCCAGGTACTGGCAGATGCTGTCTGATAGATTCTTCTCATCTTCAATAATCAACACTTTCATATGTGGTGGTTTAGACCTGGGAATAAAAGTATTGTAGAAAACTGTAGAGATTCTGTAGAGACGTGCGTTTATGCATTGTCGTGTTCGCCGGCGCCGGAAGGGAAATATCTAACAATCTGGTCGGTCGCTATTCAATGTTCCAGGTGTATTTTGTGCCAAAACCAGCGGAGTTGTCCGTCAGTTTCAAAGCAGTAAAGGTAATCATCCACAGTGTTTCCTGGTGATGTTTCGCCATCGGAAACTGTTGCATATATACATCCAGCGCTTCCGGTGCGTGCACGATGGTCGCGACAGCCGTATATTGTAGCCCTTTTAACTTTGCTACGTCAACGGTCTGATCACAGATAGTACCCACTACATGACTGTTTGCCAACATCAATGCACCATGTTTTGTATTGATCTCAGAAGTCATAAACAGTAACCTTTTCTGCTCATAATCGCATGCGTAGAATAGATTGGCCGCCCAGACATCTCCATTATGAAAGCTGGTAATACTGAGTACATGGTTGGAACGAATGTAGTTCCAAATGATTGATTCGTGATTCATAGTTTGTTATTTATACCATTCAGTTAGGTAAGGTATCGCATCTATTTCTTTAGACTGTACCCTTTGCATTTCTTTTTTCAGGTGCCAGGGTACTGTACAATCAAAGATGTCTACGTCTTCGTCTACCATTTTCCATGATCCAAAGGTCGGAACAAGCCAGCAGACTGTTAAGGACTAAAGTGCGAAAAAATAGGATTTTTCGAACATGTACACTTTTGGGTAATATTTTATATCTTTTGACCTCATTTATTTCATGCACGTTATACTCAGATCACGATTTTTATGAAAAAGTTCACTTACTCTTTACTCATGTTAGGTTGCATGAGTTACGCTGTACACGCACAGCAAAACAACTGGCATTTAATCAGGGACAGGATCGTTACGCCATGGGCGGAAAAAGTAGATCCAAATGCCCCTTTGCCGGAATATCCACGTCCACAGCTGGTGCGCGATAATAACTGGAAAAACCTGAACGGCTTATGGAGCTATGCTATCACACCTGCTGGGCAGGATAAACCCGCAAAATACGAAGGTAGTATCCTCGTTCCATTCGCCGTAGAATCGGCATTGTCCGGTGTAGGCCGCACTGTCGGAAAGGACAGTCTTTTATGGTACAATACAAACATCAGTATACCTGCTACCATGAAAGGTAAAGATATCCTGTTGCATTTCGGCGCGGTTGACTGGCAGACTGAAGTCTTCGTAAACGGCAAAAGCGCCGGCAAACACGAAGGGGGCTTCGATCCGTTCTCTATCAACATCACCCCATTCCTGAAGAGTGGTGCGAAACAGGAGATCACTGTTCGTGTATGGGATCCGACAGATGACGGTCCTCAGCCACGTGGTAAACAGGTAAAGCACCCCGAAGGTATCTGGTATACCCCTGTGACCGGCATCTGGCAGACGGTTTGGCTGGAAGCGGTGCCTAAAACCTATATCACGTCTACAAAGAACACGCCTGATATCGATCATCATACCATCAGCGTAAGCACGAATGTAGCAGGTGCGCAGGCTGGCGACCAGGTAAAAGTAGAAGTACTGGATGGCGGCAATGTGATCGCTACACAGGAAGTAGCGCCATCTGCGACAGCCGTGCTGACTTTGCAGCATGAAAAACTATGGTCTGCCACCCATCCTTTCCTGTATGATCTAAAAGTAACGCTTATACGTAAAAGCAAACCTGTGGATGCGGTGAAGAGTTATTTTGCCATGCGCAAAATATCTATGGCACCGGATCAGAACGGGATTCAGCGTATGATGCTGAACAATGAGTTTGTATTTCAATACGGTCCGCTGGACCAGGGATGGTGGCCTGACGGTTTGTACACCGCGCCTACACACGAAGCGATGGTGTATGATATTGATCAGCTACAAAAGATGGGCTTTAACATGATCAGAAAGCACATCAAACTGGAACCTGCTACTTACTACGCATATTGTGATCAGAAAGGCATGCTGCTCTGGCAGGATATGCCTAGCGGTGACCTGGGTAATGGCTGGGAGAACAGACCGGGTATTTTAGACCGTGGTACAGACAAAAATCGTACGCCTGAATCAGAAGGCTACTATCGCAAAGAATGGAATGCTATTATGGATGCAGCATACAACTTCCCTTGTATTGTAGTCTGGACACCATTCAACGAAGCATGGGGGCAGTTCAAAACGGTAGAGATCACAGCATGGACCATGCAAAAAGATCCATCCAGACTTGTAAATAGTGCAAGTGGTGGTAACTTCTACGAAACGGGGCATATCATTGACCTGCACAACTATCCAAATCCTGCTATGCCAAGACCGGATGTATTTGGTAAAAAACAGATCCTGGTATTAGGTGAGTTTGGTGGATTGGGTTTACCATTGGAAGGCCATAACTGGCAGGGAAATAAGAACTGGGGGTATCAGTCTTTCAAAAACAGCGAAGAGATGTTTAAGAAATATAAAACCTTTACTGATAGATTGGCAGAGCTGATTCCACTGGGTCTGTCCGCTGCGGTGTATACACAAACTACGGATGTAGAGGGTGAAGTAAACGGTTTCATGACGTATGACAGAAAGGTAGATAAATTCCCTGTGCAGCAGCTGGCGGAGGAGAATCGTAAGTTGTACCAGGTAAAGGTAAAATAGGTTATTCATAAACGGTATCACCTGAAATAGTTTTATCTTTAGGTAAAATAAATACCGTGGAACCAGGCAAATTAATCTTACCAGGAGAATCATTCTACCCGCTCATTATGGAGCTCTTTGAGAAAAAAGAAAAGGCATCCATATTGTACGACGATAACGGACCTACAAGAGCAGGTGGTATCATCGAAAGTGTGTATGAAAAGGATGGTAAACACTGGCTTAGGTTGGAGAACCAGACTGAGATCCGGGTAGATCAGTTGCAGGCGGTGAATGGTAATTTTTCCTCAGATTTCTCAACGTGTTAATATGGGAATATACCTAAGAATGGCATAAATGGTCATCAGGTATCCGAATAAAAAGGGTGGCGTCTCAAAACTTCGGGACGCCACCCTTTTTATTCGGGTACCTGATAGCGGAAATTTTAGTACATGCAATTCTCATGGCCTTCCTGTTACTTATGATAGATCCCCCTTTTATTTTTTATTGGTTTTGTTGTATAATTTATCGATTTAATTATTATTGCGTTTTGTGAGATTTAAATTACACCCCATGAATAATCTTGTAACAGGCATTCACCACGTAACCGCTATCGCCGGCAGTTCGCAGAAGAACCTCGAATTTTATGCAGGTATACTGGGCTTAAGGCTGGTAAAGAAGACCGTGAATTTTGACGCAAACAGTGTATATCACTTATATTATGGAGATGAAGCCGGCGCTCCCGGTAGTATCATGACTTTCTTCCCGTACGAAGGATTGAAGCATGGGCGTCAGGGCAAAGGGATGCTGAATACCACAGCTTTCTCCGTCCCCCTGGCGAGTCTGAATTACTGGCTGGAAAGGCTGAAACGCTTTGGTATAGCACACAAGCCACCGGTAGAACGTTTTGAGGGCGAACTGGCTGTATATCTCGAAGATACAGATGGTTTGGGGCTGGAACTGATCTTTAATGATAAGGATGATAGAAAGGGGGATGCGCATTCCATCCGCGGTTTTTACAGTGTAGAAATATGGGAAGAAGGGTATGAGCGCACGGCAGGTCTTTTGACCACCCAGCTAGATCACATACTGATCGCAGAAAAGGGCAATCGTTTCCGTTTTGCGGCGAATGATAAACCGGGTAATTATGTAGATCTGGTATGCATGCCTGACAGTCTGAAAGGCTTATCCGGCAGTGGTACCGTGCATCACATTGCCTTTACGACACCTGATAGCGGGGCGCAAACCAGTATCCGCCAAAAGATCACGGGTATAGGTATGAATGCTACCCCCATATTGGATCGTAAGTATTTTCAGTCAATATATTTCAGAGAACCGGGTGGGGTATTGTTTGAAGTAGCGACGGCATTGCCTGGCTTTAGTGTAGATGAGGCGCCTGCGCACCTGGGTGAGCACCTGATGTTGCCTGAGTGGCTGGAACCGCAGCGGACTACGCTGGAGTCCCAGTTGGCACCGATCAGTATTGATTTGTCAGCTTACAAGTAGTAGCTCTTTTTTAATATTTAATTTCTGCATTTTTGATATCAGGGTGGTGGGGGGTAAACCCAGCATGATCGCAGCACCATTGGGACCGGAGACCTTGCCTTTGCAGATCTTTAAGACCTTGAGGATGTACTCCCGTTCCATGGCTGCCAGCGGAATGATTTCAAAGTTATCTTCCCGGATGGCAGGTTGATTTACCGGCAGGTTAATCTGGCTGATGGTCGTGCCGGTGCAGAGCAATACCGCTCTTTCAATGAGGTGTTCCAGTTCCCTGATATTCCCAGGCCAGGTATAATTCAGCAGGCTATTGAGTGCCTTCTGGCTGATGTTAGTGACCTTCTTACGGGTTTCCTGTGCGTACCGATCGATGAAGTGTGTTACCAGCATGGGAATGTCTTCCTTCCGCTGCCGCAAAGGCGGTAAAGATACCGGAAACACATTCAGCCGGTAATATAAATCACTTCTGAAACGGCCGGCCTGTACTTCTTTTTCCAGGTTTCTGTTAGTGGCGGCAATGATGCGCACATTCACACGAATGCTGCCTTTGCCCCCAATCCGCTCTATTTCTCTCTCCTGTAATACCCTAAGCAGCTTTGACTGTAGTTCCAGCGAAAGTTCGCCTATTTCGTCTAAAAAGATGGTACTGTTATCTGCCTGTTCAAACTTCCCGATCCGCTTATCCATTGCCCCGGTAAAGCTCCCTTTTTCATGACCAAATAGTTCACTTTCGATGAGGGTAGCGGGAATAGCGGCGCAGTTCACCCGGATCATTTCCTGATGGGCACGGGGGGATGCCTGATGAATGGCAGTGGCTACCAGTTCCTTTCCTGTACCCGTTTCGCCGGTAATGATAACCGTACTGTCAGCCGTAGCGACAAGGGAAATCAATTTATATATCTTTTGAATTTCCGGTGAAGAACCGATTAGTTGAGCAGTGTAGTTGCCCTGGTTTAAGTAGTGTCTGCCGCCTTTTAGTTGATCAATTTCTATTTGCTGACGGGCAATTTTTTCATTCGCCAGGATATTACTGATCCCCATTCCCAGCATATCTGCAATACCAGTGAGCAGGTCAAACTGGTTGGGAGAAAAAGCGCCGTATTCGTCCGCGTACAGGTACAGCAAGCCTTTCGGTTGATTGGCATTACTTATTTTTGTGACCATCATTTCGCGGATACCTGAATTGTGCCAGTGAATGATGTAAGGCGGCACATTCTTATTGCGGATTAGTTTTTTGACATCATATATGATAGGTTCATCAGCATCCAGTGCGATATTGAAGATGCCATCTTCGATATCGTGTGCTTTGTGCATAATGGGACTTTCATCCACTCTTTTTTTAATGGTGCCTTCATTTGTATGTAGGAAAGGTGAGTGTGTCTTACCATCTTCATTGATCAGACACAGTGTATAGTATTTTCCGCCAAATAGAGAAAGCAATTGATCAGTGATCAAGGTCCACAGTTCATCCCGTTTTTGAGCAGCAGCAATCCTGTTACTGAGGTAAAGTAGAGTTGACTTCTCTTTTTCCCTTTGGGAAATTTGCTCCAGCAGTTGATTATGCGAGACGATGATAGGTTGTTTCCAATCCATAATCGAAAGTTGTGTTGTACAACGAAAGTAGTAAATCAATCGCAGATTTAATAGCCTGATTTTCGATAGGCCAGTGGAGAAGTATTTGTTTTTTGTCTGAATAATTTGTTAAAGGATTGCGGATGTTCGAAGCCTAATTGATAGGCAATTTCGGCAATAGTGGCGTTTGTGGAGGTGAGAATCTCTTTGGCTTTTTCAATGAGCTGGTGATGGATGTGTTGTTGAGTACTCATACCAGTTAGGGATTTGAGCATATCACTTAAGTAGCGGGGGGAGACTTGCAGGTGATCTGCAACTTCCTGCACGGTGGGGAGGTGGGACGACGTATTAAAAGAGGTGGAAATATAGATGTTCATTTGATAAATGAGGTCGTTATAGAGGGTTTTGCGGGTAAGGAACTGTCGGTTATAAAAACGATTACTATAATTTAACAATAATTCTAATTGGGAAATCATCACGTCGTGACTGAAATGGTCGATATTATTTTCTAATTCCAGTAGCATGGCGTCGAAGATGACGGAGATGAGTTTCTTTTCTTTGTCGGACAGATAGAGGGCCTCAGCAACAGCGTAAGAAAAGAAGCCATACTGTTGTATGGATTTCGCTAAAGGGTAGTTAAGTAAGAAATCAGGGTGGAAGAATAGAGTGTATCCTTCATAATCGGCGATGTCGCGGGTAGGTGCGGACATTTGATTGGGGGAGGTGAATGATAATCCGCCTTCTTCAAAGTCGTAATAGCCATGGCCATAGGGGATCTTTCCTTTGAAGTCAATTTTGAAAGAGATCTTATATAGGTTAGTGACCACCCTTTTGCCAACATCGTCGGGGTGTACTTTGATATTGCCTGTTGGGACCAGTACGATCAGGGGATGCTGCGGCGCTGGAAGGTCCAGGCGGCGCAGCAAGGCTGAAATACTGGTGAATTGGAGTGATTCCATGTATTGAAGCTACGAATTTTACTGGGCAAGAGTGCCTGCATTTGCAGACCTGTCGATGTTATCGGGCAGATCAGGATATTGTTTATTTCTACATCTGCAGGCTGGTCAAAAGCAAACGTGATGTTATTGGGCAGTAGGCCTGGTCACAATATCATTCACAATCCACATCTGCAGGCTGGTCTATAGCAAACGCGATGTTACTGGGCAGTAGGCCTGATCACAATATCATTCACATCTACATCTGCAGGCTGGTCAAAAGCAAACGCGATGTTACTGGGCAGTAGGCCTGATCACAATATCATTCACATCCACATCTGCAGGCTGGTCTATAGCAAACGCGATAGCTCGTGCAATAGCGTCCGGAGAGATGGCAATCTGTTCCGCCCGGGCCCTCGTTGCCTCCTTGATGTCCGTATTGGTCATGGAATCTGAAAAGTTTGTTTTAATATACCCCGGAGATACATTGGTCACCCTTATGGTAGGGCCGGCTTCCTGCCTGAGGGCATCAGCAACAGTACGCACCGCATTTTTAGTAGCGGCATAAACTGCCATGGTAGGCACAATTTGCAAACCAGCGGTAGAGATAGTATTGATGAACTGCCCGGAATTTTGTTTTCTAAATACCGGCAGAGCGGCGGCAATGCCATAAAGTACCCCTCTGAAGTTGACGTCGATCATATCATCCCAATCTTCCACCCGAAGCTCGTCTAAGGGCGAAATAGGCCCGATTCCGGCGTTATTGATCAGCACATCTAATTTACCGTAGTGATCGAGGGCAAATTGCACGAAATCAGCCAGATCTTCTCTTTTTCTAACATCCATTGACATGTAAATACCCCCAGTTTTAGCTGCTACTTCGGCTAATCTGTCAATTCTGCGGGCGCCAAGTACAACTTTAGCCCCCTGGGCCGCCAGCAGCAGGGCAGTGGCTTCGCCTATGCCGCTGCTGGCGCCGGTGATGGCGATTACTTTATCTTTTATCATGGTACAAAGATCAGGGAGAAAGCGCTGAGAATAGTAGCCAAAAGTGTAAAAGGTGTAGCCAAAATGTTATTTCGGCGTACCATTGGGACTAACGATCTTTCCAAGGTCGGCAAGGTATAGTTTAGCGCGGTTCAGTCCGGGTTTGAGGCTATCTGGCTGCGCAAAAAGTGGTAATTGACATAACAGTAATAATAAGGGTCCAAATGGTTTTATTCATAGCGCTGTTTGATTTATACAAGTATTGGTTTCATGGAGACAATTCCGGCCCTGAATTCCGGGCTAATTTTGTCTTGTTATCAAAAAATAAACAAATCATGAACAAGACAATATTGATCACCGGGGCATCTGCCGGTATTGGAAAAGCTGCTGCACAATATTTCGCTGCTAAGAGTTGGAATGTCATTGCTACTATGCGTTCGCCAGAAAAGGAAACAGAATTAACGACATTAAATAATGTATTTGTCACCAGGCTGGATGTACAGGAAAAAGAAAGCATGCAGCCCGTGATTGCTGAAGGTATTAAAAGATTTGGAAAGATCGATGTGCTACTTAATAATGCGGGGTATGGTTTATTCGGTCCGTTCGAACTGGCGACAGATGCACAAATCAAACAGCAGTTCGATGTCAATGTGTTTGGTGTCATGAATCTGACCAAGGCGATCCTGCCACACTTCAGGGCGAATAAAGCCGGCACTGTTATTAATGTATCCAGTATAGGCGGTCGTATTACCTATCCGATTGTAAGCATGTATCATGCAACTAAATTCGCCGTAGAGGGTTTCTCTGAGTCACTGGCGTATGAACTGGCTGCACTCAATATCAAAGTAAAACTGGTAGAACCGGGAGCCATCGCTACCGGGTTTGATACAGCGGCTAATTTTACCGGGAATCCGGAAATAACTGATTATGATGCTTTTGTACAGGGTTTCCTGAACCTGTGGGGGAGCAAAACTATGGAGAGAACAACCGCTACACAGGTGGCTGAAGTGATTTATGAGGCTGCTACCGACGGTACTTCCCGTTTAAGGTATCTGGCAGGTGAAGATGCCAAAGCGTTCATGCAGGTGAGGATGTCAGGAGAGGAGGGGTATCATGATTATATGCAGGAACATTGGGTGCCAAAGAATGTGTAAATTTGAGGTATGAAAAAGCCTGAATCGATAGAAGATTTCTATATCAACAGAGCTATCAATAGCCAGCCTTTAGTATTTAACCTGCTCCGGTATGACGATTGTCTCCGTATGGATCCTCAGCCATACCGGCGCAGGGACTTTTACAAAGTGAGTTTTATGCGGGGGCGTACCTTGTTGCACTATGGTGATCAATCGCTGGAAGTGAATGGGGATGCGCTGGCTATATTCAGTCCGGATGTACCTTACACAGTAGATATGCCCGATGGCCCGGCCATTGGGCAATATTTCATTTTTAAAGGAGCATATCTGGCGGAGTATTTCAGAAGGAATATCAGGGAGTTACCTTTGTTTGCGCCGGGAGCGCATCCGGTATATGAGTTGGATGCTACGCAGGCAACAGCGATAGCGCAGCTGTTTGAAAGAATGGCGCAGGAGTTTAAATCAGATTATGCTTATAAGGATGATCTGATCCGGAATTGTATTATTGATATTCTTCATTATGCAATGCGGATGGAGCCAGTAGCAAAGCGTCATTTGCAAACGGATGCCAGCGTTCGCATTACGGGGGTGTTTAATGAATTGCTGGACAGGCAGTTTCCGATTGAGAACCTGAGTCAGCAGTTTGAGTTGAAGTCGCCGGCGGACTTTGCTGCGCAGTTAGGGGTGCATGTGAATTCGTTGAATCGGGCGTTGAGGACGACTACAGGGAAGTCTACGTCTGGTTTGATTGCAGAAAGATTGGTGACTGAGGCGACTATTTTATTGAAGCATTCAGAGTGGAATGTGGCGGAAATTGGGTTTAGTCTGGGTTTTGAAGATCCTGCCCACTTTAGTCATTTTATTAAAAAACATACGGGGCAGGCGCCTTCGGGTTTTAGGTCGGTTGGGGTACCTGCTTAGGGAGAATCCCTGTTCACACGTAAAGAAATACCAAGAGTTGCACTAATACCTTTGGATGACCGCTCGTAAATAGGTTGAGCTTTTTCACCTAGTGGAATAGTGATAATCGTCCAGCCAGTTTTTAGATCATTGGCATAAAACTGATATCTGTTGATGAAGTTCTTGCCAAGACCTGCACTCAGCAACAGATTTTTAGTAAAGAACCACTCAAACCTGCACAGCCCCGTCCACTGGTTATTCCGTAAATAGGTAGTTGACATTCGGTAGCTACTGGCTTCGCCATTGATCTCAAAACCAGCGCTGACAGTATTGTTAAAGTGGTACATTATTTTCGGTTTGATAGGGAATAACCCTGATATAGTCCATTTAGCCGATGGCTCATATTTTACATCCCAAAAAGGAATGAGCTGATTGCCGAAGAACTGCTTATTATACATCATCCCAATCCCTGTCTTCACTTTTTCAGAATGCTTGTACAGGTAACGAAACCCTGCACCATATCGCCATCCCTCATTGTATAGACCTCCTGTGCCAATCAACACCAGCGATTTTTTCTCAGAGAACCTGATGCTGTAAAAGAGCTGCGCAGCTATTGACTGTAGCGTATAATCCTCCAACGTCAGGTGGCGATACATGACATTTCCAAACATGCTTTTAGACAATGGGAAACGCGCATTGGCATTAAATGTTTGTGCGCTGTAATCCCCACTATCATAGGTATAACTAATACCCTGTGCGTACAAATTACTACCTGACAGTAATACAAATGCAATCATGACATACCTCATAGCTCTTCTGGTTTACGGTCATGACTGATGATAATTCCGTCTTTCATTTCGATAATCCGGTCACTTTTGGCAGCAAAGTCATTATCGTGGGTCACGGTAATAATTGTCTTGTTATGCTCTGCTGCCAGTTGTTTGAAGATGTCGAACACCACCGCAGTATTCCGGCTATCCAGGTTACCGGTTGGCTCATCTCCCATAATGATAGCTGGTTCATTGATCAGGGCACGGGCGATTGCCACACGCTGCTGCTGACCACCTGATATGCGGGAAGCGGTTTTCAGTGCCTGATCTGCAAGTCCCAGCGTTTTCAGCTTTTCATATGCATTGTGTTCAATTTCTGCTGTGGAGAGTTTCTTTAGCCGCAAAGCAGGGATCATTACATTTTGAAGACAGGTAAAATCTGGTAACAGGTAGTGGAACTGGAATACAAAGCCCAGATGCTCATTCCTGAAAGCCGCCAGCATGTTGACCGAACTACCTGTGATCTGTTGATCATTCAAAACCAGGTTGCCGGTATAGTCGGTATCCATGGTGGATAGGATGTAGAGCATAGTAGATTTGCCAGAGCCAGACTTGCCGATCACAGATACAAACTCGCCCTTTTGTACTTCAAAACTTACATCGGACAAGACTTTGAATTTCTCTGGTGTATAAAAGTATTTGCTGATTTTGTCAGCTTTCAATGCGATACTCATCTCAATAATTTTAACTTCTGATAATGGATACAGGGTCTACTTTTGATGCCTTGCGTGCTGGGATGTAGCCTGCAAAGAAGGGCAGTAGAAATAGGCTCCCTGTATTAAGTGAATGATCAGACTTCAACCCATTATTCATCTCAATAAATTTAGCTTCTGATAATGGATACAGGATCTACTTTTGATGCCTTGCGTGCTGGGATGTAGCCTGCAAAGAAGGAAGTCAGCAACCCGAAAATCGCCCCCTGTATATAATGTTTAGGCAGGAAGGTCATGGGCAGATATGTCACATTCCCCAACCCTAAATACAATTTGGATAACATGTATGATATAACCCACCCTACGATCAATCCCATCACAGAACCTACCAATCCAATCAACAATGCCTGTTGTATAAAGATGCTAACCACATCACTCCCCTGAAAACCCGTAGCTTTGAGTATAGCAATCTCCTTGATTTTCTCATAGATCACCATGTTCAGAATATTGTAGATCCCAAAGCCCGCCACCAGTAGAATGGTAAAGATGACAGCGTTGGCAATGATATCCCTGATCTTCTTACCTGCTAATGATTGCTCGTTATTTTGCTGCCAGGATTCGGAAGTGTATCCTGTTTGTTGCGCCATACTGTTGCCTATTTCAGTAGCCAGGGAATAGTTTTTTACATTCACATAAATATCAGTAATATAAGCTCTGTCTTTTTGCAGTAGTTGTTGTACTACCGGCAGACTCACATACGTTTTTGTTTCGTCCACGTTTTTGATAGTGGTTTTGAAAATGCCGGAAACCTGTAGCGTTTTAGCCAGGCCCGTACTGGTTGTGATCCTGACATAGTCCCCCATTTTCAGATTAAGCTTTTGAGACAGCCCTATCCCGATGATGATATTGTTGGGATTATCAGCAATAGATTGTGTTTTACCCGCGATCATATTGGACGTGATGTCGAACATTTTATCCTGCTCTGCGATGTTGACGCCAAAGATGGTCCCGTTTTCCTGTACATTTCCTTTGCTATAGATGATATTGGCAGTAACCTGTTTACTAAGAGCAATGACTTCTTTTCGCTTATTGAGTTCCGCCGCAACAACGTCCGGATTGATGATCCGATTATCCTGCGGTACCAGCTGAGGATTGGAAATCAGATTGATGGTATTATTGCCAAGGTAGCGGTTGAGCATATTGGTATTACTGATTTTGTTATCATTATACAACCTGATATGTGGCGTTGCACTCAGCATTGTTTTTTCTGAATAGTCATTAGTGCCTGTGATCAGAGAGTTCATAAAGATGAACATGCCAATTCCGAAAGTGACTCCTAAAGCAGCTACAAGCGTTGATTTTACTTTGCTTACCATATAAGTGTAAGCAATCCTGGTGTTGATGCCTGCATTCATGTTAATATGCTTTAATGAGTTTATCGTCTGCATTGATACCACCGAGAACTTCTACATAATCGGTAGACACGATGCCTGTTTTTAACTGGATAGTATCTGTTTGCTTACGATGTTTGATAAGCGCCCTGCCATCCGGGCTTACGCAGTTAGCAGGCACCAGCAGGGCTTTGTCTTTGTGAGCAACAATGATATTTGACTGTAATAAGGTACCATTCATCAAACCAGCTGGCAAGGTGTCAAAAGTTGCTTCTATGGTATAGGCTTGTGACTGCTCATCAAAGCTGGGATAGATCTTACTTACATGACCGGTGTAGGTTTTGCCTTTTTCAGTATTGAGTTCGGTCAGTACAGTTTGGCCCGGTTTGATTTTGGCAATGCTGCCTTCATCTATAGAAAGAGAGATGAGCATACCACCTGCATTGCCTAAAATAGCCAGTGCGTCACCTTTACGTACCAGGTCGCCTTTTCTTTTGAGGAGGGTATATACAGTATAGTTGCCGGGAGATTTGATGTTGTAATAGGAGGTGTTTGCCATGGCAGTTTCCTGGTCTTTGCGGGAATTGATAAGGGTTTGTTGCAAAGAGAGCTTAGTCGCAGCGATGTTTTGTTTGAGCTGTTCTACACTATGCATGGAGGATTGATAAGCCAGTTCAGCATTGTCATAATCTACCTTGGCAACGCTGCGGGTAGCGTATAATCTGGCATTACGGTCTCTTTGTGTGAGGTCATTTGCCAGTTTTTCAGTGGCTGTGTTTAGTTGTTGTTGCAGTTGTGCTAATACGGCAGAGTTGTCGGATGCGTTCTGGCGCGCAATAGCGAGGTTCTCTGTGGCGGATCTTTGAGCAATGGCAGCAGTTGTATTATCCTGTTTGAAGATGGTTTGTCCATTGGTGACGGTGTCACCTTCAATTACAGGTACGTCTGTAATATACCCATCATTGAGTGCGGTAAGGGTAAATTGGCCACCGGCTTCAATGTGACCGGGTGCAAATATGGCTTCGGTAATAGGAGCGTAGATAGGGGCGGCGGTGCCGCTGTTTTTTGATTTGCAGGAAGAAAGTAGTGTGATGCCTGCGAATGATATGATGAATATATGTTTCATGATGTAAATGTTTAAAGTCCTGAAAGGCGATAAGATTGAATAAAGTGATCGCTCAGCTAATATTATCATCCTGATCAGAAGGCGATAAGATTGAATAAAGTGATCATTCACCTAATAGATATTGACCGTCCTGATCTGAAGGCGATAAGATTGAATAAAATAATCGCTCAAACTTTGCAGGTATTCCTGCTGATTGGTAATCATATCTGAGTAATACCTCAGGCGATCATCAATAGAAATAGTACCCTCGTCCAGTAGCTGTGTAGCATGTGTATCATTATTACGGTACATAGCCAGGATCCCTTTTGCCTTTTCCAGATCTTTAAATGCGGTATTGTAAGAAATCAGAATGTTCTGATTGGTCAATTGTGACTGCAGTCCTGCAGATTGGTATTGCTGTTGTTTCAGCTCCATATCAATCTTTGCTTTTTGTACGTTGTAATGGCGGCTATTTCCGGAAAAGATCGGTACAGACAAGCGCAATCCCCAGTATTGACTCGGCAGGTCATTGCTATTACTGAACTGCATGAAGTGGTCAGTGGAGATCAACCTGTTGTACTGATATACTGCCGAAAGCGTGGGTACGTAAGCTGCTTTTGAAGATTGCCATTGTGCCTGGGATTTCAATAATTCCTCGTAGGCAATGGTGACATCCGGATCAGTACCAAATGGCTGCGGAATATAAGGAGTTGCATTTTGTTCAGATATATCGATGCTATCACCTGTATTCAGCAGTTGCTGGAGATTATTGAGTTGAAGCAGTTTGTTTTGAGTAGCAGTGAGGAGGTTTTTTGCCGCCTTTTCTTTGTTGATAGCTGCATTGTTCATAGTAACTTCACTCACAAATCCATCATTGTACTTTCGCAGTACGGAAGAAAATACGGTATCCATGGTGGCAGCGTTAGATAAGGATAATTTCTCAGCTTCATTTGCCAGCATGTAGGAGTAGTAGATAT
Source organism: Chitinophaga sp. LS1 (assembly GCF_034274695.1). Classification (NCBI taxonomy): domain Bacteria; kingdom Pseudomonadati; phylum Bacteroidota; class Chitinophagia; order Chitinophagales; family Chitinophagaceae; genus Chitinophaga; species Chitinophaga sp. LS1. The sequence continues at coordinate 5,668,977 of NZ_CP128362.1, forward strand.
TGGCCAGCTGTTCATACAGATCGCGTTTGGTTTTTTGTATGTTGAGGTTGGCTATTTCCTTATCCAGTTTCGCGGTTTTGATGGCAAACCAGTTTTTGGTATTGATCAGGTCCAGCTGTACATTGGCGGCTGCATTGTAGTTGTAGCGCTTACCAAAGGTGGCTTCGTAAAAGGTGCCATCTGGTGCGGTCTGGTCAAATAAATGCGCTGGTATCAAAGTTGATTGTAATTTGATATTATCTGTATAATTGCCGTTGGCGCTGACTGTTGGAAGCAGGGCACCCTTTGCTTGTCTGACATTCAGGGTAGCTTCTTTGTCGCTGGCGTTGGCCGATGTAATCTGGATATTGTGTGCATCGGCATATTTCCAGATGTCCTGTACGGATGAGAAGCTGAGCTGTGCAGACACCGGTAGTGCACAAAAGCAGCAGAGTATACCGGTGAGAATCATTTTCATATGCGAGTTGTTATTTTATGCGTGTCCAAATTTTGGTCTGGCTCATAAAGCCTGCTTTGACCGTGATTTGCATGGTGTCATTTCCTTGTAAGGTGATGGTGCAGGGAAAGGTTTGGTTCCGTTTGGGAAGGAATACTTTACCGGTGTAGGTGCCATTGGAGTAGACGAGGTTTTGAAGGATTTCTTTTCCTTCAGAAGTGCCTGTGTATGCATTGCCATTTTTTACCAAAGTCAGTTCTTTGGATTTGTCGGCATTGGTCCATTTACCAAGGATGGTATCTGGGGTAAAGGATGTGGTGATTAGTAAAAGGAAAAAAGCCAGTGTTTTCATTTTGCTTTGTTTGATTTGATAAAGCAAAGCTGGCAAAATTAGATGGGGGAGGAGGGGGCTAACTTGGTAAAGCGGGCAGATAAGGGGGTAAAGCGGGCGGGCCTGATTATTCAGTGGATATGGGGAGATGCAACGGAAATTAAATTTCCGGGAAATGATGGTAAATGCAACTAACCCTCTCTTCTCAGTCAATATATTTATCCAGCAAAGGAACTAACCTTCCAGCCATTGCAAAAAATCCCCTGCTTTCGCCTTACTAATCACAATCTGTTCCTCTGTAGGCACTAATAACTTCACCACCAATTTCCTTGCAAAAAACCGCTCTGCATTCGCAATAGCCGCCTTATTAATAAGATACTGCCTATTCGCCCGATAAAAAATCGACGGATCTAATAACCGCTCCGTTTCATCCATAGTCGCTGTAATGAAGTATTTTTTATTTTGCAGGGTAATGATCTGTAAAATCGTATTATCCAAATAAATACAAGCAATATCCTTTACCTGTACAGGTATAATCTTTTCCTTTTCATTCACCAGCAGCGCTGTCTTATGTGCGGGTTTTATCATCTGCAACAATGATTGCAAATTATTCGGCAATGGCTCAGCAAACGACGCCTTCATACTCTCATATTTCTCCAATGCCTTTTCCAACTTCTCAATCGTAATAGGTTTGAGCAAATAACTCACTGCATTCGTCTCAAATGCATGCATAAGGTATTCATCAAATGCTGTACAAAAGATGACCGCACTGGTAATCTGCACCTGACTGTAAATCTCAAAACTCAACCCATCTGCCAGCTGGATATCAGAAAGGATCAGGTCAGGCTGGGCATTATGTGCAAACCATTCCTTCGCCTGCTCTACCGATTCTAATATCCCTACCACCTGAATCGTATCATCTATCTGCTGAATCATATTTTTCAGCTCTTTAGCCGCTCTTGGCTCATCTTCTATTATCAGTACATTCATGCTGCTAATGGTAATTTTACGGTGAAGTGACTGGCGGTCTTTTCTATGACAATCTCTTTATTAAACAATAACTGGTAGCGTAGACGGATATTATGTAATCCTGTCCCTGTTGAATAGCTTACGCTGTTCTTAGGTTGCAGGTTATTGCTCACCACCAGGTAATCGCCCTCTCTGAATAATTTTATGTTAAGTGGTTTATAACTGGTAGCCATATTATGCTTCACCGCATTCTCAATGAGCAGTTGCAGGCTTAGTGCCGGGATGCGCAATCCCTGATCAGCTTCTGCAATGTCAATATCAATATTGATCGCATCCTCAAACCTGCTTTTTAATATGTACACATAGGAGTGAATGAAATTCAGTTCCTGTGTCAGTGTAACAGTGTCCTTTTGCTTATGCTGCAATACATGCCTGTAAATATTAGACAATTCATTCACGAAGTCCTTGACATGCTTTTCAGAGGTAAGGGTGCTTAAGGTGTTAAGGGTATTAAATAGAAAATGAGGGCTTAACTGTTCTTTCAGGGAATTCAAACTTACTTCTAACTGCGCCTGTTTCAGTTTTTCTATTTCAAGCTGACTTTCCTGTTTCTGAAATACCACCATCTTATGATGTTGGATAAAATAGAATAGTCCACTTGTCACCACCCCTCTCAGAAGCATCATGTATTGTTTCCTTGCCAGTGGAATTTCCAATATGCCTTCGGACACGTCGTATAGGAAAGACATCAGGTAATTGTAAGGATAGATCAATAATGCTACCATTACAACGAATGTAAGCGCCACTATGATTTTATCTTCCTTTTTCCGGTGCAGGGTTTTACTGATAAACCAGTTATGCAGGAACCAGCAAATCAATCCAAATAAAAAGGAATGAAGGAAAATATGGACTACGGCCCACCATGAAAACTGCTCCATCCGGAGCATTTTTGGAAATGTTGCTAATATAGCGATGCATGCAGAGATAAGCATGCCAAAGTATCCGTCATGTTTTTTCACGTGTTAAAGATACAATAGTATCACAGGTTCAGGGCAATTATCAGGTTCAAAAGGGCAATTTGACGCCCGAAACGGGCAGACATTCAGCTGCCAGCATTCAGCTACTGGCCTTCAGCTGCCTGCACTCCCAAGCCAGCGTTCAAATGCAACTATTCAGCTGCCAGCAATTAAATCCCGGCGTTCCGTTGTAAGGGTTCAGATACCGGCGTTCATTTTCAGACATTCGTATGCCAGCCTTCGGATTGGGGCCTTCAGATGCCCGCACTCAACTCACAATACCGCTCCCGTCCCTGCTCCGTAATCATAATCAAACCCGCCTCATACAATATCTTCACATGCTTAGACACAGCCGGTCTACTAATATCAAAATTCTCCGCCAGCGCATTCATAGATAGCTTTTCTTTTGATAATAAAAACAGAATTTCCCTCCTGCCAGGGTCGGCAATTGCCTGAAATGGATCAGGTTGTCGCATTTATTTTCTCATTTTTTAAAATATATTTTCAACCACCCCGTCTACATTCTTACAAAACAACACTACATGTCAAAAGTATTATTCCTGAGTGTTCCTTCTCACGGCCACGTGAACCCTACTATTGGCCTCGTCAGCGAGCTGATTAAAAACGGAAATGATGTTATCTACTTCGCCACCGAAACATTCAGGCAGAAAATTGAAGCCACCGGTGCTATATATCAACCATACCTGGTAGACCTGGATTTATTTAAACCGGAAGTTGAAGGGGAAGAAGATCCGATGTTTCAGATCATGAGAGCGGCAACAAACATTATTGATGATATATTACAGAAAACAAACAATATAAATTTCGATTACATCATTCATTCCACCCCATTTCCATTCACAGAAGTATTCAAACAATTGCTGAATATACCTACGATTTCTTCATTAGGTATTTTTTTAGGATTGAACGATTTTCTGGAAAATGCTGAAGCGTTTCCTACACCACCGGAATACGCTGTAATGCGTGAGGAAATAAAGACAAAATACAATGTAAACTTACCAGAGAAATTTGTTGCTACATTGATTAATCTGGGTGGTTTAAATCTTGTTTATTCTTCCCGTTACTTTGTACCCGAAGATCAATTGTCTGGCGACAACTACCGTTTTGTAGGCCCACCCGTTTTTGACCGGAAAGAGCAAACCGACTTTCCTTTTAAACTATTAAAAGACAAGAAAGTCATTTACATTTCTCTCGGCACCGTATTCAGTAATTTCAACCACGACCTTTACCAGATCTTTTTTGATGCATTCGCAGGCAAAGATGTTATGGTAGTCATGGCTGCTTATAATGTAGATTTATCCAGATTTAAAATTCCGGACAATTTTATTGTTCGTCATTATATCCCACAGCTGGCCATTCTGCAACATACCGACGTAGCCATTACCCACGCCGGCATGAATAGTATTAGTGATCTGCTGTTCAACAATGTTCCTTTTGTAGCCATTCCTCTCGGCGCAGATCAACCCGATCTCGCCGGGAGAACTGCTGCATTGGGCGCTACCATTTCCCTGGATCATACCAAACTCACACCTGCTATACTGCAGGATGCTGTCGAAAAGGTGCTCCGCGATCCTTCATACGCAGTCAATATGCAAAAGATCAGTGACTCCTTTAAAGCAGCAGGTGGTTATCCAAAGGCAGTAGCCTACATCACTGAATACATAAAAACTGAGTCCTTTATATTCAGTGAATAATATACATTAAAGCCTAAGTCCTGCTCGTGCTATGAGCAATAGCTTACCTCACTGATACATAAAAACTGGGTCCTTTATATTCAGTGAATAATATACATTAAAGCCTAAGTCCTGCTCGTGCTATGAGCGTAGCTTACCTCAATGTATATACACAAGACTGATCGCCGCTGATTTAGTACCAGCATCATACGTAGGCATCACCATGGTGCTGGTATTTGCTTTTCCTGACAACCCCTTCTCTATCTTCGGATACAACCAGTAAGCCGCCTGCGTACTCAATATCCCCACACCAGCGCCCGCCACTACATCACTCAGCCAGTGCCGGTTATTATACATCCTCAACACCCCCGTTGCTGTTGCCGCCATATAGCCCCCCACCACTATCCACGGGCTCACATCCTTATACTCCATCCGCATAAACTCCGCACTCATAAACGCCGTCGCCGTATGCCCGGAAGGAAAGGAGTTCGCCGCACTGCCATCAGGCCTTTCCCTGTGGGTCAATGTTTTTAACCCCGTCACCGTACCACATACCAGCAAAGATGACATTCCCAGTATAATCGTCCTCTCCTTAAAGTTATGCGCCCCATGAATCCCCATGGCATTCAGGGCATACACCCCAAATATGGGCGAATACTGTAAATAGTTGTCAATAGTAGTATGAAACCGGGAATTGTCCTCGCGGATCTCATGTTTGGTTGACAGGTCCAGTTCATGTAAAGGTCGTACATGGAAGGTGGCGGCACCATAGCCGATCATGATTGCAGCTGCCAGAATAGGTCCGGGATTCACCTTATACTGCCCATTTGGATGCGCCAAAGACAGTACAGGTTGAATAGTATCTTCTTTAGCAGGAGTTATGGTCTGTCCATACGAGCTCTCCGCTGCTACTAGTAGCATTAACAGTTGTAGGCCGTAAAATCTCATCAGGTATATAAGTCTGACTACAAAATAGTAAAATAATTCTGTAGAAAAACTGTTTTTTCTGATCAGGGTCATCCTGCTCATCGTCACTGATTTGTATCAACGACTTATGCCAACCCCGTCATCGGTTATAATTCCCCTTCTACCCACCTTTGTAGTGGAATTATTTATCAATATCAACTCCTCTAACATGGAACCTAATTCAAAAAATTTAATCGACAAGATTGAAAGGATACGGAAGGCTCAAACCCAGTTTTCCACTTTCACCCAGGAACAGGTTGATGAGATCTTTCGCCAGTCGGCCATAGCGGCTAATAATGCCCGTATCTCCCTCGCTAAAATGGCGGTGGAAGAGACCGGCATGGGCCTGGTGGAAGATAAAGTGATAAAGAACCATTTTGCATCTGAGTATATCTATAATCAGTACAAAGACGAAAAGACATGCGGCGTCATCGAAACTGATGAAGCCTTTGGCATCACCAAAATCGCTGAGCCAATCGGTGTAATCGCGGCTGTAGTTCCTACTACAAACCCAACTTCCACCGCTATCTTTAAAGCACTGATTGCACTCAAGACCCGCAATGGCATTATTTTCTCACCACACCCAAGAGCTAAAAATTCCACAATAGCAGCGGCAAGGATCATACTGGATGCAGCCGTTAAAGCCGGAGCGCCAAAAGATATCATCGGTTGGATCGAAGAACCATCCGTTGAATCATCCCAGATGTTGATGGCTGAAGCTGATCTTATCCTGGCTACCGGAGGTCCCGGTATGGTCAAAGCCGCTTATTCTTCCGGTAAACCTGCCATCGGTGTAGGCGCCGGTAATACGCCTGCTATCATCGACGAAACTGCACACCTTAAGATGGCCGTGAATTCCATCCTGCTCTCCAAAACTTTTGACAACGGTATGATCTGCGCATCCGAACAGAGCGTGATCGTAGTTGAAAAAGTGTACGAAGAAGTAAAAAGAGAATTCATCGACCGCGGTGCTTACATCCTCAGCAAAGCTGAAACAAGCAAAGTAGGTGCACTGCTCCTGATCAATGGCGTGCTGAATGCCAATATCGTAGGTCAGGCTGCTGTAAAGATCGCTGCACTGGCTGGTATCACCGTTCCTGAAGACACCAAGATCCTGATCGGTGAAGTGACTTCTGTTGAACTGGACGAACCATTCAGCCATGAAAAGCTGTCTACCGTGCTGGCCATGTACAAAGCGAAAGACTTCGATGAAGCCCTGAACAAAGCTACCCGCCTCGTTAAACTGGGTGGTTTCGGTCACACCTCCGTGCTGTATACCGATCCTACCATTTCTCAGGACAGGGTAAACAGATTCGGCGCTGCCATGAAGACCGGCCGTACCATCATCAACATGCCTTCTTCTCAGGGTGCAATTGGTGATATCTTCAACTTCAAACTGTCTCCATCCCTCACCCTGGGTTGTGGTTCATGGGGCGGTAACTCTGTCTCCGAAAACGTGGGTGTTAAGCATTTACTAAACATTAAGAGCGTAGCTGCAAGAAGAGAAAACATGCTTTGGTTCAAAGTACCTGAAAAAGTATATTTCAAATACGGCTGTCTGCCAGTTGCCCTCAGAGAACTGAAAGACGAAGGCAAGAAAAGAGTATTCCTCGTAACTGATAAAGTACTCTATGGCCTGGGTTATGCTGAAAAGGTAACCAAGATCCTGGATGAACTGGGTATTGCTCACACCGTGTTCTTCGATGTTGAACCTGATCCAACACTTATCTGTGCAAGAAAAGGTGCTGCAGAAATGGCCAGCTTCCAACCTGATGCCGTTATTGCATTAGGTGGTGGTTCTCCAATGGATGCTGCTAAGATCATGTGGGTACTCTACGAACATCCTGAAGAAAAATTTGAAGACCTGGCTATGCGTTTCATGGATATCCGCAAACGCGTTTATCACTTCCCTAAAATGGGTATCAAAGCCAGCTTCATCGCAGTTCCTACCTCTGCCGGTACAGGCTCTGAAGTGACTCCTTTCGCGGTGATCACTGACGAAAATACGGGTATCAAGTATCCGCTGGCGGACTACGAACTGACTCCTGATATGGCAATCGTTGATGCCGAACTGATGATGAACATGCCTAAGAGCCTCACATCTGCTTCTGGTATCGATGCACTCACCCACGCACTGGAATCTTATGTATCCGTGCTGGCCAGTGAATTCACCAACGGCCTGGCACTCGAAGCCATCCGCCTCATCTTCAAATACCTGCCTGCTGCTTACAACGAAGGCAAGACCAATGTGAAAGCAAGAGAAAAAATGGCACACGCTTCTACCATTGCTGGTATGGCATTCGCCAATGCTTTCCTCGGTATCTGTCACTCACTGGCACACAAACTGGGTGCTACCCACCACGTGCCACACGGTGTTGCAAACGGTATGCTCATCACTGAAGTGATCCGATTCAATGCGGTTGAGAATCCACGCAAACAGGCTGCCTTCCCTCAGTACAAATATCCAAATGCACGCTGGCGCTATGCCCGTATCGCGGACTATCTGCAACTGGGCGGTAAGAATGATGCGGAAAAAGTAGAACTGCTGTGTGAAGCCATCGAAAAACTGAAAGCTCAGGTAGGTATTCCTAAGAGCATCAAAGAATTCGGTGTGTCAGAAAGCAAATTCTATGCAACACTTGATACTATGTCTGAACAGGCATTTGATGACCAGTGTACACCGGCTAACCCCCGCTACCCACTGATCAGTGAAATGAAGAAGATCTATATCAAGGTGTATGAAGGTGCTCAGAAAGTTGAGCCTACCAATGCGAAGATCAAAGCACCACTGGGAGCTTAATCTGCTATACATCTGTAGCTGGCTGCTGACCCGGCCAGCTACATTTTTATTCTTAATTGTATGATGGACGTTCAATCCCGCAAGAAACTGGTTTATCCCGTCAGGCAGCCCCTGATGGATTATCTGCGTAAATATAACCGTGACCTGAAAGTATTGGTGAACTACAGTGACCTGCTCCGTTTTCATGTAAGCATTCCACTGCTGGACAAGGATGGCAAAGACACACTGTGGGAAACCGTTTATTACGATCCTGCGCATATGGAAACCTTATTCCCCGCGCTCACCCTCATCTATGCCATTATGAATACCTCTGGCGATACTGCTTTTACCGAGCACCTACAGGTATCCCAGATCGACTACTGCACCTTTGGTAATTCCAAACCTTTCCGGGTGCGCATCATGAATACGCTGAACGATAACTATGATTACTTCTATGTAAAAGTATCTGATGCCTCCCGTGTGTATGGTCTGGAACTCGAACATATATTATCACCTAACAGGATCGCCTATCTCACAGATGGAGAAACACTGATAGAAGAACACATCTCTGGTCTGCCTGGAGATGTATTTATTAAAAACCGCCTGAATACCTCCAAATTCAACCAGATCAGGATCTGTAAGGAATTCGTGAAGTTCAACGAACGCTGTTTTATCCGCCTGCTGGGAGATATGCGTGCCTATAACTATGTAGTACATATCACACCTGATATAGAAGGAAACCAATACCGGATCCGTGCTATCGACTTTGACCAGCAATCCTATGAAGGCAGAAGACAATTTTACCTACCTCATTTCTTTAAGGATAACAATCAACTGGTAAGCCTTGGTATCAAACATATGGACAGCCGGACCATGCGGCAGTACCAGGAGGAAGAACGGAGCTTAATCAATAACCGTATCCGCCTGGTGCGTTACAGACTGGATGATCTGCTGGCCTGTATGAAAGACGATCAGATCTCTCCACAAAAGAAGGTAGACCAGCTGGCCGGGGAACTGGCCACTTTCCATCACCACGATGGATTTAGCAGGTGCCGGAATATGGGAGCCCTGATTGCTGAACAGTTGAAAATATATGCATAATTCATCACAACCATGAACAAACTTAAGAACAGGTGGCTCATTGCAGCCTCCGCAGTTGGGATCCATCTCTCCATTGGCTCTGTGTACGCCTGGAGCGTGTACACAAAACCATTAATAGCACAACTGGGATGGGGACTGAAAGAGACACAGTTTACATTCAGCCTGGCTATTTTTTTCCTTGGTATGTCAGCTGCCTTTCTGGGCAGTTATGTTGAAAAGCTTGGCCCGAAAAAATCCGGGCGACTTGCGGCGCTTTTCTTCGGTGTAGGCATAGCAGGTTCAGGATTGGCAGTATATGCGCACTCACTGTGGGGGCTGTACCTGTCTTATGGCGTTATTGGTGGTATCGGTCTGGGACTGGGCTATATCACACCTATTACCTCTCTGGTAAAATGGTTCCCGGACAAGAAAGGGCTGGCCACCGGTCTGGCGATTATGGGATTTGGTTTTGCCGCATTGATCAGTAGCCCACTTATCGTATACCTGATCGGACATACCAGTATTCCCACTACATTCTTTATCATGGGCGGTAGCTACTTTGTAGTTATCCTGGCTGCGTCTTCTTACATTGCACCGCCTCCTGAAGGTTATGGCGGACCTGCAAAGACAAAGGAAATTACAGGGGTCACAGCGAAGGAAGCCATCCGTACTAAGAAATTCTGGTACCTGTGGATCATGTTCTTCCTCAATATCAGTTGTGGTATCGCCATCATTTCCGCAGCTTCTCCAATGGCACAGGAATCTGCCGGGTTGACTACAGCAGCTGCAGCAGCGATGGTTGGGTTCATGGGGATCTTCAATGGCGGTGGCCGTATTGGCTGGTCTGCGGCGTCTGACTTCCTGGGAAGACCTAATACCTTTATTACTTTCCTCTGTATTGAAATTGTGGCATTCCTGGTATTGCCAGGGGTACACAATGCACTGTTATTCCAGCTGATGATCTTTTTGATCGTTTCCTGCTATGGTGCGGGTTTCTCCACCACTACTGCCTATATCAGTGATCTTTTTGGTACAAAAGAACTGGGTGCGATCGTTGGTTATATGCTTACAGCATGGGCTGCTGCCGGTATGGCGGGTCCGCTGTTCGCAGCAATCGCAAGAAGTGCCAGTTCCAGTTATAATGGAACATTATATTGTTTTAGCGTGCTGCTGGTGATTGCCCTGGTATTTTCTATACTGCTGAAGCGGTTATTAAATAAGGCTAGTTGATTTTTTGCAATAACTCTAGTACTTTAGTGGGATAATAAAATGTCGGTTATGTATCGCTTTTATATTCCCACTATTTTCTTTTTGATCACTTTGAGCGCAAAGGCGCAACAGTTATCGCTCAATGAAAACCCATATCCACCTGCTGTTAACGTGCAGGAAGCGATAAAAAAAGAAATTGCCAACATCTCCCGTTATCCGGGGCCTGATGCAAATGAACTCATTACCGCTATTGCCCAAAAAGAGGGCGTAGAAACCGATCAAATCATACCGGGTGAGATATTGGCCCAACTCGGGGTTTATCTGGGCTTAAAAGGCGGAGAATTCATTTATGCTGTACCGGGGTATCCTGTTTTTACAGATGCGGCAAAAAGTGTAGGAGGGAAGGTGATAGCCGTGCCGCTGAATGATAAAAAAGAAAATGACCTGACATCCATCAGCGCCAGCATAAACCCACAAACCACCGCCATCTTCCTCGTCAATCCTCATAACCCCTCCGGCACAGTAAGTGATAAAAAAGCCTTTCACGACTTCCTTCACACCGCTTCTAAACAAGCGATTATTTTGGTAGACGAAGCCTACCTTGAATACGCCGACGATTTCGCCGGCAGAACCGCCGTTAATAATATCAAAGAAGGAGATAACGTCATCGTTTTCCGCACCTTTGCAAAAGCCTATGGCCTTGCAGGGTTGTCGATCGGCTATTGTGTAGCCCCACCTGCTATCGCAAAATTCCTGAAAGAAAAAGGGCTTGGAAATGTTCATGACCTGAACCGACTCTCTGTTGTAGCGGCCAAAGCCGCATTAGCCGACAAAAGCTATATCACAAACCTGAATAAAACTGTCGCCGTAGAAAGAAATAAGTGGAATCAATTACTCGATAGTTTACATCTGGAACACACTACCTCTCAGGCCAACTTTATCTATTTCAATACCGGCCAGCCATACGAAAAAGTTGCTGCTGCCTACAACAAACAAGGCGTTCAGATCGCCCGTTTATTTTCACCTTACAATACGTGGATCCGCATTACCATCGGACTTCCTGCGGAAAACAAAAAAGCACAGGAGATACTTAAAAAACTATGAAGTTTGTTATCCACTACCATTGAGTATTTGCGAGGATCAATCCATTGTTTGCAAAATTCACATTTCCGCCTTATTTTGTTTGTCCCGGAAACAAATTAAAACTTAATATAAGTATGACCACAAGAAGAACTTTCCTTACCCAGGCAGGCCTGCTCGGCGCCGGACTGGCATTTGGACTCTCGTCGAACCGTTTACTGGCTGCTGGTAAGATCAATGCAAAAGCAGGATTGCAGCTCTATTCCCTCCGCGAAGAACTCCCTAAAGATGTAAAAGGCGTGATCGCAAAAATAGCTGCCGCCGGCTACAAACAAGTAGAAACCTACGGCTATAGCAAAAAGAATGGCTTCTGGGGGCTCAGCGCCCAGGAATTCAAAGCCCTGCTCACTAAACATGGCCTGACCAGCCCAAGCGGACACTACGCCCTGGAAACCGAAGAAGATCAGGACGCTTCCATCGAGGCTGCTAAAATACTCGGACAGGAATACCTGACCATGGCTTACATCGATGAAAAGAAGCGCAAAACCGCTGCTGACATCAAAAAAATCGTTGCCGAACTGAATAAACTGGCTGATAAAGCAAAGAAACACGGTCTGAAAATGGCGTACCATAACCACGATTTCGAATTCAAGACCGTGGAAGGCGTAATGCTGTACGAGGAACTGCTGAAGGGTACCAACCCTGCACTGGTGCATTTCGAAATGGATATTTACTGGGTAGTGCGTTCCAACCAGGATCCTATTGCCTGGATCAACAAATACCCCGGCCGCTTTACCATGGTACATGTGAAAGATATGGATAAGGCTAACCCTGAGCTGAACACCGAAGTTGGTAAAGGAAGTATTAATTTCAAAGCCATCTTTGCAAAAGCAAAAACGGCTGGTATTAAATATTATATCGTAGAACAGGAGAATTTCTCCATCGATCCTTACGAGAGTATTACAGAAAGCTCAAAATACCTGCGCACGGTATTATTCGCATAAAAATAGGAGGTGTCATCAATAAATGAATCTCCTGAGAATTATATGAACAGCATAAAAAGCAGGATGTATCATCAATAAATGAACCTCCTTAGAACTGCATAAATGGAAACCGGGCTCCATCAGCTATCCGAATGAATAGAGCGTGTATCTTACTTTTGATACACGCTCCTTTTTATTATCCAAAACTTACAACATTCTCTTTATCCGTTAAATATTCTTTGACGGTTTCCCTGCTCACAACCCCGATCAACCTACCATCCTTTACTACCGGTACCTGTGCCAGGTGTTCGTCCGGCAACTCATCCCAGCAATCAAAAATGGTCATATTACCGTTCATTAGTTTCGCGCCTTTGTCCATCATGGTATAGACTTTCCGTCTGTAATAGCCAGGCGCCTGGCTAAAGTGGATGACCTGACTATCAATGATCCCAATCGGAGACTGGTTGTTCAATACCACATAAGAGCGGTGATGGTCCCCCAGCAGATAAGCATTGGCTTCTTCCATAGTAAAGGAAGCATTCACAGTTTTGAAGTCCGTATTCACAATATCCCCCAGACACACATTTTTTAAACGTGGTTTCAGCACCAGTCTCTTTTCAGTAGCGCCCATCAGTAACAGGTACAGTCCGAAGAACACCAGCCAGCGGTTCAGCAGCACGGTGCCACCCACAAAAAACAGCACACCCAGTATGCGGGTCCCCATCAGGGACGCCTGTGGAGAAAGGAGTCTTTCCATATCCATCGGAAAGGCGGGAAGCAGGTTAAACACCACGAGCATTACGTTGATATTATGTAAGAATACCAGGTAGTTGTTAGGTGTGATATTGAATACCAGCTGATGTGTATCCCAGAATGGTGTATAATCATCCAGGAAAGGCAGCAGCAGCAGGGCGATGAACAGATTTACAGCAGGACCAGCAAAGGTGATCAGTAACAGCTGACCTGTTTTTTCAGGTTGCATTGCAATTGTAGGCATGCCACCGGTAGGCAGCAGACGGATATTTTTGACAGGGATGCCTGCATGTATACTCGCCATGACGTGGCCCAGTTCATGCAGCATGACACAAGCGAAAATAGACAGTATGCCCAGGGCAGTCCATCCTATACTCTGTGAGTCGCCTCGTGAAATGATCGGGATAAACAGTATCCAGCAGCTGACCAGCAGAAAGATCCAGTGTACCCCCACCGGGATACCCTTAATGCGGAAGAGTTTGACGGCGTTTCTCATATGGCGTTTATTTGATACAAAACTATCTTTTAGGGGGCAGGTAGCCTATGATGATGGATGGTTTATATGATGACGGTCATTACCATTTATAAAAACTTGCGGCAGGATCTTTTCGAATAATTCAACATTGTTAAAATCATGGAGTCTGCTGGAATTTTTCGTTCGCTCAAGTACCGGAACTATCGCTTATAGTTTACCGGACAATATTGCTACCTGGATGCAACGCCTCGCCGTATCGTGGATGGTATGGCGCATTACTCCCGCCAATCGCTGGTAGTTGCATTGCAGGACTTACTTTTTCATGTAGTGTGTGTTGTTTCTCGTTGAGTACTTCATTGCCGGTAGCGTTGTTTTTTGTGGCGTTGGCAGGAGGGGGGATGATGGCGCAGATTGCCGCCAAGAATACTTATGTGCAGACGCATGTAGAGGATCATATGCGCAGCCGGGTGATCAGTTATTATGTGATGGCGTTTCAGGGGATGTTGCCTATCGGGAATTTGCTCACAGGCACGATCGTGCATCAGTTGGGAGCTAAGCATACGGTGACAATGCAGAGCATTGCCGGTGCCGTATGCGTCGCGTTATTTACATATTATTCAAGGTCTGTCAGACAGGATACCCCACATAGATCAGCGGAGGCAATCCCTTAAATACAAACGCTGTCACACCACATAACCACATGGGGTGATTGATTTCAGTACCCTTGTAGAAAGGCATCATATAGATACCGCCAGTGATACTGTCCTGGAGATTCTCTGTGAGGTGGAGTACGTCTGCACCTTCAAAAGGTTCGTCGCTCAGTTCCAGGTAAACTTCATCGGATTGATTGCTTACAGTGTCGAGCATAGTGTCGGCGCCTTCTACCATTTGCAGGGCTTCAATACCGTCTGTCCATTCCGGCAGGTCTATATACCAGCTGCCTTTGTCGGTTTTGTAAAATCTGAATGTCTTTTTCATCTTGTTTCTTTTTTACCAGGGCAGTTGGAGCCATGGACTTTCGTCCTTCTCCAATAAATATCTGGCAATTGCAGCTACATCCCGGTTGCCGGAGTGAATACCACCCCACATGGCACGGCCGAGGATATAACTTTTAGCATAGGATTCCCAATCTGTATAGGTGATGTGGGCCAGTTCACTGGCTGCGTCAATGTAGGCCCAGGCTTCTGATTCGTTGATAATGCGGGCTTCGAGGCAGAGTCTTGTGAGGAAGACGAGCCGGCCACAATCCCAGCCGATCATACCGTATTTCAAAATATCCTGTTCATCATGTAGGATACCGTCCTGCAGCAATTCAGGCATAGTATCTATCAGGTTATGTAGTTGGGAATACGCTTTCCCCTTATCATCTTCTTCCTGAAAACTTTGATCTATAACATCTTCCTGTTCCTCCGCCGTTTTCGCCATCAATGCCCTGTATATTGCCGGCAGATAATAGCGAAATCCCTTGTCCCGCAGGTAGACCAGTTTTGCCCTGGCTTCGCTGGCGGTTTTTAGTTTCCAGTAGCTATGCAGCAGGGTACCGTTTACATACGATCTATCCAATCCTGTAGCCAGGGTATTGATATATGCATGTGTCATCTCACTGTAGATGGCCCCCAGTGCTATTTTCTTGTACTGGCTGTTTGTAAGGGTGCTGTTCTCATCACGGTGTATGGGGGTAAAAGGTTTTCTCTTCTTTTGAAATGAAAATAAAGGTAAAACCCTCGTATATACGAAATAACCCACGGCAACGCCTATGATGAGCCAGGTCAGGATAGTTTTCATGATAATCAGAAAATTAATGGGAAAATTGGGTGCTAACAATTCTCAAACATATATTACATGTCCCTATGATTTAAAAGCAAGATAGGAAATAATTTTTTCTCTCCCCAAAAAGCAATGTTTTTTTTAGCCTGCTGCAGGCAATTTACCATTATCCCCCAAAAAGTAGAAGCTGCCATCTATGAAGATAGCAGCTTCGGTATTGTTGTTATGACAAGTACATTAACCTCGCGCAGGCTCTTTAGGAGCCTCATGTTTTGTTTTAAGCCCCAGTAGCGAGTACAAAGGGCAAAAGCCGGTTAGGCTGGTCAGCAGAAGAATCACTGCTATGATCATGAAAAGGCTGTCTGTAAGTATCTTGTTGTAAAACAGGAAGATGGTGATGATGGCTAGAATTACGCGGATCAATCCATCAACTGTACCGACATTTTTTTTCATAGCGTTTAATTTTTAAATCAGTTTAAAGGTAAAAGAAATAAAGTCGTGGAATGGTGATATTCGTCATTAATAGTGCTGATTATGGTGTATACTATCAATGGATGTTTTCAATAGAATATTAATCGTGGAATCGTAATACCTGAACGTTGTCTCTCTGTTTGCAATATACAAAATTATTTAAAAAACAACCTTATTTTACCTTCCTTTCACCGCCAAATCCTGCTATGAAATTGATCGCTGCGATTAAATTACCACCCTTACTGATCGCCCCGTCAAAGTTCCTGCCAAATGAGAAGGTCACTTTTCTGTTCTTCGCGATTTCGTATTCTGTGCTCAACACCAGTCTCCATGAGGGATCCAGTACGGTGTTGCCAATCACACTGCGGTACAATCCTTCCCCGCTCAGTGTAAATTTATCGTTCAATGTACTGAGCAGAAAACGTGCGCCCACATCGAATGTAGAAGCATGATCTGCACTGATCTTGCCGTCAGGATCCGCAAAGATCACTTCAGGGTGATACAGGTAACGTACGATAAACATGGAGGTAATGCCTTTGTTCCCGTTTTCATAACCACCTGTGAGCCATGCTCCTGCTTTGTTGATCAGGCTATTGTCGAAGCGATTATCGGGGAAGTCGGCCACCATACCGGTGGTGAAATCCAGGAATACCCCTTTTCGCTCCGTAGGGAAAGCCGAAGCGATGGCCTTGGCCCGCTGAAAGGGTTCGGAAGAGGGGAGACCTTCCTGCTGTATGGAATCCACGAGGTTGTGCATGCGCTGCAGGTCACTTCTCAGTCTGGCACTGCTGTCCTGCTTAATATTATTCGGCAGGGAGGTATTGGCACCCAGCGCCGCTCTTAAATTTTTAAGTATTTCCAGAGAATCAGTATACATATTGGGCAGCTCATATGCCTTTAGCAGGTCTTCCTGGGCCTTAATCAGGTCCAGATACGCCTTTCGGGTATTCGCAGACCATCTTGGTCTGATAATGGCAAATTTGATCCCGATAGCGACCTTCGTTGTCTTCAGACTATCCACATCTTCCTGTCCCTCCGGCCCCATATGCGTAAAGCCCGCAGAGATGGTAAATGATTGCAGAAAGGCATGTTTGCTGCTGTCAAAATCTTTCAGGGTATACTTCTTTGCCCCCCATAGAAATGGCGCGATTTCGAAAGCATAGCTATTGGGAATGGCCGTGAGGTTGTTGGTTGCATTCTGCACTGAAAGTCTGAAACTATTCAGGTCCGAAGGCCGTTCAATCGCACTGGTAGAGATACCCAACATGTTAAAAGCCGGCGATACCGGCGATTTCAATACATCCAGCGTGATGGTCGTGTCAATATTCAGCTGGGCCTTTACGTCCACGCATAATATGGCCAGTATGGCGACAATAAATAAAATTCGTTTCATGAAGGAGGAGTTAAGAGAAGTCAGTGAAGAAAATAGTGATTTTGTAAGCGGCAGAATCACCCTGTTCCTGCACTGTTCTTTCCATTTTGTACCGGTAAGGCGCAGTGCCACCGGTGAGTGAGAAGTCAAGGCTGGTCAGGTTCGTAACAGTAGATACGTCAGTAATGATGGTATATACTTCCAGGAACTTGTTCACGAGGGAATTGCCGGTACCAATTGTGAAATTGATGATGGCCCCCTGAATATTACTCCCTTGTTTGGTGGAATCAATGATCACATCGGATACAGCAGATTGTCCGGTGGTACCGGGAAATAAATTCATAACAATAGGGCTGTCAGTGCGATCTATTTTGTACTCATCATAATGATTCGTCTTGCCGGTAGTATCAGCAAAGACCTTTTTTAGTGGCGTGATGGACATGTCTCGGTTTTTTGGTTTTAGCTACAGCTTTGGCAAGCTATATTTGGGGTTTGAATGGAAAATTGGTTGAAATAGCTCCATGCAAAATAAGCATTCGTACATTTTTTGTAAAAATAAATAAATTATTATATTTTCTTAATATTTAATATCCGGGAGGGAAAAGCACCTGTATCTATTTATAACCCAAACCTGACCATGCTGGTTCCCTTAGTAAAAAGACATAATTTATGTATACATGACAGCTTACAAGCTGGTTGTGAACTGATCACTGTGAAAGATCTGATCGTATTCGATTGGGTAAAGAGGGCAGTTCAAAAGATGCATTAATAATACATATTCTCTGGCTGGCCGCAGGGCGTTATTAAAAAAGGGTGCGTCTCAAAACTTCGAGACGCACCCTTTTACTTTGAAAATGGGTTTCATGCCTGCTGGTGAATTCCCGCTTTCATGAATGTTTTATTCGGGTACCTGATGGCGGGAATTTTTGTACATACAATTCTCATGGCCTTCCTGTTACTTACGTTACACCCCCCTTTTTTTAATTAAAACCTAAACGTTGCATTCGCCAGCAACTGCCGCAGCGGCTGTGGATTTGCCGTAAATGAATGCGCCCAGTATTTCTTATTTCCAATATTATTCGCTGCTATCCCAAATCTCCACTGTGCTGTCTCATAAAAAAGGGAAGCATTCACCAACACATAAGAAGGAATAATAATCGTATTATCTGAATCATAAAAACTCTGATCCGCATAATTGCCACCAAAGCCCAAACCAAAATGATTCAGCGCTGTACCCGGCTGGAACTTATAACTCGCCCAGAAGTTCGCCACATTCCTTGGATTACCAGTCACCTGCATCCCTTCATTCGAAGTCGCCTTGATGTACTTGTTCTCATTATACACATAACCAGCTGTAATGCTCAATCCTTTCAGTGGACTGGCCGTCAGATCAAACTCCATACCACTGCTCTGCTGATTCCCATCCTGATAAGCATAACTGCTACCATCATAACGTACTGCATCCCTGATACGAATATCATAATAACTAACCGTACCAATCAGCTTATTATCCAGCGTGCTTACTTTCACACCACCTTCCCACTGATAAGCATATTCAGGCTTCAGTGTCAGCACTGCTCCATCTGGTTGTAAGTAAGGACCATTATTGGTAAAACCACTCATATAGTTACCAAACAATGAAACCTTGTCTTTCACTACCTGATAGATCAATCCAAATTTCGGTGTAAGGGAAGTCTGCTTATACCCATCAGTACCTTTCAGCGTATACCTGTCTACACGAAGACTCAGCATTGCCATCAGGTTTTCAGTAATGTTGATCAGGTCAGAACCATAGGTCGCAATGGTCTCAGTTTCGCTGTTATACACACCCGCAGATCCTGCCTGTATAGCTTTTTCTGCCTGTGCCAGACTCGCTTTGCTGTAGTTGGTAATATCGATGGTATCAATGGTACCAAATGCATAAGAGAAGTCAGACTTATAATGGTAATAATCTACACCCCAGAGTACACGGTGTCTGATAGAACCAGTATAGAAATCACCTTTCAGATTATGCTGGAAATCGGTCGTAACGGTGGTGATCGGACCATACAAAGCAATGCCTCTTTCAATGTGCGTTGCATCCAGGAAAGTAGGATAGAACTGGTAGCTCTTCAATACTTTCTCATTGTTCATAGATACGTTGGTGGTAGAAGTCCAGTGGTCATTGATCCTGTAAGTCGCCTGGAAGTAAGTACGGAAAGTATTGGCTGTAGCATCAATACCATCGCCATACAGGGTCTCCTTATATCCTAAAGGAATATCCTTTACATTCTTTACACCCAGCACATCGAACTGAAGGTAAGGTGTCTTTGTCAGTTCCTCACTATATGCTTCCACATCCATGTTCAGGGTCAGTTTGTCGCTTGCCTTGTAAGTCAGACTGGGCGCAACAGTATAAGTATTCTTATGACCCGTCTCCTGGAAGCTTTGCTGTTTATTTACGGCAGCATTCACACGGAGCAATGCCGTCTTTTCTTTATTCAGCGGCGCGTTTACATCAGCAGTCAGGCGGCTCAGACCCCAGCTGCCGGAGGTATAGCTGATCTCAGATTTCGCAATGTCAAATGGTTTCTTAGTGACCATATTTACGGCACCACCATAAGACGACACCACGTTACCAAACAGGGTAGCAGAAGGGCCTTTCAGCACTTCGAAGCGTTCTACGTTTACAGGGTCTACCGAAGTACGCCCTGCTGCAATGAACTGTACACCATTGCGTGCTGCCGGTTCTGCCGTAAAACCACGCAGGGTGATGCTGGTACCACCTGCAGGGTCAGTCGTCACGACAGCACCAGGTACATTTGCCAGTGCACCGGCAACGCTCACGGTCATCTGATCCTTCATTAACTCACTGGATACAACGCTGTATACCTGTGGATTTTCCAGGTTCTTAAGACTCATCTTGGCAACATCGTCACTTTCGATTTTACCACTTTGAGATTTGTTGGTAGAAATGATGACCTCATTCAGCTGCTGGTTGTTTTCCTTCAGTTCAAAGTCAACTTCCACGGTATTGCCTGTGGTCACAGTCACTTCTTTCATCTGTGTGTTCAGCCCAATAAAACTGGCTACCAGTGTGTAGTTACCCGCATTGATACCGGATATTGAATAACGACCGTCTTTGCCGACGGTCGCACCTTTTGAGGTACCCTTGATAGTTATGTTCACGAATTCTGCCGGTTTGCCATCAGAGGTGGTTACTTTTCCTTTGATAGTACCCTGGTTTTTGTTTTGTGCAAATGAAATATGGAAAGAGGTCACCATAAGGAGCATTCCCAGAATCAACATTCCCAATCGACGCTTAAACATGATTAATACAAGTATTTGTTTATAGTAGTTTGCCTTGCATTGTCCTTTCCATGCAAGGCGGCGCAAAATTCATATATAGTAGAGCATGGTGGTAATCATATCGGGAAAATCATTTACGCAAGGCGGAATTAGTATCCGGCATAAATTATGGTACTTGTTACAGGAATCAAATCTGGAAGCTATGATACAAAGAGATGCATCCACTATTAGTTTATGGCAGGGTAACATTGAACCCTTTCAACCAACAATGATGGCTGATCATAACGCGACGTATGATGTGGTCATAGTCGGCGGTGGTATCACCGGACTTACAACCGCTCTTTTATTGCAGGAAGCAGGTAAGCGCTGTTTGTTGCTGGAAGCAAATAACATTGGCTTTGGTACCACAGGAGGTACGACTGCTCATCTGAATACAGTACTGGATACTTCGTACGATCAGATCTCAACGAATTTCAGCAAAGAAGACGCCGGGCTGGTCAGGGAATCCGTTGGGGCTGCCATAAGTCTGATACAGCAAAACATCGAGCGCTTCAGTATAGACTGTGGCTTTGATTATACAGATGCGTATTTATTTGCGCAGGATGAAAAGCAGACTGAAGCACTTGATATTATTGCGAAAGCTGCCCGCGAAGAGGGCATTAACATTACCCTGCAGGATCATCTGCCTGTCAGTTTTCATTTTACCAAAGCCTATAAATTTACCAACCAGGCCAAATTTAACCCGTTAGCTTACATCTATGGCCTTGCGCGTGCATTTGAGCATGCAGGTGGAGTGATCGTGCAGGATTGCAGGGTGATTGAAATTCATAATACCAGGCATATCAAAGTAGACACAACCCTCGGTGAATTTACAGGAATGAATATCGTGTATGCAACACATATACCACCGGGTATAAATCTTGTCCACCTGCGTTGTATACCCTATCGTAGCTATGCGCTGGCTGTAAGACTCGCAGACAATAGCTATCCGGATGCATTGATTTATGATATGCAGGAGCCTTATCACTACTTCAGAACACAGGTCATAGATGGTAAGAAATACCTGATCGCCGGTGGAGAAGATCATCAGACAGGCCATCATGAAAACACGGAGCAATGTTTCCGTAACCTGGAAGCGTTTGTGCGTGAGCATTTCAAAGTAAAGTCTGTAGACTATAAATGGTCTTCCCAGTATTATGAACCTGCAGATGGATTGCCTTATATCGGCAACATGCCGGGGCAGCCGGATAATGTATATGTGGCTACAGGCTTTGGCGGTAATGGAATGGTGTACAGTGGGGTAGCGGCGATGGTGATCAGGAATATCATTCTGGGAAAACATCGTGCTACTGAAAAGCTGTTTAATCCAAACCGCATCAAACCAGTTGCAGGTTTTACCAACTTCGTTACGCACAATGCGGATGTTGTAAAACTCTTCTTTGGAAAGCTCTTCCCTGCACACAAGCTCACCGAACTGGCCGAACTGGCACCAGGAGAGGCGCGGGTGGTGAATTATGATGGGCATCGTGTGGCGTTGTACAAAGATGAAGCAGGTATGTTGCATGCCGTGAACCCGGTATGTACCCACATGAAGTGTGAGGTGGGCTGGAATACAGCAGAGAAGTCATGGGATTGTCCTTGTCACGGGGCGAGGTTTGATGCAGCGGGTAGGTGTCTGCATACACCTGCGGATCGTGATCTTGAGCACCTTGATATTACCCATGATCTATCTGATGTGGAGGAGCAGGTGCATCGTTAGCAATTAGCGCAACAATTGACCAGCCTTGTCTGTTATATAAAATCATTGTATCACCTTAAATACAATAGTTATGAAAAAGAGTGGAATTAATATGTGGGTGGCTGTGCCTGCTGTGTTGTTTGTATTTTCTCTTTTTGGCACTTACTACAGCTATGCAATGGCGCAACAGCATCCTTCTTATTTACCGGTAATGTACCTGGGTATAGGGGTGGCAGTTTGCTCATTCATCATGGCGGCTGTTATGCAGAATGTAACGATCAAAAAAACACCGAAGTATGCGCCTATTCCTTTCAGTACAGATCATTCAGAAACATATTATTGTATCTACACCAAGGGTAAACGCCGTTATGATGTGGATTTTATAGAAGGCATTGCAGATAGGATTGAGCATATAGAAGATGAAAATGATCCGGCTGTAAGGGCGGAAATCGCCCGGCTCTTCGACCCTGAGCGGAAATCGCCGGTATTGTTACCTGCGGTACTGACCGGTGGGGAAGAGGTGTATCAGCGCCCAATAAAATCCAGTCAGCTGATGGATAATATAACGAGGAATGACCGGCATTTTGCATTGCTCACTTTTGATGATCAGTCTACTGCGGTGGTAGTGAGGCATGAGCAGTTGGTAGATCAGGTGTAATTGATGATTTGGTCTACTGAGGCTGTTGTGAGGCGATAGTAGATGCAATCATCAGTCTACTGCGGTGGTAGTGAGGCATGAGCAGTTGGTAGATCAGGTGTGATTGATGATTGGGTCTACTGAGGCTGTTGTGAGGCGATAGTAGATGCAATCATCAGTCTACTGCGTTGGTTATGAGGCATGAGCAGTTGGTAGATCAGGTGTAATTGATGATTGGGTCTACTGAGGCTGGTTGAGGCCAGAGCAGGTGTAATGATCAGTCATCTTTGATGATCAGTCTACTGAGGCTGTTTTGAGCCCGAAGCAGGTATGATATGACTATCGATCATCCAGTTCGTCAACAGGGATGGCCATGCCTTTAAGGAGAGCAGATCGGTTTTGTAACCCATATTAAAGGCATGATCTCCATTGGCGAAAATATGCGCTTCTACAGGGACCCTGGCGTCCCTGTAGGCGCTTAATAAGGTCACTATTGGTGCAGAACAGCAAGCGTCGTTATTCGCTACTACCAAAAAAGCCTTCGGCGCATCCTTTGGTACGGATTGCGGAATACCCAGTGGACCGGGATAAACTAAGATCTGAAAATCCGGTTTCCCATTTAGTCTGTCCACAGGATCTTTGGCTTTTTGATCACCATATCCTGGCGCATAAGCTACCTGTGTCACAACTTCCCCCCCTGCGCTAAAACCCCACATACCGACACGGTCAGTGTCAATACCCCATTCTTTCGCATGACTACGCACTAACCGCATGGCGCGGTAAGCGTCCTGTCTCACTTCTTTTTCTAATGAATAGGTAGAATCCTCCCTGAATAACCGGTATTTGAGAATAATGGCAGTAATGCCTAAATCATTCAGGTATTTCGCAGGATTGACGCCTTCAGAATTATAAACCAATAACCGGAAGCCACCACCTGGGCAAATGACCACTGCGGCACCTGTTGCTTTTTCCTTTGGAGGGAGGTAGACGGTGATGCTGGGGTTATGGATATTCTTTACATAGTAATCTTTGGCTATTTCTGGCTCGTTTTTCCGGTTTTCATAACCGGGTGCACCATTGGGCCAGAGATGCATAACAATTGGTGTATCCTGCGCGTAAGTGAGGCAGGGGAGTAGTAGGCAAAGGAAGAGGTAAATGCGTGACATGGCATATAAGTTAGCCATTATTCAGGAATAGTTTGAAAAAATTATGCAAACGATTCAGTATTATTCCGGATTAAACATGCATAGGATTTGCAATAGTTTTGAATTGATCTGCCACAGCTTTTATCCCTGCCCGGTAAATCGCTACCCAATTAGTCTGAACTTACTCAATGCAGTTGATCTGCCACAGCTTTTATCCCTGCCCGGTAAATCACTACCCAATTAGCCGAAACTCACTCAATGCAGCTTATCTACAAATGCTTTCGTCTCCTCTGGATAAATCGCTACCCTATGAGTCCGAACCAGATCTGGAATTGCTTCCTTATGCTGATCCATCTTAAAAGTGATCTTTGCCGACGCCATCGCTGGCATATGGCAATCAATACAATTATTAGCCAATACCAATCCATTTTCAGGCCGGAAAGTACAGGTATCCTTTCTGGCATGACAATTCATACACCTATCCGAAAATAACCTCGGATTTTTCGCTTCATCCTTATGCACATTGTGACAGGAACTGCAATCCATCTGCGACTGTTTAAAACACTTGCTAGCTGTAAGCAGCCCATACTGGTTACCATGTACATCCAACTGACCATTAGAAGGATTTTCTGTAGAATACTCATTCAGGTGCTGCCCCACCTGGTAAGAAAAAGCTGGTTGAATCATATTCCTGATCCCGGAATGACAAAGCGCACAGGCATCCAATCGTAACTGCCGGTCTAACCGGGCAGTGTTGACAATATACTGTGGAACAGTATCCGCAGGATGTGCTGCATGGTAAGCCACATGGGCAGCCCCCGGCCCATGACAACGTTCACAGTCTACGCCATAGAGAATCTTTTGTTTATTATAAACAGTACTATTATCAGGAAGAATTTGCGCCTCCGCATAAGTGCCATGGCATTCGATACAACTTGCCGGCACAGGGCGGTTAAAACGAATATAATTGATGGAATATCCCGGGCTATTGGCCCAATCATGAATAGGCGTGAAGTAAGAAATGGGTAACTGGAACAAATGATTACCGGACCAATAAAGGTAAGTCTGCCCCATACGCCCGGAGCCGATCACGACGCCAAAAGCTTCCTTCTGCGTAGGCATACCATTCACATACCCCGTCTGGTAAAACTTATTGGCCATCCGGCTCATCACCACCTCCATATCTTCATTGTAGACGAACTTATTTTTACCAAAGACAAAACTGCCCTTAATATGTTCCGCATCAGGTAGGGAAGAGGTAAGAAAATGGGCCGTATGCCTGGTGTCTTTATAAATATCCTGATGACAGGACTGGCAGGCTGCCGCGCCGGCAAATGCTTTGCCACCGGGTAGTTCTATTATTGAAGCCTTTGAAGCTGGTTGAGTGGTCGTGCACATGATACTGCCCAAAACAATCAATGTGACGATAGACGATAAGATGATGTAACGCATATCAAATGAAATCTAAAATGATCTACCCCATATCACACAAGGTAATTTACCCAACCATCAATCCCACAAACGCTAAAATAATCCTCCTATATCACCATTCCAGTTAAGCTGTCCCTACCGCCAATCCCCTAAACCCTAAAATGTTGTTCCCCCTATAAATATACGTAACCCGTCACGCCTGGTTTTTTTATATCTTTGTCCCCGTTCGAGTAAATTAATACTGTACTATGAAGCATCTTATTCTTGTATGCCTGGGCATTCTATGTTTTTCTACCAGCTGTGAAACCTCACAGCAGATTTTACAAAATCTACCGACTTCTGTAGCCGGTCAGCCAACGTCTACCCAGATCGCCGCCGGTCTGAAAGAAGCCCTGACCATCGGCACCCAGAACAGCGCCAACCGCCTGTCTGCCGTAAACGGCTTCTTTGCAAATGCTGCCTTGAAAATCCTGATGCCACCAGAGGCACAGAAAGTTGAATCTACCTTACGTAACCTGGGTATGGGTAACGTAGTAGACAAAGCAATCCTCTCTATGAACAGAGGTGCTGAAGAAGCAGCAAAATCCGCGACTCCCATCTTCGTAAATGCCATCAAACAAATGAGTATTACAGATGCTATCGGGATTCTGAGAGGTGGCAATAACTCAGCAACTGAATATTTTAAACAAAAAACCACCGCTGAACTGACCAACGCTTTCAAACCCGTAATTGAAGCAGCACTGAAGAAAGTGGATGCGACCAAGTATTGGAGTGATGTATTCTCCCTCTACAACAAATTCTCCAGCACCCCCGTTAATACCGATCTTTCTGCTTACGTAACCGAAAAAGCAATTTCTGGTATCTACATCGAAGTCGCTGCTGAAGAAGCAAAGATCAGACAAGATCCTGCTGCACGCGTAACAGATCTGCTGAAGACTGTCTTTGGTAGTACGCTGGCCCAGACTGGCAATAAATAAACTTTGGTTTTTTTATTTTCCGACCAGCGCCGGAGAAATACCCCCCCCAAAAAAAAACGCTGCTGATAGGAATAACCGTCAGTACCGCACCCGCAAAAATAAGAGGGGCATCATTAATAAATGAAGCTCCTGATAAACGCATAAAATGGAATCTGGCTCCACCAGGTATCCGAATAAAACAGTCATGAAAGAGGGAATTCACCAACGGGGAATGAAAACCATTTTCAGAAAAAGAGGGTGTATCTACATAGAATACACCCTCTTTTTTTCGTCTATTATATAAGCACTTTCTCCGTTACTCTTTCCACCGGAATATTTTCTTTTGGCTTCCCTATAATCGTCCCAAACCCCGCATCATTTGTAAAATACTTCCACACCCAATTAATCAACACCACAATCCTATTCCTAAACCCAACCAACGACATCAAATGCACAAACATCCATATCAGCCATGCCCTAAATCCCTGCGTCCTGATCTGCTTGTTAAACACCATTAAATCCGCCACCGCATGGTTCTTCCCAATCGTCGCCATCGTTCCCATATCATTATACTTAAACGGCTTCGGCTCCTTTCCAGCCTCCCATCTCATAATATTCTTCCCTAATAACTTCCCCTGCTGTATCGCCGGCTGTGCCAACATCGGATACCCATGTGGCATCTCCTCCGTTACCATCGCCGCTATATCTCCAATCGCAAACACGTTATCATAGCCCACTACCTTATTATATTCATCCACCTTTACCCTCGTATCCTGCATACACTCCTCAGACAATCCTTCCACTGGCAAACCAGACACACCCGCAGCCCATACCAACGTTCTCGTACACAACTGCTCTCCCGTACTCAACTTCACTGCAAACCCATCATAAGAAATCACCCTTCTGTTCAACCACACCCGCACCCCTAAATCATTCAACATCTTCAAAGACTCTCTCGATGCCGCCGGCGACATCCCCTTCAATATCTCCCCGCCACTCTGAATCAGATGTATATCCATCTTCACAAAATCCAACTCTCTATAATCCTTCGGAAACACATGTCTTTTTAACTCACTCAGCGCCCCGGCTATCTCAACCCCCGTAGGCCCGCCACCTACAATCACAAAATCCATCAGACTATTCAACTGCATTTCATCCTCTACCTGCAACGCCTTCTCAAAATTGCTGATAATCGTATTCCTCAATAACAACGCATCTTCCAGGCTCTTAATACTAATCGCCCTGGCCGCAATCTCTTCATTCCCATAAAAATTCGTGGTAGCACCCGTCGCAATCACGAGGTAATCATACCGGATCAATCCAATTGAAGTCTCTACCGTCTGATTTGCGGTATCAATTTTCTTCGCCTCCGCCATGCGGAAAAAGAAATTCGATTGTTGTTTGAAGATTTTGCGGTAAGGCGCTACAATAGAAGGCGCTTCCAGGTTGGTAGTAGCTACCTGATACAATAATGGTTGGAAGGTATGAAAGTTATGTTTGTCTATCAGCACCACCTGCAAGTCTGTTCCGGCAAGGGACTTCGCTAATTCCATCCCTCCAAATCCTCCGCCTATGATCACTACTCTTTTCTTACCTGTTGTTGCTATTTTCGTTTGACTTAATAAGACCACGCTATTGAATTTTAGACTGTGAATCAATGATATGGCAAACTGCCGGGCACAATTTGATACCAAAGATAGTACCATTCGACTAATAGCCGTCCTTGTAGAATTCCCTATTATTGTTTATATTATCGGGTTTATAGCATCAATTCTATTATTGGTAAAGAAAACGAAATTACTTCCCCGGAAGGCAACTCCCTACTCACATCCACTATCCCATCTTACAACATCAATTCTATCACCGGCAACGTAAATGGCGGCTTCTTCTCCGGCAGCATCAACACCAGATCCTCCCCATTTTCCACTCTCTTTATCTCCGAAGCATCATGCAGAAACTGTGCGTATTTTACCTTACCCTTATATCCTTTTAACACTAATTTCCCACCCGCATATTCCATCAAATGAATATAAAGCCTCTTAGACGAAGGATTATAAGTGAGCAAACTATGCGCAGGCGCCTGATAATCCCCCGGCGCCTGCTGGCAATTATAAATAGCCCGGTCATTAAAATGCATCCATTGCCCAATAGAATCCAGCGCCCGTGTCGCTCTATAATCAAATACCCCTCTAGCCGTAGGCCCTACATTCAGAATCAGGTTCCCACTCTTACTTACAGAAGTGATCAGCAAAGTAAGCAGCTGTACATTTGTCTTCCAGGTATCCTCATCCCTATAATACCCCCATGAACCAGAAAAGGTCTGGCAGGTCTCAAAGGGCAATCCATCATAATTACTTTTTAGTTCTTCCGGTTTCACCTGTTCCGGGGTGGCAAAGTCAGCCCCATCAGGCACACCTCCCAGATCAAGCCGGTTATCTACTATAATATTGGGCTGCAGTTTCCGGATCATTTTAAGCAAGGCGAGTGACCCCCAGTCATCCTTACCCTTTCCATGAGCGCCCGGGTAGGAGAAGTCCAGCCAGAGAATATCTATTTTCCCATATTGAGTCAGGAGCTCTGTAATCTGGTTGCGCATATACTGGCGGTATTTCTCCATATCCCGGCCTTTGTTCAGCCGGGCATACGCTGTATCATTAGCGGGCCGCTGAGGATGGTGGTTATCTATGGTAAAATCAGGATGATGCCAATCCAGCAGGGAATAATAAAACCCTATTTTAATCCCTTCCGCCCGGAAAGCGGCTACAAATTCTTTGACAAGGTCCCGGCGGATTGGGGTATTAGTGGATTTATAATCCGTGTATCTGGAATCAAAGAGACAGAATCCTTCATGGTGCTTGGTAGTGAGCACAGCGTATTTCATGCCTGCTGCTTTGGCTTGTCTGGCCCATTCTTTAGGGTTAAATAAATCGGGGTTGAACTGATCAAAATAAATCTGGTACTCCTCATTTGTGAGCCGCTCGTAGTTTTTTACCCATTCATGCCTGGCAGCTTCAGCATATAAACCAAAATGGATGAACATGCCAAACCGGGCATGGGTCCACCATTCCATTTTTTGCGCAAAACAACAATTTGAAATAAGGAGTAAGAGAAAGGTAAATCTGGCAAACATAAAGTGGGATTTTCCAAAAGATAAGATTTTTATCTTTTGGAAAATCCCATATTTCTAATCAGGCGAGTAGTTCGCCCTGTATATGCCTTTCAACTGGTCAATAAAAAATTCCTTCAGTTTGCATCTCACGCCGTTGGCGTTTAAAACCTCCTCTTCCTCACCCGCTCAGGATCTATATAAGGCGTATAATACGCACACAAATTCAGCAATATCATCATCGCCGAAAAGAAAAACAACCCCATAAACAATGCTATAAACAAATGCAGACAAACAATCGCCCCCAACCACCACATCCGCGTCACCCGTACATTCATCCCAATACAATATGCCATCTCCAATATTATCGTACCCCAGCCTGCTATCAAAAAAAACGGTGTATTCACTAAAAAATCCAGACTAAATAAACTATAATAATTATGACTATGCAAGGTCTTCCACAATGCCTCCCCATTCCTCCATGTCACCCCAATCACCTTATCAAACCCCGAAAAGAAATAAGCAATACATAAGTGCGCCTTTAATAGAATTAACCAATGCTCATGCGCTGGTGCAATGATGAATTTTCGCAACCGGTTATCTACCGAATAAATATAACCCACAGGAAATATACAGCAATAGAACAACGCGAATGTAGTATACCCATCCACCCCATACTCATACAAATGAATAGACTTCAATAACAATAATTGCAAAAACAACGACAACACCGCACTCACCCTCGTACAAAACCCAAGGATCAGACTCACTAATGCCAATGGATACGCAATCCTGCATATCCATAATAATGTCTCATATCGTATACCCACATAATGCTGCAGGCTGATAAGGGTAGGACTGAAATGATCCGTAGCTGTATCCATTATATCAGGGTATATATACCCTTTGAATGAATACAACATATCAAAATCCGGCTGTATCGCCAGAAAATGTAACAAAGCAAAACCTGCCATATTCACCCGGAAAAAGAACAACCATCCGGGATAGGTCTTATTGTGCATGTGGCGTCAGACTATAGGTTCCCGTCACTAATTTCGTCAGCAGGTATTCCTTCGGGGTACCAGCACGCACCGCCTGCAGGGTAGGGAACTGCAATACATTGTAACTTAAAATTACGGTACTATCCACACAGCCATGCTGCTGAAATAAAGTGACGGCGATATTTTTAAAGACAAGGTTATTATATTCTCCAAGTAATCCTCCGGGCAGACTATCATGTGCATCCGGCTTAATAAAATCATCTGTCAATGCATTGGCCATTGAAAAAAAACGCAGCGATGTCTCGTACGATCTGAAATCCGCCGTAATAGGCGTACCGCCACATTCCCCGATCAGCATTCCATTAGACCGTACATTAATGCCAAAAAAACCATACCCGGTTTCTGCTCCGGTATAGCGACCGTAATATCGTATCGCCTTTGCCTCCAGGAATGGCGTCAGTTTGCGCACAACATAAGACTCCTCCGGCGTATGATGAAACTCATGATACGCCTTGTAAGCACTGACACTATTGATGATGATGATAAAGAGAAGGTGTGCTGCCATCCAGCCATACAAACTTCGTCTGCGAAACAGTACGATGGCTGACCGATTGTCTGCCAGCCATCGTTTTAGCCAGTTACTTGATGGCTGGTGCATAACGGTTCATGATCTCGTTTGCTTTGATCACTTCTTCCGGCAGTGTCTTGATCTGCTTCCAGAAAATGAACTTGGTAGACACCCAATCTTTGTAAATTGAATTGTCCAGAATACCGCCCATCTTTCTGTTCAGCGGATTGTCGGATCCAATGGTGATTGCACCACGACCGAAATCCTTGATGCCATAATGTTGTGCTACTACACGTTTGATTTCTTCCTGATCTGCTACAGATACACGCTTTGTAGCAACTTTGGAAACAGTGTAAAGGTGTGTGCTGACGCGCTTAACGCCTGATACCTGCTGGAATGAGAATGAGAAAAGCAGGAGCACAGGGGCGCACAATGAAAGCAGTAGAAGCTTTTTCATACAGTGAGATTTTTGGGATTAATTTGAAGGCAAGGTAGGGGATTTCAATTATATAACAATCAAGTATTTATACGCATAATACCAGAAACAAAAAAGAGGGTGCATCATAAATGAATAAAACCTACGGGAATCGAATAAATAGAAACCTGGCTCCATTAGGTATCTGAATAAATCATTCATGAAAGAGGGAATTCTCCAACGGGAAATGTAACCCATTTTCAATGAAAAAGAGCGTGTATCAAAAGAAAGATACACGCTCCTGGCCGGGTCCTGCAAACAGCTTCCTGAAATTGCCGCATTGCCCTACAAACAGCCTTTGAATATATTTACTCCGTTTTCAAACTCCTCACCGGATTCATCGTAGCCGCCCTGATCCCCTGAAAACTCACCGTCAATACCGTTATCAGCAACGCTCCTCCACCTGCTGCCACAAACGCCCACCACGGCATATCTGTACGATATGTATACCTTGCCAGCCACGCCTGCATCCCCACATGTGCCAGTGGCATCGCTATCAAAAATGAAATCGCTACCAGTATAATAAACTCCCTCGACAACATCCCCCATAAATTAAATATAGAGGCCCCAAGTATCTTGCGTATCCCTAACTCCTTCGTACGCTGCTCCGCCATAAACGAAGCCATCCCAAACAATCCCAGGCAGGAAATAAATATCGCCAGCAATGCAAAGATCCCTGCCAGTTTTCCAACCCGCATCTCATCCTTAAACTTATCCGCATACTCCGCATTCGCAAATCTGTAATTCACAGGACTATCCGGATCATACTTCCTGCACACTTCCTCTATCAGCGCCACTGCCTCTACCGGACTACTCTTCGGGTTAATCCGTATATTGACATAATTATCCCTGAACCGGTCCTTGATATAAAATATTGTCGGTGCCACCGGCTCATAAGGATTTGCCATCACCATATCACGTACTACTCCTAATATCTTAAATTGATGATCCCCCCATGTAATAAACTGCCCCACAGGATCTTTCAGACTCATATATTCCACCGCACGCTGATTGATCACCAAACCATCAGAATCTGTCAGCATCCCGGCATCAAAATTACGCCCTGCTGTAAACTGCCAGCCCACCGCCTTTCCATAGCCAAAAGTCACCCCGATATTCGCAAAATCTACCGTCATATTAGGGTCTTTCCCCGTCCAGCGAATAGAACTCGTATTATTATTGACTGTCGTTGTAGCACTGGTGGAAAACGCGACTTCTTCGATCTTTCCAGATGCCATCAGCTCATGTCTGAACGCCTCAAAATGATTCGCAATTGCATCCGTTATCGTCGGCAATGTTACCAGGCCTTCTCTGTCATATCCCACTGGCCGGTTGCGCGCAAACTGAATCTGTTTAAACACCACGATCGTTCCAATGATTAACGTAACGGATACACTAAACTGCAACACCACCAGTACCTTCCTCGGCATAGCAGCCAGCTTGCCCGCCTTGTACGCACCTTTCAATACCTTCACCGGTTGAAAGGAAGATAAATAAAACGCCGGATAACTACCCGCTATCAACCCTGTCACTAATGTAAATGTCAACCCCACCACCCAAAACAAAGGATTCGTCCATGGCAGCACAATTTGTTTATCTGCCACCTCATTGAACGCCGGCAATAAAATCAACACGAAAACAATCGCCAGTATATAAGCAATCACTGTTACAAACAACGACTCTGTAAAAAACTGTGCAACCAGCTGATGCCGCAACGAACCTACTGATTTACGAATACCCACTTCCTTCGCCCGCTTCTCACTCCTCGCTGTACTCAGGTTCATAAAGTTTATACATGCCAGTAACAATACAAACACCCCGATGATGCCAAACAACCATACATACTGCAAACGATCACCCGTCGCCACACCATTCTTAAATTTTGAATACAGGTGCCACTTGCTCATAGGATGCAACAATATCTTAGGTGCATACGGTTTAATAAATGCATCCGCTTCTTTCATGGCCACATCCCCGATTTTTGCATTCACCATATTCATATCCACATGATCCGCTAGCTGTACGTACAATTGATAAGAATTATCCCCCCACTCATTTTTCGACCTGGGCTTTACCAGTGTGGGATTATTGACATAATACGCCCATGGCGCTATAAATGAAATACCGTTAAAAGTACTGTTATATGGAAAGTCTTCATACACGCCCGTCACTTTAAAACTCTGTTCATTATCCAGTTTCACCAATTGTCCCATCGGATCTGCATCTCCAAACAACGCTTTCGCCACCGTCTGTGACAACATCAACCCATTTGGGTCTGCCAGCCCTTTCTGATCGCCCCGCAGCATTTTCAGACTAAACATCTCTGGTGCTGACGCTTCCATAAAATTCCCGTTCTGCAACAACTTTTTTTCACCCACTGCCAGTATATGCCCCCAGTTCCAGGAACTCAGTGCCATATTCTTAAAATAGGTGCCATAATGCTCCTTCAATGCCGCTGGCAAAGGAATACTAATCGCCCTGCCGGTCTTCACCTCTCCATTAAATACCTGGCTCTTGTATACCTGTGCTATCTGTTCATAATGCTCCGGAAACTGGTCATAGGTAAACTCATCCCTGATCCATAATCCAATGAGCATCGCCACCGTCATCCCAACAGATAATCCGGCAATATTGATAAAGGAATGTACCTTGTTTTTAAACAGGTACCTGATAGCCATTTTTATGTAGTTCCTGTGCATAGTGTCGGGTTAAATGATTGCTGAGGAGGAAAAATCCTGCCAGAAAGATTGGTGCTCATTTTCAATTAATTATAAACAGGCCCCTGTCCGCTTTTGGAACACTGGTGTCCGGGTCCGGTCTGCGGCCGATGTAACTCCGATACCCAAAGTCACTTCAATCTCCAACCATCCTGTAAGCCACCTTTTGGATGCAAAGCCAGACCGAAACTATGAGCATGTTAACACCGCATTAACCTATCTGTATGCTCCTCCTCCTTATCTTCGATTCAACACCCTGTAGCATGAAAATAAATATCAGAAAAATCGGAAATGCCGGAGTTTGTGTAGAATTACCTATGCTCTCAGCCACCCCACTCGTCAGGTTATGGAAGGAACGCATGGTAACAGACCTGTTACTCACTGCCTTTTCAAACAGACCCGCCACCATCGTATCTGTTAATCCTGCTCCAGATGCTATCGGGTACGAATTTCCCTACCAGTTAGTCGTCTCGGGAGGCAACAGCTACCTCGTCAACATGATGGCAGGTTGCGACTACCATGACCTGGTGAAAATAGGAGAGAGCCCCGATATGACCATGGGATTACTAACTGTAGCAGCTGGTACGGACAATTATCAGTTTAAAACCTATTTCCCTCATACAGAAGATACCTTATTAAACGTTACAGATGAACTGTTTGTATGCAGTCCCGATGGCTACCGTGTATACTGGTTGAATCCAAACCGTGAGTACTCCGAAATCCTTGAAGCCATCAATGATATCGCCGCTTTTTATGAATTAGTTACTGCGTATTAAATTAGACTTCCTAACTATATCTAAATAAATGATATAATTATTAATTAATCATTAATAATTAAAAATATGCCTGTTTAAACAACAGATTCAAATTTTTTTTATAATTTCGGGTTGTTTGTAAGTAATTAACCTATTTCGTTAACCGCATTACCATATCAATTATTGAGAGAATGGCTTTATATACCCAAACCTCTGTATCAATAGGAGATGAACAATTCAGGCAATTTCATTCCGTTCACCTGAAACAGTCCATGACAGGGCATCACGCACTGGAAATCAAAATTGGCTTTGACTGGCTACTTAAATTAGGAAAAGATCCTGTCTCGTCCGGACAATCCTTTTTAGGTAAAGAAGTACGCATGACCGTCGAAAGCATGGAAGGTACCGGCAATGGTACACCACTGTCTTTTAATGGTATCGTCACCGCTGTAACTTTTGGAAAGGAAAGCAATGCGATCAACGGTCATTGCACCATTTACGCATCCAGCCCTACCATACTGCTCGATGGCAATCCTCACATGCAGTCCTTCGAAACACAGCACCTCGCCAACATTGTCAACACCGTATTGAAGACCAGCAGCGCCTTTCCCGGCTCTCCTGAAGTCAACCCGGCATACACAACCCAGCTCAAATACATTGTGCAGTACAAAGAAACCGGTTACCAGTTTCTCACCCGCTTATCACAGCGCTATGGCGAATGGTTTTTTTATAATGGACAACGCATCATATTCGGGAAAAATACCCCGCAAAAAGTAACACTGTATCACCAGGTAAACCTCGTTGATTTCACCATCTCACTCAGAACCGTACCGAATAATCAGGCCCTGAAAGCGCAGGAATATCGAAACTATTCAGATGTGGATTTCAACACCAATTCCATTTCCGCCGGTAACGTAGATAACTACACGCAAAACGCAAAAAGCGTGAGCGATAAACTCTACAACCGCGCCTTTACTTACAAGGTACCTCACGCTTTCAGCAGCAATGCAAAAGAAGAACTGGAAAATACCGGTAAGCGCCAGCAACAGGCTCAAATGGCCGGGATGGTGCGCATCAATGGCCGTAGTAAAAGCACTGCCCTGCGACTCGGCGATACCATCAGCATCCAGGAAAATATCTTCTCTACTGCCGATCATGGTGAATTCCTCCTTACTGCATTAGAACATTTCTGTGATGGCAACGGAGAATACTATAACCTCTTCGAAGGCATCCCTGCCGCCAGTGCCGCCCCTCCCATGGACATCGAAAACATTCCTTACTGCGAAGCACAAAGTGCGACCGTCGTGGAAAACTTCGACCCCAAAGGCCTGGGCCGTGTACGCGTACGCTTCAACTGGCAAAACGGTATGACCCCCTGGATCCGCCTCATTCAGCCTCATGGCGGCGGTGACAAAGGCTTCTACTTCCTGCCGGAAACAGGCGAAGAAGTATGGGTAGATTTTGAAGGTGGTAACCCCGAAGCCCCCTACATCACCGGTACCCTCTATAACGGTGGCGGCAAAGCTGATTATGGCGATACTGACAATAACGTAAAAGCCATCAGAACCCGCAGCGGTCATACCATCCGCCTCGATGATACCGCCGGCCAGGAATTCATCACCATCAACGACAAAGGTGGCAACACCATCGTTATGGATACCAATGGTCAGAACATCTCTATCTCTGCCTTACAAAATATCAAAATACAGGCCCGGAACATCAACATCATCGCTGTAGAAAGCGTAGACGTGACTGCCGGTACCTACCTGACCAACAGCGCGGGATACGACCTGACCGCCAGCGCAGGCATGAACATCATGCACAACGCCGGCGACAGCATGACCCAATACTCTGTTAATGACTATAAACTGAGTGCAACCAACATTACAAAGATTGCCTCAGAAAATATGGACGTGCAGGCAAAGAGTATTGAGAAAACCGCAGAACAGGTAAAAGTGGACAGCTCCAAAGAAGAGATGACCATCAACTCTGGTAAATCAGTCGCGATCAAAAGCGCAGAGAAATCCAAACTATTCTAGAGCCCCCTCATCTTTAATTGAAAAACCATGGGAGATAACAGTACGGGAAACCTCGTCATTGTCGCCAAAAACTATACTGAAAATGGTGAAAAAGTCCGCTGGAACAGTGTGGGTGAAACTGCCCTGCAATCCGGCAAACGGATCAACATCCACGGTAAACAGGACGGCGTTTCCTTTCACAAAAGTGACCCTGTTCAACTGAACGCCGGCACTACCATCAAAGTACTGAAAGTAGAAGGTCCCAAAAGCGTTGTAAATGGGAATACCTACGAATTCAAAGCCACCTCTTTTAGTGAACAGGTACCTGACAACCAGCTCCGGCTGGTAAGCTGGGCTTTTTCTTTCGATGGCGGCAAAACCATTACCCCTTTCAAAACCGGTACTACCCGCGTAGAGAAGGGTATCGCCTATAAATCTATCACCGTAGATGGCAATACCATCGATAAGGAAGTAAGTGTCTATGCCTTTTTCCGCAAACCGGATACTAAGGTGGTTGCCACTACGAAGATCATTTACCTGCCACTGGTGGTAGACGTATACCGCACCCCCGGCCTGAATGAAGACGGTACCGATATCGCCAACGATATGGCCTTTGGAAAAGGGGTGGCTAAACGCCCGGTATATACGAAAGGAGAGGTAGATGCGTATAAAAACTCCTATGTCAACGATGGCTTTGACGCACAAAAAGACGCGAAGTTCGCCAACGCCGCCAGCGGCACCACGTACAGTGCCATCTACAACCAACAGCAGATCCTCGATACCGGTTACCTGATGCAATTGTCCAACGCTTCCAGTAACGACGATGATTTGTTCCTCGACTTCAGAATTATGGTGGAAACTATGGCCAGGGGCGATCTGAACGACAATATCAAGGCCATGATCAATAAGTTCCAGAAGAATGAGGGTGGTGTATACGAAAATGCCAAACTCACCGCTGCTGCACAGGCCAATCCTTCTACCCAACGCTTTTGTACAGGCATTGAAGATGAAATGGCTGAGCGCATCAAAAAGGCTGGCGGGGAACTGATCACTATGGAAGATAAGAAAGTGTATGCAGGTACTGAAAGCGGCTATAAAACTTCTCATCCATACGGTCACCCATCGTACCCTTACAGCAGGGACTACAACCTGGTAAAAGGCCTGACTATTGCGGTCAATGACGTATGGAGTTACAAAGTGACCTTATTGAGTTTCAAACAAACCGGCGATACTTACAAAGCCCGCTACGAAGTGCAGCTTTGGGACCACTTTGGCCTCGATCTACCTGATATGGAAAAGTTCTACTCCTGGGGCGCTGGCTTCCGGGCATGGTTCCTGTTACAACACCTCAGGGGCTACAAACCATTCTTAACAAAAATGCAATTCACCAAAGAATTTTCCGGCAATATAAACGAGGGTGCGCAGGAAAGGAAAAATAAGCGATAATGAAGTATACTTTCATATTATTACTGAGTGCTGTTCTATTTGCCTGTACATCGACATCTACTGGCGTTCATGTAATATACCTGGACAAGCTGGATCATAAAGCAGAAGTGGAAGTAAACGGGCAGTATGGTCCCGGTTATTACCGTTACGCACTCATTGAGAATGCGCCCAACTCCGCAGACAGCCTCAAACAAATCATTCATCAATATTGTGATAGTGCAGTGAACAAAACTGATGTGGAAGCACATTACATCCGTTATTTCATACAGTTTTACCGTTTGTCTAAGAACACGAAAAGCTATATGAAAGGCAAAGAAGACTATTGGGATATTCATAACGATATCAATCAGGAGTTGGAAGACTACAAGGGAGAATACCGTTTTGAACGCTGTAGCACAGATTCTCTTCATGGGGTGTGGACGATGGAAGTCAACGGTAAAACCGATACGCTGGAAAATAAATGTACACAGTAATGGGCATCTTTAACTTATTTGGCAAGAGACCGCCCCGTGTGGAAATCCTGACCCCGGTGGATTATACCGTAAAAATACAATACCCGTCTGTACTGGCATTCACCATGACCGTAAGCCGTATGAAGGTGGAAGATGACCAGGGTATTTTCTTTCAGTTTGAGAGGGGAGAAGTAACTGTAAATGGAGAAGCTTCTTCCGATTATCTCGCCGCTGATCTGGCTGCAAAATGTGGCCAGGTAATCTATCCATTACAGCTGGGTGTAGCCACCGACGGTAGTATCACCCGGGTTTTTAACCATGCTGAAATAATGAAGAAATGGGAAGAAAAGGAACCATCTTTGCTGGATTACTTTTCCGGCCCTGAAGCGATCGAATATATCATAGCCACTGGCTGCGCCCTGCGGGATGAAGGCGCAGTACTGCACGCGATGCAACAGGACCTATTCCTCACCTGCTGGTGCAACGTGGCCATGGGTGGCAAACGTACTGCCTACCAGTTAGTACCCTTTAAGGAACCGGTTCCCTATGAACACGACATCCGGTTTACCATCAATAAACTGACTAAAATGATAGATACCATCCATGCTGAATGGACCTTTGAGCTGGATGGTACCCCTCGCCGTACCCAACTCACGGCTGTTTGTAATCCGATTAAAGAAACTGTAGTATGAGTGAAAAACACTTTGTAGTACAGGGAGCTACCTGCAAATGCGATTATGGTGCTTCCCCCGACAAGTTGAAAATATCCTCCAATGATCGTGACTATATCAACGATGGCAGCGGAGATGCTAAACCTATCGCCAGTACGAAAGATATCGGCCAGCCACTGGAAGCGAAAACCTTTGGTCGCTGTAACAAGGTGAATAGTGCCTGCAATGTGAACATCACAAAATGGGATAGTTTTTATAATAAGATCACCCTCACCAATGGTGGTAAGATCCTCACGGAAGATAGCAAGGCTACCTGCGCTGTGAGTGGTAATCCCTGCATCACCATCATCAACCACGGACAGGTGGCACAGGTAACCAGTGCACACTTCGATAATGTGGAAGTCTCTACCATGGCCGCCCTAAACCCAATGGCCGAGCCGCCGGACAATAAATTGCAGATCCCTAAGGTAAAATCTATCGAAGGGAAAGTAGCTGCTGCCGAAGCAGCTGTGCAGAGCGGGAAAAAAGTACCGGAACTGGTAACCCGTGTAGACGAAGACGTCACCTTCAAGGTAAAGGAATATTTCAATCCCGGTAATGCGGACAAGGCGAAGGTGAGCTGGAAAGTGTTCAAAGGATTCGGCTTTTCTGAGACAGGTACACTCGTCTTTGAAACCATCGGCCCCGATTTTAAAATGAACTTTGATACTGTAGGTGCTTACAGGGTAATGGCCTATGGCGCGAATGGCAATGGGGATCCGACCTGCTCTATCGAC
The DNA here is from genome assembly GCF_034274695.1 of Chitinophaga sp. LS1. Lineage (NCBI taxonomy): Bacteria > Pseudomonadati > Bacteroidota > Chitinophagia > Chitinophagales > Chitinophagaceae > Chitinophaga > Chitinophaga sp. LS1. Next base: position 5,709,538 of record NZ_CP128362.1, read on the forward strand.
GTTACAGTTGCCGTGAACAAGCTGAAAAATGAATTCAGTATGGATGGATTACTGGGGCATTTTGTCAAAGACCAGTACCGTGTAAGAAGAGGGATGAACGTAACCGTCAGTGCTGTCTACGAAATAGATCCACCTACTCCCGAAGAAAAGCAACAGGTATCTATGCAGGTCACCGATATGGCAGGGAATGTCATTGCATCTGGTACGGACAAGGTCACGTTCAGGGTAGATAACTCTGCCGCTACCTACATCGTCACTGCAAAGATGGGTGAGCAGGTAGTGTCAAAAGAAATGAAATCTGAGGCGAATGGGGTTGTTGCCGTTACCAACGACCAGAATACGACCGTGATCAGGCCACGTACCACCATGACCTTCCAGGTGAGTAAGATGACCTACACCACACAGCCCGAAGATTTTGAAGTCGGCCAGATCAAATGGCAGCTGAATGGACGGGATGTAGGTACAGGTAAGTCCATCACACTGGATGGTAATCAGTACTTTGCCAACCCCGGTAAGTACGTGGTTGAAGCCTATGTATCTGTAGCAGATGCCTGGAATGCGAAGAAGAATGCACCCGCTGCCAGTGATCAGGCAGACGATTGGCGTTTTGAAGTGGCACTGAATACTATCACAGACATCAAAGAAGAAAACAACACGAAGAACTGGATAGTGGGTAAGAAATACAATGTAGTCGCTACTACCAGAATGCCTTACGATGCCTCGAAAGATGGACCCTTTACCTGGTCGCCGGCATTAGGCAAAGGCGATAAGATTGCTGGTGTATATGCGGCACAAAAAGGTAAATCATCTGTGACTGCTACATTGGGTGCATCCACAAAGTCACTGGAAGTAAATGCGGATTTTGCAAAAATAGACGCCTGGTATTTTGGTGATAAGGAAGGAAACTACAAAGCAAAGGCTGGTTGGAATGAGACACTCAAAATGATCATTAAGAGTGCCAATGCGGCCAATGAGGAGGTTGAATTACACATCCTGGAAGCTGATGAGCATTCAGCGCCAAATTACATAGCAGGGCCTAAAAAGGGCAAATTTGATGTAAATGGTGTACTGAGTATCGATGTCAATACAAATGACCTGAAGAGCAAGCTGAGTGAGTTATGGTTTGAAGGTGATGAGTACGATGTGTTTTTCGTGATGCTGCCTACCCAATCAGGACTACAGTTTGATGGTGTGAAGAAGGTAGCCTGCAAAGGAAAGGATTATATCTTCCCTGCCAAAGAAAGTAACATGCGGGGGAGTGAAACGGGCAAGTATGTCTACATCAGCAAACGCCCCGAAGTTGTGGATGTCAAGTACTTTGAATCCGGTGGCAACCTGGCTTACAGGGTCTATCAGTATGGCGAGAAAATTAATATTAAGATACAGACACTTAACCTCGCTGGCAAGGAACTGACGGTCGAATTCTGGGACAACCGGTATAAGCTGCCGGATGAGAAAATGAAGGTTGAAAAGAAGATAAAACCGGATAATACTGAACTTGTCACATTACAGCTGGATACCAATGAACTGAAGCATGCCAGCAAAGCGAGGAATGACGGGTATAGTGCTTTCTACCTGATTATTAAATCAGCTGAGGCAAAGACCTTCATGTATCCCAAAGAAGTTACAGACGATGGACAGCATTTTCCGAACCAGATCTATTTCTTCCAGCACCTGAAAATGTCTGATGCCCATGCCGGTGAATGGAGCCAGCTGGCAGATAAGAATGCACCGGCCGTATTAAAGAATGAACCGGCACAGACAGCACCCACTACTTCAGGATGCCCTAATTGTGCGGATAAGGTATCAGTAGACCAATTGAAGAAGATCTTTCCCCAGGCAAAAGCTGACGACCTGACGGCGATAGCGGCAAACTATACAAAGTATATGAAGGAACTGGGTATGGATACCTGCTGGAATAAAGCCCACTTCTTTGCACAGGTAAGAGGGGAGTCCGGCCCCGGCCTGGATATTACAGAGGATGAAAATTTCAACTACTGGTATGTACGACTGAGCCGGTTCAAAGCTTTCAGAACTGCGGAAGGAAAGAAAAAGGCAAAGGAACTGGGCCGTCAGACAGAGGAGAATGTAAATGGCCTGGATGAAGAAGGCGAAAAGAAGGTAGCTAATTATGCTTACGGACCAACGACCGAAAAAGGAATTGAATTAGGTAATACGGAGGAAGGAGATGGTTGGAAATTTCGTGGTATGGGGCCCCTGCAACTGACCGGAAGAGGAAACTATAAGGCAGCAAATATTTATACTAAAAAGGAAGGTGGCGATATCGAAACCACCCCTGACCTGCTCCGGACCAATGCAAAGATCTCCCTGCTGGCCTCTATGGCCTTCTGGAAAATATATAAAATCCAACATGTCGCCAATAAACAAAAGGATGAAGACGTGATCAGTGTGATCGTGGGTGCGGACCAGTCACTGCCGGGTGGTAAAACTGCCTATGGCGTGAAGAAAGAAGCATTTAAGAATACTGCTGAAGTATTCAAAGTGAATGAATGTAAGTATGGGGAAACGGTGCCCGAAAAAGATTGTAACAGGTATAAGATAGATGTCGATAATTTCACGGTCACTTATGAATATAAAAACCTGGCTTCGAAACAATACAGGTATGAGGTGATTGTAGATAAGAAGTCTGTGTACACAAAGTACATCAACTCAGAAGAAATGAAGAGTACCTTCAGAGGGAACAAGGTCGATATCCGCTTACTGCCATTCCCTGAAACAGGTCCGAACTGGGGCCGTTTTGGTACGAGAGATAAAGGCGGTGATAACTATGCTTCTCCTGAAATGGCGGCGCATTTACTGGGCTTTTTCTTCTGTCTGCCAGTGAAGGGATATTCCGACACACTTTACTATAACGATATTTCGGCGAATGATGCACGGAACATCGGGCATAGTTCTCACAGGGTAGGTGTTGACGTAGATATCCGTTATCCGGGTAGTCCCAATACCGCAGGCCAGGTCATATGGTCACAGGCTGCGCAGGCATTTCCAACTACTGCAGATTTTGTTGCGAAGCTGGAATTTTTATTAGAACTTGCTACGAAGTGGAATTATATAAATAACTACACGTACAAAGCTGGTATTAAACACTCAAGTGGAGACTATGCAGATGTGCACCAGGACCACTTTCATATAGGATTAAAATTTTCTGAATGAGAAACTTAATTATCATCTTAGGAATAATCGGTTGTACCAGTTGTCAGCAACAGGCGAAGCCCAAAGAGGCCACTGAACAGCAGACGGCGGATACGACAGTTAGTAATGAAAAGGAAGTGATTATGAATAATCCGGAATTAAAAAAACAGAGCGAGTTACAGAAGAACCTGAACGACGAAGGAGGTGGTACATATCAATATGCTGAAAAAGATATGAACATTGCACTACCGGTGATTGCAGAGATTCTGAAAACAAAGGGATATGTAACCCCTGCAAAGGAGGTGTTTCAAAAGAAACTGCATGAACTCTTTGCTGAGAATTTTAATGCAGGCGGCAATTGCCGGACTAAGGAACATGAGAAATTCACCATGCTCTATGAAGGTGGAAATATAGAGAATCCATTTCCCATGATGACAGATGATGTGGTCGCGTCAAAAGAGTTCAGCTTCATTTCGCATATCCCATTGATTTCATCACTGGGCACCTTTGTAGATGATGATCATTTTAAGATCGATACTAAGTATACGCAGAAACTGATTTCAAGAAATAAGTATTTTTTCAATGACAACAAGGCGGATCTGGCTATACTCCTGAATGAAGATACCTCTTTTTTAAAAGTACTGGTTACTTCTTATGGGTATACCAAAGATCAGAAAATAAATGACCTTGTGATGAATGAATACCTGAGAGCAGATGATGATGATGGGCTGGCAAAAGTAGCGACTATTATTTTTAGGAAAGATTGTAAGAATCAGCTGGTGATCAGGGAGGGATTGTTGAAATGGGTAGCGGATCATACGGATGGTAATGAGCATAGAATGATCAGCGCATTGTACGGCTATGTATTCAAACTATATGAGAATAAAAGCGATTTTAACCAGAATGAGAAGCGAAAGATCGCGGCTTATGTAGATAATGTTTTTATTCCTTTAAAGGAAAAATATGGTAGCAGCGGTGGCTGGCCAGCCACAGAATTGATCTTTAACCTGGAGGCGAGGGATAAGGAGATTATTGATTACCTGGAACAGCAAAATTTTTATAATTTAGCCGCTGTAAAGAATCTATATGGGGAATAGAATGATCTTATTGCTGCTTTGTTGCTTCCTGACCGGGAAAATCATAGCCCAGAACTTTGAAGGCGAAATCCGCTACCAAAACAAATTCGAAGGCAAAATGATCGCCGTTGAAATGATCGAAAAACTGGTAGGGAACGAGCTGGACTACTATATCAAAGAAGGGAAATATAAAAATTACTCCAACGGGTCCTACATGACCTACCAGGTCTATGACGACCAAACCAACCGGCTATACAACAAATTCCCTAAATCAGACACCCTCTTTTACTACGACGGTGCTGAAAATGCCGACAGCGTAACCCGCATTGAACACCTCAATAACGCCGATACCGTGCTCGGTTACCCCTGTGATGTAGTTATCATTACATCCAAAACCAGCATTTCCCGTTACGCCTATAGCAAAAAATTCCCCATGAACGCTGCCGCTTATAAAAAGCACGCCTACGCCAACTGGAATACATATGGGAATGCCACGCACGCTGTACCGCTAAAAATCACGGTAGACAGTAAATACTACAAATTTACCTCAACAGCCACCGCCATTACGCCCAAAAAACTGAGCGATCAGATTTTCACCATCGAAGGGCCTACGGCAAAAATGAAATAACCGTACTTTTGCGCTCTATGCGTAATTGGCTTTTATGGGGGGCATGGCTGCTACTGACCACTATTGCTAAAGGGCAGCAAGTAGTGCATATCGACAGCTCGTTGAATGAACACATATTTACCTATGCCCAGATCGAATTTCTGAACGACCCGCATGGCAATCTGAATATCCACGATGTGACTCAGCCTGCCATGCAGGCGCAATTCCGCGCCAGCCTGGAAAGTACACCTCAGAACCGACAACTGGGCGCCGTTTGTTGGTACCGTATCCGCATCGGACATAACCGGGAAGCCGATAAATACTATCTCCTCGAATTCTTCGACCAGACCATTGACGATATCACGGCCTACCTGCCTGATACGACCGGGGCTTTTAAAAAACTACAATTAGGTGCCAGATACCCTTTTGCCCAGCGATGGTTCCGGCATAAGAACTTCGAAATCCCCCTGGACAACTTCCGGCAGGACAGCGCCGTTTATTATTTCCGGATCCAATCCTCCCAAACGGCAGATATTATCATTGTACTCCGCTCCATCGACCGGTTTGTCAGTTACGCCCTCTCCGAATACCTCACTTTCGGCATTTTCTATGGCATGATCCTCATTTTCAGCTTTTACAACCTGATCATGTTCATCGCCATGCGCCAGCGCCAATACCTTTATTATGTATTATATGTAATGAGCGTAGCCCTGTACGAGCTTTGTACAGATGGTATCGCCTACCAGTGGCTCTGGCCCAACTGGCCACTCTGGAACCAGCAGGCGTTCGCCTGGCCATTGCTCACCATGAGTATTTTTGCTCTGCTGTTTACCAGTAGCTTATTACACTTAAAGGTCCGGCAGCCGTTTTTGTACCGCCTCATAAACGTAGTCATAGGACTCAGGTGCCTGTATTTCCTCGGCTGTCTGTTCATCAATCCTTACTGGTTCAATTATAAATTCATAGAACTATTACCCCTGGCGGTCGCATTCTACACAGGTATCCATGTATGGTCCAAAGGCTACCGGCCGGCCCGTTTCTTTGTATTGGGGTACGCTTTTCTCTTCGTGGGCTTTATGCTCAAGTTCTTTATCATGCTAGGGTATACCTGGCTGAATTTTGGCGCCATCAGCTATTATAGCCTGAGTTGCTGTTTTATATTGGAGATGTTTTTCCTCAGCTTCGCCGTAGGGGATAAAGTTCGCCTGTTAAAACGCAAAAGGGACAAAGCCCACCGCCAGATGATCCGCCAGATGACTGAAAATGCCCGTTTAAAAGATAACCTGAACAAGGAACTGGAAGCCCAGGTCAAAGCGAGAACCAAAGAGATCTCCGAACAGGCGGCAGAGATCTCCCGCATGAACGCCCTGTTGGAACTACACAATAAACAACTGCAAACAAATGTGGAAGAGGTCAGCCGCGCCCGCGCCCTCTCGACTTCCCTTGATTTTGAAGAATTTAGCAAAATCTACCCTGACAAGGAAAGCTGTCTCCAATTCCTGGCAGACCTGAAATGGACTGGTCCCTACCATTGCCGCAAGTGCGGGAATGATAATTTCTATCCCGGGCACCAGCCTTTTAGCCGCCGTTGTACCAAATGCAGCTACGAGGAATCCGCTACCGCGTACACCATTTACCAGAATATCCGTATTCCTATTAATAAAGCCTTCTATCTCACCTTTTTAGTTTATAGCAGCAAAGGAAAAATCTCTTCCCATAAACTGTCCGAGATCCTGGAAATCCGCCAAAGTACCTGCTGGTCTTACGCTTCCCGCATTACCAAAATGATGGAAGAAAGGAAAAAAGCCCTCAAAAATGCTAATGGACAGGGGTGGAGTTTATTGGTATTGGACGATAAGGAAGATGGTTGACCGCATCAACAAATTATTTTTAAATGGTATTAAACCGTATCAGTGGTTTCCTACCAGATATAAGGAAAATCGCCATGTAATCTGTCATTATCAAGCCTTTCGAAACGTATTACTCAACGGTACTGAAGCGTATCAAATATTTTATAACTAATTTAAATTCAGCCATTTACGATAAAATAATTTTGATTGGTACCTATAAATACCCTTAACTTTATCCTCATAAACGTTATGAAGCCAACTGATACAGTCGTATCCTTTTCCACTAAATCAAACTGACGTAACACACACATTATGAAAAAATGGGTAACATTCCTGACAACCTTCCTGGTAATGTTATGCTGCCAATTGTTCGCACAGGAAAACAGCAACATCAGGGGACAAATCAAAGACAGTAAAGGAAATGCCTTGCCTGGGGTCACCATCAGGGTCAAGGGCACCACTAAAGGAACCACCAGCCAGGGCGATGGTTCTTACAACCTGTCCGCTCCCGGCACCGCCACGTTAGAAATTTCTTATGTAGGCTATGCTTCCCAGGAGATCGCGGTAAACGGCCGTTCCGCAATTAACATCACCATGACAGATGGTAAAACTGACCTGGGCGAGGTAGTCGTGATCGGCTACGGTACCCAGAAGAAACAAGACGTTACATCTGCCATTACAACCGTATCTACCAAAGACATCTCCAGTCGTCCCATCGTGAGCGCGGTAGAAGCGATTACCGGTAAAGCACCGGGCGTACAGGTTTCTGTACCTTCCGGTCAGCCAGGTGGAGACCTCTCTGTAAGAGTGCGTGGTATCGGTAGTCCCAATGGCGGTGAACCACTCTATGTAGTAGATGGGGTACTGGCCAGCGATATCAAAACTATCGACCCGAATACCATCGAGTCCATCACTGTACTCAAGGACGCTTCTGCTGCCGGTATCTATGGTGCAGCCGGTTCTACTAACGGGGTGGTGATGATCACGACCAAACAAGGTAACAAGGGCACTACGAAAGTGGATGCTAATGTGTACACCGGTATGCAGCAGATCGTAAAGAAACTGCCGGTGCTCAACAACACCCAATGGGTAGACCTCATGACAGACATTCATGGTACTACGCCAAGTCTGCCTTCTTATTACAACCTGGACTCTACCAACAATAACTGGCAGGACATCATCTACCGCAAGGCCATGCAAACAGGCGCAAACGTGGGTATGTCCGGCGGTTCTGACAAAGGGACTTACTATTTCAACGTTGGTTACCTGAACCAGGATGGTATCATGGTGGGTTCCAACTTTAACCGTTATTCTGTAAAACTCAGCCTGGATCAGAAACCAAAAGAATGGCTGCGCATAGGTGGTAACGTGAGTTACAACCGCTCTTACCAGCGCTCCACTCCACAAAACGCTTCTACCCAGAACGGTGGTGCGGTAATTGCCGCCCTCGTAACTCCTGAATATATTCCTATTAAGATGCCTGCAGGCTCTCCGTACCCCGGCGTGTATGGTTACAGCAACTTCTTCTCCGGCGATAACCCATTGTCCGATATCTGGCAGTCTGAAAACAAGACCATTGCCAACAACCTGCTGGGCAATGTGTACACCGAAATTACGCTGCCATTCAATATCAAGTACCGTAGCCAGTTCAACGCCATCATGGAAAACTCCCGCTACGACTGGTTCCTGAATCCTTACACCAGTCTGTATGGTATCTCCCTCACCGGCGCCGGTCGTGAAAACACGTCCGAAGTGTTCCGCTACAGCTGGGATAATACCCTGACTTACGACAAGCATATTGGCAAACACGCCCTGAATGTAGTAGTCGGTACTTCAGCACTGGAAGAAAAGATTGCCACTAGCAGCCAGTATGGAACCGGGTTTGCTTCCGGTACCGTTACTACACTGAATGGTGCAAGTACAAATTATTCTATCAGCACAGGCAAATACGACTGGACCACGAATTCTTATTTCGGTCGCTTGATGTACTCTTATGCAGATCGCTACCTGTTCACCGCCACGCTGCGTGCAGATGGCTCCAGCCGTGTAGGTATCAATAACAGGTGGGGTACATTCCCTGCGGTATCCGTAGGTTGGAAAGTGAGCCAGGAGAAATTTATGGAGAACGTGACCTTCGTACAGAACCTGAAGATCCGTGCTGGTTATGGTTCAACTGGTAACCTGCCTCCATATACCATGCTGTATCCAACATACAGTTTGCTGAGTGCCGGTTCCGCTTATTCCTGGAGCTCCGGTGCGGCTAGTCCGGGTGTAAGCCCCAGCAGCCAGATTGGTAACCCTAACCTGCGTTGGGAAACTGCTAAGCAAACGAACATCGGTTTTGATGCAAGCTTCCTGCAATCAAAGATCACCTTCTCTGCAGATTATTACTACAAGAAAGTGGATGACATGATCTTTACCCAGCAGCTGCCACTCACCACTGGTGGTGCTACAACCGCTGTAAACCTGCCAGGGCACGACATCAATAAAGGGATAGAACTGAGTGCGAATGCGATCGTCGTTGACAAGAAAGACTGGGGTTGGGATGTAAGCGCGAATATCTCTTTCAACAGTAACAAGATCACCGGTATGGATTCTACCACCTCTTACCAGACTGGCGGTGTAAGCGTAGGCGGTAGTAAACAACCTATTTACACAGGTCTGATCAAGAATGGTTATTCCCTCGGTACCTTCTGGGGTTACAAAGCCATGGGCGTAGATCCGCAAACGGGCAACATGGTATACAGTGCCAACATGATGGACCTGGGCAATGCATTGCCAAAGTACACATACGGTATCAATTCTAATTTCCACTACAAGCAATTCTCACTGGATGTATTGTTCGACGGTGTACACGGCAACAAAGTGTACAATGAAACCCGTATGGAAATTGAAAACCTGACCGGCTACACGAACGAAAGCGCTTCCGTACTTCGTCGCTGGAAACAGGCGGGCGATGTAACAGACATTCCACGTGCAAAAGACAACGGTACTACCAATGCGACAGCGGCTGCATTACTGCAAAGCCAGATTGCGAGCAACTATGTGGAAGATGGTTCCTTCTTCCGTCTGCGTAGCGCTACCCTGGCTTACAATGTAGATGCATCTCTGCTGAAACGTATCGGTGTGGCTGGAGTGCGTGTATATGCCACCGCTCAGAACCTGTTCACCATCACCAACTACAAAGGATATTATCCTGAGATCAATGGTTTTGGTACAGGTACCAACAACCAGGCGACCAATGCCGGTTCCAGCGCGAGTCTGATGACACTGGGTGTAGATAATGGTACGTACCCTGCAGCAAAGACCTATACCCTGGGCCTGAATGTACAGTTCTAACCGCTTTAATCCTGGAAACATGAAAAAACAACTCTTATATACGCTTTCTTTCGCCATGGCATTTACTGCCTGCAAAAAGAGCTTTCTTGATAAAACACCTGAATCTGACCTGAGCACCGGTAGCTTTTATGCCTCTGCTACTGATGCGGAAGAGGGATTGACCGGTGCTTACCGCACCATGGCCAATGGTAACTTCTTCCAGTACGATAACCTGATGAATACAGATGGTCGTTCTGACAACTGCTATGTAAACGGTGATAACACTTCGGCAGAGCAACCATTGGAGATGTTTACCTATGTGGCGACAAATACCAATATCCAGCGTGACTGGCAGGAACTATACAACAATATCCGTGCAGTGAATGCTGTGCTGGATGCAGTACCCGGCCTGAATTCCGACGAATGGGCAGGTACCACCCGCAAAGCGCAGATACTGGGTGAAGCCCGTTTTCTGCGTGCCATGAACTACTACTGGTTAGTGACAGAGTGGGGCGATGTACCGCTGATTACATCAGAAGATAACGGTGGTGACTATTATCCTTCCCGTGCTACCAGCACCGAAGTATATGCACAGATCATCACAGACCTGGTGTATGCAGATAGTACTTTAAATACTACTCCTTATAATGGCGAGTATGGCCGTGCAACCCAAGGTGCTGCCGATGCCATGCTGGCAAAGACTTATGCGCAGATGGGGGACTATACTAACAGTCTCGTCTATGCGAATAAAGTGATCAGCAGCGGTACCTATTCATTAGTAGGTAACTATGCCAACTTATGGGGCGCTGCGAATAAGAACAACAGTGAAGCGATCCTGGAGATTCAGTATTCAGGTAGTACGTACAGCTTTTGGGGGGTGGAGATGTTTGCATACGTAGCATCCGATCAATGGGCAAAACGTAACATCGGTTCTTATGATCTGATTCAGGCATTCAAAGCTGCTGGCGATACGGCGGGAGCACGTTATACTGCCACGTTCAACTGGCAGATTGCCAATGCGAGTTTTAACAGTCCGGCAGCGGCCTGGGAATATACCGAAGCAATTCCGTTTATGAACAAATGGCCTGATCCAAGTGGCTGGAATAGTACTGATAATATTACCTTATTAAGATTGGGGGATATTATTTTATTGGCAGCAGAAGCAAATAACGAGTTAGGCAATACAGCCACCGCTATCACCTTGCTGAATCAGATCCGTACCCGTGCAGGTCTGGACAATACTACTGCGACTACGAAGACTGACCTGGCGACCGCCATCCTGAATGAAAGAAGACTGGAACTGGTGAACGAAGGTACCCGCTGGAATGACCTGATGCGTGCAGAGAAAAACGGGTATGTGAATGTGGTGACCCTCATGAACAGTCAGAAAGATGAATCCGGTACCACCATCAATTATGGGGTGAATACTGACAAGCATCAGTATTTGTTCCCGATACCGGAGCAGGACAGGTTGCTGAATAAGAATTTGACCCAGAATACAGGATATTAATCATTGTTTAACCTTTAAAAGGGGGCTATCTTCTCAGCGGGAATATGCTCAATTCCCGCTGAGAAATATATTCTATAGCGACTCTAAACACACAACAACATGGATTTTGGAAAACGTCTGCTGACAGTTGCATTGGTGGGTGGCATGATATGCCCGCTCACAAAGGTGCACGCGCAGAAAAAAACAAAAGCAGCACCACCTGCCAAAGTGGTAGCTTATGATTCCGGGACGATAAATGCAAGGGTAGAAGCTTTGCTGGCAAAGATGTCACTCGAAGAGAAGGTAGGGCAGATGGCCCAGATTACGCTGGACGTAGTTGGGAAAGGCCCTAACCGTTTTGCGAGCTTTGACCCGCTGGTGATCGATACGGCAGAGATGCAGAAAGCACTGGTGAAGTACAAGATTGGCTCCGTACTGAACACTGCAAATAATAAAGCCCTGACCCCGCAAAGATGGTGGGAGGTTGTCAGCTATATTCAGCAGGTATCAATGAAAGGCAACGCCCTGCAGATACCCGTGATCTTTGGCATTGACGCGATTCATGGTGCGACCTATACAGCAGGCGCCACCTTGTTCCCGCAGCAGATTGCACAGGCAGCTACCCGCAACAGGGCGCTGGTACGCAAAGGTGCAGAGATCACTGCGTACGAAACAAGGGCCAGTAATACCCCATGGGTATTTTCTCCGGTGCTGGATTTAGGTGGAGATCCCCGTTTTCCGCGTATATGGGAATCATTTGGTGAAGACCCTTACCTTGGTGCACAGATGGGACATGAAATCGTAAAAGGCTATGAAGGGGAGAAGAATGATGTGAATGATCCAACCCATGTAGCTGCGAGTATCAAGCACTTCTTAGGTTATCAGGCACCCGTATCCGGCAAGGACCGTACACCTGCGAACATCAGCAAACAACAGCTGTATGAATACCACCTGCCAGCTTTCAAAGCCGGGGTAGAAGCAGGAGCACATACCATTATGATCAACTCTGGTCAGATCAATGGTATACCTGTACATGCGAACTACGAAATTCTGACGAAATTACTGAAGGAAGAACTGGGCTTTAAAGGACTGGCGGTGACTGACTGGGCAGATATTGAAAACCTGTACCGTCGTGATCATATAGCAGGTAGCGATAAAGAGGCGATCATGCTGGCTATCAATGCTGGTATTGATATGTCCATGATTCCTTACAACTATGAACCATTCTGCGAAGGACTGGTTGAATTGGTGAAAGAAGGAAAGGTGCCACAGGCAAGAGTGGATGATGCAGTGCGTAGAATACTGCGTGTAAAGTTTGAACTGGGCCTCTTTGAGAAACCGGTTACTAACTACAAAGACTATCCTTTATTTGGTAGCAAAGAGTTTGAAAAAGCATCTTATGATGCAGCAGCAGAAGCGATTACGTTGCTGAAGAATGAAGGTAATGTATTGCCATTAACAAAGGGGGCTAAAATACTGGTCACTGGCCCGAACGCAAATGATATGCGTACACTGGATGGTGCGTGGAGCTATAGCTGGCAGGGAGAAAAGGTACCCCAGTTTACGGCTCAATACAATACCATCCTTGCCGCTTTGAAAAAGAAAGCAGGTGCAGAGAATGTAACTTACATTCCTGGTGTGAGCTACAAGGCTGATGGCAAGTGGTACGAAGAAGCGCCTGATCGGCTGGCAGATGCAGTCGCTGCTGCGCAACAGGCGGATGTGATAGTATTGTGTCTGGGTGAAAACTCATATGCTGAAAAACCGGGTGACCTGAATGACCTGTATATCGGCGATGACCAGACCAAACTGGCACAGCAACTGATTGCGACTGGTAAACCAGTAGTGTTGGTACTGACAGAAGGTCGTCCGCGTATCATCAGCAAGTTTGAGCAGGGAGTGAAAAGTGTGGTACTGGGTTATCTGCCCGGTAATTTTGGTGGCGATGCGATAGCAGATGTGTTGTATGGTGATGTGAATCCATCCGGTAAATTGCCGTATACGTATCCACGTTATCCAAATGCGCTGATAGGGTATATTCATAAGCCATCAGAAGAGCAGACAAAGGCAGAAGGGGTGTATAATTATGAAGCAGATTACAATCCGCAGTATACATTTGGTACAGGGTTGAGCTATACGACTTTTGAATACAGCAACCTTAAAGCTGAGGTGGCGAACCGTGTGGTGCGCGTAACAGTAGATGTGAAGAATACGGGTAGTAAAGCCGGTAAAGAAGCAGTAGAAGTGTATACATCTGATTTGGTAGCGACATTGATTTCGCCTGATGTGAAGAGACTGCGTGGGTTTGAGAAGATTTTGCTGCAGGCAGGGGAGAGTAAGACAGTGACATTTGATATTCCTGTAGAGCAGTTAGCATTTGCAGGTGTGGATGGCAAGCCGGTATTGGAGCCGGGTGATTTTGAAGTGCATGTGGCGAAGCTGACCGCGAAGTTTAAGTTATAAACTATGTGGTGGATTTGCCAGCAGGTTAGGTTATGATAAGTGTGGCTAAGCTGACCGCGAAGTTTAAGTTATAAACTATGTGGTGGATTGGCCAACAGGTTAGGTTATGATCAATGTGGTAAATTTGCCAACAGGCTAAGTTATAATTCATGTGGGGGCCGGTACGGCCCCCATTTCTCAACTTTCCTATCATGAAGTTATGGTTGTATGCCGGATGCTTAGCATCGGTACTGGGCGGCTGTACCCAGAAAAATGAGAATGCACGTGTTTTCCTTACTACAGGAGACGAAAAACAGTTATTTCAGGAGCAGGCTTTTCTAAAATCGGAGAAGGACACCGCATTGTTAAATTTAAAAATTGACACCAGTCAGCAGTACCAGGAGATAGAAGGATTTGGTGCGGCTATGACCGGGTCATCGGCATATGTGATGCAGCAATACATGACAGCACCTAAGCGCAAAGCACTGCTCGATGAATTGTTTGATGCAGAAAAAGGGATCGGGATAAATTATATCCGGCTGTCAATAGGCGCATCTGATTTCTCTCTTTCGCCTTATAGTTATGACGATATGCCTGCGGGTGAGCGGGATGATAGTCTGGCGCATTTTAGCATAGCAAAAGATACGGGTGCTTTGATCCCTGTACTAAAAGAGGTGGTGGCAATTAACCCTCGTATCCACATCATGGTAACTCCATGGAGTGCACCGGGATGGATGAAAACCAGTGACAAGCTGGAAGGTGGTTCATTAAGACCGGATGCTTATGCTGCATATGCCTCCTATTTTGCAAAATATATCCAGGCCTTAGGTGCTGAAGGCATCACCGCAACCAGTCTGAGTGTACAGAATGAGCCGCAATACGAAGCGGCCTATCCTACCATGAAGATGACGGCGCCTGAACAGTTAACCTTTATTAAGGATCATTTAGGACCTGTATTACAACAAAAGGGTATCCATACAGAGATATTATTGTTCGATCATAACTGGAATAGCCCGGAATACCCGATTTCTATTTTAGACGATACGGTGGCTGGGAAGTACGTAACTGGTGCAGCTTTCCATTGCTATGAAGGTGCAGTAGGTGCTATGAGTCTGGTACATGCCGCGCACCCTGACAAGGGGTTATATTTCACAGAGTGTTCCGGTGGGAGCTGGGCGCCTGACTTTGGAGGCAACCTGAAATATATGGTGGGCAATCTACTGATAGGCACCGTCAATAACTGGTCAAAGAACGTATTACTCTGGAATATGGCGCTGGATGAAAATAACGGTCCTACGACCAATCAGCCTGCACAGGCAGGGGAGAAGGTGAACAAGGGGTGTATGAACTGCAGAGGGGTGGTAAAGGTTCGGTCAGACAGCGGGACGGTGACAAAGAATGTAGAGTACTATGCGCTGGCGCATTTCAGCAAATTTGTACGGCCCGGGGCGAAAAGGATCTATTCATCACATCCTGAGGGGGTGGAAAATGTGGCGTTTTTAAATAAAGATGGTAGCCGGGTGCTGGTAGCGCTGAATAGCGGGGAGGAGGCAAAGGCTTTTTCTGTGCAGGATGGGGCGCGGGTGTATAAATATGAGCTAAAGGCAGGAGCAGTAGTGACTTTGGTGTGGAAGTAATTTTATCGGGAAGCATTTCTGTACAGGAATGCTTCCCGATAAAATTACACGGTTCGTGGGATATTATATATATGCGGTCCAACATATATTTGTAATACTACTTAAATAATCTTCTATTACGTTGATTTGCACCCCCTTTAGCCTTCCGGTTGTCGGGAGGCTCTTTTTTGGGAGGGGAGAAGCCCTCGTTATATTAATAACCTTCGTGCCTTTTGCCGTTAGATTCTTTTTGGGGATGAGAAGCCCACGTTACATTAAGGACTCTTCTGCCTTTTGCCGTTAGATTCTTTTTTGGCGGGAGAAGCCTCATTACATTAATAACCGTCCTGCCTTTTGCAGTGCGATATTTTTATTGAGGAGGTAGTTCAAGTCCCCATTCCTTCAATTTCTCAACTGTCTTTGTATAATTCTCATGCAAAAGCCCATTAATCCCCAGCCCTTCAGCAACATGAATAAACATTGCACGGTCCTCAAGGTATAATACCTCCTGTGGTTTTACAAGCGCAATATCCAGCGCCATTCGCCATATATCGGCATCAGGCTTGCGGAAATGCACAAAACAGGAAGAAATAAAGAAATCCACAAATTTATCAATGCCGAAAGTCCGTATGCGGTATTCATTCAGTTCTCGTCCTTCATTGTTGACAATCGCGATCTTCAGTTTATAATGATCCTTCAACTGACAGATAAGGTCTATCATTTCGGGATAAGGAGTCGTACGGCTGTACATGAACTCCTTAAAATCATTCCTTGTAAACTCCCTGTGTTCGTAAAAGACAATTCTTGTCAGGTATTCATCCAGCGTGAGCTTGCCTTCTTCGTAAGTATCGAAGGTAAGGTGGTGGCGTTCTTCCAGTTCTATAATATCCAGGTTAAAGATCCTGGCTGCCTCTTTACGGGCTGCACGGTCCCAACCGTTGCTTAATAATACCCCGCCGATGTCCAGGAATAGCGTCGTAATCTTTGCCGAGTGCTGCATGGTTTTGAAATTAAGGTATAAAAATGTGCGCAGATGTAATTTATGAAATTCCTCTATGTGAATGTGCGAGGATGTGATTTATAACTTTTCTCTATCTATTCCCTTTCCCCTCTTAATCCCTGCATTCACTTAACCGGCCGTTTCACAAAATTTGGTAGCTTCAAAGCAATAGGTACGGTCATCACTACCAATACAGCTGCTATAAAGAACGTATCCTGTATGCCGTAATGATGCGCCACAACTTCCGTATATCCTTTCCCATCAGTATAATATCGCATAATGTATTGCTGAAGCAACCCACTAAATGCAATACCGATAGTACCACTTAATTGTTGTAATAATGAAAACATAGATGATGCCTGCGTGACTTCTTCCGGAAGAACTGCACTCATAGCAGCGGAGGTAATAGTCGACACCAACAAACCAATACCAAGCCCTCTCACGACCATGGCAGCAATGATAGGAAATAAAGCAGGTGTATTTAATTGTGAAAGCTGTATCATAGATATAGCAACTAATATAAGCCCCGCTATGATCAATCTTCGTGGTCCAATTTTATCAGACAGCGATCCGGCAGTAGGTGTGACCAGCGCCATCACTGCTGAGAAAGGTAAAATTAATAACCCTGATGCAATTTCAGTAAACCCAATTTGCCCCTGTAATAAGAAGGGCAGAAGAAACAAACCACCAAAGATAGCAACCGATCGCACACAGGTGATTAAGATACAATAAGTATAGATCCTGTGCCTGAAAATATGCAGGTTAAATAGCGCCTGCGGATTCGGTAAACTGCGCCGGATAAATACAACAATTGCGATAATACTGACAATAAAAGGTATCCATACCCCCAGCGATGTAAGCCCTTTAGCTGGCAATACAGCGATAGCATACTGGAACAACACAATAAAGACAGTAAAAAGTCCGAATCCACTGGCGTCAAACCGAGCAGGCTGGCGAACATTTGTCTTTAAGAACCGTAAACTATATGCTGCGATACCGATGGTCAGAATACCAATCGGCAAGTTGATATAAAATATCGAAGGCCAGCCATAAAGGTTGGTCAGCGTACCTCCTAAAGTCGGTCCTATGGCCGGTCCGGCAATACTACCCAGCGACCACCACCCCATGACTTTACCTCTTTCTTCTGCTGGAAAGACCAACGTCAATATCGCCATGGCAGTAGGCGTAATTGCACCGCCGCCGAAGGACTGTATAGCCCTGGCCGCAATTAGTTCCGGCAGACTATTGGAGATCGCACATAATAAGGAGCCGAAGGTAAAGATCGACAAACTGATCAGGTACAATGCATAAAAACCGATCTGTTCTTTGAGCCAGGTGGTGAGGGGCATAAACACACAGAAACCTAGCATGTAGGCTACGATCACCCATTCTATTGCATCCAGCCCAACCCCAAATTGAGTGCTCATTGTGGGGAGGGAAACATTCACGATACTACTGTCTATTCCCGCCATAAAGGTCCCCAGGATGAGGGGGAACAGGATTCCAAAACGTTGCTTCATGTACAACTAAATTATTAATTATTTTCTTTTTGCGAAATACCAACTTCCGCTTATTGCTTATTTTCGCATCATGAAAAAGACCTTCGCCGATCACGTCATCGATTTTAATACCCACCTACAATATACAGGTAAGCTACCCAAAGGCATCCGTATTATGAATCCATTTCGTGAACAGCCGCAGGTCATGGATATCATGAAACAATTCTACCGCCGGTTTTATGGAGACCAACACCCGAGGCAGATTATCATGGGCATTAACCCAGGTCGCTTAGGTTCCGGATCCACAGGCATTCCATTTACAGATACCAAACGGTTGCAGTCTGTTTGCGGTATATCCATTTCCGGTATACAAACACACGAGCCATCATCAGTGTTCATTTATGATGTAATTGCTGCATATGGCGGGCCGGAGCAATTTTATCATGATTTCTATTTTGCCTCCGTATCCCCATTGGGATTTACGGCCGTAAAAGAGGATGGGACAGAAATTAATTATAACTACTATGACAGTGCGGAGCTGACAAAGGCGGTGTATCCTTTTATGGTGGAGAATATAAAAAAGCAATTGGAGTTTGGGGTGGATAGAAATGTTTGTTATTGTTTAGGAACGGGAAAGAATAGCCAGTTTTTAATCAAATTAAATGAGAAAGAGGGGTTCTTTAAGAAAATAGTTCCTTTGGAGCATCCAAGGTTTGTAATGCAGTATAGGGCGAAAAAGAAACAGGAATTTATTGATAAGTATCTGGAACGCTTTGAAGAGAATGCTCATTAACCTGTCATCAAGAGACTATAAAATATATTGTGTAAACTCCTTCCCCATTGTTTGAAACCCTGTCGGGATGGGGAAGGGGGAATGGCGCGGCAGCAGTGCCTTCCCCGGTTTTTGGGCCTATTGAGATAATTCACAACCATAGGCCATTAACACAGGAAATTTTACTGTCTCAAATCAAACCTGCCAATTATTACCTAAAAATTCTAATAACTGATTACCCAGAATGTAAACCTTTGTAACATTCAATTCTGGAAAATAATGCTCTTTATGTTTATCACAACGTTTTGCATTATTAATTTTGATTTCCACTCTTGGTGTTAATCTATTAAAATAACTAAAATAATCATCTTCCCTCACCCCCTCTGCTACAATAATAAATTTGCGACAATCTCTATGTGGATTCCCTTTTTTATAACCTCTATTCTTCCTCGGCATACTTATCCCAATTTAAATCTTTTAAATTAGCTAATAAAGGAATTGCGCCAAATCTGCCAGAAAGGTATCCTTTTCTGACATCTAAATCAGGGCGCACATTGAAATCGCTTAAAGGGTAAAAATGGCTTTCTTCTTTTTGATTCTTCTCTGCAAACCAAATTTCATCCTGACGAAACAAATCGAGGTCGAGTAAATTTGATTCGTGAGTAGTGAAAATTATTTGGCCTTTTTTATTTGGAATTTGCTGAATTTTTGTGATGAAATCTTTCAATAAAGAAGGGTGGATACTTTTATCAATTTCATCAATAAATATTGTAACTGATTCCGAAACTAATAAGAACAACAACGGTATAAAGTCAATTAACCTAAGTGTTCCGACTGATTCCTCAAACAGATCAAACTCCGTTTTTTCACCACTATCATTCACATGATATGAGATGAATTTTTTAACAATAGGATTGCCGTCTTCCATCAAAGCAATAGCATTATCTGTTGAACTAACCGGTAAAGTATCTCCATTAAGAATGGCCCTTAAAACACGTTCTCTTTCCTGAATATTGCTTTCGCCAAAATATTGATGTAATGGAATTGATTCAACATTAATTTCTTTAATGCCTGTCTCAAAACTTGAAATGGTTTCATTCAAAAATACCTTAAATTGATTGTTGTCAAGGAACAGTTTTATAAAGTGAAAATTTACCATTTGCGGAAAGATAATATACATATATTGCTCAAACCATTCAAACGCATCTGTTATCTCCTTAAACTTCTTATCTTTTGCTAAATGAATAAAAAGGTTAGACGGTTTTAAAAGTTCTTCTTCATACAATTCAACTAAAAGCTTTTCTTTCGGAGACTTTGTATAGTTCTGAGACAATTTCAGTGTTTCCTTTCCTCTGGCATTTGATTTTCGTTCAAAAACAAGTTCATCATCTTTTTTACCATAATTTAACTTGTATAACCATTCTTCCTTTACAATTCCTTTGTGGATGGATAAACCATATGCGTATCCAATCTTGTTTTTAATAAATTCAATTTCAAGAGTAGAAGCTTTTCCTTCATTCTTTCCAAGTCTGAAATAACTTTTAGGATCGATGATATCTATGTGTCCTTCAAGCACAACATCACGAAGGGCCGTCAATGTCTTAAATAAATTACTTTTACCAGCGCCATTGGCACCATAAATAACTGCACTTTTAAGAAGTTCAACTTTAGGGAATCTGAAAATATGGTCAGGGTGTCTTCTAATATCCCCAGGAAGCATATTAAATTCAGTTTCTTTATTAAAAGAGAGGAAGTTTTCAGCTGTAAATCTAATTAACATGGTTTATTTTTACGTAAGGTGTGTTGTAAATCTACACATTTTATTAAAAAAACAAAATAATATACAATTTACGACGATTTTTTCGTTATAACCTATATATTATTTGTCATTATTAATAAGATTTCCATCTGAGGAATATCAAAATGCTTATAAATAAAGTTGGGAATAGGGTTAGATAATATTATGATAACATCGCCTCAATTTATTGTAAAGTCTCTTTTTTGTCTGAATTCCAGATTTGCTTTTTCCCAATAAAACCTATACCTTAAAGTATTATTGTTTGACCCAAAACCCGACCCCACTATGCCTGACTTTGTATTCATGTTCGCCGGCCATGGTAGCCAATATTATAACATGGGCGCGATGTTATACCACAGCAACGTATTTTTTAGAAATACCATCCTCCATTTGGACAAGGAGGTCCGCAACCACACCGGTACTTCGGTAGTGGAATATCTTTACGGCAGGCGTTTCAATCCAGAAGGGATTTTCGATGACATCCGGTATACCAACCCCGCTCTTTTCATGGTCCAATACGCGCTCGCCCGTTTATTGCAGGAAGAACTACTGGTGAAACCTGATTATGTACTGGGTAGCAGCGTAGGGGAGATGGTGGCCGCGGCTGTGAGCGGCATGGTCTCGCCAGCCGAAATGCTTACGGCTATGATCGACCAGGCGCGGATTATTGAGCGGTTGTGTAACAAAGGAGGAATGATATCCATTTTAGCAGATGCTGCTATTTACGAACAGGAACCGCTGTTATATGAAAATACCACATTGGCCGCTGTAGACCACAAGGGACATTTTACGCTATCTGCTGATGACCGTACTTTGCTGGCAGTGCGCCTCTGGCTGGACAGCCACGAGTTATCTTACAGCCAGTTACCAGTGCGCTTTCCATTTCACAGTCCGCTGATGGAACCTGCCAGGGCACCGTTCATCCGCATTATGCAGCAATTGCGCTATGGCGCACCGGAAGCCACTTTTATTTCAGGTATTCAATCTGCTCCTGTTTACCAGGTAGATGCTGACTACTTCTGGGATGTGGTCCGCGAACCGATTGCTTTTAGCACTGCTATTGAAAGACTGGAAAACGCCGGGCCTTGCTTTTATATTGATTGCAGTCCGTCAGGGAGTTGTAATAACCTGCTGACAAAGGCACTGTCTCCTACATCTTCTTCTGTGAAACAGGTGATTATGAGTCCATTTGGGCAGGAGATTAAACATCTGCAGGCATTACTGCAAAAGAGGCAGGCTTATTCTTTATAAGTCCATCCGGGCAGGAGATTAAATAGCTGCTGGCGTTACTGCAAAAGAGGCAGGCTTATTCTTTATAAGTCCATTCGGGCAGGAGATTAAATAGCAGCAGGCGTTACTGCAAAAGAGGCAGGCGTATTCTTTATGAGTCCATTTGGGCAAGAGATTAATAGCTGCAGGCATTACTGCAAAAGAGGCAGGCGTATTCTTTATAAGTCCATTCGGGCAGGAGATTAAATAGCTGCAGGCATTACTGCAAAAGAGGCAGGCTTATTCTTTATGAATGTATAAGCGATAGCATTTTCAAGATTATTCCAGTAATATTATTTTTCCAGCTTGTTCCTACAGAACAAAGCCTAAATGTCTTTGTGCTTACGCTAGCGCTTGTCCTCGTTTCGTTTCTAAGCTTGCGCTAGCGCTTGTCCTTCCGTTTGTCCTTGTTTCTACGCTTACGCCATCGCTTGTCCCAACACTTGTCCTTATGCTTGCGCTGGCGCCAGCGCAACAATATCTTTTACCTCAACCGTCTTCTTAAAGTAACCCTCATCTGTTACTTTAATCATCGCTTTGCCCATTTCCGCCAGTGTGCAAAACCCATTTTTAAACAAAGCCCGCCCTATCGGATAAATCCAGTCAATATACTTATACCCTTTCAACACATGCCTCGCGCCCTTATCCGCCCGCAGAAAACCAGGCCGGAACGCAAACACTTGTCTGAAAGGAAGTTGCATAAGATCATTCTCCGTCTTCCCTTTTACCCTCGCCCACATAATCCGGCCTTTTTCTGAACTATCCGTACCACTTCCAGATACATAGCAAAAGGTCATACCAGGGTTCTGTCCACTCAACACCTCTGCCACATGCATCGTAAGCGTATAGGTCGCTCTGGCATAATCTGTTTCATTTTTACCCACTGAAGTCACCCCCAGGCAAAAGAAACATGCATCATACCCTTTTAACTGATCAGCTACAGGCCGGATATCAAAAAAGTCAGCGTGGATGACTTCCTTTAATTTGGGATGTGATTTGCCAAAAGGCTTCCTGGCAAAGGATACGACTTCCGTGACCAACGGATTGCGGAGGCATTCTTCCAATACACCTTCTCCTACCATGCCGGTCGTACCGGTAACTATTACTTTCATAATTACAGTATTAATAACGTTTTCAAATGTACACAACTTCACCGGGACTTGCTCGCTATTACCGGTAACTATTACTTTCATAATTACAGTATTAACAAGGTTATCAAATGTACACAACTTCACCGTGGACTTGTTCGCTATTACCGGTAACTATTACTTTCATAATTACAGTATTAACAAGGTTATCAAATGTACACAACTTCACCGTGGACTTGTTCGCTATTACCGGTAACTATTAATTTCATAATTACAGCATTAACAAGGTTATCAAATGGTCAACTTCACCCGGGACTTGCTCGCTATTACCGGTAACTATTACTTTCATGATTACAGTATTAACAAGGTTTTCAAATGGTCACAACTTCACCCGGGACTTGTTCGCTATTACCGGTAACTATTACTTTCATAACTAACGCATTAATAAGATTCCCAAATGTACAATACTTCACCGGGGACTTGTTCCCCCATACCTGCTTTTAGTAAGATCTCCAAATATACACTACTTCACCCTTGAATTTGTCCGCTTCACCGGAGAAAAAAAGCTCCTATTGGGTAAATTTCTGTCTATTTGCTATAAATCTAAAACATGAAAAACAAAGTAGGATTAATTACAATTTTTGTATTGTTTTTGGGAATGTGTCAGGGTGCATTTGCACAGGATGGAACTAAGAAGGAGCAGGCTGCGAAAGCAATCACTGATACCATGCAGGTACATCTTTCTCTGAATGATGATCAGTACAAAAAAGTGTATGATATCAATGCGCAGTTTCTGACCAAACTGGCAGGAATTAAGCAGGACAACGGTGGCAAACTGGCCAAATTACAGAAATTCAAGGCTGCAGATCAGGAAAGGGATGCCGCGCTGAAACCAGTATTGTCTGACGATCAGTTTAAGAAATTTCAGGAAAATAAGAAAGCGAGAAGAGAGGAAATGAGAGAGAATTATAAAAATAGTAAGAGCTAACGATCAGCTCAGGCACTTTAGCCTTTAGTAAGAATAAAATAAAAACCTGATTTCCATGAAAAAGATATTGATTTGTTCTGTTTTGGGTTTGTTTTGCGCCGCAGGCGCAACCGCGCAGGTAGTTGTTGTAAGACCAGTACATAGAGTAGTCGTAGCCGCTCCACCTGCAAGAGTCGTGGTAGTCGCAAGGCCAGTTCCTCCACCTCCACCCGCAAGAGTCGTGGTGGTCGCAAGACCAGTCCCTCCACCTCCACCTGCAAGATTCGTGGTGGTCGCAAGACCAGTCCCACCACCTCCACCCAGCGTCGTAATCGTCAGACCAAGACCAATTGTTCGCGTATACGCAAGATTATAAAATCACTTCAGACAACTGCTGCTATTACATTAACTGGAATGGCAGTAATAGTAGTGGTTGTCTGTACCTTCTACACCACCATGAAGACCTTCTACACGACCATGGACAACCCGCTACAAGACAATGAACCCCTTTTAAACCACCATGGCCATCCCTCTTCACCACAGCCACCCGCTCTACCACTTCCA
The DNA here is from genome assembly GCF_034274695.1 of Chitinophaga sp. LS1. Classification (NCBI taxonomy): domain Bacteria; kingdom Pseudomonadati; phylum Bacteroidota; class Chitinophagia; order Chitinophagales; family Chitinophagaceae; genus Chitinophaga; species Chitinophaga sp. LS1. The sequence goes on from NZ_CP128362.1 coordinate 5,734,046, forward strand.
CCTCTTCACCACAGCCACCCACTCTACCACTTCCACCTCTTCACCACATCCACCCGCTACACCACATCCACCCACTACACCACTATCGGCAAACTAAACCCAAATGTCGCCCCTTCCCCCAACTTACTATTCACCCATATCTTTCCCCCCTGTGCTTCTATAAACTCCCTTGATATCGACAACCCTAACCCTGTCCCCGCTTTCTCAGGCGTACCAGGCACTTTAAAATACCTATCAAAAATCTTCGGCAAATACTTCTCATCTATCCCCCTCCCATGATCCTCCACCGTAAAAGAAATATTATTATGGTGAATAGTCGTCGTCAACACAATCTCATCATCCTCCGGTGAATACTTCACCGCATTCGTCAAAAAATTCGTCAACACCCACGCCGTCTTCTCCGGATCCGTCAGCATCTTACATGAAGTACCCGCCTCTTCCACCCGCACCCTGATATTCTTCTGCTGTGCTAAAAAACTCACTGTACTCGTCGCATTTTCAATAATAATCTCCGGACTCACAGGCGCTATCTTCAACTGTATATGCCCCGTTTCTACCTGACTCATATTCAGCAACTCACTGGTGATCTTTAACAATCTGTCTGAATCATCCGTAATACTCCTGATCAACTCATCCTGCTCTTTATTTACCGTACCCACCCGATGATCCGCCAATAACTGCGCACTCATTTTTATACTGGCAATAGGTGTCTTTAACTCATGAGAAATGGTCGCAATAAAGTTCGTCTTTGCCTCATTCAACTCATGGAAAGGCGTGATATTCCGTAACACAATTACCTGCCCGATCACCCGCTCATTATTATCTACATTGATCACATCAAGATGGAAATAACTCTCTTTATTATCCGCAAAGATCTTCAATTCCTTCTCCTTATTATTCTCCTGCAATAAACTGCGCATCAGATCATTCTGCAACGCCACATCCGGGGCATACTTACCAGCTATCTCCATTTCTTTCAACCCTAACAACTTCTCTGCTACGCGATTTGCAAATAGAATATGCCGGGTATCATCTATCCCGATAATACCATCATTCATCTGGTTGATGATCGTATCAATACGGGATTTTTCAAATTTAATTTTAGCAAGATTACTATGTTCATATTCATTCAGCTTTTCCGCCATCGTATTGAAAGCCTGTGCCAGCTCTCCGAATTCATCATGCTGATTCAAATGTATCCTGCGCGAATAGTCTTTATTGACAATAGATTTGATCCCTTCTGATAATGCATTGATAGGCTCACTGATAATACCCGGGAAGTTCACCGCCAGTGTAAATGCAATCAATGAAAGTAAAGAAAAGATAAGCACCAGCCAGTTACTAAACCGCTTTGCATTAGACATCGCAATATTGTTCTTCGCAAAGATAGCCTGTTGATTGGCGGTATTGATCAGGTATATTTTCTCTCTTAATAATTGTTGCAGTGAGTCATTTGATGGTGATTTTTTTAACTGCTCAAAAAGCGCCCGCACAGCGCCTGTCGCCGCACCCTCACCGGGCTCTGTGATATTCGCTTCCTGTTTAGCCAGGTTTTGCTCAAAGGTTTGAATACTGGCAGGATGCGTATGAAACTCCTCGAGTGTCTGCAACATATTATTGCTATACACCAGCGTCTCGTAGTTATCTTTCAATACAAGATGTGCATCTTTCTTCATCAGGTTGATAGAGAAGATACCCAGCAATCCGGATACAAGGATGGCCGTAAATAAAAACCCAATGCCTATACTTAATTTCGTTTTCAGGCGCATCTTATGACAGAATTATAATATCAATATCCGATTCTGACAACTTCCCCAGCAACTGGGAAAATACAGCCGTATTCAACACCATCCCCAATACATTCAAATGAGGTTTGCCCATACAAATAGTGGTAATGTTCTTTTCTTCGGCTGTGGTCATGATCGTTTTGGCAATATTACTACTTTTTACTTTCAGTACTTCTCCTCCCAGTTCCATTGCCAGTTTGAAATTATTGATCAGATGGCGCTGAGAGGCCAGCTCGATCCTGTCCATATTCTCCTTTGGCGTTTGTACATACAACACATAGAACCGGCTTTGGTAGTACGCCGCCAGTCTGGCCGTTTTGCGGATCACCTTGCGGGCTATAGCATGATTACTGCTGATGCAGGCCAGAAAGCGTTCACTGCGTAGGTGTGCTGTGCGTGGAAGAGCAGTCTCAATTTTATGCTCCACCTGCGAAGCTACTTCTTTCAATGCCAGCTCACGGAGTTGTAAGATCTTTTCCGGCTGGAAGAAGTTCTTCATAGCTACCGCAATCTTATCCGGGGTATAAATTTTCCCTTCCTTTAAACGGGTGATGAGCTCATCGGCTGTGAGGTCAATATTGACCACTTCATCTGCCTGCATTAAAACGTTGTCAGGAATGCGTTCCGATACATCGATGCCCGTAATATTCTTTACTGAAGCCTGCAGGCTTTCTATATGCTGTATATTCACCGCGCTTATCACATTGATCCCCGCATCGAGTATCTCCATCACATCCTGCCAGCGTTTTTCATTCTTGCTACCTTCTATGTTAGAGTGCGCCAGTTCATCGATCACCACTACTTCCGGGTGCAGGTTCAATACCGCCTGCATATCCAGTTCGTCCAGCATCTTGCCTTTGTAAAATAGCTGGCGGCGGGGTATAACAGGCAACCCCTCCAGTAAGGAGTGGGTTTCCGGCCTGTTATGTGTTTCGATGTATGCGATCTGGATGTTGACACCGTTCCGCAGGAGGGTCCTTGCCTCTGTAAGCATACGATATGTTTTGCCTACACCGGCACTCATGCCGATGTAGACTTTAAATTTTCCTCTTCTGGACTGACGGATCAGGTCGAGGAAATGTTGGACATTATTTTCTTTTTCAGTCATGAAAAGAAAGGCTGTTTTGTTTTTATCCTGAAAAGGAATTTTTTATTGAACCACCACCTGTTCCCCTGCACGCACTCCTACCCGCAATCCCGCATGTTCTTCCGGCGTATACAACATCGCTGTACATATGCAATGCTTAAAATCCTTTTTCTGTAAAATGTCATAATTGACACAACCCTTACACCCTGCCCAGAAATTCTCATCCTTCGTGATCTCACTAAATGTAACAGGCTCAAATCCCAGTTTGGTATTCATTTTCATTATCGTCAACCCACTCGTAATACTGAATACCTTTGCTGCAGGATACAGTTCCCCCGATAACCGGAAGATTCTTTTCTTAATCCTGGAAGCGACCCCCATATTACGAAAGGCAGGGTTCACTATCAAACCAGAATTGGACACATACTCCCCATGCCCCCATATTTCAATATAAGAAAATCCTACCCAAACTTTATCAGCCGTCACCGCTATTACTGCCTTTCCCTGCCTGATCTTGTCAATAATAGTAGATACAGGTCTCTTTCCTATTCCGGTCCCCCTGGCTTTTGCCGAAGCTTCCATTTCATCCGTAATTGTGGCAGCATATTTAATGTCAGAAAGAGTCGCCTTTCTGACGATTATCCGGTCGTGTTCCATTGTGCAAATTATTTTAACGCGTCCAGCGCGATATTGAGTTTTAAGACATTAATTTTATCCGGGCCTAACCACGATTTATCTGTGTGGTTGGCGATTAATTGGTGCAATACATTGACGTCTATATGACGGGTTGCAGCAATTCTGATTACCTGTATGTCCGCAGCAGCGGGAGAGATGTCCGGATCCAGGCCACTCCCGGATGCAGTAACTAATTCACTTGGAATGTCTGCCATTGCAGTACCGGGATTATGTGCCATAAAGGTATCGATACGCTCCTGTACTGTTTTGATATAATCAGGATTGCTCGCTGCTTTGTTTGAACCACCGGAGCCTGCTGCATTGTAATCTACAGCAGAAGGACGACCCTGAAAATATTTATCTTCAGTAAATTTCTGTCCTATATTTTCGTAACCTACTACTTTACCATCGACAGTTATTGTGCGTCCTTTGCCCTGTCCATTAGCAAAGTGTGCGACACCTGCAATCAACAGTGGATAGGCTACACCTAAAACTAAGATCAGTATTAGGGTGAGTTTTATAGATGGCAAGAGATACTTTTTCATAATTTCAAATTTTACATAAAGATTGACAGGAACAGGTCTATCAGTTTGATACCGATAAAGGGGATGATTACACCACCCAGACCATATATAAACAGGTTTCTGCGCAACAACGCACTTGCCCCAATTGGCTTATAAGCGACCCCTTTCAGTGCCAGTGGTATCAATGCCGGTATGATAAGCGCATTGAAGATCACAGCAGAGAGGATCGCACTCTCCGGACTTTTCAGGTGCATAATATTCAGTCCCTGTAATGCTGGTATAGCTGTCACGAACAGCGCCGGCACAATGGCAAAATATTTAGCCACGTCGTTGGCAATAGAGAACGTAGTCAATGTACCACGGGTCATGAGCAGCTGTTTGCCGATCTCTACGATCTCAATGAGTTTGGTAGGGTCGTTGTCCAGGTCCACCATGTTCCCCGCTTCTTTTGCCGCCTGTGTGCCACTGTTCATTGCCACACCTACATCCGCCTGTGCCAGTGCAGGTGCATCGTTTGTACCATCACCCATCATCGCCACGAGCTTACCACCTTCCTGTTCACGACGGATGTAAATCATTTTATCTTCCGGCTTTGCTTCGGCAATGAAGTCGTCCACACCTGCTTTCTCTGCAATGAATTTAGCCGTAAGTGGGTTATCGCCTGTCACCATTACCGTCTTTACACCCATCCGGCGCAAACGTTCAAAACGCTCACGGATACCGGGTTTGATAATATCCTGCAATTCGATCACACCCATTACCTGTTCATTCTGACTCACCACCAGTGGCGTACCACCATTGGAAGAGATCTCTTTTACTTTCTCCTCTGTTTCAGCAGGGAATGAATTTGCAAGTTTGCGAATCGCATCATACGCCCCTTTACGAATACGCAGGTGACCTACATTCACACCACTACAACGTGTCTCGGCTGTAAATGGAATAAACGTAGCACCGGTCGACTGTAAACTGCTGGCTTTGATACCTTTCTCCGCAGCTAATTCAATGATCGATTTACCTTCAGGGGTTTCATCTGCTAAAGAAGCCAATACACATGCTTCGAAGAATTCTTTTTTACCGATAGCAAAAGCAGGCCAGAAATGAGTCGCTTTTCTATTTCCGATAGTGATAGTACCTGTCTTATCGAGCAAGAGCGTATCCAGGTCACCAGCGGTTTCCACGGCTTTACCACTTTTTGTGATCACATTCGCTCTCAGGGCGCGGTCCATACCTGCTATACCAATAGCACTTAGTAAGCCACCGATGGTAGTAGGAATAAGACACACAAAGAGAGAGACAAATGCAGCAATGGTGATCGGCGTATGTGAGAAGTCACCAAAAGGTTTCAGTGTCACACATACAATAATGAAAACCAGCGTAAAGCTAGCCAGCAGGATCGTAAGGGCGATCTCATTCGGCGTCTTCTGCCGGCTGGCGCCTTCTACAAGGGCGATCATTTTGTCCAGGAAACTTTCCCCGGGATCCGTCGTCACCTTCACTTTGATTTTATCACTCAGCACTTTGGTACCACCGGTTACAGAGCTTTTATCTCCGCCTGATTCGCGGATCACCGGGGCAGATTCACCTGTGATGGCTGATTCATCTATGGTGGCGAGACCCTGAATGATCTCACCATCCATAGGAATCATGTCTCCGGCTTCACAAATAAAGATATCGCCTTTGCGCAGTTGGGAGGAAGGAACTATTTTCACTTCGTCCATAAAGATTTCACCGACTGCCAGTATTTTTTTTGCGGGGGTTTCTTCTCTTGTTTTACGCAGACTTTCCGCCTGCGCTTTTCCCCTTGCTTCGGCGATGGCTTCTGCAAAGTTGGCAAAGAGTAAGGTTAAAAACAGGATGATAAAGACCGTAAGATTATATCCGGGCGCCCCCTGTGAGCGATCGCCTGTAAAGTAGGTATATATGGTCACAGCCAGCATGATAGCAGTACCTATCTCAACGGTGAACATGACCGGGTTGCGGAACATGATCTTTGGAGACAGCTTCACGAAAGCCTGTTTCAGTGCGCCGGCAAATTTATAATTAGACATGACAGATACTATTTAATAAAGTTGAAAGAATTCAGCAATAGGTCCCAGTGTCAAAGCCGGGAAGAAAGCCAGTGCAGCTACGATCATAATCACAGCATACGTCATGATACCGAAAGTAGCCGTATCCGTTTGCAGCGTACCTGCTGATTCAGGTGTATATTTCTTGCCGGCCAGGATGCCTGCGATCGCTACCGGACCAATGATTGGGAGGAAACGACCTAACAACATCACCAGACCCGTGCTGATATTCCAGAAGATATTATTATCACCCAGCCCTTCAAAACCGGAACCATTGTTGGCAGAGGCAGAAGTATATTCATACAACATCTCTGAAAAACCATGGTGACCGGGATTATTCAACCATCCCGCCTGCGGATGATAAGCCGCGATAGCAGTACTCACGAGTACAAGGAATGGATGGAAGAGGGCAATGATCGCAGCGATCTTCATTTCCTTTGCTTCTACTTTTCGCCCCATGAATTCAGGGGTTCTGCCTACCATGAGACCGGATATAAACACGGCGATGATAAGGAAGATAAAGTAGTTGAGCAGGCCCACACCTTTACCGCCATAAAAGCAGTTGATCATCATACCGAGTAGTTGCATGGCGCCGGAAAGCGGCATAGAACTATCGTGCATAGAGTTCACCGAACCGGTAGAGATGATGGTCGTCATCACCTGCCAGTAAGCAGAAGCAGCTACGCCGAAGCGGACTTCCTTGCCTTCCATGGCACTGTGATCATGCAACCCGATTTTTGCAAGGGCAGGATTACCGCCCAGTTCGGAGAGCATATTGGGGATCATCAATGTGAGCATACCAATGGTCATCACACCGAAGATGGCATAACCGAGTTTCCGGCGATTGATGAAGAACCCAAAGGCAAACACCAAAGCCATTGGAAGTATACATTGAGCGATGGCTTCCACCATATTGGTGAAGTAGCTGGGATTTTCCAGCGGGTGGGCGGAGTTAGCGCCGAACCAGCCACCACCGTTAGTACCTAAGTGTTTGATCGCGATCATGCCGGCAGCCGGGCCACGGGATACCTGTACCGTATCACCCTGCAGGGTGGTAATGGTATCCTTGCCATCGAAGGAAGCAGGCGTACCGCTAAAGGCGAGGATGATAGCCATGATCACAGCTAACGGCAATAACAGGCGCGTGATCGTCTTAATAAAGAAAACGAAGAAGTTACCCAGCTTCTCAGTCGTTTTGCCTGCAAACGCCTTAAAAAGCACCGCTACCGCTGCCACACCGGTTGCTGCAGATACAAATTGCAGGAAGGTGATGACGAGGAGCTGTGTCAGGTAAGTTAATCCGGATTCGCCGGAATAGTGTTGCAGGTTACAGTTGACGAGAAAACTGATACTGGTATTAAAGGCCAGATCGGGAGTCATGCTCGCATTACCATCCGGGTTGAGGGGAAGGTGAGACTGGAACAGGAGTACGAAGAAGGCATAGATGAGCCAGACCAGGTTGATGGTTAATAAAGCCACCATGTGCTGTTTCCAGTTCATTTCCCTATTTGGATCGATGCCGCAGATGCGGTAGAGGAATCTTTCAAAAGGATGGAGAAAGTCGGTAAAGGTCGGCGCCCCGCTGAATACTTTGGCAATGTACTTTCCGAGGGGGAAAGCAATCAGTAAGGTGATTAAAAAAGTGGCTAAGACGCCTGTCATTTCGCTGTTCATTTTAGAATTTTTCAGGTTTTAAGAGCACATACACCAGGTAGATGAATACGAGGACGGATATGATCAGAAGTAATGTCATCATAGCTTAGATGTTTTCGAAGAAGTCAATAGATTTATAAAAGATGTAAAAACAGGCTGCTAAGATGAGCAGGTAGATGAATGTGAGCATATGTTTAAGCGTGTAATTGTTGGATATAAATAGAGAAGATGTTAACGGGCATCTTGCTTTGTATTTCCTGCCATTCCTGGCGGGAGCAAACCATTTTCATGGCGCTGAAGCTGTAGATGAATACGTTTTCGATGGCTGTTTTTACCAGCTGATTACCTTTGTTGTAGATTTTTTCGGCCAGGAGCATGGAGTGTTGTACTTCTCTGATTTCATGGTCCTGGATCATTTTCAGGGTATAATTAGCCAATACTTTGATACAGAGATAGGCAGAGCCGAATACGGGGGCTTTGACTATTTCTTTTTGGATGGAAGGGATTTCATCTGCGATTTCGGCAGCGGCTTCATATTGGTTCATAAAAAATGATTTTTATATGGGGAGTGAAGCCAATTGGTGTGCCGGGGTGTTTTTTCTAATTTAAGTGGTTGATTTACAATATGAATGTAAAATAAGTGAAATAATAAAACCCTCTCAAAATGAGAGGGTTTTATCAATTTGGAGGGGCCTGCGGCCGGCTAGAGTTTATACTCTTCAATCTTTCTATACAGCGTAGCAAGCCCTATGTTTAATAGCTTTGCTGCTTCTGTTTTATTGTTTTTAGTATGATGCAACACCTTTATTATATGTAACTTTTCTACACTTGCGAGATCAAAAGCAGACAGTATATTTGAGGACTTATCTGCTATCTGCAGGTCAAAAGGTAAATGCTCTACTTTCAATTCATCACCATCAGCGAGTATCACCGCCCGTTCCAATACATTTTTCAACTCACGTATATTCCCTTTCCATTCATGCAATTGCAGTTTCTCTACAAATGCCGGCGCCATAGTAAATGGCTTTCGGTTATTGCGATTGGCAGCGAGCTGGATGAAGTATTCCGCCAGTGCGGGAATGTCTTTTTTCCTTTCTCTTAAAGGAGGTAGTGTAATCGCGAATACATTCAGTCTATAATATAGATCTTCCCTGAAAAGACCTTTTTCAGCTTCTGTCTTCAGATCCCTGTTCGTCGCTGCAATGATGCGTACATTTACTTTGGTAGGTTTGGTATCGCCTACTTTTATAAACTCCCCGGTTTCTAATACGCGGAGCAGTTTGGCCTGTAAGTCCAGCGGCATTTCACCCAGTTCGTCCAGGAAGATGGTGCCGTTATTCGCTTCTTCAATCAATCCTTTTTTATCGCGGGTGGCATTGGTAAAAGCCCCGGCTTTATAACCGAACAGTTCACTTTCCAATAATTCCCTGCTGAAAGCGCTACAGTTCAGGGCTACAAAGGGTTTGCCGGCGCGCCTGCTATTATTATGAATAGCCTGGGCAAAGACTTCTTTTCCGGTACCGGTTTCACCTAATAATAATACGGTGGTGTCGGCAGGGGCTACTTTGCTGGCCTGATCGATGGCATCAGAGATGGAACGGGAATTGCCAAGAATGCTTTCAAAGCTATATTTCTGTCCTACCTGTTTTTCCAGTTTTTCGATACGTTTTTGCAGCAGCACTTTCTCATGGGCACGGTTCAGCAATGGGATGATACGGTTATTGTCATCTCCTTTGGTGAGGTAGTCGAAAGCCCCGTTTTTAATAGCCTGCACGCCGTCGGGGATGTTGCCATAGGCAGTGAGGAGGATGACTTCAACAGAGGGATATTTTTCTTTAATGGTCTTTACGTAATCTACGCCACTGCCGTCGGGTAGTCTTACATCGCAGAGCACGACATCAATTTCTTCTTTATCTAATAACTTTTGCGCTGATTTGATATTACCGGTTTCCAGGACGTTGTAACCTTCCAGTGTGATGAGGCGTTTCATCAGGCTGCGTAACTTCTCTTCATCGTCGATTATGAGTATCGTTCCTGCCATATAGTTTATTTGTGGGGCAAAATTAAGGTTTATTGGTTAGTAATAGATTTGTCAATGTAATTATAGACTATTAGAAGCACAAGCCAGTTCAACGCATATTCATTTATTAGTATGAAAAGCATTTTGCGCGCGTACTGGTCCTGGCAGGCGCGTTATTTGAGAAGGCATGCGAACATTTACAGCAAACTGTTATTATCCTGACCGGATTAGGTTCGAATTTTATTTGCAGCGAATGGAATAGCAGTTTTTATTGTTTGTGATTTTGGACATGGTCACCAAATAGAAAAGATTGGTATTTGAGCACATGGGGGAGAAGGAAGAAAAGTTTGAATTCAACTTCAGCGAAGAATCGGATGGTACTAAAAGATTATTGGAATACTTACCAGTATTAAATAGTATTGTGAATTCATCTTCAACCTTTATAATCGATGAAATTGAAAGGAGCATCCACCCTCTCGTAGTTAAAAAATTGATAAGTAAATTTTCTGGAGATGAATTAACGCAAGGACAACTGATTTTTACTACCCATGAATCAAATCTTTTAGATCAGGAAATTTTTAGGCCTGATGAAATTTGGTTTGCTGAAAAGAACATTATTGGGGCCACCAGCTTATACTCACTTAGTGACTTTAAAGAGCACAATACCATTGATATAAGAAAAGGATATTTAAGTGGAAGGTATGGAGCTATTCCATTCTTAGGGAATTTAAATGACTTAAACTGGCATAAATTCAAGATGAGACGAAGTAATATATACCAGGCGGGATAGGGTGGCGACAGCTTGCTCAATGATTATAATATGTTCTTGGCTCATCATCTCTGTAAGCAGCGTCTATCTCATCTGCTAATTCTACCAGTGTTTCAGCGAGGTAGGAGCCGCGGTATTCAGTATGATGCAGAAATACTTCAGCTACCCAATAGCCAAGGGTATCGTCGAACCATACTATCCCTACGAAATGGGGTGCAAGGTACAGGGCATATTCATGCCGGCCTTTTATTAACTTTGCTATATGGTAATTAATTTTATAGTTAAATCTGGATATGATTGGTTCATTGGAAAATATCATGAAGTTATTGGGTAATGTGAGGGTTGTTTTCATAGTGTTAAAATTATGTAATTCCACACGAAACCAGGCAGCAGTGTAGCCGCTTCTGGTTAGGGAAGGTGGTGAATGGCAATTTGCCGTGCTGTGCATGTTGCCAGGGGAATAAGCTCTTCGAATACCATTTCAACTGGCAGGTGTCTTTTCCGGCCATTAATATGTTTTCCGACATCAATGCCAGTTTCAATATTTATGAATGGACTTTTTTTATACTCTGGTTATCAATGGCTGCTGCAGAAGGAGCATAATTTCGGCCCTGCCTCATTCGTTCCTTTCGTACAACCTTCTTCGTGACATCGTCAAAGAATCCATTCTTCTTCCACTTGTTAAAGTAATAGTAAACTATCTGCCAGTAATGGAATTCGTTGCTTAGGTTGCGCCATTGACAACCCGTTCTGCAAATCCATAGAATAGCATTAAATATGGTTTGAAGAAAATATTTACGTTTTCTTTTGTCGGGTAATATTTTTTTCTATACTTTTCCATTGCGAATCGGTCAATAATGTGTACTTCGGTCTCATAGTTTATTTTTGATAAATCCAAACTAATTGATCGATTCGTTTTTAGCTAATTTCCCGCAGTTTTATTTTTAAACATTGTTCCTTAATAAACGGAATTATTTATGAAGAAATTATTTCTTTTCCTATGCCTTGGAGCCAATCTACATATGTTCGCCCAAACAAGCTACGACACCCTCCGCACCAACTACATCGGGGTAGGCGGTAACGTTAACTCTGCCTTCCCCTTGAACGTAGGCGGCATTTCCCGCTTTTCAGAACAAGTCCATTTTGGCGAATGGTATGATGCCGGTGCTTACGGTAAAGTACAGATATCAAGATTGGCTGATCAGGGGGATAATGCCTTTCACCTTTCCTTTGTCAGAGCCGGATCTATTACCGCAGGTATGGGTTTCCTCCGCAACAGCAACACTTTTGCGATACAAACTGCTGCGTCAAATAACTCCTCTACCAAAGGTATCTTTATGACATCCGCCGGAAATGTAGGTGTCAATAATTCCAGTCCAACCGTACCACTTGACGTTACCGGGAATATCAGGCTCAGCGGCAACTTCCTTTATCTGAACACCTATGGCGCATTGTATTCTGATGTCAACAATATCGCCTTATTCGCTGATGGCGGACTTTTCTTTGGAGATAGAAATAATACCTATCCCAGGGCGATTATAGAATCCAGCGGTGTTTTAAGGTTGTACAACAGCACTTCGCATGTGACGACTGCTTATGTAAGCCCCAATGGCGATTCTTATTTAAATAGCGGCGGCCTGGCGATTGGTTTTACCTCCGTGCCGGCGAATTATAAACTGGCTGTAAATGGAACAATAGGCGCTACCAAATTAAAAGTAACGCAATCATGGGCTGACTATGTATTTTCACCAGACTATAAACTTCCTGCATTAAAAGATGTAGAAGCACATATCAAAGCTAATAATAAACTACCTGATATTCCTTCTGAAAAGCAAATTGCTGCTGAAGGGCTTGACGTAGGTGAAATGCAGAAATTGCAAATGCAGAAAATAGAAGAGCTGACACTCTATATCATCGATCTGGAAAAACGCCTGCAAAAACAACAACATGAGATTGATGAATTGAAAACCGGAAAATAATTACTTCCCACCAAACTGATTAATATTAGAACTCATTTCATAATTACCATTTAAGTATTGATTATCAACCACCAATGCCTATTTGTGAAATGAGTTCTATACATAAATTTGCGCTTTCTTTTGTCTGTTAATAATTTTTCTATACTTCTCCATTGCGAATCGGTCAATAATGTGTACTTCGGTCTCATAGTTTGTTTCTGATAAATCCAAACTAATTGATCGATTCGTTTTTAGCTAATTACCTATCATACTAATAATGAGCTTATGTTTTAGAAAAAGCCTTAATACTCATTTAGGATAATCATTCGTGCATTTTTGTTTATTGAAGGGCTGGAATTGAATTTCATGATTTATCTTCTTGGACACTATGGCTAAGAACCATACCACTAAAGTTTATCTGTTTCCCCTGATTGGCCGTGTATATTGAAGTAGATTTCGATTGAATTATTATCATAAGGAAGAAAGCTGCTTAAAAAAGATAATAATCACTTCGGACTTTTTAAAAATATCTTCCCAAAACTCTTCAACTAAGAAATCTTCTCTAAATTCTATTACACCCTATACATCTCATAAAACAGGAAAAAGGCGCCTATTACTTCTGAGACGCCTTTTTAATATTTGAATTACAATCTTTCAATACTACGAAACATTGATCGTGATCGTAGCCGGCGTACCGCTTACCTGGCTGGCTGAACCTGGATTGCCCTGTGAACCCGTAGCGCCCTTGGTACCATTGGTACCGTCGCCATGACCTTTACCGCCATCACCGCCAGTACCTTTCGCGCCACCACCACCGGGAGCGCCGCCCTGTCCGAAATTACCCGGAGGCGCAGTGGCGCTGCCTTTGGTTACCATGCTTGCCATAGCGCTGGGTATCATAACTGTGATATCCCCTGCACAGTTCACCCCATTCCCTGCATCACCTCCACGGCCACCTGAACCACCGGAGCCGCCGTTACCACCATTACCACCTTTGGTGCCGGTACATTCGCAATTGGCGCCATTACCGCCTTTGCCACCGTTACCGCCATTGCCGCCCGTGCCTCCGTTACCACCCGATCCACCTGTACCAGAACGGGTGAAGAAAACTACTGGCTTGCCCGTACTGGTGGTGATTGCATTGTTGATGGTAAATATCGCCTGGCAGCTTGCCAATCCGGGACCACCGGGGTTGCCGGCACCGCCTGTAGCGCCTGCTGTACCATTTCCGCCATTACCGCCTTTGTCGCCGGGTTCTGAACCCGATACTGTACAGGTGCCTTTGCTGCCTTTACTGCCGTTGGTGCCGAAAATATTGAAGTCGCCGATTTCGGAATTGCCGTTGTCCCCATTGCGCACCAAGGTATCCATGGTAAAACCATTGACCACCGTGTTGTAGAAATTGATATAAACACCCTGGTTCAGCGTTACGGTGCCATAGTTGAATGTCAAGGGTATTACCGGGCTATTGAACGTCTCAGGCCCAGTAGGCGTGTAATTGGATTCAGAAGTAGCCTGTATCTGCATCGGGAAGGCGCCCTTGATCCGTTCCCGGTCGGCAGGATGCAATTCAGCATCGCCATAAATAAATTCATTCACACGGCGAAGGGTACCTGCCGCCGTACGGTCGTTCTGTACATCCGTTAATGGAACATTGCCGAAAAGCTGGGCGCCGATGTTGGGATTGTTTTCCCGGTCGATGAATAAATTCGTGATCTCTTTCAACTGGTCAACGTCCTTGACCGTAATGAAGGTGGTAACGGGTATTCCCTTTTCAAGCAATTCGAGGGAATGCCCCAATCGCTCAGCCCTTTCTTTAAAACTCAATTTCATAATGTGTAGTGTTTAGGTAAAGAAAATGATGAATGATACTTATGATCGTTGAGATAGCATACTGCTGCATGTCGCCCCCGGCCATGGAGCCCGTTCTTACCTGGTATTCCATGATGTCCGTTGGTACCGGGCACACCGTTGAGCGTGGCATCGGTCATCGGCACAACGGTTCCGCCTTTGCCGCCCAATCCGCCTTTGCCGCCTTTACCGCCAATACCACCCAACGAGCAGAAAGCCGTCATACGTACATGACCAACCGCTTCTTCCGGAACATTGAGATAAATATTGGAAGAAATACCACCATGACCGGCATTACCGCCACGGCCACCGTTACCGGCAGGCACTTTCATATTGAAACCATCCAACCCGGGTGCGCCGTTGCCACCATTACCGCCATGGCCTCCATCACTGCCGTCACCACCTGCACCACCGGCACCGGCCTGTGAAAAAAGATGCAGCCGTCCTTCGAGCTCACGAATGGTGATCTCAGCCAGCTTGCACATACCGCCATTACGCCCTTTACCGCCGTCGGTGCCGTTTTCGGCATCGGTTGCATCGGCGCCGTGCAATTCGTTCAATGGCTGGTTGGGTATCCAACGTCCAAGAATACTTGCTTCAGCAATACCCTGTATACCATTACGGCCATGCAAACCGCCCGAGCCATTTTCGCCATGGATGCCGTTTTGCGGACCGTGCCCGAAATCAACCGAAAAAGGTGTAGGCATTATGCCCACCTGGTAATCTATATCAGCACCGGCATTGCCCAGTGTAATGAACCGCTGGCAAAGCAAGGAGAACACATTGCCGCGTATTACTACTTTGGCGCCTTCTTCCAGCACAAGGGTGCCGATATTTACAATGGTGTACAATTCTTCCATTTCGCCCAGGTTCCATATTTCCTGCGGCATGGTCAGGTCCCAGGTTTCTCCTTTGGGAACTACTTTGTGCAGCACCGAAATGCCTTTCAAACACAACGGGAAATGCCGGTTGATCCCTTTGGCATCTTTTTCTGATATGGGCGCACCGGCAAATAATACGGCTTCGCCCCGGTCGTGCTTACCCTGTCCCAGCTTGGTGCGCAGTTCATGTGCGGCACTATAAAATGTAGGCAGGCGCAGGCGGTGCTGTTCATCCGTGGCATTGCTCAGCACCTGGCGTGCAATGTTAAAATCATGCAAATGGAAATATGTGGTGATCTCTTCACCGCTGAGTAATGGTTCATGGTCGTGCCCGATGAGCGATGCCTTGTGCAGGAATTCCTGCATCGATCTTTCAGAAAGTGCAGTAGTCGATTGGGTTTTAACGTTAGCGATCATAATACATCGGTTAAAATAGTTGAAGGATAATACCCGGCCACACGCGCAAACGGGCGCATGCTGCATACCCATTCAAAATTGCGCAGTTGTGCAGGCCGGTTCACGAAATGATGACTCGCGGGGTTCCTGTTATTGTACCGGTATAAAATAGTTTCGTTGAAAATAACGCGGTAAAAGCCGGCCATCTCCATAAGAGGGAACATGATGGCGGTGTCTGTTGCCGATTGTAACCATTCGCCTTCGCTGTTTTTAAGACAATTGTATTCCGGGTCCTGGTCGGCAATAGCCATAAAAAGTCCGGCACGGAAAGTCCGGATATGCGATACACGCCAGCCCTGTCGCAGGGTGGCAAAATCTTTTGGTGAGGCATAGGGTGCTGAAACGCCCAGGCATCCGTCGGCATCCATATATTGACCGTACATGGTCCAGCAATCGTAACGAACATATTGTTCATTGATGATGGAAAGCGCATTGTGGCAGGCCAACTGGTCATCGCCATCGAGGCAAACCACAATATCATCCGGGCGGCACCAGGTTGTGATGGCCTGGTATATATTGTATGCAGATCCCATTTTTTGTTGATTGCGCAACAGCACTGCATCGAGCGCTTGCGGTGGTTCAAAATGCGCACTGGCGTCGGTAGAAGCATCATCTATAAATATCACCTGTGCATTCGGGTAATCCTGCATCAGCATACTGCTTACACATTCACCCAGGAAACGGCCCGGATTGTGAAATGGTACGATCACCACCAGCCGGTTGCGCGTTTCATCCATGTCACGGCCTTTGCCGTGGATCAGTTCAAAAGCCATTTTGCGCGCGTGTATGGTGTATTCGTATATGCCTGGCGGTAAACTATTCTGCCATAGCAAACGGTTGGCGGCTGTAATGGCTTCCGATACCCGGCCACAGGCAATGGCGCAGACCATGAACTCGAACAGCAACTGGTAATCATATACCGGTTTATCGATGAATAGTTTATCATTTGCCGGGTAAGGCGGGTCCTGTAAAGCCAGAGATGCCATACAGTATCCCTGCAAGTACTGGTGATTTTCGCGATAATAACGGGCCATGGCATGTAATGTTTCAAGGCGCCAGGGTCTTGCATCGAAGGCCGCCATGTAGGCAGCCTGTACGTCCGTCCATGCGCGTCCCAGCAAACGCAGCATGTCGGCACGCTGCAAACGGGCATACCAGCGTTCTTCATCCCAGCCTTCTTTTTCAATTCTTTTTTCATACCAGTACAATGCCTGTTCGTACAACTTCAGGTCGCTGTACGACTGCGCCAGGTAAAACATATACCGTTCATTGTGCGGCTCTGTTTGCAGCGCTTCGGTAAGCAATTGCACATCGCGCCCGAATTTATCCGAACGGCAACCGCCATCGCCATAATGGGTAAGGCTTATTTCGGGCAAAAAAGCCCATTCCGTGGCAGTTTCTGCATGAAGGTATTCGTGGGTAACACCGATGTAACGCCATTGGTGACGGCTGCTGATGAGCATGGGTTGCGAGTAATCGAGACTGCCTTCGTAACGGATCTCGTAAAAATCGTGCTGCAGTTTTTGCCTGAAAGGCGCTTTCACATTCAGCGTCATATCGGCATCCATGATCAGCAGGTAATCGGCATGGCTACGCGCCCGTTCAAGTACTTCACTGCGGTTGCGCCCGAAGTTTTTCCAGGTGGTATGATATAGTTGACCGGGTTTGTCCTGCATCACATTGGCAATGACGGCAGGCGTATCATCGTTTGAACCGGTATCGCAAATCACCCAATAGTCTATATACGGCAGTGCCGATTCCAATGCGCGCCGGATGATATGCGCTTCGTTCTTTACCATCATACAAAGGCAGATGGAGGGATCAGGTATTCTTGACATATCGAACGGAAAGAAAATAGGTTCTGTCTATAGAATTTTTGGCGTTCACCGATTTTTGCGTCAGGAAGAAAGCGGTGTCGAAATTACTTCCCGGCTGCTGGTTGTTGGCGGTGGAGGTCCAATAGTAACCTGTAGCCAGGAGGCTGTTGAAATTGCCGAGATTATCGCCCATGCCGCCCGCCTGTGCATTAAAGCCGCTGCTGCCGCCGTTGATCAATGCGGCAAATGCATTGGCGCCAAGCGAAGTGAAAAGATTATTCCAGTCGTCCTGGCTGGGTATACGCCAGCCGGCCGGTGTATTGGTCTGTGCCTGCGCTTCGGTATACAGCATGCCATATTGCTTACGGTTGCTGCTGTTGTTGTCATAGGCCACACAACCATTGCCTGAATTATAATTGTAATTGGCCGCCAGCCAGGTTTGATTGTTGAGGAAAACTGTTGGATACACCTGTCCGTTCGGATCAACAAAAAAGCTGGCCGATATGAATACGGTAAACTGCAGGGCGTTGAGATAATTATTGTTGTTATCGAAAGCCTGCAGGGTAATGAACACGGGCGTTTCCTGCGATACCTGTATGGGCAGCGTCAATGTATAGGTATCATAGGCAAGCGGCTGTATGTTTGGCGACTGGTCGGGCAGGAAATAATTTTTTTGTAGCATGGGTGCCCCGGGAATATTACAAATGAGCTTGATATTATCTACGTAGAACATCGCCCAGCGCAAGGGGATCTGTATGGTTTGTGAAGGTTCCGTTAGGGCTATGATAGAGCCATTGGTGCCAAAAAAGTTGAAGAGTCCACGGGTAGAAGGCGGGTTCTGTTTCGAAATATCGAGTATGAAAGTGACCGGTTTGTATGCCGTGGTACTGTTCATCATAAAGTTATTGAACGTTACCATCATTTGCGTATGACCGGCTGGCGTAAACGAATTGATATTGTTGAAGGCAAAAGTAAGGTTGGCCTCGTTGCCGGTACCGATAATGCCTGCATTGCTGCTTTGGGGATAAAGGGTCCATACAGGTGTATTGCCATCCCCGGTATTGGTGGGGTTTTTGAAAACCCATGACTGGTTGGTAACCAGGGTTACGCCAATATCCCAGGCCTGCCCCGAATTATCGGCAGGCGCCAGGGCACCCGCGGTATTACCATACACGAAAGAAACAGTAACAGTGGGATTGCCCGTCCAGGGTTTGGTATCGTTGTATAAAGGCGTATTCGCCGTGTTTTTGATATTCAGGAAAATGGTATTGCTCAGCGGGTCGCTTGCTGCAGAAACATAAACGGTGCCCTGGTTGTCGAGGCCAAGGTTCAACACCGTAGTAAGGTCTACCGCCTGTGGAGGCGCACTGCTGTTGAGTGCCAGGTTTTGCGATTGCAAACCGGCAGGCACATTCTGACCATTGAGATTGTTGAGATTCACGTTCACTGCACCAATGGTCGGCGATGCAGTGGCTGTTACATTGATGATGGTAAAGGTAAGGCTGGTATCTTTTGCCCAGATGCCCGATGTATTTCCATACGCGAGCAGCAGCCCTTTGTACGGAGCATCATAGCTGAAGCTCCAGCCCGGTTGCGATATATTGTTGATGGTCATTCCGGCTTTCTGATCGGCGGTAAAAAAATTGGGCATGAACAGCTCGATGCCCGAAGCCGTATCGGCGTTCCCGCCTTGCAGGGTAATATCGGCGCCGGTATTGTTCACAATGGTAATATTCAGCGTAGCGGTAACTTCTACATAGAGCTGGGGCTGGTTGCCGGCATCGGGATTGGCCATGGAAAAGTAAACAGGATCGGAAGAAACGGCATAAGTGCTCATGCTGTTAATAAGTTAATGTTATATGAAAGCATTACTGTTGATTATTTTCCGGTGGTATGGGGCTCAGCACCAACCATCCTTCCTGCAGCACCTGCGGCGAATAGCCGTACACTGGGGTTTCATTCATCACGTTGGCCTTAAGCGCTGTGGTATTGGCGGCGCCGGGTGTTATCCACGACCAGGAATACCCGCTTTCTGCCGGCAGGGGAACGGTCATGCCCTGCGCCATTTGCAGCATGGGGCGCGTAGTGAAGTTCACCGCCAGGTTGTTCATGATATCAGAATACTGATCGGGTGGTATCACCAATTCGCTTACGGCCAGTACACCAGTGGTAGCATGCACCGCAGCACGCGGGTCAACCAGCATGGTAATGGCAATGGGTTGCTGGTTCAACGTAACCTGTATGGTGGTATCGGTAGGTAGCGTTACGCCATTTTTCCAGAAGGCTTTAGCAGCGGGCATGTATAAAGGCTGTTGAGTGTACGGGTTGCTATTAGTTGTTTCAAGCACGTAGGCTACCAGCCCGTCGTCGAGGTTCGCCAGGTCACCCAGGCGGACAGGAAAAAGTACATTGCCCAGGTTCGCGCTGCTATGGGGCATACGGGTGGGGTAGCTGTAGCGCTGGTTGTTCACATCCTGCGGAAAGGGGCTCTGGGCATTGTTATCCGCCTGGTTCAGCGGCAGCAGGTTGCCCATTGTTTCAAGTCCCAGAATGGCGCGCGTAATTGCCAGCGGGCGTCCGATGAGCACTGCCAGTGAATTGTCCTGCGCATAATTGGAGGGGCTTACAAAGGTTTCCGAATCCTGTATCGCCGTCATCATGTCTTCAAGAAAAGCGCCGCTCTGGTTGAACAGGAACCACATGAAATTAGCCACATGCGGGTTAACGGTAGGCGTGCCACGCTGGCCAATGTCTACAGCGAGCTGCTGTTCGCTGGTGCCGGCATTGGCAATATTACCGGCACGGGTACGGTATACGTTCTGACCATGTTCAACACCAAATGTGCCAATGGCGGAACCATCTATATCGTAAAAGAAAAGATCGTTATCGAGGTGGTTGGGCATTACCCATCCGCAAATAGGCGCGGTAGCAGGGTGGCTGTTCGTTTCCACGAAATCATCACTTACACCCGTCACTTCGTTATTATGCGTTGCCGACAACCATTTGAACCAGGTCCTTGTGGGTGTTACAATACGGGGCGAAAGGTAAATGCGGCCCTGGTTCTGCTTATCGTTTTCGTTGGGCGTCATGGCATAGGATGTAATGCAACTAAGACCGCCCTGTGGACTGCGGGTTGCTGTTTGCAGGTCCATCCGCTGTCCGAATGCATCAACGATCTCGATGCTGAGGATGTCCATAAACCCGGCGCGCAGTGGACCGAAATTTCCCTGTGCCAGCAAACCGGTAGGGATGGGTTCCAGGTTGGTGAAGGCATCATCGTACCAGTTGTCGTTGGCCGTAGCGCCGGCGGCTGTATTTATCCTTGGCGTAATACTATCCATTCGCCCGGCAACCAGGTTTTCTACTGCTACCTGCGCCACATAGGAAGTAAGTACCAGGTTGCTATTGAAACCGCTCATGGACTGCGAAAGGATCTTACGGTTATCGTACAACGCGGCTATCTGCTTCAGCGTATTGTCTTCCAGGTCGGTTGGATTGTTATTAATATAATTGGTGATCTGGAAAGAGAGTACGCCGGTAGCGCCCGAGCGCATCGTAGCATCGTCGTCATAACTTACCGGAGTGGGCGATGTAAAAGGCAGCGGTGCCGTACCATTCATCTTGTATACATAGTCAACCCCATCGGCATCGAGGTTGAAATAATCGGTGATGTTGGTAGCGGCGTACAACTGGTTACCGTGGTCCTGCACCCATTGCAAAGGCGACAGGTTCACATTCCAGATCATAAAGATCGGCATGAAAGGATCTACACGGTTGGTGGAAAATTCAGGCAATGCGTTTTGCGTATTCCAGCCCACGCTGCCACATGAATAACCGTCGTTGTTGGCATTGGTCCAGGTTACGCTCAGCGCCTGCGGGCCTGTTACATTAATGACCAGCGCAGTGCCGGGTTGGTAGGTGCTACTATTGATCAATGCAAATAAACTGTTGGCGGGTGGTGTAGGAACGCCACCGGGATTGGGGGCAATGTCGAGCGGACTGAGTCCTCCCTGTGCATACATCAGCGAAAGCGTACAATTTGCCAGCGATGCTACTGCCGGGTTGCCATTACCGCCTGCCGAAGCAAGCGCCGATGCTACCTGACCAGCCAGCATGGGAGTAGTGAGAAAAGCTTCGCCGGTAAGGGTTTGCGCATCGCTTTGTATGGCGGCAGGCATATTGGTGTTCACAGCCGGTACGCCGGGAACAGCCGTTGCATTGACAGTGAAGTTGTTCGAATTGTAGTTGATGAGCAGTTCAGTAAGCAATTCGGTGCTTAACCGCACAAAGGTGGTATCGCCATCGCCATTCCGCTGCGGCGGTTCCATCATATCCCCTTCCATCAAGATCACGGGTTCTGCCGGCATCTGGAAATAATCGGCCATATCGCATTGCAGGGTCCATATGGCATTTGTATTCTGCTTGTTGATGTCGGTAAGTGCATTCAGCACTGTTTGGTAATTGTTATATACGGCATATGCCAGGCTGCTGGTGCTTACGCCCGAACCAGGTGCTAGGATGCCACTTACCTGCCCGGTTTCTTCATCGATGGTATATTGCAGCAATCCTACACTGTTGCCATAGCTGATCACATCGTTCAGTTCACCGGCGGTGGACGTGTAGATGAAATTATTCATTGTGCCCTGCTGTATATAGCTGTCGCTGGTTTCGCCCTGGAACATTTTCACGTACCTTATCCAATCCATGAACAGTTGTTTACGGCGCATGCTCAGCGCGCCGCGTCCCATATCGTACTGCTTTTGCACGCTGTTCAGCAGGTACAACTGTTCGGCCAGGGTAAGCGGCAGGGTTATTTCTGTGTCTTCGGTGCTGCCATCGTTGGTGCCCTGCTTTGTATTTGTGATCAGCCAGTTGAAGCCACCCGAAATATTTTCAAACCCATTGTTGTGCAATGCTTCTTCGAGTGTAATGAGTTTGTTGGGCGTTTTTTCAATATCGTTCAGCAAACCCAGTTGCAGGGCATCGAGGAGGTATTCGTAATTCGTAAGTACATTTGGGTCGTCGGTATCCTGCCCCATATCGATCTTCAGAAGTGCCGAAAGCGCTTCTTCGGTTGAATTGCCGATGGCAATTTCGGTATTGGCATTCCATACCGACATATTGCTTTGCCCCGAAGAAAGAAAATAGGTACTGCCTGTATTGCTGGTCATGTTCCATACTACTTCCTGCATAGTGCCGGCGCAAAGTGTTTGCGTGGGCAGGTTTAGTTGTGTGATCTGGTATTCGTCATTTACACTGTATGAAAGATCGCCATTGTTAAATGTCCACTTCAGGTTTTGTGTGGTTATCTGGCTGAAGAAATCCAGCGGCGTCATTTCAGGCACTGTATTGTTTGCCAGGCAGCGTTGCAC
Organism: Chitinophaga sp. LS1; assembly: GCF_034274695.1. Taxonomy (NCBI): domain Bacteria; kingdom Pseudomonadati; phylum Bacteroidota; class Chitinophagia; order Chitinophagales; family Chitinophagaceae; genus Chitinophaga; species Chitinophaga sp. LS1. The sequence continues at coordinate 5,756,962 of NZ_CP128362.1, forward strand.
ATAATCATTATACTGCTCCGTTACCTGGTCCCTGATATCGTTGAGCGGGTCGGTGCTTACATCGTTCAGCCATCCGATCACCTGGTAGGTAGCGCGGAACTGGATGGGGTTATTGCTTTTGATGGCCGATTGCACATCGGGCAGATCGCTGAAATTATCCCAAAAACCAAACACACTGCAACATTCGGGATAATAAGAACTGAAATAAGGTCCCACAAAACCAATTGAAGTGAGATAACAGGGATTGCCATCGGTGTCTTGTTGCGAAGGCAGGTAGCTGGAAGCTGGCTCGGTGGAAGGGTTCCAACTGCTGTGGTCAACCACGCGGCCCATGTACATATAGGGTTGTTGCTGATAAGCGGGGTTTACGGGCAAGGGCACGGTAATATGGGGACGCCCGTCGGAAGGTTTATCAGATGTAATATAGTCGCTCTCCACGATCCAGCTTTTTGCCGTTGGCGCGGCATAGCTGTTGGTCGACTGGTCATAGATGCTGAGATAGCGGGTCACCAGCCAACGGTTTGGGGCATGCGGGAATAAGATATTCGAACTACCGGGCAGTTGCTGTCCTTTTTTGAAATAATCGGGCAATTCCCAATGCAGATGAATACCCGCGCCCAGCGAGTTGTTGGGGCTCACTAGCGGACCGCCGCTGCTGGTTAAACCGAGGGGTTGAAAAATTTTATCTCCGGTACTTGCCATATTCGTATAGCTGTCACCGGGGTCGGCCCAGGGCATTTTTTCGAACAGGGCGGTCTTGCCCTGGAAATTACCTGCTACTTTATCATAATCATTCTGATTAACGCGCAGTGCGGCGATATTCAGCGGAACGATTGCATTCATACGATCGGGTGCTTTTATTGGTTGATGAAACTTACCATGCCTACGCCTTCGGTCATTTCGAAGCCCATAATGGCGGCATCTATCGTTGCCCCGTTGTTGGCATTTGAAATAGTACCCGCAAGCGCCTTCATATTCAGTACACGGGTAGCCGGCGACCTGAATGTGTTGCTGATGTCGGTGGGCGTGGAGGTATCGCTCATGGTAACGCTTTGCACTTTGGTGCCATTGGGATTAGTGGTAGTGGTAATGGTGAATGTATGCAGGTTCTTTACTGCCAGCACGGGTACCGTTTTCACCTGGCAATTATCATTGAAACAGTCTATACCATAATGCAGTGCCTGCGGCGCTTCGTGTATGTCGATGCGCCAGGCATTGCCCGAAATAAGACAGATCATGGTGTCGGATTTTGGTCCCAGTTGTTCCAGCCGCAGTATATCGAGCATGTCGGGATCCTGATCATCGGGCGTACCGCCTTTGGGGTACGCATTCACGCCCAGGCTGGGATAATCGAGCACCAGTGAAGAACGCAATAAAAACCCGGTGATGATGGTAGGCGTAGGAGGCGGATCGGTACCCAGTTTCTTCGAACGCACTTTTGTTGTGAATTCGTTGGTCTTTTGCAGCGACTGCGGCAATACCGCCGCATCGAGGTTCAGCATGGCATTGCTGGTATCGGCAGTGAGGTTGCGTCCGATGCTGAAGGCGCCGTCGCACAAAGTTGTTACCCAGTTCTGGTCGAGGTAAAAAAAGCGGATCGATTCCTGCGGCAGCATCCGTTCATCAGGCACCAGGTAGTTGAATGGCACCCCATTCAGCAATGCCAGGCGGCTCAACCAGGAAGCCAGGTCATCCGGCAGAACGGGATCGGTGAGAGAAGCCTGGATACTTGCCACACTGGCATAAGTAGCAGCCAGGCTTTTTCGAAGAAGCGCTCTTGTCAATGTCTTTTTCATAATGGGTTTATTGCTTTAGCTTCAGCACTGTTTGTTTGAAAATACTGCCCGGCAGCAACGATACACGCTTACCACTGCGTTGCGATAAGGCAGGTTGTGGTGATGGCTGCACATTGAAATACTGCATCATCAGCGTATTCTCTACATTGTTGTTCACCTGTTGGGCCAGGCCTTTTTTCCAGTTGTATAGTCCGGTGGAAAAAGAAGTATCCTGAAGGGCTACCATGCGTCCGATGGTCCATGCAGCCGCATAGGAAGTATCGAGCATGCCGGTAGTGGGGTCGAATACGTTCGCCGCATCGGGCGAAGGAATGGGCACCTGTAGGGGATTGGCGCCGGCATTAGAATAGGGAAGCAGCGGTCCGCGGTACCACGACACGTTTTTTTCGGCGGTGCGCATGGTTTGGTTAAGCGGTACAAAACCCATATTGAAAGCGCCGGCTACCACCGCATTGCTACCGGCATATGGTATGCGAATGTTTGTATTGCTGGCCGGTACGCCACTGCCCGGAGTACAATCATTAAGGCTTTCGAGCTGGTGTACGAATGTGGCGCTTTCGCCGGTGCTGAAAAAGGTCCAGTTTGCCAGCACCGCCAGCCGAATGGTATCAGTTTGTTTATAGTTGGTTGCCGATGGAATGGAACCATCATCCTGCGGCAGAAAAACTTCCAGTCCCTCCAGCGACACCAGGTAAGCCCTGGTTTTACGCTGGGTATTGGGCAGACGGTTGCCAAATACGATCGAAAAGCTGCCGGTAGGCTCGCCGTTCGAATTGCCATTTGTAGGCTGGTTCACCAAACTCACAATGCGCACATGCGCCATCAGTTCCAGGTCATCGATCGAAGGCGCCAGTTGCCAGAACAAACCCATCGGCACGTCGATCACATTGATATTATCTGCCGTATTCTGACCGGGCTCAAGGTCGGCCAGATCGGTAGCTGCGTAAAAGTAAGAATAGGTATTGTCAGGTATTTTACTGTTGGCGTAAGCGGTTTTTGGAAAAAGATCGCAGGTGGTGCAGGGCGTAATACTGTTGGTCAGCGCCGGGTAGGCCGCCGTATCATCATCGTCGAGCAGCAGCACCCAAAGCCAGGTGGGCACATCGCCGTCTACATCCTTACCTGGTTGTGGCGGATCGTAAGGTTCCTTAAGCGTGGGATAACGCGTCCAGGGAAACGTTGTTTTATTGAATACCACATGCGGCAGCACGTTCGAAAATTCGCCCGAAGCATTGTCGTTCGGGAAAACGCTGTTGATCACGCTACCGGGATTGGCAAGACTGAAGCGATCGCTGGTAACGGCAAATGTATAGGTATTGCTGTAGGCTTCGCCGCTCACGGGCGTTTTACCATCGCTTTGAAATACCTGCTGGTTTAACTGCAACTGGTACTCCCCGGCATCCAATCCGGGTAAAGCATGTTGTACGAAGGATACCTGTTCATTCAGCAGGTACTGTTCGCTGTTATTATCGGGCATGATACAAATATTTTGATGAAAATATTTTATGCGGCATTGTTGGTTTCAAGAATGGCTATCATTGGCCAATCGGTAAGCATTTCGGTGCTGCCCATATTGGTGAGCGTCACCAGCGAAGATGCGTACGTATTCCAACCATTATCATTCAGGTCGTCCAGTATGGCATTTCGCTGACCGTTCACCCAGGTATTGATGAACGCACTCAACACATAACTGCTATTATCGAGTTCTTGCGAAGTGGTGCCACTGACGGTGATGTCGAGGGTTTCAGCTTTATCGTTTTCCTTAACCTGCAAGGTGTAGCTGGTATCGGGTTGCGGCGACATATAGCTGAAATTGGTTTGCTCGCCACTGGTGAACAGCAGATCGATGAGCGGCACATTGTTCACTGTATCGGGATTACGCGGCACCGGCGTTATGTTGAAGCCCAGCAGGGTTTGGGTAAGTAGGGCGGGGGTATTGGCATCGTTCGAAGAGAGAGCGGGATCGCCCCAAAGCGCCGTATTGCTACTGCCAAGCACGGGGTCAACCGATACATTGTTGCGGTAATCGCTGAACTGGCCTTTTTTATCAGTGCTTTCCCGTTTGCAAAGCGTAATGGTATGTACCGATTGTACATTGGAAAGCTTCATTGGCTTTACATTCACATTCGGGTTCCATACCTGTGTTTTGGAATAGGTTTCCGTGCCTGCCGGGAGGTCGTAATAAGGATGACTGCTGGTATCGATATCGGCGCCGTTGTATTGCGTGGGGTCATTGGGAATAGCGGCGTTGGTAGTGGCGCCCGTTGCCCAGTTGGCCATGTTGGCAGGGATGGTGGTAGTGGTAACGATATTGAAATTGTCGGGATCGAGCAGCCAGTTCCAGGTTTCGCCGTCCTGGCTGGTGGCATCCTTGCCCAGCAAACCGGTCGATACCGAAGCCGATACATTGGTCGTAATAGTGGTATCGGTAGCGGCAGCACTCATGCTAACAGCGCTCATCAATCGCTGTTGCGGTTGTGGAGCAGGTTGCTGGGTTTTTACAGGCGGCGGTAAAAAGTTCTGTTCCAGGTTCTGCCAGGTAACCGGTACAGGAGCGGCTGCCGTTGATCCAAACTGGATGGTGATCGTGATCACATCGAGGTCAACATCGGCATGGCCACCAAAGGGTGGTCCCCACAATTGCAGATCGGCGCCTACATGTATCTTGATAGTGAACAGTCCAACATTGAGATCACAGCCTATGTTCACATACGCATCGGCCTCGTACTGGAAGGGCGACCAACTGATGAGAAAATCGGCGCCCATGTTGAACCATACTTTCACCACGGTGGCATCGTAGGTGGCCGCCACCGACATGCCAGCCATGAACATCGAAGGCGTAAGGGCCAGGTAGCTGGAACCAGAAGCCTGGAAGGGACCGAGGTTGAATGTAACGCGAATGCGCGGCACATCAGGATACCATTCAGGTTTGTTAAATGCAGGATGATAACCACCCAGGCTCACAACAAAATCGCCCTGGTGCTCACCGGCAAACCACAGGTAAAAAGCAAAGCCGCCGCTGAGTTTTACAAATGGTCCGAATATATAAGATGCCGGTGTAATAACGCCTGTTACATTGATAAGACCGGTGGAAGGCGTAATGGCCGCCACCAGGTTCACCTGTATACTTGCCAGTGCATCGGGCGAGCCTTCGGGCAGTACAATAGCGCAACTACCCAGCAGGGCTACCTGCATATCTACCCCGAACGAGAAAGTGACCATGGCAAAGGCCGAGATCATATCGAAAGAGGTAAACTGTACGCCGAAACCTACCCAGTACTCACCGGCTTCGTATTTGATCACACTGCCGTTCTGCAACTGGCCGATGACGCTGCTGAGCGCATCCTCCGCGTTGCCCTGCGGCGGCGCCATATTTGGCAGCAACAGGTAGGTTGGCAGAGTGTCGATGGTAGGCAGTATCAGCGCATAATTCACCCCGAAGCCAAAAGCCAGCCCCGATACATAGAAGAAGGGCGGACCACCAAGCGGCACTTCAAGATTGGCGTAAATGAAGAAAGCTGCCGGGTTGCTATTTTGCGCCGGGGCATAACCTCCCACAGCTTTAAAACCAAATTCGGCTATCTGTACAATGACTTCACCAAAATAGTTGGTGATATCGGTTTTGGGGTCGACCGTTTTCAGAAAGGCGCCACCGATCTCCAGGCCCGGTTCGGTAAAATCCATACCCAGTCCCTGTATGTCGAAGGTCACTTCATTGCCTGCAGGCATGCCAGGCAATGGGAACGGGAACGTTATGCAAAGTCCCTGCACATCCAGCGTAAAACCGCCCATGCTCATACCGGCGGAAATGCCGAAAGTAGCTTCGCCCGATGCATAGTTCAACCCAACCTTCTGCAGGCTTACCGGGCCAAAGGTTTTGTTTACATTGATCCAGTGCACCGGACTTGCAGGCGGACTGGTTTGTACTTTATTGGCCGGGTTGTTATAATAGGAAGCCGGCGTATTACCAGGTGTTGCAGCAGGCAACGCCAAGGGAAGGGCAAAATTATTTTCCGCCGTAGCCGATCCTTCGCGCATAAGCCCCGCTGTAAGCGAAAAACCACCCTGGGTGAGCGTGAAAGCCGTTTGATCGCCTTTCGTATCGATCGAATAGTTGTTCTTTTCTTTGCCATCGCCAATGGTGCGCGTGTAAAGCGGGTTGGCCGTTGTATTTACTTTGGGAATATGAAAGTTAACTGGTTTGCCCGTTGTTTTCGGATCGGCATTTGTGTAAGAAAAGCCGATGTGCTTCAGGGTATATTCATTGAACACCGGTATATCGCCCACCAATGGAAGGTTTTTAAAAGCCAGGTCGGTATCGATGGCGGCGCCCACCACATATGGGTTGGTGCCGGTTGCCCCGGACTGTATGATGGAGTCAGCATAGAAACTCAATGTTACCTTATCGGTGTTACTGCCATTGGAATACTCCAGTTCAAAACTAGCAGACACGCCCAGCTCGGTAGTAGCATTACCGGTTTTGGGCGATGTATAGATCACCTGTCCGGCTACATAGTTTATGATTGCTTCGAGATTCAGCTCAGGCGGCAATAGCACATTCACACCGAATTGCTGACCAACAAAACTGATGAAGGTACCAATGTCGATCACGGCATTTTGTACGCAGCCGTTGAAAGTATATGTAGTGGCGGTATCGGTGGTGGTCAGTTCTGCAGCCAGCGATACTGGAACGGAACCTATTTCAAGGTTGATGCCTGTTGTCAGATCTACGTTAGTGGGCATAATGGCGGGTTGAGAAATGCTTAAAGAGTTTGGTCATGTTTGTTGCGATGCGCTGCCCGATGTGGCAGAGAAAGCAACGGAAAGGCTTTGGATCTTCAGCCAGTTGTTCAGATCGCCCGGAAGGGCAATGAGCCCCTTCGAAGGATCGCTGCCTTCTATATCGAGATTAAAGGAAAAAAGAAATTCTTTGGAGGATGAGTTGATAGAGAATTCATATACGTTCACCATCGTTTGATTCTGCGCGTTAAAGGTATCTGGTGTAAGCGATGGGAATGCCTGTGTAATGAGCGACATGCCAGGGCTTTGGGAAAGATCGGAAGCGCCGAGTTTCGATTCGATGAAATTGATCACATCGCCCAGGTAAACGGTCACCGGCGGATCGCCCGGCTGCCGGTCGAGTTTAAAAAGAAAGCCATTGGTTACGCCATCCTGCGACTGGTCATCACCAAAAGCGAGTTCCGAAGCCAGGGGTACCGTTTGCTCACCGATCAGCAACTTCGCTTTGAAATTAACGGCAGTACTGCTCATGATTTAAAGTTTAAGGTTCACGGTCAAACACCAGGCGGTTATGATGAATAGGCAACCGCTATACTAAATGATTCAAGTGAAAAATTCTCGAAAATGCCGAACTGGCCCGACATAGCTATTTCGAACTCAAAATCCGAAATGTAGCCCGTGGTCACATCGGCATCTGTTGCAAAGTCGAATTTCTCAAGAGTGATACTATTGCCGATGCCCAGGTCGGTAGCCTGCCCCAGCAGGTCCGACACGATCTGCGAAACCGGCTGGTTATATGGATTGTCGAAATTGCCCGAGAGGCTGAAATTAGGTTGATCGGGCGGGTTAGGAAAACCCATATTCAGGTCGAAGGTAAAGTCGGGATTGCCGGTATCGCCCGGGCGATTGAAATTGCACAACACGAAATTACCAACCAGCCCCCAGGCAGGCTCGGGTGTTGTATTTATGTTACTGATATTGATCCATATGGCCAGCGGGTTGAGATAGAGGGCTTGTTTATAAATGGGAATATTGGTAATGCCAATGGTAACGTCTACACCACTCACTACTACCGAAAAAGAAGGCGCTGTGCTTACATACAGCGATACCCCCAGACTTAGCAGTTCAAGTTGGGTTTGGTTATTATAATATGGGCCCAGTTGTGTTGAAGGAAAGCAAGTGCTGAAATTGTTATTGCCTGGCACCAAAAAGTTAAGATCGCTGAGCGCGATACCGAAATTGGTAAAGCTGGCCGAGATGTTGAAGAAGCCGTCAGACATTGGTATCTGCGTGGTAAGGGTGCCTGTTCCGCTGCCGATGGCAATGGTCATGCTGAGATCTATTTCGTCTGTTTGCGGCTCATCATCGCTGGTTTGCTGTGTGCCGGTAACATTCACGATGCTGATGCCGGCATTTTTACAAATATCGCCCCCGATGATAGGAATGCAGGCGGCAAGTGCTTTGGTCAATACATCATTATCGGATGATTGCAGGTTCACCGAAAGTTGGTTATTGCTGGTGGTAACGGTGCCAGTTATGGGAATGGTCTTGGTGCCGGTAAGCGCCGCCAGTACATTCATGGCATTGCCGGTAGCTGTAAGATCGAGGCTGGCGCTGAATGAAGTGCCGATCACAGGCGAGTTGCCCGAAGGCACATCGAATACCAGCAAGCTGAGTATACTGTTGGCCAATGCAGGGTAGGTGCTCCCGTATTGGTCGGTAAATTTCCAGGTGGACATGATTGTAGTTTTTTTGTTACCACTCTATTACTACGGGCAGGTGATCGCTCACTATATTATAGGCATTTACCAGTGCCAGCAGGTTGGTGCCTGCCAGCAGGGTATTATTCGCATTCATATTGCGGGCCTTGCCGATCAAATCCACTACCAGTTCCTGACCGTTTTGAAGGACGGTATTGTAAATGATATTATCATATGCATCGCTCAGATAATTAGCCGGTGGCTGCATGCTGTTGGCCGGTTTGGTTCGTACGCTTGATAAAGTGCCGTTAGGTATGAGGGTAATATAGGTAGCCAAACCCGGGGTAAAGGGGAAAACCTGTACTTGCTGCCCACCGACCTGTTCCTTGTTGTAATATGATGCCGGATTGCAATTGAAATCGCCCATGATGAAAGTGTTGTTCATCGTTGCCAGCTCGATAGTAGGCAGAATAGTACAATAGTTGATAGGAGGGCGGTATTTAACACCATCGGCGCCTTTAGGCGGTGGTGCATGAATGCCTACTACCTGGAAAGAATCGGTGCTGTTGAGCACCTGGAACTTGGCGCCATAAGGCGTGCGTGGGTTGATCCAGTTCTGGGTGGTGTTATTGCGAAAAGCCTGTGCCGACAATACTTTCAGCTTTTTGGTATTAAACAATATGCCCACGGTTTCATGATAGCCTGTTATCTGCGGCACAATATAATCGTATTCATAAGTCGGGTTCTGATTATTTGAATAATTTTTTTTAGCAAGCGTGTTCAACTTGGCCTTGATATTATTGAGGGTGGGAAGGCAGGTGCCGCTGATGGCTTTGCCTTTCTGGCTGCCGCCAGTCTTCAGCTCTATGACGACAAAGATATCGGCCGGGTTGGTGCTCAGGTTGGGTACGGCATTCCAGCATGGGTTGCCCATTACCAGCCCCGTAATATAATCGATCACATTATTGCCCAGCCCAAAAGCGTTGAAGATTGGGCTGAATGGATTATTAAGTTTGTTATCACCAATATTCTTGAGATTCCAGGAAACGATTTTCATGATAAATTATTGGTATAGGGTTTAGTGGTTATACTGTAATAATGATAAGATCATTTTACTTTTTCAGATACAGTTTCGCTGTTGGGAGAGTTGGGTAGATTGCTATCAGGGGTCAAGGGGTGTTTTCAGTATAATATTTATCCTGTAAAAGGACAAGGTTTTGTTTTCATAATATATGTGTTATCACGCGGAAATGTATTTGAACTGACTATACAATTTAAATCTTTTTTTTCATTAAACCGGATGTATCATTTTACTTTTTTTTAAACCCGGTTATTTTTTTTGAAAATATGTATATCAATGTTCGGTAAGTTTTTCCATAGCGCAGCTGTGGAAAAACTTACCGAACATTGATTAATGAATATGATATTTGAAATTACATTTGTATCTGGCTTACATATTCAATAAAATCTTTTTTAAATTTCTCTTTATCAAAATCAGGTATTTCCAAAACATTAATAGCTACAATGGATTAATAAGTTCGGTTTTAATTCGTTTGGTTAACTCTTCTCTTTGTGCATTTAATATACTTTGGAAATCAGCATCCGGCTACAAATTCCGAAAGACACTCGATGACAGGAAAAGGCACGATCAGAGAGGATTAGATAAGTTTGAAAAAGCCTCTTCCTAAGTTGTCAAAGTAGAATTAAACGTACCTATAAAACAGCAAAGCCGCAGATTTTTCCTGCGGCTTTGCTGTTTATCTCTTTCGCTTTTTGTATTTCTTATCATACCAGTCATGCCATTTCCGTAAATCTTCCTTTGTAAAATCAAACTGCCCAAAATATGTAATTTTTCCGGATGAAGGGACTTCCGTTTCATCCTTCATAAACCGTACACAATTAATGCATCCATATAGGGTATCATTGGGCGATGCAGCAACCAGTGAGTCCATTATCCTAAAATAATAAGCACGCTCAATATTCTTTTTGGAAGTATTTATGTAATAGTTATCAACTTGGCCATACATAATATTAGGCACAAAAAAACACAGTATTAGTATTCTAAAACTCTGACCTACAGACAACATAGTTTTACATTTACGTCTTCTCCGGTAATAACAATCGTGGTCACAGTTGCCTTAAATAATTACCATACAACTTAAACCTTCGCTTGTTCATAACTACATAATTCCCAATGGGAATATCAGTCAATACAGTAAGTGCTATTTTTCTTTCATTAAACTTAATGGGAATCCATCCTGACGACATACCATTCTCAAAAGCAATTTTAACGCTATCTATCTTCTCATATTCTCCCTTACACATTCCAATCATTGGGAGACATTTTATAGTGTCATTATTAACTACCACAAAAGCATCTGTCAGGAGTTCATGCTTGACATTTTCTACAACAGCAATATCACAACTATCAACGAATTTTCTATTTTCTCCATTACTTATTTCAGCAGGAAAATTATTCATTTGAAATGTACTTTCCAATATTAATATACCTTCTGACAATTTCCATGTACCCTCACTTATTTGATGAGTGCCAATAGTATTAGCACTATAATAAAAAGTATTATCCTTTTTCAATATTAAGCTTACAAGGCCATAACTGTCTTTGGCTGAATAGTTGAACTTAAAGGAAATACCTTTCATCCTATCATTTTTAGTAATGCGTTCCTTTTTTAATGTTTGGCAATTGCCACATATTGAAAAGAAAATTATGACAGCAACTATAAAAAGTACTTTCATATTGTCAAAAAGCTTTGGAAAACGGGTTGTTAAATGACTTAGAAACGTGTGACGCAGTGATTCCTTATCAATACTATCAGTATTAAGATTGCCCGTACTATGGAGCGATTCCTTACTCCTTACATTCAATTCCTCGTTTGGAAGATTGCTGCCTGGATGGTCCGGATCGTTGGAATAAGTAGCTGTTCTATAGTCCATCTTACCTTCGAAAATGTTTTCCGTATGTATGAGTTCATGCAACAGACCAATAAATGATGGCCTACCTGATGTTCCGTTTTCATTTTGGATCCTGCTACCCGGATCAGTTGGATTGTATTCTACTACGGCATCTGTCCCATTACCTGTTCCTGCTGATTCTTTTGAAAGCATAAATTTGGGGATAAAAAAATATTTTCTTGCTTATTCATCTGCGGCGAAGGTGAAAGCAAAAACAAACGCTACCTGATTGAGTGGCGTTTGTTTATTTTTATTGACTGATAATTTTAGTCTATCATAAAAGCGGGTATCAGCTTTACATAAATACTATCCATTCCTTTTTCATACATGCCCACATAAATAAAATTTGAACCAGATAATGTTTTTCCTTTTTCTTTAGCTAATGTTTCCAATTCTGCAAAGCGATGCTCTTTTAAATATTTTATAATTGCTGTATCGCTGTCTATTGGGTAGCTATACCTTTCAACTTCTTTACTTAAAAAAGGGGTTTTATAAAAGAGCTTTGAAGTATCGTCTATTATCATTTCACCGTAACTGGATTTCCCCCCTTCAAAACTTACCATGTCTAAAATAATAAACCTATCAATCTTTGAAGTATCTGTTTGTACTCCAAATAAAAGAGCAGCTTTTTCCCTTATCGCATATATGCGACTATCATAAGACTGATAAGAAGAACCAGCTTTAATTCCTGCTTTTTGTTGATGCTCTTTATTGATTAATTCAATAACAGATTTACTACTCTTAGTTACTTGCAGCGTAGGACTACAAGATATAAAAATAATTATGCTGAATAATATTTTAATGGCTCTCATATTGTACTATTTTGGTTTTCTATAGATATAACGATTGGCTTCAGGTACATCACTGGATTTTATTACATCGAGGGTGAGCGTTTCTAACGTGGCCTCGTCCTGTAAATTGAAGCTTAAACTCTCCATACTACCTAATCGCCTGCCTTGCCTGAAGCGTACATTTGCACGTATTTCGGTTATTGCTTCCTTATCCCATTGGAAATGGGGCCAATCTTTCAATTGATATATGTAGATGTAACTCATTCTACGCAAGATTTGCGTCAATTATAGCTAATATTCTTCGCATGAAGAAGTATTCTACGCATACTTTGCGTAGAATATATGGCGTAATCTACGCAAGGGCAGATGAGGAAGGCCATAACCGGTGGTAAGTCTGTTGGACCTGCTCAAATATTCCAATCTCCCCAGTATAACGATGAAGGCATCACCCACTTGGTAAGACAGACTATCCATGACAGGAGCTATACTTTTCTATGTAATTATAGACCTCCATAGCTATAGTATAGCTATACTGCTATCAGTACACCACAAGTACATTAAAAGTACATTTCTATATCAATTCGATATTGAGGTGTTGATTAAGTGTAGTATTAGTACTCATTTAGTAATATAGTTACACTATAGTTCGGACGAAGATTTTAATATTGTCCTTATTACCCCAAAAATTGTTTGTTATGGCGCTTGTAAAAGACAACATACTCCTTCAACTTGTCCGAGGTACCCTCGGCGATCAAATCACGATTTACGAACGGAATGGCCAGATTATAATGGCAAAAAAACGTGGCCCGTCAAAGAATAAGCCGACAGCGAAACAGCTGGAAGCCCGGTATAAAATGAAAGTAGCTGCGGCTTATGCAAAATTGATCTTGCAGGATCCTGCGCTAAAGGCTTATTATAAGTCACTGGCAGGTCCTGGTCAGAATGCTTACAATATGGCAGTAAAAGATGCATACAAGTCTCCTGAAGTGCAGCAAATACAGTTCGAAGACACGACGGTCGTCGTGACGGCAAAAGATGAATTTAGGGTAGCAGCAGTGGAAATTCGCATAGAAGATGCGGCAGGTAATATACAGGAACGGGGCAATGCGGTATTAGGGCGAAATGGCGTGGATTGGTATTATAAAGGGAAAAGTTTCCCGGCAGGGGGGAGGGTGATAGTGGTGGCGGTAGATCTGCCTGGCAATGAGACGGTGAGAGCGGTGAGATTGGAATAGAAAAGTTTACTTATTCTCAGGGCGTAAAATGCTTGCTTAGTTTCCTTTATTCACGCCAATTATTTTTACTGCCTGACAAGTAATAGCGGATGCCGTGTCGTTCGTATATGCTACCCCTATAGCTACAAATAACGGTTGATCATTATTTATTTCAATATAAACAGGTCCTGCCTGCAGATCGCTCCTGGCGATCCACGCTGTACTTCCGGATGTTGTTGTGGAGGTATAAGATGCAAGATCTATTCCTACACCCAACAATATAATTTTACAATAAGCAGTATGCACCTGCCACCCGATCTGGTCGGATGGGATGGTAAGCGTGATTTTATTATCAATGCCTGTTATTATTCCGGCAGGAATGTAATTCGATACCTGGTGATCCGGGTCGAACTCATATCCCTCAAAAAACTTTAAATTTTCAATGAGTATTTGCCGCTCACCTGTTTTGTGGAAGGTGTCTGCATGAATAACATGATGTAGTATAAACTTCGCGAGCCGGTGAAAACGACTGCGATCTGGTTTCATTAAAGCTGCGCAAACCCTGATCAGTTTTGCAGCACGGATGGCGGTTGTAAATTCTGGATTCAGGGTTCTTTTGGAGACTTTCTTTTGGGACTTTTTATTATGAAGATGCAACAATAATTTACTCTTTGCCGGCATAATTAATTTAAATTTTGAGTAGTACAAAATGGCCATGGAAGCGGCATTATTTCTATATTTGTTTTACCCAAAACAATTATAAACAAAATAAATTTCAGCGTATTGAGCAATGAAAAACGGGACGAAATTGACAGTTTTGAGAAATTTACTGTCAATGGCGAGTATGCATATTTATTCCATGAGGTGATAAGAGCAAAGGCGCTCATGTGGATGATAGATGATTCTTTATCTACTGCTTATAGATTATTGAATAAGGCGAAAATTGCGCTGGAGAAACCTTTGACCTATAAGTTGACCTTGGGGGAATTTTGTGTTTATTATCGCGATCAGCGGCCGGAGTGGCTGGCGTATCGATTTTGGAGGTATATGGAAGGTGGAAAGTAAAATTCTTTTTTAGATGATGGATGATTTTCTTTTTGTTAAGCAATCAAATGGGCTTTTCACGAAAGTGGATAGTCGGGGGATTGTGCTCGTGGAGGCTAGTGGAGGATGTTCAAAGATCATTACCACTAGTAGTCATTACCTGGTGAATAGCACGCTGGGTGAACTGGAAGGGATATTGCCTGAGGCACATTTTTGTAGGGTCAATAGATCTTGTTTGGTGGGGATAGGGCATATTAGTGGGTTTACGGTTGAGTCGATTTTTATTTTGGATAAGGAGGTGGCTTTGACAAAGGCGTATGCGGAGAAGTTTTTTGAGCGGGTGAAGGTCGTGTTTTGATTGGATCATGGCAGTCTTGTGAGGAGGACGCTGGCGAGGTTGTTTGTGATAGATTGGCTAAAAACCTTTCGTGAACGAAGTGAAGGCTTTTTAAATATTCATCCCCACCCTCATCCTCCTCTTTTCGATTCCCCAACCCCCACTTTTCGATTCCCCAACAGATTTTCTTATTCCGCACCCATTTCTTGCCGATCATTGCTCCAGGAATACAGGCCGTGCCGGGGATGAAAGAGAGGCACCTTTTATCCCACTGTATCCTATCTTTTTCACCCCTTAAAACAAATGTCATGGCAAAATCAGCAGCAATGATCTGGAAATCCGCCTCCGGAACCGTAGGGAAAGAACTCACCATTACCACCAAAAGATCCGGTACTGTCCTGATAGGCAAACACCGCAAGGCAAGTTCTGTAGATCCTACGGAAGATCAACTCAAAGTGCAGCAAAAATTTAAACAGGGCACTATCTATGCAAAAGCTGTGATGCAGAACCCTGATCTGAAAGCACAATACCAGGCAGCGGCAAAAAACGACCAATCTGCCTATAACGTGGCTTTACGGGATGCCTTCAAAGCCCCGGAGATCAATGATGTCAGCACAGCCAGCTATACCGGTGCTATTGGTACTACCATCACCGTTAGGGCTACCGATGATTTCAAAGTAGCCGGTGTGAAAGTGCAAATCACCAATGCAGCGGGAGTATTGCTCGAACAGGGAGATGCTATACTGCTGGAGAATGGGCTGGACTGGTTATACACCGCCACCGTGTTGAATGATGCTGTGCAGGGTAGTATCATCACCGTGAGTGCAAAGGATCTGCCTGCGAATGAAACGGTGAAGGAAATTGTGCTGTAATCTTAATGAGGATATTGGATGTTAAGTGGCCAGTTGCACCTTAGAACGTTGATTGCATTTTAAAACGTCAATTACATTTTATAACCGCAATTGCATTTTAAATCCCCAATTGCACCTTCATACAATCCAATTTCCTCTTAAGAATACCTGTCTGTTTTTTAAAAAGCGCCTGCTTTTTTTCTTAAACCCCGTGTTGCTCCCGATTATTCGGGAGCAACTTTTTTTATAAATATCATAGTATCACTTATGGTACTATCCAATGCTGTATTGCATTTCACGTCATGGTATCACTTGTGATACCCCTGCTCGTTGCAGTTATGTCCCGGTACTTTGCACTAAGATCAAATTCAATACTCACATGAATCACCTATCAACCTTCGAACACCTGGTTAACGCCACCGGTCAAACAGATTTTCCTACCATCCTACATGAAGAAAAAAACAGGATTATCGCCGAATGGCAGCAAAATCTTTATGCAGATGATAACAGATTGAAACAACGCATCCAGCTATATCAAAACAAACTTCTATTCCTGTTGGAAACCATTACGAACCAGTTTCCTCCTGAAATGTTCACCACAGATCAATCAGACGATCAGCTTGTTCAGCTTTCCTTCACCTTGTATGATTTGCTTGTCTACCTTGAAGAGAACTATGCCGCCTACCTGGATCTTTGTTATAACATTTCCCGGCTTCACCTACTATCAGCCCGCGAAGAATTAGCCAGGGAAACACCGCTACTGAACCGGATACTGCCAGACACTGATGTAATGAGAATCGTGATCTCTTCTTTTGAAGAAACCCTGCGATCGGATCATGTCACTTTCCGGCAGCTTTATTATACCAGGGAGTTGAGCAAATGCCTGCGAAACCTACAGCCAGACAGTCTTCCAGAAGATGTAGAAGCCCTGTTGCTTTACATGAATTTTAATGATAGTATGTACCTGAAATATAAACTACAGTTGTTATCAGTAGAGATCAATTCGCATCCAACAACTCATCAACAACTAACACAAACAAAATGGTTGTTGAAAATGAATAACCAGCAACAGGAACAGTACGGTTATGCATACGACATTGATCAACTATCCCTAAAAGACCAGATCAGTGAGTGGCTAATGCATGAAAGTGAATTCCTGGAATATAAAATCAAGATCGATGAAACAACCCCCTTGCCACAAGAGGTGGCCCGGTGGCACAACTTTAAAGTGAAAGTAGACCTGTCTGTCAATGAATTGGCCTTCCTGTTGCGGGTGATGATCGAACATGGATTGATCCTGAATAACAATAAAAGCGAAGTGGCGGAGTTTTTTGCCAGGTATTTTGCTACGAATAATCAACCGTCTATTTCAGCAGATAGCCTTCGTAGAAAAATGTATGATTATTCTGCATCCAGCATAGAATCTGTAAAGCAATTACTACTTGACCTCTTTCATACGAGTAAACGTATCAATTCTGATTAAAAATCTAACACTTTTTTTATTTAGTAACACTTTTAAAATCAATTAGTCGCAACCCTGGTTGTCACCCCTGTCACTAGTCTGGCATCGTTTATTGGTCTTCATTTGCATCATAAACAAAACAAAAAATACGCTATGATTTCAAATTTACCTTCGGATGAATTACATCATTTCAAAACAGGCGTGCTGGCTGAAAAGCAGGTAAGAATGACTCTCCCGGAACAGTATACAACGGAGGGAGCTGGCGAGATTAACTACATACGCCATATGAATGCTTTCTATACACGGTTAAAGAATGAGCGCCGGTTAAAAGCACATCATATCAGTTTGTATTTGTCGCTCTTTATGGCCTGGAACAAAAATCATTTCCTGGATAGTTTCCCTGTATTTCGCGAGCAGGTGATGTCGACCAGTGGAATAGGATCTACCAAAACGTATACCGATAGTCTGAAATGGTTGCATGAATGTGGATATATCATCTATCGTCCCTCCGGGAAAGTATATGTTCCCTGCCAGATCAGTATCATTTCTTATACCGGAAGCCGATCGGGTGGTAGTAAATATGCTACTGATATCGGTAGTAAATATGATACTGATACAGGTAGTAAATATGCCACTGATACGGGTAGCAAATATGCTACTGATACAGGGCCTCAAAATGGTACCGTCTCAGTAGCAAAATCGCTACACAATTATAATAATAAACAAATAAACGGGGGAAATGATTGTAAACAGGCACTCCAATCCCCCCAATTAATTATTCATGAAAAAAAAATTCCAACAATGGAAGCTGCCACGCATTGGTTTGCGCAAAAAGGCCAAACGGCCCAGGAAGCCCGCAAATTTTTCTACCATTACGATGCGATTAACTGGCGGTTCGGCACGCAGCCGATAGCGAATTGGAAATCACTCGCATCGAAATGGATCGAGAGTATCAGAATAACCAGGAATGAAAAACCAGGAAAGTTGCATGTCGACAAAAACAAATTATATAGCGAGCCCCTATGATTATCATTTTATGCTGCAGCATGTGTCCAAAACAGGGAAAGATCTTTTCGGCCGCGATTTTGTAATCGAGGATGTTGATAAGCCAGTGATCAACAGGTTGTTATCTTATTTCCTGAAAGATAAAAGAGTGGCGGAATCGGAAGGGATCAGCCTACACAAAGGCATACTCCTCGTTGGTCCGGTAGGGTGTGGTAAAACATCTATCCTGAAGATCATGAGCAATTTTTGCTCTTCGGCGGAAAAACCTGTTTTTCGTTCGTGCAGCGACGTGGTATTTGATTTTAATACGAAGGGATATGAGGGTATTGAACCTTATACCAGGGGCGCGTTTTGGTCATACTCTTCTCAGCCACTCGTCCATTGCTTTGACGACCTCGGACCGGAACCTATAGGGAATTACTATGGGAATAATACCAATGTCATCGCAGAGATTTTATTGTCACGGTACAACTATTTTATTTCCAGGAAAATGATCACGCATATTACGACGAACATGAATAGTGATGAGCTGGAAGGAATATATGGAAATCGCATTCGTAGTCGTATGCGCGAGATGTTTAACCTGGTTGTTTATAGCAATTTGTCAACAGATAAACGAAAGTAACCATGTTCTTAGTAAAAATAAATAATCAATTGGATGGTTCGCGGGTATTGGAAATTTGTGGGCAGGCATTTACAGCGGAGGCTGATGATCATTCCATTGATCGGGCCATCGAACTGGCGGGCTGTTGGGAACCTTACCAGGTCACATACGCAAGAGTGGTGCATTTGAGAAATTGGATCATGGAGAATGAGGAGTACCAGGTGTCTTTGGTGGATATATATGATATGGTAGGGTGTAAGCGATTTGTAGATAAAGTGATCAATGCTGCATTTGTTGACTTAGGTGGGCGGTACCGGGAAGGTTTTCTTGCAAGGATGAGGGAGAATGAACGAATTTTTTTTGAAGAAGATTTTATGGATACAGTTTGAGTGATTTAAAAATGTAGGAATGAAAAGGGCCTGGTAGTCTTGCCGGGCCTGTATTTAAAAGAGATTAAGAGTTATTAGGGTTAACATAGAGTAAGTAAGAGTAAGGCCTGGTATTCTTGCCGGGCCTGTATTTAAAGGATATTTATTAGGGTTAAACATAGAGTAAGTAAGAGTAAGGCGTGGTATTCTTGCCGGGCCTGTATTTAGAAGATATTTATTAGGGTTAAACATAGAGTAAGTAAGAGTAAGGACTGGTAATCTTGCTTTGCCTGTATTTAGAAGATATTAAGATATTTATTAGGGTTAACATAGAGTAAGTAAGAGTAAGGCCAGGTAATCTTACCTGGCTTTACTATAAAGATTTTCATCAGAACGGATAATGTGTAAGGCCTGGTAATCCTGCCGGGCCTTTAATTTCCCGTATTCCCCAATGAAGAATACTGTAAAGTGTTATGCAAAATCTCTCTTCTAAATTCCCGCAATCATTAATAAAATTCCACTAATAAATTTTGTATTCTCCATTTATTCTCTAATTTTGTCCCACAGCATTCCATTTTAACGTTTATCTGTCAGTGAATTACTTAACCCATTTTTTAATCCAAAATGTACCTATGTCATAATTTTTACGCATCGAGAACGCATTGATACCCATTCTGATTTAAGAATACCTATGTTCGTATTCCCAATCACAACTGTTTAAATAACAAGTTGAAATTACTATACCTTATATTATTCTTCCTCACGGCAGGGAGCCTGGTAACCTATGCTCAATTACAACGTAGCACCAGCCTTCCCGGAGCCCCAGGTAAAGGACCCATAGTTGCATTCCCCCGCGGTATTAAGCAATCTTCCGGCGAAGTGTCTTATATAATGGCTACTGACACCGGCGGCAATGTTAACCTGGTACCCTTGTACGGTAATAAACACTATGATAGCACCACCCGGCCGCTACCACCCCGCAAGCCTTTCCTGAAGGTGCATGGGAATGTTATGTATGACTATTACTACCAATCCGGCGTTGATACCCCATATCAGCAAAAAAATATTTATCAGCATACTGTACAGACTTCCTTAGACCTCACTATCAGTGATCAATATCCCATACGTGTGAATTTTACCACTGCCAGAGGTAACTCTACGCTGTTTCGCAATATCACAGGTATTTTAAATGGTGCTACTGCAGTGAATAAATATGCAGAATTGAAGGCTTTTGCTGAGTCAGGTAGGGCAACCAGTGTTTATGGCATAATAGACAAAAAAATTGCTGATCAAATGTTGTATAGAAAATGGACTGGAGAGTTAATTGATGAGACAATATTACATCCATATACTACAAGAGTCTCTACAAATAAAGCAACAGGAGTAGAGTCTACAGTTTTTTATCAAGAAAATGGATCCTACGTAATAAGAGAAAATAATACTAATAAAATTATTCAAATTAGCGATAGGACAGTTCCTGATTGGATTCCTGATGATAATATTATTAATCCATATATTCCTAAAAAATAATTATAATGAATGAAGTCGAAATTTTTTTTCAAGAAAAAGCAATAAAGCGAGGTGGGGTTGTTTTATATTCAAAACAGGATACTTTGGACTTTATTAAAAAGTGTAAAGATTGCGACATTGGTATTCTTGGAATAGACGGATTCTATATAAAAGAGACAAATATTCAGCCAAGTTTGGACAATAGCATTGATTATTCAGCTGATTTATCAAATAATTCTATTTATGATTATGATAACGCATTGGAATTTGTTTCAAAACGTGATGACAATCTTTTTTTTGAAATAGTATGTGATTAACTGCAAGGCTTCGTCTCATAAATAATAATTGCTTCATTTTTTATAACGTGGTTGCTACATCGAAAGAATGATCACCAGTATAATTTCAAGCGATTATATAGGAGGATGAATGGATGTATAAGAGGTGATGATGTGAATAGCTTCAATTTTTATTAATGAACATGACAAATAAGGCACCTTATACCATAAGGTGCCTTATTTTATTTACTTAGCGGTCACATTATAGGATTTCTCACAGTTGTTTAATTGTATAAATGCTAAGGTTTTTACCATATTCCTAGGAGGAAATAGAGACATGGCCTTATTAGACTGGTTTAAAGAGATAGTGGTTATAAACGAGAGTTATTATCCCCTCATATTCTAATTATTACCAGGGAAAGCTTGTGGCTCCGGGAACGGGAAATAAGAAGTTAGCAGATTTTTCCAATGATTCATGGAACATTGCAGCAGCTACATTAGTGTATTTACGTGCGTTACAAAATAGTCCGGATCCTGAAGTAAGGCGAAGATTTGAGGTGCTGAATAGTAGTCCTAGATATGTTTTCAGCATTAAGTTTTTGTCCCAATGAAGGTTCTTCCAGTTACAAATTAAAAGTTAATGGAAACCCATACCAACTTGACTATAAAGGGAATTACAAAATATCAAGAAAAGAACTTTAGGAAATTCAAATACCGGAATTGTTAAAATTGAATTTGCATGGATGGGAGTGTATAACGATAGCATTTTCTTAGATGAAGATGATAATTTAGTATTGTATTTTTTCCATTTAAATGATAATAGTACAATGATGGATGTACAGAATGTAGATTTGGTAGCCATTCACCCAGGAAAAATGATAATGAAAGGTATTGTTATATTGGTAAGACAAAGGAATTATTCAAAAGAGTTCATTATTCCGAATCAGGTTTTTCACCGATGCTAATAAAGTTTTTTAGTCTTGGTAATGGCATCAATTTATAATGGCAATTAAACAACTTCATATAGTAAAACTGATTGATGATGCTCAATACAAGAACCGTAACAAAGACGGGGAAAAAGGATTTACCCGGAACCTTAAACTCCCATTCAAAGAACTCATAGTACTTATAAGCCGAGGTATGATGCGATCAATTCAGCGTGAGCTTAACGATTTTTTTGGAAAGATTCTGGATCTGGATTATAGTATGATGATATACTTCTTAAAACATGTGAAAGTATTAGAACTGGTAGAAAGTTTCCTAGGAACCATAAAGTCAAGAAGCCTGCAATGGAATACAAATAACAAAAGCCGTCTCTGAATAATAAGAGACGGCTTTTACCGTAATTAAGGAAATGAAATCAAAATTGAATATTCGCCTCTTTTAAAGGGTTGTCCTGTTTATCTGAATAGAAATTCACAGATAACAAATTTTGACCGATTACTAAATATCTGACAAATACAAGGTCATTTGGCCTTTTTTCATCATAATAGAACACATGTGAAAGAGCTGCGGGATGTGTTTCTATATAATACACCCCTTTAAATTTATACCCACAAATCTCTTTCGGAATTTTAGCTAATTCTTCAAGGTGACACCAATTTGTCCGCAGTATTGTCTTTTCACCCCTGCAGAGAGTTTTCCTTTTTTAGGATTACCACTTTCATCAATTATCAAACAGGTATCGTCTTCCAGTCCACTCTGTTGTAAAAGATGCCAGAAATCTAATGTTATCCTATCCATCAACTTTGAATAACACCACTTTCCAATGGTTATAAAGTGATGTAAGCATTGCTGACTGGTATTTTGAAGCTCCTCTGCCATCACCTGGCAATTACGTCGTCGACTAACCATTAACCCCTTCAAATAAGAAGCTGCATTTGATGTTCCGTCTTTTGTCTTGCTCTTAAAGTAAAATGTAAAGCTGAGAAGAAATTGTAACAACCGACTCTCTACGAGCCGGAAATTGTTTATTTTCGACTCATATTTTTGTTTATTAATAAAGCCCGTTCGGTTTCTACTGTTTGGGCTCTTCTTTTGGGATATTGCAAATGTATGCAAAACCCGCTTCCGTGCAAAGTTTCGACTATAATATGTAAAGAACTATAATTTGACTAAACAGAGTTAAAATTTATTTTTAATGATAGAGGTCACAGCAAGAAAGTAAATAAATAAAATTAA
The DNA here is from genome assembly GCF_034274695.1 of Chitinophaga sp. LS1. Taxonomy (NCBI): domain Bacteria; kingdom Pseudomonadati; phylum Bacteroidota; class Chitinophagia; order Chitinophagales; family Chitinophagaceae; genus Chitinophaga; species Chitinophaga sp. LS1. Next base: position 5,779,812 of record NZ_CP128362.1, read on the forward strand.
TTTTATGAAATATTTTGGTGTTGACGTCTATGATGCAACGTTTATTTCTCCATTTGTTTTAGATGAAAATCAATCTCTCGAATCTCAGGATTTTCTGTTAGATAGTGAGATTGGAGGTTTGGATTTTCTTTTTAGACAATATGAGTTTTTCCTCACTATTGCTTGGTATGGAGACAAAGATGATCTGTTTAATGAGAATAATGTGTTTGTAATTAGGATCTATGAGCCAGTTAATTTTGAAGGGCGTAAAACTTTTTTTAAAAAGATAGCCAGAACTGATTTTGGAGAACTTAAAAAACTACTACATGAAGCTGTTGAATTTATGGAGAAAATGAAGACAATGAGTGATAAAGATATCCAGGAATTTCCAGATTTGAATTATTGGAGTATACGGTGAATGTTTTAAGAGTGTAGTATCATACCAATAAGAAGAGGTTGCGTCTCAAGATATGATGCAACCTCTTCTTATTGATTCTGATTAACCCAATTGAGGTGTTTTTAAGATATAGTGGCAGAAATCAAAGCACCAAAGTTCAGTTTTGCACAAAAGTTCAATCAAATAACTTCAGTTTAACTTTATACTATAGTTGAATCGTAGCCGTTCATTCGCTTATCGTCAACACTATATTAGTGGTTGCGTTTTTTATTTTGTCTGTTGAAATTTTATTGCCCATTCATTCATTTGTTCAAGCAGGGGTTTCATTGTTAAGCCGCCTGTTGTCAAACTATATTCAACTGTTATTGGAACAGTATTAAATGTTTGTCGGTTTACAATTCCTGCGGCTTCTAAATCTTTCAATTCTTTGATGAGCATTTTGGCTGAAATACCTTCTATTTCCCGTTCCAATTCCTTAAACCGTTTTTTACCAAAATACAGTATGGAAAGAATGTGCAATTTCCATTTTCCACCCAAAACCTGCAAGATGAATTGTAATGATTCAAAATTGTTCACACATTTTTCCATGTTTATCTTCGTTTTATTTATCTGATTTCTAATAATAGTAACTTTTTGGTTATTAGTATACTTTATTGTAACTACTTGCAAAAGTATACCATTGGGTTTACATTTACAATTCAAAACGAAAAATTATGTTGAAAGGAAGAACAATTTTAATTACAGGCGGTGGGTCGGGAATTGGCGAAACACTTACAAACAAGTTGTCAAACGATAACAAAATTATCATTTGCGGAAGGAATGAAGATAAACTGAAAAAGGTTGCCGCTGCAAATACGAATGTGTCATATTTTGTTGCTGATGTTTCTGTCGCCAACGAAATTGACGAACTTTTTAAAAGAATAAAAACAGACGGAATTGTTTTAGATGTTTTGTTCAATAACGCAGGTGTCGTTGAGCAATGGGACATTACAAAATCGGCCTTGTCATCTGCTCAGATTTTTGAAAAGATAAATACAAACTTGTCTGGTGCTATCGCTATTACACAACAATTTGTAGGTCAGGCAAACAAGTCAGTAAGCAACGTAATTGTAAATATTACTTCTACTATTGCAATTTTTCCTTTTCCTGTTTTAGGTTTGTATTCTACGTCTAAATCAGGGTTAAGTATATTTACAAAAATGATAAGACAACAACTGAAAGGTACAAATTTCAAAGTTGTTGAAATTCTTCCGTCTCAGGTTGAAACTGAAATGCCTAAAAAATTAGGATTTACGTCAAGAGGTATGAATGTGCAGGATTTTGCAAACAAAACGATTAACGCAATCAACAAAGGTAAAACAGAATACTCAGCTGACCCGAATGTTCCTATGCTTAAATTATTCAATAGACTTTTACCGAAAAGTAGCGTGTTGAATATGGCTGATAAAATCAGTAAAAAAATATTGAAAAGTATTGCAGTCTGATGGTTGGGGAGAAACCTTTTGGGTGAAAGGGGGAACCATCATTGATTCTTTGAAAAAATATGATATGAATAATATTGGAGAATTGGTAAAGAAGAATATTTGTTTACCAGGATAATAAGCTTAGGTGCCTATTTAAAAGGCTGAGGATATTATTGATTTTTAATACTTTCCCAAAAAGAATAAACTTTTATTTTGCTCCGTAGGAAATAATGTATGACGAAGTAGTCGGATTTTTAGTTGGGCAGCTCTGCACACTGTACTTCCCATTGCAGTAAATTACCGTTATTTCAATCATTATTAACCTTTCGAAAAAAGCCTATGTTTAACCCATTAGTCATTCCATACTTGGTGACGACCGATTGCATATGCAGCCGTGGCCGAGTATACCGAAGACCCGAAGATGCAATCGCCTCGTATTGTTAGTAATCCATTTATTAACGATGTATCGCATCTTCCATGAACACTCACTTTAATTTATACATACAACTTCCTGCCTTCTGGAAACTTAGAATGGCAGACAAAAACATCAAACCTCATCATGTTATATTGTACCTCAACCTCTTGTTGAAATGGCATGAACAGCATGACAACCCCGTTCTCCACATCAAGTCATATGAAATGATGGATGAAACTAATCTTGGTTCCCGGAGAACGTATTTCCGTTATATGAGAGAACTCCTTGAATGGGGTTACATCAATGGATACCGCAAAGGAACCAACGGAGCGATAGTAGAGATGAAATTCCTACACCTGCCTGCTGACGAACAGATTGTATCCTAACCCCGTACAAAGAGTTAGTAGCAGGAGATGAGGATGTTGAAGTGTATGATAACGTCTAAAGTCCAAGGTTGCTTCCAGGTGGTACTGGAAGCAACCTTTTATTAAATTGGCCATAGTATATTATAAGCTGAGAGGGAGGATAATTAAATAAAATTTACTATTTTGTTATGTAATGTTCGATTATGAAAAACTTGTCTCAACGTCTCTTATCTATCGATGCCTTCCGTGCCATCACCATGCTGGCTATGATCTTCGTCAACGATGTCAGTGGGGTATCTAACATCCCTGCCTGGATAGAACATACCAAAGCTGCAGATGATGGAATGGGGTTTGCTGATACAGTATTCCCTGCCTTTTTATTTATTGTCGGGTTGTCGATCCCATTTGCCATTGGAAAGCGGATCGCGAAGCAGGAGTCATTTATCAAAACAGAAACACATATTTTAACCCGTTCACTGGCCCTGATCGTGATTGGCTTTTTTCATGTGAACCTGGAAAGTTATAATCGCGAAGCGGCCATCCTGCCATATGCAATATGGGAGATATTGATCACTGTAGGATTCTTTCTGATCTGGCTGGATTATAAGAAGAAACAATACCTGTTGCAGGGATTAGGAATTGCATTACTCATAGCCATGGCTGCCTTGTACAAAGGGGAAGGCGGTCAATGGATGCGGCCATCCTGGTGGGGAATATTAGGTATTATAGGCTGGGCTTACCTGGTGAGTGCGACGGTCTTTTTATTGGCGAAGGGGAAATTTCCTGCATTAATAGTATTGCTGGCCGTTTTTTTAGGGATCAATTTTGCAAAGCATAGCGGGGTGTTATTAGTGGATATACCTGTAATAGGAGACGCGTCTTCCATTACATTGATCATGGCCGGCGTAGTCATTTCCAGTATCCCTAAAAAATCAATTCCCCTGTTAATTGGAATAGGTGTAGCGGCTATAGTGATTGGTTTGATCGTACGACCTTATACAGAAGGGATTTCAAAGATCAGGTCTACACCTTCATGGGTATTGATATGTGCGGGTATCAGCACGGTTGTATTTGCAATTATGATCTGGTTAGTAGATCTGAAAGGTAAGATGCACTGGTTTTCGTTTATCAAACCTGCTGGAACCAGTACATTGACCTGTTATCTTATTCCATACCTGTTATATTCACTGATGTTATTGGTACATTTTCATTTTCCTGCATTCTTAAGTAATGGAATAGGTGGGATCTTAAGAAGTATTGCAATAGCCTTTATGGTGATCTGGATTGTGGGCAGAATGGAAAAGATCCATCTCCGGCTCAAGATATAAACTGTTCCCCTGAGCGATACTTAAAATATAACCATCTGTGAAGTGAATACATAATTCTTGTTTTTCTGTGGCCGGTAACAATTGGTGCACTCATTTGTAAACGTCGCGTTCCTGCCATAGGGCTTCAAACCGGCACCTTTCCATCTGGCCCATCCCCAGCCTAATGTAAAAAAGAAACCCCTGATCCGGACAAATCAGGGGTTGGTATAGACATTAATGATGAAGTGGATTCGGGAAAACTGCAATTGAAGTCATCATGCAATATTTTATTCCGCCTTTAAACTATGCACCGGGTTGGCCAGCGCCGCCTTTATCACCCTGAAACTAATCGTCAGCAAAGTAATACCAATTGCCACCAGCGCGGCAATCACAAACACCATCCAGCCAATATTTGTACGGTATGAGAAGTCCTGCAACCAGCGGTTCATCAGCACATAAGAAAGCGGTGTTGCAATCAGTATCGCCACAATCACCAGCCTTAAGAACTCTTTTGACAACAGCGTCACAATACCTGAAATACTAGCTCCCAATACCTTGCGGATACCAATTTCCTTGGCCCGTTGTTCCGCCGCATAAGTCACTAAACCAAATACACCCATGGCCGCAATAATGATCGCCAGTACTGCAAAGATGGTGAATACCTGGCCGGTACGCTCTTCCGCTTTATACATGTGATCAAAGTCATCATCCATAAAGGTATATCTGAAAGGTTGCCCTGACATATCCTGCTGGTTCTGGTATTTATCTTTGATCTGTGCCACTACCCCGGTAAGGTCATTGCTCTTAATACGGACTGCCATATATTGACGATACTCACCCAATCTGAAAATCAATGGTGGAATCTTGCTCTTCATTGTCCCTGCATTGAAATCTTTTACTATGCCAATCACATGGAACTGACCTTCATTATACAAATACCTGTCTTTGAGATCTTCATATCCTAATACCTTTGCGGCCGTTTCATTCAGCAACACCGCATTGGTATCACTCGCCATCTGTGGAGAGAAATTTCTTCCACCTACCACCTGCATATCCATGGTCGGAATATAATCGGCATCCACCATCCACTCCACCAGCGCCATTAACTTGCCATCCCCCGCCATCGGCGTTTTTGAATAAGAATTGGTATTTCTGAATTCAGACGTAGGCAGTGAGCTGGTAATGGTCGCATTCACAACCCCCGGAATCTGTTTTACCTCCTGCTGAAAACTCTTTGCATGGTTCCATAGCGCGCCTATATTCTGTAATACCAGCACCTGCTCCCTGTTATAACCGGTATTGCTGTTGCGGATAAACTGTAATTGTTTGAAAATAACCAGTGTACCCACCAGCATTAATATCGTAGCGGTAAACTGAAATACCACCAGGCCGTTACGCAGCCAGCTACCTTTCATCCCTTTGGAGTACTTACCTTTCAACACTTGCACAGGCTCAAAAGAAGAGAGGAAGAAAGCAGGATAACTCCCCGCCAGTAACCCCACCACCAAACAGGTGACAATAAGCCCCGGCATTATCCAGGTGAGATGGGTCCAGTGTAGGCTGATGGATTTATCTGAAAGGTTATTGAGATAAGGTAATAAAGCAGCGGCGATGATCACAGCTATCAACAAAGCAAAAAATGCTGTTAAGACAGACTCGCTGATAAACTGAAAAACCAGGTGACGTTTCTCAGAACCTAATACCTTGCGTACCCCAACTTCACGGGCCCTGCCTGCAGAACGGGCCGTACTCAGGTTCATAAAGTTCACACAGGCGATGAGTAAGATCAATACACCCGTAATGATAAAGATGTACACGTAGGTGATGTTACCGCCTGGTTCCGCTTCGTCATTATTCGTAGAGCGGAGGTGAATATCTTTCAACGCAATGGCATTGTAGCGGAAGTAACCACCATGTTTTTCCAGCTGGGCGAAATTCTCTCCCAGGTAACTCATAAGACCTGGTTCCATATATCGCTTAGTACCTTCATTGATGATCTGTTGTATCCGGGAGGCAGACACACCCGGTTTTGCCAGTATATAGGTCGTATAACTATTGCTGAGCCATCTGTCCATCATATCATCTGTGCGGTGACCCATAGAACGGATTATATCAAAATGAAGATGAGACTGGGTAGGCGTATTCCGGATCACCCCGGTGATAGTATAAAAGGTCGTATTATCCATTTTCAGGGTCTTTCCCAGTACATCGGTACTTTGGAAGTACTTACGTGCCATCCGTTCGGAGATAACGAGCGTATTGGGCTGTGAGAGTGCTGTAGCCGGATCGCCCACAATGAATGGTAATGAAAAGATCTTAAAAACGCCAGGATCTGCAAAGCTGGTATTTTCCTCAATGAGGGTTTCTTCTCCCTCTGCTTTTTTAACCAGTGCCTTACCCTGGTTGTCAAACCGCACGAATTCCTCTATCTGTGGGAAATCCCTTTTCAGGGAAGGCCCAAATGCTGCAGGCGTACTTCTTTCATGAAAGATAGTGCCATTGATCAGGAAGTCCGCATCCAGGCGATAGATCCTGTCTGCATTTGCATTGAATTTATCATAACTCAGTTCATCCGTCACGAAGAGAGTGATGAGCAGACAGGTAGCAAGTCCGATAGCCAGGCCAAAAATGGTGATGGCAGAAAAGCCTTTATGCTTCCATAGGTTCCGGAGGGCGATCTTTAAATAATTCTTCAGCATGCAGATCTTTATTTGTTCAGGTGGCGTACTAAGAAAATGCCAAAATTAAAGTGAGTTGTAAATCAATACATTGTGATAAATGTTCGGGCGTAAGTGTCCGCTTTTGGTACGAATGATGTACGGTTTTGATTATCTTCCCCCCGAAATTTAAATTATGATACTGGATACACTGGCACAATACTCAAGGTATGCGTTTTTAGGGCCAAAGTTCGCCCGTGCGTTTGAATATTTACTCTCTACTGATTTCAGTAAAGTAGAGAAAGGGAAGTACGAGATAGATGGGAAAGACATTTTTGCGATCGTGAATGAATATGACACGGTGGATGCTGCGGGAGAACAGATGGAATCGCATAGAAAGTATATCGATATTCAATACATGGTAAAAGGGGAGGAGCTGGTAGGCCATGATTTCATGCAGCGTCATCAGCCCTCAAAGGCGTATGATGCGGAGGCGGATTATATGTTGTTTGCAGAAAAACCGATGTTCTTTTCTGTATTGAAAGAGGGAATGTTTGCTATATTTTTCCCCACCGACCTGCATATGCCGAATATAAAGATTGACCAGCCGGTAGCGGTGAGGAAGGTAGTGATTAAGATTAGTGTGGATGCCCCTCTTCGCAAAGATCGTATGTTAGCTGAGTAGAGTAGGTCTTAACCCCCATCCTTTTGTACACATCAAAACCACCTGCACGATCCCCGTGATGATGGGTGGCAATCACCATTAATACAGGCAGATGATGCCTGCGCAGAATGCTGTCGCTGAGCGGCCTTATCTGGGTCGTATCCCATGGGGTATCAATGATGACGGCACCTTTGGCGGTTAGCAGGTACATACCGGTAGCGGGGTACTGTGCACCGTCATTTTCATGCCAGGTAACGTAGGTATACACGTGTCCGCTGAGGTGTTGGATCTGAAGCCCCTTTTGTGCGAACACGCAACACGAAAAAATACAGTAGAGTAGTAGGTGGAATGATCTTTTCATGTACTGTAAATGTAGTTTTATTTGCGTGTTAACTTCTCATTAACTCGTTCGTGAGAATAGATAGTCTACTTTTAACACCTGTAGTATCAATAATTCATTTGTCATGGATAAACAAGCTATCTCAGAACTTGCTGCCGGTGCTGTTAATGCCCTTAGTGCTAATCTGAAAGTAGGTGGCGCAATAGAAACTCCTTTGTCAAGATGGATTAGTAGCAGACTTTCTGCAACAATTATAGCCGCGCTTCGAAAATCTCCGACTGACCAGACCATACAGGAAGGTGCAGAACAGGAACTGGTAGCCTTGTTAACAGCGCAGCCTGCATTAATTCAACAACTCTCCGGCCTGATGCGGATGGCGCACAATGGAATTGTGATGCCGCAGGATGGCAAAAACTAATTTTCTTATCTAACAGCACAAGATGTCGATACCTTCTTTAATAACCACTGCCCCTACTGAAGATTTATTCGAAGGAAGGAGGACTGACCTGGATGCGATCAATACTTTCGCAGGTATTTCGAACCGGGTGGTCTGTATTAGTGGTTTGGCGGGTATTGGGAAAACGGCTTTACTGAAGCAGTTTTTTAATGCGGCGATCCGGCGGCTCAATTTGATGGGGCAGCCGTATTATCAGCATGCACTGTGGCTGGAAAATGATTTCAAAGTACTCATGGATACCTGGCAGCTGACCAGTGTACATGATGTGTTGCTGAAACTGGTGAATATGGGGGGCGATAAGTTGTTGTGTATGGACAATGCACCTGCTGATCCCGCACTACTGGCTTACCTGACGGAGCATAAATGGACGGTGATCGTTACCTCGCGGGAGCGGATAAAGGAAACCATTCCGTATGAGCTGCAGGAAGTGAATATTGATGATGCTATCCGGATATTTGCTTTGTATAATGGGCTGGATCCTGATTCATTAAATATTTATGAGACGGAGATGATCAGTGATATTGTATGCCGGTTATTGCAACACACGCTGGCGTTGGAGATTACGGGTAAGTGTTCGGGAGAGAAGGGGTGGAGCTTGCATGAAATCAACCAGATATTAAAAGAGAATGGTTTGAACATACCCAGACTGGCGGATATTAGTCGCCAGTTGACAGATACCAAAGTGAAGGCCATGTTTGCGCAACTGGCTGTAGTTTTCCCCGTGGGAGCAGAAATGGCTTTTTGAACTGGATAAAGTTGTTTGAGTAACCGGCTATAAATTCTCACATCAAATAATACAGGACTGATACGCTTTTGGAGTAATACCTTCCAACTGTTTGAACACCCTTACGAAATAATTTACATCACTGAATCCACATTGTTTACTGACAGTATTTAAATTTTGCGAGGGCTGCGACAGTAGCTGTTTTGCCAGTTTCACTCTTTCCCTGGTTATATATTCCAACGGTGTAATACCGAATTGTTCCCGGAACCATTTAAAAAAGAGATTTCTGCTCAGGTAAGCTTTACGACTCAGGGCATCTACGGCGATTTTTTCTGTAAGGTGTTCCTGTATATAATGGAGCACATATTGCATCCTGTTCTGATTATTCGAGCTGTGAAGCGATGAATTCGATTGTTCCAGGTGCTGACTTTGAATCAACCGGATCAGCAATTCTTTCAGGTGCAGGTCAGCGTAAATGTTTTTGGCCTTGTCACCACTACTGCATACGCTAATGAGCTTATTGATCAGCGCTGTGATTTGATCATCGTTTTCGAAGTGGTATTTATTAAAGGTGAGTTGCCAGTTGGTTTTATCGTCTCCTATATTGTAATAAGAGTGAAGGTATTCAATGGTGTCCCTGAGGTACGCGTCGTCTACGGCGAGTGCAATGCATTGTGTAGGATTGTCAAGACTCGCTTCGGGAAAGTCGATGATCATAGTTTCGTTGGGAGGTACGATCACAGTTTCGCCTGGAAGGTAGTGAAACGAGGGACGGTCCATCAGGTGCATCACTTTGTGACCTCGCACCATAGAGGTGATAACGAGGTCGTGGAAGGTGAGGGGCACGTGTTGAGCCTGCTCATAGCTTTCGAAGATGTTCAGCTCACAATTTTTGAGATTAAAGATCCTTCTGTTTTCTACCAAAGTATGGAGCTCGCGCGACGAGGAAAGTGCAACGTGGTTTAAATGATTTTTAACCTGCATGATAAAATCATTTTTGTTAGTACTATAAGTAAGTTAAGCTATTTTTTCTGGAAGAATATGTTAAAGCTTTTGCCGGATTGGTTTACTCCGATAGGTAGCCTTTTTAATATCCTTTTTAATAAAGTACAATCGTGCTATAAATAAGTACAAAAATCTCCCCCTGTCAATCCCATATGCCTGATATTAGCAATATTAATTCACGAAATAAATTCCACCGTATGAGCAACACAGTCGCCGTGGCTCCAACACCAAACGTGGCGGAACGCCCTGCTTTTAAATCGAAATACGATCATTTTATCAATGGAGAATGGGTAGCACCCTCGAGCGGAGAATACTTTGATAATATCTCTCCGATAGATGGCAAACCCTTTACACAGGCGGCCCGTGGCAATGCCCAGGATATTGACAAAGCTATCGACGCCGCACATAAAGCATTTGAAACCTGGGGCAGAACAGCCGCAGCGTATCGCAGTAATTTATTACTTAAGATCGCCCAGATCGTTGAAGACAATCTCGACTACCTTGCTACCGTAGAAACCATTGACAATGGTAAACCTATTCGCGAAACCAAGGCAGCTGACCTGCCACTGGTGGTAGACCACTTCAGGTACTTTGCAGGGGTGATCAGGAGTGAAGAAGGCTCGCTCAGTGAACATGATGAGACTACGGTAAGTATCAACCTGCACGAACCAATCGGTGTAGTCGGACAAATTATCCCCTGGAATTTCCCGCTGCTGATGGCTGCCTGGAAAATAGCCCCCGCATTGGCTGCAGGTTGTTGTGTAGTGGTAAAACCAGCGGAACAGACACCTACCTGTATCATGGTCCTGATGGAATTAGTCGGACATGTACTGCCAAAAGGAGTGTTGAATGTGGTAACCGGTTTTGGGGTAGAAGCAGGTAAACCACTGGCTTCCTCTCCAAAGATTAACAAGGTGGCCTTTACAGGAGAAACGACCACGGGGCGTCTGATCATGCAGTATGCATCAGAAAACCTGATTCCGGTAACGATGGAACTGGGGGGCAAGAGTCCGAATATCTTCTTTGAAAGCGTGATGGATGCAGATGATGATTTCCTGGACAAAGCGGTGGAAGGTGCGGTCATGTTTGCACTGAACCAGGGCGAAGTCTGTACCTGCCCCAGCCGTATCCTGGTGCATGAACATATTTACGATGCCTTTATTAAGAAAGTAGTAGAACGTACCAAGGCGATTAAGATGGGAAACCCGCTGGATCCGACCGTGATGATGGGGGCCCAGGCCAGTGAAGACCAGTATCAGAAGATCCTGAGCTATCTGGATATCGGCAAACAGGAAGGCGCGGAAGTGCTGGCAGGTGGAGATGCATATAAACAGAACGGTGGTCTGGAAAACGGCTATTACATTCAGCCTACTTTGCTGAAAGGAAATAATAAGATGCGCGTATTCCAGGAAGAGATTTTTGGCCCGGTAAGCTGCATCACTACTTTCAAAACAACGGAGGAAGCGATTGCGATCGCCAATGATTCATTATACGGATTAGGTGCCGGTGTATGGACCCGCGACGCGCATGAGCTGTACCAGGTGCCAAGAGCAATACAGGCAGGCCGTGTTTGGGTGAACTGTTACCATGCTTACCCGGCGCATGCACCATTCGGTGGATACAAGAAGTCTGGTTTTGGTCGTGAAACGCATAAGATGATGCTGAATCACTATCGTCAGACCAAAAATATGCTCATTTCTTATAGCAAGCAAAAACTAGGATTTTTTTAAATAGGGATCATGTGGACAAGAGGGCTGCTGCCCGGATGGGAGCAGCCCTTAATCTATTATCTGATTTTATAATGATAGCAAGAATTCTGGCCACACCGGCCGCAATAGAACTGATTGAGAAGCTTAGGCAACAGCATGGGCCGCTGATGTTTCATCAGAGTGGTGGGTGTTGTGACGGGTCTCAGCCTATGTGCTTTCCGGAGGGAGAGTTTAAGGTGGGACAGTCAGATGTATTATTGGGGAACGTTGCCGGCTGTAATTTTTATATGGGTGGTGATCAGTTTGAATATTGGAAACATACGCAGCTCACACTGGATGTAATTGCTGGCAGGGGAAGTAGTTTTTCGCTGGAGATACCTTTGGGCGTAAGGTTTCATATACGGTCAAGGGTGTTTACAGAGGATGAAATAAAGGCATTGGCTAATTGATCTCATTTTGCATTGTTCGTTTTATACAACAATACGCCGGTGGCCGCCAGCAGGGTGAACCCGGCATTGAATGCGATGTGAGCCGGGTAAGACATTTTGCCTAATATCCCTCCACAGGAGCAGGGGATATTTGTATAAAAGAAATACAGCGTACTCAGGTACAACGTGAACAATAACATGGCAAAGAAAGAGAGAAATAACCCAGATTTGCGCGTAGCAGCAAAACTCAGTAAGGCTACTATTAAAAACTCAATTCCTAAAACTCCCGGACCTAATAATTGTTTGTCATATTTTACTAAGAGGGGAGACTTACTCATATCGGCTAGAAAGAGGCCGTAGTCCATTGCTTTTACAACAGCAGCGTACATAAATAGTAAACCTAGTAAACTTACGATGGTGATGACAGCGTATTCTTTTTTCATTGATCAGACAGTTTGAATCGTAAAATGGGTCTATTATAAGCAGCGATGAGGGGGCGCTGTATTTTAGTAATAGTAATTATTTCTTTTTCATTGATCAGACAGTTTAAATCGTAAGATGGTTCTCTCATAAGCAGCGATGAGGGTATCACCGCATTTAGCCATCTGCAACACAGGTTTATTCTGGAATCCCGGCAGGCGGAAGCTGCCTGTATACTTACCGTCAGCAATATTGTAAACATCTACCGCAGGCCCCCTGTAATCACTTTTGATGGCATCCTGAGAGAGCACATAAGAGAGAACATACAAATGTGCTGCATCGGCAGTAGCCGTAGAATTGATAATGATCGCTTTTGGGGAGCGGGAATAAATATTGCCGGTTGGCACCGCGATATTGATAGGTGGTGATTGATCGATGGTTTGGAAAGATTGTGAAACACCTTTTGAAACATCATACTTTATAATATCACTATTATAAAATGAAACATAAAACTGGTACCGGGCATCATTCACAAAGAAGCCATCGGCAGATAAACCACCATCTTCAAAGTGCGTGAATTCCCGGATGGTGCTATCCTTAAAATGTAGCTGAGTACCTTTTCGTGTCAGGAAAGCAGCTATGCCTGTACTGTCGATCTGTTTGTTTGCCGGTTGATAGAGGGTAATATGTTCCTGTGTTTCATCAAACAAATAAAACGTCTTCCCATCCTCCGAAATTTCTATTCTCGTAACAATAGATAATGGCTTTACACCATCGTTAAAAAAAGTATCCAGCTGCTGACTTACTGTATTATATCTGAAGACGGCTTTCTGGCTATATACATACCCGTAGATGTCATTGCCGTTAGCCCTCATAATACTCACCCTGCCAGGAAACGCAATGGTATCAATCGTTTCCAGCTGATAATGATTGTACATCCGGCTGACACCTGCAACAATTCTATCCGGTTCGGCACCACGTACGAGTATATACATAATGATAAATGCACTGCAAAAGAGTGCGGATAAGATCCAAAGATTTCTTTTCATAAAATAGAATAGGTAGTAAGAGGGTGTTGCTCACACCCTCTTAACAAACAGCATAAATGAGTGTGAAACGTAGATCAGGGGCAGATCTGAGTTTTGATACCCCACGCACCGCTGGAATTACAGGTCAGGTCGGGTTCACAATGGCAGTATGCTGCTCTTTTGGACTGGCCCGCCTTTACGGCAACAGCAATAGTGGTGCCTGCAGCAAGCACTAACAGAAGAAACGCTAACTTTTTCATCGTTTTCGATTTGTGTTTATGATTATTGGTATGAGAAATGAAAAATTACAGGGTTTATGTGGTTGACATTTGATGAAAGGGTTTAGAATGAAAATTACAGGGTTTTAGTAATTGACATTTGATGAAAAGGTTTAGAATGAAAATTACAGGGTTTTAGTAATTGACATTTGATAAAAGGTTTAGAATAAAAAGTAAAGGGTTTTATGACTGACAATTTATTTTTAAAATGTTAAAACTACATGAATAGCTTCCATTCCAGGTAGTCGTTTCTGATGATAGAAATTTAGATATTAATAATAATTACAGGGCTTCTCTGCTATCTGGGCTCACAATATGTTTTTTATAGTATACTCAATCTAGGAAAGTTTTTTGAGAGTAACAATAATTTTGTGAGTATTATTTTTATTCAAAACAAAAATGTTTTTCCCTGAAACGCGTTATATTTAATAGACGAAATCAGCTATTCGATAGACAGAACGGGCGGATGAGCCGTAACCCCGTTCCATTATTTACACAGAATTTCCCAAATCTGGAATTATTGAGCAGACAGAGCACTAGATAAATCACTGAAAATTAATGGTTTGCCTTAATTGGCATGTGCTATGCATTTACTATAGTACGTTGCTTTTTTCATAAACTTACTAGGAGATCATACGCAGCATTTGGACTATCAGCCTTCAGCTTGCCAGCAGGCTGTAACCCTTATGATGCAATTGTGGTCTCCTATTTTTTTTCCTTAAATTGTGAGCGTCCTTTCCCCTGATACTTAAAAATTTTTAAGTTATGAACAGTTATGGTGTATTGATACTGGGAGCAGGAAATTCTTCCCGCCTGGGACAGCCAAAGCAACTATTGCGCTACCAGGGCAGGACCCTGATCCGGCAAATGGGTGAAGAGGCCATTGCAGCGGTAGATGCGCCTGTGATGGTGGTGACCGGGGCCAATGCGGATCTTGTGGAAGAGGCACTGCGTGAGCTTCCCATTGAGGTGGTGGAAAATGATCATTGGGAAGAAGGGATGAGTAGTTCTATTGGTATTGGTGTGACAGAATTGCAATTGTTGCATCCGGAGCTTTCCAATATTATCATTATGGTTTGTGATCAGCCGTTTGTAAATGCCGGTTTGCTCAGGCAGCTAATTCAGCACCAGATAGTAACTGGGAAGGGGATTGTAGGAGCTACCTATGAAAATACTATTGGTACCCCGGTGTTATTTGGGAGCGATTATTTTCCTGCTTTAAAGGAACTGAATGGTCAGGATGGGATACGGCAGATTTTGCGGCAGTCAACGGGGGATATTGCGATTGTATCTTTTCCTTTGGGAGCATTGGATATTGATACTGCGGAAGATTATCAGCAATTGCTAAAACGGTAGATAAGGTTTCTTTTGCTATAGAAGTCTGAATATTGATAGCGCTGCCAGCAACCAGCAATTACTAAAACGGTAGATAAGGTTTCTTTTGCTATCGAAGTCTGAATATTGATAGCGCTGCCAGTAACCAGCAATTACTAAAACGGTAGATAAGGTTTCTTTTGCTATAGAAGTTTGAAAATTGATAGCGCTGCCAGCAACCAGCAATTACTAAAACGGTAGATAAATATGAGAACCATTTGCTTCCTCTTTGCATTTTTTTTCCTCCAACAATTAAAAGCACAAACCATTCAGGTCACTGGTGAAGTCACCAAAAAACTAAACCTGACAAAAGATGATCTTGCAAAGATGAACAGGACCACCGTTACTGCCAAAGACAAAGACGGCAAGGACCATACCTACAAAGGCGTGGCTGTAGCCGAGATCTTAACCCAGGCTGGTGTAACTACCGGCGCCCAGCTGCGGGGCGCAAACCTTTCTAAATATTTATTGGTGACATGCGCAGACGGATATGCTGTGGTGTTTTCTCTTGCTGAACTGGATGCAGCCTTCAATGATAAGGTCGTAATTCTGGCGGATGAAAGCGATGGTCAACCGCTGCCTGTAGACAAAGGGCCATGGCGCATTGTTGTACCCGGCGAAAAGAAACCGGCGAGAAGTTGCTACAGGGTAACAAGATTAAATGTAGGCTTTGCAAAATAGTTGCTACCCACCCCAACCCCCATTTTTCCAAAATAATTACTGGATTTCCAATCACTTATTACCCCAAAATCCCAATTTTCCCCGCCCACCCCAAATAGATAGGTCGTTTAGATACTATTATTCCCTTCGCTGATACTATCCTCTCATATATGCTAAATCGAATAACTAAAAAACTGTTAATATTTGTTAATTTCTAATATAAGTGGTTGCTAATGCAAATAATATAATATATTGAAAAGTAACTATTTGCATTAAAATTTAATGGATATGAACCTTGTTAACAATCATTTTGATGATAAGAAGTAGTATTATTTTGCTTGTTTTGAATAGAAGAGGTTGTAACTTTGCGTCGCTTTTCCGATCGAACGAAATGTGAAGACTGATGGAAAAGTAACAGGAGGCGATCTACCCCTGTTTATATATAATAATCAAACACGTTTACTGATTAACTAACGATAGCCTCGTTAAAAGGGGCAGGGCAATTTATTGCCTGAAAAGTTAAATGTTAATTTAAACAGATAAAAACTCATGAAGATGAAAGTTTTATTCCTGATGGGCCTTCTTGGTGCTGCGTTTTTGCAGGTAAATGCGCAGTCTCTGTTGAACAATCCGATTGGCGAAAAATTGAGCAGTGGTGTACTGGAAGAAACCTATTTATCAAAAAAGATTTCCGCTTTTAACAAGGTACGTGCTGACTATCCAAATAGTGATACCGGTTTGAATACGGCGTTGTATGACCAGGCCAGGTATTCTATCGCTATCAGCATGGCAGAAGCACAGCAACCAGTGAAAGTAAAGGAGATGATTAAATCTATGACCTCCAAAGGCTACAAAAACGCTGCAACTACCGGCGCTGCTATAAAGCTGGCTGATGCAGGTCTGTTCGACGATGCACTGGCATTGTTAAAGCCTAACATGGACACCATGGAATTCATCCAGAAACAAGGTGATTCACAGGCGTTTAACCCTGATTTTATTGCTAACTATACCAATTATACAATTGCGAAAGCTAAAGTGCTGAACAAAAAAGGTGCGTACAGGGAAGCCCTCGAGCTTGTAAAACCACTGTATGAGCAGCACGATCCTAGTTCCTTCACCCGTGTACAGGAACCATACATCATGGCACTGTCCGGTATGGGTAAGAAAGCAGAAGCTTTTGAACTCATCAAGCATGCAATGTTGAAATCTTCCAGCACAGTTGCACTGAGAGACGTGGCGAAGGAAATCTACCTGGACATGTATGGTGACGAAGGTGAATATGCTATGTTCGTAGATTCTACCAGCGGTGTGGCTAAACGTCGTATGAAGGAGTCTATCGCTTCTAAACTGATGGAAAGACCAGCTCCTGACTTCGTACTCACCGACGTTAAAGGCCGTGAAGTTACGCTGAATAGCTTCAAAGGTAAAGTAGTGATGCTGGACTTCTGGTCTACCTGGTGTACACCTTGTAAGAAATCTTTCCCTGTAATGCAGAAAGTATTTAACAAGTTCAGACACGACACCAGCGTTGTATTCCTGTTCGTTCATAGCTTCGAAACAGAAAGAGATCCTAAAAAGGCAACTTCTGAAGCAGCTAAATACATGATGGAAAACAACTATCCTTTCAGAGCCCTGATGGACCTGAGAAGTACTACCGACAGCCGCGTGGCTAAATTGTTTGAAGTGAACGGTCTGCCTTCTAAATTTATCATCGACGGTAAGGGTAACATCCGCTTCTCACTGAGCGACCTGGATGAAGATGATGATGTGGAAGCAGAAGAAATCGTACAGATGATTGGTATGGCTGAAAAGGGAATGCAAAGCGTACTATAAGATTTGAATAAGTAGTTTGATTGTAAAGGGGGACCGTCTCAAAACTGAGACGGTCTTTTTATTTTTGTTAATATTGATAAATGGTGAACGTTATATCGGTGCATTTGTACATCTTACAGTTTTTACCCCCGTGGGCATGGTAATTGTGCGATTTGGACAATTATAAATGAGCTACACCATGTTAACTATTTCCAAATATCTGGGCGATGATGCCGCCTCCTTACTGGAACACATTTGCGGAAAGATCACCGCACAGGATATTGTCCACCCCGGCAACTGGCAGCAGATCTTCATTGAAAGTAACCGGCCTGCCCCGGTGCTAAATAGCCTGGCGCGTATTTATGGGCATGGGCGATTGGCCAATACCGGGTATGTGAGTATCCTGCCGGTAGATCAGGGCATCGAGCATACTGCCGCTTATTCATTTTATAAGAACCCAATTTACTTTGATCCGGAGAATATTGTAAGACTCGCGATTGAAGCGGAGTGTAATGCTGTCGCTTCTACCATCGGGGCACTGGCCCTGCATGCACGCAAGTATGCCCACAAGATCCCTTATATCGTAAAGCTGAATCATAATGAGCTGTTGACCTACCCTACCAAGTATGATCAGGTGCTTTTTGGCAGCGTGCGCGAAGCGTGGAATATGGGGGCAGCTGCCGTAGGCGCCACCATTTACTTTGGATCCGAACAGAGCGACCGGCAGATTGAGGAAATCGCAGCTGCTTTTGAGGAGGCTCATGCATTGGGGATGGCTACTATTCTTTGGTGTTATACCCGGAATGCTACCTTTAAAACCCCGGAAAGAGATTATCATACCGCTGCGGATCTCACAGGTCAGGCGAACCATATTGGGGTGACCATACAGGCGGATATTATTAAACAGAAATTGCCGGACACTAATTTTGGGTTCAGGGATTTGAAGTTTGGTGTATTCAATGATGCGATGTATGAGGCGCTGACAACCGCGCATCCGATAGATCTGTGTCGTTTCCAGGTGGCTAACTGTTATATGGGTAAGATTGGGCTCATTAACTCTGGTGGTGGATCTGCAGGTGAGTCGGATATAGCAGAAGCAATTAAGACAGCAGTTATCAATAAACGGGCTGGAGGTACTGGCCTTATTATGGGTCGGAAAGCTTTTCAGCGACCTTTTGCTGAAGGGGTGGAACTGATTCAAAATGTACAGGACGTGTACCTGGATAAGAGTGTTACGATTGCCTGAATGCTGAATGTTGTGCACAATGCCAGCGCAATTACCTGATTTCAACGTACAATAAACGTATCAAAGATCATTATTACAAAACGGAGACCATGCGCACGATTTATGACCGTTCACAACTGAACGACCTGGCTTTTTCCAACAGCAAAGAATTTCTCGCAGTAGCCGCAAAAGGAAACTATGCGGCAGGTACAATCGCAGGTTGTAACACCCGCAAGTACCACGGCCTGGTGGTAGCCCTGCAACCCCAAATTGACGAAGACCATCATGTGCTGCTCGCCAGTCTGGACGAAACTCTAATTGATGGCGATCACACCTACGACCTTAGCATTCATAAATACCCAAACATCTATGCGCCGGATGGGACACAGTATATGGCTTCGTTTACAGCCCAGCCCATACCTTCCTGGACATTTGAATGTGGAGAGAATACTATAAGTAAGGAATTGCAAATAGATGATGAAGGCAGTTTAACGATCCGTTATACACTTACGAAAGCCAACGGCCCTCTTGTTTTGCGCTTACACCCTTTATTAGCTTTCAGAAATATGCACTGGGTACGCAGGGCCGATGAACACGCAGATAAGACCGTGCACTATATAAACGACGGCATCAGTATGCAGCTATACCCTCAGTATTCATCCCTCTTTTTACAAATGACCGGAGATGCAGTATTCAAAGAAGCCGGTTACTGGTACTACAATGTAGAATATCCTATAGAACAGGAAAGAGGATATGAATACCAGGAAGACCTATACGGTCCCGGGTATTTTGAAGTCACCTTACACCCCGGTCTTGCTGTGATTTTTTCAGGTGCGATCACGGAGCGCCAACAACTGGTATGCAGAGCGCCGAAGCCCGTAACCCAAACTACAAAAGAATACCTGCTAAAAGCTGCCTCGCAGTTTGTCATTCATACTTCAGGTGGTTTAAGTATCAAAGCTGGTTACTACTGGTTTGGCAGCTGGGGAAGAGATACCTGTATTTCGCTGCCAGGACTGACTTTTTTAGCCGGAAATCCAGGCGCCTTCTCCAGTATCATGTCATTGCTTCGCGTGCTCTTAAAAGACGGATTATTGCCCAATACGGGCAATCTGAGAGATGAAAGCAAGTATGCCACTGTAGATGCCTCCATGTGGTTCGTATGGGCCTTGCAGCAATACGCCATTCACGAGGTAGGCGCCGCTGCTGTCTGGAACATATATGGCGATCTGCTGAAAGATATTTTGTATCATTACCGGTATGGTACCGCATTCAATATTCACATGGAGCCTGATGGTATGATCAGTGCGGCTTATCCCGGCAAAGCACTGACATGGATGGATGCCGTGATCCTTGATACCCCCATTACACAAAGACCCGGAAAACCTGTAGAGGTAAATGCACTCTGGTACAATGCCGTTTGCTTTTGTGTCAATGCTGCCCGCGATGCGGGAGATAATGTTTTTGTACAGGAATGGAGTGAATTCCCTGCTCTGATCGCCACCGGTTTTGTAAAATGCTTCTGGGATGACAACCACCAGTATTTAGCAGATGTGGTGCATGAAAATATACCTGACTGGTCCATACGACCCAATCAGATCTTTGCCGTTGCATTGCCTTATTCACCTTTAAATGAGGTACAACAAAACGCAGTTGTAGCTATTGTTAAAAGAGAACTGTTAACCCCAAGAGGATTACGTACCTTATCTCCACAAGATCCTAATTACATCGGGCATTATGGCGGTAGTCAGCTGGAACGTGACCATGCTTATCACCAGGGAACTGTGTGGCCATGGTTACTGGCGCACTATGCCGCCGCCGTATTAAAGACAGCTGGAGATGCCGGTAAGGAGGAATTGAAGGAATTATTTAGCCATGTAGAGAGTGCACTGGAAGAATGTTGCCTGTACTCTATTCCCGAAGTGTATAATGGAGATGCCCCCCATGCAGCGGGAGGTACGGTGGCACAGGCATGGAGCGTGGCAGAATTTATCCGTTTTGAAAGGCTTATTTCGGGCGCCTGACAACTATCATTTTCCCCTTTGACCATACTCATTGCCCACCGGCGTTTATATGCGAACCTTTGTGTATAAACCCTCCTTGTTATGTACACCGATGTTTATCAGCCTTCGCCACCAAATAATGTCGCTATTGCGGATATCTTCCACCACATAGCTGCCTGCTACAGGTATATGGGTAAAGACCATTATGATCAGGTCCAGGCCTATGACCGCGCTGCCACCTGCCTGCGCCGCCTGCCTGTAGACATTGAAGTATTCAGATCCCGCCTCCGGGAATTAACCGGCCTGACAGACGTGATCCGAAACGAAATCACGGAATTCCTCGACGCTGGCTGTATCCAACACTATCAACGCTTTAAAAATAAAGTCCCCTTCGAACTGCTGGACCTGCTGGAAATAAAGGGTTTTGGCCCATCAACTGTAAAATTACTGCATGAAACCTGCGGGATCCAGAACAGGGATCAACTCATCACCGCCCTGCAATATGGCAGACTGGACGATGTAGGCGAAATCAGCCCTGTCAAACTCGATCTGCTCAAACGCAGTTTCAAATTACATAAATCTTCCACCAACCGTTTACTGCTTTGGGATGCCATGCTGCAAGGCCATGAGATCCTGCGTGTTCTCCGCCTCGTCAAAGGCGTTGCACATGCGGAAATAGCCGGTAGCCTGCGCCGTGGCTGCGAAACCATCGGCGACCTGGACATGGTATTGCAGGTGGAAGAACCTGACCGCGAACAGGTCACTACACAGATCGTGCAGTTGCCACACGTGGAAAACGTCGTGCTCCATGGCAGAAACAGGATCTGTGTAGTACTCTACAATAATACACAACTAGACATCAGGATGGCCGGTGCTACCGCTTTTGGGGCAAGCTGGCTGTATTACACAGGTAGTCGTGAGCACCTGCTCCACCTGAGCGATCTGGCCGAACAAAAAGGCTTTATCCTTTCTCCGGAAGGCCTGTTTGACACCATGTGCAACTATGTAGCCGGTGCCAGCGAAGAAAGTATTTACCAGGCCCTCGACATTGCCTTTATTCCTGCTGAACTGCGGGAAAGCGGCAAAGAGATCCGTCGCGCAGCACGGCATATGTTGCCACAGCTGCTGGCACACCACCAGATCAAAGGCGACCTGCGCATGCATGTGGATGAACACCTGCATGACAGTATTGCCACGACGGCTCATTACGTCATGAATGCCTTTCCTCATTATGAATACATTGTAGCAGCTGCACACGGCGATACTCAGGACAAGAAAGGATTAGCTGCATGGATCAGCAATATAGACCGCATTAACGAACAGATAGGATTCTCTTTCCTGAAAAAAGGGCTCACCGTAGAAATCTTACAGGATGGCACACCTGCGCTGCCCGGTTCTCTGCTACAACAATTTGACTGGGTAACCGGTATCGTGCTGAATGATACCGAAAAGGAAATCACCCAGCGCCTGCTCACCGCCTGTGAACATCCATATATCCACTGCATCGGCAATCCTTCCAACAGGATCATTGGCAAGAAGAAACCTTCTATTGTAAACTGGGAACTGCTGTTTGAAAAAGCTGCTGCTACCAACACCGCACTGGAAATAAATGCACAACCATGCAGGATGGACCTGCGCGATGAATGGGTGAGGAGAGCAGTGGAGAAAAAAGTATACCTGGCTATAGGTAGTTGTGCCGCTATTATGCGACAAGTTGACTATATGCAGCTAGGTGTTACACTAGCCAGGAGAGGCTGGTGCAAATGCGAAAATATTCTGAATACCATGCATTGGGAGGCAATCGAAGAATTTAAGACTGCCCGGGAAAATGCATTATCGCTCACAAATATAAAACACGTGTGATATGAAAACGATTTTATTGGTGCTGAACGGCCCTAACATGGCAAACACCATTGCTTTTGGCTGCTATCTGTCAGGTATTACCAGAGCCAGACTGGTGGGGGTATTCCTGTGTGATAAGATAAGTGAAACGACTTCCGCCCTGAAGCAGATGTACGGTTTTAGCTATGTAGAATCTATACTGGCTGAAGACCTGCCGGAACGCACCCATGACAGAATGGAACAACAGATTGGCCTGTTCAAGGAAACCTGCCGCAAGAAAGGGATCAACGCCACCATGTATTCTAATCAACGGGTTACTTTAAAAGAAGTATTGTCAGAAAGCCGCTTTGTAGACCTGATCCTGACGGACAGTGTGTTCAGCACCGATCAGTCCAGAGAAGGCCTGCCAGACAATATGCTGAAGATACTGCTGGCCGGCGCAGAATGTCCTGTGCTGATCACACCTTACAAACCTACACCGATTGAAGAAATCGTGTTCTGCTACGATGGCAGCGAAGCGTCCTTCTTTGCCATGAAACAACTGGTGTACCTGCTGCCTGAGCTGGACGAAGTGAAAGCCACAGTGCTGGAAGTAAACACCGGTCAGGCTATAGAAGAGAATGAACAGATACAGGTATCCGACTGGTTGAGCAGACATTATAGCTATACTGAGTTTGTCATCGTAAATGGCAAACCGGCGGAAGAATTATTCCATTACCTGGCGCCTAAAAAGAACACCTTAGTTGTGATGGGCGCTTATGGCCGGAGTATCCTTTCCCGCTTCTTCCAGGAAAGTAAGGCGGATAAGCTGATTCAACGGCTGGCGTTCCCGTTATTTATTACTCACCATTAAGAAAATACAGAAAGCATTATTATTTTAGTGAAATGAATAATAATGTGAACCGTTTTTCCCGCAGGGTTTTTCTCAAATCTGGCAGTGGCGTGATGGCCGGGTTAATGATACCGGCAACTGTGAAGGGTCTTTTTGCCAAAGAGAAAGCCAGTATAAGCGTGGATGTGAATGAGGTCAGGGGCATCGTTTGCCCGGAAATATACGGACAGTTTATAGAGCACCTGGGCAGGGCTATTTATGGAGGTATCTTTGATGAAGAGACGAATAGTTTTCGCAAAGATGTACTTGAAAAAGTGAAGCCACTCAAAGCCCCCCTGATGCGCTATCCCGGTGGTACGGTGACAAAGACCTATCACTGGAAAGATGGAATTGGTCCTGTAGATAAGCGGCCCGTAAGACGGAACCTGATCTGGGGTGGGGAAGACAGTAATCATTTTGGTACGGACGAATTTATGAAATATAGCGCTGAGATAGGCGCAGCGCCATTCCTCACGGTGAATATGAATACCGGTACAGCAGAGGAGGCGTCAGACTGGGTGGAGTATTGTAATGCCAATGGCAACAGTTACTTTGCCACACTACGTAAAACGAATGGACATGCAGCACCCTATAAGGTTAAATATTGGGGGCTTGGAAATGAAGAAGCGGCCAAAGAGGATGTGGGGTTGTTACAAAACCCTGACGACTATATTAAAAAGGCCTGGTATTTTGCAAAGTTGATGAAATTGCAGGACCCGGAAATCAGTCTGGTGCTGGTGGGGGATAATGATGAGTGGAACAGAAAGGTCCTGCAGGAAATGCATCCCATATGTGATTATATCTCCCTGCACCTGTATGCAGGTTCACAGCCGGGGAGACCGGCTACCTTGTTCTCTTCGATTGCTTCGATGGAAAAGAGGATTGAGGAAACGGCGCAGCTTATAAAGGAGATTGCCCCTGAAAAAGTGGAAAACTTTAATAAGTGGTATCGTTTTCCCAGCAGGCAGAAGCCGGTGAAGATTGCGCTGGATGAGTGGGGGATATGGGAGAATGGTGGCACAGGTAATTATGGGTTGGAGGTGAAGTACAATTGGAACCATGCACTGGGAGTCGCTACATTTTTTAATATTTTTCACAGGCATGCGGATGTGATTGGAATGGCTACGTGGGCGCAGACGGTGAATGTGCTGGCGCCGGTTATGACGGATCAGACAAAGGTATTTGTGCAGACGGTGTATTATCCAATGGTGATGTATAGGCAATTGTGTGGAGGAAAGAGTGTAGGTGTAAAGGTGGATGGACCGGTGAATGATGGGATTCCGGCACTCGATGTTGCTGCCACTGTTAATGAGGATATATTAACGATTACAGTAGTGAATAGAGATCCTAAACAGGATATTGATATCGCATTAAATAAGAACGGGAACTGGAAGGTGTATGTGTTGAATGCACCGGGGATAGAATTGGAGAATACATTTGATAAGGATGTGGTTTCTCATAAAGAAACCACGCTGAAAGGGAGCAATTATTCAGCCCCGGCACACAGTATTTCTTTCTTACAAATAAAGATATAAGGTGGCCGGAGAACTATGCCAAACCCTTCGCAGAAAATTACGTTTTCCTTTGGGGAAGTAATTTTCAGCGAAGGATTTGATGTTTTATTCAATTCAAATCAATTTTTGTCTCGTCCGGCTATAGGTTTACACCTTGGTGAGATAATCCTGATTTTAGTTTACACCAGGTTTTATCAATCCAGATCGGGATCCGTATCCAGCACCTGTACTCTCCCCACCTGCCCATCTTCCAGCCTCACCTTTATCCCCCTGGAATGAAACGCCGCTGATGTCAGCAAATCCTGCACGATCCCATAAGTTATTTTCCCACTCCGCTGGTCTTTCTTGAGAATGATCCCCACTTCCAACCCCGGATAAATGTCTTTTCTATATTGTCCTTCTGATTTCATAAAATAAAATTAAATCCTTTGTCCGGATTTTCCATTTCTCTGTGTCATTAAGGAAATAAAACCCACACAATATGGAAAATCGTATCGTATCGCATGCTGAATGGGTCGAAGCCCGCAAAGCCTTTCTGGTCAAAGAAAAAGAATACACCCACCTCCGCGACCAGCTGGCAAAAGAGCGGCAGTCGCTGCCCTGGAGAAAAGTAGACACAAACTATGTATTTGACGGCCCCAACGGTAAAGTGACCCTGTCAGACCTGTTTGAAGGTCGTAGCCAGCTCCTGGTGCAGCATTTTATGATGGGACCGGAGTGGAAAGAAGGGTGTATCGGCTGTTCCTTTATGGCGGACCATGTACCGGGTACCCTTCCACACCTGAACAACCACGATGTTTCTTTTGCCGCTATTTCAAGAGCGCCCATAGACGCTATTGAAGCTTTCAGAAAGCGGATGGGGTGGAACTTTCCCTGGGTTTCCTCCGGGCAGAACAACTTCAATTTTGATTATCATGTATCATTTAAAAAGGAGGATACCGTATATTACAATTACGAGAATAGTAAATTTGGTGGTGAGGAATTGCCGGGTATCAGTGTATTTTACAAGGATGAAAGCGGGCAAATCTTTCATACCTATTCCTCTTATGCCAGAGGCAATGAGGAATTGCTGGGGACTTATGTGATACTGGACCTTATGCCTAAGGGGCGGAATGAGGAGAATGGGTTGCAGGATTGGGTGCGCCATCACGATAAATATGAAGTGGTGAGCGAACATAAATGTTGTCACTCATGAGGGGGAATTGCGAGGCCAGTGGTGGGGAGTCGTACGTGAAGAATTGCGATTCCGGTGGTGTGTCGTCAATCATGAAGAATTGTGATTCCGGTAGTGTGCCGTCATACGTGAAGAATTGTGATTCCGGTGGTGTGTCGTCAATCATGAAGAATTGTGATTCCGGTAGTGTGCCGTCGTACGTGAAGAAGTGCGATTCCGGTAGTGTGTCGTCATACGTGAAGAATTGCGATTCCGGTAATGTGTCGTCAATCATGAAGAATTGCGATTCTGGCGTGCTATCACGAATGAAGTGTAACTGCCGCCCCATTCGTATGCTCCTGCCAGGTATCCTTCTCATATTAATACCCAAGTGCCCCCTTTGCCTGGCCGCCTGGATCGCCCTTGGTACCGGTATCGGTATTTCGTTTACAGTGGCCACCTGGCTTCGCTGGGGCCTGATTGCAATGTGTATTGTTTCCCTTTGTTATCTTATATTTAGAAGTACTGTTCACTTATGGAAAAATTCATGCTCCTCATCAGGGAAGACCTGCAAAAGTTAAAAGAATACACAGACAAAGACAGGGATTATGGTATCAAAGAAATGACAGCATGGGTGGAAGGCCTCGCTGCCACAGGCAATTTTGTAGGAGGTGAGCCTTTATGGACCGAAGGCCGGTACGTTACTAAAGATGCCATTATATCCGATGGCCCATTCATTGAAGCCAAAGAAGGTGTAAGTGGTTACATCCTGATCAATGCAGAAAATCTGGAACAGGCAGCTGCGCTGGCGCAAACCTGTCCAATCGTACAGCGGGGAGAGCTTGAAATAGAAGTAAGACCTATCATGGTGACAGATTTCCCGAATGGTTGATCCATATAATTCAAAGAATGGTTAAGCCATGTAATTCCGGAAAGGTTGATCTAAATAATTTCCCGAATGGTTGATTCATACAATTCAAAGAATGGTTAAATCATATAATTACGGAAAGGTTGATCTAAATAATTCCCCGAATGGTTGATCCATACAATTCAAAGAATGGTTAAATCATATAATCCCGGGAAGGTTGATCCATATAATTCCCCCAATGGCTGAACCACTTAAAAACGTGCAACAGGAAATAGACCATTTATACAAACAACACTTTGGCAAAATGGTCGCTTCCCTGTTGCGCTTCTCAAAAGACATAGACCTGGAAACAGCAGAAGACCTTGTTCAGGATGCCTTTGCAGCTGCATTATCCCTCTGGGAAAAGCAGCTGCCGGATAACCCCGCCGGCTGGATTTTCACCGTATGCAGAAATAAAGCATTAAACAAACTGAAAGCGGATAAAAAATTCCTTCGCCTTCACCAGGCGCCGGAACCTGCTCCGGAGTTGGTATCCCCAGCCATCACCTTTTCTGCTGAATTTCCGGACGATGAACAGCTTCGTTTACTATTTGCCTGCGCTCATCCCGACCTGGCGCCTAAAGTACAGGTCGTGATCACCCTGAAGTATGTGATCAACTTCAAAGTAGCCACTATTGCCAGTCTGCTGGGAATGACCATCGATGGGATAGATAAATTGCTACTGAGGGCCAGACAAAAGATCAGAGAAGAAAAGCTCCTCCTTATTCCCCCCGCACCTGAAGCCATGCAGCAGCGGTTACCCATCGTACACAAAATCATTTACCTCATTTTTAACGAAGGCCACACTTCTGCAGAAGGAAAGGAGCTTTTAAGAGAAGACCTTTGTGAAGAAGCCCTGATCCTTAATAAAGCGATTTTAGATAGCCAAATGGGCAATATCGACACCCTTGCCTTATATGCGCTTATGTTGTTAAATGCCGCCCGTTTTAAGGCCCGTTTTGATGAAAATGGAGAGTTGCTGGACCTGGAACAACAGGATCGTTCATTGTGGAACCAGGACCTGATAAAATTGGGAGACTATTACTTTCATCAATCGAAAGGATCACTGCTTTCTTCATATCATATTGAAGCATACATTGCCTGGCTGCACAGCACGGCCACATCATTTGCAACGACTGAGTGGCAAACGATCGCGCAATTGTATAAACAGTTATTACCAAATCCATTTGTAGAATTAAACTATGCGATTGCATTGTATTATGCCGGCGAGGTGAACAATGCATTTACCCTGTTAAACAACTTGCAACGCTCCCCATTTATGAACAGTTATTACCTGCTGAATGCCACACTTGGCAAACTCTATATGCAAGAAAATAATCATGCTCAGGCCGCCGTATATTTTTCTAAAACCCTTTCCCAGACAAGATCTTCAGCAGAAGCAAATTATATCAGGAAGATGTTGTCAAAGTTAAATTTGTAGACATTATCTTTAGGCATATTTAAATCTATGGAAGCAATCATGGCAGCCGGTTACGTGAACAATGTAGCATTGGAAACGATTATAAAAGATGAAGACTGGAAAGGAACTCCGGTTGATGCACGTGGACGTTATGTAAATCTGAAACATCCATACTCCCCGTCATTCATGGAAGTACTCCGCTGGAAGATGAAAGAAAACCCTTTCAAAGCGGAGAAGGAAAAACTGCGCTGGAAGCCTGAAGTATTGACAGATGCAGCCTGGCGGAATGGAGATGATGATGTGATTGCATGGCTGGGCCATTGTACGTTCTTTATTCGCATAGGCGGTGTTCGCCTGCTGACCGATCCTGTATTTGGCGATATCCTCGCAGTGAAAAGAGTGTCTCCGTTTCCAGTGAACCCGATTCTATTAACCAAACTGGATTACATCCTGCTCTCTCATGATCATCGTGATCATTGTGATAAACCTACATTGCAACGGTTAGCAAGGAACAACCCGAAAGCGACTTATCTTACGGGATTGGGCATGGAACCTTTATTAAAGGAGTTTACCGGTTCAGAACTGATCCAGGAAGCCGGTTGGTACCAGCAA
Source organism: Chitinophaga sp. LS1 (assembly GCF_034274695.1). NCBI lineage: Bacteria > Pseudomonadati > Bacteroidota > Chitinophagia > Chitinophagales > Chitinophagaceae > Chitinophaga > Chitinophaga sp. LS1. The sequence goes on from NZ_CP128362.1 coordinate 5,808,841, forward strand.
TACCTGACAGAAGATGTGAAGATCACGTATGTGCCTGCACGCCACTGGGGCAAGCGGGGCGCTTTTGATACCAACCGCCGCTTATGGGGTGGGTTTGTAATAGAGTCTGCGCAACGTCGTATTTATTTTGGTGGCGACAGTGGGTATGATACCCATTACCAGCAATTGAAAGAAGTGTTTGGTGGATTTGATTATGCTTTGCTGGGTATTGGTGCGTTTGAGCCGGAGTGGTTCATGCATCCGGTACATCAGTCCCCGGCACTCGCTATTAAGGCCATGGAAGAACTGAATGCAGGGCATGCCATTCCTATGCACTTTGGAACTTTTGATTTGTCTGATGAGCCACTTGATATGCCGCTAAAAGTGTTTAAACAGGTTGCTACAGCGCACGGATTGGAAAAGCGGATCAAGCCGCTCCGGATTGGCGAAGCTTTGCATCTTGCCTGATGCCTGATAAGAGGTGTTTTAATTCATTCAGCAACTAAGGAATTAATATGCTGCACTTAAGCATGAAGACCTGTAGTACCTGTGTAATAAGGCTGCTGTAAGAATGAATAAGGTTCATATTTAAGCGGATTGGCGAAGCTTTGCATCTTGCCTGATGCCTGATAAGAGGTGTTTTAATTCATTCAGCAACTAAGGAATTAATATGCTGCACTTAAGCATGAAGAACTGTGTAGTACCTGTGTAATAAGGCTGCTGTAAGAATGAATAAGGTTCATATTTAAGCGGATTGGCGAAGCTTTGCATCTGGCCTGATGCCTGATAAGAGGTCTTAATTCATTCAGCAACTAAGGAACTAATATGCTGCACTTAAGCATGAAGAACTGTGTAGTACCTGTGTAATACCTGTGTAATAAGGCTACTATTAGAATGAATAAGGTTCATATTTAAGTAATCAGGGTTATAATACTGCTATTCCCCCACGGGAAAATGGCGTATCATTGAGTGGTACAGGTCACAGGAGCATTTTGTTCATCCATAAACCTTTCCACTCTATGAAAATCATAACTGTAGTACTGCTAGCTTTAAGCATCCCTTTTTTAACTTCCTGTGGTAAGCAATGGCAGGAGAAAGTCCCTGCCGCCGTCAGCGCGAAAACCATCGCTGCTGCCGAAGCAGCCGAAACATGGGAAACGGTATTAGATGGCAATTCATTTGCCGATTACACAGCTTTTGAAGCTGCATGGAACTACCTTTATCCATGGGGCTCCGATCATAACGGTACTGCACGTATGTATGGCAGCAGTACAGATCACAACCACATTTACCTGAACAACGGTGTGCTCACTATCAAAGCGGCAAAGATCACCTGGGACGAGGGCACCAGCACATCCAGTCCTTATCTGGCCATTCATTATCATTCAGGTGCAGTCAATACAAAAGAACATGTGCTGGTCAATGACCAGTTTCCCAACTGGGAAGTAAAATGCGATTTTCAGGTACCTACTGTTACCGGCTCCTGGCCAGCTTTCTGGCTCACCGGTGTGAACAGCTGGCCTCCTGAAAGCGATATCATGGAGTTCAAAGGAAGCGCTACCAACTGGCAGAACACTTTCAGAACATCCTCCGATGTATCCAGTACTTTGACCACAGTGTCTTCACCAGGTAGCTGGCATACTTACCGGGCATGGATCACGAAGGTAAGTGATACCAATGTAGACATTCACTACTATATAGACGGTGTATGGAAAGCGGTACACAATGCCAATTTTGTAGGCAAACCACTGTATGTGATCATTAACATGCAAATGGAAGGATCCAGTGGAACACCCGGGCCTACGGCAGATACGTACCTGTATGCGAAGAATATTTATATAGGCCGAACACGTACTTATTAATTTACGCTACCTGTGACCTGTACATCTTACCTTTCAGGTGATTAAATCATGCTTCCTGTGATCAATGCTTACGCCCATCGGGGTTAAGTTTCAACCATCTTACCTTTCAGGTGATTAAATCATGCTTCCTGTGATCAATGCTTACGCCCATCGGGATTAAGTTTCAACCATTTTACCTTTCAGGTGATTAAATCATGCTTCCTGTGATCAATGCCTACGCCCATCAGGTTTAAGTTTCAACCTTTTACCTTTCAGGTGATTAAATCATGCTTCCTGTAATCGATGCCTACGCCCATCAGGTTTAAGTTTCAACCATTTTACCAGCAACGGCAGTGTAAGCCCCTGCATAACAAGAGAAATAACGACGACCATTACTGCAATGAAAATAATGGTATCCCTTTGTGGGAATGGCGCTCCGCTATCCAGTTTCTCCGGCAGCGCCAGTGCGGTGGCCAGCGATACAATTCCACGCATGCCGGACCAACCTACAATGAGACATGTCTTCCAGTCCAGCAATGCTTTTTTATGCCTGTCCGTACCGGTTTTACGAAAAGTAAGGTAGTGCCTGTGACTCTCTAAAAAGATGCGTACCACGCGAATGGCAATGGTCACGAATACTATCAGGAAACTATACCCTATCAGTGGCAGGATCTGTATACTCTTTACATTATGAATTACGTAAGGAAATTCCAGACCGATGAGGATGAATACAAGTCCGTTCAGGATGAAAACGATAATATCCCAGAACGCTTTGGATTGCGCTTTTGTAGCAGCAGGAAAATACATACTGGTAAGTCTGGTCGTAAATACACCTAATACGACTACCGCGATCACGCCTGATACATGCAGGTCTTCCGCCAGTGAATACGTTACAAAAGGAAATAGCAATGTAAAGCTGATGGCTACAATACCATTCTGCCTGGTATGATGTAAAATGAATTGTAACAATTTTCCCGCAACAGCTCCTAGCAGCACCCCACCAGCAAGGAGCAATATAAATTGTCCGCCTGCTTTGTACCAGATAAATGAACTACCCGCTACTGCCGCTACTGCAAAACGGTAAGCGATCAGACCGGAGGCATCATTGATGAGACTTTCTCCTTCGAGGATGGTGAGTGTTTTGTGAGTGAGGCCCAGTCCCTTCGTGATACTCGTAGCAGCCACCGCATCTGTAGCGGATAAAACGGCTCCCAGCACGAAGGCTAACGGCCATGGCATCCCCATGAGAAAATGTGCCAATAGCGCAATACCCCCGGTAGTGATGAACACTACCGTAAAGGCCAGCGTATTGATGGTCTTACCATTATTTCTAAATTCCTGTACGTTGATATTACATGCCGCATCATACAGCATGGGAGGGAGGAATATCAGGAATACGATTTCCGGACTGATCGTGATCTGTGGCATACCAGGTACGAAACCTAGTGCAATACCCGCAGTAACGAGCAATACAGGATACGGTTTCTTGAGTTTATCTGCAAATGCTGAGAGTGCCATCATTACACCCAGTATAAGCATGATGATGCTGTAATTTTCCATGTGGCGCTAAAGCGCGCAAAATAACAAATTATTTTAATAAGCTATGTAATAATAACTTAGCCTGTAATGCTTCGGCTTCGGCCAGCAGACTTTTATCTTTTACATACGCCGCCACATCCCATACCTCACTCAGTAGTTTTTCTTTGTAAACTTTTGCAAAGTCGTGATAGTTTAAATCCAGCTGCCATTCCTTTGTGAGGTGATCAAAGATCTCCTGATTAGTAGCCGATAAACGCGTCTGATCTACCACGAGGTAAGTTCCTTCGGGTTGTAATAGTAGATGTTGATGTATCTCTTTATTATACAGGATCCATGTTTTAAGATAAGTTTCACTGTACGCCTGCAAAAGTTTCTTTTTGCGGAGATCTCTTTTGAAATATTTCCAGATAAATTGCCGGATGCCACCCTTTGCCGCATATTTCAGGTCTGTCTTTTTATGATGCCGGCTCACAAGAGAACTAACTACGCTGCGATAGTCTCTTAATATAACCAGGTATTTTGCATTCGGGAGAAATTCCCTGTAAGTGCGTAAAAACAGGCAGGTACGGGGATCTTTCCAGCCCCATTGCGTCTGTGCCTGTTGTTTTTTCTGTACCAGTGTAAGTAATGATTGTTGCTGCGCTGCGCTGATGTCGCAAATCGGTGTATCGATAGTGCCATCACCAGAATCAAAAAGCGCTAACAGAATTTGCTGGTGTGCTGTTACAAAATCAAGGTCCTCAAAATGTCCGTCTGTATTGCCGATGCCGGCACCTAAGAATTGTTCGCCCAGGTGCAGGCCGCACTTATGCAGCCATTGAGTGATCAATGAAGTGCCGGACCGGTGCATACCGGTAATCACTAAAACGTTATTATTCATCTTTGTTTATGCAGTTACTGCCTGGTAAAGCCTGGTTTGTGTTTGAATAGATGTCTGTATGAAATTGAACAACTCACTGGTGCAGGCCGCACTTATGCAGCCATTGAGTGATCAATGAAGTGCCGGACCGGTGCATACCGGTAATCACTAAAACGTTATTATTCATCTTTGTTTATGCAGTTACTGCCTGGTAAAGCCTGGTTTGTGTTTGAATAGATGTCTGTATGAAATTGAACAACTCACTGGTGCAGGCGGTTATTGTTTTTTCATTGGTTTTTAAGTGCAGGTCTGGCAATAACGGTACTTCGAAAGGATCGTTCACCCCGGTCAGGTTGCGCAGTTTGTCAGGATGGTTATCCGGCAGCATCGCTCTTTTGTAGAGACCTTTGGTATCCCGCTGTACAAGTTCTTCAACAGGACAATCTACGAATACTGTTTTCACCTGATCGTAAGCATTAGTCAGCTCCTCGCGCATGGCGTGGTAGGGATTGATCGCACTGATAATGCATATGATACCATGCCCGGAGAGGCGGCTGGCCACAAACCCCAGTCTGCGTATATTTTCGCAACGGTCTGCTTTGGAAAATCCCAGGTCTTTGCATAAGAATTCCCGGTAGTTGTCTCCGTCAATAATTTCGATCGGCGTGCCATAGGCCATCGCCTTTCTTTTTACACTAGTGGCAATAGTGGTTTTTCCTGCGCCGGAAAGTCCGCATAGTTGAATGATCATCGCATATTGAGTTTACAGGTTGACAATAAGCCGCAGATAATGGAATAAAAGGTTACATGGTGGGTGGATCGTAGATATTGGGGCAGATAGATGATAGTTCGCAATCAATATCCTTTAGCAAATTGGATATGGTTCTGTAAATTAGTAAAATCCTGTATAAATCCTTCCTGAATACGATAAATTTTTAAAAAGTATCGACAAATGGTAATTTGAAATGGTTGATGGTATAGTGTCAGTGATACATTTTTTATACATTTATGCCCGATTTACCACCACCACCTCCGGTAATTTTTACTTAAATGTATAAGTTAGTTGTATTGTTATGCCTATGTTCCACGGTTTTTGGGCAAAGAAACATGGAGTACCTGGACAGGGGAATAATGGTAGTATGTCATCAGCGGGATAGCGTATTCCTCAGCTGGCGCCTGTTAGCGACAGACCCCGAACCGTTGGCCTTCAACATTTATCGTGATCATCAGTTACTGAACAGACAGCCTTTACACAAGGCGACCTGCCTTACAGCGCCTTTGGCAGATACTGCTACAGATAGTAAATGGACCGTTGTGCCTGTGATCAATGGTCGTGAGTATCCGGGAAACGATAAATTTTTGTTAAAAGCACATATGCCTGTGCAGCAGTATCTCAATATACCTTTACAGCGCCCTGCTGGAAAGTATGCTTACATCGTCAGACCGAATATTATAATAAATGGAAAAAGGTAATCTTTCCCGGAGGGAATTTATGAAGCAATCGATGATTATAAGTGCAGGTTTTCCCGTAGCAGCGTCCTTACAATCGTGGATGCCGGGCAGTGTGCAGGATAATATAACCTTGCACTGGCTGGGAGATAAAGTGCCTCAGCTGAGTATAGGGGCTACCTGGGGTGTACCCTGGCCACAGGGCGCTGTGAGAAAAGAACATGGATTTGTATTGGAAAGCAAGGGGGCGGGTGTGAACCTGCAATCATGGCCACTGGCTTACTGGCCGGATGGGTCATTGAAGTGGACAGGGCATGCAATAGGAGCGAATAAAGGATTGACGGAACAGTTAGTATTGAAAAGAGTGACAAAAGCTGCTGCTGCTGGTTCCGGTTCTGTGAACGTGAAAGAAGCCTCCGATAATTTCGTTGTTGACAATGGTATATTACAATGTACCATTCAAAAAAATGGAGCCCCTTTAATCAGTACTATTTCTAAAAATGGGAAAGTGCTGGCGACAAAAGGAATATTAGTATTACAGGTGCAAAACGCTCCGGAAGCAGCAACGATCCATGATCATTATGAAAGCAATATTCAGGAGGTTCTTGTAGAACAATCCGGTCCGGTAAGAGCCGTAATCAAAATCACAGGGCATCATGTAAATACCACGCAGCGCTATTTATTGCCTTTTATTGTCCGTCTGTATTTTTATGAAGGTAGTGAAGCGATCCGCATCTTACACACGATCATTTATGATGGCGATGAACAGAATGATTTCATCAGTGGATTAGGAATTCGTTTCAATGTCCCGCTCGAAGGCGAAACTTACAACAGGCACATTCGCTTTACAGGTGAAAAAGAAGGCGTATTTGCCGAGGCCGTCAAAGGACTGACTGGTTTGCGCCGTGATCCCGGAGAGGCTACCAGGAAGGCTCAAATAGCCGGGAAAAAAGTAGAAGATGTATCTGCTATCAAAGACAATCTGAAATACATACCAGACTTTGGCGATTATACCTTATTTCAGCCCACCCCCGATGCATTTGAAATTCAGAAACGAACCAAAGAAGGTTACGGCTGGATTCAATCTGCCTATGGCCGTCGTGCATCCGGCACTGGCTATGTAGGTACACCTACGGGCGGTCTTGCATTCGGCATCCGCAACTTCTGGCAAAGCCATCCGGCACAGTTAGATATTCGAAACGCACATACTACTGAGGCAAGTGTGACCATGTGGTTATGGGCGCCCAAAGCAAATCCCATGGACCTGCGTTTTTACCATGATGGTATGGGACAGGATACTTTCGAAAAACAACGGGAAGGGTTAGATATCACTTACGAAGATTATGAACCCGGTTTTGGTACACCGATGGGGGTAGCCCGCACCAGCGAAGCACAGATATGGGTATTGTCCGCTACACCTGACAATGCTTATTTAAGCCAGATAGCCGGTTATATCCAGGACCCGGATACCATCGCCTGCGCTACCAATCAATGGCAGTTGGCCGGGGTATTTGGAGGTAACTGGAACCAGGCTGTTTCACCTTCTCCTACCAAAGAGCAAATGCTGAAACAACTGGATTTTTATTTCGACTATTATCGCCAGCAGGTAGAAGACCGTCATTGGTACGGCTTCTGGAACTATGGCGATGTGATGCATACCTATGATAGCGACAGGCATGTATGGCGCTACGATGTAGGCGGCTTTGCCTGGGATAACTCAGAACTGTCTACAGACCTCTGGCTCTGGTATTACTACCTGCATACCGGCCGTAAAGACGCCTTCCGCATGGCAGAAGTTATGACCCGGCATACCGGCGAAGTAGACGTACATCACATTGGCAGATTTGCCCCCTTAGGCTCCCGTCATAATGTACAACACTGGGGATGTAGTGCAAAACAGTTACGTATTGCTACCGTTGCCAACCGTCGTTTCTATTACTACCTCACCGCTGATGAAAGGGTAGGAGACCTCATGCAGGCAGAAGTGGATGCTGCTTTTACACTCCGCACGATTGTTCCCGGTCGTAAAATAGGCCAGCCGGTAGGTGATCCGGATGGTAAATATGCCGGTGTTGGATTTGGTACGGACTGGGGCTCACTGGCGGCAGCCTGGCTCACCGAATGGGAACGACATGGTACGCCATTGGCAAAGGATAGATTACTCAACAGTATGCAGACCATCGCTGCTCAGCCACATGGTTTCTTTACCGGGTCTGCAGATATGGAACTGGCTACAGGCAAATTCCTGCCTGCACCTGCTGATAAGATCTCCGTTTCTCACCTGAGTGCTGTATTCGGGTTGCCAGAGATCTGTATGGAACTGGTGGCATTGATCCCCATGCCGGCATTTGAAAAAGCATGGTTACAATATTGTACCTTATACAATGCGACCCCTGAAGAACAAACTGCTGTATTAGGGAAATCGCTGGGCAAACTAAACCTCAGACAAGGGCATGCACGCCTCACTGCATTTGCAGCCCGTGTAAAACAGGATAAAAAACTGGCAGCCCGTGCATGGGAAGAATTCCTGGGTGGAGAAGCCGGTATTAAGAAGATGTCTGCCAGACTGGATGCCGTGAATGGCCCCGCTGTATTACACCCTATTGAAGAAGCCCCCGGTGTATCTACAAATGCGGTGGCGCAATGGGGATTAACGGCAATGGCTATGTTAGACCTGGCAGGTAATGCTTACAATGAATAATACAATGAAACAACTACTGATATTATTACTCTTTTCTCAAATGGCCATGGGGCAAAAGATCCGCTTTACATCCCCGTTGGATACTACTTTGTGGAAAGCGGAAATAGCCCCTAAACCAGGCTCCCGTGTATATACAGCAAAGGGTAAACTGGTATTGGATACCAAAGGCGGGGTCACCGTATGGCTGAATAAAGAACTGAGTGGCAACTTCACCATTGAATACAAAAGAACCGTTGTAGTAGACGGTGGTCCGAATGATCGCCTCTCTGATCTGAACATGTTCTGGATGGCACAGCATCCCGGTTTTCAACGCCATGGTATACTGGAAGAATACGACTCCCTGCAATTGTATTATGTAGGCATGGGCGGCAATACCAACAGTACTACCCGGTTTAGGAAATATGAAGGCACCGGCGAAAGAAGATTGATACAGGAATATGCAGACAGCGCACATTTGCTGAAACCCAATCATACTTATACAATCAGGATCGTTGTAAAAGACGGTACGACCAGTGTGTCCGTAGATGGGGTCAAATATTTTGAATACGCTGATCCTCAGCCATTACATAAAGGTTATTTCGGGTTCAGGTCTACCTGGTCCAGACAAGTAATTAGTGATTTTAAAATTTATCAATAATGTACAAACTGTTGTTAACTGTTATCACCGCTGTTTTTTTAATGATCGCCGCGCCGCAAAAGCCCACCTTGTACCTGATAGGAGATAGTACCGTTAAAAACGGGAAAGACAAGGGAGACGGAGAGCTGTGGGGATGGGGGCATTTTATCGGCGACTATTTTGATACCACAAAAATTAAGGTGGTCAATCGAGCCCTGGGAGGTACCAGTAGCCGTACTTACAGAACTAAAGGTCTTTGGGATTCTGTATTGGCAAAAGTACAACCCGGTGATTACGTCATCATGCAATTTGGTCATAACGATGGTGCGCCTTTGGATGATACAGCCCGTGCCAGGGGAACGATCAAAGGTATTGGTGATGAACAAAAGGAGATCTATAATCCTATCACACAGCAGCAGGAAGTGGTGCATAGCTATGGCTGGTACCTGACGCAGATGATCAAAGAAGCGAAGGCAAAGGGTGCTATTCCTGTAGTATGCTCACCCATCCCACGCAATGTATGGAAGGATGGAAAAGTAGCGCGCAATAATGATGATTATGGCTTATGGGCAAAGCAGGTGGCAGAGAAAGAAGGGGTGACTTTTATTGATTTGAATACTTTGATTGCAGATGTATATGACAAGGAAGGTGAGACAAAAGTAGCGGGTACCTATTTTGGGACCAAAGATCATACGCATACCATTGAAGCGGGAGCAAAGCTGAATGCAGCAGAAGTGGTAGCCGGAATAAAAGGAGTAAAAAAGTTGAGCCTGAACAAATTTCTAAAGTAATCCTCCTGCCTTTTTCTAAAATAATCTTCCTGCCCTGCCGGGAAATTTTCCGGCGGGGCTAACTTTTATATTAAGAATACAATTGTACTTTCTCTATCATTTCCACGATATTCGACACCTGTAGCTTCTCACAGATCCGCTTTTTATAGGTACTGACTGTAGATACCTGCAGACTCAGTTTATCCGCAATATCTGCTACACTTAACCCTTTGATGAGCAGTTGCATAATATTGCTTTCCCGGTTAGAGAGGCGGTCCAGCGGATTGATGTTATTTTTCTTCCTGGTGATATTATTAAGCAGGGTCTGCTTCAGTGCAGGGCTTAGGTATTTCTCATCTCTGAGCAGGCTCTTTGTGGCATTTTTGATTTCTTCTATGCCCATTTTTTTGGAGAGGAAACCATCCGCACCAGCTTCGAGGTAGCGCCAGCCGAAAATCTGTTCGTCATAACTGCTAAAGATGAGGATCTTAATATCAGGATGCCTTAAGCGGATAACATCCAGCATCTGGTGATTATTACCACCAGGCATGTCGATGTCCAGAATAACAAGGTCAAAAGGTTTTGAGGACAAGATTTTCAACGTATCTTCAAAACTCCCCGCTTCACTTACATGAACATCTTCTATGGATTTTTGCAAAATGAGGGTTGTTCCATAACGTACAACCTCCTGATCGTCTACTACTAAAATGTTAGGCATATAGAGATATTAGGTAAATATACGGGGTAACGCGTAAAGATCAAAACCCGGAGGCCTTTTTTTGTAGTAAAAATTCTACAAGAGATTACAACTCTTACTAACAATTTGCTATATGAAGATATATAATTTTGTTTCATGTGATTCGGTACAGTTTGTGAATGCAAATTTTTAAACAGCTATAACCTGGGGCAATCCTTTCATTTACAAAATCATCACTTCACCAGTTACTAAGAGAAGTGAACAAGCCACGCAAGAGGCGTGCTTTCTTTTTTCCAATCAACAATTTTATTTTAAACAGTGAACAATAAGTGATTGAGCAGCTTAAGTTGCTCAAAATGAATATTACCTATCCTATATCCCTATCCTACGTACGAACAAGGGGGCTTTTCTGTCTGGCCTCGGACTGTAAAAGCCCCTTTACCATTTCTCCTTTTGGCCAATTTTTTGTACATTCATTTTTCAGTGCTTCAGAAATAAGCACTACCATGGATACTATTCTTATGCCACGTTAAAAAACTAAAACATCATCATGAGCTCTCGGAGAATTTTTATGCAACAAGCCGGCCTGATCGCCGCCGGACTTATGTTGAACCCGTCGGATATCTTCAGCAGAAGTCGTGCAAATACTGTAACTAAGATCGGTATCCAGTTGTACACGCTGCGTGATCAGCTGACCAAAGACGTAAAAGATACTATCCGGAAAGTGGCTAAAACCGGCTACAACCATGTGGAAACCTATTATGGCTATGGCGGGCCAAAAGAACCGGCAAAGTTCTGGGGGCTGGATCCTAAAGCGCTGAAAGCGTTGCTCACAGAGAACAAACTCACTACTCACAGCGGACACTACCAGTTGAATGACTACCTCACCAGGGGCAATGGCAACGACGACGCCCTGAAGGCCCAGCTAGAAATCGCCGCTACCCTTGGTCAGCAGTACCTGGTAGTACCCGTACCGCCCATGAACCTGATCGCCAGCCTGACAGGAGCAGATTTTCAGTTCATGGCTTCCCAGCTGAACAAAGCAGGTGAACTGGCTAAAAAATCCGGTCTCAAAGTCGGCTACCATAACCACTTCTGGGAATTCAAACAACTCCCCGACGTAAAAGGAACAGGTTACGATATCCTGCTCAAAGAAACCGATCCGGCACTGGTGGTACTGGAACTGGACATCTTCTGGGCAGAGAAATCCGGCATAGACCCAGTAGCCCTTTTTAAGGCGCATCCGGGCCGTTTCGCCATGTGGCATGTAAAAGATATCGACAAGTCAGCCGCGGGCAAAATAACCGGTCCTGGTGAAGACGGGAAGGGGTTGAAAGACCTGATGAGTGAAATCAAATTTGCAGAAGTTGGAACGGGCACGGTAGATTTCAAAAAGATCTTTGCCAATGCCAGTGAAGCAGGGGTAAAATATGCATTTGTAGAACAGGATCAGATCACTATCGATCCTTTTGTAAGTATTAAAAAGAGCTACGACTATGTAAAGTCCAACCTTTTAGTACGATAATAATATGATTAAAGGGGAGGCCCGTCCTTCCCTTTAATAACACAAAGGTGTTATCTGATAATAGTTTCTTAATATACTCCCTCAAAAATAATTTAAACCTTTGTCTGTAGAATAATCAATTAACCTGACAGATGAAAGTAGCCATGATTGCCTTAATGCTGGGCCTTACAGCATTCGCATTTCCCGGGGAGGATAATTTACCGCTGAACAAAGTCCAAAGTATCGGATCCCACAACAGTTATAAGATCGCTATCGATCCAAAAGTAATGGAAGTCATCCGCCAGCATGCCGGCGAGGGTGCCAAAGGACTGGAATATACCCACATTTCACTGGAACAGCAGCTGGACCTCGGTCTGAGAGGCCTTGAGCTGGACGTATACGCGGATAGCGCTGGTGGAAAATACCTGCATCCCTTTGTATTGGAACAATTAGGTTTGAAACCTGTATATAACACTGATGTGATGAAGGAGCCAGGTTTCAAAGTGTTTCATATGCAGGATGTGGATGTGAACAGCAATTGTCCAACCTTTAAAATAGCGCTGGAACAATTGAAGAACTGGTCCAATGCGCATCCGGATCATTCTCCTGTATTTATTACTATGAATGCGAAAGATGAGATCTCCAAACGTCCGGAATTCACCAAACCAGAGCCGTTTACCCCCGCAGTATATGAGCGCCTCGATAAAGAAATTATCGATTATTTAGGAAAAGATAAGCTGATCACACCTGATGATATCCGTGGCAAGGATAAAACACTGGAAGCTGCTGTCCTGAAAGGACATTGGCCTACTGTAGGACAGGCAAAAGGGAAGTTTATTTTTATCCTCGATGAGAAGGATCCCAAAATGTCCGATTATATGCAGGGACATCCTTCACTGAAAGGACGGGTGCTATTTGTAAACGCACCTGCCGGAAAACCGGAAGCGGCGATTATGATCATCAATGATGCAATCAAAGACCAGGAATTAATTAAACAGATGGTCGCTAAAGGATATATCGTTCGCACAAGAGCAGATGCCGATACAAAAGAGGCAAGAACAAATGATTATACAAGATACAAAGCCGCCTGTGAGTCAGGTGCCCAGATTATTACAACTGATTACTACCAAAAGAGTACCTTATTCCCATCCGACTATATCGTGAATTTTGGCAACAACGAGTATAGCCGGAAAGATATCAGATAATCTTATTGGCAGCTTATCCGGCTGGCGTAGCCGCTTTTATCAGCAGTTTATCAGCAGTTTATCAGCAGTTTATCAGCAGTTTATCGGCGGGCCTTCGCCCGCCGATAAACTGCCTCCAGCGAAAAAGAGGACTTTTGACGAAGTCAAAAGTCCTCTTTTCGCCCTATTTCAAATCCTCTTTTCGCGCTGTTTTTTACTGCCCAAGCACAAACCTCAACGTCAACCCACCCGTCGTCGTCACCGTCGGACTCGACGTCGACAACACCGGTATCGTCTGTTTCCTCGTATAATAAAACTTCAAATTCATCCGCTTATTCAACACATAATCTATACTCGGCGCTATACTAATCACCTTCTGCCCCGACGTAGGCGTCGATATCCCCCCATCCAGCTGGTTATTCACCGACTTCTCATCCCTATAACTCAAATCCAGCCGCATATTCAAATCATTATCCAGCTTATGCGACCCATTCTTCCCCACCACAAACGGCAACGTCACCCCCTTCAACCTATACCCACCACCCAACGTGATCTCCGCCGTACGCGCCTCCACCAGCTGATAATCCGTCAAACTCAAACTCAATGACCTCGTTCGCTTATAATCCACATGCACATTCATATTGTTCTTCAGTGTCATATCCACCCCTAATAACGGCGATAACTGTTCTATCATCGTCACATTCGGCACCGTATAATAAGGTACATAGTTCCCCGACACCGTATCTATAAAACTCGGATTCCCCAACGAGTTCTTATCCATATAACTGGAGGATGAATTGTAGGAGTTCATACTCAAATTGCTCACATAAGAGTGATTCAGTGTCAGCGTCTGTACAAAATTACTGAACGGCGCTAATTTCGCTAACCCATCATACGTGATCCGCCAGTTCGGCAATGGAATAATATTCCTGAAAGGATTACTTCTGATCTTATCCAATCCATCCGTTGCAATCAATCCCACCTTATTCGGATCCTTCCCTGTGTAAGCCGCAATAAAAGAGGATATCAGCACATTCTGTTCATACTTGCCATATCCATACATATAAGAAGCGTCGCTGGTATCATACGTTGGCGTAGAACCATCGTGTGCATAAGGGTTTTTAGACCAATATCTCTTTGACAATGTCGTTCTGTACTTTCTGAAATTCGCAAAGCTCCTCGCCAGTCCTCCCTTCATGAACAAGGTCTTCAGCATAATCGAAGTGACCTGGAATCCACCAGTCTCATATGCATCCAGGTGCTCATAGTTCCCTCCGCCATACCTGTCTTTAAATGTTTCAGAGTGGTTCTTGGTAAATGTCTTGGTCAGCGTCAAATCAATCCGCAGATTTGGTACCGGTTCCAACTGCGCCTGTATCTGCAGGTTCTGTGAGAACTGCTGTACAACCTGATTATTGAACAGGGTATCGGCAGAAAATAATCCCTTCGCCGCCTTTTTATCCAGCCATTTTTTATCTGGCTGATAACCGAACACAAATGCCAGTCCCGGCTCCATACTCCGCCAGTTCATACCCAATGCCTGTGTACTGTCCATCCATCCCGGCAGACTCGTATAGTTGTTCTCAGAGTAGTTGATGTTAACACGCTTGAGTGATAAGATCGGTCGCAATATAGACTTCACCAAAGGAGATATTTCCGGTAGCTTTTCCTCCTTCTTCGCAGGCTGATTTTTGCCGTTTGCGTTCGCCGTTGGTTTTGCATTCGGATTCACCGGCTGTTTTGTGGCTGTGATTGCCTTCAGAAACTTTGATTTATTATACAGGTCTGTGAATTTAAACTCCGCCAGCACCGCGACCACCTGTGTATTTTCAATAGTGTTACCCTGTATCCTGTTAGAGAGGGAAGCCGCCGTCCATTTGTACTGCGCCGTATATTGCACGGCAAAGTTCGTCCAGCTCATGATCGGGATCTTTGACAATGGCAGGGTATACGTGGCATTGAAAGTCTGGAAGTAGTTGGTATTACGACCCAGTTTCAGCAGATTGTTCCATACCGTATCCCGCTTGGCAGAGGAGTTCAGTCTTCCGGTTGGCTCGTCGATACGTGCATTGTTCGTCGCTGTCAGGTCTAAGCTCAGACTACGTGTCAGGTCCCACTTCAAACCATAATAACGATCGAAGGTAAAGTACTTGTTATACGTCTCGGACAGTTTATAATTACTTCCTACGTTCCTGAGCTGTGTAGCACTGAACTGTCTTGTCAGGTCCGCCCGGAAGCTGATCATAGAAGGCAGGGGATTCAGGTTGATGTCTTTGAACAACTTCATCCACGGCGATTTATTTTTGATCGTTTTCTTAAAAGGCTCCCAGAATTTGTTGGTGCCGGTAAAGTTATAACCTAATACACCTCTGTTCTTAGTTAGCTCATAGTTCTCAGTAGTAGGACTATGCATTTTAGTGCCCGTATATGCATAGGTGAAGTCAAAGTTCTCCAGGCTCCAGGGGCGCAGCTTCTTTTTCCCGTCACTCAGCTTGCGCACATTCGTCACGTTGAAACTACTGGTCGTCGTCGCGTCTTGTGCCTGTGCCTTGATAGAATCTCTTTCGTGTTTATTAGCCGCTAATTTCAGCTTTTCCTTCAATTTGATGTCCAGGTCAAACGGATCCCATTCCGGCATGCTGCTGGTTTTGGATTGCCCAACATAGAGGGGAATCGCTAACCTTGTTCTTTTTGGTAACAATTTACCCATATCCAGGCTTAATGATGCATCGTAGGAGATGAGGTTATCCTGGTAGCGTTCATTCACACTCTGGTTCACGGCCCCATACCCTGCGGTGTGCATGGTACTGGTTACGGCCAGCTGGCCGAGGTCGGCGAGCTGCATATTCAACCTGCCCGTAGCGGCATATCCTCCTTTTTCATCCAGCCCGGTCAATCGCAATTCATCAAACCAAACTTCTGCATTCTTCGTCAACCCATCATCCAGCGGGTTGTAAATAGCCACCATTAACCCTTCCACATCACCCAGGTTCGGGTTACCGATCACCCCGATCACATTTCCGTTTGCGAGGGTCTTCTCATACAGCGTAGCTGTAGAAGCACCTGTATTGTTACGGGTTTGTTTCAGGGTGCTGAAGTCCGTCAGCGTAATGTCCATATTATTCGCCGTAGGCCAGATAGCCGCCTGTGAGGTGGCGCCAAAGGCTGTTTTGGTCAGTGGAATACGGTATTCATAGAAGTTCTCCGTATAGTCACTACCAATACGGATCACCGCCTGCAGGTCTTTATCTTTTAAACTATTGTCGTCTTCTACCGCTTCTTCGTGTATGAACATCTGCAGTTTTTTATACCTGCGCAGGTCCATGCCCAATGTTTTGTATACCGCCCTTGACTTACCATCCTGCAGTTTGGACAGCTGTAAGGAAAGGGATTGCTCATTCATCAGCAGGGTGGTATTGCTGGTACTGAGCGTTGACTCGCGTGATAATCCCGGTGGCAGTACATAGTTGATAGGCGTACGGGAAGCGTTTTCTTCGATATTTACAGACGTTGTATTGAAGGTCGTAGTGCCATCCGCAGCTACCAGATCGCCGGAGCCTGTCTGTAATTCGTAGCTATACTGGCGCCACTGGTTCCTGACCAGTTGCAGTTTACCAAAGCGCAGTACGACAGAATCAGAGAAATTCGTGAGGAACATACGCATAAACTGAATGGACTTGAAGTCTGCAATACCACCGATCGCCGCGCTATACTGTTCGATCGGGATCTTGAACTGGTACCAGGTTTCTGTACCGGTGCTACCATTGGTATAAGTGACGGAGGCATCAACCTTATCCACGATGTAATTCTGTCCGATCGTCATATTCGGGCTTAAATGCACCCGGTACTGGAAATAGGACTCCGTTTCATTCATGGTATTATCAAAGTTCAGGTCTTCTGACTCCGGAATATTAGTCGCCGCAGTAGAGTAGGAGGACCCACTGGTAGTAGCAGGAGAGTTACCGTCTGACATGGCATAGCGTTTATATCGGGCCAGAATGCCATATTTCGCCTTGTCATAATCATTACCCCTGTAGTGATGGTAGTTGTCATTACTCGGGTCACCAAGCGCTTGTGTATATACCTCCGCACTAACGCCAAAGTTGGTACGCAGCTGGTTCAGGAAGTGTGTACGGTAAGATACTTCTTCGGCAGTACGCAAACCATCGTAACCTACGTCCTGGTATTGCCTTACATCTGCATCATTGTCAAAAGCCTTCGTCAGCTGTGTGGTATAGTTTGGTGTATGGCCCCAGGCAGTAGAATCATAGTTGATCGTAGTACTGGGTGCCTTCATCCCGTTTTCAAAAAACTTATAGGAGTCTTTCAGAATATCCTCAGAAACGGCACCGAGGTTGAAGTACAGGTCACCACCGGTACTGGTAGTATTCTTTATAAATGGATCCTGAACCCAGAATTCGATATACTGTATATTGGAGGTCTCAAAGTCAGTATTGTCTAAGGCGCGCATGATACCTCCCCAGTGTTTCTTGGGGTTATTCAGCGTACCATCTGTATTCACCTCTGTACGGCTGGCTTCGAAGTTGTATGGACCACGATCTTTTGGATAATACGCCAGGTCAAGGGTGGTGAGTTGTGTGGAAGTATAGTCCGTAGAAAGGTTCGGGAATATCTCCTTCTGGTATACGATACGTGTACGTGGATCAGATTGGTCATCTTTGGTAATACCTGCTGGCAGATCGGAAGTACTGTTTACCTGCAGGGTAGGTTCGATGATGTACCAGGAGAGTAAAGCCCTGTTCTTTCCATAATCAACAGAATCAGTCAATGTCGCTTCCGGGAACATGATATTACCTGAACTATCTGTAGCACCAGCCGGGGTAGAAGCCAGCGCCCAGCTGCTACTCGGCGTTTTCAGGTCGTAGTTACTTTCAGTGCCTTCAAAGTCATCAATGTATACCTGTCCTTCATTGGAACCAAATGCATTGATCAGTTTACTATGGCCGGGGAATAAGCGGGCTACTTCGCCCGTCAGACTCACAGCGGAGGTAGACTTGGTGCTATAATTTGGTAATTTATTTAACAGCCGGGTCAGTCCTTTCCATTCAGAGTTATAGTTACCATCCAGCCCTACGACTGTGTTATTGATAGGGTCTTCGCCATAACTTACTTTGGTGGTGTAAGGGCGTTCACTCATATGCACGATGGTAGAACCCAGGCTCAGCTTTTCATTCACAGCATAGTCAAAACGTGTACCTACATAGTTACGTACCTGCTGCCCATATAGGCCGCTATTCTCAAAAGAGACGTTGATAGTAGTACCGGAACTGAGAATACCATCATTGATGATCTTTACTTTACCCAGGTTATAATCTACTGTATAGTCAATATTCTCAGTCAGTGTTTTACCACCTGCAGTAACGGTTACAGAACCAGAAGGAATGTTGTATGCATTCAATGATACTTCTGATGAACTACCTGCTTTATAACTCCCTTTAATGAGGTACCTGTTGAGCGAAGAATACTGTTGTGCGGCCGTTTTGGTGGTATCATACAGTTTGGTATAGAGGTATTGTTTTTCCAAAGCAGCGTCACCGCCAAATGCTTTGGCAAGGTCTTTACCAAAAGGTTCCAGTACGGGGAAGATGAGTTTACCATTAGATACGTCTACAGTATACCCGCTCACAAAGTCATACACACCATCTGGTTGCGGGTCATTGTTCGTATTCAGGTTATCGAGGTTGAGAATGGTAATGATCGGTGCACCGCTGTAAGAGCCGACAGCATCCGGCAGATAGCGTCTGGGGCTGGCTGCGCGGGTATCATTGCCGGGGTCATTGTAATATACATCGGCAGTGAAGTCGGTACTGCTCAGCTGATAACCACCGGTGGAATAGATGTTTTTCATCATCAGGTCCCAGATAGGCAGTATCGGACGGGCAGCAGTAGCTTTCAGCATTTTCAGGAAGAGGATGCGGCTGTTGTTATTGTTGCTCGCATCTGGTGGTACATCCTGTGCAAAGTCGCCGACCTTGTAGGTACGACCGTTGTAACTATATTCATACGCCACAGCAAGCACCTGGTCTGCCGAAAGCGTTGTATTCAGAGATATGTAGCCGAGTTTCTTATTCACGGTATATTCCGTACTATCCAGTTTACGTGCATAGGTTTTTTCATAATCCTGTACGGCAGAGAGACCGTACGATTGGAGTTGGGAAATGACGGTACTGGGTAGCCGCGCGGCATCGTCTGCAGAGAGTTTGCTATACAGGTCGTTGATACCGTTGTAAGGCAGTTTGCCGCTGCTTACAACGTGTACGGCATTTGTATTGTAAGGACTGTATTCAGCAAGGTCCATCAGACCTACTACGTTACGGGTGTTCGTTGTTGTACCTGTCTTATTCGTTACCCATACCTCGATACGTGTGATGTTGGAGAGCGAACGGATACTAGGCAGATTACCCATAGCATAGTTGAAGGTATCGCGGAAGAACTGTGCCAGCAGGAAGTTTTTATTTTCATCGTACGCATCAGATTTGAGGCTGTAGCTGGTGGTCTGATTACCGCCTTTCAGGGTGAGCGTCTGCTTCTGTGACTTCTGGCTGGAAAGCACGCTGGTCATAGTTAAGCGGCCGAACTGCAACTGCGTCTTTACCCCAAAAAGTGATTGCATTCCACTGATCAGTGTCGTTGGAAGCGCAAAGCTTACATTACCGGCTTCAATCTTTTTTATGATCTCATCATCATAACCGGTGTACTCGAGTTTGATCTGATTTTCGAAATCATAGGTAGACTGAGTGTTATAGTTGGTGATGATCTTTAGTTTATCACCGATTTTGCCCGTTACGTTCAGGTTGATATTCATATTCATATCAAACCCACCACTGCGGCGTGAAGACTCGGTCAATACAGGGTTGTTGGTATACTGGCCTGCATAGCCCATTGATATTTCAAGGTAACCCTGTGGCTTGATATCTACCTTACTGCCACCGAATAACCGATCAAAAAGTTTATTTGATTTTTTAAGTTCAAGCGGATTGCTTCTGTTCAGGTTTCCCAGCGTGGAAGCGCGTTTCATGAAGTAATCATTCTCGCTCTTACGGGACTGCGTGTTATAGAAGTCCTGGAAGCTCATAGACGTAGGATTCCTATAATATTTATCACCGATCTTTTCGGAGATAATATACTCTTTTGTAGCAGGATCGTATTCCACGTCCCGTTTGATACCTTTAGGATCTTTCAGGTCAATAGCATTCTGTACAGGCTCTACGAGCTCCGGAGAGTGCCTGTCCCTGATAGGATACTTTAACGTATCCGTAGTATCTTTCACAGGTATCATGGAATCATATGCAGCATGATTCGTAGAAGAGCCAATTGGATAGTAACTAACGCCCCTGGCTCCCCTTGCTGCAGAATCAACCATGAAAAAGGCCACTATGCTAAATACAGTTAAGGCAGCATAGTGTTTTCTAAGACGTTTTCTAAGGGATTTCTTCACGCGTTCTTTCTATAGCAGCAATTCGTAAATACCAATAATAGTAGCCTGTATAGTCTGACTATACGAAAAGCGGCTTCGCATCAAACGAGCATTTTTACAGTACTATTGTTTGTTGGCTACAGATAGGAGAATTGTATAGATGAAATGGTAAAGTTGATAGCTGAAAGGGCAAGACAGCCCTATATTTCACGCAAGATAGGGGAATTTGCTATTGTAAAACAAGAATCGCGTTTTTTTACTACGAACAGCTAAAATGTATAGATGAAAAGGGAAAGTCCACCTTCAAAATTTATTGAAGGCGGACTTTGAAATTTATTTCTTACGGAAGTACAATGCAAGACTTCCTGCTAATAAAAGCAACATAATGATATAGCTACCGAGGGATAATTTTACACCTGCATAATATGCTTCAGGTGCAAAAATGAATGTGATGGTATGGTCGCCTGCCGGAACAGACATCCCTCTTAAAGCATAGTTTACCCTGGTATAAGGCGCTTCTTTTCCATCTATATAAGCTTTCCATCCCTGGCGGTAATAGATCTCAGAGAATACGGCAAACTGTGGTGTGGCGGCCCTGGATGTATACGCAATGGTATCCTGGTGATTGAACTGTAAAGCAATGACGGCACTGGAATCAAACTGGAAATCCGCCTTCACCAGTGGTTTATATTGCTGGTCAATCACCACGGTATCTTTTGGATGGAATGTGGTGAGTGCACTCATTTCCGCATCTGCATCCGGTACCCACTGAATGGTTTTTACAAACCAGGCATTGCCCAGTGCATCCGGATTCTGATGTACGGCAGCACCTTCCACGCCGTTGGTAATGATATACTTTGTGTTTAGCATGTTCAGTACCTGCATATTGTTCTGACTGATCTGTCTTTCAATCAGGTCCTGGTAAAGTTGGAGCTTCGCCGCATGGTAACCTCCTATGCTCTTATGATAATAAGACGTCATGGCGTCCTGGAAGGGGTCGCGGGTCAGGTTAAATACGCGGTAGTACGGATCCTTGTCCTGTAGTATCTGCTGATCGGCAGGAGAGGCCTGAAATGGCATACTATAAGATCCGGCATCCATGAAACTATCTTCATTCAGATAGCGCCTGTCTACCTGCAGCAAATCGATCATAATGAGTAAAGTGATACCTATAGCCAGGTAACGCGCCTGTAGTTTCCCTTTGATAAAGAACCACAGGAGGCCAAATGCCAGTGCTGCAAAAAAGATAGAACGAAATACATCACTTCTGTACAGATCCGCCCTGTCTGCCCTTGTTGCAGCCATCAATTTGTCTGCAATATCGGTCCGGCCCTGTGTCATTTGTACCAGCTGGGCATGGAACTGATCATCACTATGCGGGTTGGCGTTGTCGCCGGTGGCATTGGTATAGCGCATACTGGTAGATGCCAGTAGCAACAACACCAGTAAGCCGCCCATGATATAACCAGACCATTTCAGTTTCTTCAGTAGCTCCTCCTTTTTGATTTCACCGCTGATCATTTCCTGCAATGTCATCACTGCCAATATCGCAAATGATAACTGCGGGATGATCAATGCCTGCGAAGGTGCGCGGAACTTATCATAAAGCGGAAAATGATCAAACATAAAATAGTTGAACGCAGCAAAGTTGCTACCCCATGCCAGCACAATACCCAGTATTGAGATGCCGATCAGCCACCACTTGTGCCATGAACGGATTATGAACAAGCCAAGCAGTGCAAGCAGGCACACTATGACACCCAGGTACACAGGCCCCGAGGTACCTAATAAAGACTGATCTCCCCAATAAAGGTTCCAGCTGCTTACCAGTTTTTCTGCATTGTTAGTAGGTACACCGATTTCGGTTAATGTTTTATAGGTAGTTGAATTCGTGCCTAGTTTACCACTTGAGCTGCCACCATAAATATCAGGTGCAATGAGCGTGAACGTTTCAAACTTGCCATAGCTCCATTGAAATGCATAGTTCTTTC
This sequence comes from Chitinophaga sp. LS1, assembly GCF_034274695.1. NCBI lineage: Bacteria > Pseudomonadati > Bacteroidota > Chitinophagia > Chitinophagales > Chitinophagaceae > Chitinophaga > Chitinophaga sp. LS1. Next base: position 5,831,409 of record NZ_CP128362.1, read on the forward strand.
CATTATGTTGTTCGGCAGTTTCACCCGGCAGTGGACTCAATGGCGACTTACCACCGCGGGTACTTTCCTTCGAATATTGATAGGTCGTCCACAAGCTCACAGCATTGGATGCCAGTGCCAGTCCTACAGCAAGCAAAACCAGTAAACCACCTGTGATGAGGTGTTTAAACGCTTTTTCCCTGATAGAATAGACGGCATAGGCAATACCCAGGACGGCCAGTATCAGGAAGAAATAATACGTCATCTGCAGGTGATTGGCGGCAATCAGGTAGGAGAGGGAGAGTGCCATGATGCCCGTACCCGCCAGGTAACTACGCCGGGTAATGAGCACCAGACCTGCAATGACCGCAGGCAGATAGGCCAGTGCGATCATCTTGGTGTCATGCCCTGTGACGATGATAATAGGCGAATAACTGGCATAGGTATACGCCACTGCACCGGCAAAGCCGATCCATGAGCGCGTACCTAAAACGATGCAAAGCAAATAAAAACAAAGTGCGGAGAGAAACAATACATTGATCGGCTTGGGCAATCCCAGTGTGAGGATTGCAGGAATAGCACTATCAATGTGATAAGGAGACTCCATGGCCAGCTGGAAGGTCGGCATCCCGCCAAACATACTGGTGGTCCATAATGGAGGAATGCCATGCTCCTTTTTATAATCCATGGCTTCTTTGGCCATCGCCTGCCACTGTACATTATCACTTTGACTGATGACCTTATCTTCTAATACAGGTTTGCAATACAAAACCGCAAGGATCAGCAAACCCAGAATGGCTGCCAGGTGCGGTAACAGGGACTTGAACCAGCTGGTTTTCATAGAAGTATATTAAGTTGTGTGTTATTCCTCTTCCTCTTTAGGATCGTTTTCAATATTGCAGATATGCACCTTGGCAATGCGGTGCTGGTCCATCTTCACCACTTCCATTTTCAGGTTTTTCCATTGCAGACTGTCGCCACTCTGAGGTATTTTACCCAGTTTGTCGAGGATAAAACCACCCAGGGTGACAAAGTTGTTTACATTCACTCTTTGCTGGTCGGCATCTACACCGATTAGTTCCAGGAATTCCACGAATGGCAGCTGTCCGTCTACCAGCATACTGCCATCTTCATGGCGGATCACTTCGTATTCAAATTCATTCGTTTCAGAGATATCACCTACCAGTGCGTCTACGATGTCATTGATGGTCACGAGGCCTTTGATAGAACCAAATTCGTCAACGACCATAGCCTGGTAAATACGTTCTCTTTTATAGAGTTCCAGCAGCTGGTAAGTACGGTTGTGTACCGTCACCACGAGTAGTTTGCGGCTCAGGGCTGACAGGTTATTGATGGCAGCGTTGAAATTATCGCTGAGCAGGTCTTTGCTGTAAACAAAGCCGGTAGTATGATCCAGGTCGCCGTTAGCCAGCGGGTACATGGTATGTTTATGTTTCAGGATCTTAGCTTTGTTTATTTCCGGGCTATCCTGGATATCCAGCCAGATCACCTCATTTCGGGGGGTCATGAGGGTAGATACATGGCGGTCGCCCAGGTTAAATACGTTTTGGATCAGGGCTTTCTCCGTTTCTTCAATCACACCGCCCTGGTGGCTTTCAGCAATGATCACACGGAGTTCCTCTTCCGTGTGTATGTCTTCATTTTCATGAACGGGGGTGATACCAATGATACGGAGGATCACATTGGCCAGACCGTTCAGGATCCAGATGAAAGGACGGAAAATGACATAGAACAATTTCAGCGGCACTGCCACTGTAAAAGTGGTTGGCACTGGTTTACGGATAGCGAGAGATTTGGGGGCCAGCTCGCCAAATACGATATGCAGAATGGTGATAGCGAGGAATGCACAGCCGATGGCTACTTTTTGAGCGATACCTACATCTGGATTCAGGCCCAGTGAAGTAAAGAGATTGATGATCATTTCTGTCATCACCTTTTCACCAACCCAGCCAAGGCCCAGAGAAGCGAGGGTGATACCTAACTGGGTAGCTGCCAGGTAACCGTCAAGGTTATTCAGCATGTCTTTGGCTATCTTGGATACTGTTTTATTGCGACCTGAGTTTACTTCTATCTGCGAGGATCGGACCTTTACGATAGCAAATTCTGCAGCAACGAAAAACCCGTTCAGCAGCACCAAAAAGATGGTAAAAAATATTTCTAAGCTCATTATTGCGTGTCTTAATTTTTAAACGTTTGCTTTGTGAGGTCTATGCACATCACCCCATTCAGATATGATTTGTAACATGGGTTGGAGTGAGGCGCCGTCTTTAGTGAGCTCGTATTCTACTCTTGGCGGCACTTCTGCATAAACGAGTCGATTGATTAGTCCGTCTTTTTCCAGTTCTCTCAACTGCAGGACCAGGATTCTTTCAGATACATCGGGAATAGATTTTTTCAGTTCACTATACCGCAGCTTGCCATTGAGCAGGCTCCACAAGATAGTCGGTTTCCATCGGCCGCCTATTACGTCCAGCGTATACGCCATGCCGCAGTTATTGCTGATTTTATTCCTGTTCAATGTATTAGTAGAGCTTTCTTTTCTCATTACTTACATTTTTGTCAGTACTCTATAAAAGTATCAGTACCCCCAAAGTTAATGTTTAACAGTTAAAGGAAAAAACTATTATGAAAGGGGTTGTGGTTCCATTGTTTTGTTCAAGTCGCAGGCTAATTTATCCAAATTAGTCTAGTTCTTTAGTAGGAAATCCGTATTTTAGGAAATATAACCCTTGAATATGCCCGGAATAGCCCCGCTTCCGTTATCAGAAACGCTCTACAATGTCCAGATGGCCTATACGGCACACAAGAGTAAGTACAATGCCCGCATTACCAATATGAAAGCAACATTAGGCCGTTCCCGGGTTGCTTTTGAGGTGTATATGGACTGGTACCCGCTTTATGAGCAGATTAAAACCTTTATCGGGAACCGGTCTGCTCATCGATAAATGGTTAGTAAAATTTGAAAAAAAGTAATAGCTTAACCCGCTAATTAACCATTTTACGTTATGATTAAACAGGTCGCTATTGCCTTTACGCTATTTTGCTGTTTACCCGTCACGCGTTTGCTGGCGCAGGAACGATTCTCTACCACCACCGATCATTTACAACTGGATTTTGAAGTAGATGGCAAAGGAAGATTGTTGCAGAAATACTTTGGTCCCAAACTCGCAGATGGCGGAGAACAGCTTCGTCCTGTAGAGCGTTGGGAGGCATATACACCCGCGGGTACAAACAACCTGTTTGAACCTGCGATACAGGTCACCCATGCGGATGGCAACCCTTCGCTGGAGCTGTTGTACATTAACCGGAACACGGTAAAAACGGATGACAATATCACTGCGACCACTATCACCCTGCGTGACCCGAAATATCCATTTACCGTATTACTACATGTAAATACCTATGCAAAGGAAGACATCTTTAAGGTCTGGACAGAGATCAGTCATAAGGAAAAAGGAGCCGTTGTCCTGGCTAATTTCGCATCCAGCATCCTGCACTTCAATGCACATAAATACTACCTTACCAACTTCCATGGTGACTGGGCAGAAGAAATGAAGATGGATGAAAACGAACTGACCAGTGGTATCAAGATCCTTGATTCCAAACTGGGTACCCGTGCAGATATGTACCAGATGCCTTTCTATTTTGTCTCTTTAGATGAACCTTCTACTGAAACACATGGCGCTGTGATGGCAGGTACGCTGGCCTGGACGGGCAATTTCCGGTTTGCTTTTGAAGTCGACGAGCTGAATATGCTTCGGGTTATTTCAGGTATGAACACCTATGCTTCTCAATATAAACTACAACCTGACCAGAATTTTGAAACTCCTGCATTTATATTTTCTTACAGCGATAATGGCCGTGCTGCTATCAGTCATAACTTCCATCGCTGGGGTGCGAAGTATGGTGTAATAGATGGCGATAAACCACGTACCGTATTGCTGAATAACTGGGAGGCGACTGGGTTTGATTTTAATGAAGAAAAGCTCTCTGCTTTGTTTGATGATGCCCATAAATTAGGGGCTGATCTGTTTTTGTTAGATGATGGCTGGTTTGGGAATAAATACCCCCGCAATGCCGATAATGCAGGGCTGGGCGACTGGCAGGAAATGAAGGCTAAACTGCCGCATGGACTGGGTTACCTGGTAAAAACTGCGGAAGAGAAAAAGGTGAAATTTGGTATCTGGCTGGAACCTGAAATGGTGAATCCCGCCAGCGATCTGTATCACCAGCATCCTGACTGGATACTGAAGTTGCCAAACAGAGGTGAAGATTACTTCCGTAACCAGCTGGTATTGGATCTGGTGAATCCTAAAGTACAGGATTTTGTATATGGCATCGTTGATAACATGATGACTGCCAACCCGGGTATTGCCTACATCAAGTGGGATTGTAACCGTATGATCACAAATGCATATTCTCCTTACCTGAAAGACAACCAGGGAGGACTATATATTGAATACACCCGTAGTTTGTACCAGGTACTGAAACGTATCCGTAGCAAGTATCCGCACTTAGCGATCATGTTGTGCTCCGGTGGCGGTGGCAGGGTTGATTATGGGGCGTTGCCTTACTTTACAGAGTTCTGGGCAAGTGACAATACAGATCCGTTTGAAAGGGTATTTATACAGTGGGGATATTCTTATTTCTTCCCTTCATTTACAGTAGCCGACCACGTTACCTCATGGGGTAAGCAATCCCTGAAGTTCCGTACAGATGTGGCGATGATGGGCAGACTGGGGTATGATATAAACCTGGATAAATTCACGGGCGATGAATGGACATTTAGTCAGCAGGCCGTGGCGAACTATAAACGGTTGCAGCCGGTACTGGCGCATGGTGATCTGTATCGTTTGATCTCTCCCTATAAGGAGAATAGAGCCGTGTTGATGTACGTAGATGCTGCGCAATCAAAATCAGTCTTATTCGCTTATAACCTGCATACCCGTTTTGGAGAAAACTTTGCACCTGTAAAATTGCAGGGATTGGATCCACACAGACAATACAGGGTGACGGAAATCAACCTGAAGCCCGGCGAAGAATCTCATTTATATGAACACAATAAGATATTTTCGGGTGATTATCTCATGAAAGCGGGTATCAATGTATCCGGGAATGAGCCGTTATCCAGCAAAGTATTGGAAATTGTGACTGAATGAAAATAAGCTTACTGATTATATTATTCTGTTACTGTACAAACCTGCTAAGTGCACAGAACCTGTTGCCGAATGCGAGTTTTGAGGAAGTAAATATCTGCACGGAATACATAGCGCCCTGTGCTCCCTGCGGGTGGATGGCTGTTGCACCAGAGATGATCAAGATGAAATATCTCTGTAATGGCGCTGCTTTGCAGGGGCAGCACTATGTATCCCTGTTGCAGGAAGGACCTGTGGAGAATCCGGATGCAAGAGTGTATATACAAACCCGGTTGTTGTGTGCGTTGCAAAAAGGACAGGCGTATAAGATAAGGGTGTATATGAATACGGAAAATTATCCGTTGCGTATCGGACTGCGGTTTGATACGGCTTTTATCTTTAGTGAGAATACGGGTTGTTTGTCACAACCTGTCAGCGTAGAACTAAATGAAGCGGATCAGCAAAAAAAACTGTGGCATACCAAAATGCCCTGGTATATATTAGAGAAGACCTATGTGGCCACTAATAATGCGACACACCTGATAGTGGGGAATTTCAAAGCACCTGTGCGTAAAAATGGATTTTCTGGTTATACCAATGCACAGGTATTAATAGATAGTATCAGTATTACAGCTGTCAATGAGCAATTGCAGCTATGCGGAGATACCGCTGCTACACGGGCTGCTTTATATGCAGAACATCACAGGCATTCTATTCCGGAAGCTTTGACACCGGGCAGACCTGTCCTGCATACACTCAATGGGAGTCATGAGGGATGTGATACATTGATATTGAAAGATGATTTATTTAACCAGGATCATACTACGATTAATGAACGATATCGGCAGCCTATCAACGACGCACTGAAAAATTATAAAGGAGATACGACCATGCGGATTCAGTTGGTCGGCCATGCATGGCAGGCAGCATCGGAAGAGTACAATAAAATTATTTCCTATGATAAGGCGAAGGCAGTGGCTACTTATCTTGTATATAATGAGGGGTATAGTTTTGATGATTTCCAGATAAGAGGAGAGGGGAAGCGAAATCCGCGATATGATACAACTGAGGCAGATAATAACAGGGTAGAAATGATCTTGTGCCATGTAGCGCCGCCGGTAGTGGTCGTGAAAAAGGTGGTCCCACCTCCTGATACACTGGTCATACCAGATATATTATTCAAATTTAACAGTAGTGAGCTCAATCCTGCATTGCATGCAGCACTTGATAGTTTGATGAAAAAAATACCAAGGGATGGAAGCGTGCAATTACAGGTAACAGGGCATACAGATAATGCAGGTAATGATGATTATAATTATACTTTATCATTACGTAGGGCAACTGCCGTAACCGGCTATATGCAGCAGTATGGTGTAGGAAATGACATCCGCCAGATTAGCGGAGCTGGCGAAACGCAGCCGGTGGCGGATAACAAAACATTAGAAGGAAGAAGAAAAAACCGGAGAGTGGAAATAATTATTTTCCATACAACAGATTAAAATAGCACAACATTTATAACCAAAGGCTTCACGGTCCCAAGCCTCCCGGCTTAAAGCCGGCCGCAGGCCACACTCCCAAACAAACGCTGCTGCCAAAGGTAGCAGCGTTTGTTTGTACAATATATTTTCCTAAATTTAAAAGAGAGAAACCAGAATCAATCGCCCAAAGGAAGATTTGTCTAACTCAATAATCTGTACAGTCACTTTGTTCACCTAAAACTCAACTTATGCAATTATTGTCATGGTTGATGCTAGCATCATTGCTAAGTATTACCTCGATTTCCCTTGCGCAGCAGGGAAAATCCGTACACGGCACTGTTACTGCCGGAGATAATAAACAACCCCTGGAAAGAGTCGTCATTATCGAAAAGAGCACCCAAAATCACGCCTACACTGATGCATCCGGCACCTACTCCATTACCCTGAAAAACGACAACGCCACACTTATTTTTAGCTATGTAGGCTACTCCACACAGGAAATACCGGTCGGTGCTCAGTCTGTCGTCGATGTTGTCATGCAACCCTCTCAGAAAGACCTGAGTGAAGTAGTTGTCACCGCCTTCGGTGTCAAAAAAGAAAAACGCGCACTAGGTTACACGATCCAGCAGGTAGACAACGCAGACCTGAATGTAAACCACCAACCGAATGTAGTCAATGCGCTGCAGGGCAAAGTAGCAGGCGTACAGATTACCAGTACCGGGGGCGGCCCCGGCCAGAGTTCCCGTATCATCATTCGGGGTATCAACTCCCTCGCTGGTGATAGAAACAACCAACCCCTCTTTATCATTGACGGGGTGGAAATAGACAATAGTACTTATACCACTGGTGGTGCAGAAACACGTGGTATGAGTAACCGTGCTTCTGACATCAACCCCGATGATATTGACAACATTTCTGTACTACGTGGTGGTGCGGCCACTGCCCTCTATGGTATTCGCGCAGCAAACGGCGCGATCATCATTACTACCAAATCAGCAAAAGCCGGTAAGATCCGGGTATCTTACAATGGTTTGTATGGCTTTGACCAGGTGAATAAGATCCCTGAAGTGCAATCTACCTACACGCAGGGTTACCTCGGCGTATACGACGCTACCAGCTTCTGGCCCACCTGGGGACCTACCGTGGCCGAAGCCAGGCAGGAAGATCCTACCCATCCGGCTACACTCTTTAACAATTATAAACAGGCTTTCCGAACCGGCATGCAAACCCGCCATACTGTGAGCGTAGGCGGAGGTACAGAGGCGGCGCAGGTTATAGGATCAGTCTCCTATTTCAAGCAGAATGGTGTGATCCCCTTTAGTGACTACACCAGTTACAACGCCCGCCTGAATGCCACTTTCAGGATCAGTAACAAGGTGACCGCCGGTGCGTCTCTCAATTACATCAACTCCGGTGGCAATAGGGTCAACTCCGATCGCTATGGCGAACAGATCATCTACTGGGCGCCCCGGTGGAACATGAAAGATTATAAGAAAGAAGATGGTACCCAACAAACGTACAGCAGCGGAACGAACAATCCCATTTACACACTCTCTACCAATAAATTCAGGGATAATGTAAACAGGGCTATCGCAAGTGCCTACATCACTTATAAGCCTGTTGACTGGTTGAATTTCTCTTATCGCTTTGGTAATGACTTCTACACCGATGGCCGTACGCATACCGCTCCCGGTCCACTGGGCGTGGTGGATGAAGCACCTAACCTCGATGACAACGAATACGGTTTCATTGATGAATACAACCTGCGCAGTCGTAACCTTACTTCTACCATCATGGCGAATTTCACAAAGACATTCAATGAGAAATTCTCTATTGACTTTAAACTCGGTCACGATCTTCGCGACCAACGGGTACGTAGAAGTAGTGTGGAAGGAGATACACTGGTGGTGCCGGATCTTTTTTTATTAGGCAATGCCAAACGTGTGAAAGGGGATTCTTATATCCTCGACTACCGCAATTACGGCTATTTTGGAGACCTGACCCTGGGGTGGAAGAACCTGCTCTTCCTGGAACTCACCGGTCGTAATGACCTGACATCGACCTTGTCCCGCGAGAACCGAAGTTACTTTTATCCCAGTGCCAGTCTTAGCTATATCTTCTCTGATATGTTCAAATTACCAGATTGGTGGAGTTATGGAAAACTGAAAATCTCCTATGCACAGATAGGCAAAGATGGTGATGCATACGCGATTACGAATGGTTTTGAAACGGGTGATCCGATTGGGACCACTGTACCTTTTTATCAAAGCAGAACCTTGGGCAATGCGAACCTTCGTCCGGAATTTACGAATACCAGTGAAATCGGTACAGAACTGCGTTTTCTCGATAATCGCCTGGGATTGGAAGTAAATGCTTATCAGCAAAAGAGCAAAGACCTGTTGGTGCCGGTGTATGTATCAAATGCTACCGGTTATGATCAGGCTTATGTCAATGCGGGTGAAATCAATAACAAGGGTTTGGAAGTGACTGTAACAGCGATGCCGGTACGTACGAAAGACTTTAGCTGGGATGTTAAGATCAATTTTTCTACGAATAGGAACAGGGTGATTAAACTGAATGAGCAGCAGGGCGCAGAATTGAAAGAGATCGTGATTTCCAGTCAGTATGGCTACCTCAGTTCAACTGTTACCAGCAAGCTGGTACCCGGTATGGCTTATGGTGCGCTGTATGGCCGTAGTTACAAACGGTATTATGCTAAAGACGATGATGATGGTGTGACCCTGCGTAAAGACCTGCCATTGCTCATTGGTGCGAATGGTTTCCCTGTGTTGGATGATGTCACTAATCAGCGGTATCTGGGTAGTACTTTGCCAAAATGGATGGGGAGCACACTACAGACTTTCAGGTATAAGAATTTTACACTTTCGTTGTTACTGGATGTTCGTCAGGGAGCCTATAAATACAACCAGCTATCCAACTTCCTCGCTGCCTTTGGGGAATCAAAGATAACAGAGAACAGGAACCAGACGATTGTATTTGATGGTGTGCTGGCAGATGGAACACAGAATGCAAAAGCCGTTTATTTAGGTCAGAGTACGGGGCCTGATGGGGTAGATTATGGGGCAGGTTATTATCGTAATTACTATCGTGGGGCAAGTGAAAAGTTTATTGAAAATGCTTCGTGGGTGCGGTTACGATCAGCAGGGTTATCGTACACATTGCCTGCTGGCTGGCTAAAACCTACCCATGCCATTTCGGGAGCGACTGTGTCATTCACAGGGAATAACCTCTGGTTGCATACAAAGTATACGGGTTTCGATCCTGAAACCAGCTCCGCCTCTGCCAGCAGTAATGGTGCCGATAGCTTTGCAGGGTTTACTTATCCTGCTACCCGTAGTTTCCTGTTCAGTGTAAACCTTCAATTCTAAAGTCATGAAACGAATATATATAATCTTACTGGCCGCCATAGCAGGTTGTTCCAAAGGCTACCTGGATGTGAACCAGACGAACCCGAATCAAACAACCAACCCACCTATCAATGGGTTATTATCAGAAGTTACTTACCAGACAGGTGTAAACGTATTCAATGTAGGCAATATCACTTCTTATTACGTACAACAGCTGGCCTCACCCAATGCCAGCAGTAGTACAGATGTGTATGATGACATTGATGCCAGCACCACCTGGAAAAACATCTACCTCACGATAGAGGATATACGCCAGATGGAAGTACTGGCTGTAGAGAAGAACGCTTATCAGCATATGGGTGTAGGCCAGATCCTCGAAGCTTACAACATGAGTATGCTCATAGATCTTTGGGGAGACGCTCCTTACTCGCAGGCATGGCAGGGCGCTACTTATCTCACACCCGCTTACGATAAAGGAGCGGCGATTTATGATAGTTGTTTATTATTGATAGAAAAAGGAATTGCTTCCCTCAAACAGGCAGATCCGCTTATTACCCTCGATGCAGAAAACGATCTGGTACATAGTGGCTCGGTAGCAGGTTGGATCAAAACAGCCTATACACTCAAAGCGCGGTTACTAAACCGCCTGAGCAAACAAGCGGATTACGATCCTGCAGCCATCCTATCAGCACTGGATAGTGGCTATACCAGCAATAGCGATGATGCCGCCATCACCCGGTTTGAAAGTCTGAGTCTATGGAACGGCGTAGCCGTCAATAATGCCAGTGGCAATCTCGACGGCTGGCTGAGTGCGACTTTTATCAATGCCCTGAATGGCAGTACATATGGGATATTCGATCCTCGTTTGCCATTGATAACAGATACGACTAAATATGGTGATTACAGGGGGACTGTTAATGGTGCGGGGCGTGTAGGCTCCGGTACGGACAAAGGGCAGTGCTACCTGTCAGTAAATGGGTACTATTCTAAATCAGGTGCGCCATTATTATTGCTTACGTATGCAGAGGCCCGGTTTATTGCAGCAGAAGCCTATTTTAATACCGATGCTGCAAAGTCTTATCAGGCATACCTGGATGGCATAGGTGCAAATATGGATAAGGTAGGCGTGTCTGTTACAGACAAGGCGAACTACCTGTCTCAATTACCTGCTTATTCAAAGGAGCTGTTGTTTAAAGAGAAATACGTGGTAATGTTCCTGCAGCCTGAATGCTGGACAGATGCACGGAGATATGATTATCAATATAAGAATTTCAATTTACCGGCGAATGCGCTCTTAACCACCTTTATCAGAAGGGTAAGTTATCCTGCATCTGAAACCAGTAGGAATGCAGCGAATGTGCCGGCAGTGAGTTCGCTGGCGGATGTACTCTGGTGGGATAAGTGATTTTTAGAGAGGGACAGCGGGGTAGTAGCTCCGCTTCCCCTTACGCCGATATCCTCCCATCCGCAGCAGGATCCGCCACCGGTATCGTCGCATAAAAAGTCGTTCCTTTCCCCTGTACACTTTCAAACCAAAGCTCCCCATGCTGTAAAGATTGCAGCTCTTTGCAAAGTACCAATCCAAGCCCAATCCCTTTTTCATTATTCGTTCCGAAAGTAGATTGCGTCTTCAAGGAAAAGATTTCTTCCTTATGAGAACTTTCAATACCAATACCATTATCCGTCACCATCAGCTGGCAAATACCATCTTTTACCAACAGGCTGATCGTCACCTGTCCGTTATTAGGAGTAAACTTAATCGCATTATTCACCAGGTTCCTGATGATGAGCTCCAGCATATTATGATCTGCCGTTACATACACAGCAGGATCAATTTTGGAAGTCAGCGTCACTGATTTTTTATCTGCAAGTATCTGTTGAATACCCAATACCCGTTGCACAACTTCGTATACATGTACCGGTGATAACCGTACCCCACGACCATCCATCTGCATCTTACTCCATGTAAGCAGGTTCGTCAGCATATTGGAGGTATTCTTGGTCATGGTCAGCAGTTCATCGCCCAGCATTTTACGTTCCTCTTCTGACAATTCGTATTCTGCAATGAGGTGCAGGGTCGTAATAATCGAATTTAAGGGACTTTGCAGGTCATGTGCGATGATAGAGAAGAGTTTATCCTTTTTCTGGTTCAGTTGTTCCAGGTTGGCATTCTGAATATCGATTTTATCCGCCCTGTCTTCCGCCTTCTTTTTCTCCCTGTTATAATTATTCCGCAGGTAATTAGTGATCAGGAAGGTGCAGGTTAGGGTCACAAAGTAGCTGGAAGCGAGGTCAATATACCTGTTTTGCGCACTCTGATAACTATCTGCAATCCAGCTGGGGTGCAGGTATTCCATGGTGAGCAGGGTAATTGGTAGGAGCAAATGCAGGGAAGCCCAGATCCAGTGTCGATTACGTGGGCTGAATGCAATCAGCAGGTTAAATGTGAGGAAAAACAACAGGAGAACGGGGCCATGACTGCCGGAGTTCAGGTAATAAGTGGCCGTCAATGTGATATAACTGACAATCACATAGGCCAGCATGCTCACGTTGTAAATCCCCTTAAACCTGGACAACCAGAAGAAGAAAACCTGTAAGATCAGTAACACCAGCACGATGATCCATACCGCAGTCAGTCCCAGCCACATATTGAATGGCAATAATACAGTTAAGAGTGCCAGGGTAATGACACTGATGGAGTTGAAAGCACGGTTCTCCAGCGAAAACGCTGCAGGGTCTCCCACTAGCTTCTCCCATAAGTTGGTAAGTCGAGCCAAAACATTTCGCAAGTGTGAGTCTTTATTAGTTAGTGATCGTCCCTCGGTAGTGACTACAAAGGTCGGGGATGAAAAGTTAATATGTTATAACACGAAAATGTGATAGTAGGATTTCTACTCACACTTCATTTTATGGAATGATATTCGCAGCTACCTAAATAAATATCATTTTATGAAAAATATCGTAATAGCCGGCCTTGTGTCCATGGCTATATCCCTGCCCAGCCTCACTTCAGCACAATCCAAAAGCGACGATAAGAAAGCGGCCATCACAAATCTGATTCATAACCAGTCATATGTATTTACTGCTCAGTCTTCAATACCTGCCGGCCCTTCGCCGGACAGGCAGCTGAATGGTCAGTATGACCTGACAGTCACCAAAGACTCTGTAATCAGTTATCTGCCGTATTTTGGCCGTGCGTATACAGCACCGATGGATCCTTCCAAAGGAGGCATACAATTTACCTCTACTAAATTTGATTATAAGGTCACAGAAAAGAAAAAAGGAGGATGGACGATTGTGATCAAACCAAAGGATACACAGGAAGCCAGTCAACTGATACTCAATGTCTCTTCAGCAGGATATTCTTCACTGCAGGTGATTGGCAACAACCGCCAGCCTATTACATTTAATGGAGTAGTAGATGAAAGGAAATCTAAAAAATAAGTTAAAATTATCTTAAGATGCACTGGAATTTGGCATAGCGGAATGGTTGTTGTTTTTTATTCTGTGAACCAAAAACAGATACCATGTCTAAGAATAACAAAGAAGGTGTAAAGCATTCCATTCAGGAGCTGGCCATGGGAAACTACAGAAGCTATCCCGAAGAGTATAATGAAGTGTCAGTGGAAACGACTGATAATGTTCAATCACTCGCAAATGGTTATTGGGATTCCAGGGATGATAAGGAAATACAGCGCGATGAGCGATTAGGTATAGGCTTAGAAGATTATCAGGCGTGGACGCTTGAGGCCTTCGAAGCATTTGTGGAAGCGGAGCATGTGCTGAATTAATTGAACTTAAAAGTGTAAGAAGCGCTTGCTTCACTAAGCTGACTTTTAAAAGTATTATTACGCAGAAAGGGTTACGGTATGTAACCCTTTCTGCGTTTTTTTATATCTTTAGATCAAAGCACAACATTCTACGCCGTTATGAAAGAACTCTCCGCCAGTCGGACCGCCCAGTATATGGCTTTATTCCGGGCGCTTGAAACCCAGCGACCACATGATAAACTGGTCTACGACCCTTATGCCATCAACTTCCTTGACCGTGGGTTTCAGATAGCCACCCGTTTATCTGTTATTCCTCCTATCCGCCGCATGATCCAGCGTATTATCCAGAAAAGGATCCCCGGTGCTTATTCCTCTGGCATAGCCCGAACCAGGTATATCGATGAACTTGTGCAACAAGCTGTGAACCAGGGTATACAGCAAGTGGTCATATTGGGTGCCGGGTTCGATACGAGGGCATTGCGCCTTGATTTTCTGCGCCTCCTGCCCGTGATAGAAATAGACCATCCCAATACATCGGCTGTGAAAAAAGAGAAGTTAGGGAGCTTGACCCCACATGTACAATACCTGCAGCTCGATTTCAATGAAAAAGGATTGGATGACCTGTCACTCAACGCTTCACTGCCAACGGTATTTATCTGGGAGGGCGTGACGAATTACCTGCAGGAAGAAGCTATTGCTGCTACATTCCGGTTTATAGAAAAGTTCCCTGAAGGCTCCTTCGTAATCTTTACTTATGTAGATGAAAAAGTATTGCGGGAACCCCATGCCTATTATGGGGGAGAGAAGTTGCTCAATGATGTAGCACGGCTGGAAGAAAAATGGACATTTGGCTGGAAACCAGGTAATTTACGAAAATATTTGCAACAGTTTGAACTGGAATTACTGGAAGATAATAGTGCGGTAGAATACCGTCGTCAATATATGCCGGCAAGGACAGAAAAAGGGTATGAGTTTTATCGTGTAGCATTTGCCGTAAGAAAGTAGTACATTATATCACATAACCATAACGACGTTTTATGAAAACTAAATTGTATTGTTTCCTGATTATTTTTTGTAGTATGACCATGATTTCATTTGCCCAATCTAAAGAGGAAAAAGCGGTAGCCGCGCAGGTAGAGTCATTGCGGAAAGCGATGGTAGACGCGGACAAAGCCACGTTAGAGAAACTGGCTGATGCAAAGTTGACTTACGGACATTCTGGTGGGAAGATAGAGGACAAGGCTACGTTTGTAGATAATATTGTAAGTGGGCATTCAGACTTTTTATCGATTGATCTGAGTGATCAGACGATTGTGATCAGTGGGAATACCGCGATAGTAAGGCATAATCTGGCGGCCGCTACAAATGATAATGGCAAGCCCGGCAATGTACATTTGCATGTATTGTTGGTGTGGGCGAAGGAGGGGAGTCAGTGGAAGTTATTAGCGAGACAGGCGGTGAAGCAGCCGGTAGCAAATCAGTAATTAGTGTTCTGTTTGATTGGCAGTTCAGGAATGATTGAAGACATAATATGCTATTTGTTAAAATCCGGAAACATATCCGGAATAATTCAGAAATCGATACCGGATTGAACACGGACTGATCATCAATTGATCATGAATTTCTATAGATGATTAAATAAATCTGCCTGATCGAATTCCTGAGCACGTCGGCTTATTTACCCAAACTGATGATTAGCTTCCTGCCCTTGTTGCCCCCGGCTTTTATGGCCTGACCTCAAACCCCTATTTATAGCAATTTCCGCATCATGGCATAGTTTTTCTATTGGTAGTAGAAAATAGAACGACCAGTAACGGTCATATCTGTTAACCAATAAAAAAGTATTTTATGCAAGCTACATTGGAAACCATAGAGATCCTGAATGATCTGGTACAAATCAACAATGACCGAATTGACGGTTATGAAAAAGCGTTACAAGAACTGAAACAGGAAGATAATGACTTGAAAGCATTGTTCTCTTCCATGATCAGCGAGAGCCATGAAATCAGACTGGCTTTAGGAACAGAAGTAAATGCATTAGGTGGTGATATGGAAACTTCCACAACTACCAGTGGTAAGATTTACCGCGCATGGATGGATATCAAGGCTGTATTTACCGGTCATGACCGTCATACAGTACTGGCGAATTGTGAGAGAGGAGAAGATGCAGCCCAGAGAGCTTATAGTAGTGCATTGGAAGAGGAAGAGTTGCCAGCTTACCTGAGAGAAATGGTGACAGAGCAACAGCAGATTTTAAGACGCTCTCATGATAAAATCAAAGAGCTGAGAGATGCTACCAAATAATATTGATCAGGCTTCTTATTTAGTCTATTTTTTGCCTGGCGTCCTCTCATGTGGGAGGACGCCTTTTTTTATATTTATCTTTAGCCTTTTTACATGTTTAGTTGAGTAAGGGTACTTATTTAGATGAAAAAGATTAATTATTCAGATGATAAAGGGTACATCATCGTTAGCGAATAAGGTTACTTATTTAGTTGAAAAATGATTACATCTTTAGATGAAAAAGATTACTTATTTAGTTGAATAAGATCTTCTTCCATCATTGGTTTTATCTGCTGAAAGATTACTTTCAGCTGTTCTACCAACCTTTCTACTTCCTCATTCCATTTTCCCGCTTCTTCCAGTTTTAAAATAATTTCTTTAGCCCCCGCTACCTCCATACTCAGTACACTGGGCTTTAACTTATGTACAGTCCTTTTCAGGTCATGCAATACCTTTGTAACCTGCAACTGTTGCAGGTCCCCCGTATATTCTGTCACTGAATTGATGAAAAGGGAGATCATCTTATCGATGAACGCTTGGTTGTCAGATATTTTGTACAGATAGTTATATGAATATAGTGCATGATTAGCGCGCATATTGATTGTAGGTTGTTAAACTCAGGCGCCTTCAATCTCGCCGGTCTGTAACATTTTGTAAATAGTAGATTTACCAATATCCAGTTTCTCTGCTACCAACAGTACATTATCGTTGTACCGTTTCAGATAGTTCCGGATAATCAGTCTGGTATACTCTCTGAGCGTTAATTCTGTATTCAGTACTGTATCCACATCATGGTTATTGCCGGAGAGGAAGGTAATGTCATCCGGCTCAATAATGTTGTTTTCAGACATTACGGCGGCGAGTTCTATCACTGATTTCAATTCACGGATATTACCAGGGTAATTGTAGGTGAGGAGTTTTTCCCGGGAAGCAGGGGAAACCTTGATTTCCGGAATTCTATTGTCCTTACAGTAATTAGAAAGGAAGAACTGTGTAAGCAGTAAAAGGTCGTCTTTTCTGTCCCTAAGGGGTGGAAGTGCGATGGGCAGACCTACGATACGATAGTAAAGGTCTTCCCTGAAGTTCCCTTTCTTTACTTCATCAGCCAGGTTCTTGTGGGTAGCCACGACGAGGCGGAAGTCCAGTTTGATTTTACTGTTGCCTCCCAGGCGGATCAGTTCTTTTTCCTGGAGTACTCTGAGGAGTTTACTTTGGATATTCAGGTCCATTTCCCCGATTTCGTCCAGGAATAGGGTACCGCCATTAGCTTCTTCAAAACGGCCGGTTTTACGGTTCTGTGCCCCTGTAAAAGCTCCTTTCTCGTAACCGAACAATTCACTTTCTACCAATTCCCTGGGAATAGCGGCCATGTTCACTGCTACATACGGTTGTCCGCTGCGGGCAGAATTGTAATGGACAGCTTTGGCGACCAGTTCTTTACCCGTACCGGTTTCGCCGGTGATGGATACGTTGATCATGGAGCCCGCGGCCTTATCGATCAGGCGGAATACAGCCTGTAGGGCAGGACTTTTTCCTACGATGGAGGTGGAGTAGTCGTACCGGGTTTTTAATTCCGCTTTTAACTGTGTGATCTCATTTTTTAAGGATTGATTTTCCCGAAGGCGGATGATGGCTTTCCAGAGTAACTGCTGGGTGTTTTCATCTTTGACGAGATAATCTTCGGCACCCATTTTCAGGAGGTCAACAGCCGTCGTGATCTTTTCCTGGGCGCTGATGATAATGACAGGAACGTTTGGTTGAGCCTGCTTTATCTTACGGTATAGCTCTTCACCGTTCATGTCGGGAAGGCCAAAGTCGATCGTGATCAGATCAGGTTTTCGGTGCAACTGAGCCAGGCATTCCTTACCTGAGCCGATTAGGGTTACTTCGTAATCGGGGTTTTGACTGAGGTAGTGTTGTAAAAGGTTACCATACCATTTGTCGTCTTCAACTATAAAAATCTTAAAATCGAGCATTCATGGAATTTTCCGTTAAATTAGGAAATTTTCCAATCATGATCGATTCAGTTAGGGATCAGAATAGTCATTTTTATTTTGATGGTATAAAAAAGACTATGCTGATATGGTATTGGTGGGATGAATTTGGCTATATATTTTTTGATTTTCTATAAAGTTCTTTAACTAGTTAGAATGTTTTCTAATTGGTTATAAAGTTCACTAATTGCTTAGAAAGTTCTTTAATCGCTTATAATGTTCTCTAATGTTGGTCTGAAATTGACCCATCCGTGGCCCCACTCCGTCGTACATAATCTAGGTCACGTGGGGCCTGGATGAATCGGTTATGAAAAAAGCACGATAATTAGTTTGTTGTCTTAGGTTCTTTAATTTCTTTTATTATCCTTGAAACTCCTTGAATTCATTCAATCCCTTCAATGCCTTGAATCTTTAATCCAATCCCTTTGATCCTTTTTAATTTTTAAATTCGTCTATATTTTTTTGAATTTCTTTTGAATCATGCCCTGGCCCCTTTTCTTGTTCCTCCTTCCTTCATTTGCACAGGGGCCGGGATGACGCACTCTCACATAAGTTCACTAGTTTCTATAAGCTTCTAAAAATGACAAGCTCGTTTGTTAGCATAGGTTATGATCCTCCACACTTGTTCGATCTGCACGCTTCATTGTTCACTGATTCAAATGCACTGGCATTATCTCTTTCACGTTCCATCTTCACCCACAAACTCTCTTCACCTTCCTCCATCTCTGTCAATCCATCCTCTCCCACAAACTCTCTTCACTTTCCTACATCTCTTTCACGTTCCATCCTCACTCCACAACCCCTTTTCACTTTCCTCCATCTCTTTCACGTTCCATCCTCTCCCACAAACTCTCTTCACTTTCCTCCATCTCTTTCACGTTCCATCCTCACTCCACAAACTCTCTTCACTTTCCTCCATCTCTTTCACGTTCCATCCTCACTCCACAACCCTTCTTCACCTTCCTCCATCTCTGTCACGTTCCATCCTCACTCCACAACCCCTTTTCACTTTCTTCCATCTCTCTCCATCCATCCTCACCCACAACCCCTTTTCACTTTCTTCCATCTCTCTCCATCCATCCTCACTCCACAACCCCTTTTCACTTTCCTCCATCTCTGTCACGTTCCATCCTCACTCCACAACCCCTTTTCACTTTCCTCCATCTCTCTCCATCCATCCTCACTCCACAAACCCTCTTCACTTTTCCTCCATCTCTCTCCATCCATCCTCACTCCACAAACCCTCTTCACCTCCATTCCTTCTCAACCCTCCCTCACTGCCATTCCACTCCCTCATTAAGCAAAAACTCAAAAATTACCCTCTAAATCCTTTGTTCTCTGTTCCACTAAAAAATTATAAAAAACCAAAGTAAATCTCTTTCAATCCCAACTTCCATCTCCTGGCCCCATCCTATAATCATCCGTCTTTTTCTATACCACCAGGGCCGGGATGTGAAGTTCCACATACTCAAACAAAATATCTTTAGTGTAATCCAGTATCCGTGGGCCCCGTTTCCTTTCCAGGTCCCCCTCAAACTTCACCCAGGGCCCCGGTACTGATACACGCAACAAAAACTCTTTAATTCAACGCGGTGTTAAGGTATTCCTGCAAAGCCGCAGGATAAAGCAGTACCTCAGCTACCTCTTGTTTCTTTGTGGGTGTATAGCAGGTCCCTTCCATAAATACATCCTCTAGCTGCTGCTTGAAGTGTGTAGGCTTGAACTGGCTAGCCACCAGCTGCGCCGCACAACTCATATCTGCGTATAACGGTTTATTATGCAATAGCTGTTCAACATGCTTGCGTACCTGCTCTACATAATGTCCGCTGATGCGGTAACCATTCCAACCATGCGCTACCAGTTCGTTCGCACCACCTGCCAGCGGTACAATCACCGGACGGCCATAACTCATTGCCTGCAGAATACTGATATCAAATGTCTCCTGGTAATGTCCCGCATGAGACAGGTTCAGTACTACAGCCGCACGTTGATAGAATGGGTGCATATCCAGCTGTGTATCGTAGATCATGATATTGTTCGGTACGGTCATACCTTTAAAATGATCTGCAATTTCTTTATATGTTGCTTTGATAACCAGTTCAAACCTTGTTTTCGGCATGGCCTTAGCCAGTTCTATCAGTTCTTGCACACCGCTCTCTTCTTCCAGTTTAGCCACCATCAGGATGGTCTTGCGGGCACCATGATTTGCATGTAATACCGCTTCCTGTACAAATGAACTGGGCAGACAGCTGTGAATTACTCTCTTTTCTGCTTTCCTGAACTCAAATTGTGACTGTACAAACCGGCAAGCATATACGATCTGGTGTGCGAGTAACTGTGCACTTTTCAGCATCGGTTTCCTGAATGCTACAGGCTGTATCGCCGTTTCGTGAATGTGATAGGTGATTTGCGCTCCCTTCAGCCTGCTGGCCCAAGCCGCCCCAAAAGGTTGTAAAGTATTAATGTATACCTTATCGCCTTTTTTACTTAACCAAAGTACCTTGAAAAAAATACTCATCTGCGCCAGCAGGAAGCTGAAGAATAAACGCGTTTTGTTCCCCCGTTCTATATAATTTATGTAGTGATACTGTATGTGCGATAAATCGGTCAGGTATCCTGGTGTATGCGTGTTGCCGTTCGTAATTAAATGGATGTCCATGCCCTTCTCCGCTAAGGTTTCCAGCGATTCACGGAAGATCAATGTGTTTCCACTCCTGTCGTTTGATAAATGAACTGCTATTATCTTTTTCATGGGTTGCATAATTTAAAAATGCGTTTTAACAGGTATAGGGATAAAAGGACTAAGGTGTAAGCAATCGTAGGTTAGGTAGTTAAATAAAACATTGTTTTAATGTCTTAACATATCGTGCAGAAAGCTTACAATCATTAGTGTGGCGACGATCAGGCTAAAGAAAAAGAAGAAGCGGTTATTGCGTTTTTTCTTCTTCAGGTAGTCCTGTACAACGAACAGCTTGCTGAGTGTTGATGTGATATGCTCCAGCACGTTGTCATCCTTTATAATGTAGTCAAATGCACCGTTCTTGAGTGAGGCAGTCGCAATGTCTGTCTGCTGTCTTGCACTGGCAAAAATGACAAAGATGTTTGTGTTAAAGCGTTTGATCTCTTTCAGTACATCCAGACCAGTCATATCGCCCAGGTCATGATCCAGTATTACGATATCCGGCTCATCCGTCAGCTGTTCCAGGAAGTCTTTGCCTGAAAGGAAGCAGGAGATATTATTGTAGCCCTGAGCTCTCAGGTGTTTATCGTAAGTAGCCAGATAAAATGGATCATCATCTACGACGTATATTTTGCTGTCTGTTTTTGTTGCCATTTCGTTGTCGTTTGATATAGTAGAAACCAATTAGAGGCCAGAAATATTTGACGTGCCAAATCAGCCACCACGGCGGGTTTTGAAATTGGCATGGGCTATAAATGGTCTCTTTTCTAGAAGATTTTCCAAAAAATGGAAAAAAAGAAGGCCCTGGTCGTATGACCAGGGCCTTCTAATATATTTTAAGCCGAATGCTTATTTCTTATTACTATAATTACTCTTATTATTCCTGAATTTATACCCGCCAGGCCGCTTCTTTCCTCCACTACCTGGTTTGGCGGTATATTCCGGCACGGGGCCTAATTCCTCGGGCACCGGGGTTTTCGTCACCGATTTTCCCAATACTTCTTCAATTCGTGCAAACTTCCGCTGCTCCTTTTCACTCACGATTGTATAAGCCGTGCCCTCTGTGGCAGCTCTGGCCGTACGTCCAATCCTATGGATATAATCCTCCGCATCATTGGGCACATCATAATTTATCACAAGATTGATATCCTCAATATCAATCCCTCTGCTCAATATATCTGTCGCTACAAGGATTTTCAGTTTCTTACTCTTAAAATCCATTAGCACCTGCTCTCTCTGATCCTGCTCGAGGTCAGAATGTATCTGTTCCACTGTAAATTTTGCCTTCTGCAACTCATTAGTGAGTTGCTTCACATTCTGCTTGCGGGAACAGAAGATAATTATATTATCAAATTCCTTCGCCTTCAGCAAAGCCTTTATCAAAGCGGGTTTTTGTTCATCATATACCACAAAAGCCTCCTGTACGATCTTCTCCGGTGGCTTGGAAATCGCAATATTGATCTCCTCCGGCTGATGCAGGATCTTCATTGCCAGTTTCCGGATCTTTTCCGGCATGGTCGCAGAAAATAGCAGGTTTTGTCTCACCTTTGGCAGGAAGGACGTGATTTTAATGATATCATCATTAAAACCCATATCCAGCATACGGTCGGCTTCGTCTAATACCAGGTATTTCACCGCGTCCAGTTTCACATACCCCATGTTCAGGTGCGCGATCATACGCCCAGGCGTACAGATCACCATATCCACCCCAGAGGTCAATGCTTTCTTTTCGGCAGAGAACAAGGCGCCATTACTACCTCCATATACAGCAATGGAGCTGATATTGGTAAAATAAGACATCCCTTCCAGCGTCTGTGCAATCTGCACCGCCAGTTCACGTGTAGGAACAATGATCAGGGAATTGATCTTATGGTTATCGTGATGCTCGGTAAGGAGCCGGTGAATAATGGGAAGCAGGAAAGCGGCAGTTTTACCCGTGCCTGTTTGTGCACAGGCCAGAATATCCTTACCAGCAATAATGGGGGGGATAACTTTTTCCTGTACAGGCGTTGCTGTGGTATAACCCATTGCGTCAATCCCGTCTAGTACCCTGTCATCCAGGTCAAATTCATCAAAATACAAAGCGTGTACTGTTTAAAATCATTAAATATTAACTAAAGATAACAAAAAACGGCCACCTTAGGTGCGATACAAATAATAACCTCCAAATACTGCCCATCCCGGTATGTTCTTTGCGGGAAATTAGGCTTTTCATTACAAAATACGTGACCATGCTTGAAGATTTACAGAAGAACCTAAACATGCCGCCATTTTTATGGAATATTTTGCTAGGGGCCTCGGCACTTATTACTGGATTGATAATCAAATACTTAATAGCATTTATTCTACGTCTTACTACGAAGAATAATACCAGTTATTCCCTGATCAGATCCATATTGAAGCACCTGGGCCTGGCTGTCAATTATCTACTTCCATTATTGGTTTTCAATATAGTGCTTCCATTCATGGAACTTTCCCGGAAGCCTATGAATATTCTCTCTAAAACCGCTGAAATTGGCCTTATCCTATCCTTTGGCTTTGCCCTCGCAGGCCTTGTTAAGGTCTTTGAAGACTATATGTACCACTCCTACGACCTGAGCAAGGAAGATAACCTCAGGGAACGTAAATTGAGGACCCAGTTACAGTTCGTGCGTAAGTTCGCTGTCAGCACAATACTGGTTCTCACTCTCTGCGCCGTTCTACTCAGTTTTGATAGTCTCCGCAAGATCGGTGCCGGCTTACTGACCGGTGTGGGTGTCAGTGGTATTATTATCGGTTTTGCCGCTCAGCGGTCACTGTCCAATTTTCTCGCCGGTATGCAGATCGCCTTTACCCAACCTATCCGTATAGACGATGTGCTCGTCGTAGAAGGTGAATGGGGCAGGGTAGAAGAGATCACCCTTACCTATGTGGTACTCGGTATCTGGGATCAGCGTAAATTAATCCTGCCTATCAATTATTTTATTGAAAAGCCGTTTCAGAACTGGACCCGTACCGGCTCTGCTATTTTGGGTACAGCGTTTTTATACCTGGATCATACTGCGCCTTTCGACGCCATGCGCGAGGAATTGGATCGCATACTCAAAACCCATCCGCTGTGGGATAGAAGAGTGAAAGCTGTACAGGTGACTGATATTAGAGAACGTGTGGTGGAGGTCCGCTTCCTGGTGAGTGCTAACAGTTCAGGGAAGGCTTTTGATCTCCGTTGTGATGTCAGGGAAAAGATGCTGGTTTTTTTAAGGGACAATCATCCTTATTGTTTGCCTAAGACACGTGCAGTGCTGGAAGAAAGCGCAAATAAAACCAATGATCCTAACCAGGCAAATGGTGCTGGCATCAATCCATTCAACCTGCCTTCACAGGCTTAAACTATACCTGTCATGGGGCATCAATCCATCCGATTCATGCCTCATGCTAAATCTCCATCCAACTAAATCCATCAGATGTTCATGCCTCATTGCTGAATCTCCATCTCACATCCAACTAAATCCATCAGAAGCCTCATGCCTCATTGCCGAATCTCCATCTCCATCCAACTAAATCCATCAGATGTTCATGCCTCATTGCTGAATCTCCATCTCACATCCAACTAAATCCATCAGAAGCCTCATGCCTCATTTTCAATCTCCATCTCACATCCATCCCTCAATACTTATCATCATTCACCTCAATCCAATTCCCCTCCGGATCTTTAAAATAAACCTGCTGCACCCCATCCACTCTCTTATTCGCCACATCCTTCACCCCCTGCCAACTCTCAAATGGCACCTTATTCGCATGTAGTCTATCAATAAACGCTGCCATAGAAGGCACACTAAAACAGAGATGCCCATTCTTATCATGCGTCGTCACAGCTGCCGCCCCCCTGATCAGGTGCATCTGACTATGCTCGCCAATCCTAAACCAGGAATGTTTACCATCATGAAAGGGTTCTGGAATCGTATCTATCTGGAGTACATCCCTATAGAATGCAGTGGTTTTTTCAAGATCGTATACATATACGGCAATATGGTTCAGTATCGGGCTTTTTCGTTGGGCAATGGCTTGTATATGGGTCATCATAACAATTGCCAGCAGGCAGAGTGGAATTATCTTTTTCATACCTTTAAGATAAGGCATATTCCCTATATTCTCACCCGTACAAATTTTCGGCTGGCTTTAATACCAGTATTCATAAACAGCGTGATCACATATACGCCTGGATTGTATTTATCTACGTCAAACTGGTATTGAAATATAGTTTCACCCTTTTTAACCTCCTGCGAATCCGTAAACATCAGCTGCCCCGACATGTTCACAATCCTGATATCGATCTTGGTGATCCTTGAACTGTCGCTACCATCAGTCATCACATACTTCACCGTCGCTGTACTGGCATATGCGGGATTGGGGTATACAATCATATCATCTTTCTTATAAGCGATAGTATCCCCCAAAGGCTGCTCAAAGCCAAACCAAAGGGCATAGTTCAGACTACTATCTGCAAATATGATGGGTTCACCAATATTATAGGCGATATAAAACATACCCTGAACCAGAAGGTATGATCCGGCAGTACCGATGGTATACTGCTTGGCTGTGTACCTTTCTGAAGTATCAGTCTGCCCATACGACAAGCCTGCAACCAGCATCATGGCGGCAACCAGCAGTCCTGTAAATATGGTTTTTCTCAGATTTATCATTTTAAGGTCTTTCTGAATAAATTGCGATCTCTACGCGTCGGTTCTTTTCTTTGGCAACCTGGGTATTTTGTGTGCTAAGGGGTTTAGTTTGTCCGTAACCGATAGTCGTGATATGATCTGCACTCACTCCTTTTGAGGTCAGGTAGGTCTTTACCGCTTCGCTTCTTTTTTCTGAAAGGGTTTGATTAAATGCCGGGGTACCTTCATTATCTGTATGGCCGCTCAATGTTACGTACCATTCAGGATGAGTTTTCAGCAGGGTGGCCAGGTTGTCCATTGATGACAATGAACGTTTAGCAATATCTGCTTTCGCACTCGCAAATTGGAGGTTAGAAAATGCTTTATTTACGATAAGTTCTTCTTCTGTTTTTAATGCCGCTTTTTTAGCTTCACCTGCTGTAGAATCAATCACTGGTCTCACTTCTTCTGTAGACAGCATCGGACCCGGGCCTACTGCAAAACGCTGATCTGAGTAGTTCAGTGTAGCGCCTGTCGCAACCACTTCATCTGCTCTGCTGGCTACAATCTGCCAGGTGAACGCCACATTTGATTTCCCGTTTTGTAATTCTTTTACATCAAAGCCATTAGGTGTTTTATTGGTTACAAACACACCGTTACAATCACCTTCCAGCTGGATAAATACTTTTAGCGGATGTTTCTCATCTACACGAATATGTTGCGTAAGCAGTTTGTCAAGATCAATATGCGCTTTACCATCTTTCAGTTCACCAGCACCATAGTCCTGGAACAGAATTTCCGGTGCTTCTGTACAATACAGTAACCGTGGCGTACCAGCTTCGTCCTTGATAATGGTAGATTTACTACCTGTAGTAGCATACCCTACAAATGTGCCGGCAGTGGCCTGACCGGCTAAATAAATATTCCCGATCACTGTACTACCATAGCGGCTTTCGAAATACCCGCCCCAGCGACCGGCATCACCACCGGAATTGGTAGAACTCTTTCCATAACCACTCACACCAATATAACCCACCCCAGATACTCCTGTACCACCTGAAGCTGGCGCAACGACTGACATATTGTTACCTCCACCAGCTACACCCACACCTGCAGTAGTATTAGAAATACCACCAATACCTACCACACCGTAGTTAATACCGTTACCCAATACACCTGCACCAGATGTAGGACCCTGTAATAATGAAGTATTCGTATAATCAATGTTGTTACCTATCCCCAGCAAACCTATCCCCGTGGTACTCTGTGCCCAACCAATCATACCTGCACCATACGCTCCGCTGGATGTATATATAAAGGGAGATCGCGTGGAACCAAAGATCCCATACCCCCCTGTACTGGAATAGTTTTCACCTTTTATGGGCAAGGAACCCTTACTGTTTGACCAGCCATATACACCGGCACCTGCAGAGGAGACCCCCTGTATACCATAACCATTACTATAGTTACGGCCATAGATCGCAGCAGTACTGTTAGAGTTATAACCATTGATCGCGTGTTCTGTACTAGCTTCGCTTGAATTCAATGCCAATGGCGCACCACCCCCAAATACCGTGAATACAGCCTGCCCCTGGGAAGAAGCTGTATCCGCACTACCATTCACAAACACCCTGGAAGTATTGGTGAAGTGTATTCTTTCCTGTTGCGTACCATTACCATTTGTTTTGATGGCAAAAGCCGCTGTATCAAGTGTACCTATAAAATCAGTGTTCGAATTCGTACCCGTATTACCTGTCGTGAGCCAAACCTTTTTAGTCGCTTTCAAGGTATCAGTGCTGGCAGTTGTGGCGAGACCTAACTGGCCAGTCGTTTCATAATCCAGCGTTTTCATCGTCCAGCCTGTACCACCTTCTGCCAGTACCTGCCAGGCCGTGCCATCATAGATATAAGAAGTACGATCAGTCGTATTATAATAAGCCTGGTTCAGAGTAGGAGAGGTGGGTGCGGTGGCAAAAGAACCCAGCCATGAAATACCTATCCCTTGCACACCATCTTCGGTGAGCACCTGCCAGGTTGTACCATCGTAGATGTATGATTTTCTATCTGTAGAGTTATAATAAGCCTGGTTGAGCGAAGCGGTCGTCGGGGTATCAGTCAGGGTACCGAGCCAAACGAGCGTTGTACCATCCACTCCATCCTGTGCCATAATCTGCCACGCAGTGCCATCATAGATGTAAGACTTTTTGAGGGTCATATCGTAGTAGGCCTGGTTGGAAACAGGACCAGTAGGTTCGGTGGTGAAAGCGCCCAGCCAGGTCACAGAAGTACCATCCTGGGTCATAATCTGCCATATACCGGTACTATCGTAGATATAAGATTTCTTGTCAACACTGTTATAATAAGCGTCGCCGGTAACAGCGGTCAGCGGTGCTGTGGTCAGTGTACCTTTCCAGCTGATGCCAGTACCAGTACCTGTTCCGCCGGAACTGGATCCACCGTTGGCCGCATACAATGCATAGGGTACGGCAAACATCTGTACTGGGCTACCAATCGCTTCATAATTACCGGATGAGGTCATATCTGCATAAGCCTGCAGCCAAACATAACCACTGCTCCATGGAATGGCACTCCATGATCCGGTGATCACGGTCCCTTTACCAATTACAGTAGAAATAATACCCTGTTGGGAACTTACTAATGAAGTTACTTCTTCATATACAGGGGCACTATTATATTCAGCAGAAAAAGAGAACTTGACCATCACCGTCAGGTTCGCTGCTACGCCCTGGGTACTGGTCTTTCTCAAAACTGCCTGATAGTTCATACCTTGTAAACCGGTAATGCCTGTATTGGTAGTTTGAGCACTTACACTGCTTACACACACTAGAAAAGGAAGAAGTAAAATGAGTAAAATTGCTTTCATCTCATAGGATATTTGGCCTGCGCTATAAATATAAATAATATCAAGTTAAAAGATATTATTATATAATAACTTAAATATAGTAAAGATAGTGCTAATATTTTAGAATTTCCGGAGAAAGTGTCTTTTTTGCATGCTTTTGCCATCAGAATATGCAAAAATGGCCGAATTCAGGGACCGTATTGTTTGATGGTCAAGGATTAGAGCTAAATATTAAATTATCGGAATAGTAAGTAGCACTAACAGAAACGCTGAATATCAAATGTTTCCTGCATTTCATTGTAACATATTAACCCTGACTAATGTCATTTTCACCGGGCTTTACTTTTTGCAGCCAGCACCGTATATTGGGTGTTCTAAAGGATTTCAAGATATGAAATTGGGACTCATGCATTACCCAATGCTGGCAGCGGCGTTGCTCGCTTCCGGCATTCAATTAAACGGTCAATCAAAAAAGACAGTTGTTACAGGCACCAAGGTTTACAAACCAGTAGATTATGTAGATCCTTACATCGGATCGGGCGGCCACGGCCACGTATTTGTAGGCGCCAACGTACCTTTTGGTGCGGTTCAGGTAGGGCCTACCAATATCACAAAAGGTTGGGATTGGTGCTCTGGTTATCATTACTCTGACAGTGTCATGATCGGTTTTTCGCAGACACACCTGAGTGGTACCGGTATCGGTGACCTGGGCGACGTACTCATAATGCCCTATACCGGCAAGGTACGTACGAACCGTGGTACACAGGATAATCCCACCAGCGGTTATGGCTCGCACTACTCCCACGCACACGAAACGGCAAAACCTGGTTATTATGCCGTAACGCTGGAAGATTACAAAATTAAGGTGGAACTCACCGCCTCTGAAAGAGTAGGCTTTCATAAGTATACTTTCCCTCAGAACGAAGAAGGTCACATTATTGTAGACCTGAAAGAAGGGATCGGTTGGGATGGTCCCGTAGAAACTTACATCACCAAAAAGGATGAATACACCCTCGAAGGCTATCGATATTCTAAAGGATGGGCGGTAGACCAACGCCTGTGGTTCGCGATCAAAAGTAATGTGCCAATGAAGGACTTTACTGTGTATAATGCCGATGTGCTGAAAACAGGCACTGCTGCCAGCGCCAAAGAGGTGAAAGGTGTGATCTCCTTTCAAAAAGCGCCCGCCACTGTGCTGCTGAAGGTGGGTATTTCTCCTGTAAGCAGTGACAATGCCTTAAAGAATATCAATACTGAAATTCCGGGATGGGATTTTGCAGCCGTGACAAAGGCAGCAAATGAAAAATGGAATAAGGAGTTGTCAAAAGTAAGTCTGACTACCAGGAATGATTCTGCAAAGACGATTTTCTATACTTCCTTATATCATACCATGATCGCACCGTCATTGTTCAATGACAATAATGGTGCATACCGTGGTACTGATAAGCACGAGTATGCGAACCCGGGTTTCAACAACTACACCGTATTTTCTCTCTGGGATATTTACCGTTCAGACATGCCGATGTATACGCTGTTGCAACCTGATCGTGTAAGCGGGTTTGTAAATTCTATGCTGGCTATTTACAAACAACAGGGCAAACTGCCTATCTGGCCACTGATGGGCAATGAAACGGATTGTATGGTAGGATACCATGCAGTGCCTTTTATTGCAGATGCATACCTGAAAGGGTATACCGGTTTTGATCCAAACGAAGCTTTTGAAGCCATGAAGACTTCTGCCACCAGAGATGATTATGGCATGAAGGATATCAAAGCGAAAGGCTATATCTCTTCCGAACATGAAAAGGAGTCCGTGTCCAAAGCGATGGAATACGCGATCGACGACTGGTGTATAGCTGCCATGGCAAAGAAACTGGGTCGTACCGAAGACTTTGAATATTTCTCTAAACGGGCAACTTATTATAAGAACTACTTTGATCCTTCCATACGTTTTGTGCGTCCAAGAATGGATGATGGTAGCTGGAAAACGCCTTTTGATCCTTTCAATTCTATCCATGAATTTGGGGATTTTACAGAGGGCAATGCCTGGCAATATACCTGGCTGGTACCACAGGATCCGGAAGGCCTGATTGCCCTGCTGGGTGGCGATGAGCCGTTCACCAAGAAACTGGATAGCCTGTTTACCGCTTCCGGTGATATGGGTGACAAGGCAAGTAGTGATATTTCTGGTCTGATCGGGATGTATGCACATGGAAATGAACCAAGTCATCACGTCACTTACCTGTACAATTATGCCGGTTACCAGTGGAAGACGGCGGAGAAGGTAAGACAGGTGGTCAATGAATTCTATACCACTACGCCCGAAGGACTGGCAGGTAACGAGGATTGTGGTGCCATGTCTTCCTGGTATGTAATGTCTTCATTAGGTTTCTACCCTGTAAACCCTGCAAAAGGGATTTATGTACTGGGTAGCCCGCTGTTTGATAAAGCAGTGCTGAAATTAGCCGGTGGAAAGACCTTTACTGTGGAGACTGTGAACAATAGCGGGACGAATATCTATATCCAGAGTGCTACCCTGAATGGTAAGCCGTATAAGAATAGTTATATCCGTCATGCGGATATGGTGAAAGGAGGGGTGTTGAAAATCAAAATGGGCCCTCAGCCCAACTATGATTTTGGGAAGGCACCAGAAAATCGCCCGGATTCTAAATTCTGATTTTTTTATAACTGAGAAAAAGCCGCTTTTGTCCGAAGGGACAAAAGCGGCTTTTTTGATTTCCAGGCCTGCCGGAGGCAAAAAAAACACACCCCGCATTCAAATCCTGACCGCAGGTCATGAAATTGATAAAATACTACTCATTTTTGTGAAAATAATATAGAGTGTAAAATAATAAGCGTAAGAAAAACAACTTGTTATCTCAAATCATTAACTGGTAATTAACTTAATTATCAAACAGATGGTCCTAACTTCGATGCAATAGATTGCAAGAGAAATTCACGTGCAGAAGCCACCGTCTTATTTAACAAGGAATTATTTATGATGATCGAGAACCACGAGCACATTTACCAGCTCCTGTTGGAAAAACGAAACGGTACAATCAGCGAAGCAGACGATGCCTGGGTCGCAGGTCTTATCGACAACCACGAAGAGATCGCCCTAATGTGGCGTGCCCTGAAACAAAGCTACATCACTCCCGGCGAAGAAGCCCTCTGGCATCAGATCGATGAAAATGCTGCCTGGAACAATGTTAAAAGTCAGCTCACTGTACCCGGCCGAAAGGTTCACATGAACCGTACGCTCCTGATGGCAGCTGCCATCACGGTCCTCGTAGCCCTTGCCATCAGTGCCGTCTGGCGTTCCGGTATCTGGCAAAAAGATACCCCTCTGCCCATCGCTGCCGCCACCCATCCGGTAGGCACCGTTCCCGGTTTGCAATTACAACTGGCCAACGGTAGCACCGTAGCGTTGCCATACAACCAGGCCCGTCAGCAAATTACTGCCGGTGACGTACAGCTGAGTGCCGGCGCCAAACAACTACAATATGCAGCTAATGGAAAAATGGGAGAAGGGTTCAATACACTGACCGTTCCCCCAAAAATGGATTATAAACTCGCCCTCTCAGACGGTACGGAAGTATGGCTGAATGCCACCTCCAAACTTCGCTTCCCCTTCGCTTTCAACGGCGATAAAAGGGAAGTATACCTGGAAGGCGAGGGCTACTTCAATGTAGCAAAGAAAGATGGACAGCCTTTTATCGTACACACTGCCCACACAGATATTACCGTACTCGGTACCACCTTCAATGTGAATGCATACAACAAAGACGTGACCACTACCTCCCTGGTAACAGGTAAGGTGCTGACTAAATCCGGCAACGAGGAAGTAACCCTGAAACCCGGCCAGCAGGTAGCATACAATACCAGTAACAAATACAGCGTGGACAACTTTGACGCTGAAGAAGTACTGGCATGGATGCGTGGTCTCTATGTCTTCCACAACACCTCTTTGGAACACATCGCTACTGTAATAGAGCGGTGGTATGGCGTAAAAGTAGTGTTCGACGACCCTTCCCTCGCTGGCAAGAAATTTACCGGTGGACTGGAAAAACTTCAGACCCTTGATTACTTCCTCGAAACACTACAGATCATTGGAGATGTAGATCACTACTACGACAAAGACGTATTGCACCTGAAATTGAAGAAATAATTGTTATTCAGAAAGCTATAGATTTTGATAAAATAATAGCTAACCTAATATCCGGTATTGCTGCTGCAAATTCCGGATGGCGTACTTGATCAGGGAATTATGCCCTGTCAGGTTTAGCTTTTTTGAAATGTTGTGCCTGTGGTTCTCAACAGTCTTGATACTAATGTTGAGAGCCTGTGCAATTTCTTTAGTGCTCAATCCTTCCGCAATCATCTGCATGATGCGTAGTTCTGTTTTACTCAGTTTGCTGTGTATCTCCGGGGCAACTACAGGCATAGACACAATGGTGGTATGCTTTTTCTCCCGATGTTGCAGGTTGAAAACCGTAAACCTTGTGATCCTCGATTTAATACTCATGAGCAGTTCTTTGCTCTTAAAAGGCTTGGTCAGAAAATCATCTGCACCGAGATTCATTCCCATCCGCATATCTTCCTTACTTTCTTTGCCACTGATCAGTATAATGGGTAAATGCTGCAGTGTGGGGTCGTTTCGCAATTCCATAAGGAAGTGGTAACCACTGCCACCTCTCAGTTTTACGCCACATAAAATGAGGTCCGGTTTAAACTGACGGCTCATGTACATCCCTTCTTCGGGGGTTGTACTGGTGATCAGATCGTAGTTGTGTAGGGCTAGTAGCTGCTGGATTTTCCGGATTAAAGCAGTGTCTTCCTCCAAGAGTAAAATTTTATAGATTGGTGCTGTCATTCAATTTAATTTGAGCTGGTTTATACGTTCTCGTTAGGCCTGTTTTCGCTGCATAGGGGCCTTTTTTAGTTCGCTGGTTCTCATCAAGAACGCATATCTCCTGCTGACGTGGTTTAATAGGACTGATAAATGCCACTGTTAGATTGAATAAATTTTCCCACTCTGATTGGTGAAAGCGATGGATAATGGTTGGTTCCTTTCTCCAAAGTTGCAGGTAATGTGCTAATGACCATACTCATTTTTTTTTAGTCTAATAATAATGTCTTTTTCCTAGTGGGGTTTTTCAAGAAGATAGGTATGGATTCCAACTGCTGACCTGCACGTAAATATGCGTCAAATAACCGCCCCTTTTGCCTTTTCAGCTGTGGTCGATACTTAAAATAAGTGTTAGTACCTAGAAATATGTGTATACTTACTCATTTTATAAAAAAGCATGCCAATAAATGTAGTTTTGACGACAACAATTTTACATCTTTACAGTAATAAATGCATAAAGCATTTAAAACTAGATATATTCAGTGTAAAAATTAACATCAATAAGGTATAAAATTTATGTCTTATTTCATTGATTTAATTTTTTGGAACGATATACAAGTGAAACAGGAAGAGTATAGCTCAAAATTGATAGAGAGCCATATCCATAATAAAGCCAGACTCTCGCTAAGCCTTGGTATGCGTATTGGGTACCAGGGCAACTGCGATAGATTTGGGACCCCAAGGCTACAAGCTGTGTATCCCTCTATACCAGGCTCTGCATAGGAACTGTGTAACCCCACGGTAAATATATAGAACAGCGCCAGGTACCTTATTAATACACAGGTTTTCATAGGATAGATAACTAAATTGCCGCCTATTCCTGGGCGGCATTTCATTTTTACGTCAGTCACGATCGCTACTTTCTTCTGCTAACTATCAATTTTCAGGCAGTCAATACCGCTATTTCCTTCTACCGACAGTACATTTTCCGTCATTCAATACCGCTATTTTCTTCTGTTGACTGTACATTTCCCGTCAGTCACGATCGCTATTTCCTTCTACCGACAGTACATTTTCCGTCATTCAATACCGCTATTTTCTTCTGTTGACTGTACATTTCCCGTCCGCCACGATCACTATTTCCTTCTACCGACAGTACATTTTCCGTCATTCAATACCGCTATTTTCTTCTGTTGACTGTACATTTCCCGTCAGCCACGATCACTATTCCCTTCTGCCATCCATCCATTTTCCATCATTTACCCATCCCTATTACCTCCTCCTTGCCCCCCGCGACCCTACTTTCATTCCCACTCCGATGCTACCATTCCCAACACCCGTTTCCTTTTAATTAAATAATTCCTTAGATTTATTCTTCAGGTCTTCGGGCCCTTCTAACTACTATGTATATACTATTAACTTAAATAATTCCATGGAACAATCCACTACTCAATCAGCCCGGAGGAAATTTCTCCGTAACTTATCACTTGGCACCCTGGCTGCGGCGGCCCTTCCTGACATCTCATTTGCCAACCCCATTAGTGAAAAAGCTAAAAAGATAACCCTGAAAAAGGATGCTGTGATCCTGTTCCAGGGCGATTCTATTACCGATGCCGGCCGTAAAAGAGATCATGATGAAGCAAACAATGGCGGTGCCCTGGGCACCGGGTATGCATTTCTCGCAGCGGCAGCTTTGTTAAAACAATTCCCTGACCGGAACCTGAAGATCTATAACAGAGGCATCAGCGGGAATAAAGTATACCAGCTGGCAGAACGCTGGGACGCAGATTGCCTGAACCTGCAACCAGATGTACTCAGTATTTTGATTGGGGTAAATGACTATTGGCATACGCTGACTAATAATTATACCGGTACCGTTAAAACCTATCAGGATGACCTGACTGCTTTGCTGGATCGTACGAAGCAGAAATTACCAAATGTACAGTTGATTATCGGAGAGCCGTTTGCTGTCAATCATGTGAAAGCTGTAGATGACAAATGGTTTCCGGCATTTAATGACTATCGTACAGCTGCAAAAGAAATAGCAGGTAAATACAATGCCATTTTCATTCCTTACCAGGATATCTTTGATAAGGCACAAAAGTCTGCACCAGGTAGTTACTGGACGGGGGATGGGGTACATCCCAGCCTGGCAGGTGCAGAGCTGATGGCGAGTAGCTGGTTGGATACTGTAAAATAATAATGCAAAAAGAAACGCTTCTGCCCAAGGTAGAAGCGTTTCTTTTTTAGTACCCTGACCTGCGGCCGGCAGAAATACAATGGTTTAATACATCAATTTATACACCACCGGCGTCACTATCCTCGACAACAACGTTGAACTAATCAACCCGCCAATCAACACAATCGCCAGCGGCGCTATCAACGGATTCGTACTGATCGCGATCGGTATCAATCCACCAATCGCCGTCAATGATGTCAATACAATCGGCAGGAACCTGATCTCACCCGCCTCACGGATCGCTGCGTCCAATGATTTACCCTGCTCTCTCAACTGGTTCGTAAAATCTACCAGCAGTATCGTATTCTTCACCTCAATCCCTGCCAGCGCAATCATACCGATGATCGCCACAAAAGACAGTGAATTGCCCGTCATCCATAAAGCTACTGCCGCACCTACAACCCCCAATGGGATGACTGACAATACCACAAACGTGCTCTTGAATGTCCTGAACTCCAATATCAACACCGCTATAAACATAAACACCGTCAGGATAATAATATTGGTAAAATCCCCAAATGAATCCTTCCTTGATTCAATCTCACCACCCATCTCATATGAATACCCCTTCGGCAAGGGCATCGCATCCATCTTCGCTATCACATCATTCAGCACCTTGTCCACCAGTACTCCTTTATCTACAAAAGCCGTCACAGATACTACTCTTCTCTTCTCCTGATGACTGATACTGATCGGAGAGTTCTCCATTTTCAAATCCGCCACCTGGCCCAAAGGAATCGCCTTTCCATCATTGTTATTTACATACAGACTGTTGAACACATCCATCGTTGGTCTGCCTTCCTTATTCCTCGTCAGCAAAATGTCGTAGTCATTATCATTATTATCTGCATAGTGCCCCAGGTTCAAACCTGCCACTGCCAGTCTCACCGTACGATCTATATTCAGACTTGGAATACCCAGCTGCTGCGCCTTCTCTTTATTGATTACTACCCGGATATCACTCTTCAGCAACTTCACAGGATTGTCTACATAAATAGTACCCGGTGTTTTCCGCAACATTTCTTCTGCCCGACCCGCTAAGGTTCTCAGTGAATCCAGGTTATCGCCGAACAACCGGATCTCTACCGGTGCCGGTAAAGCAGGTCCCTGCTCAAAGTTTTTCACTTCTACCTTCGCACCCGGATAAGGTGTCCACAGCTGACGTAGTTTATCAATAATTACCAGTTTCTTTTCAGGAGAGGTCTCGGGTTTCAACTGTACAAAGATCTGTGCATAGTCACTTCTTTCATGCTCCTGTATAATATTATAATACACCCTTGGATTACCCCTGCCTATATTTGTAGAAAAGTATTGTATATCCTTTTCAGTCTTTAACACTTTCTCCACTTCCAGCGCAATCTGCTGTGTATAGGGCAGGTTGGACTGTGCCGGGGTGGTTATATTAATGAGAAACTGTGGCTTCTCTGAAGCGGGGAATAACCCAAATCCTATTATTTTGAACAGGTAAATAGAACCGCCAAAAATGATCACTGTCGCTACGATAGTTAAAACAGGACGCCTCAGCGCACCATCCAGCAATTTACTGTAACTGCCATGGATCAGGCGTTTCAACCCACGCATAAAGATATTACCATCCGGATGACCACTATGCGTTTTCAACAATTTGCTGCTCAGGAAAGGAATAATCGTCAATGATACGAGCATGGAAGCCAGTACACTAAAGATCACCGCCAGCGGTAAACCCCTGATAAAATCACCGGAACCTTCCGGCATAAATACCAGTGGCATAAAGGCAATGATCAACGCTGCCGTACACCCAATTACTGCCAGTCCAATCTGTTTGGTCGCTTTCAGTGTGGCCTCCATTCTGTTATGCCCTTCCAGCATCCATCGCTCTATATTTTCAACGACCACAATACTATCATCCACCAGTAAACCCAACGCTACCACCAAACCAACAATACTCAGCTGGTTCAGGTTATAGCCAAATACATTCAGCAATACGATCCCAATAGACAAAGACAGCGGAATAGAGATCATCACAATCAGCGCCGGTCTGAAACCCAGTGGCAGCAAGGTCACCGCCACCAGCAGGATTGCAATAATAAAGTCTTCGCCCAACCCACTCAATCGCCTGTTTACATTTTCTGCCTGATCAAAATTTTCTACCAGGTCAATATTGGCAGGCAATGTTTTCTTAAACTGCTCAATCACCGGACCATACACCTGTTTGGTCTTACTGATATTCTCACCTTCCTTTTGCGCGGCCACCAGGAATATACACCGGTGTGCATTCAGGCGCGTAGCATAAGTTTCATCATTAAATCCATAGTATATATTCGCAATATCCCGCAGAAAAATATTCTTATTACTATTTACATTGATCACAGTATTCCTGATCTCATCCAGTGATTTATAGCTACCACTACTCTTGATATTGTAAGTACGATTTCCCGCATCAATGCTACCACCGGGGATGTTGGCCATTTCTCCCTGCAAACTACTGATCACGCTGTTCACAGAAATTCCCATCTGTGCAATCTTCTCCATCTGCAATTCAATCCGCACCTGTCTGTCAGGTACACCATGAATTTCTACATTCTTCAGCTCCTTCAGTCTTTCCAGTTCATCCTGCAATTTCTCAGCATAGTATTGCAGTTTGTCCATGGGCGCATTTTCAGACACAAGACCCAGTTGCAGGATATTTACATCACTTGGCTGGAACCGCATCACGTCAATGCGTATATTTTCTGGTAGTTCTCCACGCTTGCCATTTACTACACGCAGCACTTCCTGGTACTTTTCATTCACATCGCTGCTGTATTTATATTCTACCCTGATCACGGCCAAACCATCGCCAATAGAGGTACGTAACCTTTTTACATTCTCCTGTGCATAGAGTTCTTTTTCCAGTGGATCGACCACGAGGTCTTCCATATCTTTCGGACTGGTACCGGGATACACGACTACCACAGAGTAAGTAGGCGCATGCATTTCCGGGTCTTCGGAACGTGGCATATTAAAGATCGTCGTGATGCCCAGTGTGATAATCATGATAAAGATGACCAGGGTAAACTGGTAATTCTTTACCGCATATGTTGAAATTTTCATGTGCTGATAGTTGAAACGGTTAAACTTATTTTACACTGATCGGGCTGCCATCAGTGAGATAAGCACTGCCGGAAATAATGAGTGCACCTGCCTGTTCCAGTCCTTTGCTAATGATCACCTGGTCTTTTTCCATACCACTGATAGTCACGGTGATTTTCTTTGCAGTTTTGTTATCGTTGGTGATGAATACATAACCAGTACTGCCATCGCCTTCCATCAGGGCATCGTAAGGAATGGACCATGGACCATTGTTCGCTGCTGTTGCGCCAACACCAGCAGACCTGCCAGCTTCAGATCTACCAACACCTACAGACTTTCCGGTTTCAGATCCACCAACACCCACAGACCTGCCAGCTTCTGATCCACCCTCACCAGCATTCGCCTGATTTTTCGTTTTCCCACCTCCCGGCTGAATCGTCGCCTTGCCAAACATGCCATAGGCAATAGCTGCAGGTTTTACACCATTCAATCGAATATCTGCTTTGAATGTACCACTGGTCTGATTCAGACCTTCTGTTTTACGTACTACAGTACCTTCAAAAGTCTTTCCTGCTACCGATTCAATTTCAATCATCGCTTTGTCCTGTGCCTGGATCGCCGCCCATTGTTTATTGCTCAGGTCTACGCGCAGCAGCCAGTTGCCGGAAGCTGCACCATTAGTTTCGAAGATGGGGGTACCGGCTTGCACCAGTTGACCTTCGTTAGCGAGTTTGCGCAATACATATCCGTTAGAGGTGGCACGGATCTGTGAATGACTACGATTGAACTCAGCCGATTTGAATTGTTCCCCTGCAATGCTCATCGCTGTTTTTGCATTCTGCAATTGTTCCAGCGTGGCTACGCTATCCTGGTATAAGTGTAGTACGCGGTTGTAGTCACGCTGTGCTTTTTCAAAGCCCAGTTGAGCCTGTGTAACCTGCGCATTGATCTCAGTAGGATTGAGCGTGGCCAGTACCTGGCCGGTTTTGATAGCATCACCTTCTTTCACAGCGAGGCTTTGAATGATACCACCGGTTTTAAAAGAAAGCATAGTTTCATCGTCAGTAGTAAATTGTCCGGATACGGCTATGGTAGCGGCACCTGTGCGTTGACCATTCAGTGGCAACAGTTTTACCGGAATGACTTCAGTGGTGTTTTTGTTTTCAGCAGCTTTGTTATCTCCACAGGAAACAACGAAGACAGCGAGAAAAGGCAGTAGTAAGATGGCGTGAATAGTTTTCATATATCGACGTTTAATATTGTTATTATAACTGGTAAGCGGCGGCCTGCAATTCAATGTCGGCCATAGAAGTTTGTACACCTGCAAAAGCAACAGCTACCTGCAGGCGTGCGTTGGTTAATTGGTTTTGTGCATCCAGCAGTTCCAGGTAAAGGAGCTGACCGGCTTTATATACTTTGAATTGATCGCGGTAATATTTTTCAGAAAGTGCGAGTTGGGTTTGAGCATTCTGATAATTAGCAACAGCCGTATGGTAGTTGTTGTACGCCGTGGTGAGTGCGAGTTGCAGCGAACTGTAAATTTCGTTGTAAGTAGCATCGACCGTTTTTATTTCCATGGCAGCCTGTTGTGCTTTGTGCTTTTGCTGACCAGAGGTGAAGAGGTCCCACTGCAGGTGTACGCCCCAGAGGTAATAGCGGGTTTTATTGTCTACACTCCAGTTGAAGCCCTGTGAACCAAGATCCAGGAAGGTGCTGAGTTTCGGAACGAGGTAGGAGTTGTATTGTTTGTATTGCAGACCTGCGATCTTTTTTTGCTGTTCCAGCTGTTGTAGTTCTTCTCTGTTTGTAATCGTGCCGGTATCGGCTACAGGCAGGAGGGAAGCAGAAACAAAAGTAGTGGTGTCCAGAAAAATAGTATCGTTCAGTGGTTTGTTGAGTAGGAAATTGAAATATGCTTTTGATAAGGTGCGTTGGTTTTCAGCGCTGGTGATATTGGTGATAATCTTTTGTTGTTCTGCCTGAGAGCGGGTCAGGGCAGTGGTATTAGTCACCCCGTTAGCAATAAAACTTTTATTGACCCTGATATTTTCATCTACGAGCAACATGGCGGCGTTGTAGATTTCAACAGCGCGGCAGCTTTGGTAGTACTGGTAGTAGGCGGTTTTGAGATCCTTCACCAGTTTACGCTTATACACGTTCACAGATGCCTGTTGCAGGGAAATGCTTTCGTTGCGGATTTTGTTGGCATACCAGATCTCAGTGTTGATGAGCGGGAGGGTGGTGTGCAGTTTGACGTCGTAGAAATTATCAGGGTTGAGGAGCACGGATTGATTTTTCAGCTGGGGAAACTGGTTGCTGCCCGTGAGCTGATTGAGACTCGAGTACACATTGTTCAGCAAATCCCCGAGTGGAAGGTCGATGGTACGGCCACCGGCAGCACGGGTATAATCACCTTCCAGGCTCACGCTGGGGTAAAAGAGTGATTTGGCTTCCTGCAGGGCATACAGCGATTTGTCCAGCTGGAAATTGCGCTGCTGGAGGCCCTGGTTGTGGGTAAAGGCTTCCCGGATGTAGTGTTCAAGCAGCGTATCCTGGGCAGAAAGGCGGAAAGATGCGCCCAGAATAGTTATTATGAACAAAAGTCTTTTTTTAATGTGTGTTGACATAATGAACACTGTTTAGTAAAGTGGTATAAAAAAAGACACGTTAAGTGTCAATGAAAAGAAGGATTGTTTGTCTGTGTCAACCTGATGGTTCTCACAGACAATTTATTTCTGAATAATTTGCATAAACTCTTGTAGTGCAGACTGGACAAGAGCTGCCTGCTCTCCTTCATTCAACCTGGTCACTTTCATTCTGTCACGGATAGAGAGGGCGATAATGCCATGTCCTAAACCCCAAATGATCATTCCTGCCTTTACAGGATCAGAGAAACGGAGGTAGTCTTTTGCAGCACTTACTGTATCCAGCAGGAACCTAAAGGAGCCGTTACAATTTTCCCAGAAGTCATCTTCCTGCACCGCTTTCATAGGAGAGCGGAGGATGAACATGAGGTCGTAGAGGTCCGGGTTGGCAATCCCGTATTCGATATATGCTTTCAGCAATTCACGCAGTCGCTGCATTGGATCGGCAGAGACAGCATGCACCCGGAAGTATTCATGCATCTGATCAAACGCTTCGCGCTGGATCTCGTAAAACAATTCGTCTTTATCCTTGTAGTACAGGTAGATGGTAGCAGGAGAATACTCAATCTTTTCTGCAATGTTGCGGATAGAGGTTTTCTCATATCCATCTTTTACAAACATCTCCATGGCAGCGACAATGATTCGCTTCCGCATCTCCTGTTTTTCTCTTTCTTTCCGATCAGAAATCCCCATAATGATTTACTTTACGATGCAAACTTACTGAACAGTGTTTAGTAAACCAAATAAAAATTGATACCGGGCATTATTTTCATTTTCTTTTGCCGTCTGTAGGGCCTCTTCGTCCCAAAAAACTTCTTTGACCAAAGGCATATGAAGATTTTTTTGCTGCATATTCTTGGAAATTTGGAATTTCCCGCTTTATATTTGCATCAGTTCTTTAAGATATCTTATCAAGAAAGGCAGAGGGAAATGGCCCTGCGAAGCCTTAGCAACCATCCTGTTCCACCAAACAGGAAAGGTGCTACATCCATCCCGGATCAAACCGGGAAAGATAAGTCAGTAGATTTGATCGATATTACTCAATATACTTTTAAACTCACCTGACTATCCAGGTGAGTTTTTTTATGCCCACTCCTTTCTGATAAGCTCTAACGGAACCCTGTTTAATCAATTTCATCATCAACTAAAAAACAAACCGATGAGCAACATCACCAACCTCCTCCATTCCATTCCGGTAGATCCATTAACAGGTGCAATCGCAGTCCCAATCTACCAGACTTCCACCTTTGTACAGGAAGCACCCGGCGTGAACAAAGGCTATGACTATGCCCGTACCAACAATCCTACCCGCGAAACATTAGAGAAGATCGTGGCCGGCCTGGAAGGCGGCAGTACCGGCATCGCTTTTAGCAGCGGACTTGCAGCTATCGATGCTGTATTAAAACTCCTGCAGTCAGGAGATGAAATCATTGCAGTAGACGATATTTACGGGGGCGCTTTCCGTCTTTTTGACAAGGTGTACAAAAAGTTCGGGATCAAAGTCACTTATGTAGACACCAGCGATGTACAAAACGTTCTGGACGCCATCACACCGGCTACAAAGCTGATCTGGCTGGAAACACCCACTAATCCAACTTTAAAGATCTCAGATATCGGGGCGATTGCGAAAATTGCCAAAGCTCATCAAATCCTCTTTGCTGTGGACAATACCTTTGGTACCCCGGTATTACAGCAACCACTGTTGCTGGGTGCAGATATCGTTATCCACAGCGCCACCAAATACCTGGGTGGCCATAGCGACCTGATAGCAGGTGTGGTCGTCACCAAAGAACCTGCATTGGGCGCCGAAATCAAATTTTACCAGAATGCCTGTGGTGCGATATTGTCACCATTCGACAGTTTCCTGTTAATTCGTGGTATCGAGACCGTTCACCTCCGGGTGCGCCAGCATTGTGCCAATGCAAGAGAGGTTGCACGCTTCCTGGAGCAGCACC
This sequence comes from Chitinophaga sp. LS1, assembly GCF_034274695.1. NCBI lineage: Bacteria > Pseudomonadati > Bacteroidota > Chitinophagia > Chitinophagales > Chitinophagaceae > Chitinophaga > Chitinophaga sp. LS1. The sequence goes on from NZ_CP128362.1 coordinate 5,874,359, forward strand.
CGTTGGTCGATAAAGTATTTTATCCCGGCCTTTCATCACATCCTCACCATGATATTGCAAAAAAGCAGTCTAAAGGATTTGGAGGCATTGTGAGTTTCACCCTAAAAACAGATACGGAGGCAGCTGCACAGCAATTTGTGACCAGCACCAAATATTTTAAGCTTGCTGAAAGCCTTGGAGGTGTTAAAAGTTTGTTATGTCATCCGGCTGCCATGACCCACAAATCTATCCCTGACGAAACGCGCAGAGCCGCCGGGGTAGCGGATAGCCTGATCCGTTTAAGCGTGGGACTGGAAGAACCGGAAGACCTTCTGGCGGACCTCGCTCATGCCTTTCATCAAATTCAGTCCGCAACGGTCGCTATTTTTAACTGATAGTTCGTAGTTTGCAATACTGCAAACCATACTGAATGAAGAATTATCTGTTGTTGACCATAGGGGCAATATTTCAAAGCTGCTTAGTTTTTGCGCAGCAGGGATCCCTTACGGTACTGAAAGATATTACGCTCATAGACGGCAGCGGCGCGCCAGTGCGCCAGCATGCAAATATGGTGATCCAGGCAGACAAGGTAGTTTCCTTTCCGGATACTAAACACCTGCCTAAAAACGCCAGACGCATTAACATGAACGGCAAAACGGTCATGCCGCTGCTGATCAATGCCCATGGGCACCTGGGACTGATAAAAGGAAATACAGCTACCGCCAATAATTACACGGTCGGGAATGTAAAACGGCAGCTGGAACAATATTTACATTACGGCATCGGTGCCGTATTGAGCATGGGTACTGACCAGCCATTGATCTGGCCACTGCGCGATTCTTCTCAAAAAGGCGCCATTCCCGGTGCAACCGTTTATACGGCCGGCTACGGCTTTGGTGCTAACGGTGGCGTACCTCCCGGCGCATTTGGAAAACATATCCAACGGCCCCTTACTCCTGAAGCAGCAACGGCTGCCATGGAACAACTGGCGGACCTACATCCTGATTTTGTAAAGATTTGGGTGGATGGGAACCCCAAAGTGACGCCTGAAATTTACCAGGCGATTATTACTTCCGCCCATGCCCATGGTATTAAAGTAGCTGCCCATGTCTATTATCTGGAAGATGCCCGCAATTTAGTGAACGATGGCATCGACCTGCTGGCACATAGTATCCGTGATCAGGTGGTAGATAATGCTTTCATTACCCTGATGAAAGAAAAAGGTACTTATTATATTCCCACACTCTCTTTAGACAGATATAATTTTGCATACGGTACGCAATGGTCTGCCTGGATAAATGATGACTTTTTTATTCACTCCCTTGAACCAGGTGTATACGATGAATTAAAAAGTATGCCCCAGAAGAACGATAAGGACCGTGAGAAAAAAATCAAAGCCTTCAACATCGCAAAAACAAACTTACATAAACTGGACAGCGCCGGCATCCCCATTTGTATGGGTACTGACTCTGGTGCACAACCCACCCGTGCACAGGGCTTTTCAGAACACCTGGAACTGGAACTGATGGCCGAAGCAGGGCTCTCCCCACTCAAAGTTATTACCTGTGCCACCGCCAATGGCGCAAAATTGCTAAACGGCGCGCATCATTCAGGAACTTTAATACCAGGAAATAAAGCAGATTTTATGATCCTTGATGGCAATCCTGCAGAGGATATCAAAGCCACCAGGAGCATTACCGCAATTTGGAAAAATGGAAAGGAAATAAAATGAAATTGAACAGAAAGATCTTTGCCATTAGCCTTTGCACAGGGCTACTGGCTACCACAATGACCTTTGGGCAACACAAGAGTAAACATTATCACAAGCCGGCAGCAAAACCACGCGCCACTGTTCCGGCAGGTATCACGTTTACGGCTACACAGCAGGTACAAATCAGGAAGTCTTTTTACTTTCTCTATACGTTGGAAAGAAAAGGAGAAGCCCATGATATCGTGCAAAAGGATGCCGTATTTAATACCATCGCAACTGAAAGAGCCACCCGTTTACAAACGGCACTCAGCAACTGTACCGATGCAGCCTGCCTGGGCGAAGCGCTGGAATGGACCCCGGACGAAATCCGCAGAACAGGAGATGAGTTTGTACAGTTAGTAAGCACTAACAGTGATATGACCGAGATGGTACAACGCCTGAAAGTAGTGAACCGTTACCCGGTATATGACGAAGAAAATGATACGGCTTATATCCGCAAAGTATGGGGAGATATCGCTACCGGTATGAACCACATTTACGAAGTGTATTTACAGGGTGAACGCCCCCGCTATGCAGCGATCGATAGCGCTTCTTTACAGCCATCTGATTTACCTGCTGTGAAAACAGGTTTACAGCACAAGATGGGAGGGGCCTTCTATCGTCAGTCATTACAGGCAGCTCTCACTGCACTGGAAGTAAATGGCAGGGATGAGGCCACCCGTTACGAACCACTGTACGCCGGTAGTAATGCGGCTGCCTTTAAGAGTTCCCGTTTGATTTACTGGAATGCCTACAAGTACAGTGTGATCCTCGTGCCCGGTGCAGGTCCTGGAAAGAAAGGACAAAGCATGGATTCAGTAGGTGTGTATCGCTGCAAACTGGCTGTGGAAGCTTATAATAACAAACTCGCACCTTACATCGTTGTTTCCGGTGGACATGTACATCCGTACAAAACGCCATTCTGTGAGGCGGTGGAAATGAAGAAGTACCTGATGTCAAAATTGGGTATTCCGGATAGTGCCATCATCATAGAACCGCATGCGAGACATACGACGACCAATATCCGTAATACGGAAAGGCTGATGTTCCTATTTAATATGCCGGCGGCCAAACCGGGACTTATTATTACCGATCCGATGCAGTCGCTGATGATCGAGAAGATGGCGCCCCGTTTTGTAAAAGAAATCGGTTATGTGCCATATAAGGAAATGGAGAGAGTGGATGATACGACGAACAGGTTCCTGCCGGATGAAAAGGCATGGCAGGAAGATCCTAATGATCCGCTGGATCCGTGATATAAATGCTACCACTTCGGCAGGATGGCCTAGTTCGTCATCCTGCCGGACTGTTATTAGTATCTACCCCTTTGGCAAGCTATCACTGGCCGGAATCACTTCACGCTCCATCCACTTCTTCCCTTTCAGCACCCTGGTCACCATCATCGCAGCTACAGTATCGCCTGTTGCATTCAATACAGTAGCCAGCGGATCCACCAGCGTACCAACTATCATCACCGCTGGCAAAGCCGCCACCGGAAATCCATAAACAGACATTACAAGGAGTTCCCCTATGTACCCGCCATTAGGGACGCCTCCTTCCACAATACTCACGATCACCGTAATCCCCAATGCCAGCAGGATCGTATCCACCCCCGAAAAATCCCTTCCAAACAGCGCAAATACCACCCCGATCTTTACAATCGAAGAAATACTGGACCCATCCTTATGCAGGGTGGCACCTAACGGTACCACAACGTTATTAATACTTTCCGGCACCTTCATTTTCTTCCCCGCCTCAAGATTGGCAGGAATGGTCGCAATGCTGCTACAGGATCCTAAAGCGGTCAGGGAAGGCACAATATTATATTTCCAAAATGTAACAATCCCTTTCCACCCACCGGCCAGAAAAGCATAAAAGGAAAACCCCACGAAAAAGTAGACAATACCAAAGCCATAATAAATCTTCATAGAACTGGCATAGGTCACGAACAACTGCGGACCCAGTTCCGCAATCTGGCAGGCGAAATAAACGCCCAAACCTAATGGCGCCATCACCATAATAATGTCGAGGAAGCTCTTCATGACCGCATTGGCCGATAGCAGGAACTTCCTGAAAGGTGCACCTGCTTCCCCGGCTTTCAGGGCCGCAAAGCCCATAATAGCGGCAAAGATTAACAACGGTAGCATATTCTTCCTCGATAAGAGGGAAAAGAACTCCTCTGTGGTCAGTAATCTTACCAACTGATCTCCCCAGTTACCCGCATCTTTGAGGTCCGGCAATGCCCCCGGAACGGTCACTACCGCTTCCAGTGGAAAAAACCAGATCACCACAATCGTAAAAAATGCAGCTATTAATATAGTAGAAAGGAATACCAGCCCCATGGCAGACATGATCTTACCCAGTTTCTGCCCCGGATCAATATTGGCAATAGCTGCAGAAATAGCAAAAAACACCAGCGGTACGACCGCAATAAAGATCAGGTTAAGGAAAATATCACCGATGGGTTTCAGGATCAATACCCGTGGCCCTAGCGTGAGACCCATAATGCTGCCGGTAATGATCCCTCCCAGCAAAAGCAGGATGCTACTATAGTTCTTTAATAATTGACGCATAAGGATGTAATATAGAAAAAAACTGCCGAAGGCAAAATCTGCACATTCGAAGGTTAAAATTTTACCAGATAAAAATATTTTTAGACTTTAAATGTAAAATTGACAATTATTACTATCTTGCCTCCCGATGCAGGAGCACCCGTTGTGAAACCAGACACCGTTACATTCCACATAATATGAATAAACTAGCCAACATTGATTACATCATCTTTGTAATCTACTTCCTGGTAGTCGCTTCTTATGGTTACTGGATTTACCTCCGGAAAAAGAAGGCCACTATGAGTACGAAAGATTTCTTCCTGGCAGAAGGATCACTCACGTGGTGGGCCATAGGCGCTTCCCTTATTGCCTCCAACATTTCAGCTGAACAATTCATTGGTATGAGTGGCAACGGCTTCTCTGTCGGTATCGCCGTTTCTGCCTATGAATGGATTGCTGCCGTAGCCCTCATTATCGTAGCAGTCTGGTTTATTCCTGTTTACCTGAAGAACAAGATCTACACGATGCCACAGTTCCTCAAAACCCGTTATAATGAAACGGTGGCGCTGATCATGGCTGTATTCTGGTTATTCCTCTACGTGTTCGTCAACCTCACGTCCATCCTGTTCCTCGGTGCACTGGCCATCAACAACCTGGTAGGTGCTGAACATTTTCACATCATCATGGTGGCCCTGGCTATATTTGCTCTGGTCATCACGCTAGGTGGTATGAAAGTGATCGGTTACACCGATGTGATCCAGGTGATTGTACTGATCATTGGTGGCCTCGCTACTACGTGGCTGGCACTGACCATGGTGAGCGAACACTTTGGCCTTGGCAAAGATGCACTGGCTGGTTTTAATGCACTCATGAAAGATTCTCCCGATCACTTTGAGATGATCCTCAAAAAACCTGGTCCCGGTGCTTCGCAGGAGTACATCAACCGTTATCTCTTATTGCCTGGTATCACTATTTACTTTGCAGGCCAGTGGATCATCAACCTGAACTACTGGGGTTGTAACCAATACATCACACAAAGAGCACTGGGTGCGGATCTGAAGACAGCCCGTAATGGTATTCTCTTTGCGGGTCTTATGAAACTGATGATGCCTGTGATCGTGATGTTGCCTGGTATCGCCGCTTATGTATTGTACAAGAATGGTGGACTGCAGGGCGAAATGGCACCGGGTGGTCAATTCAATGCGGACAATGCTTATTCTGCTGTGCTGACCTTCCTGCCAAATGGTCTGAAAGGCTTGTCTCTCGCGGCGTTGACAGCTGCTATCGTAGCGTCACTGGCGGGTAAGGCAAATAGTATTTCGACGATCTTTACACTGGATGTTTACAAAAAATATATCAATAAAGAAGCTGACGAGAAAAAGCTGGTATGGACAGGTCGCCTTACGATCGTTGTGGCCATGCTGGTGGCCATTGCCTTTACATGGAACGACCTGTTAGGTATTGGTGGTGCTGGTGGTTTTACCTTTATCCAGAAATATACAGGTTTTATCAGTCCTGGTGTATTCGCCATGTTCCTGCTCGGTATGTTCTGGAAGCGTACCACTGGTGCAGCGGCAGTAGCAGGTATCGTAACCGGCTTTTTACTTTCCGTGGTGTTCAATAACTATGCAGCGGAATGGTTTGGACATGAAACGTGGTTATACACTGCGTTCCTGAACAGCAAGGGGGTATATGAAATTCCATTCCAGATCTGTATGGGCTGGGCATTCTTCTTTACCCTGTTGGTGATGGTGATATTGAGCCTGGCAGGTCCGGCCATCAATCCGAAAGCCTTCCAGCTGGACAAAGCGATGTTCAAACTGGCACCGTCTACCATCGTTATGATCGTAATAACGCTGCTGATACTCAGTGCGCTGTACATCCGCTTCTGGTAAACATTTATTTAGTCTCTACAAGCTGTATGAACTCTCAGTAATTTTTGCAGATTACAGCTATTCAATAACGTGAACTATGATATACGAAGGTCGAATTCATTCGACCTTTTTTCTTTGAAAATAGTTCGTCCAGGCCATAATTTGATATGACTCTATAGGATTAAAATTTTCTTTTCGTGCTTATAGCAACAATCGTTTGTACTTAGAGTCTTAAATCAGTTTTTTCTACAGGCTGAAAAAGCACCAATAAAAGGTCGATTTTTGTAACTTAGTAATCTTATTGAGATGGGGGTAATGCCTCAAGCTCGCGCAGGCGTCTGAGATAATTATTTATCTGCGCCTGCTTTCTTTTTTTAGCCACTCCTGATTATCAGGTTCCATATATGGCACTCTATTTTTGAGTATAAAATAAGCGGCAATTAGGATTTTGTGTGAAATTGCAATAAGTGCTCGTTTTTTGCCTCTTCGTATACTCAAAGTATAATATTTTCTTTTCAGATAAGTATCTTTCGTATGTGCTGCAGCCCATGCTGCTTCCACGAGTGCGGTTTTAAGGGATCTGTTGCCATGATTGATTCTTTCACTTTTCTTTTTTCCGGCACTTTCATTATTACCAGGACATAAACCACACCAACTAGCCAAATGATGCTGATTAGGGAACGCATGCATATCTGTACCTATTTCGGCTAAGATGGCGGTAGCTGTTTGTTTTTGTACTCCGGGAATAGTCTGAAGTAATTTTACTTCTTCCTCCCATTTTTTAAGTACTGATCTATACGGTTATCCACCTGACCAAGTAGGTCATTTAGCTGTAAAATAACAGTTTTAGACAGGCTGAGCATAAAACGGTGATGCTCATTAAGATGGCCTTCTAATGCAAGAATAAGCTCTTGTTTTTTGATTTTGAGCCTACCTTTTGCCAAATTGGCCAATATCATAGGATCCTGTTCTCCTTCAATAATGGCAGTGATCATTGACCAGCCACTTACACCGAATACATCACTGACTACAGTGCTCAATTTGATATTGGCTGTCTCTAAAATGTTCTGTAACCGGTTATATTCACTGGACCGCTGTCCTATTACTTTACGTTTGTATCGGTACAATTCCCGTAATTCGCGAGTGTATTGCGGTGGAATAAAACTTCCCTTTAGTAGCCCGCTTAGCAATAATTTTGCAATCCAGGCACTGTCATTGCGATCGGTCTTATGCCCCGGCACATATTTAATATGCCGGGCATTGACCAGAATAAGTTCAAAGTGAGGTTCCAGTATATTAAAAACAGGCTTCCAGTAAACCCCGTGCTCTCCATTGCGACATGTGTAATGCCGGATTCTTCAAGCCAAGCTACCAGGTCCCTAAGTGAACTTGTGAAAGTGCTAAAAGTGCGGGTTTGTTCTTCCAACCCATTTCCTCTGATGGTGGCTACTACATTCTCCTGGTGAACATCGAGGCCACAGCCGCGACTCACAACCTGTTCAAAACTGATATGTGATTGTTCCATGGTAGTACTTTTGTCGAAGGTACCACCATTTTCATAGTCGTTTGTGAACCCGGTTCATGAGGGTTTTTTCTGAAAATGGTTTTCATCCCCGTTGGTGAATTCCCTCTTTCATGAAGGTTTTTATGCCTGTAATAGACCGGTTGGCAGGTGAAGGCTGTTGGCCGCCGTGATCTTTTTCCCGGTATACCTTCAGCTGGCGCATGCCAATAGCCATACCCCGCATATCAGGAGGTTGATTTTATTGCTGAAATACTGTTTTTCTGAAAATGGTTTTCATTCCCCGTTGGTGAATTCCCACTTTTCATGCATGTTTTTATTGCTGTTTGAATTTATTCTAACCTCACTTCTCTCACTGTTCCGTTTCCCGCCAGATCTTCCGCTACCGCTACGACCTTTCCACCAGCAGGCAAACTGGCTGCGTTATAATACCAGTCCACGCCATTCCTGCCTAATACAGCCTTGCCTCTTTCCAGCATAGCGCCCGCCGCATCATGCACCCGTACTTCCACTTCCGCTACCCTGAATTCATCTTTTGCTGTGACGATTACAGTCGTTTCTTCGAACCGGATTTGCTGTACTTCGGGTGACTTAAAAGCATCTTTTATCGCCATGTTATAAGCATTCTGTCCGGCTCCTGCTTTGGACTTATAATAAGCCTTTAGCTCAGGATCCAGTAGGATCATCTTTGCATATGCCGCTGCCACCTGCATCTTATACCTGGCTTCCAGCTGCTTTTTAGTCGGTTTTTTCTTCGACGGACCACGTTTCTTGGCCATAATGATCTGGCCATTCCGTTCGTAAATCGTGAGTTGATCGCCGAGGGTACCTCTGACGAGTTGGAGGAGTAAACTGTCTTTAACAAGCGCCATAACAAACAATTTATAGGTGATAGGAATGAAGGTACTATACCGCTTGCAACTACGGTGAAGCTTTTATACTAAATCAGCACTAAATGAGTACTAATACATCACTTAATGTTCACCTCAATATCGAATTGATATAGAAGTGTAGTTATAATGTACTTATAGTGTAGTTGAGATGTATGATTGGTCATAAAGCTTCCCTATACTTTAGTGGGCTATCCAATAAAGGCTAAATTCACCTGTGAGGTATTACCTCCGGTTAAGTTCCGGGAACGATTGCGTAAATAAACACGCGTAATAAGTTGTTCGTTAGAAAATTAGCCGTTAAAATTGTTGAAGGAGCATGAATAATAAGGAGGGACATTTTGTAGCAGTAACCCGATATTCTCCGACAATTCTATCAACCACTTGAACACGTCTATGAAATAGTTATAAGATTCTAAACATTGAATTCCACTTATGAAAGGATTAATTTTCTTCATGACCATCCTCCTGGGATGTATGGAGGTGTTTGCCCAGTCGTATCAGATTTCTGGAACAGTTACCAGCAAAGAATCCGGCGATAAATTGCCGGGGGTTACCATTCGTATTAAAAACACGAATACGGGTACCCAGACTGATGCCGACGGACAGTTTCACCTCAAAGTTCCCAATGGACAAACGGTCTCTCTGGTACTGACCTATGTAGGCTACCAGACACTCACAGTGAACGCTTCACCATCCAACACGGTAAAGGCACAATTACAACTAGCGAACAACAACATGAACGAAGTAGTGGTAGTTGGCTATGGCACCGTATCCAAAGGCAACTTTACCGGTGCTGCTTCTTCGCTGAATGCGCAGAAAGAACTGAAAGACGTACCGGCCAATACCGCTGCCGAAGCACTGGCAGGCCGCCTGGCAGGTGTGCAGGTCACGACTACCGAAGGTAGACCCGGTGCTGATATCCTGATCCGTGTAAGAGGCGGTGGCTCTATCACACAGGACAATTCTCCGCTCTACATTGTAGATGGTATACAGGTTGAAAATGCGCTCTCTTTATTGTCACCACAGGAAATTCAAAGTATCGATGTACTCAAGGATGCTGCATCTACAGCCATCTATGGTGCCAGAGGTGCGAATGGTGTGGTGATCATCACCACCAAAGGGGGGAAAGACATGCCGACCCGCGTAAATTATGATGGCTATATGGGGGTACGCAGTATTGTGAACGAACTACCGGTTTTATCGCCGTATGACTATGTAAAGTACCAGTATAAACTGTACAACTATCAAACCGACGATGATACCAAAAATGCTTTCAGGGATAAGTATGGTCGCTGGGAGGATCTTGAATTGTACAAACAGGTACCGGCTACTGACTGGCAGGATGAAGTATTTGGCCGCAATGCCACGAACAATACCCATGTGGTCACGGTAACAGGTGGTAGTAAAACTTCGTCTTTCAACCTCACGCTGAACAATACTTCCGAACAGGGTATCATGCTGGAATCCGGTTATCGCCGTACCATGGCAGCATTCCGTTTTGATCATACTGCCAGCAAACGTTTGAAGGTAGGCATCACTACCCGGTACAGCCGTCAGCGGGTAGATGGGGTAGGTACTTCAAATACGGGTTCGCAGGGTACTAACCGCCTGCGCAATGCCGTACGTTACAAGCCGTTCATCGCTCCCGGTGATGAAGATGTGGTGGATGTATTTGATCCTGAATATGCGAATCTTACGAACCTCACGAATCCTGTGTTACTTGCACACAATGAATTGAAATATGATTACCGTAATGATGCTAACCTGAATGGTTATCTGAATTTCACGATCCTGGATGGATTGACCTTCCGGAGTACGGTAGGTTTCACCAGTACAGGCACGCGTACCAATACTTACAATGGATATGTTACATCCGTTGCGCGTTCTAATGCAGATATGCCGGTAGTCACTATTGCTACAGGAGAAACGACGACCCTCACCAATTCAAATACGCTTAGTTATAACAAAAACTTTAATAATAAACACCAGATCGATCTGCTGGCCGGTCAGGAAATTTATATGCTGAAAGGGAATTCTCAGAGCACTACTGTCAAGTGGATGCCTGTGGATCTTACACCGGAACAGGCATTTGCCGGTATTCAAAAGGCCACGCCGCCTACCGGACAAATACAGGATCCGCCTACTACCAGCGTGACCCAAAACAGGCTGATCTCATTTTTTGGCAGGGCCAATTATGGGTACAACAACAGGTACCTGGCCACACTCACCCTGCGCTATGATGGGTCTTCCCGGTTCAGTTATGAAAATGGTTTTGCTTCCTTCCCATCTATAGCGCTCGCATGGCGGGTGACACAGGAAAATTTCATGCGGAATATTCATTGGCTTTCTGACCTGAAACTACGCGCTACACTGGGTACTGCGGGTAATAACCGCATCTCGGAAGACCTGTTCAAAACCATGTATGGTACCAGCACCAGCTCCTATGCCTTTGATGAATCTGTGACTCCTGGTACTGCTCCTTTGTCTTTAGCAAATCCACGACTGAAATGGGAAACGACCGTATCCCGCAACCTCGGTCTGGACTTCGCTGTATTAGATAACCGGATCAGTGGTTCCGTGGATTATTATTACAACAATACCCGCGATCTCCTGCTGGCTGCCCAGATACCTCAGACAACCGGTTATAGCAGCCAGATCCAGAATGTAGGGAAGACACAAAATAAGGGACTGGAGCTACAGATAGCGGCGGTGGTGATCAATAAGAAAAAAATGAGTTACAATGTGTCTTTCAACATTGCGGCGAACAGAAATAAAATTGTGAGTCTGGGTACGGATCCTACCGGTGCTCCCTTGAAATCTTATTACGCCCAATCCGGTTGGGTAAATAGTCTGAACGACTTTCTCGTACAGGTAGGACAGCCAATCGGGCAGTTTTATGGCTATGTCACCGATGGTTATTACAAAATCGAAGATTTCAATTACGACGCCGGCACACAACATTATACACTGAAATCAGATGTGCCAAATACCAGCGCGGTAGCCCTTGGTAGCCGTGAAGTGCAACCCGGTGACCTCAAACTGAAGAAGCTGTCAAAAGATACTTCCAAAATCATTGGACTGAATGACAGACAGGTTTTGGGCAATGCCCAGCCGAAGTTCTTTGGTGGTTTTAACCAGCAGTTTACATGGAGGGGATTTGACGTCAGTGTTTTTGTCAACTTCTCTTATGGCAACAAGGTATACAATGCGAATAAGATCGAATTTACCACTACCTATCAATACAAAGACAACAACCTGATCAGGGAGATGAAAGATGCGTGGAAATGGTATGGCGACAATGGTGCACTGGTAACAGATCCGGATCAGTTGCAGGCGTTGAACAAAGATACTAAATACTGGTCAGCACCTGCGGGCAACTACTTCCTGCACTCCTTTGCTATAGAAGATGGATCCTTTATCAGGATCAGTAATCTGACCATCGGGTATTCACTGCCAGCTACCTTGCTGAAGAGAACCCATGTCTTCTCCCGTTTCAGGGTGTATGCCACCGTCAATAACCTGTACACATTTACAAAGTATACGGGCTATGATCCGGAGGCCAATACCCGCCGCAGCAACCCGCTCACGCCGGGGGTAGATTATGCGGCTTACCCAAGAAGCCGTTTCATACTGGGTGGTGTCAATGTTTCTTTTTAATGGATTAAACGATTTGATTATGTACGCGTACATACGTTCATTCTTTATACTTATCATTTTTGCCACAGCATTCAGTGCTTGCAAAAAATACCTGACGATCGAGAACCCGTCTACGATATCGCAGGATGCTGTATTTACCAGTGTATCCAATACGAATGCTGCGGTGGTGGGTGTATACGCCATGTTGATCGGCGATAATGGATACGGTAACCGTATTTCCTGTTTGTTTCCACAATCATCCGACGATTTCAAAACGTCCGGTGACTATAGTGCTGACGACAGAAGAGGGATCAGTACTTATGGTGCCAGTGCGGGGAATAGTGATTTGCCGAACCCTTTCAACCAGTTGTTCAAAGGAATAGAGCGAGCGAATATTTGTATCAAATATATCCCGTTGTCTCCTTTGTATAATGGTGGTTCTGCAACAGAGCAGTCACAGATGAAGAAGATGTATGGAGAGGCATTGACCCTGCGTGCGCAGTTTTACTTTGAAGCGTTGCGCAACTGGGGAGATCTGCCCGCACAATTGGTGCCCGCCGCAGATCTGGCGGATATGTACCTGCCCAGGACTGACAAGGATTCCATTTATCAGCAATTGCTGGATGATCTGGCAGTGGCGGAAGAATTAGTGCCCTGGAGAACGGAATCACCCGATCAGAATTTACGACTCACCAAAGGTGCGGTGAAAGGGATCCGGGCCAGAATTGCACTGGCAGTGGGTGGATATTCATTGCGTACAAATCCTCATGTGATGGCGAGAAGAGATGATTATAAAAAGTTCTACCAGATAGCTTATGATGAATGTGCGGATATCATGGCTCATCCTGAACAGCATTCGCTGAACCCTGTGTATGAAAATATCTTCAAGTCATTGCATACATCTACGCGGACAGACGATGCGCATGAACTGATGTTTGAAATTGGCGCCTATGGTGGGAATGCCAGTACAGATAGTAAGCTGGGGTATTACAATGGCCTGAAGCATAATACCTCTTCCCGCTTTGGTGGCGGTGGTGGCGGCATCAATGTATTACCCACGTATTTTTATGAATTTGATTCCATTGGCGATTGTCGCCGGGATGTGACCATTAACCTGTTTGAAATAGATGCAAATAGTCAGAAGATAGCGGTAACAGCTGGGGTGATGACGGATGGTAAGTATCGCCGTTCCTGGACGAGCATTACCGGCACATCGCAGAATCTGGCTATCAACTGGCCGATACTTCGGTTCTCTGATGTATTGCTGATGTATGCAGAGGCAGACAATGAAATCAACGAAGCGCCTTCTGCAAAGGCGCAGGATGCTTTGCTGCAGGTACAGAAAAGAGCTTATGTAGGGCACCTGGAACGGTTGCCAGAAATACCTACAGATAAACAGGGATTCTTTGATGCTGTCGTGCATGAAAGGTTGCTGGAATTCGGGGGTGAAGGGATTCGGAAGTATGATCTGATCCGCTGGAACCTGCTGGCTACAAAGTTGACAGAGACAAGAGATAAGTTGCGTCAGTTTATGAATGGAGAGGGGCGGTATGCGAATGTGCCTTTGTACCTCTATGCAAAAGCGGCGACGTATAATATTACGAATTCAGTGGATGAAACACAGGCGCTGAATTTGTATGGCGGACCGGTATCGCAGGTGTTGTTTGAACCGGGATTGGGGGTTTCTTCTGCGCCTTCGGGGTATACCGCCAAGAGTTGGCGGGCGGCGGTGAATGAAGATTACCTGACGGGGGCAAGGAAGGGGTATGCGATTTATTTTGAGGCGAATAAGAAAGAGCTGCTTCCTATTCCTACAGATGCTTTGAATAGTAATTATAAGCTGGTACAAAATCAAGGTTATTAATTTCTGTAGATGCTTTGAATAGCAATTACAAGCTGGTACAAAATCAGGGTATTAGTTTTTGTAGATGCTTTGAATAGCAATTATAAGCTGGTACAAAATCAGGGGTATTAGTTTTTGTTGATGCTTTGAACAAAAACAGCAAGCGGGTACAAAATCAGGGCTACCAATTTTTGTTGATGCTTTGAATAACAATTACAAGCTGGTACAAAATCAGGGCTACTAGTTTTTGTAGATGCTTTGAACAAAAACAGCAAGCTGGTACAAAATCAGGGCTACCAATTTTTGTTGATGCTTTGAATAGCAATTACAAGCTGGTGCAAAATCAGGGCTACTAGTTTTTGTAGATGCTTTGAACAAAAACAGCAAGCGGGTACAAAAATCAGGGCTACCAATTTTTGTTGATGCTTTGAACAATAAATACAAGCGGGTACAAAATCAGGGCTATTAAAATGACTTATATGCGTTATGTAATATTTTTTCTGTTCATCAGCCTGTTGGCCTGTAAGAAAAAAGAAGATGAACTCAGTCTGTCCAGGCAATTTATGCCATCGGGTGATATCTCTATCAGTACGGCAGATACGCTGGCTACACTCACATGGAAAGCGGCATTGTTCACTTCCGGTACGGCAGTGACATATGCAGTCGAGGTTTCACAGGATTCTACTTTTGCGACCACGGCGCATAGTTTTGCAACAGATACCACTGGAATCAGGATTTCAGATCAATACCTGGAAGTACGTAAAAAGTATTATGCCCGTGTAAGAACGAATGGCAAAGATACGGCCAGTGCATCCAATTGGGTGTATAGTAAAAGTTTCTCCATTACAGGTGAGCAGTTGTTGCTACCATTGGCAGATAGTAATCTCATCGATAAATCTGTCATTCTGTTATGGAAATCTACACAGGGGTTGACGAAGCTGGTCTTCACAACTGACGGTGTTTCCAGAACAATTGGATTGTCGGAAGAACAGAGTATTGCGGGCAAATTGCAGGTAGATAGTCTGCAACCACTGACAACCTATACAGTAGAAATCTTTAAAGAAGAAGTGAGTAAGGGGATACTGACCTTTACGACCAAAGCCGGTGTGGCGACCGGACCGAATGTGATAGACCTGACAGGTATCACAGGCGTGCCGGGTATCCTGGAAGATACCTTACCGAAAGTGGGAGCGGGGAGTATTATCATCCTGAAAAGAGGGGAGACGTATAATATCGATATTGCGATGGAACTGGGCAAAGCCGTATCATTCGTGAGTGAGAACAGCTTCAATACACAGTTACCATTGATCTATTTCACCAACAACTTCAATGTGACGGCGGGGAGTGTGATCGACTCTGTTGTATTCAGGGGATTGACTTTACGGAGTAATGACTATGCCAGCAGGTACGTGATCAATGCCAGCAATGTAGCAACCATTGGTAAGATCCTTTTTGAAGATTGTCATGTAGAAATATTCCGTGGTGTGGTAAGGTTACAAACTTCTGCTACCGGTGGTACAAAGGTGGGTGACTTTGTGGTGAATAATTGTGTGGTAGACAGTATTTCGAATTATGGAGTGGTGAATTGTGATAATGTGGCTTGTGCGATACAGAATATCACAATACAGAACAGTACATTATATAAGCTGGAAAAAGTGGTGACCAGTAAGCAGAATTCCAATTCAGTGGTACTGAGTAACTGCACCTTTAATGAGGCGCCGCAGGGTGGGGGATCGGCTTACCTGGTGGATTATAGTCAGTCAGCGACCAACAATATCACGGCGGGTATCAGTCTGAAGAGTTGTATCATCGGTGTCGGGCGGAATAACGGAGGAAGTACGAGTGTACGTGGGATCCGGGCGAATGCTGCCACGTTGATTAATGTAAGTAGTAGTTTTAACACATCGGATTATGTGGTGAGTGGAAATGCGATTGTGGGATTGACGGTGTATGCAGGTACGGTGACAGATCTGTGGACGGATCCGGCGAATGGGAATTTTACTATTAAGGACAGTGGTTTTGCAGGGAAGAGTTCCGCGGGAGACCCGCGGTGGTGGTAGATGAAATTTAATATCCGGGTTGTACTGCCCGCCGGAGGGTCTGCTCATTCTCCCGAAGGGTAAGGCCATCTTCTTGGAAGGTATGCACATTCTCCCGGAGGGTGTGCTCATCTTCCAAGAGGGTATGCTCATTCTTCCAAGAGGGTATGCTCATCTTCCAGAGGGTATGTTCATCTTCCAGAGGGTATGTTCATCTTCCAGAGGGTAAGGCCATCCCCAGGATGGCCTTACCCTCCGGCCCGCGGGGATTTGATGATTGTCCGGAGGACAACCATCAAATCCCCGCTTTTATTTTTCTACCTTTGCCCCAAAGTACAACGACTATGAAACGGGCATTTATCTTCGACATGAACGGCACTATGATAGATGATATGGAGTATCATGTACATGGCTGGTTTAATATCCTCAACGACGACCTTGGTGCAAACCTCAGCCGCGAAGCAGTAAAAAAGGAAATGTATGGCAAAAACCAGGAAGTCCTGATCCGTATCTTTGGCAAAGGCAAATTCACAAACGAACAAATGGATCAACTGGCCCTCGAAAAAGAGCGCCGTTACCAGGAAGCTTACCGCCCTCACCTTGGCCTGATTGCCGGATTACAGCAATTTCTGGATCAGTCGCGTGAACTGGGCATCCCAATGGGTATCGGCACCGCCGCGATCCCATTCAATGTAGATTTTACAATTGATGATCTGCACCTGAGATCCTATTTCAAGACAATTATAACCGCCGATGACGTGGTAGACAGCAAGCCTCATCCGGAAACTTTCCTGAAGGCGGCTGAAAAGATGGGGGTAAGACCCGAAGACTGCATCGTGTTTGAAGATGCACCTAAAGGTGTAGAAGCCGCGCAGAATGCAGGTATGAAAGCGGTGGTGATCACTACTATGCATACTAAAGAGGAGTTTGCAGCTTATAACAATATTATTCGTTTTATAAGCGACTATACGGAACTATCCCCTTCGGAGCTATAAAGGGAGACTATCTTTTCTAGTGCTATAAGTGGAACTATCCTCTTCGGAGCTATAAAGGGGGACTATCTTCTTCATAGCTATAAATGGTACTCTCCCCTTCAAATCTACAAATGTAACTATCCCCTTCAGATCTATAAAGAGGTACTATCCCCTTCATAGCTATAAACAGAATTTCTTTTTCCATAAAATCCCCTCCCAAAACAGAACGCTTTTGCCTACAGTAAAAGCGTTCTGTTTTGGCGCAATCCCCTGCGGGCTGCTAAAAAAGAAATATTAAAAAAGGCGGGATAAATAATTGTAAAAATGACATTTAATTTTTTATATTGCATTCATATTATAGCTATCAATATCACTAAATGCTGGGAATATCAATGGGGAGTT
Organism: Chitinophaga sp. LS1; assembly: GCF_034274695.1. Taxonomy (NCBI): domain Bacteria; kingdom Pseudomonadati; phylum Bacteroidota; class Chitinophagia; order Chitinophagales; family Chitinophagaceae; genus Chitinophaga; species Chitinophaga sp. LS1. The sequence goes on from NZ_CP128362.1 coordinate 5,891,823, forward strand.
TTATATTAGCAGAATTAAACACCAGGAAAGTATGACACGTTATTCCCGGCAAACCCGGATGCTGATAGCAGTAGACTGTATAATTTTCGGTTTTGACGGACAGGATCTTAAGCTCTTGCTTATCAAGCGTGGATTTGAACCGGAGAAAGGAAAGTGGAGCCTGATGGGCGGTTTTGTGCAGGCGGACGAAGGCCTCGAAGAGGCAGCCACCCGTACACTGACCAAACTGACAGGACTGGATGGCGTCTTCATGGAGCAGCTCAATGCCTATGGTGGCCCTAACCGCGATCCGGTGGAGCGAACCTTGTCTGTAGCTTATTATGCCCTGATCGACATCAATCAGTACAAACAACAGCTGAGCGATGAGTACAAGGCAGAATGGTTCCCTCTCAAAGAGGCGCCAAAACTGATTTTTGACCATGCACAGATGGTATCTGAAGCACTGGCACGCTTACGTTACAAAGCAGCTATTCACCCGCTGCTGTTCGAACTGTTGCCAGCCAAATTTACCATCCCACAGCTGCAAATCCTCTTCGAAGCCGTATACGAATCCGGCTTTGACAAAAGGAACTTCAGCCGTAAAGTATTGTCCACGGGTTTACTGATCAAACAAAAAGAAAAAGAGAGGGCTACTTCCAAAAGGGGAGCATTCTATTACAAGCTGGATAAAAGAAAATACAGCGCCAAATTCCACGCCTTCCTCAACTTCGTTTCCGATCCGGGTAATCTTAAATAATAAAAAATGATAGATATGGGTCTCCCTCATATCGTCTTTTTTTACCACGTTTTATAAATGTCAAACTGACAATAAAGGCATTATTTATTTTTCATTTTAAAACAACTTTCCGCCGCCTTAGGTTGTTGGAAAGGGCCGATCGTTATGGAACATTCATATGTTATAGGTGTCGACTTCGGCACCGACTCAGTCCGCTCCCTTGTTGTAGATACGCAGACCGGTCAGGAAGCCGGTAGTGCCGTGTATTTTTATCCTCGCTGGAAAAAGGGGCTCTTCTGTGACCCCGCCATCCAGCAATACCGCCAGCACCCTAAAGATTACCTGGAAGGGCTGGAAAACAGTATTAAAGACGCGCTGAAACAATGCCCGGCTGGCACCGCCGCCAGGGTGAAAGGCATCGCCGTCGATACCACCGGTTCCACCCCCGGCCCTGTCAACGAACAAGGTACGCCCCTGGCCCTGTTGCCCGGTTTTGAAGAAAACCCCAACGCCATGTTCGTTCTCTGGAAAGATCATACTGCCAACTCGGAAGCGGCCCTGATTAATGACATCTCCCATAGCAATGGCAAAGATTATACTGCTTACAGCGGTGGCATATACAGCAGCGAATGGTTCTGGGCCAAAATACTCCATGTCGTAACCGAAGATCCTGCCATCGAAGCAGCAGCCGCTGCCTGGGTAGAACATTGCGACTGGATCCCGGCCGTACTCACCGGCAACAAAAGTGTCGATACCCTGCTTCGCAGCCGTTGTGCCGCAGGTCACAAAGCTATGTGGCACGCTTCCTGGAAAGGATTGCCGCCAAATGACTTCCTTTCCAAACTGAACCCTGTTCTCGATAAATACGATCAGATGTACACCGATACAGTGGATGCCACTGTACCTGCTGGTACTATCACCGCTGAATGGGCAGAAAAATTAGGGCTGCCTGCTGATGTTGTGATCGGCACCGGCGCCTTCGATGCCCACATGGGTGCGGTAGGTGGCGGTATCCGTCCATACTCCCTCTGTAAGGTGATCGGCACCAGCACCTGCGATATCCTCATCGCTCCGCTGGAAGAAACCAGCGACAAACTGGTAAAAGGTATCTGCGGTCAGGTAGACGGCTCTGTGGTGCCCGATATGCTTGGTTTGGAAGCAGGCCAGTCTGCTTACGGCGACATCTTTGCATGGCTTCGTAAACTGATCATGGGACCATTATACGACCTCATGCCGGAAGAAAAAGATAAACTGGCGGAAGTGGAAGGCAAACTCCTTGCTTACCTGTCAAAAAAAGCAGAACAACTCCCATTGCGTGACAACGACCCGATAGCCATGGACTGGTTCAACGGCCGTCGTACACCTGATGCTAATCATACTGTCAAGAGCACTATTACTGGTTTACACCTGGGTACCGATGCGGTGCAACTTTTCAAAACGCTCGTAGAAGCGGCGGCCTTTGGTGCCAAAGCCATTGCGGACCGCTTTGTTCAGGAAGGCATTCCTATTCAGGAAGTGATTGCACTGGGTGGTGTGGCTAAAAAATCAGGTTATGCCATGCAGGTACTGGCCGATGTGATGAACAGACCTATCCGCATTGTAAACAGCGAAAATGCCTGTGCACTGGGTGCGGCCATGTTTGCCGCTGTGGTAGCGGGTGTTCACCCTGATATTGATGTTGCGCAGGCTGCCATGACCTCTGGTTTTGAAACTACCTGGTTCCCAAGGGAGCAAAATGTGTCTTATTATGCCAATAGGTATGAGAAGTTTAAGGAAATAGGCGCATTTACAGAAAAACTGTTTAAGTGAGTCAATTCAGGGAATTCAGGGAAATAGGTGCATTTACAGAAAAGCTGATTAAATGCGTCCTATCAAAAAATTCAAGTAAACAGGAGCGTTCACTGAAAAATTATACAAATGAGCCATCCATACAAGGAACTTCAGGAGCAGGCTTACCACGCTAACATGCAACTGCCCGCTTTAGGGCTGGTCCTCTTCACCTTTGGCAACGTCAGCGTAGCCGACCACAAAGCCGGGGTATTTGCCATCAAACCCAGCGGCGTGCCTTACAACCTGCTCTCGCCAGAGAAAATGGTGATTGTCGATTTCGATGCAAACAATGTTACGAACAACGGACGGCCATCGTCAGATACCAAAACCCATGCAGTGCTCTACAAGCACTGGGCCCACATTGGCGGTATTGTGCATACGCATTCTACCTATGCTACTGCCTGGGCACAGGCACAAAGGGATATCCCGATCTATGGCACGACCCATGCAGATCATCTGACCAGCGATGTGCCTTGCGCACCACCCATGCACGATGATATGATCAAGGGTAACTATGAGCATGAGACCGGCTTCCAGATCATGAACTGTTTGAATGAGCGTAACCTCAGTTACGAAGAGATTGAAATGATCCTGGTAGGCAATCATGCCCCTTTTACCTGGGGAAAAACAGCAGACAAAGCAGTGTACAACGCCGCCGTGCTGGAAGAAGTAGCGAGAATGGCTTATCTCACGGAAACCATCCGCCCTTCATGCCCCCGCCTGAAGGACTCTTTGATTAAAAAACATTTTGAGCGGAAACATGGTCCGGATTCTTATTACGGGCAACAGTAACGGAAGGCTGTAATCGGTAAACAGTAATGAGATAGCTGTAATCCGATACTAGTCATCAGAAAACAGGAATTCGATAAAGGTAACCGGTAAATGAAAATCCGATAACTGTAATTCGAAACCTGTAATCGGTAAACAGTAAAGAGATAGCTGTAATCCGATACTAGCCATCAGAAAACAGGAATTCGATAAAGGTAACCGGTAAATGAAAATCCGGTAACTGTAATTCGAAACCTGTAATCGTTAAGCAGTAAAAAGATAGCTGTAATCCGATACGAAACCTATCATCCAATTTCCGTAAACGGACAACCATAAATACTAATCACAAAAAAATTCAATAGCATATGATACAGTTGAAGCAACTTGAAGCCTGGTTCGTGACCGGTAGCCAGCACCTTTATGGAGAAGAGACCCTGCAGCAGGTAGCTGCGCATGCACAAACCATCGCTGCCTCCCTGGACGCCGATCCGAACATTCCCGTTAAGATCGTATTCAAGCCTACTGTAAAAACCCCCGAAGAGATCTATGCCATTTGCCAGGAAGCCAATGCCGCAAAAAACTGTATCGGTGTGATTGCCTGGATGCATACATTCTCTCCTGCCAAAATGTGGATCAGGGGGCTGAAAATATTACAACGTCCTTTATTACACCTCCATACCCAGTTCAACCGGGATATTCCATGGGGTGAGATCGATATGGACTTCATGAACCTGAACCAGTCAGCTCATGGTGACAGAGAGTTTGGTTTTATGATGTCACGCATGCGCATCGAGCGCAAAGTGATATGTGGCCACTGGCAGGATCCTGATGTGATCGGCGAACTGAATACCTGGCTCAGAGCAGCCGCAGGTTGGTTCGACTGGCAGGGTGCAAAATTTGCCCGTATCGGCGATAACATGCGCGAAGTAGCGGTTACTGAAGGTGACAAGGTGGAAGCTGAGTTACAGTTCGGTTATTCCGTAAATGGTTATGGTATCGGCGATGTGGTGGCTTTCGTGAACCAGGTTTCCGACGCCAGCATCGACAAGCTGGTGGCTGAATATGCAGATGTATATAAACTGGGTGCTACCCTTGTAAAAGGTGGTGCACAACATGCTTCTCTGCGTACAGCTGCTAAGATCGAACTAGGGCTGCGTGCATTCCTGGAAGATGGAAACTTCAAAGGATTTACAGATACTTTCCAGGACCTCCATGGTATGGAACAACTGCCAGGTATCGCTGTACAGCGTCTGATGGCAGATGGTTACGGTTTTGGCGGTGAAGGCGACTGGAAAACTTCTGCACTGGTAAGAGCGGCGAAAGTAATGGGTAGTGGACTGCCTGGTGGTAACTCCTTCATGGAAGACTATACTTACCATTTCGATCCGGCTAACAGGCTCGTACTGGGCGCACATATGCTCGAAATCTGTTCCTCTATTGCAGATGGTAAGCCAAGCTGCGAAATCCATCCACTGGGTATCGGCGGCAAAGCCGATCCTGTAAGACTGGTATTCAATGTAGACGCGGGACCTGCCATCAATGCATCTTTGATTGATATGGGCAACCGTTTCCGTTTGCTGGTAAATGAAGTGGAAGCCGTGAAACCTGTACAGGACCTGCCTAAACTGCCGGTAGCGAGAGTGTTGTGGAAACCACTGCCAGATATGCGTACAGGTTGTGCCGCATGGATTCAGGCTGGTGGCGCACACCATACCGTATATAGCCAGAACCTGGGTAGTGCACATATGCAGGACTTTGCCGACATGGCGGGTATCGAGTATGTGAAGATTGGTAAGGACACTGATTTATACCAGTTCAGGAATGAGCTGAGATGGAATGAAGCTATCTACCTGTTAAAAGGTCAGCGATAAAAGAATTGGCATAACGCCATAGATGACGTGGAATAACAAAGGCTGGAATCTTCCAGCCTTTCATTTTTTAAATAATTTGATGGTTTTAGTGATTTGCCTGCATTTAAACTTTACAGCGTTTCCCAATTCCTCACTAACTCCTCCACCAACGTCTGCCCATTTTCCCATTCCCCTAAATTACTCTCCGCATTAATATGGCCCGCTTCCCCTACATTCACAAACCTGCTTCCCCATGCACTCGCAAATGTCTTTGCCCGTTGCAGGCTAGCATATTCATCATTGGTACTCGAAACCACAATGCTCCTGAAAGGTAATGGCTGTAACGGCGTAGGCGCAAAGCTTTTCGCTACTGTTGGAAATCCCGTTCGGTCAGCATCTGGTGGAGCCACCAGCAGCGCGCCGCGGATCTTCAATTTTGTGTGCTGTGCCCAGTGGGCAAGGGCGAGGCATCCCAGGGAATGTGCTGCGATCACTACATCAGGACCGGCTTTGGATACCGCATCTTCAATGCTGTTGATCCAGTCGTTTAGTTCGGGTTGATCCCAGTTGTTCTGTTCTATTCTCTTTACACCCGGCAGGTTTTCCCATATTGTCTGCCAGTGTTGCGGCCCCGATCCGTACAATCCCGGAGCAGTTAAAACCTGTACTTCTTCCATAATAAAATAAGACTCTTTTTAGTAACCCCCGATAGAGTAAGTTTGTTGGCAAGTCATACAATTTACGGAAAAGAAAAGATAAAATAACGTTAAAATAAATGGGGGATTGGCCTGTGGGCCGGGTGAATGTTTTAAAATTTCAGGAAATTTAGAAGACTTCGTTAGTGAACTCTTTATTATTCCCAAAGTTCAGATTCCTTCTGCTGCCCACGTTAGTGAACTCTTTATTATTCCCAAAGTTCAGATTCCTTCTGCTGCCCGCGTTAGTGTACTCTTTATTATTCCCAAAGTTCAGATTCCTTCTGCTGCCAGCATTAGTGAATTCTTAAGTATTCCAAAAAGTTCAGATTCCTCCTGCTGCCAGCGTTAGTGAACTCTTTAGTATTCCCAAAGTTTAGATTCCTTCTGCTGCCAGCGTTAGTGAACTCTTTAGTATTCCCAAAATTTCAGATTCCTTCTGTTGCCAGCATTAGCAAATTCCTCAAAATTCCAAAAAGTTCAGATTCCTCCTGATGCCGGCGTATTTCGATCGTTTCATGGGCGAATGTTTAAAAATCCTTCTAAACTCTTCCTCCGTTAGCTCCTCCCAATCCTTTGTGGAAAAATTCAGTATTTCAGGTATAGGCGTAAACTCTGCCGTTTGATTCGGCTTTGAAAACCTGTTCCAGGGGCATACATCCTGACAGGTATCACACCCAAACATCCAGTTATCAAATTGCCCCTGCATCTTTTCAGGAATCAGCAATTCCTTCAGTTCTATGGTATAATAAGAGATGCACCTGCTACCATCTACCACGCCCGGTGCTACCAGCGCCCCTGTAGGGCAGGCATCCAGGCATTTGGTACAGGACCCGCAATAATCTCCTACAGGATTATCGTATACCAGCTCCACATCCGTAATGAGTGTAGCAATAAAAAAGAACGACCCTGCCTGCTTGTGGATGAGATTCCCGTTTTTACCGAGCCATCCCAACCCACTCTTTTGCGCCCAGGCCCTTTCCAATACCGGTGCCGAATCGACAAATCCCCGTCCGCTCACTTCGCCCATGGTCTCCTGCATCCTGGCCAGCAAGGTATTCAGTTTCGCTTTGATCACCTCATGGTAATCTTTTCCATAAGCATATTTGGAGATCCGGGGGGCATCGGGCACCTGCTGTTCCGAGGGGTAGTAGTTTAATAATAGCGTAATCACCGACCGGGCGTTATCCACCAGTTTCCTGGGGTCAATCCGCTTGTCAAAATGATTCTCCATGTACTTCATATTTCCATGCATACCCTTGTTCAGCCACGTTTCCAGTCTTCGGGCATCGTCATCCAGCTGTACGGCACGGGCTATTCCACAGTGATCAAATCCCAGATCCGCTGCCTGCGCTTTTATAAATGCTGTATATGTCTCTGCCAATTGCATGTGACCTGCAAGGTAAAGAAAAATGAAATTTTTTATGGAAAACCTACTTTTTGCATATCTTCATTTACGTAAATCAATCCTATTACCTTAGTTACTTCGAGTATGCGACCACAACAAGTCGGAATGTTCCCCTTTGCCCTGTTTATGGGCATTGTATTGTCATTGAATGTGTTTTCCCAGGACAAAATTAAATTTGGGAAAGTTGATCCAAAAGATTTCAGCAAAACTGGTTTTGAGCAGGATACCGGTGCCCATGCGGTGATTATCTCTGATATCGGCGAAGCTTCGTTCGAATCAGAAAGGGTCAATGGCCTGGTATTGGTATTTAAACGTCACACCCGTATCCGCATTCTGGACAAAAACGGTTATGATGCCGCCACTGTAAAGATCCATTATTACAAAGGAGAAACAGACGAAAACAAACTCAAAGACATCAAAGCGACTACCTATAACCTGGAAGGGACAAAGGTGGTAGAAACGAAGATGGACAGCAAAAGCATCTTCACAGATAAAATTGACAAAAAAGGCGATGTCGTGCAGAAGTTCACGTTGCCTGCTGTAAAAGAAGGCAGTATCATTGAATACACTTACACCCTCGCCACTCCTTATAAGATGCGCCTGCACCCCTGGCAGTTCCAGAGCACCAATTACCCTACGATCTATAACAGGTATGAGGTAACAGTGCCGGAGTTTTACGAATACATCTTCCTGCGATCTGGTTATATCCCTGTTAAGGAAAATAAGTCGCAGGGGCATCAGTCCCTTACCATCGCTTATGATGAAGAGAACGCTTATGGCGGTAAAACAGGTCATACCCAGTATTACACCATCAACTCCGTTACCAATATCTATAAATGGGAGGCGGAGAATGTGCCTGCACTGCGTGAAGAGGAATTCACTACCAGTATCTGGAACCACGTATCTATGATCCAGTTCCAGCTTTCTGCCTACAGGTATCCGGATCAACCTGTAAAACCGGTACTGGGTACCTGGGGTAAACTGTATGAGGAGCTGAAGAAGTCTGAATACTTTGGCGATGGTCTGGACAAAAACAACGGTTTCCTGGGTGATAAAGTAGATGAGCTGATCAAAGGGCTTACCGATGATACAGCCAAAGCTCGCCGCATTTATAATTATGTAAGAAGTAATTTTACCTGCACCAGTCACGACGACCTGTATTTGTCCCAATCATTAAAAGCCATTTATTCCTCTCACAGCGGGAATGATGCCGACATCAACCTGTTGCTGGTAGCTATGTTGCGCAGAGCGGGTCTGAACGTGTATCCCCTCATATTGAGCACCCGCGACAATGGTGTTACTTATGAAATGTACCCAATGGTAGGCCGTTTCAATTATACGATTGCGGCCCTGAATACCGGTGAGGAGTGGTATTTCCTGGATGCTTCCGAGCCTTACCTGGGCTTTGGCCATCTGGATTATACCTGCTATAACGGGCATGCAAGAATTATGTCTCCTGAAGTCATCCCGGTTTCACTGGATCCCAATACCCTGTTGGAAGCCAAGAGCACTTATGTGACGCTGGTGGGCGATAGCGGTAAGATCAAAGGCTTTTTTTCCCAGAAGCCGACTTACTATGAGTCCTGCAAAATGAGAGCAGATATAGTGAAGAATGGCAAGGATGCGTACTTTAAGCCGATTGCTAAAGGCTTCTCTATGGAAACTACCATATCCAATGCAGAGATCAGTGACATGGATGATTACGAAGTGCCATTATCGGTAAAGTATGATTTTGAAATGACCCCGGACGATGCGGGTATGTTGTACCTGAACCCGATGCTGATGGAAGCCTATAAAAGTAATCCGTTCAAATCACTGGAGCGTCGTTACCCTGTGGAAATGCCGTACCTGATGGACGAGGTGTATACGCTGAACCTGATCGTACCTGAAGGCTATGTAATAGAAGAGCTGCCAAAATCAACCATGGTAAAACTGAATGAAGATGAAGGCCAGTTCCAGTACCTGATACAGCAAAATGAAAATACCATTCAATTCCGCTGCAGGGTTCAATTGAATAAAGCGACATTTACGCCGGATGATTATTCCACCCTGCGTGACTTCTTCGATTTGATTGTGAAAAAACAATCTGAACAAATTGTACTGAAAAAGAAAGCATAACCCATGTTTAATAAATCAATTGGACTGGCCCTGTTACTCATGGGATACCTGTTACCATCGCAGGCAAAGGATCCGGAGTATCCGGTATCCGCTATACCCGCGAACCTGAAAGAAAAAGCCCATGTTGTAAAGCGCATGGAAGAATTAACGGTACGGTTGGTAAATCCCGGTGAAGTACGTGTGACCAGGCATTATGTACTGACTATACTGGATGCCAAAGGCGATCGATACGCCAGCATCTACGAGGATTATAGTAAACTAAAAGATGTGCGGTCTATCAAAGGCCGCCTGTTAAGTGCAGAAGGGGTGGAGTTATCCAAAATCAGGCAAAATGATATCACTGATGTGAGTGGGGTAGGCGATGAGGCCCTGATGTCAGATACCCGTTATAAAGTCTACCGCTTTAGTTGGAAAGTGTATCCTTATACGATAGAGGTAGAGACTGAGGTAAAATATAACCACGCCTTTTACCTGCCTGACTGGACGCCACAGGGAAATGAAAACTATGCGGTAGAGCAGGCAAAACTGACAGTAAGCGTGCCGCCCGATTATAAACTGCGCTATAAGTCCTTCCATTATAATGGGGAGCCTGTAGTTACAAGGGGGAAGGAAAACCTGACCTATACCTGGGAAGTAAAAGGTATGGTGGCAATGCCGGAAGAAGATTATATTCCGGAATCTTATGACAGAACGACCACGGTGATGCTGGCGCCTTCCAACTTTGAAATGCAGGATTTTAAAGGTAATATGAATAGCTGGGAAGAACTGGGGCACTTTATTTACACCCTCAATCAGGGTCGTGATGTGCTGCCTGATAATGTGAAGCAGACGGTACATGACCTGACAGATGGCAAGTCTCAAAAAGAGAAAGTAGCTATTCTTTACCGCTATTTACAGCAGCATACCCATTATATCCTGATTGTACTGGGTATAGGTGGGTGGCAGACATTTGATGCCAATTCGGTGGCAACAAAAGGATACGGCGATTGTAAAGCATTGTCCAATTACATGGTAGCCCTGCTGAAAGAAGCAGGTGTACCGGCCAATTCTGTGCTGGTGCGGGCAGGTGATACGAATTTAGAACTGGTCGAGGATTTCCCGTCTACCCAGTTTAACCACATGATCGCCTGCGTACCCGGCAATGGTGATACCACCTGGCTGGAATGTACAAACAATACGCTGCCTGCGGGTTACCTGAGTAGTTTTACTGCCAACAGACCGGTGCTGGTGATTGCAGACCAGGGTAGCAAACTGGTACGCACCCCGGCATATACTATGGATCAGAATGTGAAAGTTCGTCGTATTACAGCGACAGTTTCAGAGACAGGCGATATGCTGGTGAAAATCAATACGCATTCTACTGCGCTGCAACAAGACTATGCACATGGCATGAATCACGCCCTTTCTCATGACAAAATTATGGAGTGGTTACGCAAAGATCGCCTGATGCCCAGTTATGATGTAAATAAATACGAGGCGAAAGAAATAGCGGGATTAGTGCCCGCGATGGACGAAGAGATGGAAATCAATGCACATAACTATGCAACGGTGAGTGGGAAGCGGATGTTCCTGGAGCCAAATTTACTGAGCAAGGCTGGTTCAAAACAGGAAACAACGGAGCCCCGGGTTTCAACAGTAAATGTCTATTCTCCTTATAAAAATGTAGATACTGTTGTGATTAATATTCCGGCAGGCTATACATCAGAGTCCGTGCCTCAGCCTGTGATCCTGAAGAGTAACTTTGGGGAGTATACTTCTAACATACAGGTAAAAGACAACCAGGTCATCTATATCCGGAGTTACTGCCATAAGGCGGGAGTCTTTCCAGCCAGTGAGTGGGTCAACTTTGCGGCGTTTAATAATATGGTTTACAAAGCAGACAGGGCGAAAATCGTGCTTGTGAAGCAATAAACCTGTAATAATAGCAGTCGAATGCCCGGGAAGCTGTTAAAAGAGCAGTCCCGGGCATTTTTTTATGCCAAAATATCGCATTCGCAGACTTGGAGCACGTTTTGATGTATATTTTTTGCATGTGAAACGCATGAAAACACTAAACGGAGAAATTATAACGATATGAATTTGAACAATTTCACCATTAAATCGCAGGAAATACTGCAAAAGGCCCAACAGCTGGCGTTTAATAACCAGCAGCAGGCCATCGAAACAGGGCATTTGCTGAAGGCATTGCTTAATGATGAGGATAGTGCGATAGATTACCTGTTGAAGAAAAACAATGTCAATACTAATTTCCTGGCGTCTAAAGTAGATGACCAGATTAATAAATACGCAAAAGCAAGCGGCGATGCCGGACAGGTTCTAAGCCGTGATGCAAATAATGCTATGCTGAGAGCGGGCTCCAGCATCAAAGAATTTAAAGACGAGTTTGTAAGCGTAGAGCACCTGTTGCTCGGACTGCTGGGTGGCAGCGATGACACTGCCAAGGTGCTGAAAGATGCAGGCCTGACCGAGAAAGGACTGAAAGCTGCGATCACCGAACTGAGAAAAGGAAGTACTGTCAATTCACAGACTGCTGATACCCAGTTTAACTCGTTGCAGAAATATGCGAAGAACCTGAACGAACTTGCACAGGCCGGGAAACTGGATCCTGTGATTGGTCGTGACGAGGAGATCAGGCGTACCCTGCACATCCTGTCACGCAGGTCTAAAAACAACCCGATCTTAGTAGGTGAACCGGGTGTAGGTAAAACTGCGATCGTAGAAGGGCTGGCACACCGTATTATCAATGGTGACGTGCCAGACAACCTGAAGTCAAAGATCATCTATGCACTGGATATGGGTAGCCTGATGGCAGGTGCCAAATACAGGGGTGAATTCGAAGAAAGGCTGAAAGCGGTGATCAAGGAAGTAACTGAGAGCGATGGACAGCTGATCCTCTTTATCGATGAGATCCATACCCTGGTAGGTGCCGGTGCGATGGAAGGTGCAATGGACGCAGCGAACATCCTGAAACCAGCTTTGGCCCGTGGTGAATTGCGCGCAATAGGTGCCACCACCCTGAATGAATACCAGAAATATTTTGAAAAAGATAAGGCCCTGGAACGTCGTTTCCAGAAAGTAATGGTCAATGAGCCTGGAGTAGAAGATGCGATTTCCATTCTGCGTGGTTTGAAAGAGCGTTACGAAAGCCATCACCATGTACTGATTAAGGATGAGGCGATCATTGCAGCCGTAGAATTGTCTCACAGGTACATTACAGACCGTTTCCTGCCTGATAAGGCAATTGACCTGATCGATGAGAGTGCGGCGAAATTAAGGCTGGAAATGAACTCTATGCCGGAAGAGCTGGATGAACTGGAAAGAAGGATCCGTCAGCTGGAAATAGAGAGAGAAGCGATCAAGAGAGAGAATGATGAAGATAAACTGCGGGAACTGAATGGTGAAATCGCCAGACTGGGTGAGCAGCGGAGTACTTTCAAGGCAAAGTGGCAGGAAGAGAAAGAGGTGGTAGACAAACTGCAGAATGCAAAGGCTGCGATTGAAAACCTGAAGCAGGAAGCAGAGCAGGCAGAAAGGAACGGAGAATATGGACGTGTGGCAGAGATCCGGTATGGTAAAGTGAAAGAGCAGGAAGAGCTGATTGAGAAATATACCGCAGAACTGAATGAAATGTCTACTGACCACAAGCGCTTGCTGAAGGAAGAAGTAGATGCAGAAGATATAGCAGAAAATGTGGCGAAAGCGACGGGTATTCCGGTACACCGGATGATGCAGAGTGAAAGGGATAAATTACTGAAACTGGAAGATGAATTGCACAAACGGGTGGTAGGACAGGAAGAAGCGATTATCGCGGTATCCGATGCCATTCGTCGTAGCCGTGCAGGGTTGCAGGATCCTAAGAAGCCGATCGGTTCCTTTATCTTCCTGGGTACCACCGGGGTGGGTAAGACTGAGTTGGCAAAGGCACTGGCAGAATACCTGTTCGACGATGACAACATGATGACGCGGATAGATATGAGTGAATACCAGGAGAAACATGCGGTAAGCAGACTGGTAGGAGCGCCTCCGGGATATGTGGGATATGATGAAGGAGGTCAGTTGACCGAAGCGGTGAGACGTAAGCCATATTCCGTAGTATTGCTGGATGAAATAGAGAAAGCGCATCCGGATGTATTCAATATCCTGTTGCAGGTGCTGGATGATGGACGGTTGACCGATAATAAGGGCCGTGTGGTGAACTTTAAGAACACTATTATCATCATGACGAGCAATATGGGTAGTCATATTATCCAGGAGAATTTTGAGAAGATCGATGAGCGGAACAGGGAGAGTGTGGTAGATGGAACAAAGGCGGAAGTGATGAATCTGTTAAAGCAGACCATCAGGCCGGAGTTCTTAAACCGTGTGGATGAGGTGATTATGTTCCAGCCGTTGTTAAGAAGTGAAATTAAGGGAATAATTAACATTCAGTTGCAGCAGTTGAAAGAGATGGTAGCACAGAATGGCATGATATTGGAATTCTCTGACTATGCACTTGAGTACCTGGCGGTGCAGGGTTATGACCCTACGTTTGGTGCGAGGCCGTTGAAGAGATTGATACAGAAGGAGATTATCAATTTGTTGAGTAAGAAGATACTGGCGGGAGATATTGATAAGAGTAAGCCTGTGCTGGTAGATGTGTTTGATGGGGTAGTGGTGATCAGGAATCAGGTGACGGTTACGGCTTAAGTGTAAGAGATTATAAGTTTATTCAAATACGACGATATACAGTTACGAATACCCGGGCAATTCTTTGCCCGGGTTTTTTTTGGCTGGTATTTATTATCTAATGGTACCAGCTATTATCCAATGCTACCAGCGTTTGAATGGTGCATGCGTTTGAATGGCAGGGCGATTTTCGCGCCTTGTAAATAAAACGTGCGCACTCAAAGGGTTTTGCGCCTTGCCATTCAAACGCGTGCGCACAAAATTTTTTGCGGACAGTGTGAGCTGCCAGTAAAAAAAATGCTGGTTTATTTTCAGTAAATTTGGTTAAAATGCGAATAACATTATGATAGGAGAAAGAGAAAAACACTTCATGTCCATTGCGATAAATTTATCCCGCGAAGGCATGGAGCATGGCGACGGAGGACCATTTGGCGCAATTGTAGTACGTGGTGATGAAATAGTAGGACGTGGCTGGAACAAGGTGCTCTGTACCAACGACCCCACTGCTCATGCAGAAGTAAGTGCTATTCGGGATGCCTGTGAGCATCTGGGCACCTTCCAATTGCACGACTGTGAAATCTACACTTCCTGCGAACCCTGCCCCATGTGTCTTGGCGCTATTTACTGGGCCCGCCCGCAACGCGTGTACTTTGCGAACACAAAAGAAGATGCAGCTGCTATTGATTTCGACGATTCTTTTATTTACAACGAAATAGGAATAGCCCACGAAGACAAGCGTATCCCGTTTATTGCATTTCCTTCTGCTGCTGCGATTAAAGTATTTCAGGACTGGCAGGCGAAGGGAGATAAGACATTGTATTAGGCAAATTACCCCGTTCCCTTTGCATCACGCAAATTAATCTAACTTTAGGATAGCTATAAAATACAAAAAGCTGGCCCTAAGGCCAGCTCCCTGAAAGACTTTTTGTGTCTTGGCTAGATTATGCACCTTTTTTAGGAGTTGCAGTAGCAGCTGCTTTGTGTGCTTTGTGAGCTTTTGTAGTGTCAGCAGCTGGCTTTTCAGTTTTTGCTTTTTCTTTCTTAGCTGGTTTTGCAGCTGGAGTCTGTGCAAAAGTGATAGCGCTAACACTCATAAATACTGCAGCTACAATAAGACTTTTCTTGATGTTCATGATCTTTGTTTTTAAATAATTTTGAATTGTTTGTTTGTAGTTTCTGACGTAAAATTAAGCCTGATAGACCCGCTTTAACCTTCGGTTTCGGTGAATGAGGCCGAAGTGTCGTTGAAAAAGGGAAATTGGGTGTTAACGTGTTCGCATTATTACAACAGGTGTTCGAAGTTGAATACTTTTCCTGTAGTACCCGTTTTCAATCTTTTGTATATCAGTAGTTTGTGATTTTGGCGTAGTTCGTGATACTTATTACACGCCATTTTCCACATGACTATGATTACAAATTCCATTAAAATTGCCTGGCTCAATCTGGCTCATAACAGGCTGTTTAGCGTCTTAAATATCTTTGGTCTGGCTATGGGCCTCACCATTGCTATTTTGCTCTCCTTATATATTATACAGGAGCGTTCCTTTGATGCTATACCTAATCAAAACAGGACTTACCGTTACCTGGCTCATGTCACCTACGATGGTACGAGCAAGACCTGGTCAGGCGTGGCTTCATAAGACAATAGACGATAAACAGGGAGCTAAGCTTACCTGTGACTATATGGAGGGAGATATTACCCTGTTTTGCAGTTAAAATTTCTTGCTGGCCGGATGGTGCGGGATCGTAATCGTGGAGATATTACCCCTGATGGAAAGGTTAAAATCATCTATAACAGGATAGCCATGGTTTCTTCCATGGCCTTCAGACTCAGCTCGCGCAGTGTGGCAAATTTTTCTGCTACCAGCGCGGGCTGATAGGAGTTAGGGTCCAGTGACTCCAATGGGTCCAAAATAGGATATAAAATACCATCCAATCCGATAAAGGAAATGGTTGTCTTCAGGTTATGCGCCGTACTCCGGATGGCCGCCACATCCTCAGCCTGAATGGCTTTTTTCAATGCCCCGAGATCTTCAGGTAATTGTGTCACGAATTGTTGCAGCATAGCATGCTCAAATTCCGTATCTCCCTTACTCAGCGTCTTCAGATATTGTAATTGTACCAAAGGTCCGTCATGCGGTTGGAAATGGCCGTTAAGGGCAGTATGTACCTCAGGAGGACTGAACTTACCCGTAAAGATCTGGATCAATCTGAATAATTCTTCTTCCCGGATCGGTTTAGAGAGGTATTCATTCATCCCTGCCTGCAGGCATTTCTCCCTTTCCCCAGCCATAGCATGTGCTGTCATGGCAATGATGGGAATGTTGGAATGCAGTTCCTGCCTGATTTTGCGGGCAGCGGTGTACCCATCCATCTCCGGCATCTGGATATCCATCAGCACCATATCATAATGTCCTTTGGTCAGGGCATTTAGCACATCCTGTCCGTTTGTGACCAGTTGATAATGCAGCTGCCGGTTGCCCAGCAGGTGTTTCAGCAGGTCCTGATTCATTTTATTGTCTTCTGCTACCAGCAGTTTTACATCTGCATGCAGAGAAGAGAAAAAATTCTCATTAATGGATTCCCCGTTTTCAGGCAGTAATTCTCCGTGTGCATAAGGTAGTTCTACCATAAAGGTGCTGCCTTTGCCGGGTTCACTTTCTACGGTGAGTGCGCCATGTTGCAGTTCTACCAGTTGTTTTACGATGGTCAATCCCAGGCCGGTACCACCATATTTACGGGTCGTATCGGCTTCTGCCTGGTTAAAGCGGTCAAAGATAGCGGGTAGTTTATCGGGGGCAATGCCAATACCGGTATCACTCACTGCAAACAGTACACGTACTGTGTGTTCATTTTCTCCCAGCCGATTGATCATGATATTTACATGCCCCTGGTTGGTGAACTTGATCGCGTTGTTAGCGAGGTTCACCAATACCTGTGTAAGCCGAACGACATCGCCGTACAGAATATCAGGTACATTGTCATCGATGGTTACATTAAAGGCCAGTTTCTTCTCTTCAGCTTTCAGGCGGAACATGGTCTGCACGCCGTGCAATACCCCGCGCAGGCTGAACGAGACTGGTTCCAGCCGCATCATGCCTGATTCTATTTTAGAAATATCGAGAATGTCGTTGATGATTTCCAACAGGTTTTCGCCGGCATTTTCGATGGCGGCGACATATTCCCTTCCTTTTTCATTCAGGGGTTGCTGTTGTAGCAGGTGTGTAAAACCAAGTACGGCATTCATGGGCGTTCGGATCTCATGGCTCATGTTAGCGAGGAACTGTTCTTTGATAGCAGCCAGTTTCTTTTCCTGTTGCTGTGATTTGTCCAGTGCTTCGATGAGTTGTTCCTGTTTATGAATGCGTGTGGTAATATATAAAAAAGCGAGCAGGCTGCTGATGCAGGCAAAGATCATCATGACCGAGCCCCAGTTTTGCGCACGCTGTCCGCTGGTATCGATGAGTCGTACGGTACGGTTTACTTCTGTCTGCCGGGTACTGTCCAGTTGATGCAAAATAACGCCGATGGCTTCGCCAAGGCGTTTTCCTTTCTGTGCGTTGATGAGTCGTTCAGCAGACCATTTGCCGTGTGTATAAAAAGAGTCGAGTACGGTGACGTTGAAACGGTTTTTTTCTTCTACCAGGTAGTTTAGCTGGGTCAGCAGTTTCTCTGTACTGTCGCTGATGACGAGCTTATTAATTTCGTTGAGGTCGGCTTTGATAAGGGCTACGTCGGCTTCTATGCCGGTAATATTCAATGTATCCTGGGAGATAACGGTACCTCTTACTTTACTGTCGGTCCTTGCTATACTGGTCTGGAGTTTTTGCAGCTCATTCTTTACGTTCAGTTCATTCAGCAACTGTTCATTTCCTGAGATCAGCTTGCGGATGTTCTGCGAGGAATTGAACTGGAGTACTATAAACAGGATCATCCCTGAAATAAACACGCCAAGTAAATAGTATTTCAGATGTTTAGGCTGCATATATCGTTGATGATACAAGGTACAATTTTTCTCCACAAACGATCGCTTCTGCCTTGGGCAGAAGCGATCGTATTGTAAAGATGTCCACTAAAAAACTATTTGGTAGCTGGAGCTGGCTTAGCTGCTGCACCTGCTGCTTTCTTGTGGTGATGTTTCTTATGACCTTTGTGCGCCTTCTTTTCAGTAGCAGGTTTTTCAGCCTGTTGAGCAGTCTTTGTAGCTTTTGCAGTATTAACAGTGTTGTTTGCAAAAGTGGCGGTACCTACCAGCATCATGGCAGCGGCCATCAGCATTGTTATCTTTTTCATGACAGTTGTTTTTATTATTTGTGATCAATTTGTTTGATGACCTAAAGGTACATCCGGGATGACCACCTGTCATTTCGATTTGGGTTAACAGGCATTAGCCGTCGGTCAAAAAGGAAAAACTGTCGGTGGAGGTATTTACAACAGGTTCAATTTACTGTTAAGCGCTGATCTGTAGGCATCTGCCACGGGTACAGCGTTTTTATGTATGATGATGGTACCGTCTTCAATCGACTCTATTTTGTCCAGCGCCACTATGTAGGAGCGATGCACACGCATAAATTTGCCGGCGGGCAGTTTCTCTTCTACCGCTTTGAGGGTGGTATGGATGGCGTGAAACTTCTGAACGGTATGTAGTTTTACATAATCGCCCATGGCTTCGAGGTAGAGGATCTCATCTATGCGGATCCTTTTGAGCACCCCATTGTCCCGGATAAAGACAAATTCATTGTCTGTGCTCTGGACTTCCTGTACCGTGCTTTCACAGATCTCCTTCGCCTTGTCGATGGCCTGAATGAAACGGGCAGGACTTACCGGTTTGATTAGGTAGTCTGCAACGTTCAGTTCAAATGCTTCTACGGCATAATCTTTCTTGACAGTGGTAAAGATGATGATCGGACCTTTCTTACCCAGGTTACGGGTTAGTTCCAATCCGCTCATGCCCGGCATTTCGATGTCGAGGAGGAGCAGGTCTACTTTTTCTTTTTGCAGTACATTATAGGCTTCGATGGCACTGGCACATTCGCCCAGTACATGCAGTTGTTCAACGTGGCTGGCCAATTGTTTCATTGCAGTGCGGGCCAGCTTATTGTCGTCTACAATAAGGCAATTCATTGGGCAAATATAAGGGCTTTCAATAGTACAGGCTATATTATAATTTGCTTAAAACTTGATGAGAGATTATTATAATTAAAATGTAATAAATATCTTGCATATTCTAAATCAGGTCTCAATTGAAACAGCTGCAAAGGCTCATCCTTATATTATCATGCATATTTCTTCCGTTCGTATACGGGGGAATATCCGGGGAATACACTTCTCCGCATGATCAGCCGCAGTTACTCAGTTATACTACTACCAGTCATTTTCATTCCCTTTGCAGGAATCAGCATTACAAGGCAGCTACTGGCAATAAATTCAATTTACGCAACCGTGGGTTGATTGATTTTAATGAATTTTTCCTGATCGTTTCCAGTATCAGGATCAAGCCACTGTTTGTTTATATACATCCCCACTACAAAGGATTCGCTGCATCTATCATCAGTGTTTCCGTTTCGCTCAGCGACTGGCGAGGGCCTCCAATGGCATAATTTCCATATAACGCATTTCCTTTAATTACTTATTGACGCGCTATTGCAGCGCATTAACATTTCGCGCAGTTATGTATGTGAACATTACTGTAAGGCGATGTGCGGTTTTGCTATGCCTGTTGGCTGGCATAGGCACGCATTGCTTTGCACAAACATTACCATTGAAGCAGGCCATTGATATGACCCTGCAGAATTATCCTTCACTGAAGGTCAAGAATACCATCTCCAATGCAGCGGCCGCGCACACAACTGATGTAAAGCATGAATGGTGGCCTAACCTGAAACTGGTGGAAGAAGCCACCGTGGGCACTGACAATGGTGTGTATGGTTCTTATTTTCCCATGAGCATTATTCCTTCTACATCCGGCGGTATCCGGGATGCCAACAGCTTACAGGCGGTATCCGGCAATGTAGGTATGGCACAATTGCAATGGGAGGTCTACAACTTCGGGCTGTACAAAGTACGGAAGGACGAAGCCAGGCAACAACAACAGGTAGCAGGTGCCGATGCCGGTATCACGGCAAACGATCTGACTGTGTCAGTGATCCAGGACTACCTGTCTATGTTAGAATATTATAACCTGATGCGTATTCAGGCAGACAATATAGAACGTACAAGATCTGTGTCAAAGGCGGTGACTTCGATTGTATTGCATGGTTTGAAACCGGGGGTGGATAGTGCAATTGCAGCAGCAGAGCTGTCAAAAGCCAGGCTGAACTATATCGATTTCCAGAATGGATATAATAAGGTGCGCATGCACCTGGCCAGTCTGACAGGTCTGGACAGCACGGCCATTGTACCGGATACCCTGTATGACAAAGGATTGCCGCAGATATTGCTGGCTCAGTCCGATACGGCTACCGTAGAGCAAACACATCCGGCACTGGTTTATTACAATGCGCTGCTTACACAAAATCAAAAACACGAACAGGTGATCCGTAAAACGGCTATGCCAAAAGTGATGGTGCTGGCGGCGGGATGGGCCAGAGGTTCCAGTATTAATAGCAATGATGAGTACCAGAATTTAGCCAGTGGTTTTGGGTACAATCGTTACAACTACCTGGCAGGGATCGGGATCACTTATAATGTGACAGACATTTTTCATACAAGGGATAAAATGAGAGAGCAATATGTACGTACCCGGGCTGCGGCCAATCAGCTCGAATCTTCGCATGCGCTGCTGGATAACCAGCTGAATCAGGCCAGGGTGAATATTCACACGGCGGTAGACAAATTGAATGAAATGCCGGCACAGCTGAATGCGGCAAGAGCGGCGGCGGCTCAGAAAATGGCGTTGTATAAGGGTGGGTTGACGAATATTATTGATGTGACGAATGCACTGTATGTGTTGAACCGTGCGGAGAATGATCTGATACAGACGCGCCATGATGCATGGCAATCGCTTTTTATGGAGGCGTTTGCGACGAATTCAATACAAGTGCTGGTACAGCAGCTGGAAGCGGCGAGGGTGGAATAAGACGCATTTTCGAATTGAAGAGGGGAAGGGTTTTAATGTTGTGAGAAGGGAGAACTTTTGATTTCGGGTTGAGAAGTGAAAGGTTTTATTCTGGTCTGAGAAGAAAGAAACTCCTGATTCAGTATTGAGAATGTGAAACTTTTATTTCCGCCCTGAGAAGGCCAAAATTTTTATCACCCTCTTAAGAGGGCTACACCTAAAATGTAACATATGTCATTAGTCTCTACTGCCTTAAAAAAGCCAATCTCGGTTGTCGTACTGACACTGGGCGTGTTCCTTTTTTCTATACTGGCAGTTATCAATATTCCCATCGATATCTTCCCGAAGCTGAACCAGCCGACCATTTATGTGATAGAACCATATGGAGGTATGTCTGCCCAGCAGATGGAAGGTTTCTTTGCCACCCGCTTACAGGATCAGTTTCTGTATGTGAATGGTATTAAAAATATCAGCAGTAAAAATATCCAGGGTCTCAGCATGATCAAGCTCACCTTTTACGAAGGTACTGACATGGGGGAGGCTTCGGCACAGGTAGCGCTGCAGGTAAGCCGTGCTATGAACTTCTTTCCTCCGGGTGCTGCACCGCCACAGGTCATTCGTTTCGATGCGTCTTCACTGCCTGTGGGTGAACTGGTATTCAGTTCTCAGACACGTCCGCTGAAAGATATTTACGATATGGCGACCACCCGTATCAGGCCGATGTTTGCCACCGTACCGGGTTTGTCTGCCTCGCCACCATTTGGTGCGAATGCCCGTTCTGTAGTCGTGAACGTAAATCCTGACAGGCTGCGTAGTTACAATCTGAGTGCGGATCAGGTGGTGGAAGCCATTGCGCGTAACAATGCGATGAGCCCTTCAGGAAATATCCGTATTAATAATAAAATGTTCCTCACTACCATCAACTCACTGGAAGAACAGGTGACTGATTTTGGAGATATTCCTATAGCGACAAATGGTAACTCCACTGTGTTTGTAAAGGATATAGCGACGGTATCAGATGGTGCGGATGTAACGGTGGATTATGCACTGGTGAATGGAAAACGTTCTGTATACATGCCGGTTGTAAAGACCCCGGATGCGTCTACCTGGGAAGTGGTAAAACAACTGAAAGCAAAGTTGCCGGAGATGCAGAATCTCTTGCCGGAAGATACAAAAATCACCTATGAATTTGACCAGTCAGTAGCCGTGATCAATGCTGTGAAAGGCCTGATGACAGAAGGTATACTGGGTGCGATACTAACAGGCCTGATGGTATTGCTCTTTCTGCGTGATTTAAGGAGTTGTATGGTTGTAGTGATCACGATACCTATAGCAATATTGTCTGCGGTGTTTGGTTTATATCTCACCGGACAAACCATTAACCTGATGACATTGTCTGGATTGGCGCTGGCCATCGGGGTACTCGTGGATCAGGCCACGGTGACGATTGAGAATATTCACCAGCACCTGGAAATGGGCAAGCCAAAGAAGCAGGCGATATATGAGGCTTGTGAAGAGATCGCGTTTCCTTTGCTGTTGATCCTGTTGTGTATCCTCGCCGTGTTTGCGCCTTCCTTTATAATGTCGGGTGTGCCGAAGGCCATGTTCCTGCCACTGTCGTTGTCCATTGGTTTTGCAATGATTGCCTCGTTCTTTATAGCGCAGACATTGGTACCTGTTATTTCCAACTGGTGGCTCAGGGCGGAGAAGTACCAGCATGCACATGCGGGGCTGGCATTGGATAAGGAAGAGGTGAAAGAAGTGAATGATCATATGCAGGAGCAGCAATCGCATCCTGAAAAACTGAGTGGCTTTGAGAAATTCAAAGCGTGGTTTATGCGGGTGTTGGAAGGGCTTGGAAAACGTTCATCATTGGTGATCGGGTTGTATTTAGTAATTGCCTTTGGCGCAGCAGGTACTGCCTATGTGGTGATTGGTAAAGACCTGATGCCACATATTAATACAGGACAATTCCAGCTCCGTATCAAAGAGCCAGATGGTACCCGACTGGAAAGAACAGAAGAAAAGGTACACCAGGTGCTTAACATCATTGATCAGGTCACGGATGGTAATGTGGAAATCAGTTCTGCTTATGTAGGTCTGATCCCTTCCAGCTATGGTTCCAGTAACCTGTATGTATTTAATGCAGGTACACACGAAGCTGTATTGCAGGTGAACCTGAATGAGGATTATAAAGTAAACATAGAAGCGCTGAAAGATACGTTGCGTGAGCGGATAACAGCGAAGTTTCCGCAATTGCGGTTATCATTTGAGCCGATCGATATGACGGAGAAGATCATGGCGCAGGGTGCTTCAACACCGATTGAAGTAAGAGTAGCAGGCAAGGATATGCAGCAGATCCAGAAGTATGCGACTACGCTTACGAACAGATTGAAGAATATTTCGTTTTTGCGTGATGTGCAGATAGTACAACCCCTACATTATCCTGTGATCAAGATCAATGTAGACAGGTTCAAAGTGGCGCAGATGGGATTGAATGTGTATCAGGTAGCCCGCTCTGTAACGGCGTCTACATCCAGTAGCCGGTTCTCTGAAAAGAACCAGTGGCTGGATGAGAAAGGTGCTTACACGTATCAGGTGCAGGTGCAGATCCCGGAATATAGTATGCAGGCGATCAGTGACCTGCAGGAGATTCCACTGGTACGCGGGCAGGCGAGACCTGTATTGGGAGATGTGGCGAGTTTTAGTACCAGCGAAGTGCCGGGGGAATATGATCGTTCTGGTCCCCGTCGTTACCTGACGGTGAGTGCGAATATATCCAACATTGATCTGGGGGCTGCGACTAAAGCGGTGCAGCATGAGATCGATGAGATGGGACCTCCGCCACGTGGTCTGATAGCGGATGTACAGGGTAGTTCGAGTTTGCTGACAGATACATTGAATGGTTTGCAGAATGGGTTAATGCTGGCGGTCCTGGTGATCTTCCTTTTGCTGGCGGCTAATTATCAGTCGTTCAGACTGAGCTTTGTGGTATTGGTGACGGTGCCAGCGGTAATAGCAGGAGCACTGCTGATGTTGTTGCTTACAGGGTCTACACTGAATTTGCAATCTTATATGGGGATGATCATGTCTACAGGTGTATCTGTAGCGAATGCGATCCTGATAGTAACGAATGCAGAGAAGTTGCGTATTGATTACAGGGATGCGTATAAGGCGGGGATTGTGAGTGCGGGAATTCGTTTGCGTCCGATTTTGATGACGAGTCTTGCTATGATCGCGGGTATGGTACCGATGGCATCTGGTATGGGGGAGTCAGGAGATCAGACGGCGCCTTTGGGGAGAGCGGTGATTGGAGGATTGATTGCTTCTACGATAGCAGCGTTATTCATATTGCCATTGGTGTATGCGCGTATGCAACGCAGGACGACTTTTGAGGCGGTTTCGCTGATGCCGGAGGGAAGTGAATAACACTCAGCGCAAACTAAAACTACAGCACACATGATGCAAACTACAATTACAAAACACTAAACTACAGACCATGAATAATCAACATAGAATCGTTATCATATGTACCGCAGTCACCATGCTGGCAGCTTGCCGGGAGGCTGCATCGAAAAAGAAGAAAGAAGAGAATCATCACGGTAGTCAATATACTTTTTCAACGGTGGTACAAGAGCCGTTATCATCCAGTATCCAGCTGCCTGCTGTACTGGATGCTTATCAGAAAGTGAGTATCTATCCACGTGCAAATGGATTTGTGAAGAGTGTAATGGTAGATAGAGGATCTGTGGTGAGGAAAGGACAGATGCTGCTGGAGCTGGATGCACCGGAGGTGATACAGCAATACTATGCGGCACAGGCGAAATGGTTGCAGGCAAAAGCAGACTATGCTGCATCGAAAGATAACTACGAACGTACGATGGCAGTAAGTGCTACACCGGGTACAATTTCTCCACATGATCTGGAAGTGTCCGGGGCAAAAATGATGGCGGATAGTGCTATTGTGAATAGTCAGCTGGCGAATTTCAGGGCACTGGAAGCAACGAGGAGTTATCTGCAGGTGACAGCTCCTTTTGATGGGGTGATCACCGAGCGTAATGTACACCCGGGTGCACTGGTGGGGCCTACGACCAGTATTGATGGCCGGCCTATGCTGATGTTGGAGCAGGAAGATCGTTTGCGTCTGATCGTACAGGTACCAGAAATTTATAGTGCACAGCTGACAGATGGGCAGAACGTTACATTCCGTGTAAATGCTTTGCCAGGCAAGGAGTTTACAGGTAGCATTAGTCGTCAGGCGGGGTCATTAAATGATCGTTTCCGTTCAGAGGCGGTGGAAGTGGATGTATATAATCCGAATCATACCTTGAAACCGGGGATGTATGCAGAGATTACGATTCCGGTGAGTGGGAGCCGACAGGCGATGGTCGTGCCTGCTACGGCGATCGTAACTTCTACAGAAAAGAAGTATGTGATTGCGGTGAGGAGTGGGATTACACATTGGGTAGATGTGCAGGAGGGGAATCATCACAATGATTCTACGGAAGTGTTTGGTTCGCTGCAGGCGGGGGATAAGGTGATTGCACCGGCTACGGATGATATAAAGGAGAATACGAGTATTGATTAGTGGGCTCATCGGCGGTATTGGGATGACAATAAGAAGTGTTGTTATGTATGAGATGAATAGCAGGAGATGATTAACAGGTTGGGGATGAATAGGAGGAGATGTATGTCAGGAAGGAAATGATCAACGGGTAGGAAGTGAATAGCAGGAGATGTATGTCAGGGAGGAGATGATTAACAGGTTGGGGATGAATAGCAGGAGATGTATGTCAGGAAGGAAATGATTAACAGGTTGGGGATGAATAGGAGGAGGTGTATGTCAGGAAGGAAATGATTAACAGGTTGGGGATGAATAGGAGGAGGTGTATGTCAGGAAGGAGATGATTAACAGGTAGGAAGTGAATAGGAGGAGATGTATGTCAGGAAGGAAATGATTAACAGGTTGGGGATGAATAGGAGGAGGTGTATGTCAGGAAGGAAATGATTAACAGGTTGGGGATGAATAGGAGGAGGTGTATGTCAGGAAGGAGATGATTAACAGGTAGGAAGTGAATAGGAGGAGATGTATGTCAGGAAGGAGATGATCAACAGGTAGGAAGTGAATAGGAGGAGATGTATGTCAGGAAGGAGAAGATCAACAAGTTGGGGATGAATAGCCAGAGATGTATGTCAGGAAGGAGATGATTAACAGGTTGGAAGTGAATAGGAGGAGATGTATGTCAGGAAGGAGATGATCAACAGGTAGGAAGTGAATAGGAGGAGATGTATGTCAGGAAGGAGAAGATCAACAAGTTGGGGATGAATAGCCAGAGATGTATGTCAGGAAGGAAATGATCAACAGGTTGGGGGATGAATATCAGGTAGGCAGCATTTTTGTGATATACTTCCTAAAAGGTGTATTATGAAAAAATCAACAAACCTGAAGCGGAAGATTAAAGAAGTGAAGAGAGAAAATGTAGAAGTGGCGCCAAAAGCAAAGACAACCGCAAAAAAGGATTATGATGATGATCAGAACCACTTGCTGGAAGGATATGACGAGAGTGAGTATGATCAGAAAGATATCGCTGATGAGAAAAGAAAAAAGGGGGCCTGACAGTGGCTCCCTTTTGTTTTTTGGATTATTGGCGGATTTGAAACGACTAAGTTGTTTGTCTGGTGTATGCAGGTAAATTTCTAACTCTAAGGAAGAAATTTTGTTACTGGCTCATGGGCTGGTAGCACCTGGATTATTTTTAGAAAACCTGTAAAGCTACAAGGCTTGTGGCTGATAGTACCTGTTTAGATACCCGTAAGGATAAAAGGCTCATGGGCTTCAGCTCCCCAATCGCATTTAACTACCCGGAAAGAACACCACACTTATCCCAACAGATTTCGTATCCGGGCTGTAAGTAGGCATCGCAATAGGATGCATACTATTTTTGCCCTCTTTCTTAGCCCAAACCTTTTCCATTTTCGGGAATACCCAATAAGCAGCCTTTGCACTTAATATACCGAGACCAGCCCCTGCTACAACATCGCTGAGCCAGTGGCGGTTATTATACATACGAAGTACGCCGGTGGCAGTCGCTACAGCATATCCATAGACCCCATACCACGGACTGACATCTTTGTACTCCTGTCTCATAAATTCTGCTCCCATAAATGAAGTGGCGGTATGACCGGAAGGAAAGGAGTTAAAAGTACTTCCATCCGGACGCTGCCGGTGAGATAATGTTTTCACCCCACCTACGGTTCCCATCATCAGGAGGCTGGAAATACCGAGAATGATAGTCCGGTCACGGAAATTATGTGCACCCTGGATGCCCATTGCATTCAGTGCGTATACGCTCAGTGCCGGTGTATATCGCAACCAGTCGTCTACTTTGGTATGGAAAGTAGAATTATCCTCCCTGATTTCGTTTTTGGTGGTATGATCGAGGCTACGGAGCGGTCCGTATTCAAAAGTAGCGATTCCATAGCCAAGCATAGCTGCCGGTACAACTACGCTGGCGATGGAGCATTGATATTTTTTTGTTCCCCTGAAGAGCTTTAAAAAGGACGTATCCTTTTTAACTTGTATAGCAGCCGAGTCGACTGTAATTTGTTGGGCGTGGGCCCCGGTTATTATAACGAACGGCAATAACAGTTGTAGGCATAAAGAATTCACTTTCATCCAATACAGATTAGCGGTAGTAACGTAATGTTGAATATATACTACAAAACAAAAAAAAGATTCTGTAGAGATTCTGAAGGTAAAAAATATTTTAATCACATGGATCACACGTTCGTGGCTGGTTTTGCTAAACAAACGTTTGAATAATTTTTGTATATTTGCATGCACAACCAGGAAATGGTGTCTTCCTGCACAGAACTGTCCCGTATTCTTCGGGTCTGATGGCGCCTACAAATAGTGTATAATTCTGCCGATACAAGCGAGCAGTTCTATTTATATATTTGTAGGAACATGATGAAATTTAACAAATCTTTAGAACAATTCACAATTGCTTACCAGCTCATTCGCTGGACTGTTATTATTATTCCTGTTGCACTGGTAGTCGGTTCACTGGTAGCTCTATTCCTCTGGCTATTAGACTATGTTACACATTTTCGCTGGGAACATCCATGGTTATTGTACTTACTGCCTATTGCGGGTATCGGGATCTATTTCCTGTACAATAAGCTCGGCGGTACTTCAGAAAAAGGGAATAACCTCATTATGGATGAAATCCATGAACCAGGCGGTGGGGTACCAGCCAGAATGGCGCCACTGGTATTGATCACAACAATTCTTACACATTTATTCGGCGGCTCTGCAGGCCGTGAAGGTACAGCTGTACAGATAGGCGGTAGCATGGCTGGTTTGTTGGGCAAATGGATGCGGTTGTCACAGGCAGACCTGCGTATTCTTTTGATGACAGGGATTGCCGCGGGTTTTGGGGCGGTATTCGGTACACCGCTGACAGGTACCGTTTTCGCGCTGGAAGTGCTGGCAATAGGTGTGATCCGATACGATGCATTGGTGCCCTGCCTGATCGCGGCTGTATTTGCAGACTGGGTATGCAGTGCCTGGGGTATTCATCATACACATTATCAGATCTTATCCAGGGCAGAAACGCTATTCGATTATTTGTTGCTGGCAAAAGTGATTTTGGCTGGTATCGCCTTTGGCCTCGCCAGTTTTGCTTTCTCCAACTGTATGCACCAGATCAAAAAATACAGTAAGCAATTTATTCGCCCTGCCTGGTTGATACCAGTAGCAGGTGGTATTATTATCATTGCCATGTGCTGGATACTGGGCACAGATGATTATACTGGTCTGGGGGTAAATAGCAAAGACCCCGGTGGAGTGAGCATAGTCAATGCATTTAAAGATATGGAAATGTCTAACTGGGCGTGGTTGTGGAAGTTGTTATTTACTGCTGTCACACTGGCCATGGGGTTTAAAGGAGGAGAGGTGACACCGTTGTTCTTTATAGGAGCGGCCTTAGGGCATACTATAGCGGTATTGATCGGTGCACCTGTAGATCTTTTTGCAGGCCTGGGTTTTATTGCTGTATTTGCAGGAGCTACCAATACCCCGATTGCCTGTACCCTCATGGGGGTGGAATTATTCGGCACCAGCAATGCATTGTATTTTGCAGTGGCATGTTTTACTGCTTATTATTTCAGTGGCCATGCAGGTATTTATAGTGCGCAGCGAGTAGGAGTTTCAAAGAAATGGGAGTAATGTGTTTGTTTGGGAGTGATTTATAGTGCGCAGGGATTATGAGTTTGAAAGAGATTGGAATAATGTGTTTGTCCGGCAGTGATCTATATTGAGCAGGGATTATGAGTTTGTAAGAGATTGGAATAATGTGTTTGTCCGGCAGTGATTTATAGTGTGCAGGGATTATGAGTTTGTAAGAAATTGGAATAATGTTTTTGTCTGGCGGTGATTTATAGTGCGCAGCGATTAGGGGTTTCAAAGAAATGGGAGTAATGTTTTTGCCTGGCAGTGATTTATAGTGCGCAGTGATTAGGATTTTCAAAGAAATGGGAATAAGATATAGGCCCGGCAGAGTTTTTGTTGCATATTACTATCTAAAATCAGCATATTAAAATCAACATATGAAGGCCATTACAATTCCCCAATTTAAAGCAACACCTGAATTGACAGAACAACCCAAGCCGGTCGTAAAGCCCGGTAGTATGGTTGTACGGATAGTAGCAGCGGGTATCAATCCTTTTGATACCAAGATGATTGATGGTATACTGGATGGGCATATGCCGCATCATTTTCCTATGATACCTGGCGTAGATGCGGTGGGTATTGTGGAAGAAGTTGGAGAAGGTGTGACACTCTTCAAGGTAGGTGATCACATCTATGGTCAGTTTTTACATTCACCTGTAGGTGAAGGGACTTTTGCAGAATATGTATTGGTGCCTGAAAAAGCGGCGCTGGCACTAGCGCCTAAGAACATTCCTTTGAAGCAGGCGGCAGCTATACCGACTGCAGGTATGACCGCGTTGCAGATGTTGGAAAAATCTGGTCTGAAGCATGAACAGATCCTACTTGTAGTAGGAGCTACCGGTGGTGTTGGATTATTTTTAATTCAGTTAGCTGCTATGCAGGGGATTTATATTATTGCTACTGCAAGTGATGAAACTGGCGCGAGCAAAGTGAAAGAACTGGGGGCAAAAGAAACCATCAATTATAAAAAAGTATCAGTAGCAGATGAAATCAGGCGTAAATATCCGGATGGTGTAGATGGATTGATTGATATGGTCAGTTCCCCGGATGCTTTTAAAGAGATGACATCACTTGTGAAGAAAGGAGGTGTAGCATTAACTACTGCGTTTGTAGCGAATGAGGAGGATTTGAAGAAGAAGGGATTGCAGGGTGGTAATTTTGAATTGAAGGGGAATCGCGCATTGTTAGATACATTGTCAGATGCGGCAGATAATGGGGTATTGAAAATTCCTGTTGAAAAGGAAATTACATTGGAAGAAACACCGGCAGCATTGGCTGAGATAAAAAAGCTGAATAGTAAAGGGAAAACGATTATAGTATTATAGATCTAAAGTATCAAAGATTTAACTTTAATTCTGATTCTATAGTTTACTATAACTATAATTAGAATTGTAACTATAATAGATATACGCTATCCTTTAGTAGCTTATCAGGCTGACCTTTGGTCAGCCTGATAAGCAAGCGCGAAAAAATCGCTTCTGCTGAAGACAGAAGCGATTTTTTCGTAAGAGCAAAACCTACAACAAAACCTATAGCAAAACCCATTAAATAATTTATTCGTACCTTCGCCTCACCTATCACATCCCCATACATACATTTTACTTGCTTCTACTTAGCAATCTCCGGGGCCTTCATTTATTTGACATTTGTGATAGGTTTCAATTTTCCCGTACTATTCAGGTGCGTTTTTTGATGTGTGGAATTCCATACTTCAATCGGCATTGATTTTTTTGACTAAAACTGTATTATGAGTAAAACCATTATTGTATCGAACAGGCTACCGGTAAAGATCACTGAGAAAGATGGCGAATATGTGTTGAATCCGAGTGAAGGCGGTTTGGCTACAGGGCTGGGGTCCATTTACAGACAAGGCTATAACATCTGGATTGGATGGCCCGGCGTGGACGTAAACGAAGTAGCACAGGGGCAAATCAAACAACAACTGGGGACCATGAACCTTATGCCGGTATACCTGACCCAGGATGAAATCAACAACTATTATGAAGGATTTTCGAATGAGGTACTGTGGCCGGTTTTCCACTATATGTCCGTTTATGCACGTTATGAACAGGTATACTGGGATTACTATTATCAGGTAAATACAAAATTCAGGGACGCCGTTTTAGAAGTCGCAGAACCCGGAGATATTATCTGGATTCATGACTACCAGTTACTACTTCTTCCAGGCATGATCCGCGCTGCTGCGCCGGATGTAGCCATTGGCTATTTCCAGCATATTCCTTTCCCTTCTTTTGAATTATTCCGTCTTATTCCTTGGCGTGTAGAACTGCTCGAAGGGATGCTGGGCGCTGACCTCTTAGGCTTTCATACTTTTGATGACAGCCATCATTTCCTCAATGCAGTGACACGTTTGCTTCCATTGAATGCTACTGCAAACATTGTGACGGTGAACGACCGTGCAGTAGTGGCAGAGACATTCCCCATGGGTATTGACAACAATAAATTTGAAGAGTTATCACTCGACCCTGAAGTACTCAAACAGGTAGAAAGCCTGCGCGAGAATTTCCAGAGTACACACATGGTCCTCTCTATTGACAGACTGGATTACAGCAAAGGAATTCTACAACGCTTGCAGGCATTTGAATTATTCCTGCAATTGTATCCTGAATATATTGAGAAAGTCGTACTGTATATGATCGTAGTACCATCGAGAGATTCGGTGGCACAATACAAAGAACTGAGAGACGCTATCGATATGCTGGCAGGCGGTATCAACGCCCGCTTCCGTACACTGAACTGGCATCCGATCAATTATTTTTATCGCAGCTTCCCGGTAGAGACACTGTCTGCTTTGTACAGCTTTTCAGATGTAGGACTGGTGACTCCGATGCGGGATGGTATGAACCTTGTGAGTAAGGAATATGTTGCCAGCCGTAAGGATAGCAATGGTGTATTGATCCTGAGTGAAATGGCAGGCGCCAGCAAAGAGCTCATTGATGCACTCATTGTGAACCCTAACAATATCGGTGCAATCGCACGCGCGATTCATGAAGCTTTGAACATGCCGGAAGGTGAGCAACGGAGAAGAATGAAACAGATGCAGCAGATTGTATCTAAGTTCAATATTTCACATTGGGTAAAATTATTTATGGCAAGATTACAGGAAGTGAAACAGCTGCAGCAGTCCATGCTGGCGAGAAGAATGAGCCTGGAAATGCAGGTGCATGTAAGGAAAGATTATAAAGCAGCGAATGAAAGAGTGATCTTCCTTGACTATGATGGAACACTGGTAGGATTCCAGACGAATATTGATCTGGCTTCTCCTGATCAGGACCTCATTCAGTTATTGACAGAACTGACAGCTGATCCATTGAATCAGGTGGTGATGGTGAGTGGGCGTAAATACCAAACGCTGGAAGAATGGCTGGGACATCTGAGATTAGATCTCATTGCAGAACATGGTGCGTTTCAGAAGAAATATGGTGAGGAATGGCAGCAATTACCCGGATTGACGGATCAATGGAAGGGGGATATCGCGCCGATCCTGGAGACGTTTACAGATCGTACACCCGGTTCGTTCATAGAAGAGAAAAGCTTCTCGCTGGTGTGGCATTATCGCAAGGCGGAAGCTGGTTTGGGTGAATTGCGTGCGAATGAGTTGATGAATACCCTGCGGTATTTTGCAGCAGATAAAGGGTTGCAATTATTGCCAGGGGATAAAGTGATTGAAGTAAAGAATGTAGAGATCAATAAGGGCAAGGCTACTATGTCATGGTTGGCAAACAGGCATTTTGATTTCACATTGGCTATTGGTGATGATCATACGGATGAAGATATCTTTAAGGCATTGTCACATGATGCAGTGACGATAAAGGTAGGTAGTCAGGTGTCGTCGGCGAGGTTTTATTTGAGGAATCATAGGGAGGTGAGAGCGTTTTTGAAATCATTGATTCTAGTTTAAATATTTAGGTTTTATTATTTTTGAGGCATTAGCCCGCCAAAAAAATAAAACTTGCGGAGCGGCATTAAAGGGTTGGCAACACCAATCCATTAATGCCGCTTTCAAAATAAAGAAGGCTATTGATTGCTTCAAATAAAAAGACTACTGAGAGAACTCTGTAGCCTTTTTCATTATTGTAAACCTTAAGATAAACTATTTAAATATTGGTGTGTCCAACTTCATCGATATCCTGTATGCTGCATTCATCAATCCTACATGACTATACGCCTGCGGGAAATTTCCCCACTGACTACCATTCGTCTCATCCACATCCTCACTGAACAATAACAAGTGATTCGAATACTGCATCAGCTTTTCAAACTCCCGTACCGCATCATCTATTCTTCCCACACACGCAAGCGCCTCCACATACCAGAACGCACATACGAGGAACGTAGTCTTGGGTTTCCCAAAATCATCTGAATGCAAATACCGGTAAAATAATCCATTCGGTGTTTTCAACTCTTTCTCCAACGCCGCCAGGTGATCTTTTGCCCTGTCCGAAGCCGGATCAAGGTAGTTCATCATAATCAGCTGTAAAGTACTTGCATCCAGGTGTAAACTGCCTGTTGCATTTGTATATACTTTACGAATCGGATCATAACAACTCTCTATATGCGCCGCAGCTCTGTTCTTCAACGCAGTGGCCTGTGCGGCGAGATCATTACTGCCAATGATGCGTGCCATCTTTTCTGCCGCAGAACAACCCGCCCACTGGAAGAGATTACTATAACAATGGATGTTTGCGAAGTTGCGGAACTCCCATATCCCTGCATCCTTTTCATCAATCGTCCGCTCTATCTTTTTCAGCAGGTATTCTATCCACCAGGCAGAATCTTTTCTTTCTGAAAAGATAAACCGGTGGTCTGTATACAAAGGCAACATGGAAATGAGCACCTGACCATAAATATCGTTCTGTATATGCTCATACGCCTGGTTGCCGATCCTTACAGGCTGATTGCCCAGATAACCGTCCAGGTGGGGAAGTATTTGCTCAATCAGGTTCTTTTTGCCTGTGATCCCATAAAGAGGTTGGTACCGATAATCACCTGAGAAAGAAATATCTGCCACATAGCTAAAGTATTTTTCCATCTCTTCGAAGTGACCGATATGGTTGAGCGCGGTTATCACATAAAATGTGTCTCTGAGCCAGCAATAACGGTAATCCCAGTTACGCCCGCTGCCCGGAGATTCCGGCAAACTGGTGGTACTGGCGGCGATAATAGCGCCGGTATCTTCATATTGGTGAATCTTTAGTGCCAGCGCGGAACGGATCACAGCCGGCTGGTAGAAGTTGGCGATATTGGAGTGTTTTATCCAGGTACGCCAGTATACAGTTGTTTCGCGAAGGAAACGTTCAGCAGTACTATTGAGTGGCGCTTCCAGTGGCTGACCATAGGAGAGGAGCAGGTATTTTTCTTCATTTAAAACAAAGAACTCCTCTTCAAAAAGATAGCTCACCGGAATATTGGTGGTCAGGCGGATATGTTCATCGCATCCAAGGAATTCGATGTGGTTACTGCCTCGTTGTGCTTTGAGTTTGCGGCCACCATAATCGCATACAGGTTCACATTTGACCCGGATACGGGGATTACCTTCCAGTGGTGTGATCTTGCGGATCAGCATCAGTGGTTTGAAATACCTTTCATACTGATAAAAACGGGGTGCAAAGTCAGTGATCCTGTATTTGCCATCGCCACTGGTAATTTCAGTGACCAGGATGTTGGTGTTTTCAAGATAATACTGGCGGCTATTGTATTCACCCTCGGGCAGGATCGAGAATTCCCCTCCTTTTTTCTTGTCAAGCATGCCTCCGAACACGAAGGTACTATCCATCTGAGGCCAGCAAAGCCAGTCGATATTGGTGTTGATGTTCACGTGCGCCAGGAAGGCGCAGTTACCGATCAGACCTGTTTGATAGGTGTGTTTTTCCATAAGTCTTATTCCTTTTCCGGCTTAGTATTATAATATTCAATTACATCTTTCTTGACTGATTGATCCTACTTTACACAAAAGCTGTTCCACAATTGAGGAATAGAGGAAACAGAATTGGCCACAATGGATTTCCGGATTAGCTTAGGAGGCGAAATTGCCCGGCAGACAGGGCTTTTAACTAAATAGTATTGGTAAAGAATTCAATGAAGCAGTCTGGTTGGCATTTTTTTTCGTATATTAAAGAATATATGCGCAAATGGCTTCGTATAACCATCATTGTTTTCAGTGGCCTCATAGGTCTGTTGCTATTGCTTTGGCTGGCCGTTGCAGCTTATATTTATACGCATAAGGCGTATATTTTAAAGCAAATCAGTGACCAGCTGAACGATCGCCTCCACGGGGGAGTGCTGTCCATTGGAGATATGGAACCTTCACTCGTACAAAGTTTCCCTGATGTATCAGTTTCATTAAATGACGTCAGTGTGAAGGATAGTCTCTTTGCACAGCACAATCATGAACTGGTAAAGGTGTCTCGTCTTTTTGTACAGGTAAATACCCTCGCGTTGCTGAGAAAACAACTCGATATTAAACAGATCAGTCTTAAAAAAGGAACAATCTATTTATATACTGATAGTACAGGTTACTCCAATGCCAGTGTACTAAAGAAAAAAGACGAAACGGTAAAGACCTCTAAAGGTAGCAGTACGAATACAGACATTACCCGTCTGAATTTAGAGAATGTAAGACTGGTGCTGGATAATCAGCTCAAAGGCAAATCTTTTGACTTCGATATCGCCCGTCTGAAGGGGAGTATGCTCACCAACGATTCCGGCTGGACCGCTAATGTGGATATGAATCTGAAGGTGAACTCTTTTGCTTTTAATACAGACAGGGGAAGTTTCTTAAAAGGTAAAGACCTATCTACAGATTTGGAATTACATTTCAATACAAAGAAAAAAGTATTGGATATTCCTCAGCAAATACTGCGGATAGATGATCAACAGGACCTGAATGTAGGTGCGAATTTTTCATTTGGCGATGATAAAGCTTTCACGATCCATATCATAGCAGAGAAACTATCTCTGGCGCATGTCGCCACCATGCTCACACCGAATATCAAAGAAAGGCTGGACAGCATTCATATGGAAAAGCCACTGGATGCAGAATGTGTGATAAAAGGTGGGTTGGCAGAAAAAGGAACTCCGCTACTGAAAGTGATCTGGAAAACAACCAATAACAATGTCACTACCAAAGGGCTGGAATTAACGGAATGTAGTTTCGGTGGTAGTTACAGCAATGATTGGATACCGGGCAATGGGCATGGAGATGATAATTCTATTATTAGTTTATACGACCTGAATACCCGCTGCTTCAGTATTCCGGTGACAGCAGATACTGTACATATTTCCAATCTGCAACACCCGGCGCTGACCGGTTATTTCCGGGCTAACTTTCCCCTGACCGATCTCAATGCTGACGGGGTTTTCAATTTTACCAGCGGTACAGCGAAAGCGAACCTCTTTTACAGGGGTGGCATCACTGCCGGCGATACTATTAAACCTTTCCTGAAGGGAACTGTAGAAGTATTACACGGTGCCCTGGCCTACATTCCGCGTAACCTGCAGTTTACTGATTGCAATGCCAGGCTGGATTTTACCGGGCAGGACCTTTATCTTAAAAATATCAGTGTGCAAACTGCCCAAAGCAAACTCTTTATGGAGGGCAGTGTGCTGAATATAACCAATCTCTTTTTTACTGCTCCTGAAAAGTTACAGCTCGACTGGAAAGTACGTAGTCCTATCGTGGACCTGAATGAATTCCGGGGTTTCCTGGCGCGGCGAAACAAGGTGGTACAAACCAAGGCGGCTGCGCGGAAAAAGATGACCCGCATCACCAGTCAGCTGGATGTGATGCTGAATGCCTGTAATGTGAACCTGAATGTACTGGTGGATAAGTTAATCTACCAGCGCTTCATAGCTCAACAGGTAAAAGCGGACCTTTCATTGACCCAAACTGATATTAAACTCAATCAGATCTCCCTGTCTCACGCCGGGGGATCCATCCGGCTGAGCGGAGACATTCGCCAGGATGGGAACAATAACCGTTTTAAGATCAATACAGATATTAACAACGTACACATAGATCAGTTGTTTTACGCTTTTGATGATTTCGGTATGCAGACCTTAAATTCGAAAAACCTGAGAGGGATCCTGACTGCGAAAGCGAACCTTTCCGGAAATATATTTGACAATGGGAAAGTTGCTCCCAAATCCCTGTATGGTACTATGGGCTTTGAATTGAAACAGGGTGCGCTGGTGCATGTTTCGCTGCTGGAAGATATCGGCAATATCGCTTTCAGAAAGCGCGACATGGGCAATATCACTTTTGAAAATGTAAAAAATAACTTCACCATACAAGGAGACAAGGTGCTTGTACCACCCATGCAAATTAATTCCAGTGTACTTTACATGGACGTTTCAGGGGTTTACGGCATGACTTCCGGTACGGACCTTTACATAGATGTGCCGCTGCGCAATCCCAAAAAAGACGAAGGCATAGATGACAAGGAACTAAAAATTAGACGGAGAACCAAAGGGATCGTGGTGCATCTACACGCTACAGACGATGGGAATGGCAAAGTGAAAATAAAATTAGCGAGTAAGAAGAAAGATGAGGCTAAGGATGTAACAAATTAGGGATAGCCGGCGTTTGAGGGAAGGGAAAATAAACTATTTTTGCGGCCTTAATTATTTTTAACATCCATGAGGAAACTACTGCCAATCGTTTTGCTGGCTATGATGATAGCCTGTAAGAAAAATGATGATACCAGAACGTCTATCAAATATACGGGCAAATGGTTCATTACGCAAACGGTAAGTAAGCAGTATTACACGGATACCAATGGGGATACTGTTTTCTATCGTAATGAAACCAGCACGTATGCAGATAGTACTGCCTACCTGGAAATCAAGCTGACAGATTATACGACGGGTAAGGCTGTTCTGTATATGAATAACCAGCTGGATTCTTTGAGTTATGAGTATATGACGCAGGAGTATTTCAAGCTGGATAGTACGTTGTGTGTGGTGACTTCATTGAGTGATTCTGCTTTTCAGTTTAATACGTTGTCTTATGAAGGGGATGTGATACCGGATAGGGTGTTGGTTTCGCAGGATTACTTTATTATGAAGAAATAGGATGGTGGTAGAAGTGGATTTCTATTATACTGGCAGGAGAGGAGATTTTAGGCTGGATAGTTGGCTGGTTGAATAGGATTTCTATTATACTGGCAGGTGATGAGGATTTTAGGCTGGATAGTTGGCTGGTTGAGTAGGATTTCTATTATACTGGCAGGTGATGAGATTTTAGGCTGGATAGTTGGCTGGTAGAAGCGGATTTCTATTATAATGGCAGGTGATTGGTCTGTGATACCAGCTATGAATTTTTATACCAAGCAAATAAACGAATGATGGGAGAGGATAAAGGGCATGATTTTTTATGCTTTTAACCTGACCATATGATTCCCGATGTCAAGAGACTTTTTTAGCACATTCCGGACTGCGTTCCGGACTTTACAAAGTAACGACCCACTGAGGCTGGCAGGCGCGACCGCGTTCTTTGCCAGTTTTGCGCTACCTCCTATTTTATTAATTCTCCTGCAGGTGATGGGCCTGTTATTCGATCGGAAACATTTGGGCAAGCAGTTATTTCAGCGCCTGGGTGAGCTGGTGGGGACGGACAGTGCGGAACAGGTGATCGTGACCCTGAGGGGGTTCCGCAACCTTGGTAAAACCTGGCCGGTGGCGACATTGCTGTTTATATTCCTGTTGTTTGTTGCGACTACCTTATTGAAAGTGATTCGTAGTTCCCTCAATCAGTTGTGGCAGATCCGCCTGCCTGAGCGGGAGGGTTTTGTAATGTCATTGATGGGGAGGTTACGTTCCCTGATTGTGATTGGAGCAGCGGGTATTCTGCTCCTTGCCAGTGTACTGACAGAGAGTGCACATGCCTTTGTGGGCAGTTATATCCATGACCTTTTTCCCAATGCAGACCTGATCTTCAACGAAGTATTCGGACAGCTGGTATCGCTGTGTATTGTCACTGCCTGGTTTGCGGTTTTGTTCCGTTACCTGCCTGATGCCCGGCCTGACTGGAAAGTGGCTTTTTCCGGAGCGTTCCTTACGGGGATACTGTTCGGAATTGGCAAATTTGCATTGAGAAGGTTACTGTACGGAGGAAATATAGGAATTTTATACGGCGCCTCAGCTTCAGCTGTATTATTGATGCTGTTCATCTTTTACAGTTCTATTATCTTCTACTATGGGGCAGCATTTACAAAAGCCTGGAGTGAGTTTAAACAACGACCCATTCAGCCTTTGCGAAATGCTACGTTTTACGAACTTGCGGATGTAGAAGTGTGAAAAGATGTTATTTGAGTTTTTTGCAGGGCAATCACTGTATAAGTACTATTGATATGATAACCTCCCGGTAGTACAGCATGTGAAGTGTTGTATTTTATTACAAGTGCAACACTTACGCCTCACCTCTCAGTACCATTTCAATATGCTCCTTCACAGGATTACTAAATCCTTCAACTTCAATTTTTGGATGCTGGTCAAGATTGATCTTAATCCTTCCATTTTCGTTTACCAAAGTGTCGGAAAAGGGCTCCAGTAATGCATGCATTTGTCTTACGCCCATTTGTGCAAGCTGGTTCATGACAGCATCTTCCAGTTGATGGAATTCACGGTTTTTGTAAGAATAGATAACCTGGATCATAGTGTTTAAGATTTTCAAAGGATGATAAAATAATTAATGACTTCTTCTTTCTTCTTAATGTTGGGTACATGACTATCCCCGTTTACAAAGGATAATAAAAAGTTTTCATTGGATGATTTATATTATATGTCCCCATTGAATGGCAAAAATCAAACCATGTTGGAATGCCTGTGTAAATATATAAATTTTATTAATAACTAGTTGTATTTCACTTTTATAAAACTTTTCCACAATCTGTTATCCATAAGTGAAATTTAGCTCTCAAAGGAGGGGTAAAATAGCTTTCCATCTATGAAAATGATTCCTTTTATTAAGGCGATGCTTTTAGCCGGCAATCCGTAAGAATGCATTGATTCTGGTATGGATGGCATCAATATAAATCTGAATATCGTTATCTTGCCGCCTCAAACATAGCAGATGCGCAAACTTCGTTACACAAATCTATTCCTGGTGCTGACCTGCCTCACAGCTGTCACAGCAGTGGCGCAGCCCGGGCAATCAACAAAATGGAGCCGTGACGGGCAATATATCTATCAGCCATCTACCAGTTCTATCGTTGCGGTAAAACTCTCGGACGGTTCCCAGTCAGAAAAAATCCCTGCCCGATTATTAACCCAGGGCGGTTACCCACTCAGGATCCGCGATTTTGACTTCTCTGCTGATGAAAAGAAACTCCTTATTTACACCAATGCCAAACGTGTATGGCGCTACGATACCCGCGGCGACTATTATGTACTGGACCTCAGCAACAATAGTCTGAAGAAAGTGGGCACAGGTTTGCCAGAATCTTCATTGATGTTCGCCAAACTTTCTCCTGATGCAAAGCAGGTTGCCTATGTAAGTGGTCATAACCTGTATGTAGAAGATATCGCTACCGGCAAGCGCAAAGCCCTCACTACCGACGGAACCCGCCGCCTGATCAATGGTACTTTCGACTGGGCATACGAAGAGGAATTTAGCTGCCGCGATGGTTTTCGCTGGAGTCCTGATAGTAAGTCCATCGCCTACTGGCAGATCGACGCGACCAGGATCAGGGACTTCCTTATGATCGATAATACAGACTCTATTTATTCATATACCATTCCGGTAGAATATCCAAAGGCAGGCGAAAGTCCTTCTGCCTGTCGTGTTGGTGTAGTAGATATTGTCACCGCAAAGACCACCTGGCTGCAGGTGCCCGGCGATGCGCAACAACACTACATTCCCCGTATGGAATGGGTGCCTGGCAAAAATGAGCTCATCCTGCAACAGCTGAACCGCAAGCAGAATGAAAGCATCCTATTCCTCGCTAACGCTGCTACCGGCAAAGCCACATCTTTCTATAAAGAAAACGACTCTGCCTGGATCGATGTAAAATCCCGCTGGGATGATCGCGATATCAGTGGCTGGGACTGGTTGTCCAACGGACAATCTTTTGTATGGGTAAGTGAAAAAGACGGTTGGCGTCACCTCTACAAGGTAGACCTGAAAGGGAAAGAGCAACTGATCA
Organism: Chitinophaga sp. LS1; assembly: GCF_034274695.1. Taxonomy (NCBI): domain Bacteria; kingdom Pseudomonadati; phylum Bacteroidota; class Chitinophagia; order Chitinophagales; family Chitinophagaceae; genus Chitinophaga; species Chitinophaga sp. LS1. The sequence goes on from NZ_CP128362.1 coordinate 5,933,326, forward strand.
CTCCGGGTAACTACGATGTGATTAACCTGCTGAAAGTAGATGAAGCCCACAAAGTGGCCTACATCCTCGCATCTCCTGACAATGCTACCCAGCAGTACCTGTACAAGGTATCGCTGGATGGTAAAGGTGCACCAGAAAGGATCTCTCCGTTGTCTGAAGAAGGTATGCATACTTATGAAGTCTCTCCTGATGCACAATATGCATTACATGGTTTCTCAAACCACTTCTATCGTAACCAGGAAGAAGTGGTGAAACTGGCCACACACAATACCGGTGAAGGAGAAACAATCTATAAAGATATTATCAGCTCACGTCGTATCAATAAACAGGAGTTCTTCAATGTCACTACCGAAGATGGCGTGACGATGACCGGTTGGATGGCGAAGCCTAACAACTTTGACTCTACGAAAAAATATCCTGTTGTATTTTATGTATACGGTGAACCGGCTGGTGCTACTACGCTGGATCAATATGGTGCGGGTTACAATCACCTGTACAATGGCGATATGGCGGCAGATGGTTACATCTATGTGTCTATGGACAACAGGGGTACTCCTCAACCAAAAGGCAGAACCTGGCGCAAGTCAATCTATCGTAAGGTCGGTATGCTGAATGCCCGGGATCAGGCCATGGGAGCGAAGGAGTTGTTCAAAGAACACCGTTATATGGACACTTCCCGTGTAGCCGTATGGGGTTGGAGTGGTGGTGGTTCAATGACACTGAACCTCATGTTCCAGTATCCTGAAATTTATAAAACAGGTATCGCGATTGCGGCAGTTGGTAATCAGCTGACTTACGATAATATTTACCAGGAGCGTTACATGGGATTGCCTGAAGAAAACAGGGAAGATTTTGTAAAGGGATCACCAATCACCTATGCGAAAAACCTGCGTGGTAACCTGTTGTATATACATGGTACAGGTGATGACAACGTACATTATCAAAATGCGGAGATGCTGCTGAATGAGCTGATCAAATACGATAAGATCTTCCAGTTCATGGCGTATCCAAATCGTACGCATGGTATCAGTGAAGGGGAAGGTACCAGAAGACATTTATCTACTTTGTATACTAATTATTTGAAAGAACATTGTGCGCCGGGCGCCAGGTAATTTAATTTATGTCAAGAAGTAAAATCTTTGGACTGTTATCAGTCGTTGTCGTTATTGTGTGCACATTCCTGCCATGGATCACAGTTGTGGGGGAGGGCAAGGAACTTGTTTTTACCGGGTTGCGGACCTATGGTTCTAATTTCGGTGAGCCGGGGAAAGTGAATGTTTTCTTTGCGGTGGTGATAGGGATATTGTTTATGATAAAGGGGAAAATGCCTCCAAGGTTCAATTTGTTTTTGGCGGCGTTTCTGGCGGCATGGACGTTTAGGAACCTGTTGTTGTTTAGCCGGTGTGAGATGGGGGTGTGTCCGGACAGGCATATTGCTTTGTTCCTGTGTTTTGTAGCGGCATTGGGAGCGTTTGTCTGTGTGTTGTTTACCACTGATGGGAAGGCGGAAAAGAAAGATGCTTAGGTAAAGCTTTAGTGAAGGCCCCAAATTATCGGCAGGGAATTCCGATTAAAAGAAAGATTCATATTGGTATCGGTAACGGAATTATCGTAGTAGATTATTTCCGTTACCGATACCATTGAAATCAAAGACTAGCGGAAGATCATGGCCATGATCCATGCGCCAAAATACACTGCACTTGTGTAGCCGATATTCCGTAAGATAACTGGCAATGCCGGCTGGCTGGTCATTTTGGACTTTATAAAACTAAATACTATCATCAGTACGAAACAGAAAGTAACACTGTTCTGTGCTGCCCGATAGAAATTCTCATTTTTCAGATAAGGCAGCAGGGGCAGAATACCTCCAACCAGAAAGAAGACCCCTGTAATCACTGCACTCAGCAGTGCACGTCCCAGATTGAAATGGGTCACTTGCACCTGTTCCTCCTGTAAAGTATTTTCCCAGTCATTTGCATCTTTTTCCATTTCGCTGGCAATGTCGGCGATGATGTGATGGCCTATTTCCAGGTCTTCCAGTTTCTGGCGCTCTTCGGCAGAGAGGGTGCCAACGTCATGCTGGGTGTCGCCTTTGTTAGCATAAAAAGCAGTGATCATTACGAGTAGACTGCCAACGAGCCAGATCAGGGTATTGATGGTATAGAATCGCTGTATAGTAATGTTCAGGTCGTGTGACAGGAAGGTGGTGAAAAACAGTAATAGCAGGCCTTCCGGAAAGCCGATGATGAAATCCGTTTTCCAACCGGTGCTTCGGATAGTTTTAATATTTTCGGACATGCAGTTATGTAGGATTGTAGATGAGTCGTTTGCTACCATGCCTGATGGTATTATTTCAGGAGCATGACTTAATGAAATAAGTTATCAAGGAATGTGCCTGACGTTATGAAATCTCAGGAACCCACCTGATTTTATAATCATGGTGGAAGTAAACCTTATCCTTCCTCATTCACTCAGCTCCTATAAGATTTCCAGGCTCTTACCGATGATCTCCACGCTTTCCATGACCTGTGCGGCGGTAATCAACAAAGGCGGTGCAAACCGAATCTTATCTCCATGAGTTGGTTTTGCCAGCAAGCCATTCTCTTTCAGCGTCAGGCATAGATCCCATGCAGCTTCCGGATTTGGATGATTGATGACAATGGCATTTAGGAGACCTTTCCCCCTGATAGTTCCGATATGTGGGGAGGCCAATGCGGCCAGTTCCGTTCTTAACAATTCTCCCATGGCAGCGGCATTCTCCGCCATATTTTCCGTTTTGAGCACGGTAAGGGCAGCGATCGCTACTTTACAGGCAAGAGGGTTACCGCCATAGGTACTACCATGCTCTCCTGGTTTAATAGTCAACATGATCTCATCATTGGCCAGTACGGCAGCTACGGGCAATAAACCTCCGGAAAGGGCTTTGCCAAGAATGAGGATATCCGGATGTACATTTTCATGATCACAAGCCAGCATTTTGCCGGTTCGGGCAAGGCCGGTCTGGATTTCATCGGCAATAAAGAGCACCTGGGCATCTTCGCAGTACTGGCGGGCTTTGGAAAGGTAGCCTTCATCAGGTACTACTACACCTGCTTCACCCTGGATGGGTTCTAATAAGAATCCAGCCACGTTTTTATCCTGCAGCGCTTTTTCAAGAGCAGGCAGGTTATTATATGGAATCACTTCATAGCCGGGCATGAAGGGACCAAAGTCTGTACGCGAACCGGGATCAGTGCTGAAAGAAATGACATTCAGGGTACGGCCGTGGAAATTGTTGGCACATACGATGATCTTTGCTTTGTTTACAGGAATGCCTTTTACGACATATCCCCAGCGGCGGGTCAGCTTGAGGGCTGTTTCGACAGCTTCCACCCCCGTGTTCATGGGGAGGACTTTGTCATAGCCAAAGTAGTTGGTGATAAATGCTGCATATTCACCCAGCACGTCATTGTGAAAGGCACGGGAGGTCAGGGTCAGTTTCTGCGCCTGATCAATGAGTGCCTGTACAAGTATCGGGTGGCAGTGCCCCTGGTTGACAGCGGAGTAGCCGGAGAGGAAATCATAATATCTTTTTCCGTCTACATCGTAGAGGAATACGCCTTCGCCGCGATCCAGTACCACAGGTAGCGGGTGGTAATTGTGTGCGCCGTATTGTTCTTCCAGGTCCAGGTAATGCCGGGTCTTTTCACTTATCTTGAATGATTGTAACATACATTACAAAAGTACGGTTTATAGAGAAGGGTTGGCGAAAAAATCGCTGCAACCTTTGGCAGAAGCGATTTTTTTCGCGGTGCGCATTGGCCTGCGACCGGCTAAAGTCAAATAAAGTGGCTGGCTAAAAAGCGGCTATTAGTTTTTGAGTTTTGTTACCAATTGGATGTATTCTTCCATAGCGGCATCTGAAGTTTTTCCTCTCAATTCCTCCCATGCCTGATACTTTGCTTTTGCGACAAAGTCAAAAGGGTTTGCTGGTGGCTCAGCCGTATTATCGCCCTCCGTTGCCTGCTTATATAGGGAATATAATTGTAATAATACCTCATTGGAGGGCTTTTCAGACAATGTTTTGCTGTCGGCAACGGCGGTTTCGAATTGTGCTTTGAGGTCCATATTATATGTTTGTATTAAATATAGCCAAAATAGTATGAAATACCCGGGCCCGACATATTCAGGAATAGCAAAATTTAAATACCTTTGCGGCTTGACGCGGGGCGGAAGAAACGTCTTGTTTTATAAGCATATATGAAGAATATCAGGAATTTTTGCATCATTGCGCACATTGACCACGGTAAAAGTACATTGGCCGACAGGCTATTAGAGCATACCAAGACCATTTCCGAAAGGGATATGCAGGCGCAGGTCCTGGATGATATGGATCTCGAAAGAGAAAAGGGTATTACTATTAAGAGTCATGCCATCCAGATGAACTATACGTCCAATGGACAGCAATATGTATTTAACCTCATTGATACCCCCGGTCACGTGGACTTCTCTTACGAAGTATCCCGCGCACTGGCTGCCTGCGAAGGCGCTCTGTTGCTCGTAGACGCTGCCCAGGGTATTCAGGCACAGACTATCTCTAACCTGTATCTGGCACTGGAAAACGACCTGGAAATCATCCCGGTTATTAATAAAATCGATATGGAAGGGGCTATGATCCCCGAAGTAAAGGACCAGATCATCGAGCTGATCGGCTGTAAGGAAGAAGAAATTCTACTGGCCTCCGGTAAGTCCGGTATCGGTATCGAAGAAATTCTGCAGGCCATCGTAACCCGTATTCCAGCTCCGAAAGGCAATCCGGAAGCTCCGTTACAGGCGCTGATCTTTGATAGCGTGTTCAACTCCTTCCGTGGTATCATTGCTTATTATAGAATTTATAACGGAATCATCAAGAAAGGTGAGAAAATCCGTTTCGTAAATACCGGTCAGGAATACTTTGCCGATGAGGTAGGTGTACTGAAACTGGGCCTTTCTCCTCAAAAGGAAGTGAAAACAGGTGATGTGGGTTATATCATCACCGGTATTAAGAACGCCAAAGAGGTAAAGGTGGGTGATACCATCACCAGCATGGCAAACCCTTCCCTCGAAAGTATCAAAGGTTTCGAGGAAGTAAAGCCAATGGTATTTGCCGGTATTTTCCCGGTAAACACTGAAGACTTCGAAGAGCTGCGTGACTGTATGGAGAAACTGCAGCTAAACGATGCTTCCCTGACTTTCGAACTGGAAACATCCCAGGCGCTGGGCTTTGGTTTCCGATGCGGATTCCTGGGTATGCTGCATATGGAGATCATCCAGGAAAGGCTGGAAAGAGAGTTTAACCAAACGGTGATCACTACCGTACCGAACGTAAGCTTTATTGCGTATACGACCAGGAACGAAGTGATCCAGGTAAACAACCCTTCCGAAATGCCTGATCCAAGCCGTATTGAAAGGATTGAAGAGCCTTTCATCCGTGCACAGATCATTACAAAACCAGATTATATTGGTAATATCATGACCCTCTGTCTGGGTAAGAGAGGTTTGCTCATCAATCAGAGTTACCTGACGCCTAGCCGTGTAGAGCTGATCTTTGAACTGCCACTAACAGAAATCGTGTTTGACTTCTATGATAAGCTGAAGAGCCAGACCCGTGGTTATGCATCATTTGATTATACTCCAATCGGAATGAGGGATTCTGATATTGCGAAGATGGATATCCTGTTGAATGGTGATAAAGTAGATGCGCTGAGTGCGTTGATTCACCGTGGCCGTGCACAGGATTTTGGTCGTAAGTTGTGTGAAAAGCTGAGAGAATTGCTGCCACGTCAGCAGTTTATGATTGCGATTCAGGCGGCGATCGGTGCGAAGATCCTGGCGCGTGAAACGATCAGTGCGATGCGTAAAGATGTGACTGCGAAGTGTTATGGTGGTGATATCTCACGTAAGCGTAAGTTGTTGGAGAAACAGAAGGAAGGTAAGAAGAGAATGAGACAGATCGGAAACGTAGAGGTGCCACAGGAAGCATTCCTGGCGGTGTTGAAACTGGATGACTAAGTGAGTCTCCTAAAATAGGTATTAAAATAATTGATAGGCTGTGTTGTTGCAACACAGCCTATTTAATTTGTACGAAAACAAGTCTTTTGACAGATTAAATGCTGTTTTTTAAAGGCATAAAAAAAGCCGGTAACGAATGTCGCTACCGGCTTTTTTCTCTGAAAATGGTTTTCATCCCTGTTGGTGAATAACCTCTTTCATGAATGTTTTATAAGCATATCTTTTAAGCTAATTGCTGTTTCTTCGGTTGGAACGAAATCTGTTTGATCAGCGACAATGCACCAAACAGTACTGCACTAAAGAATACGTTTCCAAGAATGCCATTCAGGGCAAAGCTGCTGAACAGGTCACCTTCTTTGTAAAAAGGAATACCAGCTGCGTAGCAGGCGATGAGGCCACTGAGTGTATGCGGATACAGATTAGTAGTGAGGAAAGTACCAAGGTTGGTGATCATGAAGAACACCACACCGCTGCCGATGCTGGCAATCAGAATGGTGAGTGCATCTGCCTTTTTGATACGGGTGGCGATCCAGGTGATAAACAGGAATGCACCATATACAAAGAACAGTTGGCCTATGTAAGCGCCATAGAAGGTCTGTACATTGGTAAAGAACTGGAGGAAAAGATCACTCAGGAAAAGGGTGAGGACCGGTAAAAGATAAGCCAGGCGTTTATTGCGGATCATCATACCACCAAAAAGAGCGGCGGCGCCGATTGCGTTAAAGTTCCATAACTGAAGATTGTTGGTGATGACACGGCTGATGATAGCCAGGAAGATCAGCACAGCGATCATAATATTTTCACGGGTATCCTTCTTCATTTGATCAGTTTATTTGTGCAAAGATAGGGAAACAAGCGAAAAAATCGCTTCCACCTTTGGCAGAAGCGATTTTTTCGTATGGGTTGGCCTGTGGCCGGCTGGAAAAACGTTTATTAACGATTAGGGAAGCTGGCATACGGTCGGCCAGGAAAACGTTTATTAGTGATTAAGTTGGAAGGCCGGTATCTGTTATGCCGGAATGCCAATATCTATTATGCCGGAACGCCAGCTTTGTAAATAACAACTCCATCTTTAGATTCAATCTGGTAAGTGGTATCATACAATGCTACAACAGACTGACCTTTCACCACTGGCAGGTTCACACCACCTTCACCGGTAACGGTCGCATTGCCCTGCAGCACCAGCAGAATTTCTGTAGAAGTGGTATGCTGCTCATATTTCTGACCCGCTTTCAGCCCGATACGGCTTACCACGAAGTCAGGAGCTGGACTGGCATAAATACTTTCCATACCGCCCTTTACTGCATCTCCTTTCAGGATCTTAGGATGTACTGCTTCGAAACGGGTATGTTTCAGCAATTCAGGTACATCAATATGTTTAGGTGTCAGCCCACCACGCAGCACATTGTCAGAATTTGCCATCAGTTCCACATTCTGGCCTTCGAGGTAAGCGTGAGGAATACCTGCATCCTGGAATACTGCATCGCCTTCATGTACTTCCATAATATTAAAGAAGTAAATAGAGAAGATTCCTCTATCCAGTCTTTCGAGGCCCTGAGGATCATTTGCGATGGCACGACCTGTCCAGAAAGCAGGATCTGATTTGTGCAGGGTACCTGCCTGGTAAGCAGGCAATACTCTTTCTGCCAGCGGACGAAGGAATTTGTTCACTTCTTCCTGTGGCAGTTCCATCACTGCTTTGTACAGCCCATAATAACCTTCTTTTTCGAAGATAGGTGCGAGAGTAGCAAATTCAGGTACGGTAGTCAGTACATTCTTCAGTTTATCTTCAGGCAGGAAGCCATGGAGCAGCCAGAATTCGCTGAGGGCTACCATGATTTCAGGCTTGTGGTTGGCATCTTTATAATTACGGTGCGATGCGTTCAAAGGAATACCAGCTTCGTTTTCACGGGCAAACCCTTTTTCAGCTTCTACTTTGGTAGGATGCACCTGGATAGATAACATGTCTTTTACGTCGAGGATTTTGAACAGGAAAGGCAGTTCACCGAAGCGATCCCATACTTTCTGGCCCAGGGCAGCGGTAGGATTGGCTTTGATCAGTTGGTCGAGTGCAGTGGTCTGACCGTCTGTATCAATTTTTGAAGGTGCGCTTTGGTGTGCACCCATCCAGTATTCCGCGCTGGGATTGTTTGTTTCGGGGATGCCCAGGAGGGATGGGATATAGTGGAATCCTCCCCATGCATAATTTTGAACCTTACCTTCCAGTCTGAATAGTTTCTTCTCACTCATACGTTATGCGTTATAATTGTTTATTTTCAATAACAGTGAACCTAAAAAATTTCCCCAAAGGAAGTTAAAAAATATTCAAAATCCAATGTTAACCTACCTTGATTTAGGTAAAAAAGGCGAGGAAATTGCGAGGGCGCATTTTTTAGCACAGGATTATATCATTTTGCATGCCAATTGGAAGTTGGGGCGGAAGGAGATTGATTTGATTGTAAGGAAGGGGGATTGTTTGGTTTTTGTGGAGGTGAAGACGTTGGCTTCTGATATTTGGGGTTTTCCTGAGAAGAATGTGACTGAGAGGAAGATCAGGCATATTCGGGCGGTAGCGAATGGGTATATGGATAGGATGAGGGAATTACCGAAACGGATAAGATTTGATATTGTGGCGATTACTTTTAGGAGGGATGGGAGTCATGAGTTGGTGCATTTTGAGGATTGTTTTTGAGGGGTGGGGGTGAAGGTGGTTTTTAAAAAAGGACCACAAATTTCTTTTGGCTTTGGCAAAAGAAATTTGTGGTCGGGCGGTTGGCCTGCGGCCGGCTACCAAATGCCGGTGTAATTGTGAGGCGTGATAGCCTTTAATTCTTTCTTTAGGCTTGCGCTTATTTTCAGCCCATCGATAAATTTATGCATCGTCTTCTGTGTGATCTGTTCACCACCACGCGTCAACGCTTTCAGTGCTTCGTAAGGCTGAGGATAATTTTCCCTGCGCAGTACTGTCTGAATAGCTTCAGCTACTACGGCCCAGTTATTTTCCAGATCATCGTGCAGTTTCGCTTCGTTCAGGATCAGCTTTTCCATGCCTTTTGCGAGGGACTTCAATGCGAGGATAGAGTGGCTGAAAGGCACACCTACATTCCTCAATACGGTAGAGTCAGTGAGGTCACGTTGTAAACGTGAAATAGGCAGTTTTGCACTCAGGTGCTCAAACAGCGCATTTGCCAGACCCAGGTTACCTTCTGCATTTTCGAAATCGATCGGATTTACTTTGTGCGGCATGGCAGAAGAGCCTACTTCATTCGCCTTGATCTTCTGTTTGAAATAATCCATAGAGATATACTGCCAGATATCGCGGCTGAAATCTATGAGGATAGTATTGATACGTTTTAAGGTATCGAATTGCGCAGCAATGTTGTCATAATGTTCGATCTGGGTCGTGTACTTCATACGCTGTAAGCCCAGGGTATTGTTCACGAACTTGTCACCGAACTTTTCCCAGTTGATCTTAGGGAATGCTACGTGGTGTGCATTAAAGTTGCCGGTAGCACCGCCGAATTTAGCTGCAAAAGGAATATCTCCCAGCAGTTTTATCTGACCTTCCAGTCTTTCAGCAAATACCAGGATCTCTTTACCCAGGATGGTCGGAGATGCGGGTTGGCCATGTGTACGTGCCAGCATGGGGATCCTGATCCATTGTTTGCCGAACTTTTTCAGCTGCAGAACCAGGTTAGCGATAGCTGGCATATATACATGTTCAATTGCTTCCTTCCAGAACAGGGGGGTAGCGGTGTTGTTGACATCCTGGGATGTCAGACCGAAGTGTACCCACTCCAGTTTATCTTCCAGGCCTAAGCCTTTCAGCTCGTTTTTAACGAAGTATTCTACAGCTTTTACATCATGATTCGTCACTTTCTCCGTTTCCTTGATCAGCTGGGCATTTTCTACCGTAAATTCCTGATAGATCTTACGCAGGGCCCCTACCTGGTTTTTGGGGAGGGTGAATAACTTCTGTTCGCCGAGGGCGATGAAGTATTCAATCTCTACCAATACGCGGTAGCGGATGAGTGCAAATTCAGAAAAATAAGGGGCCAGTTCTTCCAGTTGCTTGCGATAACGCCCATCCAGCGGGGAAATGGCGGTCAATGATTGTAATTGCATACTATAATTTTATTGTTTAGTAATAGGTGGTTTTCACCCATTACAGGATACATATAGCTAAAATGTCCTAATTTAGCCGGCAAAATTACTGAAATTGGAACGGAAAGTAAAAGTAGCGGCAGTAAGTTATTTGAATACCAAGCCATTATTATTTGGATTTAGGAATCATCCGGTGATGGACATGATGGAGTTGAGTGTGGATTATCCGGCTAAGATAGGCCAGCAGCTTATAGATGGGGTTGTAGACGTTGGACTTGTACCAGTGGCAGTGATACCGAAGATGAAGGAGTACCACATTATTTCAGATTATTGTATTGGAGCGGAAGGGCCGGTTGCATCGGTGTGTTTGTTCTCGGATGTTCCTTTGCATGACATTAAGCGGATTTATCTGGACTATCAGAGCCGGTCTTCAGTGGCATTGTTGAAATTGCTGGTGAGGGATTACTGGAAGCTGGATGTGGAGTTTATTCCTACTACAGGTGATTATGAAGGGAATATCAAAGGAACGGATGCTGGTTTAGTGATTGGGGACAGGGCGTTTTTACAGCGTAAGGTGTCTCCTTATATTTATGACCTGGCGGAGCATTGGATCAGGTATACGAGTTTGCCGATGGTGTTTGCGGCGTGGATTAGTAATAAGCCATTGCCAATAGAGTTTATTCAGCAGTTTAATAATGCGAATGGGATAGGGATTAGTAATATTCCGGCGGTAGTGGCGGAGAATCCTTATGGGGAGTATGATCTGACGACTTATTATGTGAAGAATCTGAGTTTTCCTTTGACGCCTTCGAAGCGACAGGGGTTGAATAAGTTTATAGGGTATTTGCAGCAATAAGAGATTTGAAATAGCAAAACGAAAACGCTTTTACCTTTGGTAGAAGCGTTTTCGTTTTTGGGCGGGGCCTGCGGTTGGCAGGGGGAAACGTTAATGATGGCAAGGGGGGCGGGTTGGTGTAGGAATACGTTAATGATAGCAAGGTGCCGGGTCTGGTTTAGCAATACGTTAATGATAACAAGGTGCCCTGCGGCCAGCAGGGACGGGAAATCCAATTATTTTCATTAAATTAGTTACCCACAAATAACGGAAGCATGAAAATAGGTATCCTGGGCAGCGGCCCCGTCGGCCTTACACTAAGTGAAGGCCTGGTCAGGGCAGGACATGAAGTGATCCTTGGCACCCGTAATCCTTCCAAAGAATCCCTGCAACAATGGATACGAAAAATTGGCAATAATGTGATTGCTGCTCCTTTTCGGGAAGCAGCGGCTCAGGGAGAACTACTCGTCATCTGTACCAGCTGGGCAGGTACCCAAAAAGCCATTGAGGCGGCCGGGTTATGGAATTTCAAAAACAAAGTTGTAGTGGATGTGACGAACCCGCTGGATGGGAAAGGCCCCGATCAGCAGGGGAGGCTGAGTTTTTCTATCGGGCATACCAGCTCTGCGGGGGAGCAGCTGCAAGCGTGGTTGCCACCGGATGCACATGTGGTGAAGGCATTGAGTTGTATCGGGCATGAATCAATGTTCCGGCCACAACATGAGCAGGATGCACCTACCATGTTTATTTGTGGAAATAAACGACAGGCGAAGACGACAGTAACTGAGTTATTACAGCAAATGGGGTGGATTGATATTGTGGATATGGGTAGTATTGAAATGAGCAGGAATATTGAGCCGCTGAGTATTTTGTGGTATGCCTATGGGTTTAGAACAGGGACCTGGCAGCATGGGTTCAGGTTGGTGAAAAGGCCCTCCTGATTGGAAGGCCCTTTATAAACTTATAAACTTTTAAATCAGTTTAGATCTGCTTAACATGTATGTAAAAATTCGGATCTACCTTAAAGTCCTTTTTATTCGACATGGTAAACTGCGTTGATTGCCAATGCTTACCCGGATAAATAAACTGATACCCTCTATCATTCAGTGTCACCTTCACCGGCATATTGAAATTCTCCACATCCGTCACCCACCTGAACTGCAACTCATTCCCATTAAAATGATATTCCAGCGTAGGAATCGTAGTATGCATCAGGTATTGTTCAAACACCTTTGTAAAGTTCATCTGTGTACGGAAATTCAGGTAGTCAAGAATATCCTTCGTCGTCACTGTCTGATGCCAGAACGCCTGGTTCATTCCTCTCAACACATCCCTGAATACATTGTCGTTGTTCACTATCTGGCGAATGGTATGGACCATATTCCCCCCTTTATAATACATATCCCCACTACCTTCCGCATTCACCCCATATGGCGCAATGATTGGCTCATCATTCCTGATATTCTGCCGTACACCTGTAATATATTCGAAAGCCGCCTTTCTACCGAACTCACATTCAGTATATAATGTCTCTGAATAGTTCGTGAATGCCTCATGGATCCACATATCTGCAATGTCCTTGCTGGTAATGTTGTTTCCAAACCACTCGTGGCCACTCTCATGTACGATGATAAAGTCCCACTTCAAACCCCAGCCGCTGCCGGACAGGTCACGACCTTTATACCCCCAGCCGAAGCCATTACCATAGGCCACACCACTCTGGTGCTCCATGCCTAAATGCGGCGCTTCGATCAGCTTATAGCTATCCTGGTAGAAAGGATATTTACCAAACCAATACTCGAAGCATTGCAGCATTTTCTTCACTTCTTCAAAGTGAATGGTAGCTGTATCTACATTATAATCCAGTACCCAATAGCTCAGGTCCAGTTTACCGCCCTCACCATTGTAGGTATCTTTGATCTCTTTATAGTTGCCGATGTTCAGCGCTACATCATAGTTATTTATCGGGTTGGCCACATACCATATATAGGTATCGGTACCATCTTTATTAGATACTTTTTTCTTCAGACGGCCATTTGACACATCTACAAGGAAGTTCGGCACAGTCACGGCAATCGTCATATCATTCGGTTCATCTGACTGGGTATCCTTGTTAGGCCACCACACGCTTGCACCAGTTCCCTGGCAGGCAGTGGCGATCCATGGACGGCCATCTTTGTCTTTGCGCCAGATGATACCGCCATCCCATGGTGGATTTACAGCAGTCTTAGGACGGCCATGGAAAAAGATCGTTATCTTCTTCGTACTTCCCTTTGGTTGCTGTGCCAGTGTACGCACCATCACCGCATCGCCATCACGCTCGTACGCCAGCTTCTGTTTATCCTGCATGACACTGTCTACTTCCATAGGCAACTGCAGATCTATCTGCATAATGCTATCCGGTTTATTTATAAAGTAGGTAATGATATTATAGCCTCCCAGGGTACTATCTTGTGCGTTTAGCGCCACATGAAGATCGTAGTTCTGAACATCCCACCATTCCCTGGCAGGGGTGATTGAACCACGGAGTGTATCCGCATGGGTGAAGGTCCGCTCCTGGGCGCTAACCGAGAAGGCTGTAGTTATGACCAATAAAAGCAACAGTAAGCCACGCATAGAAATTGATATTTTTATAACGGAAAGATATTAATTTTCAGTTTAATGAGCATACAACGTTTTTTAATAATATGGGCAACTGTATTCCTTTTGAGTAGTTGTCAGACCAAACAGGCTGATAAACGGCAGGTATTCCGGTACAATGTGGTAGACGGTATTGCCACCCTCGATCCGGCATTTGCGAAGAACCAGTCTATCATCTGGGCGGTCAAACAATTATATAATACCCTGGTGGAACCGGATCAGCAATTGCAGATCAGGCCTTCGCTGGCACAAAGCTGGGAAGTATCACCAGATGCAAAGGTGTATACCTTTCACCTGCGCACGGATGTATTCTTTCATGATAATGATGTATTCCCCGGTGGCAAAGGACGGAAGATGATAGCCAGCGATGTGGTGTATAGCTTACATCGTATTATGGACCCGGCTACCGCCTCTGCAGGGGCCTGGATCTTTAATGGCAAAGTCGATAAAGACAAAGGCTTTGAAGCCCTGGATGACTCTACCTTCAGACTCACTTTATTGCAACCGTTTCATCCTGTGTTGGGTATTCTAAGTATGCAATATTGCTCTGTTATTCCCCATGAAATCGTTGAGAAGTATGGTAAGGATTTCAGAAAACATCCCTGTGGTACAGGGCCGTTTCAATTTGATTACTGGGAAGAAGGACAGGCATTGGTATTACATAAGTTTCCGCATTATTTTGAAAAAGGACTTCCTTATTTAGATGCCGTGAAGATGAGTTTCCTCGATAACAAGGCTACCGAATTCCTGTTATTCCGACAGGGGCAACTGGATTTTATGAATGATATCGATGCTTCTTTTAAAGATGAGGTACTGAATAAGAAGGGAGAGTTAAAAAAGGAGTGGGCCGGAAAGATGATCCTGGATAAGACGCCGCAACTGAATGTAGAATACTTTGGGTTCCTGTTGGATAGTACCAAAATCCGTCAATCGCCTACGCGGTTAAAAAATATCCGCCTCGCCATCAATTATGGTTTTGACAGGGCGAAGATGATCACTTATCTCCGCAATGGTATTGGTACGCCTGCCAATGCAGGATTTATCCCCCAGGGCTTACCTTCATTTGATACAAGTAAAGTAAAAGGATATAATTTTAATCCTGCGAAAGCCAGACAGTTTTTAAAAGAAGCTGGATACCCGGAGGGCAAGGGATTGCCGCCGATCAAGCTATTGTCCATTCCTGTTTATGAAGATTATGCCAACTATGTAGCGAACCAGCTGCAGCAAATAGGTATTACCGTACAGGTAGAGGTATTACAAAAAGCATTGTTGCTGGAGCAAACTGCTAAGTCGGATGCGCTATTCTTCAGAGGTAGCTGGATGGGAGACTATGCAGATGCGGAGAACTACCTTGCCGTGTTTTACAGCAAAAACCCGGCGCCACCGAACTATACGAGATATAAAAACCCAGCGTACGATAAACTCTATGAAGCCGCCTTGCAGGAGAATAATGATAGCGTGCGGTACAGCCTTTATAACCAGATGGATAGGATGATAGTGGCAGATGCGCCTGTTGTGCCATTGTTTTATGATGAGGTTATTCACCTGATTCAGCCAAATGTGGAGGGGATGGAAACTAACGGGTTAAATCAGCTGGAATTACGGAAGGTGAGGATAAAGAAATAACGAACTGAGCCAACTCAAATTGCCCGACGTGCCTCTTAAATAGTAAATTTTAACATTTTTTTGAGCCTTATGTATGGCCGAATAACCAACTATTGTAAACTATCTATATGGTTATTACGTAATTAATGATAGTATTTATTTTATCTTCGGCCCCTTATTGATCAAAAAAAATTAAAAAGAGTTAATGACGGCGATATTGATATTTTTCTTCGCGCACTGGTTCCTGTCGCTTTTCTTCCATACCTTTTTCCTGCACAGGTATGCATCCCACCAGATGTATACGACCAGCAAGTTCTGGGAAAAAGTATTCTATTTTTCTACCTGGTTTTTCCAGGGAAGTTCTTATCTGGTACCCCGTGCGTATGGTGTGATGCACAGAATGCATCATGAGTTTAGTGATACGGAGGAAGATCCACATTCACCACACTTCTTCAAAGATGTATGGGCTATGATGGTTCACACACGTGAAATGTATAATGATTTTCTGAAGGGAAAGCGGGTGGCTAGTGAAGAGTTTACCAAAGATCCGCTGCCTGTGTGGAATGCGATGGATAAATTCGGGGATAATAATATTACCCGTTTAGCCTGGATGGGTATATATATTGGTTATTATGTAGCGTTTGCACCCAGTTTCTGGTGGTATTTGTTACTGCCTATTCACTTCCTGATGGGTCCTGTACAGGGCGCGGTAGTGAACTGGTGTGGTCATAAATATGGTTATCACAGTTTTGATAATGGGGATCATTCAAGGAACACTTCTCCATGGGGGATCCTGTTGTTAGGTGAGTTGTTCCAGAATAACCACCATAAGTATAAGGATAGTCCGAACTTTGCAAAGAAGTGGTTTGAGTTGGATCCAACTTATCCGGTGATGAGATTGATGCATTTGGTTGGGATTATAAAGATCAAACCCAGAGTAGCTAAGGTAGTGAGTATGAAAGCTGCGGCTTAATTAGATAAAAAGCAAACAAAAAGCGCTTTTGCCTCTGGCAAAAGCGCTTTTTGTTTGGGGGTAAGGCCTGCCGGTGGCTGGAAGGCGTTCATTAGCGAACACGGGTTGTTACGTTTATGAACAAAAGGGGCATTGATTTTTGGTGTAATTATTTGATTATGAATACCATTAGTTTTTGACCTGCTTTTTGTATTCAACAACCTCTATATTCCATTATCATGAATACCCATCTCAAATTATCCTTCCGAGCACTCTGGGCAAAGAAGTCATTCTCCCTCCTTAACATATTAGGGCTGGCCATCGGCATCGGCGCCAGCTTACTGATCTTTCTCGTGATCCGTAACGAGATGAGCTATGACAACTATCAATCAAAAAGAAACCGCATTTACCGCGTAGTCAGTACCGAACGGAAATTCAGTAATGACGAGATCACGTCGAAATATACCATGGTCGCCATGCCATTGCCTGATGCTTTCAGACAGGAATTTCCACAAATGGAAACAGTGGGTAGAATGCACACGATTGGCGGCGCACAGATATATATACCCGGCAAAAACGGGGCAGAAGAAATGCGGGTAAAAGAAGTGAGTCGTGGCCAATACTTCGTTGAACCTCAACTATTTGACATCTTCGATGTAAAATGGATCATAGGCAATGCGGCAGAAATGAAAATGCCCAATACCGCAGTGATCAGTGAAAGCAGGGCAATAGCCTATTTTGGCAGTGCACAGGCAGCGATGGACAAGACCATTCAATTATGGTCATATAGAGTTCCCCTGAGAGTAACGGGTGTATTCAAAGATTTACCCAAAAACACAGATGTTCCTTTTGAACTCGCAGCTTCCTTCGAAACGCTCCTGAGTTTAGGGAATGGTAGTTTGCGCGAAAAGGCGAAAGATAACTGGTCTCATTTGATCGGTGGCTCCCAGTGTTTTGTGGTGTTAAAACCCGGAACTGATCCTAAAAGTATTGCATCTCAATTTCCCCGTTTCGTTACCACCCATTATAAGGAACAGGAGAAAAAACAATATACATATACACAACTCTTTTTGCAGCCGCTGACTACCATGCACATGGATCCGGAATATGACCTGCCTTATACCAACAGGATCGCTCCCCGTGAAATGTGGTCACTGGCATTGATTGGGGTTTTCCTGCTGCTGGTAGCCTGTATCAATTTTATCAACCTCGCCACCGCCCAGTCAGTGAACAGAGCGAAAGAAGTAGGGGTACGTAAAGCTTTGGGAAGCAATCGGGTGCAATTGTTGAGACAATTTCTGTTTGAAACAGGGCTTATCACTTTGCTGGCCTTGATCATAGGTACAGTCATGGCTGTAGTGTCCCTGCCGTCTATGAGTCATATACTGGGAAAACCAATTGTACTGAACGGATCCAGTCTGCCTGTTATTATCGTGTTTTTAATACTAACAGGTGTCATAGTTACCTTTCTGGCCGGATTTTATCCCGGGTTGGTTTTGTCAGGTTTTAACCCCGTTATGGCACTAAAAAGCAGGATCAGGGCACAGCAAAAAGGCGGTGTATCTCTGCGCAGAGGTCTGGTGATCTTTCAGTTTGTCATTGCACAATTATTAGTGATCGGTACCATCGTTGTCGTAAAGCAAATGCAATATTTTAGAAACCAGTCTATGGGATTCAGGAAGGAAGCAGTGCTTATGATCGATCTGCCAAGTGATAGCGCATTGAAATTAAAATATCGTTATCTCGAAGACAGGTTTGCAGCATTGCCGGGTGTAAAATCAGTGACACTATGTAATAACGCACCCTCTACCAGGTCAGGATATTATACCAGCATACAGTATGATACCAGGGCTGAAAAGGAAAATTTCAGTGTAAAACAGTTAATGTGTGACTCCGGTTATTATAAAACTTTTGATTTGAAACTGGCGGCAGGCAGGTATATATTTGGGAATGATAGTATGCGGGAGGCGCTGGTGAACGAAACACTGGTGAAGAAACTGGGCTTGAAATCAAATGAAGAGATCATTGGCAAGATGATCACCATCGGAGAAAAAACGATACCAGTGGTGGGGGTGTTGAAAGACTATCACAACAATCCGCTGGATGAGCAGATATGGCCTTCGGTCGTAACTTCAGAATTTAATGCTTACGCTGCCATCGTTGTGAGCATTGATCCGCAACGGGTGATGACCACCGCCGATCAAATCAGAAAGACGTTTACAGCAGTATATCCTACCTATTTATATGACTATGCTTTTATGGATGACCAGATTGCACAGTTCTATGAATCTGCTGCCGTTGTGGAGCAATTGTTTAAAGTCTTTGCCTTCCTGGCGATCCTGATTTCCTGTTTGGGATTATATGGTTTAGTGTCTTTTATGGCGGTGCAAAAGAACAAAGAAGTGGGCATCAGGAAAGTGTTAGGCGCCTCTGTTCAAAGCATATTGTATTTATTTTCAAAGGAATTCACCATCTTAATTGGAGTAGCGTTTCTAGTGGCAGCGCCTTTGGGGTATTTCTTTATGAACAACTGGCTACAGGGGTATTATTATCATATCGAATTGGGCTGGGGGGTATTTGTACTTGCCATAGTTCTATCTATTGTGATTGCCTGGATCACGGTGGGGTATAAAGCGATCAAAGCTGCATTGGCAAATCCGATTAATAGTCTCAGGAGTGAATAAAAAAGGGGGGGATGTATCATAAGTTACAGGAAGGCCATGAGAATTGCATGTACGAAAATTCTCTACATCCGGTATCCGAATGAAACATTCATGAAAGAGGGAATTCACCAACAGGCATGAAAACCATTTTCAAAGAAAGGGGACGTCCAGAAGACGCCCCCTTTATAAAATTAGAACTTCCCGGGAGTAGCTAACATGTAGAATTTTCCTAAATCAGCCAGCATTTAAAACTTTCTGAAATATCCATACTTCGCCATTTCCAACATCGGTTTATCTCCATTCGTATCTCCATAGGCATAAATATCATCATATCCATTCAGGTCAAATGTCTGCTTAATCCGTTCCACCTTTTCAGGGCCATTGCAATTCAACCCTTGTATCTTTCCGGTAATCAATGCATTGCGCACTTCTAACCTGGTACCGATACAAACAATTCCCAGACTGCTACACCATGGTTCCACCCATTCTTCTGCCGAAGCTGTCACAACTGCAACCTGATGTCCTTGTAACAGGTGCTGTCGAATCGCCTGCAGGGCATTTTCCTTCACCAGCTCAGGCAATTTTTCTGCACAAAACGCTGCACATTTATCCCGAAAAGTATCTATCTGTGTTCCTCCAAAGAAAAACCGAAATACCATTTCCTTCATTCGTTGAGTGGAAATCAGGTTCATCTTAAAAGCCACTAAGGCAGGGGAGAGCAGGGCCATTCCAATATTCAAAACAGCACTACCTTTATGAAAACGGATGATCTCAAAGAGCGTATCCTTTGTTGTGATCGTCCCATCAAAATCAAAAAATGCGATGGATGGCTTCATTATAATTTTAGTTTTTTGAAAATGCCTTCCGGTATCGACTTGATGATGAGCATGATATATCGCCAGAACCACTTTGTGTAAAGAACATTTTTCTTTTTGACAGCGGCCTTATATACATCTTTTGCCACAGCTTGTGGCTGTGCCGTCAGCAATGGCGGCATCTTCAGGTGTTCCGTCATACGGGTATACACGAAACCCGGTTTTACAGTCAGTACGTGCACGCCCTTGTGAAAGAGCCGGTTGCGCAAGCCACTGAGGTAAGTTGTGAAACCAGCTTTGGAACTACCATATATATAATTGCTCTGACGACCACGTTCGCCTGCTACAGAACTGATACCCACGATGGTACCCGTACCTTTTGCAGCATAATCGTCCGCCACTATATTTAAGATAGACACCGCTCCGGTGAAATTGGTATGAATAATACGGGCAGCTTCTGACCAGTTGGATTGTGCCTTTTCCTGTTCGCCAAGGTAGCCAAACACGCAGATTGTGATATCTGGTTTAACGGGCAGCCCTGCATAAAAAGCAGCATGACTATCAAAATCCGTCGCATCGAATGCAAAGCTTTCGGCCTTGATATGATAGCGAATTTGTAGATCCTGTTGTAACGGGTAGAGGGAATCAACGTTTCGGGCGGCCAGCTGGAGATCATATTTCCCGCCGGCATAGTGTCTGGCAATAGCTACGGCCATGTCAGACCCCGCGCCCAATATGAGTGCAGTAGGCATATTCTAATGTTCGGTTAAGACGGTGAAATTAATCAATTGATACCCAGTCGTTCAGACTGTACAGAATGGAAGATATTATCACCATTATAAGCTTTTACAATTTCTGCAAATCGCTGTGCATTGGGATAACTCTGCCAGAATACTTCTTTCTTCATCCGGGCATCTTTGGAAAGGTACAACCTTCCACCGTATTGGAGTACCACAGCATCCAGTTCATCCAGGAATGCAAAGAGTCCTTTGCGCACCGGGAAGTCCAGCGCCAGGGTATACCCTTGTCTTGGAAATGAGATCAGGTCGTCCTGGTGACCAAATACTTTCAGTACCGCCAGGAAAGAACCCAATCCTGCATCGCTGATGCGCTTCAGGATTTCCACGAGACCTTCCTTCTTATCCAATGGCAGCACGAACTGGTATTGTACAAATCCAGCTTTGCCATAACCACGGTTCCAGTGCAAAATTGCATCCAGCGGGTAGAAGAATGGTTCGTAAGGGATCACATTGTTAATCTCCCTTTTGGTATTCTTTGCATAATACAACCAGTTGAAGGCCTTCACCGTCAATGTGTTAAGGGCAAATGATGGGAAATTGAACGGAACTGACAGCGGGCGTTTCTCAGGCAGGTTCAAAGGGGCTGGCTGTTGCTGGGCATTCAGTTCCTCCTTTGTAGCATGTTCACCTACGATGAGTATACCACGGCCAAAACTATCGCCTTTCTGCAGGCAATCGATCCAGGCCATGCTGTAGGTATACTGATTATATTCTTCAAAGAGGCGGATCAATTCGTCCAGATTTTTGGCTTTGATCTGCTTCTGTTTGATATACGCAGTTTCAACTTTCTTGAGGCCGAACTTCACACGGGTAATAATGCCGGTTAGTCCCATACCACCGCAGGTAGCCCAGAACAGGTCGGGCAATTTGTCCTTCGAGCAGGTAAGGGTTTCCTTTTTACCAGTGATAACGTCCATATCGATGATGTGGTTCGAGAACGAGCCTTCCGCATGATGGTTCTTACCATGAACATCGGAAGCTACAGCACCACCTACGGTAATAAACTTTGTACCGGGTGTGACAGGGAGGAACCAGCCTTCAGGCACTACGATCCGGAGGATCTGGTCTAAAGTGATACCCGACTGGCATTCAAAGACGCCGGTCTCAGTATCGAACTGCAACACCTTGTCAAACTTAAGAGTGGAAATACTATTAGTAGCCAGCGAGGCGTCACCATAGCAGCGGCCGTTGCCGCGGGCAATGATGGAAGAATGTGAGGAAATCATGTCCTCAACCTGATCTACCTGCGTAAATGTTGTCTCATCGCAGGAGATGATGGGGTAGTTGCCCCAGTTTGCTAACCGTTTTTCCATTACTCAAAAAAACTTTTGTTAGTGGGTAAATAAATAAGCACATAAAAACTCAGCACCCACAGGAGTATGGTTAATTGTATGAAACGGTCTTTGTATAGGATTTTGGTAGGAGAACCTGTATTGTTCTCTACATATGTTATTTGCAAATATCGTAATAATCCGCCAATTACGAACAGGCAGGTATAGTAAAGACGGTATGTCTTGAAGCGGATCATGGTTTCTGGTGCCATGGTATACATGAGGTAAGCCACTATGATCACGGCCGAAACCAGTGCCAGCATGACGTTCATGAAGTCCAGGTTGTAACCGGCGGCGGCTTTTCGCATTTCCTGGCCAGTGCTGGTTTTGATCAGCACATCGTCGCGGCGTTTGGCTACGGCCATAAAAAGTGCCAGCAGGAATACCATTATCATGAGCCATTCAGATACCGCTACATTGGCAGCCACCCCGCCTGCCTTGACACGCAATACAAAGCCGATGGATAGTATCAGGATGTCGAGGATACTGATGTTTTTTAATCCGAAGGAGTATAGCAGGTTGATAATGAAGTAAATACCTGTTACAAACAGGAATTTGGGTTTCACATACCACGCTAATAAACCTCCTATCAGCAGGCAAAGTACAAAGAATACGAGCGCCATTGGTTTGGAGACAGCACCTGATGCAATAGGGCGTTTGCACTTAACAGGATGGCGACGATCGGCCTCCACATCATTATAATCATTGATAATGTAAATACTACTGGCGATGAGACTAAATGCAAAGAAACCGAGGAGTACTTCGACAACTTTGGCATAGTCGAAAATTTCGCCAGCAAAGAAAAGGGGTATGTATAAAAACAGATTTTTTGCCCAATGGGAGGGTCTTAATAATTTTAAATATTGCACGGGGATAAGTTCTTAATAACCGTGCCAATATACGATGGTTTATGGAACAACTGCGTGAAAAAAAGCAATTTTACGGTTAATTCTCCTATTTTTGGTCCGTTCAATACAATTTTACACTCGTTTTTATCCCCGTTTTTGTATGCCGTCAACTTATGCTCCGTTCAGCCGAAAGAGCGCTTTTGTTACAGAAATTGTAATCATTATCGGCGTGGCGTTGTTCCCCCTTTTCGTTCCCTTACCATACAGGGTCAATATCTTTTTGTCCTGGGAAGGGGCTTATCGTATTTCCCAGGGTCAGGTACCTTATCGTGATTTTGGGTTGCCATTAGGGTATGGTTTCTGGATTGTACCTGCATTGTTTTTTAAAATCTTTGGGCCGCAACTGGTGACTTTGGTGAAGGCGCAGGTGTTTATGAACATTCTGGCAGGGATCTCTTTCAGGTCTATCCTGAAAAGTCTGGATGTAAAACCGGTGATAAGGATCCTTTCTGTGTTGTTGTTTGTCCTGTCGTATTCTTTCTTCAATTTCTGGCCATGGTACAACCAGACGGTGATTGTGTATGAGTTGGTCGGACTGGCGTTTTTG
This sequence comes from Chitinophaga sp. LS1, assembly GCF_034274695.1. NCBI lineage: Bacteria > Pseudomonadati > Bacteroidota > Chitinophagia > Chitinophagales > Chitinophagaceae > Chitinophaga > Chitinophaga sp. LS1. Next base: position 5,956,556 of record NZ_CP128362.1, read on the forward strand.
TTCCGTTTCCTGATGGGACCACAGGGCCGGGTTAAGTTCCTGCATCTTTTTTTAGCCGCCCTGTTCACCTTCCTGTCCTTCTTTACCAAACAGGATGGCGGTGGTCTGGCATTGTTGCTGTCGCTGGCGTTGTTGACCTATAATAGCTTAAATCAGAAGCGCTTATGGGATGTACCTTTATATGTTGCTTTCTATGGTATAGTAGCTGCGATCTTTATTGGTCCGTTTATTCACTATGGATTTGGATACTGGTTTAACCACGGACAGGCGCCGCATAATAGTCGTTTGTCATTGTATGATATTGTGTCAGAAGTGTTGTACCAGTCACAATGGATTAAGTTCTATATCGTGATGATGGTGATCGTGTTGCTGCCTGCGTTTAAACAATTCAAAGCTTACTGGCAGGATAGACAGGCAATGCTGTTTACGCTGTTAACTTTAGGTATACTGGCAGAATCGGCTATCTTTCAGGTAACTAGCTACACCCCGCCTGATAATAATATCTTCTTCCATGCATTCGCATTTGCATTTATTGCGTCCCGCTTAGTGGATCAGTTGCACATTGACCTGAGTAGAAAACCGGCATTTGCAGGTGCGGCATTACTTGTGTTGCTATGGTGGTCAGGTACCTTCTGGAAATATATGGATAAGGTAACGAGCCGGTTGTTACCACATGATGAATCGGTGAATAAACTACCGGCGTTACATGCGGATACCTCTTTTGCCGCATTTGAGCCAATGGTGAGTAAAACGGGGGAGAATGTGGTGTCTCGTAACAACTATATGATCGAATGGGATACGACAGATGTTCCGACTTCCAAATGGGTATTCTCTGATCTGAAAGCGTTTAAAGGAATTTATATGCCGCCACAAACGGTGGAGGGCATGCGGAAACTGATGGATATGCCTGTGGTGAAGAATAATAAAGGACATCTTAAAGTATTGAACATGACTGAGTTAACTCCGTTGGCCGCAGAAATGCCTTATACCCCGGAAACGGGTAGCGATAGTCCGCTCTGGTATCATTTGGGTGTAGGGATGTTCAATAAACAGCTGAGTGTGTTTACCCAAAAGGTGAGGAACCAGTATTATGATGTGGTGTTGTATGAATATGCGCCGGAGAATAATAACTTCTTCCCGTTTGCTTTGCGGTATGAGCTGGAGGCGCACTATAAGAAAGCGGATGTGTTTTTGGCGCCGAGAAGGCCAACGCATGCCATTATAGAGGTGTATGTGAAAGAGTAACAATGATTAAATGAATTTTGAAGAGCTTGTATCCGGTGGATGCAGGCTCTTTCTTTGAAAATGGTTTTCATTATCCGTTGGTGAATTCCCTCTTTCTTGAATGTTTTATTAGGTTGAAATGCTAAATATTTTAGTATTTTTGGCTAAAGTGATTGTCATGCAGGAAAGAGTTCATGAAAAACTATCCATACTGGCGGACGCTGCCAAATACGATGTGAGTTGTGCAAGCAGTGGCAGCGACCGGAAAAATACAAACAAGGGGCTTGGCAATACCCATCCAGGTATGGGTATTTGCCATTCTTATACACCCGATGGGCGATGTATCTCTCTCTTAAAGATCCTGTTAACCAATTACTGCATTTACGATTGTGCTTATTGCGTATCCCGCAAGAGCAACGATATCAAAAGGGCGGCCTTTACTGTACAGGAGGTCGTGGATCTGACGATCAATTTTTACCGAAGGAATTATATAGAAGGGCTTTTCCTCAGCTCGGGGATATTTAAAAACCCGGATTATACAATGGAACGTATGGTGAGGATTGCCAAGGACCTGAGAACCATACACAAGTTCAATGGCTACATCCATCTCAAAGCCATTCCCGGTGCCAGCGATGAACTGATGAAGGAAGCAGGTATGTATGCTGACCGGTTGAGTGTCAACCTGGAACTACCTACTGAGGAAGGACTAAAATTATTAGCACCTGAGAAGAAGCGGGCTGATATGATCCAGCCCATGAACTTTCTCAAAAATGAAATTATCCGGCTGGATGATGAACGCAAGGTGCTAAAAAAGGTACCCACATTTGTACCCGCGGGCCAAAGCACACAGGTCATAGTGGGAGCAGGGAAGGAAACGGATAAGGATATCGTACACCTGGCCTCCCGGTTTTACCAGCAGTTTAAGTTGAAGCGGGTGTATTATTCCGGTTATGTACCCATCAGTAACGATGCCCGCTTACCAGGTTTACAAAGTCAGGTACCCATGATGAGAGAGAACCGGTTATACCAGGCGGACTGGTTAATGCGGTTTTATGGGTTCAATGCACATGAGTTACTAAATGACGCTAATCCTCACCTTGATACTGAGATAGACCCGAAATTATCCTGGGCATTGCGGAACATGCACTTTTTCCCGATAGATATCAATACGGCCGATAAAATGCTGATCGCCAGAATTCCGGGCATCGGAATGAACAGCGTGAACAAGATCATCGCAGCCCGTACTTTTAGTGCGCTGGGGTGGGACCAGTTACAGCAAATGGGGGTTCAATTAAACCGTGCTAAGTACTTCATTACGTGCAAGAAAGGTGCGATGGAGAAGAAGGATTATACTTCCGGACAGATCAGGCGACAGATCTTACATCAGTCACATAGCAAGTACCTAAAACTACATACTCCTCAACTTTCTTTATTCTGATATGGAGATTTATCTATATGATGGTTCGTTTGAAGGGTTCTTAACGGCCGTGTTCGATAGTTATAAAAAACAGGGGGTGATCAGGAAGGAAAATGCCTTCGTTCCGGACATGTTTGCTACCACAATTTCAGTGCAAACCGACCTGGAAAAGGCAGATCGGGTCTGGATGGGTCTTAGCAAAAAACTATCAGCAGATGGGTTACATCAGTTTTTCGCTGCTTTTCTCTCAGAAATAGATGTTATTGAAGATCAATTGTTAAACTATGCGCGTTATATATTTGAAAATCAGTTTACTATAGAGCATGATTTCGGTAATGCTTTTGTGCTGTTTGTTGCCCAGACGGCTCGCAAGGTGCATAGAGAGAAGCATCGAATGGAGGCTTTTGTACGGTTTCAATTGACGAAAGATGGTATTTATTTCAGCCTGGTTGCCCCGGACTATAATGTGCTTCCTTTAATCATCCGGCACTTTAAAGAGCGATATGCAGATCAGTGTTGGATGATTTATGACAGGGTGAGGAACTATGGAATTTATTATGATTTGGAGAAGGTGGATACTATTTGGATGGAGATGGATAAACAGGAGGGGATTTGGGATCCGAATGAAAATGACTACCAGGCATTGTGGCAAACTTATTATAAAGGGGCGAATATCGCGGGTAGGGTAAACAGGAAATTGCAGTTACAGCATATGCCTAAAAGGTATTGGAAGTATTTGCCGGAATTGCGGTAAATCGCTTTTCATTTATTTAAGGGTTGGGTAGCTTCTGTATTTATTATGACTTATCAATAGGCTGAATGTTGCCCATTTCCCTTAATCAACTAATCAAATAAACTCAACTGGTTGTTATTAAGACTATGCCCATTTCCCTTAATCAACTAATCAAATAGACTCAACTGGTTGTTATTATGACTATGCCCATTTCCCTTAATCAACTAATCAAATAGACTCAACTGGTTGTTGTTATGACTATGCCCATTTTCCTTAATCAACTAATCAAATAAACTCAGCTGGTTGTTTTTTTGGGGCGGTTTCTCCTTCCCAAATATCGTTCTCCCTCCATGTCTCCATGAATCTTTCCGCTCCCGCTCAACCACCTCATCAAACCGCTCGTTCGGTATAAAATCCTTTTCCAATTGTTGTGACAACACCGACAACTTCCTGATCGCATCCTGCTTATCATTCTGCCCAATTTTCGCCTTATTCACTGCCTCCCGCATCACACTGATCGTTTCATCATACACATTCACCGGCACCGGAAACGGATGTCCATCCTTTCCACCATGTGCAAATGAAAACCTGGCCGGGTCGGTAAACCTGGAAGGGGTACCATGTATCACCTCACTTACCAAAGTCAGCGATTGCAATGTTCTCGGACCCACACCTTCCATTAGTAACAGCGTCTCAAAATCCATCACCTGTCTTTCATGGGCCACCGCCAGCACGGCACCTAACCTTTTCAAATCCACATTCTCCGCCCGCACATCATGGTGCGAAGGCATGGTGAGCTTCCGGATCTCCGGCAATAGCTGTTCAGGTGAAGCCTTCACCAGTTCAATGAGCCCCTCCTTCGTCGGCATAGCCGCCTTGTCAGTCAGGTTCAAAATCAGTCCCTGGTTCTTACCATATATAAAGGAATGCGGTGTCTCTGTAAAATTGCGCACCGTTGCCGAATGCCAGTGGTACCTACGCGCCATGCCATTTCCATCATTCATGCCTTGCTGTACCACTGCCCAATCTCCTTCACTGGAAACAATAAAGGAGTGGAGATATAACTGAAAGCCGTCCTGCATGGCTGTATTATCTACCTTAGCCGCCAGCTTACTATGTCTTACCAATTCATGGCCCGGTAACCCGGTTTTGTCTGCAATGATGAGCAACTCCTGCGGTGTGGCCCGGGAATGCTTTCCTTTACCACCACAGATATATATACCCAGTTCATGCGCTTTAGGGTTTAATGCCTTTTTCAAAGCCCCCATCACAGAAGTCGTGATCCCCGAAGAATGCCAGTCCATTCCCAATACACATCCCAATGCCTGAAACCAGCAGGGATCGCTCAATCGTCTCAATACCTCCGCCTTACCATAGTCAGCGACAATAGTTTCAATAATAGCCCCACCCAGCAGGCTCATTCTGGCCGCCAGCCAGGGTGGTACTGACCCATAATGTAATGGAAGATCCGCATACGCACGTGACATAGTCTACAATGGATTTATTTGCATTTCGAATTGACAAATGTCGGGATTATTCTGAAGGTAATGACTCATTTCTTTCATATCCGCCGGGTTGCCTTTGATTTCAAACCGGTTTTCAACGATGTTTTGATTACGAGACACCATCAAATGGCTGTGGATCACATTAAAACGCTTAAAAATGGACGGGAAATCAAGGTCCTTCGTCTGAGAAACATCAAAGGAGATGGACACCATTTTCTTCTGCCTGATCTTTGAAATCCTCCTTTCAATCACTTTCAAACCCTGCAGGACGATCAGCACCAATATGAGTGCAATTGTCACCAACGTATAGTGACCCATGCCCACCCCAATTCCCAGTGCGGCTGCTATCCAAATGGTAGCAGCGGTCGTAATACCATCAATACTGTAAGTGCCTTTGAAAATAACCCCCGCACCGATAAAACCCACACCTGTGAGAATATTGGAAGCCACCCGATCCGGACTTCCCGGCATTCCCAATTCCACCGAAAGAATGGTGAACAGGGTACTACCCACACAAATCAACGTGAGTGTGCGCATCCCCGCCGCCTTGTGATGAAATTCCCGCTCCATACCCAAAAGGGCTCCTGTGACACAGGAAACTACTACTTTGAGTATAGTAGGCAACTCAATTAATTGAAATAAAACGTTTTCCATAACCTGTGCTAATTAATGAGGTGCGCGTTGGCACAATTATTTCGAATAAAAGGAGTATTCAACATTATTTGTTCATCCTGACAATCTGGTTAATCATGAAAATGCAAAAAAAAGACCTGGGCACACAAGCGATCAATTTCCGTCTCGCAGTTTGTAAAGTTTGTATAACCGCCTGTTTTGCTATAGCGTTCAGTCTCTTTCTCTTTGCGTGTGAAAGCGGCAAAGGTACGGGGTCTAATGATAGCAGCGCAACTTCTGTAAGTAATGATACGACTACCACTACACCAATAGATACAGCGACTATGCCAGTTGATTCATCCGCACATCCCGATTCAACAATGAATCACTAAGCTGATGCGTTTACGCTACTAATTGTGGAAAATAATTCCTTCGAAAATATTGATATTCTTTATAATATAAAATAATTGTATGAAAAAGGTATATATTATTTTAATAGCCGGAGGTGCATTCATTGCATCGTGTGGAAATGGTAAAAACTCCGGTACTGATTCTACTACAACAACTGTAGATACTTCGATGACCGGTATCAACCCTGATACGATCCCGGCGGCAGATGTGCCGGCAGGCGCGCCAAATCCGGGAGAGGATTCATCCCGCTATGGCACCGGTACACAGGACAGCTCTAGAAACAGAAGGCCCCAGTAAGTAAATGATAAATGACGGAACCCTCCGTCATTTATTTTTTTATAGCCGGCCATAATTGACAATAAATACAAGTGAATTTGGTTAATAGGCGCTTCTGCTTCGGCGGGAGCGCCTTGCTTTTGGAAATTTCCCCCCATATTTGTACAATATTTACTTCTCCACCCCGTCATAACCTATATCAGCTCCCTGTAATTTAAAATTGTACTTCGCAATTAATTCTATGGAACAACACCAGAACGTTAAGAAAGCATCGTTTAAAAAGACCTTTCGCTTATATAAATACATCAGGCCCTATTGGCCCATGTTCAGCGTAGGCATGTTATTATTATTTATTACCAGTTTATCGAACCTCGCATTTCCACGTTTATTGGGCGACCTGGTAGACAATGGTTCTCATTCGAAAGACATTTCGGCAATCAACCACACGGGACTATGGCTTATAGGGTTACTTTTAGTGCAGGGTATCCTGGGGTATTTTAGGATCAACATTTTTGTCCGGGTCACGGAACGCTCGCTGGCTTCCCTTCGCCAACATGTGTACAACCACCTGATCCGCCTGCCCATGAGTTTTTTCCTGAACCGCAGGGTGGGAGAACTGGGCAGCCGTATTTCTTCTGACATCTCTCTGCTACAAGAGACGTTTACTACCACCGTCGCCGAATTTATCCGGCAGATCATTATTATTGTCGGGGGGATCGCATTGCTGGTACACACTTCTGCACAGCTGACGGTGCTGATGCTGGGCACCCTGCCGGTAATTGTGATCCTTGCCTGGTTGTTTGGCCGCGTGGTGCGCAAATATTCCAAACAGGCTCAGAGCCAGGTAGCAGAAGCGAATACCATTGTGGAAGAAACCCTGCAGGGGATATTGAATGTAAAGGCATTCGCCAATGAGTTTTTTGAAATGCGGCGATACCAGCACAAAACTGCTGAAGTAGCAAAAACCGGTATTAAAACGGGTACTTACCGGGGCGCATTTGCCGCCTTTATGATCCTGGGCGTATTTGGAGCAATCGTCGCAGTGATATGGAGAGGTGCGGTGTTAATTGCTATGGGTACCCTGCAGCCAGGCTTACTGATCTCCTTTGTTTTGTACTCTACCTTTATTGGTGCATCTGTAGCCGGACTGGCTGAAGTATATGCCACCATTCAAAAGACCCTGGGTGCTACCGAACACCTGCTGGAAATTCTCGACGAACCGGCAGAACCTATTACCGATAGTGCGCTGATTGCTGAAAAAGATCACCTGAATGGGGAAATCTCTTTCAATCACCTCGCTTTCCGTTACCCATCCAGGGACGACCTGAATGTATTGCAGGATATCTCTTTCGACATCGAAGCCGACCAGCAAATAGCTTTGGTAGGCCCAAGTGGTGCAGGCAAGAGTACCATCGCCTCTTTATTATTAAGATTGTATGAACCGGCCGGCGGCAGCATCTCATTCAATGGCCGTGATGCGGCAGACTTCCCATTGTCTGCATTGAGGAGCCAGATGGCTATCGTACCACAGGATGTATTTCTATTTGGCGGCACCATCCGCGAAAACATCGCTTATGGCAAACCGGAGGCCACCCCGGACGAAATCATCGCCGCGGCAAAACAAGCTAACGCGTGGGAATTTATACAACGCTTCCCGGAAGGACTGGATACCGTAGTAGGAGAGAGAGGTATTCAATTATCCGGCGGACAGCGGCAAAGGATTGCCATTGCCCGGGCTGTGCTGAAAGATCCAAGGATCCTGATACTGGACGAAGCGACATCTGCACTGGATTCTGAGTCAGAAAAGCTGGTGCAGGATGCACTCGAAAAACTGATGCGCGGTCGTACTTCAATAGTAATTGCCCACAGGCTGGCGACTGTACGCCAGGCAGATAAGATTATCGTGCTGGATAAAGGCCGCATTATAGAGCAGGGCACGCACCAGGAATTGCTCACGGTAGATGGGGGATTATATAAAAGCCTGAGTGAAATGCAGTTCACCCATTGATCCCATATAAGAAAGATGCAGTGCAAACTGCATCTTTCTTATATATTAGAGATAAGGCTTCATCTCTTCTTCAATATTCATCCTCAATGCCATGAGCTTTTTAGCATAAGCTTCCATTTCAAGTGCGGCAGGTGTTTCGGGATGCCATTTGGGTACGGGAACCGTCTTGCCGTTATCATCTACGGCAGCGAACACCATTACACAGTGGGTAGTTTTGATCCTGTCATGCTGGCGGGGATTGCCTGCTGACACGTTTATGGCGATATGCATACTGGTGTTACCGGTGTAGATCACAGTCGCATTAATTTCTACCATGTCGCCTATCTGGATAGGACGGATAAAACGAATACCCCCAACATACACAGTCACACAATACTGACCGCTCCAATTAGCTGCACATGCATATCCTGCCTGGTCAATCCATTTCATCACGGCGCCCCCGTGAACCTTTCCGCCGAAATTAACATCCGATGGCTCTGCGAGGAAACGCAGGGTCACTGTGTTACTGATTGTATCTATCATAGTGCGCGATTTGAATATTGCAAGATACTCATAAATAAAAAAGCAGCGCCCCCAAATATTAAAGGCGCTGCAAAAACTACACAAACAAATTGATCGCTGACGCTTGCCTGTCAGTAATCAGAAATCATTATATTAATAGGACAAAACAGTCATAACGAAATTAGAAATCACCATTCCCTCCCTGTTCTTCTCCTTTCTTATTCTCTTTCTTTTTTCCTGCGTCAATCTTACCAAATCTCCAGGACACATTCAAACGCGCTTCGCGGGTAGCACGCTTGCGATAATATTCCTGCTCAGAATAATCAGTATTTGTATAATTGATACTCCGATCTGTATTGAAAATATCATTGATACCCATAGACACCACCAGTGATCTGTCTTTCAGGAACTCCTTGCGCAGCGCCGCATCCACGGTATATTTTCCGGCTCTTTCTCCCTGAGCCATAATCTGTTTGGACTCATAGATGCCAGTAACCTGTAAGGTCGTTCTATACGGCAATTTGTAATTTGTATTGATCTTACCAAAGAAGATAAACCCTGAATTTGTCAGGTTCGTCTGCAGGTTGGAAGCATTGATCTTCGTTTGCGCCATGTTCAGGTTCGTAGTCACATCCCAGTCTTTGGTCAACTGGTTACGCACGGTAAACTCCGCACCATATGCATTCCTAGTATCTGCATTCACAGGGTAAGTCAATACGACTTTCTGTGCTACACCATTCACGGTAATGGTAGTATCAGATGAGTAATCGGTGATCGCATTCTTTGTATTACGGAAATATAAAGACACCATTACATTGTGCTTTCGATTGAAATCTTTCAGATAGCTAAACTCAAATGAATTGGTGAATTCAGGTTTTAATGTCGGGTTACCACGACTTGCACTCTGTGCGGTGTAATTCAGGTTAGGCAACAGGTCCCTGAACCATGGACGACGTACACGACGTGTGTAATTCAGCTGCAGCTCATGATCACCTTTGAACTTCTGAGACAGAAACATACTGGGAAACAGGCTGATAGGGTAGCTGATCTTATAATTACTTTTAGTCGTGCTGGTCATATCACCACTGTAATAGGACTGTTCACCTCTCAAACCACCCATGTAACCAAAGCTTCCCAACTGACCGGAGTAGCTGATGTAACCTGCGTTGATGGTTTCTTTGTAATGATAGTTATTAGAGAGTGAGCTATCAAAAACGTAGTCTCCGGTAGCATTGTTCAGTCCCATGGTAGTCAGCGTATTATTAAAGATACGGCTGGTGGTACGCAAACCTGCTTCAACCTTTGAGTTTTCAGACAGCGGATTTACGTAGTCAATCTGACCCGTCACATAAGTGGTGTTACCACCACCATACGCATATCGTTTAGCAGGGGCGGTGGGTGTATCGATTGCAACATGATCCAACGTATAATATTGTAATGAATAATCACTACCATCATTGCTGGTGGCGTAGTTGTAATTGAAATCAGCCGTCAGCTCGTGACCCTGTTTTGCGAAAGTATGTTTATACCCCAACTGACCGGCATAGTTGCGGAAGTTGTGATTGTCATTGTCCACACCTGAACCATATCTTACCTGCTCTTTGCCGGTGTTCAGGTTGTACAGTGTCAGGTTATTATCATCACGGAAATCGCCTGCGTTGATGCTGGTGCTGATGCTAAAAGTATTACGGTTGTCCATGAACCAGTCAAAGCCGATACGGCCATATTGAAACTTACGGCTCTGGTCACCATTTTCATATTGGTCCAGGTAAGTAGTCGTATCTGTACCGATGTTCTTACGGAACAGGTGTTCTTTAGAAGAACCTTTACGGGAACGCACATTATAACTCAGGGAGAGATTGAACTTTTCACGGCGGATACTGAAATCGAAACCGCCATTCGCACCACCCAAAGAAGAAATACCTGCGTTCACCTGTCCGTTGATGCCAGCTTTCCTGTTTTTCTTCAATACTATATTTAATATACCACTCACACCTTCCGCATCATATTTTGCAGATGGGTTGGTGATCACTTCGATATTCGCAATAGCATCCGCAGGAATCTGATCCATGGTCAGGGTAGTAGGGCGGCCGTCAACAAAAATGGTCGGAGAACCATTCCGGACAGTCACATTACCGTCAATGTCTACACTTACCGCCGGTACCTGTTTCAAAACGTCGGTGGCGGTACCGCCTACGCTGGAAATATTTTTTTCCACATTGAAAACGCGCTTATCAATCGCCATGGTGTAAGCGGGCTTTTCACCTACGATCTCTACAGCAGCCAATACTTTCGCATTAGTGCCGAGCTTGATATTGCCAACATCAATAATATTATTTTTTGATGTTAAGGCAATTGCTTTATAAACGGTAGAATAACCTATGAAATTTACCTTCAATAAATACTTTCCTGTAGGAATTACAGGGAAATTAAAATCGCCGTTTGGTTTCGAGAGCATACCGGTCACTACGCTGGAATCGACGGAGCGCAGGATGGCAACGGAGGCATACTCGATGGGAGCATTGGTTTGTTCATCCATCAATTTTCCCTGAATAGACCCATTTTCAGGTGATTGTTGGTTGTTTTGTTGAGCATAAGAAAATGATAGAAATGACAGCGTCATTCCCATAAATAACGAGACAAATTTGTGCATGATCCAAATAACTTTTCTAATGTTAGCCTGTAACTACAGCTAAAAATAAATGTTTTATAAAAAGTTTCCTGCGATAATGGATGAATGGCGAACATGATTGATGTATCTTTACTGCCGGACCGTTACAATTTTCGAATAGCAAATTTTTATGTCTAACGCCTACCAGCCAGATTGGGATTTATACACTTGTCACATAGATGACCACCCGGCCATTATAGGGCTAGACCTCGACCTACGGCGATTCGCACCGCTGAACAGTAAACCGCATGCTATTTATGTGTCTGTATATTTGAATACTCCCCGGGCCGATGGGTTTCCACAGGGAGAAGAGTTTCAAGTGTTGGGTGAAATTGAGGACAGCCTGGTCAAAGGATTGGAAACAAAACTGAATGCACACTTTGTGGGCAGGACGATTTCCAATGGTGTAAGAGATTTTTATTTTTATTCCGGTGACACAACATTATATGATAAGCATATAGCTGATGTGATGATCGGATTTCCTAATTATCAATATGATTTTGGAGTAAAGGAAGATCGTACCTGGGAATTGTATTTTGATTTCCTGCTACCTGATAAGGTAGAGTTCCAGCGTATACAGAACCGTAAGGTGCTGCGCACGCTGAAACAACATGGGGATATTGAGGAAAAAGCCAGACACATTGATCACTATATTTATTTCAATTCGGAAGAAGATAGGGAGCGATACTGGCAGCAGATCAGCAAAGAAGGATTTGTTGTGCAGCAGCGTAACCTGAGTGGCAATGAAGAACGGCCTTACAGCCTGCATGTATCCAGACATGACTGTACAGATGAACGAAGCATCAATGCTGTCGTGCTTTTGTTGTTTGAACTGGCACAAGCGATCAATGCAGACTACAATGGCTGGGAAACGACGGTTGTAAACAGTTAATCTGTTTCCGATAGTCCATTTATTGGATCAAATCGCTTATGTCTAAGGCATAAGCGATTTTTTCGCGTGTGTAGGTTCGGGATTTTTATTTAGATTACTTACAACTGTTGTATGCTCTTTGCTAAGAAGGGCATATAAGTTATTATACGAGTGGGAAATCGATCAAAAATATTGTTACACTTTCTGGTTTGCTGTTGCCTGACTATGCCGTTACTCATTCGGCATGCATATGGCAGCACGCGAAAGGATACGGTTATTATTCCATACTATTTATACAGGGTTTCCACCCTGAGGGATACCCTTCCACCCAGATTATACAAACCGATCGCAGATACGATCCCCATTCCGTTATTTAAACCCAAACCGCCTTCCAGAAACTGGTTCCATCGTGTGGCGGAGTATAGAGATTCCCTGCGTCGCAGAGATTACCGCGACTCCCTGATCCGGAAAATGACCCGGCAAAATGCACCGGAACCACCTACTACAGACAGCAGTATTATTAAGAGTGAACAGTATTTCATTCCTTTTACCGGGAGGGTGATCCGGGATATCTATTATCGTAAGGTTAATGTATTCGGTCCGCAGAACATACGGGATACGGCGTTTACGACTTCTATGAAGCTGATCAAACTGGCCAACCGCCTTCACTATAATACGGAAGAATGGGTGATACGGCAGGCATTGTTCTTTAAATCAGGCGATACCCTGAACCCTTACGAAATGTCGGACAATGAGCGTTATCTGCGTAGCCGGCCGTATATGCAGGATGCCCGCTTGTATATTATAAACGCCGGCGCCAGCCCGGACTCACTGGATCTATTGGTGGTGACCAAAGATGTATTTGAATATGGTGTTGATGTCGGCGAAGCCAGTACTTCGGCCGTGAGAACCACCATTTATAATAATAACCTGTTTGGTGCCGGTCAGGAATTGCGGGTCGGCGCCTATTGGAAGAATAGCTACAATCCGCCCTGGGGATCGGAGGTAAAGTATACGAAATACAACGCTTTGGGCACTTTTGCCGATGTCTCGCTGGGGTATACGACACTCAATAACTATTTCCCCCTGGATTCTGGGGTATTTGAAGGCGCTTATTATTTAAATATCAACAGGCCACTCTATAACTCTTCCGCCGATTGGGCAGGTGGGATCGGTTTGAGAAGGAGCTTCTCTATTAATGCCCGTGAGCAACCTGATACCATTTACAGGGATTACAAGTATGAATTGCTGGAATTATGGGGAGGGTACAACCTGATCAAACAGGACAAACATAACCTGAACAATCAGCGTCCTAACCTGGCTATTCTGCTGGCACATTCCAACCAGATGTTCCTTAAAACGCCCAGGCAACCAATTTATAAGTACGATCCTATTTATAATAATCACCGTTATTACCTGGCGCAGGCCATTGTATTCCGGAATGAGTTCTTCAAGTCTACCCATTTCTTTGGGTTTGGCAGAACCGAGGATATTCCACTCGGGTACAATGCGAGTGTAACCTCCGGTTGGGAAACATGGAAAGGACGTACCCGGGCTTATGCCGGTATTGAAGGACAGAAGTTTTGGGTTACAAAACTGAAAGGGATCTTTAACGCCCAGATCGGGATAGGTACTTTTTATCAGAATGGCAGGTCAGAAGATGCTGTTATTCATACCAAACTGGAATATTATAGTCGTTCATTCAGGTTGGGAAAGGGCCGGTTCAGGGAATTTGCCTATTTTGATTACCTGGGAAACCCTAACCCCTATTTTTATAAACCCCTGCAGTTAAATATGGAGCATGGGATCTATGGATATAAAGGAGTTCCACTGACTGGTTATCAAAGAATAAATCTGAGATCTGAGACGGTGTATTATAGTCCGCTGAAAGTGCTGGGCTTTAAGTTCAACTGGTTTACCACCCTGCAGGCCACCCAGCTTACGATCAATAGTAACAATGTCTTTAAGAATCCCATTTATGGCGGGGTTGGACTAGGCTGTAGAATCAAAAATGAAAACCTGCCGCTTAATACACTCCTGTTCGATATTAATTATTTCCCCAATGCACCGGCACCTGTAAAACCTGTTTACTTTGAAATTACGACGACGGTGGATTTCAGGTTTGATATCTTTACGCTGAAGATGCCGAATTTTATCAATTTCAGGTGATTGATTTTTTTATTTTTATGATCACCAGCTTGGAAGTAGGCGTATTACTTTTATCTGCCACGCTATCCAGCGGTACGAGTGCATTTGTCTCCGGAAAGTAAGTGGCTGTGCACCTTTCAGGAATATCGTACAGGACCACTAAAAAGTTCCTCACTATTCTTTCTACACCCCCAAATTCATTGTATAAGTCCACCTTATCTCCACCTTTTATTCGATGCTTCGCCGCTTCGGCTTCGTTCATGAGTATCACACGACGCTCCTGGTAGATACCTCTGTACCGATCGTCCAGACCATAAATAGTGGTATTGAACTGGTCGTGGCTCCGGATGGTCATCATCATAAATTCATCGTCATTTAAGGCAGTTCGGGTCACAGGGGCCACATTAAAGTTCGCCTTCTGGTTAGTGGTATTGTATTTTCCTTCTCGGGCGCCGTTGGGCAGGTAAAATCCACCGGGGTGCCGTACCCGTTGGTTGTAATTATCAAATCCCGGAATGACCCTTTCCAGGTCATCACGGATATAATCATAGTGACGGGTGTAGCGTGGCCAGTCGACTACAGAGCGGTCTTTTAAAGCGGCCATGGCCAGCCGGCACACGATCACGGGTTCACTGAGTAGCTGGTCAGAAATGGGCGGCAGATTGCCTTTGGACATTTGAACGACTCCCATAGAGTTTTCGCAGGTCACGAATTGTCGTTCCCCATTTACGATGTCTTTGTCACTACGGCCGAGGGTGGGTAAGATAATGGCCTCTCTGCCATGTACCAGGTGACTTCTGTTCAGTTTTGTAGATACGTGTACGGTCAGGTTACAGTTGCGTAACGCATTGGCAGTCTGCACGGTATCGGGTGTGGCTGAAAGGAAGTTGCCACCCATGGCGAAGAATACCTTGCCTTTGCCATCGCGCATGGCGCGGATAGCGGCGACTACATCCCAGCCATGTTCCCTGGGTGGGTTGAAACCAAATACGTCCTGTATTTTATCTAACAGCGCCTTCGGCGGTCTTTCGAAAATACCGACGGTACGATCACCCTGCACATTGCTATGACCGCGTACCGGGCAGGTGCCGGCGCCGGGTTTGCCGATGCTGCCTTTTAACAATAGCAGGTTGACGATTTCTTTGATGGTGTCAACGGCATTTTTGTGTTGGGTGAGTCCCATGGCCCAGCAGGCAATGATTTTCTTTTTATGTACTAAAGCATTGACGGCAGCTTTTATTTGTGATAAGGGTACACCGCAGTCATTGACTAACTGATCTAAGTTTTGTTCCTGTAAATGGGCGATGTAGGCTTCGTATCCGCTGGTGTTGTTTTGAATAAATTCAGGGTCGAATACGGTGCCGGGGTGGGTTTCTTCTTCTTTTAACAGTAGCAGGTTGATGGCTTTAATTAAGGCCATATCACCATTGATCTTTACCTGCAGGAAAATATCTGTGAGGTGACTATCAATGTGGAGCATCCCTTTCACCGTTTGCGGATTCATGAATCCGAGCAGGCCGGTTTCTTTTAATGGATTCGCAGAGATAATGGTCACACCTTTTGCTTTTGCCTTTTGCAGGGCAGTGAGCATGCGGGGGTGATTGGTACCGGGATTTTGTCCTAAAATAAAAATCACCTCGGCTTCGTATAGGTCATCGAGTGTGACGGAGCCTTTGCCGATACCGACAGATTCGATGAGGGCGACACCACTGGATTCGTGGCACATGTTGGAACAATCAGGGAGGTTGTTGGTACCATATTCCCTGACGAATAATTGATATAGAAAAGCCGCTTCATTGCTGGTACGGCCGGAGGTATAAAAGATGGCTTCATTGGGAGAGGACAACGCATTGAGATGAGTGCCGATTTTTTCGAATGCCTTGTCCCAGCTGATGGGGGTATAATGGGTGGCGCCTTCGGCGAGGTACATGGGCTGAGCCACCCGACCTTTTTTGCCGATTTCGTAGTCGGTGAGGGTGGCCAGTTCAGCTACGCTGTTTTGAGCGAAGAAGGTGGCGTCCAGGCGTTTGGTAGTAGCTTCTTCAGCGACGGCTTTGGCGCCGTTTTCACAATATTCGGCTATCCCGGATCGCTCATCGTCGGGGTCAGGCCATGCACATCCGGGGCAGTCGAAGCCATTTTTCTGATTGAGTTTGTTTAAGGCTTTGAAACCCCTGATGGCGTCCATTTCAGCGAGAATGTGCTGCATGGCGTGGATGACTGCGGGTAGACCGGCAGCGGAGGATTGGGGTTTGCCAAGGCGGAAGTGTCCTGTGAAGGTTTCCGGGTTTTCGGCGTTGGGTGGGTTCAGTGGAAGGGAATTGGTATTAAATGAATCTGGATTCCCATTGCGGGAGCTTGCTGTGGATGAATCCGGGTTTCCAGCGTTGGATTGTTCCCCATTGCGGGAGCTTGCTATGGATGAATCTGGATTTCCAGCGTTGGATCGTTCTTCATTGTTGGAGCCTGCTATTGATGATTCCGGGTTTTCAGCATTGGTCTTGTTCATAACGCAATTTTTTCCTGTCCATGATAAATATTAAAACGCCCTTCTCTTAAGAAGCCGATCAGGGTGATATCCCATTCTTTTGCCATTTTTACAGCCATGCTGCTGGGTGCGCCTACAGCAGCTATGACGGGGATACCTGCAACGGCGGCTTTTTGAATCAATTCAAAACCGGCTCTGCCGCTGAGGAGCAATCCATATTGGCTAAAATCGAGATCTTGTTTTATGCCAATGCCAATCAATTTATCCACTGCATTGTGCCTGCCGATATCTTCTTTTATGTGCAGCAAAGTTCCCTCCGTATTGAATAAAGCAGCAGCATGTAAGCCGCCGGTATTATCAAATACTGCTTGCTGGTTACGTAATGACGCTGGCAGTTCATGCAAAATAGCGGCGGGAACCTTGATAAGGGAGGTAGTTTTGGAGACAGGCGTATAAATCGCATCCAGGTCTGTTTTACCACAAACCCCACAACTTGCATTCGCCAGGAAATTTCGCTGTGCGGGTTGTAAAGAAGGCGTGATGCCTGGTTGTAAAGTGACGGTGGCGACGTTATTATTATAATAAATGGTTTTTATTGCTGCGTATTGGGTAATGATTCCCTCAGTAAATAAAAAACCGGCGGCGAGTTCCTCATCTTGTCCGGGCGATCGCATGGTCACTGTAATACTTTGCTGCTGACCATTATGCACCAGGCGTATTTCGAGGGGTTCCTCGGCTGCCAGGGCATCTTCAGTAGCAGTGACAAGTGTATCCGTTACCCTTGTAATGTGCGCGTAGGATATGGCGGGATTTGACATACTTCGAAGTTACAGAAATCTCATGGTTGGCGTGCCAGTCCCTTCGGTGTTGGTACGTTTTTTTCACTGTCATTTTGTACTTTCGGGACTCATTAATCAAAAACAATCTATATGCGTTGGCAAAACAGACGACTCAGCGATAACGTGGAAGATCGCCGCGGCGGCGGCGGTGGTGGGGGTATGAGGAATATCGGTATCGGTGGCGTTATCATCATCGTTGTACTGGCACTCATTACCAAACAAAGTCCACAGGCGTTATTAAACAAGGTATCGCAAAGTACCGGTGGTGGTACTGAGCAAACAACTTCTCAGACTGTGACGAAAGCCAGTGATGAGGAAGCGCGTTTTGCATCAACAGTTTTGGCCAATACAGAAGATGTATGGACGGAGCTGTTCAAGGAAATGCATAAGGAATACGAAGCGCCTAAAATGGTATTGTTTTCAGATGTAGACGAGTCAGGTTGTGGTACGGCACAATCAGCGATGGGACCGTTTTATTGTCCTGCAGATGATCGGGTGTATCTGGATCTGAGCTTCTTTAATGAAATGGAGACACGGTTCAAGGTAGTGGGGGATTTTGCTAAAGCCTATGTTATTGCACATGAGGTAGGGCATCACATTCAAAACCTGCTGGGTATAAGTAGAAAGATGCAGGCAATGCGTTCACAGCTGAGTGAAAAGGAATATAATAAACTGTCAGTAAAACTGGAATTGCAAGCGGATTTTTTGGCGGGGGTGTGGGCACATCATGCGCAGAAAATGGATAATATATTGGATCCGGGAGATATTGAGGAAGCGTTGAATGCAGCAAGTGCGGTGGGTGATGATAAGTTGCAGGAAGCGGCGAATGGTAGAGTGGTACCGGATGCGTTTACGCATGGAACTTCAGCACAGCGTATGCGGTGGTTTAAGAAAGGGTTTGATACCGGGGATATTAAAGATGGGGATACGTTTAATGCGAGTAATTTATAATTGTAATAAAGGCCTGAGGAACATTGTTATGCGGGTAATTACTGGTTGGATATAATTTAAATAGAGCCGTAGATTTTGTTATGCAAAGAATTGCTTATTGGATATAATTTTTAATAAAACCAGAGATTTTGTTATGCTAGGAATTTCAGGTTGGATATAATTTAAAATAAAAACCAGAGATACTTTTTAATATAAGTAATCTCTGGTTAAATATAATTGACATGAAAGCCGCTGATATTTCTAATGTGAATAATCTCTTGTTGGCTGTAAAATAATCGTCCTACCATAGGCATTGGTTTCCTCTTCTTCCGACAACGGAAGTGTGAAGTGGAAACTGGTGCCTTTCTCTTTGTAACTTTGAAACCAGATCTCCCCATTGTTTCGTTGAATAAAATCCTTTGATAATGGCAATCCCAGTCCACAACCTTTCTCATTTTGTGTACCAGTTGTAGAATAATAAATATTGGAGAAAACTTTGGATTGATCTTCGGAAGGAATTCCAATTCCATTATCTTTTACCATCACTTCCACCTTATCCGGCGATAGCCGGTAATCAATGACAATACTTCCGTTTTTTGGCGTAAACTTAATAGCATTACTAATCAGGTTACGCAGCACCATGCGGATCATATCCTTATCTGCAAATACATGGATCACAGGCGGCAGGTAGTGATTTAACTGAATATTCTTTTGTCTGGCCAGGGTTTGCAGCAATTCGAACTCGTTGTTCAACAAAACCGTGATATTAAAATCATCGGGCATTACCCGAATTCCTTTCATCTGGCTATTGGCCCATTGCAAGAGGTTATCCATCATGGAAGAAGTATTTTTCATATCTCTCCACAGTTCATCTACGAACATGTTAAATTGTTCCTGCGACATCTTTTCATCCCTCAGCAAGAACAACATTCCTTCCAGGATACCCAGTGGTGCCCGAAGATCATGAGAGATCACAGAGAAGATTTTATCCTTTACCTGGTTGCCACTTTCCAGGGCTGCATTCTGATCCAGAATGATCTGGTTTTGTTGTTGAACGCGACGATTCCGGCTGTTTAACTGGCTATACAGGTCCTTTTGTCTTTTGAACATGCGGTATAGCAATACGGTGATGGTAGCAAGTGCCATGAATAATGCAATACAAAAAATTACAAGAATCTGTTGTTGCCTGATGGTAGCCAGGTGTAGCAGCTGTTCTTTTTTCAGCAGTTCATTTTCATGTTGTTTCTTTTCTGACTCGTATTTCTCTTTGGAATTGGCGATGAAGCGGGATTTTTCGGTACTAAAGAAGTCCTCGCTCAGGGCCTGGAATTCCTTGTAGTTTTCCAGTGCCTGGGCAAAGTTCCCCCTGGCTGAGTCCAGCATGGAACGGTACCGGTAATAGATCATTTCATTCCGGGTGTTCTGCATACTTTTATTGAGCCGGGCTGCGTTTTGCAGGTCTTCTTCAGCGGCAGTAAAATCTTTCAGGAATGTATTTGTCTGAGCCATGTTCAGGTACGACTTTACCACCCCCTGAATATTGTCTGACTCTTTATAATATTGGGAAGACATGGTGTGGTATCTAAGCGCCTCCTGATAATTTCCTTTTACAGAGAGGATAATTCCAATATTTTCATAAGCATAGGCCAGTCCGCGGTGGTCGTTGAGGGCGAGCTTGATCCTTTCGGAAGCATAGAGAAAGTGGAGGGCGGAGTCCCATTCTTTGAGCACCATATAACTGGTCCCAATTCCGTTCAGGGTTTTACCTATTTCGGCCTTGTCATTTTCTTTCTGTTTGATAGCCAGGGCTTTCTTCTGGTAAATTAAACCTTGTCTGGGTTGTTGCTGTTCGATCAGGATATTGCCGAGATCAGCATTGAGTATCCCGGTAGCCTTGAGGTCATTCAGCTGTTCCGCCAGTTTGAGGGCTTCCAGTGTCAGGTCCATCTGTTTTTCCAGGTTGCCTTTAGCATTTTCGGCCAGGGCGAGGTTGCGGGTAGCCCACAACTTACCAGGCAGATAGTATAGGCTATCGCTGATATAAAAAGCTTCTTTTGCGTAAGTCTCTGTCAGGGAAGGAACCTGGGTAAAGAGAAAACGGCTTAATTGATTGAGTATGTTGACACGGGTGGTATCTTTTGTAGGATGGGCGGCCAGCACTTTTGTCAGACTATCAGTCAATTGTGATTGCGCCATACTTGCCACCGGCTTCGTAAAGAACAATGCCAGCATCAATATCAATAAGGTGTAAGGGGCAGATCTCCTTCTCTGCCAGAAAGTATTCATTATCGGTACAAATTATTTTCTTAGGGTCACCTGAATGCTGTGCTAAAATTATAAAAAAATTGGATGCAAAGTATATTTACTGGAATCGTTGTAACTTTCCCCCCATGAAACCGACAGTTACAATCGAATATTGCCCCAAATGTGGGTGGCTGATGAGAGCAGCCTGGATGGCACAGGAATTATTGACCACATTTGCAGAAGAGCTGCATGGCGTGACCCTGAGGCCCAGTGAAGTAGGCGGTAGCTTTATTATTTATGTGAATGACGAGGTGCTGATAGACCGTAAGGTGATTGGACATTTCCCTGAAATTAAAGAAGTTAAACAACAGGTAAGAGACAAAGTCGCCCCTGAGAAAAGCCTGGGTCACTCAGATAGAAAATAAGAATAAATTGAAGACACGTTCACTCTCTTGTACGGCTGTACTATTTTTATTGTTGTGTGGATCCCTGAAAGCGCAGGATGATAAATCCATTGTCATAAAGGATACTTCTGTAGTTCATAAAAAAAGTTTTTTTCCATTGCCTGTATTGGGATATTCTCCTGAGAAAGGGTTGGAGATTGGAGCTGCTATGCTATATTCTTTTTATACAGATAAGAAAGATCCTTTATTGCGCAACTCCACGATTAGTTTAATTCCTGCATTGACAACCAATAGTCAGTATAAGATAGAATTAAAAACCGATTTCTGGACAGATCATAATAATTGGCATTTCAAAAGTAATATCCGTTATCATGATTATCCATTGTACTTCTATGGTATTGGGGATACCACCCGCAAGGCTGATGGGACGCTGTTGGGAAACCAGCGATACAAGGTTTTGGTGGAAGGGGAGAAGCGGCTTAGCGGGCATTTTTATGCGGGTATGTCTTTGCAGTACCAGCATGATGCTTATGAGCAGAATGAGAGTAAAGGGATTTATCCGGGGATGGCATTGACGGATAAAGATGGGGGGTATGTGACTTTTATAGGTGCGACGGGAATTTTTGATAACCGGGATAATCAGAATTATACGCACACGGGTTCCTGGGTGCGTTTGAATGTGGCATATGCGCCGTCGTTTTTGAGTAAACAAACTTTGTGGAAGATTGACGCGCAGGCGAAGCATTTTGTGCCCATTTCCCGTAAGAGTACGCTGGGAGTGAATGGGGTATTTAATTCATTGCAGGGTAGTTCTTTGCCGTTTTATTTATTGCCTGAGATGGGGAATGATCAGATGATGAGGGCGTATTATACGGGTCGCTACAGGGATCAGAATTATCTGGCTTTCCAGGCGGAGTACCGGTATTTTCTGGATCCGAAGATTCCCATCAATATCTGGTTTTTGCATATGCAGCCTAAGTTTGCCCTGGCGGCATTTGGGGCTACAGGAGCGGTGTTTAATAACCATGATTTTGGGCTGGATCATTTTAAGCCGGCTTATGGTATGGGGGTTAGGTGGTTCTATGATGAGGGGTCAAAGCTGACCATACGGATTGATTATGCGTGGGGAGAGAAGCGGACAGGAGAGGACAGGCAGTCGGGTTTGTATTTGTCGCTGGCAGAGGCGTTTTAGATAAAAGATAAGTAGTTAATAATCAGGTTCTATTTACATAAAATAAGCTGTATATAATCAGGTCACTGGCCTTAATAACTCTTTGTACCAACCTTAATAACACTTTGTACCAACCAGCCAGGTCTTCCAAAGGGCATCAAAATCAAACATATAATCCGTAAATAACCGGGTCGCGGCTAGTATGCAATCAGGTCACGGCTATAGTACGACTTCGTCACTACTAGTATACTATAAGGTCACTAAAAGGGCACTTGTATATCCAAGGGATATTGAGGTGCCCTTTTGATGTACTATTAGTACCGTAATGATGACGAAGCTACACCCTACTCATTGGCCATACTCAGTGGCATCTCAATGTTTTTTCTTTTTCATTTAAATTCGTTAAATTGATAGAACACGTTAGTTTTCACCCAAATGTTCCACTAAAATGAAAAACTTAGCCCTGTTTACCACGTTATTTCTGACGGTAGCAAGCTCGTACACCTTACACGCGCAAGACCAGAAAATAGCAGCGCCCTCAAAGTTTTATGTTAAAGTAGCCGGTGGCTATTTCTTCAGTGTTTTTCCTGGTGAGTTTCCCAAAGTGGGTCCTTATGAGCCACATGATGAGCAGAAATCGTATAATTCTTCGACAGGAACTACAACAACAGTTTCTGAAAAGGTCCTGACCGGATCGTATGGCGCAGGCAGCAGGGGAGGACTCTCCTTCGGCTGGAATATCAATCAGTACATCGCTGTGGAAGCTGCTTTTAATTACTATCACAGTAAGAAAAACCTTATGACCCGTGAGGTAACAGTACTGGCTGGTTCGAGTACGGAATTGGGTAAGATAGAATCGCATGGATATGTTAATGCGGTTGATTTTGCACCTGCAGTCGTGATTCATCCCGGTTTTGCCAGGGTCGATCCGTATGTACGTGTTGGATTTGTAGTGCCGTTGTGGGGTGAGTTGAATATCCATACAGATGCGAGTCAGACTGGTTCTGCGGTGGTTGGCGGTACGGCGGTGGTGACCAAGACGACGATTTCACGCGATGAGCGTGTAGATCCGAATATCACCGTTGGATTTCAGGGAGCTTTCGGGATTGTATTCCCGGTAGCGGCGAAGCTGGATGTATTCATTGAAACTGAGTACAGAAATATTCCGGTGCGCAGCAAGAAAAAAGAAGTGACTGCGTATGATGAGACAACGAATATTCTAAGTTCGACTACGGGTCAGGTAATTGCAACCCAGCATCGTGGGCTGGATGATCTGTCTACGGCAGAAAGGCATACAGAGTATCAGTCAACGCTGGATCAGAATTCTAATACGGCGGTGAGTCAGTCCGGTGCGACGGTGACGTATAAGGACGATAGTAAGCCTTCGAATGATTTGAAGTCTTATATTAATATTGGCGGTTTGGGTGGTAATGTTGGGTTGAGATGGCGGTTTTAGGAGATTAAACTGGTTACAATTTTAACGAGATCTGCTTTAAGTGTATTGTCAGTAATATTGCCGGCAGCATCGATTTTCGTACGTACGGTTGGTATAGTAAGGATACGATCGTCTGTAATTGTTGCCGTCATCACTTTTAATGTTTGTACCAGTGAGGCATTTGCTTTGTCACCACCGGTCATCATAGGTGAAGCACTGATTACGGCTGTAGGTTTATCAACAAATTCTCCGCTGGAAACGATCCAGTCCAACGCGTTTTTTAGCACGCCGGGTATGCCAAAAGCATATTCCGGTGTGCATACGATTACAGCATTTGCTATGCTGAGTTGTGCGCGTAAATCCGCTACAGTAGCGGCTGGCGTAGATCCTTCATAATCCAGTTCAGGGCTAAAATACGGCAACTGATCTAAGCCTTCATATATCGAAAATGAAATGCCCGGCCATTCTGCTAATTGCGGGATGGCCTTTAAAATGTTTGTATTTGAAGAGGTTGGGCGCAGGCTACCGGAAATACACAAGATCTTAAACATATACCTAACAATTTTGTAAGCACGCACAAGGAGGTGCTATCACGAATAACTTAGTCGTGGAACAAAAGTAAGAAACACATGGTATTAGGTTTGCATCATGTTGCGATTCGTGCGAATAATTTTGATGAGACGATTCGGTTTTATACGGCGCTATTGGGTTTAGTGTACAAAAAACCTGGGCGCTGCCGGCATTTAATCTCATGCAGGCGGCAATGATTCCCTTTACTATTTAAGGCTTATAATTTATATTATGTTAAATAGATAATTTCTTTATGGGATAGGGTTTGTTCCCATTTTACAGGCTTTATGCCGACTTATTCCCGCTTTCATGAATGTTTTATTCGGGTAACAGAATCCTCGTATATGCAATTCTGATTTTTTTCTTCTGTGGTAATGAAATGAAACTCCCTGTTTATCTTGTCCGGCGTGTAACCATAATCGAGTAATTGCTGACATAGATAAGTAATCAATTAATCTCCTTGTATACCATATGCCGCTATTACTTTTTTAGCTCCTTTGAATGGCGTGTCTTCCAGGTTTTGTCCAAACGTGATACTACAGCATAAGATGAACAATGGTAATAATAAATATTTCATCTGAATGGGTTTGACCCAATTTAACATTTTGAAGTTGTTTAGTCTTTTAATTTTTTACAAAAGAGGACTAAGATTGCGATCCATTGTAATGCTCTCCAGTTAGCCGCTTTTGTTTCAAATCTAATTATTAATGCTTTGAAGCTATCCATCCAGGCATTTGCTTGTTCGATCTTGTAGCGTCTTTTATATAATTGATCATCAAAGTATTGATATGACTCACTGGTTTGCTTGCTATTACGGGAATTGGTAGCGATATTAGCTTCCAATTCCTTTTCCATACAGTATTCTCTGAATTCTCCTCCATCAAATCCTGCATCTGCATTTAAGAACAATCCTTTCGTATTTATTGTAGCCTCTTCGAGGGTGGTTAGCATTTCTTCAAAAGTTGAAACAATATTATAAAGATCATTGTGATTGCCGGATTGTGGCTCGCTTACACTAAGTATCTGGCCTTGATTGTCACTCAAAAACAAACTATTACTCGTTTTGCATGATTTTCGACCCTGATAGCCTACTGCATAGCCTCCTCGCTTCGATGGTGTATGACTTCCATCTAATTGAATCGAAGACAAATCAAGGATTTGGCGATTTTCCTTTAAAAGATTTATCCAGATAAGTTTCCACGATCCATCGCTGCTCCATTTATTAAAGTAGTAATACACGCCTTGCCACGTAATTTCACCATTGGGGAAATATTCTTTAATACTTAATTCTCGCCACTGACAGCCCGTTTTTAACCGTTTTAATATCAAGCTTACTACTTTCACCAAATCCACTTTTGACTTATATCCTCGCTTTCCTATACTTAAATGCGGCAATATCCATTTTCTTATTATACCTTCGCTTATGATTCCCAGGGTAGTATCTTTTGGTTCGCAAAACAAAGATCAACTATTCCTGGGTTTCGTGTTTGTATAAAGACAATTCAATAAAGACTAAACAACTTCTTTTTAAACTTTTCATCAAAGGTTACCTTTTACCGGTTCGGAGTATAAAAAGAAAACACATTCTTATGCGTCCTTATTGTTACCTGGTGGTCCCCGCCATGACCCTCTATGCCTGTTCTGCAGGTAGTAGCTATCGCAGTACACTGGATAGTACTGTCGCTCAGGATTCCAACTCCTATACGGAAACGGTGGAAGCCGCAGCAAAGTCCGGCGAAGAAGTGCCGGCACTCAATTCCCCTTCACGTAAACATGTTAGAACGGCTGATGTAAATTGTCGTGTAGCCAATGTATTTAGTGCCGCTACTACACTCGAACATGCTACAAACAAACTCAATGGTTATGTGGTGGAAAGTACGCTTTCAAATGAATTTGGAACCTCACAGGATCTACCTTATAAAGGCGATTCCATGAAACATGTACAGCTCTTTACTGCGGTGGCAAACCTAACTATGAAAGTACCTGTCGAAAAGCTGGATTCGCTTGTGAGCACACTCACCAATGTTGCTACTTTTGTGAGTGCACGTACGTTAAAGGATGATGATAAAACACTGGAATACCTGGGAAATTCCATGAAGAATCAGGTCCCTGTGCCTACAGTAGCCGTGACAAAAAAGTCTGATCCGATAGCAACTGCAACTTACCAGGAGACTAAAAGTAATGAAACGATAGACCGGAAGATTGCAAATTTTGCTATTCTGGACGATGCGAATTTCGCGACTTTAACTGTGAAATTATCCCAACCACAACAGGCAGATATGCAAATTGTCGTAAACCCTGAAAGTGCCATCCGTGCAGGGTTTGGAACAGAGCTGCTGACAGCGTTGGGCACGGGTGCAACAGCTCTGCGTAATGTGTTTTTGTTCCTGCTGCAATTATGGCCTTTTGTATTGTTGACAATTGCAGGTGTAATTGGATATAAGAAAATATCTGCACGGAAAGTAGTTGCTAAGTGATGCTGCTGTGTATTTAAATACAAAAATTCAGGCAACCGCCAGGTGAATATTAATAAGTTTAAAGAACAAAATGAATTACACCGAAAGTGGCCACTAACATGCTTTTAAATACCCAAATATTATATCGTCATCTATGTATCTGAAAACAAAAAACAGTAACTACACCAACGCAGCAAACAACACCTCTGCCGGATGCAATGCTGTCTTGCCAGTACCATCCAATATCTGATGACGGCAGCTGGTACCAGGTGCAGCTATTATCACATCATCCGCCTGACTTCTTACAGCAGGAAACAAAACAAGTTCCCCTATCTTCATCGAAGTTTCGTAATGATCTTTATCAAAGCCAAATGATCCAGCCATTCCACAGCAACCGGAATTAATCACCGTTGCCTCATAATGCGCCGGCCATGACAGCACTTTTTTGATATAATTGACCGAGGACAACGCCTTTTGATGGCAATGCCCATGGATCACGATCTTACGCGCATCACTCCTGAAGGACTCTTTGCGAATACGGCCTTCATCCATTTCTGCTGATAAGAACTCTTCAAACAATTTCACCCTGGATGCTAATCCTTTTGCTTTCTCTTTCAGTTCCCCTGAAAGCAGATCGATATACTCATCCCTGAAAGTAAGGATGGCTGAAGGTTCCAGCCCGATCAAAAAATGTGGCTGGTCAATCAGGAACGATAATAGCTGCACATTCTTTGCTGCAATTGTTTTGGCTCTCTTTACCAAACCCTTTGACAAATGCGTGCGGCCGCTTTCAATATGATCTGGTATGATCACCTCGTAATCCAGTGCTGTCAACAGTTCTATACAACGCTGTCCGATATGTACATCGTTGTAATTGGTAAATTCATCACAGAACAGGAAGACTTTGTGTGTGAAAGTTTTGCCAGCTTGTTGTTGCCTGAACTGCTTGTACCAGGCGCGTAATGTTTGAGGCTGTAATGCAGGAACATGGCGCTCCGGCGCCATGTTCATCATGCCTTTGAGTATGCCGGAAGTAAATTTATTGGAGAAGGCGAAATTGTATAAACCAGGTGCGACGGACGCCATTTTGCTGAGGAAAGGGAACTCTCCTATCATCCGCGCTTTCAAAGGCGTACCGTTGGTATCGTAATACTGTTGCAGGTATTCTGCTTTCAGCTTGGATACATCCACACTGGATGGGCATTCTGCTTTACAGCCTTTACAGCTGAGACAGAGATCCATAGCATGACCAATCTCTTCATGATTGAAAGCCTGTGCTGTATTATCCTGAGCAAGGAACTGACGTAATACATTCGCTCTTGCACGGGTTGTATCTTTTTCAAAACGGGTGGCCATATAGCTGGGACACATTGTACCGCCCGCGAAATGCGTTTTACGGCAATCGCCTGAACCAGAGCATTTTTCTGCTAGTGATAAGATGCCATTGGTTTCAGAGAAATCAAAGTATGTTTTTATCTTTCCTCCGGCTGCAGGTTGCTTGAAACGGAAGAACTGATCCATGGGTGGCGGATCGATAATCTTACCCGGATTAAAGAGATATTCAGGATCGTATAATAGCTTCACCTGTTTGCAGCAATCATAACATTTGTCCCCCATCATGAAGCGGATAAATTCGCCGCGCAAACGACCATCGCCGTGCTCTCCACTAAGGGAGCCTTTGTATTTTTTCACAATGGCGGCGGTCTTTTCCAATACTTCACGGAACTGCTTTCTGCCTTCTTCAATTTTTAAATTGATGATAGGTTCTACGTGTAGTTCACCGGCGCCAGCGTGTGCGTAGTAAGAGGCTTTCAATCCCATGGATTTGAGCATTTCCTGCAGGTCGTCGATGTATTCAGGCAGATCTTCCGGTGCTACTGCACAGTCTTCGATGAGGTTCACGGGTTGTGCATCGCCTTTAATATTGCGGAGTAAGCCGAGACCTGATTTACGCAGGTTCCAGGCCTTATTGATATCGTTGCCGCGCAGCAATGGATAAGCGTACCCTAAATTTTTTGCTTTGACTTCGTTAATGAAGGCGCTGGTTTGTGCCTGTAATGCTTCTTCTGTATGACACATAAACTCAACCATGAGAATCGCTGCCGGCTCACCTTCCATAAAGAAGCGGTTTTGCTGATGCTCAGGGTGGCCTTTTGTAAAGTTCATGATCACGTCGTCCACGAGTTCTGAAGCCGTGACCGGGTGTCTGACAGCGATGAGGTTTACCTGTAGCGACTCTTTCACGCTGGTACAGTGTACGGCTACCAACCCGTTCACCTTTGGAGGCGCATCCAGCAATTTGAGTTTTGCTTCAGTCACGAATGCCAAAGTACCTTCTGAGCCGGCAATCAGGTGAGAGAGGTTGAATGGGGCAGCACCACCGTAAGGTGTTGTATCAAGAAGGGCATCGAGTGCATAGCCACTATTCCTTCTTTTTACAGTACGGGTAGGATAGCCATCCCGGATGGCCTGCTGATTTTCTTTATTGGAGAGCAGGGCGTGCATGGTTCTGTAAATACTGCCTTCCAGGTTGTTGAGCAGCATTTTATGCTGTAAGCCCTGTGTGTCTATATCTTCAAATATAGTGGTCTCGCCATTGCCGAGGACAACTTCGACTGAATGGAGATTGTCGCGCGTAGCGCCCCAGACCATGCTATGCAACCCACAGGAGTTGTTCCCGATCATGCCACCGATCATCGCACGGTTAGAGGTGGAGGTTTCCGGACCGAAGAAAAGCCCATAAGGTTGCAATAGTTCGTTCAAAACGTCTCTTTCGATACCCGGTTCCACCCTGACCCATTTTTCCTCCTTATTGACCTCTAAAAGGCGATTCATGTAGCGGGAAACGTCTACGATCAGACCTTGTCCTACTACCTGACCTGCCAGAGAGGTACCTGCGGTGCGGGGAATGAGGGGAATCTTGTGGGTTTTGCTGAATCGGATCAACGCAGCGATATCGGCTTTGTTCTTTGGCAGTGCGACACCCATTGGGTATTCCTGGTATACGGAGGCATCTGTAGAGTATGCCATGAGTATGGTGCGGTCCAGAGAGTTTTCTGAGAAGTAGAGATCGCCTGCCAGTTGTGGTTTGAGTTCCTTAAAAGCCTGCTTGAGTTGTTCCTTGATCATACCGTAAATTTACAGCTTCCAATTTAGAACATTCATGCAGAAAAATGCAAGAAAGTTTCGTAAACCGGCATAAAACAGCAAAAAAATAACCGCCGTTGATTGTAGATACCTTCGGCATCAGCAATCAACGGCGTAAAGGGATGGCCTGCGGCCGGCTTTAAAGATCAAACATCACCATTTTATATTTTTACTGATATACGCGATCAGTTCATTTGCCATTGCCTCCTGTTCCTTTGCATTTGGATGCCCCGGTGTGTCCTTATAAGGGAAAAAGCAGGTATGGATCTTCGCATCATGCAATCCGAGTACCGCTTCCTTTATGTAGCCCGGCCATGGTGAACCTTTCCGTGTTGCATCCATATTGCCCAGTGCACAAATGATCTGTGCTTTCGGATGTTTATCCCGGATCTTTTTCACCAGGTTACTATAAGCCGCTACTATCGTCTTTGCATCCGGCGCCTTATCACCAAATTTCGCTTTGAATTGTTCATGTTCCGGTTTTGCGACCAGCCAGCTATCATTCTGAAATAAATTTATCACGATCAGATCAGGCGTATAACTACTAAAATCCCATTTGCTTGCAGCATCCGTGGCATCAGTACGGTCGTACATTTCAGGCATGATCAGGGGGAACCAACTGATAAGGACTCCTATTCCACTCTTTGCCACTAAATGATATTCAGCATTAAAATGTCTTGCTGTCAGCGATGCATAGCTGATATAGGCATTCTCGTACGGACCTGTACCTCTATCCTTGCCACTGCTGTCTTCTACCGCATACCCACAGGTAATGGAATTGCCATAGAACTCGATCTTCCTTTTTTTCGCAACAGGGGCTTGTAAAAGCGTACCATCCACTTCAAAATTATACAACCATGTTTTACCCATGGCCCATTCTGTGCGCTTAAAGAGTACTAAGGTATGATTCCCGTTTTTCAATCCACTTACTAGCGTATATGTATGTACGGTACTATCAGGCTGTAGTTTACTGATCACTTTTCCATCTACCACTACATTATAATAATTATCTCCCCGCTCATCTTTCAGCTTTACCTTCACCCCCGTTCCTTTAAAATTTATACTTGCCGTTGTTGCCGACCAGGATAGCTGTGCACTATTATCTGTCTGGATGACACGACCCATATAGTGTATGTGTGGGTCATTACTTTTAATGGTTGAAAATTTTTCCTGTGCTTGTAACTGTATGGTCATCATACAAATCAGGAACAGGCAAAAGTGTTTTTTCATAATAAATGGATTTGTCGGAGAGGGAAATTAAGAGAGAATCTTTAAATTTCGGAAATAAATATTTATTTTGCCGCAGTTATATATATAAATTGTTGTTAGCTCATGAGATTTGTTAAGCAAACCGTGCTTTACTTTAAGGAGGGGACATCTGACAAAACTTACGAAATAGACCTATGTGAAACTGGCCCCGGACAATACATTGTGAACTTCCGCTATGGTAAGCGTGGAGCTGCACTCAAAGAAGGTAGTAAAACTGCAACCCCCGTTTCTCTGGAGGAAGCTACCGCTATTTTCGATGCATTGGAAAAGGAAAAACGTAGCAAAGGATACACCGGCGAGCAGGATGGTGTCGCCACCACCGCTTATACCAGTGTCGCTGTCGATGATGTGACTGACCCTGTCCACAAAGTAATACTGAAACGACTGGACGATGCCGTGACCGGCAAACAATCCTACAAGACAAAATGGTCCACATCCCGCGTGATCTGGGCTGCCGGTGAACACAAGATCCGTGCAGCCGCTCCGGTTATTCTGCGCCTGATTGAAAAAGGCAACGCTATGCAGCGTTACGCTGGTATCTGGGCATTGGGCAGATGTGGGGATCCGGCTGCCGTGTCGTTGGTCAGTTCCTATATAGATAATAGTACTTACCCGCAATACCTGCGACAGATGGCTGCCAACGCAGTCCTGCAACTCCTGTCAGGCGAAGAACGCACGACTTTTATTGCGCGCTCCCTGCATGCCCTGCCACCTGAGTTCCAGGATGCCATCAATGCTAAGGATTTATATGCCCTTACGCAACTGCTGGACCAGCGGGTGATGCAGCTCAATGAGCCTGGTTACCAGTTGCTGGAAGACCTGTATATTGTAGCTGCTGATATTGTTCCTGTAAGGCAACTCCTCTATGCTTTATTCGCCGCTTTACCTTTACGTCCATCTTACTTCCGGCATATCCGCCACTTATATAAACAGGCGGAACTGCGGGATGATCATGCATTGACGGCGCTCTTTTCTGTGCGCTTTGAAAGGGAAAGACAACTGTTCAGCACCTCCGGAAAACCGCCTGCGGAACTGAAAAAGCCGATGAGTAAACTGGCCTATTCCAACCGTACCCGTCGTCATTTCAGGAACAGGACCCTGCGCCACCTGCAGGAACTCGGACAACGTACGGATGTTGAATATGTAAAACTGGCTACAGCCCTGTTATTACAATATGACGGGAATGTGTATAAAGAAGCCGCTTACAGCAGAAACGTGTATCAATATGATGCTACTACCCGCCGTTATATTACCCGGGCTATCCGTTATCCAGCTAATTCCAACGCGGTTTACCTGAACTATATTTTAAGAGGTAACCAGGTGGATCTACAGCTCGTGGGTAATAATTCCCGTTGGGAATTTAAGGATCCCGAAGCGGGAAAACCTGCGGCGCAGTCTAAACCGGAACCACCTAAAAAAGAAGGCTTCCTCAACCAGATCGCCGGTATCTTCAAAACGCCTAAAAAGGACGAAGGTATACAGCCAAAAGAATCACTGGAAAAGGCGGTCAAAGAAAATGACGAACCGCACAGCGATATTCCTTTCCGTTCGCTCTGGCACCAGTTACCACAGGCATTCATCCAGCTGCTTATCAGTAGCCGTATGGAAGAGATTCATGCCTTTGCGTATTCGGAATTACAAGCCAGTCCGCAGTTCGAATCACTCAAAGAAAAGATAGATGCCAATGTCATTGCCGGTCTGCTGATCAATCCATTCCAGATCCCTCAGCGTTTCGGTCTGTCTCTGGCTATAGAAAAATATAATCCTGCTGCTCCTTCCCTCCCACTGTTTGTGGCGATGATAAACAGCCCATTTAATGAAGCCCGCGAACTGGGTATTGAATGGATCAAAACGCATATCGAATTCTGTGTTCAGGATACTGAATTTGTCACTGCCCTGATCTTTGCGGCATATGACGATGTGAGACAAATAGCCATAGACCGCCTTTCTACCACACTCTTACCACTGGATAAGAGCCGCCTGGTAGTAGGTAGAGCAGTGAGCGTATTACTGGAACAGCGTCAGCCAAATGAGGCCGTATACAATCTGCTTACTAAAGGTTGCCGTGTATTAGAACAATACTCAGTCGCCGCATTGCAGGAAGTGGATGCAAAGATCGTGGAAGACTTATTGAAATCAGGTATTCCACCAGCAGAAGCATTTGGTGTACGCCTCCTGTTACTGAAAAAAGGCCCTGTTCAGTTATCTGACGAATTGATTGTAAGCATCCTTGAAAATGCCTACCAGCCTGTAAGAGAAGGTGGTATTGCGATATTAAGCAGTATGGGTAATGCTGAACTTATTTCCCGTCCTGCTTTGTTATTGCAAACCTGCATCGCTTCTTACTCAGATGTACGGCAGGGTATTCGTCCTGTGCTGGCAAGGCTTGTAAAGGACTACAACGACCTCGCTGTATGGCTGGTGAACGAACTCGTGCCTTTGCTCATGCGAAAAGAAACTTCTGAAGGGTTGCACAATGACATCGCTAATATTCTTGGCAATGAACTCGTGGGGCACCTGCATGATATCGATAAGGCTACTGCTTTAAGACTCACCTATTCCAACTACCGCGCTACACAGGCATTTGGTGTACTTGTATTGGAAAAATATATTCCACCTGCAGAATTAACCCTCAAACAGGTGATCGCTACCGGCAATCATGAACTGAGAGAAGTACGTGAATGGTGCTGGCGTTTTTATGAGCAGCAACTTCCACGTATCCGCTACGAGAGGGACGATGCTATCGGTTTACTGGATGCAAAATGGGATGATACCCGCACATTCGCCATGCAGTTTTTCCGTACCCACTTCAGGGATGAAGACTGGTCGCCGGAAACCCTCGTTGCCATTGCAGACAGCGTGAACCCAATCGTACAGGCTTTTGGCAGGGAATTGCTGACCCGTTTCTTCAAAGCAGAAGACGGTCTCAACTACCTCCTGAAACTCAGTCAGCACCCGGGCGTAAGTATGCAAACCTTTGCGACCAACTACCTGGCTCAATATGCAGCTGGTGAACCGGATCGCTTGCGGGAACTTGAGTTTTATTTCCGCTCTGTATTATCCAGGGTGAATAAAGCAAGAGTGGCCAAAGAACGCATCTTTGCATTCCTGGAACAGGAAGCCCTGAAATCGGACGAAGCTGCGCAATATATTGCGGTGATCATTGCACATATCTCTGCAACAGTGGCTATTGGCGACAAAGCACGTTGCATTCAGATCATGCGCAACATCCACGAACAATATCCGGATATTACGCTGCCTGTTCAATTTATTGCTATTCCTGAGCATTCATCTTAAACCCTGATCACATGTTATTCAATTATAGATATAGCGGCAGTACGCAGGTATATAGCAATGCTACATCAGCAGGAATTTCATTTTCACCTGATACCCGGCGTGAGCCTACTTTCTTTAACGGAAAGCTACACAAGAAACTCGCTTTCAGGGAAGCCATTTCTGCATTGCATGATGTAGTAGTGTCAGATCTGCGATTCAAGCCAAAAGATAAAACAGAATATAAAGCTTGGGCTGCTCAGCAGGAAGATGTATGGCTGGCTGAATTCATGGGGAATTATGATGCAGCTGCTGCTCAGAGCAAAATAAAACTGATTCGTGAAGAGCTGAGCGCTGTGAATGCAGAGCGGGATAAACTGATGGCTCCTTATTACAAATCCCGCCGTAATTATTTCGATTACCTGTACCAGAAAGACAAAGATGCCTGGTTTGTACTGGATCCTGTGATCAGCGTACATCCGGATGAAATCTTTTTCGAGTGCTTTAGCCAGGATGAATCTGCCTACGGTAAACTGAGCGCCAGTTACAACGTATTCAAAGAAGTCAACGAATTTCAGTGTGGTACGACCAACATTGACTATTCCGCAAACCTCTATAATGAGTTCCAGAAAATACGTGATTACAAGGAGACGACCTTTACGGTGGATCCTTCCGGTTTTGCTGTGCAAACGACAAAAGAAGAACTCTTCAAAGAAGTAAAAATAGACCTGCCGGATAGCTGGGTCAGAGGTTTCCTGCAGGTAAGTTCTGCCATGACCTTACCCGCTGCCAGCTTTGATCTGCATCCTATGGATGTCTATAACTTCTGTCAGCAACTGCGTCGTTTCAAAGAAAAGAAAGGGCCCCGTTCTATTCGTTTTATTCTGGAACCCGGCCAGCCAGTCAAAGCCATCTTTGATCCATGGGGTACAATGATCGTTTGTGCGAGATCTGTATACACCGGTGCGCAGCGCAAAGAGATCTGTATATGGGGACGTCGTCGTCTTTTAATATTAGAAAGACTTATTCCAGTAGCAAAGAAATTCACCGTTCACCTCACTGGTAATGGACTGCCGTCCTTCTATATCGCTGACCTGGGAGATATGCAGTTCACACTGGGTTTATCCGGTTGGACGGCCAACGATTGGTCACGTTGCGGACAATTTGATCTCATGGCGCCAAGAGGCACTGTAGATGATGCGACGAAACAAATTATTTATGGCGACCTGCAACAGCATTGGTTTGGTACGCCCGAACAGATAGCTGCGCGAACCGGTACTCCGAAAGCTTCGGTACTGGCGGCATTGGGCATCTATACACAGGCAGGGAAAGCCATTTACGATTTACATTCAGGTTATTATCGCCTGCGTGAACTGAGCCGTGATCCATTGCCACTGGATGCATTACGTTTCTCCAATCCCGCAGAAGCCGCTGCCAGCAGGATTGTGGGCAAAGTGAAGTTCACCGCGAAGGATGTACCGGGTGTAGGTGTACAACTGGAAGGTTCTATGCCGGCACAAAATCGTTCATACCGCCCCGTTATAGTGATTGATGCAGATGAACGCATGGCTTCTGCCCATTGCGACTGTAATCACTACCAGATGAACAAGTTGCACAAAGGCCCCTGTGAACACATGCTGGCATTGAGAATGGCATACGAACAGGAAAAACAAAAAGTATAAAAAAATATAGCAGGGAATAGCAGAAAATTGAAGAAAAGAAAGTATCTTTAATCCCGTAATAAAACACTTCATGAAAGTTGGATTCACCAACATGGATGAAAACAATTTTTCAGAAATAAAGTTCTTTGTAAAGAGGAAATAATTGCACTTGCGCCCGTAAAAGGGACGAATGATGTTTCGTCATTCAGGTAACATGACTATACATGCTTCACTAAATGCAATCTTTACTTTGGGAGGGGCGTACTAGTAGTGATTTTACAGTACTTGCCCCAGGGGCCCTAAAATCACCACTAGTACGCCCCTCCCTGGAGTTGATTGATTTAGTCAAAGGCTTGCACGAAGGCCATTTCCTCTTTACAAATTAACCTCTCTCTTCTGCTCCCCTGCTTACATTCATTCATCATTTTTATCTGAACTGGAATTATGTCAGCAGGTTTGACCCGTCAACAATTATATGATAAGATCCGTGCTTCTTCTAAAGAAGAAGTAATTCTGGAAGAAATGATACGCCTTGGTTTCTGGGCGAAAAATGAACAGGTACCTAATGTACCCGAAACATTTATTCGTAAAGAAGGTGAGCTGCGTAGAGAATTGAACGACCTCCTTAGCGAACAAGCCAAATACAGAAATAAACAACAGGTACTCACGGACATGCGTAAAGCCCGCATGGCTGCCGCCAAGGCAAAACGTGCTGAGACCAAAAAACGGAATGAAGAGAAACGCCAGCAGCGCGCCGCAGCCTGGGCAGAAGAAAAGTCGAAATCTATCGTCTATCTCGGTGAAGACGTTTCTGCAGGATTAAATAAAACCTCCTCCAATACTGAACTGCTACAGCGCTTCGGCCTCCCGCTGCTTCATGATGCCGTACAGCTCTCCGCAGCTATGGGCATTACCCTCGGTAAACTACGTTTCCTGGCATTTGACAGGAAGGTAGGTACTATCTCCCATTACAAGCGCTTTTACCTGCCTAAGAAGTCAGGTGGCCGCAGACTGATCTCTGCTCCTATGCCACAACTAAAAGCTGCACAGTACTGGGTGCTGGAAAATATCCTGTATAAGGTACCCAACAGCGAAGCCGCACATGGTTTCGTGCCGGGCAAATCCATCGTGACCAATGCAACTAATCACGTAGGTCAGGATGTGGTGATCAATATCGATCTGAAAGACTTTTTCCCGACAATTGAATATAAACGTGTGAAAGGGCTCTTTATAAAACTTGGTTACAGCGAACAACTGGCCACTATTCTCGGCCTGCTATGTACTGAGCCCGAAGTAGACCAGGTAGCCCTGGACGGCCAGGAATATTTTGTGGCCAATACTCCCCGGCACCTGCCACAGGGTGCGCCCAGCAGTCCGGCCATCACAAACCTTATTTGCTATGGTCTGGACAAGCGTTTTGAAGGTCTGGCTAAAAAGTTTGGGTATACCTACTCCCGCTATGCAGATGATATGACTTTCTCTACCAAAGGCGAACCTGCCGACAAGATCGGTCAGTTACTCTGGTCAGTAAAGCAGGTCGTGAAAGAAGAAGGCTTCCACCTCCATCCTGATAAGTTGAAGGTAATGCGCAAAGGTGACAAACGGGAAGTAACCGGTATTGTGGTGAATGAGAAACTGAGCCTGGACAGGGATACCCTCCGTAAATTCAGGGCCTTGCTCCACCAGATCAGCGTATCCGGATTGGCTAATAAAAAATGGGGCAATGGAAACATCATTAGCAGCATAGAAGGTTTTGCCAACTATGTAGCCATGGTAAAACCCGAAACCGGACGCCTGCTAAAAGATAAAATCAGGTTACTCCTGAACAGGGACGATATAAAATCCCAGGCACGCACTTTGATGACGGGTGCACCGGCTCCTGCTTCTGAAAAAAATCCGCCCCAAAAAGGAGATGATAATTGGTGGAATGTGGTGTAAACACTAGCTTCTACTCCGGAAAAACGCTTTTACACAGGGAAAGGCGTTTTTTTGTTGTTTAAACAACATTTTCTTTTTGTTAACAGATCATTAACTATTTCCTCTCACAATTGAACTATTTTGCGTCATCAACTGTTAATTTTTTAGTTGATCACACAAGCGAACTATCCTCTAATTTCGTTATCAAAAAACTATCAGCATAGTAATCTCCGTTATCACAAAACAAATCACAATGAAAAAACATAGCAATGGGGGTCCTTTTATTACCTAAACTGTACAAGCAATTGTAGCTATCCACCCCAAAATTAATCAGTTTCAGCTCATTGCCTGCTTCTTAACTCTGATACACCATCTCATGGACTGGATTTACTGTACAAGCCGGGAACTTGTCGGTAAGTCTACGAAATGTTATGTTCCGTTAATTTAAAATATCGGTACATGAACCTACTACAACGAATCGTTACCACTGGTTGCAGTAACGTGAAGGCAACTTCATTGCAGGAGGTTGAAGACACACAACGAATTATCCGCTTCGTGAATACATTGTGTCTGACCTGTGCTGCTATGTCCTTATCCCTCAGTTTGTGCTGTCACTACCTGATTGGAAACCAGATCATTGTGTGGCCAGCCTTCGCAGAAGCCGCTGCCTTTGTCACTATCATTTGCGTGAACTGGGTGGGAAGGCATACCCTCGCCAGCATTCTCCTGATCATCGTCAGCAATGTGACCATTCAATATTACAGCGCCGTCATGGGGCGGGTCACAGAATTTCATCTTCTATTTATTTTCCTGATTGGTTTATCATTGCTATTATTTCAGCGACCTTTTCTGAGAAGGTTAGCTATTGGTATTACTATTGGGTGTTTTATGGCCGGCGAAATCAATATGTACTTTGGTTTCTATCCGCCTGCCATAAATTTTTCCACTGTTTTTCCTGTTGAATTCGTGATTCGCTGGGCGACCATTCCATCCATCCTGATCCTGGATATGATGGTGTTCACCTTTTATATTAAGAATGCAGATAGACTACGGAACCGCGAAATGACACAGGTACGGAAAATGCTGGAAACAGTCAGGCTACAAAATTCGGATCTGGAAGAGCTCACGGCCAAACTGGCCAGGGCTACAGATGCCAAGACTGTTTTTGTACGTGAAACCAGTCACGAGATCCGGACCCCGCTGAATGCCATCTTTGGTATCAGTCAGCTTTTGCAACTCAAAGTAGCGCAGGACAGAAGCCTCGCTCCCATCCGGCTGCTGGCCGATCACCTCTACGCCGCCAGTTTTAATACCAGGGAAATCATTAACAATGTATTAGAGTTTTCACGGATCGAAGCCGGCAAGGCCGATACGGCGCAAAACTCTTCGCTGGATATCAGGGAATGGCTGGACAATGTGGTGAATATACACCAATATATAGCAGGGGTTAAAATGGTCCGGATCCGGTATAATATATCAGAAGAAGTACCGGAATTCCTTTTCCTGGACAAAATGTTGCTCACGAAGATGATCAATAATCTCCTGTCAAATGCGATCAAGTTCACAGCGAGTGAGAGCAATGTCTCCATTCATATTTTCCCTAAAGGAGAACGGTTGAATATCACCGTGGCCGATCAGGGAGAAGGGATCAGCGAAGAGAGGCAGGCTACTATTTTTGATGCCTTTGTATCAGAGCGGAATATATTCCTGGAAGGTACTGGTTTGGGCCTGCACATTACGCGTCACCTGGCGGAAGCTATGGGTGGCACTATAGATGTGAAGAGTCAGATAGGCATTGGTACGACCTTCACGGTATGTCTGCCGCTGGAAGGTGCAGCAGGCTTGCCGGGTAAAGACCTGAAAGACTGGCCGGAAAGAATGATGAACCTGAATGCCGCCAGCATCCTGATTATAGAAGATGATAAAATGAGTCAGATGGTTTTATCACGGTTCCTTTGTAGTTTGGGTAGCAGGGTTACGCTGGCCAGCGATGGTGTGGAGGGCATGCTCCTGGGCAGGGCTTCAAAACCGGATATCATTATCCTGGATGCGCATATTCCGGGCATGAGCGGCAAAGATACACTTACTCATATTCGCGAAGATGATGTACTGAAAAATGTGCCGGTCATCATCGCCAGTGGAGATGCGTTTAATGAAGCCAGTGAAGAAATGATCAATGCAGGGGCGAATGAATACCTGGTAAAACCTATTGAGTTCAAGGCATTGCATGCCACGCTTACGAAATATATTGAATAAAAAAGGGGATTCACCCACAGGGATGAAAACCATTTTCAGAGAAAAGAGGCCGTATTACTCATGATACGGCCTCTTTTATTAGGTACCACCCTTTTCTGCTTAGAATTGCACCCAGGCAATATTTGCAGTTTTTGTCTCCCCCTTTCTTGTGATCAGCAGCGTCACATACTGGCTTTTCTCCTGCTTAAAATCACTGGCACCCAGCATGGTATAGTAGCCTTTGTAGGTTTCAGGGGCACCAAAGAGGAACATCCTTTCGCCGGCACTATTATAACACACGGTATTGGCATCGGTAAGGTAGCGCAATGCTTTCTTATCGGTATACACACCACCCGGATCCAGGTATTGCAGGTAATCATTGAAAATGATAAACTTACCACGTGCTGTGGTCAGGTAATCGAATGACAGGTAAGGCGTGGTATTCAGGGCCTGAATCCTGTTGCGGAACATCCATTGCCCTTTCTTTCTGCGGTGCAGGAACATAGGGTCATAGAGACCATTCGCTACCTGCATCTTGATTTGCGCCATACCTGATTTTACCGCACCTGCGCTATCCAGGGTCATGATACCAATATCATTCATATTGGTATGCATATTATTCCAGGCATTGGCATTGCCGGAACTGAACAGACTTGTATTTTCCAGCAGCAATGTGGCAGTACCGTCATCCGCTGTCAATAGCTGCTGCGGTACACCTGAATAAGTAGCGCTGATCTGATCCGGCGTTACTGCCTGATGCCGATATTCTTCTAATGTGCCGGCATCCAGGTAACTGAGCGTCATAGCTACACCTGGGGTTTTGGTTCCTTTGCCGGTAGCATTGGTTAGTAGTAATACGAGTTTCTGAGCCGCAGGTATATACTGGATATTTGCATGGATGTCCTGCATATTCGATGTGTAAGGTAGCAGCTGGTGCTTCACCTCTGTATTATGAATACCTGATACGGCTACCATGCAGGCAGTATCCTTTGGATTCTTGCGGATGCGCAAAGGAGCTGTGACCAGATATACCTGATCGTTGTGCACGGCCATGTCCAGGTATCCGTGATAAGGGTAATCTGCTGAAGGCAGGTAAGTAGTACTATGCCCAATTTGCTGATGATCAGGGGAATACTGATAAACCTGTACCCGTTCGCCTGGCGTTTCCTTCCGATCCATTTCACCGCCGGCAAATGCAGCAATGGCATAATAGCCGCTACGCGGGTCTTTGGCCACATAGAAATCGTGTGAGGCAAAGTTGTCCTGTACGACAACATCCCTGTGCTGGATAGTAGGCAGTTCGCCTAACTGATCTTCCTTTACTAACTGACCGGTTTTGCCATCCAGTATCAATCTGTATAGACGTGGCTTGTACTTAACCAGTTGCTGGAGAAAGATGACTACCTGGTTGTTTATTTCATAGATACCATCTATTTCTGTGTCATTCAATGCGTTTATATCGAACAGTTGACCAGTTACCGTATCGGTTGTAGCTATCTTGTGCTTTGCATCGTACATGTTGACGATAATACCTGCTTTTTTATCAAAGTGCAGGTAAGCTGTATAACTGTTGTTGAGGAGTAGAATCTTATCAAATCCATCTCCTGGTTCAGGGAAGTTATTGCTAAGTTGTACTTGTGGTACCTGCGCGGAAAGTTGTGATGCAAATAACACGGCAAGAAGGCTGGTGCCTTGCCAGAAATATCTCATAGGTAAAAAAAAGGTTATGAATGTAAATGTATAATTAATTTCCCAAATGTTTAATGAGAACATACTGATTGTTTGCCCTTTATCCTTTTTTACTTGTCCTTTCGCCCCTTTTATTATATTTATGCATTATTATTAACAATTGAATGATATAATGAGAAGCAACAAGTTCTTACTTTTTTGTCTGTTAGGAGCAAGTCTGGCGGGTCCTGCATTAGCACAGACAGAAGCCCCCAAATACGATCCGCACGCGGCTTTTAATCCACTATTCTACTCTTCAAACGGCAATGAGTACCGCAGCGCTTCCGGTGCTCCTGGCCACAAATACTGGCAAAACAGGGCAGATTATGTCATCAATACTACCCTGGATACGGGTACGCACAGATTGACTGGTTCCGTAGCCATTACCTACACCAATAACAGCCCTGATCAGCTACCTTTCCTGTGGTTACAGCTGGATCAGAACATTTTCAGGGAAGATAGCCGTGGTTCTGCTACCGCAGTAGTCACCGGTGGTCGTTTTGCCAACAAGAGCTACACCAAGGGTGATGAAATCAAATCGGTGAGTGTAGTGAGCAATGGCAAGGCTACCCCTGTCAGGTATTTAATCAGCGATACCCGTATGCAGATCTTCCTGCCTAAGCCACAGGCTGCGAATGGCGCTGCATTACAGATAAAAATTGAGTATGCTTTTGATATTCCGCAATACGGTACTGACCGTATGGGGCGCTTAACTACCCAGAATGGCTGGGTGTACGAGATAGCCCAGTGGTATCCACGCATGGAAGTATACGACGATGTACTGGGTTGGAACAGCATTCCTTACCAGGGAGCGGCAGAGTTCTACCTTGAGTATGGCAACTTCGACTACAAGATTACCGCACCTGCAGGTCTGGTCATAGTAGGTAGTGGTGAACTGGTGAACAGCGCCCAGGTACTGACTGCTAAAGAACAAGCGCGTCTGGCACAGGCTTATAAAAGTGATAAGACTGTGATGATCAGGGATAGCAGCGAAGTCGCAAAGCCTACTGAATCACGCAAGGGGAACCTGACCTGGCACTTTGTATGTAAAAATGCAAGAGACGTGTCCTGGGCAGCTTCCAAAGCATTCGTATGGGATGCGGCACGACTGAAACTGCCAAGTGGCCGTAAGGCACTGGCACAGTCAGTATATCCGACGGAAGCGATCAGGCGTCCGAACGGCTGGTTCAGATCTACTGAATTTGTAAAAGGTTGTATCGAGTTTTACTCCAAACAATGGTTTGAATTTACTTACCCTGTAGCCACCAACGTAGCTGGTAGCATTAGTGGTATGGAATATCCGGGTATCGTATTTTGTTCCTGGAGAAGCACCGGTTCCGGTCTATGGGGTGTAACCGATCACGAATTCGGTCACAACTGGTTCCCGATGATCGTGGGTAGCAACGAACGTAAATATGCCTGGATGGATGAGGGCTTTAATACGTTCATCAACCAGGGTTCTACTGAAGCATTTAACAAAGGAGAGTACTACACACCGATGCAGGTA
The DNA here is from genome assembly GCF_034274695.1 of Chitinophaga sp. LS1. Lineage (NCBI taxonomy): Bacteria > Pseudomonadati > Bacteroidota > Chitinophagia > Chitinophagales > Chitinophagaceae > Chitinophaga > Chitinophaga sp. LS1. The sequence goes on from NZ_CP128362.1 coordinate 6,000,207, forward strand.
CAGAATACCGGCCGTGGCATGTTTGGCACAGATCCTATCATGACAATTCCGGATGTGATCCAGAACAGTTACCTGGGTACGGCGGCTTACTACAAACCGGCTGCTGGTCTGACTATTTTGCGTGATTATATTCTTGGCAAAGAGCGTTTTGAATTTGCATTCCGCACTTATATCAATCGCTGGGCTTTCAAGCACCCGACTCCATGGGATTTCTTCCGTACGATGGAAAATGCAGCTGGTGAAGACCTGAGCTGGTTCTGGCGTGGTTGGTTCCTGGAAAACTGGGCACTGGACCAGGCGGTAAAAGATGTAAAATATGTAAGCGGTGATCCTGCCAAAGGCGCCCTGATCACTATCGAAAACCGTGACCAGCTGGTAATGCCGGTTGTACTGGCCATTACCGACAGCAATGGCAAAACAGATACCGTGAAACTGCCTGCTGAAGTTTGGCAACGTTCCGGTACCTGGACATTTAAATATAACTCTGTTACCAAACTGACAGGGGTAGTGATCGATCCTGCGAAAGGCTTACCGGATATAGATCCTTCCAACAACGTATGGAAAGGTGAAGTGCGTAAAGTAGCGACAGGTACCACCGCAACAGATGTGATCAATCGTTATTTTGCTGCGATCGGAGGTATGGACAAACTGAATGGCATTAAGGATCAGTCAATGTCTGCTATGGGTAGTGTACAGGGTACAGAAATATCCATGACAAAGAAGTACAAATCTCCTGATAAGTACTACATGGACATCTACATTGCTGCCATGGGTGCACATGCAAGCCGCCTGATCATCAATGGCGACAGCGTGGTTGCTGAACAAATGGGTAACAGGATGCCGGTAGATGCAGACATGAGGAAAGAACTGAAAGGTAGCCTGGAACTCTTCCCTGAAAGGGAATACCTGAGTGATGGCGCTAAGCTTGTGCTGTCTCCTGACTTCGAACAGGTGAATGGCAAGGATGCCTATAAAGTAACTGTGACTGAACCCGACGGCGAAGTGATTGAACTGTATTTTGATGCGGCTAGTTATTACAAGGTGAAGTCCATCAACAAGCAGGGCGACCAGATAACCGGTATGCTGGAATTCAGTGATTACAAAGACGTTAGCGGTATTAAATTCCCATTCACCCTTGTCAATACAATTGGTGGCAATCAGCAGATCAATTTTAAGGTGAACGAGGTGAAGGTAAACAGTGGTCTGAATGATAGCGAGTTTAAATAATTTAATATCTAACTCGTTTTAAATATAGTAATTTGCATGAATCGCTTCTGCCTATGGTAGAAGCGATTTTTGTATGTAGCATTTATATATAGTTCGTTATATTGCAGCAAATTGATAAAGCTCAACTAATTAGGATGAGTTTGGCCGTGCTGTAATAAACACGAAAGCGAATGCATATCAGAGACACACTTACAACTATTACACACACTGGAGCGCAAGTGGATGACCTGGATCTGCGAACACGTATTATCAAGGTGAATACGATATCGCTGATCATTGGGTTGTTAGTTACTTTTTTTGCATGGTTCTTTTATGCTATTTCGGGGAAAATGGAAATCCTTATCGCGGCTTCGCTGGAGGGGTTTGCTTATTTTTCTATTATATGGATAAACAGTAAAGGTAAATATGATCTTGCTGCCCTTTTGGCCCAGTTAATTCCCAATATCGCTACACTTTATTTTGGTATTATATTATCGGCTGTGATAGAAGCAAGTCTGCTGGCTATTTTTCTGATTGGTACCAGTTTTCTCATTATCAAAGACACGAAGTACAGGATAATATCAGTTGCATTGACCATGGCTGTAGTGATATTACTGCAGGTCAATGATGAGATACATTTGATAAAGCCATTGACCTTTGGTATCACCAATCAGCGTATTATTCACTTCTCTGCTGTTGTAGTTGTATTTAGTCTCAATATACTTATCATCGCATTTTATGTGAACCAGAATGACATATTGGTGGCGGAGCTACGGGAAAGAGGGAAAAAGCTGGAAAAGGCCAATGACTACAAGAGCGTGTTCGTGCGGGAAACCAACCACGAAATCCGCGTACCGCTGAATGCCATTCATTCTATCAGTCAGCTATTAGTCATACAAAGTAAGCAGCAGCAAGAGCTTGCGCCTATCCGTGCTACGGCGGAACACCTGTGTGCGGCGAGCTATCACGCACTGGAAATTATCAATAATGTACTGGAATTATCAAGAATCGAAGTTGGTAAGATCCATGAGGTATTCAGGGAACCGTTTGATGTCAAAAACTGGATTGATAATATTGTGATCACCAGTCAGTATATCGCAAGAAATAAAGGGGTGAAAATCGCGCTGGATTACGACAGGCAGCAGATGCCTGCACAGATCTGCAGTGACAAAGTGAAACTGACACAGATCGTTAACAATATCCTTTTCAACGCCATTAAATTTACGGCTGATAACTCTACTATATTCATCCAGGTGTCTACCGAAAAGAACATTTGTTATATCCGCATCCAGGATGCGGGTCAGGGTATGGATAAGGAGCAGCTGGAAAAGATCTTCGATCCGTTTTTCACCGGTAAGAGTGATTTCTCAAATGGTACCGGGTTAGGGTTGCATATTGCGCGTTACCTGGTAAGTTTGCTGGGAGGCGCGATCACAGCGGACAGTTCACCGGGGAAAGGGACTTTGTTCTGTATTGCCTTCCCGCTGGTAGCCTTTGAAGGGAATAAACCCGCACAACCGGTGATGACGGAAATGCCGCCCCTGCCCTCTTTTACGAACATCCGCATGATGATCGTGGAAGATGACCAGATGAGTCAGATCTACCTGACGCGTTATTTGTCAAGTCTGGGGTGCCGTCTGCAAACGGCTTCTACCGGTCAGCAGGCATTGAATGTGATGCAGGAGCAGCCACCGGATATCATACTGCTGGATAGCCATCTGCCAGATATGGATGCACACACGTTACTGAAGCAATTAAAAGTTATACCCCATTTAAAAGATATTCCCGTTATTATCACCACAGGTGATGTATTTGAAGAAGCCAGGGATGCGCTATTGAATGCAGGCGTAGCCGGCTATGTTACAAAACCCATCGATTTCAATGTACTGACCCAGGAGATCAATAACTGTCTCAAGCTTCCCGCCCTGTTTTAATCTCTCTACTTGCCGTATCTTCACGTTATATAATGTTGGTTTACAACCCGTAGTATGCTGTCAAATACTCAGCCTTCACCAGGCTCATAGTCGTTTATGCCGTACTTATACTTTTGAATGTCTTCTCTTGTGCTACTGCGGAGTTCCGCAGCACTATCAGCAACTAATCCAGGCTTGTTTTTCTTTCACTCATAAAACACACACAAGTATGAAGACTATTAACGTTCCGCAGCTTTACTGTCCTTTTGAGTCAAGGATCAGTCCATTTGTAGACAAGGTAGACAGACACACTACCAATTGGCTACACCGATTTCAGCTCCTGTCAGGGGAGGAATTGTACGGGAAGTACGCGAACTACAAGTTTGCCTGGATGACCTGCAGGACTTATCCGGATGCAGATTACGATTTTCTTTGCGCGGCCAACAATCTGAACTCCCTGCTGTTTGTTATGGATGATTTGCTGGACCATGCTTCATCAGAGACCGCAGGTTATAGAACCGCGGATTATGTACAAGGTATCATTGGGGGTTTTGTAAATGTATTACGACTCAACAAGCGGGTGCCTGTTTCTGTAAACCCGATCATGGCGGCATTCAGTGACTTTTGGGAAAAGATGCGCCGGTTGAGCAGTGCCTCCTGGCAATGCCAGTTTACCCTTAGTTTGAAGGCGGTGTTTGAAGCGGGCATGTGGGAGATCGAAAACTCCCGTGCACAGCGGCATCCGAGTATGTTGCAGTACATGAAAATGCGACCTTATTTTGCGGCTGCCAACCTGGCTACGGATCTGCTGGAAGTAGCTACTAAACAGAATCTGCCCGTTTTTGTGTTGCAAAATGAAGATTTCCAGCGCCTGGTAGAACTGGCGCGCAGAACCATCTGCTGGTCAAACGACCTTTTCTCGCTCTCTAAGGAATTGGAACATGGGGATGAGCACAACCTGGTAGTAGTTATTGAACACGAAAGAAACATTTCGCTGGAACAGGCCATAGAAGAGACCGCCCGGATACACGACCGGGAGATTGCACAGTTCAATGAATTAAAGGCACAGTTACCTACTTTTGGTATCAGGATCGATACTGCCATCCAGGACCACCTGGATGCAATGGGCACCATGCTAAGAGGGTTTATGGACTGGTCAATTTATGACACAGCAAGATATGAGTTCAATTATGTAACGGAATAAGGTTACACTATTTTGCGAAAACCCGCTTCAAAGCGGGTTTTCGCTATGTTCTGCCCGCTTGATTATCAATATTTTTAAGTTATAGCTAAATTTGTTTTGGATGATGTTTAATATTATTTTATATATTTAATGTTATTGTAACGCGGGAATAATAATCCCTTCCCGCTATTGTAGCGATTGGTTCCCCTGTTTCCCAGGTTGCCCAGGTATAAAATTTTGTAAACTTTAGAAAGTTTTAATCATATAATCCTGCATCATGAAAGTATCTGCTATCAGTTTTCCCAGCGTGTTCGAGTCTGCGTATGGTAACACAGAAAACTCCTCAAAAGACCTGTTGAATGGTTTAAAAATCAAAAAAGACGATAACTGGTACATAGTTGGTAACCTCGCCAGAAGAGGCGGCATCAACCCGGGGCGTATTACGAATGCGGCTCCCCAGGAAGATGACTATGAAATACTCTTCAAAGCCGCGCTGGTTAATGTATTGGACAAGGTGCAACAACCCTTGTCTATCACCATGGGATTTCCATTCTCTACCTATAATATTTACAAGGCCGCCGCAGAACAATTCCTGAGTAAAAGACATTTTCTGATAGAATATGATACGCAGACTTTCAACAACAAAGGCACGATCAAAAAAGGGATGCTGGATATTGAACGTTTTGAAGTGATTCCTGAAATAGTGGGTGGTATTATTGGTTTGAAGAAGACCCTGAATGAGCCTAAGAATGACAACTTTATTGCAGTGAGCTTTGGATTTGGTACTATCGAAGGAGGTCTGGCTACAGCCGATGGTTTGATAAACCGTACCTGCTTCAGTTCTCACGGTATCAAATATGCCATTAACAACCTTGCCCGTGAGCTGAATAAAACATATTACCTGGATATGAAAAATGAGCATCAGCTGGATGATGCTTTCATGAAGGGTTCCATCTTTACCAACCGCAAACGCATTGACCTCAAAGAAACGCGTAAAGCCCTGCTGAAGCAGTATTACAAAGAAGTAGTATCTCCGCTGATGCGTAATTATTTCACAGACCAGGATTTTGAAACCTGTAGCAAGATCTACCTGATGGGTGGCGGTGCACATTATCGTGAACTGACGGATTGCTTCCTGGAAGAATTTAAGGATTTTATTCCTGTAGATGTGGCGCCAGATCCTGAAAACCTCGTGAGTATAGGTTACCTTTATAACTCACTGCGTATCTCAGATGATAAGCATCAGCGTAGTGTGGGCCTGGATCTGGGCAATGCCTCCTCTATCATTTCTGTGTTTGAAGATGAAAATATATCTGCGGTTTCAAAAATATGATGTGTCTGCAATAATTGAAATACTCAAAAACGCCTTCCGGAAAGGCATGTTCGTGATACCGAAAGAAGTGTCTGTACAGGGCGCTATCGAATCTCCGATTCCGGGCCGTATAGATGGCACTGTTCGTGGCGATGTGCGTACAGACGGGTTGCTGACCATAGGCAATACCGCCATTATAAGAGGTAATGTGTACGCGACAGATCTGATCCACTTCGGCAAAGTATATGGTGATATCTTTATCACCAATAAGGCGGTGATAAGTAATAAAGCCTATATAAAGGGCGATGTGACGGCATTGATATTGGAGCTGGAAGAAGAAGCTGTAATAGAAGGGGCGATCCGAAAACATGTAAATGATCTGGAGAACGCGGTACCCCTGGATACCGAGCCAGAACCGGACCTACCTATGCCTGTGGAAGAGGAAAAGCCGACCAGTTGGTTTTAAAATATTGAAGGGAAGGGGTATCAAAAATAAATAATCCTTCTCAGAATTACTTAAAGGACTACCTATCTTCATTAGGTACCCGAACAAAAGGAGGCCGTACGGCCTCCTTTTGTTTAATGTCTGGGTTTAGCTCTTTCGTACTGAACCGGCCATTTTAAAGACTCATCTTTTAACTGATGGGCTGCATGGAGCGGGAAGTAAGGATCTCTTAGTAATTCCCTTGCTAAGAACACCAGGTCTGCTTTGCCTGTACTCACGATCATTTCGGCTTCTTCGGCAGTGGTGATGAGGCCTACGGCTCCTGTTGGGATGCCGGTTTCTTTCTTTATATGATTAGCAAATTCGGTTTGGTATAATGGGCCTACCGGGATCTTCTGACGGGTATCGAGGCCACCGGAGGAGGTGTCGATTAAGTGCACGCCAGCATCTTTCAGGATGGCTGCCAGTTTGGTAGATTCTTCCAGGTTCCATCCACCTTCTACCCAGTCGGTTGCAGAAATGCGGACCAATAATGGGTTATCCTTTGGCCATACTTCCTGAACAGCGCTCACTATTTCTGTGAGCAGTCGGATCCTGTTTTCAAAGCTACCGCCATATTCATCGGTCCGGTGGTTACTGAGTGGTGACAGGAACTGGTGCATGAGGTATCCGTGGGCACCGTGAATTTCGATCACTTTAAAGCCTGCTTTTAGGGTACGTACAGCCGCTGCTTTGAAATCGGCAATCACCTTGTCGATTCCCTCCTTATCGAGTGCTTTGGGCTGTCCGTAGGTGTCAGAAAACGGAATGGCGCTGGGGGCCATGATATTTTCCCAACCACCCTGCTCCGCGGGTACCAGTTTCATGCCTTTCCAGGGTTCTGTCGTACTGGCTTTTCTGCCGGCATGGGCCAGCTGTACACCGGCAATGGCGCCATGGGCGTGGAGGAAATCTACAATCTGTTTTAGCTTTTCGATGTGTTCATCTTTCCAGATGCCCAGGTCTGCGGGGGAAATGCGGGCTTCCGGCGATACGGCGATCGCTTCTGTGAGGATCAGGCCTGCGCCACCTACTGCCCTGCTGCCCAGGTGTACGAGGTGCCAGTCATTGGCAAAACCGTCTTTGGAGCTGTATTCGCACATAGGACTTACCACAATCCTATTTCTTAATGTAACTGCGCCAATCGTTAGCGGCGTAAATAGTGCTGCCATAATATTGCTCTTCTTTAGATCTGTAATTTAAATAGAAACGATTTAAAATAGCGGGATCAATGACTAAGGAAACCCGGGAATTCTATAAAGATAATTTCAAGAGGGAATGTAATCCTTATGAAAAACAAATATCCCGGCCTTTGGGGGCCGGGATATTCCTTTCAGTGTATGAAAAAGCAAGCTTAGTCGATACGTCTAACGTTAACTGCGTTTAATCCTTTTCTACCTTCCTGCACTTCGAACTCCACGCGGTCGTCAGCCTGGATCTCATGGATTAAACCGTTTACGTGAACAAAAGTCTCTTTATTGGATTCATCATGTTTAATGAAGCCGTAGCCTTTTGTCTCGTTAAAGAACTTTACAGTTCCTTGAAATTTGTTTGTCATTTGAAAAAATTAAAAATTTGTAAAGGATAAAGGTAGTTCTTTCAGATACGCGGACCAAATATTAATTTTCAATTATTTACCAAGTGCCACATTTATATCCTTGTACATTACTCTGAAACAGCGGCTGGTACTCATCAAAGTATCATTGGGTACTTTTCGGCCGTAATACTCGTCCATAAAGGATTCCGCGTTGGACCAGACGGTCTGCATCATACCCTGATAACGGTCTTTCATTTCGGGTGTAGCAGCATTTCTAAATTCTATCATATCTTTTAGTTGTTGCTGGGCAAATGCTGGTTTTCTCCAAGGACAGGTAATAATATTGAGGCCTTTGATGGCAAAATAAGCCGGTGTTTTCTCCGGACGATCGTAATGCCAGTCACAGATCATCACGTCTTTTGGGATCAGGTCTATGGCGCGGTAGGTATTGTTCATACTGGCCTCCCACATGCCCAGACCGGTCGTTTTGCCATCCAGCAGGCGATCGCCCCATATCCATAACTGGCGGCCCTTTTCTGCCAGGTGGTTGCGCAGGGTGGATACTTCGCCGGCAAAGAGTTCGGCCTTGTCCCTGCCACCGCAACGGGGGCATTTCTCCTCTCCTATATAGAATACTTCGTCCATGCCCGCATGAAAGGCGGTGGTTTCGAATACATCACAGAGTTCGTCTATGATATCGAAAACGACCTTGTGCAGCCCCGGCGCCAGTGGACAATAGCTTTTACAATAGAGACCGTCGGGGTTTGGCCATACATATTTCTCAGGCATTTTTACCCAGGGTGTTTCGTCAAACTGCGGGTATTTTACAAGAAGGGCATTGACCTCTCCTGCCCAGGATTGATGGCCTAACAGGTTGAACTGTGGAATTAAACGAATGTGATTTTTCTTACATACAGCTACCACCTTTTTGATGTCGGCTTTGGTCAGAGCGTTTCCGGTGCGGAATTCCGGGTGGCTTTCGTATTGGTAATTGTAGTCGATGCGGAGGACCAGGGTATTCACCTTGCGGGGTGCCAGTTCCTGGTCGATGAATTGAATGAATTCGTTCAGGCCAGCTGGTGAGGGCGCCCCGATGCAGAAACCGCGAACGGGGAGAATGCTGTCTGGCGGAGTTTGAGAATAGGAAACGTGTCCTATAACGCAGCATAACAGGGTAAAGAAGATGACGTTTTTCATATTGATAAAATACAAAATAGTCTTATCTCCGATAAAGAAATTACACCAACGGAAAGGCTGGAAACATAAATTACAGATTTTGTTACATTTTCAGGTCAATCGCTCCTCTTATTTCGGTAGAGATCTCTCCTATCGTTGCATTGCCCTTGCTATTCTGTCCTGTATATACCTTTACGAAACTGACCGAAGACAAGGTGACCTTATTTCCATTATCATCCACTGCATCGGCAATATCAAAGCTATTATACCCACTGGTGCCATAGTCACTGGTCCAGTTATCCGCATAGCCATACGCAAACCCGGTATTGATATATAGCCCGGCACTATCCTTCAGGGTAGCTGGTAGTTTCATGCCTGTAAAAGACATGGAATCCCGTGCGGAGATAAAAGACGGATAATATACCTGCGTATGATATACATTGATTGAGACGGTGCCTGAGTCACCCTGGTTGTCTTTCCACTTTACATCTGCATAGCCACCGGGATTATAGTAAGTGATTTTGTAGTTCTTTACGGCATTGGTATATTGATCACCTGCTATTGTATACCAGGCATCATCCGGTAATCCATTTCCATTTACATCCTGACTTACCATTACGATACCTGGTTCTGACAGGCTTTCGATGGTATTGCTATAGATGCCGAATTTTGACACGCCATGATCAAATCCGAATACGACATAGCCTCCAAATGCACCCAGGGTAAGCACATTTTCTGTACTACCTACCAGCTTTTGCGCAGCTGCGCTATCCCCGATACTTGTATTTACAAACTGGCCGGGGGCGGGTTTGTATTCAAATATTGTGCTGATGTATTTACTGGTCGTGTTTGTGCCTGTGTTTTCTTTTTTACATGCAGTAAAAGCTAATAAGATAAATAACCACTTCTTCATAAATTATTGAATATAGGTGATCACTGAAGGAATATTACCGGTTGTAACACTCCATTTTTTAGCACCTGTCTTATCAAAACAATACAATATACCTGGCAGTAAATAATCCTTTACATCAGTAATAAGTATATCTCTTGTAACCGGATCTACTGCTATGCCATAAGGTGTTGTAATTGCCTGGTTCTGAATGAACCCATTGCTTACAATTGATTTCGTTTTTACATTCACTATGCCATAACCAATGGTATTTGCGCCTGTAATATTACTCCATTGTACGCTGATGATATAGGCAGAATCGCCCTGAATGGCGAGGTTGCTTACAGCCAGGCTAAGTGAATCTGTCACCGCATCTTTCGTTGTGCTGACTATAAACAGTTTTGATGGAATATTATCATAATTTCCACGGGAGGTCACATACAGGTTGCCATATCCATCTGCTTTTACATGCTGCAGGTTGATAGCAACATCAATGGTGTGGGTTACGGTAAATGAGCTCAGATCTATTACTGATAAGGTGCGGTCATAATTAGAAGATGTATAGCCGCCGGAGTTCGCCACATACAATTTACTGCCTGTTACCGCCATTTCTTCCGGCTGGCGACCTACGGTCACCGTGCGCAATACTTCGAAAGTGGAGGTATCTGCTTCTGCTACAAACCCCGATCCATCTGTACTGCCACTTGCGGCCGCGTAAGAACTCACATACGCCTTGCCGTTATAAAAGGAAATATACCTGCAGCTCCGTACGCTGATTTCACCCAGGTGTTTGGCGGTATGTTTATCCATCACTTCTACCCTATCCGATCCATTGATCACCGCATATAGCTTGTTGCCATATACTTTCATATCATTGCCTACATCTCCTAATTCCTTTACTATGGAAGGATTAATTTCTCCATATATATTCAGGTTGTAATCGCCTTTGGCGCCATTAAAATAATCGAGGGAGGTCTGGTTCAATCCCATATTTCCTTCATTTAATAAATAGAAGGAACTTTGGTTTGTATCATCCGTAACATGCGTAGCCTCGCTGGAACTGCTGTCAGTACCACTCTTTCTACATGCACTTAATACCAGTAAGACGAAGATCCACTTTCTCATATCAGTTAAAAATTTACACTGGCAGTCATACGATAATAACGTCCCGGCATGGGATAGTTATAAATTACATCGTAGTACTGGTTGAATACATTATTGATTTCTCCTGTCAGTTTCAGCTGACGGTTATGCCATGACACAGACAGGTCATGCGTATACCAGGGTTCTATATAATACTCCGGAATATTGACGCTACCATAGTAACGTGCTCCTACATACACAAAGCTATAATTCAGGTCCCATGCCTTCCAGGACAGGTTGGTGGTAAAAGACCCGCTGTGTAAGGGTACGTATACGATCTGTTGATTATTATTGTCCGTTGCTTTCTGATAAGTATACTTGAGCGAGAAGTTTGTTCCAATTTCTCTGAAGAAGCGTGGCGAGGTCTGCACACCCGCATCTACGCCATAAATATTCACTAATCCGATATTCTGCATTTGCCAGCGGAAGAGTTTACCCGGCACAGCTACGATCTTATCAGTCACCCTGCTGTAGTAAGCATCTGTCTGAATAGCAAAGTATTGCCACCAGCCGGCGGAGGTCTTTGTATAACTGGCTCCTATATCATATTGTTTGCTATATTCAGGTTTCAGGGTGGGATTGCCCGTGGTGGTGTAATAAAGATCATTGAAAGTAGGCATGCGGAAGATGTGCTTATAAAATGTCCTGATCCTTAAAGACGGATCTGCGAATGGTTGCCAGGAGGCAATGACAGTGGGCGTATAAGCTCTTCTATTGCCACCACTGGTATAGAGCTTTGTACTTTCATTGATGATACTCGCTAATACACTTCCCTGCAGATCGATCCTGTTAAAATGTAATTGAGTAGCGCCTGCTACCAATGTGGTGACCCTTGTAGGAATAGAGAAGTGATCAAGGTTCACAGCGGTCATCTGGTTCACCTGGAAATCGGCGGAGAGCGCAACATCCCACCAGTCTTTGATACGGTATTGATTGGCAGCAGATAAATAATATTCGTGCTGGCGGAACCGGTTCATAAGCGGCCCACTCGTAGTTACAATCGTAGTATCGAGATAGCGTACATAATCCAGCATATACTTGCCGTTCAGCTGCATGCTGTACCTGCCGGATTTTTGGTTATAGCCTCCCTGTATAAATGCATTTCGATCCCACTGACGCTGTCCGTTTTCAAAATGCCCTTTCACAATGGGACCTGGCAGGCCACGGGCGGAGTTATAATAATAACCCTGTACGTGCCAGTTACTGCTATCTTTGCCATTGCCATATACACCTGCTTCTACGCGCCAGGCATCGATGTCTCCATTCTTTCGTACAGCAGTGGTGTCATAATCATTATAGCGATAACGGAATTTGTATTGTCCGTCTGCATGGGTCCATTCTGAGCTGACAATAGCTGCTATTTTATTTGACAGTTTTTTTTCTATTCTCATGGAAGGATTGATCAATCCAAAACTACCGGTCTTAAAGCCTGCTTTACCATGTAGGGTTTCAGCTCCCTGAAAGACAGGTTTTCTGGATTGCAAATAAATAGAGGCTGCTGAAGCAAATCCTTTTGCAGGTTGGAAGATTACGCCTTTCTGGGCGTTGTAGAGGTCTATTTGTTCAATATTGTCAAGGGAAAACCGCCCTAGATCTACTGTGCCGTTTTGTGCATTGCTTAGTTGAATGCCATCATAAAATACACCCAGCTGGTTGGTACCCATGCTATGTACATTGAGCGTTTTGAGGCCGCCTATGCCACCATAATCTTTGATCTGAACACCTGAGAAGAACCGGGCAGCATCTGCCACGGAGAGGCTATTCATTTTTTCCAGTGCCTTGCCGCTGAGGGTTTGAACGGGCGTAATCGCACCGGGTTTGGCAGAGAAGATCGTAATCGTCTGTAAGGTATGAGTCGTATCATTTTGCTGTGCCTGTAAATGCAGGCACAGCAAAATGAAGCTTATTATAAAACTGGTTGTCTTCATATTAATGGAACACGACCATGGCTGGATACAGATTGTCCGTGTAGGAAATTGCAGATTTTAAAGTTGCGTCTGCGGCGCTGTAAGTATAAAGTGTATTGTTAGCGTCCCCATAGAAACCTCCTGTTGTGATCAGTACAAGGGTGTTTTTCGCTGCGTCGTAACCAATACCTTTACCATAGAAGTAGTGGTCAGCTGGCAGGGTGATATAAGCGCTGCTCAGGGAGCTGTTGTTGCCGGAAACATAGCGGTATACCTTCTGGTCATCGCTCAGCACATAGACCGCATTCTCCTGGGTAGAAGCGACGATAGAGCTGCTGGTGAATACCCATTCGTTATAGCGAACATTAAACGAGGTGGTGATCGTATCGACCTTCAGTGTAGACGGATCGATTTTGAGCAGGGCATTTGTTTGCGCAGCATATATGTAGCCATCTTGACCCTGGGCAAAACCAGCTATTGCAGTACCTAAATTCTTTGCTATGGAGTAGTCGCTGGTCTTCAATGCTACGATACCGTCGTTAGCAGTTAATGCAAATACATAGTTGCCTGATTTGAGCATATCGCTAACGCTACCACTTACACCTGTGATTTTGGTACCCACGCTCAGGGAAGATAAGGTTACCGGATAGATACCATCGTCTGTACTGAGCAGCCCATTGCTATTGTCAATACCGATGAATGCATGACCGCTAGCCGGCAAACCTGCATTTCTGGCGCTTTCTTTCAGGGAATACTCATCAGCGGCTACCAGTGGACCGCCATAGTTGGTTACCAGGTAAAGTTTTCCATTATAAATGGTGCCATATTCGAGGGTGGTGGAGGTCGTTGCCAGCGGGCTGGATGGGTTCACTGCCAGGTAATTGTCCTGCGAAAGGGTATCCGCATTATAGCTGCGGAAGCTCAGGTCTCCTCCTTTGGAACCGAAGTTGCCTTCATTTAAAATGAAATAACCATTGTCATAAGTGCCTTTGGAGATAACTGAAGTATTATCATCTTTTTTACAAGAGACTACGAAGAATACGGCGAATGCTAACAGGAGCGTGTGTAATTTTCTTTGCATGCTGTTTTAATAATTGTAATAGTTGAAAGGTTCCCGACGGAATAGATCATTCAGCATGATAAGCGTAATATCATTGTATATCCCGAAGCTTTTCACCCGAAAGCGCTGAATGGATCTATTGCATCGTGGCAGGTCTTCTGGCTCCCTGATTTTCCGGCGGCCTTCCCATCCATGGTGGACAGTGGCATAGAGTAGAACCGGAAATAATACTCAGGTTACAGCTACGGGGATAGCTCCGGTTTTGCACCGGATTCCCTTTTAAGCCTATCTAGTGACAGGCACCAAATGCGGCACAAACCTACACTATGGGGGTGGAATAACCAAATTGAAACGTTTTTTCGCCTATCTTGCCGCAAATTTTTAAATAATCCGTTTTGCTGAGACAACTTTTCCTGTTTGTGGTCCTGCTTTGCGGCGTTATGTGTAGCTATGCCCAGGGGAACCTGAGTAAGACTGTATCAGTCACCATGACCCGCCAGCCGATATCTTCTGTACTGGACGCCATTGAAATTCAGGGTAATTTTCATTTTTCTTATGTACGGGAAATGGTGCATGCCGATAGTCTTGTGTCGGTACGCGCCAATCACAGGACTGTGAAGCAGGTACTGGACCAGTTGTTCCAGGGCAGTGTTGCTTATAAGGATGCGGGCAACCAGTTGATGCTGCAGCCGAATAAGGAGAAGTGGTTCTATGTGAGCGGACATATTACGGATGGCAGTAATGGGCAACCACTGAATAATGCGAGTGTGTATGAAGGGGTGCAGCTGATTTCGACTATGACAAACGATCAGGGGTATTACCGGCTGCGGCTCAGGGAGAAAGAACGGCCAATGCCTGTGATGCTTACGGTGAGTAAGGAATTATATAAAGATACAATTATGATGGTGGCGAGCGGGTATGATCAGGACATCAGTGCGAGTATCAAGCCTGCGGCACCAATCACGTTGGGTATAGTGGATGTGAACCAGTATTCGAGAGTGAGTGATACATGGTTTGGAAAGGTGTTTTTAAGTTCCAAACAGCGTATGCAATCTCTGAACTTAAGCAGATTCTTTGCAAATCAGCCTTATCAGACCTCTTTATTACCCGGGTTGGGTACCCATGGTAAGTTGAGTTCCCAGGTAGTAAATAAGATATCGGTGAATTTTATTGGGGGGTATACGGCCGGGTTAAATGGGGTCGAAATATCCGGTGCTTTTAATATAGATCAGAAAGATGTGAGATTTGCCCAGTTTGCCTCACTTTTTAATCTGGTGGGTGGTAAAATGGAAGGCGTGCAGATAGCTGGTTTGCATAACCTGGTCATTGATTCAGTAAAAGGTCTGCAGGCAGCGGGTATCAGCAATATTACAACAAAGGGATTTGTCGGTGTACAACTCTCTACTACTTATAATGGTGCGAATGGTGAAACCCGGGGATTGGGCGCTTCAGGGATTGTGAATATTTATAGGAAGAATAGTTATGGTGTGATGATGGCGGGGGTTGGAAATATGAATACAACGACCATACAGGGTGTGCAGGCAGCTGGGGTGTTCAATATGGCAGAAATGCTGAAAGGTGTGCAGGTGGCTGGTGTTGTCAATGCGGCTGATACTACCGAAGGTGTGCAGGTAGCAGGCCTCATCAACGTTACGCGGGTATTGAAAGGTGTGCAGGTAGGTGTGGTGAATTATGCAGATTCGTCTGATGGGTATAGTATTGGCGTGATTAGTATTGTGCGCAGGGGGTATCATCAGTTATTGGTATATAATACAGAGCTGTTGCCGTTCAACCTGGCGTTTAAGTCAGGGAATAAAAAGCTGTACAGCCTGATTATAGGAGGAGCAAGTTTTATGGAAGGGTCGAAGGCGTACAGTTTTGGGTATGGTATTGGAAAGTCGTATAAAGATTATAGTGTAGAGATTACGGAGCAGAATTTGTACCTGGGGAGTTGGGAGATGGTAGGTACGATGGCACGGTTGCAGACGGCGTGGAATAAGGAAATAGGTAAAAACGCCAGGATCTTTATAGGGCCAGCGTTTACCTTATATTTTAATAGTAAGGATGCAAATGTGGAAGGGTATAAGAGCCGGCTGCCGGGCCCATATGGGGCATTTAAATTTAATGACAACCTACGTTATTGGTTTGGCTGGCATGTGGGCTTTAGTTTCTTCTAAGAATTTCTTTCGTACTGGCGATGGCTACCAATTTCTCCTTAAAATTCAGTAAATTTGCCGCTTCTTTTTCAAATTTAAACACTGGTAAATGTCAAAAGTCAAAGTAGGTTTTGTGCAAATGAATTGTACGGCCAATAAGGCGGAAAACCTTGCCAAAGCCATCGAGCAGGTAAAAGTTGCCGCATCCAAAGGTGCACAGATCGTTTGTTTACAGGAGCTGTTTACCTCCCTGTATTTTTGTGATGAAGAGAATTACGACAACTTCTCTCTCGCGGAGCCTATTCCTGGTCCATCTACAGATGCCCTTCAGAAAGTAGCTGGTGAACTGGGCGTGGTGATCATCGCCTCCCTCTTTGAAAAAAGAGCTGCTGGCCTGTATCACAACACGACTGCTGTACTGGACGCTGACGGATCTTACCTTGGCAAATACCGTAAAATGCATATTCCGGACGATCCGGCTTACTACGAAAAATTCTATTTCACCCCTGGTGACTTAGGCTATAAAGTTTTCAAAACCAAATTCGCCACCATCGGTGTACTTATCTGCTGGGATCAATGGTATCCTGAAGCTGCACGTATCACCGCGCTCATGGGTGCCGAAATACTGTTCTACCCTACCGCTATTGGCTGGGCAACGTCTCAGGACGAAGCAACCAATACAGAGCAATACAATGCATGGCAGACTATTCAGCGTAGCCACGCTGTTGCAAACGGTATCCACGTAGTTAGCGTGAACCGTACCGGTTTTGAGCAGGAAGGCCGCATGAAATTCTGGGGTGGCTCCTTCATCTCCAATCCGTTTGGTACCATCATCTATCAGGCTTCGCACGAAGAAGAAGAGATCCATGTGGAAGAACTGGATCTGTCTGTAACTGACAGATACCGTACTCACTGGCCTTTCATGCGCGACAGAAGAATCGACTCTTACGGCAACATCACTAAAAGATTTATCGACGAAGCATAATGAACGGACTACCAACGCTGAAACAGCAGGGATACTTCTTCCCTGCCGAATTCCATCCTCATGTGGCTACATGGTTGAGCTGGCCTCATAAAGAAGCTAGCTGGCCAGGTAAGATCGACGCTATCTATCCTTACTACAGCCAATTTGTAAAATACCTGGCAGAAAGTGAGCTGGTGCGCATCAACGTGGCAGACGATGTTATGAAAGCCGCAGCAGCTGCACACCTGCAAAAAGCAGGCGTTCAAATGGACAAAGTGGAATTCTTCCTGCATCCTACGAACGACGCCTGGTGCCGTGATCATGGTCCAGCTTTCCTGATCAATCCAACAGCTGCAGAAAAGAAGGTGATTGTAGACTGGGGCTATAATGCCTGGGGGGGTAAATATCCTCCGTTCGACAAGGACGATGTGATCCCTACCCTGATCGCTAATCATTATAAATTACCGGTATTCCACCCTGGCATCGTCATGGAAGGTGGTTCTGTAGAATTCAATGGGAAGGGAACGGTATTGACCTCCACCTGCTGTCTGCTGAATGAAAACAGGAATCCGCACCTGACGCAGGCCCAGCTGGAAACTTACTTGCAGGACTATTATGGTGTGGACAAGGTACTGTGGGTAGCGGAAGGCATTATCGGTGATGATACAGATGGTCATATTGACGATACTGTTCGCTTCGTAAACGAAGATACCGTGCTTACTGTGGTAGAAAGTAACAAACAGGACGAGAACTACGACCTGCTGCAGCAAAACCTGCAACAGTTAAAGCAGATGCGCCTGTTGAATGGCAAACAACTCAACGTAATTGAGTTGCCAATGCCAGATGCAGTTGTGTTCGAAGACCAGCGTCTGCCGGCTTCCTATGCTAATTTCTATATCAGCAATAAACATGTTATTGTTCCAACTTATCGTTGTGCACAGGATGATAAGGCCCTCCGGATTATCCAGGATTGCTTTAAAACCCGTGAGGTAGTTGGTATCGATTCGACCGAGATCATCTGGGGACTGGGTAGTTTTCACTGCCTGAGTCAGCAGGAACCTCTGGTATAAAATTCTTGTCAAAAAGGCGCTGTTGCCTCGCAACAACGCCTTTTTTTAGGCCCAAACATATCCCTGAATTCCGCTATGTGATTGACTTCCAATGTCATCTAATTGTTAAAAAACAGGAGCGGCCCCAACCTGGCTATTCCTTTTAGAACTGCACCACCGTTGCAGATCCCCTGATTGGCGCAATCGCCCCGTTCGCAGTCAGATTGATCCCTTCACATTTCTTTCACATTTTCAGTGCTACCTTTGTCATGTCCTAATATTTCAGTGTATTATCCTTATTAAAAGAACCTAACTAAATTCCTTAGATGAAGAAACCTGTTATTAAAAAAATCACACAGTACACCTTTGCCGCCGGAGTTTTTGCAGTTACAACATTTGGAGTACTACCTTCTACCGGTCATAAAGCAAGCAACAACGCTATTGCCATTAACAAATCTGCTTTGAGCAGCAGGGCGATGTTGTACAATAACCTGGCATTGGATTCAATGGGATTATCCCGTACCGCCTTCAATTATGCTTTACAGGGTATGGAAAAATTGGAAGCAGAAGGCAAATTAGCTAACACAGACCTGATCACCATCGTTGACTTCAGTCTTGCTTCCAGTAAGAAAAGACTGTTTGTTATTGATCTGAAAAATGGGAAAGTGCTGTTCAACACCCTCGTATCTCATGGCCGCAATTCCGGTACGGATGTAGCAACTACGTTCTCCAATTCACCGGAGAGCTTTAAAAGCAGCCTGGGTTTTTATGTAACGGGTGATACCTACAGAGGCGAGCATGGTTATAGCCTGCGTCTGGAAGGTCAGGAACAGGGTATCAATGACAACGCGATGAGTCGTGGAATCGTGATGCATAGCGCAGCATATGTAAATGAGAAATTAGCTGCTTTGCAGGGTTATATTGGTCGCAGCTTAGGTTGTCCGGCTATCCCTGAAAAGGTACACAGGAAGATCATTGAAATGATCAAAGACGGCACCTGCCTCTTCCTATATAGTCCTGATAAATACTATATGGCACATTCCAGAATCCTGGAATCACTGCCTGGCGATACTACGATTGCCTAACAACATCCATTTTCAAATAAAGACAGACGATCCGTTTTTCATCCACCCTGGCCCCTCTTCATCAACACGCCTCGGCGCTCAATGACACATTATCACGCAACAGACACATCAGAGGTTAACAGCAGATGCGCAGGGGAATGAAAAGGGCCAGGGGGATGTACGGTATTTTTAATGCACGTCAGTAAATAGTTTCGCAGCTATTTTACGGTCATGGTCATAGATGTCTTCCACCATATGCAGCTGACCGTCTGCGCCTACCCAGGTGGTATAATAGGAAATCATAACGGGTACCGGGTTCTTCACTCTGACGTACTTTTCTTTTCCACTGTTCATTGCACTATCAATCTTTTCTGATGTCCATTCCGGCTGATCACGCAGCAGGTAATTGGCCATTTTTACAGGATCTGCCAGTCTTATACAGCCATGGCTATATGCGCGCTGATCCTTGTTGAATAATTCCTTTTGATTCGTATCGTGGAAATATATATTGAAGCTGTTGGGAAACAGGAATTTCACCCTGCCCAATGGATTTTCTTTGCCAGGTACCTGCCTGATCACTGGTACGCCATTTCTTTCGCCGGTCACTTCCATATGATGGCTGGCCAGGTAACCTTTATTTCTGGCCATGGCAGGTAATACTTCTTCTTTGATAATGCTTCTGGGCAGGTTCCAGTAAGGACTGAATACAACCTGGTTCAGATCGCCGGAGAAGCTGGTGGTACCTTTACCTTCCTTGCCTACTACGACTGCCATGTCAAAGTCTTTGTTCTTGCCATCCCATGCATGGAGCATGAATTCGGGTATGTTCACCATGATGAGTCTGCCTTCGGGTACTGGTGGTGTCCAACGCATACGCTCCATGTTGATCAGGAGTTTTTCTACGATGATAATGGCCGGTACATTCATTTCACGTATCAGGGTATCCGTGATAATTCCTTTTGGCGTGTGACCATGTGAACCTTCAAATTTATTGATAGCAGCTTCCAGCGCATCGTCGTATACACCGGTCGTGTCCTTGCCGTCCAGTTCACCGGTTGCCTGCAAGCGATGTTTGATGGCGGCTATGACAGGGCTGTTATCTCCTTTCTTGTATTTCTTTTTCTTTTCTACAGGTATGCTATCCCAGTTACCTTTTCTGGCGATGTCGGTATATTTCTCCAGTTCTTTTGTCAGATCACCATATACATTATGAATATCGGTAGCGTGATAACCTTTGCCTGAGATGACAGCATCTGCCTGTTTCAGGATGTCGTTCTTTTGCATGGGCACGTAGTGTTCCATGGCTTTCACGGCATCTTTATCATCTTTATGTGCATCGAGGAAGTAATTAATAAAGCGTTGTGTCAGTTGCAACTCTGTCTTTACGATATTAGCATCGGTAGCAGAGACAGCTGAATCCGGTTCATTGTTCATAAGGGCATTGAGGCGATATTCCAGGGCTTTATTGTTTTCGCTGGTGTCTACACTGTAATCGTATAAACTACGGAATCCATATGCCTGTTCATTCAGACCACTGGTATCGAACCAGGCGTATTCAAAGTTGCGTGCGTTGTAAAAGCTACGCAACCTGTTAGCGAGGCTACTATCCAGTTTCTGGTTAGTGATGAACTTCTCAACATCTTTGGTTTCAAGGAAAAGACCATTGTACGCGTTTGCAGGGGTAATTTCGTTGTTCCTGGGGGTGACAGGTATATCATAATGCTGTGCGGCATCGCCGCCGGTAGTCTTTTTCGTATCAGATTTGCAACCTGCGATCAAAGAAATCGCGAAAGCTGAAAATATCAATGCCTTTTTCATACTCAGGCATGAAGCAAAACCTGTGCCTGTGTCCGGGGCCTTTATTCATGGCCCCGGAACGCCCCCTGATGAAAATAATTTTCCGCAGTTTGGGTATTAATTCCCATAAAGCAGGTCCACACTTTCCTTCGCATATCCCGCACCTGCGGTCATGCCCTTCCCTCCTATTCCTGTACGGATATGAATTTGCGGAGTGATGTCATATTCAAAGATGTTCTTTTCATTGTGCTGTGCATAGAAGCCGCTCCAGCAGGTAGCGATTTGTTTGTTCTTTATATTAATGATATGTGAAGCTTCTTCTAAGATCAGTTCATTGATATAGTGATTGGTATGGAAGCCTAAATCGTCGGATTGGCTGACGGGTGCATATTCATGACTGTCGCCAATGATGATGCTATTGTCTGTAGCCTGTTTGAAGAGAATATGAATGCCCCACTTCTTTAGTTCTTCATAATGCTGTGGGGTTTGAACGTGGTTGAAAGAAGGACAATTGGCAGCGAAACTTTCGTACCTGCGGATGGTAAGGCCAGTAAGAACATTGCCATTCAGCTGTAGTTCTGGCATGGGGATGGTGCGCAGCATCTGGAGTTTGCTTACTACCTGACCGCTGTTGGTGAAGATGTCGGGGAATAGCAGTTTACCTTCATGGCCACAGCAGATGATGACTTTATTGGCCAGGAACTGATTATTGACTTTTATCTGACCTTGTGTTTCTTCTATCGCTGTAACGGGGGTGTAATAGGAGATCTGGAAATTATTGAATGATTCTTTCATGTATGCGTGCAGGCGATGAATCATCTTATCCGGTTCCACACTGATCTCTTCCGGAAAGAAGAGTGCTTCCTTTGCATATTCCTGTTTGATAGCAGGGTAACGTTCGTTTATTTCTTTTGCAGGCAGCAACAGTGCATTATAACCTATGTTGTCATAATGGGTTTTCAGCTCGTGAATCAGTAATTGCTCATCGTCATCAGATGCGATGTAGACACTTCCGTTTTGTCTTACAGAGATATCCCCTTTCTGCTGGATAGATTTGTAGAGTGCCAGACCTGTCAGGCCATAATTAAACCATTTATCTGCCAGACCGGAAGGAACTACCTGTCCGAAGTTGCGTACGGTAGCGCCGACGGGATAGCTGTCTCTTTCCAGCAATAACACTTTCAATCCCTTTTGTAAAGCGTGAAAGGCGTGGAAGGTACCGAGGATACCGCCGCCGGTTATGATCAAATCAAATTGTTGCATAAGAATAATATTACCATGGAAGGGAGTAAGTCTTGGTGAAACTGAATGTCTTCATGGCTTCAGTGACACCTTCTTTGATACCCAGTCCTGAGTCTTTAATACCTCCGAAAGGAGAATGTTCTATACGATAACCCGGTACTTCGTTTATATTAACGGTACCGGCTTTGATATGTTTGATGGCGTACATGGCGTGTTGCAGGTTGTTTGTCACAACACCTGAGGATAAGCCGTAAGCAGTGCTATTGGCTACGTTCACGGCGTCTTCGAGGTTTGCTACCGCCATTATCGGTGCGAGCGGACCAAATGCTTCCTGTACCACCATTTCAGCATTCCGTGATACCTGTGTCAGGATCGCAGGTTGCAATAGGGCGCCATTGCGGGTGCCACCTTGTACCAAATTTGCACCCTGAGTTACTGCTTTTTCAATCAGCTGTGCGAGGTGAATAGCGGAGCCTTCATCGATCACTGTGCCTACAATTGTATCGGGATCGGCAGGATCACCACAGACGTAAGTTTGGGCCTTTTTGATAAATCGCGACACAAATTCGTCATGGATATTTTCCTGCACCAATATACGCTTCACGGCGGTGCAGCGTTGCCCCGAATTGCGGAATGCGCCTTCAGCGGCCAGGGTGGCTGCCAGATCAAGATCAGCGTCGTCGAGTATGATCAGCGGATCATTGCCACCCAGTTCAAGGATCACTTTTTTGTAGCCGGCTGTTTGTGCAATGCGCTTACCCACAGCTACACTACCTGTGAAAGAGACGACAGCTACCCTTGGATCGCTTACCAGCATACCTGCTACCTCATTGGTGGGTCCCAGCAATACGCTGAGCATATGTGGCGGTAATCCGGCTTCGTATAGTAATTCCACAAAGCGTACGGCAGTCAGCGGCGTTTTTTCAGAGGGCTTCAGGATCACAGGGGTGCCGGCTGCTAATGCCGGTGCTACTTTATGTGCCACCTGGTTCAGGGGATGGTTAAAGGGGGTGATCGCGACCGCCAGTGGCAGGGGTTCCTGTACGGTGTAAATCTTTCTCGCTTTGCCCTGTGGAGAGACATCGCAGGATAAGACCTGACCGGGTTCCTGCAGGGCGGCAATAGCGGCAAACATGAGCACATCGATCGCTCTCCCGGTTTCATACATCGCCTCACGGATACAGAGACCCGATTCTGCGCTAATTAAAGCCGCAAATTCGGTTCTTCTGGCGCTTAATAGTATCTGAGCCTGATTTAATACCTGATAGCGCTCAAAATGGCTCATAATCGCTTTTGGCTGTAAGGCCGTTTCGATAGCGTGCAGGGTATCGGCTTCTTTTACCGTGGAGAGGGTACCAATCACCCTGTTATCGTAAGGGCTACGTATCGTGAGCTGATCTGTGCCCTGTATTATTTTGCCCGCTGCATAGCAATGCAGGGATAGTTTATTTACCGGTTCCATTAATTGTAAAATCAAATACATCAAAGTTGCGGGCATCACCTGCCGCTTTTCGCATATAGGTTGTATTCAGCGGGTGAGAAATGAGCAGTGGCACCATTTCTTCATAACGACCACCATGTGAACGAAGTCCGCTATCCAGCGCACTCAGGTCATGGTGTGCAGGTGTTCGGCCCAGCACAACATTGCGTGCGGACAATACCACCAGGTCACCGATACGATCGGCTGGTTGTTCCAGCAGGCGTACCGCGGTAGCACGGTCATACACTTCTGTAATACCCGGTTGTGCCAGTAACCAGCGGCCTATTTCGTCTGTCTGGGAAGCATCTTTTAAATGCACGACTACATAAGAGCCCAATGCGCCGTGATGTTTTACATAGGGATCGGTGATCGGGCAAATGACGCGGCTGCCTTTGCCGAATTGTTCATCCAGCAGGGTTTCCACATAGATTACATTCGGACTGCCATCAGGTAATTGTTTTGCATTCATACCATGATCTGCGGTAGCGCCTACGATGGCACCTGCTTCCAGCAACTGACCCAGTTCATGATCGATGGCAGCATAGAAATCTAAAGACTCAGGTGCTTCCGGCGCATAGGTGTGCTGCATAAAATCTGTCAGTGACAGGTACAGGAAATCGGCTCTGCCGGCACGCAGCAAAGCATTGCCAGCCCGTAAGACGAACAGGCTGGCATCTGCACTGTAAATGGCGGGAGTGGGTTGACCTGTCAATTGTTCTACATCATCAATGCCGTGTGTGGCTATAGTAGCTGCTGCTGCTTTCTCTGCAGAAAACGCAATGCCTTTCATATTATGAGATAATATATCCCGCAACTTTTCTTTCGCCGTGACCACCGCCACTTTTCTACCTGCATTTGCTGCTGCTGCCAGCAGGGTTTCTGCACGTAAGTAAGAGGCGGAATTCATCATCACTTCCTGGTCCATTGCCGCATCATAGAAAAAGTTGCCACTAATACCGTGTACTGCAGGTGGAACCCCTGTTACGATAGAAGAATTATTCACGTTTGTAAAAGAGGGTAATGCACCTCTGACCATTCCCCTGTAGCCTTGTTGAATCATCTTCTTCAGGTGAGGCATGCGATCAAAAGCGAGTGAAATGTCCAGGTATTCATCGGCAGAACCATCCAGGCAGATCACAACAATAGGTGCAGCTGGTGGTTGGTAAGTAATGCCGTTCGCAGTAAAGGATAAGGTGGATATAGACATGTGATTAGTTTTGTGGTTCGGAAAATCCTTCAAAGGCGCTCTTTACAGGGCGGCCTATCCAGGCATAAGGTTGTCTGGCATGCAGGGCAAATGCAATGGTGGCAGCCAGGTCATATGTATATACAGGCTGTGTGATCACATAACCGGGTTTTACATCTTTGCCTGAAAAGATCATGGCAATTTCTGCTTCTTCAGGTGTGGCGCCGCCATGACTTTTGCCTTTACCACCATGGTCTGCAGTGATGATCACCAGTGAGTTTGGTGGGATGCTTTCCATGATGCGGCCAATGAGTGAATCGGTTTTGGCGACTGCCTGGTAGTATAATGGTGAACCATGGCCATATTCATGACCTGCATGGTCTACGTGATCGAAGTGCACAAAGGCAAAGAGCGGTTTCTCTGCACGTATATATTGAATAAAATCAATAGCGGTGGAGTCTTCTGTATTGAAATGGCGGTCATGATTGACGGCTTTCTTTTCGAACAGGCGGCCAAAATCATCCCAGTGGTATACCGCGCCGATATTGGCTTTGGGATATTGCTGGTGAAGTACGCCAAAAATTGTAGGGAAGATACCTTCTTCATTAGCTACTACCGGTGGCAGGGAATGTTTGTCGCGTTGCCAGTCATTGTCCGTGATGCCATGTTGTTCCGGGCCTGCACCCATGATCATGCTTGCCCAGTTGGGACTACTGCTGCTGGGTAGTACAGTCCTCACATTCCACTTTACGGCGCCGTGGGCGATGAGGTTATGCATCACAGGTGTTTTTGCCTGTTTGATCCCATCAGGGCTCATGCCGTCTACCCCGATGATGATGACGTGTTCGATACCTTTAGGCAGTTTCTCCTGTGCTTTCAGGAAGGCTGGTAATAATAAGATACAACCTGTCAAAAGTTTTTTCATATAGCGTTGATTATGATGTCCAGTGCATGGTCCATTTCTTCTTTGGTCGTAATCAGGGGCGGGTATAGCGATAATACCCTGCCGCTGGATACTTTGAAACTCAGTCCCTGCTCCAGGCAGCGGTACAATGCCTGCTCTGCATTGTCCGCTTCTATTGCCCAGAGCATTCCTTTGCCTCGTGTAGAATAACTTTTCAAGCGGGAACGGATATGTGCTTCCATTTCCATTACGTGATCTAATACCTTATATTCTTCCATGTAGTCCAGTGCAGCCAGAGCGGCGGCAGCACCTAATGGGTTCTTTTCATGGGTATAATGCCCCAATGATATATGTGCCGCTTTATTAAATTCTTCTTTACAGAGCATAGCAGCCATAGGCACCAGTCCGGCGCCCAATCCTTTGCCTAATACAACAATGTCTGGTACGATGTCGTATTGCTGCCAGGCGTAGAGGGTGCCGGTACGACCCATGCAGATAGGGATTTCATCCAGTATCAGCAGCACACCATGGCGGGTACATATCTCTCTCAGTCTTTTCCAGTATTGAGTTGATGGAATGATGACGTCTGTGCTGCGAATGGTTTCGGCTACCAATGCGCCAATATCGCCTTCTTTTTCGATGACATATTCTATGTAGTCTACATAAGCCATTTCATCTTTCCAGATGCCACGTTGTGTATCTGGTGGTGGAACATGGATATTACCGGGTAAGAGGGGGCCGATATCCTGGTGAAACTGGTATTCCCCACCTACGGAGATGCTATCCATGGAGGCGCCGTGGAAGGAATCGTACATAGAGATGGTCTTGTATTTTCCTGTAACCACGCGGGCGAGTTTCAATGCCATTCCGATGGCAGAGGTGCCACCCGGCGCAAATAATACCCTGCTTAGTTCTCCTGTAGTCAGTCTTTCCGCCAGCCGGATAGCTGGTTGGTTGGTAAACCTTCTGGGAGAAAAAGCGAGGGTATCCATCTGCGCTTTCACCCTGTCCGTGATGTATTTATTCTGGTAACCGAGTTGGTGGACGCTGTTACCATGGAAGTCCATGTATTTTTTGCCCTGGTGGTTGATGATGTATATACCGGCTGCGCCGGATAGTACGTCCATGCAGGGGGTAGAGAGTGATTGGTGCAGGAATACTTTTGCATCTGCAGCCAGTAATGCAGTTGTGGCGGCGTCTGTGTGCCGGTTCAACCATTGTTGGCGACTTTCGGATAGGTTTATATCCCCTTCTTTTGATGAAAATTGCGGTTGCATATTGGCAAATATCTAAAAGAAATAGTTTAGTTGGGCTTAACAAATTGTTAAGTAATAGTAAAAATAAGGGATGTGGTTTAATTTACTAATACTAAACAATTGAGAATTTTCGGATTTCGGCTGCGGCAAAACCCGAAAATTAGTCGTGGAGGGCGTTTTGCCTGTGGTTGGAGGCTGACAGGTATAAAAGACTTAATTTTTAATTAATGTTGGCTTAACCTAATCGCAACTTTTGTAAAATATATTTACAAATATTAAACTTTCTCACTAATGCATCGTTTACTTAAAAATGCTTCCGGCCCCTGGTTTACCATCTGGTGCCTGATCGCTTCTTTTGGCACTTACTTTTGTATGTATGCTTTTCGTAAACCGATGTCTACAGGTCTATATTCCGAATACACACTATTTGGGATGGGGTACAAATCCATCCTGATCATTTCTCAGGTACTGGGTTATATGACTTCCAAATTCATAGGTATCAAAGTCATTTCTGAACTGCGGCCGGCAGCGAGGGTAAAACTCATTATCGGGTTGGTCGGGTTTTCAGCTATTGCGCTGTTATTTTTTGGTCTGGTACCTTATCCCTATAATTTCATTTTCCTGTTTTTTAACGGTCTCCCATTGGGTATGATCTGGGGCGTAGTTTTCAGTTTTCTTGAAGGGCGTAAATACACTGAAGTCCTATCTATTGGTCTCAGCATCAGTATTATCGCGGCAAGCGGTATTTTAAAAACTACCTACCTGGAAGTCCATAGTCTCTTTCCAGGTATCTCTGAATTCTGGCTTCCATTTACTATTGGCGCCATCGCATTTCCTTTCTTCTGCTTTTTTGTGTGGATGCTTTCTGTCATTCCTGCTCCTTCCGAAGCAGATAAAGCACTACGGGCAGAACGACCACCCATGACGCAGGCAGACAAAACAAATGTGCTTCGCCAATATGGGCCGGGTATTGCCTGTATTATGATCGTCTACTGTATGCTTGCTACCATGCGCGATTTCAGGGATAACTTCTCTGTAGAGATCTGGAATGAACTTGACGCACACTGGAACAAAGCTGTCCTTGCCCAAACCGAAGTACTCTGCAGCATTTTTGTGCTGGTTGCGGTTGGCGCACTCAGTTTAATAAAGAATAATGAAAAAGCTTTTCATGTAACTATGGGTGTAATCATTGCTGGTATTGGTATGGGAGGTATTAGTACTTTATTATATCATGTACACCTCATCTCTGGATTTAACTGGATGTTATGGTTGGGCATAGGACTATTCTTAGCATATGTGCCCGTTCAGGTCGCTCTTTTTGAAAGGATGATTGCGCTGTTTCACATCCGTGCCAATGCCGGCTATTTTGTATACCTCTGCGACGCCCTTGGCTATCTCGGCAGTGTAGGAATACTCTTCTATAAAGAATTCTTTGCTAAAACAGTGAAGTGGTCAGATACAATGGCCCAGTTTAGTTGCATCATGACGATAGGTGGAGGGGTGCTCTTGATTACGGGAATGTTGTTTTTTAAAAAACTCTTGTTAAATAAAGAAATAAGCTACCAGGATTAAGGCAGTATCCTCCCCGATATTGGCTGGGCGATGCCCCTGTCTGCCATCAAAAAAGATGGAATCACCAGCATATAAGGTATGTTTCTCATTGTTGATCAGGTACTCGACGGTGCCCTGTACAATATATTTATATTCATAGGCCTCCGTCTTCACCATATTGGTTCTTTTCGCGCCTGGCTTCAGTTCCAGCATCACAATATCTACCGGGAAGTTCTTCAGGTTGCGCGTCATAATGCGCTTATATTTAAACCCTTTTGTCTTTTCTTTTTCGAATTCATAGTAGTCTTCGCTCCGCTTAACAATCACATGCGATGCGGTCGCCTGTTGCTCGATGCCCTTGAAAAATTCATTCAGGTCCAGGTCCAGCGAAGTAATAATATTCATCAATACCAGCAGAGAAGGAATAGTACGGTTATTCTCGATCTGTGAAATAAGACCCTTGCTCACTTCGGCCTTGCTGGCCAGCTCCTGCACAGTGATCCCTTTAGCTTTACGAATCTCTTTAATCTTGTTTCCGATTTGTATCAGTATATCTTCCTGCATAATATAAGATAAGGCTTCGGAGTAAAGATAGAATTTTTATCTTTGCTCTGTCGTGGGAAAATTACGCCTATACATATTAATGGGTCTCTTTACGCTGCATACCCTCTCCTTTGATCAGCTCATGAAGCTACCGGTACTGGTGATGCACTATATTGAGCATCGCGCACAAGATGGAAATCTGAGCGTGGTGGAGTTTCTTTCCATGCACTATTTGGGTGAGGATGTCAATGACGGTGACCAGGAACGCGACAACCAGTTACCCTTCAAAAAAGTAAGTACCACAACCGTTCATCAGGTATTCATACCATTTGCCAAAATTACAAATCTCAAAGTACAGGCGGTAACCAATATCACTATAAAATATCCGGAGCTGGACGACGATCGTCTTCCTAATCCTGCTACCAGTGCCCTTTTCCGTCCTCCACGTGCATAACCTCTTCTTACATATTTCTTAGCTAAGGAAGGCACCCTTCCTGAAATTTCTATTTGATCGAATCTGATATATTATGCTAAATAAAATAATTAGCTTTTCTGTAAAGAATAAGCTGATCATTGGGCTATTTGTAATAGCCCTTATCGGCTGGGGCACTTTTGAAGTCACCCGTTTACCCATCGATGCAGTTCCCGATATTACGGATAATCAGGTGCAGGTACTTACTGTATCTCCTGCTCTCGGAGCCCCGGATGTAGAGCGACTCATTACCTTCCCGATTGAACAATCCTGTAGTAATATACCGGGTCTGAAACAACTCAGAAGCTTTTCCCGCTTTGGGCTGTCGCTCGTTACTGTCGTTTTCGACGATGGAACCGACATTTATTGGGCTCGCCAACAGATCGCCGAGCGACTGGCACAGGTACAGGATGCTATTCCTGATGGCATCGGAAAGCCTGAAATGGCACCTGTGACTACCGGGCTTGGTGAGATCTACCAGTACGTAGTAAGGCCCAAAAAGGGTTATGAAGGTAAATACACCCCTATGGACCTTCGTACCCTGCAGGACTGGACGGTGCGCCGTCTCCTGCTCGGTACACCCGGTGTGGCAGACGTAAGTAGTTTTGGGGGTGAACTGAAGCAATACGAGATCGCCGTACGGCCAGAACAACTCAAAGCTTACGGCATTAGCATCGCCGATGTATTTAACGCACTGGAAAAGAATAACGAGAATACCGGTGGTGCTTATATTGAAAAAGGTCCTACCGTACTTTATATCCGAAGCGAAGGGCTGACAGGTAGTCTTGCAGATATTGAAAAGATTGTTGTAAAGAATCTCACCAACGGTGTACCCCTGCTTATCCGTGATGTGGCAGAAGTACACCTTGGCGCTGCCACCCGCTATGGCGCTATGTGTTTTAATAAAGAAGGCGAGGTCGCCGGTGCGGTCGTGATGATGCTGAAAGGCGAAAACTCCTCTGCGGTGATCAAAAGAGTGAAAGAAAAGGTAGCAGAAATACAAAAAGCATTGCCGGAGGGCGTGGTCATAGAGCCTTTCCTGGATCGTACCAAAATGGTGAACAATGCTATTCAGACTGTTGAGCACAACCTGATGGAAGGTGCACTCATTGTGGTATTCGTGCTGGTGTTCTTTTTGGGTAATATCAGGGCGGGGCTGATAGTATCTTCCGTAATTCCCCTCTCCATGTTGTTCGCCATTATCCTGATGAACAAGTTTGGTGTAGGCGGTAACCTGATGAGCCTTGGTGCGATTGATTTTGGTCTGATCGTAGACGGTACCGTGATCGTAGTGGAAGCAATTTTGCATCGGTTCTCGCATTCTAAGTTGTCGAAGATTACACAGGAGCAGATGGATACGGAGGTGAATAAAAGCACGGGAACGATGATCCGCTCCGCAGTATTCAGTCAGATCATCATCCTCATTGTATATATTCCGATCCTGTCTTTGCAGGGAATTGAAGGTAAGATGTTTAAACCAATGGCATTTACCGTGGCATTTGCCATATTGGGAGCATTCCTGCTTTCCATCACATATGTACCGATGATGAGCGCCCTGTGTCTGAATAAAAAGCTTTCTCATAAGGCCTCAATGGCCGATAAAATGATGGTACGCCTGGAACGGTTCTATCAACCGTTGTTGGGACGTGTAATGAACTTCCCAAAGACTATTATTGCAGGTTGCGTGGTATTGATGGCAGCAGCAGTGATCATACTCGGACAAATGGGGGGTGAGTTTATCCCACAACTGGAAGAAGGTGACTTTGCCGTAGAAACCCGCCTGCTTACTGGTAGTAACCTGAAAACGACTATCAAAGCCACGCAGCAGGCCTCTGGTATCTTATTGAAAGAATTCCCCGAAGTAGAAAAGGTCGTGACGAAAATAGGTAGTGCGGAAATTCCTACAGACCCGATGCCGCTGGAAGCTGCGGATATGATGGTGATCCTGAAAGATAAAAAGGCATGGACCTCTGCAAAGACCTTCCCGGAATTGTCTCAGAAAATGACAGAAGCGCTCTCTGTGGTACCGGGTCTCAGTGTTGGTTTTCAGTTTCCTGTACAGATGCGTTTCAATGAATTGATGACAGGTGCCCGTCAGGATGTGGTGTGTAAGATCTTTGGTGAAGATCTTGACTCACTCGCATTCTATGCGAACAAACTGGGAGAGGTCATCCACACCGTGAAAGGCGCGGTGAATCTTTATGTTGAGAGCGTAACCGGTATGCCACAGATCGTGATCAATTACAACCGCGATGCCATGGCCCGCTATGGCCTTAATGTTAGCGACATTAACAGGGTGGTGAATACGGCCTTTGCAGGTCAGCGTGCGGGTGTGGTTTATGAGGGCGAGAAGCGATTTGACATGGTAGTCCGGTTAGCTGGTGAAGCGAGACAGAACATCTCTGATGTAGAAAACCTGCTGGTGCCTGCTGCCAATGGTATGCAGATACCACTATATCAGGTGGCGGAAATTAAAGAGATCGAAGGACCGAACCAGATTCAGCGTGAAAATACCCGCCGTCGTATAATTGTCGGTTTCAACGTAAATGGTCGTGATGTACAGACCATTGTACAGGAGCTGCAACAGAAGGTAGCTGTGGAGGTGAAATTGCCTTTGGGATACTCTATTGTATACGGCGGCGCTTTCGATAACCTGACAAATGCCAAACAGCGTTTATCTATCGTAGTGCCGATCGCGTTATTGCTGATCTTCCTGTTATTATATTTCGCTTTCCAGTCTGTGAAACAGGGTTTGCTCATTTATACAGCGATCCCATTGTCTGCTATCGGGGGCATCTTCGCTTTATGGATACGTGACATGCCGTTTAGTATCTCTGCCGGCGTAGGTTTTATTGCGCTCTTTGGCGTGGCAGTATTGAATGGTATCCTGCTGGTGAATGAATTTAACAGGTTGAAGAGTGAAGGCTGGCATGATGTACGCCGCATTGTGATCCATGCAACCAAGTCCAAACTGCGTGCGGTATTGATGACGGCATTGGTTCCATCACTGGGCTTTATTCCAATGGCTGTCAGTGCAGGTGCTGGTGCAGAAGTACAGAAACCACTGGCCACCGTGGTGATCGGTGGTTTGATCATATCTACGATGTTGACGCTTTTTGTATTACCCGTATTATACATCCTTTTTGAAAAAGGATTCCGCTTTTATAAAAAAGGGGTTGCTGTGGGCATACTTTTGTTGGTTGGAACAGCTATGAATGCGCAACAAAAGGTCGGCTTGCAGGAATCACTGGATCTGGCGGTAAAAAATAACCTGCATATCAAAGCAGCGAAATCTGGGGAAGATTATTATGCCATGTTGCGCAAGAGCAGTTTCAATCCTGAGAAGACACAAATTGGTGCGGAATATGGACATATCAACAGTATGGCGAATGATAACAGGTTCACCATCTCTCAGGGAATTGATTTTCCTACTGTCTACAAGCGCCAGCGTGATCTGGGTATTGCACAATGGCAAATCAGTCAGGCCAGTACCCGTAACTCAGAGAATGAGCTGAAGGCAAAGGTGAAATCTACTTTCTACCTCCTGCTGGTATTACAGGAAAAACAACGACTGCTTCAAAACGCGGATAGCATCTATGCAGCCTTTGTAGCCAAAGCGACCTTGCGACTCAAAACCGGTGATACCGATGCACTGGAAAAAGCGACGGCAGAAAACCAGCGCTTACAGATCGCCTCGCAACTGGCCATCCTGCAAACAGACTATAATGCCGCATTACAATTGTTTGGTGTGTTGCTAAACAGCACAACGCCTGTGGTTCCAGCGAGTGATACCCTGGTATACCACCCGGCAGCACTGCCGGACAGCAATAGTCTGAACAACTCCCCTATCCTGCAATTGCAACAACGACACCTGGATGCGACCAGTGCCGAATACAAACTGGAAAAGAGCAGAATGCTGCCTTCTATTAATATAGGTTATGCAAATAGCAGCATTATCGGCTACCAGAATGTAACAGGAACTGACAGGTATTACGGTGGCGGCACGCGCTTCTCCGCAGTCAGTGCAGGTGTAGGCATTCCTATCTTCGGTGGTGCACAGCGTGCGCGTATAAAAGCAGGTAATATCCTCATTCAACAGCAGCAGCAGGAAATGGCGGCTAATAAACAGCAGCTGGATCAGGAACTGAACCGGGCATTGACCAGCTATTACCGATACCAGGAGCTGTTAGCATCATATATTTCTATCCAATTGCCCAATGCCGGTATCCTGATCGAAGGTGCCAACAAACGATTGTATAGTGGCGAAAGCAGTTACCTCGAATGGACGATCCTGATCAATCAGGCCATCGAAACACGGAGCAACTATTATAATCTGATCATAGAAACAAACGATGCCGCTTTTGACATCGAGAAAATCAGCGGAATTAACTAACTTATTTAAATACTCAACATGCGGGATATATTAAACGTTCTTGCAAGCTCACTGATCATCATGACCGGCTGTCACTCTTCATCCGGTAATAAGGAAACGACCAAAACGAATGCTGTAGATAGCAGCAATATCGTACAATTGTCAGCTATACAGGTCAAGAATGCAGGTGTCATCACCGGGAAGCCTGAACTGAAAAAGATGCATACCTCACTGAGGGTGAACGGTGTGATCGACGTACCTCCTCAAAACCTCGTCTCTATCAGCATCCCACTGGGTGGGTATCTGAAGACCATGAACCTGCTGCCGGGGATGCAGGTAAAGAAAGGACAGGTATTGGCAGTGCTGGAAGATCCGCAGTATGTACAGTTACAGGAAGATTACCTTGTGGCCAAAAACAAGCTGACCTTCCTTGAAGCAGATTTTGCCCGTCAGCAGGAGCTGAACCAGTCCAAGGCGAACAGCGACAAAGTATTGCAACAGGTAAAGAGCGACTATGAAAGCCAGAAGGTGATCGTACGTTCTCTCTCCGAGAAACTGCACCTGATCAACATCAATCCGGCAAACCTGCAATCATCAAACATTAGTCGCCAGATCAGCATACCCGCACCCATCAGTGGATTTGTAAGCAAGGTGAATGTAAACACCGGCAAGTATGTAGCGCCTACTGACGTGTTGTTTGAACTGATGGATCCGGCCGACCTGCACCTGAGTCTCACTGTATTTGAGAAAGACATTTCTCAGATCAGTCATGGGCAGGAAGTGATTGCCTGGTCGAATAACAGCAGTGAAAAATATCAGGCGGAAGTACACTTCATTACACAGGGTGTAGATGAAACACATGCTGCAGAAGTACACTGTCACCTGAAGAAATACGATAAGCGACTGGTACCGGGTATGTTTATGAATGCTGAAATTGCATTGAACAATGCGCAGGTAAAAGCATTACCGGATGCTGCGATTGTAAAGTGGCAGGGTAAAAACTACGTGTTCAAAGCGGATACCGGCTATATGTATACCATGGTGCCTGTAGAACTAGGTGCGCATACTGATGGTTTCACTGAAATCAAAACTGTTTTACCTGAAGGAGAATATGTGATAGACAATGCCTATTCTGTTCTCATGAAAATGAAGAATAGCGGAGAGGATGAATAATAAAAACAGGGGCTGGCATTTTCTGCCAGTCCCTAAATTGTTTTCCCTTCTTTTCCAAACTCCTTCCTGATCCCTGCCAGTATATCTTTTTGTAAGATGGATATATCGCCTCTTTTTAAAGCTGCAAGACAACTATGTCGCGATACGTTGATAATAGCCCCACCAGTCATCTCATACTTTTTAGCCACCTCAGATAACAGAGAAGCGTCTTCCATGGTCACATGTGCTGGGAATGATTGTTGCCAGAGCCGTTCACGTTGTGCAGGCCCCGGTACAGGAAAATAGATCATCGACTGAAAGCGGCGACCAAAAGCTTCGTCTATATTTGCTTTTAAGTTTGTAGCCAGTACCACCAATCCCGGAAAATCTTCGATCCTTTGTAACAGGTAAGCTACTTCCTGATTTGCATAGCGGTCATTTGAAGAGGTGGTGTTGCTTCTCTTCCCAAACAATGCATCAGCCTCGTCAAAGAATAATATCCAGTTTTTATTGATGGCCTGATCAAATACACCCGCCAGATTTTTCTCAGTCTCTCCTATGAATTTTGATACGACCATGGATAGGTCAATACGGTATACATCCAGCCCGAAGGTCTTACCCAACAGGCAGGCTGTTAAGGACTTGCCGGTACCCGGAGGCCCATAAAACAATGCCCGGTAGCCGGGTTTGATTTTGTTACTCATTTTCCAGTCCTGCAGCAGTGTCTGTCCATATTCAACCCAGGTTCTTATTTCATCGACTTCGGCCATGGTTCGTTCATCCAGTACCAGGTCGTTCCAGTCCAGGCCCGTTTCAATTCTTTTGGCAGGAAAGTGTATACTGTAGTCAGGTTTATGAGGTGTACCTAAGGTAAAATAACTGAGGTATTCATTCGTTACCTGCAATGCGCCACTAAAGAATGGTTCATCTGCATGTGCGGGTTGAATACGCAGGATATTATGTTTGGCGAAGAAATGATCGGGTCCTAATAATTGTTGCAAGAGGAATCGCTGTTCCAGCTGATCGCCTGCTATTACAAAAGCGGCAGTTTCTCCGGTAGGCAGAAAGCCGCCGTGTTGCTGGCCTTTGATACCTCCAAATTCTGTAAACCCTCTATCGTAAGTGCTATTCCTGAGGTAAAAGATATCAAGCAACTGTGGTTGGATATGGGGAGCGAGTGCGAGTAATAATAAGATCCTTTCGGGGATGGTGACATTGTAGTGTTTCAGGATCCGCGCATACACTGAATCATCGGAAGGTAATGCCGGTGGCGCAGGGGAAGAGATAGTACTTTTTTCAAAGTATTGCTGCATGCGTACTTCCAGTACCTCTCTGAGCCACGTAAACTCCTGTTGTAAAACGATGGCATTTGAACTGATCAGCAGGGTGTCCATTCCGTATAAAAGAATTTATCTGTCCAGGAAGTTTTGATCATACCAAAACTCCATGGCAGGGTTTGTAAAATAATATCGTATCCCCGCGGCGTCACTTTTTGAAACCAGGCGTCCTGGGCCTGCCATACCAATCCTTCACGTTGTAGAAAGCTGGCGCGAAAACTATCTACACTACTGTTTCTCATTTTCTCCCATTGCTGAATGGCAGCGTTGATGAGTTGGACGGCTAACTCCTTTTCAAGTTGCGTAATTTCAATATCTGGTGTCAATGGTTGTTCCAGCGGATAATTGCAAAGGATCTTATTTAGTACCAGTTCATGTTCTGCATGATCGGTCCGGCCATCTACGAGTAGTTGCAATAACCGGATAGCCCTTTGTTGCGCCTTTGAATCTACGAATTTACCATTTTGCAATAATTGCAACCGGTTGAAGTAGGTATGGAAATAAGGATGCAATAGTACCAATCCTGCATTGTTGATACGTATACCTTCCTGTTCTGATGTAGCCATCTTCTTCTTTGGAATTTCTGGTGTTATTGGCTGTAATATACGGCGGGTTGCTCTTTCATCAAACTGTTTCAGGAAATCATGTAAAGCCTTTTTATATTGCTCCGCATCTTTCAGGATCAATTTCCCTCCCAACCATTGCAGGTTAAAGACCCTGAATAAATGCCGGATCCGTTCCCTTTCAATATTGTCGGCACCCAGCAGTACGAGTTCTTCCTGCATTTCCTTCAGTATATCCACCGTGAATATGGGTGCATCTGCCAATAGTAACCAGAATTCTTCTTCTCTCAGTAAATGGGCAATTCGTTGTATCGCCGGTGCCGCCTGCAATACCTGTGTGTAAAATCGTTTTTTATCGGTGGTTTTGCGCCAGATCTCTATAAAGCTATCCGTCTGGTGGTCATTCAATGTCTCCTGCAAATAACGGATGGTATCGCGCTCTACATATTCTGCCAGGTGTTTTTGAATCTGCTCTTCCAATGGATTGACTGGTTTGGCAAACAGCTGGTGCATTCTTAGTCGGATTTGGGGGAACCGCACCGACTTCTCCCACAGGGAAAATAACAACACGGCTCTTTTTCGGTATAATAATATAATCGCCTGTTGCAAGAGCCCATTTTGTAAACCGGGTTGCAGTTGTGTAAACCAATATGGCAGGGCTTCACCGCTTAAGAATAAGGTAATCAGGAACACAGCCTGTTGCCATACCTCTTCCCTATCCGATTGATCCGGTATGGTGTCATACCCGATCCATGATGCAGGGAGCGGTACATTGGGACCATAGGGATCCAATATACGCCGAACCATAACATCTCCGGATGTAACGAGTAAAAAATACGCCAGCACTGATTCCCTTGTAGTCGCAATGGTAGGCGATACATCCGAGAATTTCTCTTCATACAGTTCCCTGATCAGGGCAGCCAGTGAGCCTGCCGGTATTTCTTTTTTATAAAAGATCAATGCCTGTCTGAAGGTATACAGCAATCGTATATAGCCGATATTGAAGTGATGCGCCAGTTGTTCCAGGTTACGGCGAATGAACGTCTTCCTGTTAAACTGACCGCTGTTATCTGTTACGAGATAAGTAAGTACAAACAGCCACACCATTTTTTCAAATTCTTCCTGCGTGGCTTTAACTGCTGGCCGTTGTTGTTGCAGCATCAGCACATTGGCAATGTAACCATAGATAAACTCCGCCTGATCCGGTTCCAGTAAGGATATCAGCTTTTCCAGCGTATGCCTGGAAAAGTGGTAGACAATCCGGCGCAGTACATAGTCTGTCTGACTAATGCCGATGATAAACCTGCCAAAGCGATCCGGTGTAGTGGTGGTCAGCCGGATCATGTATTCATCCAGCAATGCGCCTTCGCTACTATCCGCCCACCATGGCAAGGTACCTGTCACCAGGTAATGTTCCAGCAAGGCATATAGTCGTTCCGTTTCATCTTTAAAATACAAATTGCCGGTATCCTGCGTCAACAGTTCCAGCTTGCCTTCCAGCGCATCACGGAGTGCTGCGATAATGCGATCCGTTATTTGCTGCTCAAAATTGTCATACGCGAGCTCCCCCAGATCCAGTTCCAGCCGCTCAATCCACACACTTTCTCCGTTCGCGCCCAATTGGTTGAACAACGTGGCCGTAGCCGGTTCTATACTTTGATTGAACACGCGGCTGATCCTGTCCTGCAATTCACCAGCCAGCTCCCTTTCTGTAAAGGTCGCATCCATCACTATCTGCTGTATCTTATGTGAGAAAGTCAAGTATTTTATCTTTATTGTCCTGATCAAAATAAGCGGCCTCAAATTTCCGCATATCATTTACGCCCAGCCAGCGGAATTTCAATTTATATTGTGTAGGTGTCAGGTCCCTGAACAGTGATTCTGTGAATCGTCTGAACTCTTCATACTGGCACCTGGCCGGCCATGCGGAGAGTACAATGGTAATATTAAACTTAAAAAAGGATTCAGGCAGCACATGCCAGGGAGTGGCCATAACAAAGAATTCTATATGCCCGCTTACATCCTCCAGGGCCTTTTCTCTATCCACGAAGGTGAGGTGATGTGCTTCTTTCAACACTTCTCCTTTGCTGTTCTTCACCCTGAATCCATAAACAGGATCTGTAAACAAAGGTTTGAGCAGGGTATGTTCCACCACATAAAACCCTTCCGATTGTATACTGATGTTTTTGAGATGCCGGATCATGGCTATCTGCGCAGCAAGGGCTGCTTCCCGGGTGGTATGTCTGGCTACTGCCTGCCAGATGCGCTGACCGGGCGATTTGTATAATACAAGATAATGATCGTGGTTTTCCACAATTCTGTAATGCACCGGATCAATTCCATATTTGAGTAAATGCAGCGGCTGATGCCCGAAATAATAACCTTCTTCATCCGGTGGTATTTCACTCACCACATGCAGTATCTCATCGGATATATACACCGTAAATTCCTCCGAAGGATGATCATTTGTAATACTCAGGTGGGATTTCTCAAATACGGCCGTCAGTCGTTCGCCCTGTTCCTGGTGTATGAACAACAATTGCCGCAGGGCTTCCTGATACCCACCAGCTTCTGCCTGTATACGTGCATACATCAAATCGGGCAGTTTTTTGAGCAATCCTGCTTTCCATTCCAAGGTGCTAATGCCTCCATATAAGCGCTGAAAGAGGGTAATTGGATATGGTAGCAAGGGTAGATTAAATCTGGCCAGTAAATGGTCTAAAACAGCCTCTTTCCGTTCGTTCGATTCTCCGGTCTGTGGCAATGCATCCAGGTATCCCGGATCCAATAGTTGTGCTATACCCGGAACGTCATCCAGGGATTGGGAAAAGTAGGTAGATTTCTCCGCAGGGGAAAAGAAATGGCTGATATTGCCCAGCTGCGCCGCGTAATTGGCCAGTACCTGCTCAAAAAACAACAAATATCCCTTTAATTGCTTCGCCTGTGCTTTTCTTGCATCTGTTTCATCTTTGGAAATGCCTTCCCGTCCTATCCCATAGATAGCAGGGAAAAAATGTTGTATGGAATAATATTTACCCAGATCTCTGTATGTACTTTGCAGCGTAGTATCGATCATTGCTACCTGCTGTCCTGTATAATGTCGTTTCCGGATTTCCTTGATCCGCTCGAATACATTCCAGAAAAGCGCGTCCTGCGAATGATGTTCAAACTGGTCACTGACGATGCTGATATCATTCATACTGTTACTGATATCAACGGATGCAAAATAACCGGATGGTATGCGCACCTGTTTGTTACTAAAGTTGTTACCATCCAGAGAGAGGTACAGGTACTTCACCTGCAATACGCCATCAAGGCTGGAAATGGCTTTGATTAGTTCTGCAGGATCTACCTGTATCCTTAATGGTTTGAGGTCTTCATCAGGAATAAAGCCGCCGGAGAGCAAAGGACCCGAGTAGATTTCTTCCGTGGTCTTTCCCATTGCGAGCAATTCAGCTTCTGAGAGAAATCTTACCGGGGGATGAATGGTCTGCTCAATTGTATTGCAGATATAGGCCAGTGTTTCCTTGACGTGTTGTTTGCCATCGACGAGTATTGCAGCCTTAATAGCTATGTTGAGGGGACGCAGTATCGTAATCTCTTCAAAGTTTTCTCCCAGGCTGCGGTACCGCATCAAACAACCTTTGACATCTTCTTTCAGCTGATCGTATTGCCCGGTGGTGGTAATGCTCTCATCCGGCTGTACCAATACTTTGAAGATACCTTTACAGATTGTACTGCCAGACTTCGCAACCACGGGTTCTATCCACACCTGCTCTACACCCACTACCTGCCCAAGCAGGAGTTTACAGAAATCGGTAGTGGTTACCGGGCCTGAGCTCAGCACTTCTCCTTTGTTAAAAAAGGCATGTGCCTTTGGATCGATATGTCCTGTGGGGCCGGCCAGAATTTCCTCTATAGGGAAACCTGTTTTGTACCGCAGGTCCGTCATTGCAAAGCACAACTGTTCCAGCATGGTCACACCCGGATCATGAATGTTATAGTCTGTCCATATATGCCCGGATAACTTTTGCACCATGACCAATGCCTCATCTCTCAGTCTCTCATAATCAGAGGGCCCCTCCTTTTTGATCTGTATAGGCTTACTGTTCATTAGTGATAACATTCAGCAGGTAAGAACGATGCATCATCCCACAGTCGGGTGATCCTGTAATAAATTTCTACGTCTTTACCATAGTTGCTGTTTGTGCGTAACTGCAGGCTATAATTCTTTGTATTTCCTTTCCATCGCAGGCGAAGTCTGTTCCAGAAGAAACCATAGTACGCATCCGTACTGCGAATGCTATTGCGCCCGTTACCAAAGGCACTCACAGCGATTGCATGCATGATGGCAAACCGGCCTGTATTCTTTATGCCAACCCTTGCCATTACTTCCATCGCCTGGCAATTATTGAGACCTATTAGTATATCCTGCCATTTTCCATTGGCGGGTATCGTGCCACAAATATAATTGCCTACACGGCCCTCCATGGCAATAAAACCATTGACCTGCAATCGGGTGTTTTCACCACAGGGTGCTCCCAACCCCATACTGCCATTGGAATGTAGGAATACACTATGCGCATCCCGCTTTACTTCTTCTGTTTCTGTGGTAAATGCCTGCATGCGCAGGGTCGGGCTGGTGCGCTCATCTTTTTCCATCATGAAAAATGGCGATTGTTCGTTTGTATTGCGGTAAAAGCTGATCAATTTGTTAGAAGTACCCAACGCCTTTACCTGTAAGCCATTTTCTTCATCTTTTGCAAACCCGTCTTCCTGCTTGTTGATGGCAGAATCAATCAGGAAGGCAAAATGGGTTTCAGTAGGTATTTTCCCATTTTTAAAATGCTCTTTCAGCTCTTCTCTGCCTAATGTTTTAGATGCCATAATGTAATTATTTTGAGTGAATACTTAATCGTATCATTTCTCCTTCCATATCATTGTTATCTGCTGTATGTCCATAATTGGGCAGCAGCTTTCTGCCTACTATCATCTCTTCGCCGGTAATCATGCCATTGATGCCGATGGGTGAAGGCTCCCTGTATATTGATTCGCTGATAACATTGATAAGGTGGTGATTGGCGGGGATTAATACAGCTCCGGGTGTGGAAGGCATGATAAATTCAACATCTTCCAAAGCAGTATCCAGTGCACAATATGTTTTTTCCCCCGTCTTTGGATCCGTTTCTGTAAAAAAGTGTACTAATGAAAATGCTGTCATATACGTTACATATGGCAGTTTCCTGATAAAGCTGATCAGGTCTGTCAGGTAAATCCTGCTACCGATGCTCAGGTCCGCATCTTTATCGTAAAGCCATGGGGTAAGGAAGTGATGGATGTCATCCTGCATTCTGTTCAGGTAATAGTTGCTATCATTGTCATAAAAGCGCACATCGCAGATCACCTTTACTCTCTCGTATACCGGATTGTGTACGGCTACTTCCATATAAGGCGGCATCAGACTTTTTACATAATCACGGATGCTGTAGAGTGTGGCCAGGTCAGTTCTGGGCTCAGGCATTTCCATTCCTTTCTGTAGTCGGGGTACCACGATCAGTTGCAGGTCTGGCCCTGTATCTTCATGATTCGAGATATACTTGGCAATGAGAATATCCGGGAAGGCTTCCAGTACCATTTGAATAATGTCTACGCCTAATACTGGTCTGTTCTTATGCCGGAGCCTTTCGCTCACACGTACATAATACTCTTCCTTTGTTTCAGCTGGTCTGCCACCAAAGGAAGGAAAGAGCTGGTAGACCTGCTGTATACCTCTCACTT
This sequence comes from Chitinophaga sp. LS1, assembly GCF_034274695.1. Taxonomy (NCBI): domain Bacteria; kingdom Pseudomonadati; phylum Bacteroidota; class Chitinophagia; order Chitinophagales; family Chitinophagaceae; genus Chitinophaga; species Chitinophaga sp. LS1. The sequence continues at coordinate 6,042,883 of NZ_CP128362.1, forward strand.
CTTTCTGCAGGCTTTTGATAGATAAGGGGGGAAGACTAGTGCTTATCGCAGTGTCTGCCTGTTCCCTTCTCACAATACCTGCATTGAGAAAGATGCCTTTCACCATTGGTCGTGTGGCAGGAGCTTCGGCACAGGACAACCGCAGCCATTGAATACCGGGTTCCAGACGGGTATGGCCGCCGGCATCCAGCATCGGCATTTTTAATACAATGATGCCACTCCGGATAAAGCTTTGTGTACTATCCGCCAGTATATGCTGTTGCTCCAGTGGCAACCACTTGTCATTATGCAGATAGCTCCATTGATAGCTTTGCAGTGTGCCGGTGGTGTCGGAATAATATTTTTCTTCCAGCTGAAATAAGAACGAAAGGATTTCCTGTTGTTTTACCTTTTCCAGCCCGATATATAAATTCGCTGCATGTTCAACTTCAGGCAGCAAAGTAAATTCTGATTCATTTGCCTGCGGATATGCCAGCCTGTACCCAAAAGGATAGATATGTAACAATGCCGTACGCCGATTCACATCTTCCACCAGTTCTGGTTTGAACACTTCTGTATGTTCCAGGTCATACTCCACTGTGATAGATTTCACAATGGGAATATATGGTGGATTTGGGATCCGGCGCTTTTTGGCCCATTTATTCGCATTGTGGGTTACAACTTCCGGGAATAGCTGCGTATACAGGCGATGCCCGAAAGCATCTGGTGGTCCTGTGAGTTCCAGTCTCACCACGCCATCTTCGTAGTAACTACTTTTCCGGGGACTGTTATTGAAATTTATTCTGAGAAAATCGATATGCCGGATGTCTGTTTTTTCTGACAATTTCTTATCCTGTCCTAATTTGAACAGGTGAAATTGTTGCCGCTTTTCTTTTGCAGGCAGAAAGACGCCATCCCGCATATTGCTTAGGCTTACCTGGAAAGCATCGTTCGTTATGCCTGCATTATAATCTGCATACCAGTTATCAAAGCCGCCTTCTACAGCAGGCAGGTCCAGCCATTCCAGCTGCAGGGTAAACTGTTTCGTATAACGGTTAAAGATATTCGCATTTGTGATCTGCAGGTAGCTGCCGACAGTAGGGGCTGGTCCAAATAACTGAAATGGATTCGCCGCACTCAACGGACCTACATTATTCTGCAACTGCACCGACCTGAATCCTTTTACTTTTGCATGGATAGTGACCCTGTCCAGTTTCATGTATTGCAGGTAAGAATAGGGATGATGGAAGCTGCTGTTATTGAGCTCGATCTTTACCATCGGGTGTACGATCTGGTACTTTTCGCCATGCAGTTTTGGATTGTATGCAACAGCGGGAGGAGCCGTCATACCTATTGTATAAGAAATCTGTATACTATCTGTTGTAAACCTTGCTGTATATTCCTTTATCAAAAGCCATCCTTCCGGCCCGGTATAATAGATCTGGAATGCGGAGGAGAGCAGTTCCCATTTTAACACATCTTCCTTTCTGTTCATCAAAACAGAGAGATTGGAAATATAGCTATTGAGCTTTTCAAAACTTGCTGGTGTACCATATAAATGAATCGTCACTGTTCTGGCACCTTCTTCGAGGCATAATACCGGTGATGCCAGTATGAAACCCATAGACATGATATCCATGGTCCGGTTATTGTCACCCAGTTCTGCCTGTTCTTCACCCAGCATAGGCCATGACTGTACAGGAGGTGCATCCGGCAAATATGCGGCCGCAGTTGGAATGGTCTGCTTCTTCATATATAACTGTGTTTCTACCATATCCTGTTGCGCATCGTCACGAGCCCTTATCTGTTTGTGATGACCAACAAACACGGTTCGCAGGGCGACCAGCCTGGTCTGCGATACGGGTATTTTGAACAACAGGCGGAATAGCACAGGGGGCTTCCCCTTCACGAGTTCCGCAGGGAACAAGGTATTTTCCGGCAATACCTGATTAGGGGCATTGGGCATGGGCACTATCAGCACATGTACAACATCCGGTTCTGCGTTTTTAAAAGGAATGCCGAGTACCGTCGTATAGTAATATTCAAGATGCCGAGCTGTGAGTCCGTTGATCTGTTGCTGCAGTTGTTTGTATAATTCAAGAAATGCGAGCAACAGCCCGATATGCGGATGGTGCTGATGTTCTGGTTCCAGCAATTTCAATTGCCGGTTGGCGGCGCTGGTCACCTGATAGAACGTGGCACGAAGGCGGTTGTAGATTTCATTCAGGGATTCATAACCCAGAAAGGTACCGGGATGTGGATACTGTGCAGCCCGTTGTGCACTTCTGGCGAATTGTCCTGACGGATCGACGGTATGTAAGGTCGTCCCTGGCTGAAAGAGCGCCAGTGCCTGGGTTTCGTAACTCAACAGATGGTACACATCGAGTTCCACACTGTCCATCACCTGATCAATGTAATTCCAGAAGGCCGCCGCTGTATCTGCTGTTCTGGCCAGTTGCAGCTGATGGCCCAGTAAGATGGCGATGGTATATAACAGATCAAACAGGGCTGTCAATCCTTCCCTTAGTTGTTCTTCATTGCCTGCTTTTTCAAGTCCCTGCCGAATGTCCTGTTGTACGGTCTGATAAGCGCCAAAATCTAATCGTGCGATATATTGTAAAACAACCCGCAGGTCACCCTGCAGAAATTCCTGCCAGTGACCATCTGGTTCGTTCTTTAGGTTATAATAACGGATCTGTTTTGAAAGCTCCACCAGCTGCATGAGCAGGTCTGCGGGACTGCGGTCATCGATCTTTACATACGATGGATGCAAGGCGGGCAGGTAACGCTCTGACTGAGTAACCCCATCTCTGATATAGTCAAAGAGATGCTTCATGTAAGACTTGTACCCTCCAGGAAGTAAAACGGATATACCAGATTATGCCTGGTATTGGTAATGATGACCGTATAATTCAATTGAATGTGCAGTATTCCTTTCAACTCATCTCTGCTCAGCAATTCAATATTGACGTCTTTCACTCTTGGTTCATAATTCAGGAGTGCGTAGTAGATCATATGCTTCATTTCGCCCATCAGGGAAGAAGCAAAATTTTCGAAGACCAGCTTATTCAGATCACAGCCAAAGGTGGGTTGCATCAGTCGTTCGCCGGGAATGGTACTGAGAATGATGCGAATGCTTTCTTCGATATCAGCAATATCGGATACCATAATGGCGGTGCGGCCTACCTTGTCAAAAGAAGGCGGGAAGCTCCAGCCTGTACCTAAGAATGATTGTATATCCATGTTATCCTCCTATTAATACGGTTGGACATCCTATTACAATTGAACCACCGTGTGCGGTGCTGTCGCCCATTCTGGCTGCAGGTTTGCCACCTATCATGACGGTAGCGGAACCTTTCACAATGGTATCCGGCGGACCGGTACATACGCAAATATCGCCCAGTACAGCGGCCGGCATTTTGCCAATGAGCACTGTCGGCATACCCGGACCAGTTATAGGGCCACCTACGTGTGGTATTGGTGGCAGGCCCGGTGTTACCATCGGGCATACATGCATATCGGTGAGTCTGGCTGCGGGAGTTCCCATGTTGTTATTATTTTAGTTAATCATCACCATACCGCCTTTGATCACGGTTTGACCGGAAGCAGAAAGTTCTGCAGAGGCGTTGCCCTGCGCGGTAAAACCTACCTGTGCCGTTTGCTTAATATTCATACCATTGAGTTCCAGGTCTTGCGTGGCTTTGCCAGTCAGCTTTTGCGTAGCTTCCATTGTAATGTTCCCGGTTGCCTTGAGCACGATGTCTTTTGCACTGTTAAGGGTTATACCGCTATCATCCAGTTTGATACTGTTGCTGTTCTGATCCTGCAGCGTAATACTTTTGCCTTCATCGCTGATGGTAATGGAATTATTACCGGGGGTGGTTATTTTGATGATCTTTTTATCATCATCAAAATTCACCTGCAACTGGCTCCTCGTGTAGAGGGCTTTGATGTTATTTTTTTCATCTGCCTGTGATAAAGGGGGTGTATTTGCTTTTCCATACAGCGAGCCCAATATGATGGGATAGCGGGCATCGTTTTCCAAGAAACCCAGTATCACTTCATCACCGACCTCCGGACAAAACACCGCACCGGCGCCTGATGTGGCGTAGTAATTAGCGAGTCTTGCCCAGATGCCTTTTTGTTCTGCATAGGCAGATACCGGTTTTACCTGCACCCGGTAGGTGGAACCCGGATCTGCGGAGATCTTAACCACCGTGGCCAGTTGCAGACCATGAATAGGCGGTACCTGGCCATTTGCATTGCTGTAGGAATATTGTTCTTTATCGTATATAGGTTTTTCTGAGAAACCAAAACCTACGGTTGTAGTCCATTCTCCTTCTTCCATGGTATGCCTGACCATGCTTACGTATGCATTGCCATTGAAGCGTGCACCTACTCCATTGAGTGTAATCATATCGCCAGGTTTTACTGTGCCATTGCCAATAAAAGAAACCTGCCCTTTTACAGCGCTCATACGCATACGCAGGAGCAGATTGTCTGCCCAGGTCTTCAGGTCTGCCTGTACCAGCGGAACAGTGGAGGTGACCTGGAAGGCCGTCTGATCCAGTTTGCCGGATAATGACGTGGCTGTTTGATTGCCAGGTGTAGTCACAGTCGGCTCTGTAGCATCGGCTGTGATCAATGCCAGTGTGCCGGGATCCCAGGCGGCTGTTTGTAAAGAAGGCGGTTGTTTTTCAGCACTCACTTCTCCTTTGAAGTCAATGATGGAATCGCCCATAACAATGCTAAGTACGGGGTCTGTACTAAAATCAGGCAGCCCTACCGTGATATCATCGTCATACATGGTAGTAACGAAACCATTGAATGCCGCTCTTGTGAGCAGGAAATCCCAGTCTGTCGACATCTTCTGAAATACGGTTTCCAGTTGCGAACTGGTGCTGGTCACGGTGGCAGTTAAACTATAATTACCTGCGAGTTTGCTCATGATGGCACTATCTGTCATAGCGTCAAATTCACATTCCTTCCTGTTGTATGTCATCTTCACGGCCTTGTGCCTGCAGGTCACGATCAGTTTGGTTCCACCTTCTGCACTGGCTGTGATAGCCTGTTTTACGATCACTCCTTTGAAGATACCTGTTTGCTCACCTGTACCATAGCCTGCAGAAATAGCGATCTCATTACCTGGAATGAAATCATCTCCCTCACTGATGGGAAAATTACCTGCATCGCCTTCCGTATCTTCATTCAGCCCCTCGGCAATCACGATTTCTGCGTATGAGATACGGTTCACTTCATGCACGATTTGTATAGATACAATAGGATATTTTTCCTCCACCGGGTTGTCTGCAACAGCAACGGTGAAGGTGAAATTGACGTCCTGTATATTTGCGGGTGATGAAGCCGGCATTTAGATCTTTTTAAGTGGTGGAAAATACAACTGATCACCTGGGCGGATGGCATGCACACTGTTCAGGTTATTGAACCGTGCGACCTCTATGTAAAAAGAAGAATTGCCATAAATACGGTATGCCATCAGGGGCAGTGTATCTCCTGCCCTGACGGTAAGTATATGTGTAAGATCCGGAGAGTTTTTGCCTGCTTCCTTGTTCTTGGTCAGAAAGTCTTTCGTTTCTGCCAGTCTGAGTTTCGCCTCTGCACGGAGGGTAGCGCCACCGGAATCGAATAATTTATAGTTAATGGTGAGGCCTTCACTGACACCAGTGACCAGCACATCACCCCATATTATTTTCAGGTAGTGACGGTGATGGAGATTTCCATCATAACGGGATACCACATCACTGAGTTTGTCGATATAATCATCAACAGATCTGATGCCGTCAGGAAACGGTATCACACCTGTGCCATCAATCACCAGGCTCAGTTCAAACCTGGCAGCACTGCTTTTGAATGTTTTAGTATCCTTGCTCTTATTCATTTCCTCACTGCTCTTATAATCCGTCATATAGCTTTTGGAAAAGCTGGCAGGATTGATCATGGCATAGATAGATTTGCCCACAGATTGCGTACAGGCCATATCACTGTACGCCTCTATTTTTAGTTTGGTCAGTTGTGGCATTGTGCGTCGTTTATCTGTCTTCAGCGCTGGTTTTCAAACCTGCTTTTAATTGTTGCATACACTCCTTTACAATCTTATCCTTCAGTTGGCGGATCAGGGCTGCATCCGGTACTTCCAGTCTGGGTGTCTGACCTGAGGTAATGGTGACTTTGATGACCAGTTCACGTATTTCAAGCGCCATGGTTACAAGGTTTTTTCGAAGAAATCATAAGCGAGTTCCAGTGTTTCAATCACGATTTGTCCTTCTTTGGCAGTGAGGCCGCTATAATCCAGTTTTACGGCATATGCATTGAAGAATGACCAGATAGCGATGGGCATAGCATTCTCTTCCAGCAGTTGTACAATGATGGTTTTCGGTTTGATGGAAAATTCATTGATGCATTGCTGTGCCCATAGTATGAGCGGAGATTCGATGACCATGCCCCGCTTCAGTACCAGGTTGCCGTATTTGGGAGGAGAAGGGAGCCGGTGGGTGAACCGGTTCTCTCCTCCTTCCTTTACTTCTTCGGGCGAAATAGATACAGAAAGGCCGTTTACTTCCATGAAGTTGCCTTCCTGCATACCAAAGATGCCTACGAATGCCACCTTGAAAAAAAAGCCCGTAGGCGGATAATAAGTGGTGTTGGGAAACGGCATAATTTATCAACTTGGAGCTAAACCTTCGTGAGCCACTTCCATAGTTTCTACGGCCACTTCGTTCGCATCAGATTTCATGTCTGTCACCGTAATCTTTGATGGGAAGGCATTTTTCAATGTCCAGCTCATCGCTACCTGCTGACCTTCGTCCAGCAGACTGATAACGATGCTGGAGCGTTTGTAGGTGTTCATCTTGATAGCGCTGTATTTGTCCCACAGAGCTTTGTCACCTTTGAAGATGCCTTTCTTCAGGGTAATGTTTGAGAACTTCTGTATACCCGGCATTTTCACTGTGGAGTATACAGGGCTACTGCCACCTCTGTATTCGATGATCTGTGTTTCGGACGATAACCCAGTGACTTCCTGGAAAATCAGTTCTGCGCCGTCCCACATCACCTTGAAGGAGAATTTGACCAAAGGCCACACCGTCTGTGACTGTGCTGATCCGTCATCTGCCATTTTATAATGATTTTAGGGGGTGAAAAAATATTATGATTGCTGCATTTGTTGCTGGAATGTGATCACGATAAATTCTGCAGGCCGAACGATGGCTACTTTAACCGTGATGAGCATCTTGCCTTCCAGGATATCCTGTGGGGTCATGGTGGTGCCTAAGCCGATCTGCACATCATAAGCAGCTTCTGGTGCGGCACCTGCAAGAGCGCCTTGTTTCCAGAGGTTGTTCAGGAAGTTGTTGATCATGCTTTTTACGGTCACCCAGGTTGTGCCATCGTTTGGTTCGAATACATATGCACGGGTCGCCAGCTTGATAGATTGCTCGATCATGATGAGGGTGCGTCGAACATTGACATAGCACCAGTCTGCGCTGTTACCGTCCAGGGTTCTACCACCCCAGACCAGAACACCGATACCTGGGAAAGGTCTGATCACGTTGATAGACTTACCGGCCATCACGTCGACGTTCAGGTCTTTCTGCTCATCATGCGAGATGTTTACAGCAGGTGCTGTCACCATGTTGATGCTCACATTGGCGGGAGATTTCCATACACCACGGTTATTGTCAACCATGGTATACAGTCCTGCAATAGCGCCGCTGGGAGGCAGTTCATTCAGGCGTGACCGGATTTCTTCAATGATACTGGTGTAGGTAGGGCTGGCGGCTTTGAGGGACTGGTGATAATTCTTTTTTGCATCATCATCAGGTGTAGCGACAGCTTTGAAGGTGGTTACGATTTTTTGCGCGTTCACTTCCGGCAGTAGCGTGCTCAGATCAACCTTGTCGTCCAGATTGGCGAAGGTGACTTCGCTAGGTTGTACGATGGCTGTTTTTAGCCAGGGGTAATAGGCAGCGCCATAGTTCAGTGAATTGATACCAATACCATCCCTGAATTTTTTCACTACATCTTCCGTGGTGTCCGTCAGGCCTTGTTGTGCCAGGTCGAAGATGCCGAAGCGGCTCTGCGTTTCCTGGCAGTGCGCGAGTACTTTGGTGTAAATGGTATTGTATGCTGCTTCGCCGAGTGCGATGGCATCAGGAATGACCACCAGGGTTGGTTCGTATTCCTTTTTGAGAAGGTCGAAGATATTCGGTTTGGTAGCAGAGCCGAAAAAGTCTTCCCCGGCAATTTCAATTCCATCAGGCTTATCGCCATAGGTGCCAACGGAAACGATATAACAGTTACTGCCACCGTTTGCGTAAAAGAGACGAATACTGTTGAAGAGGTACAATGTATTTTTCTCATTGATCGTTACCGTAAAAGGTTTTTTATCGATCATAAAGGTTTCACCGGGTTTGGCAGGGTCTGCCGCAGCGATGGTAAACTTCGCTTTAAATCCTTCACCGAAGTTCGCTACGAACTCCGCAAAGGAAGTAATGCGGGTGGGCTTGTTGATCAGCGATTTCCCGAATCGTTCGGCTATCTGCGTGTAGCCGATAAATACAGGAACCGCTGTTTCGACGGCGACCACCGAGCTGGGGAAGGCGTTCTTTTCTTCGATATAAACGCCTGGTGTCATTAGTGAGGCCATAGATAGAGCAGTTTAACAATTAGTATAAAAAGATCTCAGACGAAAGCAGTGGGTCACCACCTGCGGCAGATATTCTGCTGACATCCGGTTTGGGCAATTCTGGTATGACTACACGCCAGGCATCACTGCCTGTAGCATAATCTACCAGCATGAAAGGCGACTGTTGCTGTGCTAATGTGACGGGTGTGTCGGAGATAAATGTAATGACGTTCCGGCCATCCGGCAACACAGCAGATTGCGGTCCCTTGAAAGTCGTAGTGCCGGAAGGGTCCACTACAGCTGGTTTCGCTATCTCCTGCAAGTGCCCGCTCATCAGGAAATAGTGCCAGTGTGTAGCCTTCGGTGCAAAATGAATCTCATAGTTCGACTGTAATTCCTGTGTCAGCAGCAATTCAATTTGGCCAAACGGCCGGACAAAGCAGGGTACTGTCAGCGGAGCAACTTCACTAGCGGAAACGTATAATTCCTGGTGTAACCTGCCCGTAGAATTATTTTTATTGGTGAACAGGAGTATACTATTCCGCAGATCGTGCTGCTGCAGATCCGTGTAATTATAAAAGAGGTGATCCTTTAAAGACAGGTCAAAAATGAGGGTCAAAGCATCCTGTAGGATGTTTTCCCTGGTGAGTATGGTATCATCAAAAGACAAGGTGATACCATCAGCCTGCTGCCGCAGCAGCAAGCCATAACGTCGCAGATCTCTTGCCGTGGCAACAGGGATGTGTACCTGCAGCTGATCATACCTGGTTGAAGCGTAATAGTGGTGACGGAAATGAACCGCTGTTAACAGTGTATAGCTCATGAATATCTATATACAAAACCCAATTATACAAGGCTGGTACTCCCGGATGGTGCCGATACATCAGGCCTGTATTCCCTGATGACGCCCTCATCGAATGTGAGCATACGCATCTTGTATATCACAGATGGCATATACTTCGCACCCAGGGTGGCCCATACATTATTCAACCGCTCTGTACCCAGACTCTCCATTTCAAACATCAGTTTATCTATCCGCTTGTCCAGCGAAGGAGTATTCGCACTTGTCAGCACATTTCTGGACTGAAAGTATGCAATAATAAAAGAGAGAAAGCGCAATGCTTCCGCATAGTTATTACTACTGAAATAAGCTGCAAATAGTATATAGAGGTTGATGCATACCGGGGGCATGCTTCGTGCTGCTACATTACCGTTATTAAAGCCTGGTGCGCTTTTGCCGAGTGGTTCTTTTTCTACGTTAATGAGCGTAAGTACAACCTTATTTTCGCCCTGGATTGCAATAGTACCATCCTGGTTGACGATGGACGACAACACTACTTTGTCTTCGCTGAGATGCAGTTGCCTGTTGAAATATTTATTGATCTCATCAGAAATGCAGGAAAGGGTCTCATAGATCATGTCGGTCGTTTTAAGACAATATCAACCCGTATAACCATGTATGTTAGCAAGCACATACTATGATCATACCATGTTATAGAATATGTTTAGAATGCCCGATACGATATCAGTTACTCAATATTGTGAGGGATCTTATATTGGGAACAGGCAATCGTAACGTTAGGATACGTCAGTGTTAAGGAGTCATTAAAGTTGTTTAATTAATTAGTATTTGAATTCTGCGGGCTAGGAATTCTTAATTACGTGCAATATAGGAGTTAATAAAAATTATTCAAATTTTATTTTGAATAAATAATTATATATTTTTTACGAGGATTCCTTACTATTGCATCATTGACCTCGCCCAAAGTCACAACATTAAATTGAAGTAATGAGACCGTGCATGCGGGATTATCTCCGTTTTATATTATTCATCCTTTCGCTATTCTTCTTTGCAGGTAATACCATGACTGCTACTGTTGCTGTGTGCCAGCAAATGCCGAAGGACACGGCTTTCAAGACGAAACTGCTAAAGCGGATCACTGAAATGTTACAGTTCAGAAAAAACGCGCACAGACGTGAACAGCAGCGCATGATCACCATCGTCAACGGACTTTTTGTGGATTCGCTGGTAGCTACGCCGGCAGCGATTAAATACCTGAACTGGGCATTGGATAATGAACGAAGTCAAAACTTCGGGCAATTACGGCAACTACTAAACGATAGTTTATCTAAACGAAAGTCAGATACTGTATTAGTGAAAGCGACTATTACTGATGAAGAGATGACCGAGCTGGCAGCGAAGCTCATACCGCTGTTAAAGCAAAAGGAAGCAATGATCCGGAATGATACAGCACAACAACAACGATTGAAAACAATCCGGACCCTATACAGCAGACCCCCTGATCAGGTAGATACCTTGAGACTCAATGATACTACAGGAATAACGTATAAAATAAAGTTAGGGCACGAGGCAGAAGTGATCGGTATTCAGGCGAAGGATAATGGAGATGCATATTTGAATTACAATTTCACTTCGCTGAGTTATCTTTCCATTGCACCGCCGGGACCATCCAAAATATTGACTGCTGCCAGCAAAGGTGGTTGTAAGACATTGCTTACCCTATCAGCAGGTAAGGGATTATTACAAAATGAAGAGCAGCAGTTTGAGCTGGTAGATTCTTTGTTGCTGGCGTTGCAGGATCAGGAGGCAGCTGGGGTGAATGTCTGGTTTAAAGATTTGAAACAAAATGAGCGGGAAGCGTTTGTAAGATTTGTGACGATACTATATAATTATCTTGATCATAGTGCACCTGGAAAATATAGTGTATCAATCACGATACCTGCGTATGATAAAAATAAGGCGTATGATTTGAGAGAGCTCGCCCCGATGGTGAAATATTTCCTGATCAATTTTACAGAGGCGCCAGCTACAGTGGGTAGTAGTGATCCATTGAAAGGGAATAATAATTACAGTATAGATGCTGTAGTGTCAAGGTATGTGAATCAGCTTATCGCACCTGGGCAATTTATTGTGATGCTTCCTTATGATGGGATTAAATGGACGGGGAAGAGTTATTCCTATGTAGCGTATAAGGATATTAAAAAAGCGTTTCCGGCAGATACGATGATCAATTATGATGTGACAGCAGCATCAGCGTATGTAGAGAAGATGGAGAATGGCAAGACCGTGCAGATCTGGTTTAATGATCCGACTACGCTGGATGTGAAGTATGATTATGTATTGAGGAATGGATTGGGTGGAGTGGCAATTTGTCCGCTGGGAGCGGATGACGGGTATGGGGAGTTGTGGGATGAGCTGACGGATAAATTTGTGGTGGCGGATACAGTTTGGATGGATACGGTGAGATTAACACCATTGCCTGTAAAAAAACTGAGTTTGTGGACGCGGATTAAGTTGAGGTTCAGGCATGAGATCCGGGCGATCCATATGCTGTTTCATGATCCTTGCGGTATCAGGGCAGAGAATTATGCCAGTGATGAATATTTTAAATACCTGACGATATTTCTGTTTGTTTGTGTGGTGATAATTGGAGTGGTGTATGCGTATAAAGTGCGGATGGATGGCGCGGATTGGAAATGGCGGCAAAAGGTGTTGTATTTGTTTATAGGGCTGATTGTGTTGTTTGGGCTGTCGTTTACGACGAGTTTGATGTTGGCGAAAAGGATGCCGTGGCTGGGCCTTACGGATGATCCTGTGGAGTGTAGAAATATCTCATTGTATAATGTATTGGTGGTTTTTTTGATTGGTATTGTGTTGGGGATGATTTTGATGAGGGTGTTTGTTTTCCCGTTGGCGAGGAAGAAAGATATGCCATAAAGGTTTGGCGTATTTCATTCCGGGTTTTAATACTTTTTTATCTCAATGTTGTATTTTGTCTCTCATATTGGTGTTATAATGGCGTTGTAGCTTCTGTGCACCAAATAATACTTTTTTACTACCTTGCAGATAGAATGCCATCGTTATGAGAGAAAAATTATTACGGGAGATCACTCCGCTGACACCCAATGATTGCTTCACATTATTTGCCAGAGAGAAGACGGGTTTTGATTTCCCATTGCATTATCACGAGGAGTTTGAACTGAATTTTATCCAGCATGCCACGGGTGCAAAGCGCATCATTGGGGATCATATGGAGGAAATCGGCGACCTGGAACTGGTACTTGTAGGCCCCAATCTTCAGCATGGGTGGTTTACGCACAAGCATGCCGGAGGGGTAATCCGCGAGATCACCATTCAGTTTCACAGGGACCTGTTTGATGATAAATTTTTACAGCGGAACCAGATGAGTTTTATCAGAAGTATGCTGGAAAGATCGCTTCGGGGTATTCTTTTTTCGCAGGAGACGGTGGGAAGTATAATGCCCCGGTTAATACAGCTGCCACACAAGCAGGGATTTGACTCTGTACTGGAATTACTGTCTATTCTCCATGACCTCTCTATTTCCCGGAATATCAGGATCCTGTCGGATGCAAGTTTTCGGAATACGGAAACGCTCTCTTACAACAGCCGGCGGATTGACAATGTGATGAAATACCTGAACGAGCATTTTGACAAAAATGTCACTCTTGGAGAGGCGGCAAAAATAGCGTCGATGACAGAGGTGTCTTTTAGTCGTTTTTTTAAGCTGAAGATCGGGAAGACATTTGTAGATACGCTTATAGAAATCCGGCTGGGTCATGCTTCCCGCATGTTAATAGAAACCACGCATAGTATTAATGAAATCGCCTATAAATGTGGGTTCAATAATATATCAAACTTCAATAGGATTTTCCGCAAAAAAAAGGATTGCACTCCTAAGGAATTCCGGCAGGCGTATACTTCTTCATCAGGTGTGCGCACCTTTGTTTAAGGGAGAAAAAATGGGGCTTTGGACCAAATTTTGACGATATTAGCTTATGCCGATTAATCCCGGCATTTTATGCATGAATATTATTGAGATTGTCAACAAGCAGGTACTGACCATAGGGAATTGTGAAAGTGAACCGATACATATCCCTGGCAGCATCCAGCCCCATGGCATGTTACTGGCCATTATACCGGCCAGCGGGGTGATCCGGTACTGTAGCGCAAATACCCACCAATTTATTGATAAACAACCAGCTGAAATCCTGGGTCAATCCCTGGCTGCTATCCACCCGGCTCTTTGGGAAAAGGTAGAACCCTTATTGGATGCAGAAAATTCTCCATTTCATCCTATCATCGCCGGTGACCTGCAGACGACCATCCACGAAAGCGGCGAATTTCGCATTTTAAGTATCGAAAAACGCCTCGATCAAATAAATGACCCAGACTATGCCTTCGATCAGACAAGGGGCTTTATTGGCTTTATAGAGCATTCCAGGACCCTCAAAGAACTCTGTCAGAACATTGCGGCCGAGACAGCCCGTATTACGGGGTTTGACAGGGTCATGATTTACCGCTTTGACAAAGAATACAACGGGGAAGTTTTTGCAGAATACTGCCGGGAGGGTTTACCGCCTTACCTGGATCTGCATTACCCACATACAGATATACCGCCACAGGCGAGGGAGTTGTACCTCCACAACCTGCTCCGTCTTATTCCGGATGTACAGTATGAGCCGGTGCCATTGCTGACCATTGCCACAAAGCAGGAGCCTGTGCAGCAGCTGGACCTGAGCGATGTAGGTCTCCGGAGCGTATCTCCCATCCATGTGCAATACCTCAAAAATATGAGCGTAGGGGCTTCCATGAGCGTATCCGTCATTATGGAAGGCAATTTATGGGGCCTGATCGCCTGCCATCATTCCGAGCCACTGATCCTGTCGTCCCAGCAAAAAAAGGCGGCTTTACTCCAGGGGCACTTTCTGAGTTCGCAGATCCGGGTACAGCAGGTAGCTGAGGAGCATGCCGTAAATGTAAATGTGGAAGCACATCTGCAGCTGCTACTGAACCAGATTGATCACGATGAAGACCTGAGTCAGAAATTTGAGCAGTTTACCTCCCTCCTTTCAGTGACGAATGCGACCGGGGTTGTCCTGCTGCACGAAGGCAAGATCTATGAAAAAGGGCTGGTACCTTCCAGGGATAAAGTCCTGGGACTGATCCGCTGGGTAGGGGATAATGTAAAGTCGAGTCTCTTTTCTACAAACTGCCTCAGTAAGCGTTATCCAGATGGCGTTACGATGAGTAAATATGGATCCGGCGTGATCTTTCATGCTATGGGTAAACCAACCGATAGCTGTGTGATCTGGTTCCGTGAAGAACTGGAACGTACTGTAAAATGGGCGGGAAGACCTGATACTGCGTTGCAGAAGAAAGCGGAGGGAAAGCCCCTGACACCCCGTAAGTCATTTGAAATATGGAAAGAGATGGTTAAGTACCAATCGGCTGAATTCAGGGCTTCGGAGATCAATGCAGCGATCCGCTTTGCCACTTCCCTGCAAAACCATTTCCATCTCACTTACCTCCGTAATGAAGAAAACAGGCTTCGTGTGCTGAATGAACGCCTGCAACAGGCCAACCAGGAGCTTTCTAATATCAATTGGATCACCTCGCACGATTTGAAAGAACCTTTAAGAAAGATTCAACTCATGTCGTCGAGAATTGTGTATGAGGGTGGCGACAATCTGTCGGAAGTCATCAAAGTACACATTGAGAAGATCCGCAATTCTGCCAGCAGAATGCAACACCTGGTAGACGATATTCTTTCCTATAGCATGATGAATAACCGGAATAATATGTTTACCCTGGGCAACCTGGAACCGATTATTTTGGAGGTAGGAGCTGAACTGGAAGAAGAACTGGCGCAAAAGAAAGGACTGCTTTCCGTTCAGTCTATGCCTCAGGATCTCCGTATCGTGACCCACCAGATGGGGCAATTATTTTTGAACCTGATCTCCAATGCGATCAAATTTGCCCGGCCAGGTGTACCGCCTGAAATTTATATCAACTGCCAGGTAGAGAAAGGCCGGGACATACTCGAAGTGGCATTGCCTGCTGATAAAAGTTTTTATTGTATCCGCATTTCAGATAACGGCATGGGGTTCGAGCCGAGGTTCAATGAAAAGATTTTTGATATCTTTTACAGACTACATGATCGGAACACTTATGAGGGTACAGGAATTGGATTAGCCATCTGTAAAAAAATTATGGAGAACCACCATGGGGCTATCACTGCAAGCGGTGAAGCCGGTAGGGGAGCGATTTTCAGGGTTTATTTACCTGTCGAATAAAAGCCGTTTTCATAGGGCCATTTCAGTTAGACAGAAAAAAGGCATAATTTTTTTTGGTGATTTAAAAATAAAGTCTACTTTTGCAATCCCAATCACGGGAATGGCCTCGTAGCTCAACTGAATAGAGCATCTGACTACGGATCAGAAGGTTTCTGGTTTGAATCCAGACGAGGTCACAAAAGAGAGGAACGTTTTGTACTAAAAGAGATCAAAACTTTTCTCCTTCAAAAAAAGAAAAGGCAAAATTTGGTAGTCTGAAAAATATTTTCTAAATTTGCCCTCCCAAATGGCTTCGTAGCTCAACTGAATAGAGCATCTGACTACGGATCAGAAGGTTTCTGGTTTGAATCCAGACGAGGTCACCCAAAAAGCCCGTTTCATCTACATGAAACGGGCTTTTCTTTTGTGCATACTATAGATCTATCATCATGAAAATACAACTCTGGAGCATCGGGAAGGAAAATGACGCGTACATCAGAGATGGTATAGCGGTTTTCCAGAAGCGGTTACAGCATTATACAGATTTTGAGCTCAGGCTGATCCCTACGGTGAAGCAGGCGGCAAGTCTGTCTGTGCCGGAGCTCAAAAAGGCGGAAGCGAAGATGATTATGGACATGCTCCAACCCCAGGATTACCTCCTCGCCCTGGATGAACATGGAAAGATGCATACGACCCTGCAACTGGCAGATTTTCTGCAGCAAAGGGCAAATGCAGGCACCAGGCAGTTAATTATCCTGATTGGCGGGGCCTATGGGATCGATAGTAGTTTGCTGGAAAGGGCACAGTTGAAAATGTCCCTCTCGCCACTCACATTTCCGCACCAGTTGGTAAGATTGATTATGACGGAACAAATTTACAGGGCGTATACAGTTTTGAACCGGGAAAAATATCATCATCAGTGATAATTTTAAGTAAATTACAACCAATAAATTATTTGACTCAACATGGAAGGCTTTACTTTAACGCATACAATTATTCTGATCACCTGCCTGGTATCACTCACTACAATGTTCTACAATCCGGAGAAGATTTACGACCTGAGCCTGCGCCCAACCATGATCAGAGATCGTAAGCAGTACTACCGCTTCTTCACCTGTGGTCTTGTACACGCTGACCTGATGCACCTGGGTTTCAACATGCTCTCCCTCTACTTCTGCGGACGCTTTATAGAACAAACATTCGAAGCTATCTTTCAGTCTAAATTTTACTTCCTGATATTTTATGTGTTAGGGATTATCTTATCAGGTATTCCCACTTATATTAAGCACAAAAACGATGACCATTATTCTTCCATAGGTGCATCCGGTGCTGTATCTGCTGTGATCTACGCAACCGTATTATTTGCACCATGGGCGAAAATCTATGTACTGATATTTCCTATGCCGCTGATCTTGTACGCAGTATTGTACATCGTGATGACGGCTTACCTGGATAAACGTCAGTACGGCGATGGTATCAATCACTCTGCGCACTTGTGGGGAGCTATATTCGGTCTGATCTTCCCGATTATTTTCAAGCCGCAGATTGTTTTGTACTTCCTGAATCAACTCATGCACCCCTCTTTCTTTTAAAAGGGCAATACGATATTGAAAAGCCGCTTGGGTCTATGTCCCAAGCGGCTTTTTCATTTTACACGGCCTGCTTTTTGCAATTGTGTCTTTGAATCAAGGCTCCAGCTAAGCGAAACAAGCCATCTGATAAAATCTGAGACCACCCGGATTGAGAAAGGAAGTAAATATCCCTACAATACCAATGTGGATCAAGAATCAATTAGTGGATTTTTTTCTACGGGAGTCTCTTCATCACTCATAAGGAATTGGTAGCAATCACGTATGGAAGAAAAAATAGTGAAAATATTATTGGCCGATGATGATCTGGAGGATCGCTTTATTATGCAGGACGCTTTCAATGCCATCAATCTGCCTGATGTGCCCTTACTTGTTGAAGATGGAGAAAAAGTATTACAGCATATGGAACAGCTTTCACTGGATGCAGGAACCCTTCCTTCCCTGATTGTGCTGGACCTGAATATGCCGAGGATGAGTGGCACAGAAACCTTACGTGAACTAAAGAACATTCCCGAATACCAGAACATTCCAGTGATTATCTTCTCCTCTTCCATGAATGTAATGGAAATGCATCAGTGCCGTCAATTAGGTGCCCTGTCCTATATGGT
Source organism: Chitinophaga sp. LS1 (assembly GCF_034274695.1). Lineage (NCBI taxonomy): Bacteria > Pseudomonadati > Bacteroidota > Chitinophagia > Chitinophagales > Chitinophagaceae > Chitinophaga > Chitinophaga sp. LS1. The sequence continues at coordinate 6,060,798 of NZ_CP128362.1, forward strand.
AAAACCATTTACTTACGAGGAATACCTTGTTTCAGCACAACATTTCTATGATTTTTGTCTGAAAAAACACTCCTTTCCGGAACTCAGCAGTCTGATTCAAAACTTTAAATAGGCTGCCACTCCAGCACCAACATATTGCTGGTATGGGGGGTAATCTTACACCGGTCATCTATGCGCATACCGATGATCCAGACTATTCGTTTGGCGGATTCCAGCACCCATATATTCTCTTTCTGTATCAATGATAATTTCTGATCTATGAAGAAGCGACTCAGCTTTTTCTTTTTCCGCATGCCTAATGGGTAGAAATAATCTCCCTGTTTCCAGCGGCGCATGAGCAATGGGAATTGTAAAGTATCCATGTCCAGGCAGGCCATGTGCGGAGAACCAGGAATGGGGGCACCTTCACTGCTTCGGATCTTCAACTTCAGGGACCCTCCTTTCACTGGCACAACTGCTGTTTCTTTTTCAATCACAATCAGGGGAGCTTCCGGAGCTTCCAGTGGCGTAATTAACAGCCACACTCTGTCGCGGATAATCCGGTGGGTGGTAGTTTCTACCAGTCTGCCGGGTTCTGATTGCAGCAGATCGATCACCTGTGGTAATTGCGGGGCACTACAGCCAAAGTCTTTGAAGATCTCCCAGGCAATTGTTTGCAGGGGTATCGCTTTTTGGAGCTTTAGTACAGGTACTTTAAAATTATCCCCCTGTTTGAACAGCAACCGTTTTTTATGCCTCAGTACTGCTTCCGTATACAGTTGTTCTGCTTCCCTGAAACGGTCTATACTGGCCGCCATTTGGGGTACAACCGCCGGAAAGGTCTCCTGTATAACGGGGATGACTTTGTGCCGGAAGAAATTGCGTGTATATTTTACTGTTATATTAGAACTGTCTTCTACAAATCCCCAACCGTTCGCTGTTGCCAGGGCCACCAGATCTTCTTTTTGTGCAAAGAGCAATGGCCGGATCAGGTGTTGCTGACGGGGTAATATACCGTGAAGACCTGCAATACCGGTGCCTTTGGAGAAATTCATGAGTACTGTTTCTACATTGTCCTGCATGTGATGTGCGGTGGCGAGGAATGCATACCCCTGTTGCTGACGGATCTCTTCCAGCCATGTATAACGCAGTTCACGGGCTGCCACCTGGATGGATACACGTTTTTCATTAGCGTATACTTCGGTATCAAAGCGAATGGAGTACAATGGTACTCCCAGTTCATTGGCCAGTGCGGTCACGAATGTTTCGTCTCTTGTAGATTCTACCCCTCTGAGCTGAAAATTGCAGTGTGCAATGCCACAGTCAATGCCCGCCTGTTTGTACAGGTGCGCCATCACGACGGAATCCACGCCGCCGCTTACAGCCAGCAAGATCCTGTCACCTGATTGGTACAACTTTTCTGCTGCGATATATTCCTTAAACCTGTTAATAAGTTCCATAGTGTTGATTCGATTGTTATTTTCTTAAAGCAGATCGTCAAGTGCCATCTGGAGTTCATTGTAGGCATGCCTGTTATTTTCAGCTTTTGCCATTTCCATGCCTTTTTCGTAAACGGCGATGGCTTCCTGCTCCGCTCCTGCCCTTTCCAGCAGTTTGCCAAGGTGGTAGTACGAGCCTACATACCCCGGTTCGTGTGTCAGCAACTCTTCGAACTGCAGACGGGCATCCGCATCGTTGCCCAGTTTTATATATTCCAGCGCCAATGCATGCTTCAGAAAGCTGTCATTAGGTGTCTGTTTCAAAAATTCTTTTATACTGGCTATCCTATCCATTATTTAAATATATTTGCTCATACCGCTTTATTTCATAAAACAGTTAAGGCCATGAAGATATTAGTATGTATCAGTAAAACTCCGGACACGACTGCAAAAATAGCTTTCACAGACAACAACACGAAATTCAATGAAGCAGGTGTACAATTCATCATCAACCCCTACGATGAATGGTATGCCCTGGTCAGGGCGCTGGAACTGAAAGAGTCCCTCAATGCTACTGTACATCTGATTACCGTGGGTGGTGCTGATACGGAGCCCATTATCCGTAAAGCCCTTGCATTAGGAGGCGATGAAGCCTTCAGGGTGAACACAGATAGTCCCGACAGCTATTTTATTGCTGCGCAGATTGCAGCCCATGCCGGGCAACAGGGTTATGACCTGATCCTGACAGGAAAAGAAACCATCGATTACAATGGCGCTGCCATTGGTGGTATGGTCGCAGAGTTGCTGGATCTTCCTTATGTATCAATCGCTGCAAAGCTGGAGCTGAGCGACAATACAGCCACTATCAACAGGGAAATTGAAGGTGGTGAGGAGATCGTAACTGTAGCACTGCCTGTAGTCGTATCCTGCCAGAAAGGAATGGCCGAAGCCCGCATCCCCAATATGCGTGGTATCATGGCTGCAAGAACCAAGCCACTGGCGGTAGTAGAGCCGGCACCAGCCGATACGCTGACTACCATTGCCAGTTTTGAGCTGCCACCAGCAAAAGCAGGTGTAAAAATGATTAGCCCAGATAATGTGGAAGAGCTGATAAAGCTATTGCACGAAGAAGCTAAAGTGATTTAAGTTAACCGGTTTTACCGAATACCCCGTTAAGAAAAATCATTCCACGTCAGGCGCCCGCCTGCGAACATTATTCAAAAATCTAAACAGCCAAACCGATATGTCAGTCCTCATATTTGCAGATCAGGCCCAGGGAAAGATCAAGAAGGCGGCTTTTGAAGCGATACAATATGGTGCAAAAGTAGCACAACAATTTAATACAACTGCGACCGTGCTGGTGCTGGGTGAAGTACCGGAGGGTGAATTGACAGCACTGGGCAATTACGGTGCAGGCAAGGTGTTGCATGCGGCAGATGCCCGCCTGAATGAAACAGAAGGAAGTGTATTTACAAAGATCATAGCAGCTGCTGCAGAGCAGGAAGGTGCCGATGTGATCGTATTCCCACACAACTTTGACGGCAAAGCAATCGCCCCGAGAGTTGCAGCCCGCCTCAAGGCAGGGTTTGTGTCTGGTGCGATCTCTTATCCGGATACCAGCAATGGCTTTGTGGTAAAAAAGAGTGTCTTCTCTGGCAAGGCATTTGCCAACATAAATATCACTGCAGCGAAAAAGGTGATAGCGGTCATGCCGAATACCTTTGCGGTGGAGAAATCTTCCAATACATCGACAGTAGCGGCTTTCCCCACTGCAGTTAATGATGGGGATTTTAAAGTAAAAGTGAGTAAAGTAGAAACGGTGAGTGGAGAGATACCGCTGACGGAAGCAGAGATCGTAGTGAGTGGTGGCCGTGGATTGAAAGGTCCAGAAAACTGGGGGCTGGTAGAAGATCTGGCAAAGGCATTGGGAGCAGGTACAGCCTGTTCAAGGCCGGTAGCAGATTCTGGCTGGCGCCCACACCATGAACATGTGGGGCAGACTGGGCTGACCGTGCGGCCAAATTTGTACATCGCTATAGGAATATCGGGTGCAATACAACATTTGGCAGGGGTTAATGGTAGCAAGGTGATTGTGGTCATTAATAAAGATCCGGAGGCACCTTTTTTCAAGGCGGCAGACTACGGGATTGTAGGAGATGCATTTGAGGTAGTGCCGAAATTGACAGCGGCCGTGAAGGCGTTAAAAAGTTAAAAAGTTTACATTTGAAAATTAGCTGCTGTCTTCGACAGCAGCTAATTTTCAGGTTTATCAAGCATTACGTAATTTTTAGATAAGGAATATTTTTTCTAACTTCACGACTTATAAAATATTCAGCGACAACGCAGGACAGATATGAGAAAAATAGAACTGGAAATAGTTGCCCTTTCGCACAGCATTACACAAACACATTCATACGCCGTCGTACTGGGGGAAGTGAACGGTTTGCGCAGATTACCTATTGTAATAGGTGGATTCGAAGCACAAGCCATTGCTGTAGCGCTTGAAAAAATGCAACCCAGCCGCCCACTGACACACGATCTGATGAAAAACTTTATGAATGCATTCAACATTGAATTGCACGAAGTGGTCATCAGCAATTTGCAGGAAGGGATTTTTTATTCAAAACTTGTCTGCTACAGTAATGATGAAACCATTGAGATAGATTCACGTACTTCCGATGCATTGGCATTAGCCGTGCGTTTTGGTTGTCCCATCTTTACTTACGAAAATATCCTGAACAGTGCCGGTATCCTACTCGATGACCCTGCAGGCAAGAAGGGATTGAAACCTGTCACACCGACCATTTCAGAACACGAAAAAGGTGCTGAGGATGATCTGAAAGTCCTGAACCTGGATGAGCTTACACAACTGCTACAGGAAGTATTGGAACAGGAAGATTATATCCGGGCGATCGCGATACGCGATGAGATCAATAGCCGGAAGAGCAGATAAATTATACCTTTTTTCCGCATGATCGTTTTTCCAAATTGCAAGATAAATCTGGGTCTGCATATTGTCCGCAGGCGTGCGGATGGTTTTCATGACCTGGAGACGGTATTCTATCCTTTGCAGCTCACAGATGCGCTGGAGGTGTTGAGTCCGGGAACATTACAATTTAACAGCAGTGGTATTGCAATACCAGGTGCTGCAGATGATAATTTATGCCTGAAGGCGTGGCATTTGCTGAAGAAGGATTTCCCTTCTATTGCAGAAGTGGATATACATCTGCATAAGCATATTCCAATTGGCGCAGGGCTGGGCGGTGGTTCGGCAGATGCTGCGTTTATGTTGATGCATTTGAATCAGCGTTTTCAGCTGGGATTGACAACGGAGCAGTTGGTAGAGTATGCTGCTGCGTTGGGCAGTGATTGCCCGTTTTTTGTTTTGAATAAGGCGTGTTATGCTACAGGGCGTGGCGAGGTAATGATACCGGTGGAACTTGACTTAAAAGGATGGACCTTTGTGTTGGTGTATCCGGATATACATGTGAATACGGGGTGGGCGTTTAAACAACTGACGCCGGGGGAACCTGATATTTCTTTGCTGGAGGTGATAAAGCGGCCGGTGGAGGAATGGAAGGGATTGATGAAGAATGATTTTGAGATTCCCATATTTAGTGCGCATCCGGAATTAGCACAAATTAAAGAGGAAATGTATAGACAGGGTGCAGTGTATGCGACGATGAGTGGAAGTGGTTCTTCGATAGTGGGGATTTTCCCGAAGGGAGGGAAATTTGAAACAGATTATAAATCATTTATAATATAAAAAAGGGCTTTCGCCTATGGCGAAAGCCCTTTTTTGCGTGCGCCTGCGGCGGGCTGGAAATAAATAAAAGAGCCGATGCTATTCAGCACCGGCTCTTTTTGTTGTATCGTTGGAGGCTACCGCTTATTTAACGGTTGCTACGAGCTTCTTGAAAGTCTCAGGCTCATTCATAGCCAGATCAGCCAATACCTTTCTATTCAGATCGATATTCTTAACTGACAGCTTGTGGATGAACTCAGAATAAGTGATACCTTCAGCACGAACTGCAGCGTTAATACGCGCGATCCACAACTGACGGTAGTTTCTCTTCTTTAATTTACGGCCTACATAGCTATATGTAAGACCTTTCTCCAATACGTTCTTGGCTACGGTATAAACGTTTTTACGTTTACCATAAAAACCCTTGGCCTGCTTTAAAATTTTCTTCCTGCGGGCTCTGGAAGCAACTGCATTTACTGAACGAGGCATTTTGTGCTCTTTTTTCCGTTTTAGTTAATAATAATTCTGAAACTCCGACTATCTGAGTGCGAGCATTCTCTTTACGAGATCCAGGTTAGCGGAACTAACCAGGCTGCTACCTCTCAGGTGGCGTTTTCTTTTGGTAGCTTTCTTGGTCAGCAAGTGACTTTTGAAGGCATTATACCGCTTAATCTGTCCGCTCCCGGTTACCTTGAAGGTCTTCTTAGCCCGGGAATGAGTCTTTACTTTGGGCATCTTACATCAAATTTGGTCTGCAAAGGTAGATAAATAATTGATACAACAATCGTCAAATATAACTTTTTTATTCACGGAATGACGATGTGGATAACTTTTCTTCTCAAATATAAAAATAATTTTCACCTCATTAAGTACCTGAAAATCAAAATTCCTCTCCCCCATTACTTCCATTTCTGCTTTTATATATTAGGTTATAAGTAATACACATTTTTTCTATTTACTATATTAGTGTTAATTTTAATTTCAAAATAGTATTATTTAAAGCCATATCGTAAAACTTAACCAGGCCTATGAAAGCACTTTACACTTCATGGATCGCCTACTCCGTATGGAGTTGGTTGCTTTTTCACCCTCAAAAATATGAAAGACCACAAAGAGCGCCCGATTGTTAATCCAGCCCTCTCTGATAGTTTTTTCCCAAAATAATTGAAGATGAAAAAGATTCTAATCCTATTATATAGCTGTTTGTTCCTCGCCATGGGTATAGCGCGGGCGCAAACGCTGTATTTCAACATACCGGATACGGTATGTATGTCAACTAATAATAGTACTGCGGATCAGGCCAAATTTGTTAGTATGAACGCCGTGCTGTCAAGTAACCAGAACGGCAAGGCAACCTGGACAATCACGACGCCAACAGGATCAGATGCAGATTATACCATCCTGTACTCTGACGTCAATTCTACCGTCAAGTCCACTCAGCTAACAGGAACCCAGGCCCTGACAATCCAGTTCCTCACTGCCGGTACTTACACCTTTAAAGTCGTACTCAAAAGAACAAATGGTGCAGACATTACTTCGACTAAAACAGTCGTGGCTGTAGATTGTACCATTTCGACCTGTAGTGGCGGTAATGCCGAAATGCCCGGTTTCTCGGAGAACTTTGGTACCCTGCCGACCAATACGTCAAGAATGGCCTATTCGCCTTCTTCCGCTATTACTTATATTTATCAGGCTTCCGGTGACCTGAACGATAACTATTATGCAATATCCAATACTACACAGCTTAGACCTGAATGGGTAGCTGCCCTGGACCATAGCGGTTTAACCCGCGGTGGTATGCTGGTGGCCAACTCAGATTATACGCCTAGTATCTTCTTCCAGAAAGAAGTGACCGGTCTTTGTCGTGGTTCGGTGTATAACTTCAGCGCCTGGCTCCTTAACACGGATAGCGCCTCTGTATTAAACAACAATTGCGTAAACGGTTATAAATACGCTGGGGTCACCTTCCAGGTACTGAATGCGGCAAATACCAGTCAAGTACTCGCAGAATTTAAAACCTATGCGGTATCGATGAACATCAAGAAAACACAATGGCAAAGGTATGGTGGTTCATTCACTGTACCTTCCGGTGTTACAGACGTTCTGGTAAGGATCAAAAACAATTTCGACGGTGGTTGTGGTAACGATATTGCAGTTGATGATATCGAATTCCAATATTGTAGCCCCGTTATCACGGCACAGATTGAAGGCCAGGCCGATAACCTGAAAGAGGTATTGTGTGAAGGCGCTCCTACCGTGATAACCTCCGCTTATACACCTGCTACCTACTTCACTAATCCGGAGTACCAGTGGGAAATGTCTGATGATGGTGGTGTGACCTGGTTCAACGTACCTTATGGTACTGCGAACAACGACACCCTCTTTATCGCTGAAGGCGAACTGACTGCTACCAAAACGGAAGCAGCAGATTATTATTTCCGTGTAAGGATCTACGAAAGTGGCAGCTCTTCAGAAACCTGTGCTTCCCCTTCTTCTGCGGTCAAAATTACCATCCTCCCAATGCCAACCCTTTACCTGACCAAGAGCCAGGTGTGTGAGGGCGCCACTGTCGAGTTGCAGGCTTCGGGCGGTTTTGATGAATTTAAATGGAGCGATACCACTTATGTCGGTCCTAAACGTTCGATCACACTGGTTTCTGATACCACCATTACCGTATATGGATATATTTATTATGGTATTGATGGTGGTAAAACCTGTGTGGACTCCAACAGCGCAAGCATTAGTGTTGATGATAAACCTACAGTGGAGATCTCTGCAACACCAACCACTATTTGCGTGGGTAGCAGAGTTACCTTCTCCGTAAACGACACATTATCAGCTATAATTCCTACTGGCGGTCATATATATTGGTATAAGGGTAGCGATTCTACCGGCGTATTGTTGACAGATTTTAATGATCTGACATCGATGACTTATACAACAGAGACGATCGCAGATAGTGTATTTACGGTCGTCGTCAAATCGGGCCAATGTATCGTGCAGTCCGAACCATTCCATGTGAAACTCACAGATATACCGGCGCCACCTGCGGGTAAGCACCTGATCCAGTGTGTGGAAACCGGAAGCAGTACGTTCACCCCAGGCCGTACACAGATTACCGGTACATCAGGAACATGGTCTTATATTGCTGTGGAAGGACCCGGTGTGTCTGATCCGAGCAACGTTGACTTCTCTGACTACATTACCGGGAATAAAAATAACCCGGGGGCTACCTTTACATTGCTACACGCAGGTACCACCGTATACCTCCAGTATACTGTGAAAGCTACCGCCAACTCTTCCTGTATTGGTTATGCATACGATACGCTGACGCTCGTAGCTGGTGCTTCTGCTGCTTATGCAGGTGAGGACACCATCCAGTGTGGTACTTCGAATGTATTTACGATGACGGCTACGCCTCCTAACACAGACGCAACCGGCATATTTGCAGAAGAAGGTACCTGGACGGTGATCTCCGGTAATGGTGTAACCATCGATGATATCCATGCTTATAATACAACTGTAACGGTAACTCCTATAGGTACAGCACAGGATGTAGTACTGCAATGGAGTATCGCGAATACCGCAGGTTGTGCTACCACTACCGATGAAGTGACCCTGCACTATACAGCTGTTCCAACAGTGACCCTGAAACCGGTGACCATCTGTAACACCGCAACTTCCTTCTCACTGGATACAACTGCGACTTCAGGTAATCCTTTATATTATAGTATCGCTGCTGCCAGCACAGGTGCAATGCCTGGGTTCAGTGCGGTTGCCGAAACACCAATTACTACATGGCCAATCACTGTTACTATTCCGAGTGGTGTTGCTGCAGGTACTTACAACTTCCTGCTGACCGTAAGAAATGATTATGGTGGTTGTACCAATACAATTCCGTTCTCTGTAAACGTAGAATCACCTACCACTGATCCTACCGGCGTAACCGTAAGTTCTCCGAACATTTGTACTACTGGCTCTACTACCCTGACTGTAACAGGTGGTACCCTTGGTCAAAACCCGGATGGTACCGATGCGGCACAATGGGTATGGTACGCAGGCGGCTGTGGTACAGGTACTGCTATCGGTACAGGTGCGACAATCACGGTGACCGTTTCTGCTACCACTACATTCTATGTAAGAGCAGAAGGTACCGGCTTATGTGCGAATTCAACCTGTGCAAGCGGAACTGTAACTGTATATACTGCTCCTGCTACTTCCAATGCAGGTGCTGACCAAACACATTGTAGCGACTCCCTGTTCACCATGGCAGCTAACACAGCTACTATCGGTACAGGTGAATGGACCCTGGTAAGTGGTAAAGCAACGATCACTAATTTATCCAGCCCGACCACTACAGTGTTTGTACTGGCTGGTGACACTGCTACACTGGCATGGACCATTACGAATGGGGCTTGTACTACTTCAGACCAGGTGGTGCTGATCAACTACAAACAACCAGTTCAGGCAAATGCCGGTCCTGATTCTCTTATGCAGTGTGCGAATAGTACCTTTACCATGCAGGCGACAACACCTGCCATCGGTACCGGTACCTGGTCAACCTTCACAGGTAGCGCTGCCACTATCACTACAGGTATGTTCAACAATCCTGCAGCTACTGTGACCCTGGCAGCTGGTGATACAGCTACTTTAATATGGACAGTGACCAACGGAACCTGTTCTTCTCACGACTACGTAAAACTGATTAACTACGCAACTCCTACTACTGCCAATGCAGGTCCGGATACGATTAAACAGTGTATGACACCTTCCTTCACCATGTCCGCAACTGCACCTACCATTGGTACAGGTAAGTGGTCTGTGAAGAGTGGTAATCCTGTTATTGCAGCGGCAGACAGCAGCAAAGTAAATGCTGTGATCACCGTTGCAAATGGTACAACTGCAATTCTTTACTGGACTGTCACCAACGGTACATGTTCATCTAAAGACAGCATTGTATTAATTAACTACCAGAGCCCTGATCCTGCTAACGCTGGTCTGGATTCAATCGTTCAGTGTAATAACGCTACCTTCACCATGGCAGCGACTACACCTAATCCTGCTACAGCAACAGGTACCTGGACCCTCTTTACCGGTAGCGCAGCAAGCATCGCTGCTGCTGATATAAATAAGATCAATGCTATCATCACCCTGCCAGCCGGCGATACCGCCACGGCTATCTGGACAGTGACAAACGGTGTATGTTCCAGCTCTGATTATATCTTCCTGAAGAATTACCAGGCGCCTTCTACGGCACAAGCTGGTCCTGATTCAACCAAGCATTGTGCGGACGGTACTTTCACCATGTCTGCCACTGCACCCACCATCGGTACCGGTACCTGGACCGTGTCCAAACCAACAGCTATCATCACAAATCCAACCAGCACTACCGCTATCATCACAGTTCCTGTTGGCGACAGCGTAATGGCTTACTGGACAGTTGTAAATGGTACATGTTCTTCTATAGATAGCGTGAAACTGGTGAACTATGTAAAACCAGCCGACGCAGATGCGGGTCCTGACCAACACCTGTGTAGCGCTACCAGTTTTACCATGGCTGCGAATACACCTTCTGTAGCTACTGCTTACGGTGTATGGAGCAAGCCAGCCGGTTCTACTGCTACTATCACAAGCGTAACAAGTCCGACCACTACTGTGACCATCCCTGTGGGTGACAGCAGTATGTTGTTCTGGACAATTACCAATGGTGCTTGTGCAGATGTGGATACTGTATGGATTGTGAACAACAATCCGCCAGCTGCTGCCAATGCCGGTGTTGACACGATTAAACAATGTAACAACGCTGCTTTCGCCATGACGGCGAATACACCTTCTGTAGCTGGTGCTACCGGTTACTGGACAGTGGTATCTCCTTCTACTTATACCATCCCTGCTGCGGATGTAAACAATCCGACAGCTACTTTCTCTGTAACCGCAGGTACGACCGTAAAACTGAGATGGACAATCACTAACCTGGGATGTACTTCTACCGATAGCATTGTGCTGATCAACTACGAACAGCCAACTGCGGTAAGTGCAGGTGCAGACCAGACCAAGTGTGCGGGTACCGCTTTCGTAATGACTGCTTCTGCAGTAACCGTAACAGGTGCGACCGGTACCTGGTATGTACGCAGTGGTAACGCAACAATCGCTACCGGCGAAGAACACAGCGAAAGTGCCCATATCACTATTCCAAACGGCGAATCTGCTGTATTAAGTTGGGTAGTAACAAACGGCACTTGTGCTGACTCTTCTTCTGTAACACTGACCAACCTCCTCACTCCTTCCAATGCAAATGCAGGAGCGGATATCTATCATTGTAATGACAGTGCTTTCGTAATGGCCGCCAACGCTCCTGACGTAGCCGGTGCTACCGGTACCTGGACATTCGTTGGTACTACTACTGCTACACCAAGTGATCCGAACAGCCCAACTGCAACGATCATTGTACCGGCAGGCGATAGCGTACTGGCTATATGGACGATTACCAACGGTACCTGTCCTACCAGCGATACAGTGAAACTGGTGAACTACATGTCACCAACCGCCGCTGCTTTACCAGCTGACATGCAACAGTGTATGACCACCACGTTCCCTGTTACAGCGAACGCGCCTGATGTACCTAATGCAGTGGGCCACTGGACAGTAGTAAAAGGTAACGCTACCTTCCCTGCTGCTGACTTAAACAGCACATCTACTACTTTCACTGTGCCAAATGGTGATAGCGCTTATGTGACATGGACCATTACAAACGGTTTGTGCCAGAGCGTAGATACAATTAAGTTATACAACTATCAGCAACCTGAAACTGCGAACGCCGGTCCGGATTCTATCCGCCAGTGTAACAATGCTACCTTTACCATGCAGGCTACGGCAGCATCTCCTGCTACCGCTGTAGGTAAATGGTCACTGTATCCTGGTAGCGCGGCCAGCTTCAGCGCTGCTGATTCGACCAATCCAGCTGCTGTATTTACACTGCCTGCCGGTGATAGCGCTACCGCAACCTGGACAGTGACAAACGGTGTCTGCTCTTCTTCTGACAAAGTACTGCTCATTAACAGCGCAATGCCAGACCAGGCGAATGCCGGTGTAGACTTCATCCGTCAGTGTAATAACACGACCTTCACCGTGGCAGCAAACACGCCAACTGTAACAGGTGCTACCGGTAAATGGACACTCTCCAATACCCGTGCAACCATCGCAGCTGCTGATACCAGCAACCCAACTGCGGTGATCACCGTTCCTGTAGGTGATAGCGTAAAAGCTTACTGGACAATTACAAACGGTGCATGTTCTACTATCGACAGCGTGAAACTGGTGAACTATGCACAGCCAACCGCTGCCGAGGCAGGTCCTGACCAACGCCAGTGTGCTACCACAGCCTTTCCTATGGCGGCTAACACTCCTGATGTAACAGGTGCTACCGGTAGATGGACACTATCCAATACCCGTGCGACCATCGCAGCTGCTGATATCAGCAAACCAACTGCAGTGATCACTGTTCCTGTAGGCGACAGCGTAGTAGCTTACTGGACAATAACAAACGGTGTTTGTTCTTCTATCGATAGCGTGAAACTGATAGACGATGCAATGCCTGGTACGGCAAATGCTGGTCCTGCTCAGACACATTGTAACGACAGTGCCTTCACGATGGCGGCAAATACTGCTACCGCAGGTACCGGTGCATGGTCCTTCTACACAGGTACTACTGCAACGATTGCCACTACAGATGTAAATAATCCGACAGCAACGATCTTCGTACCGGCTGGCGATACTGCTACTGCTATCTGGACAATCTCCAACGGCATATGTACTTCTACCAGCACTGTTCTTCTGAAGAATGATATGATGCCGGAAGCTGCAAATGCGGGTCCTGACCAGACACATTGTAACGATTCGCTCTTCCACATGGCGGCTACGCCTGGAGCAATCACCACATCTACCGGTAAATGGACTGTGATCAGCGGTACTGCAACTATTGCAGCGACTGACCTGAATAACCCAACTGCCAGTGTGATTGTGTTCGCAGGTACATCCGCTACCCTGCAGTGGACCCTGAGCAATGGTACATGTACTGGTACGCCAGCTACTGTAACACTGACAAACCAGGGACCAGTACTGAACAATACCATCTCTGCCGATCAGACACTTTGTGCTTCTGAAACACCAGCTGCCCTCACGGGTACGGTGGCATTGAGTGGTGGCGACGGTACTTATACTTACCAGTGGCAGATAAGCACGACCAGTGCAACCACCGGTTTCTCCAATGTAACAACAGGTACAGGTGGCACTGCTGCTACTTATACCCCTGCTACACTCACCGCTGATACCGTATGGTTCAGAAGGATCGTAACTTCCGGTTCCTGCTCCAATACCATCAGCAACGTGGTGAAACTGAGAAGAATCACTACATCTCCTGTAGTTGTATCTGTTCCTGCTTCCGTAACGACTAATTGCGTAGCTGGTAAAGACTATACTACACTGTTCGGTACACCAGTATTCAGTCACCAGCCTTTCAGCAATGAAGCCCTGACTGTAACTTATACCGACAATACTCAAACGCCTGATGCATGTACTACCCTCATCATGCGTACCTGGACAGCCGTAGATCGTTGTGGTCTCACGACTTCCGCTCAGCAGACCATCACGGTTGTTGATACCACTGCACCTAAGTTCACCACCGCCGCTCCGGCTAACGTGACAGCAAGTTGTGACAACGTACCAGCTGCTGTAAACCTGACTGCTACCGACGATTGTTCCGGTACCCTGACCATCACACCGATTGAAACCCGTGTAGACATCGCAGGTCAGTGTACAAACAATTATTACCTGATCCGTAAATGGGTAGCGGTTGATAACTGTGGTAATGTAAGCGACACCCTGAGACAGACCGTAACTGTGAAAGATACCACCGGTCCTGTGTTCTCTGGTACTGCTCCTGCCAACGTAACCGTTGATTGTGATAAGGTACCTGCCGGAACTACCCTGACTGCTACTGATAACTGTACAACAGGTACCATCACTGTAACACCAGTGGATACCAGACAGTCAATCTCCGGCAGCACTTGTAGCAATACTTACCAGATCACCCGTACATGGACTGCGACCGATGATTGTGGTAACAGTACTGTACTAAAACAGATCATCACAGTAGTAGATACTACCCGACCAGTATTCAATACAATCCTGGTTGCTGATACTACTGTAAACTGCGACGGCGTACCTGCACTGCCAACGATCACTGCTACAGACAATTGTTCTGCAAGTGTGAAAGTAACGGTTGCCCAAACCAAGGTATTCCTGAGCACTACCTGCTCCAATAACTATCGTCTGACCCGTACCTGGACCGCTACCGACGATTGCGGAAACGTGGCTACAATGAAACAGGTAATTACTGTACAGGATACTACCAGACCATCATTTACCATCACACCGCCAAGCGATACTACCGTAAGTTGTAGTGCAGTGCCAACACCGCCAAGCAACCTGTCTGCTACTGACAACTGTAGTGCAACCAGTAATGTGAAGATCAGCTACACCCAGACCCGTCAGTCTATCACCGGTGCTTGTGCAAGCAACTACCAGCTGATCAGAGTCTGGACAGCGAAAGATGAATGTGGTAATACCAACACTGTTCGTCAGGTGATCACAGTAGTAGATACCACCAAACCAGTGATCGATCCGGCTCCGGCTGCTGTTACTGTCACTTGTGGAGGTACTATACCAGCTGCTGCTACCCTGTATGCAACTGATAACTGCGATGGCAACTTCCCTAAGAAAGCGACCATGACCACCGATCCATATACTGTGGATGCTTGTAACGGTTACACCATCACCAGAAGATGGAACGTATCTGACGCATGTGGTAATGCTGCGATCGAAAGGGTACAGATCATTACTGTAGTAGCGTGTCCTAAACCACAACTGGATACAGCGCTGCCAGCTAACTGTTCTGACAATACGAAGTTTGCATTGCAGCTGCTGACCAAAGTGAGCAAACCAACATTTACACTGCAGAGCGTATATCCTGCAGGTACCGTAACCACACCGAAGAGTCAGACCAGCAATGTATTCGACCTGAATGGTGCGACTCAGGCTACCTTCATCGTAACTGATGGCGTAACCGGTTGCGTATCTGACCCAGTGACTTATACCCTGCAATATGTACAGAAACCAACCGTCAACCTGGGTAACGATACTGCGATCTGCGAAGGCAACTCATTAACCCTGGATGCAGGTGCGGCAAATGCAAGTGCTGGTTATACAATTAAATGGAACACAGGTGCAACTACCCAACAGATCACCATATCTGCTGCCGGTACTTACTACGCAACGGTGACCAACAATGGTTGTTCCGCTACAGACTCTATTAAAGTAACGGTGAATACACCTCCAACGGTTGATATCCGCGATACCACTATCTGTGATGGCATGACTGTAAAACTGAATGCTTATGTACAGGGTGCTTCTTACACATGGAGCACTGGTGATACCGGACCATCTATCACTGTAAGTACCGCTGGTACCTACACCGTAGATGTATCACTGAAAGGTTGTACCGTAACTGACCAGGCGACCGTAACGGTGTCTACTCCGCCGAACGTGACCCTGACTCCTGATACTGCTATTTGTCCTGATCAGACAGTGATGCTGCAGGTTGAACCAGATGGTGGCAGTGTAACATGGTTAGACGGTTCATTGACAAACTCCATTATCGTATCTAAACCTGGTGATTACTGGGTGACTGTAACGAAGGGTGGTTGCGTTGTAACTGATACTGTAACTGTGACCAACAAAGCAAACATCAGCTTCGACCTCGGTCCTGACAAGGATATCTGTGCCGGTGGCCTCGTGGTACTGGATGCGACTAACGCTGACGTAATCTCTTACCTTTGGAATGATGGTACAACCGATCCGATCAAGGAAGTAAGCACACCAGGTACTTACACCGTAACAGTGCTTGACAGGTTCTGTAACCTGACTTCTACAGATAGCGTAAAAGTAACAGTGGCTGGTATCGGAGATATTTCTCTGGGTAATGATACCACCATCTGTATCGGTCAGACACTGACACTGAGTGTAGATGCCGGTACCGGCAACAGCATCAAGTGGCAGGATGGCGCTACTACTTCAACGTATGTAGTGACTACGACCGGATACTATACTGTGACTGTTTATAATGATTGCGGTACCGTAACCGATGATATCACGGTAACTTATAAAGCTTGTGAGGGTAAACCAGACTTCCCGAATGCGTTCACACCGAACGGCGACGGAAACAATGATACCTTCAAACCACATGTAACCGGAACGATGTATGACTACGATCTGCGTATCTACAACCGTTGGGGTGAACAGATCTTCATCAGTAAAGATTCCAAGACCGGATGGGATGGTCGATACAAAGGAACACTGGTGGATGTAGGAACTTATGTGTGGATGCTGAGCTATAAGAAGATACTGGGTGGACCATCAAATGTGGTGAAAGGCGAAGTGACCGTAATAAGATAAGAGAAGTGTAAAGTAGAAATAAAATAGGCTTTAAGGCGTCCCGGGATACCCACCGGGGCGCCTTCCTTGTTTAAGCAAAAAAAATACCCCGCAGCAGGCTGCGGGGTATTTTACCATATTTATTACTCCAATTAATAAAGCAATCTGGCCTTAATTGTATTCTTCACATCACGCAGCAATACAAACGCTTCTTTGGATAACCCACTATCCACATCCAATACAACGTAACCAACCGTATCATTCGTTTTCAAATACTGCCCCAGGATATTAATCTTATTCTGAGAAAGCACAGTATTGATTTCAGATAACACCCCCGGAACATTCTGGTGAATATGCAAAATACGATGTGTATGATCTACTTCCGGAACGCTCATCGCCGGAATAGTATGAGAACCGAAGCTCGCACCTTTCTCGAGGTAATTCAGCATTTTACTGCTCACATCCAGACCAATATTGTGCTGCGCTTCTTCAGTGCTACCACCGATGTGAGGCGTGAGGATCACATTGCTCAGTTTCTGCAGCGGTGTAGAAAATGCAGCACCGTTCTTTTCAGGTTCTACCGGGAATACGTCGATGGCAGCACCACTCAGGCGTTTTTCCAGCAGGGCATCTCTCAGTGCTTCCAGGTCTACCACTTCACCACGTGCATAGTTGATGAAGATAGCTCCCGGTTTTGCATGGCTAAGCACCTCGGCCGTGATCATATTATTGGTCGTCTTGGTAGACGGTACATGCAGGGAGATTATATCTGACTGCGCAAACAGCTCATCCAGGGAGCGGATCTGTACCGCATTACCCAATGGTAGTTTGGTTTCCACATCATAGTAAAGTACGTTCATACCCATTGCCTCAGCGAGTACGCTCACCTGGCTACCGATATTACCATAACCTACTATACCCAGGCTTTTACCTCTCAGTTCGAAGCTGCCTTTGGCTTCTTTCATCCAGGTACCTTCATGCGCAGCGGCATTTTTGTCCGGAATACGGCGGATGAGCATAATGGACAGACCAATTACAAGCTCAGCCACAGAACGGGTATTGGAATAAGGTGCATTGAAAACGGCTACCCCAAACTCACGGGCACTTTTCAGGTCTACCTGGTTGGTACCTATACAAAAACAACCGATGCCCTGCAGTTTATGAGCTGCCTCCAGTACCTTGCGTGTCACCTGCGTCTTTGAGCGGATGCCCAGCAGATGCACGTCTTTTACCTCACGAATCAGATCTTCTTCGCTCAGCGCTCCCGATAACCTTTTTACATTGGTATAACCAGCTGATGTAAATTGTGCCGCGGCGGCATCGCTGATGTTTTCCAACAATAAAATATTGATCTTCTCCTTCGGATAACTAGTCAACTTTTGCTGATCCATGATTCTATTTTATATGTTACCAACTGCAAAACAATTGGCTTAATGTTTGTTATTACGGCAAACAAAGCACAAACCTAAAAGATGTTGCGCAAAAATCAAATAGCAGTCGCTTCAAATTTGATTTCGTCAAAATTAAGCCAGTTTTTGGGCTTTATTTTGCCATTTTCGGGGTATAAATCTTAAAATACCTTTAAAATGACCAATTTGGTATTGAAATTTTTGCCCAACTTAGCTTTAGGTCCTAATTTTAAGGCTTTTACGAAATATTTGTCACAGATCGACTCTTAACAGCAGAATGAAAGCAGCTTTTATTGCACTAACTATCTCCGGGTTTACGTTATACGCTGTTACCGCTTGTCAAAGCAATGCGGCGTATAATAAGGATAGAAAATCGAGAACAAAGGATACTACGCAGATTGAGATCACTGATGAGGCGAGAGCAGCTGTACTCAATTCCCCCCGCACCAAGGTGCAACAACAGGAATTGGAAACTTTTTACAATACTAATTTATTGCGCTCCGGCTTCAATGGATCTATGATTGTAGCCAAGAAAGGGGTGATTATCTTCGAGAAATATCATGGCCTGGAGAACTTTAGAACGAAAAACTCCCTCATCGGGGAGAGTTCTTCGTTCCAGATGGCCTCTGTGTCCAAGACATTTACCGGGATGGCTACGTTATACCTGGCAGAACAGCAGAAGCTGAGCCTGGAAGATACCCTCCAGAAGTTCTTCCCCGGTTTTCCATATAAGGGAATTACTGTCCGTATGTTATTGTCCCACAGGAGCGGGTTACCAAATTACCTGTATTTCTGTGACAGCATCTGGCCGGATAAGAAGCGGTTTATGACCAATGACGATGTGATCCGCCTGATGGAACAACATAAACCAAAGATTCAGCACCTCCCTGATACGCATTTCCAATATTGTAATACCAATTTTATGCTCCTGGCATCCATCATTGAAAAGGTAACCGGGCAGAAATATGCGGATTTCTTACAAAAGACCTTCTTTGACCCACTGGGCATGAATAATACGTTTGTATATGATCCGGCTACCCCTGTAAGGGCACACCAGACCATCAGTCATAAATACAATGGGCAGGCAGAACCCGATACCAATTTTGATGGTGTGGTAGGTGATAAAGGGATATATAGCACCGCCCAGGATATGCTGAAATGGGATCAGGGGTTATATAACGGCAAGCTGTTTACGCCGGAATGGTTGAAAATCGCATATACTCCTTATAGCCATGAGAAACCGGGTGTACGGAATTATGGATTGGGATGGAGATTGATGGTGTACCCCGATAGTTCTGAAATTGTATATCACAATGGCTGGTGGCACGGGAATAATACGGTGTTTTACAGGATTGTGAAAGATACGTCTACGATTATTATATTAGGGAATAAGTATAATAGGAATATATACCATGCTGTGAAACCAGTAGCTGCGATTTTAGGAGCAGGTGATGGTGAGACGGAAGGTGAAGAATAGCACAAAATTAATAACGCAAAAAAAAAGCTTATGCCGAAAGGCATAAGTTTTTTTTGCGGAGCTGGTCTGGCGTATTACCTGACCAGCTCCCAGTTTTATTCTTCTCCGTGTTTTCTATTCGGTAATACATTTTCCCTCGTCCATGGTATTGTACCCGTAAATTCATGCTGCCTCACCGCGCATTTCGCCATATGGCAATAATGACAACAAGAGCCAATACAGGGATCTGTATGTATAAAGAACTCTACTTCTCCTGATGTAAATGCATTATTAACCAGGTTTTCTATCGCTTTCAATTCCTCGTGCGAATCGTTTAATAATAAATAATACGGTAGGGTCAAATGGCAATCAATATGATAATTATTCCCATACTGCTGTACCCGCATATTATGTATATCAATCCACTTGTCTCTGCGGTGCTCTTCTAAGATCCGGATCACCTTATCCACCATCTGCATATCCGTTTCATCCATCAGACCGGAAATGGATTGACGCAGCAACCGGTAGCCCTGGCGCAAAATAAGAGACCCCATCAATGCAGACGCCAGCGGATCTATCCAGACCCATCCCGTAAAGTGAATGATCAATAACGCAACGACCAGTCCGGCACTGCTATACACATCCGTCATGATATGAGACCCATTACCGGTAATGGTGAGAGACGACAGCTGCTTCCCTTCGCGTAACAAATAAGCGCCTAACATAAGATTCCCCAAAGCCGTACCCCCAATGATCCAGAGACCCTTGTCTATACTTTCCAGCGGACTGGGAATAAAGAAAAACTGAGCAGCTTTAAAGAGGATCAAACAACCCGCTATAAAAATCATGGCCCCTTCAAACCCGATGGAGAAGAATTCCACCTTACCATGGCCGTAGGGGTGGTTTTCATCTTTCGGCTTGCTGGTCAGGTAAATACTGTAACAGGCAAAGGCGCCGGCTACCACATTGATAATGGATTCGAGGGCGTCTGACAATATCGCTACTGAGTGCGTAAGGAACCAGGCAAGGAACTTGGTTCCAGTAAGTATAAAACTTACGATCAGGGAGATCAATATGACACGTAATTCTTTTCTCTGCAAAACACTATTAATTGATCCACAAAGAAAAGAAATTTTCCGTAAGTTTAGTGTAAGTGAGTGTAAGTTAAAAGATAACAAAACTTAACTGTAGCAAAATAAAGATGTAACTGTAGTAATAGTCCCCCAACCAAAATCGTAATTATGCTGAATTTCAACCCAAAGTCTGCATGGCTATGCCTGCTATTGTGCAGCATATGCATGAATCCTGTGCATGCATTTCAACAACCCGCTGATATAGTCATTACCGGTGTGGTCCGGCTACTCGACAAGAATGGAGTGACCGCCGCCGCCCCGGGCGTCAGTGTAATAGAGCAAGGCACAAAGAATGGTACCATGACCGGCCCTGATGGAACCTACAAACTAAAAGTAAAGACGGGGGCCACCGTCGTCTTTTCCATGGTCGGGTATAAATCGATCACCCGTGCTGCCCAATCGGTCATCAATCCAACACTGGAAGAAGACGTAAGTAACCTGGGCGAAGTAGTGGTCACCGGTTACCAGACCATTGACAGAAAACTCTTCACAGGTGCGGCCACTGCTGTGAAAGCATCGGACGTAAGGCGTGCCGGTATTGCGGATGTAAGCCGTATGCTGGAAGGCCAGGTGGCCGGTGTGAGTATCCAAAACGTATCTGGTACATTCGGTGCCGCACCCAAAATCCGCATTCGTGGTGCTACCAGTATCACTGGTGATAATAAACCCCTGTGGGTGGTGGATGGTGTAGTGCTGGAAGATGTGATCAATGTAAGCAACGAACAACTCTCCACCGGGAACCCCTCTACCCTACTCGGCTCTTCTGTGGCGGGTTTGAACTCGGACGATATTGAGAGTTTCCAGATATTAAAAGACGCTGCCGCCACCGCACTCTATGGAGCCAGAGCGATGAATGGCGTAATCGTGATCACGACCAAGAAAGGCCGTGTAGGCAAGCCGGTAGTCTCCTACACAGGTAACTTCTCTACTTATCTGAAACCTACCTATGATCAGTTTGACATCATGAATTCTGCTAACCAGATGTCCGTATATACAGAACTGGAACGCAAAGGTTGGCTGAACCACTCTGATGCCACCCGCGCGGAAAATGGCGGTGTATATACCAAAATGTACAACCTGATCGATACCTACGATGCAACAAAAGGACAGTTTGGGCTGGCAAATACTCCAGAAGCCCGCAAGGCATTTCTACAAAGATATGCCGGTGCCAATACGGACTGGTTCAATACACTATTTAAGAATTCATTGATGCAGGAACATTCCGTGAGCATCTCTTCCGGTACGGACCGGTCACAGCTCTATGTATCTACAAGTTTCCTGCAGGATGGTGGCTGGACCCCGGCTGATAAACTAAAACGCTTCACGGGAAATGTAAGAGCGAATTACAACTTCAATGACAAGGTCTCCTTCGGATTTATAACCCAGGGCGTAATTCGTGATCAACGGGTACCCGGTAGTCTGAACCGGAACAGTAACCCGGTAAGCGGGCAGTTTGACCGTGACTTCGACATCAACCCATACAGCTATGCGCTGAATACCAGTCGTACACTCACAGCGTACGATGAACAGGGGCACCTGGAATACTTTACCCGCAACTTCGCTCCTTTCAATATCCTCAACGAAATGGCAAACAATTACATTGATGTGAGCCAGCTGGATTTGAAATTACAGGGCGAGTTTTCTTATAAGATCCTGCCTAATCTGAAATACACTTTTCTTGGTAACATTCGCTATGTAAAAAGTAGCCAGGAACATAAGGTAAAAGAGAACTCCAATATGCCAATGGCGTACAGAGCTGCAGGCGATGCGACTATCAGGGATAGAAACAGATTCCTTTACAAAGATCCCGATAACCCCGATGCTGAAGCCATCGTCGTTTTACCCTATGGCGGTATCTATTCCACTGATGATGATTACCTCGTAAGTTATTATTATAGGAATACATTAGAATGGAGTAAAACCTGGAACAATACACATACCCTGAATCTGCTAGGCTCACAGGAGTTGCGCTATGCCAACAGACAGAACAAACAATTCGATGGATATGGTTACCAGTTTGACAAAGGCGGTGTGCCTTATATAGATCCCAACATTATCAAGCAGAATGTTGAGAATAATTTCAATTACTACAGCATGACGATGAACTACGATCGTTATTTAGCTTATCTCGCAAATGCTGCTTATTCTTACAAGGGTAAATATAATTTCAATGGAAGTGTACGCTATGATGGCTCAAATCTGCTAGGTGAATCCAGAACCGCAAGATGGCTGCCTACATGGAATGTGAGCGGATCATGGAACCTCGACACAGAAGATTTCATGCAATCACTGAATAATATAAACAGACTCACCCTGAGAGCCACTTATGGTCTGACCGGAAGTATGGGAAATGCAAGAAACTCAAGTGTCGTATTGCAAAACAGAAGTACGAACAGACCTTATCTATCTGAAGTAGAATCAGTCATTTATATACAAAGTTTAGAGAACTCCCAACTCACCTGGGAAAAGCAATATGAGACAAATGTGGGCATTGACCTGGGCATGTTTCAGGATAAATTAACCCTGACACTGGATGGATATTTAAGACAAGGATTTGATCTTATCGGCCCTATCCGTACCTCAGGTATTGGTGGCGAGGAAATCAAAATCGCGAACTATGGAGATATGCATTCCAAAGGAGTGGAAGCAACCATCGCTTATAAGATCCTTGATGACAGAGAATGGGGATTACGCACACAACTCACCCTTGGCTATAACAAAGGAAAGATCACCCGGTTGGAAAATAACCCGATCATCTGGGACCTGGTCGTAGCTGAAGGCGGCGCCACACAAGGTCACCCTGTAAGGGGACTGTATTCCATTCCATTTGCAGGGCTGAACCCCAAAGACGGTACACCATTATTTATAAATGAAAATGGAGAGACCAGCAATAATGTATATCTACAAAGTGACAAGGTACAAAACCTCCATTATGACGGACCAGTAGATCCTACACTCACCGGTGGATGGTATAATACACTACGATATAAAAACTTCTCCCTCTCTGCATTGGTTACTTATAGTACGGGAAATAAGATCCGCCTGAACCCCGGCTTCAAACAACAGTACTCCGATCTCGATGCCAGCTCTAATGACTTCATCAACAGATGGACATTACCGGGTGATGAAGCACGTACCAATGTACCCAGTATACTCGATAAATATGGGGAATCTCTACTGGATGGCGTGTATCCTTATAATAATTACAACTACTCTACTATACGCGTAGCAGATGGTAGCTTTGTCCGTTTGAAGCAGGTATCCCTGACGTATGGTTTTAAACCAAAAGGATTCAACAACCTCTCTGTGAGCCTGGTAGCCAATAACCTCTGGCTCATATATTCTGACAAACGATTGAATGGACAGGACCCTGAATTCTTCAATGCAGGTGGTGTGGCATTGCCTATCCCTCGTCAGTTCACCCTTTCAGTAAAGGCCAGTCTGTAACCCTTTAAAACACGCATTCATGAAAAAGCATCATATCTTATTATTCATATTACTGGCAGGCAGCGGGTGTAAGAAATACCTGGAGCAGGCACCAGATCAGCGTACACAATTGAACAGTATGGATAAAGTAGCTGAGCTGTTGGGTACGGCGTATCCGCAGGGAGACTATGCCACCTTTACAGAAGCCGCATCAGACAATGCAGCCGACAAAGGAACAGGTGGTACCGTATCGCTGCAGATCAATACCAACCCTTATTATTTCAGGGACGTCATTGATAAAACAGAGGGGTCTCCTACTTACTACTGGAACAATTGCTATAAAGCCATCGCGGCCTGTAACCAGGCATTACAGGCAATCGAAAATGCAGACAACCCGGCAGACTACAATGCACAAAAAGGCGAAGCACTGGTAGCTAGAGCGTATGCACATTTCATGCTCGTAACTCTCTTTTCCAAAGTATATGATGCTGCTACCGCAGCTCAGGACCCGGGCATTCCATATGTGACTACTCCTGAAAATGTAGTGATCAAACAATACGAGCGCAAGACAGTGGCTTATGTTTATGAGCAGATCGAAAAAGACCTGACTACCGGGTTACCGCTTATTAAAAATACCTCCTACACAATACCTAAGTATCACTTCACCACTTCGGCCGCCAATGCATTTGCGACACGCTTCTATTTATTCAAAAAGGATTATCAGAAAGTGCTCACCTATGCAGCGAATGTATTTCCCGGAGGCAATATCAAAAGTAACCTGCGCCAATGGGTAACGGTGTATCAAAACCTCACTGCTGCGGAAGCACTGGCTTTGTATACGAACGCTACCGAGCCTGCGAATCTGCTATTGGTAGAAGCTCCTTCTATATGGGCCCGCAATGTTGCGCAATACAGATACGGACTGCAAACGGATCTTGTATATAATTTATATCGGTATCCAAACGTGACCGGAGCTACCTGGGTACAACCACTCTACTATGTAGGCGATAATACTGACAACTGGGAGATCCTCAAGTTCAGAGAGCACTTTGTACGTTCCAGTGCCAACGCGGATATCGGGGTGCCTTATACCATCTTCCCACTCTTTACAGCAGAAGAAGTTTTATTCAACAGAGCAGAAGCGAACATCTATCTGGGTAATTACGATGCCGCCAAGCAGGACCTGAATGACTACGCCAGTATGCGTATCGATGGTTAC
Source organism: Chitinophaga sp. LS1 (assembly GCF_034274695.1). Classification (NCBI taxonomy): domain Bacteria; kingdom Pseudomonadati; phylum Bacteroidota; class Chitinophagia; order Chitinophagales; family Chitinophagaceae; genus Chitinophaga; species Chitinophaga sp. LS1. The sequence continues at coordinate 6,086,094 of NZ_CP128362.1, forward strand.
AATACCAGTTACCGTATTACAAATACGAAGCTGACCAACTTTTATGGCACTACCGATGTAAAGACCGGCCTCATTTATACCCTGCTGGATTTTAAACAGGCAGAATTTATGCAGGAAGGCATGCGCTGGTTCGATATACTTCGGTATCACATTCCTGTATCCCATAGTGGTGAAACCCTGACTGGTGATGACCTCCGTAGATTGTTCCAGTTACCACAGGAAGTGAAGCTCTCCGGTATTGAACAAAATCCCCGTTAACCGCATTAAAAATTTTGAAAATGAAATACTTATCAATATTGCTGATCATGCTGCTGGTAGCCTGTTCCAAAAAGGAAACCCTGGATACAGACCTGCCGGGACTCGGTGGAGAGACCTGGGAAAAAGGGCCACTGGATTACTGGCTGGATTCCAATTTTGTCAATCAGTATAATATAGAAGTGAAATACCGGTTTGACCGATATGAATTGTCGTTGAACAAGGACCTTGTACCAGTTACTGAATCGCAGGTTGAACCTGTGATGACAACCATTGCAAAAACATGGATCGCTCCTTACATCGGTGAAGCAGGTGATGCTTTCTTTAAAACATATTGTCAGAAACAGTTCGTTCTGGTAGGTAGCCCGCAATACAATACCAACAACACCGTAACACTGGGTACTGCAGAAGGGGGCCGTAAAGTCGTACTCTTTGCGTTGAATGATTTCAGCCTTGATAATAAACCAGGTGTACGGGAAATGTTGCACACCATCCACCACGAGTTTGCACACATCCTGCATCAGACGATCATGTACCCTGTAGAATTCAAAACCATTTCTACAGGATATACCGGCAGCTGGAATGATTATACATTGGACGAAGCGCTGGCAAGAGGTTTTGTGACCCAGTATGCGCGTAGTGCACCAGATGAAGACTTTGTTGAAATGGTATCGACAATGCTGGTAGAAGGCAAAAGTGGTTTTGATGCCATCGTAGCCAGTGCGCCTGATGACGGCGCCGCCAAATTACGCCAGAAGGAAGAGATCGTGGTACGGTACTTCAAGGAAAGCTGGAATATTGACTTCTACAGTCTGCAGACAAGAACCCAGAACGCTATCAATAATCTTTAATACAGCTCAATCATGCGTACACATATATTATATATACTGATACTGGCATGCCTCCTGAGCTGCCGAAAAGATCAAACGACCTCTATCTTTGGTGAAACGCCCGATCAGCGACTGGAAAAAGCGCTGGCAGATTATAAAACAAGATTAACAGGTGCTGAATATGGATGGAAGACAGCCGTGTTTCCACCAGCCGGCGGCGGGTATAGTTTCTTCTTTACTTTCGATACCGCAGGCAGGGTGACCATGTATGGCGACGTCACGGAAGATGCTGCAGCTACTCCCGAAAACAGTACCTACCGTTTAAAAGCCATGCAACGCCCCTCCCTATTATTTGATACCTACACTTACCTGCACCTGCTGGCAGACCCCGATCCAAATGTATATGGTGGCGTCACCGGTCAGGGATATTCTGTAGATTTTGAATATTCCATTGACAGTGTATCGGCTGATACAATCAAACTCACGGGGATCACTTATAGTACCAAAATGATTTTGATAAAGGCGACAAAGGCAGAACACGATGCATATACCTCCGGCGCTTTTGGTAACCAGTTAGTAGATATTGAGAATAACGTTGCTGATTTCCCCTGGCAATATTTACAATTTACAGATGGTCGAAAATTGCAGGTGAGCATAAATACATTTACGAAAAACTTTACTTTAATCTATCTCGATGATGCAGGAAAGGTACAGCTGATCACAACCCCATTTTACTATACAACCAATGGTTTGTATTTGCAAACACCAATTACATATGGCAGCTATACCTTTAATGAGGTATTCTGGGATCCTGATAATCAGGTATTTTATGTAAAAATAAATGGCAACCGGGTAGATGTGCAGGTGGCTGATAATTCTATTATACCCATGCATCAGTTGATCGGTGTAAGTTTCACTTCTATCGTAGTCCCGCCGCAGGCAATTCCCGGATGGTCAGATGATTTTACAAATATGTGGAAGTCTATCGCGACGTCATTGAAGAGTGGAAATTATGGGTTGACATTGTATTATACGTACTTCACTTTTGACAAAGATGCAGGCGTTTTATACCTGGATGTATATGTGATTCAGAATAACCGGCTGTACCTGGCTGAGTTCCCATATACTTATACCAAAACCACAACAGGGGTATTTGACTTTACAGGACAGACATATTCAGGCAATGCGGCATTGATAGATACAGATATGGCGCCATTACTTGATCACCTTGAAAACGATCATTTCACCATGGACTTTTATCAGGGAACGTTGGGACAGTTGAAAAGCGTAGAGGATACGGGATTCTATTTTACCGGATATCTGGAATAGAGGGGAAAAAATGAAACTCCTTAGAACTGCATAAATGCAAATTATATATCCGAATTAAAAGAGGGTGCATCATAAGTTAGATACACCCTCTTTTAATTCGGATATAAGAATGGAGCCAGATCCCATTTTATGCGTTTCTCAGGAGTTTTATTTATTTATGATACACGCTCTTTTCTATTTCGGTAAATATACTGTAAAGGTAGCCCCCTTACCCAGTTCGCCCTCGGCTTGTATCAACCCATGGTGGTTTTCTGCAATTTTCTTACAGAGCGCCAGGCCGATACCCGTACCTGCATATGTCTTTTTATCATTGAGGCGCTGGAAAATGGTGAAGATGCGATTGGAAAATTGTTGTTCGAACCCTATGCCATTGTCCTGGAAGATCAGTTTGATATAAGATTGATCTTTAGATAATTCTTCAGGAAGTTCATCAAAGGATACACCAGCTACGCTGATTTTTATAAACGGATCTTTGTCACAGAATTTCAGGGAATTGCCGATCAGGTTCGTAAATAATTGCTGTATTTGTAAAGGGATTCCACGTACAACTGGTAATGCATCTGATTGTACCAGGGCGCCCTTTTGTTCTATCAATAATTCGAAGTCAGTTAGGGTATTTTTCAAAATAGCCTGGAGGTCGGTATTCACAAAACGGGCTGCCGGATTAGAAAGACGGGAATAGTCCAGCACGTCTTTGATAAGTGCCGTCATTCGGGTAGCAGATGACTGGATCTTTTCGAAGTAATGATTGGCCTGGGTACCACTGTCTTTCATACTCTTTTGCAGCAATTCGGAGAAGGTCCTGATTTTTCGCAGAGGTTCCTGCAGGTCATGACTCGCGATATATGCAAATTGTTCTAGCTCATTATTTTTTCTTAACAATTCGGCAGTTCGCTCATCAACTTTTTGTTCAAGGTCCTGGGCACTTTGCTGCAATATTTCCACAGCGTGGCGGTGCAGCCTCGTGATCCTGATCTGTGCACGTACCCTCGCTAATAATTCTTTCGCTGAAAACGGTTTGACGAGATAATCATCTGCACCAATATCGTAACCTGCTATTTTAGCTTCCTCACCTGCTCTGGCCGAAAGCAGGATAACGGGAATACCAGATGTGTCGGGATCACCTTTCAGGTGATGCAACAATGCCACTCCGTCCATTTCGGGCATCATCACATCGCTGATCACAAGCTCAGGTACCTGTTGACGAATACGTTCAAGCGCAAGTTTCCCATTAGCTGCCGTATCCACTATATAATAATGGTGGAGAAGGCGCTGAAGGTAGTCCCGCATATCACCATTGTCATCAACAACAAGGATAACCGGTTTATCCTCTTCAGCGTCTACATTCGGATCTAACTCCGCCAGACCTAAGCCGGGGTCCAGCTGAGCGGCTTCCTGGGCAAAATTCTCAGGCAACAACGAGAAATAATCATTGTTATCATGCATCGAAACCTGATCTTCTGGCAGGTGCGCCATACCCAATGGAATACTGACGGTGAAAGTAGTACCTATACCCAGTTCACTCTCCACAGTGATATTTCCCTCATGGAGCAGCACCAGTTCTTTCACTAATGACAGACCAATACCGGTTCCTTCAAAAGAACGGCCACCACTCTGCTTCACTCTATGGAAACGTTCGAACATATGTGGCAGTTCCTCATCTGGTATACCGATACCCGTATCTTTTACTTTCAGAATAGCATGGCCATCATCCTCATATAAGACAACAGAAATAGTACCCTTCAGGGTGTATTTAAAAGCATTCGAGAGCAGGTTGAGCACGATCTTCTCCCACATCTCTCTATCTATATATGCCGTTTCCTGTAGCACGCGGCAATCCACTTCCAGTTGCATACCGGCATGCTCGATTGCTGAACGGAAACTACCAGCCAGGTCCATTGTTACATTTGCAAGATCGACAGGGCAATACTGCGCCTGTGCTTTTTTAGCTTCAATGCGACTAAAGTCAAGGAGGGTGTTTACCAGTTTCAGGAGCCGATTGGCGTTCCTATGCATTGTCTCCAGGTCGGCTTGCTGTTTCGTCGAAAATACAGAAGTGTTACCAGCCAGCAATTCTTCCAGGGGACCCAGCATAAGGGTAAGCGGCGTTCGGAATTCGTGACTGATGTTATTGAAAAAGGCTGTTTTGGCTCTGTCGATTTCTATGAGTGCTTCGGCTCTTTTGCGGGCTTCTTCGTATGCGTACACATTCGAAAGACCACTTCCAATCTGGTCGGCTATGAGTTGAAAAAAGCTGCTGTACTTTTCATCCAGCTGCCGATGTGGATTCAGACCGACGATCAGCAGTACAGATACGGCTGACTGACCAGCATTCATCGGAATGACCAAAGCATTGTCCGGCGAGCGGCCCCATGCACCTGAAGGTAAATTACCAAAACCATCTATCAGGCTGCTGATAACCAGTGTCTTATTGAAACTAATTGCCTCAGGCAATTTCCAGTAATCTGCGATCTCACTATCCAGCTTAATCTTTGCTGGCAGCACATTTTCATGAGAAGTACCCACCTGTGTGGCCATTCCGGTGTCCGTATTTACCTGGTAAATGCAGGTGAACGGGAAGTCGTGCAGGTTCTGTTTAAGTATATCGATGGTATGGGCAAAGACGGCCGAATCGGATTTAGTATCCATGATTATCTTGCCCAAATCTCTTAAAGTACGTAGTTGTCTTTCACCTGTAATGCGGAAGGTATCGTCTGTATTGGCACAAATTATCCCATTTGTACCACCATAATCACCGGGTATCGGACTATATGAAAAGGTGTAGTAAGTCTCTTCCGGATAGCCATTGCGCTCCATGATCAGCAGGAGTGCTTCGTCGTAAGTGCCGATATTCTTTTCCATGCAGGCTGTGGCCCGTGGTTCTACTGCATCCCAGATTTCCTTCCACACTTCGGCAGCAGGTGCACCTAACACATGGGGATGTTTACCTCCCAGGATCGACCTGTAAGGATCGTTGTAAAGATTGATCAGCTCCGGTCCCCACCAAACAAACATAGGTTGGCTGGATGTGAGGATGATGCGTATACAGGTTTTCAAACTTTGCGGCCAGGTTTCATAACGGCCTAATGGGGTTGAAGCCCAGTCATGGGAGCGAATTAATGCACCCATTTCCCCACCGCCAGTGAGGAATTCTGGGATTACAGTATTTGTCAGTTCCATATTATATGTAGAAATCAGGTATTATACCCTCTCAAAACTTGCTCCAATCTTTTTTCAAGGAGGGCCATACTGGGTGGTTTAACGATATAATCGGCAGCGCCCATATGTTTGGTTTCAACAATGTCGCGTTGTTCGGATGAAGTGGAATAGATAATCACAGGGACATTTTCTAACCTTGGAATCTTTCGGATTTCCTGCAGGCATTCCCTTCCGTTCATGCGCACCATATTCAGGTCGAGAAAGATAAAGTGTGGGGTGAACTTATCTTCTCTGTTCAACTTTGTCAGTGCGTCAATACCATCATTGGCAGTGATACAATGTATATTCTCATCGATGTTGCTCAATGCCAGGGAAAAGATCTCCTGGTCATCATCGTCATCGTCTATTAAGAAGCAAATGATCCTATCCTCCATATTGTGTCTAAGGTTACCCAATATACAGTTTTTAGATGTAGGTACATATCAAAAGTAATACCTAAATAAAAGCCCGGAACCATGGGCTCCGGGCTTATTTATATTAAGTTGTACCAGTGATTATTCTGGTTTATTTTCAGGTGTTGAAGCTGGTGCTGCAGATACCTGGGCAGGAGTGATAGGGCGTGATTCCCTTGGCTCTCTTGGCTGCTGCGGACGATCTTCTTTGGGTTCCCTAGGTTCTCTAGGTTCCCTTGGTGCACGGTCTTCCTTCGGTTCTTTATTACCAGAACCTGGCTTTTTCTTAGCTGATTTAGGCGCGAAGATGGCGATCATACGCTTACCTTCCATGGTAGGCATACCTTCCAGTGCACCTACTTCTGCCAATCTTTCTGCAAATTTCAAAAGTATCAGCTCTCCTCGTTCCTTGAACATGATTGCACGACCTTTGAACTGCACATATGTTTTTACTTTATTACCATCTTTGAGGAATTTCTCCGCATGTTTGGCTTTGAAGTCGAAGTCATGGTCGTCGGTATTAGGCGTAAAGCGAATTTCTTTTACTTCGCTTTTGTGCGCATTCGCCTTCATTTCCTTTTCCTTCTTCTTCTTTTCGTAAAGGAATTTATTATAGTCAATGATGCGGCAGACAGGTGGAGCGGCATTCGGAGATATTTCAACCAGGTCCAGTTGCTGTTCTTCGGCCATACGCAGGGCATCCTCCGTGCGGTATACGCCTACTTCAATGTTCTCTCCCACTAAACGCACTTCCGGAACGCGAATCATTCTGTTTGTGCGGTGTTCTTGTTGCTGTTCTCTACGGAAGTTGGGGGTTCTTCCACCCCTGTTAAAATTTGGTCTGGGTCCTTGCTGCATTAAAAAAAGTAAAATTTCAAATTAATAATTGTCTATAATGTTTAGAATGAGCCGGCACAGCTACTAATTGTTATTGCTTTAAATAATAGATATTAGCTATGAACCGACCTTTTATGTTAATAGACTCTTACGCAATTAACGTACCCGAAAATACAAAAGTTCAATTAGTTAAAAATATATTTCTATAATTTTCAAAGTATCAACCCTCATTTTTGAGGGTTGATACAAAAACTTTTGTAACAGAGTCGTTTATTCGAAAGATTTTCTGTTTGTGACTTCTTCCTGGACCAGTGCGATGAATTGATCGATATCCATAGCTCCTAAGTCTCCCTTGGCCTGTCTGCGTACAGCTACCTTGCCTTCAGCGGCCTCTTTTTCGCCCAGTACCAGCATATAGGGAACCTTAGCAAGCTCGGTTTCTCTGATCTTTTTACCTATCTTCTCACTCCGGTCATCAATTTCTGCTCTAATTTCTGATTTTTTTAACAATTCTGCCACTTTTTCTGCATATGCCTGACTCTTATCACTAATTGGCAGGATTTTCACCTGCGTAGGTGTCAGCCACAGCGGGAATTTACCACCGCAATGTTCGATCAGTACGGCGATGAATCTTTCCAGTGAACCGAATGGCGCACGGTGGATCATTACAGGGCGGTGGCGTTGGTTATCTGCACCGATATATTCGAGTTCGAAACGCTCAGGCAGGTTGTAATCCACCTGGATGGTACCCAACTGCCATTTACGGCCCAGGGCATCCTTCACCATGAAGTCCAGTTTAGGACCATAGAACGCTGCTTCGTCGTATTCTGTTACTGTTCTCAGGCCTTTTTCTGCTGCTGCTTCAATGATCGCCTGTTCTGCCAGGTTCCAGTTTTCCTCTGTACCGATGTACTTGGTTCTGTCTGTCTGGTGACGCAGGGAGATCTGGGCTGTAAAATCAGTAAAGCTCAGACTATTGAATACATATAATACCAGGTCGATCACTTTCATGAACTCTTCCTTCACCTGGTCAGGACGGCAGAAGAGGTGCGCATCATCCTGAGTAAATCCACGTACACGGGTCAGACCATGGAGTTCACCATGCTGCTCGTAACGGTATACTGTACCAAATTCTGCAAAGCGTACCGGCAGGTCTTTATAGCTCTTAGGGCTGGCTTTGTAAATTTCACAGTGGTGTGGACAGTTCATGGGTTTCAGCATGAACTCCTCGCCTTCCTCTGGTGTGTGGATGGTCTGGAAACTGTCTTTACCATATTTTTCATAGTGACCGGAAGTCTTATACAGGTTCACGTTACCGATGTGCGGCGTTACAACCGGTAAATATCCCAGGTCCAGCTGTGCTTTCTGCAGAAAAGCCTGGAGTCTTTCACGGAGCATGGCGCCTTTTGGCAGCCACAGTGGCAAACCTAAACCAACCTTTTCGGAGAAGGTGAACAGTTCCAGTTCCTTACCCAGTTTACGGTGGTCACGTTTCTTTGCTTCTTCCAGCAGGAACAGGTGTTCATCCAGTTCTTTCTGGTTAGGGAAAGTAACACCATAGATGCGGGTCAGCATCTTGTTCTTTTCATTACCTCTCCAATAGGCACCAGCAATATTTGTCAGCTTGATCGCTTTGATAAAACCGGTACTTGGAATGTGTGGGCCACGGCACAGATCAGTGAAATTACCTTGTGTATAGAAGGTAATTTTACCATCCTCCAGCTCGTTGATGGTCTCTATTTTATATTCATCACCTTTTTTGGTGAAGTAATCCAATGCTTCTACTTTGCTGACTTCCCTACGTTCATAAGCGTTGTTGGCTTTTGCCAGTTCAGCCATCTTTGCTTCTACCTTACGCAGATCTTCGTCGGAGATGGTACGGCCACCCAGGTCGATGTCGTAGTAAAAACCGCCTTCAAGTGCAGGGCCATAACCGAACTTTACGCCCGGATAGATTGATTCCAGCGCTTCTGCCATCAGGTGGGCGGAGGAGTGCCACATGGTAGACTTACCTTCCACATCAGACCAGGTCAGCAATTGCAGCGTACTGTCCGTCGTTATAGGGCGGGCGGCGTCTACCACCTGCCCGTTCACTTTAGCGGCTAATACTTTGCGTGCCAATCCCTCACTGATGGATTTGGCAATGTCCATTGCAGTTACTCCTGCTTCATACTGACGAACTGCGCCATCCGGTAATGTAATGTTGATCATACGATTGAGCTGTTAATCTTCAGCTATTAAGTTTTGCGTTTTTATGTTCCCAATGGGGTATATCTGTTTGATACACCGCGTTTGGGCTTGCGAAGTTAAGAAAATTGATGGGTTTTTCTACATCTGTTAAAAGATGGTTGACAGGACCTTCGGATTAACAGGGACGAAGGTAGCAGTGAGCACTGCATTTATACTTCCTGCTTAGTTAAATCTCAGACTATCCGTGACTTCTACACACCCCAGCATATCGTTTCCAAAATAAGGATTCGTCTTCTTACTGGAATTGCTCAGCCAATACCCACCGGCATCCTTCAGTGCCATCGGACAATACTGACGGTAAACGGTTTTCCCTTTCACACCTGTCACTTTAATCAAATCAAACAACAAACCAGACACCATATCAAATGCAGCTCTTTTCTCTTCAATAGCCTTCTCACTTACCAAACCACTTAACTCAGCACTCATGCTGGTCACCTGGTTCCTTACATTTGCCAGCCGGCCGGAATCCATTTGCAGGGAATTGAGCGGCAGACTGTCGAGGTGTTGTTTCAACTCGGCACTATACCGGTCTATATATGTGATGTTTGCCTGGGTCAGTCCTTCTGTCAGGGAATAGTAACTCTCCATGGCTAACTGTAATGAATCGTAAAAGACAGTGGCGTAAGGCGCCTGTAATGCCGTAGTATCCCCTTTTTCTCCGTTCTCCTGCCTGGTGGATGATTGACAGGCTGCTATGCTGATCAGTAATAATGCCGCTACTATGAACCTCATATATTATATGTATCTTTTTGCAAAGATAAGGAAACCATCGCTTTTGCCTGCGCCCGGCACAAAGGATCATTAAAAAGCACTAACTTTGCCCCTTTCAATTAATTTAGGCAATGCTAATAGCACTTCAGGACATTACTTTTGAGTTTGGCGCAAGGGCCATTGTAGAAAACGCCTCGTGGCATATCATTCCCGGCGACCGTGTAGGATTGATCGGGATGAATGGAACCGGGAAATCCACTATTTTACGTGTTATTAACGGGGAGTATTCCGTTTCAAAAGGTAGCGTCAACAAAGCTAAAAACCTCTCTCTTGGTTTCTTTAACCAGGATCTTCTGAGCTTCGAATCTGACGACTCCATCCTCGAAGTGGGTATGACCGCTTTTGAAGAAGCCATTAAATTGGAAAAAGACATCGAGCGCCTTACCCAGGAACTGGAAACTAACCAGTCCGAAGAGCTCCTGATCGAATTCAGTGATAAACTTCACCTCTTCGAAACCCTCGGCGGTTACGAAATGAAACACCGTTCTGCACAAGTACTGGAAGGTCTCGGTTTCAGCACTGCTGACCTGGAAAGACCTTACAACCAGTTTTCCGGAGGTTGGCGCATGCGCGTACTCCTGGCAAAACTGATCCTGCAGCAACCGGATGTACTCATGCTCGATGAGCCGACGAACCACCTTGACCTCCCTTCCATCGAATGGCTGGAAAAATACCTGCAAAGCTATAACGGCGCTGTGATCATCGTATCGCACGATCGTTTCTTCCTCGACAGAATGGTCAACAAGATTGTTGAGTTGTACCAGCAGCAGCTGCACCACTACTCAGGCAATTACGAAGACTACGAACAGGAAAAAGAACTGCGCCGCGAAATGCAGCAGCGTTCTTACGAAAATCAACAGGAATACATCCGCCAGCAGGAACGCTTTATCGAGCGATTCAAAGCCAAAGCTTCCAAGGCCGCACAGGCACAGAGTGCTATGAAACGCCTGGACAGACTGGATAGAGTAGAACAGGTAGATGGTGGTCCTTCCAAGATCAGAATCAACTTCACGATTGATAAAACACCGGGAAAGATTATCTGTACCCTGGAAGAAGTGACCAAGAAATATGGTAATCTCACCATCCTGGATCAGGCCAGCGCAATCATCAACCGTGGTGACAAGATCGCCCTGATTGGGGCAAACGGTAAGGGTAAATCTACCCTGCTCCGCGTAATCGCTGGTACGGAAGAAATGGAAGGCGAACGCATTCCCGGTCACAACGTAGTAGACAGCTTCTACGCACAGCACCAGCTGGAAAGTCTGAACATGGAGAGCGAAATCCTCGACGAACTGAAAAGCTGCGGTAGCGGTCGTACAGAAGTAGAGCTCCGCTCCCTCCTGGGTTGTTTCCTCTTCACCGGCGACGATGTATATAAGAAGATCCGCATCCTCTCCGGGGGTGAAAAAGCACGTGTGGCGCTGGCAAAAACAATCATCAGTCAGGCGAACTTCCTGCTGCTCGATGAGCCGACGAACCACCTGGACATGAACTCCGTACAGATGCTGATCGATGCACTCTCCAAGTACGACGGTACCTATGTACTCGTTTCCCACGACCGTTATTTCGTAAGCCAGACGGCTAACAAAATATGGGAAATTGTGGATGGTGAGATCAAGGAATTCAGAGGCACCTATACTGAGTGGGAAGAGCATAAAAAACGCCAGGCAGAAGTAGCAAAACAACAGGCCGCAGCTGCTAAAGAACAGAAAAAAGAAGCGGCAGCACCTGCAGTAAAACAACAGGAACCAAGAGCGCCAATCGATAAGGATAAGAAAAAAGAACTCCAGAAACAGCAAAAGCAATTCCAGCAACTGGAAGAGCAACTGGCTAAGCTGAATTTAAAGAAAACCGACCTGGAAACGGAAATGAATAATCCGGACGTCTATGCCGACAAAGCCCGTTTTCAAAAGGTAGAAGCAGCATATGCTCAACTGGGCAAAGAATTGAAAAGCGCCACCGCAGAATACGAAAAGGCATTTGAAAAACTGATGGAGCTGGAAGGTTAATCCGCTCCATCAGTACACATCATCCTTAAATCAGCTTATGCAGCGAATACTCGTAGTCGAAGATGAAATAAAAGTAGCCAACGCCGTCAAAAAGGGCCTGGAGGAGAATGGCTTTGAGGTAGATGTAGCCTACGACGGCCGTATGGGTAAAAGCCTTGGCGCTTCCAATAATTATGACCTGGTGATCCTGGACCTTAACCTGCCCCATAGTAATGGTTATGAAGTATGCGAAGTGATCCGCCGCCGCAATAACCGTATCCCCATTATCATGCTGACTGCCCTGGGCGGTATGGAAGACAAGATGCAGGCCTTTGAGCTGGGGGCAGACGATTATCTCGTAAAGCCGTTCGATTTCCGGGAACTCCTCGCGCGCATCCGCGTATTCCTGAAAAGAGCCGGTAGCGAAGTACAGCAGAACTCTCAATACAAGATCGTCATCGCCGACCTCGAAATAGACAGGGAAAAGAAAGAAGTGACCCGTAGTGGTAAAAAAATCCCCCTCACAGCCAAAGAATACCAATTGCTGGAATTCCTGGCCCTGCACAAAGGGAAGGTGATCTCCAAACTCGTCATTGCCGAAAAGGTATGGGATATTGACTTCGATACAGGTACCAATGTGATCGAAGTATACATGAACTTCCTTCGTAAAAAAATCGATAAGGATTTCGAAAATAAGCTGCTGCATACCAAAACTGGTATGGGATACTACCTTGCAGAAGAATAGTGAAGATCAAATATAAAATAGCACTCTCCTACTCTATTTCAGCCATCATATTGCTGAACACCTTTGCTATTCTCGCTTATTACTTTTCTTCACAATCCAGGCAGGCAGAGTACCTGGACCGCCTGGAATACCGCGCACGCTCTATCGCCAATGTAATCATTGAAGATAATACCGTGAAGGTAGACCTGCTGCGCAAACTGGATAAAACCACCTTCCAGGACCTCTATAAAGAAAGCATTCTTGTATATAACCTTAACTACGATCTGCTGTATTCTAATTTAAAGGATACAGCAATCCGTACTTCCCGTCCTTTACTGGATTATATTAAGAAGTATGGAGAGTATAGTCATGGCCGTGATAACGGTGAACTGGTCGGCGTATATTATACAGAGGGCGATGTATCGGTGATCGTACTGGTGTCTTCCTTTGATAAATATGGTTATCAGAACCTGCAGAACCTGAAGCGGATCCTGATAATTGAAATTGTCGTAGCCGTAATTCTATTAGTCATCATCGGCTATTTCTTTGCCCGTAAAATGGTACAACCCATTGATAAACTGGTAAAGCAGGTAAAGACCATCAATGCCAACAACCTGCAGGGGATCAGTGTAGAAGCCCGTGGCAAGGACGAGATTGCGCAGCTGGGTGCAAACTTCAACACCATGCTGCAACGCCTGAGCGATGCATTTGACCTGCAGAAGAGCTTTGTGAACAATGCCAGCCATGAACTGAGAACTCCGCTGGCATCTATCATCAGCCAGCTACAGGTAGCCCTCTCCAAAGACAGAACAAAAGAAGTATACGCCGATATCTTAGCCTCCGTACTGGAAGATGCAGAGAACCTCTCCGACCTGAGTAATGGTCTGCTACAACTGGCACAAAGTGAGCTCAACCAGCAGAAATTTATCTTCAGTGAAGTACGTATGGATGAGCTGCTGCTGGAAATGGGCAACCTCGTCAAACTAAAACATGTACCGGTAGCGGGTGAACCGCAAAGGGGCCCTAAGGTCGATATCAGCTTCCTGAAAGTCCCCGACCAGGATACAGAGCTGGTAGTACAGGGCAATGAGAGCCTGCTGAAGGTATTATTCCTGAATCTGCTGGACAATGCCTTTAAATTTTCTACTGACAACACTGCAAGGGTTACAATCGATTTCTTCACACATAATATACAGATCCAGGTCAGAGATAATGGGATCGGTATAGCCCCGGAGGAACTCAACAAGGTATTTGAACCCTTTTATAGAGGAGCAAATGCTCATCAAACCCGCGGCCATGGCCTGGGACTCTCTATCTGTAAAAAGATCGTGCAACTGCACAAAGGTCATATTTCCGCTTCCTCCACCCCCGGGAAAGGCACGATTTTCACCGTTATCCTGCCCCACACCTGATTATTTTAATGAGTTTTTAATTGTGTTTAAAGCATTCTTTAAGTGAGAATGGGGAATTTTGCTATTATTCTAAAGAACGACATGAAGTGCAATTTTCTTTTCTCCCTTTTACTTTCCTCAGGATTTTTCCTGGGGGGCTGCAAACATCCGCAGCTGGAAGGCGGGGCGACTAAAAAGACCTTTGTACTGAGTGATACGATGTTGAAGACAATTCGGATAGATACTGCCAGTATAGAGCCCGTGCAGATGGAATTACATTTTTCAGGAAAAGTGGCTGGTAAGATCAATAAGCAGAAAGATATAGAGATCCTTGTAGATTATTCTTCCCAGCACCTCGATGATGTAAAAGAAGGCTATAAAGCTGAAATTGTTACTGCAGCGCTACCCGACAAGATCTTCTACGGAATTGTAGATGCCGTCGATTCTTCTTCTAATGCAATTCAGTTAAGTATAAAACTGGATGATATGAACAAACTACTGAAGCCAGAGATGTTCACGAAAGTCATTTTACATTACAGCGAAGGAGATGATATGGTAGCCGTGCCAGAAAATGCCGTGATCGCAGATCATTGCAGGAATTATGTACTGGTGTTTAAGGATAAGTATAATATCCAGCTAAGAGAGGTGGAGACTTATACAACGTCAGGAGAAACAACATATATCAGCAAAGGACTGGATGCAGGAGAGAATGTGATATTAGATCACCAGCAGCTGATCTATGATGCATTAAGCGAGAATTAAGTTTTAGTTCGCATATAGGTTGATAGAATGGACATGCAAACGCAGCTCTTTCAGATGTAAAATTTGTCTGAACTGTTTTCATGCTCAATTACTCCGCCCCGCCGCAGAAGAAACAACGCGGGGCGGTTTTTCTTTTAAGTATTCATATCCTTTAGAAATAGCAATTAGATTAAAAAAACTCGCTTCTCCTTTTGGCAGAAGCGTTTTTTTTTATGCACGCCTGCGGCACCTGAATGCCGGATTGTGTACCTATTCGTTCATCCTCGGACGTAATCGCTGTTTCGCCTTATTAAATACCATCTGCCCCTTATCCGCTCCTTTCCTCATTTCCTGCTGCACTTCTGGTTCCAGGTGATACACTGACTGACATGCTGAGCTACAACATCCATCATACTTTGCCGCACACTCCTCACACTGTATAAACAGCAAATGGCAACCATCATTTTTACAATTCGTATGCGAATCGCATGGCTTTCCACACTGGTGACAACTGCTGATAATTTCATCTGTAATACGCTCCCCTAACCTATCGTCAAATACAAAGTTCTTTCCTTTGAATTTGAGTGGCAATCCCTGCTCCTTTGCCTTGTTCGTATATTCAATGATGCCCCCTTCCAGGTGGAATACATTCTTAAACCCATGATGCAGCATATAAGCCGATGCTTTTTCGCAACGGATACCACCAGTACAATACATCACGATGTTTGCATCTTTATTTTCCTTCAGCATATCAACTGCCATCGGCAATTGCTCTCTAAAGGTATCAGATGGCACCTCGATCGCATTCTGAAAATGCCCCACTTCAAACTCGTAGTGGTTGCGCATATCTACCACAATGGTATTCGGGTCGTCAGTAAGTTCATTGAATTCCCTGGCTTTCAGGTATTTACCTTTATTTTCCATGGAAAAGGATGGGTCGTCGATACCATCTGCCACGATCTTCTCGCGCACTTTGATCTTTAGTACCCAGAAGGATTTGCCATCATCATCTACTGCTACGTTCAAACGTATGCCATTGAGGAAATGATACCCATACAGGCGATTCCTGAATTCCTCAAAGTGATGCTCCGGAATACTGATCTGGGCATTGATACCCTCTGATGCCACGTAAATCCGTCCAAATACCTTCAGCTCATCGAGCTTGAGGTACAAGTCATCACGAAATGCCTGTGGATCTTCAATCTTTGCGTACTGGTAAAACGAGACGGTGACGCGACGAAATGTCTCTGCTGCCAGCTTTACTTTTAGTTCAGCTGCAGAAATACGGTTGTGTAGTGCCATTTTTTTAGTAGAAATTTTAAGAACACTTGCCTTGTGAGCAAAATTTCTACGATTCCCTTTGTGGGTTTCGTAACCCCTGACCTAATTTCAGGAGCTGCAAAGGTAACAATCTACTTTTAAATTTTCACGCCTCCCAGACTGTAGGTTCTGAGGACCACTCATATAGAAGGGATGACATGTAATAAGCTGCACTACTGATAATCAATACATAACCTGTAAAACCGACCGTTAAATACTCCTGTAAACCTACCCAGTCATAGATTTCTGCAAAGTAGGCGAACGTAGCAAGTACTACACCCAGGATGAATGCGAATAATGCAATTCTCTTCATAAGGGGACATTTTAATTCACACGAACATGTTATAAAAGTCCAGACTATTCTGGCTTGAATTTAGATTACAAATATTATAACATGCTACAAATACAAAAAGTTCAGGTTGCCGCAGACATATCTGAACCCGTATAACTATCTGATTATTATTGTATATAAATTAATTTTAAGACTTGGCACTCTTTTTGACTTAAACGAACAGGACAAGTAATCAGCGTTTAACCCAAAAATGTGAATTTTATGAGTACAATTTTTCTTTACATCTTTTACTTCATCGTAGGATTGTGGATATACCGCCTCCTGGCTTACTTTTATGATCGTGATCCCAAAGAAAGCTATAAAACAAGAAAGGAAAGATATTAGGCAGGCAAGGGAAGGTCAATGGCAGACTTTCCCTTTTTTTATGAAATTATTTTCATTCCCTCTTTGAGGAATGCTTTTATTGAAAGAGCTGGCCTCTATGGCTCCGGCGTATTCTGCTGGCGCACCATCCCACCAAATAATCCTCCAAATCCTACCCTCACTCCTATGCGTGTCGCATCCTTACTTTGGTATCCCGCGATTACATCAACGCGCAACAGCTTAAAAATATTCTCCAACCCGGCAAAAACTTCTACATAATTGTTATTCTGGTTCACATAAAAAGCGTTAGAACCAGCTACCAGGTTCCATTTCAACCTGTTTAGCAAAGGGATTTTATTTGTCAGCAACCCGTTAAAATGATGCTCCACATTGGCGGTCGCATAAAATGGCGCCGTCGTGCTGTACCTGTAGTAAGGTGCCAGCTGGAAACTATTCAGATAGTTGATATTATAGAAGGTCTGGTTCCCGTTGAAGTGCTGATAATCAGGTATATCTACATGCTTATCATTCAGGAATCCACCCAATTTTACCCTATACATAAACTCCCCGAATAGCTTCAGGTTCATATTATCCTTGATCTGGAACTGCCATTTATCAAAATCCGCATCACTACCCGCTATACCATGGATCCCCTTGGTATACGTGACCCCAAAAATGGGATATTTGGAACCAAAGGCGATCTTCCTGTCCGGCAGCTCGATAAATTTCTGCCCTGGCTGGAAAGAGAACCCAAGTTCTGCCACCAAAGCCTGGTTCCGGGTAAATGGAATATCTGCCAGCTCGTAGGGATGGTTGGGAAGGAACTGTTTATTGCTGTTCTTAAAAAATACAAAGTCGGTGGTATTCTCCAATGGCATACGATCCTCATACCGTACCCCCAACCTGAGGAAAGAATTGTTCTCAAACCGTCGGGTAAACTGAAGCGTGGTAAAGTAATTCTCATACAGCTTCATATAATTCTCCTTCAGGAACAAGGTATAGAACTCATTTTCCAGGGGAGAAATAGGATTATCGTGATTGAACTGGCTTACCCTTTTCCCACCACCCAGTATCCAGGTATTCTGGCCAATGCGGTTGTGAATCCGGCTCTCCTGCGTCCATTGCAGATAAGTCCAGGCATTGAGGTGTGTATTGCTGAAACCATAGCGGATATAAGGCATGATCTTCAGCTCCTGTGACCGGGAAAGGTTCAGTTTCAGTTCAGGTTCCACATTTAGTACCAGCCCTTCTACAGTGTTGTACCCGAGTTGTTTAATCAACCCTTTCATAGACAGCTGATGTGAATAAATTCCTGTATCTCTCTGAAAGTAATAGTTATGTTTTGCCCCAGACCAGAAGAAGTCGGTAAATTTGACAGGGTGCTGGTGTTTGCGCAACGTATCGAGCGTACGGGAAGACCTGGCGCTGTCCCGCTCCGCCTGGGCAGTACTGTCTTTTACACGGAAGTCCTTTACTTCTTCCTTTTCAAGTGGCACGGGACGAATGCTATCCCAGTAGGCCAGTAGTTTTTTATCGAAAGCGGTATCGTACCGCATGATAGTATTATCGAAATGCTTCTTTTGGAAGTTAGGATGCAGGTCGTAATTTGAATATACATTCACGAAATTGCCCACCATATCAAACCCAAATTGTTTGATGCTCATGGTAATGACCTGATCTTTGGTACGCCATACTTCATTGTTCACAGGTACATGGATCTGGCGGATGCGCAGGGTATCCATGATCTCAAGCTGATAATCCTGTGTAAGTAGCAGGTCTGCACTGTGGATCCGCCAGTCGTCGTCCGTGATAAAGATATAACCGGAGAACAATGGTTCGAATTTCCTGCGGGGCATCACCTTTATTTTATTGACGGTTTTGCCATCATCCTGGAAGGTGCCTTCCAGCTGGTATTTATAATAGAGTAAGGCGTTTTCTGCAATGGGAGAAATGTAACCACGTTTGTTGAATTGAGTAATAACAGCGGTCACGTTGTTATCATAGAGGTCTATAAAAGCCGGAAAACTGAACCCAAATCCACCGCCACTCTGACGTGCAGAGAGTACTTCGACCTTTACATTGTCAGGCTCCTGAAAGTCTACGCGGGTCATAGATTCAGAGAGGAATACCACACCTTGCCCGGAAGAGTCGACACCCATGTCTTTCTTATCTAACTTCTTCCCGAAAAACTTTTCAGGCACATCCCTCAGCTTGAACATACCTTTGATATAATCATTGCAGGTATACTCATTTACCTGGTGACGGTAAAAGTTACGCTTTTTGATCGCTGCCCTGATAATGGCGTAAGCAGGGTCTTCCCCACCTGATTTAACCACCACTTCTTTGATCTGCATGCTTACGGGTTGTAAGGCAAAATCCAGCGTCTGTTCTGTATTGGTAATAATGACTTGTTTTTCCAGTTTACGATAGCCCATATACTGGCATACCAGTGTATAAGTGCCTGCTGGAATGTCCAGCTGATATTGTCCGGCAGCATTGCTGGTTGTACCAGTAGTGGTACCCTTTATGAAAATAGTTGCGTATGGAAGTGGGATTTGTTGTTCATTCGTAATACGTCCCTTGACAATGGTGGCCTGCGCGAGGTTAAACAACATACTAAAGAATACTGTCAATGCAGTGCTGTGCATAATTTCCTTTTATATGAAAAAGGATCGCTTTTGCCATTGACAAAAACGATCCTTCTAAAAATGAGTTTTATAGTGTCCTTTTGTACCGCAGATAACTACCTGATAAACTACCCAGGCCTGCCGTAAGCCCACCGATAAATGCGCTTACTACGCCAATCAATATCGGACTTTTAACCTTCAGAATCAATTCGCTCATCCTGTTTGCCAGGATGTGGTCATTCCGTACATCTGCCATGAAGGCTAATGCCAGCCAAAGCAGGAACACGGCAATGAAGCCGTTCATAAAACTACGCAATGGCGGCAATGGAATGGTTACAGCTACAACAAAAGCCGCAATTGCCACCGTCCACCATGCTAAAAATAAACCACCCAGATAACTGAGTATAACGATTAAGATAAAACGAGGGAAAGACTTCATAACGGGAAGATAACAAAAAGGGCTTATTATAACTGTAAAAAGCCTTCAATTTGTTTTTTCACACGTTGATAAGTATCAACCTGGAATACCTGCGAATTTGGAACGATAAGCTGATTCCAGCTGTAGCTTTCCTTGTAATCCCAGGCACTCTGCCCGTTGGATGCAAATACTTCCAGTTTGAAGCCGCGGGACTTGTCCATATCGTTGGTTAGTTTGAACCAATCCGGGCCTCCCTCTTTCCTGGCTTTATCAGCGCCTTTACCATAGGTTACCTGTACGGCAATTACGTACTTTACTTTCAGGAGAATGCACAACCCTGTTTTGTCCAGGTAGTAAGGCTGATCCGGTTCAATACCGGCATCTGTAAGCAGTTTGTTTGTTCTTCCTGCCGGTTGTAGCGTATCGCCACCGGCATAGAGAGAATTGTAGAGCGCCTCCTGTAAAAAGACACCAATCTTTTTAGTGTAATCTTGCATTTCAGGTGTAACCTCTCCTGCGGGAATACCATAGTTAACGGAGAACGGCAGAATAGCTACACCACGCTGCGCAAAGGCAGTAACTGTTGCCAAAAGGGCAAGGCATAGGAATAATGAACGACGCATAGGATTTAAAAAAAGTAGGTAAAAGGAAATAAAAAAGGACTGAACGAAAGATTATTCTTTGTTCAGTCCTTCAAATATGCAAAATAATTTGCTTATTTCCAACGCCTGATTAATATCAGCGATATAAACATGTATATTTTATCCGTATAGGAGTCCTATAGATTACTTACTCACTTCCAATGCCTGCGTAATATCTTCGATGATATCCTGTGCATTTTCCAATCCAACAGAGATACGGATCATACCAGGCGTAATACCCACTTTCAGTCTTTCCTCGTTAGTCAGTTTCGCATGTGTGGTACTTGCAGGGTGAGACGCAATACTGCGGCTATCGCCCAGGTTCGCCGTCAGGGTCAGCATTTTCAGGGCATCCAGGAAACGGGTGCCTTGTTCCAGTCCACCCTTCAGTTCAAAACATACTATACCACCGCCACCGGTCATTTGTGCCTTCGCTATTTCATGCTGAGGATGACTTTCGAGCATAGGGTATTTTACCCATTGCAGCAGTGAATTTCCTTCCAGTGCCTTAGCCAGTGCCAGCGCACTTTCGCAATGCCTTGCCATACGGATGTGCAGGGTTTCGAGGCTCTTGCTCAGTACCCATGCATTGAATGGAGACATTGCCGGACCTGTACTGCGGCAGAATGTATGGATCTCCTTAATCAGGTCTTTACGACCTACTACTACCCCACCTAATACGCGGCCCTGGCCATCCATCCACTTGGTAGCGGAGTGAGTTACAATGTGTGCGCCGAGTGCGATCGGCTTTTGCAATACAGGAGAAGCGAAGCAATTATCTACATTTAATATAACGCCATGCTTGTCGCAGATCTTTGCCAACAGGCTGATATCAACTACTTCCAGACCTGGGTTGGAAGGAGTTTCTACAAACATCATCTTCGTATTCGGCCTGATCAGCGCTTCTACAGTTTCTGGTTTGTTGATATCAAAGTAAGTGTACTCAATGCCCCATTTAGGAAGGAACTTAGTGATTACAGTATGGGTAGAGCCAAATATAGAGCTGGCAGAGAGCAGGTGATCACCTGTTTTCATAAGGGCCATGAAGCTCGCAAATATGGCGCTCATACCGGAGGCAGTAGCATAACCATCTTCAGCCAGTTCCAGGCTACATACTTTACGTACAAATTCGTCTACATTCGGGTTGCTGAAACGGCTGTATATATTATTATCTGTTTCATCTGCAAAGGTAGCGCGCATTTCTTCTGCACTGTCGTAGGTAAAACTGGATGTAAGGAAGAGAGGTGTAGAGTGCTCCATCTGCCACGTCTTCTCTGTTTGTATTCTGACTGCGTTCGTTTCCGGCCGGTATTGATCTTTCTCCATTACTTATTTAAGTTGTTTATGTACAATTTGACTTTGTCAAGTATTTATTTGCCTCAATCAACCATTTACCCTGGTTTCCCATGTCAGGTTGCCTCCTGCGCGACGAAGGGTCTCTGCAACGGAGCAATATTTAGTCATAGAAAGTTCTACTGCTCTTGCGGCCTTGTCAGGGTCCAGGCTGGTGCCGGAAAGGTGGAATATAATATGAACGTTCTCCCAGATGGAAGGCTCCTTACCTTTTTCGCGCTCTCCGTCTATTTCGATTTTAAAGTCCGTCAGTTCCTGGCGCTGTTTTTTCAGGATCATGGCTACATCTATAGCGGAGCAGCCACCGAGTCCCATCAGCAACATCTGCATAGGTCTTACGCCATTATTCTTACCACCATTCTCAAGGGAAGAGTCCATTAAAACTTTATGCCCCTGCTCATCTACAGCTTCCATGTTGAATGCATCGTCGATTCTCTGTAATGAAATCTTCATATTCGGTGTTATTTATCCTACAAATATAAGCAATGCGGCAGGATTTTTAGAAGTCATAAATTATTCAAAACCGGACAGGCTCAGATTATTTTGCCACCGAATAAATAAAATGGAGATGCATTTTCCATGCTTCTTCAGGCGCTAATAAATTTGATGATTTCCAAATTTCTCCTCATTTTCTTGACTTATACGGCTCATATGTTATATTTGCGCAAATTTTTCCGGGGTTTTGACGGTACAGATCTATCATAATACGCACACATTTACACTGGAGTCCGGGGTCGTGTTACCGGAGTTGCAAATCGCCTATCACACATACGGTACGCTGAATCATAGCAAAAGTAATGTGATATGGATCTGCCATGCCCTCACCGCCAATTCGGATGTAGCCGACTGGTGGAAAGGCCTCATTGGTCCGGGCAAGGCTATTGACCCTGCCCGTCACTTCATTGTATGTGCAAACATATTGGGCTCCTGCTATGGCAGTTCAGGCCCGCTTTCCATCAATCCTGCAACCGGGAAGCCTTATTTTTCCACCTTCCCGCAAATAACCGTGCGGGATATGGTGCAGGCACATACCCTGCTGCGCCAACACCTGGGCATTGACGAAATTCTATTGCTCATGGGCGGCTCCATGGGGGGCTACCAAAGCCTGGAATGGGCACTGCTGGAACCAACCCGTATCCGTCAGCTCTGCCTGCTCAGCACCGGCGCTTCCGAAAGCGCCTGGGGAATCGCCATACATACCGCTCAGCGTCTCGCTATTGAGGCCGACAGCACCTGGCGGGAACATCGTCCGGATGGCGGCGCAAACGGCTTAAAAGCCGCCAGAGCCATTGGTATGCTCACCTATCGTAACTACCAGACCTTCGTTCGTACCCAGTCCGACCCGGACAATGATAAGACCGACGACTTCAAGGCTGCATCTTATATCAACTACCAGGGCGACAAACTCGTAAAACGCTTCAATGCCCAGGCCTACTGGCGCCTCACCAAAGCGATGGATAGTCACAACATCGCCCGCGGCCGTGTCACCGATCTGGCAGGTACCCTTGCCCTCATTCAACAACCTACACTCATTGTAGGTATCACCAGCGATGTGCTCTGCCCACCTGAAGAACAACACTTCCTCGCCAAACATATTCCGGACGCTACCTATCACGAAATCGATTCTTCGTATGGCCATGATGGTTTCCTCATCGAAGTAGATATGATAGGTACACTGTTAAATAACTGGTTATTATAATTTGATCAATGCGTTAAAATCTGATTAAAAAGGTCTTAAAATTCCTTAAGACCCTTTAAACTGTTATAGCCTCCATCTATCTTTGTATCAGATTTAGCATGACAAAGGCATTTTCATACATATTACTCTTCCTACATATTGCGACTACTATGTTTATCCCGGTCGCGGATGAGAAGGATATTTATGATACCCGAGGCCGACAGATCAATGATGTCAACACACTCTTCGATTTTGTCAATCATGTAGTGCTGGGCAATACAGAGGTCAACCAGCAGGACGAAGACGATGATCAGCCACACTATTTCACCGGAAGCAATAGCGTGTCTTATTATATCTCAAGTCAACAGGAAATCGCCTGTAGCAGACAGGAACCCTCTACCAGCGACTTAGCTGTGGCGTACCCGCTATTGGCAGTACAAAAGCCGCTGGCTATCGCCTACGAAATTCTTACACCACCCCCGGAAGTCTAACTTTTACTTTATAAGTCATGAACTTTTATCAGCTTTTCAGGTTGATAAAGGAGCTTCGTGTACATACAGACCTAACACATTAAAATAGTATTAAATTCAAATCAGATGTATAGTCGGGATTCTAAAACAAAGCGCCCTCCCCGGATTGTAGCCAGTTGTATCATTATGTTGTTATTCGCATTCAAGGCATCTGCACAGGACACCGTGCACATTAGCCTGCAGGATGCGGAGAAACAATTCCTGGATAAAAACCTGGACCTGCTGGCAGAGAAATACAATATCTCTATCGCCCGCGCGCAGATCATCCAGTCTAAATTGTACAACAATCCCACCCTTCAGGTAAGCGGGAATCTGTACAATCCTGACAGGAAACAATTTTTTGATGTCAGCAATCAACATGGTCAATATGAGATCGGCATTACCCAGCTCATCTCATTGGCAGGCAAAAGAAACAAACAGGTAAAGCTCGCGCAAACGACTGCGGCCATGTCTGAAAATGCCTTCTTCGACCTGCTGAGAACCCTGCGTTACTCTCTCCGTAGTAACTTCTACCAGGCTTACTACCTGCAGAATTCTATGAGGGCTTATGCAGACCAGATCATCGCTCTTGAAAAGATGGATGCTACCTACAAGGATTTACAGTCCAAAGGTCTCGTAACCCTGAAAGACGCCGTGCGTCTCCGCTCCCTGCTTTATAGCCTCAAAGCGGACCGCACTGCTATGGAAAACCAGGTGCTTGATATCGAATCTGAACTGCAGATCCTACTCGCAAACAATCATGCATATTATGTAATTGATATGCCTGAAAATGCAGCGGCAAACCTGCCTGCTATCCGCAATACCAGTCTGGCCAGCCTGGTAGACACCGCATATGCCAACCGTCAGGATCTGCTAATGGCCCAAAACAATCTGCTCTATAACCAGCAAAACCTGAAACTGCAAAAAGCCATGGCTGTACCTGACCTGAACCTCGGTGCAGACTTTGATAAGCGCGGCAGCTTCGTGGACAATGCCTCTTTCCTTACTGTCGGTATTGATCTCCCCTTCTTCAACAGGAACCAGGGTAATATCAAATCTGCCAGCTACAGCATCGATCAGAATAAGCTACTGGTAACTCAGCAAACACAAAAGGTGGAAAATGAAGTGCAAACCGCTTATGTGAAAGCATTGAACACAGACAAAATGCTGGAATCAGTAGATCCGGAGTTCCGTGGGCAGTTCGAACAACTGCTGAAATCAGTGACTGACAACTTCCTGAAAAAGAACCTCAGCCTGCTGGAGCTCACTGACTTCTACGACTCTTATAAAGAAAATATGCTGCAACTAAACCAATTGCAAAATGATAGGATGCAAGCTATAGAGACGCTCAATTTCGCAGTTGGTAAAACTTTGTTCAATAATTAATCACAACCTTAGTATAGTCATGAAACCTTTTGTTATATATCTCTTTCCTGTTGCACTCGGATGCATGCTTACAGCATGTGGTGGTCACACGCCTGAAGTAGTCAAAGATGAAAACGCACTGTCAGATAGCCTGGTAAAGAATGTGCAAACCGCACCAGCTACATTTGAAAATCCTTCGGAAACAATCAAACTGAATGGTAAGATCGTTCCGGACGAAACCAAAGAAGCTAAAGTATATGCGCTGGTGAGTGGTAAGATCAGATCAGTGAATGTAGAACTGGGCGATTTTGTAAAACAGGGTCAGCTCCTCGCCTTACTGCAAAGTACCGAAGTAGCAGGCATCAGCAACGATGTATCTGTGGCCGAGTCCAATGTAGCCCTGGCGAAGAAAAATGTTGAAACCCAGAAGTCTCTCTTCGAAGGTAACCTAGCTACCCAACAGGATTACCTGGGTGCACAGATCGAAGAAAAGAAAGCTGAATCTGAACTGAACCGCGCCCGCTCCGTAGCCAGCATCACCGGTGGCAGCAGCTCAGCATATACTTTGAAAGCACCGATCAGCGGTTATATAATTGAGAAAAATATTAGCAACAACTCCGAAGTTCGCCAGGACAACAGCGCGAACCTCTTCACTGTTGCCGACCTGAATACCGTTTGGATCATCGCAAATGTATACGAAGCAGATATTCCTGCTATCAAACTGGGCGACGAAGTACGTGTCACTACCCTCGCAAATCCTGAAAAGGATTACATCGGTAAAATCGACAAAGTATACAATGTACTGGATCCTGCCAACCGTACCATGCAGGTGCGTATCAGCATGCAGAATGCAAGTGGAGAACTGAAACCAGAGATGTTTGCCACTGTAAAAGTAAATACCAAACCAGCCGCTACCAGCATGCTGAGCATCCCTGCCAATGCTGTGGTGATGGACAACAGCAAGCAGTATGTAGTAGTAAAAACAGCCAAAGGTCTTGAAATCCGTGAGATCAAAGTGATTCGACGTATCGACAACAGGGCGTTCATCTCTGGTCTGCAGGTAAATGACCAGGTAGTGACCAGCTCACAGGTATTTATTTATGATGCCCTTAATACAAAATAATCCATGCAGAAAGTCATAAAAAAGATAATTGCTTTTTCGTTAAAGAATAAGCTTTTCATAGGTTTTGCGACCATCGTCCTCGTCGTATGGGGTGTGATCGCATTCAAAAATATTCCCATTGAGGCTTTTCCGGATGTAACAAATACTCAGATCACTATTAT
Organism: Chitinophaga sp. LS1; assembly: GCF_034274695.1. NCBI lineage: Bacteria > Pseudomonadati > Bacteroidota > Chitinophagia > Chitinophagales > Chitinophagaceae > Chitinophaga > Chitinophaga sp. LS1. The sequence continues at coordinate 6,112,671 of NZ_CP128362.1, forward strand.
TACCCAATGGCCTGGCAGAAGTGCCGAAGAGGTAGAAAAGTTTGTGACTGTGCCCGTGGAAATAGCCATGAACCCTGTACAGAAAAAAGAATCTGTTCGTTCTACGACTGTATTCGGTCTGTCAGTGGTGAAAGTGATCTTTGAAGATGGTGTGGACGATGCGTTTGCCCGTCAGCAGGTAAACAACCTGCTCCGTGATGTGGAACTGCCTGATGGTGCAGACCCTGATGTACAGCCCCCTACCGGCCCTACCGGTGAGATCTTCCGCTATACGCTGGAGAGCAAAACCAAGACGGTGAGAGAGCTGAAAACACTGCAGGACTGGGTGATTGAACGTCGCCTGTTGAACGTACCTGGTGTAGGCGATGTGGTGAGCTTTGGGGGGGAAGTAAAAACGTATGAAATTGCCGTAAACCCACAGAAGCTCGCTTCTTATAATATCACCCCACTGGATGTATCAAACGCGATTTCCAAAAGTAATATCAACGTAGGTGGTGATGTGATCGTAGATAACTCACAGGCTTATGTAGTACGTGGTATTGGTTTGCTGAACAATGCGGAAGAAATTGGTAACATCATCGTTGACAACATCAATGGTACACCTATTTTAGTAAAAGATATCGGTACTGTGGCTATCTCTGCCCTGCCCCGCTTAGGTCAGGTAGGTCGTGATAAACAGAACGATGTGGTGGAAGGTATCATCGTCATGCGTAAAGGTGAAAACCCAAGTGAGGTGATCAAACGTGTGCAGGATAGGATTACCTACCTGAACGACAAAGTGCTGCCTCCCGATGTAAAGATCAATACATTCTATAACCGTAGTGACCTGATCGAATTCGCGACACACACCGTATTGCACAACATGCTGGAAGGTATCATCTTCGTAACGGTGATCGTATTCCTCTTTATGGCTGACTGGCGTACGACTGTGATCGTGGCGATTGTAATTCCACTGGCACTGCTGTTTGCATTTATCTGCCTCACACTAAAAGGCATGTCTGCGAACCTGCTGTCGATGGGGGCGATTGACTTCGGTATCATCATTGACGGTGCCGTCGTGATGGTGGAAGGGATCTTTGTGTTGTTAGATCAGCGGGCACACCAGATGGGTATGGAGCGGTTCAACAAACTTTCCAAACTGGGTATCATCAAGAATACCGGTGGTGAACTGGGTAAAGCGATCTTCTTCTCCAAACTGATCATCATCGCAGGTCTGTTGCCTATCTTCTCTTTCCAGAAAGTAGAAGGTAAGATGTTCTCTCCGTTGGCATGGACACTGGGCTTTGCGCTCTTAGGTGCATTGATCCTCACCCTGACCCTGATTCCATTGCTCAGTAGTATTTTACTGCGTAAGAATGTAAGAGAGAAACACAATATTTTTGTGGAGTTCATTACTAATGGTGTAATGAAAATGTTCGCCTGGACATATAGAAATAAACGGCTCTCTTTGCTGGTTGCGGTTGGTTTAGTGGTAGTAGGTCTGTTCAACTTCAAATTCCTGGGTAGTGAGTTCCTGCCTGAGCTGGATGAAGGTGCGATCTATATCCGTGCTACCTGTCCGCTCAGCGTATCGCTGGAAGAATCCAAATCTATCGCCAACAAAATGCGGCGTATTATCCTGTCTTATCCGGAGGTAAAACAGGTGATGTCGCAAACCGGTCGTCCAAATGATGGTACGGATGCAACAGGTTTCTACAACATCGAATTCCATGTGGATATCTATCCAAAAAAACAATGGAAGAGCGGTATTACGAAAGAAGAATTGATTGACCGTATGCAGCAGAAACTGGCTGTGTATCCGGGTATCAACCTGAACTTCTCCCAGCCGATCATGGACAACGTGGAAGAAGCGGTATCCGGTGTGAAAGGTTCCCTGTGTGTGAAGATCTATGGAGATAGTCTGGTGTATACTGAAGGCAAAGCCAATCAGGTATATGATATCATGAAGAACATTCCGGGTGTGACAGACTTAGGTGTCATCAAGAACATTGGTCAGCCTGAAATGGATATTGAACTGGATGAAAATAAAATGGCCCTGTATGGTGTAACGACTGCCGATGCCAATGCGATTATCGAAATGGCGATTGGTGGTAAAGCCGTTACACAGATCTATGAAGGTGAGCGTAAGTTCCAGCTGCGTCTGCGTTACGAAGAGCAATACCGTAACAATGCAGAAGCGATCAGTGACCTGATGGTACCTACCCTGCGTGGTGCAAAAGTACCTATCAAAAACATTGCGAACATCAAGACCCTGACAGGTCCGAGCATCATCTTCAGAGATGATAACAGGCGCTATACTGCTGTAAAATTCTCTGTACGTGGTCGTGATATGGGTAGTGTGATTGCGGAAGCACAGGCCAAAGTGAATAAGGATGTGAAGCTGGATAAAGGCTATGAAATGCAGTGGGCGGGAGACTTTGAAAACCAGCAACGTGCCACTCAGCGCCTTACTCAGGTAGTACCAATCAGTTTGATGCTGATCTTCCTGATCCTGTTTGTGATGTTTGGAAATGTGAAGGATGCAGGCCTTGTATTGATCAACGTACCATTTGCGATCATCGGGGGTATCGCTGCCCTGCTCATAAGTAACACAAACTTCAGTATCTCTGCAGGTATCGGTTTCATTGCACTCTTTGGTATCTGTATACAGAACGGGGTGATCCTCATATCGGTGTTTAAGAATAACATGGGCAAGGTGAAAAAGCACGACTTCAACCACCATACACTTGAAATATCCATAAGGGATGGTGTGCGCGAAAGGGTACGTCCGGTGGTAATGACAGCACTGATGGCGGCAATCGGGTTGTTACCGGCGGCATTGTCCAAAGGAATAGGTTCCGAGACTTCCAAACCACTGGCAATTGTAGTGATTGGGGGGCTGATTACGGCAACAATTCTGACGCTGTTAGTATTCCCGCTGTTCTTCTATCTTGGATATAGAAAAGTTGGTCAAAAAATGGATTAATTCAATTTAATAAAGCCAGCCGCAAGCCAGCGCCAAAAAGGAAGGCTTCCACGTACAGCGGAAGCCTTCCTTTTTGTTTTTATTAACATAATTTACCTATATTCAATTAAAATTATACACCCCGTCAATCAAAATCGAAAAATCGCCACTATATGAAGAACTGCTTTGTAAAAGCCAGTCTGTGCTGTATGCTGTTATTACAACTTTTCACGTTAGCATACGCCCAGCAAAAGACCATTACCGGTACCGTAACTAATAAGACTACCGGCGAACCCCTACCTGGTGTAACCGTTAGTTTAAAAGGTACCCTGTCGGGGACTATCACCGATGGCAGCGGCCACTATAAATTCAACACGACCCGATCGTTGCCGCTGACACTTATTTTCTCATCCGTAGGTTTTAAAAGCGAACAGGTACAGGTCTCGAATGAAGAAAGTAACAATATTCAGCTGAGCTCCACCGAAATCCTGGGTGAAGAAGTAGTAGTCGCCGCCAGCCGTGTATCAGAATCTATCCTTGCCTCCCCGGTGTCGATCGAAAAACTCAATGCTACCGCCATCAGGGAAACACCTACCCCCAATTTCTACGATGCACTCCCCTCTCTGAAAGGCGTGGAAACCAGTATGCAAAGCCTCACCTTCCGTACCGTAACGACCCGTGGTTTCAATACGAATGGGAACACCCGTTTCAATCAGCTGGTAGATGGTATGGATAACCAGGCCCCCGGTCTCAACTTCTCTGTAGGAAACATATTAGGCCTCTCCGAACTGGATGTCGCTTCTGTTGAATTACTGCCCGGTGCATCTTCCGCCCTGTACGGTGCAGGTGGGATGAACGGTACCCTGCTTATGACCAGCAAAAGCCCTTTTGAATACCAGGGACTGAGCCTTCGGTTGCAGAGTGGTGTAAACCATGTAGGTAAGCAACAACAACCTTATGTAGGTTATATCCCGGACATTGCTGCCCGCTATGCAAAAGCTTTTGGTCGCTTTGCATTTAAGCTGAACGTCTGCTACCTGCAGGCAGATGACTGGCAGGCTTTGGATTCTACTAATTATGACCGTTTAAATGGCAAGACAAAAGCGGGTTTCTCACATGCCTCAGATCCCAATTATGATGGGGTGAATGTGTATGGTGATGAAATCACAACTACCTATGGCACCAGCGCCGGTTACCTGAATGGGGTGGCAGTGTCACGTACCGGTTACAGGGAAAAAGACCTGGTGGATTATGGTACTAAAAGTTTAAAATTAAGCGGTGCTTTACATTATAAATTTACCGATAACCTGGAAGGTATTATTCAGGGTAACTGGGGTAAAGGTACCACGGTGTATACCGGCTCCGACCGCTACTCTCTCCGCAATTTCGACATGGGACAGTATAAGGTGGAACTGAGAGGCAAACGCTTCTATTTAAGAGCATATACCACACAGGAACGTTCAGGCGAAGCCTACAACGCGACTGCGCTTGGTACCCTGCTCAATGAAACTTACAGCCCAAGTGCTACCTACGATGCTAATGGCGCTGTAACAGGTGGCTGGTTTGCAGAATATGCCACTGTTTACAACCAGGCAAGACTGGGTGTATTTCAGGGGGCACCGGGTGTAAAGACGGATCTGGAAGCACATGCCATTGCCCGTGGATATGCAGACAGAAACCGTTTAGTACCAGGTTCTGAAAACTTTAACACAGCGAAAAAGACAATTACGGAACGCTACATCGGGTTTGGTACTGATCGTAATGGTGCTAAATTCAATGATAAAACAAACCTGTACCACTATGAAGGATTCTATGATTTCACGGATCATGTAAAAGTACTGGAATTGCAGGCAGGAGCTAGTTTCCGCCATTACGCACTTAACTCAGACGGTACCATCTTCGACGATGCAAACGGACGTATTGGAATCAATGAATACGGTGGCTTTGTACAGGTGGGGAAGAAACTGGTAAATGACAGGATTAAACTGACAGGTTCTGTGCGCTATGATAAGAACGAAAACTTTGATGGCAGGTTTACACCCCGTATCTCTGGTGTATTCACAGTAGCACCACAACACAATATCCGGCTCTCCTTCCAGACAGCTTATCGTAATCCTACCAACCAGGACCAGTACATAGATTTACCTATCCGCTCCAATACAAGACTGATTGGTGGCTTGCCGGCATTGATCTCAAAGTATGACCTGTATAATACAAAAGGCTATACACAGGCAAGCGTTCAGCAATATGCTGCAACCGGCGATCCTACCAAACTGGAAACGTATACCTTTGGTAAGTTCAGACCTGAGAGCGTGAGTTCTTATGAAGTAGGTTATAAGGGGCTGATCAATAACCGCCTGTTGATAGATGCTTACTACTATTACAGCAAGTATAAAAACTTCCTTTCTTACCTGGTACTGATCCAGCCTACACAGCCGCTGGCTTCCGATCCATCATTTAGCAGAGCAAATATCTTTGCGACTTATGTAAACAATCCTTCTGATGTGGTCACACAAGGAGGTGCGTTGGGACTGGAATATTTGATTGGTAAATGGACCATTACTGGCAATGTATCCTACAATGATATCACGAAGGATTCAAAGACATTATCTAATTCATTTAACACGCCTAAATATCGTTTCAATCTAGGTTTGTCAAACAGGAATGTATATAAGAATCTTGGATTTAATGTGATGTACAGATGGCAGGATGCGTTTACGTGGAATAGTAGTTTTGTGCAGGGTGAAGTAGCGGCGTATGCTACGCTGGATGCACAGGTGAACTATAGAATTCCAAAAGTGAATGCGACAATTAAAGTTGGTGGTTCGAATATAACTAACCACTATTATCAAACATCATTTGGTAATCCAAAGGCAGGAGGTATTTATTATGTCTCTTTGCTTTTCGAAGACCTTCTGAAATAAATAAAAAACAACCTCTAAATTGAAACGCTTTGCCATCGGCAAAAGCGTTTCAATTTAGTACTCAAAAATATTTAAATCGGGAAAGTATATTCCTCCCCTCTCTCCGAAACTGTCGCATTATACCGACTCTCCCACAAAGGAGAATGCACCTGCGTATCCTCATACTTCTTCAACTCCTCCTTCAATTGTTTCAACTCCTTCGGATGTGACGCTGACAGATCATTTTTCTCTTCCCTATCCTTAGACAGATCAAACAACCATTCTTTTTTATCATGCTCATTCACCACTAACTTCCAGTTCCCACTCCTAAACGCTTTTGAAAACCCACTTCTCCAAACAAATTGCTCATGGGGATGCTTATTCAACGTTCCCTTTTGTAAAAAAGGTACAAGGTTCACTCCATCATAAGTCCTGTCAGCAGGTAGTGTCGCACCGGACAATGCCGCAGCAGTAGCAAAAATATCCAGCGAAGATATCTCCTGTGCTGATGTCACGCCGCTGGTTATATGCCCCGTATAGCGTACATAAAATGGTACAGACAAACCACCTTCAAAGTGCGTACACTTGCCACCCCGCAAAGGATAATTATCTGTCGCACGGGTATAACTTGCACCACCATTATCACTGGTAAAGAAAATGATCGTATTATCTTCCTGACCAGATGCTTTCACCTGCGCCAATACCTGACCCACAGCATCATCCAGTGCTTCAATCATACCATAGTAAATACGTTTAAGAGAATCCTTCTCAGTAGTTATCCTGTTATAATAAGCCTTTGGCACCTGGAATGGATCATGCGGCGCATTAAAGGTCAGGTATAAAAAGTAAGGCTTGTCTTTATGCTGCTGTATAAACTGCGAAGCTTTATTAGCCAAAGAAAAAGTAAGGTAACCCGTATCCTGCACGACCTCTCTGCCTTCTCGAATAGCAGTCGCGCCATTACGTGGTGTCCATGCAATCTTATCCGTCAATGCCCATGGTGCACGAATGCCCACATATTTAGTGGTATCCAGTTCCCCTTCTGTATAAGGAGATAACCCTGCCTGAAAATAATAGCTGTAATCAAATCCTTTCTGATCAGGATAGAAGCCATCACCAGTACCCAGGTGCCATTTGCCTACGATGCCAGTAGCATACCCCTGCGCATGCAGCAACTGCGCCAGCGTGAGCTCAGAAGCGGGCAACCCATTCTGTGCAGCCCCACTACCATCTGGCATAAATTCATATCCAAATCTTACCTGGCTACGCCCCGTGATCAACCCCGCACGGGAAGGAGAACAAATTGGCGCTGCTGCATATGCAGTGGTGAACCGTATCCCACTCTTCCCTAATCCATCTATATTTGGCGTCCGTACTTTCGTATTTCCATACGCCTGCAGATCACTATATCCTAAGTCATCTGCCAATATTACAATGACATTCGGCGGGCGGTTAGGCGCCGGCTTTTTGCCTGTAAAGCTGCACAATACAGCTGTGCCCAATACGACAGGTAACAAAAATCTTCTTTTCATTTATTAGTGCTTTTTACTGAATAATTCATCAAAAGTGAAGCTCGCATAATACAAGCCGCCAATAGAAGGCCCACTCATATACTGCGTATAATATTTGTTCAGGATATTGCTTCCACCGATCCTGATCGTACTCTTCGCTGCGGGAATATGATAGGAAACCTGCGCATCCAGTGAACCCCATGCCGGTACATATCCATTCGCAATACTGGACACCCAGTTAATACCACCTGACCAGCGATAAGCCACATTAAATCCAAAGTTTTTATACACATGCGTATTCCCCAAACTAAAGCTTCCACTAAAACTGGGTGTATTAAACCCTCCTGAACTCAGGTAAGCATCCTTCGTCCCTGCCTGATCAAACCCATTATAAGTCGCATTCGCAGAGAAATGATAATCTTTTGGTAATACATAATCTACACCCAGAGATACTCCATAGTTATATACTTTAGAAGGTGTATTCGTATACACAGAATAACTGGAATAATTACCTCCGGCTACTGCGATTGCTGCCAGACTATCGTTGGATATCCCAGATGAGAGATTTACTTTACCCACGCCAATACCCTGTATAAATCCATCAAACTGTACCCAGAAAGCAGATACATCCACAAACAATTTATCATTCAACAATGAGCCCTTATAGCCCAGTTCAAATGTTAAGTTCTTCTCTGGTTTGATGTAATTGATAGGCGCAGCTACCAGCAGGGATTTATTCGCCTGAATAGCTTCATCCCTGTCTGTACCTGCGTTCACAGCTTTGTTGACAGCCGTATTAAACGCTGTTATACTGGAAGTGAAGTAAGAGTTCCCTATGATATCATAGGATTGCAGGTTCTGTTTGATACCACCCAATACCTGCGTAGTACCTAAGCGCAGATTTGCCCACGCATCCTGGAATACAGGCATTCGGTAACCATTCTGAAAAGATAAACGAAAATTATGCTGAGGTGTAGGAGAATACACCAACCCAAGCCGTGAAGTGAATTGTCCATCTATATATTGTGCCTTATCATAGCGCACGGAACCTGTCGCTTTTAATTTGCCGGGAATAATCTCCCTGCTTAACTGTACAAAAGCACCGCCTTTCCATGTGGTAATAGGACTTCCCGTAGTATCAGGATAAAAGGTACCATCAGAGCGCAAAGAACTAAATCTGTAATCTGCACCAATCTGCACATCCAAAATTTTAGAGGTCCATTTAGACAGATCCGCCTGCAATTCATTATGAATAAAATACCCTCTGGAAATAAACTTCGCACCTGAAGTCCAGCTGCCAATGCGTTTTAAACTATCGGCTATATGATTAAAAGAGGTAGTACCTGCTTCAATACGACCGTTATCAGCAGCGGTTCTTGCGGCCTGCAGGGCAGTATTCATATTCCCTTCAGAAGAATAGTTACTATTAAATGCGGTAGTAAAATCACTATACCACTGGCTATCGCTCTTCCACGTACGATTAATATTATCAGCCAGGAAACGGATATTATAAGAATCCCCTGAGTTCTCCGTATTCACATATCCCTTATAAGAGATCACAGGAGATTTAAATGTGATCCCATGCTGTTGTACTGTGTAGTTTTTAAACTTCAGCTTATTTGCACGGGTAAAAATATTATCAACGATCCCACCTTTATAAGAATAAGACAACCGGGTATCATTATTGAATTTATACACTAAGGTCGCATCTGCTTTCAGCAATTTAGATGCATAATCAGTCAGCTCGGCTTCTTTATAACCTGTGCGGCTTACTACCACACTCTGGCTATTCAGAGTCAATGTCCGATAACTTTCATCGCCATACACATTCACACCATTGTACCCGGGATCCTGACGTGTGCCTATTGAACCATACCCAATTCCTGCATTCAAATTTGTCTGCCTGGCAGTATCACCGGAAGCCCAATCACTCCCACGGGTATATGCAAAGTTCACTTTAAATGCCAACCGGTCAGAAATCGCTTTCGCATACCGCAATGAAATACTGGTATATGCTGAGGGTGACACATAGTTATAAGGATTATGAAGATTATTTACCCCTCCTTTATAATTAAAACTCAGCCCCTGATGCAACCATGGATCCTTCGTGATTGTATTTACCAACCCATTCGTTGCACTCAACCCGTACAGCGCCGAAGACGCCCCCGGTATCAACTCCACACTCTCCACATCCAGATCCCCTGCGCCAATCGTATTCGCTATTGGGAAGTTCAATACCGGCGACTGATTATCCATCCCATCTACCAGCTGTACAAACCGCAAATTCGTAGGATTCTGGAACCCACGTGTATTATACACTGTAAACAGCAAACTCGTATTCAACGTATTCACCCCCTTTAGTGAAGAAATCGCCTCATAGGCACTCACGGCCGGGCTTTCTGCCAGCTGCCTGCTGCTTAACTTCTCGATGGTAACCGGTGAACGCAGGATGGATTCCGAATGACGTGACGCTGTCACTACCACGTCATTCAAGTGTGTAATTTGTTTTTCAGATAACGTAATTGTAACAAAGCTGGCATTCTTTAGCACCACTTCCTTATTACCATAACCAACGTAAGTCACCACCAGCTTCACGGGAAATGCCCCCGAAAAAGGTAAATGGAATACCCCCGCCGTATCGGTCAGCGCCCCTGTCGTGGTAGACTTAATAAATACACTCGCTCCCGGAACAGGGGTGCCTGTATCCGGATCTACTACTTTCCCCGTTAATTGTGCATGTGCTGTTATAGTCATCAACATGCCTATCAGTGTTAATATTGCTCTCATTTTTTTGCGACGATATTTTTAATTTGAGAGACAATGGCCATTAGTCTACTAAATAAGTAGACAAATATAATAAAGGAAAGATTAATGGAGAGGAAAAAATATTTACGGGAAAGGATTAATTACCAGTTTAAAAAACGGGGCTATCAGAGAATCAGATCGTGTGTAAGCAGGAATTAAAGCCCCCTGAAATAGGCGACGCCCTGGGACCAGATGGCCCAGGGCGTCTTTTGTTGTAACCCTCATCGGCCCTAAAAGCCGTGAAGCATCTTTTATACATTAAAACGGAAGTGCATAACATCACCATCCTCTACGATATACTCTTTACCTTCAATTCTAAAGCGGCCGTTATCTCTGGCAGCTGCTTCTGAACCATATTTAACATAATCATCATAAGCAATTACTTCCGCTTTGATGAAACCTTTTTCGAAATCCGTGTGGATCACGCTCGCTGCCTGTGGAGCTTTCCAGCCTTTATGGATGGTCCATGCCCTTACTTCCTGCACACCCGCTGTGAAGTAGGTGATCAGTTCCAGCAGGTTGTAAGCAGAACGGATCAGGCGGTTCAGACCTGGCTCAGTCAGGCTGTATTCAGAAAGGAACAGTTCCTTGTCTGCCGGATCTTCCATTTCAGAGATCTGTGCTTCGATGGTATTGTTCATCACGATCACCTGTGCGCCTTCGGCTTTAACACCTTCCTGCAGCGCCTGGGAATATTTATTGCCAGTGTGCATGCTGCCTTCGTCTACGTTAGCTACATACAGCACTGGTTTTGCTGTCAGCAGGAACAGGTCTGCAATAGCAACACTGTCTTCCTTGCTCAGACCCAGTTCACGGATATTTTTACCTTTTTCCAGGTGTTCCTGGCATTGTTTCAGGATTTCGTATTCTTTCTTTGCTTTCGGATCACCACCGGTCTTCGCCATCTTTTCAGTACGGGCGATTTTCTTTTCCACACTTTCCAGGTCTTTCAGCTGAAGCTCGGTATCGATGATTTCCTTGTCGCCGATCGGGTTGATCGCACCTTCCTCACGGAGGATGTTGTCATCTTCGAAACAACGGATCACGTGCACGATGGCGTCTACCTCACGGATATTGGCGAGGAACTTGTTTCCCAGACCTTCACCTTTACTGGCACCTTTTACCAGACCGGCGATGTCTACAAATTCAATGGTAGTAGGTACAATTCTGTTTGGGTTTACCAGTTCTGCCAGTTTACTCAGTCTGGTATCCGGTACATCCACCAGTCCTACGTTAGGTTCAATAGTACAAAAACGGTAGTTGCTAGCCTGCGCTTTTGCGCTGTTGCTTACCGCATTAAATAATGTCGATTTTCCCACATTCGGTAATCCAACAATTCCTGCTTGTAACGCCATTTTTTTAAAAAATTTGCGCGAAGATAGTATTTTTTTAACTTAATTAAGAAGTTTTGCCATCCGGCCTCTTCTGCGCTAAAGAAGCCATCTTGCAGCCGGGTAAAAAATTTATTACATTTACCGGATTACTTATATAACCAATCTAAATTCATGGCTTTAAACTACGTCTGGCTGGCTTTTTTCCTGGTTTCTTTTGTGGTGGCACTCTTTAAACTGATCGTTTTGGGAGATACCGCTGTGTTCTCTACCGTTATGACAAGCATGTTCGACAGTGCCAAAACCGGGGCCGAAATCTCACTGGGTCTGGCCGGAATCATGACCTTCTGGCTGGGAATGATGAAAGTGGGTGAAAAAGCTGGCATGATTGAAGTGTTTGCCAAAGCCGTAACACCCTTCTTCTCGAAACTGTTTCCATCTATTCCAAAGGGCAATCCTGCCATGGGATCCATGCTCATGAACTTTAGTGCCAACGCACTGGGACTGGACAATGCCGCTACTCCCCTTGGCCTGAAAGCCATGAAGCAGCTACAGGAGATCAATAAAGAAGAAGATACTGCCAGCGATGCCCAGATCATGTTCCTGGTGCTCAACACCGCTGGGATCACGCTTATTCCTACATCAGTGATCGCTATCCGGCTGGCACAACATGCTGCCAACCCTGCGGATATCTTCATTCCTACCCTGATTGGTACACTCATCTCCTTCATATCGGGTATGATTGCCGTAGCCATCTACCAGCGTCTCAATCTCTTCAAATTGCCCGTATTGATATTTCTGGGCATCTTCGGCGGCTTACTGGCTATCTTATATTATGCCATGCATAACCTGCCCGCCGAGCAAATAGCGACTTATACAAGCTTAATTGGCGGACTGGTGATCTTTTCGATCATTGTATCCTTCCTGACCCTGGGATTGATCAAAAAAGTAAATGTCTACGATGTATTTATTGAAGGGGCGAAAGAAGGTTTTCAGACTTCCGTAATGATCATTCCTTACCTCGTGGCCATGCTGGTAGGTATCAGCGCCTTCCGCGCTACCGGGTGCCTGGATTATGTAACAAATGGCATTGGAGCTGTAGTTGCCTGGATGGGTCTGAATACTGATTTCGTACCTGTACTGCCTGTCGGCATCATGAAGACTTTCAGTGGTGGCGCAGCGCGGGGCCTGATGGTTGATACGATTGTACACTATGGTGTAGATTCCTTCCAGGGCAAACTGGCCAGTGTAATTCAGGGTTCTACAGAAACTACCTTTTATATATTAGCCGTATACTTCGGATCCGTAAATATCAAAAAGACCAGATACGCCCTTACCTGTGGGCTGATTGCAGATGTAGTTGGCCTCATAGGCGCCATTATTATCGGCTACATTTTCTTCTGGCATAAATAAACCTTATTTACTATCTTACCGGCACCACCACGAACGAAAAAACCTTATGCATGCTTACTAAGAAAATCCACGAAGACTGGATCGCTGTCATCATAGCGTTCCTCTCAATTGCCGTTATTACCTTTGGTCTCAAGCCTTTTTTCGGAACCGTGATCCTGACCAAAACCGCATCGGGTTTTATATGGGTAGCCGCCAGCCTGTTCATAGCGAAAGTACTTATCCGCAGTACGGCGGACTTTATAAAATTACTTCCCGCATTATTAGTGATTGTATTAATTACGCTTATGGCACAGATCGTGGCGAACACCGCATTCATGAAGTCTTACGGCATAGAAGTGGTACTCTTCAGCCTTATTCTCGGGTTAATCATCAGCAATACGATCGGTGTACCTGGCTGGTTAAAACCTGCTATTCAAACGGAACTTTATATCAAAATAGGATTGGTATTATTAGGTTGTACCGTCCTGTTCCAGGATATCGTCAAAGCCGGCGCTTTGGGTATTATTCAATCCGTAGCCGTCGTATTTACTGTCTGGTATTTCAGCTTTTGGGTATGTAAGAAATTAGGGCTGGATGATGAATTCAGGATGATGATATCCAGTGCAGTGTCTATCTGTGGGGTATCTGCAGCCATTGCCACTGCTGGAGCGATTGAGGGAGATAACAAGAAACTATCCCATGTCATTTCACTGGTATTGATTGTCGCCATTCCGATGATGCTTTTTATGCCTTACATCGCCAAGTGGGCAGGCATGTCTCCAGCTGTAGCGGGTGCGTGGCTGGGAGGTACCATCGATACTTCCGGTGCAGTTGTAGCTGCGGGTACCATGCTGGGTGAAGAAGCCCTGAAATATGCCACCCTGGTAAAGTTCTCGCAGAATGTATTATTAGGATTAGCAGCGTTTTTTATCTCTTTATACTGGTCTTATTCCAAAAAAGATGCGAACTACGAAAAGCCAACATTGAGAACCATCTGGGAGCGCTTCCCTAAATTCGTGTTAGGTTTTATCCTCGCTTCCCTCCTTTTCTCCTTTGCCCTCAGCCCTATGCTGGTGACAACCATCAAGGGTAGCATCAAGGAATTACAAACTTACTGGTTTGCCTTAGCCTTCACCTGCATAGGGCTGGAAACAAAGTTCACTGACATTTTCAGTATGGAAAGAGGACGCCCGGCTATGGCTTTCATCATTGCACAGGTGTTCAATATCTTCTTTACACTGGGTATTGCTTACCTCGTGTTTGGTTAATCATATTTTTCCATCTTGTCGTCGATGTATACATCTGCGTCTTTTTTGATCTGCATTTTGATGTAGCACAATAGCTGTGATGCACCGGCAGTGAAGCATACTTCCTGTGCCTGACGTACCACCGCCATTACTTCATCATACTTCCCTTCTATCACAGTTTCAAACGGACATACCCGGTACTTGAGGCCAGAGTTGTGAATGACAGCAATGGCCTCATCTACTGTTGCATAAACCTTGTCTGACGGTACTGTAGGCAGGATCTGTAAAGCTACGTTAATCGTGTGTTCCATTATTTTTTCCATTTTACTTCGTAAAGATCTTTTCGTATATCCTTTTTGGTCTGCACGCTTCCAAAGGCATGCAATTCCTTTAATAATACCAGGTCGACATCTGCAATCACCACCATTTCTGTATTAGTGGTCGCATCTGCTTTAACCCCTGTTACAGGAAATGCAAAGTCAGAAGGGGTTAATACTGCACTCTGTGCATATTGCAGATCCATGTTATTCACCTTGGGCAGATTACCTACACAACCCGCTATGGCTACATAACATTCATTCTCGATGGCACGTGCCTGTGCACAGAATCGTACCCTGTTGAAAGCATGCTGAGTATCTGTGAGAAAAGGTACGAACAGGATCTGCATCCCCTCTTCTGCCAGTATACGGGATGGTTCAGGGAATTCTACATCGTAACAGATCTGTATCCCAATTTTTCCACAATCTGTATCAAAAGTTTTCAGTTCATTCCCCCCTTTGATTCCCCATGCATACACCTCGCTCGGTGTAGGATGAATTTTGATATAATGATCAAAGGTACCATCCCTGCGACAGAGGTAAGAAATATTATACAGTGCATCCTCAATCAGGATCGGCATACTACCTGTAATAATATTTACATTGTATGCCACTGCCTTACCTACAAACCAGTTCCTGATCTCCTCTGTGTATTTCGCCACACCCCTGATGGCCTGTGCAGAATCCATCTGGCTAAATTCTGCCATCAATGGGGCGTTGAACAATTCAGGGAAAACCACAAAGTCAGACCCATAATCGCTCACGGCATCAATGAAATATTCTACCTGTTGCAGGAAACCATCCAGGCTGCCATAGTCCCTCATCTGCCATTGCACCAACCCGATACGCACAGTAGATTTATTATAACGAACGGTATCATTATCCTTTTCATAGTAGATATTATACCATTGTAATAGCGTAGCGAATCCTCTGCTGGCTTCATCATTCGGCAGGTAATTCTTTAATATTTTCTTTACTAAAAAGTCGTTGGAGAATTGAAAGGTCAGGGTAGGATCATATATTTCTTTATCCTTAACTTTCTCGATATACTCACGGGGAGTGAGCTGATCCGCATATTTCTCATAATTCGGAATACGGCCACCGGCTACTATACCTCTCAGGTTCAGCCGCTCACAAAGGTTCTTGCGGGCGTCATACAAACGTCTGGCCAGTCGCTTGCCCCTGTAATCAGGATGTACAAACACTTCGATACCATATAAGATATCCCCTTTGGGAGTGTGGGTACTGAAAGTATAATACCCTGTGATCTGCTCATAGGTGTGCTCATCCCCAAATTTGCCATAATCCACGATAATGGATAAGGCACAGCCCACTATCTTCTCATTCACAGTGATGGCAATCTGCCCCTCCGGAAATATCTCAATGAGCCTGCGGAGCGTGGGTTCCCGCCAGTAACTGCCTGCCATATCTGGGTAGGCCCTCAACATAGACTCCTTCAAATCGATATAATCCTCTGCGGTCAATTGCCTGATTTCTACAGTTTCTGACATGGTCTCTTCGTTTTACAGGCAATTTAAAGTAAAAAGGGCATATCATGACGATACACCCTTTTTGCGGATTTTTCGCATATTCCCCCGCCGCTTTGCGGGGTTTTCCTCAAGTATGAGAGGAAAGCTATTGATTCAGTAGATCCTGAATATAGATAACCTTATTATTTTGAGTTTGTAAAAAGGCTTTATTTGCTCTGCCAATGTGCAGGAATGCTTTCACCTGTCTGATAAAAAATACTGGCAGGTAAAACAGCGCGGCTACGGTTTTCCTGTCTGTACTCATCACCGCTACGATGATCAGGAAAGACAAAGGGAACAGCACCATCGCCACTAGCCAGCCCAGCATCCACACCGGTGAGATCCAATAGTTCACTACTGCAAAAAAGGCCGCTCCCACCACCTGCAGAAACAATGGCGGACGCAGTAAATTAAAACCAAAGAATACGAGGTTAAAACTGCCACGTTTCAATCCCGTCAGCAACACATCCCAACCGTATTTTAAATATTTAAAGTAGGCATTGATCCACCTGGTACGCTGTGTTTCCAGTGCATCGCCGCTATCAATCTTCTCATCGTATACCTTCGCTTCTTCTGCATAGGCCAGCTGTGGAATCAGTTTCACAATATCGGCCTGGATCTTCTTATCAAATCCACCCAGGAAGTTGCGATAGATTACCTGCTTGTACAGGGCTGTTTCGATAGCAATACCCAGTCCCCATATATTGGCAGACAATCCCATTTCCATGCGCATACGCCTGTCAATGAAGTTGCTGAAATAGTTACCTGCAGCATCCAGTTGTGCATATACGCTATCGTTGTTCTTCGCCAGCATATTGGTTTGTACCGCACGGTAACCTTTATTGAAATACCTGTTCAATACGTCGAGGTAATCAGGATGCAACAGGTTGTCTGCATCCAGTATGATCATTACATCGTGTGTAGCATCAAAATGATTGATCGCATAGTCGATGGAACGGATTTTTGCATTTAAGGGTACTTCCGGCAGTAACACTTTTACCTGTGGATCGTCGTTGTATCCAATGTTCGCATGTTCACAGCCATCCGCTACAACATATACTTTGAAGTGGCGGTAGGTTTGCCTGAGTACAGAATCTACAAGGGGTGGAACCAGTTGTAGATTCTTATGGGCCGTGATGATGACTGCAAAAGAATAATCTTGTGCCGGTGCTTCAGTATTCACCTTCCTGCTAGCAAAGAGGGAGCCAAAAAATTTCTTTATGCCATAAACAAGCAAAAGAATAGTTGGCTGTAGCAGGTACGCTGCCAGCAAAAGCTGTATCGCTGCAAAGCAGTAAAAAAGGATGGTCCACATATTAATTTGCTTTTTCCCAAACAGAAAAGAACCCACCTGTAAAGCGGTAGGGCAATGCATCGGCGATCTTACAATCCAGCCACTGTAATGCACGTACTTTTTTAGCTACAAAAGAGAACGGGAATACATCCTCAATAAAATTCGCTTTGCCAAAACGTACGATGCGGAAGTGGTTTTGTGTAGACAAATTTTCCAGATCCGTTTTGTTGAAAAATTGCACATGATCCAGATTATCCGCTGCCGACTGCACAGTAGTTCCTGTGTAGCCCAGCGCTTTCTTGACACCGATCACCATTCTCCATGGCCAGCTGTTTTTTTCACGCATTGCTAATACGGGGCGGGTCACAAACAATTCGCGGGGGCCGCTGCCATTTGGCACAGTCACGATGAGCACACCGTCCTGTTTCAACGACTGGTACAAAACTTTCAATAAAGAAGAAGGATCCTGCAGGTGTTCCAGTACCTCGCTACAGATGATCGCATCAAATGTATCGCCCTGTGCCACGAGCTTCTCTGCACTGATTACATCAAACCACACATTGGGCAATGTATTCAGAGCACGTGCACGGGCAATAGTTTGCTCGCTCACATCAATCCCCAGTACATTGAAACCCAGTTTACCCAGGTGACGGCTGATCACACCGTTGCCACAGCCTACATCCAGCACCCTGGCATCCGCCTTTACCTTCCCTTTCAATGAGTCACTGATAAAGTCAAGCCGCTTTCTGTCAGCGATTCTATCATATTCATATGTAATAGTAGTAGTCATGATTTGTATCCGGTTAATTTTGATGATCAAGCACATCCCTGTACAGGTCTTCTACCTGACGGGTCATGCCTTTTGCACAATAATGCTGATTCACAGTAACAGCTGCTGCGTGCTGTACAGATGTACGTAAGGGTACATCTGTATGTAAGGTGCTGATGGCCGTAGCCAGCGCCGCAGGATCACGGACGGGAACAACCAGCCCGTTTTGCCTGTCGGTTACAATTTCTTTGGAGCCATCTACTGCTGTCACGATCACGGCCTTACGCATGGCCATGGCTTCCAGCAGCCCGATTGGCAGCCCTTCCCAGAGGGAGGGTAAACAATAAATATCAATTGCCTGTAACAATGCCGGCACGTCGCCGCGGAATGGCTGATATACAATATGGCTGGCAATGCCTTGTGCGGCTGCCAGTGAAACCATTTCTTCTTTCATATCCCCTTCCCCTACCACCAGCAGGGTAATGTCGCGATGTTGCTCCAATACCTTTTTAAAGGCGTAAACAAGCGTTAAAGGATCTTTTTGAATTGTAATGCGTGCAATGTACCCAATCACCGTATTTTGGGCTGGAATACCTAATTCCTGGCGAATGTTGTTTTGTGATGCGGAAGGATTGAATCTGGTCAGATCGATCCCATTATTGATCACCGTAGACCTGAAGCCTGAAAAATGCTTCACACCTGTATCCCTGTTAGACGCAGAGACAGAGATGTTCGCCTTTGCTCCACTGGTCAGCAACCTTTCTGACCATACCCTCATCTGCTTTTGCAGAAAAGGCTGATCATCGTGAAATGACCAGCCATGGATCGTATACAATAAAGGTCGGCCACTCATGCGGGTGGGAATATACAGATTGCTGGCAGCACGTGAACCGTGTGCATGAACGATGTCAATCTGTTCTTCCTGTATAAGCGTTTTGACCCGTTTCCAGCAGGAAGGGTCAAATGCTTTCAGGGAAGGAATTACATAATGGCGTATACCCATTTCCTGCAAACGCGTGATCATAGGTCCGTCTGTAAAAGACAGCACCACCGGCTCAAAGCGTTCTTTGTCCATGGCATCCACCAGGCTGAGTACGTGGGATTCCCCACCACCTATCAGTCCCTGGCGGATGGCCTGCAATACCTTTATTTTAGGTGTGTTGTTCATTATGCCGGAACGCCTTCGGCCTGGGGTTGTTTCCTTTCCCAGCCCTGTGGCAGTTTTTCGTAAATCTCAATGTTTTCGAATTCCTTGCTCTTACGCGCACCTACTTCTTTGGCCCATGCTGCCATTCTTTCAATGCCTTCCTGTAAGGAAACACCACTGCCTTCGCCAAATACGCTGTGTGCTTTGGTGTGGTCAGAGTAAGCATGCATAACCTCGTTACGTGCTGCCAGGTATTTGATATCCGGGGTTACACCGAAACAGGCGCCTACTACCTTCGCCAGTTCATTCACCGTATAAGGTTTGTCTGCACCAATATTGAAAACCTGATTGTAAGCAGCAGGAATGTTTACGCTGTTCGCAATCGGAATAGCCACATCGTCAATAAAGCTGAAAGCCCTGGTCTGTTCACCATCACCGAAGATGGTGAGTTGCTGGCCCTGCATGATCTGGTTCATGAAGATGCCGATTACGTTACGGTATTTATCGCCAATGTTCTGGTTTTCACCATATACATTGTGCGGACGGAATACCACGTAGTTCAGACCAAACATTTCGTGGGCTGCTTTCAGATCCAGTTCTACTGCGAACTTAGATACGCCATATGGATCTTCCGGCATTGGCACCATTTCCTCACGCATAGGCAGCTGACCTGCACCATATACAGCGATGGAAGAGGTAAATACGAAACATTTTACTTTATGCTTGATAGACTCATTGATCAGGTTAATGCTACCAATGAGGTTATTGTTATAATTGAAACGGCGGATAAAGTGGCTCAGCCCTTCAGCTGCATATGCCGCCAGGTGGTATACATATTGAAAACGGTATTCTTCAAACAGACTGGTCACCAGCTGATCGTCGGAAACAGAACCCTGAACGAATATTGCACCTGCAGGGATATGATCTTCGAAGCCTCCGCTGAGGTCATCCAGTACAACTACTTCATGTCCCATTGCCAGGCAATGTTTTACGACATGTGAACCGATAAAGCCGGCACCGCCGGTAACAAGTGATGTTATTTTAGACATAATTGAGTTTTTTTATACAGGTGAATAACTTGATGTAGTGAGGTTCCAGAACGTGCCTTTTACAAATGACCGTAAATGCTTAAACTGTCCTTTCATCGTGTAAGTGACCACTGCCTTGGGGAACGTAAGGAAACTAAAGAAACAGAGGAACGCTGCCAGCTGCATCTTGTTCGTATTCCTGCGCATGTAGAGAATGCGGTTACGTGTATGGTAATACGCTTTAATCGCGCTTTCCTTACCCATGGTGATGGACTCCTTATGAAAGATCAGCCCGTTAGCATTATAATAGATCTTGTACCCGGCGCGCAGAATTCTGGCAGACCAGTCACTTTCTTCATAGTAGATAAAGAATTTGTCAGCAAAGCGGCCTACATTGTCAATCACTTCACGCTTTACCATCATGGCAGCGCCATGTGCACACCAGGTAGGGCCTGATACATCGTGCTGACCTTTATCTTCCTCCTTGCTGCCTACAGCCCATGTACGACCCGTTAGGAGGTTCATCTTGTTAAAGCCGGCGTATTGGATCACATTGGGGTGAGAGTAAAAACGAATTTTAGGACATACCACGCCAATGGTTCCGTCTACATAAAATGGCTGCAACAGGTGCTCCAGCAGATCGGGAGTGACTTCTGTATCATTATTTACAATGAATAAAAAATCACCTTTCGCCTGCTCAATACCGAGGTTGTTGCCACCGGTGAAACCCAGGTTTACAGGGCTTAGAATGAGGCGGAGATTCGGATAGTTGCCTGCTTCAATTTGTGCAGTAGGATCAACACTGGACCCATTATCTACGATGATCGTCTCAAAATTGCGGTAGGTTAGCTTTTTTGTAGACTCCAGAAATTCGCAGGTAACAGTTGTCTGGTTGAAATTAAGGGCAATAATGGACACCAGTGGTGTTTGTTCTTGCAAACTCATAATCGTATTCGGTAATTATTAATTTTATACATTATCCTTCTGCCTCAGGGCATTCGGAGTATTAGCGAGAATCCACATATCGTACAGCACAGAATGTTTTTCAGCATAACTTTTATCCAGGTTGATGCGCTCGCTCACGCTCATATCTTTATTCCCTCTCTTCTTAATCTGCCACAGACCAGTGATGCCGGCAGGTGCCAGAAAGCGGCCGGCGTAGTCGTCTGTCGTGAGGGTAGCAGCTTCGTACAATGGAAGGGGGCGATTGCCTACGAGTGACATATGTCCCAGCAATACATTCAGAAGCTGGGGAATTTCATCTAAACTGGTGTTGCGAAGGAAGGTACCCAGACGGGTTACACGGGGGTCATTACTAATTTTGAAAAACACAGGACCGGTACCGTTTGTATCGTACTGGTTCAGGTGCTTCATCTGGGCAACCTGCTTGTCAGCATCCGCTACCATGGTGCGGAACTTGTAAAATTTGAAGATCTGGTAGCGTTTGCCAGCGCGGTGAGACACATAGAAAACAGGCCCTTTGGACCCCAGTTTGATTAGAATAGCCAGGACAAGAAATACCGGGGATAACAATAAAAGCAGTGTGCCGGCAAATAAAATATCCAGGCCACGCTTGATGGAATAGTTAAGGTAATAGCCAGGCTTTATTGAAACAGATCTGTCATCTTTTTCAATAGTCTGTGCCATGTGACGGATCTGCTGCGCAGTACGCAGCTTTTCTTCAAATATCGCAGGGGTAACGGCGGGGGTAAGGATATCATCAATACCTCCTATGGTGCGGAGTTCTTGTTTCAGCGAGGCTGATAATGCTTCAGTATAAATAAACACAGGTACCTTGGCAAGCCGGGATTCAGTGCGAATAAAATCCCTGAGCTTACGCAAATTGAAATGGGGATTGTTATGTACGTTACATATAATAAATGTAGGCACTATGTTGTAATGCAGTTGTTCCTTTAGTACATTCACTGACAAAGACAACTCTTTTGCAGTAAAAACATACTCCTCGGTTTTGCCTGTGACACCATCGAAGAATTCATCATTCCCGATGCAGAGTGTGTACCTGTTCACGTGGCTCGAGGCCATGGTGAGTACTTTGGTACCTGTCTTTATCCTGGCATCAGGATAGCTCAATGGTAGATTAGATATCATGTGCGTTCGGTTTACTTAAAAAATCTTGTGTAACAATGGTCACTGGGGTGCAACAAAAAAGATCATCCCGCTATACTCACTGACTGTCTTGTGCTTAACTGGTTATCTACAATCTCGAGCAACTTAATTGGATCAAATGGTTTGTTAATCACTCTAGCTACATTGGGATATAGGGGGATACTGTCCTTCAGGTCCATACCTGTAAGAACGATAACTGGTATATCGCTATATAGAGCATTGCCTGCAAGGTTCTTGGCGAGCTGCCAGCCGTCTATATTAGGCATTTGCACATCCGTGATGATCAGATCCGGAATATTGCCGCTGGATAACCACATTGTTGCAGTCAGTCCGTCTGTCGCAGCATATACTTTGTACTTGTTGCCTAACATCGCTTCTAACAAAAATCGCATTGGGGCACTGTCATCTACTATTAAAATCTTCTTTTTCATTTTAACTCCGGTTTAGAACATAAAAGATTGCTCTGTAAACCAAATGCGTTCACCCTACAACGTTTGCTGTTGCAGAATGGGCAAATGGAATCTCTTTGATCTTCCAGGAGGATAAGGTAGAATTATCACTAAATTAACACCACTTGCAGTTTAGTACATATGCGATATAGAAAGGCATACGCGCAAAGACTGCGGTGGTAGTTCATTTCAGGACAAATTGGTTAAAGTGAATTTCAGAGGAGATGGCTATGGTTACATTTAGCAGATTGCTATAATCAGGGTAAAAATATTTATTATTCCTGAATAGTGCAAATAAAATCTTGAACAATATTTTTTTCGCACTTGAAAGTCAACAATCTGATGGTTTTTATCGAAATCTGGCACAAAAGTATAGTAATAATTATTTTTTAATATTTTGAAATTGGTAAATGATAAAGAATTCCTCGTGAATGATGAGAAAGTGAAAGTAAACGATGCTAAAATTGCGGTTGATGTATCATTATATTGACACACAATAATTTTTCTTCTTTAATTTGGCACCATTATAACGAAAGCATTACCCCGATAAAGCCAATGTTTACAATGATGATTTTATTCTACACCAGCTTATTCATTCTGTTCTATAATTATATCGGGTATGGTTTCCTGGTGGGGATACTCGTGGCCTGCAAACGCTTCCTGTCAAGGGCTTCCAGAGAAGTCACTACATTTGAGCCCGCAGTCACCCTCATCGTTGCTGCATATAATGAAGCGGCATTCATAGCAGAAAAAATAAAGAACACCCTGGAACTGGATTACCCTGCTGATAAATTAGAAATTATATTTATCACTGACGGTTCCAATGATGGTTCTGAAATAATAGTGCAGCAATACGCAGGTATCAGGAGTATGCACGAACCTGAAAGAAAAGGAAAAACTGCCGCCATCAACAGGGCCATGCAGACCGTGCAGACACCGGTTGTGATCTTCTGCGATGCAAATACGTTGCTGAACATTGATGCTGTTAAAAATATTGTGCGCCACTACCAGGATCCAAAAACCGGTGGTGTGGCTGGTGAGAAAAAAGTAATGCCTGCTGGCAACAGCGGTGCAGCGGGCACTGAAGGCATCTACTGGAAATACGAATCATTGTTAAAGCGACTGGATGCTGCCCTGTATACAGTGGTCGGCGCTGCCGGTGAGTTGTTCTCGGTAAGAACTGTACTCTTTACACCAGTGGCACCTGAAGTGATCCTGGATGATTTTATAATTTCACTCAGAGTGAACCAAATGGGCTACAGGATTGCGTATGCACCGGATGCCTTCGCAATGGAAACGCCATCAGCAGGTATTACAGAAGAACATAAGCGCAAGATCCGCATCAGTGCAGGTGGTTTCCAATCCATCGTCATGCTGCGTGCATTGCTCAATGTATTCCGGTATCCACTCCTCTCCTTCCAGTACATTTCGCACCGCGTACTGCGCTGGACACTGAGTCCACTCAGTCTGCCAATACTGCTCATTTCCGCAGCTGTACTGACATTGCAGGGTGCTGGTGGTTGGTATCAGCTCATTTTTGCAGCACAGGTAATATTTTATTTACTCGCAGTCGCCGGATTTTTCCTCGCTAAGAGAGATATTAAATTCAAGCCCTGCTATATACCATTCTATTTTCTCTTCATGAATGTGGCGATATACGAAGGGTTTTTCCGATATATCAGGAAACAGCAATCCGCAGTATGGGAAAAGGCAAGAAGAGAAACAGCCGTTATGAATGCATAAAAATCGCAACAACCAGAAGATGTCGACTACAACCAATACACAGCGTATTAATAGCATGGATGCACTCCGGGCGCTGGCCATGTTCCTTGGCGTGGTGCTACATGCAGTGATGGCGTATACCATAACCCCATTCGAAAACTTTTATCATGACCCGCACTATAGCAGCGGCGCTTATGATGTGATCTTTTTTGTAATACACACTTTCCGGATGCAGTTATTTTATCTGATAGCCGGGTTTTTCTTTCGTTTATTATATTTCAGGATTGGCGAAGCTGCGTTCATCAAGCATCGCACGCAGCGCATCCTGATCCCTTTCGTAGTGGGTCTGTTCCTGATCCTTCCCTTTACCAATCTGCCGCTCACAGCGTATACGGTCACCGGTGGGGGCCAGCACCTCACCGGTCCGGACGTTTCCCTGATCCTGCACAACATCATGATCTGGAGAGGCCCGGTACACCTGTGGTTCCTGTATTACCTGACGCTGTTCTACATCATCGGGATTGTATTACTGAGACTAAAGTTGCCCAAACTGCCCGTTACCATTGTGCCTGCGCTGTTACTGGTGGGCTCTTTTGTATCACTGTTGCTGTTTGATACATACTATATCAAATACACACCTGGATTGGTTCCGAAGCCAAACTACATCCTGTACTATGGCATTTTCGTATACGCCGGATGGGTACTGCATGAGCACAAAGAAAAATATTTCCCCCTGCTCAAACGCTATGGGCTGACGTTTACAGCCATTGGAATGGCCGCTGCACTGTTGATATATAATAATAGTACCACGGCCGATATTTTGTTGAAAGCCGGTATGACTATTGCCACCGCATCGCTGGTGCTTGGTTTCCTGGGTGTATTCCTTCGCTGGGTCAATGCTGAATCATATACCATGCGTTACCTTTCAGACGCCTCCTACTGGGTATACCTGGTGCATGTAGGGCTGGTATACATGATGCAGGCATGGCTGGGCGATACCCAATTACCGGGAATTCTGAAGCCCGTATTATGTTTTATCGTACCCGTAGCAATATCACTGCTTACCTACCAGTGGTTTGTTCGGTACACTATTATAGGGTTTTATTTACATGGGAAAAGAGAAAAATCGAATACTGAAGAACACAAAAGAGTATACAAAGTGTCTACATCTAAATCCTGAAAAACGTTGCAATCCTTTACTACTAAACATTACGTGGATTTAGAAAACGATTTGTTAATGTAATTAAAAAGATTTGCTTCTTTTAAATTTTATGCTACCTTAGCATTCGAATTTTATCCTTCCAACCAGTCCTCATTTAAAACCTCACGATAATACTTTTAGCCGTTTTCCTATTAAAAGCCGCTCAGCATTGAGTTGGCGCCGAATACGTTGTTAAGAAACATGTGAGCAGTTTTGCCAAAACTTGCTGGGTAAGTTAATTAATCGGTTTACAACTGAAACACTTATCCATATGAGGAAATTTTACGCAATTTGTCTGTTTTTAATCATGTGCTTTGGTCATATGGCCATGGCGCAGATATTCAATTCAGGCGACGCCGTTGTGAATTACGACCCCAATAACCCTCCTACCGCACCATCGTGGGGTACGATTGGTAAATGGGTCCGTACTAATCGGAGCGACGTCAATTTTACTAACAAAGACTCTTACAAGTGTTACTACCTGAATGGGATGCCTTTTCGCCTCAAGTTTCCCAAGAGCTATGAGCAAGGTGTAACAGATGGTAAGAAGTACCCCATCTTTATTTTCTTCCACGGTAAAGGCGAAGGTGGTGGCATTTATGACAACGAATATTCTCTGTATCATGGCGGTAGCAAATTCTGTGCTGCTGTAGACAATGGAACTTTCGATGGCTTTGTGCTGGTACCCCAAAACACCACAGGCTATTTCGGTGCATCTCACTACACATTTGTAAAGCAGATCATCGACACACTCATCGCCAGCAACAAGCTGGACATCAATCGCATCTTTGTTGACGGTCTTTCCGCAGGTGGCTCTTCCACCTGGGAATTTATGTTTGCTTACCCTACACTGGTAGCAGGTTTCCTGCCTATCAGCGGTTGCTCTATAGCATATAAAGACCAGGTCAACACCTTCAAGTACATTCCTCTTTGGATCTTCCAGGGTGGTCTGGACAATAGTCCTCACCCTAACACCACATCACAGGTTATGACCGCCGATTCTCTCGCAGGCGGTAACTGGAAAGAAACTGTATACCCTAATGGGGGTCATGGTATTTGGGACAACGCATGGAACGAAACTGATTTCTGGCCCTGGATTAACAGGCAGAATAAAACCAACCCCTGGCCTACAGCCGGGCACAATGAATTTTGCCCTGGAGAAACAGTAAATGTTACTTTAGGATTAACTGCTGGTTTTGATGGTTACGAATGGCGCAAGGATGGTGTTACTATCCCTGGCGCTACTACAAACGAATTGGTAGTGACCGCTTATGGTACCTACGATGCGAGAATAAAGAGAGGTACAGTATGGTCTGATTATTCTTCAACACCTGTTGTTGTAAAACAAAAAGCAGCCACACAAACCCCTCCTATCACTATTTCCGGCCTGATGAGTAAGGTGATCCCTGCTCCGGACGGGAATACTTATGTGACACTGACCCTGCCTGACGGTTATACTTCTTACCGCTGGGCAAAAGCAACGGACACTACTACACTGGCTACTACCCAGACTTACAATGCAGGCACAGCTGGTTCTTACCGCGCTAAAGTGACTGAGCTGTATGGCTGTTCCAGCGAATGGTCTTCTTCATTCTATGTAGTGCCTGCGACTGGTACTAATGCACCAGCACCTGCTTCCGGTCTCACGGCTACGGCTATTTCAAAAACAGCCATTACCCTTGACTGGACAGACAATCCAAATGCAACTTACAATGAAACAGGTTATGAGATATACCGCGGATCTACTTCCGGCGGCCCATATACCCTCATAAATTTAACTGCGGCTAACACGGTTACTTATACTGACAGCCTGCTGAACCCCAACACTAAATACTACTACATTATACGTGCTGTAAACGACAGCAGCTCTGCTGCAAACAGCAACGAGGCTGTGACCCAGACACAGGTGGACAATACACCACCTACTGCACCGGGCAACCTCACCATAACCGGTAGCACTTCCAGCCAGGCTTCCCTGTCATGGACGATCTCTACTGATGATGTAGGTGTATATAAATACGATATCTATATTAATGGTATCAAATCTTACACTGTAGGAAACGATCAGACAACCTTCACCGCTTATGGCCTGAAGAGCGATTCCCTGTACAACTTTGTGGTAAAAGCAAGAGACGTAGCAGGCAACTCTTCTGCACGCAGTAACCAGGTTACCGCCTATGCTGTGGCTAATGGCCTCGCATGGCGCTACTACACCGGTAACTGGAGTACACTGCCTGACTTTAATACATTGACGCCTGATGCAACTGGTTACTCTGCTATCCCTGATATCAGCGTAGCGACAGATGCGGATTACTTCGGCTTTGTATGGGAAGGTGAAATCCGTATCCCTGTATCCGGCAACTATACTTTCATCATTAACTCTGATGATGGTAGTAAACTCTGGATAGACAGTAAGTACGATGCTTCTGTAACCCCACTCGTGAACAACGATGGTTCACATGGTACACAGGACAGAGAAGGTACCATCTACCTCACTGCTGGTATGCACAAAATTGCTGCTGCCTACAATGAAATCGCAGGTGGTCAGTCATTCACCCTCTCCTGGAAGAATACTGCAAATGGTATCACTACTGCCACCCAGATCACTGCTGACTACTTCAAGAAAACAGTGACTACCGGTGCAGTACCTAAATACCCTGGTAACCTGCTGGCGACTGCTACTGCTTACAACAAGATTAAACTGACATGGGCAGACAGCAGCAGCAACGAAACCGGTTTTGAAGTATACCGTGCTACTACACAAGGTGGTCCTTACACCACAGTAGCCACCACCGCTGCTAATGCAACGAGCTATACCGATAGTAACCTTGTAGCGTCTACTACATATTACTACCGCGTTAAAGCAATTAATAAATATGGTGACTCAGGCTTTAATCCTGCTGAAAGCGGTGGCCTGTTCTGGGGTGAATATCCAGGCTCCTACAGTACTTTGCCTGCTTTCAGCTCACTCACACCATCTATATCCGGTACCACCAATAATATTACCCTGAATGTAAGAGACCGTGAAGATTACTTCGCACTCAAATTCGATGGGTATATTAATATTCCGACTACCGGCACTTATACGTTTTATACTGCTTCAGACGATGGCAGTAAATTATATATCGGAGGCTTTAGCGAGAGCAATCTGGTGGTGAACAATAACTACCTGCAAGGGACTACCGAACGTTCCGGTACCAAGACCCTAACTGCTGGCAGATATCCTATCACTGTTACTTATTTTGAAGCAACGGGTAGCCAGACATTATCTGCCAGCTATGCAGGTCCGGGTCTCAGCAAGCGCCTCATTCCAGACAGCGCTTTCATCTACAAAAACATGAAAGCAACTACCCTGGCTACACCAGCGGTACCAACAGCTCCGACTAACCTGACATTGACAGCTGTAAGTCCAAACAAGATTCAGTTAAGCTGGAAAGATAACTCCACTACTGAAACCGGCTTTGAAATTTACCGTTCTGTAAATGACAGCACAACGTTTAAACTTTTCACCACTGTTGCTGCAAACAGTACGACCACAGCCGTGTACAACGACTCTGCACTGTTTGCCAACGTGAAGTACTTCTATAAGGTGCGTGCAAAGAATGAAGGTGGTTACTCTGTCTTCACTAACAGCACCGGAATTTACACACTCAACACTCCTCCTGTGATCTCACAGTTGGTCAACCGATCAGTGAGGTATGGCACTCAGCTCGTGCTGAACATCACCGCTACTGATGCAGATGGCGAGACCCTGACGCTCACGGCCGCGAATGTACCTTCCTTCGGAACATTTGCCAACACAGGGAACGGTACGGCTACATTGACTTTCAATCCTGCCACTGCCAATCAGGGTACCTATGCCAACATTACTGTGACTGCTGCTGACCAGCATAGCGGTACTGCCAGCACTACATTCACCCTGACCGTGAATGACAACTACACACCAGTAATTAGTACTGTAAGTAGTGTGACACTGGCAGAAGCTACAACCTCTTCTATCAGCCTGACCGCTACTGATGGCAACGCAACTGACACCATCACCTGGACCGCCAGCGGCCTGCCTTCTTTCGCTACACTGACTAATAGTGGTAACAATGCGACGATCGCCCTCGCTCCTACTTACATCGACGCAGGTACTTACAATGTAACTGTTAATGCTAACGATGGTAAAGGTGGTATCGATACCAAAACCTTCGCTATCACAGTGACGGATGTGGATCCAAGCCGTACACTCTATGTGAATTTCTCTGATGGATCTTATCCTCCATCTTCTCCATGGAACAGTACAAACAAGGCACCGGTACAAAACGACCTGTTCCCTAATCTGAAAGATCAGAACAGCGTAGCCACTACAGTAGGTATCAAAATTGTAAGTAACTGGGGCGCACTGGGTAACGGTTCTAACTACTATGGTACCAATACCGGCAACAACTCCGGTGTTTATCCAGACAACGTGATGAGAACTGCTTACTGGACCAACACGACCAAGCAAACACTGAAACTGTATGGTCTGAGCAGCACCAGCAAGTATAGCTTCACTTTCTTTGGTGCACGTGCGGATGTAACTGACAATCGTCTGACCAATTATACCATCGGTACGACAACCGTTTCTTTACAGGCTTCTTCCAATACAAAGAATACAGTTGCGATCAACAATGTCGCTCCTGATGCAAACAATGAAATCAGCATCGATCTGCAAAATGGTACCGGCTCTGTTTATGGCTACCTGAATGCAATGGTGGTGAAAGTATCTTATGATGATGGTAACGCACCTGCCAAACCAACCAACCTGGCTGTAGCCAGCGGTACAACTGGTGTGAACCTCACCTGGAAAGACGTTGCCTTCAACGAAACCGCTTACGAGATCTGGCGCGCTGCCACCAGAACAGGTGCTTACAGCCTGCTCACACCAACAGCTGCTGCAAATGCCGTAAGCTATACAGATACTTCTGCTAAGGCAAACAAGACTTACTTCTACGCCATCAGGGCTATCAATGGAAATGGTAATTCTGCATTCTCTGATACCGTTACAATTACTACCGGCAACAATGCACCTAAACTGGACAGCATCGCAGGTGTAACTATCAAGAATAACGAAACCGCTAACGTTACCCTTCGCGCGATTGACGATGCAGGCGACATCCTTACACTGAAAGCAACCAACCTGCCATCATTCGCTAAACTGACTGACAACGGCGATGGTACAGGTGCTATCAGCATTACTCCTGCTGCCGGAAACGTAGGTAAGTATACTGTGACCATCACAGCTACTGACAACAATGGTGGAAGTGCTACAAGAACATTCGTGATCTATATCAGGGATAAGAACCTGACATCACTGTACTTCAACTTCAACCAGACGTTGCCTGCAGACGCACCATGGAACAACTTCAATACTTATCCGTACAATACGGCTGTTATCAATAACGCCATCGACGAAACCGGCGCTGCTACCGCCATCAAGATCGCTGTGCTGGATGCCTTCTCCGGTACCAACGCAAGCGGTGCTTCCACAGGCAACAACAGCGGCGTATATCCTGACAACGTTATTGCGACCACTTACTACACCAGTGAGTCTACAGCAAGAAGGATCAAGTTCACCGGTCTGTCTTCCACTTACCGCTACAACCTGATCTTCTTTGGCAGCCGTACAGGGAACGATAACAAGAACACGGACTTTACAGTAGGCAGCAACACCGTCACGCTTAACGCTGCGAATAACAGCACCAATACTGTTCAGATCAACGGTATCTCTGCAGACAGCACCGGCGCTATCCAGTTCACTGTAAAACAGTCTACCGGCGCTACTTACGGTTATATCAACTCAGTAGTATTACAATACTACATCGACAACGGTTCTCCGCTCAATCCTACCAACGCTACTGCGATTGCTACCGGCAAGACCAGTATCAATCTGAAATGGCAGGATAACTCAACGAACGAGACCGGATTCCAGGTATACCGTTCTACTGACAACAGTACCTTCTCCCTGCTGACTACAGTAGGTAATAACGTGAACTCTTATACAGATGCAGGTCTGGGAACAGATACCCGCTACTACTATAAGATCCGCGCCATTAAGGATACTGCCAGTTCTGACTTTACCAATGTAGCGAGTGCTTCTACTTTCATCAACGCTGTGTACATCAACTGTAACGTATACACTCCTGCAGGTACGCCATGGAACAATACCAACTCCGGACCTGCCCTGGGTTCTACGTTCCCGAACCTGAAAGATGAAAGTGGCAACAATACCGGTCTGACCATGACCATCACACAGGCCTTCACGGGTGATAACCCTTATGGTATGAACACTGGTAACAATTCAGGCATCTATCCTGACAACGTCATCAGCAGTACCTACTGGGTGGATATCAATGTGAATGGTCAGCTGAAGATCTCCGGTCTGAACCTGGCTAAGCGCTACAACTTCGTATTCTTCGCAAGCCGCGATGGCGACGGAGACAGAACGACCAACTACACCGTTGGTACCACCACTGTATCGCTGAATGCTTCTTATAACACCAGCAATACCGTTCAGATCAACGATATCGTTCCTGATGCAAACGGTGAAGCGCTCATCAATGTAAAAGCAGGTGGTAACTCCATCTACGGCTACATCGGCGCCCTGGTGATTCAACAGTATACGCCGAGCAGCAGTGACCTGGATCAATCCCTGATCATGGCTAAGAAGAACAACTACCTGACAGGTGAACTGACTAATTCCGATGCAGCAGACAAAGTGACGCTGACCAATGTTTATCCGAATCCGTTCGTTTCCAGCGTAACCCTGGATATGGCAAATACTGGTAAAACCAGCAGCAATGTGAGCATCGTAGTCTCAGATATTTCAGGTAAGATCCTTTACGCAAGATCACTTGGGAAACTGGATGCCGGCAGTCAGCGGATCAATGTCGATCTCAGTACATCTCAGATTCCAGCTGGTCCTTGCATCCTGCGAGTGTTAGATGGAGAAAATGTAGTGAAGACAGTGAAGTTGATTAAGAATTAATAATTGATAATTACCATTCTTTGATTGATTACTTATTTGTTACCGAAAAAGTCCGGTGTAAGCCGGATTTTTTCGGTCATTTTAGATTAGATTTTTTTACACTTTAAAGAATACGCCGATATGGATTTGATTTATTTATTCAAATCACTACTGAGGAGAAAATGGTTAATCATCATCAGCACTTTTATAGCGGTGCTGGCGGCTTTTTTGTTAACCCTCAACCAGGAAAAACTGTACAAGTCTGTTTCCCAAATTGCTACCGGGTACACCATGAGTGACCAGGTAAAACTTAAAGATGAAAGCTTCAACGTGTATGAAATTGATGTAAAATTCAACAACGCTGTCGAGGCCATCAAGTCACCCCGTGTATTAGGCATGACCGGTTATAGCCTCATGCTGCATGACCTGGAAAACCCTGACAAACCCTACAGGGTACCCTCTGTAGAGGATCGTAAAAACCCTGTCTATCGTAAACTTAATAGACAGAAGGCAATAGAAATCCTCAACAAAAAATACAACGAAGAGAAATTGCTCAGTTCTTTCGATCCCCAGGAAAGGGACATCCAGGAACTGATGATGATATATAAATACGATCTCGAAACAATGCGCAATGTATTGTACGTAGGTCGGGTACAAAGAACGGACTATATCGATATTCAGTATCGCTCTATCAATCCGGAGCTGAGTGCTTATATCGTGAACCAGGTCGTAACTGAATTCATGCGCAACTATGAATCCAGCCGTAACCAGCAAACTGTTCAGAACATCGAAACGCTGAAGAAACTGGTAGACCAGAAGCGTGAGGAACTGGATGGCAAGATTGGTAACATCAAAACAATGGGTACCCTCGATGCCACTGTGGAAAGTTCCAACACACTGGAACAGATCTCCAACTTCGAAAGCAGACTCGCTGATGAAAAGGCAATCCTGAACAGTGCACAACTGGCCAGCCAGCAGGTGACCCAGCGCCTGTCTGAAATGGAAAGCACCAGCACACAAAATGCAGCATCTACCAATAGCTCTAATTCAGAGCTGGCCACCCTGCGTGAAAAAATGAATGATGCCTCTAATGAATACCAGAGCAAAGGCGGGAGCGATCCGGAACTGTATAACAAATACAAAAAGGCGAGAAACGATTATTCTTCCAAACTGATGGCCATTGCTTCTGCAGCTCCCAGTGCCACCAGCCCGGGTACCACCAGGGCAGACCTGCAACAGAAGAAAAGCGACCTGGACCTGCAGGTAAGATCTACCCAACAAAACATTGCTTTTTACGAACAAAAGATCAGACAGCTGAATGGCACTATGGGCGCTGCTGCGTCAAGAGGTGCAAACAACCTTGCGCTGCAGAAAGAAGTAGAACTGGCACAACAGGAATATGAAAGCATCAAATCCCGTTACGATGCAGCGGTGAACAACAAGATCGCACCGATGGATAACTTCCACCAGATCCTGTATGGTCAGCCTGCGGTTGAACCTGAGCCTTCCAAACGTATCATTATTGTCGCAATGGCTGGTATGGCCGTAGCGGTGTTCTGCTGTATCCTCATCATCTTCCTGGAATATATTGATGTGAGCATCAAGACTCCGACCCAGTTCCTGCGTATTCTTGAACTGAAACTACTGGGTGTAGTAAACAGGATCAACCTGAAGAAAACACCACTGGAAGAGATCTTTACCGATCCAACCCTTAAACAACATGATACGGCTGCTTTCCGGGAACTCCTGCGTAAACTGCGTTTTGAAATGGAGCACAGTGGTAAGAAGATCTTCCTGCTTACCAGTGGGAAACCGGGCGAAGGTAAATCTACTATTCTGAAAGCACTGGCATATAGCTTAAGTCTGAGTCATAAGAGAGTATTGATTATTGATACACAGTTTCCACATAATTCACTGACACAGGAATTTGAAGCAAAGCCCGTGTTGGAGAGTTTTAATTCTAATGAATTTAATTCCGGACAGATCGCAGACCTCATCTCTCCTACCACCATGCCCAATGTATTTATCATTGGTTGTGAAGGTGGCGAATATACGCCTGCTGAAATACTGAAACCGGGCAACCTGCTGGAATACCTGGGTGCACTTACCAGGGAATATGATTACATCCTGCTGGAAGGTGCTGCGTTGAATGAGCGTGCAGATAGTAAAGAACTGATGCAGTATGCCGATACCATCATTACCGTCGTATCTGCAAGATCAGGTGTGAACCAGACAGATAGGGAGACTATTTCTTTCCTGCATAGTCTGAATGGTAAGTTCAGTGGTGCAATATTAAACTTTGTTGAACCCGAAAATATAGATCTATAATGAGCACAGCGAAACCCGGCAACAGGCTGGCGTGGATAGATTACGCGAGGGGCATTGCCATCATACTGGTACTGTACCGTCATATCTTTGAGGGCATTAGCCGCTCAGGTGTGGAGGCTTCACAGTTTAAGTGGCTGGAAAATGCAAACATCATTTTCTACAGTTTCCGTATGCCCCTGTTCTTCATCCTGTCTGGTGTGTTCATTGGTAAAAGTCTGGCAAAGAGAGGGATGAAGAGCCTGATCGTTAATAAATTCAACATCCTGCTGTATCCATATCTCTTATGGTCCGCATTGCAGATCACCATTCAAATCTGTCTGAGTGGACTGGTGAATGCAGACAGGGGTTGGGCGGATTACGGGTATATTTTTATATACCCCCGCCGCATCGATCAGTTCTGGTACCTCTATGCATTATTCAATGTAACAGTGTTGTATATACTCACGAAAGAAAAATTGCGGCTGAAGATCTGGCACCAGCTGTTGATCGGTTTGGCTGCTTATATGTACAGCAGTTATGTCTCCGTACATCATATTGATCTCGGCTTTATTTACGACATCTGTCACTTCTATATCTTCTTCGCCATCGGCGAACTCGTTGCGGATCAGATATTGGATAGCACTAAGTATCCCCTGTATGGCAGCTGGGGATTGTTTGCCGCCCTCCTGCCCTTCTTTGCCGCAGGCCAGTATTACTTCCTGATGACGAATTTAGAGATGAAGTACAATCTTTTTGTAGAAGAACATCAACCTTTATTATTTGCGCTCATCGCGCTCGTGGGTTGTGCATTTATGATCAATATATCATTCCTTTTACAGCGCTATGGCAGTGTAAAGCTGCTGCGGGTAGCAGGATTCCATTCACTTTACATTTACGTTTCTCATGTGTTGGTCGCATCTGCAGTGCGTATGTGCCTGGTAAAAGTGTTTCACATCACCTACCTGCCAGTGTTGTTAGTGATCTGTTTATGCTTTGCCGTTGTGATCCCCATCCTGCTATACAAGGCAGCTATGCGCGCAGGTGCATGGTGGCTGTATAGCCTGGAAAAGCCCATGGAACTTAAATTAAGCTAAAAAATGAGCAACCCAAAATACACCTACTGGCTGAAATCCGGTATCTACAGCGGATTACAGAAAATCGCCGTACTCCTGTTCGGGATCGGCAGTGTGCTGGTATTAACCCGCTCACTGACCAAGTCTGACATGGGCGTATGGAACCTCTTTCTCGTATATACCGGTATTATCGAGATCATAAGACAAAGTCTGATTAAAAACGCTGTGATCAAATACATCAATGGTCACGCTACGGAAGAACACCCCCATATACAGTCTGCTGCTCTGTACCTCAATATTGTGATCACAGTCCTGATCGGTATCCTGATCGCGGCCTTTATCATTCCCGTGAGCAAGCTATTGCAGGCCCCCCCATTGGCGATGGTGATGTACCTGTTCCTGCCCGGTTTATTGTTGTTAGTTCCCTTCTCTCATTTTGAATGGGTACAGAATGCCAATGCTGACTTCAGGGGCATTTTCTGGGGATATTTAAGTCGTCAGGGTACAAGTTTTATTTTGATCGTCGCGCATTTACTGATAGATCATAATATTACCCTTACCCACCTCATCCTCTACTTCGATGCAGGTTTGGTATGTGGCACCATCGTATCCGGCTACTTTGCCCGGAACTTTGTGACCCGTCAGATTAAGTATCATAAGGAATGGTTCACCAGGCTTTGGACCTTTGGTAGATGGGTGTTTGGTACGAACGTGAGTTCTTCTTTGTTCCGTAATACGGATACATTTATTATATCTTCTTTTTTAGGAACCCCATCAGTTGCCTTGTACAATGTATGTTTGCGTATATCCAATCTGGTAGATGTGCCTTCGCAGGTCTTAGGTGATATTTTATTTCCTAAGACGGCGAAGATGATGGAAGACGGTAACATCGAAATGGTGAAGTACTATTATGAAAGAGCTGTAGGTACAATTCTCGCAATCGCAGTACCCGCCAGCCTTGCTATTGTATTGTTACCCAGGCTGGTGATCGGCATCATCGCAGGTCAGGGATATATGGAAGCGGTACCTATTTTGCAGATAACTATATTTTATGGCCTGTTTCTGCCCTTCATCAAGCAGTTTGGCACTATTATGGATTCAATTGGCCTGCCCAAACTGAATTTTTATGTAATCACTGTAACGGCTATCTGTAATATATTCATCTGCATGTTCTATACCCGGCAGATGGGACTGATGGGCGCTGCTTATGGTACCATGACCTCATATGGTATCTGCTTCATTATCACGCAGACCATACTGTACCGTAAGCTCAATACCAGCTTGCTCAATGTGGGAAAATATATGCTGCAATTCTACCCGGAAGCGATCTCCGTGGTACAGCAACGTTATTTACTAAAATGGAAAGCCAGATGATCAGGAACAGGGATATAATCGTAGTAGGCTTACAGCCCTGGGATATTAAGATCGGGAGTAACTGTAAGAACATGGCGCAGGAACTGTCACAATACAACCGTGTATTGTACGTAAACAGGGCACTGGACAGGATCTCTGCCATCCGATCCAGCGACGACGAAATGGTGCTGACCAGAAAAGCAAGCCTCCGTGGCGACACCAACGATCTGAAGCCTGTCTCTGCTTCGCTCTGGACCCTGGATCCACGCACCGTATTGGAATCTATCAACTGGATTCCCGTGCCATCGATCTTTGACAGGATCAACTTAGTCAACAATAAAAGACTCGCCCGCGAAATCAACCAGGCAGCTAAGCGACTGGGATTTAACGATGCGTTGTTGTTTATCGATAATGATTTTTTCCGTGCACAGTACCTGCCTGAATTGCTGGAAGGTGTAAAGGAAACGATCTACTATATCAGGGATAACCTGACCAGTCAGCCATATTTCAAAAAGCATGGCGTAAGACTGGAACCATTGCTCATGCAGAAAGCTACGATGGTCGCTGCCAATTCAGCTTACCTCGCAGCGTATGGTGCAAAGTATAACAAAGCATCTTTTGATATCGGACAGGGTTGTGACTTCGGTTGGACGAAAGAAGAATATCCG
This sequence comes from Chitinophaga sp. LS1, assembly GCF_034274695.1. Classification (NCBI taxonomy): domain Bacteria; kingdom Pseudomonadati; phylum Bacteroidota; class Chitinophagia; order Chitinophagales; family Chitinophagaceae; genus Chitinophaga; species Chitinophaga sp. LS1. The sequence goes on from NZ_CP128362.1 coordinate 6,150,779, forward strand.
CCGTTCAAAGATTTCAAAAGCCCTGTGATCGGGTATGTAGGTGCATTGATCAAATCCCGGCTCAACATCTCATTGCTGGAACAGATTGCTAAACAACGTCCTGAATGGACACTGATACTGGTTGGTCCTGAAGACGAGGCATTCCGTAACAGTTCACTGCATCAGTTGAAGAACGTACACTTCATGGGTGCCCGTCATGGAGGGGAACTTCCATCATGGCTCAGCACTTTTGATGTATGTATCAATCCACAGGAGCTCAATGAGATGACCATTGGTAACTATCCCCGTAAGATAGACGAGTACCTGGCACTGGGCAAACCGGTGGTAGCAACAGATACGGTAGCGATGCAAATCTTTGCACCTTATGTATATCTCTGCAAGACAGCAGATGACTACATCATAAACATCGACACCGCCCTGCAGGAGGGTGATAACACCGAACTGCAGGAAGCAAGAAAAGCCTTTGCATTTTCACATACCTGGGAACAGTGTATTGCATTAATGGGGGCATACCTTGAACAAACTCAAAACGTAGAAGCATGAAAGATAACAGGTTTTCAGACGATCGGTTATTAGAGATCACCGTGACACTATTCATTGGCTTCACGTTGTTATTTCTGGCATTAAAAGTTTTATTCTTCTAAGATATGCGACCATCACTCATCACAGGAGCAGCACCTCTGCGAGGGTCCGGTTTACTGCACAAGCCCCTGGCCTTTGCCGCTGTGTTAGTAGTAGCCATCGGCATCAGCCTGCTGGTGGGCTACGTAGATTACCGTATAGGTATGATCATCGCAGCAGGCTTAATAGGAGTCATGGTCACACTGATCTGTCTGTTCAATACCCATCTGGGGTTTCTGATTACTACGGTAGTGGGTTTCTTTATGTTTTACATTAAGCGCATGTCTGACGATACCCTCCCCATGGGTGTGGCTGTCGATGTACTGACAGCGGTGACCTTCATCGGCGCTTATTATAAAAAGACGATTCATAAGCAGCGCATCTGGCAGTATATGAAGAATCCTGTTTCTTACATGTACATCATGTACCTGGGATTTCTGCTCATCGAATTGTTCAACCCCTCTATGTATTCAGTATCGGGGTGGATATTTACCGTGCGCAAGTTTGTCAACTTCGTGATGATCTATTTTATCGGCCTGTTCACTTTCAACAGTGTCAAAGATGTAAAAGATTATCTCAAACTCTGGTTATTCCTGTCCGTACTGAGTGGTGCCTATGGCTGTTTTCAGGAATGGTTTGGGTTACTGGGCTTTGAAGAGCACTGGGTAGTAAGTGATCCGGTGCGTTACAGACTGTACTTCCAGGGTGGTGAGATCAGGAAGTTCTCTTTCCTCTCCGACCCTACTGCTTATGGTATATTGATGGCGTGCAGCGTGGTATTTGCCATTGTACTGGCCATGACCACACAAAAGCCAAAGCAACGTAACTGGCTCATAGTGGGCATTATCATTATGTGCCTGGGCATGGCCTTTTCCGGTACGCGTACGGCTTACTTTATGATACCCGGTGGTCTGGCTATCTATTTTCTGATGACCATCACAAACCGTAGAACATTGCTGTTCATGGCAGGGTTCTTTATGTTTATCGTGGTGCTCATGTTCGGCCCATTTTCCGGCAATAATACAGTGAACCGTATACGTACGTCCTTTCACCTCAAAGATGATGAATCGATGAATGTGAGGGATGAAAACAGGCATCACATACAACCTTATATACTGCGGCATCCTATCGGGGGGGGGGTAGCCACTTCCGGGGTATTAGGTATACAGTACAATCCAGGCCATCCGCTGGCAGGTTTTCCACCGGACAGCGGTTACCTCCGAACAGCACTCGAAACGGGCTGGATCGGGCTAATAATCACAATGACGCTATTCTTTGTCACCCTCCTCGTAGGCGTAAAAGGATATTACCAGGCCAGGACCCGGGAGGTCAGGGCGCTCTATGTAGCCATTGTGACAGGGTTATATGCCTACATCATCGCGCACTATGCACAGGTGGCCATCGGGCAGATACCCGGCGCATTCTTCTTTTATAGCGCCATGGCCATCATCGTAAAAATGAAAGATTTCGAAACACCTTCTCATAAAAATTCAGACCAAGCAAAAACTATAACAACATGAAACAGCACATCAGCGTCCTTTTAATTTTCCTCTCTACAGCTCTCACAGTGAGCGCACAAAACAAGACATTGCCTTCTACCCCTTCCAAAGATGTATCAGCAGAAGACATCCAGGAAAAACTGGTACAACTCGCGTACGAGAATCCAGATCTAAAAGTTAGAGTATACGAAAAACAAAGAGCAGAATATGAGCTCAACAAAGCAAAGGGTAACTGGCTGAATTATGTAACCCTCAGTGCAAACTTCAATGATGTAACACTGGGGCGCTTCAAAAACTCCGGCGACTATCGTGCACAGGTGTACTATCCGCTCTGGAACGTGGGTGTGAATGTACCATTGGGTTCACTGGTTGGTAAAGGCGCTGATGTAAAAGTAGCCAGGTCGAATGTAAACATTGCTTCTGCGCAGGAAGAATCAGCCAAAAGACAGATCAAAGCAATGGTATTGTCCAAATACCACGACTACCTGATGAACAAACAATTGCTGGCAATGCAGAACGAAATCACTGAAGATGATTTTGCAGCATTCACACAGGCAGAAAGCAAACTGGCTGCAGGTAGCATTTCTTACGAATCATATACCTCCGCATCACAGCAGTATAACAATGACAGAACCAAGAAGCTGAATCTGGAAAGAGACCTGGCTAATGTAAAGCTGGAAATCGAAGAGCTGATCGGTGTGAAGCTGGAGACTGTTATTGCCCAGTAACCCGGGCTCATTCATTTAAAATAATTTTTTGTCATGGTAAAAAGTACCACTACAATTGTTGCACTTTTGTTCGTAATGTGCATACAAACAGTGAACACATATGCGCAGCACCGAATGGACAGTATACTTATTCCGGTAAATCCCTGGAATAAAATAGGGGCATTGCTGCAGCTCCCGGACGATTATAATAAGTCCAAAAAAGAATACCCGCTGATCGTTTTTCTGCATGGAAAAAGCAAATCAGGACATGACCTGTCTAAGTTATATCTTGAAGGCATTCCTTACTGGATCAATAATGGGGAGAAAATAGAAGCTGTAAATCCCGTTGATGGTAAACTGTATAAATTCATTGTTGTTGCGCCACAAGCGCCTAGTTGGGGACTGAAACCAGCAGAAATCAAACGCCTGCTGGACGATATAGAGAAACATTACAGAGTAGATCGTTCCAGGATATACCTCACTGGTTACAGTGCAGGTGGCTGGGCGACGGTGATGGCAATGACGGATAATGCGAAGCTGTCTAATCGTATTGCAGCAGCAGTACCCATGTCGGTAGCGACGATTGATGTAGCGAATATGAAACGTTTTAAGCTGGTTGCAGATGCGAATATCGCCACCTGGTACATGGCAGGGACAGATGAACCGCATTTTCTGGAGGAGTGTGAACGGTATAAGGATAGTACGAACTCTCATAAGCCAAATCTGGCTAAGCTAACAATATTGGATGGATTTGCACATCATACATGGAAAGCACTGTATGATCCTAAGAATAAACAGTATGGTATGAGTATTTATGAGTGGATGTTGCAATACAAAAAGTGATAAAAAAGGCCTGCGGTACACCGCAGGCCTTTTCTCATTCAATTAACTTTTATAAACTTACTGGTTAGTTTCATCGAATTACCATCCGTTATTTCAAGAATATACAGCCCGTTTGCTAAACCACTTACATCAAAGGTTTTCATCACGGTATTCGTGGTACCCATATAATAAGTACCCTTAATATACCCGTTGCTGTTAAATATTCTTACAATAAGATTGGCCGCCTCTTTCACCACCAGCTTCAGGTTGAGAGAGGTACTGGCAGGATTAGGATATACCTGTATTGTGACTTCGCTGTCATCCACAGCCGCAGTCTTGCCATTCACATACACCGATACTTCGTCGGTGGAGGTAGCGCCATATGTGTCTGTCACGGTAAGACGAAAAACATAAGTGCCTGCCTGTGAGAATGTAATTACCGGTGTTTCAGAAGCAGGATTCAGAATGGTCGCCGAACCAGCAGTTCCACTCACCAATTCCCATTTATAAGAAGAGATATAATTTGTAGTAGTAGATCCGGCACCCGTCAGTGTCACGGTATTCACCGTTGGCAGGGTGATGGTCTGATCTGCGCCCGCATTGGCCACAAGGCTATTGTTGCTGGCAGCTTTCACAATTACATTGATATCATCGGTAGCAGTTGCCCCATCATCATCAGTCACTGTGAGTCTGAATACATAAGTACCCACATAAGAGAGCTGATTGATATCTGTCTTCGCAGCAGTAGAAGACGGTACAGATGCCGTAGCCGGTCCTGATACCTGTGTCCATTTGTAAGATACGATTGTGCCATCACTGTCAGTAGAACCCGAACCATCTACGGTGGTGTTGTTCCTAGGCATGGTGATGGTGATATCGCTACCCGCATTCGCTACAGGTGCTTTATTAGCAGCAGGTGTAGAAACAGTCGCAGCCTTTACCGTAATGGTTACATTGTCAGTAGCAGTGGCGCCATCATCATCAGTAACCGTCAATGTGAACACATAGCTACCTGCTGTAGTCAGTTTTGTTACCACCGGAGAAGCAATAGTAGCGCTGCTCAGTGTCGCCGTCACAGGGCCGGAAGCCTGTACCCATTTGTATGCATTGATTGTACCATCGCTGTCAGTAGAACCTGTACCATTCAATGTTACAGTAGCAGTAGGCAGAGTAATGGTCTGGTCAGCACCGGCATTGGCTGTAGGCGCTTTATTCACGGCAGCGGCAGTTACAGTAATGGTTACCTGGTCAGTAGCAGTCGCGCCGCCATTATCTGTCACCGTTAGTGTGAATACATAGGTGCCTGCAGTAGACAGGTTAGTAATCACAGGAGAAGCAATGGTTGCACTGCTGATAGTGGCCGTAGCCGGACCAGATGTCTGTACCCATTTATAAGTACTGATCGTACCATCGCTATCTTTAGAGCCAGTACCATTCAGCGTTACAGTTGCAATAGGCAATTGAATGGTCTGATCAGCACCTGCATTGGCAGTGGGTGCAACATTCGCAGCCTTTACCGTAATGGTTACATTGTCAGTAGCTGTCGCACCATCATCATCAGTAACAGTCAGGGTGAATACATAAGTACCCGCAGTTTTCAGGTTAGTGATCACCGGCGACGCAATAGCTGTATTGCTGATTGTAGCAGTGACAGGTCCTGAGGGCTGTACCCATTTGTAAGTTTTGATAGAACCATCAGTGTCTTTGGAACCTGTACCATTCAGGGTAACAGTGGTCGTAGGCAGGGTGATGGTCTGATCTGTACCGGCGTTGGCAGTAGGTGCTACATTCGCAGCATTCACTGTAATGGTGACAGCATCCGAAGCGGTAGCGCCATCATCATCCGTCACAGTCAGTGTAAATACATAGGTACCTGCAGCAGTGAGTTTTGTCAATACAGGCGAGGCAATGGCCGCACTGCTGAAAGTGGCAGTTACCGGACCGGAAGTCTGAACCCATTTGTAAGTTTTAATGGTACCATCACTATCAGTAGATCCGGTACCATTAAGTGTAACAGTTGTAACGGGCAAAGTAATGGCCTGGTCAGCACCTGCACTGGCAGTAGGCGCTACGTTTGCTGCAGTACCGGATGCATATTCATCGGCACCTACATCGTATGCGCTGCCTTGTGGGCGGGCGTTGCCATCTATATCAATTTTGAAATAAGCGCTTAGATCCTTCCCCTGATCGATGGCAGGAGAACCCGCTGCCAGGTGGAAATTCTTATTAGCCGCATCTACAAACTTCACAGTCGCAGCATCCGGATAGTTCAGTCCATTTGCAGATGTGTATGATATACCGGATTGAATAGTCAGGTATGCGAGTGCTCCTCTCGAAGCCAGAGAACCAGGTTTTACCGCAAGGTTGTTGACAAACAGGTTGCCGGTACCATCGGTACCATTTGTATTCTGCATACGGATCGCATCTCTGCCTGAGTTGACGATGGTGTTGTTCATCACATACACCTGCAGTGGTGTGTAGTTCTGTTTGGTAGGGCGGTCGTCGATGAAGATCGCATCCTGACCTGTGCTGGTACCATCTATACCACAATCGCTGAGAATGTTGTTGTAAACGTAGCTCAGACCCGTACCGAATATTTCAATACCGTTACCGGTACCTTTGATCACCGTGTTGTTGTACACCTTACCGTTGGACTCACCACCAAGGATGATACCCGCCTGCTGGCTACCTTTATTTTCAACACCGTAGTTAGATACCTTATTATTATAGATCTCTACATTCTCAGGTGCGGAAGCTACCTGGATACCATCCCAACCGGTATTGGCGGTGATGACGTTGTAAATTTTCAGGTTATAAATGCGTGGAGGTAATAAGGTGGTAGATACACCGTTGCAGGTGGACGTTTCTCCATTGGGCGCAGTGTTACCAATGTACATACCTTCACCGGTTACATCGTGTATATAAAAATCATGCAGTTTTACATTTCTGATAGAGAAAGTTGGATACTGGTTGTTGACATCGCAATCTGGGTTTACTTTTGCCATCACCCCTACTTCAGAGCCGGTGATTTCAAAGTGATCCGCTTCATAATCGGTACATCCCTTGCTGATACCAAGACCTACGTTCAGTTTCTTGCTCACACCGTCTACACTAAAACCGTAGGTGTCAGAACTACCTGTACCCGTTACTTTGAAATACTTGGCATTGTTGAATACAAAACCATAGCTACCACCATTCCCTATTTTTACCTGGCCACCGCAGTTGATGAATACAATTGGTTTGGCAGTGGTACCGGTGATGTTGAAGAACTGGATGTAGTCGTAACTACCTGACTGGATACATACAGTATCACCTGGTTGAACACCCAGGTTGTTACCATTAATATATGCACCGCCATCCGTACCTGGTGTAATGAGGAACTTGCAACTGGCGCAGGCGGTCTTGCCACCGGTAGCGGCATTTACGGTTACGGTGACTGTTTTGCTGCTGCTACCTGTAGTGTTCTTCACGGTCAGTGTAAACACATAGGTGCCAGCTATCAGGTTGCTGGCAGTGATCTTCGCAGTGCTGGTGCTGCTCAGTGTAGCAGTAGAAGGACCTGAAGTTTGTGCCCATGTATAACTGGTGATGGTACCGGTAGAAGAAGAACCGTCTAAAGCAGTGCTGTTGGTAGGTAATGTAATGCTCAGGGAAGCAGAAGCCACTGCTGCCACCGGAGCGGCAGTGGTAGCGGCATTCACTACTACCGTCACTGTTTTGCTGCTACTACCTGTAGTGTTCTTTACGGTCAGTGTAAACACATAGGTGCCAGCTATCAGGTTGCTGGCAGTGATCTTTGCAGTGCTGGTACTGCTCAGTGTAGCAGTAGAAGGACCCGAAGTTTGTGCCCATGTATAACTGGTGATGGTACCGGTAGAAGAAGAACCGTCTAAAGTAGTAGAATTCGTAGGCAGTGTCAGCGTAATGCTGAATGCTGCTACAGCTGCTACGGGAGTGGCTGGATTCACCACTACTGTTACAGTTTGTGAACTACTTCCTGCAGAATTTGATACAGTTAGTTTAAACACATAAGTGCCGGCAACGAGGTTGCTGGCAGTAATCTTTGCAGTGCTGGTGCTGCTCAGTGTCGCTGTAGATGGACCTGAGGTTTGCGTCCATGCATATGTAGTGATGGTACCGGTAGAAGTGGAACCATCTAAAGTAGTACTATTGGTTGGTAAGGTTATGGTCAGGCTGGAAGATGCTACGGCGGCTACAGGAGGGGATATGGTAGAAGATGCGGTGTTGCGGCTGTACTGCAACATCCATTCGTAAATGTTAGGATTCTGGTAAGTGTGGTTGGGATCATATGCTTTGTCCCAAACATTATCGCTGTGTGTACCACCGCTGTATTCGGTAGCAATAGGAGTGATAGATGGACTACACGCCTTCATATCAGCGATGTAATCACGTTGGTTGCCAATAAAGCTGTCGCTGGTGCCACATAGCATCCATACAGCAAGTTTGCTGCTGGCGACATTACATAGTCCTGCAAATTTATTTGCATCAATTGCTGCTGAAGACACAGGTACGATAGCAGCCAGGTTATCTGAATAGGTTGTTCCGGACGCGATGTAATTTAATACACCATAACCACCGGCACTTAACCCGGTCAGGTAAATACGGGATGCATCTACTCTGTACTTTGATTTAATATCATTCAGTACACTTTGCACCATGGTCTCACTTGCCCATCCATTGGTGATTTGCGGAGATACCACGATAAATTTAAACAACTTTCCATTGACTGTATACTGCATCTTTGCACCGTTTGCAATCATCTTTGGTACACCATGCGCTAATACAGCGTTGACATCAGTTCCCCCCTCTCCTACGCCATGCAGGAAAATTATAAGAGGATAACTGGTCGATGTACTGTTGTAATCATCCGGTAAATGCAGCCAGGCACCTGTAGTTTGGCTGGTGCCTAGTTTTACAGTAATGGCAGTCTGGTCTCCCTGGGCTTTGGATACATAGGGATACACAGATGCAGTTAATAACAGACAGGCACATATCAGTAGCCTGACAATAGGTAGGTTCTTCACGTTTGGTTAAAATTTAGTAGCGTTTTACAATAGCCGACGTTTTTCTTAATAATACATTGTTTCGATTTTATGTGTCTCAATCGTCCCGGGCAAAAATAGGATACAAATTTGTTTTTCAACAAAAAAAACAAATATAAAGTATTAAATAATTTATATTTATTAAATATACGTAACACTTTGAAGAAAAACAAGATGTACTTTAATCTTCCCCTCTATTTTTTTTGATTTAATTCCATGCTAAAAATGTTATCCATTTTAGCTGAGACACAGGGATCATTTTAACTGTTTCGACTTAGGATATGTGTGTAGTAATTCTTTATTTGAAGTTATAAATTCCCCTTTTATAGAAAACACCATTGTTGTATAATTTGTTTTCTTTTTCTTTAATTAGTGTCACATTACGAATTTATATAGAGATAAAATTTAGCTATGTATTATACATCATTATTTATATGGTGTACTTCTTTCCTTATTTATTGTATTGCTCTTACCTGTATTATACTTACTATTACCGGCTGATCTGGTCCTTATTTGTCATCTGCTGAATTTTGTTCAATAGTAAGATCCCTTTTACAGCAGCATTGATACTTACGGTTGGCCTTTCACAATTAAAACGATGTAAGATCTTCGGATTGAAATCTTTCTTTTGATTGCCTGTACCAAAGATCACATCTATCGGATCAGGACCTTCTAATAATGTATTGAAAAATATCTTACTCACTCCCGCATCTGTATGTGGAAATGCAAATGCTCTATAAGGTAGGTTAAAATGCTGTACAAGGAAGTCTACAGATTGTCGTGTCTGAAAGAGTTGTTCATCCAGTGTAAGCTGGTTATAATAAGGATGATCAATACTATGCCCACCAATTGCAAAACCCTGTTGTACCAGTGTGCCCACTTCATCCAGCGTAAGGAACGGCATTTCTTTCTCCAGATATTGTGCAAAGGAAATCTCTAATATCTTTCCTATTTCATCTGCCTGTCCCTTTGTGTTGTAAGTGATCTTTTTAATAGCTGGAATGAGTGATGCTTCATCTGTTTGCAGATAAGCATACAATTGATCAAGCGTTGCCTTTGAATGATGTGTTGTTTGTAAACTTTCGATAATCAGGCTAAGCTTGAATTTATAAAACAGACTTTTATTGTTAAGAAATGCACTATTCAGGAAAAATGCTGCTGGTGCGCCTTTGCGAAGCAACATAGGAGCGATGATATCTTTTACTTCACGTAGCCCATCGTCGAATGTGAGCAGGAAAGAACCGGAAGGCAATGCCTGTCCTGTTTTTAAAGCATGAATGATATCCTGTAAAGTAACCGGGGTAAATCGTCTGAGCAGGTAATCGAGATCTTTTTCAAATGCTTTGGTACCTTTCCAGGGATAGAGGTGCTTGATATGTGGAACAGGTGCGTCGCTCACCAGGTGATGATAGGGAAGCAATAAACTATCCGGACGTCGTTGTTTCAATACGGCAAGGGGTAACAGTTGCGCAGCACTGTAAAATACATTTTTTACCAGGCTCATATATTGTGTTAAATGTTCTTAAAGGTATGAATAATTTTTACTTGCGATAGAACCGGGGGCGTCCCGAAGCCATGTTTCTATTTTCAAACATAAGAACTCAAAACTTCGGGATGGCTCCTTTTTATTTGGGTACCTGATGGTGAGAATTCTCGTAACTGCAATTCTCATGGAGATCCTGTTACTTATGATACATTCCCGCTTCTTTTCGGACTGGCATGGCTTGCGGCCAGCTTTCCAAAAGTCACTATTTTATTGCATAGACATCACCTTCACCCTATGCTGCGTTCCCCACTCTGCCAATACCTGTATCACCGGCTTCAGCGAATCACTATACGCCGTCATCTCATACTTCCCCTCTTCCTCTTTCCGGATCAGCCCATTCATTTCCAGCTCATGCAACTCTCTCGACAACATTTTTGGCCCTATGCCCGCCAGCTCCCGCTGCAAATCCATAAAGCGCTTTCCTCCCATCGCCAGGCACCCCAGGATCGTCACTTTCCACTTACCACCAATGATATCCAGGGTATCCTGAATAGCCAGCAATTGTCGCTTACAATCATAAATCTTTTCACCGGGACAAACCATATAGGAATTATTTTTTATTATTTTCATTCCCTCCATGGAAGCACTTCCATAAAGGGTAGCTTTCACCATTGTAAAGTTAACCTATTTACTTTTGTACAAAATCATCAATATGGAATTTGAAGTTATCATCATCGGAGGAAGCTATGCAGGATTACAAGCCGGAATGACACTCGGCCGCGCACTTAGAAAGGTATTGATCATTGATAGCGGCAAACCCTGTAATGCTCAAACGCCACATTCACATAATTTCTTAACGAGAGATGGAGAAACCCCAGCCGCCATTACAAAAGCAGCACTGGAACAACTCAAAGCATATACCACCGTTCAGGTGCTCCATGGCAAAGCCACACTGGGAGAGAAAACCAACAACGGATTTTCTATTACCACGGAAGCAGGAGAAAAATTCACCTCAAAAAAACTCATTATTACCACTGGTGTCAAAGACATCATGCCCGAAATTCCGGGTATAGCAGCATGCTGGGGAATTTCTGTCATTCACTGCCCCTATTGCCATGGTTATGAAGTAGCTAATCAGCCAACCGGTATTTTAGGCAATGGCGAAGGTGGTTTTGAAACAACAAAACTGATACAACACTGGACAAAAGACTTAACTTTGTTCACGAACGGACCTATCACTATGACAGCTGAAATGGTGGCACAGATAAAGAAAAAGAACATCAATATCATTGAGACACCTGTAAAAGCCATTATTCATGACAAGGGACAATTAAATGCAGTGGAACTTACCGATGGTACCAAAGTATCGTTAAAAGCAGTCTATGCCCGTTTACCGTTTATACAGCACAGTGATATACCTGCGCAACTGGGATGTGAATTGACAGAAACAGGGCATATCAAAGTAGCTGATTTTGTAAAGACGACTGTTGAAGGCGTGTATGCCGCCGGGGATAATTGCAGTATGATGCGTGGTGTGGCTAATGCAGTAGCAGTGGGATTGGCGGCGGCCGCGTTTGTGAACAGGGAAATGATCTGGGAAGAATTTGAAAATGCCTGATACTGTTACAAACATCCGGGATGAACTCAGCCATTACATCCCCCCTCACCTGCCTTTAGTTTAATGACATTTGTCATTTATATATTATATTTCGCGGGGTAGATTTGATTCACAAATATTACCCCGCATGAACCATACTGATATCATCAAACGCGTACACTGGAAAGACCTGCGCCATCTTTCCATCCCTGAAATGCTCATTGAAAATAACCTGACGATCCCCTGGGCCCTTGCCTCGTGGGTATTAGCTTATTTTGGGTATTATATATGGGCTTTACCTTTTTCTGCTTTCTTTTTTCTCACTGCTTTAAGGCAGGTACACAATGGCTTCCACAACTCCTTAGGAACCAATAAATTCCTCACAGAATTCACCTTATTCTCCAACAGTGTATTGATGTGTGCGTCCATGCATGCCGTCAAATTTAATCATATCCGTCACCACAAGTATTGTCTATCTGAAGAAGATTACGAAGGGAAATCAGCGGGCATGAGCTGGTATGGCGCCATCCTTTATGGCCCCCTGCATATGTTCCTTATTCACAAAGTCACCTGGCAAAAAGGGAACCGGACCTACAGGAACCACCTGGTTGCCGAATTATTGGCCGTTATCGCCTTCGTAAGCGCGGTATTTTACTTCCAGGTACCCTTCTTAGTGTATCATGTAATTGTGATGGTAATTGGGGAGCTTTTGATGGCTTTCTTCGCGGTATGGACTGTGCACCATGATACCGAAGCGCATCCTGAAATAGCGAGAACGCAGAGAGGGAGCTGGAAGAATAAGATTACGTTTAGTATGTTCTATCATCTGGAACATCACCTGTTTCCGGCAGTGCCAACAATAAAACTGCCTGAGCTCGCAAAAAGGATCGATCAGGTTTTACCTGAATTAGAGAAAAAACAAACTTTTTAGAAGCCGGCCACTAATATACTGGTACCTGCCAGCTGGCCGCAAAAGAACTGGCACACTCTGCCTGCCATAAATGAACCGGCACCTTCCAGCCGGCCGCAGGGCTACCCGCATAAAAAAACCGCTTTCACCTATGGTGAAAGCGGTTTTTTATCTATTTAAATCAATTACAGGCTAAATGCTGCCTTCACCTTATCCACATAATCCAGCTTCTCCCATGTAAACAACTCCACTTCTACACTCTTCTCATGCTTCTTACCCTTATTGAATACCTTGGTCACCACCTTGCTCTCCCGACCCATATGACCATAAGCAGCAGTATCGCTATAAATAGGATTACGCAGTTTTAAACGCTGCTCGATCGCATAAGGACGCAGGTCAAAGATCTCTTCCACCTTACGTGCAATCTCACCATCAGTCATCTCCACCTTGGCAGTACCACGAGTATCGATGAACAAACCACAAGGTTTAGCCACACCAATCGCATAAGACACCTGTACCAGCACCTCATCTGCCAGACCTGCAGCAACCAGGTTCTTAGCAATGTGACGGGTAGCATAAGCAGCAGAACGGTCTACTTTGGAAGGATCTTTACCAGAAAACGCACCACCACCGTGTGCGCCTTTACCACCATAAGTATCCACGATGATCTTACGGCCTGTCAGACCAGTATCACCATGAGGACCACCGATTACGAATTTACCGGTTGGGTTGATGTGGTAAGTAATTTTATCATTGAACAGCGCTGCCAGTTCTGGCTTCAGCTGTGCTTTTACACGGGGAATAACGATATTGATCATGTCTTCCTTGATCTTAGCCAGCATCTTTGCTTCGGCATCGAAATCATCGTGCTGTGTAGAGATCACGATTGTATCGATACGTACAGGCTTGTTATCGTCAGAATACTCGATCGTCACCTGTGACTTTGCATCCGGACGCAGGTAAGTGATCTCTTTGTTTTCGCGACGGATCGCAGCCAGTTCGATCAGCAGTTTGTGCGCCAGATCCAGTGCCAGTGGCATATAGTTATCGGTCTCCTTGGTAGCGTAACCGAACATCATACCCTGGTCGCCAGCACCCTGCTCTTCCGGGCTCTTGCGCTCTACACCCTGGTTGATATCTGGAGACTGCTCATGGATGGCAGAGAAGATACCGCAGGAGTTAGCCTCGAACATGTATTCACTTTTGGTATACCCTATCTTGCGAATTACCTCACGCGCAATTTCCTGCACATCCAGGTAAGCTTCGGATTTAACTTCTCCAGCCAGTACCACCTGACCGGTAGTCACCAATGTCTCACAAGCAACTTTGGAAGTCGCATCATAGGCTAAGAAATTATCTATCAATGCATCTGATATCTGATCGGCAACTTTATCCGGATGTCCTTCGGATACTGATTCTGAGGTAAATAAATAAGGCATAAAATAATTGAATTTCGGCTTTAAGATTAGTAAATCTAGTACAATTTACCATATTTTAGTCATTTGGTGGTATGCCTAATGGTAAACTGGGGCAAAAATAAGTCATTTGACTATATTCCAGTATTTTGATAGGGAAAATATTCGTTAAAGGGGCGGGAAATTGATAAACCCCCCAAAAGCGTAGTCTCAAAAATAAAATTAAGGTTGGAGATTCGGGGGCAACAACAGTTCGTCTCTGGCAGGGTCAGCATGAAAAGGGGGTGTATCAAAAGTATGATACCCCCCCTTTTTCAAATTCGATTAAATGCTTTATTTACCAAGCAACTGTGAGTACAGCTGCAGATAATCTGCTAAATCTTCATTTTCTTTCTTGTATGGCAGGATAATCTTACCCTTTTCGGCCTTCAGTTCATCCACCACTTTCTTATCGATCTTTTCGCCAGCCATTATTACCGCATCTGCATATTTTGCAGCGCCTCTGTTCAGGGCTGTATTTGTACCTTCTTTGTACAGTTCAATGTCTTTTTCCTTGATCTGATTGCTGATGGTCGCCTTTTTAACAAAGCCCGCACCCAGGTTATCTTCAAAAGAATTGGGTTCTAAAGAGTAAACCACCTTGGAATGTGCGAATACAGGCTCCTTCTTATAGGCAGTCTTCAGGTACAGAGGGATCAGTGATGTCATCCAACCGCTACAGTGGATGATGTCAGGAGGCCAACCGAACTTTTTCACCGTTTCCAATGCTCCTTTACAGAAAAATACAGCACGCGCAGCGTTGTCATCATAGAACTGATCATTCTCGTCCGTAAATAACGCTTTTCGCTTAAAGTAATCCTCATTGTCAAGGAAATACACCTGCAAACGGGCATTTGGCAACGAAGCCACCTTGATAATCAGTGGATAATCATCTCCTTCAATCACGATGTTAATGCCAGACAATCGTACCACCTCATGCAGTCGGTGCCTTCTCTCGTTGATAATGCCAAAACGGGGCATGATCACCCGCACTTCCAGCCCTGACTCGTTGGACTTAATTGCCATCTTATTGACCATAGCCGCATAATCTGTGAGTTCCAGATAAGGCGACATCTCCTGAGCAATAAAAAGAATTCGTTTCTTTGTGGACATCTAATGCTGATATTAATGCAGTAAATTTAAATTTGGTTTGCAAAATTACGGATTTTTACCGGAAGAAAAGACAATTTGGCACTTTTAACATCCTTTTAAGCAATAAATTATGTATTTATTCAAACGGAAAGACGAACTGGAAAGGCATTTAACGACAGCCCGGCATGCAGGAAAACACATTGGTTTTGTGCCAACTATGGGCGCTTTGCACCGGGGACACATCTCCCTGATCAATGCTGCAAAAGAAAATTCTGACCTGGTGGTTTGTAGCATCTTTGTAAATCCCACACAGTTCAATGATCCAAAAGATTTCGAAAAATACCCTGTCACCATCGACCAGGATGTACAGCTACTGACAGAAGCAGGGTGTGATGTATTGTTCCTGCCATCTGTGCAGGAAATGTACCCGGAGGGGCTGACTGCCAAAATGCATTACGACTTTGGTACGCTGGAAACGGTGCTGGAAGGCGCAGCAAGGCCCGGGCACTTTCAGGGAGTAGGGCAGATAGTACATCAGTTGCTGAACCTGGTGCAGCCGGACAAATTATTTATGGGACAGAAAGATCTGCAGCAGTGTCTGATTATAAACCGATTGCTAAAGATTATTGATTCGCATGTGGAATTGGTGATCTGTCCTACACAAAGGGAAAATGATGGGTTGGCAATGAGTAGCCGGAACATGCGGTTAAATACGACTGAAAGGGTCAATGCCCTCCATTTATACCAGGGGTTGTCTTATATCAAGCATCACTATAAGAAGGAAGGCTTTAAAGAGATGAAGGAAAAAGCTGTCAATGAACTGAAAACCAGTGGGTTTGAAGTGGATTATGTGGAACTGATCAGTATACTGGAAGACGGGTCCGTGATATTTCCGGAAACGGCGGCAACGACCCCTTTGTATGCAGTAGTGGCTGCGAAGGAAGTGAGTAGCGGGGTAAGGTTGATAGATAATATCATGTTATAAATGGAAGGGGGATGTATCATAAGCAACTGGAAGGGCCATGAGAATTGTATGTACGAAAAATCACTCCACCAGGTACCCAAATAAAAAGGGGCTGTCCCGAAGTTTTGAGTTCTTATGTTTGAAAAAGGAAACATGGCTTCGATACGCCCCCCTTTCATCAGTTCCCTACATGAGACTGATCACCTTTTGTCACATTCATTTATTTTACCTTAACTTTGCAGCCGCACGCAGAATTACGTTATGCAGATTGAAGTATTAAAGTGTAAAATACACCGCGCAGTTATCACGGAAGCCAACTTACAATACGTAGGTAGCATCACCATCGATGAAGATCTGATGGATGCGGCCGGCCTGATCGAATATGAAAAGGTTCAGGTAGTCAACGTGAATAATGGCGAACGCCTGGAAACCTACGTTATCAAAGGAAAACGTGGTTCAGGGCTGATATGTATGAATGGCCCGGCAGCTCGTCTCTGTGCTGTAGGTGATGTAGTTATCATCATCTCTTATTGTACAATGGACTTCGAAGAAGCCAAAAAACATACACCGATCGCTGTTTTTCCAAAAGAAAATAATAAATTGTAAGTGTAACCCCTAAATCTGACTTTCTATGCCTAAATCGCTCAGAACTATTATCAATTTTGCAATATTTTTAGCGATAGGTTTAGGTTTGATCTGGTTGGTTACGCACAATCTAACTGCACAGGAAAAGGAAGATATCATCCGTAGCTTCCGAAAAGCCAATTACTGGCTTATAATACCCGTTATTTTTGTTGGTATAGCAAGTCACTGGTTCCGCGCCGTACGCTGGAAATTACTCATGGAACCGCTGGGTTATCATCCCAGTACCCTGAATACTTTCTTTGCCGTCATGGTCGGCTACCTGACTAACCTTGCCATTCCCCGCCTGGGAGAAGTAACCCGTTGTGGCATCGTGGCCAAATACGAAAACATCCCTGCAGAGAAACTGGTAGGTACCATGATCGCAGAAAGAGCGGTCGATATGCTGGTGCTCATGCTACTCATGCTCGTAACGGTGTTATTACAGCTGGATACAGTCGGGGTTTTCTTCACCCAACACATATGGGTACCTTTACAGACCAAACTGGGTAATGCCGGTGGTAGCCGCACCTGGATACTGGCAGGCATTGTCATCGTACTGGTTGTACTGGGTATTATCGCCTTCCGGATCATCGCCCGTTCCAAAGTGGGCGATAAGGTCAAAAAGATCTTCAGAGGCGTATGGGAAGGTGTTCTTTCCATTGGCCAAATGCAGAAAAAAGGCTGGTTCATATTTCACTCCCTCTTTATATGGGTATTGTACTTTATCATGATGTACCTGGGCTTCCTATGTATGGACGAAACCAGGGCACTGGGTGTAGGCGCCGCCCTTTCTGTGCTGTGCTTTGGTAGTATCGGTATGATCGCCACCCAGGGCGGTATTGGTGCTTACCAGATCTTAGTACAGCAAACCCTCCTCTTATATGGCATCCATGCCACTACCGGCTATGCTTTTGGCTGGATCGTATGGCTGGCACAGACCCTGATGGTAATTGTAATCGGCTTCGCCAGCATGATTGCCCTCCCGATCTATAACAAAGGAAACCGCACACCTGTAGCTGAGTAATCATCCATAATTCCTTATCTTTAAGTATTATATCATAAATTTAACATTGGATTTTCCCCAAAATCTGGTATTGTTGTGATTATGGTTATATCATCATATAACCCACACCGTTAATTTGTAATTTGCCCTTTAAGATGCGATTGTCCAAAAGTGAGCCTTTAGATACTTTTACTCAAGATCAGGAGATGGAAAAAAAGACGAACAGCAAGAAAAATGCGCCAGAAAAAAAGAAAATGATCCCCCGGGACGTTAGCTGGCTCGCCTTTAATGCCAGAGTATTACAGGAAGCAGCTGACACCAGTGTTCCATTACATGAACGTATCCGTTTCCTCGGTATTCATTCCAATAACCAGGATGAATTCTTCCGCGTACGCGTAGCCACCCTTCGAAGAATGCTCTCTGTAGGCAAATCTGCCCGTATGCACCTGGAAGAAAACCCGGAGCAGATCCTCAACGATATCCACGATCTTGTTATAGATCAGACCCGTGAATTCGACCGCATCTGGGACGAAATTGAAGATCAGCTGAAAGAACAGAAGATCTATATCCGTACAGAAAAACACCTGAGCAAGGAGCAACAGAAATTCGTGCTCACCTACTTTAATGAGCAAGTGCGTACCAACATCATCCCACTGATGATAGAAAGTATCCCACATTTCCCATTACTGCGCGATAAATCTATTTATCTGGCCATCGTACTGGCGAGACAGGATAACTCTGTCAGACAAAAATTTGCCCTGATAGAAATTCCTACCATTGTCCTCCCCCGCTTTATCATTCTGCCATCAAAAGAAGGCGAAAAAGACATTATCCTCCTTGAGGACGTGATCCGTTTCTGCCTGCCTCATATTTTTACTTATTTCGGCTACGACAAGTTCAACGCCCACATCATCAAGGTGACCCGCGATGCGGAGCTGGATATTGATAATGATATCTCTACCAGCCTCATTCACCAGATCGAAAAAGGCCTGAAAGACCGTCGTAAAGGGAAACCGGTCCGTTTTGTCTATGACAAGGATATCGATCCCCTGTTGCTCGAATACCTCATGCGCCGTATGGGCCTCTCCCCCGGCGATAACCTGATTCCGGGTGCACGTATCCATAACTTCAAAGACTTTATGGATTTCCCGAACGCCGTATTCGCTGAGAAAACCAGCTCATCACGCAAAAGCTTTTTGCATCCATTATTTGCCGAAGCAACGAGCGTGATGCACGTAATTCAGGGTCAGGATGTGATGCTCCACACCCCTTACCACTCTTTCGATACCATCATTGATCTGCTGCGCGAAGCGGCTATCGATCCGAACGTGGTGAGTATTAAGATCACTGCTTACCGGCTGGCTCGCAATTCCAGGATCGTAAATGCGCTGATCAATGCCGTTCGTAATGGTAAACAGGTGACGGTATCCCTCGAGCTCCGTGCCCGTTTTAACGAAGCTGATAACCTGGAATGGAAAACCAGACTGGAAGATGAAGGGGTGAAAGTATTGATCGGTATTCCGGGTCTGAAAGTACATGCCAAGATGTGCGTGATCAAAAAGAAGATCGGTACCAAAACCATTCAGTGTGGTTTTGTCGCCACCGGTAACCTGAATGAAAAAACCGCCCGCGTATATGGCGACCACTGGCTGCTCACTGCTAACAGGGCCATCATTGCCGATATCAACCGTGTGTTCGCTTATCTTGAAAGTCCCAAGCACGATCCAAAGATCCTCGCAGGCTGTAAAACACTGGCCATAAGCCCGATCAGCATGCGTCCTTTCTTTGTGAAAATGATTGAGCGAGAAATCAAACTCGCGAAAAACAAAAATGGTGGTGAGATGATCCTCAAGATGAACTCACTCTCCGATCCGCAAATGATCAACCTCCTGTACGAAGCCGCACGCGTAGGTGTAGATGTAAAGATGATCATCAGAGGTATCTGTTGCGCCTATACGGAAAATAAGAAATGGAAAAAAGATATCACGGCTATCAGTATCGTGGATGAATACCTGGAACATGCCAGGGCGTTCGTTTTCAGAAGTGGCGTATATATCTCCTCCTGCGATTGGATGGTACGTAACCTTGACCACCGCGTGGAAGTAGCCGTACCTATCTTTGACCTATCTATCCAACAGGAGATCAAAGACATACTGGCGATACAACTCAGTGGCAATGTAAAAGCGAGAATACTCGACAATAAACAGGAAAACGAGTACAAGAGAGACAGTGGTAAGAAAGTGAGGTCGCAGATTGAAATCTTTAAGTACCTGCATGAAAAGCAATACAAATAATAATAGATTTTTTATAAAGAGAAACCCGCTCCGGCATTCAGGCAAGAGCGGGTTTTTCGCGAAAAGGGATTTGTGGCCTGCGGCCGGTAGGCAGTAAAAAAATAATAAAACAATTATCTTTGCCCATTATGAAGCTTGCTGCTATTGACATAGGCTCCAATGCCGCCAGGTTACTTATTTCAGAAGCATCGCCCAACAGTCAGGGACGTATGGATTTTACGAAAGTAAACCTGGTGCGTGTGCCATTAAGACTGGGTATCGACGTTTTCAGCACCGGCATCATTTCTCCAAAAAGGGCCGAACACCTGATCAGCACGATCAAAGCATACAAACTCTTACTCGAAGTATACGAAGTTAAATACCTGAAAGCCTGTGCTACCAGCGCGATGCGTGATGCGGGTAACTCCGCCGCCATCCTGGACGATGTGAAGCGCGAAACAGGTATTGACATCAAAATTATATCGGGACAGGAAGAAGCATCGTTCCTCTACGAAAGCCACATTGCCGAGAACCTCGACAAGTCACGCGCCTATATGTATATAGATGTGGGCGGCGGTAGCACAGAGGTAACGATCTTCAGCAGGAACACCCTCGTACACAAAACCTCTTTTAATATCGGTACCATCCGCCTGCTGCAGCAACAGGTCACTGATGCGCAGTGGCAAATTATGAAAGAGACTATCAAGCAGCAGATCAAAAGCATTGGTCCTGTGACAGCCATTGGCTCCGGTGGTAACATCAACAAGATCTTTTCCCTTTCCAAACGCAAGGAAGGGAAGCCACTCACCCTCGATGTGCTGAAAGATTACTACAAAGAGTTCAGCAGTTTCTCTGTCGAAGAAAGAATTCACCTCTATAATTTAAGGGAAGACAGGGCAGATGTGATCGTGCCTGCCCTGCAGATCTACGTTAACATCATGCGTTGGGCGAATGCAGAAGAGATTTTCGTACCTAAGATAGGGCTTGCAGACGGCCTGATCCAATCATTGTACGGGGAAATCAACTCAATTTGATTTTTTTCCCTACCTTAACACCCTTTTTTAACAATAAGATAAGAAATGTCTACGCATAAAGAAGTTAAGCGGATCACAACGCATATCCTTCAGCGGATGAAGGATGAAGGGGAAAAGATTTCAATGATCACAGCCTACGATTTTTCCATGGCCCGCATCTTTGACGATTCGGGGATGGATGTATTGCTGGTGGGCGATTCCGCTGCAAACGTAATGGCTGGTTATGAGACCACCCTCCCTATTACACTGGACCATATGATTTATCATGCGGCGTCGGTAGTAAGGGCGATTAAACGGGCTTTTGTAGTGGTAGATCTGCCATTTGGTACTTACCAGGGTAATTCTAAGGAAGCCCTGATGTCTACCGTGCGCATTATGAAGGAAACCAGCGCGCATGGTGTAAAGATCGAAGGTGGTGAAGAAATATTAGAATCGGTAAAACGTATTATATCAGCAGGTGTGCCTGTGATGGGGCACCTGGGACTGACACCTCAGTCTATTAATAAGTTCGGTACTTATTCTGTACGTGCTACAGAAGAAGTGGAAGCTGAAAAACTGCTGCGCGACGCCAAACTGCTGGAAGAAGCGGGTTGTTTTGCCATTGTGCTGGAAAAGATCCCGGCCCTGCTGGCAAAGAAAGTGGCAGAAAGCGTTCGCATTCCTATCATTGGTATTGGCGCCGGTAAATATGTAGACGGCCAGGTACTGGTGATGCACGATATGCTGGGCATCAACAAAGACTTTAAACCGAGATTCCTGCGCAGGTACCTGAACCTGTATGAGGAGATCCTGAAAGCATCGAAGCAATATATCAGTGATGTGAAAGCGAAGGACTTCCCCAATGATAATGAACAATATTAAGATAAACGAACGCTTCTGCTCCCGGCAGGAGCGTTTTGCTAAAATAACCTACCTTTACCCCACTTCCACAAACTAAATCTTTGTTATGTTAGACTATGTACTGAACGGCCTGATGCAACGGTATCAGGAGCGTGTTCCTGACGTCGCTGCTATTATTGCGGCCATGATCAATGAAGATGTTATTCAGATCGCAGATGATATTGAAAATGACCATATTGCTTTCAGAACGATAGGCGTGCCACAATTAGGCATTCAATCGCTGGAAAAGATCTTCCTGCATTATGGTTACACGAAGAAAGAACCTTATCATTTCAGGGAAAAAAAACTGGATGCTTATTGGTATGCGCCGCCGGCGCCGAAGTATCCGCGCATCTTTATCAGTGAGCTCCGGGTGCAGGATCTGAGTGCGGAGGCACAACGGATCATCACCAGTTATACGGATGAAGTGAAGGTAGATCCGGTATCAAAATTAGACCTGGATAATGGGCCGGATGTAGATGTGTTTTTGCATAGTGCGCTTTGGAGAACCCCTACCCTGGCGGATTACCAAACGCTGGCAGCAGAGAGCGAATATGCGGCATGGGTGATTTATAACAGGTATTATCTGAATCATTTCACAGTCAGTTTGCAGAACCTGCCTGTAGGATATAATACAGTGGCGGATTTCAATAATTTCCTGGAGAAGAATGGGTTTAAATTGAATGACGCAGGTGGGAAGATAAAAGAAAGCCCGGATCATTTGTTATTGCAGAGCAGTACGGTGGCGAAGATGATTGCTGCTACATTTGGAGATCATAAAACGCAGGAGATATCGGGTTCTTATGTGGAGTTTGCGGAAAGAAGGGTGTTGCCGGAATTTGCGCACCTGGATCCTAAGGATATTAAGCGGGAGCATAGAAGAGAAGGGTTTGAGGCGGGGAATGCAGACAGGATCTTTGAAAGTACTTATAGCTCCCAAACGCAACGATAAGGGAATATTACAGCCCGTTAAAAATATTTATAACCAGGCTTTCGAAAGTTTGCATAGCTCGTTAAAAACATTTATAAATAACCACAGACGACGAGATGTCGAAAGTTCACATAGCTCGTTAGGAACATTTATAAATAACCTCAGGCGAGATGTTGAAAGTTCGTACAGCTCGTTAAGAACATTTATAACCACAGACGACGAGATGTCGAAAGTCCATACAGCTGGTTAAAGACCTATTTTAAGCAAGTGCGCACAGCTTGTTAAAAACATATATTTGCACCATGATACAAGATATTCTGAACCAATTCCATATCACGCCCCAAAACAGCGGTGTCAGTACAGGTACCCAGTGGTTGAAAGCCGATGGCGCTATAATCGACGCCAATTCTCCGGTAGATGGTAAACACATTGCACAAGTGACTGCTGCCAGTCGTGCGAATTATGATAAAGTAGTAGAGACAGCTGCGGCTGCTTTCAAAGAATGGCGGTTGTGGCCAGCGCCTCGCCGTGGTGAAGTAGTAAGACAGGTGGGTGAAGCACTGCGTAAAAATAAAGAAGCACTGGGCAAACTGGTGTCTTACGAAATGGGTAAAAGCCTGCAGGAAGGCTATGGCGAAGTACAGGAAATGATCGACATCTGTGACTTTGCAGTAGGTCTCTCCCGTCAGTTGCACGGGTTGACCATGCACTCTGAGCGTCCGGGTCACCGTATGTATGAGCAGTGGCATCCGTTAGGCATTACAGGTATTATCTCCGCATTCAATTTCCCTGTAGCAGTATGGAGCTGGAACGCTATGCTGGCATGGGTATGCGGCGATGTATGTATCTGGAAACCATCAGAAAAAACACCGTTGTCTGCGATTGCGTGTCAACAGATTATCCAGGATGTACTGAAGGCGAACAAGGTGCCTGAAGGGGTATGTTGTTTGTTGGTTGGTAACCGCGACGCTGGTGAATGGCTGGCGGAAGATACCCGTGTTCCATTGGTATCAGCGACAGGCTCTACCCGTATGGGTAAAGCGGTATCGGCAGTGGTAGGTGCGCGTTTAGGTCGTTCATTATTAGAATTAGGTGGTAACAATGCCATTATTATTTCAAAAGATGCAGACCTGGATATGTCATTGATCGGTTGTGTGTTTGGCGCGGTGGGTACAGCTGGACAACGTTGTACATCTACACGCAGACTGATTATTCATGAGAGTGTATATGATGCATTTACGGCTAAGCTGGTGAAAGCATATGGACAGTTAAAGATTGGTAATCCGCTGGATGAAAATAACCATGTAGGCCCATTGATTGATAAAGATGCGGTGAAGATGTATGAGCAGGCGATTGTAGAAGTGCAGAAAGAAGGGGGTAAAATTCTGGTAGAAGGCGGTGTATTGAGCGGTGGCGATTATGCTTCCGGTTGTTATGTAAAGCCTTGTATTGCGGAAGTAGAGAACCATTACAAGATCGTGCAGCATGAAACGTTTGCTCCTATTCTGTATGTGATGAAGTACAAGACGCTGGATGAGGCGATCGCATTACAGAATGGCGTGCCACAGGGCTTGTCTTCTTCAATCATGACATTGAACCTGCGTGAGGCAGAAGCTTTCCTCTCTCAGGCCGGATCTGATTGCGGCATTGCGAATGTCAATATCGGTACCTCTGGTGCGGAAATTGGTGGAGCATTTGGTGGTGAGAAAGAAACCGGTGGTGGTAGAGAAAGTGGTTCAGAGGCATGGAAAGCATATATGCGGAGACAGACGAATACAATTAACTATTCTACGCAATTGCCACTGGCACAGGGGATTAAGTTCGACCTGTAAGTCTAAAATAAGTGATTGTATAAAGCGCATTTGCCTTCGGGTGAATGCGCTATTTTTTCTTTGAAAATAGTTCGTCCAGGCCATAATTTGATATGACTCTATAGGATTAAAATTTTCTTTTCGTGCTTATAGCAACAATCGTTTGTACTTAGAGTCTTAAATCAGTTTTTTCTACAGGCTGAAAAAGCACCAATAAAAGGTCGATTTTTGTAACTTAGTAATCTTATTGAGATGGGGGTAATGCCTCAAGCTCGCGCAGGCGTCTGAGATAATTATTTATCTGCGCCTGCTTTCTTTTTTTAGCCACTCCTGATTATCAGGTTCCATATATGGCACTCTATTTTTGAGTATAAAATAAGCGGCAATTAGGATTTTGTGTGAAATTGCAATAAGTGCTCGTTTTTTGCCTCTTCGTATACTCAAAGTATAATATTTTCTTTTCAGATAAGTATCTTTCGTATGTGCTGCAGCCCATGCTGCTTCCACGAGTGCGGTTTTAAGGGATCTGTTGCCATGATTGATTCTTTCACTTTTCTTTTTTCCGGCACTTTCATTATTACCAGGACATAAACCACACCAACTAGCCAAATGATGCTGATTAGGGAACGCATGCATATCTGTACCTATTTCGGCTAAGATGGCGGTAGCTGTTTGTTTTTGTACTCCGGGAATAGTCTGAAGTAATTTTACTTCTTCCTCCCATTTTTTAAGTACTGATCTATACGGTTATCCACCTGACCAAGTAGGTCATTTAGCTGTAAAATAACAGTTTTAGACAGGCTGAGCATAAAACGGTGATGCTCATTAAGATGGCCTTCTAATGCAAGAATAAGCTCTTGTTTTTTGATTTTGAGCCTACCTTTTGCCAAATTGGCCAATATCATAGGATCCTGTTCTCCTTCAATAATGGCAGTGATCATTGACCAGCCACTTACACCGAATACATCACTGACTACAGTGCTCAATTTGATATTGGCTGTCTCTAAAATGTTCTGTAACCGGTTATATTCACTGGACCGCTGTCCTATTACTTTACGTTTGTATCGGTACAATTCCCGTAATTCGCGAGTGTATTGCGGTGGAATAAAACTTCCCTTTAGTAGCCCGCTTAGCAATAATTTTGCAATCCAGGCACTGTCATTGCGATCGGTCTTATGCCCCGGCACATATTTAATATGCCGGGCATTGACCAGAATAAGTTCAAAGTGAGGTTCCAGTATATTAAAAACAGGCTTCCAGTAAACCCCCGTGCTCTCCATTGCGACATGTGTAATGCCGGATTCTTCAAGCCAAGCTACCAGGTCCCTAAGTGAACTTGTGAAAGTGCTAAAAGTGCGGGTTTGTTCTTCCAACCCATTTCCTCTGATGGTGGCTACTACATTCTCCTGGTGAACATCGAGGCCACAGCCGCGACTCACAACCTGTTCAAAACTGATATGTGATTGTTCCATGGTAGTACTTTTGTCGAAGGTACCACCATTTTCATAGTCGTTTGTGAACCCGGTTCATGAGGGTTTTTTCTAAAAATGGGTTTCATGCCTCTTAGTGAATACCCTCTTTCATGAATGTTTTATTGCCGAATAGCCGGGTAAACTATAGCATAGCTTTAATGCTACAAGTGCACCATAAGTATACCATAAGTACATTAAAAGTACATCTGTATATCAAATCGATATTGAAGTGTACTTATAGTGAAGTATTAGTACTCATTTGGTAACGAAGTTGCACTATAGTTCGGATGAAGGTTTTAATATTGTCTTGTAACCTCAAAATTGTTTGTTATGGCACTTGTAAAAGACAGCATACTCCTTCAACTTGTACGAGGCACCCTCGGCAAGCAACTCACGATCTACGAAAGGAACGGGCAGATTATAATGGCCAAAAAACGCGGTCCGTCAATGAAAAAGCCAACAAAAAAGCAGCTGGAAGCCAGGTATAAGATGACCATAGCCGCAGCTTATGCGAAGGCAATCCTGCAGGACCCTGAACTGAAGGCATATTATAAGTTACTGGCAGGTCCTGGCCAGAATGCTTATAACTTGGCCATAAAGGATGCATACAAGTCGCCGGAGATTCAGAATATCCGACTGGAAGAGGGGACGGTAGTAGTAACAGCAAAGGATGAATTCAGGGTAGTAGAAGTGGACGTACGGGTACACGATGCGGCAGGTGCTATGCTGGAAAGAGGAAAGGCTGTTTTAGGCAGAAATGGCGTGGATTGGTATTATAAGGCTGGTTATCTGCCATCAGGCGGCAAAGTAGTCGTAGTGGCTGTAGATTTACCGGGAAATGAAACGCCCAGGGAGTTGAAACTGGAATAAATACCTGGATGAATTAGTAATAAATTGCTGCATAGCTGTTGGTGTGAAGCACACCTGCATGACTTGTGTTGTGCAATGATCAAATTATTGCTGTTGCATTAATTTATTACCTTTTTACGCCTAAACATATACAATAAAAAAATAATAAATTCGTTTTATACCAAAACCAATCAACATCCAAAACCCAGGCATCTGGAACATGCCACATTTAATGAGCGACAAATAGGTAAAAAAATAGCGAGGTTAGAGAACCTCGCTTTTTCGTTAAACGGAAACCATGCTTATGAGAAAAATAATTGGAGAGTCTCCTAATTATTCTTCCAGCTCTAAATATTACACTTTTTCCTGGAATTTCATATTCTACTTTCGTGCTACTTTCCTTGCTATTTACCAGCAGTTTAGCCTTTAAATCGTATTATTGTTGTGCCCGTAGCCACTTTTCAAAGAAAATCGTCCTACGCTCCATAGTGGAAAATATTTTATAATATTCAATAATTTCATTCTACGAATAGGTATTCACCCCCATCTACCACACCATTCAACTGATCATAATATTCTATTTCCCCTCTTCATCAATTCGTCTTATCTTGGCCCGTTACACTTTATATAACCTTTAACCATTTATGGTATTTGTATTGATATGCTTATTGTGAAAAAATACAGACTAATGAAATCTAGCGGAGCAATAGCAGTCATGGCAGGATGTGTTGCGATGATGACTGCACTTACAACTAATTCGGCCTATGCACAGGGTAATGCAGTACCAAAGAACTGGCACCTGCTGGACTACGCCGCTGACAGCGTTTATGGCACCAGCGTGCAGCGCGCCTACACTGAACTGTTAAAAGGGAGAAAAAGTACCCCTGTGATCGTTGCTGTGATCGACTCAGGTATCGATACACTACACGAAGATCTGAAGTCCATTTTATGGACGAATCCAAAAGAAATTCCCGGAAATGGAATTGACGATGACAAGAACGGTTATGTAGACGATGTACATGGATGGAATTTTTTAGGTGGAAAGGACGGCCGTAGCTTAAAAGATGATTCTGACGAAGCGACCAGGGAATATGTACGGTTAAAGGACAAATATGTAAATCCTGATTCCGCACTCAACCACGACTCAAAAGAATATAATTATTGGTTAAAGGTATCCAGCAAAATTGCCAAACCTTCTACTGAAAGCAAAACGACTTATAGAGCCATGCTGAAACTGCAGGACAACGTGAATAAAGCCGGCGGCATTCTCACCACCTTCCTGCATACCAGCGACTTCAGTGTACCCAAACTCGACAGCATCCAGACTAAGGACGAAGATGTAATGGTGGCAAAGAATTTCATGATCCGCCTGTTTAACAGCACCGGCGATTCTGCTATTACTTATGCTGATTTCAAACCTGAATTCGAAGAGTACATAGAAGACCTGAAAAAGAAAGCAGAGATCTCTGACAACTATACACCTAATGCAAAACGCAAGGAAATCGTAGGCGATGATATCAATGATATCAACGACAAATACTACGGTAATAATGATGTAATGGGACAATTTGGTCTCCATGGTACTCACGTATCCGGTATCATTGCAGCTGCAAGAAACAATGGTGTAGGTATGGATGGTGTGGCAGACAATGTAAGGATCATGGCAGTGAAAGCAGTACCAGATGGTGATGAGCGTGATAAAGACGTAGCATTGGCTATTCGTTATGCAGTAGACAATGGTGCGCGTATTATCAATATGAGCTTTGGTAAATCATTTTCTCCGCATAAGGATTGGGTAGATGCTGCTTTCAAATATGCGGCGGACCACAATGTATTGTTGATACATGCAGCGGGTAATGATGGTAAGAATGTAGACAGTACTGACAACTTCCCCAATGCCGATTTCCTGAACGGTGGTGTGGCTGGTAATGTCGTGACTGTGGGTGCCACCAGTAATGGTAAAACAGGTGCTAAAGTGGCAAGCTTCTCTAACTACGGTAAGCGTACGGTAGATCTGTTTGCACCAGGTGTATCTATTTATGCTACCCTGCCAGGTGGTAATAAATATGGCAGTCTGAGTGGTACCAGCATGGCTTGTCCGGTCGTAGCCGGTGTAGCGGCGTTGGTATTGTCTTACTACCCTGATCTGACTGCAGAGCAGTTGAAATATGTATTGTTGAAATCGGCAGTGCCTTTGCCTGACGGTACGAAAGAAGTAACTAAACCTGGTGCGCCTGGTCAGACAGTCGCCTTTGCTGATTTGTCTGCAACGGGTGGTTTGGTGAATGCTTATAATGCCCTGAAGGTAGCAAGTACCATGAAGGTGGAGAAACTGGGGAAGAAACCAAAAGTAATGAAGATCAAAAAAGGATAAAATATCCGTATAAAAGCATTGCTGAAAAAGGGGATTCACCAACAGGCATGAAAACCATTTTCAGAGAAAAAAGGGCTTTTGCTGATAGCAAAAGCCCTTTTTAATTATTTAACGAGTCTCAGGTTGATTGGATATCTATATACCTCTCCATTACTCGCTTTGATGGTAGCGATAATAGAAAATATCACATTGATCAACCATACAATCCCATTACGGCCGCTTACAAACCTAAAACTGAAATTAGGTGAGCTGGACATCCACCAGAAAGTTGTGAGGGTCCAGAGGGAACCAATAAAGAAGAAAATCATATTTACGATCAACGCTGCGATACTCATGGTGATCTGGAAGTTCAGCGCTTCCTTCCCTTCAGTGTCCAGGAAAGTAGACTGCTCTCTTTTGATCAGCCAAAGTACAAGTACAGCAATAATGTTACCGACAGGAGAAATAAGCCCTATTGTCATTCCTATAATGCCGGCAAGGCTGATAAATATCGCCCAGGTTTTTTCGTCTTTTTGATTCATTGGGTATAATAGATTTGGGTGTAAGCTATTCCATGTGAAGATAAAAACAAAAACTACAAACCTATAAGCCGGATTCTGTTCAATCGTCTTGCGACGACTGATGCTATCATTTATCTGCGACAACGTTCGCACGTCATCTGTATCTGCCTACCCTCGGTCATTGGACGAGCCGCCCTTAATCGACCGTATACATGGCATTTCAGCACGCAAGGTTTACCCTTCTAGTATGTTGCCATTCCAGAACGTAGGCTCTTACCCTACATTTTCACCCTTACCCTGTACAAGACAAGGCGGTCATTTTCTGTGGCACTTTCTGTGACCTGTGCACGCCGTCAGAGACGAGGAGAACAGGTCCCCACCAGTTAGGTGGTGCGTTGCTCTATGCTGTCCGGACTTTCCTTACCAGTTGCCTGGAACGATAGCACGGTTTGTAGTTTTTGCAAAAATAGTAAAAAGGTTACTTAAAAAATATCTCAGTTGCACCAAATCCGTACCTGGGGTGATATTCATTTGAGAATTTATCTACTTCAGGCGTATCTTTTAATATCTTATGAATTTCATCCTTGAGTCTGCCCTTCCCTACCCCATGGATCACGAACATATTATGTTGATGGTGGGAAATGGCCAGTTCCAGGTAACGCACAAATTCATTGAGCTGTATCGCAAGAATTTCAATGTTCTTCATCCCTTTCCAGTCGTCTGTGAGCGTTTCGATGTGCAGGTCCAGTTCGTACTTAGGTGTAAGGGGTACTTCAGGAAGGGTATTGGTCGAAGTGGTCGTATTAGACGCTGCGAACTTACCGATTGAAGGAGTATCGAAATCATTACCCGATTTTT
The DNA here is from genome assembly GCF_034274695.1 of Chitinophaga sp. LS1. Lineage (NCBI taxonomy): Bacteria > Pseudomonadati > Bacteroidota > Chitinophagia > Chitinophagales > Chitinophagaceae > Chitinophaga > Chitinophaga sp. LS1. The sequence goes on from NZ_CP128362.1 coordinate 6,181,602, forward strand.
CCGGTTTTGGCGGAAACTTATCGAACAGTAAATAACTTAATGTAGCGTTTCTTCTGGCCTGTAAATCACTCAGTTGCTGGAAGATCTGCTTTGTTTTCATCTTCCAGGTTTTCTGGAAACTCGGCGCCAGTTTTGGATCTGGTTCTTTGGGATAGAAGGTGAATTCTATTCTTGGACTATCGTTCAGCGCTTCGAAAGGAAGGTCGCTGAGATAGAAATTTGCAAATGGCTGAATTTCGTTTTTCATCTCCAGTTCCAGCTGATTTTTGAGGTATACCTGGAAATGGAACTTCCAGGCTGTATTGGTCTCATTGGCCAGGTGAAACTTGAGTTGTTCTACATTTTCCTCATATCCCTCTACACGGAATACAGGCAGTACAGAGAGGAATACCCCTTTGTCCATTTTAAAAGTATCCTGTTTCTTTTCAGGCTTAATATCAAAACCAGATTTTCTGGCAGGTGGGTTGCCATTCTTGGGCGCGGTTGTAAACCGGTGAAAATAAGGGAAATCGATTTGATCCAGATACACGGGGAAGGTAACTTTGCCAATCTCTACCATCACCATATCGTTATTGATAATGTCGACAACAGTACCTTCTTCTTTTGAATGAAGCAATAATATCTTATCTCCAATTTCGTACTTCATGATAACTACACTGCGTCTCTAAATAACAATGACAGATAGCAGGAATCCCCCTGCTACCTGTATCGCAGTGCAGCAAAACTACATAAATTATGGGACTCTTACTTCTTTGCAGCCGGTCATGCAGGATGCCGGCGCATATAACCATCATAAGAAATGGGGCCACTACCTTCTACAAGAAATACTAACAGCAACAGTAGAACAAGGATGGAAAGGCCGGATTCGCTATGTACATTGAATAACCCTGTAGGGGTATGTACAAAGAAGAGGGCGCCAAGTAGAATGGGGATCTGTGCGATGACAGCAGCTCGGGTGAGGAGGCCAAATGTGATAAGGACCCCGCCCAGGAGATGAGCAAAGACAATGTAATGAGCAAGCCAGAAGGATAATACGGTGATAAACGGGCTCTGGTTTATCACGGCTTTGAGAACATCGATATTTTGAATGAATACAACTCCTTTCCAGAACAAAAATATTCCAAGAAGGACGCGAATGCCATCAACCCATTTTGGATGATGCGATTCGCCCCAATGGTCAATTCGCTGTAGCAGGTTCATAAAATATGAGTTTAGGATCAAAGAACTACTTAAATATATAATTTTTTTATGGACTTTCCAAATTAGATAAGTGCTGCAAGTTGTTAAAGGTGAGGTAGTTAAATAAAACAGGCCTGCGGCAACATGGAAGATTTCCTATTTTTTATTGGGGACTGGTTATAAAAAAGAACGGTTTTACCTTTTGTTTGGTAAAACCGTTCTTTTTATTTGATATGAATATTTTAGAAAGTATGCTTTGGTATATCCTGATTCAGCTTGCTCTTTCTGTAACTATAGCCAAAATAAATAGTCAAACCGATGATGAGCCAGATCGTGAACACTACCCAGTTCCTGAAACCAATTTCTGTCATCAGGTAAAAACAACTGAGCAAACCAAGAACAGGTATCGCCGACAGTTTCTTTACAAATGACAACACCACAAAGATCACGGCTGCTATGGCAAAGAAGAAGAATGGAATATTGTGTTTCCATACATCCCAGCCACCCTCAAATGAGAAACGGCCTGGTAATTCTTTTCTGAATATAAAAATGAAGATCAGCACGATCGCTGGTATGATATACTGCCCATTGATATATGGTAAACGGAATCGTTTGCTACCATCATTTTTCTCCTGCGGGGGCAGTAATAATACCCCACCACATACCAGGATGAATGCAAATAAAGTTCCGATACTGGTCAGGTCTGTTACAACGGTCAGGTTCAGAAAGAGCGCAGGTACACCTACGATCACACCTGTGATAATTGTTGCAAATGAAGGTGTTTTGAACTTCGGATGGATCTTACTGAATTTCTTTGGCAACAACCCGTCACGACTCATACTCATCCAGATACGTGGCTGACCGATCTGGAATACAAGCAGTACACTCGTGGTGGCTACTACCGCACTTACAGATATCAGGAAACTTATTTTGTGAAGGTTGACCGCATTGAATACGAATGCTAATGGATCCTCTACTTTCAGCTGTGAATAAGATACCATCCCTGTCAATACAAATGCAATCAGGATATATAATATGGTACAGATGATCAATGAATAGATCATGCCCTTGGGCAGGTCGCGCTGCGGATCTGCACACTCCTCAGCCGTGGTACTGATCGCATCAAAACCTATGTAGGCAAAGAATACGGCAGACACACCTTTTAGTACCCCTGAAAAACCATTTGGCATAAACGGTGACCAGTTGTCAGGATGTACATAAAATGAACCGACTATAATTACAAAGAGGATCACTGCGATCTTGAGCCCCACCATGAAGTTGGCGCTCTTTTTACTCTCACGGATACCTACATAAGCGAGGTAAGTCACTAAAATTACTATAATAAAAGCAGGTAAATTCAGTATAACAGGCAGGCCTCCAATGTGCGGTGCCGCTGCATAAATTTCAGGCGTAGCACTATCATAATTACTCGTCAGCCACACCGGCAGGGATAAATTCATCCCAAAAGCCTTTCCTACACCAGCGAGCAGGTTATTGAAATAGCCGCTCCACGATATGGCTACGGCAATGTTCCCGATGGCGTATTCCAGGATCAGCGCCCAACCAATCACCCAGGCTGCCAGTTCTCCGAAGGTCACATACGAGTAGGTATATGCACTTCCCGACACGGGTACCCTGCTGGCAAATTCGGCGTAACAAAGGGCCGAAAAACCACAGGTGATAGCAGTAATAACAAATAACAGGGAAACCCCGGGACCACCATGAAACGACGCTTCGCCAATGGTTGAAAAGATACCAGCGCCAATGACGGCAGCAATGCCCATTGCTGTCAGGTCCTTTACTTTCAGAACTTTATGTAACCCGCCACCATGTGCGTCATCTGATAAACCATCTTGTGCATCTTTCAGAATAGTAGTAATAGATTTCTTTCGAAACAGCGATTTAGACATCTGGTGGTGATATTTTGTTGTTGACCTTCCTTAGGTTTAGCGATGATGCGAATATATTGAAATTTAATTAATGCCCGCTTTGAAGCAGAAAATCAGGGAGTTCGAATCTTTGTTACCTGAAGTTCCTTTATTTTTCAGAAGGAAATCAGCCAAATCGATCGGTAGTGATCTCCTTTATGCATTAATGCGCTCTTTTTAAGAGGAAATCAGCCAGTTCGGATCTTGTGGCAGATGGTTGCCCTGCATTATGCATTAATGTTCTCTTTTTAAGAGAAAATCAGCCAGTTCGGATCTTGTGGCAGATGGTTGTCCTGCATTATGCATTAATGTTCTCTTTTTAAGAGAAAATCAGCCAGTTCGATCAATGGTTGTTTCCTGGCAGATAATACCGCGATCTTTTCCAGGTGCTCCAATGCCAGATCATGGAACCTTTCCTTCTCCTTTTCCGCCCACTGATCAATCTGACAGTCATGGAATAATTGCAGCACCTGCGCTACCTTATCTTCCGGATTAGTTGCTAACAGCTCCTTCAGCTTGGTCCGCTGTGTAGCATTACAAAGTTCCAGTGCTTTGAGCAACAGGAAGGTTTTTTTATTCACTAAGATATCTCCCCCCTGTTGTTTCCCAAATTTCTCCGGATCTCCGAAGGCATCCAGAAAGTCATCCTGGATCTGGAAGGCAATCCCTACGTTCTTACCAAATTGATACAGGTGATCCTGGTTGTATTCACTTCCCCCGCCAATGATAGCACCCATCTTCAGACTGGCTGCCAGCAATACGGAAGTCTTCAGTGCGATCATGTTTACATAATCATCGAATTGTACATGCTCCGGCTCCATCTCTTCAAAGTCCATATCTATCTGCTGGCCTTCGCACACTTCGATCGCAGCTTTGTTAAAAGCGGCTAACAGTTTTTGTTTATGCTGAGGCTGTACCTTGTTCAGGTATTCATATACATTGATCAGCATCACATCTCCGGCCAGGATCGCAGCGGTATCACCATACAGAGTGTGTACGGTTGGGTGGTTTCTGCGAAGGGGGGCCTTATCCATCAAATCGTCGTGTACGAGGGTGAAATTGTGAAAGAGCTCCACCGCGGTTCCTACCTGGAACGAGTCAGGGTGAATATTATCAAACAATTCATTGCCCATCAGTGCCAGTATAGGGCGTATACGCTTCCCACCTATTTTGAGTATGTGGCTGGCCGCATCGTACAATTTCTTAGGTTTTTCCGGAAAATGTTCCTTCGCAAAGTGTTCTCCAAACTGGATCGTTAATTCCTGAAATGAATGCATGGTATCTTGTCAATAATTATGAATCAGGTCGAAATTATGCCTTTTTACGGGAAGCACCGCCACCCTTCTTTGCAGAGGATGATTTCTTCTTATCAGTGGCAGATCTGTCACCTTTAGCTGGTTTGCCTTTGGCAGGGCCGCCACTCCTTTCGGAAGGTTGCCTTTTGCCGCGGGGAGAGCGATTAAAATCAGTATCCTGGTCTCTTCTGCTGCGTGGAGCTTCTCCGCCACGACCACGTACTACTCTACCCTGCGGCGGGAAATCTGCATCCTCATCTTCTATCAGCTCATAATCCAGCTGTCTCTTTACCAGGTTTGCCGCAGCTACCTGCACCTTCACCTTATCTCCAATACGAACCTTCCGACCCGTATTCATACCTATCAGTGAATATTCATTCTCATCATACTTAAAATCATCCTTCGTCATCATACTCTGCAAACTCACCAGTCCTTCACACTTGGTATCCACTGTCTCTACCCAGAAACCAAAATGAGCGACCCCACTCACCACACCATCGAAAGTCTCGCCCAGGAACTGCTGCATGTATTCCACCTGCTTGTATTTGTTCCCAGCTCTTTCTGCTTCCATCGCCTTGCGCTCCATCTCTGAAGAGTGCTTACACATTGCATCCATCCTTTTATCAGCATGAATATCATTGGCCAGGCACTGCGCTACCACCCGGTGTACCAATACATCGGGGTAACGACGGATCGGAGATGTAAAGTGACAGTAGTGATCAAAACCCAATCCATAGTGACCGATATCTTCCGTCTGGTAAACGGCTTTGGCCATGGTACGGATACCGAGGGTTTCGAGTACATGCTGTTCAGGTTTGCCCTTCGCCATCTGCAACATTGCATTGAAGCTATTCGCCAGCGCTTCAGGGTTAGAAAGATCCAGCTTGTGACCGAACTTGTTTGCGAAACCAGAGAACACTTTCAGCTTCTCTTCATCCGGTGTATCGTGGGTACGATATGGGAACGGCACCTGCTGGTTATTGCCGATGCGGATATTGTATACATATTCTGCTACCTTTCTATTGGCAAGCAGCATGAATTCTTCGATCAACTGGTGGGCTTCCTTGCTCTCCTTGATCATGATGCCGATCGGCTTTGCATGTTCATCCAGCTGGAAGCGAACTTCCTGCGAAGAGAAGTTGATAGCGCCATGTTGAATACGTGTTTTGCGCATAGTCTGTGCGATGGTATTCAGCAACAGCAATTCATCTTTGTAAGGTCCGTCTCCCTTTTCGATGATCTCCTGTACCTCTTCGTAGGTAAATCGATGATCGGAATGGATCACGGTTCTGCCAATCCATTGCTCCCTGATCTCCCCTTGCTCATTGATCTTAAACACGGCAGAGAATGTCAGTTTATCTTCGTGCGGACGCAGGGAACAGAGCTCGTTCGAGATCTTTTCCGGCAGCATAGGCAGTACGCGATCCGGCAGGTATACGGAAGTAGCACGTTTGTCTGCTTCCTTATCCAGCGCAGTATCCGGCAGTACATAGTGACTTACGTCAGCAATGTGCACACCGATCTCGTACCAGCCACCACGGGTCTTTTTGACAGAGAGGGCATCGTCAAAGTCCTTGGCATCCACAGGGTCGATGGTAAAGGTGAGGGTCTTGCGGAAGTCCTTACGTTTCTTTACTTCATCACTGCTGATGTCTTCTTTGACGGCCTGTAGTTCCTGCATCACATCCGCCGGGAAGCTAAGCGGGAAGCCCGCTTCGATAAGGATCTCCTTCATAGCCAGGTCGTTGGTATCGCTGGCATCCAGTAGTTCTACAATCTCGCCAACGGGTTTGCGGGTCTTTTCGCCCCACTGTACAATCCTGACTACGGCCTTATCGCCGCTCTTCATGTCTTTTACTTCGTTCGCTGGAATATATATATCCGGCATGAAGATACCCTTGTCAGGTATAAGGAATGCGAATCCCTTATTCACCTGCAGGGTGCCGGTAAACTCTGTCTTCTTACGTTTAGTAATCGCCGTTATCACTCCTTCCATTCGTCCCTGGTTCTTAGCTGGTTTGATAACATCCACGTTTACTTCATCTCCGTCTAAAGCGGTATTCAGGTTTTTCTGCCTTACAAGTACATCTTTTTCCTGTCCTTCGACGATGACGAAAGCCATGCCGGAACGGGTGATTTCTATTGTTCCCTTGTAGGTTTTCTTTTGGCTGCTACTGCCTTTTTCTCTGCTGCTAGCGCCTTTTTCTTTTTGAGGTTTTTTCTTTTTAGTCATTCTCGTAACATTTAATCATGGTTACTTCCAAACTGTTCCACGTAATCAAAAATATAATTATTAAATGAATCTCCTTCCCCGAACAGGAAAGATATTTCCACCGGCATAACGGCGATGGTTATGTTTCGCTCCCGGAGTTGCGGGGCCAGGAGCTGTAGCCTTACGGCATCTTTTTCGGTGGTGATCACCATTTTATTCTCCCCGGGCAGGTTCCCGAGTTCACGTTGTATCTTATCAAGGTCGTGCACCCCATAGTAATAATGATCGGGAAAAGGCAGCTGGAAGACCTCCCGGTGGCTGCTTTTCAAGTGCTGCAGGAGTGGTTCAGGACGGGCGATACCGGCTACCAGCAACAGTGTTGTATCTGCCGGTATAGTAGTGGGTGCACCGCTGAACAGGTCGTACAGCTGACCATATTGCAATGTGGTAAAATATACATGTTGTTCATGCAAGGGATTGATTTCCTGCCTGATAGCGTTTTTTTCAGTTTCAGAAAGGTGGGGTGGACATTTGGATACGATGATACAATTGGCCCTTTCGTATCCTTTGCGTCCTTCCCGGAGGCGACCAAATGGTACCACATGATCTTTGGTAAACCGGCGGCTGTAGTCGGTGATCATAATGTTCATACCTGGTTTTACAGAGCGGTGCTGAAAGGCATCGTCCAGCAGGATCACCTGTGTTTCGGGGCGTTCTCCGAGCAGTTGGGGAATGGCGAGCATTCTCTCTTCGCCCACGCAGACGCTGATGTCCGGGTACTTTTGGTGAAACTGCATGGGTTCATCACCCAGCTGTGAGGCGGTGCTGTTTTCATCTGCCAGCAGGTAGCCTTTGGTACGGCGGTTATAGCCACGGCTCAGGGTAGCGGTGTGTACGCGGTCTTTGAGCAGGCGGATGAGGTGTTCGACATGGGGAGTCTTGCCAGTGCCTCCTACAGAAAGGTTGCCCACAGCGATCACGGGTAGGTCGAATTCCACAGCAGTGAGTACTTTATTGTCGTACATCCTGTTGCGGGTCCACATGACCAAACCGTACAAAAGTGAGAAAGGATATAATAAGATCTTAAGATATTGCAGCATGCATCAGCTTTTTGTGAAATGATAAGTCGTATTGGGTGTGACCACGATATGCAGTGGAACATCCCAGGTGCCGATGTCGGCAATGCCGGTTACCGGGTCGAACAATGACAGTCCGATGGTGGTAACATCCGGGCGGCATTGTTCCAGAAAGCGGTCGTACATCCCTTTGCCATAGCCTACGCGGTGGCCGGCGGTATCGAATGCCAGCAGTGGTACGAATACCAGGTCCAGCTCAGATGGCGCGATGAGGGTACCTGATGTAGGCTCGGGAATGCCGTAGTTGTTCTTTTCCAGTACGGTGTTTTGATCCCAAAGGTAATGCAACATGGTGCTATCGGCCATATTGGAACGTGAAATTACCCATTGGAGGTCCGGAAAATGGATCCGGGTATAGTCTACAAGAGCTGGTGTATCCACTTCCTTTTTTTCCCTGATAGGTAGAAAAATGTGTGCCAGCTTGTAAGGGCTGAAATCCAGTAGCCTGCATTGTGCGAGCAACTGCGCATTGAGCTTGGTAATCTCGTCGGAGGGAGTATTCAGTCTTTTTTCAAGAAACTCCCGGCGTATATCCTTTTTTGTTAACAATATGGTACGCTGAGTTATTTTAATTGTAAAGATAGCTTTTCTGCCTGTTCCTTTACAAAAGCCTTGTCAATATGGCTGGTTTGAGGAATCCTTCCCAGTTTGGGGAATCCGGACCAGGTGACAACTTCGTCTTCATTAGTATGTGTTTCGCCACTGAAGATCCAGCCCAGAACAGGAATTTGTGCCTGCTGGAGGACTTTTGCGGTGAGTAATGAATGGTTGATGGAGCCGAGGTAGTTGCCTGCCACGATAATGACTTTGGCTTTGAGTTGTTGGATCAGGTCGATGGTAAAGGTCGTTTCAGTGATAGGTACCATGAGGCCGCCGGCGCCTTCGATGATGAGGGGGCGGTTGGCCGGTTGGTAAGTCTCAGCTATTTCTATTATTCTTTTTACATTAATGGTTACGTTTTCGAGCCTTGCAGCGAGGTGCGGAGAGGCTGGTTCCAGGAGGCGGTAGGCCTCTTTATGGCATTTTGAAACTGGATTTGTGAGTAGATTTTTTATGGTGTCAGTATCAGTGCCTTCTTTCAGACCGGTTTGCACTGGTTTCCAGTAATCGGCCTGGAGGGACTCGGTGATACAGGCGGAGGTGATGGTTTTGCCTACGCCCGTGCCAATGCCGGTGATGAAGATGCGGTTTGTCATAATTGTGCAAAGATATTGTATATTAATTATATAGTGGTTATTGAGTGATTTGGGGCAAATCATTCATTTACCTTATTTTCGCTCCGATCAATTTAATATAGTTATGAAGTTTTGCAACAGCATCCTTGAAACCATAGGAAACACCCCATTGGTAAAACTCCACCGCGTTACCGCAGGCCTTCCCTGCCCTGTCTTTGCCAAAGTAGAATTCTTTAACCCTGGCAACTCTATCAAAGACCGTATGGCTATCAAAATGGTAGAAGTCGCAGAAAAACAAGGTTTACTAAAACCAGGCGGCACCATCATTGAAGGTACCTCCGGCAATACAGGTATGGGTCTTGCGCTGGCCGCTGTGATCAAGGGTTACAAATGTATCTTTACCACCACCGATAAACAGTCCAAAGAAAAAGTAGACATACTCAAAGCCGTAGGCGCCGAGGTGATCGTATGCCCTACTAACGTAGAACCTGAAGATCCCCGCTCCTACTACTCCGTATCCAAACGGCTGGCTACTGAGGTGCCGAACAGTTTCTATGTAAACCAATACGATAACCTTGCCAATCGTGATGCACACTACGAACAAACGGGTCCTGAAATCTGGGAACAGACAGATGGAAAGGTGACTCACCTGGTTGTGGCCACGGGTACTGGCGGTACCATTACCGGTACGGGCAAGTTCCTGAAAGAAAAGAATCCGGACATAAAAGTATGGGCCATAGACAGCTATGGTTCCCTGCTGAAGAAATACTTTGAAACAGGAGAACTGGATATGTCGGAAGTTTATCCTTACATCACCGAAGGTATTGGCGAAGACTTTGTACCGCAGAACTACGACATGAATGTGATCGATGCCTTTACAAAAGTAACGGACAAAGACGGGGCTGTGATGGCAAGACGTATTACCAAAGAAGAAGGGATTTTTGTGGGGTACTCCGCCGGTTCTGCGATTGCAGGGCTATTACAACTGAAAGCATCTTTAAATCCAACAGATGTAGTCGTGGTGATTTTCCATGATTCCGGCAGCCGTTATGTAGGTAAAGTGTACAATGATCAGTGGATGATGGAAAGAGGTTTCCTCGATGTGAAGACAGTGAAAGATGTGGTGAATGGTCGCCGTAACCAGCCATTGGTAACGGTAGAACAGGAAGAGAAAGTGAGTGAGGCGATTACTAAAATGAAGAAGTATGATATCGAACATATCCCGGTTTTACATCAGCAGGAAATAGTAGGTTCTATTTCTGAAAATGGACTTTTCAACAGACTGATTGATGATGTGAACCTGAAAGATGCGCAGATCAAACAGGTGATGCAGGCTGCATTCCCGGAGGTAAAAATGGATACGCCGATAGAGAAATTGTCTTCTTATATCAATAAAGAAAATGGTGCGGTGCTGACACGCGATGAAAGTGGAAAGGCACACATCATTACGAAATACGATATTATTCAGGCACTTGGCAACTAAGATGTAAACAGCGGAAAGATGGATACTACATTTTCTGATTTACCGCTTAAAGATCAAACTGGCAATCCGGTGAGGTTGTCCTTTCCACCTCACCGGATTGTATCATTAGTTCCTTCGCAAACAGAGTTATTATTTGATCTTGGGCTTTCTGATGAGATTGTGGGAGTGACAAAATTTTGTATTCACCCGGTGAATGATAAAACCCGGGTGGGAGGAACAAAGAAATTACATATAGATCAGATTAGGGAGTTAAAACCGGATCTGATCATTGCTAATAAGGAGGAGAATGAACGGGAGCAGATCTTATCATTGATGGCCGATTTCCCGGTTTGGGTGACAGATGTGCATGATTTGGAGAGTGCCCTGGAAATGATTTCACAAATTAGTGCAATTACAGACCGGGCAGCAAAGGGGGTGCAAATTTGTTCGGAGATAAAAACAGCCTTTGAGCAGTTGGCCTTTTTTTCTAAAAATGGTCCTCCTCACAAAAAAGTGGCCTATTTCATCTGGAAAGATCCCTGGATGGTAGCCGGAGGAGACACATTTATATCTGCCATGTTGGAGCAATGTGGGTTTGAGAATGTTTTTAAAAAAAGGACCCGTTACCCTGTTATCACCCTTGATGAATTACAGTATACTGATTGTCAATTAGTTCTATTATCTTCTGAACCTTTTCCTTTCAAAGCAGCCCATTTTCCATTTTTTACCTCTCTTCCTGTTCAGCTGGTAGATGGAGAAATGTTCAGCTGGTATGGTAGTAGAATCTTGCGCGCTGCGGCTTATTTTCGGGATAATTTCTACCAAAATCAGGCTTTTTTTTGACGAATATCATATAAATCACTAGAAAACATGATTCTAACACTATAAAACTTGTTATTTAGTACTTATATTTGCTGTCCTTAAATGTAAAACAATCCGAAAGCTATGGGAAAATACAGAGCTGGCGTATTATTCGGCGAAGAGCTGGAAGCGCTGTACAATGATGCCAAGAACAATGCATGGGCAATGCCTGCGGTAAACGTGGTAGGTACTAATACAGTAAATGCTGTACTGGAAACTGCTGCAAAAGTAAACTCACCTGTTATTATTCAGTTTTCTAACGGTGGTGCACAGTTCTTTGCAGGTAAAGGAATGCCGAATGATAAGTTGCAGGCAAACATTGCAGGTGGCATTTCCGGTGCAAAACACGTACATGAAGTAGCTAAATACTACGGTGTACCGGTTGTATTGCACACAGACCATGCTGCTAAAAAATGGTTGCCATGGATCGACGGTCTGCTGGATGCGGGTGAAGAATTTAAGAAACAAACTGGTCAGCCACTGTACAGTTCCCACATGCTGGATCTTTCTGAAGAGCCAATCCATGAGAACATCGAGATCTCTAAAAAATATTTCGAGCGTATGAACAAGCTGGGTATGTCCATCGAAATCGAGCTGGGCGTAACTGGTGGTGAAGAAGACGGTGTTGATAACTCCGGCGTAGACAACTCCAAGCTGTATACTCAGCCTGAAGATGTAAACTTCGCTTACGAGCAACTGTCTCAGGTAGGTACTCGTTTCACAGTAGCTGCTGCTTTTGGTAACGTACATGGTGTATATTCACCAGGTAACGTGGCACTGCGTCCTGAGATCCTGCAGAATTGCCAGGACTTCATCCAGGCTAAGCACAAAACTGCTGCTAAACCAGTTTATTATGTATTCCATGGTGGTTCAGGTTCTCCTAAGCATCAGATTACAGAAGCACTGGGTTACGGTGTAATCAAGATGAACCTGGATACAGATATGCAGTGGGCATTCTGGGAAGGTGTTCATGATTTCTACGAAGCCAAGAGAGATTATCTGCAGGCTCAGCTGGGTAACCCAGAGGGTGCTGATAAGCCAAATAAGAAATTCTATGATCCTCGTGTATGGCTGCGTAAAGGTGAAGAGACTTTTGTAAAACGTCTGGAAGAGGCGTTCAAAGATCTGAACTGCATTGGCAGAAATGCTTAATATTGAGGGAGATATACTTCAGGGAAGCCGGTAATTGTGAAAATTACCGGCTTTTTCTTTTAAGGTGGACTCCGGAAGGATTGAAAACCAGCCACTTTTGAATAAATCAGCTCTCAGCCTGCCCGTTCTCAAAGAAAAACCTGACCGCCAACCTGTTTTATTATAATATTGCAAACGAGATACTTTTGAAGTTAATTTAATTTGTATCTTGCACAACTATTTTGTAACCTAATAGTTCAATATGTCAAGCTGGTTTAAGCGAATTAAACAAGGCATTCAAACGTCTACAAGTGAGAAGAAAGAAGCGCCGGATGGTTTGTGGCACAAATGCCCTAGCTGCAAAAAAACAGTTACGGTCAAAGACCTGAAGGACCACTTTTACGTGTGCGATAAGTGTAATTACCACAATCGTATCGATTCTGCTGAATATTTCGAGATCTTATTCGATAACAATCAGTTCGAAGAGCTGTTCCCTAATATTTATCCAAAGGACTTTTTGGGATTCAAGGACTTAAAGCCATATGGCGCAAGGTTAATAGATGCTCAGAAGAAATCCGGACTGAAAGACGCGATGCGTGTAGGTGTGGGTAAAGTATTTGGTAACGACCTGGTGGTTTCCTGCATGGACTTTGCTTTTATTGGCGGTTCTATGGGTTCAGTGGTAGGTGAGAAAATCGCCCGCTCCATTGATTATTGTATTGCACACAAAATGCCATTAATGATCATCTCCAAATCTGGTGGTGCCCGTATGATGGAAAGTGCTTTTTCCCTGATGCAAATGGCAAAAACTTCTGCCAAGCTGACGCAGTTGGCGGATGCGAAGCTGCCTTTCATCTCTCTGGCAACAGATCCGACCACGGGTGGTGTAACGGCTTCTTTCGCAATGCTGGGTGACCTGAACATTGCAGAGCCTAAGGCCCTGATCGGTTTCGCTGGTCCACGTATCATTAAGGAAACGATCAAGAAAGACTTGCCTGAGGGTTTCCAGAGTGCTGAGTTCCTGCTGGAACATGGCTTTTTGGACCTGATCATTGACCGTAAAGAAATGAAGGCCAAACTGGCACAGTTGCTCGAATTGTTTAAAAACTAATTTTTTAAAATAACTGCGGATTACAGCTGGTGTGAATTCATGCCATTGTAATCCGCAATTTGTAAATCCCAATTTAAAGTGGCAGAACTGAGGAACAGATCGGCATTTTATGAGTACGCAATAGAGGATAAATTTATTGCAGGGATGGTATTGACAGGTACTGAGATTAAATCTATCCGACAGAGCCGGGTTAGTTTTAATGACTCATTCTGCTATTTTTCTAAAGGAGAATTGTTTGTTAGAAGCCTGCATATCACCGAATATTCGCATGGCGCCTACGCGAATCATGACCCATTGCGCGAGCGTAAGTTGCTGTTGACAAAACGGGAGCTGCGTAAGATGGAAGGGAAGATTAAGGAGAAAGGGTTTACCATCGTTCCATTACGTATTTTTTTGAGTGAGAAGGGGTTGGCGAAGATGGAGATAGGACTTGGCAGAGGGAAGAAAATGCATGATAAGCGTGAGTCTATTAAGGAGAGAGATACGCAGAGAGAGATTAAGCGGTATCTGAAGTAAGGATTTTAACTGCAGGATTCTCAGAGAGAGATCAAGCGGTATCTGAAAGGAAAGATTTTAATTGCAGGGTTCTCAGAGAGATCAAATGGTATCTGAAGTAAAGGCTTTTTATCATGGAGATACACATAGCTGATCAGGTAGCATCTAAAGTAAGCTCTTTTTATACAAGGGGGACTATACCTATATCATGATAAACAAACCTAACTGTCGCTGGTGGCTGATAGCACCACTTATTTTTGCATTGTCCTGCAAATCAGGGGAGAAATTGTACAATAAGGGCCGTTATGACGAAGCCGTTATTGCATTTGTAAAGAAACTCCGTAAAACTCCCACACACCAGACTTCACTGACTTTATTGCCACAGGCATATGCGCAATCAGTACAGTTGCATGAAAAAAATGCGTCGGCTGCATTGGGCACCACTGCAAATTTAAAATTTGAAGCAGCATTGAGGGAGTACCAGGTACTGCAAAACCTCTATAATAATATTGAAGCGTGTCCGGCATGCCTTACGGTGGTGACACCGAAGGATTACCGGAATGCGATATCTGCATCCAGAGATACGGCAGCAGCTACGAGATATGATCATGGGATGGCGTTGTTGAGGAATGGAGATCGATTTAGTGCACGGAAAGCATATAGTAATTTCCAGGCGGCTTTGTCGCTGGTGCCGGATTATAAGAATGCGAAGGACATGATGGAGCAGGCGTACCAGATGGGAATGGCTGTTGTGGAAGTACGCGATGTAGCATTGGTATCACAGTATGACCAGAGAGCCCTGGAGCCGGGTGCAGCGATCTTCAGAGATAATGTGTTGAATAACCTGCGGGCAAAGAATAATAATAGTTTTGTGCAGATATTGCCGGAAAGTGAAGTAGTGAAAAATAAGCTCCATGCAGATTATGTGGTGGATATCAGGGTGGAAGATTTTCTGGTGAGTAAGCCGAATATACAGAAGAATTATAGGGAGCTGGTAAAGACGGTAGAGATTATAGAGCCTGCGGATACGACTAAGCGGCCGAGACAAGCGGATAAGGTGAGGAAGGAGACATATAAAGGGGTGTTGTATTTTAATACGGTGAGTGTGGTGACTGGGGGGAATATTGTGTGTTATCTGATAGATGGGGCGAATGATGATGATATGGAGAAGATTGTGTTGCCTGCGGATGCGGGATGGAGTAATTCGTTTTGTTATTTTAAGGGAGATGAAAGGGTGCTGACCCCGGAGGATAGGAAGTTGATTGGCGGGCAGGATTTGCCTTCACCTACGGTGGGGGAATTGTTTCAGGCGGCAGTTGGGAGGTCTTATGGGGAGATAACGAATATTGTGATGAAGCATTATGCGAGTTTTTAATGTGATTAACTAATGCATTCTATGGGTTTAGGCATTTAATGATATTATGTTTTAAATCCTTTTCAATAAAAGAGATTGCATCAAAAATAAATAAACCTCCTTAGAAGTGCTTAAAGGACTACCTCCATTAGGTACCCGAATAAAACGAGGCCATATCTTAAGTAAGATACGGCCTCGTTTATTGAATGTAATACGAAAACTTATATTGAATGCTTCCCGAATGCTTTTATAAATCCTTTGCGAATACTTTTTAATTCCCCGCTTCAAACCCCTGATCTATCAACCATTGTCCACTATCAGCAGCGGCAGTAGCCAATTCATCACAGCGGTTATTGAGTGGATTGGTAGAGTGCCCTTTTACCCAGGTAAATTTCACTTGCTGTCTTCTGTAAGCAGGAATAAACCGCTGCCAGAGGTCTTTGTTCTTTTTGTCTTTGAAGCCGATCTTTACCCAGTTCCAGAGCCAACCTTTTTCAATAGAATTGACTACGTATTCACTGTCGGTGAAGATGCGGACTGGCAAACCGTCCTTTTTGAGCGTTTCGAGCGCGACGATAACAGCGAGGAGTTCCATGCGGTTGTTGGTGGTTTTGCGATATCCCTGGGAGAGTTCTTTGCGAACTGAGTTCCACATGAGGATGACGCCGTAGCCGCCTGGGCCTGGATTGCCGCGGGATGAACCGTCTGTGTAGATTATTACTTCGGACATAGCGGGCAAAGATAGGAAATTTGGTTTGGGCCTGCGACAGCAAGCAAGAAAGATCTTATTTTTTCTTAGCGTAGTGAATATTGTGACCAGCGTACAGTATGAAAGGTCGGTCTTATTCCTCCTGTAGTAGCTTAAATGGTAACCAGATTAAAGAAATCTTTTTTCATTTCTTTAATCTGGCTGGTTTCTTTTTCCTTGACAGCGGTGGCGGCTTCTTTGGTAGGGACGAGTATTTTGTATTACACCTGAAATACGCCCAAACTAAAATTACCCTCCACGGGGGCCTGATTCGCGGCCTTTATACTCTCAGAAATTATTCTTCGTGTATCCAATGGGTCTATTATTTCATCTACCCATAATCTAGCCGCCGCATAATAGGGCGTGGTTTGACTATTATACTTCGCTGTGATCTCAGACAGCAATTTATTTTCATCCTCAGGCGTAATCTCCTCCCCTTTTGCTTTGAGCGAAGCCACCTGGATCTGCAACAATGTCTTTGCCGCCTGCTCCCCTCCCATTACCGCAATCTTTGCATTGGGCCATGCATAGATAAAACGTGGATCATATGCCTTCCCACACATCGCATAGTTGCCCGCACCATAAGAGTTTCCCACGATTACTGTAATTTTGGGAACGATAGAATTCGCCACTGCATTCACCAGCTTTGCTCCATCTTTAATGATACCCGCATGTTCACTACGGCTACCCACCATAAACCCGGTTACATCCTGTAAAAACACCAGCGGTATTTTCTTCTGATTACAATTCATGATAAAACGGGCTGCCTTATCCGCACTATCATTATAGATCACACCACCCATCTGCATTTCACCTTTCCTGCTTTTTACTATCTTCCGCTGATTCGCTACTATACCCACTGCCCAACCATCTATGCGGGCATAGCCACACAGAATGCTTTTACCATAATCTTCTTTGTATTGATCAAATTCAGAATTATCTACTATCCTTGAAATTACGTCCACCATATCATAAGGACGGGTACTATCTTCAGGAATCAGGCTATATAATTCCGAAGGATCTTTTGCCGGAGCAACAGCTGCGACCCTGTCAAAACCCGCATCGGCCGGGTGCCCCAGCTTGCTGACTATTTTCTTTATATGATCCAGACACTCCTCATCTGATTTGAATTTATAATCAGCAATACCTGAAATTTCTGTATGTGTCACGGCGCCACCCAAGGTCTCTGCATCTATAGTTTCACCAATAGCCGCCTTTACTAAATATGGCCCTGCGAGAAAGATAGAACCATTACCTTCTACCATCAGCACTTCATCACTCATGATAGGCAGATACGCACCACCTGCTACACAACTACCCATCACCGCCGCTATCTGTGTAATACCCATCGCACTCATACGCGCATTATTGCGAAATATACGGCCAAAATGCTCCTTATCCGGGAAGATCTCATCCTGCATAGGCAAGTATACCCCCGCACTATCTACCAGGTAAATAATGGGCAAATGATTCTCCATTGCGATCTCCTGCAGGCGAAGGTTTTTCTTCCCCGTCATAGGGAACCAGGCCCCCGCTTTCACGGTCATATCATTGGCCACGATCATACACTGCCGCCCGGCAATGTAGCCGATACCTCCGACAGTGCCTGCCGCCGGGCACCCACCATGTTCTTCATACATCCCATAGGCAGCAAATGCCCCTATTTCAATAAAGGTCGCGTCTTTGTCACAGAGATATGCGATACGTTCACGGGGAGTCAATTTGCCCCGCTGCCGGACTTTTTCGAGGTTCTTTTTACCTCCGCCCTGTTCTACAATGGCGAGGCGTTGTTTCAGGGTACTGAGCGATCTGCGCATGGCATCTTCATTCCTGTTCTTGTCCAGTTGCTGTGCTTCCATAACGATTGTTTTGTGTTCGGGGATGATTCTTCTTAAAAATAAGGGATTGGGGGCAAATAAAAACGCTTCTGCGGGGCAGAAGCGTTTTTATTTCTACATTTTTTTTATTTCTTGCTCTCATTCAGTGGCAGTGGCTCCTGACAGGAATCTACCGGCATTGGTGAGAATATACGCTTTGCAGCGACTAATCTCTTTTTGTAGTAAGTACTGTTCGTGATGTCAACGATATTCACCCCCTGGTTGGATGAGTGAATCATCATCACCTTTCCGCCTTCTACCTTATAGACCATACCTACGTGACCTACTTTCTTGCCTTTTACATTCTTCCTTCCTGTAAAGAACAACAGATCACCAGGACTGAAATTCTCCGGACTCACCACCTGCCCTAGTACAGAAATACTCGCAGCCGTTCTTGGGATGGTCATACCGATGGCATTAAAACCATAATTAATCAACCCGCTACAATCAAACCCAATGGGGCCGATTGCACCACGAACATAAGGTTTACCCAGTTCCGATACCAGGGTGAGCAGCATATTGCGCACCTCCTCCTGTTTGATACTGGCCAGATCGGCGCTGTCAGGCACATACACCTGATGCACCGGCTCGTCCGGTAAGTCAGGATTGACACCCGAACCAGGTCTCACCGCCATAGCAGCTTTCCCCCCCTTTGCAGGGTGATGAGCAGTCCCTTTTTTTCCGGGTTTAGTATGGGGCAGGTGAGCCGTTTTACCAGATTGGGAATTATGCGCATGTGCTGTGGTTTTAGCATGCGTGGAATGCACCACGTGCGTTTGCTTTTTCGCAGGCGTGGCTTTGGTTTTCTTTTTCTGCTGTGCAGCAGCAGTCGTTATGGTCGCCCCCAGGGGCAGTAGCAGTAGTATTAGCCTCTTCACAATTACATGTTTTGCATCACAAGGTCCCTACATTCACTCCTGTATATCCAAAATCCTTCACCGACAATGAACGGATCATTTTGAAAGCTTTCATAGCCGAGTCAGGTTTTGGGATACCTTCTCCTTCTTGCTTGAAAGAGAAGACTTTATTGTCCAGCATTCTCCCCTCTTTTGTGATTGTTACCTGCAACAAAGGTGCAATATTTAGCGGATATTTTAAATTGAATTGGTGATAAGTTGAAAAATTACCTAAACTATAAGCGATTAATTTTTCCTTATATACCTCCATTCCCCTTACTACATGGGGACCTGAGCCGATTACCATGTCCGCTCCGGCATCTACACAAAGACGCGCAAAATGACGGACATTTCCCCTGTTTTGCCCAAAAAAGACCTCTTTTGTCTTCGGCGTGGTCATTTTGGAAGCCCCTTCTGCACCTCCATGGAAGAATACGACTACGATGTCAAAACGGGGTTTTAGTTCAGATATCATGGCAGTTACCAGTGAATCGTCATTGAGATCCAGGCAGTTACTGTGTGGGGCAAAGGATATGAACCCGATGCGGGTATTCCTGACCGTGATGCTATCCGTAGGGTGCTGCGGGGTACCGCTGGTACGGATATTATTCTCCTGCAACCAGGCGAGGGTGTTCGTGACCCCTGTCAGACCGAAATCAAAACTGTGGTTGTTAGCCAGGTTGAGGTATTCGAAACCGGCGTCTTTGTACCACTGGGCAAATTTTGTGGGAGTACGGAAAGCGAAGCACTGGTTAGTACCACAGCTTTTGAACACAGGGGCCGAGTCGGATACACAGCTTTCCAGGTTCCCAATGCGGAGATCGGTTTGTGATAACACGGGCAGCGCCTCCTGCAGGATCGTTCCACTATCATATTTTGGAAGATAGTAGGTGGAAGGATAGCTGGAACCGACCATGAGGTCTCCTACTATCGAGAAACTGATAGTATCGGCAATGCCAGGTTCACGTAACCTTGCTACAGGTACCGTCGCTTTGAGCGACACAGGTTTTCGGGGGGTGGATGTTTTGGTATCCAGACCTCCGAGTAGTAATTGGGCTAACACAATCAGTAAAATGCCATTAAATGAAAATAGCAGTTTACCGCTTTTTGAACGATTCAAATTCAACATATATTGATGGGGAATGATTCTCTATTGTCCGCCTACGAAACAAACTTCACAATATGTAAAGGTATAATAAATTATGAGAAAATCCCCTATGATTGCTATACAATCACAGGGGATTTTCCGGGCCTGGGGGCCTGCGGCCGGCCTAAGGTGAGAACGCCCTCTGGCTGGCTTATTTTATGAATTTACGTACATATTGTTGATTACCATGTAGTAACACGAGTGTATATACGCCGGATGGTAAACGGGATACATCTATCTTACCTGTGGAGGTATAGGTAGTTAATACAACTCTCCCGGAAATATCTACTACACGCACAATTTCTTTAGAGAAATCAAATCCGGCTTTTACTGTCAACACGTCTTTTACCGGGTTGGGATAAATGGTAAATGACGGATCGTTCGCTGTATGTGAAGCAGAAGACGTTACTGCTGATGATGCAATAACCGCAGCCGTTGCACTAATCTTAATTGATGATGTTGAATCATTAAAATTATCATCTACCAGACAGGCATCATCCGCCGTCTTTACGATTGTTCTTCCGCCGAAGTTATCATTCAGATATAGTGTTACCTGATACCCGCCCGTCACTTTCAAAGAAGATACATCATCATTCAGAATACCTCTTGCCTGCAACTGAGACAAGGTATATGTACCCGCTGTCAAACTCACAAACGCACCTGTATAATTACAATCCTTATAGAAAGTAGCTACGCCAACGGGGTGGACAATCAAAGATGAAGCACTATCATTCCATGCATTTCCGATCCATGTACTCAATCCTGTAATCGTGAAATTTTCTCCTGAGAAATTATCATTCTTATACAGCGTTACCTGGTACCCGGCAGGGATGGCATAACTGGTGATATCATTATCCTTGATACCTTTTGCCACTAACGCAGCCGTATTGTATGCTCCTAACGGTAAAGGCCATGCATAACCGCCATAAGTGATATCTTTATAGAAAAATGCCTGATCTAAATTGGCCGCTGCTTCTTCCAGCATTACCCCACTCAGTTGTGTGGAATAATCTGTGGAGGATGAAGGGGGCACTGACCAGTTAGGGCTGACCAGGTTGTTAGAAGTATTGATCCCCTGCGTACGGAGTACTTCTGCATTGTACTGAATAGCGGCATTGTACTTTGCTCTTACCGCATCTGTCAAAACCCCTTCCCTGGCTAAGATAGAGAGATAGCGAATAAAGATACCTTTGAACAAACCTCCATCTCCGCCCCCTGTTTCATCTGCAAAAAACATCCCGTTGGGACGACGGCTATTGTAAGCATATTCAGCCGTCTTGATCGCATCATTCAGGTAAGTGACGTCATTCGTCGCCTTGTACAACTCCCAGGCGGCACCGATGTACGTACCTACATTGTAAGAGAAGACCCAGTCCTTCTGCGTCACACCAGTGTTCAGGTTGATGTTGTCCCACACCGCACCGGTGGTGGCATCTACGAGGTTTGTTTTTACAAAGGAGTAGATATCCTTTGCCCTTTGCAGGTCAGCTGCATTGCCGGTGTAGCGATAGATGCGTGCACCCAGGATCACCGCAGGAGTATTGGCACAGGTGTTTTTGCACCCGGAACAATTCTTGTTCCAGTCGAGCGCACCATTGGAATACCCCGTGTTGAT
The DNA here is from genome assembly GCF_034274695.1 of Chitinophaga sp. LS1. NCBI lineage: Bacteria > Pseudomonadati > Bacteroidota > Chitinophagia > Chitinophagales > Chitinophagaceae > Chitinophaga > Chitinophaga sp. LS1. The sequence continues at coordinate 6,203,224 of NZ_CP128362.1, forward strand.
GTCCGTCCAGAGCAGGGAAGCTACGCTGTAATAGTCAGCATCGGCAGTAGATTTGTACGCATTCAATGCGGCTAATCCCATCCACTCCATATCATCATAGAATGTATTGATATAGGTGTTGCCGTTAAATGATTTGGTACCCAGCAGGAGGCTCTTCATACGGGTCTTGTAAGTGTCGGAGCGGGTACGTAAATAACCGTCGTTGAGGGCGTCTACACCATGCGCACACCACCAATAATTATTCGTGGGAACGCCAAAGGTGTTGTACATACTTGTCTGTAAAGTTTCTGCTACAGGACCATAGGTAGCAAGCTGGCCGAAGGTGCACAGCTGTATAAATAACAGCAGGACACTGAGTGTAAAAATGGGTTTCATTTTCGTGGGTTTATTTTGAGAGATATAAAAACCAGTAACGTGGATTGTTAAGGTAGTAAAAAAAATAGCTTATGCCTAGCGGCATAAGCTATTTTTTTTTGCAAAAGGAGCAATTTGGCCTGCGGCCGCCTTCATCCTTGTTTATTTTAGACGAGATCCATGTCGTAACGCTCTTCGTTCATATGCTTTCCGTACAAGCCAACCGGTTTTTCGCCTGTCTTGCGGAAGCCTGCTTTTCTAAACATATTATTAGCCGTTTCGGCCAGATTGGTTGAAAACAGGTAAATTTTGTGATACCCCTTCTCCCGGCAGTTAATAATGGCATCTGCCAGTAACTTGCGGCCCAGCCCCATCCCTCTGAAATCAGGATGTACCAGGAACCATTTGAGCTGTGCGGCATAGCGGGAATGCCAAACGACAGCGATTGACGCCACGATCTGGTTGCCATGCAGTGCGAGGTATACCTGATCCTTGGAAGGATTGTACGCTTCCAGGAACTCGGCGAAGTTCTTACATACGCTGGTATCGAATTCCAGGTTATACCCCAGTTCTTTGGCATACAAGGTGCCGTGCATATACATCAGGTAACCAGGGTCTCCGGGGAGCAGCTGGTATCTCCATGTAATATCGTTAGCGGTGATCCGGTTTTCTTCGGACAGGATGTGGCGGATGGTCTTCATGGCGGCAGCCAGCGCTAACTGTTGCTCGTCAGGAATTGGGTCCAGCAACTGACGGATCTGTTCACCCGCCGTTTCCTGCATCATCTCCAGCAGCTTCCGTCCTTTGGCAGTAATCTGCAGGTACCAGGTACGGCCATCCAACGCAGATTTCTTTCTGGAAAGTAGTTGCTCGCTTTCAAAAGCTTTGAGCATACGGCTTAGGTAGCCGCCGTCAATTCCAAGATTATCCACAAGTTTACCAGCGGTGCACTGGTCTTCAGCTGTTAAGGTGTGGAGTACCCTTAAGGCCGTCAAGGTAAGGTTGTTTTCGGATACGTGTCGGTTCAAGGTTTCCGACAAACTGGTATAGTATCTGTTAAACTCACTGATTTCCTGTACCACTTCAAGATTCGATGACATGTCCCATTGAATTTGTACAAAAATATAAATCAGTTTTATAATGTGCAAATATGTTGAAAATGAAGGGCGAGGGAATAATTAAAAAAGGCCGGCATTTTCAGCTGGCCTTTCTAATTATTTAATTTTTGCCCTAACGGCTTTGACCTCTGCGGGTTTTATGGCGCTGGCTTTATTCCCGAAACTGTTTCTTACAAAGGTGAGCACGTCGGCGATTTCCTCGTCCTTGAGCTGCGCCTGTGGGGGCATAGGATTGGAGTAATACTCCCCTTCAATTTCCACATCGTCATTCAGCCCTTTCAGGACGATGGTGATCAATTTTGTTTTATCGCCCAGTACGAAGCTTGTCCTGATCAGGGGTGGGTTCATGCGGGGTACCCCGCTGCCGTCTGCCTGGTGACAGGCTAAACATATATTCTGGTACAGTACTTTTCCGCGGGCTATTGAAGCGGCGCTGCCAGCAGTACTGCCGGTGGCTTTGCCAGCAGTATTACCGTTAGCTTTACCAACAGTTTTGCTTTTAGTCTGTGCCATACCAACACCTGCAACACTCATTAGCAGCATCGCTGCCATTATCCATCTTATCATACTACTTTTTATATATAATCCGGTACACGGTTCCTTTCACATCGTCAGATACATACAGGGAGCCATCAGGGCCCTGTGCCAGTCCGCATGGACGGTGTTGCGCTTGGCCTGGAGATTTGATTTCACCAGGACCTGCAAATCCTTCAGCAAAGACTTCCCAGTCGCCGGCAGGTTTGCCATCTTTGAATGGCTGGAATACTACGAAATAACCTTTCTGAGGTTCAGGAGCACGGTTCCAGGATCCATGGAAGGCGATGAAGGCACCGTTGCGATACTTTTCAGGGAACATGTTGCCTGTGTAGAACAGCATATCATTCGGTGCCATATGACCCGGATAAGCTGCAGCGGGATCCTGAATGTGATCTCCACCTGTCTTTTTGCCATCGCCACCGTATTCAGGGGCGAGGATCTTCTTGTGCTGGAACTGGTCGTAGTAGATATATGGCCAACCACAGTCAGAACCTTTGTGCAGGGCGTACATGCACTCAGCAGGCAGTTCGGCAGATTGCTTTTCGTCGTATATGTCAGGGAAAAGGTCATGCAGCTGGTCACGGCCATGCTGCATCACAAACAGCTGGTTCAGCTGCGTGTTCCAGTCAAGCCCCACCACGTTGCGCAGACCGGTGGCATAGCGAACGCCATCGCCGTAGGTCTGGTTAAGTTTGTCCGCTTTGAACTGCCAGATGCCCCCGGCAGAATCCAGGACCGGACAAGGTTGCATACCGAGGGACCCCTTGGTACGGTCTTTTGTCTGGCAGGAATTGGAGTAAGCACCGATGTTCACGTACAGGTTGCCATCGTTGTCGAGCTTGAATGCTTTTGCTTCGTGCTGGTGACGGTTGATGAGGCCAGTGACGATGACTTCAGCTTTGGAGGTATCCATCACCTGGTGTTTGTTATTAAGTTTAAAGCGGTACACGTCGGTGTTGGAAGAGGCATATAAGTAGTTGCCTTTCACTTCGATACCAGTGCCGTCGTATTTGAAGAAGCTGGTCTTATTGTCAATTTTACCATCGCCGTTGGTGTCCTGCAGATACCAGATAGTATTTCCTTTATTGCGGGTGCCTTCTACTTTTACATAGAGGTCGCCTTCGGGGGTGACGGTCAGGTGGCGTGCGTGGCCGAGGCCTTCAGTTGCTACCAGGGCGCCGAAACCGGAAGGGAGTTTCAGACCTGCATTGTCTGCATCAGGGGTTACGGTAGTACCAGGTACACCGGGGCCGAAGCTGGTGAGGAGGCTGGTAAGTGCTACAGTAGCCAGAGTGAATGCTTTGTTCATTTGGGTTGCGTGGTTTTGAGTTTTTTTAAAGCCAGGATGAAATTACAAAATACCCTCGCTCTTGCGGAGCGAGGGTAGCTATTTTTTAAATGAGTGGTTATTTATGAGGTTAATTGGCCATTAAAAACCCGGATTCTGTACTAATTTGTTATTTCTATTGATCTCATCCCTTTGAATTGGCATAAAATACATCTTATCCAGCCACAACCTGTTCTCATTGACCAGTGTAACAGGGGTATAGGTATAATCATAATTAGCCGGATCATACTTATACAAGGTCACCTGGCTCCCCGCCTTAAGTTTTCCCTGTACATTGATCCCTCTCAGCGCACGACCAATGGTAGCTGGTGCAATCATCCAACGTCTTACATCAAAAAAACGTTGTTCTTCAAACACCATTTCTATTTCGCGTTCATGCTGGTAATCTGCTTTCAGCACCGCACCAGAAGAGGTGATATCAGGCATGGCCGCCCTTTTCCGGATCATGTTCAGGTAAGTACGCGCCTCTCCTTCCTGTCCTAATTCCATCAGTGCTTCTGCATAGTTGAGAATGATCTCAGTATACCTGAAAAATGGCCAGGGCACTTCCTGTCTGAAATATTGTGCATCTACAGCAGGGTCGATGAATTTCTTAAAATAATAGCCTGTGAAACTACCATTCCAGTCTTCTATAGGCCCCTGGCGGGTATCCAGGCCTGGATTGGAAATGGCCTTCGATCCATCCCATACTTCATAGCTACCTGCCTGCACCTGATTGGCCGGATCCATATCCGCCACATCTGTAGGGCGCTGGCGCCAGTTAGCACCATCATACAAAATCGTTGCATAAAAGCGGGGATCACGATTCTGGTATGGGTTTGCCTTTTGTGTCGCATTATTCCAATCAAAAGAGCTACCATCACTCATTTCGTAATCATCAATCAATAACTGTGTAGGTGTATTTCCCGACCAGTTATGATACCCATTTAATCCATTGTACAACCCAATCTGCCCACCTGCTTCTGACTTGGCATTTACAAAATAACGGGAGAAGATACTTTCTGTATTATCCTTCAGGAACATCGCCTGATAGTTAGTAGTGGCTTCCTCAGCAGAAGCCGGATCAGGAGAAGCTAAGGAATATGTACCGAGATCCATTACCGCCTTTGCCGCATCGAGCGCTTTCTGCCAGCGACTGTTACGATCACCGGATGTATAACCTAATAACTCAGGTTGTGCAGCAGCTGCAATGGTAGCCGATTTACTTTTCGCTGTCGGTATATCATGCAGATCACTCGCTGCATATAATAAGATACGGGATTTGAGAGCCAGCGCCGCACCTTCCGTGGCACGACCTTTTACCGATACCGATTCTGTACCATGCAGATAATATGCAGCGGAGTCACAATCTTTCACGATGTGATCCACACATTCTTCAAATGTATTTCTTGCTATACTATAATCTGCATCAGCTAAACTATACACCTGATCTACCAAAGGCACACCTCCAAAACTCCGCACCAGCTGCTGATAAAACCATGCACGCAGAAAGAACACTTCTCCTCTCAAACGCGCTGCCTGCAATTGTTTATCAAAGGTCACCTTCGATATATTCGCAAAGAAATTATTGCACGCACGTATACGCAGATACATCGTTCCCCACTGGAATGCACCACGGCTATTTACATATTCTGCATCAGTGGGGCTAATGGTAGACTCGACCATATTTTTCATACCATAGTTATGCGTAAACATGGTTTCATCTGTTGCAGAAGACAACATCGTTTCAGGGAAACCACCATTTCCCAGACCATTATAAATATCATTGACATACGCTTCGGCCAGCGCAGGATCAGTCCATACATCATCTGAAGTAGCCTCTCCCAAAGGCCTGGTATTCAGGAAGTCTGTATTACAGGCTGCTGTTGTCAGCAACAATAATAAGCATATATATTTCATACAATGATTGTATTAAAGCGTTAATGTAAAACCGGCATTGATCACTCTGGCCTGTGGATAATACTGGCCATTTCCATTCACGGATTCAGGATCCAGGATACCTAATTTATCCAGCGTAAAAAGGTTCAGACAATTCGCATAAATGCGCAGTCCATTTATGCCTGAACGCTTCTTTATTAAGTCAGATAAACTGTAACCGATTTCAAGGTTTTTCAATCTGATATAATTTGTTTTTCTGAACCAGTACGTATTACCAGTAGCCCAATAGGTATCATTTCTGTCATTGACACGAGGATCTACAGAACTGGGATGATCAGGACTCCAGCGATGATCGTAATAATCTTTTGTGAAGTTGCCGATCTCACCGGATTCTGTGTTGATGGCCAGCCCACCACCGGTAGCGCCTTGTATCAATACGGCCATATCAAAGCCCTTGTATTGTAAACTGATGTTGACACCACCTGTAAATGTTGGCTGAGTACTCTTATCATTCCTTACCTTGTCATCGCCATCAATTTTACCATTCCCATCTATATCTTTAAACTTCATATCGCCCGGCTTGAGGTTATTGGTCAGGGCGCTGTAATCGATTGTATTTTTGTTTATATCATCAAAATCTTTGAATACGCCATCATATTCATAGTAGAGCGCCGTGTTCATAGGACGGCCTGTAGACCTTTGCCTGCTGGGTGCGCCGGGTGCTTCATCCCAGAAAATGATCTTGTTTTTAGAATAACCACCGTTTACGCTGATATCGTACCTGAAATCAGGACCGATCTTGTCGGTATAACCAATGCGGAATTCAAAGCCTTTGTTATCGACCTTACCAATGTTCTCTGCAGGTAGTGTCATACCAGTGGTTTGTGGCACAGAAGCATTCCTTCTAACGAGGATACCGGTACGTTTATTCATGAATGCATCCAATTCAAAGTAAAGTCTGCTGTTCAATAATGCACCATCTAAACCAACGTTGTAATTATTCGCTACTTCCCAGGTTATGAAGGGGTTAGGCATACGTGCTTCATAGAGTGATTTCACCACATTGCCACCAAGAATATAACTATTGAAACCATAAGTAGCGTAGTATTGATATTCCTGCAGCGTAAGCGTACCATCTCCATCATCATCAAAATAGATCTGGTCATTACCCAGTTTACCCCACGATGCACGGAGCTTGAGGTAGTTGATGATTTTCACATTGTTCTTCCAGAAGTTCTCTTCTGAAATACGCCACCCTGCCATGATACCTGGGAAGAAACCGAAACGGGAAGAAGCTGGGAACATGTACGAACCATCATATCTCCATACAAATTCAGCGAGGTATTTCTCTTTGTAATTGTATGCCGCACGACCAAAATAATTTAAGCGCGCGCGATCCCATGCACCTCCATAGTTATCTTTTTCTGCATCACCACCTGCACTAAGTTGGTCAATCAAACTGGAAAGAAAGTATTTGCGGGAAGCACCGAAATCGTCGAAGTTGACAGTTTCTTTTTCTATACCAAATACCATGTTTACAGTATGATCTTTATTAAAAGTATGATCATAAGTGAGCAAGCCTCTTAGCAACAGATTCGTCTGGTCCTCAGTACCTTGTGAAAGGCTGGCCTGATCTGTCCCTCTTTTGCTTTTGATCAGCAAGGGTGTTTTACCATCGTCTTCATAAGTTTTCTTATCCCAGGTATATAGGTACCAGGGCGTCATCCAGTCTTTGGTACGCTTCAGGTATTTATCGTAAGCGATGTTACCGCTCAGCTTCAATCCTTCTACCCATGGAATGATGATGTCGAGTCGTGCATTGCTCTGTACATAGTAACGACGATCTTTGTCATAACCGGTTTGGTCGGTGGTGATTACAACAGGATTGTTACCATATTCAATATCAGGTCCGGGCAGACCATTTGGCCAGAATGCCGGCTCTGTAGGCTTTCCACGCATGAGCATCCGAAAAATGTCGCTGGCGCTACGTGTAGGAAAATGACGGTTTTCTTCTCTGCCCATCAGGTCTACAGCTACGTTCATGTACTTATTGACCTTTGCATCGAGATTTACGCGGAGGCTGTACTGATTATAACCGGTAGCAGAGTGTTTGTAATAAGCGTCCTGTGACTGGTACCCAAACGAGGTGAGGTACTTTACATTTTCAGAACCACCAGACATTTGCAGGCTATGATTGGATTGTGGAGACCAGGTTTTGAAAGTAGACTTATACCAGTTGGTATTGGGGTATAACCAGGGGTCAGATCCATCTTTGTATTTCTGGATTTCATCCAGACCAAAGGCTACATCCCAGGTCTTGTTGGTAGAAGGAGAAGTGTAAGTGCCATGCTGTTGGTATACACTCCATGCATTGTTCCATTCTGTAGCCGGTACATCCCTGTACAGACTGAGCTCATCACGCAACTGTGCATACTCAGGGGCATTGGACATATCGGGAATGTGAGTAGGTTGAGACCATCCCTGGTTGAATGAATAGGCCAGCTGGGGCTTACCGGATTTCCCTCTTTTGGTCGTAACAAGGATAACACCATTTGCAGCGCGGGCGCCATAAATGGCAGCCGAGGCATCTTTTAAAACGGAGATACTTTCGATATCCACGGGGTTAATTCTTTCCAATCCACCCACGCGGTTGGCCACACCATCGATCACGACGAGGGGATCATTATTCCCCAGGGTGTTGGAACCACGAATGCGTAGTGTGGAACCATCATACCCTGGTTCACCGCTGTTCTGCATAGCAGTGACACCTGGCATACGACCGGAAATGGAATTGGATAAATTCGTAGCGGGCGACTTGATGAGGTCCGCACCTTTTACACTGGTGATAGCGCCGGAAACGGCTTCTTTTTTCTGGGCGCCGTAACCTACTACGACGACTTCACTCAGGCCTTTGGTATCAGCTTCGAGGGAGACATCGATAACTGCTCCATTAACGGTGAGTGTCTGCGGCAGATAGCCGATAGCGCTGACAGTGATTTTCGACCCTTTGGCTACGGGCAGGGTAAAAGTGCCTTCGGGGGTTGTGGTAGTACCTTTTGAGGTGCCATCTACTTTGATGGTGGCGCCGATGACAGGCGCATTTGTTTTGTCTACGACACGCCCTTTGAGAGGGAGATCTTGTGCCTGTATAACGCTACAATAAAAAAGCACGCTCAGGGCATAGCAAAGCCAGCCCCGGAAGAGGAGCAAATTTTTCATACGCGAGATTTGATAGTTACAGAATACGAAGACCGCAGTAACGGGTGTTACTGAAGATTTTGGTTTTCAACGAGTTTAATAAACGAAAATTACCGTTTGGTTAAACGCTTTTATTTCGGATGATCATCACAACGTGGTTTTGTTTTTAATGAATGATGAAAATAAGGTGCCATGGATCTGGCTGATGAATCAGGTTTTCGCTACAATTACACAAATGAAAAGTCCGGGTTGTTAAACACAATCCTAAAATAGAAAAAATAATCAAGGAAGAATAATTTCTTTGACAATACGGGTTAATAATCCGTCTCGAACGAAATAGCAGTAATACTGAACTGGCTTCCCCTCGCTACGAGGTAGAGGTCATGTACACCAAATGAGTATTTGGAATTGCCCGTCATTTTGAGCGCATATGTTGTGTCTCCGGTATATGGGATCTTCAGGGTACCTATACGACGACTTTTCTTTCCTTTAGGGCTGTTTATTCTAAATTCGAGTCTGGAGCCTTTTGATTGTTTGTTTTCACAAAAAACAGTCACTCTGACTGCCACTTCCCCCAGCCCCAGATTTACTTGTCCGAAACCAAGGTAGCTCCCTGATTTCATTTTAAATTCAGTTTCAAAGTTTCCTTTTCTTACTACTGGCGCAGGAGTAGCTGGTGGCGGAGGCGTGTTGCCCGGTCCACCTCCAGTAGGAGATGCCGTTGCGACAGGCGTTGCTGCCGGTGGTGGTGATGCAGCCGGAGGCGACGATTGTGATTGTCCCCTGACGATCAACTGCGCGATAATAAAAAATAGACATAGGATAGGCCTCATAGCTATATGGGTAGGTCTGGCTCATAGTCATTTTCGATCACTATTGCCCAACCAGTGTCAAATTTTGTAATCAGGACGAAATTTACGCAAAATTATATTAAATTTTACAATAATAATATATAATGATTACCAAGGGTTTGTTAATAATATTTGAACCCCTCCTATATTTTACGTACTCCGACGGGGATTTATTGTATTTGTGGGGATAAAATCGACGAATGTGGATATGTTATCTTTTTATTATACGCGTTTACCCGCAGACAAAAGCGCTTATTGTTGTATTTCTGGTATAATGATGTGAAAGGCAGCGCCCTGTTGTTCTACCCCAAATGCTTGAATATCACCGTTATGGATGTCCATGATCTTGCGGCATAATGCCAGTCCGATACCGGTACCCTCGAATTTTTCCTTCTGGTTCAGCCGCTGGAAGATCACAAACAATTTATCGGCATAAGACTGGTTAAATCCGATGCCATTATCTGCCACCACGATCCGGTACCAGGAGGTATTTTTACTCAGGTGTGGGTAATCGTTCATGTCCGTGGCCGTCAGCTTTTTGGCACTGATGGTGATGCGGCAGGAATCGTTTGGATTCGAGAATTTCAGGGCATTGCCGATCAGGTTGTAGAACAACTGGTTCATTTGCAATGGCACGGCATCCAGTACGGGTAGTTCGCTGATTTCCATTTGTGCCTGTTTTTCCCTGATCAGGAGTTCAAAATCTTCCGTCACATTGGCTACGATCAGGTTTAGGTCCACAGGCAGGAAGGCATTTTCGCCCAGTTCCAGGCGGGAATATGCAATCAGGTCACGGATCAGGTCCGACATGCGGATGGCAGATTGTTTGACCTTGCCCAGGTACAACCTGGTATCAATTTTATTGTTGTCAGGCTTTACACTTTCGAGCATGTCTGCAAAGAGGCGGATCTTTCTCAGCGGTTCCTGCAGGTCATGACTGGTGATGAATACAAATTGTTCAAGTTCGTGGTTTCGTTTGGAGAGGTTTGCATTGGCCTCTTCCAGGGCGATGGTACGCTCGCGCACTTTTCTTTCCAGCGCATCTTCCACCATTTTCTGATCGTCGATGTCTACACAGGCGCCAATAAATCCTACGAATTCATCCTGCGCTATAAAGCGGGGAATACCGGAGCAGGATAACCAATGATAGCTGCCATCCTGTCTTTTCAAACGGAACTCAGCATAGAAATTTCGTCTGTCGCGGGAGGAACGGCTAAAGTTGATCTTCCATTTATCGATATCATCCGGATGCATAATGTCGTACCAGCCTTTGTCCTTATCCTGGTCCATGGAGCGACCTGTGTATTTTTGCCACGCCTTGTTGAAGAAGGAGAAGGAGCCATCTTTTTCCGCGATCCAGATCATGGCAGGTGCGGTATCGGCAATCATCCTGAAGTAGGCTTCGCTTTGTTGCAGGTGTAATTGAGCCTGCTTGCGTTCCGTGATATCCTGGGTGATACCGATCATGTGTCTCACACCAGTTTGTTCGTCGAGTACAGATTGTCCCCGGGCCATGACCCAGCGTATTACAGGGTCATGGCCTTTGATCCTGTATTCTTCTGAAAACGGTGTTTGGGTTGCCAGTGCAATATCCAGAGCCTTCATGACACGGTTCCGGTCTTCGGCATGAATGGCCTGCAGGAGTTTGTCTATGGTCACTACAGCGTTTGCAGACAGGCCATAATTTGCTTTACATAGTTCATTGCACTCCAGGATGCCTGTTTCAACATTGAGCTCCCATGAGCCTAATTTGCCCGTTTCCAGGGCAAAGTTCAGGCGGTTGTTCACGTCCTGTAAATGACGCTGGTATTGTTTGGATTCCGTAACATCTGTCACCACACCTAAAATGCGGCTGGCGATGCGTTCTTCAAAGAATACCTGCGCCTTGCAGGAGATCCATTTGATCCTGTCTTCGCTGGCTGTAATACGGAAATCGATATTGATCTGTCCATTGTCAATGCCTGCCAGTGCGGCCTGTATAGAGCCTTGTACGCCTTCTACGTCCAATGGATGGATCGCTTTGATGAAGGTATCATATTCTACAGGTGCATCACTGCTGATATTGAGTAATTCGCGGCTTCTGTCGGATAATAATATTTCTCTGGTAGCGGGGTTGAATTCCCAGGTACCGGTTTTTGTACCATCCAGGGCCAGGCGTAAACGCTCTTCGTTGTTACGCACCTGTTCCTGCTTCCGGGCGATCCGTTCACGCGCTTCCCTGACCTCGGAGATATCTTCGATAGCCAGCAGAATCAGGTCTTCCCTGAGATCCTGGGAGGTAATGAGCTGACCATTCAGCAGCATGGTACGCTCTCCTATTGTATTGAATTTGTGAGTGAGTTCGTAATTGATAAACGGCGTTCTGGAAGAATGCAGGTTTTCGAGTAGGGAACGCAGGTCGGAATTGTTCCATTGTTTATTACCCAGTTCGTAGAAGATCTTGCCTTCGGTTTCCTTTCTGTCTATTTTGAAGACGCGATAAAAAGAAGCGTTGGCACTTACTACGCGGATATTTGCATCCAGGATGACGAGTGATTCATGTACGGTATTGACGATGGCTTCTGCATACAGCCGCGCGTTATTCAACTGGTTATTTCGTTCCAGCAGGTCGTTGTTGCGGGTACTCAGTTCATCGTTGATCACCTGTAGTTCTTCCTGCGAGACTTCCAGTTCCTCATTCAGACTTTTCAGCTCTTCATTGGCAGATTGCAGTTCTTCGTTGGTCGCCTCGTATGCTTCGGCTACAGCGCGCAGTTCGTCTTTGTAGCGTTGCACTTCCTTTTCCATTTGCAATACGCGCAGTGTCTTGTCATCCGTGCTTTCGGTGACAGGTTCTGTCCTCTTCGTATCAGCGGCGTATTGGTCAGGAGACTGATGATTAAAGATCACCAGGTAGTAAGTCTCGTGCAGGTTGACGATAGGCACGATCTCAAAGCCAACGGTGAGTTGGCCGGAAACAACCGAGATGGTGATCCCTTCTTTCTTTACATTTCTTTTGCCTGTTTGAGCCTGGTTCAGGGCACTGCGCAGACTATGTACCAGATCTCTGTGGGCTAGTTTCAGGATATTCAGACTGGCTTTACCTGGCCCGTGCTCGAAAAACTGCAGGGTTATACCACGGAATTCGATAATGTCAAATTGTTCGTTGAGTAATACAGCCGACGGAGCAAACATGGAAAGTATAATACTATCAGCTGCCTTCTGTGCATCTACATTTTCATCTCTTTCCTGGTCGAAGCTGGGTGTCATGTGCTTGATTTTTTTATTAGTGGGGAACGCACTTCTCAGCGTCCACTTATCTACGTTCTTTTTTAAATAGATCTTCGTCTTTTTCGAAGGCATTTCAAACAGGTCGGGCGAGCGGTTGGTTTCAGATTTGCCCAGCCAGAGGAACCCTTTATCTTTCAGCGCGTAGTTGAAAATGCTGAGCATTTTTTTTTGTAGTACGGGTTGCATGTATATCAATACATTGCGGCAACTGATGAGATTCAGTTTAGCAAATGGTGGATCAGTGAGCATATTGTGAGATGCAAATACACACACGTCGCGGATATAACTAACTACTTCGTATCCCTGTTCTACTTCTCTGAAAAACTTTTCCAGCCTGGCATCAGAAACGCCTCCCATCTGTGTTTTAGGATAAAGGGCTTTTCTGGCTGAGGCTATCACAGCATCGGAGAGATCGGTGGCAAAGATTTTTACCTTTTCGGTGAAGTTGTCGTGCCCCATGATTTCATAGAGACAGATGGCAATAGAATAGGCTTCTTCTCCAGTGGCGCAACCGGCCACCCAGATACGTACCTGGTCGTCCCCATCAACTGCCTGCCGGGTTACCTGTGGCAAGATAGTTCTGAAGAGATATTCAAAACTGCCGGGGTCCCGAAAAAACGACGATACATGAATTAAAAGTTCAGCAAATACTACATTCTGTTCGTTCTCATTATCTTTTATTAATGTTAGATACTCTTCAAAACCTGGAATGTTCATTAATGACATCCTGCGTTGTAACCGTCTTGTAATGGTGGAAAGCTTGTACTGCAAGAAATCTACTCCTGAAAATTCTGACAGGATAGATAGGATACCTTTTAATGCAGCATTGGGCCCCGCACCGATTCGTCTCCGGTTACTCTCAGCATCTTGATGCATGTCAGGCATACAAACTTTTTTGACTTGTGTCTATATAAATCGATAAAGATATATAAAAATAGCATCAAATCATTCGTTTATCAGTTTTCAGGTATCGCTGCAGGAACTTAGCAATTTCCGGTGGCGGCAGTACCACATGCGGATCATCTCTATTGATGGCTGTCAGGGGCAGGATATTGAATTCAGTCGTCTCCGGATCCTGCACAAGTACGAGGCCATGCCTATCCTCTATCGCTTTAATACCTTCAATACCATCCGTGCCCATACCAGACAGGATGATTCCGACCGCGTTTTCAGCATAGCATTTGGCCATTGATATGAAGAAGAGATCAATTGACTTGTTGATGATTTCGCGCGAATAGCGTTTCCGTACCCGCAATATATGATCTTCCACAATCATCATCATCCCTTCTACCAATACATACACATTATCTGGTTGCAGTTTTACGGTATCGGTCACACGATGAACCGGCATTTCTGTAAACCGCTGCAGAATGTGGCTGAAACGGCTTGGATAATCGGCTGATAAATGCGGTATCACTACAAAAGCTGCGCCTGTTTTTTCTCTGAAGTGCTGAAAAAATTCACAAACGGGTTCCAGACCACCGGCGGAGCAGCCAATGCCAATGCATAAAGACGGGAATTTAACAACATTACTCATGGTTCACATCTAATTAATGGTTTCACAATAAAGATGCCTCTAATTAGAGGACAGGTTCAACCATTAAATTCAAAGAAAATGCCAGAGTGTGTTGCTGTGGTACTATTTTAACACAATTTGTAGAAAGAGAGGGGCAACGAGGGGTGAAAAAAAGGCCGGTTTTACCCGGCCTCCACATTATTTTGATTCCTTTAACACCATGTCGATGGTGATGGCACCAGCTACGATGGCGATCTTTTTCAGATCTTCAGGACATTCTTTACCAATGATCACGCGGTATTTATCAGCTGTGGTGAACACTTCTTTCATCACACCAGCCCACTTTTTAGTGATTTGTCCCAATTCATTCCCACTTGCATCCACAATTGTGAAATTCCACGCTTTCCAGTCCCCTTTGATCTCGGCAATCACAGCACCATATTGATCTGTAATATGGAATAAAGGTTTGAAAAGTTTGAACTTGTGTTTGATGCCACCGATTTGATTACCATTCCCATCGAGTATCGTGATTTTCGACATCCAGAAAGTCCAGCCACGGTGAATGGTGGCGACTATGGTGTTGTCCATTTCTTTTATGTCGAGGGTGAAAGGGAATACGGCTTTGCTCAGGAATAAACGCAGGAGCTTGTGCCAGACAGGTACGGTTTGTTCAATATTACCGATTTGCTGCCCCTGATCATCGTACACTTTATAGGCATTAGAGAATTTAAAAAGTCCGATTTTTTCGTCAATGAAATAATCGTGGTGATTGAAGAATTTAGGTAAGTTCGCTTGTCCCATTAAGAGAAATTTTAAGAGTTAAGGTTTAACAACGGGGGCGAAGGTATAAAAATATTATAATATAAAAAATCGTTTATACTTAACAGACATAAAACGATTGGGTGATCTTAATCAGGATACATTTCCAATAAATCCTGTAATTCTATGATCTTATCAGGATATTTACTGACGGGGTGCGTAGCGCTGTCTGCCACCTGCCAACAAATAAAAGGCGTTTATACATAACATATATCATTAAAAAAGGGGCCAGCCATTACAGCTGGCCCCATGCTCAAATATAAGGGGGAAAATGTAAAATATTAGTAGCCTGGATTTTGGTACATGCCTGTTGGGTTCAGCTTGACCTCATCAGAAGGAATAGGATAATACCTGTCCTTAGTGGTAAAGTGTTGCGGAATTGCGATTCCATATCTTGCCGGATCCTTTGCCTGGAAGTAACTTACCAGCTCGTCAGTGGTGAATGTTCTCAGCAGGTCATACCATCTGTGGTTTTCGAATGCCAGTTCAATTCTTCTTTCGTGCAGGATAGCCAGTTTCAGAGTTGGGTACTTAGCCGCATAGTTAGCATCCTTTGAGGCAGTAGCATAATCGGACATACCTGCCCTGGTTCTCACCTGATCCAGGAAAGAGATCGCAGTCGTATGGTCGCCCAGCAAATTGTTTACCTCAGCCAGATTCAGGATGATGTCTGCATAGCGCATCAGGATCCAATCGTTACCACCATAACCATTCACGCCGGCAGCATCAGAAGCATCGCGGAACTTGGTAATGAAGTAATCTTTTACATTGGAAGCATTCGCATATTTCACAGAGAAATCCATTCTTGGATCACCGGTTTCATAATCATCGATCAGATCACCTGTAACGTTTCCACCTACACCTGTTGCTTCTTTTTGTGAGTTGATGGTTTCACCGGCGGCCTGGTTATTTGCAGCTATAGAAGAGGAATAAGTAGCATCACCTTGTTTATACACGATCTGCATGATCAGCTCAGGGCAACTGGATTTTTTATCCACGTTAAACACATCTGAATAAGCGATTTCGCTCAGCTGACCGAAGTTGCGCATATTGTAACAAGCCTCGAGGTATGTTTTTGCATCCTGTAAGTGAGCTGTGCTTTGACCGTCTTCAATAGTCTGAGACATTGTCAGGTACACCTGCCCCAGCAGACCATTGGCAGCTGCCTTGGATGCGCGGCCAATTTTATCGCCGGTCTGGAAGTTGGGCAGTGGACTTTCCAATACATCTTTCAGGTCACTAATGATCTGCGCATATACAGCTGTATCAGCTACGCGATAGGTATAAGCAGTTACCTCGTCAGAAGTAGTCAACTGCTTTGTTACCAAAGGCACAGCACCCCACTGGCGTACCAGGTGGAAGTACATCAATGCACGCAGGAATTTAGCTTCTGCAGCATAACCCAGCTTCGTATCATTGCTGGAATAGCTTACACCATCAATATTGGATAAAACCACATTCGCACGGGAAACAGTTTCATATAACGCTGCCCAGTGAGACAGTAAATAAGAGTTACCGACTAATACTGAGAAATCATTAAACTGGAATGGCTCACCAGAGTTGGAATAGTCATTACGACCGGTATTGTCTGATCGCTCTTCCAGGTACAGGCCACTGCTTTCACCGATACAGTTAGAACTTCTCAGGGATTGATATATACCGTTTACTGCTAAAAGGACATCATTTTCTGATGCAAAATAATCGGATACACTGAGCGCATTGGGGTTAGACTGGTTCAGAAAATCCTTGCTACAGGAAACCATTACCACACTTACCGCTATTGCTAAAAATATTCGTTTCATGTTGAATAATTTTGAAAATAAAAGGATTAGAAGCCTACCTTAACACCTAGATTATATGCACGTACCAATGGATACTTACCATAGTCTACACCTGGTGTCAGGTTATTTCCATCATTATAATCTACTTCAGGATTGTAACCTTTGTATTTAGAAATAGTGAATAGGTTGTCTACACTTGCATAGACTCTTGCATTGCTCAGACCAAGACGTTTTTTCAGCACTCCCGACTTAATGTCATAACCCAGTGTAGCATTTGTACAACGGAAGAAAGAACCATTCTGCAGGTAGAAAGTAGACAAACGGGTACTATTACTCTGTGTACCACTTCTGGATGCACGGAATACGTGACCGTTACCTGGATTAGCTTCGCTCACATAGTGGCCTGCAGCATCGGCATATTGGTTACCGGAACCTTCCATGTTGTAAAGGTAGTAATCCTGACCATCCAGTACTTTGTTGCCATAAGAACCATTGAAAGAAGAAGAAAAGGTGAAATTCTTATAGCTGGCATTCAGCGCGAAACCATAAGTAAATTTAGCATATGGAGAACCGATCACCTTTTTATCATTATCATTTACAACACCATCCTTATTTACATCTTCAAAGTATAAATCGCCTGCTTTCAATGGAGAACTGTTAGCAGAAGATTCTGCCACCTTGCCCACATCACCAGGTTTGGCCACACCCAATACCTTGAAGCCATAAAACATACCCACCGGTTGGCCTTCCTCTGTAATGTGTGTCTTGTAAGAACGCTCAGCACCAGCCTTGATAATAGTGCTACCACCACCCAGATCCAGTACTTTATTTTTATTGATAGAGATATTACCCGCTACACCCAGGTGAAAATCTTTACCATCAATTACCCTGGCATCAACCTGCAGGTCTATGCCACTATTACGGATCTTTGAATCACGCAGGTTAGTCAGGATGGAAGTAGAACCGGAGATAGCAGAAATTGTTTGTTGGAACAAGAGGTTGTAGGAATAAGAAAGGTAATAGTTAGCAATGAAATTCAAACGACCTTTCAGGATGCCGATGTCAAGACCAGTATTAAACTGTGAAGTAGATTCCCAGCCCAGTTTCTGATCTTTCAGGTCACCCGGATAATAGGCAGAGCTCACAGTACCCGAACCAAATACGGTACCGGTAGCTGTTGCCATAGTAGTCATCGTATTGTAGTTACCGATATTATTGTTACCACTTAAACCCCAGCTGGCACGCAGTTTCAATGTAGATAACTGACCCAGCCAGTCATGGTAGAAAGATTCGCCTGAAATATTCCAGCCTGCGGATACAGACGGGAATAAACCCCACTTGTTCTGAGGACCAAAACGGGAAGAACCATCTGTACGGATAGATCCTGTCAGGAAATATTTTTCATTGTAATTATAACTTGCACGACCAAAATAAGACATCATCGTCCAGGTAGATTTGTAGGCATCCGTCAGTTGGAAATCAGTTCCATCAGCACCTTTTGCAGTGATTTCCTGGATACGATCATCTTCAAAACCTTTTGCAGTCACTTTTACCAGATCAGTGGTATTTATCTGGGCAGAATAACCAGCCAGACCAGTAATATTATGCTTACCAAATCGCTTGTTATAGTTCAGGGTGAACTCAGCCAGCTGGTCTACCACGTTCTGGTTTTGAGCAATACCATTTGCTGCTGCCTTTGCATTGTCAGAATAAGGTGCACTTACGCCACTACTTAAGCTGGTAGGGTAATAATAGTTATACTTCTCGGAATAACTCATCATACCTACGTTTGCCTTCACAGTCAGTTCTGGCAGGATGGTATAAATAGCATAAGCGTTGTAGTTACTACGGTTACCTTTGCGGGTAATGTTAATTTCCTTTGCCAGAGCAATCGGGTTTTCGAAGCTGTTGTAACCATACTTAGTAGACAGTGCAGCAATTTCATTCTTCAGTGGATTACCATTAGAATCGTATGGCTGTGCACTTGGAGGCATCAACAGCGCCGTCATGATCGGGTTGTGATCCCAGCGGCCTTCACTCAATTCCCTGTTCTGGTTGTTGGTGTAAGAAATGTTTACACCCGCCTTCAGTCTTGGATTGATCGTTGCATCCAGGTTCATTCTCAGGTTGATCTTTTTTACACTTGTATTCAGTACCACACCATCCTGATCCTGGTAACCACCACTCATATAATACCTGATATTGTCAGTACCACCAGAGAAGGATACATTGTGACGACCAAAGAAAGCATTCCTGTAAATCAGGTCCTGCCAGTCAGTATTATATTTAGAAGGAATTACCTTTTGATTGGCGAAGTCATAATAGCGGGGATCGATCTGCACAGCGTTCGCATTACCCACATTTGCCACGCGGGTAGCATTGTTATCACTCATCATACCATCATTCCATGTCAAAGAGGTATTGTTTTCTATCAGGTTCCTATAAGTACCATTACGACCGTCTACCAGCAGTTGCAGGAACTGGTTGCTGTCTAACAGCTTCACTTTCTTAGACACCTGGTTTACACCTGTGGTATAACTATATTCCAGTTTACCTCTGCTACCGGATTTACCTCTTTTGGTAGTGATCATCACCACCCCGCCGGAAGCCCGGGAACCATAGATGGCTGCAGAAGCCGCATCTTTGAGGATGTCGATGGTTTCGATATCTTCAGGGTTGATGAAAACGTCTGCATCTACAGGGTAACCATCTACTACATACAATGGATCAGAGCTCGCATTGAAGGAGCCAATACCACGCACACGGATCTTGGTGCTCTTGTAAGGTGCACCGCTCACCTGCGATACCTGTACACCTGCTACTTTACCTACAATCGCCTGACCTACGGTAGGTGCTGTGAGGTTCATTTCGCTCGCTTTTACGCTGGATACAGCACCGGTCAGATCGCTCTTTCTTACAGACTGGTAACCGATGGCTACCACTTCCTGGAGCTGGCTGTTCTGGCTTTTCAGACGTACGTTCAGAATGTTCTCTGAAGTAACCGGTACTTCCTGTGGAGCGAAACCGATGAAGTTAAATACCAGAACATCACCGATGTTTACTTTGATGGAGTACTTACCATCAACATCGGTAGTTGTGTTTACCTTAGATGTTTTTTCGTGAATGCTCACACCTGGAATAGGCATGTTGCTTTCGTCAGTAACCACACCTGAGATGGTCACTGTTGCGGCATCGGTAGTTTGTGCTACTACAACCGGAACAGCTTTTATTTTTTCAATCTTCAGGAAGATGTGACGCTCATCCACCTGTTTCACAGCACCTTCGTACCCTTTCAGTAAATCCTGCAAAACGGACGCCAGTGGAGCAGCAGCAGCTTTGTAGCTCACAAGCTGATTATCTGCAACATGTGTAGTATTGTAACCAATGGAAAGGCCAGTCTGAGATTCAATGAGTAAAAATACTTTTCTGAGTGGTGTGTTTTTAACGTCTAAATTAATGCGGGTATCACGCACCTGTATCGTGATCTGGCTGCGCAGTTCTGTCGCAAAACCCATTACATGACAAGTCAATAATATGAGCAGCAGGTACGCCCGGTGCGTCATATTTGTTGGCATTTTACATCTTATTCGCATGATGCTGTGTTGATTTTAATTTCATTATGATTAATCTGATAGGTAATGCCGGATAACTGTGACAGCAATCTCATGGCATTCTCCACCGTTTCATTTTTTAACTGTAATGTGTATTTACAATTGTGTCTGGCTTGTCCTGTCAGGGTGATATGGATATTGTATTGTCGTTCTAAAACAGCGGCTATTTCCGGAATACTGGCTTGTTCGAAGTAGAAAACATTGTTCTGCCATGCGGCAATTTCATTTGACTTTCCTGTACCTATGTTTAAGGAGTCGTGTTCTTTATTGTAGGTCAATACCTGGTCTTTGGTCAAACCTGCGGAGAGTACAGTAGTTTGGGTAGCTGCCTTTTTCTCGATCCTTACTTTACCGGTCAGTACCGCAATCTCTACGTCTTTTTCACCGGGATAGGCTTTCACGTTGAAGGAAGTACCCAATACTACTGTTTGCAGGTTTCCACTACGAACAATAAATGGTTTTGCAATATGCTGCGCTACATCAAACACGGCTTCACCTGTCAGTTCGAGCACACGGTCACGTACGCCAAAGTCAGACGGGATGCGGAGTTGCGTATTCGCATTGATGGTCACGATACTACCATCAGGCAAGGTGATCTTTTTACGCTCAGCTTTTCCTGCCTGCAACAAGGCATAGGTAATGGGAGCAGGAGGCTGGTGTAATTGTTTATATATAAATAGGACAGACGTACATACTAATATAAATACGGCGGCAACTTTCAGGATGCGTGGCAATACACGCACCTTCACCTTTGGATGGAATATGCGCTCCAAAGCCTCCAGGGCAGCGTCATTAGCAGCATCCGTAAATGCCGGATCGTCTTGTAATTCTTCGAAAGAATCAAACCACTCCCTGATACGGGCAGCTTCCTCCGGCGTAGCTTCACCGGCTCTGTATTTTTTAAAAAGCGATAATATCTCTGCTTTGTCTGATGATGTGTGCATTCATCAGTATAGTCTCTAAATCATATAAGCGGTACCGTTAAGGAATTGTAAACACAATGTTAACAGAATGTAAACAGAGAGCCAATGGTCTGTTTGTAGACGGAGACGGATCCTTTTGAGGGCAAGCGATATGGTATTCTTTACGGTTTGCTCTGAGAGTCCGTATTCCTGGGCTATTTCGTGGATAGACTTAGATTCCCAGCGGCTGGAAATAAAAACTTTCCGCATGGTATCATTCATCTTTGCGACTTCAGTATCCACCTTTTCCCGCATTTCGACGGCTATTAACTGGTTCTCGACAGGGAAAGTACTGGGTTCGTCTTTTTCTAATAAGGTAGTTTGCCGCGCTAATATTTTTTTGTGCGCTATCTGCCAGTCTATTACAGAATAGTAGGCGGCACGGCACATGTAGTTGAAGATCTTTTCGGGGTTTTGAATGTTGTGCCGGTTATTCCAGCAGGAGATCAGTACTTCCTGCAGTATATCTTTGGCGTCATCTTCCAATCGCACGCGGGCATAGATATACTTATACAACGCTACATTGTAGCGTAATACAAGTATGGCAAAAGCTTTCTCATCGTTCTCCTTCCGGACTAAGGATAATAATTCCGCATCGGTCAAATTCTTCATCATAAGACGGAGCTCTAAAGCGATGCGAAATTATTATTGAAAAAAATGGTTCTATATTATGTTTAAGTTAACTACAAGGGAAACTCATCTGAAAACCTTTGTCCTCTTTGCATTGCTGCGATTTCCACAGGTGTGCATAAACAGTTTTCCAGTTCTATGGTGATTAAATCCTTGTCCATATCCTTGCCGATGATAACAAGTTCATTGTATCTATCTCCAAAATTTTTATCCCACCTGCTTTCTATTTCTTCTTTGTAATCGAGGAAGCTGGCGTAGCGGATACGGTCTTTGTAGGGCATACTACACCACCATACACCGGCTTTTTCAGCGCGGAGACTACCTCCGGCCTGACTCCAGTTAATAGCGTCATCCTGCCGGGAAGCGAGCCAGAAGAGACCTTTACTGCGAATGATGTTGGAGTGCCATTCCTCGTTTAAATATCGCCAGAAGCGGGCTGGGTGAAAGGGTTCACGGCTGCGGAAGACAAAGCTGCTGATGCCGTATTCTTCGGTTTCCGGTGTATGGTATTCTTTGTTGAGTTCTTCGATCCAGCCGGCTTGTTGACTGGTGGTGTCGAAATCAAATAAGTGAGTATTCAGTATGTCAGCAGGGGCAATTTTTCCAAATTCGCTGGTGATGATCTTTGCACCGGGATTTAGTTTTTTAATCATGGCTTTTAAAGTGCCTAACATCTCTGGTGTGATCAGGTCTGTTTTATTTAATATAATAACATTCGCAAATTCCAATTGGTCAGTAAGCAGGTTTACCACTGTCCGCTCCTCATGGATACGGGTGCTGCCATAGTCCTGGAGGAAGTTGTAGGAGTCCACAACAGTAACTAAGGTATCAAGTCTGGATAATTCATCAAGCGTGCCGTAGGTAAATGTTTGCGCTACGGGAAGCGGTTCGCTGATACCGGAGCTTTCTATTAATAAATAGTCGAACCGCTTTTCATTGGCCAATTTTTCTACTTCAATAAGTAGGTCTTCGCGGAGGGTGCAGCAGATGCAGCCGTTGCTCATCTCTACGAGTTTTTCTTCTGTTCTGTTGAGGGTATTTTCATTCTTTACGAGTTGGGCATCTATGTTCACCTCACTCATATCGTTGACAATAACGGCCACTTTCAGGCCTTCTTTATTATGTAGGATATGATTGAGCAAAGAAGTCTTACCGGCACCCAGGAAACCACTGAGTACCGTTACAGGCAAACGGTCTGTCATTATTATATGTATTATTTGCAGTAAAGATATGCAACTTTGTTGCAAATGAAACTTTTCAATAAAACTTTCGTAACTTCTATGTAAATCCTTTGTTATGAAACCCATCTACCCTATTCTGTGCCTGCTGGCACTCAGCGCCTGTTCCCGGAAGGATACGCTTCCCACTATCAACAATTCAAATCCTGACACGATTATTCCGAAATCTGCTATCAATGATTTTATTGAACAACGACTTAAAGAGGAGGATCATTTCGACTGGGCCATGGCCAATGATAGTATGTTGTGGAGTGCATTGATTCAGTCAGATAGTGTATTAAGTATAGGCTATAATACCGGCGATAAGGAGAAAGTATTAAAAGTGGTAAAGGAACATGAAGGCGCGCTTATTTATCCATTTAAAGAAGGGAAATTGCCATTTCTTAACTTGAAAGTGGGTAATTATGCTACGATCAAAGCACTGCGTGGATTTGTTCGCTATGCAGATCCTATTGGCTATGGTGCTTATAGTCAGGCTAATGCAAGGCCTGCCAGTAGCTTATTGAATTTCGGCTGCGGGAGTAATACAGCCCAAACGAATATTAAATATACTTCGATACTCCCTGCAGCCAAGCAATCCTGGAATTACACTTATCACCACATTCCTGAGGCATGGGCACAATCTACAGGAGCAAATATCAAGGTTATGATTATTGATACGGGTATCAGTGATGCGCAGGAAAACTTAGGCTCCGCATTCAATCAGGGTTACTCTTCGGGACGAAGCATTGCACGTGCGGTGACATATTCCGGTGCTACCACCAATGACGATTGCGGGCATGGTACCAGTATGGCGGGTGTACTGGCAGGACCTCGGGGCACAGATGGCAATACTGCTGGCATTGCCTACAATTGTAATCTGCTCATGGTACATGCGGCTGAAAATGTGGTGATCCTCTCTTCAAAATCTGTAAATGGTGTAACTGATGCTTATGTACTGGGTGCAGATGATCCGGATGTAAAGATCATCAGTATGAGTTTGGGTACCATCTTTAGCTATGGTCAGATCAAGGATGCGATTGCTTATGCTGATAGCAAACAGAAATTGATGTTCTGTGCCGCAGGTACTTCATTTTCATTCTTTGCAAGTTTTGTGGGAGTGATCTTTCCGGCTAACCAGCCACAGGTACATGCTGTAACGGGGGTGAAAGATAACCTGACCACACGTTGTGACGACTGTCACGTAGGGAGCAAAGTAGATTTTACAATAGTGATGGAAAAAGCCAGTAACGGTTTGCATCCATTGAGTATTGCGATGAGCGGGGATGTACCTTCCACAGTAGGCGGGTCTTCTGTAGCAACGGCAAGTTGTTCTGCCATCGCAGCATTGATATGGAGTAAAAACCCGGGTTATCCAAGAGATAGCATTATCAGCAAGATGCAGAGAGCAGGCACCTACCCTGTGACCCGCAATAGTTCTTTTGGCTGGGGGATAGTGAATGTCGCTACGGCCTTATCGCTTTAGGAAACGATTATGTAAAATGCGTTGTAGTGTTTCTTCCTTCTGATATTTGGAAACTGGAATCTGGAAAGCACCTACATACAGCGTGTTACCTTCAATACTATTGATTTTGTCGATGGCCACCAGGTAAGACTTGTGTGGTTGTACAAAAGATGTTGCGGGCAGGTGCTCCTGCAACATCTTTAATGTAAGGTGTGTGATGATCTTTCTGTCAGGTACGTGAATAGCAGCATAATTCTCCATGGCTTCGACAAAGAGAATGTCATTCACGCTGATCTTTTCCAGCTTGCTATCAACTTTTACAAAGAAGTAATCGCTTGTGGATGGTTGGGTTTGGAAATGGTCATAGATCTTATTGGCTGTTTTGAGAAAGCGTTCAAAAGAAATAGGTTTTAATAAATAGTC
Source organism: Chitinophaga sp. LS1 (assembly GCF_034274695.1). Taxonomy (NCBI): domain Bacteria; kingdom Pseudomonadati; phylum Bacteroidota; class Chitinophagia; order Chitinophagales; family Chitinophagaceae; genus Chitinophaga; species Chitinophaga sp. LS1. The sequence goes on from NZ_CP128362.1 coordinate 6,228,202, forward strand.
CAGTACTTCCAGTTCATATCCATGTAGTGCGTATTTTTCGTACGCAGTGGTAAATACGACCTTTGGCGGGCGGGTAAGGGTTTTTTAATAATTCAATACCTGTCATATAAGGCATCTCAATATCCAGGAATAAAACATCTACCTGTTGTTGTTTTAGCTACGAGTTCAATTCAATGGCATTTTCACACACGTCTTTCAGATCAAGAAGATCAATCTTCTCAAGATTGCATAAGTTTGAGTTTATGCAGGAAAATTAGCGAGGATGTTGGGGAGGGGGAAATAAGTTTGACGTAAGGGCGGATTTTGGTGGTGTAGGGGGGGATAGAAAGAAAGACCTTTTAAAACTATGGCAATCTCGCCGCCAACTTTTCAGGCATCAATCTCAATACCTGATATATTAATTTCCATTTTATGCCCGGTACAATCGTAAACCCATTACCTGCATTTACAATTTCATTCGCAATAAACGAAGGTTCCATTAATAAAGACTCCGGGAGGTCAAGTCCGGCCGTCATCTTGCTACGGATATAGCCTGCTACTATCACATTTACCACGACCTTTCTGGCAAACAAATATTGTCTCATCCCTGCCAGATATTGGGTAAATGCTGCTTTTGTACTACCGTAAATAAAGTTACTTTTTCGTCCACGTACACCTGATAACGAGGATAGCCCGATGATCCGTTCCAGGTGCTCATTCCCCTTGTCATTTACAATGATATTAATGATGGATACAGCGCCGGCATAGTGTACCTGCATCATCCGATAACAACCTTCCCAATCTGTCAGGGCCTGTTCATTCGTTACCTGAAAACCGGCTGAATATACAACGATATGGGGTTTTGCAGGCAATGAAGCGTAGAAAGCCACATGTGTTTCAAAAGCAATGGCATCAAAATAACAGATAGTCAACCGGCTATCAGAAACCTTCTTCGCTTCCATAAACGATTCTATTGCTGCTGTACTACGGGAGGCTGCTATCACCTGATACCCTTTTTCGAGATATAATAATGTAGCTTCTTTCGCTACATCAGAATTGGCGCCGAGGATCAATACAGTTTTGGACATATAAAGCAAGCTAAGAAAAAACTAAATCATTTTAGCAACCCCATCGGCTAAAATCCTGCTATTCTTTGTTAATTCCCGCAAATACCCTCTCCTTTTTTCATAATACTTTTCCATCCAGCATTCACCTAACTGTAGTTATGAAAACAATTGTAAACGATTACTCTGATTCACCAAAGGGCCAACATCCTTTATTACATCCACAAGAAAAACTGTTTTATTATGAACCAAATTGTAAACGATTACGTTCCATCGCTACCTTTTTTATTTCGAATGATGCAAACGTTTGCAGACAACCACTAATCGGGGATTCCATTTTGTAAAAACCAATTTCTACATCATGATCAAACGACTACTCTTACAATGGTCGGTAGCCCTCCTATTGCTTGAACTAATAGGATTACCCACTACCTACGGGCAAAGCTCCCTTACTGTAAGCGGTACGGTACGCTCCGGCAATGAAGTGCTCATCGGCGTGAGCGTCTACCAGAAGAACAATATCAACATCGCTACCAAAACAGACGAAAACGGTCACTTCAAACTTACTGTACCAGACAATGCTACCCTGATCTTCTCTTTCATCGGTTACCATCGGCAGGAGGTGAATGTCAATGCACGCCCGGTTCTCAACATCAACCTCGTCACGGAAGATAAAGCGCTCGGCGAAGTGGTGGTTGTCGGCTACGGCAAACAAAAAGCACCTACCGTGACAGGGGCTATTTCTACCGTTGGTGGCAAAGAGCTCGTCTCCACCCCTGTGTCTAACATCACCAATATGCTTGTAGGGCGAGCCTCCGGTATCAGCGCCGTACAATCCAGCGGTGAACCCGGTCAGAATGCTGCGACCATTCACATTCGTGGTATTGCCACTTTAAACGGTCAGGATCCGCTCATCGTAATCGATGGTATACAGCAACCGGCAGAGCAGCCTTACGTGGTGCTCAACGCCATGGATGCAAACGAAATCGAAGGCATCTCTATTCTGAAAGATGCTTCTGCTACCGCTGTATATGGTATCCGGGGCGCGAACGGTGTCATCATCGTCACCACCAAAAGAGGGAAACTCAATAAACCTACCTTCGGCTTCACCGCAAATGGCGGTTTTACAAACGCTACCTCCCTCCTGCCCATTCTCAACTCTTATCAATACGCCCTCTTCCGTAATGAAGGTGTCCGCAACGCGGAGGCCGCCGGCAACAGCAGCTTTGACAACCTGCTCTTCACCGACAATGAATTGTGGAAGTTCAAAAATAACAGGGACTATACTACAGACGAAATCAACAGCCTTGAAATCGGAACCAGCGACAGACAGGCACTGGCCAACAGCCCCGCCCTGTACTACACTTCGCATAACTATTTCAAGGAAATCTTCGGAGGTAAGGGCCAGCAACAACAATACAACATGAATATATCCGGCGGAGTTGAAAAAGTAAGGTACTTTGCTTCGCTAGGCTACTATCACCAGCAAGGTATTCTCAACGACTACAATTACGGTGGTTCTAATACGAATTCCAACTTCAAACGTTATAACTTCCGATCCAACTTCGACATCGACGTATTCAAAAACTTCCAGATCAGCGTGAACCTGGCGGGGCAATCAACCGTTGGCCATGTGCCTTCAGGCGGCTATAGCTCTACAGACCAGGGCGATCGCTACCAGCTTATCATCCAGAAGATCTTTGAGAGTAGTCCGTTCGTAGGCCCCAACTTCGTTAATGGCAAACTGGTGAATGGGTTTATCGGTACCTCCGGCGATGGCATTAATCCCCTTGTTGATAAAGGTGGGAGTGGTGTCTCTCCCATCAGTGACTTCCTCAGTGCCGGTACGCTGAATCAGTATATTACAACTCTCACCAGCACCGTGAACCTGAAGCACCAGATGGACTACATCACCCAGGGACTGAATCTGAATGGAAAGATCGCCTATGATGACAGTTATACGAAGGGCTTCTACCAAACCACCAGCATTCCGCTTTACAAAGCCATGCGCGATCCCAACAATCCTAATAACATTGTGCTTGCCGGTGGTCAGTTAAACCCTGACTACACCTCCGACAACTGGGGTAATGGTGCCTGGCGCAAAGTATACCTGGAAGCTTCTATCGACTACGCCCACAGTTTTGGCAATCACAACGTGTCCGCATTATTCCTTGGCAATGCCCAGAAATACACGGCACACGATCTAACCTATAACACACCCTCCGGTTTAATGGGTTTGGTAGGCCGTGTTACATACAACTTTAGTGAACGCTACCTGCTGGAATTCAACATGGGTCTGAATGGTACTGAAAACTTCGCACCTAAGCGCCGCTTTGGTTACTTCCCCGCTGTATCTGCGGGTTGGGTTGTGACAAAAGAACCATTCTATCCGAAGAACGATGTGCTTACCTGGCTCAAACTTCGTGGCTCCTATGGAGAAGTCGGTAGCGACAGATTGGGAAGTCGCCGCTATCTCTACCTGCCAAATGGCTGGTCATCCAGTTCAAGCGGTTACTATTTTGGCAATAGCAATGGTAGTAGTGCAAACCCTTATTTCTCAGGCGCCAGCGAAACCACTTTGGGTAATCCTGACGTGACCTGGGAACGTGCAAAGAAACTAAATCTTGCCGCTGACCTGCGTTTGTGGAAGGATAAGATCACTCTCTCCGCTACCCTCTTCAGGGAAAACAGGAATAACATCCTCGTGAACCTCCAAACGATCCCGGCTACTTATGGGGTATCCTCTTCCATCGTACCTCCTGCGAATATTGGCCGCGTCAGCAACCAGGGATATGAGATCGAACTGGGGTACAATGATAATATTGGTAAACTCAGTTATTTCCTCCGTGCCAACTTCTCCTACGCGCGCAATAAAATTGAATATATGGCAGAGCCGTCTTACCAATATCCATGGATGAACGAGACCGGCTACAGCATTGGGCAATACAAAGGTTATGTATGGGATGGTTTCTTCAACACTACCGAAGAACTGAATAACCGCCCATATAATACGAACGGCAATCAGGCAAGACTGGGCAATATCCGTTACAAAGATATCAACGGCGACGGCATCATTGATACCAAAGACCAGGTGCCTATCGGCTACTCCAATCTGCCTCGCATAGCCTACAACCTGACCATCGGTTTCTCTTATAAAGGATTCGATATCTCTGCCCTCTTTATCGGTACAGCACAGGGTTCCTTCCCGCAATCCGGTTATGTGCTGAGTACCCCATTTGCCAAGAACGTAGGTGCTGTATTCCAGCCTTACTACGATGGCCACTGGACACAGGAAAAGTATGAGAATGGTGAAAAGATTACCTATCCCTCCTTCTCTTTCAGTGGTTCCGGCCCCAATAACCTTTTCAGCGACTTCTGGCTCAAGTCTAACAACTTCAAGCGCCTCAAGAACCTTGAAATAGGTTACAGCATCCAGGACAGGGGATTACTCACCCGCGCGCATATCCGAAGTATCCGCTTCTACGCCAATGGTAATAACCTCATTACCTGGAGCAAAGAAGTGATGAAAGGCATTGACCCTGAGCTGGCGGACGATGGCAAGAACAGTATGGGATATATGTACCCGCTGACCCGCACGTTCAACTTCGGTACCAATATCCAGTTCTGATCCACTAAAAATATTTGAGATGAAACCTTACTATATCATATGCATGGTGCTGTTGCTGTTTGCCTGCCAGAAGGACTTTCTGCAAATGCCCATCTCCAATACAACAACGACAGATTCGGTATTCTCTACGACTATCAAAGCGCAGGGAGCTATCGCCAACGCCTATAAGAAAGTGCTCTGTCAGGGTCTGCCCTATCAGGGTAACTGGAACTCACTCATCCAGGACAATATATCCGGCGCTCTCACCTATGGCTTCTCCTGGACATGGGGTTATGGTATTGCCACCAGTACCGGCCTCACTGCAACAGGCAATACGGAAGACATGGATGGCTACGCCTATAATTTCACTGCCATCAGACAGGCCTACCTCGTCAGGGAAAACATCGACAAGGTCACCGACATGACGGCAGCTGACAAAGCCATTGTGAAAGCAGAAATGCTGGCACTCATCGCTTACGACTATGAACAAATGGTGATCATGTACGGAGGTGTTCCTATCGTGACCAAATCACTGACTGTAAACGATGACCTGAATATTCCCCGTGCTCCAGTAGCAGAAGTAATAGATTCTATCAGCAGCTGGTGTGATGCTGCAGCAGCTGTATTGCCAGCCGTATGGTCTGCTACCTGGACCGGCCGGATGACGAAGTCCGCCGCCTTGTCCATCAAAGCAAAGGCGCTGTTATACGCGGCACGTCCTCTTTTTAATACAGCTACGCCTTATCTGGATCTGGGAGCTAATAATAACCTCATCTGCATGGGCAATGAAGACGCTTCCCGCTGGCAAACGGCTGCCATCGCTGCCGAAGCTGTGATCAAAGAAGCAGAAACCAATGGAGGTATTAAGATCATCAATACCGGCAATCCGCTGGATGATTATGGTACAGCGACCTCCACACCTGCCAACGCCGAGATCATACTGGCATTTAAATACGATGCCGGTGGTAGTGGCATGAACACGTTTTACAACATGCATAACTGGCAGGCATATGGAAATGGGCTCACTACCAGTTATCTCGAGAACTACTACAAAGCAGATGGCACCGACCAGGTATGGCCAACTGCCACCACAGCCTTTTCTGACTACACCACCCGTATACAGGCTATGGAACCCCGTTTCAAAGCGAGTTTCAAAGCATGGGAGATTGACACCTGGAACAACCCGAATGATAATAACTGGGCGAATTCCAACCTCTTTCAATGGGCGATGAACGTAGCCGCTGTACCTGTAAAGTTCTATTACAAAGCAGGCACCCGTAACTGGTTTGAGTTCCCCATCTTCCGTCTCGCGGCTTATTATTTATCTGCAGCAGAAGCGTACAACGAATTGGGACAATCTGCCAATGCACTGGCTAAACTCAACATCATTCATCAGCGTGCCGGCCTGCCAGCTATTACTGAAACCGATCAGGCAAAATTGAGAACGATTATCCAGAGAGAATGGGCAGCAGAGTTCTTCGATGAGAACTACTGGCTGCATGATATCAAACACTGGAAAAGAACAGATATCGGTGACGGCCTGATTGGCGGCGTGATTCGCACCCTGCATTTCAACAGTGATGTAGGATCAAAAATGACAGGTAATACGGACTATCATGATGGCAAGATGTACCTGGGCTTCTGGGCACCCCGTCAGTTCCTCAATCCTTTCCCGCAAACGGAAATCAACAAGGGTACCCTGATCCAGAATCCCGGCTACTAATCACGCTTTAAAAATTATTGAACATGCGCTACAGAACGCTACTATATATGCTGGCCTTTTCCGGTAAAGTGCTGGCGCAATCCGTTCCGGATTCGATACCTACGGCTTCCGTATCAAAAGTATCCGGAGAGGAATTATACAGGACACCGGCTGCAAATATCACCAATACCTTCTATGGCCGTCTGCCCGGTATCATCACCGAACAGGCCAGCGGCGAGCCGGGCTATGACAATGCCAGCTTTGTGATACGCGGCATGGGCACTTACGACAACAATGACATCGCCATATTTGTAGATGGATTTCAGGTGAACAATACCTACTTCCAGTATTTATCTGCCATAGAAATTGCGGAAGTTAAATTATATAAAGACGCCGCAGCACTCGCTGCCTTTGGGATGCGTGGCGCGAACGGCGTACTATGGATCACTACAAAAAGAGGCCATGCAGGCAAACCCACTGTACAGGTGCAGGTGAGAAATGGCGTACAACAGGCTGAGAATATCAATAAGCCATTGCGGTCTTATGACTATGCACGACTCTATAATCAGGCTGTCAGCAATGACCTGTATGCGGTAAACAATCATCAATATATTTACACGCCAAAGTATACCACCACACAACTGGAGGCGTATAAAAATGGTACGGGTACAGATATAGACTGGTTTGATGAAGTTCTGAAAAAGAACGCCGTATTCAGAGATGCGAATATTACTTTCAGTGGCGGTGATACAACTACCCGATATGCACTCATCGTAGATTACATGAAGAACCAGGGTTTGTATAATGTGGCGACAAATGCCACTACTTCAAATGCACAGATCCAGCGCTTTAACCTGCGGGCCAACCTGGATTTTAGCTTTTTCAAAATATTTGAAGCCAAAGTAGACCTGGGTGGCCGTATTGAAGACAGGCGATATCCGAACTTCAACGGCCCGAGCTTATGGAATAATATGGCGGTGTACCCTTCCAATGTGTACCCGGTGAAAGATGAAACGGGCAACTGGTCAGGCACGACCGTTTATTCAAATAACCCTGTAGCATCACTGAAAGCACTGGGTTGGACATCGACACATGACAGAACATTACAGGCGAATTTTAACCTGAAAGAAAAACTGGATTTCATTACTCCCGGGTTATACCTGAGTGAAGCAGTGAGTTTCAATACATGGACCAGAAGCGCTGCCAGCAAAACAGCTACCTATGCACGTTATTATAATGGCGTGCAAACAACAACTGATGTTACTTCAGATCTTGTAGCCAGTGCCAGTTCACCGACTAACCAGTACGACTGGAAACAGGCTAACCTGAGTGCCGGGTATGACCGTACTTTTGGTTCCCATGCGGTACATGCACTGGTGAATTATTTTGCCAGCAACTATATAGAAGACTGGAATGGTAATTTCAATGGTTCAGGGTATAATACAGGTAATAACATCTTCCATCACTATACGAACTTAGGTGGCACCATTGATTATACATACCGTAATAAGTATATGCTAGGATTTGGCTTTGGATATAGCGGTTCAGACAACTATGCTATAGGTCATAACCATGGTTTCTATCCGGCCATCTCTGCAGGATGGATTGCATTGACAGCGCCTTTGTACCTGAAAGTCAGGGCTTCTGCAGGCAAATCAGGAAATGAAAACTCTGCACAGGGCAGGTATCTTTACCAGCAGTATTATGGTACCTCTACCGCATTTTATACGGGGGTGACCAGTTTGAATTCCAACACAGCCATCGCACCTACTTATATAGCCAACCCCGACATCTTTGCAGAGCATAGCATGAAGTATAATGTCGGTTTTGATATGACCCTGTTTAAGAAACTGGATATTATAGCAGATGCATACATGGATAAACGTGGTGGTATTATCACCTACGATCAGGCCAGTTATGCCGCGACTATTGGTACGGCACTGATGTTTAAGAACATCGGGAAGATGACAAATAAAGGATTTGAACTCACCATGAACTACCACGATACATGGAAAGGATTGGGTTACCATGTAGGAGGCAGTATGCTGTATCATAAGAACACGGTAGACTATAAAGCTGAAATTACCCCTGTGAATAGTTTTAGTAAAACGACAGGATTATCTGTCAGTACGCCCACAGGCTTAATAGCAGAAGGGTTTTACCAGACAGACGATTTCAATGCAGATGGTACATTAAAGTCAGGACAACCAGTACCTGTTTTTGGTGCAGTACAACCTGGAGATCTGAAATACAAAGACCTTGACAATAGCGGATTCGTGGATCAGAATGACGTGACTAAGATCGGGCATCCGGCCTATCCATCCCTGTATTACTCTTTTAATGCATCACTGGATTACAAGGGTTTTGATGTGGCAATCCTATTCCAGGGAGGTGCTGGTGCTGATTTCAATCTGCTAAATGCAGCAACGCAGACCCTGGCATTCGTAAGTAATAACAATGCCTTCCCAATGGCCAAAGGCGCCTGGGCCTATTATCCGTCAGAAGGTATTGACACACGGAGCACAGCTACCTATCCACGGCTCACTACACAATCAAATACCAATAACTACCGGAATTCAACTTTCTGGATAAAGAAAAACAATTACCTGCGGATCAGGAATATAGAAGTAGGCTATTCTTTGCCTGAGGCATTCCTGAAAAGAGCACACCTGAGTCGTTTGCGCTTGTTCATGAGTGCGACGAATCCAGTCACCATCAGCAAGCTCTTAAGAGATTACAACTTTGATCCGGAGACCCCAACAGGATATCCGGGACTGAAATCGTACATCGGTGGACTCAGTGTTTCATTTAACTAATAAAATGACCCTCATGCAGAAACTAACAATCTATATAGTCATTTTGCTGGTGCTGAGTGCCTGTTCAAAAGACTTTCTAAATACAAAGATCGATTCATCTGAGACAGACAAGACGCTCAATTCGGATTACAGTACGCTGATCTCGCTGGGCAATGCGCCGTATGCATATATCAGGAATGGCTTTTTATCTGTGGATGGTAATCTCTTTGCAGCAGCCACGGACGAGGCAGAGCAGACTTCAGGCATTTCCGATGCACAGCTGTTTAACCAGGGGAGCTGGAATGCGACGACGAATCCGGATAACTATTACAGTAGCTATTATAGGGGGATCAGGGCGGCGAATTACTTCCTGGAACACTCCGTGAATTACAAAGATATCTTAGGCACTAACAGGGACACGATCTCTGCTGCCGGTGCTATCAGTTACAAAAATGATGTGATGAATGTGGCATGGTATAGAGCGGAAGCACACATTTTGAGAGCATACTTCTATTTTGAATTATCAAAAAGATATGGAGGTGTACCACTGCTGACAAGGGTGCTGAATGCGGATGAGAATACGATTATGCCGGCTACACCTTATGATAGTGTGATGAATTTTGTAGTTGACGAGGTAACATTATATCAGGACAGTTTGCAGGTGAACTGGAAAACCTCTTCTTTTTCCAATTATGATGGCCGGTTCACAAAGGGCGTGGCACTGGCATTAAAGGCAAGAGCATTACTATATTGGGCCAGTCCATTGCACAATACAAGCGGAGATGTATTGAGATGGCAGCAGGCAGCTGCTGCAGCCCATGATGTAATTGCGTTAGGGATATATAGTTTATCAAATGATTACAGGAATTACTTTTTGCAAAGTAATACGTTAAGCAGCGGCGAAACGATTTTGGCAGTCAGGCAGACAGCGAATCATTACATGGAAACCATGAACTATCCCATCAGTACTTCCGGTGGTCAGAGCGGAGTAACGCCTTCAGAAAATCTTGTATCAGATTATGAATATACTGGTACGCCGGATCCCGCGAATCCATATACCAACCGTGATCCAAGACTGGGGATGAGTGTCGTGACGAATGGAAGTACATGGAATAGCAGGGTGATCAACGAAGCTCCGGGGGGTACGGATGATATGGCAAATACGAATGCAAGTAAGACGGGGTATTATCTGAAAAAATTCCTGAATGATGGATTGAATCTTGTGCAGGGAGGTACTGCCACACACCATTGGGTGGTAATGCGATATGGAGAAGTATTGCTGGAATATGCAGAGGCAATGAATGAAGCCTATGGCCCGGATAATGATAATGGATATGGATTAACAGCCAGAGCCGCGATCAATATGGTGCGTGCACGTACGGGGGTAAATATGCCGGCGGTAACAGCCACCAATCAGGACGAATTCAGAACTGCTGTAAAGCATGAAAGAAGAATTGAATTAGCATTTGAGGATTACAGATACTGGGACCTGCTTAGATGGAAGGATGCAGAAACGGCCTTAAATAAGCCTCTGTTAGGCGTAAAAGTGAATAATGGTGTATACACCACATTCAGCGTAGAAGAGCGCGTTTTTAACGCCAGTAAGATGTATTATTATCCATTTCCGCAGACGGAAATCAGTATTTCCAAAGGAGTGCTGGTGCAAAACCCGGGTTGGTAATTCATTTAAAAAATCAATCTATGAAACAATCAATCATCATCATATTTCTTTTATCGCTCTGGGCTTGTAAAAAGGATGCCGACAGTTATGGCATTCCTAATATTTACATGCCACAGGCGCTCAATATCTCTGGTGGTATCAGTGCGAACTATCCTGTGCCAACTGGTACGGATTCTTCCACCTATAATTACACCATTGATGCGACTACCAATAAACTCAATATCATCCTGGGTGTTGCGCAGGCAAGTACGCTCAAACCAGCAGGTTTTACTGTCAATGTTATAACCGATGCTGATACTATTGATCTCTTAAAGTTCAACAATATCCTGGATGCGAATACCCTACTAATGCCTGATTTACTCTATACCCTTCCATCTTCTGTCAGTGTTCCTGCCGGAAAAAGTGAGGGAACCTTTTTTCTATCACTCGATATCAATCAGTTAAAATCATCTGATTACGAGGGTAAGAAGCTCGCACTGGCAGTAAGACTGAAAAGTACGGGACAGTATGAAGTTGCTTCCAATGCCGCGGTAACAATTGTAATTGTAGATGTAGATGCGCTGGTCATTGGCCCATCCAAAGATATCTCTTCCCAATATCTGAAGAATACCTCTACCCCATTCACAATAGCCGGTCTTCATTCCGGTGGCCGCTGGGGTACGCTGACGGACTGGATTGCCAATACGGCGGCAAAAAGCCATGACGGGTATGGTGGGTATGCAACAGATGAAGGAGGCACCATAGATATGGAAAGTGGCTGGGGATCTCCGGCTATTCATAATGGCAAGATCTGGCAGACTACGGGTAGTGCGCTGCCAGCGGGTACGTATACTTTAGATGTATCTGATCTGGATTGGCAGGGAACAAAGGATCCGACTTATATTGTAGTAGCGCCGGGGTTGGATACGATTCCGGATTATGGGGATATAAGCGGGAATACAACGATTCAGTATACGCTGTTCAGTGATCCCAAGATTACGTTTACGCTGACTGAAGAAACTAAAGTTACAGTTGGTTTTGCGGCGAATTATATTCAGGATCAACAAGGGTTTAAGATATATAGTGTAAAATTATTAAACTATCCCAAGCATCTATAATTTCTATACCGCCCCCTACAAAAGGGGGCGGTATAATATATCAAATGTCTCTGATTGCTTTTAATATCTCTTTGATATCCTCAATCGTAGTCAAAGGATTCAAAATAGTAAACTTCAGATAAAACCGTCCATCAACTTTCGTACTCGCTATCAATACTTCCCCGCTAAAAAACAACCGCTCTTTTATCTTTTTATTCAATTCACAGGGCGATACATTTAAGCCAGCCGGATAATACCTAAATACCAACACCCCCAAATCACTATGACTCAACAACTGAAAATCCTCCTGCTCCTCTATCAAACAAGCCGCCTCTTCTGCCGTTTCTATAATCGTATCCGTATACGCACCCAACTGCTGCCTACCCATAAGCCTCAAAGTAAACCATAACTTCAATGCATCAAACCGCCTGGTACTCTGCGTCACCGATTTATTGATCTGTGCAGGCAGTGCATCATAATCCTGCTCCTTCGGATTCAGATAATCTGCATGATGCCTGATAATATTCAGGTGTACCCTGTTTTTCACTATAAATGCGCTCGAACTGATCGGCTGAAAAAACGACTTATGATAATCAATCGTCACCGAATCCGCCAACTCAATCCCATCCAACAAATAACGATACTTATCCGTCAATAACAATCCACAACCATAAGCCGCATCCACATGATACCACAACTGATTCCGCTTTGCCACTCCCGCTATACCCGATAACGGATCTACATTTCCGAAATCCGTGGTACCTGCCGTCGCTATCACTGCTATTGGAATATTCCCCAATTCTTTTTCTTTTTGAATCGCTGCTTCCAGCGCACCCATATCCATCCTGAATCGTTCATCAGTCGCCACTTTTATCACCGCCTGCTCTCCCAACCCCATCAGCGAAGCATTCTTCTGATTACTAAAATGTGCCTTCTCCGACACAAATATCCTGAACCGGTTGGCTTCTACCGGATGCCCATCCAGCTTAATATTATGATGCAGGAAGTTCAGCGCATAATAATCCCTCGCCAGCAACAACCCCATCATATTACTCTGGGACCCACCAGCTGTAAACACGCCATCACACTGTTCATCATACCCGATCTGCGCACCCGTCCAATCAATCAGTTTCCTCTCCATAAATGTTCCACCCGCACTCTGATCGTAGGTATCCTGGCTACTATTGATCGCACTGATAATCACCTCTGCCGCCAGGGCCGGTATTACTACCGGACAATTCAGGTGTGCAATATACTTAGGCAAATGAAAGGCCGTGGCATGCTGTATATACAACCGATCCACCTCTTCAAACAAACGCTCATAATCAGGAAGCGGGGTATCAAAATCCACTTCCCTGAACTGCGCCAGCAAAGCCGCGGGCTTTATCCCGCTAAATGGTCGCTTATTGTTTTCCAGAAAAGCCGTCACCCGCTCTGCAGCAGCCGTGATAGCAGCATTGTATTCCGCCGCTGCCCCCTCATAAAAGAGATCCTTTACAGGTGCAGCAACCAGGGTTGGTTGATTCATGTTTGATTTATTTAAATAGACTGCCATAATGTTCTTCCATTATTAAATAAGGATCGTCCGCATGTGTTACTCCCCTGATGCCAATGAGACTGGTCTTACTCATCATTCTCAACATCATTCGCCGCTCACACTTTACCATCATATCATTCTCTTTCCGATATCCCGCCACAAATGCATTTCTGCCATGGGCACACAAATGATTGTTCACAAAAATGAGATCACCTGACTCTGGTATATAATCATTGTATATCAGCTTCCGCGCTTCCTCCCAGAAATGCTTCAGGTAAGCCATTGCCTCCGGGGTCTGCCCAGCCGATTCATTATAAATTTGTTCTGCCGCATCAAAGCGAATGAAAGGATTCTCCCTGTTTCCATACAAAACAGGGGTAGTCACTTCTTCTCCCTTCGCCACATCAGCATCATAATTCGCATCCTTCGGACATTTATAAATAGATTGGAACAATGCATCCATCTCCTCTCCCAGCAATCCATGCGAGCGAATACTATACAAGGAACTCGGTACATTCTCTTCATTCCTCAAAAACAAAAAGCTCAAAAAATCCGCCGCATTAAAGAGAAAAGCATCTTCCGTATGCACAAACAGATCCGTTCTTGACCCGGACCCTGTCTGTGTAAAATTCATTTTCTCATCAGGAATGATCGCATGCAATAATCCGCCTCCCTTACGCTGGGCATAGTACTGTACAGGCTTGGAAGGTACCGCTCCATGCAACAAAGCACAGATAAAACCATAACGATTGATCTTCGTATAATCCATCTGTTTATAAGAAGGCGGTGTAGGACCCAGCTGATCCTGATCTACATTCACCAACCCTCTCAGTACAATCGCCCCATATTGGGAAGCCGAGAAGTCAGTACCGAAACTGCAGAGGATACGTGAAATCCTTTCCGGCAATAACTGAAATGCATGTAAATGCAACTCTGCGATGAATGCCGGATTTTCATAACTGCCAAATGCCAATGCCAGCATATCGCCCAGTTTTGTCAGCGCAGCGCGTTCTCGTGGTGTAATGTCTATGATGAGTGGGGCCATTGGCGGATAGGCACGTGTTACGGAGAGCAACACATCATGCATGGGTTCCATCAATGGTATGTTCGCTGTATTGGGTTCCATATTTTTTCTTTTTAGAAAGTGGATATTGATATTCCTTCCAGGCTTCATCCCTGTATGCAGCAGCCATTTTGCCACCGTCTATATGATTCCATCCCGGAGGTTTGAGGACATAGCGTATTTTATCAATAAGACGGGGTGCGGACCGGATATCCATCCATAGATCCCGCCAGAGTAGTAGTTGTACCTGCCAGAGGCTTTTGGGGTTAATCTTTTCACTCAGGATGCCATACACTGGTTTTATATCATCCAGTTCTGTCTGAAACGTACGAAATAATTTATCCCATATGGAAAAGGTCTCACCATAATTGCGATCCAGGTAGATATAATTTTTAGCATGATGTACCCTGTGTACGGATGGTGTGATAAACAGGAATTCAAGGAATCGTTGTTTCCCGACAAAGCGGTCAAAGTGATCATTGACATGTTCATACAAACCATATAGTCTGGCAATAGACTCACAGATAAATATCATGAATGGATCAAAACCTAAAATGGGTAGCCAGATAATCGTGAGTGGGATATGCAGGAATCCCAGGAAGGAACCCCGCACAGCCACCGTCAGTTTCATTTCTTCAGCCGTATGGTGCACACCATGTATGCACCAGAAGAAGCGTACCTGATGGCCCAACAGGTGTACCAGCCAAAACATAAAATCATACACCAGATAAGTGAAGATCCATATGTACCAGGCATCGCTCAGTGTGGTGATCCTATATTGGTACAACCACATCATAGTGCCAAAGATCACCACCTTGCCCAGGAAGAAATAAGGAATGCTATCTAATACATAGGATAATACATTCACCCAGCCTTCTCTGTTGCTTTCCATTTTTTTACTGATGACCAGTAAGAGCCATTCTACAACGACAAGGCCAAGGACCACATAGCCAAAAACGCCTTGTAGTTTTCCAAGTAAGATGGGGAGATATGTATTCATGTTAACCAGGTCACTTTTTTCTCAATCCCTGTCCGCCGTTTACTGGAAGTATATTCGGCCATATCATAATAACCCATGTAAAAAAATCCCAGGCATCTTTCATTCGGTGCCAGTTCAAATCGCGCGGCATATTCTATACAGGCAGTGCAGCTATCCCAATATCCACCTATATCATAGGCGGTGCAGGTCAGCGCCATGTTCTGTACGGCACAGGCCACCGCTGCCAGTTCTTCCCACTCTTCTATGATTACTTTCGTACTCCGCTTCATGATGATCACGATCACACAACCTGCTCTGGCAGGATAATGTAATAACCGTTCATACTGTGCGCTGTAGTAATCCGCCAGATACGATCCGAACTGTATCAGCTGTGCGCCCTGCAATACAATAAACCGCCAGGGCTGGGTCATTTTATAATTTGGCGCCCAAATGGCATTTGTCAATACTTCTTCTATAACCGGTTTGGGAACAGGCTTATCTATATAATAATCCGCAAAAATACTCCTGCGATTACGGATGATATCCGTAATCATTTCACCTTTCGTCATCATACATTCAACAGGGAGGCATTTGCTTTTTTGAATACAGCTACCGGATTCTTTAACATACCGGCCAACTGCAAACTACCCGCCGGATCGGCCAGATCTACCATTTGCTTATTATTTCTTAATTGCAGTCTGTTCAGACAAGACAAAATGAATTCTTCTGCAAACAGGTCATACTGTTCAAACTTCTCTGCATGTTCCGGATGTTCTTCCTGATATGCATGAATGGTAGCTGCCACCAGCTGCCAGAATTTATCTTCTGCATAGTCACAATGTTCTACCAGTATCTGCGCCACAAAACGGAAGAAACAATCAAACACATCGGTGAGGATACTCAATGCACGTAACTCTTCCGGCACTTCCACACAGATCCTTCTACCCTTTTCAGGGATCTCTTCTTTGTAACTAAATACCCCTATCTCCTCTGTGATGTCTTTCATGATGGCCTTGACAGGTACATGGTTTTCCAATACCAATATCAGGTTCTCTCCATGTGGCATGAATACCAGGTCATGCTCATAGAAACAATGCAACAAAGGCGTGAGATAACTCTGCAAGTACTTTCTTAACCAGTCTGTTGTAGAGAGACCAGCTGCTTTGATCAACTCGTGTAATAAGGAGTTACCATTGAAATCGATATGTAGTAATCCAGCCATTGTCATGAGTCTTTGACCCGGTTGTAACACAGTGGCCGGGCTTTCACGCCACAGAGCAGCCAGCATTTTATTATAAGAACTCATTTTTCCAAATGGCTCATAATAGAAGTTGCGGTAACCGACTGTTGCTACTTCACATAATAATGTAAACCCTAATTTTTGAATATAAGGATCTCCGGCAATGGCTGACTTAATCCACTCTGTAATAGGTGGCGTACTATCCATGTAATATGGGGTAAGCCCTCTTACAAACCCCATATTGAGCACGCCAATGGCGGTCTTGGTATAATGCTTATCCGGATGACTAAGATTATAAAAGGTACGAATGGATTGTTGTGCACTGAAATCATCCGGTCCTTCACCCAGACAAACAAGTAAGTTATTAGCGATATCAGGTGCAAATACAATTGCTAATTTATTGTACCACTGCCATGGGTGTACGGGAATAAAAAAGTAATCAGCAGGGTCTACGCCTTTCTCTTTCAGGACTTTGTTGAAAGTCTCCAGCGTACGTTCGCCTAGTTCTTTTTCCATTAATAACTGGTAAGGCAGGCTATCTACCGCAGCATAGGCAGCACGGCTCTTATGTCCTGCTAACCAGATCAGCCGGATTTTTGCATCTGCTTCCGGCGCATAGGCCTTGTAATCTGCCGCATCAAATCCGATGCGGCCATTATTAGCTACAAAGCAGGGATGCCCGCTGGACATGGCGTGTTCGATTGTCTGGTAATCTGCATTGACCAGATCTGCTGCACTCAGTGTATGATTGGCCATCATATATGTACTGCCGTATAAAGTACTGGTGATCTCCTCAAGATAACTAGGCAATTGTTCTGTAGAGATATTCAACAGGTCTTTGAATTCCAGTATAAAGTGCAGACTGTCTAAAGCTACTTGTTCACCGTTCCTGAATTTCTTCAGCGAATCTTTGTCTATATACCAGTGCTGCAGGCTCAGTATCCTGGCACGAAAACTATAAACGATATCTTCACTTATCAAATTATAATGCCCCCATCCTTTCTCTTCATATTGCAAAATGGGTGCAAGCAAGAGCTCATGAGCAAACTCACTAATGATCTTACATACGTGCAACTGGTTGGCACGAGCCCATAACAGGGGTTGTAAATTGGAAACTACATGTGCGGCTTGTTTCATACTATCAATTTTGACGTTTGGGTAGTCTGTGTTCTGATTACATGATAATAAAGGGCGGTTACAACGGCGAACCCTGAAAGGGCTACCATAAAGGGCATGCGCAGACTAAACTGATCTACCAGTACCCCAGCCATTGTGCTGGCTATCAACACGCCCATATTCTGAAAGAAATGGATCTTGCTATATTCAATAGCATACGCTACAGGATCGCTCACATGAAAGAGCAATGCATCGAAGCGGACGGCCGCCTGAAAGAAAGACCAGCCATAAATACAGCGACCAATAAATACAGCGCCTGCCAACGGATACCCCTGTAATAACAAACCTGCCAGTCCAAACAACAATGCAGAGATAATACCCTGGTATACATTGCGCTGCCCCTGCCGTTTCTTATTTACATAGAGGCCAATCATAGCCACCACGGCTGGCATGGCGTATACTGTGCCTGACAAAATTGTACTATTACTATTTGTAACGCTCTCCCAGTACCGCACAAAAAATGGCCGGATGATGAAATCACTGAAATAAAGAATCATTGTAATAATCCCTAGTTTCAATACCATGCCTTGTGGCCAGATACTGGTTTTAATCTTTTGTGGATTTTCCACTGGCGGCACTTCATCGGAGCCAGAGGTTTGCAGCAAATAAAAACTCATACCGGCCTGTATAAGATCACCTGCTGCCATGCCTATAAAAATCCATGCCGGTGACAGCCAGTCGATCACCATACCTCCAAACACCGCACCGAGTACACTGCCACAATGAATGATCACAGCAAGCAGTCCGATGATATTGGTATGTTCTTCTTTCTTTGTAATGCGCAGGATAAAAGGATACACCAACAGGTAGCTTCCTTTAAAGACGATAATCGATAAGGAAACGATCCAGAAGTGTACATAGTTCGTGATAAAGAAACAACTGGCGGCCAATGCACCAGCTACCAGCTGTGTGTATACGAGAATACGCAGTTCCGACTTACCTTTTGAAATCCATGCCCACATAGGGAATGCGATCATCACTGTCGCACATACCGTACTGAAATAAAAACCCACAGCTTTCGGATCAGTGATCCCAAACTGGGATTTGAAGAAATGAGGGTAAAAAGGATGCAATAAATAGTCACTCACCACCGCCACCAGCGTCATGATGATCAGGAAATTCCTCACCTTCATACTTAAATCAGTTCGGGTATGTTTTGTAAGATTTGTTCTTCATCGGTAACCATAAATTGCTGGAAGGCAATTCGCTGCTCTATCGCATAGTAGTCCTTACCGGTCATCTCGCGGATCAGGATGGCATTGCGGTAACAGCCCATCCCCAGATCTGGTGTAGATAGTCCATGGGTATGCAACTCGGCATTTTGTACATAGATATTTTGCCCAATACTGTAGTTACGGTTTACATCGAACCGGCCTTTTTCATCAAAGGCGATCCTATCTTTGATATTATTTAAGAAAGCCGGCATGCTGTAGTGATAACCAGTGCATAGAATCAGGCCTTCTGTATGATGCCTGTAATGCTTTTCCACTTCTTCCTGATAAAAGTCCAGTGTGAAGCCATCATCATAAGCGACCTTCTTCAACGCGGAATTTGTACGTAGTGATACGGTAATCTCGTGTTGGAGTCTTTTTGTATACAGCAGATCGAAGATATTGCCAATGAGATCGTTATTAATCCCTTTGTACAAATGCCGCTGGTTGCGGCTCAGCTGGTCTCTCTTTTCCATCGGCAATGCATGAAAGTAATCGACGTATTCAGGAGAGGTCATTTCCAGTGTAAGCTTACTGTATTCAAGCGGGAAAAACCGGGGAGAACGGGTGATCCAATGCAATTGGTATCCATAGGTGTCAATATCTCCCAACAGATCATAATAGATCTCCGCAGCACTCTGTCCACTGCCTACAATTGTAATACTACGCTTACTTTGTAAGCTATTTTTATTTTCAAGATAGGAAGATGAATGGATGGCATTTTTCATATGCTCCCTGCACATAACAGGTACATACGGAACAGTGCCGGTACCCAACACCAACCTTTTTGCTTGAATAACTCCGTTATTGCAGGTAAGCGTATAGTGCTGTCTGTTATCATCCCATACAATATCATCTACCCTTGTGTTCCAATGCAGATTATCTAACTTTTTCACCGCCCATTGGCAGTACTTGTTATACTCATGGCGCAGTATTTTAAAATTCTCCCTGATGTAAAAAGAATAGATACGTCCTTCTACTTTCAGGTAGTTCAGGAAACTGAACGGACTGGTAGGATCTGCCATGGTGACAAGATCCGCCATAAAAGGGACTTGTAATGTTGTGTCCTGGAGCAGCATGCCAGGGTGCCAGTTGAAACCTTCGCGCTGATCCAGAAAAATGCCATTAAGTGCTTTAATCGGTTGTGTCATAGCAGCGAGGCTGATATTGAAGGGACCTGCACCGATAGCCGCGAAGTCGTAAACCTTTTCAGTATTCATAAAATAGTAATTGTTGATGGGTTAAGGGCAGTTTTTCATTGATGTAAAACTAGGTATACCATAATAGAATGACAATCGCCTGTTCAGGGTAAAAAGAGGGTAGACACAAATGGTAACACTCTACCCTATGAAGGGTATATCATCTCACAAAAAAGAGAGTGGACTCAAAAGTTAGAGTACACCCTCTTTAATTCGGATACCGGATGGAGCCAGATTCCATTTTATGCGATTCGTAGGAGTTTCATTTATTTACACCCTCCTTACGGGGTGGTATCCTGTGGCCCACAAATTATGTAACGAGACCATTCTCTATTGCAAAACTTGCAAGCCCGACTGCCGAATGGACATTCAATTTTTTCATTATATTCTTTCTATGTGTATGTACCGTGTGCGGACTTAAATTTAAAGCTGCGGCAATCTCTTTGTTGGCTTTGCCTGAGGCAATCTGCTGAATGATAGCAGTCTCTTTACCAGTCAGGATAGTAGTACTAAAAGAGGTATTGCGTCTATCATCCAGTAGTAGATCTACAATAAACGGTGCATATTTTTTTCGCCCCTGCAAAGCGCCGGTAATGGCTTCCTGCAATTCCTGCTTTTCACATTCTTTAGTGAGATAGCAGTATACATTCAGTTCCAGTGAGCGAAGTATGTGCGCTTTCGTCTGCTGACTGGAGATAATGATTACTTTACACGAGGGAATCAGGGCGGGCACAGCGCTTACTACATCGGGACTGAAGAATGCCGGGTTATAATCGAGGATCAATATATCAGGATAGTATGTTTGTAACACGTGTTTGAACTCGTCTGTGTTCCCCGCTTCCTGTATTACATAAGGGTTCTCCTGATTAACGAGCAGACTTCTGATCCCTTCTCTATATACAGGCTGTGCATCCGCCAGTAGGATACGGATTGTGTCTGTCTTGTTCATTATTTTGGTTACGTTAAATAATGACCTTATTGAACCGATAAAGATATGACGGGAAAATAGTCTGTATACAGCAGTGCCGCCCTTAATAGTAAGGGTATAAGTTAACAAAAATCATAATAATAAGTAGTTTACACAGGTACGCTGACTACTGGTTTGCGTGATGCCTGTTTTTTATTTTTTGTCGTCTTTTTATTTTTTCTGCCCCACCAGATATATACACCGGTCACGGGCAGAGAAGCAGCAATGAGGGAGGCAAAGAATGCCAGCATTTTTCCGGGCAGACCTAATATGCTGCCCACATGCAAATCATAGTTAAATGAGAGCACCTTTTCTCCATTGTTCCGGGTACTGAATTCACTTCTTCTCAGCAGTTTACCACTATGCTGGTCATAGAATGTACTGGTACTGGTAAAGTAAGGCCTGCGGGCGTTCCGGGCATATACGGAAACCGCCGCTTTATTATTTTTAGGTATAGTCACGAACAGAGAGGTGGCAGCAGGATCCTGTTGCAGGGCTGTATGTAAAATTCTATCCATGGAATATGGGCGAAGGTCAAGTGTGTCAGAGGTAACTGCAGGCAACTCCGCCACAGTTTTGCCACCATTGGCTGTCCATTGAACAGCTTTATTAAACCATTCAAAACTCCATACAAGACCTGTCAGCGCAATCACCAGTAAGATGAACATGGCATAAAAACCGGCAATGTTGTGCAGGTCGTAGTTCTTGCGCTTCCACTTGGTATCCTTCTTCCATTTGAACCATACCCGTTGTTTCATGGCACTCTTGTTCTTCGGCCACCAGAGTATAAGTCCTGAGATGAGCATCACGACGAAAATTACCACACTCCACGAAATGATCTTATCCCCTACTACAGGCCCCATAAACAGGTTGACATGAAGGGTAATAACCAGGTTAAAGAATTCCCATTTCGTATTTTCTACTTTTACAACTGCTCCCGTATAGGGGTTCACGTATACCTTGTAAAAATATTCGAGGTAACCGTTGTAAAAGATCTTCTTTTCGTTCACCTTCACTGTACGGAAATAGACCGTACGATCCGGTGCTGTCAACACCTCCGCTACCTGCAATGGTTTATCTGCACCGATAGCCTTTTGTGCATTGGCCTGTAAAGTGGCCAGAGGCAAACGAACTGCATTGGGCGGAACGGTGACATACATGCGGTTATGATAGGCCAGCGGTTTTATCTCTTCAATAAAAGCATACAAACAACCGGTGATGCCCAGTATTAAAACAACAAGCCCGGAACAAAGCCCGAGCCATAAATGTAATTTGCCAGTGATCTGTTTAAAGGTCATAAGTTTGCTTTAAATAGAAGACTAAGGCGTGCCATTGCACACCTTAGTCATTGAAAATTATTCTTAGAAACGATAACTTGTAGACACGCGTAAATTTCTTCCGGCTTCGGCCTGCCAGTAATAAATATGGTTGCCGTTATTGTCGTAAGAAGGTGCTCCTGTGTACAGGTATTTATTCAGTACATTATTTACATTCACGTTAAAGCTGAATTTGTTGATGTTGTAACCAACACCACCATCCAGTCTGAAGTAATCTGGCAGGAAGTTTTCAGACTTATCATATACCTGACCAGCAATCCGACCTATCTGCCACTGGTAACCGGCAAAGATGCGCAGACCATTCAGCACACCTGCTGGCACACGGTAAGTAACCCAGCTATTCTGGATATGCTTCGCTGTACCGGAGATGTAGTTACCCACCAGGCTGGCATAAGAGTCTTTAGTGACCTGACCATCGGTGTAAGCATAGTTGGCCACTACGCTCAGACCACGCGCCAGCTCACCCTTTACATCCACTTCCACACCTTTTATTTTCTGCTGTCCGTTAGTACGGCTATAGATGAAACCAGCGGTAGGTGATTCATGTTCCAGATCTGTAGCCAGAACATTGTTCTTTACGATCTGGTAGATAGCTACGTTGGTGCTAAGGCGACCGCCGAACCACTCTTTCTTCACACCAAGTTCCAGGTTAGAACCGGTGAGTGGTTTGAAAGTTTTACCTTCCCAATCAGTACCACCATTCTGCATAAACACTTCATCGTACACGAAGTAAGCACTCAGACTACTGATTACAGAGTAACTTACACCTACACGTGGAGTGAACTTACTTTCATTTTTAGTAGTGGAGTAAGGGTTATTGTAGATATTGGTAGTATAGCGGCCGGCAATTGTCAGTCGCAGGGTATTGTTCAGGAAACCCAGTTCATCCTGCAGGTATTCCGTGGTATAACCATAGTCGTATTCCACACCTCTTACACGGATGTTTTGAGAACGATCCCAGGTAGGCTGTGTTACGTTGCTGTAAGTTGGTTTATAAATGTTGAAGGTAGTATCACCCAGGGACTGTGATTGATTCCAGTCAGCCCAGTACTGGCTACGTTTCATATCCAGACCACCTAGTACGGTGTGGGTCACAGGACCGGTTTTAAATTTACCATTTACAAAGAACTGGCCGGTACGGTTGATGGCCAATGCATCCCAGATGCCGATATTCCTTTGCAAAAGACTATCATTGAAAGAAGAGAAATAAGAAGGCCACATGCTCTGACCTCTCTGGTCATATTGCAGGTAGGCCAACTGTGCGGTAAATTTCCAGTTGTTGTTGAAGTTGTGCTCGAAAGTACCCGTCAGACTCTGATCTGTGATCTTAGTAGGATCCAGTTTCGGATCGGCAGTGGTGAAGTTGATAGGCAGATCAGCATACCCTTTGCGGGAAAAGGCATAGTTGCTGCCAATTACCTGCTCCTGCACAAACTGACGGTTATATTCCAATGTTACCGATGTCCTGTCGTCAATCAGGTATTTCAATACCGGTGCAATAGAGTAACGGTTATTGAATTCATAATTACGCCAGGAATCACGCTGTGTACCCATTACATTCAGGCGGTACAGCAGACGGCCGTTTTTGGAGAGCTTGCCATCCAGATCCAACGTACCACGGTAAGTATTGAAACTACCTACGGTCAGGGCAATTTCATTATTATTACTTAAACCAGTAGGCTTCTTGGTCACTACGTTATAGAAACCGGAAGGTTCCCCGCTGGAAAGCATAAAGCCCGCAGGACCTTTCACAATTTCGATACGGTCTACCATGCTCATGTCTTCGGTAAGCGGGCTCCATGGGCTACTTACTACGTTCATACCATTTCTGAAAGCAGAGAGCTGAGAGCCACGGGCCTGAATTTTTGTATAAATATCCCAGTGACCGATTCGCATAGCGCCAGAGATATTCCTGGATACATCTTCCTGCATATCAAAGATCTGCTGATCCTGCAATACTTCATGGGTAAGTACTTCGATGCTTTGCGGCACATCTTTGATAGGGGTAGCAATTCGGAGGGAGGTAGATGGCGCATCTACCTTGTATTTGTTTCCATCGCCCACGATTACCACCTCTTTCATTTGCTGGTTGGTAGCACTGAGCTGGATGGTTGCATGAGCGACCTTATCCTCTTCTACAGTTACCGTCTGCTCTACGGATTCGTATCCGATCAGGGAAACCTGCAATGTATATGTACCAGGTTTTATCTTTTTGAAAATGAATTCTCCATTTTGATCTGTTACAATTCCTCTCCCGGTACCTTTGACCTGTACGGTTACGTAAGGGGCAGGCTGACCATCGGAAGTTATAACTTTCCCCCTTATAGCGGAGAGGAACTCGTCAGCTTTGGCGATGTTCCAAAGGGAACTAAGTAGTAGTGTAAAAAGCAGCGTTGTGGTAAAAGTGTAACGGGTGACGTTTTGGTTCATAAAAGGTCCAGTTTATATGTCCTTGGTTTTGGCCCGCAAAACTAACCCACACAAAGGCGTAAGCATTTACGCAAAAAGGAAAAGTTTTAATCGTAATGGGAAAAAAATTTAATAATTTGGCTTAATGTAACTTTATTTGTAGAGTCAGTAACTCATTTTATTTATTGATTGTCCCTGTTTTGCCCTTTGTTTCAGGATAGCAGCTTTCTGAACCAGCAACGGGCTTGTTTTCTTTGCCTTCTCTACCCGCTTCTCAATTTCTCTCTGTATAAGGGAAGGATTTTCCAGTTGCACTACCTGTTGTTCCCATACTACATCATCCAAATAATCCTGTCTTATCGGCTTACAACTACATTTCCTGGTTCCCTCAAAGCGATAAGCATCTGGCCCAAAACAGTGATAATAATGATAGCTCCTTTGGATTTGTTTTATGAGACCTTAGTAACAGGCGTCATCTTAGGTAATAAAAAATGGATCAGCAACCAGGCCAACAGGAAAGATAGGCTGCAGTAAATGAAAATAATATTGTAGCCGGCTTTGATTTGGTTTAAGGCCTTGTAATGGTCCAATACTAATCCTATAGCAATTGGGAAAAGCACGCCGCCTATGGCTCCCGCCATGCCGCCTATGCCTATTACGGAGCTGACTGCTCCCGAGGGCAAAATGTCGGATACCACCGTATAGATATTGGCGCTCCAGGCAGCATTCCCTGCGATGGAAAGACTAATGAGACTTACTACTATCCAGATGTTCTCAGTATAACGGGAAGCAAAGATTGGCAATACCACAAGTGCAGATATCAGGAGGGCCATCTTACGGGCCTTATACACCGGCCAGCCTCTTTTAATGAGGAAGGAAGAAAGGTAACCACCTCCCAGCGCACCCAGGGTAGCTGCAGTATATATGATGATCAGCGGAGGAGAAGGTTTCTTCAGGTCCAGATGAAAAGCACTGGAAAAATATGACGGCAGCCAGTACATAAAAAAGTACCAGATCGGGTCAGTAAAAAACTTTCCGATGATGAATACCCAGGTCTGCTTCAGGCCAAATAACCAGCTCCACGACACGGTCCCATTCACCAAAGGCTCGTTATCGCTTTTTATCAGCGCCAGTTCGGCTGCAGATACTTTTTTATGATTTTCTGGTTTGTCGTAGATAAGCACCCAGCCAATGAGCCATAAGCCTCCCAGGCTACCGGTAATGATAAATGCAGCCTGCCAGCCAAAGGTTCCCAGCAACCAGGGAATAATCAGCGGTGCTGCTACTGCACCGATATTGGAGCCGGAATCAAAGATTCCCGTTGCCATGGCTCTTTCCTGTTTAGGAAACCATTCTACGACAGTTTTAATAGCAGACGGGAAGTTACCGGATTCTCCAAGGCCCAGGAATGCCCTGATTATACCAAATCCAAGTGTAGATTTTACTACGGCATGTAAAATGGCTGCCAGGCTCCATACTGCGATGGAGATGGTATATCCCATCTTGCTGCCAATCTTATCGATAATGCGGCCGAATACTAGCAGTCCGATGGCATAGGAAGCGGTAAAAGCCATTACAATATGGCTATAGTCAGTTTCTGTCCAGTTAAATTGCTTTTCAAGTATGGGTTTCAGATAGCCGACTACCTGCCTGTCCAGGTAATTGATTGTGGTTGCAAAAAACAGCATGCTGCAAATGACCCAGCGATAATTTCTCATGACTTATAATTTAACTTATTTGGTTTTGCCAACTCACCTCATAACCATTTACCATAAAGCTGGGACCTTGCGGCTGGATGATTTCAAGCGGTTTGATATCCTGACGGAAAGTCTTCGCCAACTCTGCTTTGTAATCTCCTCAGCTGTAGGCGGATGTAACGGATGCATAAAGTTGGATTTAGATGATCAGTGCGGCACTTTCCTTGTCAAGGAACATGATTGTGTTTTCATGTTTCCTTAAGATGGTTGAAGGGTATTTTTCTGAGATATCATTTTTTAGTGTATGATATACGGCCTGTGCCTTTGTTGCTCCTGGCACCATACAATAAATATACTTCGCGTTGAGCAGAGCAGGAATGGTGAGTGTATAAGCATATGGAGGTACATCAGCGGCTTGTGGAAAGCAACCTTCGTTTACCTGCTGCTGCTTGCAGGCATCGTCCAGGTCTACTATTTTCACCAGCTTGCTGTCGTTAAACAAAGCCACATGCGGATCGTTAAAGGCCAGGTGGGCATTTTCACCAATGCCCATGAAGGTGATATCTACAGGATTCGTTTTCAGCAAAGCCGCATACCTGCTACATTCAATATGAATGTCAGTGGCCTGTCCGTTAATGTAAAAAATATTTTTAAACGACACTTTGCCGAAAATCCTTTCTCTCAGGAAATTACTGAACAGCTGTGGATGTCCATCCGGCAGACCCGTGTATTCGTCCATATGAAATGCCTGAACCCTGTTCCATTCGAGGTCTTCCCTGATCAAAGCAGCCAGAAACTCCAGTTGCGAACCGGCTGCGGCAAAGATGATATTGACTACAGGCTGCTGCTGCAACAGCTCTTTTATCTGCTGTGCGGCCATCGTAGCTGCAGCTTGTCCAAGCGCCTGACGATTTTCATAAATATTAACGGCTAACTGTCCTGCTGTAATTGCTGTCATGCTTATTTTATTTTTCCACCTTGTTTAAAATCTGAATTTGAGACCGGCACGTCCCCAATAGGAATAAAATTGCTTTTCGTAAATGCGCTGCTTGTTACCGAAATAAGAGCGCTGGGGGGCATTTGTAAGATTTTGTGCCTCCACGTATACAGTAAAGTATTTGCTGAGTTGGTAAGATGCATTGGCATCCACCTGCACACGTGCATCCCTGATCACATCTTTATCCGCATCATCACCCAGGCTTACGACGTAAGATCCGTTGTAGTTAAGATTACCCTGGATAGTGAACCCCTTTAAAGAATATGCCAGAGAGCCGTTGGCACTGTGTGTGGCCTGACCAGGCAGACGCAGGTTCTTACGGAACTGTGCATCAGCATCAGAGTGGCTGTAAGTATAGTTAGCGAAAATGGTGAATCCTTTCAGGAATCCTGGCAGGAAGGTCATATTTGCCTGTGCATTCAACTCCAGTCCGTATACATTAGCAGAGTTACCATTCAGCGTCTGGTAATATCTCCAGCCTGTATATTGATCTGCCCCCTCAAATTCATCTCCGTCCAGGTTGATCACGCTGTTGTATTGGAACTTGTCGATCTTCTTATAGAAGATGCCCCCGGAAAGGATACCCAGGTTAGACAGGTATTTTTCTGCCATCAGGTCTACATTGGTAGAGAATGCCGGCTTCAGCTCAGGATTACCATCGGTCACGGTTTCGCTGAGGATATTGATGATACGGCCAGGCACGAGGTCTGCGAAATTCGGACGGGAATAGCCAAAGGTCACACCACCACGAATCAGAGATGACTTTGTAAGATCATATTTACCCTGGATGTTAGGCAGAAACCGCACATAGCTGTTTGTCTTCTTTGCCAGGGTGGTGGAAGCCCACTGTTCATCCTCGTCCTGGGTAATGATGTTGCCTTTGTAGTTTACGTCTGTGCGTTCTACACGAAGGCCGCCCAGTAACATGAACCGGTTGAACTGGATCCGGTTCATGAGATATCCTGCTGTTATGGTTTCTACTGCATCATAAAAATATGCGTCTTTGCTTACTCGTGTACTGGATTCATCAGTGGTAAAGGTGCCATCGTTGGCAGCGTAATGCTTGTTAAAGTAGTTGATGGTGGAGGTTTTATCGACACCCAGACCAAAGTCAAAATTTCCGTCCAGCAGCTCATCATCAACATTAGTCAAGCCGGCGAAGTTAGTGAGCTTACCATCTGCGGCATCTCCGCTAAAGTTAGCTACCAGAGTATTGGGCAGCTTATACCGCTTATTGTGCATGGACTTCACCTTCACGCCTGCTTTAAAAATGGCGGAGTTGTTACCTATTTTATAGGGCACAGTGGCATTGATTTTAGCAACAAAATTTTTGCCTTCAATATTAAAGTAATCACGTTCAATGGTGTTGTAGGTAAAAAGGGAAGCATCATTCCGCCAGTCAGTACCTGTAGCCATCAGATAATCTTCGTTCAGTTTACTGATGGTCAGAGGTATATTTCCTGTAATAAAGTTAAATGTGTTGTTCCTGCTTTTCAGTTTAGAGATGCTATAGAAGGCACCTCCATCCAGCTTTACTCTTCCGATCTGGGTTTCACCCTGGAGATTAAAATTCAGGTTCCCATTATCTTCTGATGCATCTTTTATTTCGTTGTATGAGCGACCCTTACTGGTCACATAATTGCCGTCTGCATCAACAGAGGTATTCTTTGTCTGCATGCGAGTACGTTTCCTGT
This sequence comes from Chitinophaga sp. LS1, assembly GCF_034274695.1. NCBI lineage: Bacteria > Pseudomonadati > Bacteroidota > Chitinophagia > Chitinophagales > Chitinophagaceae > Chitinophaga > Chitinophaga sp. LS1. The sequence goes on from NZ_CP128362.1 coordinate 6,257,612, forward strand.
ATCTCGTCATGTTATTATCCCTGTCGCTGTACATCACGTTCAGCACAAGGTTAGTTACCGGAGAAAAGTTATAGTCGATAGTAGCAGAAGCTCCTACCCTTGTTCGCTGATTTTCCGTGTAGAGATACCTGATATCAGTAGGGAAATAGATAGAGTCTTTCCCATCTCCGAAGTCCTTTAGCTCCCATACCTGTGCATTTACTTCATCATAACCGTTAGTAGTGCGGTAATAGCTGCCAGTGAGTATCACGCCAAGCTTTCCGTTTGGATTGTTCTCGTTCTGGAAGAAACGCTGGCCGTACGAAATGTTGCCAATCCCATTGGATTTACTTCTCAGTTGGTTGTAGCCAAGTCCTGCATCAAGGGCAAGCCTGGGTTTAAGTGAGATGGCGGTAGGAGATTTCATATTCACGACCCCCGCGATAGCGTCTCCGTCCAGGTCCGGGGTGAGCGTTTTGATCACTTCCATGGAAGAAAGCACATTGACAGGGATGAGATCCAGGGTAGCATTACGTTCACCATCCTCAGAAGAGCCCATGATCTGCTCGCCATTTACATTGATGTTGGTAAAGTTCCCCGGCGTACCCCTCAGCTGTACTGTGGCGCCCTCTCCACTGGTATTGCGGCCAATGGTGACACCCGGCAGGCGTTGCATAGATTCGGCCACGTTCAGATCAGGAAAACGGCCCATCACGTCAGCAGAGACTACCTGCTTAATGTTGTCGGCATTCCGCTGCTGGTTCAGCGCTTTCTGCTGGCCTTCCATTACACTCGATACCTGGATCGTGGAAAGGCTGTGAACATTTGACGACATCTTTATATCCTTCACTACTGTGCTGCCACCTTTTACCTTCACCTCTGTTTCCATCGGGGCGTACCCCATATAGTTGATCTGAAGAGTATAGGAGCCCTCTTTCACACCTTGCAACTCAAAGGTGCCGGCGGTACCGGTAGACACCCCTTTTGTAGTTCCTTTAATTTTCACGGAAGCTCCCGGCAGGGCATTACCTTCCGTATCTGTAATCAGGCCTTTAATGTTGCCCGGCGACTGTTGTGCTGTTACATCCGATACAAGGCATATCAGTGACGCTGTAAAGAAAAAGAGCGTCCGTAACAGGTGAATACCTGCTTTCATGTAGAGATAATTTTGGTTGAATAATTAATAGACCCTACTTAAACTTATAATTCAGATAATCCGAAAGAAACCGGACTGCAAATGAAGTTCCGATATCCCTGTTTGTGAGCCATATTTTCCCTTTCTTAAATCTTGTGCGCGTTTCCAGTACGGCCCCCCGGAGGTTTGGATCCGGATGATTTTCGGCGAACCTGTTTTTCATAAGCCATACTGCCGACTTTTCTATATTCTCATTAAACTCTGTGTATCCCTGTTCTGCCAGCTTGATCCAGACAATGCCGGCAAGCGATACTGCCGAACCGGTGGCTGAACCTTTATCTGGCGTCCGTCCGTTTGTATAGTTATCATAATAGATGGTTCCTTCTTCCGTTTGGGTGTTTGCAAAAAGACGCGCTGTGCGGGCAGCTGCCTCCAGGTATTTTTTATCCTTTGTGAGATAAAACGCTTCTATCAGCGATTCAGCATACCATAAAGAAAAACGGGGATGAAAGGAATGTGCTTCCATTGAATTGGGTGTAAACCGCATCCACAAGCCTTCAGGCCCCTGCTTTTCGATCAGGCTGTTGCAAAGGAGGATGAATGCATTGCGAAAGGCTGTATCTCCTGAAAACTCATATGCATCCTTGAACAGGGATCCCTCTGTGTTTGGCCTTGATACGTCATACAGCTCTTGCTTCTTTTTGCCTTTCCAGAAAGGGCTGTTCTCTTTCACCACCTCCCCTGTTTTTACATCTATCAGGTCGTAGCACACGCCCATCTGCGGGGAATACATGTTTTTCAGCATCCATTTTGCTGCACCGGTAGCCACTTTTGCATATGTAGGATCTTTGGTGACCCTTGACAACTCATAGATACCCGGCGTACCATCGGAAACAGTAGCAAATACATAATAGTCCTGTCCCAGCACATCGCCATGGATAGCGCGCACCATGCCATTCAGTTTGGGATCGTCCTTTATTTCCATGTTGATCCAGTAATTGCCGCCTCTTTTCGCCGCATCCAGATAATGTATATTGCCTGTTACCTTATAAGCCGCCAGCAGTGCATTTACAGCCTGTCCAGTATGCCAGGGCACTTCGTAGGGATACCATTTTCCTTCCAGCACATTATAATCACAGCGGGACTTACCTGCGGAATCGATCAATACATCTGCCACATAGCGGGCAGTCTGATCGATGGCCCTGACGACATCTTCCTTTTTCAGCTGCGCCGGGGCTGATATCGTAAGCAGGCACATTAAAGCTGTTTTAATCCACTTCATAACGGTTGGTTTTTGAATTTATCTGGTATTTGTGCTTATGATTAGTGATTACAAGGTCATCCCGCAGCCGGAAGGTAAACCTGCGGCGATTTCCAGTGCTCCGGATGAGGATGTGGTTTATGCCTGTGTGTAAAGGTAGCTGCACCGGGTTTTGCACAGTTTTTACTTCATGGCCATTACAATACAACACCGTGCTGTCTCCGGCTGTCAGCCATGCATCTACTACCCGGGCGCTGTCTGTTTGTAGCTGGCAATAGGCATATACAACAGATGGCAGGTATTTTTCTTCCAGGTCGATAATCCCTCCATTTGTGGCTGCAAACTTCTGCCAGCGATACTTATTACCATCATAAATGTATACATCGCCAGGCGAAGGTTGCAACGCTTTATCCATTCCATCTATTGACGGCAGGTTACCGCACAGCAGCCAATTGGTAAAGTAAAAGGAGGTTGTTGGTATGATATCCTTTCTACGGGCTGGCAGCTCCTGTAATTCCTTCACCTTTTGTGACCAGGAGTGTAACACCGTATCCAGCCAGTAAGGTTGATTTTCATTCAACCATAGCTTCCTGAAGGTTTCGGCAGTAGCCTTGTAGGCTGCTACGAGACTGTCTGTGCTCATATCAGGATCTACCATAACCTGCCTGGTTCGCAGCATCAGCTCATACTGATGGATGACCAGCTGCATCGCTGCAAGATCTTCCGGATGAAGCGCAGGCACTGCCCGGTGGCTTAGGCTAGTGGCTATTCTCACAATATGTAATGCCTCGGCTATACTGTTATTATTCAGGATCATTTGTTTGCCGCTGTCAGGTACAATCTGTTGTTTCCACAGCTGATCATTCAGGTTATAGGTAACTGGCTGTTCACGCAGCTGCATCAGCGTAAAAAGAGCATTTACATAGTTACCATTATACGTACCATATGCAACGTTTTCAAAGCGGAGATCAAACCCATCAGCACCCGTATTCCAGCTTTTGTCTGCAGCAAGGTAAACCCCATACCAGTCTGCATCAAAAAGGTAGGTGCCGCCATCATCCCACACCGTAGTAAACACACCAGCGGCACCGCTCTCCCTGCCCTGTTTAATAAATCCGCCTATGTTTTTTTTCGCCATGATCATATCAGGAAACATGCGGTAAGAGTTGACAATACCCGGGCATACCATATACTGTAATCCCCGCCGGGCAAAAGGTTTTATCCACTGATCAAAGTTCGCCTGGTCTCCATATTCCCATGAGAGGTACATGATGTCTCTGGGGAGGAGGTCCAGAATTTCCGTATGCTTTAAGGCCATATCTCCCCACATCATCATTTTTTTACCATGTTGTTTCACGACATCATATAGTAATTGGAGAAAGCCGGCATAAAACTTCGGGATGCCTACGCTGTCAACATATTTTGCTGATCGTCCTTTATCAATTCCAAATGTTTCGTCACAGTTTACATTAAACCAGGGCGCGCTGAAGGCATCGCACAGCTCTCCAATTACATCCTTCAGGAATATGCGTGCACTGTCGTCAAGTGGTGAGATGAGCGTAGCTGATTCTCCCATATGCCTGTATTGAGGTAATGCGAGGATCTTCTCAAAGTGGCCGAACGACTGAAAATTTCCTACCAGCTGCATGTGATAATCTGCTGCATAATCGCTTAGTTCACGGATTTGCCGGATAGTCAGCTTTCCATCTGCCGGGGCAAAATCCGGATGAGATAGTGGCTGTACTACATGTTCTATATAAAACGAGAGATAATTGACCTTTAACTCTGCCAGGCGTTGAATTTGCTTTTTTATATAATCGACTGTCGATATGGGACCGCGGCTGATGTCGTCAAACACTACCCGGGCTGGAAAATCAGGCCAGTCAATAATGGTGACTGCTGTTTTCCAGTGTGCCCCTGTAAGCTGTCTTAGCGTTTGTAAACCGTAAAACAGTCCAACTTCATCGTTGGCAGCTATGAACCGATGTTGGTGATTGATGACTAGTATATATCCTTCTTTTCCTATTTTCTCAATATTATTTTGTGCATAACGCCGGACAAGCGCATTGATAGTTGCATTACCACTAATGATATATAGGCTAATGGCTTCCTGCGGACCGGATGCTGCCGGCAGTTGCCAGTGGCGAAGGAGACGTGCCTGCATAGCACTGTCCTTTCCAGTCAGCAGTAACTTTACAGGCATGCTGACATTGTCTTTCCCCTCCTTTACAAACTGCGGATAAGGAATTACCGGTAGAACAGCTGCGTGCGTGAATACCATGGGCAAAAACATCCCCATTAATAGAAATAGATTTCTATAAGCTGTCATAGTTTATGTATATCCACTGGAATAAAAGAATTGTCCCCCCTGATAAATTAGCTCCTACTTACCTATAGTGTGTTTAAACGAACATTTACATGAAAATGAAATACCTCTACTACAATATAAGAATTTTTCCGGTAACGTACCCGTAATTATTCAATTAATTTCTTTTTTGCACCTTTCTCCTGTGTAAAACCATTGCTGCTATCCTGTATGCTTACTCCTGCTACATCCAGATCAGTGCAGGCAAATTGTTGTGTATGGCTGATCACCAGGCCTGGCCTGCTGTCCTTTTCTTTAGCACGGAATGTAATATCAGATAATCTTATATCCTTTGCATATCTTATAAACAGGCCATAAGCTGGTAATACGCCAAACATGGTAGCTTCAGGATAATCCTTTTCCAGTTCCGGCACTGGCTGGCCAGAGGCTTTGCCACCACCAGCTGTTTCGATAGTAATATGAGACAGAGAGAGCGCCTGCAAGGGTGTACCTGCAATACCTGTGATGGAGCATCCTGTAACGTCGGCACCTGTAGCATGAATATCTGACAAATGTATATTTCTTATTATTCCGGGAGCTGGTGTTGCGCCGCCTTCCTTATATTTCCGGCCCCTGTTGCACAGGCGAATGAACAACGGCACTTGTGGCCCATCTATTACTATATTATTTATGGATACATTTTCCATGATGCCACCATCGGCCATTTCCAGTGAAATGCCGCTGTTTCCTGCAGGTTTGCCGTAAATGGTAATTAATTGCGCAGATGGCCGTATCACACAATTGGTGACGGCGATATTCCTGAAACCACCGGTGGATTCTGTACCAAACTTCAGCGCATTGCAGTGGCTGCTAATGACACAATTGCTGATAGTAATATTTTCCGAAATACGTGGTGATGTGCTCTTAATCGTAATTCCATCATCATCGCTATCCCCGTTGATGCCTGATATGATTACATTACGACAGCCATCAATATCCATCATATCATTATTCTTGTTGGAATGGTTCCAGATTCTTATATCCTGGATCTTTACATCGTCACAGTCAAGGTAGTGTTGCATCCAGAAGGCTGAATTACGTAGTGTAATGTCCCGCACAGAGATATTTTTACACCCGATGAACCACAGAAGGTATGGACGATTGCGGTATCGGTCCGGCTTCTTTAGGGTATTGGTCACAAATGCTGCGCCCTGTCCATCTATGATACCATTCCCTTCAATGTGCACGTTTTCCTGGTCTTTGCAGAAGAAGAGCGCCTGCTGTGCCCATTCATCTCCATAAAATCTAATCCCGGCCTGCTGATGCGGGTATAATTTTGTATCCTTTTGTCCCAGGATGGTTGCTCCTCCTGCTATATATAAGGTGACATTACTTTTCAGATAAACGGTTGCACTCAGGTATTTCCCTGCTGGGAAATACACCTTTCCTCCCTTGGCAGCACAAGCATCCACTGCTTTTTGAATAGCAGCTGTATTATCAGTGGTGCTGTCTCCGATGGCTCCATAGCTGGTTACGTCGAACCATTGGCTGCGGGCTTCAATAGTAAATAATAAGCACCAAAGCCATATGCAATGCCTTATCATGAGTTTCTCATTTTACATGTGATGTAACAAAAACTGCTATCGTTTAACTAAGATAATAAATTTACGGGTACGTACCCGTTTTTTTTATTATTTTTTTGAATGAGATAATTTATCAAACGATAAGCCTATAGGTAACACTACGAATCCGCTGATCTTCCGAAGGCTGTAAAATCAACTCCAGAGGGTATGCTTTCAATGCGGGATAAGGCGTCCGGTACCTTGCTACTATCCAGCTGTCATTGCCTGAGGTGATGCTGAGCGCCCATTGATGTGTACCTGTACTAAGCAATTCCGTTTGGCTATCTACCATTGTAATTTTCATGCTGTTGTCCCGGATAATTGGTTCAATAATCCTGACCGGTGGCAGGGCGTCATGGCCGATAACTGTAATTTTTTTTGAAGGAAGCTGTCGTCCAATAAATAACGGATCTTATAGCCTACGCCTCTTGTGAGCCATTCCTTATCTTTCATCTCACCAGATACGGTCACTTCGTAGGTGCGTGGCCAGGTCTGGTTTGCAGATAAACGGCTGTCGAACTCAAACAGGTTGGTAAAATACCCTGTGCTGTCAGTATATTCAATCCGTGGTGTTAGTGGCAAAACGCCCCAGGCTTCCGGAAAGCTCATATGCTCAGGACGGGTGTAGATGGTGGGGCTTGAAGCGCCCATGAACCCGCAGCCTGAGGCCCACAGGTGACTCACCTTTCCCCCATCAGGACAGAACATCTATTTCCCTTTGCTGCCTGGTCTTTGTAGCGGTACACAGTGATTGTGGCCATAAAGCAGGCCGTTTTGACCTCAATCACATCAAGTTTGGGCAAACATCATCAAACTGGCTTCATCAGCAGGAATCGCCTTATAATGCCACATTTTTTTGTTTCCAACTCATAAGCCAGCACCAGGTTTTTAGCTTTTGCAAAAGTGGGATATACACAGGGCGGGGTATTTAAGACTGCTATATGCTGTGGGCCGTATCCCAGCAAGCTGTCTTTCAGGATATTCTGCCGGATAAAGGCCAGGTTCCGCAGGGCCGCGGTGGCATAACGGTCATCCTTGTTTAATAGAGGTAGTCAGCGGTGGCTGTCATGCCGGTGCGCCATTGCTGTTGCTGTGTGGGCGTTAATGCCAGCTTCTGATAAGACAGCAATAACAACAGCAACTGATCTGTAGTGGTGCCTGTTCACACCAGATGCTGCCATCAGCAGCCTGCCTTTGCAATAAGGCACCTGAAAGGGTGGGTAAAGTACCTGCATAGGCCTTATTGGGATAAAGCTCCTGCGCACTACCAGGCAGGCAAAGGAGCATGAATCCTGACAATAAAAGGATCAAGTGCTGGCTACGAAACATTGTGTGTGTGTTTAATTCCGATAGTACCGGCAATTTTCTTTTGTAACAATCTCAATTGGCATAAGGTACTCAGGCTCTACGGGTTGGTCATAAACAAGGTGCTGGAACAAAGTGATGATACCTCTGTACCCTTGCTCACGCGGCTTCTCACAGATAAGAAAATCAATAGTTCCAGACTGGAGATAGCTTACATTATCTGGAATAAAATCATATCCCAGCAGGATCAGGTGTTTAAGGCCAGCCTTTTCAAGGCAACGGGCAACCAGTGATACCCTGGAGTTAGTGACGAAAATAGCGCCGATGGCATTATCTTTTTTAAGGAGCTTTGTCAGATGGCGGGCCACTATTTCATAATCCGTATCCTTAGAATCGAATGTAATCAGCTCATAAGGCAGCTGATTGTCTTTGAAATACGCCCTGAAGCCTTCTTCCTTTCTCAATATGGAATAGTTGGTATCTATTTCCTGCGCGATTTTCGTAATAACAATCTTCTGCCCTTCCCGGATGCCATAACTTGCAAGCTGAGCGGCCACGTAGCCACTATGAAAGTTTTCAGGCCCAATATAGCACATGGCGTTAAAGCCGGGAATATCTGTATTGATCAGCACATAAGGAATACCGGACTCCTTGCAGTAATCAATGAGCTGTAAGGCAGTATCAGAAAATGTGGGTGTTAGCAGGATGCCATCCGGGGCCGAGCGTATGATTTTTTTTACCTGCTTTTTAAAAGTGGCTTCATCGTTCTGGTCAAAGAAAAGCCGCTCTACCTTTATTCCATACTGCCTGATTTCATTTTCGGCCTGGTCAATCCCTTCCTTGGGTGCTTCCCAGAAAGCTGTTTCTGGCGAGGTGACAGGCAATAGCGTGGCCAGCCGCAGATTTCCCCTGCTGGCCAGTGCCAGGCGCCGCGCCAGTACATTGGGCTGGTAATTCAGCCTTTTCATGATCTCCCGGATCAAGGCCTTTGTCTTCTCAGATACTCCTTCCCTGTTGTGAATTACCCTGTCTACCGTTGCTATAGATACCTGTGCAAGCCTTGCAATTTCTTTTACTCCTGCGGCTGCTTTGCTATTATCTTTCTTCATAATATTATTAGCTATAACAAATATAAACAATTAAACAGCCGCGTTGTATGACATTGCCTCCATGTTTTTCACTGTCCTTTCTCCAGTATGATCGAATCCCCTTTCCCGTTCATAATCCACCATAGCGGCAGACCTGTAATTGATGAACGCCTGGTGCAGGTGGCAGAGCTATTGCCCCTGCTGTACTTACTAAAATAAAAAAGCGCACCTGCCAGAAGACAGATGCGCTTTTTTACATTTGCTTTTTTTCAATAGTAGATATCTACCACCCCATTCGGGGTACCATTCGTTACCACACTCGCATGTTGTCCGCAATCCGTCACCGCATTCGCCACTGTCCAGGACAATGCTGATTGCGTACCACCCTGTAACTGTATCTGAATATTACTGAAGGTGGTCTTCGTTGTATTCGGATAATCAGTACATACTACAGGATAGTATACTTCCAGTGACTCAGCTGCCCAATAGAGCTTTTGGATATTACTCACTGAAAGATTGATAGAAGAATAGCCGGTGAAAGCAGAGGTGTAGCTATAGGTGCTGCCACTGCTGCCGGTGAGGGTCATGATACCAGTGAGGCTCGTACCGGCACTCACCCTCACAAGGTTACTGAAGATAGCAGTTCCGCTGGAACCATCTACATACCAGTTGGCAATGGCCCAGTAGTTACCACCACCTGCTGCAGAAGGCCCCCATTGTAAGACGGGTTGCAGGATGTAGGAACTATTTTGGAGACCATTGAACATAAAGATGGTCTGCCCATTGGAAGTGGAAGGTGCAGGTGGTACCGTCCAGGTGGTAGAAAAATAAGAAATCGGTGTAGACACCGGGTTACTCCAGTAAGTGTAAGCAATCCAACCGGAGCTGAGGGGTTTTACTTTCCGCGCTAAAGGAGCAGCGCTGTTGACATTACCAGGGTAATCAGGAAATGCGCCGGCATCGGCATGGATAGCGCCAAAGTCTTTGGCGACTTTGCCTGTGGCATCGTCGATGGCTCTTAAACGGCCACCCTGTACATCCAGGTGTTGTCCTTGTTCGATTTTGCTGACTTTGTCAGCTGGGCGCCAACCGCCGGGAGTTAGTACCATACCTGCCTGGGCTGAGTTGTCAGTGGCAACGGTAGTGGTAGAAACGGGGGTCGTGTCCGGAGCAGATTTGGTCGTTTCTTTGCCGCATGCAGCAAAGAAGAAGGCGCTGATGAGTATCAGACCGCCAACATAGGTGTGTTTCATGCGTGATCGGGTTTTCTGGTTATTATGGGGATGTTCTTAAAGTTACCTTGTTTGGATGCGGGGACATAGCAGGGGGAGGTTTTTAAGTTGTTTTTAAGTTCCTTTGTGATATGAAAAGGGAATTACTGGTCACGGCTGATGGCTCCCATACAATAGCTATTCCGGACATGAACGTAACATATCATAGCACACACGGTGCGATACAGGAAAGTATGCATGTATTTATCCATTCAGGTTTACATGCTATACAGGCACCTGCCATTCGCATCTTTGAAATGGGATTTGGTACAGGATTGAATGCTTTGCTCACTTTACAGTATGCTACTACACCTGTATATTACTACGCTGTAGAACAATTTCCCTTGACAGCACAGGAAGTAGAAGGATTAAATTATGGTGCCGATCTACATCAATACCCCTGGAATAAAGATGTAAAAATTTCTGAAAAGTTTACCCTGCACAAAGCCCATGCATCTTTATTAGATGTAGCTCCTTTTGTCCAAACCTTTCATTTAATTTATTACGATGCTTTTGCACCTGCAGCCCAACCGGAATTATGGTCGGTCGCTGTCTTTGAAAAATTATATAGCTTATTAGAACCGGGAGGAATACTGGTTACCTATTGTAGTAAAGGAGATGTAAGAAGAGCTATGCTGGCAGCGGGTTTCAATGTAGAAAAATTAGCAGGCCCGCCGGGAAAAAGAGAAATGCTGCGAGCGGTAAGACCCTAACGACAAATGTCCCAACATATGTTGAGACACCTGTTCTTTTTTTAAACAGATTATTTTTGTACGACCTGTGTACGCAGCGTTTCTACGAGTGCACCTACCCTTCCGATCAACTGATCAGACAAGCCATTTTTCTTTGCACCTATTACGAGGTCTGCAACAAATGCATCGAAATCATCATTGGCAGCCTTCCCATTCATGCGGGAATTCTGTGCCGGATCGTGTGCTGCTGTCATACTTTTACCACCATATGTATAACTGGTAGAACCTGTACCTACACATACAAAGTCAGTGAGTTTCTTGCTAAGTGCTTCAAAACCGCTGGTATTGCCGGCGGTAACTTCTGCCAGCAGAGTTTGGAAAAATCCATTGATAGCAGTATCTGCTGCAATCACGAAGATGGTACTGTCTAATACAGAACGAATGCCAAGACGACCCTGTTGAATCATAGTACCAGAATTGGCAGGATCATTCACCATAGTGGATCCTCCGAGTGAGTCATACAATGTTTTTGTTGTTTCCGTTTTATCTGAATCTTTCTTGCACGAGGTGAGGAACAGGCCTGTGCCAAAGATACCAGCTAATAATAACAGTGCTGCGTTACTTTTCATTTTCTATTTTTTACTGATGAATAAGTTCATAATTTTTCCGGTGAATGACTGTGCCATAGCCGGACAGCCTTTCTGCATATCAGCAGCGCTGGGTACAAATCGTGTAGCCGTATAATGTAGTGACTGACCACACCTGCTGATGATGTCGTTGGCATCCGCCAGCAATGGAGAATAAGTAAATATAGCGATACGTGTTCCTGCATTCACCAATACATGATCTACGCCGGGCTGTGCATAGAGCCAGGCCTGTACCTGTTCTCCTTCCTGGGCCGTAAGTGATTGCTGAATGTCCATTCTGGCCATGATTCGTGTATGCGCATCCGCTGGCTTTGGCCGGGTTACAAGGTAAATGTGTACTAACAGTACGAGTACCAGGCACGCGAGTATACCTCCCGCCCATGGCAGGATTTTCAGAGCTTTCCTTATCATAAAATAATGTGTAAATTATAGAAACCAGCTTCCGTATCTGACGATGTAGTTTTGCTACATATTCAGATACGGGAAATATATTCAGCTGGATTTAAAAGCTAAAAAATAATTGAAGAGGGGTTATTCGGAAGTATATTCTCCATTCAGTATGCGATCCAGTTTAAAATATCCCAGGTGTACCCGATCTGGCTTTGCAGCTGGACCAGCAGGTGTTAACTCCAAAGCATATTGTGCTCTGATAGTAGCAGGGAGTATTTCTTCTATCAATGCAAAATCATCGATATCTACACCATACTTGTCATCGATGTGTGATGTAGCACCGGGGAATGTGGTATGCTTGAAAAACGCAGTAGCTTTTGCTTTTCGAAGCGCTTCGTTCTTTTCTTTACCAGTGGAGAGCAATTTGTAATGGTATTCCTCCATTTCATTTTCTTTGTATCCACCAAGGTTGATGAAGTAAAGTTGTGTACCACCAGCTTCTTTTTCTGTACGGGGTATCACTTTTACCTGCATATCATCTACAAGCGTCACTTCCCTGAAAGCATCAAGGTGAAGATTCCCTTTTGCTTCCGGCCAGAAGGCTTCCAGCGCAGGTATTACCTCCTTCAGTGAAGTAGCGACACCAAAGAAGACATCATGCTGTTCTGTGTGTCTGCCTGCAGGCTTGCATCCTGCAAGGATCATAAAAAGCTTTACTTGTTCCATAATGATAAAAGTATTGCGACGTCTTCACCCCAGTAAAAATGAATGTAGGAGGCGAGCACATTTTGCTGTCTGTAAATAGGTGTTGGTACGGCTTTACCACGGGCATTCTGTACTTCGCCGATGGTGATGAGATTTGATGTGGCGTGTGAGTAATGGAATTCGTGCCCTTTCAAAACCGCATCTTCAATTTTTACTTTGCGATAACCTAGTGATAAGCGACTATCAACCATGCTGGTCTCAAGGTCCAGTACACCACACATGTCGTGGCGGGTGCCTTCCTGATCTGTAATAACGTTGCCCAGGTACATCATCCCCCCACATTCTGCAATCACACGTCCGCCGTTTTCGCAATAGTCGCGAATAGCTTTTCGCATGGCGAGGTTCTGCTGTAAGGCGGATAAATATAATTCAGGATAGCCTCCGGCGAGGTAGAGCAGATCTGCTTCAGGTAAAGATGTATCATGTATTGGACTAAAATAGGTCACATCTCCAAACTGACGGATATTCTCTGCATAGATAAAATTAAATGCTTCGTCCCAGGCTACAGCGATCTTAAATTTCTTTTGAAAAAAAGAATGCCTTGTCTCTGTCGAAGGTCTGTTTTTCTCCGTCAAAGCCAATAACCCATCGATATCCACCGACTTACTTACATGAGCAGCTGCCAGCTCTACAATCGCCTCATAATCATTTTCACCTGACAATGCCAACCCCAGATGTCTGGAAGGAATCTTTATCTCTTCATTCACAGGAATATACCCCAATGGCATAATACCCACATCCCCGCACGCATCCTTCAGAAACTGATAATGACTCTCCGTATTGACAAAATTGAAAATAACCCCGGCAATCTTTACATCCGTATTAAAATTCTTCAACCCATACAACAACGGCGCCACTGAATACGCCATTGCCTTTGCATTCACCACCAGTATCACAGGTATATCCAGCAACAATGCAATCGCCGCACTACTCCCCTCCCATTTCACGGCTCCGTCATACAACCCCATCACACCTTCTGTGACTACCACATCTGCATCATCGCTGTAGTGACTATACAGATCCTGCACATGTGCCTCACTCATCATAAACGTATCCAGATTGATGCTCTGCCTGCGGGCTGCCCGGGTATGATGGGTTGTATCGATATAATCAGGGCCGCATTTAAAAGGCTGGACCTGCAAGCCCCTGTTATGCAATGCCCGCAACAACCCCAAAGTGAGTGTGGTCTTGCCTGAATGGCTGGATGGTGCTGCGATTAAAAACTGAGGCTTCTTCATTTGGTCAAAGATAGTACATTTGTAAAATTATCTATACGCCCAACGCTATGCAGCAATTAAAACCCATCATGTTTGTAGGTACCGCTTCAGACGTCGGGAAAAGCTTTATAAATACCGGTTTCTGCCGCATTTTCAAACAGGATGGTTACCAACCAGCTCCGTTTAAGGCACAGAACATGTCACTCAACAGCTTCGTTACTCCTGACGGACTTGAAATAGGCCGCGCGCAAGCAGTACAGGCAGAAGCCTGTGGGCTGCCCTGTAGTGCAGATATGAACCCTGTATTGCTGAAACCTACGAATGACAAGACCTCGCAGGTTGTATTGATGGGTAAACCTGTGGGGAGCCAGTCGGCCTATGATTACTTCATGGGGAATAATAAACAGGAATTGTTGAATGCTGCCAAAGCAGCCTTTGACAGGTTGCTGGCCCAGTATAGCCCTGTAGTAATGGAAGGTGCAGGTAGTATCAGTGAACTAAACCTGAAACACAGGGATATTACAAATATGCGGATGGCACTGCATGCAAGGGCAGATGTATACCTCGTTGCAGACATTGACAAAGGCGGCATCTTTGGGAGTGTATATGGCACAATCGCACTTTTACCTCCTGAAGAAAAAGCATTGCTGAAAGGCATCATCGTCAATAAATTCCGTGGCGATGCCCGTCTTTTTGAAACCGGAAAAACCTTGCTGGAAGAGCTGTGCGGTGTTCCTGTAGTTGGTATCATCCCTTATCGAAGGGATATCTACGTAGAGGAAGAAGACTCTGTGGCACTGGCTCGTAAGCAACAACAGGCAGGTAGTGGCAAAGTCAATGTAGTAGTAGTTTTACTAAACCGTTTGTCCAACTTCACAGACTTTACCGTACTCGAAAAAGATGAGCGCGTACACCTGTATTATAGCAATAACGCGGCTGAAATTGCACAGGCAGACATTGTGATTATACCCGGTAGTAAAAATACCATTGCAGACCTGGTGGATATCAAAAATAATGGTGTGGCAACAGCCATCACACAGGCATTCAAAGACGGCAAGACTGTGATTGGTATCTGTGGTGGTTACCAGATGATGGGGCATAGTGTGGAAGATCCTGTAGGTGTGGAAGGTACTGTTTCTTGTATGCCCGGGCTGGGGTTGCTACCAGTAACAACAGTACTTACTGAAGTAAAGACCACACAACAATGCACCTTTCAATATAAAAATAGTGCCGCTATCTGTGAAGGATATGAGATTCATATGGGGATTACCTCAAGCAACACCCCATTGAATACGATGCCCCATGGCCACGGGGATGGGTATATATTGAACGACCGCTGCTGGGGCACCTATATCCATGGCATTTTGGATAACCCTGTAGTCGTGGACGACCTGCTTTCCCCTTTCAGGATGGAAGCTGCCGCCCCCTTTGATTACAACAATTATAAACATGAGCAGTACGATAAACTGGCACAACATCTGCGCGAACATGTCGATATTGCCTACATTTACAGTCAATTAAAAAGTGAACAATGATATTAGGTCATGGAGATGACAGGTATCTGTATTCCCGGGAAATTCTTGCTGATTTTAGTTCTAACGTGTATTACAAAGGACTTTCCATTGGTTTGGTACATCACCTGAGCACACAACTTTTCAGATTAAAAAATTATCCGGAAGCAAACGCACAAAGTTTGCAGGAAGCATTGGCACAATGGCATGAGATTACGCCGTCACAAGTCTTAGCCACAAATGGCGCAACTGAAGCTTTTTATCTGGTAGCCCATGCATGGAGAGGCCAATCGGCAACGGTTGTCATTCCTGCATTTGCAGAGTATGAAGATGCCTGCAGGGTGAATGATATTTCAGTATCGCATCTTGAATGGTCTTCTCTAAAACAGGATACTACATTTGCGACAGAGCTGGTATTTTTAGGTAATCCTAATAATCCTACCGGGGCTTTGTTATCAGTTGACTTTCTACAGGCATTGCTGCTAAACAATACTGCAATCACGTTTGTGATCGATGAAGCATATGTAGACTTTACCCATGAAAGAAAATCGCTGGTTAACTCACTGGATGACTTACCGAATTTAATTATCATCAAATCACTCACCAAAACTTATGCAATACCGGGTTTGAGGCTAGGGTATTTATTAAGTAGCACTGATACGATCGCTAAAATAATAGTGTCAAAAATGCCCTGGTCAGTGAATGCACTGGCCATTGAAGCGGGCTTGTATATTGTGGCGCATAAAGAACAACTGACATTTAATGCAGTAGATTTATTGCAGGATACGGCTAACTTAATGGCGGCATTGAGTATTCATGTGAAAGTGATGCCTACTCAAACGAACTTCTTTTTATGTGAGTTAATAAATGGTACTGCTGCTGATCTAAAGGCATATCTGGTAGAGGAGCATAGTTTACTTATCAGGGATGCCAGCAATTTCAAAAGTCTCAGTCCGAAACATTTCAGGGTGGCGACACAAACGCCAGAAAAAAATGCTTTATTGATTAAAGGCATCAATGCATGGATGGAAAAATAATATGGATTCCTTTGGTGGTAGGGTATGTGTTGGATTTGCTCCTGGGCGATCCAGGGTGGCTGCCACATCCGGTGCGGTTGTTTGGCAATCTGATCGCATTTGGTGAAAAGAGACTCAATAATGGATCCAGACGTATTCTAAAAGGAGCTGTATTAACCGTGGTATTGTGCCTCGGGGTGTATGCTTTCTTCTATTCCATGCAGGAAATACTGCCGCTCTGGGCGAGGTATATTTTCAACAGTATTTTTGTTTTTTACGGTTTGGCCAATAAGAGCCTTTTACAGGAGGGCGCAGCCGTTTATGACGCCTTATGCCACCAGGGGCTGGAAGCAGGCAGAAAACGCCTTGTCTGGATCGTAGGCAGGGATACTTCAAAGCTGCAGGAGAACCAGATCCGGATAGCGGTATTGGAGACCTTGTCAGAGAACCTTAGTGACGGAGTGATTGCCCCCCTGCTCTTTTATGCAGTAGGTGGTGTACCTGCTATGATGCTGTACAAGATGATCAATACGCTGGACTCTATGATTGGGTATAAAAGCGAGCGCTATTTATATTTTGGCCGGTTTGCCGCCAGACTGGATGATGTGGCAAACTATATACCCGCAAGGGTGACGGCGTTTTTGATGGTGCTGGTCTCCTTCAGTAAACGGGGATGGCAGTATATATTTAAATACGGTCACAAGCACGCCAGTCCCAATTCAGGTTACCCGGAGGCGGCGCTGGCTGGGATTATGAATTGCAGGTTCGGCGGGCCGAATGTGTATCATGGCGTGGTGGTAGAGAAGCCTTATATCGGTGAGCACCAACGGGAAATTCAACATGAAGAATTACGAAAAGTGATGTTTATAAATCAATCAGTAACTTTCCTGATGGTGGTGCTGATAATATTATTTAAAGCATTCTATTCATAACAATAAAAGCGGAACTCTGAAACCTGGTATCAAAGACCAGTTTTTATCCCCTCCCCTAACGAATCTAAATCGTCCGCCAGCTCACTCTTCCCTTCACTATCCATATAGTTATACTTCATAAGGTGGGTTTATTGTCCTTAACTGCCGGAAAGTTAATTTTATTTACTACTTTTACCCCGGTTTATGGTTTTTATACGCCTCCCAGGCGGATAAAATTAAAAGGGAATCTGGTGTAAATCCAGAACAGTTCCCGCTGCTGTAAGTTCCATCAATCGCTTTTAACATCTGCAAAGCCACTGTTCCTACCGGAACGGGAAGGCGTTAAAAGTGGAACAAGTCAGAAGACCTGCCAAAAACTATAACTACTTATCCAATGCTTTCGGGAAAAAAGTACAGGGATTGCAAACAACATACACTGCGTTTGCTCTTGCCGCTTTTTCTCCTGTCTGCTTGTTTAATCGTTAACGGGTAATTAACTGCATTAAATGTTTTAAAAGGTATGGCTATTAAAGATCTGACCAAGGTTCAGAAGATGGTTTTTATTTGCAATGGTGGAACCTGTGCTAAAGGCGGTGCAGACGAAAACACTATAGCTTTGAGGGCACACCTCACCAAACATGGCATGGATGATGAAATTCATACTGTTCGCACTAAATGTATGGGTCAATGTACCAGCGGACCAATTATATTCATTCACCCCGAAGGTGCCTGGTATGGTGGCGTAAACCCTGAGATTGCACGTGATATTGCGACTCAGCATCTCTTACAAAACACTTTACTGAAACCACAACTTTGCTTCCCGGAACCAGATGCCTTGGTGTTACAGCCTGTAACGTTTAGCGCAGCGAAAGCAGAATAAACCACAGCATCGTCACCAACGAAAATGGTGAATATACCCTTGCCTACCTTGCTCCCGGAGAATACACATTGATCCATGCCCGGACTCATAAACAGAGAACCTGTTCAATACACAATAGGCTGAGGCATAGTTTTACGACGAATCAGGATTGAAAGGTGAGGCGGAACCTGTTTATGATTTTCACATCACACCAGGCATACCCTTGTTTATAAAAGGAAGTTTGCGCGTATATTTTTAAATTATGGGAACCGATATTTCAGGATTTATCGTATTGGCTGTCCTTGGCCTTCGCCACGGACTTGACCCGGACCACATTACAGTGATCGATGGTTATACTTACCGCCTCCACATGCACAAAAGTACATGGAGCAAATGGGTAGGTACCCTCTTTACATTTGGACATGGCATTATGGTCACCGCCATTGCATTATTCCTTTGTATACTGAAGAACAATTTCAATATCCCACCATTGCTGGATATCGTGGTTGAATGGACTGCCTCGCTGATGCTGTTCTTTATGGGTATTTCTAACCTTATCTATTTGAAGAGAGGTCAGGTACAAATGGCCGGTATCCGACAGAAATTAATCCCGAATGCATTCAACAAAAGCCTGAATCCGTTCACAGTAATACTCACAGGCATCATCTTCGGGTTCATCTTCGATACCTCTTCGCAGATTGCAGCCTTTGGTTATGCTGTAGCAGTATCAAACCAATGGATCTACGCAATCCTGGGTGGCGTAGTGTTCTCCCTGGGATTAATCCTCACAGGCACCTGCGATTCCATGTTGCTCAGCAAACTACTCAAGACCTTCGACCAGAAGAAGATCCAAAACCACCGGTTCAAATTAAATGTACTAATCACAATCATGTGTTTCGCAATTCCCATCTATAAAATACTCAGTACATGGAATACTTCCCTGGAATTGAGCGACACACAGAACAATATTGTGGGAATAATTTTCGTAAGTATCATCATTTCATTGTATGCTGATTTATATTTGAGGCACAAATTCAGTAAATCAGACAATGGAACAGAATGAGTATACAAAGAACAGATCCATCAGCATCTTAGGCTGTGGCTGGCTCGGCTTACCATTAGCCGAACTTTTTGTTCAGCAGGGATACCAGGTTAAGGGGTCTGTGACCAGTGAAGAAAAGCTGGAAACACTGTCTGAAAAAGGGGTACTCCCCTACCAGGTCACCATCACCGACCAGGCCATTGACTGTAATGACCTGCAGGCATTCCTGGATAGCGATATCCTGATCATCAATTTCCCACCCGGTCGCAGACCGGATATTACCACTTATCACCCTGCCCAGATTGCCCTACTGATTCAGGCAATTGAGGTAAGCCCTGTCAAACACGTGCTGTTTATCAGCTCCACCTCCGTATACCCTGACCTGAACAGGGAAATTACGGAAAAGGACATAGTACCCCCGACCAAAGGTAGCGGACAAGCCCTGTTGCAGGCAGAGAACCTGCTCCTTTCACAAACGAAATTTACCACTACTATACTTAGATTAGGAGGTTTGATCGGGTACGACCGTATGCCGGCGCACTTCCTGGCGGGCAAAAAAGATGTGGAAAACGGAGATGCCCCTATCAATGTGATCCACCAGGACGATTGCTTAGGACTGATCAGTGCGCTCATTGAACAGGAGGTTTGGGGAGATATTTTTCATGCTGCTGCCGATGAACACCCGACCCGCAAAGTTTACTATACATTGGCAGCTGAAAAAGCAGGGCTGGAAGTTCCTACCTTTGCCGAAGGCAAACCATTGTGTTTTAAGATTATCAATTCTGATAAGATCAAGCACCGCCTGCGTTATACATTCAAACATCCTAACCCACTGGCATTATTATGAAAGGGATATTAATATGCGGACATGGCAGCAGGGACCCGGAAGGAGTACGGGGATTTAAAGAGCTGGTCGCTTTGCTTAAAGAGCGATACCCGGACTATATGGTCGATTATGGCTTCCTGGAATTTTCACATCCCGTATATGCAGCGGCGGTAGAACGCATGTATCTGGCAGGAGTGCGCGAAATCCTGGCAATTCCGGCTATTCTCTTTGCCGGCGCGCATGCCAAGAATGATATTCCTTATGAGATGAATACCCTGCAAAGCCAGTATGAAGGATTGACGATACGGCTAGGCAGGCATATAGGCATTACGCCGTCTATTTTAAAACTCGCACAGAAACTTATACGGGAAGCAGGTGGTACGGGAGATCTTTCTGATACCTGTCTGCTTGTAGTTGGCAGAGGAACTTCCGATCCGGATGCGAATGCTGATGTGGCGAAAATGACCCGGATGCTGTGGGAAGGAATGGGATTTGGCTTTGCAACGACGGCCTATATCGGAGTGACAAAGCCTTTGCTGCAGGAAGCCTTGCCCCTGGTGAATCTCTTGCCCTATAAGAGGATCATCGCGGTCCCGGTATTTTTGTTTACAGGCGTGTTATTGAAAAAGATATATACGCAGCTGGACGAATACAAAGCACAGACTGATAAAACAATACTATATACTTCCGGTTTCGAATGTGATGACCTATTATTAGAGACGATCGATGAACGGATCAGAGAGGTAGAAGTTGGAAGACCAGAGATGAATTGCCAGCTTTGTAAGTATAGAACTCAGATAATTGGATTTGAGGAGGAGGTGGGCAAAGAGCAGGTGGGGCACCATCTGGCTGTGAAAGGGATCTTGTTTGAAGAGGATGAGAAGATTGAATCGGGGAATAAGGTGATCAGCAAATTTAAAAAGATATTGGGGATCTGAGTTATGGCAAAACAAGGTAAAATTTATGGTGTATCTCTTGGCCCCGGCGATCCTTTATTGATAACCGTTAAGGGCCTGCAGGTTTTGCAGCAGGTAGATAGAATTTATTATCCGGGCTCTTTGCTCGAGGATGGCAGTACCATCAGTTACTCACTGGGAATATTGCAATATCATCAACTGGATGAGAGCAAATTCAGGGGCATGTTCCTGAAAATGAGTAACGACAGAAGCGAGGTAGCAGGCACATATGCAAATACGTTCCTGCAGATGTGGGAGGACTACCAGATGGGATTACAGGCAGCGTTTGTCAGCGAAGGGGATATTTCCTTTTACAGCACATTTGCTTACCTGATGGAACATATTCAGCAATATAAGTTGGATGTGGAGATCATTGCAGGAGTACCTTCTTTCCTGAATGGAGCGGCAGCTCACCAATTTCCATTAGGTGTACTGAATGAGAAGATAGCCATTTTGCCACGCATGCAGGATGCTAAACAATTGGATCATTTATTAGATTCTTTTGATACAGTAGTACTGATTAAAGTGCGGAGTGTGATCAAAACATTGTTGCCGGTGATGCACAACAGGGCATTGCGGATGATGTATTGCGAAAGACTGGGTACACCGGATCAGTTTATCACAACAGATATACAGGCTATTAAAGAGAGAGAACTGCCCTATTTTTCGCTGATTATTCTAAAGAAATTATGAGATTAAGTGTAGTGGGCATAGGTCCCGGCGGCGCTGATTACATTTTGCCAGTCGCACAACAGGTATTATCAGATGCAGATATCGTGATTGGATATAGTTACTATTTCCAGTTCATCAGTCATTTACTAAAACCCACCTGCGAATGTATTGGCAAAGACCTCACTGAAGAAGAAGCACGTGCAGTACTGGCAGTAGATAGCTGTGCCCCCGGTAAGCATATAGTCGTGATCAGCTCTGGTGATGCAGGGATTTATGCTATGGCATCGCTGGTATACCAGTACGCAGGCAAACACCCGGAAAAAGAGATTGCATTACAGACTATTCCGGGTATCAGTGCATTCATAGCCGCTGCAGGTAAACTAGGCGCCCCACTGGGCCATGATTTCTGCTGCATTTCCCTATCAGATTTAATGACACCATGGACCACCATAGAGCAACGTATCAAAGCTGCGGCCTTTGGTGACTTCGTCACCTCATTATATAATCCAAGAAGCAAAAAACGCTTCTGGCAACTGGAACGCTTTAAAGAGATCTTTTTAGAACATCGTTCGCCGGATACACCTGTGGCAATTATACGCCAGGTAACACGCCCGGAAGAAAACATCCTCATTACCACACTAAAAGAACTACCTGTAGCAGCTGTAGATATGTTCTCGCTGGTGATGGTGGGTAATTCCCAGACATACCAGTTCAAAAACTTCTTAGTTACGCCACGTGGTTATTTAGATAGAAAGCCACAGAGCGGACAGGAGATCCAGGACGAAAGTTTCAGACAGATCGCCGCACAAATGCAACGTACTGATTTATCACCTGCCGATAAGTGGGCGGTAATGCGTTGTATACACACAACGGCTGATTTCGAATATGAAGATTTATATCATTCTAACGATAATGCCATTGACCGCTGGCAGGAATACCTGCAACAAGGCGGTACAATTGTAACGGATGTGACAATGGTGCAATCTGGTATTACCCGTTCTTTTCTGGAGAAATATCAGTCTCAGGTACATTGTTATTTAAATGCAGAAGGCGTACTTGAACTCGCGGCACAGAAAGGTTTGACAAGAAGCCAGGCCGGGATGCGGCTGGCGATAGAGAAGCACCCGGAGGCATTGTTTGTAGTAGGAAATGCACCGACGGCTTTGTTTGAGTTATGTGATCATTTGGGAAATGCGGGCTTTAAACCTGCAGGCATCATTGGTGCACCGGTAGGTTTTGTGAATGTGGTGGAGTCAAAATTGAAATTGCAGGCGATGAAGCATATACCTTATGTGATAATAAAAGGTCGCAAGGGAGGTAGTAATGTGGCAGCAAGTATCGTAAATGCAGCATTCTCTTATGAATAAATACGTGGTCATAGGTATTTCAGATCAAGCACACTTCACCTTACCAGATGAAGTGCAGACCCTATTACCACAACACCGGTATTTTTCGGGAGGCAAACGACACCATGAACGGATACAGCAATACCTGCCTGAGAAATATGAATGGATCAATATTACAGGTGACGTTCCCGGCTTGATACAACAGTTTCGCCAGCTGGATGGCACTATAGTGATCTTTGCTTCAGGCGATCCTTTATTTTATGGATTTGCAAATAGCATCCGGAAGTATGATCCACTGGCAGCTATGAAGGTCTATCCTTATTTTAACAGCCTACAGTTATTATGTCAGAAATGCAATATCGCTTATGCCGGAATGTATAACACATCTGTTCACGGGCGTGGATGGGATGAATTGGATACAGCACTGATCAAAAGAGAAAAGCTGATCGGAGTATTGACAGATGGAGTAAAAACACCTGGTGCTATAGCAAAAAGACTTTTATCATTTGGGTATAACAACTACACAATGATAATAGGTGAAGGGTTGGAAGGTGTGGAGGAAAAAATCACAAGACACTCATTATCAGAAGCCACAAACAGTTTATTTCACACCTTGAATTGTGTATTATTAATACAATCTACGCCACGCAAAAAATATTCAGGCATACCAGATGCATTATTCGAAGGACTACCGAACAGGCCAAACATGATCACCAAGATGCCGATAAGGCTATTGAGTTTGACCCAACTGGATTTGTTTCAGCGAAGTGTATTATGGGATATCGGTTTTTGTACCGGCTCAGTAGCCATTGAAGCAAAGAATAATTTCCCTCATTTACAGGTAGTCGCTTTTGAAAAGAGAGAAGAATGTGATGCATTGCTGGATATAAATGCCTGCAAATTTGGAGTACCTGGAATCATAAAGGTGATGGGTGATATTTTCGAGCAGGACTTATCTGTCTATCCCCTACCCGATGCGATATTTATTGGAGGCCATGGAAATAGGTTAGACACTTTAATCCATCGCTTGCATTTGCATATACAAAAAGGCGCCCGCATTGTCATGAATGCGGTCAAACCCGACAGCAGGGAGCAATTTACGCAGGCCATAACGACCTTAGGCTATCACCTGCATCCCCCTGTAGATATTACAATTGACGATCATAATCCGATTACTGTCCTCACGGCAGAAAAAATATAAACATGAACAAAACAGCGATCATAGCCAGTACAGACAGAGGCGTGGAATTAGGTTTGCGCATCAGACAGGAATTTCCTCATGCTGTAGTGGTAAGTACGCGCACACATGAGCAGATAACCTCCATCCCTGCTATTGCAGATTTCTTACAGACCAATTACGACAACTTCGACACCCTGGTATTCATTGGCGCATTAGGTATTTGTGTAAGAAGTATTGCACCCTATTTACAGAACAAACATACAGACCCTGCAGTCATCAATATGGACGACCATGGGTATTATGTGCAGGCAGTAGTATCCGGGCATGAAGGTGGCGCAAATGCATTAGCCACGAAACTCGCACTTGCTACGGCAGGACAGGCCGTGATCACGACCAGTAGTGACCTGCAACAGTTATGGGCACTGGATACATTGGCCGCGCAGTTTAATTGGAAAGCAACTCCAAATAATGCATTGATTGCTTTATTTGTCAATAACAAACCCACAGCAGTTTTATTAGATATTAAAGATAAAGGCACACAGTATCTGGAAAGAACAAAGCCGGCCTTTGCCAATATTTATTACGCTTTTGAGGAGATCGACTTTTCGAAATATGAATTACTGATTGCAGTAACTTATAAAAACTATGAGGCCCCCATTCCGGTATTTCACTACCATGTCCCCGTATTGAATATAGGTATGGGATGTTCAAGAGATATTGAAACTGACCTGCTGGAAGCTTCACTCCATGAGCAGTTTCAGATACAGGGACTGGCTTTATCCGCTTTAAAAGCAATCGGCTCTATTGATATCAAAGGAGACGAAACTGCTTTCATCGCCTTAGCACAAACATTAAGTGTACCCTTTATCACCTTTACTGCGGATGAATTAAATACACAGGTAGTTCCAAATGCATCTGAAGTAGTTCTGTCTAAATTAGGCGTGCACAGTGTATCTGAAGCTGCTGCCATGTTGCTCTCCGGTAATACCGGTTTATTTCTCGAAAAGCAAAAGATAACAGTAGCCTCCGGCAAAAAACATACACTGGCTATTGCCATTGATAAAAGTGCAGTGCGCAAAGCAGAGGTGGTGATCGTAGGTGCAGGACCGGGAGATGCTGAATTGATCAGTATCAAAGGAAAACAGTTATTAGAGACTGCGGACCTGATCTTATATGCAGGTAGCCTGGTTCCGGAAGAACTCACCCATTATGCGAAAACAGGCGCAGTGGTACGTAACTCCGCTAGCATGACGCTGGAAGATCAAATCAGTCTCATGGAAACACATTATGCGAAAGGACATCTGATCGTACGTTTACAATCCGGCGATCCTTCCATATATGGCGCGATACAGGAGCAGATGACCATCTTTGATGAGAAAGGCATGGACTACTCCATCGTACCGGGTATCTCTTCGTTCCAGGCGGCAGCAGCTTATCTGAAATCTGAGTTTACCATCCCGGAAGTCGTGCAAAGCATCATCTTAACACGCGGTGCCGGCAAAACCCCATTACCGGAAAATGAGAAACTGAATGAGATGGCAAAGCATAAAGCGACCATGTGTATCTTCCTGAGTGCGACTATTGCTAAATCAGTACAGGCACAACTACTGGAACATTACGCACCTGAAACACCGGTGGCAGTTTTGTACAGAGTAACATGGAAAGACGAAGCAGTATTTACCGGTCAGTTAAAAGATCTTGCCCAGATTATCAGGGATAATAAACTGACCCTCACTACCCTGGTCATTGTTGGTGATGCAATTGGTGCAAGAAAAAACAGGTCACATTTATATAGTCCTGAATGGAAACACACATTCAGAACAGGTAAAACATTAAAAGTATAATCATGATACTTGTATTTGGTGGAACGACAGAAGGAAGAAAAACGATGGCCCTGCTGGAACAGGCAGGCTTACCCTATTGCTATTCCACCAAATCGGAACTCGAAATACCATCGCAGACCTATGGTACATACAGGCATGGCGCGCTCACCCCTGCTGCATTACAGGCTTTCTGTAAAGAACAAAGTGTACGGGTAATAGTACATGCCAGTCATCCGTTTGCAACTGTATTACACCAGACAATTGCGGAAGCAGGCTTGCCTGTTCTACGCTTTGAAAGAGAATATCCGGCGCGTACAGTACATCCGCTGGTGCATTATTTTGATAGTTATAATGCAGCAATGGACTACCTGTCCATACATCCTGTAAAAAAACTATTAGCATTGACAGGTGTACAGACAATCAGTCAACTATACAGATATTGGCAGCATAATGAAACACTCTTCAGGATCCTGCCAAGGAATAGTTCACTGGAACAGGCCTTGGCAGCAGGTTTTCCGAAAGAAAACCTGATCATGGAAATGCCGGGCAATGAAGCGGCACTGATTGCTTTTCACAATATTACAGGTATACTGACAAAAGAAAGTGGAGAATCAGGTTTATTATCTGTCAAGATCAATGAAGCACTGGCAGCTAATATTCCCATTTTTATCATTTCCAGACCTGTTATGCCGGCAGGCTTTATATCCGTAAATGAGGATGATTTATTGGATCATTTAAAAGTCTATGGAGCATGTCTCTAAGAACAGGATATACCACCGGCGCCTGTGCGACTGCCTGTACCAAGGCAGCCCTTACAGCGCTGTTGACTCAGACACCTGTTGAAGAAATTGAGATCACATTGCCACTGGGTCAAAAGGTATTATTCAAAGTAACCTGTTCTTTTAACAACCTGAATGCAACCTGCACCACGATCAAAGACGGTGGCGATGATCCGGATGCAACACATGGAGCTACCATCGGAAGCAGGGTTTCATTAAATACAGGTGACGATATCGTTTTTCTAAGAGGCGAAGGTGTAGGTGTAGTCACATTACCCGGTCTGGCCATCGGTGTTGGCGAGCCTGCGATCAATCCCGTTCCAAGAAAAATGATGCAGGATGCCGTGAATTTTATCCGGCATCAGTACCAGCTCACACAAGGCGTTGACATACAGGTATTCGTGGTGAATGGAGAAGAGATCGCAAAGAAGACGTTGAATGCACGTATCGGTATTATTGGCGGTATATCTATATTAGGTACCACGGGAATTGTAAAACCATTCAGTGCCTCCGCTTATATCGCCAGTATTACCCAGGGCATCGATGTATCAATTGCCAATGGTTGCGATACCGTAGTGATCAATTCAGGAGGTCGCTCTGAAAATATATTAAGAAAGCGCTTCGCGCATCTGCCTGAGTTTGCCTTTGTGCAATATGGTAACTGGATTGGTGAAACATTGAATAAAATAAAAACCACGCCCCTTCGGAAAGTGAAGATGGGGATTATGCTTGGTAAGGCCTGTAAACTGGCACAGGGAGAGCTAGACACACATAGTGGTAAATCCAGCTGGGATAAACAATTCATAAATGAATTGGCTATGGGGTGCGGGTATCCTCCGGAACAATGTCAGCCTATTCTGGATCTGAACCTGGCACGGAGACTAACAGAATTGTTTCCTTTTAATGCGGAAGAACCTTTCTACAAAGCATTGGCAGAACACTGCTATGCGGTATGTAAAGCGATCATCCCTGCCGTAAGACTGGAAATATTATTGATTGATGCGAATGATAATATAATTAGCTGGTAGTGATGGTTGGATTTATTATTGATTGATGCGAATGACAATATAATTAGCTGCTAGCGAGGTTTGGAAATACTATTGATTGATGCGAATGATAATATAATATGATTGGATTTTTATTAACAGATTCTATTTTATTAGGAGTACAACATTCTTTTGAACCGGACCATATGGCCGCCGTTTCAGTATTAGCATCTGAAAAAGCGAACAACAAACTAAGTCTCCGCAAACTCATCTGGCGATCTTCCCAATGGGCATTAGGACACTCGGTTTCTTTGATCCTCTTCAGCTTTTTTGCTTTATTACTGAAATCGGCTTTGCCCGTAAATATATCCGGCTATGCAGAAATGGCGGTAGGCCCCGTCATGATATGGCTGGGAATTTCCGCCATCCGCCGCAACCACCAGTTAAAGAAACTGATGGCTACCCACAAGGAATTTGCAGAACACGACCACCTGAACAATGCCCTGCATATTCATGGTAAACAAGGGAAGGAGATCGCCATGAATCCCCTGAGCCGTAGCTTTTGGGTAGGCATGCTACATGGCCTTGCAGGTACAGGTGGCGCCTGTGCCATCGCCCTCATCCTGGCATCAAAAGATGCAGGTACGGCCATGTGGATCATCGTATTGCAAAGTTTGGGAATCGTTATTGCCATGACCACCTATAGTTGTGTACTGGCATTTTCCGTATCCCGTTTTATTGAAAGAAATCAGGTGGCGTTCAAATCAATGAATGCGATCGTCGGCCTCTTCTCGATTGGAGTAGGCTGTGTATGGGTATATAATTGTTTTGTATGATCACGTATCCTTTTACTGCTATCTGCGGACAGGAAGATTTTAAACTGGCGCTGACACTGTGTATGATCGATCCCGGATTGGGAGGCGTACTCGCACTGGGTGACAAAGGCACTGGTAAAACCACCACTGTAAGAGGGCTAAGCCATCTCCTGCAGGATGTTCCTTTTGTAAACCTGCCAATAGGTGCAACAGAAGATCGTGTACTGGGCACCGTAAAACTGGATGTACTCCTGAACGAAAAGCGGCTGGAAATACAACCCGGTTTGCTGGCAGCAGCACATCATGGAATACTCTATATAGACGAAGTGAACCTCCTGAGTGATTATCTCATGGATGTATTACTGGATGCTGCGGCAAGCGGTGGCTATTATCTGGAAAGAGATACCATCTCTCAGTGGATGGAAAGCCGCTTTTGCCTGGTAGGCACCATGAACCCGGAAGAAGGGAATCTTCGTCCACAGTTGTTAGATCGGTTTGGACTGAGTGTACATATCAGTACACCTACAGATAAAGCATTGCGCATGGAAATTGTACAACGCAGGGTAGCTTTTGATACAGACGCAGCAAAGTTTGTTAAAGAATATTGTGAACATGAAAAGATGCTTGAAGCGCAGATCGTAGCCGCTCAGAATTTTTTACCCGCTGTTGCGATTCCAACAAAGATCTATGATGTAGTAACTGACCTTTGTATCCAGCACCAGGTGGAAGGGATGCGTGCAGATATATTATTGATGAAAGCAGCCAGGGCACATGCCGCGTTTCATGGACAAAATACAATAAGAGAAGATGATGTGCGTGTAGTACAAAACTTTGTCCTCTCCCATCGTTCACGTCAAACACCGCCCTCTCAAAGCTCTTCCCGCGAAAGTAAGCCTTCGGGCGATAAGGAGGGTGAGCCGAAAAAGGTCAGAACGATTTAAATAATTACCTTTTACAGGCAGCTGGCACTGAAAAGAGGTTGAACCTCAAAAGCGGTCCGAAAGGCCGTAAAAGAGGCCTGCCAATGCCTGTAATGTCCACTCCGGTCATCGGCAATGATCATCGAACACGCGATCTGCTAGGCACAGTGAAAAATTACTTACTCACTGGCCAACCTGAAATAATATACCAGCGTAAAGCTTCCAAAGCCGCCCTGTCCTTGCTATTTTTGATTGACAGCAGCGGCTCCATGATCAAAGACAGGCAGATCGCTTATATCAAAGGAGTCATTGCTCAAACCATTGCGCAGCATCAACACAAACGGCTGCGATATGGCGCAGTAGCCCTTACACAGGGCGATGCACAACTGGTATCACATTATACAACAGACACGACCAGTTTTATCGAAAGTATCGCCCAATTACGGTCAGGCGGCAAAACCAATCTGAAAGCAGGGTTACAACTAATACAACAAATGAAAACATCCGATAAGACACAACTTTACATCTTCACAGATGGAAAGATCAATACCGGCGGAAGTTTGCAGGAATCGGCCCTGTATTTCAAACAACACCTCCGGACTTTATCGGCAACCACTGTTGTCAATATTGAAAGCGGTTTTGTGAAACTGGGTAAGGCTGCTGAACTGGCAAAAGGTATCGGTGCTACTTACTTAAACTTATAAGAAGTGGTCCATTTTCAAACTGGCAGAATGCATGAACTGGCAAAAGGTATCAGTACTACTTACTTAAACTTATAACAGATGATCCATTACATTTCTGGCGGACAAAGGTCCGGCAAAACAAAATTTGCTATGCAGACTGCCTCGCAGCTGTCCCCAAACCCTGTTTACCTGGCCACCAGCCGCATCTGGGATACAGAACACCAGGCAAGGATTGAGCTGCATAAACAGGAACGGGATCATCAATGGGAAAATATAGAAGAAGAAAAAGAAGTAAGTAAACTATCACTGCCCAACAGAACCGTGGTTTTTGACTGCGTCACCCTGTGGCTGACCAACTTCTTCACCGATGCACATTATAACATAGACATCGCACTAAGAGAGGCCAAAGCAGAATTTGACCTATTTGCTGCACAGGAATTTAATCTCATCATCATATCCAACGAAATCGGTATGGGCGTTCACGCAGAGACTGAAATCGGCAGGAAGTTCGTTGACCTGCAGGGATGGATGAATCAATATATCGCACAAAAAGCGGATAAGGCAACTCTGATGGTATCAGGACTACCTATTACAGTTAAATAAAACTGGCAACCCTGATAATATCAGAACCACCTTCACAGTAACAAAACTGCCAAGGCAACCCTGATAATATCAGAACTACCACCTCAGTAAAAAAACCGAAAAGGCAACCCTGACAATATCAGAACTACCCATTATAATTAATCAGACATGACCGAATTTAACATTACACCACTTGACCGCAGCCTTGACGCTGCCCTCACCGAAAAGATCAATTTAAAAACCAAACCATTAGGCTCCTTAGGCAAACTTGAAAAACTCGCCTTACAGATAGGGAAAATTCAAAACACCCTCTCGCCAACATTAACAAAACCTACCATCGTTGTATTCGCAGGTGACCATGGCATTGCAAAAGAAGGCGTAAGCCCATATCCCCAGGAAGTAACCTGGCAGATGGTATACAACTTCCTGCAGGGTGGAGCAGGTATCAATGTATTTGCCCGCCAGCACCAGATCGCCATCAAAGTAGTTGATGCCGGTGTGAATTATACATTTCCCCCCCATCCTGCCCTGATTGACTTAAAGGTAGCACCAGGTACACAAAGCTATCTCCATGCACCTGCTATGAGTGTAGAAGAATGTAACACCGCGATTAGCCGTGCGGCATCACTGGTAGCGCAATTACATGCGGAAGGTTGTAATGTAATCGGATTTGGAGAAATGGGTATCGGCAATACTTCTGCTGCAGCATTGCTGATGAGTCTTTTATGTAACCTGCCACTGGAACAATGCATAGGCAGAGGTACAGGTCTGGATGATAAAGGATTAGAAAAGAAGAAAACAATCCTGGGCGAAGCTCTGCGTACACAAACACCGGCTGACAAATCTCCGCTGGAAATATTAAGAACCTTTGGTGGCTTCGAAGTAGCCATGATCTGCGGTGCCATGCTGAAAGCCGCTGAATTGAAAATGGTTGTTCTGATAGATGGCTTTATTACAACAGCCGCCTTGCTGGTAGCAGCTGCATTACATCCTGCAATATTGGATTATTGTGTATTTGCACATCAATCAAACGAACAGGGACATCAGCAATTATTAACTTATTTAAAAGCAGATCCGTTGTTGCAACTGGGTATGCGTTTGGGTGAAGGCACCGGTGCAGCTGTAGCATATCCTCTGGTACAGTCAGCCGTAGCATTCCTGAATGAAATGGCCAGCTTTGCATCTGCGGGTGTAACAAATAAAGACTAACATGATCAAAAGGGAGATCCTGTACTTCAGGGCCGCTTTAATGTTTTTCACCCGTCTGCCGGCGGGACATAACATCACCGTCGGGCTACAAAGTGCCGCCAGGTATTTGCCACTGATAGGAATACTGGTAGGTGCAACTGGCGCCACTGTATATTATCTGGGGCATTTGCTATTCAAAGATCCGTATGTAGCATCTGTACTCTCGATTGTAGCCACGATACTGATGACAGGTGGCTTTCATGAAGACGGACTGGCAGATGTGGCTGATGGCTTCGGAGGTGGCTGGACAAAAGAAAAGATCCTGGAGATTATGAAGGATCCCCGAACAGGAGCTTATGGTGTGATGGCGCTGGTATGTAGTATTGGATTAAAAATATTCGTACTCGCGAAGCTAGGGACGTTGCTGCCAGATCAGTTCTTTTTGATCTATGTATGTGGGCATACAATCAGCAGGGTAACACCGTTGTTTCTGATGCGTTTTTTGGAGTATGCCCGCCTGGATGGAACCAGTAAGGTTGGTGTAGTGATCACCCCGGTCAGTATCGGCGCTTTGGTATTTGCGACAGTTATCGGATTCGTACCACTGGCTATACTCGGTGTGGAAGCTGCATGGATCAGTGTAATATCTTGTGCTACGATGACATTATATTTAGGATGGTATTTCCAGAAGTGGATAGATGGGTATACAGGCGATTGCCTGGGTGCTACTCAACAATTGAATGAGCTTATTTTTTACCTGTGTTTACTTGCAATATGGAATTATGCTTTGTAAGACATGTACAGCCGGCGATTGAAGCTGGAATTTGTTATGGGCAGCTGGATGTACCTTTGCCGGCAGGATATGAAACACTGCATAATGAGATCATCGCTGGCCTGGGTCGTTTCGACAAAATATATACCAGTCCTTTACAAAGATGTCAGTTATTAGCTCAAACCCTTTCAGCAAACTTTGTCTCGGATGAACGACTGATGGAATTGAATTTTGGTGAATGGGAAGGAATAAAATGGGATGAAATTGATCGTAAATTGATGGATCACTGGGGAGCTAATTACATAACTTCAGGCCCTCCGGGAGGCGAATCATTACAACAACTGGTAGCAAGACTAGATGCTTTTTTAAAAACAATTCCCTTCGCGGATCGCATCGTTATTGTAACCCATGCAGGCGTAATCCGTGCAGCACGACATCTGCTGGAAGCCCGGCCACTGAACAAAATCATGTCAGAAAAAATTAATTACGGAGGAATCTATACATTCAACTTATTATGAAGATCTATACAAAAAAAGGAGACCAGGGTACAACCGCCTTATTCGGCGGAAGCCGTGTAGATAAAGACGATGTAAGAGTAGAAAGCTATGGTACATTGGATGAAGTAAATTCTACCATCGGCCTGTTAAGAGCCAAACTGGGACCAGAACACGAATGGCAACCCCGCTTACATAAGATCCAGAAAGACATGATGAACATGATGTCGCATCTGGCCCGTCCATCTGACTGTAAAAAGGAAAACCCGAATCCAAAGCCGGAAGACGGTGCAGCCTTTTGTGAAGAATGGATTGATGAACTGGAAGCTGCCATGACATCAAAATCTGATTACTTCTTACTACCAGGTGGCAATGAGATTTCTGCTTTGTGCCATGTAGTAAGAACACAATTGAGAAGAGGCGAAAGACGACTGGTATCGCTGATGAAAGTAGATACCATTGAAGATTATATACCCGCGTATGTAAACAGACTATCTGATCTGTTCTTCATTCTCGCAAGAGCAGAGATGGACAAGACAGGGGTAGCTGAGGAAAAATGGCAGCTGTTTCTTTACAAAAGAAAGAAACAGCCGGAATGATTGTTGCCTTCATCTCGCTAAAGCAAAGATGTACAAGCCTGTAATGCTCTACGCCCTGACGTCACAAAAGTAAAGCTGTACAAGGCATAATGATTTATGCCCTGACCTCACAAATGCGGAGCTGTACAAGGCAGTAATGATCTACTCCATATCCACAAACATACTTTGCAGCTTTTCCAGCGTCTCCGGTTTTGGCGTCTGCCACATTCCCCGTTGAATAGCTTCCAACATACGTTCTGTCATATCCTTCAAAGCCCACGGATTTGCCTGTTCGATGAACTGACGATTCGCTTCATTGAACAGGTATTCCTGGGTAATCCCTTCATACATAAAATCATCTACCATATTAGTCGTCGCATCATAAGCAAAGAGATAATCCATAGTAGCTGCCATCTCAAATGCCCCCTTATAACCATGGCGCTTCACACCAGCAATCCACTTCGGATTCACCACCCTTGAACGATATACTTTCAGCAACTCTTCTTTTAAACTCTTTATACGCGGCGTCTCCGGACGTGCATGGTCTCCAAAATAAATAGAAGGTTGCTCTCCTTTGATAGTTTCCACCGCATTTGCTAAGCCTCCCTGGAACTGGTAATAGTCATCCGAATCGAGAATATCATGCTCCCTGTTATCCTGATTATGCATCACGATTTGCAGATCAGATAAACGCTTTTCAAATACCTCATGCGCAGATTCACCTGTGCGGTCAGCACCATAAGCATACCCACTCCAATTGATATAAATTTTAGCAAGGTCTTCCCTCGTCTGCCAGTTCTTTTCATCTATTACTGCCTGCAACCCTGCGCCATAAGCACCTGGCTTCGAACCAAAAACCCTGAAAAGAGATCTTTTATGTGCCTTGGTTTCATCCAATCCCTTATTGAGCCATTCCTGCTTTTCAGCGAGATAGCGTTTGCGGATAGGATTCTGTTCCAACGGTTCATCCAGTAAAGCCACCTTTTCTACCACTGCATTCAACAAGGAGATCACATCCGGAAATGCATCCCTGAAAAACCCTGAAATACGTAGCATGACATCGATGCGTGGCCTTCTCAATTGAATAAGCGGAATGATCTCAAAATCAGACACCCGCCTGTTAGCCGCCTGCCATACGGGTTGTACCCCCATAAGAGCCAGTGCCTGTGCAATGTCATCTCCACCTGTACGCATGGTACTGGTACCCCATACAGAAAGCCCTATAGATTCAGGATAATCCCCCTGCTCCTGCATGTAACGACTGATGATAAGGTTCGCGCTTTTTACCCCCAGTGTGTAAGCGGCCTGTGTGGGTATAGCCCGGACATCTACAGAATAGAAATTTCTTCCTGTTGGCAATACATCCATACGACCACGTGTAGGTGCGCCGGAGCTACCACTGGGAACATAACCAGCGTCTAAACCGTGTAAGAGGTTGGTGATTTCCTCCGTAGTACGTTGAATCTTTGGTAAGGTATGAGTAAGGATATTGTGACAATAAGCTTTGGTCGCTGGAAGATGGTAGTCTTCGCCTTGCAGGATATGATGACCACTCAGCATCCTCTCACCTTTCAAAAGACCTTCCCCATCCAACATCCCCATACCCTTCAGCATCTCTTTCACAACCCCCTCCAACACCTCCACTGCATCCCCCCTGTTCCTACACCCCCTAAACAACAAATGCTCACTTTTAAAAGCCATCTCATAATCCCCTCCCAAAGGATCAAATCCTAACCCCATCTCCTCAGCCGGCACCTGCGTAATCCCCTTCTGCCCCGCCACAGGCACCCTATGCAATGCTATCAGCAAATCAATCAGCTGCTCATCCACTGGTGCCTTCCCCAAAATATGCAATCCATCCCGGATCTGCGCCTCTTTCAATTCACACAAATACCCATCCAGCTTCAACAACAACGTATCCATATCAGAAACCGCTGCCTGCAGATCTGTTTCCAGATCCGCCTCCTTCACCAACTGTGTGATCTGCGCACGAATCACCGCCGTACGCTTCGGATCCACACTAAACGCTTCATAATATTCATCAATCAAATGTTCCAGCTTAGTCAACGTACCATAATTCTCCGCTCTCGTCATGGGCGGAATCAGGTGATCTATAATAATAGCATGTGTCCTGCGCTTTGCCTGCGTTCCTTCCCCCGGATCATTCACTATGAACGGATAGAAATGCGGAACAGGACTTAACAACACAGCCGGGAAACAACTCTCCTTGCTCAATGCCACACTCTTTCCCGGCAACCATTCCAGGTTTCCATGCTTACCACAATGAATCAAAGCATCTGCTTTGAACACCTCATTCACCCAACAGTAATAAGCAAGGTATCTATAAGTAGGCGGTAAATCAGGCGAGTGGTAAATAGCCTTCTCATCCTGATTATAACCGCGCGCAGGCTGAATACTCACGAAGACATTCCCCAACAAACACCCTGGAATAATAAAATCCTCTTCCTGTGAAGGCCCCCATTGCTGAAGGATCTTCTCTTTAAGCAATGGTGATAACTGCTCAAAATATTCCTGAAACCGATCCTTGTCTATACTAATCTGATAAGGACGATAAAGCGTAGTATCCGTATCATTCGTAACATAATGCGTGATCAGCCCGATCAACTCCCCGCTGTTAGCAGGAATATAATCTCCCGTATCATACCCTGCTGTTTTCAACGCATGCAGGATCTCCACAATACTCGCAGGTGTATCTAATCCTACCCCATTTGCCAAACGACTATCCTTATTTGGATAGTTCGGCATAATAAGGGCAATATGTTTATCTTTTTGTTCCTTCTTACCAAGCTGTATCCAATTATTTGCAAAAGCCACCACAAAATCACACCCTTCCTCATGCGTACTATATTGCAGAATATCTGAATCCGTCAACACGTCCTTGCCCATAGAAGATTTAAAAGAAATAGCCGTCGTAATAATGCGACCATCTATCTCCGGCAATGCAATATTCATCGCCACATCTACTGGTGTCAGACCAAATAGATTCTGCTCCCATACCTCTTTTGTACAGGCAGCAAAGATGCCCTGTATAACAGGTACATCAAGATTATCAAATAAGAAACTTTCATCCTTATCCATAGACTTAATTGAAAAGCTGGTCGTGTTGATCAACACTTTTACCTTTCCTTTCAATAAAGATTCAAGTTCCTGTAAACTATGCTGATCACGAAGATTGCTCACAAAAGCAATCACAGGCTTCAGCCCTTTAACTGCCAACGCCTTTATTAAATAATACACCGGCGCCAGATTATCCGCCAGATAATGCGTTTGGTAAACAAGGATGGCTACATCTGCTATATAATCCCCCGGCGGGATCATTCCCTTCTCCGGATGAAATAAAAACAGATCCGCAATTTTTTGAGGAGGTGCGAATTGTAAATCTTTATTAAAGCAATGATGAAATATATAAGCCAACCCATTCTTCAGGTTATGCTTTCCACCGGCACAACAGTATTTCCATAAGGTATCAGCAATCTTCACATCCACAGTGGAACTATTCAGCAATTCTACATCCGGCGCGTCATAACCCGGCAGGAAGAGTACGGGAATACTTTGCTGTTCACAGGCAATGCTGATAGCTTCAAACAAATACGGGTAGTAATTCCTGCCACCTAACAGGCGACAGATCACCAGCTTTGCATGGCTGATCACCTCCTCTACATATTTATCGATGGTCAGTTCCTGCTTCAGGTATACCAGGTTGGCAATTCGCAGGGACGGGAGCTGTGTGTGGGTTTGGTGTAACTCCCTATAAGCATTGCTCAGTGAATGGATCTCCGTATCGGCAGCAGAGAGGAATACGACGTCTCCTATTGATTGCTGTATGTGGAAGACCCCATCCCCGTTGGGATTCCACCCACCGGGGATTGTTGGGATCAGGTGCATATTAGTTTAACTTTTCGTGTAACAGTGCGGACAGGTCTTTTTCCATCAGTTCATCGCCGATGAATACCAGACTGGTTTTGCGGACTTCGCCCTCCTTCCATTTACGATCAAAATAATGATCAAAACGGTGAGATACGCCCTGCAATACCATGCGCATAGGCTTATTGGGAATATCGATAAACCCTTTGATTCGGTAGATCTCATGCTCTGCCACCATTTCTTTCAGCGCAGCTACCAGTGATTCCGGGGTATGCGGTGCCGTTACAGTTACCACGATCGAGTCGATATCATCATCGTGATGGTGATCCAGGCCATTGGCATGATCTTCCTCGTGGTGAGAGTGACGGCTTTCCAGGTCGTTTTCTGCAGCAGCCTGCACGCCTAACAGTACGTCGGCAGACAGGTCGCCATTGTTAGCAGTCACCATCTTCACATTCGGACGAAGTTTGCTGCTTATAATACCTGTTACTTCATCAAACTGTAATCCTTCCAGCAGATCTTTCTTAGTTAATACAACGAGGTCAGCACAGGAGAGCTGGTCTTCGAAAAGTTCTTCGATCGGTGTTTCATGATCCAGGGAGTCATCGGCCTCACGCTGTGCCTGTAAGCGTTCACGGTCACAGATTTCGCCGGTCGCCTGACCTACCAGGTCTACCACAGTGACAACTGCATCTACAGTGATCTGTGATTTCAGGTCAGGCCAGTTAAATGCATGCAGCAGCGGTTTGGGCAGTGCAAGACCTGAAGTTTCGATGATGATATGATCGATCGTATCTTTTCTATCCATCAATTGCAGCATCACTGGCAGGAACTCTTCCTGCACGGTACAACACAGGCAACCGTTGTTCAGTTCAAGTACGTCTTCTTCATTGGAGCAGCAGGATTTGATAAGGTCTCCGTCGATGCCCATTTCACCAAATTCATTGACAATTACTGCAAGTCGACGACCATTGGCGTTCTGAATCAGGTTGCGGATCAATGTAGTTTTTCCGGAGCCTAAGAACCCCGTAATGATGGTTACCGGTATTTTGGAAGTCATGTTATTGTTTTGTGTAGGCCGCTAAAATACGTGATTTTTATATACTTTTGCTGGCCCCGTTTAAACCCATTCATACCATGACACATTTTCCGGTAGTTAGTTCTATTTTGTCGGCCCAATACCTGGTCCCTTTATTTCAGGTGAAGTATAATTTGAGTCGTGATACGACCTGCAGATTGCTGAAAGCTGGCGTAAATCACAGTTATCTCGTGACCGATGGTGACAATAAGTACATCTTTAGGATATATTGCATCAACTGGCGTACGAAAAAGGATATTGCAGAAGAGATCCGTTTGTTAAATCTATTGCGCACACATGCTATGCCAGTCTCCTATCCTATTGCAGATTTTGACAACGACTATGTACAGCTACTGCATGCGCCGGAAGGGTTGCGGTATGGCGTGCTGTTTTCCTATGCCCATGGAGAAAAGCTTTTACAGTACCCGACAGCCCTACATTACAAAATGGGTGTTGCAATAGCACGTCTTCACCAGGTAACCGAAAATTTCAAACTGGATAGAGTAGACTATACCCCCTCTGTCATGGTAGTCGATTCATTTGAAAGACTGAAAGGTTATCTCCCATTGGAGACAGAAGAAATGCAATGGATGCAGCAGGCGCAGGACTACTTATTAAAGCTATACGCCACCATCGATCACTCCAGCGTGAGAAATGGTGCCGTGCACATGGACCTGTGGTTTGACAACATGAATATTACTAACGATGGGTTTACCATTTTCGACTTTGACTTTTGTGGCAATGGCATGCTCTGTTATGATCTGGCCTATTACATCCTGCAGGTACATAGTACAGAAAGAGAAAATATGGAGGTGTGTAAAGAAAAGGTAGCTGCTTTCCTGGACGGTTATTCTTCCATTACCCCCATCTCAGAAGAGGAAAAGGCATTGATCCCGGCCTTCGGTATAAGTATGTATTTCTTCTACCTGGGCATTCAGTGCCAGCGATATGAGGACTGGTCCAATACTTTCCTGAATGAAGTATACCTAAAGCGATTTATAAAATTATTAATAAAAAGATATGCAGACTTATATGAGTTAGCTATCTGAAATCACCTACCATTCACACATTTTTTTAAAAAACCTATCGCTTTTTGATTATTTTTCAATGAATCTATGCTAAAAAGTGAATTTTATGAAACGTGTGTTTTTTCTAATGGCAAGTTATTGCCTTATGGGTGGCGCCATTGCGCAGAATAAGCTGCCCCGTATAGCTATCGCAGGCCTCGCTATCGAGTCCAGCACTTTCTCTCCTGCCACGTCAGACGAAGCGGCTTTCAAGGCGCAGTATGGCAATGAGGTATTTAAGACGTATCCATTTATGTCGGCAGATTCGCCCCTGCGAAAGGCTGCTATGTGGTTCCCGACAATTACGGGCCATGCATTGCCGGGTGGCGCGGTGACCAAAGTGGCATATGAGTCGCTGGTTAGAAAAACACTGGATTCATTGAAGAAACACCTCCCTTACGATGGATTGTATTTCGATATTCATGGAGCGATGAGTGTAGTGGGCATGGAAGATCCGGAAGGTGATTTTATAGTACGCATCCGCAAAGTAGTGGGTACGAAAACGCTGATCAGTACCTCTATGGACCTGCATGGAAATGTAAGCTGGCGACTGGCGGAAAATACAGATCTCATTACCTGTTATCGCATGGCGCCTCACGAAGATGCACTGGATACAAAGGAAAGAGCAATACGTAATCTCGTAGAACGCCTGAAAAGTGGTAAAGGGAAACCCGCCTACAAAGCCTGGATTCCAGTGCCAATCTTATTGCCGGGCGAAAAAACATCTACCCGAATAGAACCCGGTAAGAGTTTGTATGCGCAGGTAGATCCGGCTTCCAGACAACCCGGTGTAATTGATGCTGCAATCTGGATCGGGTATGCATGGGCAGATGAACCACGCAATCATGCAGTCGTAATGGTAACAGGTGATGACAAGGAAAATGTAACCATTGCCGCCGAAAAACTGGCAAAAAGCTTTTGGGATGTGCGCAAACAATTTGAATTTGTAGCACCGACTGCCACCTTGCAGGAAGCGCTGGATGCTGCCGTGAAAAGTGATAAACATCCTTTCTATATCAGTGATTCTGGTGATAATCCAACTGCGGGTGGTGCAGGCGATGTAACCTGGACATTGACGCAGATACTGGCACGACCTGAGTTTAAATCAGAGAATGGGCCTACATTGATTTATGCAAGTATCCCTGGCCCCGATTTGGTAAAGAAAGCCATAGAACTGGGTGTAGGAAAGCATATAGAAGCTGAAGCAGGAGCAAAGGTGGATGCGCGTTTTGCAGGTCCTGTGAAGCTGTCCGGTACGATTGAATCAATTGAATATGGTGATAAAGATGCTGTGGTAGAAGTCGTGGTAAAGGTAGGGAGTGTGCACGTGATCGTGACACAGAAGCGGAAACCTTATCACAAAGAGAAAGATTTTACACGGTTAGGATTGAATCCCCGTAAAGCAGATATTGTGGTGGTGAAGATTGGCTATCTGGAACCTGAATTGTATAATATGCGTGCAGATTGGCTGCTGGCGCTGACACCGGGTGGTGTGGATCAGAATTTGGAACGGTTAGGATATAAGCATATAGTGCATCCGATGTTTCCGGTTGATATGGATATGAAGGATCCGGATTTGAAAGTGAGGTGGGTACCTGCGGCAGATAAGTTGAAGAAATAGTTTTTATAAAAAGGGGGCGTCTCGAAGTTTCGAGACATCCCCTTTTTATAAAAATGGTTTTCATTCCCCGTTGGAGAATTCCCTCTTTCATGAATGTTGTATTAGGTACCTGATGGAAAGAATTTTTCTAAGCGTTTTTATTAAACCAATCTATATACGCTTTCACCACCTTTGCAATAAACTCTTTAGTATCCCCTTCTTTCAGATTCCCCTTATCATCAAACAGCTCATTAGATTTCTGAATATACACCTCTGGCTGTTGCATCACAGGAATATTAAGAAATACAAGACTTTGCCTTAAATGATGATTTGCCCCAAACCCACCAATATTACCAGGAGAATTACTAAACACAGCACCGGGCTTGCCATTCCACACACTTTTCCCATAAGGTCTTGACCCTACATCCAGCGCATTTTTCAAAGCCGCAGGTATAGACCTGTTATGCTCAGGTGTCACAAAAATGACCCCATCCACAGATTGTATCGCATTTCTGAAAGCAACATAGGAACCCGGCACAGTTTGATGATCATCAAAATCCTGATTATAAATGGGCAGCTCATCAATGGCGATGATTTTAAACTCAAACCCCGCCGGAGCCATGGGAAGTAATCCACTGGCAATCTTCTTTGAAAAAGATTCTTTGCGCAGACTCCCTGCGATAATGCCTATAATCTTGCTCATAATACTTGATTTTTTAGCATTAACACGGCAATGATAATGCCATAGCAATATTTACAAAGTTGGGGAATGTGACAGGACTTACTGGTACACTTTCACAGAATATTAGTATTTTCTCACGATTTGATAGATGCGGCGGAGGTATCCGTTTAGAGAGTCAGAAAGCGTACCCGGAAAAAAGTTTGAAAAAAGTAGTCGGAAAGTGCAACCTTTTTCACTAAAACGGGACTAATATATACAAACAAGGACAACAATTGACAGATCAGGAACTGATACAACAGGTTTTGAATGGTAATAAGCAGGCCTTTGGAGTGATCATTAAACAATCAGAAGGACTTGTAGCCCAGATCATGTATAAAATGATCACAGAGGCGCATGTTCGGAAGGGTCTGGTGCAGGAGGTGTATTGAAGGTATATCTGTCATTGAAAGAGTTCAGGTATCAGTCCAAGTTAAATACATGGATAGGCGGGATAGCATATAAGACTTGTCTGAAGTACCTGGAAAGACGGCACCTGGAATTTGTATCCGCTGACCTTATGGAGGAGGAAAATGAGATAATGGATAATGGAAATGCGACAAAGGCAATGACGCAGAAAGAGCTGGCAGGAATATTAAAAGAAGTGATCGATCAGTTGTCGCCAATATTCAGGACGTTGATAATACTACTCATTCATCCCTTATGAGGATAAGCCTTTCAACCTTTCTTTTTGCGGCCCTCTTTTCAAAGAGTATATTTTTAACGATGCTTCCACTGCTGAAGTGTAATCAATCAGCACCTGTATTTTTGCAAGTAATAGCAGTTGCTGTGGGCTATCCACCACTAATCGGATTTCATGATTTGCATCCCCCTCTTCAGCATTAGGAGCCTCCATTGCCAACTGCTCCAACACCTGATCCCTATTAATCTCCGCCTCCTCCAAAAGTATATCCACCATATAATCCACTGCTCTATAATCCACCTCCTTCTCCCTCAGAAAAACCGCTAACTCCTCTGCACTTAAACCATCAAAAAACGCCTTGCTCCCAAACTTCGTCCCACTAAACGCAGCTTTAATCTCCTCCAACGCCTTTGCAGGCTGATCCTTTCTCCGAGCAATAATTGCCCTCATGGCTCTTCCCAGCTCCTCTATCATTTCTAAAATATAATCTATTGGCATATTATCAGCGAATTTAACGTTTTTAAAAGGTTATAAATAAAGCCTTCCCCCACAATGGCATAATTCTGGAAGTTAGTAAGACAAAGACGAAAATACTTACCAGTCACAGCCGCTTATTTGAAAACTAAATTACTTTATTGAAAAAACCTAAAACAACTGAGTTATGGAAACAATCACCCAAAATTACCGATATAAATATATTCGTGAAATGCCTTGTGGAGATTACGAAACAGAAGGCGAACCGGAAACAACCATCTTTCCTTCCATCTTATACGACACTGCAAAAGATGGATGCCACCGTCTTCTCGGCAAAGTCGCGCTGATAGAGGGCGGAGATACTGGCCTTGGCCGTGCCATTGCCGTACAGTTTGCCAAAGAAGGCGCGGAAGTTGCTATCCTTTTCAATGATGATGGCAGCCAGGCCAGAGAGACAGCAGACATGATCAGGGAATATGGCAAACAAGCACTTTTACTTTCCTGTAATGTAACAAGTGAAGATGGTTGCAAACTAGCTGTCGATAAAACGATTAGCAGGTTTGGAAAGATCGATATCCTTGTAAACAATGCAGCACAGGAAAATCTTGTTCCGCAATATTATCTCGTCAATCATGCCATCCCACACCTGGCAATAGGGAGCAGTATTATCAATACTTCAACCCAGGAAGCCATTATCGACTTTACCAGGGTCTTGTCTTCCCAATTAATTAAAAAAGGGATCAGGGTGAATGGAGTGGCGCCAGGCGCAATATGGGATTCATCTGTCTATGACATAGCCGACCCTGACTATGGGAAAGATGCCCTTTTCGGACATGCCGCTCACCCTGCAGACATTGCACCTTGTTATATTTTTCTGGCTTCCGAAGATGCGGCCTTTATTTCCGGGGAAATATTGCATCCGAACGGAGGAATTGCAATCACCAGTTGAAGAGAAACGATGATGTTCTGTTAAGGAGACACCATGATGCCCGGTTGGAGGCATCATGATTTCCAGTTAATGAAGCACGATGATGCCCCAGTTAAAATTTGATCGCTATGAGCTTAGCTAAGTACAAGCAAAAAAGAACTTTTACAAAGACACCTGAACCTACAGGTGGCAAGAGTGATAATAAGGAATTGCATTTTGTAATTCAGAAGCACGATGCTTCGCATTTGCATTATGATTTCAGACTGGAAATGAAGGGTGTACTTAAAAGCTGGGCGGTGCCAAAAGGGCCTTCAATGGATCCGAAAGTGAAAAG
The DNA here is from genome assembly GCF_034274695.1 of Chitinophaga sp. LS1. Classification (NCBI taxonomy): domain Bacteria; kingdom Pseudomonadati; phylum Bacteroidota; class Chitinophagia; order Chitinophagales; family Chitinophagaceae; genus Chitinophaga; species Chitinophaga sp. LS1. Next base: position 6,301,955 of record NZ_CP128362.1, read on the forward strand.
ACTCGCCATGATGGTAGAGGATCATCCTTATGATTATAAAGATTTTGAAGGTGTGATCCCAGCCGGCAACTACGGCGCAGGTACGGTGATTGTCTGGGATGAGGGGACCTATGTTCCGCAGATAAGCGGACTCAATAAAAAGGGGTGGGAAAAGGAGTTGTTACATGCCATCGAAAACGGAAAGCTTCATTTTATTTTGCAGGGAGAAAAGCTGAAAGGGGAATTTGCCTTGGTGAAAACACACGGCAGAGGGGAGAATTCATGGTTATTAATGAAGATAAAGGATGAATATGCCGCAACAGCGGATGTGACAAAGAAAGAGAAATCGGTTTTATCCGGCAGGACACTTAAGCAGGTGGAGAAAGACCCGGAGATGGTTACCACACATCCTCGCGTTAAAAAATCCGTCCCTCAGCCTACGGCGAAAGATCTTGCCACTCATCCTCCCCTTAACGAAATCGCTACTCATCCTGCATACGACTTCTCTACCCTCCTTTCAAAGGGCAAAAAAGCCCCCATGCCCAAAGAAATAAAACCCATGCTGGCCACCCTCACTGAAAAACCATTTGATAAAAAAGACTGGCTCTATGAAATCAAATGGGATGGCTACAGGGCCATCAGCTATATAAACAAAGGCAATGTAACCATCCTCTCCAGGAACCAACTTTCCTTCAACGAAAAGTTTGACGTGATTGCTGATGCCCTAAAAGAATGGAATACAAAAGCTATTATCGATGGCGAAATAGTTGCATTGAATAAAAACGGTAACCCTGATTTCCAGGCGCTACAAAATTACCTGAAGACGGGCAAATCCGTACAACTTGCTTATTATGTCTTTGACCTGCTATGGTATGATGGCAAGGATATCACCCAACTACCTTTACTGGAAAGAAAGGAAATATTACAACAGGTATTACCACAGAATAATAAACTGATACGGTACAGTGAACACATCACAGGAGGAAATAGTCAGGGCACCGCATTCTTTAAAGCCGCTTTGAAAAAAGGACTGGAAGGCGTAATGGCTAAAGATGCGGATAGTACCTATTCTTTAGGCCGCCGCACGGATAGTTGGCTAAAAATTAAAAACAATTTGCAGACGGAAGCGATCATCTGTGGCTATACCGTCGGCCGGAATAGCCGGAAACATTTTGGTGCGTTGATATTAGGAAAGTATAAGAATGGCGTATTGAATTATATAGGTCATACAGGAGGAGGATTTGATACGAAGTCACTGAAAGAATTGTATGAAAAATTCCAACCTTTGATAACAAACGAATTTCCCTTTAAAATAAAACCAAAAACCAATATGCCGGCTACCTGGATAAAGCCTGAGTTGGTATGTGAAGTGAAATTTGCCGAGGAGACAAGAGAAGGCATTTTAAGACAACCGATTTTTCTTGGTTTGAGAGAAGATAAAAGTGCGAAGAAGGAGAAGAAGGAAAAAGTAGTGGCGGCACCAGTTTCTGATAAAAAAACAAAGACAGTGAAAAAGACAGCTAAACCCGAAAAAGTAGTAGAAAATTTGACAGCGAAAAAAGCAACACCCCCAAAAGCTACTACTAAAAAAGCTACCGCAGGAAAGACCTCCGCTAAGAAAGCTGCTGCCTCAAAAGCAACACCACCTGTCCCCAAGGCCACCTCTAAGCCTTCCACCTCTCCTAAAAAATCAACGCCCAAACCAACTTCAAAAAAAAAGCCCACTACCCTCCTCCTTCCGGAGGATCAAAACGAAGTCGAAATCAAAATAGACGGGAAACTCCTAAAATTCACCAACCTTGACAAACTCTACTGGCCAGATGAAAACATCACCAAACGAGACATGCTCAACTACTACGCAACCATCTCCGATACCATTCTCCCCTACCTCATCGACCGCCCGCAATCCCTCAACAGATTCCCCGACGGTATCAAAGGCTTCCACTTCTATCAAAAAAATGTAGAAGACAAAGTCGCCGACTGGATCCAAACCTTTCCCTACGTCAGCGAATCAGATGGCGAAACAAAAAACTTCCTTGTCTGCAAAGACAAAGCCAGTCTACTTTATATGGCCAACCTTGGTTGCATTGAACTCAACCCATGGCATAGCCGCATTCAAAAACCAGACAATCCAGACTACTGTCTCATCGACCTCGATCCAGACACCAATGACTTCAATGAAGTCATTCAAACCGCACTCGAAATAAAAAAATTACTCGATGATATAGGCGCTGATTCCTACATCAAAACCTCCGGCTCTACCGGCATGCACATCCTCATTCCTCTTGGCGCAAAGTATACATTTGATCAATCCCGTATGCTTGCAGAACTCATCGTCCAGGTCATCAATAAAAGACTACCTGACATTACAAGTATTGAACGCTCTCCTAATAAGCGAAAGGGAAAAATCTACTTAGATTTCCTTCAAAACAGGCAAATCCAAACCATGGCAGTTGCCTACTCTTTAAGACCCAAACCAGGCGCCACCGTATCTGCCCCACTAAAATGGGAAGAGGTCAAAAAAGGATTAACAATTAAACACTTTGATATCTTCAATATGCCTGATAGAATTGCTGAAACAGGGGATTTACTGAAAGGAGTATTAGGAAAAGGAATCAATATGCAACAGGTATTAAAAAAACTACAAAAATTCATCTGACAGATCTTATAGAAAATGTCTTTCTTATAGAAATTCCCAACCCTTAAACCTTTTTAATCCATGCCCGAAGGCCCCTCTATCGTCATCCTGAAAGAAGCCATCTCCCACTTCAAAGGAAAAAAAATCCTCGCCGCCTCCGGCTACGCGAAAATTGACCTATCAAAACTTAAAAACAAAAAAATCACCGCCATCAAATCCTGGGGAAAACATCTCCTCATCTGCTTCAACACCTTCACCATCCGCATCCACCTCCTCCTCTTCGGCACCTATCTTATCAACAACCGCAAACCCGCAAACCCCACCCTCCGCCTCACCTTTACAAATGACGAATTGAACTTCTACACCTGCTCCGTCATCATCATCGACCAACCACTTAATGAAGTCTACGACTGGGAAATCGATTTGCTCAGCGACCAATGGAACGCTGAAAAGGTATTGAAACAACTCAAAAAAATCCCTGACATGTTAGCATGCGATGCCCTCCTCAACCAGGACATCTTTGCCGGCTCCGGCAATATCATTAAAAACGAAGTCCTATTCCGTACCCACATCCACCCACTCAGCAAAGTGGGGAAATTACCCCTTAAAAAGAAGAAAGAACTGGTACAGGAAGCCCGTCAGTACAGCTTCGATTTCCTGGAATGGAAAAAAACTTCTGTACTAAAACAACACTGGCTCGCCCACACCCGCAAAACCTGCCCCCGCTGCCATATAGCATTTAATAAAGAATACCTGGGCACGACCAGACGAAGATCATTTTTCTGCAATAATTGCCAGTTTTTATATGAATAACGATTGTAATGGCATGAATTTTACCACCCTATGCCCTATAACTAATTGCTCTGGAAATTAATGAAGAACAGTCCACAAACCCTCCATCTACCAGTCCACATTACCCCTGGTAGTCCATATCCATTAGGCGCAACCCCTGATGATAAAGGCGTGAATTTCGCCATCTACGCCGACTATGCAACCAGTGTAGACCTTTGCCTGTTCAACAGCCCCTCAGACCCAAAAGAATCGCAAAGAATCAAAATGACTGAGCGGTTTCATCAGGTATGGCACGTGCATGTATCCGGCCTGAAACCCGGTCAACTGTACGGTTACCGTGTAAATGGCCCATACACTCCACAGGAAGGTAGCCGTTTCAATGAAAATAAATTACTCTTAGATCCATACGCCAAAGCCATATCAGGCACTATCAACTGGCACGACTGCCTCTTTGGCTACCAAATAGGCAGTCCGGAAGAAGACCTGAGTTTCAGCGACGCTGACAGCGCTCCGTATATTCCGAAATCGGTAGTGGTCGATGATGCCTTTGATTGGGAAGACGATAAATTTCCAAAAATCCCCTACAATGCCACCATCATCTATGAGATGCATGTAAAGGGCTTTACAAAAATGCATCCGGACATTCCTGAAGAGATCCGCGGAACATATGCGGCCATCGGCCATCCGGTTACAATCGACTACCTCAAAAAGCTAGGGGTAACGGCGGTTGAATTAATGCCGGTACATCACTTTGTGGCCGACAGACACCTGGTTGAGAAAGGATTGACTAACTACTGGGGCTATAATACCATTGGGTATTTTGCCCCTGATGCGCGGTATTCTTCTTCCGGTATCGAAGGCCAGCAGGTAACCGAGTTCAAGGAAATGGTCAAAGCCCTTCATAAAGCTGGTATTGAAGTATTCCTGGATGTCGTTTACAATCATACTGCCGAAGGTAACCATATGGGACCGACACTGAGCTTCAGAGGAGTGGATAATTGTAGTTATTACCGGCTTACTGAAGATAAACGATACTACATGGATTTTACCGGCACAGGCAATACACTGAATGCACAGTTGCCCAATGTACTGCGCCTGATCATGGATAGTCTTCGTTATTGGGTAGAACAGATGCATATTGACGGATTCCGTTTCGACCTGGCGGCAGCATTAGCACGGGAACTACATGAGGTGAACAGCTTGAGTGCTTTCTTTGAAATCATTTACCAGGATCCGGTGATCAGTCAGGTGAAGTTGATTGCTGAACCCTGGGATGTGGGAGAAGGTGGCTATCAGGTAGGAAAATTCCCTCCTGGATGGGCGGAATGGAATGGTCTATATAGGGATTGTATCAGGGGATACTGGAAAGGTGATGATAGTATGCTGGCTGAGTTTGCCCTTCGGTTTACAGGAAGTCCGGATTTGTATGAGGCGGATTATCGCAGACCAACGGCTAGTATCAACTTCATTACCGCCCATGATGGTTTTACCCTGCATGACCTTGTCTCTTATAATGGCAAGCATAATGAAAGTAATGGTGAAGACAACAGGGATGGGGCGAATGTTAATTACTCTTTTAACTGGGGGGCTGAAGGTGACACCAATGATGAAGGCATCAATAATATCCGTGCACAGATCAAGCGCAATTTTATTACAACCTTATTCCTTTCACAGGGTGTGCCTATGCTTGTAGCGGGTGATGAATCAGGGAATACGCAACATGGGAATAACAATGCTTATTGTCAGGATAATGAAATTTCATGGTTGGATTGGGAGAAACAGGATCCGCAATTACGGGAGTTTACGAGGAATATCATTAAGTTACGAAAGAGTCATTCTGTTTTTGCGAGGCCGGGATGGTTTCAGGGAATTCCGATTAAGGGAGTGGAAGATATTGGATGGTTCCTGCCGGATGGTGCGGAGATGCAGGAGGATCATTGGAAAGAATATTATGCGAAATCAATTGCTATTTACTTGAATGGAAAAGGGTTGAGGTGTGTGAATGAAGTGGGTGAAAAGATGGTGGATGATTCTTTTTATGTTATTTTCAATGCGCATCATGATGCAATTGAGTTTGCGTTGCCTACAGAAAAGTATGCGAAGAAGTGGCAGCGGATCCTGGATACCAGTGTATGGAAGACGGAAGATCAAAATACGTATGTGGCTGGGAATAAGGTGCAGGTGCAGGGACACTCTATTTCGTTATTCATTCATAAAGAGGATTTGCTGCCTGTAGCAGGATTGCCGGTTCCGGAAGTTACGCATGCTAAATAACCCGTTCCGGGCTTACCTGTTCAGGAAGTAAAGCGTTCCATGTAATATGGGATAAAAAGCAGGCGGTCAGGAATTTTGCCTTCGGCAAAATTCCTGACCTAGCGGCTTTCGGCGGGCGATAAGCCCGCCGAAAGCCAATAAAATAACGAGCCCGACACCCGCCTACAACCTAACTAAATGCTCTCCTCATACACATTCCCAAACCTATCCGTCGCCCTCACCATTATTTTCTTCACCCCCACGGACGGCTTCGCAAAAAACAGATGATCCGTCAATGAAGGCTCTACAAACTTATGTTTCTTCGGCAACTCCGGCCCCAAATACAACTCCACCGCCCATGGATCATATGCCACCCGCCTCTCCATCTCCCCATTACTCACCCCATCCTCAAACCACTCCACCTTCCACTTCTTATCCCAATTCCATACATTCACCGCTACCTCATCAGGCGAAGCCTGCACCCGCCCCTTCTCATAAATCCTTAACTGCTTCTCCTTTGGTAACCCCGTCCCTTTATACACCCACTTTATATCTGTCCCATCCACATCATAGATCCCATACCCTGCCGGCGTTCCATCACTACAAATTGGCCCCGTCCACCAGGCCCCACACACCGTTCCATGATTATGCTCCATGATATTCCCTTCTTCCCAATTATCATTGAAATGCGTATGCCCACTCATTATGTGCACCTTATAAGGCGCAAACATCTTGTACAACTTCTTCCTGTTCGCCACCGTACCACCTCCCGGTTCATCCTTCTTCCCCTCTCTCCTTGCCTGTCCGGTATAAGTCGGTATATGCAAACTCAATACGATCATACTCCCAGCCTTCACCTGCGCCAGATCCTGATCCAGCCATTGTAATTGGTTCTCTGTCAGATAACCAATGTAATTTTTAGCTTCCCCCAAAAAGAACACATCATCCAACACAATGTAATGGATCTCTCCCCTGTTATATGAATAATAAGTAGGCCCGAAATGAGACTTAAATGTATTAGCCGAACCATCATCCGTCCTCGCCTCATTATCCATATCATGATTCCCAATCACATTAAAGAAAGGAATTCCACACAACTCCACCGCCCTGCGATAACCATGATACAACTCAAACTCATCCCATACCAGATCACCACAACCAATACCATGTATCAACGTATCCTTAGGATAAGATTTAATCACCCCCTGCAAATCAGGCACAGACTCTTTCAACAACTGATCTACATCTTTCTGCGACTTCATCTGCGGATCCGCCCAAACCATAAAGGTGTGTTTTGTATCATCCACCTTCAACTTCTCCAATTTGAAATCAGCCGTAAAGGAAGGCTTGTTCTTTGGAATAGCCTGATAAAAAGATGCGATGCCCCGTTCCTCCGGAAACGCATACCCACGTGGTATACTCATGTACACAAACTCCGCCGTACCATTGGATTGCAGCTCATACCCACCATTTTTATCTGTCAGCGTAATATTAATCCCATCTGTCACCGGAACACCTGCCACGCCTTTCCCCTCACAAAGAACCTTGCCCCTGAGCGACACAGTAGAAAGATCAATATTGTTCTCCCGCAGCAAAGGCCTTGCATTCACTATCGCCGCCGGCAAAGCTAACAATGAACCGGTCACACCTACATTCTTTAAAAAGTTTCTTCTGTTAAGCATACATCTTATTTAAGTGTTGTTGCGCCATCACCTTCTATATCGGTTATCGCTGATGTTTTTATACCATTACTTTCTATATCAGTTATCGCTGAGCCTTATTTAAGCGTCGTTGCGCCATCACCTTCTATATCCGTTATCACCGATGTTTTTATACCATTACTTTCTATATCAGTTATCGCTGAGCCTTATTTAAGCGTCGTTGCGCCATCACCTTCTATATCCGTTATCACCGATGTTGTACTAAGTTGTTTATTATTCTGCGCCCTTGCCTGTACCCACTTACCCAACGATACATTATACACTCCACCCAGCATATTAAATATCCCCAAATCCGCCGTATTATACGACAGCGCCAATGTATTAGACCCCTGACGATAAAATGGCTGTTCTTCCAGCGTGATCGGATTGATTATATCATAAAAATCGGTATTCGCAATGCGATAACCTTTCGCCGGTGGCCCAGCTGTATACAAACTACCACCCGTCGACACCCACATCACATCTACCGGTTTTGAATCTACCGTTACCACTGTATCCTGGAATACCGCCATCCCAAATGCATTCCCACTATTCGCCATCAAACCTGTCGTCGCTGTACCAAATCCATCTCCACCCGTAGTCGTATAGTCAAATGTACGTACCCAGTTAGCACTACTGATATCTGTAGATTTGGACCCATTTATTTTTTTCCCGATACCTCCTACATAAAAGAACGTTCCTTTCGCTGCCTTACCAGCATAAAGATTAAACTTGTAAGAACGCTTTTCACCTGTCGCCCACCCCTTGGATGGATAACCTGTAGGCGTGCTGGCATTGGCATTGTTCGTCACCACGAGCGCAAATGGCGTAGCTGCAAAGTCAATATCCCTCGTCGCCATCATCTGCACATATTCATAATTACCATCCGCACCACTTGCATCCGACATAAAACCAGTGATCAACACGGGTGCTATAGAAATTTCTGAACTCAATACAGTGACATCAGCAGCAGTGCGCATACGGAACACAGGCGTATTATCCGCACCTATAAACACAATACCATAGAAGTTGGCGCTCACCGGCGCAGTGATATTCGCAAACGCACTGGTATCTGCTGTACGTAACAACAAATTTCCAAAACCATCATTCAATACTTTATCGCCTTTCAATACATCTCCTTTTGCAGGCAATGGATCGAACCCACCTTTTACAACTACCGCCAATGTACTTTCAAAATCACCCGGATTCGCCAATATTGCCGCAGTCGTAACACGGTTTACCGGAATCGTATTCCCGGAAGAGATCTTCCTCATTTTCGTCAGTGATACCCCGGTCAGTTCCAACATGCCATCTGTTTTTTCCAATACTGCCCCCTGCACATCGATCAACACAGAATCTCCCGGCACATAACTATTCGCTACATCCCCCAATTGAATCGCGATCCCTCTCAGCTTTGACAAACGACGCGCATCCTGCACAATCAGCAGTCCGGCTGGCAAATTGCCTCCGCTATGATCTGATACGACCATCGCTGCTATACTCGTAGAGCCAAGCATGTTTTCTTTGCTGAGTGTAACGGGTTTTGACTTATACAGATTCCTGATATCGTATATCGAAATATAAGGGCTGATGGTTCCACCGGGATAGGTCTCACTTTTTTCACAACCCCAAATGAATAATATGAGTGGTAAGTATACTAAGAATTTCTTCATTGTAAAATGATTTTATTGTTACGGTTTCTGCCACCATACCTGTGTACTGATTTCATCTGGTCCCTGACTGGCTATCGCCAGCTTGTAGTTCGTCGGATTGGTAGACTGCACATACACCGGGTAAGTCATTCTGGCTGGCATCACACCATTATTCCGCAACCCTGCACCCTTTGGTAATTCAGGATGCCCTGTACGACGATACTCAAACCACTGCTGCATATCCGTCAGGAACAACGCATAATACTTTTGCTTATGTATTTTCTCCATCTTCTGATCCAGCGTTTCATCATTCAGCCACTCGATATCTGCCGCTGCCAGCCAGGTGGTGATGGATATAGGCCAGGTAGGAATCCACTGTGTAATGCTGTTGAGCGCACCTGTATTATAATACGTCTCTGCCGAACCACTGATCCATCCTTTCGCCGCCGCTTCTGCCAGTATAAATTCCAACTCTGCATAGTTCATCATCATCCCCGTCATCGGTTCTGTCATGAGAGAAACAGCCGATGTATTGGAATAGAAATAACATTTCTTCACAGGATTCTCACCCGGTGAATAACCACTTGGCACACCCTGATAAGAACCGGAATAAGGCGCGATCCCCCACCTGTTAAAACCTCCCGTACCATAAGTAGGTATATCAATACGTGGATCATTCCACTGAGAAAGATTATCAATAAAGAAACTCGCGATACCCGGTGAACGGAAATCCTGCTCCCTCACTGCCAGATAAGGTGATGAATAAGGCCCCACACCCGTCCATCGCAATATCGCAGATTCATCATTGCTGGTCATAATAGGATAGCTACTTTTATTCGTCTCCACGATATCCTTAATTTTCAGAATTGCTGAATCCGACTTTGCTGACACACGCAATAACAAACGCAGGTAAAGTGAGTTACCAAACTTCCTCCACTTTGCTACATCCCCATTGTACACCGGATCACTAGAACCTGTAATAGCCGTACCCGCACTCAGCAACGTATTGGCTGTATCCAGTTTTTTGAAGATATCGAGATAAATATCCTTCTGCGCATCAAAGCGAGGCTCATAGATCAGGCTGTCTTTTGCAAGGTTAGACTGGAAATAAGGAATATCCCCATAAGTATCTGTAAGTATGGAATAGATCCATGACTGACAAATGAGCGAGATCCCCATATAAGATTTATTGTAGTTCAGCTCATCACTGGATATGGTATACATATCCTTGAAGTTGGTCAACTCAGAATAGAGACCATTGTACAGATAATCTGACCAGGTTGAACGAAAGTCGTAACGGAACACCTGACCTTCTGCATCACTCATGTTCACCGTCACCTGCATCAGCTCATTGTTAAAGTTGCGGTTACGCAGCATGTTGTATGTAAGGGTATTCACCAGTGCCGGGGCCATCAATTGCGATGGCAAAGCTTCAGGCGTACCATTCGGGTTCGTATTCGTCTCCTGAAAATTTTTCGTACAGGAACTCAAAATGATACCCAGTAAAAGTATGTATGTAAATTGCTTCATCATGTCGAATATTAAAGTCCAATTACCAGATTAAAACCGAGGGTTCGTGTGGATGGGAACTGACCGATCTCAAAGCCCTGCAGTATGTCAGAACCATAGAGGGTACCAAATTCAGGATCAAACATCGGCCATGGTGACCAGATGAACAGATCACGACCATACACACCTACTGTGGCGCGCTGGAATCCCAACCTTTTTACCAACCCCTTGCTGAATGTATAGTCTATACGTGCTTCTCTGAATTTGATAAAGTCTGTACGAAACACACTACCTTCTGCATTGTCTACACCATAGTGTGAACGGTAGTATTCGTCTATATCAGTTGCGATCACATCGTTCTTACGATATTTACCATCAGTGGTCGCCACTACACCATTACCGACGATGCCGTTGTAACGGCCCGGCAGCGTCTCCTTCAGTTTACCCTGCTCTGCCATTTTATAGTGTGTAAGCGAGTGCGATACGCCACCATATTGTGCATCAAAAAGCAGGTGCAGATTGAAACCCTTATACCTGAAATCGTTCGTCCAGCCGATCTTTGCTTTTGGCAGAATGTTGCCAAGATATTTTACATCTTCTGTCAACAGTGCTACTCCCGTGCTGGCATCATAAATAACCTGACCATCCGGCGCACGCTGATAACCACGACCATACAGGTCGCCCATGCTACCACCTACTTTCGCCACGATCTGACCACCGCCTACAGGGCCAGTTCTCAATACGACAGAGCTATCGGCCAGACTCATAATACGGTTACGGTTCGCAGAGAATACCACATTGGAACTCCACGAAAATCCATTCTTCACACTAACAGGTGTTGTGTTAAGGGCGATTTCTATCCCTTCATTTCTCACATCCCCCGCATTGATCAATACCTGTGTATAACCAGATGCACGGTCTACCACCCGCTTTAAGTGCTGGTCTTTTGTATTACCTCTGTACACCGCTACATCAATACCGAATCTGTTATTCAGGAACTGTACATTCGCGCCTACTTCATAGGTAATGGTACGCAGTGGCTTCAGGTTCGGATTCGTCAGCAGATCTGGCGCTGACAAACCACCATTATACAAACTACCCGCAGATGAATAATTGTACGAAGTGAGGTAAGCAGTTGTACCACCACTACCTACGCTGGATGCAGAAAAGCGTACCTTTGCAAAGTTGATCGCCTTGGGCATATGCAATACTTCCGATGCTACAAAACTCAGGTTGGCAGCAGGATAAAAGAACCCGGAGTTAGTCGTACGGTCAGGTGTAGCCAGCGTACTGGTCCAGTCCTGTCTGCCGGTAAGATCCAGGAATAAATAATCCCTGAAACTACCCGTCACCATACCATAAAAACTATTGATGGCATATTTACTTCTGTAGGGCATAGTCACCAAAGGACCCGCTGCATTGGAGAAAGTAAAGATACCCGGGAATGTCAGTGAATCCGCACGGGTTTCATCTTTGTTATAATTATTTGTCAGGGTGCTTCCACCAGCTGTAGCAGAGAATTCAATATCTTCATTTATGCGCTTGCTGTATTTCAACAGGAAGTCACTACTTGCTTCCATAGAAAAGATATTCTGTGTACGATAACTTCCCTTTGGTAGTTTCGCACCTGCATCATACGGACGTTCCTGCGCACGCTGGTCATAAGCAAAGTCAATGGATGTTCTCACCAGTAAACTCAGTTCTTTGGTGAAGTTGTAAGTAGCCTGCACATTCCCCGTAATGCCGTTACGGTTTGTTTTGTTGATGAACTCATTTGCTACGGCAAACGGGTTTTCAGGATAAGAGCTAAAAGGGTACTTAATAGCACGACCCTCCTGGCCTTTCACCCAGTAGTCACGCAACCAGTCGATATTTGCATTGGGTTGCCAGAAGATGTACCAGTACATCAGCGATTGGTTACCATAACCTGAACCGGGTAGGTTATCACTCCCTTTATTTGTATAGTTAACTTTGGAAGAGATGGTTAGTTTGTCACTGATCTTTGAATTCACAGACATGGCAACGGTGTTACGTTTGTAACCCGTGTTTGGCACGATCCAGTCGTTGTTCACGTTTGTGAATGAAAAGCGCGCAGTGGTTTTGTCCGTACCACCATCTACACTAATGCTGTTCGTAAAAGTCTTTCCGGTCTGAAAGAATTTCTGTAACTGATTTGTATAAGGTCTCCACAGCGTTCTTTCTGTGCCTACCTTTTGCGTAACCGGATCATATTGAAAGAACATCTGTCCGTCGAACTTTGGGCCATAAGCAGAGCTGGTACCACTGGTGCTGGCGCCATCTGCAGATGTACCGTAGGAATAATAAGCGGCACCATCCAGACCTTGTCCATATTCATATTGCAACTCCGGCCAACGGTTTACCTGTTCCAGCGATTCGTTGCTATTGAAAGTAACACCTAACCCTCTTTTGTGGGGCGTACCAGCTTTGGTGGTGATGATCACCGCACCATTTGCACCACGCTGACCATAGAGCGCTGCAGCACCGGGGCCTTTCAGCACGGTAACCGATTCAATATCTTCAGCGTTCAGGTCGTTCAAACCTGTGCCATAGTCGGCAGGCATGTTGTCAGAACCTGTACCATAGGGTGTTTCACCATCTATACCTGTACGGCGTCCGCTACCATTGTTGATCACCACGCCATCTACTACGATGAGGGCTTCGTTGTCGCCATTCAGGTTGTTCTCACCACGAAGAATGATTTTGTTAGAGCCTGTAGGTCCCGCATTGGAACGAACCAGGTTAAGACCTGCTACTTTTCCGGAAAGGGCGTCTGTCCAGTTGTTAGACAAGGCGTTAGTCAGCTGTTCACCTTTAACCACTGTGGTGGCATAACCAAGCCCTTTTTCTTCTCTTTTAATACCTAATGCCGTTGTTACCACCACTTCATTCAGTGCTTTGGCATCAGGGGCCATTTGCAGGTCCAGTTTCTGTGATTCATTTACCGCTACCTGACGGGTGATATAACCTATAAAGGAAAATACGAGTGTAGGATTATTACCGGGTATCTTCAGGAAGTAGTTACCATCCGTACCGGAAATAGTGCCGATATTACCGCTTTTAATACGCACATTCACCCCCACCAGCGGTTCCCCCCGCTCGTCTGAAATACGCCCCCGTATCACAATGTCCTCGGGTTTGCGGGTTACGATAAATGTATTGCCGGTTTGCGTGAATACATAACCTGTATTTGCCAGGGCAACATGCAAAATTTCCTTTGCTGTGGCATCGTAGATCTTAATGCTGACCCGTACATTAGCATCTACATCATTAGGACTATAATTTATGAGATAACGGCTATTTTTCTGGATGTACTGAAATACATCTTTCAGAGGCTGGTTGCTCACCGTGAGGTCCAGCTTCTTTTCAATGGTTTGTGCATTGATGTTGGTCAGCCATGCTACAAAGAAGAATAATACCCATACAGAAAGTTTGGGGTAGGAAATCCCTAACGGGCATCCCCGCTTTTTTGTACATTTGTCCATTCATTTTAAAATTTAGCTTGTACTGAATTTTGGCGCCCTGTTACCGCAGGGTGCTTTTTTTACCTGATAACTATTTGATTGTCTGTAATTGTGTACTGGAAACTGCTCATCAATTTTAACTGCTGCATGATGTTTTCGATCGTATTATTCCGGAATGTGGCAGTGTATTTCCTTTTAAATAAGGTGGCATCCTTCACATCAAAGTGAACAGCGTACTTATGCTGTAATACCTGTAAGACCTGTTGTAAACCTGCATCCTGGAAAATTAATTCTCCCCTGATCCAGGCGGTTGTAGTGGCAGTGTCAATTTCCTCTTTTATAAATGTCCCGTTTCTCTTATCTGCGGTCAATCCCATACCGGCGCTCAAAACGAGTCCTTTTAAGCCGATTTTACCGCTATTTACGTTTACGATGGCAGTCTGTTCATCTTTATAATCCCTGACGGTAAAAGACGTCCCTAATACCTTTACATTGAGTTGTAGTGACCTTACATAGAATGGTCGTTTGGCGTCTTTGGCAATTTCAAAATAAGCCTCTCCTTCTTCTACATATACTATACGTGCGCTATCTTCAAATTCTTCCGGAAAATACAAGGTGGATCCGCCATTAATAGTCACCCGACTCCCATCAGACAAGTTGATGGACCCGTGATTACCATCTGCTATACGCATTGTCCTAAAGCGGCGCTCTGCTTTTTGCTCCCAGTTTAATACCCCTTTGCGTATTAAAAAACTACTCCCCAATAATAACACAAAGATGGCGGCGTAACGGCTGACATTTTTCAACAAAACAGGTTTTAATTTTAATGAAGCCAGTTTTACAGCCGGTTTCCTGTTATGCCGGAAGCGAGTCAGTGCTGTATCAATTTCTGCCTCGGGCAACTGATGTGCTATATTATTTACAAATGCATCTACGGGAAATAGTTCCGACAATTCCTGTTCAGACAGACCTTCTAATGCCTGCTGCAATTCCTGCTTACCGGCGGCGTCCAATCTGCCTGCCTGATAGTCTTCCAGTCTGTGTCTGATGTCGGAAATATTCATTTAAGAGACGTCGTTTTATATAAGAACGGCGAATTAAAATGGGCACCGACAGGAAAGTAGGTTAAGGAATTGTTACCAGAAAAAATTCATGACGGTAGGTGCTCCCAATGGGAATGAAACCCCTTACCTGATAAAATTCATGACGGTAGGTGCTCATCAATGGGAATGAAACCCCTTACCTGATAAAATTCATGACGGCGGGTGCTCCCAATGGGAATGAAACCCCTTACCTGATAAAATTCATGACGGTAGGTGCTCCCAACGGGAATGAAACCCCTTACCAGGTAAAAAAGATAGTAGCCAGACGTGAACGAAGCGAGCGAAGTACTCTACCTATATACCGTTCTACAGTTTTTTCAGACACCCCTTCCTGCAGGGCGATTTCCTTGTAAGTCAATCCGTACTCGCGATTAAGCAGGTAATAACGGCGAACCGTTTCTTCGTGATTATTAATGGTATGATTAACGATTTGCTGCTGTTCTTTAGCTTCTATAACAGTCATAGCCGGAGAGAAATGTCCGGATTCAGGGAAACTCACCTTATACGCATCGTGCTGTTTACGTTCCCGAAGCGCAACTTTCAGATGATCAAGAAAACAATTACGGGCGATGACAAGGATATAACGTGCTATTTCAGTTTCTTCTTCAGGAAGCAGGTGGAATTTTTGCCAGGCTTTCAGGTAGGCTTCCTGCGCCAGATCTTCGGCTAGTTCATTATTATTACTTATTTTTATAAGATATGCAACAGTGCCCGACCAGGTCTCTTTAAAGATCCTGTCGAAAATTGCAGCAGTATTTTCAGAATTGGAACGCATCATATAAATTGACGCACAAAATTAGGAAGTCAGTTTAAAGTGAGTGTTAAGTTATTATAAACAAAATCGGTGTGACTTTTGTATTGATTTGCATAAATTTTTAATAACATGGCAGAGACAGGACATATTTTAGCGATTGATGTGGGTGGGTCGCATATCAAATGTACGATCCTCAATGATAAAGGGGAATGGCAGATGGAGTATAAGCGGGTAAAAACGCCGGAGGCAGCCACCCCCGAGAGTGTGTTAAGTACCATACAGGGTTTGGTACAAGGCATGCCGGAATATGATAAGATCTCTGTTGGATTTCCAGGGTATGTAAGGAATGGTATCGTGTATACGGCACCGAACCTGGGAAATCCGAACTGGAAGAATATTGATTTGGGACAGCGTATTGCGGATTTGCTGAATAAACCGGTGAGACTGGTAAATGATGCGGATCAGCTGGGACTGGGTGTTGTAAGTGGCAAGGGGTATGAGCTGGCGGTAACACTGGGAACTGGGTTTGGAACAGCGGTTTTGATTGATGGGTATTTACTGCCGCACCTGGAACTGGCACATCACCCCTTGACGAAGGAGCATGATTATGACGAATATATAGGCAATAAGGCGTTGGAAAAAGAAGGGTTGGAAAAGTGGAATAAGCGGATGGAACGGGTGATGGAGGTGCTGAAAGTTGTGTTTAATTACGATCGGTTGTATTTGGGAGGGGGAAATGCGGATAAGATTAGTTTTAAACTGGATAAGAATGTGATATTGTTTACGAATAAAGATGGGATTAAAGGAGGGGCGAAATTGTGGGAGATGGAGGATAAGTATCATATCAGTACTAATTTTCCCAAAAATAAACAGTAAAAATTGAGGGAGATTGCTTCGCAATCTCCCTCAATTTTTAAATGCTGTATTTCGGCCGTCGAAAGACGGCCGAAATACAGCATTTAGGCAATCCCTGCTTCGCTAGCGCGTTTGGCGGTCCTTCTATTCTTCAGTAGCAGCGAAACCATTTTGCCCTGTCGATGCAAAAGAAATCTTTCCACCCAACCCGCACATACAATACGATTTATCTGTCAATTCCTTATCTGATCCAATCACATCCAATACCGTCGTATCCATCCACGCCGTAGGCTTCGGCATACACGGCTTCTGCGTTACACTACACACCCCAAACGGCGGTATATTCGTATTCGCTCCTTTATCCTTCTCCGTCGCCACCAGCTTATCTTCTATATACACATACGACTGACTGGTGACCTTTAGCACAGCTGGTGCCGCACCCTTATCACACTTCATCCGGGCGGTATCTGTAATAATTGTAAGCATATCAGTTATCGTGATGAGTAGATGTTTTAATTGTAATCACCTTGCCAGTCACCGCATCCAGATTCACATGCTTCAGCTGAATATCCGCCCCACCTATATGCCCGTCTTCATGCGTCACTATCCAGCGATCGCCAATAGTATCTGACTTTCTATTGATGCTCGTCCAGCGATCTGCCAGTGACAGATTATTGCGTTTCAGGAATTCCATCACCTTATCGAGCGTAAAAGTATATGGCGCATCGTAGTTCACAGATTTTTGTTCAACTCCCTGCTCATTGAAGAAACGCCACGTACCCAGGCGGAACACACTTTTATTGAACAAGTCACCTTCCTCCTTGAGTGTACCATTTTTATAATATTCACGATAGTGATCAATATACGTATCGGGTTTACTGGTCGTTTCGGCATATCCCCCATCAAAGTCGGTCTGTCTTACCTTCACACCATCGTGCTCAAAGGTATACTCACCTGCCTGTTTGTTTTTATTATAGGTCTCTATATCGAATCGGTTGTTCATATTTGTTTGTTTGGTTTGTGCACAGGCCGCAAATGAGTGGATGATGATCAGTACGGCAAGCCAGAACTTTTTATACATATTGATTGATTTATTCTTTTCCTACATTCGCTCTCACCTTCTCCCACTGCCACTTCCAGGTACTGATACGCGTCTTGCCATATTGGTGCGAATAGTCCATGATATTCTCAGTTTCACCAATCTTAAACACATGACTGCCACTATTGTCAAACGTGTGATACAGTCCCATTGCATGCAGCAATTCGTGGGTGGTCGTAGCAGTATTATGGGTATTGAAGAGCACTACACTCTTCGCCACTATATCTTTGGCGCCACCATTCAGGCCCTGGTAATTGCTTCCGGCCATATACCCGCCTTCTTCATCAAAGAAGAATACTTTGTAATAGTCTTTGTAAGTAGCATGCTTTGCATTGAAGGCCGTTTCCAGTGAATCGTGGATCTGCTTACCTCCCGGATAAGCATTCACAGCAGTGGAACCGGAAGCCGTGGTCAATGCATTCGTTTTGATAGCTGCATCTGCCGTCATATCCAGTTCTTCTTCTACCAGGTTCAATAAAATTAAACCCTGATTCATATATTTTTCCAGAAAAGCCTTTTCTCCGGTGGTCTTGCCTGTATTTACACTTGTCCCAAATTTGGTCTTCACTTTCACAAAAACCACATTTGCTTTATAACGTACTTTGTTTTTGACAACAATCAATTTTCCGGCCAGCTTAGGCGTATCCAAAGTACCATCTGCTTTCTTAGTATAAGCCATCACTTTTATTTCCTGATCTGCATCTGATTCTTTCAAACATTCTACTGTCAGTTCCAGTTTATGACTACCCTTACTCTTTGGTGTGATCTCCTTTTTATCGCATTTGATAAATTCATCCTTGAATAACAGCTCTATTTTTTCCGGCTCTTCATCTACTTCTACAAGCAACTGCACAGTAGCTTTCGTATTATTATAACTCTTACCACCGGGGAATAAGCATAACCATGACTGGTAGTATTCCGCCGTCGTTTTACCATCCGCTTCCTTCTTCCATGGAATGAGTGCCGGACTGTAACGGGTAGTTTTCAGTGTATTAAATTTAGCATCGCTTTGTGTAAACACAGCGCCAGACTGGGTGGCATAGACACTGCCATAGCTACCTACAATCTTTTTATATTCTACATCACCCACAATGCTGGTATCTTTGATACGCAACCAGTCAAAGCCATACTCTCCTGTCCACCCACTTTTTGGGCGGAAGCTTACAATCACTTTAGCCGGAATTTCCGGTTTTGCTGTTTCGTAAGTATCTGCTTTATTATAGTGTTTATTGCCCTGCTCACCTTTCATGTGCAACTCACCTTTACTATTTGCCAGGATCTTCTCATCGCTGTGCAGCATGATCTGGCTCTGGCCTGCGGCATAAAGTTGCTGGGCTTCTATCTTGATTTCATCTTTTGAATTGAATAGCGCCTTGCCCGCCTGCATGTGCAGGAAGTCAGCAATCATCTGCGTCATGAGTGGCGTATTCACGACCATTGCTTTCATCACATTCATGAGCAGCTGTCCGCCTACGTTCATCTCCATTTGCTCACCCACATTGATGTTCATGTTGCGGGCATTCAGCGTCATGTTCTCCGGCGCAGTGATTTCGATGCTGGATGTGCTGGTATTTAGGTAAATGACATTACTGTTTTTGTCAGTGATAGTAATGCTTTCACTACCATCCGTATCATCCAGACGAATGACATGGCCACTGCGGGTTTTGATCACCTTCAGGTTATTCTGCGCATCACCAAAACCTGTCTTTGCCGTACCATTGTACGTGGTACCTGTTACAAAAGGTGCTTCGGGATTCCCTCCTTCAAAGTCTACCCATACCTCCTCCCCTTTTTCAGGCATGAAGTAAATACCTTTGTCCGAACCGCTGTGTGCATTCAGCACACGTATCCAGGGAGTTGTACCGCTCTCCTGCCAGCGAAACCGAACCTTTACACGGCCCAGACCTTTGGGGTCATGGTTCTCAATCACGGTGGCGCTTTGTGGCTCGCAATATGGAATGGCATGCAGGTCTATGTACGGTACAGCCGTATCCGCAGGAATGGCTTCGAATGTATTTACATAAAGACCATTATCCGTACAGGAATGTTGCAATGAAGTAATAAGGAATTGTCCATGATCTTCGGTAGATAGAAAGTTTTCTCTCACCGTAATCAAATCCCCAATTCTTAAAGACGTTTCATTGGAGCGGCCTTTCATCACCACCATGCTGGCGGCTTTGCCTTTATACTGCAAGGTAGTCAGATCGTCTACCTGCGACTGGGCACTACTGCTAAAGCCATAGTTCATTTTGTACAGCGAGGGTTTGCTATAGAGCTGTTTGCTCACCTCCTGCACATGGGTGCTGTATTGATTCGTACCACTGCCAGCCTGTGATTGCGTGTCATTGTTCACCACAGATTCCTGGCGGTAGTCATAGCCATTCAGTTTTAAGTTGTTTGGCTTTACATCCAGTGCCAGGTCAAAATCCAGTAAATTCACCTGGTGGATTAATTCAGTTTGCCGGTTTTTGTACTGCCCGAAAATGAGTTGTTGCCCGTCGTAAAAGAACCATTCACCATAGCGTGCCGCGAGGCGGGACACAAAGGTGTAAGCGGTTTCCTTGTATTGAACAATGTACTTGAGCGACGCTGTGTTATTGGGTTTGACCGATAACGGCGGCATGAGTGGGCCCCCTGATTTAAGCACAGTATCAATGATGTCGCTGAGCGGACGGCGCTCAAATGTAGCGATGTGGGGATCGTTTTCCAGCAAAATATCGGGGCTGAAACCTCTGATCACACAGAAACCGTTGGTACCATCGTTTTCTTTGCCGGCATTGATACCGGTAACAATGCCATCAAAAATCAATGGTTGAGCAGTGCTCAATGGATCCGCGGGTTTGATGCTGATTTTGATTTCTTTGCCAAGAAAGTTCTTACTGGCGTTGAACAGACCTTTTCCTAACTTATTCAACCAATCGTAGCTAATGAGAATTTCAAATGAATGATGTCCTCTGATTTGCTGGTACAGATTGAGTGAATGAAATGAGGAAAACAGGTTCCCATCAATGGAGAATGAAGTTTGGGTATGTAAAGACATGGTTAAGGGTTAAAAAATCAAGGTGAATATACGAAAAAATATTAATTACGAATAGATGCACCCTGCCTGCGGCCAACTAATTTTCTCCAAAAAATATTGTTAAAAAACAGCAGCGGTCTCATCACCCATAAATATTTTTTATATATTGATAGCTATGCTTCAACTCACAAATGTTCGCAAAGCCTATCAGGGAAAAGTAATCCTCAATATACCTTCCCTCCTGCTGGATCCCGGCATCTACTGGATACAGGGCGCCAATGGGTCAGGCAAATCCACGTTACTGAAAATCATCGCCGGCATGGTGCCTTTTGAAGGAGAGATCACCTTCAAAGACAGCAGTCTCAGGCATTCACCCCTCATTTACAGACAACACATAGGTTGGGCTGCAGCAGAACCGCTCTTCCCTCCTTTTATGACAGGCATGGATCTCGTGATCCTGTACCAGCGGATCAGGAAAGTGCCACAACCCGAAATCGATCGGCTCATAGAACGGTTTAATGTCGGTAACTTCATACAGGGACAAGCTTCCGCATATTCCGCAGGGATGACCAAACGATTGTCGCTGTTACTGGCCTTCATCGGAAATCCTGCTCTTATTATACTGGATGAACCATTGACGACACTGGATACGAATTCATTTACACTCATCTCTGATCTGATACTGGAATTCAACCAGAAAGCCGGCACTTCATTTTTAATGAGCTCACACCAGGACCTGGATACCAGTTTATTAAATGCACAGCGGGCACTCACAGTTATTAACCAAAGCATCATACAATAAATGACAAGATATCTACTCCGTTCATTGGTTTCACCCTTCTTCAGAGAGAATGGCGGGTTGATCATTTTCATTTACACCATGACGGTGTTTATTGTCAATTCCCAATCTGGCGCAGGCGTATATGAATATCATTTATTCCTGGTACTGGGTACTTTCAGACATGCGGGTATGATGAGCATGGTGTTTTTACTTTGGTTCCTGTATACGAGAAAGTTTACCGCCTTTGTGGTCACGGAAATATATAAACCTGAAAATATGTTCCTGCATGTATTCAATTATCTCAGTAAAAAAAAGCAGACAGGATTACTATTCATTGCCACATTTTTATTGATGATACCCGTGTGGGCGTATGTGATCTTTATAGTAAGAACAGGTATTCAATATGGCTATATCGGAGGTGTATGCCTTGTGATCGGTTATTTATTATTGCTGTGCTTACTCTCCGCGCTCTGGTTGGGAAACAGGCTAAGACACATTGCGGAAGGAAATGCACCGGTGCTGAAATCTTTTAAATTCACTTCTATGACAGGGATGCTTTTGCGATACATAGCCACGAAACAACTTGTTACATGGACAGGATTAAAGATCTTCACATGTGGCCTGCTATACCTCATTGCTGTCAATAATTCAATGAAATATTATGATGGACAAACCATCTTTATTGTAATAAGCTTAGGTATTTTAGGCAATGGCATATTGGTATACAGATGCAGGGAATTTGAAGATGTGTATTTGAATTTTTATAGAACAATGCCGGTATCACTAAGTATGCGATTCCTTGAATATGCATTACTGGATTTTATATTGATCATCCCCGAGGTATTGTTGTTAGTACTGTTAGTACCCAAACACATGCCGCTGACCGATGCTGCTATCTTTTTTTTATGTGGGTATAGCAGTATGTTGCTGATGACGAGTCTTACCTTCTACAGGCATTTTACAAAATCACAGTTCTATAAGATCTTATCAGTCGTACTTTGTGTACAGTATATTTTTTTATTGACAGTAGGCTTACCGGCCCTTTATATTTCACTTACAATGATCGCCATCGCGCTGTTCAGGTGGAGATATTATAAATATGAAACGCTTCTGCCTTAAAAAAACAGAAGCGTTTCTATTTTTATTGATTGCTTTCGCTTTGAGGTAATGGGAAATGACTCCACACATCATCATCTGCTCTGTCTACAGGAAGTGTATGCAACAATACATATCTTCTCATATCAATCCATCTATGTCCTTCCATGAACAGGGAATACCGCCTGTTGTACAATAATTCCGTCGTCAAAGCAGCAGTGGTCAAAGCGCCTGCATATGCTGTCAGATTGTGGGCAGTACGTATACGGTTCAGGGCCACTATCGCATTCGGAAAGTTATTTGTTTGAATATTAGCTTCTGCATAGATCAAAATGAGTTCTTCATTGCGAATAATGCTCACAGGCGCATTCAGTGAATTCCAGACAATCACATCTCTGTTGCCGGTCAATCCATTCTGACTGGCAGACGAATTACGTACCTGTGTTTTATTGATCCGATCATCACCCGGCACAATGTCATTAGCATAAGAAGGATGCGCTATCCGCACTTCCCCATTACTATTTGGTGCGATATACAATGTGTTGGAAACATCTCCCCCATTGGTAGAGAAAAAATGCCATACACCTGTCGTAAGATTCCCATTCAGGTCAAAGAAAGATTCATTCAAAGCAGTCAGCGCTTCCGCCCATTGCTTACGATATAAATGCACCCTTGCAGCCAGTGCCCTGTTGAATTTCAACAAGCCCGCAGCATCCGAAAATCCTGCAAAACCACCTGACAAAGGGAAGATAATATCTGCACCTGTAAGGTCCGCCTTTCCATCATCCAGGAATTGTAATACTGAATCCAATACAATACCCGGATCAGTGATCACCGGTCCCTGTGCTGCGCCATTGGCCACCGGAATGCGGGCCCCACTGGAATCCGTCATATTGATATTGAGTAATAACTGGTAACCTATCAAAGTCTTTGCATATCCGGAAAATCCTTTCTTCTGCGCATCACTCGCTACAGATCCGCTGGTATGACTAATGGCCTCCAAAAGAATAAAACACTGCCGCATCACCTGATAACGGGATGCCCAGGGATTGGTCAGGTAAAAAGTATTATTGTCCAGCACCTTCGTACCACCACCCAACATATCTGTTGTATAACGGGGTTCTGAACTGGAAAAGCGATAGACTTCACGACCAATAATCCCTTCTGCATCCAGGTAAAAATTGATACTGGTACGCATACCCGATTCAGCACCGGTAGCGAGATTAAATAAGTCACTTCGGGTTGGATTGCCTGTTACACCACCCACCACCGGCGTATTCAGACTGTTTATTTCTCCCTTCTGACAGGCATTCAGCAATATTAGCAGACAGAAGGCTATTATGTTGTGTTTCATGTGTCAATGTTTTTAAAAAGGATCAGAAATCTACACCAATATGGAAACTGGCTCTCTTCGATGCAGGGAAAGGCATTACATCCACCCCTGTGGACAAACCATTGCTACCACGGCTGGAAGAAGTGCTGATGGTATTACTACCAAAATTGGATACTTCCGGATCATACCCTACATAATGGGTCCAGGTAAAGAAATTGTTCGCTGATACACCCAGCCGGATACCGGAAATGGTTTTGGTATTTTTTAACGGCACATTGTAATACAACCCGATTTCGCGGATGCGCACATAACTGGCATCCTGTACATAAATGCTGGCATCGCCGGCACCTAAGCGGTATACGCCTGCTTTCTGTCCATTGATGATATCATCATAATCGAAGGAGGTTGCCCCCGCATCGGTGAGCAACTGGGTCAGGTTGATATTATCCCCGCCTTTCTTCCAATGCAGCAGGAAACGCAGTGACCAGTTTTTAAACACCGTCACTTCATTGTAGAAGCTCATCTGGAATTTAGGCTCTGAGTTCCCGATCAGTTTCAGGTCACTCCCTACAGTACCTTTGATCTGTGTGGCGGGCTGACCTTCTTCGAGGTAGAATGTACCAAGTGAGTTACCAAATGCACCAATGGCATACGGAGGAATCACCAGTCTGGTGACCTTGCTACGGTTGTACCACCAGTTGATAGACGAAGTCCATTTGATATTCGTTTTATTGACAGGCACCAGGTTCAATCCTATTTCCACACCCTGATTTTTCAGGTCGCCGCTGTTTTTCCATTCAGCGCTGTAACCGGAGGATGCTGCCAGCGAGTGACGCAACAGTACATCCTGAATTCTTTTATTGTAATAAGTTGCTTCCAGGCTAATACGGCCATTCAGCACACTGATGTCCAAACCGGTTTCAAACTCCTCCTGTCTTTCAGGTTTGATATCTGGATTTCCCTGCAGATTATCGACCAATACACCGGGCAGACCATCGATATTACTACCCAGCATGCCGGTGAACTTACTGCTGTAAGGCGGTACATTGCCTGACTGTCCATAGGCCGCCCTGATCTTGAGGTTATCGACATTATCGATTGACCACCCTTTCAATTTGGTGAAGTTGAAAGAGAATGCGCCTTTCGGGAATGCATAGTACTTTTTGTATTCACCATTATTGGTAGAACGGTCAAAACGAACACCACCACTCAACGTAATGGCTTCAATCAGGGAAAGGTCTTCCTGTATGAAAACACCATTGTCCCTGAATTTGGATCGAAACTGTCGGGTAGCCGTATTGGCACTGGCATCGACATTGCTCTGACCTGCTACAATATTGGTAGCCACCGTTACGATGTTATCAAAATACCCGGTTTCCAATGTGGCACCTACAGTACTCGTCAGGCTGATAGCCGGTGTTGGCGTAAAAGTATTGGCGAGGAAACCACCGAGGTTGGTATTGAGGTTATTGGTATTGCCCTGAATGGAATGTCCCTGTTTTGAATTTTCTTCAAACTGCAGGTCACGTGGAAAGAGGGCCATCGTTTTATAATTGAAATAGTCCACTCCACCACGACCAATAAAGCGGGTATGAGAATGCTCGCTTTGTTGCAGGTGCACTTCCAGGTTACCTCCACCGACAAAACGGTTGGTAGTTTCATTGTTCGTCATCTTATCGCGGGTTTCCAGGGGGTTGGAAGCGGCGAAAGGATTGCGTGGATATTCCCCCAAAGCATTGGGATGGAGGTCAACGAAATTGGGGGTGGAAGAGAGCGCTACGCCATAGCTGACGCCATTGTTATCGTTGTTGGTTAAGCCCCTGTCGGCAGAAGAATAGATGTAGTTCGTCGTGACACCGAGCGATACCCGGTCACTGAGTTTATGGTCAATATTGAGGCGAACGGAGTTGTTAAAATAACCGGTACCTTTTACAATTCCTTCTTCCTGACGGCGGTTGCCCGAGAGGTAGAAAGTTGTCTTGTCTCCACCACCGCTGATGGCGAGATTGGTGTTTAGCACCTGCCCTTTCTGGCCAAACATTTCCTTTTCATAATCGAAGATCCTGCCGGCACTTTGGGCGTCGGTAAATTGCGTTTTATAGGCTTCTCTTTTGGCGATTACATCCGGATCAGTATTATCTGCACTACCGGCAAGATCGGCCGCCGTTTCGGCTGTAAATGGCCTTACACCCATCAGGTGTCGCACCTTCACAAAGCCGACTTCCTGGTTAAGGCTCACTTTTGTTTTGCCTGCCCTTCCTTTTTTGGTAGTAATGATCACCACCCCGGCAGCGGCTTTGGCACCATACATAGCGGCGGCAGAAGCGCCTTTGAGGATCTCAATATTTTCAATATCGGTGGGGCTCAGGTCTGCAATACGGCTGGAGGGGTTGTCCTGGTTATTGGGGTTTCCGGCAGTAGCGGCGCCGGTTACGTCATTGAGGCCGGCAGGGATACTGCTGTTATTAAAGAAGATACCATCTACAACATACAGCGGTTGCGAGTTACCAAATACCGAGGTGATACCCCTGAGTTTGACGGTGAAACCACCACCTGGGGCGCCGGAATTGGCAGAGATCAAAGCGCCCGGGACCTTGCCACTGAGGGCGGCGTCGAAGGTCTGTGCGGGGGCCACGCCACTGAGTTGATTGGCAGAGATGGTGGCGACGGCATTCGCAAGATTACTTCGTTTGATGCTTGTAGCGGCGCCGGTCACTACTACTTCATCAAGGTGAGCAAGGTCTTCATCCAGGGTCAGGTTGAGGATAGCCTGATTGTTAGTGAGGCGGATAGTTTGGGTTTTGTACCCGGTATAGCTGATCACTAACGTGGAGGCACCGGCGGGAAGGGCGATGGAATATTTACCGTTGGCGTCGGACATAGCGCCCCTGCTGGTATTGAGCACCCGGATGGTTACACCGGGTACTACCTGACCGGTTTTCGCATCTCTTATTTGTCCGGTCACATTTTGCTGCGCGAATAATGCATAAGTACAGAATAGGCATAACAGTAGCAGCAAGCTAAATTTTTGCAAAAGCATAGCTTGAAGGGTTTAGAGTGTGAGTTGAAATTTGACTGGTTACAGACTACAAAATTTTGGTTATTAAAAGCTGTCGTGGTTCCTGCTAAATGGGTTCAACACGGTTTCAGGGGCGCAGGTGATTATTACTCTGTCGGCATCAGATCGATGCGGCAGATTACGGAATTTTTCAGGGTTTTCACTTTTTTTATTTGGAGGGATTGGGTTATTTTTTATAAAGTAAGTATTAATACTCTGTAAAAGGGCGGTATCAACTGAATGATACCGCCCTTTGTCTTTAGTGTAACTTCGATGCTAATACATCACCATAAGTACATTATAAGTACACTTGTATATCGATTGGATATTGAGGTGAAGATTTAGTGATGTATTAGTACTCATTTAGTATTATAGTTACACTATAGTTCCAGCGTATGTAGTAACATTGTTTCTGTAACCTCAAAATTGTTTGTTATGGCACTTGTAAAAGACAACATACTCCTCCAACTCGTACGGGGAACGCTCGGCGATCAACTCACGATTTACGAACGGAACGGACAGATAATAATGGCGAAGAAGCGCGGTCCGTCAAAGAAAAAGCCGACGAAAAAACAGCTGGAAGCAAGGTATAAGATGAAAATAGCGGCGGCTTATGCGCGGTCGATTCTGGAGGATCCGGAGTTGAAGGCTTATTATAAGTCGCTGGCAGGGCCTGGGCAGAATGCTTATAATATGGCGGTGAAGGATGCTTTCAGATCGCCTGAGATTCAGAATATCAGGTTTGAAGAGATGGATGTAGTGGTGACTACGAAAGATGAATTCCGGGTAGTGGATGTGGATGTACGGGTACATGATGCGGCGGGTACTATGCTGGAAAGAGGGAAGGCAGTGTTGGGCAGGAATGGGGTAGATTGGTATTATAAAGCAGCGGTGTTGCCTGCAGGAGGCAGGGTTGTAGCGGTGGCGGTAGATTTGCCGGGGAATGAAACGCTGAGGGAGTTGGTGATTGTGGGGGATGGAGGGAAATGAGAAGCCGCCTCATATTCGTAATGAGACGGCTTTGTATGTAAAGATTGGGACTTTGTTTTTGGAGAATGATTTTAGAGGGCAGGCTTTCAGGTTCCTGTTTTTTCGGGGCCTGTTTCTCAGTATGCTACTTTTCGGGTTCCAGTTTTCCGGGGCCTGTTTCTCAGTGTCCTACTTTTCGGGGTCCTGATTTTCCGGGTTCTGTTTCTCAGTGCCCTACTTTTCAGGATCCAGTTTTTCGGGGTCCTGATTTTCTGATTCCAGCTGCCCTGGATCCAGCTTTTCGTGGCCCTGAATTTCCGATTCCTGCTTCTCGTCTTCTTGTTTTTCGTCTTCTTCTATTGCTGGTATCTCTTTAGAATTCTTCTCTTTTTTACCCGTAAATAACTTTCGGATAAAACCACCTAAAGCAACAAATCCTAAAAGAATAAATTTCCAGAAAGCAGCACCAAATTTAACAAGAAGGGCAAAGAAACCTACCTTGGCAAGCACTTTGCCAGCGATCAGACCACCAATAGTATAAGCAGCTACCTTATCGATTTTTGGATCAAAATCCTTGTAAGCATTACCACTTGTGAACTTCGCCATTTGCAACACTTTATCTATATCAGCTTTTACCAGCGGCAATTCATTCATAGTACATATTGCATTCATAGAAAGCACCCCATCACGACCTAATATCCTGATTTCGTAGTTCAGTGTATGGGGCGTGTCTTCTCCGAATTTAATTTCTCTGGCCCAGTGAAGCACTTTGTTTTCCTTGTCGTAAAAAGGAGATTGTGCCCAGCCCATCATATGAATTGGCTGGTAACCATTCTTTACTCTTTCCGTATTTGCTTCAACTTCTTCCTTTTGAATATCTTTCAGCAGGTCATCATAATTGATCTTTGATGCATCATAGTCCTTTACATAACCGATGTTTTCATATCGTACCACAAAAGCATAGCTGATCGAATCAAAAGCATCAGCATTAGCAGGAAAAATCATCCCCAGAATATCATCTGACACTGAAGGCGGGTTGCCCCACAAATCGGTCAGAATATACTTGCTCTGTGCTGCATTCAGGAATTTAAAGCCCGCAGGTACATTGATATCAGCCTTACCGCCGGACAAGTGAATCAAACCAGATTCCCACTTTTCCGACTGCTTTACTGAGTCTACGAATTTGCTGTATTGTTTTTCAGCCATGGCAATCGAATCGTCCACGGGAGTGGCCGCTTTCAGGCCCGGCGCAAGTAGGAGCACGCTGGCCAGGTAAAGGAATTTTCGCATATAGAGGTATAAATTAAAGACTGTAAAAGTGGGAATAATTTTGATGTATCCGTAATATATTGGACGGAAAATGGGTTTCAGAGGATGGATTTAATCCAGTAACCTATGGATGTTACAGGTGCGTATTGGAGTTACTTACGCAAGTATCGTTTTGACGGGTAAACAAAAAAAGCATACAGTTAGCAATTAACCGATGCCTTCATTTTATTATTAGAAAATCATTTTCCTGAATGGAAGAAACCTTATCCAGCTACCGTAGGCGTTATTTCAGCACTACATTATTAAAGTACTTATTAAATATATGTACAGCTGTTTTTTTACCCTCGAGTGTAGGCCCCTCAATACCTTTCAATGGATAATTCATTTTCAGCAATTCCCATTTATGGCTGCCTAACTGATGAAAAGGAATGATCTCTACCCTATCCACTGTTTTATATCTTGTAAAATGCTTGGCCCATTCTTCCAGGTACTCTACCTGATCTGTCCATCCGGGAACCAATACATACCTCAACCACATCCGCTTACCAGTAGATTCACGGTAGGCAGCAAGGTCCAGCGTATTCCGGTTACTCAGGCCAGTAAGTTTATGATGCCATTCATCATTAATATGTTTTACATCAAGCAGTAACAGGTCAGTATGTTCCATTAATTCATGGGTAGCATCATCATTCAGACGGCCATTGGAATCCAGACAGGTATTGATTCCTATCTCATGGAGCGCTTTAAAAAAGGTAGTGATCTTGTTGCGTTGCAACAGTGGCTCCCCTCCTGAAACGGTGACACCGCCATCCTTTCCAAAATAAGTGCGCTGTCTGTCTGCTCTTTTCACCAATTCGTCAATACCAATCAACATTCCACCTTTCACATCAAGTGTATCAGGATTCTGGCAGTAAACGCAGCGGAATTGACATCCCTGTACAAATACAACCATTCTAACGCCAGGTCCGTCGTGTGTGCCAAATGTTTCAAGAGAGTGAATACGCAAATGTTCCGGATCATCGAGGTTGAGCGCGGCGGCCTCGAGGTCCTGTAAAGGAAAGTACAACATAGTCTTAAAAAGGAAGGTCGATAGAAGACAGAGACAAAACAGCGGACCGCAGATGCGATCCGCTGTTGTCTTACTTAGTCCCAATTGATCACATACTCTCGTGGAAAGTACGTGTTATCACTTCAAGCTGATGCGCCCTGGATAAGCGCACGAAGTTTACAGCATAGCCGGATACACGGATGGTGAGCTGAGGATAATTCTCAGGGTGCTCGTAAGCGTCCATCAATGTTTCGCGGTTCAGCACATTTACATTCAGGTGATGCGCCATCTTGTTAAAGTAGCCATTCATGGTAGTCACCAGATTACTAATCTGTTCGTCTCTTGTATCACCCAGTGATTTAGGGATCATAGAGAAGGTGTTAGAGATACCATCCTGCGCATCTTTATAATCCAGTTTACAAACAGAGTTGAGAGATGCGATCGCACCGCTACAGTCTCTTCCGTGCATTGGATTGGCGCCGGGCGCAAAGGCTTCGCCTTTCTTACGTCCGTCAGGAGTCGCACCTGTGTTGCTACCGTACATTACATTACTTGTAATGGTCAGCAGAGACAGGGTCGGTGTAGAATTCTTGTAAGTAGCATGCTTGCGCAGCTCTGTGATGAAGAAGTGAGTGATTTCTTTTGCAATGTTATCTACTCTGTCATCATCGTTACCATATTTAGGATATTCTCCTTCAATTTTATAGTCTACGGTCAGGCCACGATCATCTCTGATTGGTGTAACCTTCGCATATTTGATAGCGGAGAGGGAGTCTGCTATGATGGAAATACCGGCAGCACCATATGCAATGTCGATATGGGGATCTGTATTTACCAGAGACATCTGGGCTCTTTCATAATAATATTTATCGTGCATGTAGTGGATGATAAACATCGCTTTGGCATACACTCTCGCCAGTTCTGCCAAAGTTTGTTTGAACACACCCAAAACCTGGTTGTATTCCAGCGGACCATCGGCCAATACAGGAATGTTCTTAATCACTTCCAGACCATCGATTTCTTCTTTACCGGCATTCAGGGCAATCAGCAATGCCTTAGGCAGGTTTGCTCTTGCACCAAAGTGCTGGATAGATTTACCGATTTCCTGATAGGATACGCAACAAGCGATACCATAGTCATCAGAACCACGGGTACCTCTCATCAGGTCATCGTTTTCGTACTGGATAGATGATGTATCGATAGATACCTGTGCACAGAAGCGTTTGAAACCTTCTGGCAGACTATCAGCCCACAGAACAGTCAGATTTGGTTCTGGTGAAGAACCCAGGTTGTACAGGGTCTGCAGAAAGCGGAAAGAAGTCTTGGTTACTTTTGTACGGCCATCGTGCAGTGTACCACCGAGTGCTTCAGTTACCCAGGTAGGGTCACCACCAAAGATCTCGTCGTAGCTACCAGGACGCAGGTGACGTACCAGTCTCAGTTTCATTACGAACTGGTCGATGATTTCCTGTGCTTCTTCTTCATTGATCAGTCCAGCCTGCAGGTCTCTTTCAATAAATACATCCAGGAAGGATGATACATTACCCAAAGACATCGCAGCACCATCCTGTTCTTTTACAGCAGCCAGGTAAGCAAAGTACACCCATTGTACAGCTTCGCGGGCATTTTCTGCAGGGCGGGCTACATCACAACCATAGGCAGCAGCCATGGTGATCATGTCTTTCAGCGCACTGATCTGGGTATTGATCTCTTCACGCAGACGCACTTTGTGCTCAGTCATTTCACCACCTACCTTGTTCAGGTCAGCTTTCTTGAACTTAATCAGCTGATCAGCACCATACAGCGCCAGGCGACGGAAGTCACCAATAATACGGCCACGTGCATAGTTGTCTGGTAAGCCAGTCAGTACGTGTTTGGAGCGGAATGCCCTGATTTCGCTGTCATAGGCATTGAACACACCTTCATTATGGTTTTTAGCATAATTGAAAATGTCGATCACTCTTGAAGATACTGTCAGTCCTTTTTCTTTCACAGCGGACTCAACCAACTTGATACCGCCAAAAGGCTTCATTGCACGTTTTAACAGTTGATCAGTTTGCAGGCCAACAATTATTTCATCATCCCTTTTAATATAGCCCGGCGCAAAGGCGGTCATATTGGAGATGGTTTCTGTGTCAATGGCCAGAACGCCATTGTTAGCTCTTTCTTTGAGCAATTCTTTTTTAACGGTATCCCACAAGCGGTTAGTTCTTGCAGAAATACCTGACAGGAATGAAGCATCACCCTGGTAAGGTCTGATGTTTTTTACAACGAAATCATATACGTTCATTGTAGTATTCCAATCACCTGATTTGAAGGGAACAGCGGTCACATCTTTTATCATATCCTTGAATTTTATTTATTCTCTAGATAATGATACAAAGTTAACCCCCGCGCGGGTGGATATTTGTGTTCGTCGTCAGTCTATATAGTGATTATAGTTGTGAATCTGACCAAATTGTGGGTGATTATAAGTGTAATTGTAGGTGTGATTATAAATTTGAATGTGATGATGGTGGAGGATGTGAAGATGGTTGTGGATGTTCTCTTTTCCACTTGGTAGCGAAGTAGGCTCCCCAGCCTTTGATATATTCGTAAAACTGGTATTCGTTTTCGAAGTCCAGGAGCATCTCGTAACTAGGCCGGTAGGCGACCATGAAGGAATCCAGAACGGGTGATTCCAGTCCGGTGAGACGCTTTACAAGAGGCATATTAAAGCGGTGAGTAATGTATTTATCCTGTTCAATAGCAACCAATTGGTCGCGGAAATGCTCCATTCTTTTTGCTTTTCTCCAGGTTAAGAGGAGGTCGAGGTTTACACCTACCCCACCCATGCCGGTGGCGATGTATTCGCGGGAATAATCGAATACTTTGCGGTACTCCTGTCTGAATTCGGCGGAGTCCTGTTTGTAGCTTTTTTGCTGTACTTCTACGGTAGGGAGTACTTTGATATCTATATGTAATCCCACATCAAATGGGCGGTTTACGTTCAGTTCATTTACGGGGAATTTCATGGTGACCTTGCCCTGGTAAGAAAAACTCAGGGAATCTTTGCGGTTGATGCGGATAGAGTAATGCCCCATGGAATCGGTGACAGTACCGCCTCCGGCGGAATTTATTACGCTGACGCCTGCCATGCCATAGCGTTCCGTACGTTCATACACGGTACCCTTCACCTGCACTATCTGGGCGAAGGTCAGGGCTCGAATGGCGATCAGGATAATAAGTAATAAGAATGATTTGTGTAAAATTGAAATACTCATCTGGAAGGCAAACTAATACAGATGATAAAAACAAACAAGTGGATGTTAAATATTAACAAACAATTGTATAGGAAACCCCGCGTTGGGACGCGGGGTTGGGGGTTTTAGAAGGCGAAAAAAAGTTTTTTGGTCAGGCGGATTGATCAGCGGTTTGAACATAACCAGAAGGCCGGTTTGATCCGGGGGGTGATTTGATCAGAGGGATTGGTTTGATCAGAGTCCAATTTGATCATGGCCCCTATTTTGATCATGCATTTTCCAATTCTGTATAGATAAGCTTCTTCATCTTCATCAATGCCCCCATTACATGCTGGAACTTACCTGGATTCGTCATCCATTCACCCAGTTTATCAGGAACGATCTGCCAGCTGATACCATATTTATCGACCAGCCAGCCGCAGGCCACCTCATGGCCACCGTTGGCGATCAGGCCATCCCAATATTTGTCAATTTCGGCCTGATCCTTACAGTTTACCACCAGGGAAATGGCGTCCACAAAGCCAAATCCATGTTCGGCAGAGCTATCCATGGCCATGGTCACGAAGTTCTTGATTTTGAACTGAGCGTGCTTTACATAATTGGTATTGTCCTCTCCTTCGCTATATTTCAGAATACCCTGTATACCGTTTTCAGGGAATAAACTGCTATAGAAGTGCACCGCCTCTTCTGCTTTGCCGGCTTTAGGACCGGTGAACATCAGGGTGGGGCAGAATTTCTGGTTCATATCGTTTTTGCCACCGGTATATAGCTGCCAGGAGATGCCAAATTTATCCTGCACCCAGGCGTATTTGGAACTCCAGGGGTAGGTATCCAATGGCATGAGGGCGCTGCCGCCGTTGATCAGTTTTAGGTAATATGCTTCTGTATCTTGCTCATTTTCACTCAATACCATGAAGGAAATGGATGGATTGGGGGTGGATGAAGGCCTGTCATTGAGTAACATAAATTGCTGACCGCTCAGTTTGAGCGTGATTACGATTGGGTTGGAGGAGGTAATGGCGCCGTCTCCAAAGGTGTCTAAGTAAAAGTCAGCCGCTTCCGCAATTTTGCCTTTGATGGTGAGGCAAGGATAGATGGAATTGTTCATGATGGTCAATTATGTTATTAATGAGTAGTTTTTGCGATACAACTTTTTGAAGAGCTGTTGTGCTATGAGGTCTTTAACTTTTGTCATGCACTCTTTAATGAAGGGGCTGTTTTGCCTTACAACTTTTTAAAGCGCTGTTCTGCCATGCCCTCTTTAATTTTTGTCATGCACTCTTCAATGAAGGAGCTGTTTTGCCTTACGACTTCTTAAAGCGCCTTTTTTACCATACAACGACACAGGTCCATCCCCATATACCATTCAATGCAAAAGCCCGCAGGGTCAATGCTACTATCGTGAATTAATTGCTGGAAAGCATTGCCAATGGCAGGAATGTCCTTCATAAAATCATGAACGTCGATGAACAGGTACCCTCCTTTTGAGATCACTTTAGTCTCCAGGCTATGTTTGGAGAACTCACCAGGGTGCAATTCGGCTGCCGCTGCCTTATACAAAATACGACCATCTCCGGCTGGCCAGGAAAGCCCGAAATACATCCTTTTTTCGTCGAAAGGAACAAGGCTATGTAAGGTCTCATGGGCCTGCTTTACTCCTTCTGGGAAGGAGCTGGCAGAGACACAATAGACAAGTATATCGCTTTGTAAAGTAGTAGTTTCCATACTGTAAACATACGATCATTAGGAACGGTTCATAGGGGGTAAAAAAGACAATTAACAGGTAAAATACGACACCATGACTCAGCCGCTGGAAAAATATAAAAAACTGCTTTCCGACAGGTGAAAAGCACAATTAAGGAGTAAAATGCAATAACCTAAGATTCGGCAAGATGAGGGATACTCCTTTCATAACTGATGAAAGGCATGATTACCGGGTAAAACCTACAAATGACGCAGATTCTGCAAGATCTGGGATACTTCCCTGCACAACCGGTGAAAGGCATGATTACCGGGTAAAACCTACAATTGACGCGGATTCTGCAAGATCTGGGATACTTCCCTGCATAACCGGCGAAAGGCATGATTACCGGGTAATATCCAACACTATAACCCCATTCTGCATCACCATGGAAACCAGCTTCACAACCGCAATATCTGCCACCGGATCTCCCTTTACTGCAATCAGATCGGCCACATAACCAGCCCTGATATTTCCCAGCAGCGGCAAACCAAATACACTTGCATTGACAGCTGTAGCCGCATGTAGTACATCAATAGGTTTCATACCGTATTCTACCATTAGCAACATCTCACGACTATTATCACCATGTGCAAATACACCTACATCCCCTCCCATACAAATAGTAACACCTGCCTTCATCGCGTCATTAAAGATCTTGTGCTTTTGTTTTATCGCAACCGTTTCCTGGTCTATGCCTTTACGCCAGCCTTTATAACTGGCAATAGATTCAGTAGCTGTAAGTGTAGGACACAATGCAATACCTTTCTCTTTCATCAACCTGAATAATTCAGGCGTTCCCCCATCCCCATGTTCAATAGTACGCACACCCGCCTCTATAGCGCGGCGCATCCCCTCTTCAGTGCCGGAATGTACCACCACATACCGACCACTACTACCAGCTACTTCTACCGCAAGCTTAAGTTCTGTAGCCGTAAACGTAGGTGCCGGTGTTTTATTCAACCCCCATCGGTAATCTGCATATAATTTAATCACATCAGCACCATGGCCGATCTGAGATCGAATGGCTTTTGTAAGGCCATCCGTACCATCAGCTTCTTCAGCGCCAAGCGGAATATCACCATTGTATCCTTTAGGCCCATAACTACCAGTGGCAACAATAGCACGGGTAGCAACGATTAAACGGGGACCTGGAATAATACCTTTATTAATCGCTTCTTTTAAACCAGCATCATCATACATCGCCCCTTCCGTACCCAGATCCCGTGCAGTAGTGAACCCCGCCATAAGCGTAGCTCTGGCATGCACTACAGCGCGGGCCGTACGTTCCGCTCCTGATTCAGTGAGCACCTGATCATTCCAGCTGGTTTCATTATAAGGATGTAAGAAAAGATGTGAATGGCCTTCTATAAGCCCAGGCATAAGGGTCATGCCTTTCAGGTCAATAACAGTTACTTTTTCAGGCACCTGGATAGTTGCAGGATCGCCGGCAGCCACGATCTGACTATCCCTCACCAATACCCACCAGTTAGCATGCATAACAGTTCCGTCAAATACACGATCCGGTTTGAAAAGGTAAGAGGACTGGGCATTGACAGATATATTGAATAGAAGGAAAAAAGCAAAAACGACGTATCTCATATTCATTCTTTGGCTTACAGTTTAGCTGGTTATACCGCCGGCAGCAAGGAAAAAATAACAAATATTCCTTTAATAAAATTATTCCCTCTTTAAAGGAATTCCCTCCTTAAGATCCCATCATTAAAATGATTCCATCATTAATAAAAAGCGATTCCTCTTTAAAAAAGAATGATTCCTTCTTTATCACCGCACCTTAAGATACATTTTTTGATAATTCCTTAGGATATTGGTAATCTTAGAAGGATTTTTCAGCTCAAATAAATGGATAAAAAAAACAGTTATTTTGATAAAGCCTTTGGTGGTGACAATACTCCCACCCAGTTTATGAATATCCTGATCTCTGGAAGCAATTGTATTTCCACTATTATATAAATCCTCTGCAAAGCACCATGCTCCATCTCTCGCATTACTCAGTGCAAACTGGATTAACAATGAATTATTTCCTGAATGTTTGCCTAGTAAAGATAGTAAGGGAGATATTCTATTTAGCTCGTTGATCACTTCATAACTCAAGGCCGCGAGAATAGTATTAATACTATTAAAGTCCTGGTGTATTAACTGTAAAGGGGTATTATATTCTTTCGCTATTTCCACTACTGCTACGCCAAGATCCAGATTAATATGCGCATTCATACCTAACAGTAAATGCTGCAAAACCAATACAGATCTCTTTTGTAGCTGCTCAAACGTCACTTGCCATGATAAGGATACACCGGTTTTATTCTTCGCCGTCCATTCATCATAAGCCGCAATGTAACGATTGGCAAAGACCACATCCAGTCTTTCCATTCTCGGTCCATCCTGAAACTCTCCTGCTGCAATTCCTTCTTTTACACGACATGTGACTTTGTGGTATAAGGCAGCGAAATAGCCGGCCCTGTTATCTGTGGTGATAGATGTTGCGATGATCTCCTCTAACCGGGAAATCACCTCATTAATAGTTTGCGCGGGCATATTTTGGGGTTTGATAGCTACTAAGATAATAAAAAATGTCCGGCGCAGTCACGTAATGATGGATCCTGCGGCCATTCTCCCCTGCCGAAAAATCAACACTTCAATAACTTGCTCGGACCTGTTTCAGAATTGATACCCAATAAGATAAAAAAATCCCCGGCTCTAAAAGAACCGGGGATTATACTTACTAATAATATATTAACCAGCTGGCGTCACATTGCCACCAGGCCTATAATTTACTTAGTGCTATCGTCTGTACTGATCACATTACCACCAGGTAAATCCTGCATGGCATGATGCGCAGTATCGCTAAAGTCTGATTTCATACGATCCAGTAATGAAATAAACTGTTGCGCCATCTGTCCATCACGCTGCAAATCGCTGGTCATTCTGTTCTCAGGCAGACTACGATAATAGTTGATCTGCTGCTGACAATCCTTCTTGATCAGACTGGCAATCTGCTCAGCCTTCGCCTTATCACCAGCCAGGTAGTACGCATATACAGTCTGCATAGAACTGTAGTTATGCATCTGCCCCGGAGTAGTCATCGCATAAGGGAACGTGCTTTGCAACAGGTTGCTATCCGCCTTGTTCAGTGCCAGTAACGCCTGATCTTTCTTATTATCCAGCGCCAGTGCAGTACCCAGGCGGGTATAAGCATTTCTCAGATACTGAAGCAGCTTACGGTTTGGTTCGTCGAAGTAAGTAGTTGGAATATTCGCACCACCGAAGGTGAATTTATTCATCATTACATCGTACATCACCGGCACGTTCACATTCTTCTCAGCACCCATTGGATCTTCGCTTTCTTCTTTCTTCAGTGGAACCAGGCGATAGGTCAGACCATCCATACGGAGGTAGTCGTTCAGACCCAGATCGGTAGGGCTGGTGAAATAGATAGGGCGTTTCCATGCATTGGTAGCAATGATATCCAGTGCAGCCAGGTCATTCTTCAGCAGGTAGTTCTTATTTACCTGGAATGGCAGCTGTGGCAGGATACGGCTGCTGTCGTACGCACTTACAGTATTGGAAGCCAGTACTTCAGCTTTATCAACAGGAATGAACAGTCTCTTTACAGGGAGGTAGTTCATCTGCTCATTACTCTGAGTGGTTACCATCGCACGACTGTCAGTAGAACCCATGAAGTTCAGTACTTCTTTCAGGTTATAGAATTTATCCTGCGGGAAGTTACCACCATCATAGAACTGAACGTAGTTGTGGTTTTCGCCACGGTATTTATCCGCACTCCAAGTCATTGGAATAGCTGGACTCTGGTTTACCGCCTGGCGGGCCTGATCGATATACCAGTCAACACCAAGCAAGCTCAGGTTGATCACACGTACATCGGTACGAACACCTTCTACTTCCTGTGCAAACCACAGCGGGTAAGTATCGTTATCACCTACAGTGAAGAGGATCGCATTCGGCGCACATGAATTAAGGTAGTCAGAAGCCACGTCTTTAGCAATCGTTTTGGTAGAACGATCATGATCATCCCACTCCTGCGCACCCATCAGTACAGGTACTGCCAGGATACAGATCACAGTAGCGATTGGCGCAGCAACTGCCAGTTTGGTTTTGCTCTTCAGGAACTGATATACTGCCAGTACACCCAGACCAATCCACACCGCATAAGCATAGAAAGATCCTACATAAGCGTAGTCACGCTCACGTGGCTGGTTACCAGCCTGGTTTAGGTAAAGTACGATCGCGAAACCTGTGAAGAAGAACAGCAGACCTACAACAAGGGTATCGCGGCGGTGGTATTTATAATGATACAACAGACCGAATATACCTAAGAGGAATGGCAGGAGGAACAGGGTATTGTGACCCTTGTTGTTCTTCAAACTATCTGGCATGTTAGACTGGTCACCATACAGGAAGTTGTCGATGAAAGGAATACCGGAAATCCAGTTACCATCTCTCACGTTACCATAACCCTGTGTATCGTTCTGTTTACCAGCAAAGTTCCACATGAAGTAACGGAAGTACATAAAGTTAACCTGGTATTCCAGGAAGAACTTCACATTGTCGCCAAAAGTTGGCTTTTCACCCTGTTGTAAGCCCAGGAAGCTACGATAGTAGTCAGCATGGCCCTGATCGTTGGACGCGTCCCAAACACGTGGGAACAGCATTTTATCTTCTGGAGCATAAACAGGTTCCTGTTTTTTGCCGGCAACTACATATTTAGGTTTACCGTTTTCATCAAAACCGCGTGCGTACACATTGCTGGTTTCTTTGTATTCGGAAGGACGGGCAGTAAATACCTGACCATAGATCAGCGGGAAATCACCATACTGCTCACGACCCAGGTAACCAACCAGGGAGATCGGGTTATCTACGTTATACATATCTACAGCCGGATTAGCAGTAGACCTCACCATGGTGGTAATATAAGTGGAGTAACCCAGTAACAGGAAGAGCGTACAGTAGATAGTCAGCTT
Source organism: Chitinophaga sp. LS1 (assembly GCF_034274695.1). Classification (NCBI taxonomy): domain Bacteria; kingdom Pseudomonadati; phylum Bacteroidota; class Chitinophagia; order Chitinophagales; family Chitinophagaceae; genus Chitinophaga; species Chitinophaga sp. LS1. The sequence continues at coordinate 6,342,326 of NZ_CP128362.1, forward strand.
GGTTGCATGTACAACATTTGGTAGCAACAGGTTACCACCAGCCTGTTTAACCACCCATGGAATACCCAGTACCGCACCTGCGATGATGATCTTCAGGAATATCATACCACTACCATCAGCGTCGATGAATGCAGGGATGAGGATTACGGAAGAGATCAGGATCAATGGAGCATAAATGCCGAATTTCGGATTTTTCAGACCATAGATCAGGGCTGCAATAATTGCAATAAAGTAGAATCCAAAACCAGTGAAGAAAGGCAGGTGCAGATAGTTTACGAAGAACACATCCATATAACCGGAAGCCTTGATGGTATCCTGGATAATGAATTTCTGTATCAGACCGGTTATCGCACAACCAATAATAAACGCCCAGAAGGTACCCATTGGGGTCGCTTTGTAACGTTTAAAGTAATATACCATCACAATAGCAGGGATGGTGAGGAGGTTCAGCAGGTGGACACCAATAGAGAGCCCCATCATGAAAGCGATGAACACGATCCAGCGGTCGGCATAAGCCTCTTCGGATTCATGTTCCCATTTCAGGATAGCCCAGAATACGATGGCAGTGAAGAAAGACGACATAGCGTATACCTCACCTTCCACAGCAGAGAACCAGAATGAGTCAGAGAAAGTATAAGCGAGGGCACCTACGATACCTGCGCCCATGATAGCGATCATTTTTTCGCCGGAGATCGATTCGCCTGCCTTCACCATAAGGCGGCGTGCAAAGTGGGTAATGGTCCAAAAGAGGAACAGGATAGTGAATCCACTTGCAAGGGCAGACATCGTGTTAACACCAATAGCGGCATGCTTCTGGCCGAAGAAAATAATAAAGAGCCTACCCAACAGCACAAAAAGCGGAGCCCCTGGAGGGTGAGGGATCTGCACCTTTGCGGCGGTGCTAATAAACTCACCGCAGTCCCATAAGCTGCCGGTCGCCTCCATAGTCATAATATAGACAGTGCAGGCAATGATACAAATAACCCAACCCACAATGTTGTTGGTCCTTTTAAAATTCATAGAGATGTTTTAGGTCCGACAAAAATAGAAAAAGTGGCAAATTATGATAATTAGAGATAACAGTTTTAACTTTTTCTTTAATAAGTGAAAAAAAATGAAGATTTACAGGGATTTATGGGGTTTGGGGTGAGATTTTTTAATACCATTTTAATTCAGGGGGGCCTCTTTCCGGATAAAATCAAAAATGCCGGCCATGGGGCCGGCATAAAATCAGTTAAATATGACTCTGACCGTCTGGTAAAACGACAGTTTCTGGTACCCGGTATTCTGCTGGCTCGTCAACTGATCCCTGCGGAACCCTTGTAAACCAAACAAACCGGCAGCATTACCTTTATTAATAGCGATCTCCAGGTAACCGGCGGCATTGAACATGGCCAGTTTATGTCCTTCCGGTACATCGGAATAGGTTTCACTGAGGGAGGAAATGACTTCATCCCTGCGGAAAAAGATAGAGAACTTTCTATTCTGGCGCTGCTCTTCGAACTGTTTGCGGGTGATATTCACTACAACATTTTCGAAGTTGTCGATATGAATGATCTGACCATCGATATAATCCTGCCCGGTCATGGGCTGTAAGTTATTCTTAATAACGTATTCGTTTGCCTGTTCTCCCAGGTCAGCTAATTTCTTACCGCTTTTGAGATCATTGAATGCCTGAGCAAAACGTCTCAGTATACCAAAGGTATCTTTCGCCTGATCTTTTCCGAGCGGTAATTTGACAACTACTCCAGGTAACCCTTCTGCAATCATGGTAATCAGCCCGTTATCTGCGCAGGCGATATATTGACCATTGTGCTGAGCGAGCAACACATGATCTGCTTTTCTATCGAACAGATTAATGAGTACCATATGAAATGTACCTGCTGCAAAATGCGCGAAAGCACCTTTACAGATATACGTAGCCTGCGGCAGGTTGAACGGAGAAATCTGGTGAGTAACGTCCACTAACTGAGCACCGGGACAGTCCTGCGACAGCTGCCCTTTCATGGCGCCGACGAGGTAATCCTGTAAACCGATATCTGATGTTAGTGTTATAATGGACATTCGTGATTATTAGATTCGCTTTATCTCCAAATTTGATGCCATTGAAGACTGGCGTTGATTTTAATGCAAAGTAAGATAATATTTAGATGCGGGAGACTGTCAATATGAAAATACTTGTTCAGATGTGTATAACTCTGTGAACTTGTATAGATAAGGGTTTGGGGCGGTGTAAAGAAAATCCGGAACTGGAAAATAGTCAGTTCCGGATTGAATGTCAATTATTTTAAAGGAGAATTTGGTTCTTTCTTAAAGTGGTTGTACACCATTCCATCCAGGAATCCGGGTAGTAGTTTACTCAGTAACACGGTCAGTTTTCCCTGTCCTGTCAATACCAATGTACGTTTACGTTTAGCAATCGATTTATTGATAGCTGAAGCAACGGCTTCGGCGGTCATGAGTTTTCCTTCATCAAGGGGTGTTTCGCCCTGTACGTTACCTTTTTCGTTCAGTGCCGTGTTGCGGATATTGGAGGCAGTAAAGCCCGGGCATACCCACATTACGTTTACGCCTGTATGCAGGAGTTCTGTTCTCAGCGATTCCAGGAAGCCCTGCATGGCGAACTTGCTGGCAGAGTAACCGGTTCTGCCGGGAAGGCCACGGTAACCGGCGATGGAAGATACGCCGACGATGGTTCCTTTATTTTCGAGGATGGAAGGTAATGCATAATTTGTACAATACACGGTTCCCCAGAAATTGATATCCATTAGTTGTTTTAACACAGACAAATTGACACCATTGAAGAGGGCGCGCATAGAGATACCTGCATTGTTGATGAGGATATCTATTTTACCGAAATGGGCAATAGTTTGTCCAATAAAAGCTTTACAATCATCCTCTTTACTGACATCGGCGACATAGGTAAACAGGGCATTTGTTTTCAGCTCATCGTTTAAGGCCTGCAGGGCGTCCTGCTTGCGGCCACATACGGCGACTTTGGCGCCGGAGCGAAGGAGGTCAATTGCGATGGCTTTTCCTATACCGGAAGTTCCGCCGGTGATAACGGCTACTTTGTTTTCGAAAGGTTGTTGCATTAGAAATTTTTAGCAATCACAAAAATAAGTGGGATATTGGATAATATGAGATTTTGTTTGTGAAGAGCGGGTAAAATTGTGAGTATGTTTTAAAAAAAGTTGTCAAAAAGTTGGGAGATATTAAATAATTCCTATCTTTGCACTCCCAATAACGAACGGGGTATGATTCCGTAGCTCAGTTGGTAGAGCAATACACTTTTAATGTATGGGTCTTGGGTTCGAGTCCCAACGGGATCACAGGAATTAAAAAAGCCTCAGGTTCAAGGACTTGGGGCTTTTTTAATTTTATAAGATTTGCATAACGGATTCATTATCAACCTCGATTAGGTTCAAGTCCCAATAGGGAGTTTGTCAACCACAAGCCTCAATAATTTATTATCTGGTAGCAATTCTTCAAATAGACTCGTTTCGTGTGTTACGCTTGTTCTATGGCGAGGATCACGCGCACGGCCATAACCATAAATATTACAGTCAAACTCCTCCAATAACTCTGTTATACAAATTATAGATCTTTAGAAATTTTGTAAATTTATAACGTGGACAATTGGGCTTAATCATATTTAGAATGTTATTGAATTTGACTATAGTTATGTGACATTCTCCTTTGCATATTAAGTACAAGTGAAAAGGCCTTTTCTGGAAATCCAGTAAAGGCTCTTTCAGCTGTAATTACTACAAGATCATCTGAAGGAAATCAGGGGCTAAGCAATTGAATCTATACAGCGGTTTCACCAGGTGCTCCAGGAATAGCATTGGCACACGAACTAGGGGACACTTTTCAATTAGGAGATAATTTTCCTCAATCTACAGGTGGATTTAATGGATTATCCACCTGGAGGTCTTATCAGTTCAGAGGTTGACGAAATATGGAATAAAGCTCATGATAAATAGAAAATTTAAGCTCATAGTAATTACATTATTGTTTATCTGCCAAATTGTAAAAGGGCAGTCCAATACGGATGTATTGAAAAAATATGTGGTTTTTACTTTTGAAGTATCGCATAAAGATGCCAAACTCAAAGAATATTATTATTGGATAACACCACAAGATTCTGTAACGAAAAAAAATGCGTTTGAAGTTTTTCCATTATATACAGAAGAATATTCTAAAGATATTTTGGATAGATGTAAATCAGGTGGCATGATAGATATATTTTCTGCTTCCAATGCAACGAATTTTGATTTTGACGATAATTATAAATCGCAAGTAACAAATCTACTTTCAATAATAAGTGTCAACAAAATTGAGGTTCAAATCTTTAAAAAGAAGTGGGACAAAAATGGAGATGAAATGGTTATAAGGGTTTATGCTACCCCTATTAATGGCACATTTTGTAATTGTTTACAGAACCATGGAAAGGTTACTTATGGTTTTAAGGGGATAGTTTATTTACCCGTGATGTCCTTTAGTTATGATATGAATTTTTCGAATAGTAAAAATGAAAAAACAGTTAAATATGTTGATTATAGTTATGTTGAATACTCCAGTCATTATCCTATAAATATTCATGGTAATTCAAATATTCGTGTTAAAGGAAGTATTGAGCTTTACTGAGCTGTCGGGCAATCCAAATTGATTGCATAAAGTAGCATAAAAGTTATATAATTAGTCAATTTCTACAATAAGTTACCCACTGATGATTCATGAAATTACCTTCATTGCTTTTGATGAGCGTCGAATTTAGGAGACTTAATTACAATTACATCTATCGGGTAGATTATGGTATAAACAGTTTAAGAAATGATTATAACTATTTGATTAACATATACTTTAAATCGGACAGCATCTTCAAATGTTCATAAAACCGGTTCGAGAATTGTCCAACTGGGTTCACCAACCCCGACTTCTTGAGAATAGTCTCAAAAGGTCGGGGTTCTTCTTTCTCTGAAGTGCCCGTCAGTTCTGCAACGAGAGCTTTCTCAGTTGTAGCTGAAAACCATTGCTCATCTGTAAGATATTCTCGTCTGGTTGCCATATAGCAAAGATCTGAATATTTTATCCATACTTACTATTTATGAAATGAACTCTAATTAATAATAGATGAATTGTAATAGCGATGGTATGTAACTTAATTAAATCACATCGCTATTTATAAATATTTCCGTTGAATCTAAATCACTTCAACCCGCATTGGTTTTCAGCTTCTTTAATGAGTTCATCTATCATTTGTGTGCCAGGGTTTAGCTCTTTCGCTTTAATAAACTGTTTTAGGGCGTCATGATATTGCCCCATTTTGTTATAATATACACCTAGCGCTGAGAACGTATCGGAATTATCAGGATCAAGCGATAAGGCATGCTTGATATCCAGCAGACCTTCTTCATTGAATCCCAGTTCGATTTTAGTAAGCCCTCTGTAATTGAAGGAATATGTAAAATTACTATCCACCGCGATTGCCTTATCGAAAAGTACAAGTCCCTCTTCGAACCGTTTGAGTGCAACAAGTGTTAACCCTTTATTATTCAGCGAATACTTATTTGCAGGATCCAATTCGAGAGATTGGTCGTATAGTTCAATCGCTTTATCGCGAAAGCCCAGCATTGAATAAGCCAGTGCCATATTCGATAAATCAGCTGATTTCAGTTGCCATTTCTGAACAAATTCATCAGACAATTCTTTAGCTTTCAGATAGTTTTGGCTTTGTATATATGCACTGATGGCTAAACGATACATGTACTCACTTTTGCTTGATGAAAGTCCTTCCTCAAGCAAAATAGCTGCCTCTGCATATCTTTTCTTATGATATAATTTTGTTCCGGTCGAAATCTTCACCCAATTATGGGAAATAAGCATTTTCAAAAGGTAACCATCATTGAATGTGATGTGACCATTCGCAAGTCTTATAGGAATGGGGTTTGGGTATAAATTTACATAAGCATCCAATAATGCGGATGACATGAACAAAATAAAAAATAATTTGAAAAAGCCCTCTATATTATCATCAAATGTGAAATAAACAGCAACCCCGCCGATAATAAAAGACGCAAGTGGTCCGGCCAATGTGTAAATGATCTGCTGAATTCTGGGGATCTCTGATGCTGATGGAATACATAATCCTCCTCTCCACTTAAACGGATTATAACGAACAAAGAAGGTAAATTTACCCATCGTTAGTTTGAAACATTGATCTGCATCGCCATAAGATCCCAGATAAATCGTTACTGCCTTTCTGGTTAGCAGCATTGCAGGGATAGCATGCCCCAGTTCATGACATAATATTGTTACAGGTCTTATTACTAACAGCACGGAAATTATAGTAAACAGGATCGGAAGGAAATATTCCATATAGCACGCAAAAGTATTTTAGGTAAAGGGATCTGTAAAAGTAGCTTTTTATGCTTTTGCTAATTATCTTTTTCGGAACTATTTAATTATCAACTCCCAGCTGTTTATGAAAGATCATTAAACAACATAGTAGGTGGCAATTAGGAGTGTTTCCAAACTGTAAATTTTAATAGACGTACTTATATATACCAAGGGAAGCGCATCGAACTTTTACCATATTAATTTAACTCATTAATATCGAATTAGGACTATTGACGCTAATTGATCAACAATCTGGTTCACGTTTCCGGTACCTGAGATCACCAAAATCAGAAAGCTTCAAGTTCAAGAACTTGGAGCTTTCTGATTTTTGGAGCTTTCATCCACATTATTTATTATCACCCTTTAGCGAGGTTCGAGTCTCATTGGAGTGTTAACTGAGAATAATATTAGAACAATATTCCATTATTTTTCATGATCATTGGCAACAGTTATTTTTGTAATGAGGCATATAAGCTAATAAGTATACACTTCCCGGCATTCCGGAATAGATATTTATAGGCTTTATCTTTGCCGCTGTATTTATTGATGCCATCAGGTTTACAGTATTACTTTCCAATCCTGGTATTTCCAAAACCGGTTCAGTCATATCATTTACATACACTCATTTTCCAACCGGAAACTACCAGCTGAACATGGTTCCATTCTTTATTTTGAATGAGTTGAAGGCGTTTGGGTAAGCTCCACTTATTTATACTATTATCAGATGTCGTCTATTTTGCGTGCTGCAAAAAATCGACAATCAATTCGGTGAGTTGTTCAGGTTGTTCCTGTTGCAACCAGTGACCCGCACCTGCAATGATGTGAAAGCTTTGCATTTTTGTACAGGCCTTGCGCTGCATCTGTTCTAATGCGCCTGGCGGACGAAATGTTGCCCAGTCAGCGACCCCTGAAATAAAGCAGGAGGGTACATCTATGGTGTGACCCGAAAAAAGTTCGAGGTCAGACCTATTTAATCCGCTCGTGGTACAACGGTACCAGTTTAATCCGCCCTGGAAACCGGTACGTTTAAACTCCTGGGTATAGAAATCTATTTCATTATCCGGAAGCCATTTACAAGCGTCTATTTCATTCTGTGACGGCATGTAGGGAGCAACTGACTCCGGCATTGTTTTATCCAGATCCAGCACATAATAAGTAGGCTGCCTGGCGAATTCTTCTGCCGTGCCCGAGGTAAGGGCAAATGGTTTATTCTGACTCCAGTCTGCACTCTTTACGTGAAAGTAAGCCCGCTGAAAATCACGCAGGCCATGTTTGCTATTCAGCATATCATCATTGGCGCTGCGTGATGAGAAATAGGTGGTACTGTCCTTACGGGGTCTTGGCAGTGATGCAAGGGGATCTTTAGCAGGTGCCAATGGTTGTAGATTCGGTGAAGCTTGTCCTTCAACACCAAAAGGTAAAGGTGGCACTCCACCGAAGGGACAACTTAAAATAACAACTGACCGGAAAAAATCAGGTCTGACAAGAGCGCAATACGCTGCCACTGTCGAACCCACATCGTGTCCCACTATAGCGGAAACAGAATTGTGCCCCATAGCCATCATCAGACCGAGGGCATCACGGGAAAGTTCATGGGTCCTGAAAGAGGCATAATTTCCATCAAAACTATTGTCAGATCCCGTTGTGCGGCCATATCCACGCAGATCAGGGGCGATCACATGGTAACCCGCAGCTGCCAATGGCAGCATCACTTTCCGCCAACTGTAGGCAAGTTCCGGAAATCCGTGCAGCAGTAGTAGAGCAGGGCGCTTTGGTGTCTCAAAACCGGCTTCCAGTACATGCACTGTCAGGCCGTTGACTCCGGGAACATACCGCTCGCGTATGCCTGCCGGTAGTTCCATGTCCTTTAATTGATCTTGTGTTTTCATAGAATTTATTTTTATTGGATTTGGTCTTTTTCCTGCCAAGCCCTCCAAAGGGCGGATCAAAACCGCTCCTAAGGCAGTAAGCGCTGTGTTTATTACAAAGTTTCTGCGTTTCATAGTTTCATATATGGCTTTTATTAAAAGACTTTTTGGTCTAATTTTAATTAAAAAAAATGGTTTGCATGATTTCATCATTTAAACCATATAGTTCATTTAAGCTTGCTTGATCTCAAAAGATTTTAACTCAGATTTAAGCATCTTTATGACTGTGCGCATCGGCTTAACACTATCGGTTACTCTCGAAACCAAAGTTGCCCCTTCCAGCATTACCAGTACTTTTAAACAATACTCTTCGGGCTTCAGTTTATCTGATAATTCTCCGTTTGCTATACCTTTTTTTAAAATATCAATAAAAAGTGTCAAAGAGCCTTCGATCATTGCCTTTACCTTTTTTTTGACTGTTGGATTTGTGTTATCCGAGTCTACACCGAAATTTAAAATGGGGCATCCGCCTTCTATAAAAGGAACCAACGGATTTTCACGAAGATCTAAGAACGCAAACAGCTTTTTAACCGCTGTTTTTTCTTTTGATATAACGGAATAAGTTTTAGCCGAGACTTTACTGAAAATGAAATCTACAGTAGCGATAGAAATTGCCTCTTTGTTTTCAAAATTCCCATATATGCCTCCTTTGGCCATCTTTGTGGCCGCCAGTATATCATCTATAGTCGTCCCCGCTATCCCTTTCGAATTGAATATGGGTGCCGATTGTTCTATGATAAACTGCTTAGTTCTTTCCGCTTTCCCTTTTATGTTCATCGTTTATTTTTGATGATTCAAATTTAGACTAAATAGTCTAAATTAAAAAATAAATAAAATTTCAGCAAAATTATGACAATGCTCAAACCAATATCAGAACTATCATGAGGACCTTTCTTCAAATCTACACTTCATAAATACATAATATCCATCTAACCGATATCCTGATGGGTCAGCTTATAAGTCTTCAGGTCGATTAATAGAAAACATTAGAGGTATACACCCAGTACAAAAAACACTAAGATATTTACCGTATATTCAATTTAACAACTCTTAAAATGCCATGCACGTTACCTCTCTTCGCACAACGCAGCCTGCTAACAGAGCTTCGGCCAATAATACCTCTTCTGCAGGTATTTCCCGGCCTGCTGCAACGGTAAATAAGCCTGTAGTACAGCTCACAAAAAGCCTTACATATGCAGTAAGCCCTGAAGCCGTGGTCAGCGCCTCCGCTAAGTCCAGGTGGATGATGGTACAGGGCCTGCAACAGCTGGGCTATCCTGATTGGCACCTCACCATCTTCCCTATTAACCAGGAAAAATGGAGCCATAGCTTTCAATTGCCTGCCAATGGTAACCGTCCCGTACAGAAATGGATGCTATACGACGAATTTCACTTTACCAATCGCGAAGGCGACCACTTCTTCTACACAGATGATTGTGTCCCCCTGAAAAGCAGCATGGAATCAAGAGGCAAAAGCCCTGCATGGGAGCTACAGGATAAATGGACCTGGGCTAACTGGATTTGTCATCAGTATTTCAATGTAAACTATAACGCGTTACAGCAATATGTACAAGAACGTCCCAAGGCTGAACAGGAAGAAGCAAAAAAAAAGAAAGCAGAAGAGCAATTCCAGCAAAACCTGTGGGAGCTCTATAAAGATTCTGTCAGGCGCTTTCCTGAATGGCATGAAAAAGAGAAGCTGGACGTGTATAGCTGGACAAAGCTAATCCAAGACGGCTACCGGGGCACTGATGAACAATTTAAACTACAGATAGCTGAGGAAGTCAAAGGAATTCCTTATCCGACCCAGGAGAGAGTATGGGTCGATAATGAAAAAGGATATGGATATGAGACGCCCCAGCATGAAAAATCTCCCAACTCTTCAGGTTTGATATAAAGCGCACTGTAAATAAATGCTTAGTCCCGGGACGATCAACCTGTAGCATTTCGAACACAAAATTCAACCCGGGGAAAATACCCCTCCCCCATGTCTTTTTTCACCTTTTCGCGCAACAGTGTAATGTGTAGCTTGCAAGCATAACCTCAATAACTACTGAATCTATGAGTCATAGTCGCAAAGTCGGGTACCTATTATTGACCCTGGTCATCATTTTCTACACCCCTTATGTAGCCCTGCTACTCCGCGAAGGAGGAGAACTCCCACCGGATTTCTTTTATTTTCCTGCAAAGGTAGCCACGGTAAAACCAGATAAGAATTACCTGGTGATTGTCATTACCTCCTTATTGTTCATCGCTTACCTGTTACTCGTCTTCTTCCCACGTATTTATGGGATACGACCTGCTACCACACCACCGCCACGCCCCCCAAAAACACGCTTACCATGGTGGTTCTGGCTGGGACTGATTTTGTGGGGTGCGATCATAGTCATATTCGCCGCAAAACTCAGCGGACCTAAATGGCTGTTGAACTGGGCATTATTGCCCCTATGGTGGGGCTTCATCTTTATGCTGGATGGCATGGTCTACGCCCGCAATGGGGGTAAATCCTTGATGAAAAATGGAATGGCAGAACTTTTTGCCATGGGGATGCTCTCCATTTCAGGATGGCTCATCTTCGAGTATTTCAATTTTTTCATCAACATCAACTGGTTCTATCCGCATGCGGAGATAGTGCCACGGGATGAATTCCTGCTCTACGCCATTATAGGTTCCTCAGCATTTATTCCCATGGCATTTGAGTGGTACCACCTGCTGCTGACCTTCCCGCGCATCAACGCCGGTTACCGGCAGGGCCGAAAGGTGAAATGGTCGCTGACTGCGCGTATCATTATTCTGATTGTAGCAGCCGGGTTGCTTTTCAGTATGGTATTCGCACCGGATAGTCTGTTCTACGCCTTCTGGCTGGGGCCACTCACCATCCTGATTATTGTACTGGGCATGCTGGGAAAATGGACGCCTTTCCGCGCTATCCGGGAACAGGGTGACTGGAATCCGCTGATTGTTTTTTCTACCGTATGGGTCATACAGGGACTTTGTGTGGAATGCTGGAACAGACTGAGTTATTTCCAGGCCATAGCCGTACGGTTCCATGGCGGTTCTTTTAACCCGGGTTACTGGGATTACTGTATTCCTTTTGTGAATTTCTTCCATATTTTCAATATGCCTTTGTTAGGCTACCTGGGGTATGTGCCGTTCGGTATTTACTGCTTTATATGGGTGATTACGATGTCTTTTGTAATGAATATAAAATTGCCGTTCACAATGGGGGATAACGAATGAAATACCTGCTTATACTGATAAGCTGCATCCATTGGTGCTTACCCGCTGGCGGACAAACCGTGCAATGGTCGCGGGGCGACGAGACATTGTCCGTTGCCCCGGCGATGCAATTTATGGAGGATAGTACGGGTAAGTTGCGGATAGAAGATGTGATTACTTCAGTTTGGCACCCTACGGGACAACCAGTGCTTCATTTCGGTTTTACGGATAAAGTGATATGGCTTCGCCTGTTTGTACGGAACAATACAGCTGATAGTCTGTTATTATCCTTTGAACAGGCGTTCATATCCGACCTTACATTATATTATACCGACGCAGAGGGGCATTGGCAGTCGATCAGGAGTGGATACGAAGTTCCGTTTACGGCAAAGCCTGTACTGGACCATAACCAGGTCATTCCCTTTCCCCGTTCGGATGGCCCGGTATATATCCGCATGCGCCCATTGATCCATGCTATACCGGTGCAACTCATTACCCTTAAACAATGGGAGCTGCAAGCTGCACGGCAAAAAATGGATTATGGGATCTATGCAGGCATCCTGCTATTAGCAGTGATCGTGAACCTCTTCCTGTTCGCCGCCCTGAAGAAAAACTATTTCCTGTATTATTCTATTCTCATCTTCTTTTACCTGATGACCTCTGCAACGGTCATGGAGGGTTACGCCATCTACTTCTTTCCCCGGATTCCGATGATGTTCTGGTACAGTATCGTACCGGTACTGGACATGATCGCACTTTTGCTCTTTTGCATCTCTTTCTTTGAGCTGCGTAACAGGCATCCGGACCTTTATGGGGTAGCATTGTACAGTGCGGCATTCTTCCTGATTTATCTGGTGGTACTCTCCTTCCTGCCTCTGCTGCCGGTTTTGCTGGCGAATCAGGTTTTTGCATTGTACGTATTTGTGATCGCGAGTGTGGTTGGGTTGAAAGAGGGACGATCCGGGAACCGGCTGGGATACTACTTTTCAGGGTTCTATGCTTTGTGGTTTATACTCATTCTCGTGGAAGCTGTGTATATACAGACCGGGGTACCCCAACATATATTCCCGGTAAGTTATGTTTCTACGGCCATTTTCCTGGAAGGTTTTCTCCTGGCGATTCTTGTTGCGAAACGATTCCAGCGGGAAAAGCGGGAAGATAACCTTCGGCAGTTTGAGATGAAAAACCAGATAGAGAAAATGGAACAAAATTTCAGACAGGAGATCCTGACTACACGGCTGGAAATCCAGGAAGAAACATTCACTGCCATCAGTCAGGAGATACATGATAATGTAGGGCAATTCCTGAGCCTTGCCCGGATACAAGTCAATATTATGGACCAGCAGGAAGCTAAGAATGGCCCTATGATCATTGAACTGAGAGATAATCTTGGCAGAGCGATGACTGATTTGCGAAATATTGCCAAAAGCCTTAATAGTTATTATATACAGAATAACAGCCTTGGTGAAACGATCGCCAGTCAGGTGCAACATATCAATCGTACGGGATTTACACGTCTTGAGCTTTCTATCCATGGCACAGAACGGGAAATCGATAATCAGCGAAAGCTGGTACTTTATCGCATGGTGCAGGAAGGTATCCAGAATGCTATTAAACATGCGAAGGCTTCAACCGTCCATATCCGGTTGGATTATACGGGTACTTTATTTTTGGTAGAGATTGAAGATAATGGCGAAGGGTTCGATAAAGAAGCGACATTACAGCAAAACCAGGGACTTGGATTGCATAACATGTTTAGTCGCGCGACACTGATTGGAGGTGACGCACACATTGTGAGTCAACCCGGAAAAGGTACCATTATTCAGATCAAAACACCATTTCAATAACTCATGAAGATTAAAACGCCCTATCAATAAATGAAAAAGATCGCTATTGTAGACGACCAGGTGATGATACGAAAAGCATTGTCCGTATTGATAAATATGTTTCCCGGTTACGAAGTGATGCTGGACGCAGCTGATGGGAAAGACCTGCAGCGACAGCTTCAGGAGGAGCACCTACCTCATATCGTATTACTTGACATTGTAATGCCCAATATGGATGGGTATGAAACAGCCGGATGGCTTCGGGATAATTACCCCGACATCAAAGTGCTGGCCCTAAGTACAATGGACGCTGACACGGCCATCATAAAAATGATCAAGCACGGCGCGAAAGGCTATGTGCTGAAAGATGCAGATCCTGCAGAACTGAAACTGGCATTTGACGAAGTAATACGACAGGGTTATTTCTATAATGAACTGATCACACGCAAAGTGATGAACAGCATCCATTCATTGGCAGATGATAAAAGTGACCTGAAGGCATTCGCGAAATTGACAGATCGTGAACTGCAGTTTCTCCGTTTAGCTTGTAGTGAGAAAACCTATCAACAGATTGCGGCCGAAATGTTCGTGAGCGAGCGTACGGTAGACGGTTACCGGGAAGCCCTGTGCAAAAAGCTCAACCTGAATACCCGGGTGGGTCTGGTAATGTTTGCTATTAGAAATAATATCGTGCAGTTATAGCCTTATTACGGGAAAAACACCCTCCTCATTTTCGTCTTTAATCCCATTGTTACAGACATGCCTCCGGGTTAGTTTTGGTAAAGCAATGTTTTATTCTTTACTAAACTTATGATCATGTTTGTAAAATCTCTATTCACAGCACTGGTCTCCTTCGCTCTTTGCAACAGCATTTCGGCAATACCGGCCTTTCATTCCTTAAGGGATACTCTTCCCACTACCCCAACCGATACTGTTCCAGCGGCGGTTTACACCCCTTCTGCACCAGCAGCTGTAGCAGTATCAGACGATGACGACGATACCAAAAGCGTACTCACCCCTTTACTGAGCTACAACTTTTCCAGTGGAAAAAACAACCTCTCCAATCTTACACCCGTTATCAACTACGGATGGATCAAGACAATCGGAAAAGCATTCTGGGGCCGGGCTAAATGGGAACTAGCCATTAATCCTTATTCAGCCGGACAAATAGACGTGAAGGATTCGGCCAACTATCTCCCTGCCCTCATGCTGCCTGGCATTGCGGGTATCAACATCAACAACTTTTTTACGTTCAATGAAAATGGTAACGGGCATTTTATTCTCTATCCCGTGAATTTCGCATTAAAACTGAACACTAATTTCCAGGACTCAGGCCGGATTATCGCACAGTATAACGTTCGCTGTGGTATGGGCTTCCGGTATGATGATCATTTTCAGATAGGGATACAACATACCTGGGCATGGCATAACCTGACATCGGAATCAGAAGAGAGTTTTAAAAAGGTATTCAATACAGAGAAGAGCCGGATTTCTTATGTGACGGTGGTATTCGAAACCTATTTCAATACTTCGCATGAAGCCAATACAGATGTGGACGGTAATGATAAAAGCAATGTATTATTCCTGGAATGGAGATGCCTGACAAACAGAAATGATTTCAAGGGATTTCCTAACGATCGTATTCTCACACTTGGGTTCAGGAAAACACTTAATCTTTCTAATCTCAGCCTCGCACCAGGAGCAGCTGCAAGAAGCAGAAACGCAGCAAGATGAAAAAGTTGATCATTGCACTCATACTGTCAATTTGCATGACGGCCTGCACGCCACCTGATGTACCAGGAGGACTACTACTACCCGAACCGGATTCACTCAAAGAGTTTCCGCTTGCTGCCTCTTCCGGACGCAAGGTGGAACTCCGGCTGGCAGTGGATATGGAACCAGTGCTGCCTCCCGCTGGTGATCAGGGAAAACAGGGATCCTGTGTGTCGTGGGCATTGGGGTATAACCTGTTCAGCTACTATGAAAGAGCGCATGCAGGGTTGCAGGATTATGGCATCTCTCAGGGTATCCCTGATCCAAGAAAAGTGTATAGTCCTGCGTTCATTTACAATTACCTGAAGCAGCAGGTCATTCCCACTGATTGTCAGCGGGGTATTTTGTTCAAAGATGCGTTTCACATCATTATGAACAAAGGTAATTGTCAATGGGCCGATTTTCCCTATCATTCGGTGCAGGATGGGTGCAAGGGCGGTGTAACGACGGCCAGCATTGATGGTGCAAGCAAACATAAAGGGTACCGCTTTCAGCGGATCACAAAATCGGAATATGATTTTAAAGTGCAGGTGCAAAGTGGGTACCCGGTGATTATCGGGGTCTATACTTCGGAAAGTTTGTATGATGATGGGAAAAATGCGGATACCACCCGAAAGTTTATCTGGAACCCGGCACAGCGGGATAAATGGGAGTACCACGCCATGCTGGTGGTAGGGTACGATCAACAGTATTTCAAACTAATGAACTCATGGGGAGCAGACTGGGGGAATAAAGGATTTGTGTGGATACCCTACAAGAAACTACTGGACCGGACGGTGGAAGCTTATACAGCAGAGAAGCTCGTCCCTGATAGAGGCATCGCCGCTATACCGTTCGCCATGGATTCGACTATTAAGCACCGTAAACATATGAGTTTAAAATTACCGGATAACTCATTCATTGCTTTTGATAATTTCTCGATGAATCTGAACAGGATGAATGCAAGTGTTTCATTCAGTATTTTTGATTCTACATCTAATCATCCCTACAAGGGATATTTGCAGGAAGGCGAGCAGAAGCAGTTTTATATATCGGATTCTCTGGTGACGATCTATTCTGATTTTACGAATAACAAGGTAAGACCGGTTCATATGAACATGAAGATTGATAGTGGTGTTGTAGATGAGAATATCAAAGGGATTGATTCGATGCTGCGGGAGAATTACAGCTATCTGAAAAGTAAAAAGAACCTGACGGAAGGGGATAAAAGAATGCTGAAAGAGTTTGTGAATTGGGAGGGGAAATACCAGATGGTATCCAACACCAATGATAACAATGACAGCGTAAACTGGAAATTATTAACTGTTCTGCTTTCCCTGATACCATTAGGCGTGTGGGCTTTCCGACAATGGAGGAAAACCCGGTCGTAGTCAATAACCTTCGGTTTGGGCCGAAGGTTATTTTTAAATAATTTTTCCTGTTCTGTCTCACTTAAATGAGTGCCAGATTGATTATAAACTCAGGTCTTCATAGAACACCACCGTCTCAGGTGCCTCCGGCAGGTACATAATCTCCACAGGGCCTGTGCCCAGCTTATGTGTTTCCAGTAGTGACACAATTTTCTTTGTCACCACGCTATGCCGGATCCCCTGCTTATCAGTAAACTCAATATTAAATGCAACCTGTGGTTGCTCATTAATATACAAACCTGTTTGATTGTAACTCAAAATCTCACCCTCTGCCTTCACGCCGTACATGACCATACGCACAGCGTTTTTGGAAGCACCTGACACTTTACCGATCATACCAATCAGAAATCCAATAAAGAGTGCAGTACCCAGGTTAATCAGGGGGATTAGCGTCCATGGATGTGGCAGCACAAAATAGCGCCAGTCCGCAGACACAGGATAATACACGGCTACCCCAATCAACACCAGGAATATAAATGTATAGAGGTATACCATCGGTACATTGCGGATTACCTGTATACCTTTGGGTACGACCAGTCCTGCTTTTTTTTTCATATTCACGCTCAATTCAATCTGACTACCTTTTTCATATCTTCTTTCAGCAGGCTTACTGTCCATCAGCTGATAACCTGCTTCTACAGGGGTGCCAGCGAGGTTTGTAAATGCGAGCCGGAGTTGTAGCACAGCTGTTTGTTTGATCACGCCTTCCTGCACTTTATTTTTCACAGTGGCGATGATGGTAGTACCTTCTTTAGCATTCTTTAAGATTTCTGACTTGTTGGCGAAGACAGTCTTCACGTAAAATCGCCCGTAAAAAGCAAGCAGTAATATCCATCCTACAATTGCAATACCAATGGAGATGTAGGTGAAGTTGGTAGGATCTTCGGGCACTTCAGAACCATCAATTGAAGAATAATAAATGATCATCGGTAGGACAACAGTAAAGGCTAACGTGTATAGGGCCCAAAAAGAAATGGTTAAGTTAGGTTTTCTCATAATGCTATTTTAACGACAAACATCAGACCACAATTGAATTGGCTGAGTATAATCCGGGATTTTCAGACCTTCTATTGTAGAGGTATTTGATGCGGTCTGGGTCATTTGTTTTCATTAAAAATATATTTGTGTAGTTAAATGACTACGCATATATTTGTACACAAATACCTTCACCCATGATAATCAGAAGAGACGTGTTTCAGGCCATTGCGGACCCGACCAGGAGGGCTATTCTAATGCTGGTGGCGTCACAGGCGATGACTGCCGGATCTATTGCCGCAAACTTCAATACTGCGCGACCTACCGTGTCAAAACACCTGGCTATTCTAACTGAATGTGAGTTGCTTGAACAACAGCAAAATGGCAGGGAAATTTACTATCACCTGAACCCAAATAAGATGAAAGAGATTGCTGATTTTATTGAACCATTCCGGAAACTATGGGATGACAGGTTCAATAAGTTGGAGGATATTATGAAAAACTACAAGAAGAAATAGGTCACCCATTCCTTAATGTACTTTCCGTAAAGGAGGATAAAAGGGATGATATTACGAAACCTGCAAATAGAAATAAATGGAACTGAAGACTAAAATCCACGCTGAAGAAGGTCAACAGCAACTCACCATTACGAGGGAGTTTGAACTGCCTGTAGAACTGTTATTCAAGGCATATGAAGATGCTGATATTGTAGCCCAATGGATGAACACAAAAGTTAAAAACTGGAAAATAAAAAATCCGGTAGCTGGCAGTTTGATACCAGCGATGGGGAAGGTAAAATCGTCTTCACGGCAAGTGGTGTTTATCACGAGTTTGTGCCGAATAAAAAAATCACCCGCACTTTCGAAATGGGGAATGCACCTTTTGATGTGCAACTGGAATTCCTTGAATTTGAGGCCCTGGATGAAGATAACAGCAAACTCACTATGCAGATTATATATAGATCGGGAGCATTGAGAGACCAGATGCTGAAATTGCCTTTCAGACAAGGTTTAAATATGGCACATAATCGCTTACAGGAAGTCGTTAACAAATTAAAATAACGATAAAAGTATCGATATCAGGCATGCTGAAATTCCCTTTCAAAAAAGGTCTAAACATTGCACTCAATCAATCATAGAAAGTTGTAAAAAAATTGAAATAACCGTATGAGTACTGAACTGCTGAAAATATTAAAAGCCCGTTTTGAAAAACATGCAAATCGCCACAAAGGAATTGAATGGGCAAAGGTAGAAGCAAAACTAATTGCCAGTCCAAAGAAATTAAAAGTTCTCGGTATTATGGAGGAAACTGGCGGAGAGCCGGATGTGATTGCATTTGATAAAAAAACAGGGGAATATACTTTCGTAGATTGTTCGCCAGAAAGCCCTAAAGGCCGCAGAAGTGTGTGTTATGATCAGCAGGCGCTGGATGAAAGAAAGGAAGCAAAGCCAGCGGATAGTGCTACTGAGATGGCGGCGGCAATAGGGATAGAGTTGCTAACTGAGGAGGAGTATAGGGGGCTGCAGGAATTGGGGGCGTTTGATCTGAAAACTTCCAGTTGGCTGGTTACGCCAGCTGCTATCAGAAAATTAGGTGGGGCAATCTTTGGGGATCGCAGATATGATCAGGTGTTTGTTTATCATAATGGGGCGCAATCTTATTATGCTGCAAGGGGGTTTAGGGGATCGTTGAAAGTGTAAATCCCCTTCCAGATCCTACCTCGCAATCCTTAGCTAATCAAAACCATACAACCACCTCTCCTTAAAACTATAAAAGAAACGCCTCACAAAGGAGAGGCGCTTCTTAATTTCCTTACTGTATTTACCAATGCATCAATATCCGTACAGGTATTATAAAACGCCAATGACGGTCGCACACTACTTTCTAACCCAAACCGCCGCAGTATCGGCTGCGCACAGTGATGGCCGGAACGTACAGCGATACCATTATTGCTTAACGCCGTCCCCACTTCCTCTGTACGGAATCCCTGTAATACAAACGATAGCACGCCTGCCTTATCCGGCGCCGTACCAATCAATCTCAATCCAGGAATATCCTTGAGTAACCGCGTAGCATATTGCAATAAATAATGCTCGTACTGGTGTATTACCTCTATGCCTATACTGTTTACATAATCAATAGCAGCACCCAATCCTACTGCATCGGCTATATTCCCCGTACCTGCCTCAAAACGGGCAGGTGCCGGTTGGTATTTAGTATGTTCAAAGGTCACATCACTGATCATGTTTCCCCCACCCTGCCAGGGTTGGGTTTCATTCAGTAAAGCTTCCTTGCCATATAATACACCGATTCCCGTAGGACCAAATACCTTATGCCCTGAAAATGCAAACCAGTCGGCATCCAGATAGCGCACATCCGCTTTCATGTGCGATACGGATTGAGCTCCGTCTATTAATACTTTCGCTCCTGCCTGGTGTGCAAGGTCTGTCATCTGCTTCGCAGGCGTTACAGTACCCAACGCATTGCTCACCTGCGTGAAGGATACCAGTTTGGTTTTCGGGCCTAATAAACGTGCATATTCTTCCAGTATGATTTGCCCATCTTCATCTACAGGCGCAACTTTCAATATGGCTCCTTTTCTGGCTGCCAGCTGCTGCCAGGGAACGATGTTCGCATGGTGCTCCAAATGAGTCACTACAATCTCATCGCCAGCTTTGATGTTTTGATCACCCCAGCTATTTGCTACCAGGTTGATGGCTTCTGTGGTACCACGTACGAATACAATTTCGTTCGGACTACCTGCATTCAGAAAGAGCTGTACCTTTTTGCGGGCTTCTTCGTATGCATCTGTGGCTCTTGCAGCTAATGTGTGCGCCCCGCGGTGAATATTGGAATTCTCATGCTCATAGAAATAGCTAAGTCTTTCAATCACGTGCCTGGGTTTCTGCGTTGTCGCAGCATTGTCCAGCCAGATCAGCGGACGGCCGTTTACATATTGATTGAGAATGGGGAAATCTGCTTTCACCCTGTTCACATCAAAAGGCGCAGCGGCAGTAATAGACTGGCCATCAGATGGTATGAAATAATAAGAAGAGTCGGTAAAAGGCAACTGTCCCGTCGGCACATACTGCGTTATTCCCTTCAACGCCGCCTGTAACTGCTCCTCAAACGTATTCTCATGCTCCAACGGCAATGAAGAAGGCGTTCTACCCCCGCCTGTAGAAGTAAGCGTAGAAGTATTCACCTGGCTCCCCAGCCCTCCAATCTTCGGATCCTCCCCTAACTGCTGCGCAGAAGGAGACTTCCCACTCCCCGCCACAGAAGCCGGTATCGGCCCCCTGCCACCCGGAAAATGCGGATCATGCAAACTGGTCTGAGGCTCCGCCATATTAACGGTCTCCCCATGTTGCAGCAGGATATCATTATGTGATGAAGATACTGGCTGTTGCCCCGGTTGCGCCTGGAAATACTGATTCGCCAGTTGCTCAAGGAACGCAGTTTCTATTGGATTACTTGTACTCATGATATTTACCGATTTCTACGTCTTCAAGTACAGCTATGGCGTCATCTACCAATACTGCCAGCGAACAATACAGTGATACCAAATATGAAGCGATCGCACGCTCATTGATACCCATAAATCTTACGGATAATCCCGGTGACTGTTCGCCCGGCAAGTTAGGCTGGTACAGCCCCACCACACCCTGCCTGCTCTCACCAGTGCGGATCAGGAGGATCTTGGACTTACCTTTCTCTACCGGTACTTTATCAGAAGGAATCAGTGGCACCCCTCTCCATGTAATAAATTGCGAGCCAAAAAGGGAAACTGTTGGCGGCGGTACACCCCTGCGGGTACATTCCCTGCCAAATGCTGCAATGGTAAGCGGATGTGTCAGAAAGAAACCCGGCTCTTTCCACACCTTTACAAGCAGGTCATCCATATCATCCGGTGTCGGTGCACCTGTACGGGTTTTGATGCGCTGTGAAGGCGCAATACTGCTCAACAGACCGTACTCCTTGTTGTTGATTAATTCGCTTTCCTGACGTTCTTTGATTGCCTCAATCGTCAAACGTAATTGTTCACTGATCTGGTTATAAGGTTTACTATACAGATCTGACACACGGGTGTGTACATCCAGTACTGTGTTCACCGCTGTCAACATATACTCTCTTGCATCCTCGATGTAGTCGACGAATGTTTGAGGAAGTGTACGTTCGTCACGACCACCACAGTCTACTTCTACCTGGGTAGCATCTTTCACCCTGTTCAGGCGATAGATCCCGGATTCTACAGGTATCCAGCTTAATAAATGGGTCAGCCACCGGGGGGTAATAGTACTCATCTGAGGAACGGTACGTGTGGCGATGGCCAGTTGCCGTGCGGCCACATCACCTAAAGCAGTTTGCTGCCTGGTCTTTGATTCTGCCATGGGGATAGCGTTTTTAATAAATGATTAAAGAAAGATAGATCATCAGGACTGACTGGTGGGATCAGTTCTTCATGTGGTGGTTAATTAATACGGACACTATATTAAAGTAAATCTTTGATATAAAAAATCTTCCTGCTTAGTCTATCAACCCAATATATTAAGTAATAAACCCGCTTCAGCGTTGAGCCAAAGCGGGTTTCACCTTATTATTAGTTAAATGTTAAAACTTAAACATCTTGCCTAAATCATTCAGGTCCACATCACCGTCATTATCTTTATCCAGGCCAAATTTTGCACCTAAACTGCTTAATCCACTCAGGCTGCCACCGCCTCCCAGAGAGGCTAAGATCTCCTGGATGCCACCCTGTCCACGCAGTGCGTTCAGGATACCAGGAATCAGTGTAGCTGCGATGGTGGTAGCTACCTGACTGTTGATGCCGAACTTCTGCATGATGTTGGTAGCAAAGTTATTCTCCATGTCTTTTGTTTCAGGCGTGTCCCCATTGGAGGATAACATTTCAGAAATTTTGTCGGTCTGACCACTGGTTACCAGACCTGTTACTTTAGAGAGGATGACATTCTTCAGTTCTTCCACAACCCCCTGGTTGTGTTCATTTGGTATTGCGGGATTGTCAGCTACGCTTTGCTGACTGTGCTGCTGGATCAGAGATGATAATTGCTCGAACATATGTATCAATTTTGGACAAAGATAATTTTTAAAAGGATAGCGTTTTCGCTTCGATATGTGATGTATTCATTTCCTTCTTTTCAGGTACTTTTACATGCCTCAATAGTATAGCCTTTACATCCTCAAACATTAATGCAGATCTGGAATCTCCACGTCGCACGTCTACTTTAAAATTCCACATTTGAATACTATCCGCATGCATTACATACAATCCCCATGCAGGCAAGTCTCCAAACATGGTGAATTCCGGATAGCCAGCTGGGTTATCCGGTACTTCATTGATCGCACCTTTTACACGCTCTCCCTGATAGACCACTTCAATATCCATGAGCTGCACATTTTTCACCGGATGCCCAGGTAACCCTGCAATCACCATCGGTAGTACATATTGAATCGGCATCTTCGGTAATGGCCCTTCCTGCGGATACCCGATGTCAGGTTTACCTGCCGGTATTTCCGCCTTTACCTTTTCAATCACAATATTATTGACCGTACTGTATCTGTCATCTGTATTCCGCTTCCCCAATCGTATAAACAAGGCATTGCCGGTGTTCGTGGCATTCACCCCACTCACATGCACATTCTCTATAAATCCCCCATCTACTGCCTCCAAAGCTATCGCTGAACGATAAGTGTCAAACACCGTAATGTTCTTTACCACAATATTCTTAAACCCTCCCAGTGATCCAGTGCCTAATTTAAACCCATTCGCACTGGAACGCAGCGTACAATTTTCTACAGTGACATCCTCACAAGTCCGCGCCGCAGTTTCTGACTTCAGACATATTGCATCGTCTGCCGCATTGAAATAACTGTTCTTAATCACTACATCCTTTGAATCAACAATATCTACCCCATCATTGTTCCAGTAAGCCGTACTTTCTACATTAATTCCATCTATCACCACATGGGTACACTCCTTATAATTCTGCACCCAACAGGCAGCATTCTTTAAGGTCACCCCCTTTATCCGTACCCCCGTACAGTTTTCAAAGTACAACAGGTTGGGCCTGTTTTTTTCAGTTGGTCTTTTTTTCAACCACTCCTCATCCTGGATCTTCCCCTCACGCAAGCATTGAATGGTATTTTCTACCAACTCCCTACCCTGTCCATCAATCATTCCTTCTCCTGTAATACCCACGTTTTGCTGCCCCTTACACACAATCAACGCCGGACCACTGTAGTGCATCCGCTCCGTACTCCCGAACAAAATGGCGTCTTTATCCAAATGTAATGTGACATTACTTTTTAACTGCAAAGGGCTAGTCAGGTACATCCCCGCAGGAATCATTACTGTCCCGCCCTTAAGAGTAGCGGAATCAATCGCCCGCTGTATAGCATTGGCGTTATCAAAATTCATCGTAGACTTTGCTCCAAAGCGGGTAATAGGGAACTCTGTTTGCCCCCGGGCCTTCACACTCAGGAAGACCAGCAATAATATGACAGTACTTTTCATTACACAATAAATATAATATCTTTATGCCATGCGACTCTCAATATATTCAGATATTTACGGAAAGATTTTGTTACCCTTCAGGTTAGTTGACCTTTATTACACTATGTGATCTTCAAATATCACTTCTACGGTCATACGGGTGAACCTATAAAAAGGAAAAGGACATCAACCGTATCACGACCTCTTTAAAAATTAAAGAACTGGAATTTAATGAAAGCGGCATTCCCGGAGAAAGTTGTACCTATAACCCTGCCTTCGCAGCTTCCCAGCCTATGATCGCCGTTTTTCGCGTGCTCCCCCACATATATTCCCCGAATGTACCACTGGATTGTATCACCCTGTGACAGGGAATTAAATATGCTACTGGATTATTGCCAATGGCTGTTCCCACTGCCCGCGATGCATTCGGATTCCCGATATTGGCAGCGATCGCACCATAGGTAGACAGTTTTCCTAAAGGTATCTTCAATAAACTCTCCCATACCTTCAGTTGAAAATCCGTTCCCCGCAGGTGTAATTTAATCTCTGGTAGTTTAGTCCAGTCATGCTGAAAAATGAACAATGCATTTTGTTGCAACAAATCCAGTTTGCGTACAAAAGCAGCATTCGGAAATTTCACTTTAAGATCTTCCAACGCCCGCACTTCGTCCGCATCAAATGCCATATAACAAACACCCTTTGGCGTAGACGCTACAATCAGACTTCCAAACGGACTCTCAGCAAAACTATAATTGATCAACAGATCCTTACCGCCATGCTTATATTCAGCCGGAGTCATACCTTCAATCCCAATAAATAAATCATGTAAACGACTGGTACTCGACAGCCCGGTTTCATAGGCGGTATCAAAAATAGTCGTTTCCTTCAGCATCCCCTTGGCATATTCCAGACTGATGTATTGCAGAAATTTCTTGGGACTTGTGCCTGCCCATTCCGTAAACATTCGCTGGAAATGCGCCGGACTCAGGTGCACACTTTCTGCTACCGCGTCCAGGTTCGGTTGCTCCCGGAAATGGTTCCTGATATAGTCAATTGCCTCTGCAATCCGGGAATAATTAATATGCTCCTGTATTTTCATAATACAAATGTCCTGATTCCTGTCAATACAGAAAATCCGAAATATGCGTTTATCTTTGCACCTTTTATATAGAAAATAAACCATTTATGAGTACAACTATTACGCCTGCATTAAGGGAGCGCAGTAACGGCACATGTGAACTGTGCACGGGTGAAGATGCCTCGATAGCCTTTGCAGTGAGTCCCAAAAACAATGATGCAATTGAAAATGAAGTGGCGATTTGCAACACCTGCGCTGCCGCCATGGAAGATGCAACAGCAGCTATGCACTGGCATGTACTGGCTGGTAGTATATGGAATCCGGAGCCCAGCGTACAGGCCCTGAGTTATCGCCTGCTATACAAACACAAAGACCAGGAATGGGCAGCCGAAATCATAAATGGAGTAGAAATAGATGAATCAGTGAGCCACTGGGCACTGAGCGCATTCGAAGTAAAAGCCGTTCATCGTGACAGCAATGGTACTGAACTGGAACACGGCGATACCGTGGTACTGACACAGGGCCTGAATGTAAAAGGCGCCAACTTTATGGCCCCCAAAGGAACGATTGTACGTAAAATCAGATTAGTCAGCGACAATCCCGAACAGATAGAAGGAAAGATCAATGAACAAACCATTGTGATCCTTACGAAATATGTTCGTAAATCATAAATGAAAAACCTGCGGAATTTCGCAGGTTTTTTTTATTAATATAAAACAATTATCCCACCCCTCTGTTTGTATTACATCACAACCAATTGTCCTCCCTTGCCTGCCATTTAAAAAATGATTACCGCCATGTAAGAATTGAATATTGCCCCCAACAGACATTTGTGACATATTTGCATTTAGTTGCAGTTAGTAAATGAATTAGCATCGGATTCTATCAACCATATCCTCGTCAACCACACTAGCGCAAGCGGCAACCTCATGATCCTGCAGCGTGCCGGTAGCAACGTGGCCCGCGTGAACAAAGCCGGCCGTGGTTTCTTCAATGGTGGTACACAAACAAGTGGTGCTGACGCAGCAGGAGCTTTTGCTATAGAAGGTAAAATTTCTTCTTACAGTGCTACTGAAGATGACCGCACTGTTGCCCTTTCTTCCGAACCATACTCTACGCTCGTCGTTGGTGTGTATGCCACCAAACCAGGTGTGCTACTCACCGAAGACGAGGAATTAAAAGGTGAACTGACCGACAAAGTACCAATGGGGTGATTGGTGTGATTCCAACCAAGGTCTGCAGTGAAAATGGGGCTATTAAACGTGGCGATCTGCTGGTAACTTCCAGCAAAGCGGGTCATGCTATGAAAGCTGATATTGACAAGGTGGAACACGGACAGGTGATTGGTAAGGCACTGGCCAATTTTGATGGCAATGGAACAGGTGTTATTAAAGTGCTGGTGAGTATCAAATAATAGGAACCAATATACTGTTGTAGTTTTGAAAAAGCGCCTGCATATTTTTGCAGACGCTTTTTTTGTAAATTGAAGTATGATTTATGCGCTAACCTGTGGCAGTATATTTTTACTGTCCTTTTTACTGATCAGTACCGCAGAGAAGATAAATGTGCCGGCAAATCGCTGGCTGGGGGCTTTTTTCTTATGTGTAGGATGTGGTATCGCCTCTATGATCGTCCCAACCAGGTGGATACCTTTAACTGAGCTTACCCGGTTTGCCATGGCGCCAGCACTTTATCTTTGCGTACTACATTATACAAGGGGGGGCAAGAAAGCTGCTTACTGGCATTTCTTACCGGCAGGGTTGTTTTTTATTTTCACTGTACCTGAAATCATTTACAACAAACATCTCTTTTCCTTACCTGCACCCTACTCACCCATTTTGGGCTGGATCATGGGCCGGATTATAAAGATACAGTTATTCATATACGTCTCTCTGTCTATCTACCGCCTTATGAAGTACCCGATGTACATGCCCTGGCTCAGGTATTTGCTATGGAGCATCTGCTGCCTGATGCTCATCTGGTTCAGCGGTCTTAATCAATACGCGGTGGTGGTGACCATTTTCGGAATTGGATTTTTGGCTATCCGGCAAAAGGATTATCAGCCACGTCCGGTTCAGGCTCCCATTGCTGATGATTTAAAAGCCCGTCTGGAGGATTTAATGACCAGACACAGGGTTTTTACAGACAGTGACCTTAACCTGCCCTTATTGGCCGAAAAAATGGGAATAAGTGTCCATGACCTGTCCGCATTATTAAACAACGGCTATGGCCAGAACTTCAATCAATTCATCAATACCTACAGAATCACCTTGGCTAAGCAGCTCCTGCTTTCTGAAAAACATGCCCACCTGAGCATACTGGGAATTGCCTTTGAAGCAGGCTTTAATTCCAAGACCACCTTCAATACCACCTTCAAAAAAGCGACTGGTCTATCCCCTTCAGACTGGAAAAAAAGTGGTTCGGAAATATAGTTCGGAACGCCAGCACCCGCGCTCCATGGTAGTATTGTGAAAAAAACCATGAGAAAAATTTTGCTTTCTATCCTAAGTGGATTATTGGCCGTGGCAGTTTTTAGCCGGATTGCCATCAGGTATTTTGACTTTTTACCGATGCCCTGGATATGGGGATTGACAGCATTGCTTACTATTATAATAATCATTAAACCATCGAAACAATGGATCTGCTTTGCCATCTCATTTGACCTGATCGTTTTTGGCTGGCAAAAACTCTTTCACCAACAGGCCAATGTTCCCCAATCGGTACTCGACATGCCATTTAGTTCCCTGCCTGCCGATACGGTTAACTGGGCGTATTTCCAGTATTCTTACCCCTATATGGTAGCCATTGCGCTGACCCAGATTATCTGTTCCTTCCTGTTGTTATTCAGAAAGACCCGGCTATTGGGATTGATTATGCTACTACCTGTCTTATTGAATATCATGATGATAGATGTTTTTTACCAGATTGGCGTGGGAGCGTTGCTTCACGCAACTATTTTATTTGCCGGAGTCATCTATCTGTTAGCGGGGTATTATAATCAGTTAAAGCAGGTATTTTTTCAAAAAAATGAATGCAATACTTATATTGTGCTTGCGGCGGCAGTACTTCCATTTTTGTTAGTCGCTACTGCTCCTTCTACAGACAAAAACCCATCCATTACAGGCAAGTATAATGTGGAAAATCATGCGCTCACCACCGTGTATTTAGAACATTTTAATGATGTAACCCTGCAATGGGGCGATGTAAACCACCGATACACTGGTAAATATCAGTACCGGGGGGATACGCTCATTGCTGGGCCCTTACAAGGTATTATTAAAAAAGAGATGGATCATCTTACAATAACAGGCACACTGGAAAAGGATTCTGTGCATCTTGACATGATCCGGTTATGACCGTCTTTCCAAATCGGTTATCAGCAAAGGATTAGTCTTAGCTAATTCTGTCAGTACTTCCTCCACAGCTGTTCTTGTATTGGATTTTTGAATCCGCTCAAGCTCAGCTGTGGTAATTCCTACTATTTGCAGGAAGGTGACCTCACCATTCGATGTATCTATACGATCTGCTTCCGGGTCTTTGATAAAAGCCAGACCAGTAATATCTGTATCCGTTCAAGACGGATAGGCCCATTAGCTGGTATATACTGAAATTCCTCAAACCAATTACCGGAAGTAAATACATAGCGGGCCAGGTTGTTCATCATATTTATCACCCAGGTTGGCTTGTCCGGATCACCCGCAAATGGCGTTACACGCATAGTCAGTTCAAACCCCCATTTGCTGAATTCACCACCTGCGGCTTTTTCGTTATAATACAATTCAGAAAAACCATAACTCACTATATGAAAATGTTCTTCCTGCTGATTGCTTTTGTAAATACTTGTGCCATCAAGTGGATCTTCCCCACCTGCTGCATAGTGTAACGGTGGGGCATAATGTGCTGGTTCCTGACCTGGGTAAATTTTATCTAACACATTGTCAATGGCCGTCCAACCAACAGTATCGTCCTAGGTAAACAAACTTTTATACGCTTCTGGTGTCATAAAAATAAAGAATGCCAATTTGCACAAAGGTAAACTCCTCATTAATGCGCAAGGTGTCAATTTCAGAAATGCGCCTGCTGCTTTGCTGTCTGACCATCGATCAGCAAGCACCTGATATGATCATTCTGGATGAACCGACGAACAACCTCGATATTCAGAATGTAGACATTCTCACAGCAGCCATCAATGCTTACGATGGTACATTGATCGTCATTTCGCATGATCAGTATTTCCTGGAAGAAGTACGTGCAGTCAGGGCAATCGAATTAAAATAAAAAACCGTCCCGGCATCATCACCGGGACGGTATTAACCTATGTTCACACAATTTTATTGTACAATAATCTTGTGTGACTGACCGCCAGCGGATATGATATAAATCCCCTTAGGCCATCCTGAAACGTCCAGTTGCAGTTGGTTTACATCCTGTTTCAGGAGTGTGGTATACATGGCTTGTCCGTTCATACTGTATACGCGCAGTACGGTAGGTGATTTAATACCTTGTACCTGTATGTTGAGGATGTTCGATGTTGGATTTGGAGAAGTGTTTAGTGAGAAATCAACAACTGCTGTTGTGGTTTTCTTTGCAGATGCGGTAGTTACGGCAGTCACATCACCTCCATGAATCACAACTTCCCACAATGAAATGCCATAAACCGTAGCACGTTTCAATCCATATAAACGTACGTATCGGGCATTTACTGCCGGGAAACTAACGGTTTCCGTGCCCCCTGTACCATTCGTCACGACTTTTTGTACTGTCCAGTTAAGCGTATCTAAAGCCGTCTCAATACGATAGCTGGTCGCATACGCGGCTTCCCATTTGAGCACCACTTCTGACACAGAATGCACCGTATCAAGGTCTACCCTTACCCATTGGCTATCCTTGAATGCAGATGACCATCTGGTAGTCGAATCATTTCCATCAAATGCATAAATGGCAGGGAAATCAGCTGTCTCTATAGAAGAAGCAACTGCCTCTTTGCCTGCGGCTAAATCTTCAGCCTGTAAGACGAAGTTAACCCAGTTCAGGTTGAACTGATCACTATCCATATAGACTTTCAGCACCTTTTTACCCGTGGTCAGCACCGGCGTAGTCACATTCACGGTAGTCCATGTCTGCCAGCCACCAGTAGTAGGTACACTGATCGTACCAGTAAAGTTCTGTCCATCCAGTTCAGCATGGAAAGCCTTGCCGGTAGCAGTGGTGGCAACCCGCGCCTGGAAGGTATATACACCAGCCTGGGTAATATTAACCGTATATTCCAGGTATTCAGTCGTGTGCAATGCCCCCACGTCATAGCCGCCGTTAGCATCCGTACAGCTTTCAATATCTACACTTTCAGTAGTTCTGTACTGTCCCAGTGTATTGCCTGCATCATAGTCATGATACGCAACCCCTTCACCGCCATTATCAAAATTTTCCGCTTCAATTTTTCCGGGAATGGTCCATGCGCTGCCACCATACGGGCTTTGCGCAGCACTACCATATACCTCCAGTTCATAGATAGAATAGCCATAAGCGGTAGATCTGGCCGTACCGTAAATGCGTACATAGCGGCCGGTGCCACTGAGACCTGTTACATCATTGGTCAGCGTGGTATTGCCACTTACAGATTTAATCGTTGTCCAGGTATTCGCATCCGCAGATACCTGTATCTGATATGCAGTAGCAGATGCTGTTTCCCAGGTGATCTTTACTTCGTTGATGTCATAATTCGCACCAAGGTCTACATACACCCATTGCGGATCGCTATAGGCCGAGGACCAGCGGGTGGTGTAACTGCCATCAGTAGCATTACCAGCTACATAGGTCGTACTGGTTTCTACAGAAGAAGCTATGGCTGTTTTGCCTTTGGCCAGGTTCTGCGGCACATGTGTACTACCAGAACATACGGTACCTAAGGTGCTGTAAATAGAATTGATATCACCATATTCGGTAGCAATATCCCAGATCATAATCCCACCATGAGACTTTGCTAAGGTCGCCTTTTGAATATGCTCTGCCGTATTATTGTCTGAACTATAAAAAGGTACGCCCAGCATGCGTTTGCTTTGCGGTACGCCCCTTGATGTCCAGTAAGACACAGAGCTGCTGGCCAGACTGTAATTACCATAGCACATAATGTTCACGAGATCCAGCATGGAGACGTCATCATAGTGATCACCATTGTTGGCTGCACTCTCGGAAACCGCGGCGGTAAACAGTTTGCCCATGCCGTGGATCTTAGTACCCAGGGCCGTCGCCAGTGCATTCCACTTAGCCTTGGTAGTAGGGTATTCCCAATCCAGGTCAATGCCGTCCAGGTTGTACTGGGTGATCAGGTTTCCGCAGGCCGTGGCGAGGTTATTGATATAAGTGCTATTACCGGAGATGGTTTCGAATGGCGTGTTGCTGGGTGAAGAATCCAGCCAGCCTCCGATAGACAACAACACTTTTACATTGGCAGCATGTGCACGTGTCACAAGGTCGGTCAATGAAGAGCTATTGTCTACAGCACCAATTTTACCATCGGTGCCCGGAATGGCAAAAGCATACATAATATGCGTGTATTTGGTATAGTCGATCTTCGAAGGGCTGTTGATGTAGTAACTACCTCCGGCTACCCACGAAGGGTAATACCCTACGATGTTGTAACATGATACCTGTGAGAAGCATTTCACAGAGAGCATGACGAGGAATAAAAGAATGATTACTTTGAGTTTTTGCATCATGAGATGTTTAATGGTTTTTCTGTTGAATGAGGGAAATTGATGAACATAGGCATGATTCAAATATAATTGTTTATAATGTATTATCAAATCAGATATTAATATGAATAGCCTGTATAAATCGGGCACCAGCGGGCTTGTACTGCCTGTTCCCAACAAAGCTGCTTTCCCGCCGGAGTACCGGGATAAGAGCCGGCTTACTTACTATTCCAGTTTGTTTAACAGCATTGAAATCAATAGCTCATTCTATAAAGTACCTAAAGGTAGTACGGTAAAAAAATGGACGGAAGAAGTACCTCCTCATTTCGTATTTACCTACAAATTATGGCAGGAAATTACCCATGTAAAAGGGTTCGCATTTAATCCCAAAGATGTGTTAAATTTCATGACTGTCATTGATCAGTCAGGGGATCAGAAAGGTTGTTTGCTGGTACAGTTTCCTCCCTCCCTGACCATCGACGCCTTTAGCCAGGTAGAATCTCTGCTGTCGCTGATTTCAGAATGGAAAGTAGCATTGGAGTTCAGACATTCCAGCTGGTATATCAGCGAAACGTTTGAGTTGGCCGACGAATACGGCGCCAGTGTAGTCCTGCACGATATTCCGAAATCAAAAAATACCCGGTTAAATAACAAAGCCAATTTTGTTTATCTTCGGTTTCACGGTCCGGCTGGCGACTATAAGGGAGGTTATACCCATGCACAGCTGGAACAACAAGCTTTACAGATCAAAGAATGGATGAGAGATGGAAAAGAGGTGTATGTGTATTTCAATAACACCATCGGGGATGCAATTACTAATCTGATGACATTGAATGCATTGATCGGTTAAACGGAAAAAAATATCCCTATATATGAAAAAATTTATCGCAACCATTTGTTGCTGTTGCGCCCTGTACCAAAGTCACGCCCAGGACAGTGTCCTCTTTAAAAGGCTGGCCCGGACAGAAAACTGGCAGGACATAATCACTGTCACCACAGTGCCTGACACCTTATCAGCTTCCGCATTGAATTACCTGGGTATCGCTTATCAAATGTTATCACAGGACAATATGGCGATCACCATCTTTGACAAGGCCAGTGCCAAAGCACCGAAAGATCCCCGCTCCTATTACCTGAAAGGCACTATGCTCAATCTGAGGCAAAAATACAGAGAGGCGATTCCCGTATTCGAAAAGGCACAGGACTGCGATGTCAGTGCCCGCAACTATGTAGGATTGGGTATTGCCTATCGTGGGTTAAATAAAATTCCCCAGGCGCTGGATATGTTAACAAAAGCAAGCGAACTACCCGATGACGACGGCCATGCCAATGTCATGATAGGCCAGATTTATTCTGAACAGAATGATAATGAAAAAGCGCTGGCTGTTTATTACAAGGTGAAAGATAAACTGGCCAAAGATGGGGAGGACTACCAGACTGCCTGCATCGGCATCTGTGATCTTGAAATCAAAGAAGGCAGACATGAGCTGGCCTTGCCGGTAGTGCAGGAATTGTTGGAAATAGACACAGCGAATTACATAGCGATGACCAAAATGGTCCAGATCTGCTATCAGGATAAGGATTATATAACAGGCGACAGATACAAGGCGAAATTGTACGCGGCACAGCGGGACGGTAACCTGGACGGAGAGCTGAATGACAGGTTTTGTATTGACTACTTTAAATGGAATAAGAAGAACGTGGTTGTATATGAAAGATATGAGCATGGTACATCCGACAAAATTTATAACAAGATCATTTTTACTATCATGGATCATCCTGACTCCGTTGAAAGGACGATCCAGACAGAATATGCTCTTCCTATTGAAGAAAGCAAACCTTATATACTCTGCGGAACAGATAACGATGGCCATACCAACTACGGCCTGAGATTCGATGACAATACACAGTATGAAGAACTGAAAACGGCCGTGCTGAAAATACTGGATAATAAAAAACAAGCTGTAGCAGGTAGTGCTCATTAGGATTATCTTTGCCATTCAATTTTCATTGTCATGGCAAAACAATCACAGGTGATAATACCTGCATCCGGATACGATTTTCTGGAGAAATTAAGAAAGAATAATAACCGCGAATGGTTTAATGAGCATAAAATAGCTTACCAGCAGGAGCTGCTGCATATTGAAAACTTTGCTGAAGCCCTGTTGGCTAAAATGAATGTACACGACCTGATTGAAACCCCATCCGGTAAAAAAAGCCTTTACCGCATTTATAGGGATACCCGCTTTTCCCAGGATAAAACACCTTACAAAACACATTGGAGTGGTAGCTTTAAACGTGCGACAAAACAGCGCAGGGGTGGGTATTATTTTCATATAGAAAAGGGGAATAGCTTTGTAGCAGGTGGATTCTTTGCCCCTGTACCGGCTGATCTGAAACTGATCAGGGACGACATCGCCTTTGATCCTGCGCCCTTGCAAAAAATCATACACAGTAAAACATTCACTTCTGCTTTTGGTACATTACAAGGGGAGCAGTTAAAGACGGCTCCAAAAGGTTATCCTGCAGACCATGAAGCCATAGATCTGTTGAGGTATAAACAATATCTGTTGATCAGGAGATTTACGGATGAGGAAGTAATGGAAGCATCTTTCCTGGAAGAAGCCAATAAAACATATAAGGCGATGCGCCCGTTTTTTGATTATATGAGCGAGGTACTGACCTCTAATAGCAACGGGGAATAATTCAGGACTACCGTAATTCGGTAAGATTTTTTATCTTACCAATATGAAGTATTTCTTTCTTGCGCTTTTGCTCCCAACTCTCGCCTTCGCCCAGCACGACCCAAAGCTGGAAAACGGCCTCCGCGATGTGATCTCCGGTTTTCATGGGGATGTAGGTATTTATGTCCGTAACCTGAAAACCGGCCACTACGCCGAGATCAATGCAGACAGCATCTTCCCTACCGCCAGCATCGTAAAGGTGCCTATACTGGTAGGCGTATTTGACAAGATAGAGAAAGGGGAACTCCAATACCACCAGCCACTCATATACAGGGACAGCGCCAAATACGGAGGCTCCGGTATTATGCAATATTTTAAAGACAGTTCAGACACAGAACTAAGCGTTCTCCTCGCCCTCATGATGTCGTACAGCGACAACACGGCTTCCCTATGGAACCAGTCCCTCGCCGGCGGTGGCGAACGTATTAACCAGCTCATGGAGCAGTACGGTCTGCACGTCACAAAAGTGAACTCCCGTACAGCCGGCAGACAGGAAATATGGAAAATCTACGGCTGGGGCATGACAACTCCCCGTGAGATGACCACCCTGATGATCAAAATCCGCAATGGAGAAATCATCAGTAAATCCGCTTCTGAAAGAATGTACCGGCTCATGACCCATCCTTATTATGACGAAGGGGCTATCTCCGCCATTCCTCCATATGTACAGGCTGCTCACAAATCTGGCGCAGTAGACGAATCCAGATCGGAAGTCGTATATGTGAATGCCCCACATGGAGAATATGCTTTCTATATCGGCACGAAGAATATTGCCGACAAAAGCTGGACGGATGACAATGAAGCGTCTATCCTGATCAGGAAAGTCTCCAAATACCTGTGGGAATACTTTGAAAATAAAAAGGCATGATATTTAGACTACAAAAAACATGATCCGTAATATATTTCGCATTTTACTTGGCTTATTTCTGATTTTCGCAGGTGTTGGCCACCTGAGTTTCGCCCGATATGAATTCCAGGCACAGGTGCCTTCATTTGTGCCATTGAATGCAGATTTAGTGGTACTGCTCTCTGGGGTAGTAGAAATTCTGATCGGCCTTGCCCTGATATTTGTCCGGAAATACCGCGTACAGGTAGGCTGGCTGATTGCGCTATTCTTTGTACTGGTATTCCCGGGCAATATCGCACAGTACATCCATCACAGGGATGCATTTGGGCTGAATACAGATAGTTTAAGGCTGATAAGACTGTTCTTCCAGCCGGTATTAATTCTTTGGGTATTATGGAGCACTAATGCACTACGACGATTTTCCTGATTTGGGTATTTTTACCTGACATGGAAATAACTCTTAGCAGGTAATTTCCCGAAGGCAGTTCCGCTGTGCTGATATTAAAAATAGGCCCTGTACTGTTTGTGCTTTTTAAAACTTTACCATTCATATTGACCACTTCCACCAGGAAAGGAGCGTTTGCTCCAACCCGCACAGTCACTGAAGATGCTGCAGGATTAGGAAACACCCTAATAAACGCTTTCTCTCCATCATTTGGCACCTTTATATTTCGTAATAGCGAAGCATCCGCCAGGCAATTGATGTAGTGCTCTAAATTCGTATACCCATCCGTATTCAACGTCTTCCCATCCGCTGCACTGTCAGGGTTCAAACCATATCGCACCTCCCACACATCCGGTATTCCATCTCTATCTGTATCCGTCTGCACCACGCCACCATTCACAACACCCGGTCCGCCCGTAGGCAACAGATTCTCATTTGTAAATGTGGTAATGGTGATTCCACAGGTTCCCAACGACGCCAGTTCACTGATCATAATAGAATCCACCTGATCCCTCTTTGGAATATTCGCCCCTGCGCCTTGCAATACAATACTATATGCCTGCTGCGCACTTACAACATTCCCGCTATCCGGCTGAATAGGATATGCAAACGGCACCGTCATCCAGTTTACCGCCCTGTCTCCCACTCCGTAATCAAACTGCTCCAACAACCTGCCACTCAGCGTACCATCCTGTATACTATCATAATAATTTCCTGCACCATACGTGCTGAAATTGAGATTTCCCCTTATAAAAGGAGCCGTATGATTATTCACCGCAGGTCCTGCAATAAAGAAATTATTGATAATATTTGCGGCAGAAGCACCTTCTGAATCACCTAAAATATACGCCCCGCCATCGCCCCAATTGTAAACGATATTATTGACAAACTCGTTCTTACCCTTTACTTTGGGATTCCTTGTCTTATTGTCTATATACAAATTGCGATACAGCGACACGCCTCCATTTGTCTGGATCAAACCACCGCAGGAATGGCTCCACAACCCCTGGCCGATAATTGAATGCTGAATGGTAATATTCCCGGGTTCGGAGTTCTTACTATCCCAATTAATTGAAAAATTCTCATCGCGGCCCCAGCTCACAGAAAGGTGATCAAAGATCATATTGATGCCGTTGGCAATCCCCAGCGCATCCTTGCCACTATCCCCATTAACCCCCATCCGCACGCGGAGATAACGGGTAATCGTATTACTGGCATTGGAATAAGACATGCCATTCCCATACACCACAATCCCATCTCCGGGTGCTGTCTGCCCCGCAATGGTGATGTTTTGAGACACCACAATCCGGGTATCGATATTAATAATTCCGCCTACCTCAAACACTACAATCCGGTTAGGCTGACTCACCGCATCGCGCAAAGACCCGCTTCCGCTATCGTTCAGATTGGTCACGATGTACACATCACCTCCCCGGCCACCGGTAGCAAAGCGTCCGAACCCTTCCGCACCGGGGAAGGACAATGTTTGGGCAAATAAAGCATTGGAAATGCATAAGAATGCAAAGAGTAACAGTTTTTTCATAGTAAACGTGGGTTAAAACACGACTATAAAAATACCCACTGTTCCTGCTGTGGAATTGCCGACATATGGCCTGTCTTTTGCCTTACTATACTAAACTCAAACATATGACCAGGCAAATCACAATTAACTTAGATGGGCAACAGTTTATGCTGGACCTGGAATTCGAACAACGCGATCATTCCATCGTCTATCATGTAACTCCAAACAAGCATTTCAGTCATCAGATCCCGGCAGGATTTGAAATGATTCAAAATGATATAGATAAGGAGAGTGCTCCTACTTATGATGAATCAGCTTTAAGCGAACAGGGCAGACATATTGCTGAAACAATCAGTCAGCAAATCAGTATGTTGCCACCTCAGTTCAGAGGCGGAAAACCTGTTGAAGCATAACGCATGACATTCGCGGGAGATCGATGATGGGCCAGTTCGTTGGCCATAAATTGCAGATAAGGACGGATATGCCTGAAGAACAGACGGTAACCCTTACAAAGGTAATTGAGACCATCTGACTGCCTGTTCTTCGGGCATTCCCCTCTACAATACTTATAGACATCACAGTTGCCACAGGCTGCCGACAGCAGCCTCAACTTATTTAAGCCAAAAGTCTGCTGCTTTTCTGAATGCATCATCTCCTGCAGGCTCCCTGTCAATATATTCCCTACTTTATACTGCGGCTCCACAAAATGATCACAGGCAAATACATCGCCGTTATGCTCGATTACAATCGATTGTCCGCAATAGTCATTGAATACACAACTCCCTGCCGGCACACCTACCTCATTCGCCAGTGCAGCGTCAAAAACAGGCACGAAATACCTGCCCACATCTCTCTTTACCCACTCGTCGAAGATGCTGCTCATAAACCGCCCAAATTCCTGCGGGTCCACAGCTTCTTTCTTGCCAACCAATGGAATAAACTGCATGTACTCACTTCCTTCTCTTTTCAGAAACCGGTATACTTCCAGCGGTTTCTTTGCATTTAAATCGTGTACGACAGTCAGCGTATTAAATTCTACCCTATATTTCAATAATAACTGTAATCCCCGCATCACCTGCTTAAAGGTGGCTTTCCCTCCTTTATTCACTCTGTAAGGGTCATGTAATTCTGCCGGGCCATCAATGGAAATTCCTACCAGGAAATTGTTATCTCTGAAAAAACGACACCAGTCATCCGTGAGCAAAGTACCATTCGTCTGAAACGAATTCGTAATCTCCTTTCCGTTTCTGTATTGCTTTTGTAACTGCAGGGCTTTTTTATAAAAAGGAATGCCCTGCAAAGTTGCTTCTCCTCCCTGCCAGACAAAATCAACCTGTTGGCTGGGCTGCTCGCGGATATAGTTCCGGATGTATGCTTCCAGCACCGTATCATCCATATAAGGTGTGCCCTTTTCCAGGTAATAACAATAAGAACATTGCAGATTGCAGGTAGCACCCGCAGGTTTTGCCATTAAATTGAAAGGAATTTGCATCATAACAGCAAACGTAGTAGAAAAAACGAGTGTAAACTATGACGGCGATCATTCATCCACAGGGGATTAGAGGCTTTTTAACAGTAAATAACAATCCATTTTTGACTCTGGCACACTTTTCTCATTTACTAAATCAGAAGTTTAAAAAACGCCTGCAGACGCCAACTTAAACAACCTTTATTGATCACAGTTTATTCAAACCTAATCATCATGAAAACGTTAAAATATTTCATCATCGCAACATTATTTATTGGTACAATCAGCTTAAGTAGCTGTCTGGTAGAACGTGGTCCTGGTTATGGTCCTCCACATCATCATCATTACCATGGTGGCGGCGGTTACTATCGCTACTAATAGTCTTGTACTTTAAATAATTAGCGGAAGGCTGGGATGCTTATTGGGTAGGCATTCCGGCCTTTCCTTTATATTTGCAGGCATGAAAAAGCCCCAATTGTTATTACTCCACGGCGCCATTGGCGCATCACAGCAGCTAAAGGCGATCGCCGAAGCATTGTCACCACATTATACCATCCACTTATTTGACTTTCCCGGACATGGCGGACAACCATTACCGGAGGAACCATTTTCTATTGCACTTTTTGCTGAAGCAGTAGCAAATCACATCCGCTCACAACAACTCAAAGATCTCACGATTTTCGGCGCCAGTATGGGAGGATATGTTGCCTTGCATTTAGCGGCAGCACATCCTTCTCTTGTGGACCGGATCATTACACTTGGCACTAAATTCCATTGGGATCCTGCCACGGCAGAAAAGGAAACAGAAATGCTCAATCCTGAGACGATGCTGGCGAAAGTACCAGCGTTTGCAAAGGCGCTGGAGAAAATGCATGCGCCGAATGACTGGAAAATTATTGTAAAAAAAACAGCAGAAATGATGCTGGCTATGGGTACGCACAATCCATTACAACCAGATGACTACAAAAACATCTCTACCCCTACATTGATCTTATTAGGAGACCGCGATCGGATGGTGTCTTTTGAAGAGACGCTACAAACCTATAAACTACTGCCGGATGCAGGTTTGGGTGTTTTACCCCATACCCAACACCCGGTAGAACTGGTGAATGCGCAACTGCTCGCTTACATTATTTCAGCAAATCAATCCAGCAAAAAGCCCATCGCGGGATAGTTTGGATCTTCATAACCGGGGATTTTATCTTCGCGGGTAGGCTCCCCGTAAATCATTCCAAGCTTTCGACCATCGTATTTTGTCCAGGGGCTTTTGCCTTTGATAAAATTCACCCAGTCTGTATGAATTGTTTTCTGCAAGGAAGGATTATCCAGCGGTTGCTGGCTACCCCATATGTATCCCAGCTCCTGTCCGTGGGTAGCGGGGTTGCCATGACTGGGCTGTTCGAATGAGTATAGCCATACGTTAGCTTTTTGTGCGCTGAGTACATTGGCAAGACGATAAGTATGCAGCTGGTACATAATGCGGCTGAGCATTTGTATTTTACCAGCAGTATCCGATGGCAGCTGCACCAGATCCCCATTTTTACCAAACCAATCCCTGAGTGCCTGCCTATCCTCGTGGTAAAGTCGCTTGTCCATATTCATAAACACCAATGCTTCTGCTTTATTGCTGCCGAGTAAGACCCGTACATTTTTTACAGGGTGCTTTTTTAGCCAGTTGTACGCATCGCTGAAAACGATCTTATCATCCGCCATAGGGCCGAAATAATTCGTACCTGAAGCTCCTTTTAACACCTTTGCCTGTGCAGTGATAATGTCATTAACAGATAAGATCAGGAGTTGTCCGGGATCAGAAATATGTAAGGTGTCCATGAGGCGCTTCCTGATAGCTTTGGCCGTAGTAGTATCCCTTATACAGTTTACGCCACCGCTTTCCAGTACCAGTTGCTGATATTTGCCTTTGGCAGCAGGAGCCACCAGCAGAACACTGGTCAGTTTTGCACCTGCTGATTCCCCCATTACAGTTACACGATCCGGATCTCCGCCAAATGCGCCTATGTTTTCTTTGATCCATTGCAGGGAGGCCACCAGATCCAGCACGGCATTATTCGCCGCAGTTTCATAACCCGGTATATCTTTTAAATACAGGAAGCCCAAAGCGCCTAACCGATAATTGATCGTGATTGTAATGATACTGTCATGATCTGCAAAGGCATGACCGTTCATCCACATGCCAGTACCGCCTGTCATACCGCCACCGTGTACCCATACCACCACCGGCTTTTTCCCTTTCACACCTGGTGTATACAGGTTCAGCCGCAGGCAATCTTCATCGCCAGTTACTTTACCATCCCACTGTGGAGCGATTGGGCCGAAATTAGTACACAAGAGGGTGTCTTTCCAGGCGGGTCTGGGAGTGGGTGCTTTGAAGCGTTCCGCACTGGCGTAGGGTATTCCTTTGAATACGAAGATGCCCTGCTCTTCGATACCTTTGATGTAACCGCGGGTTGTTTTAACTGTCTGGGCCGTGGAAATGCTGCATTGGAGAATGAGTGCCAATGCAGGAAATATTCTTCTTAACATAAACATAAAATTAAAAAAATCCCTCA
Organism: Chitinophaga sp. LS1; assembly: GCF_034274695.1. Lineage (NCBI taxonomy): Bacteria > Pseudomonadati > Bacteroidota > Chitinophagia > Chitinophagales > Chitinophagaceae > Chitinophaga > Chitinophaga sp. LS1. The sequence goes on from NZ_CP128362.1 coordinate 6,383,735, forward strand.
CATCCTGTCACTGTCTTTGACTGTCAACTAAAATCACTAATTTAGAACTATTATGAGAGGCTTACATTTTTCCAAATTTGAACCCGACGAGCAGGGAAAATCGCCATTTGAGAAATTACTGGACGTGTTTACCCAACTGCTGACTTACACCAGCGGCGACGTCAGCGAAGCACTGCAATGGCTGACTGAACTGGACAAGGAATACCAGCTGACCAACGAAGAATACGGTATCGGAGACTTCATACAGGAACTGAGGGATAAAGGATACATCCGCGAAAACGAAGAAAACGGCAGTATTCAGATCACCGGAAAAACCGAACAGAATATCCGCAAACGTGCCCTCGAGGAAATCTTTGGTAAGCTGAAAAAGTCAAACGTGGGCAACCATAACACCCGTAAATCCGGACAGGGTGATGAACTGAACGCCGATTCCAGACCTTACCAGTTCGGCGACGCACTGGAACAGATCGACATGACAGCTTCCATCCGCAATGCCCAGATCAATCATGGTATCGAGAGCTTTTCCATACATCAGGACGACCTGGAAATACAGGAAACGGATTTCAAAACACAAACGTCTACCGCCCTGATGATAGACATCTCCCATTCCATGATCCTCTACGGCGAAGACCGTATCACTCCCGCCAAAAAGGTAGCCATGGCACTGAGTGAACTCATCACCACCCGCTATCCCAAGGACACACTGGACATCATCGTCTTCGGTAACGACGCCTGGCAGATAGAGATCAAAGATCTTCCTTACCTGCAGGTGGGACCTTACCACACCAACACGGTAGCAGGGCTGGAACTGGCCATGGACATCCTGCGCAGACGCCGGAATCCCAACAAACAGATCTTCATGATCACCGATGGGAAACCTACCTGTCTCAAAGTCGGCAAACAATATTACAAAAACAGCTTCGGCCTGGACCGCAAAATTCTGAATCGCACACTGAACCTGGCGGCACAATGCAAAAAGCTGAAAATCCCCATCACTACCTTCATGGTAGCGACTGACCCGTGGTTGCAAAAGTTCGTGACCGAGTTCACCGAAACCAACAACGGGAAAGCATTCTTCTCTGGTCTTGACAAACTGGGCCAATTCCTCTTCTTCGACTTCGAAAATGGGAAAAGAAAGGTGCTGTAAACTCAATTGTAATCAGTAAAAATCTTATCAATTAATGAATATTAACATCAGAACGCTAGGTGAGTTAAAGAAGAGTGGATATAAACCTAAATCGGTCAAAGAAGAGATCAGACAAAACCTGATAAAAAAATTACAACAAAAAGAGATCACTTTCCCCGGTATCATCGGTTATGAAGATACCGTCATTCCTGACACAGAAAGAGCATTACTGTCAAGGCACAATATCCTCTTTCTCGGTCTGCGCGGTCAGGCAAAAACACGTATGGCCCGCCAGATGATCTCCCTGCTGGACGAATACATTCCTATCGTGGAAGGTTCTGAAGTGAACGACAGTCCATTCGAACCGCTCTCCAAATACGCCCGGGACCTGGTCGCTGAACTCGGTGATGCAACACCCATCTCATGGTTGCCGGCAGAAGTCCGCTATGGCGAAAAACTGGCTACACCAGATGTTTCCGTAGCTGACCTGGTAGGCGATATCGATCCTATCAAAGCGGCAAACCTGAAACTGAACTACGCAGATGAAAGAGTGATCCACTTTGGTATCATTCCCCGCTCTAACCGCGGCATCTTTGTTATCAACGAATTGCCCGATCTGCAGGCACGTATCCAGGTATCCCTGTTCAACATTCTGCAGGAAGGCGATATACAGATCCGTGGCTTCAAAGTACGCATGCCGCTGGATATCCTCTTTATCTTCACCGCGAACCCGGAAGACTATACCAACCGTGGTTCTATCGTGACGCCGCTGAAAGACCGTATCGAAAGCCAGATCATCACGCACTATCCAAAGAGCGTGGAGAACTCCCTGCTCATCACCGAACAGGAAGCGAATGTACATGCGGAGCAATCACATGTTGAGATCAGTGATATGATCAAGCGCTTGATCGAACAGGTGGCTTTTGAAGCACGTAACAGCGAATATGTAGATAAGAAATCAGGTGTCTCAGCGCGTCTTACCATCGCTGCGTACGAAAATGCAGTGAGTGCCGGCGAACGCAGGGCTATCATCAATGGCGAGAAATCAACTTTTGTCCGCATCGCGGATTTACAGGGTATCATTCCTGCTATTACCGGCAAGATAGAACTCGTGTACGAAGGCGAACAGGAAGGTCCATTGCAGGTAGCAGTGAATCTGCTGGACAAATCTATCCGTACACTTTTCGCTACTTACTTCCCGAATCCGGATTCGTTCAAGAAGCGCAGCAAACAGGTACAACAGGCTGAAAACCCTTACAGACAAGTAATTCAGTGGTTTGACAAAGGCAATGCTGTACAGTTACTGCAGGATGTGAGTGATAAGCAATACGAAACTGCACTTACAAAAGTAGATGGGCTGAAAGAACTGATCAAAGCCCGTTTTCCACAGGCAAATAAACAGGAACAGCTGCTGCTGATGGAATTCGTGCTGCATGGTCTGGCTGCTTACTCTTTAATCAGTAAGAAGGTGGTGGAAAATGAGACAAGGTTCAGCGATCTACTGGGAACCATGATGAATTTTGGCACAAGTGCTGGTGAAGAAGAAGAATCTGAAGATTTTTAAAAAATAGCAGGCCGCAAACCTTATAACTAAAACCCCTTCAATTTTGCTGTAAGTAAAATTGAAGGGGTTTGGTGTTTTAAGTAGGATTATCTATTTTTGTATCAATCATTACAAAAATCACAAATGAGAGGCAGACCGACCATTTACGATAATAGAGAAGCTTTGACAAAAGCCCAACAGGTATTCTGGAATAAAGGGTATACAGCCACTTCGCTACCTGATATTTTAGCGGCCATCGGCATAGGCGCCGGCAGCTTTTACAATGCTTATAAAGGGGGTAAAAAAGAGCTTTTCAGCAAAGCGATACAGCAGCGCAGGGAGGCTTTTACTGCATTTAAGGCGGAATTAGAAGTAGCTCCTGTACCATTGAACCTTATCAAAGATTTCTTTCGCAGCATTGCGGCAGCCGATCAGGAAACACATATGCAGGGATGCATCATTGTCAATACAGTCGTGGAAATGGCCAACCTGGATGAAGAACTGGAAAGCGAAGCAGTGACGATACTTAAAGAAGTAGAAGTAATGTTCACTGAAACGATTGCAGCTGCACAAAAGAACGGCACCATCAAAAACCAGACAGATGCTACGATACTTGGCCGTTATCTCATCACGCTCTGGAACGGAATTAACGTGACAAGACGCATGTATCCTGACAATACTATTCTCGCGAAGCAAATAGACATGCAACTGGAAATACTCAATTAAATCAACTTACATACATGGATTTACAATTAAGGGGGAAGACTGCTTTCATCAGCGGGTCTTCTCAGGGGATTGGTTTTGCCATAGCGGAGCAGTTACTGAAAGAAGGCGCTTCAGTAATTATTAATGGCAGAAATAAAGAAAAATTAGAACAGGCGATTTCGCAGTTACAGCCACTGGGCAAGGTTTCAGGAATTGCAGGAGATATCGCCACGATAGATGCACCGCCGGTAGATATTTTAGTAAATAATGTCGGCATCTTTGGGCTCAAATCTTTTTTTGAGCTGACCGATGAAGACTGGTTGCATTATTTCAATGTAAATGTGATGAGTAGCGTACGATTATCACGTGCATTAATGCCATCTATGCTTGAAAAAAAATGGGGCAGAATTATTTTTATCAGTAGCGAATCAGGTGTAAATATTCCTGCGAATATGATTCATTATGGCATGACAAAAACAGCGATGTTATCGATTAGCCGCGGATTAGCACAATTAACGAAAGGTACGGAAGTAACGGTGAATACAATTTTAGGTGGCCCTACTTATTCCGATGGGGTAAAAACGGCAATAGAATCAATCTCAGCAGTACAAAACGTACCTGTAGCGTTATTAAAAGATAATATTTTCGCTACCACCAATCCGGGTTCTCTGCTGGGAAGATTTTTACATGCTGCAGAAATCGCACAACTCGCCGCCTACCTGGCCTCTCCGTTATCAATTGCTACAAATGGCGCAGCACTTCGTGCAGACGGCGGTGTATTAAATACAATCTTGTAAGATATTTTTATATCTTGTATACTGTCTCAATTTCCACAATATGAACACATCCCGCAGAAAATTCATCCGTTCGGCGTCCACCCTTGTAGCGGGTGCCGGACTGGCCGCTTCCCTCCCATCCACATTGCGTGCTATGGCCCCCAGCGATCGCATCAACGTCGCTGCTATTGGTATCAATGGTATGGGTTGGTCTGACCTGACAGCCATGCTGAAAAACCCGGTCGCCAACTGCATCGCCCTCTGTGATGTAGACAAAAACGTACTGGACAAAAGAGCCGGTGAACTCGCGGCTAAAGGTATCCATGTCAAAACATACAGCGACTACAGGCAGTTGCTCGACAACAAGGACATCGATGCCGTCATCATCGGCACACCTGACCACTGGCATTGTCTGCAAATGACCGATGCAGTTTCCGCGGGCAAAGACGTATACGTAGAGAAGCCCATAGGCAACTCCATATCCGAAATCCGCGCCATGGTCGAAGCACAGGAACGTACTAAACGAGTAGTACAGGTAGGCCAGTGGCAACGCAGTATGCAGCACTTTAACGACGCCATCGCTTTTGTACACAGCGGTGCACTGGGCCAAGTCCGTCTTGTAAAAGCCTGGGCATATATGGGCTGGATGCATTCAATTCCTGTCAAACCAGATGGCGAACCACCTGCAGGCGTAGATTACACCAGCTGGTTAGGCCCGGCGGAGAAAAGACCTTTCAATCCTAACAGGTTCCATTTCAACTTCCGCTGGTACTGGGATTATGCCGGTGGTTTAATGACCGACTGGGGTGTACACTTACTGGATTACGCACTCCTTGGTATGAAAGCCACGGATCCTCAATCTATCATGGCTGCCGGTGGCAAATTTGCGTACCCTGATGATGCGGCAGAAACACCGGATACTCTCACCACCGTCTACCAGTTCGATGGTTTCAATATCCAGTGGGAACACGCTACAGGCATCAATGGCGGTCCTTATAACAGGGATCATGGCATTGCCTTTATTGGGAATAATGGTACGTTAATCTTAGATAGAGGCGGCTGGGAAGTCGTGCCTGAAAAAGAAGATGGGAAAGAAAAGATGCCCGCAGTGCCCCGCAGGGAAAAGGTCGACAACGGTCTGGATAAACATACGACCAATTTCCTCGAGGTGATAAAATCCCGGAAACTGGAAGACCTGCATGCCCCGATACAGGTGGGAGCACATGTGGCAAAAGTGGCACAAATGGGAAATATAGCCTATAAAACAGGCTTGAAACTACACTGGAATACCAAAGAGCAGCGCTTTGATGAAAAGGCCGGAAATAAGCTTATTATGCCCCATTATAATAACGGGTATCATTTGCCACGTTCCTAAAAAACTGTGCGTAGTAGGTTCACCTGCTACGCACACCCCTCCCCCTTATGCCATTGGCATTCAGCTTTCACAAAGTTCTAAAAATGGAAAACACAAGGGGGTAGGTACGCTTTACTGCGTAAATATCACATAACGTTCACCTGGCAATCATGGAGCATGTATTACCACCGGTGCTACACTATAAAAAGCAGCGCTACTTAAGCTGCATTACCTGTACTCTCGCTTTCTGTATCAAGACTCATAGACAAGTATACTGCATCGCTGATGGGATTGTCATAATAAGCGGCAATTGGTCTGAATCCCAGTCCGGTATAAAGGTCGATTGCACGGCGCATGTGCGCGAGGGTATCCAGCAAAATACGTTTATATCCCAGTCTGCGGCCAGCTTCGATGGCACTTGCTGCCAGGGCTTTCCCTACACCATGACCTTTGTAAGCATCTCTTACAAAGAGGCGTTTCATTTCACAGGTTGAATTTTCAAAAGCCCTTACGGCTACGCAACCCGCAGGCAGTCCATCTACCAGTGCTAAAAACAAACTACCTTCTGGTGCTACATAAGCAGGTTCAGGCAGGTTACTCAATTCTTCTTCAAAACGCTGAAAGCTCAGATCCACACTCAGCCAGTTAGCATACTCTCTGAATAGGCCTTTTACCTGATTCAGTCTTTTTACATCTTCCTTTGTTACTTCTACAATTTCCAACATACACTTCTTGGTTTGGTTACAAAAAATACAAAAGCCTCCTGAGGCATCAGAAGGCTTGATATCTATTACTGTAAATTGATACTTTACAATTAACTCAACGTCAGCATCCTTTGCATCCACAAAGCCTTACTGCTCACTTCCCTGTACAAATAGGGAGGGTAACAAATATAACAAAAAACAATTAAAAAAGAAAGAGTATGAAATAATTAATATGTAGATAATATTTATTTTTTAGGTTTCACCAATAAGAGGGAACCCAATACCAGCAAAAACAATACGCCGATAAACACTTCCCAGTTCCATTTTTGTAAGGCGATACCTGTACTACTGCCCACCAGACTGGATCCCAGGTAATAGAACAACCAATATAAAGAAGTTGCCGTACTCTTCCCTTGCTTTGCCTGTTGTGATACCATTTTGCTCGCCATCGTGTGTGCACCAAAGAAAGCAAAAGTGAAGATGCCAAGTCCTATAATTATCAAGCCGACACTTTTAGTCAGCAGGAACAATAATCCAGGTACCAGCAACAACATAAACACACGGAGAATCTTATCTGCCGGATGCCTGTCAGACCATTTACCTGTTACCAGTGAGCCCGCTACCCCTGTGGTATACATCAGGAAGATAAATGCGATCAGGTAATGTGGCAATGAAAATGGTGCTGCCTCCAAACGGAAACCTAAATAATTATAAACACTCACAAATGCACCCATGATCAACGCAGCTACAAAATATAACCGCACGATCAAAGGATCACGGAGAAACTGTCCCATGTGTTCCAGCTTACGTCTTGTCTCTACTTTGGCTGGTGCAAAGTGTCTGGATTCGGGAAATACCTCTGCGAACACAAGCCCTAACAATAAGCTGCCTACACCTATACCTACTGTAGCCCACTGCCATCCCCACCAGCCTGACATTAAAGTAGCGCCTACACGTCCCATCATACCCCCCATGGTATTACCGGCCAGATATAAACTGATAGAAGTACCCAGTGAACCCGCATCTACTTCTTCTGATAAATAAGCCAGTGCTACCGCAGAAACGCCTGATAATACCATTCCTTTCAGGAAATTGATCGCGATGAGCAATTCAAAATTGCTGACAGTCGCTGAGATAATTGTGAGAATGGTAGAGATGATCATTGAACTCACCATCAGCTTTTTCCTTGGAAAACGGTCGGCTTTAAAGGCAAATAAAAATAACCCGGTGGCCATTCCCACAGTACAGGCAGATACTGCCAGACTACTATGGGCAGGCGTGATGTTAAACTGTTTGCACAACAATGTCAGCATGGGCTGAAACAAATATAACTGTGCAAAAACCGACAAACCTGACAAAAAGATACCGAACCTGATACGTGTATAACGTAAACATCCTTTCACCGCTTTTTGTCTTTCAGGGCGCATTTTCAACACCCCGACGTCTGCTACCGCTTGCATAATCCTTTTATTTATTACACAAATTTATAACGGCGCTTCGATTAGTAAACATGGTATTTTTCTATGGTTATCATTGATAAAACCGATCGATGACCTACCTTCGTCTCATGGAACTACGCCAATTGCGCTATTTCGTGAAAACAGCAGAAATCCTAAACTTTACGGAAGCTGCAAGTATGCTTTATATCAGTCAAAGTACCCTTTCTCAGCAGGTAAAACAGCTGGAAGAAGAACTGAATACCCCTCTTTTTGACAGAATAGGCAAAAAAGTGATGCTCACAGAGGCCGGCAAGCTTTTTCTGCCCTATGCCAGACAGAGCATTCAGAACGCAGAAGACGGCCAACACCTGCTGCAAGACCTGCAGGAACTGGAAACGGGTGAACTCGCCATCGGTGTCACCTATGGTTTGCAAGCCCTGCTCACCCCTGCCTTAATGGAGTTCTCTGCCCGGTACCCCCGCATAAAGATCATCGTGGCCTCGGGGCCTTCCCTGGATCTGTTGGAAAAACTACGACAGGTACAACTGGATTTTGTGCTCTCTTTTACTCCTGCCCAGAAGAATGATGTCCTGATCTCACAGACATTGTTCGAATCCCGTTTATCCCTCATCGTTCCAGTCAATGATCCACTCAGTGCACGCAAAAGTGTAGATATAAAAGAAGTGGAAAGTCTGCCATTGCTCATGCCTTCCAAAGCCTTCAACACCCGGAGTTTCCTGGATAAAATGTTTGAGAAAAATAAGATCTATCCTGATATCAGAATGGAACTGAGCGACATCAGTATATTATTACAACTGGTGGCTACAGGGCGCTGGTATACCGTATTAACAACAGCTTCGCTGGTGGGTCAGACCGCGGTACAGGCTGTGACGATCACCGGAAAGGAAATGAGCAGACAGGCCACCATCTCGTGGCCAGCAAATGCTTATCGGAAAAAAGCGGCGATGGTATTTGCAGAAATGCTGCAACAGTTTGGAGGAGAATGATCAGAAGGCTTCACCCAGCATCATGCTGAAACGACCACCCGTTGAGCTAACACCATAGTCAAATGCAATATTAGTATTAGAGCGTTTATTGAACTTTACTCTCAAACCAGTACCCACAGCTGGATGTGGGGCAGTAAAGCGATATTCTCCGAGTTTGGTCACTGCATTCATATTGGCAAAAACCACAAAACCCAGAAAACCATTGGCTGTAATATCTCTGCGATATTCAGCTTCCAGATCCCACAAACCTTTGCCCCTGTATCTATTTTGCGTAATTCCCCTTCCACTGTGGGTCGTAGGATCCCAACCGATACTTGGCAAATCAAGATATGGGGTTTTATTACTCAGTGCTGTCCAATAAAAGCCCCACAATGCCAACACATTCTGGCTACGTTCATCTCCAAAATGCAGATATCTTCTATAATCTACATACAATGAGGGCCAGTTTTCACTACTGCCCAGCCATTTAAAGTTATAGCGCAATACGGTATTGAAAAAATACCCTGACTGTGGGTTGATAGAGTTCTGACGGGCATCTTTCTGCAAGTTAAATGAGATACCGGATGACACGGAATGCTTACCCAACTGGGTCCCGTATTCATAATGACTAAATTCCGGCAGCGATACGCTGTCATTGTTTTTGAACTTGATGGCCGAATTCCAGTCCAGCATGTAACCCAGACCAGCCATCCATTGACCACCGTCTAACTTGTGCAGCCAGGTTTGATAAAACCTGAAATAGTTGCTGTTTAGTATTTCCTTCTGATCATTGGACACGCCCTCTCCTAACCCCCATGTATATTGTGGGTTGATAATGAAACGCATATCACCGGTCACATTATCCTTATTACCCATAAGCCAGATATTGCTGTGGAAGCTAAAAGAAAATCGTCCCTTGAACGAAAATGAAGGGGCAAAAGAGACGTTGGACAAATTGGTAGATGCCCGTGGTCCCATATAAAAAGCCGCATTGGTACTGGTTATCAGCGCCACGCCACCACCGGGGATATTGGTCGGTATAGGTACTAATGAATAATAGACCCTCTTGTCTCCCTTCTTAGGCATCTTCTTGCCGTGAATATGAAATGTCTTGCTGAAGATGTCGATTAAGTCAAGTTTAGGTACTGTATCCACATCATAACCATAATATCTCCTCATTCTTGGGATCGAATCCTGGGCAATGGCGTCAGTTGTAAGCGTAATTAATATAATTAATAGTAATCCCTTCATCACTGGTAATGATATAAAATACTGTGCCACAATTCAGTCCGCCATCAATTGACCACGATCATCATGATCGTTGAGAATGATCATTTCCTATGGAGCCGTACCGCCCTACCTTTGCAGTGATAATTATTCGAATTACTCACAATAAATAACCCAACAGGATAATTTTTTATCTAATTGGTTTGATAACAAACACAGGCGATCAATAAGTAAAAGAGATCAGATGATCAAATGCAAACAGCCGGCTTAGCACCGGCTGTTCATTTTTTATTTCTCAAAGGGTCTCTTGTTGCCCTACTTTCCAGCCTTATATAAAGCGAATATTTTTCTGGCATTTTTTATACAAAACGAGGAACAGAGTCTTTTTCATGGGTATTATTTTTAATGGAGTGTTAGGATGGGAAATTCGTCTTAAGAAACTGATGTAATGAGTAATACAGGATTTTGATGTCAAGAATATTTTTACACCTGTGCTGAGACAAGGTTAGATCAATCCTGGAAAATTAATTGTAATTTTCTAAGGTTAAGACCTTTATGATATGAAACTTCGTGTAGCCCATCTGCTATTTTTATTTCTTGGAATTTCTGTAAAGGCGCAGCAACGCCCGAATATCATTGTCATCTTAAGTGATGACATGGGGTATTCTGATATTGGTTGTTATGGAAGTGAGATCCATACACCGAATCTGGATCAGCTGGCCCAGACAGGGATACGGTTTTCACAGTTTTATAACGGGGCAAGGTGCTGTCCTACCCGGGCATCCCTGCTCACAGGCTTGTATCCCCATCAGGCAGGAATGGGCTGGATGCGGGATACGGATTACCAGTTGCCCGGTTACAGAGGAGACCTGAACCCTAAAGCAACTACGATGGCAGAGGTAGCTAAGTCCGCAGGCTATTCAACATTCCTGACAGGTAAATGGCATGTGAGTCAAAATATCAAAGAGGATGGGGCCAAAACAAGCTGGCCGCTACAGCGTGGGTTTGACCGGTATTATGGCACGATACAGGGTGCGGGTAGTTATTTCGATCCGGCGGCATTGTGCAGAGACAATCATTTGATCTCTCCTTTTACAGATCCTGAATATAAGACAGATAGCTTTTATTATACAGATGCCATTACACATGAGGCCATCCGGTTTATAAAAGAAAGAGATGCCAGCAAACCTTTCTTTCTATATGTTACCTATACAGCGGCACACTGGCCATTGCATGCAAAGCCGGCAGATATTGCAAAATACAAAGGGAAGTATGATAAAGGTTGGGATGCGGTGCGGGATGCTCGATTCAGAAAGCTACGGCAGGAAGGTTTATTATCCAACAATACAGAATTAGCGCCGGCGGATTATCCCGGTTGGGATAACGGGGTTGATAAAGCAGTGCAGGCCGCACGCATGGAAATATATGCAGCGATAATAGATGATATGGACCAGGGTATTGGGGCCATTCTTGCCACTTTAAAACAGCAAGGCATTGACAATAACACCGTCATCATGTACATGCAGGACAATGGCGGTTGTGCGGAAGATATTGGTGCTACAGGGGCTACAGGTAACTGGGCACCACATCCGGAAACGCTGAAGCCTTTGAAAAAAGATGAAATCTCTTATGCCACCATTCCGCAAATTACCAGGGATGGAAAGCTGGTACAGAAAGGTAAAGGTGTGATTGGGGGACCAGATTCTACCTATATCTCTTATGGAAAGTTCTGGGCGAATGTGTCCAATACCCCATTTAGAGAATATAAACATTGGGTACATGAAGGCGGCATCTCTACGCCGCTCATTGTTCATTATCCGGGTATGATCACCGGAAAGAATAAGATAACGCCTTTTGTGGGACATATCATTGATATTATGCCAACGATCGTAGAATTGACAGGGGCGAAATATACGGGAAGCATCCCATTGGAAGGGGTGAGCCTGGTGCCTTTGTTTAAGGGGAAATCGCTGGATAGAGGAAAAGCTATTTGCTGGGAGCATGAAATGAATAAAGCGGTACGCCTCGGTGACTGGAAACTGGTATCTAAAGGAGAATTACTAAAAGATAAAGAACATTATAAAGAGGGGAAATGGGAGTTGTATAATATGAAAAAGGATAGAAGTGAGCTACATGACCTGTCAGAACTCTATCCGGAAAAGGTACAGGAATTAAGCGCTATCTGGAACGCCTACGCAAGACGGGTGGGAGTATTACCCGCACCGTGGAAACCATTGTTAGATTTAAACTAATCGTTCGCTACCGGACACACCAAAAGGTGAAAACGAACATATATTAATTTTAAATAATCATACACACTTTATAATCACCTCATAAAGAACAGGCATATTCCATGTATGCAGGTGGTAGCTAATCTCTACCCTTATGATCAGGAATTATTTCAAAATCGCCTATAGAAATCTGGTCAGTAATAAGCTGTACACAGGCATCAATATTCTAGGACTTTCACTAGGTATCCTATCCTGCGTTGCCATTTGGGTTACGTGCAAATTCGAGTTGAGTTATGAGAACTTCCAACCTGATAAAGCGCAAATTTACAGGATAGTAGGAGATATCATGAGGCCAGATGGCAGGCATGATTTCTTTTCAATGCCGCCGGATCCTGCTGCAGACGCCATCAGGGGGCATATCAGTGGAATGTCCGAGGTAGCGGATCTTCACGCATTTTATACCAAAGTCGATGTACCTAATGGAAAGCGGTTTCCTGCTGCTGACTTTCATGATCATCCTTCAGATATCATCATAACAGGACCTGCATACTTTCAGGTATTTACCTATCAGTGGTTGATCGGATCTCCGAATACAGCGCTATCAGAACCCTTTAAAGTGGTATTGACCGAAAGCAAAGCGTATAAATATTTCGGTCGCATTCCATTACAGGATATAGTAGGAAAGACACTGCTTTATGCAGATTCCCTACCGCTGACAGTAGCAGGTATAGTAAAAGATTATGCCGCTAATTCTGATTTCAGGTTTACAGATTTTGTTTCAATCAGTACAGTACCGAATAGTTTCCTGGTGAATAAGCACATTTATTCCAAACAATGGGGTGGCTACTTTGCCCGTACACAAGTATTTGCCAAACTACTCCCGGGAGCAGGGATAGCAACAATCAACAAACAGCTGACAGCTTTATTACTTCAAAATATCTCCCTGCAAAAAGGCGAACAGAAAAACCTCTTTTTACAACCTTTGTCTGAACTTCATTTTGATGTAAAATATCACGACTTCTTTTCGAAGCAGGTGCATTTACCTACCTTATATGGCTTGCTGGCCATAGCAGGTTTTATTCTTCTGATTGCGGTGGTCAATTTCATCAACCTGTCTACCGTTCAGTCTATCAAGCGGTCAAAAGAGATCGGGGTAAGAAAGGTCTTAGGTGGCAGCAGACAGAGTTTGATTTTCCAATTTCTGAGCGAAACGTTTTTGATTACCCTGGCAGCGATGATATTGGTGCTGATGCTGGTGTATCCAGTATTAAATGGATTGCAGAATTTTGTACCTGCTGGTGCCGTAGCCACTGTTTTTTCTACACAAAATATATTGATGCTGATTGGACTACTGGTCATTACGACATTGCTGGCGGGGATCTATCCGGCCATTGTATTGTCAGGTGCCATTCCAGTGATCAGTTTGAAAAGCAATACAAGAGAACGGGGTTATTTAAGAAAAGTATTGGTCGTATTTCAGTTCACCATTTCGCTGGTATTTATTATTGGTACCCTGGTAGTACAGAAACAACTGGATTATGTAATACATACAGATCTTGGTTTTAAGAGTGCCGCTATTATTAATATAAATACCAGTCCGGAGTACGAACGATCTAAGGTCGATGTACTGGCAGATATGCTGCGACGTATACCCGGAGTGGAATTGGTGAGTACAAGTAATGGCACTCCTGCTGCGGCATCACATTGGGGTACAGCGTTGAAATATAATGGCGGAAAAGAACCCCTAAAAGCGGATTGCCAGTTGCAATGGATAGATGAAAACTATGTCCCGTTGTACCAGTTAAAACTGGTAGCCGGCAGGAATGTACAGGCATCTGATAGTATGAGAGAGTTTCTCATCAATGAAAGTGCGGCGAAGGCGCTGGGGTTTGCCCATCCGGAAGATGCGATTGGAAAGATTGTGGAAAGCGGAATGAATGATGACGCCTCTCCTATCTGTCCGATTGTAGGTGTGGTGGCTGATTTTCATGCGCAGTCATTGCATGAAGTGATCAAGCCTACATTTTTTACAGCATCTAAAATGTTCGCGATCAACCTGAGTGTAAAAATGCATAGCGCTAATTTCTCTCAAATTGCAGCTGCATTTAATAAGGTATATCCGAATGAGGAGTTTGAATATAAATTCTTTGACAATACGATAGCCGGGTTCTATGCAAAGGAACAAAAGACGGCAGCCATCCTGAATACAGCAACTACAATGGCGATATTGATTTCCTGTATGGGGCTGCTAGGGTTGGCCGCCTTTAGTATTCGTCAGCGTACCAAGGAAATTGGTCTGCGTAAGATACTAGGTGCCAGTGTAGGGAATATTGTTCTATTATTGACCCGGAACTTTATTGCCTTAGTATTGATAGCTATTGTAATTGCAACACCGCTTGCTTGGTATGCAATGGAGCATTGGCTTGCGGATTTTGCTTACAGGGTGAATATATCAATTGGGTTATTTTTATTTGCCGGAATCCTGGCTGTCGGTATAACAATAATAACAGTAAGTTTCCAGGCAGTGAGTGCGGCCCTCGTAAATCCTGCAAAAAGTATAAAAACGGAGTAAAAGAATATTTAAAAAATCAGTTCAGGAGCTGCAGCTCCATTAACCCGGTTGGTGCCTACTGCTGCAGGCACCAACCGCCCCCGCAAAAAATCGCTTCTGCCGAAGACGGAAGCAATTTTTTGCCATTTTATTTCTATATTGTCTCAAACAAACCCTGCCAACTCACATGAAACTCAAAGTCGTTCGCAAATTTCTCGAATATCTCTATTCCAACTACATCGGCAACTTCATTGGCTTCGTCATCGGCATGATCTCCACCCGCCTCATCTCCCACTTCTTCACCACCCGCTCCATCCACAACCTCTGGGGCCTCACCACCCACAAAACCATCGTCACCAAACACACCTACACCAACCTTGAATGGGGCATCTCCATCCTCATCGGCTTCATCGTCTTCGAACTCGTCTCCAAATGGCTCAAAAAGAAAATGGACGAAATTCTTCCCCGTTACAAACTCACCCAATGGCTGGTCGACAACCCTAACACGCCTATTGAAAATCAATAACTTACTTCCAAAAAAGCTAAAAACCACCTTTTCCACCCCCTAAAAACAGCTGCAAAAAGGGGACATTCCGGCCTGTTCTCCCGATTCGTTTTAGATGACCTTTGAGCCATCAATCAAAACAAACCGGGACATGACTATCCAAAATGCTACAACTGTTTCCACTGGACTCCCTATAGGTGCGATCGCCACCTTTGGTGGAGACCTCTCCAACAGCGATCAGTTGCAGGCATTAGAAAAAGAAGGTTGGTTATTGTGCGATGGTAGCTCATTCTCTACCAAAGAATATCCAGAACTCTACACCGCCATTGGCAACGCCCACGGCGGAGACGAATCATATTTCAACATTCCCGATCTTATCGGACGTTTTTTGAGAGGGACATTACACAAAGCCAGGGGTACAGACCCGGATGCCAAAAACCGGGTCGCAGCCGCACCTGGGGGAGCTACCGGCAACCATACCGGCTCTTTGCAAAAGACTGCCACCGGTCTGCCTGCATCACTTTGGTCCCTCTCCATCACCGGCGCCCATAACCATACCTGCGGCAGGCTTACCGCCAATATGCACAGGGCCTGGAGCGGCTCCCGGCAAGAAATGGCCAGAGGTAATCAAACAATCGCCACAGAACCGGCGGGCGCACACTTTCACACTCTCACAGGATTTGACAACGCGACCCTGCCGATTAACGTGGCTTTATATTTCGTCATAAAATGCCGTGCACCACAAGTGCCTGCTGGCATCTTACCGGCAGGCACTATTACCGCCTTCGGAGGCCCACTGCCTCACATACCGGCAGAATGGCTCTACTGCGATGGCAAACCGTATGCATATACGGATCACCCTGCCCTGTCAGAAACGATACTGGGCAACTTTGGCGGAGATGGTCTTAAAATTATTAACGTCCCGGACTTAAGGGGATATTTTCTCAGAGGTACTAGTCACTTAACTAACAGGGACCCGGATGCGGATACCCGCCATGCCCTTCACAAAGGGGGAAACACGGGCGACAACATCGGCTCAGTGGAGTATTATGCCACAGCATCTCCTCCCGGCATTACCACCACAACAGCCGGTGCACACAATCACCAGGTCGAAAGTGTGCCCGTGTCTACCCAAACTGCGGCCAAAGGCGCCACAGGATTCAATGCCTACAACTGTATCGCATGGACGGACGACACCGAACAAACAAACACCGCCGGCGAACATCTGCACACCATCCAGGGCGGCGACCAGGAAACAAGGCCTGAAAATATCTACGCCGATTTCCTCATTGCTGCAGCAGACATCGTTGGCGCAGCCCCTCCTGTAGGCACCATCATGCCTTTTGGTGGCGACATAACGGACAGGGATGTACAAATAAAACTGCAGTCAGCAGGCTGGTTTCCCTGCGACGGTAGCTCCCTGCGCAGACATACTTACCGCGAATTGTT
Organism: Chitinophaga sp. LS1; assembly: GCF_034274695.1. NCBI lineage: Bacteria > Pseudomonadati > Bacteroidota > Chitinophagia > Chitinophagales > Chitinophagaceae > Chitinophaga > Chitinophaga sp. LS1. The sequence continues at coordinate 6,400,331 of NZ_CP128362.1, forward strand.
TGACATAATCGGTACACACTTCGGTGGGGCGCCACTCACTTTTTCCCTGCCCGATCTGCGTGGTTATTTTGTAACAGGAGCCGGCAAACTAAAAGTTGGCACCATACAGGTGATCTCTACTACTGGCTTGCCAGCCAATCCGATTATCACAACTACCAATGGAAAGCATACACATGCTATCTACCGGGTGCCCGCCGAAAGGCATGCGATAGATCCTTCGGATGGTTATGAACTGGCAGCCTTCAATGCAGAAGTAAGTGAGACTTCAAATGATGGCGATCACTCCCATCTTGTTGCTGGCGGCGACCGGGAGTCAAGACCAATCAATGTAAATGTAGATTACATCATCCGCTTTAAATAGGCCTTTCATCCTTATACATCCCCCTCAATCATAACCTGCACACTACTTTCAGAAAGGTACGTGGACAAGGCAGCTCATGGGCTAGGTAGCTGCCCTCCACTGCCTTTTGAAAGTAGTAACAGGGGAATTACCAGAATTAAGACAGTTTTTTATACATTTAGGTACACCTTAAACCATTTAATGTTTATGAACATCCCTGTTGCCATTATCTCCATAGCTATGGTAGCTATGACTATGACTGCCTGTCAACCAAAACAATCGCCTTCCATACCGGAAGATGATCACAAAGACACGCCTACGGTAGTATTGCTTGACAAAGACACTATCAGTATAGAGTTTGCAAAAATCTATGTGAACAATTATGCAAAACGTGCCGGTAAAATCCCGGTGGATTCAGATTTCTGGGATGGCTCCACTGCTATGATCGATGGCAAACCTCACAAGATGGGCTCCAATACACGCACCGTATGGTTCAGCGTTTCAAAACTGAAAGCACTCGTTGACCAGCTGGAAACAGAGGGCGGCGATGGTATCCGTTTTTATCTGGCATCGTATGACAGTACGTACAATAAGTACGACAGCGCACATACACACATTCCGGAGAAACCATATTGGAACCGTAACACGCTTGTCATGGTGACGACCCGGGATTCCACCAGAAATGACAGCATCTTCCATTGGGATTACTATAATAACGATCCTCATGGTACTTTAGGCAAAGGCCGAATCATACTTGCTGCACCTGAAAACCGTGGAGAACTGTGTCCTCCGCCCGCTAACTGTAAGTCTGCCGGCGCATTGTTAATTACTCAATGATTTGATTATACAGCATGAAATTATATTTTACAGTAAATACCGTCGCAGAAATGATCTGCCTTTTAATAGGGGTGTTTTGTCTTGCAAAAGACAAAACGCCCATATGGCGGTATTTTATCATCTTTTTGTTGCTAACCTGTGTGACTGAACTAACAGGTATATATATCAGGGAAATGACAAACATGTCCAATGCGCCCTTATATAATGTATACCTATTGGTAGAATGTGGTTTTATTAGTTATTTCTTCTATTATCTGTACCTGCAATACACCAATAAACGCAGTACGCTCATCCTCTGGCTATGTATATTTCTGGCCATGTATGTACGGGAAAGTCAACTCCTTCATTTTGCAAAGTTCGTAAACGTTACTGCCTCTACAGAATCTGTAGTATTTGTACTGGCAAGTCTGTATTTTTATTATCTTATCTTAAGGGACGAACAGTATGTAGTCCTGAATACCTACGCGCCATTTTGGTGGGTGAATGGAACCCTTATATTTTACTTTGGTAGTACAGCGACCAATATTTTCAATGATTATCTGGTGCATGACAAAATCTCGCTTATCTCTTCTTCGATCAGGTATGTCACCTTTTCAATCCTGAATGTGTTGTTGTATGCCTGTTGGTCATACGCTTTTATATGCAGATTTCTTCAAAGGAAGTATTATTCCTCATCGGTCTCACAACCATAATTTTTCTGATTGCCCCTTTGTTCCTGATCGTATACGTGAACCTTTATAACCGACGGAAAAAGAAGCATGCGGAAGAAAAGGAAAGCCTGAGACAGGCATTTGACACCGAATTGTTGAAAACCCAAATGGAGGTCCAGGAGCAAACCCTGAAGACCATTGGCTACGACTTACATGACAATATCGGACAGTTGCTGGGCCTTACGGTAATGACCCTGGGCTCTATCAACGTACAAGATACTGAAAAGGCCGGCGAAAAGGTGGCCGCGGCGGAAGCACTTGCCAAAAGGGCGGTGAAAGAGCTGCGGGCACTGTCCCGGTTATTGCATGGCGAAGAACTCCTGAGCAGGGGCCTGGTAGATGCTATTGCCTTTGAACTCGAGTACCTGGAACGATCGGACCTGTTTCGTATTTCCTATACACACCCCGATACCCCCCTCCCTCCCGTTGCAGATAAAGCGACGATCACCTTCCGTCTATTCCAGGAGATCCTGAATAATATCGTGCGGCATGCACAGGCCAAAGAAATTGTTATTAACTTAGCGTTTGCTGGTAATGTATTAACCTTATCTATACAGGATAATGGTAATGGATTTGATGTGGCTGAAATCATGAAGCAGCACAAAGGCATGGGATTACAGAATATCCAGAAGCGGGCAGGCATGATTGGCGGGCATACACAGATCCAATCAGCACCCGGTGCCGGCACTACGATTAAGATAACGATTCCTTACTAAATAAAATTATGGCTGAAAAGCAAACCACGATTGCCATTATTGACGATCATACCCTGTTCCGTCAGGGAATGATAAGCCTGCTGTCCGAGTTTCCGGAAATCTCTATTGTATTTGATGCCTCTAATGGAGAGGATATGAAGACCAAGCTGACTAAATTTCCTTTGCCGGAGGTTATTTTGATGGATATAAGTATGCCCGTGATGGATGGGTTTGAGAGTACCCGATGGTTGCGGGAGAATTATCCGGATGTACATGTGCTGGCACTGAGCATGTTTGAAGAAGAGAAGCCGATCATTAAAATGCTGAAGAATGGTGCGGGTGGATATTTGCTGAAGGAGTCGAAGATGACAGATGTGGTGCATGCGATCAGGACGATCAGTGAACAGGGATTCTTTATTAATGAGTTGGTATCGTTTAAATTACTGCGAAATATTCAGGGACATCTGGCGGGAAATAACGCACCGGAGAAGCTGAGTAGTAATGAGATTAAGTTTTTAGAGTTGTGTTGTACGGAGTATACATATAAGGAAATTGCGGATCAGATGAATTTGAGTCCGCATACGATAGATAATTACAGACAGGATTTATTTCAACGATTTGGAATCAAATCCAGAACTGGTTTAGTGTTGTTTGCGATAAAGAATGAGTTGATTACATTGAAGTAAAGAGGTATTTTATTTCTTATGAAAAAGTATCTAGCAGCCATCTGGGCGGCGGGTTTAAACGGATGTCAGGCAGAAAAGGTAATAGATTGTATCTTAGCAGCCACATTATAATTGATACAATGAAATTTGCGATAGTAGGAACCGGTGCCATCGGAGGATTTTATGGCGCCATGTTAGCCAATGCCGGCGAGGAAGTACACTTTTTATTAAATAGTGACTATGCCGCAGTAAAGGAAGAAGGACTCCACCTCATATCTGAAGTATTCAGCGATATTCATTTAGACAAGGTAAACGCATTTCAACAGTCGGCAGACATGCCCGTTTGCGATGTGATATTGGTGTGTTTAAAGACCACCAGTAATGAAAGCTTACTGCCTTCCTTAGTCAAACCTTTATTGCACGACAAGTCCGTCATTATCCTGATACAAAATGGCCTCGGTGTGGAAGCAGATGTAGCAGCCATGTTCCCGGGTGTAGGCGTAGCAGGTGCTACAGCGTTGATTTCAGTGAATAAGGTCGGCCCCGGACAAATGCATCACCTCGACTATGGAGATATCGAAATTGGCAATCATAATATACAGGATACAGGTATTATCGACCAGGTGGTAGCCGCATTTGATAAAACAGGATTGATCGCTAAAAAAGCACCAGACCTGAATACGCTACGCTGGAAGAAGCTGGTATGGAACATCACATTCAATGGAATGTCAGTAGTACTGAATACTACAGCCAACAAGCTGCTGGCTGATAAAGCTACTTATGAATTGTCTAAAGCGATCATGCATGAAGTGATTAATGGGGCAAATGCCTGCGGTGCACAGTTGCCGGAAACAATGGTATATGATATGCTGCAATTTACGATAGCAATGCGCCCTTATGCGCCGAGTATGAAATTGGATTTTGACAACAAGCGCCCGCTTGAGTTGAAATACATTTATGAAAATCCCGTAGAGATGGCGAAAGCAGCAGGGTATTATATGTCTAAAGTAGATATGTTGCTGCGGCAGTTATTGTTTCTGAGTAAATATTAATTATTTTCACGCTATTACAATGGGGGCGTAAATTGAATGGAAAACTGCTTACCCCAAGTTTGCAGATGCAAGTTCGAGTCTTGCCGCCTCCATTATGTACGGGGGATGGTTTAGTTGGAAAAACGCTGATTTGCCAAATCAGAGACGTAGGTTCGAACCCTTGCTCCTCCACAAGCAATAGTGTTGTAGTATAATTGGAAATATATTTGCCTACCAAGCAAAGGTTGCTGGTTCGAACCCTACCTTCACTATTGCCTTTTAAAAAATAATTTATCTATACACACTTTTTATAGCCCTGCTATCCGGTTGCACATACCCCACTCCCTTCGCAGGTATCCCATCTACCACCACATGTGGTATTAATCTGTTGCTGTATAGCCTGGGTTGTTACTTCACGTTGATCCTTCTTGGCGCGGTTATATAATTTTGTGACGAGACCTTTGAGCGTCAGGGTATCCAGCGATTTATCGGGATCTCTGGACAACACCTGCAGTACTTTGATACAGGCATCCCACTCAGCCTGCGAAAATTCATTTGACATAGCTACATTAAAATACTTTGGGACATGAGATACCCAATTTACGCAAATTTACGTGGTCCTTGTTTGTAGGAATTGTAAATCCAATGGATATTTCATGAGATCCGTTGCTATAGCTCTGTAATGGGCCAATAGAAAAGTCATAGGCATAACCGATACGGAGGGTAGGCATCGGGAATATTTCAATCGCAGCAACCGCAGCGTCTCTTGTGGTCAGCGTCTTTTGCAGATAGGCTTTATCGTATAGGGAGACACTGGTTCTGTAAGAGCCTCCCAGCCAGAGTTTATCTGTAATCAGCAAGAAAGCATTGACATCTAAACTAGTGGGTCCTCCCCTGTCGTCTTTCAATAAAAAAGAAGGTTTGAGGGAAAGCTGGTCATTCAGTTTGAACAAAGCACCAGCGGTTACATAATAATGTGGACGAGGTGTAGCGATATACACATATTTAGACTTGTTGATATGCGGTGCTACGAGGTTGTCTACAGAAACGCCGGCATAGAAGTTATCATCTGCATAAAATACACCAGCCCTGGCATCGGGTACAGTGGTCGTCAACGTACCGACAGGCATATCGTCTTCAGGATCGGTGGTGGTGAGCAAAGACGTGTTCACCGCGAGGTTAACCAGGCCACCGCTGATACCGAAAGACAAACGGGAAGTGCCGTCTTCATTCATGCGTATGCGATAGGCATAACTGGCATAGAGGGTTTGGTTGGTCTGGGCACCGAGTTTGTCGGCGACCGCCTGAATGCCCCAACCCACATTTCCGTCGTTTGCAATATTATCGGCAGAAACAGAGAAGCTCCGGGGAGCTCCTTCTATTCCAGTCCACTGCGCCCGATAGAACGCATGCAGGTATAATTCCTCTTTATAGCCTGCATACGCCGGGTTGATGTAGATGCCGTTAAACATATATTGGCTGAACTGCGCTTCTTGTTGGGCAAATGTCGATTTGCCCAACGCCATACATAGCAACAATATAAAACCTCTTTTCATCATTTCTTGAATTTGCGGAGGATGGTCGTGAATCCTTTGAAGACTTCCCAATCTGCGCTGCCTTGTTTCTTAACGCGTAATAAATAATAGTAGGTGCCTTCACTTAATCCGTCTCCGGTCCAGGTATTGGAATAGTTATGCTGGCGGTATACTTCGTTACCCCAACGGTTTACAATGATCAATTCATTTTCAGTGTATTTCTCCAGGCCGACAATTTCGAATACGTCGTTCTTACCATCGCCATTTGGCGTGAATAAGGTTGGCACGGCGATATAGACAGCACCTATATGAATGGTTACAGTAGCGACGTTGGATATATAGCCGTCGGCATCTGTGATGGTATAGGTGAAGGTGTCATCGCCAACATAGCCCTGGTCTGGAGTGTATTCGGTATAACCATTTACATCTCTGGATATAGTACCATGTTGTACTTCACTGATGATGGTGTAGGTACCCAGTGTTGAAGTACCCAAGTCATCGTTATCTATGAAATTGAAACTGATCTTCGTATTCATCCGGGTATCGTACTCGTCGTCTTTGGCTTTAGGTGCTCCCGGAACGGTGATCGTTGTTGGCGTATCATTGCCGGCGGTAGTACCAGAGATGTCGGACACGGTGGCATGATCTGTGGTTGCACCACTTACGGTAGCAGTGTTGGTCACTGATTCGTTTTCTCTGTCCGTCTGTGTGAGGGTGTAAGTAGCGGTTTGCGTAACCACAGCACCTGGTTGCAGGGTGGCAGAGATAGTAGTGTTCAGGTTGACCATTGGATCGGCGAGGATGACATTGATTAATGGAACATCGCCGGTGTTTGTGGTCGTGAAGGTGTAGGTGATGACATTACCATTGAGTACGGCGGTTTTCACCAGTGTGATGCCCGGGTGAGTAATTACCTGGGTGACGGTGATGTAGACGGTTATAGTAATGCTGTACTGGCCATCAGAGATGGTGACAGTAAAGCTGTCATTGCCTACATAGCCGGTGGTTGGTGTGTAGGTGAATGAACCGTTCGTATTTACGACTACAGTACCGAATGATGGGTCGGTGGCTTTAGTATATGTGAGCACATCGCCATCTACGTCAGCGCCAGTAACATTACCGGTGTAAGCGGTATTTTTTGGAGTGGTAATGCTCAGGTCAGTGCCGGTAGGTGCATCGTTGACAGGTGTCACGGTCACATTAACGGTAATGGTAGTTGTGCCGCTGTGGCCATCACTGATTACGATAGTAAAAGCGTCCGTGCCATTATAGTTTGCATTTGACGTATAAGTATAGGTGCCGTCTGCATTGACGGTGACAATACCATTCGTTGGGTTCGAGCCCATGCTGTAAGTGAGTGCGTCGCCGTCTACGTCGGTGGCAGTTACACTACCATTATATGGAGTGTCTTCTGGTGTTGTGATGCTCTGATTGCCGGCGGCTGGAGCATCATTTACAGGTACGACGGTGATATTTACGGTTACGGTTACAGAAAGCTGGCCATCGCTGATTTCGATGGTGAAGCTGTCGGGACCGAAGTAGTTGGCAGCAGGCGTGTAAGTGTATGTACCGTCTGCGTTGACCGTGGCTGTACCATGAGATGGGGTTGAGCCCATGCTGTAGGTCAGCGCATCGCCGTCTACGTCTGATCCGGTAACAGCTCCGCTGACAGGGGTGTCTTCGGAGGTAGTTTTGGAATCGCCGTTACCTGTTGGTGCGTCGTTCACAGGAGTGACGGTGATGGTGATAGTCACGGTGGTGGTACCACCATGGTTATCATCTAATGTAATAGTAAACGCATCCGGGCCATTGTAGTTGGCGTTCGGAGTATAAGTAAATGTACCATCTGCGTTAACAGTGGCTGTACCGTTCGTTGGGTTTGAGCCTTTGCTGTATGTGAGTGCGTCGCCATCTGCGTCGGTACCGATGACACTGCCATTGTATGGGGTGTCTTCAGGAGTGGTAACGATCTGGTTGAAGGCGGTTGGTGCATCATTTACAGGCGTAACGGTGATGTTGATAGTTATTATTGCGGTACCACCATTGCCATCATTGATTTCGATAGTGAAGCTATCAGGACCGAAGTAGTTTGCAGCTGGCGTGTAATTATATGTTCCATCAGCATTGACGGCTGCGGTGCCGTGGGCTGGGTCGGTGACCTTAGTATAAGTCAGCACATCACCATCCACATCATTTCCTACTACACTACCATTATAAGCTACATCTTCAGGAGTGGTAATATTCTGGTCCGCACCTGTCGGATCATCATTTACCGCTGTTACGGTGATATTGATGGTTACCGTTGCAGTACCGCCATTACCATCATTGATCTCGATAGTGAAACTATCTGGTCCATTATAATTGGTTGCAGGAATATAAGTATAAGTGCCATCTGCGTTTACTGTAGCGGTTCCGTGAGCTGGATCAGTTGCCTTGATGTATGTCAGCACATCACCATCCACATCATTTCCTACGATACTTCCATTGTATTGAGTATCCTCTGGCGTTGTGATCGTCTGATCTGAACCGGTTGGATCATCATTCACTGCTGTTACAGTGATATTGATGGTTACTGTTGCTATTCCTCCATTACCATCATTGATCTCGATAGTGAAGCTATCAGGACCATTGTAGTTAGCAGCTGGAGTATAAGTATAAGTTCCATCTGCGTTTACGATAGCGGTACCGTGTGCTGGATCAGTAGACTTGTTGTAAGTCAGCACATCACCATCCACATCATTTCCTACTACACTACCATTATATGCTACATCTTCAGGGGTGGTAATATTCTGATCAGCTCCGGTTGGATCATCATTTACCAGTGTTACAGTGATATTGATGGTTACTGTTGTCGTTCCGCCATTACCATCACTGATCTCGATAGTAAAGCTATCAGGTCCATTATAGTCTGCAGCCGGGCTATAAGTATAAGTCCCATCAGCATTGACGATAGCTGTACCATGTGCTGGGTCAGTGGCTTTGTTGTAAGTCAGTGCATCACCATCCACATCATTTCCTACTATACTTCCATTGTATTGAGTATCCTCTGGCGTTGTGATCGTCTGATCTGAACCGGTTGGATCATCATTCACTGCTGTTACAGTGATATTGATGGTTACTGTTGCTATTCCTCCATTACCATCATTGATCTCGATAGTAAAGCTATCAGGATCATTATAGTCTGCAGCTGGTGTGTAAGTATATGTTCCATCTGCGTTTACGGTAGCGGTTCCGTGTGCTGGATCAGTAGACTTGTTGTAAGTCAGCACATCACCATCCACATCATTTCCTACGATACTACCATTATAAGCTACATCTTCAGGTGTAGTGATATTCTGATCTACGCCTGTTGGAGCATCATTTACCGCTGTTACTGTGATATTAATTGTTACTGTAGCTGTCCCCCCATTGCCATCATTGATCTCGATGGTGAAACTATCAGGACCATTATAGTTGGTTGCTGGGGTGTAAGTATATGTTCCATCAGCATTGACAGTAGCTGTACCATGCCCTGGATCGGTGGCTTTGTTGTAGGTCAGTACATCGCCATCCACATCATTACCTACGATACTTCCATTATAAGCTACATCTTCAGGTGTAGTAATATTCTGGTCTACGCCTGTTGGATCATCATTTACTGCTGTTACTGTGATATTGATGGTTACTGTTGCAATACCGCCATTACCATCACTGATTTCGATAGTAAAGCTATCAGGTCCATTATAGTCTGTAGCCGGGCTGTAAGTATAAGTCCCATCAGCATTGACGATAGCTGTACCATGTGCTGGGTCAGTGGCTTTGTTGTAAGTCAGTGCATCACCATCCACATCATTTCCTACGATACTTCCATTATATTGAGTATCCTCTGGTGTTGTGATCGTCTGGTCCGCACCTGTCGGATCATCATTTACCGCTGTTACGATGATATTGATTGTTACTGTTGCAGTGCCGCCATTGCCGTCATTGATCTCGATAGTGAAACTATCAGGACCATTGTAGTTAGCAGCTGGGGTGTAAGTATATGTTCCATCAGCATTGACAGTAGCTGTACCATGCCCTGGATCGGTGGCTTTGTTGTAGGTCAGTACATCGCCATCCACATCATTACCTACGATACTTCCATTATAAGCTACATCTTCAGGTGTAGTAATATTCTGGTCTACGCCTGTTGGATCATCATTTACTGCTGTTACTGTGATATTGATGGTTACTGTTGCAATACCTCCATTACCATCACTGATTTCGATAGTAAAGCTATCAGGTCCATTATAGTCTGCAGCCGGGCTGTAAGTATAAGTCCCATCAGCATTGACGATAGCTGTACCATGTGCTGGGTCAGTGGCTTTGTTGTAAGTCAGTGCATCACCATCCACATCATTTCCTACGATACTTCCATTATATTGAGTATCCTCTGGTGTTGTGATCGTCTGGTCCGCACCTGTCGGATCATCATTTACCGCTGTTACGATGATATTGATTGTTACTGTAGCTGTCCCCCCATTGCCATCATTGATCTCGATAGTAAAGCTATCAGGACCATTGTAGTTCGCAGCTGGCGTGTAAGTATATGTTCCATCTGCATTGACGGTAGCGGTTCCATGTGTTGGATCAGTAGCCTTGCTGTATGTCAGTGCGTCACCATCCAGATCATTACCTACTACGGTTCCATTATAAGCTACATCTTCAGGGGTAGTAATATTCTGGTCTGTGCCTGTCGGATCATCATTCACCGCTGTTACAGTGATATTGATTGTTATTGTAGTAGTACCACCATTGCCGTCATAGATTTCGATAGTGAAACTATCTGGTCCATTATAATTGCTTGCAGGAGTATAAGTATAAGTTCCATCTGCATTAACGGTAGCTGTACCGTGAGCAGGATCAGTAGCCTTACTGTATGTCAGTGCATCTCCATCCACATCTGAGCCAACCACACTACCATTGTAAGCTACATCTTCAGGTGTAGTAATATTCTGGTCAGCTCCAATCGGATCATCATTTACCGCTGTTACAGTGATATTAATCGTTACTGTTGCTGTGCCCCCATTACCATCATTGATCTCGATAGTGAAACTATCTGATCCATTATAATTGGTTGCAGGAATATAAGTATAAGTACCATCTGTATTAACGGTAACTGTACCATGTGCTGGATCGGTGGCTTTGCTATAAGTCAGCGCATCTCCATCCACGTCTGAACCAACCACACTGCCATTATAGGCTACATCTTCAGGAGTAGTAATATTCTGATCTGCCCCGGTTGGATCATCATTTACTGCTGTTACAGTGATATTGATGGTTACTGTTGCTATTCCGCCATTACCATCATTGATCTCGATAGTGAAACTATCTGGTCCATTATAATTGCTTGCAGGAGTATAAGTGTATGTTCCATCTGTATTAACGGTAACTGTACCATGTGCTGGATCGGTGGCTTTGCTATAAGTCAGTGCATCTCCATCCACGTCTGAACCAACCACACTGCCATTATAAACTACATCTTCAGGTGTAGTAATATTCTGATCTGCGCCTGTTGGATCATCATTCACCGCTGTAACAGTGATATTGATCGTTACTATTGCCGTACCACCATTACCATCATTGATCTCAATAGTGAAGCTATCAGGTCCATTATAGTTCGCAGCTGGCGTATAAGTGTATGTTCCATCTGTATTGACTGTAGCCGTACCATGTGCAGGATCAGTGGATTTGCTGTATGTCAGTGCATCTCCATCCACATCATTACCTACCACACTTCCATTGTATTGAGTATCCTCTGGTGTAGTGATCGCCTGGTCTGAGCCAGTTGGATCATCATTTACTGCTGTTACAGTGATATTAATTGTTACTGTTGCTGTGCCGCCATTACCATCATTGATCTCGATAGTGAAACTATCTGGACCATTGTAGTTCGCAGCTGGCGTGTAAGTATATGTTCCATCTGCATTGACTGTAGCGGTTCCATGTGTTGGATCAGTGGCTTTGCTGTAAGTCAGTGCATCGCCATCCACGTCATTACCCACCACACTACCATTATAAACTACATCTTCAGGTGTGGTAATATTCTGGTCTACGCCTGTTGGATCATCATTTACCGCTGTTACGATGATATTGATCGTTACTATTGCCGTACCACCATTACCATCATTGATCTCAATAGTGAAGCTATCAGGGCCATTATAGTTGGTTGCTGGCGTGTAAGTATATGTTCCATCTACATTGACGGTAGCGGTTCCATGTGTTGGATCAGTAGCCTTGCTGTATGTCAGCGCGTCACCATCCAGATCATTACCTACTACGGTTCCATTATAAGCTACATCTTCAGGGGTAGTAATATTTTGGTCTGTGCCTGTCGGATCATCATTTACTGCTGTTACAGTGATATTGATTGTTACTGTTGCTGTGCCGCCATTACCATCATTGATCTCGATAGTGAAACTATCTGATCCATTATAATTGGTTGCAGGAATATAAGTATAAGTACCATCTGCGTTTACTGTAGCGGTTCCGTGTGCTGGATCGGTGGCTTTGCTATAAGTCAGCGCATCTCCATCCACGTCTGAACCCACCACACTTCCATTATAAACTACATCTTCAGGTGTAGTAATATTCTGGTCTGCGCCTGTCGGATCATCATTCACCGCTGTTACAGTGATATTGATTGTTACTGTTGCAGTACCGCCATTGCCGTCATTAATTTCGATAGTAAAGCTATCAGGACCATTGTAATTGGTTGCAGGCGTATAAGTGTATGTTCCATCAGCATTGACTGTAGCCGTTCCATGTGCAGGATCAGTGGCTTTGCTGTAAGTCAGTGCATCTCCATCCACGTCTGAGCCAACCACACTTCCATTATAGGCTATATCTTCAGCTGTGGTGATATTCTGATCTGCCCCGGTTGGATCATCATTCACTGCTGTTACAGTGATATTGATTGTTACTGTTGCAGTACCGCCATTGCCGTCATTAATTTCGATAGTAAAGCTATCAGGACCATTGTAATTGCTTGCAGGCGTATAAGTGTATGTTCCATCAGCATTGACTGTAGCCGTACCATGTGCAGGATCAGTGGCTTTGCTGTAAGTCAGTGCATCGCCATCCACGTCTGAACCAACCACACTACCATTATAAACTACATCTTCAGCTGTGGTGATATTCTGGTCTGCACCTGTCGGATCATCATTTACTGCTGTTACTGTGATATTAATTGTTACTGTTGCAGTACCGCCATTGCCGTCATTAATTTCGATAGTGAAACTATCAGGTCCATTGTAATTGCTTGCAGGCGTATAAGTGTATGTTCCATCAGCATTGACGGTAGCTGTACCATGTGCAGGATCAGTGGCTTTGCTGTAAGTCAGTGCATCGCCATCCACGTCATTACCAACCACACTACCATTATAAACTACATCTTCAGCTGTGGTGATATTCTGGTCTGCACCTGTCGGATCATCATTTACTGCTGTTACTGTGATATTAATTGTTACTGTTGCAGTACCGCCATTGCCGTCATTAATTTCGATAGTGAAACTATCAGGTCCATTGTAATTGCTTGCAGGCGTATAAGTGTATGTTCCATCAGCATTGACGGTAGCTGTACCATGTGCAGGATCAGTGGCTTTGCTGTAAGTCAGTGCATCGCCATCCACGTCATTACCCATCACACTACCATTATAAACTACATCTTCAGGAGTGGTAATATTCTGGTCCGCACCTGTCGGATCATCATTTACCGCTGTTACGATGATATTAATTGTTACCGTTGCAGTACCGCCATTACCATCATTGATCTCGATAGTGAAACTATCAGGTCCGTTATAGTTGGTTGCTGGCGTGTAAGTATATGTTCCATATGTATTGACGGTAGCGGTTCCGTGTGCTGGATCAGTAGCCTTGCTGTATGTCAGTGCATCTCCATCCACATCATTACCTACCACACTTCCATTGTATTGAGTATCCTCTGGTGTAGTGATCGCCTGGTCTGAGCCAGTTGGATCATCATTTACTGCTGTTACAGTGATATTGATGGTTACTGTTGCTGTGCCGCCATTACCATCATTGATCTCGATAGTGAAACTATCAGGTCCATTGTAATTGCTTGCAGGCGTATAAGTGTATGTTCCATCTGCATTGACGGTAGCTGTACCATGTGCAGGATCAGTGGCTTTGCTGTAAGTCAGTGCATCGCCATCCACGTCATTACCCATCACACTACCATTATAAACTACATCTTCAGGTGTGGTGATATTCTGGTCAGCGCCAGTTGGATCATCATTTACTGCTGTTACTGTGATATTGATTGTTACTGTTGCTGTGCCGCCATTACCATCATTGATCTCGATAGTGAAACTATCCGGGCCATTGTAATTGCTTGCTGGCGTATAAGTATAAGTGCCGTCTGTATTAACGGTAACAGTACCATGTGCAGGATCAGTGGCTTTGCTATAAGTCAGCGCATCTCCATCCACGTCTGAGCCAACCACACTTCCATTATAAACTACATCTTCAGCTGTAGTGATATTCTGATCTACGCCTGTTGGAGCATCATTTACCACTGTTACGGTGATATTGATTGTTACCGTTGCAATACCGCCATTACCATCATTGATCTCGATAGTGAAACTATCCGGGCCATTATAGTTGGTTGCTGGCGTGTAAGTATATGTTCCATCTGCATTGACGGTAGCGGTTCCATGTGTTGGATCAGTAGCCTTGCTGTATGTCAGCGCGTCACCATCCAGATCATTACCAACCACACTTCCATTATAAGCTACATCTTCAGGGGTGGTAATATTCTGGTCTGCGCCTGTCGGATCATCATTTACTGCTGTTACTGTGATATTGATTGTTACTGTTGCTGTGCCGCCATTACCATCATTGATCTCGATAGTGAAACTATCAGGTCCATTATAGTTCGCAGCTGGCGTATAAGTATAAGTTCCATCTGCATTGACGGTAGCTGCACCATGTGCAGGATCAGTTGCCTTGCTGTATGTCAGCGCATCTCCATCCACGTCTGAGCCAACCACACTTCCATTATAAACTACACCTTCAGGTGTGGTAATATTCTGGTCCGCACCTGTCGGATCATCATTTACCGCTGTTACGGTGATATTGATTGTTACTGTTGCTGTACCGCCATTACCATCATTGATCTCGATAGTGAAACTATCAGGTCCGTTATAGTTGGTTGCTGGCGTGTAAGTATATGTTCCATCTGTATTGACGGTAGCGGTTCCGTGTGCAGGATCAGTAGCCTTGCTGTATGTCAGTGCATCTCCATCCACATCATTACCTACCACACTTCCATTGTATTGAGTATCCTCTGGTGTAGTGATCGCCTGGTCTGAGCCAGTTGGATCATCATTTACTGCTGTTACAGTGATATTGATGGTTACTGTTGCTGTGCCGCCATTACCATCATTGATCTCGATAGTAAAACTATCTGGTCCATTATAGTTCGCAGCTGGCGTATAAGTATAAGTGCCGTCTGTATTAACGGTAACAGTACCATGTGCAGGATCAGTTGCCTTGATGTATGTCAGCGCATCTCCATCCACGTCTGAGCCAACCACACTTCCATTATAAACTACATCTTCAGCTGTAGTAATATTCTGGTCTGCACCAGTCGGATCATCATTTACCGCTGTTACGGTGGTATTGATTGTTACTGTTGCTGTGCCGCCATTACCATCATTGATCTCGATAGTAAAGCTATCAGGACCATTGTAGTTCGCAGCTGGCGTGTAAGTATATGTTCCATCTGCATTGACGGTAGCGGTTCCATGTGTTGGATCAGTGGCCTTGCTGTATGTCAGCGCGTCACCATCCAGATCATTACCTACTACGGTTCCATTATAAGCTACATCTTCAGGAGTAGTAATATTCTGGTCTGCGCCTGTCGGATCATCATTCACCGCTGTTACGGTGATATTGATTGTTATTGTAGTAGTACCACCATTGCCGTCATTAATTTCGATAGTGAAACTATCTGTTCCATTGTAATTGCTTGCAGGAGTATAAGTATAAGTTCCATCTGCATTAACGGTAACTGTACCATGTGCTGGATCGGTGGCTTTGCTGTAAGTCAGTGCATCTCCATCCACGTCTGAACCAACCACACTTCCATTGTAAGCTACATCTTCAGGGGTGGTAATGTTCTGGTCTGCTCCGGTTGGATCATCATTTACCGCTGTAACAGTGATATTGATTGTTACCGTTGCAATACCGCCATTACCATCATTGATCTCAATAGTGAAACTATCAGGTCCATTATAGTTCGCAGCTGGCGTATAAGTATAAGTTCCATCTGCATTGACGGTAGCTGCACCATGTGCAGGATCAGTTGCCTTGCTGTATGTCAGCGCATCTCCATCCACGTCTGAGCCAACCACACTTCCATTATAAGCTACATCTTCAGGAGTAGTAATATTCTGGTCTGCACCAGTCGGATCATCATTTACTGCTGTTACTGTGATATTGATTGTTACTGTTGCAGTGCCGCCATTGCCGTCATTGATCTCGATAGTAAAGCTATCTGGACCATTATAGTTGATTGCAGGAGTATAAGTGTATGTTCCATCTGCATTGACTGTAGCGGTTCCATGTGTAGGATCAGTGGCTTTGCTATAAGTCAGTGCATCTCCATCCAAGTCTGAACCCACCACACTTCCATTATAAACTACATCTTCAGGTGTAGTAATATTCTGGTCTGCTCCGGTTGGATCATCATTCACTGCTGTTACAGTGATATTGATGGTTACTGTTGCTATGCCGCCATTGCCGTCATTGATCTCGATTGTGAAGCTATCAGGTCCATTGTAATTGGTTGCTGGGGTATAAGTGTATGTTCCATCTGCATTGACTGTAGCGGTTCCATGTGCAGGATCAGTGGATTTGCTGTAAGTCAGTGCATCTCCATCCACGTCTGAGCCAACCACACTTCCATTATAAACTACATCTTCAGGTGTGGTAATATTCTGGTCAGCGCCTGTCGGATCATCATTTACTGCTGTTACTGTGATATTGATTGTTACTGTTGCTATGCCGCCATTACCATCATTGATCTCGATAGTAAAGCTATCTGGACCATTATAGTTGCTAGCAGGAGTATAAGTGTATGTTCCATCAGCATTGACTGTAGCGGTTCCATGTGCAGGATCAGTGGCTTTGCTATAAGTCAGTGCATCGCCATCCACGTCTGAGCCAACCACACTTCCATTATAGGCTATATCTTCAGGTGTGGTGATATTCTGATCTGCCCCGGTTGGATCATCATTTACTGCTGTTACAGTGATATTGATTGTTACTGTTGCAGTACCGCCATTGCCGTCATTAATTTCGATAGTAAAGCTATCAGGACCATTGTAATTGCTTGCAGGCGTATAAGTGTATGTTCCATCAGCATTGACTGTAGCCGTACCATGTGCAGGATCAGTGGATTTGCTGTAAGTCAGTGAATCGCCATCCACATCTGAGCCAACCACACTACCATTATAAGCTACATCTTCAGGTGTAGTAATATTCTGGTCAGCTCCAATCGGATCATCATTTACCGCTGTTACAGTGATATTAATCGTTACTGTTGCAGTACCGCCATTACCATCATTGATCTCGATAGTGAAACTATCTGATCCATTATAATTGGTTGCAGGAATATAAGTATAAGTACCATCTGCGTTTACTGTAGCGGTTCCGTGTGCTGGATCGGTGGCTTTGCTATAAGTCAGCGCATCTCCATCCACGTCTGAACCCACCACACTTCCATTGTAAGCTACATCTTCAGGGGTGGTAATGTTCTGGTCTGCTCCGGTTGGATCATCATTCACCGCTGTTACAGTGATATTGATTGTTACCGTTGCAATACCACCATTACCATCATTGATCTCGATAGTGAAACTATCTGGTCCATTATAGTTCGCAGCTGGCGTATAAGTATAAGTTCCATCTGCATTGACGGTAGCTGCACCATGCCCTGGATCAGTTGCTTTGCTATAAGTCAGTGCATCTCCATCCACGTCTGAACCAACCACACTTCCATTGTAAGCTACATCTTCAGCTGTAGTAATATTCTGATCAACCCCAGCAGGCGCATCATTCACAGGAGTCACCGTTATACGAAGCGTACCAACACTACACATACCCGGCGTTCCATTATCACACACACTATACTTCACACTATCCACCCCATTATAATTCGCCACCGGAGTATAAGTATAACTACCATTCGTATTCAACACAATCGTTCCATGCACAGGACCTGTCTGCACACTAGCCGTCAACGTATTTCCCTCTACATCCGTATCATTTGTCAATACATTCCCCGTACCCACATTATCTTCCAATATAGTCAGCACATCATCCACCGCCACCGGCGCATCATTTACCGCTGTAATTCCCAATGTTACTGTCTTCGTATCCTGCATTGCACCCCCTGAACCAGTATTCCCATTATCATTGATATTTACTGTCAATGTAACCGTTGCAGGTGGATTCTGTGATGAAGAATAAGTAACTTTATTCGCAGTCAAAAATGCATTAATATCCGTAATCGTACCCGTCAATACCAATGCACTACCCGTACCACTCACCACTACCCCAGATCCCGACACCGCACTCACATATCCATCCGGCACAGAAAAAGTAACCGTCACACTACCCGTACCCGCATCCACATCCGAAAATGATATATCCTTCAATGAAGCCGGAATATCCTCAG
Organism: Chitinophaga sp. LS1; assembly: GCF_034274695.1. NCBI lineage: Bacteria > Pseudomonadati > Bacteroidota > Chitinophagia > Chitinophagales > Chitinophagaceae > Chitinophaga > Chitinophaga sp. LS1. The sequence goes on from NZ_CP128362.1 coordinate 6,418,862, forward strand.
TTACCGCAATACTCGTCGGCACTGTAATTACCGGCGCATCATTCACCGCTGTAATCACAATAGTCATCTTCGCCGCCGCTGTTGAATAAGAAGTTCCATCTGACGCCCTCCAGTCAAAACTGGTCGTTCCATTCCAATTGGCCGTCGGAATAAACGTGATATTCCCCAACTGTGAAGCCAGAATCTCCTGTCCTGCTGTAATCACCACCCCATTCAACCGGAAACTACCATTCAATGGCAAAGTGACAATTCGGATCTTATTCAACGCTGTACCATCCGCATCTGAATATTGTGATGTAAAATTAGTCGCCGTAAATGCCAGGGTATTATCTTCCACCCCTGTCACCGTACTATTCGTCACTACCGGTAAGTTATTGACTGTCGCCATGACAGTATAGGAATAATCTGCCCGGCCCGTATCCGCATCATTATTCAATATGCGCACTACTGCCACATAAGTACCTACTGTATGAGAAGCAGCATTGAAAGTAACCGTAAAGCTCGTACTGCCACCCGCTGTTATTGAGGAAACTGATGGCTGCGCACTCACGGTAAAGCCTGCATCACCACTGATCGCCACATTCGGTGTACCTGTCAGGTTAATCACCCCGGTACCCACGTTGTTGATGACAAATGTATTTGTCATCGTACCCGTCGTCAGTGTGCCAAAGTCAGTTCCATCTACCGTCGTCACCGTACCACTATTGTCATTGATCAATGTACCATTACCTGTTACATTAATACGCGGATCTGTTGTGATGACGATCGTTGTAGTAGAAGCCGGCCCTGTTTCTGTACCATCATTCAATGTTGTGGTGATGATACGGTTCGTTGTATTCGGCGCACTATTGCTGTTTCTATATTCAATCAGTTTCAGCGCAGCAATATAACTCGCCTGTGAAGCAGATCCCGTCAGCGTGATTGTACTTGTACCACTGCCGGTTGCAGTAATACCTGCTGGCAATGTACCATTGATGTACAATCCTTCACTCCCCGCATCCAGCACATTCGTGAGCGTAATCACCGCCTTCACCATATTATCTCCATCATAATCTACGATACTCAGATCTGTATCTGTGATATTCGCACCTGAACCACCCGCATTGAAATAATTCAGGTAATTATATTTGCCCGTAGCACCTGAACTGTTATCCGCATCCAGGTTCGCCTTCGGACAATTATTGACATCCATGGCCTTTGTGATCAGGTTATTTTCGAAGTAACACTCTTTAAACCCCGAATTCTGATTAGCCAGCGATGATAATGTAAAAGGCGTACCCACTGCAGTTCCTACCCCACCACTTACAAAGCTACCATTGTCATTGATGATCAGGGTGACGTCGAAATCCAGGTTGTCAAATGCACTCAGATCCATGTCATAGGTAAATGTTTTACATTCTCCCTGCAGGATCGTCTGGTTGAAAGTACCGGTATACAATAAAATAGCAGCGGGATCCGTGGTAGGATCCCCATGATAGATTGAAATTGGCATTCCTGCACTGGCATTGCCCGCGCCCGGGTTGCACACTTCCACACTCGCCCTCACGATATTACAGGAGCTACCTTTTGCAAATGAAATATCGGCGGCGTTAAATGCAATATCCGGTCGGGCCCCATAATAATCCATGGATTCCAGGATCTGGTAATCCGGATTGGCCAGACCAGTTTTATTGGTAACCGTTAGCGTGGTTTTATCGGCTGAGAGGGAAAATGAAATATCATACCCATAATTACCCTTATAACCTACTGTATTCGCATGGTTCCGCGCACTGGTTCCATCCAGTGGTACACTTTTAAAAGCAAAGTTGTCATCTCTCCTGGTAGTACCATCCAAACCCACCTGCTGATAAAAATAGCCCGTAGCTGTACTTGTTGACAGATCAATGTATGCATATCCTGCCAGTGAGTTTTCATTACTTTCACGATCGGTATTCACCGCGTTACCCGTTTCATTCAGGTACATGGAGGTTGTACCCAGCGGAATAGTAAATGTTTTGGCAACTCCTGCTGAAGAACTGGTCCCCTTGGCTATAAATGCAAAATCAGTATTGAAGAATTCCGCACTCATCCCCTGTCCTACTCTTTTGTAAAATTCTACGACAAATGCATCGTCAAAGTCACGGGCATAATTCGCATCCCGCTTAATGACCAGGTTCGTTCCTGAGATGTACATCTGCGGGTTGCATACCCCTACCGCACCGGCGGTGCTCAGTTTGGTGGAATAATCACCCGTAATCGCTGCTGATGAAAGGAAGCTCATGGTGGATGCACTGGACAGGTCATTGATCACATAAGTCGATCTTCTGTCAATAGAACCACCATTCGCCAAAGTAATTACGCCATCCGTCAAACCCGCATCCAGGTCGATGGTAAAGCTCATATTGGAATAGCCTTCCTCTGTTCCGGAACTTGAATTCAGGTCAGTATAACTTGTATTGGTGCCCTTACCCTGGATACTGATAATATTGGTACCAGTTGGAATGGCAATAACCAGGTCTGTATTAGCAGTACCTGTACCATGCAATAACGCTTTTACCTGGGGATCGAGTGGAGTCAGTGAATTATTATAAGGGGAACAATATTCTACATAATAAGAAGAATGCGTTGTCGTAACGGTCTCTGTGATGGTAAGCGTGCTGCCGGAAATTGTAAACTTCACATTGTTCAGGTCTGCTGGTGTGGCATCCCCTACCTTGCTTCCGGCAGGGATAAAACTGCCCAGGGCAACTTTCTGCCACCCATACACATTCGTTCCCGAACCATCAGTATTCGTATTCTTTGCCACATTCACGTAACCGGATGACGTCCCTCCTGAGATGTCAATCACAGCACTGATATTGATGAAGTCCTCGTCTCCTTGAGGGTTATCACTACTTGTAGTGATACCGGTCTCGGAAGAAACATACACATTGATGGAAGAAGTCCCTGCTGGAATAGTAAAAACAGGGGCAGCACCTCCGGGGGCTCTGTATTTAGCTTCTACGCTCAAAATGTCTGCCTTTTTTCCACCGCTGGGGCTGCATGGACTGGTCGGCATTTGACCAAATGTCATCAACGAACAAAGCAATAAGCCGAAGCTTAACAATAATGTATTCTTCATAAAGATAGAGATAGGCGTCCCTTACAGATAGCCGTTAAAATAGTTAGGTACAGGCTATAACTTATCGTTAAGTATTCAGAGGGAAAAAGGGGAATTGAAGATCGCCGAACGTTTTTTATTCATCCAAAACTACATTGTCAGAAATGGGATTCCATCCTACTTACGAAAGGTTATAAACTGGACCTACCCGCGGCAAAAGTATTAAATTTTAATATTATATTAAAATTATTTTAAAACAGTTATTTTATGAATATTATTATCAGACACAGATATAGAAACATATTGATTTTCATTAATAATTACTCATAAATTATTTATTTTACTGATAGGTCTCCTAAATATGAGTGAAACAACAGCTTGCTAATATTTTTAGTATTTTTGTAAGCTATGCTACTTTTTGAAGACAATGAGCTGTTTGATCAGGGAAAAGTGAGGTACATTAACTATGCCCTGCCGGATACTACCCTCGAACTGCGGGAGCAGTTTTTTCCTAAAAATGAATCAGACCATTATTTTAAACTCCTGAAAGAAAATACCCCCTGGAAACAGCATAACCGAAAGATGTATGATAGGATACTGCCAGATCCACGCTTAATTGCTTATTACGGGGGTGAAAATGGACTGGAATGGACACAAGAGCTACTGGATATCAAAATGAAAGTAGAAGCTGCCTGTGGGGTTTATTTTAACAGGGTATTGCTAAATCATTACAGGGACGGCAATGATTCAGTCGCATGGCATAGCGATACGCTACCTGCAGATGGCATACATCATCCAATTGCCTCGGTGACCTTTGGCGAGACACGATTATTTAAAGTGAGACATAAGACGAGAAAAGATGTGCTGCCGCTGGATATACCGCTCACACACGGCAGCTTTTTGCTGATGGGTAAAACCATGCAGGATTTTTATGAACACCATGTGCCAAAGACCAGCAGAAAGATTGGTGCAAGAATTAACCTGACTTTCAGGATTTCGGATACCGCTAAGAAGGTGTACTGACTTCCTCATCCGCGGGCACCTCGTTTATTTCTTCATCATTCATAATTAACTGGACAGGATTTATTTTTTCAAATTCATCCTTACTGATTAACTGAATTTGCTCCATGGCAGGCAGACCGCTGTTGAACAAAGTGATCAGGCGCTGTAAGGTAGCATACAGATTTTCAGGCACGGCTTCTTTATAGGCTACGCAGTAATAAGGATAAAAACCACCATAGGGTTTGCCAAATAATACTTTGGAATTTTTTATCTTTTTGTTGATTAGTTTGTATTGATTAGGGGTAATGCAGACCAACCAATATAAGTAGTTGGGGTTCGGATTGTCATGACCGGAATAAAGGTATAGCTGCTTTTGTGTAATTGATAATCTGTAGGAGCCATCTATTTCCGGCGCAAACCAGTAAATATCGTATCCGGTGTGGTGCTTGCCATCTCCTAATTCAAAGGAATAGTAGAGGGCATCGGCATGGCAGGTAAGTGCACTATCGGGAATGACTAATCTCGTCAAGGTGCTGTCATCCACAAGGTGGAGAATCTTTCTATTGGAATGCTGGCCGATGGCAAGTTGACTGGTCAATAAAACAGATAAAACAAACAGCCTGCTTTTCATGCTTTAAATATACAAAAAACGGATCACCCGTTCCACACGAAATTATAAAATCCTGCGGTGTAAACCCCAGCTGTGCAACATCTGACAATACATCGAACCGCTTCCACATTGTACAGATTCTCCATAGCAGGTAATTAAGGAATATCCAAAGGCACAAAAGCAAACTATAATACCCCTACCACCAATGTAGATGTAATAAATGTTTGCTTCAGGAAAGAATTTTTTAATCCCCGTATTTCTTTTTTCATACTGAAATTAATAAGAAAAAGTCCCTGATAAATGTATGAGATAAACACAGGCATCTCATCCGCAAAAAGGTAATTTGTACCAGCCGGAATTCCCCATATACGTAACCGCTTCTCCAATGTCAGCATGACAGATTTCTCTAAAGAATAGTAAGTATTCACTGCTGTAAAAAACGCATTGATGACTGCACCCCTATTCATTCCATGACTTTTATCACGTAAAAATAAGCAGTATTTGGTTTTTCGGAATAAAAACTACCTTTGTACAAGTTCTTTAAAATTAAGACCTATAATCGCTATGAAAATCAGACCTTTCTTTTCCCTCAGGGTCTTTTGTACCCGCCTGGTCGTACTGCTTGGCCTTTCCATGTCTATTGGAACCACTGTACATGCCCAAACCACGGTTCCCTTTACCCTGTACAACAATTCTGCTTACACAGATGCCAACGTCTATGTTGCTGTAATTGGTATTATCAATGACAATCACGTATGGATTGACCCCAAAACAGGCGCAGTCAATCCTATGAGTACGTCTTATAATACAGTATCAGGTCCTGTCATCAATGGAAACTACGGCCCCGGTGGCAACGGCAAATACGCCGCCTGCTTCGCAAAGCTGAGTGAAATTCCAAACAAGGTGGTCAACGTTCCCGGCATCGCTGGTTGTCGTATCCTGATCTCCTTCAACTCACAGCTGTACCTTTATTTCTTCGGCGCTTCCGGCTCTCCCAGCGGTTATGCAGCACCCAATCTCGCTAATCCAACCGATCCCAACCAGGGCATCCGTTACGAGAACATTGAGCTGACAAACGCGTCTAATGGTCTGTGGGTAAATACTACGCGTGTAGATGCGTACCAATACCCAATGGGCCTCGAAGTATGGGGTAACAGCAGCTTCTATCAAAAAGTAGGGGAAACTGTCACACACAGTTACATCCTCAATCAGTGGCAGACTACCGCGCCTACTGAGTTTGCCGGTTGCTACGATGCGACCAACGGCATTATCCACTTCCCTTCCAAAACCACTGCATGGCAATCAGGCGGTGCACAGGCCAGCTACTTTGGCTCCTATGTAGATGCTATCTGGTCCAAGTACACCAGCGGTAACCTGATCTTCAATGCAGGTGATGCAGGTACATGGAGTGGTAAAGTGTCAGGTAGTACCTTCACCTTCACAAGAAGTTCCGATGGCGCTGTAGGCACCATCTCTGCCAAACCTTCCCAGATCGAAGTAATGGAAGGTAGTGGCGTGATGGCCAGCGGCGGTCAGTGGGACAAAGTAGTACAGGCACAGATCTGCGCTGCTATCAATCGTCATGCAATTGACCTGACTAAGGCCACTGGCGTGACACAGGATTTCTCTACGCCATCACTTTATTACCAGACCGCTCCTTACAACTGGTATTGTAAGTTCTGGCACCGTAGCGACATCACCTTTAATAGTCTGACGTATGCGTTCTGCTACGACGATGTTTTCAATCAGTCTTCTACCATCAATGCACCTTCTCCAACCCGCGCTACCATTACCATCGGTGGCTTTGCCGGCCTTACTTCCAACAGCCCGGTGACCGTCTACAAAGATTGTAACTACGCTGGTTATGCAGTAGGTCTGAGCACAGGTACTTATACCCTGAGTCAGCTGAATGCACTGGGTATTCTGAATGACGATATCTCCTCTCTGAAAGTAAGCTCAGGTTATAAAGTAACCCTGTACAAGAATGATAATTTTGGTGGTGCTACAGCTAGCTTCACAGCTGATGACGCATGTCTGGTAGACAACAACTTCAACGACTCTACATCTTCTCTAAAAGTTGAAACGACCAGCAGCACTACGTCTATCAAGATCGAAGCAGAGAACTACAATTACATGTCAGGCGTACAGACAGAAACCACCAGCGATGCAGGTGGCGGACTGAATGTAGGTTATATTGATGCAGGTGACTGGCTGAGTTATGAAGTAACAATCCCCGCTACCGGTTCTTATGTAGTAGACTATCGTGTAGCTAGTACCTCTTCCGGCAATACACTGCGCCTTGAAAAAGATGCTGGAGCTACACAACTGGGCACTGTCACCATTCCTAATACAGGTGGCTGGCAGGTATGGTCCAATGTAGCACATACTGTATCTCTGCCTGCTGGTACTTACAGTATCGGTATTGCCACTGCTACTGGTAATTTCAACTTTAATTACCTGACCATTACCAGTACTTCCGGCGCAAGAGCAGCTGCTGCTAACACTGTTACAGAAGACACGCACACTACGGTGACCCTGTCTCCTAACCCGGTCAGCAACCAGCTGTATATCCGTAATAATGATAAGATCAGAACCATGAGTGTTTTCGACATCAGCGGACATGCGATTATGCAGGTAACCAATCCTGGCACAAACATCAATGTATCTTCATTGGTACCTGGTGTTTACATTATCAAAATAGACCGCAAAGATGGTAGTCAGAAGACTGTGAAGATCCTGAAACAATAAAATATAAAAGCCCTGTATTCGTGAATGAATACAGGGCTTTTATATTTTTTTAAAAAGACCTTCTGCCACGCCCCTGTGTTTTACTGGGCGCTGGCTATAATTGAGCTGCTCAAGTTCATTCAATAAGGGTAATATATTTTCATTGTCTGCACGCTCAATCGCCAGTTTCAAAATCAGCACCCCACCAGGTTTCAGCGCATCGATAATAGCCGGAAATATCGCCACATCAAAATAATAATACAATACAATGAGATCATATTTGTCCGCAATTTCAAAAGCAGACAAATCCGCACACACTGTCTTCACCTTCAACCCCTCCGCACGCAAACTTAACTGCTCCATCGCCACATCCGAAAAATCTACCGCCGTCACCTCCCACCCTCTCTCGGCCAGGTACAACGTATGCCTGCCACTACCAGCCGCCAGATCCAAAGCCCTTCCACCAGCAGGAAACTGCTCATACATGCCAATAAAATAAGGATCTGGTATGTCCAATGAAGGAAGGCCTTTCGTGTATCGTTCATTCCACAGCATTCTACTCATTTGGACAAATGTAATGAAAAATGATTTCATTCGTTTTTGACGCGCCCTGTGCTCCTACCTAAGTCAGAAGCAGAGGGCCTGCGAAGCCATAAAATAAAAAATTCCTGCCGGAACCGACAGGAACTTTTTACTTTATAATTTGTTTTTTACTTACCAGGGCTTTGCACACACTTCAAATTTACCCTTCACTTCCTTATAGTAAACATTATCCTTGTAATAATACTTCACACCTTTATGCTCCTTTCGCTGGAACCCTGTGGGTACCTTATCTACCTGGATGCCTACCGGAGGTGCTGACACTTCTTCATAACCGCCAGATACAGGTTTGTAATACTTACCGTCTACCACCTGGTACTTTACACCCTTATAAGTAGTGGCTTTTGCATTCTTTGGTACAGTCTTCACTACTGGAGCCTTCCCCTTTGGCTGCTGCTGTGCAGATACTGTCATAAAAGTACCACCAGCAACCAACATCATAATTAAAATTCTAGTCTTCATTGCGCGTTCGCTTTTTATAGGTAAAAAAATACTCAGACAACAAGAATGACGAATAGTTTAACGATGTCTATAAAAAGGGAAGACGCCCCGGTGGGTACTCCGGGACGCCTTCAGCCTATTTCTACTTTACACTTCTCTTATCTTAATACGGTCACTTCACCTTTCACTATTTTCGTCTCTCCACCTGCCGTATTCTTGTAGCTCAACAGATACACATATGTTCCTACATCTACCAGTGATCCCTGGAATCTACCATCCCACCCTTTGGTCTGGCTTTTACTCAGGAACACTACCTGGCCCCAACGGTTGAAGACGCGCAGATCGTAATCATACATCGGACCGTTTACGTGAGGTTTGAACGTATCGTTGTTACCATCACCATTAGGTGTGAACGCATTCGGGAAGTCTGGCTTCGCTTCACATTGTTTGTAAGTAACTGTGATGTCGTCGGTCACAGAGCCACAATCATTGTAAACAGTCACTTTATAGTATCCGGTCGCTGTCACTACATACGTTGCTGTTGTAGCGCCATCCTGCCATCTGATGCTGTTGCCGGTACCGGCATCTACACTCAGTGTCAGGGTCTGACCGATACAGATGGTCGTATCATTGCCCAGAGAAATATCTCCGATACCAGCCACTGTTACTTTCACGCTATCTGTAGATGTCAGATTACAATATTTGTCAAGTACTGTTACAGTGTAGGTACCTGGTGTGCTTACTTCCTTGATCGGATCGGTCGTACCATCATTCCAGAGGTAAGAGATCGCACTCGCGTTAGTCGCATCCAGTACTACCAGGCCACCGGCACAGATATCCTTGTCAGGACCGAGGTCTAAGCTGATGTTAGCCTTGTTGGTCACCGTCACAGTATCGGTCACTACACAACTATTCTTCGTTACAGTCACCCAGTAGTCACCAGGTTTAGATACGATGATAGAGTTTGTCAGCGATCCATCAGACCATTTCACACTGCCGCCATCCGGCTCAACCTGCAGCATCACTGTCTGATCAGGACATACAGAAGTATCAGGTGTCAGGGTCACGTTCGGCGGAGTAGACACCGTTACGGTCGCCTGGTCAGTTACGGTACAACCTTTCAGTGATACATCTACGGTGTAGGTACCAGCGGTACTTACAGTGATAGATGGTCCGGTATCACCAGTGCTCCATGTGTAAGAAGCACCCTGTACATAAGCATTCAGTTTTACAGTCATGCCATCACAAATAGTGGTATCGCGGATATCAACCGTTGGTGGTGCGTTCACCGTTACCTTCACAGAGTCTGTAGCGGAACAACCATTATTGGTCACCGTTGCATAGTAAGTACCGGCAGCAGATACGGTGATCTGTTGGGTAGTTGCACCTGTGTTCCATTTAATTGTATAACCAGCACTTGCATTTGCCGCACCTGCATCCAGGGTGACTGAGTTGCCTTCGCAGATCGCAGTATCGTTACCCAGGTTGACAGTTGGTTTCTGTACATATTGCAGGGTATAAGTCACTGGGTCAGATACGCAACCGGTTACGCCATCAGTTACGATAAAGGTAGCCTGTGTGGCACCATTCAGGTCGAACACATTGCTGGTCTGACTCTTCGGTGTGGTTACGGTACCTGCAGGATATACGCTCTGCAGTGTAAATGTTGGTTTGCTTACTTTGGTCAGCAGCTGCAGTGCAAACTTCGTATTGTCAGAACAGTTCACTGGCAGTGTAGCGTCCAGTTGTGGTTTAGGACATGCTTCTACAGTGATGATCTGTACCCTTTCGATCGCGGCATTACCACATGCGTCAGATACGTTCCATCTTCTGGTGATGGTGTAACCGTTACAAGCATCCACAGTATATGGATCGGTGGTCATGGTCGCTTTCTTAGGGAAGTTGCCATCGCAGTTATCAGTTGCGTACAGGGTAGCAGCAGCTGGTATAGTACCTCCACATGATACAGTGACAGCAGCCGGAGCCGGATCCATCACTGGTTTGGTGGTATCTACTACTGTGATCACCTGACGTACAATATTAGTATTACCACATTCGTCTTTCGCTGTCCAGACTCTGATCAGCTGGTAGTTGCTTGCACAAGCACCGGTGATGGACTGACGGGTCTGAGAGTAGCTGATCTTCACATTGCTGGTTGCACTACAGTTGTCAGTAGCTGACAGGTTGCTTGGCGGTGTTGGCACTGCACTACAACTTACAGTAGTATCACTTGGCGGTGTGATGGTAAATGTTGGTTTAGTTGTATCCTGAACGGTGATCACCTGTTTCATAGTGGCAGTATTACCACAATCATCAGAAGCCGTCCAGGTACGGGTCAGACGGTAGTTGTTAGAACATGTAGTGCTCAGGAACACCTTCGTCTGGGATACAGATACTTTCACACTTGCAGAACAGTTGTCGGTAGCTGTGATAGTTGGCAGCGCAGGTACAGCGTCACAATTCACAGTCGTATCAGACACAAGGGTCATTGAGAACGCTGGTCTGGTTGTATCCTGAACGGTGATGATCTGTTTCACTACGGTGCTGTTACCACAATTATCGGTCGCAGTCCATGTACGTGTGATCTGGTAAGTATTACTACACTTAGCACCAGAGATTGACTGTCTGGTATCCACTGGTGTTACAGTGATAGTACCAGGCGTACAGTTGTCAGTAGCCGTCAGCGTGGCAGCTGTTGGTACCTTATCACAATCTACAGTTAAGTTTGCAGGAGCAGTTACTGTGAACACAGGACCAGTCTGGTCTCTTACCGTGATGGTCTGTTTCAGGGTGTCGCTGGCGTTACCACAATTATCAACCGCTACCCATTTACGGATCAGGTAGTAATTGCTGGTACACTGACCTGCGATGTCTATTCTTGTTTCAATTGGTGCGATTGTCAGGGTACCTAAACAAGCATCGTTTGCTGTCAGGTTCACAGCAGCTGGCACCTGATCACACTCTACGGTCACATCAGCAGGTGCTGTGGAAGTGAACACAGGAGCTGTGGTATCGATCACAGTGATGGTCTGCTGAGCGGAAGTCGTGAGACCACAACGGTCTACGGCTGTCCAGGTACGTCTGATGATAGTCGTACAAGCATCCGGTGTCTGCGTATTATCAGTGTAAGTCACAGTCAGCGCCTCATTAGTGAATGGCTGGTGACTGAATACTGGTGTACCGAACAGTGTAGTGTAATCTTTACCCAGTACACAATCAGTAGTGATAGCGGCTGGTACAGATACTACTACCGGAGGTGTAGTGATCCTTCTGATCTTCACCACATTGCTGATGGTGGTGCTACAAGTGCCTGAGGTCACAATTCTTCTGAACCATACTGAATCAGCGGTGAGTGTACCTGGAGTATAGGAAGCAGAAGTACCACCAGTACCTGTAGTCACGTTAGAGAATCCGTTGGTTGCACTGGTCGTGCTGATCTGCCACTGATAAGTGAAGGTACCGTCGCCACCACTCAGGGTAGTCGTTCCTTTCAGCTGCGCAGGTGTTTCAGAAGTACACACAGTCTGATCAGCGGAGATAGTATTACCCATTACTGGTCCCAGGTTAGTCAGTGTTACAGTAGCTGGTGTACCAGTACATGTTCCATTGCTCAGGGTCCATTGAAGAACAGCTGTTGTATTTACCAGCACTATTACTTTGGCAGTTGGATTGTTCAGGTCAGCAGCTGCGATGGTTGCAGTACCACTGATCACAGTCCATGTACCTTTAGAAGTAGCGATGGCGCCTGGCGTAGCAGTCATTATAAAGGCAGAGTCATTACAATGTGTCTGGTTAGCGCCGGCATTTGCAGCTTCCGGCATCATATCGTTCTTCAGGAAGACAGTGCTGCTGGTTGCGCATGAATTGTTAGTGATTGTCCAGATTGCAGTGGCAGTATCACCTGCTGGTACAAAGATCTTAGCTGTCGGATTATTCAGATCAGCTGTTGCGATCGTAGCGGTAGAACCTGTGTAGAATGACCAGGTACCGGTACCAATAGTAGCAGTGTTGGCTGTCATGACGAAGGCACTGTCAGAACAATGCGTCTGTGCAGAACCGGCATTTGCCACATCCGGCATCTTATCATTTACCAGTTTCACTGTGCTGCTGGAAGTACATACACCGTTGGTGATGGTCCAGGTAGCAATTACGCTATCACCTTCTGGTACGCTGATGGTCGCATTTGGCTTGTGCACATCCGCTGCAGCGATAGTAGCAGTAGAACCGGTTGGTAATGTCCAGGTTCCTACGGCACCGGCTACATCAGGTGTATTAGCTGCCAGGGTGAAGGTGCTGGTCGCACACTGGTGGGTTTCGGTACCTGCAGCTGCTGCTGTTGGTTGCTGATAGTTCACCAGTTTAATGCTGTCAACTGTAGAACAAGCACCGTTTGTGATTGTCCAGTAAGCCATCACGCTGTCACCCGCAGGTACGTTGATAGTAGCGGTGATGCTGTTTGCATTCGTAATAGTAGCAGTTGTTTTAGATACTGTCCATGTACCGGTAGCGGTAGTCAGTGATGGTGCAGTTGCACTCATAGTGAATACGGCGTCGTTACAATGTTTCAGAGAATCAGGACCCGCGTCTGCCTGAGCTGGCGCTTCGTAATTCTTCAACAGGATCATATCATAGCTGGAGCAGACACCGTTGGTTACTGTCCAGATTGCGGTTGCGGTATCGCCTGCAGGCAGGGTGAATACTGCATGGATATTAGTAGAGTCAGTCGCGTTGAAGCTTGCGGCACTACCTGGGTACAGAGACCACTTACCGACTGCTGTTGCCAGGTCTGGTGCGGTCGCTGCCATAGTGAATGTAGTGTTATTACACTGTACCAGGGAGTCAGAACCGGCATCAGCCTGCGCTGGTTGCTGATAGTTGTACAGTTTAATTGTATCGGCACTGTAACAGATACCGTTGGTCAGTGTCCAGGAGATGTATGCGCTATCACCATTTGGTACAGTGAAAGTAGTGCTGCTATTATTAAGGTCAGCAGCCGGGAAGGTCGCATTACCCTTCACTACTGTCCAGTAACCGATCGCACCCGGTACATCCGGAGCATTCGCCGTTACAGGGAAGGTAGTGGTCATACACTGTTGCATATCTGCTGGTACAGCGGCAGCAGTTGGTGACATATAGTTCACCAGTTTCACTGTGTCGCTGGTAGAACATGTACCGTTACCGATTGACCAGATAGCGAGTACACTATCTCCTGCAGGAACAAAGATGGTAGTATACGGATCGTTTGGATCACTTGCTACAGCGGCAGTAGTGCCTACGAACGTCCATTCACCGATCGCACCTGTTACATCAGGTTCGTTTGCACTCATTACGAAAGCACTGTCAGAACAATGTTTCACTAATTCCGCACCTGCATCAGCATTAACAGGAGTCAGGTAGTTAGTCAGTATCACAGCCGCAGAATCAGCACAGACACCATTTGTTACAACCCAATGTAATTCAGCAGAAGCATCATTTGGCAGGGTTAGGTGTGCCGCTGGCAAATGCTCTTCGCCGGTAGCGATAGTAGCAGAACCGCTGCGAACATACCATGTTCCGATAGCACCTGTTACGTTTGGTGTAGAACCAGCCAGTACGAAGTCTGAACCCGCACACTTGGTCTGGTCAGTACCCGCACTTACTGCTGTTGGCTGTTCGTAATCGATCAGCACAATGTTGTCTGAAGTGGTACAACCCAGGTTGGTGATGGTCCAGCTCAGTACCACCGTAGAACCCGCAGCTACCGTGAAGGTAGTGTTCGGATCATTCAGCTGTGCAGCTGAGATAGTATAAGAAGCAGGAGATACAACACTCCAGTAACCGGTTGCTCCAGCTACGGAAGGCGTATTCGCTGTCATGGTAAAGGCATCGTAGTTACAATGTTTGAGGGTGTCTACACCCGCATCTGCATTAGCAGGAGGATTATTGTTTACAATCCATACCGTGTCCACATCCGCACATACACCGTTTGTAATCGTCCAGTACAACATGCTGCTGTCACCAACAGGAATGGTCACAGTCGTGGTCGGACTATTGACACTTGCAATGGTTGCGGTAGATCCGGCTGGCTTAGACCATGTACCGGAAGCTGTAGATACAGATGGTGCATTGGCCGCCATGGTGAAGGTCGCTGTGTTACACTGGTGCTGGTCAGGACCGGCATCAGCATCAGCTGGTTTCACATAGTTGACCAGTTTCACGCTATCTATAGTAGAACATGTACCATTTACAACTGTCCAGTAAGCCATTACACTATCTCCCACAGGAACTGTGATCGTAGTGGTCGGGCTGTTTGGACTGGTAATCGTAGCTGCCGCTTTGGATACTGTCCACGTGCCAACACCTACGCTGGCCGCAGTGGCTGACATGGTGAAGGTATCGTTCGCACACTGCCTGATGGAATCAGGGCCTGCCTGCGCTGTAGCAGGCGCCTGGTAGTTCTTCAGGAAAACATAATCGGTGCTGGAACAAACACCATTGGTGACTGTCCATATCAAGGTAGCTGTATCGCCTGCGGCTAAGGTCACCGTAGCTGCAGGATTGTTGAACATACCTGTAGTGATAGTGGCCGTGCTGCCTGTAAATGTTGACCATGTGCCTACTGCTGTAGCCGGAGCTACGGCTGTAGCCTGCATGGTGAAGGAAGCATTATTACACTGTACGATGGAATCCGGACCCGCATCGGCAGTAGTGGGCATAGCGTAATTCACTAATACAATACTGTCTTTAGAAAAACAGGTACCATTCGTCACGGTCCAGTACAGGGTGGCTGTAGAGCCAGTCGCTACTGTGATCACAGCATTTACATTGCTGCTATCAGCAGTACCGATCGTTGCAGTACCACTCTTTATAGACCACTTACCAGTACCGATCGTTGGCGTAGTCGCCGCCATGGTAAAGGAAGGGGTCGCACACTGTTTCACACTATCAGGACCTGCATCGGCGGTTGATGGTGTGGCGTAGTTAATCAGTTTTACATAATCAGTAGAAGAACAGGTACCGTTGGTCACTGTCCATATCAGTGTAGCTGTATCACCAGCTGCCAGGGTCACCGTAGCTGCAGGATCGTTGAACATACCCGTAGTAATAGTGGCAGTGCTGCCTGTGAAGGTAGACCAGGTACCGGTACCGATGGCAGGTGTTGTCGCCTGCATGGTGAAGGTGCTGTTCGCACACTGCATAATAGAATCCGGACCAGCATTCGCTGTTACCGGTTGCATATAATTGATCAGTGTTACTGAAGCAGAATCAGCGCACACACCGTTGGTTATGACCCAACTTAATAAGGCTGTCTGACCAGCAGGAACTATAACAGTTGAAGTAGCACTGGTCGGTGTGGTCACCGTTGCTGTTCCACTGCGTACATACCAGTAACCGGTTGCGCCGGTCATTGGTGTAGAACCAGCAAGCGTAAACAGACTGTCAGAACAATGAGACTGGGCAGAACCTGCTGACGTAGCGGTTGGCTGTTCGTAATTGATCAGCACAATGTTGTCTGAAGTGGTACAACCCAGGTTGGTGATGGTCCAGCTCAGTACCACCGTAGAACCCGCAGTTACCGTGAAGGTAGTGTTCGGATCATTCAGCTGTGCAGCTGAGATAGTATAAGAAGCAGGAGATACAACACTCCAGTAACCGGTTGCTCCAGCTACGGAAGGCGTATTCGCTGTCATGGTAAAGGCATCGTAGTTACAATGTTTGAGGGTGTCTACACCCGCATCTGCATTAGCAGGAGGATTATTGTTTACAATCCATACCGTGTCCACATCCGCACATACACCGTTTGTAATCGTCCAGTACAACATGCTGCTGTCACCAACAGGAATGGTCACAGTCGTGGTCGGACTATTGACACTCGCAATGGTTGCGGTAGATCCGGCTGGTTTAGACCATGTACCGGAAGCTGTAGATACAGATGGTGCATTGGCCGTCATGGTGAAGGTCGCTGTGTTACACTGGTGCTGGTCAGGACCGGCATCAGCATCAGCTGGTTTCACATAGTTCACCAGTTTTATGCTATCCCTGGTAGAACATGTACCATTCACGATTGTCCAGTAAGCCATTACACTATCTCCCACAGGAACTGTGATCGTAGTGGTCGGGCTGTTTGGACTGGTAATCGTAGCTGTCGCTTTGGATACTGTCCACGTGCCAACACCTACGCTGGCCGCAGTGGCTGACATGGTGAAGGTATCGTTCGCACACTGCCTGATGGAATCAGGGCCTGCCTGCGCTGTAGCAGGCGCCTGGTAGTTCTTCAGGAAAACATAATCGGTGCTGGAACAAACACCATTGGTGACTGTCCATATCAAGGTAGCTGTATCGCCTGCGGCTAAGGTCACCGTAGCTGCAGGATTGTTGAACATACCTGTAGTGATAGTGGCCGTGCTGCCTGTAAATGTTGACCATGTGCCTACTGCTGTAGCCGGAGCTACGGCTGTAGCCTGCATGGTGAAGGAAGCATTATTACACTGTACGATGGAATCCGGACCCGCATCGGCAGTAGTGGGCATAGCGTAATTCACTAATACAATACTGTCTTTAGAAAAACAGGTACCATTCGTCACGGTCCAGTACAGGGTGGCTGTAGAGCCAGTCGCTACTGTGATCACTGCATTTACATTGTTGCTATCAGCAGTACCGATCGTTGCAGTACCACTCTTTATAGACCACTTACCAGTACCGATCGTTGGCGTAGTCGCCGCCATGGTAAAGGAAGGGGTCGCACACTGTTTCACACTATCAGGACCTGCATCGGCGGTTGATGGTGTGGCGTAGTTAATCAGTTTTACATAATCAGTAGAAGAACAGGTACCGTTGGTCACTGTCCATATCAGTGTAGCTGTATCACCAGCTGCCAGGGTCACCGTAGCTGCAGGATCGTTGAACATACCCGTAGTAATAGTGGCAGTGCTGCCTGTGAAGGTAGACCAGGTACCGGTACCGATGGCAGGTGTTGTCGCCTGCATGGTGAAGGTGCTGTTCGCACACTGCATAATAGAATCCGGACCAGCATTCGCTGTTACCGGTTGCATATAATTGATCAGTGTTACTGAAGCAGAATCAGCGCACACACCGTTGGTTATGACCCAACTTAATAAGGCTGTCTGACCAGCAGGAACTATAACAGTTGAAGTAGCACTGGTCGGTGTGGTCACCGTTGCTGTTCCACTGCGTACATACCAGTAACCGGTTGCGCCGGTCATTGGTGTAGAACTAGCAAGCGTAAACAGACTGTCAGAACAATGAGACTGGGCAGAACCTGCTGACGTAGCGGTTGGCTGTTCGTAATTGATCAGCACAATGTTGTCTGAAGTGGTACAACCCAGGTTGGTGATGGTCCAGCTCAGTACCACTGTAGAACCCGCAGTTACCGTGAAGGTAGTGTTCGGATCATTCAGCTGTGCAGCTGAGATAGTATAAGAAGCAGGAGATACAACACTCCAGTAACCGGTTGCTCCAGCTACGGAAGGCGTATTCGCTGTCATGGTAAAGGCATCGTAGTTACAATGTTTGAGGGTGTCTACACCCGCATCTGCATTAGCAGGAGGATTATTGTTTACAATCCATACCGTGTCTACATCCGCACATACACCGTTTGTAATCGTCCAGTACAACATGCTGCTGTCACCAACAGGAATGGTCACAGTCGTGGTCGGACTATTGACACTTGCAATGGTTGCGGTAGATCCGGCTGGCTTAGACCATGTACCGGAAGCTGTAGATACAGATGGTGCATTGGCCGCCATGGTGAAGGTCGCTGTGTTACACTGGTGCTGATCAGGACCTGCTTCTGCATCAGTTGGTTTCACATAGTTCACCAGTTTTATGCTATCCCTGGTAGAACATGTACCATTCACGATTGTCCAGTAAGCCATAACGCTGTCGCCTACAGGAACTGTGATCGTAGTAGTCGTGCTGTTTGGACTGGTGATCGTAGCAGTCGCTTTGGATACAGTCCACGTGCCAACACCTACGCTAGCCGCAGTGGCTGACATGGTGAAGGTTGTGTTCGCACACTGCTTGATAGAATCAAGACCTGCCTGCGCTGTTGAAGGCGCCTGGTAGTTCTTCAGGTAAACATAATCAGTGCTGGAACAAACACCATTTGTTACAGTCCATATCAAGGTAGCTGTATCGCCTGCTGCCAGGGTCACTGTAGCTGCAGCATTGTTGAACATGCCTGTAGTGATGGTGGCCTTGCTGCCTGTAAATGTAGACCATGTACCTACTGCTGTAGCCGGAGCAGCAGCTGTAGCCTGCATGGTGAACGAAGCGTTATTACATTGTACGATGGAATCCGGACCTGCATTGGCAGTAGTTGGCATAGCGTAGTTCACTAATACAACACTGTCTTTAGAAGAACAGGTACCATTCGTCACGGTCCAGTACAGGGTGGCAGTAGAGCCAGTCGCTACTGTGATCACAGCATTTACTTTGCTGCTATCGGCAGTACCGATCGTTGCAGTACCACTCTTTACAGACCACTTACCGGTACCGATCGTTGGCGTAGTCGCCGCCATGGTAAAGGAAGGGGTCGCACACTGTTTCACACTATCAGGACCTGCATTGGCAGTAGTCGGTGTAGCGTAGTTAATCAGTTTTACATAATCAGTAGAAGAACAGGTACCGTTGGTCACTGTCCATATCAGTGTAGCAGTATCACCAGCTGCCAGGGTCACCGTAGCCGCAGGATTGTTGAACATACCTGTAGTGATGGTGGCTTTGCTGCCTGTGAAGGTGGACCAGGTACCGGTTGCGGTAGATGGAGAAGCAGCTGTTGCCTGCATGGTGAAGGTACTGTTCGCACACTGCATAATAGAATCCGGACCAGCATTCGCTGCTACCGGTTGCATATAGTTGATCAGTGTTACTGAAGCAGAGTCAGCGCAGGCACCGTTGGTGATTACCCAACGTAATAAGGCTGTCTGACCAGCAGGTACAATCACCGTTGAAGTAGCACTGGTCGGTGTAGTCACCGTTGCTGTACCACTGCGTACGTACCAGTAACCGGTTGCACCGGTCATTGGTGTAGAACCAGCGAGCGTAAACAGACTGTCAGAACAATGTTGCTGTGCAGAACCTGCTGACGTAGCGGTTGGCTGTACATAATTGATCAGCACAATATTGTCTGAAGAAGTACAACCAATATTAGTAATAGTCCATTTCAGTACTACAGTCTGACCGGCAGTTACGCTGAAGGTAGCAGTCGGGTTGTTCAGCTGTGCAGCAGAAATAGTATACGTAGATGGAGAAACAACAGTCCAGGTACCCCATGCACCAGATACTGAAGGTGAGTTCGCGGACATTGTAAAAGTAGCGTTGTTACACTGCTTGATCGTGTCCGGACCGGCATTCGCAGCAGCTGGTGACAGGTTATTGACGATCCATACTGAGTCCGTAGTGGTACATGCACCATTCGTGATGGTCCAGTACAACCTGGTGCTATCTCCTGTTGGAAGGGTTACAGTAGTGGTTGGACTTGTTGGATTTGCGATCGTTGCTGTAGAACCGGTTGGTTTGGTCCACATACCTGAAGCGGTAGATACAGATGGTGCATTGCCCGCCATGGTGAAGGTAGTGGTCGCACACTGATGTTGATCAGGACCTGCTTCAGCATCAGTTGGTTTCACATAGTTCACCAGTTTTATGCTATCCCTGGTAGAACATGTACCATTCACGATTGTCCAGTAAGCCATAACGCTGTCGCCTACAGGAACTGTGATTGTAGTGGTCGTGCTATTTGGACTGGTGATAGTAGCAGTTGCCTTGGATACAGTCCACGTGCCTACACCTACGCTAGCCGCAGTGGCTGACATGGTGAAGGTTGTGTTCGCACACTGCTTGATAGAATCAAGACCTGCCTGCGCTGTAGATGGCGCCTGGTAGTTCTTCAGTAAAACATAATCAGTGCTGGAACAAACACCATTTGTTACAGTCCATATCAAGGTAGCTGTATCGCCTGCTGCCAGGGTCACCGTAGCTGCAGCATTGTTGAACATGCCTGTAGTGATGGTGGCCTTGCTGCCGGTAAATGTAGACCATGTACCTACTGCTGTAGCCGGGGCTGCTGCTGTAGCCAGCATGGTGAACGAAGCGTTATTACATTGTACAATTGAATCCGGACCTGCATTGGCAGTAGTTGGCATAGCGTAGTTCACTAATACAATACTGTCTTTAGAAGAACAGGTACCATTCGTCACTGTCCAGTACAGGGTGGCAGTAGAGCCAGTCGCTACTGTGATCACAGCATTTACTTTGCTGCTATCAGCAGTACCGATAGTAGCAGTACCACTCTTTATAGACCACTTACCTGTACCGATAGTTGGCGTAGTCGCCGCCATGGTAAAGGAAGGGGTCGCACACTGTTTCACACTATCAGGACCTGCATTGGCAGTAGTCGGTGTAGCGTAATTAATCAGTTTTACGTAATCGGTAGAAGAACAGGTTCCGTTGGTCACTGTCCATATCAGTGTAGCAGTATCACCAGCTGCCAGGGTCACCGTAGCTGCAGGATTGTTGAACATACCTGTAGTGATGGTGGCTTTGCTACCTGTGAAGGTGGACCAGGTACCGGTTGCGGTAGATGGAGAAGCAGCAGTTGCCTGCATGGTGAATGTGCTGTTCGCACACTGCATAATAGAATCCGGACCAGCATTCGCTGTTACCGGTTGCATATAGTTAGTCAGTAATACAGTAGAAGAAGTCGTACAAGCGCCGTTGGTAATTGTCCAGGTCAGCGTTGCAGTCTTACCTGCAGGTACGAATACTGTAGTAGTAGGACTGGAAGTATTTGTGATAGTTGCTGTACCAGTGTAAGTCCATGCACCTGCACCTACCGAAGCGGAGTTAGCCGCCATGGTGAACAGGGAGTCATTACAATGTGTCTGTGCAGGACCTGCATTGGAAGTAGTCGGTGCTGTATAAACAGTGACAGTACCGCTTGCACAGGCAGTAGTACCACACTTACCGTTGCTTTCTACCCTTACATAATATGTAGTCGTTGCAGAAACGCTCACAGTGATAGAAGAACCAGTACCGATTGAAGTACCGGAACCACAACCACCTGCATACCACACATATTGGCCTGCGGTAGTACCATTGGCGTTAGTACCCAGGGTTCCACCTACAACTGTCAGGGTAGAAGAACCACTTGTACAGATAGAAGGTGCACTTACTGTTACGCTGGTTGGAGCAGTTGGCGGCGTTTCAACATTTACTTTGATAGTAGTTGAATTGGTACAACCACCATTATTACTTCTGAAGTTAACTGTAAATGTATATACACCTGCAGCAACACCAGTAGGAATAGGTACAGTGATCGGCCATGAAGTTATTTGAGTTTCAGGCACTGCAGAGAAGCCGGACATAGTACCAGTTACACTGTAGTAAGTTGGCGTACCGCTGGTAGCTGTGGTATCCATCGTGAAATAACCCTGCGTGTTACAAACGGTATCAGGCTTCAGGGTCATGGTTGGCAGCGCAGTATAGTGCAGCACTACCTGATCTGAGTTGGTACCACAACCACTTGCATTGTTGATGGTCCATGCCAGCGTTACATCCTGATAGCTACCGTTGGTAATTCTCACAGTAGTATTATAGGCGTGTATATCATCGATGGTTACACCAGTAGAGGATCCTACTATTGACCATGTACCGGTTTCTGCGAAGTCACCTGTCAAGGTGAGATCCGGTTCGTTCGCCTGCATGGTAAATACATTATTAGTACCACACAACGTTGTATCCGGACCTGCATAAGCAGTGGTAGCGCCAGTGATCAGTGTCAGGGTATCATAAGCATAGCCCACACAATCAGAGTTGCCGGTTGCTGTCACAGTCCACTGCAGGTAAACGGTAATACCCGGATTATTCAGGGTAACTGTAGCAGCAGGGTTGTTCTTATTTAAAGTAACGTAGTCGGAGAAGTTGATGGTAGAGCTGGTGTCACCAGAAATACCAGGACCAGAGATACCAGTGATCGTCCACACGCCTTTGGTACCAGTAATGGTACTACGGGTCATAGTGAAGGTACCTGAGGCATTGCTTCCATCTTCCACACACTTGGTCACATGTGTACCAGCAGGTGGTGAAGGCACAGCCGTAAGGTGAATGATAAATGGCGCCGACGTGACGGTACAGGTTCCATTCGTGACAACGACTATAAAGGAGCTGTCGGCAAGGGTCTCTGTATTATATATCATACCCGTCTGATCATTATAATCAGAGAGCAATGTACCTGTAGCCACGCTTGAGCCTTTGTACCAACGGATGCTCTTGGTAGCATCACCATTTGGTGCCAGAGCATCAGCAATACTCAGGGTAACCCTGCTACCCACACACAATGAAGTATCAGAAGCGGCCACCTCCACGATAGGTTTGTCATCCTTCTTAATAGTAGCACTATTTGAGTCAATACAGGTCTTACCACCATCTACACCATAAGTTATATAACCATATACGGTAATAGTAGTATCACTTACAACTGTGATCTGTCGGTCTGGACCAACGTAACTGGTATCATTCCATTTAAAGTAATCATAACCACCGGAGGCTTGTAGGTCAACCGTGCCTCCCTCACAGACCTGCGTTTTGGTCAGGTATAGTATTGGCATCGGTAGTATCGTGATCTTGACCGATGATGACGGGGCCGCACAGGTTTGTGAGGAGCTTCCGCTTTCATATATCCTGACACGGAACAGGTAATCGGCAGCTACGTCTTTCGTACCTTTCAGTTCTCCTTCCGTGATTACCAGGGTGTCATTGTTAGCAGTACCAAAAGGAACATCGAACCAGGTCACACCACCATCATCAGACATTTCCCATTGGTACTCTGCATTTGTAAAGTAATTGGTTGGCGTATAAGAAGAAACGAGCGTAGTAGCAACGCCCTCACACAATACCTCTTTCAGGCTGCTGGCAGCGCCAAGGATAGAAGCGGTGATAATCGGACTACAATAAGAGAATTGAATATCATCCAACGCAATATCGTTACCACAACCACCGGGGAAGTTGTTGATAATTCGTACAATTACGTTCGTAACGCCGGTAGGTACGGTGAAAGATCCACCGAACCGTTGCCATGTAGCTTTTGAGAAGTTAGGCGAAACCGCGTACGTTCGGAAGCTCGCCAATATCTGACTGGTATTGGCCGCATTCACAATCTGGAAAGTCACCCCTGCATAAATAAAACCAGACGAACAGGTGTTCGTCATCACATAGGAGCTATCCGCATTTATAAACCAGGCACTAAAGTTATATACCGAACCACGACACAGACCATCTACTTCTTTTTGGAAAAATACCGTTGGCGTAGTACTGGAGTTCGCAACCAGCATACCACCACGGGTAGAACCTGTATGATCACTGGTAGTAATCCATTCACCTCTCAGGTGCGTTGTATTTGAGATCGCATAATAATTATCAGCCGGATAACCAGAAGCCGAGTAAGTATACCCTACCGCAGAAGCCGGGGAATATGCTTTACGGGTCGCGGTGGTGGGCAAGGTGCCAAAGTCTTCAGTGAAACCTGGCATCTCCGCATCCCCCCCGCTACAAGTGGTAATCGTACAGTCTACCACGACAATACTCTTAGTAGTGGTAACTGTCTTGGTGGTACTACCAGACTTATAACTCGTTGACAGCGTAAAAGTATATTTACCTGTAGCCAAAAATTGCAACGTCAGCAAATTCGTAAGAGTTAGCTGAGTTGCTTTGACAGAGGAAGCATTCTCCGAATACAGGATATTATAATCAGCCGCAGAATTATTGGGCGTGGTAATGGTCCAGGTTACCTTTGTTTGTTGGCCACTCGCCAGCTGGGCGTTCATACTGGTAAACTTGATCTGGTCCGCAGTACTACTATTCGTAGACATACAGACCGTATCCGGCATGTTAACATACCAGGTTTGAGACCGCGCTATACCAGTAAAAAGCAACAAACAGCCGCATAATAGGATTAGAATCTTTTTCATCTTCGTACTTTTTGAAAAAAAACTATCAGATAACTTCAGTTTCAGGCTGTTGTAACCCAATGAGCGTTTTCATAATTTTGAGGGCGAAAGTCCATCCTATTAGTTCTGCAGATGGCAAGCCGGTGTTTGTAAATGTGTTTCATAGGCCAAAATGATAATTATATACGAACGAGCAAATATAAAATAAGTTTGATATATTTTACTATTTTATAATTGATAAACTATACTAAAAGCTGACAATCAGTCAGATGCAAGTTTTTAACAAATTGATAACAAAAAATGGAATAAACACAAAAAGCCTTACAAGTCAATGACTTATAAGGCTTTTTTAGTATGTAATAATTTTTATAATATAACTTTCAGGAGGTAAGCGAAGTGTTATTTTAGTATTTAAAATGGGTTTATTGTGGTAGTATATTATCTATTTTTATCAGTATAGGCAATCGTGATATGGGATCTTCCAGTGGTGGGTTTCAATCCATTCAATTCCAGATTGCGTTAGCACCACTGTTCCCTGCTCTGTTGATTGAGCTGGGAACAATATTGTGCAGGAATCTTGTTCCACTGCACATCAGATGCATTGGAACAATAAAGGCCGGCATCTGCTTTTACAATTTCAGGTACACTGGCTGACTGATTGGAATCTGCATTGATAGTTAGGATAACGAACTTATCGTCAGCTATATATGCAAAGCCTGGAAAGGTGCCTTTTATTGCTATTATTGAATCTGAATTCTTTTCTTTTGTCGCTGAATGACAGGCAGTTAAATACATGCTGATTAACAGGGACAAGGAAACAATTATCGAATGCTTCATAGGTTTATGGAATAAATTGCGGCGCTAAATTAGTTTATTTATTAATACGTTGCAAGGTGATAGCTATCAAGCCGACCACCACATCGTTGGAAAGGGTCTCTAAGGTGAGGGTTTTCAATTCCTTATGTGCGTCCAATAAAATATCCAGGAGCATACCGGCTCCTCCTTCGATTTCCCGGCCATAAACACCTTTGATTTGGAGATCACTGCCAAGGTCCTGAGATACATATCCTGTTTTAAAATGCAGGCGCCAGGGTTTGGGTTGATGCATTTTAAACGCAAGGGTATCAGTGAAATAATCCTGTTCTATAGGGCACCAGGTTTCGGGGTTAATCAGGTCCTGTATCTGTTTTGTACCATCTGTGTAAGTAATGGTTACCCGGCCATTTGCAATACGGCTTTGCATTGAGTTTGTGCTACCGGCGAGTAACAGGTAGGCACGTTCTGCATGACCATTCAATTTTATCTGAATGCTGTCAGGGTAATTGTCCCATAAAGAGGTAAATGCGATGTCTTTGGGGGATTCGTTACCCGATACTTTTGCGGTATCGTTTCCAGATTCGTTACCTGATGCTTTTTTGGATGCTTTGCCTGATGTGCGAAAAGGCACACCAATATTGGTATTTAATACCGTGTCTTTTCTTAATACGGCATCGTCAATATTAGCTGTGATCTTAGGATGCGTCCACTCTCCTATTCCATGCAGGGGAATTTCAAGTGTGGTAAAAGGAGAGCGTGGTGAACGATATTCATTTTTGAAGATGTCAGTAACGGAAGCATTCCATTGTGTATCTATGTTGAGTGGCTCGCACAATTCAGGGATGACGTGAGAGAATGCAGTATAAGTTTCATGCCTTGCTGGTGCGGGTTGTACAGATTGTACAAGTTCTACTGGTTGTACCGGTACTGCTGCCAGCCACGTCATATCTCCCTGTGTGACGGTTTTGAAAGTCGTCTGTTCGCCGGTTATCGACGGTATGACTATATCACTACCCTCCCATTCAATAACGATATCGGCACTGTAGGCTTGCGTAGTAACAGCTATCAGCGGATAACCGGCTACAGCCTGAGATAGCCGCCATTTGGCCGGTCTGCCATTTACCAGTATGCTTTTTATACGATCCTTTTTTGCGGGTACCTGCAATTCAAGTATTGGAAAATGCGTATCAATATGATAAGTATCATAAGTTCCCTCCTGCTTGTACTGAAAGGTTACATCCGGTGTTTTTAAGGAAGCAAATGGCCATGCTTCAGGAAATCCCGGCCTGATGATAACACGGTTATTCAACGCATCCGGCCGAATGCCAAATACCCCCTGTATCAGCAAGCGGGAGGCGATCCCAATAGCATCTCCGAAATCCCGGTAACATTCG
This sequence comes from Chitinophaga sp. LS1, assembly GCF_034274695.1. Classification (NCBI taxonomy): domain Bacteria; kingdom Pseudomonadati; phylum Bacteroidota; class Chitinophagia; order Chitinophagales; family Chitinophagaceae; genus Chitinophaga; species Chitinophaga sp. LS1. The sequence goes on from NZ_CP128362.1 coordinate 6,445,478, forward strand.
CCCCTGGCAGCATCGTAAAATGAAATCTGGCCAAAGTTACCCGGACTATCCCCCAAATACATTCCATCCAATACGGAGCTTTTAAATAGCCTGAAACCTTCTACATTTCTACCGGCGAGGAAGTATGCCAATGCGGTATGCATCACTTCTGCAAAGGCCACATTATTGGTACTCCATGTATAAGGCATCCAGTTGCTCGTAGAGATAGTGGCATATCCTTCATCTTTTAACCCTTTTGCTTTTACAGGGATATGCGGAATTTCTGTATCAATATATCGGGTGGCCTGAAAGGCTTGTATGGCATCAGGTACATCGCTGTCAATAGTGTGGTAAATAGTGTATACACCTGCACTTTCATGCAGGCGTTTTAGCCCCATAAAATCCTGGTATTCCGCCCAATGACCTTTATCTTTTAGCCACAAACGAGTATTGATTGCTGTAAGTATTTTACCTGCTTCAGTACGATAAGGTTGCGGGTCCTCTCCTATCTTTTCGGCGATGGCGGCTGCCAGTGTATTGGCGCGGTAATTATAAGCCGATGAATAAGTAACGGCACCTGAATTATAATACATACCATCACTGGCCCATATGCAGGCATAGGCATCATATAAACCATCATTGTCAGGATCAAAGTTGCGTTTTTCCCAGGCCAGATGTCTGGTAATCACAGGCCAGATCTTTTTTGCATAAGCCAGATCTCCCGTCCATTGCAGGTGCCAGAGCAATTCGTCGATGTATACCAGGTTCATATCATAATGATGCATCTGATCCGGACGATTTGGATTACGGGCTATATAGCCATTGCTATACATAGGCGTTCCCCATTGTTTGACGGCACGTGCCAGATCCAGAGCGGTATCCTGCGCAGGGTGTGGAATGGTATTAGGTACAGTGGTGACCTGACTGGCAGCATAGCCATCAAAATGGATCCGGGCACGATCGTGCCAGCCTAAAAAATCACCCGCATAGGCTGCACGCCAACCGGTAAGTGGCATACGCCAACCAATAGCCCCGTGTAACCAGCTTTTGCCATCCCATATGCCATCAGCAGCCATGACCAATGCACCACCAATAGGATTGATATATGGATCCGGGGTTTCGATCTGAATACGTTCCGCCAGTTGTAGTCTATCTTTTTCAGTCGCTTCGTAAATAGCAGTGGCATTGGTAGCTGATAATTGCAGGCCATTCAAAAGGATATAACCACTGGTTTTCAACTGACAGGTACTGGTATATACCGGGTTGTCAGCAGGTTCAAATACACCGGGAGGATCTGCCCCCATATCACCGGAACGGGACAACTTTTGTGCGCGTATTTTCGTGATGCCTGCCGAAATCTCACTCCCTGCAGGCATATTATTGTAATCAATTTTCCAGATAGCACCTTCTTTATCATACAAAGCTAATACGGAGATACGCAGCTCCCCCTTTCCCCATGATTTATCTTTCAGGAAGTAAGTTCTTTTGCCGGCATTGTAACGGGCTTCGCAAAAAGAAGTGGAATCGAGCCATTTGGAGGGCTTGCCGGGTATATCTATCCAAAAGCCGATATGCTGGCTGTTCTTTTCAATATATGCTGCAAATACGGGGCGATCACTGGTTTCCAGTCTGAAGGCCGTCGGACCTCCGTACAAAGCCCGGGTATACCTGTTTTTACCGTTCATACAGACAAAATCGTGGCCTTCCGGATGGTATTGCAGGGTCCTGGGGGTGCCTCTTTTATCGTCGTTATAGGAAGTCTGTTCAATAAAATCACCTGATTTCTGGGCCACTCCTGTATACATATGGAATAACAGGAGCAAACAAATGGTGTAATTCTTCATAACAATACAATATAAAATAAATATTTTTATCATCCATAAATCACTATGATGAAAAGATATTTATTGATTGCCATGTTAGCAGTACTGGCCTGTAATCAAACCACACAGCAGGCTGCCACCGGCACAGATTCTATTCCAGCACCACCTATTGCCGCTGATTCGACGAATGTTGATGAAGCAGAAGATTATCCGCATGAAACCACTACAGATAGTTCTAAGATTTCAGGTGACTTTAATGGTGATGGAAAAACAGAAGACGTCTGGGCTATCATAACAAAGGCCGGTCATGGTAATCCGGTGGAGAATGGGGTTGCTGATGAATTAGGGTTACAATTTTCCGATCCTGCATTGCCTCCTGTCAAAATCGGTTGTTGCGAAGTAAGACTGTTCAACGAGGGCGACCTGGATCATGACGGGGCTGAGGAACTCACGGTATATCAGGCACCGGAGAATGGGAATGTGTACCAGATGTATACCTATACTTTTAAAAACAATGCCTGGGTCTTGCTTTATGATCCATTTTTGATTCCTACGGGAGGTGATTATTTATCAGATAAGGAATTGCAGGACAGGGTGGTCATGGAGAATGATACCATTTTCTATTATGATGTGGATCTCAACTCTGAAAAACAGGAACTGGTGAAAAAACAGGTGATGTTGAATAATTAGTGAGAATTCTCCACCTATTCCTCTTTAGCACATCCATAGCGCATTCAGGGAGGTAACCCGCCTATAAGCCGCCTATATCCCGCCTATAAGCCGTAGATAACCCGTATCTATATAGATGCGGGTTATCTACGGGATACCTACGGGTTATAGTCGGAGTACCTTTATGTTTAAAACGGGAATATATCATTGTTTGTGATTGGAATAGCCCAATGATTGAACCCAGGAATATATCTATGGTTTATGGCCGAAATCGCCCTATGATCTAATTGGGAATCTGCTATCTGTGTAGCCGAAATCCTCCTATCATCCAACTGAAAATCCACTATTAGTTACCACTGAAATCCATCAATGATCCAACTGGGCATTCAGACCGTTTATCGCTCATGATAAAAATCCTAAATATCAAAACGCTTTGCTCATTTTTAGCAGGGAGAGTGATTCTGGGTTGGACAGTCACAGAGTGAGATGTTGTATAAAACGCTGAAAGTATTAGGAAGACCGATGGAGTATATACAGCAACCGGGCGCGAGTCATAAGTTGGTAAGGAATAGTGATGGACGACAGCGGATAGATCAGTTGTTAAGGACGTATTAATTTTTTGAAAGGTATTTGAGCACACCATTGTAGGTGTGCTTTTTTTGTTATTTTAGGTGATATGAAGAATTCTATTTCGGCTGTTATTGAACGAATGATAAAAGATTGCTCCATTAAACTGGTACCTGCCAAAATGGGTGAAGTAGCGCAATTTGAGTTTATAACAGGGTTTCAGTTGCCTGATGAGATGAGAACGTTTTATAGTTTGTATAGTGAGATGGAAGAGGAAAATGAAATGTTCAGGATATTGCCATTAAAAGAGATCATTGAGAATGGACAGCTAAAAAGCGACTATATTGAATTTGCAGAATACATGATTTATTCAGACACATGGGCGGTTACGATCAATGGAGAAGATCGGAACGATTATTTTATTGAAGGTTATAAATGGCGGGAGAATTCATTTGCGGATTTTTTAGTTCGATACCTGAACGGCGGTGTTGATAAAGGATTGTATAATTTGTATTAAAATAATCACAATTCCTCATCCTCCAAAGAAATATAACTCCACTCAATATCCAACTGGTCAAGCATTTTATCAAACCGCCCCCCATCATTTGTACCAATAAACGCACCCGTACAATTTCCCTCCTTATCAAAAGACAAACTCACCATTTCTTCATAATCAAGTGTAAACACTCTTTGTGTCGCATGAGAGATCTCCTTTAATTCTACATAAGTATTTTGTACATAAGCAACCGTTTCCGGCGGCACCATTTCAAATGAATTTGCATTGAATTCCAGCCCTCCTAATACGCCATTATACACTGCCATCAATAATAAAAACCCATCTGTAGTAGCACATTCCTGGTGCCAGTCAGGATTCATTTCATCACCAGAATAATTCCCATATACAGGAGGATTGGGCAATGCGAGGTCTGATTGTTTTATTCCCCAAAATACCACCCCCTGATTCTCTTCATAAAAGATCAGGTACTCATCCTGCGAAAACCCTATCTGATCAGGCTTCAATAATCTATTATGAGAATAGTTGACAGCGTCATGCTTCCCTAATGTGAGATAATACTCTTTTAATACCAATGGCAATGGCTGCTCTATTTCTCCCACTTCAAAACCAAATCGCTCCTGCTTTTCAATACCATATAAATGCCTGATTTGCTCGAAATATGTCATAGCCGATCTTTGCTTTAATGCTGCTAATATCCTAATTTTTTAGGGGATGAGGTCGAAATTCAATCTAATCGCAATAAACATAGTAAACTGGGAGATGTGCTCAGCAATGTCGCGGAGATTCAGATTGAAGCCCTGATTCTGGGGCATTTTTCATCACGATATTCGAATGAACAGATTGATGAAAGTATACGGGAATTATGTAAAAAGTTTAACATCCAGATACCTGTTTATAGGGTACTACCGGGTCAGACAGTCTTCGATATTTTATCCATGCTATCATTACTCGTCTGACAATTATCTTATTCATACCATCATTAATCATCTAACATTCATCTTATCCATGCAATCATTGCTCCTCTGACCTAAACACAGCTCTAATATACGCAGGGCAAGCAGTCGCTTCTTTTTGAAAATCGTTTAATTTCGCTATCCTGTCACTAGCATTAGGTTGCCAGTTGCAGTAGCTATAATACACCATACTAAACAGACACTGATTAAAAGGATCCAGGTTTTTATCCTTTATCATTTTCTTCACCTGCTTTTCAAATTCACCCGCCTTTGCTGATTCTGTAAATGCACGGCCAATACGGCCTAAACTACCATAATAATGCTTATCAGGGATATCTGTCGCCCGAAAAATGGAACCTAGCAATAACTGTTGAGCAGGAATATCCAGCACTTCCAACTCACGAAGATATGTACCACGCCCTGCCTGTGCGTAACTACCATCCGTATTCCGGTAAAAACGATCATTCATGATATCCAGGTGTGCCCTGATAAAGACAGGCCATTGGTGTGCCTTAGAAGCCATGACTGCAATATTTCGTGCATGCTCAATGGGTGCTTTATCCTGACTACATTGTCCCACTACTATTCGGGAGCGCATCAACAGCAAAACCGTATCCCTAGAATAAATTCCGCTCGCCACTTCTTCCAGTCCGTCTCCTCCATTGCCACTATCCAGTGCACTTTTCACCGCATCATCCATCCATTTCCGGACCTGTCTGTTAATGTCATATTCATCATGAATAAATTGCAGGTCAGCACCATCCAGGTAGTACCAGTTCTTTTCCCCATTATGTTTTTGCTTACGCACATATTCTTTGATACTATTAAATGCCTGGTTATTGTCATCTTTACCGTATTTTTGAGCTACCATGACAGCCGTACCCGTATCCACCATACAATCCACGTATTGGATCATCTTTGCATATTCCTTTGGAAGTAATAGGCTCGTAAATGGTTTATCCAGCAAGATGGCTGTTATATAATATTGGGTGGTATCCTCGTAAGAAGATCCACCGGGAATACAGATCCATTTGCCTGTTGGCTGCACGTCCAGCTCATCGCTTTCAAATCCATTCGCATTGCCATAAATCAACGTAGTGTGCATTTTCCCCTCCGTCTTATCATATTCAGTAGCATAAGCAACAACGATATTCGAAGTATCTTTCACTTCAACCTCCGGAAATTCTTTCAGCAGGTCCTTCAGAGAAATAGCATTATTCAATCTCTTTTCTATGAGAGAATGTTGCTTTTCTTTGACAACTAAATTGTAACATAGCCCATGGCTCTGCGGCAGGGAATGATATTGTGGATGAGGAACACATTGCAGGTAACGGAGGTTCAGCGAGTCAGCTGTTATCTTCAGTTCCTGCATATCGGCGGGTTGATACAACAGCCCATCATACTTATTAGATTTGGTATGCTGGCAAGCTACAATTAAAGGCATAGAAAGGATCAGGGATATTATCCATCTTCTCATAAGAGATACATTTTCTAATAGGATGCAGAAGTTAAGAAAATCCATAAAGCGGGATATCATTATCTTTGTTCCATGCTGGAAATAAAATCATTATCACTAACTATATCTGCGGCGCCCGGAGCCGTTTCTGCTATCTGCACCCTGCCGGAAAAGCCTATATGTATCCTGACACTAGCACATGGCGCAGGTGCAGACATGCACCACTCTTTTATGGAAGCACTGGCCACTTCACTGGCAGATGCGGGCATTGCCACCCTCCGATTCAATTTCCCTTTTACAGAACAAAAAAAGAAACGCCCTGACTCCCCTGCCGTCGCTCAGCAAGCGATAACCGCCGCTATCGATAAAGCGAAAGAATTGTACCCTGCCCTCCCTCTATTTGTAGCAGGCAAATCATTTGGCGGCCGTATGTCATCCCAATATCTTTCTGTGAACCACAGAAAGGATGTAACCGGCCTGATCTTCTACGGGTTCCCCCTGCATGCCGCAGGCAAACCATCTATAGACAGGGCGGAACATTTAAAAGAAGTAAAAGTACCGATGCTGTTCCTGCAGGGCACAAAAGATACCCTGGCTACCTGGGATCTGATTGAAACAGTATGCAAGTCTTTAAAGAAAGCCACCCTAGTAAAACTGGAAGGCGCGGATCACTCTTTTAAAGCCGGTAAGCGTAAGGATATGATACCCTTGCTCACGACTGCTACAAAAGATTGGGTGAAAAAGAAAATATAATGGTCCCTCCTCTCTTCAAAATAAAGATCTCCCGGGCATTTTTGTCCTGAACCATCAACCGCTCCCCTGCGTTAAAGCATTTTATATTCTGCTCAGCCGAACTTTCCGCAAATGACAAGAAATATGTATTTGTTCTAAGCATTTTCTTTAGTTGGGACAAATGTCCCGGTTTTGCACAAAATAGATAATAGTTTTGCCATCCGATTATAATTAAAGAAATTATGCATAACAATATTAAAGTCATCGCATTTGATGCAGACGACACTTTGTGGGTAAATGAAACCTACTTCCGGGAAGCGGAAGATCAGTTTACCATTATGCTGGAAGACTTCCTGCCAAGGCATGTAAGCATTAAAGAGCTTTTTAAGACCGAAATGGACAATATGTCCCTTTATGGATATGGAGTAAAGGCTTTTGTCCTTTCGATGCTGGAAACGGTCCTAAGGATCACAGAAAACAATATTCCCGCTGCCTACCTTGGTAAGGTCATTCAGATAGGCCGGGATATGCTCAGTAAGCCGGTGATTATGCTGGAAGGAGTTGAAACGGTATTGCAGGCCCTACAGCCACATTACCGGCTGGTAGTAGCCACCAAAGGGGATCTGCTGGACCAGGAGCGGAAACTGCGCCTCTCCGGTATCGAACATTACTTTCATCATATTGAAATTATGAGTGATAAACAGGAGAATGATTATGCAAAGCTCATCAAACGACTGGATATACAGCCAGCGGAATTTATGATGCTGGGCAATTCCCTGAAGTCAGACGTACTGCCGGTACTTGCACTGGGTGGTTTTGGCGGCCATATTCCTTTTCATACCACGTGGGAACATGAACGCATCGACTTTACAATTAATCATCCGAACTTCTATGAGTTCACCACCATCACTGATACACTCGCCAAACTACTGCCGGAACAAAATGCGGTTACTAAATAAAAACCTTGTCTTAGCAATTGCCTCTATGGGCATTTTTGTAGAAGCCCTCGACATTGCCATCGTAAATCTGGCATTGCCAAAAATTGAAGCTGACCTCGGATTAAGTAATGATTCCGGTTATAAAATACAAAGTATCTATATCCTGATCTATGGGAGCTTTTTAATCCTGGGTGGTAAATTATCTGACTACCTTGGTAGAAAGACCATCTTTATGGCGGGATGTGGTATCTTCCTGATCACCTCATTGGGTGCTGGATTGTCACATTCGCTCAATACCCTGATCCTTTTCAGGGCATTGCAGGGATTGGGAGCTGCGTTATTAATGCCATCTGCATTTTCTATTGTCAATTACTATTTTAAAGAGCCGCATGAACGCGGGAAGGCAATGGGCATCTTTGGGTCTTTTGCGGCCACAGGGGCTGCGGGTGGTGTGTCTGTAGGTGGGATTATTGCCAATTACTGGGGATGGTCGTGGGTGTTTTTGATGAATGTGCCTATACTGTTGGTGATCCTTGTAATTGCGTATCTCTATCTGGAAAAGGATACAAAGAGTGATAGCAGGTTGCCGGATATTCCGGCTGCGATTGCGCTGGTGTTGGGCATGATTTGTTTGTCGAAAATTACTGAAGGTAGCTATTTGTTGATTTCTGTGATTGTTTTAATAGTAGCTGCTTATTATTTATATAGCAGGCTTAAAACCCAGCCAGCACCATTATTAGATCTGAAGGTGTTGATACTTTCTTCTTTACGGAAAGGTACTTTATTGTTTTTTTTACTAGGCGCGTTGTTTACAGGATATTTATTGCTGATGAGTTTTCTCTTGCAACAAAACTTTCATTTTACCCCTGCGGAGGCCGGTTTTCTCATGATGCCATTCAATATCATCTCAATATTGTTAGGAAGGTTTGGATTACCTGCTTTATCATTGAAATTTTCTCCTAAACAGATAGCCATGGGTGGTGCAGTGGCAATGCTGATGGGCGCTGTTTCGCTGGTCATTGCAGTACAGATCCATCATTTAGTTTTCTTGCTGGCAGGTGGTGCCTTTATCGCGGGGATAGGCATGACGCTTTGTTATACCGGGTATACAGTGATAGCCATGGAGCATGTACCTACTGAACATTTAGGGATTGCCGCCAGCCTGATTAATACTGCCTATTTTGTGGGAGGTGGGGTTGGCTTACCGCTTATTTCAATCTTCATGCCGCATGATTCAGGGGAGTTGAATAGCCGTCCATTATGGTTGTTATGCATTGTCGCACTTTTATCAATAGCAAGGTTATTATACAGAAAAAAGAGCGTGTATCAAAAGTAAGATACACGCTCTTTTCATTCGGATACCTGATGGAGCCAGGTTTCCATTTATGCTGTTCTAAGGAGGTTCATTTATTTTTGATACATCCTGTTTTTATTAAAAGTTATAAAGTTACTCTAAACCCACCCATCAACCATCGTCCCGGCATCTGGGCACCTGTAAGGTCCGCATATGTTTTATTAAACACGTTGTCCGCTTCTACATTCAGGCTGAGTTTATTTTTGATCACGAATACATCTGCTTTAATACTCGCTACAAAGTATTCCTTTGTGACCATACCAGCTATACCACTTGCTGCCTGGGGATCTCTTACTTTGTACAAGCCATTTACACTTATACCAAACAACTGGTTACGGTATGACAACATACCATTCAGCAGGAAGCGTGCGTGTGAAGAGATATAAAAAGACTGCTGACCTTCCTGGATATCAGAATACAACCAGGTAGCACCTGCTGTAGCACTTACGGTATGCTTTTCCTGATAGGTCCTGTTAAACTGGATATCAGTTTCCACCCCACTGGTCACCATCTTTGAAATATTGGTCGCCAGTGAATATACACCTGTAGGTGACAGGTTATGTTTGTAAGGCATATTATCGTAAGCAGTGGTGGTCCAGTCGATCAGGTCATTGTACCTACGCTGGAATAAGGTAGAAGATACACGGAAATATTTGCCAAAATAATCCGCACCTGCTTCATAGCTGAAGGAGCTTTCTGCTTTCAGATCAGGGTTACCGATCTTTCCACTTGTAACCAGTGCTTTGTTATTGTTGTTGTATCGTTCGGTGAAGTCAGCGTTACGGATAGTTTTACCTGCGCTACCACGAATCTGGAACTGACCTGTTCTATAGCTGGCATTCAGTTGAGGCACCAGCTCATAACCACTCCGCTCATCCCAGTCCAGGCGTAATGCAGGGCTCAGGGTGAGTACATCAAGTACTGTCGCTGTCATGGAAGCAAAACCTGCTGCCTGGTTCACGGTGTGATTCCCTCTGTCGTTGGAGACAATGCTCTTTTGCTGGAACTGACCACCTGCTACAAAACTGATATCGTCATTGAACTTATGCTCGTAAGTAGCGAGGGACTGCAATAACTTACTGCGGTTGTCATTGGCAATAGAAACAGAATTATACACGTAGTGATCGCTCATATTCTTATAGCCTGCCATCAGACTAAAAGAATTATTCTTCTTGCGGTAAGACAAGTTCAGTTGCTGCCACCAGGTAGAAAGTTTTTCGCTGGCGGTATCGGAAACGTAAGTAGTGTAGAAGTTCTGCGCGGCGAACTTTCTATCGTCATAACTCAGGCGGTAAGAAAGTTTCCAGTTATCGCTCAGTTTATAACTGGCGGATCCGGAAATAGTGTGCAGGTGAAAATATCCATCAATACCACGCTGCGGCTGACCATCTGCATTATTGGTTTGTCCACCGATATCAACGGCCAGTTTATCTGTAGTATAATAAGCATTTGCGTTTGCGTTAAACAGTCCGTATGCGCCACCTGTAGCACCTGCGGTGATCTTTCTGGAGGGTGTGCTGTTCTGATTGTGTGCAAAGGTTTTAGTGATGATGTGTATCACGCCACCTACAGCATCGGAACCATAGATCGCTGAGGAAGCGCCTTTCAGTACTTCGATATGATCGATTTCGGCAGGATTGACAGGAATGTAACTGCTGAAGTGTCCGGTATTCGGATCGTTCACACGAACACCATCGAGGATCACGAGTACCTGCTGGAAGGTACCGCCACGGATCACGATATCGCTGGCAGCGCCCATCGGACCTTTGGCCTGTACTTCTACACCTGGCAGGTAGCGGAGTACTTCATCTATTGAATGGACAGGCATTCTGGCGATGTCCTCTCCTTTTATTACGTATAAGTTACGACCTGTTTTAGAACTCACTACCGGATTCACTGTGGCGGTGACTGTAACCGCGTCTAATTCATTTATTTTGTCCTGCGCCGGCAGCGTCAAAGCATATAGCATGCTGGCGGCCATAGGTAATGCTAATTTTGGAAACATTAGGTATGGTTTACTGATTGGGCGGCAAAGGTACAGTAAAAATAATTAGTTCATCATTCGGTAGTCTATCATTTTGAATTTAGTCATGCCGGCCGCAGGCCCCTGCCGAATCTCCCGCGCAGTTGCCGTAGACAATTGCGCGGGAAATTCGGGTGTTTATTTTTAAGAAAATTGAAATTGAGTCATCATACACCACGTTAAATACCTACCTGACGGAATATTTGCTGTAGCATATCCAGTTTTTGATCATACATATCACCAAGAGACATTTTTTTCCAGTCGCTTAATGTAGTGTTTTTACATTCGATGCAAAGCGCTAAAGATTATCACTAAGAAATGATCTTTTGTAATAAAACCAGGTTTAACCATTGGCCATTTTTGCGACCCACTTCTTTTATTTTCCCAATGTTTTCAAAACCCATTTTCTCATGGAAGATGATACTGCCTTCATTGGAAGAATCTATCACAGCAATAAACGTGTGAAAGCCCCGCTCCTTCCCGTCTGACAAGAGCCGTTCCAGCAATTGCCGGCCCATACCTTTCCCATGAAAATCTTTCTTAAAATAAAGACCATGCTCCGCAGAATGAGCATAAGCATTCCGCTCCCGAAACTGGCTATAAGCACCATATCCTACTACCTGCCCATCTACTTCTACCACGAATATGGGCAATCCCAATTCCGCCTTTTTATGAAACCAGCTCTCCATAAACTCCATGTTTTTGGGCTCAAAGTCATAATTGTAAGTCCCCTGCTATCGGCAGTATGTTTGATCCTGCTTTTTTAATACAGACCTTTCAGGGAACAGATAGGGTTTGAACACTCCCTGTCATTTAGTAAGTTTTTTAAGTCCAGGACACAGCTGACACCTTTGCAGTTCAGGGAAGCATTTATCTAATTAAAGAGAGATTGAAGTTAAAGTTACATTTCATCTCAAAGCCATTTTGGGAGAAAGAAACATGGCTTTGAGATGAAATAACTTATTTTTTATGGTTGCAAAATAATACTACCTGTCGTTTTTCTGGATTCCAGATCTGCATGGGCTTTTGCCGCATCAGCTAAAGAATAAATAGTCGGATTTTCAATGCTCAACACTCCCTTTCGGATCAGGTCAAAGATCTCTTCCATCGCTTTCCCACTTTTATCCTGATAGGCAGGATAGTGATTCAGGACAGCCGTTACAAAATGGATATTTCTATCTTCCATCCATTGCGTATCTATATCTGGCATACCGGATGGCCAACCGTATAATACCGCAGTGCCACCGGGTTTTATCAACTCCAATGATTGCTGGAAAGTAGTTTTGCCAATACCATCGTATACCACATCCACTACTTCTGTTAACTGCTCATTTTGCAAATTAATTACCTTTTGAAAGCCACGCTTCAAAGCAAGTTCTTTCTTTGCCGCATTTCCTACTTTACCAATTACAGTGGCGCCTATTGACCGCGCCCATGCACTCAATAATGAGCCTACTCCTCCCATCATAGCATGTACCAATACAACCTCCCCGGCTTTTACTTCATGACTTGCTTTTAGCAACATATGTGCAGTCAATCCTTTCACCATTACGGAAGCAGCCTGTTCAAAAGTAATATCATCAGGCAGTTTATACAGCTCATTTTCATTTAGTACCTTGTGTTCCGCATAAGCACCAGCTGTGCCATAATAAGCCACCCGATCTCCGGGTGCGAATTGCTTCACGGCATCGCCAACCTGCTCAATAATACCGGCAGCTTCCAGTCCAATGGGCGCAGGAAAGGCATCGACAGGAAAGGTACCATTTCTGAAAAATACATCTACATAATTCACCCCGATGGCTTTTTGGCGGATCAATACTTCCTGTGGGCCGGGAGGCCTCAGTTCAACAGTCTGATATTTTAATTTATCTTTTTCTTCAATCAATACAACATTTGTTATCATACATTCCTATTTGCCAGCAAAGCTACCGGGCCTTACGTCAAAAATAAAGTCACTTCCTGCAAGGGAAGTACTTCCCTTACAGGAAGTCAACTATATTTGCACTATGGGAAACACAGCAGCCAACGGCCACATATCAGACGAATGCAAACGGCATTTTAAAGCCATTCAGGATACACAGGATATACTGAGCGGTAAATGGAAAATGTTGATCATGGGGATACTTGGATCAGGCAAACGCCGCTACCTGGAATTGCAACGCCTGGTAGATGGGATAGGCCCGAAAATGCTTTCCAAAGAATTGCAGGAACTGGAAATAAACGGGCTCGTCAGCCGTACGGAGATGGCGACAAAACCCCTTACTGTAGAATATGCGCTGACCGAATATGGCAGATCTTTAAAACCCATATTGGATGATATGGCAGAATGGGGTAAAAATCACAGGGATAGGGTGATCAAGGACATAACTAGCCTAAAATAACCGGCAATTTTTCTACAGCATATTCCACAGCTTCCACAGGCGAAGTAAATCGTTTGGGAGCACCATCTTCTCCATTGAATATTTTACCTGGTTCATGCTCTTTTGTAGTATAAGAGACGATGAAGTACTCTGTAGGGATCACATTGAGATCCCCCTCCAGTGGTTCTATATCTAACCACACATCTTTCCCGTCAACTGCTATTTTCTCTACCATAATAATCGTTTAATATACCACCCGTATAATTGTGCCAGATAATTTTGTATACTTGAGGTATGATGAACCCGACCTCAACAGAAACATTCAGCGTTAGCTTACCTCCAACTTACGAGTACATACGCACAGCCTGGGAAAGTATTACTGCCGAACACAGAAAAGATGGCGACTATCTTTCCTTTATCACCCTTGGTTTATCCGAACTCAGTTTTTATAATAAATATAATGGAGACGACCACCTCTCCCGCTTCCGTGCCAGCTGTCTTGAACAACGCGGTGTCGTTGAAGTGATGACAGATAAAACCCTACCCGTAGCAGGACTGACAGCCAATATAAGAACTGCCCATGCTGAAGATGGGTATTTCTATTATTTTGGACTGGTACAGATCAATGATGTATATGGGTATACTATTATTGGCGATTGTGATACGGTTTCAAAAGACTTTTACGAACCACTCTTTGATGAAACATTCCAAAGTCTGCAATATTTTGGAAACCCTGTGGAAGCTATGGCAAAACAACAGGCAGGGATTGATGAAATGATGCATAAATATAAGCCAGCGGAACCTGAGGCTCCCGTGGTAAAGATATATGAACCATTCGTGGTGCCAGATCATGAATACTGGAAAATTGGCGAACATCAATTTTCATTAACCGGAGAAAGCCAGTGTTCTATTTCTGATGGCGACGGCGCCCTGTATATCAAAATCGAAGCACAGGCGCCTCAGCATATAGCAGGTCTTACCGATGACTATAGTAATGAAAAGGTTTACCTGCAATTCTATTTCAAAGGTATTTATAATGCAGGTGTACCTACCGGTAAGTTCCTTTTTGAAGAGGAAAGAGAAGCCTCCTACCTCGCATACCTCTGGAAAGGCGGTTTTGATTTTATACAGAAACTTTCGGGAGAAGTGACCTTACAGGATGGCTGGCTGGGTATCCAGGCGTATTTCAATGAACACCCCCTGAAACTGGCTGTAAAGATCACGCCTGATCTGAACTGGACAAACTACCGTTTTCTCAGTGCCCAGGAAGTGAGCACCGCCCCTCCGGAAATCGTTCATCAGCTTTGGCTGACCGACCCTTACACCGGTATCCTGCAGGAAACAATTTACCCATTAACACAGTTACAAAGCTTATCTATTGATTTCAGAAATAAGAACGACTTTAAAGAAATTCCAACAGCTGTAAAACGACTGAAAGCTTTGAAAAACCTTTCTCTTACAGGTGTTACAGCATTGGAAACCTTACCGCTATGGCTGGGAGATCTGAAAGCATTGGATACCATCCGTGTATCGAATAGCCAGATAGCAGGTATTCATCCTTACATATTCCAGCTGCCGGAGTTAACGAAATTGTATCTCAGTCATAACCAGCTAGAATCGATTCACCCTACCCTGCCAGAGAAACTGGAAACACTGGTGGTATCATATAACCAGCTGACATCTGTGCCAGCTTCAGTGACCAGGTTAACATACCTGAATATTGAACACAATCCTTTGGAGAAATTACCTGCCGGATTAGAAAATATTCCTACACTGAACCTTGAACTGGAAAAGAAAATAAAGCTGCTGGATTACACTTACAAAGGTGCAGGGCCATATGACGATAGCCGTTTCTTTGCAAAGAATGACCCAGCGTTGTTACAGCTATTAGAAACAAAAATCAACCTGACAGGATTAGGCGAATTCAAAGAAGGATTGATTGGTCGTAGCCGTAAAGCAGTGGCACTTGATACTACTGAAGAAGACACCTATGATCAAAAAGGCAATCACCGTTTTGGTGGATTACCTGATCTACCTCCGGGTGTGGATCTGTTAGCAGCAGGCATGCAGTTCATCGCACAAATTAATTGCGCGGACATTGCAGCACTACAGGGTTATTTGCCACGTATAGGGGTGCTTTTCTTTTTTATCAAAGATCAGGAGGAACTGGATCCGCAAGTGGTGTATTATGATGGAGATCTGAATGAATTGCAATCGGCAAAGGAGCTGGATATGGAATCTGAATTTACGCCTTTTCGCGCTATAGCCAGTAGTTATGCCAGCATTCCAAGCCTGTACAATGCCAGTACCCTCTATCCGGAGTTAACAGAGTTGTCCGAAATGTACGACGAAACGGAGGAGCTGGAAGCGGCACTCAGGGAGAAGCCTGCGCATAGCATGAACTCCTATGTGTTCAAACAGCATGATACCCCTGAAATGGAGGCCGTAGATGCCAAGAGAGGGAAACCGGAAGACTGGATGGTACTACTACGTGCCAGTTCAGACAGAAAGACAGGATTTTGCTTTGGGGATGCAGGGGAAATTTATTTTGTCATCCACAAAAGTGATTTGGAGAAGAAGGACTTTTCTAATATATATTGTGGGTTAGAAAGTAGCTGATCTCCGCCCAAAGGATCAAAGCCATTTAAATACCTGCTTCCTGTATTCCTCAAAATCCTGTTGGTTAGAAATAGTCTGAAACTTTTCCTGCTGACCATTCCTGTTCTGTCTTACAAGGATCACATCCTGCCCACCGACAATGGTGCGCTTTGCCCTGTCAAAGATCAGCTCCAACTCCGTGATATCCTTTGTTAACTGCAGGTCTTCGATGCGGTTGACAATTATTACATAATCTTCCATATTGCAAATGTATAAATTTTATTGCCCGCTCCCGCACATCAGCTGTCCCTATCCGGACAGTTTTTTCGAAGTTCGGCATCTTTTTTTTGCCACCCCAAACTTTTCGCTCTACCGCCCCGTATCTGTTATATCAAAAAATTCCCCGTATGAAAAAATCAACCATTTCGGTGGCTCTTGTATTATTACTATTTTCCAATGCACAGCCAAAGCATCCTTCTTCCAGTTACTGGCTCAAGATCGATCCGAAAGGGCAGGTATGGCAAAGTAATGATGGTATTAACTGGACTACTTCAACAGCTCAGGCGATTTACAGATTATCAGATGGCAGTATGCTCTGGAAACAAGATATATAATATTATAACCACTATTGGACGCAGCTTTTACATACACCGAGACTGAACTTGTTATATTATTAAAACAGGGGAAAACAGCAGCCTACGCGTATTTATACGACAGGTATGCAGGTGCATTGTATAGTGTAATTCTGGGTATAATACAAGACGAAGTAACCAGTACTGATGTGCTACAGGACACCCTTGTAAAGATCTGGCAAAACATTCACAGCTTCGACCCTGATAAGGGAAGGCTCTTTACCTGGATGCATAGGATAGCGAGAAATAAATCGCTGGATACAATACGAAGCAAATACTATCAAAATAGCCGGTTAATGAACCCTATAGCCGACCATGTGATGGAACTGGCTTCGTCCGATCAGGGTAATCATTACGGTCTGCGGGAAATAATTACTCACCTGAAGGACGAACATCGTATACTCATAGAATTGTCTTACATTCAGGGATACACTCAGGAAGAAATAGCACAGCAGTTAAATATTCCCCTGGGAACCGTGAAGACCCGACTTAGGGAGGCATTTGCGATATTAAGAAAAGAATTAAGTAAAATGATTTGAATACGACCGATTACATATCAAGCGGCATCATAGAGCGCCATTTCCTTGGATTCAGTACTCTTGAAGAAGAGGAGGATCTAAACCGGGCATTATTGCTATTCCCGGAATTAGCGGAAGAAATGGAAGAAGTGGAGCGGCGAATAGAAAAAGCGGCCATCAACTCGGCGGTGCCACCACCTGAAGAACTGAGAAGGAAATTCCTGGAGATAGTGCAGGAGGGCGAGGCGATCTATGGGAAAGAGCAGCGGAAAATATATGTGAACATATTGCCGTCGGAAGACACGATAACAGTGCATATAGGATGGAAAATATTTCTTATTTTCCTACTGGTTATATCTGCATTAGCACTATTAGCAGTATCACTGTATTATCGTGCTCTAATACATTAAATGCCCAATAAATATCAACTTTGAGAACGCTTATACTTATTCTTCTTTTCCCTACCTTTTGCTATAGCCAGATCCTCACAAGAGCAGTAAGTGCTCCGCTTTAAGCAAACCATGTTCCAGGTAAAAATCGACCGCATTGCCATATTACAAGATGTCACCGCCACAACATTATTTGGTTCCGATGCCAATTATGGCGAATAATCTGTATCGTCACCAATAAAAAATCATAGCACCTCCTCAAAAAAATAAAACAGAGCCGGAGATAACATCCCCGGCTCTGCACTTAAATCTGTGCTGTTACCACCACTTCCCTATTCTGCAGCAATGGCACGATCTTCCCGATCACCAGCTCCTGAAAGTACACTGCATTCCGATGTACCTCCACCGCTGCCTCACTGATATATCCTTCATACAACATTAAGGTATTCGCATCCTGCTTACTTTGATGAAGGTTATAAAACAAATTTCCTTCTTCTTCCCGACTCTTCGCCGCCACTTCCTGTAATAATTCCAGCACTGCATCCAACTGTCCTTCCTTCACCTGCCATTTGGCAAACACATAAACTGATTCTGTATTCATCTTTTTCTCTTTTATTTTTCTAAAATAGCCACCATTTTCTCGCCTACTCCTTTTGCAGAAGCAGGGTTCTGACCTGTTACCAGTCTGCCATCGGCAATACTATTCGCAGACCATGGCGCAGCTGCATGAAATATCGCACCCTGACTGGTCAGTGCCGTTTGCAGGTCAAAAGGTACATCCTTCCTTGCATAATTGTCTTCCTCTTCTGTAGTGAAAGAAGTGATTTGTTTGCCATTCACAAGGTAAGACCCGTCACTCAACTTCACATTTAACAAAGATACAGGTCCATGACACACGGCACCTACCACAGCATTCCGTTCATAAGTTTCAGCGATTACTTTTTTCAGCAAGGGAGCTTCCGGCATATCGACCATTGGTGCGAGTCCACCAGGTACAAACACGGCATCATATGCGCTCACATCAACAGTGGAGAGTTCCTTTGCCTGCTGCATATCTGCCCAGCCCTTGCCGGTCAGGAATTTCAGGTTATCAGGATCATTGGCCAGGTTCAGGGCATCTAAATAAGGGGTATCACCTGTTAAGCTGGCAAAATCTACCTCGAAACCTGCTTTATCAAATTCTGCATAAGGATGTGCTACTTCAGGCAGAAAGGTACCGGTTCTTCTATTATGAGAGCCAATTACATTGGCATTGGATACGATGATTAATACTTTTGTTTTCATGATGTAAGAGTTAAGTGTTTTTGATAACTCAAAATTACATCCATGAGGCAGGGTGAGAGAAGGAGTCTGGTCACTAAAAAAGTGTGATCTGGATCACACTTGGTTGTATAGCAGATCAGGATCATACTTTGCTATATAGTAGCTCGGGATTATACTTTGCCATACAAACAGTTCGGGATTATACTTTGCGATATAACCGGCTCAGGATCACCCTTTACTATACAATCGACTCAGGGTTTCCCTTTACCATACAACTGACTCAGTATCACCCTTTGCCATACAACCGGCTCAGGGTTTCCCGGCTTACGCCCAGGTACTCTGCTATAAACTTCTTTGGTATTCTTTCTATCAGCTCAGGATACAACCTGGAAAACTCCTCATAGCGCTGTTGTGGCGTACTGGAAAGCAACAATTTGATCCGTTGTTGCAGGGCGACATAGCCGTTAGTGAGCTTGGCCCTGAAAAAGTGTTCCATTTTATGCAGGTCGGCAGAGAGCTTTTCTCTGGATGCCAGTGTGGAATAAAGCACTTCCCCCCCTTCCATACATTCTATAAACATAGACGCGTCCTTTTGTTTAAAGAAGGCATAATAGTCGGACATCCACCAGTTTTGTTGTGCAAACTGCATGATGTATTCCTTTCCAGCATTGTCCACAAAGAAGACCTTATAGATCCCTGACAGGACCAGGTATTCATATTTCGCGTCATCTCCTTCGTGAATAAGGAACTGGTTCTTCCGTACCTTTTTCAGCGTAAAATAACCTTTTACATACTCAAATTCGTCATCGGTTAATGGTGAAATGGCTTCAATATGCTGTCTTAGTCTATCCATAGTTGACACTAAAGGTATAAAAAACAGGTTGTATCATAAAGTACGATCAACCTGTTTTACCCGGGTATCGGTTGGATATAGCTAATCGTTTACACGATTCTCAATTTGATGTTCCCTCCCGACTATTGTTCAGAGGTTTTCAGGTCAACCAGCGTCCAGTTCGACTTATCCGCCCAATCGCCACCATTGAATTTCAAAGTTGCTACGTAATGTGTTCTGAGCTTGGCCCCGAAACTATTCTGAGCGTCCACGTAGCTCTTGACCATGTAAGTATTTTCTCCCATGTAGTCAGATGTAAAATCCAGCGTTGGGAAATCAGCGCTACCAGGGGCCTTTAATGTTTCTCTTACAAAATTTTTGGAGATCGTAAATGCTTCGGAGTTCATTTTAGAAACATCTTTCTTTTCATCGTCCGATCCAAAGGCAAGGAATGTAAAAAAGCTACAGATAATGAGTGTCAACAGGTGATTCTTGAACATTTGTTTGAGGTTTGGTGATAATGATTATTGAAAGTAAAAATCCTGTGCAATAACACAGGAGATCATTGAAATCGTAAGTGCCGCGTACGACATAGAAGTATTGTCCTATTTCAGAGCCAGCCCCTAATATAAAAGGAATGAGCAGGTAGATGGTCAGTCTTCTTTTCCATGATAGGAGTACGGCGGAGGTAAAGGAATACATCCATAATGCATCGGGCAGGGAGTATAACATCCATGCAGGCATCCCGGATGTGATGGAATCTTTATATACCGTACGGAAATGATAGATATACGCTTCAAGGTGGAGGAGTTGAAACCATTGAAACATCTTCAAACTGTCGTGTCTTCCAAGCATATATATGAGTCCGCCGATAGATACAGGAATAATGCAATTAATCATTGCAGTTTTCATACAGGGTAATAATCGATTGATAGACATAAAGATACAAGGAAATACATTGCGAGAAGTACGGGATCGATTGCAAAAATAAATATATTTTGAAATTGCTTACCTTAGACATTATGAAATATTGTTTGTGGTTATTGCTGATGGGTTCATCAGTCTATGCCCAGCCTAAAAATATGAAAGAGGCAATGGTGTATTTAGACAGAGGACTATTGGAAAAATGAAGAGGCAAAGGCGCGTGAAAGACAACAAAAGAAACCTGAATGATAGCCTATCTTCTTGATCCAAAAACATGAAAACGCATTAATTTATCCTTATATCAGATCATATGAACGTCTTCCAAATACTCGCCCGGAACATCATCCGCAAATCCTTTCACCTATCTGTCTGGACAATAGAACAATTCTACGACATCGCTGTCTTCGAAGAAAAAACCAGGGAACTAAATAACCTGCCAGATGGTACCCTGGGTAAAGATATCGCTGCCTGCCTTATACGTCACAACCTGCGCCTTGTACCGGGTTACGAAAGCCATGATCTAAAGCATGTCTTACTCGGCTTCCAAATGACACCTGTACACGAAATCCGTCTGCAGGCATTTATGCTGGGAAACGGTAACCGTACCATCCCCAGCCTCCTGATCTTTCTATTCGGCGCCCTGCTCCTCCCCGATCTATGGCGTACCTTTTACCATGATTTTAAAAACGGAACGCAGGCTAAACCGATCAGTACCTGGACGATAGAAGACTATGCTCACTGCCAGACCAGCACCCTGCGGGAAGCTGTGTTCAGCTATGCACCTAAAACCCATCCTATGCCCGTTACCTCATGGATCACAAAGTTCGGCGCCTATATGGCAATTTTCCTGGGTACAGCAGGCATGTTATTCTGTTTGCCGTTTCTATTTTCTTCTTCCATAGAAGATATTGTAGGTGCAGGGTTTCCATTTGTAGGCGGGGCTATCATCGCCAGTGCGGGACTCATTGCACTTTCTAATATCAGTAAGCCTCAGCCTGCATTTACGCTATCCGGAAAATAGTTTACGCTATCCGGAAATTCTGGCGTATCTGCTATACGCGCGGTTGATTTTAATGTTTCTTTGCCAACATTCTAGTCAACCAACAATCATGAAATTACTACTACCTATCATCTCTTTACTGTTGCTGACATCAACTGTACATGCGCAACAACAACACGGCAGTCTGAACGGCGTAGTCACCACAAAAGACGGTAATCCTGTAGCTTATGTAACCGTAAGCCTCAAAGGTACCTCTTATGGTGCTGCTACCACCGACAAGGGCCACTTCCGTATTAACCGCGTGGCGCCAGGAACCTACACCATCACCGTAAGTGCAGTCAATATACAACCACAGGAAAAACAGGTGACTGTAGAAGCTGGTCAGAATGAAACCGTAAATTTTGAATTGAACATCAATAGAACACAGCTCAAAGAAGTGATGGTCAATGCACGTACCAATAGTGTGAAGATGGACAATCCATCGCAGTCCCTACGCCTGCAGGAACCATTGATAGAAGTGGCACAAAACATCCAGGTGGTTTCCAACCAGTCTATCAAAGAACAACAGATCATCAGCATGAGCGATGGCATCATCCGTAATGTGAGTGGTGCTGTAAGATTAGAACACTGGGGCGATCTGTATACCAATATCACTATGCGTGGCTCCCAGGTAAAGGCATTCCGCAACGGGTTTAACGTAGTCAGCTCCTATTGGGGACCACTCACGGAAGATATGAGTTTTGTAGACCATATCGAATTCGTAAAAGGCCCGGCAGGGTTCATGATCAGCAGTGGCGACCCCAGTGGTTTATATAATGTGGTGACGAAGAAACCAACTGGTCAGCACAAAAATGAATTCAGTTATACCATGGGCAGTTATAACCTGAACCGTGCTTCGCTGGACCTGGATGGAAAGTTAAGCAAAGATGGAAAGATCCTCTACCGCCTGAACCTTTCAGGTCAAAATAAAAACTCTTTCAGAACAAATGAGTTCAACGATCGGTATGCTTTTGCACCAGTCGTTTCTTTCCAGGTAGATGATAATACCAAGATAACTGCTGAGTACACCTACCAGCGTGCACATATGTCTGACGTAGGATCTTATTATGTATTCAGTCCATTTGGTTATGCCACTTATGACCGTACTTTAAGTGCCCTGCCAGCTGGCCTGAAACCTACCATCATCAACGATCACAGCTTCACCGTTAATGTGCAGCACCAGATCGATGAGAACTGGAAACTGACTGCACAAGCTGCTTATTATCTTTATAATCAGGATGGTTCATCTATGTGGGCAGATTCTGTAGAAGCGGATGGTAAATATTACAGGAACACAGGCATTTGGGAAGCAAAAAGCACCATGTCTTTAGGTCAGGTTTTCCTG
Source organism: Chitinophaga sp. LS1 (assembly GCF_034274695.1). Lineage (NCBI taxonomy): Bacteria > Pseudomonadati > Bacteroidota > Chitinophagia > Chitinophagales > Chitinophagaceae > Chitinophaga > Chitinophaga sp. LS1. Next base: position 6,468,389 of record NZ_CP128362.1, read on the forward strand.
AATGGTAAGGTTACTACAGGTCCTGTGGTACACAAGATCTTAACCGGTATTGACATGGGCAATAAAAAGTACGTGGCGGATTATGCGCAAACACATTCGCTGGATACCGGCGCTGCGCCTTTCGATCCTTTTGCACCAGGCCTGACCCTCGATAATCCATCCAACGGTTACCCTGTGTTTGACCACACCTTGAGCCTGGAAGCAAGAGCTGCTAATGGTTATGGCATTATCAACTCCCGGTATTCCAGCTTTTACCTGCAGGATGAATTAGGTTTCTTTAATAACAAAGTGAGATTGACATTAGCAGGTCGCTATACTTATATCAATCAGGCCGATTTCGGTACGGTAAGCGAAGCAAAACGCTTTACACCACGTATTGGATTGAGTGTATCTATTGACGACTATACTTCTATCTACGCATTATATGACCAGGCATTTACCCCACAGGCAGGTGCTGTGAGCGTAGGTAAATTAAAACCATTGACAGGTAATAATACAGAGGTTGGTATTAAGAGAGACTGGATGGAAGGGAAATGGAATACCACCGTATCTGTATACCGTATCTTAAAAGAAAATGAACTGACTGCAGATCCGAATGCCCCGGCAAATTCAGGACTGAGTATAGTATTTGGTCAAAGAAGAGCACAGGGTGTGGAGTTTGATCTTCGTGGTGAAATTCTGCCAGGTTTGGACTTGACTGCGAATTATGCCTTGACGGATTCTAAAGTGAGCAAGGTAAATCCGGGTGTTTCTGAAGCTACAGGTATTAAAGTGGGTGATGTGGTGCCTGGTTATTCAAAGCATGTGGCCAATGCATGGCTGACATATAAACTACGTACCGGCAAGCTGAGAGGCGCTGGTATTTCTGGTGGGTTTACGTATCTGGCGGGTCGTGAGACGGATACATGGAGTGTAGGGTTGCAGAGATTGCCGGATTATTTCAAACTGGATGGCGGATTATTCTGGGAAGGAAATAAATTGCGCATCACGGTGAATGCTTTTAATATATTGGATAAGTACCTGTTCAGTGGTTCCTATTATTCTTATATAAATGCCTACTACTATCAGGCAGAAGCTCCGCGAAATTATCGGTTGTCGATTTCTTATAAGTTTTAAAAATAAATAAAAAGGGGATGTGACATAAGTAACAGGGATACGCTGACGCTAAAATTAAAAGAGGACTATGAATTTGCAAATCAAAAAATTTAAACAGGCAAACACACGCTGACGATTGATGTCTTTCCCTAAAAAGGCACCCTTTCTGTATGAATATTATGATTTTCTTAGCAATATTCACAAAAAGGATAGTTACCTTCATATAATGAAACGCGCCATCATTTTTATCGCGATTTTAATGTCTGCTATAGTGACAAAGGCTCAGTCCCCGCTTTATTCCGGGGCACCCGGCCGATTGTCTGATACTACCAGACAGCATAATAAATGGTTTGTGACTAAATATACCGGCGTTTCCACCGGTTTTATGGCATTTAAAGGTGGTAGCAGTACGTTTTTGTCAGCGCCAATGGCATTACAGCTGAACCGTCAGCTGACTAATAACCTCTTTGCCTTTGGTAATATATCTGCCACGCCTACCCTGTTTCAATCCAATAATCTTTTTTACCAGCCCACTACCAGCAAAACCGGCTATGGCCCTATGCAGACCAGGAGCTTTGGCATTTACCCTGCTGCCCAGGTGGGTGTAATGTATATCAGTAATGATAAAACATTTTCCATTTCCGGTAGCGTAAGTGTAAGCAGAAGTAATTCTTACGGCTATTCCCCACTATACGGCGGCCCTGCAGGCGCATTTATGCAATAAAATCCCATCTGACATCGCATAATTAATCCGTACCTACAATCTCCAAAACAGTCATTTTTTATTTAATATGATAAATAATCATACTTTCTTTGCCTGCATAATCCTCAAAAACATCTATGAGAAAATCAATTCTGACTGTAGGCATGTTCATTCTATCAATGGCAGCCTTTGCACAAGACACTACCGACACTGACAACGATGAGTACGAACTTAAAGGGACAGAAAAACAGGGGTACATTATCACAAAAGACGACCAGAAAATCGAGGGAATTGTAAAGCTGTACGGCAATGCATCAAATCCCTGGAGAAACCAGAAGAAAGTTAAATTTATTGCTAAGGAATCAATTGACGCCGAAAAAAAGAAGCAGAAATTTAAAGTATTGGATGCTGATGATATGAAAGAGTACGTAGCTATCGAAGATAGCGTGGAAAGACACTTTCGTATGATCAAATTTGTCAACAAGCGCGAAGCTTTAACCAGCGGAGGTGGTTTAGGTGCGCAGATCAAAACAATCAAGAACCTCTCCCACACCACACACATGGCAGAAGTATTGGTTGACGGCCCTATCAAAATGTATCGTCTGTATGGTTATCCGGCTCCTGTAGCTGTGGGTAACAGCGACGTTGCAGAAATGGAAGCTTCTAATCAAAACCTTCGCGACAACCCGGATATCCTGGTACAGAAAGGTGATGATAAGCCCAAAGAGCTGACCACATCTGACATCAAGAAACTGGTAAGCGATTGTCCTACTGTAGCAGACAAACTGGCTGGAGGTAATTACAGCACTTATGATCCGGCCAAGGAGGAAAAGAAAAAGAGCGGTATGGGCAAATTGATCAAAGGTGAGTTAGACAGAGGTGGTAGCAAATTGCAGGATATGGGTATCCAGATCTTTAGCGATTACAATACTTCTTGTAAGCAATAAGTTGTAGAAACAGGCTGTATCATAAAATGACGATACAGCCTGTTTTCTTTGAAAATAGTTTTCATTCCCCATTAGTGAATTCCAACTTGTTTTCCTCCCACGATAATAGTCACCTTAAATTCACATCGTTCCAGACTTTTTTGAGTCAGGCACCGCTTTACATTCTTTAAAAAACCATCTTATTGATCATTCCTGCGGCAAAGTATGTTTGCTGTGTTTTACTACGCGTATACCCCTAAAAGCTGGCCCTTAGCCTGGTCAATCCTAATCGCCTGTGAATGAGTTATTGAGGCAACAAATAAGAGGTATAGTAATCAAAAAAATCTCATATCTGCCCAATCAGGCACTTTGCACCCTCTCATTTCATATTGATAATCAGTATATTTCGAAATTAATAATACCTCGTATTGCATAGTACATCCTAATACCATATATTTGCACCGTGAAAAACGAATTCTTAAAAAATTGGGAGACCCAATTAAAAAAAGGGCTATTGCCATACTTCGTTCTAAAGGCGCTTGACACCAAAGAACGCTATGGCTACGAACTCATTCAGCATCTAAAAGAGGATTTCAATACCGAGGTGACTGAAAGCACCATGTACCCTCTGCTGACCCGACTTCAGAAAGAGGAGTTACTGATTTACAAATGGATAGAACAACCAACGGGCATCCCCCGAAAGTACTATTACATTTCAGACGATGGCAGGGCACACCTGGCAGCAATGAAGAAATCTATAGATGAAAATTTTATAAAATAAACCTGCATGAAAGCAATAGAATTTAAAAACCCAGCCAGCCAGCGAGTGTATAATAACTATATAAATCGTTGTAAAAGAGTCGCACAAATCCTATCTAAGGAAGACCAGGAAGAATGTCTGATGGAGGTGAACAGCTATATCTATGAGTATATCACAGATCACAGGGAGGATGAGATGACAGCATTACTCAATATCCTGGACAGACTAGGCGATCCGGAAATAACACTCAAAGAGGTGGTGGCCAGCAAAAAAATTGACCAGGCTATCAAGACCTTCAATGTCAGGTACCTATTACAGGCGCTGTTCCTGAACCTGAGAAACGGGATCGCTTATATCGTGCTTTCATTAATGACGATTATGCTGGTGACCTTTCCAATATTGATTGTCATGAAAATTATCAAACCGGAAATAACCGGTCTCTGGGTGGGTCCGCATACATTCTTTTTTGGAATCATCAGGAAACAGGAAGGTATCCGGGAAATTGCCGGCAATTACTTTATTCCTATTGCCATTGTTACCTGTATCCTGTTATACTTCATTATTATCTATATTCTTAAAGTAATTAGAAAGAAAAAACCATGAAAAAGATTACCATCACTTTTCTAACCCTGCTCATAGCTATTGCCGGGATTGCACAAGACATCTCTGGTAGCTGGAATGGCAAGCTCGGGCCACTTCGCGTGGTATTAAATATTCAAAAGTCGGATACCGGGTACAACGTTACATTAGATAGTCCGGACCAGGGAGCGAAAGGTATTCCTGTAAGTGAATTCACTTACAACAACCCTGACATGCATTTACAGATCGATGCCATTCATGCCGCATACACTGGTAAATATAAAACCGATAGTTTAACAGGTACGTTTACCCAGGGAAGTAAAACATTGCCGCTTACATTTGTGAGAGGCACTGTGGAACCTGTCAAACATCCACAGGAACCGACTTTGCCACTTCCTTACTATTCTGAAGATGTCACCTTTGAAAACTCCCAGGCACATATTACGCTGGCTGGCACCCTGACCCTGCCAAAGAAAACCGGCTCCTACCCTGCTGTAATTCTTATCACTGGTAGCGGCCAACAAAACCGGGATGAGGAACTACTGGGACATAAACCATTTCTGATTATTTCAGACTACCTGACCCGTCAGGGAATTGCTGTGTTGAGATATGATGACCGGGGAGTAGCTAAGTCAACCGGTGATTTCAAATCAGCTAACTCATTGGATTTCGCTAACGATGTAGAAAGCGCCATTGCATACCTGAAGACACGCAAAGAAATAAAACAAATTGGATTGATGGGACATAGCGAAGGCGGATTGATCGCGCCAATAGTCGCAGCAAGAAATAAGAATGTAGCCTTCATTGTGATGCTGGCCGGTACAGGTATCAGGGGTGATGAATTGCTCCTCAAACAAACAGCATTGATTTTACATGCACAGGGAACACCGGATAGTGCCATTACAAAAATTAATACGACGAATAAAGGAGCTTTTGACATCATCGTCAACAATGATGATGATAGTACGATCAAAAAAGACCTGACATCCTATTATAAGCAATTGGGAGAAGGGAATCCGGAAGAGGAGGTGAAAGAAATGATGCGTCCATGGCCATGGATCAAGTTCTTTATCAAATATGATCCAACTACTTCCCTCCGAAAAGTGCATTGTCCTGTGCTGGCAGTAAATGGTGAAAAGGACCTGCAGGTACCCCCAAAGGACAACCTGCCAAAGATAGCGGCAGCGTTGAAAGAAGCAGGGAATAAGGATGTAACGATCAAAAAGTATGAGGGTTTAAATCACCTGTTCCAGGAGTGTAAAACGGGTAGTCCTACAGAGTATGCGAGGATTGAACAGACCTTTTCGCCGTTAGTGTTAGAAGATATTACTAAATGGATAAAAATAAGGACGGTGCATTAGTGCTCCGTTCTTAATATCTTTTCCATCTTCTTCCCTTTGGCCAACTCATCCACCAGCTTATCTAAGTACCTTATCTGTTGGGTTAAGGGGTTGTCGATCTCCTCTACACGATAGCCACAGATCACACCGGTAATGAGGTGCGCATTGGGGTTTAAGGTTGCCTTTTGGAAGAAGATGTCAAAAGTTACTTTTTCTTTAATGAGTTCGGTTTGTTGATGGATATTGAAGCCGGTTAACCATTCGATCACCTGATCCAGTTCTTCTTTTGTCCGGCCTTTCTTTTCTACCTTTTGGAGGTACATGGGGTAGACACCGGCGAAGGTAAGTTTTGCGATGCGTTCATGATGGTCCATATTTAAAGATAGTTATTATTGGTTTATGGGTTCTCCCTTAAGCAATAAAAAGTGCGTGTAATATGAATTGTAAAATCGTTTCTTTAATGATCGTAAAGTTCTTTTACTTATTTTGGGGAAGAGAAAAATAATTATATGAACAGCATCCACGCTTTAATTACTTTTTGTTTGATTTCGACCCAGGTAACCGCCCAGATCAGTGTAGTCGCGCCTGGTGCTCAACTAATAAAACTCCCTGCAACATTTGCTTTTTCAGAAGGTCCGGCGGTGAATAAGAAAGGAGATATTTATTTCACTGACCAACCGAATGATAAAATATGGAAGTATGATACGAAAGGGAGACTCACTTTATTTATGGATAAGACCGGGCGTTCCAATGGTTTGTATTTTGATCAAAAAGGTAACCTGATTGCATGTGCAGATGAAAAGGATGAGCTTTGGTCTATTAGCCCGGATAAAAAAGTAACCGTGTTACTGAGTCAATTTGAAGGCAAGCGGTTAAATGGGCCGAATGATTTATGGATTGATCCCAAAGGTGGGATTTACTTTACTGATCCGTATTATCAAAGAGAATATTGGGATCGAAAACAGCCTGATATTGCCGGACAGAAGGTATATTATTTGCGTAAAGGAGAAAGTAAACCGATAATAGTGGAAGATGGTGTCGTAAAACCGAATGGGATAGTTGGCACCCCAGATGGAAAGTATTTGTATGTGGCGGATATAGCAGCGAATAAGACTTATAGATTTGAGATCAAAGCGGATGGGAGTTTGGCAAATAAGCAGGAGTTTGTGCCGCAGGGTTCTGATGGGATGACGCTGGATAGTGAGGGAAATTTGTATATAACCGGGAATGGGGTGACGGTGTATGATAACACAGGTAAAAAACTGGGGAATATACCGGTTTCGAAGAGCTGGACGGGGAATGTGTGTTTTGGAGGGAAAGATAGGAAGCTATTGTTTATAACAGCGTCAGAGGGGGTGTATACGTTGAGGATGAAGGTGAGAGGGGTAGAATAAATAAAAGTTTCCAGGCTTTTACCCGGTTGGTCTTCTGTTGAATGGCCACCCTGATTCTTGCCCTCTCCTGCACTTCCGCTGGAATATAATGATTCATCTGATCATAGATGCAGGTTTACCTTTTTGCCCGTACGTGCTGCCTCATAAATAGCATCTATAATCTTCAGGTCTTTAACGGCTTCTTCGCCATTGACAGGCACGATGGGTTGTTTGTTATCAAAAATAATGGCGGCCATTTCATCCATTTGAACTGCCTGGTGAATGGTATGGGGTTTGGTTAATTCTCCTTTGTTAGTACGTCCTTTAATGGGTCCGTAGTTAGTAGAGGGCTGCATTTCAGCAAAGCCTTTATCTCCGTTCAGGAAGAACTTGTCCAGGTTGTTCATCGCATAAGTAGACAGACAGGAGGCGGTAGCGCCACTGGGAAAGCCGAATTGAAACTGGATCGTTTCGTCTACACCTTCTTTAAATTTTACATGGTCTGTTTTGGTTTCCTGTGCCGTTACCCACACAGGGTCCTCGCCTGTCATATATCTTGCGCCATTGATGGCATAGATGCCGATATCCATGATTGATCCTCCGCCGGCTAATTGTTTATTAAGGCGCCATTGGCTGGGATCCCCGATCTTAAATCCACAAAGGCCCTGAAAAAAAAGAATCTTGCCGAAATCGCCGTTATTTCGCATTCTGATGACTTCGAGCGTATTGGGTTCAAAATGCATACGATAACCTACCAGGAGCTTTACATTGGCCTTTTTACAGGCATCTATCATTTCCTGCCCTTCTTTTGCATTAAGTGCCATTGGCTTTTCACAAATCGCATGTTTACCTGCTTTTGCAACGCGGATGACCTGGTCATGATGTAGGGCATTAGGTGTAATGACGTACACAGCGTCTATATCAGGGTTATTTTTGATTTCGTCAAAGTTCTCATAGTTATAGCAATTCTTCTCCGGAATATTGTATTTGGCCTGCCATGCTTTGATCTTTGAAGGCGTGCCACTGATGACCCCGACGAGTTTGACGCGCGAGCAGGATTGGATGGCTTCGGCAACGCGGGAGCCGTACCCTCCCAGCCCACAGATGGCGACACGAAGGGGTTTCTCTTCGTACAGCTTGAAATTGGTAAATGGAATGGCAATAGAAGCCATGGCAAGGTTTTGTAAAAAGACACGACGGGAATTCATAATTGTAAGGTTGATATGGGTTATTTACCTAAGATAGGGAATTATTTTCAAGGTTTGGCAACCATAACAGGAAAGCCGGAGATTCTGTCTCCGGCTTTCCTGTTATGGTAGGTTTCGCACCCTGACTGCCCAATTACATTTTACACAAAAACGTCAATACCATTAGTACGAAGGATTCTGCTCATCTGCTAAATTGGAATTGGCTTTTATTTCAGTATAAGGTATAGGCGCAATTCTTCTAAAATCAGCATAAGCAACAGAAAGGTAACTACTGGTTACAGAAAGTCCACCCTGGTTGATTTTTCGTACCACAGTCAATCCCAACCTGTTCAAATCAAAGATACGATCTCCTTCAAAAGCCAGTTCTTTACGCCTTTCATCGATGATTGTATCAATCAGCGGCTGGCCGCTTAAAGAATATGCAGTTAAACTTTGATCCCTGTTCCGGGCAAGTGTATTCAAATAATCCAAAGCAACGCTATTTTGTTCCAAACGGGCGGCTGATTCAGACGCAATCAAATAAACTTCTGCTAAACGGATGACTTTGATATTATCTCTGTCCGTATTTCCGCCATTGGGATATTTATTGACAACATATGCACTCTTCCCAACCTTTGTAGTTCCCTCCAGCAGCAGGGTACGCCTTTCATCTGTTTCAGAAAAAGAACGATAAAATGTTGAATCGCAATAAATATCGTTATATCCATTATTATATAGGCGTGCTAAATCGCTGGACCCATTATTATTTGTAGCGTCGGCATCTACTTCAAACAGTACCTCTACCTTGTCCGTTTTCGCTGCTGCATTTGCCCAGAAAGATGCATAGGCAGATGAAGAAGATGTCAGGGTAAAACCCGAATTATCGATTACGTCTTTAGCTGTAGTTAATGCTTTATCATATTGCCTGGAGTAAAAGTAGGTTTTAGCTAACAATGCTTCAACTGCATATTTACTGATTGTAATTGAGCTGGTATAATCTCCGATATTAGAGAGTGCTGCCTGTAAATCGCTTTCTATCTGATTATATACCTGCCCGATTGAACTTCTTTTTGGTTTATTTGCAGGATTGTCCTCCAACACAATCGGGACCCCTAAGCCGGAAGTATCTTCATAATTACGTGCATAAATATTGATCAGCTTAAAGTACACCAGGGCTCTGATAGCATAAGCCTGTGATTTGAGTTCGTCAATCGCTGCCTGATCTCCTGAGGGTGAAGCATTGATGATGTTGTTTGCACGTAGAATAGCTGTGTAAGCATTATTCCAGATGGTAGAATAATAACTATCATCACTAATAAATGTGTACTGATAAATGGTCAGGAACCTGCCTGTGTTACCTGTTTGCACAAAGCTATTATCTGCCAGCAGATCTCCTATAATCGGCAAATCAGCCCCATAGAGGCCAAGGGCTCTCAGTTCTGCATAGGCGCCATTTAATGCGCTCTGCATGGAACTTTTGTCTGTGATGGCCTCTGAAGTTGAAACAGCATCTTCGGGAAGCCTTTCAATGAAATTTTTCGAACAGGATGCCATCAACGCAGCAACCGTTATTAGCTGAAGTACAAATCTTAAATATCTGGATTTAAATATTTTCATTATGATGGTGATTAGTCAATAATTAATAAAATTTGTTAGAAACCTATTTTCACTCCACCGACGATTGTTTTGACAGCTGGAGCATTCAGGTTGGCCACATTTTTAATGCCCTGTTCCGGATCAAACGGCAGGTACTTGTCTGTTCCAAATGTCCAGAAATTGGTTGCATTTACATAGGCAGAAACATTAGCGACCCTTAAATGCTTTAATAAGGAGGCAGGAACTGAGTAAGTGAATTGCACGTTTCTTAACCGTATATAATTTCCTTTATACAAATATCTTGTAGAGGATGCATAGGAGGATGTAGAATTGGTTGTAGACAATTTTGGTACATTGGTGTTGGTATTTTCAGGAGTCCATGCCTGCAACTGCCGGTTCGATTGTCCTTCTGAACCATAATATGCCCCATCACTATTATAGTAAGTTGCATAAGTGTCAAACAAATAATTCCCAAAATTGTAGGAAAAGGTACCTGACAAAGAGAATTGCTTGTAAGTAAATGTATTCGTAAATCCGCCAAACCATTTAGGTGATGCTGATTTTCCGGTAAAGTCTTTACTAACTTTTGATATTGTACTGGTGGTGGCAGTATCCGCAGCATTTGTGTACCACAAAGGATTACCATTCTCTTTGTCAACACCAGCCCAGTTTCTTAAATAATATTCCTGTACATCGTGTCCTTCTGCAATCATAAAACTGCCATTGGATATAGGATTTCCTCCATACAGTTTATTCACCCTGTTGCGGTTGTGAGCAATATTAAACGATACATCCCAGGTAAAATCTTTTGTCTTAACCGGTGTTCCTGTAATGGTAAATTCGATACCACGGTTTGTCATGGCGCCTACATTCATTAATTCGCCGCCACTATACCCGGTGGTGTAGGACAATGGAACTGTCACCAACAGGTTGCTGGTTTTTCGGTGGTAAAGATCAATTGTACCGGCTAACCTATTGCCAAAAAATGCCCAGTCAAGACCTATATCAGCATTCTTGTTTTTCTCCCAGGTCAGATCTTCATTTTTCACATTTGTGGGTGCACTTCCTACATCTCCTCCATAGTTATAGCCATAGCCATATGTGCCGATGGATTGATAGTTTCCGAAGCCTAAAGAGTTCCCGTTTTCACCATAGGAAATTCTTAGCTTCAGCAGGTTCAGCCAGTTAATATCTTTAAGAGCAGTTTCTTCACTCACATTCCAGGATGCGCCGACAGAGAAAAAGCTACCCCAGCGATGATTCTCACCAAAAACGGAAGATCCGTCTAACCGATAGCTGCCGGAAAGGATATATTTATCTCTGAAACTGAATATGGCATTAGATAAATAAGAATTTGTAGCGTTGTAACCTGTACCACTTGTAAAGGATAACGGATTGGCTGCGTTCACCGCATTGGTAAGTTTCAGATTTAAAGGCAAACCTGATGCACTTGAATTATCATAGCTTCTGTTGTACTTATAGGCTTCCTGACCTACCGTTACATCTATAGTAAAATCTTTATTGTAATTCAGGTTGGCATGATAGTTCAGCAGGTTATTAAATGTCCAGTCAAAAATGTTTGTATTATAGATCGTAACTCTTCCTGGATTTTCAGTCGCATAACCATCTCCGTAAAATGGATTGTAATATTTATATTCATGAATATAGAAATATTCCCCGCTGAATCTCGAAGTGAATTTCAGGTTAGGCAGGATTTTATATTCACCCGAAACGGCTCCTCTGAAGTTTGCAGTCTTAGCAGAATTCTTATCCCATGCGGCTATGATAAGTGGATTATAATTGTCTCCTGCAATAAGTGGGAAATTCCCGTTTCCGCCACCATAATCGTTTGCTGATCCGTAGTTAAAAGACCCATCTGCATTCCGCGTAGAATACCACGGAAGGGCAAAATAAATGTTCCCTGCCGGATTCGAAAAATAGCCACTATTGGAAGGTGTTCTTTGTTCAGAGTAGGTACCATTGATGTTGGTACTAAAAGAAAGACGTTCATTTACCTTTGAATTTATTGATAAAGCGCCATTATACCTCTTGAAATGGGAAGCAATAGTTGCTCCCTCCTGGTTAAAATATCCGCTGGACGCGTAATATTGTGTTTTGTCGTTCCCGCCGGACAAACTCAGGTTATACTGGCTTTGCAGGCCTGTCTGGTAAACCACGTCACGCCAATTGGTATTCACTGTAGAATCTACCCCGTAATTATCGACCATGACTGATTTTGCTTCATCTGCATCGGATGCCTCTCCGCCATTGATAATTGCCTGGCTGAATGCCTTCATGTATTCCGACGTTGTCATAGGCCTGTTGTTATTATTCCAAAAGGCATTTGAATTAGCCCCCCATGTTCCACTAAAGTTAATCTGGCTTTTTCCTGCCTTCCCTTTTTTGGTGGTCACAATAATAACTCCATTTGCAGCCCTTGATCCATATAGTGTAGTAGCACTTGCATCTTTCAAAACGGTGATGGTTTCAATATCATCCGGGTTCAAACTACTTAACGCATTAGCTGTTGTAGTTTGAGAAGTAAGATCACCAGAAGTAGCGATGGCGCCATCAATTACCCATAATGGGCTGGAACTTGCATTAATAGAACCGATACCACGCAAACGAACATCTGTATTAGAGCCGGGTGCACCGGAGGAAGAAGTGATTTGCAGGCCCGCAACGGCACCCTGCAATGTCTTATCAGGAGAGGTAAAGGGTTTGTCGGCAAGTTCGTTTCCATTCACGGTAGCCAAAGCGCCTGTCACCAGCTTTTTGGTGGAGGTACCGTAAGCAACTACAATCACTTCGCCCAGTATTCCGGAAGTTGTTTTTAAACGAATTTGAACGTTGCCTTCAGTGTTAGTTATTTTTTGGGAATAGGTTTCAAAACCTAATGATTTAACTTCAATCTCGTCAGAAGTATTATTATTGGGTAATCCCAAATTGAACCTCCCATCCGCTCCGACAATCGCAAATACCTTTGTACCCTTCAATTTGACGCTTGCCCCAGGAATCGGTACGCCGTTATAATCTGTTACTATTCCAGTAATACTACTTCGTTGCTGTGCCCGAATAATATTTGGGGGAAATATACCCACTAACATTATGACAATGACAAGTAACCTGGCAAAATTCATTGTTTTGCTCATCATAAATCCTTTTAGATTTTAGTTGAAATAAAATAGTTATACGCCACATTGTTTTACACAATACGGCAATGCTGCTGTAGCTTATATAAAGAAATCGGTGGTGGTGGAGGCATTAATAATTTTAATCAGTATTGCATCATTTTAGTGTGATAAAATGTAGTTGGCGCGCTTTTGGATTTTTATAAGCTGGGACAAATTGCTATGGGTGCGGTACTAACGCTTCATGGTTTGTCTGCTATAGTTGTATACAGTGGTTTAGATATCTGATAAATTAATTCAGGATTGCAGAAGTGTATTATTGGCGGTGGCTTGTCAATGAGAATAAAAAGCCCGACAGAGGGTGCCCCCTGTATCATTATTCGCACACTCCTTGTTGGTTTTCTTATGTTGACCTATCTGCTTCTTTATCTATTAGATTAAATTGGTTGAAAAGTGATTTGATTGATTTTAATTTTTCCGAAAGAATTTCATTGATTTTGATTTTTGCGCCATTATTGTGGCAGCATTTGCAGGTTGTAAGGTAATTGCTATCTTGTTCACGCCATTGCTCCTTCAGTACCTTCATTGGATACTAAATATGCCTTTACGGGCGCCTCTATAGTGCTTTAAAATGAAATGTACTCACCAGCATGCATGGAGTGTTAACCCTCCACGTCCCGCCCTCGACTATTGCAGGTATTTTTTGCCGGTTTGTTGTTGCTGCTTATTTTTCTTATTCACCTAAAGTTCAACTTGCTTATGAAACTATGGAAAGGTGAAGCCACCTGATATCCAAGGAACAAACTCTCTTGAAATATTTTCCATGTAATGGGCTAGTTTTCAACAGGATGGATTACCCTGTTTTACGGGTTCTCAGTGTGTCATCATCTATAAGAAAAGTAATAAGGTTTTTGCGAAGGTAATATATTTTTTTAGTCAACAAAGATTGCAGGACAATATTTTTTTCAATTCTGTTAGTAATTTATTGGATGAAAGACCAGCCAGGTTAAAATGCTTTCATTAATGCCAAAGTTCTGCTCGCTGTTACTGGAATCACTATTTAACTATGACTAAATCTAATATTGGATTTATGATAAGAAGGTTATTTAAAAAAGAACAACGACTTCCTGATTTCTTTCTGATTTCGAAAAATTGCTATGTCAGTACTTGTACCAATCACCCTCATCAAGGCTTCCCTTAGATCCCCGACATTGTCAATTCTTTTCCCATTCAAAAAGAGAATGACATCATTGGGCTGTAGTAATTTTGCTGCGGCAGTACCTGGCATAACCGATACGACCAACGCTCCCCTTGTTTCATCCATGCCCGTGGCAGACCGCTCCCCCAGCGTACGCAGGGTCTTTACCTTCGCGCCCATAAATTCAATGGCTTCATCCCCATCTGCATAATTTACTGCTACAATTGACGGCAGGGGAATCTTTTTTGCCAGTGCCTTCAGCTTAGGAGAAACAACGCCAAAACTATCCATTGGAAAGTTTTTAAAACCTATTTCAAAAGCTTTTGAACCATCCTTTAGCCTGAAATCGCCTTGTTCCGGATGCTGAAAATCAAGCGGAACGCATACAGAATGGCTATCTGTACCCCTTTCCCAGGCAGCTTTCAGCGACACTGAATCCGGAAAGACATTATAGTCAACCTCCTGCCCCCATACCTTAATGCCAATAGGCAGGTAACCGGTAGCAACAACATTATGTTTAAAAACATCGTTGCTGTTGTCAAACCACACATGCGGATGAAAGGTGTTATTAACCATAATATTATTTTCTACTACCCTGTTCACGCCTTCTCTAAGTTTTATGCCGCCGTTTAAACAAAGATTATCATAGATCCGGTAATTGCTGGAGCCATCGTCCAGATCGATATCCCAACCGTGATCGCAACGCATGCGGTTATGATGTAGCAAAATAGGGTCTACTACATCCAATAGTACAAGATCAAAGTTGGTAGCCACAATAGAGTCAAGTTTCTTCTTATCCGGGTGCCAGTACCGGTCCCGCCCCCAGGAATTAAAAGAGCCATGATCGCCGCTTTCTTTAACTGTATTGAATACATCATTATAGGCGATCTCATGTCCGCCCCAGGTTCCTTCACTAACATTTATACCGGCACGCGGAACGTCATAAATAGTATTATGGCTCGCAGTAATATGTCGGCACATTGACAGCTCAATGCCGGCTGATTGTTTTTCAACCATACCAAGGTTAAATAGCAGGTTATTGTATACACTGCATGATGCCGGATAATTATTGGTGCTGGGCCCGGGAGAGCGGTCCATCTCTTCCAATGGAACAAATTCGTTATACTCAAATCTGGGTGAACGTACCGCGGCAGGGTCGCCCACAAAACATACTGCGCTCGCGCCAATGTCGGAAATCAAACAGCCGGAGACCTCGCAATACCGGTTATAATTGTTAAAGAAGATGGCATTGCCTCCTACATCCCTGATTACACAGTCAGCTATCCCGCAATGAATCGCCCCGGTAAATAGAACGGCCCCTCCGCGGTAAATAGTCCAATCACTTCGCAACAATGGTTCTTTGTTCTCCATGAAAGTGCGCAGCGTATGCATGAGCGTAAGTCCACTAATTCGAATATTCTTCACGGGTGCAGCTTCGGTTCCTTTGAATTCAATGAGATGACGAATCCGGGGTGTTTCAAACGTTGCGGTCTTTATATCAAGCCCTTCTGGTGGATAATAATATAACAAACCGCTTTGCTTATCGTAGTACCATTCCCCGGGTGAATCCAGTTCCTCAAAAATGTTCTCTACAAAACGGTGGACGGGATGCATGCCCATACGCCTGTTATTCTGCCATCCGCCCTCAAGCATAAGTTCGCCCAGGCTATCCTTCCCTTTGATCAGATAATGAAAATCACCCCATTCCGAGCGGTGGAGCGCATGTACATAACCCCCACCAGGATTTTGCCAACGGGCAGTTCTTTCCTTGCTTAAAGCATCGGCTGCAGTCCCCCCCAGGAAGCGGGCCGACGAGTCATAATCAGGATAACGGGCCATATGTTGTAAGCGGCGATTAACGAATAGCTGGTCAAAAATAAGGTCTGGCCCTACCCTGGTTTGCCAAACACCACCTTTATATTTTCTCCACCGAAGGTTTTGCAACCGTACTCCCCCGCTGATAGTGACCGTTTCATTTTCAACATTGGTTATAGTGAGGATTTCACCATCTCCCCTGGAATCTGCCGGCGTAAAAACAATAGGGCTTTCCAGGTAATAAGTACCCCCAAAAAGCCTGATGATCACTTGCCCCTGGGTTGTCCGGGCGGCCGCAAGGGCTTTCGTAATAGACAAAAATGGCTGCTGTGGGGTTCCTGTATTAGTATCGCTACCATTGGATGAAACATAATAAGTGGTTTGTGAAAGAGCACATACCGGCAATACAAAAATCATTACATAAAATGCAACCACTATTCTGTTTATTTTAATCATCCCTATGTCTCTTTAGCCGTTTTTAAAAGAAATTATATAACTATTGCACCTTTATAGTTACTGTCGATCCCGGGAGAGTTTCTGAAATAGCCTTTAAGCGTATTTCTCCTGCGGCTTTACCTGATTGCACCAATACCTGGCAATAGCCGTTGAAAGCTCTTCGCTGATTTGTATTCTCCGGGTCGTGGCAGCTTGGATCGCCATTACCGGTTCCAATGATCTTGCCGGGTCCTTCAACAAAAAATTGAACATAATTATTAGCTGTAGGTACCACCCTTCCGATGCTATCTCTAATGGCTACATTTACAACCGCAACATCACAGCCATCAGCCTTTAAATAATCTACATCGCTTGCCAATGTCAATTTTTCGGGAGCTGTAGTTGTTTCTATCAGCTGACTGGCTACTTGCTGGCCGTTATTGTAGCCCCTTGCCTCAAGACTCCCGGGGTGATAAACTACTTCCCACTCAAAATATTCAAATGGTACGGCTTTCATCCTACCCACACTTTCCCCGTTAACAAATAGCGCTACTTCTTCACAATTGCTGTATCCCCTGATCTTTATTTTTTGTCCTACTTTTCCAGGCCAGTTCCAATGTGGGAAGACATGTACCAAAGGTGTGTCTGTCCAGGCAGCCTTGTAGGCATAATATCCGTCTTTCGGAAAACCGCATAAATCCATAATACCAAAATGGGAGCTAACACAGGGCCACCCATAAGGAGTGGGCTCTCCGCGGTAGTCAAATCCTGTCCATACAAAAGTGCCCCCTAAGAACGGGTACTGAACAATGTGTTTCCAATCCTGACCAGGTTGCAGCCCCCATCCTATCCCCAATCCAAAGTTGGAAACATAACCTAACCCTCCATTATCTTCATATTCGCCCCGGGTGGAAACATAGCTGGTAGACTCGGTAACAAACATTTTACGCCTGGGATATTGAAGATGGTCTTTCACGTACTGCATTCCCCTTTGACCATAGTTATAGCCTACTACATCCAGCACATCGCTATATCCACCTTCATTCCAACCGTGGTTCATGGCTGCCGACACGGGTCGCGTATCATCTAACTCATGTGCTACTTCCACAAGTGATTCAAGTATTCTTCTCCCTGTTACATTACCTTCCAGGGACTCCTCATTTTCCAGGTTCCACATAAATACCGAAGGATGATTACGGTCGCGGCGGATCATAGTTGTTAAATCCTCTTTCCCTTGTGCACTTGATGACAATAACCGGTTTTCATCTAATACCAACATGCCGATGCTATCACAGATATCGAGTAGCTCAGGTGTAGGCGGATGATGAGCGCAACGGTAGCCATTACTACCCATTTCTTTTAAAAGCTTTAGCTTATACGCGTTTAATTTATCAGGCAATGCCACACCCACACCAGCAAAATCCTGATGATTGGCAGTGCCTTTTATAGGATAAAGCTTTCCATTAAGGAAAAAGCCATTTGTGGTAATCTCCACTGTTCTTATGCCAAACGTGGTTTCATAATCATCAACGGCAATGCCATTTTCAACAATTTCAGTTTTCACTTTGTAAAGAGAGGGCGTTTCCGGTGACCAGAGCTGCGGTCTTACTACGTTAGCCTGCTGCTTTATAGTTAGCTTACTGTGTTTGGGTATTGACAGGGAGTTGCTTTGAGTGTTCAGCACCGTCCCGTTTTTAGCTAAAATTTTTGAAACGAGCGTAAATTTCCTATCGACATTATCATCATTTTGCAACGTGGTCCCGATACTCACGGTTGCTTTCTGAGCGGTAACAATGGGCGTTGTAATATGAGTACCATACTGGTCAACATGCAGTTTCGCGGTTTTAGTCAGCCAAACATGCCTGTAAATACCACAGCCCTCATACCACCATCCTTCAAAATCTGTTGCATCCACTTTCACCAGTATTACATTCTTTCCTTCCGTCCCGTATCGCAGCACATCTGTAAGATCGTAAGTGGAAGGTAGGTAACCACTTTCATGATTGCCCATAAGATGACCGTTCACCCAAACCGTACTGTTACGGAAAATACCATCAAAATCAATTGAGATCATCTTTCCTTCATCTCCTTCCGGTATCTCAAACTCTTTCCTGTAAAAACCTATACCTGCTGGCCGGTAACCATTACCGGCAGGCTGACTGCCAATGTTATCATCGTGCACAAAGGGCTCCCCCACCAACCAGTCGTGTGGCAGGTTTACATTCATCCAGTCACCAGGCTTATAATCTGCCACCTTATTCTTATCGGTATAAGCAATAACGGCTTCCTCCCCAGTCACTACTTTTACATTAGCGTCACTTAAGCCTCCCTGCTTTCCGGCTTTTACAGCACGCTTTATAGCAATGTCGCCTTTGTGAAACTGCCAGTCTTCATCAAAATTTATCCTCGCCCTTTTTACAGGAGTTCCCTCCGTTCGATGCTGTGCTGACAGGTAAAAATTACCTGTTAAGGTGAGTATAATTACCCCAATTGCTAAAACAAGAAATCTGTAAATCATAAATCTAATTCTAAAATTATTGTCCTCATAAACCCAGGTGCGGTTCTCCCCCACCCTGGCAAGCGGATAAGGCTTACCAGATTTATTTTGTGATCACGTCTACTTCCGCATATCCGGCATCATTATTACCATTCACCTCACGCACTGCGCGGAGTTTTATATAACGGGCATTTATCGGTGTAAAGCTTCTCGTTTGCCACAAAGGGTTGTTTTTTATATTTGGAAACTCTCCTTCATCTACCAGCTTCCACTCCGTATTATCGGTCGAAACAAAAAATTGATATTTTGCAATTGCACCCGTGGTATTTCCCTGGTCTGGCAGATATTTGAACCCACATAACTTTTGCTCACCTCCCAAATCGAGAACCAGATCAATGGGCATTTTTTCATTCTTGCTTTGATGCCACGCAGTAGATGGATTTCCATCCAGGATCAGGTTTGCCTTTTCATCGGCTAGTCCGACAATTCTCCAGTTCTTCCGGGAAATATCAAATTTTTCCCGGGACACAGGACTACTTTTACCAGTAGCTGGTTCATAGGCAATAGCACTTATTTCCAACTTCCCCTCTGAAGGAAAGGGACCCGTGTATTTTTTTGATTTTGAAGTAGGCTGCCCGCTAGCCAACGTGTAGTAAATAACCGACTCCATATCCGCCGGAGTGATGGTTACTTCACCAGATTGGTTTCTGGTAATAGAAGGAGCAGCAAGGATTTGCGGTGCATTGTAAATGCCGATATTGGAAATGACAGGGCAGCTTTTCGAACCAGTAATATTTAACCGAACCGCTGTTGCCTTTATCGCCGGAAAACGAAGGATACGCTTATACCCGATGGTCGTAGCTTTGGCCAGCTGCATCCAATGTCCATCAACAAGGGCCTCTACAGTGAAGGCTTTCACACGTTGTCCTAACCGGATATATTCCTGTACCAGGAAACGGTTGAACGTGGTTGGTTTACCAAAATCTATTGTTAGCGACGCGTTAGTCACATCATCATCAGTGGCCCAATAAGTATCGTTGCTATTATCAATAGACTTATCGGGGCCAAACTCGTTGGCATTTCCGCGAACATTGGTGGCACTCGCCTTCTTATTAGCAACCAGGTTCACAGCAAATGCTTCCTTTACAGCCCTGGCCAATCCGAGCGCTGCTTTTTCATCGTTTGGATGAATCAGTCCATTGGGCATAATCGGGAAATTAAGCAGTAATGTGCCATTGCGTCCGATGGAATTGTAGTACGTTTCCATTAATTGCGGCACCGTTTTTACCTGGCCATCTTCATGTGGATGATAGAACCATTCTGGTCTGATGGAAGTATTGACTTCGGCGGGCACCCAGGAATCCCCATTTTCCAGACCATGATGCAACATATTCCATTCCACCTCGCCTTTGGCATTTAGCAAACTCCAGTTCGTTTCGCCCACCAGGCCACCTTCAGTACCTACCCAGCGTAGATCGGCCCTGTCACCACCGTCATTCCATATTACGCAGTCAGGTTGTAGCCTGCGGATCAGCTTATAAGTATTCTGCCAGTCATAATAGGTAGTGCGGTCAATTGTGCGTGTTTCATTAGCGCCGCCATAGTATCCTGAACCACCATTGGCGCCGTCAAACCATACCTCGAAAATCGGTCCGTAGTTAGTGAGGAGTTCTGTCAGCTGATTCCGGAAGTAAGTGATATACTCCGGCTTTCCATAATCGGGGCTATTTCTATCCCAGGGTGATAGATAGATACCCAGTTTTAAGCCGTATTCTCTACAGGCATCTGCCAATTCCCGCACCACATCGCCATGGCCATTTTTCCATGGCGCATTTTTCACAGAATACTCCGTGTATTTAGATGGCCAGAGACAAAAACCGCAGTGATGCTTTACCGTAAGGATAATTCCTTTCATACCGGCATCCCTGCATATTCGGGCCCATTGGCGACAATCCAGTTTCAACGGATTAAATAACTTTACATCCTCATTGCCAAATCCCCATGATTGATCCGTATAAGTATTTAAGGAGAAATGGACAAAAGCATAGTATTTCATCTCCTGCCATCTCATTTGATTTTCTGTTGGCACCGGGCCATATGGATCCGGTGCCTTTTTCTGGGCATAGTTATTACTAATTGAACACAAGAAGAAAGCGACTCCACAAAGCCAATATTTCATCATATGAATAATCATATCAATATTATTTTGAACTAATTTATCTTAACAACCTTGAATGTTTTTACCCATTTTGCGGCTTCTACCCGAATTATATAAGTACCGGTTTTCAAGGAAGCGCCCATTGACATCAGGCTTGAAACCGAAGTACGTTTAACCGTTTCAAGCTGCCTGCCTGCAAGGTCGAATATAATAATACGTTTTACTTCCTCAGTTTTATCAATCGCTATATTAAAAGTTGACGTGAAAGGATTTGGGTATAATGAAACATGATGGTTGGTCTGCTGCAATAATAAAGAATCCGTAACCGTTGATTTCCGGGCCTGAGCAACAGTCCCTATTGTCCATAACTGATTATTACTGCTGCTTTCTGACCATTGCCCTGCATCAGTGCCGTTGGTATTCTGGCCCAGGCCGTCCAGGTATAATCCGGTAGCACGATTCTTCAGCTTGATATAACTTCCTGATGTAATCTGCTGCCATTGCTGGTTATAGCTGTTACTATTGCTCCATTGTCCCGCTATAGAGCCATTGGACGTTCTGCCCATGCCATCAAGATATAGGCCTGAAGCACGGTTTTTAATCTTTACATAGCCATCGTTAGTTTCCAGGGACCATTGCTGTGCATCACTGCCGCTGTTACTCCATTGCCCCACATTGGATCCATCGGAGTACCTGTACATACCATCCATCAGTAATCCGGTGGCACGGTTAGCCATTGTCACGTAAGTAACAGGAACAGTGGCTTTATTCAGCAGCATTGCCGTTGTAGAAAGAGCCGGCACAGTGATGGTAATTGAATTTGAGTTTGCCGCTACTGTATTTTGTTGAAGGGCATTTTGCGTGTGCGATACAAAACTTTCCGTTGCCGGTAAAGATGACAACTGCAACGTTTGGTAATTTCCATTGGCAACATCGAAGTTGCTTAAATTGATGGTAACAGTGCGGGAATTAGTCCTATCACGGTTTACGAGTATCACGGTTAAAGAGTCGGCATTTTCATTTACAGAAGAGTAAGCAGATACAGTATTTTCGAGTGAGGAAGTACTTAAAACACTATATTTCTTTGCATTCCTGCTAAAGAGGTGCAATGTTTCCCACATGCCAATAGACCAGTTCCAGGGAGAAAAGAATTCAACGCCATTGTTGCCAAATGTACCAAGATGCGAAGCATATATTACAGATTCAAGGCTTGGGTTACTGCTTGACATGGTCCCCCATTCGCTTATACCACATGTGATGCCATGGTTCGCGCCAAAATGTTCAGTCAGCCAGCCCTCGATACGCTTGAATATATATTGTTTTGTCAATGAGGCATCCCATCCGCCAGTGAGTGTTTTAATACCGTTTGAACCCGGATAGTCATATGTTGTATCATAATAAATCCGGTGCCCCTGCAGTGCAGCATCGTCATCGCTATTATACCAGGGATAGTTGTGAATATCTACTACATCAACCAGCTTGATACCGGTTGCTTTATACTCATCTCCAAGGCGTTTTATAAAATACTCAAGCCAGCAATAATACCTGCCATTTACGTAAATACTTTCATTTGACCATTTGTACCATTGCCATTCCGAAGTGGTAACAGGTCCGCAGAGCTTAATATCAGGATATAAAGCTTTGGCCTTTTTTGCCAGTGTAATGTAGTTATCCATAAAAGTTGCGGCAGAAATCTGCGTTGGCATGGCATAATCATGGGTACCACTCCAGATATCTACTTCATTATCCATATTCCAATATAAAAATTTATTTTTGTTTAGTCCTAAACCATTGGTTCCAAACCAGTGATTAAGGATTCCCACAGAAGAGTCGGCAGGCCATAGCTGTGTAAATAAATTAACATCGCCTTCTACCAACGCCTTACCGGAAGGGTCCTGCGTATTGGGTACACCTCCGCCGGCTAAATTCTGACCAACCCCGGCCCAATACTGGGATTGGTTGTAAGCCCAATCATCGAAGTTGTTATTGGTGTTGGATGCAGCTCTACCCAGTAATTGAAAGGCAAACATACCCTGTATATCAGGATAGTTGGCCGCAATGTTTTGTGCATATGCATCCCAATCCGTTCCATACACATTATTATACCAGTCCGGATGGACCGTAATTTTTTTACGCCAGTTGTAACATGTTGCGTTATTGCCTCCGTTCATACGGGCAAAACGTAAACCTGCGTCTTTATAAAATTGTACCGCCTTATCAAAGCCTTCGTTTCGGCCATATATGTATGGGGAAATCAAGCGTTTGTTTTGAGTCGGATTAATTGAAATGGTAACATTTTGTGCAATGGCTGTATAAAGTATAACGTGGCACAACAAAAGCAATATGGTTTTCTTACGCATTGTTTTGTTTTTTTACTAATTGTTTGCAATAGAATTTTCATCCAATAGTTCTGCCGCAATATCAACCTGGAACGGCGTCGTTTAATACTTATATCATTAAAGTTTGATCATATTCAAAAAGAAAACATCGTTCTCACGAATCTCCAACTCTTTTGTAAAAGGGACGCCGGCTTTTACAGCAATCATTTCCCTGGTAACGGGCGAACCATCGTTTTGCTTCTTTATTTGTTCTACTTCCTGCCTGTTTAGCTGTACCGGCTTGCCCAGGGCGAGATAACTGGAGTATGCATCATTGCTATGATAGCCTACTTTATATATTTCAAGTGCATACGTTCCATCAGGCACATTTACAATATTTACCTTCAGTTTTCCTTTTGATTTTGAAGGAAGATCGCGGATATAATATTGCTGGTTATGTACGGAATCTCCTGGATGAGTATTGGTAAAATCCCATGCCAGCGCCTGGATATTTCCTGTGGAATCCCTGCATACCCATGAAGTGGAATCGTTATTGACCAATTCAATACTCCCCAGCCTGTTCATAAACTGGTATGCATAGAACACCGGTTTGTTGATGCCCTGTGTGTTCAGCATACCGAAGCCTCCGTGAAACGGCGTAAAACGCGGTCCTGGCTCTTCGAAAATGTCAGTAAATACCCAATATGACATTGAATTGGCCGCCTTTCCTACCTGCTTTATTTTTTGCAGCACATAGGCAGCTTCATGATAGCTGTCGTGGATAGGATCAGCCGGGGTATAAGAAGCGCTCCATTCAGTGTAATGAAGCTCCAGGTGAGGCATAGTGGAACTGTCAATTTCCTTCCGCGATTGGAGTACATCCCCGCTAACGCTCATGGGATTTTTATCAAGTACGGTACCTGAGTTCCCAAATTCATCGAGATATCCCTGCTTTACGCCATAGGCGTGGGTGCTGATGAAATCTATCGGCACATTATTTTTTTCACAAAAGGCAATCATTTCCGGCTCCCAGGCAGCTCCGGCTGTTCCCGGACCACCAACGCGATAAGAGGAATTAACGCTTTTAATAGCCTTCGCGCTGTAGGTATATAATTTGAAGTAGTCTTCCTGTGTTCCTGCCCAGAAACCATCCAGGTTAGGCTCGTTCCAGACTTCGAAATACCAGGTTTTTACTTCCTCAGCGCCATAACGTTCCGTAAAATGCCGGGTAAGATCCTTCACCAATGCGGCCCATTTTTCGTAATCCTTTGGCGGGGTTACATTACCCCGCCACCAGAAGATAGTTTTGGACCCGCTGGCCAGCGCAGTAGGCATAAAGCCTAACTCAACAAAGGGCTTCATGCCTATGCTATGTAAAAAGTCGAATAAAACATCGATGTACATATAGTTGTACATCGGGTTGCCCTTACTGTCGACAGTATAAACCGCCATGTCGTCTGTCAACAGGCCATGCATACGGATATACCTGAAACCGCATTCTTTTTTTACATAGGCAAGCTGCTGCTGCCAGTCTGCCCGAAGTCCTTCGTTCGCACGGCCTGCGCCAACACAGTCATTAAACATCGTGTTCAGCTTTCCCGATGTTTTGTTAAAATCAATATTGATAACCCTTTCCGGGATGATTGGCGGTTGCTGTTTTTTTGTTTGGGCAACCAATATGTCAGAAATGGATAAAAGCAGTAGTGTCAATAACAATAAAATTCCTTTCATTTTTTAATATTTTAACTTTTGTTATAATTACTCACTCCAGACCAGCACTCCACCAGGCGCTAATATTTTATCGCCCACAATAATATTGGCTGTTTGCCCCATATTCATTGTATAATTCTCCGAAGAATAATTTACGGCCACATAAAAGCCATCCCGCCAATAAACAAATACGCCAGGGGGATAATTTTCAGTGGTAATACCTGCTCTGTTATAAATCTGTTTCAGAATGTCCGCTTCCAGTTTAGCATCATCCGTATCCACACCTATATAGGTAACAGTACCTTTGCCAACCTTATGTTTCACTACTGCTGCTTTTCCGCTGTAAAACTGGTTATCAAATACGGCGAGTGTTTCTGTATGCTTATCAGGTGCAAGTAAATCGGCCCAGTTATTCCAACTGTAATGAGTAGTACCCATCAGGAGATCGCCTTTGGCGTTACCAGAAAGCATATCTGTTGCTTTCACCTGTGCACCTATCAGTCCTGATATAGGAGCGGCGCATTCGGCCTCCCAGAAATGTCCCATGCGATCTTTGGTGGCTGTACGGCAGGTAAGAATCAGGTGCCCTCCGTTTGCTGCGTATTCCTGCCACTTCTTTATCAAAGCACTATCCACCATCTCATAGGCCGGAACAATCACAAATTTGTACTTCGACAAATCAGCCGTCTCCGGGATCACATCTACAGGGGCACCAAATGACTTTGCTATTTCCAGGAATTTAATCGGATAATTCCAGGTATCCCATTGCGAGGTCTGTTTTTGCCGGTCAATCGTCCAGTAATTTTCCAGGTTCCAGAGAATAGCTGTTGACCGGGCAACCAGTTTTTCAGGCATGGAAATTCCAGGCTTATATCGTTTCCGCAGTTCTTTTATTTCTTTCATGTATTGCATGTATTCCTCTCCACCTTGCGAAGGGGTTATACCATCTGTTTGTATTACACCCGCATGGTATTGCTCCGCGCTATAATTGATCTGACGGAACCGGTAGGAACAGGCAAGCTTTCCGCCCGCTGCAAAAGTGTGGTATAGCCACATTCGTACAGTACCGGGTAACAGCAATGGGTTGTAACTGCCCCAGTTTACCGGGCCGGGTTGAATTTCCATTACTCCCGACACGCTCCCTACTGATTTATAATATTCAGCCGCAAACAGGATAACGCTGCTGTTTCCCAGCCTGAATCCAAGGTCACCAATATTATGGGTACCTCCATTTGGATAAGCGGTATACGTCGCAAAATCCAGCTGTTTTGTCCGCCGCGGATCAGCACCCGTGGATACTGCTGTATAATTGGTCGTCACAAACTGGTCCTTCGAAATGAAGCGTCGTAGTGTAGCTGCCTGAAAATCGAGGAATTCCGCCTGGGCGTCGGCCGAATACCTTTTAAAATCAAGCAAAGCATGAGGGCTATTGCCCCACCAGCCCACCAGGGTGGTATTGGGAATGATAACCTGGTTGAAGTCGTTGTACCACTGACTCCAGAAGGCAGTTCCCCAGGCGGTATTCAGCGCATCTATGGTGTTGTATTTGTTTTTTAGCCACTGCCTGAATGCTTCCTGAGAAGCCGGACTGTAATCAGGTTTGGCATCAGGCTCATTATCAAGTTGCCAGCCAATCACATTTTTATGTTGTCCGTAACGCCTGGCCATTTCAACTACAATTGTTTCTACAAACTTGCGATAGCCAGGATGAACGATTGATCCTAATCCACGGGTGCCATGCTCTCCACGGATATAATGACCGTCCATCACAAAAGTTTCCGGATAATTTGTCCTCATCCAGGCTGGCGTGGTGGCGGAAGGAGTACACATCACCACTTTCAGGTTGTATTTGGTACAGAGGGCTATCACCTTATCCAACCATGCAAACTCAAATTCCCCTTCTTCCGGCTCCATTTTAAACCACGCAAATTCAGCCAGGTGTACAAACTCATAGCCCATACCTGCAATTTTCTTTATATCCCTCTCCCACTGGTTTTCGTTCCAATGCTCAGGATAGTAATAGATGCCGGTCGTTGTGAGATTCTTCTCCTGAAAAAAAGGATTGACTACCTGTGCGGTCGCATTCAATCCTACGATCAAAATGGTGATAATAACAAGTATAGAAAATTTATTCATCTGAAGATTTTTTAATGACCACCGGCAACAAGGGCATCAATTGTACGTTTATCAAGCACTGTATTATTTCTCCTGTCCAAAGCACCGCCTGTATCCCAGAAAAAGGGTTTCATACCATTGGCAAGTGCCTGTTTGGTTACATAGGTCAACCAATAATCCACCGCGTCGTTGTGAGTGGCTGGATCTTTAGGAACATACTTACTCCCGTTTCGCCTGTAGGCTCCATATTCGCCCAATATAACAGGAATTTGTTTGTCAGTGAATTTGGTCTTCATACTACCAAAGGATTTGTTTACGTCACTTTCTTCTCCGAAGGTGGCATTCCGATCAGGTTCAATGGTAGAATGATGTCCTGCCCCCCAGTAATAGCATACTTTACCCCAGGACGCATCTTCTTCCATTAAACAGAACTGGTATGGTGTATAGTAGTGGACTTCCACCATCATGCGATCTTTCACGATATCTGTGGGGAGTGTATTCATCAGGTTATTGGTTTTGTCAATATCCGTTGACGGCCCCTGGACCACAAGAACCCGGTAGCTGTTACGTCCACCAGTGGAGCGAACTGCATTGATGAAGGTTTGATGATACCCGGTGAGTATTTCCATTTGCTCCGCATTTTCAGCCGGAGGTTCATTGGCGCTGGCAAACATCAGGTGCTCATCAAAATCACGCATGGTGGTCGCAATCTGTTCCCAGAATGCTTTTTGTTTGGCATTGACTGAATCCTGCTTTGCCTTGTTGATATTGTGATCCAGCCAGCCGCCATCCCAGTGAATATTGAGTAAAACGTACATGTCATTATTTACACAATATTGAACCACCAGTTTTACCCGGTCGAGCCATGCATCCTGGATCTTAGCGGTTGCTTTGTCGGAATGCTGGTTCCACGAAACCGGAAGACGGATGGCATTAAATCCCTGCTGTTTTACAAATTGAATATAACTTTCACTAATCAAAGGATTGCCCCACGCAGTTTCTCCTCCAATAGCTTCCATGGTATTGCCAATGTTCCAGCCCAGTTTAAATTTAGCGGCCAACTGTACTGCGGTACTTTCCATACCGGTTGAATTGGCTGGAGCAGGTGATGTGTTGTAGCCAGGATATAAACTACTGGCTTGTGAGATGTTAATCCTGCGCATCTGGCTATTTCCTGCATTCACCACCAGTACAGCCGATCTGGTCGCGCCAGTGGTATTGGGCTTGGTCGTCAACCGGACGGAAGCCTGGCTACCATTACCGGTAGACTGACTTAACGCCAACCAGGCAGAAGCAGGATTATTAATAGTCCATTCTACGTTACTGGAGATCGTTACATCAGAGGCGCCTCCATCTGCCTCAAAAACAATTTCAGATAAGGAAACCGCTACTTCAGGCGTAATTACGCTCTTTTTACTACAATAGGAAAACATTACAACGGAAATCATTAATCCGATAAATCCACACAAACCTCTGGTTGTCATATTTATGATATTTGGTTAAAAATTTCGATACTATTGAATCTTAACTACCCTGATATTATCGATGGCGGCATGTAAACCTGAGGCCGAAGGAGAGGCAGAAAAATTTCTGGTATGGATATTTACAGATCCATTGGCCGAACTGCCCAGCAAAGTGGTCAGGTTTTCAGCTGCCGCACCTTTACCGTCATTGGTCCTGAACATTGATAATGGAATGGTGACAGTACGCCAACCCTTTGTTGTAAAAGGAGAAATGGTGCCATCTGAGCCTTGCCAAGGCTCATAGCGAGCCATATAGTCAAATGAGTTCCCTTTTACTACATAAACAGAAGTGCCTGTCCATGCAGCAGGAACACTGATCTCAAACTTAATAGCGTATTGATCAACCGGAACAGCTAAACTGTCCTGAGGAATCCACTGTACATCGTTGGTATTTATACTCCGTTGCCAATTCCACCAGTTGCCATCGCCGGCAGGCAGAATATCATTGTTTAATACAGCATAATAGCCCCTGTTACCTGGGAAATTGACGCTGCTATTATCTGTGCCGGTACCCCAACTTAAAGTATTGATATTATCAAAATCACAGAGAACGCCGGTCACAGGATCGTTTACATTAAAGGTAGTGAACACCGTACCGGATTTAGTGCTGATCTCTACGGGTCCACTATGTGAAAGCGCCGGCAGTACAAATCCGATGGATGTACCATTACTGGCTGATGTATATTCGGTAATTGGCGTACCGGCAAAAGTTATTTCGTTTATAAAAAACAGATTTAACCCGGAGATATAAACGGAATCCCCCTCGTGGGCATTTTCGTTGGAAATGCTGCTAATAGTGGGCGGAGGCGCCACGATGGCAAATGAAAAAGTGGTAGTTCCGTGTTTGGTAACATAGCTGATAGTATTCAGGCTTTCCGCAGGTACCGATGGAAACGGTATTATATCGGGTACCAATACGGTAGCACTGGTATCTGAAAACATGATGCTATTGATAGTGGCGGGTATGCCATTGAAGGAGATCTGTACGGCATCCTTTAAGTTATGTCCTATCAACACCACCCATTGACCGGTAGTGATGGAATTAACAAGCGTATCAGCAGGAGAAGCTGCATAATTTCTAACGTTTGTTATGACAGGTGCGCCATCCAAAGAATCCTTCTTACAGGCAGCATGCAACAGGGCAAAAGCAGCAGTAAGCGCCCAAAACAGCCACTTGGGATAATCCTGGTTGAATATTATTTTATTCACGGTATAATAGTTTTAGTAATTATTAATAATAAGATACCGGAGCTTCCAGCAGTTTAGGATTGGCAGTCACCTCTGAAGAAGGTATGGGAAAAGTGAAGCTTTGAATGGTAGCAGGCGTAACAGCGCCAAATGGATCTTTTGGTGTTACCACACCATCCGAAATGGAAAATGTTACACGACTTTCCCCATTTAATTTGCTGATGGCTTTGGCAGCGTTATAATAAGATAACCTAACCAGGTCTATCCAATATTGTCCCTCTGCCGCGAGTTCAATTCTTCTCTCAATTATCAGGCTGTCAATATCTATCATAGGGGCTGGATCCATTCCGGCTCTTTCACGAACTTTGTTAAAGTAAAGCAGCGCGTCGCCGTCTGCAGTAACACTGCTGTTACCAAGTATTGATTCTGCATAAATGAGGTAAACATCCGCCAGTCTTAATAAAGCATTATGTTCTGTAGAGGAAGTCAGGTTCATCGTTGGTGCATTGTTATCTTTGTTTGTACCAATAACATGTTTTTTCAATCCTGCATCTCCCCCAAATTTATATCCTCCGCCTGCTGCGTTCAACTCAGGGTAATAATCTCCTTTAATCATAAAAGTTGCCTTCCGCCTTATAGAATCCCGTGTGGCGTAAAGATTATACATATCCACGGTTGGGGCGATAGCAAACCAGCCCGCCGAGCCATTGGCAGATATTTCTGTACCTCCCGGAGAATAGATCTGCAGCATATTTCCTTCCAGCCAACCTCCTCCCGGAGCCCATTGCAATGCAAACAATGATTCCGGATTGTCGTTAAACTGGGTTTTAAAGATGTCGGCATAGTTAGCTACCAATGCGAGGCCACTGTTCTTACATACATTCCCGGCGTATTTTCTTGCACTATCCAGGTAAGCCTGGTTCCTGGTACCTCCGGACTGATTTAATCCGGATGCTGTCAGATAAACCTTACTTAACATACCTTGTGCTGACCACGTA
This sequence comes from Chitinophaga sp. LS1, assembly GCF_034274695.1. Lineage (NCBI taxonomy): Bacteria > Pseudomonadati > Bacteroidota > Chitinophagia > Chitinophagales > Chitinophagaceae > Chitinophaga > Chitinophaga sp. LS1. The sequence goes on from NZ_CP128362.1 coordinate 6,499,034, forward strand.
GTTACTCTTCCGGCGGCATCGGTAGTTGGGAGATGCCCGGCTGCAAAAGTCAGGTCATTGATGGCGAACTTATAGACGTCCTCCGTTTTTATACGATTAACCAGTGGAGATAAAATCAGTTTACTGTTATCTTCAATAACGGGTACAGCCCCCCATAATACCGCCAGATTATAATACGCAAATCCACGTATAAAACGGGCTTCAGCGATAGCAGCATTCTTATCCACGTCTGGAATTGAAGCCGGCGCCTTTTGAATAATAGCATTAATGGTAACATTACAATGTGCAATGACTTTATACATTCCTTTCCAGTTGGCAATCATGATGCCGTTTAATCCGGTAATAGTAAAAGTATTAAGCTGTACAGCATCTCCCCAGAAATTAACTGCCATATTTCCACTCAGCACATCGCCAACAGGTAAATAACAATTATAATTCCAGTCAGCCCATGGTGTACCTGCATACAATGCAGCAGTTGCCAACCGAAGATCATCGGAAGTTTGATAAAAATTATCAGCACTTATCTGCGACAGGGGCGGACGATCCAAAAAGCTTTTGGAGCATCCTGTCATAGCTATCGTAATTAACAGCAAGACAATAATTTTATTCAATATTGATCTCATAACTATATATTAACAGATGAATATTTTATTTGCTCAATCTTACGTTCGCACCAAGGGTAAACACACGGGGCTGCGGGTAAAAACCGCCGTCAACACCAGCACTCAGCGGGTCCCATGATCCGATCTCAGGATCCATTCCTTTATAGTTTGTAATGATAAATGCGTTGGAGACATTGAAATATACCCTCAGGTATTTAATGCTGGCTTTAGAAAGCTGCTTTCCAGAGAAAGTATATCCTAAAGAAATATTTTTACATCTTACAAAGGAGCCATCCTCTACGAATTTGTCCGAATTCCTGTTGTTATCATTAGTATTATCATTTCTAAGCCCTGGGATCCTTGTTTCCGGGTTAGTCACTCTTACGTTATTGATATCAGTGGCTTCTCCGGCGGGATCAATTAAAGTAACTTTCGCATAGTCGTTTAATGACTTGAAATAACCAAAGCTGGTACCAGGGTATTCTCCATTTACGCGAAGCTGGTTAAAAACTTTGTTACCAAAGTTTGCAGCAAAAAATATATTCAGATCAAGATTCTTATAGGAGAAAGTATTATTGAAACCAATCTGGTATTTCGGTATAGGAGAACCCAGAAACGTTTGATCATGTTCATCAATAATGCCGTCACCATTCAGATCTTTGAACTTCAGATCACCATACCAGATGCTTCCGCCGGCAGCCCCTACTGGCAATGGCACGCCATTTTTAGTGGGTCGTGCGTGTGTTTCTAAATCTTTTTTGGTTGCATATACGCCTCCATCAATAACATATCCGTAAAACTCGCCGATAGATCTGCCTACAACTGTTTTGTTGTACTGCTTGTCCAGTGAAGCGCCATCTGTATTGAGCCTAAGTACTTCATTAATATTGCGGGAAACGGTTATGTCAGTTTTCCAGGTAAAATTTTGGGTCTTAATACTGGTAGAACTGATCCTGAAATCGATGCCCTTATTATTCACCATACCTACATTCACATACGGCGCGTCCATCGAGCCTGGCGAATAACCAATCGCTGTTCCGGAATACATAGGTAAAGGAATTTGCAGGACGAGACCATCAGTTCTGCGATTATAAAAATCCAGGGAGAAGTTTATTCTCCAGTTAAACAGCGTTCCGTCTACCCCTATGTTGGCATATTTCGTTTTCTCCCATTGTACATAAGGGTTTCCTACATTCTGGGTAAGCTGTGCGATGCCCGTCAGCCCGGTAGCTACAGTACCCAGTGTGGAGGTATAGGCATAATCCCGGATATTCTGATTATTCGTTAATCCATAACCCAGACGCAACTTTAACTCATTAATATTCTTTACTGTTTTCAGAAACCCTTCATTATTCAATTTCCATGCAAATGCGCCTGAGTAGGTAGTCACCCAGCGGTTTTCAACGGCAAACTTTGAAGAGCCGTCTGCACGAAGATTGGCAGTAAACAGGTACTTATCATTGATACCAAAATTAATACGGCCAAAGTACGATTCCTGGGCATTTTGTCCTTTACTTCCGCTATTGGTGGCAGTGGTTGGATCACCACTACTGATTACCTGCACATTATTGGAAGGGAAATTCGATCTGGATGCACCGACACCTTCACTGGTGCCAAGTTGCGCTTCATGTCCCAGTAATACATTTACATTGTATCTGTTTTTAAACAGATGTGCATATGTAAGGAAGTTCCTTATCGTTGTATATAAATTTTGCGAATATTCGTAAGACGCGCTGTTGGTATTATTTTTTACAAGGCCAAAGGTATAGGAAGGGTTAAAACGATCTTGCGTTGCCATCGAAAAGCTTGCTGTTGCTTCATTCCGAAGGCTCAGATCTTTGGTAAAGGCAACTTCAGCATATAAATTTCCAAAAAGCTGATTCCTTTTTGCCAGGTCTTTATTAATGAGGGCTATCGCATAAGGGTTCACGGTACTATTCACCCATCCATTCGGATTATAAGCCCCTCCCCAGCTACCGTCCTCATTTTTTACAGCGATATCGGGCGTCTGACTTAATGCAGTGTTAATTACATTCGAGCTGGTCGAATTCACACTCTCTTTCATACTAACTAATTGCAGGCTGGTACCAATTTTTAACCAACTGGTTGTTCTATTGTCCAGATTGAGTCTTAATGAAATCCTTCTGAAATTGGAGCCAAGGGCAATACCTTCCTGGTTGAAATAAGACCCTGACAGCAGATACTGTGTTCTTACATCTCCTCCATTAATAGTTAAAGTATGGTTGGACATCGGCGCATTTCTGAAAAGTTCTTCCTGCCAGTTAGTGCCTTCACCCAGGTACTTTGGATTTACAAATTCCGGCCGGGTGTCAAATCCCCATCCTAAACCTGTATTCCTTTCATTTATAAAAGTTGCGTATTCCCTTAAATTCATCACAGGCAACTTTTTTGGTATTTGCTGGTAGCCTGCATACATGTCATACGAAATACTAGGCGGAGCCACCTGTCCTCTCTTGGTGGTGATTACTATTACCCCATTTGTTGCCTGTGAACCGTAAATGGCTGTAGCGGATGCATCTTTCAACACATCAATAGACTCAACTTCAGAAGGATTGAGCCCTGCCAATGGATTCACTCCCGAGCCCAATGAAGCTGTACTGCCAATGATGATTCCATCTATTACATACATCGGAGAACCTCCGCCAAAAGAAGACAAGCCACGGATCTGTACAGACACAGCTCCACCTGGTTGACCTGATATTTGTTGAACCACTAATCCGGAAACCTTTCCCTGTAAAGCCTGGTCCAGGGTTACTGGTTGTGTTTTACGAATCTCTTCACCGGAAACCGAAGAGATGGCGCCGGTAACGTCTGGCCGTTTTACTTTGCCATAACCAATTACTACCACATCTTCCAGCTGTGAAATATTCTCAGTCATTTCTACTTCGACGAAGGTGGTTTTGGCAAAAATTTCATTTTTCTGGTAACCAATCATGGAAACTACTAATACACTTCCAGTAGAAGCATCTATCGTAAACCTTCCGCTTTCATCGGTAATAGCGAAACGGCTTGTATTTTTTAAGGTAACGGTCGCTCCCGGAATTGGAGACGATTTATCTTTACTGATGATTCTACCATTAATTTTGGTTGTTTGTGCGGAGAGGTTTATACCAGACAGGAATCCCAAAAGGATACCCAATAGCGGTAGTATTCGCAAGCGAATCATTTTGGTTGACTTCATTTTTCATAATTTTAACGTACGTGGATGATGATCCTCTGCTGACATTCTTCAGCGAGGAGGACATTTTATAAAGTCAGAACATAGTTGACAGGAGCGCGGCAATGGTTTGCGCTGTCCTCATAAGTCACTTTTTCTTATATGATTTGTAAGAACCTCAGATTCAATAACCTGAGGTGAACGATTAAGTAAAGGGATTAAAAAAGGAAACAGGTGATCTGGATCTGCAATATAGGCAGATGGACTTGCCAATAAGTCTCCATACGAGACATAGGGCGGCAAGCGAAGTAGCAGCAATTGTAGTTTCATATACGTGGATTGAATATTGTAAAGCTATTCTGAAGTTGTCGGAAACAGGGGGGTCAAATGATTCAACAAGGGGGGACAAATGTTACAAATGACTGAATATCATAGGTAATATTTCGATGAACAGGTTATTAAAGACTTTTATTCTTAAGGTTTTCCACATACTCGGAAGGTGTAGTTTTGAACTCTTCTTTGAAAAGCTTACGGAATATTTTGGGATCATTAAATCCTACCTGGTATGCCACCTCAGAAATAGACAATCCACTTTTAGCAAACAATTGAACAGCTCTTTTCAAGCGGATCGAACGTATAAAATCCAACGGCGACTTGCCGGTTAGCGAATGTATCTTTCTGTATAAGGTAGCCCTGCTCATATACATTTCCTTACTGAACTCATCCACTGAAAATTCCGCGTTGTCTATTTGATTTTCAATAATTTCCAATGCCTGTTTAAGGAATTTTTCGTCTACGGGGGTTATAGTTACCTCTCCGGGATTGACCTCAATCTGCTTTTGGAACCTTTTCTGCAATAATCTTTGCTGGGCCAGCAAATTATTAATGCGTGAAGCCAGGATCTCAAAGGTGAATGGTTTCGTAATGTAATCGTTTACGCCTGCTTTCAACCCCTCCAGTTGTTTTTCTTCACTTCCCATGGCAGTGAGCAGTATGACAGGAATATGTGCGGTGAGCATTTCGCTTTTAATTTTTTTGGCGAACTCAACACCGTCCATTAAGGGCATCATGATGTCGCTTACCACAAGATCAGGATTTAACAGTTTTACTTTCTCCCAGCCTTCCTTTCCATTTGTGGCTTCTTCAATATGATACTCCCCTCTCAGGTTATCCTTTAAATAAAAGCGTATGTCTTCATTGTCTTCAACTATGAGTATTGTCTTCTTCCTGTCACCTTTTTTATGCGTTTCAACTACTATTTGCTCCCCATCTTCTGAGAATATGGGACTAGTTAAGGTTCTACCTGAAGCAACATATATTTTTCTTGCGGGAAGCAATACTGTGAAACAGGTACCCTGATCTGGTTCGCTTTTAACAGTGATGATGCCGTTATGTAATTTTACAAACTCTTTTGTGATGGCCAGGCCTATACCGGTTCCCTGGTTTACCATGCTCTCCGGAACATCTGTCTGAAAAAACCTTTCAAATACCCTTGCCTGTTGATCCGCGGGGATACCAATACCTGAATCTTCTATTTCGATAGCCAGCGTTCCATCGTCCTCACTATTTTCCGGTTGTTTATACGTCAGTTTAACGCTTACCGTTCCGTTATCATGCGTATATTTAAAAGCATTGGACAGCAGGTTGAATAAAATCTTTTCAATTTTATCCTTATCAAAGTAAACCTCCAGGCTATCTATGTTAGACGAGAATGAAAATCTGATCGTCTTTTTTTCTGCAAGATCCGTAAAAGAATCACTGGTTTCCTTGCAAAATCTGACGATATCACCTATTGAGGGATGCAATTTTATTTCCTGTACGTCCATCTTCCTGAAATCGAGCAGCTGATTTACAAGATTTAATAAGCGTTTAGCATTACGCTGTACCAGATTTAATTGTTTAACCTGTTCTTCATCCACAGTCTGTTTAATGATCTTATCCAACGGCGCTATGATAAGGCTTAACGGCGTGCGGAATTCGTGGCTTACATTGGTAAAGAATTTCGTCTTTACCTGTTCCAGTGCATGTGCTCTTTCTGCTTCTGTGCGTTGTTGCCGAACTTCAAAGCGCATATGTATCCTGTCTAATGTAATACGCCGGATAAGCAAAAACAATCCAGTAATGATCAACAGGTATATAATATAAGCGATAGAAGTTCTCCAAAATGGGGGTTCAATATTGATCTGCAGTGTTTTTACATCACTCCACAATCCGGCCCTGTTCAAAACTTTTACTTTGAAAACATAATGACCTGGATTAAGATTTGTATAGGTGGCTCTCCGCTGGTTGCCATCGGCATACAACCAGTCTTCATTAAATCCTTCCAGCATGTATGCATATTTATCATATGCATTATGAAAAAAATCCAGGGCAGCAAAGTCAATAGAGAAAACATTTTCTTTATATTTCAGGTCAATACTTTGAAGCTGAGATAAAGAACGTTTGAGTAGCACCCGGTTGTTGACGGATTCTCCGGGTTCAACATTCTTATTTAATATCTGAAAACCGGTGAAAACAATCTTAGGATGATAAACGGGTTTATTGATAACAGCAGGATTAATAATGTTAAAGCCCGAGGGTCCGCCAAAGATCAATTCGCCAGTGCTCGTCTTTAATGCTGCGTTATCGTTGAATTCACGGTTTTGCAGGTTATTGGTGGCATCATAACTGATGACAGAAAAAACAACATGGTTATTATCCTGGTGCGGTATGGCGTTACATAGCCCATTAGGCGTGGAAATCCAAAGCGTTTGATGGTTATCCTCAAGAATATTCAGGATCATATTATCGGGAAGACCGTCAGCTATTGTGAATGCCTGAAACTCCTTTTTTTGATCATCAAACAAATTCAGACCTTCTCTGGTTCCTACCCAAATCCGTCCCTTACTATCTTCCAAAAGACAGATAATACCATTATCGCTCAAACTATTCCTCTTATTTGTATCCTGATAAAAAACAGCCGCAGTTTTATTCTTTTCCATCACCCCAATACCTGAGGCTGTCCCAATCCATAAATTGCCCTTTCTATCCTGCATCATAGCGGAAACATAATCGGAAGGTAAAACTCCCTTTCCACTTTTATAATGATGAAACTGATTTGTTTGTTTGTCAAAACGATCTAGTCCCCCTCCCAATGTGCCGATCCACAAATTCCGATCGCTGTCTTCAAAAATTTCCCAGACTTTGTCATCTGCCAGACTTGAAGAATCATTGTCACTATGCCGGTATCGGGTGAATTTCTCACCGTCGAAACGATTGAGCCCTCCCAGGTAAGTTCCTATCCAAAGTATATCTTCATCATCTATCCACAAACTCACTATTACATTTTCGCTTAGGCTGTTTTTATTTTGGGGATCGTACAGGTACTGTTTGAAAGTATTATTTTTCCTGTCAAAATAAATCAATCCTCCGCCATTGGTACCAATCCAGATATTACCTACCTTGTCTTCAGCAAACCGGTTTACATCATCGAATTGCAGGCTTTTTGCATTTAATTCCTGGTGATGATAATATGAAAACTGAACGATATTACTATTATAATAATTCACGCCTTGCTTGTAGGTTCCCAGCCAAATAATTCCCTGATCATCCCTATACATGGTAGTGATACTGTTTTGGCTGATGCTCTTAGGATCATTGGGGTTATTTACCAGATAACTGGTGTTGAGGCCGTTCTTCTTATCGATCAGCGTTACCCCTCCATGATCGGTTCCGACCCAGATCAAACCATTACTATCCTGCACAACCTGGCTGACCAGTTCTGAATTCAATCTGGTTGGATAAGAATGCTTATCAAACTGACTGATGGTATTATCGGCCGGGTGAAAAAGAAAAATGCCAAAGTTGTACCCCCAAAGCCAGATATCGCCATCATTATCTATAAAAAGACGATAGAAGTTATCACCTTTATGCCGTTTCTGTAAAGCAGTGGTGGAAGAAATTATTTTGTCCTGATGGATGTCATATTCCTGTAAAAAACCGGATTGATATACCAGCCACAACTTTCCGTCCTTTGTTTCATTTATGGAAGTAATCTTTTCAGTAAGAGAAACAACTTTCTGCTTAAATGGCTTTACAACTTTATCACTATCCGAGTACAAAAACAAACCCTTGTCTTCATACAGGAACCAGTATCTATGGTTGTTTCCTTTTACTATATTAGAAATAGCACCGGATGGCAAACCGATGGAATGTAAATAGTTATCATAGTTGGTATTAAACTTCTCTGTATCCGGATTATAAATACAGGGACCGCCCATTGTTGACACCCATAGTTTTTTATCCGGAAGCTCATAAAGTGACAATATATTGTTGTCCCTCAGTGAAGAACTGTCATTATGATCTTTACGAAAAATTCTACAGGAATATCCATCATAGCGATTAAGGCCATACGTAGTTCCAAACCATAAAAACCCGTCCCGATCTTTTAACAATGCGGTCACCTGATTATGTGACAGACCGTTATAGGTATTAAGCCTGGAAAAATTATAATGTTCGCTTTGTGCTAAAACAGAAAGAGATTGTAAAAACGGAATAATCCAGAAAAGGTAACGCATTGCATCAGGTTTGACATTTAAAAAATTGCGTTTTCCAACTAAAACCAGGTCTACAATCTCGTAATATAGGAGCTAATAAATTTAACAGAAGTATGAGTTTCATAAAAAAGCTGAAATATCACTTCAAAAAAGGTGTCAAAATAACAATAAAAAAATAAAGAACCAACTCTTCGTAGGGAAACAAATTTCCGATATGTATTATTCTACCTATATAACAGCTTTAACAGGACTTTTCTTTACTTAAAACTGGCTATCAATTTATCATTGATGTGCCGAAATTTTAATGCTTATATTGGGAAAACCAGATACTGCTTTCCAAAAAGGTAATTTCAATTGACATAGTAATTAATTTTACAACATGATTAAAATTCACTAAAAGCAATTAGTGGTTTCATGTTAAGTGTTTTTTGTACAAACTTTTCTATTTATTTTGAAATTATTGATCTATTCCCGGCATCAAGCCTGGTAAATAGTCATTAACGTATCAGCTAGTTTTTTTTTTAATATGCAGACTTCGCTTGGGGCTTCCCACAGATAATTTCTACTATGCCAATTCAATTATTTAACATGAAATCCCTCCTCTTAATTCTATTCCCGGTTCTGCTCACCATTTCTACAACAGGCCAAACACACAATACCGTTAGCTTCCAAAATTCCACAAAGCATCTTTTTTATTGACATCATTTCGGTTACAGTGGGCTTTTTATTGTACAAGGACTTTTGGTCATAACGGGAAAGTGTCCAGAAGCCGCCCCCATTAGGAGATGTTCATATCAAAACTCAGGGAAAACTGGAATTTGATCGGAATACTTTGTAATTTGTGTTCTATGATCCGGTTATATGAAAACTTCAACCAGCGCAGGGCAAAGGTAGAACTATTATATGCTGATGGCGTAATGAACATGGCTTTCTGCCAGTACCACCGTTCTTCCGAGGATGCGTTCTTTATGCCTTACGCTGCACTTACCTACGTACGCGAAGGCCGGAAAGTGGTTTTCCTGAACGGTGAACAATATGATATGAAAACTGGTGATGCGCTTTTCGTTCCGAAAAATTCCATATTATATTCTGATATCCTTGTGAAGAGGGAGCCTTTCGTAAGCCTGAACCTACTGCTTGGCGATGCGGATATCCTGCTCAGTCCCATGGCATGCCATATTACTGACCGTATGCAGCTGCAATATTACGCCAGCGCTCACAACATGAGTCTGAGCACTTTTAAACGATGGTTCAAAAAGAACGTGGGCTGTAGTCCTGGTCAATGGATGATCGAAAAACGTTTACAACAAGCCAAATACCTTCTGCAACACAAGCGTCTATCCGTGAAGGAAGCCTGCTATAGGAGTGGATTTGAAGATGTATCTTACTTTATCCGCAGGTACAAGCTGGCCTTCGGCCATACACCAGGTCAAGTAGCAATTTGACCTTTTTGTCTTATTCCATAATATTCCTACGCTGTACTTTTATCAAAAAAAATATGATCTCACGCGAACAATCCCTACAATTTGCGGACGAATGGGTAGCCGCATGGAACGCGCATGACCTTGATGCGGTACTCGAACATTATACAGAGGATTTTGAAATGAGCAGTCCCTTTATACTACAAATGGGCATCAGCCCGGATGGCCGCCTGAAGGGAAAGGATAACGTGCGGAATTATTGGGAAAAGGCGCTGGTGAAATATCCGGATCTTCATTTCGAGCTGCATGAAATCTTATCATGCATGAATACGGTGATCATTTACTATTCGAGTGTTAATGGAAAGAAAGCGGCAGAATTTTTTGTGTTTGATGAGGATGGGAAGGTGTTTCAGGCGATGGGGCATTACAATTAGAAAGATCGCAGTTAGTTTTGGCTAAGCTATATTGAAACCCCTGGCTACAACCTTCGCCATTGTATCTCGTACGGATGCCATGCATCTTTTAAATGCATGGCATTCTGCATAGCTTATATCTATTTCCCATATTATATAATTATATCCGGTACCAGCTCATGTAATTTCAGTTATTAATTATGTCAAGTCGGTCATTTTAAGAAATTCCTCTCCATTCTTCGTCCCACATTTGCCTAAAATCAAGCACAAAAATGAACTGGACCAAGACGAAGAAAATATTGTTACTCCTATCCGTAGTAATTATTTTATTTGCAGGTATTTATTTCAAATTAAGTGAAAATCAGGCAGCTGTTCAAAACGAAATTAAAGAAGAGCAAAGCCTGGGATGGTATAATGCACAGGCAACTATTGTTCGTGATTCTGTATTTATAGATTCTCTTATATATCGTGGTTCAGTGGAGGCGGGCCAGACTATTTCCGTAACTACTGAAACAGAGGGTAAGATAATTTATTCAGGCATCGAGAAAGGAAAACAGGTATCAAAAGGAACGCTGTTAGCAAAATTAGACCCTGTTACTAAAACAGCCGCGCATAAGATCAATCAGGATGCATATGACAAAGCGGTTAAAGATTATAATAACCTGAAAGCCCTGTTAGCGACTGGTAATGCGTCAGCGATCGAAGTCTCAAATGCAAAATTGCAAATGCAAAATACGGAATCGCAATTAAGTATCAGTGAAAAGCAATTGTCCCAGACAATAGTAACTGCTCCTGCCAAAGGCGTCATTTTTGAGAAGAAAGTAAATATCGGTGAATTTGTTAGTTCCGGCACACAATTATGTGCAATTGCAGCCCTGGACGAAGTTAGAATCACTGTCTATTTACCTGAAACATTGATTGCAGGTATTAGGATCGGTGACAATGTAAAAATAAAAGCAGATGCCTATCCAGGTTTGATATTTTCAGGTAAGGTAAATGCTATCATTCCAGTTTCTTCTGATGCTAAAACTTTCCCCACAGAAATTATAATTAAAAATGATCGTCCATCTAAGCTACTAGCAGGGATGAGTACATCTGTTGTTTTTAACGCAGATAAAACAAGCATAGGCATTGCCATCCCCCGTACTGCTATAACTGCAAATAAAAAAGGAAATTTTGTTTATGTGATCCACAGATCTGACAAAGCAGTATTGACACCTATTACTATTGGAAAATCATATGGTGATTATATAGTGGTATCTGATGGTCTTCATAAAGGAGATACCATCATGATCAATGGTATGCTGAATGCAGCCGATGGTAAGCAAATTCAACATCTGGATATTCACCAATCATTCTAAACTATTTAATGTTTCAATATGAGCATCACCGGACTGGCTATTAAAAGGCCGATCTTATTTATAGTACTATTCCTGATTTTAGGTGGATTAAGTTTTCTTAGTTACCAGAATTTAAAATATGAATTACTCCCAAATCTAGCTACTCCCTCAGTTACCATCATCACCGCTTATCCTGGTGCTTCACCGGAGGACGTGGAAAACAGCGTGACAAATAAAATTGAAGAGGCTGTATCCACAGTTAGCAAAACCAAAAAAGTAAGCGGCAATTCTGCTGAGAATCTTTCTGTTGTTTCTGTCGAGTTTGTGGCAGATGCAGATCAGGACCAGGCATTACAAGATGTTCAGCGTGCTATTAATACTATACTTGCAGACTTCCCCGCTGGCGTGAAGACACCTGTGTTAGAAAAATTCAATGTGAATGATTTACCTGTGGTAAAGCTGGCGGTAACATCAGATCTAAGTGCAGGTGAATTATATGACCTGGTAAATAACCAGATTAAGACAAGATTAGCGCAGCTAAAAGGAGTAGGTAAAGTAAAGATATTAGGAGGGACACCAAATGAGATTAAAGTACTTGCCAGGCAGAATAAACTAACAAGTGCGGGACTACCGATCACCGCTTTGTTTGAAGCCATTCAGAGAGAAAACCTTGACTATCCGGTTGGTACAATTAAAGACGACGATGCGCAATTTGGTGTACGGTTAAGTGGCAAATTGACGGACACCAACCAGGTGAAAAGCATTGTGGTAAAAAAATTCGACGATGGCAGCATTATAAAAGTAGGTGATCTGGCATATGTCCATAGTGGCCCCAGGGAGGAAGATGTGCGCTGTCGTTTAAATGGAAAATCATCAATAGGCATTTTTATAAATAAACAATCTGGATCTAACGCAGCAGCGGTGGCAAAATTGGTCCGGGAGTCCATTGTTGCTATTGAGAACGATTATAAACAGGATCATTTGCAATTCAATGTTGCACAGGATAGTTCTGAATTCACGCTTGCCGCAGCTCATCAGGTATATGAAGATATAGGAGTAGCTATTTTCCTTGTGGCAATGGTAATGTTGGTATTCCTGCATAGTCTTAGGAATGCAGTCATTATCATGGTATCTATTCCTGCATCTCTTTTCAGCGCATTTATCATGATGTATGCGCTTGGGTATTCACTTAATCTGATGACATTACTTGCTATAAGTCTTGTAATTGGTGTATTGGTAGATGATTCAATAGTGGTCCTTGAAAATATATACCATCACCTTGAAATGGGGAAAGATAAAAGAGTAGCTGCCCTGGATGGGCGTAATCAGATTGGTTTTGCGGCCTTATCGATCACGTTTGTGGATGTAGTTGTGTTCTTGCCAATGACATTAGTGACCGGACTGGTAGGCAGTTTGATTAAAGAGTTTTCACTGGTAATTGTTGTATCTACCTTGTCAAGCCTGGTTGTCTCTTTTACACTAACCCCTATAATGGCTTCAAGGTTTTCAAAACTTGAACACCTGGATGCTCAGACATTCTTAGGTAAATTGGGACTTTGGTTTGAAAGCCGGATCCAACAATTGACACAAGGGTATGGGAGACTACTTAACTGGAGCTTAAAACATAAAATCATCATTGGGATTGTTGCTATTTCAACACTTGGAGGGGCTGTTTCATTATTGACAACAGGAATCGTAGGAACTGAGTTCTTACCTGCAGCGGATAAAGGGGAAATGAGTTTGTTTATTGATTTAGAAGCAGGTACAAAACTTAAAACAACAGATTCAACAGTGAAAGTGATAGAGAAAAAGTTGAAAAACATCCCGGAAATAACCAGGACATTTTCAAATGTTGGTTATCAGAATGACGGATTTGATGAAAGATATAATACCAATATTGCTACTATTAATATTACTCTGGTACCAGTAAACGAAAGGGGAAAATCACTGGCAAAATTAGCAAGGGAGGTAAAGTCGCTTGCAATGCAGGTGGCAGGTGTGAAAAGCAGAGTATCACCAATAGGTCTGTTTGGAGCAAATGAGGCTCCTATACAATTATTAGTTACGGGTACAAACCGGGACAGTGTAAACCTGGCTGCTGAAAAGATCTTGCAAATTATTAAATCTATCAGGGGAATATTAAGTCCCCGTTTATCCACTCAGGATGGAAAGCCAGAATTGAAGCTGGTGCTTGACAGGGAAAAAATGGCGAGAATGGGATTAAGTACAGCTGTTATAGGAGAAGCATTACGTATGAGTATTTACGGATATGATGAGATGAAATTCCGTGATCATGATAAAGAAAAGGATATTCATATCCAGTTAAATGAAAGCGACATTAATCATACAGCTAACCTGATGCAGCTGAGTTTTATAAATGAACAGGGACAGGTAGTTTACCTCAACCAGTTTGCGGAAGTATCAAAACAGGCAGGTTCATCAGTACTTAACAGAAGGAACAAACAACCGGCTGTTACTATTTTAAGCCAGGTGTCAAGCCGCCCGGTAGGCGATGTAGGTGAAGATATTAAAAATGCGATAAATGGTTTACATCTCAATAGTAGTATTACAGTGAGATATGAAGGTGACCTGGAAATGCAGGATGATTCATTTGGTAGTCTGATAACAGCATTACTTGTATCCTTAATATTTGTATATCTTATCATGGTATTACTATATAATAACTGGATCTCCCCATTTATTATTCTGTTCTCTATCCCGCTGGCACTTTGTGGAGCATTATTAGCATTGGCCCTGACCGCGAAGTCATTGAACGTATTTGCGATATTTGGTTTAATCATGATGATGGGACTGGTGGTAAAGAATGGTATCCTGTTGGTTGACAGAACAAATGAATTGCTGGGAGACAATGTCAGTACTGGTAAAGTAATTCAGGCTCTGATAGAAGCTGGTGAATCCAGGTTCAGGCCGATCCTGATGACCACCCTTGCAATGGTAATTGGCATGTTGCCACTCGCTTTGGCAAGTGGCGCCTCTGCTGCCTTTAGTAGCGGACTGGCATGGGTACTGATTGGCGGCTTAAGCAGCAGTATGTTCCTGACCCTGGTGGTAGTACCCGTTGTATATTACCTGGTAACAAAGGTAAAAAGACTGTTTCACGCCAGAGGTGGCAAACGCATGGCATATATACCGGCTAAAGCTATCCTGTTATTAATGGTACTTTCCGGTTTCACAATGAGGAGTAAAGGTCAGGAGCAAGTATCGATATCTTTAAAGCAAGCCATTGATTCAGGTTTAAATGCCAACCAACAAATTAAATTAGCTCAGATTGAGGCTAAAAAGGCTAAATACGGCCTGAAGGAAGCCCAATCTTATTTATATCCGCAAATAGAAGCAACGGCTACTTATATGCGTAATATAAAACCTGCTGTATTTTATCTACCAACCTTTAGTGTGAATGCAGCCGGGCAGGTTACCTATGATGCTAAACAACTACAGGCTGTTCCTGCATCTGCTGCAAATGCTTACAATGGTACAGTCAATGTCAGCATGCCTTTATTTAATGCCTCCGTTTTTGGAAATATTAAATCAGCAAAATTGAATGAAGATCTGCAGATGGCAAATTTAGCACTATCCCGCTGGGAGCTTGCTGATGAGATCCGTAAAGCCTATTTCAATATCCTGGTTACAAAGCAGAACCTGGTGACAGCAAATGCAGCATTGAATAGGGCTGAGCAACAGTTAAATGAGAGTAAAGCACTAATGTCAAATGGGTACGCGAGTAGTAATGATACATTGATGGCCTGGAGTAAAGTGTCATTGATGAATATAAATGTTAACAAGGGGCAAACAGCTGTAGAAATGAGCTCCAATTATCTGAAAAGCCTCCTGGACCTTTCCCCTGATGCAGATCTCGATTTGACAGATAGCATATCAATGTCATTATTAGGTAATCAGCAGCAATTATTGGATGAAATATCCAAAGCAGCCAGTAAACGCCCGGATCTTCAGGTGAATGACTGGAAAAGACAGATGGCTCAGCAGGAGATTAGTAATGAAAAAGCCAAACGATTGCCATCTTTAGGATTTGTAGGCCAATATGGTATACAGGCTCAATCCGATAATTTCAAATTCGGTAATTATCAATATCCCAATAGCCTCTTTGTAGGATTACAATTAACCATACCCATTTTTACCGGCTTCAGAACAAATGCCAGCGTGCAACAAAGTATGTTGCAACTGGACCAGCTTTCAGCCGAGCGGGCATTATTGGATAACCAAATGAGCTTACAGATACGTAACAGTATAGCATCGTTAGTAGAGAATAAGAAAAATATAGAACGGTTAAAGGAGGTATGTGCGGCAAGAGAAAGATCCCTTGACTTTATGCGTAATCGCTGGAAGATGGGTTTTGTTAAATATACTGAAGTTGCGGATGCTGATCTGGCATTGTTACAATCAAATAATGACTATACACAAGGTGTCTTTGAATATTTATCCTCCATAGCCACTCTATCTAAGGTGACGGGGAATATCCATTAATATTGTTTTAGGGTTTTGTCAAAAGCAAAACAGTTGTAGGATAAGTAGACGGGCCTGATAGTCATATCAGGCCTCCCTAAAAAACAATGAAGATATGAACAGCCAGCATCTGAATTTGTTCTAAATAGTAGTAAGTTAGCGTATGCGTAACCATAATTATAAATTATTTAGATTTTACGGGTACCCGATCTTTGGGATTTTATTATATCTTTTTTTTCAGCTGATCAATCCAGTCGGGAATTGGTTAAGAGATGTTATGCAAATGGGTATCGGTGAATTCTTTTTACAGATCTTATTCTGTATTGGTTATGCTTCTATTTTATTTGAGCTGGGAATTCAGCTTACACATTTGTTAAATAAATGGTATCCGTGGGAGAGAAGTATAGGTAAAAGGATTGCAATCCAGTTAGGGATTCATAGTGTTATTACCTTACTGCTTATACTATTCTTTTTTGAGGTATATCTATCAATATACTTTCATGATGATACACTCTTCAGGCAGGTAATTATCATTGGGATGATATTGTGCCTGCTCATTAATGCAGTATTTACAGCTGAATACTTTTTCTATAAATGGAATGATGCCAGCGTAAAGAGTTTAGAACTTGAACGTCTTTCCAATCAAGCGCAGCTGGATGTTCTTAAACTGCAATTGGATCCCCATTTCCTGTTTAATAATTTAAGTGCCGCGATTTCATTCATTGAGGACGAGCCAAAAATTGCGATCAATTTTATGAAAAAATTGGTATCAATTTATAGGTATATGCTTTCAAATAAAACCCAACATATTATTTCCTTGCGTGATGAGCTGGATTTCATTAAGGGCTATTTATTTTTATACCAAACCCGGTATGGGGATAGTATTAAAGTTGAAATAGGGGAACTTGCGTTTGCGCACAAATATGGTGTACCACCTTTAACTCTTCAACTGTTGATTGAAAATGCCATTAAGCATAATATGTTTTCCCTGGACCAGCCGCTAACAATTCAGATATATTTTACAAATGAAGAATTGTTGTCCGTTAAAAATAATAAGTCCCCGCGTTTACACAAAGAAAATGGGCTGCAGATGGGATTGAAGAATATTGAGCAGCGATATTTGCTGTTGAATAAGAAGGTGCCTGCTACTATTGATGACATTGATTTTTTTACTGTTGAGATACCTTTAATAAAATTGAGTGATCAGGAATAAATTTTTTAAATGATTACAGCGTTAATTATAGAAGATGAATTGCCCAATATCAAAAGGCTTGAAAAATGTCTTTTGGAATTAGATGTAATTATTTTAGTTGTTGGCAAGCTACAAACTGTTAAGTCTAGTGTGGAATGGTTCCAAATGAACACCCATCCTGATATTGTTTTTATGGATGTTCAGTTAACGGATGGTAACAGTTTTGAAATCTTTAACCAGGTAGAAATTAAGTCTTCTGTTATTTTTATCACAGCATATGATGAATATGCATTGAAAGCATTTCAGGTAAATGGAATTGATTATCTCTTAAAGCCATTAGAAACAGATAAACTTGAACGGAGTATCCGGAAAGTACAGTCAATGAACCACAAAGTAAGAGATGAAAGTCTGGTACAGCTGATAAAAAACATGCAACATAAGCAGGAGGTCTATCGGTCAAGATTTCTTCTTCCTCATCGTGACAGACTGGTACCAATAGGAGGATCAGAGATTGCCTACTTTAAATCTGCAAATAAAAATACTTATTTGATTACTCATAATGGCGATTTGTTTGTTGTTGATCAGACATTGGAAGAATTAGAAAAAGAAATGGACCCTGCCAATTTCTTTAGATTAAACAGACAGTACTTTGTTAGTTTAAAATGTATAAAAGCTATTCATCTTTCTCATAATGGACAATTAAAAATTGAGTTAGCACCTGCGGTCGATGAAGAAATATTAATTAGCCGCGAGCGATCCAACCAGCTGAAGAAATGGCTGAATCAAGCCTGATCCATTAATCTTTGATCATAATCATTATTAGTCACATGCGCTGATTTTCAGCGTACGGAAATCTATTACCAAATAAATAATATCATGAGGAACCTGTGTCTCTTTTTTCTGCTCTTTTTTACCTGTGCTCATGCCAGCGGCCAGTCATCAGGTGGAACGTTTTTCGACAAATTATATTTACCATTCGGTATTGGATATACATTATCACCAGGCGGGGGGATTCAGTCCGGGTTTGTTTTAAGTACCAGTGCGGAGGTAAGGATAAAGGACCGACAGGGTATATTTCTGCGCTTTAACTATAACAGTCGTACTAATAACTACCGCAATGGGGCAGTTGATAATACGAATGCTATTATAGGAAAAATTAATGCAGACGATTTTTTGTTAGGAATGGGATATAGGTGTAAGGTTTACAAGAGGATTAGTGCATTTGCATTGGTGCAGGGCGGAATGAGTGATTATTCTTATCCTTATATAACATCGCTGACCAATGGATACAAGGTATCACAACAGTCAAAAATGGTTCCTGTGATGGCAGGTATTGGTGGTATTGAATTCTATTTCGTTAAAAGTGCCGCAATTTTTATTGAAGGTAGTTATCTCTATCATATTAAACAGCCATTTATAAAAAACAATAACTATGATGTGCCAGGAATTTCAGTAGGTATAACAACAAAACTGTTTTAGTATTAACCGATGCTGAATACAAGGTATCTTTTTTATAAACAGAAATGGGGGTTTGATTCCAGAATATACTGTCGCCATGAATTGTCATCTGCATCAGGTCATACCACTTTCTTTCCGGATGTCCGGCATATTGACATTACAAAAATGAAAAAAGCTATGTAAATCAATTGCTTACAGAGCTTTATCGTACCTGGTAGCGGTATATTTTTGAACCAAACGGTTTTAGTTATCAATAAATTACGTAAAATGTGTGCGCAAATTCCTGAATTGTTAGCTATATAAATTATATATAGTTAAATTCTTTGACCTGCGCTGAAAATGCATTTATGCAATATTTTTGTTCTGACGTTGGTACAACGTGATACTGAATATCTGCCGAGATGTTCCGTTGCATTTCAATTGGACTTTCACAAAGAGAAATGCAATGATTTTTGAGCAACCCAAAGTTAGTGTATGAAACGCACCAGTTTTGGAATAAAATTCCGTATCAGTTTCGGAATAATTAGTTTTCAAGTTTTTATAAAAAGCTCACATGACAATTGTAATAAATGTCGTTTTATTACAAACTCGTATTAATGAATTGCTTATGAAAAAAAGAACAATAGTTTTAATAGGATTCATAATATTAAAATTCTTATTACAATATATTTTAATAAGCCCTGAATACGATTTACAACGGGATGAATATTTACATCTTGATCAGGCACACCACCTGGCATGGGGCTATTTATCGGTACCTCCCGTGACTTCCTGGATTTCCTTTCTGATCCTGCTACTAGGAAATTCAATCTTCTGGATTAAGTTCTTTCCTGCGCTATTCGGAGCCTTGACTATCCTGATAGTATGGAAGGCGATTGAAGAATTAGACGGAGATCTGTTTGCCTTAACTACAGGAGCAACCTGTGTATTGTTTTCAGCCATATTGGCTTTAAATACCCTCTATCAGCCTAATTCATTAGATGTTCTGAGCTGGACGGCCTTTTACTACTGCATCATAAAGTATATAAATTCAGAAAAGCAGAAATGGCTGTTGCTTGCCGCCATTGTTTTCGCCGTTGGATTCCTGAATAAATACAACATAATATTCCTGCTCCTTGGGGTTTTCCCGGCACTTGTACTATCACCTCAACGAAAAGTATTTACCTGTAAGGGATTCTATCTGGCAGTTTTACTTGCATTATTACTTATTCTTCCGAATCTGCTATGGCAATACAACAACGATTTTCCGGTTGTTCGCCACATGAAAGAGTTATCGCGCTACCAATTGGTGAATGTAAGCAGGGAGGGGTTTTTAAAATCCCAGTTGCTATTCTTTTTTGGTGCAGCTGTTGTAATTTTATCTGGATTAGGTGCTTTGGTATTATATAGGCCGTTTCAAAAATACAGGCTCTTCTTCTGGACATTCATCTTCACCTTATCTATTTTCATCTACTTTAAGGCAAAAGATTATTATGCCATTGGAGTATATCCGATTTACATAGCTTTTGGCGCTGTTTTTCTTTCAAGGGCATTGTCAGGAGACTGGAAAAGATATTTACGTCCTTTTGTAATTATTATCCCCCTGCTTGTCTTCTTTCCAATGTACAAGGTTGCTTTTCCTAATAATGGTCCAGAATATATCTTGAAACACCAGCAACAATATAAAAGATTAGGACGTCTTCGCTGGGAGGATGGTAAAGACCATGCTTTACCGCAGGACTTTGCAGACATGCTTGGATGGAAGGAACTGGCACACAAAGTGGATAGTATCTATACGCAGCTTCCTACCTGGAGCAAGACCCTGGTGCTTTGTGATAATTATGGACAGGCAGGCGCCATAAATTATTATTCTGAAAAAGGTATACAAGCAGTCTCATTTAATGCCGATTATATCAATTGGTTTGTACTGAATGAGCGGTATGAAAACCTGATCAGAGTGAAAGACTATTATGACAGGGATGATGAACTGCAACAAACAGGTCCTTATTTCCATACCGGAGTGGCAGCTGATTCTATCACCAATCCGAATGCAAGAGAATATAGAACAACAATTTTCCTTTTTACGGGTGCCAAAATCGACATAAGGCAGCGAATAAAAGATGAAATTGTAGAAGAGAGAAAATATTAGCAAATTGTTGCTCTTGCCTTTTTGACACTACCACTTGTAAAAACCAGATCAGATGATTTATGAAAAATTAGTCAATTCAACTTGATCCAAAACTTTATCCGGAAAAAGCGGGATCAGGTTTTGAGATAACCATAAACAAAAAGGCTTGATAAGCAATGATTATCAAGCCTTACCAATGCCCAGTAGTGGAACGTTTTCGAACCAATTAGTATTGATTGTTAATAGATTAAAACTCCTGGGCTAGTAAATCTTAATCTTATGTGGTAGTTTGATAGTCCTTATTTCTGCAAGTATAGCGGTAGGCACTGGCTTAATTTTTTTAATTATTCCCACCCATTTTAATAACGATACCAAAGCGGCGCTTATTCGTTCTCGTTCTCCTTCTCTATCTGTATCTTTTCGTAACAATAATCCTGGTCTGAAGATGATGTAATTGTAAAAGCCTAATTCTGAAATGTCGCTTTTACATAGTCCTCTCAATCTGGTAATTCCATCTGATCTTTTTTTTAAAAGCGTTAAATACCGTTTCATCAGGGCTGTCTTCCTTTAACCGTATTGTTTCTGATCCTACTCAGCGATTTGGGAGCGATACCCAGATAGTTGGCAATATGGTACAAGGGGACTCTTTGCAAAATTTCCGGCGATTCTTCCATCAATATCAGGTAACGTTCTTTTGCATCGACTATCTGAAAGTGCAGGCTTTGTCGGACGATCTTCAAAAAAGCTCTTTCAACCAGAATCCGGAGCAGCCTTTCCAACGCTGGGATAGCAATAAGTAACTCATCCAGGTCCTTTTGATATAAAATATGTATCGCCGAATCTTCCAATGCCTTAATGTTGAGAAAAGAAGGGATGCCATTCAGCCGGCTATACATATCTCCAATCCATTCACCGTTGAAACCGAAATCAGTGGTATACTCCGTTCCATTTTCCAAAGAGCGGAAATAAACAAAAGCTCCCGATTGGACAAATGCCACGAAATCACAAACCCGGTCCTGGTATAAAACGTAATCTCCTTTTTTGATCTCCCTGTAGTTTAGCCGTGCAGCAAATGTCTGCCACTCTTTATCGCTCAAGGAACAAAGGCTTTCAACCTGTTGTTTTAGATCCTGTTTATCTGTCATCCCACAAATACATATGAATTGTGGGACAAATTTACAAAAACAAAAAAGATTACTTAAATATTGTAAAACTATCAATGGGTCTGCGCAGGCTGCGTGTTGTGTGAACTACCTGCCAATGAGGCATAATACAATAGCTGTTTCATTGCAGGAGAAGATTGACCTATAATTGTCATGTCCTTGTGTGTATAGTTGCCACAAGCGAATAACATACGCACCCATAACATCATTAATCTTATTGTTTTTCCCATAACCTGAAACCAATACGGATGACCGGGGCAACATCTGCATTGGGTATCGTGTATTTTACGCCATTGAAATCGCGGGTTTTATCGCCCCGCAAATAAAAGTGAAGACCAGGTTGCAGGTAAATGTATTTCCCAAAGAAAAACTGGTAGCTGATACCCCCGCCAAAGTCATTGCTCCGTATATCCTGGCGAATGCCGGTAGACTTTTGTTCAATGGCAAAGGTGTGCATTTCCAGAAATGTATAGAGTTCCAGGTTCTTCCAGATATTATATCCCAGGAAGATACCTGGAGATGTTTTGTAGAATCGTTTGAAATCATCCTTTTGGTTTTTCAGTCCGGCAGGTTCTGCATTGTAGTGGCCACCATTGATAACGCTTACTCTTACGCGGAATTTATCGTAGCGGAATCCTGCGGCGGCATGGTACCCACCAGTAAAAAACATCGGGAAGAGCGATTCCGCTTCAATGGCTTGTTTAGCTTTATAATGCGGTGGATCAGGGTGCCAGAAACTGCTTTTCACACCATACTGTGCATGCAGTACCATCCCGTAAAAGAAGGCAATGGTCAATAATAGGTAACTTTTCATCTTTGAAGTATTTTATCAATACCGCAAAGATGAAATGTTTACATCACGCCATTACTCCACATTTGTTACCAAATGAACAGGAAACTATCTTAATTTGCTTTTGCAACCGATAGCGATAAACTAAAAAAAAACGGCTTTTTTTGAGCCTTATTATAGAAGTTATTACATTTGTTTCAGCCTCAACATCAAAATATCAACCAAAAGGAAGTAATCCATGTGATTCCAATTCTATACATACAACAACAATTAGATGAAAAACAAATCAAAACCAGTGCCTTTTATATTCGGGGTACTAGTATCGCTTCTTCCCATATTCACTTTCCTGAACTGCTCTGCACAATCCTACACCCTCAAGATAAAAAAGGGGGATTACTGGCTGGGAGGGGGCCTGGGTATACAGGGTTCTGTAGCTCCTATGGGGCAGTACATTGGCACGTCTGCCAGTCTTTCTGCCAAAGGAGGATATTTTGTAGCAGATAAGTTGTCTGTCGGGATAACCGTGACGGGGGGATATAGTATTGTGGACAAGAAAGACAAAGGTGTCTATAACCGTGGGATCAGTTTCCTGATGGGTCCTCTTTTGAATTATCACATTCCTATTTCCAGGAACTTCTTCCTTGAGCCGATTATCTGTACTACCTGGGGACCTGTAAGTGTGAAGAGCATGGTGAGTGCCAGTCCTGAGCAGTATGTAAAAGTGAAAGGTCATGCTTTTTGTGAGATTGGAGGGATAGGGCCTTTCTTTGAAGTCATTCCGCAGAAAGCGGAGTTTGGCGTACAGCTGCTGTTAGCGGTGTTACAGCAGAGTACGACCGTCTATGGATCAAACGGGGAGGCTGTTCCCGGGTCAAAGGTGTGGGACAATAAGACAGGGCCTGCAATGAACGTAGAGTTCAGATTGCATTTTTAAAGTGATGCCCATTCTTCGGGGAGATTTAGCTCCCGATCTTACAGTTGACAGTTTTTAATTTGACGCCTCCATTTTTCTGAAGTGGCAGGATGGGATGGTTCATTTATAAGAAGGTGTTCATAAATAAGGCACCCTTTTGCATAAAAATACTGTAATGTACAGTAGTATTTTAGCACCTCTTGCCATATTTAAATAAGGCAAGAGGTAAAACTTTGTTGGTAGTATTTTAAAGCACTCATCAGAATAAGTGAACACTTTTCCTTCCTGATCTAACTAAATGAGATGGTGCAGCTAACCACCGGTTAGAAAAACGCTGGCCGGGTTTTCTCCCGTTATCATAATAGTAGATTCTTTTGTCTTCTGCTCTGTTTAAGTAAGATTCAACTTTCATATCGTTGTGGCTTTTGGGTTATAGGAGACAGAAAGCAATGGATATGCCGCGCCACAGGACTGTGGCATTGGATTTAATCTTGGGTTTTGACCGCTTCGGTAAGAAAAGGTGTGAGTTGTACGGCAATTTCTGCTTGTCATGCTGCTTGTCAATAATAGTGGCAGAATGCGTAAAAAAGGCGGCAAAAATTGACTTCGACATAAAACAAAAATGGTTGTAAGTATTTAACTTACAACCATTTTACGTGCCCAGTAGCGGAGCATTCTCGAACCAATTGGGTTTAATTTTTAATAAATTAAATAATACTTGATTCATGGCCATGAAGTTGGGAATGTTATGATATGTTACCTTTTAAAGGTTTCTATCTCTTAAGGGTGGTGGGTGCATGGAGTTCTAGCTCCCAATCATCTCTACATTAAACATATTGACGAGAAAGGACAATGGGTCAATGTTGAATTAACAAATGCCGGTTTCCCAAGAGATCAATGGATAATCAAGGAGTTAGCCATTTCAGTAGAAGCTATAAAGCAGGGAACATACATGACGCCTTTAACGGAAAAGCAATCAATTGCTTTTGCAATGTTTGATCTGGCTTGTGCTTACAGGTTTCAGCATGGTTATGATACCTTTCTTTTAAAGATAATGAATACAGCTTTAACTTATTACCCAAAGTGTGTCCCCCTGTTAATGATCAAGGCTAACTTCTTTAGAGCAATTTGTTTGACTGAGCTGAAAAAGGCCCATCCAGATATTGCATTTGTGAAGAACAATTATGATCTGTACAAAAACAATCAGGGAACAATTGATCAGCTAGGATATAAAGATATGCCTGCAGAACTTTATGAAGATTGGGTAAAGTCTGTTGAAAGAGAGAAAATCAAAAGAAGGGGCCTGCCAGCAAAATAAATATAATAATATTGCCAAATGAAAAAGAGAATTTTACTTTATACCTTGCTACATCTATCCGCCACTGCATTTTGCCAAGACACATACAAAGACCCATATGCAATTTTTGGACATAAGTCGAATACAAAATATGAAACAATTGTTGACGAAATGCTTTATGTGAAAAATGGAGATACTACTTCCCCGATTAAAGCAATGGCTTTCAATGTAGAGAATAATGTTGTATTAATATTCGGAAAGAATGATAGTTTAATTGATAAGAAAGATATTCAGCCTGAACAAGTGCTCCGGTTTATATCAAGTGACCCTTTGTCTGCCCAATATCCGGAACTTACACCATATCAATTTGCAAGTAATAGACCAATACAAGCAACTGACATAGATGGTTTAGAAGCCTATTTTAACAACAGCGGTGAGTTTATCAAATGGGGACGAGACAAATCCCAAACGGCGCCTGTAATATTTGTTAGTGGTAGCACATCGATTCAATTAGAACATGTTTAAAAATAAATCGGCGGGAAATTAGTTAAAAACGAATCGATCAATTAGTTTGGATTTACCAGAAACAAACTATGAGACCGAAGTACACATTATTGACCGATTCGCAATGGCAAAGTATAGAAAAATTATTAACAGACAAAAGAAAGCGTAAATATTGTCTTCGAAAGATATTTAATGCTATTCTATGGATCTGCAGAACGGGTTGTCAATGGCGCAATTTAAGCAGCGAATTCCCTTACTGGCAGATTGTTTACTATTATTTTAACAAGTGGAAGAAAAATGGATTCTTTGAAAAGGTTATGAGTAAGGTTGTAAGAAAAGAACGAATGATGCAGGGCCGAAATTATGCACCTTCTGCAGCAGCGATTGATAGAGAGTATAAAAAAGTCCATTTATAAATATTGAAACAGGCATTGATGGCGGAAAGCATATTAATGGACGAAAAAGGCACCTGGCGGTGGATAGTCTGGGCTTAACAATAGCGATCAGTGTCAGTGCAGCAGATATTCATGACTCAGTAGGTGGATTTGACTTATTGTGGAGAATAGAAAAAAATAGTTCAAGAATGAAGCTTATTCGTACTGACATGGCCTACAGGGGTGAATTTATTGATACTGTTGAAAAGTACTATAAATGGAATATAGAAATAACTCAAAAACCGCCGACAGTAAAAGGTTTTGTTCCACAAACCGGTAGGTGGCAGGTTGAACGATCATTCGCGTGGCTGAATTTTTTCAGAAGGTTAGATAAGGATCATGAAAGGCTACCTGAATCATCTGTTGCATTCATCCAGGTAGCTTTCATTAATATACTTCTAAAATGAGTCGTTTGGAATTTTAAACATGTTCTTAAAAACGGTTAATATTTCGCAATTCATTAACAGAGTTCACTGGGCATATGGAGAGGGTGGCGGTACAGCTGCTGATTACTTTGCTTCCACAATTAATAATGCGGCAAATAAGTTTGGTGAAGATCAAATGTATGCAGGAATGACGACAAAGATGAAAGCAGATAAGGTTCCGATAACATCTGAGAATCAAAAGAAAATTTACTTTTATCAGACTATGCCCGCAGGCAAAGAAAAAGTAAATGATAATTATACTGGTTTCAATACGTTGGTTGGTGGCGAAGATCTGACCTCTTTACCAAATATTAATGCCGATAAAAAAGACGATTTAAAACTGCAGATTCGTAAAACGAGGATTAGAGAAGGAATTGTTGCAGCTAAAAAGGTACTGACTGGAGAAACAACGGATTTAGTTGCTGGTGCGACTAAATGGGGGTCGGGTTCTGGAAGTCAGGCGGAAAAAGCTAATAGGGATCAGAGTACGCAAGGCACTGTAATTACAAAGGTAAATCAGAATACAGGATTCATAAATACTACTACCTGGTTTTATTTGCCCAAACCATGGACTCAACGAACAGGTAACACAACTGGGAAAATCAATGAGGTTAATTTGGATAAACAGAAAATACATTGAAATTGAGTTATAGAATTATTTTGTATGGATTTTTTTTGTCGTGGTCTTGCCTGGGATATACGCAGGGTTTTAGGAACCTAAGACAATACGTTTTGCAAGACAGTTTGTCTGACTACGGTTTTGGCCTCGAGAAGACTACTATTGTTGAAGATACAGGAGTTCACATGTTCTCTCTTAATAGCTTGCTTGATTCTAATATATTGTTCAGAGAGATTACTGACGATAGTATAAGAGTAGTAGTTAATGGGGATGAAGTAGAAGCTAAAGTGTCTTATAAGAATGAAATGTTGGACCAGTTTTATGTTTATAAGAATGGTAAATTACTAGCAAAGCACAAATATCCTAATGGACTTTTTTTTGAATCTGCGGGATATCTGATGATGTATCGGGGAAGCACTTGGTTTGTAATGTATAGTACCCCCAAATTTTTAGGATCTACTACTTTGATTCAAAATGAAGGTGTAATGGTAAACTTGAATACATTCCAAGTGTATAATTTACCAGATTGGCAGAGCACAAATAGTCTTTTGTGTTTTACGGACTATAACCTGGATGGTACACTGGATTATGTTCAATTTAAGGGTGGAATTGATAAGGAGGTGAAATTTTTCCAAATTGGTAAAGACTCGTTCATTCCAGATAAGAGATTTTTATTAAAGATGTCTGTCTGGGATAGTAGAACGTACTTCTTAGATAGCTTAAACAGTAAGATTTCTCCAGTATATCACGATGTTTTTTGATGTTTATGTAAAAGGAATATAATAGGCTCAACAAGTCCAACCGTCAAAGATATGTTAAAAGAGGCGAAGCTATATCATCGAAACGATTTAGAAGCATTTGAAGAAGTTAATCTTCAATGCGACGCATTGCAAAAAATACCACACGCAATTAAAAATCATTTCATTCCTCTACATGTTAAATCCAACGGCAATATAAATTTTTACAATCTTCTTGCCGCACATTATCCATCAAATACAAAGATTGAGGAATTTAAGATCGTCAATAAGGGAAGATATTCCTGCAATAAACCGCATGAATTTGAAATTGACAGATTTACACTTCAATTTGATGTTGCAGGACATCTAATTAAAGCACAGAAACGATAGTTACCTTTCGAACATAAATCCGGAATCGAACCTATTGGTACTTGATTATAAATCATTTATAAACTATCCATAAATACTGAAAAGCAGAGAATCCGCTACTAGAGCGAACTTTCTGCTTTTGGTGCCCAGTAGCGGTAGGTTTTCGAACCAATTGATGTTAATTATCAGATGCTTGCACCTGAAGTAACATAATCATGCTTATGATAAAGATGATGTAGCTTGCTTAACCTTGAGTTGCCATAAGTGTTAGTCTTCAGAATCGGAATAAATTTAATTACTAACCATTGGTACCTTTACTACCTCTAGGAACAAAATATTTAAATTCGTTGTTTTCTTTATATTCGATAAATCCTTCGGTTGCAAGCGTGGTTAAATCAACATAATTGATATTCGTTGCTTGTTCTTTTATAAGGTTTTTAACTTTTCTTAGATTCTTTTTAATTCCGTTACCTATATTGGCATATCCGTAAACAATTAAACAGAAATTTTTTTCGTTTGTGTAGAAAATTTCTGTATTGTAAAACCCATTGTTTCTCAACCTCTTCTTAAACTTAAACAGATCATTATTAATGCTTTTTTGACTGCATACGCAAATTCCATAATAGTCAGTAGTGTCGTTTTCAAAGTAAGTATTCGGACCTCGGCATTCCAGAATAATGTTTTACAGCCCTTATCTTTGCTGCTGTAATCATGGTATTGGCTATAAATGAAGTTCTTTGTAATTCGGGGCTAATCTGCTAATTGATGTAATCATGTATTTTTCTTCTTCCAATATGGAGGCAACAGATTAATAAGTTCATGAGCTGGGCAATCATGAAGGCGGTCATAGATATCTTTAAGATAAATATAAGGATCGATGTCGTTAAGTTTACAAGACTCGATCAGGGAGTAAAAAAGTGCTACTCTCTCTGCTCCATGTTCATTTCCGGCAAACAGGCTATTATTGCGGAAGGTAGTAACGGGTCTGATGGCCCTCTCGACGCCATTGTTGTCGGCATCGACGTATCCAAGGGTCGTAAATGCTTTTAGTTTGTGCCATTGCCCCAGGGCATAATTAACTGCTTTAATTATTGGTGTACCTGGCAGATGATCTATCTGCTGTTGTTCCAGCAACCAGATATGTATTTTATCGAGAAAAGGAACGCTATATTTCTGACGCAATGCCAATCGCTGGTCATCGGTCATCTTTTTTCTTTCGGCAAAGGCTTCTATCCTGTAAATGATGTTGAACAATGTCAATGCTTCTGCCGCTAGCTTTTTATCATATTTCTCTGCTTTCTTAAAACCGCGGCGGATATGGGACAGGCATGTCATTAGGTCCACCTCCTCATTATCTTTAAAAGCTGCTACATAGCTACCCAGGCCATCCGCCTGAAGCGTGCCCTTAAAATCTTTTAATATCTGCTGTGGAACCTTATGTCCGCGGGATGGGTTAAATTCAAACAATACTAATTTTTGTTCTTCAGATAAAAATACCCATAGCCAACCCCTGGATGGTTTGCCTTCTCCAATATCATTGAGGTAATCTAATCTTGTCTCATCGACCTTCAGATACCGGGCCTGCACAATTACTTTTTTCATACATCTCAACAGCCTTAGCAGTTTCTTAAAGGCCACCTCTTCCCAACCATTTACCGTTGATGCTGCGAAGCTGATGCCAGTAGTGCTTTTTATATACCGTAACTGACGTGTATATGGATCCCCATATCCAAACCGGCGGCTGTGTAAGTGTGCCAGCAGGCTGTTTCCTACTGTTCCTTTTTCTACCAGACGAGGGGCTACTGGTTGGCAGACAAACTTTTTATCTTCTGTACGATATTGAAGCCGCTCCTGTTGTACTTTAATAATTTTACCCGGCTTGTATTCGTAATAGGTCGTCACTTTTTTGCCCATAGGGATCAGGCCTGTCTTGTCTCCTTCGACGTCAATTGTTTCTGTCACTACTTCTATACAAGATGGTTGTACTCTTCTACCTTTATGAGCGAGATGTTTTTTCTTTTTGCGGTTGCCTTTCCGGATCTGGTCATCCACTTGTTGAATATCGCCTTTTGTGGAGGCTACTCTTATAATCTCTTCCAGTTCGGTCAGATCAAAATCAGGTCCTAAGGTTTGTTGTATGGCCGCATCTACTTTTTCACGTTCAGGTATAAATTTCTCACTCTTTTTACCCTGTAGCATTTCACATAACTCCTGTAACTGCCAGCTCTTCTTTTCTCCCTGAGCAACCTGCTCTTTTAAGAGCGCATTTTCACTTTCCAATGCTTCGATCCTGCTTTGCAATTCAATGACCTGATGTTCTCTATCAAGCATAATCTCATGTGCCTGATTCAGATAACGGTTTAATTTATCACATGCTCCATTCTTTGCTTCCAGCTGGTTATTCAGGTCATATATAATCTTACCAAACGTTATTCTCTCTCTGGTCAGAGATTCCAACAACTCCCCATTGGTCTCCGTTAGCGTGGAGATTTGTTTTAATGCATCTGTTATAGAAGTGAGTAATTCAGGGCGCACTGCTTTGTGTCATGGTATTGGCTATATTAACGCAAAAACAGCATTATTAGTTTGGCTGATCTGTTGATTTTCCTGACTTTCTTTCGTAACGCTTTCTGTACTTAATCTCGATTCCTTCCAGGATGAGCATCACATCTTTGCGTTCAATCATCATCGCCTGGCAACCAGGATCATAAACAGGTTTGCCAAAGGTGCCTCTGGCTAGTCTTTTGTAATAAAGCGCCTGACCATCTCCATCAAATTGCAACATTTTCACCTGGGTGAGACGCCCGTTAAAAAACAAATAGATGATGCCCTTAGCTAATGGATCAAGTGCCATTTGATTACGTACGATGCCTGACAAACCATTTATTCCCATCCGCATATCCGCTGCAGATGTATAGATATAAAAATTATAACCAGCTAATGACAACATTGACTAATGATTTAGCAAGGTGAGTAAATATTCTGCCGGCACAGGTTGATAAATTGCAATACCGCGCACTTCAGCAAATAAGTTTGAATTAACAGGCTCATTTGATGATGCTACAATTTTTACGGGAAGTATTGCTGGTGGTGAGGATGGAACCGGTGAAGTATTGTTTGTTTTCTTTAACCAGTAATAAAAACTGCCTTCACTTATTTGATGAGCCCTGCAGTATTCGCTAATAATCATGCCGGAATCAGGCTGCTGACGAACATGGAATGCCATGTCTACTTTTAAGGGAGAACCAGGGAGAGATCTCTGAATTTGCTTCTTTCGCATCGTTTAAATTTTGATGCAATGATCGCAATATTTAATTTCTATTCGGGAACGCCGAGAACCGAATACTTACGCAGCAAAAACAGCAACAATGGTACAGCAAAATCGGCAACAATTGTTACACAATCCGGCAAAAGTAGCCTGTTATCAGGAACCTTCAAAAATTGTTTTCCGATTCTTCAATCTGTAGCTCTCTCCGTTAAAGTTTATGACTTCACAATGGTAAAGCAAACGATCCAACAAAGCAGTAGCTATGACCTCATCATCCAGTTGTTTGCTCCAGTCTGAAGGCTTTTTATTGGTAGTGATAATTATTGATGTAGATTCATAAATCTGATTGATAAAATTAAAAAATGATATTGCTATATTTTTTTCCAACGGAAAAAGCATGATATCATCAATAACCAGAAGGTTAGCCTTTAAGAGCCGTTTATATTCAACTTGCTGCGTTTTAACAAAATCCTTCGTCTTAAGCATATTGACCAGGTCGTCCATTCTTCTAAAGTAAGCGTTGTATCCGGCCTTTACAGCATCCCGGCACAATCCGGCAGCTAAATATGTCTTGCCGGTTCCACTCGGACCCATCAGAACGATATTAAAAAGTTGGTCTAGCCAGTTTAATTCTCTAAGTTGCTTTAAACGACTTGGACTAATTTCAGCCTCTGAGTCTGTTCTGTAGTGATTCAGGTTTGACATCTGAGGCAGCCATGCTGCTTTTTCCCGTTTGTTCAGATCCTTTACTGAGCGGTAGGCTGCTTCCGTTTCCAATAACTGGCTTAGGAACTTTACATATCCCATCTCCTGCTGTTCCGCTTCGGCAATCAATGTTTTTATTCCATTGTTAATGCCACCCAGCCTAAAAGCTGTGCATAATTCGCTGATTCGTTGTTTTTCTGTTTCCATATAATTTTGTGATTTAAAAAATTAGCGGCCAGGCTTTGTCTGGCCGCTTTATCGGATTTAATTGAAGATTATATCATAGTTGATCAACTTACTCCGGGCTGGTTCAGTATTGGCTTTTTGCTGAACAGGAGCTGTTAATGGGTTATTGGTTATCGTAAGTGGAGGAACTATTTCTTGTTGTTGCATCCTCCCAAGGTGCTCTGCAACAGACTTAAAATCAGACGCGCTATAGATATAATATTGGCTGCAATAGTACAAGGTTTCAAGGGCTAAGGCAGGATCGAGCTTATTTACTATAGTCTTTAGTAATTGTATCTGATCGCGGATATACCTTGGCTTTTCTGTTTTGAGTTGAAAGATCCATCCCAATGCCTCCTTCTGATCAGTAAAAAGATTAGCAAACTCCTGCATCATCTCCAGAATTGCACGTGATTTGTCCCTACCATGGTCTGTTTGCAGGATCTTCTGTCCTTTGAGTGGTGAGATAATATGGCGACAGAGTTCCTGTTTTTCCATACTTAATATGACAAGCTCCTGCTCTTCCCTGATAACTAGTACCCGGCTTTGGCGATCTTTATATGTGCCAAGAGGTAATGAGTAAAAATTACTTTTCCAACTAATTGTGTTATCTTTTCTTACCGCATAGGAACTATATTCAGGTTCCGTCATTTGAACAGGGTTATACGGATAAAGAAAGGTAACTTCATTTTCCATTTCTTCAGCTGGTATTAGCTTTGTAGTGCCATGGATTGATGCATTAGCAGTACGTTTCAGCCATGCGAGTACTTCTTCATTAAGCAACTGAATATCTTTGAAAAAACGGCCATATAGAAAATTTCTTTTTACATATTTTACGACATTTTCTATTTTTCCTTTGGACTCAGGGTCTGCCGCACGGCAGAAATAAGTTTTCAAAGGTCGATGATATATATATTGTCGAAAATGTTCCGTAAGTATTAGATCTCCCCAATTTTCATCAACCATAAACAATCGGTCCTGGTCATAGACAAGTTCCTGAGGCATACCTCCAAAATGGCAGAAGGCTCTTTCATGTGCTTCTACAACAGTGATGGTAGTAAATGGCCGGTCTGTGAACAATACGTATTTATAGCGGGAGCGGGACAAACTCATACAGAAAAACTGTACTTTACGCGTCTTGCCTTCAGTAGTCCGCATATTATAAAAGCCAAAATCAACCTGAGCTTGCTGCCCATAAGGTAATTCGGCTACCATCTGATATTGCCGGGTTGGTTGTTCTACAGAAAGGCTGTATTTAGCCCGGATGGCCATAACAAAATTATAGACTGTTTTAGGGCTGATTGGCCCTAAATCAGGAAAATGTTCTTTTAATAAATCATGGATTTGAGCAGAAGTTGTATCTGGAAGGCTTCTCAGGCGATTGAATATAAAATCTTCAAATTCCAGGAGTATCTTCTTTCGACCTTTTTTCTGTTGAGAAATAACTAAAAAGTCTTCCTCACTCATGGAAAGTTGAAGCTTGATCGTACGCCAGTTTAGCCCTGTTATCCTGGAAATAGATCGAATGGAGTGCTTATCCCGGTAAAGTTGATGAATACGCTGGTAAGTCATAAGTTTGTTTAAATAGTTCATTTAACCCTGTCTTTGTGATGATTGACAAAGGTTAAAAAATCCCTCCGGGAGAAATCCTGGGGGGACGAACTATGTAACAACTGTACTTTTAGTGCTGCACTAATGTTGCCATTCTTGCTGTAGCATTGTTACCGTTTTTGCTGCACCCATATTTACCGATTTTGTTGTATTATTATTTACTGCTTACACTCCTGTAAGTACTAGTCCTATGGAAAACCAACCAATATTTTTGCTTAATTTCTCTTGCCAAGAAATATTATTGGAACTATTTGTTTGCGATGAGGTATTATTTGTTTGGGACATTTTTAGTTTTAATACTGAATGTTTTAGGGCTTGAATTTTTGCTTTACAAAGGTAAGGTGTAGCATCATAAACACAAATTTAATAGTATAACAAGACAAAAAGTATTATTTGGAATTAAATATGGTACTTATAAGTTATTAAGTTTTCTGTTTTTTAAAATCTAATTGAATTGCGCATAAAAACTGCGCAAAATAGGTCCTATTTTCGCTTTATTGAGTACGCTGCATTAGCGAAAATACTTAGAAATACATGCTATTTAATTGAAATGTATGTTGAGGAGAGTTTGACTTGCTGTACCATCATTTTCACTTTTTCTCATTCAGTGGTGGAATAAGATCTGCTAATGTAGTTTGCTCATCAAATTTTAGTGTTGAGAGCTGACGGGCATTGAAGGTGGGCATATCTTCCGGATATTTATAATCGTTTAAATATATGGCGCAATACAATCCGTATACTGTAATTTTTCGTCTGGTACATTCCCTGCAGGTATAATAAATAGCCAGGGCAAAGAGGAAGGATAATATAAGAGAGATAATTGTATGAATAGGCTCTACTCTTATGCCTCTGTCAACGGTAGATAAATCATTTGCGAATATACTTAAGTACACAATAAAGGGGAAATAAAACATTTTCATTATCGCCTTACCTAATCTTGCTTTCATGGTGCTTTTGGCACTTGTCTGCAGAGGAGGAAAGTTGAATATCTCATTCATGGAGAGGTAATTATAGTGATGTCGTCTTCTTGTATAATTAATGCTTTTTATATCGAATCCAGAATCTTTGAATTGATCGGCATTGGCATCGTCCGGATACCTTTCGGATATTGCATGGAACACGATCTTTAAGTTGTTGATCTCTCTTGTTAATGTGAATCTCATGGTAAAGCCTAATAGGATGAAGGTAATACCAGATATTAATCCGAGGTCATTGAGGTCAAAGCAGTTGCCTAATATAGGAATCCTTATGATTGTAAAGTTTTCTGTGTCGCTGCGCAGTAATATGTTGAGTTCCTCTCTCTTTTGCCTGATTGAATCCTGCACTTCATTGTATAAGGCAGTGTTAGTGGGAAGGACCTGTTTAAGGTGTTTTTTTAATGTATTATACTCTAAATTAGCATACTCCATTCTTTGACGCTCCCAGTTGTATTTATAAGAATTTATTACAGCAATAAGAGAGAGAATATTTACAATCAGGTAAATGTAAAGTATTGATCGGGTGGTACCAGAAGAGCGGTTGCTTACTTCACATATATTATCAATGGCTTTATCAATGTCGAGGTTTAGTCCTTTTACGTTCATAAAGGTTAAGTTTAGGTTATAAACTGAAGATAAAAATTAGGGTATAGTTTTGCAATACCAACTAGTTGGTATTTTTAAGGGAGGTGTTATTGGAAATGGGTGATGAAAAGTTGAAATTTTCATTTTAACGCCAATGAATCGGGATTGTAAATAATCCTTTTGTTCCGATAAAATACTTGTTTGCTTCCGGATATTGACTGGTCAAAGGG
This sequence comes from Chitinophaga sp. LS1, assembly GCF_034274695.1. Classification (NCBI taxonomy): domain Bacteria; kingdom Pseudomonadati; phylum Bacteroidota; class Chitinophagia; order Chitinophagales; family Chitinophagaceae; genus Chitinophaga; species Chitinophaga sp. LS1. The sequence continues at coordinate 6,534,614 of NZ_CP128362.1, forward strand.
GAAATAGACTTCGTATTTATCTTTTGAGGCCCTTAACACAATGATTTTATTTTTTCATGATGATAGTATCACTCACATTCGAATGGGATTGGGAGCGAATTTTTCTGAATACAATTTCGTAATCGGGGACGTTTAAGAACTGTACAGGTGTTTCCAGAGCTTCATTAACCGGTACAAGGTTTTCAAATGTACTTTTATGTCTTTTCTCTATTTCGAAATGATTTATTGTAAAATGCAATGATAGGGGTTATTGTGGTGATTGGAAATACCAAGTAGTTGGTATTTTTCAAGGGGGGAATGGATTAAGGTTGATCTACAACAAAAAACGCCGGAAGTAATACCTCCGGCGTTTCGCCATTCTTAGGGTGCAGAGAACGAGGGAAGAAGCGAACCTCGTATTAAAAGATCTAATAATTCTAATAAAGGCCTTTACTTAAAAGATGAGTATCTTTCTGTTAAGATATGTCTTGACTATTTCAACTAATATTACTTTCAGATACATGTCGAAAGGAATTATCCTACTCCTTCACTATTTTTTCAAATTACTATCGTAAAATTCTGTAAAGTCTTTTTCCACTCTACCAAAATCATTATTGAATTGAGCCATCTTCCTATTAAGAAAATTTTCAAAATTTACACGCAGACGGCTGTCATTAAAATTTCTATTAGCTTTTCCTTCTTCAACTATCTTGACATATTCTTTTTGGGTTATGGAAATGGTATTACACAATGAATCATGTTTTGTTGACAGAAAATATCGTTTTTTATTTCTATCATGATATGCAGCTTGTATGGCATCGGGATACCGTAACCAAAATAGCTCTATTTTTTCATGTGCTGAAAGTGAAAAACACAAAACCCATTTGGAGTATGGTAATAGGTCTAGTTGACGGTATCGGATTAGAATATTTTCGGCTGGCGACTCAGTTTTGTTAAATATTTTAACAGAATCGAAATATCTACTTGCCCAATGTTCAGCGCGTTCATTTAGTGTAAAATCGATCTCTGGAGAGTTAAGTAAATATTGATGTTTTCTATTTTGAAATGTTGTGTAGAGTGTAAAAAAAAGTCCGATAATACCTAGAATAAAACCACCGTATGTAGCAAAATCAGACATTTCTTTGCCGGGAATAAACCTCATAATAAATAGATAGGTTCCAACAATAAACATTATAATGCCAATAACTTTTAACATCGAGGAAAACATAATAGTAAATTTAATTGAGTAAATTTATGGTACATGAAATTAGTCAAATTGGTTTTGCCTATAACCTTTTAGTTAATTGCTTCCTTAGCGGCCACTCAAAGCCGAATAAGATACTTTCTTAACAAAATCTTTATATGAAAGGGAAAAAACAACAAGAACTGAAAAATGAAATATGGCAGATTTGTGAGATCCTTTTACTTGCAAAGTCTTCATTTAACATTACTAAATACCTTCTTCATCCCAATTCGCTCAAACACACTGAATATATCAATTCATCAGCATATTTCAAATATTCAATAATAATTAATTGGCGGACCACAGTAATCGAGCTCTCAAAACTCTTTGCCGATAACAAGGATCGGGATCGTTTCAATTTAAAACATTTTATAAAGAAACTAAAAAAAGACGGCCACTTCGGCGATATAAAGATTCCAGATACAATAATTGCAGACTGGGAGGCCATATTGGACAAGGAAGTGAATGCTATAAACAATCTTATACTACAACGTGATAAGATATATGCACATACTGACCCTGCACATAAAAGCGTCACTAACACAGTTCATATCCGAAAAACAGATGAGTTAATTGGAGTAGTAGAAAAAGTTATTAAGCATATTTACCTTACCGTTTTTGACACCGGAATTTCCTTTGAGCCTGTTGGAGACCCTATACAAAATCTGAATTATTTACTAGATATTCTGGTTAATGAAAGAGAGACTAACTTAGCACCTCCAATGGCGTTTGCTAAAAAGCATGGCTTAGAAGATGTGTAGCTATTAGAGGATACAAGGAATAAATTAATACCAACTAAAATATAAACAAAAATGGACACACGAGAAATTGCGCAAGAAATTCTTAAAGCTACTACCTTACATTCTCAAGGTTCAATACTTACCGGTTTGACAGAGAATTCCCGTCCGCAGGGTATAGAAAAAATGAAACAGGCGGAACAAAACCTGATTGATATATTAGAAAAATTCAGACTACAAATTATTGACGAGATTAAAGCAGAATAGAGTATGTGCAGTACCAACTGATTTTTCAGAAAACAAACTTTGAACCATAGAGCCCAATTCGAAACCAGAGCTAATAAGACACTAAAAGATCATATCTTAGACATAATTTTGATGGTAAAATAAACAAAAAAAGCCGGAGGTATTACCGAGGGCACTGAAGAAGTTGCCCTTTTATGAGGGATCTCTTAAAAAATGATCAGGTAGAACACGTTTTTACCTGATCGTTTTTTTTGTACAAGAACTCGTTATTGGGCTTATATGATGATTTGTTGCGCATGATTGGTAAAATCCAAAGTTCTCCGGGCAGTTTTCACCAACTTTCGTCTTTTAGAGGTTTAGTTTGATAATTCTTTTCAGATTTACCGTGAAGATCGCCAATGCACCTTGCATTTGCATGCTATCAATCCCATAGGATATTGCCCGATTATAGCCATGTACATTCTTTAACTCACTGTTTTTTGCCTCGATCTTATATCGCTGTCTGGCCTTTTCTTTATAATATTCACTTTCTTGAAAAATCATTTGTTGCTGGTGTAAGTTTGATTGTATGGATACAGAATAGCTTTTAGTCTTTGCTTCAGGCTTATAACAATTGTCCTTCAGCGCGCAGATCTTACATTTTTCAATGTCAAAAAAATAGGTATCTACCTGATTAGTACCTACATCCTTCCTGCCATTACGGACTTTTTTAATCGCCATATGACCGGCCGGACAAACGAACATATCGGCATCCTTATTATAATCAAACTTATCCTCATCCTTTCTAAAGCCCTGGGTAATGGAAGGGTTCAGCTTTGCTACCACTTGTATATTCTGACCCTGGTTATCTTTTAATTTAAGGTTTTCTTTGCCCGAATATGCGGAATCACCGATAATCGTATCAACTTCAATCCCATTGTTCTGGCTGATCTCCAAAAGTTTGGGCAACTCCGGGCCATCACCTTTTTCTCCTGATGTGACTACCGCCGCGGTTATGATACGCTCTTCTGTCATGGCAAGATGTGTCTTATAGCCAAAGAATGAACTATCCGCAGATTTGTGCCCGATCCTGGCGTCCAGATCTGTGGAGAGTATGTGGTTTTCTTCCGTATCCTCTAATGTTTCCTTTAGCAGGTTTAGCTTTTCTTTAACCGCAGGTATTGAACTTAAAGTCTGCTCTGAGCTAATACGCCTCTCAAGTTCTCTGCAATAAATCAGCTCATCCTGCAGATCATTCGACGTATTTTTCTCAGGCAGATGGCCCTTCATATCCTTATCTATGGCGTAAACTGCTTTGCGAAGTAATTTTGAACGTTCTCTTAACACATCAAGGGCCGAATAAGGATTCGATCTGGAGAGTGAATGGGTGGCATCAACAATGATCGATTTGGATTTAATAATTCCTTTTTCGAGTGCAATAGATACAGTTTTGCCAATCAGCAGATTTAACAGGTCTGTGTCTTTTAAGCGAAGCTTTCGAAATTTAGTCAGTGAACTAGGGTTGATAACAGCTTCCTCGGGAGACATATCAAGAAAGTATTTGAAGGACATATCATAACGGGAACGCTCAACGATATCGACGTCTGAGGCAGTATAGATCGTTTTCAATAATAAGTATTTGAACATACGGATCGGGCTTTCAGCCATGCGACCATTATTCAAACAATACTTATTCACCAGTTCCTGATAAATAAACTGAAAATCGATCAGTTCGTTAATCTGGCGGAGCAGATTGTCTTTAGGTACTATAAGATCGTAAAGACTCGAAAAAGAACTAAGCTGAAGTTGCTGTTGATGAGGTAACATGCTATGATATATTGCTGATACCTCTAAGATAATTGAAAGGGAGCAGTAAACTTGCGTTTGCTGCTCCCTTTAATATTTAAGCATCTTGGGACTTTTTCAGTGCCCTCGGTATTACCTCCGGCTTTTTGCCATTATTTTTTGAGCGTGCCCAGAACAGGAATACTATCCTACTGGTTATTAATATCTTACAGTCGCGGGATGTCAAATTAAAGTCGCTGTTTTTTAGACAGCATAAAAGTGTGCCTATTGTTCACACTTTTTAACTCTTCTTCACCTGTCCAGACAAAGGTAAGAATATTATAGTAAATGTGTCAAATGGAAGATTTTTCAATAGTGCCTGTTACTGTGCCTAAATTACCTACTGTTCATACGCCTTATGGAAATATTAGTCTGTGCAACCTTATAATCAAAATCATGAATGAATTGACCGCCCTCAACTTTGTTCCTCATCTCAGGGGAAAAAAAACGCAATTTGGCAGCAAATTCACCAATTGGGTTCGATTGTAATGGGTCTTTAACTTTCGCAGAGGCCTCGATTACTTGATACCAAGATGCCCAAACAGCTCTTTTATCCAGTGATTGATTAGAAAAATGAACGTGATTTCTGGATATGACGAAAAGATAAATATCATAACCCGAATAATCGCTATTACTGATTTTTAACTTTTCGAGAATTGATTTTGCATTATTTGCTTTTATCCACGCTTCTATTTTTTCAATCCACTCTACGGATTTCGGAATAAGGTTAGAGATCCTACTGAATCTTTCTTGCATAGATGTAGAAAATGCATCTTGCCATTTAAGTTGAAAAAGCCCCAATACTTTCCGCTCTGGGTCAAAAATAATTGCATCAATATCCGTGCTTTTGTTATCTATTTTGACAACAATATTTTCATGAATTTTTAGTATTCTATCAGGAAACAAAGAGTATAGTTGCTTTTTAAAACGCGCTTCCCGATTATTTACAGCATTGAAGTAATCCTTCTGATAACGTTTTTTTAGCTCCCGATTTAAAAAGAACACAGGCATATCTAAACATCCATGTGATGAGCGCATAAGAATGTTATTTGCTAACTCAAAAAATGGTGAGCATGGCGCACCAGGATAACTTAAATGCTGCTGAAAATTTTCCTTATTAATCGTAAAGCAAGAAACAATTTGCAATACCTTATCTTCCGGAATACCTCTTGATTCACTATAATTCTTGATAAATGCATCCTTGGAAAAGGTATATGTAAGAATGTTACGTAAATAAACCTGATGGTTTGTTTTCTCTGCTAAAGCCATACAGCAATCTCTATGCATAGCAGCTGCCATGATAACATCCTCTGCAAAATCGAGATACTCCTTATAGGCAATTCCTCCAAAAACATCTGACTCATCAAAATCATCAATTATTTGAGTTGTTAGCAAATATATACGACCATATTCAGAGTAAAAATCGTCAATCTCGCTGGTTGCTTTATATGAAATAAATTTCTCAAAGTGTATAGTTACAATCTCCTTTAACTGCTCCCTAACAGCAGGAAGCCTCTCCATAAACTTTGAAAGTCGGTCCTTATAAATTCCTTGAGCTATATAAAAAAAGTATTCAAGACTCAACTTTTCATAATATTCGGCTGGCTCATCTATTGTATAGGTGAAAGCAAATTCTTTCTCAGATAGTTGGCTCAATTGCATTAACCCGGCCTTGCAATACATAAGAAAATGTGAGCTTATTTCAACTTTCCCAGCATGTTGAATTATATTATCCAGCCATTTTCGTGTTTCAGGATCGAATAAGATTGCCGGAATTAAATTGTTGGAATTGTAATCTTCATAAAAAATTGAAAATGCCACTCCCCAACCAAATCTATATTTTTCAATTAGCCAATCTTTCTGAGGTATTTCAAAATCATGTTTCAACATGAACATAAGATAGTCCAATGAACGTATTATCTCAATCACAACAAACTCAACATCATTGGAAGGATATGATTTTCTTATACGTTTTTTTTCATTTTCAAGAATTTCATAAAGGTGCTCATTAATCATCGCATGATTTTTAGAGATGAGGGCTAAAATAATGTTCAATTCTACCTACGGTATTATCTAATTGCTTTTCTATCTCACATTCCCAAGCGATAATGACTATCCAGCCTTCATTTGTTAATGCATGCTGATGTTTTAAATCACGGTCTACGTTTTTAGACAGCTTCTCCTTCCAAAAAATTGAATTGGTATCAGGAATACGCCCTTCACGGCAATTGCTATGATAATGCCAAAAACAACCATGTACAAAAATGGCTATCTTATACTTGACAAAAACGATATCTGGTTTTCCTGGCAGTAATTTATTATGTATACGGTACCTGTATCCTTTTGCGAATAGAGCTTTACGAAGCAATATCTCAGGCTTGGTATTCTTGCTCCGGATTTTGCTCATTACCTCACTTCTCTTTTGCTTAGACCAAATGTCCATTTTGTCCTGCTTTAGGGATTATTCTATTTTCTTCTATAAATTTATATAAAGCAGTAGCAATAGCCTCTGCTAAAGGCACCGGAACTCCATTACCTATCATTTTAAATTTTTTGGTCAGGGACAATCCTTCCGGCAACACATAAGTGTCTGGTACCCCTTGTATTCTTAATGCTTCACGTACTGATAACCGCCTGTGTTTATATGGGTGCAAGTGTACTTCATTATTGCCGTAACAAGCTGTAGGGCTATATCTGAAACGGTGCAGTCTTTTAAATGACGGTCTGTTTGTTTCTCCTTCGCCTATTGATAATAATTTCTTCTCGGAAATATATAAATTGAAATACTCGTTTGCATTCGCAATTTTATTAGATTCCCTATAAGAAACAAGACAGCTTTCAATACATAATTCTAACGGTAAATCTTTAGGTTTAGTTAAAGATTTACCAAAAGCGACAGCTTCTGGCCATAGATATTTAGTTTCTGCATTTCTATATTTTATATTCTCAGGCCAATCAAACCATTTGCCATTATTTCTTAAGTTAAATAATGGCTCTCCAATTTTACTCTTGAGTATGCCAACAAAAAATACTCTCTCCCTATGCTGAGGAACTCCAAAATCTAACGCATTTAAAGTTTCATGGTCAACGTAATATTCCTGTTCTACTCTTTTTAAGAGCTTGGCCAAATGAGCCTTTGTTGATGGGCTTTTTGTTAAACCTGTTACATTTTCCATTACGAAAAAAGTAGGCTTTAATGACAGTATTCTATCAAAATATACAATTGTTAACTTACCCCTCTCTCCATTAAATCCATTCATATTCCCCTGTACGCTGAAATCTTGGCACGGAGGACCGCCGATTATACCAAAATCCTCCGGCATACCATTGGGGAATGCCTCAGCAACTATATCATTAGCATTTACTTCAACTATTGACTTGGTATTAAATATTTCTGCTTTTATTCCATTGCCCCTGGCTTTTCTCCAGGAAGTAATTCCTTCAGAATGAAGTTTAGCGAACATTCCATCAACCTCATTCGTCCAAACGATTTCAAATCCTGCCATTTCAAACCCCATATCTAAAAAGCCTCCACCAGAATAGAATGAAAGAATTGGAATTTTATGGTCATTATGGTTACTCATAAATAATTGTGGTCTTAGTGGCTGAGTAAACAAATTCAGTTGCTTCCTTCCGTAAGTTAAAGAGGGTTATTTGTTTACCCCTGCTCTCGTTTAATTCAGTATATTTTTCAGAAGGAAAGCTTGTAACTGTAATTTTTCTTTCCTTGTTTTCTAAAAACACACTACTATTTCCGTTTTGATATTTTACAACGTTTTTGATAATACCTGAAACATCATTGAAAGAATAATCGGTTTCCAGTTGTTTCAGGAAAAAGCTACAAGCAGGTCTATATAAACAGAATTTACAATTTGCTTCAGACGGATTAGCTGCAAATATCCCCTTACTTACGTTTTCGTTTGTTATTTTTAACAAGGCTTTCGCTTCATTGAAGAGGTCATTACACTCCGATGGTGTAAAGTCAACAGTGAATTTTTGTTTAGCCAGATCAACCAAACTTAATTGTGTTGGGTACTTGCCAGTTGTTTCAAAATACAAATGACCATATAGTTTTAATTGCTCTTTGTATTCTGCCTTTATTTCCGAAAATACTTCTCCTTCTTCATCTAAAAAATCTTGTGTAATTGCTCCGGTTTTGAAGTCAATAATTTCTGTTTCTGTTTCGTCTTCAATTACCAAATCAACTTTTCCACCAATTAATTTATCCTTTGATTCAAACCATTTTTCGGAATGATATTTCACCCCAATTACCTTTGATTTTTTTTCAGAAGAATGTCTTAAATGTTTTTTAAGAAGAACTTTTTTCATCCCAAAGTCCTTCACGTTTTTTTGAAGTGGAGTAAAAAAGTCATAATGCAATTGTTTCAAGTTTTCCTCTTGCAATCTTACCTGGTCATCAAATGATCTGTTGAAACTTTCCTCGTCTTTAATTGCACCTTTAGCAATCTGTTCAAGCATTTTATGCAATACTGTTCCGAAATAAGCATTTGGTGAAACCGGTAATAAGGGCTTCTTTTCAAAAGCTTCTGCCAGAATGGATTTATATGTACAATTCTTCATTGAATAAAACTGGCTTGGGGATATCCTGTTAATTTCCCTGAATACTAATTTGTTAATCTTATTCATTATCTATTAACTAATTTTTCATAGCACCAACCCGGCCTGCGGTGCAAGTTAAATGTATCAATTATGCTCACCGTTCCGTTTCTACTGGCTGTGTATTCATCAATTTCAGCTTTCGTTTCGGCTAACCAATTTGCTTCCCTAATGTTCCTCAAATCCCAAAAAGGATGAACGATCATTATTATATTCTTCTGATTTCTTCCGAACTTAATGACTGGCAGTCTGTTTATTTCTTCTAAATGAGTAAAACCAAAACTTTGAGCAAAATTATTCCTTAATTCTGTCGCAAATGAAAGCCAGTCACGTAACTCAACATATTCATCAAAATTCCCGTCTGCCCCGCACACATAATTTGAATCGTTCATGACCCTCATCATTGCCAAACCTAACTTCCAGTCAAGCAAACTATGGTAATTCATATTTCTATACACTTTCAAACAATCATAGCACGCGTCCTTGCACCTTTGTTGATGTGCATGGGCATGAATTTTTCCTAAATAATCATTGGGGTCAGGGGGATTCATTGCTTCTGCAAGAATGCTTTGAAAGTTATTGTATAAATACCTCACAAAGCCAGAACCGTTGGGTAATTCATCTGTCAAAATGATTTCTGCAATTCTTCTATCTGTTCCATCTTCAAGCGTCTTCATCGAAATGTCTGCAATCTCAATTTCAGTTGGGTCAACATCAAGCTTGTCGGCTAAAATTCTTTGTAGTAAAAATGCTGCTGAATAATATCCTGAACGCACACCATTTGACTGTGCTTTGATATGTGCTAAATCAGTTTCCCTCGAGAACATATTCAAGTCTAATTCTAAAGAAACTGCTGCAGGTGATATTCTGAAAATTTCTGTTTTCTTGTTACTTGCCAAGGCAATTTGTTCGTCTTGTCCGGCAGTGTTGTTCTGGATGAAAATTGAATACCCATTTGAATTAGAGTTAACCGCGAAATCATTCACTAACCATTGGTCATTAAACCAAAATCCATTTACCGAGTTAAATGGAAACCGATTATTAGTATTATAAAGCTTTCCAGTGAAATATTTGTCAGAGTTTGTGTTGACTCTCCAGGTAACATCTTTATCGCTAATGATTAAGTCAGCATTATTTATTACTTTTTGCTGATCTGGGTTTGCAGGGTCGTTTATCTTTTCTGCAAAAATCGGAGGTCTTGACAAAAGGAATTCTGAATCATCCTTTGAATCACTTCCCGAAGAGAGATTTGTTCTGTAAGCTCTTGGCGATTTCAACTTTACTGGTTGCTGATATTTATCGGGGTTCAATTCACCACAATTTGGACAACTATCAAACTGGTTTTGTACGTCCAACTCTGTTTTTCTTTCTTCTGAATATGTTTCAAAAAATCCGCAAGCCCGGCAACGTACAAACCAACGGTTCATTGAAAAGGGAAGCTGATTGCTTGTTCTTGCATTGGTAACAGTTGCATTTCCCTGGATTCTCGTATTTATAATGTCACTCGTAAAGCCAATTACCTGATGAATTGCTTTGTCTTTCGTCTTTTGTGCCCCCGGTGCAAATTCATAAATTGCCATGGATTGCGCCCTGTCAATTGATAATGGCTCTAAATGTTTATTGATACCATGGTATAGATTTCTAATCGTCGTTGGCATTCCGAACATTGGGAGTATTCCACCCTCAGCCAATTTCTCTGAAACATCTGTTGTTGCAATTTCCTCATTGTTGATTACGTTTTGTGCCTTTCCAATTAAGCCATTTACACTTCCGGTATCGGTTATCCAGCTAACAAATTCATTTCTCTTGTTTTGTAATTCAGGTGTAATTAAAGCATCTATTGTTTCTTCAATTGTTGCTCTATTACCGTTTATCCAGTTAATGATTTTGGCTTTGTAATCTATCCAATTCACCTGAGCATCTCCAATGTTCCCAAATTCTCCATGAACACTTGATTTTTCATCATTAGTAATATCAATGTTTTCATCTATGTAGGCTTTTCTGAAAATTTCCTTGGCAAGTAACCGCTTAAAAATTCTTTCCTGATCCATAGTGAGAAATGGAGTAGGTGGTGAATCGCCAGTTATTTTGTGAGGATTTGAAAAATAAAATTCGTCGTGGCTTCTACCTCTGCAAAAGGTTAATATTACTGAATACGCTTGCCCCCTTCGTCCTGCACGGCCAACTCTTTGCTGGTAGTTGAATCTTTGAGGCGGCATGTTTCCTAACATTACTGCTTGTAATGCACCAATATCGACACCAACTTCAAGCGTTGTTGTTACACTCAATAAATCAATTGTTTTTACCTGCCTTATACCTTCATCTGGCAATATGATATTCCTGAAATGCCGTTGTCTTTCAAACTGGTCGTCTGTTTGTCCAGTCAATTCTTCGCAATGTAACCGGATTGGTTGACGTTTTTCTTTTATTGCATTGTAGGAGAGATAATTTTCCTCCCAAATATCATCACATATACGGTCGTGTTGTGGTTGTAGTGGTGTAACCGAATAGGTACAAATACCACCACTAAAATGTAAGTGTGGCCTACTTCCGCGCGGGCTTGTCCATACGTGGTCAGTCGCACGGGCAACTTTAATGAAAAGATTTTCAATTTGAATTCCTGTGTCGCCTAAGAGTAACCCACTTGTTGAAAGTGTTGCGAATACAGCATCACCAATTTCGTTTTCCTGTTTGGAAAATCTTAATGCAACTGCACGGATATACTTTTTTACTTGCCCAGGGAGTTCCCTGTAAGTAGTGAAGTTAAAAGGGTTTGCGTCATCGACTTTATTATGCTTGTATTTATCTCCCAAAATTCTGACTGTAGAATTTACAATTTGTAAAAAATCGTTTCTTGAGATTGCAACTGCATTAGCCTGATCTGTGATAACTTGCAATTCAGGATTAATACTTACATATCCTAAAGCAGATGATTCAAACGAATAAAAAAGGGAGCCAAAGAACATTGAAGCAAGATTGGTGAAAGTCCCATCTCTCATTTCTGCGATAAATTCATCGCTTATTCCGGCATTCCATTCTTCCCTATCAAAATTGATCAACTCATACCAAGGAACAAACCTTCCGTTCAGAGGTTTTGATTGTATTGAGATGTCATTGCCGCCAGGGTTTATTCCTAACTCAACAAAATGTTTTATTAGTGGTGCAAGATTTATAGAATTGGTAATATGAACTAATTCCCTCACATTTATCAGTAGTGAACGGTATTCATTTAATTTCGCTGTTGCATCTACTTTTTCCCTTTGTCTTATTATGTTTACCCCGGTATAGTTTGACTTGTCAAATAAGTCTTCAACTCCATCATAAATTATTGGATTGTTTTGCCTCAATTCACCTTGTTTAATTGTGTCGCCACCATCCAAAGCATTTATAATTTGAAAGCGAGACATCAAATTTGTATGAAGTTCGCTTACCAAAATTTCCCTTAACAGGTCTGTAAAGTGATTTCTTTCAATTCCGTTTGCAACCTGTGCCGCATCTTCCCGGCTATCAGAAAACACAACCAGTTTCCTTTCCGCTTCGTTATCCGGCAACTGGTACATTAATTCCTTTGCGAAAATCTGTGTTGTCTTAGCGAAACCCGTTCTAAAACCTCTTATTGATGTGAATTTTCTCTTGGGTGTGTCTTGCCTTCGCTTTTGATTGTTAAGACCACAACATGGACAGACATTTGGCAAAGCCCTGTGGGTTTCTCTTGTATCAATGTTTCCGCTTGCATCAGGAAAGGCAATATCACGGTTTGAACCGTTTGGAGTAATTGTAAAGTAGTATCCTTTTATCCAATCGCCACTTTCTGTATTTGCTTTATCATGCGAAAAATCAATATCACCCGAAATGCAATTGAGGGAGGCTTGAATCCAATCAGCTTCATAATCGCCTTGCTCAAATCCATTCACTGTGGTTTGCCTCCAAAAATTAGTTGGTATGCCATGTTCGCGGTCATGTCTTGTATATTCCTGATTTCCGCAAGGCCAAAAAACTCCAAACTCTTGGAAACTCCTTTTCTCAACGAGTTTTGCCGGTGTTTTTTCCGGTATGCCTTCAATATTTGGACTGATAGGAAGGAGTTCAAAAGAATGGTTGCCGGATTCATTTCTTGTAACTAACCGGCTTCCTCCAAACAAAGTTGTTCCGCAATTATCACAATAAAGCAATTCTAAAATTCTGTTTCCCCGTTCAGAATTTATTCGTGTTGTTGAGTATAGTTTTCCGGCTGTCCGTTCTCCATCAGCGAAGCCAGTATTATCAATATCAGTTGCCTTTACAGAGGCCCAAATTCCTTCTATATTTCTGAAAAAATAATGAAACCTGAACCGTGGTAATTTTCTTTCATCAGGAATAGCATTGGCAATTGTTTGAAATTCCGGCTCATCAAGCATTGCTCTTGCTATGAGCAATCCTCTTAATGCGTTTTGTAAATCTTCTTTTGAAGTAGTATTTTCAAAAATTGTTTCTGCAAAATACGTTCCTATTGTATCATCACCGATTGCCTTGATTGAGCAAACAGCCTTATAATCATTACATGGAGAATACAACCTTTCTTTTAGTCGCAAGGCGGGATTTGTAATTACCAAAAGTAATTTTTCTATTCCAGTTCCTTGCTGTTGAATATTTAATACAGTTGCAATCTGGGTTGCTGCAGCTTCACAACTTGCAATAAATGTTGCGTTTGAAGTATTTCCTTTTGAAGTTGAAAATTGCTCTGCAATTTCCTTGAAGGGACTTATTGGAAGTTTTCTTTCCGTTCCGGGAAATGGAATAATTGGATTATTTCTTCCTTCAATAAGTTTGAACTTGCGGTCAAAATGGTCTTTGCTAACTCCGAAAAAATCACAGACGAAATTTTTGCTATCCTCATCTCCCGCCTCAAGTGATGCACTTGAGGCAAGTATCCGAAGCTGTGAGTGTTGTGGGTGCAGTCCTAAGCGATTGAGTACAAGTTTGAGCAGGTATGCTACCTCTGTACCTTGAGTTCCTCTATACAAGTGTAATTCATCAATAATTAAATGAAAAATCCTGTTAGATTTTGCCGCTTCCCGTTCTATTTCAGGTAAATCTTCGCAAGCCAACCATTGTCTTGTTTCTTCAAAAATACCTGAATCTATTTCTCTCATGAGCATAATGCTCAACATGGAATAGTTTGTAATGAGAATATCAGGTGGTGCAACCTGCATGTCGAACCGGCTTCTCATTTCAGAACCATCCAAGCGTTGAAAAAACGATTTTAATTCTTTTGCTTCACTTGGTGTTTTCCCTGCTTCCCTTATGTATTGTGCAACTCTATCTGAATCTTTTTCAATTTGCCGTAAGGCATCAATCAACTGGTTAACCTTTTTCTTGTTGATTACGGTTCCATTATCAGCATTTTTTTTCAATTCGCCGGCAACAGGAGAACTGCCATTGTACCTTCCAAAGTAAATGGAATTTCCATTTGCGCTTGTATTTAACCATTGCCTTGTATCATCGGAATCAAGTGCTTTTCTTAACCGGCTCATTTGATCTTCAACCAAAGCATTCATTGGATAAAGAATTAACGCTCTTACACCTGATTTTCTGTTTTCATGTTGCCGCTGCCTCGTTGCATCACTTAATGTGAAATTTGATGTATTTACAATTTGCGTTGCCGTAAGCCCCCCATCTGTACGTTCTTTCCACCATGTATTCACAGTGGTGGGCTTTGAGTGAGGGATTTGCCAATTAGCAAACTCTTTTGCGAGTTGAGCAAATAATGGCAATAGAAATGATTCCGTTTTCCCAGAACCTGTTCCCGAAGTAATAATGCAATTGTTTCCCTCTAAAGCTTTCTGCAACATCTCCGCCTGGTGTGAATGCAGTTTTATATTGGCATTAAACAAACCTGTCTTTACAAGTCCTTTGAATGTATCTGCTTCACTAGCATTTAATGCGTTACCTAAATCAGTAAGAGTTAAATCATCAATCCGTTTATTACTTGAAATATAATCAGGCAATGGTTCAATCCACGGTTTGCGATAAAGAACTTTATCGTAATTTAATAAAGCGTAGCGTTCTTTTTCAATTCCACTAAACTTTGTCCCAAATGCCGTTTCAACATAACGGATGAAATTTTCTTTTATAGTTTCAAATGAACCAATTGGGTCTTTCATTTTAATTCTTTATTTATCGGTTGTTGCCCTAATTTACGAAAAAGGTTTTCTGTAAAAACGCCAGGAATATTCTCATAAATCCTATAATACTTTCCTTCAATTTCTTTGAAATCAGGAGCCAATCCACTTAGCAGCATGATTGATTCTGAAAGCAGCCGCGGCAAAGGGGTCTCCGAGGGAATTGCAACCCGCTTTCGTTCATTATCAAATAAAATCACGTTCTTACTGATTTGTTTTAGAGAAAGGTATTTCCCCCAGTTTTTGTCCACCTGATAGCATTTACCAGCTTTCCAAAGTTTATTGTAGTAAGTGTATTCATTTAACTTATACTCAATTAGCGAGAATGTCTTGTCAAAAGCAGGTGCTTCATTTCTTTCGTAATTCAAATTCTCAGGATTAAAAATTCTCCTCGCCCAGCCATAATCATCCTCCTGGGTTTCCGTTAACTCACGTTCATATTCTTCAATGTTTGCAGAGAACAGTTGTAGGGCTATCTGTGGGAAATTATTCTGACTGAACTCTATTTTCATTTCATTAGCAAATGCTATAATATTTCTTTCCCCGGAGCCTTCTGTTCGTTTTCCAAATGCTTTAATTGTTATTGCATCAGGCAGAAGCAATTTTTCATTGGAAGAAAATTGCTTTGTGATTTCAACTTGTAGATGATGTTTGCCAGCGGTGGTAATTATTGATTTTACAAGAGATAAATCTCTTGCCCCAATCAGTAGCACTTTTCTACCTTGATTAGAAGGGACGAAAATCAATTGTGGTGGATTTACCACAATTGATTTTGTTTCATAATCGTAATCAAGAATTCCTGTATAGTCATAGAAATTCAGTGATGCTTTCTTGGCTCGTGTCAGGTTAAAATTGCCGGTTGTTGTCTTCTCTGCAAATTGCTTTGAATAATAAAACTCAAAAGCACGATAAAACTCTTCTGTTGTCAGGGAAGTTTTTAATGCAAGAAAACTTGAAAGCATATTCCCACAATGATTGTCATACGCTGTCATTGTTATTTGCGAAGCAAGTTCTTCATTAATGCTAAGAAAAAGATTTTCCCAAGCACAAAAGTATCGTTGACTTGCCTTTGTCGGATTAATAATATTACTGCCTAAACAATATTGTGCTGCTCCAATTTCAATATACTTTCCAAAAGAATCTCGCTTTGGCAATAGAAGACCGTCAACTTTTTTTGCCGAATCATCAGAACTAATAAGGTTGTAAGCGATCTCATTACCTGCAAAAACTTCTCCTTCTACTTTTATATGGAAGTCAATGTTTAGGAGAGTATCGACAGGAAGTGACCAACGGTTACTATTCGATAGCTTTCTCGTTAGAAAAATTTTGTCTTCAGTATTCCTGTACTGTATGTAAACTCTTTCGTTGCCATCTGAATTGTTGATTTCAACCTCTGGTAAAAAATCATTAATAAATGTTCTGAAATTTACTTTAAGCCCACCTATAAGTTCAATTCGCTTCTCCGTATAGAGAGTAAGCAGTGGAATGTCAGGATGGCTTTTTACCGGATTCAGAATTTTGAAAAGTACGTATCCCTCAGCCAAACCTTCCAAATCCTCCTGCCTGAAATTTCCGTTCCGAAAAGTTTTTCCCCATTCAAGTATTGCTTCCCGCTTCTCATCCTTACAAAGTAAAAACATCGGGTCTGTTTTTGAGAGTGTTTCTGTTTCAATCCAATAACCAGTACTCAATTGATATGTTCCGGCACTTACAAACAACCTTATATCTTTTTTGGGAAATCTTGCAACCCATTTATTGAAATCATCTTTTAACTCAAATGGTTCTTTGAATTCAAGATTCAAAGTTCTTGACCAGCCATTCGTTTCATATAAGTTTTCGTAGCCAGCAAAATTTAAATCTTCGGGATAATCATTTGAAGAATATATTCTAAATGAAAATAAAATCAATCCATCATTATTGTTCACCTTGATTTGCAAAAACAAAGGAGCAACAGTATAGTTTCTTTTTGTCCATTTTGAGGTGCCTTCTTCTTCATTCGCATGTGTTTCACCAGTCCATTTGTTGTACTCACGAATGATAATTTCAACTATAGATTGGCCTAACTCATTTGAATCGCTTCTTCTGATAAGTTCGATTACACTTTCCTTCAACCAAAGAATTTTCGCTCCATGCTTTAAAAGTAATTTCCTGAATTCTTCTTTTGAATAAGCAGAATCAGGAATTAAACCGGCTTCATAAAATAGTTCAGGAAGTTTATTGATTGCACTTGGAGATAATATACATTGCGAAAAAGGCTTACCTACATGAATCCAATTTTGGTTGCCAAATTTTTTTAGTTCAAAAATTCCAAGATCACAATTTCTTGCAATAATCGACCATTCTTCAAGTGCATTCCATAAGTGAGAGATAATTTGAAAATTTGTAGTTCCAATTGATTGCTCTGTAAATTCATTCAGGATTTCGTACTTTTTAAAAAACACATTGACTTTGCCGTAATAATTTGTTGTATTGAAACGTTCATCGTAAGTTTCTGTTAAAGGAATAATATAAAGAATAAGATATGCTATAAATGGTGGTGTTTCTATTCTATTCCAGTATGAAAAGAGTTCCTGAGGACGTGCTATTGGTGAATAAGGCGTTTTATAATTATTTCTCTCTTGTCCATCGTATTTGATTGCGAGGATAAAGTCAGCCCAAATTTCATCGTCTGATTTACTATTAAAAAAAGATCTTGAATATTTGATCAGGTCTTGTTTTGTCAGATAGAACAAAATGTCACGACCCGCATTTTCGGGCTTGAAAAAAATCTTTGCTATATGTTCATTCCATTCTGAATAAGTCATAGCTTCAATTTCTTTAAAGGTCTCTGGACTTCTCTTTCCACCTGCTCAAAATCGGGCAAATCCTTTATCTGTTCCGCAAGTGAATTTTTCCAACGTCCTTTATATTGTGGCAAGCGTTCCTGTAGCTTTGCTGGAAAATCAGCTGTTTTCAGATTTTTGCTTTTGCATTTCTGGCTAAATTCATTCAGGTAATGTCCGGCTTCCATTTTTTCAACTTCCAGCAAATACCAGATGTCGTAAAAATCCCGTGCTGCCATTCGCTGCATTACAGAACGCATCTTTTCTACAAGCACTTCTTCCAACGAATAGCATAATAATTCGTATGCTTCTAAATCAGTATAACCAATAAGCACAGGCATTCTCACGGGTTCAAATGCTAATACTTCGCTCCTCGAAATGTCAACCTTTACTTTCTTGTTAGCACCTTGTCCACCTAAGGGGCCAACATAGCTAATATAAAAGTTTATTCCCCCATCTTCATGCTCATTATTATCTATTATTCCTAATGGGATGTTTGCCTCTTCTTTTATATAATCAAATGCTTCTTTAAACCATTCAAAAATTTGATCGTTGGTCACTGTATCGTCCAATAAAGTAAAGTCCAGGTCTTCAGAGAACCGGTAATCTTCAAAATAGACTTTCTTCAATACTGTGCCACCCTTAAACACAATCACTTTGGAAAGTTGCTGATGTTGGGAAACTCCTTTTAATATCCATGAAAGCACATAATCCTTTTCTATCTGCTGGTCTCGTACCCCTGTTTCCCTTGCTTTTTGTTGTATTTCGCCTGGTTTAATCATGTGTATATAGCAGATTTAATTGTTTCCGATTCCAGATTTTGCTGAATACTCCATCTGCTTAGCATTTTACCTGACTTTGGTAATTCAGTATCCAATAAGATGTAAGAGGCTGTTTTCTCTTTTAACAATTCTTCTATAATAATATGATTAATGTCCAGTACTTCTAAGAGAAACCCTAATCTTTTAATTACAGCTTGTGATTTAAACTTCCTTGTATATTCAAGTAACTTATCAAACTTGATTTGATCTTTTGAAATATTAATTGCCCTTGCAACCTCTACTATGCCACCGGCATAATCTGGCTTGAATAAGCAATCAATAATCGTTTTTTCAAGGTCGGAACACTGGACCTTATTGAAATTATCTATCCAAACTTTCTTTGCGCCAAAAAAATGATCTTCATTGTGATATATAAATTGGAAGGGAATATTTTTAATCTTAATGATAGAAGGCCGTAGTTGTTTTGAAACAACGATTTGTTCTTTTAAGGATGGCTGCGTAATAAGATTGTGGATATGAAGCGCTGAGTAATATCCTATGTAATAATCGGCATTATTAACCAGAAATCCCGCTATTGTATGCCAGTCAGGCATGAACGTTTCTGCATCAGCCTCATAAGGTATAATATAATATACTCCTTCTTTGAGCCGCATTAGTAATCCCCGCCGGGTCATATCACTAAGCAATTGTTTTACCGCATTTTCCTTTGAATCAGGCAGGGCTTGAAATGCTTCCGTATATTCAAAGCATACCCTACCTTTCCTATTAAAGTAAGATAATAGTTCGTTAGATTGCGTTGATATGTACTTATTCTTCATATACCGATAGTCAGCTTAAACCTGATTACAATGATATGAAATATCTTTTAAAATTGATAAAACTGCTTTTTGTATCAACACAGTCAGCTTTAAACTAACTATTCATCTATGAAACATAATTCACAAAACTACCATTTAGCCCTATGATATCAGATTAGTTTATCTGCTTTTGAATCATTTTGATGAATAGGAACCGTTGTTATGGACTTGATTTAATGAAAAGCCATCTGCAAAGTGAGATGGCTTAAATAAAAATATTAAATTTCTGCGTTATTTCTTCTTTTCTGCTAACATCTTATCTAACTCATAGTCATCAAGCATCAGCATAAAATCAATCTGCTTTTGCGTTAGATTCTCTGAGATATATGTACTTCTTGCCATTACCTTTTGTTTGGTGTTAGACCCCTAATAGCGGGGTTTATCTCATCTTAAAAGGTAAATATATCAATTTGGTCGACTTTCAAATAGGTTAACCTATTAATTAAAAAAAGCCACCTACACTCTCTGTAGATGGCTCTTTAAATATCATTAAAACTTTGCTTTTATTTTTTCTTCTCTGCCAACATCTTCTCCAGCAAAGCAATCTTTTCTCTCTCACTTTTCAATAGAGCCTCATATAATCTTTTATTTTCCTCCATTGCTTCTACCCATCTATCGATTGGATTGAATACTGGTTTATAATTAATAGCTGCGTTGTCGTTAAAATTACAAGCGATATTATTAATTGCCGCATCCTCATTAAAATTCTTAATAGCATCTACAGGCACCTTCAACGTTTTTGCAATCTGTTCCAGTTGCTCTGGTTCAATCGTTTCTTTGGTTTCCAGTAAAGAAATACTCTGCTGGCTGATATTAAGGGCATCGGCTAACACATCCTGTTTGATATGCAGGATTTCTCTAAGGCGTTTTACCGCACGTCCCTGGTGTACTTTTTCAGGCATACTGGTAGTTGTCATAGTCGCAAATATATTGAAAACTAACAATTTGGTATTATACTAATTCCGGCTTGTAAGGTACAAGTGAGCATCCTTAACCAACCCATCGGTAAAATACAACATTTTTTTATTAACGCACAGGCTTGCTTGGTGGGCTACGGCCTGGCAGGGCGGTAATTTACCTTCCGGATACAGTAACCAACAACAGATTTGAAGTAAAATACACTATAAGGCCGTTTTGGACAAGAACCACCTATTCACACTATAAATCTACCATCTATGCCAAAAATAGTAGAAAACAACACCTTAGCGCCGGATTACCCGCTCGCCCTTCCCAACCCGGAAACCACCTCCCTGCAAACCATCGAGCTATTCCTCGGCATGTTCGCCCATGAACTCCGCAGCCAGGTAGCCGGAACTGTACAGGTATGCCGGTATATAAGGGAAGGTAAGAATAAGGACATTTACCTGCGGGCGTTGGATAGGGCTACCCTTGATACCCTGCTTGTGCTGGACAATATGCTCACCACCGTAAAAATTAGGGCCGGTAAGCTGGATATTACCACTGTAAACGAATCTTTCCAATTCAAGGCATGGATACACCCGCTGATACGGTCATTTGACGATGCTGCCGCCATACAGCGAAAAGACATCAACCTGACGCTCTACCCATCACTGGAAGAGGCTTTTATCACCACAGATAAGGTAAAATTGGGCCAGATTATCCAAAACCTACTCACCAACGCCCTTAAATTCAGCTATCCGAATACCTGTATAGCAGTAAAATGCCATATCCTGCTGGCAGGATTGACCATCCAGGTAATCAATCAGGGCATGGGCATTCCTCCGGGGAAAGCCGCCACCTTATTTGACCCCTATGAACAGCTTGATAAAGGGTTGGCTGGTTCCGGGTTGGGGTTATACCTAAGCCGGTTATACTCGCAGGCTTTGGGCGGCTCCCTGACTGTAAAGAGCAATCATGGGAATACCGTTTTTACGCTAACAATACCCGTTTACCGTTAAATCATCACCTCATTACTGTACTAAAACTTTACCTATGCGCAATAACCTGCCCCACTTGTCCAAACTACAGATCACCCAACTGGCAAAACTCATTGAAAAAATACTCCGGGCGATGCAGCCAGAACTCATTCTCTGTTTAGGCAGTCGCACCACCACCATGCAGGATTGGAGTTGTTTTTGGGAGGAAGAAGGCTATCGTCAAACCGTATTTCCCACTACCTACGATTTATTGATCCTGACCGGTGAGGATGAAAAAAGGGCCGATCATGAGCTGATCCAGTTGATAGAGCAACAGGCCGGGCCACTGGCCTGTGAGGTAACCTGCATGATACAGCCATCCCATACTTTTTATGAAGGGCTGGAAAAAGGCTACCGTTTTGATACGACCGTTTACCGTAAAGCCGTAGGTGTTTACAGCAATGGCAGGCAGCTGTTGCCAGTCCTTCCGGCAGAACCGGAACCGCAAGCCCTCAAAGGCAAAATAGAAGACCACTGGAACCGGTGTTTTACGATAGCCCAACGCTTTTTCAAGGCTGCAACCGACTGCCAGCAGGATAACTGGCCGGAACAGGCGGCTTTTAACCTGCACCAGTCTACCCAACACGCCTGCATGGCCCTGTTAAGGGTTTTTACCGGCTACCGGTCTACAACCCATAACCTCTCGCGGTTACTGGCATTGATAGAAAATTTCAGCTTTGAGCTTTCCATTATCTTTCCGTGCCTTACCAAAGAAGAAAAGGAGTTATTCAACCTGTTGAACCGGGCTTATTCCGATGCCCGTTATAAGGAACACTACACGATCTCTGCGGAAAAAGTAACCATACTAACAGAGCGGGTGCAGGAGTTGCTTATGGTCGCAGAGATGCTTTACAAAAACAGGCAGGAACAATTGGCAGCAACACAGGCGCTTGTATTTCCTATAAAACCCAGCCATGAAAAACAGGCGTAAAAGAAAGCCATCTGCCAGCTTCAACAGGAACGGCTTGGCAATATCCATAGAGATAGACATGCCTGACGCATTTTCAACCGCCTGCCGTCAATTTCATGTAGGCAAACAGGAGGCATTGCAATTTTTTGCAGATCACCTCCTGTTTGCAGCGTACGTGCTGAAAGAAACAGGCGATATATACTCGATGACTACAAC
Source organism: Chitinophaga sp. LS1 (assembly GCF_034274695.1). Taxonomy (NCBI): domain Bacteria; kingdom Pseudomonadati; phylum Bacteroidota; class Chitinophagia; order Chitinophagales; family Chitinophagaceae; genus Chitinophaga; species Chitinophaga sp. LS1. The sequence goes on from NZ_CP128362.1 coordinate 6,556,945, forward strand.
TGTTTTTGCCGCTTATACAAATACACTGTCCCAGACACCTATAGCAAACGAAGCCAAACGGCAGATCTGCATAAAATACACCAAACAGGTGATCGCGATATTGTCAGGCAACGAACAGTCGGTAAGCTACACCGCGACAATGAAAGAATGGTATGAAAAGCTACATCAAAATGATCAATACAATAGCTGATGAAAAAGACGTTTAAGATACGGCACACACATGACAGCTATATAATGACATCCCTTACGCAATGTTCCTTACAGGAAGTGTTACAGTTTTACGTTAATCACGTATCGGTAAACGGTTTTCTGGAGAATGATGATGCTATAACAGAAAAAGCAACCCGTGTATTTTTATCTTTTACGCCAAAGTCGACAGGCGAAGAAGACCTTCCTGATTAACCGGTTTGTAACCTCTAAATAAGGGAAGCTGGTAGCATTATTGACATTTTTTATTATATTAGTTTCATGCCTATAAAACAACCTGCCACAAACCCGCCCCGCATGCACATTGTCCCTTTACTGGTAGAACGCTTTTTTGAGGATTATGACGCAGCCGTTCAACCGTATCCACTGCCGCAGCAACTGGAATTAACAGAACACCTGCTGCATGTGTTAACGATTTTCCGGAAGTATCAGCCGGATGAACAGGAAAGTATTTTCGCTCAATACCGGGAAAAAGAGGAAGCCTTATTGAAAAAATACGGTAAAACGATAAAGCCCTATTTTGACAGGCAGTTTAATGGGTATTTCTATTTTAGAACGGTATTAGCGGAGAAAGGCATTTTTGAACAGGAGGTATTCAATAATTTACCCGGAGATCAGCAGGGTTTAACGTTAGACGAGACTCACCAGTTTATCCAGGTCTGCCATAATAGCCTGTCTAACGCCAAAATTTTCCTGTACCTGCAAATGGAGCCCGAAGGGGCAGCGGCTGTTGTACCGGAACCAGCAGAGCCGGATAATGAAATGACCAAAGCCCGCCAGTTATTAGCCATCTTCTACCTGCTGAAAACAAGTTTTGCTATAGAGCACCGGGATACGCATTCTGTCAGCGCCGTTGCGCAGTTGGTGCATTTGCTCACGGGTACTAAGTTCACCACCACGCAGAACTCCGACATCTACAAGAAATACACCAGCATGCCTAACTACAATAAGGGCGAGCAGTTGATAGCAGACCTACAATTTATACAGCCTTATTTTAACCGGCTGAACATGCAGGAGGCTGTGCAATTAATTGAGGAAGAAATCAATAGGGCCATCAAAGACCTGCCAGCGGGAGCCAGGAATAAATACCGTAATAAAGAGATATAACTGGTAGCGTTTACCGTTACCTAAAGCAACTGTTTACCGTTAAGCCATATTGCCAAAGCAGGCAGTATGGCTTTTTTTATGCCACTACCGGCAATTTTTCCAGAGAATAGGTATCCCTATAGGGGGAGCCTCCCCGCTCCATTCGATCTCATCTTTGTATCACGAACCGTAAACGTAAAACAACGATCGGTTTAACGGTAAACAATAAATGTCTTGTTATCATGGAAACAGCCCATACAGCACACAGCAAACCCAATGAAGGGCAGGCAGATAAAGAACGGCGGCAGGCTACCGGAGAACAAAAAACAAACGATAATCCTCAGGCATGGTGGGAGCAGTTGGCGGGCACCCTGCAAGACGATAAGGAAGGCGCAAAAAGCTGGTACAAGTTATTGTCAAACCCGCTTACTGTCATCATTGGTCTATTCCTTTTAGGGTATTGGCTGTTTACACAAAAACAGGGAGCTAACGCCCATATAGAAAAAGAAAACGAACAACTGAAAAAGGAAATGAAGCAATTAAAAAAGAAATATAAAAAGCTGCAAAAAAGCATACACGCCCCAACAAGTAGTAGCAGCATTTCTTCCGGTGTCGCTGTATTGGATTAACGCTAAACAGTATTACTTAAAACGATAAAACAAAGACGATGGAAACAAATACCACAAAACCGGCGCAAACCAGTTCACACAGCATCCCAATGGATGTATTCATGGATATTGTACGCATCCTGCTGAATAACACACTGGATTGGCATGTGGAAGGCATCAATGAAAAAGAGAACAGCCTGTTGATACAGGTAAGTTATCAACCACATTTACCGCGTCACCGCAAAGCCTTAGAGAATATACAAAGCATTTTAGCCGACTACGGGTATTACATCAAAGGTTCACCCAATGATGATGCGGAACAGTATGGTTAACAATACCCTTACTGTAAAACCTGCCGTTTAACGTTAAATACTAATTTATGTCAACAGTCTGCCTCCATTGCGGGAAACCCATTCAATCGCAACGTAGCACCAAAAAGTATTGCAGTGACAGCTGCAAACAACTGGCATTTTATAAGCGCAGCAGCTTACTCTCATCAGGAGCAACTTTACAGGAAACATTAAGCGATAACCAACCACCGGCAAATATCAGTAATCAATCTGCGGGTAAACTGTTGAACGGCAACCCAACTGCATTACCAGAACAACAACCAGCAGAAGCGCCTTACCAGTGGGTATATTCCAGGCTAATAGAGCAGGTAGCTGAATACGTGGATAGCGGCCATGCTTTGTTGCTATTGCAGCATCCAGGGGAGTATTGGAACAGTTACACACTGTCAACTGTAAAATGGGTCAGTATCCGGCTGCGCTGCCTGCTGGAAAACCTTATCAGGCTTAGTAACCTGCCTGCTGTCAATTATGAAACGTTGAGAGCTGTATTGGAAGCGTTTAACGATATAATAGCTTCCCGCCATTTTAGGCTTCTTCGACCTGATTATCCTTATACAAACATTATTAAAGAACTGACCGGCAAATTAGCTGTTCTTGCAAAACAGGGAAAGCGCAAGCAAACAACCCGTTTCCGCTTAACGCTTAACCGTAAGGCAGAACTGATGGCCGCACGGCATATACTGGCCGGTTTGGTGCCGCCTGCCAGGTTCAGCGAACTGGAATTTAAAGAATAACCACAACTATTTTTTCACCATTAAAATCAGACAAATGAACACAGTTATTACTAAGAAAGAACTCCATGTTCCGGTAGACGTACTTATCCGGGTAGCCGATGTTTTATTGGAAAATGAAATTACCAATACTATCATCGGAACAGAAGAAGAAGATCATGAACTCGTAATCGAAGTCGAATACGAAAAAGAACAGCGGGAGGTGATTCACGAGGTGGAGGACATTATCTCCGATTACCATGAAAATGATGAAGAGGACGAGGACGAAGATGATGAGGAAGAAGATGATGAATAATCCAATTTAGCATTACTACAATCGTGGGGTATATCCTCACGATTGTAACCAGCATTTTATTTGAATGTGGGACTACAGAAAGATGAACCCTTTTTAAACAATAAACAAAGCAATATGATAAAGCGGGATGATTTATTGGTAATGCGGGCAATAGCCCTTTGTTTTAAACCCTTCTTAAAACCGGAAGAAGCGCTCATTTATTGTAATCTGGGCCGAACTCAATTCGCCAAGAATTGTGAGGAATATGGTATTTACAAAACAAATAGCGGGTACTACAGGAAAGAAGACATAGATACAATGTTGTCCGGTGAAATAGTGGCTGCTGTGACTTCAACCCCTCCGGTTAAACTAAGAGCTGCATAGAAAACAGGGCTATTCACTGGCGAATAGCCCTGTTCTTTTTAATGCCTATAGAAACGTACCGATATTAAAAGATGGTAAATGACTGATGGCCTCCGATTGATCTTTGGGTTTATGCCGTTTATATGTCTGCTGTACCTGTCTGGTGGTCGTATGCCCCATGAGATAAGCGATAGTTACATCATCTACATTCTTATCTTTTAGCAGGATGGAGAAACTTAACCGGGCGCAAGACCAGGTTACATATTTATTCACTCCTGCACGTTTAACCCATTCTCCCAACACTTTATTTGCACCATTAGCCGTTGGCAAACTAAACACCTTATTCACGGACGTAGTTTTACCAAATGACAACTGTTTTATTTCCTCCAATATGGCAAGGGCTATAGGGTGGAGGGTAAGCACCACTGGTTTGCCTGTTTTCTGCTGGATAATCCTGGTAATTAAAGTGCCGTTTTGTAAATCCTGCCATTCCTGCCTTTTCACATCCACCCATCTAAGCCCTGTATAGCAACTGAATAAAAATGCCAGCTTTACTTGTTGATTAAAACAAGGCGTATTAAGCAGGGCTACATACTCTTCCGATTCCAGGTGTTCTTTAAGGGTAACACTTGGATTGCGTACAGCCGGAATATCTTCTGTAGGATTATTCCTGTAATATCCATCCTTGGTGGCAGCCTTTACCACCCATTTAAACCGGGCGTAATAATTGGCCGGAGTTTCACCAGTTAGCGTATCCAATAAATGCCGCCGGAAGCGTTTGCAGAAATTCTCCGTAATATCCACCGGTGAAATGAAATCACTTTTAATATAAGCCTTGAACTTGGTAAGGCAGCAGGTAAGATGCCGGTTGCCTTCTCTTTTATTTAGTTTGATGTACTCCTCGAAATACTCTACAAAGTTGGCCTTAAACTTATGCGCAGGAATAACAGGTGTACCTACGGCTTGCTGCTCAATAGTGAGCTGACTCTTTTTAGTCTCCAGTATCTTCAACGCTTCTTTGTTGAAGTTCTTTTGAATCTGGTTTTGAGGGTTAGCATAAATAAAGACCCCGGTAGAAGGTCGCTGCCCTGGCCCGCGACCTAAATCATAAAAGAAATAAATCTTATCTCCTTTCTTATTGAGTTTTTCTCCGATGTTCATAGGGTTCCATTTTTAAAGGTTACGGGAGAGAAGCCCAATGAGCGTGCCATGCCAACAGTAAAATCAGCCTGATTAATACCTGTCGCCAGCAAGTGAAAGTTTGCGAAAGAAAGAGGGAACAATAACCTTGAAAATAATTTTGAAAACCATCTTGTACAAAATGGCAGAACTGCCATATAGGCTTGGGTTTCACTGCCAGAAGTGAGTGTCATTTTGAGTGTCAAACCGGGTGTCAAATATGCCTTTTCAACCCGTTTTTGATGCAAAAATCCTTTGGTTAGATTCCGGTTGTGTTCCGGTGGAGTGCCTGCAATTCTGATTGTCATTGCGAGTGTCATTTGAGTGTCGTAAATAGTGGGAAAAAGGGCTAAAAAGCATGAAAAACCGACACTCCCGAAAATAAAAAAGCCTTACAAATCAATGACTTGTAAGGCTATCAAGTGCCCAGAACAGGAATCGAACCTGCACTCCGTTGCCGAAACAAGATTTTGAGTCTAGCGCGTCTACCAATTCCGCCATCTGGGCAATCACAACCGTCCTTCAGTTGCGGGTTGCAAATGTATGTATTTTTATTTAATTCCAAAATAAATTTATTTTTCCTTCATCTTATTTGAATATCGCAAATTACCGATACATTTGCAACTATAAATGATCCAATAAGATGAGCGCAAATAATCTGTTTCAGCCATTCCAACTAAAGACGCTGAATATTAAGAATAGAATAGTAATGGCTCCCATGACAAGAGCCTTTTCTCCTAATGGTATCCCCGGCCAGAACGTAGCCGATTATTATAAACGCAGAGCAGAAGGTCAGGTAGGCCTCATCCTCTCTGAAGGTACTGTGATCGACCGGCCTTCGTCCTCCGCTGATCCCAATATCCCTCACTTTTATGGCACCGAAGCCCTCAATGGATGGAAACGTGTCATTGATGAAGTACATGCAGCTGGTGGTGCTATGGGGCCGCAAATCTGGCACCAGGGCATTCAGGCAAACAACCATTCCGGCTGGCTGCCTTCTACACCTTTTGAAGGACCTTCTGGTATATTGGCTCCTGATGGTGTTAATGGAAATGCCCTGACTGAAAGTGAAATCGCCGATGTGATCAAGGCATTTGCACAAGCTGCTGCTGATGCTAAACGCCTTGGCTTTGAAACCATCGAACTGCATGGCGCCCACGCATACCTAATCGATCAGTTCTTCTATGCGCTGACAAACAAACGTACTGACAAATACGGTGGCGCTACTATCGGAGATCGTACCCGCTTTGCCGTTGACGTGATCAAAGAAGTGAGAAAAGCTGTTGGTGAAGATTATCCTATCATCATTCGTCTCTCCCAGTTTAAACCTACTGAATATAACCACAAACTCGCTACTACTCCCGCTGAAATGGAAACATGGCTCACACCGATGGCCGATGCCGGCATTGATATCTTCCATTGTTCTCAGCGCCGTTTCTGGGAACCGGAATTCGAAGGAGATGACCTGAACTTTGCAGGATGGGCGAAAAAGCTGACCGGAAAACCTACGATCACTGTTGGTTCTATTGGCCTGTCAGGCGATTTCATGGGGGCTTTCAGAGGTGAAAGTTCTTCTCCAAGCTCATTGGATGAACTGCTTCGTAGATTTGATCGTGGCGATTTTGATCTGGTGGCTGTAGGACGTCCATTACTGGCTGATTCCAATTGGGTTGTAAAGATTAAAGAAGAACGTAATGATGAGCTGAAAGGCTTTAGTAAAGAAGCACTGGCTACATTGTTTTAATATAAAACTGACACTACCCATAAGTAAAGCCCTTCATTTTGTAATGAAGGGCTTTGCTATGAAAAAAATGTCTCTTTAAATCTTGTAAAACGAAAATTGAAGGAAAAGGCCAGCCTTCACTAAAAGGCCCCCCTCCCCCACACCAATAAAAGATTTATCACCAAAGTATAATCGTATTTGACAAATCCCTCATCCTCACATGCACATCAACCTGCCCCACCATAATAACCTGCAGAATAGCATCCCTGAACAAAATAAACTAAATTACAGATGATGGATACGCAAATAGAACAATACCTGCCGGTTTTCAGACAGCAAATAGACAAATGGATCACCTTCAATGACGAAGAGTGGACTATTTTTGCCCAATATTTAAACATCAGGTTACTTCATAAAAAAGATCATTTTACCAGCGCGGGTGAGGTATGCAAAGAATTAGGTTATATCCTTTCCGGGGAACTACGCCTTTACCATGTCAAAGATGGTGAGGAAATCACCGGTTATTTTTCTATGAAAAACGAATTTATCTGCTCCTATAAAAGTTTCTTAAAACAGGAACCAGGCTTATCCTACATACAGGCAATCAATGATGCCGTATTGATCACCTTTAATCATGCCGCCTTACAACAGCTTTTAAATAACCCTGTTACCGCCCATAAGATGGAACGTTTCGGCAGACTTATAGCTGAACATTTAGTTTTCTGTTACGAAGACAGATTGCAGGCCTTTGTAACACAATCTCCTGAAGAACGCTACAAAACGCTTTTAAATAGTAACTCACGGATCTTACAACACATTCCCCAACACTATCTGGCGAATTATCTGGGTATTACACCTGTGTCACTTTCACGCATACGTAAGCGTATTATGGAATCTGGAAGATAGCAGTTAACTTTTCTTATCTTTTGTTAACGGTTTTACTTTAACGGTTGCTATAGTTTTGTTGTAAACTAAATAGATGATGACTGTTAATGAAAGATTACGATGGCGCTATGCTACCAAAAAATTCGATGCAACGAAAAGTGTGCCGGCTGACAAACTTGAACGTATTGTTGAAGCAATAAGACTTACACCGACTTCAAGCGGGCTTCAACCGTTTGAGTTATTAGTAGTCTCTAATGTCGAAATCCGCACAAAGATCAGGGCGGTGGCCTGGAATCAGGCGCAAATTACCGATTGCTCACATCTGCTGGTATTTGCTGCCTGGGATGACATCACTGCTGATCGCATCAATATGATGTTCGACCTTACCAATGAGGTTCGTGGTATAAGAAGTGAAGGATGGGAAAATTACAGGCAGCAATTGCTGGGCCTTGTTGCCGGACGGGGCATGGAGGCTAACTATCAGGCGGCTTCACGGCAGGCTTACATTGGGTTAGGCACCGCCTTAATTGCTGCAGCTTTTGAAGGGGTGGATGCTACACCAATTGAAGGGTTTGACCCCGCAGCTGTTGATGAAATCCTCGATTTTAAATCAAAGCATTTACGAAGCGTTGTCATCATGCCGCTTGGCTATCGGGCTACCGAAGGTGATTGGCTGGTGAATTTAAAGAAAGTGAGACGCAGTCGGGAGAATTTCGTTACTGAAATAAAATAAGCAACCCTCTAGTAACGATATACCCCACTCTAAGAGCGGGGTATATCGTTAGGTTCAATACTTTATCCTGCACCTCCTTATACCCATCACCAGGAACCATCATCACCATCATCTCCACCTTCTCCTATCCCTGTCTCCTCCCCCACATCCAATCCCACAGGCTCCCCATAGTTGATATACATATTATCCTCATCATACCGGATCTCTTTTATCGGGTCCAGTCCTAATAATTTAGCATAGTGCACCAATAACCACCCTCCTGCACGCCCGTTAGGAGAACCCAATAGTGCAATAAAATCCTTACTGTACGGCTTCTCTTCACCATTGCTGGACATACTATAATTCTTCATGAGATACTGCATTTTAGAACCATCAGACCAGAGAATGGTATGCAATGTCTGCGCATTAATAATCCCCTGCCGTTTCAGGGTCTTTAGCTCTATCGTCTCCCTGTCCTGCGGTTTTCGCTCAAACTGCGCCCGCTTAAGCGCCTGTATTTGTGCAGCGATAATATCAGCATTGGTAGCGACAGGTTGACTTCCGGCACTCTCTTTATCTTTATCACCAAAGTTCTGAGCGGCAATAAATGTCTTCATCTGGGGGTCATACTGGTTGTTATAGTACGTTTCACCACGATTTGCCTGCCTGCCAGTACTGATAAGATACTTTTTTACTTTCTGCCCATCCTGAAGTGTATTCACATCCTCATCCTCCATTGTTGATTGCGGCCGGCGTTCCCGGAAATCATCCAAACCACCAAACAAATCGTCATCGTCTTCTTTATTAGAATGAGAATCCTCTTGCGTCACTTCCTGCTGCTTAGGTACAGATACTGTATATTTCAGGGTATCTTCATAGTTCGTGTTCAATAGCCTTTCCGTCCGGGTAAAATGCATCTCCTCCTCCCGGACTGTTTTCGCATTTTCAAGGGCAGTAAGGATCTTTTCTCCTGTAGCATAACTATCATCATATTGTTTTTCTGAGGCCGCCAATGATTTCGTGCCAAAAATGACGGGGAAATCCAGATTTTCCGGATTTGCCAGTTGTTCTGATTGCTCATTTCCCCCCTCGGCCATGTGTGCGGAGAGTTCTTCAAGTACCGTGTCTTTAGAACGTTTTAATTGTATCACAGGTGTTGCTGCGGGATATCCGGTTTTCAACTGTCTGGCCTGCAAACCAGCATTCGCCATTTCCTGGTAAGCCTGCAATTGCCGCACCTGGGTACTATTAATGACCTTTGCCTGCAGCTGCCGTTGGATAATAGCTTCCGGCCGGTTGTTCATCAATTGAAAAGCGCCGCCGCTTTTATTTACCGTTGATGTTAAACTGCTGTTAGCAACCTGCTTTGGGGCGGAGGCAGCCAGGTTCTCATGGGTAATCATTCCTGTTTCATTTTTTATGAACGCTCAATAAAATGGATAGTATGAACAGCCGGTGAGCCGGCTATATTAAATGTAACAATAATTATTTTGATTACCAGTTTTTGACCAAAGGCTGAGCGATCTAAAATTATTTTAAAAACACATTACACACCATACATACTCCCTACTATGTATGCAACCTATGTTTGAAGTTTTTCATATTTCTGTAAAGAACTTTAAAAACCTCTACCAATAATCGATTATTTAGTAGCTTACTAATAATCAAATATCCACGTATGGGAATACTCCACACATTGTACGACGAAATCATCGGCTTCATGGGGCTTAATGCCCTACTCGAAATGTACCGCACAGGAAATTACCAGTCCTTGCTCACTTTAAACGGCATATTAGGCGCCATCTCACCGGTACTCCCCTTTTTGTTATTAATTGAAATAACACGCGCACTCGTCTATAAAAGGTTTAAGATAGAAGACTATCGGATGCCTTTTATTATCTTCGTTATCAATCGCGTAATCGGCCGTTTTCTTTCTATTGCAGCCATTGCTTTTTGCATCGGCGTATTCGAGAAGTATGCCATCTTCAAAACTACGTTTACCTGGTATTGGCTGATCTATGGCTATATCATCTGGGAATTTGGTCACTTCCTGTATCATTACTGGGGCCACAGGGTTCGCTTATTCTGGTGCCTGCATGCTACCCATCATATGCCACAGACGATGAACCTTTCTGTAAGCTATGCGCATTTCTTCTTAGAAGGCGCCTATGCCGATATTATTCGTACCACGGTATGTATACTGGCAGGCGTGAATCCTCCACTATTGTTTTTCATAATGTTCATTGATGGCCTTTGGGGAGGGTTTATTCATGTAGGAGAAAACATTCTTAAAAACGGAAGATTGGGCTTTCTCAATAAATGGATTTTGACCCCATCTCATCATCGTGTACATCATGCAAAGAACCCCTTGTACATGGATACAAATTTTTGTAATCTGCTGAACATCTGGGATAAGGTGTTTGGTACTTTTCAATATGAAGATCCTAAAGAACCAATTCAATACGGCGTAACACGAAATGTAAACAATCGTAATTTCTTCGATGTTTATTTCGGTGAATTCTATTACCTGGCGCTGGATGTATGGAAAGCCCCAGGCATCATGAATAAAATCCGTTACATTTTTATGCCTCCTGGATGGAGTCATACAGGAGATCACAAAACGGCCGTCATCGTAAAACGCGCTTACCTTGAATCGTTAAAACAAACCACTTCAACAACCACGATATATGAAACCAAAGCCAGTTAATACAAATACTTCCCGCAGACAGTTTATCCGCAATACATCTTTATCTCTTGGTGGCCTGTGGCTGACCAATGGCCTTATGGCCCGTGATAAAGGGCCGGTTTATGGTCACAATCATGTTCAATATACACTTGATACCAGTTGGAGCAAATGTAACCCACAGCAATATCCTGTCAATGACTGTCATGAAATGGTGCAGGATAAAAGAGGACGTATCTTTTTGCTGACCAACGAAACGAAAAACAATATACTCATTTACGATACAAAGGGGCAATTACTCGATTCCTGGGGCAATGCATTCCCAGGTGCGCATGGGTTGACCATTCATGATGAAAATGGTACTGAATTTTTGTATATCACAGATACGGTAAAGCATCAGGTATATAAAACTACCTTAAGCGGCGAAATACTGCTTACTATCGATGCGCCGATGGATAGTAAGCTATATGCGCAGGCGGAGAAATTTGTTCCTACAGAAACTACGATTGCACCCAATGGAGATATTTTCATTGCTGATGGTTATGGCGAGCAATATATCTTACATTACGACAGTAAGGGACATTTGCTAAATTATTTCGGAGGCCGTGGTAGTGGAGATGAGCATCTTGATAATGCGCATGGTATTTTGTTAGATCCGAGAAGTAAAGATGGATCTTTGCTGATCACCGACCGTACACGGAATTGTTTTAAACGTTTCTCCAGGGAAGGACAATTACTGGATATTATACATCTGCCTGGTGCCTGTGTATGCAGACCTGTCGTACAGGGGAACTTGTTGTATGCAGCAGTGCTTCGTTCTCCGGATATGAATAAGGAAGGAAGTGGGTTCGTGACCATACTTGATCAGCATAATAAAGTAGTGAGTAATATTGGAGGTAGTGAACCTGATTATAAAAATGGTCAGCTTCAGCCTATGTACCAGACAGATAAGATCTTTTTTCATCCGCATGATGTGTGCGTGGACCGGGATCATAATTTGTATGTAGCACAATGGGCATCTGGTAAAGTATATCCTTATAAATTAAAACGGGTCTCCTGAGATTAATTTAGCAAAAAATGAAAAATTTGAAAATAATATTTTGTAGAAAGAAGAAAAGGTTAGAAATTCGCGGTCCTGAAACACAAAATCAGTTGCCCAGATGGCGAAATTGGTAGACGCACTGTGTTCAGGTCGCAGCGCTCGCAAGGGTGTGCTGGTTCGAATCCAGTTCTGGGCACAAAATGGCTCTGTAATCAATTGATTTACAGGGCCATTTTTAATTTATGCTTGTCAATAATTCACAGGTTTTAACGCATTCTACCACTATTATTGACAAGCAATTGACAAGCAGCATGACAAGCAGAAATTGTCCTACTACTCACACCTTTTCCTGGCGGAATTGGCAAAAACAAAACTCCTGGGATTCTTCTAATCGAACTATTGCCACCCCTTACCTAATTGGCAGAATTAGAAATGTAAATCTGGCAGTCCTGACAGCTGTACAGGAAAAATTTCGAAAAATTCTTTTTCCACTATTATTTCCACTTATATCCGTATTCTTTAACGCCACCCTTAAAACGATAAATAGATCACCTTATATCTATGGCACGGCATATCCATTGTTCACAGTATCCTATAACCCAAAAGCCGCAACGATATGAAAATAGGATCTTACCTAAACAGGACAAAAGATAAAAGGATCTATTACTATGACTATGGCCGGCTTCCCGGACAGCGACCAGCAGTAGGAGTATTTACTTACACCAAACCGAAGAACCAGACCGAAAAAAATCACAATAAGCAAGCCTTAGAATTAATAGATGTAAAGAAAAGCCAGACAATAATAGAACAGCAATCTATAGGATCTGCCTACATTCCACCACATAAGTTTAAGGGGAATTTCCTGGAATACTACGCGGAATATGTAGATAAAAATAAAACCGATGGTAACAGGGCTTTACAGAACAGCTTTAAGCAATTCAAAGAATTTGTAGGGCGTAGTTTCGTTTCGCCAGTTGACATTACGGAAAACCTGTGCAAAGAATTTAGAAAATTCCTTTTAGCCAAATTTAAGGGGGAAACTCCCCAGGGATATTATGCAAGATTCAAGTGGGTATTAAACGCAGCGACTAAGGATAAATATTTCCAGGTCAATCCCACAGACGAAGTCGCAGCTATACCCAATCCCAGCGCGACGTTAAAGGAAAACCTTGAGGTGGAAGAATATTTAACACTGGTTAAAACACCTTGTTTAAACGAGGAAATAAAATTTGCATTTATCTTCTGCTGCTACACAGGGCTTAGATGGGTCGATGTTGAGCGTGTCTGGAATAGTGACGTAAATGATGACGTTCTTACTACCAGGATCATACAAAAGAAAACAGGTTTACCAGTTACGTTAACCCTGCATCCAATTGCCCAGGCTATAATAAAAATACAAAGAAGGAAAAGAGGCAATACGCCTGGGAATAAAAAGCTATTTCAACTTCTCGGCCGTAATGGTTGTAACAAAGTACTAGAAAAATGGATAGCAGCGGCTAAAATATCAAAACATATTACCTGGTCATGTGCCCGCTTATCATTTGCTATACTGCTCAGAGATGCCTTAGTAGATGAGGTGACTATCGCAACCTTAATGGGTCATGCGACACCCAAACAGGTCAATAAAACCTATAAAAGACACCGGGCTAAAGACCAGCTGCAAACCATCATGAAATTGCCATCGGTGGATATTGATAAATATTTTCTTCACTTACCGGATGAGGAAACTGAAGAATAAATTGATGCCTGTAATAAAAAGGAAAGGCTGTCCACATTTTGGACAGCCTTTCCTTTTTAAATGGAAGACAAAAATCATCTCCTCCTCTTCTTCGGTAATTCCATCTCTGTTGCCTTTTCACCCTCCAGCATTTTTTCAACATCCTCTCTTTTAAAGTATCCATTTTCATTTTTAAACACGCCAAACTCTTCGCACTTCTTTGCAAACTGTGTGCGGCCAAGATTACAAAAAATCAGTGCTTCTTCTGGTTTCAGATAAGGTTTGAAGCAAATTGCAATTGCACGCATAGTAACTAATTCTTGCTGTTTAATCATATGTCAGATTTTAAAGCAAAGTTCAGCCATCCCTTAAAACTGATATTCCAATTGTGTAGCTTTAAGTCGAAAAATGTCATATTATGTAGAAATATGTTGGAAAATGGCGAAAAGTTTTATTCGTCTGATCTCTTATTCAATTCTATCCAAGTTCATAAGAACTATTTTTTGCAAAGCAATTAGAAAAAAAATTGATTTTCAAGCCAACTAATCGCTATTTGATACTCATTTGTTTGGGGTTTCCATTTTCCGAAATATAAAGTAAAATCAACTTTGTATGAACCATTATACATTTGTCTAAACAAATTATATACTTCTAACTCAGAACTAGAGAATCCATAGGTATTATCAATATCGATAGGCCTCACTAAGGATGAATCGATAATCTCCCAAGCCTTTTCAAATTTTATACGTCTATTTAAGCAAGTGGACTCCCACATTTGTTTAAAAATGGATGCTTTTTTAGATTCTTTTATGCTGACCGGAATATTAAAATTAATCTTATCCAGAAAGTCTCTAAGACACGTCATACAGCGTTTATAGTATGCAATATCAATTTTTAATGTGTGATTAACCATATTACACCTAGCCTTAAATCCAGCTTTGCTTATATAAAGTTCTGTTGCCTTTCCAGCAGAGTGAATCAGACAATCCCGAGTACACTTAATTTCATTAATTTCATCTATCATATCATTTGGTATCTCTCCATTTAATTCCAATATATCCTTAACATTAAGAATAAACTTATCAAATCTACCATATGCAAGATCAAGGATTTTTTGAGTTCCCTTTTTATAAAATAATTCTAAAATAGATCCCTCCTCAAGAAGGTCATCAATATCAAATTTTTTATTACCTAGTTTCTTGGGATGTGAAATTATAACTTGAAATAATACCTCATTAAGTACATGTTCTGTTATACTAATAGTACCAATAATTGCATTTTCTCTAGTTTGTAACTTTTCCTCCTCACTGAAATCAGTAGAATTATAAATTTTATCAGTAATTCTTTCTATATGATCCAATTTCATTTTTGCACTTTCGAATGCATTATGAATTTTGACGTAAAGATTGGCTCTTCGTGCAATCGTTAGCAGATTTAAGTCCATAGAAATATTTTAAACTTTTTATTGAACCTGTGATTATGCAATATACTTATTCGACTTAACTTTAGAAGTTCCCGGCCAATTTGTATCCAATCAAATGTAAAGAGATACCATTACATTATTGCACAAAAATCTTATCAGAAAAAACCATTTATTATTGCGATGCTCAATTTTAAGTCAGTTAATTTTGCAGAAACGCAAAATATAAAAAATAGTCGATCAACTATTTTTTACATTTCATCAATTAAGTGATCCCTCATCTGCCAGGCTGTAAAATCCGACCTCTGAAACGATAATATGGTCAATCACAACAATATCCATAAGGCTTGCGGCTTTCACAATTTTCTCCGTAAAATACTTATCCGTAGAACTAGGATTTAAATTCCCGGAAGGATGATTATGACAAAGGATTAACTTGGATGCCCCAATTTCCAATGCTTCTCGAAGTATCATTTTGGTATCTGATGAAACATTAGCAATCCCTCCCTTGGCTAAAATACTATGTTTTAAAACCCTTTGTCCATGATTCATATACAACACGTGAAATGATTCATAAGATTGATCACCTAATATAGGCTTGAAGTATAGCACAGCATCAATAGTATTTGTAATGACCTTTTTCGACAATAGAAGTCCTGCCTGCCTACGTCTTCCTAATTCCATTACCGCTGCTAATTCGGCAGCTTTCATGTCGCCTATTCCTCTAACTCTCTTAAACTGGTTCACATTAAATTTCGCTAGCTCACTGAGGCTGTAAGAGGCTTTAGCAAGTAATTCCTTTGCTATATTATGTACGTTATTCCCTTTAGAACCGGTGCCGATAACTAAGGCTAACAGTTCCGTATCTGTCAAGGAAGAAGGACCGTTATTTATTAATTTTTGATGCGGTAAATCATCTATTGGCCACCTGGACATTGACAATGGGGATTTTACATCGACCATCTTATTATCAATTACCTGGTTCCAATCAACAATGGATTTCATAAATACCTTTTTTGATTTCCTAATTACCAATTAAATCGCAATACTTAAATTTTATTGTAACAATGAACAAAATGACATCCCAAATTTTGATAATTAGCTAAAGTGGATAAAAAAACATCCCTTCTGAAAACTATTTTTACAATAACCCAACTAGCGACCACCCCAGGTGTATCTAACATTTCTTGAGTGAACTAATGCCCGCTCAGGACGAAACTAAAAATAGATATGTCGGACGCTGTAAACCCTCTACTCCTACTTTCGGAACTCGTCTGTGATATTAGCATTAAAGATGCTTTCCAGATAACCCAGCAGGAATATGAGTATCAGATAACCAAAATAAATACGTATGAAAAAGAAATCCAGGTAGAGATATTTATGCAGGCGGTACATTTATTGTCATGCCAGGGTGTTGAGAATTATGTCTCTTCTTATTCACGTGTATTGTCATATCTGGAAAACTGTCTGAATGAATGTCTTTCCAGCATTGAAATGAATAAAGGAAAGGATTCTCTTACCATGTCACTAACACATCACCTTTTATCTGTAGTGCAAAGCCTAAAACAGTTTATTGATCGCCGATTTATAACTTTTTCTCCTGATAATTCGGCTGTTGACAAACCCATTCATAAACATAAATTCAAACTGAATATAGCAGTTTCAGTTATAGCCACCCTGACATCGGCTTTTGTCCGATGCGGAGATAATGTTAGCACAAAAGAGGAAACTGAAATTATGCGTTTCATAATACAGCTATTCAGTTCAAAGCAAACTGGTGAAATCGCCTTCAGAAGCTTTCAAAACCACTATAGGACACCGGAGAGATCAGCAATTGCCAAATCAATAGGCATTTTGCAGTCAATGATAATGTGGTTAAAAAAACAATAATTAGCAGATCACATTAATTATTAACCAGTTGCAAGGGGCTACACCAGCCTTTGCAACTGGTTCCTTATTTAAAATAGGTGTTGCTTTGATAACTCTTCCATTGTTTGATTCCCAGGTATATAGCCTTGCACGGTTATTATTATTTATTAAATCAAAATGGCCTGGCAAAATTGTCAGGCCATTAAAAAATCCATGTTAAATTTACCAAGGAGAAATCGCTACGCAACAAGTGGGGTATCAAAAATATTCATTTCTCCACCCTGGTTATACCTACCCATCTGGACTGCATGCCCCTTCTCTGGCACCTCTATTACTATGTCAACGTCATGCTGGAAGGCATTTTCACCCTTAAAGTTCCCTTGCTTTGTAGTTTGAAAAACGAAGATGAAAGATTTCTCAGGATATTTTTCCCTTAAATTGCGCAGGTCATCAGGTTTGAGACCCAAATAGGTGACACTATCAAGGAATATAAAGGAATAAGGAGATAAATCAGCCGGCAAACTTCCTGTAACATCTAAATTCGGGTGTTTGACGCTATTAATTTTAGCTTGTAGCGTATGCTGTAGCTTCTCTTCATTCGCCACATATAAAGTATAGCCAAAATTCCTTGCTAAATATCCCGCAAAATCCAATGCCAAATGACTTTTTCCTAATTTGGGCTTTCCAAAAATCATAGCAGTGAAATTCGCCGCTGGGTCGCCAATTAGATCCAACCACTTTCCTTTAAATCCGAGTGTCTTAAACTTGACCTTGGCAAAATCTTCACTATTCATGATTACTTCAGGGGCTATATTTCCACTTTCAAAACCTGACAATCCAAATATTTGACCGGTGCCCTTTCCACAACCACATCCACCTAGTGCATCTTGCCACCCGTTTAAAGTTGCACTATTAATTGGTAGCGTCTTAATTTTTGATTCTTTTGATATAAAATTCATCAAACAGGTTTGTAACTGGCTGATTTTATTTATATATAGATCATTAGCAGGAATTTGATTCTTACTAATCGCCCTTTCAATAATATCCAATAACTTCTTTGCCTTCTCCTTTGTGATAAGCTTCCCCTGCATTGATATATATCGCTTAATATAGGAAACTGAAAATCTAACCTTTTCGGATTCTATAATAGCTCGAAATTCATTTAGCTTATCCTCCTTTATTTTAATAGAAATGGTTTTACCCATAGAGTTATACACCCGAATTATATTATCCTGGATATACCTGATCTGTTCAGCAAAGCGTGATGTCTTCTTAATCTTTCGTTCTATAATTGCTCTTTGCAAAGAATTAATAAAATTTAGCAGTTGCTTGTCTTCCTTGGTTTTCCCATGTAAGGAAACGTACCTTTTAATAAATTTCACTTCTTCATCAAGATGTTCAACCTCACCAGCAGGATTTTCACGCGCATCAATACCAGGTTTTGCGCTCTGGCCTCTATTGGTTCTACTTTTAGGGGATTGGTCGTTTATTCTGTTTTCGCTTATATTCTTCTTTGATGACTGTCTCCTTGTATTAGTTCGATCAGCCCCATCACTTTGCTTTACATACTTATCTACTTTTTCAAAGTAAATATCAATCGCTTCCCGAATACCGTCACTTTCTAAATATTCTGACCAGTCCTGCCCGGCATCTGTAATCTTGATAATCCATTCGTGGGTTTGCTGAATAGATGACGGTAAAGAGGAGAAATCCAGTTTCTTTACCTTATCGAAATAATTTGTGTAATTAAGCATAATTTAGGATTAGGATGCCAACAATAATAACTTCAACTTCAAAGCCATAGCCTCATTTTCAAATCTCCGTCGCCTCGCCATGTCTACAACTTTAATACTTCTATTTTCCACCAATATTTCCGGTGGCGGTAGCTCAATAGGTCTCTTTGAACTAATTCTTTCCGATTGATTTTCAATTTGACGATACTGAGCACTATCAACCGTGACTGATAAACCGTGATTATCTTGCAACACCTTTACGAACGCGGAAATTTTATCTTCAGCCACTTCGGCAACCATCTTATTTGATGTTTTTTGAAAATTGTTTCCAATGGTTAGGGGAAGTAAATCCTTATCCAGGTATATCGCACCTCCGGACACAAGGCTACCTCCAACCACAATTTTAAATTGCTGCTCTTGTTTAAAAAAAGACAATCCATTATTCGTAACGATATGACTATTTCTTACCAGGGATCTAATTAATGGAAGTGCCTTAATAATAGGAACCGTAACTTTATCCTTTGTTTGCTCAGAAGCATTCCAATATTCAGGCATCAAAATCCCCTTTCTTATTTCACCATTCATAGTTGTATAGGATACTAATTTCCCTTTGAATTCCGAAAATGCCTGTAGAAGGTTACCTGTGACAATATTCCGCTGTCTGCGATCAACATTTGTCTGTTGAATAAAGTTTGCCCAATCTGTCAGAATATCTTGCCTATCTTTTTGACGTAAGTCATTACTAACCCCTATTATCGCATTAATATCCTTGGAAAAAGAAAGGGGAATAGCTACATACTTATTACTACTGGCTATAGCAAAACGTAGCTTAATTTGAGAGGGCAGATAAGGGTTTTTCTTTCTTAGATCCAACAAGTACCCGATAAATACTGCAGGTACAACTTCACTCCCATTTGAATAGGTTTCAATAGGATAATTCAGCAACCTACCTGGATAGAAAAAATTGAATATTCTACCCAAATAGCCTTTCGCGGCGGCAGCCCTAGCTGAAATCATAGAAAGCTTTTGTTCCTTCGCTTTCAACAACTCATTTCGCCGCTTATTGATTTCATTCATTTGTTCCTCCGGTGAGGCAGCTAGCTTTCGAATAGATTTCTCATAAGGGATCGAGCTCATAAGATCATCATACCGGCTATTCTCTTCTTCCAACTCCTGCTCTAACTTCGCATTTGCATTATTTTCGTAACCAGTAACCAGTTCCGCAACTATTTCATGTGATGTCCTGCCATTCAATGACTCTACCAATAAATTTTCAAGTTCAATAGCTGTAAAGGGTTTCTTCAAAACATTGGCTTGTACTGTTTCCAATATACTATCGTCTCCAAATGCGCTATCACCACCCTTTCCCATTTTCACAACCCGGGAACTAATTGTTTCTGCCTGTAGGTTCATAGCCTCTACTTCCAGATCGTATTCTCCTACTTGTTGTAAATATTCAACATAGTCATTATAACGGGTACTCATTTCATTATAAAAATCCTGCTGGGCAAGGGTATCCAACACTGCGACCCTTCCACTTACCTTATGAGCAGCATCCTCTATCCCCCCATCTCCATTTTCATCCAATCCTAACGGGTTGTCTAATACCCTATTAATTTCCTTGTTCTCCTTTAAATACTCCAATACCAATACATCCCCATATTTATTCAGGAAGTCAGGTACATCCAGAATTTTTGTAGACTGTTTTTGATTAGAAGAAGTATTTGCATCCAAACTCTTCAGTTTCTTTTGTAACATCATCATTAATCGCATCTCCGCAGGGATAGCGGAGGTGACATAGTCATATATTGGCTTCAATATCTGACCGGTTCGATTAATACGACCACGCTTTTGAACTTCCCGGTTAATATCCAGCTCTGCCTGCAAAACAATCATTACACGCTGCTTCACCAAATTCGCTGGCACCTTGGAGGTCGGAATCGCATGAGCAGATGCCCCGGTACTTCCTGCCTGGTTTATCATTAACACATCAACCTCGTTGTTATTAAATTGCCTGAAGGCATCATTTGTGTTAATCTTCCTACGTGAGGTTACCAAACCCATCCCCGTTTTTAGATTAAGCTGCAACTCGTACTTACGGCCAGTTACTTCAGCCACCGTGTAACCTGCATCCTTCAGGGTTTTTAAAATCACGTCAATTGGAGATATAGTTATCCCAGTAGCTACACTTTTTATCCTGTCCGTAATATCATAATACACAGATGCCGCTACCGGGGCAAGTTCTTCGAGGGAGAACCTTTTATAAATAGGTTTGCCATTCACGTCTTTCTCCGTATACCTCAAAACGCCTTCCAGTCCTCGATATAATACCTCAGCAAAGTCTGCGTTAATTACATCTCCATCCCCTACAGGAGCGCCCGTTTCATTCTCAAGGGTTTCTAAAAAGCTACCCATTGTTGATGAAAACGCTATTACTGGCTTCTTACCTTCTTTTAATCTCATGATAGCTCTCTCTGCCACTGATGCAGCTTTAATAGAGAAAAGCATTTGATTTATTACCTGGAAGATTTTACTAAAATATGGTTGGTTATCAACTCCAGCTTGTGACGTTCCCTTTCGCAATTCAGTTTCCTTACCTTCGGCAGCCGCCACTTTATCCAATTCCTTAACTATCTTATTAACATACAGATCCTGGAAGGCTATAATATCTCTTAAAATTGAAGTAATGTTATCCGAAATTGCCCTATGTTCCTGCGCCTGGTCCGTTAAAGTAATATAATTCACTTCTACTCCCTCAAAACTCCTTTCCCTACGTAGCATTTGCCCCTCCGCGACCAATTGCGCGCTCAGAATTTCCTGTAAAGCAACTCCGCCACGCGAAATAGCATCTACCAGCTCCTCCTTACTCATTGTACAATCAGCAATTGCTGTCTTTAGCGCATAAATCGGCATATTATCCGGCCTCTTTGCGAAAGTGGCGCTAAGGAAAACAACACCTTTCGCCGCTGCAACCACATTCTGTAAAAACGCCCCGGTATTTGAACTGCCACTACTATTATGTGATTCATCAAGAATTACAATACTATTCTGCGCAACTTCTGCTAAAAATAACGGTTTGTCCGGCTTTTTATCTGGACTACTAAATTGTGAATAGGTTGCGACAACATAGTCATACCCTGCAGGTAGTTCTCGTCTTTGGAATATGCTCTTCTGCTGTTCCACAGGAAGCGCCTGGTAAACAACATTACCGTCCTGGTCTTTAATATCTGTTTTGGACTCCTTTGAATTAACAATAAATGGCCGTAGATGCGCACTGCCAATGGCCAAAAGATCCCTGTAAATATCACTGAACAGGTTAGATTTTTCAGTTAAGAATATTGGTTTCAAATTTTGCTGTATAGCATACCTAATGATTGCGGCAGCAATTCTACCCTTGCCTATTCCTGTCTGATCCCCGATGATCATTCCCTGATTTTTGGCCTCTATATTATAAATAGCAGTTCCAACTGCATCTATTTGTTCAGCAGCTAAAGCATTACACAGTTCCATCTTCGAATTGAATCCTAATCGATGCCTGACAAAATTATCCATATCCCCACCAACCTCGATTCTAATCCTATCAATCGAAGACTGCGTCTCAAAAGACATACTGTCCGGCACCTGGGTATCTAACACAACACATGCATTAGATGCAGGCTGATAAGGAGCTTCCAAAGAGCCTAAAAGATCATTATCCAGCATTTCCCTTAACTGCCTTGCTCTTTGCTCATTCTCCTTTCTCTTCCTGATTTGGCTTTGTTTTACCCTTTTCATAATTCTATCATATAGCTCATAAAAGTCTCCGAATACAATATCATTTTCTGAGTCAAATAGCGGCGTAGCCCCAATCGGTTTATCCTTTCTACCATCGATTAAGATCAGCCGTACATTAACTGCCGTTCCCTGGCGGCTATATAATTTCTTACCGTCAATGTTAATGACATCATCAACATGGAACCGGCTGTATAAATAATTAAAAAAAATCCTATCACTTATTGGCTGTACCCTTCCCAGGTCATCCCACCATGTATTTCCACCAATAATTATTGCGGCCCTACCATTATCCTTCATCGTCTCCAATGCCCGAATCGCCATTAAGTGTTCCAGTGAAGTAATTTTATAGTCCTCCACCATAAAGGGCTTCACCAAATTGCCGAACGGAGGATTAGTTAAAACAGCCGAAAAATATTTAGCATATTGCTTAAATGGAATTGTCGCATCCTGTTGTAAGACATTATAAAATCCCTGTGCATGCAGGTTCGTATTTCTTAAATTATCAATCTCATTCACTATTACATTCCTGGGATTCGCAGCAATAGTTAATAACCCATTCCCGGCAGATGGTTCAAAACAATAACCGCCGGTATATGTGAGTAGGCTAAGCTTGCAGTATACTCCAAGTAAGTACCCTATTGGTGCTGGTGTGGAATATTGTTGTAATAAAATGGACTGGCTTGTACGATGTGATAGAATAACTTGCCTGCGATATAAATCAACAATTCTGGTAAATCTCTCATACTGTTCAATTGGCAATGCCGACAATTCCCTGGCATATATGACTATAGCCAATTCTGTCAATTCCTTAATAGTATTTTTATCATCAATACCAAGAGATAAAGCCTTCTTTTCAACTATTCGCTTATTGACAATTTCATTATTGCGCAGGCATGATATTACCCAATCAATATAGTCTTCTCTCATAAAAAAGGAATAATAAGTTATAGGTAGCTTCCTGGGATCGGAAGCCACCTATAACACTTTCTAATGTGAACCTGTATTTGCTAATAATTGCTTTATATCAGTGAGCAGTTGATTTTGCGTATCCTGCTTATTTATCAAACTGGCATGCTGGCTACGTAAGTCATTCAATGTGGCATCCATTGTCGACAACTTATTAGTTTGAGATTTCAACTCATTCAGAATATCAGCGAGGGTAGTCTGAACTTGCCCGGTTATCACTTTAGTATCCGTCAACACACCTGTTAAACTGTCTTGCTTATTTAACAGGCTTTGATCTGTTGTACTGATTACACCCAACTTCTCAACCATGGAAGTAAACATGATGGAATGGGCACTAATCAGGGAGATAATTGCATCTTGCTTCGTCAACAATTCATCCTCTCCGGATTTTATATCAGATACCTTTTCAGCAAGCGATGAAATTTTCACTGTCTGCTCCTTAACTGACAATGTCTGATCCTGCATACTGGTTAGCAGTTGCTGGCCGTTTTCCTTTTCCTCCAATAACCGGTTACCAATAGCGATTAACGCATTTACCTGCAATTGTTGAAAATTGAGATCTATCTGCTGGGTGCTATGCCACAGATTTAGAACCTGTTTAATTTCTATGAGCTGCTCTATTCCCAGCTGCTGCTTATTCAAGGCCAATTCCTCATAACCGTTAGAATAATCAAGCATATGAGCTACCGCATCTCTCAAAGCAGCTATATCAACAATCCCTGACGGTGCCGTCACATCCACCAATTTTATAAACAGATCTCCTAAAGTACCTTCCCCAAAACTGATCTTGATAGTATCATCCCTAACAGTTTCTACAGTTTTTATTTGGTCTTTGGCTATTAAAAGCACACTATCATTAGTTACCATCCGGATAAATGCCCCATAACTATATATCTGCATACTCATAATTAATTTCTTTTATCGATTTTAATGAGTATTAATTCCGCTGCCATTGCCCCAACAAAACCACCCATAAGCAAATAAGGCACCTCTGACTTCCTGTTTGCTTGTGCATACCAGTAAAAGGCTAATGAGCTGATTAAAGTACTGGTAGCTATAACAGCCCTTTCTTTATTTTCCATATGCATTAATGAATAGCTACTACAACAAGAACACCTGTGATAACCGCAAGAATGCCACCAAGCAACCTTTTACCCTTTCGGTGCTTTTTGATCATTTCCCGCTGCTGGGTATTTTCCGTTAATAGCTGCTGATGTTGGTAGGCAATACTTGTAAGATTATTCCTGAGGGTATCACATTCGTCTTTCTGCAGGGAAATCATACTGTCTTTTATAGAAACCTGTGACTGAAGGTCAATAACCATTGAGTCATACAAACTATCTTTAAGCTGGTCAATCGCTTTAAAATTCACCAATGCTACAGCCAGGCTATCACAATTACTAATGATTTCCGAGGTATCTGTTTCGGTATAGTGAACAGATAGTAAATCATCAATAGATTGTCTTAATGATGCATTTTCAACTTTTACAGCAGTCAATGAACTACGAGTTTTGATAATATTCTGATTTAGGTCTGCATTCACCCGCTTTAAAGAATCAATTTTACCGATGAAGTACTTCTCGGATTCATGAATTTTATCCAGGAACACAATCGGTTCCTCGACCCTTACCGATAATTTTTGAGAATTGCCTTTAAATAAAGGTTTTAAGAAATAATAAGCCATTACAGCGATTAAAGAAATAACAAACAGTTCTACTATTATTTTTTTCATGAAATATGTTTTATACTTATTGGGTTAAAAATGAGGTCTAAATATTTTTATTGGAATCAGTACTTTTCCTCTCCAGGGAATATCCAAAGGTTCCTGTGCCAATTAAACTGGCAAACGTAAAGAACATCGCTTCGGGAATATCCTTTCCAAGGAACTGCTGTCCAATCCAACTAATAATCAGGGCCAGCAACAATGTTCCGATAACCAATTCTCTCAGGCTATAGCTTCCATTCTTATCCTTCAGTAATTGAAGGATGAAATTCTTCATATCTCTCATGTGCTATTGGATTTTATGAGTTTATATGTGGCCAGTGATATGCTGCCGGCAAATAGTAATCCTGCAATACTGATCATTAATTTTTTTTTATGATAGACTTACCATCGCCATCAAATAGGGGCAGGCTACCATCCGGCAGACCAGATAAAAGAGTGTAGGTAAAAGAGTTGTTGTAAAGTGCGCGGTGCCTTTCTGCTAATTGGAGAAATACCGAGAAGTCATCAGCATTAGAAAACACCTGGCAACCAGCCGAATACTGATCAATATACTTCGTTGTTCCATTGGCAAGTGCCCTATGAATATTGATCCCATAAAGGCCGGTCTGTTCACGGCCTGAATTATAGTCAGGCTTCCCATCCCGGTTAAAATCCCGTATAACAGTTACTGGCTTCACCTGGACCAATGCCAGGTACTTCCCCCTGTGCATTCCCAAACCATGGCTACCTGGATATTGACCAGGTTTAAGAATTGCCGTTCCCTGTTCATTGGATGGATTACGTAACCAATATGTACCGGGATCAGTTGTAGCCCTCCAGCTGAAAGCAACCTGCTTTCCTGTATTATCTGTAAATAGCACATTAATACTGTCATTAAAGACATTAGGAATACTGGTATTATGCCTGATACCGATGATATTTAGCTCCCATGGGCGCACGGCAACCTTATACCCCCTCTGAAGGAGAGCATCATTTAAAATAGTCTGCATTTTAACGCTATTTGAAAGTGAAGAATATCGGGTTAACTAAAACTTATAGGTACTTTATGGACTTAGTGGCTACCAGGAAGTACCTTCCCTTGTTTTCGAAAAGTGTATAGTCCAGTTTCTTAGTGACCTCAGCTCCTAACACAGTCTTCTGAGGTACTTCCATTCTCTCATTAGCATTAATCCACACATTCGCAGGCTCAATGGTGATTAAAGTTCTACCATCGATACCATCCAATGACCATGTACTTCCATTATATCGCAAACCCATACGAATAAATTGATACCTTATTTGTTCCTTGTCAGATTCTTTGCTAAAACTGCTTAAAAGTCCATTTACAAGGGTCTGCCGGACACCACGAAGCCGTAGTTGAGAGAAAGCCGCGCTAACTTGCTTATAATCCTCTTTTGTATTCATTTGCTTTAACAAGCCTAAAACCGTTGACAAATTAGATGTTGTGGCGGCCGCAAGAAATTTTGAAGCCAATGCTGATTTATCAGTAACACTACTACTACCCTGGACAAAAACATAATAGGTACTTTCATCAATAACGGCCGGTAAACCAGCTTTAACTAAGGCAGCGACTGTTTCAGAACCAAAATCCCCATCTGCACCATACTTAGGTAAAATGGATACCCCGTATTTACTAATCAATGCCTGCTGAAGTGCTTTGACTAATTGTCCTTTACTGCCCTTTTTCAATGGAAAGTTGCTATTTAATTGGGATGTAGTTGAAGAAGTTGCAGCTTTCCCTGAACCTTGGCTTGTATTTACTGGCGTTAAATATACTGGCGTTGCAGGTGTATCAGTATACGATGTTGTGGATGGGTAAACCGCCGTAGTAGGTCGTAAAATGGTATTTAAATCAGCAGATGTACTACTGGTTTTCTTCTTCTTCCGCAGGTACTGCCATCCCAAATACCCTAAGATCCCGGTTGCAGCAACTGCCAGTGTAGTTAACACTATATTACTTTTTGCCTGCTTCTTTCCAGCTTTCCTGCTCCTCGTATTACCCGAAGTACTTTTAGCTTTTACCCCACTTTTTTTCATAAAGATTCGTATTACGGTTTACTTCTAATAATAGACATCATTGGATCATATTCCCAAAATTCCAATTCACTCCTTAGATCACTTTCCAGGTCGTTCCCATAAGTCTGCCTGTAGATGGCGGCTACCTGTTCATATGCAGCCTTTGATGGTATCTCAATGAATACAGCTTTAACTGCACTCTCATCAGTTCCCGGGAAAAGGCCATAGTGAATATCAAATGCCGCTTTGAGACGCTGTGCCCAGGAAAGATATTGAGTTGGACCAATCACAACAGAAGAAGATGAATTTAAGGCATCTGGTTTGCCAGCAATAATGGCTAATAGCTCATTATACTCAGTGGTTTGTAGCTCATCCTGCATATCCCTCATCATGGTACGATTGTATAATCGTGAATAACTATTCATTACCTTCACGAAATCCTCCTTACTGGGAATACTTCGAATAGTGTCACGTAAGGCTTCTACATCCGTACCCCACCAACCATCATTTTCAAAGGCCATCTTTACCTGTTTGGCAAAAGCAGGAATACTACCACTCTCAAAGGTTTTCTGTTCTTCATTATTCGCCCTGTTATTGAGCACTATTTTCCTTCCGATAATAAATGCTCCGCCTAATACCACTATCCCAATGAGACTATATTGAATTTTTTCACGGGTTGTAAGTGCGTCTTTTCCCATCTTACAATAGTTAAACTCCTAAAAATTGCTTAGCTATCGCCGTTTTGCTGGCATCCGTTTTCAGAACGTGGGCCATTTTTGCAAGTTCAGCAGCTGTTAAATGGCTGGCTAAGGTGGCAAATGCTGAAATCTTATCTTTTGCCTCATTCTCACTGGAAGCCTTAATCTTGATATTATAACTATACTCTTTCATGTTGGAATGGATTTAATAAATGCTTAAAATGAATTAATTATGCTTGAGCTATTCTTTAATGTCCAAGGTGGGCGAGAACAGATGAAATTTTTTCAGGACTATTTGCCAGAACATCCATAATGGTAAAAACGGCTATCATTTGTTGCTCATTAAACCGCTCCTGCATTTGGGCAATAAGAGATAACCGGTTACGGGTAATTTCATCGGGTTGATCGTCATTGGATCTCTCAAAGCTCACAGATGTTTCAGGCAATGTAGCCGGTGAGGAATTAGCAGGTGCCTCAGCGCCTAACAAACCTGCTAGTGCCGCTCCGCCTGGCAATTTGGATACATGCTGTTGTACCAGCCCCTTTAACACAACACTGGCTACTTCTCCTAGCGATACCGCATTGGTATATCGTTTATCCTCCATCTCCTTAATACGATTCTGCAACACAT
Organism: Chitinophaga sp. LS1; assembly: GCF_034274695.1. Lineage (NCBI taxonomy): Bacteria > Pseudomonadati > Bacteroidota > Chitinophagia > Chitinophagales > Chitinophagaceae > Chitinophaga > Chitinophaga sp. LS1. Next base: position 6,585,338 of record NZ_CP128362.1, read on the forward strand.
CAGCATATTCTTCTGCTTCAGTTAGCTGAGCCTGCACGTCTTTCAGTTTCTCTCTCATTCTATTCAATTCATACTCACGTTCCTTCTCTTCCATCTTCTGCGCTATCATCTGGTCTATCTCCCCTAAACCATTTAGTGTTGTGCTAGTCCTGCTTCCATTATCTGCATTTAGAATAAAAGAATACCGGGTATTCCTGTTCGTATTAGGACCGTCATAAATTAATATGCTCAAATTCCTTGTTGAATCTTTTATCTCCTGCTCATATTCATCAAACTCAGAAACATCATCGGTCCTGGAGACAATATGAAATCCGTCAACCTTTATCTCATAATCACGTGGGCGATTTTTATCTGCTTCACGTTGAAGAAAGCGTTTAAGGAAATCTACTTTCTGTTGATCAAATTTTTCTTCTATTAGTGGCATATTATGGATGTATAATTACCTGTAAAAATTCTATGTGTTGTCTATGATTGGCATAATTCTCTACTTCGATGTTCCCCATGTGCTCATACTGCAACTCGTTAACTGTGTCTACTGTGAGGTCGTATATACCAAAAGCACTCTGTACCCGAATCATAACAGCAGGGTTAATGAGCAAAAACATATGTGAATCAGCCAGGATAGTAACGGTTTGCCTGGGCCTTAATACATAGTGCCTGAGCCTTATGTAATAGCTGTTAGTATAACCTAACTCCCTCATTCTTCCATCAATATATTGCTGGGCAATTGCTGTAGTCATTTTCGATTAACTTGAATCCATAATGTTATGCTTATCCTATATGCTATATCCTTCGCCAACCTTTCTCCTAATAAATCCTTATAATTCGCATAAAAGCAGTTACACGAGGGGAGGAAAATAGTTTCTGGTGAGTTCATTCTTCTCTGAGCAATTCCATTCTTTTGTAATAAGGTCGGCTTTGTAAATCCTGCCTGGTACGTTGTAAGGCTTAAATCTGACTTCAGTGCCTGGGAAGATTCAAATTTGCATATGGTGTTATAGCACCCATTGGCTTTTCCAGTGGCCTGAAATTGTAAGAAACCTACCTGCCCAGTTCCTGTAGCCTTCACATCCTGCATTAGCTGGACACTACTGGCCACTCCTGTAATTGCAACGACATCCCTGGAAATATTTAGTTGGAAATATTGATGTTCTCCAGCCCTGGTTATTAACAGGGTATGAACTATTATTTCTTCCCTCATAACTCTACCTGTTCACAGTCCAAATAAAGGCTCACCCTATATGATTCAAATGTCATGCGCGTATCATTACTATCCTTGTATTCCATTCTCACTAATCCATTACCAACCGGGATATTAGTAACATAATACCTCGCGTTCGGGGATACATTTATACCACACATCAACAGTTTCGTTTCATAATTCTCCGGAAATATTTCCTGTTTGTTGACCTCGATCCGCTGAGAACCTCTATAGTAGAGTAGATCTTCTTTATCAGCGGTCAATAGTATTCCTTTAATGAAAGTGATATTCTTATCTAATTCGAACGTCTGTGAAAAGATCCTATCACTAGCGGTAACAGCAATATCAAATCTCTTTTTAACAATGGTAGTAGCCATAAAATGATTTTTTAGGATTAGGATATACGGCAGCAGATGAAAATCTGCCGCCTGATAAAGCTTAAATAAAGGAACAATTATGGCGTAGTTATCGTACCATGAAGACCCGCATATATGTATGTATTAGCTGGAAGCCCTTCTGTGCTTCCCAACTCTACAGTCAGTTCGATTAAAACGTCATCAACAATCAACCGGGGATTTGCCAATTTGTAATAACCTACCGGAACCTGGGTATATTGATCCGTTCTGAATACGTAATTAGAAGTTTCCGGTACTATCTGCTTTTTATTATACTTCACATTAAATTCCCCATTCAGTAATGCTGAATAATTTTCCAGCCCCACATACTTGGTTGAGAGTATCTGATCTTTTCCACTGCTTGCAGCGGTACCTGCTAGCAGGTATATACCAGATACCAATAAAGCCTGGTTTTTGGGTAGCTTCGCATTGGAGATATTACGAAATCCAACTTCACGGTCATCCTGTGTCTCCCACATCTTAATAGTCTTGGAATTAACTGGTTTAATTGAATAGATCAAGGTATCTGCCAGGCGAAGATCACCCTTGACTAACGCTTCTTTAATGGAGGCGGGTAATTCACCAAAAAATTTCTCCATTTCTGCACGGGAGCCTTTTGAAGGAGCACCAGTAGAAGCCAGTTTATTAACCGTACGCTGTCTTTTTACTGGATTCATTCTTTTTAATTCTCCTATCAATTCATCGCCGTCAGACCCATCTAATCCAAGTAATGCACCAGAGTTATTATATTCTTCGAGTGGACCATTTAATCCGTCTAAACCGAGCATAGTGTGTATTTTAAAGGTTATAAATTATAATCAGAAACATCCCCTAAATCAGATAGATCTGCAATTGGGCCTTCTATACCAGGGAAATTATAATCTGGAGATACACCGACACCTCCCTGTAGCTGAAGCCTGGACATAGCGCTATTTTCAACCTGGTCTTCAATAGCATTTAACCCTTCAATTCCGGCGATCTCGTTTGCATAATTAAAATATTGAAGACCTCCAATCCCGGATACTGTGGATGCAGCAGTGCTTGTTTTATTCTTAATAAACTTATCGATATAGAGCTTTTGGGAAAAAGTATCTTTAAAGGCGACAACTCTATCTTTAAACCCAAGAAGGCTATCATCTTCTATACCACTTACAGATGACTGGGTTTGAAATCCATTGGCGGCCATCATACCTACCCCCAAAAGACTTATTGCTTTATTGCCAACGAAATGTCCCAGTCCAGTTACCCCGATGCCGATTAATAATGATGGCTTACCGATAGCTGACCCCAACAAACCGCCGCCCAGGACACCGATTAATAATTCCTTTCCTGTCTCAATTACACTATTCTTTAAATCTCCTTTAGTGTCCAATGTCCGGGCAATAGTCTGATAATGGGTCTGCTGCGCTTTTTTAGCATAACGATTACTTGTTTTCTTACTCATATAATAATAGTTTTCACATTATTTACATTAAGGCAACTTTTGTCTTCCTCTTAAAATTCTTTCTCTTCTTACCATTCTTTGGCTTCGCACTGGCAGGAATACCATTGAGGTGTTGCTTCCCGTTATGATCGCTTGTATGTAGCATTTTCATTCCGACTGTGATAGCGGCAATAGCCCCAACACCAATTACAGCAGGTAACAGCCATTTTTTGTTCTTCTCCCAAAATCCCTGCGAAATTTTAGCCGCCGTGGTTGTATTCGCAACATCTGATACGGTGAGTGATGAGGATGTCGAAACGGGCAATAGTGACGAGTCAGACGAGGCATCATCAATATCTTCTGATGCAACCTTTGCAGATGAACTATTAGATGATGCTGATGAATCATAAGAACTATTCTCGCTTTCATCACTGGTTACTGGTACTGTAGAGGAACTGGATGATGTATTTGTAGCGACAGCGGTCGTAACTGGCGAGGTGGTTGATGGGGTTTCCGCTGCTTCTTTATCGGCAGCAGCCGTTTCTGTGTCGGAAAAGTCTTCCGATCCCTTTTGCCCCCCGCCAAATATGTTTCCAATACCCTTGATGATCTTTGATAACGCAGCGATGGCAGCAGAAGCTGCCGCAATTGCAGCGCCAGTAGCAGGCTCTCCCAGCTCTCCAAAACCTTCAAATCCCTCCATTCCATTCACATTTTCATCATAATAGATGTCTGGACCAAGTAGTGTAGCAAGCGGCGTACTGCTGTTCATATATAATACTGAAGCATCACTATCGACAAAACCCAACCCAGCTACAGCAACCTCCTTATTCTTATTGCCTTTACCTTTAAGAATGGCCTTCTTTAGATTCTTGGGATTACCCCAGCTGTTTCAAATATTGATTCCAACTTTTCCCTGACCTTCACCAATTTGTCGAACTTATCCTTTATAATACCACGCTTCACTGCCTCTTCAGGTGACAGGTAAGCATACTTTATCCTTGATGCTACCTTGAACAAGTTCAGTTTCATGGCAGCAAGGACACCGTTTCTCAACAAAATGGTAGCTGGATTTATTTTATTAATCTTACTCAGAACTTTCTTGAAAAATCCTTTCTTCTTTTTCTTTTTCGCTGCTGCTCCTAACTCCCCTATATTTCCATCAAATACAAGATCATTGCCTCGCTCACCTACTCCCTGCAGGCCGTCTAAATATTGTAGATCCATAACTATATCTTTTTTTTCACTAAATGGTACCTCGTAGTTAAAATGATCTGTTACGCAGTCTATAATGATCATTTTACCCCTATCATTTACTACTGGATAAATGTGTTGAAAATGATCACGCTGATATTTAGTAATCCTTAGACTATGAGGAATATGAAGATTACTTAAAATGCTGCTAATAAAAGTGCTGTAACAGTCACAATCCACTCCTGTTTTCCTGTCAGCCCATGTGCGACTTGGGCTACGTATCTGCTCCAAACCTTCTGCATCTTTCTGGTATGCCACGTTGTTATAAACAAAGTGCCAGATGTTTTTACAAGTATCATATACAGTGGGTCCAGATAATTTCTGTGCAATTCTTGAGGTCTGAGAAAGAGTTCTCCCAACTACCTTATGGATAAATGAAACAGTATCCTCCAGGGTGGCATTTTCCACTACTGTTTTATCTCTATTCATCGCTGGCGGAAAAAGGTAGTCGTACTCTCTTCCTGGGTAAACCTTTCTTCTTGTAGCAGCCTGCATATCCAATTACTTTTTCAATGTTATTTCCTTCTGATCGTTATAAGGCACACGTGACCAACCTAAATCAATAGTAGTAATCGTCTCTACCTTTACTGTTATTGATTCCTTGTTTAGTAAAGCCTTAATAACATCATAAGCAACTGAAAAGAAGCTCATAGTAGATATTTCAACCTGGATGTTATCAATCATGACCTGACCAAATGCTGGAACAGTAATATCCTTATCAATAACCTGGCTGCTTCCGAGAATAGAATCTTTATGGCTTATCTTCACATATGGGAACTTCACTTTGAAGCTTGCCCCAGTTGGATTCTTCAGTAAAGCATCAATACGGATTGTCAGACCAGAAAGTGATAGAGAATGAATTGTTGCGGTGGGGACAACTTCTAATTGTACGGAAGCCCGTCGCATATTGGCGAAATAACTTATAACGGCTATTACCCCGGCTCCAACTGCTGTGCCCATTATTAATTTATTCAGTGTTGCCATTTCCCTTATTTGTTTTTTTGTGATGTACGCGCCTGTATCGGGTACTAGTTAGTTTCCGCTTCCGCCGTCGCTGGATATACTCACCTGCTAGTTTAAAAGCTAGCCATATTGCACCACCGGTTAATGCCTTTAAAGCATATTCAAACAAACCGGTCATATCAATATTGGCCAGGAGAATTGTTGCAGGCAATAGGATATTATTAAGAGAGGAATCGCCGTGGTTTGTTTCTGTTCTCATAATTTAGTTTTTACTGTTTTGTAGTACAAAGTTCCGACGATGGTAAATGACGGTGTCCTGATTATGTTGGATTATGCAGGATTATGTCGAATTATGTAGTTTTATGTCGAATTATGTCAAATATTACTATCCCTGAACTCCAAATCACCGGGTAATCCCAACCTGTTAATAATAATCAGCACCTGGTTAACTGTGTACATATGGCCTACCCTTTCACCAATCAATGGAAGATGTGGTTTCAACCATCTGTTAAAGGTCCGGTAGTTTACCTTATATAATTTGGCGAGTTGTGCTGTATTATATGCGCGTAGTTCGAAAATGACCTTTGGATTATTGGTACTCATAAATCAGTTATTGGTGGGTTAATAAGTAGTTGAACAATACAATTATTCCATAGCTGGATGAGGTCATATTCCCTCAATGAAATGAGTTTTGCACCGCAGCTTTTTAATATTTTGTCAGAGGGGCATACCATGTACCGTAATAAATGCCTGGCAAAAACCTGGATGCCTTTATAATATCCTTTGACCACCTTTCTCTTTTCCCTAACTGATTGATAGAAATCATCATAGCTAGAGATCCCGTCAGGAAATTCAGGATTAAACCAAAGTGACGGTAGATCTATCCACCTTGAGTTATCATTACGCACCGTTTTATACGATAGAAGTAATCGTTCTATCATCTTTATGAAATTCTGATCAACTGACGGTTTGCTAAGGATATTCCAGATAGCATTTTTCGCATATAAGACTTCTGCTGCGGGTAAACGGTCGTAACACCAAAATGCATTGTAGCTTAGTACCCAGCATGCGTGCACATATGGGTGGTCTAATGGAATAGTTGGAGAATTGTTAATTGGAATTATCTTACTCATTGTGGCATTTGTTTCCACAAAGTAAGTATTCGGTTCTCGGCGTTCCCGAATAGAAATTAAATATTGCGATCATTGCATCAAAATTTAAACGATGCGAAAGAAGCAAATTCAGAGATCTCTCCCTGGTTCTCCCTTAAAAGTAGACATGGCATTCCATGTTCGTCAGCAGCCTGATTCCGGCATGATTATTAGCGAATACTGCAGGGCTCATCAAATAAGTGAAGGCAGTTTTTATTACTGGTTAAAGAAAACAAACAATACTTCACCGGTTCCATCCTCACCACCAGCAATACTTCCCGTAAAAATTGTAGCATCATCAAATGAGCCTGTTAATTCAAACTTATTTGCTGAAGTGCGCGGTATTGCAATTTATCAACCTGTGCCGGCAGAATATTTACTCACCTTGCTAAATCATTAGTCAATGTTGTCATTAGCTGGTTATAATTTTTATATCTATACATCTGCAGCGGATATGCGGATGGGAATAAATGGTTTGTCAGGCATCGTACGTAATCAAATGGCACTTGATCCATTAGCTAAGGGCATCATCTATTTGTTTTTTAACGGGCGTCTCACCCAGGTGAAAATGTTGCAATTTGATGGAGATGGTCAGGCGCTTTATTACAAAAGACTAGCCAGAGGCACCTTTGGCAAACCTGTTTATGATCCTGGTTGCCAGGCGATGATGATTGAACGCAAAGATGTGATGCTCATCCTGGAAGGAATCGAGATTAAGTACAGAAAGCGTTACGAAAGAAAGTCAGGAAAATCAACAGATCAGCCAAACTAATAATGCTGTTTTTGCGTTAATATAGCCAATACCATGACACAAAGCAGTGCGCCCTGAATTACTCACTTCTATAACAGATGCATTAAAACAAATCTCCACGCTAACGGAGACCAATGGGGAGTTGTTGGAATCTCTGACCAGAGAGAGAATAACGTTTGGTAAGATTATATATGACCTGAATAACCAGCTGGAAGCAAAGAATGGAGCATGTGATAAATTAAACCGTTATCTGAATCAGGCACATGAGATTATGCTTGATAGAGAACATCAGGTCATTGAATTGCAAAGCAGGATCGAAGCATTGGAAAGTGAAAATGCGCTCTTAAAAGAGCAGGTTGCTCAGGGAGAAAAGAAGAGCTGGCAGTTACAGGAGTTATGTGAAATGCTACAGGGTAAAAAGAGTGAGAAATTTATACCTGAACGTGAAAAAGTAGATGCGGCCATACAACAAACCTTAGGACCTGATTTTGATCTGACCGAACTGGAAGAGATTATAAGAGTAGCCTCCACAAAAGGCGATATTCAACAAGTGGATGACCAGATCCGGAAAGGCAACCGCAAAAAGAAAAAACATCTCGCTCATAAAGGTAGAAGAGTACAACCATCTTGTATAGAAGTAGTGACAGAAACAATTGACGTCGAAGGAGACAAGACAGGCCTGATCCCTATGGGCAAAAAAGTGACGACCTATTACGAATACAAGCCGGGTAAAATTATTAAAGTACAACAGGAGCGGCTTCAATATCGTACAGAAGATAAAAAGTTTGTCTGCCAACCAGTAGCCCCTCGTCTGGTAGAAAAAGGAACAGTAGGAAACAGCCTGCTGGCACACTTACACAGCCGCCGGTTTGGATATGGGGATCCATATACACGTCAGTTACGGTATATAAAAAGCACTACTGGCATCAGCTTCGCAGCATCAACGGTAAATGGTTGGGAAGAGGTGGCCTTTAAGAAACTGCTAAGGCTGTTGAGATGTATGAAAAAAGTAATTGTGCAGGCCCGGTATCTGAAGGTCGATGAGACAAGATTAGATTACCTCAATGATATTGGAGAAGGCAAACCATCCAGGGGTTGGCTATGGGTATTTTTATCTGAAGAACAAAAATTAGTATTGTTTGAATTTAACCCATCCCGCGGACATAAGGTTCCACAGCAGATATTAAAAGATTTTAAGGGCACGCTTCAGGCGGATGGCCTGGGTAGCTATGTAGCAGCTTTTAAAGATAATGAGGAGGTGGACCTAATGACATGCCTGTCCCATATCCGCCGCGGTTTTAAGAAAGCAGAGAAATATGATAAAAAGCTAGCGGCAGAAGCATTGACATTGTTCAACATCATTTACAGGATAGAAGCCTTTGCCGAAAGAAAAAAGATGACCGATGACCAGCGATTGGCATTGCGTCAGAAATATAGCGTTCCTTTTCTCGATAAAATACATATCTGGTTGCTGGAACAACAGCAGATAGATCATCTGCCAGGTACACCAATAATTAAAGCAGTTAATTATGCCCTGGGGCAATGGCACAAACTAAAAGCATTTACGACCCTTGGATACGTCGATGCCGACAACAATGGCGTCGAGAGGGCCATCAGACCCGTTACTACCTTCCGCAATAATAGCCTGTTTGCCGGAAATGAACATGGAGCAGAGAGAGTAGCACTTTTTTACTCCCTGATCGAGTCTTGTAAACTTAACGACATCGATCCTTATATTTATCTTAAAGATATCTATGACCGCCTTCATGATTGCCCAGCTCATGAACTTATTAATCTGTTGCCTCCATATTGGAAGAAGAAAAATACATGATTACATCAATTAGCAGATTAGCCCCGAATTACAAAGAACTTCATTTATAGCCAATACCATGATTACAGCAGCAAAGATAAGGGCTGTAAAACATTATTCTGGAATGCCGAGGTCCGAATACTTACGCTACTAAAGACGGATATTTCAGAAATAACCCGACAGAGGACATCCCGGCTGTACGCAATCCTAGCGCTGCGTTGAAGGAACACCTGGAATCAGAGGAATACGTTGCCTTACTTAACACGCCCTGTTTTAACCAGCAAGTGAAGCTGGCTTTCTTGTTTAGTTGTTATACCGGGCTGAGATGGGTGGATGTGAAAAGGCTGGAATGGCAGGATTTACAGGGTGGTAAATTAATTACAAGGATCATCCAGCAGAAAACCGGCAAGCCAGTGGTACTTACCCTACACTCAATAGCCCTTGCAATTCTGGAAGAAATTAAACAACTATCTCTTGGCAAGACAGTTTCTGCCAATAAAGTTTTCAGCCTGCCTACGGCGAATGGAGCCAATAAGGTATTGGGAGAATGGATTAAACGGGCTGGTGTCAATAAATACGTAACATGGTCCTGTGCAATATTAAGTTTTTCCATACTATTAAAGGATAAGAACGTGGATGATGTCACTATCGCTTATCTAATGGGGCATACAACTATCAGACAGGTGCAGCAGACTTACAAAAGGTACAAACCTAAAGATCAGTCGGAGGCGATCAGTCACTTGCCTTCTTTTAATATTGCGGGTGTCCTTTAGGGGGTCAACTAATTTCAGTATGGTGCAAGTTTTAGCAACAGGGCTATTCACCATCGAATAGCCCTGTTTACTATGCAGCTCTTAGCTTTATCAATGGTGGTGCAGCCTGCACTACCGCCATTTCACCGGACAGCATTTTATCAATATCTTCTTTCCTGTAATAGCCACTATTGGTTTTGTAAACCCCATATTCTTCACAGTTCTTAGCCAATTGCGTTCGGCCAAGGTTACAATAAATCAGCGCTTCTTCCGGTTTCAGGAAGGGTTTAAAACAGAGTGCAATTGCTCTCATGATTAGCAGATCGTCACGTTTTATCATACCTATAGTTTAGTGTTGAAATTTTACCTTTCTGTAAGAGTAAGGGTTAAGTTATTGGGCAAAGAGAGCCACCACTACAGGTAATCCTGTGGTGGTGGTAAAACTGGCGTTAATCTTCATCCTCATCTTCTTCGTCATCATCCTCTCTTTCCTCATTCTCATGGTAATCAGAGATAATATCTTCGGCTTCATGGATGGCATCACGCTGCTCTTTTTCGTATTCTACTTCAATAGTGATGTAACCCTCATCTTCGTCTGTGGCTGTAATGCTATTGGTAATATTCTTTTCCAGTAACACATCGGCTACCCGGATCAGCACATCTACAGGCACCTGTAATTCGCGTTTTGTAATAACTGTTTGCATAAAATAATGGGAATTAAAGGTTATGAATAATTATTCTGAAAAGTTGAGTTCACGGAACTTAACCAGCGGCACCATAGCTGCCAGCGTAAAACGACAGGCAATAAGTGATGCTTTCCGGTTAAGCGTTAAACGAAAGCGGGTATCACCTTTCGGCTTAACGTTATGAACAATGCGGTCAAGGTTATGTATAATGTCTTTTACCAACGTGGTGTAGGGATAGTCAGTAGGCAGTTGCCGGTAAGGACTTGCAGCTGCCATTTCAGCAAACGAATCCCGCAAAAGAACTAATGCCTCGTTGGGTATGGAAGGCATATTGCTTAAACGAAGCATGTTTTCCAACAGGCAGCGCAATCGAAGGCTTACCCATTTTACTGGCTGTATGGCATAGGTTCCCCAATATTGATCCGGGTTTTCAAATATAAATGTGTAGTTATTACTATCCAGGCATTCCTGTACCGCTTCCAGCAGCCGGGAATATACCTGCTGATAGGGCTGGTCTTGTTGCCTTACCATATAATCTGGTTTATCTACATCTGTTTTTGCTTCTTCCAGCAAAACTGCTGATTCATTACTGGTTAAAGTGTTAGTCTCTGCATCTGCCAATGCCAATCCGTTCCGCTTGTAAAATGCTAACTGCTTGCAGGTATCACTGCAATATTTACGGGTGCTTCGTAAGGCTTGCATCGGTGTGCCGCAGGGTTGACAGGTAGTTGTCATTGATGTCAGTTTAACGGTAAACGATCTTGTTAATAGTCAAGGGCTTCATCCTGTGGACTGCCTTTAACGTAATAACTATAATCACCCAATATGCCAATGATGTTTTGTAAGGCTTTCTTGTGTTTAGGGTTCCCCTGTTGGTGGGTAATTTGCACCATCAGGGTGCCTTCCTGCTCATTGATACCTTCTTCCTTCCAGTACAGGTGGTTATTGAACAAGATGCGAATGATGTCCAGTAAAACATCAATGGGAATAGTGTGTGAGCTGGTTGTAGCCGGTTTGTTAGCACTTTGCATGTGATGCTCATTAAAGGTAAAAATCAGGAACAACAGGAAAAGGTACTAACTATGCATCATATAACAAATGGTGCCCTATGGCTATTAGTTTAACTGTCCAGAACTAGAAAAACGCGGCTGGAATAAGTAGCTTGTATTATAGCCTATTTATCATCCGTTAAATTTTCCCGACCCTGACATCCCATAAAAGCCCAAAAAATCTCAATGGCATTTATAAAATAAGTTCTATTCCAAAAGCTGTTTTATAACAATAAGATTAGAAAATATGAGCTACTGAATAGTGGTCTTAAAAATAGAATCTGACAAAACTGATTGAACAATTAAATAATGGCCTCTGTTATTCAGATGAATCCCATCAGCTGCTGCAAATTCAGGTTTTATATAACCTTCTGGAGTAGAGAGGGTGTCATATAAATTATTAAACTTGTCGCCATAGTTGCTCATCATCTTTTCATTCAGCGTTTTCAGGCGACTTCTAATTGCTGCATCATCAAAGTTGCGCGGCTGGGTACCAAACAGGATATATTTTACTTTTGCTGAATCCAACAGCCGCACCATTTCCTTATAGTTACTCATTATTTCATTATCACTGTAGCCATTTGCAACATCATTGGTTGGATATGTAATCATCACTAAAGAAGGATAGTAAGATAACGCCTTGGTAATATTCTTTGTAGTATCTGTTAGTGGCATACCTTCCTGAACGGAATAATTTTCAGGAACTCCTTGATAGGTAGTGTAACCAGCTACAGCGAGATTAATAAAATAAAGTGTCTTTTTATTATCCAGAGTAGCCAACCTTAACCTGTTTACCCACCCCGAATCAGTTGGATTAGCTCCAATACCTGCTGCGGAAGAGGAACCTATAATTACGATATTAGCGGATTTTGAGCCGGCAGACTCTCCTGGATTATTTACTGCTTCTGTGCTTTTAGTACACGAAAACCAAAACACAATGGATAACCCAAATATATAATTTCTCATTGCTATCTAAATAGGCATTTATTAAAGACTTCCGAGTTTGTTCATATACGTCAGGTATGTATCCAGATCGAACTTCTTCTTACTTAAATGTTGATCTAATCTATACCAGGGAAGATACCTATTATCATTCCCATCCATTAAAATTGGCATAAAATAGGGTCTGTATCCATACTTCTTTTCTACCTGCCAGTGGGCACTTTTACTCCTTCTCATCTTTTCTCCAATAAAAATCCCTAATGGTATAAACAAGTCCATATACCGCTGTTGAGGGTCAATTTTATTCACCTTTTTGGATATTGCATTGTAGTAAGCGGTATCATCTTTTTGCACATCAATTTCCAAATCTAATTTCTCTGACAATATTTTAAGCCAGTAATTTATTTCGCTGGCGATATTTACCAGATGTTCCTGATTCGATTTAAATGGGTTATAATTGTCATCTTCAATAGGTACTCCATTTTTTAGAACTTCCCGCATGGTGGCTTCGTCTTCAAAAACGATTCCTTTGCCACCGCTAGCGGGTAGCCAGACAATTTTATTATTATTGATTGTATAAGCACAAGACAAATCTTCTTCATTTTCGCTCAAAATCTGCCCATTTTGCTCTCTTAAAATTTTTAACAGCTCTAGGGAGGATTTAATTTCATGTTTCTGGGCCATACCTAAACATAAATTAGTGATCAAAAAAATGTTGTCCAAATAATTTTCATAAAAATAAATAGAATTACCCATTTAGCTCTCGTAAAGTTAAAAATAAAGGAGCAGCAGCAACCATCCTGGATAAAAGTTTGTGCATTATACTGCCCAAATGATTTCTTCTGTTAAATCGGAAATGAAATTCATTTAAGTATGCCTGCATATGATTTTCAGAAACACGATGATGAATGCCTCTTAACCAACCTTTAAAATTCATGATATGAGTATGTAAATGAGGAAAATTTTTGCCATTACCAGATTCTACTTGCTCCAATCGTGGAAATATATTCTTTAGTGGAGCATAAGCTGCCCAGCCATCTGTCACTACCCGTGATTTTTTATCGATGTGTTTTTCCATGAATGGCTGAAACGATGTAGAGCTGTAATCCTCTATGCATTGGGCATACGCTCTGCCAGTCTTTCTATTTCGGCATACTTTTTCAACTGCTATCAGGATAATTTTTCGATCACCTTTAGCCCGACCTTGATTCCCTTCTTCCTTGCCACCAATCACAAATTCATCTACCTCTACACGACCTTGTAATGGAAACTGTTCACTACTTTGCATGCCCTCCTGCACTTTGCGCTTAAAATACCAGGCACTTGTTTGACGGATGCCATATTCCCTGCTTATTTCGCAACTTGACATCCCCTTTTTACTTACACTCAAACGGAAACAAATCTGAAAAGCTGTCAGCAAACTGAATTTTACTTTATGAAACAATGTCCCTGCAGTGGGAGACTCATTATAATTGCAAGCCTGACAACGTCTATCAAGCCACCTTTTACCTTTCCACCACATTTCTCCACCACACTTCTTACAACGAAACCCTTGCTGCCACTTCAACTCTGCAAGGTATTGTAAACACGATTCTTCATCTGGAAAATGTCTTTGAAAACTTTCAATTGTGATGCCCCTAAACATAGTTTTTTTTATAAAGCTATGATAGCACTACGCCGCATATTTGCGTAACGACCCGTAAATGGGTAATTCTAAAAATAAATTTTAAAACTGATAATCTACATCCGGATGCATGAAATGTATCTTCAAATGTATCTCCAACATAATCTTCTCACTGACCGCTACTTGTAAATGTTTTGCAAGAATATTATTTTGCTAAAGTCATTAAAACCGATTTAGAGAGATCTTGCCAACCGCTCGTATTTCCATTTTGCACACCTTTGACGAAATCATTAATACCATTACCGATATTTACTGCAAAATTCGAAATACTGTTTTCAATGGCACTATAATTAATCCGAGCACATAATTTATATCCATAGTGTCCAGCAGTAAAACCAGTTATACCACCACCAATAGTAGCTAACGAGAGATCATTTCCTGTTAGACCATTATTTTCTGCAGTTGATTTGCAACATCATTGGTTGGATATGTAATCATCACCAGAGAAGGATGGTGCGATAACGCATTGGTAATATTCTTTGTAGTATCTATTAGTGGCATATCTTCCTGAACGGAATAATTTTCAGGCACTCACTGATAGTGTAAACTGCTACAGCGAGATTAATAAAATAAAGTGTTTTTTTATTATCCAGGGTAGCCAACCTTAACCCGTTTACCCACCCTGAATCAGTTGGATTAGCTCCTATACCTGCTGCGGAAGAGGAACCTCTAATTACGATATTAGCGGATTTTGAGCCGGCAGACTCTCCTGGATTATTTACTGTTTCTATGCTTTTAGTACACGAAAACCAAAACACAACGAATAACCCAAGTATTTAATTTCTCATTATTATTAATATAGCGTTAACTAAAGAGCTCCCAGGCTGTTAACCAGTGTAAGGTATTTATCAAAATCGAACTTCTTTTTGCTTAAATGTTCATATAATTTATACCAGGGATGATACTTTTTCTCACTTGCATCTATTAAAATTGGCATAAAATAGGGTCTGTATCCATACTTCTTTTCTACCTGCCAATGGGCACTAGTTCCTCTTTTTATCTTCTCCCCAATAAAAATTCCTAATGGTATAAACAAATCTGTATTTCGATCGTCAGGATCAATTTTATTCACCCTTTTTGAAATTTCCTTATAATAGGAAGCGTCATCCTTATTTACATCAATTTCCAAATCTAATTTCTCTGACAATATTTTAAGCCAGTAATTTATTTCGCTGGCGATATTTACCAGATGTTCCTGATTCGATTTAAATGGGTTATAATTGTCATCTTCAATAGGTACTCCATTTTTTAGAACTTCCCGCATGGTGGCTTCGTCTTCAAAAACGATTCCTTTGCCACCGCTAGCGGGTAGCCAGACAATTTTATTATTATTGATTGTATAAGCACAAGACAAATCTTCTTCATTTTCGCTCAAAATCTGCCCATTTTGCTCTCTTAAAATTTTTAACAGCTCTAGGGAAGATTTAATTTCATATTTCTGGGCCATACCTAAACATAAATTAGTGATCAAAAAAAATGTTGTCCAAATAATTTTCATAAAAATAGATTTTAAAACTGGTAATCTACACCCGGATCATCCCAAAATATGGTTGTAATATTAAAGGGTATTCCTCCCACCCTTGTTCCTTGTTCATATCCAAACCTCACCTTTACCTTTTTATTAACAATCTTATATTGGGGAGTCCATCTTCTAACAAATAAACCCATAACATAACCACCCACATAGATTTTTGTACTAACTTGTGAATTAGTTGTGGTAACAATATTGAACTCCGCGGCCCCCTCATAAACTGCTCTAGGTTTATCCTTTACCAGCGCTTGCATCTCATAAGCAACCTGTCCCCTTGAGGTGCTGGGAGTAATATTTCCTTGTTTCGCTTTAATTTCAAACCAGGCAGCTTCTGGAAAACGCGTAGTTTTGCCTGATGAAACATTCTGCAAAGTGGTGGTTGCTTTCGCATCTATAATTATATTTTTCCTGCTAGAGTGGATTGGCCAGTACAATCCTTCTCCATCGTCAAGGTGGTCAGGTAGAGTATTTTGTGCGTAAGAGTTCAGATAGCCAACCATGTTTTTGGAGGCTTCCGCCCATACATGGAATGTCTTTTCAAATGTATCTCCAACATAATCTTCCCACTGACCGCTACTTGTAAATGTTTTGCCAGAATATTGTTTTGCTAAAGTCATTAAAACCGATTTAGAAAGATCTTGCCATCCACTAGTATTTCCATTTTGCGCACCTTTGAAGATATCATTAATTCCATTACTAATATTTACTGCAAAATTCGAAATACTGTTTCCAATGGCACTATAATTAATGCTAGCACCTAATTTATATCCATAGTGTCCAGCGGCAAAACCAGTTATGCCACCACCAATAGTAGCTAAGGCGAGATCATTTCCTGTTAATCCATTATTCTTTGCAGTTGAATACCCTATAGCGGAACCAATAGCCATAGTAGTAAACTGGGTCGCCCACTGAGTATTTGTATAACTTGCAAAATCAAATAATGAAATACTCCCTGAAGGGTCTGTGCCATTCACAGGATCATTTCCCATTACTACATAGGGATATGAAAATAGGATCTTACCTAAACAGGACGAAAGATAAAAGGATCTACTATTATGACTATGGCCGGCTTCCCGGACAGCGGCCTGCAATAGGAGTATTTACTTATACGAAACCGAAGAACCAGACCGAAAAAAATCATAATAAGCAAGCCTTAGAATTAATAGATGTTAAAAAAAGCCAGACAATAATAGAACAGCAATCTATAGGATTTGCCTACACTCCACCGCATAAGTTTAAGGAGAATTTCCTGGAATACTACGCGGAATATGTAGATAAAAATAAGACAGATGGTAACAGGGCTTTACAGAACAGCTTTAAACAATTCAAAGAATTTGTAGGGCGTAGCTTCGTTTCACCAGTTGACATTACGGAAAACCTATGCAAAGAGTTTAGGAAATTCCTTCTTGCCAAATTTAAAGGGGAAACTCCACAGGGATACTATGCAAGATTTAAGTGGGTACTAAACGCAGCAACAAAGGATAAATATTTCCAGGTGAATCCAACAGACGAAGTTTCAGCTATACCCAATCCCAGCGCTACGTTAAAAAAGAACCTTGAAGTGGAAGATCAAGTTGAATTCTTGGGGAGTGAGCAGTTGTATGATCGATTATTTCTTTTTTGAATCTTTCACAATGAAAAGTTCCTCTTCTAATCTCCATTGCGATCTCACTTAAAAATCTTCCCTCATAGGCAGGGTAAGTATTTTTGAATTTTAGATCTGGATACTCTAATGCCGGACTTTTAACGCTTATAGACAGTGATGGTCAAAAGTTGAAGATAAACCACCACCTGATAGGGCTTGCCACATTTGTAAGCCAGCTGGAAGGTAAAACTGGCATCTGGACCAGTATAAAGACATTACAACGATAATGCTCATAGAGTTGTCTGAATCAGTCTATTGCTTTTTTATTTCATAACACAATTCGACCATTCCGCTTTTATAGGCGGCCACGTCTTTCAGATGCAATATAACTTCATGTCCTATATGTTCAAAGAACGCCGTGCCTTCGCCAAGAATAACAGGCAGGAAAGACAACCTGATTTCGTCTGCCAGGTTTGAACGGATAAAATCTTTTGCAAGCATTGCTCCGCCTACAAGCCAGACATGTTTATACTTTGATTTTAGTCGTTCATTCACCAGCTCGTCCAGATCGCCGGAGTAAAGTGCTATGTTTTGTTTATAAACAGGGAGGTTTCTGTGAGAGACTACAATTGTGGGTATGTCTCCGTAAGGCCATCCATAAGATGCAGACAGTTCCAGCGCATGTTCGTATGTATGGGCCCCCATTACATAGCAGTCTATTTTTTTAAGAAATTCATCGGGGTCTTGTCCTGTAATTCCTTTCTCATAATAATCGGGCGTGTCAAACCACGAAACGCTATTGTCTTTTTTGGCAATTATTCCATCAAGGCTTGAAACCATATGTATGGTTAGCTGAAATGTGTCTGTTTTCATTTGTTTGGCAGGAAAGCTCTTTAAGTTACAGCAATATTTTGAAAGAACTTCGTCTTGTAGATATCCACATATTATAGTCCATCACGATAAATATATCCCGACTTCAACGCAAGCGGTATCCACAGCATTAAATCGGCCATCAGGGAATCACTATTTACGCCGCACTTTTGGGAGGCAATACTAATAGCAACAAGATAATCATTATGATTTTGCAATGCTTTCAGAAACTGCCATTGCCATAACTCCAAATCGCCTATTTGAACAATGTATCCGCTTCTGCTGATAGCAGCAAAGCTTTCTTTTATATCAGGAGTAGGAGGATTTTCCAGGCGTTGTACGGCCTTAATAAATTCTGCTAACGGAAAATGTAGCTGTAACAATATCAGGCATGGTGAAGTCCTGATTGAGGTCGTATCCAACAGATAAAGCATTTGGTTGTCATAAGTACTTTCTTTTCCCCTCCCTTCAATGCCCTTGCTTCTTGAAGCTTCAGCTATTGAACGTTCAAATATTGCAACCTCAACAGGAAGATCATATATGGATGGTTCCTCACTTACTTTTTCCTTTGGCAGCGTGCCTCTAAGGAATGTGGGAAAGTATAGTCCAAGATCATACAGGTTGGGAGAAGCAGGTGGCACGCTTGCAAGATAGGCACTGGCAAATATATTGAATAGTTCAGGACCAAGTAGTTGTAAGAGGGCCGGATATTCTGCCTTCATACATTCCATTAACCGTAGTACATATCCTTTGGCATATATTTCTATTTTTTTCATTGCTGGCATACCTGCGGTGGAGAGTATTACCTTCTCATGATTGAGATGATAGCATTGATCGGCCATGTACACTTTATCATTTAGCCTGCCAGGTTTAATAATAATCGACGTAAGCCATTTCTGAATGTTGGCCAGTTCACTCATGGGATGTTTGTATTTGATGATCTACAGGATTAGAAACCGCATTTAAATAAGGTGTACGATAGACAGGTACATCAGGTAAATGGCCTTGTAATACCTGTTTTGCTTTACTTACTTCAGCGATCAGTTCATCATATTCAGGAATATTTGCGTCCCATTCTAATAGGGTAGATACACCTCCGGTAAGCTGCTGTGCAAGATTATACAAACGCCAGACCTCTGTAGGCACTGGCTGATCATGTGTATCCAGATAATATTGATAACAATCTGTAGGTCCGGCAATATGTATTTGAACTACTGCTTCATGTGGTATGTTACGAATATAAAATTCCGGATCGAAATGGTGATTATTACCTGATACAAAAACGTTGTTTACGTCAAGCAGTAAACCACAGCCGGTTTTATGCACAAGTTCAGTCATGAACTCCCATTCGTAAAGACTGGAGCTTTGAAACTCCATGTACGTTGAAGGATTTTCCAATACTAATGGTCGTTGAAGTATATCCTGAACCCGGTTTATACGCTCGCTGACATGTAGCAGACTTTCTACTGTCAGGGGTAAAGGCAACAAATCATGGGTATTTAAATGAGCTACTCCGGTCCAGCATAAATGATCTGATATCCAGACTGGATTTACTACTGCGGCAAGCTCTTTCAGTTGTTCGAGATAGGCAAGATTTAATGGGTCTGTACTTCCTATTGACATAGATACGCCATGCATGACAATGGGTCTTAATCCTGCAATATGTTCCAACACATGTCTTGCGTAGCCAAAATTGTTCATGTAATTTTCACTGATGATCTCGAACCAGTCTATAACCGGATCGTTTTTCATCAGGTGTGCATAGTGTTTGCTGCGTAAGCCGACGCCCAGGCCAAGATTAGGAAGGCCCAGGCGTTTGTTGTTATTTATATCCATAAATATAGATCAGGTAGATGGAGGAAATGCCAGCCTGATATCACTAGGCTGCGGTTTAACTGGCTCTGGTGCATCGGGATTCCTGGTTTTTAAAACCTTTGTGTAGGCTTCCCATGCTATGTCATAAACCAGGTCGCCATATTCAAATACTACCTGGCCGGGTAATTTAGTAGTACTGTGATCCGGACCTTTAAAATCATTTAATTCCATTGCACCGACGACAGCAGGTTTCCCTTGCTGATCAGTAAACGGCGGGTAAATCTGAGAAGCAGAAATAGGAACAGCGCATCCGCCAAAACTTTTACAAAGATTATCGGCAGGAGCACTGTATGCCGGTGTCGGTAAACCGCATCCGGCTTGTAAATTATATTGGCCCTGGGCCAGTTTTACACTTTGGCTACATGATTTTGACTGGCCTACCAGTTGCACAAATCCGCAACCTCCCTCGGCCTTGCATGAGTTTGACCCTCTGCAATTATGGTAGACTTCTGCGGATGCGCAGGTGTTGTCAACCGGTGCATCGTTGTTCAGATTCATACCCTGACATGCGTGATAAAGTGTATTGACCTGCCGGACTTTTACACCTACCGAGAGATCGGGTAGCTGACCAAAAACTGCCCAGCACATCATCAGGCGGTCGCCGGAGCCACTCATTGATGGAAAAGGAAATCCTACAGAGCTGTTCTGCCAGTACTGGTCAAGCACAGTGGTAATGCCAGCTATTGCGCCTGTAGCCACTTCACAAAACTGTTTGTAGTTGGCATTTCTTTTTGCTTTATCCGGCTTTCCGGAATTATCCAAGGGATTATTAAGACGGTTTAATGCGCCTGCAATTTCTTCTGCCGCTGGCAATGGGTGTTTGTTTTTATCATAATCCTCACCCATCAGATCCTGAGCAGTCCATTTATCAGCACCTTTCCGTATCTGATTATGCCAGGTAGGCCATGTTACAATTTTACCGGATTTAAGATCTTCCTGTATTTGTTTAAAGCGCTCATAATGGTCATGTTCACCATTATTATGACGGGCGTATGCGTGAGATGACGCGGCAGGGGTTCCGGTATCTGTATAAGAAGGATAATCCGCTTTAAGTGCTTCATCGGAAGCCTGGTATTCGGGATTAACCGCCTGTAATCCTGCTGAAGGGCGTAGATTCTTCCGGATACCTTTACCCTCACCCTGGTCAGTTATACTGCAGATAAGTTTGAATACAAGTTCTTTTGCTTTATCTGGCAGCCAGCCCGATATGGTAGTCGTCAACTCCTGGAACTCCTTATAGGGATGGCCGGGAGAAACAGTGTTAAATATGTCCTGCTGTATAGCGGCCGGAGAATACATCATTTCCCAGAGAGTGGTAACCTTACCTTCAACATCTTTGTAAGTGATATCAAGGTAATCCCAGAGGCACTGATACATCTGACCAATACTACCGAACATTGGCAATTGATCTCCCTTTTTCCAGTTTTTAAATGGGGTTATCGGGAAATATTTGTGTAGTTCACTATCTTTAATACGTGCTTTAGCTTCTTCTTCGGGAGCCTCAATGGCAAGGAACAGATCATTCTGACTTAGATTAAGCTCATCGAGTTTTACCCTCATATCAGCATAATTAACACCATTTGATACAGGTTTACAATCCTGGAAATCAACAATACCCGGCAGAATGGTACTTTGGGGATTGTAACATGTCCATGCATAATTGTTGTTTTCTGGCGACATTTGGGTGAACTGGGGTACGATACCCAGCGCTGTTGCTACATTTGAGGCCAGTTGCAAATGAAGCATCTCTTCAATGAATACGCTGAATATTGTATTAAATGCTGCTTCATTCTCAGGAATATTATTTAAGGATGATTTTTCTCCTGGTCTGAAGGTAGGAGCTAGTCCCGGCCATAAACGTCCCTGATAAAGGTTACTTTTCTTTCCGGTAATCTGGTGTAGTCCCTGTATAGAGTACAAAGACGTCATGTACAGGGGAATCGTGAATAGTTCAACGTTTACAGCCGTTTGTACGATAGCCTCAACGGCGGCTTTGTCTGTTTCAAAGAATTCCGGGGAGCGATCAAAAAGATCTTTCTTTTCTGCTTGCGTCTTCATTGATTAAATGTTTAGGATCATAATAAATCATACAAATTTTGCTTTCATTATGGGTATGAGATCAACAATATAAAAATAAAGGGGTAAAACCGACTTGTCTTTATAAAATGGGTATGTAGAATAACGCGGATCATCGTCTATTTGTTTAATAAAATTAATTTTTTGCGATATTGGCTATTATGGTATGACGCTCAGTATCAGAAAACCCGATTGTATTATTTTCATCTTTAATAATTCTTATAGGCTTCGGTATCCGGGGCTACGTTTTTCAAATGCCAGCCAACAGCAAGTGTCAGACGTTTGTGTAATTAAAAACTCAATTGAATGAAGGGAACTTTAAAAGTTATTTTATTATTGCCGGGGATTCAATTTGTACTCCTGTTAATCGGTCGATTAGCAGATGTTTTTCAATACTATAAAGCCCCGACTATCGCAAACAAGCCTTCAATAAAATTAAATAGCAGAATGCTGGGCTCCAGGTTCATCTCTCCGAAAAGATTAGATTTTATTTGGTTTACAGGTGATACTCCATTCGGTAGACTGCCTAATATTTATAGATTGTGTGGCT
Source organism: Chitinophaga sp. LS1 (assembly GCF_034274695.1). NCBI lineage: Bacteria > Pseudomonadati > Bacteroidota > Chitinophagia > Chitinophagales > Chitinophagaceae > Chitinophaga > Chitinophaga sp. LS1. The sequence goes on from NZ_CP128362.1 coordinate 6,607,886, forward strand.
TGCCAGGCGACATTGTTGAAATAAGGAAAGGTATATTATTCGCTACTGATAAAGATATTGATAAGGATTTAAAATTGGGGCACTCTTATATTGTTACACGAAATGAGTTTGAAAATATAAAACCCCTTACTTAATTCTACTTTGACAACTTAGGAACCATCTGCTCCAACAAAATCGAATCTTTTCCCAAGACTAACCTGTCGCTTTACAATATAAAGAGCCAAATCAACTTTACTTCGGTTAATATATCTTTCCCTGGGTACACCAGCTGCTTTGTACTTTAAGTTATTCCTTCCAGCACCTTCTTAATTTCTTTGAAGGCGTGACATTTGCAAAAAAATCCGTATCAGCCGGAAATATAGAATCTGGGCTTGGGTTAACAATAAAAAGTACTATCTGATTTTATTTTATTAATACTGGCTTGTTTCGTTAAACAGCTAAAAATTAACAAAAATTTAATAATATTATATTTTGTACTAATTTTATCGATTGTTATTGTTTAATAAAATGGTTTATGCGGTTATTTAAGGATAATATAAAAATCGTTCACTTTTCTTTATTAATAAGTTGTCTTAACTTCTTATTCTTTCATTTTCCCTTTTTCAAATTTATTTTTAATAATGTTGATTATAAAAGTTTTAACGGTATTTCCATTATTATTTGTTTTGTTATCCTAATGCTGGTTGCAAATTCTTTTGTCTTTTTTTTGATGTTCTTTCTATTTCGCTTTGTAGGAAAAATTATCCTGGCATTACTCTTTATTGTCAGCGCAATTGCAGTTTACTTTATTAATACTTACGGTGTTATAATAAATGCAGAAATGATGGGTAATGTGCTAAATACCAATTATGCTGAGGCGTCAGGTTTTTTTTCCATAAAATTACTACTCTATATAATTCTGCTTGGTGTTATTCCTGCCATTATTATCATAAAAGCCAAAATAGTACATGTAACATTCAAGCGATTTTTAGTCATCGCTTTAGCTAGTTTATTATTTATGTTAACTGTAGTATTTGCCAATTCCCAAAATTGGTTGTGGGTTGATAAAAATTCAAAAGTATTAGGTGGGCTTGCAATGCCATGGAGTTACACTGTAAATCTTTCTTTGTTTTTTGTACATAAACACCAGGAAAATGAAAAAGAAATATTATTGCCAGATGCTACCATAAAAGATAACCGGAAATCGGTTGTTGTCTTAGTGATAGGAGAATCCGCCAGAAGCGAGAATTTTTCTTTATACGGGTATAGTAAAAATACAAATCCATTGCTTTCAAAAACCCCTGGTGTATTTCATTTTAATGCTACCTCTTGCGCCACCTACACTACTGCAGGTGTAAAGTGTATTTTAGAAGCTAAAAATACCGGCGAGTTGTATGAGATTTTGCCCAATTATTTATATAGAAATGGCGTTGAGGTTGTCTGGAGAACCACAAACTGGGGAGAACCACCTGTTCATATAAAAAATTACCTGAACAAAGAGGCGCTGATGAAAGATTGTAAAGGCGATGAATGCGATTATGATGAAGTTCTTTTGAATAACCTGAAAGAGCAAATAGCAGCAAGTACAAAAAACAAGATATTGATAATTTTGCACACAAGTACAAGTCATGGACCTGAGTATAGCAAAAAGTATCCGCCTCAGTTCGAAACTTTTAAGCCAGTCTGTAATAGCGTTGAATTAGCAAAATGTTCTAGTACAGAACTGGTCAACGCTTATGACAATACGATTCGTTATACCGACTATATTTTATACAATGTGATTGAAGATTTAAAACAATTAAAGGAATATAGAAGTGCAATGATTTTTGTTTCCGACCATGGCGAATCTTTAGGAGAAAAAAATCTATACATGCATGGTTTGCCTTTAAGCCTGGCGCCGAAACAACAATATGACATTCCTTTTATAGTTTGGACATCTGAAAACAGTTTAAAACCATTGAACACAGAAAAATCATTGTCACAAGACTACGTATTTCACAGTGTTTTAAATTTTTTGGGCATACAAAGTCCTGTTTATAATGAGGAATTGAACATTTTTAAATAGCGGAAGACTATAATTAATTGCGCCTGACGTGGAAGATAACCTGTCCGCTTCTCCAAAATACTGTGCCAGACATTCCAAAGTATGGGAAAGCTTTTTGGCACGAAGCGAATGAGTGAGGACGATACTCTGTTCCATATAATACTATTGAAGACATTAAGTTCAATGCGCTGAACGTAGTATTAGCATACGAACCGAATAAAACCATAGTAGAAAATACAAGCCGCTGTTCCTGCAACAGGCTGCCTGGTGTTTTAACCATTTATTGGGATAACAGTGAGAAAATGAAGATGATTTACTTTTTTTAAAAGATGCGTGAGGTAAATATTTCTTTTAAAGCATGATTGTAGTATGGTCACGAAATTAGAACTAATATTAGGCTGCTGAAAGTAGGTACGTCGCCGTCCCTTAACCACTTTGAAGTTAGAAATGAGCCTGACAATGGATGACAACGAAAAAAAGTTTGATAAATTCACGGCCCTGCAACAGCAGATCTACGCAGGACCAGATGCGTATAAGCACAGTATTCTCTGCGACTGTTGCTCCATATTCGCTAATAAATGGAACCTGCTGGTAGTCGTGATAGAGAACTTCCCGGATGAGATCATCGAAATCCACACCGAATCTTATTGGAGAGAAACGTTTTTAGGATAGAGAGTTTATTTATTCGCGTATTTCCGGCGGTAGAACAGTTGCGTGACCATCATGCTTGCAGCCATGATACCAAGTGTATACTTAAAGGTAACATTACCAGGACCACTACCGGGAGGGCCAACATACATAGCTTTTCCACCCGATACATTTGTGAGTAAGTGACACCAGCACGGCCCGGATCAGACTCAAGAAAGCACTGGGGGCAAGCGTGGAAAGCATGTCCTGCACTCCTTTCGCAGCGGCCATAAAGTTATAGAACAGTACGCTCCACAGCATGGATAGAAGTATATAAAGAAGAATGTAAGGAAGTTGCCTAATGGATTTTTTATTGCACCTCAATTATAATATATAGTACCTGATTTTTCGAAAATAAAAAAAAGAAATTTATCCGGATTACATTTTACTTTACAGCTATTATGTAACCCGTTTTACTATTCCATCTTTAAGACAAGATCTCTTATTGTTTATCCTTTAAAAAACCCGTAAGACCCTCAAACTACAAAAATCGAAAAACGTATCATGACACTCCCCCCTGACGAAACATCACCCTCGTCCGGCACTTCAATGCACATACTCTAAAAAAAAATTCCATGACCACTACCCAAGTCCAATTCAACAAAGGGAAAGGCATTCGCCTGTACACCCCTGATCAGGATGAATACATCGACGCCGTGTCCGGCACCTTTAACCTGGCATTAGGTTACAGCTACCCCGAACTGGTTGATGCGCTCAAAACCCAGCTGGAAGACCTTATCCACGTATCGTCTTCCTTCACCGGCGACCTTGCCCAGCATGTACTGGATAGCATTCTTGCCCAAGCACCAGCCCATATCACCACCGGCTGGATGCGCGACATTATTGGTTCCACTGCCAATGAAGGAGCTGTTAAAATTGCCAATAAGTATAATGGCAGAAATGAGGTCATCAGCCTCTCCCTGTCCCACCACGGACAGACACTTTTCGCGACCGCCATCTCAGGTAATGCCTTCCGGCGCAAATCTTTTCCAAATACGGTTGTAACTCAAAATGGTATTGTACCTGCACCTTACTGCTATCGTTGTCCTTTTTCGGCAAAAGGTGCACCTGCCTGTGGTTTCCTTTGTACAGAAGCCATTCACGACTATGCTGAGTATGCCGCTTCTGGTGGTGTATCATGTATCATCATAGAGCCTATCCTCGGCAATGGTGGCAATATCATACCTCCTGAAGGTTACTTTGAACGGGTCCGCAAGATCTGTGATGAGCTGGACATTGTACTGATCGCTGATGAGGTACAGACGGGCATTGGCAGAACAGGGCACATGTTTGCAAGTGAGTACTATGACATTAAACCTGACATCATCACACTGGCCAAAGGCCTTGGTGGTATTGGTATTCCTGCTGCTGCTATACTTTACACACCCCAACTGGCCGTGCTGGAGAAGTTTGAACACTCCTACACATCCGGTGGTAACCTGCTATCGCTGACAGCATCACAGAAGACCATGGAGATTGTATCCCGGGAAGGTTTCCTGGAAAACGTGCGTGAAAATGGGGCAGTCCTTGGCCGCCTGCTCAACAATCTCAAGGAAAAATATGGCGATGTAATCGGCGATGTACGTGGTATCGGCTACATGTGGGGATTAGAAATCGTTGATAAGGATGGTGCGCCAGATGTAGATCTTACTAACAAGATCATTGACATTGGCCTTGAAAATCATCACCTCATACTGCGTGGCTCCCGTTATGGATTTGGAAATGTCGTGAAAGTAAGACCTTCCCTGACAACAACAGTTGATGACATTGAGGAGATCTGTGCACGGCTGGATAAGATATTTCATGAACTTTAAAAATTGCAAATCATGCAAGCTATTGTTTATAACAATCCCTGGGAGATCTCTATCCAGGAAAAGGAAGAACCATCTATTATACTTCCCGATGAAGTGATCGTAGAGGTCCGTGCTACAGGCATCTGCGGTACAGACCTCAGTATTATTTCCGGTGAGTACATGGCACGTCCGCAGGTGATCATCGGGCATGAATCTGCCGGGGTGATCGTGGATAAAGGTTCAGCTGTGGATAATTGCCAGATCGGAGACCGGGTCATCATAGACCCCACTTACTATTGCGGTTATTGTGATAACTGCCGTAAAGGGCTGCGTAATCATTGCCTGCTGAAATCCTCTACAGAAGCAGGTGTGTCTATTGATGGCACATTCACCCGGTATTTCAAAACCACGCAACGATTTATTTATCCATTGGCAGAGGCAATCCCTTTTGAGCAGGGGGCCATGTCTGAGCCATTGAGTTGTGTGCTCACAGCTGTAAAGAAATTGCAGGTCACACCCTTCATGCGCACAGCTATATTGGGTGGGGGACCTATTGGCCTGTTGTTCTACCTGGCCCTGAAGCAATATGGTATACGTGAAGGCGTGATCTATGAAGCATCGGGTCAGCGTATGCAATTGATTGAAAAGAATGACGTGTTGACTGATCGCTGGACCATGTCTCCATCGTTTGTACCGCAGAAGAACCAGTATGACCTGATCATTGATACCACAGCCAGTCTGCTGGAAAAATCCATCCAGGCTATTGCTGACGGTGGAAAGATCTCACTGATGGGATTGCGCAATAATCTGCAAACAATCAATCCACGTGAGATAGCGGATCGCAGTATTTCTATCATTGGCTCCATTGATTCACAGGACACTTTCCGGCATGCGGTGGATCTCATTAACAGCGGCCAGCTGGAGTTGCAGAAGATCATCACAAATGAGTATGATCTGAATAACTTCGATGCCGCTATAAAGGATCTGGGTTGCGATCGGACTACCCGTCAGCGAAGTAATAATATCAGTAGTCTTAAATCAGTTATCAGGATCTCTTAAAGTTAACCAGTATGAAGTACATCATTTTTGATATAGACGGTACATTGACCGACACCACTGCAATAGACGACCATTGTTATACCCGTGCGATAGAAGATTGCTTTGGTTTTAAAGATTTCGAAACGAATTATGGATATTATCAGAATACCACAGACAGTGGCATTATCGACCAGTTGTGCCGTGAGAGACTGGGTCGCACATTTACTGAAGCAGAGCGGGATCATTTCATCACTCACTTCTGTGGATTATTGCAGCAGGCCTACCAGGAAGATCCTGCTACCATTCGTGAAATAACGAAGGCAGGAGCTGTGATCGGGCTGTTATGCCAGCAGGAGCATTATAGTGTAGGACTTGCTACAGGAGGATGGCGGCAATCGGCACATTTTAAACTGCAATGTGCGGGGATTGATGTAAGTGCCTGTACAGCTTCTTTTGCACAGGATGCACTGGCGAGGCAGGATATTATCCATGCTACAATCCGGAAGATGAATGAAAAAAATGGACTGGATACTGCACCGCCCGGCATCGTTTATGTGGGAGATGGTGTGTGGGATTATCTCACTACGCAGCAGATGGGTATTGGGTTCATTGGCATTGCCAATAAGAAACTCGCTCACCTGGAGGATATTATCAGGATTGAAGATTACGATCAGCTCTATCAGCATATAGGATTATATGCTGAGAAGATCAAGTAAAAAAGTGCTTCACCGCAGCCCATGGGCTGTGGTGAAACATGCTGATAATGACCTGCGGTACGCCTTAAACAGATTAATAAATGTGAATTTATGCTTTCAGTTACGATTGACCAGAAACGTTCCTACCGTATAGCGACGTCCATTTTCTTTTTTATAGCAGGCCTGACCTATTCAAGTTGGGCCTGCCGTATTCATGATATCAAATCACAATTTGGGCTGGGGAACGCCGGGCTGGGGAGTGTCCTCTTTGCATTGCCCATCGGGCTGATGGTGAGCCTGCCTGTGTCCGGGTGGCTGGTGACAAAGACGGGAAGCAGGAAGGTATTAATAGCCGCCGGCCTACTGTTTCCAGTTATGCTTACATTTATTGGATTTACCACACACATCTGGCAGTTGGTCATCGTATTATTCTGCTTTGGGTTTATGAACAACCTGTTTGAAATATCCATGAATACGCAGGCTGTGGGTATTGAGAATTTATATGGGCGCTCGATCATGGCTTCCTTTCATGGGCTTTGGAGCCTGGCGGGATTTACGGGTGTGGGTATTGGTACCCTGGCTGTAAATCTGAACTGGCCTATATGGCAGCACTTCCTGATAGTAGCGTTGCTATGCTGGGTGCTGGTATTCAGTGCCAGATCATACCTGTTGCCAGCCGATGCGCCTACGGATGATGGGCCACTGTTTGCCATGCCGGATAGGAAGATCATGCAGCTGGGATTGATCGCGTTTGCCAGCCTGGTCACAGAGGGGACTATGTTTGACTGGAGCGGGGTATATTTCCAGAAAGTGGTGCAGGTGCCTGAGGCATTGACAACGGTGGGGTATATCGCTTTTATGAGTACGATGGCCGGTGGTCGATTTGTAGCGGATAAGGTAGTGACACGCCTGGGTGTGAAGCATGTGCTGACATATGCTGGTATGATCAGTAGTACAGGGTTATTGATCGCTATTTTCTTCCCGCATATCGTGACGGCTACGCTGGGTTTCCTGTTGGTAGGGATTGGCGTTTCGTCTATTGTGCCATTGGTATTGGCATTGGCAGGTAAGTCAGACACGTTACCGCCGGGCATGGCAATAGCTGCGGTGTCCACCTTAGGGTTCCTTGGATTCCTGATTGGTCCTCCGATGATCGGTTTTATAGCAGAAGCACTGGATTTGCGATGGTCATTTGGTTTAATTGCTTTGTTTGCCAGCTGCACTGTCTGGCTGACACGTGGTATTGATACAAAACAATAACAATATGAAATGGATGAATGAACCGGCCCAATGGGCTGGTGATAATCAGCAGCTGTCGATGACAGTAGATGCTGATACAGACTTCTGGCGTGTCACGCATTACGGTTTTATACGTGATAATGGGCCGTTTTATTACGTGGAGCGGGAAGGTGATTTTGTAGCCAGTGTGAAGGTGAGAGGGCAATATCGGGAGCTTTTTCATCAGGCAGGCTTGATGGTGCGGCTTGATGAAAAGAACTGGATCAAGACCGGCATAGAGTATGTGGACGGGGTGCAAAACGTAAGTGCTGTAGTCACACGGGAGGTATCTGACTGGTCTGTGGTACCCAGGAATGATAGTCCGGATGCGCTCTGGCTAAATTTGTTGCGAAAGGGTGATTATGTGGAGATCAGTTATTCATTTGATGGAAAAAGATATGAGATGTTGCGGCTGGCTTATTTTCCGCCGGGAGGAATAGTCCGGGTAGGGCTTGTGGCCGCTGCACCGGGTAAGGAATCATTTTCAGTGTTGTTTGAAGATTTTCGGGTAAATTAAAAGAGGCTGTCAATAGTTATTTTTGCCTGATTTTATTCGGGTACCTTGTAGCAACTGCTGCGCAAGCAGATGAAAGTTGCCTGCAAGAGTTTAGCTATACGAAAATATCAATGGCAAGCCCCCCGGCAGACATGAAATTCATGAATGTTAATCTGAGTTTTCAACATCCACCTTTACTGGGTATGACATAGATCACGTTGCCTGAAACTAATAAATTAAAGACCTTATCTTCTACAGAAGGAAGTAATAATTTCCATGTTTTCCCCTTGTCTGATGATCTGAAAATGCCGTCAGGATGAGCACTAAAGAAGTCTTCACCAACCTGGACAATTGAAGTCATGAAGGCTTGCAAACAGAACCAGAAGAATAGAAATTTAAAGATGGCGCCTCAATTACTTTTGAGACGCCATCTTCTTTTTTATTCAATTAGTTCAGGGAACTTCTATTAAATAAGGCGATTCGTTGGTAGTCCCATTTGCATTTGCCTTCTCTATATACCTGTCAGCAGATGGTAGAGCATAAATAATATTGGTATTGGTCTTAGCTTTGTAAATTGCTACACTACCAGTAGGACTGATAGAAGGTCTTCTGGATGTGTATGCAAGCTGTCCGGATGCAGTCTTGATCTGGGCAGGTGTAGTCCAGTTAACCAGATCGTAGGAAAACGTAGTTTTAAGCTGGCCATCCAGGTCCATCCCAATGATAGTCGCTGCAATTGAATTAGGGGGAGTTGGGTTAATTTGTGCTGCTGCGGAGTAGCGGAAAAACCCAAAATTCAACTGTGAACCCTTTGTCCAGGTTATTCCATTTGAAGACGATAAAATGGTAAAAGCAGGAGCCGGAGTAAGGGTGCTGCAATACAGGATATTGATCCCGTAGCCAAAAGTAAATATAAATGGATCACCATAGGATGTATAAGGTAAACTCACCTCCGTCCAGTTTTGTCCATCTGAACTGTAAGAATAATAGATAGGAGTTGAATTGTTGCCGAGAACAAAAGTAGGACTTGGATATGCCAGGAACATTCGACCTCCGAAAGTACATGCAGAGGCATCACCAGATGTGCTGGCATTATTTCCCAGCACTACAGCCGGAGCCCAGGAATCTCCCCTGTCAGCACTGTAAGTATAATACAGGTTATTATTTGTCTTTCCCCTGTGAAATTCATAAATAGCGCCGTTGAAGACAGTCGCAGCAGGGCTGCCCTGGGTTGTTTCACCATTGTTAATGAGGCTGGATGTCCAGTTAATGCCATTATTGCTTTTACCGCTGTAGACATTGTAATTATTATTACTGGAACCCTTGTAATAATATCTGAAAAATTCAGAGCTCAGGGTAGCATTGCTACTCGCAATCAAATTGTTACTACTTAGCTTTTCGGTTTCTTTCTTTTGGCAGGATGCTAAAGCAATGGTTGCGTACAGCAGAATAAAAATTGAGTTTTGGGTCATGGTGAGACGTTAAAGGGTAACTAAAAATAAATTTCAGTCGTAAGTTGCATCACCAAAAATTCACTGCCAAAATTAATTAGCCGAACCCCTATGTTTTTGAGTAGAAGAATTAGTTTGGAAGGTATCTACCGATCCTATCTCCTGGCTTGAAATTTTATAATTATCGATCTACTTGAGACAATCTGTCAATAATCAATAATATTTGATTTGAAAACTTACCGGCAGCGACCACTAAAAGCCTTATAGACAATCGATTTGTAAGGTTTTTTTATTCCCACGAATACCATTTTTATCTGTTCTATCCACATGCAGAATTGCAGCATCTTTCATCGCTATCAAATGGTGGCACAATTCCCCCTATGAACCCTAAACCAATTTCCTATGCACATTTTAGAGAACTGTCTTAACTAAGCATCCAGGTTAGATGATACTGATCCAACCACCTTTGAGAAATTCGATAAAGAATAGATGACAGCAACTAATTGACACTATTAATTCCGCTCTTAAGGATAAATAAATAGACAAGGGCATTAAACAAAAACGCAACAAAGTCAGGGGTAACTGATCTGCTGATAGTATTAAGAAAAATTGGTACCTTGGCTCCCCATAAATCAAAATCAGGTGTGAAATCCTTAACCTTCATGCCCCTAACACTAACTTATATATGAAAAGACGTAGTCTAATTCCCCTATTATCCGTACTGTCCGGACTAATGTTTGTTATCTTCATGATATCCTGCGGTAAAGATGGCGCTACAGGTCCTGCTGGCCCTGCTGGACCCGCTGGTGATAGCTCCTCCGGCACTGTAATTTATTCCGAATGGCTGGATGTGACGTATAAGCCCGACACCATACATAATGCTAACGGTAGTATTGATACGATAGGCTTCTATGCCATTATTGAGGCACCAAAACTCACCCAGGCACTGCTGAGTACCGCAGATGTAAAAGTATACGTCAACACTAATGATGCAAGTGATCCTGTCATTTTTCCGTTGCCTTATAATGCCAGATCAGGTATTTACATCGACGTCACAGCTTACACACAGAAGATTCAGTTGTATTCCAATGCGAACGTGGGTACCACATTGGCCAATGATGGTAAGAAGTATCAACAATACCGGTACATGATCGTGCCCGGCAATACTGAGGCAAGATCGGCGGCTTCGGTAAACTGGTCCGATTATGCCGAGGTAAAAGCGAAACTCGGGTTAAAAGATTAAAAGGAAAAGGCTGTCTCAAAAGGGAGGCAGCCTCTTTCTTTATTGGGTGATCCTTGCTCATACTAGATCCCAACGTAAGTACTATCCTGCAGAGGAAAGCACAAATGATCAGATCGTCTAAACTAATCACTGAATGTAAAAACAGGATACATTTTTGCATTAAAAAGAAAAACTAAACACCATGTATTTTCAGCACATTTATGATAAAAGCCTGGCTCAGAGCAGTTACTTTATTGGATGTCAGAAAGTTGGTATAGCTGCTGTAATAGATCCTAAAAGGGATGTGGATACTTACCTGGAAATTGCACAACAGCAAAAGATGAATATTACCCATATCCTTGAAACGCATATTCACGCTGATTTTCTCTCGGGATCCCGTGAACTGGCATCACTGACAGGTGCTCAAATGTTCCTGTCAGATGAAGGAGGCCCGGATTGGCAATATGAATTTGATCATACAGGCGTAAAAAATGGTAGCATCATAGAATTGGGCAATCTTAAATTTGAGGTTCTACATACTCCCGGACATACACCTGAAAGCATCTGTTTTTTATTGACTGACAAACCAGCAAGCGATGCGCCAATAATGCTATTCACTGGTGACTTAGTTTTTGTAGGAGATATAGGCAGACCAGATCTGCTCGAAAAAGCTGCTGGTCTGATAGGCACCCAGGAAATCGGCGCTCATCAACTGTTTATCTCGCTGAAAAAATTTGCTGCATTACCGCCCTATGTACAGGTCTGGCCTGCACATGGTGCCGGCTCTGCCTGTGGGAAAGCCATTGGTTCTGTACCTTCTACTACTACAGGCTATGAAATGATAAGAAACTGGGCCTTCCAATTCCAACAAGATGAAGAAGGTTTTGTAAAATACCTGCTGGCAGATCAACCGGAACCACCAAAATATTTTGCAAAGATGAAACAGCTCAATAAGGTAAACCGCCCATTGCTGACAGAGGTCCCCATCATTAAAGCGCTCGACAACAACGAACTATTATCTGCATTAAAGAAAGGTTACAAACTGATCGATACACGAGACAAAAGCATATTTGCCACCGGATATATTCCCGGCAGTATCAATATCCAGGCAAATAACTCCTTTAATACATGGGCTGGTTGGTTCCTGGATTATGATACACCTTTTATGTTAATAGCTAATCCCAATGAACTGGATGATCTGACCAGAAAATTAATGCGAATTGGCCTGGACAACATTTACGGCTATATTCCGGACATAAATGAATGGGTAAATGCCGGAGGTCTACCAGAACAGGAAACCGTGATCTCCATTAATGAGTTTAAGGAACTTTATTCTAATAATGATATTCAGATAGTAGACCTGCGTGGTGCGACAGAATACAAGTCCGGACACATCAGCAAAGCGAATAACTTATTTATCGGCCACCTGCCTGAAAATATGAATAAGATCAGCAGGGAAAAAAAAGTTGTGATTCATTGCCAGAGCGGCGACCGCTCTACAATCGCTTATTCATTATTGGCAAGGGAAGGATTTAAAAATGTACTGAATTTTTCAGACGGCATGAACAAATGGATACAGGATAATAATCCGGTTGAGCAGCAATAATCTCAAACATTTCTGAGAATAAAAGGAAGGGGTATTCTTACGGAGAATACCCTTTTTTGTTGCCTGCAATTCAACGGGATTTTTACATCTATTCGATCTTCAATAGTATTAATCTTCTTATGTGATTACTCAATACCTGTTTTGTCAACATGCAGGATAACAGAATGCAGCCAACAACTGTTGAAGGAATATATACAAGCCTGAAGACGGATAACTGGCTAATTGAAGGGGGATGGATCTATGGCATTGCTCCAAGAGGAACATACAAATGGTAGACTGTAGCTGGTTCCATGGGCTTATATTCGCATGGAACCAATGCCAGCAATGGGAATTAATCATATTCTTAAAAAGGAAATGTTTATTCGCAGAAATTATCGCATATTGCAGCCCGAAATTAACTTAAACGATTAAACTTTCTTTGTACCAAAGAAGTGAACACTAAAGAATAATATGCCACAAAAAGGAATTACCATCACACCATATTGACGCCATATCCTCGTCTATCCTAAGGACAGCAACTGGAATTTCACATCACATACCATCATTCAAATTTCTAATACAAGCCAACTAATGAAAGAAAAAAAATTATTATCCCTCGCCGTTACAGTGGCGCTGATAGTATTTATAACTTGTGTAAGGCTGAGAGAATCATCAGGAAATAAGACGCCGGATAAGCCTAAAAAAACCAATACAACAAAATCTTCCCACAATACCACAAAGTCATCTCAGGGTACAACCGCCTCCCGGACAATTGTACCTTCATCATCCGAAAATTGTGATACACACGTAAAGAACACCAGCGATAACAATCACCTATTATTGGGCAATCCGTCTGATGCACAGCCATGTATGGTGCTTGTCAACAATTATCTTATAGACAGAACCTATTATGTTGCGTCTTACAACAGTCAGCGCGGTACTCCTAACTGGGTAAGCTGGCATCTGGATGCCAATGATCTTGGCAAAACTTACAGAACTGATAACTTCAGAGAAGATCCTGAGTTACCACGCAACTTTTATCATGTAGAAGGCACCGACTATATCAGCTCCGGTTTCGACCGCGGACATAACTGTCCTTCCGGTGACCGTACCAATAATACCAGCGCTAACGAATCTACCTTTCTTATGAGTAATATGATTCCACAGGCGCCCAGGAACAACAAGCGTACATGGGCTGGCTTTGAGGAATATACAAGAAACACACTCGTGAGCCACGGCAATGAATGCTATATCATTATGGGAAGCTATGGCACTGGTGGGACCGGATCAAAGGGCAAGGTGAAAACAATCGATCAGGGGAAGGTGACAGTACCTACCCGCATCTGGAAAGTGGTAGTGGTTATTCCTGCCGGTGATAATGACCTGGAACGTCTCTGTAACAGCAATGTTACTATCGTAGCTATCGATACACCGAATAATGATAAATCGATTGATAACAGCTGGAGGAAATATATTACCTCTGTGAAAGCGATTGAAGATTCAACCGGTTATCATTTATTATCAAATCTGCCAAAGAAAGTGCAGCTGGCATTGAAATCAAAGGTATATGTTCCGTAGGTGCAGAACATCAATAATACTTATTCATCACCTTCCTGTAAAACCACTTCTTCAACAATTCAGCTGACATTATATACCCCAAAATAACCAACAACATCCAACCATAATAACCAATTGACAATTTTTCAAACCCCATCCAGAAAGCAGTATGCGTGAACGGGAAAACCAATACAAATAAAACAATAAAACCCGTAGCTATAGTTAAATACCTTCCAGGTAAACTTTTGAAAAATGGTAACGGCGTACGCACAACCAATACTATTAACGAAGCAGAAATAACTGATTCAATGAACCAACCTGTCTGAAATTGCTTTTCGTCAGCATGCAATACATTCAATAAAATACCAAACGTAATATAATCAAACACAGAACTGAGCAAGCCAAAAAAAATCATAAATCGCTTGATAAAATTTAAATCCCAATGCTGCGGCGACTTTATAACAAAATCATCTACTTTATCAAGTGATATCGTCATCTCCGGTAAATCTGTCAATAAATTGGTAAGCAGGATCTGCTTAGGTAACAACGGTAGAAAATTCAGAAATATAGAAGCACCTGCCATACTAAACATATTCCCAAAATTGGCACTTGTAGCCATAAAAATATACTTCATCGTATTAGCAAAGGTCTTCCTGCCTTCAATTATACCTTCTGTCAATACATCCAGCCCTTTGCTTAATAATACGATATCAGCAGCTTCTCTCGCTACATCTACCGCGGTGTCAACCGAAATTCCAACATCCGCGGCATGCAAAGCTGACGCATCATTTATTCCATCTCCAACAAAGCCTACCACATGTCCCGCCTTTTTCAGATTAAGCACAATTCTTTCTTTCTGATTTGGCTCAACCTCCGCAAAAATATCTACTAATGGTGCCTCATGTAATAATGCAGCATTACTCATTTTTTGTAATTGGGCACCGGTGACAATTTTAGGATCCACAATACCAATTTCTATCGCCAGACTATTTGCAACCAGCGCATTATCCCCGGTAATAATTTTGAGCCTGACACCCAATTTATTTAACTGTCCGATCAAAACCGACACATTCTCCTTGGGTGGATCAAATAATAAAATAAATCCTAGAAAGATCATATCATTTTCTTCCGCCTTTGTAAAGGGTTCCCCCACATTCAGCCGTTTATAAGCGAGCCCCAGTGTACGGAATCCCAACCTGCTAAATTGCTCGTATTGCTGTAGAATAGCAGGTTGACTTTCCTTCATGGATAATAATGTGCCATCTTTCCTCTCAACCTGACTGCATATAGATACCATAACAGTTAAAGCACCTTTGGTTATCACCAGGTTTTCTCCTTCACGCGCCACCTGTATTGTTAATCGCTTTCTGATAAAATCATAAGGAATTTCTGATATTACGGCAAAACCAGCATTTACGCCATGCCATGCCTTACAAATTGACTCATCAATAGGGTTCCGGAACCCTTGCTGCATTGATGCATTCAACCAGGCATATTCTAATACTTTTTCGCTATGTACACCAGCACTATCCAATGTATCCTTTAAGTTAACATGTCCCTCAGTAACTGTCCCGGATTTATCAGAACAAAGAATGTCCATACTACCCATATTTTCTATTGAAGACAATCGCTTAACAATTACCTTTTTAGTGGCCATTCTCTTCGCACCCGCTGATAAGTTAACACTGATTATGGTAGGAAGCAGTTGTGGTGTCAACCCTACAGCAAGGGCCAGGGAAAACAATAGAGAGTCAAGTACATCCCTGTGTAGAAAAACATTAATAGCAAAAATAGTTAATATTAATAGCAGTGTTATTTCCATCAGTAAATAACTAAACTTGCGGATCCCCCTTTCAAAATCAGTCTCAGGAGCTCTTTGTAATAAACCCGCGGCAATTTTACCAAACTCAGTCTGCCTACCCGTTTTAACAACAATTGCAGTCGCTTTCCCACTAATTATATGCGCGCCCATTAACAATGTATTGCTTCTTTGAGACAATGGAGTATCCAACGGTAATATCCCGCAAGTCTTTTCAACAGGATAGGTTTCACCAGTAAACGCAGCCTCATCTACAAATAGTTCCTGCGATTCGATTATTTTGCTATCTCCAGGAATAATATCTCCTGCTGTTAAATATATAATATCCCCGGGAACAACATTCTCTATTGGCACTTCACGCTTCTGTCTGTTCCTTAATATTGTGCAATTCAGGTGCACCATCTTTAATAATTCCTTTGCTGCATTTACCGCTGCGTTTTCCTGCCAAAAACTTAATATACTACTGATACATAAAATGATCAATATAATAATTGTATTTACCACATCTCCCAAAAACAATGATAGTAACGCGGCCACAATAAGAAGGATCGTAATTGGACTTTTAAATTGAGATAGAAACAATAGAAAAGAAGTTTTCTGACTGGTTTCCCTTAAACTGTTAGCCCCATACTTTTCTAAACGCTGAGCAACCTGCTCATCATTAAGCCCATCTTCTCCTCCAGATACCAATTTAAATACTTCCTCTTTTGTAAGACTCCAGAATTTAATCCCAAATTCACTATTATTATCCATACAAAATTATTTTTGACGATCCGGTATAACAACAAACCTACTGGTATTGACAGCCAATTAATCTCAAAAAAATGATCAGCATCATTCTATAAATTGATAATAAAATATTAAGGTAATTCCTTACTCCCCCAAAAAATAATAATATATAAATATGTATTCATGAAAATTTTCAATCTTATCACGGATTTAAGATGCCGAATTAAATTCATAATTAATTGATAATCTGATTAATTATGATTATCTTAGTTCTTCAATGATCCGCTTAATCCATGTTTCATATAAGCGCAAATATGAAATTCATTCCTCTCAGACCTTTCAGGATTTAATAATAGAAATTACATCTGCAGATATATTATAACAGGAGGCCATTTCAACGATAGTATTTACCTATTACATGCAGATGGTGAATATATTAGACCGCTTTTATTGTTAATGAAATTAATCCATTACTAATGGCGACTATACTCATTATTGAAGACAATACTGAAATAAGAGAAAATATTACCGAAATACTGCAATTAGCCAAATACGATGTAATTGAAGCAGAAAATGGGAAAAAAGGTATATTACTGGCAGAAACACACAATCCCGATCTTATATTATGCGATCTAACCATACCCATCCTGGATGGATATGGTGTGCTACAACTCCTGAATGCAAGGAAACTTCCTCACCAGATCCCTTTTATAATCCTTACAGCCAGATCAGAAAGAAATGATATAAGAAAAGGAATGGATCTGGGTGCTGATGATTATATTATAAAACCCTTTGACCCCGGAGAATTACTAACTTCCATTGAATGTCAATTGAATAAGAACAAGATTCACCCTATCATCCACAAAGAAAAAATGTTAACCACTGAAGAAATTATTTCGCTCCTTGTAAAAGACCGCAACATTCATAAATACAAAAACAAACAAACTATTTATGAAGAAAGTAAAAGACCTGCTGCCTTGTACTTCATTATAACAGGAAAAGTAAAAAGCTTCAAATCCAATGATGATGGAAAAGAACTCATAACCGGGCTATACAACGAAGGCGACTTTTTAGGGTACTGCTCCCTCCTGGGTCACGAACAATACAAAGATTCTGCCGCCTCTATGGAAGTAACTGAAATCGCTGTTATACCAGCAGATGATTTTTACACAATCCTCAATACCTACCCTCAATTAACACAACAATTCATCTGGTTATTAGCAAAAGACATTAAGGAAAAAGAAATACAACTCTTAGGAATCGCCTATAACTCCCTCAGGAAAAAAACCGCTGAAGCCCTGCTTGCTATGTACAAAAAATTTAATCCCGATGGCGACCATTTAATACCCATCTCTATCAGCCGCATAAACATGGCCGCAGTTGCAGGTGTTGCAAAGGAATCTTTTATCAGAACCCTGGGTGATTTTGAAAAAGAAAAGCTGATTGAAATGAAAGGTAGTGATCTATTCCTGCTTGCACCTGAAAAACTCACCCGGATTATCAATTAATTCCACAGCCCACCACCATAATGATGCCTTCGCTCAATAACAATTATAATTTCACTCATACCACCCACCCTAAAGCCAGACTCAACATATAATAAGTGCTGATAAGTACATACATTATCCTGAAGGTAACTATTCCCTTTCCTATGCGTTCATTATCTACTCCTAAATTACACCTGATCATTCACTAAAATGATAATGATCATCATTATAAAAGATGACTATTAACAACAAAATGATCACCATCAGCTAACCATCATCAACTTTTACACGGATAATAAGTTATAACTTAGAGTACACATATGTACAAAACTTATGCAACCTCCCCAAACACCCCTCCTATTCCCGGATTATCTTTTTGAGATAAGCTGGGAAGTATGCAATAAGGTAGGTGGTATTTATACAGTGATCAGCACAAAAGCATCCTTCTTACAACAAAAACTGGGCGACCATTATATTTTCATAGGTCCTGATCTCCTAAAACGAGATGGACAAAATACAGGCTTTATTGAAGATAAAAACCTGTTTAAGGTATGGAGTGAAAAAGCCGCCACAGAAGGGCTTAAAATAAAAACCGGACGATGGGATATAGCCGGATCTCCACTGGTTATCCTTATAGATTTCACCACCTTCTACGATAAAAAAAATGAAATTTTTGGAGCGTTATGGGAAAAATACAGGCTCGACTCCATCACAGGAAAATGGGACTACATAGATCCCGCATTGTTTGGTTACGCAGCCGGAAATGTTATAGCCAGTTACTACCAGTTACACCTTAATGCTACTGATAAAATAGTGGCGCAATTTCATGAATGGATGACCGGCGCAGGTATTTTATATCTTGAAAAAAACATTCCGCAGATAGCCACAATTTTCACCACCCATGCTACCGTACTGGGCAGAACCTTGTCCGGCAGCGGAATTCCAATGTATGCCTCAATAAATCAGATCATACCTGATGAACAGGCTGCAACATACCAGGTGACCGCCAAACATTCTCTTGAAAAAACAGCCGCCAACACTGCCGATTGCTTTTGCTGCGTAAGTGATATCACTGCCAGCGAATGCACCTATTTCCTTGGCAAAACACCAGATATCATTACACCCAATGGTTTTCAGGTATTACCCATAGCCGAAAATCAAAAAACCATTTCACGTCATAAGCTCTTATCAGTCGCAGCTGATATACTAAAGGAAACTTTGCCTGACAATACCCTGCTCATCATAAAAAGTGGCCGGTATGAATTTCATAATAAAGGTATTGACCTCTTCATAAATGCAATAGGCACGCTAAAAAAACAACCACTTCCACTCAAAATAATAGCATTCCTTTTTATCCCTGCAGCCCATGTGCCGCTAAATGAACAAACAAAGGATACGACATTAAAAGTAGCAACCCATCATCCATATGCACCGGAAAGAGATGACATATGTCAACTGCTGCGTCAAAACAATCTGAATATACCTGACCATTCAAATATCAGCATTATCTATGCCCCTGTTTACCTGGATGG
The DNA here is from genome assembly GCF_034274695.1 of Chitinophaga sp. LS1. Taxonomy (NCBI): domain Bacteria; kingdom Pseudomonadati; phylum Bacteroidota; class Chitinophagia; order Chitinophagales; family Chitinophagaceae; genus Chitinophaga; species Chitinophaga sp. LS1. The sequence continues at coordinate 6,627,278 of NZ_CP128362.1, forward strand.
TAATGACGGTGTATTCAATATGCAATATTATGACCTCCTGCAAGGGTTTGATCTCGCTATATTTCCCTCCTTCTATGAACCATGGGGATATACCCCATTGGAAAGCCTGGCTTACGGAATACCAACCGTCACCACAGATCTGTCTGGCTTTGGTCAGTCAGTCAACCAGCTGAACCCTGCTGAAAGAAAAGGCCTTTTTATTCTGCCAAGAAAACATATCAGCGATGATGTTGCTACAGACCAGCTGGCCGGATATATCAGTCAGTTCGCAGGCACTCCTCTCCCACTTAGGGTAGAGTTGAGTAAAAGCGCATTGCAGCTCAGTAAATATTATCAATGGCCCGCGCTACTTGAACATTACTTTCAGGCATATCATCTTGCCCTGGAGGAAAGCCAGCAAAGAGAAGACTTATTTAGAAACAAACCCCGCACGTTACCCGCAGATGTTTCTTCCTTTCAGGAATCAGTCCCTGCATGGAGAGAAATTCATATTTCGAATACACCAGCACCTGCGTTGAATACCTGCCGGTTATCCGGCTATGATAACTGCGACGACGACCTTACTGTTGCCTACTTCTGTATGGAATATGGCATTGAATCTTCCTTTAGAATTTATTCAGGTGGGCTGGGCATACTGGCGGGAGATTATTTAAAGACCGCCAGTGATATGAATGTAAGACTTATGGCAATAGGACTGTTTTACAGGGAAGGATTTTTCAGACAACAATTATCCGATACAGGCATACAGTCAGCAATTAATGACCAACAAGACCCTGCCAAACATCCACTTGAAGAAGTAAAAAACAGTGATAACCAACCATTGCAATTACTTATAACCTTTCCCGGAAGGCCAATACACGTAAAGGCATGGAAGATACAAATAAATAAAACATCGCTATTCCTGCTGGATACGGATGTTATTACAAATAATGAACAGGACAGGCTTATCACCTCCCGGCTTTACCCTTCAGATAAAGAACAACGCCTGCAACAGGAAATAATATTAGGCATCGGAGGTGTATTGTTAATCCGGGCGCTGGGTCTCCCAATTGATGTATACCACTGCAATGAAGGGCATGCTGCTTTTATTGCATTGGAACGTATCAGTAATGTAATAAAAGACAACCACCTTTCCTTTGAAGAAGCTTTCGAAATAGTAAAAGCCTCCCAGTTATTTACTACGCATACCTCTATGGCAGCATCAATTGATACATATAGCGAACCACTATTGCATAAATACTTTTCAGGTCTGCAAGAGAACTATTTTATCAGCTGGCAACAGTTCATGAAATTGGGAAAAACAAACCCTTCAAACGACAACGAAGAATTTTCAATGTTCACGTTGGCTGCCAGAACTGCACAGGAAATTAATGCAGTAAGCCGTATACATCAATATGTCACAGCCGGTCTGCTCCATGCTGTATGGAAAGATATCCAGCCTGATGAACTACCACTTACATACATCACGAATGGTATTCATATACCTACCTGGGCAGCAGAACAATGGCAACACCTACTACAGGAATGCGGCATTGACATCAAAACAGGCAATGGACCATGGGGGAAAATACTTACTATACAGGATGACCGGATCTGGGCACTCAGACTCAATGCTAAAAAACAATTCGTTCAATCATTAAGATCCCTGCTGGATAAACAACAATCCAGTCACCATCAGTCACAGGAGAAAACTAATGCCATCACAGAACTGCTGCAACCCGACACATTATGCATTGGCTTCGCCAGACGCATAACCGGTTATAAACGATCTGATATCTTATTTCAGAACATGGACAGGCTCAGACAAATTATTTCAAATACCCGGCAACCAGTAGTAATAATTTTTTCAGGTAAGGCACATCCTGCAGACACAGATGGTCTCCGTATGCTACAACATATTCATACCAATACCAGTGATCCACATATAATTTTCCTTGAAGACTACGATATGGACATTGCACGTATGCTTGTACAAGGAGTTGACCTGTGGCTAAACTTTCCTGTCAGAGGCAAAGAAGCTTCCGGTACCAGTGGCATGAAGGCCCTCATCAATGGCGTATTGAATTTTAGTACCCGTGATGGCTGGTGGGCAGAACAATATGCCGGAGACTGTGGCTGGGCATTAAAAGAAGACGCAACAAATCCGGAAATACAGGATTCATTGGATGCTGAAGAAATATACAACATGCTTCAACACGAGATCATTCCGCTCTATTATAAAAGGAATGAAAATGGCATACCAGTAAATTGGGTAGCCATGATAAAAAACAGTATGACCAGATCAGGGCAGGCTATATCCATGACTACTATGCTGTCAAAATATAATTATATCTATAAAAAATTGAAAGACCACACCATTGTCCTCCGCATGAACAATTACCAACTGGTAAAACACCTTGCAGAATGGAAAGATAAAATACGGAATGGATGGGATAGCATTAAAATTGTAAAAGTAATACCAGATAAACAACAGGTTCTTTCAGGAAAAGCAGGTGAACAATTACACACCTCCATTACCATTGATACAGGCATATTAAAATCAGACGATATTGGCGCAGAGATCTTATTTACACTTAAACATCCTGACACAGACATGCTGTTCAGGAAAACACTCCAGTTGTGCCATCAGCAGAACAATGAATCAACGTTCAATGCCGAAGTATTATTACAATATTCAGGTGAATACAAATTCGCATTCAGAATCTATGCAAGATACCATTCAATGATTTACAAAACAGATATGCCATATGTTAAATGGGCATAGCTCCTCACCTAAAAAAATAAAATCATGAAAAAGACGATCGCTGTAATTGATGCTGTAAACTATAAGGAAGAACAGCTGATTGCAATTACAAATATTTTAAACATGGTAGAAAATGACCTTACAATTCTGATGATAGAAGATACTGCCAATATTAATTCCCTGCTGACCACAGGTGGTATTGAAGCCTTTGCAGGAAAATATTATGATGTCCTGTACAAGTCTGAAAAAGAAAAACAACAGCTGATTCAGGACAATACAACAAAATTGAAGAAGACATGCGAAGAAAAAAACATTACCTGCACCATTAAAAACATTATGGGCATAGCGGCAGACAGTGTCATCCTGGAAAGCCGCTTTGCTGACCTGCTCATTATCGGAAGGGAGCTTTCTTTTCCGGTTATATATGACGGAAACCCTACAGTTTTTGTAAAAAACATACTTACACAGGCACAATGCCCCATAATCGTATTACCTGATATTCCACCGTCTGTAATTGGGGTTGCATGCTGCTACAATGGTACTTATTCATCTATGTATGCTATAAGAGCTTTTGCCGCCATCTTCCCACACCTCATCGAGAAGAACTGTGAGATTGTTTACGAATATGAACATAATAATCAAAAAATCCCCTACGAAAGCCAGTTACAGGAATACCTCAAATCTTACAAAGCACATTCCAGGCAAATAATACTCTCCGGTGCTGTAGGCCATACGCTGCAATCATATCTTCATTCAAGACCTGAGCTGATAAGCACATTTGGCGCTTATGGAAGAAACGGAATTTCACGTTTTTTCAACCACAGCAGTGCAGAAAACATCATAAGAAAACTGAACGGGGCGATATTTATTACACATCCAGGTGAACACATCTAAAAACCTGTTTTTATGACAGAAAAAATGAGTTGATCTGGTGCGATAAAATAGCGAAATTTTAAGGAAATAACTGATGAAAACAGGCTTCTGCCAAATGCTCCCATTATGGATAGCATCAGTTATAAACAAAAATTTCTCATAATATTCATATCTAAATGTGAGCGATGAAAACTGCCTGAGTAATTACCTTCAGTACAGATTCACCCCGGCTTGCCTTAAATAGGGTAGAAATCATATCTCGCCCATAAGCGCCCATCACAATAAATGCCTTATCTCTGTGCAATAGTGTATCTAATAAACCGGCTCTCACCTTTCCTTCTGATGAAAAAAAATCCACATTGGTTCGTGAGATAACCAGGGTCATTTCTTAATAGCTCGATATTTGTACAATCAGACTTCCTACCTAATATTGTCCATTCTATTTGCTCATTAGTAAAAGCCATAGCATTGGACTCCACGGGTTAAATAATATTTATCATTAATACATTACCCCTTCCATAACTTCTAATTACCCAAACAGCCGGGAAAAAATCCCCCCATTTACCAGATATGACGTTACTTTGTACCATGCTACAAATTCAGGACCTTATCCAGGCAGGACAAATTGAAACTGCGATCCGGGAAACGGAAACAACGCTCGGCCAACTTTCACCAACCGACTTCCATTACGTGATCGGCAAAGACCTGCTACATCTAAAAAAACCATTGACAGCATATTTCAACTATGTTTATACCATCCTGACGGAAGACGAAGAACTGGACATCAAGGCCCTATACCTGGAAATGAATAGTTTTACCACACAATACGACCAGTGGTTCCTGCATTTACTGGCTTACGAATCACTTATGAACCGCGACACCCCCGACTGGCTGGCAGATTTCAGTGGAGAAGCCCCCAAAACCCTTACCATCACAGGCTTTGAACCACTGCAGGAAGCCAACAAAAAGTACATGGAAACCGAAGGCTACCGCAACGATCAATTGCGGCAGGCATGCGAATTCCAGGAATATCTCGTCATACTCCGGGTGCAGGAACTCGTGATTGAAACCATTAAGGATAACAAAGGAAAAGCTCCCTGGGCAGAAATTCCTGTTTTCGTAGGGGCGCATGATTATGAAGATCTGATCTTTATGATCCATTAGTTCTCTTACCCTTTCTCCTCCTTTTAAGGATGCCTTTTCCAGACCTGCCAGGTCTTGTTATTTAACACCTGATAAAAATATTAAATTAACAGCGGGAAGCGTTCGTTCCCGCTGTTAACCTTATATGATAGCCCCATGTAAAGAATTCTTACCTTTGCTCCATGTCGCACAGCGTATTTTTAAGTAACACCAACTCCCCTTCAGGAAAAGACAGGAACGATATAATGATGATGGAATGGGAGTATGAGATGCCACTGTTATTACAACCTTTGTTAATAAGTGGAGGCTTCATTGAAAATGACATTTTATATTATGATGCCAAACCCGGTATCGAAAACCTGAAAAGATTTTACAACTTTCTGGATGCTACAAAGTCTCTCATTAACAATAAAAGCATCTTTACAGCATCAAAAAACAAGCTATTTAAATACCTCGACGGCCTGGAACAGCCTTATTTTAGCATGGATGCCCGGAACGTATTCAATATGGATGAGACACCGCATAACGAACAGGCGGCTATCTGGCTGGCAGATATTGCGTATAACAATGCAATGATCACCAGTGCCATGGACAACAACGACATATCCCTGTTGTCTTACAACAAGCTCAAGCATGTAAGCATGGCTTTTCATTCATTTGCTGAACTGCTGAACTACGGGGACTATAATTATGGATGGAAACACATCCATGAAGAATCGGGAAAAGAAGAAATTTACTATGAGAATGGATTATGGGGATTAAAGAGTGCTGATGGAGCAATATTGCTGCCTCCTCAATTTGATGAATTTTATGAATTCAGTGAGCAGGATATTGCGGTGGTAATGAAGGCGCAGAAATATGGCTATGTGCACAGATCTGGCAAGGTCATAGTCCATCCGGAATGGGATGAGGCCTATGATTTTGATTATTCTTATCTGGCGATTGTTCAGCGCAATGGTCTTTTGGGACTGATCAACGTTTCGGGAGAAGTTGTGGTTGAACCAACATATGAAAACATTAATAAAGTCGGGTACAATGGTCAATACATTGCACAAAAGAATGGAAACTGGGGTATACTGGCGGAAGATGCAACAGTGATCATCGATTTCAAATATGAAAAAATAGAACTGTTGCATGAAAATGTATTCATGCTACTAAAAGATGGTTTTTACAGTCTTACTGAAGATGGTGAGCAGTTCGACCTGATAGTACGTAAAGCCCCTCCACAGGGCTTTGCCTGGGCTATCAAGGGGAAGGAAGTTTATCTTATAGATAAATATGGGATATCAAGAGCAAATAAAGATCTGGTACAACAGGACGCCGAAAGTAATGGCTACAGTTTTTATTATGATAAGGTAGTGCGTGACAGGCTGCTGGCATATGCAAAAACCCCTGATGAGGAAACCGTTATAGATGTCTACACACCGGTTGAAGAATTGTATAATATTGGCATAGATGCTTATAACAGGCAGGATTACCAGTCAGCAATTTATCACTACACGCTTGCTGCTGAAAAAGGATATGGTTATGCGATGAACAACCTCGCGCATATTTATTACATGATAGAGGGATATGTAGATGATGACAAAGCATTTTACTGGTATGGGAAGGGAGCTGCTGCCCGCAATACAAATGCGCTCAATGGATTGAGCCTGTGTTATCAGAATGGCATAGGAACGATCCCTGATATAGAAAAAGCCATTAACCTATTGCAACAGGCAGCGGAAGATGGTCTGGCAGCGGCACATAATAACCTGGGATTTCTGCTTTATGATACAGACCCGGAGCAGGCACTATACCACTACCACCAGGCAGAGAAACTTGGAGAACCGGATTACGGTTGGCTGGGATACCTGTATGAAGAAAACGGAAATTTTGAAATCGCCCTCCGGTACTACCAGAAAGATGCATCTGAAATTGGCGCGTTTAACCAGGGAATTTTTCACCAGCAGGGATTAGGTATAGCAAAAGACATAAAAGCGGCAATAGGATACTTTAAAACAGCGATAGAGGCTGGTTATGACAGGGGCCATATTCAACTGGCCCAAATATACCTGTTTGAAGAAGGCTTTATCGATAAGGATCAGGCAAAGGCACATATTGCAGCGGCAGAAAAAGCAGGTCTTGAAATCCCTGATGAATTAATACAAGGCAGTCTGTGAAGCCGCAATTATTGTGATCTGCCACGCAGAACAGGGGGTGGCTCGGTTTACCACCCCCTGTTCTCATGAAACCCATTGATCGCCCTGATTCTTTTACCAGTATTCAGGCTTAAACGTATTGCCAGATTTACAACGACACACCACCAGTTACTTCAATACGCTGACCATTCACCCACTTAGCATCATCACTACAAAGGAAAGCCACCACGCCACCTACATCATCAGGCAGACCTACACGCCCCAGCGCCGTTATTCCTTCCACAAATTTGCGCATACCAGGATTGTCATCCATCGCACCACCACCAAAGATGGCCCCAGGCGCCACAACATTTGCAGATATCCCCCTTGCGCCCAGTTCTACAGCCAGATATCGGGTATACACATCCATTCCGCCCTTCATGATCCCATACACGGATACTCCCGGATAAGAAATTCGCGATACGGCAGATGAAATATTGACAATCCTTCCACCATCCTGCAACAACGGTAACATTTTTTGAGTAAGGAAATAAACCCCTTTCAGATGAATATTCATCATCTCATCAAACTGGCTTTCAGTTGTAGTTGTAACAGGCGCCTGAAGACTTGTGCCCGCATTATTGATCAGGAAGTCGAAGTGGGTCGTTCCAAATGTGGTGTTCAATGATTCGCTTACCTGCTGCTCAAAAGCATCGAAACTTTTTATGTCCGATGTGTTGACCTGCAGAGCTACAGCCTTGCGCCCAAGTGCCTGAATAGCTCCTACAGTTTCCTCTGCACTCGCCTTGTTGCTGAGATATGTAATGATGATATCGTTGCCTTTCTGTGCCAGGCTTATTGCAATATTTTGGCCTATACCACGGCTGCCGCCAGTTATTAATGCAATTTTTGAAGAGCTCATATGCTGTACTATTTTTGATTTAAAAACAGTACAAAATTCCGCCAAACGATAAATATGTACAATGGCAGCACCAATCCATTTTATGTATAATTCAAACTTTTGGTTTGTGCGCGATATGCCCCGGGTGGAATAGAAGTTTCATTCTTAAAGAATTTTGCAAAATGCGCAAAGTCTGAAAAGCCCAAACTATCTGCAATTTCAGCGATCGTCCAGTTTGTCTGACGCAAAAGGATCTGCGCTTCCTGTAAAATTCTTCCTGCTATCAATGCAGATGTCGTGAGGCCAGTGGTTTCCTTCAATATTTTGTTTAGATGATTGACATGTATGGATAGTTTGTCAGCATAATCTTTTGCAGCGCGGAGCTCTACTTTCTGGTGAGGATTTTCCAATGGAAATTGCCTTTCCAACAACTCAATAAACAGGGAGGTCGTCCGTGCAAAATTGCTGTGATTGGGATGAAGCATTATTTTTGACTGTAACTGTTGGCCCAGGTGAATGAGCTCAAGCGTGTAAGCTCGCAGCAGATCATATTTGTATGCATAGGTAGAAGCAATGGTGGTCTGCATCTTCTCAAAAATGTCTTTTGCATTTTTTATATCCCCTTTCTGCAGCTGAAATACAGGATGTTCCGGCGATTTATAAATAGGCAGCTCATCCAGCACTACCCCACTCCGTGTTGGATGAAGAAACGCTGATGTGAATACACAAAACATCCCGGACTGACGTTCCTGTGGCAACCACGTTACAGGACTTTTAGGCGTGGTAAAGACCAGGGTAGGCTGCGAAAGCTGTATGATAGTGTTATCAGGATATTCAATTTTTGAATGACCCAGCAATAGACTGACTTTATAGTAAGTGCGGCATTGATAAGGTTCAGTGGGTCTGTTCTGAACAGTCTGCCGGATTTTAGACAAATTAAACACGTTAAAGTGGCCGATCTCATTCTGAATACCCGGAGGCAACAAGGCACTTAACTCCAGAGGAGAACCGGAAGCGAAGCGTTGATCAAGTTCATTCAATGAAACACTTTTCATAACTTTCATTTGTAAAAATCAAAGTTATGTCATCTTCTTCACAAAATCCTTTCCCACTCCCCTGATAATAATTTAAATTCTCCCAATCCTTCAGCACCATCACCATTCCTTCAAATTTTTATCGATCAGGTTCTGTGCCTCACATCTTTTGAAGTCACAGCCCCTTATTAATCATCGTTCATGCCCCTTGCTGCAAATCCATGCTGTCATGCCACTATGCTGACGTAATCCTGTCCATCACTTAATAAGGAACACGGTATGCTACAGCATTCATATTAACGCCTGCACCTACTGAGGCAAATACAATATTCGTTCCTTTAGTGACCACCTGATTATCAAACTTACCTTTAATCATCAAATCAAAAAGTGTAGGAAGAGTTGCCACAGAGCTATTGCCCAGCCATGAAATCGTCATCGGCATAATGTCAACAGGTATTTGCTGTTCTTCCCCATATATGCTAAATAGTTCCCTCAGGATTGCTTCATCCATTTTTTCATTAGCCTGGTGAATGAGCAGCTTATCAATGTCTGAAATCGAGAGCGAAGCTTTTTCAAGACAATCTTTAATTGTCAATGGAACTGTTTTCAAAACATTTTCATACAATTTACGCCCGTTCATTTTTAAAAACAGTGCATCACCTTCAAAATCAGGATTGTATGAGCGTCCCATCCCCAGCACGTAAGCCAGATCATCTGTATAAGATTTTGACACATGGGAAAGAATGCCAACCTGAAGCGTGCTATGCTGAGCTTCCAGTATAACAGCACCCGCACCATCCGAATAGATCATACTATCCCTATCATGAGGATCGCAGATCCGGGATAAAGTCTCTGCACCGATCACCATCACACGCTTTGCACTTCCGGATTTTATAAAGAAGTCAGCCTGAATGATACCCTGAAGCCATCCGGCACACCCCCATGTCAAATCATAAGCTACTGTAAGAGGATTAATAATCCCCAGATGATGTTTGACTCTTGATGCTAACGCAGGGACAAAATCACTGCGCCTGTTGTCTGCCTTGATGTCTCCAAAATTATGGGCAACAATAATATAATCCAGGCTTTCCGGGTCAATACCAGATGATTTTAATGCATCTTCTGCAGCCAGTCCTGCGATGTCTGAAGCAACCAGATCATCCGAAACATATCGGCGTTCTCTTATACCGGTAATTTTGCCGAACTGCTGGATGATATCTTTATTTGTCTTCGACAAGGCTGTACCATCTTTGTCGTAAAAAATATGATGTAAGAAATCATCATTTGAGATCCGTAAAGTTGGAATATAGCTGCCGCTACCGATGATTACCGCATTTAGGTATGTATCCATAAATTATTTCTTGATATAATGCGCCCGGATTGCTTGCTATCACTGACCGTCGAATTGATTATTACAATTTAAACAAATGTAATACATTAAAATTTATTTCTTTATATAAGTTTGCTATGAAAGCCACCTTGATTTTTTAAAATCGGTAAGGACTGAATGCGAACAGAACCGTTTAATTACAGGAATTATATGATTCTTATCAACGTGTTCAAAGTACGATAAACAATCAATATATTATCGTTTTTATGCCCTGTTAAATCTACAAATTCAAAATCCCATCCTTTAAATCAGATGTAAGAAATTCTCCGCCAAAGGATCCATCTCACTAAAATACATACCCGGAGATGCTCCTACTATTTTCCTGAAATCTTTATTAAAATGTGCCTGATCACTATATCCCAGATCGAACAATATATCATTGTAATTCATCCTTGTGGACTTATATCGTTTACTAAAGGATTTAATCCTGACAATTCCTGCATACTGCTTAGGACTCATCCCAACAAAATCAACAAACTTTCTCCTGAAATTCCGCTCACTCATCAAATGCGCATGATGCAGTAAACTTACATCCAGGTTCCCCTCAGCCACATGAATATCGCTCACTGCATGTAATATATTATGCTGGTAATGCTCCTGCTGATAATCCCCTATAAATTTCATCAGCAACTTTTCCAGAAAATAATGCCGCTGGATCTCTGAAGGGAAACCTGCCAAACGCTCCAGTAATAAGTAAATATCCTTTCCGAATACATCCCCTGCATCTAAAGTCGACGCCTTTATATGCGCTAAACTATCTTTTATAAACAGATGCGCTGTACCAGGCTGAAAAACAACCCCTACCAGATGCACCTTATCTGCATAACAAAGAAAACTTTTGTCGGGATACAGCCCTGTTAAAGATACCGCCGGCATAAGGTTAAACTTTACTTCATCGCGGGACAAACTGACAGCCTCTCCTAAATTAAAAACCAGGTCCAGTGTACCATCGGGAAGACGGCGGTGAATAGCAATATTACCTTGTACTGCAAGAACAGAGTAAAAACATTGTATATATTTCCCCAGATGTACAGGTCGGGTTTTAACAATACTCATGTAAATTTTGGCCGTTTTTTACAAACGAATATATGCCATTTATATCTAACATTGTCTCCGATAAATGAACATTATGAAGGCTTTAGCGTACCTCTTTTTATTATTCGCGGCACCCGCAATGGCACAGGATCTTGGTAACATTGAAAAATCCAGGATCATCGATTCTATCTCTCAAAAGTTAAAGGCATTGTATGTTTACCCGGAAGTGGCAGAACAAATGTCCAAACAACTACATTCAAATGCAGAAAAAGGGCAATACGCCAAAATAAAAGACCCAAATGCATTTGCAGACCGCCTGACAACCGACCTGTGGGCCGTTTGCCACGACAAACACCTGGGTGTACATTATGATCCCCGGCCTGTTCAGGACCATCCCATTATGGAAGACAATGTAGAACTGGCCAGGTCCAGGAACTTTGGGTTCAAAGAGTTAAAGATCCTTGATGGAAACATTGGCTATCTCAACCTGAGCTATTTTGAAGCAACAGGCAAAGGCGGGGAAACAGCCACCATGGCGATGAACTTTTTGAGTAATGCAGATGCCCTCATCATAGATCTTCGCATGAATGGTGGTGGTTCTACAGATATGGTGCAATTGCTTGCCAGTTACCTATTTGAAGGTGAACCTCAGCCATTGACCGATATTTACTGGCGCCCGACTAATACCCTTATCCAATTTAAGACACTTCCTTATGTGCAGGGTAAACGTATGCCTCACAAAGATGTCTATGTACTGACCAGTCAGAATACGTTTTCTGCCGCAGAAGACTTCTGTTACAGCCTGCAAAATCTGAAACGCATTACCATCATTGGTGAAACGACCGGAGGCGGTGCACATCCTGTAGAAGAAATAGCAGCCAGCGACCACTTCATCATCAGTATTCCGGAAGGTAGGTCTATCAGTACCATTACCAAAACGGACTGGGAAGGTACAGGTGTCAAACCTGATGTGCCAGTCCCTGCAAAGGATGCGTTATTAACTGCCCAGTTAAAAGCCCTGACTAAAGCTCCGGAGGACAATTTTCCGGCTAAATGGGCCCTGATGACTATAAAAGCTAAACTCTCGCCGGTGACGGTATCTTCAGATAGCCTTAAAGTTTATACCGGTACCTACGGAGAAAGGAAAATTTTCATTGAGAACGGACAATTGTATTTAGAGAAAACAGGTGGTGCCAAAAACCATTTAATTCCGATGGATAAGGACTTATTCTCAGTGGAAGACAAGGATTATCTGAGGATTAAATTTGTCCGGAAAGATGCGGTGATCACTGGTTTTACAAGACTTTTTGATGATGGAACAGCAGAACCAGGTGTGAAAGATATTCAATAAGCTTATAGAAAGAGGATGAACTCAAAAATAAATAACCCTCTTCAGAATTGCATAAAGGACTACTTATCTCAATTAGGTAACCGAATAAAACGAGGCCGTATCTTACTTCTGATACGGCCTCTTCCTGCTTCCGGAAAGCGATCAATCATCTTCCAGTTTCAACACAATCGTTCCATGATTAGGTTTAATCCGGTATAAACCACCCATGGTAAGTGTCTCCATTTTACCCTGCGTCACCACCAGATAATAAGTATGACCATCAAATGAATAAGTTGCACGTACACTATCCACCTGTTGAAAAGCTGTTTTCGCTCCTGTAGACACATAAAGATCCAAAAACCAGTTCTCAGTATTATTTTTACCTGTGGTAATTATCAGCTTATTTTCCTGCAGATCGATTTCAAAACTACCATTATTACCCGGCCAGGAAACATGTGCAGTACTTTGTCCTTTATTACTAAATGCCGGATCTCCCCCACTTACCTCCCGCTCATTGCCATCTTTTATTTCCATTAGTCGAAAACCCGCCGGATGATCACGTTCTCCCCATTGAAACCCATCTACTATAGGTAGCGTATAGAAGAAACTCTGATTCACCTTTGTCACACTATTTAAGTATTTATCGGGTACGGCCTCATTAAACAAATGAATATCATCAATGCGCAAATGCCCATTCATCCATAAAAGATTTGCACGGTAAAAACGGCTATTGTACCAAAGGGTTTTCTTATTGCTGGTCCCCAAATCTCTTGTTACGGCAAAGGTGGTTGAAGGGGTTACCTTATACGTTTGCCGGAACCAACGACCTGATTGCGCCATCGTTTCCACCTGTACTTTTCCTTCCTGCTTTAACCGTGCGATGATTGGCAGCTGCATTTCCAGCCCTTTCTGCATAGCTGCCCAGGTAAAAGAATTCTCCTGCCCTGCCTGTGTATAGTTAAAACCCAGCACCGGATCACTGGAAAAAATATCTAAGAACCAGTTCACCCATTGTTCATTGCCACCTGCATATGGGTATACAGGTTCCAGTGTTGTTACCTTACCTCCATCTTCATACTGGCGGATAGGATCACTACCCAACATTCTGAATACAGGCACAGGAAGCTGCTTTTCAGCATGCTGGGCAGGCATATAAGAATTAATGCGACTTGGATAATAAGCCTGGTTCCAGTACCCACCCCAAAGCGTAAATCCATCTGTGCCTACCTGGTCCTTGCAATTGGCCGAAGCCACTATTTTATATTTATCATACATATAACTCAGGGAGTGGGCATCAATCACCCAGGAGGCTACTGATTTTGGATAGTACCCAAATATCTTTTTGAAGTCATTAAAATAAACATCAATAATCTTTTCGCGTTCTTCAGGCGTGTAGCCAACAGAAAAACCTATATCTGAATGCCAATCCCAGGCATATTTTCCTCTCCATTTAATACCTGCTTTTTCTATGAGTGGTTGTGGCAGTTCCCACCAGGCACCAATTTCAAACTGATCTTTGGGAAGGCTTTTAAGTAAACGCTGATAGCGGGGATCTATCAGCGCATCGTATTGAAGTAGAAAGGTGCCTCCGAGATGGTATTGTTTCATCAATGCAACCTGTTTTACGACCGTCTGGTAGAGTACGTCTTCAGTGATAGCAGGATCACGGGGTTCCAGCAACCGGATAAAATTGACGATATTCACAATCCTCCTGGAAGGAGTTACATCCGAATGATATGTTTGCCCATAAAAGGTATTGAATTGGGAAAAAAATAGCAGAAATACTAATAATGTGGAGCGATGACTTATTGGCATAATTGTTTTTTATTAAACATGAAATTCCTGTATACCCTAATTTTAAATCCTTTCATATCGCAGTGCCACACACCCACAATTCAGCGTATTCGATGCTGCCAGTTTTAATCCCAGACCTTCAGGCAGGGACATTTCAGTAAACAAGCGCCGTCCCTCCCCTACGATCACCGGGTGAACAACCATATGGAATTCAATTAGCTTCCGCATGGAATTAAGTTTATTGTGCTCAAATTAGGAAGTTTCAACGAATGAATCTGCACTCAATTTTACACCAGCCAATGGTGCACCTGCATCACCGCATTAACAAATACCGGTGGCGCTGCCTGCACCAGAATTCTGGCTTATCTCATACATTTAAATACAGCTTGTATTTCAAAAAAATATGGGGGGAAATATTTGAATTGCCAGGGAAAAAAGAACGTTATACGCCCCTTTAAATACCCCTTGAAAATAAATAAATTAGGCAGAGAACTATTTAAACCATACCTTTAAGAAGATTACAATTGAGATTTACGCATTAGTAAGCTAGTTTTCTTTACAGCCTTCTTTTTTACCACCTGCATTATTACCTCAATCGATATTTTTCACTGATAAATAAATAGTACAAAATGGATATATACGTGTCCAACCTAAGTCCTTATGTTGTTAATGAGGACCTCACTAACCAGTTTTCCAAATTCGGCACTGTTAGTTCCGCAAATGTGATTATTGATAAATTCACCAATCGCAGCAGGGGATTCGGCTTTATTACCATGCCAGATGATACTGAAGCTGAAAAAGCTATTCAGGAAATGAACGGTGCTTCCATAGATGGAAAGGCAATCACGGCAAGTAAAGCTAAACCCAGGGAAGAAAAACCCGCCAGGTCTAATTACAACAACCGTTGGTAAATAAAAAAATTAATGACGTGAAAGGGCATGTCCCTCTCACGTCATTAAAATACCCAAATATGACAGTAAGCGACATATATGAAAAGTTATATAGCAGAGCTTATTACGACAAAACTGAGAATAATAAATTCAGATTTCTGAATAATTCTCTTTTTATCGACCGCCGTAGTATTGTACCAATTGTCATTCATATGCTGGATGGCATATTCTATATACAGGCATTTAAGCAAATCGCAAATGAAAGTTTGTTTCGTCTTGAGATAAATGAAGATGACATTAAGATATACAGCGCAATAGACGATCACCCTTTATGGACGCTGGAATAATAGATAGATAGTTTGAGCCTACTTACTCCACGGTACATTAATCGACTCCACGACCCTCCCCCACATAAATTTCCAGAAACCAGCCAGGCAAATTAATTGATTTACTTAAAATAAAAAGTCTATGCAAAATAAAGCTGAAAACCTCCTTCATACTTTTGATGAGACAGCATATGTCTCCGTCAACCTGATTTATACAGAATTCCTGAATTCGATAAAATATGTTGACAGAATGAAAAATGAACATACTGTTCAATTGTGGATAGGTCAATATATGGGAAGGTTAAAGCAAGGACTTGAAGGTAAAGCGAAGGAATACATTTCAAGAAACAGAGATATTCCAACAATAGACTGGTTTCAAAAGAAAATAATTTACCTGATCAGTATGCATCTGCAGGAATTTTCACAAATGGTACGATACAATCAATAATATTGAAAGCGATCACAAATCGAAAAAGAATCGTGTATCAAAAAGAAATGATCCTTCTGAGAATCGCTTAAACGGCTAACTGTTTTCATCAGGTAACCGAATAAAAAAGGGCTGTATCGTACGATACGGCCCTTTTTTGCATTATATATACATGAATTTAAGCTCGCGCCAGCTTGATGATCTTGAAATATGCAAACATCTTAATTACATAATACACAGGATCAATTTCAAACCAACGACGGCCAAAATTCACAGAAGCCGGATGTTTATGGTGATTGTTATGATAAGATTCTCCCAACATTAATACATCCACGAACAGTAAATTCATCGATGTATTTTTCAATTTGAAATTAATATACCCATACTTATGTGCAAACCAATTAACGATCGCGCCATGAAAAGCACCCATTGAAACAACAATTGGTAACAGCAAATACTGCCACGGGCTTGTAGCAAACACTATAAAAAACAGGATGTATAGTGCTACCCACATTAATCGTGAAAGTGTTCCATTGGCAAAACGATCCAAACGCTCCCAGGAAGGGACATTTTTTGTGTACCGTTCTTCTACATCCATTTTATGATGTAGGATATGCTGATAGACAGTTCTAGTATGCCACATCATAGCAAATATGTTGGACGAGTTGGATGGCGAATGCGGATCCAAAGGTGTATCTGTATGGGCATGATGTAGTCTGTGCATAACCGCATATGCTCTGGGACTCATGTAAGACGAGCCTTGTGTAACATACGTTAAAATGAAAAAGAATCGTTCCCAGCCTTTACTCATCTCAAAAGCACCATGTGCTGCATACCTATGCTGAAAAAAAGTTTGAGAAAACAACGAAAGGTACCAGATGGAAATAAAAAAAATAAGGATAATCATATTAGAGAATCTTTTCGGAGGACGCTGGAAATAAATCTCAAATATGCGCTGTTGGATAGATGAAAATATGTAGGCGTAATCTAATTAAGTAATTGTGTGAAGTTAACCCTTATAATGTTAAGAAAATCATAATAGATAAAACAGTGATATAAAAAGGGGAAGCCGCTCAAAGAGCGACTTCCCCTTTTTAAAAAACGATCTTCTATTCGCGATCTAAGGTCTCATTTTGCTTAGCGACCTTATCATTATTCTCCTTCTTCAACGCCGCCAGCTTCTCCCTCAGTGTACTATCAGCTGTCGCCAGGATCTGCACCGCCAGTAAACCAGCGTTACGTGCTCCATTCACACTCACCGTCGCTACAGGAATATCACCCGGCATTTGCACGATAGATAACAGGGAATCCCAACCATCCAGGGAGTTGGAAGACTTGATCGGCACACCAACTACAGGCAATGTAGTAATTGCAGCCACCATACCAGGAAGATGTGCGGCACCGCCAGCTCCTGCAATGATCACCTTCAAACCACGCTCTTCAGCGGTAGTTGCGTACTCAAACATTTTTTGGGGGGTGCGGTGTGCAGACACGACGTTAAACTCATATCCTACATCGAATTTCTTTAACACCTCTATTGCCTGACGCATAATAGGCGCATCGGAACTACTGCCCATAATAATGCCTACTTCTACCTGTTTCATATTTATTAATTTAAAATTTTCCGAATAGTTTCAGCTTTTGACGATATGTCTTCCATTGTGCTGCCTGTGATGGTAATATGCCCTACTTTCCTGCCTAACCTGCTACCCTTTTTGCCATACCAGTGAAGATGTGCCCCCGGGATGTCCAACAGGAGCGTGAATTTCTCCTCCCTGTTAGCAGACAGTGCAGCCGTTTCCAGTATATTCAACATCATAGAAGGCAAATGCAGTGCTGTGTCACCAAGTGGCAACCCTAATATCGCCCGGAGCAGTTGCTCGTATTGTGATGTAGTACTGGCTTCAATCGTGTGATGACCACTGTTGTGAGGTCTTGGTGCCAGTTCATTCACTAAGATCTGGTTATCTTTTGTGACAAACATTTCTACAGCAAGAATACCAACCAGGTTAAGCGCATTGGCTATATTTTCAGCGAGGGTGTTGGCTTTCTCCTGTAAGCCTTCCGCTAACTGAGCAGGTGCTACCTGCGACTCAAGTACGAATTTCTCTTCGGAAAACACCATCATCACAGGGTCATAGCATTTTACAGCGCCATGCTCATTTCGTGCTACGATTACAGCGATTTCGTGTTTAATATCCACCAACTCTTCCAGCACACTCGGCACGTCAAAAGCATTGGCAATATCTGCAGCTGTCTTCAACACCATTACGCCATAACCGTCGTACCCATCGCGTCGTTTTTTAAGACAACCCGGTAATTTATTTTCGAGATTGTTAAGATCATTTTTGCCTTCAACAGCCACACCTGGCACCACTGGTATACTGTGTGACAGGAGAAACTGCTTCTGGGTATATTTATCCTGGATCACTTGAATAGTATCAGGAGATGGAAATACCTTTTTCCCTTGCTTTTCCAGTTCGCGTAAGGCGTCTATATTGACCGCTTCCATTTCGATAGTGATCACATCAAGCCCTTTGCCGAATGCCAGCACATCTTCATAAGATTTTGGATCGCCAATGGTAAAAGAAGAAGTATAACGGGAACAAGACGCGTTTGCATCTTTATCCAACACCGAAACGCTGAGGCCGAGATCGATGGCATGCCGTAAAAGCATCCCTCCCAGCTGACCGCCTCCTAATATTCCTATTTTCAAATTTTCAAGCATAATCTTCAATTGGGATGCAAAGGTATAAAACTATTGCAAATGATCGTAATAGCATTGAATGCCCACGAAATACCCGGATGTAAAAAATCGTGCAAACACCCTATCTGCAGGCCTTTTACCCTATAAGGCAATAATTAACCCAAATCCCCTTACTAAACCTTTTTGGGAAATAACCCTAAATTCTCTTTTATATCTCCGAAATTCATATTAATATTACATATTATATAATAATCCCTATTCAACTGTAAGCGGACAATATTGCCACCAGGTGGTAGTGGCGGTACACCTTCCGGGATATGAAACGGTGAAGGAGCTGCATATTACATAAATAAAAAAACAGCAGAACCAGCTGGTACAATGATCAGGCAAGATATCCTATCTTTGCCCGATGTTTGGGATATTAGATAAATACAAAACACAGCAACATTTCTTCCTCACGCCAGAAAAAGATCTACAGACAGTATGTAATGCGCCTGCTGATAAAAGTGGGGTATACGTAGTCTATGCATTGAAAAAAGGAAGAGTAGAGCTGATCTACATCGGAAATGCCGGAAAAATTGAAAAAGATGGTACCCTCTCTAATAAAAAGGGAGGATTGAAAGATGAAATAATCGATAGCCCACAGTTTGGTAAAACACCTGCACATATTGCCTGGAAAAAACAGATGATCCGGGAAAATATTGAAGCATTAAATATATACTGGTACGTAACCTACGATACCGACGTTAAAGATTGCCCGGAAGTTTTAAAACGGAACTTACTGAGGCAACACCTGGATATCTTTGGGATATTCCCGAAGTGGAATAAAGCCGTCTCTTAAATATGAACTTTATCATCCTGCAAAAGTAAAAACAGCAGATGAAACGGGTATACCCTCCTTCACACTGAAACCATTGCCGGCAACAGGCCTTATTTGGAAAAGATACTCAAAACTATGAATGGAAAACAGCTCTTGATTTTGCAATAGAATTGAACTGGGAGCATCTCATTCCATCATTAGAAAAATAATCGTTGATGAAAAATATCTTAACAATAGCAGGTATCCTACTTTGTCAATTTTCATACGCGCAAACTTCGTTCAAAGTGATACCACTGGGGGTGAAAGGAGGTACTGATGAAAGCAATCTTTCTGCTTATATGATCGCTCCGCAGGGAAGTGAAGATTATGTATGCCTGGATGCGGGCACTGTGCACTACGGTATTCAAAAAGCCATACAGGCGAAACTATTGCATGGCACTGCTGCTGAGGTGTTGAGGCAAAATGTAAAAGGATTTCTGATCTCCCATGGTCATCTTGATCATCTGGCGGGTATGATCATCAATTCACCGGATGATAGTACGAAGAATATTTATGGGTTAGATTATTGTCTGGATATATTAAAAGATAAATATTTCTCCTGGAAAAGCTGGGCAAATTTTGCTAATGAAGGCGAGAAACCGGCACTTGGTAAATATCACTATACAGTACTGACTCCAGGCACCGAAGCACCTTTGCAAAACACAGCTATGCAGGTCACGGCTTTTTCGCTCAGTCATTCTAATCCTTACCAAAGTACGGCATTCCTGGTTCGGCATGAAGAAGCTTATATACTTTATTTGGGTGATACTGGCGCAGATTCAGTTGAACATTCTGATAAACTACACCTGCTATGGGTAGAGGTAGCTCCCTTGTTGAAAGCAAAAAAGCTAAAGGCTATTTTTATAGAGGTGTCTTTTGATAATCAGCAACCGGATAAACAATTGTTCGGCCATCTTACCCCACACTGGCTGATGTTGGAATTACAGGATTTAGCGTCTCTTGCAGGAACGGAGGAGTTGAAGGGGTTTCCGGTGGTGATCACGCATATCAAACCGGGTGGTAATCGTGAGCAACTGATACGGGAGCAATTAAAGGCGTATAATCCTTTGCAGGTTAAACTGATTGTTCCTGAGCAGGCTAAGTTAATTAAGCTGTAAGGCCTTTATCAACTAGTCAAATATGCAGACATTCTAATTCAATATCATGACAATAAACCCTCCTCCCAATCCACAAAGCTTCCACTCACCCCCTCCAGCAGCACCATCCCTATCCCGGCTAAACCTCCCGACAACCCCAGATCCGGCATCCCTCTCCCTCTCTCCAGCTCCTGGCAAACACCTGTCTGCAACATTTGCCGGATATCTTCCGCCCCAGCTCCCAACAGCTTACAACTCAGCACCAGATCTTCCCATCGCACAATATTCTTCACAGCAGGTAGCTCCTCCAACACCATCTCCACTCCTGCCCTGCCCATTGCATCCCGCACCCTAAGTAAGGTTGTAAAATCAGTATGCACTAAGGTCCTGTATTCTGTCAGCCATGCAATTATCTCCGCCTCCATCTCACCTATTATAACCGGATAAATACCCAACTCTTTCACCCTGCTAATGAAATGTAATACTGCCGATAAACCTCTCATCTTATTCAACATCATCCTTGATTCTACCGGCGCATAATGCCTGTCAAACACCTTAAATATCCCTTCATCCATTTTCATCCTGATCTCATCTATCACTAATAGTAACCGCTCTGCTATCATCATCCTTGTAATGTCGGAACCCGTCTCTGCATATCTTTGCAGCAGATAATTTGTCATATCCAGCAACCCTCCCTGATCAAAAAGCCGGCTAAACCCAAATTGCAATTTGTCAAAAATCACCTTATCGACCTTTTCCAACATCTCATCCGTATTAATTCCAATGAGCTGCTGCTGCCCCAAATGCGAAATCAGCCAGCCAATACCCGGCACTGCCGATAAATGCGGATGTTTAATCTGCCTCACAAGATACCTATAGTTCTCTACGAGTAAATTCTGCGCCACCTCATAATATGGTTCACTCTCCACAACACGGGCATAATGAAACAGGAAAAGGGCCATGCCTGCCTGGCCATTTACAAGACTCATATCTTCTGTGAAGTCTTTTGCAGAACTAATCTTTTCCGCAATTTGATGTAGAACATTCATAAAAGGTCATAATTTTAATAACTGGTTCCAATACCTCACCTCTTTTTTCAACTCCTCTGCCGCCGAATTCACCACATCCATTTGATGTTGCATCAGCTCCTGGTAATCATCCTCCGAACGATAACCGGAATTATGCAATGTGACATGATCTATATGGTACAATGCTCCTTTTATCCGCACTGCCTTATAACCTAATACCGCCATCCGCCTAAGCCGCTCCTGGTCTTCAGGTCCCCATTTATAAAATCGCTCGTTTTCCATGCCACAGGCTATAAATGCTTCCCTGTCCAGCATCACGGCCCCGCCCACTGATTTAAATTGAGATGGCTTCAACTTTTGCAGGATCTTTAAATCCAGTTGTTGCTGGAATAGTTTTTTCAAATCCGGATCAGCTACAAATACTACATTGCCATCGAAAGGCAGAGATATTTTGCAATCACCGTTTCGTAACTGGTTGACGGCCGCCACTATCTGTGCAGGAGCCGCTACTACATCTACATCCCACAATGCGAGATACGGTGTAGTAACCATCCTGATCATTTCATTGTTGTACTTTGTCCGATGAAACCAGTGCGCGCTATCCTCCACAAATACATAGGTGGTATTTTCCGTCAATATACTTTTGTCCACCCGGGGTGCAACATCTGCTTCCAGCACGATAATAGTAGTCCGGAAATATTTATTCAGAAACTGAATTGACATCTTCAGGTTATCCTCCCTGTCACGGCTATCGATCCTGACCGGCAACAGAAAGGTCATATCACTTAAATCGATTCTCATCGCTGCTTCTGTTTCTCTCACTGCCAATACATATTGCCAGCTGCAATACGCTTTGCTGACATAATCAAAATTGACATGGTACGGTGGCAGTTGCTCAAAATCTCCTTTGAAGAAATGCTGATGTGCATGCTCTCTACCCAACCCGGCATTGTGAAAGATTTTTGTTTGCTCCCAGCACACCATCTCTTCCTTTGGCCAGCAAAAGGCCAGCTCTTCATGAATCCTCACGGGATAATGCAGGCGAAAGGCATTCCACAACACCGCCCACATATCCGCACACCAGGCTATGGGAGGCTGATAGAAACGCTGGCCTGTCTGCTCTTCGTACAACTGCGCATAACGCTCATTATGCATACTCAGGTGACGATACATTTTTACACAATCCGATTCTACCCTGTCCCAGAATTGATAGTTTACACCTTTCATCAGGTATTGGGCGCCGCCGGAATGTTCACTGTTCAACTCCACCAACGCCTGATCCATATCTATGGCCATACACATCTCCTGCAGCACAACACGTCCTGTACTGATCAGCCATTCAGCACTGATATAAGAACGGGTATCCGATACATACCAATTTGCATCATCAGCCCTGCACATGGATTCAAAATCGGGCAACTTACGGAATATGATATCCGGATCATGATAGAACACAGGTACACTACACTCTTCCGGATATGACTTAAAATGCTTTTTGATGATATGAGGTCTAAGCGAAGAAGGATATAACCGGTTAGTCCGGGTATCTTCGTACAAAAAGAATAAAGCATAATCACTGAATGCCAACAGCAACTCCGCGAATTTCGGTAGTAATCCTTTTTCAGGATCATACCCTACCAATACATGTATTTGTTCTTTGAGAATGCCGTGCTTTCTAAAATTAACCAACTGTACTTCCAGTTGCCACTTAAAATACAGCGTGTCCGGTTGTGCGGATAAAAATATCATGTCAACATTATTGATTGTTCAAGTTGATCGATCACTTCGCTATCTATGGCTGGAATAAATTTCCTCGCAAAAAGGCAACCACTGGCTTTCAGCAAAGGCAAATCATCCATGGTAAGTATTTTGGGCGATGCCGGACCTGTCACCCAGTCTATGTAACGGAGATTATTATTTATTACCTTTCTTTTGTAAGGGCTGTTCATGATAACAGTTGGTATCAGTATTTCATCGGCCAGTAATACTGTTCTGAAATAAGGATAGATCCAATCAAAGTTGTCGGTAAAGTAATCACAAAGGTATTCTAATACAGCAGAGGGCATTGTCCACCAGCAACTACCTCCATAGGGTTTCAACCCTGCGGGAAACGCTCTTCGTATGCCAGCCTCCTTTTGTTGCCACGCATATTCCTCCGCCGTATCTTTTCCTATGTCATCCACGGGCCATTCCAATTCGTATCTGTCTATTCCACCATTACTACCTGTCCATTTGGCGTAGGGTATTTCAAAATATTCAAGAAAGATAAGATCCTTGTTAGCCGCCACGAATGCACTGATTTCATCATTGCTCACAAGGGGAAAATCGGCACCACTGATCAAAAATACCTGATCGTATGTACCTGATGCCCTGCATTCACTCATGAGGGCCATAAATGCCAGTGTAAGATTAAAGCCGCCCCACGTAACCAGAAAACGATCTTCCAATATATGCACCCTGTCATTATCCTTCAGGGCTATCGATAAGTTGTATTCGATTTTTGCATCTATATGCACAAATATTTCTGTTTCAGGAGTGAGGATTTTTTCTATCAGCCTGGACAAATGATCAAAATCGCGATAAGCTGTGATGAGATAGGCAATTCGCATAGTGGTTATTTCTTTAAAAGATATTCCAATAGGGTTTGATTACCCGTTTTCTTCGCCGGGATTTTTATATGGGAAAACAGGATGAGGGCTATTACAAATACAAAAACGATGATCAGGTTAGACCAAAGAATGAGATGGGAAGGTGGCTTGCTCAATACTTCCTGCACTTCCCTGCTTCTTAATTCATACGTATTTCTTTTCCGGGTCTGTGGCATAATAAATTAGTTTCCTATTTCAAGCTGGTTCTTCACCAGTTCATAATAATATCCTCTTCGCTGTGTCAATGTCTGATGATCACCCTGCTCTACAATACGCCCTTGTTGCAGTACGATAATCTGATCTGCATTTTTTACAGTACTCAATCGATGAGCAATAATGACAACCGATTTCCCGCCGAAAAAGGCCTGCAGATTATTCATGATCTTTCGTTCATTAATCGCATCCAGACTGCTGGTCGCTTCGTCCATGAACAGGTAATCAGGGTCTTTGTATACTGCGCGGGCAATAAATATTCTTTGTCGCTGTCCGCCACTAATACCGGTACCATTATTGCCGATGCGGGTGACATAGCCCATGGGACAGCTCTCTATAAATGCTTTGATATTGGCGGTTTCCACGGCCAGCTGCATGCGGGTATGATCTATCTCTTCCCCATCTAATGCGATATTGTTGGCAATGGTGTCAGAAAAAATATATCCATCCTGCATAATAGTACCACACTTGCTGCGCCAGTATTTGGGTGACAAGGATGGTAAGGGTTGATCGCCTACCAGGATACGACCGTTTACCGGTTCGTAATAACCCAGTAACAGTTTCATAAGTGTCGTTTTTCCACTACCGCTATCGCCTACAATAGCAGTAATTTTACCTTTTGGTATGCGCAGACAGATATCCTTTAATACAAAAGGAGAATGAGGTCCTTCGTACTGAAAAGAAATATTATCCAATATGATATCTTCTTCTTGTGGGTGAAACAAGCCCTTCTCGTCAAGGTGTACGGCTGACAAGTCTTCTGTGATTTCGCCCTTTTTCTCTTCCTCTTCTCTGGAATGAATTTCATTCATTCTGTCCATACTGATCTTTGCATCCTGAGCAGCCTGAATAAATGCCACCAGTTGTTCCAGCGGGCCATTGGTCTGACCTATGATGAAGGATATACTTAGCAACACACCAAGGGATAATTCACCATTTAACACTGCACTGGCGGCTATAAATGAGATGAGGATATTCTTGAATTGGTTTAAGAACACATAGCCTGTCCGCTGGTACTGTGCCAGCGCCAGGCTTCGTATATTAAGCCTGAATACCTTTATCTGCAGGTACTCCCAGTTCCAACGTTTGGTCCGCTCACTGCCGTACAATTTGATCTCCTGCATGCCGGTAATCATTTCCACCAACTGATCCTGGTTCTCCTTATTCCGGCTAAAACGCTCATAGTCCAGTTCCTTACGTTTACGCTGAAACAACAGTATCCAGCTTACGCCAGCGATACTGAAGAAGAGGAAAACAAATAAAATCTGCGTGCTGTAAAAAGATAAAATCGTACTGAATACGACAATATTGATGAAAGAGAACAGGGTACTAAGCGTAACCCCAGTCAGGAAGGTCTCAATACGCTGATGATCATTGATACGTTGCAGAATATCACCCACTGCTTTCGAGTCAAAGAATTTGATAGGTAAGCGCATCAACTTGATCAGGAAATCGGAAATAATATTGAGGTTCAAACGGATGTTTACATGTAGCAGCAGCCAGTTTTGCAGGAGATCTATCACCAGACTACCCGTAAACAGGAAAAGCTGTGATAGCAGCAGCATGTAGATCAGGTGGATATTATGCCCCTGTATACCATAGTCAACAAGGAATTGTGTCAGCAGTGGAAAGGCCAGCGCAATCAAACTCGTGGCCAGCATACCTATAAACAATTGTATGATGAACCTTTTGTGAGGAGCCAGGTATCGTACCAGAAAACTTAGCCCCGGTTTTTGTACGACGGTTTGATGCTGGTAGAATTCAGTTGTAGGTTCCATCAGCAATGCCATCCCAAAATCGTCGGTCGTACTGATCCAGTTGTCTCTGAATGTTTTTTCATTTATAGTGACAACGCCATGTGCAGGATCGGCTATTTTGAAGCGTAGTTTCCTGCCAGGAAAGGTGCGGTAG
Organism: Chitinophaga sp. LS1; assembly: GCF_034274695.1. Classification (NCBI taxonomy): domain Bacteria; kingdom Pseudomonadati; phylum Bacteroidota; class Chitinophagia; order Chitinophagales; family Chitinophagaceae; genus Chitinophaga; species Chitinophaga sp. LS1. The sequence continues at coordinate 6,653,747 of NZ_CP128362.1, forward strand.
ACCTCATATAATACAATAAAGTGATCCTGGTTCCAATGCAGGACACAGGGCAGCGGACAATCTTCTGCCAGCTTCTCTAATGTAAGTTTTGCTCTCAGCGTACGAAAGCCGATCTTTTCTGCAGCAAAGCTCAGGTTGAGCAAACTCACCCCTTCCTTTCCTATGAAAGACAGCTCACGCATATATTCCAGGGAATACGCTTTGCCATAATGCCGGGCTATCATACACAGGCAGGTAGATCCACAATCGGAGGTATCTAATTGCCGCTGAAATACTATTTTTCTTTTTTTAAACACAGCATGTATTTTATTAAAGGGCTACTTCCTTTTGCTGACGACTTTGTATATACTCCAATACCAGCCGGTCTTCAATATTGAACTTGAACGATGGGCAGGCAGGGATGCCATGCTCCCAGTGAATAGGACAGCTACCTCCGCATACCGGCAATAACTTACAGTTTGCACACCAGGTCTTCCCTTCTTTCAAAGTAGTGTTCCATGCCCGCATAGGGGTTTTGCTCGTATCTTCAACAAAAGGTTGGTCCAGATGCCCTATCTCGTATGCCGTGTCTTTATACAGAGACGTATAAGGTACTTCCCAACAGGTAGATACATTTCCATAAGCATCGTATACTTCTGAGCCTTTTTTAACTGTACTACATACAATCTTAGACCGGCCGGGCAGGATCTCCGTATAAAATCCATGATGGATGAGCTTCATCATCCAGTCAATCTCTTCAGATGCAAAATCGCTCTTACTTACGCCGACAGTATCTCCTGCATTATTCTCGCCCCAGTTATGCACAGGTATCATATAAAACCCAACTTTCTTCTGCAATTGATAACTGGCCAGCAGTTGGATAAATTCATCAATGCCAGCTTCATTATTACGATCTACATTGCAACGCACCGTAATTCTCGCTTTACATTCTTCATAAAAGGGATCGTTGACGATATCCAGAATGTTCTTAAAGATCAGGTCAAAGGTGGGTTGTCCTTTTTTCGTATACCTGTTTTTATCGTGGTAAGCAGCCACACCATCCAGGGTAATCTGGAAATGCCGGATCTTCCATTGTGCAACCATCTCCCTGAAGATGGATGGCTTCAGACTCAATCCATTTGTAATCATATCAGCAGTATACCCCAATCCTAGCTTAGCTGTCAGCTCCATCAGGGGTTCACTCATCTCCCGAATTTGTTTCACTGCCATCAGTGGTTCTGCACCATACCAGGTAACAGACAATTTTTTAGCGCCTTCATTACGTAACTTATCCCCGATGCGTGCGATCATTTTTTGTTGCAGATCAACAGGCATATATTGATTGGTATGTTCCTGCCCACAGTAATGACACCCCAACTGGCACGAGGCGCCTGGCTGTATCACAATATCCAGCGTATGGTCCTGCTCCACAGCTTGCTGGTTATCCTGCAATATATAATCCAGCTCATCCTGATCTGCGGGTACAATAGCTTCGATAGTAGCCAGTTCGCTAAGTAAGGAAGGTGGCAGCTGATCCAGTTCATTCCGTTCCAGATATCCGTAATAAACATCTTTAATCATCAATACGCTGCCGGTGCGGGTGGCATAGAGGAGTCTTTTAGGAGCGGCATCGCTGTCATCAAGTATCCCTGTCTTTATGATATAGAAGGAACTCTTATATTCCATAAACTATGATTTTAGAAAATTCCAGGGCACTGATGGCCCTGGAAAAACAGAGGAAATTATTCAATCTCTTCACTTTTTTTAGTGCAATTCTTTGTGCAGCTATCTTCAAGCCTACGTGCACCACCGCGAATCAGGTAAGCATCAGCTTCATTCAGGGGAGTGATTGCTTTTTTGCTTTCTTCTTCGATTACCTGTTTCAGCAATTGCTGGAGATTTTTGTTGTTCATGGTTGTTGGGTTTTTAAATATAATGAGCAAATCGGCTTAAGTTTAACGTTGTTTAGCCATCATAGAACGCTACATATTAGACAATACATAGTCTGTACAGGATTGTTGACATTAGTGGCCACTGTCTGTCAAACAAGCTGTATTACCGGTAAGAAATTGTTTTTTGTTAATTAGCTCTTCGCTTCTCGTCTCCGTTAGTGTTGCGCTGTTTCAGGTCACGGGTTTTACCACCCAGTTTCCATGCCAGCGTGAGACGTAAGGATCGACTTCCGTAGTAAGTACTATACTGTTGTCGTATACCATTTGTCACACTCCCATAGCGTTCTCTGTTAGTCTTTAACAGGTCTTTCCCATTGAGGGCGATTGTTACTTTCTTTTTCCATAGGGATACTTTACAACCTGCATCCAGGCTATAATATGCCCCGACGTGATCTATCCCGTTTATCTCAGGAGCCTGGTACCAGATGGAGACGACGCTCTGGAAGGTACGGGCCTGGTTCCAGGAAATAGTCTGTTCAGAAGATATATACATGCTCCATCCACTCAGCCGTTTTTGGGTAGCAGCATTTGTGGATATGGTAGTATTTGAATAAACCTGCAGATAGGTATAATTTTCATACCACCGCCACGCACTAAAAGTGAGTGTCTCCTCGATGCCGTAACTATAGACGTTTAAAAAGTTGCGTTGTTCCATTGCAATGATATTCGTCACAGAATCGGGGATGCGTAACTGGTCAAATCCATTGTGCTTAATTTCTGCTGACAACTGGGAATTCAACAACTCTTTGTATTGATATCCCAGATGCAGCACGTGCAGGTACGATGGCTGCAGGAAGGGATTGCCTGCCGTATAATAGTATTTACTGGAATAAGATTTAAACGGATTGAGTGCTGCATAGTCCGGCCGGCCTATTCTTCTGCCATAAGAGAAGAACAGTTGTTGTTCTCCTTTAAGCTGATACATTAAATACGCTGTAGGAAACAGCCTGAAATAAGCATTCTCATTCCGTTGCTGATAGGTTTGAGAAATCCCTGTCGTCTGCGTAAATTCACCTCTTAATCCGGCCTGCAGGTTCCAGTGTCCCATGTGTTTACCTGCACTGAGGTACAATGCCTGTACCCTTTCCCTGTAGATAAAACTATCGCTCTTTGCAGCATCGAAAACAGGTGTACCTTTATAGAGGTTGTAGAAGGCGATTCTGCTGTCATTATTAATAAAAGACACCTTTGCTCCCATTTTGATTTCGAGCTGTTTTCCGGGCAGTTCAGCATCTACCTGTGCGGTATACACCTTCACCGTTTGAGGCGACTGATTCCTGGCTACCAATGAGTCACCTGTTGGGATACCTCCAGGCAGATAATTGTAACTATTCAGCTCCTGCACATTGCTTTTATGATAATAAAAGTAATCAGCACCTGCAGCTATTTTTTTGCCGGTTGAATCCAGCTTTTGTTCGAAATAAAGATCCAGGTCATGACTCTCCGGTTTGTTGGAATAACGATTGGCACTTTGTACCAGAGAATCAAGGTCTTTGGAATAAATGTTAGTTAGTGTGCCATCTTTTGTTGTTCTTTTTTGCAACGAAGTGGTGTACCTGATACCAGCTGTTTGATTCCTGTTGAAGTTATATTCCGCTGCCACTGTACCGGTCAGACTTTTGGTTACATAATCTGCTCCCCGTTCACTAAGCCATAGCTGGGAGGGATAATAAATAAAGCTTTCGCGGGTTTGGTAAGTCAGTTGTTTGCTTGCATTCAGCGTCGCCATCATGGAGAGTTTTTTATACGTATATCCCACACTCCCACCTAAGGTATAACCGGGAAATACCGCCTGTGCGTAGCTTCCCTGTATATTGCCGCTTATACCTGCTACTCTGTTTCTTTTGGTGACGATATTGATCAGTCCTCCTCCACCAGCGGCATCGTACATAGACGGTGGATTGGCAATCACTTCTATTCTGGCAATATCGGCAGATGAAATTGATTTCAATAAATTAGTAAGGTCTTCTCCTGACAACTGCAGGGTTCTTCCATTCAGCATAACCTTTGCACTGTTTCCTCCTGCCAGCATAATCCTGTTTTCTCCGGAAGTTCTCACTCCTGGTGCTTTCTGAACAGCATCCCAGGCCGATCCTCCTACCAATGAGATACTGTTATCAACATTGAAAATAACACGGTCTATTTTCCGCTCAATGAGAGGGGCTTTTCCGGTCACGACTACGGCATTCAGCTGTTTGGCTACACCAGTTTGCAATTGCACGGTTACACCATCCGGATGTGACAATGTAGCCGAATCCAGCAAGTATAAGCTATCCCTGTATTGTAGATGGGATACTTTAAGTAGCCAGGCATAACGGGGCGTTACTGCAAACTCATACCTACCATTCTTATCGGTCGTTCCTGTGGCTGACAGCACGGTATCTTTATACCTATACAATAGCAGGCTTGCATCAGCGATGGGTGTGTTGTACGCATCTAACACCGTTACTTGAATCGTAGGGACATAGGTATCTACAGTTTGGGCCGCGGCATAAGCTTGTAAGACCATCAACGCTGTTGAAAGGCAGACAAGTTTTATTATGCTGTTGCCAACCTGGAAGAACCTTCTATATTTAGCTTTCATCTAATAGCTTAGGTTATCCTTTCCAGGGTGATTATAGATAATGTGGGTGCTGGCTATTCAATGGCGAGGAATAACCTTTGTCGTTTTCTAAACTCTGTGAATTATTTGGGTTTAAATCTGGTGCTTCTTATTATCTAATGCGCTCAGTTGTTGTGTCATTTACAGGCTGGATGAAGATAACAATTTTACTAATAGCCAGATAATAATTTCAAGGTTTTTTCCCCAATTTTGGGATTCGATGGATGAATTAGGAAATTATAAGGATGGATAACTTTTTTTACAGGAATTCGCCGTGTACTTTAAAATCGAATAATTTACAGGACTCAATCTTAAAGAGATTTGCAGGTTTTTGAGAATACGAAAATTTTCTCCACAAATACCCGAATAAAAGGGCGCCGTACGAATTTTTGAGACGCTCCCTCTATTTTTATATTCCCTACCTTTGCCCGCAATAACTCATACACAACGATAACCATATGAGAAAAGATATTTTTCTATTTTCTTTTAGTACACTCCTGTGCTTTGCCGGTCAGGTAAATTCACAATCAAAAAAAGTACCCATTGAGGCTATTCAACAGGCAGAAATAAAACGCGACCTCTTTACCCTTGCCGATGATCACTTCAGAGGCCGTGAAGCAGGTACCCTCGATGAATTAAAAGCTTCCATGTGGGTAGCAGAACAAGCACGCAAAGCCGGCCTGGAACCCGCTGGTGACGATGGCACTTATTTCCAGTTTTATTCCTTATTACGCGAACGTGTAAATGATCACAGCACCGTAAAGATCGGAGACCGCACATTTTCTCTCTGGAAAGATATGATCATATGGGAACCAGGCTTTGCTTCAGTAGATGCTCCCATCGTATTTGTAAATGATCCCTTAACAGTGGATGAAGCTACAGTAAAGGGAAAGGTCGTAGCACTACAATTCACAGAACAGGATCTGACCGACCCACGCAAAATTATTCCATGGAGATACGTAACACTTGTCGTACAAAACTGTGTCAAAAAAATCGCAGCCAAAGGTGCAAAGGCAATTATATTTGTTTCAGATGACAGAGCGCAACAAGCCTGGGCCAGAGCCGTTCAGGACCGTATGCGTGGCACCTACCGAATTGAAGGCAGACCATCCAGACAATTATTAAACGGTATCCCTATTATTTGGATAGGCGCTGATGCCCTCGATCTCGTGCGTGTTCCAAATCAACAATTTCAGGCAAACATATATGCGGAAGCATTCACTTATCCATCTGTGAATGTAGTAGCGAAAGTGAAAGGTAGTGATCCCAAACTGGCCAATGAATATGTATTGTTCAGCGGTCACACAGACCATGATGGCGTACGCAACATTGAACCGGGAAAAGATTCTATCTTAAATGGAGCTGATGACAATGCAACCGCCTGCGTGGCACTGCTGGCCATCGGCCGTGCGTTTCACCAACAACCTGGTAAACGTAGTGCGCTGTTCGTATGGCATGGCGCAGAAGAACGTGGACTACTGGGTAGCTATTATTTCGCGGAACACCCTACTGTGCCACAGGAATCGCTGGTAGCTGTGCTGAATGCTGATATGATAGGCATGAATTCTCCTGACAGTGCAGGTTTACTGGGTATCACACCTCCACATCTGAACTCATCAGACCTGGCAAACATCGCATTGGCAGAAAATGCCAAAGGGCCAAAATTCAAACTGGATACTGAATGGGACAAGGCTTCCCATTTTGAAGGATTCTATTTCCGCAGTGACCATTTGCCATATGTGAGAAAGAATATTCCTGCGATTTTCTTCACCACGCTCACGCATCCGCGTTATCATACACCTGCTGATGAAGCTGCAACTATCAATATTGAGAAGCTGACGAAAATGACCCGCTGGATGTATGCAACAGGGTTTGGGGTAGCAAATGCGGCCAACAGACCGAAAATTGTAGATGGATTTAAGCTGGAAAAATAGATGCTAATATAGGAAAAGAGGCTGCTTCAATAGTATTGATGACAGCCTCTTTTCCCTGAAAATGGTTTTTATCCCCCGTTGGTGAATTCCTCTTTCATGAATGTTTTTTCTGAAAATGGTTTTCATCCCCCATTGGTGAATTCCCTCTTTCATGAATGTTTTTTCTGAAAATGGTTTTCATCCCCCGTTGGTGAATTCCCTCTTTCATGAATGTTTCTATTCGTGATACCTATTGATTGGTTTTATTTCTTAACTGGCTCGTAATTTAGTTTTTCTGGTATTTAACAAGGGAAGCCGGTGCTACGGCTTCCCTTGTTATAATTACTCATATTTAAATGCCGCTTTCAACCCTCCTACAGAAACGGAGAAATCACCCGGCTCTGTCACCCGCTGTAGTTGTGCATTGATAAAAGAAAGTCTTTCTTTATCTATCGTGAAAGAAACTGTCTTCGTCTGCCCCGGTTGCAATTCTATTTTTTCAAATGCACGCAAACGCTTTACTTCAGGCGTAATAGAAGCGACTTCATCACTTACATATAATAATACCGCCTCTTTACCCACTACTTTCCCGGTATTTGTCACATCGACAGTTATGGTAATCGCTTTTGCAGCTGTCAATGTTTTATTGCTGATTGTAAGGTTGGCATAAGAGAATTGCGTATAACTCAATCCATATCCAAATTCCCACTGCGGATTGTATCCCGCCATTTCATCAAACTGCAATGTCTCAGTATATTTATGATAATAATTGATCAGGCTATTGGTGGAACGGGGATAGGTGTAAGGCAGTTTTCCGGAAGGATTGATCTTACCAGCCAGCACATCTGCAATCACATTTCCCCCTTCATTTCCTGACAGGTAGGAATGGATGACAGCAGCACTCAGTGGTTCTATTGAAGAGATGATACGTGGACGACCTTCTGTCAATACAAACACAATAGGTTTGCCGGTCGCAGCTAAAGCACGTGTCAGTTCAATCTGTGAATCAGATATCCGCAGATCGCCGATGTTGCCCGGTGTTTCGGTATAACTGGTTTCACCAATACAAAGTACGATCACATCTACATTGGCCGCCTTTGATACCGCATCCGTGATATCGATGGTTTTATCAAAATCAACACCTGCACTATACACAACATTAGCAGCACCAAATACATGCTGAACTGCTTCGAGGATGGTGTTCTTATCTTTTTCAGTTTCATCGCTGGTAATACCCTGCCAGATACGTGCCCATCCACCATTTAGAGAACGCATTGAATTGGCAGAAGGACCTGCTACCAATATCTTTTTACCCGGTGTCAATGGCAGGATGTTATTTGTGTTTTTCAGCAATGTGATACATTCAGCAGCCAGGTCATAGTTTAGTTTATTATGCGCTTCGCCATTAAACAATGGATAGTCGCTGGCTTTGCCTACCGGGTTATCAAAAAGACCGGTTTCAAATTTCACTTTCAGTATTCTTTTTACCGCATCATCGATACGTGACATAGGGATCTTCCCTTCTTTTACCAGTTCGATAAGGTCGGTAGTAAATGTGTAATCAGTAGGCACCATGCTCATATCAATACCGGCATTAATAGCAATCATCACCGCTTCTTTGTTGTCCTTTGCTATTCTGTGACGCTGATAAAGATATTGGATATCCTGCCAGTCACTCACTACCAGTCCCTTGAATCCCAGTTCACCTTTCAGGATATCTGTTAAAATATGTTTGTTGGCATGAACAGGTACTCCATTTATTTCCGCGCTGTTTACCATCACACTTTTTGCACCGGCTTTTACAGCGGCGGCAAACTGAGGCAGGAAGTATTCACGCATTTCTCTTTCAGGTATCCAGGCAGGGGTACGATCATGTCCGCTTAAAGGCATGCTGTAGCCCATATAATGTTTCAGGCAGGCGGCAACGTGGTATTTGTCGGTTACGACATCATCCCCCTGGTATCCCTGTACCACGGCTTTGCCCATTTCGCTGACCAGATAAGGGTCTTCACCATAGGTCTCCCATATACGGGGCCATACAGGCTGACGGCCAAGATCAAGCACCGGACTAAAATTCCAGGGAATAAAGGAAGCACGTGTTTCATAAGCAGTAACAGCTGCAGCCTTTTTAGCCATAGCAGGATTAAAAGAAGCCGCTTGTGCAATCTGCTGAGGGAACATCACTGAATTTAAAGTATAATTATTCCCCCTGATGGCGTCAATGCCATACAGAACGGGGATTTTAAGACGTTCCTGCAAAGCAATTTTCTGGATAGTCTCAATCCTGTTCCTCCAGACTTCTACTGTTTGTGCATAGCCACCTACATTCAGAATAGAACCTACTTTATATTTTTTGATGGCTTCCTCTAATTTGCCCATGTCAAATTCATGAGGCTCGTTCACCTGACCATTTGTAGTTTTCAAAAAAGCTTCCACACTGATCTGGGTCATCTGTCCTGCTTTTTCTTCAAGTGTCATCTTCGCTACCAGCGACGCTACTTTCTGATCGATGGATTGGGTATACCCATTGAAGGTGGCCGCAGTAATTGCAACAGATAAGAGTAATTTTTTCATAAGTGTCATTTAATTTAATATATAGGAATGGATGATTTTCCAGGTGAGTACATCAGTATCGAAAACGGAGTTTAACCCCTGTTCTTCCTGTGGGGGATCCCCCATGAAGTCATCACCTTCTTTCCAGAATAATTGCCCGGGAAGCGGCCTTGCAGTACCGGCAAACGCCCAGAAATTACATCCTGCAATAGCACCTCCCTGTTTACGGCTTTTGGCCCATTCAGCAAAAACGCCATTGTACAATTGATTACGTGAATAAACTGCAGATGCCGGATCAAATGAATGCTGATCACGGGGCAGGCCAAATTCTTCTACTACCAGTGGTTTATTCAGATCATCAGCGATTACTTCATGTTGCCGGATGTATTGTTGTGTCTTTGCCATCAATCCGGGCAGACTGTTGGCAATGCTGGTATCCTTAAACCATCCCCAGTTCTTGGGCCAGATATGTAATGTTAAATAATCGACTTCTTTAGGTTGATGAATCGCTTTAAACAGGTCTGCAGATTCATCTGTCCCCATAATACCTTCAGTACCCAGGGTGACCAGGTGATGATGGTCTATAGATTTGATGAATCTGGCCATGGTGAGGGTCCACATTTTGTATGCCTCTACAGCAGCAGTCATCATGGGTCGTGGTTCATTTGCCAATTCCCAGGCCATGATGGATGGTTCCTCAATATACTGTTGTTTGGTATATTTGTTTACATGATTCAGGACCAATCGTACCTGATTCTCGTAATCTTTCTGGCAGGGGGCACAGGAGTAGAATTTGCTGGTATTTTCCCGAAGGTCATTCCAGTTCAATTTGCTACGCATGACTGAATCAGTAATGACCCCATTCCAGCTGAGGTATTGTAAAAAGCCCCCACTCCATTCCCAGTTATTACTCAGGAATAGAACGGCATACATCTTCCTTTTTCCCATTTCGTACAGGAGGTAGTCAAGACCTTCCAATATCTCCATATTGAATTTACCCTGCTCATACTGGAAGGCAGGTTTTACCCGCTCTACACCATTGACCAATCCTTTGCCCTCTGTTCCTACCAGTACGCGGAGGTTGGTGATGCCCTGGCTTTTCAGGAAATCCAATTCTTTTTGCAGGCGTTCCTTCCCGTTTTTTTGCAGGGCGAGCAAACCGCCATACCAGTAGTTCGTGCCGATGTAGTAGTAAGGTTTGTTGTGAAGGGAGAACTGATGCCCGGACTTTGTAATAAATTCCTGTTGGGCGGAGACTTTGGCGGTACATAGCATGAGAAACAGCCAAAGGGCTTTCATTGAAAAACGTGGCATGGGTGATTTTAATTAGTTAACTTTTTCAAATGTAGGTTAACTTATGCCACAGATGTAGTACTTTTTTATCTATTTCATTGCATTTAAATCATAGAATGCGAGGGATAAGGTGGTTAGCGGGATGATACTTTTCATGCAAAGGAGGCGCACGAAAGTAACATATTGAATTATCTACTTACAAAAAAGGTCGCCTCAATAAAAACTGAGACGACCTCTTCACAATTTAATTGCTAATTACTTCTTATCCGCCACAAACTTTCCACCATCCACATCCTTCAAAAAACCCACCAGATTCGTAAAATACCGCTGCTGATCATCATACATAGACATATGAGACCCATTCGGACACAAATACAATCTGCTATTCGGCAATAACTGCGCTTCCCGCTTCATACCCTCCGGACTCATTTCATCATGCATCCCTCCTAACACCATCACAGGTGTCTTAATATCCGGCAGTTTATCCCAGAATTCCCAGTTCTTAAAATTCCCGGTCACATGAAATTCATCTACTCCCTGCATCTGTATATAAATCGTATGATTCGCCTTCTTAAACGCTCTGAGCAAAGGCTCCGGCCAACTTTCCACTGGTAACCTGCAAATCGCCTGTGTATATAGCTTATTCATCAACAAGTCATTGTACTCAGGCGAGTCATATTTTTCTAATTTATCCAATGAATCATAAACAGCAAGATCTCTTGCTGTGAAGAATTGCTCCTTCAGTTGTTTGGTATAGGTGGTATAATCAATCATCCCGGCTGTCATATTGGATAATACAGCACCTTTAACATGGGATTGATACTTATGCAAGTACTCCATAGCCAGCATGCCGCCCCATGAATGACCGACTATATAAAAACTATCCAGATGCAGGCCTTTCCGCACCTGTTCTAATTCCTCCACATAATTGGATACCGTCCAAAGGGTGGTGTCAGATGGCTGGTCAGAATTGCCGCATCCTAACTGGTCATAGTAGTAGATCTCCATCCCTTCTTTAGGCAGAAAATCTTCGAAACATTCCATGTAATCATGGCTAAAACCAGGGCCTCCGTGTAATAGTAATACTTTAATTTTACCATCACCCACTTTTTTGGTCCATACATGGTATTTACCATCTACTTCGATCAATTTGTTCCCTCCGGTTTTAATTTCGGTTGTGTCTTCAGTACTTGATGTTAGAGCTGGGGTAGTAGCAGGTTGCTTGCAGGCAAAAAAGGACATTGCCGCGAAAACTAAAAGTGTTCTTGTCATGGTTAAATTTATGATACTCCCCAAAATAGGGATTTCCTTGATCTACAGCTAATATTATGTTTCACTACTTTGGTATTAGTACTCAATTTGTCCGGAAATAAACATCCCACCTACTGACCTTCCACCGCCGGCCTTTGCCTTTATCAATAAACCAGATGATACCTTTCAGCATCAATATTGCCCATCAAATCCTGACCGATCTTCAACAACGAATTCAAACACGTTGGGCTGATAACATCGCCGACTAATGCCGGCAGGAGCGCACTTTACAGCATGGGAACAACCTGAGTTACTGGCGGATGATTTGCGGAGGTTCTTTTACCACGCTCCTCTCCCTTTTAGGATTTCAGAAATAATTATTAAATATTAATTTAGCCCCTCAAAACTAAACAACAACACTATGAGTACAGTTTCGCACAATGTATATTTTGAAGGAAAAGTGCAAAGCCTCGGCATCGATGTAGAAAAAGGGAAAGCAACTGTCGGCGTGATGAAAAAGGGAACGTATGTATTTAACACCGGATCGCCTGAAACAATGGTCATTGTGTTAGGCGAAATGAGTGCAAAAGTGAAAGGTGGTGAGTGGGTGAAATACAAGCAGAACGAGCGTTTTGAGGTGGCTGCAAACTCTTCATTTGAAGTAAATTGCGACACAGATGTAGCATATATCTGTTACTACAATTAAAATATTTGAATGCCGGAGATTACCTCTCCGGCATTTAACTACTAAAAACCAAATTTGACCTTTTCGAGGAATCCTACTTTTACCTCAACCCAAAAAACCAAAAAGATTATAAAGAAATCAAGGAAAAACCCACCCTGTCTTATAACAACGAAGACTATGGCAATCGTAAAGATGAATGTGAAAGAAATGCATATTATGAGGCCTTAGGTTGGCCCAGGCCAATAACAGACTTAGATCTGCCACATTCCAATTAAATTATTGTAGTATGTAGTTTCTCACTGTACTATGCCTATCTATTGCATCTAACACCTTTGCCCAAAACTGTAACGGTGCAGCCAAATTTTATTTTATTATAAATATCCTTATACCAACCCATCCTCCTTCAACTTCCCAAACGCGATCAACACGCCCGGCACCTGCTTCTCCTCCCTCTCATAACTCTCCAGGTCAAAAAACCTCACCTCCCCAATCTCCGCCGAAGGCACCACCTCCTGATTTAACTCATGTAAAAAACAATCCTGTTCCATCACTATATCCTCCTCCCCAAATGCCGGCGCCGTTATATGATAATACCACTTCAACTCCTCCACAGGAATCAATATATTCAACTCCTCCTGCACCTCCCGCTGCATAGCCTCCACTGCCGTCTCCCCTGCATCAATCTTCCCGCCCGGCAAATACCACGCCTGCTTATTCTTACTAAAAGCCAATAATAACTTCCTGTTTTGTACCACCACCAATCCGGCTGTATATATACATTTCATTCCACAAAAATAAAAATTCGCAGGTCAAAATCCACTATTCAAAACTGAAATATCATTTCAGACACCCGATGATCATTGAAGGGGAAACCATTTCGTAGATTAGTCATTAGCTCTTCTTACATAATTTGCTAACTTACCGCAAACACACACTCATTACAACTATATTGTCAGTATGTTTAGATTAGACACAACCCTATTGTTAATCTGCCTGTTATGTACAATTGTTTACCCGACACTTGCTCAACAGGGAACAGGAGGGAAAATATCCGGCCACGTAAAGGATGACAAGAACGAACCTATGAATTTTGCGACAGTCGTTATATTAAAGCAACAGGATTCTGCTTTAGTTAAAGGGGCTATCACAGATCAGACAGGTGGCTACCAGTTCGAGAATATACCCAAAGGAGCCTATCTGATAAAAATATCACAGGTAGGTTTTCAGACGAAGTTCATTCCAATTACCACAGAAGGCCCAAACATCACGCTGGAAACTGCTGTTTTATCGACGGTTACCAAAAACCTGAAAGAAGTAAATATCACTGCCGAAAAAAAGCTGATTGAATTAAGTGGTGAAAAGCTCATCTTCAATGTATCCAATAGCATCACGTCTGCTGGCAACAATGCTTTAGAAACCCTGCGAAAGGCTCCTGGTGTAGCAGTTTCTACGGATGACCAGATCTCTCTGAAAGGAAATACCGGCGTGCTTGTAATGATCAATGGCAAACAATCTTATTTGACCGGGAGTGACCTGGCCGATATGTTGAAAAGTATGCCCTCCAGTAATATTGAAGCCATAGAAATCGTCAGCAATCCATCTGCCCGTTTTGATGCTGCCGGCACTGCAGGTATTATCAATATCAGATTAAAAAAAGACAGAACCAGGGGATTGAATGGCTCAGTTATCGTGAATGGCAATTACGGCATTACACCAAAGTACAGTGGTTCCACAGACCTGAATTACAGAACTGATAAACTGAATCTATATGGTAATTACAACAGTTATAAAGGTTCAACAGAGATCACGCAAACATTTGACAGAGATTATAGCGGCACACACTATGACCAGGTCGGAACCTTTTATTTTGACAGGCAACAACAGGCTTTTAAAGCAGGCTTAGATTATCATATCAGCAACCGGTCTACCATCGGCTTTCTGATCAATGGCAATACCAGCCGCAATGGAACAAACTCTGTTAGCCGTACCTTCATATATAGCAACGCTGCCTCCATTGATTCTATCATGAAAGCGACCAGCCAGGGACCACAAAACCGTAATAATTTCAATTACAATGTAAACTATAGCTATCATGATTCGACTGGCAAAGAACTGAATGTGGATCTGGACTACGTGAATTTCGACAGAAATGACAAAAGCTATCAACCTAATATTTATTACGATCCTACAGAAACCACCGTACTCAGCTCAGTAAACTATCGTATTAATACGCCCGCAAACATTCATATTTATGTAGGCAAGACAGATTATTCCCAACCATTGTTCAAAGGGAAACTGGGTATAGGTGGAAAGGTCAGCGCTGTCAATACAGATAATGATTTCCGGTTCTATAATATAGAAGAAGGGAAGAATGTAACGGACAGCAGCAAAACAAACAACTTTGTATATAAAGAGCAGGTCTATGCCTTTTATGTGAACTATAATATCAAATTAAGTAAATGGAGTATTCAAGCAGGGCTCCGTGGTGAACAAACCAATTCAAGAGGTCTACTGAAAGCCTTAACAAATGTAACTGATGAAGATGTGAAAAGAAGTTATCTGAATTTCTTCCCTTCTGCATCCGTTTCCTATGCCATGAACGATGCTCACTCCTTTAATGCGGCTTATAGCCGCCGCATAGGCAGACCCACCTATCAGGACCTGAATCCTTTCGAAAAAAGAATGGATGAACTGACGTATCAGAAAGGGAATGCCTTTTTAAAACCACAATATTCCAATAGCTTCTCACTAAGTTATGCATTCAGACAATACTTGATTGTCTCTGCAGACTATGTGCATACCAGAGATGTATCTGCACCAATTGTGGAAACGACAGATGGCAACAAACTCGTGTATGCCATTCAGAATATCGCATCCTGCGATAACATGAGTCTCTCAATTTCTTCCAATCTGGAGTTTTTCAAATGGTGGAACTGTTACCTGAATACGAATCTATACCGTGCCGTTTATAATGGAACAATCGATCAGTCTGCACTGAACAATAACACGCTGACTTTTATGTATAGTGCAACAAACACCTTTAAGCTTACACCTCTTACTGCACTCGAAGTATCTGTATGGGGCAGAACAGCAGAAGTATATGGTTCATTCACAAACGGGGCACAAGCGACTATAGATGCAGGTGTGTCACAACAACTATGGGGTAAAAAAGCTACTGTAAAAGTAGCTTGTTCAGATATCTTCTACACCTTAGGCTCCACCAGTAGCAGCAATTTTAATGGCGTGAACCTAAGCAGTAAAATCATGCCTGAAACCAGAATGCTCAAGTTATCATTCGCCTATCGTTTCGGCAGCAATCAGATCAAAGCAGCGAGAAACAGGAATACAGGTTCTTCTGAAGAACGCAATAGAATTTAAAATATGAAAATCAGCTCAGGTATAGACATCATTGAAATAGCAACGGTAAAGACGCTGATAGACCGGCATGGTGAACGATTTCTGAAAAGAGCATTTACAGAAAAGGAAGTTGCTTATTGCCGTGATAAGAACAACAACGGCTGGAGTAAAATACCAAGAACAGGGAATGCTAAACTGGAATGATTTTTTTATATCTTACTTTTTATAAAAAAAGATATTTTGTTACCTGTTTATTCGAATAAGTTATGAAACAAATTATTTATTTACTACTGGCACTAATTCTTTGCAGCTGTGCCAGACGAATCAATGGCAGTAGAAATATCATCACTAAAACAATTGACATTGGTAATTACACTGAGATTCATGCAAGGGCGTCTACTAATGTGTATCTTGATTCAACCCTCGATGGAAAGATCAGGATAGAGGCCCCGGAGGAACTGATGGATCATATCCTTTGTGAAGTAAAAGATAATGCACTGACCGTAGGTTTTAATAACTCTTTTAAATGGTGGGAAATGCGCTTTGGTCAGGGTATAAATGTATATGTTCCCTGCAGACATATTACCAGACTGGTAAAAACCGGTAGCGCCAATATAAGTGGTTCATTGGAAACAACACAGCTTGCTATTGAAACCGGGGGGTCCGGACATGTAAATATTAATGTAAACTGTCAGGAGATCAGAGTGTCAAAAGGAGGTTCATCAGGTGTTACACTAAAAGGCAGGTGCACTACTTTGGATGCGAACCTTGGTGGCAGTGGGCATCTGGATGCCGGGGAGCTGGCTACGGACGTAGTTAATATCAGAACCGGCGGAAGTACCCATGCGACAGTTAATTGTAATACCACCCTGGTTGCATCTGCATCTGGTAGTTCCAAAATTAATTATTCAGGCAATCCATCGGTGACTAAAAGAATAAGTGGTAGTGCGAAAGTGAGAAAAGCAAACTAAATTATCAGACCGGCGTTTTTCTCCGGCCTGTTTATTTTTTCAATATATTTGGCTCCACACCAAATCACCAGTATGTTATATATCGCACTGATTCGGGAAGAAAAACAGCCCCACGATAATCGCGTCGCCTTTACTCCACAACAATGTCAATGGATTGCACAACACTACTCCCAGGTCACCATCGTCGTACAGCCCTCCCCATGGCGCTGCTACAAGGATGAAGAATATGAGAGAGCCGGCATCACACTGTCAGAAGACCTGTCTCACTGCCAGATCCTGCTAGGTATTAAAGAAGTGCCTGCTGAGAAATTAATGCCAGGCAAGACATATTTATTCTTTTCTCATACACGGAAAAAACAACCACAGAACCAGCAGATGCTGAAAACCATCCTGGAAAAGAAAATCAACCTCATCGATTATGAATGCCTCGTCCATCCCGATGGACAACGGATATTGGGGTTTGGTTTCTTTGCAGGCGTAGTAGGCGCCCACAATGGTTTGCTGGCTTATGGCCGGAAAACAGGCACGTTCTCACTCACACCAGTGTACGCCTGCCATGATTTTAAAGAACTGATCAATCATTATTTCGGCGCCAAACTACCACCACTCAAGATTGTGATCACTGGTTCAGGCCGGGTGGCTGCGGGTACCCTGGAAGTAATGGGCTTACTGGGTATTAAATACCTGCCACCAGAAGAGTTCCTGATCAACTCCTACACTTATCCGGTATATACCCAGTTAAAAGCCGGAGAGCTGTACCTGAGAAAGTCCGATAAGACCTACGGCAGGGAAGATTTCCACCTGCACCCTGATCAATATGATTGTCGGTTTATGCCTTTTGTAACGGCATCGGATATTCTCATGAATGGGATCTATTGGGATGAACGCATCCCTCCACTGTTCACCTGGGATGATCTGGCGAAAAGCAACTTCAGGATCAAAGTGATTGCTGATATCACGGATGATACTAATGGATCCGTACCCTGTAACCTGGGTGACTGCACCATTGAGGAACCGGTATATGGCGTGAACCGGCACACAAGGCAACAAACAGCCCCGTACCTGCAGGATACTGTCGATATGATGTGTGTGAGTAATCTGCCAAATGAGTTGCCAAGAGATGCCTCGCAGTATTTCGGCGATCAGTTGATGAAGTATGTATTCGATGATTTATTAAAGTCGGAGAGTACAATCATTCACAATGCAACTATTGCTACCAATGGGGCGCTTACGGAGCGGTTTGGCTATTTAGAGGATTATGTATCATAATAAAGAAAAAGGCGTCTCAATGATGATTGAGACGCCTTTTTTAAGTATGAAGTTGTTTACACTTTTTGAAGGATAAAAAGGAAGTCCCAGGAATTAAGGATTTTTGTTTTGGCAAATAAAAACGAATAATTCTGGGACTCATAGACGAAGATAAGGTACGAGATTGGATTTTACCACATTTAAGCAAAGGCAAAAGAGGCTTTAAGGCCAGGATAGATTTAGTAAAAGTGGTTCTGTTGATTTTAAAGCGAATGAAAACAGGCTGCCAGTGGCGAGAGTTGTGTATTTGCGAATATTTTGATAAAGGGGCGACCTCGTGGCAAAATATTCACAGGTATTTTTTAAAATGGAGTAAAGACGGTTCATTCAAGAGGGCTTGGATCAATCTTTTATCTTGTAATAAGAAACTGCTGGATCTGTCAAGCGCTCAGTTAGATGGTAGCCATACACCTGTCAAACGTGGTGGCCAGGCGGTAGGTTATCAAGGCAGAAAAGCTTCAAAAACCAGTAATAGTTTGTTCTTATGTGACAACAGAGGTCAGATGCTGACGGTATCAACGGCGCAAAGTGGAGAGCATAATGACTTATACGATATAGTGAAGCTGTTTAAAGAAATGATCGGGGTTCTGGAACAATCCGATATCAATTGCAATGGAATATTTGTAAATGCCGATCCTGGATTTGACAGCGAAGATTTAAAACAAGTATGCATTGACTACGAGATTGAATTAAATGTAAAACCCAACTTGCGAAATCAAAAGAAGCAAAGTGATGAATACCGATATTTTGATGATCAACTTTACAAAAGACGAACAAAAATTGAACATGCCAATGCCTGGATGGATGCTTTTAAAGCATTGCTTGTCAGATATGAAAAACTTGTTGAAACATGGATGGCATTGCAATGGCTGGCTCTTATAACCCTTTTTTGTAGAAAATTAAAAGTATAAACAACTTCTATATCATTTAGGCACGCAGCCATTTTTTCATCGGAGGAAAATCTTCTTTGTCACCTGCCTTCGTCATCATGCCCACACTCTGTAACATTAATATTCCTATATAATCATTCATACGACAGCTTTCCATAATATCACTACTGCCACCCCTGTAACCTTCTTCATGAAAAACATAATCAGGATCTATATCCAGATGCAGGCAGGCCGCGTATGACCAGGCAATTGCCATGATCTCTTCTGCCTCCCTGTCCTTCCGCTTAATAATCGCATTTTCTGTTAAACGGGCGCGATCTTTCGTTGATACGACGGCAACATGACCCGCTTCATGAAGTATATCTCCCGGGTATTTCAACGTGTCTCTGTCAATGATGATAGTACCGTTCTCAATCAGGAAACCCGGTAAAAAGCTATCATCACCTAAACTCCTGAATATTGTCTGAATGCCGATAGCATTCACGAAAGCAATACATTTCTCAAATGTGACTATGTCATCATGTTCATTACTAATCATATTCGCGGAAGGTACGAATAACCGCTGGAAATACCCATCCAAAGATTAACTATTATTCGCATTGAATACCGTCTGTGTCGGATATGCAAACTGAATACCCCGCTTCGCAAACTCTCTGAAAATAGCAAGGTTGATCACCTGCTGTATATCCATATACTTATTATAATCACTTGTCAGTACATTGTACACCACCTCAAATTTCAAACTATACGGCCCATAAGTCGCAAAATGCGCCCTGTCAAATGCAATGCCTTCCTGTGCAGTGATGATGGTTTTTAAAATAGCAGGTATCTCTTCTATCACATCGGCAGGAGTTTCATACACCACATCCAGCACAAATGCAATCCTGCGCTTCTCCATTCTTTTGAAGTTGTGAATGCGTGAGTCTGTCAATTGCTTATTAGAGAAGATCATTTCCTCTCCACTGGTGCTACGGATACGGGTTGTCTTTACACCAATCTCCATCACTGTACCACTCTTGTCTCCTACCAGTATCGCATCACCTATCTCAAAAGGTCTGTCAAAGAAGATCACGAAATAACAAAACAGATCACTCAATATATTCTGTGAAGCCAGTGCAATGGCCACACCACCAATACCCAAACTCGTGATGATCGTTGTGACATTGTACCCGAAATTATCCAGCAGAAACACGATCGCAATACACCATAATACAAGGTTGATGATCATCAATATCCCCTTCACTTCACTCCTTCTTGCATCTGCATAGGATCGCTTTTGTAAATAAGAGATCAAAGCATATTCGATGAGCATCGTCAATACCCGCAACACGAAAAAGGTATTGATCAATACCATCACACCATGCATTCCATTCGCCAACTTTACCGGCAGTACGAGGTAATGAATACCACCATAAATCACCGTGATGTAGAGTGCCGGCATTATTGCACGGTCTATGACGCGGATGATGAAATCATCTACTGTATTGACGGTTCTTTCCGCCCATTTTCTTAACCTGTGTAATACGATACTTTTGATAATGCGCAGAGCGATCAATCCAATTACGATAACTCCCAACGCGATGACATAGGCATACAAAGTATTCCCCCAAAAGATCTGATTTAAACCTTCCATGCTGTGATGTTCTAACTAAATTTATAAATACAAATAATAAGGCTGTAACAATGCCTTGAATGCCGCTGTGTAATCATTGCCTGCTTCCTTAATGGCCATTACTTCTTCATCGCGGGGTGTTTCTTCCCGGCCGAAAATAGCAATGGTGCGGAATTTGTCATGATTTACACTTTGCTTTACGTGTAGTACTTTGCGGGGATAAAATCCTTTTTGTGTGGCTAATACTTCAAAAGTGGCATAAGGCTTATAGGGTAACAAAACGGAGAAAACGCCTGATAAAGACAGGTTTTTATCAATCACATCCAGTAATGCTGAATAATTCAGGGTGGTGGTGTGCATGGCCTGATTCCTTAATTGATCCGGACTTTTTAAATCTGATTCATAAAAAGGAGGATTGGTGATGATGAGGTCGTGCTTTACCTCCAATGATAATGTACGGGCATCACCAGTTAAGATATTTAATCTTGAAGCCCAGGGCGCATCAGCAAAATTCCGCTTTGCCTGACCTGCAGCTACAACATCCAGTTCTACGGCAGTAATAGAGGCTTCGCTGAATCTTTGCGCCAGCATCAGGCTCAATAGTCCTGTACCAGCTCCTATATCTAAAATACGAGGCGCCGGTAAAACTTTCTCTGAAGCAATATCAGCACTCACAGATACTTTCGCTGAAGTAACAGCAGCTCTCGCCGCCTCTTTTTCTTGTGAACCACCCCCACCTAACAATCCCTCTTCCGCCACATACCAACCCGTATACGCCCCCTGCAAACAGGCATCTGTGCACACTTTCATAGCACAATCTTCCTGATTCACCGTAAATTGTTTGAAACGAAAAAATTGATTCGCCATATTTAAAATGCTGCTCTTGCACCAGGTACCGCATCCAGTCCTACAAACTCCTTTGCCTGGTATTTATAATATGCTGTGATAGCGATCATGGCTGCATTATCCGTACAATATTCAAACTTAGGAATGTAAGTGTTCCAGCCAAACTTCTCGCCATAGGTTTGCAACGCCATTCTCAAACCAGAGTTCGCACTTACACCACCAGCAATGCCGATCTCTTTTATACCAGTTTCCTTCGAAGCCTTCACCAGTTTATTCATGAGAATACTAACAATCCTGTGCTGAATAGAAGCACAAATATCCGCCATATTATGCTGCACAAAATCAGGATCCAGCCTGGTTTTTTCCTGCAGGAAATAAAGAATAGCCGTCTTCAGCCCGCTAAAACTGAAGTTCAGCTCAGGTATCTGTGGCTCAGGGAATTTAAACCGGGTCGGATCCCCCAGTTTCGCATATTTATCAATCAAAGGACCACCCGGATAAGGCAAACCCAGTAATTTCGCACTCTTATCAAATGCCTCTCCTGCCGCATCATCCATGGTTTCACCTATCACTTTCATTTGCAGCGGACTATCTACCCGCACGATCTGTGTGTGCCCACCAGATACAGTGAGACACAAAAACGGAAATGAAGGAATGGGATCTTCGATGAAATTGGCCAGCACGTGGGCCTGCATATGGTGAACAGCAATGAGCGGTTTATTCAGCGCCAGCGCCAGTGACTTGGCAAAACAACTACCTACCAGCAGTGCGCCGATCAGCCCAGGGGCCTGTGTAAAGGCAATGGCGTCCAGTTCCTCCTTACGTATACCTGCCTGTTTAAGGGCATAGTCTACCACCGGAACGATATTTTCCTGGTGAGCACGGGAAGCCAGTTCCGGCACCACACCGCCATATTGCTCATGAATAGTCTGGTTAGCTATATAATTGGAAAGAATCTTTCCATCTACCAGTACGGAAGCACTGGTTTCATCACAAGACGACTCTATCGCGAGTATTTTTACTGACATGGATGCAAAACTAAAAAGAAAATCCGCTTCTGCCTAAAGGCGAAGCGGATTTTTGAAGGGGACATCCTTCTGTCTGAATAAATCCTTCTATCTGAATGATATTTTCTATCAGAGTGAATTCTTCTATCTGAGTGAGATTTCTATCTGAGTGAGATTTTCTATCCAAATCGAATTTTCTATCTGAATAAAACACAAATCCCATCACGTACTCCTGATCGCCACCACCGGATCCAGCTTCGAAGCTGACCACGCCGGAATAAACCCGGCTATCACCCCCACCACCGTACTCACACTCAATCCTATTATAATATTCTTCATCGTCAGCGCCACCGGAAATACATCAAACATATTCAACACCAACGTAATCATATATACCAGCAACAACCCCAATCCTCCTCCCACCAGGCACAACATAATCGCTTCCAGCAAAAATTCCATCAAAATCACCTTCTTCCTGGCCCCAATGGCCTTCTTCAACCCAATGATGTTCGTTCGCTCTTTCACCGTTACAAACATAATATTCGCAATTCCAAACCCACCTACTATCAGCGCAAACATCGCTATTATGATCCCTCCTATATTGATCTTGACAAAGATACTTTCCAGGTTCCCGGACGCTGATGTAATCTCATTCAATGAAAAATTATCTTCCTCCGTAGGCCGCAACCGCCGAATAGCCCGCATTACCCCGGTCAGATCATCCTTCATCTCTTTTACGGATATCCCCGGCTTTGCTTTTACCGTTATAAACGGATCCCCATACAACCGCTCATCTACCACCGTTTTGCCAAAGGCATACGGCACCATCACCGTATTATCATAATTGATGGCATCCATACCCGAGCCCTTTTTCTTTAGTACGCCAATCACCCTCACCGGTCTGCCCGCTACCCGTATCACCTTGCCCAGGGCCGCCTCCGGACTCCCAAACAATCCATCCCAGATATTTCCTCCCAGGATGGCCACATTCGCCCCGTCATTCTCCTTGCCAGCAAAATACCGGCCTCCAATGATCTTCAGGGACTGAATTTTAATATAATCTTCCGTCACGGGCAGGAACTCTACCCCCTCCATAGATTCGCTTTTATAATCGATCCGCTTATTGCCAGATGAAAACGCAAATGCCGCAAACTGCACCGTATGGGTCTTTTCCGTCATGTATCGCAACTCTTTGTACTCCGGCTGCGGACGGTTCACAAATTTCCACCACGGCATGTCCGGACCTCCATCCCATGGCCACTTCTGGATAAAGATCACATCAGACCCCAGGGCTTCCAGGCCTTTGCGGATATTACTTTCCAAACTATTTGTAGCAGTAAAAACAGCGATGATACAGAATATACCAATTGTGATTCCTAAAAGAGATAAAAACGTACGGAGCTTGTTCATTCTGAGCTCCTGGACGGCCATTTTCAGGCTACTCCATAATATTTTAATCGTGGCAATCATAGCGTTGTGGCAATCATAGATTAAATGTAAAGTAATGATAAATTGTGAGATTACATCCATTTCACAATTCATTCGTACCTTTGCACACATTTTTGGTACAAACGCATATGAAGTACGCAAGCGAAATCAATAAACGAAAGACATTTGCTATTATAGCCCACCCGGATGCCGGTAAAACCACCTTGACGGAAAAATTCCTGCTCTTTGGTGGCGCCATCCAGACTGCGGGCGCCGTAAAGTCTAACAAGATCAAGAAACATACGACCTCCGACTTTATGGAAATCGAACGGCAGCGTGGTATCTCTGTGGCCACCTCCGTGATGACTTTCGAATACCGGGATATGCTGATAAATCTGCTCGATACCCCGGGTCACAAGGACTTCGCGGAAGATACCTACCGTACCCTGACCGCAGTGGACAGCGTTGTGCTGGTCATCGACTGTGTAAAGGGGGTGGAAGAGCAGACGGAACGCCTCATGGAGGTATGCCGTATGCGCGATACCCCGGTGATCATCTTTGTCAATAAGATGGACCGTGACGGTAAAAATCCATTCGACCTGCTGGATGAGCTGGAAGAAAAACTGCGTATCAAGGTTCGCCCTCTGAGCTGGCCAATTAACGGCGGTACAGACTTTAAAGGGGTGTATAACCTGTATAATAAGAGCTTTGTATCCTTCGCGCCTAACAAGAAAGCAACAGATGATGATATCGTTCCACTGTCTGACCTGACAAGTGATTTCATCGATCAGACTTTCAATGCAACGGATGCAGCCCAGCTACGTAACGACGTGGAACTGATTGAGGGTGTATATGATACCTTTGAGAATACGGAATACCTGGAAGGTAAAATGGCGCCTGTTTTCTTTGGTAGCGCCGTGAATAACTTCGGGGTGAAGGACCTGCTCGATACCTTCATAGAGATCGCGCCTACGCCAAGAGATCGTGAATCCAGCACCCGTCCTGTTCCGGTGGCAGATGATAAATTCAGTGGTTTTATCTTTAAAATTCACGCAAACCTCGATCCGAGACACCGTGATCGTATCGCATTTTTACGTGTGTGTTCCGGTAAGTTTGAGCGGAATAAATTCTTCCACCATGTAAGGTTGGATAAGGATGTACGATTCAGTAACCCTTATACCTTCCTGGCACGGGAAAAGAATGTGGTGGATGATGCGTATCCGGGTGATGTGGTGGGTTTGTTTGATACGGGGAACTTTAAGATTGGAGATACACTGACGGAAGGTGAGAACTTCTATTTTACAGGTATTCCAAGCTTCTCTCCTGAGTTGTTTAAGGAGGTGGTGAATAAGGATCCGATGAAGACAAAGCAGTTGGAGAAAGGGTTGAGACAGTTGACGGATGAGGGTGTGGCGCAGTTGTTTACACAGCATGGTGGTAATCGTAAGATTATTGGTTGTGTGGGTGATCTGCAGTTTGAGGTGATACAGTATCGTTTGTTGCAGGAGTATGGAGCGTCTTGTATGTTTAATACTTTGCCGTTTTATAAGGCGTGCTGGATTACCGGGGATAAGGCGAAGGTAGA
Source organism: Chitinophaga sp. LS1 (assembly GCF_034274695.1). Taxonomy (NCBI): domain Bacteria; kingdom Pseudomonadati; phylum Bacteroidota; class Chitinophagia; order Chitinophagales; family Chitinophagaceae; genus Chitinophaga; species Chitinophaga sp. LS1. The sequence goes on from NZ_CP128362.1 coordinate 6,678,979, forward strand.
GGAGTTTATAAGGTTTAAACAGGCGAATGTGGTGGAGGATAAGGATGGACACCTGGTTTATCTGGCACAGAGTGAGTGGTATTTGAATACGGAGCGGACGAATAATCCGGCGGTGGAGTTTCATTTTACTTCTGAAATTCATAAATAAAATATCGGCGGTGATTGAGGTGATTGCTTCGCAATCACCTCAATCACCGCCAGGCGAAAGTTTTGGAGATGAGCAGAGCTCATCTCCAAAACTTTCGAAAGATAAAGAAGCCCGAAGGATAACAAAAAAATAGCCGCATCCTGTGATCAGGCGCGGCGTTATAATAAATTGTACGACCAACTCAAATGTAGTACAATTGCAGACTGTCCTTAGACTTGTAAAACAACAAGGCAAAGCTATTACAGCTTTGCCTTTGTTATTTATACATTTGGGAAATTGATTTACGCAAGTGGGAAATCCATTATTTCCTTTTGTACTCCAATATGATCTCACTAAATGTCTTCTCCTTCTCTCCTTTATAATGAACTTCCAGTTCATCCTCCTTCTTCCACTTATATACTATCTTTTGCGGATAATCACATTCCGGGTTTTCTGCCACAAAACCATTAGCTTGTATCACCGTTACCTTGAATGGCACCGGCTTTCCACTCTTTGGATCCGACACCGCAACAATGCTGAAATACAGGTCTTTCCCTCTTCTCTCCAGTTGCATATGATCCATCTCTACACTATCCTTACCGGTTATACGATGCGTCACTCCCTGCCAGGTATTCTCATCCAACTTTATCCAATACTCTGTAAAAGTACTGTGCTTCGTAGGCATACGCCAATATCCCAATATGTGATCCACGTACTTAAAGTCGGCCGGCTTTACCTGGGCAAAACTGTTACTGCAAAACAATAACAGCAGCAGGTATTTACTGTGGTACCACAGCTTCTTCCCCATACATTTGTGGTTTATATTTTAGCGATGGCGATGGCAGGAAAGGTCCTATATTTAACGCCGCCCATTTCTCATCTACTTTACGGATCGTTTCGTCATCCGCAACAACGATATTGGGCCAGTCACGCTCAAAACCATCCAGCAGTCTGTTTTTCAGGGTACCATCCATACCTATGCCCGCCCATTCTTTACCTGGTTTGCCAGGTACAGGATTACGTACTACAAAGCTATCTCTTCTTGGATCCAGGTTATTACAAAAGCGCCACAGGGTAGTTGCCAGATCACTGACATCTACAGTGTGCTCTACAAAAATGATCATCTTGATGCCCAGCATTTCAGGCAGTGCATACAGCTGTTCATTCAGTTCCTTGATATGCAGCGGACGTGCTTTTTGTACGGCAACAAATAAACAAGGAATATCCATGGCCAGCAGACTATCATTGATCCCTTTGATTTCAGGGAAACGTTTTTGCAGTTCTTCTTTATTGATACCAGCAGGTTTGATATCCTGTACGTGACTATCCAAAATTTCTTCGTCGAATTTGGTAGTCGCGTCGATACACATCTTACCACCAAAGCCCATTTTAGAACAGGAGTGGTCAAGTACATCCATCGGACCCTGGCTGAAGTAGATGTCTGTACCAGGGTTCAGGTGCTTAAACATATATTGCGCCAGTGCTTTGTAATCACTGATAGTAGTGTGCTGATCGGCGACAACAAGGATTTTGTTGAACATCATCTGCCCCGCGCCCCACATGGCATTCATCACTTTCTGCGCCTGGCCGGCATAATCTTTCTTTATCTTGGAAATCACCAGGTTATGGAATACCCCTTCTACCGGCATTTCCATATCGATCATTTCAGGTACCATGGCCATTTTGATAGGCGCAAGGAAAATTCTTTCAGTCGCTTTACCGAGGTAAGCATCTTCCTGAGGAGGGATGCCTACAATGGTAGCGGGGTATACAGCATCTTTACGATGAGTGATAGCGGTAACATGGAAACGAGGGTACCAGTCGGCCAGGGAGTAGTAACCGGTGTGGTCGCCAAATGGTCCTTCCCAGATCAGGTCTTCTTCCGGATCTACGTATCCTTCTAAAACGAAGTCCGCATCAGCAGGCACTTCGATATCTGGCTGAGAGATACATTTTACCAGTTCTACTTTCTGCTTGCGCAGGAAACCCGCCAGCATGTATTCATCCACATTTTCAGGGAGGGGTGCCGTAGCGGAATAGGTATATACAGGATCGCCACCGAGTACAACAGCTACCGGCATGCGTTTTTTCAGTGCCTTGTATTCGTTGTAGTGTTTGGCGGATACTTTGTGTTTATGCCAGTGCATACCGGTCATCTGGCCATCGAACACCTGCATACGGTACATGCCTACGTTGCGGATACCGGTGTGTGGGTCTTTGGTGTGGATGACAGGGAGGGTGATGAACGGACCACCATCTTTAGGCCAGCATTGAATAACCGGGATTTTGGTGAGGTCCGGGTTGGACATGATCACTTCCTGGCAGGCGCCTTTGCCGCTGACTACTTTTGGCATCCAGCTGGCGAATTGGCCAAGTTTAGGGAGCATGGCCAGTTTATCGAGAATGCTTTCTTTGGGTTTGGAAAGCATTTTGAAGAGGTCTTCGATCTGGTGGGCAACATCGTCCAGTTCATTGACGCCCAATGCCAGGCACATCCTTTTGAGGCTACCCATGGAGTTCATGAGGACGGGGAAGTCCGTGCCTGTGTTTTCAAAAAGGAGGGCTTTGCCGCCATCCGGGGATTTGCTGATCCTGTCAGTGATTTCGGATATTTCCAGGATTGGGTCTACGAAGGTTTTGATACGGACCAGTTCTCCTGCCTTTTCCAGTGTGTCTATGAAGTGTTTCAGATTCTTATATGCCATACGGAGATTCGAAAATTTATGCGAAGGTAAACCCAAAATAAATACTTTTGCCTCCGGCAAAAGTATTTATTTTGATGTAGATGACGCTGTGGGCTGGCCTGCCAAAGGCAACCACCTCTCCCCACACCCTCCGCTCCCTCAAACACCCTCCTCCTCCCCAAACCCAACCACCTCACCCTCAAACTACCACCATTTCCCCCTCAAATCAAACCACTTCTCCCTAAAAAAACCATCTCACCCTCAACCCACCTCCTCCTCCCCCTCAAGCCACAACCATCTCACCCTCCTCCACCTCAAACCTCCTCACCCTCTACCCACCTCCACCTCTCCCCCAAACCACAAACACCTCAACCCACCTCCACCTCTCCTCCAAACAACCTCCCCTCCCCAAAAACAAAAAAGGCCGTCCTCCTTCGAGAACAGCCTTTACCTTAATGATATATCGATTATAAGCTAATACTTGCATTAACCACCACTCTCGGTCTCTTTACATACACCACTTCTGCTGGAGCTGGTGCCGGTGCATAAACCACTACTGGCGCTGGCGCAGGCGCTGGTGCACATACTGCTACCGGTGCTGGTGCTGGTATCACTCTCACACCTGGACGGCAATCATAATAAGCACCACGATAACTTTTACTGCAATCCTCCCAACGGCCAGCATGAACACGATAACCTCTTTCGTAACTATTTCCACGATGTACATTTTGTGCCATTGCACTTACAACGGTTCCTCCTATCAGCAGCATCATTATTACTATCTGTTTCATACTGTTTGATTTAGTTTTTGGTAAAATTGATTGGAATTGAAATATAGGAATTATAATATATACTTAAACGTTAATAGCGGCATTTAAAGTGTGTGCAGGCACTACAACATTGTTATACACATGACGGTGATAACGATGTGGCCTGTGATGCACTACATGATGATGACGATGATGTATCACCCTGTGTGGCCGATGCGCTCTGTGCGGCCTTGGAGGATGAGGCGGAAAATGCCTGTGGTGCCTTACATGATGTGGATGCGGTGACCTTGTGGGCTGAGCATCCGACACTACGAATCCTCCAATTATAAATAAAATAATGAATAATATCTTTTTCATGATCCTAACAGTTTAGTAAGTAAATTAAAGTTAGCGCGATCGGATCTTCATGAGGAGAATGGTAAAAAATAACAGGGAGGAAAAGCGTACAACCATCATAGTTCTTATCTTATTCGTTACTCTCTCCGCGATTTCTGAACTCGTTTGCTCAATGATCAGTTGCACATCACTTTCTCTTATTCCTGTATTGTCTATGAAATTTCAAGAAGTATGCCAAAAACTAAATTCCCTGAAGATCGTTGACCAGCACCAACTTACACTTACTAAAACTTTGGACAGTTTGAAACTTTCTGTTTCTTCCAGTGGTTATATGGACCACTACCACCTCCAAAACGGTACGCCAGTGTGAATCCGGTAAACACATACCAGTCATCATACTTCTGCGAACCTCTTGGAAATCCTTCGGTAGGATACGCCCCGGAACCCCTGTAGGCATAGCGAACGGTATTGGGACCATATGCTGCCAGCAACGTATTATAATCTGCGTAACCCTTGCTCACATCATCCAGGTAGTCTGTAAATGTTTTACGTAATCCTATTTCAAAACCTGCTACCAGGTCGTCACGAATCAGGAATTTTACACCTGCACCAAATGGAATGGAAATACTTGTCAGGTTATACTGCTTACGGTCAGGATACTGTGAAAGCCCCTGCCCTTCTGTGTTCAGACCTCTCAGCTTTACTATGTCGCCACTACTATCGCGGGTGGTAGGATAAAAACTGAATACACCGACACCGCCAAATACATAAGGTGTCCAACCCTTGTCGTCTATATCAAATAAATTCAACTCAAGTCTGACATGAAACTCCATGATAGGTGAACGGAAACTCAGGTTCCTGTCTTTCAGATCTGCTCTCCTGTTTGTGCTATCTGCCCCGGCTATGCGCGCATAAGTAAGCCCTGCGCCTAAAGTGACGTGCGGACTGAGATCCCGCTTGGCAAACAATCCGATGTGATACCGGGTATATCCCATATCCACCCGTGATTGTGATAAATCACCACTGTAATTACTGATCCCTAATGCACCACCAACCTGCCAGTACTGTCCAAAAACGGCAAAGGGAAGACAAACAAATAAAGTAACTAGTACCTTCTTAGAAATAACATTCATAAAATGGTTTCTCAATGCAATTAGATTTGGCATCAACTTTCGTGATTGATTAACGAGCTTTTTTCATCGCATTTCGATAGGTATTTGCTAAGGGGTATCAGGACATTGTTTTATAACGAAGGAGACTGGCATAAAATTGTAAAGCAGGCATTCTCATTCTAAACAACGGCCGCTAAAATAATACTTTTTTGCAGGCTGAACAACTACCGCAGCAAATATCAAATACTCAAAAATTAATTGCAGAACTTGCGAACAAAGAGTTACATATAAACCAAAACACTCACACATTATCTTAAAATGCTTAGTATTAGCGGATTTACACGTTTATATTTGTTGAAACGTTTTTTTTATTATCTGCAGCTAATACCTTACTTTCGAATAGTATCAATTCATTATAAAATACTATCGGTCTTTTAGATGAAATGATCGGTTACAACAAACCTCATTTAGCCCTTATCGATTGCTCTTTATTTAAAAGTTCAGCTATGAAACAAAAACCTCCCGCCCAGGAGCAAATGGAGCTGTTTGCACTCAAAGCATTGTGTTTTGCAGATGATCATGTCTCTGATTCTTTTGAGATGAAACACGTATCTGACTGGCTCGGAATTTCCTACTCTTATTTCTACCACAGTTTTACACAGGTGATTGGAGAACCCTACTGGCAATATGTAAAACGTCACCGGCTGGAACTCTCTGCAGGGCTGCTCAGGCATAGCGGATATAACGTCAGCGAGATTTCAGAACGAACCGGTTACGCTACTGTAGCGGCATTTACAAAAGCATTTACCCAATATTATGACAAGAGTCCGCGGGGTTTCAGGAAGATCCCTACCCTCCCGAATGAGCAACGTACGCTACATTTAGTAGATGCGATTGTGAAAGCGTTTAATAAGAAAGGTGATAACCTGACTTCCTATTTTAATTTTGAGCGCACGGAGAAGGAGTACCTGCCGGATAGTATGTTATACTATACGATCTTATCCAGGGGCCAGGATCCGATAGCCCAGATGATTATGAAGATGACAAGGGAAGAGAAACGTTTGCGCAAAATCCTGCAGGCACAGGAGTTACCACAGGCAAAGGTGATTACGAGTACGCTGGATGCTGTACCGGTCACTTCATATGAACAAATGAGCATATTCGCAGGAATCTTTATACCCAGCAAGGATGTTACTTCCGGCTTTATGGATGTGGTGATGAAAGAGAACCTGATGGCTAAAAGGATACCAGCGGGCCATTATATTAAACTACCCGTGCCTATAGATTTTGCAATGGCAGGGATACCAATGTATGAGTTTATAGATCGGTATGTGAAAGAGGGCGTGTTTAAGATGAGTGGGAACCATTTCTTTATTTCTATGGTAGGGCCGAATAAGTGTGAGATCTTTATTCCTTATATGAAGCAGCTAATATAATGCATAAAAGCATTAATTAAAAAGGTCCTGCCACTAAGCAAGACCTTTTGTCTTTATAGATTTCTTAATTTACAAGCTGATTTTTCCTGTCGGCAAAATCTGTGCCCCGCGACAAGTTCACTTCTGCCGAAGGCGGAAGTAAACTTGTCGCCAAGGGCAAAACTTTATTTATTTGTGGATTGGCCAATTTATTGCTCTTTTTTACCTTCCTTTATAAAAAATCTACAAAACCATCCCATGAATGAAGTAAAGCTACCCTTTAATGCAAGACTAGCCTTCACCCTCCTCTCCCTCATCCTGCTGATGTTCATCGCCAGATCAGGACACGAGCTGCTAGTACCGCTGGCCTTCGCTTTTCTGATAGCTATCATGCTCATCCCAGTCGCCGGTTTTCTTGAAAAATGTCGCTTCTCAAGAGCCATGGCCGCACTTACCTGCATCTTATTAATCGTCATCATTCTCTTTGGGATCAGCATGATCCTTGCTTCTCAAATGGGCTCATTTGTTGCCGATTTTCCACACTTACAACAACAATTGCTACATACTATCACCGACCTTCAGGCCTGGATCAATAAGAAATTTCATATTGACGCCGCCCGCCAGATGGATTATTTAGAACAACTGGCCATGGGTACTTTAGGCTCTGCCACCGCTTTTGTGAGCACGACCTTATTATCCTTATCTTCCCTGTTGATCTTTATTATTTTCGTACTATTATATACGTTTTTCCTGCTGCTCTATCGGTCTTTACTAGTCACTTTCCTCATCACCGTGTTCGAGGCAAAACATCGTGAGACCCTGCTCAGCGTGATTGTTGAAACACGCCTGATCATCAAAGGATACCTGGCAGGACTGATGATTGAAATGGTGGTAGTCGCCGTCGTAAACTGTACCCTCTTCTGGATACTGGGTATCAAGTATGCGACACTGTTAGGTATCATGGCCGCTATATTTAATATCATTCCTTACCTGGGTATTTACGTGGCCACCGTTATTTCCATGTTGCTCACATTAACGAACAGTTCACTGGGCACTACGATACAGGTAGGTGTCGGTTTGCTCGTCGTACACTTCCTGGATAGCAATGTGCTACTGCCACGCATCGTAGGCAGCAAAGTAAAGATCAACGCACTTGTCACCATCCTCGCAGTCGTATCCGGCAACCTGCTATGGGGCGTTCCAGGCATGTTCCTCGCTATTCCGTTCATTGCAATTTTGAAAATTATTTTTGAGAATATCGAACAAATGAAGCCCTGGGCCATTTTACTGGGTGACGTAACACTCAAAAAAGTGAAAGTGCGCCGGAAAAATTAAGCATGAATAATCTACATAAAGAGGTGGAAGTTCCTGTGTTGGTAGCAGATGATTTACTCCTGCGACCCATCAGTGAAAAGGATATCGCCGCATTGTTCAATTTATTTTCGTCGGAAAAGGTGACCCGCTTTATGGATATAGAACGGTTCATCAATGTATCCGAAGCAGCACAGTTAGTCGCCTTTTTCAGGGAAAAACTGTTGAGTGGGGAAGGTATGCGCTGGGGAATTTACCAACCTGACAATGATACGCTGATCGGCACCTGTGGGTTGCATCATATCAATAAAACACATTATAAAGCAGAAATGGGGTACGACCTCCTCCCCGCTTTCTGGGGAAAAGGAATAATGACCGCCTCCCTGAACCGGTTGCTCCAGTATGCTTTTGAGGAACTGGCACTGAACCGAATAGAAGCAGTGGTAGATCCGGATAATAAATTATCTATTCTCCTCCTGAAACGACTGGGGTTCCAACAGGAAGGACTGCTAAGGCAGGCATTTTTCCAGAAAGGGCAATTTGTGGATACTTATATGTTTAGCCTCCTGTCCGGCGACTACAATTACGAGTTACATTATTAAATAACGAATGGCCCTGAAAGCCCGCTATTGCTTGTTGCAATAGCGGGCTTTCGGCATTTAAGGTCGGCCAGGCTTTCATCCGGACAGGAATAAGCAAACAACCATAGGTCAAAAAGTAAGGTACCCCCACCATAAACTGCTAATGACCCGTAGGTATCCCGTAGATAACCCGCCTCTATATAGATGCGGGATATTGGCGGCTTATGGGCGGGTTATGGGCGGCTTATAGGCGGGTTATCCCCGGCGAAGACCTATGGACGTGTTATAGCTGGGATAGTCCAACAGGATATAGATGGGATAAGGGTTTCCATGGGGGGTATTTCAGCATACCATAAGCATCACGCCAAAGGTATTGACATGGGATAAGGGTTTCCACGGGGGGTAATTCAGCATACCATAAGCAGCACGCCAAAGGAATTGACATGGGATAAGGGTTTCCATGGGGGGTATTTCAGCATACCATAAGCAGCACGCCAAAGGTATTGACATGGATAAGGGTATCCACGGGGGGTAGTATTTCAGCATTGCTGGCATTACAAACACCATTATCTTTCCTTTCCAAAAACTTTATATTTTTGCTCCCATGCAATTCAGAAACGCCACCACCCACGACATGCCGGCTATCGTAGCCATCTACAACAGCACCATCGCCGGCCGTATGGTCACCGCCGACACAGAACCTGTATCCGTAGAAAGCCGCATGCCCTGGTTCAATGTTCACAACCCGGAAAAACGCCCGCTATGGGTAGTAGAAGAAAATGGAATCATGATAGGCTGGGTGAGCTTCCAGTCCTTTTATGGCCGGCCGGCCTACGACGGTACCGCCGAAATCAGTATCTATTTAGATGAGCGTCAACGAGGTAAGGGTTATGGCAAAAAAATACTGGAATACGCCATGGCACAATGCCCGTCCATCGGCATAAAATCACTGCTGGGATTTATCTTCTCCCACAATGAGCCAAGTATCAAATTATTTGAGAAACTGGGTTTCACTTCCTGGGCACATCTGCCCAACATCGCCGTATTGGATGGCGTAGAAAGAAGCCTGGATATTTTAGGAAAGCGGATTTACTAAGACGACAATCTTATATACACACCTGCGGGCGCCGCTGATAATATGGTCAGCGCGCTCGACCTCCACCCCGTCACCCATCAGGTTTTTAAAGGTTTTGAGTTCTGATTTACAGATGTTTGCGCAGTTAATAGCAGCATTACAGATCGGACAGTGGTTTTCTATAAAGAAATATCCCCCTTCCCCATCTTCTGCCCACTCCGCCAGGTATCCTTCCCGGGTACGCAGGGCAGCAAATGCTTCCAGCTTATCTGCTACCTCCGTAATGCCTGACAGGGCATTAAAATATTTTTCATTCTGCTGCTGTTCCCTGGCGGCAACAACTTTATCGAGGGCATCTTCGCCCAGCTCCACCCTGATCGTCTCTAATAATTGTAAGGTAAATTCTGCATGCGTATCAGGAAAATGAGCATGCCCCACCGGTGTCAGATCCCATATCTGTACCGGACGTCCAACTCCCTTTGATGTCGTTACCGACATCACCAGTCCTTCTTCTGCCAGTTTCAGCAGTTGCAGCCGGGCGCCTTCTCCTGTTATATTCAAAGCAGCCGCCAGCATAGCGGCCGACTGAGGCCCCTTCGTTTTCAGTAACTGCAAAAATCTATCTGCAGTCGCTTTCGTGATGGGTTTATAATTTTCCAAGTATTTACTTGTTTTATTCTCAAATGTCGTAATTTTGTGGGAGACAAAAAAATTTGTTGCGACAATCAACGAGCTCCACGGCCTAAAAGCCCTGAAGCTTAACAGTAAATAAAAGGACATAGATGAACGTCTTGATCTTCAATGGAACGATGGACACCGCTCCTTATACCACGGCTAACAGACTGTCTGCCTATTTTGAAGAACAGTTCCGCCAAAAAGGCTTCTCTACAGAAGTATTTAGTCCAAAAGGCGGTCACATACCGTTCTTTGAATATCCAAAAGGCGATATGCCTGAACCCGTAAAGGCCATGTGCGATGCGTTTTGCAAAGCAGATGTGCTCGTATGGCTGACTCCCCTCTATCATGGAAGTATGACCGGGGTCATGAAAAATGCGCTGGACTGGTTAGAAATGACCAGCAAACTCAGTAATCCATATTTAACCGGAAAGGTCGTAGCTTTGGTGTCCTGGGGCGATGGTCATCAGGCCATGCAGGGTATCAACGCGATGGATTCCGTAGCGAAAGCATTGAGAGCGTGGGTATTACCCTACTCCGTTCCCATCATGAAAGAACACCTGTATACCGCTGACGGTAAAGATTTTACCGCGCCATACAAGAATAAGTTCGATCGCCTGGTCTCTCTTTTAGGAGAAGCACAGGTTTTGAAACACATAAAGTAATAGGTTCATATCATAAAAAAGGAAGCATTATGATAACAGTATCAGATAAAGCTAGCTTATATATCAAGGACTTGATGACCAAGGAAAACCATGCAGCTGACACCTTTGTTCGCGTAGGCGTAAAGGGAGGCGGTTGCTCAGGCCTGGAATATGTACTGAAATTTGAAGAGTCAGAAAAACAGGAAGGCGATCAAATCTTTGAAGATAAAGGTGTTAAGATAGTAGTACAGATGAAAAGCCTCTTGTATCTTTACGGCACAGAATTAGACTATAGCGACGGTCTGAACGGTAAAGGGCTTTTCTTTAACAATCCAAATGCTACCCGTACATGTAGTTGTGGCGAGAGCTTCGCTGTATAATAATTAAATAAAAACAGCAGGCCAGCAACCTTAATTAATCCGGAAAATGAGAAATAGCAACGAAATAATTGACGACATAGCCAACAAGGAATACGAGTTTGGCTTCACCACCGACATCGAGATGGAAATGGCACCCGTTGGCCTCAACGAGGATACCATTCGCTACATCTCAGCTAAAAAGGAAGAACCTGAATGGCTCCTTCAATGGCGCCTGAAGGCATTCGCTGCCTTCCAGAAAATGCAGTGGCCAGCATGGCAGCACTTTAAAATGCCGGAAATAGACCTGCAGAAGATCTCTTTCTATGCCGCTCCAAAAAGAAAATCATTAACCAGCCTGGATGAAGTTGATCCTGAAATCCTGGCTACCATGGAGAAGCTGGGTATCCCCCTGAATGAGCAGAAAGCGCTCTCCGGTGTGGCTGTGGACGTGGTGTTCGATAGCGTATCCGTTGCTACTACTTTCCGCGAAAAATTAGGTGAACTCGGTGTCATTTTCTGCTCCTTTGGCGAAGCAGTACGTGAACATCCAGAGCTGGTAAAAGAATACCTGGGTACCGTAGTTCCTCACTCTGACAACATCTTTGCCGCGCTGAATGCAGCAGTATTCTCCGATGGCTCATTTGTATACATTCCAAAAGGCGTACGCTGTCCAATGGAACTGAGCACCTACTTCCGTATCAATGCGGAAAATACAGGTCAGTTCGAACGTACCCTCATCATCTGCGACGATAATGCCTACGTAAGTTATCTCGAAGGCTGTACGGCTCCACGCCGCGATGAAAACCAGCTGCACGCTGCAGTTGTGGAACTCATTGCGCTGAACCATGCAGAGATCAAATACTCTACTGTTCAAAACTGGTATCCCGGTGATAAAGACGGTAAAGGTGGTATTTACAACTTCGTAACCAAACGTGGTATCTGTAAAGGAAATAGCAGCAAGATCTCCTGGACACAGGTAGAAACCGGCTCCGCTATCACCTGGAAATATCCAAGTGTGATCCTGCAGGGCGATGATGCTGAAGGCGAATTCTATTCTGTAGCAGTAACCCGCAACAAGCAGATTGCTGATACCGGAACCAAAATATATCACCTGGGTCGCAACACCCGCAGCCGTATCATTTCAAAAGGTATTTCTGCAGGCACCAGTGATAATACCTATCGCGGTCTTGTACAGGTAGGTCCACGTGCTGCCAATGCACGTAACTTTACCCAGTGCGACTCCCTGCTCATAGGCGATCGCTGTGGCGCTCACACCTTCCCTTACATCGAATCAAAGAATAGCACCGCTACTGTAGAACACGAAGCGACTACTTCCAAGATCGGGGAAGACCAGATCTTCTACCTCAACCAACGTGGCATCAATACAGAACAGGCAGTAGCCCTCATCGTGAACGGTTATGCAAAGGAAGTATTGAACCAGCTCCCAATGGAGTTCGCAGTAGAAGCGCAAAAACTGCTGTCCATTACACTTGAAGGTAGTGTAGGATAACAGACAAGGAAAGATATATTATTTACAAAGCAAACAACAGAGAAACAAAACATATCATGCTGACGATTAAAAATCTGCACGCAGAAGTAGACGGTAAGAAAATATTAAAGGGCCTGAACCTGGAAATCAAAGCTGGTGAGATGCATGCCATCATGGGACCTAACGGTGCCGGCAAAAGCTCCCTGGCTTCTGTGCTCGCTGGTCGTGAGAACTATACAGTGACTGAAGGTGAAGTGATCTTCGACGGCAAAAACCTGCTGGACATGGCTCCTGAAGACCGCGCCCGTGAAGGTGTGTTCCTGGCATTCCAGTACCCTGTAGAAATTCCAGGTGTATCTAACCTGAATTTCCTCAAGACTGCGCTGAACGAGATCAGAGCTTACCATAGCCTGCCTGCAATCGAAGCAAAGGAATTCCTGAAACTGACCAAAGAGAAACAGCAGATGATGGACTTTAATGCTAACCTGATGAACCGCTCTCTGAATGAAGGTTTTTCCGGTGGTGAAAAGAAACGTAACGAAGTTTTCCAGATGGCTATGCTGGATCCTAAATTCGCTATCCTCGACGAAACTGACTCTGGTCTGGACATCGATGCGCTGCGTATTGTAGCAAGCGGTGTAAACAAACTGCGTGCTGCTGACAAAGCATTCATGGTGATCACTCACTATCAACGTCTGCTCGATTATATCGTACCTGACTTTGTACACGTACTGGCTGATGGGGTGATCGTAAAAACAGGTAACAAAGACCTGGCGCTGGAACTGGAAGAAAAGGGCTACGACTGGCTGAAAGAAGATGTACATCAGAAAGAATCGGTATAAGTTTTTAACTCAGGCAATCGGTCTATAGATTTCAACACATGACTAGCGATATCAATAAATCATTTTACGACTTTATATCCAACGGGATGCCGGGTCCTGAACAGCAGGTAGACGTGAACAACGCCATCCTGCCTGCGCGTAAAGAGGCGTTTAGCCGCTTTCGCTCCCTGGGCCTTCCAACCCTCAAAACTGAAGAATGGCGCTATACTAACATACAGCGCTATCTGAAAGATGTATTCACCCTGGCAGAAGAAGAGCTATCAACTGTAACTGCCGAACAACTGCGCGGCGCGAGCATTCCTAAACTGGACAGCTATACTGCTGTACTGGTAAACGGACGCCTGCAACCGGAGTTGTCCCAACTACCTGCTGATGGAAAGATCACTATTTCCAAAATCAGCGATGCCGCCGGGAATGCTCAACTCCAGGCATGGTTCGATAAACACCCTCACCTGCAAAAACAACCTTTTGCAGCCCTCAATGCAGCCTTCTTTGCCGATGGTCTGTTCATTGAAGCAGGTGTAAACGCCAGCCTCGATAAACCACTGCACATCATTCATGTATATACAGCCGCTGTAAACGCTTTTATTCAGCCCCGCCACCTGGTGATACTGCATAAAAGCGCTACCCTCGAAATCATCGAGAGCTCAGTAGGTCTGAACAAAGAAGCGATCACATTTGTGAACAGCGTAACGGAAGTAGTACTGGAAGAGAACGCGGAACTCTGGCATTACAATGTACAGAGCACTATTAAAAATAGCCGCCACATCTACCACACCTCTGCCCTGCAGAAAGCTGACAGCCGCTACCATCACTTCAACTTCACCCTGCCTGCAGCTGAGCTTACGCGCAATAACCTGAGCGTGGCACTGACCGGCAGCAATACAGAGACCAACCTGCATGGCCTCTTCCTCGCTACCGAACAGCAGCATGTAGATAACCATACCTTCGTGGACCACCAGGTACCCAATTGTAACAGTAATGAACTGTACAAAGGCGTACTGCTGGATAATGCCAAAGGTGTTTTTACCGGCAAGATCATGGTTCACCAGGATGCGCAGAAAACAAACGCTTTCCAGCAGAATAATAACCTGCTGATGAGCGAAAAGGCAAATATCAACTCACAGCCACAGCTGGAAATATATGCTGACGACGTGAAGTGTAGCCACGGTTTTACCGTAGGCCGCTTTAGCGAAGAAGCATTGTTCTACCTCCGCTCCCGTGGTATTGGTGCTGAAGCTGCCAAAACACTCATGGTAAATGCATTTGCTTTTGATATTACCGACCAGGTACATATCCCTGCATTACAGGAGTTCCTCTCCGATAAGATCCGCAGGTATGTAACCGGCGCTATCAATAATTAATTCCGTAAGAAATTACGATCTTTGCAGGAGGTCATGTCGTCTTAGTATGACATGACCTCCGTCTTTTCAAAATTGAATAATATGGCACACGTTCCAGATATCGCTGCACCGGCATTAGATATAGATAAGATCAGAAAGGATTTCCCGCTGTTGCAGGAAAAGGTGTATGGTAAACCGCTTGTATATCTTGATAATTCAGCTACGACCCAAAAGCCACAGGTAGTGCTGGATACGCTGGAGCAATATTATAAGCAATACAATAGTAATGTGCATCGTGGGGTGCACCACCTGAGCCAGGTGGCTTCTGAAGCGTATGAAGGCGCCCGTCATATCATTGCAGGTTTTATCAATGCACAGGAGCATGAAGAAGTGATCTTTACCAAAGGAACCACCGATAGCATCAACCTGATCGCAAATGTATTTGGCAGAGGCATCATTAAGCCTGGTGATGAAGTGATTGTGTCTGCAATGGAACACCATTCCAATATCGTTCCCTGGCAGATTATGTGTGAAGACAGAGGAGCTGTGTTGAAAGTGATTCCGATGGATGAGAATGGGGAGTTGATCATGAGTGAATACACGAACCTGCTCTCTGATAAAACGAAGATTGTGAGTGTGGCATATGTATCTAATTCATTAGGTACCGTGAACCCGGTGCGTGACATTATCGCACAGGCACATGCGCGCAATATTCCTGTGATGCTGGATGCCGCACAGGCTATTCAACATATGCCGCTGGATGTACAGGAACTGGATGCTGATTTCATCGCATTTTCAGGGCATAAATTGTATGGTCCGACCGGTATTGGTATCTTGTATGGTAAGAGAGAATGGTTGGATAAACTGCCTCCTTACCAGGGCGGTGGCGATATGATCAAGACCGTTACATTTGCAAAGACGACTTACAATGAATTGCCATTTAAATTTGAAGCAGGTACCCCTGATATCAGTGGGGCGATCGCTTTGGGTGCGGCAGTGAAATATGTGCAGGAGATTGGGATAGAAAATATTCATGCGTACGAGGAGCAATTGGTGAACTATGCAGTGGAGCAATTATCTACCGTAGAAGGGCTGCGATTCATTGGGAATCCCAAGCATAGATCTGGTGCAATTTCGTTTTTAGTGGGTGCAATCCATCCGTATGACCTGGGTGAGTTGCTGGATAAGCAGGGCGTGGCGATCAGAACGGGACACCATTGTGCAGAGCCGGTGATGGATTTCTTTTGCATTCCGGGTACGGTGAGAGCGAGTTTTGCAATGTATACAAATAAGGAAGATATTGACAGACTGGTGGTGGCGATCAATCGCGCTGCGGGAATGTTGAGATAAATATCAGAGTTGAGATAATTTCAGAAAGGAGTTTTCTTAGAAGAAAATTCTCTCCTGAATTTACATGCCGGTATTCGGCCGGATTTTATTAAACAGGAAGTATGACGATCAACGAAAAACAAGACGAGCTCATTTCTGACTTCTCCTTTATGGATGAATGGATGGATAAGTATGAATACATTATCCAGCTTGGTAAGGATCTGCCACTGATAGACCCGAAATATAAAACAGACGATAACCTCATCAAAGGTTGCCAGTCACAGGTATGGCTGCATACTGACCTGGTAGATGGTAAACTCATTTTCACAGCAGACAGTGATGCCGTGATCACAAAAGGATTGGTGAGTTTATTGGTAGGTGTATTATCCGGCCACACGCCAAAGGAAATTGCCGAATCTGAAATTTATTTTATCGACGAAATTGGCCTGCGCAGCCACTTGTCTCCTACCCGCTCCAATGGTTTGCTGAGCATGCTTAAGCAAATGAAAATATACGGATTAGCTTACCAGGTAAAATCGCAACAATGAACTTAAGAGATCAGATAGAGGATGTACTGAAGACAGTATATGATCCTGAAATTCCGGTGAATATATGGGAACTGGGATTGATTTATGAAATCAGGATTAATGATGATAACAGAGTAGGGATTACAATGACGCTGACAGCCCCTGCCTGCCCGGTAGCGGGAGATATTGTACGTGAGGTAGACGAGAAGGTAAAAGCGGTGGAAGGTGTGACAGATTGTGATGTGACGCTTACTTTTGAACCTGCGTGGAATAGGGATATGATGAGTGAAGAGGCGAAACTGGAATTAGGTTTTATGTAATATTGAAATTGGCAGAGCTGACCCAAAAGGGTACGCCTCTCGGGTAGGTGATGGAGCCGAAATTGCTCTTACGCAATTCTGAACGCGTTCATTTTACTTTTTAGTCAGCTCCGCCAATTTTTTATTTAGCCTCTTTCAATATATACCTTTGATTATCTTTTTTCAATGCGTATCTGATGGTCTTTAATTGTTTACCATCAGGAAATTTCCTCACTAAATAATGCTGCTGAATAAAAAAGGTATCCCTTCCATTATATCCTGGAATACTATCTTTATCTACATCCCCCGAGAAGATTCTTACCGCTTTGTGTTGTATAAAAGTCAATCCATACACACTGCCCTCCGCATCTGTTCCATCTGATTTTGTAAATGCAAACACTTCCGGATTACCATCCCCATCCAGGTCACTTACGTCCATATTGGTTACTTTCCCCTTCACATCATATATCACCGTACTATCCGGCGCAGGTTTTGTCGTATCCCCTCTCAGGTCCTGTGAAGAGATCATGAGTGATCGCCCTGATCCATCTCCACTTACTTTCACCACAAATTTATAATTCCCTTTTACCATCACACCCGAACTCCGCAGTCCTTCTGCAGTCTTAAACTGCTGTGCCTGCGTTGCGATATCCTCACTACCGGGGGTTCCCTGTTGTTTCTCATCCGCCATCTGGTCCGAAGTCTTTACAGGGTTATTACAGGCTATGGCAGATATTATTATGATTCCGAAAAGTTGTAGAGCTTTCATCCTGATTACGTTTATAATTATGTGCAACAAGGATAATGCCATCACCACTCATCCATTAGCTGTTTGATATGTAATGGTAAAATTTTATATTTGCCCCTATCAATTGACGATTGCGAACTAATATGCTTCAACTAAAAACCGATCATACTTTTCGGAACAGGTTTTTATTTGTTTTCCTGTTAATGACCATTTTTAATGGTTTGACGGGGTATGCTACGAATAATCGTTTATATGATGTAAGGTTGCAGGTACAACCGGGGAGCTGTGCACAGGATGTGTCGTTGCAAACCAGCAACCTTCAGCATCGTGCTCAGGCAGTACAACGCCCTCAGGACTTTTTGTTCCGTACGCAGCCTACACATCGTCCGCAGGAATTGTCTTTCCGCCCGCAAACTTCCCACCGCCCTCACTTTGATCTCAAACCTTCTCATTTTTTCCTGCATCTTCCGCATTTATTGATGGAAGACCTGCCGGAAGACATCACTGAGGATCAGATTGCATACATTTCCCGTGCGCACGACCCTCGTCAGAAGCGCCGATTCTATATTTCTGCTACTTCACAGCAATACTCATTTACAACACGCCTACAACAGTTACAGCTCCTCCTGGTCCAATATATACCAGGAAATGAAAACAAAACCGGCATCTACCAATGGCATGATGCCTTTCTACCCGCCTACTATAAGTTTCTCTTCAGGTACACCCTCTTTTGAGCAATTCCTTATTTATAGATGATGAAATAAGAATTGTATTACCATGTATACAAGGCCCCCGTTATGAATGATACGTCATAGGGGCATGCTATTGTATACGCGAAAAAAATGATTGATACCTGTCATGCGCACAACTACTGTGATATTGATGAGCATCGCCCTGGGGGGATGTATTACCAAAGGAGAAAAAAATAATACGAAGGATAACCTGAACACTTATCCTGTAGTGCAGCTTGCACTTACAGACACCATATTACATAAGAACTATGTAGCCGATATTGAGGCCGTACGGAATGTAGAGATCCGTGCCCGTGTAAACGGGTTCCTCAATAAGATCTATGTAGACGAGGGGCAACATGTACAACAGGGACAATTACTCTTTAGTCTCAACGACGAAGAGTTCAGAGCTGAACTGGCACGCGCCAAAGCCGCTTTCAGCAGTGCGATTGCAGATGCAAAGACGGCGCAGCTGGAACAATCAAGGGTACAATTGCTGGTCGATAAAAAGGTGATTGCCAAAACAGAACTGGAAGTGGCCAGCGCGAAAGTAGCTGCGGCCAATGCCAGAGTGGAAGAGGCACGCAGTGCAGAAACCAATGCCGCTACACGGCTTGCTTATACGTCTATCCGTGCGCCATTTACCGGTTATATTGATAGATTACCTTCTAAAGCGGGGAGCCTGATCGCCGAAGGGGCGCTGCTGACTTCAGTTTCAGACATTCAGGATATGTATGCTTACTTCAATGTATCGGAGACTGAATACTTACAGCATAAGCGGAGTGCACAGGATAACCAGCATGCAGAAGTAGAGCTGGTACTGGCGGATGGTTCCCTCTATCCTTATAAAGGGAAGATAGAGACGATCGAAAGTGAATTTGAAGAAAGTACGGGGTCCATTGCATTCAGAGCGAAATTTCCAAATCCGAAAGCGCTGCTGAAACATGGCGCCAGTGGTAAGATACAACTCGCTGCTGATTTGGATAGCACAATGCTGATTCCACAGAAGGCGGTGTTTGAAATGCAGGATAAAAATTATGTATTCCTGCTGGATGCAAATAATCATGTAAAGATGAAAAGCTTTAGTCCGGGACCGAGGATGGCTAACTGTTACATTGTACAGGCAGGTCTGAAGCCGGGAGACAGGGTAGTGTACGAAGGGGTACGCAATCTTAGAGAGGGTATGCAGATCAATCCGACGGTGATTTCGCTGGATAGTATCAGGGCATTGTAATGATCAGTGTATTGATCTATCTGTGCGGTGATTTCGCTGGATAGCATCAGGGCAGTGTAATGATCAGTGCAGTGATCTATCTGTGCGGTGATTTCGCTGGATAGTATCCGTGCCCTTTAAAGCAAATTATCAATCCGGTGGCATACATCTAAGTGGTGCGACCTGATAGATAAATCATTTTCATCTTTTACATCATTTTATGTTTGATACATTTATCAAGCGGCCCGTGCTGTCGCTAGTCATCTCGTTAATCATAGTCCTGCTGGGCCTACTGGCACTATTCTCTCTGCCAGTCACCCAATTTCCCGACATCGTTCCTCCATCCGTTACCGTTACCGCCAAGTACACGGGTGCGAATGCCGAAGTATGTGCCAAAGCCGTGGCCACTCCATTGGAAAGAGCCATCAATGGTGTACCGGGTATGACCTACATGTCGTCTGTATCCAGCAATACCGGTGTCACACTGATCTCCGTTTCTTTCGCCGTTGGTACAGATCCGGACCAGGCCGCAGTAAACGTACAGAACCGTGTGGCCACCATCCTCGATGAATTACCTGAAGAGGTCATCAAAGCCGGTGTGAGTACGGAAAAAGAAGTGAACAGTATGCTGCTTTACCTCAACATCATGAGTGAAGACAGCACCCTCAATGAAAAATTCATTTACAACTTTGCAGACATCAACGTATTGCAGGAGTTAAAACGTATCGATGGCGTTGGCTTTGCGGAGATCATGGGCGCTAAGGAATACGCCATGCGCGTATGGCTGAAACCCGATCGTATGTTGGCTTACAGCGTTAGTGCCGACGAAGTGGTGGAAGCCATCCGTAAACAAAACATCGAAGCAGCCCCCGGTAAAACAGGGGAAGCCGCTGACAATGATCCACAGGTATTACAATACATCTTACGCTATACCGGAAAATTCTTTGAACCTGGGCAATATGAAAATATCATCATCCGCGCCAATGCCGACGGCTCTGTATTAAAGCTGAAAGAAGTGGCGGACGTGGAATTCGGCGCACTCAGTTATGGCATGGTATCCAAAACAGATGGTAAGCCTTCTGCATCTATCATGCTCAAACAACGCCCCGGTTCCAATGCACAGGATGTAATTGCGAATGTAAAAAGCCGTATGGCTGAACTGAAGGAAACCTCTTTTCCACCGGGCATGACGTACAACTTCAACTACGACGTATCCCGTTTTCTGGATGCCTCTATCCATGAAGTATTACGTACACTGGTAGAAGCATTCATCTTAGTATTCATCGTGGTATTCCTCTTTATACAGGACTTCCGCTCTACCCTCATACCTGCACTGGCAGTGCCGGTAGCGTTGATCGGTACATTGGCATTTATGCAAATGATGGGTTTCTCTATCAACCTGCTCACCCTGTTTGCATTAGTGCTTGCCATTGGTATAGTGGTCGATAATGCCATTGTGGTGGTGGAAGCTGTGCATGTAAAAATGCATGATCAGCACATGGCTCCCATGCAAGCCACACTGGCGGCAATGCGGGAAATAAGCGGGGCACTGGTGGCGATTACATTGGTCATGTCTGCCGTATTTATCCCGGTGGCATTCCTCTCAGGCCCTGTGGGCGTGTTCTACAGACAGTTCTCCCTCACCATGGCAATTGCAATTGTGATTTCGGGTATCAATGCCGTAACCCTCACGCCTGCTCTGTGTGCGATTATGCTCAAAAATCACCATGCAGCGGGCAAGCCCCGTACATGGCTACAAAAGTTCTTCGATAAATTTAACTATCGTTATAATAAGACAGAAAAGAAATACCAGCACCTGGTTGGATATATTGCAGGCAGGCGCATGATCACAATCGGGATGCTGGCATTCTTTTTCATTGCTACCTGGGGCGTGAGCGCGATTCTGCCCGGAGGCTTTATTCCTGCTGAAGACCAGGGGATGATCTATGTGAACGTCACGACGCCTGCAGGTGCCACTGTATCCAGAACGGAGGCTGTGCTGGATGAAGTACAGAAAGTAGCAGCAAATCTGAAAGAAACAGAATCGGTATCTATACTGGCGGGGTATAGCCTGGTGAGTGAAGTAGCGGGTGCCAGCTATGGCATGGGTATGGTGAACCTGAAACCATGGGAAGAAAGAAACCGGTCTGTGAAAGAGATCATTGCACAATTAGAGAAAGATACCCGCAACATTAATGATGCAAGTATTGAGTTCTTCCCACCTCCTACCGTACCGGGTTTTGGTAACTCGAGTGGTTTTGAACTGCGTGTGCTGGACAAGAGTGGTAGTGGAGACTTAAGACAAACAGCGGATGTAACGACAGCATTCATCAACGCATTGAAAGAAAGAAAAGAAATCGGAAGTGCATTTACCAGCTTTGACCCTGACTTTCCACAATATATGATTCATGTGGACCAGGCCATGGCAGCGAAGAAGGGCGTGAGTATAGATAATGCCATGAGCACGTTGCAGACATTGCTGGGCAGTTATTATGCCTCTAACTTTATACGTTTCGGCCAGATGTATAAGGTGATGGTACAGGCATCGCCCCGCTATAGAACCAAGCCGGAAGATATCCTGCATTTGTATGTCAAGAATGATAAAGGCGAGATGGTGCCTTATTCCAACTTTGTAAGCCTGGAAAGAGTGTATGGACCAGAGCAGCTCACACGTTATAATATGTATACAGCGGCGATGGTGAATGGAGATGCGGCGCCGGGATATAGTAGTGGTGATGCTATCAAAGCTATTGAAGAAGTGGCGAAGCAGAAACTGCCACGTGGATTTAGTTTTGAGTGGAGTGGGATGACGAGAGAACAGATCCTTTCAGGTAATCAGGCGGTGTACATTTTTGCGATTGTATTGTTGTTTGTGTATTTGTTGCTGGCAGCACAGTATGAGAGTTTCTTATTGCCATTGCCGGTGATATTATCACTACCGGCGGGGATCTTCGGGGCTTTCCTTACGTTGAAACTGGCGGGATTGGAGAATAATATTTATGCGCAGGTGGCATTGGTGATGCTGGTTGGTTTGTTGGGTAAGAATGCGATATTGATAGTGGAGTTTGCGATCCTGAAACATAAGCAGGGTGCTTCGATATTGGAGAGTGCGAAGGAAGGTGCGGTGTCTCGTTTGCGTCCGATTTTGATGACTTCGTTTGCCTTTATTGCAGGGTTGATCCCTCTGTGTGTTGCGAATGGTGCAGGTGCGATGGGGAATAGGTCGATTGGTACAGCGGCAGCGGGGGGAATGTTGATAGGAACGGTATTCGGTGTGGTGGTGATTCCGGGGTTGTATGTGCTGTTTGCAGGGATAGCGGAGAAGAGGAGGAAGCCACATGTGGTGAAGGCGCATCATGTGGTGACGGTGTTGGTGTTAGGGGTGTTGATGAGTAGTTGTTATACGCCGAAGGCAGTGGAGTATCCTGAGGTGCCTGCGGTACCTGGGGAGCATGCGATGCCTGCGGGACATGAGGTGCCTGCGGAGCATGAGGTGCATGAGGTGCATGCGGTGCCTACGGGGCATGCGATACCTGCGGAGCATGAGGTGCCTGCGGGGCTTGTAACAAATGTATCAGCTAAAACAAAGGATACAACAGCTACTACCCCACTTACTTACCAACAGTTTTTTGCAGACCCATATCTCAGGCAATTACTGGATACTGCCTTACATAATAATACGGATATACAGTTAGCGCTGCAGCGGGTGGAAATGACAAAGGCACAGTTGCTGGTAGCCAGCAAGGCATGGTTGCCGGCTGTGAATGCGGCTGTAGATGCAGGTGTAGAAAGATATGGTGATTATACCATGAATGGCGTAGGTAACTATGATACCAACCTTTCACAGAATATAGACAATAATCAAAAGATACCGAATCCTACGCCGAATTACTTTATTGGGCTGAAGAGTGCGTGGGAAATAGATCTGTGGGGGAAGTTAAAGAATGGTAAGAAAGCAGCACAGCAGCGGATGCTGGCGAGTGAGCAGGGAAAACGACTGGTGACCACGCAGTTGATAGCAAATGTAGCGGGGATGTATTACCAGCTATTGGCACTGGATAATGAGCGAACTGTATTGCAACGCAACATTGCCTTGCAGCAATCAGCGCTGTCGACAGTACGTATTCAGCAGGAAGCGGGAAGAGCGACATTGCTGGCAGTGCAACAATTTCATGCGCAGTTGTTGAATACACAGAGTTTGATGATGGGGATTCAGCAAC
Source organism: Chitinophaga sp. LS1 (assembly GCF_034274695.1). Taxonomy (NCBI): domain Bacteria; kingdom Pseudomonadati; phylum Bacteroidota; class Chitinophagia; order Chitinophagales; family Chitinophagaceae; genus Chitinophaga; species Chitinophaga sp. LS1. The sequence goes on from NZ_CP128362.1 coordinate 6,702,809, forward strand.
AAACGACAAGGTTGGAGAATCAGTTGAATGCGTTGCTGGGTCGGTTTCCGCAGGCGATACCGAGAGATACTTCTTTGCTGACAGCCCCATTGCCTCCTTATGCGAGTGCAGGCATGCCGGCGACATTGTTATCTCATCGTCCGGATATTCAGCAGGCAGCGCTGGAATTGGGTGCAGCGAAAGCGGATGTGGCAGCGGCGAAGGCGGCGTTTTTACCATCGCTGAATATCAATCCCTATGTAGGATTTAATAGTTTCAGGGCGAATTTATTATTTAATACGGGGTCAGTGGCTTATGGGTTGTTAGGAGGTGTGACGGCGCCGATATTTAATAAGAAGCAGCTGGCGGCACAGTACCAGGTGAATTCGGCAACGGCATTAAGTGCGTTTTATAATTACAGACAAAGAGTGATAGATGGGTACCAGGAAGTGATGACGGCGCTGAGCCAGTTGCATAATGGCCAGGAGGCATTCAGGCTGAAAGAAGCAGAAGTGACGATGTTGAAGGATGGGGTATCGACAGCGAATGACCTGTATATGACGGGGTATGCGAACTATCTGGAGGTGATTACAGCGCAAAAGAGTGTGTTGGAGGCAGAGTTGGCGCTGGCAAATAACAGGAAGGAGTTGTTTTTGGGAACGATTGAGTTGTATAGGGCGTTGGGAGGAATGTAAGGAGAAGAAAGGATTGCCCTGGGGAACGATTGAGTTGTATAAGGCTCACGAAGGAATGTAAGGAGAAGAAAGGAATTGCCTTGGGGAACGATTGAGTTGTATAAGGCTCACGAAGGAATGTAAGGAGAAGAAAGGAATTGCCTTGGGGGACGATTGAGTTGTATAGGGCTCACGAAGGAATGTAAGAACCAGATAACGAAATAAAGAATCATTATTTATTACCTGACAGGTCGTTTAAAAACCAGGCTTGTCTTTTTAATGTAGCAGTAGTAGTATAAGTTAGAGGATTGATGAAGTGCAGCCCTCATTTGCAAATGCAAGTGGGGGCTGTTTATTTTTTTCCAACTCATTACATCATTTTAATATACATTTATACCAGCTGCGGCGCGATTTTTGAGGTAGTCCCCGTGGCCAGTAATTTATGGAAGAATGATATTAATCGTCGATGATAAGCCAGAAAATATTCTATCACTTAGAAAGACATTAGAATTACACGATCTGGAAGTGGATACTGCTTTATCAGGAGAGGAAGCACTCAAGAAGATCCTTAAGAACAACTATGCACTCATCATTCTCGATGTACAGATGCCTAGTATGGATGGCTTTGAGGTAGCTGAAACCATTTCCGGATATAGTAAAGCAAGGGACGTACCTATCCTGTTCCTGTCTGCTGTCAATAAGGATAAAAAATTCATTGCCAAGGGCTATGCTTCTGGAGGGTTGGATTACATAACCAAACCAGTAGACCCTGATATATTTCTGCTTAAAGTAAAGACTTTCATTAAATTATATGAACAGAACCGTCAGTTGCAGGCCATGCATGAAAACCTTCGTCAGGAGGTAGAAGTGCGTAAACAGGCACAGGCGGCATTGAATGCAAAGGTACAGGAGCAGCATTCCATCCTTGAGTCCCTCCCCCAGGTAGCCTTTACCGCCAGGGGGGATGGAAATGTGGAATATGCGAACCGGCATTGGTTCTATTATTCCCCATCCCTGGATGATTTCCCCGCTACCTACGACCAGGACCACCAGGAACAAAAGGTTTGGGAGAATGCGATCCTGGCAGGCCAACCTATTGAAAAGGAAGTGTACCTGCATAACCGGCTCACCCATCATTACAGATGTCATTTACTCAGGGCCATTCCCATTGACGAAGATGGACGAATTGTAAAATGGGTAGGTACATTTACCGATATCGCCCATCAGAAACAAGCGAATGAGATCCTGGAACAAAGGGTGGAGGAGCGTACCCATGAACTGCAGGAAATGAACCAGGCACTGGAAGCAAGTAACTATGAGTTACAGCAGTTTGCCAGTGTGGCTTCGCACGATTTGAAAGAGCCGCTCAGGAAGATCCAGTTATTTGGAACGATCCTCCGCGACAGGCATTTGGGTACCAACCCGGATGCCATCCAGTATATGGAAAGGATTGTGAGTTCTTCTGAAAGGATGAGCAAATTGATAAGTGATCTATTAAAATACTCCAGGTTATCAGCAGACAATACTTTTGAGCCAGTCAATCTGAATGGGTTGATCAATGAGATCTTAGCAGACCTGGAATTGTCAGTTAGAGATGCCGATGCGGAGATCGTGGTAGAAGAATTACCAGAGTTGGAAGCAATACCAGGGCAGATCCGGCAGGCATTACAGAATATAATTAGTAATGCACTGAAATTCAGAAGGCCCGGGGTACGGGCATTGATCACCATCAAGTCGGAAATTGTAGGGGAGAAAGAATTAGAAAGTAGTGTGCAGGAAGCCGGGAATTTTTGCAGGATTGTGGTGAGTGATAATGGGATTGGATTTGATGAAAAGTACTTACCAAAGATATTTACGCTGTTTCAGCGATTGCATAGTGCGGATGCGTATGAGGGTACTGGTATTGGGTTGAGTATCGCAAAGAAAGTGATTGAGAAGCACCAGGGGATTATCAGTGCACAAAGTAAAGAGGATGAGGGAACGAGATTTATTATGGTGTTGCCGCTGAAACAATCGAATTAAAAAAGAACGTTTTTCAAGCTGGCTGCAGGCCATGCAGCTCAAAAAACGGGACTAGAAAGTAAAATGAAGGCGCTGGGAATTGCGTAAAAGCCATTTCGTCTCCATCACACTTACCCGAGAGTGAGTCCCCTTTTAGCCTCGTTTTATTCGGGTACCTAATTGAGATAAGTAGTCCTTTATGCAATTCTGAAGAGGGTTATTTATTTTTGATAGATCCTGTTTTTTTCTGCATTTAAAGAGCTGTTGTATTTAAAGTGCCGTTGCATTTAGAGACCCGTTGCATTTAGAGAGACATTACCCACTCCACCATATCGCGCTGGCGCAACACCCTATCCACCTTCACCACTCCCATCGCATACTTAGGCATAAACGACACCTCTGCCTCCGCCGGATCCTGCACCGCCACTACCGCTCCCATCGCCTTCGCCATCTGCAACCCCTCTCCTCCATCCGTATTCGCTCCTGATAATAATAAACAAGCTAACTGCTCCTTTATGACCTCCGCAGCTGAAATAAATGTCACATCTATACTCGGCCTGCTATAATTTACCTTCTCAGAATAATCCAACGTAATCGTACCATCCGGCTCTATCAATAAATGGTAATCCGACGGCACTACATACACCATTCCCGCTGTCAGCAAATCCTTCTCCTCCGCTTCCTTCACAGGCAAGATACTCCTTGCCGCCAGCAAATCAGACAATAACGAATCGTTATCGCTCTTGCGGTGCAATACAATAATAATCGCCAGCTTACAAGCCGGATCTAACAACGGTAATAATTGTAACAATACCTCCAGACTACCTGCAGACCCTCCTATCACCAATGTTCGGGGAATCGAAACTGTCATGTAGCTATTTTTCTCCAGATTTTTTCTTTCTGTGCCAATGGTTTGAACAACGGCGCGACGGTTGTAAACCGCAATGTTTCCTTCGCACCCAGCGCCATAAAGCCCAGCGGCTCAAGGCTCTCACTAAACAGGTGCAATACCTTGTCCTGCAATTCCTTGTTAAAATAAATCAACACATTGCGGCAGATTATCAGTTGAAATTCATTAAAAGAACGATCTGTCACTAAATTGTGCGCTGAAAAAACGATCTTCTCACTCAGACTCTCTGAAAATTTTGCGTACTCATAATTTGCTGCATAATACTGAGAAAAATCATGTTGTCCGCCAGACTGCTGATAATTCTGTGAATACTGCTGCATATAGGCTAAAGGGAAAATCCCCTTGCGGGCTTTCTCCAACACACTCTCGTTGATATCGGTCGCATAAATAACTGACTTGTGTAACAGGTTCATCTCCTTTAATAAGATCGCCATGGAATACACCTCTTCACCAGTAGAACACCCTGCATGCCAGATCCTGATAAACGGATATGTGGCCAAAACCGGCAGCACCTGTTTGCGCAATGCCTGAAAAAACGCAGGATCCCGAAACATCTCCGTTACATTGACCGTGATCTGCTCCATCAGGTAGGTGAGGTAAGTACTGTCCATTCTCACTCTATAGCGAAATTCAGCAAAACTTGGAAACCTGTCATTTGTATATACTCTTTGTAACCTCCGCTTGACAGAAGCGAAAGAATAATCCGTAAAGTCGTACCCATATTGTTCCAACAAGTCGTTCAACAATATATTTACTTCCTCATCCGTCAAATGGTGTACATTCTCCTTCATTATCGATTCATTATTCTTTTATTCCCGTGCGTAATTTCGTAAAGTTTTCCGGCATTTGTGTAGTGTCTGTCAGACAATGAATTTCCCGATGTGAGAAAGTTCTTCACCATATTCCGCCACAATCTATAATACATTCACCTAAAAACATATATAAAATACTTATCAAAATCCAACTTACTGAGTATTCCGTAAGTATTTGGGAGAAGTATCTTTATAACCTAACTATTGCCAACATGAGTTTATCCTTAAACAGAGGAGCGCTAAGCGCTACCGTATTGTCAGCAGCATTAGCTATTTGCGCTTTTAAGCCTGCACCTTGCGACAACAATGGAGGTCTTCTCCATGCGATTTCTTCGCCGACTGACAAAACTGTTCTAACGTACAATGCAGACAAAAGTATTGCCAAACTGGTAACTACTCATGCAATGGGGGACGATCAGTACACAGATGTGCGTATCCCGGTTTATCAATCCGGCAAACTTGTAAAAACGATGAGTACAGCCGATGAAAGTCAGGCTCCTACCCTGTTCTCTTCCTTCGGGTACGATAGCAAGGGCCGTATTGACAAGATCAGTTATTATGAAGAAAACCAGGTATCTGGCTACGATTCACTGGTGTATGACACCAAGGGGCAGTTGGCCGCGAGGTATTTCTTCGTGATGCAGGCCGGGAAACAAACATTTGAAAATCACTATTGTCAGTTGTACACCTGGGATCAGAAAGGCAACATTATCCAACAGGAAAACATGGGTCGGGTTGCAAACAATGTTGCATTTGCATTGAGTTCTACAGTTGCATTCCAGTATGATGACAAGCTGAATTCACAGAAGAGCGTTCCGGGGTTTGGTTATATCACTGACCTGAATGCGGTAAATCTTTCTGCTAATAACATCGTCTCTGAGGTGATTACAACGGCGAATGGAGCGAATGCGATTTCTAAAAGTTACGCATATAATTACAATAGTAAGCAGTATCCTGCACAGATAACGGCTAAGAATAGTGGTACCAATGAGGAAGTGGTGACTGAATTGACATGGGAATAATGGGAATGTTTTTCCAGTAAATTGTCAAGGTTTGCTGTAAAATGTGAATGGTTCTTTTGTAAACTGTAAATGTTTGCTGTAAACGGTCAATGGTTCCAGTAAACCGTGAAGGGTTCCTTTGTAAACTGTAAATGTTTGCGGTAATCGGTCAATGGTTCCAGTAAACCGTGAATGGTTCCTTTACAAACTGTCAATGTTTGCTGTAAAATGTCAATGCTTCCAGTAAACCGTGAATGGTTCCTTTACAAACTGTCAATGTTTGCTGTAAACTGTTAATGCTTACAGTAAACCGTGAATGGTGCCTTTACAAACTGTCAATGTTTGCTGTAAACTGTTAATGCTTACAGTAAACCGTGAATGGTGCCTTTACAAACTGTCAATGTTTCCAATATAACGAAAGGGTGTCTCATTCATTTGAGACACCCTTTTGTAATTAAAGCATTTATGAATGTTCCATTAATCCTTTTTTGCATTTATCTCCTTCAACCATGCATACAATTTACCACCGCTTCCTGCAATCCACACAATATCTCCTGCCTGCAACACTGTGAGTGAAGCAGGATTCAACAATCGCTGTCCTTTTCGCTCTATCCCCAGCACAATTCCACTGGTCCGCTCCCTGATCCCTGCTTCCCGAATCGTCTTTCCTTCCAGCGCAGATCTTTCTGCCACCAAAAACTGCTTCAGTGCAATCGGATCTCCATCATTCACCGGTACAGCTATCGCAGCATTCGCCGGTTCAAGGTAATGATTGAACTTCTGCAATTGTTCGTCCGTGCCTATGGCCGTAACCACATCCCCCGGAAACAATCTCGCATTTTTATCAGGTGCATACATCTTCATTCCACTTCTATTGATCAATGCGATATTGATTCCATAATTTTCCCTCAGTCGCAACTCCTCCAGTGTCTGACCCACTACCGGCGAAAGTGGTTTGATCTCAGACACAGCCAAATGCGCATCCCAGGGAGCCAACACCGACTTATTGATATTCCCCACTTTCGTATCTCTTGCATTGAAGTTGGTAAAGAACCGCTCTTCGATCGTGGTATAAAAATCTCCGATCTTATGGCGCAATACGAAAATCAATACAATCATAATCGCCGTCACCGCCAATGCTACTGAGTAAGAGAAGAACCGGTCGATAAAGAACCCCACCAGGAACACCGCCACCACAATACGTGCAATACGCAACAGCATCAGTGGGCCTCTATACTTTTTCTGTTCCCATATGCGATTCGATTCTGCACTGCTGATCCTTCTGAAACCCAGTGCCCACAAAAAAGGCATGAGCAGGAAGAGGGTAACGACTGCACTTGCAATACGCCCCCAGTTGTACTTACCCGACATTGGTAGCAGGTAATAGGAGGATAATAATATAATAGCCAGCAGGACGACCGTACAAATTACGATGTTTGTAAAGTAACTCTTCAGCAATACCTTCCAGTCACTCACAACCGAGATGGTTTGTGCCGCGGCACTGTACCGGTTGATGGCCGTCCTCCAGCGATGCGGCAACATATCTGACAGTTTTTCATAAACAGGGCCGGATAGTTTGATCATATATGGAGTCGTGAAGGTAGTCACTGCCGATACTGCCACAGCTACCGGGTATAGGAATTCACTTGTTACATTGAGCGTGAGACCGAGTTGGGCGATGATAAACGAGAACTCCCCGATCTGTGCAAGACTCATCCCTGCCTGTACGGAGGTCTTCAAAGGCTGGCCGGATAAAAGTGCACCTAACCCGGTACTCAATGTCTTACCTATCAGTGTTACGACGGTGATGATGAGTACAGGTACGGCATATTTTACCAGCATAGAAGGGTCGATCAACATGCCTACAGAAACAAAGAAGACGGCACCGAACAATTCCTTTACAGGTTTTACAAGGTGTTCGATCTTTTCCGCCTGGGTCGTTTCGGCTAAGATAGAGCCCATGATGAAAGCGCCGAGTGCAGGAGAAAAACCTACCTGGGTAGCCAGCACCACCATGAGCAGACATAAGCCAACGGACGTAACCAGCAGGGTTTCTTCGTTCATGATCTTCTTCGTCATGCGTAGCAGACTGGGTATAAAGAAGATCCCAGCCACAAACCAGGCAATGAGGAAGAAAACGAGTTTAACTACGGAGATCAGCATTTCTCCGCCTTCGAACTGTCGGCTTACGGCAAGGGTCGATAATAACACCAGCAGTACGATGGCGACCAGGTCTTCAACGACGAGGATACCGAATACGAGGCCGGCGAATTTCAGGCCTTTCACGCCCAATTCTTCGAAGGCCCTTATAATAATAGTAGTAGAAGATATAGATATGATACCCCCCAGGAAGATGCTGTCCATAGCGTTCCATCCCATTATCTGCCCCAGGAGGTAACCGAGGGCGAGCATGAAAATGACTTCTACGATGGCGGTAATGGAGGCGGCCCCACCTACTTTAATTAGTTTCTTAAAACTGAATTCGAGGCCGAGGCTGAAGAGTAAAAAGATAACACCTATTTCAGACCATATATGGATATTTTTTTCATCGGAAACGGTTGGAACAAGCGAGACGTGTTGGCCTACCAGCAGGCCTGCTACAATGTACCCCAGTACCAGCGGCTGACGTAGACGCTTGAATATGAGGGTGGTAACAGCTGCTGCTATCAGGATTAATGCCAGGTCTTTAATTAACGGTGCTAAATGAATCATCTGGTCGTATTAGTAGTTAAAATTCCATTGCGAATAAAAATGAAGCGGCGAAAAATTGACTTGTACCTTCGGCAAAAGTCAATTTTTCGCGGGGGTAGAATGGCCTGCGGCCGGCTAAAATCTAAATGCCGGTAAAGCCAGTAATACAAAACAACTACCAGAAAATATGGTTAGGGAAAATAAGCGTTCTGACAATAGCATGTATATCTACCAGGAGCCTTCCTGTAGACAACACCACGGCATACAATGGCAACCGCGGTATAAAATACGCACTGAAATGACCTGTAGCAGGCCTATAAACACACTTGTTAGGGGAACTAAAACAGTTGTTGAAATCAACAATGGTCTCCGGTAGATATCCGGTACCGTTACGCCATCCAGGTTTCGGATCGCTCTTTACTACTTTGAGTACAGTGGTTACAGGTTTCCTATTCTCTACAGCTTCATACTTTTTCTTGCACACATGCGCACCCGCCTGGTAAAAAGAAAAGAATATGATGATATATAGAAGAAGGTGACGCATAAGTACGAAGATACGTTTTTCTGCCCCTATCTCCGCACCTTATCCAGCAAATCGCTCAGCTGCGCAGCTTCTTCGGCACTTAATCTTTCAGCAATGTCATTGTAAAAATTATCCATGGGCACATTGACTTCGTCCAGCAGTTTCAAACCTTTCGGTGTAATGTTGATGTCCATTTTACGCCTGTTGTGCGGGCACAATCTGCGTTGTACGTATTCCAGCTTTTCAAGTTTGTCGAGTAAGCGGGTCACGTCGCTCGCTTTGTCCAGCATGACTTCTTTGATGCTACCGGCAGAAACAGGTTCCGGATGACGGCCGCGGATAATGCGTAGCGCATTGTAATGCTGGGGCAACAGCCCATAGGATTTCAGGTTGGCTCCGAGGGAATCTCTCAGCCAGTTACCCGTATAAAGGAGGTTCACCACCATTTTGTGATGATCGTCCTTAAACTTACGCTGATTAATTGCTTGTTCAATTCTCATGTATCAAAGATATGAAATATGCGTGTTGCAACATATTAGGAGTATTCCATTCTATTAACATTATGTGGATATTTATGGTTGATTATATTTGTATATACATCCTCCAACCATAAAATTATGCTTTTAAAATTGATCTCATCGCCATGGCCATGGTACGTAGCGGGGCCTATTATCGGACTTACGGTACCCTTGCTGTTATTATTGGGCAATCGCTCATTTGGCATCTCGTCTTCTCTCCGACATATTTGCGCCGCCTGTTTTCCGGCAAAAATTCCCTTTTTCACTTATGAGTGGAAGAATGAGATCTGGAATTTGTTCTTTGCTGCGGGTATAGTGATCGGGGGATTTGTGGCAGCTCACTGGCTGGCAGATCCCTCCCCTGTTCAGATCAGTCCAAAACTGGAAACCACTTTAGGTGAATTTGGCATCACCGACCACAACGATCTGTTACCCAGCCAGTTATTTAACTGGCCAGCTCTACTGACAATCAGGGGTTTTATCCTCATAATTGTAGGAGGATTCCTTGTTGGGTTTGGTACAAGGTATGCCGGCGGGTGTACTTCGGGGCATTCAATTATGGGATTGTCCACTTTGCAATGGCCATCTTTGGTCGCCACTTGTTGTTTTATGGCGGGTGGATTTATTATGTCAAATCTGGTGTTACCTTTTATACTAAACTTATCATGAAGAACATAAAATATACATTTGCCGGGATGCTTTTTGGCATTGTACTGGTGAAATCGCAGGTATTATCCTGGTTTAGGATTCAGGAAATGTTTCATTTACAGTCATTTCATATGTATGGGGTGATTGGGTCGGCGGTAGTTACAGGTCTTCTTTCCGTAACTATCATTAAAAAGTTCAAAATCAGAACGTTCGGTGGTGAAGAGATAATCATTCCAAAGAAGCCTTTTTCGAAGGGGAATATCTATGGAGGGTTGTTATTTGGGTTTGGATGGGCATTGACGGGGGCATGTCCGGGGCCGTTATTTGCACAGGTAGGGGCAGGATTTACCGTGATGGCGGTGGCGCTGCTGAGTGCGATATTGGGTACTTGGGTGTATGGAGTGGTGAGTGATAAATTGCCACATTAGCTGTCACGAAGTTAATATCGCAACAATTTTTAGGGTTAATATGTTAAAAACAATAGATTTAAACAGGTCTACCTATTTCACTCGGTAATACGGAGTTAAATGCCTAAATATCAGTGAGTATTAGTTACCTAAAACGAGGGATTTTTTGTTAATTTTTGGTTAACAAACGTTAATTCATGACGTTTACCGGATAAATTATATCATTTACCAAAATTGATTAGGCGGCACCAAGCTGTCGTATATCTTTGGTTTAGGTTTTTCATAGGATATGGTTAAAAAATTAAGGGCGGTATTCTTACCGCCCTTCTCTATTTTTGTACAGTCTTCATTTTCAGGGATTTTTACACTTTTCTTACAGTAAATAATTAATTTCTCTTTTTATCGCTTCAATAAATAACTTATTTTTGTATTTTGTTCTCAGCTGTTCCTGTATTCATTAAGCACAGCGGCTAACCAGTATAATTATGAATTACGCACTCATTACAGGCGCAAGCAAGGGGATTGGACGTTCCATAGCCATCGTATTGGCTAAAAAAAAGTATAACCTGATTCTTGTAGCAAGATCCACCAGTGAATTGCAGGTAGTAGCCTCGGAACTGATTACTAAGTACGGAGTACAGGTGGACTACCTGGGCATAGATCTCTCTGTTCCAACGGCAGCTGGTGAGTTGTTCGAATGGGTACAGAAAAACCAGTACAACATTTCTATCCTGATCAACAATGCGGGGTATGCTGTATGGGGTGAATTTGACAAGACTTCATTAGAAGATCAGAACAAGATGTTGCAGGTAAACATGCAGACACCGATGGCATTGTGTCATCATTTTCTGCCTATGCTGCTGCAACAACCTGCTGCTTACATTATGAATGTAGCGAGTACCGCTGCTTACCAGGCAGTACCAACACTCAGTACTTATGCGGCTACCAAGGCTTTCATGTTATTATTTACCCGAGGTCTCAGGGCAGATCTGAAAGGCACAAATGTATCAGTAACTGCATTATCACCCGGCCCGGTGAATACCAATTTTATCGACAGAGCCGGTATGCAGGCGATCAAAGCCACTGCAGAAAAGTATGGTATGATGCCGGATGAGGTAGCACGAATTGCCGTAAATGGTATGTTTGCAAAGAAATCTGAATTGATTCCAGGCGCACTGAATGCGGCCACAGCATTTGTCACCCGATTGGTTCCCAAGGGGATGGTTGAAAAAATTGCTGGTAATCTATATAAAAAATAAGTAAATTCATCCCTTCAATCGCGGTGCAATTTATTATTTGGGTATAAGATAAAATACTATTACCTTTACCCTACAAATTCAGTAGACTAAAGAATGCGTTACAGATTATTATCAATACAAGTACTACAGCTGACGTGCTTGTCGCAAAGTAAATGGTGTCCGTATTGTTGAAAACACATGACCTATTTATCCTGTACTGACGGGGTTTTTACAAAAAAAACTATTTTCAATAATTCGTGATCAATCACCAAATCATCTATAAATTTACCACATCATGTCTACGGCTTATACTACGTTTACACTAGGTGATACGCTAACCGAAGAACAAAAAGCATTTTTTGACGAGCATGGATACATACACTTTTCCAGGTTCTTTACTCCTGAGCAGGTTCAGGAGATTATCAAAGCATCTGAAGAAGTACAGCAGAAATGGATCGCCGAAAAAAGAGAAAAAGTAAATGGAGTTCCCATCAAGTATGGTAAAGACTTGAATGGTGACCCAATTGTGCAGCGCTTTGCCTTCATCAACCAGCATGCACCTGTACTGTCCGAGGTATTGCAAGACAAACGTTTCGATGCACTTTTAAGCCTGATTGGTCCTGGTGCCCGCCTTGGTATCAACGAGAAAGACGGGATGGTGTTTAACCACTACGTAAATGGTCCGGAAAGCAAGTTCACTAAAATGGGCTGGCATACAGACGGTCTGCGCGACATCTTCATGGGTGGTAAACTGAATCCAATGCTCAATGTAGGTTTACACCTGAGCACATTAAAAGTTGAGAATGGTGGGCTGAGAATCATTCCAGGCACACACAAACAGAGCAGGCTGAGCATGCTGTTCAGGAAGAAATACTTCATTGACCACACGCCTGACAAGAATGAGATCGCTATCACGCCTACAGCCGGTGACGTAACTGTACATGATGGCCGCCTCTGGCACCGTGTGGCGCTGAGCTCTGTAATTGGTGAAGAAAGCCGCAGAAGAGTGATCTATGTACCTATCATTGCAGGGAAATATGCTCCCAAAAATGAAAACAGTCCGACCCAGTTCTACCAGCGCTTTGCTGGTATCGTAAAATAAGGGCCAGGACACAAGTAGGAATATGCGAACATTTTCTTCAAAGTTTTGAGGCAGGAATTCTATTATCTTTTCCTTATAATATATTTAAAAGCCTTTGGATGTCATGTCCAAAGGCTTTTTTAATGGGTACATCACCCGAACCTCCTGTGCCGGCAGCGACGATGATCACCTGGGTATTTGAAGGAGATTCCTGTATACTGGTAGCGAAAATCGTGAATGGTAAACATTATTCCATCCTCTCTGATTATCCCGGCGTACCTTTTGCTGCATACGATGACGCTGGTGTAGCGGAATGGTCCTGTGAATTGGATATTTATGGAAAGGTTCGTAAGTTAGGCAATTGTTTGCTTCTGGTAATGGTGCGAAGTTAACACCGGCGCAACGTGCCAGGTTGATAAAATTGGGTGTACCACCTGAGAATATTTATAGTGGGGTGGCTTATAAAAAGAAGCCAATACCTAAGACGAAGGTGAAGTCCGGGTGAAGTCTGTGAGAAAGGCTTACAATCTGGAAAGCCACGCGGAGAGAGTGATTATCAGGAATGCGCAGGAGGGGACAAAGTTTACAAGATGGGGGATTTCGTGGGCGAAGTATCAGAAGAATGAGCCGTGTAGTAATTGTAAGCCGCATGTGGAGTGTGCATCGTAGATATCATGCATGAATTCTCAAAGAATGATCCCTGGCCTTACTGTAAGCCGCATGTGGAGTGTGCATCATAAAACAAGTAATCAATATAAATGGCATTACCTTATTCAGCATACAAAAAGAAAATTCAACCTGAGCTGGCGAAACTATCACCTGAGCAATTACTCTTCGTCGGTGTATGGACTGCCGAGTACCTGGACAGGCAGTACGGCCCTTGTTTAGATGGCGATGGGCATGCCAGAGCACATGAAGTATTGCAGGATGCGATTGGATTTTTATGGAATGGCATAGACGATCCTTCAACTATAACAGAAGCAGATTTGAAGAAGCAATTAAGGCATGTGCGGTATATTGATATTGACGACCTGGATTTTGCCAAGCCAAAAGATTGTGGGATCCTGAAGTTGATGGAAGCAGTGGAAAGTACCCTCAGCTATGCAAAGGAAAAGAAACCGGATGCGATATTGACTACCGCCTGGTTCCCGATGGATGTACTGAATGCTGTAAAGGATAGTGAGTTTGTAATGAAAGAAACGCCACCGAAGTATAAACTGGATGATCCGTTTTTTGCGGAGGAGTTGGAATCGCAGACAAAACTGTTTGCGCACCTGCAGGAAGGAAAAAATCTCACAAGTAAAGACAAAACTATTTTCCGATGATGGAACAATTGACCTTTTCTTCTTTTGATAAAACACTCAAAGAAAACTTTACCAATCTCCCATTTGAACAATGCCTGTTTTTTGGTGTGTGGAATGCAGAGTACCTGTATCACAAATATGCCAATCACCTGCTGGAACTGGAAGATGAAGAAGGTTATGAAATCCTCACCGACGCCCTCGCCTACCTGTGGGATGCTGTAGACAAAACAGCGAATATAGAAGAAGAGGAAGTAGACAACCAGATCCTGCGCCTGCATGATATTAGTTTAGACCAGCTGGACCAGGACGAAGCCAAAGGTATCGGCGTCGTGAAACTGATGGAATGCCTGGAAAGTGGGTTGGTATATATAGAAGAAAAGAACTACGAATTTATCGCAGCCTGTGCTTACTTCCCACTGGATGTAGCAGATGTGATCATGACAAATGAATTGGGACTGGATACCAATGATCCCAATAAACATATTCATCATCCGCTGATGCAGGTGGAGTTTGAAGCGGAACTGAAAATGATGGAATATTTACAGATCTATAGGGATGTAAGCAGTAAGGAAAAAAACTTATTCAGGTAGCACCTGATTACCTGAGCCAGGAAACAGGTTGTATTATCAATACGATCCAGCCTGTTTTTTCTTCTCTTTTTCATCTTCATACCGCTTCCTGTTACCCAGGATGGTCTCCAAATGTTCCTGTCCCCAGTGCAGCAGATTATTAATAGGCGGAATCAGGCTCTTCCCCAGTTCTGTCAATTCGTATTCTACTCTTGGCGGTATTTCAGGATAAAACTCCCTCGAAATCAATCCATCTGCCTCCAAAGAGCGAAGCGTAACTGTGAGCATTTTCTGTGAAATATCTTCAATACTGGTGGCGATCTCGCTAAACCGCATCTTTCCTTTGTGAGACAGCAGTTCTACTACCAGGATGGACCATTTATCACCGAACCGATCCAGCACATGTCTTATCGGACAAAAAGCCGGCTTAAATTTCTCAGAATTATTTTCAACCATAACCCGCTGATTTTCAATATTAGTTACCGTTTGGTAAGTTGGTAGCTGGCAGGTGCCTTCTTTGTTAGAAGTTACACACCATTTACCTTTGGCTCTCCAAAAGAGAGTGACTCTCTTTTCTATGTAAAAGTAGGATAAATTATCTAATAAATAGTAATAAGGATTTGTGGAATTAGTTCAAGATAGGCCACCACAAAGGATTTATATTAAAATATATGTTGAAACACATTTTGTTTAAAAAAGTATATATCTTCGGTCCCGAATCGCCTGGCACAAATAGTACTTTAAAAGCGGTCAAAAGGACTGCTCAGAAGCAGAAACAATTCTATCATTCGGTTTATTAGATGAAAGGGGTCGTTAAAACACTGCTCAGGAACAAACAGAACTATCATTCAGTTTAATAGATGATAGCGGTCGTTAAAACACTGCTCAGGAACAAACAGAACTATCATTCGGTTTAATAGATGATAGCGGTCGTTAAAACACTGCTCAGGAACAAACAGAACTATCATTCGGTTTAATAGATGATAGGGGTCGTTAAAACACTGCTCAGGAACAAACAGAACTATCATTCGGTTTAATAGATGATAGCGGTCCTAAAAAGACCAATATTATGAACATAGAACAATAAATTTCATTTTTAAAATAAAAGCAATCCAAAAAACACCAGCTAACATGAAAAAAATCTCAATCGTTGCATCAGCACTGTTATTATCTGCAACTGCATTCGCTCAAAACACCTGGACTGTAGACAAAGCGCACAGCAGACTGGGTTACGGCGTTACCCACCTCGGTATCTCTGAAAGCGAAGGTAACTTCAAATCTTACGAAGCTAAGATCACTGCTACTAAAGCAGATTTTTCTGACGCGGTGATCGAAGTGACTGCAGACGTTAACAGCATCAACACTGACAACGAAATGCGCGACAAGCACGTGAAGAGCCCAGATTTCTTCGACGCTGAGAA
The DNA here is from genome assembly GCF_034274695.1 of Chitinophaga sp. LS1. NCBI lineage: Bacteria > Pseudomonadati > Bacteroidota > Chitinophagia > Chitinophagales > Chitinophagaceae > Chitinophaga > Chitinophaga sp. LS1. The sequence goes on from NZ_CP128362.1 coordinate 6,718,586, forward strand.
ATTCGGTACCCTGACTTTTAAGAGCACTTCTATCAAGAAAGCAAGCGGTAAGACTTTCAAAGTAACCGGCGACCTGACCCTGCACGGTGTAACTAAACCAGTAACCCTGGATCTGACCATCAATGGTACTACTACTAACCCAATGAGCAAAAAAGAAGAAGTAGGTATCAAAGTAACCGGTACTTTCAAACGTACTGATTTCGGTATTGGCGCTTCTATGCCAACTCAGATGCTGAGCGACGAAGTTGTACTGAAAGCTAACGGCGAATTCGTAAAAGAATAGGTTAAACAATGGCAATGAAAAGATTAATCATATTTTCAGGAACACTGCTGCTGGCGGCAGCAGTGTTTGCCTTTAATATCGTATCTCCCCTGTGGAAAATCACTGAAAAGTACAATGTTGCTTTTAGCAGCAATGAAGTAGGTGGTATTTTCAAAAGCTTTAAAGGCACTATCAATTTTGACGAGGCGAATCTGGCAGTTTCTAACTTTGATGTAACTGTAGATGTGGCTTCTATCCAGACTGGTAATGCATTGCAGAACAAGCATGCAAAGAGCGATGAGTGGTTTGATGCAGCGAAGTTCCCTGTGATCCACTATGTATCAAAGAAAATCGTGAAAGCGGGTGCAGGTTACCAGGTAACCGGCGATCTGGAGATCCATGGTGTGAAAAAGGAATTTACCATTCCTTTCAATTTCGTGAGAAAAGGAAACGCAGCTACCTTTAATGGTACCTTTAATGTAAACAGAAATGATTTCCATATTGGTAAACCAGGTGGAGATGTTGCTGACGTCATTAAAGTAGAGCTGGCAGTGCCTGTTACGAAGTAATTTTTAAATTGAATTTATGCTGAAGAAATTATTAATATTAGCGGTAGTTTCAGGTATACTGGCAGCAGTGGCGTGTTTGGTGTATCAAAAGGTGTATACAGAGTCACTGGGTGACGGGTTTATGAATATCGTTTCCCTGCAAAAGATATTTGCTGCCTGCATAGGTGCGAATATAGTGGCAGCAATTGGGTATTTTTTACTGAGCAAGGTGCTGAAAGGTCATACAGAAGCGGTGTTTAATATTTTATTTGCAGTGATAACAATTGCAACCATTGTGTATCCGATCGGGTATAAACTACCTTTGGATGTTGAGATGCCGGAATTGTTTCCGGGATTGGCGATTCCAATGCACTTTTTCCCTGTGTTGGGATGGATGACGTTGAAGCCATTATTTGCTAAGAATATTTAAATTAAATCCGCCCCCCGGAATTGGAGGGGCGGATTTAATTTATACAAAGGCGCTGAAGCCGGTTATGGCTCTGCCTACTATTAATGAGTTGATTTCTTTTGTTCCTTCATAAGAATAGATAGCCTCCGCATCTGCTACAAAGCGGGCTACATTATATTCCAACAGTATACCGTTCCCTCCCATTACTTCTCTTGCCCTGCTCACAATATCTCTGGTACGAAGCGAACAGAATACCTTTGCGATAGATGCATGTTCATCATCCAGTAATCCCTGATCCTGTAACTGAGATAATCTGAATGTCATGGTCTGCATGGCCGTGAGGTTCGAGAGCATTTCTACGAGATGATTTTGTATTAACTGGAAACTGGCGATTGGTTTGCCGAATTGTTTACGCTGACGGGTATAGGTCAGGGCATTTTCATAGGCTCCTCTGGCACAGCCTACGGCTAACCAGGCTACGCCTGCTCTTGTCATTTGCAGTACCCTGGCAGTATCTTTAAAGGAGTTTGCATGAGCGAGTCGATCGCTTTCGGCAACTTCGCAGTCCTGTAAGGTGATGATACCATTTTGTACAATGCGGAGGGCCATTTTATCATGCATCTTCTCTACACTGAAACCGGGTGTACCTTTACGTAAGAGGAATCCTTTTACCTGGTTATCATCCACATCTCTTGCCCATATGACCAATACATCGGCAAAGGTGGCATTGCCAATCCATTTCTTCTGACCATTTAAGACCCACTTGTCTCCTACCCTTTTTGCCGTGGTGGTCAGGCCACCGGCGGCACCGGAACCGACTTCGGGTTCTGTGAGGCCAAAGGCGCCGATGATCTTTAATTGCTCCATACCGGGCAGCCATTCTTTCTTTTGTGCTTCGGAGCCGAGGGCATGAATGGATCCCATGGCCAAACCGTTCTGTACACCAAAGAAGGTGGCAATGGAGCAATCTACCCGTGCCATCTCCATCGCGATGATTCCTTCCATTACGAAGGAGTATTCGCCCCTGAAGGTGCCACCGCAAATATTTAATGCTGCGAGTTTGGGTATAATCTCAAAGGGGAATTCAGCTTTGAACCAGTATTCGTTTACGATAGGCTGAATTTCCGTTTCCATAAAATGGCGGACTTTCAGTTGTAGGGCACGTTCTTCTTCTGTGAGCATACCGGCAAGGTCGTAAAAGTCACCGTTTACGGGAGGAAGCTCTTTCTTATGGCCGCTACCGCTGGTGAGCATTTTCATTAATCCAGCTAGCTGCTGGTCATTCATTTTGCCTACTGCGGCCATTACTTTTGGCAGGTCCACTTTTTCGGCGATGTGGCCGAGCTGTTGGAAATCAATGTTTTTGAGTAAGTGGAATGCCTGTCTGATGGTAGAAAATTTCACTGCCATATGGGGAGGTTTTTTATAAATATAAGAAAATCCTCAGCTAGCTTTTAAAAGCCGGCTGAGGATGGGGCTATCTAAAAAACGGATAGCCTAAACAATTGAAAATAAGAATCTGAGTGAAATTTCGACAACCAGTTTGAACCCCTAACCGGGCAAGCTGATACATTAAACAATTGAAAACAACACCCTCGCTGGCACGTCCGCCGCCAGTTGTATGTCCTTAATCTGTTCTTCTATCAATTTTTCAATTTTCTTTTTTCCAAACATACTGTAAGGAAATCGTAACGTGATCTTGAATTTAATTGCAGGTTCATCGTCCTGCAACCTGTAACCAAAACGGATGTCTTTAATCTTTTCCTTCCCTATCAAATTGGTAAGGAGCTGAGCAATCTCAGATGGATGCTTTAAAGTTGTGAGTTGTTGCATGTCTGGCTAAATTGGGGCGTAACCACGCCTGTTTTTTTCAATAAATACGACGTCTACATTTCAAAGGGTGGGGATTAGGACTGGGTCTAACGGAAACAATGTGTCAATTTAATCACAAAACCGGTACATTTGTGGGGCGATGCACAACACCTACAAAATATAATGAACGCAATTGAAAGTTGTATAATAACCTTATCAGGAATTTACCTCGTCAATTTTAGATGAAAATATATTTATTCACCGCGATCGAACAGGCATTTAAAAAAGAATTTTATCAGCAGATCCGGTCTCAGAATATTCGGGTGACAGGCATTACAGCCAAGATTGTATTGTTTACCACGCTTGTTACCCACATTCTTACGCTGACGTTGCCGGCGAGTAGTTCCCTGCCTGCGGGACAACAGGTTCAACTGATTATTATACAGCGGTTCCTGCTTATAAGTTCAGCGGTGATTGCTTTGGCTATCTACCTGATCCGTACTAAACTGTCTTCATTAGAGCAAAACCGATACCATTTCCTGGTCATTCTCTTTGCCTTGTGTTTTATTGGGAGTTGTATGGGACTGACTTTCGTATCGCAACACAATCCTAAGAACACAATGACCATGATGCTGATAGGTTTCCTGGTCATAGCCATGGTACAGGTATTTTCATTCAGACAACTCATCACCATTTGCCTGGTTACGGGGGCAACCTTTTCCATCTTTTTCCACCTCTTCCAGGTGAACAAGGTGGCGCTGGTGGGGAACATGGTTATATTCTGGCTCATGATGTGTGCATTTCTTGTAGTTTCCAGACTGTTATATTCTTATCACGCCAATTATTTTATAAAGATAAAAACTATTGAACAGAAAAACGAGGAGATTGCGGCTGCTAATAAACTGAAGACAGAAATTCTGGGGATTGTAGCGCATGACCTGCGTAGCCCTATTTCGGGCATTCGTTCTGTACTGCACCTGATGCAGGAGTACCCCTTTACCCCTGAGCAGGAGAATAAATACCTGGCCTGGATCAGCGAGGCCTGCACTACTGCGGACCAGATTATTGAGGAACTGCTCTCAGCGGCAAGGCAATCAGATGAAAACAAACTACAAACTAATTATATTTCCCTGAATGACTGGCTGGTGAATGTGCGTGACAACTGGCAACAACAAGTCAGGCACCAACAGCGGGTATTGCTGGAGTTGCCTCAGGGAGAGATAAAAGCACATATTCATACCGGCAAACTACAGCGGGTGGTAGATAACCTGCTACACAATGCAATGAAGTTTACACCTGATGGAGGGGATATAACCCTTGGCATGCGGCCGCATCGTGGAGGCGTGCGGATCTCTGTGGCAGATACAGGTATAGGTATCCCGGAGGAGATGCTACCTAATATCTTCGACCGGTTTACTTCAGCCAGGCGTAAGGGCCTTCATCATGAACCTTCCACCGGGCTGGGGTTGCATATCTGCAAGCAGCTGGTGCAGCAACACGGTGGTAATATCTACGTTTCATCACAAGAGAATAAAGGTACTATCTTTAATATCGACCTGCCTTTTACAGTGTTATAAAGTGTTGTTGTTAACATAGACCTTAGTTACCCCGTGGATAAGGTTCCGCCTTTAAACACTACACACTGCTGTAAGCTCATGGATAAGATGTGGCGCCATTTCCACGGTCTTCCACATGTACCACCTCCAAAATGCGCGTTGCAATTGCATTAACCAGTTGCGGATCTGCTGCATAATCTGGATTTGGCTGTAAATCTCCGTTTACCTGCAGTAAATAATCGATGGAATGTTCGTCATCCAGCACTGCTTTGTAGTGCTCGATTCCTCTTGATTCATGAGGCATAACCACTACAATGTAGTTGCTACCTTTCAGGTCAAAGTCTAAGGTAAAATCTTTCATATGGCATCACTTTTAAAATGCAATACGCAAAATTGTCCATACAGCGTAATAGGTGATAGTTGTAGATTGTCTGCTGTTTTTTTTTTGCGTAACCTAAATATAACAAAATTAAGGCCACGGAGTTGCAGAAAATCTATAAGTGATTAGTCTTCTTTCCCTCCTTTTTCTCCTGTGAACCAATGTTCTTTTTGTTTAAAGAGCACATTAAAGGTGGTCAGTGAGCCGTATATGCGGGTAATGTATTGTTGCATATTAACTTTGTCTTCGTCGGAGAGCAGTTTGTGGCTATTTATTTGTTGCTCGAGTACACGGAGACGATCTCTTACCATCACGATTTTATGAAAAAATACTTCTATGGGTATTTCTTTTGGTTTCAACGAAGCATCCTTTGGTTGAAGAAGGAGATTGCCACCTTCCCACCTGTCGCCAAGCGGGATGATCTCGTTAGGTTCGCCCCAGAGACGGAGGATCTTTAATAAAGAAGTTTCGACGGCGGAGGTAGTTTCCACTTCGATAGATTGGTTTTCTATGTGGAGGATTTCGAAAAGCGGATCAGTTTTATCTACTTCGATGACACCCTGGTCCATAAAGGTAACTACGTATTGTGCGTATTTGACCCCGATAATGACACCCGGGCCGTGTTTAGCGTGTTGTACTCTCGAACCTTTGCCGGCGATTAATTCTTCCATGCTGTGTTGGTTTTTTACAAGGTATTGAAAAAGCGTAAGTTATCCCAATTCGACCATCGCCTTTATCACTCCCGTCTTTGGATCTAACCAGCTATTAAACTCATCTTTTACGGCTTCGAACGTTACCCTGTGTGTGATATAGGTTACCGGATCCACTTCCCCACTTTTCATATTCTTCACCACATGCACAAAATCTTCTCTTGTAGCATTCCGGCTACTCATCAATGTCGCTTCTCTTTTATGAAATTCCGGATGGCTCACGCAGATCTCTCCTTTTTGTAAACCCACCAGTACATAGCGGGCGCCATGCGCCATATATTGAAAACCATTATTGATCGCTTTCTGGCTACCGGTAGCATCAATTACAACTGTAGGCATATCGCCGTTGGTAATTTCCTGCAATACGGTCATTACATCTTCGGTAGTTGGATTAATTGTATGAGCGACCTTTAATTTGTCTTTGCAGAATTGCAGGCGACCTTCATTGATATCCATCGCAATGACATGGCCACCGGCAATGCGGGCAAATTCCATGATACCAAGGCCAATAGGACCTGCCCCGATCACCAGGACAAATTCACCGGGTGTAACACCGGCACGGCGTACGCCATGAGCACCAATGGCGAGGGGTTCCACGAGTGCAAGCGCTTCCATGCTGAGGCCATCGCCATGTATTAATGAAGAAGAGGGAACGGAAAGGTATTCTGCCATACCACCATCGATGTGTACACCACAAACCTGGATACGGGTACAGCAGTTTGGCTTGCCGCTACGGCAGGCGATGCAGGTACCGCAATTAAAATAAGGGATAAAAGTAACGGCTTCGCCAATGGTAAAACCAGGGGCGTTGTCAGCAGCTACCAGTTCGCCGGCAAGTTCATGACCGAGTATACGTGGGTATACAAAGTAAGGTTGAGTTCCTTCAAAAGCGTGGAGGTCTGTGCCACAAATGCCGATACGTTTGATTTTTATAATCGAATGGTTGGCCGTTAATGCGGGCATTTCTTTTTGACCATAATCAAATTGACCTGGCGTGGTACAAGTAAGTATTTTTATCATGGTTGTAAAATAAAACAAAAAATGTTGGTTTTACGTTCGGTAAAACCAACATTTTTTGCAGGGGGCCCCTGGCCTGCTGACTGCCTGGTGAAAAGGGTTATCCTTCTTTAGGAATATTTACAGTAGCGCTATCTGTATCTTTTTTCTTTGATTTCTTTTTATCATCTTTCTGATTCTTCTTATTATCCTCTTTTTGTTGTTTTTGGTTCGCCTCTTTCGCCGCTTTTTCCTTCTTCCTGAAATACCCTCTCAATAAGAAATTATGTTTCAATGCCTCCATGTTCTGACTAAATCCTTCTGATCCTTTATGCACCGCTCTCATTGTTTTCTTCGCCTCATTCACAGTACCTTCCAGGTCATTTGCCATACTATCACTATATAACAATCTGCCTATACTTCCCTTTCCCTGATTCACCTGTGTAGCAATTCCTGCCAACTGTCCGGTTATTACTTCTGCATTGTAAGCTACGCCGGAAAGCCTGTCCAGTACCTTATCAAACTGCATTGGATCCACTGCATTGATGGTCTCCCCATCATTTACAGGTACATTAGATGCTGTGCCGGAACTAATTGCCACCAGCTTATCTCCCATCAATCCATCAGAACTGATACTCGCCACCGCACCTTTTTTAATAAAAGGCTGTACTTTTTTCTGCACGATCAAAGTTACCCGGGCAGTAGAGTCGGACAAAATATCGATATTGTCTACAGTACCCACATCGATACCTACAAACCGGATATTATTCCCCACCTGTAACCCACCTACGTTTTTGAACGTACCATATAAGGTGATCGTACTCCTGAACATATTTTTATTTCTGCCAATAAGGAAAATACCTACCAGCAACAACAGGATGGTGACCGATGTAAATATACCAACCTTCACTTTCTGAGATGTCTTGTCGCGCATACAGTATTATTTGAAAAAGTTATTAATGAGATCATCCTCTGATTTCGCCAGCTCGTCGTACGTGCCTGTGGCTATATATTCTCCATCATTCATTACCACGATCCTATCTGCTGTAATTCTTGCACAAGGCATATCGTGGGTGATAATAATGGACGAAGTATCGTATTTTTCCTGCAGGGTTACGATCAGTTCACTGATCTCCCTTGCAGTAATAGGATCCAGTCCGGTAGTAGGTTCGTCATACAGCATAATTTGGGGCCGCAGAATCAATGTTCTGGCTAGTCCTACTCTTTTCCGCATACCTCCTGACAGGTCAGATGGATATTTATCAATGGACTCTGTTAATCCTACACTGTCCAATGCTTCTTCTACTCTTTTCGTCAGTTCTGCCTTATCTTTTATTTGCAAAACATGGGTGAGTGGAAATTCCAGGTTTTCTCTTACCGTCATAGAATCATACAAAGCACCACTCTGGAAAAGGAACCCAATCTTTGTTCTGATTTCTTTTAGTTCATCTTCATTTAAGGTCGGGATCTCTTTTCCCAACACTTCCAGTTTGCCTTCATCAGGTTCCAGCAACCCTGCAATACATTGAATGGTCACAGACTTACCTTGGCCAGAACGGCCCAGTACTACTATATTCTCGCCTTTGTGTAGTTCGAGGTTAATGTCTTTCAGCACCTCATTTTCTCCAAATGATTTCTTCAGGTGCTCTATGCGAATCACAACTTCATCCATAATTAATAATATAACAGGTTAGTGATCTGTACTGCAATCGCATCTAATAAAATAATCCAGAGAGAAGCAGTTACCACCGCTGAATTGGCGGCCAGACCTACGCTTTCAGTACCTCTGCTGGCGTGATATCCTTTGTAACAGCCTACAAATCCAATGGCAAATCCGAAAAAGAATGTCTTCACCACAGCCGGTATCACATCACTGAATTCCAGTGCGGCAAAGGCTTTGCGAAAGAAGAGCGTACCGCTTACATTTCCCTGGGTATTGACGCCCAGCCACCCGCCTACAAACGCCAGTGCATCGGCCATGACAGTGAGTAAAGGTACCATGAGCGTACATGCCAGAATACGGGTTACTACCAGGTATTGAATGGGGTTCGCACTGGATACTTCCATGGCATCGATCTGCTCCGTCACTTTCATACTCCCCAGCTCTGCTCCTATACTGGAAGCGATCTTGCCTGTACAGATCAGGGCTATGATCATAGGTCCTATTTCGCGTACAATGGAGATGGCGACCATACCCGGTACAAAGCTCTCTGCACCAAATTGTTTCATGGTAGGCTGGGTTTGCAGGGTCAACACAAATCCGATAATAAAACCTGATACCGCCACCAGGGAAATAGATTTAACGCCTACTATATAACATTGATGGAGAAATTCATTCCATTCGAAGCCATTCCGAAAAATATTCCGGCCAAACTGGGTGGCAAAAGCGACCTGCTCTCCCACCGCGGCCATGTATCTATTTAAGGATGAAGTAATTGCACTTGCCATAATCGTTCGCATTAGTTCTGATGATGCTGCTACTATAATAAGATGTAATTTCATGCCACCCTTTTTTACCGGTTTTTAGTGATAAAAAGGCTGGTAAATGGGTATTATTTTACACAATTGTAGGGGGACGAGTGGGATGACCGCCGCAGAGCAGGGTGATCACTTCATTTTTTTAATATTTTTGGGACTATCATGAGAAATAGAAAATGTCAGCTTTTTATTTTAATGCTCCTGTTACTGGTGCAGTGTACTTCTAAGAAGCACAATTATGCGGAGGAGATCCCTGATCCTATGAAGAAGGGAGGGTATGTGAGCAATCCGGATCACATCATTTCAGACAATACCACAGCGGCGCTGAACGATCTGCTTGGCAAACTGGATCAGGCAGGCAAGGCACAGGTGGCGGTGGTGTTGCTGGAAAGTATTGGCAATCAGGCGGTGGAAGACGTATCACATCTTCTCTTTACTACCTGGAAACCCGGAAATAAGGAAACGAATAATGGACTGGTGGTACTGCTGGTAAAAGACCAGCATAAGATCCGCTTTGAAACCGGGTATGGACTGGAAGGCGATCTGCCGGATGTGATCTGTTTCCGGATACAACAGTCCGTGATGCTTCCTTATTTTAAGACGGATAATTATGATGAGGGGATGGAGAAAGGTTTGCAGGCAGTAGCGGAGATATTGACAAATCCGGAGGGCGCGGTGAATGTATCGGATAATGGCGATGGTCTGGCCGATACAGCGATTGAAGCCGCTGATGCGGGTGCGAATGCCGTAGTTGCACATGGAGGTGTGAATGTTGTAGCTGCAGATAGAGGTGTGAATGCCGCTGTTGCTGATACGGTTAGTGCTACAGCAAACGAACCTTCTCTGACAACTGATGCAACTGACGCCAATGTTGCCACAAACAGTGCAGCGGATGAATCGCAGCAAGACCCGAATTATTTACTGCAGGACAATGGTATTTCCCGTCCTGGTGTAGGCACCATCTTCTTCTATTTCTTTTACCTGATTTTCAGTTTCATCATATTTGGTATACTCAAAGGAGAAAAACACAAAGATGACCTGTACAGAACCACCTGGCTGGCCAGAAGCTTTGTGCTGTTAGTACCCGGTATAGTCATGCTGGTACTCTGTTATGCGCTGAATATACCTTATCATTTCTGGATCACCTTAGGTCTCTGCTATTTAACCTGGACCATCTACCTTTCCTACAGGTATACCCTAACGAATGCCCGGGAAAAGAAACGGGAATTTACTGACAGGCATGCCCGTTATGAGGCACTGGATATAGCACATAAGAACTTGTTGTTCACTGCGTTCGTATTCCCTATCCCCTTTCTCGCCTATTATCGCTGGCATGACCAGCGCATGAAAAAACTGCGTTACGAGCCGTATGACTGCGATGCCTGCACACAACCAATGACGCTGCTGAACAGAAATAAGAAAAAAGCATTCCTGAATCAGATCCAGGCTGCAGAAGAAAAAGTAGGATCGGTGATTTATGATGTATGGTATTGTAAGCACTGTGATACCCACAAAACCATCGGGTACGACAGTATTTATACCAAGGTAAAAACCTGCCCTAAATGTAATAATAAAACCTTTGAGGAGACACGTACGCAAACCGTCAAAAGAGCAACCGAATATTCAACTGGTCAAGGGATACAATTTTCTGAATGCAGGTACTGTAATTATGTTGAAAAAAAGACGTTTGTAATACCACGAAAATCGTCTTCCAGCTCCTCCACATCGTCCTCCGGGTCATCTTCCTCTTCATCCAGTGGAAGCTGGGGTGGTGGCTCATCTGGCGGCGGCGGATCCAGCAGCAGTTGGTAAAATTTGACCGATTACTGATTTTGGTCATTGATATATATCAGGATAAATAAATACTTTTGTACTATGAATTCTGAAAAACAACTGAGGAAGGGCCCAACCTGGTGGCATCAAATTGACTTTTTAGGCATGCATTTATTGCCTCTTCTGGCATTTTTCACGCATGTAACTGCATTCGATTGGATTTTATGTGCATTTCTTTATGTAACCAGGATGTTCTTTGTAACCGGTGGTTACCATCGTTATTTTTCACATCGTACATTTAAAACTTCCCGTTGGTTTCAGTTTGTACTTGCGGGTGGTGCACAGAGTACTTTTCAGAAAGGCGTGTTATGGTGGGGTGCAAATCACAGAATTCACCACAAACACAGTGATACACCAGAAGATCCGCATTCAGCAAATATTTATGGTTTCTGGTATGCACACATGGGCTGGATTATGGGGCCTGAGTACAAACCAACCCGTTTTGACCTGATCAAAGATTTCAAACAACCTGAACTTTTCTGGCTGAATAAATACCACTGGGTACCAGGTCTGGTATTGATGACGGTTAGTTACTTCCTGGGTAATAAAATAAATGGTACTGGTTGGTTCGACTGGCATGCAGGTCTGTCTACCCTGTGGATTGGTTTCTTCCTGAGTACAATCCTCGTATACCACGCAACATTTACCATCAACTCCCTGATGCACAAAGTTGGTAAGCCAAGATATGAGACCGGTGATTACTCAAAGAATAGTGTAATCCTGGCACTGCTGACCCTGGGTGAAGGCTGGCATAACAACCACCACTATTACCAGAGTGCTACCAAACAAGGTTTCTATTGGTGGGAAATTGATATTACTTATTACATCATCAGGACTTTAGGTGTGTTTGGTATTGTTTGGGATATCAGAGGGGTGCCTGAGAAAGTGAAAAATTCTAATTTTTTAAAGGAAAAAGGCAGGCAATTAGAGCCTAGTTTTCCAGCAAATGATTCAGTAGAAGTCAATAAATAAGAGATTAAATAATATAATAAGAACTCTCGTCTGACCAGGCGGGAGTTTTTTTATGCTTTTTCAAGAACAAACATCTGATGTTTCAATAAAACATCCTACCTTTGTTAAACATCAGACGTTTAAGAAAGATGGCAAATACAATCAAACTGGCAGATAAGGTTATCTACCAATTGCAACAGGACATCTCGCTGGGGAAATATAAACCCGGTGAGTTAATTCCCCCGGAGCCCGTACTCATGGAGCTATTCAATGTAGGCAGGTCCACCATCAGGGAAGCGATCAAAACACTTTCCAACGCGGGGATCTTAAGGGTACAACAAGGGGCTGGCACCTTTGTATGCAATACGGAGAATAATGAACCCCTGGATAAGCGTCTTCGTCGCGCTGCCAGGATGGAAGTAACCCAGGTGAGGTCGCTACTGGAAATCGAGATTGCCAGACTGGCTACCCAATTCAGGGATGATCAGGACCTCGGCTGTATTACCGCCGCCCTGGACGACAGGTGGCAGGCCATTCAATCAGAAAATTACGAAGCCGCTGCTGACGCCGATATCCGATTTCATAAATCGATCGCCCATGCCTCTCACAACAGTGTGCTTGCTGACCTATACCAGACATTTACAGGGGTAATCCGGGAATCGTTTTCACAGCGGGAGAAACCGCATGTGCAACAGTTCCAACAGACGCACCAGCTACATGCTGACCTGCTGAATGCTATCAAAAATCAGGATACCGCTGCCGCGACAAGGGTTGTGACCCAGATCCTGGAAACGAACTTCTAAACTTATTGTCATGTCAATACTATTATTTTCACTTATTCTGCTGGTCGGCGCATTTATGGCTGGCATGCTAGGTTCTCTTACCGGCCTTGGAGGAGGTGTTGTCCTCATTCCATTACTAACGATTGTATTTCATGTAGACATCCGCTATGCAATCGGTGCATCACTTGTAGCCTCTATCGCTAACTCATCGGGAGCTGCGGCGGCTTATATCAAGGAAGGTATCACGAACGTACGTATCGGTATGTTCCTCGAAATTGCCACGACAACCGGTGCTATAATCGGGGCGTTATTAGCCATCTACACACCGACTTCCTTGGTAGCGATCCTCTTTGGTGTAGTACTGCTTTTCAGTGCAGCGATGACCATCCGTAAAAAGAATGAACATAGTGATAATACCAGCAACAGCAAACTGGCACGCATTCTCAAACTAAACAACTCCTACCCTGTGAATGGTGAAATGGTGCCTTACAAGGTACGTGGTGTAGGAGGAGGTTATGCGCTCATGACCCTTGCAGGTATTGTATCAGGGCTGTTGGGTATCGGTTCCGGTGCTTTGAAAGTATTAGCGATGGACAATGTGATGCGTATTCCGTTTAAAGTATCTACCACTACCAGCAACTTCATGATCGGGGTCACTGCTGCAGCGAGTGCCGTGGTGTATTTGCAAAGAGGGTATATCGATCCGGGAATTGCCATGCCGGTTGTATTGGGGGTACTGGCAGGTGCATTTGGTGGCTCCAAATTGCTGATGAAAATGGACGTAAAGAAACTGAGATTGCTCTTTAGCATAGTGATCAGCGCACTCGCCATACAGATGATCTATAATGGTTTAACAGGTAAATTGTAAGATGATGAAACAGTTATTTTCAAAAGAATTCTGGCAGGAAAGAGATATTGAGATGTTTATCGGAAAACAATTACGTTGGGGAGTGATCACATCCAGCATCATTGCATTCATTGGTGGTATTATCTATTTATCCAGCCATGGTGGCGGTATGCCGGAGTATCATGTATTCAAAGGGGCGCCTGAGTATGTAAGACATTTACCGGGTATTTTTCATGGGGTAGCACGCGGCGATGGAATGGCGATTATACAGTTGGGCGTTGTGGTATTGTTAGCGACACCGATCACCCGTATTGCATTTTCTGTCATCGCATTTGCGATGGAAAAAGATAAACTTTATGTGATGATCACCTTGTTGGTTCTGAGCATTATTATATTCAGTATATTCAGCGGACTGGGAGGCTGACCCTCCCAGCCCTGCTGGCTTTTAGCTCTTTCTTTCATAATGTAGCAGCATGTTCATAGCATCACTGAATGACCCCGCTCTCACGATCTCTCCTGCGTTGATAAAGAAGATCTCGTCTGCATTTTCAATCGTATTCAATCTATGCGCGATGATCACACGCGTAGTATGCGAAGGTAATTTCTGTAAGATCTCTTCCAGCAATTGTTCAGTGACTGTATCGATATTGGCAGTAGCTTCGTCCAATACTAATAATTCAGGTTCTCTGAGTACCGCACGCATAAAGGCGATCAGCTGTTTCTGCCCCAGGCTCAGACTATCACCACTACTCAGCACAGGCGTTTCTAATCCGCCATCAAAGCGGGTGAGTAAGGTATCTAAACCCGTAGTACGGATCACTTCCTGCAACTGGTCAAGGCTATAATTCCCGTACTTTTTATTACCATAAATGATATTCTCATAAATATTGCCGGTGAATAAAAACGGTTCCTGCAGGATAAAGCCAATCTTCTGCGTACGTTCTTCATCCGTAAAGCTGCGGATATCTTTGCCATCCAGTAGCACCTCTCCTCCTGTGGGATCAAACAACCTTGCAATCAAAGATGCGGTGGTCGTTTTACCACCACCAGTAGGGCCTACCAAAGCATATGTTTTGCCGCGTTCCATTTCGAAACTGATATGATGGAGAATGTCTTTACCATCAGGATAATGAAAGTTCACATCTTTGAATGCGAGCAAGGGGGCGTTGCCATCCGTATTTGCAGCAGGAATTACATGCAGATCAGACTCCATGTTCAGGATGTGTGAAATCCTGTCCCAGCCTGCCATTGCCACCTGGAAGTTTGTATACAAAATGGCGAACTGGCGCATGGGGTTGTAGAAGTAAGTACAGTAGGACAGGTAACTGATGAGCAAACCAATGGTAAACTCATGATGAGCGATCAGGTAAATACCATATGCCAATACGGCCAGTTGGGCGAGGTTGGCGCAAAGGCTGAATAAAGGCATGAAGAAGTTATTGACCAGACCTGCTGTCACCGCGGTTTTGTATTGTTCTTTGTTCGCAATATCAAAACGTTTGCGGAAATAATCCCTGCGATTAAAGGCGATGATCACTTTGAAATTGTTCAGGCTTTCCTGGATTTCAGCGCTCATGCCACCGGTGCTCTTCATGTTTTCCGCGTTCTTCTTTTTAACGATTGGGCCAGTGATCTTTGTTATGATCAGCAATAAAATAGCAGGTGCAATGGCAGCGATACCCAGGGTAAAATGGATACTGAGCAGGAAGATAGAGGCCCCGATCATAGAAGCTAAACCACTGACAAATTGTACCAGGGATTGTGCAAAGAACTGGTTCAGTTTGTCAGTATCATTATTGATACGGGAAATGAGATCGCCGGCTTTGTTCTGATTGAAAAATGCAATCGGCAATGCCTGCAGGCGGCTGAACACATCATTACGTAGACGGTACAGGATATTCTGACCTACTTTTCCCATCAGGCTCGTCTGAAAGTAGCTGGCAGTGAGGGAAATGAGGAATATACCGAAGAGGATCCCGGAAAATAACAGTACTCCGTTGAATTCTTTATGTGTGACATAAACGTCGATCGTATGCCCTATCAGGATAGGGATGGACAGGTTCATGGAAGTACTGATCAGGATGGCAACGAGTGCCCCGAACAGTGTATTCCGGTCTGGCCGCAGATAAGGTAAGAAGTTCTTGAGCGCTTTACCGGTCTTCGTTTCCTGACCGGCAGCCAGTTTATTCAGGTTGTAGCTCATAGTTGCTGGTGCTGCGTTGAGAGTTATAGATCTGCACATATTCAGGACAGGATTGCATCAGTTCATTGTGAGTACCGATTGCAATGACCTCTCCTTCCATCAGCAGGATGATCTGATCAAAGTGCACAGCGGAGGCGATCTTTTGTGTCACGGAGATCAGGGTCAGGTCAGGATAATTTTGTTGCACATTTTGCAGAATGCGCTGTTCCGTATTTGGGTCTACCCTGGCGGTGAAATCGTCCAGCAACAAGATCGTAGGATTGATGGCGAGGGCTCTTGCCAGCATCAGTCGTTGTTTCTGGCCACCGGAAAGGCTGGTACCGCGTTCAGAAACGATGGTTTCCATGCCTTCGGGGAGGGTAGTTATAAAGTCTTTGAGTTCAGCGGTGGAAATGGCTTTTTCCATCAGGGCATCGCTGACAGTTTCATTGAAAGCGATGTTTTCTTTTAAACTCATATTGAACAGGATACTATCCTGGAATACGAGACCTATTTGTTGTAATAGTCGTTCTTTATCGTAATCTTTCAGGTCAGTGCCATCGTAGGTCACCTTTCCGCCATCGGGGTTCAGCAGGCCTACGAGTACATTGAGCAGTTGTGTTTTTCCGGCGGCAGTCGGGCCAATGATGGCGGTGCGCGTACCTGCTTTCACATTGAAAGAGATCTCTTTTAAAACGGGTTTGCCTGCCAGTGTGAGGTTTACATTTTCCATCGCGATATCGCCATCAATGGTACGCTGTATAGTGCCGGTATCGACAGTATCCGGAGCGTAGAGCACTTCGGCAATACGGGCATAGGAAGCGGCTGATTGGGCGATCAGGCCACTCATAAAGCCGATCACTACAATTGGGAAGATGAGGATGGACACATAGCTGTTATACGCCGCTAATTCACCCAGTGACATGGTGTTATTGATCACATAGTGGCCACCCAACAGGAGGATCGCCAGCAGGGACATATTTGCCATAAAGGAGATGACAGGTACCAGACCGGCGAAGAGGCGGACTACGGCCATGCCGAGCGTTTTGGATTCGCCGTTTGGAGAAATAAAGCGGTCGTATTCCTGTTGCTGAGCATTGAGAACGCGGATGAGGGCAGCGCCCATCACGCTTTCATTGATAATTTTATTGAGGCGGTCGATGACTTCCCTGCTTTTTTTGAAGATAGCGCGCACCTTGTTTAATACCATGTAAAAGGCGAGGCCGATGACAGGGATGATGGTGATGACGCAGAGGCCCAGTTTCCAGTTCATGACGAGTAGCAGGGTGCTGGCGCCGATGATGATAAAAAGGGAGGAAGATACGGACACAATTCCTTGCGACACGAACAGTTTTACTGTATCAATATCGGAGGTGAGGTTGGTCAATAGCTTGGAGGGGTTCGCGGCCTGGATGGCGGCGTACTGCTGGCGGGATATTTTATCGGCCAGTTTGGTGCGCTGTTCGCTGGCTACTTTCTCAGAGGTGTAGGTTTGGATAATGCTCTGGAGGTAGGTGAAAATAAAAATGAAGGCGGCAGCGAGCACAAATTCGGTGACCAGTCCGGACATGTCCAGGTGGCCGTTTGTGTAGGCGTCGATACCTCTGGAGATGAGCCATGGCAGGACCAGGTTCAGGCCATTGCTGAGCAGGGCAAGTAAGATCAGGAGGGTGACCATACCTTTATAGGGCGTCAGGATGGAGGTGATACCAGGAAGGGCCGGTGCTTTGGAAGCAGGTGGGCTTGTTTTTTTCCTCATAAGTGATTGTAATAGTAATAAGTTGCCATAACGGTGCGCCAGTGGCAGCGGCTAAATTACACCAAATTGATAGACGAAGGAGGGGTTGAGATATTTTATAATACTTGATAAATATTTGGGGATGGTTTTGGGAGGGGGTGTGGGGATGGTTTGAGAGGAGGTTTTTGGGGAGGTTGAGGAGGAGGTTTTTGGGGAGTGGTTTGAGAGGATGTTTTGGTGGGAGTGGTTTGAGGGGAGGTTTTGGAGGATGGTTTGAGAGGAGGTTTTGGTGGGAGTGGTTTGAGGAGGAGGTTTTTGGTGGTAAAAAAATGCTCCGGGTGTTTTGCCCGGAGCTTTAATTTGACGCGTCCGCGTCACAGCTATTTTTGATGGAGCAACCCAGTTAGGCGATACTAACTGAAGGTTTCCATGAATATACTGTAGATTCCATGAATACCTCCTTTTCTTTGATGAGTTATGAAGTTAAGTAATTTTTACGTTTCAACAAAGCCCCACTTTTGTGTCATTTTAATACAAAGAAGGCGCTTTTACTTTTGGTAAATTCGGTAAAAGCGTCTCTCTTTTAATCAATTACTAAAAACCTTTTAGTAATCAAATATTAAAAACTTTTCAGTAATCAATAATTAAAAAAAGGGGTTAGTAATCAATTATTAAAAGGTTGTATTAATAGTGAGCTCCTTCCATTCACTGATCTCATCGAGAATGCTTTGCAACTTCTCTGGTACCAGCTCTGCAGCATCTTTACCAATTAAGAAATTCAATGGTGGATGATCACTCTTTGCCATTTCAATAATAGCTGCTACCCCTTTTTCAGGATCGCCGGGTTGCTTACCATCGAGGTCTGCATGCCATTGAATAGAATCCTTTACAGATTGGTATTTACTTTCTGTTACACTCAGATCAGCACCCAGGAAGTTGGTTCTGAAATAACCTGGTAATACAACGGTGGCTTTCACACCAAATTCTTTGATCTCTTCTCGCAGGCCTTCTGTCAATCCAACTACTGCGAATTTAGTAGAGCAGTAGATCGCCCATCCTGGGAAACCTCCAAGCATACCGGCTACAGACGCGATATTGATAATATGGCCAGAGCGTTGCTCACGCAAATGCGGCATTACCTGTCTGATTACATTCAGTAAACCAAAGACGTTTATATTGAAATTTTCTCTGGCGTCTTTATCACTTACTTCTTCTAATGCACCTACTTGCCCGTATCCGGCATTGTTTACGACTACATCTATTTTACCAAATGTGCTGATCGTCTTTTCTATTGCGGCCTTTACACTTTCTTCTGAAGTAAGTGATACCGTGAGCGGCAGGAAATCATTTCCAGAAAATTCGCCTAAGGAAGCTGCATCACGTGAGGTGGCTGCTACGTTATAGCCTTTTGCTAATAACTGGGAGACTAAGATGCGGCCAAAACCTTTGGAGGCACCTGTTACAAACCATACTTTATTCATATAATAATAGGTTGATTGTGTTAAAGATTCGGGGATTGAAAGCGGATGTTAATAATCGGTTGATTGTGTTAAGGATTCAGTGGCTTTGAAAGCTGCTGTCAATAATCAGTTGACTTCGTTAAGGATTCAGTGGCTTTGAAAGCTGCTGTCAATTGTTCCATCTTATTCAGGCCCCGCTGATAAGCATCACTGCCTAATAAAAGGTACACTGGCGGTTCCGGCATATTTACCAATTGTATCATTGTTGCCGCAGCCTTTTCCGGATCACCAGCCTGTTCTCCATCCATGCCTGCATACTTTGCATGAGAATTCCTGATCGCAGTATAATCAGCAATTGGCGTATCTGTCATCACTAATGACTCAGCAGTGAGGAAACTGGTGCGGAATGCACCTGGTGCTACAAGGGTAACATGTATGCCGAACTCTTTTACATCTTGTGCCAAAACATCTGTCAAACCTGTAATGGCATATTTAGTTGCTGCATAAACAGACCAACCGGTATTCGCTGTTATACCAGCAATAGAAGATATATTAATGATATGCCCGCTTCTTTTTTGACGCATGAAAGGCAATACATGCCTGATCACATTCAGCGTACCAAATACATTGATATCAAAGCTGGTGCGCGTCACCGCATCAGATAATTCTTCTATACTGCCACCGATGCCATAACCGGCATTGTTTACAGCTACATCTATCTGTCCGAATTTGTCAACGGTAGATTGAATAGCGCTTGCTACGCTCCTATCATCAGACAGATCTACCTCTAAAGGGAGGAAGTTACTATTATCATTGCCCACAGCTGCTGCTAAAGCCGCAGCATTGCGGGAGGTAGCTGCCACAGACTGGCCAGCCGCAAGTAATTGCTTTACCAAACTTAGGCCTAATCCTTTGGAAGCTCCTGTTACAAACCAGGTCTTTTTGTTGTCCATATCTTGCTCGTTTTGATAGGACAAAATTAGATTATGCAGGGTTGCTGATTATTACAAGGTTCAAACCATTGGTTACAAAATTCAAACAACGAGGCATGAGGTGGTTAAAAGCATCAAATAGTGCGGTAACGAGAAGACGTATTTATGGAATACTTTTTAAAGATATTCTATAAAACATGATATCAGGAGGATGTACTGCTAGCATACCTCTTAAAGATGTTTTATACAAACCGGGTAAGAAGAAAAGGTAAATTATATTTATATCTCTTAAAGGTGTTTTATACCACCCGATAAGAAGACAAAACTACGGTTATGTCTCTTAAAGCTGCTTTATACAACCCGATAAGAAGACAAAAACTACGGTTATGCCTCTTAAAGCTGCTTTATACAACTCCATAAGAAGACAAAACTACGGTTATGCCTCTTAAAGCTGCTTTATACAACCCGATAAGAAGACAAAACTACGGTCATGCCTCTTAAAGCTGCTTTATACAACCCGATAAGAAGAAGGCGTACTACTTGTATGTTTTTTAAAGAAATTATTAAAGTGTGCCGGTTCCTCAAAGCCAAGACTATAACTAATCTCCGCAATGTTCCAGTTAGTATGTTTCAGCAGCGCTTTAGCTTCGCCCAGTAATCGTTCTGCAATATGATCAGTAGTCGTCTTGCCAGTAGTCTCCCGGATGGCCCTATTCAGGTGGTTTACATGGACCGCCAGTTTATCAGCAAAATCCCGGGCAGAGCGCAAAGTGAAGCGTTGGTGAGGTGTTTCTATTGGAAATTGTCTTTCCAACAGTTCGGTGAAGATCGCTGTAATGCGGGCATTTGCATCTGTATGCTGGTAAAGCATTTCTGATGGCTGCATTTTCAGGGCATAATGAATCATCTCTGTAACATAGTTGCGCAACAGGTCGTACTTATATTTATAATCAGAGTTGATTTCTTCCAGCATCTTTTTAAAGATGGCGCTCACATGCTTATCCTGGGTTTTGTTTAGCATGTAGGCAGGTTTACTGCCCAGCGCAAACATAGGAAGTTCATTGATATTGGTACGTAATGATTCCGTGAAGAAGGATTCTTTGAAGATGCAAAAGTAGCCAGCCCTTTCATTCTGTAAGGATTCGTAAGTATAAGGTACATTGGGATTGAAGAACATCAATGCGGTCCCGTCTGCTTCGATACTTTTATCTGCGTAATGATAGACGGTACGGCCCCTGATCAGGCTGATTTTATAAAAATCCCTGCGGGCGTAGTGGATGGGTGTACCGCCTGGGCTTAAGGTATCTTCTATCCGGAATACATTAAAATGCCCGATATCCTGTTTCAGGTTATCAGGTAGCCAGTTAAATTTATGCTGGTAGAATTCTTCGAGTGTTTCCCTGTTTGCCATGGGGCGAAGTTACGAAATTCAAACAGATTCGATGATACTTTGCATTTAGGGGTATTCTGGTAAGGTTTGAAGCTTTGACAAAAGCGAAACCGGGAATACCGGCTTCCAGGTCTTTGAGAGCTTTTAATGTACTGGCGCCAAGGCCACTTAATCTTCCTTGTTTGTAATATAATAGAAAATGAGCCGCCAATACGGCGGGCTCAATTTTCCTGTACATCCCTAAAATCTCACACGTTGCTAGTGTGAGTTGTGTATCGTCTGTCAACTTCCAACTTCGATCAGGTTCTGGCTTTTTGCCCCAGTACCAGGTTGTTTTGTCATCTTTTAAATTGTCAAACTCCCAGGCACTCCCCCAGGCATCGCCGATGGCTCCTCCGATAATACAGGCTTTAAATCGATCTGCTATTTGCATAGTTTATAATCTCGGATCTACTGGTTCAATTTTCAGTGTCAATACACTAAATATATATTGATATTCTTTGCGCAACAGTCCTTATAACCTAAGATCTACTAATTCACTGTAAAAGGACAATACTCCAAATACGTATTGCCCCTCATTGCTCAGTGGTCCTTACAATCTTGGATCTACTGGTTCACTCTCCAACGCCAACACCCCAAACACACATTGATGCACTTTCGTCAACGGCGCCTTCGCCACAAACCTTTCCAACGCTTCTACCCCAAGTGCAAACTCCTTCTGCGCTAATATACGCTTCGTACTCAACCCCCTTTCTTTCAATCGGGTCAGGTTCTTCTCCAACGTATACTCAGGACCATAAATAATTCGCAAATACTCCCTTCCTCTTACCTTGACTGCCGGCTGCACAAAGAACTTATCATTCATAGTGATGAAACTATATGGTTTTACAACCATCCCCTCTCCTCCATTATTCGTCATTCCTTCCCACCATTTGATCACCTCTGCCAAACTGCTATCATCCCCCAATTCTACCACTCTATATTTAGTAGCAATGATAGGATTCCCCTCACCACCTGCAAACGCCGCCAACTGCTCCATATGCCACTCATGGTCCTTGTCAAAATAGGTATTGCCTTCTGTCGCCAACAAATGGAATGGCGCCAGCTGGTAATCTTCCATACCATTTACTTCCCAGCAATATTGTCTATAGGCCGTAGCAAACTGATCGACCATCACCGCCCTCTCCCTATACTCTCTCAGCAAAGGCAATGCAGCAGGATTAGTAGCTGCTTTTTCCAAACTCGCTACTGCTCCTTCCATCGCATATCTGCCGGCAGCACCTGTCGCTCCATATTGATTACGAAGTAACTGCTGCGCCTTGAGGTTCCATGGCATGAGCTCACAATCCAGCACCATCCAGTCCGTATTGAAAGCTTCCCATCCACCACGCGCTGTGATCACATCAGCGATCTTTTTCAGAAAAGCCTGCTCTATGACCTCATCATCAAAAAATACACGACCAGTACGGGTATAGACAATCCCAATGCTATCCTCCTGTATACCAAAGCGTCGTTTTACCACTTCCGGCTCCTTACACACCACCACCACCGCACGCGATCCCATGTGTTTCTCTTCGCAAATGACCTTGTTTACCCCTTCACCTATAAAATACTTAAACGCCTCACCAGGATGTTCCAGATAATCAGGCAAAGGACTGGTGGCAGTTGGAGACATTGTAGGAGGCAGGTACACCAGCCACTTAGGATTCACTCCCCAACGGCTTATGATCTCCAACGCTGATGCGGCATTGCCTTCACGGATCCCGATCCTTTTCATCAATCGGGTGTCCACTAATTGTTTGCCAATGACATCACTGATATCAAGTACATTATCATGCTCCTGCTGTAAGCTCAACTCATTCATTGACTCCTGGATCGGCCTTGATGGCACCGCATATTCCTGCGCTGCAGGTACGCTCACCAATTCCCTTTCAGGATAACGCAAAGCCGTGAGACTTCCGCCGAATACACAACCCGAATCTATATCTATTGTATTGTTAAACCATTCAGGACGTATCACTGGTGTATGCCCATACACCACGGCTGCTTTACCATTGTAATTAGCCGCCCAGTTATACCGCACAGGCAATCCAAATTCATCTGTTTCGCCGGTGGTCTCACCGTACAGACAAAATTCTCTCACTGCCCCGGAACCTCTGCCCTGCATGGTCTCCTTGAGACCCGCATGCGCTACCACCAGGTTACCATGATCGAGGACGTAGTGACTCACCAATCCATCCAGGAACACTTTTACTTTTTCTATCCATTCAGGATCGGCGCCTTCCAGCTGTGCCGCCGTACGTTCCAATCCATGCTGCAACTGTACATTTTTACCATTCAGGTATTTGAGCAGTTTGTTGTCGTGGTTACCCGGTACACAGAGTGCCCCCATTTCTGCTGTCGCCTGCATCACCAATTTCAATACTGCTGGTGAAGCAGGCCCTCTATCGACCAGATCACCAAGGAATACGATCTTTCTACCATTGGTCGCTGTGATGCGATGAGCTTCTTTATCGACGCTGTGACCAAGGTTAGTGAGCAGTGTACACAGCTCGTCATAACAACCATGTACGTCACCGATAATATCGAAAGGCCCTTCCTCCTGCTTCAGGTCATTGTAGAGTGGTTCTCTTATTATTTCGGTAATGCTGTCTACCGATTCCGGGGTACGGAATTCAAAATGCCTCCTGAAACCTTCTTCCCTGATTTTGTGAACACCGCTTTTCAGGGCAGCCATCTGGCTCTTGATCACACGGGGTGGCAGGTTTCTGTCAGTACGGGTTCTATTCCTGTCCTGACATACCCGGTCTGACATATTCAATATGATAGCAACGGGCAGTATGTGGTATTCTCTTGCCAGTGCCACCAGTTGCTTTCTGTATTGTGCATTTACATTGGTCGCATCTACGACCGTGAGCAGGCCTCTCTTCAGCCTTTTGGCAATGATGAAGTGCAACAGTTCAAATGCATCTTCGGATATATCGGGTGTATTTTCATCATTGCTGAGCATCAACCTGCAGGCGTCACTGCTGACGATCTCTGAAGGCCTGAACCATTTTTTTGCAAAAAAACTTTTCCCTGATCCTGATGCGCCTACTAATACTACCAGGGAGAGTTCCGGAAAATTTAATGTCATAATTCGTTATTGTTTTGAGAATACAACCATCTGGCTGGGTGCGCCTACTGCTTCGATCTCCTCTCCCAGTGGCTTTATTTCATAAGTATATTTATATGCGTCACGGATGTGCTCACACCATGCCTGGAATTCCTCGCGGGTCCATTCAAATCGGTGATCACTGTGTCGCTTCATTGTTTCATCTTCTGTAAAGGTGATGTTCCAATCCTTGTTGGGCGTGGTAAGCACGATGGTATCAGGTTGTATCTCATTGAATACATTCTTTTCCAATGCCAGCAGCCTATCTTCGTCCAGGTGTTCGATCACCTCTACCAGCGTCGCTACTTCGTAACCCTGTAAACGCCTGTCCCTGTAAGTGAGGGAGCCATGCAGCAGGTTAATACGTTTACGCTGTGTGTCGATCATCTTGTCCAGCTTGAGTCTTCTGGCAGCAACTTCAAGACTACGTGAAGATACGTCCATACCTGTGATGCGTTGCAGCTGTTTATTTTCCAGCAACAGTTTTATGAGACGACCTTCCCCACAACCCAGATCTACGACAGATCTGACCTGTAGACGGGCGATTTCGTCGCTGACAGCTTTCAATCTTATATCATGTAGGGTTTGTTTGGATTCTTTTTCAACTACAGGAGTATCTTCCGATACGGTGATTGCTGCCAATGCTTCGTTGGAGAGTTTTTGCTGATAACGGAGGTAACGGCGAACAATCAGTTCTTTGGCAGGATGCTCTTCCAGCCAGCCTTTCCCTTTGTTCATGAGTTTTGTGATCTCTTCCTCATTTACCCAGTAGTGCTTTTCATTATCCATTACAGGAATGAGCACGTATAAGTGGGAGAGCAATGCCTGCAGGGTAACGGTATTTTTCAGGGTGACTGTAAAATACCGGCTTTCGCCCCATTCGGGAAAATGCGGATCCAGCGGGTGTTGGATAGCAGTCAGTTCATAGCCCAGCGGAAGGAAGAGTTGTTGCAATACTTCTTCGCCACCTTTTACTGAGAGGACGGAAAGTTGTACTTCGAGTTGCAGGGGGATGCTCACCAGTTCTGGTTTTGCTTTACAATTTCCGTTCAATGCGGAGCTAAATCCCTTAGAGATGGCACTGGTCATGAAAGAAGAGGCAACATAGGGGCGGTCATTTACATATTGATCCAATGCAAAGGGGTTGCCATCACTGTTCCTGACTAGTCCGACGGGGTCCATATCCAGCAATATTGCGCAGGTACATCTTTCATCGCTAACTTCCGGGTAGAAGACGTGGGCTTTACCGTTTACTACCTCGACAGATTGTACTTTGCCGGGGTGCTTGTGTAACAGAAAACTCAGGTCAGTAGCGGGGTAGCGTGAGTTGGTGATAGTTAATAACATATTTGCAATATAAATTATGTTGGCAAATATCTGAAGGATGTGTGAAGGGTATTTGCGCAGGAGAGAAAAATTTGAAGGAGATAAAAAAGCGGGCATTTCAATGAATGCTTCACATTCATTGAAATGCCCGCTGAATAATCCTGAATTAACCTAAGTTTAGTTATAAGGCGTGATCGTCACCTTGCCTTCTAACCCGGAAGGCTGTATACTCCAATTAGAAGCATCAAAATCTTTATAATTAATATTGACGAAATTAATTTCATGATATTGCCGCCATGGTATATGATGCCGATCCATATACCTGATATGATTAGCCATGAGGTTCGCCACTTCTATACGAATATCATTTTTTCCTGCACGCAGGTATTTGCCGATCCTAAGTGTAAATGGAATGCTCCACATGATACCCGCATCCTGTCCATTGATCCAGATATGCGCACTTTCATTCACTTTGTCAAGTTGCAAAAGATATTCTCTGGAATTTTTTGCCGGTAACTGAAGACTTGTTGTGTATATCCCTATTCCGGAGAATGAAGTAACAGCAGTATCTGGTAATGTAGTCCAGTCCACTAAGCTATCCAATTTTACAGCAGGCGGAATGAACGGTCCGCCATCTTTGAATTCCAATTGCCATGGACCTAGCAGCGTAAGCGGTTTGCCAGCATTTTCAAGGTATCTCCATGCCGCATAGCTTCCCTTGGAGGCCCCACCTTCTGCCTTTAGGATAATTGATTCTCCCGATGCCAGTTGTAATTTCACATGAGTAGTACTATCTGTATTCTCTATCTGCGCAAGACCAGTATCACCATGCAATGGATCCAGCATAAAGACACGTGATACACGGCGATTGACAGGAATAGACCGGTCAATTTTATTAGCCGTATGATTCACGATATAATAATAAGTATCCTCCCCATCCTTCCTGCGAATGAATTTCAATCCTGCATCTGTAAGCGCTTCACGGCGAATTCCAATTGAATGTAAGGCCCCTTCTACATCAGCAGTAATAATGATATTCTTCCTGCCTGCTAATGACTTCAACAATAATTGAAATTCTTTTCTACGCGTACCCAGCTCATTCATACCCGGTACATCCTCTGGCAATGCCTGAAAGATCACAGGAGTTCCATGCTGCGCAAGCGCAATAATCTTTTGCAATGTAGTCAGGGGCATCAAATGCGCCTTCGGAATTATCAATGCTTTGTAACCATTGGTTTTGGCTATCCAATTATCCGACACAAAATCCAGTGTATACCCTCTGCCATGCAAATTCATTACCTGTTTATAAAAATCCGTCGGATACAACCACTTATCTATATGATGTACTGACAATGGCATTTCCATCCCCTCCGCATCATTCCATATGTCATACACCGGCCAGTACACCAACAAATCATTATCCGGCTTGCCTGCCTGTAGTACTGACTGCACGCGGGTTATATACTCATTCAATCCGGGCAGATGCGACCACCAGCTATTAGCAGGTACAAAATTCACAGATGCATAAAACAACCACCCGGGAAAAGGCACCTTCTTCGGAGAATACGTAGTACCATGATAAAATACATGATTTACGCCCGCCAGAAAAGCCTGCTCCACTTCTGGTTTACATTGTGACAACGATGTTTTGAAATGCTCTGTCAACCATGTAAATGTCTCGCTTGAAATAAGCGGATGACCCGCTATATGACCCGCTGATGTAGCAAACTGCATCATTATCGGATCAGGACTTACATTTCTGATATCCGCACTATCCCTCCGTAAACCCGGAATTGGAAAATAGGTAGAGCCAAATGTCTCACACTCCGGAATATCCACTGTTGCATATAAATCAATCAGATTACCCGGCGATCCATGGGCCTGGTTTTTAGTGATACGATGATAATCATGCGCCCACTGTGTCCATGGCTTTGTAAAATTATCCAACAGCAACTCCGCCATCGTTTCCCTGTAATCTGATTTGATCCGGGCAATGGTATCAGAGCTCCTATTATCTGTGAACTCACGAATAAAACGAGTTAAATCGTACCCCCTTCGACGCTTAAACTCTGGTAAAAATGAAGGCGTCCAGTCAGCCCCATATACCTCATAACTATCATTATAAAATGCCCGGATACCGGGGACCTCTTGTTGGAAAGCATTATCAAAACGATGCAGGTATAATTGAACTGCCTCCCCCGATAAATGGTCAAGGGTATAACCCTCCCCCCCGGGCGCCGCACGTTTTACTTTCTGTTTCGTATGACTGCTGTACAATGCATAGACCGTGAGATTGCCTGCGGGATGCTCCCAATGGAGATGCCCATCCTGCACTTTGTCTATAATAGGAACAGGTGTAACTCCTTGATAAGCTACCAAGGCCTGCAAAGTACCGATACCCGTATCGATTTTTTCAGGAACCGTTGATAACACCCTCACCTCCATCTTCGCCGCTGCATGCGCCAAATCGATCTGTGGCCCGCCAAAAGGCCAGCCAGTGCCAGTAGTGAGGTCTACTCCCATATGTAACCGGGTCGCCTGCGTAGTCGTTATTTTCAATAAATGTATCCATTGCGGAGACAAAAAATCCACATACTTTGACTCAAACCCTTTCGCCCCATAGATAGGTGCGATTTCCACCCCACCAAAACCTACCTGATTATAAGTTGTCAATGCATTCGTCAGCCCCACACTATCTACAGCACTCCCCATCCACCACCAGCGGGTCCAGGGTTTGGTTTCCTTCTGAACAGAAGGCCATACAGGGTAAGTCCCCTTAAAATCCGGGTGTTGCGCAGTTGCCTTTAAGCCGCAAAGAAGCAGGCCAATGGTAGCCAGCCGGTAAATACGTGGATGCATATATAGTTTATTTCTCGGTATCAGACCAGTCAAATTCCTTGTTTTCTGCCGGGGTTTTCGCCTTTGCCATGATAGCTTTCAGGCTCTTTACTTTTGCCGGGTTTTCGGCAGCAAGGTCTTTTGTCTCTCCAATATCGTCAACTATATTGTACAATTCAAATCTTTCCCCCTTTCCTTTATATTTAAACCGGATTAATTTCCAGTCCCCCTGCAATACGGCTTCCTGGATATACCCTTCGTTAAACTGCCAGTATAAATAATCATGCACTTTGTCCGGCTTTTTATCTTCCAGTGCCGAAGCGTAGTTCAGGCCATCTATACCATGCAGGGTCTTTGACTTTGTCAATGCGCTGAATGTAGGCAGGATATCCCAAAACGCCCATTCCTCATCACTCACCTTCCCGGCAGGAATATGCCCCGGCGCACGCACCAGCAAAGGCACCCGGATCCCTCCTTCGTACAGATCACGCTTCAGCCCCTTCAACGGACCATTGCTGTTAAAGTACTCAGGATCAGCACCTCCCTCTTTGTGAGGACCATTATCACTGGTAAAGAAGATGTAAGTATTGTCATCCAACCCTAATTGTTTGATAAGTGCCTGAATCTGACCCACATTCTGATCCAGTTTGGTAACCATGGCTGCAAATGCAGCATGCGGATTTTGCTGACTACGATAAGTGCCCCCATTCTGTGCATACGGTGTTTCAGGCCCCAGTTTAGAGCTACCATCTGGGTTCAGCCATTGCTGCAGGTCCTTTTTGGGAGGATCCAGTTCGGCATGCGGCACTGTAATAGAAAGATATAAAAAGAACGGTTTGTCCTTATTTTCATTGATAAATGAATAAGCATGCTCCATAATCTCATCGTGGGTATACACGGTGGTATCATGTTTTATCTTACTGATCTTACCGGCTTTCACCTGGTAGAGGTAGTTCGTATAATAATCATGTGCATGCCCCTGATTGAGGTAGCCATAAAATTCGTCGAAGCCTTTAATCTCTGGTGAACCCGTCGTTCCCATTTCGCCTAAGCCCCATTTTCCAAACATACCGGTGGCATAGCCATTTTGCTGCAACACCTGAGCCAGGGTGCTATCCTGCGGCCGTAATGGCAACCGGGTATTACCCCTAATATAGGAATGCCCCATATTCTTGCCCGTTAGTAAGGCACAACGACTGGGTGCACATACCGTATTGCCGGAATAAAAGCGGGTAAACCGAATTCCCTCTGTCCCCAGGTTATCAATATTAGGCGTGGGAATCGGGCTCCTGGGGTTAAAAGATGTGAGGTTCCCATAGCCCAGATCATCTGCCAGGATAAATATGATATTTGGTCGGTCCGAATGTTTCTTTTGCTGTGCCATGGCGGTTATGGAGGTGGTAAGCAACCACCCTGACAACAGAATCCTGTAAAAGCGACGTTGCATAGTTTCTTATTTTCTGGTGACTAATGTACAAAAACCTACTAAATCGATAGACTAATAATTTATGAGCGGTTACCCCCCAGAATTGTAAATAATTTGATTAGAAAGGTACCGTATCAGATACTTTTTTTATATTTGATATATTTTCGTTTCAATTGTCTTAAATTCATATCGCCCTCAGTGTCAAGGTTTATAGAGGTTATGTGAATGATTTAAATCAATAGAAAATGATGGTGAGATACTATGCAATATTTGGAGATGGAAGTTACAGTCCTTTACATTCACTGGAATCAATTTCCATACTCCCGGAATATTCCTACATACTGATGACAACGGATACACTGAAACCAAACGGCTATGTGGAATCTACGACTTATCAATTTGTAGACAAAAAAGGAGATGTGGAATTACTTCGGATCAACAACTGGGAATTGCTGTACATCAGTCCATGGACGCATAGTTCCGACGGTCTACGCTACTGCCTGTACAATCATATGACCAAAACTGCCCACGAGTTTTTTGGCGAAGAAACAGGCCTTCACTTTTTTAAACACGATCTGTTTCCAAAACTCAGAGAGCTATCCATTATCTCCGATTACAATCAATACTTACTTAGTGAGAAAGTAGATCTGCTGGAGGTGGAGCTGACTGAGTTAAGGAGAAGACTGTATGAACTGGAAAAGGTGCTGCGGAAGTAAAGTTGATCCTTTCGGAATCAAAAACTCATATCTGCCAGCAGATTCGTATCCGGATCCAACCAAATACCGGCAGGCTTTGTCACTGCTGGTATTATGACGGTGGTAATCTTATCTTTCACTAATATTGTCTGCACAGGCTTTGATTTATCCAGCGTATATTCCAGCGGAAACTCAAACAAAGGTGTCTGCTGTTGAATCACTTCCAACTTTACCGCATGAGTATTTTCATTATAACTCATGTTCACCTGCAGCTTCGGTATAGCTGTCGTATATAACCATTGCGTAAAGAAGCCTTTCAGATCCTGCCCACTTATTTTCTCCATCTCCTTTCTGAAATCATCTGTACTTGCATTGCGCCCGTTATAGTCTTTAAAATACTGGCGAATACCTTTCCAGAAAAGCTCATCCCCCAACTTTCTTCTTAACATATGTAATACCCACCCTCCTCTTTCATAGCTATTCGCATTCAGCAACTGCATGTAATTACTATGTACGGTCGTATCTACTACAGGTGTCTTTCTATTTTTTGTAAATTCAATGATCTTCGCCTTGTCTTCTTTCAAAGAAGCCCGAAGGGTATCCACCCCATAAGTATGCTCCATATATAACAGTGTCATATAAGTAGCAAAACCTTCGCTCAGCCATAAATGCCGCCAGTCTGTCTCTGTGATCGCATCGCCAAACCACTGATGGGCAATTTCATGCGCGAGTAAAGATTCCAGGCCGGGATATTCCGGTGAATTCTCTGCGTAAAAGATTGCACCGGCATTTTCCATTCCTCCAAAGATCGTCTTCGATTGAATATTCGCCAGCTTTTCAAACTGGAAAGGACCTACCTGCTGAATGAAATAAGGCAAAATATTCGTGGCCCTTGCATATCCCTGATGACTGGAATCTTCATGGAAAACATAACTGTAAACAGGGATCTTCCCTACATCGCCGGAATGCGTCACTGAAAAATCTGCTGCTGCAATAGCCATTACTTTTATAGGTAGTGGCACCTTCTCATCATATACAGTTCTCTTTAACTGACCAGGTAGATTGGTTGCTGAAACCCGCACACCATTTGCTACCACGGTATAATGATCAGGCGCAGTAACAGTAAACGTCGCCGTAGCCTTATCAGATGGGTGATCTATACAAGGTAGCCACTGATGCGCTCTGTCAGGCCAATGATCTGTAAAGAATGTTCTATCTCCGTATTTATTTTTAGAAATGAACAGGCCATCTTTGGGAATACCGGTATACACTACTGTATACGCTCCTTTATCACCTGCTTTCGCATTCACTTTTATATAGAGGGCATTAAAACCCTGTTCGTACTGCAACAATTTATTATCCGCATGCACCCCACTCACATTCATTCCCGCCAGATCAATCCTGAGGCGGGTTGTATTTTGCAAATACTTTACTGCAATCGTCACCTTCCCTTCTATCTGATTCGTCGTATCATTCAGCGTCAGATCAATATCATAATGCTGTACGTCTACCTGCTGAGCCTTCGCTCCTGTGAACCATAAGGTACACAGACAAAGAAAAAATCCATTCTTCATAATAGATAATTTATTCTCCCCAAACTGTTATCACTAAACTTCTCGCCCCGCCATAATCCCGGTGTTCACACAAGTAAATACCCTGCCATGTACCTAAATTAAACCGGCCATTGGTGACCGGTATCATCACCGAACTGCCCAACATCGCGGCTTTCAGGTGTGCTGGCATATCGTCCGGTCCTTCATCGTTGTGTTCGTAATCCGGGTCATTCTCAGGCACGACTTTATTAAAGTAAGTTTCGAAATCTATTCTTACCGTTGGGTCAGCATTTTCATTGATGGTCAATGAAGCAGAAGTATGCTGGATAAATACCTGGCACATGCCCGTCTTCAACTCCCTTAGTTGCGGAATAGCCTGCAATACTTCGGAAGTGATCAGATGAAATCCACGGGCTCTGGCGCGTAGTTGTATCGATGCCTGGTACATTTTCATGCACCGAAATTAAGTTATTACTACTTTACTTTTATATACTTCTCTATGATTTCATGATCTACACCTGCGCCCTCTACCTTTTCAATACCTTTCTGTATCAGGGTATCGCCATGTAGACTCACCCTAAAAGTAAAGACGCCCCCCTCCCAGTCTTTGTTATTATAAAAGTCAAGGTGTTCTGTATACTGGTCACCACTCAGCGTATACCGGCCTCCACCGGCATCGAAAGTACCGCCGTGGTTTAGGAAGGCAAAATGCGTGTCGTTGATTATCTTGATCATCTCCTGATCTTTGGTGTAGTCCGTTACAGTTGTATCGCCCTTGGCAATGGAGGCGTGAGATAAGAGTTTCCAGGTGCCATTTAACCAACCGGCGCTGGAATTTGATGCGGGCTGACAGGCAAATAATAACGTGGAAAAAAGCAATAAATATTTCATACTACAATATAATAAAAAGAGCCTGTATCAAGAAACACGATTACAAGCTCTTTTTAGAAAATTACTGCTTCAAATGCCGGATGATATGCTGCGTATAACTCACATCTTTTGTAATATTTCCATTTGCATCTGTATGATGATAACTACATCCAAACACAAACTCCATCATACCCGAACCCGGGAATGCAATCCTCAATGTATCGGCAATCTTCAACTCCTCTCCTGTAGGTGTAGCCTGGCCTGCAGTGATCGCACAACCCTGTCCAACACCTATTAATACATTTTTTACATCTCCAATTGCCGCACCGTAAGACTTTACAATACTCCGTACCTGTTTCGCTGTATTCCAGTAAGACATCGTCATTACATAATCAATATACTTGTTTGTACGTTTGATCTGCGCAATGTTATAATTGTTATAATCCACTACTGACAAGATCCTGCCTGTCTTTGAATCAGGTCCCAGATATTTACCCAAAGCAATTACGGCACTATCTATATTCTTCGTAGTCGCGCCATTATATTCCAGGTCCAGATCTACCCCATCCAGCTGCCATTTGTCCAGTGAGTCTTTTACGATCAGCGCCATTTTAGCCGCTTCTGTACCAGATAAATTGACCATATTGCCGGAGAAAGATGTACATACAATGCGGATACCCTTTTGC
This sequence comes from Chitinophaga sp. LS1, assembly GCF_034274695.1. Lineage (NCBI taxonomy): Bacteria > Pseudomonadati > Bacteroidota > Chitinophagia > Chitinophagales > Chitinophagaceae > Chitinophaga > Chitinophaga sp. LS1. Next base: position 6,752,399 of record NZ_CP128362.1, read on the forward strand.
TGCAATGCATGTGCTTTCGTCAATACATCATTCCAATCGTTGTAACCAGATACTCCTCTGTGCTCAAATTCCCAGCTACCATCGGATGTTTTACCTATCCCAAGTGTAAATATATTCACCACATCCACGCTATCCGGAATAGCGTCCAAAGGCCCTACATCATTGCGGTCATAGCAGCAACCACCCCAGTATTCCACCATGAGCGGGCGGGCGGTCAAAGTATTAGGTGTATCGATATCCACCGGATTCGTAGTCGGCGTATGCTCCTTTTTACAATAGGCCATCAGGAAAATAAGGAAGAACAACAGTCGTGGAAAATTAACAGAATTACGTTTCATGGTACAGTACCTTTTTTGAATAAATAAAAAAGAGCTAACGCCAGCTTTATGCTGGTATTAGCTCTTATGCTTTGGAAAAAGAATTGTAACCAATGAAAACGCAACGCGCAAAATATTTATGCGAAGCGATTCAAAAAATTATTTTATAGGAATAGATTTTGTCTTTGTAACAATGTCATCTTCCGTGAGCTCACTATAATGTATAATCACATTCCCCGGTTTCTTCGGGTCTTTCTGAATCACCTTCACCCCCTGCTCCCACTGATTACAATGGGTAGAGATCACAGGCACCGCATTTATCCACTGCCCGTTTTTCAATGTAAATACATGGTAGCCACTCCAGCAGCTGGTCCACCATTGCGGGTTAATGCCAATCTCATCCTTCCCGTCATTATTAAGGTCACCCAGTATATCAACGCCTCCATTCAGACAGTTGACTAACCTGATTTCCGGAATTGCTTTATTTGAAAAACGGATATAAGAAGTACAACTATCATCCAGACAAGACATCTCCCGGGTAGTATCGATAGGCGCAGGCACCAGGTAAGCATATTCCTTTACACCGTCCCCATCCGCATCACAAAGTACGGCCCCTTTGGCCTTCCACTTTCTTTTCTCCACATTCGCATCTGTAGTAAGGTCGCTTTCGACGGTGATCTTCCACACATTGGCTATCTGATGAAATACGAGATAAGATGCATAGGTTTTAGTAGTACCATTGGTAGTAACCGCCTTGTCAAAACTACATTTCACATTGCCGTTATCCAGGGTTTCTGTTTTAACGGGGCCGGCAATCTGCTGATCTAAACCAGGGTACTTTTTAAAGATGGAAAGTTTGCCGGCAATGCAATCCTGCTTTTTCATTTTGGTGCCATAAAACAAAACTTCACTATCATAAAAAAAGGTGAGTGTTCCAATATCCTGTTTGTTGTTGGCTGTATTCCATTCAAGCACTAACGTAGCTGGATCTTTGGCCTGTTGGGCATTTGCGTAGTAATAAGACAGGCATAACAGGCAAAGGAGTAAACGAACGAAAAATTTCACTTGACTTAATTTATCCATGTAAAGTACAAATAAATTAAATAGGAAAAAATGTACTGCATTGAAATTTCAAACAATTAATGTACATTCACTTACCCTTGAAACCCGTGGCATCAGAATAACCACCAATAGCGCTATCTGTGTTTTTTGAAGACCTATACAAAAGAGACCAGGACCAAAATTCAATAATTGTTAAACCAAAACTACATGAAGAAAAATCTATTGCCATTTTCATTCCCCCTCTTGCTGTTACTGTTGCTGGCATCCTGCTCCAAAGACTCTCAGGAAGTCAAACTCGCCAAAGGGCTTGCCACCACCCCAAAACAAGACAGAGGATTTTTGATTCTTACTGAGCAAAATGTCGATCAGAACGACATCTCAACAGCACTTTCTAATCTCGGCGTAAAGCGTTTTGTATTCAAAGAATCCAATAAGGAATTGGGGCTCATTCGTGTACAAACTCCTGATCCGTCCTTTCCTGAAAAAGCAAGGAAAGTAGCTGGTGTACAATCTGTATCAATTGACCTGGTACAGAACTGGCGCCTGCCGGAGCGTAATTTCCGCTCTTCTATTCCTTACAGCACAAACGCCCCGTCTACTGTCAATGCTAAATCAAGTGCCAGTGCCCTTACAGACAGATACAGCTTTCTGCAATGGGGTCTACAGGCAGTACATGCCCCCGAAGCATGGGCCAAAGGTTACAAAGGCGCTGGTGTAAAGGTAGCCGTACTCGATGGCGGTTTCCTGCTCAACAACCCTGAAATCAAGCCTAACATTATTCTTACCCACAGTTTTGTGGAAGGTGAAGAAGTACAGTACCATGGCGAAGAAGGCTTTAGCCACGGTAGCCACGTAGCCGGTACCATCGCCGCCGTGAAAGATTCCAATGGCGTAGCCGGTGTAGCTCCGGAAGCTAAACTGATACTCGTAAAAGTATTGTCCGACGCTGGTTCAGGAGCCTTTTCCAGCTTCATCGACGGCATCTTCTATGCCACCAACCATGGTGCTAAGGTCATCAACATGAGCATTGGTGGTGAACTGCCCCTCAAGACTTTCGTAGATGACAACGGTACGCCCGACGATCCATCTGACGATTACGTAGTGGAATATGACCGCGATGTAAAAGAACTGATCACCGCTATCAACAGAGCCACCCTGTACGCTACCCTGAAGGGTACTACACTGATCGCTGCTGCTGGTAACGATGGGTACAACTACGATGTAGAAAAACGCTTTATCACCTACCCTGCAGCAGCATTAGGTGTACTGGCTATTTCCTCTACCGGGCCGCTGGGTTGGGGTATTAACCAGGATACGTCTCTCTACATCCCTTCTATCTTTACCAACTATGGTAAGAACTTTATTCACTATGCCGCTCCAGGCGGTAACTACACGCTGCCTCCAAATACCACCGTTGTGAACGTAGGAGGTATCATCAACTACGAATACATATTCGACTTTGTCTTCAATATCGGTTACTGGGATGAAGCTTCTGCCACTTATTACTATGGCTGGGCAGCTGGTACCAGTATGGCTTCGCCACATGCTGCGGCTGTAGCTGCGCTGATTTACAACAAGTATCCGTACGCCAATCCATTGCTGGTAGATCTGATCCTGAAAGCATCGTCTACTGATTATGGTACTCCGGGTAAGGATAAGTACTTCGGTGATGGTGAAGTAAACGCCGCGAAGGCAGTCCGCTAAAGACTAACCATTTACATATATACGCCCAAATGAAAACGCTTTTGCCACTGGCAGAAGCGTTTTTTTCTTTTAATATCAATATCAGGTAAAATATGCGCACTCAAACCGTGAAGATTCCGCATATTACAGCCTGAAATAAAAACAGGTCGAATACATGAAGAAAACAATCGTTGCTTGCTCCGTTTTATTTGCAGCTATGCTGTCTGTAAAACAAGCAACAGCCCAGGAAACTGATGGCTTGCACCACATGTCCAAGGAGTATGTAGCTCCTACCGATCCGCTTGTGATCCGTAAACTGGATAAATGGCAGGACCAACGCTTTGGCTTATTTATGCACTGGGGTCCCTATACCCTTTGGGAAGAAGTAGAAAGCTGGAGCATTTGCCCTGATGACTGGGTAGTGAGAAAAGGCCCTTACTCCGCTGATTACAACGTATATCGCGAAGCTTATGAGAAATTACCGAATGAATTCAACCCGGTAGATTTTAACCCGCAAAAGTGGGCAGATGCCGCTAAGAACGCCGGTATGCGCTATGTGGTATTTACCACCAAACACCACGATGGTTTCTGTATGTTCGATACCAAACAAACGGACTACAAGATCACCGCTCCGAATGTACCTTTCTCAAAGAATCCAAAAGCGAATATCGCAAAGGAGATCTTCGATACTTTCCGCAAGGACAGTTTCATGATTGGTGCTTATTTTTCCAAACCGGACTGGCATAGCCAGGATTTCTGGTGGAAATACTACCCGGTAATGGGTCGTAACACGAACTATAATATCAAAATGTACCCTGAGAAATGGGCTGCATTTAAAGAATATACTTACCGCCAGATCGAAGAACTGATGACCAACTACGGTAAGATCGACATTCTCTGGCTGGACGGCGGTTGGGTAAGACCAGGTGGCAAACAGGAAATTGACATGCCTAAGATCGCTGCCATGGGTCGTAAAAATCAGCCAGGCCTGATCGTGGTAGACAGGGAAGTACCCGGTGAATTCGAGAACTACGCAACACCTGAACAAACGCTTCCTGAAAAACCACTCCCTTACCCATGGGAAACCTGTATGTCTATGGGCGACAGCTGGACGTATACCCATACCGACCAGATGAAGTCTTCCCTGAAACTGGTGACCCTGCTGGTAAAGATCGTATCAAGAGGTGGTAACTTCCTGCTGAACATCGGCCCTAGCGCGAAAGGCGACTGGACACCACAGGCTTACGAAAGATTGGCCGACATCGGTGCCTGGATGAAGATCAACGGCGAAGGCATTCACGCTTCCCGTCCGGTAGCACCCTACTCTGATAACAATGTGTACTATACACAAGCGAAAGACAGCTCTGCTACTTACGCCTTCTTCACGTCCGACAGCGATGTGGTGAAATTGCCTGAAACAGTGGCATTCGCGATCGAAGCACCTGCTAAGATCAAACGTGTTTCCCTGCTGGGTACCAAAGCTAAACTTAGCTGGAAACTCAACAACGGCAAACTTGAAATTAAAATACCTAAGAATTTACAACAACAAAGTGGCCTGAAATACGCCGCTGCGTTCAAAGTAGAAGCTTAATAAAAGGGGGGATTCTTCAAAGAGAATTCAATCATTTTTCAAAAAAAGAGCTGGCCGCAAAGGATATTAATATACACCTTTGTGCCCGGCTCTTCTCTTTTCCCAGAGCTGGTCCAGCATCTCCTGCCGTACCGTAGCGCTCATATACTTCTCTCCGTTTAGTACTGTTTTTACTGCATACTCCATCTCTTCTTTCTTCGCACTCTTACTCAGGTAACCATCTGCTCCCGCCAGTAGATTGTCAATCGCAAATGTCCTTTCATCGGCTGCTGTATACACCATGACCTTGATCTCAGGGCATTTCGCTTTGACTGGTCCCAATACTTCGGGGTGCAAATCGGTAATTAACAGATCCACACACCGGGAATCCAATAGGGTCATGGCTGCATCGAGGGTATCGGCAGTTTCAATCCGGGTGGGCTGTGGCATCGTTGCTATGATCTGTTTGAGTCCATAACTGAATATAGATGGGTCTAAGGCTATCAAAATAGTTTTCATCAATAAAGACTATGATTACATCTAGTAAAATTATCATATTATAAATTCCACATTTGTAGTACTTATACTACAGACTTATAGAATATCTACTATGTGATGAAGATCAGTCCATTGGTACTTTTGCAATGCGATATGAGATGAAAGGTTATAGTTTAGCCTATGTGAAAACCGATCCTATGTGATCAATTTTTAACCGTTCTCCCTGTATATGGATAAAAAGATTGCGCTGTTCAGCATAATGCTGCTCTCTGCCACCCTTTCGAATGCACAATATGTTTTAAAAGAAGCGGATAAACAGGCATCCTTGTATAATTATTCTGCTGCGATTCCTTTATATAAGAAAGCATTCAGCAAAAAAGTAACTGTCAGAGCCATTCGTGGAGTTGCTGATAGTTATCAGTTACTGAATGACTATACAGCTGCTGAACCCTGGTATAATAAACTGGTCGCGCTTCCAGAACATACTGCCAACGATGAGCTGCATTATGCAAAAGTGTTGATCAATAATGCAAAATATGCTGATGCGAAAGTAGCACTTGAAGGCTACCTTGGTAAACAACCGAATGACCCGCTGGCGATCAGCATGAAACAAGGTTGTGACAGCGCCGTGAAGTGGAAAGTGAAACCGGTGAAAGGGGATTTCGAGAACCTGAAAGCCATGAATACACAGTGGTCCGATTGGGGTACTGGCTTCAGAAACGGTAGGTTTGTATTTGCATCAGATCGCCCATATGATTCTTTGCGTCATGATCGCCTGTTTAATAATTCGAACATCAGCAGAAAGAAATACGGTTTTACCGGCCGTAGTTATCTGCACCTGTACGAAAGCGATGGGTTTGACAGTAGTACGACCCGCCTGCTTTCCCGCAATGTAAATGGGGATTATCACAGTGCGAAAGCAACGTATACCGCTGATGGCAATACCATGTATTATGCGGTGACGAATCTCGTAAAAAAGAAAGGTCGTTTTGCAGAGCAGTTATATACCTTAAATGTAGAACTGAAAGCGTCTAAATGGAACAATACCAATGGTAACTGGGAAATAGACAGCTTTCCATATAATGAGATCTTTGATTATAGTGTAGGTGATCCTTTTATCAGTGCTGATGGACGAACGCTCTACTTTGTGGCTGATTTTGGTACACGTGGTTTAGGCGGTACGGATATTTACTACTGTACAAGAGGGAAAGACGGCAAGTGGGAGACGCCTTTAAACATGGGCCCATCCATCAATACAGCGGGTAGTGAGCGAACACCGTTCATGGATAGTACGGGTGTGTTTTACTTTGCAACTGATGGCAGACCGGGTGTAGGTGGATTGGATATTTTCTCTGCAAAGCAGGTAAATGGTACCTGGGTGCCTGTAAATATGGGCTATCCCGTAAACAGTGCACAGGATGATTTCGGCCCTGCTTATAACACAGGCAAGACGATGTACTTCTCATCCAACAGACCGGGTGGGTATGGTAATGATGATATTTACCGCTTTACACCATGGAAGATCCTCGTGTTTAGCCTGGAAGGTAAGGCATTTGACAAAGCGACGAAAGCACCACTCAGCAATGCTACTGTAGCACTCGCTAACAAGGCCACTGGCAATGTGTTGACGGCAGAGACAGATGATGACGGTCACTACAAATTTGTACTGGATAGTTTGTCTGATTATGGTTTGAATGCAACGAGAGTGACTTATTATCCTGCTGAAAATAGTTTTGTGACTACAAATGGATTGACCGAATCACAGGTGGTACACCAGGATGTGTGGTTGCAGAAAATAGAGATCAAACAGGTGGCGGCGCCGGAAAAGAAACCGTTGATCATTGCGAAAGCAAATGTAAAGGGGCATAAAATAGATCTGGGTACCCGTTTCAATCCTGCGAATGTATATTTTGATCTGGGTAAAGCGAATGTACGACCAGATGCGGGAAGAGAGTTGGACAAGCTGATTGCGTTGATGAAGGAGAATCCAAACTGGAAAGTGTCGATGGGTTTCCATACGGATAGCCGATCAGATGACAATTACAACATGAAATTATCACAGAAAAGAGCAGCTTCTGTATTAGCATATTTCGTATCCAAGGGCATTGCAAAAGAACGTATGACTGCAATTGGATATGGTGAAACGAGATTAATTAACCGTTGTGCAAACGGTGTGCATTGTTCGGAACAGGAACACCAGGCCAATAGAAGGACTGAATTTGAAGTGTTTGATAGATAGGCCCTGGTGTTTAGTAATAGGCGGTTCAATGAAATCATTGAACCGCTTTTTTCTTTGAAAGTGGTTCTCATTCCCCGTTGGTGAATTCCCTTTTTCATGAATGTTTTATTCTAGTTTCCCTGAATGGGTAGTATAAGCAACATTGTATTGCGTCCTCATCTGGTATTGTTTCTCTAAATCTGGCATTGTTACCTTCAAAAAAGGCATGGCCCCATCTTTGTTTACTTATAAGACAGGATAATTCTCAAACCCTGATTAATTTCTACTGCAGCAGCGCTTGCATCTGCATTTCCGGGAGTCGGTTCTTTCCTCCTGCTGGGCTGTAAAGCTACTGTTTGGTTAATTTGACTTTCCGGAAATACAGAGCAGGCGCTGCAGCTTTTAACCTTGTTCGATGATGAATTTGCCTGAGCAGCAGTTAAAGGTATTAGAAGCAGCAAAAGATAAACTTAGAGAGGTGTTCGGCCATAAAAAATAGCATCATTTTTGCGCACTTTTATGCATGCAAAAATTAGTACTCCTACGCCACGGCGAAAGCCTCTGGAACCTGGAAAACAGGTTTACCGGATGGACAGATGTCGACTTATCCCAAACCGGTATTGAACAAGCCATACATGCAGGAAAATTACTCGCTGATAGTGGATTTCATTTTGACCTCGCATTTACCTCTGTGCTCAAAAGAGCAATTAAGACACTTCATCTGGCATTAGAATCGCTCAATCAGTTGTACATTCCTGAAGAGAAATCATGGCGTTTAAATGAGCGTTTCTATGGTGCTTTGCAAGGGTTAAATAAAGCTGAAACTGTGCAGCAATATGGTGAAGAACAGGTACACAAGTGGAGAAGAGATCCACACGAACACCCGCCAAAATTAGTGCAAACAGATGCCCGTTTTCCCGGAAATGACCCAAGGTATAAAGATCTGTTACCTACTGAATTGCCCTTTACAGAAAATCTCAGTGAAACCATGGATCGGGTACTGCCCTATTGGACGAATACCATCATTCCAGCATTGAAACAGAAAAAGCAAGTGCTCATAGTGGCTCATGGCAATAGCTTAAGGGCACTGATACAGTATATCGATCACTTATCTGATGAGGAAGTGACGAATTTAGATATTCCTACAGGAACACCGTGGGTGTATGAGTTGAATGATGACCTGAGCAGGATCAGGCATTACTATCTGAAGTAGGATCATCTGCTTTTGATGCTACCCCGTTTTTAAACATGATTAATTCTAAGGACCTGAGTGGAGTCATTGTATAGCCAACTTTTTCAACCATAGATTGGTGAAGAGGCTCAAACTCAGGCAGGGAAGCTATTTCATTACTAAACCTGTTATAATCCAGATAAGATTGATAATTATGAATTGTTTGTTGATTGGCGTTCTTTCCTGTTAAATATTGGTATACCCTGCTATCCCAGATAGCATAACTGGAAGGATTGATAAAGTGTAATATTTTTGAAACTCCTACCAGTGAGTTATTAAAACAGGCGCTCAATTCTTCTAAATCTGCTTCCGATAATGATTTCCCGTCCTTCGCCCTGTTCAAAATATAGACAACTTCCTCCCATTTATCAGATTTAAAATTAAAGATTCGTGGCATCCATCCGTAGGTAAAATGAATTCCTATTACCACATCATGTTTGGTAATTTCCTGTAGATCTGCAAAATATTTCAGGAATTCAGGATAAGCGATCAGATAAGATTTGTCTGTTGTAAAGACTACTTTTTTCTCATCCTCAATCAGTTTTTCAAGTGGAATTCTTTCTTTAATTATATCGTACATAACCGTTATTTCGGCTTCTTCTTCGATGACTGCTGCTGCTTCTGCAACGTCTCTTCGTTCATCTCCTCCGTAGTTTTCGGATTCGTCAAATCCTTCTTCTTCATATCCAACGGTTGCCCCACCGGATACTTTCCTAACTGCAACGCATCATGAAACACCTTATCTATATGCACCCACTTTCCTCCTTTCCACTTAAACCCTTCATAATCCAGATCCGGCACATACGTCGAAGGTTTCCCTTTCTGATTCGTCTCAGAGATCAAATGATCATACACGATCATATCCATCTCCGCGTTATAACTCAAACTAATCGTCGCCTCCTTCTTATACTCCAATATAAACCTGTTCTTCAGCGGCTTCGGCACCGTATCCTCCGCAAAACTAAAGAATGGTCCGCCAAACACAGGCTTGCCATCCTTAAATGACAACATCTCTATCATCTTCTTCTGACTCCTCAAATTATTCGCATCCCACCCAAACAAGGTGTAATAATCCGTATTAAAGAACCTGCGTTGCAATATCTTATAATACAAGCATCCATACCAGTTCTTATTATCCGTAATGGTATCCGTATTCAATATATAATCAGACGCATCGAACAGCGGGAACAACTTCAGCTTCCCATCCTCTGTACGCATCTGTATCGCCCCATAATGATGGAAAAAAGTATTCTCCCGCTCCACTCCCCATGTAAAAATGCGGAATGTGCTATCCTGCGGATATTGAATGGAAACCGTTGTAATTGAATCAAAAGGGAAATAAAAAGAATTCGGGGTCTTCAGCGCCTGCACCAGTTTCGGGATGAAACGATCACTGGCATTCTGCCGGGAATCTTCATCCCTGCCACGTAAAATAAGGTCAGATAAGTATTTGAGGGAGTCCTGCTGCGCGTTCAACGATGCTGCGTCAGTCGCACTGATTCTTTGCCCCCGTACAGTAGCAGCCACAAACAGCAGACAGGATAACCCAATTATGCGCACTTTCATCATAGCCTTATTTACGTTATATGAAACAAATTTATTGTATGATCTTCGAAAATTCCAATAAATTGTCACACTTAAAATCGATCATCGGATCAGGAAATGCCTGTTCCGGTTTTGTAGAAGGGATAAATACCGTCTTCATTCCCAACTGCTTCCCAAATTTCATATCTCCCATGGTATTCCCTACCATCACAGATTTACTGAAATCTATTTCAGGAAATGCTGCCCTTGCCTGCATCGCCATACCTGGCTGCGGCTTACGGCAGGGACTGTCATTATTCACATCCGAACAGTGGTAAATGGCATCTATCCTCCCCCCGTGTGTACGGATTTCGGATAGCATATGCCTATGAATGTCTTCTAACCCTTCTTCTGTCAGCAATCCTCTTCCTATACAACGCTGGTTCGTCGTGATCACAATACGGCCAAAACGGGCATTTAACACAGGCATCGCCGCCAGCACACCTTCCGAAAACCGGAACATATCCCATTGCAGCACATACCCATCTTTGATCTCCTCATTCATGACCCCATCGCGGTCCAGGAACAACGTCCAGCTATTATCAATTGCTATCATGCCAGTTCTTGCTGCGCCCGCTCATAATCAGCCGGTACGCCAATGTCTATAAAATAAGAATCACTCTCAAAGCCGTACACTTTACCGCTTTGCACCTGTGCTTCCAGTACATCTTTTTCAAAGGAGAATTTCTTTGGCAGATCCAGACTTTCCAGGTACTCCCTGTTCGCCACATAAATACCGCCATTGATCAGCCCTTCTTCACAATATTCCTTTTCGAGGAAAGCAGTGATCCTTTTATTGTCATCCAGCTTTACACTGCCGTAACGATCAAATTGCTTCATCGGTTTCAGTGCCAGTGACAACGCACTCCCCTTTTCTTCGTGAAAGTTTGAATAATCAAACAGGTCTACATTAAAAAGGGTATCTCCATTCATGATGAAGAACGCGTCTTCTTCCAGTTCTTCCAGTGCATTCATGATCGCTCCACCGGTACCCAGCGGTTCTTCCTCGATCACAAAATCCACCTTCATCGTCCATTCGTTGGCCTCAATGTATTCTATCACCTGTTCTGACAGGTGTCCCAATGATAATACCACATGCGTCATCCCTTCTTTGAGCAGGTAGCGCAGCAGGTAATCTATAAAAGGAACATCGCCCACGGGGGCCATGCATTTAGGCTTATCTGCCACCACACTACGCAACCGGGTACCCAGCCCTCCTGCTAATACAATACATTCTGTAATCATGATCCGAAAAGGTTATTTTCTACAATTTCACAAATGATATGCCCAATAGTAATATGCGACTCCTGGATACGCGGCGTATCGGAAGAAGGTACGTTCAGCAGGTAGTCGGTTCCATCTTTCATTTTACCACCAGATTGCCCTGTCATGCTTACCACGATCATTCCTTTGGACTTGGCCACCTTGATGGCTTCCAGGATATTGGCAGAATTGCCTGAGGTAGAAATGCCGACAAACACATCACCTGCCTGACCAATACCACGCAGCATGCGGGCATACACTTCATTGTAACCATAGTCATTGCCGACAGCTGTCAGGAATGAGGTATTACAATGCAGTGCTTCGGAATACAGCGGTGTCCTGTCTTTATAAAAACGTCCGGAAAACTCAGCGGCCAGGTGTTGCGCATCCGCAGCACTACCGCCATTTCCCGCAAACAATACTTTATGATTTTGCTGGAAGCAACCCGTCATCACACTAGCTACCTGTGCGATGGTTCTCACTAATTCTTCGTCGTTGATAATCGCCTGTTTTACCGCGATGCTTTCCTGTATAGTCTTAATTATTTTCTCTGTCATTGTTGCTATATTTAAATAGTCCAGGTGTTCACTCCCTGATGCGTAAAATGATAACGTTTTACCTGGCCACCAAAGGCATTCAGGGCATCGACTACGGCATAACGTGTATTCCGTGGACAGTAAAATATCATAAAGCCACCGCCACCAGCACCGGAGATCTTACCTCCTGAAGCACCGGCAAGTTTGGCCGCTTCGTAAATTTCGTCTAATTGTGTGTTGGAAATACCTTTTGCCATGTTTTTCTTATGCTGAAAACCATAGTCCAGGATCTCTCCGATTTTATCGATCTCACCTCTCAGCAGGGCTTCTTTCATCATCACTGACTGCTCTTTCAGGTGGTGCATGGCTTCAATGCTGGATTCTTTCTTATCCGTTACATTCTTCTGTTGTTCAGAGATAATGCTGCTGGACAAACGGCTGGTAGAAGTATAGTACAATACCAGGTTATTCTCCAGTTCATCGAGGTATTTTTGCTTAATGCGCAGGGGATTCACGATCACCTTATCGCCGTAAAATTCCATGAAGTTCACACCACCAAAGGTCGCGGCATACTGATCCTGTTTACCACCAGCCTGTTGCAGGTCTTCTCTCTCGATGCAATAAGCCAGGTGTGCCATATCATACTCACCCAGCGGCAGTTTCAGCCACTCTGCAAATGCGCCCAGCACCGCCACCACCAGCGTGGAAGAGGTACCCAAACCGGAACCGGCCGGAGCATCTACAAAGGTCGTGAGTTTAAAACCCGATGGGATACCATAGTCTTTCGCCACACGGTTAATGACACCTTTCAGAATATCCAGTTTACCATTATAGGCAAGCGGGAATACGGCTTCGCATTCCAGTTGTTCTTTTCTGTCTGCCGACTCAAAGATGACTTTGTTTTCAGGAATCGGCTCGATGGCGGCTCTGGCGTATAAAGAGATAGTTGCGTTCAGGATAGCGCCACCAAACATATCAGAATATGGACTTACATCGGTACCACCGCCTGCCAGTCCCAGGCGTAATGGTGCTTTACTACGATAGATCATGTTTAAATAATATGGACCGGCAAGATAAATGATTCCTGTGGCCGAAATCTTAAAAAACCGTTAAAATATCTTACAAACCTGTCAGGCGGAGAATTTCTTTTGCCAGTCTGTCCCAGGAATACTTTTGCTTTTCTATGTGAACAGCCGCTGTCATATCGGCTTCCCTGTTGCCAACATAGTATTTTTCTATGGCGGCAGCGATATCTGCAGGATCAGGTTCGCATTGGAAACCCACTACATTGCCTGGCACCATTTCGACTAATCCTCCTACCCTTGTTACCACCATTGGTTTTTCGAAGTGGTAAGCGATCTGTGAAATACCGCTCTGTGTAGCGCTTTTATAAGGTTGCACTACCAGGTCGGCAGCACAGAAGTAGTTTTTAACAGCGTCGTTTGGAATAAAATCGGTGTGCATGAGTATGCGGTCACCCAATTGTAGTTTGGCGAACAACTCCTTGTAAGGGGCTGCGTCTTCGTAGTATTCACCTGCTACGATGAGGTGTACATCCAGCTTTTTCATTCTTTCGTCGGCCATGGCCTGCATGAGCAGATCGAGGCCTTTGTACTGGCGGATAAAGCCGAAAAAGAGAATGTACTTTTTGTTTTCATCCAGCCTCAATACCGCTTTGGCCGCCGGTTTGGAAATCGGCGTACCATAGTTGTCATAAATAGGATGAGGTATGAGTGATACCGGTTTATCCGGTTCAAACACCTTGAGATCGTCCAGCACGGATTGGCTCATGGCGATGAAGGCATCCACCGGTTTCAGGAAGTATTTAGTAAAAGCCACATCGCCCGGACGTTTTTCATGGGGCACCACGTTGTCGAGGATAGACAAGGCTTTGGTATTTCCTTTTTTACCTAAACGCAGCAGGGAACCCAGGGCAGGGCCCATGAGTGGTAACCAGAATTTGGCAATGATCAGGTCTGGCTTCATTTTGCGGATTTGCCTGCCCACTTTCAACCAGTTCAACGGATTGATAGAATTAATCCTTCTGGTGATATTCAGGTGAGGCGGCGCCGCTTCAGTAGCATATTGACTTTTGCCGGGGAAAATAAATTTCGGGTATTGCAGGGTAAAGGTCCAGATCTCTACATCTGCGTCCTTTTGCAGTTCTTCAGCCAGTCTTTCATTGTAGGCGGCAAGACCTCCACGATAAGGCCAGGCGGGTCCCAGGATAAGTATCTTCTTTCTTCCCATCAGCAATTATTTCGTTCGGTCTAAAGTAGTTTCAACGAGGTAGTCGTTTCGTTCCACGGCATTTCTCGTCACCAGTTCACCAATGAAACCGGCGAGGAACAGCTGAGATCCAATGATCATGGCCAGCAGTGCCAGATAGAAGATCGGGCGTTCAGTCATTTTAAAGACATCGTTGAAGATCTTTTCGTAGCCAAGATATCCTGCGATGACGAAACCGATCATAAAACACAAGGTACCCATCGCGCCAAAGAGGTGCATAGGGCGCTTGCCAAACTTCCCGATGAACATGATGGTAGCCAGGTCGAGGAAGCCGTTGATAAAGCGTTCAAGGCCAAACTTTGATACACCGTATTTACGGGCGCGGTGTTCCACCACCTTCTCTCCGATATTGCGGAAACCGTTCCATTTCGCAATAACCGGGATGTAGCGGTGCATTTCACCATATACTTCTATGCTCTTTATCACTTTTTTACGGTAGGATTTCAGGCCGCAGTTCATGTCGTGCAGCTTGACACCACTCATTCTGGTAGTGGTCCAGTTGTATAATTTAGAAGGGAGGTTTTTGGTCAGGGCGCTATCATAGCGTTTCTTTTTCCAGCCGCTCACGATGTCGAAGCCGCCTTCTTTGATCATGCTATACAGCTCTGGTATTTCGTCAGGACTATCCTGCAGATCGGCGTCCATGGTGATGATGACATCGCCTTTGGCCATCTTGAAGCCTTCGTTGAGGGCGGCAGATTTGCCATAGTTGCGCTGGAACTTGATACCTTTGATATTGGCATTGGCAGCGGCCAGGGTCTGAATCACCTCCCAGGAATTGTCAGTACTACCATCATCTACCATCCACACTTCATAGGAAAACTGGTTCTCCTTCATGACACGGTCTATCCATGCTGCCAGTTCCGGCAGTGATTCATCTTCGTTTTTTAAGGGAACAATTACGGAAATATCCATCTTAAGTTACTATGTGTTAAATGGTTACTTTCTACGAACGATCAGGGAAAGTATCGCAGAAAGGATGAATGATTTAATCAGCTTTTGCAGATAATTTATGACACTGCCTGCAATTGTCACGCCATATTCACCTGTTTCCGCCTCTTTTAGTTCCCTGTTGTAATCGGATTCAGAGTAACCCAGTGCTTTGTAAAGGTTTTTCATATCCCTCACATCGGCAATATGTGCCTGTTTCATCTGTTCTACCAGTGAAGGATCGATAAAATTGAATAGGACATAGGTAAAAATGACCCCAATCAGCAGGGAAATTACGAAAGTGGTAAAGATAGGCTGCAGAACGGTCTTAAAATCTATTTTTCCCCCATAGGCTTTTCTACGTTCCAGGCCGGCCAGGAGGGCGCAGATGGCGGTAACTGCAAGTTCGATGCCGCCAAAAAGGAGGCTTTGCAGTTTGATTGGGTTGGTGAAATAGAAGATCAGTCCGACGGCAACGACGGATAATCCTGCTATCAGGCCCCATTTAACGCCCTGGTTGGGAGAAGATGCATTACTCATACTCAAAATGACATTTATTATAGTTGGGCATTGGTGCCGGTGGTTTGGGCAGATATGCCAGTGATCTGGGCATTGGTACCACTAATGATCCCTTTTACAGACCCTTTTAACCGGGCGCCAAGATACGCCGAATTTTTGGACCTGCTCGCCAGATGTGCAGGGGTCAGCGTCCATTCTTCCTCCGGATCAAAGATGGTGAGGTTAGCTACCGCACCTACAGCCAGACTGTGAGCAGGAAGGTTAAAGATCTTGCGTGGCTGAATGGCCAGCATATCGATCAGTTTTTCCAGCGGCACTTCCGGCAGGTATTGACGGAGTACGCCAAAGGCGCTTTCCAGGCCAATCATCCCATTCTTAGCATATTCAAATTCAAGGACTTTGGCGTCCCAGTCCTGTGGCAGGTGGTGGGTGGCAAAGCAGTCGATCAGACCATCTTTCACCGCTTGTTGCAGGGCTATTACATCATCCTTGCCGCGGAGGGGTGGATTGACCTTGAGGTTGGAATCGTAAGATTCCAGTTGATTGTCAGTGAGTGACAGGTGGTATGGAGTAACGGAGCAGGTCACTTTTATGCCTTTCTTCTTTGCTTCGGATATGAGCTGGATAGATTTGGCGGTACTTACCCCGGTAAAGTGAATTTTGGAATCGGTGTATGCTGCCAGTTCCAGGTCCCGCTGAATGATCAGTTCTTCAGCGATGGCAGGTTTTCCGGGCATACCCAGCTGTGTGCTGTAGATGCCTTCGTTCATGAGGCCGTGCGCAGAGATACTCAGGTCATCAGGCAGTTGTATAATAGTGCCGTCGACGGCCTTTACGTATTGGAGGGCTTTGAGCATGATGCCTGGGCTCTGGATAGGTTTCAGGCCATCCGAGAAAGCCACAGCGCCAGCTTCGCGCATTTCGTACATCTCTGCCAGTGAAGTGCCTTCGATGTTTTTGGTAACAGCGCCTATGGGGAGCACCTGAACACCGGTGTGGCGGGTACGGCTGATGACGTACTCGATTTGCGGCTTGGTGTGCAGCGCGGGTTGGGTATTGGGTACGATGAGTACAGTGGTATACCCACCTTTTGCAGCAGCGGCGGCGCCACTTTGAAGGTCTTCTTTGTATTCCTGACCGGGATCAGAAAAGTGAGCGAATACATCGGTCCATCCTGGAGACACGGAGAGGTTTTTACCTTCTACGATCCGGGCATTGGGCGCAGAGATGTTGTTTCCAATCTGGCTGATGATGCCATTTTCGATTAAAATGTCCTGTTGCTGGCCATGGTTGGGAGCACCTGGAGCTGTGATCTGTACGTTTTTGAGTAATATATGCATGCTATACTAACTGAGTCTAAACCGTTCTGAAATACCGGGGACAAAAGTAATAGAATTTCGGGGTAAGGAGTGCAGGCGGGGATAAAAAAGGCTATTGGGGTGTGGGATGCACCTTTCAAGGTGTTGCATCCTGCTAAGTCCCCTCCTACTGTGGGAGAAAGTTGTTTTCAAGCTGTATAGGCAGGCAGGGGCCAGGCTTCAGGGCATAGATTCCTGGAATCGGCTATGGCCGGATGGTGGTATAAATACCCATTTACGCTTAGAAGAGCGTTTTTCATGTGATAAGTAATATGGAGGCTGACAATGCTGTGAAACCAGTTATTGAGTGAGGTCACAGTGGTGATATCCATCACTATTGCGATAATGAGTGGTAAGATTGAGTAAGGTCACGCAGGTGATATCCATCACTATTGCGATAATTCATAGTAAGATTGAGTAAGGGTCACGCTGGTGATATCCATCATCATTAATAACCCGATATACAATACCTGATCAATGGGCAAAGAAATATTTTTTAACAAAAGCATGCTGCTGATTTTCTGTCATCCTATCAGCTTGCATGGTTTCGATCTTTTTATTATCAAAATGATGATCTGTTTTCAACACATTTACCAGCTCAGTTTTAGCCTCAGTAGGGCCAAAAATTAACACCTCATCATAGCTTTCTATGACAGCAGCTATCTCTTTATAATAAGCAGATTCTTCATGCTGCTCTTTATGGTGCATTGCTTTTTCACCTTTATGCAAAGTCTCCTTCTTTTCCTCGTGGGTAAATTTTGAATTGATAGTTTTAATTTTCATTTCGCTACCTATCATTTCCATCAGGTTGGCACTTGCATGATCCATCCAGATACCTATATATTTTTTTTCCATAACTTTTCTACTTTTGAATAATTTGAAACAAATTCGTTTAGCAATGTATTGTAGTCGTCTAAATTGCCAACGGTGATAACCGGCTTCGCTACATTTGGAATTGTAACAGGCATCTCAATAATGTATTTAGATAATTCCGGAAAATCCTGGTGAATACCCATTGTGGTATTCATAATGGCATTATTAATTTCATTTTCTGTTTTCATATTTTTATCATTTATTTAAGTAAAACCCCTTCAGGAAATTATAATTTAGAAAGCGATCTTTTTTTGTAATTTAAACTGTGGAATAACAGGTTTTCAAAAATATTTATTGTGCACACATTCCACCATCAATTACCTGTGTAGTACCAGTAATAAACTGACTGTCATCGCTGGCAAGAAACAATACCAACTTTGCAATTTCGATGGGCTCAGCATAACGACCCAATGGGATAGCAGCCTCAAATTTCTTCTTTATTTCTTCGCCATGACCGGAGGATGCACCTTCTTCTATCGAACGCATCATCCGGTTGTTTACCGGCGACGGATGAATAGAATTAACCCTGATATGCAGGGGCGCCGCTTCAATAGCTGTTGTTCTCATAATACCGACAACAGCATGTTTACTGGTTACATAGGCACTTAAACCAGCAAAGCCCAATAGCCCTGCTACTGATGACGTCAGGATAATGCTTCCGCCTGTATTCATTTGGGGTAAGGCATATTTATTGCCCAGCCATATTCCTTTTACATTTACGGCAATTACTTTGTCAAAAATAGCTTCAGGATAATCTGTAATGGGTTTCACCACACCTTCAATACCGGCGTTGTTAAAAAAAACGTCAATCTTTCCAAATACACTTACCGCTTCATTGATGTAACGTTCCACATCAACTGCCTTTGACACATCAGCAGTACAATATTTCACCTGGTCACTGTTTAATTCCTCCACACAATTTTTCAATGCGTCTTCCGAAAGGTCAACCAGCAATACTTTTGCGCCTTCTTCTAATAACAATTTTGCCGTTACTTTCCCTATACTGCCTGCGCCACCGGTTATAACTGCAACTTTATTTTCTAACTTTTTCATATTGTTTTGTGTTTCTAATATCTGTTATATCAATTCCTGTTCATTCAATCTCAAAATGATCCATTGACAGGTAGCAGCAGTACAACATTTTGAAACCGTTGAGGAAATTAATAGCATTTCATACTACTTACCTGTATATTTTTTAAATCAAGATACTACACGGCTTGCAGAAGTAGATACTTTGAATTTGCGTTGAACATGGAATAAATGGAATTTAAAAGGTGGTATATTTTTCCACAATGAATAAAAACGGTGGAAAATAACGCTTCCACCGTATTAATATTTTTTAGTCGACAAGCATAAATTCATAGTCAACAACTAATTCATTTTTTACGTCCAGGATACCAGGTGTTTTCCAGGCGATACGGCCTGCTTCATCTCTCTGGTACCAGGAATTGACCGTTCCAGTTAATGTAACAGTTGTTCCAGATACAGATACGTTAATATCATTATCCTTTACGGACCAGTTTCTGGCAATGGCATCTTCAACTTTCTTCTTTTCAATCACATCGTGGCTTTCCAGTTTGATTTGAATGTTGTTGGTTACACCTTTCACACCAGTTAGATAACTGACAGCATTTTGTGCTGCTTCTCTCTGGTAATGCCATGGTAATTCACCTTCTAATGTAACCCACCCCTCTTCTACTTTTACCATTACCTTGTCTTTAGGAATTGCCCAGTTATGTTTCAATGCAACCAGGACTTCACTGGCTACTTCACTATCTGTTTTAATCCATGAGTTTGGAAATTTAACAGCGATTTTTTCAACCAGCGCTTTTACCCCGATTACTTTTTTGGCAGCATTTTCGGCTTCCAATTTCTTAGCGTAGCTATCTACTGTTCCTGTTAAAGAAACAATACCGTCTTTGGCTGTAACACCAATTTCTGCTACATTCAATAATGGCTCCCATTTGATGGCATTTTGAACATCTCTTTGTAATTCTGCATTATTTTTCATTTCGGAATAATTATGGATTGCAGCGAAAATGTTGCAACACCACAAAGGTGAAGATTTGGGTACTTTAAACTGTTATACAGTTATTAAAATAAGTTGCATGATTCACACATTATTTTGAATTTCATGCCGCTTAAAATAGTATTGCAGAATTCTGTAGTGGAGACGTGTTGGCGGATCTGAATGAACAACACATCAAAGAAAATTTATATTTTCCTTCCATTCTCCATACATTCAATTTCTGTTTTCTCCTTTTTAATGTTCTGACGAATAAAACTAAACAGGCTCATGTAAAAATTAGCTACCCAGACCAATGAAAACCCCGCAATCAAATATCCACGCCAGTCATCCATCAGTAATTTATAACCTGTTAAAAGAAGGATTGCTATAGCTATATAATGGCTAAAGCAATATTCACAGGTAAACAGATAAAAAAGCTTTCGCACTAATAAAGTTCTGGCTGTTTTACTTTTTTTACTGCAATAGTCTCTTGGTTCCCTGAATACCTCTTCATGTGTAACTGTCCATGCTATGCAGGCAACGGGTATTGCCAACAAAAAAAGCCATGCTGTTTGCAAAAAAATAGTCATACCAGTGTTGGTTTCTTTTGATAAATAAGATGATCAGTATATTTTCTCCCCTATTTTTACCAGCGTAAATGCGATAATGATAAAGCAATCGAAAAAAAGTGGGAACAAACATTACCTTGATCTGCTACCTTCCAAAAGTGTATTATTTCTTATTTTTCAATTTCTGCACTTTAAAAACAGGCATCGGTGCTGCGTACAAGGATTTGCCGGCCGTATAATTCCTATCCATTTCTGTCATAATTGCATATACTGCTATGCTGATGATAGATGCAAAAAAGCACCAGACAGAAAGTATATAGTGTTCATAAAACATTGCAGAAATAATATATGAAATCAAAATCGCCAAACCCAGCATCCATATTCTTTTAATGGGTGAAAAGAAAGGAGAAACAACGGTGGCAAGTGCATATAATACAATACCATATTTTCTGAGTGATGGAGGAAAATCTAATGTATATGCAATGTGGTACCCAACAATATCAGCCTTAACCGGATATCTTATTAAACACCAGGCAAAATATACCCCTACTATTAATCCTGCAGCAACTAAGTAACGCCCCATCCGCTTTCGGCCGGCTTCTTCTTCCAGTAGTAATATGGCAACCGGCACCCAAATAGGCCAGACCACCTGTGCAAAAAAAAGGAAAATATAGGTGAAGGAAACCTGGGTTGCCAAATATGCCGGATTGGGTAAGGATAGCCATAGTACTCCTTCTGCTGATTGCTGTACCGCAAAAATAAGGGGTATGGCCGCAAACATAATCTGAGAGGAATGTTTCACTTTTTTAAAAGTGGCCACTCCAATAATGGCAAGCACAACACCTGCGCTAAAACTTGCAGTGGCTGAAAAGCACATAGGATTTTTTTTTGCTGAATTAATTTAAACAACCAATTAGTTCATTAATATGCTACCCTTCAGCCCTCTCCGGAAAAGGATTGGTTGATGGCAGTTGGTTATGTTTTTTGTGTGTGCCTGACTGAAAAAGCTTTAATAGATTTATCAAGGTCTTTTTCAAGTGTATTGATCAGGCCTTTATTATTAGCAGTCAGGGTTTTCTTTACTGAAACAATCAGCTTTTCTTTCAATTCTTTAATCTCTTTCTTTTTCATGATATATAATTTGATTTGAATATAGTATTCAACTTGTACTGTATTTAATGAATTAAAAAAACCGGTAAGCATTCTTCCCGTTCTTTTTAATGTCATTCATCCATTAATGAATAATTATAATAAACCACCAGTTCATTATCTACTGACCATACGCCAGGTGCATTAAAGGTAATCCGTCCTGCTTCAGTTTTCTGGTACCAGGAATCCACAGTACCTGTCAATGTAGCCTTATGCCCAGATACCTTAACATTAATGTCATTTTCATAAATTGACCAGTTACGTTTAAGTGCGCTTTCTATATCTGCTTTAACAATGGCTGCATTTAAATCAGATTTAATTTTGATATTGTTTGAAACCCCCGTTACCCCTAACAGATTCTTTACAGCATCATTAGCAGCTGTTCTTTCATAATGCCATTGAAATTCTCCTTCCAATGTAACCCATCCTTTTTCTACTTTTACTTTCACATTGTCATTTGGCACACGCCAGTTCCATTTAAAAGCATTTAATATTTCGGAAGCAATCTCATTATCATCATTTGGAGCATAAGAGCTACTGAATTTAACCTCAATTTTTTCAACAACTGCCATAACACCAGCTACATTCTTTGCAGCATCTTCAGCTTCAGATTTTTTAGTATAATTATCTACCACACCGGTAAGTGTTACTACACCATCTTTTACGATTACGCCAATTTCTGTTGCGCTCAATAAAGGCTCCCATTTGATGGCATCCTGAACATCCTTCTGTAAGTCTGTGTTATTTTTCATTTTATTAAAATTGAAATTGCAAATGAATCTTACAATTATGTAAGGTCAGTTTATATCGTACAGCACTCCTTTACTGTCATTATTCTCTCGTATTCACGGCTGCAAGAGGAGTGACTTGGTTTATTATTAAGTAAAGGTCGGTCTATCCGGACTGGAAAGTATTACACAATAAAAAGAATGAGTTGTATTATTCACACATTTGAATGACTGTGTTACGTATTATAAGTAACTTGGATTTTTTAAGCGTTAATAAAGGTTTGCCAGGGAACCGTTCTAACAGCGATTCTAAAATGGGTAGATCATAAAGTAAAAGGAATGGTAAAATTAATAAATATTTGAAACGATCAAACAACGTCATGGAATCAGAAATACCTGTAACCTCCAAACCGGAAAAATTTTTACTATCCAAAAAAGCAGATTCATTCTTCAGGGATATCTATAACGTTTATATATTCATTTTACAGTATTTTAAGGAACTCTTTTCAGTACCATTTGAATGGAAGGAATTAATCAACCAATGTTACCAGGTTGGTTATAGATCATTACCCCTTATTTCTTTAACAGGTTTTATAACCGGTACTGTATTTACAAAGCAATCCCGCCCGTCCCTGTCAGAGTTTGGGGCTACCTCATGGCTTCCCTCATTAATATCAATTGCCATCATCCGTGCGCTTGCTCCTTTGGTTACGGCTTTGATTGCCGCAGGAAAAGTAGGTTCTAATATGGGAGCCGAATTGGGCTCCATGAAAGTAACCGAACAAATTGATGCAATGGAAGTATCAGGTACCAATCCATTTAAGTATTTAGTTGTAACAAGAATCACAGCTATCACTTTAATGCTTCCTATATTGGTGATTTACACCGCCCTGATCGGGATGCTGGGTTCTTATCTAAACATTCATCAAAATGAGTTGACAAGTTTTCCTGCCTTTATCAGCAGCGCTTTTAAAACAATTTCATTTCTTGATATTTCCGCTTCCGTTTTCAAAGCAGTCTGTTATGGTTTTACTATTGGTGTAGCTGGCTGTTACCAGGGATATTATGCACAGAATGGAACCAAGGGCGTAGGAACTGCTGCAAATGTAGCAGTAGTGCTTTCGATGTTTATGATTTTTGTGGAAGAAATGGTAATTGTACAGGTTGTAAATGCATTTAGATAAAATGAATAGCGAGTTATGGATGAATCAGCAACAAATAATAATGACACAGTAATTTCTATCAAAGATTTAAAGAAATCCTTTGATACTAACATTGTACTGAACGGGATAGATATCGATATTTTAAAAGGAGAAAATCTTGCAGTGCTGGGTCGTTCCGGAAGTGGAAAATCCGTACTGATAAAAATAATCTCCGGCCTGCTAAAACCTGATAGCGGTACGGTAAAAGTACTAGGTCAGGAAGTGGATAAATTAAGGGGAAAGGCATTACAGGCACTGAGATTAAAAATTGGCTTCTCTTTTCAAAGCAGTGCTTTGTACGACAGTATGACCGTCAGAGAAAATCTCGCGTTTCCACTGGTAAGAAATAAACGCAACTTAAAAACAAAGGAGGTGAATGAAGCCATTGAATCGGTGTTGAATGATGTGGATTTATTACAAACCATCAATCAAATGCCCGCTGAACTTTCCGGAGGGCAGAGAAAACGCATCGGCATTGCCCGTACTTTGATAATGAAGCCGGAGATAATGTTGTATGATGAGCCTACATCGGGGCTTGATCCCCTGACCTGCATAGATATAAATACCCTGATTGTTAAGGTTCAACAACAATACAATGCCAGCTCAATTATTATTACACATGACTTAACCTGTGCGAAAGCTATTGCCGATAAAGTCACCATGATAGTAGATGGCAGGTTTTTGACACCCGGAAGTTTTAACGAAATATTCAATGAAAAGAATACAAATGCAAAATCTTTTTATGATTACAATTTTATTAACGACAAATGACTACATTAAAAAATAACCGTCCCGTAATTGTTGGGATATTTATACTGCTGGGCCTTGCGATATTAGTGGTTACCATTTTCACCTTAGGGGGACAGAAAAAAACATTCGTAAAATCGTATACCATATATGCGGTTTTTAATGATGTAGGAGGTTTAATAAAAGGCGGCAATGTTTGGTTTTCTGGTGTAAAAGTGGGTACAGTCAAGAACATCTCATTCTATCAAAATTCGCAGGTGCTGGTTACGATGAACATTGAGAAAGCAGCTCAATCACATATCCATAAAGATGCAATGGCAAAAATCGGTTCAGATGGACTGATAGGCAACAAAATAGTAATTATTTATGGCGGTAGTGAAAACATGCCCCAGGCCGAGGCAAATGATCTTCTACATGTCGAAAACATAGCTGGCACTGATGATATGCTGGCAACCTTACAGGCCAACAATAAAAATCTATTGGAAATAACAAACGATTTTAAGAGTATAAGTAAAAAGATCGATAGTGGGAAAGGAACATTGGCTACATTATTAAATGATCCTGCAATGGCCAATAAGCTTTCCAACACGTTTGACAATTTACAGGCTACCGCATCAAATTTTAAAGCCGTTTCTATAAACAGTAAAGATGTTTTATTAAATCTCAAAGATTTTGCCGGCAAAATCAATAAGCCGGGTAATTCAATAAATGATGTGGTTACAGATACAGTCATGTATGCTTCTATTAAAGGGACATTATTCCAATTGAAAAAAGCAGCGGATGCGGTGACAATATTTACAGGCAACCTCGAAAAAGTAAGTGCAAGACTGAACCAGGATAACAATGTAGCAGGGGTGTTATTGAACGATTCACTGGCAGCCGCCTCCATTAAAATCACTTTAAAGAACCTGGAAACCAGCAGTCAGAAATTAGATGCAGACCTTGAGGCATTGCAACACAATTTTTTATTAAGAGGTTATTTCAGAAAAAAGAAATAATATCCGAATGATACGGCTACTAACCAGTATATATGAGTTTGACTGGTAAGGTGAAACAAACTTTATTTCTTTTTTACAAGCGTTTTATAAACTTCAAACCATCCTGTTATAATCAGGCTTACCCCCGTGCAAAGTATAAAATCCCGCGCGCTTATCCGGGTTAATTGAAACGCACGCTGTATAAACGGAATAAAAGCTATTCCTGCCAGAAAAATCAGCGAGGCAGACAAGACAAAAGGGACCAAATTATTTTTGAACCGAAAGGTTGTAAAAATATTCTCCTGGAAAGAGCGGTTGACGAAAGTGAGAAATACATTACTGATTACAAGCGTAAGGAATATAACTGTGCGCACGTATTCGATTGTATAACCGCTTTGCATAAAACCATAGTACAGGGAAAGGATTCCGAATGCGATGACGAAACCCTGAATAAGGCTGATCAGCAGTTCCTTCGCGGTGAATATACTTTGAGATTCCTTGCGGGGTGGCTGGATCATAATGGAGCTTTCTACCGGCTCCTTTTCAAAAAAGATGGAGCAGGTTGGGCCCATGATCAGTTCAAGAAATATCACATGAATGGGGGTGAAGATATTAGGGAACCTCCAACCCAGTAATAAAGGAAGGGATGCCGTAAGTATAATCGGTATATGAATGGAAATGATGTAGCGAACAGCTTTTTTCAGATTATAGTAGATCTTTCTTCCCTGTTTTATAGCTTCAGTTACTTTTTCCAGGCGGTCATCCGTGAGAATAAGGTCTGAAGCTTCTCTCGCGATCTCCGTGCCTCTGCCCCCCATCGCTATTCCTATATTGGCTGATTTCAGGGCCGGGCCATCGTTCACACCGTCTCCCATCATGGCAACGGTCTCGCCGTTTTCTTTCAATGCTTCAATGATCTTCAGCTTGGCCTCTGGAAACATCCTGGCAAAAACAACTACTTCCCCCGCTATTTTGCCAATTTCGGCTGACGTCATGGTCATTAATTGTTCGCCCGTGATAGCGGCACCATTCAATTGCATGCCGACCTGCTTAGCAATATGCATAGCAGTCTCTTTATTATCGCCTGTTATGAGCTTTACTTTTATGCCTGCGGCATACCATTGGTCAAATTCCTTTTTTATTCCCTGTTTAGGAGGATCATACAAAGCGAGAAGGCCCTCGAACTGCCAGTTAAAGTTCTGCTGCAGTTCCGGGAAATCCTTTCCGGTGAAGGTGGCGGAACAAATGCCCAGTAACCGAAGTCCTTTGGCTGCCATACTGCTGATAACAGCATTTACTTTTCCGGTAGCTGCCGGGGACATTTTACAGACCGCCAGGATTCGCTCGGGTGCTCCCTTTCCTGCAACAATGAGGTGGCCGTTCATCCTGTAAACATGGGTCATCATGGGTGGCACGCCGCTTAACGGGTATTCCCGGATCATTTCTTCCTTTTCGGCCTGTTCCCGGGGAACTCGTTCATAAGCGGCGATGATAGCTTTTTCCATGGCATCAAAAGCCGCTTGTTCACTGGCCAACCTCGCGTATCGAAGCACTTTATCGCTCTTAATAGCACTTTCCGGCGTTATAATTTCTGTAATGTCTTTTTCAAAATCATAGATACTGTTGACTTCCATCCTATTTTCGGTGATGGTACCCGTTTTATCGAGGCAAATGACACTTACAGCCCCAAGATTTTCTATAGTTAACGGTTGTCTTGTTATAATGCCTAGTTTTGACATATGGAATGCCCCGAGTGCCATAAATGAAGAAAATGCTACAGGAATTTCTTCTGGTATAACGGCCATCGCAATGGTAAGACCTAACAGAAGGCTTTGAATAATACTTCCGGAATGAAGATAATTAACTAACCAGATTAAAGCAAAGGTGATAAAACCAATGGCCGCCATAATTTTCACGAATTGCGCGATCTGATTTTGTAACAGCGTTCCCGAGGTTGAAATAGCTGTGATGGATTTCCCTAACTTTCCCAGAACAGTGCTATTGCCAATGGCAGTGACGATTGCGTAACAACTTCCCGAATTGATGGTGGTGCCCTGGAAAAGCAGGTTGTGCCCCTCAGCTGCACTTTTATCTACCGGCTGAGATTCTCCAGTAATAATTGATTCATTGATACTCAAATCATTGGCGTGTACAATTGTACAATCGGCTGGGATGCTGTTACCTTCTTCCAGCAACAATATGTCGCCAGGTACGAGGTCCTCCGAGAATATGGTCTGTTCTTTCTCATCTCTGATTACGGTAACCTTTGGCTGTGTGAATTGTTTGAGCGCCGCCAGGGCTTTGGAGCTTTTGACCCCCTGAAAGATGGAAATAGCTCCGACAAAAACCATCGCAGCCAGCATAAGTAGTCCTTCTTTTACCTCTCCCAGTATGAAATATAGCAGGCAGGCAAGTAGAAGCATAAGAAACATAGGTTCTTTCACGATTTCCCAGACCATTCTGATAAACCCATGTTCACGGGCTGCTATGAACTGGTTTTTACCATATTGCCTGACAAGTGCAGGTACGTCCATGTTTCTCAAACCTGAAAAACCTGGTTCTAATTTGACGTTTTTCATGCCGGCTGATTTATTGGTATTGGATGGAGGACTTAGGTAAGTTAGTAAATTCCGGGGGGAAATGAAATGACTAGACTCATCAAGGGAGATGATTCGTAATGCCAGGTAAAGATCGATTCTATGAGGTGCTATAATTCTTCAAACGCATACATCTCACGAAAGTTCGGGACCAATACCCTAACTATGGCCTAAAGATTGACAATACCGTTCCTCTATGCAGTTAATGCTCCCGGTTCGTTCCAACCTGTTTCAACATTCTTTTATACCGGGCAAATGCCGGTCCCATCATATACCCGATATTCAGCTGTACCCTAAATCCATTATACCGCTCCAGCCCCCCGATATAAGGATCATATTTAGGTGTCCATAAGTATTTAACAGACAAATCATAGGCGAATCTTTTGCCTGCCCTGGTAAACATACCTACCCCTGCTTCCATAGAAAAACGTTTCTGCGAATAATCCTTTGCGTCAATATCAGCCATGGTTCCTTTTATTTTAATCAGGGTAGTATTTACGGCCCCCACTCCCAACATCAAATAAGGTCTTGGTTCTGCGGCTAACAAGCCTCTCAGGAAACTTCTCCGGCTATTCAGATAACCAAGTTCGATTTCATCATTCTCTTTCGCAATTTCCTCATCCAGTGCTCTGATCTTCATCCACTGATTCGCTTTATATCTCTTGCTATAAATTCCGCCCAGCCCCCATTTAAAATAGGAATAATTTGATAAAATAAACCCGGTGCTTGCACTGATCGAGGAACCATTACTGCCAATCAGGGCCATATACCGTTCTGTTCTATTCATCTGGATCTCCGTTCCTATCCGATGTCTATCTGAGATAAAACTCTCAGAGGCTATACCAAAGTAAAATTTCTTTTCTGCGATGTTTATCCTCGTTTTCACATCCTCAGGCGTTTGATAACTACGCGGAATATAGGTATTACCAAATGTAATACTGATGACCTTGTTGCTTAAATAGGAATCCAGCAGTTGGTCAGTCATCTCCTTTCGTAGATGATTATACATTTTTTCATACCGTGCCAGTCTTTCAACTTCCCATTCGTAGTCATTATCACCGTTCATTTTCCTTTTCTGAACATAATACATCGTATCAGCCGGAATTTCCCCCGTAAGCAGGCTATATTTACTCTTTTCTTTGTTTACATGGTGATAAGGGAAAATGGCATCGCCAAAGTAAGTAGTAGCCAGTTGCATAGATGGCATCATGATCCAGATACCGGGGGAAGAAGAAAAATATTCCGGTAAAAAGGACATCACCGGCATCATGGCTGCTCCCTTCGCAGCGGCATCTACATTTCTATTCAGGGGTTTTATGGCCCTGATATTTGTAAATTTAACACTGTCAAAACTTGGCGCCCCTAGTTTAACAGGAATAGGAATAGGGATAAATGGCGGCCGTTTAACAAATACAAGGCATGAGTCAGTTACACCGATCAGTACTGATTCAACGTAATAGGTATGCCTGTTAAAATCAGTCCTGGTGAGGGGTTGTTCCATCTTTATCTTTTTATCTGACCAGAACCATAATTTTATGAAGCTCCCTGTTTTTATAGTATCACAAACCTTTGATTGAAGATTTTTAATGATAAGAATTTTTTGTGTTGCAGGTAACTGGCCATAAGCAAAGGAAACTAAAAGACAATAAAAAATGATTTGTAGGAAGTACTTCATAAATTGTAGATCGTATCTTACAAATCTATTAGTGAAACTAACTCTTCAACAAAAAAATGGGTAAACCAACCGATTGTCAGGGAGAATAAAAAGCATTGCAGGCAGGAAATAAACGAGTTTATCAGCGGTAGCATATTTACCGGTAAATTGGTGGATTAATCGATTAATTTTACATTGGATGATTGAAAATTTTACTTTTCCCCCGATGAGAGCAAGATTGATCACAATAATAGTTCATGTGTTATTTTTAGCAGCATTTTTTTATGCTCCCTTATTCATTATTCCCGACTTCCCCATGAAAATTAAACCGGATGAATGGCGGGTGACAATCATCGTCAACAATTTATTTGCAGTATTTGTATTTTATATCAATTACAGCCTGCTAATACCAAGGTTCATACTTTCCGGAAATTATTATAAATACATAATTTACAATATTCCCATTGCATTAGCCTGTTTAGCAACACCCAATTTAGTAAATGTCGTTCTTGACTACCTTTACGGGCATAACCCTGATATCCGCCCAACAAATTTCATCATAGGCACTATCCTTATGTCTGCCATGGGGTTAGTGCTGGCATTTGCCATGCGATTCTCTGAAGACTGGAAAAGAATGCGGGAGGGAAAAAAAGAGCTGGAGAATACAATAAAAGCAACAGAGCTTGTATATTTAAAAAAGCAATTGAATCCGCATTTCTTTTTTAATACCCTGAATGGAATTTATGCAATGATCATTAAAAAGTCGCCAATGGCTCCTAAGGCGGTGTTATTATTATCTAACCTCATGCGGTATGTACTATATGATTCCGACAATACGCTGGTAGAACTCGAAAAAGAGGTCAACTATGTAACGAATTATGTTGAAATGCAGAAAATGAGACTCAGTGAAAACAATCATGTATCTCTCACTGTAAAAGGTGATATGTCACAGGTAAATATACTTCCGCTGGTGTTCATACCTTTTATAGAAAATGCTTTTAAATACGGGATTTCTTCAGAAGTGGAAAGCAGCATAATTATAGATATCCATTACATTGACAATTATGTTTTCTTTTCCAGTATCAATGATATAAATGAGAATAATATGCCTTCTTTTTACTCGGGTATTGGCATCAGCAATTCTATCAAACGATTGGATATGACCTATCCCGGCAAGTATTCGCTCTCACATCTTGCCAGAAAAGGGAAATATTATGTGGAGTTAAAAATTGACCTTTTATGTTAAGTTGTATTGCAATTGACGATGAACCACTGGCGTTAGATGTGTTGAAAGAGTACATACAGCTCATTCCAGAGGTGACATTGTTTAAGACTTTTACCAGCAAGGAAAAAGCGAAGAACTATCTATCCGACTACCCGGTAGATTTTATTTTTCTTGATATTGAAATGCCGGATCTCAACGGCGTTGATTTTTATAGATCGCTCACCAGGAAACCTCCGGTTATATTTATTACCGCCTACAGCAATTATGCGGTGGCAGGTTTTGAGCTGGACGCGGTCGATTACCTGTTGAAGCCCATAGACCCGGAGCGGTTACAACAATCCGTAAACCGGGTATTGTTAAGAATGAAGAACACACAGCCGGATGTTCAGTCATTTCTTACCATCCGGCATAAATACCAGTTAAAAAATATTTTGCTATCGGAAATCCTGTATGTGGAAGGGTTAAATGATTATGTCAAGATATTTACCCGCCAGGAATCCAAACCTATCATCGCCTTAATGTCCATGAAAGAGATCGCCATGAAACTTCCCCAGCAGATTTTCCTTAGAATACACCGCTCTTTCATTATCCCTGTCAGTGATATCGTATCCTATAATAGTAAAATAGTGCAACTGAAAAATATCTCACTTCCTATCGGGGATACATATCGCACGAACATAGCCCAGATCCTTAAAAGTAAGAATAGCTGATTCTCCATTATTATTCATGGGTTCACCCGATTATTTTGCAACCATTCCCCTGCCACCCTAATTTTGAGCATCAATTAAAATTATATGAAAAGAATGATGCTTGGCTTTGTTTCATGGTTGCTGCTTTTTCAGGCCAACAGTGCAGCACAGGAAAAGGCAGATACGTTAAGGCTTAAAGATTGCATACAGTTTGCACTCGGCCATCATGAAAATTCCCTCATCTATGCAAACAAAGTAACAGCATCGAAAGAAGCCATCCGGGAAAGTAAATCGGTACTATTACCGACGGTCAGTGGCAATGCGTCATTTGATTATAACCTTAAACTGCAAACGTCCGTCATCCCAGCCGGCGCACTCTCGGAAAAAGAACTTCATTTGCAGATGGGTAGTAAGTATAGCACGGGGGCTTACCTGCAAGCCGATGAAACCCTTTTTGATAAAGCTAACTGGCTGAATATAAAATCCGCGAAAACAGACAAAGACCTGGCCGATCTGAATTTAAAAAAACAGCAGGAACTAATTGTATATAATACCGTGAAGGCATATTACAACGTATTGTCCTACGCAGAGAAAGTCCGGTTACTGAAAGAGAATGAAAAAGAATATCTCCAACTCGAGCAAATTCTGAAACTTAGGTATGAACAGGGTGTAGTAAAGAAAAGCTCGTACGATAAAACCCGCGTGGACCTGAATAATATTCAGACCGAAATCAGCTCAAATGAAAATTACTACCGGCTGGCTTTAAACCAGCTGAAAAAAGAAATAGGGGCTGATCTTGAAACGGAAGTAGCGATCAGCACCCGGATCAAATTCGATGAATCAGCGCCATCACCTGGCTTCACCAATTTACCATTAACCCAGCTTACTGATTATAACATTGATTTACAACAACTGCGTAAGCAGGAGATTGCTGCACAACAGAAAAAGGCCGCCTTCCTTCCTACGCTTTCCCTGTATGCAAAGTATGGAGTAAATGCATATGGAACGAAGTCTTCAGATGCATTTAATGACTGGTTTGACTATTCTGTCATAGGCATGAAGCTAAGTGTGCCTATTTTCAGTGGGTTCAAAAAGCAAAGTCAATACCAGCAAAGTAAAATCGCACTGACCAATCAGCAGCTGACTGCCGCGTTGAATGCCAGAACATATAAGCTTGATTTCCAGGATGCGAATGCGAACTTATATAGCTCCTATACGACCTTGATAAAAAATAAAGAAAATCTCTCACTGGCGTCAGAACTCCTATCTGAAGCTACCGTGGAATTCAAGGAAGGGAAAACAGATCTTTCATCGTACCTGGACACAGAATATTCCTACAAAGAATCTCAGAGTAATTACATTAATTCCCTGATAGATTACCTCAATGCCAAAGTAGCCATGGAAAAGGCAAACGGCAGTTTATTGAATTACGTTAACAATCTTGAATAATATGACTGGAAAAAGAATAATAACTATAGTCGTTGCAGTTATTGTAGTCGGTATTATTTTCCTAACACTGACTAAGAACAAAAAGAAACTGGATGAGGATAAAAAACCGGAAGACAGGTCAAAGATAGCGGTCAATGTACTTACAGATACTGTGAGGAAACAACCTTTATCCAACACCTTACAATTACCGGCTACTCTCATTGCAAAGGATGAAGGTACCATTACCGCCGAGACCTCAGGTCGTATTGATGTACTGCATATAGAACTTGGTTCATATGTCAACAAGGGACAAGTGGTTGGACACATCGACATGACGGAGAACAAAATAAAACTGAGTTCGACAGAATTATCCATTTCAAAGCTGGAACGGGATTATGAACGCAACAAAGTGTTATTACAGGGGAATGCTACCAATGCAAATGCGGTCAATGATGCCAGGTATGACCTGGACAGTAAAAAACTGGAAGCCGATCAGCTACGTGCCACTATCAGTAAAGCCAATATTATCTCACCCGTTTCAGGTACTATTATAGAAAAGAAAGTATTAGCAAGTGAATATGTAAGCACGGGCGGAGCAATTGCTTCCGTGGTCAATACAACTACTTTGAAGGCTCGGATTTATGTACCTGAATCCAGGATCATGGCAATAAAGGCCGGTCAAAAGGCGGTGATCACAACCGAATCTTTGCCGGGAAAGGTCTTTCATGGTACGGTTGCTTTCATCAGCCCCAAAGGGGATGACAACCATAATTTTACAGTAGAATTGGTGGTAGACAATACCAACGGTCATCTATTAAAAGCAGGTTTATATGTGAAAGCCACCCTGATGGAAAATGAGATAGTGAATGCATTGCAGATACCCAAAATTGCACTGGCTGAAGGTGTAAAAAATCCATATGTCTATACCATCGTGAATAATAAAGCAGTCGCTGTAAAAATTACGGTTGGCCGGGAAAACAATGATATGATTGAGGTACTGAGCGGACTGTCTGAAGGACAGGTTGTAATCACCAGTGGCCTTATTAATATCGTATCAGGAAATAACGTACATGCGATCAACAAAAGCAAATAGTTCCGTATGAGTTTAACAGAATTTTCAATAAAACGTCCACTATTCATTACGGTAATATTTGCATGTTTACTACTGTTTGGATACCTAAGCTATCGTAGCCTGAATTATAACCTGCTACCGAAGTTCGAGACGAATATGATCAGTATAACCACTTCCTACTCCGGCGCTTCGGCAGAGGAGGTGCAGACCAGTGTGACTAAACCGATAGAAGATGCGGTAGCCGCAATTGAGGGTGTTGACAGGGTGAGTTCTTCTTCTCAGGAGGGTGCGTCAAGCGTTTCTGTAGAGTTGACAAATGATGCCGATGTAAAACAGGCGCAGCTGGATGCAGAAAGGAAAATAAACCAGATAAAGTCAAGTCTTCCGGATAATGCGGATGACCCGGTTGTGTCCAGGTTCAGTACAGATGATCAGGCTATTATGAAGATCAGTCTGACTTCTTCACTGTCTGATACCAAGCTGTATGACTTTGTTGATAATGAATTGAAGCCACAGTTGACCAATATTCCCGGGGTCGCACAGGTAGATATTACGGGGGGCATAGAGCGGCAAATCAATGTGATGCTGGATAATGATAAACTGAAAGCCTACAACCTGTCTATCAGTGAGGTCAACCAGGCCGTTGTTTACAGTGGTGCAACTTATCCTGCGGGGTCTCTTTCCGATAACCAGACACGGTATTCTATTGATCTGAATGCAAAAGTATCAAGTCCTGAAGAATTAAAGCAGGTTATTGTCAGGCAGAACCAGGATGGAAGCAGGGTCTTACTGAGTGATGTGGCTTCGGTTACAGATGGGCATGAGGAAGAAAGCACCCTGAACCGTCTGAATGGAAGGCCTGCGATCGGTATAGAGATTAAAAAGCAATCTGATGCCAATACGGTGAAAGTTTGTCAGCTGGCAGCCCAAAAACTGGAAACATTAAAACAAACATATGCAGATAATCACCTGCAGTACCATATCGCCTCTGACCAGTCGATATATACACTGGAATCGGCAGATGCGGTAATTGAAGATATATTTCTGGCGATTGTGATTGTGGCACTGGTGATGTTGTTCTTTTTGCATAGCCTTCGCAGCTCAAGTTTTGTACTGGTAGCGCTCCCGTCTGCCATGGTACCGACCTTTATATTGATGTGGGCATTCAAATTCTCCCTAAACATGATGACACTTATGAGTTTGTCATTGGTAGTAGGGATCCTGGTAGATGATAGTATAGTTGTACTGGAAAACATTTACCGGCACCTTGAAATGGGGAAAGATAAACGGAGTGCTGCGATCGATGGCCGCAAAGAAATCGGGTTTACCGCCATTGCCATTACACTGGTGGACGTGGTTGTTTTTCTTCCATTAGCACTGGCAGGTGGGATCATTGGAAACATCGTGAAAGAATATGCCCTGGTAGTTGTTTTCTCCACCCTGCTCAGTTTATTTGTTGCATTTACATTAACGCCCTTACTGGCATCCAGGTGGGGCAAACTAAGTCATTTTACAAATGATACGGTGTGGGGGAGAGTTAACGGCTGGTTTGAGTCATTAATCAACCAGTTGCGGGAGTTCTACGTCACAATATTGAACTGGTCACTGACGCATAAAAGATATATCATCATCTTTATCACATTCCTCATTATAGGTACCATTGCATTGGTACCGGCGGGATTTGTTGGTGCTGAATTTATGGAGCAGAGTGACAGGGGAGAATTAAATATCCAGCTGGACCTGGCTTCACAAAGTTCATTGAAACAGACCAACCAGGTGGTATCACAGGTAGAGGAGCTGATCTTAAAACATCCGGAAGTGAAGGATGTATTTTCAAATGTGGGCAGTCAGTCCGGTGCGAGCATTGGCTCAAATGCTTCCAATAACAGTAACCTGGCAGAGGTGACGGTCACATTGGTAGACAAAAAAGAACGGAAGATTAAAACAGAAGACTTCGGGAAACTGCTACGGGAAGAAATCAATACAGTTCCAGGTGTAAAACCAACCATTAAACTAACCGGCATCACCGGTAATGCATCTTATGGTGTGCAGATGGCGGTGAAGGGGAATAACAGGGACTCCATTTCAAAGGCAGCAGCGATTGTGAAGCAGATTGTTGCCGGCACAGCAGGAGCTGACTACGTACAGTATAGTACCAAAGAAGCCAAAACGCAAATTTCCATTCAGCTGGACAGAGATAAGATGTCACAGCTGGGTGTATCTGTGGAGAATGTAGGTACTGCTATCCAATATTCATTCAAAGGTAATGACAATACGAAATACAGGGAAGGTGGGCAGGAATATAATATTAACCTGCAGATGGATAATGCTGACAGAAGTAATATCTCCAATGTACGGAACCTGAATATATATAATGACAGGGGTGGCATCGTTCCTCTCAATGAAATTGCAGTGATAAAGGAGATTCAGATGCAGGGCGTGCTGGAGAGAAAGGACAGGATGAATTCAATGGAAATAGATGCAGCCACGGTAGGCAGGCCGGCAGGTAGCATTATGGAGGAAATAAAGGCAAAGCTGGCAAAAGTAAAATTGCCAGCCGGGGTAGAAGTCTCAGAAGAGGGAATGAATAAAAACCAGACAGATTCATTCAAAAATCTTTTTTTGGCTATCGGAATCGGGATACTACTGATGTATATGATAATGGTAGCCCTGTACGAAAGCGTGGTATATCCTTTCGTAGTCCTGTTTTCATTGCCGGTGGCTTTGATAGGTGCTATCCTGGCCCTGGCCCTTACGCTGAAAACGATCAATATATTTTCTTTATTAGGTATTATTCTACTGCTAGGTCTCGTGGCGAAGAATGCTATTTTAATAGTCGATTTTGCTAATCAACAGAAAGGAGAAGGATTACCTGTAAAAAATGCACTTATAGAAGCGGGTAAAGAACGACTTCGCCCGATTCTAATGACTACCCTGGCCATGATATTCGGCATGTTGCCCATGGCACTGTCTACCGGCGCAGGTTCGGAAACGAAAGGTTCAATGGCCTGGGTGATCATCGGTGGATTGACGAGCTCCATGATGTTTACCCTGATACTGGTACCCTGTGTATATATGATAATTGAAGGCTGGAGAGTAAGGGTAAATAAATTATTTAGTAAAAAATAAGATCATTTTTTTGATATATGGTTTTAATTAAAAGAGCCATTTATTCCATGGTGTAAGACTGGTTGAATGGCTCTTTTTCGTAAAACAGTATGCAAGTGAATGCCTGCCTTGTCAAGGGCGGGCATATTTGTTATTGGCTGGTAAAATAGATTTATTCAATACTGATTTGTTTCACTGTTTTATTCGATTATTTTCCATTTGTGGGCAGATTAGTTGGATTATAATACCCATCCACATCACTGGATTTGATCAGTTGACGATGTGATTATACAATTTGTGTTATAGCTCCTATTAATCATTTCTTTCAGGATGTTTTAATGGATCTGATTGATACAACCTGGCTCACTGATTAATAGGGCTAACCTACCACGAAATCACAATGCCGGCAACGAATGGTGACAATGTTGGCTCCTTTATTAAAATTCAGGCACGGGTGGTCAATAAAGCATAGAAGGCGTTGCACTTATTCAATTTATTGAATCATTCCCTGCCCAGACACTGGGTAGGTTTTGACAGTTGCGAACAGCTTTGAACCCACTCCGTAAATACTGCTGCCAGAAAAACAAGACTTAATTCCTATACAACACAGTTGGATGAGCTGCTAGTGAAGACATGGTTTTATAAATTGACTACCTGATTGTTTTTTTGCAACAATGGAATGGTGTAAAAAAGGGGCTATCTTCATTTCACTGCTGATGATAGCCCTTATTGCGTTTTTAAAAATCAAAATCTGTTGTTCCTGTCCAGGTAGTATCTGTCAATTGAAAATTGGGCGTTACATTCAACGAATCTGTAGTCAGAAAAACGGAGATAGCTGTCAGCGAGCTACGTTTTGGCCGGATTGGTTTGGTACCTAATACGACCGCATTTCCACTTCCATTGATCCAGGTAAGTGTGACCTGTAGCTGTGCACCGGGGATAGAATCCTGTGTTCTGAAAAGATCAGCAGTGTATATCTGGATGGGGAGAGTATCGTTTGTATGTATGGTATCGGGGATCATTTGTCCGCCGTAGGTAGCTTGTAAATATCCACTGGTCAGGTTGTGGATATCATAGCGGATGGCAAAGGCCAGTCTTTTTAACTGTAGACTAATCGTCGTATTGCTTGAATCGCGGGCGGTGTAGTTAGTGCTGCCGAAATAAGTATCGGCTTCTGACAAGGGGTATTTAGCAAATGTGTTTGTAAGGGTATCGGTTACGATACTCATATTGTTCAGAGAGTCAATGAAACCTGTTTCCATTGTTTCATTTGCAGCATAGAACATACGATTGCGCAGGGTACGATGTATAGGATAGGCATATTGCTTATACCCATCTGTAGAAAGCTGCCACCACAATCCCAGGCTGCTGCCTCTTTTGATAGCAGCTACATTGACGATGTAGGAGCTGTCTTTCAGCAGATCAATGCTGATGCTATCAGTGTTGTCAAATAATCCCTGCGCGTATAATGTGCCCTGACCTGTTCTGATATTCACACCATAAATGGTGCTGTCATAGGCAGATCTGGCGGCGATCCATGCTTTGCGGAGGTCGCCTATGCTGGTAGTAATGTCGCCACTAAGCTGCAAGTGTATAGTCACCTTTTCAGCAGTAATGGGAGGAGTAGCAGGCTGCGTGGTAGCATCTCTTTTACAGGATAGAAAAAGTGCTGCCAGTATGAGTAGGTAATTTTTCATAATGAAACTTGCTTAGAAGCTGATAGGAGTATTTGTTGACCATGATGTAGTTGAATATTTCAGGCTTAGCGTACTATTGCCTGAAGTAGCACTACTGTCCAGTACGGGCAGTGTGATATTCACGTTGAGGAGGTGATTCCGGTCTGGCGTAGGGAGTGCAGTCGTGCTACTACCTATGTTGTAAGTCCGGCCATCAGGTAATTCCCATTTGATGCTTGCGCTGATATCATGGATGCCATCATCCATTACTAAGGTATCTGCTGTTAAGAATCCAACGGCAGAATAGATGCTCAGATTATTGTCGATTGTGTTTGGATACAATACTTTCCCGGGTAAATAATTGGGCCAGCCGAAAGTGACTACCAGTCGTCCCTGCGTAAGCTGGGGACAGATGTATTTAATACCGAATACCAGCCGGCGCATGGGAATGGTGATGCTGGGGTGGGCAGTATCGACGGTGTAACCTTGTACATCTCCGGCGTAGGTAGTGGCTTCTCCTAAGCTTTGGGTCACGATTCCGTTGGTACTATCACTGGTATAGGTCTGATAATCGGTGCCATTTTCCCCAAATCCATAAGCGTAGTTAGGAATGTTGGGAGTGTAATCCATATGGTTTCGCAGGATGCCACCAATAGGATAGTTGAATAGGGGTTTGCCGTCATCCTCTGTATTGCCATACAACGATCCCCATTGATAAAGATCATAATATAATCCGGGACCGGTGCCTTTTTGCAATACTACCAGCCTAATTTTGTAGGTATAGGCAGGGTCGAGCATGAAATGGATAGAGTCGAGGTTGTCAAAGATACCTAATGCATATTTGGTAGAACCGTTCCATATCTCGACTGAATAGTAAGTGCTATCCCGAATTGTTTTGGCGGTAATACTGCCGTTTATCTTTCTGGCAGACTGATCGACGGTAAATTCACCTCCGGGCTGGAGGGTTACCATTACTTTTTTGGAGGACGTGGTCGTTGAGGTAGGTTTGGTGTCTGTATTCTTTTGACAAGAACAACAGTACAGGACAAAGGCCACCCCACAAACAATCAGGGAGATTGTAGTTTTCATTTTTTGGGTGTTTGTTTTTATTTTTTTGAAGAATTGCTACACTTTCCAGGCTGTTAGGCAGAGAGGTACAGCATGAAAGAAATAGGAGTAATTGTATTGGTTCCCCTTATGAGGAGCAATTTACTGTATTTTTTGGGGTAGAATATTACTTGTAATAGTAGACTCGGTAATTGATGGGAGAGGTAATTGAGCCACCGTATCCTGCCTC
Organism: Chitinophaga sp. LS1; assembly: GCF_034274695.1. Classification (NCBI taxonomy): domain Bacteria; kingdom Pseudomonadati; phylum Bacteroidota; class Chitinophagia; order Chitinophagales; family Chitinophagaceae; genus Chitinophaga; species Chitinophaga sp. LS1. Next base: position 6,792,456 of record NZ_CP128362.1, read on the forward strand.
CATCCTTTCACAAGCTTATTCATCAAGTCCAGTGGCATCTCGGGGTCCCCAAGCAGGAACAGGTGCTTATGGGAACCTCACCATTTGCTATGGCGCCTACTAACTACGTTCCTTTCGGCAAATACTTCTAATAGTTAGCCGCTTATGCGGGCGTAATACCAGGGCCTTTCTTTTTACACCAACAGTGTTGGAGGAATAACTAACAGTATCAATAGTACCGTGAGCAATACCTGCATGCAGGGAATCAAAACACGCTGGTGCCTGTTGAACAATTTCCTGGGAATAATCAGTCAATATAAATAGGCAAAGGAAAGCCGGCAATAAAAATAAATACTTCATATGTGGATATTTCCAACAATTGTATGGATGACGATAATACAGGATAAACAACGCTCAATGTAGCTACTTTGGATGCTGCTATTTTGCGTTGTTTACCCTGTATATTATTGTATTTTATTGATAATTTCTGATCACTCCAAGATCGTATGGGATATTACCATAGTCGCCATAGCTTCCATTCGGCACACCCTGTATCAATAACTGACATCTGTCAATATTATCGATCTCCAATTTATCGTCAGTACCGGAACGAATCACCTCTACATGAGAGACCTGGTCTGTCCATACTTCTGACAGGAACCGGAGATTATCCCTCGCTGCCCACTTCTCTGCGACCTGTGTCCAGGTACCTCCCAACGAACTGGCTGTCCATAGCTCCTGGTAGCGGTTGATGTCTTCTACGATCATATAATACTTAGCATCTGCCTTGCTTTTATAAACATGCACTGCCTCAAATGTACTAGTGGCTGCTACAGTCGGCGCTTCCCAGTTATATGGGAAATTAGCCACGGTAGTTCTGCGTCTTTTTATAGTGCGTGACCCATCCTGGGCAGAATAAAAACAATACATGTAGGTCCCATCAGAAATACACCAGAAATCAATGCCATCAGTAAATCCCATGCTACTTACAGGTGTCCATGAACCGGGATTGCCAACATCTGTGGATGTTGAAAAAGAAGCTCCTTGTCCACTCTGGTAAATCAGGAACCACTTGCCCTTAGCCGGAAACCAGAATACCTGGGGCGCGCAGAAATATGAACCTGCATTCAATGCACTCATATAAGTACGGCTGGCAGTTTTAAGACCGGCAATAGAAGTAGCAGCTGCATACCCCATCCGCCAGAGACCTCCGGTTCCTTTATCACGACCTGTGTAAAAGAGATGATATTTACCACCGGAGTAAACAATGGAAGGATCCTTCACCGCCAGATCGTCGAATGCTCCTGCAGGACCATCCAGGAAACATCTCGCATCTGCATACCAGGTAGGATTGGCTATTGCTGTGGCAGTAGCCGCCACCCTGTTTTTATCCGTTACTCCACCTGCGCCATCCAATGATTTTTTGGTACATGAAGCACACAAAAGCAAACATGTAACCACCGCAGCTATGTATTGTAACTGTTTCATAGTTGTAACAATTATGCTGAAAGAATAGGATCAGTTCGAAACCAGGGTTGTTATACTGGATGCGGGCAGATTAATGCCAAATGCATTATTTGAAATACTCAGCGTACTTGCTGCAAGATTAGAGGAACTCGTTGTTACATAACGACTGAAACTACTAACTGTTACACCACTGATTGTGAATGGCTGATAGGTTACAGCTGCATTGGTATTGATCGCTACGATCACAATTTTTGATCCGTTCCTGTAAGCAGTCGTATATATACCGGTGCTGGGATTGGCCGCACAGGCAATTTTACTATAACCCGGCCGAACATACCTGGCAAAATGCGCCATCACATATCCTACCTTGGTGATTGCACTATTTTCGTCAATTGGACCATAAAACCGGCGGATATACCACCATACATAAGCGGCCCAACCAGCTGTCATGCAATCATGAATCTCCTTAGCAGCATTCATAGCATTGGACCAGTCATTGCCACTGATAGAAGAATTTGTGTAATGCTCTGTCATCCATACTGATTTGCCAATATTGCCTAAATTATAAGGTGTCTTACCATAAATGTGGCCGCTGACGAACAGTGTTTTGGATTTCGCAGTTGCATTGCTCAGGTAAGTATTGATAAAAGTCTGATCCATATTAAATGGTTCAGGAGCCATGATCGGAGCACCGCAGTTATCACCATATGCCGCCACAAAGTTTGCCACTTCTGTAGCAGAAGCATGCATCCATTCTGATGCCAGGTAATTGGGTTCATTCCACGGAGACAATGCATAGACACCTCCTACGGCCTGTGTGTAAGCCCTTAAATGTGCTGCAAAATCACTCCATGAACTTGCCTTCAGGTAAGCACCGTCCATCATGGAAGAAGGGGCATTCCAAACAGTAGCGATCACCTTTGCACCAAAACCTTTTGCAGCATCGATTGTTGCCTTTTCGGCTGCAAACTGGCTACTATTGGCAGGGACCATTACCCGCAGAATACTCATCCCGATACCACTGCTGGTGGAAAAAGCTTTTGTTCGCTGATCGGCTGTTAAATCGCCTATCCAGATCGGCACACTCATTCCACCAAATCCCTGGATAGTTTGTTGGAAAGTGTTGGCATCGATGGTCGCTGTTGCCATCACACTTACATCTGCTGCAGCTTTTAAATCACCGCTCTGCTTATTATCTGCAGCAGATACATCTGCTGCCGGTTGCTTTGTACAGGAGCTAATCATTAAAATGAGGGAAAGAAAAGATACTCCCAGGTTGCTGAGAAAAGGGTTTGTTTTCATAGTTACATTGTTAGTTTAATTAACTGTTTTTCAAATGGCTGTTATCAGGCCCACACGAGTTGTGTGAGCCTTTCATACGCCGCTAGATGGGTGGGTTTTCTTTCATGGTTTTTCAATTTGATGGTTATACTTGTTAATTGCTATACCATGGGTTTTGAGGAAATGCAGGTCCTTCTGTGACCAGGTCTATCTGCTGCTGAGGAATAGGTCTCAGCATATGTTCAGCTACAACATTGGCAGCTGCTTCATCGTTATATTTTTGAACCCTTGCAACAAGTGTTTTGGTTCTTGAAAGATCATACCACCTGTTGCATTCTCCATATAGTTCACGGGTGCGCTCATCCAGGATAAAATCAAGTGTCACCTCTGCAGCTGTAATTGTCTGTGCAGTGATGGCTGCCGCATACTGATCATCAGTTTGCCCTGGTATGCGGGCCGCCCTCACCCTGAGCACATTTAACATATCTGCCGCCTGCTGCAATGTACCGCCACCTTTCAGTGCTGCTTCAGCGGCGATGAGATATACTTCTGAAAAGCGGAACAGGATATAAGGTCTGTCAGAATAATCATTCATATCTGCTCTTGTTGAATCATCCCATTTTCTTAAAGATGGATACAGGAGACTGGTATAGGGTACGGTGGCACCTGGCAGGTAATCCGGTTCAAAAATAATTCCCTTAAAAGCTGCTCTTTCAGCAGGTGTCACAATCCTGTCTGCCATCCAGATGGCTGTGTCTATGCCATTCACAAGGGTTCCCCTGGGTGTGGTTGCACCTGTTGTACCTTTCCCCGATGCAGCTACACTATTGGACAACCAAATGGTTTGAAATGAACCGTTATACCTCGAGTCCGTGGCCCTGTTGGCGAAAGCAACATTTAGTACATAGCGCATATTAGGCCTTATTCTTTGCCATGGACGGCCGTTTTGTACATCTCTTACACAAACATAAGCACCTCCTGTAGCAGGATAATTGGCATTCACTGTCGGATAGTTCGGCCGGAAAAAAAAGTTGGATTTATTTTCTTTCAGGTTAGATGCGCCGGTACCCGTCTGTGAGTTCTCGCCGAATTTCAGGTCTTTTGTGTGTTCAATGACCATAAGCGTCTCCCTTCCATATTCATTACCTTCCAGGAAACCCTGCGCAAATACAGGCCATAAATCAATCCCATAAGCACTTTTATTATCGATGATGCTCTTTGCAGTGTTAAATGCATCTGTAAAATCACTTCCCTTTGCTGCTGAAGACCACCCTCTCCACAAGTAGGTTTTTGCAAGCAGGTACAGCGCTGTTGCTTTGAATGCTGGTTTACCCAATCCGGCGGATGGCTGATCGGGAAGACTGGCAGCTGCATCCTTCAGATCGCTGATGATCGCATCATACACCTCAGCAATGGGTGCCCTGCTATCAGCTGCTGAAACGTTGGTGTTGAATGTAAGATGCAAAGGCACATCCCCAAAAGTTGTAAGCAGCTGGAAATAACAAAATGCCCGGAGAAATTTTGCCTGGGCCAGGAGCTGCCCTTTCTTAGTTTCATCCATGCTCGCTTCCGGTCCGAATTGCAAGACCCCGTTGGCGGTATTGATATCTATGTAAAGGGAATTCCAAAAACCGCTGTAATCGTTCGTATTACTCTTCATCAGCAGAGAATAGGTAAAGTTATGCTGCACATCTGCTGCCCCACCCCTGATCATTTCATCAGTGCCTCCATTGAACAGCTGCGTAAAAATCTGTGTGCCCCAAAAACTGCGAAAAGACGAGTAAATACCGGCCACACCGCCCTCTAAGCCTTCCGGCGTTTTGAAATAAGCAGGATCGATTGTAGCACGGGGTTGTTCTTCCAGTATTTTTTTACAACCCGCACACACTGTAAGTAATGACAATAAAAGTAGCCCGGATAATTTTATGTTGAATTTCATAATAAGTTAATTTCAGGATTAAAATTTCACATTAGCACCAAACATGTACTGCCTTGTAGGAGGGGTACCCATACCAACGGTGATAGCACGGGCCACCACTGGGGTTCCTCCCGCAGTAGATCCGACTGCGTTACCATTTCCATTACCTTCCGGATCTATACCCAGACCATCCCGCACCAATGGTGCCCAGAGGATAAATGGATTCTGGACTGCCAGGTAAAACCGCAATGAACTGAGCCCCATTTTACCGGTGATCTTCGAAGGGAGGTTATATCCCAGGTTGATAGACCGGACCTTTATAAATGACCCGTCCCGGTAAGACAAGGTGGAGGTATATTGCAATGCATCCCTGCTGGCATCAGGCTGGGGGAAATCATTGGTAGGGTTATCGGGTGTCCAGTAATTAACTTTGTATTGGTTTACACGGCCGTTCATAAAGAATGGATAGCCAGCTGCACCACCGTCAGCAGTCAGATAGGTAACTACCACAGTCTGGCCTATACGGCCAAAGGTCACAATGTTCAGATCGAAATTTTTGTAGGTAACCCTGTTATTGAAACCAAATACAAAATTGGGTTGAAAATTGCCAATTACCTGGCGATCCTCGGCACCAATAGTACCGTTGCCATTCACATCCTGAATTTTAATATCGCCGGGGGCAGCGCCATAAGTAGCCGCCTGGTCTTTTTCGTTCAACTGCCAGATACCTGTTTTCTTCACGTCATAAATAACTGTCAGTGGTTGCCCTACATACCATCCATTACCAACATCCTGCTTTAATCCTGGTTGCAATGCAACAATCTTTTCTCTTGCCATGGAAAAGTTAAGATCTGTACTCCAGGTAAATCCGCTACGGCTTTTTACATTCAGGCTGCTAAGTGTTATTTCCAGCCCATGTCCTGTTGTCTTTCCCTGGTTTACAAGCACAGAATTGGCCCCACTGCTCCTGGGTAATTCCTTGCTTAAAAGTATATCCCTTGTATTGACATTATAATATTCTACTGCACCACTTATACGGTTGTCAAACAGACCAAAGTCGAGGCCTAAATTGTATCCCCTCGTAGATTCCCACGTAAGCTTCGGATTAGGCAACGTATTGATCAGGTACCCTGATACATAGTTTATATTGGCTGAGGTACCTGACCCATAATTGTAAAAATTGGAAGAAAGACTACCTATTGTTGTATAGGGTGCAATGGTCTGATTCGAACTGACACCCCATCCTACACGTAGTTTGAGGTTATTTATCCATTTTACATCATGCATGAATTCTTCGTTTGCCATGTTCCAGCCGGCTGATATGGCCGGATATGTAAACCACTGGTTGCCGGGAGCTAGTACAGAAGCGCCATCTGCACGCACAGTAGCCGTTAACATATACCTGTCATTATAGGTATAAAAGATACGTCCCATATAAGACAACAATCCCCTGTTACTGTAACCGGAGGGATCCGCCGTGAGTGAATTCGCTAATTGTAAATTATAATCCTGGATATAGTCTGCCGGCACACCTTGTCCGTTGATTTGCTGACTTTGATTGAAGTTCTTTACCACTTCGTGCAATGCTGTCACCTGGATTTTATGCTTTTCTGCAAAAGTCTTTTCGTAAGTAAGTGAATTATCGAAAGTATAACTCCATGTCTCGTCGTTTGACTGACTAAGGGTAGCACCTGCTGTAGTTGTATTGGTATTAAATACGGTGCCGGGTCCATTATAGTTATTGTTCATTGTCTGGATCCAGTCAAGTGCCAGGCTGGATTTCAGTTTCAATCCTTTTATGATCTCCAGCTCTCCATATACATTCGTCAATGTTCTGAACCGGCGGGTGCGGGCTTTTATCTTATCATTGTTTCCGATAGATGTGAGAGGGCTGATCTGCTGCGCATCATTGGATTGCTGTATGGCAGGTTGAAAATTGATACTGCCATCCTCATTGTACGGCAGGTATAGCGGGCTCAGTCTCGTTGCCGAACCCAAAGCGCTGGTGTTGATACGATTGGCCCAGCTCATTGTATTGGTGGTAGTGAGTCCAACTTTTAAGCGTTCACTCATTTTGTGATCAAGAGCGATATGAAAGGATCCCCTGTCGAATCGCTGATCCGGTATGATACCTGTTTCCCGAAATACACCAAACCCGAAGCTGTATAGTGTGGTTTCATTGCCACCCACTACGCTCACATTATGGTCTGTGCGGATAGCGGTAGTTAGCAATAGTTTTTGCCAGTCAGTATTTACACCATTGGCCAGGTTCTCCTGCTCAATGGGTGTTAGTGCATTGGGGTTGGGATTATTGGGATTAGGCTGGCCCTCCTTGGCTGCGTCCTTGAAGGCGGCATATTCCTGTCCGCTAAACAGTTTATATGTATTCATGGCTTCTGACAAGCCGATATAGCCATCGTAACTGGTAACAGATTTCCCCGGACGGCCTCTTCTTGTAGTAATGATAATCACCCCACCTGATCCACGGGAACCGTAAATGGCAGTAGCAGAAGCATCTTTCAGCACATCGATCGTACTGATATCATTTGGATTGATATCATTTATACTGCCGCCGGAAAGCGGTATACCATCTATCACCACCAGGGGGCCATTCTGCGAATTATTAGCTGAAGCACCTGATGCCAGGGAGCGGTTTCCCCTGATCCTGATCTCACCGCCGGTGCCTATACTGGAACCATTGTTGACAATGTCAATCCCAGCAGCCCTTCCCTGAAGCTGGTTATACACGTTTGGACTCCCCAATTCCCGGAGTGTTTCTCCTTTCACAGATACGGTGGCCCCTGTTACATCTTTCTTTTTTGCCGTTCCATATCCAATTACCACCACCTGTTCCAGGTCGCTGACCGTGGGTTTCATCGAAACATTGATGACGGTCTGCCGGTTTACATTTACCTCCCGGTTCATAAATCCTACTGAAGTAATGATTAAGGTAGCGGTAGCAGGAGTGTTGATTTTATAATACCCTTCGTCGTTACTGAGCACTCCCATTTTTGTGCCTTTCACCTGGATGCTGGCTCCAGGGACCACATTGCCATCTTCGGCGGTAATGCGGCCGCTGACGGTAATTTGTTGTCCTACCCCATAAGAACTACTCCAAATGAAAATAAATAACAGCATCGTTATCCTCAACAGCAGGCTGAATGAGGGCGACATCTTCTGTAAGTGATGCGTAAAAGGAAAATTCATAATCGTGGTTTTATTCAGTTTTCTAAAAAATGTAGTCCCCGCCCTGCATGCTTAGGGCGCAGGGATCCTGATGCCGTAAAAGGCATATATAAATCGGTTCTACTGTTGTAGCAGGGAATAGGTTGATATTTCCATCAGTACCAGGTGTTTTCCCGATGGAAGGCAGTTAATTCATAACATTGATGCTTTAAATTTCTAGGCTACAGTTGTATCAGTTGTCGTTATTTTGTTCCAGTACCGGGTTGAAGTGCTACTACTTTATTAAAAGCCATTTTTGGATTGAATTGTCTGTCAAACAACAAAGGATAATTTGTTCTGCCTGGCACCGGCCAGTTATTTAACCAGGAATCACCATCATTGACACCCCAGAAGGTGACCCGGCTTATCTTATCTTTGTGCTTCAGGAAAAGCCGGAATAAATTCTCGTAATCCCCGGCCAGTTGTTGTTGTACACTATCAGGCAGAGAACCGGAATAGGGGTTCAGTATACTGTTATACGCTTTCTGCTGGTTAACGTCTGCCCCTTCTACACCTTTGGGATCTGGCAATACGCTGATGTCCAGTTCTGTGAACATTACATCAATTCCCAAAGCAGAGAATTCCAGGATACTTTCTTCAATATCCTTTAAAGGAACCTTTCCCAGGTGCCAGTGCCCCTGTATACCTACACCATCTATACGGGTACCCGCTGCCTGAATTTTCCGGATGAGCGCCACCGCCCCCGCACGTTTTTTGGGTTGTTCTATGTTGTAATCATTATAATATAATTTTGTATGCCTGGCAGCCTTCTCTGCAAGTTGAAATGCCTCCACGACATAATCATCGCCAAGGTATCTCAGGAATAAGGATTTACGCATTGTACCGTCCTCATTAAGGGCTTCATTCACTACATCCCAGGAATACACCTTCCCGTCATACCGGGAGGCAATAATACTGATATGGTCTTTAAAGAACTGATGCAGCGAATCCTTATCATGCATCTGCAATACAAATGCGGGTAACTGGCTGTGCCATATAAGCGTATGTGCATTAATCTGCATATGGTGCTGCTGACCATAAGAAATGATCTTATCTGTCTCTGTAAAATTATACCGGGCCCATTCCGGGTGTATCAATGCAGCCTTCATGTCATTTTCAGGCGTGAGGGTATTAAACTGCCAGGATATAAATGCAGTTGCCATGGGATTAGTCTCATTTATCTGGTGCCTGTTAAGGGCGGCACCCACCATAAAATCCTCTTTAAAGACGGTTTTCAGGGAAGGAATTTTGCCCGTATAAGACGGGCTGTTACTACCTGTACAAATGCAACAGGTAAAAACTATAAGGACAAAGGAAATTATTTTATCCATAATGCCTGACTTTTAAGGTATTGTGCTACTCATGTCAATGTCTGCAGTGCCGGCAGACAGGTGAGGTAACCAAGTAGCATTCTATCAGATTTATTTGGTTTACTGGTCGTGGGAATCACAGGAGCGAATCTAGGATGACAGGCGCAGTATCAGTAGCTTATTTGTTAAAATGAATAGCACAAATGTTTAAAAGCAAAATCATTATCTCCATCTTTACTCCTAAACAACACCTAATGCATAAAATTAAACTTCATATATCCTCACTAAACTGACCTTTTCTTTTGGGCCTGGTATTCCGAAGGTAGCTGGTTAAATTTCGCCTTAAAAGCCCTGGCAAAATAATTAGGGGTAGAAAATCCAACAGCATAGCCAATCTGGGCAATTTTCATATCGCTGGTCTCCAGCAGACAAGCCGCCTTATTTAGTTTTATAGAACGGATAAATTCAACCGGCGTTTCCCCGGTAAGCTGCACAACTTTATTATACAGAGAAGCCCTGCTCATAAAAAGATGCCTGCTTAATTCTTCCACAGTCAGACTGTCGTCGTTAATATTGTTTTCTATATACTGCTTTACCTTTACCAGGAACTTCTCATCTGCCGATTCGACATCGTCAACAGAAACCATTACATCTAACTGCCGCTTATAGGTGTCTTTCAGACGCTTATTTAGTAATATCAGGTTCCTGATCCGGATATTTAATATATCAATATTAAAAGGCTTGGTAAGGTAGTCGCTAGCGCCCGTTTCCAATCCTTTAATATGAAACGCATCACCTGCAAGTGCAGTCAGGAGAATGACAGGAATATGGCTGGTCCTTTTATCGAACCTGACCTTACGGCTCAATTGTATACCGTCCATATAAGGCATATTGATGTCACTCACAATGACCATTGGATGTGCTGACAGCGCTTTCTGCCACCCTTCTCTCCCATCTGCCGCCTCCACAACTTTATAAAATGGCTGCAGATTGTCTTTCAGGTAATAACGGAAGTCTTTGTTGTCTTCAACCAGCAACACTGTTAGTTTATCTGCAGCAGCCACTTCAGCATGTTGGCAGGATATAGGGTGGTCTACATCCGGACCCGCCGCTTCACCAGGTATCTTTACATTCGGTAGTCTTAGCTCTTCCATTTTTTCCAATGGTAAAAGCACGGAAAATGTGCTGCCTTTACCAGGGATGCTCTCCACATTTATAAAGCCACCATGCATTTTCACAAATTCAGCTGTTATAGAGAGCCCGATTCCACTCCCCTGGTTGAGGATAGCAGGATTCTCATCACCCTGGTAAAAGCGATTAAAGATCTTTTCCTTCACTTCTGGTTTCATGCCTACACCAGTATCCGCCACCTTTATGATTATACCTGCATCCGGGTCAGGATCTACAGTCAGCGATATAGCACCCTCCTTCGGTGTGAATTTAAATGCATTAGAAAGCAGGTTAAACAATACCCGTTCCAGCTTATCCCTGTCAAAAGCTGTATAATAACGGGAAATGGAGCTTGTAAACAGAAAACTGATCTGCCTGTGCTCGGAGATATCTTTGAAGAGTTCTATTACTTCAGCTATAAAAGATATGATGTCCTCCCTGCTAAGGTCCAGTTTCGTTTCCTGCTCTTCCAGTTTTCGAAAATCCAATAGCTGGTTTACCATGTTCAACAGTCTACGTGCATTCCGTTTCACCAGGTTCAGTTGCTTTAGTTTTTCGGGAGCGATTTCGTTATGAATGAGTTTATCCACTGGCCCTGCAATGAGGGAAACCGGTGTACGGAATTCGTGGCTCAGGTTCATCAGGTATTTGATCTTCACCTGCTCAAATTCACGTTGCCTTTCCGCTTCCTTTCGGTCCATTTCTATTGCCTGCCGGACCTGCAGCCTTTCCTGCTCAAGCGCAAACCGGGTTTTCAGTTTGCGGATAGCCCGGTATCTCAGCCCCCACAAAACCGCAACGGCTGCTAATAAATAAAATATGTACGCATAGATGGTCAACCAGAAAGGAGGTCTTATGATTACATTGATGACAGCTTCTTCCGTATGCCATGCCCCATCGTCACAACTGGCCCTGACTCTGAAAACGTATTTACCAGGCCTTAAATTCGAAAACACAGCCATTCGTGATGTGCCTATATCATTCCAACCTTTATCGAAACCCTGCAGCATATAGGAATACCTGCTCTCCTGCGGTGCAGTATAGTTCAGCGTGGCAAAATTGATGGTAAAGTGTTGTTTATAATCAAGCCGGATACAGTCAGCTAATGAAATATGTGATTGGATAGCAGCATGTTCTCCGGGAATCACGGAAACATTGCCAATTTTGAGATCAGTCAATACAATGCGGGGGACAATTCTATTATAATTAAGCTGCTTCGGAATAAAGTAATTAAATCCCTCCAGCCCACCGAAAAAAAGTTCTCCCTTCTCTGTCTTTAAACCTGCTCCCAGGCAGAAAGTACTGCGCTGCAACCCATTATATTGATAATAATTCTTAAAAGTGCTGGTTGAAGGATCAAAACTACTGATTCCCTTATTACTGGTTACCCACACCTTTCCGGCATCATCTTCAAGGATCTTATAGATGACCGCGTTGGAGAGCCCTTCCTGTTCGGCGTAACGTTGAAATTTCCCGGTTTTCGGATCAAAAAGGCACAAGCCGGCACTGTGAATACCTACCCAGATTCTGCCGCTTTGTCCGGCGCAGATGGTTTGAACGTTATTAGCAGGAAGGTCACTGTTTTTCATGGTATAAGTCCTTATTATATTGCCTGATGCATCCAACATGATTATACCTGCTCCAATGGTACCAATCCAGATATTGCCGGCTTTATCTTCCTCTATGGTTCTGATAAAACCTCTGTTTAAAACCGTAATGCTGTCCTTTTTGTACTTGACCCTATCAAAACGTCTGAACACACCGGATACCGGATCATAAACGTTCACCCCATTCCCATTGGTTCCTATCCATATATTTCCACGGCTGTCCTTTTTCAGACAAAAAATATCGTTGCCCGAAGGCTGATTGGCACTGTCTCCTCTTAAATAGTGGTGCACCTTTCCCGTTTGCATATTTAGTGTGTATATACCATGCATAAAAGTACCTATCCAGAGTAGCCCGTCGGCATGTTCGAGAGAAAGTACAGCAGGTGGTTTGATGTCCTGGTAGAAGCGTGGATGGCTGAACAGGCCGGTGTTCCTGTGAAAAAGGTTAATACCACCACCCTCTGTGCCTACATAGATATCGCCATTGGCATCTTCGGAGAAAGAGGTAACAATTGGAGCGGTCAATCCTTGTGGGTCAAACGGATTGCTTTCCCTGAGATTAAAAAAAGCCAGGTTCCTATCGTATTTACTAATACCTCCCTGGTATGTTCCGACCCAGTAAATACCATTGTTATCGATGTAAATACTCCGCACTGATTTGCCCTGTAAACTATAACGATTTCTAACATCATGTTCTATTCGCTGCGAGGTCTTCTTTTGCAGGTCGAAGATGTTCAATCCTTCCTCGGTTCCTACCCAGATCCTATTTGCATTTTCAGCTGCCAAAGACCAGATGCAGTTGCTGCTCAGGGATTTTTTTTGCGTGTTGCTATGCTGATAAGTACGGAAATGCCTGCCATCGGGCAGCAGCATAGACAATCCATCATCTTCTGTGCCGATCCATAAGTTGCCATTATGGTCTTCGGTCATCGCTTTTATGGAATTGCCAGGTAAAGAAAGTGAGTCTGCCGCTTCGTGGCTAAAGTGCTTAAAGTTGTCAGCTTGTGGTTGGTACAGGTAGATCCCTCCATTGCCACCTATCCATAGCCGGTGCCTGCTATCTTCCACTATACAGGTGATAATGTTTGACACCAGTGACCCTGGCCTGCCAGGATCTGCCATATAACGGACTACCCTACCGGTTCGCGGGTTCAATCTGAACAAACCGATGTAACTTCCGATCCACACCTGGCCGGTATGATCGCAGAAAAGGGTCCGTGCCGTGTTATTTAATGTAAATTTGTAATTGATAAAGGAGTCTTTTTTGCGGTTATAGCAGGATAAGGTGTTATTAGTACCTATCCATAAATTGCCGGAACGATCCTCATGCAATGCGAGTATGGAATTACCTCCCAAACTGGTTGAATCCCCTTCCTTATGCCTGTAAACAGAGAACGTAAGACCGTCAAACCGATTCAGTCCGTCATCTGTACCAAACCACATGAAGCCATATTTATCTTTCAGAATAGTATTTACCGTGTTGGAAGACAAACCATTACTTGTGGTGAAGTTAACAAAGTTAAAGTCGCTCTGTTGCGAAATAACAACCTGTGGAACAAACAACAGGCATAATATATATAAAATATATTTCACAATAACATGGAATTAATAGGTTTCTGGTAGATTAACAGGTAAAGTGTATTTTTGACAATATAACGAATTTTAGGTCATGATTTTTTTATAAACAGCTTTAAATAGCTCCTGGTAGTATAGTAGTTTTTCATAGTCCCCTGGGCAAGGACCGATTTCATAATCTTATTGTGGTGATCAATGAGCCACATTAAAGAATGCTGCACTTCAGGCATATCATAATTTAAAAATGCCGGCTTCACCATGTCTGCACTTTTTGTCTCATCTCCAATGCAACCGTTGATAATGCCTTACCAGCTTCACCCTCGTTTCTTCAGATAACTTTTAATCGTCTTCAATTCATCTGCCTTAGGCTTTGCACAACCTCTGTCATAAATCAATTACACCAAAAGCTCACTCACAAGCCACGAAAAATGAATTGAAATCATATCAAACAACCCTGATTAATTCAACATAATTAACTTAAGATCAAACATTTGCATACCATTCCGAGAATCACAAATATGACTCACATTTTAAGTCACGAATAAATCGATATCCATTCACCTAAACTACCCCTCCCAAAATACAGGAGGCACGTAAAACCTGCGTTCTAGGTGCCTCCTGATATCCTTTGATATTAAATATGTCGGAAAGGATGGACAATTGTCGAACTTGCTTATTGAAGGATTATTAAAAATCAAACAATAACACTAATTAATAAAATTATATTTAAGTTTTAAGACTACACTTAAAAGCTAACAATTGTAAAATCTAACCGTTTGGGCCCCCTAAAAACGAGTGAAAAAACTTTACCTGAAAGGCAAACTGCCCTAAATCATCGTATATAATTCTGTAAATTAGGTTATTGTGCCTCATTTTACCTTCTTACTGATTAATTATATTAAAGTTATGTCGAATGAAAAGTGGAGCGGATAGAATCTCATCGATTGAAAAAATTTTGAAAATCGATATTTATAAAAAGAAAGAATTCCAAGATATTTTAGATCTGGTCGCCAGTTTGTGTGGAAAGCCTGTAGCTCTAATTGCTTTACTGGACGATGATTTTAATTGGTTAAAAGTTAAGCCTGGAGAAGATGTGGAAGTAATACCCCAGGAGACCTCTTTCAACAATTATGTAATTGATGAAGAGAATTTGTTAATAGTGCCGGATACTACAGCAGACGATCGCTTTAAGACCAATCCCCTGGTAAGCTCAGAACCCTATATTAGATTTTATGCAGGTGTACCAATTGTTATTGAAAATGGCATTAGACTAGGTACCTTATGCATTTATGACACTAAGCCCAACTGGATAGATGAAAAGCAGCAAGAAACACTTAAATTATTCGCGCGCCAGGTTTCCTGCCTACTGGAGTTAGAGTTGGGGCATAAAGAACTTCAATATCAGATAGCGGAAAAAGATGCAAAAAACAATGCACTGATGAAAGTAGCACAGCTGCAATCACATCAAATCAGGCAACCACTTACAACAATTATGAGTTTGATTAGCCTGTTTAAAGATGAATATCCTGATGTTGATCGTGAGTGGTTAACAATGTTTGAGCAGGCGACCAATGAATTTGACGTGAAAATCAAGGAAATTGTGGCTGAATCCATTGCTGTCAAGGACCTAAGAGCAATCCGTTTTAATAAAATGGTAGAAGAGATCGATGATTACGCAATACTATTGCTGGACAAAAATGGCAAGGTGGAAAACTGGAACAAAGGTGCTGAAAAGATAAAAGGATATACTGCTGAGGAGATCATTGGCAAGCATTTCAGTGTTTTTTATTCTGAATACGACCAAAATAATCTCCGCCCACAAAGATTATTAAGCCACGCCGAAAAAAAAGGAGTAGCCAAAGATGAGGGATGGCGTATAAGAAAAGATGGATCGAGATTTTGGGGAAGTATAATTATGACAGCCATACACGACGATTACGGAGAAGTAATAGGTTTCACTAAAGTAACACGCGATCTTACTGATATCACTGATACCAGAGATGCTCTTTGTGCATCAGAAGAACTATATAAATACTTACTACTGCAAACCCAAAATTCTGTTTCCATTGGTGGCTGGGAGCTAAATATTGAGACTAACATCCTGCACTGGACAGCTATCACAAAGAGTATCCATGGAGTTGATTCAAAATATGTTCCTGAATTGGAAAACGCAATCAATTTTTACAAACAGGGTTATAGCAGAGATAGTATTAAAAGAGTTATAGAGTTGACAATTGCAGAAGGTATTCCCTGGGACTTAGAGCTACAGATCATAACAGAACAGGGAAATGAAAAATGGGTCAGGGCCACAGGTAGCTCTAACTATAAAGATGGTATATGTACTAAAATATACGGCACTTTCCAGGACATTGATGAAAGCAAACGTGAAAAGATAGAAACGTCAAAATCGCAAAAGCTATTCGAAGATATTTTGAACACACCCATAGGTATAGGAGTCTTCGCTACAGACATAAATGGAATCGTTATAGTCTTTAATAAAGAAGCCGAAAGAATGCTTGGTTATACAGCAGATGAAGTAATAGGCAAACACTCTCCTGGACTGTTTTTATCTTGCCCGGATAAAACAAAACGAGGAAAAAGGACCGGGATTAAGTCATTGCCTAAAATACAGGAAATGGTGTGCACCGAACTACGGAATTGGACTTATGTAAGAAAGGATAGCAGCGAAATACAAATACAATCAATTTTTACACCCCTGAGAGACGCTGACAACAATATTTATGGATACATTGGCATTGCTGTAACCCCCACTAGTGCAGTTAGCAGGATATTAGCCATTCGAACGCATAAAGCGTGAATTGAAAAGTAAAGTGCCCCAAAGTACACAGGATTCTGCATAAGTATTTTTTACATCTTTTGTTGCGTTAAATATTTCAATAGCCCCTGCTAAAAAACAGATAGGTGCTAATAATGCTGCAAAAGAAGTTGCCAGTCAGGGCTGGAGAGACTTTATTCTTTTACCATGATCTCGTCTGAGATACGGAAATAGTCAAAATCGGCATATCCTCCAGGTTCTTTGGTCGCGTAGTTGAACAAACCAAATCTATATCCCATGAAGTGCGGTAGCGTATACTTCATTTGCAATGGTGTGCCGATAGAATTCCACGATTTACCGTCAAGACTATAATAGAACCTGGCAATATCTTTTCTGTCGGTAAAATTGCAATCTGCTTTCAGGTAAATAGTACTTTTATTCAACGCTATATGGGCAACTTCTTCAGTATTATCACCTGTGGCATTTACCATGACCAATGTTCTCTTTGTTCCATTAATTTTTACGCCTAACAGTCCGAAATCCTTTTGCAAAAGGCAAAGACCGGCAAAATCACCGTCTTTCATACTGGATACATCAACCGATGTACAGGCAGAAGATGTAGGCCCAAAAGTCCGCTGCGTCAAGGTGTTCCTTGCCTGCAGGAAATCCCTGTTCACTACGCCGGTGGTCAGGCGTAAAAACCCTTTCCTTCCTTTCAGTGACCATAATTCGTTATCTGGTTGATGGTTCCATTGCCAAGCCAAAGGAAAGGACGCATCTTGTAAACCACGGTTAAATTCATCGGATGCCACAATGCCCGGAGAGAGCGATTGATTGGCGGTGAGATTCAGAGCCATGGGTACTTTTCCATCATCACCCAGTACAGGCCAGCCGTTTTCCCACTTTACGGGAACTAAGTAAGGTATGCGTCCTACAGCGCCGTTGTCCCTAAACAAGTAGGCGAACCATCTGCCATCAGGCATATCTATAAGACCGCCTTGCGCTACCCCTTTATCCTGAAGGGCTGTTTTCCCTTCCCAGGGACCTGTTATTTTATCTGCCCTGTGTATCACTACGGATCGCTGTCCGCCAGCAGGCCAGGTAATGTTGAAAAGATAGTACCTGCCCTTTATTTTGAATAATTGTGAACCCTCAGCCGGCAAGCCCTCCCGGCTACCTGAAGGCGAGGTGGGAAGGCTGGCGTTTTCAATGATCACCTGTTCGCTGCCTGATGCAATACCTGTGAGTTCACTGTTTAATTCTACCAGTCTTATTTTACCACTACCATACACCAGGTATGCTTTGCCATCGTCATCGAAAAAAAGCGAGTGGTCGTGCATCATCGGTTTAAATGCAACACCTTCCCATGCACCCTTTTCTATGTCTTTTGTGGAATAGATATAAGTTTTGCCTGTGGTTTGGGAAAAGGTGGTGACGTAATATTTGCCATTATGATAACGCAGGCTACTGGCCCAGGAACCCCTGCCGTACGTATTCTTGCCGTTCCTGAGATTCAGTTCATCCATATTGCCTAACGTGTCGTAAGCATAGCCAATCAATTTCCAGTTTACCAAATCAGTCGATTTCATGATGGGCAGGCCGGGGCTCATGTGCATAGTTGTACTGCTCATATAATAGTTATTGCCTACTCTAATTATAGACAGATCCGGTACGTCGGCATAGATGATAGGATTATGTGCTTTTTGTTGCTGTGCTTTTATTGGCAGGAAACTAAAAATATGTAAAATTCCAATAGCGAGTGTTAACCGGTCAAGGCGATTTAATTGGGTTTTCATAACAATTTTTTATTTTGTAACATGTAATGTCAAATGGTATTCAGGTGAATGTTTTTGTAATATAAATATTATCAATGAATGAACAGGGATAATCCATTTCCTGCTACATAAGAAGTCACCCAGAGTGCGTCCTAAAACTAGAATATCTCCGATATTATAAACATATTTACAAGTCATCAAGGCAGAACCAAACTTGAAAAAAATCCCTGCTTCTTACGAAAGCAGGGATTAAAAGGAAATACACTTTTGAACCCATTATTTAATGCATTTTGCCTAGCCATTACACACTTATAATTTCAGCCTATCTTCTTTCATTTTCAGGCTTACGGAAATTAAAAGCCGTACATACCGCCAGAAACGGAAATCTGCTCACCGGTGATCCAGGCAGCCTCATCGGAGGCCAGAAAAACAGCAACTTTCGCGATATCTGCGGGCTGGCCCCTGCGGCCAAGCGGTGTTTTTTCAACAAACATCTTTTCATATTCGCTGCCAGCAGTGACGCCTGCGGCAGCGGCACCTTCCGTGTCAGTAGCGCCCGGTAAAATAGAATTGATCCGAACGTTTTTAACACCCAATTCTTTGGATAAAGCGATAGTGAAAGCATCAAGTGCTGCTTTAGTTGAAGAGTATAAAGATGCATTCGCCAACGGATATTTACTTGCACCGGAACTAATATTAATAATGTTTCCGCCCTTATTGCTGAAAAGTTTCAGCGCCGCCTGGATAGTCAATACCGGCCCTAAAACATTTACGTTAAAACTTTTGTGAAATGCCTCCACCGAAATCTGTTCGATAGGTGCGTATCCTTGAGCTACTGAGTTATTTACTAAAATGTCCAGTGTGCCGAAAGTCTTTTGGGTATTTTCAAACAACCTGTTTACATCAGTTTCATTCGATACATCGGCCTGTACAGAGATGGCTGTACCTCCATTATCCGTAATCTCCTTAACTACTTTGTCCGCGCTTTCTTTACTGGTGGCATAATTAACTACTACTTTTGCGCCTGCTGCGGCAAAATGTTTGGCAATCGCAGCGCCTATTCCTTTTGATGCGCCGGTCACTACCGCTACTTTGTTTTCTAATTTTTTCATCGTTCCTTTTATTTAAGATTTAAACTTGATCAGGTCCTGGAAGATCAACTGTCCCCAGGTATTTCCTTGCGCTTGCACCAGCAGTCCGCCATCGGTAAGTTTGCCCAATTTGACTGGCGCGAAACCAAGCCTTTCCGCAAGCGTTGCGACCTCCGAAGTTGCGTCCTCATCGTCGCCAGCCAGGAACACGACCCTATTGCCGCCATGTACGGCCGGATCCTTTTCAAGGATACCAGCTCCCAAATGGTTAAAGCCTTTAATGAGTTTCCCGTTGGTGAAAGCCTGCGCTACAAATTTGGCCGAGGGTAGCCCTCCCAGCTTGTGGGGCGGCACACCGTAGGCATTAGTCACATCGATGATCATCTTTCCATCCCAGTCGTGCATGGCCCTTGCAACGTCCGGGTGCGACTCGAAACGCACCGCCAAAAAGATAACGTCCGCCTTAACGGCATCTCCAAGTGTTACGGGAATGATCTCTTTTCCGATCGCGGCGGCTTCGGCAGCAAAACGTTCCGGAGTACGTGTGGTAGCAACAGACACTTTGATGCCTTTACGAACAAATGCTTTGGCCAGGGCCTGGCCGATCTTGCCAAAGCCGATAATGGCGTAGCTTTTTGCTACATTGTTTTCTGGATTATTCATTGAGAATTTTAAATTATTTAGATAAATAGGTCATGCCGCCATCCACCAAGAGTTCGGCACCTAGCATAAACGAAGAATCATCAGAGGCTAAAAAAACGGCTGTTTTACCGATATCAGATGGTTGTCCAATCCTGCCGATTGGCATTTGATCGGCAAAGTGTTTTTTTACCGCTTCCATTTGGTCTGCGGGAACAAACTTGTCAAATGCCGGGGTATCCGTGGTGCCCGGTGTGATTATATTTGCTCGAATCTTCCTATCCAAAAGGTCGCTGGAGAAACCTTTGGCCAAATATATCACTGCCGCTTTTGCGGCGCCATACAGTGTAAAATTCGCATAGGCCCGATGGGCCGCATTAGATCCGATTAAAATGATCGAACCACCATCATTCATGTAGGGCAGTGCTTTTTGGATTGTGAAGTAGACACTTTTCAGGTTTATATCAATAGCCTGGTCGAACGCTTCTTCATCAAAAGTCGCTACAGTTCCTACTGCTCCGGCACCCGCATTGGCAACGACGACATCTATCTTGCCGAATTTTTCAGCGGTTGTTGTAAACACTTTCTCTAGGTCAGCCAGTTTGGTCACATCGGCGTTAATAGCGATAAAACCACTTCCCAGTTTTGCCGCTGCGTTGTCCAACGTTTCTTGATTTCTGCCGACAATAACTCCCATTGCACCTTCCTTCTTAAATTCCAACGCAATGCCCAAACCAATGCCGCTATTACCGCCTGTAATCACTGCTACCTTATTTTTTAATCTGCTCATTTTATTTATTCTTTAATTGTTTCACAAAGCTACCATTGATAGTTTATATTTGTAACTATTAGAATTGAATCTGGTTACTGTCAGGTAACTACAAAATTTAAATCATGAGAGACGAGAGATTTTGCGCTTCAAACTGCTCCTTTACAAGGGCAATTGGTACAATCGGGAATAAATGGAAACCGATCATCATCAATGTGATCGGTACCCGTACCGTGCGTTTTGGTCAGATGGATTCCATTATTCCGCATATTTCAAGAAAAGTACTGACCGAACAACTTAAGGAGCTGGAAGAAGATGGGCTGCTAATTAGAATAGCCTATAAGGAACTGCCGCCAAGGGTGGATTACCGGTTGTCTGAAAAGGGGTTAGCCTTTTTACCTATCTTGGAAAGTATCAAGGAATGGAACTTCAAATATGAGGTTGCTTTAATACCCAAGGAAAATGATAGAATAACTTATAACAAATAATGTATAATCAAATTAGATGCGCTTGCAAAAGGCGAAGAGCGTTTAATGACAAGTCAGTTAGGAAGCGCAGAATAGCATTTACTTTGCGAAAACATTAGCCAATTTAACTGATGATATTCTTTTATACCGCCCGAGCAAAATTCAATAATGAAAATGGTGCCGACATTCTTGCATGGAACAACTATATCGAATGGAGCAAGCTCACACAATTAACTGAACTCGTTTCGATTGACACCAGCATTAATGAAGTTTTAGTTGAGACTGATCGAACAAGTGAAGAAGACTGGAAAGAAATAGTCATTGATGGATACCATGAAACGGGGTTCTATAGAACATTAGACCATGTGCTGAAAAAAAAGATATTAAAAGATTTAATCTCCTGACTGTTGTTATTGAGCCAGAAACCGATTGTTTGTTAACCCCAATAGACAGTTATGATTTTATTGGCTATGATCTCCTAGACCAAATATTATGACACCAGCGCCTTAAGCAACTGCGGAGGATTATCACCGTGCAAGGAAGAAGATAACCTGCGTCATAGTCATAAAGGCATTTATTTCATCAAAATATAGTATATGCTTGTTATTATCCTTATTAGTTAAAATAAATTTATGCCGATAAGCTTCAAGACTTTCACGGCAATGCTCCACCTCTTCCAAATCCTCGAGGAAAATCTCATATCCTACTCCTTTTGAGGCGGACCTTATGCGTCTTTTTGTAATTAAGACCCAGTTGTCATCGTCTTCTTTGAAAATAATTAACCCCTTTTCATCTTCAGAAAGGCCTTTAAGTTGAGCTGAATAATTGTCTTCATTGTCCTCTGTAATTATTTTAACGAACTCACTTTCACCGCCATTTTTGTTGAATATCTTTAATATTACATTCGGCTTTTTCTCCTTCATCGTGATATAAATTTAGTACAATATCAAAGTCAGTTTCACTTCTCCAGGAATAATTAATATGTTGATTAATGGAGAAAGTACTTTTAAGAGCAACACTAATTTTGTTCAGCTCGCGTATTTTGCTTTTAACAGTTCAATTGGAAATGGATGTTCCTTCAATCTGCGCTTAGCCTGCTCTATCTTTTTTATTATAAAAGGGCTATTGCGCACTGCATCATCCGGAATGCTCGATTTACCAACTATTAACTTTCCCCTTTTTTCAAGAAATTGTGAAATTTTTGTAGACATAATTTCTTCCTTTTAATCAAAATTAAACTTTTTTTCTGGTAACCCAAAATGCTCCATAGTTCTTGTCAGATTCAAACGGCTGCAACTTTTCAATTTTGTATAAACGACCGTTTTTTTATTGTACCATTTGGCCCCGTACTCTCAAAGTCAAATCTGGCAGTCGTTTCATTTAATATATAAGGATACTTTACTTGTCTTTTTTCATGACTATACAAATGTAGGTCGTAATATAACTCAGATTCTATTCATTCTCGTTCATTTTCTGCTGTAACATCGCCATATCCATTGCTACTTTACTCTGCGTTACCTTCGCATAAATCATGGTCGTACTCAGCTTCGTATGACCTAACATCTTACTGATTGACTCTATAGGCACTCCATTCATTAGCGTTATAGTAGTTGCAAACGTATGCCTCGCAAGGTGAAACGTCAGGTGCTTTTTTATCTCACAGATTTCACTGATTATTTTAAGACCTCTATTGATATTTTGATTGGTGGTGCTTGGGAAAATATACTCCGCGTCTTGATTGTATATATTCAATATCGATATTGCCTGTTTGAGTAATGGTACGTATACAGGTGTACCTGTTTTTGCTCTGGATGTCTTAATCCATTTCATTCCATCATTAGCAGTAAATATATTCTCCGGCTTTAAACTCAATAAATCCGCAAATGCCAATCCTGTGTAACAACTGAAAAGAAACAGCTCTTTTACCTGCTTTAGCATCTCATTTTCAAATTCTTTATTCTCTATAGCCTTCAGCTCTTCCAAGCTGAGAAAATCGCGCTCTTTATGCTTAAATTTCAGCTTGTATAATTCAAACGGGTTTTTATCTACCCATTCATTATCCTTCGCCTATTTCATTATTTTCTTCAGGCGCTCCATATGCTTCATAGTCCCATTATTTGTGCATTGATCATGCTCCTTCAATGGCTGGGTCCTAACATAATGCTCAAAACCAGTAATAAACTCAAAAGCAAGCTTCCTAAGCAACACATCATTTGTACCATAATGTTTTTTAATAAACAGCTGTAAATAGCTCTCAGTAGTGCGATAGTTTTTCATAGTCCCGGGAACCAGGACTGTTTTCATAATTTCATTGTGATGGCCTATGAGCCACATCAAAGAATGCTGTTCTACAGGCTTATCGTAATTTAAAAATGCCTGCTTCACCATATCCGCATTTATTCCCTCATCTCCCAATCTTAATTGCTGGTAATGCCGGACTAACTTAGCCCTTACCTCTTCCAAATAGCTGTTAAACCGCCTTAACTCATCCGATTTACTCTTAGCACATCCCTTCGCCTCATTCCAATCAGAGGGATTGATTTGCTGTTTCATCCCAGCTCACACTTAGTCTTGTTCACCACGATCCGGGCATACGCATAACATCTCAGTGGTGAGCAAACCCCGGAACCGTTGGCGGATGAAGACGGAGACGGGGGCCACGGCGTCAACCGTGCTGTAATCGATCAGCTTGTACGTGACTCGGCAAATAGTGGAATACGTTCGGTTGTGTTGTGCAATACGACTATATACGGCTGGTGCAATGGTATAAAAAGGGATAGCATACAGGTGCCGTGGTTGATCAGGGAAGCCATAAAAATCGGTACCGCCAGTTATATCGGGAAATGTGAGAATATATGGTCGAATGTGTGCATTTCGACGATCTTGTTGATCTATATGTGCTCGCATTGGACAAAACGGTGGCAGGAAGTTTTTTTCGTTGAAAATGGTGACTCGAAAGATCATGAAAGCCTGCCTGAATCGTCTGTTGCTTTCATCCAGGTAGCATTCATTAGTATACTTCTAAAATAACGAGAATCAGTTTTTAAACATACTCTAATACAAGAGCGGGTATTAAATAAATGCTATTCAATAAAAACTGATAGAAAAAACTGTCCCGTGAGGACTATTAGGATAAGCTGTCAATTGTCCACCGTTTGCTTCAATAAAGTCTTTACACATCACCAGTCCCAGCCCAGTTCCCTTTTCCCCTCCTGTACCTATTGAAGGCTGCGAGAAAGCGCCCATTTCCATATTTTTAATTACGTCATCAGGCAGCCCCGGACCATTATCACAAACATTGATAAACACCTGATCATTCTCTTTGAAACATTTTACGAATACTATGGAACCCGAAGGACAGAATTTAAGCGCATTACTCACCAGGTTTCGGATCACTATTTCCAACTGATTAGCATCAGCTATAATTTTTAGATCATCCTGCATCTGCTTTTCTAACACAATTTCTTTTTTCAGAGCATCGCTGGCTAGCAGATTAAAAATATTATTAACCACCTTATCTAAAATGACAACTTCCTTTTTAGTAACATTTCCATCAAGTTGAGAATGAGCCCACATCAGCAAATTATCAGTTACCTGATAAAGATTATCTACCCGGTCTTTCAATTTGGGAATAAAGCTTTTGAATTCGTCAATATCCATATACCCTTCTTCCAAAACAGCCAGGATCATTCCCAAACTACTGATTGGCCCCCTAAGATCATGAGCGATAAGAGAGAAAAGTTTATCTTTGGCCCTGTTGGCCTCTTCTTCTTTTTTTCGCAATTTTTCTTCGGCTATTTTTTCTACCTCTACAAGGCGGGCTTTTTCAGATAGCATACTGTTGATTCGCTTTTTCTGAGAGATATAAATAAATGCAAACAGGGTTACCACTATCATACCTACAATTGCAGTAATAGCAAACCGGAAGTTTTGCTGACTACTTGCAATACTTGCTTTGATAAGTAAGGCATCCTGCTCCTCTTTCTCCTGCGAAAATTCATTGACCCTCATTTTAAGTAAGGATTCACTTTTATTATTCTGCAGACTGTCATCTATATCCTGGGCAAGTAAGAGGTAGTGATAGGCGCTATCTGGTTTACCAACAGCATTAAAGTAATTTGATAGATTCTTGTAGATTCTGATCCAGGATTTTCTAAAAGGCCGATTATCCAGGCGCAACAAATACAGACCACTATCAAGCAATATTTTGGCGCGGACAAAACGCTTCTGTTGCAAGGCTACACCAGAGAGATCAAAGTAATCGTTGGCTGCACCTTCAAAAAGGGAATCTTTCAGACATAGATGCATATCAAAGTAGAGGAGAGGTATGGCTTCTGCTATTTTTCCCATTTCCAGATAAAGTGAACCGATATTACCGTTGGATAGGCCGATCCAGGCACTGTCTTTTGAGCTGATAGCAGCGGCAAGCGCCTGGTGAAGAAAAAGGGAAGCATCATCATATTTTTGCCGCCGCTGAGCAATAAGACCCAACATAGTCAAACAATTAATCAAATCTCTGTTAACAGGGCCATTATATGCTTCAAGGTGCTTTTCCATTGTGACCTGAGCTTTTTCAAAATCACCAAGTTGATAATACGAAGCCCCTATTTCGTAAAGGATCTTCTCCTTTATTTCCGGTTTGTCAAATGCGGGATCAGTAGCTATTGACAACAGGTAAAGGAAAAGATTATCTTCATGTCCCGAACGATTATATGTGATTTTTGTTAGCTCATACATCCAACCAAAAGCCTGGGGATAATGCGGTAGCTCAGCCGCTATATGTAGCAACGAATCCTCATAATAAATAGCATCCGTATAAGGTGTCTGATCAATAATTGCCTTAACTCCGTTAAAAACCGACTCCATATTACTTGCATCAGATTTCCTCAGGAGCTGTTCTACAAGCTCCAATTTAGATTGAGAATGAACAACCGGACAAAAAATTAAAACCAGAAAAAACAAAAAGAAACAAGCTCTTAATATCAATTGATATATATATATTATATTACATTAATTAATGTAAATTAAGTAAAATAGTATTTTAATTGATTAAAATATCTCTTTCCGCAAGCACCAGACCGAACAAGTCTGACTTTCATATTTAAAAATGCCAGCTTTTTCCAATAGTGCTGTATAAATATTGAGGATTTGAACAAACTAATCTGCCTCATTTGTTTCATTAATTTCAATTGTTCTGTAACGGTCAATAAGTGTCAATTCTTGAACAATCTGAATTCGTCGGGACCACTCCTAAGAGTTTCTTCTAAATGACCGGGGCATAAAATGGAAACATTTTAGGGCATGTGATTTATATAATGGACCAATACAGGGTATAATTAAAATGGGAAGTTACTATTACTGTTGATTCAATTATTTTCCTACGCTATTTGGTTAAAGGGATCGAACTTGTTAGAGTTGATTATGAGTAATTTACAAACAATGTATATTATAAATTAAAAGCAAAACCCGCTCAAAGAACGGGTTTTGCTTTTAATAGTCGGGACGACTAGATTCGAACTAGCGACCTCTTGCACCCCATGCAAGCGCGCTACCGGGCTGCGCTACGTCCCGAAAACCGGTATCCTGTGAAAATCACAGGGATGCAAAAGTAATGATTTTTTTATTTTTTCAAAATTTCTTTCTCTTTACAATGCAAAACCGACTGTCCATTATCGGTCAGCATAACGTACGTATTTGAACATATTGAAACCACCATACCCGCCATGGCACTACATCCCTTTAAATGGCAGCTTTTTTGCACCTCCCACCCCGCCATCAATGGCCCATCCCGATTATGCTAAAAAATCACCTTAAGATCGCCTGGAGAAGTCTACAGAGAAAGAAAGCCTATTCTGCTATCAACATCATTGGCCTTGCCGTAGGTATCACCTGCTGCATCATGATTGCCCTGTACGTATCAGATGAATTATCGTACGACAAGTATAACGTTCATTACAACGAAATTTACAGGGTACTGCATGCATACCGGAATGTGAAAGATCATGACATCACGAAAGCACCTGCGCCAGCCGAATACCAGGTATGGGGAAACGCCCCCGTCGCCCCTGCCCTGCAGGAATACTTCCCGGAAATAAAAAAGGTGACACGCTTCACCAGTCCTAATACCTTATTACTGGAACACAACGGGATGCGGTTTCAGGAAAAGGGAATTGTAATGGCAGATTCCACCACCTTCGACATATTCAGCTGGAAAATGCTGTCGGGTAATCCCAAAACAGCCTTAGTAGCCCCTTACAGTATCGTGCTCACCAAAAGTGTAGCCAGAAAATACTTTGGTGACCGGGATGCCGTAGGCCAATCATTATTGGCAGATCATAAGGAAACATTACTGGTGACCGGTGTCATGGAAGATTTGCCGCCGAATACACATCTAAGTTTTAATGCGCTGATCTCCATGAGCACCTTTATGAAATGGCGGCCGGAGATATTTAACCAATGGGGATACATTGATTTCTATACTTACTTCCTTATTCCACCACAGACCAACATCCACAATCTGGAAGCGCGCATTCCTTCATTTGTCAATAAGTATTTTGCAAAAAATGATTTAGATAATTACACCATTGCATTTGAACCTTTGCAGTCGGCCTACCTGCATTCCAGTGCCAAACGGCAACCTGGTGCCACCGGCAGCATGTCCAATATTTACATCTTTTCCATTGTGGGCATATTCATCCTGCTGATTGCCTGTATTAACTTTGTCAATCTCTCCACTGCCCGTTCCATGGAACGGGCCAGGGAAGTAGGTGTCAGAAAAGCAGTAGGTGCCCACCAGAATGGATTGATATACCAATTCCTCACAGAAGCCACATTGATATCCCTGATGGCGGTGATCATAGCAATCATACTTGCGCTGCTGTTGCTGCCATTCATGCGTGAAATAGCGGGTAAACCCATTACTTACGCGGCGCTGTTATCGTGGCGGATACTACCTGCCCTCATCGTGTTACCTTTCGTACTGGGATTACTGGCTGGCAGTTACCCTGCATGGGTACTTTCCAGTTTCAGACCGGTAGAAGTACTGAAAGGGCAATTCCGCTCATCAGGTAAAGGTATTGTACTGAGAAAGACCCTCGTAATTGTGCAGTTCAGTCTCTCCGTAGGATTGATAGCAGGTACCATGATCGTGTATTCCCAATTGAAACATCTCAGGCAACATTCCCTTGGGTACAGGCAGGACCAGATGCTGGTAATTGATTATGGTGGAGACTATAGTGTGAATATGTCTATTGAAACCATCAAAGCCATACTGGCCAGCAACAGTGCCGTCACCAGTGTATCTGCATCGAGAGCAGTACCCGGCGATTTCTTTCCAAATGGCACCACCTTTATTGAATCCACTACGGGTGACATGAAAATGGAGACACCTGCCTTATATGAAGTTGATTTCGACTTCATTCCAACTTATGAAATAAAGATGGCTGCTGGTAGGGCCTATTCCAGAGCATTTCCGGCAGATACGGTACAATCACTCATCATAAATGAAGCTGCTGTCAAGCAATTCGGATATGCTGATCCGGCTAAAATAATCGGGAAGCGCTTTGAACATTGGGGACGTACAGGCACGGTGGTAGGTGTCGTAAAAGACTTCAATTACATCTCCCTCCACAAACAGGTAGAACCACTGGTGATCAGAATTGCGTCATTTTATACATTCAACAAAATCTCACTCCGGGTGAAAACCGATAACATGACAAAGACCATTCATGAACTGGAACAAACATGGAATACAACGGTACCGGACCATCCATTTTTATATTCATTCCTGGACGAATCATTTAACGAACAATACCAGCAGGATGCCCGCTTCGGCGAGTTATTTGCAGCTTTTGCCATCCTGACAATATTCATTGCCTGCCTTGGATTATTTGGACTGGCCACTTATGCTACAGAGCAAAGAGTAAAAGAAATTGGCGTACGCAAAGCATTAGGGGCTTCATCCATGAGTATTGTGACATTATTGTCTTCGGACTTTGTCAAACTGGTGATGATTGCTATTGTAATTGCCACACCTTTAGTATGGTGGACGATGCAGCAATGGCTGGCGGGTTATGCATACCAGGTAGCTATACAATGGTGGATGCCGGCACTGGCCGGGGTATTGGCGATAGTGACGGCATTGCTTACAGTGAGTGTGCTGTCTTTCCGTGCGGCGTTGATGAACCCAATAAAAGCATTAAGAACAGAATAATAAGAAGAAAAAGTAAATGGTAATATATAGTCCGGAAACATCCAATGTTGCGCTTTTTGATAAAGCGTATTTAGTAGAAGAGCAGATTAAGAGGATTAGAACCAGCATGCAAACCGGGATATTGGATAAAATGCAACTGTATGCGCGTACGCACCATGTGCCCGATTCAGGATGAGGTCATTACTTGCGTTCTCATTTTATAAATGACCACAACATGAACCATGTTTTTCTATTTTCATTTTACCCTGAATTCTTTTTTGAATTGATTATAGTATTTTTCGCATTCCTTCGTTTTGGTAAACACATCATTGTATTTTTTGACATTGGGATAAGCCTTATAAGCCTCACTGGGACTGATTATTTCCAGATGGATCATTATCGCCAGGCCTACATATTTTATCAAATCCTGCTCCTGTAATAATTTATTAAAATCCTGGTCCTTACGGCTCACAATCCAATCCCTGGCAGGCAAAAATAGTTCCTTAATCAGCTGCTCCTTTTCATCTGCCACCTTATTGTCACTATCCGCTATCTGGCCAGGATTCCAGTCCAGGTTCGCTGTCTTTTCCGATGATGATACTATTTCCTCTTCATCTACATCCCGCTCCTTCTCCTGCTCTTCATCTACAAGCGATGGAATATCATTGGTAGATTCAATGTTGTCAGACAGCACATGCAGGGCCTTTGATTCACCTTCAGGGGCTTGCTCCTTCGGCCTTAATCGCTCCAATTCCTCGGCCATCACCTTATTTTTTTCTTCCAGGGATTTGATTCTCTCTTTAAGCCGTTTATTTTCCTCATCTCCTTCTCTCGCTAACTTCCCTGTTTCAAGCCCCCTGCTATACCCGTTTTTAAATGGTGCGGCACTGCCCAGAGATACTCTTCTATTAATAATCCACTCCTCCGACTTGGCCTCCTGTCCATTCAATCCATCAAAAAAGCCAAGTTCAAACCCCAGGTTTTCTGCCCGTTGCCTGGCTTTGTATTTGTATTCCTCCAGCTGTTCCGTCAGTTTACCTGCCAAATCATTCTGACTATCAATTGTCTCCTCCAACTTAACAATCCTTTCATGCATTTCAATTTTTTCCTTCTCCAGCGATTCAGAATAGGCTTCTGCTCTTTCCAGTTCTTCTACTTCGATGTCATATTGAGACTGGAGAGAATCCAGCTGGAATTTAAGCACACTCAGTTTTCGTTGTTCTTCTACAAGCTCTTTATTCTTACCTGTCAATAATTCCAGTTGCTTACCAGCTTCTGTTTTTTCCTTTGTAATCTCTTCAACCTGCTTTTGCAGTTTGCTGATAGGCAAAGAATAAATAGCCGCAGCAATGAATTCAATTTTTATATGTGCTTCTGTATTCAGCACAACATCTTTTTCCTTATCAAATTTAAGCTTGGCTGACGTGTTTACCTTATTTACGCCACCCCAGGGATATGCTTTACCACTTGAATCTTTATAGCCAGGAGATACGACATTATCATCCCGGATATACCCGAAATTAGATGCTAAATATTCGGATGGTTTATTAATAGGTAATTCAAAAGTGTGCTTATTCTCCAGGTCATTGTCAGGGTCAGGATTCGAAAAATCAGTCGACTCTTTATAACTGCCGAATGTAATTTTGAGCATAGATGCGTAATCCTTGCCTGCATCATTGTCATAATCCACTTCCGTTTTATAATATACGATCTGATGTTCCTTGTTGACCCACTCCACCACGTTATCTTCCACCTTATTCGCCATCTCACTGTTTACATCACCTGGAATAGCGGTCAGGTTCCTGGCATCATTACCAGGTCCTCCAAGTTTATGGTTCAATAAATGGCCCGCAATGTAGTCCTGGTTGCCAGCTGCCGAACTTAGGGTTTTAACACTTTTATTGATCGCTTTATTGTCGGATACAGATCCAAGCGGATGATCGGATGCGAGTACTGTGGCGGTAACGCCTTTCCCTTGCCCGTGCGCTATTGGCTCCCATTCGATGGCCGTCTGAACCTTTTTCTTGCTATCATGTTGCGCTTCCCCTTTCAGGCCAGTGGCCTTGTGGTCCAATTTATCAATAGATGTTTTGTACAACTCCCATTTAGCCTTTGACACCTCCGCTGCTGTAGCCGCCTCCAGTATCAGGTTATTTTCATTAAGCGCATCCTGCGTAATC
This sequence comes from Chitinophaga sp. LS1, assembly GCF_034274695.1. Taxonomy (NCBI): domain Bacteria; kingdom Pseudomonadati; phylum Bacteroidota; class Chitinophagia; order Chitinophagales; family Chitinophagaceae; genus Chitinophaga; species Chitinophaga sp. LS1. Next base: position 6,823,876 of record NZ_CP128362.1, read on the forward strand.
TCTGCCAGCAAGCCGTCTTTTTCGTCTCGCAATAACTGTATCTGCACCTCTCCAACAAGTTTATATGCATCTTTCAATTTATCGATATCGATCAGACCACAATCTTTAAGCTTTTCAGCTAATTTTTTACCTGCCTCACTACCCACATTTCCTTTACCTGAATATATCCTGGCTATGCCCTGAACGACGATCCATTTTACCTGATCCTCAAAAATGGTCGTTTTAGACATGGGTTTTCGTTGCAGTACAGGGAAGTACATAGGCGCCTGCATCCTATCTTCAGCGCCGCCCGGCTTTATAACGGGTTTCAATTGAAACGGAGCCTTTCCATTTACATCAGGTATGGAGAATGGCTCCATTTCATTTTCTTTATCTAATGCTGTTTTTTGAAATGAATCGGCTGCAGGCTGAGATATTCCTGAGGAACGGTGGCTATTTGCTACCGCCATAGAAGAAGTCCGCCCACCATCGGTATTTCTATTTTCATGTGCCATAAAAATATGGGGTTATGCTATTAATATAAGCAATTATTTCGTGGTAATTTTCACCAAATAATAATGGCGACTAAAATAGCCGCCATTATATAAATTCATGTAATAAATACCTATTCCCCACTCATCACCGTCAACCGGCTCACCTCCCCGATCACAGGAAATAATGCCGTCAGGAATGACTCTGCCGTCAATGCCCCATTCACTGTCAGCGGCTGTGAAACATATGGCCACGTGATCTTTAATTCATTCAATCCTGCCTGCAACAACTCCTTCCTCACCACAAACCGCACAGGCGTCCACTGGCCCGTAGCAGCTACACTGGCTACAGGCGTTGGTTGGTCGTTGAGCGTTATCTTCACCTCATCAGTCATTGCCCTGTAAACAAAATCGAAGATGAGATCATCTTCTCCATTGCTTACAAAGTAAAAGGTAGATTCCTTTTGACGGGACTCAAAAAAGAATGGCTTATTCTTTACAAAGAAATTATGATAAGAGCGTTGGCAATAATAAGATGCTAATAGATCTACCGGCCGGTCCTGTACCGCATGCTCCTTCATTCGAAGCAGGTTCACCTCCTGGTCAATATCTATCCCATCTTTCTTCAGGATACTGGCAATAGCATCAATCAAAGTAATATCCATCAACTTCGTATTCCTGGGATGACGCAATGTATACCCTCCCATATATTGCTTCAGATCCTCTCCTGTGATCAGTTCTTCAAATGATTTGCACAACAACGTACTGGCCATCCTTGTTGCAAAGTCAATATATTTCCTCATGATATTGCTGATGCCGGGAAACAGCATATATGCCTGGTTACAATGATATTCAATAATCTCCCTGGATTGCCCATAGTGCGTATTATAAATAGCAGCCCCGAAATGTGCATGCGCCAGGATCTCATTGCCGGGCACTAATGGAGATGCAACCAGTGTTTCCACTTCACATTTTTCACCTGTCAGAATTTCCGATATCGATGCTGATGCATACCTGGCTATTAACCTGACTCCTTCAATCGTCAGGTGACAATTGTCCAGAAATAACTGCCGACCGGGTAACTGACCCGCATACCTTGTTTTAAATATATTTTCCATATCCAGGGTACGGATCCCATGGTCTTCCGCCGCATCAAGAATCGTTTCCCTGATCACTTTCAGTCTCCGTGGCATACTCTTACTGCTACGGTTAAATAAAATAGCATCTCTGGCTATTTCAAGACATCTCCTTGCACCTTCCAGGTTACCTGTACGCATGTAATATTCTGCCAGCAGCTCAAATCCATATGGATTGGATGGATCTGCCTCTGTCATTTTGTTTGCTGCCGCTCCAAATCCTTCAAGGTCTTCTTCCGGGTGAATGCTTTTTGCGGCTGACCGGGCATCCAGCCACTCCTGCCCCCTTGTGCCAGGCAGGACAGGCAATATCTGCTCCAGCTCATTACTTTTCCAGTCCAGCAAATTGAACTCAGGGATGATAAAAAGTACCGGTACCTGCCGGTCTGTAAATGTGTGCTCTATTTCGCCGAGGGTTGACATTACTATCTTCTTCATCTCTTCTTCCATAAATGACTTCATACCAGGCAAACCTTCCGCATCACAAATATCGAGCAACTGCTGGTAATCATATTCCTGCTCATGCAGCTGGAATACCCAGTTATTCCCTGCAAATATGATGACGGCATCTGGTTCCAACGCTACCGATGATTGCATCAGTGGCACCAGGTCACGTAACAACATACTGGTTCTTGCCAGGTCGATTATTTCCACATCTGCCCCAAGGATATGAGCTATTTCCATGGAAAGATTATATCCCGGATCATAAAACACCGTCCTCGCTGCTGATTCTCCAAATAACAGTACCCGCATTTTACTACTTTTCGGAGGTATCTCATGTACATTTGCCCACAGGCCCCATTCCAGCTGTTTTTTTACATCCCTCCTGTAAAGGGTCTTTCCATCCTGCTCCACCTGTTTCCAGATGCCTATCTGCCCTCCGGGAGAAAGCGCTATTTCGGGGGCCTCCACACACGGCTTTATCACTTCATCCAGGGTAAACTGTTCCAGCGCATTTGCAATAGCTGTATTATCCTTATTATGGCTGCTTAAAAGCTCAGCCAGTGTATTGGCCAGGGGTTTCAATGTTTCTGAAGGTCTGTATGACATACAAATAATTATAGGAGATCAAACAAATGTATATACTTCATGGGTGATACCACTTTGTCTTACCACATCGTGTAATAAGAGTAGCTTCAACAGGTCGAAATTATTTTCTTCCCTGTCTATGATGTAATCACCCAGTATTAAACAATCTATATCCGTGGTAATAAAACATCTCAGGGCATCTTCGGGTGTACAAACAATCGGTTCTCCTTTTATATTGAAGGATGTATTCAACAGGATCGGACACCCCGTCAACCTGTCGAATGCCCGCAATAATTCATAAAACCGCTCATTGGTATCCCGGTGTACGGTCTGTACCCGCGCTGATCCATCTACATGGGTAATGGCAGGAAGGTCCAGTGCAGAGATGACCTGGCAGGTTTCAAGCATAAATGGCGAAGCATGATCCAAGTCAAAATGTTCACCAGCACGTTTGTCAAGTACTGCTGGGGCAAAGGGGCGAAATCCTTCGCGCTTTTTTACCATGGCATTAATACGATCCCGCATGACCGGGCTCCTGGGGTCAGCCAGGATGGATCTCGCGCCCAGTGACCGGGGGCCAAATTCCATCCGTCCCTGGAACCATCCTATTACTTTCCCCTCATTTAGCCTGGCAGCTGTTGCTTCCAGTAATGCACCTGTGCGGGGAAAAGCCGTATAACGGATAGAAGTCGCTTCCAGCAATTGCTGCACTTCCCCGGATGAATAGGCTGGACCCAGGTAAACATGCTGCTGCCTTTCCTTTTGGGGCCGGCTTCCTATCAACTCCACATGTGCCAGCGCAGCAGCGCCTATGGCTCCTCCTGCATCATTCGCAGCTGGCTGTACAAACAGGTTTTTAAAAGGCGTATTCCGCAGTACTTTTCCATTCGCCACACAATTCAATGCCACGCCACCTGCCATACAAAGGTTTTCCATCCCCGTCTTTTCATACAGGTAACTGGCTTTCGCTACCAGTACCTCTTCCAGCACCTGCTGCATACTACGGGCTATATCCATATGCACCTGTTCCATCTCCCGGTCTTCTCCCCTTGGAGGCATGCCAAATAGTCCGCTCAGCGCATCTGAATACATCCTGTTACCTGATATGAAATCAAAGTATTGCATATCCAAACGAAATTGCCCATTCTCAGTTTCCTGTATCAGCTTGCGGATTTCATTGACATATGATGGCTTTCCATATGGCGCCAGCCCCATCACCTTGTATTCTCCATCATTCACCCCAAAGCCAAGGAAACTGGTAATAGTGCTGTATAATAACCCTATTGAATCGGGGAACTCTACCTGCTCAAAAATATCCAGCTTATTCCCTGATCCGGTTGCATAGGTGGTAGTCGCCCATTCTCCCACTCCATCCACCGTTAATACGGCTGCCTGCTCAAAACCGGAAAAGTAAAAACTACTGGCACCATGAGACAAGTGATGATCATAGTATTTTACAGGACCGTTAAAGCCCAGCTTTGACCTGATCTGTTCATCCACCATATTAGGATTAATACGCTGTAACCATCCTTCGTCATTCTTCAATATGCCACTCCATAACTGTCTCGCTAATTTCTTTTGCGGGTCTTCATAATAAGCTATACAATCCACATCTGCCAGCGTGATTCCCCCCTGTTCCAGGCAATATTTAAACGCTTGCCTGGGCAGAGCAGGATCTGCCTTAATACGGGAAAAACGTTCTTCTTCTGCAGCTGCTGTCAATACCCCGTCTTTTATCAAACAACAGGCAGCATCATGGAAAAATGCAGAGATACCAATGATATTCATATTTTATTTTTATGAGGTTATATGTTTAATAATCATTTCCCCCAGCGCAGCTGCATTCGAAAAGATAAAGAAATGCCCTCCGGGAAATGTAGCTGTTTCAAAAGATCCTGTGGTAAACTGATGCCAGTTATCCAGCTGCTCCACGCCTTCTTCCTCCTCCCCCATCATCGCCAGTAATGGTGCACTTACTTTCGGGAACTTTTCCGCACTGCATCCTTCCACCACTTCAAAATCAGCCCGCAGAATTGGCTCGTAATACGCATATAGCTCCTCATTTTCCAGCACCTCTTCCGGAATCCCACCTAATATCTTTAACTCTTCCCTGAAACCTTCATCATCCAGTAAATGTCGCATCTTACCAAAGTGTACGCCGGGCCCCGCATTCCCGGATACTATCACCAATTGCGGGCGATGCCCCTTCTGCTCCAGCATGGAAGTGACCTTTAGTGCCAGGTAAGCACCCATACTATGACCATAAATGTAAAACCGGTAATTATGCAGGCTATGCATGATCTGCTTAAAAATATCTTCCGCAGCAGCATCCAGATCCCTGATCAGTAAATCATTCACCCTTTTACCTCTTCCTGGAAGTTCTACCGGGGTTAACTCAAATCCAGTCAGCTCTTCTCTGAGAAAATCAAAGGAATACCTGCTTCCACCTGCAAAGTGTAATAAAAATAATTGAGGCTTCATCATAATCCTATTGCAGTAGTTTGAAAATTATGTGTTGGGTTTATAATAGACAATTGACCTTCTTCCATCTTATACAGCTTATCCGCACAATAATAGTACTGATCATCGTGGGTAATGGCGATTACCGTAATGGCGTTCTCTTTCAGGAATGGTAATACTTCTGTATAGAATTTTCGTTTAAAATGAGGGTCCTGGTCCGCTGCAAACTCGTCCAGCACCAATACGGGTTTCCTTTCCAATACCGCACATATCAACGCTAACCGCTTTCTCTGTCCGGCAGATAAATGAATGGTGGAGAATTTTCCTTCGTTAAAAGAAACCTTATGTTCCAGGTCCATGAGCTGTAGCAACTGCTTCACCATTACCGGATCTTTTTCAGCGACCCCATATAATTCTTCAAATAGATGAAAATCATTAAATACAATTGCAAACAGGGAATGATAATCCTGTAGGGATGTAGGGCGAATGAGTTGTTCATCAGCGTAAATTTCACCTCCGGATGGAATACACAATCCGATGAGAATATTCATAAAAGTTGTTTTCCCGCTTCCATTACCACCGGAAATAAATATGATTTCACCCGGCAATAAACGGAAGTTGATAGGACCTATTCCAAATGGCGTTTCATCCGCATTATTTTCGTCCTGCCCATAATGATAAACTATGTTGCTCATCACAATCTCTGAAAAACCCAGGTATATATTCTGCCGGGGCGCTTCCGTTTCGAATGTACGGATGTTGGCTTCCAGGTCATTGATGCGCTGCATGGAAATCCTTGCCTGAGAAAGGTTGGGTATTAACAATACAACCGTTTCAATCGGGCTCCAGATGTATAGAATAAGAAATATAAACCGAACCACAATACTCTTATCGACCCCCAGCCATATACCCAGGAACAGGAGTAAGGTGCCAATAAAAAAGTAAAATGCCAATTGCCCGATAATACGATTGGTAAGAAACCGTAACTGTGCCCGCTGGTTCATATCCGAGTTCTGGTGAATAGCCGGCCTTACATGCTTTTCCATGATCTCTACCCCCTTGCCTCTTTCCATTGATATCTCCTTAAAACCAGCCAGGATCTCATTTATATTTCTTACAAATACATCATAATATCCCATAGCGGCGACAAATAGCTTGCGGGCTTTCCTTTCACTATAGAAATAAATACCGAGTGTAAAACACAGCACGATCAGCATACCACATAATAGCTTCCAGGAAAGCAAACCCATATAAATAAAGCAAATAAAGATCACGATGCTATTTGTAAAAATATCTACAATGTTAGCCGATGCCATCACCACATTATCCGCATCCCGGGTCAGGGCACTGAAGATTTTCGCCTTGTATTTAATCACCTGACTATGGCCTGAGCGGATCACCATTTCCAGCATTTCCATCCTGGTTTTCCGAAGTACCTGCTGGGTAAAACGTATGATACCCCTTGCTGCTATTGTCCTGCATATAAAAAACAGCAACAACGCTATTGCAAATAAGAAAAGATATTCCCGGGGTATCCCCAGCGCATTATTAAAATAACCTTCTACTACCCGGTTGATCAGGTATACAATACCCATATTACCACCAGCGGCCAATATGCTTAAAAACGAAAACAGGACATATTTTCCCGCATACTCTTTTTTCAGGATCATACACTTAATATTTTGGATAGTTCGTTCAATTTCATTTGGGGTGATTCTATAATAGCTGATAATACCGCTTTCATCCTGTCGCAATATGCGACATCTTCAATCCGGGCAATCTTCCATTCCAATATGATTCCATCCTGGTATTCCATACAGCGCAGGTAATAACTATATTTAAACTGTCCCAGCGATAAACCGGGCATGCTGTCTTTTGTTTCGGGGCATGCTCCATCCATCTCCAGGTGACTGAAAGAAGCAAAATAATAGTCGTCAGGATCTGATGCCTCGCGCAGGTACTCCATAGGAACCTGTTCGAAGACTCTTCCTTCCAGGTAATTATGTTGCACCTGTTCTATTACCCCGGCAATCGTATGTTCCTCCCTGCACTCGCCCACCACTGCCACACTATTCACATATACACCTGCCACCCGGGATGCATCAAAGCCTGGCACTGGCGTCGTGATGCCACCTATGGTCACTTTTGCCAACCTGTACACGGAGGCTGGATGCCCAAGCCAGTCATTTATAAAACACGCTGCCAGCAACAGGCTGCTCATAAAATATCCATGCTCCCTGTTGTATGCGGAGAGCGTATCAATACGATATTGGTAATGTAATCTGCCGGCGGTAGCAGGTGGCGCTGCAAGTGCTATCTTGGGCATCAGAAAGGCCATCTGTCTTTCCCATGCCAGTTTCTTTTCTTTCGCAACAGCAGATGCGAGGTAGGTTTGTTGCAATGAAATAAATTCAAGGTATGTAGCAGTGGAAGGTGTAACATTTCCAAGGAATGCACTCTTCAGTAATTTATTGGAAAAATGATCTGTTACAATATGATGGATAGCCATGAAAATAATAGCGTCCTGCCTGTCATAAAGTACCGCACACCTGATCACCTCTCCTTTCTCCAATGCAAAGGGAACATTGATCATATTGTCTCTGACAGTACTCACTGCCGGATCATCCAGGTCTATTTCATCCTGCCGGATGAATGTGATAGCCGGCGCTGCTGGCAGGGGTAATAAAAACTGGTATACCTGGCCATTGATACAATCAAATTTCATTCGTAACATGCTATTGTCAGATAGCAATTGCCGGTAAATATGGATGATCGTTTGCTCATCAGTAAACGGCTGTTGAATATAAAAGGTTCCCACTGCATGCACAAACTCTTTTCCGTTCCAGTATATCTGCTGGTTGTAAGACAACGGAAATTGTACAGCGTCTGACACTACAGGCAATATCGTTTCAGCTGTTTCCACAATTCCCAGCCTGGGCGCCAAACTATGAATGACAGGGTATTTCAGCACATCCGTTACCGCCAGCTGGTACCCTTTTTTCTTCAACTGGTTCACCAGCCAGATTGCTTTTAGGGAGTTCCCCCCAGCCAAAAAGAAGTTTTCATTCGTACCGATCCCCTTTTTACCAAATAATTGTTCATATAATTCCACCAGCATAGCCTCTTTATCTGAGACAGGTAACCGGTGTGCTGCTATTACTTCATGATTGTTTTCCGTTAAGGCAGCTAACGCACGGCGGTCTATTTTTCCACTGCCGGTCATTGGAAATACAGCCACATGAATAAAATACTGTGGTACCATAAAATCCGGCAACCTTTGTACTAACCTTTCGCGGATGATTGCTGGCGTAATATCGCCGGAATAATAGGCCTTCAAGCATTTGCCGCCAGTATTATCTTCACCGGCCAATACAACAGCTGCGCTGATTTCCTGTTGCTGGTGAAGGGCATATTCCACTTCTCCCACCTCTATTCTATATCCTCTTATTTTTACCTGGTTATCTCTTCTCCCTGCATAGATGATATTTCCATCATCCTGCCACCGCCCGATATCCCCGGTTCTGTACAGGCGATGTTCAAATATACCCGGTAGGAAACTACGTGCGGTCAGCTCTTCACGGTTCAGATACCCCCGGGCTACCTGTACCCCCCCGATGAAGATCTCTCCATGCACGCCTACAGGTACCGGCTGCAAATGATCATCCAGTATATATATGCTTGTATTTGCTACAGGTCTGCCAATAGGGATGATAGCGTCCCCAGGTCTCGTATCGTAATAGGTGACGTCCACCGCTGCTTCCGTAGGGCCATAAAGATTGGCAATGGGCACCTGTAACCGCTTATACCAGGTATCCACGGTAGATGGACTCAGCGCCTCACCACTGGTGACCACCATTCTGAGCCGGCTAAGTATATCCAGGTTATCCGCCTCATCAAATAGAGTAGTCATAAAAGCCTGTAACATACCTGGTACAAAATGTAAACAGGTGATTTGATGCCGGCTGATAAGGTCGACGATTCGCCCGGGTGCATACACATCCTCCTCTTCGCACAATACCATACCGGTACCCCAGCACAATGGCAGAAATATTTCCCATACTGATACATCGAAAGTAAAAGTCGTTTTTTGAAGTATCCTGTCTTTGCTATTGAATCCATAATGCCTGTACATCCACTCTATCCTGTTCACTACACTGCCATGTTCAAGCATACAGCCCTTGGGCATACCGGTAGAACCGGATGTATAGATGACATAGGCAAGGTCATGTGCCGCAACCTGGAAATCATCTAATGTGGGCTGCCAATTGTTCGCCTGTTTTCTAAACGTATCAATCAATGCGCTATTCACAATTACTTCTGCCCCACAATCTTCCTTTATCCATGTGATCCGCTCAGGAGGATAATCTGCCCCGACCGGCACATAAGCACATCCTGTTTTGATAACAGCCAATATGGATATCACCAGCCATTCACTCCTATGAAGGTTCACTGGAATCAGCGCTCCCTTTTTAATATCATATTCTTCCAGTAAAAAATTGGCGAGGCGGGAAGACCATTCTTCCAGCTCTTTCCAGGTGAATGCACGGTCTTTAAAATAAAGTGCGATTTCGTCTCCCCTGCGTGCTGCCTGTTCATAAAAAAGAGAAACCAGGGTACGACCTTCCGGATAAAGTACCGCTGACTGGTTAAAGCCGGATAGTATGTTTGTCCGCTCCCCTGGCAACAGATAATCCACCTTGTCAACCGGGGTGCCAGGTGTAGCAGATAATACCCGCAGCAACTGGCTGAAATGTTGTAACAACCCCGTCATCCTTCGTTCATCAAAGAGGTCAGTATTATAGCCTAATTTAAGGGACAGGCTCCCATCTGCTGCTTGAAAAGCATCCAGCTGCAGATCAAATTTAACAGGCATTTGTCCCAGATCGCTCTTTGTAATACCATTTATATTTTCCTGCTCATTGTGCAATACAAATAGCACATCAAATAATGGGGAACGGCTCACATCGCGCGGTATTTTTATTTCATCTACCAAACGATCGAAAGGATACCACTGATGAGAGAATGCCTGTGAAATATATGTTTTGGCATGCGCAAGCAGCTCATGAAAACTATCTCCGCCCTTGAAGGGCAACTGCAAAGCGAGGGTATTGACATAAAAACCTACCTGGTCTTCCAGCTCTGCATGATCTCTGCCTGCCACAGGTGTACCTATCACGATCTCTGCCTGCCCGGAATACCGGTAAAGCAATACCCTGAAAACCGAAATAAGCCCTACAAAGATCGTTACACCTGCTGCCTGGCATCTTTCGCTCAAAAGAGCGCAGGCATCTGCTGGTACCTGGATCGCCAGCCCTTTCCCATTGAAAGTCTTCACAACAGGCCGCTGATGCGAAAAGGGAAGGGTTAATACAGGAATTTCCTCCCTGAATTGGTCCAGCCAGAATTGCCTGGTACTTTTTGCTGCTTCACTGTTCAGTCGTTCCTGTAGCCAGTAAGTATAATCTTTATATTGTATGGCTAGCGGCAGCTCTTCTCTCCTTTCCCCCCTTACCAGTAATGAATAATAATGCATGATCTCCTTCTTCAATATTTCTACAGACCATCCATCACTAATAATATGATGCATACAAAACCATGCAGTGACGGCGTTACCTGATCTCACTAATCCACCTCTCAGCAACGGCCAGGTACTGGTATCAAAGGGCAACAGGGTTACATTTCTTAAATGGGAAGCTGCTGCTTCAGCATCAGGAATATCGTTGATGTCAAGAATAAATTTTACTGCTGATGCAGGTAATACAACCTGCGACAGCTGATCCTCATCCGTTTCCCGGAATATGGTCCGTAGTATCTCATGCCTTGCAATCACACTATTAATGGCTTCTTCCAGCATTGCAGGCTGTATACTTTCATCCAGCACAAAATAACTACCGAGGTTATAGGCACCTTTCAAGTCTCCCATTTTATCCATTACCCACATCCTTCTTTGTCCATCTGACACAGGATAATGAGCTGCTGTCGCCACCGGCATAATCCTGGACCAGGGAGACGCGGGCATGCCTGTAATGAGCGCAGCCTGGTCTGCGATGGTCGTAAAACGGAACAGATCCTGCATAGAAAGAGTCACACCCAACTTCCTGCTATAAGCATTACTGATCTGCATAAGGTTAAGGCTATGCCCACCCAGGCTAAAGAAATCATGATGAATGCCGATGGATACCTTCTTCTTTAACACCTCCTGCCAGATTGCTGCCATCTCTTTTTCCAACAGGGTAACAGGGAATACAATTTCCTCGTCACCGATATTTTCTGCTGCTACCGGCAATGGCAATGCTTTTTTGTTGATCTTGCCTGTCACCGTAAGCGGAAATACTTCCAGTTGTACAAAATAGGAAGGGATCATATAATCTGCGAGAGACCCTGACAATTGCTTTCTTATTGCATTTATATCCAGATGACTGATGGTCTTTATATAAGCAATCAATATCAATTCTGTTCCCTGTTCTTTATTAGCTATTACCACCGCATCCATGATGCCGGGTATCCTGCGTAATGCCTGCTCAATCTCACCGGGTTCAATACGGATACCCCTTATTTTCAGCTGGTCATCCATACGACCGGTACAGATAAAATTACCATCCGGTAATAACCGGCCCTGGTCCCCTGTACGAAATAATAACTGTCCGGGGATAAAAGGATGTGGAATAAATTTTTCTTTTGTCAGCTGTTCATGGGCAAAATAGCCAGCTGCCAGCCCAATACCACTTACACAAATTTCACCGGGATAACCTGGTGGCACCGGCTGTAAAGCAGCATCCAGTATATACACCTGGAAGTTGTACAAAGGCTTGCCGATAGGCACACTCCTGCCAAACTGTGCTATGTCTTCCCGTGTATCGAAAAAGGTAACATCTGCCGTTACTTCTGTAGAACCATAAATATTTAACAGGGTACTACCCGGCAGTAGTGTTTTAAAAGAGGTGACCAGCTCTAATGGTAAAGGTTCTCCACTGGATACCCAATAATCCGGCAAGGGAGTTTGTTCCTTCCTGTCTTTTATTGTTTCAAGCAAAAGTCTGAGCAATGATGGCACCAGTACAATCCGTGTGATCTGTTTAGCGGATAGCTTTTCAACAAACGAAATATCGATTACCTCTTCTTTTCTGAATAAGACGCTGGGAATACCTTTTAAAAGGGGACCAAACACTTCACAGATATGATCTGCAAAGCTGCCTGAAGTTTTCCAGGCGCTCCGCTCTCCTTCCCGGTAAGGATAAGTATTCCACATCCAGTATAACCTGTTGAGGATACTTGTCTCTTTTAGTAGTACGCCCTTCGGATTTCCTGTAGATCCCGAGGTATATATCACGCAGGTTAAATGTTGGTCGTTAGCAGGCGGCGTTTCAAATAACAGGTCGATCGGCTCTGTGAGCAACTGTGTCACATCGAAAATCTTTCTTCCTGGCTGCAGTGGAAGCATGTCTTTACCACTGGTAAGAACGATAGCAGCATTCGTCTCTTCCAGGACAAAGCTGATCCTGCCAACCCCGTTAGCAGGATCCATAGGCACATATACCCCACCGGCTTTCAATATGCCTAATATAGCGATCAGCATCTCCGGGCATCTGTCCATCACCACAGGAATTAATTGCTGTGGTGTAACCCCCTCTTTCAACAAATGAGCAGCTATACGCTCACTACCAGCATCCAGCTCCTGGTAGGTTAAATAATGTTCATCATAAAACAAGGCAGGGAAGGAAGGACTTTGCTTCACCTGTTCCCTGAAAAGCATGACAAGTGTTTTATCAACAGGATAGGCCACTGTATTTTTATTCACCCTGTGCAAAAAATCAATTTCAGCATTTGTCAGAAAAGACAGGCTGCGAACAGGCTGATGAATATTTTCTATCACCAGGCAAAACAGCCCCATAAAATGCTGCACCAGTGTCTCCATGGAAGAACGGGAATAAATATCACTGTTATAGGCAAGGCGCATAAACAGTGCGTTTCCCACTTCTGTAAAGTCGAAGTTCAGATCAAATTTTACTGCACAATCGCCACCATAACAGATGGCATTTGCTATTGTGGAAGGAGTCACATAATTATTATCCCGCTCATTATGTAGTACGAACATAATATCAAACAAAGGGGAGCGGCTCAGGTCACGCTGAATATGAAGATCATCCAACAACTGGTCAAATGGATACAACTGATGTTCGTAGCTGTTCAGGGTTACCTGCCTGATTTGCTGAAGGATGCTGCCAAAATTATCAACTCCATCTATTTTAATACGAAGCCCTAAAGTATTTACATATAAACCAATCTGCTCCTGCAGGTTAGCATGATCCCTGCCAGCTACCGGGGTACCAATGATCAGATCTCCCTGCCCGGTATACCGGTATAATAGTACATGCAATACACCCAGCAATCCCATAAATAAAGTCGCCTGCTGTTGGTAACATAGCTGTTTGAATGCACTGACTTCCCTGCTCCCGATAAATGATTGTAACACTTCACCACGATGGGTGAATACCGCCGGTCTCTTACCAGCCACAGGCAACTCAAATAATGGTAGCTCGCCACTAAAATGAGATAACCAATATGTACGATGCCGGTCCAGTGAGCCGGATAATAACTGTTGCTGTTGCCATACGGCAAAGTCTTTATATTGGATATCCAGCGGGGGCATAGCAATTTCTTTACCTGCTGCCAATGCTGCATAGATCGCATTGAATTCCCCTGAAAAGATATTGACCGACCAACCATCACTGATAATATGGTGCATATTGCAATACAGCAGGTAGCGTTTTTCCCCTAATTTAAAAACCGCTACCCTGAACAAGGGGCCTTTATCCAATGCAATCGGCAATGCCTTGTCTGCCGCAATGATTTGATGCGCCGCTGTTACTGCATGATGGCTGTCTGAAAGGTCATGATAAACGATCCTGAAATCCACGTCCTCAGTGGCCAGTACATACTGCCTTACACCACGGGTAGGTTCCGTTTTGAAAACGGTTCTTAATATTTCATGTCTGCCTATGAGATACAGGAATGCTCTTTCTGCAAAATCCAGGTCAAAATCTGTGTTTATTTCAATAACCTTCGGAATATTGTAAGCAGTAAATCCATTATTGATTTCTTCTAATAACCATAACCTCAACTGCCCGGAGGATAAAGGATAGGAATCCGCCACAGGTACCGGAGGAATATTCTCATTCCCTGCTTTTGCATCCAACAGGTAATCTACTATCTCCTGTTTACTACTCTTAATAAGCGTTAAAATATCACCTGTCACTACTCCTTTTGGGAACTTTATATCCAGGTTTCCTTTTTCATTTATTGCTAAGCTGACATCCTTCTCCCGTAAGGAATCCAGCAGGTCTTTTACATTCATGCGCATAAATTTTATCAGATTTCTACGGCTTCATATTCCCTGTCATCATGGGATGTCTGAGCACCTGCGGTCATCCATTTCGATTCCTCTATTCCCCTGGCCAACCCTTCAATAGTTGCCTCTTTAAAAATGGTCTGTATGCTCAGGGTAACACCAAATTCTTTTGAGATCCTGGATAATAGCTTTATAACTTTGATACTATGACCGCCCAGGTCAAAGAAGCTGTCATGCACGCCGATGGGCTGACTTACACCCAGCACTTCCTGCCACAGTGTGGCCAGGCGTGCCTCCATGTCATTGCGGGGTGCTACATAGTTACTCCCCGGTCCTGCGGCTCCCCAACTATCTAAGAGCTGCTGACGATCTATCTTACCATTGCCGGTCAGCGGTAAGGCCGCAAGATGTTCGATATGCGTCGGGACCATATAACCAGGCAGCATCAGGGACAAATATCTTTCTACCTCTGCTACCGTGGCTGTTCCGCTGATAAAACAGCCCAGCTCATTTTCTCCGCTTTCGGTCGCCTTCACCAATACTGCACTTTGTAATACGCCCGCACAGCCGTTTAAGACACTCAATATCTCTTCCAGCTCTACCCGGTAACCACGGATCTTCACCTGGTGATCCTGCCGGCCCAGGAAACGGATGCTCCCATCAGGAAGATAGCTCGCCTGATCTCCTGTCTTGTATAAGACGGCTGGCCATGCATGCAGCCCATTCTTGACAAACCGGCTGGCGGTTTGCGGTGCATTATGCACGTAACCAATCGATACGCCGTCTCCTCCTATATACAACTCACCGGGTATGCCAATGCCACATGGCTGGCCGTTACTATCCAATATGTACACCTGCGTATTGCCGAATGGACGGCCTACCGGCACGATCCCTTCGCTTTCATTCGGGGTGCATACATGCAAGAGCTTCCCTACCGTTGTCTCTGTTGGCCCATAATGGTTCACTACTTCACAACCTCTGATCTGCGCTGGTATGGAGGCCGGTAAAGCCTCGCCTCCAAAGACCAGCAGGCGTTTCGGCAATAATAATTCTCTGCCTGCCGACAATGCCTTCCAGTGAGAGGGAGTGATCTTTACACAGTCTATTTCTTTGATGGATTGGATCAACACATCAGGACTGCTTAATTCTTCTTTGGAAAACAGGTGCAAACAACCACCGAAAGCAAGGGAACTGTAAACAACAGTATTCCCAAGGTCTGTAAACAGACCGGATACCAATGCGTAATCACGACACGATGAGATGGGGATACGGCTGGCAAGCCCATACAGGTAGTCGACTATATTGCCTTGAGTGATCTGCACCCCTTTGGGCTGACCGGTAGAACCCGAAGTATATATCACATACAGCAGATCTGATCCTGTGATGGAAACAGACGGTGCTACACCACCTCCTTCCAGTTCATCTGCAATCAAAATCCTGCCTATATCTGCCGGTAAACTATCCGCTACAACACGATCTGTAATCAACAAATCAGTCTGACAATCTGAAAGAATATGGCGGATGCGGGACACAGGGTATGCTGGATCTACCGGAACATAACAGCCCCCGGATTTCAGGATACCTAACAGGCTCGCTATCGCATAGCCTGAGGAAGGCATACACAAGAGTACCTTACTGCCATTCACAACACCCTGTGTTATTAAATACTCCGCTATCCGGTTGCCCGTTTCATCTAACCGCTGATAGCTCCATCTTTCACCTCCATAATGAATCGCTGCTGCTTCAGGGTGTGATTTTACAACACCTTCAAACAAACTCATAAAAGTTGTTCCCACAGGCACCTCTGCCACAGAACGGCCAAAGGCATACAATTCACAAAGCTCCGCATAGGATAAATAATTCACCGGACTGGTACCTGTTGCAAATGCATTGATCACATCGTTGAAATGACCCGCAATTTTTTGCACTGCTGCCTGTTCATAGATTTCACTCCTGTACATAAAAGTGATACGCATGTGCTCCCGCACAGGAACCACCTGCACTGTAAAATCAAAACTGGATTCTACCGATGCTTCCGAAGCAGTCAGGCTCAACTCATCCAATCCCCCACTGCTCACAGCTGCATTCCCCGCTATCATCTCCTGAATAGGGAAGTTCTCATACACAAATACATGATCAAACAGTTCATTGCGCAGGGGGCTTTCGGACTGTACATCCGGCAGTCGCAGGTAATGGTGTGGCAGGCTTTGAATAGCATCATCCTGGATGGATCTTAGCAGTGCCGTCACTGTCAGATCCTGCTGGCAGGTTATGCGGACAGGAATGGTGTTGATGAATAATCCCACCATTTTATCCACCCCTTCCACTTCATGCGGTCTGCCAGATACCACTGCACCAAAAACAACATCCTCCGAATTATTATAGCGACCTAACAACCATGCCCAGCAAGCCTGCATGAAGGTATTTTCTGTTACGCCAACCTTACGGCAAATATTCCTGATAGCCTGTACAGTGGTACTATCCAACTCAAATCTAAATTTGCTCATTGCCCCGGGTCCATTTTTCAGTGTTATATTTCTAAATGGCACCCTGACTGTTTGTGCATATCCTTGCAGGTAATGCCGCCAGTATTGCCTGCTGGCAGCTATATCCAGCTTACTTAACCAGCTGATATAATCCGAATATGGATAGACTTTTTCCAGGGAAGGCTGCCGGCCTTCATGGTAAGCCTGGTAAACAGCATAGAATTCACGTATCAATACCCCGCTACACCAACCATCCATCAGTATATGATGGTAGGTCCATATAAAAACGTATTCATTATTCCCGCCATCCAGTACGGTTAACCGCACCTGCGATCCATTCCCCAGGTCAAATCCCTGCCGGATATCCGCTTCTTTCCGGGCGGCCACCACATCCAAAAGGTCTGTTACCACTTCATAACGAAATCCTCCTGTAACAGACTTTTGCACGATCTGCAGGTTTACGCCGCTGTACAGATGGGTAAATGCAGTGCGGGTCACTTCATGGCGTGCCACCAGGTATTCAAAGCTTTGCCGTAATATATCTGTCGATAATTTACCCTTTACATGATAAGACACCTGGTTCACATAAGAGGTAGTAGCAGGATCTGACAACCAGTGATAATAGATCCCTTCCTGCAAAGGAGATAATTCGTAAATATCCTCAATATTTCCTGTTGGATTCAACGCCTGCAGCTCGTCGATAGACATTCCGCTGAATGTAAGATCACTGGGCGTAACATACTGATGTGCTGTTGCGGACAAACGCCGGATCAGCTGTTCCAGCTGCCGTTTATAATTTTCAAGCCAGGCGGTAATCGTCTCTTCCCTGAACCAGGCAGCGATATACCTCACTGCTATACTCAAATTACCTGCTGCGATCATGCCGGTGATCGTAATCCCCGTTTCAGGCGTATAGGTTTCAGACACCTCCATGCCTTTATAATCCGGGGCATAGCTAAATAAGGAAGATGTACCGGGATTGTCTGACAACTCACTAAATTCTCCCATGTAATTAAAAGTGATATCTGCAGGAAGTATAGGATGTACTTCATTGCGCAGATACCTTAACACGCCATACCCGGCTCCTTTGCGGGGAATAGCCCTTAATGCTTCTTTTACGCTCACCAGGTACTGTTGCGGATCCCCTGTATCGGAAGTATCCAGCAGGAAAGGATAAATCGCAGTAAACCACCCAACGGTACGGGATACATTCAATGAAGACAATACGTCCTCTCTGCCATGCCCTTCCTGCAATATCATGAGGTTTTGACATCCAAAACTTTCTTTTACAGACATCCCCAGTGCGGTGAGCAGCAGGTCCCTGGTATCCGTATTATAGACTTTATTTACTTCCGTTAGTAATGAAGCGGTCAGCGTCTTGTCCAGCACAAATCCACCTGCCCGGGTGATGGTATCCGTAACCCGGCCCTCAGGGAAATCGACCGGTAATGGCACTCTCCTGGCAGATACGACCTGCTGCCAGTATGGAATTTCTGCTGCCAGCTGGTCTGTGGCTGCCAGTTGCTGCAGACTGGCTGACCACTGCATGAAACTATCCGTTTTTAATGGCAGTTCTGCCTGCTGACCATTGACCAGCTGCCCATAACACAAGGCCAGGTCTTCCAGCAATATGCGCCAGCTGATTCCATCCACTACCAGGTGATGCACCACCAACAGCAACCTGTCTCCATCCTCCATATGGAAAAGCCCTGCATGCAGCAAAGGCCCATCAGCCAGGTCAATTGTCGCCTGCAAACGATCGGCAATGGCTGACAATTGTGATGTGGTACCCTGCAAATCATGTACTTCCAGCTTGTAAGACTTCGCAGTTTTGCTACGGTTAAATTGCCGCCAGATACCTTCTTCTTCCCAACAAATCATCCGGAGGGCATCATGATGGGTACAGATAGTCTGCAAACATTTTTCCAGTATGCCGGTATCTATCCGTTCCCTGGACTTCAGTAAAATTGACTGGTTATAATGATGTTTATCCTTGTAATTCCTTTCGACAAATGCTGCCTGTACAGGGGTCAACTGTACATTTCCTTCCACCGCTACTTCCTGTTTCACCTGCTTTTGTACCACTTCCGTCACATACCCGCTTAGTACCTTCAATACAGGATATTTCAATATATCGCCCACCTTTACACTATATCCACGCTGTTTCAACTTTGTCGCCAGCAGGATCGCCTTGATGGAATCCCCTCCTGATTCAAAGAAACTATCTGTAATCCCCCCGGCCAGCGGCCTCTTTAAGACTTCCTGGCAACATTCCAGTACAGCCGTTTCTACACCTGATGCAGGCGCGGTATATACTGTGGCAGGTGCGAGTTCCACCCTATCTACATCAGGAAGACTTTTGCGGTCAATTTTACCATTGGGCAACAGTGGCAGACTTTCCAGGTGAATAAAACGCCCGGGTAACATATATTCAGGCAATTGTTTGCCTGCCTGCTCCCTCAGCCACAGATCCCCATATTGCTTACCGGTATAAAAAGCGACTAATAATTTATCATCGTTGGCATCTTCCTGCAACATGACCACTGCAGCACCCACACCCTCCACGGATAATAGTACTTTTTCTATCTCCCCAGGTTCTATCCTGTATCCTCTTACTTTTACCTGGTCGTCGGTTCTGCCCACGTAAATGATATCTCCGGATGCAGACCATCTGACAAGATCTCCCGTACGATACACCCTGCCTGCGCCTGTAATAGGATCTGCCATGAAACGTTCTGCAGTCAGCGCCGGTTGGTTCAGGTATCCCCTGGCCACACCATCCCCGCCTATTAGCAGCTCACCGGCCACACCTACAGGACATAACTGCATACTTCCATTTACAACATATACCCTGGCATTGCCATAAGGCCGGCCCACAGGCACTTCTTCATATACATGCTGCAGGTTTACTTCGTGCAGCAGCACTCCTATCGTAGATTCCGTCGGTCCATAGTGGTTGAATACCTTTCCTCTGTAACTGGCAGCTGTCAAATGCTGCAGCACGCTTCCAGGAAATTTCTCTCCCCCAAAAATCAGGACCTTTGCAGGTAAAATCCGGTATCCCAGGCTGGCATAAGAAGTCCACAGTGAAGGGAAAATTTTCATCGCTTCAATGGTGTGGGCTTCAAAATACTGCTGCAATAACTGCCCGTTATGTAATAATTCTTCTGGTAACAGGTGTAATGATCCACCTGTGCATAAGGAGGCAAAATGAATCGTATGATAAGCATCCGCAGCCAGTGAAGCTAAGATGCCGAAGGATTTACAGGTATCCAACCCTGTGCGGGGTATAATATCCAGCAAATGGGCTGTTAATGAGTAATGAGAGATCATTACGCCCTTAGGCCGGCCGGTGGAACCAGATGTATAGATAATATACGCCAGTTGTTCAGGAAGGACAACTACCGTAGGAACGACATCGGTGGCTACTACCGGAGCTGCATCGGCACTTGCTACAGGAGGCACATCAAAGCCTGCCACCAGGTCTGCCCCCGGCTGCAGGAAGGTCAATCCGCTGATGGGTCCTATTGCCTGCTGCATCGCCTCTTCTGCTATCACCATCCTCGCCCCTGTATCTTCAATAATATACCGGATTCTTTCCGGGGGGAATGAAGGATCAACCGGTACAAATACTCCCCCCGCTTTTAAGATTCCTACAATGCCCATCACCAGCTCCACAGATTTCGCCGCAGATATAACCACCCGTTCTTCCTGGCCAATTCCTGCACGCAGCAGGAAATTGGCTATCCTGTTACTTTTACTGTCCAGTTCAGCATAAGTGATCGCTGCATCACCACAAACAACTGCTACCTGTTCAGGCACCCGTTTCACCTGTTCATGAAACATAGCTAATACAGTCCTGCTCCGGTCATATTCCAGGTGATGCACATTCCAGTCAGCCGACAATTGCCAGGTTTCTGCCGGGTACAATATATCCACTGCATCCAGGGATTGTTCCGGCCAGCTGCATTGCTGATCCAGTAATCGTAAGTAATGGCTTAACAGTTGTTCCATCTGCTCGTCACCATATATATCAGCATTGTATTTCAGGTCTATCCTCAGCGATCCGCCATATTGCTCCACATTAAACAGCATATCATATTTCACACTGGTATTTCCACGTGCTATAATGGTCGCAGTTCTATCTTCATACGCATCGTTTTCATTATGCTGCTGGTTCTGCATGGTGAACATGATATCAAACAATGGGGATCTGCTGGTATCCCTGCTTAAGTGCAACTCTTCTACCAGCCTGTCAAACGGGTACGATTGATGCTCATAGGCAGCCAATGCGGTTTCCCTTACTTTTTGCAGCAGAGAAATAAAATCCATTTCCCCCTGCAATTGGGTGCGCATCACGAGGGTATTAATATAAAAACCAATCTGGTTCTCAAGATCCACATGATCACGACCTGCAACAGGGCTTCCAATCAATATATCATCCTGCCCTGAATACCGGTACAGCAAAGTATAGAGTACACTTAGCATGCCCATATACAGGGTACTGTTATACTGGTTACATAGTTGCAGCAGGCGATCAGTGACTGCGGGAGAAACAATCGCAGCCACGTAACGACCATGTTGGGTCATCACCTTAGGCCGTGGATATTTTGCCGGCAGCTGCAAAGGAGTGATATCGCCTTCAAATTGTTTAACCCAGTAATTACGATGTACCTGGGCTGCTGTGCTCTTCAGCTGTTCCTGCTGCCAGGAAGCATATTCTTTATACTGTATACGCAAGGGTGGTAGCGCCGGAGAAGCACCATTTAAAATCGCTTCACAGGCGTGCAGCACTTCCCTGTACAGTACTTCCAGCGACCATCCATCACTGATAATGTGGTGCAGGTTGAACCATAATATGTGATGCTGATGCCCGGTATTCACCATCCCCCAGCGGAACAAGGGTCCGTTTTCCAGGTCAAATGGCTGATCAGATAATCCATTGATATAATCATTCACTGCTTCATCTCCGCCTACAGTCATTACAACCATATCGGGTACATATAAGGATTGCCCGGCTGGCAATACCACCTGCCTTAACTCACCCTTTGCATTTTGCCGGAATACTGTCCGCAACACTTCATGCCGTTCAATCAGTAAAGCAATTGCTTTTTCAACTACAGGGGTCTCATACCTATCATCCAATATTATCCTGCCCGGGTTATAGTAAGACCTGGCCGTATCTTCCTGCTGACAGGTGATCCAGATCCTCCTTTGACCATCACTTACCGGGTAATCCGGTGCATCTGCCAATACAGGAATGGCACTATACAGGGAAATATTATTTGCCCTGATTAACCCCGCATGTGCGGCGATAGTCGTATGCTGGAACAATTCCTGCAACGTCAGCTTTACTTCAAAGTGACGATAATAATGATTCACCAGCTGCATTAACCGAAGGCTATGCCCGCCAATGTTAAAGAAATCAGTATGTACACTGATATTCTTTTTTATATGTAGTACCTGCTGCCAGATACATTCTATGATCCTTTCCAGCTCTTCTGTGGCTGCTACAAATCCATCAGACACCTCCAGGTATGCTGAAATATCCAGCTGTGATAATTTTTTCCTGTCTATTTTCCCATTAGGGGTCAAAGGGAATGATACCTGCTCTATGATATGTGCAGGGATCATGTAATCGGGCAATTTACTTTTCAGGAAACCTTTGAGCTGTTCCTTATCAAAGCCCGTTTCTGGAATCACGATCGCTACCAGTAGCCGGCTGCCATCTTCCTGTTCTCTTGCCTGTACAACTACCTGCGCAACATACCCGCTTTGCTGGAAGATGTTTTCAATCTCACCCGGCTCTATCCGGTATCCCCGTATCTTCACCTGCTGATCATTCCTTCCTGCTATTTCAATCCGGGCATTCATATTCCACCGGCCGATATCACCGGTTTTATACATCCGCTCACCATGTGCAAAAGGATTTTTAACAAATACCTGTGCGGTCAGTTCTTCATTATTAAAATACCCGTTCGCCAAACCATCTCCTCCAATATATACATCTCCATACACACCGGCAGGACAAAGCTGCAGGTACTTATCCAGTATATATATTGCTGTATTCCTGATTGGTTTTCCTGCATGTACATGTTCAGATGCCCTGAGCAATGCGCCTGTGGACCAGATAGTCGTTTCAGTAGGACCATATACATTGTATATAGCTGCGCTGGTATGAGATTGTACCTGGCGGAATAATTTCTCCGGGAACTTTTCGCCGCCTACGATGAGGTGGTGCAATGATTTAACAAATAACCGGGAGTCGTTGTCTTCCAGCAATGAGTTCAGATAAGAAGGTGTGATCTGCATGGCAGTAATCGCCTGCTGATCTTTCACTGTTTTACGGGCATATTGTTGTTTCAGCTCATTCAGTAAAGGCAGGCTTTCCATCACTTCACCCGTATCTATCCCAAAATCTACGAGACAGGCTATTTCCGTTACACCTATTGTGTATAACCTGGCTATCAGCTCATGACAGGTGGCAGGAGTGCCCAGTAAAGCAGCACTCTGCCAGTATCTTTCAAAAGCAGCTTCCAGCACTGCCTCCATATCTGCTTCTGCCAGTTGCGCATCATTGCCTGCAAGGTTCTTTAACAAACTCACATTGGATCGCAGATATTCTTTAAACGGCTGCTTTACGGTGGCCCTTACTTTTTCATCATCCTGACCTATAAAGGTATGCAGCATCACCGCCACCTTCCTCGTAGCAGGGTCATACCCATGTTCAATTAATGCCTGTTTATATACGTGTATATTCTTTGCCAGTACAGTAATATCCTGGCCCAGCATATGTGTCAGCAAGTGTGCGCCGATACTGCCGGCTGTGCGGAATGTATCGGTACTACCGGCAGAGGTAATCCATATGGGTAACTCCTGCTGAATGGGCCTTGGAAATACCCTCAGTGATTTTTCCCGGTCATTGCCGTTTTTTCTTGTGATGCTTCCTCCTTTCCATAATGTCTGCAATGTTTGTAGCTGCCTGTACATGATCTCCTGCCTGTGGCTATAGTTCTCTGGCTTCAATACAAAGTCATCTGCATGCCAGCCGGATGCAAAAGAAAGTTCCACTCTCCCTGCCGAAAGATTATCTACGACTGCCCAGTCTTCAGCCACCCGGATCTCATCATGCAGGGGCAATACCACACTTCCCGAACGAAGTTTAACATGATTGGTAATAGCAGACAATGCACCTGCCAGCACAGCAGGGTTAGGGAATATGCCGCCAAAAGCATGAAAATGTCGCTCAGGCAACCATACGCCCGAAAATTTATGCGCATCTGCAAACTGCACTGATTGCAACAGGAACTGGTATTTATCGTGCTTTTCTTCCTCCTGCTGACTGGCAAAATAAAACAGGCTGAAATCCATTTCTACCTGGCCACTGCCCGCATAGGTATTGAAATTATTGATCCATTTACTATTGTCATGCAGTGTAATACGCACCCCATTGCAGAGTGTCCATATCAATTCCAATATTGAAATATCAAATGATACAGAAGTAATAGCCAGCAAATGATCATTTTCATTTACAGACAATAACTCCTTCATGCCATACATGAAATTGAGCAAAGCCCCATGTGCAATCATCACTCCTTTAGGCCTGCCTGTGGAGCCGGAAGTATAAATAATATAAGCCACCTGTGCTGGCAGCGGGGCATAGCCGGATGTATGTGCATGATCATAAGTGAGCTTGTCCACACTCACTACATTCATCCCCTGCACATCCACCAGGCGATCTCTCACCAGTTCAGTACTCAGCACTAATTGCGCCCCTGTATCTGACAACATATACGCAATCCTGTCTGCAGGATATTCAGGATCCAGCGGAACATATACGGCCCCAGCCTTCATCACACCCAGTATGGCAATCAACAGTTCTGCACAGCGATTCATAAAAACAGGGACAGGTGTGCCTGGAGTAATCCCTTCTTTTACGAGGTAATGAGCAAGATGATCACTATATGCATCCAGCTCTCCATAAGTCCAGGATGCACCTGCAACTGTAAGAATCTTTTTATTTCTATCCTTTTCTACCTGCTCCCTGAAAAGATCGATGACGGTCTTATCTGCGGGATTTTCAGCAGCAGTCTGGTTGAAAAGTTTCAATAATTGCTCGCGGTCATCAGAAGGCAGATAATCCAGTTTACATAAAGCAGTAGCAGGATTGCTGACAACTACCTGCAACAGGTTTACAAAATGTAATACCAATTGCCTGATAAATGCCCCTTCATAGATATCTGTATTAAACTCTACCCGCAGGGATAACCCTGCTGCTGTTTCTGCAAAATCAAAATTGAGATCCAGCTTGGTCATACAACTGCCTTCCTCCACTACTACCCCAGGTACGCGGCTGGTGACAGCCTGTTTATCATCATAGCTACGATGACTTTGCAATATGACCATCACATCAAATAATACGGACCTGCTTAAGTCTCTCTTCATTTCCAGCTCATCCACCAGCTTATCAAAAGGATAGGCCTGGTACTTGTAGCTATCCAACGTCACCAGGCGAACCTGTTCTAGTAGCCGGAGAAAACTCTGTTCTCCGCTAAACCGGGTCCTCAATGCCAGGGTATTTAAGTAATACCCGATCTGGTCTTCCAGCTCAGGATGTTCCCTGCCTGCCAAAGGCGTACCGATGATCATATCTTCCTGCCCGGTATACCTATAAAACAAGGTATTTAAGACCGCCAGCAATCCCATGAACAAGGTCGTGTCTTCTTCCCTGCAAAGGTTCTTTAATGCATCTGTAACGGGCTTATTGACCAGGATACTCATGGTCTTTCCGCGGTGGGTGAGCACAGGCGGTCTGATACCTGATACAGGTAGTTCAAGCACGGGTAATTCACCTGAAAACTGTTCCAGCCAGTACTTACCGGCGGTTACATAGGCTTCGGTTGCCAGTTGTTCCTGCTGCCAGCTGGCATAATCCTTATACTGTATTTTTAGTGGAAGGGAATGATAAGGGGTGCCGGAAGTAAATGCATGATAATACCCCAGGATATCTTTTTGTAATACTTCCATAGACCATCCATCACTGATAATGTGATGCATATTGTAATGGAAAAGAAATCTACCATCTTTCAGTCTTAACAAACCGGCCCTGAGTAATGGACCTGCCCACAGATCAAATGGTAAGGCTGCTTCCTCCTCAAGGTACTTTTTAACCGCGCTCTCATCCCATTCCGATGCATCCTGTTGCTGGAATGAAAAAGGGAATTCCCCTGCAGATAAAACCACCTGCCTGATCTCTCCTTCTTCATTCTCCCTGAAAACCGTGCGTAATATTTCATGGCGGTCTATGACAGACAGCAATGCCTTTTCCAGGTTGCCAGGTATATAGTGAGGTTCCAATGTAATACGAACCGGCATCGTATAAGCCATGGCTGCCTCGGGGAACTGGCTGAGTATCCATAACCGCCGCTGACCTTCTGACAAAGGATAATTTTTAGATACAGCCACCGGGCGAATAGGTGCTACCTGTCCCTCTTTTGTATACTTATTGAGATAACGGATCAGCTCCTGCTTATTTGCTTTTATCACCTGCAACAGGTCCTCCGGCAATGTGCCGGATTCATTTTCAAAGACCAGTCTCAAATCTTCCCCGTCTACTGAAAGGGATATTTTTTCCTCAGATAACCGGTTGATTAATTCGATCATAAAACAGCTTTTATATAATGAGCGCTTTAGGGTTTTCACTTTTATTACCTGTACCCTGAATCTGCAGCATACCTGTTATCACTTGCAGTTCATGGGATAATTCCCGGATGGTGGGATGTTTGAAAAAAACATCAACAGGCAATTGTATCTTGAATAACTGGTTGAGTTTTCCTGCCAGTGTCATAGCTTTTAAAGAATCTCCACCCAGCTCAAAAAAATTATCATCTATACTGATATCAGCTGTTCCGAAAAACAGGCTCCATGTATCCAGCAATTGTTGTTCTACAGGGGTGAATGATTCAGTTGTTATTTTCTCACGCCGTTTCTCTTTCACAACGATTGCGGGCTCAATCACCCGCTTACCGAACCGTGTTTCCAGGTCTGTTACAGAAACAATTACACCAGGATAGTCAGTTAAGCCCAGCGTGGTTTCAAATACCTGTATCATCTCTGGTTGGGTGATACCTGATTTTCCGGCATCGAATGATAATCCATCCAGGTTCACAGTAATCCAGTTTTTCAGTTCCTGCTTTCTGACCGTTACAAAATGATCCATAAAACTATTGGCCGCGGCATAGGCGCCATAGGTAAGTCCACCAAGTATAGCGGCAAGACTGGATGCAATCCATACAAAATCTGGCTGCAGTTTGCTGAATACGATATGAATATTTTGTAATCCTCTGACTTTGGGTAGAAAATGCTGCTGTACCTGCTCTCGTTCCAGGCTTGTAACAGGGCTAAATCCTGTGGAAGATACATCTCCGGCTAAATGAATGACCCCATCTATCTTACCAGGATATTGGCTTACAAACCGGGACAGTGCATCCAGGTCACTAATATCCAGCTGGTGATAACTGACAGTCCCGCCCAAGTGTTCCAGTTGCCGTACTTTTTCTATGGTTGCATCTGGCGCACTTCTACCTGTTAACAACAGGGTCGCCTGGTAATTTGAAAGCAGGTGTGCGGCCAGTACCATCCCTATTTTCCCTGTGCCTCCTGTAATGAGATAATGCCCCCCTTTTTTCAAACCGGATGCAGATGGCTGGCCGCTTATTGAGATGTGCTCATAAGCAGGTACCCAACGAAAATCTTTTCTGAGGCAGACTACCTGCTGCTGGTAATTCTGCAACAACTCCTTACAAACTAACGATATGCTACACGCTATTACATCCAGGTGAGCAAAGCTGAAAGATGGATGTTCCTGTGCCAGCACTTTCAATAATCCTGTTATCGGGGCAAGCGGTAAATCATACACATTGCTTTCTCCTGATACGGACAATAATCCTTCTGTGATAAGCGTCAGTTTTTTGAACGCCTCACCATGCCGGATCAAGTGTAACAAATGAAGAAATACAGTTTCAGGATCATCCTCCACACCCATCCATATCAATTGTTCCGGGTGATTGTCCGGCCGGGCTAACGCAGCTTTTAACTGTTCATAGTTATTCGTTCTTGTCACCTGGTGACCATCCCTGTTCAACTGGTAGGTGATACGATCTGCCAGCTCATTTTTACCCGACAGTATCAGGAAGTGGGTCTTCTCTTTCACTGGTTCGTTAGGTAAGAAGGCGGCCTTTTTCCATCCCTGGAAATAATACCCGTTATTAATATCCTGTCGCTTCTCTTTATCTGCATGCAGGTAACGGGTCAGCAATGTCTCCAGGTCTGCATCCACAGGGAAAGAATTTTTTTTGAAAACATAACCTGGTAATGAAACCCGGGCACCTTCACTGTTCCAGTTCACGTCTGCACCACTTTCCCAGATCTTACCGATGCCTTTCAAAAATGATTTATAATCCCCCGTCTTTTCCTGGGGATGCCGGATCAATTGAATGATAGGGGCTTTCTGTAATATTTGCCGGCAAAATCCAGCTAATACATTTCCAGGGCCCACTTCAATCCATACAGTATTCCCCTTTGCAGTACTGATGGTTTCTACGCCATCCCAGAACAGGACTGTTTCTATAATATGCCGTCCCCAGTAGACGGGAGAACAATGTTCATCGCCAGCTACCTTACCTGTCAGGTTAGCATACACAGGTATGCGGGGAGTAGAGAAAGTAATGTCGTTGATGCCTTTTACAAATTCTATGGCAGCTGCACTCATCATACCCGAATGAAATGCATGTGAGGTCTTTAGCCGGGCTACGCTTATCCCTTTTTCTTTCAGTAAGCGCGTAACCTCCACCACGTCTTCTTCATGCCCGCTTATCACACAATTACCGGGCGCATTGATGGCTGCAATACTTACGCCCTTATCCCTGATCAAAGGTGTCACCTCCTGCAAAGCAGCATGAACGCCGATCATGGCCCCCTGTGGCTGTTCACTCATACACCTGGCTCTTTCAAGTACGATGCGGACGCCATCAGGGAAAGTAAACACGCCACTGATACAGGCGGCTACCAGCTCCCCAATGCTATGTCCTATCATGGCAGTTGGCCTGATACCATGATGTGCTAATAATTGCGACAATGCATATTCAAACACAAACAGTAAAGGCTGTGTGTACAGCGTATTATTGATACGCTGATCTTCTTCAGCGGGCGGATACAGTATGTCTATATACCGTTCACCGGTCAATGCTTCCAGCAGGGCACACCCCTCATCTATCCATTTGCGAAAGACGGGTGAATGCTGGTAGAGTCCCAACCCCATATTTACATATTGCGCTCCCTGACCGGGAAACATAAATATGATAGCAGGATGATGGACGGCGGCATTTACATTCGTATTGATCATGGGCAATTGTGCCAGCAGGTCAGTGACAGAATGAGCCGTTAGCGATGTCCTGTAACGAAAATGAGCTCTTCCCTGTTGTGTAGTGAATGCGATATCCGGGATGGCCGGCTTTTCTACAGTAAGGAAAGATTGCAGTGCGGCAACCTGGTTCGCAAGGCCATCTGCCGTCTTAGCCGAAAATAAAACCAGCTCAGTATCCCCTTCCTCTTCTATTTTACCTGCAAGCGGCGCTTCCTCAAGCACAACATGTACATTGGTTCCTCCTATTCCAAAAGCACTCACACCCGCCCGTAAAGGATGTGCTGCGGTGGCTTTCCAGGGTGTAAGCGTATCATTTACATAAAATGGCCCTCCATTGAAATCAATATCAGGATTGGGAGATTTGAAATGTAAACTGGGAGGCAATTCTTTATGATAAAGGGATAAAACCGTCTTTATAAAACCTGCTACACCTGCAGCTGTATCCAGGTGTCCCATATTTGATTTCACGGCGCCAATCGCACAATGTTTCTCTTTATTGAAATGAAATGCTTCATTGAGTGCAGCAATCTCCACCGGATCTCCCAGTTGCGTAGCGGTACCATGTGCTTCTACATATGAAATGGTCTCCGGACCTATGCCGGCAAAACGATGCGCCATCCGGATACACTCCGCCTGCCCCTCCGGGCTGGGCGCTGTATAGCCCACCTTCCGGTTGCCATCATTATTCATGGCAGAAGCCTTTATAACAGCATAAATGTGATCCTTATCCCTGATCGCATCTTCCATTCTTTTTAACACCACTACCCCTGCACCTTCTCCACTGATAGTGCCGGATGCAGCTGCATCAAATGTCCGGCAATGCCCATCTGCCGAATAGATCATTCCCGGCTGGTATGCATACCCTGGTGTACGCCCCACATCAATGCGTACGGCACCTGCCACTGCCAGGGAGCACTCCTTTGTAAGCAAACTACGGCATGCCATATGAATAGCAGCCAGCGAAGTAGAACAGGCTGTATTGATAAAACAGGCAGGCCCTTTGAAGTTCAGCTTATACGCAATCAGCGTAGGAAGAAAACTCTTATTGGTAATAATGTTCGCAAAAAAAGGATCTACATTACTGTCCATTCTCCTGATCATGGAGGCCGCAATCCAGTTCAGATGCTCCGAAGCCCCGGCAAAAATACCAGTACTGCCGGGGTAACGATTGGGATCATAACCGGCATCTTCCATGGCATGCCATACCTCTTCATGGAATATCCTGATCTGGGGATCCATCAGTTCCGCTTCTTCACGCGTGTATCCAAAAAAACTATAGTCAAAGGAAGTCTTATCTTCCACTACAGAACGGGCAGCAATAAAACCAGGCCGCTCTTCGCTGATGCCCATATCCCCTAATTCTTCCTTACTGTAAAAATGTATGAGCTCCCCGCCAGTGCGAATGAGCGACCAGAATTTACGGATATTATCAGCACCTGCAAACCGGCAGGACATGCCTGTTACGGCAATATCTTTCTTACTGTAATTACTCATAATTAAATGCTAGGATTCTTCAAATAAGCTAAATACATCGTCTGACTGACCCGCATTTTCAGCCATCAGTTCATTATTCCCGGGCACCTGTTGATAGACCTCGGCCAGCAAACGAATATTGGGATACCGGAACAACGTGACTACATTCAGTGGCCTGTTGAAATGAGCGGTAATTGAGTTAACAAGTTTTACCATCGTGAGTGAAGTAGCACCCAGGTCAAAGAAGTTATCATCTATACTGATCGTACCCGGCTCCCTGCCCAATAATTCAGCAACGATGCTCACCATGGAGGCTTCTACTTCATCCCTGGCAGCTAACACACCGGAAGATCTTCCCGGCTGTTCCTGCGGAAGAGGTAATACCTGCCGGTCGATTTTACCGTTAGGGGTCAATGGCAGCTTCTCCAGGTGTATAAATGAAGAAGGAACCATATATTCAGGCAGCCCTTTCAATAGTATCTCCCTTAACCCGGTTACCGGCAATGGACCTTCATAATAAGCCGCCAGTTTTAACTGTCCGTCGGTACCTGTGAAAGACGTCACCACCGCTCCCGTAATGCCGGGGACCTGCAATAACCGGTGTATAATTTCTCCAGGTTCTACCCGGTATCCACGAATCTTTACCTGTTCGTCTGTACGCCCCTGGTAGGCAATACTGCCATCGGGCAACCACCTGCCTGTATCTCCCGTTTTATAAATACGCTCCCCGATTGTTGCAGGCTGAATGAATTTTTCAGCAGTCAACGCCTCATTATTCCAGTATCCTCTCGCAAGCGGGATCCCTCCGATATGAATCTCTCCTGTTACACCTACAGGAACCGGGTTACCTTTTGTATCAAGTATGTAGATTCTCGTATTGGCCAGGGGCTTCCCGATAGGTGATGCCGTTGTCTCCTCCCTGCCTACGATATGATCCGTCACCATCACCGTACCTTCTGTAGGGCCGTATTGATTCACCAACCGGTAAGGCAACTGGCTTACATCCAGGTAGGGCAGCCTGTCACCTCCAATCAGCACATATTTCAACCGCAGGTGAAGGGGTGCAGGAATGTGGATTAATTCTCCCACCAGTGCAGGTGGTACGAAGGCATGCGTAATGTGGTGGTCGGAATAATATTGCATCAGGCGATGGCTATCCAGCTTTAGCTGATCAGGTATTATATGCAGCACGGAACCCGTGAGCAAAGCAGACCACAGCTCCAGTGCACTGGCATCAAACCCCGGGCCTGCCATCATCGTGGAAGCATCTCCCGGCGCTACCTCATACCTTTGCTGGTGCCAGTGTACCAGGTTCACCATAGAAGTATGCGCGATCATTACCCCTTTCGGCATTCCGGTCGACCCGGAAGTATAAATGACGTATAACAGGTCATCCGGAGTGACAGTTACCGGCACATTTGTATGCTGTAAAGGATGCTCACTGTCCAGGCTAAGGACCTGTATACCTTTAAATTTGTTTAACAATGGCGATAATGCATGATTCGACAGCACAACCTTCGCCCCTGAATCCGATAGTATATATGCAACCCGCTCTTCGGGATAAGCGGGATCAATAGGCACATACGCTGCACCTGTCCTGATAATACCCAGGATAGCAATCACCTGCATGGCAGACCGGTGCAGGAATACGGGAACAAGGCAACCTTTTCCAATACCTGCCTGCTGCAGATAACCCGCCAGTTGATTGCTGAGATGATCCAGCTCACCATACGTGAGCACAGCCCCATCTTCTACCAGGACCGGCTGCAAATAGCGGGCAGCCACCTGTTGCCTGAATAGAGAGTATGCACTTTCCCTGTCAGGATACCAGGAACTGGTGGCATTATTTTCCTGTACTAAATGATGCACCTCTTTTCCGGACAGGTAATTTATTTCACCCAGGGGGGCTGCCGGGCTTTCCAACAAACCATTCATCAATGCTTCAAAATGCCGGATCAGCTGTGTGGCAAATGCGGCATCATAAATAGCGTTATTATATTCAAGCCGGAGGTAAATACCATTTGCCCTTTCAGAAAAGTCGAATACAAGATCAAATTTTATCCCACAGGCGCCTTCATCCAATATGCCGGCAGCAATTTCCTCCTTTTCTGCACCCTGGAAATTCTGCAACATAATCATCACATCAAACAGGACAGACCGGCTCAGATCGCGCCTTACACCAAGCTCTTCTACCAACCGGTCAAAAGGATAAACCTGGTGCTCAAAAGCAGCAATTACCTGCTTCCTGACAGCGCCTATTACATGCAAAAACGAGTCCTCTCCATGAATGCTGTTCCGTAATGCCAGGGTATTCACATAAAAACCGATCTGGTCTTCCAGCTCTGCATGTTCACGTCCTGCCACAGGCGTACCTAATATGATATCTTCCTGCCCGGTGTAACGATACAATAAAGCATTGAGCACCGCAATAAGACCCATAAAAAGGGTCGCCTGGTTATTCTGGCACAATGCGCGTAACTGATCTCTTTTTTTGCCATCGATCAGGAAGCCCAGCGCATGACCATTATATGTTAGCACCGATGGACGTACTTTTACGGAAGGCATTTGCAGCACCGGCAGCTCGCCTGCCAGCTGGGTCAACCAAAAATCGCGGTGTAACTTCACATTGCCGGCATCCAATATCTTTTGCTGCCAGGCAGTAAATTCTTTATACTGAATACGTAAAGGAGCAATGGAAGGCTTCACGCCATTTACGAGCGATGCATAACAGGCAGCAATTTCCCGCTGCAAAATGTTCAATGACCAACCGTCACTGATGATATGATGTAAAGTATAGTATAACAGGTATTGATCATTGCCAAACCGGGCGAGACCAATGCGAAACAAGGGACCATTTGAAAGATCGAAGGGTGCTTCGATAGCTGTTGTGATGAGCTGACTGGCGATATCGCTATCCCATTGCTCATACTCGCTGTATGCAGGAGCGACATGGAACAATGGGGCGGGTATGATCACCTGCCTGAGCGCTCCGGCAGTATTTTCCCTGAATACCGTGCGCAGTATTTCATGGCGTACGGTTACCAGCCGGATGGCTTCTTCCAGGTAGGCCAGCTGGTAATGACCTTGTAATAATACATGTCCACCCAGGTTATAAGATCTCACGGCATGTTCCATCTGGCTCAATACCCAGATCCGGCGTTGTCCATCAGATACCGGATAGTCAGGCTGTGTTTCCAGTACTGCAATCTCCTCGTAAATACCCCCCGGAAGGCGGGCAATTAACTGCGCATGCCCTGCCAGCGTACTGTTGGCAAACAAATCGGCCAACGTTATCTTCACACCGAATACACGGTAATAACGGTTAAATAACTGCATTAAGCGGATGCTGTTGCCTCCCATTGACAGGAAATCGTCCATCACACCAATATCAGTTGTCAGCTTCAATACCTCCTGCCATATCTTTTGCACCTTTAGCTCCGTCGCGTTGCGGGGGGCTATATACCTGCCCTTTTGCGCTTCCTCTTTGTACAGTCCTGCCAGGGCTGCCCTGTCTACCTTTCCATTCTGTGTCAATGGAATGGCAGCTAGCTGTATAATACGATCAGGGATCATATGCACTGGTAAGGTACCTGACAGTCTGCCAGATAACTGTTCTGTATCCACCTCCTGTGCAGCGACTATCCATGCTATTAGCTGCTGCTCATGACCATTCCCCAACGCCATGACGATGGCCTGTTGAATACCTTGTTCCTTCAATAAAGCAGTTTCAATTTCCCCGGGCTCTACACGATAACCACGTACTTTCACCTGGTTATCCGCCCTGCCCAGGTAATCAAGAGCACCATCCGGCAGTAACCTGGCTTTATCGCCTGTTTTATAAATGGTACGACCCTGCCGGTAAGGGTCTGCAATGAATTTCGCACTGGTCAGGGTTTCATTATACAAATATCCGCGGCCTACCCCATCGCCTCCTATACATAATTCGCCTGTCACACCTTCCGGAACCAGCTGTCCCTGCTCATCCAGCACATAGGCATACGTATTCATGATGGGGTTGCCTATTGCTACTTTTTCTTTGCCATAGGGCCCCTGTATGAATGCTACGGTACAACCAACGGTCGTTTCTGTAGGACCATATTCATTGTAAATCCGGATATCATCCCTCACCTGTTGCAATAAGGCAATATGATGGGGCAATAATTCTTCTCCGCCTACCACCACCTGGCTCACCCACGATGTACCCTGCTGATGCCCTTCCAGTAAAAGTATATGAGCAGGTGTACATTTTACAAAATTGATGTCACTTTTAAAGAAGATATCTTCCAGGCTATCTATGACCGGTTGTGCTTCCGGGTACACGATCAGCTCACCACCACTGAGAATAGCCCCAAAGAAGCTGGTCACAGTCAAATCGAATGACAAAGTAGTGAACCACGGTATTTTGTAATGCAAGGTTGCATCATTGAAATAATTGTCAATGCAATGTTCCAGGTAATGATATAAATTCCTGTGTGTAATGGCTACACCTTTGGGTATACCCGTAGAGCCGGAAGTGTAGATCACATATGCAAGATCAGCAGGGGCTACAGCTATCGCAGGTAATACCGGCACAAGTGCACTTTCAATGCCAGCAATCATAGCTGCTAATGTATCCTGTTCAATGACTAGCTTACATTTACTATCCTGCACAATCATCGCGCGTCTGGCCGCCGGGTATCTTGCATCAACAGGCACATAGGCGGCCCCACACTTCAGGATCCCCCACACCAGCGGCACCTGCCATTCACTTCTTTCCAGCTGTATAGCTACAAGATCCTTGTATCCTACCTGGTAATGAGCAGATAACCACCCCGCGATTTTACGGGACAGCTCATCCAGTTCTGCATAGCTGAATGACCGGTTGATACCCCGCACAGCAATCCGCTCAGGGTATTGCCGGCAAATAGCTTCCAGCCTGTTTAATACATTATGATCAGCATATTCCCGTTTAGGTCCTTCGAGTAAATCAATCAGCTGTTTTTTCTCTGCATAAGACATATATTCCACCTGGTCAAGCTGCACATCAGGCTTTGCAGCAACCTGCTGCATCAAATAAATAAAATGGTGCATCAACTGTTGCACGCCCTTACTATCATAGATGTCCGTATTGAACTCTACACTCATATCCAGCCCACCCTGTCTTTCCGTGAAATAGACCAGGTGATCAAACTTTGCAGCTACCCGCCCTTCATAATATATCCTGTCAGGCTCCATATAAGATCCCTGCTTATTATCCCGCTCATTATGCAGGATCAGCATTATATCAAACAATGGAGAATGGCTCATATCTCCTTTTACGCCCAGCTCATCTACCAGCCTGTCAAATGGATACAGCTGGTGATCAAAAGCATCCAGTATGACCAGCTTTATCTTTTCCAGCACACTGGTAAATGTATCACCCGGCACCAATTGCATTCTAAGGGGAAGCGCATTGATATAAAAACCGATCTGGTCTTCCAGTTCCGGTAGATTCCTGCCTGCGACAGAAGTCCCTATAATGTTGTCAGTAGCACCTGTATACCTGTATAGCAATGTGTTTAATACACCCATTAACCCCATAAACAGGGAGCATTCATGATCCTGGCACAGTTTAGCAAAATCCGAAGCAATACGGTTACTGATACGCACAGAAAATACATGGCCATTGTAAGACTTGATCGGCGGCCTTTGACGAATAGAAGGGAATACTGTCACCGGAAGCGGTCCTGCCAATTGTTCCATCCAGTAATCCCGGTCAGCGGTATTCAACTGCTGCTGTTGCCATACCGCGTAATCCCTGTACTGAATCTTTAAGGACGATAGCGTGGGAACTTTATTATTACAATAGTCCTGGTAAGCACTGTAAATTTCTTTTCTTAGTATTTCTAATGACCATCCATCACTAATGATATGGTGCATTTGATAATACAGCACATTAGCCACTAATCCAATACGCAATAACGGTCCTTTATCGAGCTGAAAAGGCTTTTCATCCTGTGAAATGAATGCTATGGTAATATTTGATAGCTCAGCGGGCAGTACTACCTGCCGCAGCTGGCCTTCTTTTTCAATAAAAATTGTTCTCAATATCTCATGTCGCTGTACAATGGCGTTCACCGCTTTTTGCAGGGCATCTACATCGACTGCATCTTCCATTTCAAATGAGCCGGACAAAATATAAGCACTGGCTGCACTCGCCTGCTGGCTCAAGATCCAGATCCTCCGTTGCCCATCGGACACGGGGTAATCAGGTGCATCTGTAACAGGCAGGAGCAGCGCGGGGGAAGCAACACCTTTACCTGGTATCAGGCTGGCATGCGCACGGATAGTGGTATGCCTGAATAACTCCTTCACAGACACATGCACACCAAAGCTGGCTTTATATTGGTTGGCCAGTTGCATGATATGCAGACTATGCCCTCCAAGACTGAAAAAGTCTGCCGCAGTACCTGGCATCGTATCCAGTTCCAGTAAGGCTTTCCATATAGAACAAATGCGGGTTTCCGTTTCATTCACAGGCGCCACATCATTATCATTAGCAGGCTGATAATAATCGGGAACAGACAACGCCTTCCTGTTAATCTTTCCACTGGCTGTCATTGGCCACTCTTCTACCTGGATAAACATGGAAGGGATCATATAATCAGGCAGGTAAACCAGTAACTGTTGCCTGATGATATCTGCAGGATAATCATTCTTTCCCCTGTAAAATGCATTTATCCGCCATGAACCCTTGTGATCTTTTTGTGCCTGTACCACACTTTCATAAATGCCATTCAACTGTTGCATGGCATATTCAATCTCACCCAGCTCTATCCTGTTTCCCCTGATCTTTACCTGGTCATCTGTACGGCCAATATATTCTATGTTACCATCGGGCAGCCAGTAGCCAATATCTCCCGTACGATACATGATCTCCCCTTTTCCAAATGGAGTGGGTACAAATTTTTCAGCAGTCGTGGTGGGTAATGCAAAATACCCTGCTGCCACACCATCTCCTGCAATGCAGATCTCACCGGGTACACCTATCGGCAACAACTGTGCATTCTTGTCAAGTATATATACACTAACATTGGCAATTGGCTTTCCAATAGGAACAGTTTTATTTTTCTTATCAATAAACCTACCAGTGCTTTCCTGTAATAATAAACCCGGCAATCTGAATTGACCTCCGCTTTCAAGTTGAGCAGCAATAAAAGCCTGCTCATCCAGCATGGCATCAAAATCTGCAGCGGTCGTATAAGGGTTCATAATCACCGCCCTTAATACCACTACCCGCTCTCTCTCCACTCCTACTGCCGGATGATCAAATTCAATTTCAGTAAAGGAAACAAAATATTTTCCCTGTGTAAATTCTGCCTTTTGCAGTTTCCTGTTCAGCTCATTAACAAATTGTAATTCTTCGGCTGATAAGTTACCAGCCCTGAATTTTTTGAGTAAGGCAGTGGGAATATACCGGTAGGTAAGAATATTCATCTCAGGCACCGTCGTGATCTGGAAGTTATCCCGCTGACCGATTTTATCTGCCAGCAACAGTGTCCGGTTGTAGTTCATCTCCATCAGGTCACTGAATCCTTTTGCGCCCAGCATCTTCAGCGCACCATGAAACAATAGGGAAACAAATGAACGGGATCCTTCTATACTGAAACGCCCCAGGTCATAACTACCTTTCCGGGCCTGGTAAAATGTATTATTCTCAGAAAAAGAGGCAAAATCAGGAGAGCGGAACAGGCATACACTGGCGCCCATTGGCAGGTACATTTGTTTATGACCACAAATCGTCACCGTATCTGCTCTTTGTATGCCCTTCAGCTTTTTCGCTAACTGGGCAGAGAAAAGTAACATTCCTCCAAATGCAGCATCCGCATGAAAATGAATTCCATATTGTGCTGCAATGTCGGCCAGTTCTTCCAGTGGATCTATACGGCCGGTCTCGGTAGCTCCCGCTACTCCAATGATCGCCAGCACGAGCATGCCTTCTTTCCTGAACCGCTCAATATAATCAACGAGTTTTTTTCTGCCTGCTTCCAGGTCGTCTTTGTCAATTTCAAATTTATATACCTGCGAAGTACCCAGCCCCAGCGTCCTCATGGCCTTATTAATAGAATAATGCGCCAGCCTGGAACTGAGAACTACCACCCCTTTATACTTAAAATGCGCCAATGCTTTCACAATCCCTTCTTCTACAATTCCCCTGAAACCATCTCCGGCGGGGAGTGCTTTATTCAATGCATAGCTCAATGCAGTTATATTTGATATAGTTCCCCCATTGGTGACTACCCCCAGGCAGTACTGTGCATCCTGCAAATGCTTTTTATAAAAGGTATAGCGCATCCGGTACACAACCTTGTGCATCATACCAATCACCTGCCGCTCTATCGTACTGCCGGCAAAAGAAGTGTCAATCTTCACCAGGTTCTGGTTCAGCTCTATCAGCAGTGCACTCAGGTCCTTGATGAAAGGAGGAATCGTACTGGTCATATGCCCCAGGTAATTAGGACTCGAAACATTCACGATACCCGGCAGCAGGTCATTTCGGAGAAAGTCCACATATTCTTCCGGCGTCCAGGCTTTATCTATGGAAACATCATAGAATTTCTCCAACGCTTCCCTGGAAGGCAGTGGTTTGATAATTTCCTGCCTGCTGTTAAATTCTTTTATCAAACCATTCACATCGTCTTTGATGGAAAGACTAAATTGGGGAATCGCTTCACCAGGTAAGCTACCGTTCCCAAATTGATAAGCCGTATTATAACAGGTAGCATCTCCCATGATTTCGGTAGAGCCATAGATGTTCAGCAGGATATGATCAGGGAATATAGAATAAAAATCATAGGCCAGATCAGCGCTCAACTGCTCACCACTACATGTCCAGTAGCGAAGATGTTCCAGTAAAGAAACATCCATAGATTCCAGCTTTTGCAGGATGGCTTTTAATAACGAGGGCACCAGTACTATACGGGTAACCTGGTAATGGGCTAATTGCCGGATAAATTCAGCAGTATCCAGTAGCTCTTCTTTTGTAAAGATAACGCTGCTCACCCCGGCCAATAACGGCCCAAACAGCTCCCAGATATGATCCACAAAGCCTGTAGACGTCTTCATCACACTACATTCTTCTGCTTCAAAAGCATAATTCTTCCACATCCAGTGCAGGCGGTTCATCACGGATTTTTCCCTGATCACCACACCCTTTGGTCTGCCAGTAGATCCTGAAGTATATAATATACAGAAGACCTTGTTTTCATCTATGGGTAGTATCGTAATGGCCGTATCCTGTATTGCGGTAATCCGGGCAGCATCGGTGCGGAGATGAATCACAGGCGCTCCTTCCCCTGGCAGTGGCAATCCGCCATCAGTAATAATCAATACAGGGTCAGCTTCCTGCAGTATCAGCGCTACCCGGGACGGCGCATTGTGAATATCGACAGGCACATAAATTCCACCTGTCTTTATAACAGCAAGAATGGCAATCACCTGTTCAATGGATGGTGCACAACAAATAGCCACCCGCTGGCCTTCGCCGGCACCCTGCTCACGGATAAATGCAGCCAACTGGTTACTTCTTTTATCCAGTTCCTTATAGGTAATTGTCTCCGTTCCTTTTTTAAATGCAGTCGCCGCTGGCGAAGTCTTTACCTGCCTGGCAAATAATGCAGCTACGCCTTCCTGTGCGGGATAAAGAGCAGCTGTATCATTAAATTTATGTAACAACAAATCCCGCTCCCCTGCATCCAGGTAATCCACTGCCTGCAATGCTACATCCGGTTGCTCACTCAGCGCTTGCAGTAATGCAGCATAATGACGGGCCAGCCTCGTAATATTATCTCTTTCATAAATATCCGTGTTAAAACCCACCTTCATCAGTAATGCCTCATCCGCTTCATAAAAATCAATATCCAGGTCGTATTTGATCGCTTGTTCTCCATGCAATACCAGGTCGTCATTCACCACAGGCAGGGTCTGTTCCTTTTCATTATGCAGGATGACCATCACATCAAACAATGGAGAACGACTGGCATCTCTTTTGATGCCCAGATCTTCTACCAGTTTTTCAAAGGGATAATCCTGGTGCTGTAAATATTCTAACACATCATTCCTCACGGATGCCAGGTGTTGCCGGAATGTATCGCGCCCCTTCAACTGAAACCGGAGCGGCAATGTGTTGATATAAAATCCAATCTGTTGCTGTAGGGATGACTGTTCGCGCCCCGCAGCAGATGTACCAATCACCAGGTCTTCCTGGCCGGTATAACGATACATGAGCACATTCAAAACGGCCAGTAATCCCATGAAAGGAGTTGCCTGTTGCTGTCTGCATATTTCTTTTAATGCAGCTACGCCTGTTTTGTCAATCTGCAGGGTAAATGAATACCCATTATGCGATCGCCTGGATGGTCTTGGAGACTGTACCGGCAATTCGAATAAAGGCAGTTCCCCACCAAACCGGGATAACCAGAAATCCCGGTGCAGGGCATACGTGGAAGAAAGCAGCTGCGCTTGTTGCCAGTATGCATAATCCTTGTACTGAATTTCCAGCGGAGGTAATGTTACCTCTTTATTACTGGTAAAGGCTTCATAATAGTGCATGATATCTCTTTCCAGCACATTCATTGACCATCCATCACTGATGATATGGTGCATATTGAAATAAAGCAATTGCCTGGATGGACTGAGGCGAAACAACATCACCCTGAATAAAGGCCCTGCCGGGAGGTCGTACAGCTGTTGACTATCTTTCGCGATGAGTGCCCTGGCTTCCAGCTCCGCTTCCAGCCCGGCTGAAAGATCCCTGAAATGCAACCTGAACTGCGCGTTGGATGATGCTGTTATAAACTGCCGTATATGGCCCTGCTCATCTTCCCTGAAAGTGGTCCTTAATATTTCATGACGGTCGATAACTGCATTGATGGCCGCTTCGAATACAACGGGATCCAGCGCTGCTGGTACTTCCATGACCGTACTGATATTATAGGCATTACTATCCTCCTCCATTTGTTCAGTCAACCATACCCGCATTTGTGCAGAGGATAATGGATAGCTTTCCTGCGGGGGAGCCACAGGGATGGGCACTTCCAATTGCTGTTGTCCCCGCATTTCCCGGAGGTATTCTGTCAGCAACGGTTTATTTGCTCTTATCTTTTCGATCAGTTCATCATTGAGCACACCTTGTGGCACCTCCACATCCAGGTTACCATCATTATCGAGGTCCAGGACCACGTCCAGGTTTCTCAGGTATACCAAAAGCTCTTGCTTGTTCATAATATATTCCTATGGGGTTACGCTATATTCTCGGTATCATATACTGCTTCAATAATAGCAGTAGCAATAGTTCTGTCACCTTTGTAAGGATTTCTGCCGTGTGCTGCCAGCATA
Organism: Chitinophaga sp. LS1; assembly: GCF_034274695.1. Taxonomy (NCBI): domain Bacteria; kingdom Pseudomonadati; phylum Bacteroidota; class Chitinophagia; order Chitinophagales; family Chitinophagaceae; genus Chitinophaga; species Chitinophaga sp. LS1. The sequence goes on from NZ_CP128362.1 coordinate 6,866,058, forward strand.
TTATCCAGGAAAATGATGTCTCCCTGCTGATAAGGGAAAGCAATCATATTTTTCTGGTAAGCGGCTTTTATTTCGTTATATTCTGCAGAGGTGATTTCGGTACCATCTCCGAAGAATGTTTCAGATGTCAGGTACTCACTGGGGAAGAAATCATCATGATCCAATTCCAGTTCTTCATAGCGGGAGAAACGATGAAAGAAGAATGCATGATTAAACCATGTTTCCTCCTGTGTGAGGGGATGCTTTACGACTGCCGCTTTCACCCATTCTATCACCATATGATTTTCACCCACCAGTTCATATTTAATATTGTTCTTCCTGCATGTTTCATCTACTACTTTCAGATCATCCGTCTGGAACACCTCCTGCCAGGGCATTCCGAGGTCGGGCAACAGGTTGCGACGATACTTCACACCTTTCTGCCTGAACTTATCCGCCAGCGCAGGACTTATATCCTGCAATACGCGACGGGAATCAGCAATAGGCGTTTCACCGCCTTCTTTAGCAGGCACAATACAACAGAAGACGATCTTCTGGCCCCAGACACGGCTATAAGAAGATTCATTGTGCATATTGATGGTCCGCTCATTGGGATAGATGGTAGACGTATAGATATTTTTGATCTTGTTATCCAGCTCATGCCTGGGGGATGATCTGAACATATATGGCAGCGGAGCGGTATCAAAGCTGCCCATAAAATCATTGAAATCAGCTACTGTTTTTATATTAAAACCACGGAATAATATACCTCCATGTTTTAGCAGATCCTGTTCGAACCTTTCTTTATTCGCCTGGATCCATTCTTTGAGATCTACTTCCGGAGAAACCGGGGAAATTACTAAAGGCAGCACCTGGTCACTGTTTTGAAGAAGGGGTTGCCGGGTCACATATTGACCTGCGGATGTTTGGGTAACACTTTCCATATAACAAGGTTTTTAGATTTTAATTCTTTCTTTTGGGATAACAGTCTCCTGAGACTGTTGTGCATTGATCCATTTTATGTTCTGGATTTCATTTGCCAAGTATTCAATAGTCGCTTCTTTGAAGAAGGTCTGTATGCTCAGAGTAACACCAAATTCTTTTGAGATCCTGGATAATAGCTTTATAACTTTGATACTATGACCGCCCAGGTCAAAGAAGCTGTCATGCACGCCGATGGGCTGACTTACACCCAGCACTTCCTGCCACAGTGTGGCCAGGCGTGCCTCCATGTCATTGCGGGGTGCTACATAGTTACTCCCCGGTCCTGCGGCTCCCCAACTATCTAAGAGCTGCTGACGATCTATCTTACCATTGCCGGTCAGCGGTAAGGCCGCAAGATGTTCGATATGCGTCGGGACCATATAACCAGGCAGCATCAGGGACAAATATCTTTCTACCTCTGCTACCGTGGCTGTTCCGCTGATAAAACAGCCCAGCTCATTTTCTCCGCTTTCGGTCGCCTTCACCAATACTGCACTTTGTAATACGCCCGCACAGCCGTTTAAGACACTCAATATCTCTTCCAGCTCTACCCGGTAACCACGGATCTTCACCTGGTGATCCTGCCGGCCCAGGAAACGGATGCTCCCATCAGGAAGATAGCTCGCCTGATCTCCTGTCTTGTATAAGACGGCTGGCCATGCATGCAGCCCATTCTTGACAAACCGGCTGGCGGTTTGCGGTGCATTATGCACGTAACCAATCGATACGCCGTCTCCTCCTATATACAACTCACCGGGTATGCCAATGCCACATGGCTGGCCGTTACTATCCAATATGTACACCTGCGTATTGCCGAATGGACGGCCTACCGGCACGATCCCTTCGCTTTCATTCGGGGTGCATACATGCAAGAGCTTCCCTACCGTTGTCTCTGTTGGCCCATAATGGTTCACTACTTCACAACCTCTGATCTGCGCTGGTATGGAGGCCGGTAAAGCCTCGCCTCCAAAGACCAGCAGGCGTTTCGGCAATAATAATTCTCTGCCTGCCGACAATGCCTTCCAGTGAGAGGGAGTGATCTTTACACAGTCTATTTCTTTGATGGATTGGATCAACACATCAGGACTGCTTAATTCTTCTTTGGAAAACAGGTGCAAACAACCACCGAAAGCAAGGGAACTGTAAACAACAGTATTCCCAAGGTCTGTAAACAGACCGGATACCAATGCGTAATCACGACACGATGAGATGGGGATACGGCTGGCAAGCCCATACAGGTAGTCGACTATATTGCCTTGAGTGATCTGCACCCCTTTGGGCTGACCGGTAGAACCCGAAGTATATATCACATACAGCAGATCTGATCCTGTGATGGAAACAGACGGTGCTACACCACCTCCTTCCAGTTCATCTGCAATCAAAATCCTGCCTATATCTGCCGGTAAACTATCCGCTACAACACGATCTGTAATCAACAAATCAGTCTGACAATCTGAAAGAATATGACGGATGCGGGACACAGGGTATGCTGGATCTACCGGAACATAACAGCCCCCGGATTTCAGGATACCTAACAGGCTCGCTATCGCATAGCCTGAGGAAGGCATACACAAGAGTACCTTACTGCCATTCACAACACCCTGTGTTATTAAATACTCCGCTATCCGGTTGCCCGTTTCATCTAACCGCTGATAGCTCCATCTTTCACCTCCATAATGAATCGCTACTGCTTCAGGGTGTGATTTTACAACACCTTCAAACAAACTCATAAAAGTTGTTCCCACAGGCACCTCTGCCACAGAACGGCCAAAGGCATACAATTCACAAAGCTCCGCCGGTGTTAAGTATTGCGCTGCGCCCAATGACCTATTGGCATCCCTGGCCAGATTTTCCAGGATAGTGCGGAAATGGTATAACATTCCTGTCATACTTTCCTTATTATAGATATCACTGTTATACCTTAAATCAAGCCGATACCCGCCATTGACTTTTTCAATATTAAACAGCAGATCATACTTCACTTTGAAATACCCACCGTCAGTGATGGCTCCCGATGCCAGGTCATCTGCATCATATACCCTTTCACGCTGATTTTGCATCGTAAGCATCACATCAAACAAGGGAGACCTGCTTTTATCACGTACCAGCTCAAGGTCATCTGTCAGCCGGTCAAATGGATACAGCTGATGAGAAAATGCGGATAAACTTGTCCGCCTCACCTGTAATAACACATCCTGGAAGCTGTCAGTAGCCCTGATCTTTGTACGCAATACCAGCGTATTAATATAAAACCCGATCTGGTCTTCCAGTTCTTTATGAGAACGACCCGCCACCGGGCTGCCTATAATGATATCACCCTGCCCGGAATAGCGGTACAATAATGCATTCAATACAGCTACAAAGCCCATATAAAGGGTAGCATTGACGGCATAACAGCAGGCTTGTAAAGGATCAATTAACTGGTCTTCCAGCAACGTCTTCAGGCAATATCCATTGTCAGTTAGTATAGCTGGCCTGGTACCTGCCATGGGCAATCGAAGTACGGGTATTTCTCCTCCCAGTTCATTCATCCAGTAATTCCTGTGCACCTGCGCCGTTTCGCTGTCCAACAGCTTTTGCAGCCAGGCAGCATAATCTTTATACTGGATCCTCAATGGCGCAATGGCAGCCTCACGACCACTCCTGGTAGCGTCATAATACAACATGACTTCTTTCGCCAGGATCTCAGAAGACCAGCCATCGCCAATAATGTGGTGCAGGCAAAACCAGAAGATGTTGCTTTCTCCATCCGTCCCAATCACACCTGCCCTTAGCAATGGACCTTCATCCAACTGGAATGGCTTCGTCATCAGCACCTCCATATGCTCATTCAATTCTTCCGCAGGTACTGTCTCATACCCCAGGCTAAATGCAATACCAGGCAATACCACCTGCCGAAGCTCTCCGGCAGCATTTAACCTGAAAACAGTGCGAAGAATCTCATGCCTGTCAATCACCTTTTTAATAGCCCCTTCCAGCGCATCCCTGTCTATATCATATAACTCATACCTGCCCTCAAGATGATAGGTGCGCGAGGAATGACCCAGGTGACTTTGCAGCCACATCCTTTGCTGTCCGTCTGACACGGGATAGTCAGGTGAAATAGCGATCACCGGGATACTGGCATATAGCTCCCTGTTACTGCGGGCCAATAAGACGGCATGCGCAGCAATAGTAGTATGACGGAATAAATCCTCCACAGAAGGCCTGGTACCAAATGCACTGTTATAATGGTTGATCAGCTGCATCAACCGTAAACTATGACCTCCTGTATTGAAGAAACCAGTATGGATACTTATCCGGTCCGTGGTGTTCAGCACTTTTTGCCAGATCATTTCAATCGCTATCTCCATCTCACTTCCGGGTGCTGTAAAAGTATGTTCCCCATCAGCGGCCCAATCTGGCACCGGCAATTGCTGACGGTCTACTTTTCCACTGGAAGTCAATGGTAACTTTTCCAGTTTTACAATGGCGGCAGGTAGCATATAAGCAGGTACCATAAGCGCCAATTGCTGACGCAGGTCCTCCCTGCTGACCGTTGTATTTCCTGTAATATAGGCGACCAGCATTCCCTCCTTTACTGTTACTACAGCCTGTTCAATACCCGCCTGCATGAATAGGATGCGTTCTATTTCTACAGGTTCTATTCGATGTCCCCGCACCTTCAACTGGTTGTCCAACCGGCCACAGTATACAATTTGCCCGTCTGCCGTCCATTTACCGGCATCTCCTGTTCTGAACAATACCTCCCCGGGAAATCTTTCATCATGAATAAATTTTTCAGCCGTCAGCTGTTCATTTCCCAGGTAGCCATTGGATACAGCAGCTCCCGCTACGTATATCTCTCCTGGTATACCTACAGGAACAAGATTTCGGGCAGCATCCAGTATATAAATCCGGGTATTGGAAATAGGTTTACCTATGGGCACACTATTCCCTTCCCAGGTAACAGAGGCATTTATTTCAAAACAGGTAACATCTGCTGTTACTTCTGTAGAACCATAAATATTGAGCAAGGTTTTCCCTGGGAATAAGCTGGTAAAAGTCTTTGCAAGGTCAGTACGCAGCTCTTCTCCGCTACAGGTACAATATTGAAGATAAGGCAGGCTATCCCCGCCCTTTTGCCCCGCAATAGCCATTATATTGACCAACAATGACGGTACCAGTACGATCCGGGATATTCTTTCCGCAGAAAGCTGATCGATAAATGTTTCATCCAGCATTTCCTCCTTCGTGAACAATACAGCAGGTATCCCCTGGAGCAGCGGCCCGAATATTTCCCATATGTGGTCCACAAATCCAATGGCCGTTTTCCAGGCGTTCCGCTCGCCCTCTGCAAATGGATATTGCTGCCACATCCAGAATAACCGGTTGACAATAGACGTCTCCCGGATCTGCACACCTTTAGGATAGCCGGTAGAACCTGATGTATAGATAATACAGCTGATCGCATCATCGGCAGGAAGAATCGCCTGCTGGTAATTAATTTCCGTTGGTGCTGTATGCAAAATAGCAGCCGGACTATAGACCGGAATAGCGCTAATGACCGATAGTCTTTCCGGATCATCCGTGAGGATCAACAGGGGAGCTGCATTTTCAATAATATAACCAATCCGCTCATCTGCATTTCCTGTATCCACTGGAATATAAGTAGCGCCGGTTTTAAGTATTCCCAGTAAAGAGATTATTAATTCGACAGATCGTTCCATACACACGAGCACACACCTACCCGGTCTTACACCTCTCTCATATATCCATTGCGCCATCCAGTCACTTTTACCGGACAGTGTTTCGTAAGTGATGGCCTTTCCATGATCATATAAGGCAATATTGCCATTATGTACCTGGCGATTGAACAAATGAATCAACCGGTCTTTCGGTGCCGTAGTGGTCGTATGGTTATAGTCTTCCAGCAGCTGGTTTTCTTCTTTGGGTGACAGGTAAACAGTTGCATCCAGCACCACATCCGGCGCTGATACAAGTGCCTGTAACAAGCCCTGGAAATGTTCCAGAAAACGGGTGATCGCTTCACGGGTATGAATGTCCCTGTTATAAGAAAGCCTTACATACAGTTGATCGCCCACTTCACTCATATCAAAGTTCAGATCAAACTTTACATAGCAACTACCCTCAAAGTTGATCATGCCTTCAGCTGGCACTTCATACTCGCTTAAATTATTTATCTCCTGTTCATTATGCAGGATCAGCATGATATCAAATAAAGGAGATCTGCTTACATCCCTTGTCAGTTCAAGCTCTTCCAGCAACCTGTCAAAAGGATGATCCTGGTGCTCATATCCGTTGATCGCCGCTTCCCTCACCTTACCCAACAGCGTACGGAAAGAATCCGCGCCACCTATATGGGTACGCAAGGCAATTGTATTGACATAAAAACCGATCTGCTGCTGTAATGCAGGATGTAAACGCCCGGATACCGGCGTACCGATAATAATATCCTCTTCCCGCGTATACTTAAATATCAGCGCATTTAATACGCTCATCAGCCCCATGAACAGGGTACTATGTTCTTCCCGGCACACCTGCTTTAACGCCGACACCAAATCCTTCCGGATAGTCATCGACAAAGCTGCTCCTTCGAATGTAAAGAAAGAAGGCCGGCTGCCGGCTATGGGAAGACTTATAACAGGTATAGGTGCCGCCAGCTGCTGCAACCAGTAATCACGATGTGGGTGCAGCTTTCCTGTATGTAACTGCTCCTGCTGCCAGTAAGCATAATCTTTATATTGCAGGGACAGGGCCGTAGGTGTATAATGCGCGTTGGCGGCTAACTGATCATAGATATATAGTATCTCCTTTTTCAATAGCTCCATAGACACACCATCAAATATGATATGATGCAGGTTGAACCAGAGCAGATGCCTGGCTTGCGCCGTACGTATAAAACCGGTTCTGATCAATGGCCCCTTACCCAAATCAAAAGGCATTTGTGCCTGTTCAATGAGGAATGCTTCTATGTCGCCCGCCGAAGCATGACGCATGTCGCGGTAATTTTCCGATACAATAGCCGGTTGTATCACCTGCCGAAGCTCTCCTTCTGCATTCTCCCTGAATATAGTCCGCAATACCTCATGCCTGTTAATAACAAGCTCAATGGCTTTGCCTAATCTTTCGATATCATAAGCAGCATCCAATTCTATTTGCCCTGGCATATGATAAGCTGGTCCTGCTTTTTCCTGCTGGCATATGAGCCACAACCTTCTTTGGCCATCACTCACCGGGTAATCAGCAGCCAGGGGGACCTGCGAAATGAATTCATTATCAATACCTGCTTTTTCTCTTATCAGCTGAGACTGTTGCCTGATCGTCGTATTCCTGAAAAGTTCCTGTACCTGCAGCTTTACCCCTAAGGTGCGGTAACAGAGATTCCCTACCTGCATGAGCAATAAACTATGCCCTCCCGCATGGAAGAAATCTGTTGTAATGCTGAGGGGTTTCTCCTTCTTCAACACTTCCTGCCAGATCTGGCTGAGCTTAAACTCTGTTTCATTGCCAGGAGCAACATATTCCTGTGAATTGTCACTTTCCAGGAACAAGGAAACCGGCAGGGATTTACGATCTATTTTACCACTCGCAGTCACCGGTATACTTTCTACCTGTACGATACCCGCAGGTAACATATATTCAGGCAATAAACCGGACAACTCCTCACGTAATGATCCTGCATCTACTGTTATCTTACTCACTACGAACCCTATCAACAACTGTTCTCCATCATTATCCTGATGGACGCTTACAGCGGCCGCCATCACGCCTGCCAGTTGCGACAATGCATATTCTACCTCTTCCAGTTCAATCCTGAATCCCCGTATTTTCACCTGGTTATCTATCCTTCCCAGGTATTCAATATTTCCATCCGGCAGCCACCTGGCCAGGTCTCCGGTTCTGTACAACCGGGCATCAGGCACTTCACTGAATGGATCCCTGATAAACCGCGCGGCTGTCTGCTCCGGGTTGTTCTGGTAACCTCTCGCCAGCTGTACCCCACCTATACATAGTTCACCGGCCACACCTACAGGCAACAATTGCCGGGCTTCATCCAGGATATATAAAGTATTGTTGGCAATTGGCTTTCCAATAGGAATCACCTTATCACCCTGCTTTGTATCATAATAACTCACTTCTATAGCTGCCTCCGTAGGACCATACAGGTTAGAGACAGGTATTTGCATCCGTTCATACCAACTGTCTGCTACATGTGGTAATAAGGCTTCCCCACTACAGAATACCCTCCGCAATGAAGATATGGCGGCTATTCCTGCAGGGGTTGATAACTGTACAGCAATAAACCGCTGCAACATGCCAGGTACAAAATGCACCATGGTAATTCTATGTTGCTTTATGAGGGCTGCTATTTTCTCCGGCAGGTAAACCGCTTCCTCATCACACAATACCATCCGGCAACCAAAACACAAAGGCGTAAAAATCTCCCCAACTGAAACATCAAATGTGAACGAGGTCTTTTGCAACATTATATCCTGGCTATTCAGGCCATATTGTTGCCATACCTGTTCTAACCGGTTGATCACACTCCCCTGTTCTACCATGCACCCCTTTGGGTTACCTGTTGAACCCGACGTATAAATCACATATGCCAACTGATCGGGTGTGCTGTTCACCATGGGGAACTTTTCCGAAAACTGGTCCTTCAGTACGCTGAATTCACTGATCAGCTGCTCGTCAATAATCAGCTGGGCCTGGCTATTTGCGATGATATAATCTTTTCGTTGTTGTGGGTAATTCGGGTCAAGCGGCACATAGGCACAACTATTCTTCAACACAGCCAGCAATGAAATGATCAGCCACTCACTGCGTAACAATGAAACACAAATCAGGTCACCTGGCTGCAACGTATGCCGGCTGGCCAGGTAGGATGCTAACCGCGAAGAAAGCCTGTCCAGCTCTATAAAAGAAAAAGTCTTATCCTGGAATTGCAAGGCAATATGCCCCGGCTGCAGGTTGACCTGTTCGTGAAACAGGGAGATCAGGGTCTTTTCTGTCAACGCTGCCGGCTTCTTATTGAAGACATGTAACAACGTCTCTTTTTCGGCCTGACTCAAATAATCCAATCCCTTCAGGGGCGAATGAGTATCTGTAGTAGCGGCCTGTAACAACTGTATATAATGATTACCCAACCGCTCCACGAAATCCGCAGTATAGATATCTGTATTAAATTCTACACACAATTGCAGCGCATCATCACTGGCCGTAAATGAGAAGGAAAGGTCAAACTGGCTGGTGTTACGAAGATCCCGCTGCACCAATGTAAAATTATTTTCTATCTCCCCGCCCCTGGCACCTCCACCTTCGTTATAAACAACCAATACATCAAATATCGCGGCATGACTGGTATCCTGCCGGATGTGGAGCTTTTCAACCAGGTAACTAAAAGGTAGCTGCTGGTTAGCCATCATCTCATCGAGTAACTGTTGCTGATGGGTGATCGCTGTTACAAAATCTTTATCACCAGCCACTCTTGTCCGCATCGGCAACGTATTTACAAACATACCTATCACCGACTGCAATGCGATGTGTTCACGCCCTGTCAGCACCACACCCGTCAACAGATCGGCTGATCCGGTATACCTGTAGAACAAGGTATTCAGCCCTGCCAGTAAGCCCGAGAACAGGGAAGCCCTGTTTACCTTACATACACTGGTCAAAGCATTCCTTATGGCTGTATCAACAGAAAAATATAAACGGTTTCCATGATTCGTTCTGATGGCAGGGCGAGGACCAGGGCTCAGCTGCAATACAGGTAGTGTACCTTCCAGCTGACTTTTCCAGTATCCAAGTTGTTTTTCCCAGGCTTTACTATGCATCGCCTGTTGCTCCCATACCGCAAAATCCTTGTAAGTATTGACAAGCGGTTGTAAACCAGGTGAAACACCCCTGCTTCGCTGCTCATACAGGGCAAATAATTCCTGCTGGAATATGCCCCCGGAAAATCCGTCAAAAACAATATGATGAATCGTCAATAACAGCACATCCTTTACGATCAACGCCCTGATCAAAGGAGGATTCGACAGGTCGAACACCCGCATCCCTTCTTCCGCGATGATAGCATCGATATTATCCGCCTGTTCTCTTATTTCAACTTCAAAAGGCACAGCACAAATACGTTGTCTGATTATGCCATATTCATCTTCAAAAAAAGCAGTCCGCAACGCTTCATGTCGTGCTACAAGCTCCTTCAGCACATCGGTTAAAATACTCCGTACTACCTTCGGGGAAAGACGAATCACCAATGGAATATTATATGCCCTGGAACCATTCGGATGCTGGCTCAATAACCATATGCCCCGTTGTGCAAATGAAACAGGATAATAATCCGCTATGTCAGCTACAGGAAATTTATCCTGGGTTTCTTTCCTGGCAATAAGCAACTCCAGTAAGCTGCTTTTATGTTCCCTGATCTCTGCGATCAATGCAGGGGTGAGCACCCCCTGGCTCGCTTTTACCTTCAATTCTTCCCCCTCCAGGTGTAATTCTATCCCCAGTTGTCTCAACTTACCCAATAACAATAAAACGTCCATAAGGTTATCTTTTTGTCAGCTTTCTCAACAACAGGAAAAAAGAAACAGCACAAAGCAAAGCTGTAATAATATTCACTAATAAGATGCCTGCAGCCAGTCTGAATATCTCCATTCCTGCATGCCTGGCCAGTATATCCAGGCTTCCATTTACATCTGCTATAAAAAACCAGAAACAGGCGAATACCGCTAATTCTGAAAGGGTGATCAGCAAAACAGGAAAACGCTTTACCCCAGGTGTAAAGGCCAGTCCTATACCTAATAAGCTCCAGGCAATGATCATCGTCCAGGTGCCGGCAAATAAATGTGCGATAAACAATAACAGGGGTATCAGTATATACTTCAGGTACTTCATACAATCAAAGAATTAAGGGTGAGAGAATACAATGGAATCTGTAATGGCTGCCAACTGGCGGGGATCTCTTGTCAACTGCGTATTATGCAGGCGATTCTCTTTCCATGCAGGCAACTGTTGTGCATAATTTTCATCATTTACACGGCCGGTTTGTCCGACTGCATTAATCATCCGGGAATGAATGACACCGTCTTTTATTTCTATCAGGGTACGGATCACAGGGTGTGCAGTATAGTTCACATTGATGGTGTTCTCACTTCCCCCAATCCCTGTTTGCCTCATTTCAAATCCAGGCAGTTGTGTGATCTGTGGAATAGAAAATACATATGCTCTTCCTGGAATCGGGTTGCCGGCGGCATCTCCATAACGGGCACTGTAAATAGAATCTGCTACCGACATGAGGTGATTGAAATAATACCGGCTGACGATAGACTTTCCTTTCACTGTTACTGAATCATATTCCAGGAGGAAATGTGTGAGCTGATCATGCGTAGGGGCCTGCTTTACACACAACTGACCGGCCAGGTCTTTTCCTACTTCTCCCATCGCCCGCAGGTAGGCCCTGTAAAAAACAGCTTCACGGGTACCGGGATTTAATTCTCCATTCCAATGGAGCACACGATCCCAATTACTGCCAGGCTTGACAACTACCTTATACTTCGTCAGCATTTGCTTCAGGTCCTTCACTGACAGGTCTACAATATCCAGCTGCATCGTCCGCATATCTTCTGCATTGAGCTGTTTACCACTGCTAATCATTTGTTGAATTCTCGCTGGCCGGTACAGGTCATCATACCAGCGGGAAGAGAAATAATAGTTGTTCCCCTGTGGCTCCTGGTTGGCAGTATACAGGTATCCCTGTTCGGGGTTATAAGTCTGCGGCAGCGAGTCAAAGGAAATGTATCCCTCTACAGGAGATTTAGTACCATCCAGCAATCCACCATTATATCCGGCTGGTTTCAATGGCATTTTGCCTGCACAGATCACTCCAATATCTCCGGCCGTATCAGCAAAAACAAAGTTCTGTGCAGGATAATCATATACTTTCAGCGCTGTTCTGAAACCATTCCAGTCTGCCGCCTGCATCATTCTCCAGAATGCCAGCGGTGCGTAGGCAGACTGTTGAGGATGCCACCTCAGCGCATATTGAATACTATCTTTTTTTAACAATGGACCAAACAATGTATTTTGAATAGTGAAATCTCTCGATGCTCCATCCTTTACATGAATGACCACTTTCTTTTTTTCCACCTGCTCCCATTTACCATCTACAAAATACTGGTCTTTGTGATGATCATCTGTCTTCAATAAATATTGCTCGGTTACATCCCAGCCACTATTAGTGATACCCCAGGCAATCTTTTCATTATGCCCGGTCAGTATAAGCGGTACACCAGGTATTGTATATCCATACGCATGCAGCCCCGGGGCATTTAATGCTACCTCGTAGAATATATTCGGCGCAGCAAGTACCAGGTGAAGGTCATTGCAAAGGAATACCTGCCCGTCAGTCGTATGCTTCCCTCCAACTACCCAGTTATTACTTCCCAAACTTCTGTTAGAAGGTGTTTCCGGGTAGTGATTGACATCGTTAGGTCCAAACAGCTTTACCAATGCAGGGGAAATATTGCTTTCTTCATGGCCTTTTGATGCTCCGGGAATAATAGCCAGCTTGTCATCCGGATGGACAGGATACAGCATACTTCTTAACGTATCCGGCAGCTTTTCAAGGATTTCTTCCCTGTTGAAATAATCATCATAATAAGTAAGATCATGACTCAGGTACCATTGCATCAGGAAGGTATAAGACGCTTTCCAGGGACGGGGAGAAACACCCCATATCGTAAACATGGGATCCCGTTGCCGCTCATCTTCCTGCTTTAAATAATCATTTGCCCCCTTCTCATATGCCGTGAGGTATGTCGCCAGTTCAGGTGCGGTCACCCGGATACTATCCAGCATTTCCTCCGCACGCTTTTCCAGGTCAAAGATTCGCCAGTGCTTATCTGATGCAATGCCCTGTTCACCTACGATCTCCGAAAGGCGCCCCATCACCGTATAAGCCAGCAGTTCCATCTGGAAATACCTGTCGCGGGCATGCATATAGCCCAGTGCATAACCGGTACTATTTATATCGCTACCATAAATATGGGGTATCCCCAACGTGTCAAGATATACTTTGGAAGCCCCTATATTGGAAGCAATACCTGCTTCGTTATCATGCAGGGAGGAAGCATTCAGAATGCCATTGCGAAAATTCGAAAGCCCCTGGATACTGTTGATTCCATTGAAGTGGATATTGGTATAAAACAACCATACACCTGTCAGGACGAATAAAAAAATAATTACTACAATTCGTTTCATAACATTTGTTTCAGTTAGATGATTACTTCTTCGATTTGATCAGCAGTGGAGGAAGCGATATCCTGCTGTAGCCACACAAGACCATCAATGGCCACTGCCAGCTCTTCAATTGTAAGCAGTCGCATCAGGTCTTTCGCCTGCAGGGGTACTTCAAACTCCTTCCGGATAGCCGTCCGGATTTTCATTAAGAGCATACTATTCCCTCCGAGGTCAAAAAAATTATCTTTTATACCGATTCTGTCAAGTGGCAATACCTGCTGGAAAATAGACACCAGCCTTTCTTCCGTACCCGTACGCGGAGGTACGTAGTTACCCGCTGTTTCCGGCAGCAGGGCCAATGGCGCAGGCAGCATCCCCCTGTCCACTTTTCCATTGTGGGTAAGCGGCATTTGTTCCAGTAAAATAAAATGAGCAGGTACCATATATTCCGGCAACCGGGCACTTAACAGGTTCTTAATTTCAGTAGTGGTATATGGGTTAACACTGACGATATAAGCTACCAGGTATTGAGGGCCATTCTCCATTTGTGCGGGTACGACAATCGCATCCTGTATGCCTGTGATCTGCAGCAATACATGCGCAATTTCTCCCGGCTCTACCCTGTATCCCCTTATCTTTACCTGCTGGTCTATCCTGCCCATAAACTCAATGTTTCCATCTTCCAGCCAGCGGGCCAGGTCTCCTGTACGATAGATCCGCTCTCCTGGATGAAAAGGATCAGCAATGAACTTTTCCGCAGTGAGATCAGGAAGGTTGAGGTACCCCCGTGCAAGCCCCGGGCCTGTTACAAATAATTCACCCGCTATACCTACCGGGCAAGGCTGCATATGCCTGTCCAGGATATAACAACGGCTATTGGCTACAGGCTTCCCGATTGGAGGCAGCTCTGTTTTTTCATCCCGTTGTACAGCATAATAAGTGGAGAAAACAGTATTTTCTGTAGGCCCGTACATGTTCATCAGCTGGTAGGGTAAACTGTTATTCCTGTTCAGCTTCAGCTGATCCCCCCCTGCAAGAAGGTATTGTAACGAGCTGTTTTTATAAGTGTCATTTTGCGTAAATACAGGCGCCATCCCTGTAGTAATAAAACAATGGGTAATACAGGCTGACTGGAAATAATCCGCCAGCTTTTCTTCCTCAAAACGGATATCATCTCCTATGATTACTAACGTAGCCCCATTGAGTAGCCCTGTATAAATTTCCCAGACGATGCCATCAAAGCTCGCTGATGCCATCACACTAAAACGACTGGATGGCTGAATAGCATAGCGGCGTCCATCTGCCTTACTCAGGCTTACAATTCCTTTATGCTCCACCATCACACCTTTTGGACGGCCTGTAGAACCCGACGTATAGATGATATATGCCAGGGCATCGGCAGGAACGGTAACAGCAGGTTCGCTCAGGGGAAGATGAGACAAAGAGTCTATGTAGCAGGTAGGATAGCCGGCTGCCAGCTCAGCCACATCACTGGTACCCAGTAAGAGTTTCACATCCGTGTCTTCCAGCATAAACCGGATCCTTTCTGCCGGGTATTTCAGATCAACAGGTACATAGGCAGCGCCGGCCCTGAGCACACCAATTATACTGACGATCATCTCCAAAGACCTTCCCATACATATCCCCACCCTGTCTTCCGGTGTGATGCCCTGTGAAAGGAGATAATTTGCCAGTTGATTGCCCCGCTCAAATAATTCCCTGTAAGTAATACGCCGCTCTCCATCTATAACTGCCGTATGATCCGGGGTAAGCAATACCTGGTCCCTGAATGCATCACAAATAGAATGATGAGCAGCATACTCTGTATGTGTATCGTTAAATGCGCCCAGTAATTGCGCCCGCTCTGCCTCATCCAGGTATGAGATCCTGTCAATCACCTGTGCCGGGTCAACTATAATAGCTTCCATTAACAGCCTGTAATGCAGTAGTAATCTGCGGGCCATGTCATGGCTATAGATATCTGTATTGAATTCAAGTGTAAGGTCAATTCCATCTTCCCTTTCGGTAAACTGAAAGGTATGGTCAAATTTGGCTGTGCAGGCACCATTATCCACTACTCCATTTCCTGCCACCGTAGCTCCCTGCCATCCAGGTTGTTCCCTGCGATGCTGCAATACCATCATAATATCAAAAAGAGCATGCCGGCTATTATCCCTCCGTAAAGACAACTCCTCCACCAACCTGTCAAAAGGATAAGACTGGTAAGCAAATGCCTCTAATGTATTTTCCCGTATGCGTTTCAGCAGGGAAGTAAAACTATCATTCTCCAATATTCTGTTCCGCAACGCCAGTGTATTGACATAAAAACCTATCTGCGGTTCCAGGTCAGGATGTTGTCTGCCTGCCACTGCCGTACCTGTTATAATATCCTGCTGACCAGTGTAACGGTTTAATAACGCATTCAACGTAGTCAACAGCCCCATAAACAGGGTGGAGTCATATTGCTGGCAAAGGGCAGAAAAACTGTCCACTAATTGCCTGGATAGCTGAATAGAAAATGAATGCCCGTTGTACGTCCTGAGCTGAGGTCTGATCCGCATAACCGGCAATTCGATTACGGGTACTTCATCATTGAACAATTGCAGCCAGTAATTTCGTGCAGCAGCCAGCTCTCTGCCATTATACTGCATTTGCCAGACCGCATAATCCTTATACTGAATCCGCAAAGCAGGTAAGGCTGGTGTCATACCTTTCCGGAAAGCATCATAATAAGTAAAGATCTCATCCCGGAATATATCCATGGACCATCCATCACTGATGATATGGTGCATGTTAAACCAGCAGATACAACCACCGGAAGCCGGGTATACAAGCCCTGCTCTCAGTAATGGTCCTGTACTCAGATCGAACAGCTGGTTCCAGCATGCATGTATGTGTGCATACGCTACCTCCTTAGTTGGGGTGGTTGTTATCTCTAATCTGAATGGAATACTTTCTGCAGGCAAAATTACCTGGCGCAGTTCACCAATACCATTCTCCCTGAATACAGTTCTCAATGCCTCGTGCCTGATCATGACCTGTTGCACGGCCTTTTCCAGGCTCACCGCATCATATCCCTCTTCGAGATAAAATGCACCTGGCAAGTGATAAGAACGCGAGGCCTCATCCAGCTGGCTGAGTAACCATATCCGACGCTGCCCGTCAGAAACGGGGTAATCCGGCTGTACAGGTGCAGGCATGATTTCCTGGTAACTATCTGTATGCATACCTGTCACCAGCAAGGCATGCGTAGCTACTGTCGTATGCCGGAATAACTGGGAGATCTGCAATCTTATACCAAACTGCCGCTGATATTTATTAATCAGCTGCATCAGTTTCAGGCTATGTCCTCCCAGGTCAAAGAAACTGGAATGGATGCTTACGGGCTTATCATATCTTAATACTTCCTGCCATATACTGCACAATTGTTCTTCTATTTCCGTAGAGGGACCTGTATATTCATGTTGACCGGGTGCTATGTCATCTGGTAATATAAACGCGGCTCTGTCTATCTTTCCATTGGCAGTCACCGGGAAACTATCCACCCTGAATATCCACGAAGGCACCATATATGCAGGCAGGCCCGCTGTCAGTAGTTGTCGCAGGTAATTCAGATCCAGCCCTTCCCTACAGATAACATAGGCAACCAGCAGTTTATCGCCGGCAGCAGTCGTATGTAACACCACTGTGGCCCCGGTAATATCCTCCTGCTGCAAAATTACTTCTTCTATTTCTCCCAGCTCTATCCGGTATCCACGTACTTTCACCTGTGTGTCAATACGGCCCAGGAAAATAAGATTTCCATCAGGCAGCCACCTGGCCAGGTCTCCACTTCTATACATCCTGGCACCGGGTATACCACTGAATGGATCTGGTAAAAACCTGGATGCTGTCAGCTCCGGCCTTTCCAGGTATCCTCTGGCCACCTGCACCCCGCCTATATATAGTTCACCTGCAGCCCCGGGGGGTAACAGCTCACGGTGTTCATCCAGTATATACAACGAAGTATTAAATACTGCCTTTCCTATCGGCAGTTCTGTTTCACCAGGCAGCGTATCATAATATGTACATTCGACTGTCGTTTCAGTAGGACCATACAAATTCGATACTGGTATATTTACTTTGGCATACCAATCCTGCAATACCTTCAGGGGCAACTCTTCGCCGCTGGTAATGACCCGCTTCAGCGAGCGAAGCCTTTCCAGCTGTTCAGCCGTCTGCATCTCCATACCCAGGAAGTTCTGCAGCATGGTAGGTACAAAATGAATGAACGTCACACCATGTGCAGCAATCATAGCAGCCATCTTTTCGGTAGAATAAACGGTTGCATCTTCACACAGGATCATCCTACAGCCAAAGCATAATGGCGTAAACAGCTCTGATACTGATACATCAAATGCGTAGGTCGTTTTCTGTAAGATCACATCTGCCGGAGATAAATTAAAATGCCGGACACCCCAGTACAAACGGTTCACCACACTCCTGTGCTCCAGCATACATCCTTTGGGTTTGCCTGTAGATCCTGATGTATAAATCACATAAGCCAGTTGATCCGGGGTAATGGTTACAGGTATATAATGAGCAGGCAATACTTCTTTTATTTCCCGGAAATGCTGTATAAAAGCTTCATCTATCAGGACCTTCACCTGGCTGTCCGTTACAATGAATTCTTTCCTTTCTGCCGGATGAGCGGGGTCTACGGGTACATAAGCTGCACCTGCTTTCAAAACTGCCAGCAGGGAAAAGATCAGCCATTCACTACGGTGAAGGCTGATGCCCACCAGGTCTCCTGAGGTCACACCCTGATACGACACCAGGTAAGCAGCCAGCTTTGAAGACCATTCATCCAGTTCAGCAAAAGTAAATTCCTGCTCCCTGAATACCAGCGCCACTGCACTTGGCCGCACCTTCACCTGGTTAATGAATAATGATACCAGGGTATCTGCCGGGGGCAATGGGGTATGAATATCCTTCCCGGAAAATGCTAACAGTTTTGTCTTTTCTTCCAGGGTCAGGTAAGGAATTTCTGAGAGGGATATATTGGGTTGTGTGGTAACAATATGGAGGATGTTACTGAAATGATGCATGAGGCCACTGACCACCAGTTTACTGAAAAGATCCGTATTATACTCAACCCACATTTCAAGACCTAAGCCAGATTCAAAAAAATCAATGGTCAGATCCACCTTTGCTGCTGTAAGCCCCATATCTGACACCACCCCTTCTTTCAGGATATGATCATGTCTTAAAGCATTTTCACCATTTCGCTGGTTCTGCAATACCAGCATCACATCAAATAATGCTGAACGGCTCACATCCCGCTTCAGCGTGAGCTCTTCCATCAGCAGATCAAAGGGATAGGACTGGTGCTCATAGCCTGCCAAAGCCACTTCCCGAACTTTTTTTAACAGGGATGTAAAACTATCACCTGGTTCAAACCGGGTACGCAGGGCAAGGGTATTTACATAAAAGCCGATCTGGTCACTTAGGTCAGCATGATCACGTCCTGCAATGGGGGTTCCGATAATAATATCTGTCTGGCCACTATACCTGTATAATAAGGTCAACAGCACGCTCATTAACCCCATGTATAGGGTATTGCCATCCTGCTGGCATAAAGCCTGAAAACGGGCTGTATTTTTAATTGGCAGGGTAGTCGCCAGCAGGTTGCCGTTATAGGTCTTCAGCACAGGGCGCGGCGCAGTATTCCGGAGGCTGAGTGCCGGCAAGGGCCCTCCCAGCTGCTGTAGCCAGTAATTCCTGGCCTGGGCAAGCTCCTTCGACAACAACTGCTGCTCCTTCCACACGACATAATCTTTGTATTGGATAAGCAAGGGAGCGAACCCGCTTCCTCCCTGTTTCAATGTTTCATAATAGTGAAAGATCTCCCGCTGCATCAGCTCCATAGACCAGCCATCACTGATGATATGATGCATATTGAACCAGCAGAGATACCTGTCTTCTCCAAGTTTGATCAATCCTGCCCTGATCAATGGCCAGGTAGCCAGGTCAAATGCCTTGCTCCGCAATTCGCGTACATACAGGTCTGCTTCCTGCTTACTGGCAGTACCGAGGTCGTTATATATCAGCCGGAAGGAACACGCATTTTTATCCAGCACTACCTGGCAAGGCAGGCCGGATTCATCTTCCCGGAATATTGTTTTCAGTATATCATGCCGGTCTATTACCTGTTGGATCGCTTTTTCAAAAATAACAGGATCGTATACGCCCTGTAACAGCACATTCCCTCCCAGGTGGTAAGAGCGGCTGGCAGCTTCTACCTGGCTCAATAACCAGATACGCCGTTGTCCGGCGGAAAGGGGGTAGTGAGCAGCGGTTTTTGCCACAGGTATCCTATCAAAATTCCCAGTGGTACTGCTTTCAATCAGCAAAGCATGAGCTGTAATAGTCGTGTTGCGAAACAGCTCCCCTACAGATACCTTTACGCCAAAAGCAGATTCATACCTGCTCTCCAGCTGCATGATGTTCAGGCTGTTTCCTCCCAGGTCGAAAAAAGACTCGTCTATACCTATATTTTTCAGGGGCAAAAACTCTTTCCAGATCTCACTGATCTTTTTCTCCAGGTAAGACCCGGGTAATTGTTTCAATCCTGTATCTGCCTGTAAGAGGTCCGTAGTCAATGCAGGTAGTGAATTCCGGTCCAGTTTTCCATTCGGTAATTGCGGAAATGCCTGCACCACGATCCATGCGCCTGGTATCATATAGGCCGGCAACTTTTCCTGCAACAGTCTCCGCCAGTCTTTAGGCGTATAAATATCATCACGTTTGTAACGGATATAGGCTGTCAGCACAGGTACCTGCTGTACTTCTTTTACAGCTACCAGCACCTCTGCCACACTTTCCTGTAAAAGGATTGCTGCTTCCACTTCTCCTGCCTCAATCCTGTATCCCCTGAAGCTAAGCTGTTCATCCATTCTTCCTCTGAACAGTACCGTTCCATCTTCCAGCATCATACCGGCATCTCCTGTACGATAGAGTTTTTCCCCATTTACAACGATAAACCTTTCCTCGGTTAATGAGGGGGCACCGGTATATCCCATTGCGAGTCCTTTTCCACCCAGCCATATCTCCCCTTCCATCCTAAATGGCTGTAAATGCAGATACCTGTCCAGTATATACACCTGCCTGTTAGGAATCACCTTCCCTATAGGCATTACTCTTTCCTCGCGGTTGATACGATGATATGTAGCACATACGGTGCTTTCCGTAGGGCCATAGGTATTGTACAAGGCGATGCCTGCAGGGAAATTTTTCACATCTTCTACCCTCAGTACATCTCCACCTGCAATGATCGTGTGCAGGGAAGCAGGTACATCCTGGCCATTCAGCCACCTGATCACAACAGGGGTAGTACTCAGCAATGTAACAGCTGCTTCAAAAAGCGCTGTCCTTAATGCAACCAGGTCCCGATGATCAGTAAGTATGTGCAAACGGCCGCCTGCAGACAAGATGGGAAATATTTCTTCTACTGAGGTATCAAAACTATTAGATGCCTGTTGTAAGACGACATCATCCGGCTTCAATCCATAATATTCCCTGAAAGTATTTACATAATCAGCCACTGATTCTCTCGAAATCTTCACTCCTTTGGGCTGTCCTGTAGACCCGGATGTATAGATGATATAGCAGGGATAGTCGCCCTGAATTTCTTCTTTGCTATTCAATTCATCCAGCAGCAGCCCTCCTGTTTCATCCCGGCGCAGCAATAGCTGACAACCGGCATCCTGCAGCATAAACCGGATCCTGTTTTCAGGGTAGGCAGTATCTACCGGCACATAAGTAAGTTTGCTCATCATAGCGGCCAGCATAGCTGCTATCATTTCTTCCCCACGTGGTAGCATTATAGCTACACAACCACCTTCGCGGTACAGGTTATTGGCCTGTAAGCTGCTGGCTATCCGGGTAGCCAGCTCGTTGAATGCATTGTAAGTATATGTTCGTCCCTCGCAGGAAACCGCCATCCGTTCACCATAAGCAGCGACTGCCTGTTGCCACATCGCCACGAAATCCGTATGCTCATATTGCAGATCGGGTCCCTTCCCGCATGCTAATATCCGCGCGTTATCAGTTGTATCAAGGAGGCCTATTTCATTCACCGTATTAAACTGAATAGCAGGCAAGGTGCTGAACAGGTGATCCAGGCTGCGGCAAAACTGGCTAATCACTTCCTTGTCCACGAAAGCAGTATTATAGATCAATCGCACATCAAACCCATCACCATTATAATCTCTTACATAGATCGCCAGCGGATCAATCTCAGACAAATTAGAAAATGCAATAGTAGTGGCCTGCAAGTTCCCGAATGACTGCGCAAAATCAAAATCCTCGTACGAAAATCGCAGGTGATATAATTGTTTCTGTTGCTGTTTCAGGTTCAGATCCCCTACCAGGTTGCCATACTGATACCGCTGGTGACGAAGAAAATGAGACATTTTCTTTTTTATCCCCTTCATAATATCAACAATAGTATCGCCTTCATTTATTTCAAATGGAAGACATAACAGGTTCATGAACATGCCGGAGGTATTCCGGTAGCTCCGGCTGGTGCGATTCAGCACGGGTACGCCGAAAGCAATTTTTTCCTGGGATGAAACCCTTGAAAAATATACCAGTACCAGGGAAATGATCAGTTGAAATAAAGAGACTTTATGCTCATCCGCAATCTGCTGCAGTACGATTCTTTTCTTTTTATCTATCGCCAGTGTAGCAGTGGCTGCCGTCATGGCATCCTGTTCATTGCAGTAAAAAAGATCGCCGGGCAATTCAGTAAATTGTTCCAGCCAGAACTTCCTGTCATTCGCAGCTGCATCTGATTGATAATACTGGTTATCATCACTGGCATAATCACTATAATTATATACCTGTAATAATACCTCCTGCCCTGCGTACAGTTGCGCAGCCTGGTTCAGCAGCAACCGGAATGACCATCCGTCACTGATCAGATGATGCATGCAGGCATACCAGAAATGTTTATCATCGGCGACTTTTAATAGTTTAAAGCTAAACAGCAATTTTCCTTCCATATCAAATGGCCTGGAAAATTCCTGCTCCATCCAGGTGATTGCACCAATTTCATTTCCTGTAAAATCCAGTATTGCTATATGCCAGTCCTTCAGGTCATCCAGCACATCGCAATGCAATACACCATCTCTTTCGAAGAACAATGTACGGTAGGCTTCCTGGGCATGCAGGATACTGCGGATGGTATCATCCAGGAGTGGATAGGAAATATCACCATCCAGGATAGTATATCCACCAATGTTATATTTACTTGACGCTCCAGCAATCCGCTGATCCAGCCAGATCATTTGCTGGGAAGCACTTGGGGTATATGTGCGCATAAGTTCAGTGATAAAGGGTATAACATACTGGGGGTAATGAACGCAGTTTTACTGCATTATCGTATCAGTTCAAATCCGGATCTCTACTCTTTTTATAGGCCGTAGCAGTTTTTCTATCGCATCCACTCCCCTTTGGGATTGTTGTTCTTCTAGAAATAATTGTTGCATCCTTTTTATATTTCTGGTTACGTTGTTATCCTGGAGGATGTTGGTTACCTGGTCCTTTAGTCCTTTCCAATCCCCCTGGTCAATGTCTGCCCTCTTTCCCAAACCATGGTATACTACCCGTTCTGCATTGGAGGGCTGGTCTCTGTTAATGGGGACGACGATCATAGGTACGCCAAAGTAAATACATTCTTTCACCGTACCGAGGCCGCCATGAATGATAGCCAGTGTCGCCCTTTTCAATATATCCAGCTGTGAAATCCAGTTGACCACCTTTACGTTCGGCGGGATATAACCCAATGTCGCCGGCTGCATCTCAGGACCAATGGCCAATACCATATACATGTCAATCATTTCTTCCGACTCCATCATGCTTAACAGTCCCCTGAAAAATGATTTGCTTTTCTCTCCATAGCTAAGTGCCTGTGACCCCAGGGAGGCATAAATCAATGGTCTTGTCCCTGCCTCTTCAATGATACGTGCAGTAAAAGGATCTGCATTTTTACTTTCCCTTATAGAAGGTCCGATACTTATACTGTGATGCTTTCTGGCCGGTGGCTCCAGGTCCAGCTCCAGTGGGCATGCTACCAATTCCTGCAAGGTATTCAGGGGAGCTGCCAGCGATTCAAGCGAACTCACTACAATGCCTATATCAGCCAGGAAGGTGATCAGGGAAGCGGTCAGCTCGGGAGGAATCTTCAGCAGGTCGCCAATACAATCTCTTGCGAGCGTTACGCCCGGATCCCGGAGGTAGGTGGTAAATACAACAGGCCTGATCCTATATTTGTAATAAAGTAATAACAGGTCAAATCGCAGGAAAGTACTGACAATGTAAATATCCGGCCTGATCACATTGACCAGCTGATCATATGCCCCATTGATGATTTCCTGTAAGGCAGCGATGGTTTCCGGTTCGTCGGCTGCCTGCCTTTCATGACGCCGTTTAAACTCTTCCCTGGAACCTGGAGGAAAAATAGTTTCAAGCACAGGTTTGAAATTGAACCCATACTCTCTGACAAGCTTCTCATTATCACATATACTCACATAGAGTACTTCATGTCCTCTTTCTCTCAGACCAGCACTTAAGTCAATAGTAGGAAGGAGATGCCCCTCCTCTGCATCCATAAGAATAGCAATCTTTGCCATATCAGTTATCAGTGAACGCGGTTACCAACTTCTTCTGCCCCTGATTCCCTTTCTGCCTGTTTCTTCACCTTGCTGCTACCAAAGTTGTATGTAAAATTCAACCTGCATATTCTCGGTTCGTAACGGTATAATATTCTTACATTCAAATTATTACTGGGTATATCCAGTGTTTGCTTATCTATGTTTGTCCAGAACAGGTCACTCACATTCAGCCTAAGCATTCCCTTATCTTTAAGGATCTTCTTTTGTAGTCCTACATCCACGGATCCTGCCGCGGCCGTTTTGGAGATACCTGCAATACCAGGAGACCTGTATACACCCATTAGCTCTGCCGTGATCCCTGCGGGCAATTTAAATCGCTGCACCAGGTTAAGCCTTAAATAAGACTGGTTGATACCGACATTATTTTCCAGGTGACTGGTCATTACCTTGCGGATGCTGCCAATTAAATTCAATTGTATATTCCACCACTTGCTTACCTTGAAAGGAGAGGCAAACATTAAGCTATAAGTATTCCTGTATTTCAGGTTAAGTGTTGTCAGCACTTCCACATCCGAATCACTATCAATTACCGGCTGGTTCTGGGCAAAGGCATTAGACTCATGGCTATATTGCAGTGACACGAGGTACTTCAGGAACTTGTAATCCAGTTTCACCCCATCAGTAATGGCTGCAAGCAGGTTCGCATTTCCATAATAATAGGCAGTGGGATCAATAAAGATCACGAACGGCGCCAGGTCACTGAAGGATGGGCGGGTGATTCTCCTCCCATAAGAGAACTGAATGGTTTGCTGCTTATTGATATCGTGAGAGAAGAAGAGCGTAGGGAAAAGGTTATTGAAATTTCTTTTCACCCCCGTATTCTTTCCGTATACATCCAGGTCTATATCAGCATACTCATATCGCAGGCCTGCATTCAGTTTGGTTTTGCTGCTAAGCGAAGTATTCAGCGCAACATATGCAGCACCGATCGTTTCCTTGTATTCTGAGGACTGGGAAAAATCAGGTACTTCTGTCCAGCTGCCATTTTCCAGTTTATTCAAAACTACATGATTGTCGAACTTCGAATAAGATCCTTTTACACCCGCCTCCAGGTCTATATTGTCATTGAAAGCGACAGTATAATCAGCTTTTCCTACCCATATATTTACAGGGGTTTTCTTAGTAGCATCCAGGTTTGAATCTGCCGTCAGCACACTACCCGCATTATAGTAATGATTAGCGTAATTAGAAGGGTTATCATTCTTGTAATAGAGGTAATCAATATCTATACTGATACTACTATTCTTTTTAATTTCATGTGTCAGGTAAATATTTCCACCCAGGTTTTGCCAGGTATTCGTTTCGTTATTGACGATGGCGATACCACCTGTATATTCTTTATTGGTTTGCAGGGTCACATCATTATTGGCTTCCATTACCCATTTATTATTATAACCGGTAATAAAGCCACCAATCGTGGTCTTTTTTGAAATGTTATAATCAAGGCCTACCTGCGCAGAGAAGCTGGTCGTTACGGGATCTCTTTTACTCACAGTCCCTGTATAATTATCATCCGTTCCATCCGTAACAGTTCTGGCGTTTTCAAAGCGCTGGCTGGTATGATTCCGGTAGAAGGAGAAGTCGCCATAAACATTCACCTTTTCAGCATGATGGTTGATGCTGAGGCCTGCGCCAGCTTTCTCTTTCAATCCATACCCGAGGGTTACGCTGTAGCTACCATTGGTACCATATTCGGCAGGTTTTTTCAAAATAATATTGATAATACCACCATTTCCACTGGCATCATATTGAGCGGAAGGATTACTGATCAGCTCTATTTTTTCAATGTTGGCAGCACCCATACTGCTTAGTTGCTGTATGATAGCATCCATGGGCAACCGGGATACTTTTCCATTAATCATAATTAATATTCCTGCTCTTGCATTCAGGGAAATAGTATTCTGTTGCCTTTCTACAGTTACACCCGGCGATCGTTCCAGAACATCAAGGGCGGTTCCTCCTGCAGAGGAAATATTCTGTTGGACATTTACGATAAGCTTATCTATCTTTTGCTCATAAAGTGGTTTCTGTGCAGTGACATCTACCTGCTTTAACTGGCTGCGACTGGTTTCGAGTATAATATCTTTCAGTATTATTTCATTGTTGGCAGTTGCATCTCCACTTACTACTACCACATCTTTCCTGCTATAACCGGTCATCCTGATAGAAATAATAAAACTGTCTGCCTTTACCTGTTCAATAGTAAATAAACCGTCTCCGTTTGTAACACCGCCTTTGAGCAGGGCAGAATCTTTTATTTGCAGTGCTAATGCATTCGCACCTGGTAATGATTGTCCGCCTGCATCTTTAACTTTTCCGGTTACTTTAATTTGTGCAAATGTTATCTCGCATATAGAACATAACAATAATAAACAAGGTAGGATAATTCTAATCATAAACAAATAGAGTTGCTAATAGTGATTCTTTGCTTAGAAAGCAATTATAAATGAGTCGAAACAGTGATCATCACTGCATCATCCAGTACTGTAAAGAAAATATATGGGTCCACTCCAAATTCAGCATGGCACTGCATCCTGCTTAATAAAATCCCTAACGATTTACCTGGATAACTGACATTCCGGAGTTTTCACAAAATGACTTTTGGCAAACAAAGTCCCAACCAGCGATTGAATAGGTCATAAAATTTTAATTATTGTGGATAGCAGTCATTATATCCGGCCTGCTTTGGTTATTGAATTTAAGACATGCAGTTCCCCGAACTACCTTTTAAGAGGTACATTCTGTCGTCAAACATGTATTCGCATATAAAATAAAAGAATAGGAATCTACAATGGGACATATACAATGGTCATTCCATAAATACAAGCATATTTAAGAATAACGATAATTATATCAATTGTTTTTCCTGTCTAACAGAGCAATTTTTCACGTAGAAACCCTTAAATTTTGTGTAATTAAATTTGAAATTTTGTCTTGTCAGTTTTATTGTAACTTATTTTAATGGATTAACGCCTTCTTAAATCATCGTCTTTCTCTCTTACTTAGGTCACAAACCTTTCAAACAAATTTTAGTGCTATATTCTGAGGGACGTTAAAAGCCAAACAAAAACCTATCTTTAAATGGTCCAAAATACATTACTCATAAACCGGCGAATGAACAGGACTGCAATATAAAAATTAAATTCATAAAAAAAAACATTTGCAGCATGAATTCTGAAATGATTACAACTTCACACTTTCCTGCACTACTCAAAATTATGAGCAATATTTAAATTTCCCTGTGCAGTCATCTACCTGTTTCAAGCTACTTGTTCTGACTAAACTTTCTTCCTCCTTCCGGTAGTTGATAGGTTTGCCCTATCTTCAAATAATGCGCTCTTTCTGCCATCCTTTATTCTAGCCTTACTTCTCTCACTGTTTCATTTCCGGGCAAATCTACTACCACCACTATTATTTTTCCGCCTTGCGGGAGATGAGTCACCTTATAAAGCCAATCCACGCCATTTCGGTGTAGAACGGCTTTACCTCCTTCCATTATAACACCGTCTGCATCGAGTACGCGTACCTGCACTTCTGCTATCCTGAATTCATCCTTTGCAGTTACCACTACGGTCTCATCCAGCAGCTGAATCTGCTGCACTTCGGGAGACTTATAAGCATCCTTTACCGCCATGTTGTAGGAATTCTGGCCGGGGCCTGCCAGTGATTTATAATAAGCCTTCAACTCCGGATCTTTCAGGATCACCTTGGCATATGCTGCCGCGATTTTCATTTTATACCTGGCTTCCAGCTGCTTTTTTGTCGGTTTATTTTTGGATGGGCCGCGTTTCTTCGCCATGATAACCTGGCCATTTCGTTCATAAATGGTGATTTCATTGCCGAGGGTACCACGGACGAGTTGGAGGAGCATGTTATTTATAACAATAGCCATAAAAATTGATTTGGGGGTTACAAGGGCAATGTTAATGCATACGTCGGAACTTCGGTGTGACTATATTACCAATTGAGTACTAATACATCACTATATCTGCACCTCAATATCGAATCGATATATAAGTGTAGTTTTAATGTACGGATGGTGTACTTATGGAAGTATAGTTACACCGGAGCTGCATAGGAAATGAAAGAAATAATTATACCTGCGCAAAAAGATTGCGCATTTGGGGTATACCTTTGTTCTATCAAATTGAAAGTGTCGTAGTTAGAGTTACTTCGTTGGGATCAGTGGGTCACAGGTTCGAGTCCTGTTCGCGCTGTAAAAAGCGCGATAGCGTAGTGGTAACGCACCTGATAGATATACTCTGGCGTATTTTTACCTTACAATTTCAGGATCGTCTTATTTTTTAAGGCGATCCTTTTTACATTATGGGACTTCAATTTTAAAAGTATATTTACGGAGGGACATCACTGTAGTTGCTCTATATCAATGAATAGAGATTCCTTCGTGGAAAAACTTAGACAGCCTTTATTTGGGTATGCCTCCGGGCAATTGAAATTTGAAAACCAATAAGTTCTCTAATTTACATGATCAACAACAGATCATAATGAGAACTAGAACATCACAAGTCAATAAAGAGGAGTACATGTTTTCCCTCATCGCTGAGCAAGCCGCCAGTGGTCAATCTATTAAGTCCTTTTGTGCCAGACATGGGATTCGTTCCGGCAATTGGTTTTACTGGCAGAAAAGGTACCAGCAAAGAAACGTAGAATCTCATAATAATGATAATGGAAGTTTTACTTTGCTTCAAGTAACGCCGGATGTAGTCACTTCTGTAGAATCAGGCATCTTTGTCGAATATAAAGGATTGAAAATTTATCGTCCGGTACCGGCCTCTTTTCTAAAGGAATTAATCGGGTAATTATGTTGCAGATTCATCCAGGAACAAGATATCTGCTATATTCCAAATGGGCAGACGTAAGAAAGAGCTTTGATGGATTGAGTGGCCTTATCACTAATGAACTCAAAATGCCGATAGAGTCCGGTGACGTTTTTATCTTCCTGAACCGCCGGCAAACTCACATTAAGCTATTGCAATGGGAAGGAGATGGCTTTGGCATGTATTATAAGCGATTGGAAGAGGGTACATTTGAATTGCCTGCCGGATTTATGGAAGGTACACATAGCGAGATATCCAGCAAACAGCTTTCTTTGATATTGCAGGGAGTCTCTCTGAAAAAGGCATTTTATCGTAAGCGGTATACCTCGCCTGAGGGCTAAATAGTTTTTTTGATAATGATTTGAGGCTAGCATTCATCAGGATGTTAGCTTTTTTTTTTAAGGAATACCCCGGTCATGTAAAATCTATTATTTATTACGATTTATCCACTTCTCCGGTGTATAAAAAATGATGCATGAGACTTGCATCAAAGCATATCAATACTATCTTTGGGTAATGTCGGAATCTGCTGCAAATATTTATTACAAGGAGCTGTATGAAGCATCGATAATGATGGTTCAGCAGTTAAATAAAAGCCTTGAGCAGCAGCAGAAGAGCAATCAAAGCCTGCAGGACCAGGTAACCCAACTTCAGTACCAGCTACAGCAACTAACTAAATTATTGAAGGGATTTAAATCTGAGCGCTTTTTACCTTCAGCTGTATCCAATTTACAGCCGGAGTTAGGGTTTAATGCTGAGGTAGCACCTCCAGCGACAAATCTTTCTGAAGTAAAGAAGATCAGCTATACCCAAGCCAGGAAAGCTAATACCGATATTACCGCATCAGATAATGGCACGCGGCTTCCTGATCACCTAAGGCGGGAAACATCAATACTGGAACCCACAGAAGATATTAGTGATTGTGTGAAGATTGGAGAAGAGATAAGAGAAACCCTAAGCTGGAAGCCAGGAGAGATCTTTGTCAACCGTATTGTAGTAAATGTTTATCGTAGTACAACTGTGACAAATAAAGGGAAGGAGATTATTATCAAAGCGCCTTTGCCAGTTCGGGCAATAAACAAATGTCTGGCAGATCCTGCATTACTTGCTCAGATCACGGTTGATAAATTAGTTGACCATAAGCCCCTAAACCGGCAGATAGAAGCTTTTAAACGCAATGGTGTTGAAATACCTTACTCCACAATGTCTGATTGGGTAGGGCTGGTAGCAAAAGCATTAATGCCACTTGGTACAATCCATCTGAAGGAAATGTACAAATACAACTACTGGCATGCTGACGAGACCGGAATAGCAGTGCTTGATAGAACAAAACAAAAAGAAACTCATAAAGGTTATTATTGGACCTTCCTGACAGGTGATGGCAGAATGATCTATTATGACTATCAACCTGGTCGTGGAGTCGAAAGACCTCTGAATATCTTAAAGGATTTTAAAGGCCATCTGCAGGCTTACGGTTACGCCGTGTACGATGAGTTGCCATTAGAGAATATAACAGTCTTCTACTGTATGGCTCATGCACGCCGTAAGATTTACGACGCGCAGAGTAATAATGAAAAGCCGGCATCATATGCATTACAAGAGATCGCAAAATTGTATGCAATTGAACAGGCATGCCAGGACGAACAGTTGAATGAAGAACAAATAAAAGATCGCCGTAATAAGGAAAGTCTACCTATACTGAAAGCATTAGGCGAATGGATGAAAAAAGAGTACCAGCAACTCAGACCGAAATCCCTTATTGCACAGGCGTTTGCATACAGTATAAAAAGGTGGGAAAAACTAAGCCTGTATGCTCATACTGGTAATCTAATAATCGATAATAATGCGATTGAAAGATGCATGAGAAATGTGGCAGTGGGTTATGTAAAGCGGAAGATTATGTAAAGAACAGGGTGAAAACCTACATCGGAGATTTGTTTTGAAGCAAAACACTTTACATAATCATGTTTGTTGTTATAGTGACCGCAATGCAGCGATCATTAAAGCAACCAGTTATGAGAAGAATTCGGACAACCTTTGATCAGCTCATTTATGACGCAGGCGAAGTGTTAGTAAACAAATTACTAAGGACCAGGAACACCGTCATTTGGTATCGCGTTTACTGGCGAAGAATGTATCGTCAGTTACTCGCTCAAGGCATCAGCGAGTTTAATTCCGCTATCGGCAGACAATATTTATTCAATAAGTTTGGAGAGTCTGACTATGCCGCCCTTTCAAAACGCGACAAGGACATAGTGAAGGTCATCAATGTGCTCTGTGAGTTTTACGATACTGGCACGCTCGTGAGTTATAGAGAACGAATCCTCCTGAACGGCCCAATGGGCGAACTGGTAAGTCAGTTCGTCGCTTACCTGGTATCTCATCGATTAAAGCCCTCCACGATAAATGAGCGAGAGCACTACTTAAGCCGGTTTCTCATCTTCCTGAAAGAGAAAGATTTGATATCCATGGACAAGGTAGACAAGTTCGTAATTCTCCATTATCTTAAAACCCTGGATGTACGCAAGCCGACTGTTGCTCATATGACCCTGAGAGCGATAAGGACGTTTTTAAAGTATCTTTTTGAACAAGGAATACTAAAAACGGATACTTCACTTTTTGTACCCAGGGACAATTATAAGAAGCAAGCCAAACTACCCTCTGTCTTTAAGACGAATGAGATCCAGCAAATGATCGGTACAATTGATCGGTCGAATGCCTGTGGTAAACGCAATTATGCAATCGTCCTGCTTGCTGCCAGACTTGGCCTCAGTACCTCAATATCGAATCAATATAGAAGTGTAGTTTTAATGTACGGATGATGTACTTATGGAAGTATAGTCACACCGTAGCTACATAGGAAATGGAAGAAATAATTACACCTGCGCAAAAAGACTGCGCATTTGAGGTATACCTTTGTTTTATCAAATTGAAAGTGTCGTAGTTAGAGTTACTTCGTTGGGATCAGGGGTACAGGTTCGAGTCCTGTTCGCGCTGTAAAAAGCGCGATGGCGTAATGGTAGCGCACCTGATAGATATACTCTGGCGTATTTTTACCTTACAATTTCAGGATCGTCTTATTTTTTAGGGCGATCCTTTTTTACATTATGATACTTCAATTTTAAAAGTATATTTACGGAGGGACATCACTGCAGTAATACAGGTAATTACCCATGAATAGATATTCCTTCGTGGAAGAACTTACTGTGCTACTTTGCTTGACAGCCTTTATTATGGGCCTATTAGGACTGGCATTATTACCGGAAGCTATCATCACAGGAACGAACATGCTTTCATTAGCTATTGTAGCCAGTGGAAATAAAAATCAGGATTAAAAGAAACAACGTTATATGTCAGTCAGAATTCTCATACCCATCTTAATAGCTTTTATACTTACGGGTTGTCATAACCGCCAGCGATTGCAGGATCGCCCTCAGCAAGAAGTACCGGCACTGATTGAGACGCCAAAATCATTGGAAGACAAAGGTTCTTATACATTTTCAAAACGCGGGGGAAGTAATTTAGTTGAGAGCCTTTATGAGGAACTGGTGACCCAAGATGCAGCATTAAAGAGATTAGAGGATCAGATTGACGAACTTAATAAAAGTCAGCAGGATTCAACTGAATCATTTTCCAATTTCAATCAGAAAATACAGTCATATTATCACATAGCTGATAGGGATGCTACTGAAATTAATGATTCCGTATTGAGCGAAAAGATAAAGTTGCTGGTGGCAGGTAGTTTGGCGAAATATAATGCACAGGTTAGTGAGCATAATGAATTACTGAAAACAATTGGGGCGAAAGAAAGTGCGATTGCAGATCTGCATCAGGCGGTAAAAATTGTGACTACATTGGCAGTTATTGAAAAATATCAAAAGGGGAATATGCCAGATACAAGACCATTAAGGGGGTATGTTCAGGAACAGGACAAGACGATTCATATGGAGGATAAATTGTTAAATAGATAAGAGAGTTTTATATTATAATTCTTCCTCAGCGTAATCGATCAAGGTCTGAAGTAGAATGGCCTTCAGTTCATCATCAGATTTATCTTTATAATGGATAGGAATCATTTCTGTCCAATGATATCGGGCTTCAATATTCAGCTTCTTCTGAAACCATAATGTCATTTTTAATGAGATTTTGGTATCATTAGCGGCTTCCAAACCTAACAAGAATCCTTTAATGTATGTTTTATATGTATCATAACCAGGATTCTCTAAAAAAAACATTTTGGGTCTATCACGCAGGGCCCTGGTAATTTCTTTAATAGAAGTTTTTATATCCATATTTTTTAATGCATATCGATAATCAATGATGTGGATTTTGGCAACAACTAATTATAAAGTTTACTAAATTAATAATACAAACAATCGTTACAACTGTACCAATGAATAAAAAAACAATTGCTCCTCCTCTCGCTCTCAAGATATAATTTTCATCAGTAGCCACATGTTTAATTTCCGAATTAACAAAATACCTTATCCACGAGCTCTTTCTATACAACCACAACTTTTCTGGTTGCACTTTAAAAATGTGAATCATAACTGTAATCCATCCAAACAATGCACAAATTATTCCCGCGAAGGGTACAATAAAAATTGCAGGATCTTTAAAGCGTTCTAATGACCAACCTTCCATAAATTTATCATTATATAATTTTATCTGTAAATGTAAAATTATGACTTTCTCCTGCACCACCACGTGGAGAAATCATGCCAGCATACGTCGTAGTGGTCTTATTTGCCGGATCTGAAGCAGGATGTTGTTCATCCTGCTGTTTAACTCAATTTATTAATAGCTCAACGTCTATTTCAACTACAAATTATCACTGAGATTAACAGCACTATTGTTTTCTTTTAATAAATAAAACAACTGCACATCCCGCAACACTTAAAATCCCCATAATCAATGTTGAATAATAGCTTTCTTTATAAGAAATAATTATAGCATCAAAATGTAAATGCATTAATAGCCATAATGAGATGATGGAAAATATTCCAAATATTCCTAAGAATAAAAATACAAGCCGATGTGATTTACCAAACAACATTATAATTGTTAAGATTAGTAAAGGATAAAGGCTCAGTAGTGCCACGTAAAATTCCGGAGAATACTTCTCTCGGGTAAGATAGTAATGGAACGATGTTCTATTACTATCTGTATCTAACTTTATATGATCATACTTTATATTAAAAACAACAATTAATAGTACAACAAAAAACGAAATTATAAAAGATAGATTCTTTCTCATTTAATAATTTTTCTCAGTGTTGATCAGGGATTTTTAAAATAAAACTGCGTATAGCAAATCAACAGCTTAGCCCAATGGGCTAAGCTTTAACGTTGAAGAGGCCATAATACTATGCTTATCATTGCTGCTCTCTAAAACATGATATTCGATCTTATCGATACTTACAGATTTCCCCCAATGAAAAGCTTCATTTGACCCACAGTGCCCCATCCTTCAAATCTATCGAATGAGGAACATTATTTCCAAAACGATCTTTAACATACCCTTCTGCTTCTGAATTGCCAAGTTCATATGCCCTCAGTAAATAATACGTTCCCAGAACATATGTCGAAGAATCATAAGTTTTTAGATGTTCTGGGCATCCCACCTCATTATTAATTTCGTAACAATCAAGGCATGCACTTGCATTCTTGTATTTATTGCACATAACTTGAGCGTAGTAAAGCAAAGCCCAACGGTCCATGCGTTTAAAAGAAAGCTCAAGCGCAAGCTTTCCATAAGATATGGAATCACCATCTGCCAAAACATTATGTTGCCAACCATAAATGCTATCAACAATTATCCCCTCTCCACTTTGAGTACTATTATCTTTAGAACTACTACCAGCGCTGCAAGCAATAATTAACAAAAGAAGCCACCATTTATTTTTCATACAAAATTCATTTTTGAATATCTAATTTTATGTCATTGGGGCACTTGGGTTTTCTTCTGTTCATCCGCCTTCCGGTGATCAACTTCCTCCTGGCGTAGATGAGACTGAGGAAAAGCAAATGGAACTCTATTAATAACCCTTCCATTTTTAATACGATGAAATCATTCATTACTGCAACACTCATCAGCTCTCCGACTTCATTGATCATACCCAGTGCATCACAGGTCCTATAAATGTACTTATTATCAGGGCGCTGCTTTGCATGCTGCGATAATGAAAGATGGCCCAAACGGTCGTACCAGAAATGGCTCTCACCTCCATCAGGTGATACCTGCGATACTACCTGGTTAAGCGTATTATGACGGTACTGCGTAGCCATCATGTAAGTTGGCACCAATGTTATCCCCTCTGCCCTGGCAGCCCTTACATTGTTCACCTGGTCAGTTGAAGGATCTATAACTACACCTGCTAGTGGAATCTCCTCTACAAGATTGCCCGCCTGATCGTAGTAGTAAAGTGTGTAATGATACTTACTCGTATTATAATAAGAATAAAACGTAGTAAATGGGAAGAAGGTGTCTCAAAAGTAAATGAGGCCCCTTTTACTTTTGAGACACCTCTGATCTTATTCATTACATCCAAAATAAATTAAGCCCCCCTTACTAAAAATGCCCTAATTTTCATTAGCATATCTATAATTAATGGGGATGATTTGGACCGCTACCCATAATATAGTTAATCAAATTAGTAATAGAACCAATCATTATAGCTGTACCTATTAATAAAGCTATTATTCCTGCTCCTCTTGCCCAAAATCTATAATTTTCATTTTCAGCCACATGCCTAATTTCTGAATTAATAAACCACCTTGCCAACAAACTCTTTCTATAAAACCAGACTTTCTCAGGCTGTAATTTAAAAATGTGGATCATTATACAGATCCATCCAAATAATAAACAAAGTATTCCCAATAAGAAAAATATAATATCATCAGCTTTCAAGGGCAATTCTGACCATTGTTTCATAAACTTACCAAGTTAAATATGTGTTAAATTTAAACTTATTATAACTCTCGCCAACACCTGCACCAGGCTTAACAACGCCAACTCCCCACTCAATTGGTTCGTAGGATCTGAGGGCTAGGAATATTGCCCCCCAATACCCTCAACTCTCAGACTGTTCCTGTCCTGTTAGGAAATTATCCAATTGATCTTTTGTTTCATCACGATGATTTAACCAGTTAATCGTAAAACTAAAAGATCCTCCGGTAGGACCATCCACGGCTCGTCCTCCCCCAACAAAAAATATTCCGTTTCTACCTAGCGTTCCACTTATTCCTAAAGTAAAACTGAAAAGCAATGGATAAATACCAAGCGCTTGTTTGATCAATCCCATATTCCATGCTTAGTTAGCAACTGGACATTCCTTTTTTACACTTAACCGGAAACAAATCTGAAAAGCTATCAGCAAATTGAATTTCAATTTGTGGAACAAGCTGCCTGCTGTTGGGATTCATTATAATTACATTCCTGGCATCGCCCGTCAAACATTCTTTTACCTTTCCACCACAGTTGACCGCCACACTTTTTACACCTGTAACCTTGCTGCCACTTAAAGTCTGAGAGGTATTGAAGAGAGGCTTCTTCGCTTGGAAAGTGGTTATGAAAACTATCTACTTTCACCCCTTTAAACATGCACTTTTTAGAGCTATTGAAACACTACGCATCATATTTACGTAATATTTAAGTAACGACCTCTAAAATGGGTAATTCTATAAATAAATTTCATGTAACTCAATTATTTGAAAAATAATATCCCCAAAAGAGCATATAGCAAAAACAAGCAAATTACCATTCCAAGGTTTAATCTATTATAGAACTTGTATTTAGCCCTATCATGTTTTGATAACTTATTCATTGGCACAAAAAGAGGGAAGCCATACTTCTTCAATAATTTGTGCTTTTTAACAAAAAAAAATCCATTAATAAAAACAAGAATCGCAGCTGTAAAAAATGTAAACAAGTTAAATATTGTAAAATATGTCATATTGCTGTGTTCAATCAATATTATTTAAACTCTTTGAGCCATGTCAGCAGATCGGTATTATTATCCCAACTCGGGGCCTCTTTATTAATAACATCTACATATACCTTTTCAAGAGTCGCTCTTTTTTGCTTAGAACCTACTCTTGCATATATTTCAGTGGCCAGAACAGATTGGTGCCCAAGAAAGTCTTGGATGAAATCCAAACGTTTGTATTTCATCCAAGACTTTCTTGGCCACCAATCGTTAACCTCAACAGAAATATATTCCTTCTTAATAGGATATAAGCAAAAGCGAGATGAACAAAAGCCTGATAACTCTCAATGCATCTGTCATACCTTGTTATTACCCGTTTGAATGCATTCAGCCAGGAAAAAAAACGTTCTATCTTCCATCTTCGCTTATATCTTCTAAGCTAGTGCCCATCTTGAGTAGAAGGCTTAATTCTATTATTTTTATGAGGAGCAATCAGTTCAACACTTTTCAATGCGAGCCTTTGATCGGGCGGATCACCGTCATAAGCACGATCCCCGATAAGTCTTCCGGGTTGTCCCACCGTGTAGGTTTGATCGATGGTAGCTTCGACAAGGGTGTTATGAAATGAACTCTAATGATAACTTACCAGTTCGAGCATCCGAAAATATGTTTGGGCATCTAAAATATAATTTAGACGCCCGGTTAATTACTTATCGCAACTGATAATAGTCTCAATCAAAGAACCTTTACTATACTTTTCTCTTAAGTAAATATTACCCTGCTCATCATAATATTTCCAATCTCCATTCCGAAGTGGTCTATAAAACTTTCTATACCTTACGCCATTCCCATCTCTTCCTGCTTTTCTATAGAAAACAGTATCCGTATACAATTTAGAGGATTCCAGATATTCGCATTCCATCTTTTTTTTGAAAGAATTGTCCCATAACAAAAATTTCAACTGCCCTTTTTCACTCATATCAAATACTTTAATCAACCTACTGCTATCTGTGGATCGATCTGTTATAACAGACGAGTCTTGTTTATTAAAGATCTGAATATATTGTCTGTTGATATCTAAAAATAGTGCATACTTTAGGTAAACCCTTTGACTATACCCATTAAATGCACCCAAAAGGATAGTAAAAAAAATCATTAAACTTTTACTCACTGATTTCATTTTAAAGTTTCAACCCTGTAATCTGCACATTTACATTACGACTAGCTGGTGTTGGATAAACCGCCCTGGTTGTACAGTCAACCTGGATCCATTTATTTTATACACATTTAGAAGACTATTCTTTGCAGCCACCAATGTTTCTCCACTCTGGACGAGGGAATAACCTTCGTCTCCACTATTATAACTAAACTGCCTGATCCATTGAGCGGTACCATTAGCTGAAACAACACCGATCATGCCATCAGTAAGACTACCATAAAAATTAGTTTTACCTATAAAGGCATAAGAACTATCCGTTTGCTGGATCACATCCTGTCCTATTTCTCCATTTGCTGTGTTAAATCCTAAACGCTTACTCCATACAACCTTTCCCGTGTCATTGGTCTTCACCAGCCAGAGATCTCTTGCTGCAGTTCCCGTATTGGTAACCGTACCTACAGCAATATGACCTCCATCGAAGGTGGGTTTCATCCGGTTAAAGTACTCGTTGCCATTGGCCTTATATTTCTTTGCCCATACTACATTTGCAAATGAGTCTTTATCAAAGCATATTTTGCGGATCAATAGAGGATTAAATCGCACTTACCAATATAATACGCTCCCGATATTAATACTATCCAACCACCTATCAGGATTGGCATAGGGGCAATTTTTCTAAACCAACCCCGTGAAAAAATCATCAGTATTATAATATGAAAAGAGGCATATAGAAGGTAAAACCAATTCGGGAATGATTGCAACAATAATAAATCCAATAATGTAGCTACTAAAAAGCCGATGCCACCTGTCAGAATAATAATTTCACCCCGATGTTTAAATCTCAATAGTATGTTCATTGCGCCGATCGCATACAAGGCATGCAAACATAATTGCAGCAATGATGTTTGTAATGTATGAACATAGATGCTGTAAACATGGGAAAAATGCGTCCTAACTATGCTACAAATATAAAAGGCAATAACCAATAAAGAATATGTCAGCAAGAGCAGACAGGACATTTTTTTCAATCTATGTAATAATTGATTTCTCATAATAATTGAGTTTCTTGTACTGAATCGAATAATTAATCAATGAGTTGGATTTTTCCATAAATGTATCAAAATCTGATTCCTGCTTTAGTGCAAGGCAGATTTGGTTCCTGGCTAAATCCTAACCCAATAACCGAATACCTGCATTGATTTTCAATTGCACTTTTGAAACTGAATTCAATGCCTATTTGCTGGCATCAGAGGCAATACATAGCAACTAATCTCGACTTCAGTATCCAAGTCAAAGCTACTTAAACGGTATAGCCAACTGCATAAAATCAGTTGGCTATACCCTTAAATGTGAATAGGATATTTCATTTCACGACTTCTTTAATTGCTAAAAAAAGAAAATGGCGATCCATAGTAAAACAACTGGTAGAAGCAGGGAAATTAAAAAATAACTAACAAATAGTTTTCCATCATAATAAGGATACTTTTTCAACAATCGCTCATACCGTTTATTTCTTAATATCAACAAGTAGTTCAAAAGAACACAAGGCACGATAAATAAAAAAAATAAGTGAATAGCGTATTTAAAGTCCCGGATAAAAATGAAAAATGGACTTTATAAAAGTATCTCTTAATTACATGCCGCTGCAAAATTGCCATAAACAAAGCGAAATTGGAGGTCATCGCAATAGACATGAATATCATGCTACCTAATGCCCAATCACGTCTGGTATTGGGTTGTGATTTTGCACGTTCTATACAATCCACCCAAATCCTATAATATAATCCTATCATTTTATATTTCATGTATTAAAGCAACCAAATATTAAACAGTATCTACTTCTACTTTGACAACCTAGGATGAGTCTTTTTCAATCTTTTCTAATCCTCTCTGATCTTGCCTTTTTCTGATTTGGTCCATCACTTCATCAGAAGAAAAACTTTTCTTAGAATAGACTCTTATTGAAGTTGTTTACACTTTTTGAAGGATAAAAAGGAAGTCCCAGGAATTAAGGATTTTTGTTTTGGCAAATAAAAACGAATAATTCTGGGACTCATAGACGAAGATAAGGTACGAGATTGGATTTTACCACATTTAAGCAAAGGCAAAAGAGGCTTTAAGGCCAGGATAGATTTAGTAAAAGTGGTTCTGTTGATTTTAAAGCGAATGAAAACAGGCTGCCAGTGGCGAGAGTTGTGTATTTGCGAATATTTTGATAAAGGGGCGACCTCGTGGCAAAATATTCACAGGTATTTTTTAAAATGGAGTAAAGACGGTTCATTCAAGAGGGCTTGGATCAATCTTTTATCTTGTAATAAGAAACTGCTGGATCTGTCAAGCGCTCAGTTAGATGGTAGCCATACACCTGTCAAACGTGGTGGCCAGGCGGTAGGTTATCAAGGCAGAAAAGCTTCAAAAACCAGTAATAGTTTGTTCTTATGTGACAACAGAGGTCAGATGCTGACGGTATCAACGGCGCAAAGTGGAGAGCATAATGACTTATACGATATAGTGAAGCTGTTTAAAGAAATGATCGGGGTTCTGGAACAATCCGATATCAATTGCAATGGAATATTTGTAAATGCCGATCCTGGATTTGACAGCGAAGATTTAAAACAAGTATGCATTGACTACGAGATTGAATTAAATGTAAAACCCAACTTGCGAAATCAAAAGAAGCAAAGTGATGAATACCGATATTTTGATGATCAACTTTACAAAAGACGAACAAAAATTGAACATGCCAATGCCTGGATGGATGCTTTTAAAGCATTGCTTGTCAGATATGAAAAACTTGTTGAAACATGGATGGCATTGCAATGGCTGGCTCTTATAACCCTTTTTTGTAGAAAATTAAAAGTATAAACAACTTCATTATGATATCTCTTATATCATAATGAACTCAGTAATGGATATTCATTATTATACAAGATTTTTTCGCTTAGTATAAAATGTAGTGCCATCATTACCAATACCATATGATGATGCCACGCCCTCCATCCTCTAACCTGATATTCACTCATAGCTGTTTCCTGGAAGGATCTCTCGATAAAATAACGCTGAGATTGCATTCTGACCAGTAGGACAATAATGATAATCTTTCATTATTTACGTCTACTAAATTGTGTTACAATATCTTGAACCGGATATAAAACACCCGCAGCTAGCTATAACGAATTAAACTCTCAAAACTATTAGACGGACCCTTTTTATATTTTAGGAAAAGGGTCCGTCTAATAGTTTTGTTGACTTTCTGGTCAGCCCTTCAGCTATTTGGGCTCCCTAATCTTATTCAAGGCTTTATCTAATAATTTATAATCATCCGGAGGTTTTTCCCTACAACACCCATGTCTATCCATTTTGATTTTCCGTAAACAACCTTTATAAATTCAAAAACTTCTTTCGTCAAATCAGACGCCACTATTTGGGTATCATCTGTAACTTCCTCATTGCCTTTTTTTTCATTTTGGTATCAGCAGAAATCCCTGTTATTTATCCACATTTTCCCCCACAGCTTCGCTGTGGAAAAACTTACCAAACTATTGTTAGTATCACATGGTATTAATGAAATCCTTATTTTTCGAACGACAATATATCACCAAACTTTAATCATCATATTCATTATAAGTATCGTCGATAGTAATACTTTGTAGATGTTATAGGCCATAAATAATGAGCATGACTAAAGTCTTCTTTAAAAGTCATATTAGGTATAAAGTCAGTTATTACAAACGTGAATACGAATGGCTGTCCATGATATTCTTTTTTTGCATGACCAATTATCTCCTCAGAATAAAAAGGATTATTTCGTTTAATATCCTCATATGTACTATCATAATAGGTAGTTGTAATTCGACTTATATTTCCTCCCCGAATAATTGAATATATACCGATACTCCTTAGGAAATAAATCCGCTTTAAAATTTCATTTTTAAATTTACTGATAGAATAGCTTTGACTAAGTGTATCCAATTTTCTTGTGGTAAGATCATTATAAGCCCATAACATATTTCTATACATATGAAACTTATATGTTTTTTTATAAACCACAACCCAGAATAGACTTGGACCATTAGCCCCATAGGGGCAATAAAATGACAAGTCATCGTCATTTATTTCTTTAAGCAGATAATTACAAAGCTCTTCCTTTGGCTTATTCCATTTTCGATATTCTATTTTTCCCCTTTTAAAAAAAATAAATATCAGAAAAACTAAAATTAGCAATACAAAAAAAATAATTACCCGATAACGAATTCTAGATTTCATAATATATACATTAAGCATCAATTATTCCTGAACCAAGTAGGCCTGGTAGTATTATAAGATCTCCATATAAAATTCCCTTTAGCTTGTGGCCTCAGGAATCGCTCCTGATAAAAAAATCCTGCATTTATTGCACGAATATCTGCCTCAGAATCTGGTGCATGATTTCTTATCATTTCGTGCCGGTCATCGCCCCACATCACAAGATCATGACACATGTTCATTCGAGCAGCAGCAACTCCGAAAAGAAAATTACCAGCATCTGGCAGGTTATATATATAGTTCAAATGGTAATCCTTACTTCCATTAAAATAAAAGAATCCTCCATTAAAATCCCATATGCTATAATTATCATCTATAGTTCCTCCAGCACTTTTTTTATTGGGATCAAAATTATCCCCTTCCCTATCTGCCAGGTTATGAACCAGATAATTTTGTCCAAAATCCAATGGGCCAAATGCACCTCCAATTCCTGCTAAAATGTGGCTTATAATGGGTATTCGTACGTGACTAAACCATGCCTTATTAATTATATAATTTACATTTTCTGGTGATAAGATCCTTACCATTTGATCGCCAACATTGAAACT
This sequence comes from Chitinophaga sp. LS1, assembly GCF_034274695.1. Classification (NCBI taxonomy): domain Bacteria; kingdom Pseudomonadati; phylum Bacteroidota; class Chitinophagia; order Chitinophagales; family Chitinophagaceae; genus Chitinophaga; species Chitinophaga sp. LS1. The sequence continues at coordinate 6,908,763 of NZ_CP128362.1, forward strand.
ACTAACCTGAAAATAATCATCTTTCCCACCATTAAGAAACACCCTTTCAGTTATATTCTGGCTTTTACCATTTATCACCTCTGTATGATTATATAAAACAACACCATCCTCTTTTTTATTAGTTTTAGTCACAATACCTTTTGAATTGAATATAGCAGTATCTCCCAACTGATCGAAATTCGCTATTGGATTATTAGTAAATGTTGCATATAAACTTAGGTCCGTTTCTGGTTTAGGGTCCTTATTCCACCTTCTTCCTATCCTTGCATCATACTCCCAGAACTCTGCTGTATAACTATTAGCATTACTAAAAACCTCATCACTTTTTTCCTGTCCATTGAACCCATAACGATAGTCCCCGGCACTACTCATTCCTCCTCCAATACCTCTACCTGGCATGAACATACCAAATGGATAATACTCTTGTGAAGATAGAAGATATGGTTCATAATGATCTATATTATTTTCTTCCAGGGACGCACCTATTTTATGGTCAGATACTGTAACTAATACATTTCCAAGATGATTACTCAGTTCATAGAATCTTTTACCTCTGGTAAAATTAATATTTATACCAATCCCTAACCCTGACATATTTGTTGAAGGCAAAGTACCTTTGTTTTCAACATTGACTACCACTGAGTTAATCCCCAATCGATTGGTTCCGTACAAATGTGCTTCTGTCTGACTCAGGGACCCATTGTTAACCGTACTATCACCTTTCGTATAGATACTCATCACATTACCCGTAGCATCACGTACATACCACGTCTCTACCCCATTCACCCGCTTACTGATCCTGTTCCCTCCAACATCATACGTATAATTGATCTCACTTCCATTCGATTTCTTTATCCTGCTTATCTTCCCATACAATGTCCATTCTATACTATCAATTCCAGCTCCCTGATCTGATATCAGATTGCCAATTGCATCATATTGATAATTCCCTGCTGTCTGACCATCTATATCATTTTCATAATTGGTGGCGCTCACAGTGTCATATACGAAGTCCAGCTGATTGGTTCCCGTCCGGTAGGTATATCTTAAGGAATCCATCCCTAACGGCGTGCCCGCAAAACTATGATTACCATTCCGCCGGTAGCTAAGAATATTACCATTCGCATCATAACTCACCCGTTCCTTAAAGTCGTCCAATACCTCCGGTTCCCATATATTCGTACTGGTATTCAATCCTCTTGATACCTGCATCCCCGTGAGCCGGTTCAGTACATCATAGCTATAATTGGATTGTAACGGTGTACCTACTGACGGAAGATTTTGGCTAATGGCGGAGATATTGCCATTAAATAAAGGCTTCAGGTTAGTACCGGATGCAAAGGGATTGACTGTGCCTATGGGCGAATAGTCCCTTCCACCATAATAATGTAATGCAAATCCAAATACATCCTTTGCTACCTGCGTTCCACTACCGCCATCGCCTCCCGGATCATAACCAGGGGTCACCGCAGTACTATTTACCCCTTTTAACCAGCCCTGAACTGTATATGCATAATCTACTCCCTGTACCTGTTCCTGACCTAAAACCATCCTACCTAAAGGACCATGCTTATAATACTGGTAATATGCATCATTATCCCAATTAATACTATCATGACTCGTCTCTACATTCGTTAAACGGTTCTGCGCATCATAGCTGTAACCGTGATAGAAAGCATCCTGCCGACCCGGTTGATAGCCTGCTGCATTCACCTTTCCACTGATCAGATCATAGCCATATACCATCTTCTTAAACCGGTTATCACTCTCCTGCATACCTCCCTGCTTATAATCCTGCAATAAAGTATCAACATTCCCATGCACATCATAGCTATAAAATGTGGCTGTTGCAAAACCCATCGTATCCTGAGCTGCAGCATCATTGAATAATGCCGTCCAGGATACCCTGTTGCGAAGATTCCCTGGGGTTAGGTATAACTGAGATAACGAGCTATACGCTACATCATATGTCGTTTTCGTAATCTGTTTACGCGAATTATTCGCTGCGGCCAACCAGTCTGATAACAATGCTGTATCCCGGCTGATGAAATCATTCATTACGGCAGCACTCATCAGCTCTCCGACTTCATTGATCCTACCCAGTGCATCGTAGGTCGTATAACTGTACTTATTATCAGGGCGCTGCTTTGCATGCTGTGATAATGAAAGACGGCCCAAACGGTCGTACCAGAAATGGCTTACCCCTCCATCAGGTGATACCTGCGATACTACCTGGTTAAGCGTATTATAACGGTACTGCGTTGCCATCGTATGTGCTGGCACTAATGTTATTCCCGCGGCCCTGGCTGCCCTTACCCTGTTCACCCAGTCAGTTGAACGATCTATCACCACTCCTGCCGGTGGAATCGTCTTTATAAGATTCCCCGCCTGATCATAATAGTAAAGTGTATAATGATACTCACTCGTACTATACGTCACGGTAAAAACCTCCTGCTGACCACCCGCAATTGCCATCGCCAGGTAATCGGCATCAAAGCTCCCATTCAGGGAATCCTTGTAGGAATTATATATCTCGGTTCCTTTGCTTACTGCAAAGAACTCATTATCCGTACAATTTGTGACACTATTCACAGCCACTGTTCCAAACACCGGTGTCGCATTGCCGCATAATAACGGTCCACCATAGAGTGTATAACACGAATCACCTACAATACAACCGCTCGTATAATGAACCGTACCTGCATCACTGGTACTCGTATTAAAGTCCGTTACATTGCTGACCGATTTGCTCCTATAGGTATCCCATGTCGCTTTTGTATTTGTATTGATCACTACGCTGTCATCTGCATTTACAAAGAGACTATCACTACAGCCTATCTTCCCCGTATAGTGGCTTATCATTAACACCCCATTATTCCCTATATTCCCCGCTGATGCATAATTGCCGTCAGGACGCTGTATTACTGAACTCAATTCCACGGCAGTATCCAACCTTATCAACTCTGACCATTCCAGGTTATTATCCTTATCTACTTTCCGCCATATCACGCTTTCTATATCTGAGGATACACTCTCTACTGCTACATATCCACTATCCCCTGTCGGGTACAGCGGCATAGACTGTACCAGGTTATCTCCTGATATCTTCCCAAACTCTTTATAATAAAGCACATTCCCCACTTCATCAATCCCCATCACAAGATGATGGTTCTCCGTCGTGGATATTCCATACCCCGTTATATTGAACATATAACCATACGGCTTCTTATAGATCTCCCCTCCAAAACTGGAGACCCAGCCATTAGTATGGTTCCGGTAATAACGCTTTGTTGATATTTGTGACCCGGTGGACAAATCCATTTTAAGAACGAACGTCTCAAAATATGGAACGGCATACGTGCTTCCCAGTACTACAAGTGTATCATTGTTCTGTAACAGACTGTAGCCTTCCTCACCACTGCTGTTACCTATTTGTTTTACCCATAATGCATTGCCTGTGCTATCAAGCAAACCTACTATAAAGTCTGCTACCGTATTGGCAATGTTGTACTTGCCGGTAAATGCATAACCGCCACCTGTCGTCTGGATGATATCTGTGCCCACCTCCCCATACGTCGTCGCATATTGCACGGATCTGCTCCAGGAGACGATCCCTCCACTATCCAGCTTGACTATATATGCACCCTGTACATAAGAGGCGCCACTCGTTCTCCCTATAGCTATAAATCCCCCATCTGACGTCTTTCTTACCTTCAAAAAGTAATCATCCAGTGATCCCCCATAACGTTTCGCCCACAATATATTCCCCAGTGAGTCTGTCTTTACCAGGTAAGCATCCGTATCAGAGTCCTGGTCCGTAGAATCTGCGACTGTCTTTATACGGCCCGCCAGCAAATACCCCCCATCCACTGTGCTGATCACGTCACTAAACATCGATGTACTGTCACTCGCATAGACATGTAACCCTCCGGTAGGATCTCCTATCTTCTTACAGACTATGCTGTCTTTTGAACTGTATAAGGTACAGGTATCCTCAATAAACGCCAGGTATTCCCATGCCTGTTTGGAGAAGCCGGTATGAGAGTTCATATAAGCGGCAAACAGGGAATTTACCTGCTGCTGCTTTGTGCTATCCCCATCCTCTTTTGTTGGTTTTAGTGAAGGATAGGTTGATTTAAAACTAGTATAAAGATCATTGATAGTTGTACACGAAGCACATGCTGCCGCTGTATTACATTGTATCAGCGCCGGAATGGTGATCGCTGGTGTCACATAGGTACAAGCTGCGTTGTCAGGATCACAGGCAGACAACAATGCATCTAACTGACTTTCTGTTAAAGCCGTACTGCGCGTCCGATTCAAATAAGCGGAGAAAGTACTGTCTGTGTTTTTCTTAAAAGCGTTGTATTCTATTTTCAGCGTATTAAGCGTATTACATTCACATGCTGTTGGCTTGGTATAAGTCGTACTTTCTGCATATACTGCCTGTGCATCATATGGAAGCGGCGCTGTTACCAGCAGGTAATTACAGTTTAATGTATCCGTAATATTATGTGCGTTGTTGTATTCATCTATTATAGCCTGAAAACTGCTGTATTCATTTGTACTACCAGGTGCCACAGTACTGGATCCCATTACATGGGTCGCATCTGCTCCTGCTTTACAGACAGCCAGCATCTTTGGAATAAATATCTGATTGATGACTGCGGTATCATAATAAGCACAGGTTTGCAACTGGCTGAGCCAGGTACTTACATAGCTCTGACAATTGGATGCGTATGTCGCTGCTAAATTCGCAGCTACTGAATCTTTTGCTTTTGTTGAATCACCGCTGGCGATATAACTGATGCCTGAAGATGTTAAAGCCTTTGAATAATCTGTAAAATGAACTGACTTCCCGGCGGCGATCAGCTCATTGGTGGTAGCGGTACATTTGGTCAGCTGGATTAAACTATCCAGCATACGTGTTTTTGTGGCTAAATACAATTCCCTGAATGTACGCCATGCCATATCCAGGTCACCGTCACACATGGTACTTTCGTTAAATGCACTCGCCATCGTTTTGTAGCTGGCTACGCAATCACTGCCCATTCCATCACATTTTACACCGATGGTCGATACACTGTACATAGAGATTCCCTTAGTAGTATCAGCAACATCTGAATAGAACTTCAGTTTCTTATTCAGCATGGTAGCCTGCGTAGCTGCCATAGGATCTATATTTGCTGTGACTGACTTAAATGGGATATTGCTATTGCCCGTAGGGTTCAGGAAACCGGAATCCCGCGCAGCAGCGTAAGTATTTACTGCCTCAAATCGCCTGTCCCACAGGAGGCTGCTCTCGTAAGACTGGTAAACCAGGAATTTGCAATACTCTGGATGGTATTGTAATAATGAATTTGCCCAGGATGGTTTGAACTTCGCAGAAAAGTCTTCTGCACTGAGTGACTGTGGCAATACAAACCCACCTACACTTTCGTCATACACACTATCTACAGTGCCTGTGGAACTCTTGTAACTAAGGGTCTTCAGGCTATAAATTGGCTCCGAATCATTATCGTCAGAGTAGAAGATGGAATAAATATCACTTGAATCTTCTACATTGGCATACTGACCTGAGGATGGTGACATATCTTCCAGCATGGCTGTTCTCATCTCATCGACTGGTGAGGTGGTGTTACAAAGCGCATTACAGGCGTCTACGGCCTCATTATAGGCGGTGAGTGCCTCCGCACGATACCCTGCGCTGTCCTGGGTCGAGATACCTGCCTTCGTCAGATATTGGGTACGGAAAGCATTCCAGTCACCTACACTGTCGCGGCAGGATTGACAATCGGGTACACATGTTGTATTTACCTGCAGATCACGCTGCTCCTGGATGATTTGAGACAGGGTGGTACACAGGTTGCGCAACATAAAGATGCTGTCACGATAATACGCCATTGCTTCACGATTCACTGTCAAACGCTTCGTGATCATGTAACTACCTTTCTCCAGGTTTTGAAGGGTGAAATCTGCTACGAATGATTCAGGCGTTCCACAATTAGCAATGATGGAGTCTGCTTTGAAATTATGGTAAGTGACCTGGTATGGGCTGCCACCCAGGTGTTGGTTGTACACGTCGTCTGTGATGGTGATCTCAAGATCATATAAGCCATTATAACATACCGTATCTCCATTACAATCTGGTTTACGAAGTACCGGAGGCGTTAAGGTATAGTGAAAATGGTAATCCCCTTTCTGCGTCACCAGTTGGCTATGTGTACTTTCAAGGGTCAAATCTTTGATCGTGTTACTACCAGCCCTGGATAAAGTATCTGTGACTGTAAATCCTATATTGGAAGAAAGATTCTCCAGGTCAGCACTGTCTGCCACGCCAGCCAGCGCAGTCGCCACTGTACGGCCATGCATATCTACATAAGAGACAGACATCTGCCCATTGGCATCCTGCACTGTGTTCTTAAAATAATGAGACTTGTCACCGGCTTCTGTGCCAAACAATACATCCAGATCATTATCATTAGGTGCATCATAATAATATTTTGTCTCATGGTTGCCTCCCAACCTAAAGGTCTCACCCAGCCCCCCCTGCCTGCTGATCCTGTTAGTATTATCCTGGGTATACACTGTTTCTGTAAACGCATACCCCCCTGCATCTGGTATATAGCGGTTCATGCCTTCATCCTTCTGTGGATTATTGGAAGAATAATACTGGTTGGCACCACTCTCTGTGGACATCTTTGCAGCACTTGCTGTCAGGAATGCCTCCGGAGTAGGCAAGGTATCATAATTACTCTTATCGTATTCTCCATTCAGACCCCGGTTGAAATTGCGGGAATATTTTATTACTGAACTCAATGTAGGAGAAGGCATGACCTGGATCGTTTCTCTGCCCTGATAGTCATATAGTTTCTCTCCAACAATTGTCGTATTTGTTGTATTATCTTTTGTGACAGTCTGCCGGTTCCTGAGTGAACCATCATAATAAGCTACAACCACATTTCGCTTACCTTCTTCTGCAAAACTCACCTTTGAATTCCAGTTCAGGGAACGCTGGTGTCCTACAAAATCAAAACTGCCCAGGCCACCGCTGAATGCAGAACTCCAGGGCGTTTCTATCCTGGCATAACTACCTTTATCCTGCACGGCACGAGCCCGGAAAAACAAAGTACCTTTGCCATCATACAATAATGGAATACTGTATGTAGTACCCGTGATCGTTACACGGGAAGCATTGTTCCTGAATAACAATACCGGGTTAATAGGATTACCATATTTATTAGCTGCCAGTGCACTGGAATCTACATAGGTCCATTCCAGGTCATATTCATCTGCACCGGTTAGTGCTGGCCAGGTAACGGTCAGTTCATCGGTAGAATCAGTATTTGAAGTGGCAGTATATGAAATTGACTTTACAGCATCATCCGTACAATTCAATGCATACGTCACCTGTACATCCATCTCATTTTCCAACAACAATGAATTTATCACTTTATCATTATCATTGGAAATATTCAGACTCAGTAACTTCAAGGTCACCTGATGTGTATTGTTAAACACAAAACTACTGCGGCTTGTATAAGCAACATTCTTAGAATAATTGATTTGGAGTGATTGGTCTACTGAATCAATCACACTGTCCGGACGTTTATAAATAACACGCACCGTAGCCACTGCGTTGAACGTATCGGGCAATAGCCTGCCTGAATATTCATTGATATGGAAAATGATAATATTCTTTGCTGAATAAGGTGTATCCAGTTTTGTATTGCCTGAGAAAAACACCGAGTCTTTCACTTCAATACTCGCATTGACAACCAATTCGCCCTTACTACCATCCAGGCTTTTTCTCAGTACGGTGATCCTTTGGGCATGACTACTTACCGCCACAAAAAGGCATAGAGATAAAATCAGCCATTTATAAAATTCTTTCATAATCATTTCAGGTTAGGGGTACCCAATAATATTTTGTAATCTCCTGCAACCAACATAGCGAGTGTGAATATTAATAAGAGACGTTTCATCTATTTAATATCTTTTAATAATCATTCAACAACGCACTCCTTGACTCTGTGATAGTCATCACCCCTCTCTCCGTCTCCTTCTTCAAACGGATCAAACTACCATCATCATCATATTCATAAAACGCCGCATAATTATTCTCATCCAGTTCCGCCATCAGTCGGAGTGTTTCTGCATCGTATACATAAGACTTCATGTTCGCATTGTAAGGATGAATGCGCAAGTCATCGAAGTAGACAGTATTACTCCCCGTATTCTGCATATTCACTGTCAGCGCAGTGGCATCTGTTGCCACATCCACGACCACTTCATAACGTTCCCAGCCTTCGATGATATTGCCGGATGGCGTTGCCACCGTACTGATATTACCTGCTGCACGACCAACTACTATGCTTACCTGATTACCGGTGTAAGATGTACCATCACACTGCCCGGATTCTTTTACCCATACACTTACCACCATACGTTTTCCTGCTATCGGAGAGAATGAAGGTATCAAGGCATCCGATCCAGCTACGATTCTCTTCAATACGGTACTACCATTGGTACTGCAGGTATTCTCCATTGTAGTATATCCTAATTCGAATGTGTTATCGTCAGCAGCAGTGACTGTCGCTGTAATGCCCGTACTACTGCCTGCATTGACACGGAGACTGTAACGGCCTGTATGTGCTTCGGTCGTATCAAACGCACTCTTGTATGCAGAGAAATCAAAGTTTCTTGGTACAGAACAGACACTGTCGCAGGTACTGCCTATATAGTCATAATCTTCAAACCCTTCATAACCGATCTCACGGAAACGGGCATTCTGTACCACGGCTGTGGCCAATGCATCCTGGTAACCATAGATGGCGGCATTATACCTCCCTAAGGGATCTTTGTTCTCCATCTCTGCGCCTTTCCGGTTAAATAAGGTGCTTTCACTATTCCATACCCACCTGGAGACTGCGGTATCCTGTGCTTGCCAGGTACTATCTGTCGTCATCTTCCAGAAACCAGCATAATTCAGGAATGTTCCATCTGTACGAATATGGGTACTGTCTGTTGGGTCTGATTCTTTTCTGGGCCCATAGTAGGCAAAAGATCTGTATGGTTGCCAGTTGCCCGTCAAGCCATAGGTATACGGGTTCACGCTGGTATCTGTGACGGCACTGTAACAAATACCGGATGCCACATCTTTACAGGTATAGCAGCTATCAATATATAACTGGGCAACTACACCCGTATCTGTTGCAAATGTCCAGGTGATATCAAGGTACGGGCGTTTTGTTGTATCAGCATTTCTTTGTGAACAAAACGTAGCATACAAGGAATAAGGATCTGTAAACTGAGACGGAAGTGTCTTATCGTTCTTCAGGATAATGCCATTGTCCAGTATACGCTTTGAACCAGTTAAACCAGAGACCAGATCAAAGGAGAAATCCTGAAAATGATTATCCGCCGCCACTACATCACCTACAGACGATCCTCCAAGTACATGAATGAGTACAGGGTCCATTTTGTACGTCCAGGGATCGGAAGAAAAATACAGGGTACCGATGGACTGGTAATCTGTTTCTGACCTGATCACATGGGCGTTTGTATATGTAGACGGATAAAACCCCGTAGGATCAGCAAACAGGTTTAAGGTAGCTGAAAGAATAATCGCATCATCCGGAATATTTACAGCACTGTCAATCGCCATCACGGATGTCAGTTGATAAGTACCCGTACTGTTTGCTGAAAATCCTACCCGCATGTTAGTCGCTGCTGTATCCATTCCATACTTTGCAAAGCTGGTCACCGTGGGGAAGATATCACTGGTGGCTGATATCATGTAGGTATTCACGGAACGGGTCACCAGGTACTTTTTATGTACGGGCTTTCCATAGTTGAAAGATACTTTACCAGAGTTATCACAGTCTGTGCTGGCCAGTTTTGTGAAATTCACGGTGCCATTGTTGACAGCATTCAATACGACGGCACAATCTCCTAACCGCGCCTTGTACTGACTGCCGGAAGTAGCTGTAGTAACGGCATAGAAATAGTTATTGATATTATTCGTCAGGATCGAACAGCCTGAATAGGACACTGAATAACCAGCAGCATTTGCATCTTTTATCAGTGTGGATAGCAGGATATGATCTGACTCCTTAATGTAAAGCCGGTTGGACGCGATCAGGTAATCGAACAACGGCTTCAGGCAGGTACAGGCACAGGTGGCTGTCGCCCCCTGTCCGGAGACCCTAAGTCCTGTTATAATTATTATGAGTGTCAGAAAAAAATATTTCCGCATATATAAGATTATTGTAAATACAGTAAAATGTTGATCGTACTTCCGGTGACGGTCCATGTTTGTGTACCGGAATAAACATTCTTAGCAGTACCATTTACAGAAGCATAACCCGCCGTCATAGCAGCGATGGTAACAACAAATGTAGTTGCAGTAGTACTGTACGTTTTTGAAGTGCCATTGGTGGCCAGCAGGTCTGTTCCATCATAAGTACCACTCATAATCGTTGTTCCGGAAGACGTCTTTATAGAAATAGTACCATGGGCCGTATTGGCAGTATGTCCTGATGGAGACGGATTAATATTGACAGTGACTGTTTGCGCTGTACATGTCCCATTCGTATTGGCATAGGTCTGACCATTTGCTAATGTATCGGCTGCTGCTTTTGAATTTGCATCGGCATAGCTCACGGTAGAGGTATATTTACCGGCAGCTACGCTGTAAGTAACTGAACTGCCTGTATATCCCGTTCCACAATTGTTCCTCGTATAGGTGCGGCTCATCGCATCGTTCGTATAGGTACAGGTACCATTCGTATTTGCATAGGTCTGGGCGTTGGCTGTCAGATCCGCACTTGCCAAACTATCTGCACTCGCCTGGCTGACCGTACTGCTATACTTGCTGGCGGCTACGGTGTAGGTCACAGAAGAACCAGTTCCATTTGTGCCACAGTTGTTCCGTGTCTTGGTAGATGTTACGGCTGTATTATAGAAGGTACAGCTACCATTTGTATTTGCATAGGTCTGGGCATTGGCTGTCAGATCCGCATTCGCCAAACTATCTGCACTCGCCTGACTGACTGTACTACTGTATTTATTCGCAGCTACGGTGTAGGTCACTGAAGAACCCGTACCACCGGTTGCACAGTTGTTACGGGTTTTCGTAACGCTTACCGCTGTGTTATAGAAGGTACAATAACCGTTTGTATTAGCATAAGTTTGTGCATTCGCAGTCAGATCCGCATTCGCCAAACTATCTGCACTCGCCTGACTCACTGTACTGCTGTATTTATTCGCTGCTACAGTGTAGGTCACGGAAGAACCCGTACCGCCGGTTGCACAGTTGTTACGGGTTTTCGTAACGCTTACCGCAGTGTTATAGAAGGTACAGTAACCGTTTGTATTCGCGTAGGTCTGTGCATTCGCTGTCAGATCCGCATTCGCCAAACTATCTGCACTCGCCTGACTCACTGTACTACTGTATTTATTCGCAGCTACGGTGTAAGTCACGGAAGAACCCGTACCGCCGCTTGCACAGTTGTTTTTGGTCTTGGTCACACTTACCGCTGTATTATAGTAAGTGCAGGTTCCATTTGTATTTGCATAAGCCTGTGCATTATTCGTGAGGTCCACATTCGCCAAACTATCGGCCTTTGCCTGACTCACTGTACTGCTCCATTTACCTGCTGCTACCGTGTAGGTCACTGAAGAACCGGTTCCACCAGATGCACAGTTGTTACGGGTTTTAGTAACACTCACCAATGTATTATAGAAGGTACAGGTGCCATTTGCATTCGCATAAGCCTGTCCCAGTGAAGCCAGTCTGATCTTCGCCAGTGAATCGGCAGCGGTCTGACTGACTGATGAAGAATCTGTACCTGCTGCAAGGTTGTAGGTGACTGATCCTCCTGTACCACCTGAAGCACAGTTGTTCTTTGTGTAGCTACCACTCTGTGCAACGCTATAATAATAACAGGTGGAATTATTTGCCTGCGATTGTGCCTCAGAAAGTGCCCATGCATAAGCGGTTGAATCAGCTGCAGCCTGGCTTACATAAGAATGAGAGAAACCGGCTCCTACTGTATAAGAAGCAGTAGCACCCTTCGACCCCGCAGCACAATTGTTCTTACTTGTTGTAGCAGTTTGTGCTGTACTTGCATAATAAGCGATACATACGCCATGTGCATTGGCGTACAACTGTCCGCTATCACTCATTAGCTTCTGCGCCATGGAATCAGCGGCTGCCTGGCTCACAGTTGACGAAAATTTATTGGCAGGCACCACATAAGAAACGGCATACCTGCCTATATATCCGCTGGAACAATTACTAACAATGTAAGACCTGCTCAGCAGATGGTTACCATAAGTTGTCTGTGTCACCCCACAATCCGAAGCATCTCCCCCTGCATACTTTGCATATGCTTCAGGTACACAAGTGGTCACTGTACCGGACTTCCTGCTATCAGGTACTTTCCAGGTTGATTTATATTGTACTGCTGCGGCAGCAATTACTTTTGACGTACTATCTATCACCAGTTTGTAACCAGTACTGGTTTGTACAAGCGGGTTTTTCAATAATGATACATTACTGATGGCTGCACCTATATTCTTTCTCCCTGACTTCACCACCTTCAGGGTAATATCATTCCCTGTAAAAGGTTGTCCATTCTCATCTACAAAGTAGATATCAGGACTACCACCGTTCTGCTCATTGGCATCCACTGTATACATCAGCCCTGTAGCAGGGAAGGTGGCCACATGAGGCGCACAATCTTCTCCACCTGTTTTAGGCTTACTGTAGATCAATATCTTATCACCACCTGCAAAGTAATCTGTTACTTTAGCTGTTGCAGGCAGACCACTTGTAATACGGCCCTGCCTGATATAGATATTTTTCAGGATCACCCCGATATTCTTATAGGCCCCACTCATACCATCGTAGGCCCAGCCGGCCGGCATGGTGAAATTATATATAGGATCGTTGAACTCATTTTGCGTGCTGGTCAGGAGCACATTCCCCGTTTCGCTGTCGTACAGCAGATTGCGGGTACTGATCTTACTATCCTTATCCGTTACCACCACACTATCCAGTATACCATGACGGTAGATCACTTTGGATACTGCCGCTGAATGATACATGGTCTCTTCTTTATTATATACACTCAACGCTACAGGTATAAACATGATCGGAGGCCATGGGAAGGTGAACATATCTCCATTCACCTGTACGGTCACGGCGGTAGATACAGAGCGTTCTTCCCGCATATCCGTCATCAGCTCCATGTCCTTACCAATTACAGCAGTAGTGTCAATCACCCCTTTAGGTGTCATGGCCATCACTGTATTATTAAGATGCTTAGTCGTTGCCTGCTGATCATCTACCCGATAATAATTAGTGGTAGAGGCAACCGGAGTAGTCGAATTTGTTTCACTATAAGAAGCCTGTGATTTCAATCGACCATTCATATCATTCAACTCCACTTTGAAACCCTGACTGACAGCGATATAATGTTTTGAATTGATACGCAGCAGGTTGCTCAGTGCCGGTTTATAACGTTTCTTGTTATCTGCCAACAAGGTCATATCAGTTAATGTAGGGAAGTCATAACTGGTATAGTAACAGTTTTCACCATACCCATTTGCAGAACGGGTTTTATTTGCATGGATAGTTCTCACACGCACTTTACTATAACCTACACCTGGAGATGGGAAGAACGATTCTCCCAATGGCAGCTCTGTATAACCATTTACAATAGGTGCCAGTGCAGCTACCTGCTGGTTATATTCCAATGGTGTTCTCCATGGGTTTTCATCTGCACCGATCATTGGCTCATAAGTAGCCACCCCACTGCTGATAGTATCTGTTTTACCATTGATATCTTTGGTAGTGGTATAAATATATTCCTGACCGTATACAGATTCTTTCTGTTTGGTCATCTCATTCCAGTTGTCAAATATCCTGATGCGTTTTACACGAATACCACCACCATACTTTTTATAGTAAGGGTTATTGAGGCGAACATAACTGCGGCCCAGGTCTACTGACCTCGCCCAGTTTTTGGTCCTGGCAGCTTTGTCGAACGTGGCTAACATCTGTACGATATTACTTGCCTGGCTAGCCAATATCTTGATCACATCTACTGCCGATACATCATCCCCTGTTTCAGAACCCGGATATGCCTTGGATGGCAGGTTCATTCTCAGGTAAGAGAAGGCGGCCTTCGTCAACGGGCTATATAAACTGGTAGCCATGTCTATTTCACCATTTGTGCTGATAGCCTTCACACGGATATAGATGGTTTTACCTCCGTTAAAGAAACCATATTTGCTTTGATCCAGCGTAGCGTAGACAGGTACATACTCGCTGCCACTACCATATTTATCAGCAGGCATTTTCACATACAGACGGAAATAGACTTTTTCCATTCCTTCCAGGTAACGGGTATACACTTCTGCATTGCTGCTTACCGCTTTCGGTACATTGATCGATACGTATTGATTATCATACTGACCATTGTAGAGATTACTTTGCAGGTCGTCCGCTGAGTTGGGCGCACCTAAAGAGAAACCAGCAATGGTATACATCTGTGCAGCTCTCTTATTCTGTACATAGGCATAATCATCACTTTCATAATCCACTTTGATACGACCGCCTGCTGGCAGCTGGATAGAATCCAGCGTCCAGGCACCCACGTTTTGTGCAGCCAGTGTACTATCCTGTAATGAATATGGATAATCATTGTTATTGACCTGAGACGGGTTCTGACCAGATGGTTTGTAGGTACCCCAGCGATCCACCTCCTTACTGTTATAATCAGGATTCACGCCATTATAAAAGAATACATAAGGATGACGCTTACCCTTCTGGTTATTATTATAAGTGAACCAAACTTTCTTCAGGGTCAGTTTACCTTCGGCATTGATCCTACCATTAGCACCTTTACACAGATCATAGCTGTATTCAAAGTGAACCGTTTTAACAGGCTTTGGATTTGCCTTCATCAGTTCTGACTTTGTATACAAATTGATCTCTTCCAGCTTACGGCCATAATTACCTTTTTGTCTTACACCATTCTCATCGATGGCAGGCAGGTCATCACGACTACTCATTTTAAAGATGGCCACCATGTTCTTGGACTCAATAGAGTGCAGGTACCACAGTTCTTTCTGACCGTACACATAACTACCTTTATCATCGCGGTTATCTGTACGCTGGCCCTGGTTCAGGGATGCCTGATTCGGGATAGCAGGTGCAGGTGAACGCCAGTTGTACGGATTATTGATACCTGCTATCTTGGTATAGTTAAATTTGATTGCGTCACCTTTATCATCTGCTGTAATACCATTGCCTGTTAAATCCTGGTAGTCGGGAGACAACAGGGCAGTCAACAGGAAGGTATGCGCATAGGCTGGCATGAGTTCACTGGAATAATAATGGTCATTACCACTGCTATTACCCGTTGAGTTCTCAGCACCAGGTGTATATTTTACAAGGCCACTGTCTGCATTTCCTTTGGAAGCATCTACAGAGAAGGTGGCTTCTTTTTGTTGCAGGTTATAGATAGGCAGACCATAGATGTATCGTTTTCCATCTGCATTGGTCACATCAATTTCAGAAATATGATTCTTCTGGCGGAAAGAATTTACGCGTTTCTCTATGGAAACACTATCTACCATCAATGTATCTTTTGTTGATGTCAGATAAAGGTTTTCTGTCGGGACACGGATGCGATCCTGGGAAGGGTATTTCCATTCCAACATCGCACGCATGGAACCTTTATTATTATTATAATCCACGCGCACCTTATAATACTGGCCTGCCACAAGGTTTACTTTGGCAGAGTCCAGCGTTGCTACTATTCCAAAGTTGTCAATCAGGCTGGTATCATTCAGGAACAACCGGGCACCATCGTCATGATTTAAATAAAAAGTGTAATCACCGGTAACGGGTGCTTTGATACGGCCTGTCCATCTGGCGGACCACCTGGTATTTAATGGCGTCACATCGGCAGCACGGTCATAGTTAAAGACCGTCTGATTTGGCATATAAATTACTGTATCTACTTTTTCATACAGTTTCTTTTCAAAATTTCTATGAATAAAATACTGTCCCTGCAATCCCACACCGTCTCCATCTACATCATCTGAAATAACAGCTGGACAAGGGGTCAGGCTATAATAATTCTCTGAATAGTTCTCAATAAATCGAGGAAACCCTGCCACACCAGCTTCTTCAGCTGTGAGGTAAGAGATGACCTGGTTTCTTTTCTCACGCCTTGTTCTCATGGAACTAAGGGTATCCATTGCCTCATCAGCCACCCATTTTTTATACTGGTATCTGCTCAGGTATTTGGTTGCCTGCAGGGTTGAGCTGCTGGTACTGGACTGGTTTAATTTCACGGTCACGACATCATCACCACCCAGTTTTGTATAATATTCCTTATCATTCACAGTCATCTCACCGGGGTTCCTGAAGTATGACCCTTCGTAGGTACCCAGAGAACTGGTAAATGGAGTTTGGGTATAAAATATATTATCCTTCAGCCAGGCACCATTTTCAGTATAAGCATAGGTAAGACCTATCGTAGCACCGGCATGGACCAGACCTCCGGCAGAAAGATCAGCACCTGCGGTACCTGATACAAATTTAGTTTTGTTGTAGTGATCAAATACATGACCGATATCGCTGCGGTAAGCCCTGAAACTACCCCCTGTACCTTCACCTGACATCGCAAACACATCGTAGGTATAGGATGGAATACCAATATTAGGCACGGCGGGTTTCTCACGGTAAGGAATATCCTTTTCACGGTTATAATCCATCAATACACTCGTATTATTACCGGCACCCTGGTAGTTCAGATAACCATAAGCAGGCAGTGATCTATGCTGATCAGCTTCCTTTATTTCCTGTTTTGCATAGTAACCTTCAAATGCAAGCGTAGAAGAGCTTACCGAAGCATCGGTCCCTACTTTCAAGGTAAATGTCAGGTTGGTATTTGTATAAGGAAGAGTGACTGCAGGAGAATAAGAAGGATATGCAAAAGACATGATCGTACGACTTGCACCTGTGGAACTGCCCCATTGATTGGTGGTAGTGGTCACTGTCTTACCGTCACTTCCGGTTTGATTTTTAGTTGAACTACGGGTCATGCTCGTACCCAATCCCAACGTCAGTGCTTTCATACCACTTCTGGAATTAAATCCTGTGCTAAGACCAACACTGCCACCCATGGTTCCGGTTTCCTTCGTCCTTTCCCAATTCTTTTTGTAATCCAGGCTGGCACCCACTGTAAAGCCATCTGTAGAGCTATTTGTAAGAGACAATCCTGCGGTTAATTTACCCATGGAGGCAGAGCCTACATTGATACTGGGACTAAGACCGGTTTCCATTCCCCAGCCTTTGTAATTATTATAATTAATGCCGACACTCGCAGTAAGGGATAAAGAGAGACTGGCAGAATCACTACCGGTGAGCTTATTCAACGGAAGACCCAGCAGCTCTTCAGACAACGCTACAGAAACACCTGCACTTACATTGGGTTTCATAGCAGAAACCTGCTGTATGGTATCTGTACCATTGAAATCATCGGGTAAGCCTCTCAGGTTTCTTGTGATGGAACCCGGGTTCAGGTTCCAGCCAAGACCTACCCAGCTTGCATCCTGATCCATGCCTACGCCACTGTTATAACCCAGCGCCAGCGGATAACCGCCTACATCCAGCAATGGAATAGAATAGGAAAAATCTCCGGAAAACAGGTCGACCATGTTATCACTGTTCACCGAGTGGAAGTCCTGGCTTTCGGGTTGTGTAGGGCCCCCGATAAATGCTTTGGATGTCATGGTACGGCCAGCTGGGGTGCTTTTTTCAGCGGGTAGTACTGCTGCATTTTCCCTTACCGGCAATGGGGTTCTTGTAGTTGTTACGCTGACAGGAAATACCACAGGAGCGCCAAATGCATAATTCGGCAACACCGTTTCGAGATACATCACAACAAGCATCAGAGAAGCAATCAAACGCTTGCTTCCTGCGACATGTTTTAATATCATTTACGCTTTATTTATTGTTGTAGATAAATTTTGCATTCAAGTATTCCTTCCTGCCATTTTGCAGACGGAATAGATAATGTTGGTCATTGGTAAGAGCTTTCAGTACGATCTTTAACTGGTTAAGGTGATCGTTCTGGACAACGCTGTCAGTATAGGCTGATTGGTTGTGACATCAGTCATTATCACCTCTATCTTTACGAGGATAGGTGAAGACGATGTACTCACTAACAGCATGTTCCAGAGATGTGCTTTTTGCACTACTCCTGTAGGTGGCAATTGAACCGTCATGCTTACCTGGGCAACAGAACTAAGAGATAGCAATATTAGTGCTATCAGGGCTAAGCGTCTCATTTAGAATTTTTTGGTATAGGTATATAGCATCTCATTCCATGTGGTAGGTATCGCTTCTTGAATGGGTTATAGAAGAATATCTATTGGGTGGATAGGGATATTTATTGGTATGTTTTGTCCCTTAAACAATTATACATGACAAAGCACCTCCTCCTGTTAAGGAGAAAAACACCACTTATTGAACAACCGGGTAAAATCGTACTTCTGTAGATATTCTTTAAATACTACAATAAGGGTTAATTTGTTGCTTGGTTTTGTTTTTAAAATTATTGTCCCTAATCGGCAACGTATACAGTCGGTTAAATGGTATGGGTACAGTACGGTGGGTCGGTATAGTCAACAACGTACTTATCAGGACAAAAGTATATAATAAAACGTGATTTCCAAATGTAAGTATAAAATATTTTCTCAATGATAGAAAAATGGCTGTACCTCAATCTTAGATACAGCCATTTTTTAATTATCTCACATCCTTTAGATTCACATCGACCTTGTCTCCATCCTTTCTGACAGTCACTTTCATCTCTATTTCGGCCGTTGCGCCGGTAGTAGCATTGGCTGATTTATAGACATCACTTGAAGATAATACAGCTCCACTTGGATGCATTAAATAGCTTGTTCCGGCATAATAACTGTATGAATATGTGTGAGTATATCCAAAACTGGTAAGCAGGATATACTCTCCGGGCATCAGGTTTGTAAATTCAAAATGACCTTTGTCATCATACACGGTCGTCTTTTTTATACATGCCTCCACATTAGGATCGATAGGTACCGGTGGCAGCTTTTTACCTTTCGCTATCTTTTTATTCACCTCTTTCCATTCATCCAGATAGGCAGAATTAGGCAGAATAGACACCACCGTTCCTTTAGGTGCATATTGTGCTTTGTTGATATTCACTACTGCAATTCCTTTTTTACTACTATGATCTCTTGCAAATGCAGTACCTACAATCACACTGTTTCCTTTCTCTAATTTCTGCAAAGCTTCTTCTTTGTTAAATTTATTGGCGATCGGCTGGTAATCCAGTTCTTCATCTATGCATATTTCGGTTATACCGCCACCCGCAGGCATTTCTCTTTGCCATATTCTGTGACTTTTTTTATCAATGATATAAGTGTATACCGCGCCGGTGGATTCTTCCAGTATATTCACCAGCCAGCTTTCGTGATTGCCGGTTTTAGGAGAGCGTTGTATATAGCTTTTTACATCTTTTATAATGTAGTTGGACAATACACTGTCAGGGTTTTCTGTATAATAGAATTCCGGGATCACCGCCTTATAACCGACATTCAGCGGTAATGTTGTGAAGAACAGATCTGCCAGGTTAAAATCCACAAATTTACTGGCAGGTTTAATAGCTATCTGCTTATCCTTATCACCATTTACGTAGTGATATTTACCTGTAATGGTGTTTCCGAAATTCAGGTCTATTGAGTTCTTGATCCCTTCGGACTTGAAGGTAAGCGGGCTGAATGTTTTTGCATCGGCTACTGAAGTTCTTTTTCTATACCATTTATCATTTTCATCTTTGTAGTTAGCTACAAATTTTATCTCATTCCCCAGGATGGTGATATCATTTGTATAGGTTCCTTTTTTTGTCCAGGTATCCCCTTTTACATAATATATCGTGTACAAAGATCTGCCGGATTTTAAGTAGGACGTATTCACGTCCGGGTTACCGGGTAAAACAGTTTTCTGACTAAAGACGGCCAATGGCAATAGCAATAGAAATACCGATTTCAAGGTTGTTAGCATGGGTTCTTGTTTACGTACTAAAAAGATAGGTTTAGGTGCAAAAGTAATACTTTTAAATAAATCCTTTAATTGTACTGCCTTTCAGGATAAACAACATATAATTATCACATTTTTTTGAGTAAGTTTATCCCTGACCATACCAAAAAGCAGCTGGATGATCTATGCACACAGTAAAAGATGATTTGGTAAAAGCCGTGGCCAGAGGAGATATAAAAGCCTTCAACCAGCTTTTTGAGGAGTTTTATGCCCCCCTTTTTTATTATACCTATAACCTGGTACAGGATAAGGAAGAGGCTAAAGATATTGTACTGACAGCACTTTATAAAGGCTGGGAACGAAGAGCACAGTTCCTCCAATACCAACACATTAAATCCTTTCTTTACCTGGTAGTACGCAATGCCAGGCTAAATTTCATAAAAAAAGAACAGCACACTGCAAACCGTATCCAGGATTTTCTCCTAACGGAAGAGCTGCAAACTACTGACAATGATCACCTCGCTACTGAAGCCGAAGTGCTGAAAAAAGTATTTAAAGCCATTGACGGGTTACCCCAAAAATGCAGGGAGGTATTTAGGCTTACCTACCTGGAAAATAAATCAGTGCAGGAAATTGCCTCCTTTTTGTAGTACTCCCAAAAGTATCTAACTTTTTAGGGGCACATTTTTTTTTAGGAGGCGCTTCTCTTTAAATTGTTTCTTTTTATAATAACAGTCCTACCATCAATGATACTTTCGGCCCACTCAACACACCATTTCTGCGCATCTGCATTGTTCCTGCCTCATTTCTCTCTTTGAAATAATCATTTATCTGATCGAAGGTCAGGATACTCTTTTGCTTTACCTGTATCATATACCCTGCCTCAAGACCGAATGATAGTCTACGCCAATGGCTGCTGGCAGCTAATACAGGTTGTAATGCCGAAGCCTTTCTTACATATTTGACTTCTACCCTGTCTGCATCGTAAGTGTGGGTCACTGTCTCTGTGTAAAATTACAGGTTGTAGTGGGAAGCCCACCTGTCGAGTAAACAATGGATGCAGTTTGTGCATAGGATTTTGGAATTATGTATGCGCACATACATAATAGAATTAAAAGGATTCTCTTCATAAAAAATACTGAAAAAAGAGGGTGAACAAATAATGATAAAGAGGGTCAACGAATTACTTATGTAAAGGTAAGAAGGAATAGCTAAAAAGGATAATTGCTTATTAATCATTAAGCACCATTCAAACCCAGGATGTATCAAAAATAAATGAATCTCCTTAGAACTGCATAAATGGAAACCTGGCTCCATCAGGTATCCGAATGAAATGAGCGTGTATCTTACTTTTGATACACGCTCATTTCTGCTGATGGCTGCCTAAATACCACTTCTCTAAAGTAAATTTTGCCACCGGCGTAAAACTACTTTATTATACCACTGGCGTAAACTCATCTATTATGCCACCGGCGCAAACTCTTCCGCCTTCCAAGTAGCCATATTCTCATAACTCTTATACCTCAGTGTCACCAACTCCTGCGCCAATCCCATCAATCTTTTCGCCTCTGCAGGATTCGCTGTAGCCAGTGCTTTGTACCTCGTCTCATTGTAAGCATAATCTGTAAATGACACGGCTGGTCTTGGTGAATCCAATACAAAAGGATTTTTACCAGCCTCACGCAGTGCCGGATTATACCTGATCAATGGCCAATACCCACTGGACACTGCCAGCTGTTGCTGCGTCAATCCTTTCTCCATATCTATACCATGCGCAATGCAATGACTATATGCCAAAATCAGGGAGGGGCCTTTATAAGCTTCTGCCTCGCGCAATGCCAGCAATGTTTGCTGTGGATTTGCACCCATTGCAATCTGCGCTACATATACATTGCCATAAGAGATCGCCTGCATGGCCAAATCTTTCTTACCTACTTTTTTCCCTGCTGCTGCAAATTTTGCGATCGCAGCTGTAGGTGTCGCTTTTGACATCTGGCCACCTGTATTGGAATATACTTCTGTATCTAACACCAGTATATTTACATTACGTCCTGTAGACAGCACATGATCTAATCCTGAAGAACCAATATCATACGCCCATCCATCACCACCTATCAACCATACACTTCTCTTTACCAGATGATCTGCAACTGCCAGTAATTGTGCCGCCAATGCATTTCCACGGAGTGCATGCAGTTTTTGTTTCAGCACACCTACTCTATCGCGTTGTTCGGCAATGTGTGATTCCAATTGTTGCGGTGCATGCAGGATTGCATCTACCAATACATCATTCTCCAATACAGGTTGCAATGATAATAACAATGTCTGTGCTATTTCCCACTGTTTATCTGCCGCCACACGCATCCCTAATCCAAACTCTGCATTGTCTTCAAAGAGGGAATTGGACCATGCCGGACCACGTTTATCTTTGTTCACAGACCATGGTGTAGTCGGTAAGTTACCACCATAAATAGAAGAACATCCTGTTGCATTTGCTACCAGTAATCTATCACCATACAACTGCGTCAGCAACTTCACATAAGGTGTTTCACCACAACCAGCACATGCACCAGAGAACTCAAATAATGGTTCCAGGAATTGCGCGCCTCTCACTGTAGAGAAATCAAGTTCTGCACGATTGTTCACCGGCATACTTTCAAAGAAGCGGATATGCTCACGGCCATTGGCCAGTGAAGGCTTTGGCGTCATATTGATCGCCTTTCTGGAAGCATCTTTGATATCCACTGCGGGACAAGCCTGTACACAAAGTTTACACCCGGTACAATCTTCTAAATATACCTGTAAGGTATATCTTGTTTCAGGAAAACCTCGTGCATTGATGGCAGCAGATGGGAAACCTTCAGGTGCTTTTTCCAGGTAAGATTCATGATAGAATTTAGAACGGATCACACTATGCGGACACACAAAGCTACAGTTACCACATTGTATACAGCTATCAGATTCCCATACCGGTACATCATCTGCAATATTTCTTTTCTCCCACTTCGTGGTACCAGTTGGATAAGTACCATCTATTGGCATTTTACTCACTGGCAACAGATCGCCTTTCCCTTCCAGCAACATCGCTGTTACTTCCTGTACAAAAGCAGGTGCCTCTGCAGGAATGCCATCATCCATCGGCAATGAACCTGTAGCACTCGCTGGTAAGTTTACACGTACCAGATGTGCCAGTGTATCATCCACAGCCTTGAAATTCTTCTGTACAATGGCTTCGCCTTTTGCCAGATAAGATTTGCGGATGAATTTCTTAATCTGTTCAATCGCTTCATCGGCTGGCAATACATTAGATAGCGCGAAAAAGCAGGTCTGCATAATCGTATTGATACGTTGTCCCATACCAGCTGCAGCAGCTACTTTGGAGGCATCGATCACAAACAGCTTCATCTGTTTATCTATCAATTGATCCTGCACCATACGTGGCAGATGATCCCACACTTCCTCCGCAGGATATGGGCTATTCAACAGGAAAGTAGCACCTGGCCTTGCACTCTGCAACATATCAGTCTTACTGATAAAATTGTATTTGTGACAGGCAATAAAATCAGCTTTGTCTACCAACCATGGCGCACGGATAGGATCTTTCCCAAATCGCAGGTGAGAAACCGTTTGCGTACCTGATTTACGTGAGTCGTATACAAAATATCCCTGTGCATAGAGGTCGGTTTCCTCACCGATGATCTTGATACTATTCTTATTCGCACCTACTGTACCATCCGCACCTAATCCATAAAACAGCGCGCAGACCCTGTCTGACGGTTCGATATGGAAAGCGTTGTCGTATTCAATACTTGTATAAGTGACATCATCATTGATACCGATCGTAAATCCATGTTTGGGTACCGGATTTTTGAGTTCATCCAGCACCGCTTTCGCCATTGCTGGTGTAAACTCTTTTGAAGATAAGCCATAACGACCGCCGATAATACGTGGTAGTTTTGACAAACGACCTGCTGTATATGCCTGACAGATGTGCGTAATGATATCCTGGTACAACGGTTCTCCCGCAGCACCGGGTTCCTTGGTACGATCCAGTACTACGATCTTTTCAACCGTATCAGGCAGTGCTGATAACAGGTGTTCGCCGGAGAAAGGGCGGAATAACCGTACCAATATTACACCTACTTTTTCACCATTGTCCTTCAGTATACGTACGGTTTCTTTCAATACTTCTCCACCGGAACCCATGACCACTGCCACTCTCTCTGCTTGCGGATGGCCATAATATTCAAACAGCTGATACTGCCGACCGGTCAATTCTCCCAACTGATTCATGGCATCCTGCACGATGACAGGAGCCGCTGAATAAAAAGGATTCACCGTTTCACGACCCTGAAAATATACATCCGGGTTCTGTGCAGTACCTCTTATAAAAGGCTGATCAGGATTCAGACTACGTGCACGATGTTCGCTCACGAGTGTATCACTGATCATACTTTTGATCTGGGTATCGGGTATCAGTTGTATCTTATTTATTTCATGCGAAGTACGGAATCCATCAAAAAAATGCATGAATGGAATACGTGTACGTAGCGTTGCTGCCTGACTAATCAGCGCCATATCATGCGCTTCCTGCACAGAAGCAGACGATAACATGGCAAACCCTGTAGTACGTGCCGCCATCACATCGCTATGATCACCGAAGATAGACAATGCCTGTGCAGCCAGTGACCTTGCAGCCACATGAAACACAGCACAGGTAAGCTCTCCGGCTATCTTGTACATATTAGGTAACATGAGCATCAGACCCTGTGATGCTGTAAAAGTGGTGGTCAATGCGCCAGCCTGCAAAGCGCCGTGTACCACACCGGCGGCACCACCTTCGCTTTGCATTTCTATTACATCCGGCACCTGGCCCCAGATATTTTTCAATCCTTTCGCCGCCCATTCATCTGCCAGTTCTGACATGGTAGAAGAAGGCGTGATCGGATAAATTGCACATACTTCATTAACGCGATACGCGATATATGCCACGGCTTCGTTGCCGTCCAGCGTAGCAATAACTGGTGTAGTCTCTTGTGTCATAGTGAGGTTGATTTACGCTCCGGGTACCATTTCGATCGCATGGCAGGAACACTGCTCGCTACACACTGCGCAGCCGGTGCAAATATCATAATTGAAGGAATAGCCATTGCCCGGTCCCAGTTTTGTGATTGCCTTTTGCGGACAGGCGCCAAAGCAGCCATCGCATTCAAAGCAATTGCCACAGGACAAACACCGGCGGGCTTCAAACAGTACTTCTTTTTCCTTAAGGCCGTAGGTTACTTCGTCAAAACCAGCGATACGGTCTTCCGCAGGTCTTACCACCTGGGCACCCTGAGGGGCATACGTGCGGTACCAGCGATGTAGTTTTTCGTATCCAATAAGAGGAGATTTGGCTGATGGTGTATACGCTTCGTTATTCAGGTAAGCGTCTATATAACGGGCTGTTTTTTTGCCGTGACCAATAGCGATCGTTACATTTCTTTCGCCAGGCACCATATCACCACCTGCAAATATGCCGGGATAACCCGTCATCATACTGCTGTCTACGCACACATTATCATCTGGAGTGAATGTAATGCCGGGTATATTTTTCAGAAAACCGGTATCTGTTTCCTGACCCAGGGCCATGATGAGGGAGTCTGCTTCCAGTGTTTCAAAGCGACCTGTAGGCACAGGTTTGCCGTCTACCAGTTCCATCACTTCTACCGTCATCGTCATGCCATCTACCGATTTGATAGAGCGTAACCAGTGAATATTCACACCTTCTTCGAGGGCTTCCTGTGCTTCAAAATCGTGGGCAGGCATATTGGCCCGGTCGCGACGATAAATGATCATGGTATCTTCCACACCCAGTCGTTTTGCAGTACGGGCGGCATCCATTGCAGTGTTTCCACCACCATAAATAGCTACACGGCGGCCCAGTTGTGGTGCATCGCCCTCTTCCACCTGTTTCAGGAATGAGATAGCGTCCATCATTTTGAAAGCATCTTTGGCAGGAAGGTCTACTTTTTTAGAAAGGTGGGAACCAATAGCGAGGAATACAGCGTCAAATTTGCCCTGTTCTTTTTCGTGCAACAGGTCTTCTACTTTATGATTATACTCGACAGAAACGCCCATTTTACAGATGCGTGCTACTTCCTGATCCAGTTCATGACGGGGCAGGCGATAAGCGGGGATACCAAAGTGCATCATTCCACCGGCAATAGGGCCGGCTTCATGAATTTCCACCTCATGCCCCTTACGCCTCAGGTGATAAGCGGCAGAGAGGCCTGCAGGGCCGGCGCCGACTATCAATACCCGCTTGCCGGTAGACGGAGGGGTAGCGATGGTCCAGCCTTTATGCAAGGCTTCGTCTCCAAGAAATCTTTCTACAGCGTGGATATTGACAGCACTGTCAATTTGCGTTCGATTGCATTGCACCTCACAGGTGTGATAGCAAACCCTGCCCATGACGGCAGGAAATGGGTTGTCTTCCATGATCGTGCGCCAGGCGGCTTCATAACGGCCGGCCTGGGCCAGCGACAGCCACCCTTGAATGTTTTCACCTGCCGGACAGGTGTTGTTGCAGGGTGGCAGCAGGTTGGCGTATACAGGATGTTGTGTCCTTGTAGGGCCGGTGCCAGCACTGTGGCTTTGCAGATCAGGCGATAAAGTAATGTCCTGATTTGTTTTCATAATATGTGAAGGTATTATCCCCGGGAGGGATAAAATGTGCTTGTGATCATAACATGGGGTGATAATGATCAACAAGCACCCCTTCAGTCATCACAACTTAGCCTTCTTTTCTTTGAAAATAGTTCGTCCAGGCCATAATTTGATATGACTCTATAGGATTAAAATTTTCTTTTCGTGCTTATAGCAACAATCGTTTGTACTTAGAGTCTTAAATCAGTTTTTTCTACAGGCTGAAAAAGCACCAATAAAAGGTCGATTTTTGTAACTTAGTAATCTTATTGAGATGGGGGTAATGCCTCAAGCTCGCGCAGGCGTCTGAGATAATTATTTATCTGCGCCTGCTTTCTTTTTTTAGCCACTCCTGATTATCAGGTTCCATATATGGCACTCTATTTTTGAGTATAAAATAAGCGGCAATTAGGATTTTGTGTGAAATTGCAATAAGTGCTCGTTTTTTGCCTCTTCGTATACTCAAAGTATAATATTTTCTTTTCAGATAAGTATCTTTCGTATGTGCTGCAGCCCATGCTGCTTCCACGAGTGCGGTTTTAAGGGATCTGTTGCCATGATTGATTCTTTCACTTTTCTTTTTTCCGGCACTTTCATTATTACCAGGACATAAACCACACCAACTAGCCAAATGATGCTGATTAGGGAACGCATGCATATCTGTACCTATTTCGGCTAAGATGGCGGTAGCTGTTTGTTTTTGTACTCCGGGAATAGTCTGAAGTAATTTTACTTCTTCCTCCCATTTTTTAAGTACTGATCTATACGGTTATCCACCTGACCAAGTAGGTCATTTAGCTGTAAAATAACAGTTTTAGACAGGCTGAGCATAAAACGGTGATGCTCATTAAGATGGCCTTCTAATGCAAGAATAAGCTCTTGTTTTTTGATTTTGAGCCTACCTTTTGCCAAATTGGCCAATATCATAGGATCCTGTTCTCCTTCAATAATGGCAGTGATCATTGACCAGCCACTTACACCGAATACATCACTGACTACAGTGCTCAATTTGATATTGGCTGTCTCTAAAATGTTCTGTAACCGGTTATATTCACTGGACCGCTGTCCTATTACTTTACGTTTGTATCGGTACAATTCCCGTAATTCGCGAGTGTATTGCGGTGGAATAAAACTTCCCTTTAGTAGCCCGCTTAGCAATAATTTTGCAATCCAGGCACTGTCATTGCGATCGGTCTTATGCCCCGGCACATATTTAATATGCCGGGCATTGACCAGAATAAGTTCAAAGTGAGGTTCCAGTATATTAAAAACAGGCTTCCAGTAAACCCCGTGCTCTCCATTGCGACATGTGTAATGCCGGATTCTTCAAGCCAAGCTACCAGGTCCCTAAGTGAACTTGTGAAAGTGCTAAAAGTGCGGGTTTGTTCTTCCAACCCATTTCCTCTGATGGTGGCTACTACATTCTCCTGGTGAACATCGAGGCCACAGCCGCGACTCACAACCTGTTCAAAACTGATATGTGATTGTTCCATGGTAGTACTTTTGTCGAAGGTACCACCATTTTCATAGTCGTTTGTGAACCCGGTTCATGAGGGTTTTTTCTGAAAATGGTTTTCATCCCCGTTGGTGAATTCCCTCTTTCATGAAGGTTTATTCTGAGACTCATCCTCTGTCGAAATTCCTTTGTTCTTCAGGTCATTCAGCTGCTCAATCTGATCCAATACAGTAGGAGCTGCTGGTGCTGCCGCAGCCGGTTTTGCCCTGATCCATTCTGACTGGATAATCAAAAACAGCCTATCCAGTAGTTTGTCTACTGGCAATGCCTGGGACGGAAACAAAGTAGTCGAATTTCCTGGTGATAACCAAAACAGGCAGTCCCCCTTTTGGTAGGACTACCTGCAAATAACTTTAACCTCAAAATATGTTTATCAGATCTTAATCAGATAAGCCCTGATTTGAATAGCTTCCAGTCTCTTTGAAGCACCGGTCACACCAGCTATGTCATTTTCACTCACCCAACTTTCCCAGCCATATGAATCCTGGTGCACCCTGTAATAGATGTAAGGCCTTGCTGTTGTTGAAGGCGCTGCATCATTAAATGTAACAGTATAATTAGGATTCTCATAACGGGGACCATAGATCTGGATGGCTTCCATTCTTCTGGACTGACCTACAGTACCGGCAATGCCATATGGAGAGGTTGCATAAATCTGCCAGCCAATATCCTGCACATGTGCTCTATAAGTAAAACCAAAGCTGCCGGTAAAGTAAGTGGTGCCAGTTTCATCTGCTGCACCAAACTGGATGTAAGGGAGTTTGATGGCCTCCATTCTCCTGGACTGACCAGTGGTGCCTATGATCTGGTTAGCGGCAGGAGCAGTTGTACTAAACGCATCCGGCGCTGTACTGTTCATGATATTAAAGTTATAATCCGTCCAGCCAAGGGCCTGCAAATTAGCAGAGGCTGTACCAAGTGTCTGGTACCAGTTACCAGTGATAACTACACCCACACCAGTCACGCTATGTGTAGGCAGGTTAGCAGCCGCAATCTCCGCAGCTCTTGCAGAACGTACTTCTTTTAAGAGATCTGCTTTACCATCCTTCCTGGCTGAGAAGGTAGCATAATACTCCTCACTCAGCTGGCTTGCCTGATCATAAAGTTTGTCATTTATCAGATCCTGATACAGTAAGGGTACTATTTCATTAGGGATCTGGTCTACAGACAAGTAAGATAATTTTGAAGGGGCTGTAGTTGTTGATGTTGTTGCGGGTTGAACTTTCTCTTTTGCACATGATGCAAATAGGAGGACTACTGCACACAGGTACAGACAATGAGTTTTCATAACAAATATTGAATAGGTTAATTAATAACAGGAGTTAATGGGTTACTGTCGAATAGGGTATTTTGAGATTAAAGTTTCTTTGTGCCTTTAATCCAAGTTAGGATAATATAATTAAAGAAAAAATTTTTTATAGCTCCTATTACCGGAACGTTAACACACCATCTTTCAATTCATGTTTAATGCCGGTCGTTTTTCCCAGGTTGTCCAAAAAATCATTTAATCCATCCTGCTTAGTCAATATGCCGGTAAGATCTATACGGGAAACAGCAGAATTTTCAAATACAACATCGATATCAAACCATCTGTTGATCACATCACCTAAGTCTTTCAATGTTGCGTTTCTGAAATAATATTTCCCTTCCATCCATCCTAAGGTATTTCGCTTATCAAAGGCATCGATACTAAAGAACTGCTGGTTATACACTGCTTCATAGCCAGGTGATAACTGCACCACCTGTGCACTGTTTTTGCTTTTTAATACTACCTTGCCTGAGGCCAATGCTATACGCGGGTTCACACTGCTGTAGGTGTTGATGTTAAAGGCTGTTCCAAGTACATCTACAGACACATCTCCGGCATGTACGATAAAAGGCCGGGTAGGATCTTGTTTTACGGAAAAATAGGCTTCTCCGCTCACGGTTACTTCCCGCGTTTTTCCATTAAATGCCATTGGAAAACGAATTTCTGATTTTGCATTCATCCATACTTCTGTTCCATCTGCCAGCACAAGCTTATAATCTTTGCCGGCAGGTACGCGCAATACATTCATTGGCATATCGGCAGTTGCGTTGGCGGCATTGTATTGTAAGCTTTTTGAAGATACGTGTAATTGCGCACTCCCTACCTTCATCATGGACTGTGTCGTATCGGAGAGGTCTATTTCCTGGCCGTTGGCTAGTTGCAGGACAATGCCGGTCGGGTTATTTGCAAGTTGTTTTTTCGACGGTTGTTTATAATAAAACAAACTACCTCCTAATCCTAATATTAGCAGGATACTTGCCGCTGCATACCACCACTTGAATTTCCGAGGTATAAACCGGTGTTTGTTCTCCTCCCATAAAACACCTTCATCCAGTTTGGACAAATACGCCTGTGAAATTGGCTGGCTCAACTGCTCCTGCATTCCTTTATATATTTCACTTAATTCCGGAACGGTCTCTAATAATTGCCTCAGTTGCGCATCATCTTCCTCAGAAATACATCCTGACAGCTTCTCCAACATTAATTGTTCTATATATGGTATCATTTGTTCTGATCTTAAATTTATTCTGAATATGGCAGGTCCAGCTTATTCCGCAGAGTTTTCACTGCGATCTTCAGGTGTGTCTTTAATGAGTTTACACTAATCCCCATATTGTCTGCCACCTCATGGTACTTCTTATGCTCCAGGTATACCAGGTTAAATGCACGCTGACGCTGCGTGGGAAATTCCCGCAACAGTTCATGTAGTTGCTGCTGAAACTTTTCGTTCGATATTACGTTGTGCTCCTCCCCACACGATTGGTCCACGACTGTTTCAGCATACTTTTCGATGCGTTTAAGTCTTCTCGACTTTATCTTATGATAGTCATTTACCTGGTTGCGTACCGCAACCAGCAGGTAGGTACGGAGGTTACCATTAATTTTGTAATACAATTGTTTTTCCCAGATACTGCACAGTACAGACTGGACCAGGTCATCAGCGTCAGTAGGATCTCCCGTTCCCAGATACGCCTTCGTCCACATTAGTCTGTAGTATTTCTTAAAGATAAGTTCAAATGCATCGCCGGCGCCCCCATTCTTTAATAATAGAAGTACAATATCGTCTCCTGGATATTCAGGCATAAAAAATAGTTAAGTGGTTGATTGTATAACGCGGATAAAAATTCTAAAGGGATATTGTCTGGAATAAATATAAATGTTATTTTGACATTTATAAAAAGTTTTTTTGGAGGGCATTCACCCATTCACAATTGTCGTCGTCTTTATATCGTGAAGCATCAACTAGATTCTACAATTAAGTAAGGAAAATGAACAGACATTCCCCGTTAATGAAAACGGCCAGCAAGCATTTTGCCTGGCAGCGAACCACTATTGCCTTTCTGTTGCTCTTTCTGAATTATCAATTACGTGGGCAGACGATCAGCCCCCCAATTGTAACGATCAAAGGGAATAATATGACCCTGGAATCGATCTTTAAATCGATAGAGCAACAAACCGACATCACCTTTTTTTATAGTGGCAACATCCCTAAAAACGACATCATTGGCCAGGTCAACTACTCCGGGGCCAAAGTGACCACCGTACTGGATGATTTATTGAAAGGGCGCAACCTCGCCTATGAAATTAAAAAAAATGTGATCCTCATTCGAAGGGAGGACAAGCCCCTCCCGGTCGAGAAACCTGCTGCCGCCAATCAGGAGCCCATACTCTCCGGCCAGATCTTAGCAGAGGATACCAAAACGCCATTACCCATGGCCACCGTCATGCTGAAAGGCACTAATATCGGTGCGACTGCCGATCAGAACGGGTTCTTCAAACTCAGGCTGAATGGCACCAGCAAAGTACTTGTGGTGCAATATGTAGGCTATGAAACCAGGGAAATGAACCTGACCGGGAAGAACAATTTAGAAATTATGCTCTCCCCAAAAGACAATACCATCAAGGATGTGGTGGTTGTAGCATATGGCACCCAAAAGAAAACCAGTATGGTCAGCTCCATCACCTCCATCAATCCCAAAGAACTGAAAGGCCCTACCTCTAACCTCACCACAATGCTGGCAGGAAAGATAGCAGGGGTGATCTCGTACCAGCGAAGCGGCGAACCGGGTGCTGACAACGCGCAGTTCTTTATCAGAGGTGTCGGTACCTTTGGCGCAGGTAAGGTAGACCCACTCATTCTCATCGACAACATTGAATCATCTTCAAGAGACCTTGCCAGGTTGCAACCTGATGATATCGCCGGTTTCTCTGTGCTCAAAGATGCGACTGCTTCCGCACTCTATGGCGCCAGAGGTGCGAATGGCGTGATCCTCGTTACTACTAAAACCGGCAACATCGGAAAGATGAAGTTCAATGCCCGTCTCGAAAACGCCACTTCTTCCAACACCCGCAACTTTGCACTGGCAGACAATATTACTTATATGAAACTGGCGAACGAAGCCACGCTCACCAGGAATCCACTCAGCGCGCTCCCCTATTCTCAAAATAAAATCGATCATACCGCAGCTGGCGACGATCCTTTATTATATCCCAATAATAACTGGATAAAACAGTTAATTAAAAATCACACCAATAACCAACGTTATAATATCAATGCCAGTGGCGGTTCTGACAAAGCCAAATACTACCTGGCAATGACGTATAATATTGACAATGGTATTCTGAAAGAAAATGAGCTGAATAATTTCAGCAATAACATCAAACTGAGGTCCTACTCTATCCTGTCAAACACCACGATCAATCTGACAAAAACGACAGAGGCACTCGTGAGTTTAAAGGGTCAGTTTGATGATTATAATGGTCCTGTAGGCGGTGGTGCGGCGGTGTTTTATAATGCGATCTGGAGCAATCCGGTGGCATTTCCGGCGGTGTATCCATCCAATCTGATGCCGTATGTAAAACATCCTTTATTTGGTAATGCCCTCATTCCAGGTGGTGGTGCACTGTATGTCAATCCATATGCACAATCCATTTCTGGTTTTCAGGCGACCAATACCAGTACACTCACTGCACAGCTCAGCCTAAAACAAAACCTGGATGCAGTAACACCCGGTCTTTCTGCGAGAGTGATGGCTTATACTACACGGTATGCGTACTTTGCCGTTTCCCGCCAGTATAGTCCTTATTACTACCAGGCGAATACCAATGAAGGAAAGTTTTCCGGGCTGACACTGATCAATGATGGTAGTACAGGTAGTGTAGGTGCTACGCCTACGGAATACCTCACCTATTCACCGGGTGATAAAGTTGTGAACACCACGACATATGCCGAAACAGCCCTGAATTATTCCAGGATCTTCAAAGACAAGCACAGTGTGGGTGGTATGCTAATCGGTACGATCCGAAACTACATTACAGGTAATGCTTCTACTCTGCAATTATCATTGCCCAGCAGGAACCTGGGGGTATCCGGCAGATTCACTTACGGCTATGACAACCGCTACCTGTTCGAATATAACTTTGGCTACAATGGTTCCGAACGTTTTGCTACGAACCATCGGTTTGGTTACTTCCCGTCTGTTGGTGGAGGCTGGATTGTGTCTAATGAAAAGTTCTTTTCCTCATTGGCTGATAAAGTGCAGCAGCTGAAGTTCAGGTTCACTTATGGTTTGGTGGGTAATGACCAGATCGGTAATTCAACTGACCGGTTCTTTTATCTATCTGATGTAAATCTGAATGGCGGCGCCGCTGGTTATTTCGGTACGCAATTTAATTATAGCCGACCCACCGTGGCTATCAATCGTTATGAGAACAAGGATATAACCTGGGAGTTGTCCCGCCAGACGAACATCGGGATGGACCTCACCGTCTTCAAAGATCTCACACTCACCATCGATGCTTACAAACAGGTACGTAGCAATATCCTCATGGTAAGAAGTACGATTCCTTCTTCCATGGGCCTGCAGGCTGACATCTCTGCCAACTCCGGCAAGGCCAGCAGTCAGGGTATTGACCTTATGCTGAATTATACCAAAACATTTGAACACAGCTTATGGCTGCAAACCCGTGGTACACTAACCTATGCAAAAAGTAAACTGCTGGTGAATGAAGAACCGCAATACGCTGCTAACAATCAACACTTATCAAAAGTAGGTAACTCATTGGGACAGATATACGGACTGGTAGCAGAGAAGTTGTTTGTCGATGATGCAGAAGTGAGCAACTCTCCTATACAATATGGACGTATCATGGCTGGTGATATCAAATACAGGGACATCAACGGAGATGGTACGATCTCTAATGCAGACATGGTACCGATCGGTTTTCCGACCACGCCAGAGTTGATCTATGGAATGCTCTTTTCTGTGGGCTATAAGAACTTTGATATCAGCGCTGCCTTTCAGGGTTCAGGCAGGTCTTCCTTTATTATTAATTCAGCGAACACGACACCTTTTTATATCAATGGTGGTAACCAGAATGGCTTGCTGCAGTCCATTGCAGACGACCACTGGTCAGAAGATAACCGGAACTCTTACGCATTCTGGCCAAGGTTAAGTAATAGCATTTCAGAGAATAACAAACAGACATCTACCTGGTGGCTGCGGAGCGGTTCCTTCCTTCGATTGAAATCAGCTGAGATCGGGTATAACTTTTCCGATCGGGTGTTGAAAAAATTCCGGCTCAGTACAGGTCGTATTTATGTAAGTGGTATGAACCTGGCTACAATCAGCGCCTTCAAAATATGGGACCCGGAAATGGGTGATTCCGGTCTGGGATACCCTATTCAGCGGGTTTTTAATACAGGATTGTCTATCGGGTTTTAAGTGTTAATTAAAGAACAGAATTTTATGAAAATTATTCGCTTGTTCATAATTGCGGCATTGCTGACTACATCCTGCAAAAAGAATTTCCTGGATGTGGTACCTGATAATGTGGCAACCATTGATAATGCCTTTACTTCCAAAACAGAAGCTGAGAAATATTTATTTACCTGTTATTCGTATCTCCCCATCAGTTTCGACCCCACTTACAATGTAGGTTTATCTGCCAGTGATGAGGTCTTTGTACTTGACCCTACCAGTGCAATCAGGTCTACTAACGTGCTTCGTCTGCCTTATGGAGATCAGAATATTTCAAGTCCTATCGCCAATTTCATGACTGGCGACAGAGACGGAACTGCTAGTTATAAAGCGATCAGGGATTGTAACATTTTCCTGGAAAACATCAGTAATCTAAGTAAAGTACCGGATCTGGACATCGATACCCGTGAGCGTTGGATATCTGAAGTAACGTTTCTGAAAGCCTACTATCATTTTCTCTTGTTCAGGGCATATGGTCCAATTCCTGTTATTGATAAGAACCTGCCTATCAGTGTGGACATTGAAGAAACGTATGTAAAGCGCCAACCGGTAGATAGTGTGGTGAATTATATTGCCAATCTGCTGGATGAAGCAGCCCTGCATCTGCCAAACAGTATCAATAATATTTCTTCAGAACTGGGTCGTATTACCAAACCGGCTGCAATGGGTCTCAAGGCAAAGTTGCTCGTCACTGCTGCAAGTCCTTTGTACAATGGCAATTCAGACTATGCTGCTTTTAGAAATAAAGATGGTACTGCTCTATTTAATCCTGCTTACAGTGCAGAGAAATGGCAGCGTGCAGCAGATGCGTGCAAAGCGGCCATTGACCTAGCTACAGCACAAGGTGTACAATTGTACGAATTCCCGGCACAGACCATTCCACTGAATGCTACTACCATGACACAGATGAGCATCCGTAACTCCATGAGCGAACCCTGGAATAGTGAGCTGATATGGGGGAATACCACCAGTATTACATGGGCGTGTACGTTCTTACAACGTTGTGGAATTGGCCAGTTTGATTTTGATAATGCAGTGGCCTCAAAAACTGCGGGACACCCATTAATGGGACCTACCATCAAAATGGCAAAGTTATTTTATACAAAGAATGGAGTGCCTATAGATGAAGACAAAACGTTGGACTTTACTAACATTTCTACCCTTCGGGTAGCCACTCATGATGAAAGATTTAATATCAAAGAAGGAGAAACGACCGCGCGGTTAAACTTTGACAGAGAGCCTCGTTATTACGCAGATCTTGGTTTTGACAGGGGCATCTGGTATATGGCGAACAGTCCTTCAAAAAGCGATGAAAACACATTCTGGCTGAAGGCAAGAGGGAGTGAAACGAGTCAGTCATCACCAGTGCCTGTCTGCGGGTTTTATATGAAGAAAACGGTGAACTGGCATATGGACTGGAATACCCTCACCTACCCTTCTTATCCTTATCCTGAAATGCGGCTGGCAGATCTGTATTTGTTGTATGCCGAAGCATTGAATGAAGCACAGGGTCCACAAAATGATGTTTATGAATACATCAACCGCGTAAGGGCAAGAGCAGGTTTGACAACAGTGCAAAACGCCTGGGCCACTTATAGTAAGAATCCTACAAAATATACCACCAAAGAAGGGATGCGTACTATTATCCAGCGGGAACGTGCAATAGAACTTTGTTTTGAAGGACATCGTTTCTGGGATCTGTTGCGTTGGAAAACGGCGGCACAGGAACTGAGTGGCAATATTACCGGCTGGGTAGTAAGCGGACAAACTCCGGAGTTGTACTATCGTGAAGTTTCTTTTCTGGCAAGGCATTTCGTGGCGCCACGTGATTACCTGTGGCCGATAGATGAAGATGACATACTGGAAAATCCGAACCTGGTTCAAAATCCTAACTGGTAAAACCGACAACACATGAAGTTAACATATATCATAGCTTTAATTTTATTAGCGGCATCCTGTACCAGGGATGATTTGCGCAGCCCCGTATCAAAGAACAGTTCGGCTCCTGGTGCAGTATCCAATGTTAAGGTGGTGAACCTGAATGGGAAATCAGCCTTAACGTATACACTCCCGGGTGATGAGGACCTTTCTTATGTAAAAGCGGAATATGAAACATCTGCAGGTCATCCAAGAGAGATAAAAGCATCTTACTATGTGAACACACTCACAGTAGATGGTTTTGGAGATACCTTACCACATACCATCAAATTGTACGCGGTAAATTCCAGTGAAGTAGCATCTGAGGCTGTCACCGTTACGGTACAGCCGCTGACACCGCCTATTGATCTGGCATTAAGATCACTGAAAGTAGTGGCTACATTTGGTGGTTTCAATCTCACCTGTGATAATCCTACAGAAGAAAACCTGGCGATCATTCCACTGGTAGATACCACAGGCAATGGAGTCTGGATACAGACGACTGGTATGGATAATATCTATAGTAATAGTCCTGTCATCACCAGTGCAGTCAGGGAACAACCAGCTATAGAGCGACACTATGCATTTGTAGTAAGGGATAGATGGCTGAATTATTCAGATACGTTGTATGAAACATTGACGCCGATTTTCGAACAGTTACTCCCTAAATCAGATTGGAGCAATTATGTGTTGCCCGGTGATGCGGAGATATTGAACAATGGTGGTCGTACAGATGTATCTTATATCTATGATGGCAACTTCCATCCTGGCTGGCCACAGTGTTTATTTACCGTTGAGCAGGCCAGCTCTTCACAGATGGTGACACTGGATCTTGGCAAACCACATATCTTCAGCCGTATGCAGGTGAATCCTTATAAGGAAGTGGGCAGTTTGTATTATGTAAGAGGGAATGTAAAAGACTTTGAAATATGGGCATCCAATTCACCGAATTTAAGTGGCGCTTTGGATGAAAGCTGGACCAGGCTGGTTACCTGTCATGTTACGAAACCTTCAGGCTCTGCTTCAGGTACAGAGACGACAGCGGATCAAACGCTTGCTTACAATGGCTGGCAGTTTGATTTTCCTGCGTTGCAAACGGCCTATCGCTATGTAAGGATCAGAAGTCTTTCCAACTGGCAGGGTTCATACTTTATAAACATAGCAGAGTTCACGCTATGGGGTAATTAATCACTTATAATCTTTTAGGATGCAAAGAGCATTTATAATAGCAGGCATGTTGACATTATTGTTTGCATGTACCAAAATGGATGAATACAGGGATAAGTATATGGAGAATGGATCCATTGTTTATCCGGGCAAAATGGATTCTGTAGCAGCCTTTTCGGGTAAGAACAGGGCGGAGATCAGGGGCTTGTTCACTTCCGATCCTAAGATCACGAAGTACAAGGTGTTCTGGAATAGCAGACAGGATTCAATAGAAGTGCCTGTGACTAGAACATCTGGTGTGGACACGGCGAAAGTGATCATACCTGATCTTCCGGAAGGACTGATGAGCTTTGAGATCAGGACCTATGATGCGCATGGCAATATATCTATCCCCGTTAATACATCTGCGAATGTATATGGGGACCTTTATCAGAGTGCACTGATCAATAGAGGTATTGCAAATGCAGAGATGCAGGATGATGGATCCGCGTTGATAAAGTGGGCAGATGCGGGCAGTGATGCGGGTACGGTGAGCATGCGGATTAAGTATACAGATAATACGGGGGGTGCGCATGATACGCTGGTATTGTCTGTTCTTACAGACATGACTACGACATTGCCTGCGTTCAAATCCGGAACGGGTATTATTTATCAAACGGCTTATTTGCCCAATGCTACGGCAATAGATACCTTTTATACAGCATTTGAGGCGTTTTCTGTGAAAGCGGATGTGACAGCGTTGTACCTGAAGAATACAGGTCCTTTTGATCGCGCTACTTATGATGGTGGGCGCTGGGGTACGCTGGCAGCGCCATGGGTGACGAGTGCAAATGTGATCAATCACTCAGGTTATGGCGGGTATGCATCTGAGACATGGTTGAATGCAGGCGGGTTTCTGGTAATGGAGTCAGGATGGAGTGGAACAGCGAATATTGTGAATGGGAAGATTTCACAGACGACGACATTGCCTGCGGGGAATTATATATTTCAGGTAGCGTGTTATACAGAGGCGTTGGATCCGGTGTATATAGTGGCAGCGGCGGGCAGCGCACTTCCTGATATTAGTGGGCTTTCGGGGGCTTTGGGGTATGGATCATTTCCCAGCAGTACGTATGTGAGTGCGACGGTATCATTTAAGTTTACGTTGGAGCAGGAAGAGGAGGTGACATTAGGATTATTAGCGACAATGACTTCGGGTAATCAATATTGGAGGGTAGGGAGTGTGAAGTTGATAAAGAATTAGATGTGGGGTGATAAAGAAATGGACTTTGAAAAGTGGATGTATCATAAATAACAGGAAGGCCATGAGAATTGCAGTACGAAAATTCTCTCCATCAGGTACCCGAATAAAAAGGGGGCGTCTCGAAGTTTTGAGACGCCCCCTTTCTTATATGATTTCTGAAATTTCCTGAATAGTGTAGGTTGGGTGCAATACTTCGCAGGCATCCTTTTGGCCATATCCGTAGGCGGCCCAGCAGGAGGCGATGCCACAGTTGTTGGCGAAGAGAATGTCGGCATGGGTATCGCCGGTCATTAGTACTTCTTCCTTGTTTTTAATATTGAAATTTTGTGTGATGATGGTTTCATAAACCATGGGATCGGGTTTCAATTTTAAAGCTAAATCCGGGAAGGCACCTTCGGCGATAATGAGGTCTGTCTGGTCGAAAAGATTCAGTGCTTTTAAGGAGCGTTCTACTGCGGCAATGCCTTTATTGCTGAGGACAATGATGGTTTTATCCTGCGCTTTTAATTTTTCAAAAACAGCGGCGGCTCCTTCGAATAGTACGGTGAGTTTTTCGTCACATTCTTTATATTGTTCACGGTATATTTTAGCGATTGCTTCAACATCGTCGAAGTTGAGTTTCGATGCTTCGGGAAGCAGGTGTCTTATTGTATCATGCAAGGCGCCACCTTTGCTGACGGCGGAGAGCATGGTTATTTTGTCGATGGTGTTCAGTCCGCTTTTTTCAAAGGTCTGGCTCATGGCGGAATGAATGGTGGGAAAAGTATTGCAAATGGTGCCGTCGTAGTCGAAGAGGTAGTAATTGTAGTGGTTCATCATCCTTAATTTGCAATGTAAAAGTAATGGATAGAAAGGAGTTTAGGGAGCTTTATCTGCCGCCGTTGGAAAATGATCATATTATTGAATTGCTTTCTTAATCTCTGCCAGATCCTGCTCCATTTTCTTTATCCGCTCCTGATTTTCCAGGTTTTGTTTATGCTCCTCAATCAGGTACAAGGTCAGTTCTTCGACCTTTTTCACAAGAATCTTATTCATCTCTCCAAGGTCCAGTCCTTTCACCGTCACTTCTTTCTCCGTAGGCACTTCGGGCAGATGTTTATGTTGTTGTACATAATTCTCAATTTCCATTAATGAGGGTAGCTGATAATGGCTATCAAAGACATAATCAGGCCAGCCGGATTGGGTCACCTGTATTTTTTTAGCTCCAATCGTACCTGCTACAGCAAGTTTGAATGTGCCTGTAGCCGTAGTACCTATTCCAAGATTCCCATCGGCATCCAAGCGCATTTTTTCTGTACCATCATTTACCAGGAAAGTGAGATAACCTCCGTACCTCGTTGATGCGGGCCCCATGTTGAAGATGAGCCCTGAATTTAAATTGCCGAAATATTTATGAATGAGACCAAACATTGGAGCACTTCCATTCGTATTATAAGCATGTACACCCAGATAGGTACCATCTTTGGTAGTGCTACCTATATATAAACGGCTTAGGATGGCTGTAGTAGAATCATTCACCATCGTGCCGACGTCCAATGATGCCTTGGGCGCGAGTGTACCGATACCGAATTTACCATCTGCTGTGGAAGTGACGCTATCCGGCAGGTTCACGGTGCCAGCGAATGTATTTCGATAAGGTATATCTCTGACGGCCGTTGCCTCGGGAATCAATGCAGAATCGACTACAGACCAACCGGTAAACATGGATGCTGTCTCACTCATGCCCTGTGCAAAGGCTCGAACATGAAAGCGTACATAATAACCATTCTTGTAATCAAGGAAAATAGATACCTTGCCATTTTCATTACCAATCCTTATTGGAGGGGCTGAACCACCAGAAGACGATACAGTAGTACGGGTTAAGGTATCACCCACAACATACGATGAAATTGTTAAATTCAAGGTATAGCCTGGGATTGTAAAATCATATCCTTCTATCCAGATAGTCGGCATGGCGGCGCGGTTCGTAAAAGGGATGTTTGTTTTTATTTTGTAACCGTTGGTAGCGTAAGCGTTGTTATTATATGATAATACATCATTGTAATACTGCGCTTTTCCAGACAGGACAAAGAATAGGGATAAGAATGCTAATAAATATTTCATAAAAACAATGCTGTTTTCCTATGGGTTATAATATTGTATAGGGTGATTAAAATATCGGGGGCAAATTAGGTGTTTTTTTAAAGTACTCATAAAATTATTTTCTATGATTATGCATCATTGATTAGTTTTCTGATGAGTTACTGATATTTTTTGATGCTACTGTTTGAGGTAAAACATTATAATTTTAAGCAATTCAATGATTATTCAAGTAGCTTATGCTTATGTATATCATATCAAACCTGCGCGAACTCGGTTACCCTACAGATTGCTCTTTTGATTAGTATATTTGTATAATAACCATTTATCAATGAGCTTTATCATCAGACCTTTCAATATTGATACCGACATCCCTGACACCACCGTTCTCACTATTGAACTTGGCTACCCCACAACTGAAGCTCAAATTACCCAAAGAATGAAGGCTATTCAGGAGGCACCAGATTACCACACTTTTGTAGCTGTCGCTGATCATAAAGTCATTGGGTATATTGGTATCAACAAGCAACTTGCCTGGGAACTGGATGGTACTTATTTTAAAATTCAGACGCTGGTGGTGAAACAGGAATATAGAAAAGAAGGTGTAGGTGCTGCCCTTATCCAACATACGGAAGCTTTTGCAAAAGCACAGGGCGCTACCTATCTTTTGGTTAATAGCGGCAATCGGACCGAAAGGACGAATGCGCATAGATTCTATCAGAATCAAGGGTTCGAGCCGAAATCGACAGGATTCAAAAAGATGCTATAAATTGAATATATAGAGATCATGGCTGGTTCCCTGGATAAGAGCAAATCCAATACTAATGTAGTCCGATCCTACTTCCAACACAGCTGTTCCCTGAATAATAAGGATAGCCAAAACCACTGTAGTCCGATTTTACTTCCATCACAGCGGCCTCCCGAAATCCAGCGGGTTCGATAAATCACTATAAACCCTATCTATCTTCCTAATCCTTCCCACCCATATTCCCACTAATACCATCCACATCACTATAAAAATCATTGTCACTATCCACCCTGCATTAAAAAACACCACCACACTCCCCATCATAAACCCTCTCGCCATCACCGCCACTACCGCATACAACTTCATCTTCTCCAAATGCATTCTCAAGGCTTCGCGTAAATTCGGCCCAATCACCCCCTGCTTTGCAAATAAATATCCCACCACATTACCTGCTATCACTCCTAACATCGCCACCACCAATAATACATTGGCATATACCGGCTTGCGATCCCCATCAAAAAAATCATAATACACGATCAAAAACAACACAAAACCCACCAGCTCTATCACCATCTGTTTCCGTATCTGCTTCAATACCGGATGCTGGCGTTCACGCAATAACCCTGCATGTACTGTTGAAGTTATACTTTTCTCATTCCACGCAGCAAAAAGATCTTCCATAACTCATGTTTTAATTAGTTGATAAATCCTCGTCTCAATTCTCTTTTAAGATCAGGGCAATTCCCTTCACTCATTTTTAAAATAGTTACTAAATCCTCGTTTCAATTCTCAATAATCATCAGGGGTAATCCCCTCCCCTTCACTCAATTTTTAATAGTTGCTAATTCCTCCTCTCAATTCTCTTTAATCAGCAGGAGCCATCCCTTCACTCACTTTTTAAATAGTAACTGCACCTTCGCTTTAATCCTATTCAATTTCACGCCCACACTATTCTCCGTCACTCCAATAATCTCCCCCATTTCCTTATAACTCAACCCCTCCAAATACAAAGTAATGATTGCCTTCTCATCATCCTTCAATTTCCGCAACACCTCAAACAACTCCGCCCCCCGCTCATCCAATACTTCCGCCCTATCCGGCAATACATCCGAATACACAATCTTCGGCACCCGCTTTCGATAGGTTGCGATCGCCGTACTAAGCGCTACCTTATACATCCATGTACTGAATGCCGCCGTACCACCATATGTCCCTATCGACTTCCACAACTGAAATACGATCTCCTGGAACAAATCCTCCCTGTCCTCCTTCGAATTACGGTACAACCTGCATATCTTATGAATGATTCCCTGATGCTGCCCGATCAGTTGTAAAAATTGCGTTTCATCCATAACTTTTTATATTTGCCATTTCTCTGTTAGTTGCAAAACCTTTCCAAAA
This sequence comes from Chitinophaga sp. LS1, assembly GCF_034274695.1. Classification (NCBI taxonomy): domain Bacteria; kingdom Pseudomonadati; phylum Bacteroidota; class Chitinophagia; order Chitinophagales; family Chitinophagaceae; genus Chitinophaga; species Chitinophaga sp. LS1. Next base: position 6,952,420 of record NZ_CP128362.1, read on the forward strand.
CTTACAAAGAATCAAAAAAAAATTTCAAGTAACCTGATAATATGAAACAACGACCATATACCATCTGTTTGATGATGAGTACCCTGGACGGTAAGATCCTTGGCGACAAATGGGGCGACAGCCCTCAAATTAAAAAACTGGGCGGCAAATTTGAAGAAGTACACAACCTAATTGGCAGTTATTCATGGATCGTAGGCCGTACTACCATGGAAAAGGACTTTACCCAATTTGCAAAGCCCATCTATAAACCCGGTACCCACTCCATTTCCCGCACGGACGTCAACGCTAATCCGGATGCCACCACCTATGCGATCGCCATCGATGCGCAGGCGAAATTAGGATGGGAAAAATCAGAGATGCATGGCGATCATGTTGTCACCGTACTTACCGAAAGCGTACCCGATGCTTACCTGGCACATCTGCAGGATATCGGGGTATCTTACATCTTTGGAGGCGCTACAGAGATCGATCTGAACATAGTGCTCGAAAAACTATATACCCTCTTCAGGATCGACATCCTCATGGTTGAAGGCGGTGGCCACCTCAATGGCAGCTTCCTGAATGAAGGACTCATTGATGAATACCATCACCTGCTACTGCCAATTGTAGATGGAAATCACGACAATCCGGCGATGTTTGAAATAGATCCAAAAGCAAAACGGTTTGATGCAGCACTGTTTAAACTGGAAGATGTGAAACGGATTGAAGATGATGTGCTCTGGCTAAAATATAAGTCATAAAACGCTAAAGCCTTATAATCCTTACTGTAAGACTTTTAGATACCAATACTGTTCCAACATACAAAACCCCTGATATTATTGTAACCTTGCAGCAGCTACCTGCAATACAGAAAATCTATACCCCAATAAAAAAAACAAAACCCGCCTCCCGAATAAATGAGGCAGCTACTATTTATTCATCTGCGAGAGAGAGCAACTGGCAGCGCAAAATACCTGTAAGACAAATTACTTCAAAAGCTGACAATTTACTCATAGCGGGGTTTAAAATAAAACAATAAGGGTTAACTAAAACGCGTCTCCGGATAAGTTTTTCGTCAACCTTCTATACAAAAAAACCGCTTTTCTTCAAACAGAAGAAAAGCGGGGTTTAATGATTACATCAATCATTTACATCACGGGTGTGTATAGATCGTATACACCAGTGTGCCGGATGGAGGTAAGCCATAACCACCACCAGTCCAGCCATAAGCTACCACGGTTCCGTTAGTAGGATCCAGATCTGCATCGCTTACTACCAGTGCATTTGCCAGGGTGCTCCATGCTACGAACGTACCGTCTGGTGTGTACCATGCATAGTTCACGATCTTAGCAGCTGACTTTGTAGCAGGTTGTTTTACTTCCTTAATGGGAGTAAAAGAGCAGAACAATAAAACCAGCGTGAACAGAGAAAGGGACAAGAGGGTTTTCATGTTTCTCATGTGGGTTGTCTTTAATGATTAACAAATAGAGGGTTATTTCATTTTAAAGATACAAAAGATGTAAATTAAAAAACATTAAAATCAGCTTGAGTTTTTCGCGCTTCTGTAATAAAACAGAAGCGCGAAAACAATTACTTACAACTAATCACCGACTGCTGTTGCGCAGGTACAGATGATCCCATTGCCTTTGACAACTTAAACAAATTACTGCTTGGAGAATCTACCGGCAATCCATTGGCTTCACGGATCAACTGGAAGATATGATCCGGTCTTACTACCACATAATCGGAATTCAGTGCTGTCGCCGCATTCTTAAAGCTGGTAGGCGTTACTCCCTGCCATGGCTGCGCCTGTATTATGATAAATCTTGGCGATGTACCATTCCAGCCAGCAGCTGCAGAAGCAATATTATCTTTGATGGTCTGCTCTGTTGTACAATAGTTACAATTCAGTGCCATTCCCGGTAGGGTATTGTTATAAATAGTTAAACCACCATTGGTATTCTGCGCAGTCATTCCCAGCAGTGAAGGCGCATACGTTGCATAGGTCTGACCTACATTCTGATTGATACCACCGGTGATGGTATTCCATATTGTTACCACTCTAAATCCTGCACGTTGATTATAATCTTCTGTCTTCGCCACAAACTGGTTTAGCTTCGCCTGATCCCAGCTGTTAGGATAGGTATAGCCATAGCCGGAAGGACCACTGATCAGGTTATCATTATCTGTTGATGACTGCCAGTAATAGTTCAATGCACCCGGCATCGCATCCAGCATAGCTGGTGATAATGTCCATCCCATCGGCACCTGTCCGCGTCCCGGATCATTCCACAGTTTACGCATCAGGTGTTCTACATATTGCAGGTTATCGCCATCACTCAATATAAATGCTACATAGATTTTATTCTGCAAAGCAGGTTTCTGTGGCATTGCTTTCAGGTTCACCGTTCTTGGCATACCGCTATGTACTGTGAGGTTGGAAGACCAGTCACTCGCAATAGTGGTGATACCATAAGTCGATGTCCTTTGCACACCCGATCCTTCGTTCTGCCACCAACCCATGAAGTTAGCACCTGCAGGCATTGAAGCGAGGAAACTATTCAGCAATGTACTTTCATCTGCAACGTCAGGATCCAGCCAGATGGTCGCAGCACCAATAGCCGTGGCATATTCACGCAATGCGGCTTTGTGTGTTGAAGGATCTAAACCGATCAATAAACGCTTGTCTGCATTCGGCCAGTAAGTATTATACATCGCCTGGTACACCGCCATTTTGCTGCTATACACACCACGCAGATCTGTTAAGATCGGCAGGTTGTAAGGCGCTGCCTGCAATTTGGACAGCAATGTTGGTGAACAGATCAACGCGTTCTGGTTCTTTGCCAGCATGGTGGCCAGGTTCACGGTATGGATCTGAGATGGATCATACACGATCAAACCACCGATTTCGTTACGGTACTTGGTGATCAGGCTATACTTATCCGATACTTCGTTATAGCCCAATCCGAGAGAATTCAACCAGGTATACTGACCTTCGGCAAATGCATCTCCTTCGTAAGAGAAGATACGTGGTTGTGTCTTGTTGACAATACCTTTCAGTGAAGCAAATAAATACATTTCTGCAGAAAAATTATTCTGCTGTACAGCTACATAATCCACTTTCGTATAAGCCGAACCCCGCCAATATACTCGCAGTTCTATCGAATGGTTGTCTGCCGGCATGGTAAACGGCAAGGTGAAAGTGACATAATCACCCGCAATGGTAAACATAGTACGGGTAATGGTTTGCGACGCCAGGGTAGCACCCGTTGTTGCGTCTCGCACATCAATATCCACGACAGGGTCATTGTTGGCGGTGTTGTTGTCCGTCTTCATACGGAACTCCGCTACATTCGCACCTTCGGGAATGGTGTTGTCATAAGGACCATAGATCATATGGTCGTTGGCTGCGTCGATACCCACCTGGCAAAGCCAGCCATCGGTTTCTAAACGGCCTGTTTTATGACTTAGTGAAGAACCTTCTGCTTCCCATTTCGTGGAAGTTTCGCGAAGGATAATCAGGTCCTGCGTTTGTGCCGTAGCAGGAAATGATGGCAATAACTGACCCTGAGGCCAGGTGGTTTGGGCCATTGAGGGCATGGCGCAAAACGGCATCAGTAGCAACGACATGGCTACTGCGATCTTTACAGACGGGTTACCGGGTTTGATCATAGGTGAACTATTAAATATGAATGTAACGTGTCCCTTCCAGGTGAAGGGTCTTTAATGGACGCTAAGTACTCTCTGAGTCATTTTCAACGTGAACGGATTAAAAGTACGTATTAAAAGTGAATTGCAAAATATGATTGAGGATGGTTGGACGCTAAAAGGATTTAATAGACTGAAAATCAAAGGAATTGTAATTTCAAATCATAACAATGAAATAACAGGAAAACGCTTTTATCTTCGGCAAAAGCGTTTTTCTGTTATGCGGTAAATGGCCTGCGGCCAGCACCAATTTAATATTTAATTAAAGGATTGTCTGAATGCTAACGGCGATAAATTCGTCTTTGCCTTAAATAATTTACTAAAACTCTGCGGATACTCAAACCCAAGCTGGTAAGCAATCTCACTGACTGACAATGTGGTCGTGGACAACTGTACCTTCGCCTCCTCAATCAGTTTTTCATGTATATGCTGCTGCGTACTTAACCCAGTTAATGCCTTCAGTAACCCACTCAGATAATCTGCGGAAACATGTAGTTGTGTTGCTACATAACTCACTGTTGGCAAACCACGTTGTTCTTTAAAATATACTTCCAGCAAATTATCCAATTGCGTTAATAACTGATGACTACTTCTTCTCCTCGTCAAAAACTGTCGCTGATAAAAACGCTCTGAATAATTCAGCAATGCTTCCAACATTGAGATAGTTATAGTATGACTAAAGGTATCTATGTTCGCAATGATCTCCTGCTCTATATTATTCACTATATGCACCAGCGTATTTTCTTCTTTATCGGATAAAAACAACGCTTCATTTACCCCATAATCAAAAAAAGCATACTGTCGCATCTTCTTTGCTAACGGCGTATTCCATAGAAAATCAGGATGCACCATCAGCATCCATCCATTTGCGTCCTTCATTGCCATCATTTCCCTCATCGTCTGTTCGTCCATCTCCATTCCAAACACCTGTCCCGGCGCCATAAACGACAACACACCTGCATCAAAATCATAATCCTGCTGACCATATTTTATCTTTACTCCTTTTGCAAAGCCCTGCTTCAGGGCAATGAGATAGAAGTCCGGCACCAATGTCTTCGGCTCGAATACAGGCAACTCTTTGATCGTATTGAATTGCACCACACTGATCAATGGGTGACCTGTCATGGGCAGGCCCCTTAACTGATGAAATTCGCTGATGGATTTTACTCTATATGGTTGCATATCCAAATTTAGTAAGCTGCTGCAAATAAAGGTGCAAAATCCTTCAGTTTCCGTTTCCCCAGTACAGGCCGTTGCTGAAAATATTTTTCCTGAATCTCGCCACTGTGCTGCGCTTGCTGCATGGCTACCAACATAGCTGCCAGGTCTTTGGGCATACCCATCATTTCCATACCTTGTTGTACCTGTTCGGCTGGCAATGCCGGCCATTGCAGATCGGGTTTGCCGATGGCTGTGCCTAATATATGTGCCGCTTCATTACAGGTAAGTTCATCACTGGCTACGTAGCGGATCTTTATTCCCTGTGAAGGTGTTTCCAGTTCTTCCACCACTACATCTGCAATATCTTCCGGTGCTACAAAGGCTATCATATCATCTCCCCCATAGTTGGACATAATCATGCCATAGGTTTTAATCATGCCAATGAACCCATAAAAATTAGAATAAAACGATCCCGGTCTTAAATGGGTCACGCTTACATCTTTTAAATCATTGAAAAAACCTTCTGCACTATGGTCTTTGATCACTTCAGCAGCCCACCCACTGAGATTGATCACTCTTTTTATATTATTTGCCTGGATGGCCTGTACGTAATTATTGGCAATACGTGTAAAGTATCCCAGTTGATCCTGTTCGGCCATATTGAAAGGGATCATACAATACACGGCATCTGCTCCTTTGAATGTCTCTTGTATGAAAATAGTGTCTTCCAGACTGCCGATGGCCGGCTTTGCACCTAAAGCAATAATCGTTTCGGCTTTGGCCGCATCACTGCTAATGACTGTCACATCATGGCCTTTTTCAATTAATAAAATGGCCAGTGGCTTACTGATATTGCCTAATGATCCTGTTACAATGATTTTCATATGATTATGATTTTAGGTAAATGTAGACCTGCCTGAAAATCCTCACGTAGCCGAATACGGTCTGGTTGTAGCCAAATCCTTGTAACTTTACCAGATGAAAGCAGGTCAATTTATACACGCCAGTTCGCTACTGGATGCCAGCATATTTGAAGATGTCATTATTTTCATTACTGAACAGGATGAAAAAGGAGCGATGGGATTTGTGGTGAATAAACAATTTTCCCGTGGACTGACTGAGCTGGAGGAGTTTAAAAACGGGAAACCATTCCCTTTGTATGAAGGAGGACCGGTGGACCAGGAACATCTTTTCTTTGTACACCAACGACCTGACCTGATTCCGGATGGTACACATATAAGTGATAAAGTGTACTATGGCGGCGATTTTAAAACCGCCGTAGCACATATCAATAAGGGTACCCTTACGACCCAGGATATTAAAATATTTATCGGTTATTGTGGATGGGATAATACCGAGCTGGAAGCTGAAATTGAAGAAGGTAGCTGGACGGTGGCAGCGACAGGCGCACTTTTTTAGTTTCGATTCAAATACAGTTTACTTAATCACCTCCTGAAACACAGCATGATCTGCTATCTTATGATACAATATGTCATGCCCTGTATTATTCACATGCACACCATCGCCATAAGCCACCGCTGCCCTGATCGTTCCATCTTCAGCAGCCAGGGTATCATACACATTGCTAAAATGCTCGCCAAAAGCTGCCTGCATCTTTACATTCAGGTTTTTCAACCGTATTCTGTAAGCCGCATCCGGGAAGTTGCGCGGTTGTGTACCGAATATAATGTACTTCACCTTCGCTGAATCCAGCAAACGGATCATCTCATTGAAGTTGTCCATAATCTCATCATCTGTATAATCATATGCCACATCATTGGTTGGATATGACATGATCACCAGCGAAGGCCGGAAAGACAATGCAGCCGTAATGTTGTGAAGGGTATCAGTCGCAGGGCGACCAGGTTTAGTAAAGCTCTTTGGAATCCCCTGGTAAGTGGTGAGCCCGAATATTCCAAGGTTGAAATAACTAAGTACCCGCTTATTCTCCTTTGTAGACAGCTTTAACCTGTTTACCCAGGAAGAATCAGTTGGACTGGCTCCCATGCCTGCGGCAGTGGAAGAACCAATAATAACAATGGTGGCGGAATCTGTCTTTGTAGGCGCCGGGTTAGTCGGTGTAGTTGGAGTTGTCCCGGGTTCTTTTATGTCAGCATTCTCATTTTTACCACACGAAATAAACAAGATTGCTAGGGTAAAGCAACAATATAGGTAATGTTTCACGGCAGTAAAGTTATTATTCGATGGTAAATCATCGTTCACACCTTCATGCTATGCCGCATGGTATATATAATTAATTTATTATCAACTTATATGCATTACTAATTTTGAATCATTCCTAGTGGTTAAACGCGCGCAAACCAGTCTCTACAACTCTTCTACCCCTCATCCAGTACGCTTCAATTTTTATTCGTACTGGCTTTACGCTTATATCGTGTCAACTTCACCTCCGCCGGGTTCAATTCATGAAACCCGATACCCAAAAACCGCTTTACCAATTTCCCGGGCACCCTGAAATCTTTCGCAAACCTTACCATTTCCCTGATCTCATGTCGTGACAATCCATCTTCTTCCATTTCTTCCAATTCCTCCTCCTCAAATAATGGCTCATCAGGCGCCTCCTGCTCTTCCAACAACGGATTGCCAAATTCAAAATACACCTCCTCCTCTGAGCCATATTTAGTACGAATCCTGGTACCTTCTTTAAACACTGCATATCCATACACCCCCACCGTCGAATTCTCAAGCAATACCCCTATCTCCGCCTCCGGAAAAATATCTATCATTGCCTTTGCCTGTACGCCCAATCCTGCAGATAAAAACTCAAATGGCAACTCCTTGTCCACTAAAATCAAACAATCATTATATTCCCCCGCAAACAACGTTTCCGGTTTATTCGTCTCAAATAAATTTACTTCCTGCCCAGATTCGAAATCTTTTAACAAAAGATCTTTGTCGTAAGCGCCTTTTACAAACACATAATATTTATTCCATGCCATGTACAACTACTTTATAAAACCGGTGTAATGTACTCTCTTTTTTAGAGACATCTCCGCAATCAGATTATCCCAAACATTCTTCGGGTTTTAATCATTAATATCAATAGCCGTCGACTCATCAACCTCATTTACAAAACCAGTATCTTCGCCCCTCAAAATTCAACAGACAATGAACACCCCAATCACCTATGTCGAAGGCGATCTGCTGGTAGCTGCCAAAGCCGGAAAATTCGATGCCATTGTACACGGCTGTAACTGCTTCTGCACACAAAAAAAGGGCATAGCTCCCCTTATCGCCAAAGCTTTCGGTTCGGACAAATTCCCCCTTGAAACAAAGCAATACAAGGGCGACCGAACTAAACTCGGCAAAATAGATTACCAAACAGTAACCCTTCCCAGCCAACAAGGGCTCACTATCATCAACGCCTATACTCAATACGACTACAGAGGCGAAAAACCTTTCGACCCTCTCGCATTCCGGCATTGCATGCAGGCAATAAACAGCCTGTTCAAAGGCGCACATATTGGCATGCCTTTGATCGGTGCTGGTCTTGCGGGCGGAGATTGGGATGAAATCAGTAAAATAATTGCGGCAGAATTAACAAACTGCCAGGTCACAGTAGTCCGTTTACAGCAACGATAACCGTTGCTCTAATAATTTGATCTTACCTGTCCAATAGCCTTTTGCTTCTTCCTTTTCTTTGTTGGTTTCCTGTCGCAACTGTTGCAATTCACCATTGTAAATGGTGATCAAACCGTTCAGATGCGTCTTTAATCCTTCCGTCGTATTAGGGATATACCCGGGTCCGGAGCAACCGCAAGAGTGAAAAGCGATGCCCACTGAATATAATACACGCAGGTGTTCCCATGCCTTAATTTTCCCTTTCCCAGGAGCTTCGAAGTCCATGCCCATATCAGCCATCAGCTCCCCACAATCGGGGCACTTGGCCAATTTGGCATGTGCATGCCCACCCGTTCCGGAACAGGAACAGTCATCAGAAATACGCCTCTTAAAGGTCTTACGGCATTTAAAACAAGCATAGTGTGGCTTGTATACGGAAAATCCATATCGACACATATATACAGTTAATTAGGGTAAAGTGATGCAAAGATACTACCCTCCTGCCATAGCATTTCTTTATAAAATGTTATAATTTGTCAATGCAATTGTCTTTTGTTCCTGAACAACGCAACAGCCTTAGTAAAAAAAAACGGCACTACAAAATGCCGCTGTTAAATGTAGTCAGTTATCGATCATCAACTCCTGCAAATTCAATGGGAACCAATACCTTTGGTATGATGCAGTTACGCAACAAGACTGGTAAATAATTTTTAGTCTTTAAAATCCATCAACTAGTTTTTATCTTTATTTCATGAGTACCACCTACCAACCCATCAATTGCGACTACTACGACCGTTTGGAGGCCTGGGCCACCATGCGCACCATCTGCCTCATCCGTTTCACATCCGAAGATGGCCAGGTGCAGGAAGTCTCCTCGCGCATCGCCGATCTCTTCGTCCTTGAAAAAGTGGAATACATGCGTCTTGAAAATGGCGTCGTATTAAGACTCGATACCCTTATCGACGTCAATAATATCCCCCTACCCAATCAATGCTAAAAGAACAGCCGCCATCCATCTTCATTATTTCCCACCATCGTTTTCCCATAGAGCGTGATCTTAAACATCGTACAGGAGAATACATTCTGGCATAATAAAACTATACATACAGTCAGCAATAGCGGTTCATAAAGTGAATTTCATCTATAATGTTTATTCTTCGAAAACCTTACATTTACAATATGTCAGCACAACAGGAAATCATTATCATTGGGGCCGGCGCTGCTGGTCTTATAGCAGCTAAAGATCTCTCCACTCAACACAACGTCACCATACTGGAAGCACGGCCACAAGCGGGTGGCAGAACGACTACCCTCTACCCTGCACCCGGTATTCATATTGAAACCGGTGCTGAATTCATACATGGCGAACTGCCCATCACCCTGTCTTTGTTACAGGAAGCAGGTATTCCCTATCACCCCATCAATGAGGAAATGGCCCTTGCGGAAAACGGGGAACTCAAACAGGAAGAAAGCTGGATTGAAGATTGGGATAACCTGATCGAACATATGGGCAAAGCCGCTGAAACGACCACCATGCAGCAATTGCTGGATCAATATTACCCTGCCGATCAATATGCAGAACTTCGTGATCATGTACAGGGATATGTGGAAGGATACGACCTCGCTGACCTGAACAAGGTAAGCGTAAAATATCTGTACGATGAATGGACACTGGAACAAGGCACCAACTTCAGAATTGAAAACGGCTACACTGCCCTGATCAATTACCTTGGCAAAGGATGTACAATTATCACGAACCAAACCGTGCAAATCATCTCCTGGGAACCGGGAAAGGTGACGGTCACAACACAGGACCGGACCTACACCGCACACAAAGTACTCGTCACCGTTCCTATCAATATCCTACAAAACGAAAGCATACAGTTTTCCCTTGCTCTCCCAGCATATACAGCTGCGGCACGGCAGATCGGATGGGGAACCGTTATTAAGTTCAACCTGCTTTTCAAACAGGCTTTCTGGAAAAGAGATATCGGGTTTGTGTTAAGTGATGAGGAAGTGCCGGTATGGTGGACGCAATCTGAAGATAGCTTAATTCTTACCGGGTGGCTGGGAGGCCCGCATGCAGCAGGACCTCAATCTGATCTATTGGCCAAAGCACTCAACTCGCTTTCTAAAATATTTAATGTAACAAACATTGCGGACCTGTTGGAGCAAAGTTTTATCCATAACTGGTCAACAGAACAAGCCATACATGGAGGCTACTCCTACGGCATGCCTGGTTCTGAAAAGGCAAAGGCAGTATTGACCACGCCCGTTGCAGATACTATTTACTTTGCAGGAGAAGCACTCTACACCGGCGATAGTCCTGGTACCGTAGAAGCCGCACTACACAGTGGAAAAGAGATAACGATCAAAATAAAAAGCCCCCAATAAAAGGGGGCTTTCTACTATCACTTAATGCTTAGGCTTAGGTATCACTTTGTACTTTCCATCCTCTATCAGATCCTTTAACCACACCCCATACTTTTTCTTATTAATTTTCTCATTATACTCCTCATCCAGCACCACTCTGCCCTTCACAATCTCATAATAGATATAAGGCACATAATACACTGAATCCGCAGCTGGATAAGGCGCCACTGTATATGCACCGCCTACTTCCAGGTTCTGGTCATGGTCATAATCCCTGATATCAGAAGACACGACATTCCCGATAGAATCCGCCTTGCTATTATTTACACTGAAAATTATCAGATCTTTAACGTCTGCACCGCGACTTACTTCCAGAAATAAAAATACATTGCCTCCATTTTCAATGAGCTTATTGCGCCTGCTATCTAAAAACTCCGCACCATTACTCAGCAGATACGTACGGTTACCATTTACAAAAATGGTCCCTTTATTAATATTGATCTGCTGGTTCTTTGTGCTTACGAAGTGAAAATTTGATTTTTGTCCAAAGGCTGGCAGCGTTATAAATGCCAGCAGACAATGTCTGAGTTTTAATTTCATAGTGTAGTTGTTAATATCGGGTAGAAACTTAAACATTTTTTGCGAAAAAACCTTTTACTGATTCCTGTTGTTGTAAAATCATGTGGCGTTACCTTTTTCTGTTAGTAATTTTTCCTGCTACACTGTATGCTCAAAAAACAGACTCGGCTTATATTCAGCCATTTCAAAGGAAAAATACAGTTGAGCTATATGCGGGAACGTATAGCACGACGTTTAAATTCAGGACCCACCAAAACAGACAGCGTAATTATAAACTGGCTGTGAACAGCAGTGGGTACCTGGGAGGCGATGTGAGTTATAAATGGCTATACCTGCAATATTCTGTCAATATACCCGGTACAGAACTGGACAATAAGGCAAAGTATCACTATCGGCTCATCAGGATGCAGTTTGGTAGTCATGCGGTGAGCGTAGAGCCGTTTTATAACGCCTATAATGGATTACTGATACCCAATCATGACCACAGGGGATATGAAGCCTTCCAGGGGATTGATTTTACGAATGCGGGACTCGATCTCTTTTATTATATCAATCATAGGAAATACTCTTACAAAGCAGCCACTTCCTTTTCCGAACAACAGCTGCAATCTGCGGGTTCTGTATTCCTGGTAGCAACACCGCTCTGGCATCAGATCAGGTGGAAAAAACCGACGCCACATCTGATATCAGACTCATCTACTTATAATTTATTATCTTCTAACCCCTCGTGGTTGTCGCTGGTATTTAAGGCAGGATACACCCACAATATCGTTCTGGGACAGCATAAGTGGATCATTGCACCTGCGGTAATATTTGGTGCAGGGGCTTTGCATGAATTAAATACAGATAATAAGAGACTGCAGGCGGTGACTGATATGCAGGGCTGGATCAATGCGGGGTATAATGGCGATAAGTATTATGCATACCTCAATGCCTCGTGGGAAAATCTGAATACGAATTTATTAGTGAAAGATATGCACCGGACAGATTGGAACCTGAGTTTTACACTGGGATATCGGTTTGCACATCTGCCTAAAAAGATCTTAGGAGTATTATAAAAAAAGCCGCAATCACTTGCGGCTTTTCAAATCCATTATTGCTGCTGCGTTTCCGGCTGAGTTTGTTCCTGTGGCTGCTGCTGTTGCGACTGTTGTCTCCGTTCCATCTGCTGTTTGTAATAATTCCTCTTGGCGTCATACACAGCATTGTCTCGTTCTCTTTTCAACTGTCTTACCTCCTGCCTTCTCTCTCTACCACTCAGGTCTCTATCCATTTTCACAGAGGCGATCCTGTCGGCATAGTCATTTTTAATGTCCATCACCTGCATATCGAGTTTAGTAGGTCGATAAGGAGCCGCATAGTAAGGGTATCCATACCCCAAACCCCAGCCAAATGGTGAATAGAATGGGCTGTAGTAACCAAAACCACCGCCTACTATGACGGTTGTCCGTCCTCCCCCATGAAAGCCTCCGCCACCATGTCCGGGACCCATTGCAAAAGCACCTGTCGCCATTACGGTCATCGTTAACGCAATTATTATCTTTTTCATGACTCCTCCTTTTCTTTTTATAGTTATTAGACTCTCGTTTAAAGGAAAGATTTAATGATCAGAAGATTTTAGCAAAGCGTTAACATATTGACATTTAATTTATTATAAGAGGCAGCGGCGTACGTTTTGCATGCTTTCTTCCCCTGAAAAATAAGTACAAATTAAAGAACAACATCACGCCCAGATATATACAAAATCCACCAATCTTCATACTCAACACTTCCATTAGTGTACGATTACTCTCCACTTCCTGCGCGATCTCCATGATAAAAAAAGCAAAGCCTAAATTCAATAAATAAAACCCCGTCTCGAACAACTTATTTGTGGCCAGCGCAATATCTTCCTTACCATGAAAAATTTCCAGCATAAACACCCTGCCATTTTTGAAAAGCGTATGCGCTACATACCAGGTTACAAAAATGACTACAGGAAGATAAATGAGGTAAGCAATGAAGTTCATATTGTATAGTTTTAATGTGATGAAATTCTATTTTTGATCAGTAAAATGGCCGCCATGTTGCAATAATGCATCACTGCCAGGGTTAATAAGATCCTGCCCGTCATAGTCGTGATACTAGTGAGGATTTCCAGCCAGGTATGCACCGTACTCCAACAACTGATCATGATAGCCGCATACCCTAAATTCACGAGGTAATACCCCACCAGCAAGATCTTATTGATAAAATCAGTCAGCGATACATCCCCCTGCAACAACCCCAGGATGTATAACCGGCCGTTCCGGAAAAAGAGTAAACCCACCCTGACGGTGACCAGGTAAGTGATGAACAGGTAGATGATATATGCAAGGATATTCATAACAGTACAAACCTAGTACAGTTTATCGTATTTTCAAAATATTCTGAAAGTTTAGTACTTACCGCATAAGAAAAAAGCAGGCAATTGCCTGCTAATCAACTTATAATCTTTCTAATTCTTTTAAATATTCATATTGCAAGTCTTCATGCTGCCCCTCTATCGCCTTCCGGATCTTCTTCATCTGCCCCATATATATCGTGACCAATGCCGGACTCTCTCCTACTTTTATGCCCGCTTTCTTAATCTTCATTAAAAAGTACAACAGCAACTCTATCTCCGCCACCTTCGACCCCGTATACTTTATCTGCTTACTCACTCCCCTCAATATCTTTCTCAAATGCTTCTTCACATAATAAATGTTCGTCTTCGGCTGGGTAGTAAACGCCTCATCCATTTCCAGCTTCACGGCGGCTATATATCCCTGCAGATCTTCCTCTTCGAATAACAAATAAGACAACAACTCTTTATTGTCATTCTTAAACTTCGCCAACCGCAAACATACCTCCATTAGCCTCGCCGGGGGCAATGCCTGCAATTCTTTCTTTATTTCACTGATGCTCGCTGGCTTCATGAATAGAAATCAACAAGTGCTCCAAAATACGCCTCATTCCATCCATCCACAATGTCGTCAAATGCCTCGTCAGGAATATTCGTATGCCTCAGCTCCACATCCGTTCCTTTCTTGTGAGGATGAAGTATAATCGTCACAATTGAATCTTCCGGCTGATCCCCGAAATACCACTCCTGCACAATCTTCTTATCCTCCTCAAACTCGAGGTTCATACCCGCAATACTGTCTCCCCAAAGGGAAAACTCCGTTCCTGCCTCGGCTTTCATTTCCGCAGGTTCACCGGACCATAACTGAATGGTGTATTGATTGGTCAATGCCTTGTACAACTCCTCAGGAGCTGCTGGCACCAAAAAGTGCTTTTTATAATCCTTCATAATGCTGCAAAACTACTTTTTCTGTTGCAATAACCACTCGTACAAGGCAGGTTTCTCAAACAAATTCGAAAAAACAGATCGGGCAGCCTTGTGAGCTGCCCGATAAAAATATTAAATTGGTTCATGTGCAATATTTATTTCGCTACCTGCAACCACTCGTCCGGCAGCCTTCCAATCTTACCTCCATTCACCCTATATTCCAGCTTCAACGTATAACCGCCACCGCCTTCTACAAACTTCACCTCGATCGGATGCAAACCCTTTTGCAGCGCAATCTGTCCGCTCTTTTGCAACGGCGCATGCCAGCCATCATTATCCACTACCTTCTCACCATCTATATAAAGGTTCGCACCATCATCCGCCGTCAGGAAGAAACTATATATCGCCGTCTCAGGAACATTGATAAAGCCTTTCAGCGTCGCGGCAAATGGCTTGCCACCATGCCCCATACTATCAGGCATGATCACATTGTTTACATACCCGCTGCTATCAGGAGTATCTTTCAGTGTCGTCACACTCTTAAATGATCCATCGAAATAATTCAGCTTCAATCCCTGCTGCAAACCAATCACTTCAGTCGGTTTGAAGAATGATTGTGGTTTATAGTTCAAAGTATATATCTCTCCATGCACACCATCTGGCTTAAACGCCGCAATACGCAGGGAAATCTTACCCGGAATAATATAATCAGCGGGCAATTCAGGAGACTTTACTGTCGGCGCCGTACCATCTGTCGTATAACGGATCGTCATCTCAGGAGAAGGCTTCGCGATTGCAAGTTTGGTCTTTCCTACAAATACATTTTCTTCTGTAAACCCATCCAGATCTGGCATACGGTAGTGTACCTTCATCTTGTCCAGACGCTTATACTGCGCCATCAGACGCTGAGAATACCCGTCAAAATCGGATTTATGTGTCCATAATACCTCTGCCAGCGCTGTCATACGTGGCATATACATAAAGTCTGCACGATTTTCAGAAGGGATCATCTCCGTCCAGATATTCGCCTGCGCACCAATGATGTAACGGCCTTCTTCGGCTGTCAACCCCTTTGGAACCGGCTCAAAATGATACACGTTAGCGATAGAGTTCCTGTCAGGAATACCATCAAAATACAAAGGATTACCCGGCGTCATGATCACATAATTCCCGTTCTTAGCCGCATGCACTGGTGCTGAAGGTACCCAGCTTCTCCAATACATCACGACTGCCGTAGGACTCACTCCACCTTCCAGGATCTCGTCCCAGCCAATCAGCTTCTTCCCTTTGGAATTAAAGAACTTTTCCATTCTCTTCACAAAGTAGCTCTGCAGTTCATCAACATCTTTGATATTGTGTTCTTTCATGAAATCCTTTACACCGTCAAAGTGCTCCCAGGTAGACTTGTCCACTTCGTCCGCACCCAGGTGAATGTATTGAGATGGGAACAATGCCGCAATTTCAGTAAATACATTCTCTGCAAATTCGAAGGTCGTTTCTTTGCAAGGGCAAATAGGCGTGGTAAACAATTTACCCCATTTCACACCACCCTGACAACTCAGGAAAGGATACTCCCTGATAGCCGCCATCATATGACCCGGCATATCGATTTCAGGGATGATTTCGATATGACGTGCTGCTGCATAAGCAATCAGGTCTTTCATCTGGGCCTGTGTATAGAAGCCGCCGTACAGAGTTTTGCCATCTTTGTGAATAATGTGAGAAGCGTCGATCGCCATATCCGGATTGGTTTTGGCTTTCTCCATACAGGCAGAATCCTGGTTGTTCCATTCACGCCATGCACCCTTTTCTGTCAGCAAAGGATATTTTTTGATTTCAATACGCCAACCCTGATCATCTGTCAGGTGCAGGTGTAATTTATTCATCTTGTACAAGGCGAGTACGTTGATGAATTTTTTCAGATAGTCGATTGAGAAAAAGTGACGGGACACATCCAGGTGCATACCACGCCAGCCATATACAGGGTGGTCGGTGATCTCCGCAGCAGGGATGGCGATCTTCGCCAGTTTGGTGGTAGCACCTTCTACTGATACCGGCATCAGCTGACGCAGGGTCTGGATCGCGCGGAACATACCGGTAGGCGTTTTTGCACCTATCTGAATTTCCTGCGTGCTGATCTGCAAAGTGTAATCTTCTTCGCCTTCCAGCTGATCGTTCTGTGTCAATACAATGGAACCCGCACCTGCTTTGGTGCCTGCAGGCAATGCCTGACCTAAGCCCTGTTTGATGAGTGCCTGTAACTGTGCCGCCTCATTGCTGAAAGCTTTTCCGGAAGGAACAACCAATTTCGTTTTTGCGGTAATGACAAATTCTCCAGCCTGTGGCACCAACTGTTGCGGATAAGGAATGATTCCGTAACGGGATGGTGCTGCATCCTGGGCACGTGCTACCTGAAAGAGTAACAATACACCCAGTGCCAGTGCACTTTTTTTCAACATAATTTACTTTTAAGCATGATAAGGAAGTCAGCAAAGTACCAAGAATTATGGCACCAAACTGATGCGATATTGCTAAATTATACAGTAATATTAGCGCTTACAGCTTCTATATCGCTACATTCACAATATTCAATAACCGGAAGAACCTTTCCTCTTCCATCTCCTGTACCTCCCCCGGCTGCAAATCTCCCAACAACAGATCTTCTATAGAGATCCGTATCAGCCTTTTCGTCTGATGCCCCACTGCTGACGTCATCTTCCTCACCTGGTGAAACTTGCCCTCCGTCAGCGTGATCGTAATCCACGTCCTTGGCAGGTACTCCTTCAGATCATGCGCCCTTGGCCCTACATTCGCCGGCTTTTCTACTACCTGCACATCACAGGGCGGCGTTACGTAATCCACACCCCCTTTAATACGAATGGTCACACCGGTACGCAATTTCTCTAGCGCCTCAGCACTCATCACCTTATTGACCATCACGAGATAAGTACGCTTGTGTGGTGTATCGCTTTCAAATAATAACCGGGTGACTTTTTTATTGGTTGTAAGAATAAGCAATCCTTCGGAATGGTTGTCGAGTCTGCCCACAGCATGAATGCCTTCGGGAAAATCATAATCCAGTTCGCCCAAAAGATGAACTTTGTCAGGGCTCACGAACTGCGACACCATGTCGTAAGGCTTGTTAATAATGAAATAACGATCCATAAAATTCTGCTAATATACAGGCAAATCTGATTAATATCTATTTAACCCATTCCCGGGGGAAACCATAATTTCATCCCTATGAAGATAAAGACACTCATCATCGCAACGACTGGATTTTGTAGCACCCTCCAGGCACAGGTGAAAAAAGATTATCCCATACAGCCTGTGGCCTTCACACAGGTAAAGGTCTCCGACAATTTCTGGGCACCCAAGATCAGGGTGAATGCAGAAGTAACGATTCCCTATACCCTGGAACAATGTCGCAAGACAGGCCGCATCGACAATTTCAGACGTGCCGCCCATACCATTCCCGGCGATTCTATGACGGAATATACATTTGACGATACGGATCTGTACAAAGTGATTGAAGGAGCTTCGTATGGTTTGCAGGTGAAAAAGAACCCCGAACTGGAAAAGTACCTCGATTCACTGATTGCTATTATCGGCGCTGCACAGGAAAAAGATGGTTATTTATATACTTTCCGTACCGTACACTCCGCGCATCCGCATCCATGGATGGGCACGAAGAGATGGGAAATGGAAGAAGACCTGAGTCATGAACTGTACAATGCCGGTCATCTGTACGAGGCCGCTGTGGCACATTATCAGGCTACTGGCAAAAAGACATTATTGAATATTGCTATCAAAAACGCAGACCTGCTGGTGAAAACTTTCGGCTATGGCAAAGAAGAAAAATGGCCCGGCCACCAGATCGTAGAAACAGGTCTGACAAAATTATACCGTGTCACCGGCGATACTGCCTATCTGCATCTGGCAAAGTTCTTCCTCGATGTACGAGGTCCCGGATCTCCATATAGCGGTGAATACAACCAGTCTTTTACAAAAGTAGTAGATCAGCACGAAGCCAAAGGTCATGCCGTAAGAGCTACCTATATGTACACCGGCATGGCAGATGTAGCTGCACTCACAGGTGATCAGCAATACCTGCATGCCATCGATGATATCTGGAATGATGTGGTAGATAAAAAGCTCTACATTACCGGAGGCATTGGTGCTACCGGCAATGGCGAAGCATTTGGACAGGCATACGAACTTCCAAATATGAGTGCTTATGCTGAGACCTGCGCTGCTATCGCGAACGTATACTGGAATAGCAGGATGTTCCTGCTGCATGGCGATGCGAAATATATCGATGTACTGGAACGTACTTTATACAATGGATTATTATCTGGTGTATCTCTTTCAGGAGATCGGTTCTTTTATCCGAATCCATTAGCGTCTATGGGACAGCATCAAAGAAGTGCGTGGTTTGGTTGTGCCTGTTGTATTTCAAATATGACGCGATTCCTACCTTCTATGCCCGGATATATTTACGCCCAGAACCAAAACAATCTCTATATAAATCTCTTTGCTGGTAATACAGCTTCTATTAAATTACCGGTTGGTGCTGTTCAGATCACACAAACCACCAATTACCCATGGGATGGACAGGTCGATATTGCAGTGGCACCTGCCAAAGCAGCGAACTTTGCACTGCATATCCGTATTCCTGAATGGGCAAAAGGCTCCCCTGTACCGGGCAACTTATATTACGATGCAGATAGTGCCAGTCTGCCTAAACTGGCCATCCTGCTAAATGGTAAACCTGCTACTTACAAAATGGAAAAAGGGTTTGCTGTCATTACCCGTAACTGGAAAGCAGGTGATAAAATAAGACTTGACTTTCCCATGAGCGTACAAAAGATTATGGCCAACGATCAGGTAGTTGCTGATAGAAAACGATTCGCCCTGGAACGTGGTCCTATCATGTATTGCCTGGAAGGCCCGGATAATAAAGATGCCACTGTACAAAATATTGTCGTAGATAAAAATGCTACTGTGAATGCTGTTTATAAACCTGATATGCTGAACGGTGTAACCGTATTACAGATGAATGGTAGCTCTTCCAGCCGGCAGTTAAACAGCGATCAACTCATTACATCCACTCAAACAGTAACAGCTATTCCATACTACGCATGGGCAAATCGTGGTCCCGGTGAAATGGCTGTATGGATTCCTTTCGAAGCCTCTGCGGCAAGACCAAAGCCAGCTCCAACCATTGCCTCCAAAGCAAAAGTAAGTGCGGGCATAAAAAACAAACGGATGTTCATGGCACTGAATGATCAGTACGATCCACTGGATTCTCATGACAACAGTTCACTCTATCTACATTGGTGGCCAAAACAGGATACGCTGGAATGGGTGCAGTACGATTTCGATCAGGCGTATACAATTTCCAGTTCTAAAGTATACTGGTATGATGACGGACCTTTTGGTGGATGTCGTATTCCTGTATCCTGGAAACTCTATTATAAAAAAGGTGATGAATGGATACCTGTCGTAAATAAAACACCTTACGAAATAGCAAAAGACAAATACAATAGCGTAACTTTTGAACCTGTGAACACTACCGCCTTAAGGCTGGAAGTACAGTTGCCAAAAGACAATTCATCAGGTATTCATGAATGGAGTGTACAATGATAAGAACCCTTGCACTATTCATCATCTGCACCTTTGCACAAAGCTGCTATCAGTATACCATCACCCTTTCTCCGGAAAGGGTGCATGTTTTTCTTTCAGTAAAAGGTAATCAGGCTGACTCACTGGCATTCAATTAGATTGCCACAGTGTTTGCAATGCATTGGATAAAATATTAGGGATATTTACGAACATACAATATCCAGGGCTAAAACAAAAATATAGATATCACCTTCAGCATCGTCCTCAAATGATGCAATGCATAGGTAATCTGATTCTCAACCGTCCTCTTCGAAATTCCTAACTTCCCCGCTATCTGGTCGTTCGACAAATGTTCCTGTCTGCTCAGTAAAAACACCTCCCTGCACCGCTTCGGCAACCTCCGCACAAACTCCTCCACACTATCCTCCAGTTCCTGTCGCGACAACTGCTGATACCCCTCATTCTGAACAGCATAATCATCCAACTGCCCGATATCCTCATTAAACGACAATGGCTTCACCTTCTCCTTCTTCAAATGTTTGTACACATGATACCGCCCCGCCGCCTTTAAATACGCCGAGAAAGAAAGTATTTCTAATTGTTCTCTCTTTAACCAGATATTCAGGAAAATGTCGTGGGTGATTTCTTTACTGACTTCCCTGTCCTTTAAATGGAAAAATACAGTTGTGTATACAGACTGCCAATGCTTCTTAAAGAAGTAAGAAAAAGCAACCTGATCCCCCTTTAATATGGACTCCCAAAGTTCATGGTCTGATAAATGGCCTAAGCACATGATAAATGGACATAACGTAGTGTGGATTAAAGGTAACAATTTGCCAGAGATTATTCTTTTTTTTTCCGGCCCCACCCGTCTTCAAAAAATATTTTTCAAATTTATGTGTGTGAGTCCCCAAAAGGGTCTCTAGTTTATCAGATACCTATAAATCAAACAAATGAGTCCACGGGAATTCTTTTTGCTATACGAAAAACTGTTATCAGGCACAATCACAGCCGAAGAAAAACTACGACTACAGGAATATACCGACCAAATGGAAGCGGAAGAACACCCCTGGCAAGCTGAAATGGGTGACAAAACCGAAATAGAAAACGAATTACACGCACTGCTCGAACAGGAGATCAAACCTAAAAAACGAACCGGCATCAGGACACTGACCACTATTCTCACAGCTGCTGCTGCTTTTACCGGCCTCTTCATCCTACTTTCATCCATCTATAAAAACAATCCAACCCTGCCGCCATCAACGCTAAAAAACCTTGCATCCAACAAGGTGACGCCCGGCTGCAATAAGGCTATCCTGACCCTCGCAGACGGCTCCTCTATCACGCTGGACAGCGCAGGGGCAGGTTCCCTGACCACAAAAAACGGTGTAATCATTAAACAGGTTCAAAATGGACTCATAGAATATAACGACAAAACTGGCAGTAGCGCCACCTCCTGGAGCACGATCGCCACCCCTACCGGTGGACAATACCAGATCGTACTCGAAGACGGTACCAAAGCATGGCTCAACGCCACTTCCTCCCTTCGATTCCCAACTACCTTCAGGAACAATGAAAGGACAGTGGAAATAAGCGGGGAAGTATATTTTGAAATTGCAACAAACGAATCCAAACCATTTAAGGTAAACTTCGACGGCAACACCATTACAGTACTGGGCACACACTTCAACGTCATGGCTTACAAAGACGAGGCGAAAAGTAAAGTGACCCTGCTGCAAGGCGCTGTCAAAGTGAACAACCACTCAGGCGAACAATTACTGAAACCGGGTATGCAGGCACAAATGACTGACTCAAACACCCGGATCACCACCTGCAAAGCAAACTTAGAAGAAGTCATAGCCTGGAAAAACGGCTACTTTACTTTTGACCATGAAAACATACAAAGCATTATGCGAAAACTTGCACGCTGGTATGACGTAAGGGTAAATTACCAAGGTGATATGAACGGAAAGATCTTTTCCGGCACTATTTCACGTTTTGATAATATTTCGGAAGTACTCAGCATGATCGAACTCACCGGCACCATCCACTTCAGGATTCAGGGAAGGGAGCTGACGGTGTTACCTTAACATCATCCACTTTAATTTTTAACACAACCGGCGCAAACCCTGCACCGGTAAGGGAATTCTATTGCTAAAAAAACACACATTCATAAATTCCAACAAAACGTACATCTATGCGATGCTATCTACAATTTAAAAAACCTCGGCAATTCCACGTGCCATTAAAACTGCTACTAAAAACATTTCTATTAGTTATGTTCACCGCCCTTCAGGTACATGGTAAGGCACAAAATGTGACCATATCGGAGCGCAATGTGCCGCTGGAAAAACTCCTGATGGACCTGAAAGAACAAAGCGGTTACAATTTTCTCTATAACGCACCCATGCTCGCCAGCGCACGCCCAGTAAGCATTTCAGTGACCAACTCTCCGATCGATGAGGTGCTGCGCCTTTGCTTCAAAGACCAGCCACTTGATTATGTGATCAAGCAGAAAACCATCATCATCAGACAAAAAGATAAACCTGCTACGCCTCCTGCTCCTCCTGCCGATATCACCATCAGCGGTAGAGTGACCAACGATGCCAACGAAGCATTGCCCGGCGTAAGCATTGGTATCAAAGGGACTTCCAGAGGCACCACCTCCGATGCCAACGGGAACTTCATTCTCCATGTGCGTAGTGAAAACGATACACTGGTATTTACTTTCATCGGCTTCTCTGCCAGAGAAGTAGTGGTAGGCAACCGTACCCGTATCGATATTAAATTATCTGCTGAAAACAAGTCCCTGGGGGAAGTGGTAGTGGTAGGTTACGGTCAGCAAACAAAAGCAACCGTAACAGGTGCGGTAGCTGCCATTAAAAGCGCTGACATCGTCCGCACCAAAAACGAAAACGTAACCAACATGCTGACAGGTAAACTGGCCGGCGTACGTATCGTACAGAAATCTTCCGAACCCGGTACCTTCAACAATACCTTCGATATTCGTGGCATGGGCGATGCGTTGATCATTATCGATGGTATCCCCCGCGATAACATGTCCCGCCTGAACCCTGACGATGTGGAAAGCATCTCTGTGCTGAAAGACGCGTCTGCAGCGGTATACGGGGTACGCGCGGCAAACGGCGTGGTGCTCATCACAACTAAAAAAGGAAAGGCGGGTACCAACGTCATCAACTACAACGCTAACTTCGGTATTCAAACCCCGATCGGCTCTCCGAAAAGCACCAGCGCTGCCGACTGGATGACCCTCGCAAATGAGAAATCCATGCATAACCAGAACGGTGGTACACTCCGCTACTCCCTCGACGAAGTAGAAGCCTACAGAAACGGTACCAAACAAGGTACTGACTGGTACAAAGCCGTAATCAGGCCATCTGCACCTATGTCTCAGCACAACCTGAGCACCAGTGGCGGTTCTGACAGGGTACAGTACTATGCATCTCTCGGTTACCTTTCTCAGGAATCTTTCCTGCGGAGTAACAGCAACAGCTACAAACGTTACAACTTACGCTCTAACGTAACAGGCCGGATCACTGATCGTTTGAAAGCTGACTTCCAGCTGAACGGTATCTTCGACGAGTCCAACAAGAACTACGAATCCACCGACTGGATCATCCGCTCTATGGAAAGATCTGCTGCTATTCAGCCAATTTATTCCAATGACAATCACGACTACCTGCAGGTTGGTTCTGTAGACGGTTCCAACCCTGTAGCCATGGCAGACGCTAACCAGTCTGGTTACAGAAAATATGGCAACAAATGGTTCCAGTCTAACGTGAGCCTGGAATACGATGTTCCCGGCATCACAGGTCTGCGTGCAAAAGGTATGTTCGGTTACGACTATCAGTTACTCGACAACAAGATCTATAAAAAACAATACAACCTCTACAACTACGATGACGCGACCGAATCTTATAACGCAACTACCAACCAGAGTCCCAGCAACATCCGCAGGGAATTCTATACCAAGCAATCCATCCTTACTCAGTTCTCACTGAACTACATGCGTACCTTCAACGAAGTGCATAATGTGAGCGTCCTTGCTTTGGTAGAAGGTCAGCACCGTCAGGGAGATAACATCTTTGCAGCCCGTGATCTTTCTCTGGCACTGGATCAGCTCTCCGCAGGTAACAGTGATAACCAGCAGGGTAGCATGTCTACCAACAGCGCTGACCTGTATGACTATGCAAACATTGGTTATGTAGGTAAGGCTAACTATAACTACAAAGGCAAGTACCTCGCAGAGTTCGGGTTCCGTTATGATGGTTCCTCCCGCTTTGATGCTGCTCACCGCTGGGGCTTCTTCCCTTCTGGTTCCGTGGGTTGGCGCTTTACAGATGAAAACTTCTGGAAAAACCTGGATGTAAAATTCATCGACAACGCCAAGTTCCGTGCATCATATGGTGTGCTGGGTGATGACAACGCTTCTACCTATCAATACCTGAATGGTTACACATATCCTGCAGGTGGCGATAATAACAACCTCCCAGGTGGTTCTGTATTCGATGGTACTTATGTGAACAGCTCTGTAAGTACTGGTATCGCGAACAAAAATATTACATGGTATACTGCGAAAACATTTGACGTAGGCCTGGACCTCAATACCAAAAACGGTATGTTCGGTTTGATCGTAGACTACTTCCAGCGTAAGCGTAGTGGCTTGCTGGCCACCCGCAGTGTAAGTCTGCCTTCAGTCGTAGGCGCTGCACTGCCTCAGGAAAACCTGAATGGCGATATGACCCGTGGTATCGATATCGAAGTCACACATCACTACAAAATTGGTGAAGTGAGCTATAATGTAAGAGGTACTTTCGGTTTCACCCGCACACAATATACTTATCAGGAAGTAGGTAAATATGGTAACAATTACAACGAATGGAGAAGCAATAACAACAACCGCTACTCTGATATGGTATGGGGTTTCAAAGGCATTGGCCAGTTCCAGAGCTACGAAGAAATAGCCAATAGCAAAGTGAAATATGACCAGGGTACACTGCCCGGCGACTATAAATACGAAGATACCAATGGTGACGGCATCATCTCTGACCTTGACTTACAGCCTATCAGCTATAGCGGCAGACCGATGTTCTCCTATGGCCTGACACTGGATGCGAGCTGGAAAGGATTTGACCTGGCTATGCTGTTCCAGGGTGCTGCCAAAGTATATGTAAACTATGTTGAGATCTTAGCAGAGCCTATCTGGGGATCCAATTATTCCAACGCACTTGAAATGTTTATGGACAGATGGCATCCTCAGGATCCAACTGCCAACCCTTACGATCCTAATACTAAATGGGTGAAAGGTAAATACGCTTACACAGGCACCGTGGCAAGAGGCAACTCTACATTCTCTTATTTCAATGCCAGCTACCTCCGTCTGAAAACGGTTGAGTTAGGCTACACCTTACCGGTATCCCTGCTGAAACGTGCAGGTATCAAAGGTGCGAGAGTGTATTGCAACATCTACAACGCCCACACCTGGTCAAGCATGAAATTCATTGATCCGGAACATCCTGCTGACAGTTATGGTAACGTATATCCGCTGAACCGTACCTACAACATGGGCTTCACCATCAATCTTTAATTCTTGTGATTATGAAAAAGTTTAAATATATACTACCATTCATACTGGGTTTTTCGCTCTTTTCCTGTACCAAACTGGATATCTCTCCAACCAATATCATCCAGGACGGTGATATCTTCGGTTCAGAAGCAGGTATCAATTCCTACATGGCAAGGATCTACAGCGAAATGCCGATCGAAGATTTCCGTTATAGTCCCAACTATCTGTTCAATCACTTCTGGGTACTACAGGTACCAGGTACGATGTCAGGCGAAGCATTGTGCCGCGAAGTAGGTGGTGCTAAGAACGAGTCTACATCTACAGATTATGGCGATACATGGAGCGATCTTTACACCGTGATCAGGGAATGCAATTACTTCCTGGAAAACATTAAAAACTACCAAAGCAGTTATTCTACTGCCAAGGTGGCCCAGTTCAAAGGGGAAGCTTACTTTATACGTGCCTTCACTTACTATGCACTGGTAAAACGCTATGGTGGCGTACCGTTGGTAACACGTGTACTGAACTATCCATCAGAATCCATCTCAGATGTAGACATCGCACGCTCTTCAGAGGAAGATACCTGGAAACTGGTGGGTGCCGATTATGATAGTGCGATTGCTTTATTACCAGCTACCAACCAGGTAGGTCGTGCCAATAAATATGCGGCGTATGCTATGAAGGCGAGAGCCATGGTGCACGCGGGATCTATTGCAAAATACAATACAAACTCATACATCGTAGGGGGTATTCGCCTCTGTGGCATGAGTACTGACCTGGCAAAAGATTTCTATACACAGGCTTACAATGCAGCACTGGCGGTAGATGCAGGTGGTTATTCCCTGTATATGAATGAATGGGCGTCTGGTGATAAAACCGCTCAGTACACCAACTATAAAAATATCTTCTCCAAAGCCAGCAGTTCAGAAGCGATCTTTGTAAAACAATATAGCTATCCTGAAAGTGTACATGGTTATGATGCATACAATGTACCTGCTCAATATAAAGGTGCAAACGGTTATTCTTCTGAGACCAATCCTACCCTGAATTTCGTAGAAATGTTCGATGGTATTCCTAAAGATGGAAACGGACATGTAGATGTATACAACAGCAATGGTACTTACAAACTCTATGACAGCACCATGCAGTTTTTTGCAGATGCAGAGCCTCGTCTCAGAGCGACAGTTATCTTACCGAACGATCAGTTCAAAGGCACTGCCTGTCAGATATGGAGAGGTATTTATACCGGTGCATCCACGTCATCTATAGCCCGCCTTATTCCTGAAGGCAGTACGACCAAGTATGAAAATTCATCCAGCGCTTCTCAGTTAGTCACCTCTTCCAGTGGTAGTCAGACGGCATATACACTGCACGATGGTACTAAAATGAATCCTGCTGGTGCAGCGGGTGTATTTTATGGAGATAACACCTGCGCTATGTCCGGCTTCACCATCCGCAAATGGTTGAATGAAGGGATGGCACAGGAAGAAGTACTGGAAAACAGATCTGCACAACCATGGATTGAAATGCGCTATGCAGAGGTATTACTGATCCGTGCAGAAGCTGCAGCAGAACTGGCTACGCTGGGTACAGCCGATTACCTGAATGATGCCTATACCAGCATTGACAAGATCAGAACCCGTGCAGGTGCAGATCTGTTATCAGGTATAGAAAAAGCATCTCCCGATGCATTCATCAGTGCAGTACGCAAAGAACGTCGTAAAGAACTGGCCTTCGAAAACAAAGTATGGTGGGATTTAAAACGTTGGAGAGTGATTGCAACCGAACAGTCCAATACCCGCTGGCGTACACTGATGCCGTTTTATGCTGATAATGCCGGCAAATGGTTCTTCGATGCACGCTATGATGAAAGGGGTAGTACGTTCACATTTGATACGCGCTGGTACTACCAGGAACTGCCGGGGGCAGCGATTACAACCAGTACTAAGGTGGTGCAGAATTCAGGCTATTAATCTACTAAAACTTTGAAGACGATGAAAATTCAATATATAGTTTTGGCGCTGGGGCTGTTTTGCTCCTGCACGAAATATGATAACAAGGATAAGCCTTCCATGGTATTGAAAGGTTTGATCACAGACTCGATCACTGGTCAGGGATTGCAGACGCAGGTAGGTGATAATGGTGTAAGGTTCAAATTGCTGGACCTGAATTATTCAGCAAGTCCTACCCCATTTTATTTTACAACCAATCAGGATGGTACGTTTGAGTGTTCCGTTATTCCTGCAGGGAAGTATAATGTAACACCGCTCGGGCCATTCGTGCCGCTTGTACAATTGGATGCCAATGGAGATACGACGAAAAATGCGAGTGTGACAATTGATATCAATGGTACGGTGACGCAGAATTTTACAGTGGTGCCTTTCCTTGAAGTGGAATGGATCGGGGATCCGGTGGTGAATGCCGATAATACTATTACGGTGCAGTTCAGGGTGTCCAGAGGTACAACATTGCCGGCGTATCAGCAGGATCTGGGGAATATTTATCTGTTCGTGAATTCAAGCAGTTATAATGTGGGTGATAATAATTATGATTCACGTTATACAGTGGCAGTGAGCAATCCGACCACTCAGTTGGGACAAACGATTACAGTAACGACTCCTGTATTACCATATACAAATGCAACTTATTACCTGCGTGCTGGTGGACGAATTAATTATAGTGTAGATGGTGTGAACAGGTATAATTATAATGAGCCGATAGCGGTGAAAGTACCGTAAGGCCCTTTGTGCGAATTCCACTTTTTATGGCATCTGTGTTTGCTGTCTACAAGGCCACAGGCCATCATAGCAAGTTCCTTCCGCCTACGGCGGAAGGGCTTGTTACAAATGTTACTCAGTTAATTGTGTTTAGTGTGCTATCAGTATAACTCACTTCTCTTATGTAGGAGTGAGTTATTTCAAAGTTTTTAATTACAGGTCTCAACTTTCCATTATGAAGAAACCATTGCTTCTACTCTCCTGCTTTTGCCTGTCCTTATTGGCAACTGCGCAGAAAGGAGAAAAAACAGCTCTCTCTCTCTCTCTCTCTCTCTCTCTCTCTCTCTCTCTCTCTCTCTCTCTCTCTCTCTCTCTCTCTCTCTCTCCTTTCAGACCAGCAGTCCGTGGCGGCCTGAAATAGACGTAAGATCAGACATCGCCATCGTATATGGCGCAGGTGATCATCATAACATGACCTTCGAACAAAGAGTAAAATCATGGCGTGACCATGGCTACACCGTTCAATTCATGACAGGCATTGCCTGGGGCTCTTATGATGATTATTTTCTTGGTAAATGGGATGGGAAAAACCATCTTGGTATTGGTCAGGTTATGCAAAATGGCGATACCATCTGGCATGGTCACAACATTCCTTATGTTGTACCGGAAAGCACCTTTATCGAATACATGAAAAAGGGTGTAGTCAAAAAAGTGATCGACGCAGGCATCACCGCCATCTACCTCGAAGAACCTGAATTCTGGGCACGTGCCGGTTATGGCCAGACTTTCAAAGACGAATGGCAACGTTATTACGGGTTCCCATGGCGACCACAGCATGAGTCTCCGGAAAATACTTATTTGTCCAGCAAACTGAAGTACCATTTATATTATAATGCGATTAAGGAAGTCTCCTCTTACGCGAAAGCCTATGGAAAAACCAAAGGCCTGGATGTAAAGGTGTACATTCCTACGCACTCATTGGTCAACTACTCTTCCTGGAAGATCGTTAGTCCCGAAGCAAGTCTGGCATCATTACCCAGTATTGACGGGTACATTGCACAGGTATGGACAGGCACTTCCCGCGAACCTACATTCTTCAATGGGTTAGAGAAAGAGCGTGTGTTTGAAAATGCTTTTTTAGAATATGGCTCTGTTATTTCAATGACCGCACCTACGAACAGGAAGGTGTTCTTATTGACTGACCCTATCGAAGACTGGCCGCGTGACTGGAGTGATTACAAACGTAATTATCAGGCGACATTCACCGCCAAGATCCTTTACCCGATGGTAGCTGATTACGAAGTAATGCCATGGCCGGAGCGTATATACACCAGACCTTACAAAGTAGCGAATAGTGATAGCATGGTATTGATACCTAAATACTATTCTACGCAAATGCAGGTGATGGTAAATGCGCTGAATGATATGCCGCGCTCTGCGAATCGGGTGACGGGGGTAAATGGGATAGGTGTGCTGATGGGAAATTCCCTGATGTTCCAGCGTTTCCCAACGCATAATGGTTTTGAAGATCCGCAGTTCTCCAACTTTTATGGGCAGACATTACCGCTGTTGAAATTAGGGATCCCTGTTCAGACGGTGCATATGGAAAACCTGTCCTTTGCAGCTAGTCTGAAAGATATCAGGGTGTTGGTAATGAGTTATTCCAATATGAAACCAATGAGTGCTGATGTACATAAATATATAGCTGAATGGGTAAAGAAAGGGGGTATACTGGTGTATTGTTCAAAAGACGACGATCCATACCAGTCAGTGATGGAGTGGTGGAATACGAAGGGAAATCATTATAAAACGCCTTCCGCGCATTTGTTCGGTTTGTTAGGGATTGCTCCAGATGGAGGGAAGTATAATGTTGGAAAAGGGAAGGTGTATATCATAAAAGAAGATCCGAAGAACTTTGTGATGCAGGTGAATGGGGCAGATAATTATGTGGCGACAATAAAAGAAGCCTTTGGTGGGAATATACAGACCAAAAACAATCTTTATTTAGAAAGAGGCCCATATGATATTGTAGCGGTGATGGATGAGGTGGCGGATAAAACCCCTTATGTGATCAAAGGACCTGTGGTGGACCTGTTTGATCCTACATTGCCGGTATTGGCCCGGAAAATAGTAGAACCTGGTTCTCAGGCTTTCCTGTATAATATTAATAGAGTGGCGGATAAGTCTAAGCCAAAGGTATTAGCTGCTGCTGCAAGGATATATGATGAGGTGGTGACGGCGAACAGCTATAATTTTACAGCAAAGAGTCCTGTGAACACAATTAATGCGATGCGGGTGTTATTGCCTGCGGAGCCGAAAGAGGTAGTGACAGGTAATAAGGAGGTGGTGAAGTCATGGGATGAAAGCTCCCATACCCTTTATCTTGGATTTGATAATAGTCCGGATGGGGTGAAGGTGAATATTAAATGGTAGATGAGCAGGCCGCCAGATTGTATCCAGGCTGCCAGCAAAATGATAGATGAGCAGTCCGCCAAATACCCGCTCCACGAAGGGTGTCTCTTTTTGAGGCACCCTTTATTTTTGGTGGAATGCTCCAGCTCAAATCTTCCCTTTACCATGAAGGATGTATCATCCTCTCAACAAAAACTAACTTCTTTAGCAATTTATTATTTACTTTGCAGCTTCATGTCACTTTACATCACATCACTTAATTCCGGTAGCAATGGTAATTGCTATTACATAGGCAACGACCATGAAGCGATCATGGTAGACGCCGGGCTCTCCTGCAGAGAAACCGAGCGCCGCATGCACCGCCTGGGATTGAGTATGACGAAGGTAAAGGCGCTCTTTATCTCGCACGAGCACACGGATCATATAAAAGGGATCACTATTCTTTCTAAAAAGTACAACCTCCCTGTTTATATCACCCCTGCTACCCAACGTAGCGGCAATCTTCTATTACAGGAACAGCAGGCTATCTCTTTTCTCCCTTACACGCCGGTTCAGATCGGCGAACTGAGCATCACGGCTTTTCCAAAATTCCATGATGCGGTAGAGCCACATTCTTTTATAATATCTGGCAATGCTATTAATATAGGCGTCTTCACAGACATTGGTGCCCCCTGCGAGCATTTAATTAAACATTTCCAGATTTGTCATGCGGCGTTTTTGGAGGCGAATTATGATGAGGTGATGTTGGAGAATGGGCAGTATCCTTATCATTTAAAGAAGAGGATACGGGGTGGGCATGGGCATTTGTCCAATAAGCAGGCGTTAGAGCTATTTAAAAAGCATAGGCCACCGTTTATGACGCATTTGTTTCTTTCTCACTTATCGAAGGATAATAATGATCCGGATGTGGTATTGGAGTTATTTCAGCAGCATGCCGGGGATACGCATATAGCAGTAGCTTCAAGGTATCAGGAGACGCCGATATATAATATATCTGATAATGGGAAGACGGCGCCGGTTAGGTATACGCAGATGAGTATGTTTTAGTGATAGGGTATCAGTATTTAAAAAGGTAACCCAATAGTAAGCCTCTTCCTTGCTGCCGCAGGCCAATTTCCCACCTATCATTCGCATTTCTCCTTCAAAAAAATCCCCCTATTCCACTTTCAGCATGCCCCTGTCGTCCCCACAGCAGCCCCTTCCCTCCCAAAATCCCCCATTCTCCTGACTACAAATACTTTCCTTCCTGACTCTCATCAGCATTTAACAACCCATCTGCTGGTAATTTTGAGGCATCAAAGTCAATGAAACGATATGTTTAAGTATATCCCGGCATCAGAAGCTGTAAAGTGTGTGACTTCAGGTAACCGTGTTTTTATCCATGGATCCGCCGCAACGCCAATGCACCTTTTAAAAGCCCTTCAAGATAGGCACGCAGAATTGGAGAATGTTGAATTAACAAGCATCACAACCTTAGGTAAGGTAGACTTCGACAATCCTGCATACAGAAAAAGCTTTTTTGTTAATTGCCTTTTCACATCCGCTGCCAACCGTAAGGTAGTGAATAGTGAGGATGGTGACTACGTTCCTATTTTCCTGAGTCAGATACCTCAGCTGTTCAAAAAGAACATTCTGCCTCCGGATGTTGCATTTATTTCAGTATCACCTCCGGACCAACACGGCTATTGCTCATTGGGTACCTCAGTAGACATCGCCCGCGCTGCAACGGAAGTAGCAAAATATATCGTGGCACAGGTAAATCCTAAAATGCCACGCACTCACGGTGAAGGTTTCATCCACGTATCACGCTTCCACGCTGCCGTATGGCACGAAGAAGATCTACCAGTACTGGACTACTCTTCAGATGCTACCCCAGTCACCGCTCAGATTGGCCGCAATATCGCTACCCTGGTAGAAGACGGCGCCACCCTGCAGTTAGGTATCGGCAGCATCCCTGATTATGTGTTAAAGAACCTGACCAACCATAAGAACCTGGGCTTGCACACAGAAATGATGTCCGACGGCGTCATTCCATTGATCGAAAGTGGTGTAATCAACAATAGCCTGAAGAAAGTGAACGTAGGCAGAAATGTCACAGCTTTCATGGCAGGTACCCGCAAACTGTATGATTTTGTAAACGATAACCCAACCGTAAGGGTACTGGCTATCGACTATGTAAATGATACAGCTGTGATCCGTCAGAATCCAAAAGCTACCGCTATCAACAGCGCCATCGAAGTAGACCTCACTGGTCAGGTGTGTGCAGATAGTATCGGTACTTACCAATACTCCGGTATCGGTGGGCAGATGGACTTTATGAGAGGTGCTTCATTGTCAGATGGTGGTAAGCCAATCATTGCGCTGCCATCAGTGACAAACAAAGGTATCTCCCGCATCACCCCTTACCTGAAACAAGGTGCTGGTGTGGTGACTACAAGAGGACATATACATTGGGTGGTGACTGAATATGGTATTACGAACCTGTTCGGTAAAGGCCTGAAACAAAGAGGTAAAGCGCTGATCGAAATTGCACACCCTGATCATAGGGAAGCATTAGAGAGAGCTTTCTTCGAAAGATATGCTAAAAAATCAGCGGTAATATAAGATATTAAAGATAACACTGGTTACAAGGAAGGTCCATTGTGCGCGATTTGCAACGGGCATTCTGACATCCCGGAATGCCCTTCTTCTGACCTTCCTTTCTTTTTTATTTTGCTGGTAAGTTTTTATTTTGGTTGCTTTCATTCAAATAATAGCAGAACCTGGCTGTGAGGCAAGGTTTTGCTTTTTTGATTTATAAAGTTAAGCTGGCCTTATTTCATAAAAAAGACCGGGATTATTTTATAAGAAGGAACCTGACCTTTTATAATAATGAGCTAACCTTATTTTATTAGAAGGACCTTTTATTAAAAGGACCTGGCTTTATTGAAAATACATACTCAATAGGCTTTGCCTTCAATTAGTTTATTTTCCCAATTTCCGCCGCTGGCAACCTTCTTACACAATCACCTGCTGCATGATCCGCTTCCTATGCTGCACTCCCCACTTCGCCATTTCCGAAATAATGCTCTGCAATGTTCCACCATAGTCAGTCAGCTCATACTCCACCGTTACCGGCTTTGTATCATGCACAGTCCGCTTTACCAGCTCATTCATTTCCAACTCTCTTAACTCTTTTGACAGCATCTTGGACCCTATTCCTTCCACTTCTCTTTGCAATTCCATAAATCGTCGCTTTCCAAAACTCAGCGAACCAATGATGGAAATCTTCCATTTCCCATTCAACACATCCAGGGTATCATGTATGGCCCGTAAATGTCCCTGACATTCTTCAGACCTTTCCTGCGAATGAATTTTCTTACTCATAACAGCTTTACTGTACCGTCAAAAGTACAGGATGTAGGAGTAATTTCAAAAAAACCACCCTGGGGGCGTGTTTCCGACAGCTTTTTCCCTAATTCCTGCCTTCAGGTACCCACCGCGCCCTAACGCAGGACCTCTAACGACTTCTCCTCCAACGGCTGTTTTCAGATACAGTACAATGATAATTTTCCTTCACAATCTATCAAAAACTCCTCCCTAACGCAGCACCTCCATCAACTTCTCCTCTAACGCCTCCCCTCTCAGATACCTTGCAACAATAACCCCTTTAGGATCAATCAAAAAGTTACAAGGAATCGCCTTAATCCCATACTCCTGCGCCAATTTCCCCTGAAACCCCTGTAAATCAGACACCTGCACCCACGGCATTCTATCCTCCGCAATCGCCTGTTGCCAACTCTCTTTCTTTTCATCCAGCGATACCCCTAAAACTGTAAAATTCTTATGCTTAAACTGATTATACGCTTTCAACAAATTTGGATTCTCCGCCCTGCAAGGCTTACACCAACTCGCCCAGAAATCTATCAATACATACTTCCCCTTCAGATCCGCCAATCTTACCGTATCCCCATTCACATCGGTCTGTTTAAAATCCATCAATGTCTGTCCGACCGCACTCTTTTTCAAAACAGCAATTCTTTCCTGCAGAGCCTTTCCGGGAGTCGTGCTTACCATGGCCGGAGATAATTTCCGGAAAAGGCTATCCAGCAAGGTCGGATCTCCCACCAGCGCCATATCACTCAGCAGCGATACGCTCACCACACTTCCTGGATGGGTAGCGATGAATTGATTCGTTCTTTCATCTTTCACTTCATCCAAAGAATCAAACTTCGTCCTGATCAACTCCTTCAAACTATCATTGTCCTTCGCCTTTACCCACTGATCAGTTAATGCCTGTCCTTCTTTTTTAATATCCGCCAGGGACCTTTGATATTCATCAAAGTCCGCTTGTGGCGCAGAACCTGTAATCCGTAACTGATCGAGTGAATCAATATGGCCATGAATCTCCACGGCCGAATTATCCATATACAATGGAATGGTTTTGTCGCCTATCCGCAACATCAGCCGCTGTACTTCCTGGATATCTCCTGACCAGCTGAATGCACCGTCTTTTACAGGTATCGGTTCTGTGTTATAAGTGTCACCCGCAGGGATGTTCAGGAAAATAGCGGGATCATACAATCCATCGATGGTACCAGTGATGCTGGCATGTGGGGTATCCTGCTTACAGCCAGGTGCGAAAAGCAAACCTGCGGAGAGGATAGCGAGGGGTAAATAACGCGTTGGCATAATGGGGTTTTAAAGGAATGTTGGGTTAAACTATTGGGTAAATGTAAATCTTTAGAGTTAAATGCCAAACTGTTACTTTATATGCTAAAATGTTCCTTTAATGTTGTTGCTTGAATGCTAAAGAATCTTTAGGGTTAAAGGTCAAACTATCCTTCCAATTCCTCTATCATCTCATTATCAACTTCCAATTGCAAATAAGTAATATTAATATTCAAAATCTCCTTCGCCGGTATCACGATCACATCCCCTGGTAAATCAATCGGAATCCCAGGCTCATTCGAATAAGCAGTCGTCTTCCCACCCTCTCCCAAAGGCTGCTCTGTCAGCACCTGTTTCCTCAAATCCCTGCGGGTCACCTGCGTTAAGACAATGTAATTCAGCTCTGTCGACTTAGTCTGAAAGTAATAATTTTCCAGGTAACCTGTATAGATCAATGTCGACTCTTTTGAACCAGTCACCACATTCAGCAAAATCATGTCAAAATTCATGGAAGCATACTTCCCATCAAACAACTCATACCACTCATTTCCTGCACCCAGCAATGCTACAATCTTCTCACTCAATCGCTTATTTTTTACGATCCACGCACTCACTACAAATGCTGCTGCAAATGCAAACAATACATACCCCATGAAACTGATCACATCCCACCCCATGGTTCTGTTATCGATATGAAAATCCCTGTTGGAATAAATAATATTGAGCATCAGGTCAAACTTTACCGTCATCCCCAATGTGAAGAGGATGGGTAATAAAACCAGGTGTGTACAGATGGGAACGAGGATAAACATCCAGATGGTGTCGGTGATAGACAAGGCACCCAATAACTCCTTCAGCTGGCGGTGGTTATTAAGCGCCAGACGAAATGAAATAGCTGGAATAAATAATAAGGTGATAAGGAAAGCGCCGATGGCAATGTTCATGTATCAATTAGAGGATTGAATCAGCTGCGCAAGACCGGGTTGACACTGTTAAAAATATGGCTATGGGGTGCATCAGGGGTGAAAGTGACTCCCAGCTATCACGGTTGTGAAATACCAGCACTCCTCACCGCAGCAATAAACTTAACGGGCTTATTACTTCTGCTCAGTACTACTTCAAACTGCACCTTCTCCCCATTGGAGATACGGTCACGATTATTAAATACAGCTTCTGACAAAGCAGCCGCTGCTTTATTGTTCTTTAAGAACGCTTTTCCAAGTTTACTGATCTTTGCACGCATACAAATTCAAATGGTTCTATACAAATATAAGTAAAATTTGTTGCCATAAGCATGCATTTACACAAACATATCATTATCAAATACTTAAGCCTCGCCATATCCCTCCGCCCCTCTAATTCACCCCCTACGCAGACAGAACAGCACTTGCACATGAAAAACACGCACACAAAATGCAGCGATCAGCCCCCTTCTTTGATAATACCATCATCATTGACGGTCAGGTAGCAGGTACATGGAAACGGGAAATAAAAAAAGATGAGGTAAAAGTTAGCCTACAGCCATTTGAAAAGTTAACCACCGCGAAGGAAACAAAATTAAAAAAAGCAGAAAAAAAATATATCAGTTTCACAAGTTCGAAATAGAAAAAAGAATACTAACAGAATGAGCTCACGAAAAAGGGATTGGTTTAGAATAACTCTTCCTCCTCCATATCCTCCAAAAAACTCCACGCCTTATCCTCACTCTTATACAAAAACAAATAATCCCTCAACCGCTTTTCTATCCCCATCCCCTGTATCTTATACAACTCTATCTTCAAATTACTAATCCCCTCTTCATCATCCGCCGCCGTCATAAACACCAGATCATAACTCGGAAACGCCACCACCAGGTCCTTCCCAAAATGCGCCGCCACTTTCTCCCATATCGGCGCTACTAATATAGCCGTTGCACAATGATCCGGCTCCCCTTCCAATTCATAACAACCAAAAATAGTCTGCACTATTTTAAACTCAAAATCTCTTATGAAATTATTTGTAGCCAACGCCATTATTTCCTCCGCTGTCATTTCATCGCCCAAATGACATTTGCTGATAAACGTGAATTTATCTCCTCTATCAATCACATATCCCAAAGCAAGGTCCTTCAGCCATAACCGGTGAATAGGAAAATCTGCCTCATCCTCCAACACCAACTTTAATTCATCTATCAAAAAAACTCTTGGGTAAATTTTATCCTTATACGCCTTTAAATCTGCCTGCATTGCCATATCGATCGATTTGATTTTATCTGAATGTAATTCAATTTTAGATGAATTTTATAGAACCAGGCTGCAATACGACTGTTTTAAAAGTAGCATGGATCAATACGTTGATGCCATATGGGCTAATCCCTCTTATCTCACCTATGTAACCTTTATTCAATTGCGCATTTGGATCCTGCTTATTACCCACTACCACTACATTGTGCCCCATCACATTCGATGGACTTTTCGGTGGCGCCAGATCAATGGAGTGTTTTTCTGTCAGCGTCGCTACCAGGTTGCTATTCCTAAGTGATCGGGGGTAGGCCTCAGCCACTGTATGCAGAAATTGATCCAACGCATACTTTTTCTTTTTCTGATTCGCCTTTTCCGTTCCCTTATCCTGTACAAAATCCCATAACGCATGCGTATTATCAAAACCATCCGTGACATACTCACTGATATTTGTAGCCTCCCTCCTCACCAACGATGGAGGGAAGTAATTGAGTCCGCTTGTATCAAACATCCCTAACAGGTGATCTGTGATAATTTTTGTTTTATTACCCAGTTCGTCTGTACTGAAAACCGCATCTCCATCCGTCTCGTACCTTTTCAGGAACTGCCGGTGCTGTCCTTCCCTGCGACCTCCCGGCACACCTCCTTTAGCAATAGTGGCAAGAGGGGTCACATTCAGCAAATTGAGATAAGTGGCAATGAAGTTTTCCAGGAAAGCAGTTTTTACGCCTACATTCTGCTTAAAATTCTCTCCCACCTTTCCTACAAATTTCCTGGCCTCATTAAAGGCCGCTACCAGGAAGATCTGGTGCTTTTCATCTATCACTCCGGCAAATTCCAGCTGTGGGCTTTTCATCGCCTCCTGTGTCATTAATGACAGTTGGAGGATGGCACTTGAAAGCGGCAGCCCTGTAAGGGTATTAATGACAGCATCCTGGTGAACGGCCCAGGCAGTAGTATGAGCGCCCATCGTACCGCTAAAAGGACTTTTGGTGCGACCGGTGGTAATAATATCGCCAATATTATCCAGGTCGTTCAATAATACTGTCACCTGGAAACCTGATCCGCCACCTGCAATATCTGAATCACCATAAGCAGATCCACGTACCTCTGATTCATTCAGTTGATGCGATCCACTGAGCTTAGACTTTACTTTATCCCTGTCATCCTCATCTTTAAAATTATAGCTCCCCGCAATATTGATAAATGTCTCTTCCCCATTCACCAGTTTCACGATATGGGCTACATTCAACGTAGGTATCTTGAGTGTTACATCGGTAGTGAGTAATGCCGTATCATTCATTTTACAGAAATCGTATGCAAAAGGATAAGCGACCCTGATGGTACGCAGGAAATTCTGTAGTGTCAAGGCCCATATTTCTTCTTTTACTTCCTTCCTTTGTGTGTTTTCGTGACCTTGTGCAAATACCTCTGGCGTTTCTTCTGCGAACATTGTCCAGAGTGTAGCCCGGATGTGCTTTTTATACAATGCCAGCTCCCCCTCTTTTAAGTCTCCTTTTAATAGCTTTCGCAATTCGGTATCCATGCCGGTAAAGTCTGTAGTATTCAGGTCTTTTTCATCCAGCGGGGTATAGGTTTCCAGAAGGCCGGTATTAGAAGGCGTTCCCTCCTCTTTCTGAAATTTCTGCGAAGCAGCGAATTCGAAATAGTTAATTTCGCCCCTTGCTACGCCTTCTCCATGGCCGGAAGGGTCTCCACCGGCTACTGTAGAGGTTGGGAGGAGGTTGATGTAGGTCAGGTACGCGTTGATGGCAATGCGTAACACCTGTAGCACGTTATGATAATTTTGCGCAGTGATTTTTGCTGATACACTCACGAGATTATCGCGGGATACTTTTAGCTGATAGGTCGCAAAGTCGAGTTTTGCCCATTGCTCTTTGCCGATATAGCCATCCAGCTTGCGCAAGGGGGAGTCCAGATCCTCATTGATGGTACCTAAAAACCAGTCGATCCCAACACTCATAGTAGTGCCTACCAGGTGCCTTCTGATGGCGTCGATATGTGCTACCCAGGCAGTAGAATGGGCACCCATCGTATTGCTGAATGGGGAGAGAGTGCGGCCGCCAATGATCACATCGTATATGTCGTAGTTATCGGTATTCCATTCTCCTACAATTTTTGTCAATGCTTGTCGCTGTATGACAGCAGTTTTCTGAACTACCGCTGGCTGAGAAATACCGGTAAAGGAGGAACGGTTTGCAGCAGCGCGGCTGGAAGGCTGAATGACAGAAATGTTTTTATTGTGCTGAAGCATAATATTGAGGGAATTGAAATAGGGTGGCGGAATTATATAGTAATATACAAATTTTCGGGGGTTTGGACAATTCCACACATCAAATTACCTCGTACATCCACTCATGTTCATCCTGATCTTATCTTTCATTTCTTCTTCTAATTTCCTCAAATACCTCTCAGGGTCAAGGCTTTCAGAAAATTCCATTCTATTACTTTTTGTAATCAGGATCCTGATCCGATAAGACTGTCGATTAATTTTCAGTTCGTAATACCTACTTTCAGAAGACATTTGAAATGGATAATATCCCAACCGGAATTTCAAAAACTCATCTACCTCATATTTGACTTCCAGTTCTCTTCTCTTTATTATTATGCTGTTATTTTCCTGAGACAACCAGATCTCGTAATCATTAAAAGATACCGAATATGCGATCCAAATTGTTGAAGAAAAAACGATGACATCCACAAGGATGGATGTTACACTAAAGTTCCTGGAACAAATATTTGCCAGTACAAATAATAATGGCCAGCAATATAAAATAAAGGTAATGTACCTTGCTTCCTTTGTACCGTTGGTAATCGGGATCATATCTATGCTTCTAATGATGTAAATGTAGCTTGCAGAAATTGCCAGGGCCGGCTCTCTTTTTTATCCGTTAGCACAAGTTCCATTTTTGCTTCGGTAAGGGAATCATCCTATTCAAATGTAATTTCTATCGGGCTACAATCAGCAATAATGGATTATCCATTCTATTACAACTTATTTGAAATTTGTCAGGGTCTAATATAATATATTCAACCCCCGCCGATTGCTGGACTTGCAGTAACTTCAGCTCCTCCGCTTTAAAATAAGGTACCCCATTGATAACAATGATATCAAACTCCTTCCCTGTCGCTACCCGAATCTCATTCACCAGCTCTTCCCCCGTCTTAAATTTCGCATTTACAGATGTTGGATAAATACTGATCCTCCTCCTCACATAATTCTTTTTCACCCGTGTGATACTGTCCTTATTTAAAATGATATTTTTAAACGCTACAGGGTGTCCATTGTATACTACCTGGTATCCCCTCTTCTCACTTTTAAAAACAGCCTTCTCAGAATACCTGATCGTCGTACAACTGGCGAGTCCCGTTAAAACAAACAAATACCGCCACATGTTATTGATTTTTATTGAATAGCATTATAGGAATACTAATTGTCGTTCGCACAGTTTGAAATAATATACAGACCAAAGATACTGCTAATATCACCACAGCCGGAAAAATAAAGAACCATCCCCCCTATCATTGTTGTAAAAACAGATAGTAATAACAAGGTATAGGTAACCATCCGTTATTTTTCTTTATACACCAACAACCGCAACGCATTCAACACCACTACCAAAGTAGAACCTTCATGACCAATCACCGCTGGTCCCATACTCGCAATACCCAATAAAGTTAAGGGTATTAGCACCGCCACCATACCCAAACTGATCACCAGATTTTGTTTGATAATACGATTCGCCTGCTGACTTAACGCTATCGCAAACGGCAGGTGCATCAACTGATCGCCCATCAACGCGATATCCGCCGTTTCCAGCGCTACATCAGAACCCGCAGCACCCATAGCGATACCTACCGTACTATTGGCCATGGCAGGTGCATCGTTGACACCATCACCCACCATAGCCACTTTATGTTCCGTAGCCTTTAGTTTATTAATCGCTTCGACTTTTTGTTCAGGCAACAAGTTCCCCCATGCATCTGTGAGACCCGTCGCTTTTGCAATCGCATCTGCTACTAACTGGTTATCGCCGGATAACATGACCATCTTTTTAATCCCCGCTGCTTTGAGTGCATCCAGTGCCTGTTTAGCCTCGGGACGAGGGGTATCCATCACGGTGATCATGCCCGCATACTGGTTGTCTTTTAACACTAGCATAGCCGTATGCCCGGCGGTGGATTTTTCATCCAACAGCGCAAGCACCTCCTCCGAAACACCGATGACCAAAGCCTTATTACCAATTACAATGTCATGCCCCTGCCATTGTGCTTTAATACCTTTACCGGTAACAGATGAAAGGTTCTCTGCAGGCTTGACATTCTTTAGTTGCGCATCGGCAACAATGGCTTTTGCCAATGGATGATCGCTGAGTGATTCCACAGCTACCACCATTTCCAGTAGCTCATCTTTAGTGATACCAGCCGCAGGAATAATGCCGGTAAGTGTTGGCTTGCCTGCCGTGAGGGTGCCTGTCTTATCAAAAGCAATGGCTTTGAGTGTACCGAGGTCTTCCAGTGGACGACCACCTTTGATAAGGATACCCGCACGTGCAGCACGGGCTACCCCACTCAACACAGCACTGGGCGTAGCAATGGCCAATGCACATGGACTGGCCGCCACCAACACACCCATAGCGCGATAAAAGCTGGCACTGAATGGTTCGTCAATCACCAGAAATGCGAGACATAGCAACCCTACAAAGATGATGACAGCAGGTACGTAAAACTTCTGCAACCTGTCAGTAAAACGCTGTGTAGGCGACTGCTGTGACTGCGCTTCATTCACGAGTTGAATCAGTTTTGATAAGGTAGAGTCTTTGGATGGTTTGGTCACTTTTACTTCCAATGCACCACTGCCATTCAAAGTACCCGCATATACATTGTGGTCAACCTGTTTATCAACCGGCATACTTTCGCCGGTAACAGCCGCCTGGTTAACTGCACTGTTACCTTTTATGATAATGCCATCGGCTGGAATCGTGGCATCAGGTTTTACTACGACAATATCGTTTATTTGTAAGGTTTCGATTTTCACTTCCTGCAGGTCATTGCCCTTTTTCAGCCAAGCAGTTTTAGGTGCTAGCTTTGCCAATGCACTGATAGCGTTTTTTGCTTTTTTCATGGCATAGTGCTCTAATGAATGGCCCAGACTAAACAGGAAAAGCAATAGCGCGCCTTCGGCCCAGTCTCCCAGGACAGCGGCACCAGCGGCAGCGACGATCATGAGAGAGTCGATGTCGAAAGAACCTGCTCTAATGTTTTCGATGGCTTCTTTGACAGTAAAAAAGCCACCTGCGATATATGCCAGTATATATAACGATAAAGGAAGTACGGGAGGAATACCTTTGACAAAAGATAAACCAAAGCCAATCGCCAGTGCTGTGCCACAGGTAAGGCTGCAGATGATCTCTATGTATTTCATCCAACCATGTCCGTGATCATGATCATGTTCGTGATGGTGTTCATGCTCGTTCATGTGTTTGAAGATACGAAACCAATGGGAAATTACAGCTGCATTCGACAGCAATTCTACTTCACCTCCTATCACTTATTGCAACAGCATCCGACAGGAACCTGCCATCTCAAATTACAACTGCCTACATTCTACCCCCTATCCTGCCATCTCAAATTACATCCGCCTACATTCACCTCCTATCCTGCTATCAATACCTTCCCACACCCTATATGCTTCACACTTTCCACCAGGGCATCACTCACCACCATACCCATCTCCACTCCTACAGCTACAACCATACACTGATACTCGCTGAATTTATTATTACTTAATTGCAAAGTAATCGTCTGTGCTTCCAGTGCCTGCTGAGAGGAATACCACTCAGTATTATAAGAAACCGGTGGCTGTTGAGAACGATAATTTCCGGCTACCCCCAAACTGATGATAAACCGAAACAAGGGGCGCTGCCAGGGAAGTACCAGGTTCACACCAGGCTGTAATGCAGGAAAGCGTATCACCGCGGTAGCTGTAGCATGATCTAAAGTGGCGGATACCGGGTTCCG
This sequence comes from Chitinophaga sp. LS1, assembly GCF_034274695.1. Taxonomy (NCBI): domain Bacteria; kingdom Pseudomonadati; phylum Bacteroidota; class Chitinophagia; order Chitinophagales; family Chitinophagaceae; genus Chitinophaga; species Chitinophaga sp. LS1. Next base: position 6,996,343 of record NZ_CP128362.1, read on the forward strand.
GACCACGCTATCAAACAAATGATTTTTATTCAGGTTGACCCCACTCATCAGGTACCCAAATTCTGAAAAAAACACCATTCGTTCACCCCGCTTATTCTCCTTATCCTGCTTGAGCATATGCCTGCACAAAGATGTAAACTGGGAGGCCAAATTTATATCAGCCAAATGGCTGACAGGTCTGATCGCCATCCTGACAGCCTTCGCAGCTGCAGAACTGGTTCCAAATTCATGATTGTTTTGCCGTACCAACTCACAGGAAGGTAGTTTTTCAATTTGTTTCCTGGTAGGCCCTCCATTCGTTCGGAGAATATATCCCTCGGATTCATCCCTGTTCTTAGGCAGGTAAGCATTCATTCCTTCCAGTTTCCCTTCAAATTTGAATATTGATTTAATAATAGCCATAAGATATGGTTCTGCTGTTAACAATTAATGGTAACCGATAACCCTATAATGTACCTATGCCGTAAGTAACAGGTATATAACCCGTAGATATCCCGTATCTATATAGATGCGGGTTATGGGCGGGATATGAGCGGGTTATAGGCAGGTTATAGGCGGGTTATCTCTATTTTCATAAAGGTATTAATATTAACTGTACATGAGTTCGCAGTAAAATAAATTTGGAGAATTATACCAATCGGTATATTTTTACATCATCTTAATCGTTTTGATATGAGCAAAGCAGAAAAAACCAGGCAGTATATAGTGGAGAAAACCGCTCCTATCTTCAATACCAAGGGTTTTGCCGGCACCTCTCTCACTGATATGACCGAGGCAACCGGACTGACCAAAGGCTCCATCTATGGCAACTTTGCCAACAAAGATGAAGTGGCCCTCGCCTGCTTTGACTTCAATTTCAAAAAAGTAGTCGGCATCATCAACAGCGCCATCGAAAAGGAAAAGACCTACAGGGGCAAACTCCTGGTCTATACCAGGATCTATGACAATTTTCTGCACTCACCTTTCCCTACCGGCGGTTGCCCCGTGCTGAATACAGCCGTGGAATCGGATGATACTCACCCGGAACTGAGGGCGAAATCTGCCGCTGCCATCGGAAACTGGAAAGACAAACTCGCTGATATTCTCAATAAAGGCATTGAAGTGGGAGAATTCAAGCCAGGAATGAATATAGAGCAAACCGCACTCACACTCATCGCCACCATCGAAGGAGCTATCATGATCACCAAAGCAACTGGTAAACTCAATTACCGCTCTGCTATCATGAACGCCATCGAAAACATGATCAACGCACTCTAAATATTTTTTTGCACAATAATATACCGATCGGTATATTTAAAAACAAACAAGATGAACACAAGTAACAATACCGTACTTATCACCGGCGGAAGTGCCGGTATCGGTTTCGAAATCGCACAGCAATTAAGCGCACAGGGCAACCAGGTTATCATCACAGGTCGTAATCCTGAAAGATTGAAAACAGCGGCCGCGCAATTAAAAAATACCACCGCGATTGTATCTGATGTCACCAGCGAAGACGATGTCAACCAGCTCGTCGCTCAACTCAATGAACAATTCCCTGCTTTAAATATTGTGATCAATAACGCAGGGGCCGCGTCCTCTCCTTACAGATTTCTCCCAGGGGCAAATGCATATGAAAAGGCCAGTGCCGAAATGCAAACCAATTACCTCTCCGTACTTCGTCTGAATGAAAAGTTGCTGCCTTTATTAAGTGAACAACCCTATGCTGCCATCGTGAATGTATCCAGTATTGTATCTTTTGCGCCAAGTATCAATATTCCTGGTTATAGTGTCAGCAAGGCTGCTTTGCATGCTTATAGCAGGGTATTACGCCTTACTTTGAAAGATACCCCTGTACGTGTTTTCGAACTCATGCCCCCATTAGTCAATACAGAATTTTCTAAAGAAATAGGCGGGGAAAAAGGTATTCCACCTGCACAAGTCGCTGCCGGATTGATAGAAGGTCTTCAAAATGATTTATATGAAATACATGTAGGCGATACTGCCGGCATATACCAACTCTACCTCTCCTCTCCTGAAAATGCACTGCAGGCACTCAACGCCAGCATTTAATTCTTTGCCTTAATATATACCGATCGGTATGAAGAAAGAAACCATTCTGTTGGTTACCGTCATCGCTGCGGCCGTGATGGAACTAATCGATACCTCCATCGTCAATGTCGCGCTCTCTCATATGAGCGGGAACCTGGGAGCTACGCTGGAAGATACTTCGTGGGTCATTACGGCTTATGCCATTGCGAATGTGATCATCATTCCTATCACCAGTTTTTTAGTCTTAAAACTGGGCAGAAGGAATTACTATATCGGCTCTGTCATCGCCTTTACCTTCTTCTCTTTTATGTGCGGACAGGCGTCGAATATCTGGACTCTCGTGGCTTTCCGTTTCCTGCAGGGTATAGGTGGCGGGGCATTGCTCTCCGTATCACAAGCCATCGTGTTTGAGATCTTTCCGAAAGAAAAACGGAATGTGGCCAGTGCGCTCTTTGGAATCGGCGTGTTTGTAGGCCCCACTATCGGGCCTACACTGGGCGGGTATATCACCGAGTTCTACGACTGGCCATGGATCTTTTATATCAACGTACCGATCGGTATAACTGTTGCGGTTATATGTTATATGCTATTAAAAGAACCACCTACCAAACAGGAAGCTGGAAAAGTAGACTGGCTGGGAATCTTCCTCTTAGCAATTGGCGTAGGATCTTTGCAAACAGTATTGGAAAGAGGCGAAACGGACGATTGGTTCGAAGCAAATTATATCATCCTTTTAAGCGTGACCGCCTTCTTTGGATTATTACTTTTTATCTGGTGGGAACTCAAAACCAACAACCCGGTGGTGAACCTGAAAGTATTGAGGAGTAAGAACCTTACCTTAGCGGCTGTGCTTACTTTCATTTCAGGAGTCGGACTATTCAGTTCTGTATTTCTGACACCTGTTTTTGCGCAACGACTATTAGGATTCACGCCTACGCAAACAGGACTATTGTTGCTACCGGGTGCCTTATTAGCCATCGGCGGATTGATGATCTCTGCTACGCTGTTACAAAAAGGCGTTTCTCCTATTGTGATGATTACAATCGGGATGTTGCTCTTTGTTCTCTTCAGCTGGCAGATGTCGCATTTAAGTCTGAATGCAAGTGCCAATCTGATCACGACCAGTTTGATATGGCGTGCCGTTGGACTGGCTGTAGTGACGGTGCCATTGACCACGTTGGCAGTGTCATCGCTGGAGCCACAGGATATTCCACAGGGAGCAGCGTTGAATAATATGATGCGGCAACTGGGCGGTAGTTTTGGGTTGGCGATGGTGAATACATACCTGACTAATAGAAATGCAGTACACAGAACCGATCTTGTTAGCAATATTACCGTTGATAATCCGGAGGCTGTAAAGAGAATATCAGATTATACGGGATATTTTATGCAACATGGGTTTGGGGTGTTGGAGGCAAAGCAGAAGGCATTAAAGGTGGTGGATGCTGTGATTACGAAACAGTCGAATCTGATGAGTTATGATGATGCTTACCTGATGGTAGGAATAGTGTTTTTGTTTGCATTGCCATTGTTGTTACTGGCCAGGAAGCGGAAGGTGGGGATGCAGGTGAAGGTGGTGCTGTCGGATCATTGATGAATATGTCTTACATTTAGGTTGCACCATGCAACAGACTAAAAACAATTACGACATCGTCGCCTCGCAATATGACTGGCTGAGCAAAGTGGTATTTTACCGCTCGCTGGAAAATGCACAGGTGAGTTTATTGAAATACATCCCAGCCGGTAGCCAGGTCCTCATCGTAGGCGGGGGTACCGGCTGGATTTTAGAAAGACTGGCGCAATTACACCACAATGGGTTACGCATCACCTATGTGGAGCTATCGGGGAATATGATCACCCTTTCTCAAAAGCGCGACTATAAAGAAAATACAGTTGATTTTGTCAACCTCCCTATCGAAGATTTTACCCCCGACCTTGACTACGATGTCATCATAACCCCTTTCTTATTTGACAATTTCGTCCCTGAACGGGCACAATCTGTCTTCTGGCAGTTACATAATTCTTTGAAAAAAGACGGTTTGTGGTTATTCGCAGATTTCTATTATGACAAAGAAAAAAGCCGTTGGTGGCATAAATTGCTACTAAAAATCATGTATTCCTTCTTCAGATTGTTCTGCAATATAGAAGCAAACTCCCTCTTTAACATGGCTACTTGCTTTGAACAGGGAAAATACGAGGTACTTCATAAGCGTTTCTTCTATTTTGACTTCATTCAGTCAATTGCTTATAGAAAACCGGTATAATTACTATTTTAGTCCCCTGATGTACGCAGCTGAAAATTCTCTCTTACTCCGTGTAGCCAATGGTGACCAAAAGGCTTTTCGTATGCTTTTTGACCAATATTGGGATGGCATGTATGCCAATGCGTTGCATTTTACAAAATCGCCGGAATTAGCCCAGGACCTTGCACAGGAGATATTTACTAAGGTGTGGGTCATGCGCGATAAACTTCCCGGAATTGAGCGATTCGATGCCTGGCTGTACAAGGTAGCGAAAAATATGATCCTGGATGAGCTGCGCCGGTTACAACAAAGTCCGGATTATGCTGAGTTTATAGATGCCTATTTTCTGGCTGGCGATCAGGATGCACACCAACCGGCAACGACAAAAGACATTGAGAAACAACTACATGCAGCTATAGATCAATTACCCGCGCAAATGCAGACTGCTTTTAAACTGAGCAGGTTTGAGGGACTTACCCACGACCAGATTGCACAAAGGATGAACATATCCAAAGTAACCTCCCAGAATTACATAGCACGATCACTGGTAGCTATCAAAAAATACCTTGCAGGGAAGCAAATTGAATTGGGACTGCTTTTACTTTTAATGATAAGGAACTAGTATATAACTAGTTATAATTTTTCTGAAAAAATTTTCCTCACCGACGGATTACCCCGTCCATTTTTTTCGTCTTTATACATATGAAGGAATTATTGGAAAAATTCTTGTCCGACAGCATGACCAAAGAAGAACAGGAGGAATTCCGGGCTTTACTTGCCCGCGAAGACCTGCGTGAAGAGTGGGCTGCGTACATTGAAAAGATCCTCGCAGAGAAACGTTACGATGATGCGCCAGTCGCTGACCGTAATGCCATCTTTCAGCAAATGATGTCCAAATCACCTGTTTATCCATATCCTATATCAACTTTGCACAGGTACGGCTGGTGGGCCGCTGCGGCGGTCCTCCTGCTCCTGTTGGGGGCAGGCACTTTGTGGTTGCAGAAACCTGTGCCTCCACCGGCAAATCTGGTTGTTGCGGATGTTGCACCAGGTACTACAAAAGCAGTGCTTACGCTGGCAAACGGGCAAACGGTGCCATTGGATAGTGCCGGCGTAGGATCATGGATGCAGGGCAATACCAGTGTGCATCAATCTGGTGGATTGCTGGCCTATTCGGGCGCTGCTACCTATAATGCGATAAGTTATAATACCCTGACCACTCCCCGCGGAGGTACTTTCAGGGTGACCCTGCCAGATGGCAGTAATGTATGGCTGAATGCTGCTTCTTCGCTGCGTTATCCTACTTCTTTCAAAAGCTCATCGGAACGACTCGTAGAAGTACAGGGCGAAGCTTATTTTGAAATCGCACAAAATGCGCAACAACCTTTTAAAGTAAAGGTCAATGATCAAACCACGATTGTCGTACTCGGTACAAGTTTTAACATAAATGCCTATGCCAATGAAGGTGGTATTGCCACTACATTGTTTACCGGCGCTGTTCGTATGAACCACGGGAATGAGCAGGCTACACTGCATCCCGGGCAGCAGGCGCGCACGGGGCTGACAACTATTGAGACGATTCAGAATGTAGATACCGCACAGGTACTGGCATGGAAAAACGGGCTCTTTGATTTCCATAATGCCACGCTGCCGGAGGTAATGAGACAATTGACAAGGTGGTATGATATTGACGTCGTATATGAAGGGAATATACCAGCCATCACGTTTGATGGGAAGATGGATAGACATTTACAATTATCTCAAATTATCAAAATCTTTTCTTACATGAAGTTGAATTGTAGGCTGGAAGGTAATAAGCGCCTGGTAGTACTGCCATAATTTTCTCAGAAATTTCTTTCATTATTTGCCTGAAGCGGCTGACTAAAGCTCCAGGGTGGAACACCTGTGCCTGAAAAAAAGTTACGGACTGCAATTCGTAAAGGGTATGGACTATAATTACTATGGTGGAAGAAACCGCCACGGACTGTAATTCGTAGCGCATAAATCAATAGTGCTTTATTTCCAAATGCATACTATGCCTGAAGCAACCGCCACGGACTGCAATCCCTGACAGCATCATCCGGCATAGCCTTAAAATTCTGAATGTACACGCTGCCACACAAAAAACCGCTACAGACTGCAATCCGTAGCGGCATAAATCAGTATGGCCTTTTAATTCTGAATGTATCCCGACTAAAAGAAACATTTCATTAATCAACCAAACCTCTTCAAATTTATGCAATTCGTTGCTTATTACGAAGCCCTGCGTGAACCAGGGCCCTGGACCAAAATCTTTCGCACTATGCGATTCATCGCCTACTTATTGTTCGTATGCTGCCTGCATGTCAGCGCCAAAAGCGTTTCGCAGTCCATCACCTTCACCGGCCGCAATGTGCCAATGAAAACAGTACTGGACGCTATCGAAAAGCAAACCGGGTACGTCTGTTTCTCTAACGGCAGTGTACTCGCCAACGCAAAACCAGTGAATGTAGATGCAAAACATCTCGACCTTTCCGTATTCCTGGATCTGGTACTCCATGACCAACCACTGGAATATACGATTGAAAGCAAAACGATTATCATCAGGAAGAAAACACCCCTCCCGTACGCCCTCCCTGTCATGGATGCACAACCCCTGACCATCAAGGTCACGGGTATCATCACAGATGATAAAGGCGTAGCCCTCCCAGGTGTATCAGTAAGAGTCAAAAACAGCAAAGACGGCACTGTGACAGATGCCCATGGCCTATACTCCCTCGAAAATGTGGATGAAAATGCACTACTCGTTTTTACCTTCATCGGTTACACAACGCAGGAAATCCCCGTTAGAGGAAAACGTATTATCTCCATCAGTCTCACCCCAGCTTTGAACAAACTGGATGAGACAGTCGTGCAGGCTTATGGCGCTACTTCCAAACGCTACAACACGGGCAATATCGACAAGGTCTCTGCCGAAGAACTCATGCTTCAGCCCGTAGAAAACCCGCTGGCAGCGCTGGAAGGCAGGGTACCCGGTATGATCGTCACCCAAAGTTCCGGTATTCCTGGTTCTACTTTCAAAGTGGAGATCAGGGGTCGCATGGCATTTGACAAAAACCTCTCTGACGACCAACCTCTCTTCATTGTAGATGGTGTACCTATGGCGGCCAATAATGGCAAGATCAATAAACTCACTTCTGCTGCAGGTGTACTGCTAAACTCTGGTATCAGCCCTTTCAACAGTATCAATATGAACGATATCGCCAGCATTGAAGTACTGAAAGATGCTGATGCGACCGCTATCTATGGCAGTCGTGGTGCGAATGGCGTAATATTGATCACCACCAAAAGAGGGAAACCCGGAAAAACCAGACTGGACGTAGGTCTGAGTCATGGTATCAGCAAGGTAACCCGCACCGTACCCATGATGAATACACAGGAATACCTGCAAATGCGTCGTGAGGCATTCACCAACTCCAACACCGCCATGACGAATGCCAATGCCTATGACCTGCTCGCTTATGATACCACCCGATATACTGACCTGACTAAACTCTTCATTGGCAATACCGCTACAACAACGGATGCACAGGCTTCTATAGCAGGTGGTACTGTCAATACACAATACATCCTTGGCACCGGGTATCATTACCAGACCACCGTATACCCCGGCGATAGCCACGAGCAAAGAGGTTCTATGCACATTGGCATCACCAGCAGATCTGATGATAAAAGGTTCAACCTGAACTTTAGTGGCGGTTATTCTGTAGACCAGAATAATATCCCTGCCACTGATATCTCCTCTGTGATGCAGTTGCCGCCCAACTTCCAGATCTATGATTCACTGGGGAATTATGCATGGAATGAAGGAGGGATCACCGCGAAAGATAATCCGCTGGCTTTGTACCTGAACCAAAATTACCGCATCAATACCAGCAATCTGCAAGGGAATTTATTGTTAGGCTATAGAATCCTGCCTAACTTAGAACTCCGCACCAGCCTGGGTTACAACAGCACCATTGCCGATGAGCAAAAGAAACTGCCACGTGCTGCACAGAACCCATCCAAAGGTTCGGCTACCGGCTCATTACAGTTAGGTAATAATCAGTTTAAGAGCTGGATTGTAGAACCACAGATTGAATACAACACGCATATCTCCAAAGGGAAACTTACTTTATTGGGCGGCGCCACCTTCAATGCGATCAGGAATAATAGTTTAATGATTATTGCGACTGGCTATACCAGCGATGAGTTATTAGGCTCACTGGCAGCAGCAGGTACCAACAGCATTTCCACTACCAATAGTAATAACGACTACCGCTACCAGGCTTTCTTTGCAAGGGCCAATTACAATTATGACAACAAGTACCTGATCAACTTTACAGGTAGAAGAGATGGTTCCAGCCGCTTTGGTCCACAATATCGCTTTTCGAATTTTGGATCATTGGCAGGTGCCTGGTTATTTACCAATGAACAATTCCTTTCTAAACAGCAAGTACTGAGTTATGGTAAGATCAGGGCCAGTTATGGATTGACGGGCAATGATAAAATTGGTGATTATAAATACCTGGATAGCTGGAAAGCGACGAGCTATAACTATACTGATTCGGCATCCCTCTACCCTACTATCCTGTATAATCCCAATCTCCACTGGGAAAAGAATATCAAGACGGAAGTGGCGATGGAATTGGGTTTCCTGAAGGATAAGCTGCTGACTACTGTTGCCCTGTACCGCAATATATCTTCCGATCCGCTGGTGGGGTATCCCTTACCCTATGCAACAGGATTCTCATCGATTACGGCGAATCTGAATGGGGTATTGATTGAAAACAGGGGCATTGAAATCTCTATCAATACTACGAATGTTCAAACAAAAACATTTAGCTGGAATAGTTATCTGAATGTGACAATTCCGCAGAACAGGCTTGTTAAATATCCGAATCTGGCTACCTCTACTTATGCAAATCAGTATAAGTTGGGCGAGTCGTTGAATCTGATTTACGGTAGTGTTTATACAGGTCTTGATTCCAATGGTTTGTACAGCATCAAAGATGTAAATAAAGATGGATTGGGAAATGCCAGTGATTATGGAGTACATGGAAAAACGGATCAGCGGTTGTATGGCGGCCTGTCTAATACTTTTTCGTACAAAGGATTTCAGCTGGATTTCCTGTTTCAGTTTGTAAAACAGACAGGCATGAATTTCAGATCGAATGGATTGTATAACCCTCCCGGTACGATGTACAACCAGCCTAAATTATTGCTGGATCGCTGGCAGAAACCCGGGGATCAAAGTGCGAATCAGAAGTATACTTTATCCGCAGGGTCAATTACGGGAACGAGTGGATATTATGCGATGATGTTCTCAGATTACAGGTATGGCGACGCTTCTTATATCCGGTTGAAGAATGTGTCCCTGGCATATACCATTCCGCAGGAGGTGCTCAAAAGGCTACGTATTCTTTCCTGCAGGGTATATGTGCAGGCGCAGAATCTGCTGACGATTACTGGTTATCAGGGAGGCGATCCGGAAACACAGAATTATTTGTACATGCCCCCGTTGAGGACGATTGTGGGTGGAATACAACTGAATCTCTGATCTGTGAAAAATTGATAAGATCCTTTACATGCCGCCATTAGTAATTCTCCAGGCTTAAAAACTAAATTACATGTTCCGTCGATATTTATTTTTAATCACACTTACACTCGCTGGTTGTACCAAATTCGTAGAAGTAGCGGAGCCAATAGACCAGATCCCATCCAATGTGGTATTTGATGACGACACCAAAGCTGCTGCTGCCGTAAGAGGCTTGTACAGTGTAATGATTTCCGCCTTATACGCACCATTTGGGGGGAGCCTGAGCGTATGCCCGGGATTGGCTTCTGATGAACTCATTACCACGTCTACCCTGGTCGATTTTACAGACTTCCAGAATAATGCCATCAGCACTTCCAATTCTAAAAGCGGTTCCAGCATTTGGGGGAATTTATACACCACCATTTATCAGGCAAATGCCGTTCTGCAGGGATTGGAGAATTCTCCCAATGTAACACCTGCAGCGAAGTTATGGATTGGCGGCGAAGCACACTTTTGCCGTGCATTGTATTATTTCTATTTAGTGAATTTGTATGGACCTGTGCCTATGCCACTGACCACTGATTATACCACGAATACTTACCTGCCCCGCACTTCCATAGATTCTGTTTATAATTTAATCATTTCCGATTTACAAACAGCGCAAGGTAGTCTGGATAATAATTACACGGCCACTGGCAATAGAGTAAGACCCAATAAATGGGCGGCCACTGCCTTATTAGCCCGCGTGTACCTGTATCGCCAGCAATGGCAGGCAGCGATTGAACAATCTACTGCGGTGATCAACTCCGGCTATTATGCATTAGAGCCACTGAACAATGTATTTCTCAATGCCGGCAAGGAGAATATTTTACAACTCGTATCGCCGGGTACCAACCTGTATACATGGGATGCTTACGTATTTGTGAACCTGAAAGCACACCTCGCTTCTAACTCGCTCCTGAACAGTTTCGAAGAAGGTGATAACAGGAAAACAAGCTGGCTCTCGAAAGTGACGATTAGTAATGCCACCTACTATGCACCTTATAAGTACAAAGTATCTCTCGGAACCGGTACTGCAAAAACAGAAAATACCACCTTATTAAGATTGGGTGAACAATACCTGATCCGTGCCGAAGCTTATGCCCATGCAGGAAATATCGCATCCGCCAGCGCTGATTTAGATTCAATCAGGCACAGAGCTGGCCTGCCACTCATGATGGAAGGTATTACACAACAGGCATTATTAGACACCATTCTGCACGAAAGAAGGATTGAATTATTCTCAGAACTGGGCCACAGATGGTTGGATGTAAAAAGAAGCGGAAAAGCAGATGCGATCTTCGGTGCAGTGAAATCAGGCTGGACATCGACGGATATCTTATTTCCTCTTCCATTGACTGATATACAGCGTGATCCGAATTTAACTCAAAACGAAGGTTATAATTAAAAAATCATTCTGCCGTCTGTAAAGATCCACTGTGATTCGAACTTAAATCCAAACAAAGGGTATGATTACACTATTCCCTATCACCCTGCGTGATCCGAATTTAACTCAAAACGAAGGTTATAATTTAACAAAAGCTACTACCATGCGATTATTATTCACACTATTACTCCTTCCTGCATTTGCATTTGCGCAAAAAGGTGATTACAAAGTAGAAGGTAAAATGTCCAACTGGAAAGGAATTGATTCCCTCACCTATTTTGTTGACAACAAGCATGATACCATTGTGGCGCACGATGGTAAATTTTCCCTCAGATTCAACCTGGAACAGCCAGCATTGATGTACATCCGGAAGCTCGATTTCACACATGAAAAACAGGTACCGGATGTTATCAAAATTTATGTAGAGAAAGGTACGGTCAGTGTTACTGGTACTGATTCTTTAAAGTATGCAAAAATAAAAGGCGGACCAGTGAATACGGTGTATGAAGAGCGATCTGATGTGATCATTCCTTTGAACAAGCATATGATGGAGCTGCGCCTGGCGATTGAAAAATACCCCAAAGGTCCGCAGCGTGATTCATTTGCAAAAACAGTAAAGGATGATTATGCAGCTACGCAGGATTCCATCACAAATTATTTATTGAGTTTTGTAAAAGCACATCCGCATTCATTTATTGCATTGCAAACCATTAGTGATATGGCAGGGGCGGCAGTAGACTATACGAAATACAATCCGCTATTTGAGGGAATTGATGAGTGGTTGCGTAAAACACCTTTAGGGATTGCCTTCGGCGAAAGACTCGCCATTGCCCGCAACCTGGCTCCCGGAGCGAAAGCGCCGGCGTTTACTTCTACGGATTTGAAAGGGGATAGTCTGGCACTATATACGGTGTTAAAACAAGGTAAGGTAACATTGGTAGATTTCTGGGCGAGTTGGTGTGGACCTTGCAGAGCAGAGAATCCGAATGTGGTGAAGGCGTATCAGGCATATCATGAGAAAGGGTTTAATATTCTTAGTGTATCGCTGGATAGCAAGCACGAAAAGTGGGAGGCGGCGATTGAAAAAGATGGTATGCCATGGTATCATGTAAGTAGTTTGAAAGGCTGGGAAGAGCCGGTGGCGACGTTGTATGATATTCATGCTGTGCCGGATAATTTGCTGCTGGATAGCAATGGGAAGGTAATAGCGAGAGGATTGAGAGGTGCCAGGCTGGAAGAGAAGCTGGCGGAGTTGTTAAAATAAAAATGTAAAACAGCCGGGATAAGAATATCCCGGCTTACTACGTAAACCTACAACTGTTATATACGCTTATTGTTACACTTTTTTTAAAGCAGCATAAAATTGCCTGATCCTTATTGAACCAACAAACGGAATTCCCTGAACCAGACAAATCGACTTCTGAAGTAGAAAATTCCCCTTACGAACATCACCCTCATTCTTGACCGCTATCATGTAAAAACGCTCACGTCGGTAATACCTTTGTTAAAACCAGTTATACTATGGAAAAGATTCTCTTTGTAACCGACGCACAGCAACTAAGCAACAAAGCAATGGATTTTGCCGGTTTTATCTGTCAGTTATCTAAATCAAAACTGACGGGTATTTTCCTGCAAAATAGTGCTGCCAGCGGTTTTAAAAAGGCATGTGATGCGAGGAGTATAGTAGGCGCGCTGCACCCTCATACGGTGATTACAAGTGCCGGTGTGGTTGCAGAAAGCCGTTTTGCAGACCTGGTACTGCTACAACCCGATGGTATAGCGCTGCATGGTGCAGCATGTCCTGTTGTGGTAATGCCCTCACATTTTGAAGGATTAGACCAGCTGGTATTCATCTACGACGGTGAAGCTGCCAGTATTAACGCTATCAAACAATTTACTTACCTGTTCCCGGATCTGAAAGATCTGCCGGTAAACGTAGTGTGCTTAACTGAACATGAGGAGGAACTGGGAAAATGGTTTACCAGCCATTACAGAGATGTGACCTTTACACATCATACACTGCCCGAGTTGAGAGAGTACCTGGGATGTAAGGAAAGGGCATTTATTGTAGTGAACAATGAGCTGCCATCTCAGCGGATGTCCAGCCAGGCATTGTTTGTCTGCAATAACTAACACATTCATTACCTATTTCACACTATACCTATGACTAAATCTTAACAACGACGACGACGAGCAATGTTAACCCAAAATCCATCGTAACAAGGTGCAATCCCGATGCAGGGCTGGTCTCTAAAAAGATCAGCCCCTTTCGTTTTACTGAAAAGGGGCTGAGTGGTTTGTACTTACTGTTCAGCCCTTACCATGGCTGCAGGGGGGCTGCCCATTCTTTGATACAGCGATTTTATGAGTTGATTCGTTTTTGATTTTTTCTGCATATAGAAGCCTATTCTTCAGTTTATAGGTTCCTATATTTCAGCACTTTAACCTATTTGTGGTAATAGCAGGCTGGTACCTGATTTCAGACCAAAAGGTCCTTATAGTACCCCAGCTCCCATCTCATCCTGTATCTTAAGTGTCAGGTGATCGGTACGTGTGGTGAGCAGCCAGTTAAGACCGCTCTGACGCAGCACCTGCACAGACAGGCCTATTTGTCTGTAAAAATTCTTTTCCAGTTCAGCTACGGTTCGATCTTCACTGATGTCGATCCAGCCAAAGCTGTGGATCATACGAATATCTTCGATGGGGGTATTCAATGGCCACTTCTCATTGCGGGGACATCCTTCCCCTGCTTCATGGGGGTGCTTATAGAATTCCAGTCTGAGATGAGGATATGCTTCCTGAAACTTGTCCTGGATATTTTGCAGCACGTCTTCTTCGCTGATATAAATTTCCATGGTGCACGTATTTAACTGTGATAAAAGCATAGTAGTCGCTTTAATGAGTTCGTAATTTTCGTAAATGGCGTCGGTCGTAAAGGGCTGGTTACTCGTCTTTAGGAGATAAATTTAGGACGGCTGTCATTGGTCAGCAATGATAGCAATCAGGGGGCAGGGTGCTTAAGATCAGTCAGTAGGGGGAATGGGGCATTGCCAGGTAAACCGGGGGTATTTGAAGCAAAAGGCAAAATATAACTGGAAGGAGGCAAAAGATAAGAGGTAGGGAAATAAACCGGGATAAACTGGCGTAAATGCTAAACGGAGAAAATTCGAAAACAAACAAACCTAAAATAAAACAAACTTATATACCTAACGACCGGCTCGCGAAAAGGTGGCTTACCGGCCATACTTCTATAAATATCAATCAATTATGTGATCTCAACGTAATCCGGAACTCCGTCCCATTATCCAACTCACTAATACACTCAATCCTCCCATTCATCAACTCCGTATACTTCGCCACTATATGCAATCCCAACCCAGTCCCCTGTATATTCGACACATTCTCCCCTCTAAAAAACCTTTCAAACAAATGCTGCTGATCCTCCTTCGAAATCCCTACCCCATGATCCTTCACAGACAGCACCAACTCATCCCCCACATACGTAGTCGTCAACACCACCGGCTTTTCACCTAGCGAGAACTTTATCGCATTAGACAATAAATTGATAATAATATGCTTAATTAAAACCGGGTCAAGCGTCAGTATCGTCTTCCCTATATGGTCATATTCTATTTCCTGCCCTGGTCTGAGCAGTCCAACGAGTTCGCTGATAATATTCTCTATGTGCGCCCTGATATCAAATTCCGAATACCGTACCTGTATCGCTCCTTCTTCTATCTTCCCTACCGATAGGAAATCATTCAGAATATCCGTCAACATATTCACGGCCGATTTGATCCGCTCTATGTGCTTATACCGCTTGGGCTGCTCCTCCGTAGTCTCATACCTGGCAATCAGGAAGATCGAAGAAAGGATCGTACTCAGTGGGGTTCTGAATTCATGCGACGCCATGGTTACGAACCGCGACTTCAATTCATTCAGCCCTTTCTCCTTCTCCAACATCTCACTAAGTGCCTTGGTACGCTCATCTACCTTCGCCTCCAGCTCTGCATTGAGGTTAATGAGTGCCTGCTCTGAAGCCTTGCGGGCAGAAATATCGCTCACAAAGGCGATCACAAAGTGGCCGCCATCGGTAACATAGTTACCAAGACTCACCTCCACAGCAAACTCACTCCCATCCTTACGACGGCCAAAAAGTTCCAGACCGGCGCCCATAGGACGATTCCGGGGATGCTTATTGAAACCATCTCTGTGGTGAACATGCTGGTGCTGAAAACGGGTAGGTACAAGAAGCTCTATGAGCTGGCCCAGCACCTCATCTTCTTTATAGCCAAATTGGTTGAGCAGGAAAGGATTTGCGAGTATAATCCTACCCTTTTCATCTGTTACAATAATACCAATCGTGGCATTATTGAATAATACGTCGAAGCCTATTTTACTAATCATTGCTGGGAGTAAAATTAATAAAAGACACTTACTAAAAAAATGGTAAATTAGTTACCAGTACCAAACATACCGTTAATATAGGAAATAGACACCTCCAAAAAAGTAAATCTTTAATTGGCCATAATATCCGCATATCGGCCATGCTACCTATCGTTCAGGTACCTACGATTCCCTCTTACCAGCAATCTGAATATAGAACACCCTTACAATTTATAAACACTGACAGCTGTAAAATTTACAATCCATGGAAACTTTTTCTAAATTGATGAATTAGGCAGCCCCTGCTATAATGGAATACGCTATATTTAGAAAAAAAGGGTAGTTTCACCGTACTGATGGGGTCCCGATACATACTTTGTGGAAGTTAGGTCACACATTCTTTCCCAAATCACCCTCCAGACCTGCTTTTCTTCTCCGGCATTATTTTAGATTCATATACCATGACAATACATTTACTCATTATAAAATCTTAAAGTTATGTTACGCTGGACAATTACATTCTTAATTATCGCTTTAGTCGCTGCTTTGTTTGGTTTTGGTGGTATCGCAGCCAGTGCAGCAGGCATTGCAAAGATTATTTTCTTCATCTTCCTGATCCTGCTGGTTATTTCACTGGTTATGGGCAGAAGAAGCCGCATATAATTAATAAGAACGCTTCTGATGTTGAATAGCAGAAGCGTTCTTATTGTTATAAATTGAATATACAGTTTACGCCATATACATTTGGCCTGTAACTGGTCAACCCCTTCATATAAGTGAACTTGATTTCCAGGTTATGCCGGCGGCGATGCCCCATACCTATACGGAAACCCGCATTACCAGTCACTCCCAGTGTACTGTTGTCCGAAGTTTTGTAATTTCCATTGTCATCATAATACTCACTATACTCATCGGTAGACAGGTGATATCCATAACCCGCACCTGCAAAGAACCCCCATTTCTTATGGCCACCTTTCACCGCACCCGCACCATAGTTGAAGTTCAGGATCACAGGAATATCCAGCATAAATCCAATGCTGCTGGTATTATCATAATAATAGCCATCATAGGAATCTGACGAATACCCCTCGTTCACGCCCGCGCTAATAGGAATACCGACAGAAAAAGAGGTATTCTCCTGCTCAGCAAAAAACAAAGCCGGTGAATAGGTAAAGGTAAAATTGACTTTGGTATCCATGTACTGAGCATCTTCTACTGAGATACCCGCACCAAAACCATTCTTAAAATGTTGGGCAAAAGACGATTGCATGGACAATAAGGCTACTGCAGCCAGGAGTAAAACTTTTTTCATCTTTGGGTGTAAAGTATTGATTTAAAATAAGTAAGAAATTGTCCCGCCACGCACATCCGGCTTTTCATGGGTCATACCTTTTGCATAATATACCCGGAGTTCCACGCTATAAAACCTGCACCTTCATTTACGATGACGCCTGTGCTTTGATATGTAACATTTTTAGACGTCCCTGTATAGCCATTCTCTGTGGAATAGGCCCCCCCTATATAACTCCCCGGATTAAAACGGTTGGCCCCCATGGGCACAATGGAAATTTCACTTTCATTGGCGCCACTAGCGCCAACTCCAAACTTATACTGCTGGGCCACAATGTGTTGCAAAAACAATATGCCTAAGGCAAGTAATAGCAATGTAGCTTTCATATATAGGTATTAGGGTAAAACGGGCCTAAAGATATCAATTTTCTTAATCCAGATTAATGGTTTACTCAAGTAAAAAGTTCGATATTTGTTCCAACAAATGAAACATACAATGGCAAAAACAATTCTTCATACAGCAGCTACCAGAGGACATGCCGCACACGGCTGGCTCGATAGTCATCATACATTTAGTTTCGCAGGTTATTACAATCCTGACAGAATGAGTTTCGGTGCCCTCAGGGTATTGAACGACGATATCGTAGCTGGTGGACGTGGTTTTGACACCCACCCGCACGACAATATGGAAATCATCAGTATTCCCATCGAAGGCGATCTGGAGCACAAGGATAACCTGGGTAACAAAATCATCATCAAACAGGGTGACATCCAGGTGATGAGCACCGGCACCGGGGTATTCCACAGTGAATACAACGCTAACGCCGACCGGCCAGCCAAGTTTCTTCAGATCTGGGTATTTCCAAACCAGCTGAATGTGACACCAAGGTATGACCAGATCACACCCGACCTGACACAAAAGAACCAGTTGCACCAGATCCTCAGCCCTTATCCTGACGATGCAGGTACCTGGATTTACCAGGCTGCATGGTTCAACTTAGGTCGCTTCGATAAGGACTTTTCTACTACCTACCACATTCAAAAACCAGGCAATGGCGTATATGCATTCGTGATTAAAGGTCGCTTCAACATAAACGGACAGGAACTGGATGCGAGAGATGGCTTTGGTATATGGGATACAGACAGTTTTTTGCTGACGGCTTTAGAAAGCGATGCGGAAATATTGCTGATGGATGTACCTTTAAAACCGTAAATTATACAAATACTAATCAGCCCCGCTAATAATGTGGGCTATAACTTTGCAAAATTCTCTTTTATGTCATCATCAGTTAAGATCGCACAGACATCACACAAGGTATTGGATTTAATCAAAGAACGCTGGAGCCCCCGCTCCTACTCTGGTACACCAGTGACGGAAGAAGAAGTACTGACCATCCTGGAAGGTGCCAGCTGGGCACCAAGTGCGAACAACTCACAACCATGGCGATACGTATACGCATTAGCAGGTACACCGGGTTTTGACAAACTGTATTCTGCACTGATGCCGGGCAACCAGCCATGGGCAAAGAATGCAGCAGCACTGGTACTGAGCATAGGTATCAAAGAACTGCCTGACCTGGAACAGAAGAATCACTACTATGCACACGACACTGGTATGAGCAACGCGTTCCTGCTGTTACAGGCAGATAGCATGGGCATCAATGGTCACGTGATGGCAGGTTTCCACAAACAGCAAATTGCTGAATCACTGGAACTGCTGGCGACTGAAGAACCACTGGTGATCATCAGCCTGGGTCGCAGAGACGATGCAGAGAAACTGGAAGAACCTTACAAATCAAGAGAGCTGGCGCCAAGAACACGGAAGCCACTGTCTGAATTTACCAAACTGGTTTAAAAACATTGCACTATGACAACCGGGCATACTAACATACTCGCAATCGGACGCAATGAAGAGATCATGACAGTGATGCAGCGATTGCTGAATGCTCCTGAAGACTGGTCCGGACAGGCCGTGACAACAGATGAAGCAGCGTACGAGGCCTTGCTAAACGCACCATACGACATCATTCTATTGTGTGCAGGAATTTCTCCTGAAGAGGAGACAGCGCTGAGGGAACGGTTGTCAGCCCTTGCCCCTGCTGCCATCATCACCAGACATTATGGTGGTGGCAGCGGGTTGCTGAGGAACGAGATTTTATATCTTTTGGATCAGAGATAAATGAGATCATGGCAGGAAGTTGCTGAGGAACGAGATTTTATATCTTTTGGATCAGAGATAAATGAGATCATGGCAGGAAGTTGCTGAGAGCGAAATTTTATATCTTTTAGATCAGAGATAAATGAGATCATGGCAGGAAGTTGCTGAGAGCGAAATTTTATATCTTTTGGATCAGAGATAAATGTGATCATGGCAGGAAGTTGCTGAGAGCGAAATTTTATATCTTTTAGATCAGAGATAAATGAGATGATGGCAGGAAGTTGCTGGGGAACAAAATTTAATTGCTGTTAGATAAATAATAATTTATGAAAAAGGACATTACCCATATCCTGGATGGCAGGAGCAAAAACATCACTGCTACGCAGACGGTGTTACAACCCTTGCCACATGCGGATTTCCGGTTTGCAAGCCCCTTTATCGTATTGCACCATGGCGGTCCTGATGTGATTCCAAAAGGATCTGACAGCCGTATTCATCCGCATCCGCACAGAGGTTTTGCGCCTGTTACTTTTCAGCTACAGGGACAGGCACACCACAAAGATAGTTTTGGCAATGATCAGTTGCTGAATGCAGGAGATGCACAGTGGATGTTTGCCGGGAAAGGGATCCTTCACAGCGAAGGCCCTTCAGAACAGGAACACCGTAATGGTGGTGTGGAGGAGATTTTACAGTTATGGGTGAATGTGCCTGCAGCGAATAAATGGGATGATCCTAAATACCAGTTTGCGCATAAATCAGCAATGCCAATCGTATTGGATTATTTGAGATTGGTGAGTGGTAATTTTGATGGAAAAACCGGTCCGGTAAATATTTCTTATACACCGGTTATATCCGCTGTGGGCGAGGTGCCAGCTGGCAAAACCTTAACATTTAATGTAGTCGCAAATTATTGGACGCTCGTATATATCGCGCATGGAAGTGTGAAAGTGAATGAGGTGACTGAAGTAGCAGAACATCATTTAATTGTATTCGATAAAACAGGTGATGAATTTACCATCACCACTACGGAAGATACGCAGCTGCTCTTCCTTTCCGGCGAAGTCATAGACGAGCCAGTAGCAGCAAAAGATAACTTTGTAATGAGTACAATGGCAGATGTAGACCAGGCCATTGAAGATTATAAAAATGGTTTATTCGGCACCCTGAATTACTAGCCCTACCTTATTGGCCGAAGGTTACAACATATTCAACTTTTAAAAATCGACATTTATGGAAGATAGAATCTTAGGATTGCACCACATTACTGCAATCGCGGACAACGCTAAGCGGAATCTTGACTTTTATACCAATATACTGGGAGTACGGTTTGTAAAAAAGACCGTGAACTTCGACGATCCGGGTACTTACCATTTCTATTTTGGTAATGAAACAGGTACACCCGGCACTATTCTTACATTCTTCCCATGGGAGGGCATTGGCAAAGGTACTACCGGTACCGGTATGGCTACTGAAATCGGGTATGCTGTACCTGAAGGTAGCCTTGAGTTCTGGGCAGCACGCTTTAAAGAAAAAGGTGTGAAGCATGGTGAAATTGCAGAACGCTTTGGTGAATTGTACCTTCCGCTGGAAGATCCGGATGGACTGAAACTGAACCTGATCGTACCTAAGCATGTGGATGATCGTAAAGCATGGGAAACTGCGGATGTAAAGGCTGCACAGGCAACAAAAGGTTTTCACAATGTGACTTTAAATTTGCGTAGCATTGGCCCCACAGCGACTGTGTTGACAGAGATTTTAGGTTATCAGCCACAGGGTGTGGAAGGCAACAGACATCGCTTTGTAACGGATGCAATTGGTAACGCGAATATCGTAGATCTGATTGAATCTCCAAAAGAAGCGGCAGGTAGAAATGCAGCAGGTACCAATCACCACGTGGCCTTCCGTGTGGAGAATGATGAGATCCTGATGAAGTTCCGTGAGAAAGTGATGAAGAAAGGATTGAACATCACACCGAAGATTGACAGGGATTATTTCTTCTCTCTTTACTTCAGAGAGCCAGGTGGCGTGTTGTTTGAATTAGCAACAGATAATCCAGGTTTTACTGTGGATGAGCCGCTGGCAGAACTGGGGCAGGATTTGAAATTGCCTGCACAGTACAGGGCGATGAAAGATGAAATTGAGAAGGTATTACCCGCTTTAAAATAAATAATATTGGCAGGGGATAGTTGTTGATCAGGTAATCCTTTATTATTGGAAGGTACTACCTGATTAGCAAATATTCCCTCCTTTAAAACAATTTTTATGGAGGAAGTTGTAATCAGACTTAACCAGAAAAATCATGGTGCTTTTTACCTGATGCTGGATAACGAACAGGTAGGTGAGATGATGATTGGGATTGATGGAGAAGTGCTTACTGCCTTTCACACTGAAATACATCATACACAGGAAGGTAAAGGACTGGCCAAACACCTGCTGAATGCGATGGTAGCTTATGCGAGGGAGCATAAACTGAAGGTAAGACCTTTGTGTATGTATGTACTGGCACAGTTCAAAAGGCATCCGGAAGAATACGCAGATATCTGGTTGCAGCAATAAAGAACAGTTATGAAAAAGGATACCCTTTTTCATCAAAAAAGGAGATAATAATGACGCATCAGAAAAATATAGTGACGGCAGGAGTGCCGCTCACTCAGGCAAAGAAGGCCCTGATCATGATACATGGACGTGGGGCGAGTGCACAGGACATCATTTCCCTGGCTACTTATCTGAATGTAGGCGATTATGCATTGCTTGCCCCTCAGGCAAGTGGGCATACCTGGTATCCTTATTCATTTATGGCGCCGGTGGCGCAGAATGAACCGGGATTGAGCAGTGCTATTACGGTGTTGGAATCTATTGTAGCCGATGTAATTGCCGCAGGCATTCCGGCAACCAACATCTACTTTATGGGCTTTTCACAAGGGGCCTGTCTTACGCTGGAATACGTAACCCGTCATGCACAGCAGTATGGTGGCGTGGTGGCTTTCACCGGTGGTCTGATTGGCGCTTCGCTAGAGATGTCTAATTATAACGGAGACTTTGCCGGCACACCAGTGTTCATCGGCAGCAGCGATCCGGATATGCATGTACCGGTGACAAGGGTTCGTGAGAGTGAAACGATCATGAAAACAATGGGCGCGGATATTACTGTAAAAGTGTATCCGGGTATGGGCCACACCGTGAGTCAGGATGAGGTGGAAACCGCGAATGCATTGGTATTTAAGTAAGCCCGGGAGCCACTTGTACAGGTTCCTCCTGGTATTAAGTAAGCTACATGATATACCCTGGTATTTAAATCCTCCTTTACGGTTTTTTATACATCGTGCTCCTTACCTTACTGAGAAACTCTGGTGATACACCAATATATCGCGCTATCTGGTGTTGAGGTACCCGCTGTACGACTTGAGGGTATTTGTCAATAAAAGCCAGATAGCGCTCTTCTGCAGTCTGGGTAAGAGTTGCATAAAAGCGTTGTTGCATTACACCCAGTGAGCGCTGTACCAATATACGAAACACCTTTTCAAAGGCAGGGATCACATCAAATAGAATCTTCTTATTTTCAAAATTGATGACGAGCAGCTCACTATCTTCCAGCGTTTCTATGTTCTGTGAGGAAGGCTGTTGTTCCGAAAAAGAGCTGAGGTCACTGACCCACCACCCTTCTACAGCAAAGTTCAATATCGTCTCTGTACCGCTTTTATCTACATAATAGGTACGGATACATCCTTTCAGGATGAATGCTTCAAACTGACAGATCTCCCCTTCTCTAAGCAGGAATTGTTTCTTCTTTACCTTTTTGAATTCCAAAAGGGAATGAAAGATTTCAGTTTCCTCGGAAGTGAGTTTTATGTATTTCGAGACGAACTGGTCAAGTGCTTCAAACATGAGGCAAATTTAAACCACCCCGGCCAGATTACGCATATATTCAGTAGGAGTTTGTCCGGTAATCTTTTTAAAGTACGGGTGAAAATTTAAATACCCTTTAAAAAAGTATTCGCCTTTGGGTGAATGCTTTTTTTTCGTGTGTGGATGGCCTGCGGCAGGCCAAAAGAGATTAATTTTACTCATTATATAAATTATTTATTTTACTAATAAAAACCAATCCTGTAATTATTCGTCCATTTAAAAACATCATCTTAGTATATTTATCACATATTATTGATATTGCAGTGTAATAAATAAGTTCCGCATGGCCTCTATAACGAATAGAAAGTACACCCGGTTAAAATGGATCATCCCAGCCTGTGTGATTGGAATTTGCTCGATTTTCGCCAGTCTGCCGATAGATGGGCTGCCTGAAAAGGTAATGAAAGCGCTGGAAGAATTTGCCAAACGTAATCCGCAGGAGAAAGTCTATCTGCATGTAGATAGAGATTATTATGCTACCGGAGAAACCATCTGGTTCAAAGCATATGTGATGTTGCAGAACCAGCCTTCCCTGACCGCGACCAACCTGTACGTGGAATTACTGGATAAGAAAGGAAGTATCGCAATGAAAAAACTGCTGCCTGTGGGTGGCGCTGGTGCATCCGGCAATTTTGTGCTACCGGACACCCTTCCTGCAGGTAACTACCAGCTCCGTGCCTACACCGCCTGGATGCTCAACTATGACACAGATTACCTGTTTTATAAAAATATTGCCATCTACGATAGCCGCAAACGTAATGCTTTGCAGAAACTGGATACTAGTACCGCGATCGTAAGCAACGACTTCTCTGTACAGTTCTTTCCCGAAGGTGGTAGCCTGATGAACGGTGTAAGCAGCACCGTGGCATTCAAAGCCCTCAAGGCAGATGGCTATCCTGCAGAGGTAGATGGTAAGATCGTAGATAGTAAAGGTAAAGTAGTGGCACAGATCAAATCAGAACACGATGGCATGGGTAGTTTTGACCTGGAACCTGCCAAGGGACTAACTTACAAAGCACAGATGCAGAGTGCGGACGGCAGCAGCAAGGAATTTACCCTGCCAGCGGCCAGTGGCAAAGGCGCCATGCTGAAAGTGTTCAACCGGGGGGCGCGCATTTTTTACCAGACCACCCTCGCCAATACCCTGGATACTGCGTACGATGAACTCATGGTCTTTGCACAAATGCAGCACCAGATGGTATACCGGGCCATGCTGAAAGTATCTGAAGGCCGTATCAGCGGTTTTATCCCAACCAACCAGCTGCCTAGTGGCATCCTGCAGATCACCCTCTTCAACAGTCAGGGGGTACCATTGTCTGAAAGACTGGTATTTGTTCGCAAGAACGATCAGCTGGACCTAAGTCTGCAAAATGCTAACATCGGAAGGGAAGAAAGAGAAAAGAGCACCATTGAGCTGCTGGTACCTGAGAGAATGGCCACCAGCCTCTCCGTTTCTATCACAGATGCCGATAAGGTTCACCCGGCAATTGACGAGAACAACATCGTCTCCAACATTCTGCTTACATCTGACCTGAAAGGATATATTTATAATCCTTCCTGGTATTTCAAAGATACTTCCGCCACTACCCTGCATGCACTGGACCTGGTGATGCTGACCCATGGATGGAGAAGGTTCGTATGGAACAAGATCCTGAACGATACCATGCCGAATATCCGCTATCCTTATGAGCAGGGTATCCGTCTGAAAGGTAGTGCGTATGCCAATAATGGTAGCATTGTAATGGCAAATGGAAAGGTAGATTTCATTATCAAGAACCCGCTGGATAGCACCACCTCTTTTGCATCTGCACCTACAGATAATAAAGGAGACTTTGTGCTGGATGGTTTACAGTTCATGGATACAGTGAACATCTTCTACCAGGGTAATGATAAAATGAAACGATATAGCAATGTGATTGTGAAATTCAATAACCACTTCTTTGACAACAGTGTACCGGTGAAGACCCCGTATGCAACGAAGAACCCAGTGGTAATGGATGCCAATATGCTGAGCGCTTACCTGAATACGGCGTATGAGAATGGTCGTATCGCCAAGTCAATCGCCAGCCGTTCTATATTGCTGAAAGAATTTAATGTAACAGAGCGTAAGGTAACACAGGTACAGACCACAGAGAGTCGCTATGTATCAGGTATGTTCACGTCTGACAATGGATATAGCTTTGACCTGACAAAAGAAACGCCGACTGCGCTGAACGTATTCCAATATTTACAGTCAAGAGTAGCAGGATTGCAGATCACAGGGGATTATAACAATCCAAGTATGACGTGGAGAGGTGGTACGCCTACCCTTTACCTGAATGAAATGCCAACAGATAAGAGTATGCTGGCCACGATCAATATCAATGATATTGCGCTGGTAAAAGTATTCAGACCTCCGTTTATGGGCGGTGTCGGTGGCGGCTCCAATGGTGCGATTGCGATTTACACCAAAAAAGGTGGTGATAATCAGGGTGCAGATGGTGTGAAAGGATTTGAGCTGTACAGAAAAGCAGGTTATAGCATTGTGAAAGAGTTCTATGCTCCTGATTATAGCCAGCGTAAGGAAATTTACAGTCTGCCTGATAAACGACTCACACTGTACTGGAATCCAAATGTAGCGATAGATTCTATTACGCATACGGCGACATTGACTTTCTACAATAATGATATTCCTTCTTCACATTTTAGAGTAGTGGTAGAAGGGATTGGAGAAGATGGAAGAGTGGGAAGAGTTGAACAGACTTACTAAGGTTTGATATCTTTTTAAATAGTAAAAACCCTTTGCATTTCGCAGAGGGTTTTTCTTTTAAATTAGGATATGAAATACAATTTACTGGGCCATACCGGCCTTAAGGTATCAGAGCTTTGTTTAGGTACTATGACCTTTGGTGGCAAGGACAAAGGCATATGGACCGCTATCGGGCAAGTGGAGCAGGATGGGGTGAATGAGTTGATAAAAAGCGCGGTAGATGCGGGAATCAATTTTATTGATACTGCAAATGTATATTCAGAAGGGCTGTCTGAAGAGCTGACAGGAAAGGCGATCAGGCAGCTGGGGTTGGATAGGGATGAATTGGTGATAGCAACGAAAGTGAGAGGGAGAATGGGGCCTGGACCGAATCAGGTAGGGTTGACGAGGAAGCATATTTTGCAGCAGGTGGATCAGAGTTTGCAAAGGTTGCAGATGGATTATATAGACCTTTACCAGATACATGGCTTTGATCCGGTGACGCCATTAGAAGAGACGCTGAGTGCACTGGATACGCTGGTGAAGAGTGGTAAGGTGCGCTATATCGGTGCGAGTAACCTGGCAGCGTGGCAATTGATGAAAGCGTTGTCTTATTCCCAATATAAAGAGGTAGCTCGTTTTGTTTCTTTACAGGCGTATTATACCATTGCGGGAAGGGATCTGGAAAGGGAGATCGTGCCTTTGTTATTAGATCAGCAGGTAGGATTGATGGTGTGGAGTCCGCTGGCGGGAGGGTTATTGAGTGGGAAGTATAAGCGGGATCAGCAGGGGCCGGAGGGGTCGAGGAGAGTGGCATTTGATTTTCCACCGGTGAATAAGGAGAAGGCGTTTGATATATTGGATGTGATGCAGGAGATAGCGGATAGTAAGCAGGTTTCTGTGGCGAGATTGGCATTGGCGTGGTTGCTGCATCAGAAGGTAGTAACGACGGTGATAATCGGGGCGAAGCGTCCGGATCAGTTGGCCGATAATATAGCAGCGGTGGATGTGGTGCTGAGTGAGGAAGAGTTGAAGCAATTGGATGAGGTGAGTAAGTTGGCGGCGGAGTATCCGGGGTGGATGTTGGAGCGACAGGGAGCGAATAGATAAAGAACCAAATAGATAAGTGAGCGAATAGATAATAAGGAATGATCGGATTAATCCGCAATACGATCATTCTTTCCAGCCCCGAACAAATGTCGGCTTCGTTGACATTTGTTCGGGGCATTGTTATTGTACTCCTTTCTTAAAAATATTACCACCATGATGAATGAACAACAATACCAGGAATGCATCAATGCATGTATGGAATGTGCCAACACATGTGATTATTGCGCTTCATCCTGTTTGAATGAGGCGAATGTAATAAATTTGCGCCGCTGTATCCGCTTAGATTTAGAGTGTGCAGCTATATGCCGAATGGCGGCAGAGGTGATGAGTTTGAATGGACAGTTTAGTGAGCAGGTTTGTAATTTATGTGCGGAGGTATGTCATGCTTGTGCGGACGAGTGCCAGCGACATGCGGATATGGGTATGGAGCATTGCAGGGAGTGTGCGGAAGCGTGTAGGAAGTGTGCTGCTGCGTGTGAAGAGATGGCCCACCATGCAGTTAGACAGGTAAGATAGCTTTAAATATTTTTTGTTTTACCATCGCCCAATAACGCCCATGATGGCTGATTGACACAGGTTGATTATCTATCATGGGCATACCATTCTCATCTTTATAGTATTTAATCGTGGGATCTTTACACACCTCTAATTGTGGAAATAATTCAGGATTTGCGACAGCAATGGTGTGGATGAATTCGTCAGTAATTTCACTTTTAATAAAAAACTTCTCCCCTTCATACTTAAATATATTTTCAGAGAACCAGGTAATAGACAATGGCGCATAGCGGCGTTGTAAAGTAGCCCTGTTTATAATTTTGTACACTGATTCTTTAGCGCTCCATAACCACCAGACTGTTTTGTCATCTTTGATTAAAGATTGCTCTTCCGGGGTAAAAATTTTGGAGAGGTAATTGGGTCTTCGCCAATTACTCTCCACAGCGGCAGTGCGCAGGTCTATGATATCATTACCGATTAAGGGGATCTTGATATTATTTATGATCAGGTTATCCGTGACACCAGACCCCATCATGCCAGCTTCGTTTCTATGATTTCTATGGCGGATTTTACATTCACCATTTTCTCCATAGATTCATTATCAATCACAATATTATACTTCTCCTCCACATCCAATATCACATCCACCAGATTGGCAGAATTAATTTTCAGATCATTAATAAAATCTGTATTCTCATTAATATTCGCCAGTGCTTCTTCGTCTTTTGCATAAGGCTTTACAATAGCTTTCAGCTCGGCAATTAAGGTTTCTTTATCCATTGATATATTTTTTCAAGATTACACAGGCATTGACATCTCCAAATCCAAAACTTGCCTTGGCGATGATATTTAAATTTACATTTATTAACTCACGGGGAACGCAGGCTTCATCAATAATAGCACTGATTTCAGGATGCAGGTCTTCACAATTGATATTCGGGAAAAGGAAGCCTTCTTTCAGTTGCAACACAGCAGCGACCAGTTCTATACTCCCGGCCCCACTCAGACAATGTCCTATCATTCCTTTCAGGGCATTGATATAAGGGAACTCTTTTCCTGCACGACCCAGCGCCTTACTCCAATTTTCAATTTCCAGCGAGTCCTTGCTGGTAGCGGTCAGGTGACCATTAATAGCGTCTATATCACTACCTGTAATACCTGCCTGGGCCATGGCCTGGGTAATGCAACGTTGCACGGCTACGCTGTTAGGAGCTGTCATAGTGCCATCGCCTCTTTGTCCGCCGGAATTGACATGACCACCTAATATTTCTGCATAGATGGCAGCCCCTCTTTCCAGAGCGCTATCCAGAGATTCTAATAATAACGCTCCGGCCCCACTGCCTGGTACAAACCCGCTGGCAGAAGCGCTCATGGGTCGTGAACCCTGGGTAGGAGTATCGTTATGTTTATAGGTACATACTTTCAGTGCATCAAATCCACCCCAGATATAAGGTCCGGCATCGCTGGTACTACCTGCGATCATTCTTTTTGCCTGCCCGTTTTTGATACGTTCAAATGCCATGAGCACAGATTCAGCACCGGTGGTACAGGCAGAGGAATTTGTCGTGACCTGGTTGCCGAGGCCCAGTTTACCTCCCAGCCAGGCGCTGATGCCACTGGCCATGGTTTGTAGTACAACGGTGCTGCCGAGTCTTCTTACCTGTAAGGAATCTACTTTATAGATGGCTTCTCTTAGTTTATCCAGGCCGGAGGAGCCGGCGCCAAAGATGATGCCGCTGTCCCAATCAGGGTCGGGACCTTCGGTTGGTTGGAGGCCTGCATCTCTCCATGCATCGATGCCAGCTATCAGCCCATATAAGATACCGTTGCTATTAAAATTCCGGAGCTCAAGCGGATCAAGGTATTGTAATTGCAATTCATCAGATACTTCCGGCTTACCGGCTATCTGACAGGAAAATTGTAATTCAGCCAGTTGAGGATCATGGCGGATGCCAGAGGTGCCGGTTCTAAGGGCTTCTGTAAAAGCTGGTATGCCTACTCCGTTTGGAGCGGCTACGCCTAAACCCGTGATGACAACTCTATTGCTCATAATTTGTTTTATTGCTGTTATTCAGCGAATGGCTTTGCAATCAACATCCCGGAAATAACCCCTGCACACACTTCCCTCCCAGCCTCATTCCGCATACTCACCTTACACTTCAATTTCCCAAACCGGAAATACTGCTTCTCAGAAGTCACCGTTACCTTCTCTCCCGGAAACACTGGATGCATAAACTCTATTTCTGTAGCCGTCAACCCAAACGCCATACCGGAGCCTTCAGGAACACCACCTTTGATATAAATACCAAGGCATACCAGGCCAATCTGTGCCATCGTCTCGGTAAGTACAACCCCTGGGGTAACCGGAAATCCTTTAAAGTGTCCTTTATAAAAATCCATGTCTGCATGGTACGTAAAATGCCCAACCACCTTATCACAATCAATATAATCCAACCCATCCACAAATAGGAATGGCGGAGAATAAGGCAGGAAATGAAGTATCTCGTGTGTAGTCATGATCTAACATATATGTGCGCCTCCGTCCACTGGAATGATAGCGCCATTGATCCAGGCAGCTTCATCTTTACATAAAAGGTAAACAACATTAGCTACATCTTCGGGGGTCGTGAGCCGCTGGAAAGGACTGCGGGCTTCGCTCCAGGCGATCAATTGATCGCTACCGGGTATAAGTTGCAGGGAACGGGTATTAGTAGTACCTGCCTGGATACAATTTGCACGAATGCCAAGGGGCGCGAATTCCAGGGCAATATTCCGGCTGATGGCTTCCAGTGCCGCTTTGGCGGCAGATACGGCAGCGTAATGCTTCCATGCACGGTGACTACCTTCGCTGGTGAAGGATAGTACACGGGCATCAGTAGCAAACAGGTTCCTGAGAGACACATCTTTTACCCAATCATAGAGGCTGTAGGCCATACTATCGAGGGTAATGCGAAAATCATCTGTACTGAGGGTCGCTCCGCTGGCAGGAGGCATGGCTTTGATCTTATCACTGTCAATGCTGGACGCAATGCCATTATCAAGGCCCCTAACGTTGAGACGATCACTGCTACTCACACCTGCCGTCACCATCGCCTTCAGCGTCCCTCTCGCAATGCTATGCACCAAACATCTTACTTTCCCCTCTTCTCCCATACTACTCTCCAAACGCTCCAATATCTGCATACGCTTATCTGCGCGGGTCACATCTGCATTAAAAGTAATCACCTGCACCCCCATCTCTCTTATCCCTTCAAACCCGGCATTCACCTTTTCCATCTCTACCCCGGGATCACGATGAATAATACACAGATTCATACCATGAGCAGCAAGTTTTTGAGCAGCTGCAAGGCCAAGGCCCGAACTACCACCAAGAATGATCGCCCAATAATGATGATCGCTGAATTCGTTTGCCATTATACTAGTACTGAAATACTTCCTTTATTGCTAAAATAATGATTTTAAACAATAGCCTTACCATTGCAACAAAATCCGCTGCGCCGAGAACCCCGGTCCAAAACTCAACATCAACCCTTTCTCCCCTTCCGGCACCTTCCTGTCCATAAACCTTTCCAACACATACAACACCGTCGCACTCGACATATTCCCATACGCCCTTAACACCTCCTTCGTATCATCTATATTCTTCCCCAGATCCTTAAACAACTCCTCCACCGTCTGTATAATCTTCTTTCCCCCGGGATGAAATATAAAATGCTGGATCTCATCTATCGTAAACCCATTCCTTGCCAAAAAAGGATGTATGATCTCAGGAAAATGCGCCGCTATCTGATTGGGTACTTCTACATCCAACACCATTTGCAAACCCGTATTCGTCAAACGAAATCCCATCAGGTGTTCTGCCTCATAAAAATGATACATCTCCTCCCCTAATATCTCCGGCCCCTCATCATCAGGATGAGAAGACAATATCACACAAGCCGCCCCATCTCCAAAGATCGCCGCACTTACAATATTCGGCATGGAAAAATCTTCCAGCTGAAAAGTAGCCGTAGGCGACTCTACCGCAATAACCGCCGCACGCTTACCCGGATTTGCCTGCAAAAATTTCTTGGCGTAAATCATTCCGGAGATCCCTGCCGCACAGCCCATTTCCGTTACGGGAAGTCGTATAATATCCTGTTTTAATTGCAACGCATTGATCAGGTAAGCATCCAGCGAAGGAATCATGATACCCGTACAACTCACTGTAATAATGTAATCCAATGACTGAGGCGATAAACCCGCCTTAGCCAGCGCCCCTTCCAGACATTCCTTTCCCAGTTTGATCACTTCTCTGACATACAGATCATTCTTCTCCTCAAAACTGGTTTTGCTAAACACATCTTCCGGCCCCATAATAGAATATCGCCTCTCCACCGCCGCATTCTCAAAGATCTTCTTCACCTTCCTGGCAAATCGCTCCTCCTGCCCGGACAACCAAATATCCAGGAAAGGCATAATTTCTTCTGTAGTACGGGTATATGGTGGCAAAGCCTTTGCTACCGACTGAATTTTTACACTCATAATTTTGATATTATCCACTGGTAGCGGTAAGCCCATTTCCACCTGAGGGTATATTGAACGATATTTAACGATGTTGCCAGCGCGATCAGCTCCTTTCTTTTAAAACCACGCAGTATAGAAATGCGTCCATCCTCCTTTGCCATCGGCCCCAATCCCCACACAAAACTAAACAGACAAAACAGGTAATAAGCTACTTTACTACGATGCAGGTCATTGATCACTATCCCTATCCTTGCATTGCGCTGTAACAGTTGCAATAAGTTTTTTATTGCTGCCTCGCTAAAATGATGTAAGGTCAATGTGCACAATACAATATCATATTCACTGTAAGTAAATTCTTCAGAAAAGATATCTGTACAATGATAACTAATTTCAGGATAACCTGCGGACAATGTAATGGCATGTTCTATGGTAAAACGGTTTGCATCGATCCCCCTCAGCTGTACAGAGCGGCCTTTTTTGCGCGCCCAATCTGCCAGTATACGCAACATATCTCCATTCCCACAACCTACATCTGTTATACTAACGGTATTGCTTATAGGAATGGATTGCAGTAACCGATTTACTCCCTGAACTGTAATACGGTTACCTCCAAGTAACTGGTTGATCCCTGCTATTTCATCAAGTGTTTGTCGCAGGCTGTCTCCTTCCATCTGGAAGTCGTCCATGCTCTCAGGTGCGGATGTTCTTTGACTGGTATTGATCATTAATTTTTTGTACTACACTGTTAACGGCTTTCCATGCGTTTGCCTGATGATGAATGGCAATAATGCAGGCATTGCAACCACTGTTCTCATGCTCATTCCGGAAAGCCATGGATGCGTGAATATAGATGAAAGCAAGCTACCGGCCTTCATACGTTTAGCGAACTGCTGATTCCACTGCCGCGTATATTCTTTTTCCAATATCGCCCTCGGCTGCCCCTGTAAAATTTGCTGAGCCGCCAGCTGGGCACTACTTATCGCCATCGCCATACCATTGCCACAAAGCGGATGAATTAAACCAGCGGTATCACCCGTCATCAATATATGCCGATCTACTTTTTCCTTTTCTGAAAAAGAGATCTGGCTGATCGTCAATGGCCGCTCAAAGAGCGGTTCACTATTGGAAAAGATCTCTTTTAAATAGGGATTTTCGTATAGTACTTCCCGGCGGTGGTCGTCGATATTCTTATAATTTTTGAAGGTCTCATAACTTGCGAGGTAGCAGATATTGATAATGTTATCTTCTATTTTTGATACCCCACAATAACCACCTCTGAAATTATGCAATGCCACCAGTCCGTCGGGGAAAGGACCCTGATAATGCGCTTTGACTGCCAGCCAGGGAGATTTCCGGGAAATGAAATCCCTGTTCAGCTGTTGGTCGAGGGCGGCCCGCTTGCCATAAGCGCCGATTACATGTGCGGCAAACAATGTACCGTTTGCTACCGTTTCGATTGCAAACTGTTCATTTACAAAAGAAATGTTAATGACCGTATCCTGTAGAAGGTTGACACCATTGTTCACTGCCTTTCCCATTAGAAATGCATCCAATGCGTAACGGCTGATACCGACCCCCCCGAGAGGAAGACGGGTCTCCACCTTTTTGCCGGAAACTGTGGAAATACATACCCTTTCAATCAGGGCAGGCGACAGTTCAGCAGGGTCGGCACCCAGCCATTGTAAATAAGGTAATACTTCGTTTGAGATGTACTCACCACATACTTTGTGCCTGGGGTAGGAATGCTTCTCGATGACAGTTACATGCAACCCTGCTTTTGACAGATGAATAGCGGAGGTAAGGCCTGCCAGTCCACCACCTATGATAATGACTTCGCGAACTGGTTGCATAGTTTAGAATTCTGAAGCAAGTGTACACATTTTTTTTTACAAGCGAAAAAATCGCTTTCGGTAAATGCGATTTTGCAAGGCGGTAATCACCTGCGAGGGGCATAGAAGGTATTATTTCCAGGAGAAATAAATTATTTTTTTCACCTAAGGCAACCTTTTGAATTCAATTACCGTATTACATTTTCGGAGTGCACATCCATATTTAATCATTTAACCGTAAAAAGATGAAATCTAAAACATCTATCCTGATCGCTGTAGCAGCAATATCGTGTGCATTCCTCACAGCTTGCAGTAAGGATGACAACAACACAACTACTCCTCCTGAAACACCTGTAGCAAAAGTACAGGTGTCTGCAGATGCGACTTTAGGAAAAGTGCTGACAGACAGTGCAGGCAGAACCCTGTATTTTTATACGAAAGATGCAGGCGATACCTCTACCTGCACAGGTGGCTGTCTGGCTGTATGGCCGGTTTTTTACAATGCTAATCTGAGCCTGACTGATACAAGTCTGCACACCTCAGATTTCGCTACAATCGTAAGACGTGATGGTTTAAAACAAACTACTTACAAAGGATGGCCATTGTATTATTATGTAAAAGATACTTTGCCAAAGCTAACGCTGGGTGAAAAAATTGGTAACATCTGGTATGTGGCAAAACCTGATTACAGCGTGATGCTGGTGAATGCACAGCTGGTAGGTAATGATGGTGTAAACTATACCAGCGCGTATGTAGCAGGTGATGCAGTCACCCAATACATTACTGATGCTTATGGCAGAACACTGTATACATTCTCGCCGGATAAGTTTAACACAAACACATTTACAAAGTCAGATTGGTCTAATAACGCTACCTGGCCGGTGTATGAGTCTGATGCTTTTAAATTCGCACCTTCACTGCTGACGAAAAGTGATTTTGACACCATACATATTTATGGACATGTACAGTTGACTTACAAAGGATGGCCGCTGTACTACTTTGGTGCAGATGCAATGACAAGAGGAAAGAACAAGGGTGTGAGCGTACCAGGTCCGGGTGTATGGCCAATAACGAATAGCAATAGTGTGGTTGCATCGCAACCATAATTCCGGGCCCTCTGTCGTCTGAATCTATTATTCCCGGATTATAAGAGGGATGAGCTGGCTGGTCTTTTCAGGCCAGCTTTTTCTCTTTTTCAGGAGGTATTCATTGAGAGAGATGAATGGGGAGGTGATTAATACCGAAATACCAACAGGGGATTATCTGACGTGATATGGTAGAAAAGATCAGGTTAAGCAGCGATAACCTTACGAGACTTATAAGAAATGATAAGAGTAATACGTACTCCTACAGACCTAACCCTACCTGATTTGCCTGAATGTCAGACTCATTCTTCCATTCAGTGTATCCGTAGGTGGTATTCTCATCTGAGAATAATTATAAGCCTTCCCATAACTAACGGTTTTGCGGGCCAACATGCTTGTATCCCAGTCAACATGATCATGCAGGAACTGATACAGCTCCCCTGCATGATTAATAAATTCGGGTATAAACGTTATTCCATTCATTATTACACAAATAAGATTTCTATAGGATCAACCGGAGATCAGCAGTACAAAAATAATATATCTATATTATACATCTGCACAATCTGACCACACAGCATCTATAACTACAACAATAATATATCTATTCTATGCGCCTGCACAATCTGACCACGCAGCATCTATAACTACAACAATAATATATCTATTCTATGCGCCTGCACAATCTGATCCAACGGAGACCATGAGAATACTGTAAAGTACCCATCCTGCGAAGCCACCAGCGCCAGCGCATCCCGCTGATCATGAATAAACTGTGCCGCTGAAAAATGCCGCGTCCCTCCAATATTCGAAGGATGCATTAACTTAGGCGTTCCATCCGTCACCGGCTCTATATACAACACCTGGTCCACCGTCGTACCATCACTGGCACGCGCTATCTTAGACCCAAAAGTCAGCAGCTCATGCTTGTCATTGATCACCGTCGCACCATCTACAGCAGTGAGTCCTGAGATATTCTCAACCTCTCTCCGCAACGCATTTTGCCAGTATAACTCAGTTACTTTCCCACAATTTTGTCTTAATAGATCCGCTACACCAGAAAAAGGCGGCGCCACCGGATACTGTAAAGGATGTATGATCGAATTCTTCCAGTTATCATGCTCCGCAGGTACCACCAATAATATACCTCCCCGGCGATGTGCACGCATAGAAACTGCAATCTGGATCAATACATTGACAGGGTCATTCCATACACCAGAAGAATCCTGGCCCAAAAGTGAAGTAAGTATAGCCGGCGTATCAATTCTCCGTGCGCAGTTTTCATCTACGATCTTTACCTGGTCTCCTTTTAACATCGCCACATTGGCAAATTTGCCCATCCCGATTATCCGGCGGTGTTTCACCACCAGCAACCCCGGTTCCGAAACATCCAGTACAAAACAATAATTGGGGAGTTTCATGGTAGTTCCCCATATATACAACTCCTCACCTTCGTACCACACCCCAATATGAATCCCTGCTCTTTCCACACCGGGAGCCAACTTTGTCAGCACTCTCGGATCCAATGGCATCGGTTGTTCAAACAACAAAGGTTTCCCCGCCTGCGAGGGTGGCAAAAATGCAAGAGAGATCCGGATCGGTGCCCCTTCTTCTCTGCGGAGACTGGCCCAGAATGCCACGTCAATTATTTTTTCAATCACGCCCGCCTCAGGCGCATGCGCCAAATCCTCCTCCCCGTTTTCGCTGGCCAGATTTAAATGGTGTAAGAAATGGGTTGCTATTGTGCCGGCAACTTTCGACGCTGCCTGATATGTAGATTCAAATGAAGTTACTTCCATATACCAAAGATAATAAATTGCATAACTCGTATAATCCCCTCCAATTGCCAACAAAATCCGCCTCCTACCCCCCAGCTCACAACAAACCTGAAATTGCATAACCCGTAAATCTCCTCATAATGCCGACAAAATCCGCCTCCTATCCCCAACTCACAACAAACCTGAAATTGCATAACCCGTAAATCCCCTCATAATGCCGACAAAATCCGCCTCCTTTCCCCAACTCACAACAAACCTGAAATTGCATAACTCGTATAATTCCCTCTTATTGTTGACAAAATCCACACACTACCCCCTGCTGGCAACAAATTTGCGTCCCTAATAAAAACTTAAAGTACATGGCAAAGACAATAGCAGCCCAACTCGTTGCACAGCTTGCAAAGGCCGGTGTAAAGCGTGTACATGGCGTAGTAGGCGATAGTCTGAACGGCTTCGTCGATGAAATCAGGAAACAGGGAAATATAGAATGGATCCATTACCGACACGAAGAAGCAGCAGCATTTGCGGCAGGTGCCGAAGCACAATTGACGGGTACCCTCGCCGTTTGTGCGGGAAGTTGTGGCCCCGGCAATCTGCACCTCATCAATGGGTTGTACGATTGTCATAGAAGCATGGCCCCGGTGTTGGCCATCGCCGCACATATTCCAAGCATGGAAATAGGTACAGGGTACTTTCAGGAAACCCACCCCGAACTGCTGTTCAAAGAATGTAGCCACTACTGCGAAACGATTTCTTCTGCCCGGCAAATGCCAAGGGTATTGCAGATCGCGATGCAAAATGCCGTTGGCCAACGAGGCGTGGCTGTCATTACAATCTCAGGTGATGTAGCGCTGGAAGAAATAGAAGACGATTCCCTGGAACACACGCTCATGCAACGTTTACCGGCTGTCCGCCCTCATGACGCAGACCTGGATCTGCTGGCAGGCATGATCAATACTGCGAAGAAAATTACCTTATTATGTGGAAGCGGTTGCGCAGGTGCCCATGATGAACTGATCAACTTTGGAGCGAAGACCTTATCGCCCATGGTACATGCACTTAGGGGTAAAGAACACGTGGCCTACGATAACCCCTATGATGTAGGTATGACCGGGTTGATTGGATTTGCCTCCGGCTATCATGCCATGGAAGATAGCGACCTTTTATTATTACTGGGTACTGACTTCCCCTATACCAACTGGTACCCTACAAAATCTAAAATAGTACAGATAGACCTGCGTCCTGAAAGATTGGGCCGGCGTTGTAAACTGGACCTTGGCCTCGTTGGCACAATAAAAGAAACCCTCGCCGCCCTGCTGCCACTGATTGAGCAAAAAGATGACCGCAGCCACCTGGAACAATCTCTCAATAATTATATAAATAGTAAAAAGGAGTTGTCGGCACATGCCAGCAGTACCAATACCCCCATTCATCCGGAATACCTGACCACGGTACTGAGTGCCGCAGCAGATCCGGATGCCATTTTTACATGTGATGTAGGGGAACCTACCGTGTGGGCAGCGAGATATGTTGATATGACAAAGGATCGCAGACTCATTGGCTCTTTTAATCATGGGTCTATGGCGAGTGCGATGCCACAGGCAATTGGTGCCCAATTAGAATACCCCGGCAGACAAGTCATCTCTATGTCCGGCGATGGAGGATTTGCGATGCTCATGGGCGATATCCTCACCATTCTTCAATATAACCTGCCTGTGAAGATTGTTATCTATAATAATAGCTCACTGGGATTTGTAGCCATGGAAATGAAAGTGGCAGGCATGCCCCCATACGCCACCGACCTGAAGAACCCCAACTTTGCAAAAATGGCTGCTGCCATTGGCATGAAAGGGATCAGGGTCGAAGATCCTGCAGCACTACCGGGAGCTATTGACGAGGCCCTTATGCATGATGGCCCCGTGCTGGTGGATGTGGTCGTTAATTCTTCCGCACTGGTCATGCCACCGAAGATAGATGTAAAGCAGGCGAAAGGGTTCGGCATCTATATGATGAAACAGGTTTGGAACGGAAAAGGAGGTGAAGTCTGGGATACATTGAAAACAAACTTCTTACAAAAAGAATAACAAACATCATATAAAAGGATAAAGAGGCGACTACTTAAGTAGTCACCTCTTTACATTAAAATAAATTATATACAACATATCAATCAGCATTATACCCATTTTTAAAGCCTAAAACCTCAAAAAACTTGCATAAACCAAACTAAATATTAATTTTATACTTAAGTACTACCGAAAATTAAACCAAACACCTACTTAAGTGCAATATTAATTTTATAAAAATGTGTTTATGAAATTCTTCCCTACCACTTTGCTAATTATCTTCATTGTATGTGCTCATGTTGCCCGAGCGGAAGAAAACCCACCCAGGAAGAAGAGGAAGAGTCAGCTGCTAAAGGAACTACCTGCATCTATTAACAAGGACACAGCTAACGAAGTAACCGGCAGTGAAACTGCCCCTTTCAAGCCCAGTATCCAGGTGGGCGCCATTGTGCACATGTTCGCCGGCGCAGAGCAGGATGGATTTGGTAGCCCAACCGCCGATCCGGCTGCCAAAGACTGGAGCAAAAGCTTCACCCTGTACCGCGCCCGTGTACTCGTAGGCGGACAACTCTCTAAAAAAGGGAGCTTTTTTATGGAAACAGACCTGCCATCAGCCATTGGGGTACAGCTGACGACCGGCAACAAAAATGTAAAAGTATCCCCTATCCTGCTGGATTGCCAGTATGAGTACGATTTCTCAAATGCCTTTCAGCTGGTGGCTGGTATGCAACTGGTCTCCAACAACAGGAATGGTTTACAGGGCGCTGCCGGTTTGATGGCGAACGATTTCACCTTCTTCCAGTACCCTTACAACCTCTTTGCCACCAGTCCACTGAGCGGGAACTTTGGCCGTGACCTTGGTGTCAATGCCCGCGGATTCCTCGCTAAAGACAAACTGGAATACCGCCTTGGGGTATTCACAGGCAGGAATACAGATGGCAAAGCTCCTTTGCGTACAGTTGGCAGAGTAGCTTATAGTTTTCTGGAACCGGACAAGGATTATTATTATGCCGGCACAAAATTAGGCAACGGCAAAACATTTACCTGGGGTGCGGGGTTTGATGCACAAGGATCTTATTACAACCTAAGCACCGATGTATTTGTAGACAAACCATTGGGACAGGCAGGCTCCCTGACACTCAATGCCGCTTTTCAATACATGACAGGAGGTACGGACACGATTTCGAAATATTCATTTGCCAGAATGATTCCGAGACAAACCGTACAATTTCTCGAATTAGGGTATTATTTTAAGGAGCCGAAACTACAACCATGGGTGAGATTTGAAAATCAACACATCATTTCTCAGCAAGTGCAAACAAGCGGCGCCACAACGTATGATTTCGACCAAACTAATTCTAGCTATGTTTTAGGCGGAGGACTCAATTACTTCTATAATGGTACGGGCACCAACCTACGTTTATCGTATACCACCCGCTCCTACAATGTATTGGAATCCACCGGCTATGCTAATAAGACATTCGGACAGGTATGGCTGCAGGTGCAGTTCTTTATATTCTGATCCACTTTATTTACCCTACATGTAATTACACATATGAAAACAACGCGCTTCTTATTCTTTTGTTTCTTATTGGCCGCATTTGCTTCCTGTCATAACAATGCGACCAAAACCAGTGAAAATACAAGTGACAATGGTGAGACGGTGAAGATCGGGGTATTGCATTCGCTGAGTGGCACCATGGCTATTTCTGAGGTATCGCTGCGCGATGCCGTGCAGATGGCAGTGGACGAGATCAATGCTACTGGTGGTGTGCTGGGTAAAAAGATCGAACCAGTGATCGTAGATCCGGCTTCTGACTGGGACCTCTTTGCTGAAAAAGCAAAGGAACTATTGATCGATAAAAAAGTATCTGCGGTGTTTGGTTGCTGGACCTCTGTGTCCCGTAAATCAGTACTACCGGTGTTTGAAGAAAATAATGGATTGCTTTTTTACCCTGTGCAGTATGAGGGAGAAGAGTGTTCTAATAATGTGATCTATACCGGAGCTACGCCCAATCAGCAATTGATCCCTGCGGCAGAATACCTGATGAGTGAGAAAGGTGGCGGATATAAGAAATTTTATCTCTTAGGAACAGACTATGTATTTCCCCGTACGGCCAATAAAATTCTGAAAGCTTATTTGTTGTCTAAAGGCGTACCTAAAGAAAATATCATTGAAGAATACACTCCCTTCCATCACCAGGATTATCAGACCATCGTATCTAAGATCAAACGCTTTGCGGCAGATGGAAAGGCCTGTGTGTTGTCTACAATCAATGGCGATAGCAACGTGCCTTTTTATAAGGAGTTTGCCAATCAGGGATTGTCTTCAGCCACTTGCCCGATAATGGCATTTTCTGTAGCGGAAGATGAACTACGTTCCATGGATACTGAGTTCTTAGTAGGTCATCTGGCAGCGTGGAATTACTTCCAGTCAAACGATTCACCTGAGAATAAAAAATTCGTAGACGCATTCAAAGCTTTTTGTGAGAAAAAAGGCCTGCCTGGCGGAAATAAAAGAGTAACTGATGATCCTATTTGCTGGGCGTATACTGGTGTGTATCTGTGGGCAAGAGCGGCAGAGAAAGCAGGATCTTTTGATGTCAGTAAAGTAAGAGCTGCCTTGTCAGGATTGGAGTTTGATTCTCCTGATGGAAAAGTAAAAATGGATGCAGGCAATCACCATCTGGCAAAGCCGGTTATGATTGGAGAGATCAAACCGGATGGACAGTTCGATATTATTTCAAAGACGGACAATCTGGTAAGCCCGCAACCATGGTCGCCCTTGACATCTCCTGATAAAGATTGTGACTGGGTGAACCATAAGGGAACTTATACCAAATAGTAGATCGTATTTAACAACCGGAATCATGAAAAAATTGCTCATAGCAGCCCTTGTGTTTTGGACGCAGTGGGCGATGGCTGCTACCGATAGCACGACCATATTCGTATCACAAATATTACACGATACACAAAAGACCTACGCAATCAATCAGATTATTGCCAGGCAGGATCCGGCAACGTTTCCCCTGCTGAGTGCGATTAACAATAAAAAATTGTATCTATTAAATAATCAGGCCGTAACCACCGGAGAAAAAACGGCGTCTGCGACCTACGAAATATATTCTTTATATCCGAAAAACGAATTGTTGGTCAACACGAATGGTCAACCGCTTCACACCTCCATTGATGCGTTAACGGTAGTAGAGATCAACCGCTCTGACAGGCTGTTGCTCAACGGTATACTACCCATGCTGGAAATTTTCAACCCTGAGCCTGCGAAAAGAATGCTCGCATATGGCCAGCTGAAAGACAGTCATGCCCCCAACCGTTTAGATTTGTTACGGATGGCACTTGCACGGGAAAGCAATAAAGATGCCTTACGCGCAGGTAAAGACATCCTGTACTACCTTGAATTGAATACGACTGCTGATGCCAGTATTGCCAAATTATACATTGACAGTCTGGCAGAAAACTGGGGCGATAATGCCCCGGTTTTCCTTTCCGAATATGCAAAAACCAACAAACCACAGGCTGCTTATGCTGCTAAAAAAGCAGTAGAATTGGAACGCAGGTATGACTACCTGCAAAAAGTACAAAACCTCTTTAGTGGATTAAGTTTGGGAAGTATCCTGATCCTTATCGCCCTTGGCTTATCGATTGTCTATGGCCTTGCCGGCATTATCAATATGGCCCATGGAGAGTTCCTCATGATTGGCGCCTATACCACTTATTGTATTCAAACATTATTTACAGACGTACTGAAGGTACCTTACACTGACCTGCTCTTTATCATTTCCCTCCCCCTGTCTTTCCTGGTAGCAGGTCTTTTGGGGCTTTTACTGGAAAGACTGGTGGTGAGGCATCTCTACGCACGGCCCCTGGAAAGTCTCCTGGCTACATGGGGCGTGAGTTTGATTTTAATTCAAACAGCAAGATCCCTGTTTGGTGATTTGACAGCAGTGAAAACACCTGCTTTTTTATCAGGAGGATTGGCCGTATCACCTCATCTTGTATTACCATATAACCGCATTTTCATTATCGGTTTGACTACTCTGATCGTGGCGCTCACTTATTTTATGCTATACAAAACCAGGCTGGGACTACAGATCAGAGCGGTGACACAAAACAGGGGTATGAG
The DNA here is from genome assembly GCF_034274695.1 of Chitinophaga sp. LS1. Taxonomy (NCBI): domain Bacteria; kingdom Pseudomonadati; phylum Bacteroidota; class Chitinophagia; order Chitinophagales; family Chitinophagaceae; genus Chitinophaga; species Chitinophaga sp. LS1. The sequence goes on from NZ_CP128362.1 coordinate 7,039,075, forward strand.
TGCATGCCTTGGTATTGATACAAAAAGAGTAGCCGCACTGACCTTCTTCTTTGGCTCAGGACTAGCCGGTATAGCCGGTTGTGCGATGACGTTGATTGGAAATGTAGTACCTGATATGGGGCAAACGTATATCGTAGATTCATTCCTCGTGGTAGTGACGGGTGGTGTTGGCAAAATTGTAGGAACGATTGTGTCAGGGTTAGGAATTGGATTCTTTACGAAAATATTAGAAGCCTTTTTCCAGGCAGTGTATGGAAAGGTATGCATCCTCTTGTTCATCATGTTGTTTATGCAGTACAAACCGAAAGGCCTGTTTCCTTATAAAGGGAGATTGGCAGAGGATTGAAATGGCTTTATCAGAAGAATAATTTTATGGAAAAGAAAATTTATTACCTGCTCTTCATCGCTATCTTCGCCCTGCTTTTGCCGGCAGGACACCTGATGGGACTGGTTTCTATCAATACAATATCATTGTGGGGCCGGTATTTTTGTTTTGCCATTGCAGCATTGGGCATTGACCTGATCTGGGGCTATACCGGTATTCTATCTATGTGTCAGGCATTGTTTTTTTGTTTAGGTAGTTATGGCATTGCGATGCATATGCTATTGAAAACTGCCGGTGCTTCTCTACCAGAATTTATGGTATGGAACAAGGTAGAATCACTTCCTTTCTTTTGGGTACCGTTTCAGTCTTTGGGACTGACATTGATCTTATGTCTGATCATCCCCTCTCTCTTTGCTTTCATCACAGGGTATGTATTGTTCCGTAGCAGGATCAAAGGCGTATACATGGCCATCATTACACAGGCATTGGCATTGGCTATGTGGTTGTTATTCCTGCGCAATGAAACAGGTTTGGGAGGTACGAATGGATTGACTGATTTCAGAACTTTGATAGGATTACCGCTATCCAGCCCTTATGTAAAACTGGGATTATACTTAATATCCTTACTGCTATTATGCGTCGCCTATTTTGCCTGTAATAAAATGACCCAATCCAAATTCGGGAAGGTATTACAAGCTATCCGCGACAGTGAATCCAGGGTAAGTTTTACAGCATACAAAGTCATGGATTATAAACTGGCGGTCTTCGTCATCGCTGCACTGCTGGCGGCTGTGGGTGGTATGCTCTATGCCCCTCAAACGGGTATTATCACCCCCGGTCGCATGGATGTAAAAGCATCTGTAGAGATGGTAATGTGGGTAGCCCTCGGTGGCCGTGGCAAACTGAAAGGCGCTATAGCCGGTGCTTTACTTGTAAATTTCCTGTATAGCATCTGTACCAGTTTATTCCCCGATTCATGGTTATATATACTGGGCTTCCTGTTTGTGATCACGGTATTATTCTTTGACAAAGGCTTTGTAGGATTGATCGATACCCTGACTAAAAGAAAAGAACCATGCTATTAAGTGTAAATAACCTGGCAGTATCCTTTGGTGGTGTGCATGCTTTATCACTCAGCCAGTTTAGTCTGCGGGACAAAGAATTACGTGTGATCATCGGCCCTAACGGCGCTGGCAAAAGTACCTTTCTGGATATTCTTTGTGGCAGAACAAAACCAGATACAGGCGAAGTTTTGTTCAATCACAAACCCATTGCAGGCATGACAGAAGTAAGCATCGCCAGACTGGGCATAGGCCGTAAATTCCAGCAGCCATCAGTATTTCCGGGACTCACGGTTTACGACAATTTATTGCTGGCGGCAAAAATGAAGAAGGATATTCTTTCTTCTTTGTTTTTCAGACCATCACAGCTCTTGAAAGCACGCATTCATGAAGTAGCAGAAAAGATCGGGCTTACAAAAGTACTTTCTTCCATCGCCGGCGCATTGTCTCACGGACAAAAGCAATGGCTGGAAATCGGTATCGTGGTCCTGCAGGATCCAAAGTTATTACTGATTGACGAACCTGCTGCAGGCATGAGTGATGAAGAAACTTACAAAACAGGCGAACTACTACTCGAGCTCTCTAACAATCACGGCATCATCGTGATAGAACATGATATGAAATTCGTTCAACAGATTGCCCGGGAAAGGGTAACAGTATTGGAAAGAGGGAAGTTGCTGGTAGAAGGGAGTTTTAACGACATCAGAAATGATCAGCGTGTAATAGACTGCTACCTGGGGCGTAACAATACTCAACTTGAAAATCTATGAGTCAGATCTTACAGGTACAAAGCGTAGTGGCCGCTTATGGCCAGAGTACCATCTTGTGGGGTACCAGTCTGGATGTAAAGGCTGGTGCGGTAACGACGGTAATGGGCAGAAATGGCGTGGGTAAAACCACTCTCTTAAAAACAATTATGGGTGTGATCACTGCCCGTGAAGGTCGCATTATCTTTAAAGACAGGGACCTTACTCCCCTCGGACCTGCCGGCAAAGCCAAAGCAGGGATCGCCTACGTACCACAAGGAAGGGAAATCATCCCAAAACTCACCGTATACGAAAATCTTTTACTAGGTCTTGAAGCAGCCCCCGATCGAAAAGCAGGTATCCAGGAGGAAGAAATTTACCACCTCTTCCCTATCCTGAAAGATTTCAGGAAGAGAGCTGGCGGGAACCTAAGTGGAGGGCAACAGCAACAGCTGGCCATTGCCAGGGCACTGGTAAGCCGGCCTTCCCTCCTGCTGCTGGATGAACCGACTGAGGGCATACAACCCAGTATAGCACAGGAAATCGGGCATATTCTGCAACGACTGGTACAGGAAAAAGGGATCTCCGTACTATTGGTGGAGCAGAAGATTGACTTCGCCAGACAGGTGAGCGACTATTATTATTTTATGGACAGAGGCAAAATGATAAATCATGGCAGTGCGGAGGAAATGGACTTTGCTTCACTGGAAAGGCATATCGCGGTATAATAAAAGTCTACCAGGCAGGACAGAATTTTGCTATCTTCATAGCTATATGCATCGTATCTCAGAAGACCGCCGGGTATTTAAATTTTTCACTGCTATGTATGCGGTAGCGCTCACTACGCTGGCCGTGCTCTCCATCGTGAGCCAGATCGGAATTCAGCAGGCATTGAGCCACCAGATGCACGATTCACACGTGATCAACTTTGCCGCACGACTACGTACCTACAGTCAGACGCTGAGCAAACTGGCACTCCTGATCGAATCAGGGCAGGATATTGAAACGAACCGCAAGGAGTTTACCAATACCCTCATGCAATGGCAGAAGTCGCACGAAGGGCTGCAAAGTGGCAGTAATTTCCTGAATTTGCCTGCTAATGACCAGGATGAGCTGAAACAGATGTTCGACATCATCCGGACGCCGCACCAGGAGATCTGGAAGGCGGCTTCAGCAATGAGCTTGATATTGAGCAGCGATAAACCTGTGGATACGGCGGTGATCCATCCTTATGTGCAGACTATTCTGGCATATGAAAAGTCCTATTTACTGGGGATGGAGCTGATTGTATTTGACTATGACCGGTTTTCGAAAGAGCGGGTACGGAAGTTAAAACAGGTGGAATTCCTGATGCTGACATTGGTATTGTGCACACTACTGATAGAGGCGGCGGTGATCTTTTACCCGCTATCCATGCGGATCCGGAAAGTGATTAAGGGGTTGATCGCATCCGAAGAAACTTCCAAACAACTTGCGGATCAGCTACAGGAGGCCAATAAGCTGATGGAGCAATCCCATAATGAGTTGCGGGAAGTGACGTATGCATTGGACAGGGCGACCTATCTTGTAAAAACAGACCATGAAGGGCATATTATTTATGCCAATGATAAATACTGCCATGTAACACGATATAGTATGTCGGAGTTGCGTGGCAAACCGCTTTTTCACCATTACTTCGATCACCTGAATGACCCCGCCCGCAAGATGGAAGTATGGCAGGGAGAGATCTTTGACCATGCCGCTGATGGTACGGGATTCTGGCTGGATGTAACGATGATACCAGTCTTTGACAACACAGGCAGATTATATCAGTATATGGTAATTTGCAGTGACATTACCAAACGTAAAAATACAGAGCGGGAAATCCACCAGCTGACAGAAGAGAAACTACGCAGGCATGATATGGAGCAAAAGATCCGTAGTTATGCCATGATCAGCGGACAGGAGAAAGAACGGAAACGGGTAGCGGCAGAGATCCATGATGGGATTGGTCAGATGCTGACCAGTCTGCGCATGAAGATGGAACAGGTGGAAGATAAACTGCCAGCACCCAATGCGGAGATCACCAAAGTGAATGGGTTGCTGTTTAGTATTATTACGGAGACAAAAAGGATCTGTTCTGACCTCCTGCCTAGTGTGCTGGAGGACTTCGGACTACGTGCAGCGATAGAAGAACTGATAAAAACCTGTAGAGAAACGGCACGCAATGTGGTGTTTAGTCTGGAAGAATGTAACCTGTCACAACCTTTGCCAAGAGAAGTGGAGATTGGCGTATATCGCATCTTGCAGGAGGCGCTGAACAATGCGATAAAACATGCGCATGCTACGCAGGTGGATGTGCATATAGACAGGGAAGAGAATTTCCTGAACCTGATGATCCATGATGATGGAAAAGGGTTTTATTATGACAGTCAGCATTTCTTTTCGAGAGAGCAGGTGAAGAAAATAAATGGGTTGCGGAATATGAAGGAGCGGGCAGAGTTGCTGGGAGGGTCCCTTAGCATCCAATCACAACCCGGAAAAGGCACAAATATACAGCTGGAAATCTCATTTTAAGGTTGAAGAACTTTTCGCCTGAGCGCGATTAAACAATTAGAAATCTCATTTTACACCCATGGATAAAATCTCGGTATTTTTAGTAGACGATCATGAAATCTTCAGGAATGGCTTGAAACAATTGATAAACAGTGAGCCGGATATGGAGGTATCAGGAGAAGCCAGTACTGGCGAAGATGCTTTGCATGCACTAAGCAGTACACAACCTGATGTCGTGATTATGGATATCCGTATGCCGGGTATCAATGGTCTGGAAACGAGTACGGCATTGTTGAAGGCGAGTCCGCGCACGCATATCCTGTTCTTTAGTTTATTTGATGAACCGGATTATGTAGCGGCGGCGCTGGAGATGGGGGCGAGTGGGTATATTTTGAAAGATACGAGCAATAAGATCTTTTTGAATGCGATCCGGACGATACATAATGGGAAGTACTATTTTATTGGAGAGGTAAGTGATGTATTGGTCAAGAAATACCAGGCGGCGAGGCTGAGTGCAGCACAACCCGGGCCGCAGGCAGCGGATATATCATTGTCCAGAAGGGAGGAGCAGATCATCAGAATGGTGAATAATGGGCTGAACAATAAAGATATAGCAGAGAGCCTGGGATTGAGTATTAGAACGATAGAGGCGCATAGAATGAATATACTGAGGAAGTTTCAGGTGAATAGTATAGAGGAGGTGATTGAGTATTGCAGAAATGCGAATTTGTTGAAGGAGGAGTAGGTGTCTGGTTCACGGACCTTATAGTCTTATAGGTTTATGACCTTATAACCTCATGACCTTGCGGCCTTTTGATCTTATAACCTTATTGCCTTTTAATCTTATAGCTACAAGATCTTATAGCCTTTTCCCCTGCATTTATTTGACCTTTTTTCTGAAAATGGTTTTCATCCCACGTTGGTGAATTCCCCCTTTCATGAATGTTTTTCCTGAAAATGGTTTTCATCCCCCGTTGATGAATTCCCCCTTTCATGAATGTTTTTCCTGAAAATGGTTTTCATCCCCCGTTGATGAATTCCCCCTTTCATGAATGTTTTTCCTGAAAATGGTTTTCATCCCCCGTTGATGAATTCCCCTTTTTCATGAATATTTTATTTTCTTTTATTAAAACTGGTAGAGAATTCAGTTTTGCATCCTGCAATATTGAATTCTCTACCGGTTTTGAGCTTTTTAGGATAGTTAGGATCAATTTGTACAATTTTTTCCGTGTTTTGTGCATTGTCCCCCTTGCCTATCCTTCCTATTTTTGTGTTACTAAATTGATCATCATCATATTAAAAATAAACAGTTACAAAACAGTGTAACAGTTGTAGGTTTAAGAAATGGCCGGAATACTCATATTCCGGCTTTTGTCATTTGGTCAGGTTTTTATAGCGAACCGGACTTTCCGTCACCTGCATCCATTCCGGACTGACTTTTGTTATAACTATCACAAGAGAACAAATATTACATATGGCTTTTATAGATTATTATAAAGTACTGGGACTGGCAAAGACAGCTTCAGCAGATGATATCAAGAAAGCGTACCGTAAGCTGGCGAGGAAGCTACACCCCGACATGAATCCGAATGACAAGGATGCGAACCTGAAATTTCAACAGCTCAACGAAGCGAACGAGGTGTTAAGCGACCCTGAAAAGCGTAAGAAATACGACGAGTACGGCGAAAACTGGCGTCATGCGGAGCAGTTTGAACATGCGAAGCAGCAACAACAGCAACAGGGCTACACCTATGGTGGTCAAACGGGTTTTGAAGGCTTTGGCGGAAATTTCTCAGAAGAGCATTTCTCAGATTTCTTTGAATCACTTTTTGGTCGCGGTGGCGGCGCAGGTGCTGGTGGTCGTACACGTAGTAAATATCGTGGACAGGATTACCAGGCTGAGTTACATCTTGGTTTAAGGGAAGCAGCGACTACGCATCAGCACACCCTGAAAGTAAATGACCAGAACGTGCGCATTACTATTCCTGCGGGTATAGCGAATGGCCAGGTCATCAAACTGAAAGGACATGGTGCACCGGGTGGTAATGGTGGTCCCGCCGGGGATCTTTATATCACCTTTATAGTGGAGGATGATGAAAACTTTAAACGCTCGGGTGATGACCTGTATGCTACAGTAGATGTAGATCTTTATACAGCATTGCTGGGTGGTGATATCACATTTGATACCTTGAATGGAAAAGTAAAACTGAAGGTAAAACCTGAAACGCAGAGTGGCACGAAGGTGAGACTGAAAGGTAAAGGGTTCCCTATTTACAAGAAGGACGGGGAATCTGGTGATCTTATCATCACGTACAATGTGAAATTACCTACTGGACTGAGTGAGAAAGAGAAAGAACTGATCCGTGAGTTGGCTAATATTTCATCCAAAAACTAGTATCATGATTTCCATTACGCATTATTGCACGATTCATAATATCGATACATCTTTTATACATGCATTAGCAGATGAGGGATTAATTGTACTCACCATTGCAACTGACGGACCTTTTATAGAAGAAGAGCAGTTGCCTGATCTGGAAAGTTATACACGCTGGCATTATGAGATGGGCGTGAATACGGAAGGAATTGATGTGATCAGGCATTTGTTGGGGAGAGTGCGTGACATGCAGCAGGAGATGCATAATCTCAGGATGCGGTTACGGTTGTATGAAGATGGGGATTGAAATAGAAAAAGCTACCGGGGTGCCCGGTAGCTTTTTCTATTTCAGTTATTTACCTTTTTTATAGTCACGCAGTCTTCCTTAGGCTCAAGCCAGTTTTACTGACGATACTTTACTTTTCCATTAGCCATGCTGTTTTCTTCGTACCCAACTCATAAGTAAGCACCCCATTTCTCATCCCCACATATACCTTACCCTGATATACCACCAATGACCGCGGAAACAAATACCCTTTCCAAAACCCTTTCTCTATCAACGAATGCGATACGCCATTCTTATCAATTGACAACAATGACTTTTCTGTAATGACAATAATATTGCCTGCTTCATCTAAGTCTGCCGCCAGTGGCATAGCAGAAAGCTTTTTAAACGGCTTTACTTTCCCTTTTGATATTTTCACAATACCATGTGTAGTGTCAGCAACAACGCCATAGGTGTGATTTTCCCCTTCCAGCAATTTAATAACCGGTAGTTCGGCTAATTTGTTTTTGCTTTTGCCATTCGGGGCAAACCAATACAGACTCCCTCCTCCTGCTGCCCTGTAAAAAGCCACCAAGTAGCCATCATCGGTTTTCAAAACAGAACGATTACCTGTCAGTTTACCTGAATCTTCTGGCGTAGGCGTGATTAAAAAAGGTAATAATTGATTAGCACCAATCAAATCTTTTGTGGCATACACCTCTCCGTATTTCATGTAAACGACATAGTCGACAGCACTCTTTTCATACTTTGACAAAGTAGTAGAGTCCTTCGGGATAGGTTGTGACTTCCAGTTTCGCAGGAGTAAACCTCCATCCTGAAAAGAAGCTACGCATAGGGATAGTAATAACAATAAACGCATGGTCGCAATTTTTTCCAATCATTGTAGGTCAGTAATGCATCCATATGGTTGCTACTGGCCAGGTTATCATCAATCATCAATCATCAATCAGCATTCAGCTGCAGGCATCATCACTTCTTCCATTCAATACCTGTCGGCCTCGCATCCATAACGATGTCCTGCCCATTCTATATTCAATCAGCATTCAGCCGCAGGCATCATTACTTCTTCCATTCATTATTCGCCGGCGTCGCATCCATAAAGATGTCCTGCCCGTGCTATAATCAGCATTCAGCCGCAGGCATCATTACTTCTTCCATTCATTATCCGCCGGCGTCGCATCCATAAAGATCCCGCCATCCAACTTAACCCCAATCACCTTTTTAGCTATCGGCACACTAAGCAGCAGCTCCTTCTCCCCACTCGCCCACACGGCAGGAGTTTTATGTACAATCTCAATCCCTCCGTCCTCAAAAGTCAGCACAATATCAAAAGGAATGGCAAAACCACCCACATTATTGATCCCCAAATTTACTTTATTTCCCTGTTGATCGAAACGAGACAATTTCAGGTCAATATAGTTATTGGAAAAGAACCAGTTATTAAAAAACCAATTCAGATTCTGCCCGCTACCTGCATTGATAGCATTGAAATAATCCCATGGAATAGGGTGCTTTCCATTCCAATTATTCATGTAAGTATGCAACGCCTTTTTGAAGCGCTCATCGCCCAGCAGATCTTTCAAAGCGAGGTAAGACAAAGATGCCTTGCCATATGAATTATTGCCATAACCATGACCACTTACCTGGTGAGACTGCGTAATAATCGGCTGATCTTCCTCAGAAGAAGGATCCCCAATATACCCTCTCACCCGAAAGTTCTTATAAAAATGATCCGCTTTCTCCTTCCCTCTTTCGGCAATCGCAATCAGGTATTCAAAAGTGGTCGCCCACCCCTCATCCATATAGGCATAACGGCTTTCGTTGATCCCCATATAAAAAGGGAAGTAGGTATGAGCAATCTCATGATCCTGCACCAATTGGCCAAATTCAAGATCATCTCCTGTAGTTTCATCATTCACCATCATTGGATATTCCATATCTGCATAGCCCTGAAACGCCGTCATAGTAGGAAAAGGATATGCTACCCCTGGCCACTGGGTAGAAAAATAATTCAGTGCATAATGAGAGAACTCCACAGAGTGGTGGAAGTCAGCCGCGTTGTCGCTAAACGCAGCCTGTACACTGGTTCTGCGTTTGGTAGCGCTGTCTACAACCACACTGGCAGCATCCCATACGTAATGGTTACTGAGTCCAATCGTGGCGTCAGCAATATTTTTGGAAGTAAAGATCCATGTATTCCATTTATTCTGACGGGTCACCTCGTGGCCCTCCATATCTGCTTTTGTGGCAATATGGATCACATTGTCAGAAGTATAACTGCTTTTTAATTTCTTAGCAAAAGCGGGTTGCAGCACTTCATCCGCGTTCTGCAAAGTGCCGGTACCCCATACTACATAGTTGGCAGGCACCTTTACGGCTACTTTATAGTCGTTGAAGTCGCTATAGAATTCCACCCTATCCATATGTTCGATCCTGTCCCAGCCATTGTAATCATCATAAACAGACACACGGGGATAGAAGTAAGCGAGGAAGAAGGTAGTGCTGTCAATACTACCTTCGCGGCCACTTTGTACAGACATATCGTAGTGCCAGCTGATGTGCAGTTGCATGCTGTCTTTCGCCTTCAGCGGTTGAGGCAGATCCACATCTGCAACAGTACCTACGTTGTTGTCAAAATCAACGTGCGTACCATTGATGGTGAGTGTATCAATAAAGACGCCATCTGTCAGGAAGTCTTTGCTCACGTAACCGGAGCGGGGCGCCTGATTCTTGTGAATATTACAGATCAGTCTGATCACGATCTTACTGAGCGTATCAGGACTATTGTTGATATAACGGATGGATTCAGTGCCGTAAATGGTACGGGAAGGAGGATTAGCAGTGACCTGGATATCGTATCTGCCGGTGTTTTGCCAGTACTTAGCGCCTGGCTTGCCGTTCATGTCCCTGGTTTGATTAGTGTAGGCCTTTTTGATATTGCGGGGCTGGTAGAGGTCCTGCCCATGAGCGATGGTAACTATACCCAGTAAAGCTACCAGGCTGCTAAAAGATTTGATCATGTGTGAGCTGCTTTCAATATTTTCAATAAAAATATATAGAAGTTGTTTACACTTTTTGAAGGATAAAAAGGAAGTCCCAGGAATTAAGGATTTTTGTTTTGGCAAATAAAAACGAATAATTCTGGGACTCATAGACGAAGATAAGGTACGAGATTGGATTTTACCACATTTAAGCAAAGGCAAAAGAGGCTTTAAGGCCAGGATAGATTTAGTAAAAGTGGTTCTGTTGATTTTAAAGCGAATGAAAACAGGCTGCCAGTGGCGAGAGTTGTGTATTTGCGAATATTTTGATAAAGGGGCGACCTCGTGGCAAAATATTCACAGGTATTTTTTAAAATGGAGTAAAGACGGTTCATTCAAGAGGGCTTGGATCAATCTTTTATCTTGTAATAAGAAACTGCTGGATCTGTCAAGCGCTCAGTTAGATGGTAGCCATACACCTGTCAAACGTGGTGGCCAGGCGGTAGGTTATCAAGGCAGAAAAGCTTCAAAAACCAGTAATAGTTTGTTCTTATGTGACAACAGAGGTCAGATGCTGACGGTATCAACGGCGCAAAGTGGAGAGCATAATGACTTATACGATATAGTGAAGCTGTTTAAAGAAATGATCGGGGTTCTGGAACAATCCGATATCAATTGCAATGGAATATTTGTAAATGCCGATCCTGGATTTGACAGCGAAGATTTAAAACAAGTATGCATTGACTACGAGATTGAATTAAATGTAAAACCCAACTTGCGAAATCAAAAGAAGCAAAGTGATGAATACCGATATTTTGATGATCAACTTTACAAAAGACGAACAAAAATTGAACATGCCAATGCCTGGATGGATGCTTTTAAAGCATTGCTTGTCAGATATGAAAAACTTGTTGAAACATGGATGGCATTGCAATGGCTGGCTCTTATAACCCTTTTTTGTAGAAAATTAAAAGTATAAACAACTTCATATAATTTTCAGGCCACGACCAAATATTCCAGCAGCGGTAGGCTTATTATTTTATCACTTCACCCAGTGGCTGGCGATTAACTTAGGCGTTTTGTTTGATGATCTGTTCGATATTATGACCGGGAACTACGCCGGACTGACGCCAGAGTACTTTCCCATTTTTGAAAAGGATGAGTGTAGGTACACCTTGTATTTGGTAGGCAGCGGCTGCCTGCGGGTTTTTATCTACGTCTACTTTGATAATGCTGGCGGACTCGCCCACTTTTTTCTTCACGTCTTCCAGAATGGGGGCCATGGTTTTACAAGGTCCGCACCAGGTAGCGAAGAAGTCTACCAATACCGGTTTATCGCTGTTGATCATTTCTGAAAAGGTTGCCATGGTAGTAGTTTTTAAAGTAGATAATGCAACAATTATTCCAGTGGGGAGGAGTGGTGTCAGAGTGGCAGGATGGGATAAAGTTTTAGGGGGATATTACAATAGGAACGGGTATTTATCCAACAACTTCCACGGCCCTTTCAGATACTTCCACGTACTGAAGCCCGTAGCCTCTATTTTAAACGGCGTAAACCCTTCATTCAATTCCTGGTGTAACTGCTGTGCTTTAAAAGTCGTCACCTTATTCTGAACCGTAATATGCGCCCTTAACCCCTGCTGATCCTGCTTAATCAACCACGGTGCAAAAGCCACCTGCATCTCTTCATGTAATTTTTTCAACTCATCTGCTACTAATGTATAGGCGACACAGGTACCCATCAAATGTACCTTATCTACTTCCAAAGTAATAGCTTTTCTATCTGCAAATTTCGTGAGTATACCCGGAATACTCCCCTCATTAGCAGGTAACTTATGAAACAAAGTTATATGTGCATCCAGGTAATTGGCATGCGCGGGAAAATGCTTTTTCCTCAGTGCATCAAAAAACGCCTGATCGCCAGGAGCCATATCCAGTGTAATAATCAGAGTGCCCGTTTGTAAAATTTGTCCCATGTAAGGCAACAAAAATACGTAAATTAGAAAACGATATAATTCCCACGTTTCATGAAACAACTTTTTCTATTGGCAGTGGTCAGTTTCCTATCCCTCCCTGCCTTATGCCAAAAGCACCCGGTCGAATATTACCTGAACAAGGCACCATTCCCCATGCAGGCAATAAAAGACCCGGTTATCCCTTCAGCCAGATTTCTGCTCAGCGACTATGGCGCTGTCGAAGGCGGATCCGTTTTAAATACAACTGCTTTTGAACGTGTCATCAATGCCTGTGCTGCCGCAGGTGGCGGGCATGTCATCGTACCTCCAGGCACCTGGCTCACAGGCCCCATCGTACTCAAAAGCAATGTAGACTTACATGTAGAAAAAGGCGCATTAGTATTGTTTACGCCAGACCGTACACTATACCCATTATTACCCAATGGCCACAAATTCGAAGTAGCTCCACCTATTAGTGGGAAAAATCTGGAAAATGTATCCATCACCGGCGAAGGCACCTTTGATGGAAATGGCCAAAGCTGGCGGCCGCTAAAGAAAATGAAAGTCACCACCACCCAATGGGACCAGTTCGTAGCTTCAGGCGGTGTAGTGAGTGCCGATGGTAAAATATGGTGGCCGAGTAAAGAAGCCATGAATGGAGAAAACTATCTAAAAACATTAAAACCTGATGCAACAATTACCGATTACCTACCGGCAAGAGATTTCCTGCGCCCCAAAATGGTAGTGATCAGTAATAGCAATCATGTCCTGATAGATGGGCCTACCTTTCGGAACTCCCCTAACTTCGTCATCAACCCGCAGAAGGTGAATGACCTCATTATCCGGAATACAAATGTGTTCAATGAAGCCTGGGCACAAAATGGAGATGGTATAGATATCAGTGCCTGCAAAGGCGTAATTATCTATCATACCACCGTGAATGCAGGAGATGACGGCATCTGTATGAAATCAAGTGGCGATGGTTCACAGGCAGCCCTTTCCGAAATCCTGATTGCAGAATGTATTGTGTACCGTGCACATGGTGGCTTTGTAATAGGAAGTAATACAGATGGCGGCATGCGCAATATCTATGTTACCCATTGTTCCTTCGAAGGAAGTGATGTAGGTATACGGGTGAAAAGTAACCGGGGCAGAGGCGGACTGGTGGAGGACATCTATATTGACAGCATCCGGATGGTGAATATTATAAACGAAGCGATCTCATTTGATACATACTATGAAGCATCTTCACTTTCAGGAGGGAATGAAAAACTCCCCGAATTTAAAGACTTCTATATCAGCAATATTATTTGTAACGGTGCAAAAACCGCGATGTTATTTCGTGGATTACCTGAAATGCCCGTACACGACCTACACTTTAAAAACGTATACATTCAAGCCAGCAAAGGCGTAGAAGCAGAAGCCATCAATGATATTCAATTTCAAAACGTACAATTTAAAACAACGCAGCAGCCTGCAATTCCACCAGGTGTTGCACCTTTTATTAAAATTTCCTTATGAAACCTTACTACTTATTGTTGTTTGTAACTTTCACTGCATGTAATTTTTATGACAAAGACCTGATGCATGCGGTGATCAATAAAGACGAAGCCAGCATACGCTACGACCTGAAACACCATGCTAACACAGAGGTCAAAGATACGGAGGGCTTTACGCCACTCATCAGAGCCGCAGCAGATGACGAACCAAATATCGTCGCGATGCTTTTGGGTGCCAATGCGAATATTGAGGCAAAGAATACGTTTGGAGAAACTGCCTTGTCCCTGGCTGCTTTCAAAGGATTCAAAACTACTGTAAATGTGTTATTGTCTCACAACGCAAATGTCAATGCATTGAACAGAGATAGTGTTACGCCATTGATGTATGCTGCCAGCAGGGGACATACTGATATTACAGAAATGCTATTGAGACAGGGTGCGCAGTTAGACCTTATATCCAGGGAAGGGTTGACGCCACTGGCATATGCAGTATCTAATGAGCATGAAGATATTGCGAAATTGTTTTTAGATCATGGGGCGAAAGTAGATTTTAAAATGCATGATCATGAGACAATATTGATATTGTTGGCGAACAGGCATAATGTGTCATTGACGAAGTTGTTATTGGATCGTGGAGCAGATGTAAATGCGGCGGATGATTATGGGAATACAGCGTTGATGAATGCTTGCAGGAATAGGGATACTGGAATGGTGAAGTTGTTGCTGGGTTATCATGCAAGGGTGGATGTGAGGGATAGTAATGGGGATTCGCCGTTAGAGCATGCGAAGCGTTCGGGAGATGAAGGGGTGATTCGGTTGGTCGCACTTAAATAAAAGGGGATGTATCATAAGTTGCCGGAAGGCGCAGAGAATTGCATGTACGAAAATTCTCTCCATCAGGTATCAGGTACCCGAATAAAAAGGGGCTGTCTCGAAGTTTTGATACAACCCCTTCTAATTCATTTTCAATCAAAAAATCACTTAAAAAATGTTTAAATCTCCCACAGACTCATTTTAAAAGAATATTAATGAATGCTACCTGAATGAAAGCGACAGAAGATTTGGGTAGCCTTTCATGATCCTTATCGAGACTTCTGAAAATTATAGAATGCTTTAGAAACTATCGTAATACTATCCCCCGCCATCACACGTAATACCAAAGATGGCCCTATCTTCTGCACACTTACCCCGTTCAGTTTCGTCACATAATCATTCGGACTGGTCGTATTATCAACCCACCGCACCTGCTGCCGTTTTAATGGTCGCCATATGGAATATTTCGAATTAGAATTAATTCGATTTTGGATATGCAAACCAAGACTGAGATCTTTCTCAATTAAGAAAGACTAGTTATCGGAATTTAATCCAAGATCTCATCTAGTGATTTCCCTCGAATTTCTATGGGTATCTCACTGTAGATAGGCATTTTTAGCATCTCTGGCAGTAGATTGCTTACACCATCTTTAATAGCATCATCATTCATTCTTTTGGTACTATATTCGCTTCTCATTACAATAAATGCAATTTCTTCCCATTCCTGAGTAGAAATATGAAGATCTATTGCTTTGGCTTTTCGTCTAAGTATTTCAACAATTATTCTTAGTTTAATTGATATATCTCCATTCCAATTGGGATTCTCGAGATGTTTAACATTTTCGTAAGATGATTCTATTCCTGCCACTAGAAAATACTTTCCTTCTTTTAAATAAAAAAAGGTTTTATTTCCAAACTTTAAATGAGGTAATTCTTTTTTGGTAATATTAACAGGATGACTATCTATTAACTTCCAACTCTCCTTACCTCTTAAAGGAGGACTATATGAAATCACTTCTCCAAATAAAAAATCTGTTGTCAATAGAATATCTATTTTTTTTAGTGGCACATTATTTAGGAAGTCATAAACGCCAACAAGATTAAATTCTGAAGGTTCATTTATGACTGATGAAACATTATAAAATCTGCAATATGCATACCTTTCAGTAATCTCTATTGGTAGTTTTTCAAATGGTATATTGTCTAGTGGTATGCAAAAATAGAAGATGTTATTGTGTTTTAAAGTTTTACTCATTTTTTTAAATAATGATAATTTATTTTATTCAATGGCTTTCATCAACAACTTTTGCCAATTTGGATAATTTTGCTCTAAAAAACCAATTGCCTTCTGATACCACCCAGAATTTTTTGTTATGTTAAAATCCATAGCCTTATTTAAATTGGATACTGATACTCATTCAGCCTGACTACATATGCATTTGGATTGGTAGTTTCAACCGTTGGATAGCCAGCAGGAAGCGCCATGCGGATATTGGCTATGTTACTGAATAAAGCGTTTTCAGTCGCACTGCCTCCAGCCGAAATAATCAATTCCTGTTTTCCATACAAATTTTTTGAAATTTCAAAATACAAATTAGCACAATATGATTGTAGTTGAACCAACAATTGATTTATCAAATTTTCCTGCTGAGCTTCGTCTAAGCTTTCAATGAAATAATATTCAAATTGCCTTCGTGAAAACCAATCCCTGAAAACTTCAGCTCTTTTTGTATAATCGATCATAAATAATGATTGTCTTTACCCTACTTACATCAGTATTTCAAATTTCAATCAGCCAGCTTTCAACCAGTTCTTTTCTCATTCAATAACTTAATATCTTCAAAGGTATGAGAAAAATGACGCTTGTTTGAAAACCCAGCATAATCTAATCTCAACAAAGGCGTCAAATCCCCATCAAGAACATTCGTACCAACGAATCGAATGCTCTTCAATGCCAACATTTTACTCACAAATTGAAAAGAGGGAATCGAACCACAATCATTTAAAGCCAATACTTTAATATTTTTAATATTTTCGACATAGTCATGATTGCGAATTTTCTTACAGTGATCAAATTCCAAAAATGTGAGTGTATTAGAAGCATTATCCAGGCAACATAACTCCTCCAATTTAGTACAATAATGAAAAGACGCCTTTTCAAGAGCATTAAATTTTTCCAGTCCATTAAGATTAATAACAGAAGAATTAGAGATATGAATCTCCTTAATCCAGATAACAGAAGGAATTTCAGAGAAATCTTTGCTTTTAGAATTATAGTAATAAATAGTTAGTGACTCCAATTTTTCACAAAGCTCTAAGTTTTTAATCTTACCCCCTCCTGATGTAATTAAATTTTCAAGCATTGGAAAATGGGAAAAATCTATTTTAGGGTTCTTTTGTGCAATAGATATATATCTTAATTCTGTTAGGAGTACCATTGCAGTGATATCCACTATCTCTTCTGCAATTGATATGTATTTAATTTCTTTCCATAACTTCGAATAATCCTTCAAAAAATTCAGGCTTGTAAAATTAAACCCAAAAAATGGGTCAACTCTAATTCCGTCATATTTACTTTTAATAAAAAAATCCATACACTCCTTGATCCTCTCCGATTGAATTGTCAGAATTTCTCTACCATTTTCTGTCGAAATACGGAATCCCCCTTCAACTATTTTTAACATAAAAAAATTAAATTAGCAAATATTCTCAAACTGATATAATCAATAGTTAGGTAGTTTTAAGCGGCCAAATTTCCTATATCCAGGCACTTTTGATATAGCTTTTTTATTTTATTACAATTCAAGTCCAGTGGCAAGTTTGAGAAAATTCGGTCAGTTAAAAATCTGTTGTACCATGCCATTTTAATATTTCTCATAGAAAAAGCACCTCTATGTTGATCTGGTAG
The DNA here is from genome assembly GCF_034274695.1 of Chitinophaga sp. LS1. NCBI lineage: Bacteria > Pseudomonadati > Bacteroidota > Chitinophagia > Chitinophagales > Chitinophagaceae > Chitinophaga > Chitinophaga sp. LS1. The sequence continues at coordinate 7,056,561 of NZ_CP128362.1, forward strand.
TTTCATCCAAAATAACACTTTGGCCAGACCCACAGTAGCAAATGCCATATTGAAATGGAAGTGTAACTTTTTCTCACTTCTTGCCTGGCATTCCTCCAAGCCCCCATGTTGCTTTGCATCACGGATAAGAAATTCAATCTGGAAGCGCAGTTGATAATAGTTGAGTATCAACTCTGGTTTTAGTTCGATATCCGTACAAAGAAGTATTTCATATTTACCCGTGACCTTTTCTTCTATGTATACAATTCTAACCTTGCATTTAAGAATAGCAGACCAAACTACACCACTATAATAAACAGCGTCATTATCTACAGCAAATTCCCTGATTTTTCGCTTATCAATACTGCCACAACTAACTTTATCTCCATGTATCCTGGGACGTCCAGGTCCTGTAGACCTTGGCCCATTGTATACATAAATCAGATTGGCATCGGATCTCATCTTTGTTACAATATGCAATCCTTCCTTCAATATTGGTAAAATAAACTCTTGTTTCATGAAATATGAATCGACTGCTAAATAATCGACCATACTTTTTAAGGTCAGCACTTCTGATTTTATAACATCCACGTAGTGATCAACCCTACTCATTCCCTTCTCATCAAGTGTAGTCTTATCAGGAGTTTGAACTACTTTTAATGGGAAAGCAGTTCTGGCATCGACATCTATTATTGCCAGACATCCTATCTCAAGACCTTTAACAGCTTTTTGATCTTTACCACTCCAAAATTTACCCAGACCAGGAGTATGCTTTCCAGACTTTGGCAAATAAGTTGGGTCATAAGCAGCAATGAGATGCTTACCACTGTTATCCTTAATCAAAGAACTATTAAAGCCTCCGAAATCAAATTCCTTTTCCATTTGCAATCGGATGCTTTTCTCACAATAAGTACCAAAACGGCTAAGATTGGAGATGGTATATCGAACAGGCAAACATAGCCAGACCTCAAATAGCGAAATCATAAATTTGTATTGAGGTTTGGTTATTAGGGGCAATTCATTTAAAATTGCACTAACAAGGTGTTTCACCTTGCCAAAGGCTTTGAGATTGGTACTAGTCATACTTCCTCATTGCCTTTTTTTTATTTTGGTATCAGCTGGAAAGCTCTTTTATTTATCTACATCTATTTTCCACAGCATCGCTGTGGAAAACTTACCGGACTATTGTTAATGATTCGGGACTTTAAAAACAAAACTGCTTATAATCATAAATGATATAAGCCTCACCATTTATGGCAAGGCTTATATCATGTCATTATGCAAAATAATCAGATTTAATCAAGATTACCTAATGATATGATCACTCTACCTGAAGCTTTGGCAACATTACTCCATAAATGAAAAGCCGCAGGCGTTTTCCTGCAGCCAATATAATTCAATCGATCCACGCTTTAAACAATCAGTGAAGTAACCCTGTCAAATGAAGTTTTACCTCTTTCAACATATTCATGTTTTCTCACAATCACAAATGCGTAATTATATGGAGACCGTTTTCTATTATTCTCGCATCTTACATGTCAGTGTTTTATAAAGTTGCATTTCTATCTAAAACTTCCGCCACCCATGAGTCTGCGTTTAATGATAATCCAGTGATATATTTAGACTGTTTAACCTTCTCTTTTTCAAATTGCGAGACAATTACGTAGCCCATATTGACACCTCGTTTATTTTTCGAATATATATCATTGTTTAATCGCAGTTTCATGTCCTTTAAAACATCGGTTAGTTTCCAGTCATATGATAATCGTTGGTAAGTATACAATACTATATGGTTACTATCACTTACATCTACAACCAACGCAAGACTTCTGGTAGGATCTGTTTTTGTATTAGTCTCAATGATAAAATATTTGTTAAAAAATAAAGAATTAGATTCCTGGATTTTATTCAAGAGATCACATCTCAATTCTATTCTGGATCGCTTTATTTCTGGATCTCCTAAACCTGCTAATAATTCCTTATAATCATTTCCTGAAAGTAAATGGTTTTGTTCTAATTGACATTTTACATCATTTATCGTTGCGTTTTCCCAGTCCAGACATACTGAATCTTTCGGTATGGTTATATTTTGATGGAAAAAGATTGTTATTAATAGACAAACGCTTGTCATACTCATGGCTGTAATATTGATTTTTTGGGTTCTTTTAATTCTGCTTTGACAAGTTATGAAGAGTCCTTTTTAAGTTCCTCTAATCTTCTCTGCTCGTGCCTTTTACGGATTTGTTCCATTACATTTTGGGCGCTGTGATTTTCCTTGGCATAAACGCGTATCATGATATCTCTTATGTCATATGCACTTAATAAGGGATACTCATTTTTGAACAGTACCTTTTCACTGAGTATAAAGTGAAGTGCCATCATGACTAATACCATATGATGGTGCCAGGCCAGCCAGCCTCTGACCTGATAGTCACTCATACCTGCTTCCTGTTTTGCATCCTGAAAGCTACGTTCTATAAAATACCGTTGGGATTGCATGCGAACCAATTCTTCTACTTCAAACTCTCCATCTGCTGCATTACTTAAGGCATATTTATATTCCAGATTTCCACTCTTTGTTTTGGTGGCCCGAATAATTAATAATCTCTCTTCATAGTGCCCGGATTCACCATCCCACAAATATACCTTCTTTACGAATCCCAGGCAGACCAGATCGTCTTGCCCTGTTTTCCTTAACCTTATTTCTTCCCATTTTTTCGATCCTTTAGCCGGACATAAATCTTTTACCTCTGCTGTCTTGTCTTCTGTTTTATATCTTGTTGGATTCCGACCGCTACTGCCCTGTTTTTCCGGAAGATAAAGGGATGGGGCACTTGTATAGACCTGCTGATCACTATGTACGTCCAGTACAAACAGTAATTCCATATCATCCAATTCATCCCGGAACATTTTACTGTTACAATATAGCCCATCTGCTCCCACAAAATCAAAGTGGGTGCCCAGTTCCAATTGATGTCTCACAATGTCTACCGCCAGTTCTACTTTGGTTTTATGTTTGTACTGCTCTTTGGGTACGCCGGCTGCTTTACAACGTTTACGATTAGCGGTCCAGCTTTCCGGAAGATATAAGGCGGTATCTATTAAACCATAATAATGCGCTGCACTTAATCCTGCATAAACTGCCACCTGGCAATTATCTACCTTCCCTATTGTTCCACAGTACTGACGAGATACCCCTACAGAATAATCTCCTTTCTTAAGGTGAGAACTTTCATCTATGAGCAGTGCCACCTGATCAAAACTCTTAAAAACCTCATTAGTATCAAGGGCAACCGTATCAAAACATGTACGCGCATCCCACGGAGATTCGCTGATGAAATGTTGCTTGCTGTAGTACTCACTATCAGCCACATGTTCCACCATCCGTTCTATATTCCCATTCCTGCTCTGGAATAAACCTCTCACATATTGAATTGATAAGGACATTTTATTGTGGGTACGGGTTTTAAAAACATGACCTCGTAGCAACATATATTTTTCCAGCCGCTTTGGTTCGGCTGGTTGTCGCGGTTGTTGAACATGTCTTATATTTATACGTTTGATTTACATGATACTAAGGTCTTATTTTTTATCCATTTTTCACAATTCATAACTTGTCAAAGTAGAATTAATCAATATCTCTTTTATACTGCTCCCGGAAGCGATGATCAGCTTACCATACGTGGCATGAAAGGAGGCTTCAGCCTGCGGTTTTTCATTTATGATTATACGCTGCCATCAAGTTTCCTGTTATCTTTTAGATAACCGATACACTTGCATAATTTGCCGATGGAATAATAATATGAATAACAGAATGCCTATAATTCCATTATATACTCCGTACTCATCGACATGCTTTTGAGAAGTAAAAAAAGCATATACAAAATATTCCGCAATAGACACTAAACTAATCAAAGCAATGAATGCTATAAAGTTCTTCAGCCTAAATGAAAAATAGACAACCGCTGAAAATAGTACTATGTTTATGATAGGCAAAAAGATAAACATAAACATGTAATAATACCAGTCTTCCCCACTCTTAAGTTTATCAACTCTCAAGAATGTATAATCACTCTTCAGAAACATGATAAGTATATACAATATAACATACTTTAACAAAAAGTACAATAAAACAATTCTAAATCTAACTTTAGCCATTTTACAATCTTTTATACCACATTGCGGGTGTATATTCTCTTACGAAATGATTATTTACAATACGGAATCTATGAGATTCTGTAAATGAAGGTTGATTATATTGCATAATATTATTACCATTAAGTTTGAGTGTAGCAGAGGGAAATACGTCAGTTGCAGCTGAAACAGAAACTGCTCCCTTAGGCGAAATAGTAACATCTAATTTCTGGCCGACATTGACAATGTTATATCCCATAGTATTTAATGCAAGTTCTTCTATCTTAGGAACGCTAGCATGCTGTTCAAAATTAACTTTCATTCCTTCAGATGTCGTTGTTGCGCTTAACTTATTTTGATCATCACCTAATCCAGGATAATTATCTCTTGCCGTACCCACAGGAGTCTCGCCAATTTTCACTTTGCTGGTATAAATATAAACAAATCCTGTTTTTTTAATAACAAACTTCTCTACCGTCAATGTTTGTAATTCATCAGGATTTCCCTGTACCTGTTTCACACCACTATTATCATCTACCATGTTGAACAGGTCGTCAAAAAGTACATAGGTGAGATACGCCTTTGGTTTAGTAGCAAGGTTCTCATCCGCATCCTTGCTGATCAACTCTTCGTACTCACTGGATGTATATGCTGACGAAATAGCGGAATTTGTACCCGCAGCCGCATGTGTACCATCAGAGATAGTGGAAGAACTGAATGCCTGTATGAGTGCAGCTAGCATACTGCTTGTGGTAGTACTGGAGGTGCTGGCTGCCGTGCTTTTATAAAATGCTTTCACCCCCAGCTGCAGGGTATCCCCCGCCATGACCCGTAATACAATGGATGGACCTATTTTTTCACCACTTTCTGCATTCAGCCTGGCTACATATGCATTTGGATTGGTAGTTTCATCCGTTGGATAGCCAGCAGGAAGCGCCGTGCGGGTATTGTCTATGTTACCTCGTAATGATCCTTATACCGGGCATCGATGTAGCCCCGTTTCAGCAGATCAAACAGGTGCTTTTCCTCCGGTGTGTTGTCGGGGAAGACACTGTCCAGTTCTTTAGAAAAGCGTTTGGAGTAGCGTTTCAGCTTGTCCAGGTTGTGAGTCTTGGACTTGTAGCCGGCATGTACCAGGATGATGGCATTGTAGGTGCGCTCGGTGGCCTGGTGCAGGACAAACGCAGATTCTTTCAGGTTGCCAACGCTCCGGGCATAAATGCCCATTTGCAGAAAATTCACTCCGCTGTGATACCACTGATCGAAGTAGTTCTGCGCAATAGCTTTCGCCTCAGCCTGACTTAACGGCTTACGCTCTGCCAGCGGCGTGTTGCCGGCATCATACAGCAAGATGCCTTCTTTCTCGATATCGGTAAAAAAGTACTGCCCCTCGCTGAGCATCTTGTTCACAAAATCAATGTCGTGCGTGATGACCGTAACCGGCGTCCGGTAAAAACAACGGTTCTCGATCAGGTCTTGCACCTCGTAGTCCTTGCGGCTCTCCCCGGATTTGGTGATGACCAGGATATCGTAGTCGCTGATGTATTCAAAAGTGATGCCGCCCTCTGTATAGCGGTGCTCGACCCACCGACCCGTGGCATGACTGCCGAACAGGATCACCTTCTCAGGATCCACCGCCTTCACGATGATCCCCGTGATCTCTCTCAGCTGCTTTTGCTTGTGCTCCGGTAAATGCTCCAGGGAAGTGTTCATCACCTAACTGTTTGCTATACCGTAAAGCTAAGGAAGTTTCAATTATCTAGCTTCCAATATTCGGAGTTTGGATTTTTACTTTGGGAGAGTTGTTGCTCAATTTGGTAATCCACCTCAATGAATCCACTCTCATCAAACCGGTATGCTCCCTGCCTGTAGCATTCTATGACAGTTTCAAACATAGTGTTCATATCGTCATATATTGACACTGGCTCTTCGGATAATGTGACTGACGGCGAATATGTGAGGATCTGGCCGACCGTCTGATTCTGTTCATTAGCATCAAAGAGTAAAAAGTCTCCACCGCCACTGGTGAAAATGGGAAACAGTTTCTCCTTCCACATATCATTTGTTATGGCATAATCGTAGTGCTCTATAGCATTTTCTAATGGCAGCATAATTGCCCGAGCAAAAAGTTCCATCTGCCCGATGACCCGATTATCCATATCCAAAACCCCATTTCTCCAACCATATAAGATAACCAGTAGATCGCTGGATATATGTAGCGTGCTCAGTCGCTTCGTCACCACATCAGGCGAAAGTCCAATTTGTAAAATATCCAAATACGGATATTTGAACTGAGCTAGGTCTCTTTCAAAAAGCAAAAGCAGTCTGGAAAGTTCCATCGTACCTATCTTGAATTAGTTAAATCGATTTTTGCTATGTTATAGAGGCGAAAGTACGCCGCACCCTCCGCAAAGAGGCAAAGTTGCTAAGCCTTCTACCCCTTTCCATATCAAATACCCGACTATTGCAGCCGCTCCCACACCGGCCCCAACCCTTACGGCATCGGGGTTCATGTTGATCACTTTGCCAGGGGAAGTATTATTATTTGTATTGTCATTTTGGTTTTGTTGATAATTATTCAGAGCAGTAGGAAGATTTTTATTAGCAGGGTCATCAGGATCAGGCACCGGGGTGACTAGAAACATGTCCCCTGTTTGCATCCCTGCAGCTTTCGCCGTACTGCTGACAATACCACCTTGTACCAGCTGTTCTCTCAAAGGAACTTCCTGAACGGAAGCATTTTTTCCACCTTCCTTAGTAGTAGCAAGAGGATATTCATCCAAGGAATTACCCTTCGCAGCAGGAGTTTGTCCTTTTAGAGCCTCGCCTCTTCTCTGATCTGCATTTTGCTTGCTCTGATCGTATGTAATTATCATTGGTTTACCGCCCCCAATAGCTTTTAACGTGTGTTGGTAGATGTTGGGCATTTTTTTCTGAGGTACTAACAAGGGGACGATCTTCGGATCGCGAGTGGTATCACCTAGCGGATCATTACGCAGAATCGGATTATTCCCCATTGCGGCATAAGGGCTTTCGGAGACATTGGGTTTCGGATCTGGTTGCCACCATCTGCCACCCAACTCTACATCAAGCATCCTAAAACGGGTCTCGTACATCTCCAAGCCGCTGCCATCACTGAACTCTTTATTTTGAAGCTCTGATCCTTTGTTGTAGCGGTATTTGTTTTCAGCATATTGAGATTTCAATGCCCGATCCGAGATACCGGCCATAGTCAATCCGCCCGGATAATAATGCGTCTCCTCCAATAACGGCCCTCTGTTATGGACTACCACCAGATTATCAAAATACACATTCTCCCCACTTTCATTACTCGTATAAATATAAACAAATCCTGTTTTTTTAATAACAAACTTCTCTACCGTCAATGTTTGTAATTCATCAGGATTTCCCTGTACCTGTTTCACACCACTATTATCATCTACCATGTTGAACAGGTCGTCAAAAAGTACATAGGTGAGATACGCCCTTGGTTTAGTAGCAAGGTTCTCATCAGCATCCTTGCTGATCAACTCTTCGTACTCACTGGATGTATATGCTGACGAAATAACGGAATTTGTACCCGCAGCCGCATGTGTACCATCAGAGATAGTGGAAGAACTGAATGCCTGTATGAGTGCAGCTAGCATACTGCTTGTGGTAGTACTGGAGGTGCTTGCTGCCGTGCTTTTGTAAAATGCTTTGACCCCCAGCTGCAGGGTATCTCCCGCCATGACCCGTAATACAATGGAAGGTCCTATTTTTTCACCACTTTCTGCATTCAGCTTGGCTACATATGCATTTGGATTGGTAGTTTCATCCGTTGGATAGCCAGCAGGAAGCGCCGTGCGGGTATTGTCTATGTTACTGAATAAAGCGTTTTCAGTCGCACTGCTGGCTGTCTCCATGGTAGCGGCGTATACGCTGGTGTCTGCATTATCTCCCAATACTACCCTGACATTGCCCAGGTGATCTTTTTCAAAATAATCCCAATGATAAACGAGGGCTTTGCCGGAATCGTATTCCGGACGAATACGGCCTTCTTCGTGAATGATATATCGTAAGGTGTCCCGTTCATACACTAATCCTTCTATGTAATCAGTCACAGTGGTTTTGACAGGAGACGAGGTACTGTCCACCACGGTTTTTTTCAGTTTCCTGCCATCTGCTGTATATAAATAATTAATTGTACCCTTGCCGCTGACCAGAATTTTTTCGGGAAGATTCAGCAGGTTATAACTGATAGAAGTGATTTGCTTATTCTGATCGGATATTAAATTGCCATTACCGTTGTATGTATAGTCATTGCCTGTGTTTGTACCATCATTAAAATCACCTAGTTTGGCGGTGCTTGTATTACTGGCATCTGTCACAGTCAATAGCTTATTACTATTGGCCTGGTAGGTATATGTCAGGTTATCCACATTACTGTTGGTAGTACCTATTAACCCCTGTTGTTTCATTGAGCTAATGTTACCATTTGCATCATAAGCGAGGTTGCTTACTGTAAAGTCAGCTTTGTCTGATGTCCATGCTGCTCCAGTATTGTTTTGCTGGTTAAAGACAGCCTTTTTTAGGCGGTTGGCGCCATCATAACCAAACCCGTATGCCCTTGGTATGCCGTTGGACCTGGTTTTCCATTTGATGCCTGCAATGTTGCCATTGTATTGGCTGCTATCAAAGCCATTATCATAACTGATTTCTTCACCGAACCAGTTGTCTGTGCCGGTGGAATTGACGAATGCTTTGTTGATACCCGCTAACCAGCCTTTTATATTATAAGTATAGGTGAGGGTATCTAACTGCCCACTGGCAGCTACGCCTATTTTCTTTTGTAGCAATTGTCCCAGCTCATTATAGGTGTTCTCTGCGATCTTTTCCTCGAGGTTGGTGCTGTCATTCAGCCGCTTGACGAGTGAAATCAGGTGACCAGCTGCATCATAACCCATTTTGGTCAGTAAGGTTGTCTGAGGCGTAACAGTGCTGGAAGGATTGGTATGCGTAAGGTAGGTGCTTAACACCTTGCCATTGTAGTCATATAGAAGGCTGGTCACATTTTTTCCACCTGTATGATTATCTGCAATTGTCTGGATAGTCAGGGCATCATCGTCGAAGTAGTTTGTGGTGGTGAGCCATTGGTCTGTGCCTAATATGCGAACCTTTGTTCCTGTGGTGAGAGTTGCGACACGCGTACTGGAAGAAGTATTGGCCTGGCTATAAGGATTGTCGCCTGCTTCCGGTTTTGAAAGACCTGTGTTCACAAGGCTATGTACACCAGTATAGTTATAATTATCATAGTAAGTGTAAGACAATGGTGAAAGTGCACCCGCGCTGATGTCCGGCAGGGGATTATAGACCGGAGAGGTATCGCTGGTAGAAGTATTCAGCGTGCATTGCAGGGCTTCTCTGCTGCTGGTAACCGTGTAAAGCGCCGTTTCATAGGGGCGGTTCAATCCATCGTAGAAGGTAGTCAGCCACTCGGGAGAAGACTGGCCTCTTTGTAATGAATCCTGTGTAAATACGACTCTGTTTCGGCTATCATAAGCCATTAAAACAGCTCCTGCTCCGGGGATTTTTTTCGAAATCATGCGGCCACGTGCATCATATTGATACTGGAAGCAAAGTTCATCGGCGACGGTTGAAGTGATCTTCCAGTCAGACATGATATTTTGTACTGCCAGTGGCGGTATTACAAAACGAAGACTACCCAGATCGTCATACACATAGTAGGTGCATAACCATCCATCATGGGCTTTACCAGGACTATCGGCCAATTGTACTTTTTTGAGAATGAGTTTGCCGTCTTTGTCCTTGTATTCTATCACCTGGAGCCCTGCTTCATCGATTAAAATGTTTTTATTGAGCTGCCCGGTACTGTAAATGCCGGCAGTATCGGGAAGAGTTGCGGAACCGGAACCATAAGTAGCAGTGGTGGAACAGTTCTTTTTACTAATTGCAATTTTCCAGATCAGCACAGCATCGTCGCTGGTATTGTAATAGTACTGCATTTCTACCGGATGATTTCCGCCCGTTTGTGCCCAACTATCACCGGGGTCCCATTTCTTTAATACCCGGTTTAGTGGAGAGGCTTCATACTCAGTCTGGCTATAGTACACATGTTCATTTGCGATGCCGGGGTTGAGTGCAGTATTTTGATAAAAAGATGCTTGTGCTGCAAATGGATCTGATTTTATTTTCCCATTATGGGCACTATCCTGTTGATGTATATAGGGCAGGTATTGATATTGTTGCCTGCCAAGAGAATCGTATGTATAGGCGGTAACCATATCATTGCCGTTAGGACTGATCCTTCTCTCTACAGTTTGTAAGGGACGTCCCAATCCGTCCAGGTATTGTGTCGTCAGTTTTACCGCTGCAGCAGTATGGCTGGTATCTAATACGGCATCAGCATCTGCTGTGATCATAGCCGGTGTCCAGATGTATAAGGAGCTGTAAGCAGTAGTTGTATAAGCGGAAGGTCGTATAACGGGAGTAGCAGCAGTATGTTGGGTGGTAACAGGCACCTGTGCGCTGCCGGGATGGAATATTCCCAGCAGGCAGCAAAATATGATATATATAGATAGATGTTTGTTCATGGGTTTAATTTTTCCAGATAAGAATCATAATAGGAGCGGAATTGCCGGTGAAAGTGATGGTGGAGCCAGATGAAACTGTTTTCTGGGTGCCATTTACATCGGCGGTCATAGATATGCCGGAACCAATGGGGGCAATAGAAATTGTAAATGTTTTACCACTGGTGATGGCGGCATAATATGGCCATTCCGTGATGGCTGTTGTCTTCACCTCTGCCGTGCTACTACTGGTATTGGTAGCGGTGATGCTGACTGTACCAGGGTCGGTACCACCTTTCTTTACTACTATTGCGAAATTCTTACCTGAAGGGAAGCAGTAACCATTTGTATTCGCATAGGATGGTCCGTTTGCAGTAGCATATGCATTGGCCAGTGAATCAACATATTCCTGTGATAGGGTAGACGTATACTTGCCGGCTGCCACGGTATAGGTAACGTAAGATCCTGTAGAGTCTCTGGTACAGCTGGTTTTCTGGAATGACTTACTTACAGCAGCACTGCTATATGTAGTTGTGCCGGAGGAAGAAAAGACAATGGTCAGTGTAGGTGCCAGTGACCATGATTTGCTGTAGCCCGGACTGATCGCCTTTTCTGTACCGTTCACGGTGGCATACAGATAATTCTGGGCTGTAATGGTAATAGTATAGGTGGCATCACTGGCGATGATGGAGCATACTGCCAGCTGTGCATCTGTCGGATCGACAAAGGTCTGTTGGTATACGGTGGATCCGGTAGAGGTATTGGTAATGGCCACATTAAAGGTGCCTAAATTGCTGCTACCGGATTTCTTACTGAAGAGAAGGTTACAGGTTTGACATGCACCATTGGTATTTGCATAAGATTGTGCATTGGCTTTTGTATATCTCAGCGCTGCAGCATTGGCTGAATCCTTGCTGATAAGGGAAGAGTCGTGCCGCGCTGCTACGGTGTAGGTGACGGTTGTACCTATATAACCTGTAGAACATTCGCGGGTAGCGCTTACAGATTGTGCATCACTGTAATAATAACAAAGACCGTTTCTGTTGGCATATACCTGTCCGCTATCGGATACTTCCTGTTTTGCCAATGCATTGGCAGCTGAGAGGCTGACTGAAGAGGTGTATTTACCGGCTGCAACGGTGTAGGTAACCGCTGTTCCTTCTGCATTGGCAGCTGTACATGCCCGGGTATAGGTACCACTTTGTGCCTCATTGCTCCACGTACACGTACTGTTGGCATAGCGTTGCCCCAGTGAGTCAAGACGTGATTTTGCTTTTGTATTCGCATCGTCCTGGCTGATGGTGGATGTATCTGCACCTTCTGAAAGGGTATAGGTGACTGTTGTACCTACGCCATTATCGGTGCATGTTGCAGTAAAAGTGTCTGTCATTTGCTGACTCAGGAAATAACTACAGTCTCCCATAAGGTCTGCATACGCCTGTCCGTTTGACTGAATATCGGCGAGTGCTTTTGCATTGGCATCACTCACACTTACGCTTGAGCTATATTTACCAGCATCGACTGCATAAGTAACGGAGGTGGTGGTTCCACTCAGTGTACAGGTTTTGCTGAAAGTTTGACTTTGATAATCGTTGTAATAGATAGTGCCTTCACACCTGTTTATATCGCCGGCATAGTTGTAGCAATACATTTTCAGGATGTTCTTATCCTTATTCCTGATTAGTTTCAGGCGGTTTAAGCCGTCGAATTCATAGTACAGGGTATGATTTCCTTCATCTGATTTACTGCTCATACCTACCAGTGGTAAATAAGAATAGTGGCTCATTTGTGATGCTGCGGGTCGTAGTGCCACTTCATCAAACCATACTTTACCACTACCCTGGTTATCGAGGCGAAGGCTGATGTAGGCGACGCCGGCAGGGATGCTATATTCTTTTTCGAGATATACCCATTGCCCGGTGGTGGATGTAGATACATTATCTATATAGGTATAGCTGCCTGTTTCGCTGCTGGTCTTCATGAGTAAACTGATGGCTGCCCCCGGACCATTACTGTATACCCAACCGGAATAGCGGAAGGAGGTAGCGGTTGTCAATGCGACATTGCACCAGGAAGCATTGGTATAGGTACTACATCCTGTAGTCAGACCTGCATAGGTGCCGGTATGAGATAGGGTCGCATCGCGGGTGATACCTGTCCAGCTGTCAGCATCTTCAAATCCATCGTACATGACCTGGTTTATAGCAGCACCTGCTGTTTGTGATACAGGGTAGGTGCCATTGGCAGACCAGGTAAATGCAGAAGTGAGACCATTGCCGTCTCTAAGCTGGCAGATGTTGCCATATTTACCATAGCTCTGATAGGCCGTCGTGATGGCAGGCAAGCTGTTATCATTACCGAATTGCCAGTTGCTGTCAATTTTTGGTGCGATCAGGCTGTCATTAGCACTCCAGCTGTCGCTATAAATGGTATGTTTATAACTTAATAAGGTACTGTTGGTATAGTTGCCCTGCCAGTAGGGTTGACGAAGCATGTTTTTAGTCACCATGTGGTCCAGCACACCAGCATTTACATCTGTACTGCTATGTTCACCGGGGTAGCGCATTTCTGTGACCAGGGTATCATTTTTACTATTGAGTTTTGTGATTTTTTGAGGATAGTTTTTATCATTATAGGTGTAGTTGACCGTATTAGTGAATACAGTACCATTATCATCGTAGTTATTATCTGTAACAGCAGCCAGATGCCGCCCACCGCTTTTTACCATGTAGACAAATGAACTGTAGTCAGTATAAGAGTCTACACAATGCTCAGAGGTAGCGTATTCTATTGTCGGGTACACCATGAGGGCAGAGTCCTGACTAAAGTTGAATAGCTCCCAGGTATTGACTGATTCTTTTATAAGTGAAAAGGAGCTGTCAGCGCTGTTGAATTTATAATACGAAGTCTTTATTGGCAATTCATCTGAAAGCCCGTTATCAATTCTTTCCTTTCCTCCAAGGGCAGATTGGTTACCAATGGTGACAAAGTCATTGGGTATATTGTAAGTAAACATTGTTTTACCATTGGGGCGGGTATTGCTGTATTCATACTTTGTAACATAAGGGTACAATACATTCGCTCCCTGGAAGGTGACAGTAGGATAGGTAGATTGGGCGATATAAGTATATTTGTTACCATCTTCCGTTTTACAACCAGTAGAAGATACCGCGACATTTCTCCTGGTACTGGTAGTGTAGAAGATATTAGTCATCATATCGTCCGCTGAAGTAGGCATGTAACCTATACCAGATTCATTTTCCCCGTACTTATACACATCTTTCTTCTGCAAGGTATTGTCAAGATTATAACTACTGATTGTTTCTACACGGATTCCACCACCATATTTGTATTTTGTACTATTGTCTGGAACAGCGATGGAAATGCTTGCAGTCACCGTAGTAGTGGGTAGATCATTGATCCCCACATATAACTGGTATGTATGACTGGTATCGCAGGTGTAAGTGGCCGTGAGCGTATGAGCTGTCCCGTTTGTACCTGCATTGAGATAGGTATCAGAATTCCAGCTGGCTACTATTTTGGCAGTGGTAAGGTCTCTCAGCTGTACCTCCTGTGCATAACTCAGCGTTGGATTGGCAGAAGATGCTGAAAAATCTATTGAGATATCCAGCTCGTAATAATCCTGGTTATTGTTAGGAGGTCTGACCTGGAATGTCGTTGTGGCACTATCCCAGCCATAAGTGACGCCTACCTTTGCAGGACCGGCCAGTGTGATGGAAGCTATCGTAGAGTCTTTATTATCAGGCGTTCTCTCATATTTATTCATGGCATAATCGTAAGTGGTATACCCTCCGGTTGGATAGGTTACCTTATTCAGGATTCCTGCCATAATATATGTTTCAGAAGCGGACCTGTCTGCAGTGCCTAACTTCCCATACTTTTGAATTTCTGTCTGAGACGGGAGTTGTTTGGGCATGAGGGTGTATTGTGTTACACCATTGTAGAATCCCCACCAATCCTGTGAACAGGATAAGGTATTGGGTAAGGTTGTGCTGTTGTAATTGAAGGTATACTTTTCTGGTTGTTCTCCATTCAGATCCTCGTTGGAAAATGAAAGGAGTTTGAGCCGGTAATCTGTAAAGCTGGGATATGAATTACCCGTGTAAAAGTAACTATAGTTAAATGAAACCTTTTTAACACGGTTGTAAGTGCCATTATCATTGCTATATACGACAATGCTGTCCAGCGCATTGCCTGCATAGTCGGCCCTGACGGTATTGGCATAGAACTTCACTTTCCCCTGACGGAAAATGATTTCACTGATTTTAGGTACGTTATTATAAGAGTAAGAGATGGTTTTGACAACTTCATCTGCTACATAGGAGGCCGCATCATCTGTACCAGATACGTTCTTGCGATATACCTTATTAAAGGTTAGTACGTCGTCGGCGGCTTTATCACCGTTACCTGTGACGGTTGCATAGTTAAATAGCACACTGTCTGCACCATCATTGGATATGATTTTAGTCAGGTTCCAGCCGATGACGTGTGTTTGCAGACCTGAATTATCAGTAGTCGTGTTGAATTTTTGTGTAAAGAAATAGCGGCTGCCATCGTCATCTGTGATTACATAGTTATTATCACTGGTATGTGTAATGCTGACAGGTTGATAGGGGGCGGTGACAAAATTTTTCTGGTCCCTGGAATATAGAAACCGCCCGGATTTACCTGTGAAATTATAATTGAAAAAATCTGGTTGCAGGTCAGGCCTGCTTTCGTAATAGTTTTTTCGTCCATCATAAGTCACCACACTACCAAAACTGTTAATAGGTGTGCTTTGATTAAACCAACCATAGGTTTCTGTCTCATCTTCATCTCCCCTGATCTGGCGTGCGATAGAGCCGCCTGCCATAAGTGACCATCCAAGACCTACCCATGTTGCTTTTTGGCCGACCTTTATGCCGGATGCATGGTAACTGAGTGAAATTGGAACCTTGATCCAGCCTGTATTGATTTCATAAAGCGGGTAAGAAATCTGGGGGACGCCGGTCATCATGCTGACCGGGGTGCTATTGTACTTAAAGAGTTCTGCCTGTTCTGCGGGTAGTGGTATAATGGACGGGGATTGTCCCTTTCCCCAATGACAAATACTTAATAACATCCACAGAAATAAAATCGTCTTAGTACGGGTGCGGGTTGTGATATACATAATTGAATACAAAAAATGGCAAAGGGATTACACACCTAATAATAAGGTACAGGTAATGGTTTTGATTCGAACTACAATGCAGTGGAGAAATGGTATGAATTACCTAAATTTAATCAAGCTGTTTTCTAATAAATGTAGAAAAATATGGAAAGGCTATTTTTATGGATGAATGCCGGGAAATACGCCTTGAGTATGCGAGTCATGCAGATAGAATAAGTGTGCTATGCTGATATAGTATTTTCCCCTCTGACTGCCAGACCTTCCACCAGGGAGATGTTGGTTTAGGTTTTGGAATTTTAAAACCACCAGGGTGAATTCAATGATCCCGTCATATTCAAATAGGGGCCGACCTCTATACCGGCTCCATATTTATGATACGAAATTTTCTTCTACTATGAGGTTTGGTTGATAAATACCAGCGGATATTTGATTTTTTTCAGGATAGATAGATAGATAGATAGATACGGTATATGGTTCTTCGCCAATGACCCCGAATTTTTGAATACCTGGTTCCTGCAGAAACTTTTCAGGATCTACAGTATTGACATTGCTGATGATTACTGATGTAGATTTCCATCCCATAAGAGGTAAATTCACTTATACTGTTGCAAAATATTATAAATGGATTATTGAAATTACCCACAAAGTAACATCGGTAAAGGATTTCATTCCACAAAAAAGTAGGTGGTAGTTGGAACGATCTTTCTCCTGGCTGAATTTTTCAGAAGGCTCGATAAGGATCATGAGAGGCTACCTGAATCATCTGTTGCATTCATTCAGGTAGCATTCAAAATATTCTTCTAAAATGATTCGTTCAGAAATTCAAACATATTCTTAGACAATTCACTAAATAAGAAACTCGCTTTTACCATTCAGCAAAAGCGAGTTTCTACTTTATTTTCAATCAACAAATCACATAGACATTACAAATCACTTAATCCGGCAGCATTACCTGTCCCACTCAAACCGCTATAAATAATCACTCCCTTCGCATTACCATTCCTTGTAAAACCCCAACCCGGAGAGTTATAATTCGCCACACAGTTTGTAATAGTATGTGCAATGCTCTGACCAGAGCTACCTAACTTAAACCCATTACCATCACCATTAGAACCTTTACCATTATGCTCCGCAGTACAACCACTGATCTTTACAGGAGCTGGATTACCATACAGATCCCATCCATCATCTGAATTGTAAGAAGCATAGCAACCGGTAAATGAATTACCAGTACCACTTGACAGCTTACATGCAAAACCATCAGCATCTTCACCACCGGCAGATACATCATAGTTCTGATTAGAATAACTATTATTAATACTTACATTATAGGCGCCATTGTACACCTGGATGCCAGTATTCCCATTGTAATCAGAAGTGATGTTATTCACATAATTATTTCCTCCTGACTGGAATACGATCCCGGAAGAGGGGCCGCCGGTAATGCGCATGTTCTGGATATTCCAATAGCTACCATTTACTTTCACAGCCCAACTACCAGCGCCGGCAGCATTAAGTGTTCCACCATAAATATTAATCTTGGAACTGGAAGTACCGCTATTGAGTAATTGTAGGGTACTGGTCAGCTTAATAGTGCCGCTGATGACGATGACGTCACCTGCTTTAGCATTGGCTACGGCTGTTTTCAAAGCCGCTTCCGTAGTGACAGTAGTGGTAGCAGCAGCGGTTACTTCGCCGATTGCGGCAGTGGAAACAGGAGATGGCAGCTTCACCTGGTCTTCGTTTTTGCTACAGCTGGTACATACTAATACCAATAGGGCAATCATCAGATTGATCTTCATAACTAGGAAATAAGAGGTTAAGAAATGAGGGTTCCTTAGCTGCGCAACTATGTCAATTTTACAATTAAATACAGGATAAATGAATAAGAGAGCGGGGATTTATTTACGCAATCGTTCCCGGCAACGATGGCGGATGTTGGGGGTTGGTATTATTTGAGGGCAATAACAGGTCAATGCTGCCATTGCCCTCTATCTGGATTTATATTTTTATGGTGATTGTTAGAAATACCAAATTCATTTTTTGTCTAAATAACATCTCACGAATACTTCAACTTTTACCTAAATCCACTCTCAGGGATACTTCAGCTCACCTCTCTCCTGCATATGCAATATCTTCAACAACACGCCATTCGTCCAACCAAACCCATCCTGGTTCGGATACTCTCCTCCCCCACCAGCAAGCGTCGTATCCACTACATTATACTTCTCTAACAATTTTCCGGTTGCCCTAAAAGTCTTTATATTCAAATGCGACCATCTTGAAGCAATCTCTCCCGCCAATGAATCCTTATGATATTTCATCAAACCTGCAATCGCCATCCAGTGCAATGGTGCCCATCCATTCGGCGCATCCCATTGCTGCCCTGTCTCTATCGGCGTTGCTACCAATCCACCAGGTTGCAAAAATTCCTCCTGCAATTCCTTCATCATCTTATCAGCCTGAGCCTGCGAAGCAATTCCAAAAAACAATGGATATATGCCCGCCAAACTTGGGATGCCCGTCTGAGCATTCTTCCTGAAATCATAATCCATGAACCATCCCTTGTTATCATCCCAGCAATATTTAATGATATCATCTGCTCTTTGTTTCGCCGCTTTTTCAAATTCTGCAGCTTTTGAAGTATTCCCTTTTTCACGATAAGCTGCTGCCAATGTCATTTCCAGGTGATACATTAAACAGTTCAGATCCACAGGTACAATATCCGTCACATGAATCGTTTTCAACGAATGCCCATCTTCAAACCATCGGCTACTAAAATCCCAGCCGGTTTCAGCACCGGAGCGCAGTTCCTTGTAAACCGTTTCTTTGGATTTATTATTGAAAGGTCGTTTTGCAGTCTGGATATCCTCCGTCCATGCTTCTTCCCGTGGCCATGTCCCTTTGTCAAAATACCTGTTCAACTTATGCCCGTCTGGCAGATATACCACATGTTCATCAGTTTCCTTTTGTGCGGAATGCATCCAGAAATCATATTCTTTCTGCAAAGCATCCAGGTAAAATGAAACGGGACGATTATCCAGTTCCAGCATCAATGAGAAGAAAGGTGGCTGTGAACGTGTCAGGTAATAGGTACGATTGCCATTGGGAATACTACCATGGTTCTCAATTAGCCATACAAAGTTTTGGATGATATTATCAATTTGTGCTGTATCACCGTCCTCTTTCAGACCGAGCATGGTGAAGTAACTATCCCAGTAATACACTTCCCTGAATCTTCCACCGGGTACAATGTACGGATGTGGCAAAGGGATGAGCGAGCCGCCCGTCTCCTGCTTATCAGGCGTTCGTTGCAACACCTTCCATAATGAACGGATATGGGCAGATACATCCTGTGTGGTATCAGTCACATAATTAGCCGCAGCGGGTACAGGAATTGTAAAATGGTCATTTACAAAATCCGCCAGCTGGAAGGAGGACTGTTGTTTTTGTCTTCTGTAAGAAGTCATTATCTCGCCGGGTGTCTTTTTCGGGATAGCATCTGCAAAGGTTTTGCTATCCGGGAAAATATGTGCTGATTGTACGTCTTCAAAAAGCCCTGGAAATAGCTGGACAGGAGACTCCTCTTTGGCAGTTGGTCTACAGGCTGCAAAGAGTACGATCAGGCAAATGACAGGTATTGTTCTCATACTGTTCTATTCAATTAATGACCCTGCTGCAATTCTCCTGCCACTTCTTCTATAAATAGTGGTGATGGTGGCTTTTGACTGTGCAGGAATATATGTGTACAAACCGCTATCGTCTATAGCGGGTTCTAATATTATTTCGTTTCGGTAGCAGGCCGGCGGATTTAATTATTTACCCTGCCACAACCCTTCTCACTATTCAACTTCTATTACGGTGGCGATGCTATCTTTTGACTAGGCTGAAATATATGTGTACAAACCGCTATCGTCTATAGTGGGTTCTAATATTATTTCGTTTCGGTAGCAGGCCGGCGGATTTAATTATTTACCCTGCCACAACCCTTCTCACTATTCAACTTCTATTAAGGTGGCGATGCTATCTTTTGACCAGGCTGAAATATATGTGTACAAACCGCTATCGTCTATAGTGGGTTCTAATATTATTTCGTTTCGGTAGCAGGCCGGCGGATTTAATTATTTACCCTGCCACAACCCTTCTCACTATTCAATTTCTATTACGGTGGCGATGCTATCTTTTGACCAGGCAGCAGAGCAAAGGTTCGTGGAAATAATGACTAAGATCAAATTTCATAACAATGGATTGTGATTGAATTTAAGAATTATTCTGATAAAAAGAAAATCGCCTTATTGATCTTCCTCAGATCAATAAGGCGAGTATTTTGAAAATATGCGCAATTCTGTTATATAGTCGTCATGAGTTTCAACCCCTTAATTCCAGCTAAACGCAACCTGCATTTTCTTAGTAAATATCCATTTCATATAAAAATGAATAACTTTCTTCGCTTGCTTGACAAGATTCCCAGACGATTCACTAAGCGAAAAACCTATCCAGTAGTTATTCGCTGATATAGGCGTAATGGTGATACTTGTCAAATAGCGATGAAAGAACAAAGTCGTCTCCTCTAACATAATCAAAAAAACTTCATCATCAGCACCGGCATTCGTATCATGCATACCTTGCGCCGTTTCATTCAGCAACTCATCGAGTTCATATCTTAGGGCATCCAGTGTATTATCAAAATTGAACTTTTGATAATGACCAACATGGTTATCCTCCGGTGAAATCTCTACACTCATGCAATGTTCCAGATCAATACAAGGGTGTTCAATTTCATATTTATTATTCCAATCATCAAGAATATCCGCTGGCACGAGTTTCAATCTTGCCACTATTTCTTTGAAAGATATATTCTCATTCTTCATCTGAAGAAACACAATATAAAACTGATAGAATCCGCTATGAACGGGCATAGAAAAGGTATTTACGTTGATTTGGTAAACATAGTCAATTTCTATTCCAATACATTTCACAGATGAATATTTAACATTGAAATTGTTTGTTCTTACAAGTGACCGATTAATTTAATCCGCGTGATTTACAATAAAAATCGTCTGCCAGTTATAATCTTCCAGTCGTTTTTTTGGAAATGATACGTTCAATCTTTTTCCCCCTAAAACACCTTCAATTGATTTTATCCTTAAAATGCGCAATTTTGTGCAATGGCACTCATACAGCAATACAATCCTTTTGAACCACTCACTGTAGAAAGAATTCAGCAATTGCTGCTGATGGGGCAACCAATTTTGGTCGTACAGCGGTTTCAATGGACAGGGATCATCAATGGAGCCGGTTTTATGGCGACAAGATATAGTTATCCCGAAGATGCCGCAGATCATTTAGCACATCTATTGCCTAATGAAGGTAAATCGGTAGATTTGTCAATACCTGCACAACGGGATAAGCTGTTGGCGTTGTTGGCACCTGGCTCAACTTATCAGGTTTATATCGACTCTCTGAAAAACAAGAACTGGGCGAAGCAGATGCAACAGGTTTATGCTGAAGATGTTCGGAAATATATCCGTAGCCAGACACAGCTAAAACCTGACAGAGATACGGGTGTGGATATTGACTTTAACCTCCGCTATGGCCGTGTGATGGCTATTATTAATACAGGCAAACAACGGCTGGAAGTGCCTTTTTATGATATTATCAAATGATCCTTTATGTGTTACGATGTCTCTTTTCATACGAATATTCAACTTACGCTTGATATCTTTCCTAATCTTCAGGATAACAGGCAAATGGAATTGAACAGTGATGCGCTTATTCATGTGGAGGGGCATGCGCTTCCATTGTATTATGTAATTAATACGAAGGATGGGGCGCCACAGCTGACCAATATGGAATGGGGTGTGACGCCTTTGTATGTAAAAGATCCGAAGGAAAGGAAGGCGAGGCGGTCCGGGATGATAAATGCCAGAAGTGAGCGGATACTCGATGACCATAAGTCTTATTGGTACAGGATCCGGAATAACCGTTGTCTGATTCCGGTGAGCGGGATTTTTGAGCACCGGCAGATAAATGGGTGGAAGAATAAGGTGCCTTATCTGGTGCAAATGAAGGAGACGCCTTTGTTCTTTTTGCCTGGATTGTACCAGGAGAGTACGGAGGTTGATACGGCCACAGGTGAGTTACTTCAGGCAGGTACATACACCCTGATTACGCGTCCGGCGAATGAGTTGATGGCGCAGATACATAATAGTGGGGAGAATAAACACCGGATGCCGCTTTTTGTACATCATGAGATGGCGAAACAGTGGATTGATCCGGAGTTGTCAGAGGCTGGGGTGCGGGAAGTGTTGAATTATGAGATACCGGTGGATGAGTTGAGATATAGTACGGTATATACGATTCGTGGAGCGAAGCTGCGGCCAGATCATAAGGAGAAGGATACGCATTGGGAATGGCAGGCGTTGCCGCCGTTGGGGAATGATACGCCGCTGAATGCGAGGACGCAGCAGAGTTTGTTTTAGGAAGGCTGAGGGAAAAAGTATCTTTTAGACATAATTCACTGGCAAACAACCAGTTGAAGGTATATCTATCGGTAATGAATGCTTGTATGGGTCCGTGAGTTTTAACCTATTGATAAATATTTAGTTGAGATAGAAGCACTAAACCTCCATTTACACACCCTTCTTTCCTGCTAGCGGCTGGCCCCTTCAGGGACAGCTTCCATTATTCCTTTAACTGATCCAGGATAGAACCGATCTCTTTAAGATACCTCCCATAACTAAGTTTTATTCCAAATTCCAGAAATCCATATATTATTATTGTAGATATCGCCAGAATGATAACGCCTAAAGTAAGCAGGTGGCTTTGATCCATCAGGGAAGCTAAAGGAATTTTCGCTACCAAATAGAGGGAAGTCATTATCACTAAAATTGGTATCAGGGCATAATTGAAGGACCTATACATTTCAATATTTACTTTTATATCGTAATACAAGCTGTAAAGACTCTCTTTTGAGTTGAGGGTGTAATTATAAAGACGGTTGTAAAAGAAGTAAAACCGGATTAAATAATAGATTGAAATGATGATCAGGAAACCATAAGTCATATAAAAAGCCAGCTGAAAGTTGCTATGCAAACCCAATATTTGAGGGGAAAAGCCCACTACGATCATTCCAAATAATTGAAAGATCAACTCTGTACGCATGGCACTTCTTATTTTCTTTACAGGGGAATTCTTGCCCTTGAGATCGCTGAGGGCGGCTGGTAATTGGATGTTTTCATTGCCTTCCTGATTCCAGGCAGCCTGGATGTCGTCAAAATTCATATCCTTGATTTTTTATGAGTTCTTTTAATTTATTTTTTGCTCTGTTTAACTTAACTCTGGCGTTTACTTCACTGATACCTAGCTGGAGGCTTATTTCCTTATGGGTGTAGTTTTCAAGATGATAAAAGATTAAGGCCTTTTCTATCTTTTCCAATTGCTGTACTGCTTTGTAGAAGTGAGATAGCTTTAGTTCCTGGGAGATCGCTTCGTATTCTTCAGTTGGGAGGTTTTCCGGGATTGAAGAGGTGGTAAGCGGTTTTCTCTTTTCTTTTTTGAAGAAGGTGATGGCGGTGTTTACGGCAACGCGGTACATCCAGGTGGAAAATTTGCTTTGGTGGGAAAAGGAGGAGTAGCTTTTCCAAAGTTGGTAAATGATTTCCTGAAAAAGGTCCTGTTGGTCTTCAGGAGATTCCATGTACATTTTGGAGATCTTGTGGAGGATGCCTTTGTGGGTATCCAGGAGTGTGAGGAAGTCATTTTCGGTGGGCAAAGTTTGGTTTTTAGGTGATTGTTTTTTTTAGTTAGTGTGGGGGGAAGGGGGAATGTTACAGGCGGGAGGGGATTTTTTTTAGTAATCCTCTTCAAAGGTTTGCCAGAGGGAAGGGATAAAGATTTTTTCTTTTTGGAGGGTTTGGT
The DNA here is from genome assembly GCF_034274695.1 of Chitinophaga sp. LS1. Classification (NCBI taxonomy): domain Bacteria; kingdom Pseudomonadati; phylum Bacteroidota; class Chitinophagia; order Chitinophagales; family Chitinophagaceae; genus Chitinophaga; species Chitinophaga sp. LS1. Next base: position 7,080,333 of record NZ_CP128362.1, read on the forward strand.
CAGAACTGTAGATAGCTTCGCGGTATTCTAGAAGTTCATATTTTTCATTAAAGGAAGAGGTTCCTTTAGGATTATAATTTTCATCACAGTTACAAATAAGAAACCCAATAAAAGTTTCTCGTTTATATTTTTTGGAGATAATATTGTAATTAGGTTTATGTTGAACCAATCTGAAATAATCGATTTCTGCAAATATTTTTTGATGATAAGCCCAAATATCCTCAAATTTTTTCCCTACATAGTAAATGTCTCCATATTTTCCACGCAAACATCGTTGTCCAATATGACAATTAATAGAAGGTTCAAAGTAATACCTAAAATATACTTTTCTGTTTTCCAATGAACTATCTGTAATTTCAGTGTTTTCATTTTGAAACATCCACGTTTCGTAATATTTGTATTCCATTTCTAAAATTTTAAATTAGGTTTTAAGTCCAGACTGCCGTCTTTTAAAATGATTGAAATCTGAACTTTCCCTGTATTCATTTTATCAGTAAGTTTCTTCCCATAAAAAAGTTCATATTTATCGTAGAATTCTTTTGTAAAAGACAAACCACTTTGTTCCTTGCTTTTTAACATGTTCAGACCTCCAATTTTACCATTCTGCCCAATTAATTTTTGGATTTTTTCAGATTCTACCAACTCTTCAAATCTTTCTACTAATTTTTCAAATTCTTTTGTTCCAACTCTAATCATAACATCCAAATCTCTAATCTCTATTTCTGCTCCCATTTGGTCTATTTCTCCAATAGTCAATGCACTTCCCTGTGCGTATATTTCTTCATTAGGTAATCCCCATTCCTTTGCTAATCCTTTCAACAAATCTCCAAACTCCCTAAACTCCTTTTCATTATTAAACAAATATGGATATCCCCGCTTCCTCACTACATTCCAACCATCCAACTGCTTTATAACCTCATCTAGCGAATATTTCCCCCTACTACAGGCATTAAATATCATATCCTCAACTTCACCTATATCAATTCCAACCGCCTTCGCTCTGGTTATTATCTGCCTAATCTCCCTAACCGAAAACCATAATTTATCATTATCCCCTAACTTTAATTCCCCTCTAATACGATAGTAAATATCCTTCGCCAAATCTTTTGCATTCCGCACGTCTCCTAGTGATACCATCAGACTTCCTGGCCTCTCATCCTTCCCTACCCTCACCATCACTGATTCTGTATCATCTGGAAACACCCTTACAAACTCATACTCCGACTCAATCACTCCATTCTCATACACATTTACCCAACCATCATTCACAATAATCGAATTTTCATAAATCTTACACAATTCCTTTGCTGTAGATAAATTTTTACTTGAAAGTAATACAATCTCTTTATTGGCAGGTATCTTTAACTCATCTAAATACTTCACTAGTGAATAGTATTCTAATATTGTTTCTTCTCCATTATTTATGACAGTATAACCATTACCATTTTTCCTAACCACTATATACACCTTATCATCACCCAATTTCCTCAAATATTTTTTTAATTGCAACAACTCCTCTTCAGCCAAAATAACCGACCGTTTCTCTATTTCGTTAATATCCCCCACATACCTCCCCGCCATCATCTCCGCCGGAACATTCACCCTCGCATTCCTTATAGCCTTTACACTCCCCACCGTCAAACTCCCCACCATATAAGCCATCGCCAAATAATTCGTATACTTCACCAATTCCGGATGATCCTGATACATCTCCGGAGCAACATTCGCATAAGTAACAAAACTAGCCAGACTCACATTCAACATCTCCACACCCGTCTTCACTGCCCCCGCCCCCATCAACCCCTCCATCCCTATAGCACACAACCCCGTATTCAATACCAATGCACCAAACGTTTCTGCCGCTGCCTTTGTATCCTGCTTAAATAATCCATATACTGATATCGCCGGGAATATATAAGGCAGCCCCTGCTCCAAAGTTGTACCATATGCACTGACATCCCGTCTTGGAATAACTATCAGATAATCCAACGGATTAAACTTCCCTGTAAACGGATTCCCTTCTGCATAATCCGAAAATAACCCCCCCGCATCCAATCCCGATAATATGACTTTCAGATACGCCCCTACCCCTTCTCTGGTTTCCAAACTAATCTTTTGCTCTCTATCTTTAAAATCTTCCTGATTACTGGCAGTAAGGTAGCCATTGTCAAATACCAACCACCTTTTTTCAGTGGCTAATTGTTGGATCAATCCCATATCATTGCCAGGCTTCTCTTCATTCAACCAGGCAACTGTTATCGCATTACATAGCTGAGTGAAATTGCCTTTGGAGAAATAGAGATAATCATAAGTATCTGATAAGAGCGTATACAATACTCGCTCCTGTTGTAAACGTTTAATAACCTCATGTAACGCTGCTGTACCAGCACAGTTTCTTATTATTTCAAGCATGATATTCTGCCCGCCGAAGCCTCCACTACTTACTGTCCACCGCTGTCCGTAATCGTCTTTCAGCAATTTCGTGATTAAACATGCCCGAACTTCGGGTGTAAGATCCGAGAATTGCGCATGAGTTAGATACGAAGTCTTGGTGCCAGCAATTACAAAATGAGCGTTTATGAACTTCACTATATCACTCCCACTCGTAAATTCACACCGCTTCAATAATTGAATACTACTATCCAGCTCCTTCAATTGCTGATGCATCTGCTTCAGTTGCTCAAATGAGAGCACATCCGGAGATTCATTCCAATCTATATAATAGAGTTCTGGATTGTCATAATAGCAATTGAATAATTCATCACTTGTTGCTAATACATCCCCGGGAAGAGAGATGATAGTTTTACAGATTGCCGCTATTTCTGCCTGTACTTCCGGTTGATCTGAACCAATTACCTGCAACATCAGGCGGTTGTACTGCTGCGTATATTTATTATCCTGGCACAAACAACCATCGTTTGCATAAGGAACGTTGTTAACCTTTACTGTACAGGTATAAATTTCTTTGCCAGCCTCGATAATATTGACATCGTCACCCGCCTGTTTAGAACGGCTATAGATATAAGTCGATGTATCGTATTTATCATAACTATATCCTTTAAACTTCCCCGTGCTGACAAAATAGATGGCGTTATATTCTTTTCCCCCATATTCAAAACTATTGAGTGAACCTGCCATCGCAGGACTCCCCTTGCTGAAGTCCTGGTAAAAAACAGAGAGTGGTACTGCGCCAGCAGGTAAATTTACGACCGTGCTATCCGGCGCATAATAGAATGAAGATGTACAGCCAGCCTGGGCATCTTTTTGCAAACATTTGTATAAGGATAGCCCTTTTGTTAATTCACTGCCTGCATCATCCTCAAAGATGCCCCATACACTGCCCGGATCATGCACAATGTCCCATTGGAATTTATATAATGCCAGCCCCGTACCTGTTGTCATCAGGTTAGTAGATGGACTGACAGCGTGCTCTAAGGTATAATCGCCATGCCCTATTTCATGGGCCACTGTGCGGGCGATTTCAGCGTCAGTGCCATTCTTTATGAATACAAACCCGAACTGACTCTGGCGGGGCATTTTGCCAAGCAGACCCGCATCTTCGCGGGCCACTTCATTGACCATAAATAGGTAAACTGCGTCGTCTGTTATCCTGTGAGATTGGATATAGGCCCTTTTCATGGCCTTTTCTTCGCCCGTGAAACTATTGCTGAGCAATGCACTTTTGCTATCCTGCAATACGCCATCTTTGTTCTGGTCCCACGAAATGTTATTTTTAAAACTATTGTCTGTTTCAAGCGCGTACGATATTCCTACATTTCCGTACACTGCTGCAAGGGTTTGAGAAATGGCCTTTTCGGGGATGAGAATGTTTTCCCCGATGGGAATCAAAACCACCCTTTTTTGTAAGGAAGGATAGCTGGCTATTAGTAACTTCCCAATACTGGTGCCATCGGGATGAATAGCAAATAACTCCTGTGCATCTCCTGCAGGGCCACCCGTAATTGTGACCTTGCAGGTACCGTCTGTGCAGGTAGACGGGTAGATAATTCCTTTTCTGGTTATAAATACAACTGACGAGGTATCTGAGCGAGAAGCTATGATTGTTTCCTGCGCACCAGGTATGATGGCTTTGGCACTGACATGGTATTGCCCATTTGCTAATGATTCATAGCTGGATGGATAATCAGCGTGATAGGTATCGAAAGCGTATTTGTTATCATTGCCCGCAGCGAAATCGATCCGGCCGGTACTGAGTTGGAGGTTAGCAAGATTGGCCGCTAAGGCGATATCCCGCTTGCCCACATAGTTGACGGCTCCCTGCTGGGTGATCTGGTAGATATTTCCATTCGCATCTTCAATTAGCAATGGAAGAGTCGTGTAGTGAATGATTTGTGTGGTGCCGTTTTCACTGTCGGTTAAGGTGATAGTGTGGGAAGTGGTATCTACGGCGATAGCTTCTTTGGTAAAGAGATGTAAGCGGGTAGTGATATCTGCTACCAGATCACCTGTTTTTACCTTGCCCATGTCATCACCACCATGCTGAGCATCCACAGCTGCTTGGATGAATTGATCTATACCTTTTGTAACGGCATACATTTCTCCACTGATGGCTACAAAATCGGTATTGACAACTACATTGTTTAAATAGACTTCCAGACCAAAACCCAAACCAGGAGTTATGATACGCCCATTTGTCAGGGAGGTCAGGATTACGTCGTAATGACCAATGCGAATGATATTTCCTACCATTAGGGTAGCCTGCAACTGTTTATTGGAGGACGGGGACAATAACCCTGCATCTCCGCAGGCAATATGCTGTAATGCTGCGGTTTTGAGTGTTAGGAGGTCACTAAAGCTGCTATAAACACCGGATAGTTTCCATTGAAGATGCGCCTCGTATTCCCTGTCTGGCTCAAGACTGTTGATGAGAGTAGTACTATCAGCCGTGAATTCTACTGTTTGCCAATCGTAGGTGATGTTATCTTTTGCCACAGCCCTGTATTGAAGCCGGTATGCATCTACTGCATTGAGTGGCCAATGGTAGCGGAGCTGCCGTTCACCCTGAACAGTTCCGTATAAGACTGGCTTTTCAAATTGTTCGAATGGATTGGTACCAAGGTAGGTGAATGTACAACTTTGGCTATATCCCTGGTTGCTGTACAGGTCTTTCCCTTCTTTGTCTATTGCCTGCACGATCCACACATATTGCATGCTGTCTGTTAGTGCGGGTTCTGAAGGGCCATACAGCATAGTCGTATTGTCCGTAGTAATCGTGTAAAGCGGCCGGGTACTGCGAATAGTATAATCCGGGATACTGCCAGCGGGTTTTATTTCATACAGGGAGAAAATATAGGACGTGTTTGCCTGACTGGTATTTCGGTTTGACCAGTTGAATGTTAAAAATTGAGGATCCCGTCTTTCTACACGACTACCGCAAATGGGCAGATTCAATAATGGCGGATCGCTCTTTTGTAAGAAAAATACACTGGCAATCGCATTACTTATTTGTATGCCAGGACGATGGGAATCATAAGCCTGAAAGGTAAGGCGGTAAGAGCCTTCTGGCAATGACCTGGTACGTTCATATTCTTCACGGCTGTAGCCCCCACTGAAAAGAATATTGTCCGCTAAAAAATAATCTGCCAGCGCAGCACTGCTGATAATAATGGGAACACCGGCATTTAAAGTGATGGATGGGGAATGAAAAGATGGTGAGGAACGCATGATCATTGTACCATTCCTCTCTATCGTCAGTTGCAGACTGATTTCATAACCCGGTTGGGTGAGATCGCGTTGTAATAGTATGACACGCAATTTTTCGCTTCCCCCGGAATAATAATCCGGAAGAAATAAACTGTAGGGAGGTATGATTTGTGTACTCGCAGTAACAGGATAGTCCTGCGCCTGCAAGGTGCATGTATAGGAAAACAATAAGATGATTAAATACTGTAGGCTTTTCATCTGCTGGAATTTTTGGGTTATGGTGGCCGGCAGTTACCGGCCAATATTCCATATTCCCTTACTAGAATTGGCTGATTATGAATGGCACATCTTTGCTGTCATTTTCGGTTAGCACCCTTAGCAGGTACATACCGGCAAGAATATTTTTCAGGTCAAAGTTGTCTTCTATGATGAGTACAGGTGAATATTGTTTTCTGTCTGTTAACCGGCCATTCAGGTCATATACAGTGATGGTGGCTGATTGCTTTTTATTTAGCAGCACTTTAAATTTAAAGTAGCCGTTATTGGGATTGGGAGAAATGATGACCGTATCAATGATGCTGGCTGGTAGTTGATATACAGGAATGACCAGCGGATCGAACGGCAGGATGTTTACATCTTTTTGTAAAGTGTAAGTACAACTACCGAAGGTGGCGTACATTTTTATCCAGTAGTCTCCCTGTTGGTTAAACCGGATCAATGGTGCGTCATAGAGATCGTTGCCCAGCCATTCTGCTGCAGGAGAGAATTCCCAGTTGACAGCGTCAGGGGCAGGAAGACAGATTTCCCGAACCGCAAGCGTATCTGATACGTTGTCCTGGGAGACGACGAGAAAATTGACCGTTGGCTGCGTGTTCTTTTTAGATAATGTTATTTTTTCTTCCAACAGGCAGTCATTGGCATCTTTTACAACAACCGGATAACCTCCTGGTCCGAGTTGAGTGAATACTGAATCGTCTGTCCAGTTAGCATCTCCAAAGGAGTAGGCATAGTTGCGAACACCGCCATCAGCAAGTATTTTTATTATACCATCCCGAAGACCGTCACAAACGGGAACAGCGCTTACCTGCATCGTTAACGGGAAAGGCTGTGGCACTACATACGATCCTGATTGATGACAACCTCTCCCATCGGATACAGAAAAGTGATACTCCCCTGCTCTTAAATGGGTCAGGTTATTTGTGGATAAAGAAGACTCCAGCCATGCATATTGATATACACCATCACCTCCTGTGACTGCTACATTCAATTCACCGCTGGGTGAACCATAACACTGAACAGGTTTGATGACCGCTGCTACTTGTATAGCAGGATCTTCGGCTGTTATTACAGCAGGATATTTTGCCGGACAGCCATACGCATCCTTTGCATAAATTGTATAGGTTCCGGCTGATAATCCGGAAAAATAAGGAGCGCCCTCCCAGCTGGTATTATCCAGGGAATATTGATAAGGCGCCTCGCCGCCGGAGGTGATAAAACTGATGCTGCCAGTTGTATCTGCTCCGCAATAAACGTTTTGAATACCCGTTATTTTAATATCAAGCGGCGGACGAACGTTGTCTTCCAGCAATTCGACTGATAAGGATTTGGTACACCCTCTATCATCCATTACATAAACCGTGTATTCACCTGCTAATAACCTGTCAAAGACCGGTGATTCCTGCCAATCAATATTATCAAGGCTATAGGAAAGCGAATACGCATTCCCCGAAGCAGCAATATCGATCCGTCCTTCATCATTCCCCCTACAGGTAATATTGGTCAATGCAGCCTTAAAATACAGGCTATCAGGTAAATTAATCGTATAGGTATCCGCTGCCCAGGCCATACATCCATTTCCATCGCTTACTCTTATATCATATTCTCCCGGCGTATGGATCTGTTCTAACGGTGAATATATTTCCCCATGATCCCAGGAGTAATCATATGTATATTGACCATCTCCGCCGGAAGCCGTGATGTCAAATGAGGCACCGTCTTCAAGACAGATTGCTTCTCTGATATGTACTTCAGATATAGCGAGTGGCAAAGGATTCGTCAATACGACTGTATCCGAAGTCATGCTACATCCATTATCTGTAATCGTTACATTGTAAACACCTGGTGTGACCTCTTCTACCAACGACCCGATGGCAAACCAGTTCGGTTGCCCTACCTTTTCCCACGTGTAATTATAAGCCCCTGTTCCACCTGTTACGCGGGCTTCCATGTACCCATTGGCAGCATTGTAGCAGGTAATCGGAGTCGTTTGTATGCTAACCTGTAATGGTGGACGCTCATAAATTGTATATTGACGGGACAGGACATCATCACAGGAGGTATTATTTTTCCTTACCTGCACTGTGTATTCTCCCGCAGGAAGGTGATTAAAGTCTCCTGTAGTATTCGTCATTTGTACCGGGCCTATAAGTTGGAAACGATTCCCATTGCCTGTTACCTGTAGATGACCATCATTAGCCCCCTGGCAACTGACGGAATCAATTTTTATTAATTGTAATGAAAGCGGTGGAGGTGCTGTCAATGCTATACTCGTATCCCACGAAGGACAGGTAGGGTGGCTACTGTCAGATACCCTGATTGTATAGTTGCCTGCCGCCAATCCGGAAAAGGAAGGTTGTATTACGCCGGCCTCATTGTACAGACCAATTATCCCCCCGGGTGCAGTAATGTCTACCAGACCATCAGCGGGAAGATTACAGGAAGCGCCAGACACATTGATGGTACTTACTATTGCAGGTGGCTCCATGAGCGTAATACTTACAACCCTTACATCATTACAAAATGTATCACTGACCATTGCCTGATAGTTACCAGCGGACAAATTCCCCCAGTAACCCGTTGTATTATTTATCACTTCTCCTGCAGGCCCTTTTAAGGAATAAGTATAACCACCGCCCCCTGTGGCCTGTACACTGATGATACCATCCTTTGCACCATGGCAGGCAAGTTGCGTGACTGAGCTTACGGCTAATGAAAGTGCCGGTATCTCAGGTACTGCTATATTTATCGGAGTCAAACAATTACCCGAACTTCCCCCGGAATTTATTAACCATAAAGTATATGTACCAGCCGATATACCTTTTATCAACACGCCTTTTGCTACACTGTCTACACCATTACTCCAATCCACCAGATCACCACAATTTGTAGTACAGGGAGTAGTAACATTGCCGGGGCGCAATAACCAATACATGAAAGGATCTATACTGGTAAGCGCACTTCCGGGAAGGTAAATCTTACCATTTGCTATTCCTGCACATGCAGGCGTTATCACTATTGCACCGGCCTTGTTTAATACAGGTGGAGCCGGTATGATCGTATAAAAATCTGAAGGTGTACTATACGGAGAATAATATACCTGATCAGTATATTTTGCTTTGACACGACAACGAAAACGGGCATTTAGTATTCCCGTAACCGGCATATACAACGACGGTATAAAAGAGAAACTAAACCCTGCTGATGCTGAATCTAATCCTACCCACACAGGCGAGCCATTCAGATTATATTCCCATATCACTCTTGTACTCAGAATATTATCACTAAATAAAGGCCAGTTATCAATAGAACGAAGTGTGATGACAGTATTAGCACAAGTTTGTGTAGTTGACGATACACTTGCGCTTACCTGCTGTGGCGCTGCCATCTCATACACATATCTTATGGAGAAATACCCTGTACTACTTACATCTCCATAGAATTGTAATTCCCCCCTGACAGGACTTATGGGATATATACTACTGCTACTTATATTTCCTATTCTTACATCATCCCGATATAGCGCAAATGGTGGTATATGATTGACTGTTGCCTTGTATACAACGCCACCTGTTACAGAAAATAAGGATGAACCCAATGACATGGTTTTGTCAAGTGACAATGCGCCGATTGAGCTAAATTGCGTCAGGTGAGCATAAACATTTACATTTATTTGTGCTAAGCCCGACAGATGTAATAATAATATTATTACCGTGGTAACAAACTTCATGATATAGGCTTAATTGTTACTGTTTTGGTTGATATTCTTTATAAAGAATATGGTCTGTAATGCAGCACGGATAGTGGTTAACATTAATGCTGCAGTGGTTATTACGAATATACGAATGTATTGGAAATAAAAAATTATTTAAAGAAAAATCACATAAAAATTCAAAAAAACCTTACCCAATTAATCACGAAAATCGCCTTACCTTTCCATCTTGAACCACCAGCTCCAACTCGCATTCCAACAATTTCAACATCTCTGGAAGCACTTATGTTTAGTGAAACCTGGTTATTGAAAGCAAAATAATATCCCCGATTCTCCGTTTAAATAACCATGTAGCAGAATTTCCCTCACCATAAAAACCTGAAAAACCATGAAAACCATGCCTATGCTGCTATGGGCAGCACTGTTACTGCTATGCTTCGGTTGTAACAAACGAGAATCCTCCATTACTTTAAAAACCAGTGGATTATCCGTCACCAATGCCTCTCCTGCCGGAGATGTAGTAGGTAAAATTGTAGTGGGGTACCAGGGCTGGTTCGCCTGTACCGGAGATGGCTCTCCTATCAATGCATGGTGGCACTGGACGCTGGACTGGGCCAAAACACCCTCCTCTTCCAACAACGGTATTAAGTCCTGGCCGGATGTCAGAGATTATACCAGCACCTTTCAAACCGGATGGCCCGCATTGGGCAATGGTTCGCCGGCAACCCTGTTTTCTTCCTACACCGATCAGACCGTGAATACTCATTTTCGGTGGATGCAGGAAAATAACATCGATGCTGCCGCCCTGCAACGTTTCAACCCGAACGGACAGGAAGGCCCTATCCGCGATTCTGTCACTGCAAAGGTAAAACGCGCTGCTGAAGCCTATGGACGAAAGTTTTACATTATGTACGATGTAAGCGGCTGGACAAATATGCAGACTGAAATCAAAGCTGACTGGCTGGCGAAGATGTCTGCCTACACTGCGTCTTCCGCTTATGCCAGACAGAATGATAAACCAGTTGTTTGTATCTGGGGATTTGGATTTAATGATGACAATCATCCATGGTCTGCTGATGTATGCCTGGAAGTGATCAACTGGTTTAAGACCCAGGGATGTTACGTCATTGGCGGCGTGCCTACTCACTGGCGGGAAGAGAATAGTGATTCAAGACCTGCGTTCCTGAACACTTACAAAGCATTCAATATGCTTTCTCCATGGATGGTAGGAAGAATTGGAAATGCAGGAGAATCCGACAATTTCTTCACCACTGTAAATACGCCGGATCAGGCATATTGCAATGCAAATGGTATAGATTATCAACCCTGTATATTGCCCGGCGATCTGCAGGAAAAACAACGCGCGCATGGTGACTTTATGTGGAGACAGTTTTACAATATGATCCGTGTAGGTTGTCAGGGAATTTATATCTCCATGTTTGACGAATACAATGAAGGTAACCAGATTGCTAAGACAGCAGAAAGTGTGGCTTTTGTTCCTGCTGGATCCGGTTTTGTTACGCTGGATGAAGATGGTGTAGCCTGCTCCGCTGATTATTATTTACGATTGACGGGTGATGGTGGTAAGATGCTGAAAGGCCTGATCACTCTGACGGCCATCAGGCAAACGCCAACTGTACCTGGTGGTACAGCGAATAACCCGGTGGGAATGACGATTACTTTGAAAGGATCTAACAACCTGTATGTAAGTAGCGAAAACGGCACACAGGCTATGAATTGTAATCGCACGAATGCCGGAGGCTGGGAGCAGTTTGTGGTGGTTGATGCAGGGAATGGAAAGATTGCTTTGAAGTATGGTAATCTGTATGTCTCTTCTGAAAATGGATTACAGCCTATTACCTGTAATCGCACCGCGATTGGCTTGTGGGAGCAGTTTGACTGGGTGACGAACGCAGATGGAAGCATTTCATTGAAAGGGAATAATGGAATGTATATTTCCAGTGAGGATGGGTTACAACCAATGACGTGTAACAGAGCAACCGTTGGAGGCTGGGAGTCCTTCAAAATAAATTTGTAAATTTAAAGACCCGCTTATACTAAAACATAAGCGGGTCTTTAAAAAAATTATGCAGGAATATATCAGCATGCGCATCGCCGTTCCGCCCACATGGGAACAGGTTTTCTCTCACTTTTACTATGCTGCGAATCTTAGCAGGGTTCCTGTGGAGAAGCATTTGTTACCTGCTTTTCAGTCTATCATGGCATTCAATTTTGGGCCGCCGGTACCGTTGGAATATGGGAATGAGCAGTTCCTGCCTATTGAGAAAACACTGGTACTGGGGCCGGTTAAAAAGTCTATGAAATATACCATGCCTGCTGGGAGCAGGATTTTGGTGGCGAACTTTAAGGATGATGCTTTTTATCGTTTTTTTGGGAAACCTTTACAACATTATTTAACTGATCCGGATAAGTTAATTCAGACGCATTGTTTTGCTGATCTTTGGCAGGAGTTGAATGGAATTGAAGATCCTGCTTTGCAGGTGGAGAAACTATTGGATTTTTCGGGGTTGTATCTTTGTGAGCGGGATCCGGCGGCAGCGAATATTATTGAGAATGGGTTTAATGATAACCCGAAACAAATTGCGGAGAAGACCGCGCAAAGTGAAAGGACGGTACAGCTGAATTATAAAAAGTATTTAGGGTTCAGCTCGAAAGAGGTAAACAGGTATCAGCGGTTTCAAAAAGCCATCGGGATGTTGGAACCCGGAAAGACGCCGGATTGGTTTGAGGTGATGGAGGAATGCGGGTATTATGATCAAAGCCACCTGATTAAAGATTTTACACATTATGTAGGCATGTCGCCGCAGGTGTATTGGCAATTGCAGGATGTGATGTGTAGGGCTGGTAGCTAAAAGTACATTACTCAAAATCAACAACAAAAAAAGGCGCCACCTTTTTGATGACGCCCTTCCTGGAAATGAAAATATACTATTGTGCTGCTTTAATGTTATTATTCGGTTCATGATCCGCATACCATTTCCCCAACGTCGTCAAATTCCCACTCGCATCTATCAATGAAGAAGGCCATAACCGCGCACTCGTCGGTGAACTGGAGAACCATGAATAACGCTGTACATAAGGCAATGAATCCAGCTTGGGTAATAAACGCTGCATAAAACCCAGCACCTGATCAGGTGTATACATATTCCCTTCTACAGTACTTGCATTGTTATCTACAGTAGCGAACTCGGTGATCCAGATTGGCTTATGGTACTTGTTGTACAAATCAGACAATACCGATACAAAATGCGTATCATCCAATCCTACATACATATGTACGCAAATGAAATCTACACGATAATTCTTCACAATACAGGAATCGAGAAAATCGTATATCCATTGCTGTGTAGGCCATGCAGCCGCAGGACTACCCAGTGGTAAACCGATGCTTTCCAATTTAGGCCAGAGTTCCAGGGCTTTTGCCACTGTCATGTTGGATTGATCAGAAAGATCCGGTTCATTGAAACCAAGAATGTACTTTACTTTTCCCTGCGCCTTCAGGTTGTTGACATAAGCGATATTTGCGTCTGTGACATTGCCTGAGCCCCAGAACATGGTGACAAATTCAGCATTTTGTGGTGCAACATCCAGGGGCGCATCTGTACCCCAGGTGTAGAACCAGTTGGCTTTCAATTTTACAATGTTTCCGTTCCAGGTACCGTCTGTGGTATAGGTGCTAAAGCAGGCACCTTTTTTACCGTTGTTCGTACTGGTTGTTGTTGTGTCATCTTTCTTGCTGCAGGCGAATAGCAGGGTGAGGGAAAGAATGAGAAGAGCATTGGTTTTCATAGATTAGGCTACTACAGTGAGTGATTAAAGAAACAAAATTAATAAAAGAAAATCTATATTTATAAAAGTTGAGTAGCCAATCGGAAGTCCAACCCGGGGTACTTGCGCAGCACCAAACAAAAAATACTCACTGCACCAGATGGTAAAACCTTAAAAGAACACTAATCACTCCATTTCCAATTAGTTATCTCTGGCATATCTTCTAAATGCGCTCTTATATATGCATCATGCTCTGCTAATTTATTTTTAAATAAATCAAGCACAGTTGAAGCTTCCAAACCGGGCACCCGCCTGATCGCCTCCATCGCCAAATGATACCTGCTCATATTATTCAACACCACCATATCAAACGGCGTTGTCGTTGTTCCCTCTTCCATAAACCCTCTCACATGAAACCTCACCGGATCCGGCCTTCCATGCACCAGATCATGTATGATCCTCACATATCCATGGAATGCAAATATCACAGGCTGTGTATCTGTAAATAAATCAGTAAACCGCTCCGGCTCCATACCATGCGGATGACTCTCCTTAGGAGACAATGCCATCAGGTCTACGACATTCACCACCCTCACTTTCAACGATGGTAAATGTTTTCTCAATAACCACGCTGCCGCCACCGTTTCCAATGTAGGTACATCTCCCGCACAACCCAAAACAACATCCGGCGCTCCATCATCACCATTCCCCGCCCACTCCCACACCGAAGCACCATGCGCACAATGCTGTATAGCCGAATCCATATCCAGCCATTGCAACTCTGGTTGCTTACCAGCTACGATCAGGTTTACATAATCACGGCTACGCAGACAATGATCCAATACTGACAATAAACAATTTGCATCCGGTGGTAAATAAATCCTGATCACATTGCTCTTCTTATTCACCACAGTATCTATAAACCCTGGGCCCTGATGACTATACCCATTATGATCCTGCCGCCAGCTATGTGATGTCAGTAAATAATTCAATGATGCCACCGGTTGCCGCCACGGCAATTCCCGGCAGGTCTTCAGCCACTTTGCATGCTGATTGAACATGGAATCAATGATCGTTACGAACGCTTCATAACAGGGGAATATCCCATGTCTGCCTGAGAGCAGATACCCCTCCAGCCATCCTTGACACAGATGTTCACTCAATACTTCCATCACTTTTCCATCATGAGAAAGATGATCATCATCCGGCAGGATCGTCTCTGCCGTCATCCGGTTTGTTACTTCAAACACCGCTCCCAACCTGTTTGAATTCGTTTCATCCGGACAAAATAACCGGAAGTTATTATTCGCTAAAAAAACATCTCTTAGTAACTTCCCTGCCTCTACTGTCGTCTCTGCCGTAGTCTCCCCCGGCTTTACTACAGGCAAGGCATACCTGCGAAAATCAGGCAAATGTAAATCCTCTAGTAATTTGCCTCCATTTGCATATGGTATCGCACTCATGCGCTTCTCTCCTGATGGAGGTAATTCCGCTAATGAAGCAATCAATTTGCCATTCGCATCGAATAATGTTGATGGATCATAGCTTCGTAACCATGCTTCTAATAATGCCAGTTGCGCAGGGTCTTTTTTCACATCCGTCAATGGCACCTGGTGCGCTCTGAACGTACCTTCTATTGCTTTCCCTTTCCACTCCTTTGGCCCGGTCCACCCCTTTGGTGTACGCAAAATGATCATTGGCCAATGCTTCTCACGTGAAGAATTTTGTATCGCCCTGATCTGTGCATATGCCAGATCTAACGCACCTGCCATCAAAGTATGCATCTCCATCGGATCATCTCCCTCCACAAACAAAGTCTCATATCCATGCCCTGCAAATAAATCCGCCAATGCACCATCAGACATCCTTGCCATCACTGTAGGTCCTGAAATCTTATATCCATTCAGGTGCAGAATAGGCAACACCGCACCATCTCTTTTTGGATTCAGAAATTCTATCGACTTCCAGCTACCTGCCAATGGCCCTGTCTCTGCTTCTCCATCTCCCACTACACAGGCGGCTATCAGATCAGGATGATCGAACACTGCCCCAAAAGCATGTGCCAGTGAATATCCCAGCTCGCCCCCCTCATGTATAGACCCGGGTGTATGTGCGCTCACGTGACTGGGTATACCTCCCGGTGTAGAGAACTGTCTGAAGAATAAATTCAACCCTGCCTCATCCTGTGTAATATGCGGATAGATCTCCGAATAAGTACCTTCCAGGTATGTATTGGCCAGCATTGCCGGCGCCCCATGTCCCGGACCACAGATATAAATAATACTCGCCTGTGTTTGCCGGATCAATCTATTCAGATGTACATAAATAAAATTCAGTCCCGGCGAAGTGCCCCAATGCCCCAATAACCTAGGCTTTATATGTTCGGCCTTTAATGGTTCTTTCAATAACGGGTTCGCCTGTAAATATATCTGGCAGGCTGCCAGATAATTCGTCGCTTCCCAATAACGATGCAGTAATTCTAACATATTATAAGAAGGTTTGCGTGTGTTGTGCAATCATTAACTCTTCATTGGTTTTCATTACCCGAACGGTAACCTTGCTATCATTCGCGGATATCATATTTGCTTTCTCTTCGTTGGCCTTTTCATTGATGACTATACCTAAAAATTCAAGTCCTTTACAGATACGACTTCTGATCGTTGCTGCATGTTCGCCGATCCCTCCTGTAAATACCAATGTATCTACGCCTCCTAATACCGCCGCCAGCGCACCAATCGTTTTACGCACATGATAGCAGAACATGAGAATCGCTTCTGCTGCCTGCGGATGCGTATCTTCCTGCTCCAGTAACTGCTGCACATCCCCACTTTCTTCTGACACCGCTTTTAATCCCGATGATTTGTTCAGCATACGCGACAGCTCACTCCCCGTCATACCTTTTTCTTCTAACAGGTACAGCAGTACCCCGGGATCCAGATCGCCCGCCCTTGTGCTCATCATCAATCCTCCTATAGGTGTCATGCCCATAGTAGTATCCAGACTCCTGCCCTCCTGTATGGCGGCACAACTGGCCCCATTGCCCAGATGCGCAACGATGACCCTACTGCCCGGTGATAACGGTTGTAACTGCTGCATAATGGATTCATAAGACAATCCATGAAATCCATAGTGGATCACCCCCTCCTTCCACAATGCTCTTGGCAATGGATAGTGTCGTGCTTCAAATGGCATATGCTGATGAAAAGCCGTATCAAAACATCCTACCTGCTTTAGAGCTGGAAACGCCTCCTGCAATGCATGTATCACATCCAGCGAAGGGGGTATATGCAAAGGCGCCAAAGGAACCAGCTCTTTCAAAGATTGTAAAACACCATCATCCAGTATAACCGGTTCAAAATGTTTCTCACCACCCTGTACAATGCGATGCCCGATAATACGCACATCATATGAACGGGCACGCAGCACTCTCACCACCTCTTCTGCCGCCTCCTTCATCGTCACCGCACCATGCTCATGTCTTTCCTCGCCAATCTTGGTATAACCATCTATTACATTGCCCAATAAAAGCTGTTCCAGTTTTAAAGAATACAGTGCAAACTTCAGACTGGAAGATCCACAATTAACCGTCAATATCGTTTCCATGGTAGAACATGTTATTTATCCAACCGGGTATCCAAATCCACATCATCAGGATTCTCCACAACCGGCACTTCGCGGTCTACAGAATGCCCCATAATGGGGTTCATGTAATTGTTGTATATGCTGAGTAATCCATCCACCACATTGTCAGGTCCTAAAATCGGACTATAGGAAAAAGCGTAGGAAATGTCTTCGACATCCTCTTCTTTTTTCATGATGAAAAAACTACTTTTTATGAAGGATCCCGCATTTTCCGCCACCGCAGCTATGGCCACAGGCGCTAACCGCATCCATTCATCCGCCCATATTTCAGATGCAGGACGCCCTAGTACAGAAGGATGTCCCTTGCCCGCAAATGGAATGAATGCATCGTTGTAAAGATGTATGAATTGCTCTCCCCACCAGATAAACATAGGTTGCACCGAAGTGAGCATAATACGTACAGCAGTGCGTAAATGAGGTGGCCATGTATCAGGAGTACCGATGATATTGTTTTCCCATTGATAGATGTGCATCAATTGTCCGGTCTCCCCACCATTAACAAATAATTCTTTAGGGTCCATGCGTGTCTTTTACAATACCTACTCACTAATCATGCCTAAGCAATATAGGCACCGTTAATAATAATTAACATCTTATTAGTCATTTTTTGAGTATTTTAGATACTTCTTTCTTACATACACCACTCTTCTGCTCACCTTAAATTTTTAACCATATGATACAGCAGCAGACAGTTTTAATCATTGATGACGATGCAGATGACAGGCTTTTTTTGACAGAAGCAATCACAGACGTTGTACCCGGATCACGCACGCACAGCTGTAACAGCGGTATAGAAGCCCTGGACCTGTTGAGTAAAAAGAAGATCGCCTTACCTGATTTTATTTTCCTTGACCTGAACATGCCAAAGATGAATGGAAAAGAATGTCTCGTGGAATTAAAAAAGCTCCTGCGTCAGACCCTCACCAGGATTATTATTATGAGTACATCAGATATGAAACGTGATATTGACGATGCACTCAAACTTGGTGCTCATTTATTCTTAACAAAACCCGGCACTTACACGGAACTGTGTAACCATGTGAAGAAGATCTTTTACTGTAATCCGGCTCCTCTTAGTTTTGATTTGAAATAGGTAATTTCATTGAATTTGAAGCTACAGTAATCCTGTAGCCAATTTATTGCAACGCCATAGTTTCCCCCGGGAAACCAGGTGTCCGTTTTCCATTACCTTTTATTGTCCGATCTTTGCGCCACGAAAAAAAAGGAGTAAACAATGGAATTCGGTATCAGCACTTTTGGAGAAGTTACACCAGACAATGTACCTGGCAAGGCGATAAACGCTCATACCCGGATGCAGGAATTACTGGCAGAAGCCAGACTATCCGACGAAATCGGATTGGATGTATTTGCCGTTGGCGAACACCACCGGCCTGACTACATTATATCTGCACCAGAGGTCGCACTGGGAGCTATTGCCGCGGTAACTAAAAATATCCGTCTATCCAGTTCGGTAACGGTATTGAGTTCTGCCGATCCGGTGCGTACTTTCCAGAACTTTGCCACGCTGGATCTAATTTCCAATGGCAGGGCCGAAATTATGGCTGGCAGGGGTTCTTTTATTGAATCATTCCCCCTGTTTGGTTACCATTTGAATGACTATGATGAGCTATTCATTGAAAAACTGGATATGCTCACCAAAATAAACAATAACGAAATTATCAGCTGGCAAGGCAAGTTCCGGGCACCTATCCGGGAAAGAGGAATATATCCCCGTCCTTATCAGGAAAAACTGCCTATCTGGCTCGCGATCGGGGGTACCCCCGCTTCTGCTGCCAGAGCTGGTAAAATGGGACTTGGAATGACTGTAGCCATTCTGGGAGGCTTACCCAAACAGTTCGTCAATATCGTAAAATTGTTCCGCCAGTCCGCAGCCGAAGCCGGTCATGACCTGACCACTTTGCCACTGGCCATCAATTGCCACATGTATATCGGGGAAGACGGCGAAACCGCTGCTAATGAGTTCTGGCCTGTGTACGAAAAAATTATGAACCGTGTTGGGGAAGAAAGAGGCTGGCCCCCTATCACCCGTGGTCAGTTTGAGTACTTGCGCTCTCCCGAAGGCCCCCTTTTTGTGGGCAGCGTGCAGGAAGTAGTAGACAAGATTGTATATCAAAGCAAACTGTTTAATCATACCCGCTTCCTGGCCCAAATTCTCAAAGGAGATATGCCACACAATAAGATACTGAAATCCATTGAGTTATTTGGCAGAAAAGTGTTACCAGCTGTACATTCCCTATTGCAGGCCGAACAGTAAAATTCAATACCAGTCATCCTGAAAATTCTTGGCAATAGACGGGGTTATATTTACATTTGCACCCTGTTAGGATCAACGCTATAAACCGGACTAAGCATGTATGACATTTGTTGTATAGGACATATTACATTAGACAAAGTAGTAACGACCCGCTCGGTAGTACATATGCCAGGTGGGACTTCCTTTTATTTTTCCAGTGCCATCCGGAATATGGATGTGAAATATACAATGGTAACCGCACTCGCTACCAAAGAGATGTACATTGCGGACGAACTGAGAGCAAAAGGCACTGAAATCGTGGTACTGCCCAGTACCAACACCCTCTACTTCGAGAACATTTACTCTGAAAATCAGGATCATAGAACACAACGTGTAAGTCAGCTGGCAGATCCGTTCACCCCGGAACAACTGTCTGATATGGATGCGCGTTTCTTTCACCTCGGCCCACTGGTAGCAGATGATATTCCGGTATCTGTGATCAGGGAACTGGCAAAGAAGGGGAAAGTTTCCCTGGATGTGCAAGGGTACCTGCGTAAGGTCGAAAATGAGCAGGTGATCCATATTGACTGGCCAGCGAAAAAAGAAGCACTACAATATGTATACATCCTGAAAGCCAATGAATCCGAAATGGAAGTGCTGACCGGTACAAACGATGTACGCAAAGGCGCGATCACTTTAGCTTCCTGGGGCGTGAAAGAGGTGATTATTACCCTCGGTAGCCGTGGTTCTGTGGTGTACAAAGACCAGACTTTCTACGATATTCCCGCTTATATCCCAACTACTTCGGTAGTAGATGCCACCGGATGTGGCGATACTTACATGGCAGGTTACCTGTACCAGCGCGCGAAAAACGCAAATCCGCAGGATGCAGGAGAATTTGCTGCCGCCATGGCGACTTTGAAGATCGAAGGATCAGGACCATTTAGGGGAAATGCGGAAGATGTGACAAAGTTCCTTGCTGCTAATCACAGATTTACGTTTTCACTCACGGCTTAATTGCCTGTAAATAATTGATGGACAGACCCGTTTGCAATATTGGCAAACGGGTCTTTTTTTCGTAATAAAATCCCTGTTTACAGTGAGTTTATATATTGTGATATTATTTAAATTCGTTCCAATAACCGGATTCATCTATTAATCTGGCACAATTTTACAGGTCTATAGCAAGATGAATAAAAAATTACGACCATGAAACAGATATTTCTAGCTTTAGCAACATCAGCCGTCTTATTCGCATGTCACAACTCAGCAGATCAAGCGGCAATAGAAGCAGCCAAACAAGAGGCTGTGGATTCAGTAAATACGGCAAACGCCATCAAACAACAGGTCATTGACTCTGTGAATGATGCAAAGGCTGCCGCACGTGAACATCATGCCGCCGTAGCAGCTCAGAACAATAGCAGCTCGTCTGCTACTACCAGCTCCGCTACGACAACGACTACCACTAAGAAAAAAGGTTGGAGTCATACCGCAAAAGGTGCTGTAGTAGGTGCGGGTGCGGGTGCCATCACTGGTGCAATCGTTAACCCGGATCATGTGAAAGGTGCTGCCATCGGTACAATCATTGGTGCTGGTGTAGGTGCTGGTACAGGTGCGATCGTGGATCACGCCAAGAAGAAAAAAGCGGCTAATCAATAATAGAGAATAACACATTTTGATCCCGGCTACAGCAATGTGGCCGGGATTTTTTTTATCTTTATCTCCTATGCAACTATCTTTTCGTACATCCCTGCTTTTTACATTCATTTTTCTTGGCTTCAAGGCCATCCCGACGGTAGGTCAGGACAAGCAAGCCATTGACGACCTGGTGAAAAGGATCATGCGATCACAGGCTATGCATTTTCAAACCCGCTTTATCCCACAGGAAAAGGGGCACGATGTGTTTGAACTTGAATCGCAGGGCAATACCATCCTCATAAGAGGTAGCAATGGGCTGAGTATAGCAAGTGCGCTCAATTACTATCTGAAAAATTATGCGCATTGCGATATCAGTTGGAACGGGACCAATATGGACCTGCCAGATCCATTGCCAAAGGTGCCAACAAAAGTGCATAAACGAACACCTTATCAATATCGTTACTACCTGAACTATTGTACGTTCAACTATACCATCAGCTGGTGGAACTGGGAGCGCTGGCAATGGGAGATTGACTGGATGGCGCTGAATGGCGTGAATATGCCACTGGCACTGACAGGCCAGAACTCGGTGTGGAGCCGGGTGTACAAGAAAATGGGATTCACGGATAATGACCTGAATAGTTTCTTTAGCGGACCTTGTTTCTTTAACTGGTTCTGGATGGGAAACCTGGATGGATGGGGCGGTCCACTGCCACAGCAGTTTATGAAAGACCAGGAAGACCTGCAGAAAAAAATTCTTGCACGCGAAAGATCATTAGGTATGAAGCCTGTACTCCCTGCATTTACAGGGCATGTGCCACCGGCGTTCAAGAAAAAATTCCCAAATGCAAAGGTGAAGAAAACCAACTGGGATGCGGGTTTTGATGATGTATATATCTTAGAACCGGAAGATCCGATGTTCTCAAAGATCGGGCAGGAATTTATTGAAGAAGAGACAAAGACTTTTGGTACTGACCATTTTTACTCTTCTGATACTTTTAATGAGAACTTACCTCCTACCAACGATTCTACTTACCTGCATACAATCAGTAAGAAGATCTTCCAGGCCATGATAGATGCAGATCCTAAGGCTATCTGGGTGATGCAGGGATGGATGTTCCATTATCAAAAAGATTTCTGGCATCCGGCTCAGATCAGGGCTTTGCTCACGGCAGCGCCGGATGACAGGATGATCGTGCTCGATCTGTTTAGTGATAACTTCCCTGTGTGGAACAGAACGAATGCTTATTATGGTAAGCAATGGATCTGGTGTATGCTGCAGAACTTTGGTGGTAATATTGGGATGTATGGCAGGATGGATCATGTAGCGCACGATCCGGCAAATGCCCTGCATGACTCTACAGCGGGGAACCTGGTAGGTATTGGTTGTACACCGGAAGCGATAGAACAGAATCCTGCCATGTATGCATTGATGATGGATAATGTATGGAATGATCAGCCGATTGAGCTGGATAGCTGGTTAAAAGCATATGCATGGCGCCGTTATGGCAGGCAGAATGCAGATGCAGATGCGGCATGGGCGATCTTACACAAAACAGTGTATGATGGTGGATTGACGGAAGGTACGCCAGAGAGTATTCTGACTGGCAGACCTACATTTGATACAGTGGCACATCGTACATTGACACATTTGAATTATGCACCGGGCAATTTGTTGCCGGCATGGGATCATTTGATTACAGCCGCAGATGTGTTGAAAGGAAGTGATGGATTTAGATATGATATTGTGGATGTGACAAGACAGGTGTTGGCGAACTATGCGGATTCTTTGCAACAGCAGGTGGCAAAGGCTTATAAGGCAAAGGATGGCGAACACTTTAAGAAATATAGTGCGGAGTTTTTGGTATTGCTGGATGATATGGATCGTTTGCTGGCGACGAGGAAAGATTTCCTGCTGGGCAGATGGCTGGCGGATGCGAAGAGTTGGGGAACGAATCAGCAGGAAAAAGCACTGTATGAGATGAATGCGAGGGATTTGATTACGTTGTGGGGAGATAAGAAGAGCCCACTGCATGAGTATAGCTCAAGACAGTGGTCAGGGTTGGTGAAGAATTTTTATGCGGCAAGGTGGAAGCAATTCTTTGATTATGCGGGAGAGAGTTTGAAGACAGGTCAGCAGATGGATTTGAAAGGGTTTGAGGAGAAGATGCAGGATTGGGAATGGAATTGGGTGAATGCGAAGGAAGTGTACCCTGTGGTGACGAGGGGTGATGCGGTTGGAGTGGCGAAGGAGATACATCATAAGTATCGGGAAATCCTTAAAAAAATATACTAGCAAATAAAAATATACCAGCAAATAAAAAAGCTTTTGCCAAAGGCAAAAGCTTTTTTATTTGAGCGAGGCCTGCGGCCGGCTTTGAAAGAAAGTACTTCAGGCTTTAAAGAAAGCACTTCAGATAAAGCACTTATGTCATTAAAGTAGCGATTCTTTTAGCCCTATATCTTTCCAGTAGCCAGTAATGATTTTATTTTTTCTAACTGTTCTGGTGTGGTGTACTCTACAAAAATCTTCAGGTCAAAACAACCGTAGTTTTTAAAGACAGTTAAAGTAGTTGTACCTCTGGCTGTTTTGGCAGAAGCGCCTTTCAGGTGTTCGGAGCCGATGGTGAGTTCTCCGTTTTCTTCTCCTTTAGGTTGTAAATCGGTCAGTGCGAAGCTGATGGCAGCACCGGCACCTTCTTCGGGCATTACGTCACGGATGGTGAAGAGAGCACCTTTGTTGGCCTGAGCATCTGCAAGGGTCAGGGTCTTTTGACGGACCATGTCTTCGGGTGCATTCTTACTCAGGGGTACGTAGTACTGGATCCTTCCTAAGGAAGTTTGTAAGTACCATCCGTTGGGCAGGTTTAAGGAGAAACCCAGTTCTTTGTTTTCATACTTCCAGTTACCATCGAAGTGACTGGAAAGCTCGCCGGTGGAAATGGCGGTAGTTTTCGTACAGCTACTACCGCATCCTGTCCCTATCAGACAGGTGATAATAGCTGCTAATAACAGGAATTTTGCCTTTGGCATAGGGTGTCATTTTTGGTTTTATAGCACGGGAATATTCCCTATATATTATTAAGTAGTTATTTCATCAGGTTAGACATTTTGGTTTATGACATAGGAGTATCCCATGCATGAACACTTAGTTTTTCAACAGGATTTAGTAAAATTTTGGCTTATGGCACGGGAGTATCCCCCATGCATATAAAATTAGTTTTTCAATTGGATTCAGTAAAATTTGGACTTATGGCATAGCAGTATCCAATGCATGAACACTTAGTTTTTCAATTGGATTCGGTAAAACTTTGGTTTATAGCACAAGAGTATCCAATGCAAATAAAATTAGTTTTTCAACAGGATTCAGTAAAACTTTGGTTTATAGCACAGGAGTATCCCCCATGCATATAAAATTAGTTTTTCAACAGGATTCAGTAAAACTTTGATTTATGGCACAAGAGTATCCCCCATGCATATAAAATTAGTTTTTCAACAGGATTCAGTAAAATTTTGGTTTATAGCACAGGAATTTCTCCAATACATTTACAATCAGTTATTTCAATAGGATCAAAAAAAACTTTCGCTTGTTGAATATAACCTTTGAAAATACGGGTTCCGGGAAATTCTTCATTACGTCCTAACGTCCATTTATTCCCTACGGACAGGTTAACTGGCGTGTCCAGTTTTGTCTCTCCTTTCAAAACGCCGTCGATATATAACTTAAGCCCCTGTTTATCACATACTCCGGCAATATGATGCCAGTGGTTCAACCAATGTTCCGGTAAAGGTACGGTAATATCTCCCCTGCCCCAACCCCCGGCAAAAAAACTTAACATTCTGCCGTTAGTAATCTGGAGAACATGGGTGTCTCCTTTAGAGAATACATCGACAAGACCGGGGGTTTGTTCAGTTGGGTAAATCCAGGCCATCATGGTGAGAGTGGTGCCTAATTCATCGAGAGAGCGGGCGTTAGGGACCTCGATGTAATAGTCCGGGCCAAAGAGGGGATTTGCAGCTTTGGGAGAATTGCCGGAGGCAGAAATACTTTGAGAGTTGTCAGAAGCGACAGTATTGCCAGAGGCAGTAACATGCTGTGATTTCTCAGCAATAATAATCTGACCATTGCCTGTCCCTTCCTTCGAATTTTCAGATCTAATTACCTGACCATCATTCTCAAACCCAGACACATCCTTCGTCCCTTCCAAAGACAATAACAAAGACTCCATTGGATCCTTATACACCTTAAATCGCTCGCTGATCCCTCCAATACTCACCGTCTGCCACCCAGTCACTACCACCTTTACCTGACAGGTCACTACCTTTTGCTCTCCTGGCTCCAATATCAGCTTAGCTGTATAAAATACTTTACCATTCAGATTCACGGGAATTGTAAAAGCCTTTTTAGTCCCTTGCTTATTCATCACAGCAAAGGCAATATGTTGCACGCTATCCTTCTTAATCAATGGTTTTAATACCAGGTCAGAAATAACCGGCGCTACATTCGCCAAAGGCACTTTGAGCTGTACGGTACGTTCCGCCTGTTCATTCAACTGCAATATGTTCTCCCCTGCTTTGTACAGGTATACCTGAATCGAATCACGGAGCCTCGCCCCTTTGCCGATCAGGCAATTCTTTGATCCATATAGTTTACCATTAAGGGTCACTTTGATCCTGTATACCCCGGCATCCCCATTGTTTATTAATGTAAACCCAATTGGAAAAGGTTGATCAGGCGTAGCAACCGAATCCATACTTATCTCCGTCAGTCTGATGACAGTACGGTTGACATTGTCGCGGGTTACTACCGGTACAACACCTGTTTCAAATTCCAAAGTACCACCCCGTTTGATGAACTCATGGGCCATATTCAACCCCTTGTACGCCACACCATTCAGTCGCACCTGTTGTACATAAGGCGCATGCGTATCATTGCTTTTGATGGTCAGTACCTTCCCCTCTTTCAGGTGGATCTTCATTTCACGGAAAGCAGGGATACCCAATGCATATAGGGGTTTACCGGGTGCCACAGGATACAATCCCATCGCACTGAAAATGTACCAGCTGGAAGTTGAACCCAGATCATCATTCCCTGGCAACCCACCCGGTGTATTTGAAAAACGATCCTTCATGATCTTCCTTACCCACAACTGGGTCAGGTCTGGCCTGTTGGCATCATTGAAAAGGTAAGGAACATGGAAAACGGTTTCATTGTCAAAGATGATATGTTGCTTTTCAAGGGCCGTATCCAACCGGAGAGAAAATAACTCATCTCCCCCCATCCTATTGATCAATTCACGGGGGTGCTGCGGTACGAAGAAAGAATACACCCATTGATCACCTTCTTTATAACCGGTATTACCGGGATTGAGTTTGAACACATCCTTATTGCGTGGCAACAGGAATAACGAAGGGATGTGCAATAATTGTTGGAAGGCTAAGCTCCTGTCGTCACTCACTTTTTCATGCATTGCTTCTTTTGCAAACAGGTTCAGCGCCCAGTCATCGTAGGCATACTCTACGGTACGGGTCACAGATTCAGGATAGGTAGATGGTACATAACCCAGTTCGTGATAAGCAGGCATATCTGCTTGCAGGTAAGGCGTGTCATTGATGCTTTTTTGCATCGCCTTGTATACTTCTTCCTTATCCATCGGGATGCCTTTGAAATAAGCATCGGTAATGATAGGGATGGAATGATTGCCCGTCATACTCTCTGTAGGCAAATGACCGGTGCTGTGATAAACGTCCAGCATAGAGCGGATCATGGCTGCCTGTAGATCAGGATACAGTAGACTGAGCAACGGGTGCAAAGTGCGGAAAGTATCCCATGGGGAAAAACCACTGTATTTACCTTCATTCAGCCATGGTAATAAGAGGGAATGATAAAGGGCGGTGTAAAAAATGGCTTTGCCTTTTTCATTGTCATCATTGATCTCTACGACTGATAAAAGGTCGTTCCATTGCTTATAAGTAGCTGCTCTGACAGCATCAAAGGAACGCTGTTCATTGCCGATCCGTGCTTCAATAATAGTTGTACCTTTTGGAAATGTATAGACGGTGCCATTGGTTAAGACTTGCTGTTCAATGGGCTTTATGTTAAACTGAAGTGGGGTGCTTGTAAAGATGTGAGGTGTGCCCTTAGCTGAAAAGTTCGCAGGCTTGTCCTTAGCTGAAATATTCTTAGAAGTGCCTTTATCAGGAAAGACCTCAGGCGTGCCCTTATCCAAAAATGTAAACCTAAAAACCCCACCATCACGAGAGGCCGTCATTTCTACTAAAGTCTGGTCATCTCTGAAAA
Source organism: Chitinophaga sp. LS1 (assembly GCF_034274695.1). Taxonomy (NCBI): domain Bacteria; kingdom Pseudomonadati; phylum Bacteroidota; class Chitinophagia; order Chitinophagales; family Chitinophagaceae; genus Chitinophaga; species Chitinophaga sp. LS1. The sequence continues at coordinate 7,107,609 of NZ_CP128362.1, forward strand.
GGACCTTATAATAACCCGGTTCCGCATATTCATCCTTGTGAGAAAAACGACGGCAATAGTGATCAGCATCAAATGACTGGCTGTTACTGACAGGCATTACGAATACGCTCCCCGCCGATCCACCGGGAAAACCACTATGGTGATCCTCACAGGTGAAATAACAAATGGAGCTATCCTGGTAGTCATAGCCTTTAGCCCCCGTCCTTCTCGTCTCCGGTGTCAGTTGGTAATAACCGTGAGGAGCCACAGCACCGGGATAGCAGCCGCCCTCATTCCCCCATTTAGTCAGCACTGCACTTTTGGTCGTACCGATGAATGGGTTGACATATGCTACCGGAGATTTTACCTGGGCACCTGCGGCGTTGGAGAATAAGATCAGTAGCAGGATGTAGCGGATGTTGGCTGTAAGATTCACTATGACGTTGTGGTTTGGGCGTAAAATATAAAAATTCTACAACAGTGTGTGCAAAAAAGGACACATCCCACAAAGAAATTGAGTACTGGTAAGCTCATCGGGGGAAATGACAGATAGAATTGAGTATAGGGATTTTATTGTAATGCATAAATAACTGTTGGCATAGTATTCGTCCCTATTACGATATATGTTATTTATTAATCCTTAAATTTTTTCACAATGGCAAAGTATTCAAGAAAAAGCGGAGAAAAAGTGGAGAAAGTAATGCATGAAATGCATGAAGGAAAGTTGAAAAGCGGAAGAAGTGGCAAAAAAGTAACGAATCCAAAACAAGCAATAGCAATAGGATTGTCAGAAGCGAGAGAGGAAGGTGCGAAAGTGCCGAAGAAGGCGGGTTCAAGCGCTACTAAGAAGGCTACTACGACCAGGAAATCAACGGCTGAAAAGGCCACTCCCGCGAAAAAAGCAACAGCGAAAAAAGCGGCACCTAAAAAAGCGACAGCTAAGAAAGTAGCTGCAAAAAAGACCACAGCTCCAAAAGCGAATGCAAAAAGAGCTACCGCGAAAAAGGCGACTGCCGCTAAAAAAACTACGGCTAAAAAACCAGCCTCAGGAAGAACTACCGCAAAACGTGCTACCAGCAAAAAGAAAGCAGCCGCACATTCATAAAAATAATGGGATCAGCTAAAAGATATTGCGTAAGCAATCAAGGTCTGTCTTAGCTGGTCCCTATACCTATTAAAGATATCTGCCATTTACGTTTGTGTACTGGCGAAGCCTACACTCCCCCCTAAAGAAAGCTGGCAAATTTATTTATGCAGGTGCAAACTAAACGTACTCCCTTTCCCCTCTTCACTCAATACTGACAGAAAACCATTATTCTTCTGCGCAAACTCCTGACTAAGACTCAACCCCAATCCTATCCCCTTCTCATTGCCCGTACCCGGTGTGGAGTAAATATTATCCGCTGCAAAGATCTTCTCCTGAATATTGGCCGCAATCCCAACTCCAAAATCCGCCACTGAAATGATCACTTCATCTCTCTTGTCTTCCATATTAATAACAATCGTAGCTTCCTTATAACTAAACTTGATCGCATTGCTCAGTAGATTCCGGATAATCAGGCGTACATGCTCCTGATCCGCATGAATGATACAGGTATATTGTGCAATATCATTTTGTAATTGGATATGCTTCTTTTGCAACTGGGGTTGCAAAAATGTAATTACTTCTTCCATCAAAACGACGAGATTAAAATTTACCGGCTGCGGTGCAATTCCTTTCATCTGGGTATAACACCATTGCAACAGACCATCCATATTCTCCTGCAGGTTCTTGGCCTGCAATATGAGCAGTCGCGAGGAGTCGGTAAAGTCCTTACCCGACAACATATCTTCCTGCAACAGATCCAGCATAAAAAAAAGCGTATTGATCGGCGAACTCATATCATGAGCCAGAATAGAAATCAGTTTCTCGCGGGTCTTGTTAGCTACATTCAGTTGTCGGTTGGATTCTTCCAGCTCCTTTGTATACGCCATGATCTGCAGCCTAAAATAATATAAACAGAACAATAACATGATGAGCCAGATCACCGCATTCATGATCCTCCTGGCCTCAGTAGCCTGGTGAATGACGGTATGTGGGGCCAAACGGTGCGTAACACCCAGCAGAATGGCGCTGAAAATACCCAGGGCCAGCATCACCCATTTATTGTTCAGAAGTATCAGGGAAAGACATACCACCAGCAACAGGTACAACTCCATGTTGTTGTTATAGATCAATGCACTGGCAGACAACTGCAATGCACAGACAGGCATGGTGATCATCGGCCCCAGATCGTACTTCTTCTTTTCATTGAAGTACACCATGCTGTACAGGCAGGCCATCGTGCATATATTGATCAGTGCAAGCAGGTAATTGCCCAGGCAGGTGTTGATCAAACTAAACATCAGGGAAACCGTCCCTCCAACAACCCCGGCTATATTCACAGTTCTGATCTGACGGTTGCGTGCAATGCCATTTGCTTCGTGTACCCCGGTATTTAATATTCGATTAATGAAATGGATGATGTTTGGGAAAACAACACGTTTAAGGCCTGTTTGTACATTATTCATTCATAACCACATTAAGTTTATTGGCGCTCTCGGAAACGCTTCGCAATTTATGTTAAAAAGTATTAATAATCAATCTATGATTTGCCCATTTCCGGACATATAATGTACCATTAGCGAACATATCCGACCCTTATCTTAGTATAATTGCTTAGTTTTCAATAAGGCAGGTATACGGCATTTTCTTTGTCTGAACCTGGGTACCCAAACCCACTTTTATGCTATTGAACTACATCCTGATTGCCTGGCGGAATATGAAAAAGAACCGCTTTCATGCAATCCTCAACATTGCCGGGCTTGCCATAGGCATTGCTTTTACCGGTATGATCATGGCACATGTGTGGAATGAGCTGCGGGTAAATACGGAACTCAAAAATGCAGACCGGCAGTATGTGATCAAAAGCAAGTGGAAGGACAAGAATATGGGGTTTGACCTGGCGACCTCCGGGGCCTTGCCCAAAGCGCTGAAAGAACAATATCCCACGCTGGTAAAGAACTTTTACAGGTGGGATGGGTTGACGCTCACCGTTCATGGAAAGGAAAAAGACTTTAAGGAAGAGGTGCAGATTGGCGACAGTACCCTGCTGGATATGTTTGGATTCAAGGTGTTGGCCGGTAATCCCACCAATGCGTTGTCTACACCAAACTCCATGATCATGACAGAGCCGGTGGCAAAGAAATATTTCGGTACGGTCAATGCCATTGGCCAAACGGTGGAGATCGAGAATATGGCTGGACAAAGACAGCCCTTTATGCTGACGGCCGTGATCAGGGTAGCGCGCGATAATGGGGTGACGGACCTGATTAACAACTACAGTAACGGAATTATTTTGCCCGAAAGTTCCATTAGCTACTTTGGACGAACGATCGATAACTGGAAAAATATGTTCATCGTAGGGTATGTGGAATTGCAGCCAGGCATAAATCCCAGTCAGTTAAACGGCCCTATTTCAAAACTATTAAAAGAGAATATCCCTCCGAATGTATATGCAAACCTAACACCACAGGTCATCAATTTACGGGACAATTACCTGGAACAAAATAATGGATTAGTGAAAAGGATGTTGTTTACCCTGTCAGGTATTGGGCTGTTTATATTATTAATGGCAGTGATCAATTTTATCAATATATCTGTAAGCCGCGCCGGATCAAGGATGAAGGAGATTGGTATGAGAAAGGTAATGGGCGGAAGAAAGCATCAGCTGGTATGGCAGTTTTTAATTGAGTCAACGATTATTGTTTGCATCGCAACCCTGCTGGCATTTGGCTGTTATTTGTTGCTAGGCCCCTTGTTTGCACAGTTGGTCGGTAAACCATTGCCTGCGCTGAGTGAGTTCCCTGTCTATTTTGTAGGATATCCGCTATTATTTGTCGTGCTGATAGGATTGGCTGCTGGATTATATCCGGCGTTTGTATTATCTGCCCTGCCATCATTGAGCAGTTTGAAAGAGAGTTTAAAGTCTGTTAAGGAAAATATACTATTAAGAAAGTCGCTGGTAGCATTTCAGTTCTTTACAGCGGTAGTAGTCCTGATCGGAGCGTTTATTGTGACCAAGCAGGTACAGTTCTTTTTTAGTAAAGGGATTGGGTATGACAAAGAATTTGTAGTTAGTGCACAGGTACCGAGAGACTGGTCACCGGCAGGTGTGGCAAAGATGGAAGGCATCCGGAAACAACTGGTAGAAAGTCCAGTGGTAAAGGATGTGACGCTAACTTACGAGATCATGGATGGTAACAATGGTGGGAGTTTGAGTATATTCCCGCTGGGTGCCGATGCTACTTCGGCGATCACCGCTTTTCAATTGTGTACGGATATGCACTTTGCAAAAACGTTCCAGGTACCCATGGCGGCAGGTGTTTTTTTAGCCAGGGAAGGAATGACAACTGACGTACATAAAATGGTGATCAATACCAGACTGGCAGCGGCATTGGGATACAAAGATCCCGCAGATGCAGTAGGGAAACAGGTGAAATTTACAGAGCTGCAGGATACGTATACCATTGCCGGAGTGACAAAGGATTTTCATTTTGGATCTATGCTGCAATCTATACAACCAATGGTATTTTTCCCTATAGAGGTATTTAATATTTTCAGATATTTTGCGATCAAACTGAAAGGCGGAAATGTGCCACAGGCTATTGAAACGCTACACCAGCAATGGGCAGCACTCATGCCGGGAGCACCGTTTGAATATAAATTCATGGATGATAGTTTAGCGAAGATGTACCAGACGGAATTACAGTTGAAGAAGACAGCGTATACAGCAACCGTGCTGGCTTTGGTAATTGTGTTGCTAGGCGTGATCGGTTTGGTGTCTCTGACGGTACAGAAGCGTACGAGGGAAATGGGGATCCGCAAAGTACTGGGGGCTTCAGTAAATAGTATCATTAGTTTGTTTATAAAAGATTTTATGGCGGTAATGATAGTGGCGAGCGTAGTGGCTTGTCCGGTAGCATATTACCTGATGCAATATTGGTTAAATAGTTACGAATACCATGTGGAAATCACTGCTTTACCAATCATGATGATCATCCTTTCATTAGGTATACTTACTAGTGTGATGATAGTCTTGCAGACATTGAGGGTGGCAGTAGCGAATCCGGTGAAGAGTTTGAAAGTAGAGTGATATAGATTTACATATTGTTTTTTTGAAAGCTTCTGCATTCGCAGAAGCTTTTTTTTCTAAAAATGGTTTCATTCCCGTTGGTATATCCACGCTTTTCATGAATGTTTTGTTATACCATTGATAATCATATCCCATTTGTTAATGCAAAGTAAATTCAGCAAACCGGTCATAAATAGCAGATTTATTCAATAACTTTACATTATAAATTAATATAATACGCAGGCTACCATCCCTATACCCTATCCTTATACCTACAATCCCTCACCACCAGGTTCGGATAAAATTGGAGCTGAAACGCCCGTGTGTTTCCCTTTTTGTACCATAATATTTTAGCATGCGTGAACAAAACAAATTGTTAGTGAACAAGTTATTAGCCCGCATCTCGACGGTTGTTTTTTTGATATTTTTCGTAACTGATGTCTCATTTGCTCAATGTACTACAGACTTAGCTTTTGGAAAGGCGGTGAATTCTTCCGGCGTAACTGCAAACAACTACGCATATTATGCCACAGACGGCATCACCACTACCCGATGGGGTACAAACACCTTCCAGCTGAGCGCTGACTACACCACTACTGCCAACATCAAGGATAATGACCTAGCTACCTTCCAGGCATGGAAAGTAGCTAGTCTGCCAGCGAACAATGTAGATGGTTATGTTCAACCTGGTGATATCATCACCTACAAGATCTACGTAAGGAATACCAGCACCACCACCATCGGACCATTGACCATCACTGACAAAATCCCAACCAATACCAACTGGGAAAGTGGCTGGATACTCTCTGGCGGTATCGTGAGCTTCCCTATCGCTAAGCAGTCTCCTGGCGGCGTAACAGAAGTGACCTTCCAGGTTAAAACTTATGAAAATCTGGATGGCGTTGATTGGATCAACAACACGGCATATGTATCTGACGGTATCAACAATATACCTACTTACGGATGTGATCCGCAATATGGTACCTGCGATACGGTAACGAGCGTGCCTGTCAGAGCGTCCAAAGGAAACCTGACTATCACTAAAACCGCTGCTGCCGACGGAACTTATGTAATTGATGATTATATCACCTACAATATCGTCGTGAAGAACACCGAGTAGCTCAGGGTGCTGCCTTCTCCGGAATGTTGCGACAGCTGGGGGGCCTTTGGGGTGGCATTGATCTCGACCTTTGTTACGTGGCAGACAGATCTGCACAGAAGTACGCTGGTAAGTGGGTAGCGGGGTTGTATGATAAGTCAGTGGAGGGGATTGACGCCGGGGCGATAGATATGGCGCTGGCAATGGTGCAGAAAATGAATGAGAACCTGAAATCGTAAATAAAATAATATTGAACTCATCAACAAAAAACGCTTACGTCTTTTTCGACATAAGCGTTTTTTGTTGATGATCATAATTGCCACACTTTAAGTGTTTTTACTTTTATATTTCCCCCTTTTGCAAATAAGGATACTTCATGTTCCTCTTTAGGAGGGTACACCAGAAACGTAATCACCTGTGCACCTCCATTTACAAATACTTCTACCGAAGATTTATCCTGTAAAACCTGTAATCTTACATCTCCCTTTGGTACAGATAGTGTCTTCTTTCCATCTTTCCAGGCTATTACTAATTCCCCTTGCTGGTAAGTGATTTCTGCCTGCGGCAATTTTACGCCATAAGCAGTAGCGGTACCTTCTCCAAAAGTAACATCTATCCAGTTCGTGTTATTTTCAAACTGCTGTAATTTAAAAGGCTGGTCATTGACTAACAGATCCTGTTTTTCCAACTTACCTGCAGGTAATTTGATCACATTCGCAGGTTGCTGGAATAACCGCACGCCCTGAGAGGTTGTTTTCAATGCAAGATCTCTTGGTATAGACATCTGCCCTGTCCATGGATAAGCCGGCTGGTTGGAAGGCATGAGCCATCCTATCATCGTCTTTCTACCATCAGGCAGATTATTATATGGAATGGCGGCATAAAATGTAGGGCCGTAGTCTACAAATTGTTGATGCGCTGCATCATTATCATTTTTGAATTCCTTTCCGTCAAAGTCCCCGGTGAAATACTGTAGCCCGGTTTCCCCATCCTGATTGCCGGAGGAAACCATCAGTAACCATTTAGTTTTTTTGGGATCTCCATCCACATACATCGGAGTCAGAGACGGGCACTCCCATATCTTGCGGGTATCGCCCTGATTCCCAAATTCACTGAGCAATGTCCAATGTTTCAGGTCAGTGGATGTATAAAACTGTACCTTTTTCTCATGGGGTAGCGCGACTGTCATCAACCAGTGTTTTTCCTTTTCCAGCCAGATGACATTCGGGTCACGGAAGTCCTTTTTATGCAGGTCGATCACCGGGTTGCCCACATACTGCTGGTAGGTTAATCCGCCGTCATTGCTATAGGCAATGAACTGGGATTCCTTTTGCTGGGTAGGCTGATCGGCGGTGTAAATTGCCACGATGGCGTTTTTGCCAAAACCGCTGGTATTGGTTTTGTCCAGCACAGCAGAACCGGAGAAGATCCAGGTGGTGGTATCAGGTTTTACCATTTCCGGAATGGCTAAAGGCAGGTGATTCCAGTGCAGGAGGTCTTTGCTCACGGCATGCCCCCAGCTCATATGTCCCCATTTGGTATCATATGGATTGTACTGGTAATAAAGATGATATTGACCGTTGATATATATCAGGCCGTTAGGATCATTGATCCAGTTTTTCGCAGCAGTAAAGTGGTAGGCAGGACGCTGGGTAGTATCTACCTGGGCCTGGGTGGCAATGGGCAACAGCCAGCATAATAAATGGCATATTTTCATAACGGGCTACAGTTTAAACGGTTGTTAAGTTAAACAATGTTTAACTTTTTTCACATGAAAAAATTGTTGAGGCAGGCTAAAAATAATGTAAATTTAGATAGAAGATTCCACTGATTGTTTACAGCTGTTTTAACGATTAAAATCATATTCCTCCGCACGCTTTTTGCTTAAATTTATTACAACGTATAAGGCTGAAGCCTTAATTGAATGATCAAAATTTTGTATTATGAAAACGATGCTTATTCCTGTTGATTTCACGGCTACAACTGAAAATACGATTCGTTTTGCAAGTGAGTGGGCACACCGGTTTGGATACGATCGGATTATTTTGTTAAAGACCTTTTATGATACAGTTTTTGACAATATCGCAGTATCTGCGGAATATGCGCCAGTAAGCCAGGATTTCAGGTGGCAGGAACGGAAAGAGAGTACGGAGAAACTGGATCATATGGCGGATGAACTCAGTGCCAGGATGGAAGATGATATGGCGGTTCTGACGGCGGTGAGTGAGGCGCCTTTGTTAAGGGCTATTAATGAAACAATCAGGGAGGAAAGTGTGGATATGGTGCTGTTAGGCAGTGATAGTTGCCAGTCAAATAGTAACAGTTTTATAGCGGGGAATATTATCAGTATAGCAAAGATCTCTCCTGTTCGGGTATTGGTGGTTCCTTCTCATTATAGTTTCCGTCCTATCAATGATGTGTTGCTGCCTTGTGATTACAGGATGATGGGAAATCTGGCGAAACTGAATGACCCAAAGGATTCTGCGATGGCGAAGGAAATACAGTTACACGTGCTGAATGTGGATGCGAAAGAGCGATATATAAATCCGGATGAGAATTTTAAGGACCTGGAGGCGCATCTGCATAGTTATCTGCAGAACTTTAAGCATGATATTAATTATAGTAATGAGAAGAATATTATTGATGGGATTATAAAGTATACGAATGTGAATGATTTTCAGTTGATCATTTCATTGCCGGGGAAACACAGTTTCCTGTATTATTTGACGAATAAGAGTATTAGTGAGGCGATATGCAGGAATGCGAAGGTGCCCGTGCTGATATTGAAATGAGAAGGTTGGATTTGGGGAGTTTTGAATCAGGCTGTTAATTTGCAGGCTTTTGAAATATATGTATCCATCCCCTTATGCCCGTAAAAATTTTGCAGTAAGCCATTACTGAAATAAGCCAAAAACAAAAAGGTGTACCGAATAAATCGATACACCTTTTTTTGTAACTATTCTAATTCTAAAACACCCTTGGATTAGCCATTCTCGCTTTGAACCCGGGGAAAGTATACCCTACAGATACTTCATGTGTACCACTGCTATACCCATTCAATGGGCCGGTGGTAATATCATAGGCATACCCTACCCTCATATTCGGCACCGGGAAAAGCTCGATCGCCGCTACTACAGAGTTGCTGTAGGTCAGCGCGCTTTGTAAATAACCCTTATCATACAGGTTCACCCTGGTACGATAAGAACCTCCCAGCCAGAGAATGTCCTTGTAGAGAATAAATGTATTTAAGTCCAGACTGGTCGGACCACCTAAGTCATCTTTCAGGAGGAAAGACGGCTTTAACTGGAAGTCCTCATTCAGTGGCAACAACCCACCTGCGGTGAGGTAGTAGTGCATTTTTGATTGTGGTACCAGTTTGTACTTACCGCTTTTCAGGTAGTTAATAATCATATTATCAACCGAGAAACCGGCATAGAAGCGGTCGTTGGAGAAGTACACCCCTGCCCTTGCGTCTGGCGACACAGTGCGCTGAACACCTGCCGGCATATTGGTTTCAGGATCATTGGTGACGAGTTCCGAAGTATTGATGCTCTTTTGTAAAATTCCGAAACTTACACCGAAAGCCAGCCTTGAGCTACCGTCGGGATTCAGACGGATACGGTAGGCATAGCTACCGTATCCTCCCAGGGTACTCTGTGCACCCAGTTTGTCGCTGGTGACCTGGAAGGCCAGACCAACGTTATCACTTGCTACAGCAGCATCTACAGCTACGGAGAATGTACGGGGAGCACCGCGGATACCGGCCCACTGACTGCGATAAAAGCTATGCGCGTTCAGTTGCTCTTTGTAGCCAGCATATGCGGGATTGATATAGATCCCGTTAAACATATACTGGCTGTACTGTGCATCCTGCTGGGCTTTCAGTGTCAGTGACCCTGCGAATAATAAGCCTGCAATTAAAAATATTTTTTTCATGGTTTTCAGCGCTAATCACATTAATTGTTAAAGTTCCTTACCAGTGTAGTGTATCCTTTGATCACTTCCCATCCTGAACTAGCTGTGCGTTTGATTCGCAGCAGATAGAAATAAGTCCCTTCGTTCAAGCCATCTCCTTTCCATGTATTCTGGTAGTTCTTTTGTCTGAATACTTCGTTACCCCAACGGTTTACGATGATCAGTTCAGTTTCAGCATACTGGCTGAGGCCTCTGATTTCGAATACATCGTTCTGCCCATCGCCGTTCGGTGTGAACAGGGTTGGTACGGTGATCTCTGCGAATGAGGTAGAGATCCTGACAGTAGCGGTGTTGGTGGTTTTACCATCAGCGGTTGTCACTGTGTAAGTGAAGGAATCTTCACCGGTGTAACCTGTAGCAGGTGTGTAGGTGATGATACCGTTGCTGTTTACGACTACTGAACCGTGGGTAGGTTGATCTATGATTGTTACAGTACCAGGATCGAAGGTCGAAGTACCTGCGCTATCGTTGGCGAGGACGTCGATGTCGAGTGGTGTGTTGGCGACTACTGTTACACTGTCGTTTACGGCAATTGGGTTGTTGGAGGTATCAGGTGTTACGGTAACGGTTACGGTAACGGTTGTGCTACCGCCTTTGCCATCGCTGATCACAACAGTGAAGGTGTCATCGCCAGTGTAGCCTGGTTCCGGTGTGTAAGTGTATGTACCGTCATCATTTACTACTACGGAGCCGTGAGCTGGATCGTCGCCTTTGGTGAAGGTGAGTGGATCGCCATCAGGATCATTAGCTGTGATGGTGCCAGTAGCAGGGGTGTCCTGCCCGGTGGTGATGGTTTCGCCACCGGTTACTACTGGCGGGTTGTTGGTACTTGTTGTTGGTGGCGTTACAGTTACTGTTACTGTCACCGTGGTAGTACCACCTTTGCCATCGTCTATGATAACAGTGAAGGTGTCATCGCCGGTGTAGCCAGATGTTGGTGTGTAAGTGTATGTACCATCAACATTTACTACTACGGAACCGTGAGCTGGATCGTCGCCTTTGGTGAAGGTGAGTGGATCGCCATCAGGATCATTAGCTGTGATGGTGCCAGTAGCAGGGGTGTCCTGCCCGGTGGTGATGGTTTCGCCACCGGTTACTACTGGATCGTGATTGACTGAATTTACAGTAACTGTCACGGTGATTTCGGTAGAGCCACTATTGCCATCGCTAACGATAACAGTGAAGGTATCATTGCCGGTGAAACCGGTAGATGGTGTGTAAGTGTAAGTACCGTCAGGATTTACGACTACGGAGCCATTTGATGGTTCAACCCCTTTGCTGTAAGTCAGCGGGTCACCATCTACATCAGTAGCGGTTACACTGCTGGTCAGTGGGGTGTCTTCACTAGTTTGTTCAGTCGTGTTTGAGCCAGATGGATCATCGTTTACAGGGTGAACTGTGATATTGACTGTGATTGTTGCAGTCGATGTTCCATCGCTTACTGTTACTGTAAAGCTATCAGCACCATTATAATTAGTAGCTGGAGTGTAAGTATATGTACCATCACTATTTACAACTACAGAACCATGTGCAGGATCAGTAGCCTTGGTATAAGTAAGTACATCACCATCTACATCGGTACCTGTTACCTGGCTGGTCAGCGCTACATCTTCATTCGTTTCTTCTGTAAACGTACCTCCTACAGGGGCATCATTTACTGAATGTACTGTGATATTGACTGTGATTGTTGCAGTCGATGTTCCATCGCTTACTGTTACTGTGAAGCTATCCGCACCATTATAATTAGTAGCAGGAGTGTAAGTATATGTACCATCACTATTTACAACTACAGAACCATGTGCAGGATCAGTAGCCTTGGTATAAGTAAGTACATCACCATCTACATCTGTGCCTGTTACCTGGCTGGTCAGCGCAACATCTTCATTCGTTTCTTCTGTAAACGTACCTCCTACTGGGGCATTATTTACAGCGTGTACTGTAATATTTACAGTGATTATTGCAGTCGATGTTCCATCGCTTACTGTTACTGTGAAGCTATCCGCACCATTATAATTAGTGGCAGGAGTGTAAGTATATGTACCATCACTATTCACCACTACCGTACCATGTGCAGGATCAGTAGCCTTGGTATAAGTCAGTACATCACCATCTACATCTGTACCTGTTACTTGACTGGTCAGTGCTACATCTTCATTCGTTTCCTCTGTGAATGTGCCTCCTACAGGGGCATTATTTACTGGATGTACTGTGATATTGACTGTGATTGTTGCAGTCGATGTTCCATCGCTTACTGTTACGGTGAAGCTATCCGCACCATTATAATTAGTAGCTGGAGTGTAAGTATATGTACCATCACTATTCACCACTACCGTACCATGTGCAGGATCAGTAGCCTTGGTATAAGTCAGCACATCGCCATCTACATCTGTGCCTGTTACCTGACTGGTCAGTGCAACATCTTCATTGGTTTCCTCTGTAAACGTGCCTCCTACTGGGGCATTATTTACTGGATGTACTGTGATATTGACTGTGATTGTTGCAGTCGATGTTCCATCGCTTACTGTTACTGTGAAGCTATCAGGACCATTATAATTAGTAGCTGGAGTATAAGTATATGTACCATCACTATTAACCACTACCGTACCATGTGCAGGATCAGTAGCCTTGGTATAAGTAAGTACATCACCATCTACATCTGTGCCTGTTACCTGGCTGGTCAGCGCTACATCCTCATTCGTTTCCTCTGTGAATGTGCCTCCTACAGGGGCATCATTTACTGAATGTACTGTGATATTGACTGTGATTGTTGCAGTCGATGTTCCATCGCTTACTGTTACTGTAAAGCTATCAGCACCATTATAATTAGTAGCTGGAGTGTAAGTATATGTACCATCACTATTTACAACTACAGAACCATGTGCAGGATCAGTAGCCTTGGTATAAGTCAGTACATCACCATCTACATCTGTGCCTGTTACCTGGCTGGTCAGCGCTACATCCTCATTCGTTTCCTCTGTGAATGTGCCTCCTACAGGGGCATCATTTACTGAATGTACTGTGATATTGACTGTGATTGTTGCAGTCGATGTTCCATCGCTTACTGTTACTGTAAAGCTATCAGCACCATTATAATTAGTAGCTGGAGTGTAAGTATATGTACCATCACTATTTACAACTACAGAACCATGTGCAGGATCAGTAGCCTTGGTATAAGTAAGTACATCACCATCTACATCTGTGCCTGTTACTTGACTGGTCAGTGCTACATCTTCATTCGTTTCCTCTGTGAATGTGCCTCCTACAGGGGCATTATTTACTGGATGAACTGTTATATTGACTGTGATTGTTGCAGTCGATGTTCCATCGCAGTTACTGTTACTGTAAAGCTATCAGCACCATTATAATTAGTGGCAGGAGTGTAAGTATATGTACCATCACTATTTACAACTACAGAACCATGTGCAGGATCAGTAGCCTTGGTATAAGTAAGTACATCACCATCTACATCTGTGCCTGTTACTTGCTGGTCAGTGCTACATCTTCATTCGTTTCCTCTGTGAACGTGCCTCCTACAGGGGCATCATTTACTGGATGTACTGTTATATTGACTGTGATTGTTGCAGTCTCGATGTTCCATCGCTTACTGTTACTGTGAAGCTATCCGCACCATTATAATTAGTAGCTGGTGTATAAGTATATGTACCATCACTATTCACCACTACCGTACCATGTGCAAGATCGGTTGCCTTGGTATAAGTCAGCACATCACCATCTACATCTGTACCTGTTACCTGGCTGGTCAGCGCTACATCTTCATCAGTTTCCTCTGTAAACGTACCTCCTACAGGTGCATCATTTACAGCGTGTACTGTAATATTGACTGTGATTGTTGCAGTCGATGTTCCATCACTTACAGTTACTGTGAAGCTATCCGCACCATTATAATTAGTAGCAGGAGTGTAAGTATATGTACCATCACTATTCACCACTACCGTACCATGTGCAGGATCGGTAGCCTTGGTATAAGTCAGTACATCGCCATCTACATCTGTACCTGTTACATGACTAGCCAGCGCTACATCTTCATCAGTTTCCTCTGTAAACGTGCCTCCTACCGGCGCATCATTTACTGGATGTACCGTAATATTTACAGTAATTGTACCTGTCCCACCATTACCATCACTTAAAGCAATTGTGAAACTATCCGGACCATTATAATTAGTAGCCGGTGTATAAGTATAAGTACCATCACTATTAACCACTACCGTACCATGTGCAGGATCAGCTCCTTTTGAATATATCACCGCATCACCATCCACATCCGTAGCAGTTACATAGCCATTCAATGCCACATCCTCATTCGTATCTTCATTCGTATCCGGACCAGATGGATTATCATTCACCGGATTAATAGTGATATTCACCGTAATCGTTGCTGTGCCACCATTACCATCACTTACCAGTACCGTGAAACCATCCGTTCCATTATAATCAGCAGTCGGAACATATGTATAAGTACCATCTGTATTCACCGTCACCGTACCATGCGCAGGATCTGTGCCTTTGGTATATGTCAGGACATCGCCATCTGCATCTGTCGTACTTACACTGCTGTCCAACGTAACATCTTCATTAATCGTATTATTTACAGTGGCATCTACAGGATTATGATTCACCTTCTTCACCGTAATATTTACTGTAATGATGGAACTACCACCATTACCATCACTCACCGTCACTGTAAACACATCTGTACCGATATAACCTGTAGTCGGTATATATTGATATGTACCATCACTATTCACTGTCACCGTGCCATGAGAAGTATTAGTCAATAAAGTAAATGTAACCGCATCTCCATCCAGATCTGTAGCCGTTACGTTACTATCCAGCTCAGTATCCTGATTTGTTTCTTCATTCGTATCAGGCCCCGTCGGCGCATCATTCACAGCTGTAATACCCAGGGGAATCGTACCCGTAGCCGTCATTGTACCACCACTTCCGGTATTCCCATTATCAGAAATAGTCACCGTAATCACCTCTGAAGCCGGAGGCGTATGTGAAGCAGAATACGTTAGGTTACCTCCTGAAATATAACTATTGATAGCAGACAATGTACCTGACAACGTAATGCTTCCACCAGTTCCCGTCACCGTCACACCCGCTACTGTAGCAGTATTGAACCAACCTGTCGGCACAGTAAAAGTTACTGTTATTGTACCCGTACCCGCATCCACATCTGCAAATGACACATCCTTCAATGAAGCAGGAGTATCTTCTGTCACCGCCAGACCCGTAGGCAGGGAAATAGTCGGTGCATCATTGACAGGTGTAATATTAATCGTCATGGTCGCTGCCGTGGTCGCATAAGATGTACCATCAGAACCATTCCACTGGAAGGATGTCGTACCATTCCAATTCGCTGTCGGCGTAAATACAATCTTAGCCAGATCTGCCGCTGCTATTTCCTGCCCTGCAGTAATAATGACTCCATTCAGCTTGAAGCTACCATTCTGTGGCAAACTTACTATCTTAATCTTTGACAATGCCGTTCCATCAGGATCAGTATATACACTGGTAAAGTTCGCTGCTGTAAAAGTTAATGGATTATCTTCTGCCGCTGATACACTATTATCCGATACAGTCGGTAGGTTGTTCACTACCGCCGATACCGTGAATGTATATGTTGCACGATCCGTATTACTATCATCATTCGTGATACTAATTACGGCTGTGTAAGTACCAATCGCATGTGATGCCGGATCGAAGGTCACTGTAAAACCAAGACCGGAACCACTTGTGATCGATGTACCAGTAGGCTGTGAAGTCACACTAAAACCAGCATCTCCACTGATTGCTACAATAGGAGTACCCGTCAGTGTGATCGTACCTGTACCTATGTTCTGTACAATAAAGGTATTACTCACCAACCCACCTGCTGTCGTCAACACGCCGTAGTAAGTACCATCGGTTGCGGAAGTCGTCGTCTTGTTGTCTGCAATGGAAGAACCATTACCTGTTACATTGACTCTCGGAGAGGTTAATATATATATACTAGTGGTTGACGAAGGCCCCGTTTCTTTACCATCATTCAATGCGATCGTGATGGTACGGGTCGTAGTCGTCGGCGAAGCCTTTGTATTCATGTACTGAATCAGCTTCAACGCCTCTGCATAAGCTGCAGCAGATGCCACACCAGATAAAGTAATCGTTGTTGTATTTGCACCAGAAATGGTAATGCCTGAAGGCAGCGTACCATTCAGTATCAGGTATTCTGATGTACCATCCAGGTCATTCGTCAACGTAATTGTCGCACTGGAAATATTATCACCATCCGGATCTGTCACCGTTACATCATTGTCAGTCACATTGGCTCCAGTCGCGCTGCCCGCTGCAAAGTAATTGATATAATTCTTTGTGGTGGCGCCAGAACTGCTATCTGCATCCAGGTTTACCACCGGACAGTTATTCACCGCAATCTGAGCAGTGATCAGGTTATTGTCGTAATAACATTCTTTATAAGTACTGTTCTGATTCGCCAGACTTGATAATGTGAAAGGCGTACCTACTGCAGTCCCTACTCCACCACTTACATATGAACCATTATCATTCAGGATCATCGTCAGCGGAATATTCACATTGCTGAAACTGCTGAGGTCAAGGTCAAAATCAAAGGTCCGGCACTCCCCCTGTGGTATATCCTCACTGAATGTACCTGTATATATTAAGATCGCAGCAGGATCTGTGGTCGGATCACCAGAGTAAAAAGACACCGGCATGCCACCATTGCTATTACCAGCACCCGGGTTACATACGTTCACAGATGCCTTTACAATATTACAGGAACTCCCTTTTGAGAAAGTAATTCCTGTTGTACTAAACGCCACATCCGGACGTGAACCATAATAATCACACGAAAGCAGGAACTGGTAACTCGGGTTAGCCAGACCTGTTTTATTGATGACGGTCAGTTTACTCTTGTCGGAAGACAAAAAGAAACTGATATCATATACTCCACCTGAGGAGTTCTTGAACCCAACTGTTCCCGAAGCAGTACGTGTACTGGTACTATCCAGCGGCACATCTTTAAAGGCATAGTTGTCATCCCTTCTGATTGTACCACTTAGACCCACCTGCTGGTAAAAGTAACCGGTTACTGTCCCTGCTGTCAGGTCTATATAGCCGTAGGCCGCCAGTGAGTTTTCATTGCTCTCCCTGTCAGTATTTACAGCATTACCAGTTTCATTAAAATATATAAAGTTAGTACCTGAAGGAATGGTAAATGTACGCTTCGCACCCCAGGTATAACTACCATCCAGAATGGCTGAGATGTCAGAATCAATAAACTCTGTACTCATTCCCAATCCCACACGGGAGTAAAATTCTATTACATACGCATCATCAAAGTCTCTGGCATAGTTCGCATCTCTCTTTATAATCAGGTTCCCCCCGGATACATAAATCGTAGGATCATATACACCCACACCGCCTGCCAATACTCTCTTACTGGAATAATCACCAGCAATGACGCCGGATGATAACATGCTGGCGGTAGCAGTAGCCGACTTATTATTGATAACATAGGTAGATCTTCTGTCTACAGAACCTCCATTTGCCAATGTCACAAAACCATCCAATGTACCGGCTGTAAGGTCAATACCAAAACGCATATTAGCATACCCTTCTTCTGTACCGGATGTTGAATTCAGGTCGCTATAACTGGAGTTTGTACCCTTGGCAGAAATAATAACAATTTCAGCACCGGAAGGAATGGGAATACTCAAATCGGTATTCGTCGTCGATGTTCCGTGCAGCAATGCCCTGATCTGGGGTTCCAGCGGACTAAGCGAGTTGTTATAAGGCGACAGGTATTCTACATAATAAGAGGAGTGAGTAGCTGTTGCATTTTCTGTAATAGTCAGCGTAGATCCTGAAATGGAAAACTTCACATTGTTCAGGTAAGGCGTCGCATCCCCGATTTTACTGGACTGCTTAATGGTATCGCCCAGGGCCACATTCTTCCATCCATATACGTTGGTACCAGAACCATCGGTATTGGTATTCTTCGCATAGTTTACGTAACCGGAAGATGTAGCATTGCCCACATCAATGATTGCATTAATGGTGATGAAGTCCTCATCTCCCTGATCATAATCAGAAGCCCCGGTGGTAATACCTGTTTCGGAAGAAACATACACCGCGATGGATTTAGTCCCGGTCGGAATGGTAAAGGTGGGGGCTGCGCCTCCGGGAGCTCTGTATTTGGCTTCTATGCCTAATACGTCGGCTCTTTTACCACCGCTTGGACTGCATGGACTGTAAGGTAACTGGGCCTTTGCCAGAAACGGGAACGCTATTAAGCAGATGCAAATGCTTAACGCTACTTTAATGAAATTTTCTTTCATAGGTATGCGAAAAAGTGCGCGGACGTGAAGCCAGTGATTTCATAGATTTCAGGTGAGTATTGTACCATGGAAGTGGTCAAGACATACCTTGGCCCAAAGAAAATACAGGTGACGAATTAGACCTCACGAACAATGCGAATTTTTACTGAACAATGCGTTTTTGATAAATGCAACCCATAATTTTCGTACGGATTACGGGCTTTACATTTACCTAAGGGGCAAATATATAAATATTTGTCGTATATATTTAAAAAATAATTTCAGATAATGTTTGATTTATAGCAAGTAAGAGGATTTACTACCACGGGAAAAAGATCTGCCTGTAAATGCTCATAGAATTACTTACCTGTTGATACCCAATGCACTGCTTCGGAAAACTGCTCCGCCCCAAATCCCTTGAATGTACCAGGTACGAATATGCTGAACACGTCGGTAAATTTATTCAGGAAATCAGAACCTGATACAATCGCAACCCTGTTCCATTTTGAAATCTCCATGATGCCGAGTAATGCATCTTGTAACCAGGCTCCCATGGTCCAGTTTTTTAACGGGGTTTCTATGATCATCAGATAATTGAGTTCGCCGGTACGACTGACCAACTCCCTCACTACCGGATCTACGATGTTGAGAAAATTGTCCTGCGTAACTTCGCCGGTGGCTTTAAAGCCGACCATATTGTTGGGCATGGATGGAAGGATCTCTATCATTGCTTTCTTTTACTACCTGTGCTACAAAAGTCTTGCCTACATTTGTTGTATGACAAAGACACACACCATACAGGAATAGATATGCAGGACCTGGACCGTGAAATCAACATAATTTAACTGGACCCATCTGAATCATTTAAACAGTTTTACCACATTTAATAACAATGAAACATACGGGAGTAGCCACTGCTATGAAAAATCATGCGCAGACTGGCGACTAATTATTTGTTAAAACACCTACTCACCCACTTGTATGTGGCTAAAGGGTAAAAAAAATTTAATATAATTTTGATCTATAACCATATTTTCATGAGACCTATACTTTTGATTCCATTTGCGCTATTTGCCTTAAGCGCCTGTAGCAAGAACAATGATACTGATACCACTTCAGGATCCAACAATGACAGCGCCGCTGTCGACACCGCCACCAGCGATTACAAACAATCTATGCGTGACTTTGTGATTGGCATCAGCAAGTATGCCAAAGCAGCACATGCCGGGTTTATTGTAGTACCACAGAATGGTATTGAACTGGTAACTAAGAACGGAGAAAGTACCGGTACTCCGGATACCGCCTATCTCAATGCCATCGATGCTAACGGTCAGGAAGATCTGTACTATGGGTATAATGACGATGATGTAGCCACCCCTGCTGCTACTATCAATTACCTGAACCCCCTGCTGAAAATTTCGAAAAATGCAGGGAATACCATCCTCGTTACCGATTATTGCGCTACCCATTCCAAAATGACGGATTCTTATACTAAGAACAACGCACAGGGCTACATTTCCTTTGCAGCTGACTCCCGCGGACTGGAAGATATTCCTACTTTTCCGTCTCCCATTTATGCAGAGAATACCACAGCTGTGACAAGCATTGGTCAGGCAAAGAACTTCCTCTACCTGATTGATCCGGCAAGTGGGTATAATTCTAAAACCGCCTTTATCAATGCAGTAAAAGCAACGAATTATGACTTATTGATTACTGATCTGTACTTTGATGGCAGCACATTTACAGCTGCTGAACTCGCAGAACTGAAAAAGAAAGCGAATGGTGGTTCAAGACTGGTGATTTCTTATATGTCTATTGGAGAAGCTGAAGATTACAGGTATTACTGGCAGACCAGCTGGACAAAGACAAAACCAGGCTGGTTAGATGCTGAAAATCCTGACTGGCCGGGGAATTACAAAGTGAAGTACTGGTATAGCGACTGGCAAAAAATCATTTATGGAAATGATAGCTCTTATACCAAAAAGATACTGAATGCAGGATTTGACGGGGTGTACCTGGATATTATAGATGCATTTGAGTATTACGAAAAATAACCTGCTTAACAGGATATATCAAAAATAAATGAAACTCCTGAGAACCGCATAAATGGAAACCGGGCTCCACATTCAAAAAATAGGAGGGTGTATCTTACTTTTACACCCTCCTATTTTTTCTTCTTCTTAGCCGATTTCGCATTAGGATTGTGTTCCAGCGCCAGTTCAATCCAGTAATCAAACTCCGCCTTTGTTCTCATCCCCGTTTCATCTACCAGCACATATCCTTTCATAGGGCGATTGAACTCCATTTGCCTGCAACCATTTCGCTCCAGCGCTTCATGCTCCTTTGCCGGATCGATCCGCACCATCATATCTCCCTTGTAAACCCCTACCAGGATCTTATCATTATACATGAAGGTTAATCCTCCCATCATACGGATTTCTTTTAAATTGGAGAGGTCTTCAAGCCGTTCGCGAATACGGTTTGCGAGTATATCATTATCCATGTAGGAAAGATAATTATTTTTCCGGGGTCAGCCATACGACCTGTTGGGAAGAAACATGTTCCCCACCAATTATATCCCTGTACAATTCCGGTCTTCTTGCCTGCAAATAACGATGCCCTCCTGCCTGTGTCAGTTTTTCTTTTGTAAGTAGTGCTGTCGCCATATCATTATCAAGTGCACGACATGCTGCAATGATATCGCCGAAAGGATCGAGAATCATGGAACATCCATTTTTAAGCTGGTCATCGTCCATGCCAATGGCATTGGCAAAAATGCAATATACCCCGTTGTCATACGCCCGGGCTGGCAACCATTTCATGAGCCATTTGCGGCCTTTTAAGCCGTCGAATTCTATGCGGAGACTCGTTGGGTCGCTTAACCTGTTCTCCCACAATTCCGGGTCTACAAAGCCCGCTCCCGGACGAGTGGAAGGCGTGCACATGGTAACGTGTGGCATCAGGATGATTTCTGCACCCAGCAATCTCGTGGCCCGCACATTTTCAATTATATTATTATCATAGCAAATCAGCATACCGATCTTCCAGCCATGGAGGTCGAATACACAGTATTCATTCCCCGGTGTGAGGTGAGGGTTAATGAAAGGATGTAATTTTCTAAACTTAGCCAACAGGCCGGTTTTGTCTACACACACGTAGGCTTTGTAAATATGATCTCCTTCTTTTTCAAATAAACCTGCGGCGATGGCAATGTTGTATTTACGGGCTATTTCAATTAAGGCATTGATAGAAGGCCCGTTCGGTATCGGCTCCGCCAGTTCCCATAATTGTTCCCGCGATAAATGACGGGCAAAGGTATACCCGGTAATGGAGCACTCATGGAATACAATGAGATCAGATCCGGCCGTAGCTGCATATTTTTCTATGACGGAAAGGTTGTACCCCTTATCCCCACTGCGATGTTCAAATTGTACGGTAGTGACTTTCATGCCACTAAGGTACCGTCTCGCCCAAAACTTAAATTGTACAATTCCGACTTAGGAAGTTACTCGCCAAAGGGTAGTTATTATGCAGGTAATGGCGGGGCGTTAAGCCTGTGAGCTTTTTAAAATCCTTAATGGCATGTGACTGATCACAGTACCCATTTTCAAAGACCAGTGGGGTTATTCTTTTATTCTTATGAAGGGACTTCAAAAAAGTATGCGTCCTCACGATATTACAATACTTAGCAGGACTAATTCCCACACTTTCTTTAAACCGTCTTTCCAGCTGCCTTTCCTGATAACCCGTAAAGACCTGTAACTGTGGAATAGAAAGCTGCCCCTTTTGCTGATCAATATAATCTATAGTAGCCTGTGTTAGCGAGCAGGTATGGGGCTGCAATGAGCTGAAGAATTCATTGACATCTTCTCTGGCAGGCGGCTTTTTGAAAATCAATGAGAGATCAATAAACTGGTCTTTCAGTGCTGTAGCAGGAATACCCGTCAGGGCGTGCAACCCATAAGGCCGGAATACCACTATTAATAACGATCCTGAGTAATATAGATCTTTGTAATGCGTGACCTGCCCGTATGCAAAAGCAGGAGGTAAATAATTGCCTTCCAGGATGATCTCGCCATCGCAGAATACTATACCCGGGTTGCCATCAGTGAAAAAACGAATAGGTGTCCGGACAGGATTCTCTATGAATAGATAATGCCGGATAAATGGGCGAAGCGATATGGAAGGCAGCACCTGCATACTGTAAATATAAAAAAAAAGAGGCCACTTCAAAAAAGTAGCCTCTCTAAAATCGTTATTTCCACGCTGCCACTGTGATCACTTCTCCCTGTTTCGGGAAGATCTTCGTCAGCAGGAACTCATGCACCTCCTCTTCCCTGTCAGCGCATCCGTCAGACAATACAGTAATTCGGAAATCTCTATCTGCCGCCTCTCTCAATGTAGACAGCACGACACCACTGGTTGCAATACCTGTCAATACGATATGGTCGATCCGGGATGCTCTCAGTACAACTTCAAGGTCACTGCCGGCGAAAGCACTTACACGGCGTTTTACCGTCACCACCTCATTTTCCTGTGGTGCCAGATCCGGATGTATTTGCATAAAATCTTCCGGCTTTACATGGCTCACCATTTGCTTTGCTGCCATAAAACCCATGTTGTTTTCACTGATCTCGGGAGCGCCGGGTCTGAAACCTACGACTACATAAATCACCGGGATACCTTTGTTCCGTGCACTGGCTATAGCACTGGCCACGCTGCTTGTTACCGCAGCGCCATTGGGGATCATGCCCAGCATCGCTGTCTGCATGTCCATTACTAATAAAGCGGTGTTACTCATTGCTTTGTTTTGAGATAGTTTGAAAATATAAATGCTGTGACCAGGGCAATACCACCCTGTATCAACATGGTCGTCGGGGCTGATATTTTTTGTGACGCAGTACCTGCTAATAAGCTACCTAATGGCAGCATGCCAAAGTATGCCATGGCGATATAACTCATCACTCTTCCACGCATATGTGCCGCTGCTTCTACCTGTATAATGGTGATACTGGCCGTCATGGGTACCAGCGATGCCACACCAATAATTACAGCAAAAGGAATGGCGGCGTAAAAAGAGGTACAGCGGGAAAATCCAATTAACCCAATCCCCAGTATTACAATACTCACAAGGAGAATACGCATCAGATGGCCACTCTTTTTCAAAGAAGCTAAAAATAAACTGCCTGTAATGGAACCTAATCCTATCGAACTGGCGATATATCCAAAGGTGCGGGCATTGCCATGGAAGATAGCTTTTGCAAAGACAGGCATCAATGTATCATATGGCAGTACTAAAAATCCCATGCACATAATTAAGACAATGATGATCCCTATGCGTGGCGTTTCCCGCAGGTATACAAAACCCTCTGATAATTCAGTCAGTGCCTTCTTTTTATGTAATGGCGTTACAAATGGCGGTAGTTTCATTAATAATAAAGACCCAATTACCGCCAGAAAACTCACTGCATTCAATGCAAAACAGGTATGTGCGCCATACGCCTGTAATACAATACCTGACAGTGCCGGACCTATTAACCGTGCTAAATTTACCATAGCAGAATTCAGGGCCAGCGCATTCGTGATATCTTCCTTATCCCTGACCAATTCATGCACCATAGGTTGCCGGGCTGGCGTGTCAAATGCATTGACAATACCCAACACCACACTCAGGGATAAGATCTGCCAGATCTGGTAATGGTTGGTCAGGGTAAGGATCGTCAACATTAAAGACTGAGCCAGTGAGGCCGTTTGCGTGATCAGCAGGATCTTTCTACGACTATACCTGTCAGAAGCAATCCCCCCTAACAATGAAAATAAAAACGAAGGGAACTGCTGCATAAACACCGCCAATCCCAGCATGTAAGCGGAATGACTAATGGAATATACCACCCAGCTCACTGCTGTTCTCTGCATCCAGGTTCCGATCTGCGAAATGGACTGTCCACAAAAGAACAAGGCGTAGTTCCTGTTACGAAATGCCCTGAAAGCGTTGCTTTTTACAGCTTGTATCATATACATGTTCTATTGACCTTTCGACACTATTTGATAAAGTGTCGAATTAAAGACAAAAAAAAAGCTAGCCCTGAATGGCCAGCATTGTCATACGTACCAGGGCATCGATCGCTGGTTCCATACGCGCATAACTATTTTCTAAATCCATCTCGCGTTTTAACCCGCGCAGACTACTTGTAAATACAAATATAACAGCCGCTTTATCTGCTGTATTGTACCCCTCCAACACACGATTCAGTAGTGTCAATTCGTCTACTCTGATCTTCTTTTGAATGACCCTTTTTCGCTGTGTATATTGTGAGAGTTCATCAGCATTCATCCCGGTTTCCAGCATATCGAAGAATATTCTTCTCTTGCGGCCGATCTTGGTTTTGGTAATAGCAAAGGCACGTAGTTTGTCGGCTACTGTATCCGCTTTATCTACCACACGCGCGATCTCGGCTACGATTTCATCGATCTCAGCACCCACTACAGCATCAAAGACTTCGTCTTTGTTCTTATAATAGTAATACAAGGAGCTTCTCCCCTTGCCGATCGCCTTCGCAACATCATCCATGGTTACCTTCTGATAACCATGTTTTTGAAATAGCTGCTGAGCGGCCTGCAGAATCTGCTGTTGTATTATATCCTCTGGCATACCATACAAAGATAAAACTATTTTCGACACTTTGACAAATAGTGTCGAAAATAGTTATTCTTCCTTCCCCTCCTGCAAGTCCATATCCTTGTTCCTACCCAGTTTTACATTTGGATTATGCTGGGTACCCGTCACACTAAACGGAATTCCCCAGATACCTAATGGTGGTAATCCTACACGGCCTTTCAGGTTCAGTCGGCCATCAAAGCTCACCTGGCCCTCAAAGCGGGGACGCATACCTGCTATACGAAGTTTGGTCCTTTCTATGGTAATGATATTATTTGCTATGGAAGTACGGATGTTTACTTCTGACAGACTCGGATCTTTAATATCCTCCTTACCCGTTTTGCTACTTACCGTATTTAATAACTTAAACCCTTTCAGTTTGATCCGCTTCAATGTCAATACCCCCTCTCCTTTCAGGGATGGATAAGACACCTTCATATTCTCGTCCAGACGGCCATTGATATGATAATCCAATCCCACGATACCACTTGCTGTAGATGCAGAGGTAGCCATGTCATGGAATAACCTGATCTCTTTATAGGCACGTTTGATGTCAAACTCCTTTGCACTGATATGAAAATCGAATTGTGCTCTTTGTGCACTCAGACTCGTATACTGTGCATCCATCACCACTGGTGCATCAATGATATTAAAACCTGTATTACTCATATTCAGCGTACCATTGTCTATAGCCAGCTGTCCATGAAAACGATGCAGGTCGATACTGTTATAATTTACTCTATCAGCAGCTGCATGAATGGTGAGCGATACATTAGCCGGAATGATCACCACACCCGGTACACCGGCAGCAGCATCCGCAGGGTCACTGTTGCTGGTATAAGCTGCCAGTTCATCCACCTGTATATAATGGCTCTTTAGTTCCAGGGCACCTTGTAAATGCTGATCCTTCTGTGTCATGTATCCGATCAGGTTATTGAGGTAACCATCCAGGTGCAGGTCTGATTTTCCATAGTGCACATCGAATTTATCGAACCACATTTTATCATCTGCAAAGCGGAACACACCATCATTAATATGGAAAGGTAATGGGAAGATATCTGCTTTGACAGTCACTCCTTTTACAGTCAGTGATCCTTTGTTATTCAGTTTTGCAAACTGACCCGACATTGCATCGCTTTGTGTACCATGCAGAGACAGGTCTGCTTTGATCATACCATCTACATCATATCCATCCTTGCCCAGTACCTTGTAAATCTTACCCAGGTCGATTGCACCATTTGCTACGATATCATAATGCGGATCATTGAAATTGTCTACAGATGCTTTTAAATGAAAGGCTTGGCCTTCGAATTCAAAAGCCACTGGTTTGATATCAAATCTCAATGCCTGGAAGTTGCCCGTTGTATCAACCAACATTGCATCTACATTGATCTTTTCGATCGGATGCGGGTAATACTTTGTCTTTACCGCGCCATTACTCATTTTCAGGGAAGCCGTGGTGACGGGGAACAAATGCTGTGCTGGTACCCATGGCCCTTTACTGAGAATGTTTACATTCACATCACCCTGCAGGTCAATACCATCGATGGGATAGAATTTCTTCATTTCCTCCATGTGCAGTAAGCCTGTCAGGTTCGCATCGATCTGTGGTGCGAGGGCATTGTTTATTTGCACATGTCCTTTAATGTAATTGCTCAATGCTTCTGCGTTGATCTTGTTTACATTTAAATGGACATTAGAATAATTGTTATCCTTGCTATAGGCTTCTACTTCAAATCCAATATTTTTGATAGGCTCCTTCACATCTTCAAAGTGCAACGAACCATCGCTGAAAGTAGAATGGAAATCAAAGGCAGGTACACTTACATTCGGCACATATCGGCCATCGGCTGTGAACTTTGCCAGCAGGTGTCCTTTCAGCTTAAATTTATCATAACCAATGGCTTTGGTCCATTGCTCCATATCAATGTCGGCATCCATCTTTGCTTTTACCAGCGGTTTGTTCAGACCGGTGACCTCGATATCCGCATTCAGGTGGCCTTTACCCAGTTGGAATGATAAGGAATCTAAGCTGATATTCAGACGGTCCGGATTCATCTGCGGCATGCGGGTGATGAAATCCAGTCTTAATTTCTCAATCTTGCTGGAAGCGCCTGAACTGGAAATTTCCCCCTCTCTTACTTTTATCTTAAAAGTAAAATCAGGCATCCTGTTCGCATTGGCAAGGTACTTCCCTTTCAGAGAGGCAGAAAGCTCGGCATCCCCCTCAATATCTGTATGTTCCATCCAGGAGAGGTACTTGGCAGGCAGGGCACTGAACAGCGCTTCCAGTGTAGATGCACCGGAGCCTAACTGGAAGTCCATCTCATAACCATTCCGGAGAAAACTGAATTCGCCTTTGAACTGAACGGGTAACTGGTTAATCTTCAGGTCGTTCTTTTCAAATACCAGGTCGAGTGACTTCGTATTGATCCTTGTGATCAGATCACCCTTTAGTTTTTTGGATTGTATATATGGTACGCCTCCATAAGACAGGTCGAATGAATTGATACCAATATGCGAAAAGAGATCAAACTTGTTGGACTTCAGGTTGCCCTTGCCTACATAATTTACATCGTTCGCTTTGATATTCAATGCGAGTGAACGATCGTTGTAGACAATACGACAATGTTCCAGCTGTATCCGATCTATGTGCAGCGATGCACCGCTGGTATCTTCCTTCGTTGCCTTCGCAGGCGCAGTGGATTGATAAATATTGTAGTTAGGCCGTCCATCAGTATCTACCTGCACGTGTACATTTCCTTTTGTGAGGTAGATCTCATTGATCTTTATGGTTTTAGAAAATACGGTAGATAAGTCTACCCCTAATGAAACTTCGGAAGCCACGATGAGCGTATCCGATTCAAAAGGTGCAGACCCTTTCAGACTAAAATCATAGAGGGTGAGTGTTAAAGATGGAAAGTGGTTAAAGAAGGATAATCTGGCCTTCGAGAAATTCAGCTCACTGGTTATGCTATTATTGGCCCAGGTCTTAATTTTGTTTGAAACAGCCTTTGGAAAAAGCAAAGGCAGGATAAATAGCAATAGTAATACTCCTCCGAAAGACAAAGAAATAACTTTCAATGCTTTCCAAGAGGACTTCTTGAATCTGGCACTTAGCATAAAAAGGTATAGGAGCGTTAATTAGGTTTCCGCTTGCGGGCGCAAAGATAGAGATTCTCCAACCTGTTTTTCAAATAATTTTAACACTCCCAGTTTTCAGGTAAAAATTTCCTGGAATGCTTTCATATTCGGCGTCGTAGCACTCTTATCCAAAACTGCAAAAACGACTGATTTAAAGCATTTACTGTACTTTCCTCCGTTTAATAAATAGCTACCGAAATAACGCGCGATATCTTTGGGATCATTTCTAAACACGCCACATCCCCAGGCGCCTAATAAGAGATGTTCGATATTATGATGTGCAAATACGCCCAGTACCCTGTCCATTCTGCGGAGCATGACATCTTCAGTCTGTGCTTTTTCGTGGGGGCGATTATTCAATATTGCACCAACGTTCACAGCAGGACTGTTGATGAACGAGACAGGATAAGGATCCGGCAGCAGTTCGCCGTTATCGTTGCGGAACACGGCTACATCCGGACTCCAGATCATATGATCCGAGTACAGTAGCGTAGGCCTGGCCCTGTTATACTCGTACATCTCAAAATGTTTTGAGAGCGTTGCGTACAATGCAGATGACATGGCGAGACTTTCTTCCTGCGCAACGGCACCTCCCAGAAAACCGCCTCCGGGGTTCTTGGCGGAGGCGAAATTGAGGCAACCGATCTTCTTGTTCTGACGTATCATAGCCGCAGCAGCATCGAGTACCGTGGTGTTAATCACTTCGAATGTGGTTACTTCGTTGGCTGCGGCAGCTTTTTCGGCTACCTCCGGCATGAGGGTGTTGAAGTCATCAGGGGTGTACAATTTGCAATCTTCGAGCATAGTAGCAATGGATGCTTTGATGTTGACAACCTCTTCTTTCACACGATAATAGCCCTGGTCAATGATCTGCAGGGTCTCCTGGGCCTTCTCGGCCCGTGTTGTTTTTTTCATTATGTAATGGATTTCTTTTTCAGCCATGCCCGTACGGGTTCATCATACAGTTTGAGGCTGGCATAACCTACAAAAACGGCTACAGCAAAAGTGAGCAGTGCATAGCCAATGGCTAGTGACGGAGCTACCTGCCTGTTGTCGTAGGCCCATGCGGTGTAAATGTAAATAAATGGGTAATGGGTGATGTAAATTGGGTATGAGATGTCCCCCAGGAATTTGCATACTTTATATTCTTTGGTGCTGTGGGTCTGACCACCTGCACCGAGGTAAACTATCAGGGGAAATACAAATATAATGGCCAGTGCTTCGTACAGGCCATTGGCCCACAAGCGTTCAGCACCACCTATTCTTGGCATGAACAGTACTACTGCCAGCAGGAGACTTGACCACAGGAACGCATTTTTAATACGTTTCGGTTTGGTTACCCTGGCCAGTAATAAACCGCCAAAGAAAGGGAACATCATCCTGATAAATCCAATCTTGATCTGCTCTGGCGTGAGAGACCATCCACCAACAATATCGCCGGCCTGACTGGTAACTGTATAATACATTAATACAGCACCAGAAAGAACGACCAATGCAGTTAATAGTCCTTTGGAAAAACGTCGGATACCTAATCCGTATAAAATATTTGCGATGTACTCGTAAAATAAAGACCAGCCTGGGCCATTCAGCGGATGTAATTCCTGCCAGCCACGGATGTCCATAGAAACGGGTATAGGCAGCAGGGTGAAACCTACGAGCATGGTCAACAATACCTGCCATACAGGCACCGTATGGATCAGGGGAAATACTACAGGGGAATCACTAAAATAAAAGCAGATAGCACCGATGATCATCCCCATGATCACCATAGGCTGCAATCGTTCGAGACGGCGGCGGAAGAAGTTGCCGACAGACATTTTGTGCCAGCGGTCATCGTAAGCATAAGAGATCACGTACCCCGAAAGCAGGAAGAAGAAGTCAACAGCCAGGTATCCATGATTAATGATCTGAGTAAGATGACTAGTAGCATGGGCTTCAAAAATGTGAAAGGCGACAACAATCAAAGCAGCGACGCCTCTTAATCCATCCAGAATCTGGTAATGAGGTTTGGATGGGAGTGGATTTGCATTCATAACGGTATTAGATAAAAGTCGGGGGAAGGTAATAAAAACAGTTTAAAAATTTACAATTTGTAATTCTAAATACGGATGTTTATTTTGGGTAGATATGAAAGGGGACTTACAATCAAAGCAGCATTACGAAATCCTGGATGGCCTGAGAGGCGTTGCGGCTATTGCCGTGGTCACATTTCATTTTATGGAAATCGTCTTTTCGGATTATAGCAAAAACTTTATCGGGCATGGGTTCCTGGCAGTAGATTTTTTCTTTTGCCTGAGTGGGTTTGTGATTGCGTATGCGTATGATAGTCGTATAGGTCGTATGGGATTGAAAGCGTTTTTTACGGCGAGGATCATACGCTTACATCCTCTGGTGGTATTGGGTTCCATATTGGGACTGATTGGTTTTCTCTGGGATCCGTTTGTAGCTCCGCCCGCTGGTTATGGGTTTGGAAAGCTGGCGCTGCTTTTTGTCACATCTATACTAATGATCCCTTATCCGGTGGTGGCAGAGCGGTGGTTTAACCTGTTCAATCTGAATGCCCCATCATGGTCATTGTTTTGGGAGTATGTAGCGAATATAGTGTATGGGGTGGTGTTGTGGAGATTGAATAGGCGGGTGTTGTTAGGCTTGCTGGTCATAGCTGCCGTGGGAATATTGTATGTGAGTCATAGTGCCGGTAACCTGATGGGGGGATGGAGTGGCGGTACTTTCTGGCAGGGTGGTGCGAGGATTGCGTATAGCTTTTTGGCGGGGATGCTGGTATTCAGGTATAAACTGATACTTCGGAATAAATTAGGTTTTTTAGGGTTGTCAGTGATGTTGCTGGCGGCTTTGATGATGCCTTATACAAGTTTTAACTGGCTGGCAGAGGCGTTGGTGGTGATGGTGTATTTTCCGTTATTAATTGCGCTGGGGGCAGGTGCGGGTAAGCATATCGCAACACAGGCGATTTGTAACTTTTCAGGGAAGATCTCTTACCCTTTGTATATGACCCATTATATGGTGATGTTTGCATTTGCGAATTATTTGAACCAGTATAAGCCGGGTACTACGCAGTTGACGTGGATCATTGTGATTGGATTGGTGGTGTTGATAGGGTTTGGGTGGTTAGCAATGGTATTGTATGATATGCCAGTGAGAAAATATTTAACTAACAGGATGAATCAAAAATAAATAAACCTCTTCAGAATTGCATAAAGGACTACTTATCTCCATTAGGTACTCTAATATAAAGAGGCCGTATCAGAAGTAAGATACGGTCTCTTATCTTTTATCAATAGTCCGGTAAGTTTTCCACAGCTTCGCTGTGGAAAACTTACCGGATTATTGATAAAATAAATAAACGATAATCATAGGATTTCCCAGAAAACCGAGATAGCATAGAACCAATTCTCGCAATATCATTTGATGATTGTATCGTTGCAGGAAGTTTTGAATATAAGCTAGCCGAATTCCAATTCATTTTAGATAAACTTAAAATTTCAGTTGCAATTGTTTCAAGTGAAGATGGACCATAATGCTTTTTTATGACAAGTGGGGCCGGTATTCCTCGCCCTCCCATAAAATCCCTACCACCTTGTTGCTTAATAGAAGGAGTAGTGCCATGGGTAAAAAGTAATCCTGTGTAAGAATTAACTTCGATGCAGGTTCCTCTGGCTACAGGATACTTATCTATTTCAAATTTTTCATGCACTTGTAAAGAATTAATAAATCGAAGGCTTTCTTCTATATTAATTTCTATCAAGTCTATTACTGGAAAGTTTTTCAACCCATCTAATATACCTTCTTTCTTCTCTTCTGTAAATAAGGTTCTCTTATGAATAACAACTCTTTTAGGTGGTTCATTAGTAGCTTCGACAAATAATTGAGCAGTAGATGTTCCAAACTGGTAGGCATCATTATAAGAAAGGTGTGGTCTTTTATTTCTAACGATTTTAAATTCATTAAAAATATTATATTTTCGTTACCAATTCCAAAAACAACGTCATGAAATAACACAATATTCTACAGAAATATTCTAATCAAATTCTTTTAATTATGGATTTTAGTAAAATATGGGAATTCTTCATACCTGAAAAAAAGACAACCTCTAATAAACTGTTCGTATTATTTATTTTTATCGCAGGTATTATTTTTGTCAATGACATCTTTAGTTTCACTTTTTTTTATCGGATTGATAAAAAGATTGCTATTATTCGTGAGATGAATGCAATTATAAATGATACGCAAGGAGATAGTTCAACTCACAAATCTTTGCTTGAAATGAGAAATGACGTAATAACGCAATCACCTGCAATCATAGGATTTCCTGAATCTGTTTTCAAAAATAACCAGGGGTTAATTCCTTGGCTCTTTTATCTAACAGCCATTCTTTTAAATGCTTTTATTATTATATTCGGCTTCGCATTGGTATTTATGAAGCAGGATAAGAATGAGAGAATGAGTCTCAAAGATTATTTTTCAGTTTTTCCATATTATATAGGGACTACTTTAATAACATTATTTATTTGCTTGATAATTCCTAAATTTCCATTATGGGGATACCTCTTTACTTATATTCTGAATTTTATTATTCATGTGTTACTCTTGCTAGTTATGTTAGCTTATACAACAGGCTCCAATACATCACAAAAGGAGACTGAATCGTAATAAGAGGTGGCACGGTTAAAATAAATGAGAGTCCGCGGCATGGTTAAAATGAATAACCGTAAGCGACACCATTAAAATGAATAAGAATAATTCATAGTGCCGGTATATTCCCTTACAGCGTCTTTTTGCATATAAAGTAACGAGCTGCTTATAGTATGTTTCTTCCCTTTGGGCGTGTAACCGAGTGTCAATCCGGTATTAAAAAGATCGGATTGTGTACTTGCCACCTTGGTGCTATTGTACGTTGTTAATACTGCGACTTTACATGTTTTATTTAAGAATTGCTTGCTGACATTCAAATTGGGACCGAAGAATTCGGTATTGAATCCTGCGGAGGTATTGTAGTAATAGTTGAAAGCTGTTGTGAGTGACATGTCGTGTTTTTTGAGGAGGTAGGTATAACTCAGGTTACTTGTGAAGAAACTACTCAGGTTATCATTAGCATCGCTTTTGTCGCTGGCATGCTGAAATGAAGTATTGAGAGTAATGGCACTGTTGCCTATTCTGTACATAAGCATGCTGTTGTAGGTAGTATTTACCTGGTAATAGTCAAGTGTATCTAATGGGTTGGTAAAGTAAGGATCGGATAGCGGGCGCACGCGGGTGAAGGTGTTAAAGTTGGAGTAGTTTGCGGACATGGTCCAATGATCATTGGGGGTAATGGAGGTGTTGATATTGGCTACCCAGCGGCGGGTATCACTCATTTTTTGATGGTTGAGGTTATTGACTTGCAGACCGGCGTTGCCGGACAGGGTTATTTTTCCTTTCCAAAACTGTAAGGTGGGTGCGATGGTAACATTACGCATGTCGTTCACCACAGTGTAAGCACCTAAGGTGGTGTAATCAGGTGCCACCCGTTCATAGCGGAGTTGAATGGAATAGCTATTAGCAGTATATCCTAAGCCTGCCTGAATGGCATCATAATACAGGTTATTAAGTTGGGAGATGGAATATTCTGCATCAGCAAAAATGCGTTTGGTGATATGTTGTTTTATGGCGAATGCGGCGGTCTGATTTTTTGTGGTGGCATCTATGGCTGTAGCATCATGAGCTGAATCATCATGGGCTGTAGCATCTTTGGGGATACCATCCTTTGCTGTAAACAACGCTATACTATAACTATTCCCATTGTTTTCATAGCCTATTTTCGTTCCATATCCTTTTCTGTTTAATGCTTTATCCAATGTACCATACATGGCAGCTATACGCCATTTGCCGGGAGTCAGCTCCACTCCTGCTCCATTGAATATGTGGCCAGCCAATGTGTAATTGGAGAATTGCATACTGGTGGTGCCGAGGTACAATT
Organism: Chitinophaga sp. LS1; assembly: GCF_034274695.1. Classification (NCBI taxonomy): domain Bacteria; kingdom Pseudomonadati; phylum Bacteroidota; class Chitinophagia; order Chitinophagales; family Chitinophagaceae; genus Chitinophaga; species Chitinophaga sp. LS1. Next base: position 7,141,939 of record NZ_CP128362.1, read on the forward strand.
TTACCCATTTGTAGGACGGGGCAAAACGATATTGGTTAAAAGGTTGGGAATATTGGGTGCCCTGGTTGCTATAGCTGAATGAAAAAGGCATGGCATAACCAAATAGGTTCATATTGATATTGCCATTCAGGTACCAGGCGAATGGGTCACGGCGTTGCGCCATACCAAAAGCTTTGTAAGCGGTGGTGCTGGTATTGATACTACCATTCATGGTAATGCCTTTTTTAACGCCTAGCTGGTCGATGGCCTGTGCGGATGCTTGTTGAACAAACAGGATGGGGATGTAGATTAAGTACCTCATAGGTTAATAGATCACTTTGATAATTTTGCTTATAGTAGATTATAGATCACTTCGATCACTCTCCTCATGGCGGATTAATAAACCACTTCGATCACTCTCCTCATAGCGGATTAATAAATCCACTTCGATCACTCTCCTCATAGAGGATTAATAAACCACTTCGATCACTCTCCTCATAGAGGATTAATAAACCACTTCGATCACTCTCCTCATAGCGGATTAATAAACCACTTCGATCACTTTACTCATAGCGGATTAATAAATCCACTTCGATCACTCTCCTCATTGCGGATTAATAAATCCACTTCGATCACTCTCCTCATAGCGGATTAATAAATCCACTTCGATCACTCTCCTCATAGCGGATTAATAAACCACTTCGATCACTCTCCTCATAGCGGATTAATAAATCCACTTCGATCACTCTCCTCATTGCGGATTAATAAATCCACTTCGATCACTCTCCTCATAGCGGATTAATAAACCACTTCGATCACTTTACTCATAGCGGATTTTATATCGCCACGAAGCACAGCAGTAATTTTATATTTGAATACATTTCCAAGAAAGATAGCATTGTCTGTAAATTCAGTTTTAGTGCCATCTTGTGTAGTATACAGGGTAAACAAATCATTATTCTTAGCGCGGTAAATGCGGTATTGCTTTACATTTTCAGCATTGTATTGCCAGTGTAAGACAATTGTCTTGTTTTGTTTACTGGCACTCCATGTTGTGATCGCTGGACGAATACCAGTTTCAACCCAGATATCACCGCTGGTTTCGATAGTTTTATTTCCTGAATCATCATAGACTGATATTTGGTAGAAGTAGGTATTGCCTTGTTGTAAGCCAGTATCTTTTAAAGATGTTTTTAGTTGTACAGTATCCCAGATAGCGAGTGGCTGACGAATGCTATCTTTTGTATCGATCCTGTAAAGGGTATATCGCACTGCATCTTCGCTGGTACTGTTATTCCATTCTAATATAATAGCGGTATCGGTATTGAAGACTTTTGTAAATAAAGGAGGCGATGGGGCGATTGTATCTGGTCGTTTTAATTGTATTGGGATGGAATAAGGAGAAGTATTATAATTTTTATCTACAGCAATGACTTTATAGTAGATACTCTTGCTGAGGGTATATAGGGTAATGGTATCAGTGAATGAGGGAGATAAAGATATCATTTCAGATGGAATTGAAGATGGACCAGGAGATGGAACTAGAGATAGATTTGAGGATAACTTAGGAGATGGATTTGTAATCACCTTACTCGTAACTTCCACAAATTCTTCTTTAGCGCTATTCGCACGAAATACCCTGTAACCCAGTAAATCAGGTTCTGTATTCCCATTCCATTGGAGACACACAATACCTAAGGAATCTACAACTCCTTTTACCCCTGTAGGTGTGGCTGGTGGAATAGTGTCTATTAACTGTGCGAAGTAAGGGAAAGAATAAATAGCCTTTCCTTGTTTGGTAATCCCTTTAATTCGGTAATAGTTTGTTGCAGCAGGTTTTAAATCCGTATAAGAATAGGCTATACCTTTCAGGGTAGCAATAGAATTAAACGGTCCTTTACTATTGTTAGCTCTTGTAATAATGATCTTTGATAACTGATCTGGTAGATGACCAGGCAGGAGCCAGCGTATTTGAATTCGCTGATTATTCTGAATGATGATCGTATCGAGTTGAGGTCTGTCATCTACTGTGGGCATGCCCATGCCAACTACAGTTTCTGAGTAAGGGCCGTACTCACCGAATGGCGTGATACCTTTTACCCTATAGGAATATTTATGCTCATTTTCGGGCAGGGTATCTTTGAAATGAGGTGAGACCACTGGGAGGGCTGAAATCTCATGGAAGTTTTTCCCATCGGCGGCACGCTCTACGATGTAGGCAGAATAGGCGTCTTTCCGCCATGCTAAGGCGGCAATTGTATCAGTACAAATGATAGTCAGTTCACGGGGTCGGGCTAGTAAGGTAGGCACAGCCACTACCACAGCAGTGTCAATGAGAATGTTTTTGGGTTGCTGTGCTAATGATATACGGTATATATAGCGGTTGCCTGCTTTGATGTCAGTATCTTCAAAATACAATCCGGCACTTTGAGCTGCCAGTGGAGATAAGTCACAGGATAATAAAGCCATGGACATGCGCCATTCATTTCTATTATGGGCTTCATAAAATGCGCCAAAGCCGCCTTGTTCAGGGATTGGCTGATCTCCGTAAATGACTTCGGCTACAATGGCGACACGCTCATCAATGGTATCCATTTTGGAAAGTGGATAGGGTTTGATGGGTTGTGGTGTCAATAGCGTGAGTTGGAGTGCACCATTTTTGCCGACTTTGCTTTCACCGGGACTGCTTTCCCCCCGTCCGTTTTCACCAATAGCAAAGCGCTCTATATTATACCCATATTTGATCCCCATTTCCCAACCAATAATACTGCATGGTGCCCACCGCAATCTGATCAGACCGGGTTTTACATCTGCCATGGCGGCGATATGGTGGTCCTGCCCTATTGCCCACTGGCTATAGAACAGCAAAAAAAACAAGATACGGTACATGGAATATTATAGTTTGTAATAAATAGATTTGGTGATAAATGAGGTGATATGGTTTGTGCCTGGTAGCCGGTAGGCGATATCTACAGGATAATAAATATTCTGCTGTAAATCAGGATACAAGCTGGTAAGCAATGGAGATGATGGATTTATTCTTGCGGTTTTATTTAGTAGTTCATGGTAGTCAAGATTTGCTTCGCAGGATACATAATAGATCATACGGGCACGTCCGGCAGTGTAAGTATCATTGGCAAGATAGACGGCATCCAATGGCGGTGTCGAATGAGGTATCATCTGGGATGTTCCTTGAGCTACACCCTGAGACGTTCCTTGAGTTACACCCTGAGACATTCCTTGAGCTACCCCCTGTGACATTCCTTGAGTTCCCCCGTGAGACGTACCTTGAGCTACCCCCTGATCTGTCGCATTGTTATAAATCAATGGTATAATCTGATTTTGCAACCAGCTATTATTTGCATTCGCTTCCAGAAAGACAAGCCCATTTAACTCATACTGATCGAAGGTCTCCTCCATATCCCAACGCTGGCCAATTACACTGATATAACCTGTCCCTACATCAAAGAAATCCCGTGAATTTGTAGCCCCACTCATTTTTTCAATGAATGTGTTGTACATACTGGTACGGAACCCATAACTAATCAGTTCCTTACTGATAGCAGCGGTAGCATTCCCCTTTAAACTATTTTGTGTAATGGTAGTCGTATCTCCATCCGAAGAAGTAATTGAATGATTGCCACTAACCACATTATCTGTGCTGGCTTTACTCTCCCGTACTACACTCAAAGAATACGAAGTTTCTTTGATCATACCCGATGGTATTGCAAAGTCCAATTGGGCCATACCTGAATCATAAGCAAAAGCCGTTTTTATTGACTGCCCACTTTCTGACACCATATTAACTGCCACATCACCTGAAAACAAATACGGCTGCCCGCGCTTTAATTTGATATAACCAGCAGGCGATTCTTTTGGCAGAAAATGATACTGATCTTTTATCGGGTATTCATAAGCTACATTCTCCCATGGAATATAATCAGGTGCTACCCCCGTTGTAAAGCTTGTAGATTTCGTTTCGTTATCATCCAGCGCCATCCAGCCAGCACCATTTTGTCTTTCTATATGCACTTTTGCTGTTGCATTCAGGCTACTCGTCGGCGGTAATATGTCTGTTAGATGTAACAATGCTGTCGTACCGTCTGATGAAATTTCAGTTGTACCTGTAATAGCAGTTTTATCATTCAATAATGTAATCCCATCCAGCTGCACCCGATACGTTTCTACTTCATCATAATTATTCAGCATCGAAAATGGCTTTGTAATAGGAATATTGAATGCCACCTGTGGCGTAGCAAATACACTGACTTCTGTAGATTGGTGATCTGGTTTGATATCATTGATTATAGGAAGATCAAGCTCCTTTCCTCCTACTATCTCACATTGCGATCCCAGTTCGACCCTCACACTGGCAGTACCATGTACCATCCCTCCCAATACGGAATATTTCACACCCACCATTCCTTTCATCCAACTCGGATTCGGCATTTTTGCCTGTAACAATACCGCTGCTGCCAGTTTTGCGATAGGAAAACCTCTTTTCTTACCAAATACTTTTACCCGCATCCCCACTTCCCCATTCAGGTAAGCATATGCCTGTCCGGAAGCATACCAGCCATTGATCCCAATCACCTCATTACTCCCTTTACACCGCGCCTCTCCATAATCACGCAGGCAGATATCCGCACCTGCACCAATCGAAAAGTCTCCATACACACCATAATCAAAACTAAAATTCGTAGAAAAATGCGCGCCAAAAGCTAGTCCGCCGCCGGATTTCAACGGATATTCCATTGTATTGGAATATGCTCCCAATACATCACTGACTTCTTTGGGCAAAGGTGGCATATCTTCCAGCTGTGACCCGGTCATGAAATAAGTTTTTACTGTAGCCAGTCCTGCAACATCCAGGTTAAACATCTGTGAAGGCCGGCCTATATAAAAGTACCAGTCATCCGGACCTATATGCAATGCACTTTCTCCATTCCCTTTTATAAAACAATTGATATAAGTCTTCGCAATGGCATCGAATGTACTGTTTACATTATCATAGCGCATCTTTAAGGTGATACGAAGAGGCGCACTTTCATCGCCATTGGCATCTTTATTATTCAGTGCCTTTACTGGTAAATGCAACACATACCCCGCACCATCAAACTGTGCATAACGGAAACCGCCATCTGTACCAAACTGCACTTCCAGCGAAGCATTGACATTTACGATCATTTCTTTGACAAGTGCCAGCGATACCCCTCCCATAAATCCCAATCCGGCCTCCTTAGAGGGAATATATTGAAAGATCTCATCCACCTCTTTCAATCCACCTTTCTGGTCTACCACATTCCGCGAGGCATAAGGATCAAAATCTCCCGGTCTTTCCATATGATAGGATAAGCCACCCATTAACCCTGTGAGATTAAGCATAGGTGGTATCGGCATATTCGTTCCTACATACGCATCAACATGATAATACCGGTAATCATCTTTTGAACCAAAATAAGCAGTAGCCTTTGCTTCCGGAATAGGTCCCGGCAATCCGAATTTCAGATACCCCCTGAAACCATTGCCATATACTGGATGCTTGTCAAAAAGCGTCAATATCCCCTCCATTTTAAAAGCCATGACCGCTACCATGAGATGAATATCGCTGATACTCACTTTCCCATCTGTCACTACGAAGGAAGTAGATCCGCTAAACCCTTTATCAGAAGCATTCATGAAGTTCAATTTCACCCCTGCACCAATGGCGATCCTGCCTTCATCAATCCCCAATCTGATACTATCAAATGAAACAGGAAAGGCAGCCATCTTACTACTATTACTATTCAAGGAAAATGTACCGCTGTGTACATAAGGTTGTTGCGTAGACAATACCAGATCCTCAAATGCGACGCCCTGTATATTCAATACCCCTTTATTAATATTGACCTTTCCATGCAGGGTGGCCACCGGTACAAAATCCCTGACCTCAATCCGGGAGTTCTTATTTAATATGATTTCACCTGCAAAACATTCGTATTTCCGATCCTCCGCTATTGACAAAGCAAATGAATAATACGGATCACCCCCCCGCATATTCACCGAAGCTTCATAATCAATGGGCGTTTTACCCAGGAAACCTATTTGCAACTGGCCGCCCAGCGTACCTCCATTCAGTTTATTTTTACTAAAACTGATTCCCAGCTTATCTATCGAAATAGGCCATCCGCTCAAATTAGCATCTCCTGATTTTACTATATCTGTAGCTGTTAAAGCACCACTCACTCCCTGATCATCAATAATAAAATCATTCACCTTTATTGATGGCCGGCCTAATTGGGAAGGCAACCCGATCTCCAGTTCCTGTAAGTAAAATCCTCTCCATAATGCATCCGTTTCTTTGAAACCATCAGGGTTCACCAGGTCACTGAGATCCACCACCGCATTCCGCACTTTGAAAGAGAAATCTTTCAATCCTGCTATATGAAAAGAGGGCAAATCTATCCCGGCGATAATATCATTCAAATCGGCAACATGTACCTGTAAAACCGCTTTTAATTTTTCTTCCAATGGATCCTCCGGCGTCAGCCACCCTTTATCAAATTCAAATACAGCGCTTAAATTAGCCCCATTAAAGCCATTGCAATCCCATTCTATATAATTACGCCCATCACCAGGAAAAACGAGATCTACATGCTCATTGACAGCAACCTGCTGATCCTTCAGTAATACCAGTCTGGTAGCACCAGATACGCCTATCCCTCCGGGTGTAAAAGCAATATCTCTCCCGCCGAAAATCAGCTCTTGTTCTGTACCGGGAAAAGGAAATCTGAAATAGGCATTCAGGTAAGCACCTGTAGGCGTGAACCGTGCACTGTCAATCGCAATGACATAGATCCTGCCATTGATTTCGCGGACAAGACCCACCGGCAAGCGACCCATTTCCTGCGTGCCAAGTGCGCTGACATAGCGCCCGCTATCCTGTATTTCTTTGAATATACCTGCTACGTAGTTTGTATCCGACGCCAGGGATATGGCGGGGGAAAACAGACATAGGATCACCAACCACAATTGCTGTAGTACAGGTATAGGGTTATCATTAAATCTCATTATTATCAGGTTTCAAACAACATTCTGAATATATGATTATTTCAGCATAACAAAATATTTAATTATTTCTAAAAAAGTCTTATGATCAAGTTTGCGTAGCCGCTGCTGATATTTTATATGAAGTACAACGTTGAATTGATTAACTAACAAAAGTCAAGTAGATTCCCTCCTCCAGTGCTGACATTTGTGCTATCAAAACAAAACAACAATGGCACAAAAGAATTTAGCACTCGTATCCGGCGCAAACGGTCACTTAGGCAACAACCTCGTAAGACTCCTTATTAAAAAAGGCATCCCTGTCAGGGCAACCGTCAGAAATATCAATAACAAACCCCCTTTCCACGGCCTCGACTGTGAAGTCGTTCAAGCCGACATTACCAACAAAGCCTCTTTTGTTAAAGCCTTACAAGGCGTTGAAACGTTCTACGCCGTAGGCGCCTCCTTTAAACTCTGGGCAAAAGATCCCAAAAAAGAAATCTACGATGTAAATATGAATGGCACCCGCAACACGATCGAAGCCGCTGCTGCCGCAGGTGTAAAGCGAATCATATACGTCAGCTCCATCGCCGCGCTCAATTATAATAACCTCCCCACCAAAGAAAGCAATGGCTACAATCCCGACCGCCGCGACATGTATTACAACTCTAAAAACGACGGCGAAATACTGGCTTTTCAATTGGCAAAAGAACTTGGTGTAGAACTCGTTTCTGTTATGCCATCTGCTATGATCGGCAGCGATGCCTTCCTGCCACTGAACGTATCTTATGGTGTTTTGAAACTCATTCTGAATAAACAGATCCCCATGGATACCCGCATCACCTTGAACTGGGTTGATGTGAAAGACGTTGCCGAAGGCTGTATCCTCGCTGCTCAAAATGGCAGACCAGGTGAACGTTACATACTGGCGAATGAACAATGCATGACCATTACCGATACGACCAGACTGGCACAGGAATTATATCCTGCACTAAATCTTAAAATCCCCGGCTCGGTCCCCAAATTCATGCTCTTCGCCATCGCAGGTATCATGGAGTTCTCCGCCCGTATGAGCAATAAAGCACCTGTACTGACAAGAAAAGATATCGCCATGTTCTCTGGTTTACAACAGAACTTCGACATCTCCAAAGCCAGAAAGGAACTGGGTTTTAATCCCAAATCACCTAATCAGGCAGTAACGGAAGCTTTAGCTTATCTCATGGAACACAAGGAATTATTGTAACTTTGGATATGCATAAAAAATTGCTGGAATACATCGCTTCTAATATAACCTTCCAGAAAAAGGATATAGCACTGATAGAAAAATATTTCGAACCAGTGCTATATCCTAAAAACCGGATATTGGAAGAAGAAGGAAAGATACCCCTGTATCTTTACTACATCGTATCCGGCTATCTACGGCTCTTTCATTACAATGAAAACGGAGATGAGGTGACCTCACATATTAATTGTCCCCCGGGATTTTTCACCTCTTATTTCAATTTTATTAATCAGACAAGATCGGACGAAAATGTGGAGTGCGTAACTGATTGCGAACTACTGAGAATTACCAGGGAAGACCTGGATCTATTGACGGCCGAAAGCGAAATAATGAAGGACTTTAGTATCCGGGTATTCCAACAGTCCATCACCTATAATGAGAACCGGTCTAAGGAACTGGCTACCCTTACCGCAGAACAACGGTATGTAAAACTGATCAACAACTACCCGGATATTCTGCATAATGTTCCGGTTCAATACATTGCATCCTTTCTTGGTATGAAGGCCGAAAGCCTGAGCCGCATCAGGAGAAAACTGAGTAAATCATAACTGCCCATCACAATTTATGATATTTCATAAATGCGTATATCAAATTCACGAAATACCGTAACGTTTATCCCTACCCATTTTCCACAACTTACTCATTGGCAAACCATTGTTAATATGGCATAGTATTCGCCAACCCCGTTGCCAGAAATAACCAATATTCTTATGATGAAAACCTTTCTCACCACTGGGCTACTGCTTGCCCTTTTATCTGGCTGTACAAAAAAAGAATTGAGTGAAAAAGCCCCCACTGTTGCAGCAGCTGACGCTGCCAGCTCTCCTGTCGGAGATGTGGTCGGCAAAGTGACCGTTGGCTACCAGGGATGGTTCAATGCTCCCGGCGATGGCTCTGCCGTAAACAGATGGACCCACCAAAACCTGGATATGTGGCCGGATATGCGTGAATATGAAATCACCTATGCCAGCACTTTTCCCAACCTTGCAAATGGAGATACTGCAAAGATGTTCTCTTCTTATGACCAGGCAACTGTAAACACACACTTCAGATGGATGCAGGAAAACGGTATTGATGCCGCGGCACTCCAGCGTTTCTCCGGCGAACTGGCTGATCCGGCTTTTAAATCCATGCGTGATAACATGGCGCAAAAAGTAAGAACGGCAGCAGAACTCACCGGCCGTAAGTTTTATATCATGTACGATGTTTCGGGCGACGCCAACATGCAGGAACGTTTAAAATCTGACTTTACCAATACCATTCTCGGTACATTAAATTTGCTCTCCTCTCCTGCTTATGCCAAACAAAATGGTAAACCTGTGATCTGCATTTTTGGGATGGGCTACCAGGGTGCACCTGCCCCAGGTCCCGGCGATTCTGCACAATGCCTGGATGTGATCAGCTGGTTCAAAGATCAGGGCTGCTATGTAATTGGTAGTGTGCCGATGGACTGGCGTACACCAAATGTGTTTTCACGGAGCAACTTTACCAGCGTATACAATTCATTCAATATGCTGGCGCCATGGGCTGTCGCTGCACAAGTGGGATCTACTTATCAACCCTGGATCCAGGGAGATTTTGATTACTGCGAAGCACATGGCATGGATTATCAACCTATCGCCTATCCAGGATTTTCTTTCCATAATTCGAATGCTGGCAATCCATTAAATGAAGTGCCAAGAAATCATGGTGACTTCATGTGGGCACAGGTTGCCGTGATGAAACAGGTTGGCGTACATAGCCTGTACATTGCCATGTTCGATGAGGTGAATGAAGGTACTGCCATTTTCAAAGTAGCAGAGAATGCCTCTCAGACACCTGTAAATACCAGCTTTGTGAACCTGGATCAGGATGGTGTAGCGGTGTCTTCTGACTTCTATCTTAGATTGGTGAATGATGCAGGTAAAATGATCAAAGGTGAAACTCCTTACCAGGCCACGCATCCTACACAACATATCATTGGTGGCAGTGGTCCGCTGGTTGATGGTACCTATAAGATCATTAACCGTAACAGTAACCTTTCGCTGGATGCAACAGGTCAGGGTACGGCCAATGAAACGGCGATACAGCAGTATACTTATAGCGGTGGTACCAATCAGCAATGGACGATCACAAGTGTAGGTGGTGATCATTATAAAATAATTGGTGTGCAGAGTGGCAGAGCACTGGATATTAAAGGGCAATCTTTATTGGATGGTGCCGGTCTGCAATTGTATGATTACAATGGTGGCGCGAACCAGCAGTTTATTCTTTCTCCTGCTACAGGTGGGTATTTTACCATTCAGGGTGTGCAGAGTGGGAAGTTACTGGAAGTACCGGCGTTCTCTACTACAGCAGGTACAAAAATAGAGCAGTACCAGGCGAATAATGGCGCGAACCAACAGTGGATCATTACTAAATTATAAAGAGCATACCTCTTCTTTTTCTGCAACACCCTGTAAGGACGATTACAATTTATAAAGACCAATTTTAAAAGGTCATTTCAAATTAACCTAACTCATGCTACGGAATTATATCCTAATATTGCTCACCCTTCTCCTCGGTGCCTGCACCCCGAAGGGCGCAAATGACAACAATATGCTCAGAGCAGATCAATTAGCTTACGCGGCTCCCGCTACAGGTTATGGTAGTCTGAAAGATTCCAATATCCTTTACTTTGGCAGATGGGATTTCAGTGATAGCACGAAATTCAATGCCTACTGGGGAGGTGCTTATATCAAGGTGAACTTTACAGGAACTACGGTAAAACTACAGACCGCCAATACCAGCAATTTCTATGCGAGTATAGATGGTGGTCCGTGGGTATCCTACAAAAACGTAGGTGGTATCATAGACCTTACTGCGACACCTTTGTCTGCAGGCAACCACAGCCTGAGCATTGCACAGGGTAGAGATTATGACTACCTGTTTAGTTTTCAGGGCATGGTATTGGATGCGGGTGCAACCACCAGCAAGCCATCGGCGTCTGATTACCTGATTGAATACATCGGCGATTCTATTACTGCTGGTTACCTCGATGATCAGGCAAATGTATCGGACTATGCATGGATCTGTTCCGAAGCACTAGGTACCGAACATACACAAATCGCCTATCCCGGTATTGCACTGGTAAGCAGTTCAAGACATGGCGTGGCAATGGATAGCCAGTATTTCAAATTACAGCCGCCAAATTATTCACCACGTGTAGCATGGGATTTTACGAAGTATACCCCAAAGGCGGTTGTATTAAACCTGGGTACGAATGATGGTGATTATGAGGATTCGGACAGTACCTTTCAGGCGGTATATGAATACCTGTTAACCGGTATCAGAACTAAATTTCCGCAGGCAGAGATCTTTGTATTGAGAACATTCCTGGGAATCCGGTCACAGCCTACTGCTGCTGCTGTAGCGGCACGTATTGCAGCGGGTGATAAGAAGGTACATTATGTAAATACAGACGGCTGGATCACCCAATCTACTGCTGATTACCTGGCAGATAACCTGCACCCCAGTGAGTCAGGACATATAAAAATAGCAGGGTTATTGCAGGCCGTACTGGCTCCTTATGTAAAAGGCACTTCCGTTATTCCTGACGGCACCTACGCCATCGTCAATAAAAACAGTGGTCTGGTAATGGATGCTGCCGGTCAGGGTACTGCTGCCGGCACGGCTATACAGCAATGGACGGATAATGCTGGTGCGAATCAACGCTGGCAGGTAATTTCTTTAGGAAATAACCGGTATAAGATCATCGGTGTACAGAGTGGAAAGTCACTGGATATAAAAGGACAATCCCTGTCCAATGGCGCTGCATTGCAATTGTATGATTACAGCGGTGGTGACAACCAGCAATGGATGATCACGAAAAACGCGGATGGCTATTATACCATTACAGGCGTACAAAGCGGTAAGGTATTAGAGATCCCGGCGCTCTCTGTCACACCCGGTACTGCGGTGGAACAATATGAGAACAATGGCGGAAGTAATCAGTTATGGTCGTTTCAATAAGTTTAACAGGCTGCATCTGTAACAGATGCAGCCTTCCATTTCATCAGCTACGGCTGACATGGAAAACAAAGTAAATCTGACACGCTCAACAAAGCCCTCTTTCTGTTCCATCCCTAATTTTGTTAAAAAAAAAGATGGAACAACAACACCCGCTCAACAGTAAATATTACGCCACCACCAGTACCACTGAAGTAATCAAAGGCATCAACTTAACAGGCAAAACCGCCATCGTAACCGGGGGCTATGCAGGCATTGGCCTCGAAACCGTCAAAACACTAGTTAATGCCGGCGCAAAGGTATACGTCCCCGCCAGAGATATAGAAAAAGCCACCCGCAATTTAAAGGGCATAGCAGGCGTCATAATCGAGAAAATGGACTTAATGGACATCACTTCCATCGATGCATTTGCAGCCCGGTTTCTGTCCCTGGAAACCGCTTTACACCTCCTTATTAATAACGCTGGCATCATGTGGGTACCTTTACGCCGTGACAACCGGGGGAATGAATCCCAGCTAAGTACCAATCACCTGGGTCATTTCCGCCTGACTGCCCGTCTCTGGCCGGCACTCAAAAATGCCGGCGGGGCCAGGGTCATCAGCGTATCCTCTTTCGGTCACCAGATGGCGCCTTTCAATTTTGAAGATCCTAATTTCTTACACAGGGATTATGAAACCTTGCAGGGATATGGCCAGTCTAAAACTGCCAATAACCTCTTTGCTGTAGCTTTAGATGCCCGCGCCAAAGCCTTTGGCGTACGTGCCTACGCTTTGCACCCAGGATCTGTCAATGACACTGATCTGGGCAGGGAGGCACCTATCTCCATGTTCCAGGAAATGGGTACTTTTGGTGAGGATGGTAAGATCAAACCCGAAGTAGCCGCCAGTCTTAAAACCATTCCTCAAGGCGCCGCCACCACCATATGGTGCGCTACCAGCCCTTTATTAAATAATATAGGTGGCGTATATTGCGAAGACTGCGATGTGGCAGAAACAGACAATGGCCAGATTATCCATGACTATGCGGACCCTGCTTCGCTGACTGGTGTTCAACCATATTCTATCGATGCAGACAATGCCGAAAAATTATGGCTACTCACCGAATCCCTCGCAGATATCCGTTTTAATTTAGCATAAATCAAGCGATATGAAATATATCACCCCCGACATTAAGCTCTCCTCCCAAACAGAAAAGCATTTCTCGACCGAAGTCTCCTTCGATCATCACATGCTTGTCTGGCTGATCTCCGGCGATACGAAAGTGACGCAGGCGGATGCGACTTACCTGTTCAAAGCGGGTGATATATTTCTTATTCCAAGAAATTTACTCATCACCGTCTCCAACCACTCGTATCAATCAGTGGTCATGCACCTGACGGTAGACCGACTCAAAAAATATTACGAAAACCAACCTATAACCATATCACCCGACTACCCCTCCATCCGTCAATTCACCTCCCACCCCCTGTTGCAAAGTTGCCTTTCTTCGTTACTACCCTACTTTGATATGACGGATCCTTTTCCATTAAACATCGCCGATTTAAAACTCACTGAAGCCATCTCCATACTCAGAACCGTCGACCCCTCCATCGATCATACCCTCGCTAATTTCGAAGACCCTTATAAACTGGACCTCATCGATTTCATGGAAAAACATTACATGTTTAACATGCCACTTGAGAAATTCGGACACCTCACAGGCAGAAGCCTCTCTACCTTTCACCGGGATTTTAAAAAGAAATTTAATACCTCCCCTCAGAAATGGCTTACCAGAAAACGACTGGAATTAGCGCACTACCAGCTCAGTGAAAAGAATATGAAACCCGCTGAAGTGTACCTTGAATCAGGGTTTGAAGACCTCTCCCACTTCTCATTTGCCTTCAAAAAGCAGTATGGGTACTCACCAAATAAAGTTGGCCATCTATCCTGAATAATTTAAATTAAAGTAAGCTTAACTTTGAATTAACAACAAATTCCCGAAAGCGCACTATCATTACACCCTGTTTTATAAAGGTAGTCGCCTATATGATCAATTGAATTTTGCGCCCGCGCACCATGCGTTCTGATTGTGGTATTTCAAATCGGTTTTATTTAGCGTGTATCGTCAAGTAGCATACCCACTTTACGCATCATTTCAACCTGATAAAAATTAATCACTGCCCACCGGGCAAGGACTTACTATGTCTTTTAACATCAAGCATAATAGCAGATTGCAATGAACAATCAATTACTTTTAATGCTAGCCGTATGGCTCTCGGCCGCAAGCCCTGCCATGGCAGCTACGGGTACCCACAGTATCTATGAACAGGCCATTCGCCAAACGCCTGTAAAGGGGATCGTAGTCGGAGCTGACGGCACACCACTTCCCGGTGTATCTATCAAATCCGTTACTTCCAACAAAGGAACTACAACCAATGATCGCGGAGAATTCTCTATCGACGCCGCTCCTGGTGACCAACTCGTGTTCACCTTTATCGGCTACACACAACAAATTATTGCCGCTACCAGCACACCCATGAAAATAACCCTCTCCTCCAGCAACAGTCAGCTGGGTGAGGTAGTTGTGGTAGGTTATGGTAGCCAGACCAAAGCTGACGTAACTGGTGCCCTGACCCAGTTGAAAGCTGATAATATTAAACAGGGTGCTCCTATCTCTGTAGACAATATGCTGCAGGGTAAAGTATCCGGTGTGCGTATCGCACAATCCAGCGGGGAACCCGGTGCAGGTGTGGATGTTTTCATCCGCGGTGTGGGTTCTATCCGTAGTGGTAGTACACCGCTCTTCGTTGTTGACGGCGTTCCGCTGAGTAATGATAACGTGAGTGCAGGCGGGCCTGACTTCGGTCTTGGTTCTTCTGAACCCAAGAACCCGCTGAACTTCCTCAACACCAGCGATATCGAAACCATGACGATCCTGAAAGACGCTTCTGCCGCAGCTATCTACGGTGCAAGAGGGTCTAACGGTGTTGTACTGATCACGACCAAACACGGTAGTAAAGGCGCACCTACCCTCACCTACGACATGTATGTAGGTAACTCTAAAGTGATCAAAAAACTGGACGTTCTCAATGCCGCGGAGTACCGCAAAGCACTGGTAGATCCTGCTTACGATCACGGTGGTAACACTGACTGGCAGGATGTAATTTACCGTAACGGTTCCCTTCAGAACCACAACGTATCTTTTGGTAAGACTACCAACACCGGTAGCTACCTCGCTTCCCTGTCACGCATGTCACAGGATGGTATCGTTGAAAAAAGCAGCTTCAAAAGAACCACTGCAAGACTGAATGCAGAAGAATCTTTCCTCGATGACAAACGTCTGACTGTAAAGATGAACCTGACAGCAAGTGATATCAATGAAACCGGTATTCCAAACGGTAACACCGCAGGTTCCGATGGTCAGCTCATCATTCACGCACTGATGGCGAACCCAACCCGCTCCCTGCGCGACTCCACCGGGGCTTACACCAACTTCAACATGAACGCGCATTACAACCCCGCCTACCTGCTGAGCATCTGGGATGATCATACCAATACCTTCCGTGTACTGGGTAACATCGAAGCTGCTTTCAGGATACT
Organism: Chitinophaga sp. LS1; assembly: GCF_034274695.1. Classification (NCBI taxonomy): domain Bacteria; kingdom Pseudomonadati; phylum Bacteroidota; class Chitinophagia; order Chitinophagales; family Chitinophagaceae; genus Chitinophaga; species Chitinophaga sp. LS1. The sequence continues at coordinate 7,157,791 of NZ_CP128362.1, forward strand.
GCCCGGTTTGAACTACCGCTTCAACTATGGTGTAGACAAGTCTACTTCTGAGCGTAATACGACTATTTACCCTAACTATACCGATAGACAACCAAGTGGTGCTTACCAGCAGAATAACCTGAAGTCCCTGACTACACTGGTTGAGCACTACCTGACTTACAACAAGTCATTCAACAAACACAACCTGGAATTACTGGGTGGTTTCTCTTACCAGAAATTCTCTTTCTCCGGTACGACTTATGGTCTGCAGGGCATCGCAGCACAGGGTGTAGGTGTGGCACCTGAATACAATCCTGGTTATTCCGGTACCACTACCAGCCCTAGCGGTTATGCGCAGGAGAATGAACTGCAATCAGGGTTTGGTCGTATCAATTACAACTACGACAGCCGTTATATGTTCACCGCCTCTTTACGTGCGGATGGTTCTACCCGTTTTGGTAACAACAACAAATACGGTTACTTCCCGTCCTTCGCATTGGGCTGGACCATTTCGCAGGAAGATTTTATGAAAGACCTGAAAATGGTACAGGATCTGAAACTCCGCGCCAGCTGGGGTCAGACAGGTAACCAGGAAGTAACGAACAAGATCACCCAGGCGAGTTACTCCCTGTCAAGTGCATCTGGTTACTACCTGTACAACGACCAGACTTTGATAAATGGTGTTACTGTAAACCGCACTGCAAACCCTGACCTGAAATGGGAAATGGTTGAACAGCTGAACATCGGTCTGGACTTCACCCTCCTCAAAGGTAAACTGTATGGTTCATTAGAATATTACAACAAGACGACGAAAGATCCTATCCTGAACATCCCTTCAGGGCCACTCAGTCCAACCACAACTGTATGGAAAAACGTAGATGCAAGTATCGTGAACAAAGGTTTTGAATTCACACTGGGTACCCAGCTGGTTCGTACTAAAGACTTCAGCTGGACACTGGATGTAAACGGTTCTACCCTGAGCAACACGATCAAAGACCTGCCTGTATCTGAGCTCTACTCCGGTAGCATCTCCGGTCCAGGTCTGTCTGGTGTAAATGCCAACATCTACAAGAACGGTTATGAGGCAGGTTCATTCTATATGCTGAAACACCTGGGCTATGACAAGGATGGTAAAGACATCTTTGAAGATAAAAATAAAGATGGTGTGATCAACTCTGACGATAGAGAGATCTTCCAAGGTGCGCTGCCTAACTTCAACTTCGGTATCAACAGTAACCTGCGTTACAAAGCATTTGACCTGGGCTTCAACTTCATTGGTCAGACCGGTGGTTTGCTGGTAAACAATACCGCACTGGATCTGAACATCAACAGCCTTGCATCTGACCGCAACGTACTGAGAAAATTCTACGAAGCAGGTGCCAGCACGACCAACGCGGTGCAGCTGTCTTCTCTGTACCTGGAAAAATCAGACTTTATCCGTCTGGCGAACCTCCGCCTGGGTTACACGCTGACCATCCCTCACCAGGACTGGCTGAAATCAATCAACCTGTATGTGAGTGCACAAAACCTGTGGACCATCAGTGGTTACTCCGGTTACGATCCGTTAGTAAATACAACCAAAACAGTAGGTGGTAACCAGTCACTGGGTATCGATTACACGACTTACCCTGCTGCTAAGACATTCCTGTTAGGTGCAACTGTTAAATTCTAAGAAACATGAGAAAGAAATCGTTATATACATATATCGGTATTGCGCTTACTGTAGCAATGGTAAGCTGTACTGACCTGAAAGAGAAAGTGATTGATGAGGTGCTGGGGTCTAACAACTCTAATCCTGAGAATGCCATTGCTGCTGCTTATGGCCAGCTGGGTAGCGCTACCTTTGTAGACCATGCAAACGTATTTGGTTTGCAGGAGTATTCCACTGACGAAGCCATGCTACCTACCCGTGGTAGTGACTGGGGTGATGGTGGTGTATACCGCGCTATCCATGAGTTCACATGGGGTGCTGATAACTCACTCGTAGCAAATGGCTGGAATAACCTGAACAGTGGTATTACCAAATCACTGACTGCTGTGACCAGTGCTTATCAGGCAAACGGTAATGCCAATCAGGCATTGTTCCTTGCGGAAGCAAGAGGATTACTCGCTTTCTACACCTTCCATACCCTGGACCTGTATGGTCAGGCGCCTTACAGAAATCCATATGTGACGAATGCACCATTGGAGATCAGGAGAGCAGATACTGCGATCGATGGCCTGATCAGGGAAGTAGAAGCGATCATTCCTACCCTCGCTAACCTGAAAGAACAGAGTACACACAATGGTCGTTTTACCAAACAGGCTGCTTATGGCTTGCTGGCGGATATGTACATGAACCGTGCTGTATTCAAAAACCGCTATGGTGCCAGCTTTGACTTTACCGAAGCAGCTGTAGATGGTAACGGTACAGATATGGACAAAGTGATCCTGTATACGACGAAGTTGATAGACGACCCTCAGTTCTATCTCGAAACAAACTATTTCAGAAACTTTGATATCGACAACGCCGGCAGACCGGAGCTGATCTTCGTGGTTTCGCAGGACATCAATACCCTGCGCAGCAGTGATAACGACTTCGCTTATATGCCGATGGAAAGAAACCAGAAGCCTTCTTCGGCAAACAGAGGTACCAATGCGGTATGTACTACGCCTCAGTTCTATGCTACCTGGGATGGTAATCATGATGACCCGCGTTTCTCCCGCAAGTACCAGTATGCTGATGGTACATGGTTTAAGAACGATGGTACTGATGTGAGCGTACCTGCTACCAGCCTCGTGCCAAACAGTGCTTCTCTGCCATGGTTCCACTTTAACCGTGGTTTCCTGGAGGGTCAGCAATATGGTCCGATCCTGTTGTCCACCGGTAGTCTGAAGATGACCAGCGACGGCAGAATCGCAGTTGAAAAACTGTATTGCGAAAAGAACACGGCTCTGGCAATGGACTTTACACCTGCACTGAATTTCGATAATGCAGCACAGTCTGTATTTACACAGGCACAGATCAACCGTGGTGTACGTATCTTCAAGTTTGAGTTCGATCCTGAGAAAGATAACAGCTCAAGCAATGTAGATATCCCATTATATCGTCTGGGTGGTATGTATTGTATGCGTGCAGAAGCTTATTTCCGTAGCAATCAAACTGCCCTTGCAATGGCTGATATCAATAAGCTGCGTACCACCAGAACTCGTGAAGCATATTATAACAATGCACCGGGTGTAGCAATCACTTCTCTGGATGCAAATATCCTGTACAACGAGATTGCATATGAAATGTACTGGGAGCAGTGGAGAAGAAAAGAAATGATCCGCTTTGGTAAGTTTGAAGCTGCAGATGCAGGTTCTGCAAAACCAGCGTCTGAGACTTACAGAAGAATTTATCCTATTCCACAGTCTGCTATGGATGCAAGCGATGCATTTACACAGAATCAGGGATACTAATATTTACTTTTTTTAAGAAAGCCCTCCATTGCTGGAGGGCTTTTTTTGTAAAATATATTTTGCGAAACCGAATGGTTTCATATATATTTGCAACCATATGGTTTCATAAATAACCTACACCCATGAGAAGAGACATATTCCAGGCCATTGCGGACCCGACCAGAAGAGCAATTATAGGATTATTGGCCATGCAGGCAATGACGCCGAACGGCATCGCGGAGCACTTTCAGACTACACGTCAGGCTGTGTCAAAGCACCTGCGGGTATTGACAGAATGCGAGGTTGTGAAACAGGAGTATCAGGGCAGGGAAATTTTTTATCACCTTGAAATCCAGCGTATGAAAGAAATTGACAAATGGCTTGAACAGTTCCGCCAATTGTGGGAGACGCGTTTCGACCAGTTAGATAACGTATTAGCAAACCTCAAAAAAAATAAGCGATGAACAAAGCGATCCTCTTTAACTTTGATGTAGACAAGGCAAACAAAAAGATTAAGGTAGAGCGGTCTTTCAATGCGCCCCTGGACCTCGTATGGGCAGCATGGACAGAGGCTGACATTCTTGACCAGTGGTGGGCCCCAAAACCTTATAAAGTAGAAACAAAGTCTATGGATTTCAGGGAAGGCGGCAGATGGTTTTATGCCATGGTGAGTCCTGAAAATGAAAAGCATTGGTGTATCTTCGACTATGAGACCATTCAACCAGAGAAAATGTATGCAGGCAAGGATGCTTTTTGTGATGAAAACGGGGTGATAAATACTTCCTTCCCCAGTACTAACTGGACTAACAATTTCGCTGAGACAGACGCTGACTCCACTACCGTAACCTGTGAGCTTCAGTTTAAAGCATTGGAAGATCTGGAAACACTGGTCAAGATGGGCTTCAAGGAAGGATTTACAGCGGGACTGGAAAACCTGGATCAGTACATCAGCACACAGTTTTACCTGCGTAAACAGAAGAAACCAGACAATCGGAACAGGGTATCTTATTATGTGAACTTCCCGGGAAATACCGAAGAAGCGTTTAACTTTTACAGATCCGTTTTTAAGACTGAATTCGTAAATGGTATACAACGGTTTAGTGAGGCACCTGGCCATGAGCAAATGGATGAAGCACTGAAAAATATGATCATCCATGTAGAATTGCCACTCATAGGCGGACATATTCTGATGGGTACAGATGCACCAAAAGAAATGGGATTCACCGTGACATCCGGCAATAATATGCATATCAATGTAGAGCCAGCTACGAGGGAAGAAGCGACGAGATTATTCAATGAATTGTCTGTAGGTGGGAATGTGACCATGCCCTTGCAGGATATGTTCTGGGGTGCATACTTTGGAAGCTTTACAGATCAATTCGGAATCAACTGGATGATAAATCACCAAAATATATGAAGAAAATAATCTTTAACATTCTGTCTGTATTGTTCGGGCTATTGCTCCTTAATGGCGGTTTTGCCAAATTCTTTCACTACATGCCTGAACAAAAAGATTTGCCGCCGGCCATGATGGCAGACAATGCTGCCTTCATGGAGATCTCCTGGCTGATGCCGCTTGTGGCAGTAGCGGAAATACTCGGAGGTATATTAATTATTATTCCTAAAACAAGGGCGTTTGGTGCTGTGGTTATTTTCCCTGTAATGGTGGGAGTTGCGTTGACACATATTACGGTGGCACCAGGTGGATTGCCGATGGTTGCTGTGATATGGGCGATATTGTTGTGGATTATTTTTGAGAATTGGAAGAAGTATCTGCCAATGATCAGGTAAGTTTAAAAAGGATGTATCATATTTTTGGAGTGCCTCAAAAGTCTAATTTTTGGGGCACTCCGTTTTTTGATTCATGCGCTTTGGCGCCAGATTGGCTCCTATTTTATTATTCTAAAATGATATTACATTCTTCGCTGATCGCTCCATACTTTTCACACCATGTAAGCCAATGATCCAACTCCGGCTCCATTGGCGGCGCATCTTCCTCCCCTCTGAAAAGCACGGCAGTTCCCGCTTTCAATTCTATCTGGTATTTCAAATTATCTATCCACTCCTGCCAGTATTTCACATCGCCCCGCTCATTGTATACATAATCCCATAACTTAGGCTGGTGCACCCGGGCTTCATTTAACAGGGCAACATCACCCGTCTTTATTTCTTCCGCGATCTTTTTCAATGCCGCTTCTTCTTCCTCATCTGCATATGTAAAGTATTTAGGAAATACACCAAACGGATGCATCAGCTCATTCAGTATATCCAGATCTTTCACATGCATGCCCGCTATAATAAACGAACCTACACCAACATCCAGTCTTAACAAGGCACCTTGCTCCTCAGTTAGCATGCCATTCAATCCACACATAAAACTCTTGTCTATCGGATCTTTTACAAACCGCTCGTGCAACTGAATATTCACGCCCCAATAATAATCTAAAATACTATTCAGTTCATCTACCCGCTCAGACAGTGGCACCGACCTTGTAATTTCACCTGCCAGTCCCGCTGCTATCAATCCATCTAACAATGCAGCGCCTACCAGCCAGTAAGGACTGTCAGCTAACCCACGATGCTGGCTATCCTCCTGATACTTAGTAAAGATATATGCATAAGGAAACTGCGCCGCATACAATACCCTGTTGAATACAGACCCCGCCAATCCCTGAAAGATCGTTTCATCAGGTGTATTTCTAAACATCCAGATCAGTTTCCAAAGCTGCTCTTTATCGACGTTTTTGATCAGCTTATTATTCCAATTGACCTTTCGGTTCACATACGTTTCGGCAATGTTGAATATCTTCAGCACTTCTGCCTGCATTTCTACCGGCGCCGATACCCATCTTTCATCTTCATTCTCTATTAATGTACCAATGGTATCCTCATCTGTAATGTACCAGAAAAAATTCTTCTCATCATCCGTATGAATAGCTGTAATTGAACTGGGTACAGTGTCTCCTTCTTCATCTATCTCCCCACCTTTATTCAATGCAATATGCCAGCCATCTTCATTAATCGCTACCCGCGTATGATCCGGCCCAAACAAAGGGACATTCAGCAGGTTGAGAAAATCTCCCTTTGAAATAACATTGCGCTGGATCAAAGGTTTTAACAAAGGAATACCCTCCTTCACCGTGGTATAATATAAGAACCAGTCTTCCTGGTCAAACAATTCATCAATCAACTTCTCTTTAATAATATCCTTATCATCGTCATCATTAAAATCCAATACTTTCACACGGGCGAAATCTGAGAAATGGAAACGGTAATCATCTGCAACCACTATCGGTGCCCATACATATGATTGACTATTAAATTCCCCATGGTTATAAATCCCCATCAGCAATTCTTTTACCGCTACATATCCGGTTACGTAAATAAGCTGACCTCCAACGATGACGTTCTTTGCTTTTAGATTTCCTAATACTATCAGTGAGCAGGCACCATCAGTTTCTTCGTTCATGATATTGCCATTCACAATCAGATCACCGATAACAATAATGCCAAAATAATCCGGCACATCGAGATCAAGTGATTCCAGTACCGTGGTACCATTGTAGAGCAAAAATTTCAGCTCATTGCGTTCCGGCATTTTTTCCACCATCGCCAATGGATAGCCTTCGTACTTAGCCGGTAAATGCTGTACCAATGGTTTAATAACATCAAAGCCTACAATTTGTGGAACCGGATTATTATCGGCAGAAATATGCTTCAATGAAGATTTGAACACAGGCACACCTTCCTTTAATAATTGAAGGAAACCTGCATCACCTGCAAAAAGATAATTGTCATCATCCAGCAATTGAGCAGCGATTTCCGGTAAGAGGATCTTTTTCCAGTCGGTATAATCTGCAGCCGGAATCTGCCATCCACGACAATAAGTGGCCGCATGGATGGTACCTTTTATCTTCCCACTATGATCATCAATGATCAATAACTCTCCATTCAGGTCGCCGGATATTTCCACATTGCCATGGTTGTAATAGGCGACCATGACATCGGCGACCGTTACATCTCCATTCACAATGATTTCTACACAGCCTGCTACGAGGCGGGTACAGGTCAGGGAACCGTTTACCAACAAAAAGCAACTGTAGGTATCCAGTTCAAAATCCATAATAGGGGCATTGACGGTGAGGTTCCCGTTTACAATAATGCCAGCAACATTCTGTTCATAATACAGGTCATATAGGTCTAAAAATTCGTTTAGTACAGTATCCCCTTCGTATATCCTGATTTGTAGGGTATCCAGGTTTTCTTCGAACAGATCATAGTCAGTCGTAAGGGAGTCTAACAAATCGTTTTCCAGGGCTGCTCTTAGTGGCAAGGTTTTGAAGCTCAAAATAATGGTTTTTATAGACTGTGAAGATAATGACTTTAATAAATGATTTACATTTATGCCATGAGATGTTTTTTGCTCCTTTTTATATTACAGGCTACAGCCTGTAGTCATACAGAAAGCTTCCCTACCGGGAAAGTCATTGATACCGTGGTCTGTAAGGCCAATCCATCGCAGACCTATGCCCTGTATATCCCGCCGGATCACAAAGGAGCTGTTATGTATTGCTTTGATGCCCATGGTGCGGGAGTATTGCCTTTGAATAATTATAAAGCACTGGCAGACAAGTATGGGTATATCCTGGTGGGGAGTAATAATTCTAAAAACGGGAACGACTGGAGCACGACGGAAAACATCTGGCAGGCACTGGAAAAGGATACAAGAGCACGGTTAGAGATTGATACCAACCATGTATACACCCTTGGATTTTCAGGTGGAGCAAAAGTTGCAGGATATGTAGCATTGAATCATCCGGGTATTAAATCGGTGATTGTCAATGGTGCAGGATTACCGGATGGTACGCCGCCAGGAGATTTTCCTTTTACCTATACCACAGTAGCGGGCGAAGGAGACCTGAACCTGACAGACCTGCTGGGGTATCATATGGCTTTGAACAAAACCAACACGAAGCATCACCTGATCACTTACAATGGCAAACATGAATGGGCACCGGCTACGTCCATGGATGTAGCATTTGCAGGTATCAAAGCAGATGAAGGCGCTGCGCCACCAGATTTTATGGCGAAGACCCGCACAAGGATGGAAATGGCTGTACAGTCGAATCAGTTCCTGAAAGCGGAAACAGAGTGCAGGTTATTGCTCAGTTATATGCCAAATGATAATTTCTTTAAAAATCAATTAGATATCATCCTGAGTAATCCTGCATATAAAACACAGTCGCAAGAGCAGATGGCGGTATTGATAAAAGAGCAAAATACCAAGGAGTCTTATAATGCGAACCTCGGTACCCAGGATACCGCTTACTGGCCCAAAACCATTAGCAGCCTGAATGCGGGGGCACAACTCCCCTCTTTTGAAGGCGCTATGAACCAACGGCTATTGGCTTATCTGTCTCTGATGTTCTATTCTGTAAGCAACCATTATATGGCGAGTCATACCGATGGGGTGGCGAGACATTTTGTAGACCTTTATGAACTGGCGGATCCTACCAACAGCGAAGCGTATTATTTCTCTGCGATATTGTATGCTCGTGCAGGAGATGCGGATCATGCAGCGACAGCATTGAAAAATGCAGTGAAGAATGGTTTTAAAGATAAAGGACGGTTTGAACAACAACCAGAATTTGCCACAATGAAAAATTTATCTGGAATAGTGAAATGAAATTAAAAAATTCCTATACCTTTGCTCCCGCAAAACTTTAAAATGAAACAAGTACAACAAATAGCACCAATGATCAGCGGAGACGAATATCTCCGTTATCCGCTGTGTGGGGCTTATTGTACTGATAAATAAAGGATTACCTTATTCCGTATAATACAAGCCCCGCAAGCAATTGCGGGGCTTTTTCTTTTTAATCCCAACCTACATTTAACATGAGAAAACTAGCAAGTATCCAAAGGATCAAAAAACTGGAACCTATCGAAGGTGCTGATGCCATAGAGAAAGCCTATGTGCTTGGCTGGCAGTTAGTCGTAAAGAAAGATGAATTTAACCCCGGTGATCTCTGCATCTATTGCGAGATCGATAGTTTGATGCCCCCTAAACCCGAATTTGAATTCTTACGAGCCAGAGGCATGCGCATCAAGACTGCAAGACTGAGAGGCCAGATCTCCCAGGGCATTGCTTTCCCTCTCTCCTACCTGCCTGCAGGTTTTGAAGTGGAGGAAGGCGCTGATTGCACCGATGCACTGGGCATTACCAAATACGACCCTCCTATGCCTGCGTGTCTGAATGGCGTGGCGAAAGGCCCCTTCCCCGGTTTTATACCCAAAACGGATGAGACCCGGGTACAGGTATTGCAGGATATACTCGACAAATACGTTGGCGAGACCTGCTACATCACTGAAAAGCTGGATGGTAGCTCTACCACTTACTTCATCAACAATGGTGAATTCGGCGTATGTAGCCGTAACCTGGAATTACTGGAAGATAGTGAGAACAGTCTATGGAAAGTAGCCAGAGAGCAGGATATTGAAAACAAACTTCGATCACTGAATGGCAACTATGCCTTCCAGGGAGAAATGATTGGCGAAGGTATACAGGGTAATAAACTGAAGTTACGCGGGCAGCACATCCGGTTCTTCAATGTATTTGACATAGACAATGCTGCATACCTGGATTTTGATAGATTCACTTCGCTGATGTCTTCACTGGAACTGAGCACTGTACCAGTATTGAGTACGGATTACGTGTTGGAAAATGACATTGAGGTACTGGTAAAGAAGGCCACTATCAGGAGTAGCATCTGTACAGAGGCATGGGCGGAGGGCATCGTTATCCGTCCTGTAAAAGAACGGATAGAGTTGTACAACAATCACTTTGTACATAGCAGGGTGACCTTCAAAGCTATCAATCCTGAATTCCTTTTAAAATATGGTGAATAGTTTTTTTAGGGGGTATCTAAATATGATACTCCCTTTTTGGGGTTCCCGGATTGAGCCAACCAGTCCTTTTAACCAATCTCAGGACCTTTGTTTATTTTTAATCCATCCTTTCTTTATCTTTATACGATCCTATTATTACGAGCGCGCATATTTTACGTTTAAACTCAAAACATTCAAAATGAAGAGACCCGTCTTAATAGTATCAATATCTACGGCTTTGAAACGGCTATCGAAAAGAATATCAATAACCCACAAATAATATACATCTATGAATGACATAGAATTTATCGTTTACTTTAATGATTGTTTTTTTACCCATCTGTATGGAGAATCATTTTACAATGATCGACCTGAGCCCAACAGAATGCACGCACAATCATTATGGAACATCTACCAGACCATGAAAGCCGGTGGTAATAGTATTGCCATCACAGATAAAGATAAGAACATTGTCTTTGAAACATCCCACCTGCTGGAACTGCGAGACTGGATCGGGCGGAAATACCCACAGTTTGTATACATACTGGACGCGCAGACTACAAGCAATCATCCAGGAGACCGGCTAAAACGCCCATCTTAAGGTCATAAGTAGAAAGGCTTAATTGCTGTAAGTTCAACTGCTCCAATACATAATCCGTAATGATAGCAGCAATGACGATCATATCTACACGCAGGGAAATTAAGCCTTTCATATTTGCACGTTCACTGTGTGTAGCATGAATTAACCTTTTAGAAATTGCTTTGTATCTATCTATATCCAAACCCGCTGAAGCCACCTCCCCTATTTCATTTCCATCATTCAATAACGCAGCAAATGATTCAAAAGCACCCGCAGAACCGACTAACAAAGAAGGCTTGTGTTGTGCACACGCCTCTTTTAAATCAGGTAATGTATTGTGTAAATGATCTATAATAGACTGATGCTCCGTATCACTCAACGGATCTGAATGAAAATAAGCCTGCATCAACCTGGCTGCGCCTATGTTATAGCTTTTCTTCCAGAGCGCCTTTTCCGGATTACAGATAATAAACTCCGTACTTCCCCCACCAATATCCATCACAAGGGTCGTTTGTTTTATCAGGCCAGTTGCCATCACCCCGCTGAATATATATCCTGCTTCCGCTTCGCCGGTAATCACTTCTATATGAATCCCAATCTCTGCTGCTTTAGCTACAAATTCCTGCCCGTTTTCTGCACTACGTACGGCAGATGTAGCCACTGCTTTGATCGTATCTACTTTATAATTGTCAATGGTAGCTTTGAATTGCCTGAGCGTACGAATGCCCCTTTCCATTGCCTCCGGTATGATCATATTTTGGTTGATCCTTCCCTCCCCTAACAATACCGGTACAGTCGTTTTATATAAAATCTGATCTACACCTTCTGCTATCAGCAAATGAAACGTATTTGTACCCAGGTCTATTACTGCGAATCTCATATCCTACCCTTTAAATATTGCAAAAGATATAAAAATTCTCTTTAATTTAGGTTGTAGACACATATTCTATATGAAATCAACTTCCGTTTTTGTTTGCTCACTGCTCTTTTGTATTCATTCTTTCGCCCAGCAGTTCAGCGTCAGTTTTCCCGACAGCCTGCTTTCCACACCATTCACCGGCAGCATTCTCGTTTATCTTTCCAAAACTTCGAAGGAACCCCGCCAGGCCTCCTCACTTCTGGATAACGCCCCCTGTGTTAGGATAAATGTAGAAAATATCAATCCCGGGGAATCGGTCCTGATCCAGGCAAGTGCACTCACCTTTCCTGTTCCATTGCCTGACCTGGAACGGGGAGAATACTATGTGCAGGTAGTATGGGATCGCAACCTGGGCGGACAATTCATTGGGCAGTCCCCCGGTAATTTATATAGCACTTCGCGAAAAATACGGTTGCGCTATCAAAGTCAGGAGACCTTCAGCATCCAGGCGGATCACATCATCCCTGCATATACCTTTACGGAGACTGATTACATCAAAGAACTAAAGGTACCTTCTAAATTGCTGAGTGATTTCCATCAAACACCTTATTCTTTGAATGCAGCGATCCGGTTACCAAAGGAATATTATACTTCGCCTAAGCGAAAGTTTCCCGTCAAGTTTGTAGTATTTGGATTTACTGGTAACTATCATTATTTCTCCGGGTATCCGAATCCGATGGAACCCATAGATACCATACCGTGTATAGGCGTATACCTGGATGGAAATTGTCCATTAGGGCATAGTGTATATGCGAACAGTGATAACAATGGACCATGGGCGGATGCATTGATTAAAGAATTCATTCCTCAGCTGGAAAAAACGTATCGTTGTAATGGAGCGCGCTTCCTGCATGGCCATAGTAGCGGTGGTTGGAGTGTATTGTGGTTACAGACACAGTATCCCGATCAGTTTACAGCCTGCTGGTCCAGCTCTCCTGATCCGGTAGATTTTCATAGTTTTCAGAAGATAGATTTATATGCGCATGAGAACATGTATTTTGACAAGGATAGTACGTTACGTCCTTTAGGAACTATTGCAGGACAGGTACCATGGATCTATATGCGGAATGCATACCAGATGGAAACGGTGATCTATAGAGGAGAACAGATGCATTCATTTGATGCGGTGTTTGGGCCCAAAGGACCGGATGGAAGTCCGCTGCGATTGGTAGAGCCGTATAAAGGGGAGATAGATACAGCCGTGTTCAATCATTGGAAGAAATATGATATATCTGCTTATCTGGTGAAAAACTGGGAGCAGGTAAAAAATAAATTGGATGGTAAGATACGAATTACGGTAGGGAACCAGGATAATTTTCTACTGAACTACCCGATTAGAATGATGGAAAAGAAAATGAAGGAACTGAAGGCGGGTATTGAGTTTGTATATTATCCGGGAGATCATTTCACCGTGCAGACGCCACAATGGGTCAAGGAGGGGAATTTATTTTTTGAGGGGAAATACCTGGAATGGTTGAAGAAGAAATAACCCGAAGTTGAAAAAGAAATAACCCGGGGTTGAAGAAGAAATAATTCGGGGCTGAAAAAGAAATAACCCGGGGTTGAAGAAGAAATAATTCGAAGAGAAGAGGCTACTTTTTAAAACTTTTAAAAGGTAGCCTCCTCTTTTTTTACAAACTACTCATATCAATCACAAACCTGTACAACACATCCCCTTTCTCCAACCGTTCAAAAGCGGTCTGTATATCCTGTATCTTAATCACCTCTACATCAGAGACAATATTATGCTCCGCACAGAAGTCCAGCATCTCCTGCGTTTGTGCCAGTCCGCCAGCGCCTGATCCAGCTACAACTTTATTGCCGGCAGCCAGACTGAAGGAAGGAATAGACCAGGGTTTTGAAGGCATACCCACATTGATATAAACCCCATTTGTTTTTAATGCAGCGATGTAAGGATTGATATCATGATCAGCAGCGACCGTGTCGATGATAAAATGAAATGAGCGCTGTACTGATTTGAATTGTTCTTCATCGGTAGTGACTACAAAATGATGTGCACCTAGTTTTAAAGCGGCTTCTTTTTTACGGACAGAAGTACTAAGTACAGTTACTTCTGCACCAAAAGCTACGGCAAATTTCACTGCCATATGTCCCAGGCCACCTAAGCCAACTACAGCTACCTTATGCCCCTTGCCTACCTGCCAGTTGCGCAGCGGAGAGTAAGTGGTAATACCCGCACATAATAAAGGGACAACCTCTTAGAAACTTTCTAAAAATAATTTTACCCCCTCCTGACATAGGGCTGTCATACCCGGTTTATAGCTTTGTTGTATAAATGTTAAAATCAATGATCAGTCAATTCGCACAATTAAACTGGATAAGCGTTGCCATCGCTTTTGTAGCCTACTCAATCCATGGCGCTCTATGGTTCACCGTATGGTTCCCAAAGCCTTACCGGCGCTCACTGGGCAAGGAAAATGAAACCCTGCCCAACAAGCCTATCTTCATCGTCGGACCCGCCATTTGCTCACTGGTCATTACCATTACCACCGCCTTGTTGCTGTACGCGCTACAGATTTCCTCCATAAAAGCAGGCATCGAATTTGGCTTACTGATCGGCATAGGTTTTCTGGTAGCGAATACCGTGAACATCGCCATCAATCCCAATATTCCCAGACCCATTCTGTACGGCATCATTAGCGGCAGCTATCATTTAGTGGGTATTTTGATTGTAAATGTGATCCTAATTGCGATGAAATAATGGAAACATTTTGCCCGGCCAACAGGCAGGAATGGCGCCAATGGCTACAGGAGAACCATAGTAGTGCGCCATTCATCTGGCTCGTATATTACAAAAAGCAGGCAAACCGGTCTACCCTCACCTGGAGCGAAGCCGTAGACGAAGCCCTCTGTTTTGGATGGATCGACAGTACGGCAAGAACTATCGATGAAGAAAAATTCATGCAGTTCTTCACAAAAAGAAAGCCCACCAGTGTCTGGTCCAAAATCAACAAAGAAAAAGTAAAACGACTCATAGCCACCGGACTCATGATGCCTGCCGGCCATCAATGTATCCACCTGGCCAGGCAAAATGGGTCATGGTCTATACTAGACGAAGTAGAAGAGCTAAAGATACCCAAAGACCTGGAGAAAGCTTTTAAATCCAGAAGGGGTTCAAAGGCTCATTTCACGGGTTTAAGCAGGTCAGTGCAAAAAAATTATCTACAAAAACTAGTACTGGCAAAACGACCGGAAACCCGGTTAAAAAGGATTCAGGAAATAGTCAACTTAGGTGGGTGAACAAAATCGTTCGCTCACCTTTTTATATTTATTCTCAGAAATTATTAAATACTATTAAATTGCCATACATTTACTCCATAAACTTTAGAAGAAATTGTCCTTTACCTATTACCTTTTACAATTTGCTACTTACGGTCTGGCGCTATTACCGTTTAGAGTATTGTACCTGCTTTCAGACGTAGTGTACGTCCTGTTATATCATGTTCTTTCTTACAGGAAAAAAGTTGTCATGAATAATCTTCGTGCGTCGTTCCCTGATAAGTCGGAAAAAGAGCTGACAGCAATCTGCAAGGAATTTTATCATTACCTCTGCGACATGTTCCTCGAAACATTCAAGACACTTGTCATCAGCAAAGAGACCATGTTAAAACGCTGTGTTTTTACACCGGACACCATCGCCCTCTTTAACAAGCTGGCCGAAGAAGAGAAAAGTGTAATACTAGTAATGGGGCACAAAGGTAACTGGGAATGGGCCGGCAATTCATTCAGCATTCTGCTCAAACAGCAATTGTATGTGATTTATCATCCGCTGTCCAACAAAAACCTGGATGCCCTGATGTATAAAATGCGTACCCGTTTTGGCACAAAGCTGATTGCCATGCAGGATACATTCCGCGAAATGGTAAAGAACAGGAAGGAAATAAACGCCACCGCATTCATCGCCGATCAGTCACCACAACCCGCTACGGCTCACTGGATGACCTTCTTAAACCAGGATACCCCGGTTTTTAAGGGAACAGAAAAGATCGCGCAGAAAATGAACTACCCGGTAGTGTATGTAACAGTGAACAAAGTAAAAAGGGGCTACTACTCCGTAGAAGCTTCCATGCTGGTAGAAGCACCAACGAACGAGCCAGAAGGCGCTATCACAGAGATCCATACCCATAAACTGGAACAGGATATCATTGCCCAGCCAGCCACCTGGCTCTGGTCTCACAGAAGATGGAAACACAAACGCCAACCACAACCTATAGCGGTACCGACCATATAATTTCTAATTATACCACAACGTTAAAATTATTCATTCTATGCGCGAAGGGAAAGACCTTATCCTGGCAACAAAACCATATGCCAATGAAATCAGGTCCAGGAGCTGGTTCCACCTCACTACAACTTTGGGGTTGCTGATACTGGCATTGACGGGCACGCTGGTATTGCCATATTTTATTTTAAGGCTGGCGGCCAGCATTTTTGCGGGTTTCCTGATTGTGCGGACATTCGTCATTTACCACGATCATCAGCACCATACAATATTACATAATTCAAAACCGGCAGAAGCCATCATGGTCCTTTTCGGGATCTATGTACTGGCGCCTACCAGCATTTGGAAAAGATCTCACGATTATCATCATAAACATAATTCAAAACTGTTCAGTGCCAGCATTGGCTCTTATCCCATTGCTACCAGACAAAAGTTTGAGCAAATGAGTCGTGGAGAAAGAAGGGGGTACCTCTTCACCAGGCATCCGCTCACGATCCTGTGTGGCTACATCTTTATGTTCATGATTGGTATGTGCCTGCAGTCATTTGCAAGTAGTCCCAAAAAGCACCTGGATAGTCTGTTAGCGCTGGTATTGCATTTCTGCGGTAGCGCGGCGGTGATCTATTTCCTGGGTTGGGAGGCATGGGCGCTGTTCATCCTGATACCTTTTTCCATCGCCTGCTGTATGGGGGCATACCTGTTTTATGCCCAGCATAATTTTCCGGGTGTTACATTCAATGATAGTGAGGACTGGTGTTATCATGAGGCCGCGTTATTATCTTCCAGCTTTATGGTAATGTCACCGTTTATGAACTGGGTAACTGCGAATATCGGGTACCATCATATTCACCATCTGAATGCGCGTATTCCATTTTACCGTTTGCCACAGGCCATGGCGGAGATTCCGGAGTTGCAACAGGCAAAGACCACCAGTCTGCGGATCAGGGAGGTGATTGCATGTTTAAAGCTCAAAGTATGGGATCCGGAACTGAAGCGGATGATCACCCTGCGGGAAGCTGCGGCGCTGAAAACACCGGCTTATAAAGTGAATACTCCCCAACCTTTAGGTTTTTCTTAACATTTATATTTATGGAAAATGGATTTTCCGGGAATCATGAAAGAAAATCCATTTTCCATGAGTCCAAAGTACATTATCCCGATTGGCACCTTTTTCTGTGCGTTATTCCTGATGGGCACTGTGCGTAAGCACCCTGTTATGGAATCCTCTCCTTCCCCCGTTATAATTGATTCTCCCCACGCTCAATCTAAAATTCAGGTAGTATTTGCATTGGATGCAACAGGTAGTATGACCGGTTTGATCGGCGCTGCCAAAGAAAAAATATGGTCTATTGCGGGAAGTCTCGCACAGGCGGAGCCTGCGCCTGTCATTGAGATAGGGTTAATATTTTACAGGGACAGGGGAGACCAGTTTATTACGAGAAGAGTGGCTTTGTCTGGTGATATGGATGATGTGTATGAGCAGTTGATGCAGATGAGTGCAGATGGTGGAGGGGACAGTCCGGAGAGTGTGAACCAGGCCTTGAATGAGGCGGTAACAAAGTTTAAATGGGATACTGCGCAAAGCACCTACAAGACGGTGTTTTTGGTGGGAGATTGCCCCCCGCATATGGATTACAGGGATGATGTGAAGTACCCGGTAAGTTGTAAGCTGGCTACGCAGAAAGATATTGTATTAAACACGATCCTGATGGGGGATAATTATAAAGCGATGCAGGTGTGGAAAGATATAGCACAGTGTAATCAGGGAAGCTTTACGCAGGTAAATATGGATGCGAATGATATACAGGTGAATACCCCTTATGATAATCAGATTGCACAGTTATCAGATCAGTTGGATGATAGCAGGCTGTATTATGGTAGTGAAGATGAGAAAGTGGCCTATTCTGCAAAAGTATCAAAGAGCAAATATATCAGTACGAATGTGGCGGCAAATGTGAAAGCGCAGCGGGCGGAGTATAATGCTACAAAAGCGGGGAAGAGTGGGTATTATGGAAAGAAGGAATTGCTGGAGAACTATAAAGATAAATCCGTGAGTGTTGAATCTATAAAAACGGAGGAATTACCGGAGGAAATGAAGAAGATGACAGTAGTGCAGCGGGAGGAATATTTAAAGAAAAAAGTGGCGGTAAGGGATAGTTTGAACAAGGAGTTAGATAAGTATGTGAAGATGCGGCAGGCGTATATAGAAAAGGACCTGAAGAGCAGGAAGGCGGAAGATGTAGATAGTTCATTTACGAATAAGATATATAAGAGTATACAGCAACAGACGGAGAAGAAGAAAATATATCTGAAGAAGGATGCAAAGTATTAGAGTAGTGTATCATCTTGAATTTAGTCAAGCCGGCCGCAGGCAAATGCATGGGAGATTCGGGTGATTTTTTAAAGAAAACTGCAACTGACACACTATCAATATTAGTAAGATTTATATTTTAATTTTAGGTTTTGAAGCGCCCTGAAGTTTATACTTCGGGGCTATTTTTTTGATAAGCTCTTTATATGAATTTTATATTAAATCCGAACAAACCCCTCCCCTCAATAGTTATTTATAAATGGCATTATATAGATTTAAACTATTAAAATATAGAATATATTAATCTTGTTTATATCCTTAAAGTCCTACTTTTACCATCCTGCTTGTAAAAACAACACCGTAAGCTTTCATTTAATACCATAAAATAAAAACAATGGGAAAAGAATCAAACGACATCAGTAAATGCCCATTCCACAATGGCAGTATGAAAAACCCAGTCGCTGGTGGTGGCACCAGGAATCGTGACTGGTGGCCTGACCAACTTAAACTCAACATCCTTCGTCAACAATCACCTTTATCCAACCCTCTCGGCGACGAATTCAACTATGCCGAAGCCTTCAAAAGCCTGGATCTCGAAGCCGTTAAGCAAGACCTCCATGCACTCATGACCGACTCTCAGGACTGGTGGCCTGCTGACTTCGGCCATTACGGTCCCCTCTTTATCCGCATGGCATGGCACAGCGCAGGTACCTACCGCGTTACCGATGGTCGTGGCGGCGCCGGTTCCGGCCAACAACGTTTCGCGCCACTCAACAGCTGGCCTGACAACGTTAGCCTGGACAAAGCCCGCAGACTACTCTGGCCTATCAAACAAAAATATGGCAACAAGATCTCCTGGGCTGATCTCATGATCTTAACCGGCAATATTGCCCTCGAATCTATGGGCTTCAAAACCTTTGGCTTCGCAGGTGGACGTGTTGATAAATGGGAACCGGACGAAGATGTATATTGGGGTTCTGAAACCACCTGGCTGGGTGGCGATGTGCGCTACGCACACGGCTCTGAAGGTGTAGTTGAAAACCGTGGCGTACTGGTATCAGATGATAATGCAGATGGCGATATTCACTCCCGTTACCTCGACAAACCACTCGCTGCTGTACAGATGGGTTTGATCTATGTAAACCCTGAAGGTCCTGATGGTAATCCTGACCCCATTGCAGCTGCCAAAGATATCCGTGATACCTTTGGTCGTATGGCTATGAATGATGAAGAAACTGTTGCCCTCATCGCAGGCGGTCACAGCTTCGGTAAAACCCACGGCGCAGCTACTGCTGATCATGTAGGCAAAGAACCGGAAGCCGCAGGCATAGAAGCACAGGGTCTGGGATGGAGTAATAGCTATGGCTCCGGCAAAGGCGCCGATACTATTACCAGTGGCCTGGAAGTAATATGGACAAAAACACCTACCCAATGGAGCAACAACTTCTTTGAGAACCTCTTCGGTTTTGAATGGGAACTCACCAAGAGCCCTGCCGGCGCTCACCAATGGGTAGCAAAAGATGCTGATAATATTATTCCGGATGCATATGACAGTGGCAAAAAACACCGTCCTACTATGCTGACTACGGACCTCGCTTTACGGTTCGATCCGGCATATGAAAAGATATCAAGGAACTTCTTTGAAAACCCGGATGCATTTGCAGACGCGTTTGCAAGAGCATGGTTCAAACTCACACACCGTGATATGGGGCCAAAGGTATTATACCTTGGCGCCGACGCTCCACAGGAAGAACTGCTCTGGCAGGATCCGATTCCTGCTGTTGATCATGAACTGGTGAATGATGCTGATATTGCTGCACTGAAAGAGAAAATACTGGCTTCCGGCCTGAGCATCTCTGAACTGGCGTCTACCGCATGGGCTTCTGCTTCTACCTTCCGTGGCTCTGATAAACGCGGTGGTGCAAATGGTGCACGTATCCGCCTGGCGCCACAGAAATACTGGAAAGTGAATAACCCCGCACAGTTACAAAAGGTGTTGGATAAACTAACAGCAATACAGAACGAGTTTGCTAAAAAAGTATCCATCGCTGACCTGATTGTACTGGCAGGTGGTGTAGCTATTGAAAAAGCCGCGAAAGATGCAGGACAGGATATTACTGTTCCATTTACACCCGGCCGTATGGATGCTACACAGGAACAAACGGATGTGGAATCTGTAGGTTTCCTGGAACCACAGGCTGATGGTTTCCGTAACTATCGTAAATTCAAATCATCTGTATCTACTGAGTCATTGTTGATTGATAAAGCTCACCTGCTTACACTCACAGCGCCTGAACTGACAGCATTGATCGGTGGTCTGCGTGTATTGAATATAAACTACGACGGATCAGCTGATGGCGTGTTGACAACTACGCCGGGCAAACTGACAAATGACTTCTTTGTGAATTTGCTGGATATGAATACCGCATGGAAAGCAGTGACTACTGAGCAGGAATTGTTTGAAGGAACAGATCGCGCCACTGGCAATGTTAAATGGACGGCAACACGTGCAGACCTGGTATTTGGATCTAATGCAGAATTGAGAGCGATTGCGGAAGTGTATGGTAGTTCAGATGGAAAGGAAAGATTCATTCAGGACTTTGTGAAAGCGTGGACGAAGGTGATGAACCTCGATAGGTTTGATGTGAAATAGGTTTGAAGTGAAATAGGTTTAATCTAAATAGGTTTGATGTAAATAAGTTTGATCCAAATAAGTTTGATCTAAATACATTAGATTTAAAATAGGTTCGATTTAAAATAAAATTAAAAGCCTCCGGGGGAATAAAATCCCGGAGGCTTTTTTTATGAAAATTGATCTCATCTCTGTTGGTGCATTCCTATACCTATCACCTGACGGAGTATAGTCAGACATTGTATGATGTAGTAATGGCACTGGGCAAGAGGGGGAAACTACATGCCCAGACCATCAGAACAAAATAATAATTTAACAAATAACATTTACTCCTCCATCCTACAATTCAACAACCCCGTTCCCGTATCAGTAGAAATCAGGAAATTATCAAACGTCATATTCGCCGCATGTACCCGCATCCCTGCCTTGCCACTGATGAACGGGTTCGTATCCGTATATTCTATCACCGGCGTCAACATATCATTCAGGTAGATCTTTATCACATCCCCACTTATCACTGCCCTCAGCTTATAAGACTGCCCCGCCGTCAAAGCCTGACTCTTGTAAGCCAACGTCGTCCAGTTATAGTTTTCCTTCCCAAACACGATCCCCCCGGCCTCTATACCTGCATAATACCCCTGCTGGTAATCAGAACTGATATCCGTAGAATTCCCAAACTGCTCTGCCGCCGGATTACGGGAACGGAATATCAAACCACCATTACCACCTGAAGGACAGGTGACATCCGCCTCCACCGTATAATCCGTCCAACCTACATTGCCCATCGTCCTTTTCCCATAGCCATTAATACCCGCCTTCCCGGCAGATACTGCCCATGGACCATTGTCATAGTTCCATGATGCATTAAAACTACCCGCATCAAAATTGTCAGCGCCACTGGGGGTAATGGTACTACCTGATTCAAATTTTAAAAACGCAAAATCAAACTCCCCTTCTACCGTTTCCAAACGAATCGTATGATTACCGGCAGTTAGATTCAGGTTCCGGAGCACAGCCGTACGCCAGGTTGTCCAGGCACCCGTAGCCGGAATGGCAATGATCCCGGATACATCCGCACCATCACAATACACCCGTAGTTTGCAGGCGGTGTAAGTCGTTGCATATCGCAACCCCAAATGATATGGCCCCGTTTCCTGCACATTCACATTGTACTGATACCATTCACCTGTCTGGTTCCAGCCAATATTCTCACCACCTTCCTCACTATCACGAATATCTACATTGTCTGTCCGGTATTTACCTCCTGTATTACCACCAGACAAATCATGATAACCAACTCCTTCCCCACCCTCATTGTAATGCACGGCAGGAATAGTACCCGGTACAGGTTTATAAAAACTAAATACGCCACTGCCATTTACCTTGTTGCTAAAAGCTGTGTACCCAAAATCAGCGTGATCGCTATAGGTCGTTACCCCTATCTTACCACCAGCCGTAATATTGGCTGTACGGGTAGATTTCAGCATGCCATCTACATATATCCGGAAGGTAGTCCCCTCTTTTTCTACCCTGATCACATGCCATTTCTGGTAGTCATAACCGGGAGGCAGGGCAATGGCATTGACACCAATTGAAGTACCGTTTACCTTGATATCGGTTTCTAATGTGTTATCATAACTACTTAACAACGCCGTACCATACGTATTTTCATCAATGTAAGAAAACACAGCGCCAAAGCGGGCAGCATTCGTACCCCTCTCCATTTCTTTCATATTGAATTCGGCTGTGTAATTTGCGGCACTGGTAGCTGTGGTAATTTGTTTGTACCAGGTAGTGGTCGTTTTTGTATCCTGCCACATCAGTTCCTGGTTGTAAATACCCCAGGTCCCGCCATTCACATTCGTCCAGGTACTACCAATAGCTGTCCGGTCAAAACGATCGTAGAAAACAGGCAAAGCAGGAGAAGGTTGTGTCCAGTTAGTCGGACCATATACCTGTATCCGGTCACCATTAAAACCCATCGGGTCAATGTTCAGTTTTCGGTTAGGCCCTACGATACTACTTTGACCAAGCAGGTTATGATAAGTGATGAACCAGGTATCGAGATCAGGACCAATAAAAGAACTACTATGCCCCAGGCCAAAGAAAGTCCCTTCCGTATTGAGCAGAATAGGATTGTTGGCACCAGCGGTGTAACTACCCAATGGCGCCGTGGAGGTAGCATAGTTCACCCTGTAACCTTTACTGAATACGTGATTACCTGTATAGGTCAGGTAATATACCCCATTACGTTTAAAGAGCGTGGAGCCTTCTGTCCAGCCATTGAGGTTAGCACCACTCAAAGTAGTGGCAGATCCGATCACTAAGGGACTACTCATTGCTGATCCCTGTATACCACTGCCACTGGCATTCGTGAAGTACATAGACGCATTGTCGTCGATGAAAACGGAGCCATCGATAGAATGCCCCAGGTTGCCCGTCTGCAAAGAGAAAGGCCCTGTTGGACTATCGGCGGACAATACATAATGTCCGTTACCTGCCGGTGAGGTGTACATGTAAAAAGTGCCGTTCCAGTAAATGACTTCGGGGGCATAAGCGCCTTTGGAAGTCGTTACGGATGCAGGCACAGCCAGACCTTCGTAGGTCCAGGTCACCAGGTCCCAGCTGCTCCAGCACTTTACACCATTCTGATCATCGCGGGTACTACAGTACAGGTAAAACTTACCTCTGAATTTAAAAATGTAAGGATCTCCGATACCATATTCTCCCCATTCGTCAGAAAGGGTGCGTGGATTAGTAATCTGGCAAAATGTTTGAAGGGAACAGCACAGAAAAAAAATCAATAACGGGATTTTGAGGGAATTCATCATAAAATATAGGATTTGTACTATAAGATATGGAATTTCAACAATTCTACGTCTTATTACTTAAACATATACTCATGAGAAAAACCTTGCTTATCAGTATCTTCTTTGAGGGCAGTAATGAAAAAGGACAACTCGATTTTATCAGAACGGATGAGGGCTATCAGCTGATCGGCGTGGGGTTTGGGAGATAATTATTTTGATTATTTTTCAGTTACCTTTACCCCTGCAAATTATTGAAATAGAAGAATGAAAACAGAATTTTCGGAAGTCTTGCAGGAGAACCTGCTATTCTGGAACATGTGGAATATCGCGTATGCGTATGACCTGCTGGCCCAAAACCACGAAGGTTACGAAGCCCATTTTGAGCAGCTCCGTGAAATGTGGGATTTCTGCTGGAAGGCAATAGCAGCAAAGCACATCAACCCCGATGAGTTTGAGCAGGTCTTCGGAAAGACCTACCCGGCTGAGTTTGATGATGAGGGCGCATTTCTCAATCCAGGAGATATTCTTCATCAAACTTATGATGATCTAAGAGATACCATATTGAGTGAGTTTTGTATCACGCTGCTGGTTGGCGCATTTAGTACTATCTATGATGGCATCACTTCAGGCAGAAGATATGGTACACGAGCAGGGGAATTGCCGATTGAAGTGCTCTATGGAATAGCAGCTTCCAATGGATTAGAAAATGAATTCCGATCTCTCCCAATTGTACAGGATGAATTAGCAGCACAGGCAAAACTACTGCAGGATCTAAGTCTGCCGAATCAGTATACCATACAGGACAGACATCTATACAGGAATCTGGAACTCATGCAATCAATGCAGTTTATCGAACAATAAGAACTTCAAACCTTCCCCGCTCTCAATAACTTATAAAGGTTCCACCTCATCCGGCAAAGTTTTATTTCTTAACCGCCAGCGGTTGTCCATCACCGCCCAGGTACACCACAAACAGCACTACATCGGTCGTCCCTTTGTTTGTTCCTTTGTGGTAGGTATCATAAGATTCTACAAAGCTGGCACCTTCCTTATATTCAGCAGGCTGATGCCCTTCTATTTCGACAGTCAAAGTACCTTGCAGCACATAAGAGAATACAGGGATCAGGTGCTTATGCCAACCCGTTGTTTCACCCGGCGGAAAGGTAATTTTGGCCATAGTCACCTTTGCATCTTTAAATTGTGGGTACACGATCTTCTGCCCGATAGAGTTGACGGTGGTGTCTACTAACTTTTCAATTTTCAGTTTTCCGGCGTACTGTTGTGCATGTACGGTAGTACTAATGAAAATTAATAATGTCAGAATGGTTCTCATTGTTTTTTGAAATTTGATGCAATGTAATAAATTTACAAAGGAGGTAGGAGAATAATGAGTACTACCTCTCAACGATTCAAATTATAGCGCTAAAATAAAAAGTTCATGCCGAAGCATAATAAACCAATTCCTGTTATTGGCTTACCTCCCGATATAGGCATCATGCTTTTTAAGACCACGGCCTCATCCCTACGCGGTCTCGAAGATGTACAACAATCTCACCGGGACAGCTGGCATTTATTAACGCTGCAACTGAAGGGGGCCACTACCATGGAAGTGGATTTTCAAAAGGTCGTTATAAAGCCATCCTCCGTATTCTACATGCATCCAAACCAGGTGCATCGTGTTATCTCCTTTAAAGACGCTGTTTTTTATAGCCTGATCATCGACAACAAAAGCCTAAAACCTGAATACTTAAAATTACTGGAAGATCTCACACCGGTGCAACCACTTCCGTTAAACAAAGAGACCTTTACGATCCTTTCTGAAATAGCCGCTGTCTGCATCAAATTGTATGAAAGAAAAGATGTAAAATTATACGCATCATTATTAAAAGACAGTTGCCATACGTAAGATGCCCTACACCCCAATACAGTTGTATGGGATAGCCAGTTTGTGTCCATGACGCAGGACGGTGAAGGTTGGATACTGACTTTCAATAATGGTACAACAGCCAAAGCAGATATTGTAATTGGCTCAGATGGCGCCCGCTCAAAGATCCGTCCTTATGTTTCAGATACCCAAACCCTGTATTGTGGTGTTACCTTTATACAAGGAGAAATTGACAATCCAGCGGCAACCTGTCCGGAAATATATGAACTGGTGGCCAATGGAAACCTGGTTGTATTGGGTGATGAAAAATCTATTACCGTACAACCGCGTGGAGATGGGGGATTGACCTTCTACGCTGCTGCAAAGTATCCGGAAGACTGGACAATAGATGCTTCCGACAAGGACGAAATATATTCCTTCCTGCTCGAATTCTATGAAGGATGGAATGAGCTCTTTTTTACCTTATTTAAAGCTTGTGATAAATTTACCGTCCGGCAGTTAAACTATTTTCCACTGGATCAAACCTGGGAACCGCATTCCAATATCACTATCATTGGTGATGCAGCACACCTGATGCCACCATCTGGAGAGGGCGTGAATACAGCTATGCTGGATGCGTTGGATTTAAGCGAGCATCTTACAAACGGAAATTATAACGACATACAAACTGCTATTGGGGCATTTGAAAATAAAATGCGTGCACGTAGTACAGTGCTGGCGCAAGAGGCATTGGAAAGCAATGAGGTGATGTATGGTGAAAATGCATTAGCAGCATTGGTAGGCATGTTAGATCAAAGGGAGTCTCTTTAAAAAGTGAACCTTCTTATTTACCTGCAATCAGGTCAGCTAATATCTTGCTTATTTCCGGTGCAGAATAATCGAAACCACCGTCAGTGCGCCAGACAATCTCTCCATTTTTATTAAGGATGTCAGTAGCGGGAATTGTATGGTAGTAATACTCCCGTGGTACAGCGGTGGGTGCCGCATACACAGGTAATGTGTAATTCTTCTTTTCCATGTAGGCATTTGACTTTGGTAAATCGCCGTCAATATCTACTGTAAGAAATACCACGTCTTTAAAGGATTCTTTTAATGCCTGGATGGTAGGCATTTCCTTTACACAGGGCTGGCACCAGGTAGCCCAGAAGTTGATAAATACCACCTTTCCTTTCAGAGAACTGATCGTAATGGATTTGCCATTGGCATCTATGAGCGCCAGTTCAGGTGCACTGCTTTGCGCATAGGTAGTAAAAGCAAAGCAAGTGATTATAATAAAGGTTTGAATAATTTTCAGCATAGGGACACAAAGTTATGCATTATTTGATTTAATTAAATTTTGCGACATGAATCGGCCATTCCCCATTGAAAACATTGAAAATCAGTTCCTGTATCGTTTTCCGCAGAATTTTGCCAGTCAACTGAGTGTACCTGTGAACCGCTATAGTCACTCCTTCCAAAAGATCTCCGGTACCTCTACCACCGCTTACCGTTGAAATCGCCATTCGGCCGGTTCTTTTGCGCGGGTGGTAGCCTTTGCTATTAACCAGCCGGAAGATGTGGAATATCAACGAGGTATTGTTTTGTCCCACCAAACAACCAAACAATTGTGAATCAATCACTTAAGTTTCAGGGTATGTCTAAACCAGGTATATGAATGTTCGCTTCGCCTCTACCATAGCTCATTCCCGAGGATAACCCGCCTATAAGCCGCCTATAACCCGCCCATAAGCCGCACATATCCCGCATCTATATAGAGGCGGGATATCTACGGCTTATGGACGGGATACTTACGGGTCAGGTATATGTTTGTGTCCTTTTAAACTTCCATCCTTATCGTCAGGAACCAATATTATCGACCACTACTTTCTCATCCGTCACCAGCATCATTATCTCACCCGATTTGAAAAACTTCGGCTCGTCTGGTTGAATGTTCTTTTTGTAATACTCATTGGCAAAAAATGTATTAAAGTCTTCCAGCGAAGAAAAATATATATCTGTAATTCCATCGTACTCCGGCGCTGGAAAACCTGCTATCGCGACAGGATGAGAAACAACGTATTTTTTGACGTATTTACCCGCCTCAGGATGAGACATAAACAAAGGCGCATGGTGGTTTCTATGATAACTAACGAACTCTTCGTTCGTCATCCCCTCTACCTTCCTGATTAAAAATGTAAATTTCAACATAGAGATTATTTTGACTGCAAAACTATTTTCAGGGAGAAATAATTACAATAGCGGACAATTTTATGCGGATATTTGAAATATGTATCAAAAGAAAACGACCACTCAGACATATTGTGGATTACATTTATTTAAAGAGCTGCTGAATGGTAAATGGAAGCTGATGCTGATCTCTTATGTCTATAAAGGATATAAACGGCCGGTCCAGTTACAGAAGGTGATACCTAATGGCGATCGCCGGGTATTGGATAAGCAACTCAACGAATTGGTGTTACATGGTTTTATGAAAAAACACGTATTTGATACAAAAGTGCCTAAGGTAGAATATGAATTGACTGAATTGGGTGAGAGTTTAATACCTGTGATATTTACGATTGAAGGTTGGGGAGAAGATCACAGAACAGACCTGGAAAATGTTTTAAAAGCGGATCCAAAATTCAGGGATACCCTGGACCATGCTTAATTATCTAAGGGAAAATTAAATACGACTTTACTCTTATTGGCTAAAGAATACCTCAATGCTGATAATGAATACAAAAAAATGTGAGAGGAGGAACAAATCTTTTTTAAGGCTGGTCGCTTCTTTTCGGGTGAGTAAACCTAGGTTGGAACCATTATTCTTCACCTTCTTGGGGGATTGCGTTTACGACATTTCTCATCCCATTACGACACTTTTTGATGCTTTTTTGTCGTAATGGCCTTATTTACGCCAGAAAATATAATAAATAGCTTACTGATAATTCGTCATCTGCACCAACGCCTTCACATTATAAATAATAATCGTCCTTCCCAGCGACCCTACTATACCCTCTTTTTTCAACTCTTTTAACAACCGCACCACATTCTCCTCCGTAGTCGCCGTCATACTCGCCAGATCCTTCCTGGAAATGTTAATCGCCACCCCGCTCGTATCATTTTCCGACAACTTGTACTTCTCTCTCAACACAATCAGCGAAATCGCCAACCGCTCCCGCACAGAATGCTTTGCCACAATCGACAAGCTATTTGCCAGCACACTATATTCATGACTGAGCGCACTCAGTAAATGCTTAGACAAATTAGGCGCCCATTCTATCGCCGACAGGAAAGCATCCCTGGGTATAAAAGCAATCCTGCTATCTTCCAGCGCAGCAGCAGAGTCCGGGTAATTATTCCCGGATAATAAAGGATGATACCCGATCAACTCCCCCTCATTAGCCACATATACAATATGCTCATTCTCATTTCTATCCTGCTTATATTTCTTCACCTTCCCCTGCTGGATATAATAAATTCCAAAAGCAGGGTTATTTTCCCTGAAAATAATCTGCCCCTTTTTGTAAGTTTGCTCCACCATATCTGCAAACAACCTTTCCATCTCTTCCGCAGAAAGGCTCTCCATAATTGACCTGGACCGGAAAATCCACTTATCTATCGGGAATATGCCTTTTAAACTCATAATATTAAAAGTTGATTTTTATCAACTCATCAATTGACAACTTGCAAAGTTCTACCCACCTTAAGTTGATAATTTTGTTAGATTAATAAAGGTACAACTTATTATAGGACAGCGAATGACAAGTAATACGACAAAAGAAGACTTCTTTTCGACCAATAAGAATTTTGATCAGTTATATCCTCTCCCCATAAGCCGATTATCCAATTTGCACTGGACACCTATAGAAATTGCCCGAAAAGCGGCAGATTTTCTATCAGCTACCCCCGGTGCGAATATTCTGGATATCGGTGCAGGTGTAGGGAAATTCTGCCTGAATGCAGGGTATTATGCGGGTGATTGTAATTTCTTTGGTGTGGAACAGCGAAGTAATCTTGTGGCAATAGCGAACCAGGTACAACGTCAACTCGGCATCAGGAACGCCTCTTTCATACATGGAAATTTCACTCAGCTGGACTTCTCAGCTTTTGATCATTTCTATTTTTATAATCCTTTTTATGAAAACCTGGTGGATGAGAGTTTGCATATAGATGATAGTATTGCCCACTCAGAAAGTCTATATGAGTATTATGCAGGTTATCTGTATACATTGCTTGACACCCGACCACCAGGCACGCGGCTGGCTACTTACCAGAGTTCGCATACGCGCATTCCTGCATCCTATCAACTGGTTTCAAGTGACATTGACACGCTATTTAGTTGCTGGATAAAAAATACATGAGATGTTCAGACATCTGGGACAGAAAAGGAGCTTCAGGCATAATATCAGGCTGGCTATCCTACTCTGCTTAACGGCAGGTTTTGTCAACGCTTCAGGTTTTTTAGGATTCTTTATATTGACGACCAACATTACAGGACATGCGGCATTGCTGGCTGTAAAACTGACGGAAGGGGATCTGCGGGCTGTACGAATGGTTACGCTATGGCTCATTTTATTCCTGGCAGGGGCATTTTGTTCCAGCCTCTATATATCAAAGGCTGGTAGAGATAAACCACATTCGTATACGGTGCCGATGATGTTGGAGATAATTATACTTTGCGGGGTGGGGTACTTTGGACATACCTACGACAAGAGTGTGGTGAAGACAGAATATTTTGCAGGGAGTCTGCTGTTTGCCATGGGTATGCAGAATGCATTGGTATCGGTAGTATCAGGTTCGGTGGTAAGGACTACGCACCTGACTGGAATGTTTACAGACCTGGGTATAGATCTGGCGGCGGCGTTTTTGAAACATCCTGCAGCGTTGCAGAAAAGGATTGTGCTGAGGTGTACAATTATTATATCTTTTTTACTGGGAGGTGTGATTGGTGGATTTGCGTATGTGAAATTCCGGTATCATAGTTTTTATATCGCGGCAATTGTTTTGATAATCGCGATGTTTTATGATTTTTTCAGAGTGAATGTCAGGTTGTTTGTTTCGAGGGTACGCAAAAGCAGAAAAGCCGCTTAGTCTTTCGATTTAAGCGGCTTTTATATTGTGATCCCAGCGGGATTTCGTTTAGCCTTTTTAAGTTTATAGGTCTTTACCTAACTTAATTCTAAAGTTATGATTTTCAATATTCTATAACAACGATTCAAATTTTTCCGCCTTACCTTTACATCGGTTAACAGCATTGAACTCAACTAAAAACTCGACTAAATTTTTTTTGAGTATGCTGTTACCAATCAAACTAATCTGCCCAAAGGGCAAAATGCGCAAAGATGGCACCTGTATCGTTTTTATCCAGTATTGCGGGGATAAAACCATTCTCCTGAATACAGAAATAGCCATTCCCCCCAAATGCTGGAACCGGAAGTTTCACCGTATTACCGCCGATCTCCCCGCAACATACGGGGCCACTGACGATCTAAACGGCCAACTGGCAGCCCTTCTACGAAAGGCAAGCGATATTATTACTCATGCGGTGAAAAAGAAAGTACAGGATATATCTGCCTTTGCAAAGAAGACCTTTCACCCGGCTTTTGATACAGCCACGTTGGAAGAAAAGGCCAAACAGGCCGCGGCCCTCAACCCTAAAACAAATTTAGAGCTGATTTTTCAGATTGAAGATTATATCAAATGTAAGCGGGATAAGGTTTCTAAGGGCATGCTAAACGTCTACAAAAACATGAAAGATCATATGGCAGCCTTTCAGGAACATAGGAAAGCTCCTATTACATTTGATTCCTTTGATTTTAACCTCTATGAAAGCCTAGTTAACTACCTCACTTATGACTATGTGCAGCGTCGTAAATCGGAAATAATTAACGGCAAAAGGGAGCAAATTAGAGGCCTTAAAACCTCTACAGTAGGCAAAACCATCAAACAGCTACGTATATTCCTGCGGGATAGGATGCGCCGTAAAATCATCTCCCCGATTGATTTATCGGATTTTAAAATACTGGATTAAGAAGCGGACGCCGTGTATCTGACATGGGGGGAAATCGCTCGAATATATCAAACCGACCTTTCCGAACAACCGCACCTGGCTAAATACCGGGATTTGTTTGTCCTCGGCTGTCTGACTGGTTTGAGATTTTCCGATTTTTCCTCTATACAACCGGAGGACGTGCGGAAGGGGTCATTATACAAGCAACAGGAAAAGTCTGATCATTGGGTTGTTATACCTTTGAGGGATGCAGCGGAGGAAATACTAATCAAGCGCTTTAACCGGCAGATTCCCATTGTAAGCAATCCCGAATTTAACCGCCATATCAAAGGGGTAGCCCAACTGGCGGGCATTTGTGGGTTAATAAAGTTCTCCCACAAAAAAGGTAATAAGGATATAGTACAGGTAAAGCCCAAATATGCGTGGATTACCTCTCACACCTGCCGCCGCTCATTCTGCACCAATGAATTTCTTGCGGGAGCTCC
Organism: Chitinophaga sp. LS1; assembly: GCF_034274695.1. Lineage (NCBI taxonomy): Bacteria > Pseudomonadati > Bacteroidota > Chitinophagia > Chitinophagales > Chitinophagaceae > Chitinophaga > Chitinophaga sp. LS1. Next base: position 7,189,932 of record NZ_CP128362.1, read on the forward strand.
TGTCGAGCTTATAATGAAGATCAGCGGCCATAAAAGCCTGCGTGATTTTTATAAGTACATCAGGATTACCCCGGAAGAAGCAAGCCGGAAGATCCGGGAAATATGGGAAAAAAGAGGTGAAATCGGCATATCTGCCGCGGCTTTGCAAAATGTAGGGTAACTAATAAGGGGAAGGCTTTACCCCTCCCCGCATTACCTATCCTAATAATACTATTGAAGGTTGAAAAAATTACCGTCCAACCCTTCTTAGCACTTTTTCAAGATCATTAAAGGATTTGTTCGTATCAGAAATGCTTCGTTTTACGGACCCATTAACATCTTCCAATTGTATATTGGCTCCACAAGAACATCGTACGGTCCTCCTAGTAGCCACGTCCTTTAATGTAACCTGATGGTTTCTACCGCATCCACATTTGACACTGACTTTTTGTTTCGATATATCAAACATCATTTTGCTTTTTAAGAGGTAAACAAGGATGAACAGTTAGAGCTGTTCATCCTTGCATGCTTATTTTTCCTTTGTTACTCCTTTGAAAGGTTTTCCATCTGATTTCCCATCTATAAACCTACCTGTGTTTGTATCTCTTTTTATCCAAACCTCTGTTTTAGGATTATAAGTCTGGGTTCTTTCCTTTACTGCTCCATTGCGGTGACCGTCACCGACTTTGCCGTTCTTAGCCATAGTTAAACATTTTTAAGACTAAATAATTGTTAATTGAAAGAGTATCTCTTCCAGGGAATACGAGAAGGATCAATTCTTGATAAAAAGTTGACAATGTCCTTTCTACCCTGGTAAGTAGGTCTCCCTCGTCCATCTTGGGCCATCAAAATCAATGGAACACCCGGAAAAAGCCTTCCAATATTTTGCCGAGCATTCTCGCATTCATTTATACTACTTAGCACATAGGCTCTTACTACCACTATGGCAAAAGTCACTCCTTGCTCCCTTATTAGAGCTCCATCGATCTGCATTTCAATAAAATTAGTTATTAGTAATTCATTGCTCTCGTACATCACGGAGTTAGAGCAGTAAGCCGGTAGATTTGTGGCTAATTGTTGAAAAAGTAATTTGTTTTTTCAAATAAACTACTACCTTTGTGGTCTGAAAATTCATCAACAATAGCTGGAATGCGAGGGGGTACCAACCCCTGCTAAGCTTTCTACTACTTTAAAAACATTCCTACGAAAATGCCTTATAAGTTCCCGCTTTAAGGCATTATTTGTTTTTGGTAGTTTATATTTTTCCTCTATTTAAATACATTCATTAAAAACTCACGACGCTGCGTGTCTTCTATGTTCTGACGAAAAAAATCAGCAGGTGAAACAGAGTTAACACCAAAGTTAGCGGCGATTTCTCTATAAAATTGAAACTCACTTTCAATTACCATTACACATGCATTAGTCACGCACATGTGAATCACTAAAAGGCCTCCCTTTCCGATGTGAGACATATAACTAGAATGCGTCTCTGCAAAATCAAGTGCATCTGCTCCGTCATCAACAAGATCAACTATACCAGCCCCGATCATACGGTTGATCAATGTTTGTTTCTCCAAAGAGTAATAAGAAATTCTGAACTCTGAAATGATTATTTTACAGCCATTATCAATAATTGGTTTGACTAAGCCACACCTGTCAAGCGTTATCAATAAGTCTATATTGTAAAAAAAATACATCATTTGATCTCTAGCATTCCATTTCTATACATTTGTTCCAATTTATCTATTGGCGTATTAGTCAATTCTGCTGCTTTTTCCCATGTTATTCTTTTTTCAGCAATAGCCTTAGTAATCAAGTTCTCAATTCGAGCAGGCTTTTCAAGACTCTTAGTATATCTTCCAAGGCTCATTTGGCTATCTCTCCAAATATTATAAGTCTGTAGCCAATTATCTTTTGTTATGTTATTTATAATTCCAACATTATTTGCGCGTATGATGATTGCAGGAATGGAAATTCCGTAGGCTTCCTTTAATGAAATAAGCTCTATAAGAGAAATCGATGTCCGATCCTTTCCGATCGCTGATATCAACACCTCATCGGGTAGAAGCATGGCTGCTGCAAAGTAATGACACATATTTTCTTGATCCCTCTTTGTAAGAGTAGAGCTAAACCTTAATAGCAGGTGAGCTAATTCATGAAGAATTGTAAATCGTTTCCTAGTTATTTCTGGGTCATCGAATGTGTTCACTATAATTACAGGTATATTTCCACTAGTATCTTCAATGTAACCACAAACCCCAGAAGAACCTGTAGGTCTTTCAATTGTCAAAATGATAAACCCTTTCAATTCAAGAAATTCTGTCACATCGTCAATTGGAGAATCGGCTATTTTCCATTTTTTTCTCAGCTTTTTAGCCGCTTTTTCAACATCACTATTAGTGCTTATTTCAGTATCAGCAACCGGATTATCAAATAAAATTCTTTCATTCATTATTGTGACAAGGTCCAAATATTTCTGGGCAACTGTCACTATCAATTCTCTTATTGTATTTTTTTCTTTTTCCTCATCTTGGAGTGTATGACCATCCCTAAACTCAATCAATTTTATTGACTGTGGCGGAGCGGAAAAGAAATGCCAAACCCTAACACCTAAAGCCTCTGATATTTTCTTTAATACCTTATTACTAGGAGTGATTGTTCCATCCTCATATTGTTGAATAGCAGGTTTGGAAACACCGACTAAGTCGGCAAGTCCTTGGATGGAAAAGCCTTTTTTAAGTCTTAGTTCTTTTATTTTGTCTCCGAATTGCATAAAAATCTACTTCGTATAGTCAAAGTTATGTTTTTTATTTTACACTATACGATTTTTTTTCAAAAAATTTTAACTCTCGGACATTTCACACAATAATTATTCATAGAAGTTGTTTACACTTTTTGAAGGATAAAAAAGGAAGTCCCAGGAATTAAGGATTTTTGTTTTGGCAAATAAAAACGAATAATTCTGGGACTCATAGACGAAGATAAGGTACGAGATTGGATTTTACCACATTTAAGCAAAGGCAAAAGAGGCTTTAAGGCCAGGATAGATTTAGTAAAAGTGGTTCTGTTGATTTTAAAGCGAATGAAAACAGGCTGCCAGTGGCGAGAGTTGTGTATTTGCGAATATTTTGATAAAGGGGCGACCTCGTGGCAAAATATTCACAGGTATTTTTTAAAATGGAGTAAAGACGGTTCATTCAAGAGGGCTTGGATCAATCTTTTATCTTGTAATAAGAAACTGCTGGATCTGTCAAGCGCTCAGTTAGATGGTAGCCATACACCTGTCAAACGTGGTGGCCAGGCGGTAGGTTATCAAGGCAGAAAAGCTTCAAAAACCAGTAATAGTTTGTTCTTATGTGACAACAGAGGTCAGATGCTGACGGTATCAACGGCGCAAAGTGGAGAGCATAATGACTTATACGATATAGTGAAGCTGTTTAAAGAAATGATCGGGGTTCTGGAACAATCCGATATCAATTGCAATGGAATATTTGTAAATGCCGATCCTGGATTTGACAGCGAAGATTTAAAACAAGTATGCATTGACTACGAGATTGAATTAAATGTAAAACCCAACTTGCGAAATCAAAAGAAGCAAAGTGATGAATACCGATATTTTGATGATCAACTTTACAAAAGACGAACAAAAATTGAACATGCCAATGCCTGGATGGATGCTTTTAAAGCATTGCTTGTCAGATATGAAAAACTTGTTGAAACATGGATGGCATTGCAATGGCTGGCTCTTATAACCCTTTTTTGTAGAAAATTAAAAGTATAAACAACTTCATAATATATATCCATAACAAGAAAGATCCTAGCTGAGTTTCAAACAATGTAAGCTCAAAAAAAGAGCGTTTGAATCCCAAACGCTCCTTTTCTTCTGTAACCTACTATAGTCCTCATGCTTCATCCTTTTTCTGGTTGGTTTCATTAATTACTTTATCGTAAAAAGATTGACGATATTCCCTAACATCAATCAGGTGGCCCGCTTCGATGAGTTTTTCAAGATGCTTTTTTATTCCCAACATATCAAAATCCAGCGTTTCATCTAAGAAGGTTCTACGTGATATGCCCATAGAAAACAACTCACGGAGCAACTCCCGCCATTCACCCAATGTGAGTAAGTATTCGGACCTCGGCATTCCAGAATAATGTTTTACAGCCCTTATCTTTGCTGCTGTAATCATGGTATTGGCTATAAATGAAGTTCTTTGTAATTCGGGGCTAATCTGCTAATTGATGTAATCATGTATTTTTCTTCTTCCAATATGGAGGCAACAGATTAATAAGTTCATGAGCTGGGCAATCATGAAGGCGGTCATAGATATCTTTAAGATAAATATAAGGATCGATGTCGTTAAGTTTACAAGACTCGATCAGGGAGTAAAAAAGTGCTACTCTCTCTGCTCCATGTTCATTTCCGGCAAACAGGCTATTATTGCGGAAGGTAGTAACGGGTCTGATGGCCCTCTCGACGCCATTGTTGTCGGCATCGACGTATCCAAGGGTCGTAAATGCTTTTAGTTTGTGCCATTGCCCCAGGGCATAATTAACTGCTTTAATTATTGGTGTACCTGGCAGATGATCTATCTGCTGTTGTTCCAGCAACCAGATATGTATTTTATCGAGAAAAGGAACGCTATATTTCTGACGCAATGCCAATCGCTGGTCATCGGTCATCTTTTTTCTTTCGGCAAAGGCTTCTATCCTGTAAATGATGTTGAACAATGTCAATGCTTCTGCCGCTAGCTTTTTATCATATTTCTCTGCTTTCTTAAAACCGCGGCGGATATGGGACAGGCATGTCATTAGGTCCACCTCCTCATTATCTTTAAAAGCTGCTACATAGCTACCCAGGCCATCCGCCTGAAGCGTGCCCTTAAAATCTTTTAATATCTGCTGTGGAACCTTATGTCCGCGGGATGGGTTAAATTCAAACAATACTAATTTTTGTTCTTCAGATAAAAATACCCATAGCCAACCCCTGGATGGTTTGCCTTCTCCAATATCATTGAGGTAATCTAATCTTGTCTCATCGACCTTCAGATACCGGGCCTGCACAATTACTTTTTTCATACATCTCAACAGCCTTAGCAGTTTCTTAAAGGCCACCTCTTCCCAACCATTTACCGTTGATGCTGCGAAGCTGATGCCAGTAGTGCTTTTTATATACCGTAACTGACGTGTATATGGATCCCCATATCCAAACCGGCGGCTGTGTAAGTGTGCCAGCAGGCTGTTTCCTACTGTTCCTTTTTCTACCAGACGAGGGGCTACTGGTTGGCAGACAAACTTTTTATCTTCTGTACGATATTGAAGCCGCTCCTGTTGTACTTTAATAATTTTACCCGGCTTGTATTCGTAATAGGTCGTCACTTTTTTGCCCATAGGGATCAGGCCTGTCTTGTCTCCTTCGACGTCAATTGTTTCTGTCACTACTTCTATACAAGATGGTTGTACTCTTCTACCTTTATGAGCGAGATGTTTTTTCTTTTTGCGGTTGCCTTTCCGGATCTGGTCATCCACTTGTTGAATATCGCCTTTTGTGGAGGCTACTCTTATAATCTCTTCCAGTTCGGTCAGATCAAAATCAGGTCCTAAGGTTTGTTGTATGGCCGCATCTACTTTTTCACGTTCAGGTATAAATTTCTCACTCTTTTTACCCTGTAGCATTTCACATAACTCCTGTAACTGCCAGCTCTTCTTTTCTCCCTGAGCAACCTGCTCTTTTAAGAGCGCATTTTCACTTTCCAATGCTTCGATCCTGCTTTGCAATTCAATGACCTGATGTTCTCTATCAAGCATAATCTCATGTGCCTGATTCAGATAACGGTTTAATTTATCACATGCTCCATTCTTTGCTTCCAGCTGGTTATTCAGGTCATATATAATCTTACCAAACGTTATTCTCTCTCTGGTCAGAGATTCCAACAACTCCCCATTGGTCTCCGTTAGCGTGGAGATTTGTTTTAATGCATCTGTTATAGAAGTGAGTAATTCAGGGCGCACTGCTTTGTGTCATGGTATTGGCTATATTAACGCAAAAACAGCATTATTAGTTTGGCTGATCTGTTGATTTTCCTGACTTTCTTTCGTAACGCTTTCTGTACTTAATCTCGATTCCTTCCAGGATGAGCATCACATCTTTGCGTTCAATCATCATCGCCTGGCAACCAGGATCATAAACAGGTTTGCCAAAGGTGCCTCTGGCTAGTCTTTTGTAATAAAGCGCCTGACCATCTCCATCAAATTGCAACATTTTCACCTGGGTGAGACGCCCGTTAAAAAACAAATAGATGATGCCCTTAGCTAATGGATCAAGTGCCATTTGATTACGTACGATGCCTGACAAACCATTTATTCCCATCCGCATATCCGCTGCAGATGTATAGATATAAAAATTATAACCAGCTAATGACAACATTGACTAATGATTTAGCAAGGTGAGTAAATATTCTGCCGGCACAGGTTGATAAATTGCAATACCGCGCACTTCAGCAAATAAGTTTGAATTAACAGGCTCATTTGATGATGCTACAATTTTTACGGGAAGTATTGCTGGTGGTGAGGATGGAACCGGTGAAGTATTGTTTGTTTTCTTTAACCAGTAATAAAAACTGCCTTCACTTATTTGATGAGCCCTGCAGTATTCGCTAATAATCATGCCGGAATCAGGCTGCTGACGAACATGGAATGCCATGTCTACTTTTAAGGGAGAACCAGGGAGAGATCTCTGAATTTGCTTCTTTCGCATCGTTTAAATTTTGATGCAATGATCGCAATATTTAATTTCTATTCGGGAACGCCGAGAACCGAATACTTACCAATGTGAGAAAGGAAAAGAATTTTCCTAACACCTGATAGGGGTCTAAAAACTCCTTATAGGCGAGGCTTCTAGGGAAATTGTCCCATACTTCACGGTAGGCAATAGCTTCCCCTTTGCTTTGCCTAATCCATGCACAAAATAAGCGGGGGTTCATCAAGTCAATTTCTTCTTCATCATCGCTTTGCATGATGATTGCTTTTCTGTCCCTATTGTCCAATTGTCCAATCAAATAGGCGGCTTCAATCAATGATTCCGTTCTTTCATAAAAGAATTGCAGCCCGGATGCCGATAGCTTGCTCGGCTTCTCCTTACTGGTTGAACATAACCACTTGTCTAAAATTTGCCTCGCCCGTGGCATATCATGTGCGGAGTAATATTCGTGTATTACTTCGTGAGGGTCGCGTATTTCCTCGGTTGTCAGGCGCAAAGGAAGGTTATCCCATGCGCGGGGAGTAGTAAAATACATAACTGGCGGATTTATAAATTTGAAATACTGGTTTGTGACTTCATGCAACCGGGAAAGGCTGTAAGGATGCGCCCTCCGCTATCTGTCAAGACGGTTAAAAGGCTGGTTGGGAGCTGGTTAAAGTCGTGGCCTATTGTTTTTCCGGTATCAATAACCCTTTTAAGGTAAGTAGCCCCCGTAACCTGTTCAACCGGCTCTGTATTGGCATCCCGGAGCAAGGCCAAGATTTCAACTACGGGGATAGTAAATTTACTGACATTTGGGTGTCTGGGAATTTTAAAATGATGCCTTTCCATAATATGAACCAGCGACCCTACTGTGATATAATAAGACTTGCGGAATAATTTTTTTCTGTCCTTCATGGGTACGCTGAACATAGCAGCGTTCACCAGTTCATTCAGCCAGTTTTGCGTGTCGCTAAGTAGAAAAACGAGCCTTATTCACTCGTCTTCATTAAACGGCGGGCTTAGGTGAATCTTTTCTATTTCTTTCATACCTTAAATTTTGGAGGTTATTTGAACATGGATGCAAGATTAGATGTAATAGAGTCATAATCAATTCGTTATTAGCGTATTTTATGGGGATAATTAAGTACTTTAGCGGGTAAATTATCCAGAATAAAGGCATATTTTAGCAGTAAAAAAATCTTATATTCGTTACATGAGCGTTACTACTATGAACAAAAGCATCCATGAGGGCCGGAATATCAAGCGATTCCGGGAAATGTTGAACATAACCCAAGAAGCTATGGCGGCTGATCTAGGCGATGATTGGACGCAAAAAAAGATCTCCTTGCTTGAGGGAAAAGAAAAGATTGAACCTGAAATTTTAGATCAGGTTGCAAGAGTTTTAAAGATTTCACCAGAAGCAATTAAGAACTTTAGTGAAGAAGCAGCCTTTAATGTCATAGCAAATACATTTAATAGCAATGACACTTCAACGTTAAATGCCATTAATTATAATTGCAGCTTTAACCCTTTAGACAAGGTTATAGAATTATATGAACGTTTGCTTACGAGCGAAAGAGAAAAGACCGATCTGTTACAGGGTAATCAACAAAAGAAATAAAAATCTTCAAATCGAAAAACCACCTAATTAGGTGGTTTTTGTCTGGCTATTATGACTCCAATTAGCTAGATACCTCCATCAACTGATCCAGCATTAATTCAAAAATCCCTGTTAAATGAAACCTTTTGGAATTGACTCCATCAATGAATCGGAGAGAAAAGAAGTCGCGAGAAGAGCATTAAACAATTTACTAACCTCATATGCAGATGAAGCGGATATATTTACTGAAATTGTTCAGAATGCCGTTGATGCAATAAAAATGGCTGCAGACCAAAAATTGTTCTCATCCCATCCTCCAGAACTTACCATTGTTATAGGACGCCGAGCCACCGGCCATCATTATTTTTTTGTAAAGGATAACGGGACTGGAATGTCGAAGGATGTTGCACATAATTTGACAGTTCCAGGTTACTCCTTTGGAAAGAAAAGAGGTAAAACAATAGGATACAAGGGAGTCGGAGCATCATATTTTTTTGCAGCCAGTCAAATGGCGAGCATTCAAACTGTAGATATCAAGGATAATAAAACAGCTTATACAATCAAAAATTCGTATAACTGGATAAAGAATGATGAAGAGAACGAACCAACAATCGAGGATCACGCACAAGTTCCCAACTTCTTAAAGGATTTGCTCCCGGATTCAAGAGGAACAGCTATTTACTTCCAATTCCATGATGGAATGAAGCCCAAAAACTTGAACAACCTAGTAATAATTGGAGATGGACCGGATAGGGAATTGCAAAACTGGGCTTCCTTTCTGACGATTAAGACAGCATTAGGCATTTCCGAACCAAACGATTTACTCAAGGATTTAAAGATTAATCTGCACTTAGATCATGGTGATTCCCAGTATTTTCAAACTTGGAAATATGGAAACTTTGATCTTGACGAAAGAAGTTTAGGATATCCATACCCTCACAAAGTATTCAAAGTGGGTGTCGATAAATCCACTTTAGATAACCTAGAGCCACAACATAGATATAGACACATACGGAAAAATCAAGCTGTTTATTACAGATGGGGCGCAGAAGAAATTATAGATCTGACCCAAACATTGGAAGAAAATGAGAAAGAGGTATTACGACAGTATCTAAAATGGGCGGAAGGTTATCTTTGTTATTCAGTTGATGTTTTCAAGGAAATTAATAAACGCCTTGGCGGAAGATCAAACTTATTACGTTATGGAATGAGGATTGTCTGTGACAATACACCACAAGGGAGAATTATCGATTTAAGCCTTACCAGCAGCCAAGGACTAGATCGCCAATCTCATGTTATATTGTCATTTGAGAATTTGGAGCTTGACACCGGAAGGAAGATATCAGCCGATGAATCAATTGCAAATGCAATTAATAAACTTGGCCAGAGAATCATAGCAATACTTAAAGAATATAGATGGGCCATGAAGAAAAAGGAACGACCGGATCCCAGTTCTGACCTTGAAGCCTGGAGAAATTCTGTTGACTCAAGATCGCAAACATCTCTTGTTAGTGATTTTTATGAAAAATTTTCGTTATACCCGGTATTCAAAGTGGACCCTGACACCGAACAAGAGGTAATAGCCCTATTTACATCCATTCTTTCCAATAGCCTGTTAAAAGGTTATCAATTACTTGCAATCTCCGGATTTAACAGATATGATGCCCTTATTGACATAACTTCTGATTTTACAGGCTCAAGGGAACTTACTGATATAATATCTAAACGTTCAGATGATTATAAGATTGATGGCAAAGGTAAAGTCCTAGAATTCAAACATAATTTTGATGACTTATTATTCGATTTCGAAGAAAAGACTAAAAATCCAAGTGAAATTGATTTAGTTGTGTGTTGGAATGTGCCTAACCTTAATGTAAGTAGAGGTAGAATTGATCCTATGTATGGAAAATGGAAAGATCATAGAATTGGCTATGGGATATCCTATATGTGGTATGATGAAAATGACACCTCGACAATTCCTATTATTTCGTTGAAAAATTTACTTTCAGAAATTCTCTCTAAAAAAGAAAGCGAATGTGGTGAAACTGGGCTAGGATATAGTCTATTACGGCAAATGGAAACGCAGGATGCGGCCCATTTAATATAAATAAAAAATAGTCGTAAAAAATGTTGCTACCCCCTCATTTGAACAATGATTTTTCTACAAACGTTGAGGAAGGCGGCATTGCCGCAAAAATCATTGTTCAAATGTGGGGTTGCCCGCCGCAGGCGAAAAGTTGACCTGTCCTGCACTAATTTTTACCCTACCGAATTTCTCCAGCCTTATTCCTTAGCCTGATTACTTCTTCTTCCTTTCCCCGCGCTTCTAATAACATAGATGCAATCCGCTGCCTTTGTTCCTCCCATTGTACAACGCTATCCCGGAAGGCTTGGGGGCGTGCATGATAGAGGCTATCAATTTCAGAAAGGAACGGGCGTAGCTGTTTCCTCGCCTGTAGCTGTATATAACGGTATTTTATATCTCCTGCCCTATAAACCTGTAATATAGAGCACGTATTGAATAACCACACACCCCCTAAGACAAGTAATAGGAACAGCAAGCGAAAACAATCATCCCTGCATTTACATGATGATGATGCTTGATTTCCTGTATAGGCGGACGTTTTAGCAGATCGTTATTTATCTCAAGATTTTGCGATAGCGTATAAACCGCCGTTGTAGGGAATTTCAGACGACCCGGCATTTCCGCCATATAAGCTTTTATTTGCTCTAAAGAAGTACCGATATTCTTTAACTGTTCTGTGTAGTCCGGAATTTCCGACCCTGCACTATTTATTTGCCGGACACCTTCATCAACTTTATTTAACTTGTCTACAATTGTCTGCAATAACAACTCATTCATAATACATAATTTAATTCATTCTTAAATAGGTTTACTGTTACAAGCGCATACCGCGCCTATTTGACGGCTTTTGATCCTGTGTAATCTGCTGCTGCATTGCCTTTTGCAAGCCAGCTATAGAATACTTCCGGTCAATGCTGCTACCTTTAAAGGCATACAAACCTTTTTTAAAACTAATCCCCTGCAATTGTTGTGTATCCCCCTTATGCTTGTACTGTACGTCTATTCCTTTCTTCATTAGCTCCCTTTCCAATGCTGGCAAGGTTTTACAACGGAGCAATACTACTTCGATAGCTTGAAAGATTTCATAACGGGCCGCCTCTTCTTGGTTTAGGGCTTGCAGATTGGTAAGGCCTATTTTCTTGTCGATAGCGGGAATAAGCTGATACTTTTGTGTAAGCTGCTGCGCGGTCTTCTTCCCACGTAGTCCTATCCAGTTATCACGGATTGCCTTTCCCGGGTTGTTAACCAAATTTGCAATGATATGTAGGTGTAAATGATCGGTGTCTGTATGCTTTGTTATCACATATTGGGTATTAGTTACGCCTAGCTTTTCGAGGTACTCCCGTCCTATCTGCGCCAATGCTTCATTGGTTAACTGCTCTCCAGGATAAAAGCTAAGGATGCCATGAAAAACGGCCTTTCGCTTATCCGGTAACTGTTGCCTGTTCATTTCAAAATCATTCCCCATATGCCTATAGCTGTAATCTCTTACCCCTTCTGCTTCCAGTATTTCCGCCTGCTGTTCATCTGGGCAAACGTAACGGCAGCGGCCATAAAAGGATTTACCGATAATTACTTTACTTATCACGTTTTAACCAGTTTAGTAGGTTGTCAATCTGTCCACGGTAACTTTCAAAAAGTAGCATAGCATTCAACATGCCTTCCTTGTGGGCTTGTTTCGATACCTGATTGATATTATTTGCCATCCCTATTAACTGTTTGATGTATGCCCGTTCTTCGTCGTTTAAACGGGTTGTAACGCCGCCAAACAATGCCATCTGACGGATAAATTGCATATTCCGGAGTAAAGCAGAATGCTGGTAAACTTTGCGCGGAATAAGCAGATATATCCAGTATAACGCAAACCCACTTTAATGGCCTTTTCTTTCACAATAAAATACTCGGCTTTGGTAAATCTTACGCCTGTACGTATCTCTTTCCTTACGGCTTTAGGCGGCCTGCCGCCTTTACCTTTCCTCTTTTCCTGCGTCTGTTGCATATCTGCTACGTTTAAATCTTTGAGGGCTGGCAGCTTTGCTGCCCTGCCCGATCTTCCCGTACAGGTGGCAACGCCACCTGTACTTTCTGCGCAGACGGGTAGCGTAGCTGCCCGTCACCAATCCGCTACAATCTCCGCTGCATTATCCCCCTTGCGACCAACGGGAGCGAGGGGGCGAGCGGTTTTTGCGCAGCAAAAACACCGCTCGCTAACGGAGCGAAGCCCGTTCCGAATCCGCGAATGGGATGCCGAAGGCGGCCCGTTCAATCTTCGCGGGTGGGGCCTGTGTGGAGCAGCCTCGCCCGATCTCAGCGTACAGGTGGCAAGGCCGCCTGTACGATCTCCCCGGACGGGATGCCAAAGGCAGCCCGTTCGATCTTCAAGGGGCGGGGCCTGCGTGGCAGCCCGTCCCATCTCCGCGACAGGTAGCACCGCTGCCTGTCATTCGTTCGGCTGTTCTCCGAGCTGTAATAATTGCTGAATGTCGTTCCAAAGAAAATAAACCCTCGACCGGATTTTGTACGGCTTTAATTTGCCGTGTTTTATCCAATCGTAAATGGTAGGCTTAGTAACCTGAAATAGCTGACAAACCTCACCGATTTTGTAGAGGGGCTTATAGGTGAGGCCGGGGGTATCATATGCCGGGGTATGTACCGGCTGCCTTTCCAGTTGGCTGCCTTCTTCCCGCACCAACACACGCAGCATTTGCCAAAACTGTTCCGGCTCAATCGGGAATAGCATTGGCGCTGTCTGCACATTTCTTTCTCTCTTTTCCATATTATACCGATTTATACGGCAAATATGGTTGCTCAGGGAAAAGAAAACAGGCTAAGTATACTTGTTTGGCGGAAAAAGGGAGGTTTTGACCGTATGATCTGAGTGATATTAGGGTCGTGGGAATTTTTGCTCTAGGTGCTTTAGCCATCGGATGCCTTCGTCAAACTGCATTTCTTCCAAGATGGCATAGGCTTCGTCAAAACTTTTGCTCACTTCTACACGATGGCGATTCTAATTTGGCCCGCTTATCACTCTTATAGACCAACTCAAGTGCTTTTTTGATTCCATCAGGGCTTGATCCGAAAATTTTGTGTAACAGATCTGCGCATTTATCGGTAGCGGCTAGGTAGTTAGCATTGCTGGCGTTATCAAATGCGTATAAAAAAAACACCAAAGCGCGGTTGGTTAACTGGTCTCGTTTACACTTTTCCAGCCATGCACGTTCCCGGCCTTCATATGCTGCTATTACCGTTTCCAACTTTGGCAGGAAATCGCCAGTAAAGATGGGTCGATAAAGAATGAAATACAACGGCAGATATACAGTTATTCCCAGCGTCACGCTGACAAGCATATAAATACTGTTCAATTGACCATTGTAAAACCAGACAGCAACAGTGGCGACAACAACCAAAAACAAATAATGTCCAAGCGCATTACTCCAATACTCATTAATCAACTGTCGGCGCGTCGCCTCGGCTGGCCAACTCGCATAAATATCACGCTGCCCCTTCATGAGTTTTACGGAAACGGGAATAAATGTAGCTGTATTTTACAGGTAGGTCAAAGGTGAAAAAGGATTTCAACTGCTTCATGTTCAAACTTCTCATATCCATAGTTTATATACTATAAATTTACGAAACAACCAACATGCTTTCAACTTTTTCTTTACTCCCCACGTAACGTAGCGGTTGTGCTACAAAGTGAAATTTTAAATACTATATCTTTGGAAAAAATAATAGACATGACTATTGAAATTAAAGACATTACGGATGAAGAATATGAGCTAGTTAAACAACATTTTTTTGTAAAAGCCCACGCTCTGGCGGGAATGAAGTATGTTTCAAAGCCAGAAACTGGTGAGGTTTACCGTGTAATGGCCTATAAACAGTATAGTAAAATGGGTTTTCAAAGAGCCACTATCTTAAAGCTGTGATCGATGGTAAAGAATACGTTGTTGTGACTGGAAGGGTAATGAAAGCTGTTATCACGGAAGTTCTCTTGGAGGCCGCCCAAAAGTATCCTACCAGCTTTGGAACATATGATGCACATGCGGTTTTGCAAGCAATTGATAATATTGAACCCTCTGGCTGCAAAGAAAAAGATTGCATAAAACAGTTTTACTGCACTGAACAGTTTGCATACGTATTTGAGTTAGCATCAGATGGCTCTGTCAACGAACAGGTTCTAAGACTTGATCTATTCCGCTTAATTCAGCCAAACAAAACTCATCGTGGCGGCTTTGATTTTACAGGGGGACTATTGCACCTTTTCAAACATTTCAGATGTGATGGATATCATTTAGGTACCTATCCATCATCACATAATCTTAGCCACCCAACTGATATTATAGGAATCGTTATTAAGTGCTTTTTTCAATCTCCTCATAGGCAGATCGAGGGCGAAAAATACTTTACCACGCTTACAAAACTAGACGATCAAAACGAACTACTCTGCTCCTTTTTCCCAACAGGTGAAATTAACGTATACTTTTTAAATACGGGCTATTTCCCCAACGAAAACTGATAATAGAGCTTCAAAGGAGCGGAAAATAATTTGTATCTTAGTAAAAGCTGATTAACCTGTATAAAGTACGGGAAAGAAATCGGGGTTATACAAAAGGAACTCAACTAAACGCTCGACTAAAAAAGCAAAACCTGCGACCAGCGCAGGTTTTATAAGTTGTCTGTGATCCCAGCGGGACTTGCACCCAGGCCCCATACATTAAAAAAGAAAGACTAATTGTTTGTTTTTACTCTTTGTTGTTCTGATTCAGCACTACTATTATGGTTTCGTTTGGATCCACTAATTTCCTTGCCAAATCTATAATTGAAAGTCAGGCCAATGACACGGCTGTCAGAAAGATTGCGATCAGTCGCCGTGGCCTGTTGGAGATTCGTAATTTTCCCTTTAATGATCATGGAGTAGAAAATATCCTGCACACTCAGTTTAAGTGACCCCTTGTCCTTCAGGATGTTTTTCATTACACCGGCATCCACCCGGTTCACCGGGTCCCTGACAAACTGGCCTACCCTGGTGGAAGACCGGTACATCGCATACACTTCTGCCGCCCATCCCTTATTGAACCGAAACTGGTTCATTAACCCAATACCCCACGAAAACCTGTTCTCATCTATATATTCGGAATTGATAGGTCCTTTATATCCAAAATTCAGGAATTCAAGATGCGCATTACACATGTACCATTTGGTAGGATTCAGGGAAGAGTTGAGCAGCAAACCATATACCGTATTCTCCCCAATATTTGCATTACGGGCAATAAACACGTTACCTGACTGTTCTATGGTCTGTGTAATCATATCCTTTGACTTATCATACACAAGCATCGCATTTATATACTGCCGGAAATGATAGGAGAATTCATAATGATTGAGGTATTGAGGCTTTAGATAAGGATTACCGGCTGAATAAGAATACTGGTCCATAAAATAGAGAAAAGGATTCAGATCCTGATAGGCCGGTCTGTTAATCCTGCGGCCATAACTTAATCCCAGCGTGTGGTTACCCGCGCTATCCAGCTTGTATGACAGGTAAGCAGTTGGGAACAGGCTGGTATAATCCCTTCTGAACGAAGAATCACTCTTTTCAACATTTCCAAGCTGATGCCCATTGGCAATAGTATTCTCCAGCCGAAGTCCGGCCTGAAAAGACCACCTTTTAAATTCTTTATTAAAGTTGAGATATCCTGCATTAATATTTTCATCGTACAAAAAACGGTTGGTATAATCATAATCTGGTGTAGTCACATTATTGACCCGGTTATAATATTCAGCTGCGTTATCAGTTTTCACATAACTGGACTTTACACCAGCATCGAACCGCCCTCCTGTTCCCACAGGACTCGAATAGTCTACCTTCCCGGAGTATACAGTAATATCAACCGGGAGCACGCCGATACGATCATAATTTCTTGCCAGCGTCTGGTCAGCTGCATACACATAATTATTGGTCACCTGATTACCATCAGAATTATACCGGATATAGTCCAGGTCCGCAGTGATCTCTTTTCCGGTGCTGTCAATCCTGTGCTGCAGGTTGAGGTTTACCCCACCATTCTTCCATTTATATTTTCCATTCAATGTACCCTGTGCAATAGAATCTAATGTATGATTGCCATCGTACACCCTGCTCGTTGTGTTTACTTCTTCTGATTTAGGCCGGTACAATCCTGTAAATATAACGCCCATAGTAGTTTTGGGAGAAAGGAAATAGTCCATACCCAATTTAAGATTGACCGCATCAGCAACGTTTTTATTACGCACAGCCATCTGTATCTCTGAACTGGGGGTGCCATCCGAATTTACATAGTAGCGGGCAACATCTGTATTTACAAAATTCCTGTCACCAGCATATCCAATGTTTGCAAACAGATTCACCTTATTATTGCGATAATTCAAATCCAGCGCATCATTGCTTCGCCAATAGTTTGCCTGGCTATAATTAGCTGAAATACTTCCAAAAAAACCTTTTATCCTGTTCTTTTTAGTGCTGATATTGATCACACCCGTACCAGCAGCATCGTATTTGGCTGGCGGATTTGTCATGAGTTCAATTTTATCCAGAGATGCACTGGGCATCGCTTTCAGGTAATTCGCCAGGTCCTGGCTGGATAAATAAGTAGGTCTGCCATCCAGTAATACCAGTATACCTGATTTACCGTTCAATGAAATACTCCCATCACTACTTACACTCACGCCGGGCGATTTTGATAACACATCCAGCGCAGTAGTACCGGCATTAGTTATCAATGCATCTACATTGAGAACCAGCCGGTCTATCTGCTGCTCCATATATGGTTTTCTGGCGGTCACAGATATGCCTTTTAATACATTCGCATCACTTTGCAGCAGCTGAATGGTCTGCAAAGAAATACTGCTGTGCAGGGAATCAATAGAGATAGGATCACTTGTAAATTTGTTGTAACCTACGGCTGTTATAATTAAAAGATATTGTCCGGCTTTCAGATTTTTCAACTCAAACTGACCATCCGCATCACTAATACCAGTTTTCTGTAAGGCTGAATCTTTTGCACCTATCACCATCAGCGACGCCCCGGGTATGGGACTGTTTTTATCATCATGGACAAGGCCACTGATCTTGTTGTCAATGGGATTCTGTGCCAGAACTTTGTTACAAAACAAGCTTATCGTTATGAGCAGATACAGTGCTTTCATGTATATCCATTTATAGTTTGACAGACACAAAACAATCCCTCATTTGAGCTAAGCTCAAAAGTCAGTTTGCGTAGTATATTTTTAAAATGATGGTTTGTTGGAAGGTAGCCTGGGTTACTATTTTGCGTTCTCTCCAGACGTATGATGTGGTTCCTGCATACGTCGCTGCAAATCAGCGGCTCTCATTTCCTGGTCCTGCAGAATTCTGTTCCGGTCCTCTTCCGATATCGGTTGGCTCAACAGTTTTTCATCTCTGTCTGCTAAATCTTTATCGCGAATTTTGAGGGCTTCATCTCTTAACAACAGCTCATGGTTCCGTTTTTCAGGATTTAATTGATCATCATCCATGGTTTGGGAAAGATTTGTATTTGTTGTCGATTGCGCGTGAATTTTCCGGATTGGGGCAAAACCAATTAATACCAGTATAAAAAGGGATAATACCAGCACAATTCTATCCATTGGCCGCATGCCCGTATTCTCTTTATGTACTATTCGTTTGACCCTGTTCAGTAAATGATTCTTTTCACCGGTGAATGCCACTACAGGACTCCCTTTGGTAATGTCAAGGTTGTATTCCTGAAAAGCCACCAATGCCTGCACATATTTCTTTTTACTTTTTATACCCACTACTGCCAGGTCATCACAACAGTGTTCTCTTTCCTGTTTTATCAGCGATGATAACCATAACACAGCCGGATTAAAAAAGAACAGGATCTCTACGAAACTTTGCAACAGGTTTACCAGGTAATCTTTCCGCCTGATATGGGCCAGTTCGTGCAGTAAAATAGCAGCTGCCTGATCGGCGGGTAAATTAGCCAGCAGCCCCACCGGCATAATAATTACCGGCTTTAAAGCACCTATTACCATGGGCACTTTCACCAATGCTGACTCCAATAGTAATATCGTTTTATGAATATGTAATTTCCTTGCCAGCCCTGCTACCTGCTCCTGCCACTCTTTTGCCGGAGATTGGGTATTATAATTTCTGATACGCTGAATACGCACTAAACCACCCAATATATTTACACATTTGGCACTAAAAATGATAAACCATATGCCTACAATTACAGGTGCGTGCAGATTGCAATACGTCACAAACTGCCTGATAAAAGTTTGCTCTGATATAGGCGCCTGTAAAGTAGCTACAATCGTATTATTTAATTGTTCACCGAAGGTAAAAAGGGTCACCAACAGGAATAAAAACAAGATACCCACCATTAAATTATAGCGCAGCCTGGCATCCGCCTTTCTTGTAATAGCCAGCAATACACCAGCGATGATTGCAAAGATCAACCCCTGCCACAAAGAATGGATGAACGTCCAGCAAAGCGCTTGTATTACATCATCTGCAAATAAACGTTGTATAAAGAGGTAGTGCATACAATAATAGTTATGAGGTAATTATTCTTCTTCCTCCAGCTTGTCAATCAGATTCCGGATTTCTTCCAGTTCCTTTCTGGATGTTTTTTTGTTGGCCAGCAATTGCATCATTAATGTGCTGGCAGAGCCATTGAAAACATTCTCCACAAACCTACCTAACAGATCCTTTTTGGTGGTATCTTCTGCTATCGCAGCTGAGTAAATATGCTTCATATTGGTCTCATCTCTGTCTACCATCTTTTTCTCTGCCATAATCTGCATCAGCTTTAAGGTAGCAGAATACTGCACAGTTCTCTTTTCCTCATTCAGCTTATCGTTTACAAAGCGAACAGTGGATGGACCGTACTTCCACAAAACCTGCAATATTTCCATTTCAGCATTCGTAGGATGAATATTCATAGTTTTTATTTTCTCCAACTAAAGGTAGGAAAAGTTTCGTACGAACAATACTCTAGATATTGTTTTTATGAAAAAAAACAATATCCAGCTCATTTTTAACAACTTACTTTATTTCAGTCCAAATTTAGGGGATGATTATATATCTAATACCTCCATTTCTTTTTTGCCTGATTTGCGCTACGTAATCTTCTGCAGCCATGGCCCTGTTCGGCAGAAATTCTTCCTGGAACCGTTTGGCCCCTGCCAGGTAGTTCCAATGCATGTGATACTGCATTCCTGATACTCTTCCCGAAAAAATCATACGAATGCGCGTGTCCTCCTGCATAATGCAGTAAAAATATCTGTGGTTGCTTCATGTCCATTTGCTATTTTGTTCTGTCTTTTTCTTCCTCGTTACCAAATGCTCTTTTGCTAACCCTGATTTTGTCATTACCAAAGTTATAAGACAGGGAAATCCTGAAGAACCGGCTGCTTACATTCTCATTATACACTTGTTTTACACCATTTACTATGGATGTATAATCCCTGAGAAATGCCGAGTTAAAGATATCATTCATCAACAGCGTCAGATTCAGCTTTTTATCCATGAATGACTGTCCGATAGATAAATCCAGTTTTGAACGGTAGCCGATCTCATAAAGTCCCTTCTTAAAGGGCGAACTATAGGAATAATCCAGTTGCAGTTTCGTATTATCTCCTATAGAAAAGGTATTGTTGGTGGCAGTGTATATCTGCCATCCGTTTTGAGGTGTCGCGTCGATCCTGCCATCAAACCGGCTATTGGACCCCAGGGCAAACACGGTATTCCTGCTTTGCCACCACGACGTGATATCTTCTGTATAGATCTCTCCTATCCCGTAAAAATGTTCTTTGTAATAATTTTCCCGGGTGATGATCTGAGCATGGGTCGCTTCGTCGCTTTTAAACACCACACCAAAACCGTTCGTGATGATATTCAGGAAAATATTCGTCCTGAACTTGTCTTTCAAACTGTAGGTAAAATCCAGTTTATCTGTGAAAGATGGCTGCAGGAATGGAAATGCTTAAAACAAGATCTCCCTGGTTTTCGACTTGATCGATTGTTTCAATGTAACCATGTATTTTACCATTCAGATTAGAATGGATTGGAGCAACATCGTTTGGTATAAACAGAAAAGCCGCTTAAATCAAAAGATTTTAAGCGGCTTTAACTTTCTTGCTGTGATCCCGTTGGGATTTAGTTTAGCAAAATCAAGTTTATCGATCTTTACTTAACTTAATTCTAAAGACTTGATTTTAAACATTCTATAACACCGATTAGATTTTTTCTGTAGTACCTTTATTGAGGTTAACATCATTGAACTCGACTAAAAACTCGACTAAATATGTTGTTACCAATCAAACTAATCTGCCCAAAAAACAAGGTGCGCAAAGATGGCACTTGTATTATTTTTATCCAATACTGTGGAACAGGGGATAAAAAGACACTCCTAAATACAGAAATAGCTATTCCACCCAAATACTGGAACCGCAAATATCTGCGTATTGCTCCCGATCTCCCCGAAGTTTTCGGCCTTACCGCCGAAATAAACCAACGACTGGCTGACATGTTGCGAAAGGCAAACGATATTATCTCCCATGCGGTGAAAAAGAAAATACAGGATGTCCCTGCATTCGTAAAGAAAACCTTTCACCCGGATTTTGATGTGGTAACACTAGAACTGAAGGCCCAACAAGCCGCAGCTCTTAACCCGAAAACCAACCTTGATCTGCTTTTCCAGATTGATGACCACATCAAAAGCAAGAAAGACAAGGTTTCCCATGGAATGCTGAATGTTTACAAGAACATGAAAGACCACCTTACAGCCTTTCAGGAATACAGGAAAACGCCTATCACATTTGATTGTTTTGATTACAATTTATATGAAAGTCTTGTTAATTACCTTACCTACGAATATATACAGCGCCGTAGGTCGGAAGAAATAAACGGGGTAAGAGTAAAGATAAAAGGGATAAAAACCTCTACGATAGGAAAAACAATCAAACAGTTGCGTATATTCCTGCGAGATAGGATGCGGCGCAAAATCATTGCTCCTATTGACTTGACCGATTTTAAAATATTAGACGAAGAAGCAGACGCAGTATATCTGACATGGGCAGAAATTGCCCGGATATATCAAATGGATTTAACCGACTTTCCGCACCTGGTTAAATACCGTGATCTCTTCGTACTAGGCTGCCTTACCGGGCTGCGCTTCTCCGACTTTTCCTCCATTCGTCCAGAAGATATACGAAAACAATGCCTTTACAAGAAACAGGTAAAATCAGATCATTGGGTAGTTATCCCACTAAGGGATGCAGCCGAAGAAATATTAATCAGGCGCTTTAACCGGGAAATCCCTATTGTAAGCAATCCCAAATTTAACCTGTACATCAAGGATGTCGTAAAGTTGGCGGGTATCAGCGAAGTTGTTAAATTCTCCCATAAAAAGGGCAATAAGGATATCATAGAAATAAAACCCAAATATGCGTGGGTTACTTCCCATACATGCCGCCGCTCCTTCTGCACCAATGAGTTTTTAGCGGGAACACCCGTAGAGTTGATTATGAAGATTAGCGGCCATAAAAGCCTCCGCGACTTCTACAAGTACATCAGGATTACCCCGGAAGAAGCAAGCCGGAAAATCCGTGAAATATGGGAGAAAAGAGGGGATATTGGCATATCTGCTCCTGGCCTGCAAGGTGCGGATTAGCCCTCAATAAGGGGGAGGCACTGCCGCGGTGCTACTTAATGCGACGGTTTCAAATAATGGCCGGAAGGCAGCGTTAATAACAACAGGAAGGGAGCGATTGAAATTCAATCGCTCCCTTCCTGTTGAATCACATACAATGCTTGCTCTATTCCTTCTCTGATTAGGTGATCCAAAATAACTAACAATAATTACTAACCAAAAACAGCAATTTCATTTCATATTATCCATTCTCATTAAATTCAATTGCTCAGGAGTAAATTCTGTTAATAAATGATCATGAAGTTTTTGCGCAGCCTTTTCTATTTTGGCATGCACCTCTTGCAATAGATAATTTAACAACTCTTCAATTTTACTTATTTCCTCCTTCGAGAAGTTAATCATTTTAAGCCGACTGAAACGCAACTCTGTTTTGTCTGACAACTCTTTGTTTTTAGGTATCAACATAAATGAAATACCAATTTCCGCCTCAGTCTCACCTCTATGGGCAATAAATTGGTGGCGTAAATCCATCAGATACTCATGGACATCTTTTAATTTATTATTCTCGAACAAATCATTCGGTTCTAATTTGGGGTAGCTATGTTTCGATGCGTCTGTAAAGCATTTTCCATATAAAGCAATCAAAGAATAAGTTAAGGCGGATGCAACTGTACCCTCTGGTTTGGTTTTTAATAGAGTCGTGTATTCTATTAGCAATTGCAGATCCTCTTGTATAGAACAATATGCAATAAATTTCTTTGCCGCATATCCCGGTAAGGCGATGACCAAGTTTTCAGCCCCATATGTTTGCTGGGCTTCTTTTATCAAGTGAAGTAGCCGTTGTGTTTTTTTGTCCATTTGTTATAAATTATGTTTAAAATTCATGTTATGCAATCTGTAAATTAAACATAATTCATCATACTACAGGACAGAGTACATACAAGATAAAGCCCCCCTAGTTACCTAACCTAAAGAAGCTTAGCGAAAGCGTCTAAATCGCGTTCGTAGATACTCAGATCCTTACCCTTCCACTCACTCAGAAGGTAGGAGTCGTGAAATAGTTGAGCAGTCTTATTAAATTGCCTGATTACTGCTTGGGGAAAAGTTGGCTTAATCTTAGTTAAAATATCTATGCATGCATATGCCTGGTCATTTACCCTATTATAAGGCCAAAGCATTTCATATAAATTACATTCCTCGCTCTTTTCATTGGTATCAATGTGCCGAAAGTAATAGCGCATATCCACTCCGTATGTTGACAAATCTTTAAAATAACATTGGAAATCTGGAATAGTCAAATGAAGAACCTCCAGATCCTTGATAACCTCGGGCGAAATAATAATCCGCATACCTGACAGTTTTGACAATTCAGACGTTTCATACGCTCTTGCGACTGCTTTGCCAACCGGATTAATCTCGTCTTGGCCAGTGGCAATGGCCCCGATATCCTTGAACTTTACAATCCAGTCCTTTACAATCCCGCATCTCATTAGCGGTGTTTTCTCCTCCTCTTCGGTAAAGTTCGCGTAAAAACCGAAGGCATTTGAAAAAATGTCCTCTATTGCAATTATCAATGGCTCAACTGAAGCGCAATCTAAATAGAAGCAATCACTGAATGACCTGAGATAGATCTTGCTGTCTGTAGTACTATTCACTTGATTGACGACATTGACAAACTGGACTGCCAAATTTGAGTATATACTATGAAGGATTTTAACTTTTTGCTCGTTTGTGGTGCTAGTGTCCATTACTATCGCCTTATATCCTAGGACATCAATAAATGCGCAATATTTTGTTTCAATCATGGTGTTCGAGAAAATATGTTTTTTCCGGTCTGATTTTTTATCCTTATAAAGATAGTTATAAAAGCTCTAAGCAACATCTGACTTCACTCTATTATTATGTCGATCACCTTCGGAAGATCACCTGGATCAAGTTATCATTGTCGCCCCACCTCTACAATTATCCCATTGAGTTCCATTAGCTCATAGCTAAGACGGATTAAGAAATACTTCGAGGACGTATGTAGGCAAGATCAATAGGAGCACTCATGCAAAACTTGACGAAGCATTACAGAGAAAAAAGATTACTGTAAACTTAAGATTTTCGCTGTACCCATTTAGATTGGTTTGAATTGGATTAACATTATAGCCAAAAAAAGAAAGCCGCGTAAATCGTGCGATTTATGCGGCTTGTTGCTGTTTGATGTTCTTCCTGTGACCCTAGGTATCGAAACGTCGGACCAAATAATGCAGGATTTAACTAAATTATTGGAATTAGAGTCAAAATGAGCTGATTTAGTACAGTAAAAGTTCGAGGTTGAATATTAGGTTCTAATAAACTTAAAGCGGAAAAACAGTTGAAGTTTCGTTATATTATCTATTTCAATTACGATACTCCTCATTGGTTACCTGCTGTTTCCATTCAACTATTCTCTTTTCAGTATTTCGAACGATGTATATTTGTTAGAGTCTAGTATCAGCACTTAGACCGCCTCTCCTACTACGCGGAAGTGGGTACTATGCAGCTGAGAGAAGACTAAGACGTTTTTACTAGAAAAACGCACTTTCAGGTCTAGTTATCCCCCCTTCCAACTTATTGGCCTGCTTTTGCCCGCTGACCAGTATAGGACTTTAGCCTGGCAGCTGTTATTAAGGATTAGTGCAGTTTGGGCAGGAACAGACAGCCAGTCAAAGCGCCCTCCTAGGCCGTATGTAGCGACTTTTGCGACCAGGACACACTAAACATTCCTTTTTTTCCCGGAATAAATAATCTTCTCTTTTGAAAGATGGATAAACTTGACTTCCTCCAGATTCAGCTTGGCCTCAATTAACTCGCCTGTGGCCGTATTATAAGTTGTTAATGGAATACCGGCACCATAAAAGAACTCAATGGTTTCTTTCTCACCTTTCAGCGGCTCGCGTAACCAAAGCGAAACGATACGCGCAAATGATTTCACATTTTCACCTTTAAAGAACAAAAACGGCGGCACCTGTAGTTGGCTGATCGGCTTATGGCCAAAACTTGCGATATCCATACTGTGATAAGGAATGCCATATTGAAAAAAATAGTTCTGTCAGAATAGTAAGGTAACATGTGTCGGATACGCCAGGCTCGGATCTTGTTTTTTATACAATAATAAAAATGGAGAAGAAGTACCCACGCCAAAAGTATAAGTAATCTTGTTGATAATCGCCGTGTGCGCAAGCGCATCGTCTAACAAGGAACTGTTCAGGAATTGCCTGGTGATCTCATAAAACGGCAACTCTACTTACGGAAAAATTGTATACACCATTTTTACCGGTGCCTTAAAAACTTGCAATGGCCGATAGGTCCCCTTGACGAAGGTAATGGCAGTTTCACCTATTTCCACATCGATGCGAATAGCATCCTTATCCAGTGCTGTTCTTTCAATTTTTATATGTTCAGGCTGCCCTTCACAGGTATCATCACCCACCATCTCGACTTGTTTGTCCGCGGACTTGGATTGGGAATACCGTTTTTTCCCCGCACCTGATTTAAGGTGCGCGAAGAACCCAGAAACGCAGCCAGATCAGTTTCCCATTTAGCAAAGCGTTCGTTACAACTTTCACATTCATCAAATGAAAATAGCGTATTGTTTCCCTAAGCATGTGAAAAGGTATGGGCTTCTTTCCAACGCTTCGATGATGTGACGCCACAATATTTGAAAGTTCGCTCACCTGTTGTTGGTAGCCGTTTTGGTCGCACAGGTGGGCATATCACTTCACATTGTGCATGATAAATGTTCATAAAGCTGATAAGCTGTTGTCTGTCCACTTCGGTTTTTAGAAAAAACTATAAAGGCATACATCATCCATTTAAGTATATACAAAGGTCGCTATTTTCGCTTATACCCAATTATTTCCCCATTTTCCTCGTGACATCTGGTTAAGATGGACAGGCCACACATTGGTAAGGAATACCATCGGTCGTATGAAGAATGTGGGACTGGTTTAGAATCCGTTTATACCCAGTAGCGTAATAAACTAATCCGCTTTAACTTCTCATTAACTCTAGGCAATAGTTTTTTGTTTATTATCGCATTATTTATAACTGTGAAAAATATATATAAAATAGCAGGACCTGCTCTTAGAACGAGTCTTGCTATTTTAGTGTCCAGTAGTGGTGAGTTTTCGAACCAATAACTGCAAATTATCTGGATTTAGGAATGATTAAATTCTATGGTCTTCTGCTTGATAATATAACTGATACCCCGATCTCCATATTCATCTGTTGATTCAAACAAACTTGTTATTGTGTGAAACAACCTAATGATCCTAATTGATGCATTGCCGTGTAATATAGCCCTAATCAACTCTGACCAGAATGTAATTGCTGGGAGAATAAAAATAACTACTAATAGAGGAATTACTTTCTTTAGTATAAATTCTTTATATTTAACCACTGATTATTGATATTCACAGATACTATTTAATTATCGTTAAATGGTAATGATAGTAAGCCTAATTTATGATCGCCATTGTTTAGTTGCATTGAGCACTCTTTTGTAACCTTAGCGAAAGAATAATTAATATATTGGTGATTGATTCACCCAAAGTAGTTTTGCATGTCTGCGTCTATAATGTAGCGCATCCTGTTCACACTAAATTCTCCTGACAGTTTTTCCAATGCCTGGTGTTGTGATTTACCCGTTCTAAACCCATACGAATGCTGATAGAATAAGTCCTCATATATTGGAGTTAGAACTTTCGATACCGCTGTCTGCAGCAGCTTATCTTCCACTGTAGGAAGACTGTAATCGGTAACAACAACTACAAAGACCCAGTGGCCGTAGTTTATCATCTCCTTTCGGTATAAATTCCCGACGGATATTGGGCGCGCGGTATGTGCCGCTCCTAAAAGCCTTAAGTAGTTGATGTATTCTCTCATTTCTTTTTTTATTATAGTCAATCCATTTCTCTGCTTCTCTACTGTTAAAACTTCTTTCATGTCTCTGGTACATTTAGTGTTGCTAAGATGCTAGTTCCGTAAACAGACATCCCCCTTCCTTAATAAGTGGCTTTCATAGAGCTGATTTCCCACCCTTCAAACAGTACTTCCATATAACTAAGCGACATGTTTTTTTAGTGATTCCAGCTTTCTTTCCAAGTAAGCGATTTTGGCATTTTTCCGCTGTTCCTGATATTGTTGCAAATCTAAAGGATTGAACTCTACCTTATTTGTAACCATTTTATAGTAAATAGTTGCTATTTTATTGGCGGTTGCTACAATAGCATACTTGTTTCCTCCTTTCGCCTTCATCCGTCTAAAATAGTCTCCCAGCCAGTGATCACTTCGCTGAACCCCGTTAGCTGCCATCCGGAATGCCTGGCTGGCGGAATTAGGCTTCTTTTTCATCAACTTACTGCTGATTATTTTTCCGCCCGATTTTTTAGTATTGGGGCATAAATTCAACCAGGACACAAAATGTTTTTCGTTTTTCCATTTACCCAAGTCAGTTCCTGTTTCTGACAGTATTTCCAACGCACAGATGTCACTCATTCCATAAATAGCAAGAACATCGACCCCAAGAATATTTTTCAAAAATGATCTGGTATTAAATACAGGAGCGTTTTTACTCCTCTTTTTTGCTTTGGACAGAATATCTTCTTTCTTTGTTTCTATCAAAGGGATCTCTCCTTCATTTTGTATAGCTGCATACCTCTGTAATTGTGCTTCTATTGCTTTCTCGCATGTTATAATTCGTTGCTGAAAGAATTTGTAACTGATATAATTCTCTTCCAATGTGAACAACTGCTCCGCGCGCCAGTTGCCTTCTAATGATTTTATTATAACTTCATGACTAGCTTTTATGCGATAATCAAGAAATGGCAAAAAATTCGCAGCATTTCTTTCTCCGGCAATGATAGCTTCGATGATGGCTGTACCAGATTTACCCACTATATCGCTGATCACTGTATGCAATTTAATATTCATCAACTCCAGTGCCTTTTGCATCCGCAATACAAACCGGCTACTTTCCTCGGTAAGGGTTCTCCTGTGACGAACCAATGTTCGCAATGTTTCCTGCTCATTTTCCGGCAAATAGCTACTTTTTACTAATCCGCAACTATGCAGTTGTTGTAGCCATTCCGCGTCACTCTGATCCGTTTTTCTACCCGTGACATTGCGTACATGCTGTGCATTGACCAAATAAACATCAAACCCATACAGAATCAAATAGTTGAATAAAGGTTTCCAGTAAACCCCTGTGCTTTCCATCGCTATGGTATCTATGCCACATTTTTCCAACCAATCAACTATTTCCTTTAGATCACAACTCATCGTTCCAAAGACTCGAACAGACTGTTGATCTCGATCTTGGGGAACTGCCACTGCATGGATGGTATCCCCAATGTCAATTCCTGCGGCATTCGGATTAACTACAGGCATTGGTACAAAGCCTGGATTTGCTACTTTTTTAGATGTTTTTTTGGGCATAGACTTTTTACTTTAAGAAGCAAAAGAGCTTTGCCTTCAAGCATAAATAAGTATAATCTTCCATACGGGGTCGAGCCCCAATTTGAAACCTAAAAAGCAAGAAGAACCAAACTATGAGATGAATTTTATATTCATTGGACTGCCAGGTCTTACTGCAAAGTCTTTTGCTTTTTAAATTTATATTATTCTTGAACATTAGTCGGGGGGCTGCCCCAGTTATTTTGCGCGAAACATAAGCTGGTTATTCGTATACTATGAGGATGCTAAGACTGCCTTCGTCCTTCTCCCTACCTTCGATCTCTCTCGGTTCGGATACCGCCCGATACCGCCTTGTCTTTGTGCTTTACAAGGTGGCGATATGTACCTCGCAAGCCTGGATACTTATTGTTCGGTCAATCCATTGTAAACCGACTTTCGTTTGGAGACGTTAGGTTCTCCTGTGTTCCCCTATTACCCTTGTCCGCCTCTGATATGTTCTAAGTCCACGGTCGAATCGCCCCCACTCGTCAATAACGCAGGTTAGATGTTGCCTTAGCGTTTCGAACAACTAAACCTTCAACATTCAGGAGAGTTTCGAGGCTCAATAGCATACCTTCAGCTGTCGCTGTCTACGCTTCGGTGTGACTTGTAAAGCTGATGTTGTAATTGTTTCAATTTCCTGGTTAACAGGGAATAGAGAAACCTACCATTCTGTTGGTAGTAGCCTGCCCCGACACGCGTAAAGAGTAATCTTTGGGTGTGAAGCTCGGGAGATAATGTACCGAATAGCTACGAGGCTATCAGAAAAGGCTGTGAGGCCAAAACTGACCTGGAAGTTTCATCCGGGATAGGGCTAGGCTGACTGGCATGGTTAAGGTAACTGAACTATCGATAAACGTCGTGAAGACAAATGAGCTAAAGAAACTGAAAAGCTCCAGCCAAAAGGCAAACGTGGGACAATCTACTCGAAGCTTAGATTGCACAGACAAATAACACGTCCGGCGGAAAGATAGAACCTAAACCAGTCTTGTTACAACATCGGAACAAGGTAAGCCCTATTCTTCGCCTGCAAAGGCAAGTTAACCGTAAGGAAAACCCATGAAGGAGAGGGTATAGGAACCGACAAAAAGCGAAGGATGCTTTGTAATGAAGCGTATAGGGGATGAAACGATCGCCCTGCGGTGAAAGCCGGCTAACTTGTTGTAGTGGTCAATCATGGCGAGAAAACATGTAGAACCTAAAACTAAGGGGAAACAAGCAAATGACTGTATTACCAAATATGGATGCGGTTCCCACACACGCAGCAAACTGGGATTCCATTGACTGGAACCTGGCTCATCGTGTGGTAATGAGGCTACAAGTCCGTATCGCTAAGGCAACACGCGAAGGTCGCTGGCGCAAGGTAAAAGCCCTGCAATGGTTACTAACGCATTCTTACGCTGCCAAAATACTGGCAATTAAGAAAGTTACTACAAACCGTGGTAAAAGAACACCCGGAGTGGATGGGGTACTCCTAAAAACTCCAGAAGACAAAGCCGCCATAGTTAACTCGCTAAAACGCGCGGGATATCAACCGTCTCCTTTAAGGCGGATTTATATTTCCAAGGCTAACGGAAAACTTCGACCGCTTGGTATACCAGTAATGAGTGATCGATGTATGCAAGCACTGCATACTATTGCACTTTTACCAATGGCGGAAACAAAAGCAGATTGGAACAGCTACGGGTTCAGACCCGAACGTTGTACTGCAGATGCTATTGAATCTTTATTCAATTACCTCTCCAGAAAGAATGCCCCACAATGGGTATTGGAAGGCGATATTAAAGGTTGTTTTGACAACATTAGCCACGAATGGATGTTGAAAAATATCTGTTGTGATACGAAAGTATTACAGAAATGGTTGCAAGCGGGTTACATGGAACAGGCTACGTTATTCCCCACAGAAAGAGGTACTCCCCAAGGAGGAATCGGTGCGCTGCGAAGCGTGTACAAGTAATGCTTGGCAGGATTAATCCTCCTGTACAAGATAGTGCTTTCCCCAAAGCACTAAGGCTGATCCGGCAGGCAATGGATAATGAGCATTAGATTGTCTGGAGCCCGGAGAACAAGGGATAAAATGACGGCACTCCGTTACGTTATGAGATCCCGAGCCTGATGCAAACTATGGTTACGAAAGAAACTCTTGTTAGAAGCGTTCCTCACCTTGAACGTACTGTCAAACAACGGAGATGGTACGAGACATTGGGTAATAGAATATCTGTTCGATTCTATGAAAAGGCATTTTTGCTGCGATGTCAAACTGCTCTGGTTATAGGGGTATAAACCATCAGCCATGTCGGGGATATTAGTGTATATCTCATGGGCGTAAAGAGAGAACCTAAGGTTTGCGCAGATGTACTTGTACATGAACGTAGGAAGGTTAGATACTGGTCTTATGTATTTAAAGATGCGTAAGAATGGATCAGCTGCGATTGACGTGGTATCTACCTGGCAGAGTGGTCGTAGTAGTCCGAGCAGGAAAAGAGTCCTGCACATGGCGAAGGACCGCAGGATTGTAAAGATTTATGTTTGAAAATAGAGAGGAATAAAATGTATGTCCGATATTATCAAAGTTCAACATAGTCTCGCCAGAAAGGCGCATAGTGATACGAACCATCAGTTCGGTCATCTCTATCGTATTATTTGCAACAGAGAATGGATTACAGAGGCTCTTGAAGCTGTATTACAGAACAAAGGAGCCAAAACAGCCGGTATTGACGGCGTAACCAAAAAGACACTTCAATCGGATGACGCAAAAAGAGCGCTGGTAACAGAATTGGAAATGGAACTTCGGGAGAAGAAGTTTAATCCCAAACCAGTAAGAAGAGTATACATACCTAAAGGAGAGATCAGAAACGGCCGATTGGGATACTTATTGTCAAGGATCGTGTAGTACAAATGCTTATCAAAATGTTGCTAGAGCCTATATGGGAGAGTTTATTTATGAACTGTTCCAACGGGTTCCGCCCAAAACGCAGGACAATGGATTGTATTGCGTTACTGGATAGCTATATCAATAAGCGAAATAAATACTATTGGATCATTGAAGGAGATATTAGGGGAGCATTTGATAATATTCATCATGAAACACTGATGAGTATTTTATCCAAAAGGATTGGTGATCAGAGAATCTTAAATCTGATTAATCAATTTCTGAAGGCAGGCGTCATGGAAAATGGATTATTCCATAAGAGCGAATCTGGCTCACCTCAGGGTGGTATTTGCTCGCCTTTACTGGCCAATATTTATCTGCATGAAATGGATAAATATTGGTGGGAACATTATGGCGGATTACATCGAAAGGCAAAAGAGAAAAGAAGAACAGAGAAGAAAGGGAATTGTTCATTGATAAAATATGCTGACGATTGGCTGTTATTAACCAATGGCACCAAACAGGAAGCATATAGATTGAGAAATGAATTTGAGAAGTTCCTGAAGGAGAAATTACATCTGGAATTATCAGTGGAAAAGACGCACATAACTCATGTGAATAAAGGATTTGATTTTCTGGGGTTTAATATTCGTCGGCATGTTAGAAATAATGACAAGCCCAAAATGTTTATTACGCCCACTAAAAGGTCAATAGAGAAGTTAAAGATGAAGGTTAAGGAAATGACAGCAAGGAAAAGATTTAAAGATGTTCCCCTTTTAAAGTTCTCTGCCCTGAATGCACTGCTCAGAGGTTGGATTGCTTATTATCGACATAGTAACGTCAAGACTATAGCCAAGCAACTTGACCTATGGGTAAATCGCCGTTTAGTGTCCTGGTTGAAAAAGCGTCATCGTTTACCTGTAAGAAGAATACTGAAAATGTATAAGAAACGGCAGAATGGTACCAGAAATAATTTAGGTATTCAAGACGGGAATAGGATAAAATATCTGTTCAAGATGTTTGACCAACCCCTTACGAAGTACAAATCACGTAAGCCGGCAAACCTTTATTTGAATAAGGATGCCATAATAAGAACGGAAGCAGTGACAGTACGAGAAGTATCAATACCAGATAAAGTATGGTTCGGAAATGCAGATAATGAATCATGGAGAGTGATCAAAGCTGAATTAAAAGCAGCAAGAGGTGCGCGTTGTGAAATATGTGGCAGCCTGAGTAATCTTGATTTGCATCATATAAAGGCGAAGAAAACAGGAGGCAAGGATACAAAAGAAAACGCGCAACTACTCTGTGAATCGTGTCATATTAAAACGCCCACGTACGGTAGACAAAAGAAATAATGTTGCAATCTGGAAAGCCTATTGACGCAAAAGTGTCACGATGGGTTTGGAGAGAGGAATGGGGAAACACAGGTGGTGTGAACTACAAAGGTGCGTCCTGTTCCTACTCTATCCTCACCCATCCTCGCGAACCTGGTGCTGGATGGAATAGAAGACCTACTGGGAAGAAAATTCAACTCGTTAAATAGATATGGGCAAAGTAGACAACGATCATCTTGGGGAATTCACTTTGTGAGATATGCAGATGACTTTGTGGTAATAGGTAAATCAAAGGACGTTCTCGTAGAAGAAGTATATCCTTTGATTGAGGAATTCCTGAAAGAAAGAGGTCTTGAACTCTCCAAAGAAAAAACGAAAATTACTCACATCTCAGAAGGATTTGACTTCCTCGGGCAAAACGTACGCAAGTACAGGTTCGGCAGAACCAATGCAAAGTTACTCATCAAACCTAGCAACAAGAACATAAAAACGTTCCTAAATGGTATAAGGAAGACCATTAAATCGATGGCAACTGCGTCGCAAGAAAATCTTATACGCAAACTCAATCCCAAAATACAAGGTTGGGCTAATTATCATCGATCGATAGTATCCAAGGAAGTCTACAAAAAGGTGGACTACGAAATATGGCAAGCCATAAGGCGATGGACCAAACGCAGACACCCGAATAAAAGCAAGGCTTGGATACAAACCAAATACTTCCAGAAAATCAAAGAACGAAATCATTGTTTTAGTTGTACAATCAAAGATGAGAACATGAAAACAACAGTTGTCATTACGCTGAAAAATGCCTCGGATACGCCTATCAGGCGACACATAAAAATCCGAAGCGAAGCGACTCCCTTTGACCCCAAGTACGAAGCTTACTTCGAAAATCGGATGTCATCAAAGATGGCAAACAATAAAGAAGGACGCAAAAAAGTCGGGGCATTGTGGAAAAGACAAAAAGGTTCCTGCTCTATATGTGGGGAAAGAATTACAAGTGTTACCAATTGGAGGCTTCATCACTTGGAAAGTCAGTTGGAGGGTGGCTCTGGAAATATATCCAATCTCACACTCTTACATCCGGACTGCCAGGAGCGAGGCTTTAATAACGGTTTTAAGTATCTGTTTCCGGTTGGGGTCAGCAAAACTCCGGCTTAGTATTGGCTTGAGCTGTGTGAGCGGGAAACTCTCATGCACAGTTCTGAGGGGAGGGTGTCACAGCAATGTGATATCCTTACCCGACTGCCATCATCTCTAATGACTACGCAAGACTCGCTTCCGGTGGTTGACTAGACCTTGTCGGACAGGATTTGTTACCTGTCGGGTAATTTCGAGGTGTTTCATTGATAAATCCCCACCCCACGGACTTTGCACCGCGCAATCGAGAATTGTCCTAACGGGGTCACAGAAACACGGCTTCTTATAGAAGTCGGGTTTTTGTTTTGTTAGAGCTTGTTTATAAAGCATCACCTCATCTTAATCTTAATTCACAACCGCAAACAGGAAACTTACGAGGAAGGCCACAACAGCTGCACAAATCCGGGAAAAAATGCATAAACTGGCTACTATTAATATTATCTCGTCTTCCTACCCCTGTAACAATTGATGCGATTGAACTGTTATTACTCACCAGCTGATAATTTTTTATAAGCAACTCACCGTATTGAACAATGCTGGAGCTGCCCACTTCAGGCACCAAATAAGCATTTAAATCTTCCTTAATCTTTTTTATATCACCGGAACTAATACTATTTATGGCCCTATTGACATTATCCCTTAAGGTAACATTGGAATTATACTGTCCCAATGCCAACATTTGGCGCATTGCTTCTTTCGATACGAGCGTATTAGGATTCTCCCTTAAATATTCTGTGATTCTTTCTCCGTATCCATTTGGTATTCCTAAAGCCTTTGATTGAACCGCATCTTTTATAACCCCTTCTAATTGGGCATATTGTTCATGACATTTCCTAATCCTTTCTTGCTCAAGCCTAGTTTCGCGTTCAATACGTACCTGCTCGTCATGTTCATTTTTCCTCTGGGTAATTAAATCAGTCTTACGCCTCTCCAGTGCTACCTTTTCATCAATAACCCAATCACTATTACTCTTACCTTCCAGAATATTTTCCACTATGGGAGAGCCTATATTACAGTTAGCCGAAGCCTTAGTTACCGACAATTTGGCTTTAGTTCTTGCCATTAGCCCAACGGTAGCCTTCACAAAACAATCTTTGAATTTCACATCCAAAAGGGCTGAGGTAATTTTCTTCAAAAGCTTTTGCTGTTTAAGGTAATACGGCTCAAATAATTTATCCAATCCCATTTCAAGACCACAGGAAAAAATCAAATCAAGAATCTGATTTGCTTTGGGTGTAAGTTTCTTTGATTTGGTAATCGCCGCATTCCTGACTAACGTTATATCGGCAAGGATATCCCTGCTTTCCTGTAAATTCCAGTTGTTCTTTTCAGAAAAATAAGCATCGTAACCAGCGTCGGGGTTAACTGGCTCAATATACTTGTCATAATGATCATCAATTATTGTTGCCGGCGTTTTAGTACCTTTCGGAAAATCCGGCTTTTCGATGGAAGGATCTATTTCCAGGCCAGATGCTTCATCAAATAGCTTTAAGCTAGCCAAGTGCTGCTCAGCGGGGACTGGAATCAAAGGATCTGTGAAAAAAACTTTATCAGGCGGAGGAAATAGATCAAAGGAAGATACATTCAGAACGTCCTCTAAATTATAAGTATCTAAACGTTGTGCAATACTTCGTAAATAAGGATTTAGTATAACAGTATCATAAGAATCTGAATTTTGTAAAGTCGCTTCCTTTTGAATTCTGATGGCTTCTTTATTATTAGCATCCTGAATATCCCCAATGTATTTATCAATCGCTTCAACAGTTACCGCCTCCGCAGCATAAGTATAGATTTTATTATGCACTTTAATGATTTCCACCGTCAATGTAGTCAACTTCAAATGAGCGTTTGAAACTGAAGCGGCAAAACCAACTGTAAAAAACGATACGTTCATAAGGATAGCCAGACAAGCAAAAGAATATGTATAATATTTTTTTACCTTTTTCTGCACGTCATCACTTTTTGATAAGGAAACTAACATAATAATACCTATTCCTATGAACAAATAAATCAGTGCCTTATAAGCAATTACAATGTCCAACTTCGGCATTGCCCGAAGCAAGTATAGCTTTTCCTGAATACTACCAAGCGAAATTGTTAGTGGATCGTATATCATTTGTGAATCTATCCAAACTCTCAATATCCAAAAAATGAACGCGAATACTATAAAAGGCTTTAGAAAAGTAGTTATTGCCGTTAATACCTTTAAAATTTTTTTAACCGGTTTATTATCAATCTCCGGCCATTGCTTTTTACGGTACTTCAGTAGGAATTTAAAGGTCAGTAAGTGTAATTTTTTCTCACTGAAAAACGAATAAAAAAACTTCTTAAAGAATTCTTTGAAAGGCTCTTGTTTCTCAATACCATTATTTAATATATCAGCCTGTACCCTTGCCAATATATATACTTTCATTACACTCAGCACGTAAAAAAATAACAAGCCCACTAATAACCAGTAACCATTCTTCAGCATCAGGTTAGAAAGATCAGGAATGTCAATATACATATAAAGCAGTTTATGGTTATTAAATTAAGCTTTTTCCAAACCTACAATCATGTATTAATACCCTGTTTTAAAAGTATAGCTTTAGTTTATACTATTTTTTGATAATTTCAATTCTTCATAGATACATTAAACGTGGAGTTTAATTCTACAACAATGGCTATTCCCTCTTTGGTTAATGCAATGTCATAAACTCCGATGTCGAAATTATATATAGAGAGCCCAATTCTTTCTTGCTGATATGTGCCGATTTTTTCAAACAACATTTTCTTAATGCTCTCTATGCTATTGGTTAAATCTCTAGTAGTTTGTTTTTTAATTTCGTTAATAATTAAAGGTTTGAAAATTGTGGATATTACAGAATAGAATTTGTTGTCAACGTTCATGCTAAAATCAAGATCTTCAAGTTCAAATTTCCTACCTCCTGTCATCACTGGTTTTCCTGTTAAATATACCCAACCTGACACTGGCAAAACGTTACCGGGTAGATAAGCCTTGATATTTACACCAACGACGACCTCGTCACCATTTGGATAAATATCCATTTTACGCAGTTTTATCTTTGCCTTTTTATTTAGAATTAAATTAGGACTCAGTACAATATTGTTTTCCTTAAAATACTTATTTGCAGAGCTCTTAATGTCGTCATATTTAATAACTAATGGGACGAATACTTTAATCTCACTTGGTGCTTCTATTTGTTCTTCTAATATTGGGATTATCTTTGTAGTATTGACAATTTCATCATTCAAACTAATATTAGCTTTTATGCCAACATATAAAGCTAATGTGTCTTTATAAACCTTTAGTGTAGACAGTGCTGCTGATGTAGGGTTTATATTTAAATGGTAATGTTTTCCGTTAGCCAGTGCAGGTAATTTAAAGCCATAGTATTTCCATCTTTCTTTAATGACATCACGGACACTTTCGCATTTAATTTCCTTACTGATAGTTTCGTTTACATTTTCCTCGACCTTTTTGAGAATTTTATTTGTAACACTAGTAATTGAGATATAAATATTGTCCATTATTTCAACCTGAGGATTGCTTAGCCAATTATGAGTAACTACCGCTTCAATTTTGGGGCACCAATCTGGAGTCATAGAGATATGTGTGTCAACAAGAAACTCTATCACTCCATCAAAATTCTTTTTATTTAGAGTTAAATTGGCTGGGAGTGCTCCTTGAAATCCTACTGTACCCTTAAATGAAATGGGAGCAACTACTCTTAAAGTATTATCATCTACATAAGAAAGTTTTATCCTTTCCTTTAAATCTAATACGTAGTCATATCGATATCCCACAGCAACTGAAGGTCCTTTAGTTTCAATCCATTCGTTCGGATGATATAAAGGGTTGTTTGTCGATATCCACTCATTAGGATGATACAATGGATCTTTAGTTTCAAGCCATTTGTTTGGATGGTACAAAGGATTTTTAGTTTTGAATCCCCATTTTTTGATCCATTTTTTAGAATTATATAAAGGGTCTTTTGTCTTCAACCATTTATTTGGATTATATAAAAGATCTTTTGTTACTATGGCCTCATTTGGGTTGTAAAGAGGGTCCTTAGTTTTTATCCAGGATTTATACTCGTAGGTGCCTTCATCAGTATTACTATAACTATTTTTGAAAGCATCATTGATATGGTTTTCTAAAGTTGACAAATCAATTTTTAAAGCAAGGACAAAACGACTTTCAAAAGTGGGAATTTCAACCTCCTGATGTAAGCGATCAGGCTTTTTTGTTATTTCTTTGTAACTTTTACAACCTGTTGATACTGTAAAAATTAATGGCAGAAAGAGCCATATAGTTAAGTTCATTCTCATGGCTTTTTTGGGCTGGTTATAAATTTATTAAGTATTGTTACATTTAATAATACAATTATTCTAATATAGGGGAATATTCAATAAACATTTTAGGTTGATATTTAAAAAGCTTACATGCAACGTTGACCTTGAGGGTAAACTAGTATTTGAATCGTAAGTATTCGGACCTCGGCATTCCAGAATAATGTTTTACAGCCCTTATCTTTGCTGCTGTAATCATGGTATTGGCTATAAATGAAGTTCTTTGTAATTCGGGGCTAATCTGCTAATTGATGTAATCATGTATTTTTCTTCTTCCAATATGGAGGCAACAGATTAATAAGTTCATGAGCTGGGCAATCATGAAGGCGGTCATAGATATCTTTAAGATAAATATAAGGATCGATGTCGTTAAGTTTACAAGACTCGATCAGGGAGTAAAAAAGTGCTACTCTCTCTGCTCCATGTTCATTTCCGGCAAACAGGCTATTATTGCGGAAGGTAGTAACGGGTCTGATGGCCCTCTCGACGCCATTGTTGTCGGCATCGACGTATCCAAGGGTCGTAAATGCTTTTAGTTTGTGCCATTGCCCCAGGGCATAATTAACTGCTTTAATTATTGGTGTACCTGGCAGATGATCTATCTGCTGTTGTTCCAGCAACCAGATATGTATTTTATCGAGAAAAGGAACGCTATATTTCTGACGCAATGCCAATCGCTGGTCATCGGTCATCTTTTTTCTTTCGGCAAAGGCTTCTATCCTGTAAATGATGTTGAACAATGTCAATGCTTCTGCCGCTAGCTTTTTATCATATTTCTCTGCTTTCTTAAAACCGCGGCGGATATGGGACAGGCATGTCATTAGGTCCACCTCCTCATTATCTTTAAAAGCTGCTACATAGCTACCCAGGCCATCCGCCTGAAGCGTGCCCTTAAAATCTTTTAATATCTGCTGTGGAACCTTATGTCCGCGGGATGGGTTAAATTCAAACAATACTAATTTTTGTTCTTCAGATAAAAATACCCATAGCCAACCCCTGGATGGTTTGCCTTCTCCAATATCATTGAGGTAATCTAATCTTGTCTCATCGACCTTCAGATACCGGGCCTGCACAATTACTTTTTTCATACATCTCAACAGCCTTAGCAGTTTCTTAAAGGCCACCTCTTCCCAACCATTTACCGTTGATGCTGCGAAGCTGATGCCAGTAGTGCTTTTTATATACCGTAACTGACGTGTATATGGATCCCCATATCCAAACCGGCGGCTGTGTAAGTGTGCCAGCAGGCTGTTTCCTACTGTTCCTTTTTCTACCAGACGAGGGGCTACTGGTTGGCAGACAAACTTTTTATCTTCTGTACGATATTGAAGCCGCTCCTGTTGTACTTTAATAATTTTACCCGGCTTGTATTCGTAATAGGTCGTCACTTTTTTGCCCATAGGGATCAGGCCTGTCTTGTCTCCTTCGACGTCAATTGTTTCTGTCACTACTTCTATACAAGATGGTTGTACTCTTCTACCTTTATGAGCGAGATGTTTTTTCTTTTTGCGGTTGCCTTTCCGGATCTGGTCATCCACTTGTTGAATATCGCCTTTTGTGGAGGCTACTCTTATAATCTCTTCCAGTTCGGTCAGATCAAAATCAGGTCCTAAGGTTTGTTGTATGGCCGCATCTACTTTTTCACGTTCAGGTATAAATTTCTCACTCTTTTTACCCTGTAGCATTTCACATAACTCCTGTAACTGCCAGCTCTTCTTTTCTCCCTGAGCAACCTGCTCTTTTAAGAGCGCATTTTCACTTTCCAATGCTTCGATCCTGCTTTGCAATTCAATGACCTGATGTTCTCTATCAAGCATAATCTCATGTGCCTGATTC
Organism: Chitinophaga sp. LS1; assembly: GCF_034274695.1. NCBI lineage: Bacteria > Pseudomonadati > Bacteroidota > Chitinophagia > Chitinophagales > Chitinophagaceae > Chitinophaga > Chitinophaga sp. LS1. The sequence goes on from NZ_CP128362.1 coordinate 7,230,035, forward strand.
AGATAACGGTTTAATTTATCACATGCTCCATTCTTTGCTTCCAGCTGGTTATTCAGGTCATATATAATCTTACCAAACGTTATTCTCTCTCTGGTCAGAGATTCCAACAACTCCCCATTGGTCTCCGTTAGCGTGGAGATTTGTTTTAATGCATCTGTTATAGAAGTGAGTAATTCAGGGCGCACTGCTTTGTGTCATGGTATTGGCTATATTAACGCAAAAACAGCATTATTAGTTTGGCTGATCTGTTGATTTTCCTGACTTTCTTTCGTAACGCTTTCTGTACTTAATCTCGATTCCTTCCAGGATGAGCATCACATCTTTGCGTTCAATCATCATCGCCTGGCAACCAGGATCATAAACAGGTTTGCCAAAGGTGCCTCTGGCTAGTCTTTTGTAATAAAGCGCCTGACCATCTCCATCAAATTGCAACATTTTCACCTGGGTGAGACGCCCGTTAAAAAACAAATAGATGATGCCCTTAGCTAATGGATCAAGTGCCATTTGATTACGTACGATGCCTGACAAACCATTTATTCCCATCCGCATATCCGCTGCAGATGTATAGATATAAAAATTATAACCAGCTAATGACAACATTGACTAATGATTTAGCAAGGTGAGTAAATATTCTGCCGGCACAGGTTGATAAATTGCAATACCGCGCACTTCAGCAAATAAGTTTGAATTAACAGGCTCATTTGATGATGCTACAATTTTTACGGGAAGTATTGCTGGTGGTGAGGATGGAACCGGTGAAGTATTGTTTGTTTTCTTTAACCAGTAATAAAAACTGCCTTCACTTATTTGATGAGCCCTGCAGTATTCGCTAATAATCATGCCGGAATCAGGCTGCTGACGAACATGGAATGCCATGTCTACTTTTAAGGGAGAACCAGGGAGAGATCTCTGAATTTGCTTCTTTCGCATCGTTTAAATTTTGATGCAATGATCGCAATATTTAATTTCTATTCGGGAACGCCGAGAACCGAATACTTACTTTGAATCCGTCAGCCTTGAACAGTTGCTGATTTCTATTAAAAGGCCACCGTTTATTCTGTTGAGTGTCAAGAACTGAATCGGGAATCAGTCATATAGAAGCTAATAATGTATTCATACTCAACTCACAAAAGTTCGATTCCTTAATTGGTCTTCTAAAATTGTTTGCCAATAAAGAATTTTGTGATGCAGCGGAGGGGACGCACTCTTAAATATCTAAGGTCTTAGTTCAATAAAAATACTCCGGTGTTTATTTAATCCTGAATACAAGGCTTTTTCTTAGTGTATCGCCACTTGCTTTCAACGTAGCAACTCTCAATTCAAAACGCCCGGATATTCTGAAAGGATTCGCTACAAGAATAGTTGCTTTATCCTGCTCTGTATAAACAATTTCAGGAGCGATGAGAGAAAGGGATGTATCCCTTGAAATAACTTCACTCAACACCATGGTATGGTCAGTAACAACACCCTGATCTCTTAACAAGCTGGCGGTTATAGTAAAGCTTTCGGTTGTATCTCCTTCATACTTGTCACTTTCCAGCAGAAGATATTCAGCATATGCTCTGGAGAATGTAACACTTGTATCAATGCTATAGTATTTAGCCACTGTTGCTTTTACTCTTACTTTTCCAACAGCAGTGCTTCTGATCCTGGCGGATGCTAATCCATCGCTATTGGCCGACACAACAATGATACTGTCATCATTTTCCCAATTTGCATCCTTAGAGCTAAATGTCACCTCCCTTCCTATTGTATCTGCCAATCGGGCAATTCTGACAGTAACCTCCGCATAGGATACATTATCCGCTGGGACAATTTGAGTATCAACTGCTTCGAATGAAAGTATATCATTAAGTGCAATTCCTTCTTTGTCGTTTAATTGATACTCATCGTCCTGTTTCTTACAGGAATAAAGGAATCCTGACAATAATAAGATAATATATAATTCAATGCGCATTTGGGGTGCTATTTGAAGATCAATGTAAACTTGTCTTTATCAAAAAAACCAAGGCTATCCTCCACATCTAACCTGAGCATACAACTATCCATGTCATCGGGTTCAGGAGTAACAATGATGGTTACTTCCTTTACCCGCTCCTTTGTTCCTACAGTCAGAACCTCTTCCCAAGTTATTCTTCTCTCATGGTTACCATCTTCATTTACGAAAAAGAATTTCCTGTCCGGATGTAGGTTCAGCATATATTTAACAGGATTCCCATCTACATTTTTAAATGTCTGTAGCCAGGAGATTTTCACTGCTGTTTCTCCATTACCACGAGGTATTATACGGGGATTTGTATGAAGGTTTACTACTGTAATGTTATCCATTTCAATATATTTTAAGGAGTAAATATTTTTGCTACCTGGCCGTTGCCGAAACTTCCTAAGAATTTACTCAGGTTAAAGTCGATGGAAAGTGAAACAAACGGGGAACCTGTGAACGTCATCTTATTCTTATTCTCGAGGGGATTGGATGGGTATTTATAATATAAATAAGCACCGGTATTTACCTTAAACCAAGGCAACAACCTAACACCCATGCCGGTTACCAGCGCCTTGCTATTATCTATCAGTCCCCTTCTAACACCGGCCTGATCGATATTTTGTAAGCTGATACCTAACAATAGAGACAGTCTTGATCCTACTATATCTTTAAAAGTACGTCTGTAGTTTTTTAAAGGTAAAGAGGTGTCTATTGCTCTGAAGTAAATATTCATACCAGCGTACAAATTTCCTCTGTCTATCTGGCCAACATAAGCATAACCAAGATCAAGAGTTACATGCAATTTAAGATGATCTTCTGTAGACATAGGGTAGGTAGACCCAGTTTGTCCATGAGCAAAGATTGCCGCTTCTATCTGTACACCAACCTTCTCTATGGTCTCATTCTTTTTCTTCTCAAATTCGAATAACTCACTATTGATTCTTTCAATAGCTTCCTGTTCTATTGCTTTAACTCCTGCAAAATCTATACGAACGGGTGATTTTTCATTTTTAAACGTGCTTTCTAATTCTGAATTAATCAGATTCTCTACCTTCTTTCCCTCATCGCCTTCTTTTTCGAAAGTAGCCCAGTTGACATCTTGAAGTTTTTTGAAGAAGGTTTCATTGTCGGTGAATATATTGTTCTCTTCGTTTTTAAACTTCTTACTTAATTCCTTGTATGTGTCAACGAGCTTATTTCCATCAACAATAACCTTACTCGCGATAGCATTCTCACTAGTCAATTCTTTGATAGCTTTAGGATTCTTCTCCTTTTTTAACTTTGCCTTAGATTGCTTTAAGGACTTTCTAAGGACGTCTATTTCTTTGTTAAGATCTATCGCTAATCTGTTATAAATATTCCCTTTAGCGGTATTAATGTCATCTGATATATTACTAAAAGTTGTCGAGATATCAGCTAAACCTATAAACTGCTCCTGATAGGAAGTATCAGCCACTTCATAATTTGGATTAATAACCTTTGCTTCTTTATTAGCAATATCAGTAATCATTTTTGAGTGCTTCAAAATATCATTACTCATGCCATCAGGATCCTTAATCCTGCTATCTGCTTCGGCATCAATGATTTTCTGAAAATCCTTATTCGCCATAACTGCTTGTACTACCTTTTCTTTTTCCTCTCTGGGAATATCAATTCGACCGGTCTCTCCTTCTACTTTTATAAAATACTTTGAATTAGGTTCCAAAAATGCACCTATTACCACAACTGCGGTATTGCCCATAAAGTCTTTTCCTCTCACGAGCTTCCCACTACTAAAGCGAGGTTGGTTAGATGCAGATAACAGATCATTGAGTTGTAATTCTGACTTACCTATTCTCTTATAATCAACTTTCTTCAATTCCTGAATTGTCACTTCAAAGGAAGCAACTTCCGCATCCAGGTTTTTAACTTTAATATCAAAAGGTTGATCAAATGGAAGAATACCATTAAATTCCTGTGTCTTGAAATCGTATTCTATTACTTTCCTGTTTTGCCCAACTGCATGGGGATTCAATAAAAAAGAGAAAATATATAGGTGGATTAAAGTATATAAAAATCTCATTGTCATTGGGGTATTTATAAGAGGATAATAGTTGTCGCCAAAGCTATCAATTATAATCCACCTTTAAAATACCAACTAGTTTGTATTTTAAAGGGAGTATGAACATTCTTCTGTGTTGGATAATGGCGGTATATGCGCCTGCTTCTCTTTAAAGAGAAGCAAGTAACTATTATGTAATTACGAACTATAGCTCTTAGGATAGAAGCGAATATATTTTCCCTATTACGATTAGAGAGAGATGCCACCCCAATCCAGTATAGATTAGTGCTGTGAAACTGCGTAAAACAAGTGTATTTGAAGTGTTAGAAAGAATGTCATACTGGAAGCGACATCCTTTCTAATGCTCAGTAGCAGTAGCCCTTCGGATCAAATGGATCTGATCTCGAACCAAGACGAGTTGAAAGAACAAAGAGGAACACAAACTTAAATCAATAAGTTAGACACCAAGGATGTTAAATACTCGGCCGTTCATATTAGACAAACATTTAAAACAAATAAGTTTAGATAAATGGAGATAGATCTCCAGCATACAGTTATTAGCAGTCTCAATAATGCGCAATGATGATAATGAGAAAATAGCCACCCCTTAGCTTAGATAATGTTGAGTTAGATTTTTATTACAAGACGAAATATCAGTTTATCAACAAACTCCTTATATTTTTTACTATTTGGTGAGTTAACGGCAATGCGACATAATCTATCGGCTTTTTCCAGGATGAGAACTTTGCAATAACAATATTATTACTCCGGTCAATAAAAAGATTTTGTCCATAGATGCCTATAGCGAACATTATTTTGGTCTGATCATTAATCATATACCAACCATTGCGATAGCACATATTTTTGCTGATAGATGCGAACGCTTTGCCCGCATTCCATTCTTCCAGGCATCAGGGTCACCATTGTTTAAAATATCTCTGATCAAAGACATTGGGACAATCTCCGGCTTTTTTGCTTTATTTCTCTCCGAATCTGCTATGGGATTTCAGATCAGGTTGAATTTTTAGGGGGAAATTGGTTCGAAACGTTCCGTTATTGGGTACTAAAGATCAGACCACCTCTTGCTGGGCATTCTGCGACAATTGCTCTACCAGCATGCTTTTATAAGATTTGAATCTCATTTCCTGAAGCTGCTCCAGAACAGAAAGTCTGAGTGCCGCGAATGCATTCAACTCATCGTCAAGAAAGGCTTTGTCTTTAAAATAATCATAATTAGTGTTAAGAAATTCCTCTGATCTTTTCACAAGATCATCATCACCATTTTTTGAAATGATGCCATCACTGATAAGGGAGCTGAGATACTTTTTGAAATCAGGTTCCACTCTCCGTTTCAGTACATCGACAGCGGCTACGATTTCATCCACTGATAATGTGCCTGTATAAAAAGGTTGGACGATAACGTTGATTCTCTTCAACAGTTCAATATATGTTTCCGTACGTTCATGAAGATTTCGAAAGGAAAGATATTTTTCCATAATATCAGTATTGCAATTCCAGGTATAATTCTTTATGGTTTATATATGTTTGTTAATTTCTTTCGTAAGAATGAATATTACCTGTACCATCATTACATAGCACTATCTGCGCTACTTGTTCGTTCACAATACTCAAGTACATCCCATAATGCAATCCCTTTATTCAGAAGTAACCGCTTTTTATCCTCATAGTTATCACTAAGAGGTTTATCAACTAATGTAAAAATCAATTTCCAAAATTGATTCCCCTTATGTCCATAATACTGTTGTTGTTGCAAAGATCTTTCGCCAGGCATAGTGCCAAGTATAAGAATTTTGCTATTTTCATCAACAATTGGAGAAAACGCTTTTTTTATCATAGACTGCTTCTTATTGCTTTCCGGTAATTGGATTTATTCGTTCCCTTAACATACTTTCAATTGCCGGTGCTATCATATCATAATTTACAATATCAAGTGGAATCCAACTTACTCTCAATACTTCTCCATGTAAATTTGCTCTTGCTTTTAACTTCATGGAAAATGTCCTACGATCCTTTACCTGATGAATATGTTCTGTAATTCTGCCACCTACATTTTTTGACTTTCCTATATATAAGGGGATCCATTCATCAAAGCTCCTATGCGCATTAACACGTGCTTTTTTTATGCCTGGAACCCAAATTACATCGGCATCTTTCCACAACTGCGTAAATGTTGTCACCCAGCTCAATACATCAAGGGAAAGGTCTTTATTCTTTATCTGAAAGAAATAAACACCCTTCCGGTGCATTAGATATTCTGCAATAGGCGGAATGTTGTTATTGAGTTCAAACTCAATAACATTTTCAAAAACAAGTTCACCTGACAATTGCCTTAGTCTGGCGGCTTCATTAGAAATTGCCTGATCAATTTCGTTGAATTGATCTTTTATGGTTATTCGTGATCCCGAAACTGTATTCATTAATTTTAATTTCTTCTGGTTATTTTATATGCAAGGGAATGATGGGTATTGGAAAGAGCATTACTTATCCTTTACATAGTCAAATGGAATCTATATCCGGATGATTTACATCGTAACAGGTTCGCATTATTTAGTTGATATAACTAATTCCCAAGTTTCTATTTTGCTTTCTTTAAGTGTAAGTTGTGTTACGAATAGATCATTTTCATTTCTAAATTGTTCTGTTTTCAAAATAGCTTCTCGAAGGCCGGAAGGTGAATGAACATCCAAGGTAAGAAATGTCTTTTCCGCTAACCAAATAAGTCTTTCAAGTGCCTGTTTTTTCTCCGTAATATTATTTATATTAAGAACTAGACTCAAGTTTTTTATATACATATCATTATCACTTTCTAAATAATAGGCAAGATTATTTTCAATTCCACTACGAACAGATGCTTTGCCAAATCTGTAATAATCAGTTATACTCATATAGCCGTTCAGTCCATCACTCACCCAATCATGAAGCCGTCCGATTCCATTTTCAGATAGCTTTGAACGAAGAAGGTTAATATTGTTAAAAATCTTAAGCTTTCCTGCTACGACTTTAGGTTTAGGCAAAGAGCTTGGTTCTACAAGATATTTTGTCTGTACCCAGCCTACATGAGATTCTGTTAACCAGTCAGGCTGAATGACTTTTATTCTTGACCATTGTTGGTTTACTTCTTCAACTATCACTGTTACACTCTTATCTACCTCCGCATATTCTGTTTCATGCATTGCCTCGCTAGCTTTTTCGTTTATCACTTTTTCAAACTGTTCTCCCGGGCCTGACCACAGGATAACTTCATCTTCAGTCAGTGTATATAGTTTGGCTTGCGTTGATTTTGTATTATGAGAATTTGATGAATAGTTGGGTCCACATGTTACATTTATGACGGTAAAGACGAGAGTAACAATATAGATACGGGAAATATAGAAGTGGCGCATTATATAATACAATTATGGGGTTATATCTTTCTTTTAATAGATCGAAATCATTCTAATATAAACCATTTTTCAACCCCATCGGTTAATGTACTGTTAATGGAATTAATTAAAGCAAATACTATTTAGCCTTCATATTATATCGATCATTTTTAGGATCTTCACACATATTTAATAGAGATCAAACACAAATAATTTACTCTGCATAATGAAAGGATTCTTATTTTTAATCTTGTTTACTCCAATTCTCGTCCATGCACAGGATTCTTTACTATATAATATCTTTCCAATCCACAACGGTAAGATCCGTTATGAAAAGATAATTCACGTTGACTCTGTTAGTAAAAATGATATATATACTAGAATTAAGGAATGGGCATTAGAAAATTATAATTCACAAAAAGCCACAAAACAGGAAGACGATAAGGATGCCGGATTTCTGGTTTATACAGGATATTTTGAAAAACCCTTTGAGGGGAAAATGAAAAGAACTTCAATAATTGATGATAGGCAAGTATGGAATACTATTAAATTTTATGTCAAAGAAGGTAGAGTAAAGATTATTATTGATGATATTAGAATAAGGTCTAAAGTATATGCTGCTAACGTTTTTACTTCACTAAGTTCTAATATTGGAGATGCCTGGTATATTGAAAAATATGAATCCTATTATAAGGATAAAAATACTTCTTGGGTAGAACAGAATAAAGTATATTTCAATTCATTAAATAAGGATTTCTATAATACTCTCTCCAATATTGCCAGCTGGTTGACTACTAAAAAGATAAGTGAATCTACTTTTTGAAGTCGTGAGCAAATTTTGTAAGGCCAAAGATGTTTTAAAGAATAGTTCGAGAGTGCAAAATAAACTGTAGTAGCAGGTAGATTTTGGCTACTATAGCAAAAGCCTTGGCCTTTGCCAATCCACAGAGAAAATACAGAACTGAATTAGAACGCTGGCCCCTAATCATTGATATGGTGATACGGATCATTGCCTCCTACTGCATTTACAATATCATTCGAGCCACCAGGCGCTTTGTAAAGTAATTAGTACCATGTCATGCTGAATTCGTCTTAAGCATGTTTTGCAATGGTACATTGGTAATGGCTTATCTACTTAAAGGGATTTTTTACCGTTAGTTTTCCATCAATAACCTGCCCATCATGCAAATCTTCAGAATAAAGCATGATACAGTTACTTTACAAGGCTGCAGAGACGATCATACTATCATAAAAAGAAAAGCCATAGCGGTCTGCAATTTGACACGCCTGTATAACGGTGTCCTCTGTATTGGTGTGAAGGTTATTATTCTGACAGCATTCCTTTATCGCTGTAGCTGCCTGTTTGTAACTGAACTTGAATTTTCGGGTAACAATATTACACAGTTCCTGTAAAACCTGCGTACTAATAAAAGAATTGCTATCAGTAATCAGTTTACGGGCAATTTCCTGCTTATTTAATTCGGAATTAGAATAGGAATACACCATGATATTACTATCCAAGAAAACGCTATCGTTCATTTGCTTCGTCTCGATTAAATTTATAGCCCCTTGTATCAATAGATAAAGCGGAAAACGTTACTTTCTTCTTAGCCTGTTTCTCATTGACAATACCTTCATCTTTAGCAAAGGCAATCACTTCTATTTGCTTGCCTACATAATCTTTAGGAATATCAAAAGAAATAGTCTGTTTATTCGGAATTACTATGGTATGTATCATAATTAAAAATCTATAAAATTAAACCATTACTTCTTCTGCTTACCCTGCAACAATTCATTTTTCTCCTTCTCGATAGCAAGTAAGCGTTCATATAATTCGATTACTTTATCAATAGGGTTAAAAGTAAGATCGCAATTATAGTTTATACCCGAAGCGTTATCCTTGAAATCAGTAAACGTATTTGAAATAATATTGACAGCAGCTTCCTCACTAAAGCTTTTAATAGCTTCAGGAGTTACTTTCAATATTTTTGCCACCTGTTCTAATATATCTGGCTCAATCGTTTCTTTCTGCTCTAAAAGCGAAATCTTCTTTTGTGTCCAGTCTTCGCCCAGTTCAAATGCTAATGTATCCTGCTTAATACCTAGCATTTCCCTAAAACGCTTAATGTTCCGTCCTTCGTGTACTTTGTTTGGCATATCCGTGTTTATCATGATGCAAATTTAACCTTTTTATCTAAAAGGTAATATACTCAAATTTTGACTAAAATACCGCTAAAAAATGCCATATTCCTTCTAAAGAATACCATTAATAAATTGAATATGATGTAGTTATGCTCTTTTTTCGAGTAACTAAACTATGTCACATGAGAACTACTAAAAATACCAGTAAACAGAGCCTCGGAATGTTGCGTAATGCATCCGAACCTTATATAATCCATTTAGAGGATGAACCCTATATATTGAGTGAAGATGCTTTTAAAAAACAGGTAGACGCAAAGCTGGCCCGTAAAAGAGATTGGTTTTATCCTAAGCTGAAGTTTATTACTATTGAAGATGGCACATTAAAGCTGCTCAATACTCATAAGGAAATACACTATGAGATGACTGTCCGCATTGAGCCGGACAAGCTGCATGTTTCCTGTAGCTGTGGCGCGCAGGTTGAAACACTTTGCTTGCATACCTATAAAGCCCTTGAGAGGCTAATATGGTATCGAAATACGGATTATTTTGCAGAATACCAGCCTAACGGAATCATTGAAATAGGAACAGCCCATAAAAAATACTTTGATAAGAAGGTTACAGATACACGAATTAAAATTACGCCTAAAGCCAATTTAGGGAGTGTTTACCGGTTAGCAGACAAGCTGGAAGGATTGAACTTTGAGGACGTATTGAATTTGCCACAAACAACCGCTCCGGAGAGAAACAAAGCCAGGGAAACTGCACTTACATACATAGTGATGGATTCTTTTCATAATAAATATCTACCGTTCTTATTGCCATGTTTAGGAGTGCTGAACAAAGCCGGTACAGAAGTTAAAGGCTTTCATCATTTCATTAGTGGCACACAAAAGGAATATGATGCTTATTTAACGGACGAACAAAGAGCATTGAACATTATTTGCTATGAAATGTGGCAACAGGCGGAGACCCGATCCGGTTCATTGATTGAAGGAGAACCTGAGCTTCCTGCTACTGGTATTTTCAGCCTATGGGAAAGGGCGATGCTTCTACTGCACCATCAGGAATTTATTTATCGATATGGCTTTTACGGTAAACGGGAATTGAAAGGGAAACCGCAAAGAGCAAGAATACAGCGTATAAGCCTAATAAAAGATACCCCCCGCCTGTATTTTCAACTAATAGACAAGGGAGCATTTTATCAGTTACAAATGAAAGTATCCATAAAGGATAGGAATATCAATTATGATGTAGAAACGCCTTTTTTCATTTGGGAGGATAAAAGACTATACCTATTAGGTTCATTGAGGGATGCAGGCATAGCCCAATGGATGCAGCAATCCGGCGGCTATATAACCTTTTTTAAAGAGCATTTCCCGGCCTTTGAACAGGAATATTTAAACCCGCTTCGTGAATACTATCAGGTGAATATTATCAAAGCCCATAAGTAGTTATTTCTGTATTATAATATTATAACCTCCAAAAAGAAAGCTATGCAAACCAATAACCCTCATTATAAAATAGAATATACCACCAATATATTTATCAATGGAGATACAGATACGAGCGGAATTAGCCATTGGAAGGAAAAGCTAATTTCAATACTGGAAAAGGTACCTTCCCAGGCAGATACTTTAAAACCCCTCATTCAATTTATCGTTGTTGCTATTGCTCCCACAAAAATCTACATGCTCCAGCATACAGACATAACAACTACCGCAACGGATCGATATATTGATTTATTGATCATCATATCCGGGAAAAGTGTGAGTTCTTTTACGGAAATGGAACCCGTATTGGAAATAGCATATCTGAAAGATCAGCGTGTTTCCTGCTCTCTGCATCATGAAAGTAATTTATTGGGAGGTTTACGAAACGGACATGCTTTCTATTCACTCAATTGTATTCCTGAGAATCTGGTTTATGATGACAAAACAGTAACCTATCCCATCACTACACCCGAAGCATTGCTGGATATGAAAAACCGCGTACAGGATCAGTTTATGAAAGCATTTGAAAAAGCCCTGCATTTCTATGAAAGCGCTGTAGCCTTGTATCAGAAGCACCCTTCTGCCATCGTATCATTTATGCTACACCAAGCCGTAGAACTCACTTACAGAGGCATTTTACTAAGCCTGAATGGATATGATAAAAAGACGCATGAAATTCGAGCTTTAAAAAAGCATGCCCGGCGTTGTAGCCCTTTATTGAACAATGTTTTCCCTGATAATACGGAAGATGAAAAGCATCTGTTGAACGTGCTGGAAAATGCTTACCTGAATGCCCGTTACGGAGAGCAATATGACATACCGGACAATGAGCTACCCTTACTTTTTCAAAAGGTGGAGTTGTTACAGACTACGGCTAAAGAAATTGTAGCGAAAAAGATTGCCTGAATGGTCTGTTTCCACTCTCTTATATGAGTTGATATGCAATAAATTAGTAATGACATTTTCTGAAATACCCGGATGATGCCGTATTTAGATTGGGGTAGGAACGGATAACTATTCTTATTAGATTTGCAACATGCCAAAGAAAGACACAAATACAACCACACCCCGTTTCCAGGTTGTGCCCCTGCTGGCTCAACAATTTATCCGGGATTATGATGGTTGCATTCAACAGTATGAATTGCCTCAGCAACTTGAATTAACGGAACACCTATTGCATGTATTGGAATTATTCCGGCATTACGGTCAGAATGAGCAGGACAATCCATATGAGCAATACAAGGAACAGGAGGAGTTACTTTTAAAAAGATATGGTAAAACGCTAAAGCCCTATCGGGATAAACAGTTTTACAAATACTTTGATTTTGAAACGGTATTATCTGAAAAGGATATATACTCCGAAGTTGAATTTAACCGTTTAACGTCAGACGAGCAGCGTTTAACGATAAACGAAATCGACCAATTTATACAGGTCTGTTATAATAGCCTGTATAATGCAAAGGTTTTTCTTTACCTGAAAATGGACCCGGCAACAACAACACCAGCCTCGAAAGAAACCTTAGTAGCATCTATAGAATCAGATAAAGACATCACTAAAGCACGTCAGCTACTCGCTATTTACTACCTGTTAAAAGCAGGATTTGCAATAGAACATCGGGATAATCATTCAGTAAGTGCTGTAGCACGATTCGCCCATTTACTTACAGGAACCAGGTATACTAACCTGCAAAATTCTGACATTTATAAAAAGTACTCCCTGATGCCCCATTATAAAACAGGAGAACAATTGATAGCTGACCTGCAATTTATCCGGCCTTTTTTTGCCGATTTGAAAATACAGGACGCTATCAAATTAATTGATGAAGAAATCCACCACAACGAAAAGAAGCAATCAAAGAAGTAAGAACAACGATATCAGGAGTTAACTACATATCATTTACCGTTAAACGTTAGCCGCCGTTAATGTTGAACGTTTAGCCATACTGCCGGAAAGGTAGTATGGCTTTTTTATAAATATCACCACTGCCCGGTAGAACTTCTTTAAAAGATAGGTACTCCTATAGGGGTATCCCTATCCATACATCAACTTTATATTTGTTTTAGAAGCGGTAAACGTAAAAACAGACAGGTTTAACGCCAAACTATAAACTCTTTAGCATAATGCAAACAACTCATGAAAAGCAAAACACAGCCAACGGAGGGCAGACCGGGGAAGAAAAGACCACCGGCAGTAATAAAGCATGGTGGGAACAGCTTGCAGGAGCCATGCCGGAGGATAAGGAAAGCGTAAAGAATTGGTATAAGCTATTGTCGAACCCTTTAATTGTTATCATCGGATTATTAGTATTAGGCTACTGGCTGCTTACACAAAAACCAAAAACGAGTATTAATACGGAAACAGAACAACTGAAAAAGGAAATAAAACTACTAAAGAAGAAGCAAAAAAAACTAAAAAAGCGTATTCGTACTCCAATGGGCAATATTAGAACCCATCAACGTTCCGCTGTCCTGGATTAACGTTAAATACTATTCTCCTAAAACAATAAATCAAATACAATGGAAACCGTTCCCGTAAAACCGATAACTACCAGTTCACACACAATCCCGCTGGATGTCATGATGGATATTGTACGCATCCTGCTAAATAATGCATTAGTATGGGTGGTAGAAGGCATCAATGAAAAAGAAAACAGCCTGCTCATACAAATAAGCATACAGCCTCAATTGTTACGTCACCGGAAAGCTTTAGAGAACATACAAGGCATTTTATCTGATTATGGTTATTATCTCAAAGCTTCTCCCAACAGTGAAGCGGATGAGTATCGTTGAACAATGCTTATCGCAACCGTGTCCTTGAACGAAATTTTACCGTTTAACGTTATCAATAATATTTTATGATACCAACATGCTTTTTCTGCGGAAAGCCCATGCAATCTATGCGCAGTACTAAAAAATATTGTAGTGATAACTGCAAACAACTGGCATTTTATAAGCGAAGCGGGTTACAATTATCAGGGGTAATCGTAAAAGAAGAATTGTTTAACGATAAGTCAACTTCGGTAAACGATAACAGTATGACCGGTAACGATGAGAGGATTACTCATGCAAGCCCATTGATAACAGGTGAGCGACACGCCATAACTGTAAACGATAAATCATCTGTTACCGTCAATACTTTTACAATAAAACAGCAACAGGAAGAGCCACCTTATCAATGGGAATATTCTAGTATGATAGATAATATTGTGAAATATGCGGAGAACGATCAGGAATTATCTATGTTTTCAGTATCCGGAAAAATACTGGGGAACATATAAATTACCTACTGTAAAATGGGTGAGCCTGCGACTTCGTTGTTTACTGGAAAGCGTTATCGGGCTGAGTAATATGCCGTCTATTACATACACTGATATCACTGCAGTAAAAGTAGCATTTAACGCGCTTGTAGCATCCCAGCATTTTAACAACCTTCCAACCAACTATCCTTATACCGCACTGGTAAAAGAACTGCAATCCAAAGTATCATTACTTGCTAAAAAGTTTAAACGCAAGTCGTCCATTCCGTTTCGCTTACTGCGAAACCGTAAAGCAGAACTAATAGGTAAACGTTATATCTTGGCCGATTTTGTGCCAAGTATAGATTTAAGAGAACTGGATTTTAACGAATAGACATTTATTATCTGTAATGAATTATCAATTATTCTCTAATAAATAAACGAACAATGCCAACAACAACAATTACAAAAAAGGAATTGAATGTACCTACTAGCATTATCATTGAAGTAGCTGATGTGCTGCTGGAAAATGAGATTACCAATGACATCATCGGAACAAATGCAGAAAATGACGAGTTGGTTCTCGAAGTGGAATATGAAAAGGAACAACGGGAAGTCATTCATCAAATTGAGGACATGATTGCTGATCATGAGGAAAGTGATGATGATGAAGAGGAAGAATAGTCCCTTCTATACAGGCAGTACATGGTTGAAAACTATGTGCTGCTTTTTACCCTAAAACAGTAAACATTTGTAAGGTTTATTTTCCTGAGAATGAGTAGAAAAATTATTCCAGTAATCTTACACTGTATAATAGTAAATGATTTTGATGGGTAACCTACATTTTGTATATCTAAAATTAAGCCCCTATGAAAAGAACAATTATGCACAAAGGTGGAAATCATGCTTTACAGAGGTATTCTATTTACAAAGAAAACTGAACAAATGAAACCCAGCATTTACCTGAAATTATAATCTGTATAAATAACAAACTATGCAAACGCTTTACAAAGAGATTATATAGGGTTTATTGTCCATCACCTTCCAGTATTCCTACTTAACTTCTTAGTCTTATTCAGAAATTTTATTCTGCAATCCTAAAACAATAAGAAATGAAAGAAATGATAAAAAAAGAAAATGAATTTAATGCTACTCCTATGTTATTTCCGTACGAGCCAGACGTGTTTTGGCAACGTGTTCGACTTATCATCCGGGAAGAAATCAGGCAGGCTGAAAAAGATACACCTGTAATACCTATGTATGAAACGCCAGGTATGCAGTACAAGCCCTTGTACAAGATTACCGAGGTATGCCAGTTGTTTCAGGTCACGAAACCTACTATATACGAGTGGATAAAATATGGGAAGTTGAAGCCGTTAAAAATCAGATCAAGAGTATTTTTCTTATGGCAGGATATACAAAACCTGCTGACAGAAGCAGCCTAACGCACCACCAGCACCCATGTGTCTTATTTGATTTCCACGATTCATTTATCAATATTTTGTAGAAGTATTGATAAATGAATCGTGATATTACCAGATTGCCGAGCGCATGTAACTACGCGTTCAAAATGACAACAGCACAGTATCAAAAAATCAACAAGAATATTACTTAGATATTTATTCCGATTTAAAATTACTTTTCGCGTTTCTGAAAGGCGCGTGGGTCTAATACAGGAAGTAATGCGTCATCTAAAATCGTTCCTCTAAATTCACTGTACATTACTCCTCGTATTGTTCCAATAACCACCGTATTTAATAAATAAACCAAATTTCTAGGTAAGCCAGTTTCATCAGGTTCATTTATAATTAAGCTTTCTAAGTTGTCAATATCGAAAATACAAACAATGCTCAAAGCACCGATTTTCTTCTTATCATCTTTGTCAGATATTACAACATTCATGAAGTGAAAGCTTTGCTTTTTTTCACTATCTGTTTTAATATTTAAAGATATATCAAAATCAAACTCCAGCTTTTCCTCCTTTTGAGAACGGAAGACTAATTGTTTTTCTATTATTTGAATTTTTCTTAACGAAAATGAATATTCCTGAGAAGATTCATTACTTACTGCATTCATCCTTGTTAAAAGTTGATTTATTCATAAAATCCAAAAATTCTTCTGATGAAGAATGATCATTAAAAGCTTGATTTACTGGACTAAAATATCTAATGTGTTGAACTGGTAAAAAATTGGTAAAATCATTCAAATTAGAAAAGTGGGCACGAGAGGAAGACTCTACTACTAAGTGAAGATTCATTATCCTTTGTGTAGGAGGGTCTATCGCAATCAATTTAATATCTAGTTTATCTTCAATATCAAACAATGTTTCCACTGTAAAATTATGTTTTCCACTGAGCCATCTAGTAATAATTGAAGGCTGGACATTCAAAAGACGGGCGAAAGACTGCCTTGTCAATCCCTTAAAATTCATCCCATCTTCAATTTTCTTCGCAAGTAAATAACTTTTTTGTGCAGAATCGGTTTCAAAAATTCCGACTCTATTCACCATTTCTTTTTGAAGTTCGACATTGTCTTTAAAAAATTCGGGTTTCATCATTAGGCGTTTTAAGTGAGTAAGGAATAAGTACGCAATCGAAGGATCATATCCGTGCAGTCATTTTCAGCATAAACACTAAACATTAATGGTTAATATATAATCTATATCGTTGTGATGCAAAACTATGTCAAATAAACTATTAATGATGCAATTAAGCCTTCTTCTAACAATTTACAAAATTTAAAGGTGAAAAATAAATTTATTTTACTTTTAAGTGAAGTTTATATACTTTTACATGAAATTGTATTTCACTTATGAGCGAACATGATTTACTTTTTCAACAATTCATTTACAAATAAAATATAATAAAAATTAAATATGTCGAATCAAATCAAGCACTACCCTGTCGATAACGGTGATCAGGGATTGATCTCTATAGAAGAAAACGGTTATACAACTAATATAATGGTAGACTGTAATATTCGTGATAGCTCTAAGGAAGGCAATACGCCTGAACAGTACGACGTCAAAGGGGATTTAACGAAGACGCTCAAGAAAAGAAAAGTCAACGATGTCGAAGGTGTCCTCTATACAGACATCTTTATCCTTACCCACGGCGATGACGATCACTTGCATGGTTTTGAAAAGAACTTCTACCAAGGCGATCCCAAGAATTACAAGAAAAAGAACATGGACGATGGAGAGATTTTGATCGATGTATTGTGGTTTTCGCCAATGGTGATGGGTACTGCCACTAACGAAGATGAGAAGTGCTTCAATAAAGAAGCTAAGCGCCGCATTAAACTTCACAGAGATAAAGATTCAGCCAAAAACCTTCCCGGCAACCGGATTGTCATCATTGGATACGATGGTAATGAAGACCTAAACGGCTTGGATCTAGTGCGTAGGATACCTGGGGAGGTCGTTACCCGTTTTAATGAACGCGATCTGAAAACCTTCTCCATATTCATTCATTCTCCGTATCAGCAGCATTTAACAGATGAAGAAGTGGACAAAAACCGTGTTAGCGTAGTTTTCCAGGCTAGGTTTAAGTCAAGCGAAACATCCACTGATTATTGCACTCTTGCCATGTTCGGTGGAGATGCAGACCATAAGGCGTGGGAAACCATCTTGAAAAAGACCAAAAAATATAAAAATGATATAAAACAGAAGGCATTAAATTGGGACATCTTGATCGCCCCACATCATTGTTCATGGACATTCTTTAACGATTGCCCCCAGAAGGAAAATCCAGATCCCGTTGCCTCCTCGTTGGAATTTCTTAGTTACCGTCGTAAAAGCGGAAAAATTGTTGCCTCTTCTAAATTAATTAAAGACAACGATGATAATCCACCTCATTATAAAGCTAAACAGGAGTACGTTAAAACCCTGGAAAAGGAAAGTGATTTTCTCAACACAGCAAACACTCCCAATTCTAGCAGTCCAGAACCGATTGTTTTCATAATTACGCCCAACGGTCCTTCAAAGGCGCCAAAGTCTGCTGCAGGTAGCGCTATCACATCTGCTGGTGGCACAGGCGCAGTAGGTAAGGCTATTACTCAAGGTTAAATATCATCCATGCTATATAGTGAAGACCTGCAAGAATATACGGGGCAAATTACAATAGAAGTACAAGAGGCAATCGAGGAGCTGCGTCGGTATTTTTGTTTAGAAACAGTGAAGGTACTTTCCATAGATGACTACTGGATAGCCATCCCTGTTAATTTACATGTGTCTATCCCGCCTAATGGTTCCGTTGGCGGGATAGACATAAGAGAGATAGAGCCGATTTTAATTTGGTTTAAACTGGGAAACTATCCCAGCGTAGCACCTAGAGTTTCTAGTGACAGAAAAGACTTCCCCAGACACAAGCTTTCTCATTTGTATGTTTTACAGTCGAAGGATCCAGGGGTCAAACTCTGTTTGGTCAGGGGAAATCTTGATGAATGGTTCGCTAACAAACCGTTAGTAACCATGTTGGGATTATCAGAAGAATGGTATTTTAAAGCCGCTAATGGATTGTTAAATGAAGACGGTAATGAATTTGATCCGATGCGGTTAGACTCATATTCAGACTATCATGCTTATAGATATTCCCGAATGATTGAAGTCGTAGAAGAGCAGAAAAGTTTTTTACCTAGAGAGCCATTTGCCTGTTTCATTACAATTGGAAGTGAGGTACTAAAGGACGCCCACGTAAGAGTAATCTTTAAAACGGATGCCTATTTCCCATTAATTGCTTCAGAAAAAGTTATATCGATTGCCAAAGCGCTGGAAAGCAAGAAGAATGCAAATATGTTTCCTTTTGTTTCGGTATTAATCTGGAACCCTAGTGATGTTACGTATTCAGAATATGATACAAATATTCCTACTAATTATCAGGAACTGGTGAAATACTTTCATCGTTACGACATTGATATTAATCCAATTTTAGAGAACTTAATTAAGACGAAGATTATTTGGAAAGAAACTATTCCCTTGATCCATGCGATAAAACGGCCGAAAAAGATGATCGGTTTTGCGGGTAACTATGAATTTGTCAACTTCCGGTTGTATGCAGAGCCTGGTCAGAAAAAGGTAATAGGGCCGCAATGCGAAGTAAAAATCATGAGCCACATCGAACCGTTCGCACAAAGTATCGCATCAACACTATCAGGAGAAACACGAAATGCTAAAACATTATTTGTGGGTGCCGGATCGTTAGGTTCAAAAATCATTATGCATAACGCAAGGAGTGGAAACGCCTCAATGGGTATTTGCGATAATGACGATTTTTTGGAACACAACCTAGCTAGACACACACTACTGCCAATACATGTGGGCAGAAACAAAGCTAATGCTCTCGTAGATGAACTAAATAAAATGTTTGAGTTCACACCAGATAGATCCATTGAAGCTTTTACAGCTAAAGTTGGTCTTTTATCAGACAGTATATTTACGAACTACAAATGGCTAGTAGACTCGACCGCCTCACTTAGTGTTAGAAACTGGCTGGCCTTAAAAAAATTTAATAGCCCGATTAATATTGCGAAATGCGAATTAGCGAATGAAGGTGGAATTGGGCTACTTTATGTAGAGGGAGAAAATCGTAACCCCCGAATTGACGACCTAGTCAACCTAGCGTACTTTCGAGCATTAAAATATCTGGCCATAGAAAAATGGAGGAGAAACGATGCTGATAGAGAGGAAAAAACATTGGAGATTGGCTTAGGCTGTAGTTCTGCAACAGCAGTTGTGGCGGATGACTCTATATCGAGTCATGCTGCGATTTTTTCAAAGGTTTTGCACCATCAGAAAGATAGGGATATTATCAAAGAAAAAGGGCTATTCTACCTCCAAGTAATTGATAAGAAAGGGATACCAGAATCCTATAGTAGGCATGAAATTATTGATCCTTTTAGCGTTCATCAGTGCGGAGTTGGAAGCGGCTGGGAGGTCCGGCTAATGGGCGGACTAAAAGAGCACCTATTACTTGAGTGCAAGCGGTTTAAACCCAAGGAAACAGGTGGCATTCTAATTGGCATATGCAACTATAAAACAAAAACAATTCACGTTTATGATATTATGAATGCCCCTCCCAATAGTAAAAGAACGTCGGTTTCCTTTATCCGAAGCAATACCGGACTGAAAGAAAGGGTTGATCAGATCAAAGCAATAACTGGCGGAATGATTGGTTACGTGGGAGAATGGCATACACACCCTATGCAGTTGGAGCAGCTAAGTGAAAGGGATAAGAAAACAGTTGATGAACTTTTGCCAATCAACAGAAAGGTTCCCATACCTACACTATCATTAATTGTCACTAACACCGATTTATTACCATACATTTTTTTATGATACTAAATAAATATTTAAGGATTGCCAGATTGTATCCTGCCCTGATTAATGCTATTCCCGCTATTGTGTTAGTTTATTTTTTAAATGATACCCCAATGGCAGATATAGTAAAATATCTAATGACGCTGACAGTGAGTGCTGCAATAGTATGGACCTATACTGTCGCTAATCAATTGGTCGGCCGTGATATCTTTGAACGACGATATTTCAAAGATAAACTACACATGCCAACTACAAATTTCCTATTAAGCAATGATCGTAACCTTAGTACAAACATGAAGCAGAAAATCAAAAAAAAGGTGAAGACAGATTTTGGTATTAATCTGCCAACGTCTGCAGATGAAGCTAGAGATATGGATGACTCCAGAAAACAAATTGATTTTGCAGTATCTCAGATCCGAAATAAGATGCGAGGAAACTCAATGTTACTGCAACATAATTATGAATACGGCTTTGTCAGAAATTTTATTGGAGGATCGGTCTTTGCGTTCTGTATTTGCTTGGCTGGATTGTTCGTATTTCACTCTATAAAGCCAAACAAATGGGTCTTTTATATTTACTTGATATTGGGGGCATTACATATCTCCGTTATCTGTCTCAGCAAGTGGTTAATTAACCGGTACGGCAGCACATACGCTAGGGTGCTTTTTGAACAGTACCTGCAAGCATAAGTAACAATAATTGGCATATGACTTGACCAACGATTACTCGATGAATTAGACACTACTGCGTACACTACGGGACCAGTTTTACCAAAGGCCTGTTTGGCAAAGCTGGTATTGATGACTAAAATAATATTTTAAATTACACCTCTAAATGTGGATTATAAAAAATGAAGGCACGTTTGCTAGTGAATAAAATCTTAACTTAGTTTAGAGACGTTAACCCTCATAAAACTAAGTAAGTAGAAACAGCGCAATCGCACTTTGATAGACTAACAAATGGACCAAAACAATAAAGCCCACGACTAGCGCAGGCTTTAAAACTCTCCAGTGATCCGCTTGGGATTCACAAATACCCATAGTGAAACCCTATCAACAATATTGCCTAAAAATCGTTATTTTTATAAAAGCACGTTAACCTAAATAAGGTACTATCAAAAAAAGAGAAAGTTCAAGAGGAACTCGACTAAACACTCGACTAAAAAAGAAAAACCCGCGATTATCGCAGGTTTTATCTATTTAGTGTGATCCCGTTGGGACTCGAACCCAAGACCCATACATTAAAAGTGTATTGCTCTACCAACTGAGCTACGGAATCTGATCCCATTTTCTCTCAAACGGAGCGCGAAGATAGGGAAATATTTATTTATGCCAAATATTTTTTATTCTTTTATTAACTTTTTAAGTTAGGGAATGAATAACTGGAAAGCTGCAACCTGTAATGCCAACAATATCAATATTCACTACACAAGAACCGGGGGAAATAAACCACCGGTTATACTCCTGCATGGGTTAATGACGAATGGTTTGTGTTGGACGGATCTTGCACGTACCTTAGAAAAGGACTATGATGTGATCATGCCGGATGCCAGGGGCCATGGACAATCCGATGTACCAGGTGAGGGTTATCAGTATGAGGATCTGGCAAATGATGTAACTCTTTCTATTATAAAACAGTATGTCTCCTTTTATAAAGCCAGCCTTTCAATTATTAAGGAAGAAAAGCTTCTCACCCCTACCCTTATACTTTCTTCATCTACCTTAAAACCAGGTGCGTGGTTTAGGACATTCGTACCACCAAGAAAAAAATAAACGCCCGGTACTTTTTGTTGAAAATAAGCAAAGTCATCGTTAAAGTAAGGGACCTGCCCATAGTCAGGTGCGGTTACATCTTTTCCATAGATACGCTGTAGTGTATTCACTGCGGAATTAGTCAATTTGTTATCATTCATGACAGTGGGATTTTCCTGTATGAAAGAAACGTCTCCGCCCACTAGTTGTTTAATGCGGGGAATGATTCCTGGGAGGTTTGTTTGGTTCGTTTCATATAAATACGTTTCCAACACAAGCGAGTCATGTTGGGAATAAGTATTAAAATGGGGATCCATGAACAGGTAGTCTTTAAATTGGGTGTTGGGGTTCATTAATCCTTTGGAGGGATCACTGACCTGTTGTATCTCCCACGGTTGGCTATTCGCCTGTGAACGTGATAATGAATTATATATTTTCGTTTCCACTTCTTTTGCATCACCTTTCTGTAATTGAATCCTTACCCGTTTCTGGTAGGCAAACATCTCATTAGGTTTTACCATGATCTTTCCTACAGGCAGTGCAGTTACATGCAAAGCATACATTTCATCCGGATGTATTTTGGAAAATAATCCATGGTCAATCATGCCCTTTGCCCCCTGAAAGGTCTCTTCTTCTGATTGAAAAATGAAATAGATGGTTCCGGCGAATGATGCCCTATGTTTTGAAAGGATTTCTGCAATGCCCAGTGCGATGGCCATATGTACATCATGCCCACAGCCCTGTTGCACGCCTTTTATAATGGATTTGAACGGCACATCATCCCGAAAGTTATTTGGTAAAGCATCCATCTCTGCCCGCCAGGCGATCTGCTTACCGGGTTTGCTTCCTTTTAAAATACCGACAAGGCTATGGCCGTAAATATTTGTTTCTACTTCAAGGCCTAAGTTGATTAAATATTGTTTGATGAATTTCGCTGTGTGAATTTCATTTCCTGCTAATTCGGGATTTGCATGAAGATCTCTTCTGATCCTGACCAGCTTATCATAGATGCTATCAGTTTCTGATCTGATCAGGTTGTGCATTCCCGTTTGGCGCCAGCTAACAAGGGCTATTAATAAGATCCATACTTTCATGAAAGTAAAGTAGAGATTTAAAAAACGGGGTAGCTATAAATGTGATAAAATGTATTTCTGCCGGGATAGAATCTTACCTGATATCAGTAATTCTACATGGTATTTCAAGATCTTCGGAGAGATAGTAAATGGAGCATACCCGATGGTACCCATCTGCGACAATCAGTTTGGGAGAACGTAC
The DNA here is from genome assembly GCF_034274695.1 of Chitinophaga sp. LS1. Taxonomy (NCBI): domain Bacteria; kingdom Pseudomonadati; phylum Bacteroidota; class Chitinophagia; order Chitinophagales; family Chitinophagaceae; genus Chitinophaga; species Chitinophaga sp. LS1. The sequence continues at coordinate 7,253,653 of NZ_CP128362.1, forward strand.
TAACAATACTGGTGAGAGTTTTTTCCCGGACTTAACCTTTTGGATATTCTCCTGCACATGGATATTATCAGCAGGCAATAAGGGTAATCCGCTGGCGCGTAAAATGTCTTTTGCTTTCTTTTTTACGGTTCTTTCTTTTTTGAGTGCGGCTACAATCTTCTGGACCTTGTTGCGGGGGAGCAGGAGATCGAGATAGTCAGCAGCTGCCGGGTAGTTGCTTTCTCTTGGGTTTTTAAGCCAGACATTTGTATCAATGTTCATTTGTTCCATGGGGAGTTATTTTAAGATTTGCATTCCTGGTATAATGAATGTAAGGCATATTTATTATTTACAAGAGTACCGTGGGCGATTCACTTTTTCATATCCTATAATTATTGACAATGGCAGGGAATATTCAGAAAATAGCCTTATCATTGCTTCAGCTTGAGGCATTAATACCCAATGCGCTCTGATTCAACGTTTCATGAAATAATATACCTATTCCACAAACATAAATTCTACTTATGATAAAGGGAATCATCACATTATCACTATTGATAGGCGTACTACCCGTACAGGGACAAGACCACAGCAACTACCAGACGATTGGCAATACCAAAGGCCCTACTCTGGGTTATGCGACCAATTCAGGTGTGAAAATCCTGACCATTGGCAAACTCCATTTTAAAGACTTAAATAAGAATGGGAAACTGGATAAATACGAGGATTGGAGATTGCCAATAGAAGAAAGGGCCAAAGATCTGGTATCAAAAATGACGGTTGAACAGATGGCAGGTTTGATGTTGTATAGTCTTCACCAGGCACTCCCCTCCCATGAAAATGGCTTTGCCAGCGGTACGTATAATGGCCAGCCATTTAGTAAGAGCGGTGCCGCTCCTTCAGACATCAGCGATCAGCAAAAACAGTTTCTGAAAGAGGATAACCTCCGCCATATACTCATCACCACCGTAGCCAATCCCGGTGTGGCAGCAGCATGGAATAACAATGTACAGGCTTTTGCAGAAGGATTAAGTTTAGGAATTCCGGTCAATAACAGCTCAGATCCCCGGCATGTAACGCAATCAAACGCAGAGTTCAATGCCGGTGCGGGTGGCGCCATTTCTCAATGGCCGGATGGATTGGGGCTGGCAGCTACATTTGATCCGAATATCGTACAACAATTTGGCAGCATTGCAGCCAAAGAATATAGAGCTTTGGGAATTACTACGGCCCTCTCACCGCAAGTAGACCTGGCCACAGAGCCAAGATGGTACCGGCTCATTTCTACATTTGGAGAAAGCCCTGCTTTGTCAACTGACATGGCCAGGGTATATATAGATGGTTTCCAGACTTCCACAGGTGTGGATGAGATAAAAGACGGATGGGGATGGACGAGTGTCAATGCCATGGTAAAACACTGGCCGGGTGGTGGTCCGGAAGAAGGTGGCAGAGATGCACACTTTGCATATGGGAAGTTTGCAGTATACCCCGGTAAAAACTTCTCTGCGCACACTGCTCCATTTGTAAACGGGGCCTTAAAACTGAGTGGAAAAACAAAAGAGGTGGCTGCTGTGATGCCTTATTATACGATCTCTTATGGTATAGACCCCAGTGGTAACAATGTTGGTAATGGATATAGTAAATACCTGCTAACAGATCTGCTCAGACAGCAATATCATTATGATGGTGTGATTTGTACTGACTGGCTCATTACTGCCAATGAAGGTGCAGCTCCTGATGTATTTGAAGGAAAGCCGTGGGGGCTGGAAGCCAGCACTGTGGATGAAAGGCATTATCAGGCAATAATAGCAGGCGTCGATCAGTTTGGTGGTAACAATGATGCGAAACCTGTAATTGCTGCTTATCAAATGGGGGTAAAAGAGCATGGCGAAGCATTTATGAAAGAACGGTTTCAGCGGTCAGCAGTACGGTTACTGAAAAATATATTTCGTGTAGGATTGTTTGAAAATCCTTACCTGGAAATAGAAAAAAGTAAAGCGATTGTGGGCAATCCTGAATTTATGAAAGCGGGTTTTGAGGCACAACTGAAATCTGTGGTATTATTGAAAAACCATGCGAATACGCTTCCTGTTACTGGCAGGAAAACGGTATATATTCCAAAGATCTATTACCCCATGTTAAAGAATTGGTGGGGCATGCCAACGATGCCACATTTTGATTACCCTGTGGATACGAACACAGTCAAAAAATATTATAACATTACAGCTATTCCGGCAAAAGCAGATTTTGCGCTGGTATTTGTGAGCAGTCCGGTGAGTGCCGACAATGGTTATAGTGCGGAAGACAGGAAAGCGGGTGGAAACGGATATGTGCCCATCAGTCTGCAATATGGTCAATACAAGGCGGTGGCTGCGCGGGAACAGAGTATTGCGGCGGGTGATCCGGTAGTTGCTCCTACAGTAAAGAACAGATCTTACAAAGACAAAACTGTTACAGCGAATAACTTCATGGATTTACAGACCATACTGGATACAAGATCAGTGATGAATGGCAAGCCTGTAGTGGTGGTTGTAAATGCAGGAAAGCCCATGGTGTTTAGTGAGTTTGAGAAAAGTGCAGATGGGTTGTTGATACATTTTGGTGTTTCTACTTCTGCAATGATGGAGATCATTTCAGGAAAGACGGAGCCCTCCGGTTTATTGCCTTTGCAGATGCCGAAAGATATGGCGACGGTGGAGAAACAAAGTGAAGATGTGCCTTATGATATGGATTGTTATCAGGATAGTGATGGCCACAGTTATGATTTTGGGTATGGGTTGGATTGGAAAGGGGTGATTCATGATAGCAGGAATGCGAAATATCACAAGGAGTAAATTATTTAATACATGCAGAAAAGCCGCTTCAATTGCAAGGTTGAAGCGGCTTTATTTTTAACGATAATTACAAAATATAGAGATAATTTTACTACCAAAATCAATCTTAATGAAAAGCAGGAAGATCGCGGCAAAAAAGAAATTCCAACAGTCGCCAGCGGCAACATCCAGGTCTAAGCCAATAAAGGCCGGGACTGGTGTCGCGACACCACGACCAAAGACAGCCTCCGGAATATCCAGTCTATCAGCAAATGTCGATAACGTTATTTTGACAGCGACAAAAAAATTAGTTCTCTTAAGTAATGGCCAATATAGATTAGGGAACAGAGTTTTTACTCCCGGACAGGGGTATTCTGTAAAACGTGCTGATGGGAATAGAGAATCAAAAGTGCCTGGTGATAATACTCATGTAGAAGTATATTTTATAGTCTGGGATCATGACAAGGAACGTACGCGCATTTCCAAAGCAACAGCTGAGCAGTTAATAAATTTAGCAAAGTCGGCCAGTAGAAATTATCCTGTGTACCAGGCAAGACAGACGGCACCTAAAAAAGCTGCTGCAAAGAAAGCGGCTTTCGGAGGGTCGGCACATCCTCAGGGTCGAATTAATCCGAAACGATCCGGCAATAAAAAATAAAGGGGGATTGAGGAGATTTTAAAGGCTGATAACAAGGGCTTACTATTGTATGGAAAAGCGTTCAGCTACTTCACTAACAGTTATCTCATGTTCATGTTTGATCACTGCCAATGGGATATTGTGTTTAAAGCGTATCCATTTAATCATCTCCACTGTAAAGGAAAATGGGAACTGCCCGTATGGGGCATGATCCAAAGACTTCTGTCTTAAATGGGTATAACCAGGTGCGTGCGGCAAAAAATGTGTTTATTACAGATGAGGCCTGCATGGCTTCGTCGGCTTGCCAGAATCCTTCTATTACATATATGGCGCTGGCAGCGAGAGCCACCGATTATGCAGTGAAGGAGCTGAAGAAGGGAAATATATAATTAATTTTATTTGTAAATGCCCGCTTTACTATCTTTGGCAGTAAGGAGGATTTTTTTGTACAATCATTGGAATATAGTACTAAGGTGTTATTTATCCCTTGCGTATAAAGCAATAATTTTAGTGTACAAGTTTGTAAACCGTTCTCTATACAATTATGAATCTATTTTTACTCGCTACATTCACTATATTGTTCAATAATCCGCCTAGCGATTCTACAGTTAGAAAAGATAGTATTATCACCCTGCCTGACAGGTATCTGAGTCAGGTAAAACGCAAATCAGAACATGTCGAATCCCAGGTAGACAAGCGTACGGCGCAGGCCCTGGATCGCTTTGCACGCCAGGAAAAAAGAATGCAGGCGAAGCTGATGAAGATGGATTCGACAGCCGCAAAAAGAATATTTTCCCAGTCGATAGATAGTCTCAATCATATGAAGGCCGGTTTAGGCAGAAAGGTGAGTGGCATCACATCTAATGCCGGGGGCGCTTATTTGGATACTTTGCAGAATTCATTGAAATTCCTGCAAGGGTCGAATAATATATCAGGGTCGAATACCAGTAAACTGGCGAGTGCTACGCAGAGCGTAGATAATCTGCAAAATAGCCTGCAACAAGCGGAGCAGGTAAAGGCATACCTGAGAGAGCAAAGGCAATTGTTAAAGCAGCAACTGGCAAATTATACTGGTTTTGGCAAGGATTTGACAAACCTGAATAAGGAGGCATATTATTACGGCCAGCAATTGAATGAATACAAGGCTACTTTATCGGATAGGAAAAAAGCAGAAGAGAAGGCGGTCAAATTGCTCAAAACTTTACCAGCGTATAATAATTTTATAACACAGCATTCACAGTATGCGAGTTTGTTCAACCTGATTGGAGCCAGCAGTAATAGTACAGCCAGTCTGGCGGGGTTGCAGACCCGTAGCCAGGTAGAGTCAATTATTTCCCAGCGGTTGGGGAATGATCCCAGTGCACAGCAGGCGGTGAGTCAGCAGATGGCGCAGGCAAAGTCACAGTTGAATGAGTTGAAGGATAAATATTCCAATTTAGATAATGCGGGAGATATGCCTGATTTCAAACCAAACCCGATGAAGACAAAGAGTTTTCTGCAGCGGTTGGAGTTTGGGGGGAACCTGCAATTCCAGAAGAATACGTCTTATTATCCTACTACCACGGACATTGCCGGACAGGTGGGGTATAAGTTTCATAAAAATGGTTCTGCTGGTGTAGGTGTGTCTTATAAGTTAGGGATGGGCACAGGTTGGAATCATATTGCTTTTACGCACCAGGGGGTGGGGTTGAGGTCTTATATGGATTGGAAGTTGAAGGGGACTTTTTATTTGAATGGTGGGTTTGAGGAGAATTATGTGACCACTTTTACGAATGTGTCTGAGTTGATGAATGTAAATAGCTGGCAGCGGAGTGCGCTCTTGGGGATATCTAAGAAATATAAGATTAATGCAAAGTTGAAAGGGAACCTGATGTTGTTGTATGATTTTCTGGCCAGCAGAAATTTCCCCGCTACCAGTTCAATAAAGGTGAGATTTGGGTATACCATGTAATGGGAAAAGCGCATAAAAGCCTATGCTAAATAGCAAAGCCCACGCAGACTTGCGCGGGCTTTTGGGAAAATAATATATTGTTCCTGTCTACCAGTTATAAATTCCGTGCGCCTCCAAAATATAATAATAATTGATAAAATCAGGTTTTATTTCCCCCTCAACAACAAACACTTTCAAGCTGGCTTTCACTCAAAATATAACCATCATAAAAAAACGGATCACCTTCCTGAATAGTAAAGGTTTTAATTAACTCTTCAACTGTTACAACAATGCTAATTTCTTCGCATAAATCTTGTGATGCCTTATTGTAAATATTAATCGTACGATCAACTCGTTCAAGTTTATCTGATAAGTTTCGCGAGGATGTCATATAGGTTATTCATTTTTAAGTGCTGTGTATTATAATGCTAATATAGGAGTTGCAGCACCGCCTGTTCCAATCACGAACCCTACTTCCACTAGTTTAATGATAACGATACATGTCACAAAAACAACTACTTATATTTCAATCCCCAATTATTTAATATACTGTCTGCGCTATGCTTTGTAACATTATTCTCTTCAGTGCCAATCAGCGGGTTATAATATTTATACTCCCAACCGACTGTATCATTATATCTATACCCAATAGTCAATTTCTCATATTTATCTCCTACTATTCTAAGGTAAGTATCACCATCATACACTATACTGCCATCTTTCACCACCACAATCTTGGAACTCCTAAAACTTCCGCTATCGGGCCTATTAGCTGGATACCACATCTTTGTTTCGCTCAACTTATCATTTGTCAACCAATGATCTGGTAGCACTGCTATACCAATCCTCTCTCGTTCTGCATTAAAGGCAACGCCATATTTATCCCCAGGCGGGAATATCAAATAATATAACTTATCCTTAGTCAGGAGAAAAATAACTGAAACTATTATAAGCAATGGATACCAAAATTTAATTCTAGTCTTTCTCATGCTAATTACCATTTAAATAATCCGTAAATAAAATCTATAACCTTTTTGGAGGTACCCGTAGGCTCATTTCTATATGCCCTTCCATCCAATGCGGTCGATGCTCGTGGCGTAACGTCTATTGGAGAATTTTCTGTTAAAATCATTTTACCTGCGGCTCCCATTACCTGATCGGCACTAGCAGGCGCACCAACTGCTCCTAGCAGATCTCCAAAATTACCCGGTACCTTAACAGCACTACCTAATGGCAAAGCTCCTAAAGCTAATGCTTTATCCATAAAGTCAATCGTATTATTAATCTTATAGTCATTATACTGAATTTTATTAGTATTCCTGAAGTTCTCCAAATCCTTTGTTACACTTTGCAGTGAACTAACATCAAAATCTGACTCTCCTCTTGCTACAGATGTTTGTTGAGGAGTAGATGTTATATTACCAACAACCTTATTATCACTATTTGTCATTACTACATTAGAGGTTGTAGTTGTTATCACTTTTCCCTCTTCTGTTTTTATTCTGGGGTCAGAGAATACAAGATTGGTAACACTAGTAATTGATGTTTTAGTTGTTGTATAAGTAATGCCATTTTTTGTAGTAACTACTTTACTGGATGATAAACTTGAGGCTGTAACATGTAGTGTATTATACTCATCCATTGTACTAGTTATTCTTGTAGGTGGATCGTTAGGTGCCATGCCATCCGGATCGATAAACCTAATTGGATTATCAAAAGCATAATTATATGGAGAATGCCTCCTCATTTTGTCAGATAGTGGATCCACCACCTGCCACCTTCCAATCTGTGCATCATACATCCTGGCGCCATAATCATACCATTCCAAACCACTCCCATCACTAAACTCCTCACTTTGCAACTCCTTACCATTATACTTAAATCTATTCTCTATTTTCCCCACAGCCTTAGACGATATCCCCGCCATCGTCAACCCAAACGGATAATAATGCGTCTCCTCCAAAAGCGCTCCTTTATTATGCACTACAATCAAATTATCAAAATATACGGGCTCATTACTCTCATTCAATGTATAAATATAAATAAATCCTGTCTTTTCTATCCGCATTGATTGCACCTCCAGCACATTAATTACGTTCGGACCGCCCTGAGGTTGCCGGATACCACTATTCCCACTCACCATATTAAACTGGTCATCAAACATCACATAACTCAAATATGACTTCGGCTTATCTGAAGCATTATTATTTGCATCACTATTCTTCAATGCATTGTAAGTATCCTTTGTAAATTGCGACTGAATAGGGGAATTCGCACCTATACCAGCATGTACACCATCACTCACACCTGTACCGGTAAAAGCCTGTAATATCGCGGCAGCTAATTGTTCTGCAGTTGAATTACTTGTATTAGCTGCGGTACTATTATATGCAACCGTAGTACCAATCCGGATTGTATCACCTGCCATTACCCGCAATACAATTGACGGACCTATCTTTTGACCAGTAGCACTTAATTTCGCTACATAATCATTCGGACTGGTAGTATTATCAGTTGGATAACCATTTGAAATACTTGTAATTGCTGTACGAGTGTTATCGATATTGCTGAATAAAGCATTTTCTTTACCACTGACCGCTGTCTCCATCGTTGCAGCGTAAATAGCCGTATCACGCTGAGTGCCCAGTACTACCCGTATATTTCCCAGGTGATCTTTCTCAAAATAATCATAAGTGTATTGAATCGCCTTACCTGAATCATATACCGGACGGATCCGTCCTTCTTCATGAGCTATATGCTGCAAAGTATCCTGTTGGTATAAAAATCCTCCAACGTAATCACTTACAGTTGTTTTAACTGGTGAAACAGTACTATCAACGACTGTTTTCTTTAACTTAGTCCCAACCGCATCATATAGATATGTAATCATTCCTTTTCCAGGAATTAAGATCTTTTCAGGATGTGATAAATAGTTATAACTAATCGCGGTGATTCCCTTATTCAAGTCACTGATCTGGTTACCATTGCCATCATAAGCATAATCATTAACTGTAGCTGAATTAGAACCATCATTGAAATCTCCTAATTTAGCTGAAATCGTATTACTGGTATCTGTAACTGACAGCAGCTTATTACTTCCTGACTGGTAAGTATATTTCAATCTGTCTATAGCACTTATTGTGGTCCCTATCAAACCCTGCTGCTTCATAGATCCAATATTCCCGTTCGCATCATATGTAAGATTGCTAACAGAAAAATCTATTGTCGTATTAGCCCACGCACCTGAAGTATTCTGCTTGAAATCGGCAACTGTTAAACGGTTATTCAGATCATAAGAATACCCGAATGCCCTGGCTACACCATCATTTGCTCCCTTCCACTTTACACCGGCTATATTACCATTGTACTGGTTACGGGTAAACCCATAATCATAACTCAATTCCTCTCCAAAATAATTAGTCGTACTGGTCGTATTTACATATGCTTTATTGATGCCCTGCAACCAACCGCGAATATTATAGGTATAAGTAATTGTATCCAGCTGGGTAGAGGTACCTGTCACATTGAGCCTTTTACGCTGTAATCGTCCAAGTTCATCATAGGTGTTAGCTGCAATAGTCTGATCCAGGGTCGTAACGTCGTTTACACGCGTTATCACGCTTAGCAACCTTCCTCCTGCATCATATGAATTCATCGTTAACAGTGTAATTTGCGGGGTCAATGAACTCCTCGAATTCGAATGACGAAGATAAGTGCTGAGAACTTTCCCATTAAAATCATACAGGCTTGTACTAATATCTTTTCCCCCTGTTTGATTTTCTCCTATTGTTTGTATAGTTCTCCCTTTATCATCATAATATATCGTTGCTGTCAGCCATTGATCAGTACCCAGCACCCTCACTTTAGCTCCTGTTTTCAATCCTTGCGTCAATGAACTGGGACTGGAAGGTAAAGCTTCTGAATAGGGATTTGAACCTCCCTGAGGCTTGGAAACATCTGCTGATACATAGCCCAATGAACCGGTATAACTATAATTATCATAATAATTATATGTTAATGGAGTCAGACTACTGGCACTAATTGATGGCAACGCATTGGTGGCTGCAACGGTGGTCGTACCAGCATTACCAGTGGTGATTTCTGCCGTAATTTCAACTCCACTCGTGGATTCAAAACCAGGAATGATTGTTATGCTATTGCTTGCTGTATAAGATGTTGTTATTCCGTCATAACTATTTAATACCAGATCTGACTGAATAGGGAAACTATAAGATATGCCCTGACTACCAGATACCGAAGTATTCAAACTGGCCTGCAATGCTTCCCTTGTGGTAGTTGCTTTATAGATGGCAGTCATGGAAACACGGTTCAGATTATCATAAAAATTACCAAGCCACTGCTGGGGCGATGTAGCCCGTTGCACTGAATCCTGGGTAAAGGCTACTCTGTCACGCACATCATATACTGAATAGACAGCACCTGCTCCCGGTATTCTTTTAACCACTATCCGGTCACGGTCGTCAAACTGATATTGAAAACATAACTCATTCGCTATACTGGCAGTAACAGCCCAGCCATTGGCTATAACCGCATTGGTAGCAAGCGGAGGCATTACAAATACAAGGCGGCCCAGATCATCATAAATGTAATAGGTACAAAGCCACCCTTCATGAGAGCCATATACCGATGAGATCAATTTTTTGACAAGTATTACACGATTGCTTTTATCAGTAAATACAACTGTCTGCTGACCATTTTCATCAATATCAACATTTTTATGCAATGCTCCATGCGTATAAATTCCGCCACTGACAGGCAAACCTGTAGTAAAATTCCAAATTCTAACCTCATCACTGGCACTGTTGAGCAGATATTGTTTCTGAACCGGGTTGGCGGCCCAGCTATTTCCCGGAGCTGCTACCTTCAATATCCTGCTTAATGGAGACGCTTCATAAGTATTTTGACTGTAATAAATACTTTCTCCAACGATTCCGGGGTTCAGTGTGCTACTTTGATAAAAAGTCTTTTGACTATTGAATGGATCTGTTTTAAAGCTACCATCACTTGTATTACCACTTTGCTGTGCGTAAGGAAGATACTGATATTGTTCTCTGCCATATGGGTCATATAGTTGTGGCTGTACGATATCCTTTCCTGCAGGACTGGTTCCCTTTGATACAGTTTGTATAGTCCGGCCCAATCCATCAAGATATTCCGTACTCATCTTTACTTCCGTCACTGTGCGCGAAGAAGCACTAACAACCGCCGTATCTGAAGTCGGCATGGAAGGAGCCCAGGTACGTACATAATTAATTACACCTGATGAATACGCAGCCGGTACAGCGACCGGGGTTGCAGTTGGTCTTGTGGAAGTGGCCACTGGTATATTTTGGGCATACAATGCATGACCTATCAGCAAAGCCACCCCAATGAATATTTTTTTCATACGTAATCGGGTTATTGGGTGATAGGTTGTGCGAATTGATAATTCATCTGCTTGAGGATTTTACCATTCTGGTCTTTAATTACGATCAACCTTCCAAACAGATCATATTCATAATATGACGTTCTGCCAGCAGGGTCGGTTTCACTGGTGACACCTATCAGGGGTTTAAATGTGTAACTGCTCACAAGCACATTGGTCAGGCCGGTCCTCAACTTCTTTAATTCTGTCCTTAGCACATCATCACCCGAAGGATTTCTGATTACACTGGTACTTAACTGTGCAATCGCACTTGCATATGTAGTACCCGTAATCTTCGCTACAGGATAACAATTATTATATCCCCATATATATGCCTCTGTAACATCATTCACCTTATTTTGCTCAATTATATTTCCAACACTATCATACCTGCTAAAACTAATTTTCGCATCGTAATTCACATCCTTAATAATATTTCCGTTGCTGATATAAGCCGGAGTAAAAGATGCCTGTGCTGTTGCCCGCTTCAATGTAAATGCCGTGTCTATCTGCACCTGTATCCCTGCCATCGCCGGCACTGTCTTATACTTTATAAACTTCCCACCTAAAATCGTCGTCACGCCACTTTTTATCTGCTGCATATACTGCTCAATCACTAAATTATGGATACTACTATCCTGCATTGTCTTAATTGCCGCCAACCCAGCACTCAATGTACCAGCAGGAATAGTATAATCAGTCGGATACTTCGTATACGTCCACACATCATCCCCCTTTGAATTCGTCGTATGTACACGCGTAGGTTGTATATGATCCATGTTATCATAGTAAGTATCTACTACGCTCACCAGGGAATCCGTCCCAGCATATTCCGTCGTTGTCGATTTGCTAAGCAGTGCTCCATCACTACGATAACTATAATAATTAGAACTAAAATGCTCCCAGGGATATCCTACATAATAAGTCCATTTCTCCCTATAAGCGGCCTTCCACGCCTGAACTTTCCCCTTCAGGAAAGTAGTATATACATTCTCCTGCTTTGTCAACAATTTCCCTGTGTTATCATAAGTATACTGTGCCTTTAGCATGCCCTTTTCAGGGTATACATTCGTAGATGGACCAAAGGGATAGCTATTTAAACCTGAAGAATTGTCACCTAAGGCATACACATATCTGATACTCCCATTCTGATTATCTGTTTCCAATACCTCTTTGTAAACCACACCACCACCGCTGGTTTCTATTTCATTATTAGCGGCAGAAGTCCTGTAAGTCATATCACAAGCCAACTCCTCATATGCACCGTTATTAGTGTTAGCACCAGGGGCTGGTTTCCATACAGTCATTTTATATTTATAAACCGGTTTATTGGTCAGATAACCTGATGACATAGATGTATTTCCAGACAGGTTGTAAGTATAGCTCTTAATGATATCATTAGCATGATTGATACCATCATAAGTTGTCATAGCCTTCAATCGAAGCCCGCCTCCCGTTGCAATCGCGGTCGTACCTGTAATTGCCTTGTATGTCAGATCAACAGCTACTTTTTCATAAGAAACCGTTGGCTCGGAATGCTCTGTCATCATCACAATATGATACTCCCCTGAATCAACAGGTATATACTGGGTACCACTTCCTATATTCGAAGTTGCACCAGTCTGCATATTCCGGAGGATAAGAGAATTAATATTACCTAAGGATGAGGTACGGGTTACAATAGCTTTTATATACTGGAAGTAAGGTATATTCACAATAATACTATCTATCTTATAATCAGGATAAGTCGTATTCCCATTCACACCCGTCGTCACTGACTTTGATGCTGTCAGTATCTGATAAACGGCATCATTCACCTCTATCGAATTGCTGTAATGACTATAAGTATTACTCTCATAAGTAAAGGTAGTACTGCCGCCTGTCGGATAAGTTATACTCTCTAATATATCTGCCTTTGTGTAGGTAAAATTAGGTTCCCTGTCGCCGCCAGAGGTAACACTATCAGAAGGTAACAGGGAGTAATTTTTTGCTCCATTATAATACCCCCAGTGGTCCTGTGAAAAGGAATTGATAGCCGGCAAATGCGTACTATTATAACTAAGTGTATAAGACCCAATCACATTATTATTAACATCTGCCTGACTCACCTTTGTCAACATCAGCCTTACAGGTGTGGTATAAGTAAACAGATATTTATTCAGATCTGTATATACATTATTAAATCCTGAAGAATAGGTGATATCACTCAATGCATAAAAAGGATCACTACTGGAATTAGTTACATCCGTCCTTACTGTATTATAATTGAAAGTGACTTTGCCTCCAGGAAAAGTAATAGTTTTCAAAGTCTGCTGTTGGCAGACACGGTTGTTGTAGCAGGTAGAAAGCGTAGGCGTAGCACCGGGACAACCCTGAATAGAAACACCAGAGACTAGCACGGAGGGAGAACTGGTTTCGGTTTGTGTAACTGATGGTGCCGGTAATCCCTTATCTAATTCATAGGTAAAGTCAATCGTCCGTTTACTTTTAGGCAGAATGATCTGTGTGAGGTACCAGGAAGATGGATAGATTTCATCAGAACCTCCGCAGGAGGAAACTGATATTGTCCAATCAGTGCTGCCAAAAATATACTGCGTACCATCAGGGGTCACCATTGTAAAGTACATATTGCCATCAATGAGCGGCATCCAGGTAATCTTTATATCCCTGTAAGGTAATAACACAATCTGTTGATTAGTATCTACTACAAATTTACCACTGATCCCTCCTACATTATAATTAAACTCATCGGGCTGCGTATCCAGCTGATTAGTCGCGGAGAAATTGAACGTCTGATAATTATCAGCACCCTCCATATCTCCGGAGGCTGTGATTATAATTCTCCTTCCTCCACTACCATTCACATATCCCACTCCTGTCTCATCAGGCAGTCCCCTCACCGTACGCGAAATAACACCACCCGCATTCAATGCCCATCCCAAACCCACATTCGATGCAATATCATTTACCCTATTTCCACCTGCATGGTAAGAAAGGCTCAATTCAGTATTAAATTCATTTCCAACACTAATCTTCCCCAAAGGAATTGATATCGAAGGCAATCCATTGAACAAATTCACAGGGACATCTCCGAATTTTCCCAGAGAGGCGGCATTCGGCGCCGGAGGGGCAACATTAAAAACGGTTGGGTTAAGGTCGCTCTGTTCCTGCGCCCAAAGCTTACCTGCAAGCAGTAGCAGCAGAACAGTACATAGATACCGACCTTGCTTAAAAGGAATGTATTTCATCGTTGAAGTTATAAGTATAGAGAAAGTTTCTCATTAGGTTTTGCTACCAAAAAATAGATTTGTTCTTAGAGACTATTGCGATTCCCGATTTTATGTATTGTTACAAACAATATGCTAAATAAAGAAGATATAAATCCATAGTTATTGGGTTAAAAATAATAAACAAGTACCTATTTACACCCCCCGGTGTATAATTTACGGCAAAATAATAAAATAGAACTGTATTTCAAATAAAAATTCTAATCATTTTTCAATCGGTAAATGATAGAGATTAGCGAAAATCCATTAAAGGGTATATCCAACCATCAACAGCAAATGAACTACTTATAGCAGATTGAGTTTTAGGAGACATTACTTTTAGATGATCCGATTTCAAGTTATCCCTCCCATCGTCAAGCCAAATTGTCCCTCATCTCCTAGGTTATCAAGCGCATCAAACATATGCTAAATTACAAAGCACTACTTCCCTGTAATCTTTTTACGGTGGTTATTTCCCCAGTAAACCATCACGTCAACAACAGGTTTTAAGCTTTCACTATAAGCGCCGCCAGCGTATATTCAACAAGAACCGGCGAATCATCATAGACAGTCCTTATAATGAGCTGATTTGATTCAAGGTCTTTAAGTTCCTTAGACAATACACGTGTAGTAATCGCAGGAATGGCACGCTGTATGTCCCGAAACCTGGTTTTGCCATCGTACATCGTCATAAGGATGGGCAATTTCCATTTGCCACTAATAACATACAGCGTATCCTGAACATACTTTATTTTATCCGTCATAGTCAGTGCTTTCGCCTTCATGTCTGGTATCCTTTAGGTTACTGGTATCATTTGTATACCAATTCAAAGGTAATTTTGTTGCACAATAAAATATCAGGAAATGAATAAAAAAATCAAGTTAATGATCGCGGCGGCAATATTTACAATAACAAGTATGGCGCAACAAAAACAAACAGGCATGGATACTATTGTGAATCTTGATCACGTTGCACTTTCTGTGGGCAACCTCGACAAAATGGAAGCCTGGTATAAAACCTGCTTCAACATGCGGGAAATTCAGCATTTGGAAATTGAAAGCATGCAAGTCAGAACTGTTTTGTTGCAAGCGCCTAACGGCTTTAAAGTTGAGCTGATTGAACTGAAAAACTCCACGCGGGAGCAACGCTTTACTGACCCATTAAATGCGGCCTCCGTTCAGGGTTATGGTCACATGGCGCTTATTGTAAAAGACCTGCATACTGTTTTTAATGAGCTGATAAACAATGGGGCATTACAGGTCATTCCGCCATCACCCGCCGTTAAAAAGGGCGATACGTATGCTTATGTCAAAGATTTAGAAGGCAACCTGATAGAACTGATTCAGGGTGGTCAACGGCTTTGATGCAACAGCTGCCCGTGATGGGCAGCTACCCATCCAATCAGGTTATCTATAACAGGAGCAAGCTTCGTTGAATGGTTATAAGTTTCAGCGTGTATTTTTCCAGGGGATGAAGAAAGTCAACTTAAAAATAATACCCCACCTTCACAGAAGCTTCCGGATTTATTATTGGCAATGTAAAACTTTTATTGTCTACCGCTACGTTTTTATCCCCTGCTATCCGAAGACTTAAACTTCCCCATGGAGACAGGTACAAATGCTTATACAATGTAAAATTATACCCTAAGCTTCCATTCAGGAGAAAGTTATTAAATTTCGCCGTTTGCACCTTTGCATCTGTTTGAATAGTACTATTCCAGAAAACGGGTCCGGCTCCGATCCACCAGCCTTTCCAGTCCTTTTTCAGGAAACGGTCTACCAGTAGTGCATAAGCATGCACCTGGTGATTGGAAAAATCTTTTTCAGTTGACCAGTCAGGCTTTTTTACAAAAGCGGTCAACGCTCTTAGTCTCCAGACATCTTTCCCAATCCATGCTCCTCCAAAATAGCCACCTGTAACATAGGGTAGGAAATCCAATTCCAGTCCAAACTTTATATGATCAGGTTTATTTTCTTGCGCCTGCGAATTCAGGCAAAGACAAAGTAACAGCCCCAGAAAGAAAAACTTCAGCATTTTGTTATTGATTGTTCCGATCCAAATGTAAAGCATTCCCAAACCAGAATTCCTGTCGACGGTCAGTGCTCAAGCTATTGCATCCCAGTTTGCGACCATTTAAATTAAAAATACTTATTATACAGACTACTACTAAGGTCTTCCTCCGACTATATTTAAAAGCATTTATGTTAAATTCACTTTCCCAAAACGTCTTAATTGTAAGTCAATTGCGTATATTCCCCGAATTCACTTCGGTAAAATATCCAATTGTTATTTGTAAATTGACAGAAGTAAATGTATGTACGAATAGTCTCATTTGATTTGCTCCACTTTCCAAAGTAAAAACAATATATGAAAAAGATGATAGAGGTTGTTGACCTTACCAAAAAATTCGGGGATTTTACCGCTGTAGACCACATCAGCTTTTCAGTGGACGAAAATGATATTTTCGCTTTCTTGGGCCCCAATGGAGCAGGAAAATCCACATGCATTAAAATAATGACAACAGTAGCAAGTCCGTCCAGCGGCGAAGTGAAGATTAATGGTTTTGATGTGACAAAAGAGAAAAATCAGGTACGAGAATCGATTGGGGTCATTTTTCAGGACTCAACCTTAGATGAGGATCTTACTGCTTACGAAAACCTCTACTATCACGCTGTATTATATAAAGTTCCGCCTGCCGAACGGAAGCCGAAGATTGAAAAATTGTTAGATTCTATGGAACTTCTTAGCCGAAAAGATGAATTTGTCCGGAACTTTTCAGGGGGAATGCGCAGAAGAATTGAAATAGCACGTGGTCTTCTGCATGATCCGAAGGTTTTGTTTTTGGATGAGCCTACCCTCGGCCTTGATGTACAGACTCGTAGCTTTCTTTGGAACCATGTGAAAGAAGTGAACAAAACAATGGGGCTTACCATATTTTTAACAACACACAATATGGACGAAGCGGAAAAGATAGCGACCAAGGTCGCAATTATCGATCATGGGAAAATATTGGCAATCGGGACACTGGAAGAAATCTATAAATCTACAGGTACCAATTCGTTGGAACAAGCCTTCCTCAAATTGACCGGCAATGAAATAAGGGAGCAAAAAGCAGATGATTTACTTAAAATGAAAAATTTCAAGCTATGATAAATTCGGCATTATCCGTTATGTGGCACCGCCAGGTAATAGATTTTTTTAGGAACAAACAGCGATTGTTCGTTTCACTTGTTCAGCCCTTTCTTTATCTGATTGCTTTTGGATATGGTTTTGGGAGCAGTTTCAAAACCCTTGAAGGTGTCAGTTATATTCAGTACCTGATCCCTGGGATTGTAGGTATGACGGTTCTTATGAATGCCACACTGTCAGGGACTTCGCTAATCTGGGACAAGAAGTTCGGCTTTCTGAGAGAAACACTCGTGGCACCTGTATCAAGGACGCAGTTACTTTTTGGCCGATGCCTCGGTGGAGCGACTACCAGTTTGCTCCAAGGAATAGCTGTCTTGTTCCTGGGCTACTTTTTGGGATTTAGGATCGATAACTGGGCACTCTTCCCTTTTGTTATCATTACCATATTTGTAGTTGCCCTGCTTTTTAGTTTACTGGGCACGGTGCTTGCTACAAAATTTGACGATATGAACTCATTCCCATCTATCATGAACCTGCTTATGATGCCAATGATGTTCCTGTCAAGTGGCTTCTTTTCAGTAAATAATTACCCCAAGGCACTGCAATACATTGTCAAGTTGAATCCATATGAGTATTGCGTACGCTTGCTAAGGCGCCTGATCAGCGGAGTCGAGACCAATTTAATGGTTGACATCGGAGTTATCGCTGCGGTTATCATCATACTCGGCTTCCTCGGCACCTGGGCTTTTAACAAAATTGAGGGATAATTCTTACCCGAAAATACGTCCTTATAAGCAATACAGTCATTTTGAGGCAGTGAACAATATTTTGTGAATGAATCAGCTTCTACTAGGGTTTAATTACGTAAGAGTATCTATTCTTACTCTGATGGTGATCCCCTTGGGATTCACAAATACCCATAGTGAAACCCTATCAACAATATCGCCTAAAAATCCCTATTTTTATAAAAGCACGTTAATCTAAATAAAGTACTATCAGAAAAAGAGGTTATACAAAAGGAAGGAACTCGACTAAAAAGAAAAACCCACGATTATCGCAGGTTTTATCTATTTATTGTGATCCCGTTGGGACTCGAACCCAAGACCCATACATTAAAAGTGTATTGCTCTACCAACTGAGCTACGGAATCTGTTCCCATTTTCTCTCAAACGGGACGCGAAGATAATAGTTTCTATTTACTCTCCAAATATTTTTTTGGATTTTTTACTACCGAAGATCCTCTCACCTTCATCTTCGTTTTCAAAACCACCTCTCTCGGTTCCGCTGAAATCTTCTCTGGATCTAACCTGTCGAGCAATAATCCAATCACCTTATGCGCTATTTTTTCTATCGGTTGTGCTATAGCCGTTACCGGTGTTGCAAACAATTCAAAAATGTCGTGATCATCAAAAGAGATCACCGCCAGATCTTCGGGTACCTTCAATTTCAACTGTGTCATGGCTTTCAAGCCACAGGAACCTGCCTGTATTGCACCGAATAAAATCGCATCCAGCTTAGGGTTGGCCACCAGAAAATTGCGTACGGTCTGCACCATAACTTTCTCTTCAGGTGTGAAATCTATTTCAAGTACATAGGATTTTAAGCCTTCATTTTTCAATGCATTCTTATAGCCCTTCAATCGTCCCTTCATCTGCGTGAGCGAAGAAGAAAAGGTAATAAAGCCAATATTGCTATACCCCTGTTTAATCAGGTAGCTTGTAGCATTCTCTGCACTCGGCTCATTGTCGATGACTACATAATCCGTCTTTACTTTGGGTAAGTAACGATCGAACATCACCACCGGCATTCCTGCTTTGATCAGTTCATTCACCTCCTTCTCTACCCCCGGAGGCGGAGAAATAATATAACCATCTACACTTCTATCTTTCAATACATTGATCAACTCCTTCGTCTTCTCCGTATCATTATCCGTACTGCAATAGATAATCCTATACCCTTCCTTATAGGCCTCATTCTCGATCAAACGGGCAATAGTAGCAAAGAATGGGTCAGAGATGCTCTCTACCATCAAACCAATAATATGAGATTTTCCCGTTCTCAACCCACGGGCAATAGGACTTGGCCGATACCCTACCTCCTGTATATATTTCTCTACCCGCTCCACCAGTTCCTCGCTGATCCGCTTCTCCTCCGCCTTTCCATTCAGGATAAAAGAGACCGCTGTCTTGGAAATATTCAGGCCATCAGCAATATCCTTGATTCTTAATTTCTTCACAAGTGGTTATTTAAGATCAAAAATAGATTATTTTTTAGCCAGCCTTGGATAATTATAACCGAATAATAAAATCACGATATAACAAATGATAGGCAGATAATACGCCGTAGCCACGTTGTGATTGGCGATCAACCCCATCAGAGGAGGAAAAATTCCACCTCCTACCACGCCCATCACGATGAAAGAAGAGGCCTGCTGTGTGTGCTTACCCAGATTTTTCAACCCCAGACTAAAGATAGTCGGGAACATAATGCTGAAAAAGAAATTGATCATTAACAACGCTACAAACGACACCCATCCCCACTGCTGCGCGACTATCACACACATCACGATATTCATACCTGCAAACATAGCCAACAGCTTATAAGGGGCAATGATACGCATCAAACCCGTACCCACAAAGCGACCTATCATCAGCAGGATCATACTCAATGAGAAAAAATACCCTGCCTTTTCATCACTCAACCCCATCACATCATGCCCATAATTGATAAAATATGCCCAGGTACCTCCCTGTGCCGCTGTATTGAAAAACTGTGCTATAGCCGCAAATACGAAGTGTTTCTGTCGGATCAGGGGCTTTGCTTCACCCAGGTCTTCATGCGTTGCATATTGCAATTTTGGAATGCGAATAAATAAAAAAACCACTGCCAGCGTAGCGATCACCCCTCCTATCACCATGTATAAATCCCGCACAGCCAGTAGATCATTTGATTCTTTCAGGATGATATAACTACCCAGCGCAGGGCCTATCACCCCTCCCAGGCCATTGAAAGACTGGGCAAAATTGATACGCTGATCACTGGTACGCTGATCTCCCAAAGATGCGATCAACGGATGGGCGACTGTTTCCAAAGTAGCCAGTCCACATGCCAGCACAAACAACGCCAACCGGAAATAATTAAAAGAAACTGCTTCTGCTGCGGGAATAAACAAAAACGCACCCGAGGCATATAATAACAGACCTAATAAAATGCCACGTTTATAACCAAACCGCTTCATGAATATACCTGCCGGTATCCCCATCACTGCATACGCTCCAAAAAGGGATAACTGTACCAACCCGGATCTAGACTTTGAAATATGTAAGACATGCTGAAAATGCCGGTTCAATACATCTCCCAGTGTGAGTGCTACTCCCCAGCATAAAAACAGGGAGGTCACAAATAAAAAGATAGTCAGGTATTTTCTTTCCGTGAAATTTGGTCGAACGCTCATTATTATTCCTTTTTACCGGCGACCGCGACAGCGACTCTCGAATCCGCACAGCCGTAATAAAGGAACCATTTATTATTGAATAACACAAGTCCTTCTATAAAAACAGTACCCGCAGGATATTGGCCGCTTTTTTCAAAAGCTTCCTGTGGGATAAGGAAAGGTTGATCCAGCCGGTCTAAAAGCTGGTCAGGATGTTCGCCATCAAATAATGCCTGTCCGGCAGCATAGGTATTGGCAGTATAGCGCTTATCACCATTAGCAGCGTTGTTCTTGCCGTTATATAACAAGACGATCCCCTGATCGGTTTTGACTGCCGGAGGGCCACATTCTGTGAGGTCACTATCAAAATACCCCTTTCTTGGTGACATCAATTCTTTCAGCTTACCATCTGGTGTTGTGAGCGGTGTCCATTCATAGAGATTATCGGATGTAGCTGCATAGACATGGTGCTCTCCCCAATACATCCAGTATTTGCCATTTACTTTGGAAATGACCAGCTGACCATTATTTACCGCTGTGAGGATGGAAGCAGATTTGGAAGCGATATCCCGGAAGGCGCCATTGAATACCGGACCTTTTTTCTCCCAGTGAATCAGGTCCTTGGATAGTGCAGCACCTAAACGCGGCACTTTATTGTTCCATTCTGTATACAATACAAGGTAGGTACCCTCTTTTGTCACTGCTACGCGGGGATCTTCACAACCACCTTTCCATTCAAATTCTTTTGCGTTGTCATTGTCAGGGAATAAAACAGGTTCTTTAGAGCGGGTTTTAATCAAAAGTCCGTCTTCACTGGTGGCGAGACCAACACGTGAGGTGCGCATACCAATGCCTTTGCCAGAGCAGTCTTCTGCTCTGTACAAAATACAAACCTTGCCATCTTTTAATACGGCGGCAGGATTGAATGTATCATTGGATTCCCAACCTACCAGTTCCCCCGTCATAGGGTCGCGGAAACTTGTTGTAGAATCAGGGCTTATTAAAGGATTTACGCCCGCAGGACGCACGAATGGGCCAAGTGCCCAGGAACCCGCAGAAGTAAGCGAAAACGGCTTGTCTGCTGGCTTTATTCCCCTTTGTTTATTCGGTTCGGGCCCCATTACAAGGTGCAACACCCCACCATTCATAATTGCATTATGCGTGATATAATTATGTTCATAAGGCACTCCATTCAAAGTCGCTGACTGGATATATACATTCCGGGGACTATTATTTTCCGCTTCCACTATGAACTGTTTGTTATTCTCAAGGGTGATCGTCATCTTTGGAAACAAAGGACTCCCAATCACATACTGATCTGTTCCGGGACATACACTATAAAACCCTGCAGCACTCAGCACATACCAGCTTGACATCTGCCCCTGATCTTCATCGCCGGGGTAGCCATTCTCAGTAGCATTGTACATATTCTGCATGATCTGTCTTACATGCCACTGGGTTTTCCAGGGCTGCCCGGCGTAGTTATATAAATAAACCAGGTGGTGAATCGGCTCATTCCCCTGCGCATATTGCCCCATGTTGAATTCGGCCATCTCCGTCATCTCATGGATCACCTGACCATACCCTCCGACTTTGATAGTACCCGGTATGCTGAATACGGAATCGATCTTATTGGTAAACTGTTGCTCCCCGTGCATCAGGTTGATCAATCCCTGCACATCATGGAATACTGACCATGTCCAATGCCATGCATTCCCTTCTGTATATGGACCACCCCAGTCCAAAGGATCGAACGGCGTTACCCAATTCCCTTCTGCATCTTTTGCACGCATGAAACCAGTGGCAGGATCATACAGATTTTTGTAATTATACATCTGGCGACTAAATACCTGCTCATAGAATGGCTGGTTCGTCATCTTTGCCAGCTGGTAACCACAAAAGTCATCATAAGCGAATTCCAATGTCCAGGAAGAGGCGCCTAATGTCTTTTCTGAATAAGGGCAATAGCCCATTTCATAATATTCCTTGTAACCGGGTCTGCCATTCGCACTACCCCATGGACCTTTGTTGGTTGCCTCATGGAAGTATGCTTTCAGGGCTTTTTGTGGATCAAAGGTGCGGATACCTTTTGCCCAGGCATCTGTCAATAGAGATATGGCATGATTGCCCAGCATCCCTCCTGTTTCGCCCGGAAATGACCAGGCAGGGAACCAGCCACATTGCTCCTGTGCATCCAGCAATGCCTGCGCATAACGACCTTCCATGGTTGGATGCATAATTGTGTTCAAAGGGAATTGTCCTCTGAAGGTATCCCAGAAACCATTATCTGTATACATATACCCGGGATGGATCTTTCCATCGTAAGGACTGAAGTAGTATGGATTGCCATCTTTGTCATATTCGAAGAACTGATGTGAGAAGAGATTGGCGTGGTAGAGACAGGAATAGAAAGTTGCCTTTTGTTCTTCTGTACCTCCTTCTACTTTCATTCTGGATAAAAGGGCATTCCAAACCTTATCGGCAGCAGTATGGGTGTCTTCTAATTTTTTGTAAGTCCCCAACTCACGCTGTAATGTCAGTGTTGCCTGCTCCGGACTGATATAAGAAGAAGCTACCTTTGCTTCTACTTGTTTTGCATTGCCAAAGTCGATGTATGCACCCATACCTTCGCCTTCTCCTTCAGAATTATTTGCATTTATTTTATTATTCTGCCATGTACCATACGCCTTAAAAGGCTTGTCAAATGTGATCTCAAAATAATTGCGAAAGTTCTGTGGCGCCCATCTGGCATTATTTACATAACCAGTAATTTTCCGAGCCGAAGGATCTATCTTCACCTGGCTCATTTTGGTATACCCATCCAATACAATAATAGCTCTCTTAGAAGGAAATGAAAAACGAAAATGCGCCCCTCTTTCTGTAGGAGAGAATTCTGTTTTTATACCATTATCAAAAGTGACTTTATAATAACCGGGTTGTGCGATTTCATTTTCATGTTTAAAAGTGGCGGCACGTTCATCCTCATTCACTAACAATTCTGACTCAGGGAACAGCGAAAACACTGCGTAATCATTCACCCATGAACTACACTGGTGTGACTGCTGAAAGCCCCTGATCGTATGTACAAAATACTGGTACTTCCAGCCATCTCCATTCTTACCCGTTTGCGGGGTCCAGGTATGCATACCAAAAGGTAATGCTGTAGCCGGATAGGTATTACCATAAGAAAATTCATACTTGCTATTGGTTCCCTGCCTTGTATTTACATAGTTCACCTGGCTCATGCCACGTATAGCTACAATACACAGTAACAAGGCTAATAATAATTGCTTCATCAATGAGTTAGTTTAAGTCTGAGAAACCGTGGACGATATAAATGTGGATGTTTTTGCAGGTCGTTAAAGAATTCTACTGAATTCACATTATAACTGATCAATAGTTCGCCCGGTGCAGAGATGCCAGGATGCGCCTTGGCATTGTACATGACATAGGTTTTTTCTTCCGCATCCTTACTGCAATCCCATAATTTGATTACTGGGCCAAAAGGCCCTATAGGCGTAGTACCTACCCGCATACCGATGGTAGTACTTAAGCCCCCATCCTGGAAGATAAGTGCGTATTTACCATCTGGCAATGGCGATACACTGAGTTCATTGGATACTTTATTTGTTACATCAACGGCCTTATTCATTTCCTTCACCCATGTCTTGCCATTATAAAAACGCCATTGATCAAAATGATCGAATTCAGCAGGCTTTACTCTCGCTACGACCATGCCCTTTTCCATACCATGCACACCGTAGATGTATACATAACCATCAGGGGCAGGCGCTCCGGCCTTCTTTGTATTGACATAGATACCTGCGCCATAAGAGCCGATCTGCCCGGATTTATCTGTAAAAAAGAAAGGCGTATCCATCTGCCCGTACTTTGTAAACGGAGGCGTTGTGCCTTTGGAGATCTTAATCAGGGTATTACCGACTTCCCTGAAACCAAAGGCTTCCTGTGATACATTGCGGATGCGATAACCAAATATATAAAGGGTATTATCCTGTTCCTGGTTTACAAAGCCATCGCCCAGCCAATAGTAATCATTTTTCTCTGTAAGCGGGGTGCCTGGTTCAAATACGGAGATGGCTTCGTGTTGCTCATTTTCCGGCCAGGAGAATTGCATCTCGTGCCCGTTCCAGATGGCCACACTATTGTGAATCATGCGGGAGCCGGGTTGTAATGAATCATTTTCTATCGTACCAATCATGGAATCACTGAAGATAAAAAGCAGGCTGTCTGACCGACGGTTTTCCACCCCGTTAAACGGAATGGAATATATACCATCTCCGCCAAACCAGCCGTTATTCCTGATGAAAAGGGCAGACCACTCCGGCGCCTCTTCTACCTTATATTGCGCCTGTAAGTTTACAAGCATTACCAGACCTGAGAGTGTAAAAAGCAATCTCTTCATAACTATGGAATTTGTTTTGTAGGTGAAAAATAATATCTACCCGTTAACCAAACAAATCCTGCGACCCCTCCTGCCATAAAAAGTAGTGCAATTATTTGCGCCTGACTCAGCTGGAATAAGGTATATTTCGGGGTAATACGTATTACTTCAATATAATAGCGCTCGATTCCGTTCAATAATAAATATATAAAAAACATTGCCCCCGGTACCCGCAATCTTTTCCTGACCATCCACATACCCATGAATAACAGGATGCATAATACCGCTTCATACAAAGGTGTTGGGTATACACCGAGAGGCAATTCATAATAGCCATTTTTAAATACCCCTGCATCAATTGCATTGTGTGGGTAAGTATAGGCCCATGCCCATTGTGGTATCCAGTCTGGTTTTACATGTCTGTTCACAATTCCCCAATCTCCGTCACCTGACAACTGACAACCTATTCGCCCGATCCCATATGCCAGCATCATTCCCGGAGAGCCGATATCTGCCATATAAATCAGTTTGATCTTATGCCGGTAGCCAATGTAGAGATAGGTCAATGCGCCAAATATGAGGCCACCATAGTAAGTAAAGCCACTTCGTGAAAACAACACAGTAACCGGATTATACAAAAGCTCCTGAAAATGCTCTACGGCATCAAAGAGCTTGGCGCCTATAAACCCAAATACCGCCACCATGAATACGATGTATGGCATGAGCTGGTAAGGGTGTATGAATTGGGAGGCTGCTATTTTATAACTATAATAGGCCCATATGCCCCATACGAGCGCCAGCAAACAGCCTGCTATCCAGTTGCCCCTCAAAGAGAAAAGTAATGATACAGGATCCTGCCGCTGAAGTAATGCCAATACAATCGCCACCACCTTATACCCAATCAGAAACCCTATGCCCGCATTCACTATCACCTCCACCGGCTTACTGGCGGGCCTGACCAGTATACCTCTTATTGTGCCGTCATTTTCTTTCCGCTTAAACTCCGCTACAAACACCACATAGGCCCCGGCAAATGCCAGGGCCATACATGTACCAAATGTCTGAAGGTTGACCTTCACCGTAATGTGGAATAGATAGCTGATCAAATCTCCAATAGTAGGAAACATATGCTTAAAGACTTAATTGTACTCCTAAGTTAACCACCCGCTGGTTAATATACGCATCACCCGCAGTATTCGTACTGATCTCAGGATCCTGCTGATATTTACGGTAGTTATCCCAGGTAAACAGGTTGTAAGCACTCATATACACCCTTGCACTGTTCAGGTGAAAAGGCAGCATCTTCGTTGGAAACTGATACCCCAGATCCACTGTCTTCAGACGGATATAATGTGCATTCACTAACCAGTAATCAGATGGATAATAGGTAGGACTATTTACAGATGATTTGTTCGTAGTCAGTCTTGGATACTTTGCACTGCCAGCAGTCTCAGGTGTCCATGCTTCCATATGTACCGGCTGGAACTGACCAATGAAAGGTTCTATACCTGTGCCTGTAATGATAAAGCTGTAGTTGAAAGACCCCTGCAGCAATACACTCAGACTAAAACCTTTGTAACTCGCCTGCAGGTTCATACCCAGATTCGTATTAGGCAGGTTTGGATGCCCGATGGCACGCTGGTCAAATACATTGATAAAACCATCTCCGTTCAGATCCTGGTATTTCAAATCACCTGCATGCAATGGCAAACCATTGTCTGGTACCGCTACTGTCTTGTTTCCCGCATTGCTGCCACCATTGGATGCCATGTAGGTATTTACATTATCAATATCATCCTGTGTATAGTACCCCAATGAGTGATAACCGAATGGCTGATTCAATGGTTTTCCTGTATGTGATAACCATGGATAAGCAGGTGATGCTTCACTCTGATACAGGATCTTATTCTTTGCATAAGAGAAGACGAAATTCGCCCCCCACTGTACATTGCCAATACTGCTATGATACCCAATCTGACCGTCAAAGCCCTGATTCTGTGTACGACCGATGTTCACTGCAGGCAATCCCACACCAATGATATCAGGTACATTGTTCGGCACGATCAGCTGATCATAACGGATATTCCTGAACACCTCGATGGTAGCAGACAATTTGTTATTCTTCAGCATATTGATATCAATCGCCAGATTGGTTTCTTTTTGCTTCTCCCAAACTACATTGCTGTTTGCGAGATTCCCTTCGTAGAACATGGTATAGTTGGAAGGAGATTCACCGAACGGATATGTATTGCCATTCTGGATATAGTTCTGTGCATAGATATAACGGTTATTGGGCGCTACATCAGAGCCTACGATACCATAGGAACCACGGATCTTGAAGAGACCAAATACAGGGAATGCTTCTTTGAAGAACTTTTCGCCTGACAGGTTATAGCCCAGACCAATCGCCGGGAATAAACCAAAGCGATGACTTGCGGCAAACCTATCGGTACCATTGTAAGCTGCTTTCAGATCCACCAGGTACTTGCCATCATATTCATAGTTGGCAGAACCGGAAACTCCCTGAAACTTTGCAGGCACACCTACTGACGCTGCATCCAGGTTATCATAGGCATCATAGGTTTGTGATTGCTGGTTTAATAATAACAAACCTGTCACGTGATGCTTTTGATTGAAAGTGCGGTCATAGTTGGAAAAGAATTGCAGGTTCACATTATTTGTATAGATATTGGTATTCCCTGAATAATAGATATTGGAGAATACATACGTACCTGCAGGATTCAGGGTATAAGACTTATCAGTAGGATCGTAATGATAAGAAGGAATAGAACCAAAGTTACCCGTCCCTCTTGTATACTGCTCCTGGCTGGAATAGGCGATACGTGCACTGATGGATAGACCATCGGTAATTTTATTCAGTTGCTGGGTAGCATTGAATACGATATTGTAATCCGTTCTCTTTGCATTCTGATAACCACCTGTGGCCAGTCGTGCATTTAAGGTTGGTAAATGTCCTGTATTAAAACGGGAATACGCATATGCATAAGAGCCATCAGGATTCAGGAAGGGTGCTGTAAACGGCGTTAATTTACTAAAGTCAAATACTTCAGACAATGCACTGTTTGCTGACAGGTTCGGTGAATTCGTTGTTGAAAAACGGGTCGTCACATCCAGTCGCATCGTCAATGTCTTATTTGCTCTCAGATCCAGGTTAGACCTGAAATTGTATCTTTTGAAATTGTAATTGGTATTTACTGTACCACGTGGATCAGGGAAGGTACGTACCAGTCCATTCTGGTTCATCGCGCCACCTGAGATAAAGTACTTCACTGTTTCATTACCACCTGAGATATCCAGATTCGTATTCTGCTGAAAACTGAATTGTTTGAAGATCGCATCATACCAGTTTACATCCGGATGTCCATAAGGATCGGTATGGTTTTTATATGCATCCAGGTCTGCCTGTGTGAACTCTGCCGTCAGCCCATCATTCGCATCTGCCTGATTGATGAGGCGTGCGGACTCATATGCATCCAGGAACTTAGGGATCTTTGTCGGTGTTTGTGTACCACCTTCCACACGTACATTGATCTGTGGTTTACCCAGTTTACCACGACGGGTAGTGACAACCAGTACTCCATTTGCGCCTTTGATACCATAGATGGCGGTGGTACTTGCATCTTTCAATACGGAGATAGATGCAATTTCATTTACGTTGATCTGTTGCAACTGATCATAGGTATATTCCACATCATCCACGATGATCAAAGGTTTATTACCAGCAGGATTCAGTGAGCTCACACCACGGATATAAAAGTCAGACGCATCTTTACCCGGCTGACCGGATGATTGTTGAGAGAAGAAACCCGGTAATCTGCCAGACAGTGCATTCTGCACATTAGCAGTAGGCACGTTCCTGATTTCAGCAGCATTGATGGTGTTGACAGAGCCTGTATTGGTGATACGGGTGGTCTTACCATAACCAACTACCACTACCTCATCCAATGCCTGGTTATCTGAAGCCAATGTGACATCTATCCCATCATTCCTGCCTACCACATTCAGTTCTCTTGTCACATAACCGAGATAACGGAACACGAGAATATTGGAAGATCCTTTTAAAGTCAGTTTGAATTTACCCGCCGCATCAGTGATCATCCCATTTGTTGGTACCCCTTTTTCAGCAACCGTTACACCAGGCAGTGGCCCCTGAATATCTCGCACAGCGCCGGTAATCACCCGGTGCTGCGCCAGTAGCACGCCGGGGAGTAAATATATTATACAAATCAGCAGTATTATTTTCCGCATATCTGATTGTTTGTAATTTTTAGGAATTGAGTAGCTTACCATCCCGGATTTTGTTTCATAGCCGGGTTCTTCGCCACTTCATTGTAAGGGATGGGATACAGGTATTGGTTGTCTTTGAACACCGTAGTCAGTATATTCACTGTACTATAGGTATTGGAAGCCCCGTTCTTTACAATAAATATGCCCGTGCGTGGTTGGTTCATCACAGTACCTGCTATCTTCCAGCGACGGATATCAAAATAACGGTGCTCCTCAAAAGCGAACTCAATTCTCCATTCATTCTGTATCACGGCCCTCATCTCTGCCTGTGTCATATTTGGTGTAAGACCATAGTTACCATCATCACCTGCTGCAATACCGGCTCTTGCCCTGATGGCGTACAATTGCTCATATACATCTGGCTGTGGTGCGGACTCTGCTTCGTTACGTGCTTCTGCATACCCCAGCAGAATTTCTGCATAGCGCATCACAATCCAGTCGGACGAATGATTGCTATAAGTGGTGGCTGCTTCAAAGTCACCCATAAACTTGCGCATATAGTAACCACTCTCAGTTTGTTGCTGAGAAGAATTCGGTTTACTCTTACCACCTTCATAAGTATCTACTGTGCTGCTCAACCAGGTAGCACCATTGTAAAAAATGGTTGCATTAAATCGTGGATCACGTTTTACATCATTTAGTAAACTATAAGGATCAGCAGCGAGATAAGCGGAAGCAGGGTTTGTAATAGGTAAACCATTCTGCATAGGGAAAGCATTGACCAACTCCTGGGTAGGACTGGTATTGCCTGTACCACCTGCCTGAAAACCTACAGGGCCATTGCGGGTTTCGATACCGGTAGAGTTATTCCCCGGACGTATAAAGATCCTTTCACTGTTATTCTGATCGAGGAAAATATGTGTGAATGAAGGTAACAGGGAATATACACCCAGGTTCATTACATCTTTTGCCGCCTGTGCTGCCAGTGTCCAGCGGTTTACGTCATAATCAGTATAACCTGTCAGGGCATTCCCACTCTCTATATTACCCCCATTAAACAGCGGACTCGCAGCGAGCAACAAGGTTTTTGCCTTCAGTGCCAGTGCAGCACCTTTTGTAGCTCTGTAGTTATCACCATCTGATGCAGGTGCAGAGATCAGGCTATCTTTGATCGCATCACATTCATTGACGATATAGGTGATACAATCTGCAAATGTGCTACGTGGTATCTCAAGATTATCTTCGATGTTGTAGACTTTATCACCCAGCAACGGTACACCACCATAGCGCCTTACCAGTTCGAAGTAAAAATAGGCACGGAGGAAACGCGCTTCACTTCTCCATACCTGCGCTGTAGTTGTACCGTTAGACAAACCACCTTTTACAGGCACCACACCGATACCATTGATAAAGATATTTGCATTGCGCACTCCTGCCCAGAAAGCATCCGGCACACCGGAGCTGGAAGGCGCCTGTGAGAGGTTGGTACCTTCCCAGTAATTTTCTGACCCCGGGAAGTTGAACGATGAGACTGCATTTGTAGTCAATAGCGTTACAGGAATACTGCTGCCTGTCTGTGAAGAAACTGCATCATCACTCGCTGCATCCAGGTAATCACCGCCTACGCGACTATGTCCACTCTTTACGATGGCATAAATACCATATAGGTAAGATTGTGCATTCACACCCGCAGAATCCAGCGGATCGAAGACATAATTGCCTGTCACTTTATCTACCGGAAACTGCTCGTACTTTTTGCAACCACTGATGAGAGCAGCGAGCAGTATTATTTTATGAATATAATTTTTCATAGCTCAATCTCTTTTATAACTTAATACTAACACCTGTGCTTACTACCCTTTGAATGGGATAGCTATATGGTTGTACCTCCGGGTCCATGCCCTTAAAGCCAGCGATGGTAAAGAGGTTCTCGCCATCCACAAATATTTTCAGACCGGAGATGCGGATTCTCTTTAGCAGACTGTATGGCAGTGAATACCCGATCTCCGCGTTTTTTAGTCTTACATAGTTGCCATTCTTCAGGTAGAAAGTAGAGAACATCGTATTGTTGTTCGTAGCGGATACTGCCAGTCTTGACAAGGTCGCTTCGCCTGCAGTTTCCGGTGTCCATCGACCAGTCGCATTTTCATATACCTGACCGTTCGTGGTGTTATAGTCCATACCAAAGTGATCTACGGCATTATTCAATGCACTGATCTGCCTGTTGCCTACACCCTGAATGACGAAACTAAAGTTGAATCCTTTGTAGTTACCACCCAGTGTGACACCGAAGAATGCCAGTGGTTTGGTACCTCCGATGGTAGACTGGTCAAAGGCATCGATCACACCATCTCCATTCAGGTCTTTGTATTTAATATCGCCGGGTTGTGGGGTATAACCAGCTATGTGTGCACTACTGGCGGCATCTTCGGCATTCTGGTAAAGCCCCAGGGATGTATAGCCATAATAGGTGCCTGATACTGGTAATCCGGTTCTTTTGTTCCAGGCATAAGGAGTAGCCAGTTCATCGTTGTAGATGATTTTGGAATAAGCTAGATTTCCGTTTGTAGTGACGAAGTAGTTAAAGTTGCCCAGGTGGTTGTTGTAAGTCAGAGACAACTCAATACCATGATACTGGTTCTTACCAATGTTCTCCAAAGGATAACCGGTACCCAGCAAGGCAATAGAATTACCACGATACCCCAGTATATCTGAATATACATCATGGTAGTAATCGGCCGTGAGTTGTAAATGATTCTGGAAGAAAGAGATGTCAGTACCTACATCGAACTTGTTTGCTTTTTCCCAGGTGATATAAGGATTGGCCAGTGAACCTTCGTACTGATAATAGACGGTGGTGTAGCCGGTACCTACCTGGTAATTCTTACCATTGTTATTGGAATTGTAGGTTTGAGAATAAGCGTAATATAAAGAGGCGTTCAGATCAATATTCGCATTGCCTGTTCTGGCATAAGTAGCTCTCCATTTCCAACCACTGATCCAGGGAAGGTTTTCTTTGATGAAATCCTCACTGCCCATTTCCCATCCCAAACCGGCACCGTAGAAGAGGCCCCAGCGTTTGCCATCAGGATAACGGTTATTGCCACTACCTATCAGGGTTGCATTTACAAAGTATTTCTTATTGTAGTCATACCCTACTCTACCTCCTGCATTGGTGGTGGTAGATGCCAGGTCATAGTTCGCTACGACGGACTTGCGGTCGTACATCAGCTGTGCATCTACATTGCTCTTTTCGAAGCTCCTGTTATAGTTCAGGCTTCCCTGTGCATATGACTGACGGGAAGTAAATACCGTGCGGAATGCATTGCTTTGGGAGGTAGTGGTACCATAAATCACATAGGCGCTATCTATGTAACCATAAGATGGATTCTGTAAACTCCTGTCCAGTGCGGTGATAGACTGGTATGCCAGGTTACCTTTAATTTTGAATGTCAACCCTTTCAGCACACTATTCAGGTTGTAGTTCAGGTCTAAATTCGCGAGAATGTCATTGGTATTGTTTTGAGTATAGCCTGAATACTGTGCTCTTGACAACAGGTTATTGCTGTAAGGGCCACCATTACCACCGATGTTGTTACCACCAAAGGTGCCATTACGGTTGTAAATAGGATACGCATTATTAGGCGTTGAAAACAGTGCATTCAACAGACCGTTGTAATCATTACCCGGTTCGCGGGTGTTCTGTACACGACCGAATAACTGAAGGTCCACATTCAGGTTCTGATTCACCTGCACACCTATGTCGGAGTTGATGACATAGCGTTTGAGACTATTGTTCGTACTATAAGATACATCCGGACTTGTTTTGAAAATTCCCTCCTGGTCAAAGTAACTGAGTGATACGGAATAGCGGGCCACATTTGTACCACCATTCACATTCAGTTTGTAGTTGGAGATAGGTGTATAATCTTTCAGGAGAGTTTTGAACCAGTTGATATCAGGATGGCCATAAGGATCCGTATGATTCTTGTATGCAGCGAAATCTTCTGCACTGTACAGGGCAGGCTTTCCATCATTCATCAGTGTTTCATTCATCAGGTAAGCATATTGGTAAGCGGGCAGTGGTTTTGGTAAACCTAATGACTGCTGCATGCCGGTCTGCGCCGTGAATGTGATATGCGGGCGACCCATCTCCCCTCTCCTCGTCGTCACCAGCATTACCGGTCGGGAACTGTTATTACCTAATAATAAGGTAGACAACCCATCTTTCAGCATAGAGATCGATTCAATGGATTCCGGATCGATAGAAGAGATTTCTCTTTGCACGCCATCAATCACGGTAACGGGTGTTTGTCCTCTTACACTCAGACTAATTTCAGAGTTATCAGTAGAGCGGTTGTTATTGGAAGAGGCGTTCACCAGTGTTTGCCCGATGATGGCAGAAGAAGAAATTTCACTCACATTGAAAGAAGTGAAACCACTGTTTTGTTTGGTATACACGCCTGACAGTTGGCCGGGAATGGCGTATACATATAAAGAAGCAGGTGTAGTGGTCAATTGCTTTGTATAGATGGTAGACACGGCACCCAATACTTTGGAGCGGTCTACTCTTTCATACAGCATATCTACCTGGTTAGGAGATTTCAGGAATGCATCAGTGAGCTGTACCGTCATTTCAGCGGTGGCTTTCAGTTCATGGGTATAATAGTCCTTCCACAAAAACACTAACATGGTACCGGGAGGTGTATCCAGATGAAACTCTCCGTTTGCATCTGTAAATATTTCCTTCTTTGAATCTTTTACCATGACCTTTACGCCGGCCAGTGGTTCGCTGAATTCATTGACAACAGTGCCATTGATGCCGGACTTTTTTGCGTCCTGGGCAAAGATCTTTTGTTGCGTGAATGCAAACAGACAGATCAGGCAAAATATGTAGCGCATAATCATCCACATTTAAATTTGTAAGTGAAAGGAGCAGTGGTGTTACCATATCCCACCTGTTTGGTGCCGGTCTTATCTGTGATGTAGTAAGTCATGTTGGTAACGGTCTGGCTATCGCTCACACCGAAGAATGACCGGGGCCAGAGGGTAATCTCATAGCGGCCGCTGCCTACCCCTTTCATCAGTGTTCTGGAAGTCTGTTCACAGATAGTGATTGTCTGTCCATCACTGGTCGTACCTGTTGCACAGAGGTATACTTCATCACTACCGGAAAGTTCCGTCTCAATTACATTGGAGTCGAATGTAATAGTAACGAGATCGTTGTCCAGCGACTTTGGTGGAGAAACGGTAGTGAGTTGTGGATTACAGAAGTCAACCAGGTCGCCGCTGCCGCCAGTCACCGTAAAGCAATCGCCTATGTACTGGTTGTAATATTCTGCGGTAGGACCATAGCCTTCATCGAAGTAGGTATCGGAGGTAAAACCGTTGGTCGTATTAGCGACTACATAGGCCAGTTTTACAACAGTAGGATTATCATCCGCACCTACTTTCAGGTTGATATAAATAGAGCCGGTGATCTTATCGCCATTTGCATAGGTGAATGGATTATCACTTTGCATAACGACCCATTCCATATCATCAATGAGGTTACCGGCAATGCCGAAGGTAGCTCTCATATAATCAGGCCAGTTCTTGCCATCTCCGTGAGCAGCAAGGGTGGTGAGTGGCACCATGGTAAAGGAGCCATCGCCTTTGCTGCTCTTGTAGGTCGCCGTCATGTTCTGCGTACCTTTCCAGCCTTTGGGCATCAGTACACCAAGTATGAGGCGATCACTACCACCGGAGTTGCAGGATTCATCTATGTCCAGTTGGATGGGTACAACATCACCTACCTTGGCGGACGCAGGGATGGTAACTTTAGAGATCTTTATATGACAGAAGCTGAACACTATGCCGATAAGGAGTAATGCGGACAGCATCCAGATCTTACGTCCTTTAATATTTAAACGTGGAAGCATAAAATTATCAGTTATCTTTTTCCAGTGTATAGATATATGCGTTCAGTTCACAACCCGGTACGAAGGTGAGGTTCAGTTGCCGCACGCCCACCGTGGTGATGTAATTGAAGGGAGTGGCAACAGCAGATCCCCCCTGAGGGGTGAACGTGATTCTGAATGGATATGCAGGATCATCCAGGACGTAGGTGCCATTTGCATTCACGAGAAAAGGCACCCTGTTTACGATGGTATAGTTGCCTGTGGAATCAAATTTCACCCTGAATTGTGTGAAGTCAAACGCGTTGGTGATGTCAGTTCCATTCCTTGTAGCCTTCAGGATCTTCCAGCTACCGGAAATATTTTTGGGAGCTTCGCCTACCGGAGAGATCTCTTCTGTCTTGCAGGAAAAGAGCAGCAGGCAAAGGAGTGATGGAATTATATAGCGGTTCATAACATGCAGTGATTAAGGATTAGTAGCCGGGATTTTGGACCAGTTCAGAAGATTTACCTGTTTCAGATAAAGGGAAAGGCCACAGGTACATTGCTGCGCGGAAGTTGTGTTTAGTTACATTGAATGGTTTGTAACTCACAGTTCCGTTATTCCTGTCTACTTCCATACCTGCTGATTGAATATTTTCTGTTTGCGGGGCAATCTTCCATCTTCTTACATCCCAGAAGCGATGCCCTTCATATGCCAGTTCTATACGTCTTTCATTTTGAATATAGGTTCTCATTTCAGACTGAGAAAGACCGGTAGGAAGCTGATAAGGATCTAAGCCTGCACGTTCACGGATCGCTTCTACAGCAGCGTATACATTGCCGGTTGGTCCTTCGTATTCATTGGCAGCTTCTGCATAGTTGAGCAGCATTTCAGCATAGCGCATCAATGGTTGTACCCTGTCGGAACCATGGTTGATGGTCGCAGCAATGGCTTCGGGATCCAGCATCTTATTATTATAATAACCGGTGAGTGTACCCTGGTGAACGGCATCCTGACCAGTAGAAACACCATTATAGTTGCCTACATAAATATTCACAGGTGCGGAACCGTTTGTCTGACCATTGCTGGTACGTACGAGCAACACTGTCTGATCGTGGATGATGCTGTAATCCAGCCTGGGATCACGGTTCTTGTACGGATCATTCGGATCATAGCCGGAAGATGGGTCGGTAATGAGTTTGCCATTCTTCATAGGGAAGGCATCTACCAAACCCTGGTAAGGGAAAGAGCCGGTACCATTGCTACCCCTGGATGGTGGCAGGAACATATTTTCAAAGTCACTGTTACCAGTGGGGCGCATGAGTTGAAAAATGTATTCTGTGTTTACACGTTGAGGGAACAGGCCCTGGAAGCCATATCCGGGAGAGCTGGTCTGGTAATCGTTCTTAGTATTCAGGGTATAGGTGCCTAAAGTAATGACTGCCTGTGCAGCTTCTTCTGCCAGTTTCCAGCGGTTGTTATCAGCAGTTGGATAACCTACCAATGATGGATCAACACTCACACCACCACCGGGACCTGCATCGGCAGGTAAGGTGGTGCCATTAAATAAAGGGCTGGCAGCGTACAGCAGCACCCTTGCTTTGAGGGCCAGGCAAGCACCTTTGGAGGCACGTCCATAGTTAAGGCCGGTTTGTGTGACAGGTAAAATATTGCCGGCAGCATCTAATTCAGAGAGGATGTAATTGACACACTCTTCGTAGGTGCTCCTTTTTGCCACAATAGGCTTATCATAAGATAGCAAAGTATCGCCTACCAAAGGTACACCCGCATAGTGCTGTACGAGAATGGCGTAAAACCAGGCTCGCAGGAAGTGGGCTTCCGCAATCATCTGTGTTTTATAGGCCTGCCTTAAGGGGGCATTGTCTATATTCTTTAACAGCACATTGACAGCACGGATTTGAGAATAGCAGGTTTTGTAAGGCTCTTCGCCAATGATACCTGAGTTGACAGTGCCGGTGGCAAACTGGGTAGCAGGTGTGGAGAATGCGTGTGAAGGCTCAGCTTCATCACAGGCAGCTTCTAAACCACCGCATACGATGTAGTTGTAGGAAAAGCGGCTAAGGCTCGCACTCAGTCCTACGTTGGAGTAAATGTTGGCAAGAAATCCCACGGTTCTGGAACTATCGCCAAATACACTTTTTTCATCCAGGTTCGTGGTAGTGGTTGCTGTCAGGAATCCTTCCTTTCGGCAGGAAGAATAGATGAGAGCTGCTGCCATTAGTATAAAAACGGGAATACAGCGTTTTATCATAAATGGGCGTGATTTATTTGTATCAGAATATTAACGTGGTATAGTTTGTAAGGTTCAACATCTTAAATAGTTAAACCGATTTAGCACAATAAAAACGTGAAATCTTTCTTCCCCCCTTGTTCCTAATCCTGTTCTGGTTGATTGTTTGTCAGAGCACTAAAATACGATTGTTAAACCGGTTTAGCAAATTAAAAATGCTATTTTTTCCTTTGAAAATAATTATGAAAGAACAATGCCTGGTACTGGATGGAATTTGACCAATACTCCCATGTATGCCCACCCGGCCTCACGGTATAATCATGTGGAATATTCCGTTCCAGCAGTTTCTCATGGAGCTTTTCATTACAATTATGGAAAAAGTCTTCCGCGCCACAATCGATGGTCAGGTCCAATAAGTTGGGAATAAGCAGGTGCACCATATTAATCACGCTGTTTTTCTCCCAACGCTCCGGGTACTCGCTATACTTACCTAACAATTTTTCCAGGTCCCAGTTGAGTGGAAATGGACGCAGGTCCACTCCCCCACTCATGCTTCCTGCCGCACCAAAAGTATTGGGGTGGCGAAAAGCCAGGAACAGTGCGCCATGTCCTCCCATACTCAGACCGGTAATAGCCCGGCCTGAACGATTGGGAATAGTAGAATAGTGCTGGTCCATCCAGTTGACCAGCTCTGTTCCTACATAGGTTTCGTATTTGGAATCCTTCTTTATTTCACTGTCAAAGTACCAGCTGCCAAAGTCACCATCCGGACACACAATGATCATATGATATAGGTCTGTGAGCACGGCCAGCTCCGGATCCTTTTTAATCCAGTCGCCAAAGTTACCGCTATACCCATGCAACAGATACAATACAGGAAAATGGCGGCTGCTGTTATAATCAGCAGGTGTGATCACCACCGCCTTTATTTCCTTTTGCATAGACGAACTATAGGTTGTAATAGTATCTACTTTGGCCGCCAGCAGGCGCACCGAACTCAGTACAAAAAGTAATGATAAGATGTATCTCATAAGTCGGCTTATCTGGCTGCAACAATGGCTACTTTGTGCAACTGAGGTTTATTGATTTCATAAATTTTATTGATCAGCACATCCTGCTCCTGCTGCCATACATCGCGTAATGCTTTGTAACGGGAGCGGGTGTAGTTGTCACGGTTACCGGCTACAAAGATGTTGCCCGCAGCAAATACATTCACTGAATCCATCGCGGCATTGCTATCTTTGAAGAGCATGCCTTTTCCTTTCAGGAAGTCGTAGTTCATCCACGCATACATTCTTGTTCTTCTTTCGATGTCCCAGCGTTCTTCGTTCATTTCACGGATCTGAATAGCCTGCTGGTATTCAGGCGTACGGGTGTTTTCTGCGAGATTGATACCGGCATTGAGTTCGCTGGCATCGTAGGTACCTACATTTTCACCATCCATGAGCAGGTTGTATTTACCGGCTTTCAGACCGCTCACCTGTAGTATTTCCTGATTGAATTCTTTGTCGAAAGGCACTACTTTCAATGCATCAGATTGTTTGTGCAGCTGGCCCCAGCCACGAGGAATGGTATCCAATGGATAAGGCAGTGACTGCGCCAGGTAACCAAAGCTCACACCATTGGCAGTTGTAGCTACACCACTTATCTGGCAATTGGTTTGTTGTTTTACCTGTTTTGTGCCGGCATCTACATGGATTACAGCTACAGGTTTGTTGTCCAGGCCCTGCGCTTTCAGGAACAGGTAAGCCATGACCATATGCCCGTCATTGTCAGGATGAATACGGTCACTGGGTGTCAGGCTAAAGGTAGAATCCTTTTGTTGTCCGCGTTGATTGATCGCCATCATCGGATGGTAAAAGTCAACGAACGGCCAGTTGTTCTTTTTGGCTGCCTGTTCCTGGAAAGCTACAATTTCAGTAAGGGCTTCGGTTTTATTAGGAAATCGATTTTTATCATTGAACTTAGCGGTGTAGTCATAAGGAGAACCACCGATGAGGATCTTTTTGATATCAGATCTTTGTTTCAATTTCTCTTCAATCTTTCCATAGTAATTGTAAGAATTAGCTATACGCTTTTGCATAGTATCCTTTCCATCAGCACGGTACCATTCGAAATAGCCTGAATCGTTCATGCCCCAGGTCAGGGTGAGCACGGTGGGTTTCTTCGATAATACATCATCGTCAAAACGTTCGTATATCTGCTGTGCCACATCGCCACCAATTCCGGCATTGACACAGGTAATGCGTCGCTCCGGGAAATGCGTCATGTAATACAACCAAATGTAGGAATGGTAATGTCCGCCATCTGTGATACTATTGCCAACGAAGACAACGCGGTCTCCTTTCTGGAAAGGTGCAGCTTGTTGTTGTGCTTTTGCCGTTACTGCGCCGGCAGCCATGAACAGAATCAGTAATTTCTTTCGCATGTGAAATTTAGTTATTTAGTGATACCCCATTGCTCATTGGGAGATGGGCCCATTACAAGTTCCAGTACGCCCCCTTTTACAATATCCTTGTAGTCGATGTGACATTGATTGAAAGGCTTACCATTCAGACGGGCGCTCTGTATATAAATATTCTCTGGTGAATTGTGAGTGGCTTTGATGGTGAAGTTGCCGATGACAGCTTTGTCAAATACAGGACTGGTGATCTCCTGACGGGTATCGCCGGGGCATACAGGGTGAATACCGATAGCGGCCAGTACATACCAGGCGGACATCTGTCCTACATCTTCATTACCTACCAGCCCTTCTACCCCATCGTGGTAAGCACGGCGGCAGATAGCGCGGGTCCATTTCTGGGTGAGCCATGGTT
Source organism: Chitinophaga sp. LS1 (assembly GCF_034274695.1). Taxonomy (NCBI): domain Bacteria; kingdom Pseudomonadati; phylum Bacteroidota; class Chitinophagia; order Chitinophagales; family Chitinophagaceae; genus Chitinophaga; species Chitinophaga sp. LS1. Next base: position 7,293,863 of record NZ_CP128362.1, read on the forward strand.
TATTCAATCTGTTGAAGAGGAAAGGTACATGATGCACAGGTTCGTTGGCGTGGTTGTAATAGTCATTCCACATCATATTCTCAGGTGTTTTCTCAAAGAATGATTCGAGGTCTTTTACGACTTTGACTCTGCCCCCCATGAGTGCGACCATGCCATCTACATCCTGTGGTACAAACCATCCCTGTTGATAAGGGTTGGCTTCGATGGCACCATACCATTGTTTTAATCTGCCTTCTTCAGGCCAGGGTAACCAGTTACCCTCCTTATCTTTGGGTCTGAACCATCCTTTTTCTTTGTCAAAGATGTTTTTGTAAGCACCACCATCGGCTGAATATTTTTCACCTAACCAATTCGCCAGCTGGCCTACACACCAATCAGTATAGGCATATTCCAATGTATAGGAAATGCTGAGATCACCGGGGGTATAACCCAGTTGACTATTACCAAAACGTTGCTGAGAGTTTACAGATAACTGGTAAGCATCTTTGACATTGTAATTGCGAATACCTTTTGCATAGGCATCAGTGATGACAGATATGGCAGGATTACCCAGCATACAACCGGAGTAAGCATTCAGTAGTTCCCAGCGTTCGAGATAGTCTTTGTTTTTCTCTTTTGCCAGGGTAACGAGAGAATTGATCAGGTCATTGATGAGAGATGGATTGATGATCGTCTGCAAAGGCATCTGACTTCGGAATACATCCCATCCGCTGAAAACAGAGCGTTTGTGAAAGGTGTTGCCAGTGTGCACCTTGCCATCACCGCCTGTATATTTACCATCTACATCTTCTACAATACGGGGATCGATCATGGTATGATAGAGGGAGGTGTAGAATACTTTCTTTTCTTCGGTAGTACCACCGGATACTTTAATTTTAGAAAGGGCTTTGTCCCAACTGGCATGTGCACGATTTTTTACGCCATCAAAATTCCAGTTGGTGATTTCATGACGGAGGTTATTTTCAGCGCCTGCCATACTTACAAAAGAGATACCTGCTTTCATGAGGACCTGTTCCCCTGCTTTGGTATCGAATTCGGTATAGAAGCCGAGGTGTTTACCTTCTTTTTCTTTTATTTTTGGAAAGACCTGGGATTTGGCTACCTGTTGCAGATAACGATCGCTGGTTACATCTTCCAGTTTCCGGGTCCAGCTATCGGGGATATCGGCGCTCCAAACACCATAATTGCGGAGTGGCTTGCTGAAGACAGCGTAGAAATACACAGTATAATCAGCATGGCCTTCGCCATCGCCCCAGCCACCACCTTCAGGAGTGCATTGCATCCAGCCGGTGATTGTGCTGTCGTTTACAACTTTAATATATTGTTTGGTAGCCGTACCTCCTACCCTACGGGCCAGATCGATCTGAATACGGGATTGGTTACCGGCGGGGAAAGTAAAGCGGAGCATACCACTATGTGGGGCTGCGGTCATCTCTGCCTGGATCTGGTTGTTGAGTTTTACTGAATAAAACCCCGCAGCAGCATTTTCAGTTGATTTGATATAATCATTACGGTAACCGTCTTTGCTGGTCTTTAAAGGTCCCAGAGTGGGCATTACGAGGAAATTACCGAGGTCTCCGTTCCAACCGATCCCACTCATCTGGGTAAAAGCAAACCCTTCGATGCTGGTATGCTCATAACTATAACCGGAACCGTTATCTCCACCTGTTATGGTATTGGGGCTAACCTGTACCATGCCATAAGGAGTGGTAGCGCCGGGGAAGGTCTTTCCCAGGCCATGATAAATACCTGCCGCACCCACGCTGGTACTGGCCCCGATAAATGGATTGACATAGTCAGCAGGCGTTTGAGCCATGGTCCTGCCGGCGATTAAAGAAAATATAAGTACGTGCCTGAGTTGCATCATTGTGGATTTATTGAAAGTGTACGAATAGCAAAACGAGGTAAATCTACTATTACCTGCTTATTGTTCATAATTGCTTTCGTTTTTCCGTTTGCTTTTGTTTTCCCATTTATTTTTACCAATGTGGCTCCTCCTATTTTCCTCTTTTCACCATTTAGTTCCAGCAGCGTAGCCCCTCCTATTTCCCTACTGAAACTCAGCCGTGCCTGACTCGCTTTAGTAGATGGATTATATAGCCTTACGATCAGGCGCCCATCTTTCCAGGTCATGGAGGTTACCTGTACAGGGGAGCCTTCCAGTGTGAAGATTGAGTTTTGATTGATCATTGGCTCATTCCATTGCATATTTTCAGCAGGAATATTGCCCTGTTCCCAATTACCTTTGTGTGGTACTATGGCGTAATGCACGGTGGTGGGACCATCTATGGTATAGTTCCGGCCCCATAACCCCATACCTGAATATTGAATATCAAGACCCAGAGGGAAATTACGGCCATGCGTATAGCTGGTAGTATGGTCTGTGAATAATGCCATACCATATTTACCATCAGTAATGTCTACCCAGTTCAGGATGATATTATTTTTAATGCTATCCCAGCTATTGAAGAAGGTATTTTCCAGCTGGCTTTCGGTTACATCGTATGGTGCATCTTTGGCTACATGCACGTTTTTTAAAGTAGATGGGAAAACGACCAGTAGTTTATTGCTGTCATTGTAGAAAGGCTTTTCCCGCATCTCCCATTTGTATTCTCCTTTTACGGGTTGGCCGATTCCGGTGTTTTCCTTCCAGTCCATATTTAAGACGAAATCAATCTTTGGATCACCGGATGTTAGTGTGATGGTTTGAGTAAAAGGGGTACCTGCAATCAGGCCTTTCATTTGCAAACCGTCTGGTAATTGGGTGACCCTAACAGGAGATTCCATGGAAGAATGACGGCCTCCTTTTTCATAGAAGTTGCCACGTAATTCATTGAAGCCATTTACAGCAAAAGACTTATTTATTTTTTTAGCTAACAATTCGGTAATCACTCCACCATGTACAGTATCTATGTTGATACGGTACATGTCATTCTCCAGCTGGTAACCGTTTTTGATAAGGGTGATGTGTGCATAGTCTTGTCTGGCAAAGGCCACGTCTACCAGACTATCACATATATGGTGTGTTTGTGTCGTCCAGTTACGTACCTTATCCGCCCAGGTATCGCCGGGTTGTCCATTATAAGGAACGATCCAGCAGTCATGATGTTCTGCCAGTAATAAGGTACGCCATGCCGTATCAAATGCCGCTTGTGGCCATTGCATTTTTCCTTCCCACACAGCCACGGCTAAAAGTTTTTCTGTTTGCAGGATCTTATTTTCAGCTGCACGCACCTGTTGTGCAATCCTTTGTGTTACCTGTGATCCCCATACGAGATTGACTAAGATATCTTCCTGCGATACTTTCCATTTGGTAGCGCTGTCTTTATTGACTACATGCTCAAAGTAATTACGCCAGGTGGTATAGTTCGCATTATTCCCGATAAAAGGACCACCCTTCCAACCTGCATCCTGCAAGGTCATACCAATAGGATGTAGTATACCATCATTATATGCACTATGCAGATAACCCGGACCATTATTCCAGGCAATGGTCTGCCAGGTAGATTGATTAGAAAGAGCTTCTATTGCATACCGGGGAGAAGTGAGGATCGTACTACCATCCGGCCCTGTCCAGTATACCTTTTCTCCGCCATGTGCACGGGTATAGCCGCCGAAACAGGTATTCGGATTCTTTAAAGAAGCATATTTAAACCCAAAGGAGGTGAGGATCTGTGGTAATGCACTGGTAAAGCAAGGTTCTTCGGATGAATAGGTAGTAAATTCAGCATTTGGGAAATACCTTTTGAGTGTTTGTATCCCATACTGAAACTGCCTGATAATGCTTTCTCCGGAAACATTGTATAAATATCCCTGCGCATAAGTTGGATTGACATATTCAATCCGTCCTGCGTCGAAGAACTTTCTGAAGTCATTAAATGCCGGAGAATCAACCTGAATAGCGCGTGGCCACGTTTCCGGTTCAATTTCAATATTAATATTCCAGTCAGGATGGGCGGCCAGCTGATCGGCCATAAACCGGGTATTCCAGTCAGGATAATGCCCCCATACGCCACCATGGTACCCATCGATATACCAGGCCTTCTGTGCAGAAGCAGATCCACATATAACCCATGCTAGTAATAGGAATAAGGTACTTTTCATAAACGTGAAATTCGCTAAACTGATTTAGCAAATAAAGAATAAAAGAAATTATCCAGCAATAGCATTAACATATTATTTTTATTATAATACCTATTAAACTATTTATTATATATTTGTAAAATTCACCTAAACCGGTTTAGCAAATATTTTTTATTCTCAATCACAATCCATAATCTTTGCGGAAACATTTTACCACTTATGAAATCAATTGCATTGTTGCTATTATTCCATGTTACTGGTACAATACTCTATGGTCAGCAACTTACCTGGAAAATTAGTCCGCAAGCCGACACAAAGGCGCATGCAGCGGACATTGCCACAGCAGGATTCAACGACAACGACTGGGTGCCCGGCATCGTTCCCGGCACCGTATTCTATGCCTATGTGAAAGCCGGAAAAGAGTCGGATCCCGATTATGCAGAAAACATTTACAAGGTGGACAAGGCAAAATATAACCGTCCTTTCTGGTACAGGACTGAGTTTGCCGCGCCCAGCCTGAAAAACAATCAGCGCTTATGGCTGAAATTCAATGGTATTAATAAGTACGCGACCATTTACCTGAATGGTAAATTGCTTGGCTCTTTACATGGCCACATGCAAAGGGGTATTTATGATGTCACAGATCTATTAAAAAGCAAAAATGCCATCGGGGTATTGATCGCGCCTCCCAAATGGGATCCTGATCACGATCATCCTTTGGCCAACTGGGAAAGCCCTACCTATATTTGTAGTGGCAGCTGGGACTGGATGCCGGCGGTGCCAGGGCTGAACAGCGGTATTACTGATACGGTGGCACTCACCGTCAGCGGACCAGTTACTATCTCTGATCCCTGGGTACGCGCGGTAATGCCGGATACCAATTCGGCTACCCTGCACATTGCCGCTCAGCTGACAAACTCCTCCCCTGTTGCAATCAGCGGTAAACTGAAGGCTGTGATCACACCAGGCAATATCACCATCAGTTCTACGCCTGTTACTTTAGCACCCGGCACCCATCAGGAAATTTCGTTGCCACAACAGCTGCTACAACATCCTCATCTCTGGTGGCCCAATGGTTATGGTGATCAGTTTCTCTATTCCTGCAAACTCTCTTTTGAAACAGCTACCACGGTTACACAAAACTTTGGTGTGCGGAAAGTGAGCAGCGATACTACGGCTTTGAATGGCCCCATGCGTCTATACATCAATAATGTACCTATTCTTGTAAAAGGTGGCAACTGGGGGATGTCTGACTATATGCTGAAGGTAAGAGACAAGGACTACGAACCACGCATCCGTATGCACCAGGACATGCACTTCAACATGATCCGTAACTGGACAGGCGAAGTTACCGACAATGCCTTCTATGAATACTGCGACAAATACGGTATTATGGTATGGGATGACTTCTGGCTGAATAATATCGGGGGGATTGATAGTCTGCAGATGTTTTCAGACAACGTAGTTGAAAAACTCAAAAAACTCCGGAACCATCCTTCCATCGTCATCTGGTGTGGTGCAAACGAAGGTACACCCGGTAGCAATGCGCATGGTGATATCAGCAATGCCATCACCACTGCCATCAAACAATATGATGCAGATGATAAACTCTACCTGCCCCGTTCTAATGCAAGTGTAGACAATCCAAACTTCTCCATTCATGGTAGCAGCAAAGTGCTCTCTGGTAGCGGCATCTGGGCGAATGTAGCTCCTAAGGTTTATTTCACTGATCCACACAATGGTTATCTTTTCTCCAACAACAGCTGGGGGATGCGGAGTGAATTAGGTACAGCCACTTTTGTCAACGTGGAGAGCTTTAAAAAGTTTATGCCGAAAGAGTTCTGGGTAGCACCTACACCAGAAGCGGTAAATAGCAAGGATAATATGTGGGCCAGGCATTTCTTCTGCACAGACTTTGGCCTTGGTGGTGGGGCTGATCCGGTAAAATATATCAACGATATCAATCAGCAGTATGGACCTTCTCAATCTTTGGAAGACTTTTGTAAGAAAGCTCAATTGCTGAATCTTGAAACCATGAAGGCGATGTTCGAAGGCTGGAATGACCATATGTGGAAGGATGCATCTGGTATGCTCATCTGGATGAGTCAGTCTGCATATCCAACTATGATATGGCAAACATACGATTATTACTATGATCTGACAGGTGCATACTTTGGTGCTAAGTCTGCTTGTGAGCCAATACATGTACAATGGAACCCGGCAAGTAAAATCGTGAAGGTGATCAATAATAAGAACTATCCTTTGCAGGAGGTAACCGTAGAAGCCAGTATTTATAATACGGATGGCAAACAAATCGCTACTAAAAAAGCGACTGTAAAGGTAGCGCCAACGAATATCAGTGATGTATTCACCACTATGGAAGATACTACCGGCTTATCTTTCCTGCGGCTGAAATTATATGACCATGGAAAGTTATTGTCTGCGAATGAGTATATGGTAGGTGATTATACCTTATTAAATAAACTACCTTCTTCAAGTGTTATAATAACTAAAAAAGGTAATCACACTTATACCATTAAGAATAACTCAACCCATACACCTGCTGTAGGTATCCGTCTCCAGCTAAAAGATAGTAAAGGTAACCAGATACTGCCAGCGATTATCAGTGATTCTTACTTCTCCTTAATGCAGGGTGAAGAAAAAGAGATAAAGACAGATGTAGATGGGCAATTAGTAGCTACGGCTTATAACTAAAAAAAGCAGGATGTATCAAAAATAAATGAACCTCCTTAGAACTGCATAAATGGATACCTGGATTCATCAGGTGCCCGAATTAAAAGAGCGTGTATCTTACTTTTGATACACGCTCCTTTTTTTCCCGAATTGGTATTTAAAAAACTTCAAACTTAGTCCCGTTCCATTTATACAGGTGATCTGATACCGTATAATTGCCGGTAGCATAACTCTCTGTTGCATACTTCCTCAATGTATCGATCCCTGCTTTGTTATTACTCCCGGTGATAAAGATCAGGTCCCGGTTCGGAATCGCCACCACATAATCCCCACGGCTGGGTGCTTGGTTTTCAACGCCTCCAGATACGCATGCGCAAACTCGTCCTGACTCATCACATGACTTTTGGAGTTACAGGAAATAATCACTGATGCCAGCAGCATTATTACATTTAAACGCATATGGTGTATTCTATTTATTCTAAATTCCAGTTTTCCAATCTGAAGACATCCAGGGATTGCCAATATTTATCCTTATAAACGTCCCATTCTATTTCCATTTTATTCTCATATTTATTGCTGATGGCATCGGCAGCCCTTGCCATTGCACGGAATTCACGGCTAACAAAGTAAATACTCCGGCTGTTACCTGCCGTTTCGCGACCAATATCCAGGAAATCATTGTCAGGTATCAGGGCTCTCACTTCCTCTTCTATTTCATCCATGAAAGTCAGGGTCTCATTGTCTGGCAGCCCATCACTCCCATTATATTTCATAATAAATTCCAGTATCCACGGATAAGAGGAAGGATGGGCGTATTGCATGGCACCTGTATTGATCACCAGCAACATGGGCATACCGTTATTATCCTCTCCTGATAACAGGGTATAATTGTCTTTGGCTTTATCATAAATGACCCCATCGTATTTTTCTACAAACTCCTTTTCCCGCCAGTCGATATATGCTTTCAATTTATGAATGGGGATGAGTTCCTTCTCCGTGTCATCTTTTCCGGCTACTTCCACCGAGTCAATGACTGTGACGGACTTCAGCTCTCCCAGATAATTGTCCAAAAAGATGTATATGCCCATGAATATCTGCTCTCTATCCTCCGGAGTATACTGATCATGCACTACTGTTATACTAATCTTATCAGGATAAGCAGGATCTTCATTGGCATAAAAAAACAGGGAATTAAAGTCAAAGCTGAAACCGCCCATACCAATAGACTGGGTTTCAGTAAGGGATGCCGGTTTGGATGCGATGAACGTCCACCCCGGGATAGCGGGTGCCGATGCTACCAGGTCTTCTACAAACGGAATGTTTTTAATCTTACCATCTGCTGTAAAAATCAGTTCAGCAGTCCCTTTATTCATGCCCGCCAGGAAGAAATAACCGTCCCTGACTTTCGCCAGCCTGTTGGCCAGCGGGTTAATAAACTGTCCCTGAATATCTTCTTTTTCTTGTAGTACCTTAAAAAATTCCCGTTCGTGCTTTTTGAACCAACTCCAGAAATAGGCATTCGGACTGGGTTGCTTTAGAAAATCAAATAGTCCCATGGGGTCACGAATCTTTTAATTCAGGCGAAAGTTACTGTTTTGTCTTCAAAGTAACTACAGCGACAGTGAGCCAGCGTGAAACAGATAAAATTCTTAGCTTTGCAACGCATTAAAACATCGTGCCGAAAGGAGAACATACTGCATCGTTTTAATTATAACTGATACAAAGATGAAGATTGCATACATTACCTATGCGGGGGACATTAAATATTCCGGTGCCAATGGGTTTAATGAAAACAGTGACTTATTACCCTACTTACAAAATAAAGGCCTTGATATTGAAGCCACTATATGGGATGACCCTACGGTAGACTGGACAAAATATGATGTAGCTTTATTAAAAACGCCCTGGGATTACCACCAGAAAATAGATGCATTCAAGGCATGGCTGGATAAGATCGAATCATTGAATATCCGCCTCCTGAATGACTATAAGGTGGTTCGCTGGAACCTGGATAAGCATTACCTGAAAGAGATCATTGCGGATGGTTTTGATGTGATTCCTTCCGCATTTTTAGCGCAGGGCTGGCAGGGAGATCTATACCCTTTATTCGAAGCGTTAAAAACTGACGCCATCATCATCAAACCCTGCGTAAGCGGTGGTTCTAAAAATACTATTGTGGTGCACAAAGATGAAGCGGCGGACTGCTATGACAAGGTGGTAGCTTTACTGACGGATGGTGATTACATTGTACAACCATTGATGAATGAAGTTCAGAATGGAGAATGGTCCTATACCTTCTTCAATGTTCAGTACAGCCATACTATTCTGAAAAAACCAAAAGCAGGCGACTTCAGGGTACAACAGATCTATGGCGGATCAATCGATCCCCTCTACCCTTCCGAAGAGGAAATCGCCCATGCAGCGACTTATGTAGCGCAATATGCCAGGGATTGTCTGTATGCCCGTGTAGATGGATTGATGGTCAACGGTCATTTTGTGTTGATGGAACTGGAACTGATAGAGCCTTACCTGTATCTCTCCTATGGAGAAAATGCTGTTGAAAAGTACTACCAGGCTATTTTAGCACAGATAAACTAAGTCCAGCATGATTAGCAGACTTTCATAAATATTGGATTTTCAAATAATTACAGTAAATTCGCCCCCTAAGAATCCCAAATTACCATTTCCGAACTATTTACGCCATAACCTCCATCCACATGAAAAGACCACAGCTTTTACAAAAAAGGCATGTTATGCTATTCCTTATTCTGACTGCCAGTTATTCCTGTAAAAAAGAAATCATTGTCCAGACATTCTCGCAGGTCGCAGCAGCAAACAACTTCTACCGGTTCTGGTTTGACACCGCCCAAAACCAACTCTACCTGAATGACACGATCAATATGACCATCAGTGGAAATACGATCACAGGCAGAATCCCTTATTATTCCAATCTAAGTAATTTAATTCCATCATTCGAGAGCGAGGGGGCCACCGTCACAGTCAATGACAGCCTGCAAACCAGCGGCGTTACTCCACAGAACTTTAAAAAGCCCCTCACCTACACAATCACCAGTACTGACGGTGCTAAATCAAACTACACCGTCAACCTGGTTAACTTTACAGGATTACCTGTCATCAAAATTCAAACCGAAGCAGCTATCACCTCTAAAGATACTTATGTCAAAGGTTCGGTCACTATCGACGGTGCTGGCCAATACGCCGATCTTGGAGAAGCAAAAATGCAGATAAAGGGCCATGGCGGCACCACCTGGGGCAATCCAAAAAATCCCTACAAGATCAAATTCGACAGCAAGACTTCTGTACTCGGTGAACCTAAAGCAAAAGACTGGCTCCTGATCGCTAACTATTTTGACAAGACCATGCTACGCAATGCAACTGCCTATTACATGGGTCAATTGAGTAACCAGGACTGGACACCCCACGGCCACTTTGCAGAAGTATTCCTGAACGAAGTGTACATCGGCACCTATCAGGTCATGGAAAAGATCGAAGCAGGTACCAACCGGGTTAACGTAGGTGACAATGGTTATGTATTGGAAATAGACCAGCTGAACAGACTGGCGGCAGATGATATCTACTTCCAGACAATGGGCATGACCTGCACTATCAAAGATCCGGTTGTCACACCAGGCGATGCGAAATATAATTACATCCATCAGTTTGTGTACATGGCCGAAGTAGCACTCTACAGCCCTAACTTCACGGATTCTGTAGAAGGATACAACAAATACCTGGATGTAAACAGCTTTGTTGACTGGTACCTGGTAAATGAAATTACAAAGAACAATGATGCCATTTTTTATTCCAGTTGTTACATGAACCTGAAACCTGGTGGTAAATTAAAGATGGGACCTATCTGGGATTTCGACATTTCTCTTGGGAATGTATATTATAATAATAACCAGGACTACACTGGTTTCTGGATAAAGAATGCCATCTGGATCTCCCGGCTCTTTGAAGACCCCGCATTCGTAGACAAAGTAAAAGAGCGGTGGCTCTATTTTAAAGCAAAGGAAAATGATATTCTGGCCTTTATTAATAAGAATGCTACCGATCTGAAATGGTCCGTGATTGAGAACAACAACAAGTATAATACACTATACAATTACACCTTTCCGAACTATGCTATCTGGGGCTCGTACGATAATGAGGTGATTTACATGAAGACATGGCTACATAACAGAATGGCATGGCTGGATCAGGCTATTGCAGGCTTAGGTGCTTCGCCAAATTAAAATTTCCACAATTAAAAATGGTCTGGAAAAACTCCAGACCATTTCATTTATCAAACTGCTATGTATGATTTATTTCTTCACATTCACATTGTGGGTTACAATGTGCACGACTGATTTATAAGGTTTATCGTGGTGCGTACCTTCAGACTTCTCATTATAAGAAGCTTCCACCAGGTACTGTCCTGCCTGTAAAGGTGTAAAGTTAGCCACTCCATTTTGTCCGCTCTTTAACTCCTTCACCCAACCATCAGGAGAAATCACTTCTACCTTTGCATCTGCCAGAGGTGCTTTACCTTTATATATTGTCAATGGCACATTCCCAAAGCCTTTAGGCTCTTCGGCACCAGGTACGACAGACAGCAATGTACTGGCCGACAACTGAGAAGGACTCTCTTTACCAACAACTACAGTAGCAGTTGCATAGTATTCAATCTTCGTTTCTCCGTATATTGTTTCGACAGTATGACTGATAGCTAAGGTATAAGTACCTTCTGTAGCAGGGGTAAACTGACCGGCCAGACTTCTGCCGTCTGCTTTGAGGGAGATTTCCTCACGGGCGCCAGCAGGTGTGGTCACAAACAGTTTAACATCCTTCATATTGCTAAACCAGTTGCTGACTGAATCCCTTTCATTAGCGGCATATTCTCCCAGGAACACCCGTACGTCCTGCGCCTTATTCTTTGTGCCTTTCAAAGCGGTTTCAATCCATACAGCATGGGCGGATGCAAAAAATGCGCACAATAGCAGCGCAATACTGAGGGTAAGTTTCTTCATCTAGGTTGAAATTTTGCCGCAAAAATGAGGAAATCTACATAGACGAGATGCGCCAATCGGAAATTTTATTTACGCAAAACGAAATTTTTTTTCAAAAACGGATATGACCTTTTCAATCCTTTCTTGTCTTTAACATATACCACCACAAATGAAGGAAAACAAACAACTGATCGAATTACTTGAAAAATATCAGGCGGGCACTATATCTGATGAAGAAAAAGCGATGCTGGAATCCTGGTATAATATGGAGGCGGCTAAACCATCTGCCCCTGTTGACGATGTGCAGGAGAGCCTGCAACGTATTGGGAACAGGCTTCCTTTACCAAAGAAGGTTAACATCTGGCCCCGGCTCGTTGCTGCTGCTGTTGCCATATTGTTTGCAGTCAGGATCTTATTCTTCCATACAGTCAACCCGGTAGAAAAGCCTTTGGTCAACCATATTGACACTATTCGTCCCGGTGGCAATCATGCCGTTCTGCAACTGGCCAGCGGGCGGCAAATAACGCTGAACAGCCAGCAACAGGGCATTGTGGTCAAAGGGAAACAGGTGATTTATAAGGATGGAAATGAGGTCACCAACACAAATATTGGCGTACAATACATGCAACTGATCACCCCCAAAGGTGGTCAATACCAGATCACCCTGCCGGATGGCACCCAGGTATGGCTTAATTCCGCCACTAAACTAAAGTATCCCGACCATTTTGAAGGGGAATACAGACAGGTGGAACTGGATGGTGAAGCCTACTTCGCAGTTGAAAAAGGCACACAACCTTTCATTGTAAAGAGCCGGCAACAGACAGTACAAGTACTGGGTACTGAATTTAATATTATGGCCTATGCAGATGAAAGCGCTATCCAGACTGCCCTGGTATCTGGTGCAGTCAAAGTAAACGAGACGCTGTTAAAACCAGGTTTTGAGGCTCATTTTTCACCTGAAGGCATACAGGTAGCACGATCTGATCTAAAAGTAGTGACAGCCTGGAAAAACGGCCTGTTTTACTTCAAAGATGCCAGTTTACAAACCGTCATGAACCAGCTGCAACGCTGGTACGATATAGAAGTGACTTACCAATCAGAACGAAAAGGAGATGAATTTAATGGACAAATACCGAGGGATAAACCACTGGGGAGGGTTTTGGAGATCTTAAAACTATCAGGAATCAACTTTAAAATGAATGGCCGGCAATTAATCGTATACTAATTAATTAACTACATGAAAATCGTATTTCGTCCACCGTGATAAATATTTTATTTATCTGATTTCTCGCGTACCACAACGAAGGAAAAGCTGGTAAGTGAAGCAACACTTACCAGCAGAAAACAATGCCTTGCTATCCCGCATGTCGATGGGCCGGATAGCAACTGGCTATGCTTTTATTAAAATCAACCAAAAGTATGCATTTTAATCTTGGGGCTAAAATCTTTATTAGCCGGAAATCGCTGTGTACCAGCATTTCAGTAATCCTGGTACTCATTTTTGTAAGTATTCAGTCCTATGCACAGGTCACTATCTCAGCCAAAAACATTCCTCTCGATCAGGCGTTTGATCAACTCAGCAATCAGACAGGCTATACTTTTTTTTACAATAACAAGGACATCCGCAAACTTGGAAAAGTAGATGTAGCATTCAAAAATGTAAGCCTGGAAACAGCTTTGGGACAACTTTTAAAAGGCATGCCGCTCAACTGGCATATTGTAGACAAAACAGTCGTGATCAGGGCCACTACCCCATCCAATGTACAGGATACTGTGCGGGAAATAACCGGTACGGTACGAAACCGGCTCAGTGAACCCCTGCCCCGTGTAAGCATCAGGGTACAGAATGAAGTATACCAGACTAGCAATGATGGAGAATTTAAAATTAAGATCACTAATGAAGATGCCCCCATCTCCTTTAGTTTTATTGGTTACCAACCTGCTGTATATAAAGCGGGACAGGCTAAAAACGGCAAACTCAATGTCGTACTCGAAGATGCCAAAATCGGTCTGAATGAAGTAGTGGTGAACGGTTATCAGGAAATACATCGCGACAACTACACAGGTACTGCTGTGGTGGTAAGTGGTGAAAAGCTGAAAGAACTGAGTCCGCAAAATCTGTTGCAGGGTATGCAGATGGTAGATCCTTCCTTTAAAATACTCAACAACAATTTCAATGGTTCTAATCCGAATAGTCTGCCAGTGATCAATGTAAGAGGATCTTCTGCCCTGCCCACCGGTAGCGATGGCATACTCAGAAGGGATAACATCACCAGCTCTGTGAACCTGCCGGCCTTCATCCTGGATGGTTACGAAGTGAGTCTCGAAAAAGTATTTGATCTTGATATGAACCGCATTGCCTCCGTTACGTTGCTGAAAGATGCGGCAGCTACCGCCATCTATGGTTCCCGCGCGGCAAACGGGGTATTGGTCATTACGACCAAAGTACCTGCCAATGGGAAATTGCAGGTTACTTATAATCATGAAACCAATATCAATAGTCCGGACCTTACAGATTATCATGTATTGAATGCGACACAAAAACTACAGTACGAACAGCTGGCAGGCGTGTACGATGCCGGTCAGCAAAAAGTGCCACAGGATAACCTGGATGTTTTGTATTACGAGAAATTGAAAAATGTAGTCGGCGGTGTGAATACCTATTGGCTCTCACAACCACTGCGCACGGCCGTTGGCCAGAAGCATGGGGTATACCTGCAGGGTGGTGCCGAGAATTTCAGGTATGGCATCGACCTTCGCTATCAAACCAGACCCGGTGTGATGAAAGGCTCTTCCCGTGATCAGTATTCCGGCGGCATGAATTTTAGCTATAACCTCAGCAATAGAATTAAATTCCAGAATGAGCTGACCATTACACAGGTAAAGGCAAAAGAATCTCCCTATGGCAGTTTCTCAGATTATGTAAAAACCAACCCTTACTACCGCATTACAGATGATAACGGGAATATGCTCCGTGAACTGGAAACATGGAGTGACCGCAATGGTACAGGAGGCGCTTACCAATATGATTATGTGCTGAATCCATTGTACAACTCCACCCTTAGCAGTTTTAATAATAACAACTATAACGAGATCATTGACAACTTTGCTGCGGAGTTTGAAATTGCCAAAGGACTTCGTGTACGTGGTCAGATGAGTTTTACGAACAGACAAACCAATGGCGATAATTTTCTCTCCCCGCTGGCAAATGAATTTTATTTCTATGCGGCCTCTGAGACGGATCAGAAAGGTTCTTATACCAGTAGTAAAACAAAAGAAACTTATTGGGATGGAAACATTCGCCTGAACTATGTAAAGCAAATCCGCGAACATAGCATCAACCTTGTAGCAGGTGCGAATATCAGAACTGAATTTTCCGACTATTCTTCTTTTACGGCGATAGGCTTTCCCAATGATCGTTTTACCAGCGTAGGTTTTGCCAAAGGGTATGCAGAAGGTGCCCACCCCAGTAGCAATATAGAAAGGTCAAGATTGTTTGGCGACTTTATCAGTACGAACTACTCTTATAAAGACAGGTACCTGATGGATGCCACTGTGCGTACAGACGGTTCTTCTAAATTTGGTACGGACAACAGACTGGCACCTTTCTGGTCTTTGGGTGTAGGCTGGAACCTGCATAAGGAAGCCTGGTTCAGCAATCCTGCTATCAGCCAGTTAAGGCTTCGTTTTACAACAGGTCTTACCGGCTCTGTGCAATTCAGTCCTTATCTCTCCCGCACAACCTATACATATGATCAGGATAACTGGTACTCCTCCGGCATAGGCGCTACCGTTGATAATTACGGCAATAAAAACCTGGGATGGCAAAAAACACGCAGCACAGATTTCGGCTTTGATCTCGGTCTCTTCAATGACAGAATCTTCCTTTCTCCCCGTGTGTACTATAAACTTACAAAGGACCTATTGGCGGATATCAGTATCGCTCCTTCAACAGGTTTTAGTTCCTACAAGGAAAACCTGGGAGACATGGAGAATAAAGGGATTGAACTCAGTATGCGGGCTGTGGTGGTACAAAACAGGAATTGGGGTATAAATGTCTATGCTAACCTTGTACACAATACCAACAAGATCGTCCGCATTTCCAATTCACTGGAAGCCTATAACAACAAAGTTAACCAGGAACAGGAGAATAACAGCAATTATAAAGGGGTACCATTGCTCCGTTACAAAGAGGGGCAATCATATGATGCGATCTATGCTGTACGCTCACTGGGTATTGACCCGGAAAATGGGAAAGAGATATTTGTAAAACAGGATGGTACACTTACCTACCAATGGGATGCCCGTGATGTAAGGGTAGTTGGCGATGCCACCCCATTTGCACAAGGCTCATTTGGTGGGTCATTTCATTATAAGAAATTCATGATGAGTATCAACTTCCAGACAGAGTTCGGTGGAGACATGTACAACCAGACACTGGTAGACAGGGTAGAAAATGCCAATCCCCGGTACAATGTAGACAGTCGTGTATTTGCAGAGAAATGGAAGCAACCGGGAGATAAAACATTTTACAAAAGTATTTCAGACTGGGGACAGACACAGGTATCCTCCCGTTTTATTCAGCCAAACAACGTACTGTCTCTGCAATCTATCTATTGCTCTTATGACCTGCGTGTAATAAAAAAGATGGTACGACTGGGAATGACGGCCAATGACATTTTGCGCTGGTCATCAGTAGAGCAGGAAAGAGGGATTGACTATCCCTTTGCGCGTAGCATCACCTTTTCATTACAAGCCCAATTCTGATTATCATGCGACTACTAATAACAACATTAATACTGGCCCTTACATTTACCTCCTGTAAAAAATGGCTGGATATACAACCGGAAAGTGAGATCTCTGACGAGGTTTTATATTCAACAGAAGAAGGTTTTCAGGAGGCACTGATCGGGGTGTATACCAAATGCTCACAGGAATCTCTTTATGGCAAAGAACTCACTGTAGGCACGCCGGAAGTACTGGCGCAAAACTATACCCTTACAGACAATGATGCGTATTATTATCTGAAGACCAGCAACTACATTTACACAGATGCTGACTTCATCAGCAGGAAAGACAATATCTGGCAGGGGTTGTACAATGCCATTGCCAACTGCAATCTGCTGCTGGCCAATATCGATAGTAAACAAAAGATATTTACTGGTAATAACTATGCATTGATTAAAGGGGAAGCACTCGCACTCAGAGCTTATATTCACTTTGATCTGTTGCGCCTGTTTGCGCCTGTCACGACTTCAGCTACAGGTATTCCTTACGTCACCAAATATTCAAAGGATATCACGCCTATGTCTACAGTAGGTGCTGTGCTGGACTCTGCCATCGACGACCTGAAGCGTGCAAAGGATTTGCTGGCTGTAGATCCCATTATCAGCAAGGCATATATAGTAGGCTATCCTACTGAAAGTGATACGACCCTGAATACGGAAGAAAGCAATCCGGAACTATTCCTGCAGGACCGCCGTCACCGGTTGAACTACTATGCGGTATGCGGTACACTGGCCAGGGTATACCTTTATAAGAATGATAAAACCAATGCACTTACGAATGCACTGGAAGTGATCAACTCTAATAAATTTCCCTGGACAAACAACACTGATTTTCTGGCCGTAGATGATGATAAAAAAGATCGTATCCTTTATAAGGAACTGGTGTTCGGCTGGTACATTCCTTCAATGGCCACGACCTACAAGAATTCCTTTTTCCTGAGTAGCACCAGCGGTATACATCTCTCTGAAAATGCAGGTCAAACCATCTACGAAACCGGTGGCGCAGGTGCGGATGATCTTCGTTATAAAGAGTGGTTTGTGTCCAGCAGTGGTGCAACTTCCAATACACTGAACATTACCAAGTATCTCCATAATACAGACAATACAGCCACTGATGCGAACCTGCATTACATGATGGCACCGGCCATACGGCTGAGTGAGATGTACTACATCGCAGCAGAGTGTACTTCTAATGCTGATTATCTCAATACAGTACGCACCCACAGGGGCATTGGCAGCCCTGTCACAGGCGATCTGATTACAGCGTTATTGAAAGATGGCCGCAAAGAATGGTATGCGGAAGGACAGATCTTTTACATGTACAAAAGATTGAACCACGACATTGCGAGCCAGAACGGTAGCAGCATTCCTGCATCAGACAAAATATTTGTATTACCACTTCCAAACGATGAGATTCTTTATGGCGGAAGATAAAAAAGACGACACCATGAAAGCGATATATATCATCCTGCTGATGTGTCTATTTGCAGCATGTAAGAAAGCAGAAGAACTACACTATGATCATGCAGCCAATATCCATTTCGATCTGAGCAGCGGGGATAAGGATAGCATTGTATATACTTTTGCCTATACACCTACCCTTTCGCAGGATACGATCTGGTTGCCCGTTCAGTTGGCAGGTATTCAGGTCAATCAGGACAGAACATACAGTGCCTATGTAGAAACAGATTCCTCTACAGCACAGGCAGGTGTACATTATGAACCTTTAAAATCCACTTACACACTTCGTGCAGATACAGGCAGGGCATCCATTCCAGTAATCATCTACAATGTGTCTGATCTGGAAAGTGAATCGGTCTCTTTAATGATCAAGCTAAAAGCTACCAATGATCTCGGCATTGAGATCCCGACTGCCGATGATGGCAGTAATCTTCTGAAAGCGAAGATCGTCTTCTCCGCTATGCTCGAAAAGCCAAACTGGTGGGATATGTGGCTGGGTAGTTACTATTCCCGTACCAAACATCAGCTCTTCCTGATCGTATCAGGTGTGACCACTCTTACCACCAACGGTCTTGATGCACCCCGCAATCTCTACCTGGTCAATCTGCTCACGGCTATGCTGAATGATCCTTTCAAATGGGTAGCTAATAATCCGACTAAAGGATATGTATTGGAAGCCAGTGGAGATGACTACTATTTCTATAGCATAGAGAATCCTGCGAGGAAGATATTGCTGCGCTGGAATGCAGCGGCTGGTAAATATTATTTCATTGACGAAAACGGCAAGGAGGTCAATTAATATGAAAAATCATCTGACAGCAATAATATGTTTTTTGCTCCTGACAGCGTGTTATAAGGACAAAGGCAATTATGATATAAATATGCCGCTTACACCTACGGTCAGTGGGTTGGATTCTATCTACAATGCAGTAGTGGGCGATAGTCTTATCATCACACCAAAGGTAACCATTGGCAATAGTGATTCGCTGGTGCTGGAATGGCGGATCAGTGCCCCGGAGAGTGAAACAGGTTTCCTGTATTTCACAGGTTCTTCCATGCGTATGCTCTTTGGTTTACAGGCCAATTTATATTCGGCCCGGCTTTCTGTGTACGACAAGAACAATGGTATCAGGTATTTTTATGCATTCCAGATACAGGGGGTGACGGATTTCACTGCTGGTACGACAGTGCTGAGTGTAGATAATGGTGTATCGAAACTCTCATTCATTACAACTGGTGGAGAAGTAAAACCAAATATCTATGAAACCGTGAATGGGCATAGTCTGCCACCGGATCCATTGCAGTTGTATTATATGAAAGACCAGGTGCAGGGAGATATGGCGCTGGGTTACTGGATCATATGTAAAAATGGTGGTGTCCGACTGAATGTAAGTAGTCTGCAGGATGATCCGACTTATCCGAATACATTGGCAGGTAATTTCTTTTCTGCACCGGATAGTATTGTAGTGGGATCTTTCCAGCAGGGTAACAGGGGTAGTCTGGTGGGTGTTGTGAATGACAAGTTCTATTCAGGTTATACCACTACGTGGAATCAGGCAACCTCCTTCGGGATGTTCGGTGATTATGCTGCCGGCACTTATAATCTGGCACCTTCCTTTATTTCTACCCTGATCAATGGGTCTTATTCTTATATAGGCTTTGACAAGGATAAGCAACAGTTTGTACGCATCAGCGGCACGCCTTATTATTATGGCACGCAGTATACGACTACCAGTACGACGGCTTTTGATCCTACGAATGTAGGCCTGTCACTGATACATATGGAGCAGATAAATAGCGGGGATTGCTATGCCTATCTTAAAGGTGCTGATGGCATAGTATACGAATTAAAGTTCACCGTAAGTTTCACGAATAGTCCTTACACCTTTACGCCGGTTCAAAAGCGCGCTTTCATCCAGCAAAGCCTGATCAATGAAGATACCAAATGGCAGGCCGCAATCAATGGGGTACTTTATATCGCATCAGGAGAAAAGGTGTATCGATATAATCCTTTAAATCAGGAAGTACGTGCATTGGAAACTTCATTCGGTGAAAACACAGTAAGTATGATCAAGCTCTCCGACGACCAGGATACGCTCATTGCAGGAGCTGGCAACTCACTCTATTATATGGATATCAGCACTGGTAAATATGGGGTGCTGACAAAAACAATTACAGGAATTCCCGGAAAGCCAGTCGATATCGCATGGCGTCCATAACTTTTAAAATCATTCACTATGCATAAATTCATATTATTCTTGTTGCTACCAGTAATAGGCGTAGCACAACAAAAGACCTTCAATATTCAGGGAACAGCGCCTGTCGCTAAAAATGGGTGTAAGGTATATCTGAATTACCAATCCGAAGGCAAATTATTGATGGATTCCACTGCCGTAAAAGATGGGCAGTTTGCATTTAAGGGTAGTGTGAAGGAATTGTCTTATGCCCGCATGGTATTTGACCATGAAAACAAGGGGAGCTATTGGGTATTAAATATAGGAGACCGGTTCTATTTTTACCTGACGAATGAAACATACAAAGTGGCGGTAAAGGATTCTCTTAAAAAAGCAACGGTAACCGGGTCACCCACCCAAAAGGCATATGCCGCATTTCTGTCACAAATAGGTGGAGGGTTTATGAATATTATCGATTCTGCCAATCAGGAGATGAGTACAGCAGATACAGGAGCGATTCCCGCCATTCGCAAAAAATACGACAGCAAATTTGCTGCCATGCGTGAGAAAGAGAGAAAATTCATAAGCGCTCATCCTGATTCTTACTTTTCCATCGTTGCGCTGACAGATGTAGCGAACAGAGCCCCTATGAGTGAAGTAGAGACTTTATATAACGGCCTGAGTGAAAAAGTACGTACCACTACTCCAGGCAAGGAGATGAAATCCCGCATAGTAGCCACTCACACAATTCAGGTTGGGCTTGCTGCCCCTGAATTTGAGCAGCCTGATGTAAACGGTAAGCTCATCAAACTCTCCGACTACAGGGGAAAGTATGTACTGGTAGACTTCTGGGCCAGCTGGTGCCACCCGTGCAGGGAGGAAAATCCCAATCTGAAAAAGGCTTATGGGGTATTCAAAGAAAAAGGCATGGAAGTGCTGGCAGTTTCACTGGATGATAAGCAAACCCGGAATGCCTGGATCAAAGCCATTGAGACGGATGGCCTGCCATGGGTGCATGTTTCCGATCTGAAAGGCTGGCAGAACGAGGTGGCTGTATTGTATGGCATTCGTGCTGTACCGCAGAATTACCTCATTGATCCTGAAGGCAAAATCATAGCCCAGAACCTGAGAGGTCCGGAACTGACCACCAAACTTGCAGAATATATACATTAGTTTATCCTCCTATTTTTCCCTATTTCACAGGTGTATCATATTAATCTATGATACACCTTTTTTTATTTAGTTATTTTTTATACTTTTCTTTCGACCTTGTTCATTTAACACTACCAGCTTGGCAAAACCTGATATTGAACTAGAATTATTACCAGACCATCAATTGCTGCAGCTACTTTCGGCGGGGAGCCAGGCGAGCTATACCGTCATTTATGAGAGATATAGTGAAATACTGTTCAGGCATGCCTATAATATGCTGGAAGACCGGGCTGAGGCGGAGGATGTGATACAGGAGGTGTTTCTCATGCTTTGGACAAAGAGAGCCGGGGCTGCAGGGGCAAAATCACTTTCTGGTTATTTATATACCAGCGTTCGTAACCGGATATTAAATCATCTTACACATCAGAAGGTCGTAGACAAATACCTGGATAGTATTCGAACTTATATGGAAGCAGGCGGTTATACCGCCGATGAGCTGCTGCGCGAAAAAGAACTGGCGGCGGTGATAGAAAGAGAGATTGAGGCGATGCCGCCTAAGATGAGAGAGATATTTTTGATGAGTCGTGAACAGGAGTTGTCGCATAAGTCTATTGGAGAGTTGTTGAATATTTCTGATAAAACGGTTAAGCAGCAGGTGTATAAGGCGGTGAAGCAATTAAAGGGGAGGGTAGAAAATTTTTTGAAGGTGATACCTATATTTTTTTAAATCATTTTTTCGTAAATTAATAGTAGATCTATCATTAAAGGACATACGTTTACAATATTGAGTTTGTTACCCACAAATTTGTGAATATCATGCTCATTCCCTTCTCCACGGGGAATTTGATGGTTTGTTGCCCAGAAAAAAAAACATAATTTTATGAATACAGTTTATGTAGACACCTCTGTGTTTGGGGGGTGTTTTGAGAATGAATTTTCAGATTCAAGTCTGGGGTTATTTAATGAGTTTAAGAGGGGGAAGAAGATGATGATGATTTCAGAATTGGTAAGGGAGGAATTGAATGACGCCAGAGAAGAGGTAAAAAAACAGGTCACCAAAGTGCCAAAACTATTTAAGGTAGAAGTTAAACAAACTGTTAAAGCAGAACAATTAGGTATGATGTACGTTGAAGCAGGCGCATTAGGGTACAAGAGTTTAAGTGATGCTTATCATGTGGCAATGGCTACGTTGCATGGTGCAGATATACTGGCTAGCTGGAATTTTAAGCACATTGTAAATAAAGAGAAGATTGAACTTTTTAATTATATCAATCAAAAAATGGGGTATAGAAATATTAAAATTCGAACTCCTCAGGAAATTTTAAATCCATAACATTATGAAACCAAAAATTATACCCGGCTACGACTGCGTAGGCGAAGTAAGAAAAATCCGGGAGCAGATGCATGACCGGTTTAATGGGGATATGAGACAGTTATGTGCGTATCTCGATTCCCGCAGAGATTATAATGAAAAGAAATGGGGTGTAAAATTCATCGGCGATGATGAAGAATAATATAAAAGGTGAGCATGCTGCTCACCTTTTATATTATTTATGAATCTTTTCTATTGCACACCCTCATCCCCTTCTATCCTTAATAGAATCAAACACTTACATACTTTATCCTCCCAACCCTTCTCCCCTATCAAAATTTTTCTATATTTGACCCGATAAACCAATGCGGCTTTTTCTTTCCCTATCACTTAAAAGCCTCATAAACACTGTACCAAGGCATATCCTATATAGGTTTTTTCTTCCCATATCATTAAAAACCATAATAGATATCCCTTATCCATCAAAATAACCTAAATGAAAAGAACAATCATCTTATTGGTTAACCTGCTCCTCGCAGCTTTCACCTACGCACAAACACCCGTATCACTCAATGGCCAGTTGAAAGTAACCGGCACCAAACTCTGTAACCAGAACGGTTACCCTATTCAACTCAGAGGCATGAGCACCCACGGTATCCAATGGTACGCAGGCTGTATTACCGACGCCTCCCTGGATACCCTCAAAAGCGACTGGGGAGCAGACATCGTACGCATCGCCATGTACGTACAGGAAGGTGGTTACGAAACCAATCCCTCCTACTACACCTCCCTCGTTAAAAGCTATGTAGACAAAGTCACTGCCCGTGGCCTTTACGCCCTCATCGACTTCCACATCCTGACTCCCGGTGATCCAAATTACAACACCGACAGAGCCAAAACCTTCTTCACCGATATTGCCAACACCTACAAAAACTACAACAACGTTTTGTATGAAATATGCAATGAACCAAACGGCGTGACCTGGGCCACCATCAAGAACTACGCTGATCAGATCATTCCACTCATCAGAGGCATCGACAATGACGCTGTCATTTGCGTAGGAACCAGAGGATGGTCTTCATTAGGTCTCTCAGAAGGCAGTACAGCCCAGGAGATCCTCGACAATCCACTCAGCTATGCAAATGTGATGTATAGCTTTCACTTCTATGCAAAAAGCCACCAGGATTATTACATCAATCACCTGGACTGGGCATCTGACCGCCTACCGGTTTTCGTGACCGAATTCGGTACACAGGAAGCCTCCGGCGATGGCGCCAATGACCTCACCATGAGTCAACGTTATATGGATCTGTGCAAAAGCAAAAAAATCAGCTGGACGAACTGGAACTTCAGCGACAACCCTTATAGTGGCGCTGTATGGAACAGTGGCACCTGTTCTGGTAACACCTGGACCACCAGCCAACTCAAAGAGGCCGGTGTTTTTATCCGTAATAACATGCGTACTGCGGATGATTTCGGATCCACCAACAATGGTACGAATATCGCACTCGGCAAAACTGTGACCGTATCCTCTACTGAAAGTTCTACTACCTCCCTCGTTGGTTCCAACGCTGTGGATGGTAGTTACACCACCCGCTGGTCTTCTACCCTCTATGCTGATCCGCAGTGGATCACTGTAGACCTGGGTAGCTCCTACATTGTTTCTGAAGTAAAATTGACCTGGGAAGCGGCTTATGCAAAAGATTACCTTGTACAGGTATCTGCTGATAATACCAATTGGACCACGGTAAAAACAGTTGCAGGAAATACCAGTTTAACCAACGATCACACCGGTTTATCCGCCACCGGCAGATATGTACGTATCTATGGTACTGCCCGTGGTTCTGCCTATGGCTATTCATTATATGAGCTGGAAGTATATGGAACAAATGCTAACAATCCTAACCTGGCATTGAACAAAACAACCTCTACCTCTTCTGTAGAAGCCACTGGCCTGGAAGGCAATTATGCAGTAGATGGCAATACGGCTACCCGCTGGTCTTCTACCCTCTATGCTGATCCACAATGGATCAAGGTAGACCTGGGCAGCAGCTATTCCATTGGTGAAGTAAAACTGATCTGGGAAGCCGCTTATGCAAAAGACTACCTTGTACAGGTATCTGCTGATAATACCAACTGGACCACGGTAAAAACAGTTGCAGGAAATACCAGTTTAACCAACGATCACACCGGCTTATCTGCTACCGGCAGATATGTACGCATTTACGGTACTGCCCGTGGCTCTGCCTATGGCTATTCATTATATGAACTGGAAGTGTATAGTGGCAGCAGCAGCGCACTAAAAACAGTGGCGACCAACAGTAAGTTGCAGGATATTATTTTATACCCTGTTCCTGCTCACGATCACTTAACTATCACATTGCCTGCAAGTGAACAAAAAACCTATATCAGTATGGGCGACATGAGTGGTACGAAGTATCGCACCGTGACCACTACTGACAGGGTCTATAATATGAATATCGCCAAACTACCTGCCGGCGTATATTTCATCATGATCCAACAGGGTGATCAAAGAACTATTAAAAAGATAGTAAAGCAATAAACAAAAAGGCCACGCAAATTGCGTGGCCTTTTTGTTACTTCAATTCTGCAATTTTCGATTTTGCATAATCAATATCTTCCTGCCCCCCAACCTTCACCAATAGGCATATCAATAGCGTTCTCAAACGTGGGTACAACATGACTCTAAAATATAAAAATATGTATCATTATTGTACAGTATTTGTCCGCAACCGGACAAATCCCCTGCAAACTATGGAAATAATTATCTGATTTTTAGCAATTTATGATCCGGCATTGCCTTTGAAGCGAACCGTACAGACTGAATAATTTAGCATGTTCAAAAATTACTTCAAAATTGCATTTAGAAATCTGGTAAGAACAAAGACGTTCTCCTTTATTAATATCACCGGCCTTGTAATGGGGATGTCCTGTTGCATGCTCATCTGCCTGTGGATCTACAATGAAGTAACATTTGACAAGTTTCATCAGAACCGCGCTACCATCTACCAGGCCTATAACCGCACTACCCTTGACGGTAAACTATTCTGCTGGAATGCGACTCCCAAACCACTGGCTGCTGCACTCAAACAGGATTATCCGGGTATTGCAAATACCTGCCGTACTTCTTATACTACATTTGTAACAGTAGCAGGTGAAAAAAAGATTTCTTCAAAGGGCATGTTTGTAGATACGACCTTCCTGAATATGTTCACCTTTCCTTTGCTGAAAGGGAACATCAACACCTTGCTGAGTGATCCGTATGTGATGGTGGTAACAGAAAAGATGGCGAAGAAAATGTTTGGTACCACCGACGTCATCGACAAAATGATTGGTATTGACGGTCAAAATTTCAAAATAACCGGGGTACTAAAAGACCTGCCTATCAACAGCACATTTGATTTTGAATACCTCCTGTCCTGGTTCTACCTGAAAGCCAAAGGATACGATGGCCAGTACTGGGGTGATAACAGCATATATACTTTTGTTCAGCTGGCACCCAACGTAGCTGAAGCTACCATGGATGCCCGTATTAAGGATGTAACCAGAAAACACTCCAATGGAGAAATGCCCATTGATGTGTTCCTCCATCCCATGAGTGAGTGGCACTTATATTCCAAATTTGAAGATGGGAAAATCGCTGGCGGTCGTATTGAAATTGTAAGAATGTTCGGCTTCATTGCCATTTTCATACTCCTGATCGCCTGCATCAATTTCATGAACCTTAGTACTGCACGTAGTGAAAAACGTGCGAAAGAAGTCGGTATCCGGAAAGTAGTTGGCGCTATGAAAAAATCACTGATCAGTCAGTTCCTCATAGAATCTATTCTGCTCACCACCATCGCCGGCATACTATCCATCATACTTGTCTTCATCATATTACCAGCCTTCAATCACCTGATCAACCAGGAACTTACACTACCTTATAATAGTATTCTTTTCTGGACGGTACTGGTTGCCTTCATTCTATTTACAGGTATGCTGGCAGGCAGTTACCCTGCATTCTTCCTCTCCTCTTTCAATCCTGCCGGTATATTCAGGGGCTCGTTCAAAAAGCTGAAAGGTGCTGTCAGTCCACGTAAAGTATTAGTGGTATTGCAATTCTGTATATCTATTATATTGATTATATCTACGGTGATTGTAATCCGCCAGTTAGACTATGCGCGTAACCGGAATGCCGGTTTCACAGGTGATCTGGTCATGTACCATTCATTGAATGCAGAATTATGGAAGAACCGCGATGTAGTAAGAAACGAGTTGATAGCAGCCGGGTTAGCATCTTCTGTCACCGCTACCAATGCCAAACTCACACAACAATATAGTTCTACGTGGGGAATATTCTGGAGAGGTAAGCCGGAGAAAGATAATACCATATTCGAGCGAAAAGCAGAAGATGGCGGATTAGTGAAAACAGCAGGACTGAAATTGATACAGGGACGCGACATTGATTTAGTTAACTTTCCGTCTGACTCATCAGCTGTACTCCTGAATGAAACTGCGTTAAAAATAATGGGCTTCAAAAACCCGATTGGCGAAATCGTGAAAGATAATGACAGAGAATACCATGTGATTGGCGTATTTGGCGACATCATATTTGACTCTCCCTACGAAAATGCGGCACCTGTTCTCTTAACCGGCCCTAAATTTACAGAACTGGGTATACTCAACATCAAACTGGCGCCTGCTGCTGATGTTGTAAAACAGGTGCAGCAAATAGAAAAGATCTATGCTAAATATTGCCCCAGCTATCCTTTCGAATATCATTTTGTAAATGAAGATCATGCAAAGAAATTCGAGGATATGCAGCGCACAGCGAGACTGACTACTTTGTTTGCCATCCTGACTATCTTCATCTCCTGCCTGGGGTTATTTGGACTGGCAAGCTATATCGCTGAAGGAAGAATAAAGGAAATCGGCATCCGCAAAATACTAGGTGCATCTACAGCGAAGATCATCAAATTGCTGACAAAAGACTTTATTGTTTTAGTAGTTATTGCATTTATAATAGCAGGCCCTATCGCCTGGTATGCCATGCACCAATGGCTGCAGGGTTATGCCTACAGGATCGGGATAGATTGGTGGATCTTTGCAGGCGCAGGTGTACTGGTCATTATGATTTCTATGATCACCACCGGCTATCATGCATATAAAGCGACATTGACAAATCCCGTAAAGAGTCTGAAAGCAGAATAAATCATTTATTATGTTTAAAAGTTACTTCATTATAGCATACAGGAACCTGCTACGGAGCAAATCCTTTTCCCTGATCAATATTACAGGGTTAGTATTGGGTATTGGATGCTGTATGCTGATATGTTTATGGATCTATAATGAAGTCAGCTATGACAAGTTTCATAAGAATAAAGATTATCTATACCAGGCGTGGAACAGAGGCACTTTTGATAATAAACTGCAATGCTGGAATGTGGTACCTGATCCATTGGCTGCAGCACTGAAGGATGAATATGCCGGTATAAAAAACACCTGCCGTACAGATATCCGCTGGTTTGTAACGGCTGTAGGCGAAAAGAAACTTTCTACAAAGGCACTTGTGGTGGATCCGTCCTTTTTATCGATGTTCAGTTTTCCGCTGGTAAAGGGGAATCGGGAGACAGTGTTGAATGATGTTTTATCGATTGTGATCACAGAGAAGATGGCGAAGAAAATGTTTGGTACAGCAGATCCGATGGACCAGATAATAACAATCAATAAGGATCAGTTCAAAGTGACGGGTGTTTTAAAAGATCTTCCTTTAAACAGTACATTCAATTTTGAATACCTGCTCCCATGGAAGTATTATGCTTACTTATCAGGCAATGAAGATGCTTCCTGGAAAAACAACTCAGTGAATGTATTTGTTCAACTTACACCCAATACCACAGCGGCTGCTATCAATCAACAGATCAGGGATGTTACGAAAAAACATACTGGAGACAAAGAGGATACGGAAGTTTTCCTCCATCCCATGAGTAAATGGCATTTGTATTCCAACTTTGAAAATGGGGTGATATCAGGTGGCCGTATTGAGATAGTCAGATTGTTTGGCATCATTGCCAGTTTTATATTGTTGATTGCATGTATCAATTTTATGAACCTGAGTACGGCACGAAGTGAAAAGCGGGCGAAGGAAGTAGGTATTCGTAAAGCAGTCGGTGCACAGAAAAAATCTCTCATCCTGCAGTTCCTGCTGGAATCACTTATGGTGGTGACCATTGCTGGTATATTGGCGCTCATAGGAGTATTCCTCTTGTTGCCGGTCTTCAATTTACTCATCAATCAGGAACTTGTATTACCGTATGGCAATTGGATATTCTGGGCTACACTGGTAGGTTTTATTCTACTGACCGGCTTACTGGCGGGCAGTTATCCGGCATTTTTCCTTTCTTCTTTTCATCCTGCCGGCATCTTCAGACGTACTTTCAAAAAAGGTCATGGCACGATCAATCACCGTAAGGTACTGGTGGTATTGCAATTCTGTATTGCCATCACGCTCATTATATCTACAGTGATTGTGGTCCGTCAATTAGAACACGCACGTAACAGGAATGCGGGTTTTTCTGGAGACCTGTTGATGTATCACTGGAATAATCCAACACTCAATAATAATTTTGGCGCGCTTAAGAATGAGCTGTTATCTACGGGTATTGCGACCTCCGTGACCCGTACGGCGTCACAACTGACAGAGCCGTTCAGCTCATCGACCTCCGTAAAATGGAGGGGAAAAGAGCCTAATGACAATACCGATTTTGAACGCGGCGCACAGGATGAAGGATTGATCACCACAGCAGGTCTACAACTGCTACATGGGCGGGACCTGGACCTGGCAAGGTATCCGGCTGATTCAACGGCTGTGATCATCAATGAATCGGCGATGAAGGCCATGGGCTTTACCCATCCTATTGGCGAAGTAGTGCATGAATTCGAAACAGATTATCATGTAGTAGGTGTATTTGGTGATTATATATTTGGCTCTCCTTATGAGCATACACATCCGATGATTATTGTGGGTGCAAAGAATATGTTTTTCAATATTATTCATATGAAGCTGGCAGCGGGTGGAGATGTAGTAAAACAAGTGCAGGCAGCAGAAAAACTCTTTAATAAATATAATCCGGATTATCCGTTTGAATACCATTTTGTGAACAAGGATTATGAATTGAAATTCGTGGATATGTCTATTGTGGCGCGTTTAACTACCTTATTTGCTGTGCTGACGGTGCTGATATCCTGTCTTGGTTTGTTTGGGCTGGCAAGTTATATGGCGGAAGAGCGGATTAAGGAAATTGGTATTCGCAAGGTACTGGGCGCTTCGGTCGTGAGGATTATTAGTTTGCTGACGAAGGATTTTCTGGTACTGGTAGGCATTGCGCTCTTAATAGCGGCCCCTATAGCATGGTATGCCATGCACCAGTGGTTGCAGCGATATGCTTACAGAACAATGATCGACTGGTGGGTGTTTGTAGCAACAGGGTTATTGGTGATATTGATTTCCCTGCTCACCACTGGCTATCATGCCTGCAAAGCGGCGCTGATGAATCCTGTCAAAAGTCTGAAGTCGGATTAATATAATATTAGAATGATTCTTTCTTCTTTGTTGAAAAAGAAAGTATCTCCTTCCTTTTTACCGTGTAGCAGTTTTGCCAAAGGTGATAAAGGAGATAGGAAAAATACGGTCTCTTCATTGATGGTTTGTTTACCTAAGCCTGCGGCGATGAAAAAGGATTGACCTTTACAATTAATAAAGGAGCCCGGTTGTGCGGTGGTGTAGATTTTTTCTGTGTTTACTTTTTGTAGTCTGTCCAGTTCCAGCTTATTTTCTTCCTGCTGGCGACTGTGCATGTCTTTTTCAAGGTGCCCCATGGCACGGCCGGTTTCATATTTATCACCTGCGGAGCTTTTTTCTTCATTATTGGCAGCTTCCTGCGCATTGGCAATCATTTGTTTTGCCAATTCGATACGCTTATTGATTAATGCCAGCCCTGTGTTTTTTAGATTGGTTTTAAAGGCAATCATCTCCTGAATCGTCATAAGTGTTATATTTATGCTGCTATGAAGGGTATTTTCTTTTTTATAGATTTATTATCAATGTCGTTTAGTTAAGCAAATTTCATCGAAAAGTAGTTAAAAATGGCTACAAGATCAGTAAATTTGTTTTACTGAAAAAACGAACAAGGATTATAGGACAAAAGTAGTTAAACATATAGTAAAACTGATTGATAATGATCAATACAAGACCCGTAACAAAGACGGTGAAAAAGGATTTACCCGGAATCGTAAACTTACATTCAAAGAACTAATAGTACTTATAAGCCGTGGTATGATGCGATCAATTCAGCGTGAGCTTAACGATTTTTTTGGAAATATTCTTGATCAGGACTATAGTATACAGCAAATAACAAAGGGAGCCTTGAGTCAATCCCGAGCAAAATTAATCCCTGAAGCATTTAAAGATCTGAACACAGAGGCCGGCAGAACTTTCTATGAGGATGCGCCCTATCTTAGGTGGAAAGGGCATCGTTTATTAGCGGCAGACGGCAGTACTTGTGTAATGCCGAATCACAAAACAACCAGGGAAGAATTTGGGGTACATAATATGGGTAGGCATGCAGATGCCGAACGCTGCATAGCTACTACTTCGCTGATGTATGATGTGTTAAAAGCTAAAGCATCCCAATTTGATAGCTCTGCCGCTCTATTTCCTAAACTGTCAACCTTGTCAAATAAATGCAAATTACTATCGGTAGTAATTATAAATCAATATTTATCCATTTCTTCATTTACCAGATTTAAAAACAAATCAATTTCTATTACACTTCCCTTACCTGTGTTAAGAGGGAACAGAGAAATTTTAAAATTCTCTCTTTGAAAAATTGGAATATCAAATTTTAAAAAATCGTCCATACTTACTGAATTAACTTTACAATCAGCATACTCAACCTCAGCGAAAAGATCTGCAAATTCCTTAAATGGCCAGATTGGCACTATTATATTACTAAATTCGTCATTTAATAAAACAAGCTTTTTATCTCTTTCAATGAACCAAACAACACCCAAATCTACAATTCGCTTAATTGTGTATTCAAGACGAGTATTGGCATCTTGGTTAATCATTGAGTTAATTTCCTTTTCATTTATCATGGTAAATATATTTATTGACTATAATACTCCCCTAAAAACGGACAGTAAGTTTAAGTGGAAAAACATCTTAAATTTACAATATGAACAAGGGAAGAAGAAAGTTCAATGCAGCCTTTAAAGCGAAAGTAGCTATCGAAGCCTTAAAAGAACAGATGACATTGGCCGAGCTGGCAGAAAAGTATGATATACATCCTACTCAGATAACGGAGTGGAAGAAGCAACTACTATCAGGGTCAGAGGATGTGTTTGACCAGGGTAAGAAGGCAGGTGCAGATGCATCAGATCACCAGGAAGAAAAAGACGAACTATATAAGCAAATCGGTCAACTCAAGGTAGAGGTCGACTGGTTGAAAAAAAAATCTGAACAGGCATTTGGGAAGAACTGGAAGGATGGCTTTAGTAAGTAAGGATGACAATAAGCTCAGTATTGTTCGTCAGTGTCAGTTGCTGGAAGTATCGCGAAGCAGCCATTACCATGAGCCCAAAGGAGAAAGCAAACAGAACCTGGCCTTGATGGAGCAGATAGACCGTATGCATTTGGAACATCCCTATTTTGGGGCAGAGCGCATGGCAAAACATCTAAGTACACCAGAAGTACAGGTTAATGTGAAGCGAATAAGGCGATTGATGCGGGAAATGGATATTTCGGCCATATATCCGGTCCCTAATACAAGTGAGGCATGCAAGTGGCACAAAACATATCCTTACCTGCTTCGGAACCTGAAAATTGATCGGAATAATATGGTTTGGAGTATGGATATCACTTATATTCCAATGCCGAAGGGTTTTATGTACCTGTGTGCGATTATAGACTGGAATAGCCGCTATCTGTTATCCTGGACACTCAGCAATACCATGACAGTGGAATTTTGTCTGGAAGCGCTTGAAAAAGCTATTTCTATTTATGGGGCACCAGAGATCTTAAATACGGATCAGGGCAGCCAGTTTACAAGCGAAGGATTTACAACAACAGTATTAGGTGCTGAGATTCGCCTAAGCATGGATGGAATAGGACGAGCCACTGACAATATCGCAATCGAGAGATTTTGGCGTAGTATCAAGTATGAGAATATCTATCTCAATGCTTATGATAGTACACTGGATTTATACAAGGGAATTCACAGATATGTGGAATTCTACAACTGGGAACGAAAGCATCAGGGCCTGGAATATAAGACTCCTGCTGAGGTTTATGGAGCAGCTGATAAGTTATCCACATATTCACAGCTATCCACAAAAAGAAAAAAAGAACCAAAAAAAGAAAAAGTTTATAGTAGTAGTAATAGATTTGATTCTTTAATTAATAACCCACCTATTGCTGTCTAATAAATGGGGAGTATCTAAGACTTCTTCTATAGTCTCTTTCTACTTGGTGCTGAGTTTTATGTAAATCAATATCTTGAACCTTAGAATGATCTATTGCATCTTTAATTTTGTCCCCAAAAACCGCTAATGTTCCAACTACACCCAGCGAAGTTAAACCTGCGCCTATAGATTCTATTACACCTTCAACAACCGGAATAGGAACGGGGCCAATCTGGCCTATTACACCCGGACCAACAGGTTCATCACCTAGAAAATCGCTAAATCTAACAGGATTATCATAGTTCGAAGCATAGGGGCTCCATGCTTCCATATCGTCTACCTTAGGATCTATTTGTCCCCATCTACCTGTCTGCGGATCTAATGTAAGATAAAAAGCTTCAAATTGGTCGAGGTCAAAATCATCGTCAAATTCAATTCCATTATACTTCTTTTATTTTCCGGGTACAATTGCCCTTTTAAGGCTTTGCTGCTAATCCCCGCCATCGTCAGCCCAAATGGGTAATAGTGAGTTTCTTCTAACAATGGTCCACTATTATGAGATATAACTAAACAGAATCCATGTTAGTAGTCGAAACATGAATATCTTTCTAGCCGTAAGTAATGGTAGATCAACTACTGTTTGAAGTTTCATTTCTTTGTTTTTTCTAAGAGTATGTTTAAATTTCAGTGGGTCCAAAATTAGGAAAGTACGAATCGATCAATTAGTTTGGATTTACCACAAAACAAACTATGAGAAGCAAGTTCACATTATTGACCGATTCGCACTGGGAAAGTATTAAAAATATATTAACGGACAAAAGAAAGCGTAAATATTGCCTTCGGACTATTTTCAATGCTATATTATAGATTTGCAGAACCGGCAGTCAGTGGCGTAATCTAAGCAGTGAATATCTATACTGGCAGATAGTTTACTACTATTTTGACAAATGGAAGAAATCAGGAGTGCTGGAACAGGTGATGTTAAAATTGGTAAGGAAGGAAAGAATTTATCAGGGACACAATTACGCTCCATAAGTAGGTGCTATTGATAGTCAAAGCGTAAAGAAAAGTGCATTTGTAAGTATAGAAACCGGTATTGATGGAGGCAAACATATCAATGGGCGAAAGAGACACCTGGCAGTTGATAGTTTAGGATTACCGATTGCGATATATATTGTAATGTATCTTTTTTGTAGAGGAACATTCCATCATAATCAGAAACTGTAGTAGCAGCAGGTGTAACGGAGATATCAATCACAGTTTCTTCATTTTGACTCCGGTAGCGTTGTATTGATATGTGATTATTCCTTTGTTTGTAAAAGTGATCTGCTCGGCAAGTTCAAATAATTGTAGGTAATGGCACTTATCCCTTTATTCAGGTCCTGAATCAGATTACCATTCCAACTTGTGCGATGCCAATGTCTATAATTGTCTTTGTCGCTTTCGTAGTAGCTGGCGGAAAGATTTTTTTATCATACCCGCATACTACTTTTTTTATGTTTACACCCGGTATAGAGGTATAAATTAAGTAAACCAATTAAAAGTCCAATTGCCCTACGGTACGAACGTCGGAGATTTAGCATTATAGATAGGTTAATAATGTTGTTTGTGTATTGACTATGGTATTTTTTTGAAACCGAATAAAAGGCAAACGGCTTGAGTCCAATACAAGATCGAACTCAAGCCGTCTAATCAAAAACAGGCTTCAATATTTCCTTTTTAATATGGAATATTGAGCGCATCTATTTTCATAAATCTAATATTGTTATCAGAAAGAAATATCCTACCGGCGGCATTCACCGGATAAAACCAATCGCAACTATTAGGGACAGATGAGCTGGCGATATGATTAGCCTTAGCAACATATTGCCTATTCTTTAATACAAGAACGAGTATCGGCTTTTTACTGTCAGTAAGTATTCTGAGTTTTTCAGGGCTGATAATTTTTATCTCAATTTCATATTTATCTTCTGAGACTAATTCCAACTCATTTTGGCGAATTTTTATTGTATCATAAATCATATGGCTAATCTCAATATTCTGATACTGAGAATGAAAATTAATTTCCCTTTCGCTTAGATTTTGAGGACTATTTGCGATCATAATAGCCAGTTTCGCCATCTTTATCACCTTTAACTTGACCATAAACTGAAAGTTCAAATCTTAAATCGGATAATTTCATAACTTCTGGTTTGATAATCTATCCATTCTTTGAATAAACAGGTATAAATGCGTAGCACTTTCTGAAATAGCTGGCAGAATAGACTGTTTGCCTACCTGCACATATTTTCTCCTACTATTAAACACCTAAAAGCACAAATATCCGCAGACAACACCTGCGGATATTTGTGCTTCAATAAAAATTATTTAGATGTACGAATTCGTCTATTCAGAAAAGGCCAGGATTTTACGTACTCAACATCTACAGAGTCACCTATCTGAAATTTGGAATCTTGTGAATCATTCGTATAGGCTTCTCCATTGATATAAAAAACATACGAATAAGAGCCATCATGACTCACTGGGCTATTACCAGTGGGATTTTTCTCATCAATAATTACGGCCCTGGTCCGCTGCGCATCGTGCTTTAATAAATATCCAGTTAGTATCCTTCTACCAACCTTACAGATAAAAAAACCAAACAAAATTAAAAAGAAAATAATTGTTCCTATTTTTTTTAGTTTATTCATAGCGTTTTTATTTCTGTTTTTTCTTTTACCTTATCTTTTGCACCACCAGTTATAACCTTAGATGCACTTTCAAGGGTCTTCTCAGTACCTTCCACTATCGCCTCTGCTCCTTTCTTAATGGCTTGATTAGTACTTCTCGTAACCCTTCCTCCTGCAGCCCTAACCGCACTTTTAGCAGTTTTGGCAAGTGCTCATTTATTAACACCAACTGTAGATAAAATCTTCCCTGCATTTTTAGCCGCACCGGCTGCAACAGCATCAACAGCTAAATCCATCACTGTATTCTTAACAAGATTAACTGCGTTTGTTTCTACTTTAACCTGTAATCCATTTTCAGATGTCTTTACTTCTACTGCATTATTAATTGCTGCTGTACCTACCTTTAGCGCCACTTTTGCCGCAACCCTTGATACTACACTCCCCCCACTCGTAACAGCCCCTGTCACAGCTGCTGTACCTATTGACACTAAATTGATATTATTAGTCCAGGGATGCTCTTTTCCTTGATAATAATTTGTAGCAACCTGCTCACCATAATCAACCTCTGTGCCCACTATAGCACCTAAAATATTACCCCATATTTTCCCGTCAGGGTCATTATTCTAATCGGGTCATTGATCGCATAATGGTATGGAGTCCAGCTTTCTTGTTCTCCATCATCAGGTAAGGGATCGATTTGTAAAAATCTGCCTATTTGCTGATTGTATGTCCGTGCATTAAAATCATACAATTCTAAGCCTGATCCATCTCCAAATTCTTTCGACTGCAACTCATTACCATTGTATTTCTTCCTATTCTCCGGATAATTCACACCTTTGAGCGCAGATGAACTAATATCCGCCATCTTCAGCCCATATGGGTAATAGTGAGTTTCTTCTAACAGTGGTCCACTATTGTGAGATATAACAAGATTGTCGAAGTAGACATTCTCCCCACTCTCATTACTCGTATAAATATAAACAAATCCTGTTTTTTTAATAACAAACTTCTCTACCGTCAATGTTTGTAATTCATCTGGATTTCCCTGTACCTGTTTCACACCACTATTATCATCTACCATGTTGAACAGGTCGTCAAAAAGTACATAGGTAAGATACGCCTTTGGTTTAGTAGCAAGGTTCTCATCAGCATCCTTGCTGATCAACTCTTCGTACTCACTGGATGTATATGCTGACGAAATAGCGGAATTTAAATCCTCCCCTAATAAGTATCCTAAACAAATTAATAGAACGAATGCAATTGCCATATGTAAAGAAGTTTGGGAAGGCCTATGGATTAAGACAATGGTCTCCAAACCTATAATGGCAATTGATCATATCCTTCATAAAACATGTGAAAGCATTAGGATTGGGAGAAAGTTCCCTCGCAATCACAAAGCTAAAAAACCACCAGCGATGGGATATAAACAGCTTTAGTCTTAACTAAACGACATTGAAATAAACATTGTATTTTCCCCCCAAACCTATGCCTCAGAAATGAATTACGAAATCATCAGGGACGAAGCTGTATTGCGCGCATTTATCGACTGGCTGCCAGTACTCGAAGAAAGCGAAGTATATTATGTCTCATTACTTGCCAGAAGCAAATATTCTGATACGATCAAGTCAGATAAGCAATAATTGAAAAGGTTCACCAGCCGGAAAGAAGATCACTTTAACAAGATCTGGCAACTGGAATGCCCCATTGGTGCTTACACACAAAAAGGTGAACCCATTCCACAGGAAGCCCTTGCCATCTACATTACCCCGAATCCAAGGAGTATGCACGATGCCATTTTCAGTTCTCTTGTTACACTGGCAAAGACGATTCAACATAAAAACATGTTGGCAAATCCTCATCAGGAAGTGATGAATGAAATTCAGAAATCCAAAGGCAGGAGCTGTTTTGTGGATTTTGATTTTGACTATAAAGATGAAAAATTCGGAGAGGAGTTAAAACGAAATATTTATGAGCGGGTAGATCAATCGGCCAAAGTACAGTTCGTAGAAACGAGAGGAGGATTTCATGTATTGGTGGATCCGACTTCTGTTGAAGAGCCATTCAAAAAAAGATGGTACCAAAGCATCACTGAATTGCCCCATGTAGATCAGGCAGGTGATCAGTTGATTCCTATTCCGGGGTGTACGCAGGGAGGATTTATGCCGATCTTATTTTAAATCATTCAATGAATATATAATCAGTTTCAGAAGTGGGCGTCTCAAAAATTCGAGACGCCCACTTTTTATTCGGGTACCAGATGGAGAGAATTTTCGTACATGCCATTCTCATGGCCTTCCTGTTACTTATGATACATCCCCTATTAGGGAACCTAAGGAGATAAGTAGTCTTTTAAGCAATTCTGAGGAGGTTTATTTATTTTTGATACTTCCACCTCTACTTAAAGTAATCATTTCCTCCAATTCATTTACCGCCTCCTCTTCTGTCCCATTAGACCCCTTCATACTAAATCGTATATATCCCTCTTTATCAATAATAAATTTAGCGGGTATACCATCCACCCCATACTGCTTCACCACGGCATCTTTTTCATCACGCAATACCCTGAATGTATACTGTTTCTTTCCCAAAAAGTCGTTAATTGCAGGCGCTACATCATTGCTATACTCCCACGTATCTATAAAAAGGAAAACAACGGATGTATCTGCACCATATTTATTAACCGCCTTCTGCATGGCCGGAAACGAGGCTTTACACGGCACACACCAGGTAGCCCAGAAGTCGAGCACCACTACCTTGCCTACATAATCTTCCAGTCGGACCACCTTTCCTTCCAGATCTTTTAGTTCAAACACAGGAGCTTTCAGCTTTACGGTCGATCGCCTGATGCTATCACTGAACTCATGGGTTATCCGGGCCTTAACGCCCGATAAATAGGTATCAAACCCCAATGTATCTGAACCATGCAATGCAATATACGCCTGCTTCATTTTCTGCTCCACAGCCGGCCCTCCTGCCCTCGCTTTCAACATCGCTGTATAAGTATCCAATGCTTCCTTATATCTTGCGGCGCGTACCAGCATATCCCCTTTCAATCGCATCAAACCAGGTCTGTTCTTCTCTGAACTATACCCCATTTTGTCAGTTAACCACTGAATCGCCTCTTCATACTTCTCCTGCTTCTCCAATACACCCGTCAATAACACTAATGACGACGCGAGAATGGAAGCTGGCGTGACACCGTTTCCCTGTTTATCCAGGTACTTCACCGCCGTATCCACCGCCAATTTCGCAAACCGCTCCGTATTCGACAGGTCACTGGCATTTTCAAATGACCTTGCTATTCTGAAATACTGGTTACACTTTTCTGGCCCGTATTGCAACTGACCTACATACTCATCGACCTTCGCAGTATTTCGTTCATATGCAAATTCAGCCGCTATATAAGACCTGATATCATCCAGCTTACTGATGCTGAAACTATCATGCAACGTACTTTTATAGACAGAATCCATCATCCTGCCCTTCGACAGCTGATAGATATTAGAAAGCTGTGCTTTAAGACCTGCAGGTATTCCAACCAGGATTAATAAAAGAAAATATCGCATCTTTATTGGTTAGCTTTTCCCAAATAGTTCTTCCAGCTTTTGTTCCAGTTCCTCTCCCCGCAGGTTCTTCGCCACTATCTTCCCGGAAGGATCCAGCAGGAAATTTGCAGGTATCGCCTTCAGGTTATACATCATAGCAACAGGACTCGTCCAACCAGCCAGGTCTGACAACTGCATCCATGGCAAACCATCTTTCTCTATTGCCTTCAGCCATTTCTCTCTGCCATCATTCCCTTCATCCAGCGAGAACCCTACTATCGTAAAATTCTTCTCCCTGAATCTATTATAAGCCTTTACTACATTAGGATTTTCATGACGGCAAGGCACACACCAGCTGGCCCAGAAATCGACCAACACATACTTTCCCCTAAAGCTTTTCAGGGAAACATTTTCTCCTGAGGTATTCTGCGCTGTAAATTCAGGCGCCTCTCCACCTATATCCAATACCGTCGCTTTCTTAATCATTCTTGCAAATAACTGCCCCTGCGCAGACGATTTCAGTGAAGGATCCAGTATATCAAAACCTGCTACCGCTTTATCCATCTTTGTAGCAGGATCAAAATATGACCGCAATGAAAGCAATGACACCAGGGACTTTGGATGTCGGGTCACAAAACCCAATACTGCGCTATCCCTTTGCGCAGTCACCGCTTCATAACGCATTCTTACCACACCGGCTTCCAGCGAATCTTCTGTACCATTAGCTGCTGCATACTGTTGCTCCAATAACGCTACCTTCTTTTGAATCGGTGCCAGCAGATCTACTAATGCCTGTTGATCATCATTCAGCGCTGTACCACCTATTCTGGCATGCTTTAACGAATCAACAGCTGTCACCTTCACGGTTCCACTTTCCAGGTATACCGGTACATTATCTCCCATCCCTATACTTTCCGGCATAATACCTCCATGTGTTACATACAGAAATGCTTTCTGCTTCATGGGGCTCGTTCCTGTTATTGTAAATGTTCCGTTCACTACATCCACCGTATCAAATACCATCTTACCCGGCAGCATATGCATCAACACCGCCTTATTATTTTTCTCTGCTGCGAGTTTTTTGATAGCACCTTCCAGCCTGAACGCTTGTGGATCCTGTGCTTTCAGCACTCCCGGCACCATTGCACAAGAAACCAGCATATATATTAAAAGCCTGTTCATTTGAATTATTTTGTCATGATTGAATAAATAGATCTTACGGGAATAGTCTGCTTCACTACCATCTGCAAATCCTGCCGCTGGCTGCTAAAAATAGAATGCGTACTTGATACAACCCCCACCAATCCGCCAAATTCATTGACGATTGGACCTCCACTGGAACCAATGGCATAGTCAGCAG
Organism: Chitinophaga sp. LS1; assembly: GCF_034274695.1. Lineage (NCBI taxonomy): Bacteria > Pseudomonadati > Bacteroidota > Chitinophagia > Chitinophagales > Chitinophagaceae > Chitinophaga > Chitinophaga sp. LS1. Next base: position 7,334,573 of record NZ_CP128362.1, read on the forward strand.
TGATATCCATTCTTTCCGTATTGGCACCGAACTCTTCATACCTTGCATTCCGGGCCACCAGTCCTGCTGAAAAGTAATACGGAAATCCTTCAGGATTAGATAGCAAATAAACAGGGGCGCCTACAGGCGCTTCGTTTCCCAATGTGATGGGATGTATTTTAACCCCATGGTTATTTTTGATCGTAAACAATGCCAGATCCGCGTTTTCATCATAACTCAACACTTTGTCTATGCTAAATACATTGCCATTCACATCAGACAAAAACAGGGTGCTATCCATTTCATAAAACCCGGGAGTCTTTTTAAATAACACTTCAAATACATGATGATTGGTTACCATGGTTCCCTCTTCATTAACCGGAAATGCGGTCGCTGAAATAGAAATCCCTTCTATATTTTTATCTGTTTTTCTGAAAAACTTCCAGATCACAAATACCTGGTCATTTAATTGTTTCGCTACTTCTACAGCAGTCATTGGTTTGCGCGCTTTGGCCCGTTCATATTTCACGGTCACCTTTTGTGACGGAACGACATTGACAGCTTGTGCCCATAGTTCCCTGAACCCTTTCATACCTCCCTGCTCCATTTCGGCTCTCGCATTATTATATACTAAATTCCTGAACTTTTCGTCATCGCGGAATCGCATTGTATCCTGTGCAAACAATGAACCTGCTCTCAACAACAGTCCTAATAATACTAACTTTCTAAACATGAATGATTAATTTAAAATTGCAGCCAATTGTTTTTCTAAATCCTCTCCTCTGAGATTCAGTGCAATGATTTTCCCTGTAGGATCTAATAGAAAATTTGTAGGTAACGCCGTTACACCATACAGTTTAGCAACTGATGTGTTAGGGTCTATAAAATCAACCAGGTTTGTCCAGGTATACTGGTCTTTTTCTACCGCTTTCTTCCAGTCATCGGCTTCCTTATCTACTGAGAAACTGATGATTTCAAATTTCTTATTCCTGAACTTTTCATAGCTGCTCACAAGGTTTGGACTTTCCCTGCGACAAGGTCCGCACCAGCTGGCCCAGAAATCGAGCAATACATATTTCCCTCTGAAGTCTGATAAATGTTTTTCAGTTCCCAACAGATCTTTTGCAGCAAAATCAGGCGCGGTTTTACCAATACCCAGTTTAAATACATTTTCGATAGCCTCTTTATATATCTCCCCGGATGAGGAAGCCTTTACGGAGTCTGACATTGCATTAAACAGGCTGGATGCCAGTTCTACATTATCAGTGGGATTAAAATTATTCTTCAATGCATGCATCGCCACCAGTGAGTTAGGATGTGACTGGATAAATCCAACCAGGTTGGTTTGCAATAATACATCCAGTTGCTTATAATCATCCATCAATTGCATCCGCTTTACAGAATCTGGTTCGTTCTTAAATTTCTCAACAATACCCGCCTGTAATTCTTTCAGGTTACCAACACTGTTTACCATTTCCTGCTGGTCCTTATTCAGCTGTGAACCACCTACCTTTGCATGCGTCAATGAATCAGGAGATGTAACTTCTATCACGCCATCTTCGAGATAAATAGCGACCTGGTCGGAGATTCTTCCTGAATTCACCCTCTCACCACCCTGCCGCATAAAGATGTTTACACGTTGTTTCAGGTCCACTGACCCTGACAAAGTGAATTCATTGTTCTTCACTTCGGCAGAATCTGTCTGTATGTATCTATTCCTATACATAATAAATACCTTCGCCGGCTCTTTTACATGCCCCAGCTTTCCTTTGATTACAAAATGCTGCTGTGCCTTTGCCATGCCAAAGGAACCCGCCAGCAATACTAACAGCATACTTACTTTACACCTCATACCTTTTATTTAAGTTTTTTTAAGAACGTAATGGTTTGTTCATTCGATGGGCGTGTCATTGAAAACTGCATGACTTTCCCCTTTTTATCCAGCAGTATAAATCGTGGAATCCGGTCTATCCGGAAGGCCTGTACAAACATTGTATCACTGGCCCACCATTGTACCCCTCCATTGATCCCATATCCATTCATCCCTCCTTTCCACCGGTATTCCTGCTGGTCTATTGAAATACTGACCACTTCTATTTTCCGTGGATCAACAGCGTGTTCCAGCTCTTTTAGGAAGGGATATTCCTTACGACATGGATAACACCAGGAAGCCCAGATGTCCAGGTATACATATTTCCCTTCGAACTCCTGCAATGAATGTTGCACGCCTGCGGTATCTGCAAACCTGTACTGATAAGCACCCAGTGTTGCAGCATAAGCCACTGTATCTTTCAACTCCTGCCCTTTCACGCCATTACACCACAACAGGCCTAGTACGATAAATATTCTTTTCATAATTATTGAAAAACGTAAAAACTAAACAAAGCATAAGATGTCACACCTTTTCTGGCTGGTGCGCTTAAAGGATCATTCGAATCTGTCACCAGCTTTACCCCCATAAGGTAAAAGGTACCTGGCTTAAATGCTGAATAATTACTGAATGAAACCGTAAGACTATCTTTGCTGTACAATGTATTGGGGGCTACAGTCGCACTGGATTTCGTAATTGCATAAGTACCCTCGGGGAACCGTTCGTAGGTCGTATATGCAGCTGCTGAAAAAGCAGTGATGAGTGAATCGCTGACGTCTGTAACTGCATAGGCATGCAATTCATCAACAGGATAACGTACCCCTGCCGCCACACTTATGTTCAGGGAGGCCGGACCAATTGGCTGACCGGAATCATCTGTCGAAAGGTATAATCCCCAGTACTGGCTACCATTTCGTGCGTACGGATAACTATACCCAAAACTGGCACCTCCATTAATATAAAGATCCACCGCCGTAATGGTGACCATCATTTTGAAAAACACGATAGACGTAGCCACTTGTCCTCCATTATTGGCAGTCAGTCTGACCGGTACCAGGTAGAGGGTACTGTCTTTCAGTTTTGATGCGTCATTTAATGTGATGTACAGCGAATCTGTAGCCGTATTTTCACCGGCAGCAATCCGGTAGCTACCGTTAAATGATGGTAGAAAAGCTGTTGCACTAATGGAAGGATTCGTTTCATTGTACAATATATTATAAGAAGCAACGAGCGAAGTATCAATAGTAGCCGTCACCACAGTCTCTCCCGAAGCATTGCCTGTCAGGGATACCGGAAATCCGCGGTAAGTCAGCGTTTTTTCTCCTGACGTAACTCCATTTAAAATTATAGCGTTACCTGTTTCTATATAGGAATATTTGTAGGATCCTAATTCCCTGGCCAGCTCAGTCAACGCATCGTCTTTCTTCGTGCAGGACACGAGTATTAATAATAATATTGCGACACCATATCTTTTCATAAATACATGCTGAATTTGATGATAAAATTTATTGTCTGACATTCTGCACCATATTAGGATTGTTCGCCAGTACTGTTTGGGTAAATGGCATCACGTACCTGCCAGACAAAGGTGGTAAGGTGGCGATCACCGTACTGTCATCCTGTTTTCTGGTAAGCGTAACCTGCGTATTGGTATTCACATTAAACCGCTTCAGATCGAACGTACGTAATCCGCCACGTACAAACAATTCACGGCGACGTTCTCTCAATACATAACTCAACGCAGTATCCGCATTACTCGTTGTTACTTGTACATAAGACCTGATCCTTTTAGCAGCCAGTGTATTGACAAGGGTTACAGCTCCGGCAGCATCTCCTTTACGGGCCAGGCATTCCGCTTTTGTCAGCATGACTTCAGGAACGCTTACGCTGAAGTCAGAAAACAAGGTGGTCGCACCATTGTAAGTAGACGTTCTGTAATAATATCCGCTGAGCCGGGTATTATATCTGCCATCATAGTAAGACAATAAGGAATAGAGGGAGGAACTTAGCTGGAAAGAATAACTAGACAGTGAATAGAAATTTTGCTCATATGCCACCTTGGCCATGAGGATTTCAGGGTTTGTGCGCAGGTCTATCAACTGTGTGGCACCTGAATAACTGGATGAAATATCCATGAGTGAACTAGCCAGTGCCAATGAAGAATCTGCATACAATAATGCGGAATCATAAGTAGCCTTATAGAGATAAGCACGGGACAAAAGCGCATATCCTGCGGCCTTTCCGGGATGGATAATATTACGGCCCATGCCGGCCAGATAGGGGTTATTCACCGCCTGTCGCAAATCAGTGATCACTTTGTCGTACACCTCTTTTACAGTTGCCCTGGATGGCTTGGCAGATGCATCTGGCGATAGTACTAAAGGCACTGCCAGATCAGTAGCTGCGGTCGCACTGTTATATCCTGCCCCGTAAATATTCGCCAGTTGTAAATAATAGTAGCTTCGCTGAATGAGCGCCTGTGAGATCACATTACTCCGGTTCTCCACTGTATTGACAGAATCCTGTGGTGCGGAACCAACCCTGTTCATGATAATATTCATTTGTAGAATACGGCTATAAGAGCTGCTATACATGTAATCTTCATCTGCAGGATTCCATATCACATTGCTCCAGAGGTATGTGCGGGTATAAAAATTATCCTGCCCGCTCAATTCTACATTTGTCAAACGTACATCATCACTCATTAAATCAGACAGCATATAATTGCCAACAGCCAGTGAGTCTGAATTCAACATCTCCTGGAAGTCAGCTATGGTAGTAGGATTAACAGACTGTGTCGATGGATTCACATCAAGGAATTTTTCACAACCAGTGAACACAATTACCATCAGTAAAAAACAAATCATCTTATTCATTGCCATGTGTTTAAAGATTCAACATTAGAGACCGATCATGAAACTGCATGAATACTGTTTAGGAATAGGCATTCCCATCACACCGTTAGAACCGACCACGGAGGGATCCATATGGTATTTATTTTGTGTCCACATGGCCAGGTTCTGTCCCTGAAGGGTAACCAACGCACTGTTCAGTTTCATTCTTTTCACCAGTTGCTGTGGGAACCGCCAGCCAATCATTACTTCCTGCAAGCGGATGAAGTTGGCGGACATTACACTATTCGTTGAATTGTTCGTAACAAAACCACGGAAACTATTGGAGCCATCTTTTGTCATCGCAGGAACATCTGTATGTAATTCATCTCCTTCTTTTTTCCATCTGTACCGTATCAAACTGCTATTGGCCACATCAGTAGACGGTGTAGGAATAAATCTTTTCATCACAGCGCCCCAGCTAAAGGTTAGTGCGGCTCTTCCAAAAAAGGATCCCCAGGTCACTTCATGTATCAATCCACCGTTCCATGGGGCTCTCAGTACACCAGCGTAGGTCAATGAAGTAGCGAGGGTAGTACTATCCAATACAGCCGTTTTTTTGCCTTCGTTATCATAGATCTGAGGATTGCCCTTGTTATCCAGACCTGCCCATTTAAAGGCCCAGAGATTGCTTGTATTATAACCGTCACGGTAAGCTGTGGCATAAGCATCGGTTGCGGTAAAACCCGGGGTAGGTACAGACTTTGCGACATTGACATTGTAGGCGCCGTTTAATGTAACCGTATAGGAGAATTTCGTTGTCTTTACAAAATCTGACTTCAGGAAAAACTCTACACCTTTATTCACGATATTGCTATAGGCTATCTGGCTGCTAAGGCCACTGGATGCATCTGCAGCGACGGAGATACTACTATTCACACCTGATGAGGTGCGGTTATAATACCTTACATCCAGCATATACTGGTCATGGAGAATACCGATCCGGGCCCTTGCTTCATAATTGAGGTTGCGGGGTGGCAACGTAGTGAACGTACTGTTGGTCGCCATTGTATAAGATCCGCCGCCGGCCACATTGGTACCCATCATTAAATCGAGTCCCTGGTAAGAGCTGATATTCTGTATCAAACCGTCAATATCCAAAGTACTTATGAGGTTAGAATGAAAGTATTTTTCTTTTGCCAGGTTATATTTCAGCACGCCATTGACCTGCGATTGTCCTTCAGGAGATTTATTGTAAGTGACCATGGTGCTGAATAACCCCTTGCGCAGGTTAGCTTTCAGGGATGCACTTACATAATGGATCACCGCGCTGCTGTCACCCGCCGTTGTTAAGTCAGTACTACCTGTACTGCTCAACCCTGTCATCTTTTGGGTGTTATATCCAACAGACAATTCATATCTTCCTCTGCCCAAACCCACTTTCACACGCTGATAAATATTCCGGGAAGACTGGCCACTCTGTTGAGTAGGAGAATAACCATTTACCCATATTCCATAGTCATCCCAATATACCTGCTGGTATCTGCTGGTAGCAAAATTGACAGGCAGATCGGGCATCAGCATCGTCGTAATACCTGTAGCAACCGCCACATCATCGATCCATTTGTTGACAGGTTCTTTGAACAATTCAGCACTACCCTCTACGTTATAATTCGTCAACGTGGAGTATTTTGAAGTCTGGCCATAGGTTGGGTTCAGCACACTGTTATAACGGCCGGACAAGGTGAATCGCTTATTGTATGTATATCTTGCTGCCCCGTTCCAGTTGATATTCCTTGAATTTGTATTCAGTAAGTTGACAGGCACGACCAGGCTGGAAGGATAGACTGTTGCACCCTGGCCGGCAAACAATGCATAATAGTTTGCGATCGAAGCATTCGGATCAGGAGTAGGCAGATATATAGGCGCACCGGTACCGGTAGTTGAATTATAACCATACAATACATAATTGCCAGGGCGTCTGTAACCTACGCTGGCTGCGCCACCGCCTACAGATAGTTCAATCTCATTCCTGCCGAATGCTTTATTGTACGCTAAACCGGATCGCACGTTCCATTCTTTGTTAGTGCTTTTACTCCTGTTCAGGATATCACCATAGGGTATATAAAATTTCACCCCGTTTTGATAATACTGACCGTATTGATTGACCAGCTGCCTGGCGTAACTGGATGATTTATCATAAAATAAATCGGTGGTATTATCCTGTAAAGTATTTAACACCGAAGCACTCCATTGTAATCCGGGTAGTAATTTCCAATTGAGGTTTAACCTGGATTGGGCCTGCAGACTTTTATCCGTCGAATTATTCACCCGTGCATCTTCCAGCAGGTTCACCCCGTTGTTATAGTAGCCTTTGCTCATAATAATATCATTCGCATCAGGGTTGAACGATGAATAATCGTATACATATTTTCCATTATTATCGAGCAACATCTGGTAAGGCTGTATCGTTAAGTTGCTGGGATTTACACTATAGCCTGCGCGACTTGTCACACTGGCTATATATAAAGTCCAGCCGATACTCAGGTTGTCATGCAGCAGGTTAAACCCGTTATTGGCATTCAGGCTGACGGTCCTGTTTGACCCGTTCAGCGCATTATCACTACTGGTGGCGTACCCGCCGATTAAGGAGAATTTATATTTATTAGTGCCTCCGATTACAGACAGGGAATGATTCTGGTTAAATGAATTTTGCTGCAGCATGTTCAGCTGAGCGGAGTTGTCCAGTCGTCCCAGCGAATCCCAGCTTGCATTAAACCCTTCCTGCGTAATCATATTATTATGCAGCTTGCTGAGCAACCGGGCAGCAGGTGTGATCTGGAAGGTGTTGTTGGGGTTATAGGTGTTTTGGTTAAATAAAGTATCTGATTGTCTTACATAGTCCAGCACATCTCCGGTTGAGGGCAGATAGAGTTTTTCCCTGTTAAATTTAGGTGCAGGGGTATAGTATAAATTTACAGAGTAGTTGACATGGATCTCCCCGGTTTTACCTTGCCTGGTTCTCACCATGATGATCCCATTAATGGCTTTAGGTCCCCATTTCACGAGTTCCTTTGGGTCTTTGACCACTTCTACCGATTCTACATTGCTCATAGGAAAATCGGCGGGGAAACCCTCTCTTGGAAAGCCATCAATTACGATCAGCATTCCATCTGTATTGCCGGCAAATGAGTTGGATCCACGTAATTCAGGCACCAGTGTAGTAGAAACCCGGGTAGCAAAGCGAACCTGGTAGATGTTTTTATTCATCCATGTGGGAAAATTGCCGGAGAGAAATGCATCCAATACTAACTGACCATAAGTAGGATAGGCTTTCACAAACTGTTCGGGCGTCATAAATGTCCAGAGCAGCCTTGGGTTATACACCCCAATACTGGTGATTGATCTGACGGTCGTACTTCTCGTTTGCAAACTCAATCCCGGCACAGTACCCTGTAAGATCTGTCCCAGGTTCATATAGCTACGGTTGGTCAGGTCTATCTGCAAAGTAGGATCTTTTACCTTTGCGGTGTTGGAAATATTAACAGCACCTAAAGTGGTTTCTAATTGTTCCAGGTTGATAGATAAACGCCCCATGTTTGTCTGGACCTTTACCTTGTAAGGTTTAAAGCCAACATAGGAGATAGAAAGTATACTCCCTCTGGGAACAGCGATCACAAAACGACCATCCCTATTGGTGGTCACACCTGCAGAACCATTCAGTGCTTTTACAGAAGCACCGATCAGCACAGATCCGTCTGCACCACTCACCTGCCCTGTTACTACCACCGTGGTATCTTCTGCCATTTGCTGAGACAGATTTTCCTTCGGCCTTTCAGTAATAATGATATTACGGTCTACAATTTTGTAGGTAACAGGCTGACCGTCGAAACAGCGGGCCAGTACAGCAGACAATGGTTGATTGGAAAAAGACGCCGTAATAGGCCGTGTATTTTTCATTAGCTCCTTTGTATACACGATTCCATAACCACTTTGTGCCTTGATAGTAGTTAATACCGATTGTAAGCTGGCATTGTTTACACTGAATGAAATAGAAGACTGCGCAATGACGTCGGGCATGAAGAGCATCAATTGCAGCACCAGATATCCCCGGGTAAAGACAATACATAGCCGTCTCCACATCCGTGAAGTAATTTTTAGATTCATAGTCGGAGGATTAAGTACCGTAACGCTGGCCACACGTCTACGGCTTTTTTTTGGTTGATTATTAAATGTTGGTTTTATCTGAACGGCAAAACTGTTACTACATCACCATCTATTCTAAATTTGGCTGATTTTGTCAGCATGATCATCTCTAATATCTTCTTTAACGGCACCTCTCTGCTGATTTCAATAGTTACACCTGTGGCTGTATTGAAATCGCCTGCATATACTACATCTACATTATACCAGCGCGACAGTTCCTCCATAATGTCCCTGAGATCTGCATCTCTTAATATAATCTGTTTGTTTTTCCAGGCGGTTACCTGCTCGATATCGGCATTGGTAATACTCAGCCCACCGTTACCAGATCTGGCCATTTGTCCGGGTTGCAGGACCTGTCCTTTACTACCTTTGGATGCTACTCTGACAGCGCCATTTACCAGTGTGGTATAAGTAATAGCAGGTTGATAGGCTCTTATATCAAAGGCAGTGCCCAATACCTGTACTTCCGTACCATTTACAGCTACAATGAATGGTCGCTTCGGGTCGTGTGTCACTTCGAAATAAGCTTCACCGGTCAGTTGTACTTCACGTTGATTTCCTGAAAACCGGTTCGGAAACCGGATGGAAGAAGCTGCATTTAACCATACGACAGTACCATCACCAAGGACTAATTTATACTCTCCACCTTTGGGAGTGATCAGCGTATTATAGGTCGGCATTTCTTTGGTGTTGTTTTTTGCCAGGTATGACAATACACCTTGTTGTTGTTGTACCTGTACACCATTGCCCTCCGTAAAACTGGAATCGCGCGCTTTGTCTAACCCGATTGTATGGCCATTGGCCATTACGAGGCGGGCTTTTGTGGTGCCGGGAGGAACTTCGTTGCCAATGACAACGTACTCCATGGCTGGTTCTTTTGGCGCCTTCAGGTATTGCAGACCTACAGCGATCATAATTAAAATAGCGGCTGCTGCAGACAGGTAAATGAAGGTGCGTCGCTGTTTGTTCTTTTTTATTTTATGATGAATTGAGCCGATCACATTTTCCATATTATAATTATGGAGTGGTGTGGAAGTCCATTCATTAGTTGCGCCTTGTGAAATTTCGGCCCATAGTTCCCTGTTCTTTTCAGATAGGTTGATCCATGCATCCAACTCCGCCTGTTCATCCGGCGTGATATTGCCTGCTATGTAATTTTTTACTAACGCAGCAATCCGAAATGGCAATTCTAATGGTAGTTGGCTCATCATAATATAATAACACCAAATGGGTGGTATTTGTCTAAAGGGTTTGAAAAAATATTTTTAAATTAATAACAGCAGGAAAGTAAATGCTTTGTCAGACAGTGATTTTTTGAGCAGAGAAAGGCCTCTGGCTTTTTGATTGCGAACAGTACTTTCGGTGATATTCAGTTGGTTGGCGATTTCATCGGTGCTTTTACCTTCCTGGAAGGTCATTTTTATCACTTTTTTACATTGTTCCGGCAGGGTGTTGATGGCGAGTTCGATTTCTCTCCATACTTCTGCGAGGATGATGTTGTTGGTGATGTCATCTTCAGGGATGGGTGCGAGCGGGATGGATTCTTCTCGTTGTTGTTTTCTTCTATTGTCCCGGATGTAGTTCAGGCAGCGGTTTCTGGCAGATAAGTATAGGAAGTTTCTGATGCTGGTGTCATTGTCAAAGCTTTGTTCTTTTTCCCATAGTTTGACGAATACATCCTGGGCGATTTCCTGTGCTACAGCATGGTTGTCGATTATTTTTTCTGCAAAAAAGACGATAGCCGGGTAATAGTGTTTTACCACGGTATTAAATTCAGATGTTCTAGCTGTCCCAAACATATTAACGGCCTTGCGGTTAAAATACAAAAAGTATGGGGTTTTTGAATGTTTTTTATTGTATTTGGGGGATAGCCATCCCAAAGGCAGTATGGAATTGGGTTAATTTGATACGGACCTGATCTGTTGTTTGGGCCTGATATTCAATATCTGTTAAATATGGCAACTATGTCGTAATAATATTTAAAGCTGGAAGATGTGTATCCATATAATAAAGCATCATCGGCGAAGTTTTTTACTGGTTTGCGGACAAAATTTTCAATTGAACGTGCATTTTGAGGAAGATATCAAAGAACAAAATATCACTCTCGTGGTGCTGATATAACAGGAAAAGCAGTTAATCTTTACGCCATACAACAGGGAAAAGACAAAAGTGGCGGTTGAAGTAAAAAATGCTTAGTATAGGCTGGGCTTGTGTAAGGGAGGAAAAGAGGCGCTTAAACAGGAAGATAAAGTGTCGACAAAGTGTCGACAGGCTATAATGGATTGTTCAATGGACTAATTTGCGGGGAATAATAAATGAATTAAATCCTATGAAGTTATCAAAATTTATCCCTGTGGCGTTTGTCTTAGCCCTTATCTTTAGTTGTAAAAAGGATAATAATAATGGGTCGGCGCCCACAGAACAGGCATATCTGCCTGCAACCTTCAAACTAACTGCTTCTGACGGATCCTTCGCGAATTATGAGCTGACCTATAATGATGACAATAGCGTAGCCACACTAACGAGTTCCATGTCAACAAGTGAGGGGGAAATAGATACTGTCCATTTTTCACACAACGCAAATGGAGATTGTGTGAAAGTAACTTTTACTAATAATATGGGCCGCGTAGGGGGGAGCAGTGACTCACTCGTATACCGGGATGGAAAGATGATCATATTACTGTTGGATAATGTAGGCATGGTGCAGGACAGCACCGTATTCACATTCAATAGCCAGGGAGATGTTATTATGATGGGTAATAAGGATACAGTTAGAAATGGCGACAGTAAATCGCTGTACTATATAGAATTTTCGATTATTAACGGGAATCCTCAAACTTTCACAACGTACAGCTATTATGCAGCTTCTGCAACGACTCAGCCGCAAATAACAAACTTCACCTCCAACTATGCATACGATAATAAGTCAAACGCATTTCAGGCTGTATTTCGTGCTGATCCTATTCTTGTATATCTCCTGAGCAATTCTGCATTAGCATATATTTCTATGGGCAAAAATAATATAACAGGTATTACGCAATCCGATTCACAGTACGTTTTCGCCCTTACTTACGATACAGTTACAGGTTACCTGTCTTCTCAACAGACTACATTTATGGGAACAACGCTCACTATTGACTATACCTATGTTAAATCGAAATAATTATACAAAAAGTCAGTATTGCTGCTGATCTTTTTTATGGTTCTACCCTGGACAGGTAAGTAATCGAACCTGGATATGGAGGATGTGTTGCTTTACTAAATCGGCTAATAACTGCCTGCAGCCTTCTTTCCATTTCACCTGTGTACGACAGCCTGATCAAAATAAAATAGTCGCGGGTAATCGCGACTATTTTGTTTTGATTATGAAGTGTAGTCGGAATCTCATAGATGGATTCGAGATACTTTGAATGACTGTGCTAGCCGAGGAAATAAGTCTTTAGAAATAGAAAAGCGCGATGGAATTGTAGTAATCCCAGACTGTATATCAAAAGAAGCATAATTGTATTTGGCTTTATCTTAAAAGAGGGCAGCGAGTTGCATAGATCAACCACTCTAGCCAATTTGAAATATAGGGTGTGGAACTTTACAATAATCAAAGACAATATTTATAGGGTAATACTTTACAAACAGGTATATTAAATCGTTATAAAACCTGATATAGTGTTATTGGGTCGAAACGGATATAATCATTATAAAATACAGAAAGTCGCGATTAATCGCGACTTTCTGTATCTGTGATCCCGTTGGGACTCGAACCCAAGACCCATACATTAAAAGTGTATTGCTCTACCAACTGAGCTACGGAATCATTCCCTTTCTTCGTGATTGGGAGTGCAAAGATAGGAATTAAATTATTTCTTCCAAATCCAAACGCAATTATTTTTTAAATTAATTTAAAATTATTCTATACTTCACAGCCGGATCCTCGCGCTGGTCGGGCTTAAACAAATGCAACAAATAATATTTCCCATTCACCCAATCCTGCACCGCATTATCATAATACTGACTTCCAGGATTACCACTTTCCCCGCCAGGATAGATCCCGTAAGCTTCTACAGGGTCTCCCATCTGCACGATCATACGCCATGAAGGACCATGATTTTCCTTTATACAATTCACTATATGTCTGCCACCACCCGTATATAAGTGATATGCGCCAAACGGAACAATACTACGGGTGATGTGTCTGATATCTGTACCACGGTAACGCCCCCACTCTAATTTATTTTTCACCTCCAACGCTTTTGCGGTATCCGCTGCTTTGGCCAGGGCAGCGTACATCAGGCCGGAGAAGGTTTCTTTCTCTGGTGTGTTGATGTTGTCAATAAAGTGAAATGCAGTATCTTTTATCAGCAGATTCAACGTTGTTTTTTCCCATGGCATCTGGTATACATCTTCTCCGAACTGTGCCATATCATCATCCCATATTTCGCTTTGCAGATTATTCCATACTAACTGGAACACAGTCGCAGCCTTGCTATCAGCAGTGTTTTGCTGATTCCAGGATGTGAGGAGTTGCCAGTATTTTTTCTGATCGGCTGTGAGTAATGATTGGGAAAGATGTGCACCAAATACAGGAATGGCAGCCCTTGCCAGCAAATTGGTGTAGTCATTTTGCAAAGCCATCATATCCTGGATAGTGATCTGGCTATCTGCCGCCAACACTTCATTGATACGCTTACCACGGAACAAATCATAGCCACCGACAAAGTTGTATGGATACGTATCGTCTGTCGGATTTTGATTGGCAGAACTAACAAAACCGCGGGCAGGATTATGCAGATGTGGTAATTCGTTTCGTGGTATATACCCTTGCCAGGCAAAGGTGCTGTCATCACCAGGCATCACGAATTTACCCTGATCCTTCCAGCGCAATGGATATTCTCCATTGTGCCAGATAGCGATGTCACCATCTTTAGAAGCGAAGGCAAAGTTCTGTGCCGGACATTGATAGTCTTTGATAGCTGCGAGGTAGTCGTCGTAATTTTTTGCTTTGTTGAGGAGCAGGAAAGTACGCAGTTCGTTCGATGGGTCATGGGCTTTCCAGCGCATGGCGAGGAACTGAAATTCTTCTTTTTGATGTACAGGGAAGGTGTTATCGTAGGCGACAGGTCCCCATATGGTGTAGGCGACGGTATCGTAGAAAGGTTGTTGTCCCCTGATATTGATTTGTTCTATACGAAGGTATGCATCGCGCCAGGTGCAATTAAATAAATACTGTTTGCGGCCATTGCGAAATTGCAGTTTGTAGAAATCTTTTACGTCTTCTTCCCCATTTGTTACCCCCCAGGCAATATCGTTATTGAAGCCAATGATCACGCCGGGCGCACCGGGCAACGAAGCACCATAAGTGTTTTGTTGCGGTGTGTGCAGCTGCACTTCGTACCAGAGGGAAGGCAGACTCAGGCCAAGGTGAGGATCATTACACAAGATCGGCGCACCGGAGCGGGTTTTAGAACCAGCTACCGCCCAGTTGTTGCTACCATTGTCCGGATCCGGTTTTTCTTCTTTAAAATGCTGTAAGGCACCCGCCAGTTTGATAATGCTGTCTGGTGGCGCTACTGCTTTCACGGTAGCCGGATCGAAGTGGGTGTTTTTAGGCACGATCGGGTCCAGGCTATCATTGAAATCAGGGTATAATAAGTTGAAATCTTCCTTGCTGAAAATACGGCGGGCGTTGGTGTATTCGAGGTCTTCGGATTCACCGGCCAGATCGTTTGCCATCAGTTTGAGGAGGACAGCGGAGTTCAGTGTGGTCCAGGGCTCCGGTTTGTAGTCAAGGAGCTTGTATTCTATGGGCAGACTTGCCTTGCTCAATGTTTGAATGTAGGCATTTACACCTGCAGCGTAAGATTCGATAGCGGTTTTGGTAAAAGGATCCTTTACCATTTCCTTCAGTGCGACCTCAGCACTGTAAACCATGCCACGGCGGCGTTGCATTCTGTCGTAATCGACCATTTTAGGGCCGAGTATTTCAGAGAGACGACCAGAGGCGGCGAAGATCTGCAATTCCATTTGCCAGAGGCGATCACGGGCGTGGAGGAAACCTTCTATATAGTAGGCGTCTGCGTCGTTTTCAGCGAAGATATGAGGGACCATGCGGTCATCCAGCCAGACTTCGGACTTGCCGGTGAGGCCGGGGAGGTGGATGGTTTCATTATAATCTTTGCTGATGGGGGTGGCGTTTTGCCAAAAACCTTCCTGAGGACTGAGTAATGGGCCAACAGGGGGCAGTGCACCCCATTTGTGGGACAAAGCAAAAATAAGTAAAGCGGTTATTCCGGTCGTAATGGCAAATGGTATGATTCTCATAGCAAGGAAGTGAATAGCTAATATACAATTTTTTCAGCCGCGGTGATTTTGGTGGATGGCAATAATGAAATCATATGGATGAATCGTAGGTGAGCCGGTTATAAGCCGCCAATAACCCGCCTCTTTATAGATGCGGGTTATTGGCGGCTTATAGCCGGGATATAGGCGGCTTATAGGCGGGTTATCTCCCTGAGAATGCAAAAGAAGTGCTATGGCTACGGTTGTAACCAGCAGGGGGGAGTAGCTACTTTTTAGTACGAAAAGCGACATCCCGCGAGGGGGTATCGACTACCTTTTAGCAAGAATGCGATAACCAGCGAGGACGCATTAGCTACTCTTTAGCAAGAAAAATGATATCCCGTGGGGGGTATCGACTACCTTTTAGCAAGAAATGCGATAACCAGCGAGTTCCCATTATTTACCCCTTAGTCAAAACCCCAATCACCTTATCCACTTCCTCTTCTGTATTAAAACTATGCAATACAATACGCAGCCTTTCCTTCCCTTTGGGCACAGTAGGATGTAAAATGGCCCGGATATCCAATCCTTCTCCCTGAAGTCGCGCCGCCAATTCCCTAGTAGCCGTATTTCCAGGGGTCAAAACAACCTGAATAGGCGTTTCACTGGGCAATGTATCCAGCGCCGCCACTCCCTTCCGGAATCGGGTAATTAAAGCCGCCAGGTGAGTTCTGGCTTCCTGCATATAAGGAAACAAATCGTAACTGGCCATGATCGCTGCCATCGCAGTAGGTGGCAGGGCCGTGGTATATATAAATGAGCGGGAAAAATTGATAAGATAATCACGTAAATGACTGGAACCCAGCACGACGGCACCATGACATCCTACAGCCTTGCCAAATGTATGTACCCTGGCAAAACATTGAGCCTGCAATTCCAGGTGCTGTACCAGGCCCTCGCCTTTTGCACCGACTACACCCGTGGCGTGGGCTTCGTCTACAATGAGGTGGGCGCCTGCCCTTTCACAAATGGCCGCGATGGCGGTTAAAGGGGCAAAGTCTCCATCCATGGAATACACAGACTCTACTGCCACGAAGATATTGCCCGTGGCGTTGGAGAGTTTCTTTTCAAGATCAATCGTATCATTGTGCAGGAAAGAAAATGCCTGCGCTTTGGAAAGCCGGATGCCATCACGGATACTGGCATGGATAAGGGAATCGTAAATGATCGTATCTCCTTTTTGGGGTACAGCGCTGAATAATCCAAGATTCGCATCGTAGCCGGAGTTATAAATTAACCCGGCGGCACTTTGATGAAATCCTGCCAACATAATTTCCGTTTCTTCTACCCAGAGGTAATTGCCTGCCAGTAAACGTGAGCCGGTACTGCCGTGGGCGAAAGGCCGCGCGGCAAGGAGATTATGTACGGCTTCCTGCATGGCCATGCTCTTTGCCAGGCCAAGGTAATCGTTGGAACAAAAGTCTACCATACCGGGTGCCGGCAGGCGTAATTGACGGAGGGCGTGCTGTTCTTTGCGTGCTGCCAGTTGCGCTAAAAGAAAATCTTCTTTCATCTTTCAAAGCTAAGTAACTTTGTGGACGATAATTAATGAAAAGCAACTTAACGCGCATGAGTAAAGTATCTATCCTTGGACTTCATCTTCCTTCTGACCCACGTTGGGTAAACCTGGCCGCTATTTCCCTGGAAGAAGTATTGACAGACCATGCTTTTTGTGAGCAAAAAGCTGCAACTTCCTGTATCTCTTTGATTCAGCGTTATCCGCACAGAGATAGACTGGTACAGGAACTGGCGCCGATCGTGACTGAAGAGTGGGGACATTTCCGGCAGGTACTGGCAGAGATGAAAAAGAGAGGGTTTCAGTTGGGAAAACAACGAAAAGATCTATACGTAAATGCGTTGATGCAGCATCAGAATAAAGGGGGGGATCCGGATACGGTGTTCCTGGATCGGTTGCTGACTTTTGCGCTGATTGAAGCAAGAAGTTGTGAGCGGTTTAGATTATTGAGTGAAGATCTGGAAGATGAATATCTCCGTGAGTTTTACCGGAAATTTATGATTTCTGAAGCAGGGCATTACCGGTTATTTATCGACCTGGCAAATGAGTATTTACCGGAAGAGAAGGTAAAAGCGCGCTGGCAGGAATGGCTGACGATTGAGGCGGATATAATGGATAAAATGGAAGTGAGGGGAGATAGGATTCATTAGAAGCAGACTTTCATTATCCTACATGGTTCATCATTGAAACCGATCCTGAAACCAGCGGGACAGCATCTATACAAGTAATTATTCACAGGCTTCAATGGTGGTTCCCTTGAAGCCTTCTTTATAGCTTAAAAATTAAACCCAATATTTACATAAAAACGTAACCGGCCATCCTGATCGCAATACATCATTGTGCCTTCTATCGGCCCCATGAATGTAGAATAGCCAGCTGATATGCCATACCCACTCAGGTATTTAAATTTCGTTTCCACATCCCCCATAAAATCATACACTGCAGCACCTACCCTTGGCGTGGTGAAGATATTCCGTGCCACTTCATACTGATACGCCAGTTGTAATGTAGCGGCAGAAGATGTACTCACCTCTCCTTCCAATATCCCTACAAACGGCAACTGGTTGCGCAGGACATTGTTCAATCCCCCAATCTGAAAAGCATTGATCGGACCTTGTTTGTGATTGAAGTTCACACCGCCACCGGCCTGAATTTGCAAAGCGCCTTTATATCCAAATGGAATATGGTATTTTGCCTGCAACAAAGCCCGCTGGTAATCGGCAAAGTTGATATTGGTAGAATCCAGTGATTGCTGCACCCCATCACGAAACACCCTGAAACCCGGGTTTTCATTATAGATCCAGCCTGCTTCGAACTGCAGATCGATCCCTTTGCGTGAGTAGATCTTTCTATCGAGCGAGTTCATACCGATATAAAAATAGCTGTTTAGTTGTGTGCTGTTTCCACGTATTTCCTGCTCATCTGCATAGCGGGGGTTCAGGTTTAAGAACTCCCAACGGGTACCGATACCCATGGCCATCATACTATTTAATGTCCATTGGAAATGTATATCGGTGTTTAAGTATTTACTATGATAATCCTGTTTTGCTTTCAGGTTTTCATATTGTGTCATCGAGTTATCCTCGAAGTAAAAACCAAGGCCTACACCGAAGTTCCTGTCATGACCGGTATATTTAAAGTACTCTGCCTGCACACGCGGATTTTCGCTGATAGCGACGGTCACAAATGCACGGGAGTTAGGTATGATAAAGTTGCGTTGTGTAACATTGACGATCGCGCTGGCATTTGTAAAACTATTATAACTAAGTGCGAATTTTACATACGTGAGCGGATTCTCTTCCACATTTACGTTCATGATGGTCTGGCGCTTGTCATCCGGTATGAGGTCGTATGTGATCATTTTATAGAATCGGGTACCAAATACATTCAGCACTGCTTCTTTGATATGCTGGGAAGTGTAGCAGCCACCGGTTTTGAGCCCAAGGCGCCCCAGGAAAAATTTCTCATCTGAGTGCTTGAGACCATTTACTCGAATTTCAGTCAGTTCAATATCAGCGGTAAAAGGTAAACGGTTCTTTTCGAAAGGTGGCAATGGATTGATGGCCTGTAGTGAATCGGCCAGGTGCTTAAACACGGGATACATCTCTCTGCCCTTGCGCTTACCTATTTCTATGATAGAATCAACGCTGCCAAAGCTGGCGGCACTGTAGTTTTCCAGTTTATGCTGAATGAAGATATCGCAGAGTTGTCGTTCATCCTTGAAGTCGTCGGCGTCTTTGTAGAAACCGAGTTGCTGGATCACATCCAGTGGTGTTTGCAACTGATCTGATTTGCGAAGACCTCCTGATACGTTGGACCCGATCACGATGTCGGCCCCCATTTCCTTAGCGGTGATAACCGGGAAGTTGCGGACTACACCGCCATCGACCAACTTACGGTCACCTATATTGATCGCTGTAAAAATAGAAGGAATGGCCATACTGGCACGGATAGCAGTGACAATATCGCCGGTATCGAGTGTGACGATGGCTCCATTGGACACATCGGTGGCGATACATTTAAAAGGAATATTGAATTTGGAAAAATCCCGCACCCCATTGGCAGGCCAGCACATACGTGCAAGCTCCAGCCATAGCTGTTCACCGGAAATTACGCCGGAGGCCAGTTTGGGTTTGCCAAATTCAAAGGGGATTTCGATGATATATTTATTATACTCTTTCTTTTCTTCGTAAGAGATGTCGGTGAGAACGGGTTGGTTGGTAAAAAGGTTGTTCCAGTCGAGTTCCCTGGCCATTCTTTCGATGTCGGAACCGGAGTAGCCCATGGAATAGAGGGCACCAACGATGCTCCCCATACTGGTGCCGGTGAGGTAATCTATATGTAGTCCGGCGCTGTCAAGGGCTTCGAGGATACCGATATGGGCCAGGCCTTTGGCGCCTCCACCGCTGAGGGTCACTCCTATTTTGGGACGACCGGTCCCCGGCTGCTGTGCAAACATGACAGCAGGAAATAAAATGATCCCTAACCAACAAACAAATACCCTTCTGAAACGCATATATCTTGACTGTAAGTTCCCTGATTTGACCCGAAGGTAGCAGAATAAGTTTAAAAAATGAGTTTTCCCGCGATGATCTGTAGCAGGCATAGGGAGACTCAATTTTATCCAAAATCTACGGTTTAACTGCCTCTTCAAAAAATATAATATTTGCGTTTTTATTATTATTTTATACAACTATTTGTAGCATTTCAAACTATTAGGACTACCTTATATTTCCACAAGTATGATAAAAAACACGACTGCGCACAACATCTGGCAGGTGATCCTGGCTTCTTCGGCCGGCACGCTGATAGAATGGTATGATTTCTACATCTTTGGCAGTTTGTCTGCTATAATTGCTGAAAAGTTTTTCCCGCCCAGCAATCCTGATCTTGCTTACATAATGACACTGGCCACTTTTGCAGTGGGGTTTGTGGTCAGGCCTTTTGGCGCGATTGTGTTCGGGAGATTGGGGGATATTGTCGGGAGGAAGTATACTTTTTTACTTACCCTGCTCATCATGGGTGGGTCTACTTTTGCTATTGGCCTGGTACCGGGTTATGGAACGATTGGCGTACTGGCACCGATTATTGTATTGATATTACGGCTATTACAGGGATTGGCGCTGGGTGGAGAATATGGAGGTGCTGCAACATATGTGGCAGAGCATTCGGCACATAACAAGCGTGGGTATTATACAAGTTTTATACAGACGACGGCTACGTTGGGGTTGTTTGTATCGCTGGCGGTGATCCTGATTACGAGGAGTAGCATGACGACGGATCAGTTCAATGATTGGGGATGGCGGGTGCCGTTCTGGTTGTCGGTGTTGCTGGTGTTGATGTCTTATTATATCAGGATCCGGTTGCAGGAGTCGCCGGAGTTTGCGCAGTTGAAAGCGGAGGGGAAGACGGCGAAGAACCCGATAAAAGAGAGTTTTGGCAAGAAAGAGAATTTGAAAGTGGTGTTGCTGGCGTTGTTTGGAGCCGCGATGGGCCAAGGGGTGATCTGGTATACGGGGCAGTTTTATGCTTTGTCGTTTTTGCAAAAGACGATGAACATTGAATTTGTGCAGTCTAATATAATAATAGCGGTGGCGCTGGTGTTGGGAACGCCGTTCTTTATTTATTTTGGGTGGTTGTCGGATAAGATCGGGCGAAAGAAGATTATGATGGCGGGGATGTTGGTAGCGGCGCTGGCGTATTATCCCATATATGCAAGGATGGATCAGATTGGGAATATTGGTTTGAAGACGGAGGAGAAGGCGAAGTATACGATAGAGAATACGATGACGAGGAATGAGAAGATGCAGAATGTGGAGAAGACCGTGAAGACGAGGGTGTATGATGATGAGACGAAGGTGAAGGAGACGGTGGTGAATACAGATGGGAAAGAGGAGAAGAAGACGGAGGTGGTAGTGGGCAAGAGTGGTGTGATACAATTGGTATTGCTGGTATGGGTGCAGGTGTTATTTGTGACGATGGTGTATGGGCCGATAGCGGCGTTTTTGGTGGAGTTGTTTCCGGCGAGGATCAGGTATACTTCGATGAGTTTGCCTTATCATTTGGGGAATGGGGTGTTTGGAGGGTTGTTGCCTACAGTGGCGACGATATTGGTGACGCAGACGCATCATCATTTGGCGGGGTTGGTGTACCCGATTGGGGTGGCGGGGATTTGTTTTGTGATTGGGATGGTGTTTATTAAGGAGAATATGATATCTAAAGAATAGGGTAGAATCCGGAAGAATTGCTGCTCAATTCTTCCGGATTCTAGTAGGGGCGGTTGCGGACCTGGTGGTTCGCAACCGCTTTTTATTGAAGGAATTTAGTTGCGAAGGTGTTGGATCTGGCGAACAGAAACTGATTTTTTATTTCCGCAACCGCTTATAATAGTTGTGAGGTGAAGCGGTCTGATAAACTTTGCAGCGGTAAAGAAGGATGCTCTTTTATCAGTTGTTCTACCTTATTAAAATAAGTTTTTACAAACTGCTGATGCTGTTTCCCTTCCGGGTTAAATGGCCGGTGCGCAGCTGCACGATTTAGGTCAGATATCTGATTGAATAAGGTCTTATCAGCAAGTCCGGCATTGATGAAGTGCTGCCATACATAATCTATCGCCATTTCGTTGGGGTGTACCAGGTCTTCTTTATAAAACCGGTAATCCCGCAAATCATCTACGACCAGCTCATACGCAGGAAAATAAAACAACCGGTCGAACTTATTGACCATATGATGTACTGCCTGTAAGAGGATGGCCTTGCTCAGGTTATTCTCCACTACCCCATCTCTTACATATCTTACCGGACTTATTGTAAACAGGATCTTTACTTTTCTATTTCTGAAAAACAACCGGTGCATTGCATTGTCCAGGGCAGAGATGATATCCTGTGCATTCAGCATTTTCTTATAAAAAGCTGATGCAGGTACTTTATGACAATTGCCTACTACCTTTCCGGTTTCCTGTAAGGTGTAAGTATGGGCAGAACCTAAGGTGATCATTAACCAATCTGCTTCTTCCAGTCTTTTGGCTGCAGCTTCCTGTTGGGCATTGATCCCTGCCAGTACGGTCTGAGGGTCCAATCCCGAAAAACGGCTGTGGTGATCCCAGCTATGCCAAAGGTCACCCTGCTGGAAAAGATCTTCCTGCGAATAAACTTTGTTATCCAGGTAGCTGTGAATCGACTGGGTAATGCTGATCGGATTGTACAAAATACCATGCGGATTGACCAGCGCATCAAAGTAATGCCCCTGCAACCGCTCTCCTATCTCTTCTGCGAAGCAGGACCCCATCAGCAATAAGCGATCTGCATATTGCAATGGTGAGGAAAAAGGCGTAACCGGAAATGTAAGGCGAAAGTTCATGACTAATAAAAAATACTGTCTGCTATCTGCTGGGCGGTGCGCAAAGCTTCCATATCCAGGTGTAAGGGCTCGTGCTGCTGCAGGCAGAATTCCAGCAGGCGTTCTGTAGCGAGGTTGCCTACCAGTTCATCTTTTGCCATCGGACAGCCGCCGATCCCTTTGATAGCACTATCAAATCTGCGACACCCTTCTGCGTAGGCGGCGGCCACCTTCTCCTCCCAGTTGTGGGGAGCAGAATGGAAATGCACGCCGAATTCCACGACAGGGTATGCTTTTATTAATGTAGAAAAGAGCTTTTTAATGATATCGGGTGTGGCTACCCCTACCGTATCTGCCAGTGAAATGGTAACGATGTCCATTTCTACCAGTTTCTCCACCCATTCCAGGGCTATGGCTGCATCGTACGGGTCACCATAGGGATTGCCAAAACCCATGGAAATGTAGATGACCAGTTGCTTGCTGTTTTTGATACAGAGCTCCTGCATAGTATCTACGAGTTCCAGTGAATCGGCAATCGTATTGTTAGTATTGCGTAGCTGAAAGGTTTCTGAGATGGAAAACGGGTATCCAAGGTAAGCGATTTCATCATGCACCACGGCTTCTTCTGCCCCCCGCTGGTTTGCTACAATAGCCAGGAGCCGGCTTTTGGTACCGGACAGGTCTAGTTTTGACAGGACTTGTTTTGTATCGGCCATTTGTGGGATGGCTTTGGGAGATACAAAGCTGCCAAAGTCTATTGTATTAAAACCAACGCGTAGCAAGGCGTTCAGGTACTTAACCTTATCGGAGGTGTCGATGGCCCGGTGCCAGCCTTGCATTGCGTCGCGGGGACATTCAATGAGTTTCATGGTGGATGATTTTAGAAAGTAAGTTTAGATCCCTCGCTGCTTCATCGCTTCGTATAGGATAATCCCTGCTGCCACTGATACGTTAAAAGATTCAAAATTACCACTCATCGGAATACGGAACTGTACATCCGTCGCCTTCAGCAGAGCTGGATAAACGCCCTGATCTTCCGATCCCATGATCACCGCCACCGGTTCATTCAAAGGCAGGTCAAACAATTTGGCTTCGGCTTCCATTTCGCTGGCGACTACCTTAATACCATTCAGGTGTAGGGTATCTATTGCTTTCAGGAGACTATTTACACGGCAGACGGAGATTTTCTCCAATGCACCGGCAGATGATTTGATCGCTTCTTCGTTGAGTGCAGCAATACCTTTATCAGGGATAATGATGGCCTGTGCCCCGCAACATACCGCGCTACGGGCAATGGCCCCGATATTTCTGACATCAGTGATGCCGTCCAGGATAAGGAACAGTGGAGTCTCGCCTGCTTCAGTGACGTGAGAGATTACATCCTGCAGGTCAAGGTAACTGATGTGGCCTGTAATGGCAATACACCCCTGGTGATTAGCCTGGGTAAGGCCATTCAGCTTTTCCATCGGTACCATGTTGATGGGAATGTTATACTGAGTAGCCAGACTTCTGATCTGGGGGATAATATCTCCCGTGGCTGTGCGTAACAGGTAAATGCGCTCGATGGCTTTTCCGGCCTGAATGGCCTCTACTACCGGCTGACGCCCTATTACCATGGACGAGGCCTTTGGCCTGGGCGCATGTTGTCTGGGCGAATGCTGCCGAAAACCGGCAGACTTATGTCTTCTATGTTCCATTGCCGCAAAGATAAAGATTTAGAGCTGTCCTTCCAGCAGCAGGGGGGTATCTTCTGAAAGACTACCATCCAAAGGGAATTTACAGCTCCCCTTCCAGCAGCATCAGCTTTATCTTCTGAATAGCAACTATCGACAACGAATCCGTGATCTCATGCCTCTTCACCATCTGATAAGCCTCCTCAAAAGGAACTTTTCTGATATGCAACTGCTCCGTCTCCTCCGGCTCAGCTTCCCGCTGCTCCAGCTGACGAGCCAGGTAAACCACACCAGCTTCATCTGACACTGAATTAGATAAATGGATTTTTACGATCGGCATCCAGCTATGCGCAATCAGACCGGTTTCTTCCAATAACTCCCTTTTGGCAGAATCGAGGGGAGCTGTACCCAGGGGGCCTCCACCTTCTGGAATCTCCCAAGAGAACTCTTCCAATGGAAAACGGAACTGCCCTACCAGGTAAATATTACCTTCTTCATCATAGGGAATAACACCAATGGCGGCATTTTTGAAATGAACTACGCCATAAATGCCCTTCCCTCCTGCCGGATTCAGTACCTGGTGTTCCGTTACACTGATCCAGGGATTGTCATATTCTACTTTGCTGGACAAGATCGTCCATGGGTTATGATTCAGATCCATAATTTACAAATGTAGGAATTGTGACAAGGATTGTGCCGGGCCTGTCATTAAATACAGGTTATAAAAATCAAAAATGGGGTATAAAAAAACGTCCCGCGCAGAGGCGGGACGATGTCAACCAGATGAACGGCGGTAAATACCTTTGATCATCATACCTAAATCTAAATCGTATCTTTCTTCAAATTGAATAATTCGTTTATCTGTGACAAGTGGTGCTTCATATGTATTACATAATCAACGATCAGGTAATTTAGCGTTACCGGGTCGTTCTCGTTTACTTTAACTGTATGTTGCAAGACTTCTGTTGGTATAGTCCGTATCGTTAGTACCAGGTGCTCATTGAAAATGGTCCACAATTTAATTAAATTCTGCCAGTTCATAAACTGCCAGGCCTGTCCCTTTACCCAAAATTCCTGATCATATCCCGGAATTTGCAGCAAAGATATCTGTTGTGCGCGTATTATCCGAACGTTATTATTAATTGCTGAATCTACGAGGTGTCCCAATATTTCTTTTATACTCCATTTTCCGGCTTTGGGCCGCGCTGCTGCCTGCATATCGCTGATATTGGCCAGAAGTTGTCCCCACTCATTAATCAGCGTTTTCAGTTCCCCCGCTACCGTGTACTGCGGATGCTCAGCTCCAAAGGTATATTCCATTTTAACGTTACTGCGTTGGTACCTCCCCGGTTCTACAGGTATTTCCCTGAAGCCGATTTTTTCATACATATTCAACGCAGGCACCAGGATTGTATTGGAGTAAAGTACTACTTTTTTGTATCCCAGTTCTTCCGCAATGCGCATGATTTCTTTTACGAGGCGCCAACCTATCTTGTACCCCTGAAACTTTTCATCTACTGCTAGTTTCGTCATTTCTGCACTTTCTACATCTATGTGTTTCAGGGCGACGGTGCCTACTATTTCATCTTCGGCTGCTGCAAAGATAATCTTCCCTCCTTTACTAAGGATATCTTTATCGGCATGTTGTAATGCCGCGATGTCTGTCGGTTCAATGGTGAAATACTTTTCGATCCAATGTCTGTTTAATCTTTCAAAGTGTGGCAACAGGTCTGGTGCACAGCCTATCAGCCGGATAGGGTCAGTTGCTGTGTTCATATTTCCTTTTGTTTTTGATGAGATAAGTACTTGTTAAATTGTTCAAAGTGAAGCCAGTCCTCCCGTTCCAGGTCCACCCTCCGGATATGATCAGTTGCTGTGTTCAAGCTTACTCTTGCTTTTATTGACGGATACATTTACTATGTAGACACCGACCAATGTAACCAGGCAGGATAAAGCCGTTGTCCAGTTAAGCTGTTCCTTCAGGATCAGCCACCCAAGAATGACAGCTACAATGGGATTGATATAAGCGTATACCGATGCCAGTGAGGTCGGCAGGTTATTGAGCGCAAAGACATAGGAGGAATACCCTACGATCGATCCGACAAAAATCAGGTACAGCAAACTCTCCCACAATTGTAAGTTCATAGCAGATAAATGAAAACTATACCCCATCAGGGATACCGTGACAAGCATGACAATGCCACTAAAAAGCATCTGAAACCCTGCACCATAAAGGAAATTCACTTTTAACGCCCAGCGGGCAGTGAGTACAGAACCAATGGCCCAACTTATACAGGCGATGAAGGTAAGGAAAATACCTAGCCTGAATGCAGGGTTCATTAAACTGGACAGGTAATTGTAAAAAATGCCCGCTACTCCCAGCAACCCTACCAGCATGCCTACTATTAATAAAGGTGATAAGCGGGTACGCTGTACCATGAAATAACTGAATATAGTAATCCAGATTGGGACTGTGGCTACGATGATAGCACATAATCCACTGGGAATGTATTGCATGGCCCAGGTAATTAGGCCATTGCTCAGACAAAGCATCATTAAGCCTATTATAAATAAGCGGGAAAGAACGATTTTGTCAGGTAGACGGTAGCCTTTCAGCAGGAAAAAGCTGATCAGGATAATACCTGCGGCGGTTTGCCGCAGGCCTGCGAGCATGAGGCCATGCATGTGTCGTACTCCTACGCTGGAAGCGAGGTAGGTGGTACCCCAGAAGAAACTGACCATTACCAATGCTATATAGGAATGCGTGTTAGACTTTTTCATTGTGCGCGATGTTATAATCCGATAAGGGTGAATTCGTCATTGATTGCAGGAAGGATGTATTTGATGACTGCAATGGGAAAATATCACTCATTGCTTGCAGAAATAGTGTGTATGATGGCTGCAATGGGAGGTTTCTTTATGTAAAAGGTTGACATCGTCTTTTATTGTATGTCGATAACTTTATCCGTCTCATTGCCTCAAATGACTGCAATCAACTGCGACATCTCCTCCCACACAATATCTACATCCTCCTCCGTCGTACGCCAATTCACCAGGGCCGCCCTGATGCCGGGTATACCCTGATACACAGTTGGGGTCACCACCACTTTCCCGCTTTCATTCATTGACTGCAGAAATTGTTTGATAGCCGCAGGCAACTCTTCGGCCACAGCATTGAGTGTAAAACAAGCCACACACAAATTCACTGGCGCTAATAACCGGAACGTATCACTATCCTCAATCAATGCACCCAGTTTTTTAGTAAGCCGTACATTATTCTCTACTATATCAGCATATCCATTTGCTCCATATGCCATGAGCGTATGCCATGCCGGCAAAGCCCTAAGGCGGCGGGAATTTTCAGGAGTATAATTACTATATACAAAAAACTCATCCGGGTCAGGTAAATAGCTGGCACCTACATTTCTGAAAGCAGCCATTTGCAGTGTAGGATGTCTGGTAAAGATCATGGCGGAATCGTATGGTACAT
This sequence comes from Chitinophaga sp. LS1, assembly GCF_034274695.1. NCBI lineage: Bacteria > Pseudomonadati > Bacteroidota > Chitinophagia > Chitinophagales > Chitinophagaceae > Chitinophaga > Chitinophaga sp. LS1. The sequence goes on from NZ_CP128362.1 coordinate 7,362,309, forward strand.
TCAGCCATTTATGTGCATCAATAGTGATGCTGTCTGCCGCTTCCCATCCCTGTAATAAATGGCGGTAGTCAGAATGACAAGCTGCGAAGCCACCGAAAGCCGCATCTACATGGAGATAGAACCCATATTGCTGTTTGAGGACAGCGAGTGACTGCAGATCGTCGAAGTCCACCGTATTCACCGTACCTGCAGCAGCAACGAAGATCAAAGATTCGTTCTTATGTGCTTCAAGGTAAGCTGTAAGTGCAGTGATATCTACTGATTCCCTGTCTGGCAGAGAAGGAATTTTAACAAGGGCATTTCTGCCTATTCCCAGCATGGCCATAGATTTTACTGTGCTTGAGTGCGGGGTACAGGAGAGTATTTTTATGGCAGGTAATGCAGCTACACCCTCCTGGGCTACATCTATGCCATGCCTGTTACCGAGCCACTGACGGGCGATGGCAAGACCTGAGAAGTTCGACATTGTAGCGCCGGAAGTGAATACACCGGTGTATGCATCTGGCAAACCGAATAACTGTCTGAGTAAAGCGATGGTTTCTCCTTCTATATAAAAAGAGGCGCCGTCTTTGTTGGCGGCGTTCATATCATATACTGATGTCAGCCAATCACCAGCAATGGCTGCGGGAGTAGCACCACCAGTAACAAATCCCCAGTAACGGCTGCCAGCATTACCGGCGAGGAGGGGTTCGTACCGTTTTTTGAAGGTACTGAGCGCTTGTGAGGCGCCGATGCCTTGTTTAGGAAGGGATAATGGGGTGAGGTTGCCTTTCGCCACATCGACGGGTAAGCTGTCTATTCCGGATAGGAACGCAGCACTGTAATCTTTGGTTTGTTGTAGCAACTGATCCATCTGCTGTAAATCATGGAAGAGTGTTTCATTCATGGCGGTAGGTTTGAGACTACAAAAATGAAATAAAAAGCCAATAAAAAACAGATTCAGTTTTTTGAATTTCGACCAGATCAGATTAGAGAGCTAGAATAGTTTATTTAAGGGCGCAGATGGGTTGGTTTATCTTGTCAGGAGGTTATCCAGTCTAGAAGGATATTCAGTTAAAGGTTATACGGCAAGGAGGTTATCCTGTCAGCAAGGATATCCAGTTAACAGGTTATCCGGCAAGGAGGTTATCCCGTAAGGAAAAAATGAACTTCCCTGACAGCGCAATATTCCAATTCAGGAAGGAAAGTTATCCTAAGCACAGAAAAATGTTCTGTACTGCAGGAATAGGTCTTCCTTATTACGTAAGGCTGTTCTGCCAGTAGGTTTCGACATAACACCAAAGGCTCTCCTAAAACAGCTGCCCCTGCGAACCAAACCTATGCTTCGTCTCATGCTCCAACAACCACTTCTTCCGCCATATTCCCCCTGCATACCCCGTCAATGTCCCATTACTCCCAATCACCCTATGACACGGCACCGCCACCCACAGCTGATTTCGACCATTAGTACTCCCTACCGCACGAATCGCCTTAGGATTATTCAAATCCTTTGCCAGCTGCAAATAAGTAGTTGTCTGCCCATACGGAATGGTCAACAGCCTATCCCATACAGACTGCTGAAAAGGCGTACCTTCCTGCGCAATAGGAAACGTAAATCCCTTCTGACTACCCGCAAAATAAGCATCCATCTCTGCAACACATTGCACGAATACATCAGGCAACTCTGTCTTACTCAAGACAGGCAGATCTGTCTTATCATTATCACGGATACTGAGTGCATTGATCGCCTTATTAGTGCCTATGATCAACAGACTGCCTACGGGTGTGGGGGTAAAGTAATAGTACTGTTCCATATCATTTATTGTTGTAATGATCTCCATAAATAGAATGTTGCATAAGCAGCATGTTGCTGCCAGTGCTGTGTATATCCTTTAATTTCGGCCAGTGAAGGCTTTGTTGGTAATTGCAATTGTTGTTTCAACGCATTGTGTAAACCTGCATCTTCCAGTGGCAATGCCTGCCAGTAACGGCTGAATTTCATCAGCACGTAATTGGCGGACCAGTTGCCAATGCCTTTGAATGAAATCAGATATTCACGGGCAGCGGTGTAGTCGAGTGATTGTAAATGTGCGAGGGTAAGGCGTTCTTCTGCCATCGCCCTAGCAAGAGAAATGATGTAATCAGCTTTGCTGCGGGAGAACTGCATCGCGATGAGGGCAGCAGGCTCCAGCTTTGCGATGGTAGCCGGTTGAGGATAGACATGATATGTCTTATTGCCGGAGGAAATTGCAGCACCATAAGTATGGATCAATCGCTGTTTCAGTGTGTATGCAAATGAAAGATTGATCTGCTGGCCGGTGATGGTCCAGGTAAGGGCTTCGAACAGTTCGGGAATTCCGATCAGTCGGAGACCTTTGTATTGCTGGATGAGTGGCGATAACACGCCGTCCTTTTTTGCGAACTTGTAGAATGGATGGAGGTCTGCATCTAGGTGTAACCAGTGAGTGATATAGTTTTTGATGTAATTGGTATCTATATTATCAGCATCAGCGGATATTTCTACCTGTAGTCCATCCTTTTTGGGTGCATCTGTAATGGCAGTAAGAACAGGGTTACCATTCACCACAATTACTTTGCGGAGGATATTGCCATCTACTTCATGCAGACATTCCTTGTCGGAACGACTGAGGAATACCAGGCATTCTGAGAAGGAAAAATTAGCATGGTCGGTGACTGGTATGTGAATTTTCATGTGCGCGATCATTTTAATTTGAACCTGAAGCTTACATTGTAACTTAAAAAGGGCTAGACCGTAATTGAACTTAGGTATACACCGTAACTTGAACCTAAAGTACCTAAGGCTTACACCGCTTGCAAGCCCTATACCCGTTCTTCACAGCATCCTCCCTGTTTTCATAAAATATCACATTATCCGGCCTCGGATTGGCAGCGCAGGAAGGCTTACAAAAGATGCCCGTAGTTTTGACAGCAGTATAAAATACCCCATCGAAATTTTTATCCTTACTCAGCAAGGCCTGTAGCATGACAGGTTGCGTCAGCGGCGTACCTTTTTTATAATCCGTGTTATCAAGAAAAACACCATGATCATTGTCTATTGAATGCGCCCCCCATTGAATGTACTCCTCTACCCATTCTTTAAAAGCAAAGAAGGCAGATCTGTTCAAATACCCGAAGCGCTCACGACCTGCCTGATAAATACGGATCCAACCAGTATCTTCCAACAACTGCAAGTGCTTTGAGACCGCCTGACGGCTGATATGGCCGAAGTGATCATTGATCTGATTTATATTGAGAGGGGCCTTCCGAAGAAGGTCAAGGACTTCCCTTCGAAGCGGGTCCGCAATGCCTTTGAACAACTCGTCCATTTAAGCAACTTTTTTGTTGCACAAACTTATGCAATTTTTTAGTTGCACAAAATTATTTTTCTTAAAAACAAACAGATTTATTTTTCTTACATTTGACCATATCAGAAATTCAATCACATGTTAAAAACTGCTGACCATCTATACCTGCAGATTGCAGAGAATGTAGAGCAACTCATCATCAAACAGGTATTAAAAACAGGAGACAAACTCCCGTCTGTACGCAACATGAGTGAAGAGCAAGGCGTGAGCATGAGCACTGCCTTCCAGGCCTATTATCACCTGGAAAGCAAAGGCATAATTGAATCCAGACCCAAATCAGGTTACTACGTCACCTACAGTCCACGGCGCATGCCGGAACTGCCGAAACAAACAGAGGCCGTCAAAAAGCCGTCTGAAGTAACGGTGCATGAAATGATCTCGCGCATGTATTTACATGGTTCCAATCCTGAGATTCTGAAATTTTCTTCTGCCGTGTTTCCCGTAGCACAACTCCCTGCTGCCAAGATGACCAAGGCCATGATACAGGCTATTCATAGATTACCGAATGGAGGGCTGGGCTATGATAGTCCACAGGGCAATGAAGACCTGCGCAGACAAATAGCACGTATGTCTATCGGATGGGGTGGCGCGGTGACGGAAGATGATAGTGTGATTGCGGCAGGTTGCTCTGATGCCATATCATTATGTCTTTCTGCGACGACGAACCCCGGAGATACGATTGCCGTGGAAAGCCCCACCTACTATGGCTTCCTGCAGCTGGCAGAGAACCTGGGGTTAAAGGTGTTGGAGATACCTACACATCCTTTGACAGGGGTAGATTTAGATTACCTGGATAAAGCGATTCCTAAGTTTAAGGTAAAGGTCTGCCTCTTTGTGACCAATTTCACTAACCCACTGGGAGCTTGTATGCCGGATAGTCATAAGCAGGAGCTGGTAAGAATATTAGAAAAATATGATATACCGCTGATAGAAGATGATATATATGGTGATATGTACTTTGGTAAAGAAAGACCCGGGTTATGTAAAACCTTTGATAAAAACGGGTTAGTGCTGCTGTGTAATTCGTTTTCCAAATCACTGGCGCCGGGGTATCGGGTAGGATGGGCATTGCCGGGGCGTTATAAAGAAAAAGTATTACGGATTAAACGTAACCGTGCTATCTCCTCTCCTTCTTTGCCCAGTGCTGCTATTGCGTGTTTTCTGGAAAATGGGCGGTATGAGCATCACCTGAGAGGAATGCGAAAAATTTTGCATACCCTGTTTATGCGGCATTTACAGGCTATTTCCGATTATTTTCCGGAGGACACCTGTGTAACCCGGCCCGGAGGCGGATTTGTGTGTTGGATAGAATTGAATCCAAAGATCAATACTTTTGAATTGTATGAGCAATCCCTGAAGCATAAAGTTATTTTTGCACCGGGCAGGATCTTCTCCCTACAGGACAGATATACAAATTGTTTGAGAATAAGTTATAGTAACCCTTGGAGTAAAACGGTGGAAGATGGGTTAAAGACAGTTGGCCGGCTGGCAAGAAAGCTAATGAGTTAATTATTAATGAAAATCAAAAAGATAGCAAGCGGGTATAAACTCCTTTTATTGAAAGACCTTAAATGTCAACAGCTACCTCTTAACTCAATTGAGAAAAAAACGAACTCAGGTACTTCATCATCTCCTTATTAATTGTCAATTGTACGTTTCTTCCCGTCTTATCATATATTAATATACCGCTGTCTACTAATATCTTTATATGATGTGAAACCGTGGGTTGGGACAAACCAGTCAGCTCTGTGATATCACAACACTGTATAGCAGACTGCCTGGAAGCAGCCAGCAATATGGACAAACGGTGTTTATCTGCAATTGCATTTGCTGCTTTCTCTATCATTACTGCATCCATTACGTAAAAGTATGATAAATCTCCCAAAAGAGGGGATACCCCATTCATCCCCAAAAAAAGAAAAGAAAAAAACTTTCAAAAACTCTCCCAAAATTACAAATCGTTAACAACCGTAACTTTTTCTACTGCGTATATGGTAGGAACACCTTAAGCCAACCATGAAGCATCATAGTCAGGTACATCTACAATTGTCAGTGAATAGTGAAGTTCCGATTTATCAGCAGATCAAATCGTACATCATTAACGAAATCAAGCGGGGGCGACTGTTGCCCGGCGCTCAGTTACCAGGTAGCCGCGTGCTTGCACAGCAACTACGCGTGAACCGTAACACCGTCATTCTTGCATATGAACATTTAGCCGCTGAAGGCTGGATTGCCACTCAATATAAGAGTGGGACGAGGATTAGTGATCCCATACCCCAGGAACTCGTTTCGCCAGATGCTCCTGAGGCAGAGGCGAAACCCTCGCTGGACATCACTTTCCGTCAGTTTGCTCCACCACAGCCGCTACCTTATAATAATGGTACATTTGATACCGTGTTCGACGAAGGTCAACCAGATGGACGTCTGTCTCCAATACCGGAGATCACCCGCGAAGTGAGGAAGATCCTGCACCAGCAAACCACCAAATTGCACCTGAAGAATTACAACGAAAGGGGTAATGAGCAACTGCTACAGGAGATCAACCTCGTATTGAACAACGACAGGGGCCTCGCTGCTGTGACTGAGAATATTTGTGTCACCCACGGGCACCAGGACTCCCTGTTCCTCGTAGCGCAGACATTGATATTCCCAGGTGATCAGGTAGCGGTAGAGCATCCCGGCTATCAGCCAGCATGGGAAGCTTTCAGGCTCACCGGCGCTCATCTCCACTATATTCCGGTTGATGAACAGGGCATTGATGTGGAAGCACTGGCAGTAGTTTGTCAGCATACATCCCTCAAAGCAGTATACATCACACCGCATCACCAGTACCCTACCACGTCTACGTTGCCAGTAGCACGACGTAAGCTGTTGCTGGAACTGAGTGAGCAATATCATTTTATGATCATTGAGGATGATTATGATCATAGTTATCACTTCGATGCACAACCGGTATTGCCGGTAGCGGGTATGCCGCATGCAGACAATGTTGTGTATATCGGTAGTGTGGCACCTTCTATACCCTTAAGTTTTGTATATGGTCCTGTTGAATTTATCCATTCACTGGCATCCTGCCAGATGGTGGTGAGTCAGCAACGTGATCGACTGCTTGAACAGGGAATGGCCAACCTGATGGCAGAAGGCGAGATCAGAAGATACCTGCAACAGACACATGCCACGTATAAAAAGCGATTGACACTGACTTCAGGTATACTGGAAGTGAACTTTACGGGGATTGCAGATTTTACTATTCCGAAAGGGGGGCTGGCTATCTGGATGCGTTTGCACCAGCCGCTTCAGATTGCACAATTGCACGCAGCTGGAATTTATATCGTAAACCCCGCTAGTTTTTATGCACCACAGTATATTGGGAAAACAGGATTGAGGTTAGGATTTGCTTCTCTGGAAGAAAATGCTATTGTGAAGGGATTGGATAAACTGGCCAAAATTTTACGACGATAAATTTATAGAAGATTTTATATTGAAAAAAACCTCTCATACTTTGGAGTAACAAAGTACATGGACAAGCCCTCTTATACTTGGATATGGTAATTTAACCGGGGGCTGACTAAAAAGTAAAATGAAGGCGCTGAGAATTGCGTAAAAGCCATTCATCACCCTCACCTACCCGAGAGGGTGTACCTTTTTAGTCAGCCCCTTTTTTTATGGGAATGTGAGAATAAATTTTTTACGACAAGGTAGAATGATACATACAATCAATCTGCAGTTCTGCCGAAGCTAAAGATTTGTTCAAAAAAAGACAGTTGTGCTGTCTTTTTTTATTGCCCTGATAATGTGCACAGGTATAACACATTCTTTGTAATTCACCGCTTTCCTGGTTCATAAGACCTGCTATCATCGCAAAGATGGTTTGATAGAGGTTGTTCTTTTCAAAAGCAGGACGTTTTTCTAATACTTCAGTTAAGGGCAATACATATTCTTCTGCTTTGAGCAGGATGTCCCGCCCCACTTCAGTAGGCAACATAGAGAAGCTACGCCTGTCACGTTTGTCAGGTTGCATTTCCAGTAAGCCTTTCGAAACAAGAGAGGCGGCAGCATCGCTGATGGTAGGTCGGCTAAGTTGTAATTCGGTGGCAATGTGCGCCACTTTGTTCAGTTCCGCCGGATGATAGCCAATGAAGAGGAGGATTTGTAACTGCAGGGGGGTAAGCCCCAGGGTACGCGCCTGCTCCCATTGCAAGGCTTTCAGCATGTCGCTGAGGCGTTGTAGTGACAGAACGAGTCTGGCATCCAGGCTGTGAAGCTGCTGTTGCGGACTAAAGTTGGATGGTTTTCTCTGTGGCATGTAAGGGTGCAAAAGTAAAGTGGTTACAGTTGAGGAATAAGAGCCAGATGAAAGTATTTTTCAGGCAAAGTGGCCTGGTAGGCCAAGGTTTATGTATGAAAGAAAACATCAAATTGTGTGAATTGCGACCTCCGGCTGTCATTCACACAATTTAAGCGGCATTGATTGGTGGCAGCAATAGCTGCCGCCAATCAATGCCAAAAGCGAAATGCAGATAATAAGTTATATTTACCCTTACAACACAGGTATTTATACGCTTTTCTTTATCGCCCCATTCTTCTAGTTTGCATTATCAATCATTACAAAACACGCTTATTTATGAAGCACCACGATTCCATCCGTATCTTTGCGCCGGTTTTACTACTGCTATGCTTTAGCAGATGTACTCCTGGAAACCCCGACAATTTTCAGATCCCGCTGGACAAAGCACGCGCCAGCCGTCATGTGATCTCTCAGCAGGAAGCTGACAACCTCATTACCGGGTTCCAGCGTGGTAAAAAAGAATTGCAGGCCCGCCTGCCAGGCAACTATCTCGACAGCGCTTTCAACCTTCCCAATGCTGAAATGTTCAACCGTGATGCTATTGCCGCTCTGCTGAATGCCAAAGGCGCAGATGGTGTCCGCATTTACCTCGGTAAGGATGAAAAAGGCCAGGTAAGACTGGTATTACTGCCGGTAGACCGCAAAGGCAATGATATCCATACCACCCTCGTAAGCCGTGAAACCGCCCTCAATGTACCAGGTATCGAATCCGCAAAAGCACAGGGTAACCTGCAGGCAATGGAAAGCGGACAACGTTGTCCTCCACTTTGTAAAGATGTCGTACAACCCAAATAAATGAATAATCTAGGCGCATTCTTTGTCAGCCAGATTGTAATTATCCCATTAGTGATAGGGCTGATACGCTTTAACAAAACAGTGACCAGCTATCAGCCCTTCCTCCTTTTGCTTGCCCTGGCTTTCATTTCGGAATCTATCAGCTTTATTTGCATTGAAGTACTCAACACCAGCAATGCGATACCTTTCAACCTATATGGGCTGGCAGAATGTATGGTTGTACTGTATCAGTTTTATATATGGGGGTTTCTAAAACGGAAGTACCGTCTCTATATCGTACTTGCCGCAAGCCTCACTGCCGGATGGATCACTGAGAATCTATTCTTTTCACAGATCGAAAATTTCAGCCCTGTTTTCAGGGTCACGTATGCATTCATTGCCGTGTTGCTCAGTATCAATGAAATTAATTACCTTATTGTTCAGGACAACAAGAACCTGTTGCGTAACTCCCGTTTTCTCATCTGCATGGGATTTATCATCATTTTTATTTACCAGATCATCTATGAAGCCTCCTTCTTCGTGGGGTCAGATACTATATTGACCCTCAAGATTGTTTTTATGTTCAACTATATCAATGCTTTTGTAAATTTGATCTATGTGCTCGCGGTGTTGTTTATCCCCGTCAAGACTGCTTATTACTTTAAAAAACACTTTGAAGCGTAGCATCGTCAATGCCCCATGGATGATAAGATCTTTTATACGACCGTCTTTATTTCACTGCTGATAGCGGTCATTATCATATTCTTTGTCGTCTCCATTATTCTCTACCACCGCAGGTATATACAGCTGCAAAGGGAGCGGATTGTAGCGGAAATTACCATCCTGGAAAATGAACGTAAACGTATTGCTGCAGATCTGCATGACAGCATGGGGCCACTACTTTCTACCATCAAGCTGAACATCAATAGTATCCAGGTGCATGATGAACATGATAAAATGGTCATTGCCCGTTCGGGTACCTATATCGACGAGGTTATCAGGGGATTGCGGCAGATCTCCCACAACCTGCTGCCCGCTACCCTGGAAAGGAAAGGACTGACGGATGCTATTCATGAATTTATCAGACAGGTTTCTGCCAAAGCCCAGCTGGATATACGGTTTCATACCTCCGGTCAGATCAGTATTCCGGCAGAGAAAGAGATCCATCTGTTCCGTATTATCCAGGAGATCACTCATAATACCCTTAAGCATGCCAAAGCCACCCAGTTACAGATCGTACTGAGCCGTGAAAACGGGTTCTTCCTGGTATTGGTCAAAGAAGACGGGATAGGATTTGACGTGAGGAAAGTAAAAGCAGAATCTACCGGATTGGGGATGAAAAGCCTGGCAATCAGAACGGATATTTTGCATGGGCATTTGTCGATTGAATCTGCCCCGGGGCAGGGAACGAACTATTTCATTAAAATTCCCGCAGGATGATGTAATTTTACCATCATACCGATACCATTACCCCCAAAAGATTCAACTAACATGTACGACATCCGATTAGTGATAGCTGATGATCATGAGATATTCCGTGATGGCCTGGCACTGATGCTTTCCAGACAACCAAATATTAATCTGGTAGGTCAGGCAGGTGATGGGAGGGAATTGCTGGAACTATTGGAAACGACAGCAGTAGATGTGGTCATGACCGATCTGAAAATGCCATTGATGGATGGCATTACCGCTACCCGCACTTTATTACAACGGTTTCCCCATATCAGGATCATTGCGCTTTCTATGTTTGATGAAGAGGAATTGATTGTGGAGATGCTGGAGGCAGGGGCGAAAGGGTATTTGCTTAAAAATGCAGATAAACAGGAAATTGTGGAAGCGATCACCAGTGTGTTTGACGATAAGATCTTTTATTGCAGACAGACGAGTTCCAAGCTGGCTTCGATGATTGTGAGGAGCCGGTTCAACCCTTACCGTGATGCACACCCGATTATATTTACGGATCGGGAAAAGGAGATTATCCGGTTGATTTGTTTACAGTATACTGCCCAGCAGATCGGGGAGAAGATATTTTTGAGCAAACGGACAGTGGAAGGTCACCGGACAAGGATTTTGGAAAAAATGAATGTAAAGAATACGGCTGGAGTGGTCGTGTTTGCGTTAAAGAATAATTTGATAAGTGAGGCGGAGTTATTGTAAAAGCCCCCCTCCTTGATTACATTTGTCCTATCAACATTCATTAGGACCTATGACACGTATCACAATCATCCGACACGGAAGTACTTCATGGAACAAGCAAGGCAGAATGCAAGGCAGCACAGATATACCGCTGGATGAAGAGGGTATTGAACAGGCACAAAAACTGGGGGCCAGACTGGCAGCTGAACAACCCTGGGATATTATTTACACCAGTCATCTTTCCAGGGCGAAAAAAACCGGAGAAATCATTGCTGAAGCCATCGGCCTCTCACCGGTACTGACAGATGAAAGACTGCGCGAAGTTTCCGGTGGTCAGACAGAAGGTACGGTGGAAGAAGACAGAATTGCCAAATGGGGACCCGACTGGCGCCAGCTGGATCTGGGAATGGAACGTGCCGATGCTGTATACGAAAGAGGCGTAGCATTTATGAAAGACCTTTTGGAAGAACATGCCGGCAAACGGATCCTCATCGTGAGTCATGGAAGCTTTATCCGCCATATGCTCCGTCACCTGACACCTGAATTTGAACTGACCGAACACCTGAAGAATACAGGCGTATCAAGACTTGTGGTAGATGATACTAAATGGTTCTGCGACCTGTATAATTGTACGACTCATCTGGATTAATTATTTTAAATAAATTCCTGTTATGAAACCCACGACTTCCGGATATGCACCCGCAAATGGATTAGACCTCTATTATGAAATTTATGGCAGTGGAGATCCACTGGTATTGATTCATGGTGGCGGCTCTACTATTGAGAGCAATTTTGGCTATTTCATTCCCCTGCTGACTGGCGATCGCCAGATCATTGCCATGGAGCTACAGGCACATGGGCATACGAAAGACCGGGGCACTCCCACCAGTTTTGAACAGGATGCAGATGATGTAGCTGCATTACTGGCTTTTTTGAATATTCCACAGGCAGAAATACTGGGGTTTAGCAATGGCGGGAATACTGCTATGCAACTGGCCGCACGACATCCGCAGGTGGTGAAAAAGCTGGTGATCGCATCTTCGTTTTATAAGAGAGATGGGCTGTTTAAAGGTTTCTTTGATTTTATGAATACTGCCAGCCTGGATAATATGCCGATGGGATTGCAGGAGGCATACCTGGCTATCAATAATGATCGTGCAGCATTGGAGATCATGCATAACCGTGATCGTGACAGGATGTTGGGCTTTCAGGACTGGCCGGATGAGATGCTTAGGAATATTACCTCCCCTACCCTCATTATTGGAGGGGATCAGGATGTGATGGTACCTGAGCATTTTGTGGAGATGTTTAGATTATTTCCGAAGGCACAGCTGGCGATATTGCCCGGTGGTCATGGCGGATATCTGGGAGAGGTGACGCAAAGACATTTATCAGGGGAGCAGCCGGAAATAGCGGCGAAACTGATATTGGCGTTTCTGAATAGTTAGGTAGGTCACCGGTACCCAGATACAGATATTAGCGTTTCTGAATAGTTAAGTATGTAACTTGCAAATATGATCAAGTACAGGCAATTCGAACCGGTAATTATTGAGACAAGGGAAATCCTGACAGAAGCATATACTACCCATAGCCATACCTATCATGAATTCTTCCTCATCCGTTCCGGAACAGGCAAGCATATATTTCGTAACCAGGAGGTGTCTTTTCAAAAAGGAGATCTCTTTTTTATTGCACCCGGCGAACCACATTCATTCCTGATTCCCCGCGTGGCAAAGGCTACGCTGATCAAGTTTAGTGACGACCTGCGCTCATTACTAAAAACATATGTCAACAAGTGGGATATTGATGGCGTAGTAATGGCCAGTGCCAAATCGCCGTTGAATGCCTACATTCCGCTGAGCACTGAAGATAAGGTCATTGTGACACATATCTTCAATGCAGTGGAAGCCATGAAAGATCAGACGATGCTGAATGAACAACTGATCTTACATCAGCTGGTTTCGCTCATCGTGATTATGGAACGTAACCTGACAGACAGGCGGTATCCCAATCCTGACAGGCTCATTGTTGACCAGATGGTCAAGCATATACATAAGCATATGAAGCTGCCGTTGCTGCTCACTTCACAGCATATGTCGGAGGTGTTCAATATTCCTGCTACCTATATCGGCGCGTATTTTAAGCGGCATATGGGGCAGTCATTGAAGGCATATATCAATGAGTGTAGGATGGTGATGATAGGCCGTATGATCAGGAAGAACAATGTTCCCGTTTCGGTGATCAGTCATGACTTTGGGTTTACGGATGAAAGTCATTTTCTGAAAACGTTTAAGAAGTTTTACCAGATGAGTCCTACGGCGTATAAGAAAGCGGTGTTGTCGTGACAACCCTTACCTTGACATCGTAGCCGCACGTTCCATCATAGAACGATCTTCCGATTCGCCATGTTTCCAGTAACCGTACGCCTGCCAGCTATCACGCTTCACGATTGTATGTTTCCGGAGTTTATCCTGTATTTCGTTCACAGCTCCATGTTCTGCGAATGCATAGATATATGAACTACCTTGCAGCGTATTTTCAATTGCATTAAATGCTGCAGGTAAACCGGAAGTATCACCGGGATGTTCATTATACAACCAGGTAATGTCAATACCCGCCGGCTTGTTGATCGGTAACACATCTTCAGCACCATGCACTTCAATATACGCATGGCCCTTAGCAGCAGGGCCCAGCTTTTCCAGCAATGCACTGATAACTGGTAAAGCACTATGATCACCAAAGAAATAATAATCTTCTGCAGACCGCATAAGCTTTTTCCTATTAGCTTTCATGAGCACACCAAGTTCATCACCGGGTTCAGCATTCATAGCCCAGGCAGATGCAGGACCGGGATTTTTATGCACGACGAAGTCGATAGCCATCTCCCCTTTCTCCGCATCAAATGATCGTAAGGTATATGTTCTCACTATCTGGTTGGGATAATCAAACAGACTACGCGTAGCCATATCAGGCAATTCGACAGGAACAGATTTATCCTTTGGGATAATAATCTTATTATTGTCTCCTGCTTCGGCTCTCTGGTAAATCTGGATATCATCGCCGGTAAGGATAATCCGGATGTAATGAGGGGTCAGTTGTTCTCTGCGCTTTACTTTTAGGATTGCCCGCATGAGGCTATTGGGATCGATTTGCATTGTTGAATAATTTTAGACAAAATTCCGGATAGCAGCACGGGTTTATTGGTAAATATTAAATAATCATTGGTATTTTTTTATAACTTTAGCCTATGCTGACTACAGACAATCTCAGAACAATCGAAAAAGGAAGGAGAGCACACATTTATTGCAAAGTCACGGAGATTGCGCTGTTTGTGGCTACTGGCGGCTTTCTTGAAGAAGGCAACCGGCTATTGCAGGAACTATGGAAGTTCAAAAGGCGGCATGAACGCGATACCTGGCTGGCAGATACTGCATTTACGGTGTTATGGTCTGCGGCAGGTGCTGTACCTGCGGATGTACCTTTTGAGTTAGGGAATATAGATGAGATTGAAAGATCTATGCGAAATTATATTGCCATAGATAAGTGGGCGTATGAAATGCCAGCAATGCCCTGGACTTCACTATCAGGCGTAAACCTGGTGAGAAAGGCTTTTATTACAGCTGGTATGTTTAAAAACAGGGCACTGCCTGTACAGGAGAATTACGAAGATGTCACTGATTTTATGAACGACACGCTGCATGCAGTAAATCTTCAGCCAGAAGATGAGTTTCCGGTAGCTTACAAAGAATTGCTGGCACTTGAAATGATTGAAAGACTGGCAGAAGAGGAATATGATTCTGATGAAGCATATGCATTGGGTGCAGAACTGGCAGCAAAGAATGATCAGCCTGATTCAGCAATAAAGCTGGCAAAGCATTGGGCAAAAGCACCAGTAAGACCGGCTTTGATGGCAGGTGGCAGACATATAGCACCGTTGTTATTGCAGGGGGTGATTGCAGAGGATCTGGGTTTGAATAAAGATAACGTCAACGAATATCTCGAAGAGGCGATCATAGCATTGAATAAAAGCACAATGAAACGCGGCTGGTTAAGTTGGGCCGGGTTTTAAATGAAGATACACTCAATGAAACGAGGATAGTTCTATCAGGTGGATATTAAATAACGTTCTTTAAAGAAATAAGCCCAATGGAACCACACCGGTTTCATTGGGCTTATTTCTTTAAATGTCCGTGTACTTTACTGGTATTTTCAGTTCTTGCATGGTGTATTTTTTCAATACACCGTGGAGGAGATTACGAATTAAAATAGGCTACTAACTCTTAAACCTCTAAAAGTTAGTAGCCACAATAAAACTTTAATTATTCGTAAATACTTTTTGCAGATGGTCATTATACCTGCTTAAATCTCTATTAATATCTGAATTCTTTTCTACGTCATGAAAATGCAGACTTTCCAGCGGAGTCATACCAGTAAAGGCATTCATGCGATGAAACCCAAAGAGTACCCCCTCATCTACTGACTTTTCCAGAAAGAACTCTCCGGGTAATGTAAAGGCCGTAGCAGGTGCATTCCACGAAGTTGTGACCAGGTATTTGCGGCCATGCAGCATACCGCCGGTACCATAGTTGATAGCAGGATTTTCTGCTTTACGTCCATCGCTGCGATAGATGCCTTTGCCCTGACCAGCGGTGAAAACTACATCCAGGTATTTCTTAAATTCATGCGGCAGACCAAACCACCATACAGGTGTATGATAAATCACAGCATCTGCCCATACAAAATTCTCTACTTCTTTTTCCGGAACGTATGTATCGTTGATGTCGGTATAGCGTACTTCATATCCTTCCTCCTTATCGAAGAAGGCCCTGGTGGCCTCAGAAATCGTTTTATTAAACCGGCCGCCGGAGTGACCGAATACCTGTCCACCATTTATCACGAAGATCTTTTTCATTGTCGTTTTTATTTACGATGCAAAACTACTACCCCTACATCTACTATTAAAATAATATAAATTATACCTTTGTATCATAATTCTGATAGATGGTAAATCTCGAATGGTTTAGAACCTTTAAAACTATATATGAGACTGGTAGTCTTACAGGTGCTGCAGAAGCGCTGTACGTGTCACAACCGGGCATCAGTCTGCATCTCAGTTCGCTGGAAGCCTATGTAGGCTATAAGTTGTTTGACAGAACTTCCCGTAAGTTGATTGCCACCGAACGTGGAAAGCTGCTGTACAACTATATTTTAGATGCCCTGAATAAGCTGGAAGAGGCGGAGCAACACTTTCACAGAAGTACTGAAGCGGAAAGGCCCACGGTGAGTGTAGGGATGTGTTTTGAAACCTTTCAGTTTACACTGGAGCCATATCTACCGACCCTGCCGTTTAATGTGATCATTAAATTCGGGGAGTATCCGGAAATGCTGAGCGATCTGGATGCAGGCATTCTCGACCTGATCATTACGCCACAAAAAGGGGATTATCCTCAATTAAAGTATGAGGCATTCTTTAAAGAAAGAATTGTCGTGGTAGGTGGTGCGAAGACGAATACAACTAAGTTCGGAAAACTGCTGAAAGCGGACGACAGATCAGGCATACTGGACTGGCTCAAACAACAGACCTGGTATGGAACAACCGGGGATATGGAACACCTGCGGCGGTTTTGGTTTAATAATTTCGATAAACGACCGGATTTTAAACCGAATTATATCGTGCCGAATATCTGCTCAATCTTACGATGCCTGAGTGTAGGAGATGGGATCGCTGTAGTACCCGATTTTCTGGCTAAAAAGGAGCTGGAAGAGGGCAAGGTGAAATTGATATGGGAAGGGAGCAAAATACACGAAAACACGCTCTATTTTGGCACAAGGAAGAAAAGTATGTATGAGGGTGAGATCGCGAAGGTAAAAGAGATCTTTTTACGTGAGATGGTAAAGGATGAAGTAAAGGGGATCAGCTGAAACAAACCTTTTTGCTGGAAATGACAAAACCTACCTAAATTCGGCTTCTAAAACCTGTAATTCATGAAGTTAGCAACGATCTACCTCCTTGCGGTATTGCTGGGCGCCACCAGCATTGCCAAAGCACAGTCGCAAACCGAAGTCCTGGTAAAAGAATGGGAAAGAGCAAAGGCCTACACCAAAGAATACCTGGATGCGATGCCGGATAAAGACTACAGCCTGAAACCAACCCCTGAAATGCGTTCATTCGCAGACCAGTTCCTCCACCTGACGGATGCAAACTATGGATTTATCTCCGCCGTCAGCGGACAAAAGAGTCCTGTTGGTTTTGGGGAATCAGAAAAATCTGCTGACAAATCCAAAGCAGCTGTAACCAAAGCCGTTATGGACGGGTATGATTTTGTAATTGCAAGTATCCAAAAGATACCGGCTGCTCAGCTGAATGACAAAATTAACCTGTTTGGAAAATTTGAGATCACCAAAGAACAGGCTATTTACAAAGCTTTTGAGCACCAAACACATCACAGAGGCCAGGCCACTGTTTACCTCCGCCTGGCAGGTGT
Source organism: Chitinophaga sp. LS1 (assembly GCF_034274695.1). Taxonomy (NCBI): domain Bacteria; kingdom Pseudomonadati; phylum Bacteroidota; class Chitinophagia; order Chitinophagales; family Chitinophagaceae; genus Chitinophaga; species Chitinophaga sp. LS1. The sequence continues at coordinate 7,379,417 of NZ_CP128362.1, forward strand.
AACACCTCCGCAGGAAAAACTGTTTTAAAATTATCCTAAAGCCGTCTCTATTGAGGGGACGGCTTTTGTTTTTTATGCTTCGCCCCCATCCTCATTCCTCTATTTATTATATTATTCAGGAGGAAATACCCCTGGCGACTATATTCGTAATTGGATTGTGGGTATTTCCCTATTCTCCGTTTTTTTTGAATGAGAGCACTTATATGATTTCTTCCCCACTGAATGCGAAGGAGTTTGCAAATAGCCGGGCAACATCCACAGGTAACCTGGGTGTTACTTTGGATAAGACTTTGGGCGGATGGATGATTGCGACCCATCGCGTCGTATTTATACCGTGGCTCACGCCGGGATTTGGATTCTTAGCATATATAATGATGCTATGTAGGGGATTTAGGTAAATTTGGGTATTGATAAAGTAACGATCGTATTTCAAAGATCGTGCATATGCCGAAGAAAATATGACAGTACCTATTTATAAGCTGGAGCAGGACGAGTTCATGAAGGATGGCCAATTTAAAGTCTACAATTTTGAAGGCAATTATCCGGACCGCTCAGAATTACTGATCCCTCATCGCAAAGATCATTATTTAGTTGTCCTGATCCGAACCGGGGGCCGCCGTCAGTGGATAGATATGAACGCTATCGAACTGAAGAAGAATACGGTTTATTTTACTAACCCACAGCAGGTGATTGTAAAAGAGGAGCTAACGCAATTATGGAGTACGGGGATTGCTTTTACAAAGGAATTTTTATCCCTGTATGGAAATGAAGCTTTATTAAAACTGCCCTTGATTGTAAATCCTTATAACGGGTATGAGCTGGAAATGACCACAGAGGATATAATCGTTGTAGAAGAATTATTGCAGAAGATCAATGTCGAGTACAGGCAACGGGGAGAATGGCAGCAACGTATGCTATGTGCCTACCTCACCGTATTGCTCACATACCTGAGCAGACGCTATACGGAACAATATAAAGGCAATGACCTTAGCAGTGAGCAAATATTATTAAAACGCTTTCAGGCAAAGATTGATGAATTTTATCAGCAATATCATGAAGTGAATGATTACGCATCCATGCTTAATATTTCTGCCGGGCATTTAAGTGACGTCGTTAAGGGGCAAAGTGGCAAGCCTGCCATCAAGCATATTCATGATCGCCTGATCATGGAATCCAGACGTTTATTATTTCACACAGATCAGCCACTGAAGGATATTTCCTTCCAGCTTGGTTTCTCGGACACTTCTTATTTTAACCGGTTTTTTAAACGCGAAACCGGCCTCACTCCTGCTACTTATCGTGACCAGGCAAGGGCCATGTATCAATAATGGATTTACGTTCAAAATCTCAAAATTATTTTTTGAGATTTTGAACTTTTCATACCTACGTAATGTTAAGTATTGTTTGTAAACTGTTGTACTCATTTTTAAATCCCAAACACCACAACTTTTTAATAGCCCTTTTTTATTACCTCACTTTTAATCAATAACATTATGGATGGTTACATTGGCGAAATCAGAGCATTTGGCTTTAATTTTGTACCTACTGGCTGGCTTCCTTGTGATGGAAGCACGCTCCAGATTCAACAACAATCTATCCTCTTCTCCGTTATCGGTAATCGATTTGGAGGGAACGGAACAACAAATTACATGCTTCCGGATCTAAGAGGTGTAACGCTCGTTGGTGTAAATACTGCACAAAGCGGATATAACACCCCAGGCATTACCGGAGGATCTGAAAATGTAACACTCACGGTGAGCACTATTCCGGCGCACAATCACCAGATAGGTGCAGTTACACGTTCAAGTGCAGCTCAATTAACACAGGCAACGAATGTGCCGGCACCCACTGCTTATCTTACCAATGCTTACTCCACAGGCCTTAGTCTGGGTATTATTGCTTATGCAGATACTGCCAACGGTACGCTGAACCCTCAGAGTATTTCGACTGCAGGCGGCAGTCAGGCACATAACAATATGTCGCCCTACCTGGCCATGACTTATTGTATCTGTGTGGAAGGCGAATATCCACAACACCCCTGATTCACAATTTTCATTCACACATTTGAATTTCACTTATGGAAAATTATCTCGGAGAGATTCGTGCATTTAGTTATGGCCGGGCACCAAGAGGTTGGGTTCCCTGCAACGGCCAACTTTTACCGCTTGCACAAAACCAGGCTTTATTTGCCTTACTGGGCATATATTATGGGGGCAACGGCACCACCAACTTCCAATTACCTAACTTAAACGGCAGAAGTATTGTTGGTACCGGTACCAGCAAAAGTGGTAGTAATTATCCTATAGGTCAGGCTGCTGGCACTGAATCGGTAACACTTAATTCCAACGAGCTCCCCTTACACAATCACCTCGTTCGTACCAAAAGTGCTTATGATGTAGGTTCGCCGTCAACCAACTTCCTGGGAAATCCTGACATAAAAGGTACATCGCCTGTGGCCAATAAAGCGACGGTCAACTTATATGCTGCGAGTGCAGGCACTTTGACACAGATGGGTCCCTGTATTACACAGGCAGGTAATAACCAACCTCACGAAAACAGGCAGCCATACCTGGTGATCAATTATTGCATTGCCACACAAGGCATATACCCATCCAGGCAATAACATTCCCAATAACCTTCAAAAATATTTTATGGATAATTACCTCGGAGAAATCAGAGTTTTTGCCGGCAATTATGCACCTATTGGCTGGTCAATTTGCAATGGGAGTCTGCTCTCAATCAGTGAAAATGAGGCATTGTTCACCCTTATCGGCACCACTTACGGTGGTAATGGCAGCACCAATTTTGCATTGCCGAACCTGCAGCAGAGAATAGCTTATGGCCAGGGCACACTGCAGGGAGGGGCTACCTATACAATGGGTGAAAATGCCGGTTTAGCCAATGTAACATTGCTCACTACCCAGATACCTTCGCATACACACAATCTGATGGCAAGTACCAGCAATGCTACTACCGGTGAACCTAACAATGGGTTCCTCGCCAATACGAATGGTACTACCAGCACGCCACCACCGCCTACTCCCTACCCGGATGTAAAACTGTATACGGCGCTGCCATTGCCATCAGGAGCATCAGCACCAAATGTAACGCTGGATCCTACTGCGATGACGGTCACTGGTAGTTCGTTACCGCACGATAACCAGATGCCTTATGTCACCATTAATTTTATCATCGCATTGGTGGGTATATATCCTAGCTTCTCTTAACTGATATGACAATAGGAATTATTTCGTCCAGTGATCAGTTTCTGCCACTGGCATACACACTTGCAAATAACAATTTGCAGGTGTGTATCTTTTTTGCACCCGGGCAGGATGCATATGTCAACCAAAAAGTGAATACGCTTGCTGCACATTTTGCAATGGCAACCGGTGATGTATATAACTGGCTGGAACAATGTAAACCAACAGTGGTGTTTGTATATGGATATCCGCACCTGTTGGATGTGAGCAAATTCACTATGCCTGTCTTTAATATTCATGCAGGTTCACTCCCGGCTTTCCGGGGACCAGCGCCTGTATTCTGGCAATTGAAAAAGGGGATGCCACAACTCTGCCTTAGCATACATGTACTAACTAACAGGTTTGATGCAGGGCCTGTGGTCTGGGTAAAAAATATTCCCGATCAGCCACATTATAATTATGCATTGGTGCACCAGATATTTAGCCAGGTGGTGATTGAAGGCGTCTTCTTTATATTACAGGCACTAGCTGCGGGAATGCCACTACCAGATCTGCCTGCTGCCGGACCTGCTGCTTACCAAAAACGGCCCGTGGCAAAGGATGTGCTGATTGATTGGAATACCATGTCTGCCACTGAAATTTGTAACCTGATCCGGGCATGCAATCCATGGAATAAAGGTGCGGCTACCAGGTTGAACGGGCAGGAAATAAAACTGATGGATGGTATGCAAAGTGTTATGACAACTACATTACCACCGGGGAGTATAGTCAGCGAAGGATTGATTGCTGTAAAGGATGGTCATTGTATACAGGTCAATATGCTGGCGCTGGAAGATATCTTTGTGCCGGCATATCATGCGGAATATTATGGAATTAAACAAGGACTCATTTTGCAATGAGTCCTTGTTAATTTAGGCGCTCACTTCAGAGCCGAAGTCGAAACCTCCGCCTCCATTTCCGAGAGTGAGGTCATTTACTTCATACACTTTGATGTCCGGAGTCGTCCAGATGGGCTTTGATGATGTTTGTTCGCTTTTCATTTGTTGGATTTATTAGTAAATAGAGGGACTCATTTTGCAATGAGCCCCCTTTAATAATTTAGTTGCTTGACTCTGAAGCGAAGTCAAATCCTACTCCGCCACCTCCTAGGGTGATGTCATTTATTTCGTAGACTTTAATATCAGGTGTAGTCCACACCAGTTTTTGGGATGCTTGTTCGTTCATGCTGTTTTGTTTTAAATATTAAGGTATTTTGTATCCTTTTTGTGCTAATGCAGTCAGAATTTCACTGGCTATTACAGACTGGCTTGTCCTCAGAATAGCTGTGTCTTTTCTGTTTGCATGATTGAAAGTCAATCCATCTCCGGACAGGTAACGCTGGAATGCAATGCTTTGTTTATCAACTGCTTTGATATAGTCTTCATGCCTGTGAACACGTGATATATAGTCAGGCGAATACATGCCCTTATCCTTTCTCCACAATACTTCCCCTGGCACTATTCCCTGCATGGCATGGCGAATGAAGCTTCTTTTATATCCTCCTTTTACAAACAAATGCATGGGAACATCTATCATAAATTCCATGACTTTTTTGTCCAGTAGCGGTACTGCACTCTGCATACCAAACCGTTCATTACGTTTTGCAAGCATGGCAGGAAATAAGCCGGTTCTGCCATTCCGGAGGTTGTCGCACATATGCGCACGGATGTCATCTACTGATGAGAAGGACAGGTCCCTGCTATACTTTTGAAAAAACATTTCCTGCAGAAATGGTGCCTGTACCTCATCCCCCTTTTTCCCTTTTGCAACCTTCGCTATCAATTCCCGTTTGATGATATGGGAAACCTTCTTCCCTTCTTTGTTGGCGAACTCCTTCATCAGTTTCAAAGCACCCAAAAAGCGACCGCTCTTAACCATGTTGTAGATAACGGGATTACCTTTCCAGGAGACCCAGTGATCGCCACCAAAACCAGTATATAATAAGCCAATTTGTTTTTCTTTTGCGCTTTCCAGGATCGCATGATCCATATAATAGAATACGTTAGGAAATGTTTCGTCCCGTTCAAAAGCGGCTTCAATACCATCAAATGGGCCATAGGAAGAGGCTGTTACATATGTTTGGATAAGGTTGTGACAGTGACTGCCGATCACATCTATATATGTACGCTCATCTTCTTCTTCCGAATGATGCTTTTCGGGCAATATTGCAGAAAAAGCATAAAGCGGTTTATTCTTTTTCTGCAATACTTCGGATAGTATGCAGGCAAGGACAGATGAGTCGAGGCCACCACTCAAGGTAATGCCAACAGGTTTATCTGTATTCAGCCTATTGCTCACCGCTTCATATATCAGTTCTTTCAGGCATTCATGCCAGTCTTTGTCTTTCTTAAACCGATAGCGACCACCTACAGGCTCCCAGTATTTGCGGATAGTCATTATGCCATTAGCCAGTACCAGTATATTTCCACCACACAGGGTCCATACATCGGCATCATAGGTGGCTGTTGGGCACGATTGCCTGAAGTAGTATTCAATCAGGCTCACCTCGTTGAATCTTGGAGGAGAAGGTTTGAAGGCTTCCACTCCTTTTTGTTCGCTACAGAATATAAATACCTCTGGGGAATCGTAATAATATAACGCGCGAAAACCAATATGGTCTGTGGCAAGAAAGCATTGTTGCCTGATCTTATCCCATATACAAATAGCAAATTCACCTTCCAGGTGCTGCACAAATGCTTTCTCCCATTTGTTCCAGGCATGTAGAAGCAATACAACATCCGAACAGTCTGCCGGAGCAGCTGTTTCCTGTAGGAGTATCCCCCGGTTATCAATCCGTAAATCAGCAATCATCACCAGTTCTTCTGTTACAAAGGGCATAGTTTGCTGTCGTTCTGTCTCATTCATGGCCAATTTGCAATAGGCCAGGGCGATATATTGATCGGTCCAGACATCCATTCCATCTATAGCCCGGTGTTGCAAAACTTTACTGATACGTTGAACTACTGCCGGCTCCAGTGGGTTGCACTTTTTGTTAATAATACCGAATATGGCACTCATGGTTCAACTTTTGAAACAAGCAATAACAGTAAATTGTTCTAAATGTTTATAACCTGTTACAATATAATTGCCGCATTGTAACCAGGCATGTGCGTTGAACTTACCTTTCTGTTTGTTTTTGCTCACGCCAAAAAAAACGGTACTCGTCATACGACGGAATTTGAGCATCAATTTTCCGGCCAGCGCCTGTTCAAAGCATTCAGTACGCCAGGGAGACCGTTTTCCGGCACGCAGAATAGCTTTGCCTATGCGAAGCAGCTTATCATTCTTGTCATGATACAGGTATTCATTTTCAGGAGCAGGGAGGGATTTCTTACCAAGAATGGGGGCTAGTTTTCTGAAGGGCAAAAACAAGAGCATTGTTCTGGCCAATGCCAGCAACAACCAGGCTTCAGTAAACATTCTCATGTCTTTTTTATTCATATGATGGAAGTTACATGCGAAAGCAATTCATCCGGGGCACAGTTTGCCGGTCTGGCAATCTGGTATACTGCTGTGTTTTGTAATAACTGTGTGATGGTCTTAAATTTAAGTACCCGCATGTCGGGGGTATTGAAAAAAGAGGGCTTGTAAATATGTTCAACAACGGCTTCAAAGGCATTGCCGCCTGAGAGCCGTTCTGTTGTAAACTGGCCATCATCGCTTAGTTTCAGGAGGATCACCCTGTTTATCGGGTATGGCCGGGTATCAAATTCCTCATGGAAGAAGAGTCCGTATTTTTCCATTCCAGGCATGATAGGGAAAGAGCGATCTTCGTATTCAAATGCCTGCATGCTCTGTTCCCATAGTTTGATCATGGGGTAAGATGCAATTCCGTGCATATGGTTATCCGCACCATTGGCGAGCACGACTATATCATCACTGAATATCCGATACTGTTTATTCATAAGTCCGGCCAGTGTGGTAGACTTCCCTGCACCTGAACGCCCTGCTATCAGGGTGAGTTTGCCATCGATTAACAATGACGCGGTGTGCATGGGGATGATACGTCTTTGCTGTAAGATACCCGCCATAGCGGCTGCCAGTATAAACAGGCGCAACAGGCGCTTTTCAATACCGGCATGATCCGGATGTATAATGATGGTGTTTCCTTCTTTTACATAATATTTTCCTATATCCTGTACCATAAATAACAATTCCTGATCATTCATGGTATATGAAATTCTGCCTGTGCTAAATGAAATGCCATCAGGGGTTTCCGGCATTTCACCCATTCTGATATTTACATGAGCCTGTTCGAATGATGATACAGGGGATAACTCGGGGAACGGTATTTCGGATATAATATTTAAACCAAACCCCCAATATTTATAACTGGACATGGTGGAAGATGGGCGATTGTAAATAATAAGTTTATAATGCAATATTACTTATTTTTACAAAGAAATAATTCCACATCCCAAAAATAACAGCTATGAACCAGGAAGATATAATCCGCAGAAATGATGAAAACTTTATGATCAGTCACCTGGGAGATGAAGTTGTATTAATGGACATTCAACAGGGACATTATATTAATATAAATCCGGTGGGCAGCGTGATATGGGAAAAACTGGCGGCACCTGTAACTATAAAGGATCTGATCAAATCGCTGGTAGAAGAGTTTGATATTTCTACCGCACAATGTGAAGGGGATACCCTGAAGTTTTTGCAAAAATTACGTCAGCACCATATGCTAAATATACAATAATGGAGATTGATGCAATCAGCCAAACCTATTCTCCTGAAATAGCCTGTGTCATTCTATGTTGCAGAGTATTTATTAAAACAGCTGCCGTAACAGATCTGGAGCATTTTGTAGCGCATGGTGATATTGACTGGGAAGAAGTGTACCGGGTAGCAACTTTGCACCGGGTACGTCCTATCGTTTACAGAGTGTTGAATAATACCCATCTTCCCGAATCAACCTTAATCAGGTTTCGAAATTATTGTCATGCACTATCTGTATTTGCTTTTGAACGGCAGATAGAGTCCGCACGTATTCAGCAGGTATTGGGCCAGCAGGAAATTCCGGTAAGGATGTATAAAGGACTGGATTTTACAAAGGTAGTATATGGTGGAGATATCAGTTTGCGTGAATTCACGGATATGGATATGATGATTGCCCCCGGGCAACTATCCGCCATGGTAAACGTAATGAAGGCAGAAGGATATGTATGTAGCCAGGTTGAATATTTACGACGCTTCCCTACAGATTTTGTAACAAACAAAAAAGACATTTGTTTTTATAAGCGGAGCCCGTTGGGGCGGTTATTTGGATTTGAGTTCCACTATCGACCCACTAATTTCATGATGGATCAATCTCTTGGATTCGATGAGTTGCTTGGGAAAGACTCCTCTCCTTTTACCCACGAGCAATATTACAGACTGATGGTGTTAAATCATGGTGCCAGTGATTATTATCCGAATCTAAGATCCCTGGTTGATATAGTCATGTTGTCTCAGGACCGGGTGATGGATGTGCCACCAAAGTTACGACGTTATGAACGCCTTGGGCAGGAATTAACTTCGCAGTTGTTGAATTGTCCGGCACCGGCGGGTCCGGCGGACAGAACGCTGCTTAAATGTGCCACTCTGATTACTGAATGGCAACTGACCGCCACACCCCGTACTAATTGGGAGAGAATCTATATGCATATACGGTTTAGTCCATCTATTCTCCACAAACTCCGGTCAATGGCAAGGGCGGTGTGTTACTTCGCTTTACCCAATGAGAGGGATATTAACAACGTTCAACTACCTTCATTTAAGCTATATTATCTAGCCAAAATAATTCGATTGCTGAACATCTCCGGGAGATTTAAGAAAGTTTTTAGCTGGAGTTGATGCGAATCCGGAAAATGTACCATTAAAACCGTTGGATGTGTTCCGGCGGTAGTGTAGAGTGCGTGTAATTTTGCTACTGTTAAATCACATATTATGAAAACAGTATTGATAACAGGAGCAAATAAGAGTATTGGTTTTGAAACGGCCAGGCAGTTATTGAAATTAGGGTATTATGTATACCTGGGGTGTCGGGATATGGAGAAGGGAGAGCAGGCAGTACACAAACTTCGCGATGAAGGATTGGATCAGGTGGAAACCTTGCTGATTGATGTAGATAATCTATCATCTATACAGGCGGCGCGAGCTAAGGTGACTAAGCTGGATGTATTAATTAATAATGCCGGTATAAGTGGAGGAATGCCCCAGAGTAGTACAAAGACGGATATCAATGTCTTCAGACAGGTATTTGAAACGAACTTCTTTGGAGTGATAGAAGTAACACAGGCGTTTATAGATCTGCTGAAACAGTCGGCTGCGCCACGTATTGTGAATGTGACATCGGGGTTAGGTTCTTTGAACTGTCAGAGTGATCCGAATTATGTACATTACCAGGTGAAGCCGGTGACGTATGTATCTTCTAAGGCTGCGATGAATGCTTATACAATTGTGTTGGCGTATGAACTAAGGGATACAGCGTTTAAGGTAAACGCGGTGGATCCTTGTTATACGGCTACGGATTTTAATAATCATAGTGGTCCGGGAACAGTGAAGGATGCAGCAGCGAGAGTGGTAAAAGCAGCGGAGTTAGGGCAGGATGGATTGACAGGGCAGTTTTTTAGTGATGATAATGCGCCGGAAACAGGGGTAAGTCCATGGTAAGATATTGTAAAGCCGTCTCAATTTTGAGGCGGCTTTTTTAATAAGTTACTTTATAATTTTTAATACGTTTATCATAACGGGTAACTTATCAGATATAGTGTTGGGTTTACAATAACCAGGTTTCCCAAACCGGAAGATGATACGCTGTCAGGTATTAAATAATTTCCTGAAGCTATTCGGTGTGATCCCAAACTTCTTTTTAAACGCCCGCTGAAAATGTTGTGAATGCGCATACCCCAATTCATAAGCAATTTCAGAAATAGTCTTATCTGTATCCTTTATCATTTGCTGCGCCTGTTCCAACCTTAAATTCAACGCATAGTTCAATACAGACGTACCATACAATTGTTTGAACCCCGCTTTAAGTTTATACTCATTCAACTGAGCCTTATTCGCTAACTCCTCCAGCGATGGCGGCTCCTGATACGATCGGGCAAGAATACCAGCAGCATAATGCAGTTTTTCAATATCAGAAGCCCGTAACTTTATTCCGGTATGTACCCTCGGCTCATGCAGCATCGACTCCCATTGCAAACAAAACAACTCATTCACCATACTTTCAAAATAGAGCTTTTGTAGCTGGGGCTGTTTCGGAGACTCCCATAGATGGTTGAGAATATTCGCTATCCGATCAGAAAACCGGAGATCAGGTGATTCAAGAAAAAGCGCCTTGCCGGATATTAATTGCTGCGCTACATGCGGGAATTCAGGTAAGTATTCATTGAATAAGGCTATCGCCTTCTCAGCAGGCATCAGGATACTGATAATCCTAAAATCCCCCTTCCCCATCAACTGGTTCACTTCCAGCGTATCAGGATTAAACAGAAAGCTATGGCTCCCCTGAGGAAGTACCCGGTTTTCATATAACCCCACCTGCGTTTGCAGGATACTCCCTTTTACCACGAATGTAAACTCTGCCCATCCCGGACTATTGTAATGCTCCCATGATGGGGTATCCGCCACAGTTATCATCTCTGAATCAGAAATGATGAAATCCGCTCCTCTATAAATTTGCAATACCCCTGTTCTGGCGTCGAATTGCCCTTCCACCCTTTTATATTCAAATGTTTTTAGCTGTTCAAGCAGATCATGGTACATTTTAATCCGTTTTGTGCACAATCACAAGAGGCGCTCCCCTGAAATTTGCATAAAAATAGAGAAATGAAACAAGATAGCACACAGGTTCTTATTGTAGGTGGTGGTATTACGGGTTTGACAGCAGCATTATTTCTGGCACAACAGGGAGTCAATTTCATTTTGATTGAAAAGCAAAAAGGTACTTCCATTCATCCCCGCGCCAGAACGATCGATATCCGTACCATGGAGTTGTTCAGAGGCCTTGGATTAAGTGAGGAACTGCGTGAAGGCGGAAAAGCATTGGCACCGGCCTGGGGAATATTACGCGGTATCAACCTGGTAGAAACTCTGAACACGACAAAATCAGACATCATCGGGAATGCAAACTTTCCAAAGCAATTTGCAGCCATGAAAGCGCTGGGCGAAAAATCACCTGAAAGTGTTTGTCGCTGTACACAGGATATCAGCGAAGCCATTATCTATCAAAAGGCAAAGCACCATGATCTGCGATTTAACCATCAGCTATTGACATTCCAGCAGGATGAAAACTCAGTAGCAGCCGTAGTAAAGAACAAGGAAACGGAGGAAATATATACCATTCAGGCAAATTATATGATTGCCGCCGATGGTGCGAATAGTATGATACGTAAACAACTGGAGATCCCCCTTGCCGGTCATGGTGCCTGGATGGATCTCCTTAATATCTATTTTGAGGCTGATCTAAGCACGTTAGTACGCGGCAGGGAGTTCAGCCAGTTCTTAATAGAAACGTCTGAAATTACAGGCTTTTTGCTCGCTATAAACAATGCTGACAGGTGGACGTTCCATTTACGTTATGATCCTGAAAAAGGAGAAGTACCCGTGGATGAAATTCTCAGGAAAGTGATTGGTATTCCAGATCTGAAAATGTCTATTCTCAGCATCCTCCCCTGGCAACTTACGGTCCGGATTGCCACCCAATTGCGGGTGAATAAGATCTTCATTGCCGGAGATGCTGCTCATACCATGACACCCTATGCCGGCAAAGGTGCGAATGCAGGTATACAGGATGTACAGAATCTGGCCTGGAAACTGGCCGCTGTTTTAAAACACCAGGCAGGAGATGCATTGTTGGATACCTATCACACTGAACGCCAACCTGTAGGTGCATTCTATGCAAATCTATCAGGAGAAATGGCAGATAAAAACGGGTTGATCGATGAATCAAAGATGATGCAATATGGAGAAAAGCTATTGGGACTGCCAGATTATGCATATGACTCTACTGCTGTTGTGAGACCATCACAACTTTTCAGAGGTGAACCCGGTACCTGTATTCCCCATATGTGGCTGGAAGATGGAAGTTCCTCTCTCGACTGGGTGAAAGGACAATTTGTCTTAATAGCGAACGGACATTTTGAATACTGGCGGGCAGCATGTAAACTATCACATATCCAGGTAAAACTGGTAGAATTATCTGCGAACGAACCATGGATGACATTAACACAGGCTACACCTACCGATGCAATATTAATAAGACCAGATGATTTTGTGGCAGCGAGATTAAACGCCTTACATCCATGTGAGCAGTTAGCGAAAACTATCAAAAAGATCTGTAGTTTGCGGAACATATAGTTCCGCAAACCTCATTTTTCCCTGTAGAAAATATACCCTCCATGATGTAAGGTATCATCATCTACAAATTTTCCGTCTGCCGTAAAACCAGTATCATCCCAATAGTCAATATGATCACCTTTGATTTCATAGCGGCCCGTATAGGCGCTTTGCCGGGTGCCGCGTGCTTCGTCATATCTGCCATTGGGTAATAATTCCTGCCTGATATATTTATCAGCAGTCATCCACATACCCAGGTATTTTTGATTTTCCATGCAACAAAATTAGCCTGAGCAACGGAGTGCATTATTGCAGGACGGAAACAAATACTTACGAAATTCAAACAAGCAAATTATCCAGTGTGGCATAAGTAGACTTCATACCATCTTCCATACCCATTTCAAGGATCTGTTCCAGGTCTGCAAGTGATTTGAAAGTAAGGACACTTTGTACCAACGTCTTCTCCCCTTCTTCCGTAAATGTGATGGTCCAGTCTGCACTGGGAATGTCTGTATTGATCTTACCTTCTTCGTCACAGAAAGCATCTGAAAATGAAAGCTCCTCTTTAGGACGAATGGTTTTATACTGCGTCAATCCCCAATACACAGGGCCATTTGGCTCTGACATAGCATAATGCCAGCGTCCGCCTTCGCGGAAGTTCATTAATTTAGTCCGCATGTGCATAGGCGGGGAGGCAAACCACTGTTCCAGTAATTCACTTTTGGTATAATGGTCCCAGACCTTTGCACGATCAGCTAAGAACTCACGTTTGATGGTCAGGGTATTATTACCCTTATTGGGGATGAAGTCGAACAATAAGTTATTCATGATGGGTGGATTTAATAATGGAGCCATTCGGCGCTATCTGATAGGTTCCCTGTGGCATATATTCCTTTAAATAAAGATGGACAATATATGCTTTGTCCACTACAAGATAGCGCATTCCCAAAAATTGTCCAAACTAATCAGGAACCCCATGCCTGCAATAAAGGAGGATAAAAATCTCCTTTCAGCGCACCTTCTTTGAATGCTTCGTTCAGTATATTTAGTAAGAGCGATTTTGACGAACTGGTAAAAACGATCCCTAATTTACAGGTGTTTAAGGATAGACCGGATAGCAGGAGTTTTGATGCGAGTCAAAGTCGCATCTTAAGTAATATTAGTGATACGGCGGAAAAGCGGTACGGGAATTTTGTTCAAACGTATCCGGAATTAGCTCAAAGAGTACCCTTACATATGATTGCTTCTTATTTAGGATTAACGCGGGAGACGCTGAGTAGGGTCCGGAGAAATTTTCCGAAGTAGGTATTCGGTTTTCCAGTAGCGGATAAAAAAACAGGTAATTCCGCGGTTCTCCCTCCTTATGTAAAAATGTATCAAAACTTCCTACATCTGTATAAATCCATCCGCCCTACCCTACCTAAGCGATCTCGCTGACTGACAAGTTTGTAGTAGATAGTTTCTCCTTCGCCTTTTCAATTAATTTTTTCATGGATGTGCTGCTGGGTATTTTGTCCTGTCAATACTTTCAGTAAGCTACTTAAATATTTCGGAGACAAATTCAGCGTCTGCGCCACATATGCCACTGTTGGTAACTCTTTGGAGCTATTGAAATAATCATTTAATAACTGCTCTAATCGTTCCATTACCTGGTGATTTTCTTTCTCCCTCCCGAAACCTTTTCCTGAAATATCTACGCCGTCATACCCGTTTCCTTCAAAACAACTACACTTAGTTACGTCCGATCCCGAAACCTTTTCCGAAATGTCATTGCCATCATACCCGTTTCCTTCAATACAACAACACTTAATTACGTCCGATCCCGATACCTTTTCCGAAATGTCAATGCCGTCATACCCGTTTCCTTCAAAAAGATATGCGAAAAATAAGAATGATTATCAAACCCCAGCTCTCCGGCTATTTGCTTTACATTCAAATCCGTAAAGTATAACAGACGCTTAGCCTCCGTAACTACCTTGTATTTTATCCAGAATGAAACAGTGGAACCGGTTATCTTTTTCAACGCCTCATTCAGGTACGGCTCCGAAATATGAAGCATCTCAGCATAATCAGCAGGGCTTTTATATTTTATAACATTTTCGCTCAACAGTTTTTTAAACGCCATAGACAACAGCGCAGGTCTTGAATTGTCCGCTATAATTGTTGAAGACTGCTGAATAGCACTGGCCGCCATTTCAAAGAAAGTGCGCAGCAATGCATGCAACACGTTTTGTTGTAAAGCCCGTGTTTTACGATGTAAAATACCCAGCAATAAATCAAAATCCATTATCTCCTCCGGCGTTAAAGTGATCGGTTCATGTTGCCCTGCCCAGCTTTCGATCATATTCCTGCATGCAGGATCTACCAAAGCAGGATCTGCGGCCAGGTACCAACCTTTTGCCTTTTTCGATTTGATGCGATAATGTATTTGTTCCGGCAGGATATAATAAAGTGAATTAGGGCCCACCTTCTTTTCCTCAAAATCTACCACTGTAGTACCGGAACCTTCTACAATGACAAAAAATATATAGTGATCATCCCGGTGTGCACCTAAATCCGTAGATTGCCGGCGATCAGCTTCATCCTCATCCTTATCAGGGGAAAAGGGTTTCAGCACAAATCCCAGGTTGCTTCTATCCTGTAATTTACTTATTGGAACACTGTTCATACCCCAAAAATAGCCTATTTAAGTCTTAGTAATCTATCTGCGTTTCCATGTGCAATTTTGGCAATCTGTTCCGCAGGGAGCTGAATGTTGTGCAGGAAATCGATCCCCATCTGGTTCGTGCTAAAAGGGTAATCTATGGAAAACAGGATATTGTCTATACCAATAGTATCTATGGCAAGTTGGAGTTGAGGTTGTGTAAAGATACCGCTGGTGGTGATAAAGAGTTGTGCTTTGAAGGTCTCGATCAGCGAGCGTTTACCTTGTTTAAAAATACCATTCATCCTTGTCCACATCATAGGCAGCATTTCACCCATATGACCTATGATGATCTTCAGATCAGGGTATTTGTCAAAAATGCCGGCAGCAAATAGGCGGAGTATATGAATCGCTGTTTCTGAGTGCCATCCCCAGCCGTAGCAGGCAATTGCTTCATTGGGCCCGGTAGTGTCGCCAACATTGCTGTAATAGGCATCGATCACTGCCTGTGGGGGTACACCGGGGTGAATATAGAGAGGTACGTTCAGTTGCTGCGCTCTTTCGAATACAGGGGCAAATTTAGGCGCATCCAGGAACTCACCCAGAATGGTGCCCTTAATCATGGCACCCTGAAAACCATGCGTTTTTACAGTACGTTCCAGCTCATCAGCTGCTGCTGCCGGTGTGGTCATGGGGAGGAGGGCAAATGCGGTGAATGATTCCCGGTGGTCTTTCATTTTTTCAGCCAGCAGATCATTGTATTTTGTGGCAAAGGCGGGTGCTTCGCTATCAGGCAGCGCGTATACATCTGTATTTTCTACGGAGAGCACCTGCATGGCTATACCGGTTGCCCGCATGGAGCTGAGGCGTTCACCTGTAATGTCTGCCAGTTTTGCCTGCATATGCTGTGCGGCAGCGGTTGGTTTCGATATTGATAATTCCTGGAAGGAGACGTGCTCTTCTAAAGTAACTATTCTCATGTCATTGGTTTTAAATCAATGCAAAGAGAACAAAGTCTGTGCTGGATATCAATAAAGAGATTGGGGTAATGATAGCAGAATTTGGGGGAACAACCTTCGGGCCATAAGTAATGACCTTTATGTCATGAGCAATAGCCTTCAGGCCATACAAATACCTGAAGGCTATCTATCTTAAAATCCATAAATCCCGCCAGAAACGGCCAACTTCTCTCCCGTTACCCACGCTGCCTCATCTGAAGCCAGAAACACTGCCGCCTTTGCAATATCCTCCGGCTGTCCCATACGACCCAGTGGGGTATTCGCCACTAATTTCTTTTCAAAATCACTACCAATCACTCCTGAGGTATGTGTTCCTTCTGTTTCTACAGTACCAGGTAGCAGCGAGTTGACACGAACATTCTTCCCTCCCAGTTCTTTTGACAATGCCACTGTAATAGCATCTAACGCCGCTTTTGATGCAGAATACACAGATCCTGTAGCCATAGGTGTTCTGGCCGCACCAGAGCTAACATTGATGATGTTGCCACCTTTCTCTCCAAATAGTTTCAATGCACCCTGAATGGTGAGAATAGATCCCCAAACATTAATATTGAATTGCTGATGAAAGGCCGTTGCCGTTACCTGCTCAATCGGTTCCCACTGATAAATGCCTGCATTGTTTACCAATATATCCAGTGTACCGAAAGCCTGCTTTGTTTCTTCAAACAACCTGTTTACATCCGCTTCATTTGCTACGTCGCCCTGTACAGCAATAGCAGTACCGCCGTTATCTGTGATGGTTTTTACTACCTTTTCCGCTCCTTCTTTGCTGGATGCATAATTGACAACCACCTTTGCTCCTTCTGCTGCAAAATGTTTAGCAATTGCTGCGCCTATTCCCTTTGATGCGCCTGTTACGATCGCTACTTTGTTCTTTAGTTTCATTTTGTTGATCATTTAATGCTGAGATACAAAACTAGTTGATACCGGTTTATTTTGGTAATTTTGTAACTAAAAGTTACAGTAACCTGGAGGTAACAAAGTGACAAATCATGGATTGTACAAACGTAAAACGCGACCATAAAAAAGAGATGAGAGCCGTGCAGGATTCAATGGATGTGCTCAGTGGCAAATGGAAAATTTCCATCCTCTCCTCTATCTGCTTTTATTCCAAAAGAAGGTTCTCGGATATATTAGCCGATATAGATGGGATTTCTAATAAAATGCTGAGCAAGGAGCTGAAAGAACTGGAATTAAATAGGCTGATCAAACGAACGGTGTTAGCGACACAACCGATCACTGTTCAATATGAATTGACTGAACATGGGCTATCGTTAAAGACGATTATCGTAAACCTGAAGGATTGGGGGATCAAACACCGGATGGAGATTATCGGGAAGTAGTGTAGGTTGGGAAACATAAAAAAATACCCGGCAAAGTAAGTGTTATCCGCATAGTCACATATGCCTATATTCCGGCAATCTTCCGGACCGATCTTTATATTTTTAAATTACTACATAAATCCCCGATTGAGCTACAATTGCCAATTCTCTTCTTTTGACCTTTGGAATATCAATTTCAAATTATGGACAACACGAAAAGAATTGCCTTAATAACAGGCGCAAATCAGGGAGTTGGTTTCCAGCTCGCAAAAGAACTGGCGGCTCATGGTCATATTGTACTTGTCGGATCCCGTAATTACCAAAACGGTGAAACAGCCGCTCAATCAATCGGAGCAGGTGCGATTCCTATCCAATTGGATGTGACGGATGCCACTTCTATTCAGGCAGCAGCCAAACGTATTGAAAGTGAGTTTGGTCGTCTTGACCTGTTGGTGAATAATGCCGCTATTTCCCGTTCAGGAAGAAATGAGATTACGCTGGAGAATTATGCAGCTACATATGGTGTAAGCACTGTTTCTTTGGATGAGGTACGTGCCATCTGGGAGACAAATGTATTTGGTGCACTGGCGGTGTACCAGGCTATGTTGCCGCTGTTAAGGCTTTCAAAGGATGCGCGTATTGTGAATGTATCGAGTAGCGCAGGCTCTCTCACATTAAATGCGGATCCTTCTTTTCCATACCGGAAAATGTTTAGCCCGGCGTATGCAGGGTCGAAGAGCGCATTTAACATCATGGCATTGTCAATGATGATCGAGCACGAAAACGACGGTATCAAGGTGAATCTTGTATCACCTGAATTCACAAGTACAGCACTGAATAATTTTCAGGGAACAGAGACGCTCGAAGATGGATCACGTGAAGTAGTTAGAGTGGCTTTATTTGGTCCTGATGAACCAGGTGGTACATTTACCCGGTGGGAAAATACCAACATTCCGTGGTAAACTATTTATACCGGGTGCGGACTTAGCAAAGTGCGGCACCCGGTAATCGTTCAAATCCAGGTTTGGGTTGACGCCTGCTGAACCTGCAGCGATCAGCCGATTATAAAATTACGTTCACTAAAAGCAGGTAGCAAAGGTGGTTCTTCATAAAAATATCGGATCTCATCAGTTGCATCCGATAATCCTAAGCTATACAAAACAGGTACAAAATGATCTGGAGTAGGTGATGCCAGCGCACCTAACTGATGACTGGATTGGTAGTGAATAATATTCTCAAACTTTCTTTCGTCTATCTGTTTTTTCAGCCAGGCATCGTATTCTTCCTCCCAGCCAAAAGGTGTCATATCATTTCGCTGCATTTTTGTTCTGACCAGCGAGAGATTATGGATCAGGGATCCGCTACCAATAATCAACACGCCTTTGTTGCGCAATGATTTCAGCTGTTGCCCAAGAGCATAGTGATATTCAGGTTTTGCATAATAGTCCAGGCTTAGTTCAAAGACAGGTACATCCTCATCTGGAAACAAATGCATCAGGATAGGCCATGCACCGTGATCCAATCCTCATTCAGCAGTTTCTTCTGCCTGTGGAATGGCCTTCTTCACTTCGTGGGCAATCTCTGGTGAACCTTTGGCTTTGTAATAGACTTTATAGTATTCTTCGGGGAAACCATAGTAGTCAAAAATTTGTGCTTGTTCTTCAGAATGATTGATATAGGTACCATTCGTACACCAGTGTGCAGAGATGACCAGCGCTGCTTTTACATCGTAATTACTTTTCAAATCCTTTCCAAGATTGTACAATGCTTTCCAAAAGGGGGGGTCATCCCGGCTCATGACAATGTTCATGGGGTTGCCATGAGAGGTAAATAATACCGGCATCTTTTTGCTTTGTACTAATAGTTGGTCTGTGTAATTTTTAAGTGCGCTGATATTTTCCTTAGTAGATCCAAAAGTAGTATCATCTATTGTATATTCAGCCCTACTTTCCAAAAGGAAAGCGGCTCATTTTAGTATTTTCGTGTATGCTATTTTCACTACTGTGGAATAACCATTTCCGACGTCTGCGACTGACAAACCAGTCACCCCACCATCAGCATTTTTTGTGGCACTGAAATGATAAACCACTGAATTAAACGAACCGCCTTTTACTATTGAGACATCGGGATTGATGTACTGGTACCAGAAAAGATCAAAAATACTTAAAGGGCCAAATGGCTGGCTCCTGATAGACAGCCAGAAAAGTAATGTTTTATCGAGAGTACTGATATCGGTACCGGTTCCTGTATTAAAGCGAACACTATAAGGAACTGTGATAAAATCTTCAGTAGGTGGATCGGTAGTAAAATCATGCGAATAACTGAAGGTTTTAAAGTGCAGCGAATCCAGATCCGTATTGCTGAAATAGGTGGCTGTGGCCAGTGAGTCGCTGGTATAAAAGCCTGTGGATGAGCCACCTCCATCTACAACGTAGCTGTAAGCACTTTTTATGTGGCTGTTTGCATCATATGTGAACACGGTACTGGAGAGCATACTATCGCTACCAAAAGCAGCATTGATCAACAAACTATCCAGTCGGCCGGCAGTATTGTAATTAAAATAGTATTCCAGGTAATAGTCCAGATAATAGCGGCCACCTTTTACGGTTGCAATTGCTCCTTTTGTATTGTAGGTAAATGTCCAGAGAGATTTATCGGTCTGGATTATTTTATCAATCTGATAGTTGCCATTATAATGAATGGAGAATGTATCTGGAATGAGGGTTGTATCACCACCCTGATAATATAATACTTTGGATATGAAGGTAAGAGAGTCCTGCGGGTATTCTCCGGAGGAGCTGGGTGTATCTTTTTTACAGCCGACCACAAGGATTAACAGAATAATAAGGCTCAGAATGAATTTCATATTATTAGGATATGGGATCAAATATAGACAAATTTATTTCCCGTATGATAAGACCTCCACGAACGGTGCAGGGCCCCATTTTTTAATCACATCGGTAGTCAGCATGTTAAAAGGCTGCGCCGTACCACCCAATTCCCCGCAGTAATTGCTAAATACAACATGTGCGATTTTATAATGCCTGATCACATAAGCACAAAGAATACAAGGCTCCACATTAGAGTATAAAGAGGCTCCTTCGCATGAGCCTGAACCATGCGTATGTACAGCATCCAAAACCACTACCACTTCGGCATGGCGGGTTACATCTTTCAGACGGCGGCTTTGTTCACTGCCTTCTCCGATTATTATTCCATCCTTTACTATGACACAACCTACCGCGCTCTCTCCTACCCCGGCGGCTATTTGCGCGAGTTCCAGACAGCGATTCAAATAAAAGGCATGATCTTCCATACCCAAATATACATATTCACTATTCTAATCTCACTTCCCTCACGGTTTCATTTCCGGGCAGATCTACCGCCACTACGACGACCTTGCCACCGGGTGGCAGGTTCGCTATCTTATAATGCCAATCCACGCCATTTCGGCCTAAAACTGCCTTTCCTCTTTCGAGTATGCTGCCGGCAGCATCAACTACACGAATATCTATAGATGCTACCCTAAATTCATTTTTCGCAGTCACTACCACAGTCTCTTCTTCGAACCGGATATTTTGAATCTCCGGAGCCTTATATGCATCCTTCACCGCCATATTATAAGCATTCTGCCCCGGGCCTGCCAGCGACTTATAATAAGCCTTCAGTTCAGGATCCTGCAGGATCGCTATAGCATAAGCTGCCGCTATTTTCATCTTATACCGGGCTTCCAGCTGCTTTTTAGTCGGCTTTTTCTTTGACGGACCACGTTTCTTGGCAATGATAATCTGGTCATTCCTTTCGTAAATCGTGAATTGATCGCCGAGGCTGCCCCGGACGGCATAAAGGAGTAAATTGTCTTTTACTAGAGCCATAACAAACACTTTTGGGGTTATAAGATCAAATTTAAAGATAAGTCTGGTTATATAGTGCAACTATAGCACTAAATGAGTACTAATACATCATTAAAAGGGCACCTCAATATCAATTTGATATTAAGATGCCCTTTTAATGTACTTATGGTGCCCTTATAGCAGTATAGTTGGACTATAGCTCTAAAGGCGATTCCGCCTTTAGAGGCAAACAATGCGCTAATTTGTAAATTGGAAATAGAAATGTATAGACCTCTAAATATTATTCCTCAAAAAATATATCCACATAATCCACCACATTATTCCCTTCACAATTATCCATTTCCTGCAATCACCAATACTTCCTCTCCCCTTTCACCAAAAAATGATACGTTCCCGTCTTCTCACATACCTCTCCATTATTCACCCCCGAATACTTCGTTTGTATAGTTCCTTTAAACGTCATGGGTACCTCAAGTGGAGATATTTTAGAAAAAAGGACTGTAGGGATTACCAATAAGGGAAATGTGATCATCAAAGCTGGTATAAACTCCCCCTGTAGCTAGTGTAGGAGCAGAAGTATCTGTTCATGAGGAAATTGTAAGATCAGTAAATAATGTTACCGATTTCATTTATAATGCTAAATTTATTTCAATTTCCATGATAATATACATTTACTTTTGCCTGTTGTTACCTATGAGTATAAGGCATATTCAACTGTACAACAACTAAAGTAATTTAAATGCAAAAAGTTTTATTATTCTGTTTTGTCACATTTTCTCTTCTAAGTTGCAAAGGCCAAAACCACCCAGCCTTAAACGCGTCAGCAGGATATATATCAATTTATTTATCCGTCGATGGGAATAAAGACAGTTTGAATTTTGAAAAAATACGGGCTACACCATCCGGTAACTTTACCTGCCAGGAAAAGACTAATGGAGATCTCTGGGTAAAATTCAGCCCTCATGATACAACAGTGGTGTGGGTAAGTGCTGACCAACCAGAAAATAAAAAGGGTATTGAGAAATTAAAGAAGAATATAGGTGGATATTCACTGAAGGGTGCCTACCTGAATCCATCCGAGCCATTTGATATTTTCCATGTGATATATACATCGGACAGTAATCCAAACAGCTTGTTCATTATAACCTATTCTAACATAGGAGAGGATATATTAAGTGTGGCTCTATTTAATGACAAACCACTAAATCCTTTACTAGAACAGAATATAAGATTTAATTTAATGAAATGATTAGCTGGTATAATTACTGATAGCCAATAGGAAACCAAACACCTCTTCTATTGGGTGGTAGCATATTAGGTAATACATGCCCATTGTCAAGCTCGTTGATATCAATATTCTCTTTAACTAAGATAATCTTAGGAAGATCTTTTCCTGAGAAAACTTTTTCCTTTAGAATCTGAATCACATCATCATAATTTATTCCGGTCACTCCACACCCCATTCTAGTACCATATGGTGCATTACTATAACCTTCAAACCCGAACTCAAACCAATATCTTATCATAATACTTTATTGTTTCCTAATGTATGGTGGAATTTCTAAAACGTTAAATATTCCCCTTCCTCCTCAACCCCCGATACCGCTCCGGACTCACCTCCATACTCTTCTTAAACAACCTCGAAAAATGAAAAGGATCATCATACCCTATCGCCACCGCTACATCCTTTATCTTCATATCCGTTGTATACAACAACAAACAAGCCTTCTGTAATTTCAGATGTATAAAATAATTCAATGGCGACATACCCGTGGCCTTTTTAAATAAACTTGAAAAATGTGACGGAGACAAATCTATCTTCCTTGCCAGATCCTCCACTGTCAACGTTGATGCTACCTGCTGCTGCATATACCGGATCGTTTCATTGATCCTGTCATTGATGGCGTCCTGTTCACCAGATACCTTGTCAGGATACACGAATGTGGCGATAAAATGATACAGGTACAAACTCGCCTTACCCAGGTTATCCTTCCCAAACCCCATCTTCAAACTCTGAAACATATCATTCCACAACTCAATCCCATTCTCATTCGCATGTATATGCCGGGGGCCGTCGAACGGACCTATATTAAAATTCCGGTTAAAGGTGTCCATGTCTTTTCCGCTGAAATGTACCCAGTAAATTGTCCATGGATGATGATCGTCTGATCCGTAACGCAGGTGAGAACTGGTAGCAGGAATTATCACGAATTCATTGACACCAACCTCAAAACGCCGGTTACCAATCTCATACCAGCCCTTTCCACCAGTACAATAAATAAGAATGTTATCTGTACAACCGTTCTTTCTGTCGCGGAAGTGAAATGCCGCCTTTGGAAAATAGCCTATATGCGTAATATATAGCTGGCTGAGTACAGTATTCGCTTTGATGGCATTCTTCCAGACTGCATCAGGAAGGCTGATGAGCTGCTGTCCCGCAAAACCATCTCTTCGTTTTACAGTTTTCATAACGCGCCACTGGATTTATCTACAAAATACAAAATCGTAGTATAATTCATGAAAATAAATGAATCCTCCATTTATTACAGGGTTGCGATTAGATACTTTTGTTTCACACAATTCCAGTTATGAAATAATTAAAAATTGGTTTATGCCAAAATTCCCGTTTGTATCTCTATCAGGGATACTGATCACTATTTTCCTGTACATCAGCATCAGCACATCTGCACAACAACCTACAAAGATCACTATTACAGGGACAATCACCGACTCTTCAGGATCAAAGCTCGAGGGGGTGAACGTTGTGGCGGAAAACAAAAAGAACATCGCCACTTCTACCAATTCTACAGGTAAATTCATCCTGGATGCTGAACCAGGTACCCTACTGCGATTTTCGTATGTAGGTTTTGAACAACAGTACATTACCGTATCACCCAATTCAAAGGTGATCAACCTTGTCATGAAACATGCTTCTGCCACTGTGGAAGAGGTGGTGGTAGTCGCCTATGGCCGAAAACAACGCAAGGAGGCCGTGGTTGGTTCTGTTACCACCATAGACCCCGGTGCACTGAGGATCCCATCCAGCAACCTTACAAATGCCCTGGCTGGTCAGATTGCCGGCATGATCTCCTTTCAGAGAGGTGGACAACCGGGGTTGGATAATTCCTCTTTCTTCATCCGTGGGGTCACTACCTTCGGATATAGTGCCAGTCCGCTGATTCTGGTAGACAATGTGGAACTCAGTGCCAATGAACTGGCCCGCCTACAGGTAGATGATATCGCAAGTTTCTCTATCCTGAAAGATGCCAGTGCCTCCGCACTGTATGGTGCAAGAGGTGCCAATGGCGTAATACTGGTTACTACTAAAGAAGGGAAAGCAGGCAAAGCCAGTATGAACGTGCGTTATGAACGCTCCGTTTCCCGGCCTACGCAGACCGTGAAACTTGGTGATCCGGTCACTTACATGAAATTGTACAACGAGGCACTGACTACGCGCAATCCGCTGGCCACACCCCTGTATACCCCCAACCAGATCATCAATACACAGGCCACTATGGACAAGGCGCCGGGGTATAACCCTTACGTATACCCTGCTGTGGACTGGATGAAGACATTGTTCAAAGATCAGGCGACTACTCAGCGCGCCAATTTCAGTGTACAGGGTGGTAGTGATGTAGCCAAATACTATATCGCTGGTTCTTATGATAAGGACAATGGTATTCTGCAGGTAAACCCTGTCAACAACTTCAATTCTGCCATGAAGTTTGAGAACTACCAGTTACGCTCCAATGTGAATGTGAAACTCACAAAAACCACTGAAGCCGTAGTACGCCTATGGGGTAATTTCAATGAATATACCGGCCCTATTACCGGCGATCAGTCAGGACTGGCGAGTGATCTGTACGACAGGGCACTGCATACAAGCCCCGTGTCTTTCCCTGCTTATTTTCCTGCCGATAGCGCCAACCTCCTTACCAAACATATTTTGTTCGGTAACTCACTGACCTCATCCGGTAATTTACAGGCCAATCCTTACGCAGATCTGATGTATGGATACAAAAGTTTTTCGGAGTCAAGGTTATCAGCGCAGTTTGAACTGAACCAGGACTTCAATTTCATCACAAAAGGATTGTCATTCCACGGATTATTCAGCACGAACAGGTATGCCTACTTTGACCTGACCAGGTCATACAAGCCATTCTACTATGATGTAATGAACTATGACCAGACCAGTAATACTTATTCCCTGAACTGGCTGAATAGTCAGCCGGGGGGCGCACAGGAATTCCTCAGTTATTACCCGGGCACGAAGGATGTGAATACTTTCCTTTATTTACAGGGATCACTGGATTACGCACGGGCATTTGGCAAACATAATGTGAGTGCTGCACTGATCGGTACCAGACAACAAAAGCTAAATGCGGATGCCAACGATCCAAACACACATCAGCCATCCCTTCAGTATTCACTTCCTTACCGCAACCTGGGATTAGCAGGAAGAGCAACTTATTCTTTCGCCAGTAAATATTTCCTTGAATTCAACTTTGGTTATAACGGATCTGAACGTTTCTCTACCCAATATCGCTGGGGTTTCTTCCCTACTGTCGGTGCAGGATGGGTCGTGTCTAATGAAAAGTTCTGGAAAGGCGATGTCTCTCATATCATTACCAGACTGAAATTAAGAGGGAGTTATGGCTTAGTGGGTAATGACAATATCGATAATACCAGGTTCTATTATTTGTCGAATGTAACACCTGATGATGTGAATGGGCCTTCGGCCGTATTTGGTACAACCAATGGTGTGAAGATGTATGGTACGACCATCCAGAACTACCCGAACCCCGGCGTAACCTGGGAGACCGCCCGTAAATCCAATCTGGCTGCAGAAGTCACTTTCTTTGACAAGTTAAATATCACTGCAGAAATTTATCACGAATTCCGATACAATATCCTGCAACAAAGAGGATATATACCCGTCACCACCGGTCTGGAAGCTGCCGTAAAATCCAATGTAGGCGAAGCGACTGCCAAAGGATTGGATCTGAATATTAACTATAAACAAACGTTTTCCAAAAACTTTTGGGCATCTGTACTGGGTAACCTGACAGTTACGTCCAACAAGTACCAGCGTTTTGAAGAACCGGAATATAAATACGGGTATCGTTTTCAGAATGGAAAACCTATCAACCAGCCATTCGGATACATTGCAGAGAGATTATTTGTAGATGATAAAGAAGCGGCAAATTCACCTACCCAGTTATTTGGTGCTTCGCCTGTTCCTGCTGGTGGTGATATCAAATACAGAGATGTCAATAAGGATGGTATCATTAATCAGGATGACCAGGTACCTATCGGTTTACCCACCACACCGCAGATCATTTATGGCTTTGGATTTTCTTTAGGCTACAAAAACTTTGACCTCAATGCCTTCTTCCAGGGACTTGCCAGAGAATCCTTTTTTATCAATGCCACATCGCAGGATGACAGGTATTATGCAAAATACGGTACTGCACCATTTGTAAACAACGCACAGATCTTACAGGCGTATGCAGACAATCACTGGTCAGAAGAGAACCAGAACTTATATGCATTGTGGCCAAGACTTTCCACCACCGACATCCTGAACAATCAGCAGCAAAGTACCTGGTGGCTGAGAGACGGTAGCTTTATGCGCCTCAAATCAGTAGAGCTGGGGTATAGTTTGCCGAAGTCACTGACGAAAAGGATGTACATCAGAACGATGCGCATTTATTTCAGCGGATTAAATCTGCTCACGTTCAGCCATTTTAAACTGTGGGATCCGGAACAGGCTGGGCAGGGCTTTGGGTACCCGATACAGAAGGTTTTCAACTGTGGTATTAACGTAAACCTTTAAATGAATTCAGATGAAAACGATCTTAACAATATTAATAGTCCTTATTCTTTTTTCATCCTGCAGGAAATATCTTGATGTCATACCTGATGATGTCGCTACATTGGAAAGTGCATTTGCCAATGCCAATGAAACACAGGCTTACCTGTTTGGGTGCTATGCCACCTTGCAGAACATGGCCGATGTACGTCGTAATCCGGGTTTCACCACTTCGGGCGAAGTGATATTCCCCTATCCGTTACAGGACCAGACTACACTGGGTGGTGCAGGTGGTGATGCAGGATTCAGCATTATCCGTGGTTTACAGAACAGCGCTAACCCATTGCTGAACTATTGGGATGGTTATAACATGGGGTTGAATATGTGGCAGGCCATCAGGAAATGCAATATCTTTTTGGAGAATGTACATATTCCTCCTGATTTGCCTGACTACCAGCGTAAAAGATGGACAGCAGAAGCGAAGTTTTTAAAAGCATATTTTCATTACTGGCTGATCAGGATGTATGGTCCTATTCCTATTGTGGATGTGAACCTGCCTGTGAATGCATCTATTGATGAGGTAAGGATCAAACAACAACCTCTTGACTCCTGCTTTAACTATGTGGTGAGATTATTAGACGAAGCTATTCCTGACCTGCCACCGGTGATACAGAACCTGGCAGCAGAACAGGGACGCATCAGCGCCACCATTGCACAGGCTGTGAAGGCGGAAGTGTTGGTTACACAGGCGAGTCCTTTATTCAATGGTAATCCTGATTATGCGGGCATGAAAAACCATGATGGGGTATTATTGTTTCCGGCCGCCTACGATGACAGCAAATGGCAACGCGCCTTGCAGGCATGTAAAGATGCGCTTGATAATGTAGGCAGTGCTGCGCTATACCAGTTGAGATTAAGTGGTGGTATTGTACATATGTCTGATACAACCCGTCGCCTGCTCACCATACAAGGAGCCTTTGTAGATAGCTGGAATTCAGAACAGATATGGACGTTGAATCCGCAATTTGGCTGGCAGTATATGGCTTCTCCACGTGTGACTACCGATGCGGCTTCTAATGTATTTGCAGTTTATTCTAATTTCTCTGTACCTATTGCAGAATCAGAAATTTTTTATTCTAATCATGGGGTGCCTATTAATGAAGATAGGACCTTCGACTATAACAACCGTTATAAATTACAGGCAGGAGATGATGCACATGCGTACTACATCAAAAAGGGTTACACCAGTGCCAAAGGCAACTTTAACAGGGAGCCCCGGTATTATGCAGATGTAGCTTTTGATGGCAGTGTATGGTTTGGCTCTGGTAACCTGGATGATAATAATCCCAATTATATCAATGCGGTAAATGGTCCGGCTGCACCACCTGATCAACTGCGTTATAATGCTACCGGGTATTGGGCAAAGAAGCTTGTACCTTATCAGACCACCTTCGGACAGTCCAGCATACAGCAGGGTTATTCATGGCCTTTTATACAATTGACCGGACTCTGGTTACTATATGCAGAATGTCTGAATGAAGTGAACGGCCCTGGTGCAGAAGTGTATGCATGGATTGATAAAGTGAGAGCAAAGTCAGGTTTGGACGGCGTTGTAGCCAGCTGGTCACAGTATTCAATCAATCCAGATAAGTATAGTTCAAAAGATGGGTTACGTGATATTATTCATCAGGAAAGAAGAATTGAAACCGCGTTCGAAGGACAGGCAGGATGGGATCTGAGAAGGTGGAAGGAGTTGCAAAATGTACTGAGTACCCCCGTACAGGGATGGAATGTATTTAACAGAACGACAGATGGTTATTACCAGTTAAAGCTGGTGCAGCAGACTTCTTTTAGTATCAGGAATTACCTGTATCCTATACAGGATTATGATTTGCTCACCAATCCGAATCTTGTACAAACCCTTTACTGGTAAAAATTACACGTATGAAAAAACTCATTTTATTATTGTTGATAGTATCCTGCAAAAAGATGGATGGATACAACGATGTTGTATCTAACGATATGACCAAGCCGGGTGTGGTGACGAATGTGAATGTGGTCAACTTCAATGGTGGTGCTTATATCACCTATACATTGCCTAATTCATCGAATATCCTGTATGTACAGGCAGAATATAAAATCAATGATAAAACAACCAGGCAGACTAAGTCTTCTTACTATTCTGATAGTATTACAGTAAGTGGTTTTGCGGCCAGTAAAGAGTATGAAGTCGTGTTGCATACAGTAAGCCGTGCACAGGTGGTGTCTGATCCGGTAACGGTAAAAGTCCATCCGGATACGCCTCCTTATTTACTGGCAAGGCCTACAGTGGTGATGCAGCCAGACTTTGGCGGGGTGAGTATTACTTGTGAAAATAAGGCGAAAGCAAATTTGGGAATTATCACTATTGCACCAGATCAAACGAAGAAATACCAGATCATTTCGCAGAACTATACAGACGAAGATTCCATCTCTTATAGTCTGCATGGATTTGATACGATTCCACAGCAATTTGGCGTATACGTTACCGACCAGTGGGGAAATATTTCAGACACATTATTCACTACTATCACACCTGTATTTGAAGCGCAGATGGATAAGTCACTCTTCCGCAGTTATTCATTGGGAACAGATGCAAAGACTGGTTTTGGCTGGGTGATAGAGAATCTTTGGAATAATTCAACCGGGTCTCCCGGTTATCATACAGAGCAACCGATACAACCATTGGTATGGCCGGCCGTGATCACATTTGACATGGGTCAGGCGGCGAGGTTGAGCAGATATACTATCTGGAACAGAGGTATTGATGGCAGTGGTACCTGGTTGTGGCAGGCAGGTGCACCACAGACATGGGTGCTTTGGGGAAGAGCAGATACGCCTGTAGACGAAACAATGCCTGATGCAGACCACCTCCCTCCTGTTGGCGGTACGACACCTAATGGATGGATTAACCTGGGATTCTATAATGCGCCAGCCAAGCCATCTGGGTTACCGAACCCGCAATACACGAATGCGGATCTTGCTTTTTGGAATAATGGCTTCAGTTACAATTTTTCACTGAGCTTGCCGAAAGTAAGGTACATCCGTTTTGAATGTGTATCCAATATGGCACAGACTAATACATTTTTTAACATGACTGAACTCACATTCTGGGGTGATCCCAGATAACCTATAAAACGGCATACAATGAGATATCTACTGGTATGCGTGCTACTGTTGGTGGCATGCAGCAAAAAACCGACAGACTACCGTGAGTTTTTGAATGGTACAGAACTGGTGTATCCGGGTAAAGTGTCCAATGCACAGGCGTTACCGGGTGATGGACGGTTGCAGTTAATATGGCAGCCTAGTCCGGATCAGAGCATTGTTAAGTATAATGTATACTGGAATAACGGCACTGACTCCATGACTATCAATTCCACCACACATAATACTTCGGATACGGTTCGTTGTACGATAGCAGGGCTCGCGGAATATGTGTATACATTTATTGTGTATTCTTATGATGCGCAGGGGAACAGGTCTGTGGCTACTGAGATTAACAATGCGAGGGTATATGGTACGGTTTATAAAGCGACATTACATAATAGATTGCCGGAGGCAGATCCTTATTTGATTAATGATGATAACACGGTGACACTGCGGTTTGTGACACCTGATACGATCAATATTACGACGGCGTTAAAGTATACAAATCAGCGTGGAGAAGTGGCAACAGTATGGGTTTCTCCTTTGGAAGATTCATTGAAACTGACCGATTATAAATTTGGTACGCCGATCGTGTATCAATCTTCTTATATTCCGGTTAGAGGTGCGTTGGATACATTTTATACTTCCCGTTATGACACCTTTCCCAGTATACTGCGATTGGTGCAGTGTGATAAGAGTTTGTTCCAGGAGCATGATCTGTGGGGAGATATGGGGATCTATCAATCAGATACGCGGGTGAGTAAATTGTGGGATGGATCTGTAGGTCCGCAGGATTATCCGAATATATATCATAGTGATGGAAATGGGTCGCTGCCGAGGGCGTTGAGTTTTGATATGGGAAAGGTGTATAATCAGCTGAGTGTAATAGAGGAAACTGGTAGAGGGTGTTGTAATAATCCGGATCAGTTTGAGGTATGGGGGATTGATGATCTGACGGATGCAGTGCCTGAGTTGAATTCGGATGATGCGGGGTGGAAGGCGGTGATGCAAAGTAAGGGATGGACGTTGTTGAAGGAAGTGGCGAGATCGGATAATGGGAATGCAGCGGTTAAGGCCAATTTGATGGATAATCCGCCGCCGGTAAGGTATATCAGGATCAGGGTAACACATTGTGCGAATGGATCGAATAATTATGTGAACCTTTCAGAGATTACTTTTTGGAATAAGGAATAAATGGTGAACGGTTGTTATAGGATTGATTCCTTTGGTTATTGGCGGGTAAACTAAAATAAATTGATGAAATATATTTTAACGGCCATTATAGGATTGATCCTTTTGGTTATTGGCGGGTAAACTAAAATAAATTGATGAAGTATATATTAACGGCCATTATAGGATTGATCCCTTTGGTTATTGGCGGGTAAACTAAAATAAATTGATGAAGTATATATTAACAATAATATTTGGAATGATTCCCTCAGTGATCTGTGGGCAAACTTTGCGATATGACAGACCAGCTCAGGTATGGGAGGAGACGTTGCCGCTTGGCAATGGCCGATTGGGGATGATGCCTGATGGGGATGTGAGGATGGAGAAGATTGTGTTGAACGATATAACACTGTGGTCGGGTGCACCGCAGGATGCGAATAATTATGAAGCTTATAAGCAGCTACCGGTTATCAGGCAATTGCTTCGGGAAGGGAAGAATGATGAGGCACAGGCATTGATGGATAAGAACTTCATTTGTACAGGGAAAGGCTCGGGTAGTGTGCCTTTTGGGTGTTATCAGACGATGGGGGAATTGCAGATAGCATTTGAGCATGGGCCGGTGGGATCATATGTTTTTGAGGCGCCGGGAGGATATGAGCGAAAGCTTTCTTTAAATGATGCGATCGCCAGCTGTCAGTATAAAGCAGGGGGTGTAACTTATCATAGAGAGTACTTTACCAGCTTTGATGATGATGTTAGCATTATTCGTTTGACGGCAGATATGCCGGGGAGGCTTACGTGTCGTGTTACAATGAGTCGGGCAGAGAGAGGGGCTACGCGTATTCAGGATAGTACTTTGGTGCTATCAGGCCAATTGGATAATGGCATAGATGGAAAAGGGATGCGGTATCAGGCTGTAGTAAAAGCAAAATTAAAGGGAGGTGTGCTGACGACTGAGGATCATGCGATGGTGATTAAGAATGCGACAGAGATTATTCTGTATATTTCTGCTGGTACTGATTATAAGGATGCGGGATATGTCGAAAGGATGAATAAGGTCTTGAAAACAGCCATGGCAAAACCGTTTAGTATAGAAAGACAACAGCATATCAGGAAGTATGGAAGATTGTTTAATAGAGTACAGATTGATCTTGGGAATGGATTAGATGAAACAACTGATAAGAGACTGGCTGCTACAACAGATAAAGGTTTGCCCGCAGCAACTGATAAAGGTTTGACAACAACCGACAAAAGACTGGCTGCTACAACAGATAAAAGTTTACCCACAGCAACTGATAAAGGTTTGACAACAACAACCGACAAAAGACTGGCTTCATTTTATAATCATCCCACAGAAGATAACGAACTACCGGTAATGTTTTATCAGTTTGGACGTTACTTATCCATTTGTAGTACAAGGCCCGGTTTATTACCTCCCAATTTACAAGGCTTATGGGCCAATCAAATACAAACACCATGGAATGGCGATTATCACCTGGATATAAATGTGCAGATGAATCACTGGCCGCTGGAAGTATCCAATCTATCAGAACTGAACTTACCGCTGGCAGAGCTGGTGCGCGGACTTGTCGCCCCGGGTGCCCGCACAGCAAAGGCTTATTACAATGCACCAGGTTGGGTAGCTCATGTAATCACTAATATATGGGGTTTTACAGAACCGGGTGAAAGTGCATCCTGGGGCGCTACCAAATCAGGTTCCGGTTGGTTGTGTAATAACCTGTGGGAGCATTATGCTTTTACTAATGACACACATTATCTGAAAGACATTTATCCAATACTAAAAGGCGCTGCAGCGTTTTATAATAGTCTGTTGATAAAAGATGATAAAACAGGATGGCTCGTCATGTCTCCTTCCTCCTCTCCTGAAAATGCGTTTTTTCTTCCGAATGGCAATCATGCCAGTATTTGTATAGGAGCGACAATCGATAACCAGATTGTACGGGATCTGTTTAATAATGTGATCACGGCTTCAAAAGTATTGGGTTTGGATGCCGCATTCAGAAATGAATTAGCGAGTAAAATAAAACAACTCCCTCCTGCGGGGGTTATCGCCAAAGATGGCCGGATCATGGAATGGTTAGAAGATTATAAAGAAACCGATCCGCAACACAGGCATATCTCGCACTTGTGGGGATTGTATCCTGCCTCGCTGATCACAACAGAAACAACACCTGATCTGGCAGCTGCGGCAAAGAAAACACTGGAAGTAAGAGGTGATGATGGGCCAAGCTGGACGATTGCTTATAAACTATTATTCTGGGCGAGGTTACAGGATGGAAACAGGGCATTTAAACTATTGAAAGAAGTACTGAAGCCTACTGTAAGAACAGATATTAATTATGGCGCAGGTGGAGGTGTTTATCAGAATATGTTATCTGCAGGTCCACCATTCCAGATTGATGGCAACTTTGGCGCTACGGCAGGCATTGCTGAAATGTTGTTGCAAAGTCATGCAGGGATGATTAATTTTTTACCGGCTATCCCGGATCATTGGAAAGCAGCAGGATCTGTGAAAGGGTTGAAGGCAAGAGGAAATTTCACGGTAGACTTTGCATGGAAAAACGGGGAGGTGATTAGTTATCGTGTTACAGCGCCTCGTGCGGGCCAAAAGGTTAAACTTAAAATAAACGGAGAGATCAGGGAGATCATAGCCAGCAAAAAATAATTCATGATACAACAGACATTGACAAAAGACATACGCTACCCACTCGGACATGGAGCTGGCAGTGACGCTATACATCGCGACCCTGTTTATTCCTACGCCGTTACTTTGTTAAAAGATGATAGCGGCCATACAGGTACAGGGCTGGCATTTACATTGGGAGAAGGCAATGACCTGGTTTGTAAGGCAGCAGATTTTTATGCGTCCCAATTAAAAGGCAGAGATATTGAAGACGTGATGGCAAACTTCGGAGAAATATTTCGCCAGTTATCTAATGAACAACAGTTTCGCTGGCTAGGTCCGCATAAGGGTGTCGTCCATTTGGGCCTTGCCTCTGTGACCAATGCCTGTTATGATCTGTGGGCCAAAAAGAGAGGCGTACCTCTATGGAAATTATTGATCGATCTTTCTCCCGAAGAAATTGTAAATACACTGGACCTCTCCTATCTTGAAGATGAACTAACCTCAAAGCAGGCGATTGCATTGATCACAGCCAACAGAGATCTGACACGAGAAAAGATCACTGTTACTGGATATCCAGGTTATGACACCTCTATCGGCTGGTTCAACTATCCGGATGCACAAATAAAGGAGAATGCGAAAAAAGCCTTAGCAGAAGGATTCAGCGCCATGAAACTCAAAGTCGGTTCTGCGGATGCAGAGCGGGATATCCGAAGGGCAAATCTTATCAGAGAAGTGACGGGTGATGATGTCAAGATTATGCTGGATGCAAACCAGCAATGGACATTGCCACAGGCACTGGATATATGCGGAAGATTACAACAAATGCGCCCTTACTGGATAGAAGAGCCTACACATCCTGATGATGTGATCGCACATCAACAGCTGGCGAAGGCCATTGCTCCTACAAAGCTGGCAGGAGGAGAACATGTACCGAATCGGGTAATTTTTAAAAACTATTTACAGGCTAAATGCATAGGGTTTTTACAGGTGGATGCGGTGAGAGTAGGTGGTGTTAGTGAGTTTATAACAGTGAGTCTGTTAAGCCGGAAGTATGGTATTCCAGTAGTACCACATGTGGGTGATA
This sequence comes from Chitinophaga sp. LS1, assembly GCF_034274695.1. Taxonomy (NCBI): domain Bacteria; kingdom Pseudomonadati; phylum Bacteroidota; class Chitinophagia; order Chitinophagales; family Chitinophagaceae; genus Chitinophaga; species Chitinophaga sp. LS1. The sequence continues at coordinate 7,414,733 of NZ_CP128362.1, forward strand.
TGGGGCAACTACATCAGCATTTGGTGCTATTCAATCATATTTCACTGGGGCATGAGGCGCTGTTTTTAGAACATATCCCGCATCTGCAGGAGCATTTTACACACCCGGTACGAATCAGGGAAGGATACTACCTTACGCCACAGGAACCGGGTAGCAGCTGTGATCTTAAACAGATATCATCATTCTGATCACCGCAGAAATTGTAGCCACCTGCTGTGACCTTAAACAAATTGCATGCGTATCATTATCATTCTGATCACCACAGGAATTGTAGCCACCAGCTGTGACCTAAACAAATTGTATGAGTATCGTTACCATTCTGACCACCGCAGGATTGTAGCCACCTGCTGTGACCCAAACAAATTGTATGCGTATCATTACCATTCTAACCACCGCAGAAATTGTAGCCACCTGCTGTGACCTTAAACAAATTGTATGCATATCATTACCATTCTGACCACCGCAGGAATTGTAGCCACCAGCTGTGACCTAAACAAATTGTATGCGTATCGTTACCATTCTGACCACCGCAGGATTGTAGCCACCAGCTGTGACCTTAAACAAATTATATGATCATCGTCGTTATTCTATACATCATCATCATCGTAGCAATAGGCCTATGGGCTGGTCTAAAAAAAGACAAAGACCCAAAGGACTACTTCCTGGCAGGCAAAACCCTGCGCTGGCCCATGATCGGCCTCGCATTATTTGCCACAAACATATCCTGTCTTCATTTAGTAAGTCTGGCGCAAAGTGGTTATGACGATGGCTTACTAAGTGGCAACTTTGAATGGATGGCGGCGTTTACCTTAATACTGCTGGCACTATTTTTTGCACCATTTTATATCCGTAGCGGGATCAGTACACTACCCGATTTTTTGGAAAAACGTTATAACCGTGCATGCAGGGACTGGCTTACATTGATCTCCATTATATCTGCCATCACTATCCATATTGCGTTTTCCCTGCTCACAGGTGGTATCGTACTGGAAACATTGTTTGGTGTCAATATGTACACCAGCGTAACGGTAATTGCCTGCATTACCGCCGTCTATACCATTATCGGCGGACTCAGAGCTGTTGTAGTCACAGAAAGTATTCAAACAGTCGTACTGGTATCAGGTGCCGTGATCATCACCATCGCCTGTTTTCAAAAAATGGGCGGATGGCATGCCATGACGGATGTATTACAGGAACATGGACAGATGGATAAGTTGTCTATGCTGAGGAGTGGTGGTAACCTACCCTGGTATGGGGTGTTCCTTGGCTACCCGGTGATTGGTATCTGGTATTGGTGTGCGGATCAAACAATCGTGCAGCGCATATTGGGAGCAAAAAATGAAAATCATGCAAGACTCGGCCCATTGTTTTGTGGCTTTATCAAAATACTGCCTGTTTTTATTTTTATTCTGCCCGGGTTATTTGCCAGCACATTGGCAAAGAAAGGTTTGCTGATTGCACCTGCAGATAGCAAAGGTATTTACACAGTAATGATCACACAGCTGGTACCATCAGGGTTAGCGGGTATTATTGTCGCTGCATTATTATCAGGTTTGATGAGCCAGGTATCAGGGGCACTGAATTCTATATCTACGCTGGTGAGTTTTGATCTGTACAAAAGATTTAAACCATCCGCAAGCGATCAGCAATTGGTGAGAATGGGCCGTATATCGGCAGGCATTGCTTTATTATTATCGATTTGCTTGCTTCCTTTACTCAATAGCTATAATAGTATTTTCAATGGGGTAAATGATATTATTTCGCATATCGCCCCTCCTATTACCTGCGTATTTTTGTTGGGCATTTTCTGGTCACGGGCTTCTGCCAGAGCTGCACAGCTTACTCTATTGATCGGGTCTTTGCTGGGAGCGTTTGTTTATACAATTAATAAATTGTACCCGGCTACCTCATTTGCACAAATTCCATTTATGATGATGGCGTTTTATCTGTTCATCATCTGTTGTATTATACAGGTTTCATTTTCTTTTGTATATCCTATGCAGCATACCGCTGTAAGTGCCACATTATACTGGAAATCGCCATTAGAGCCTTTGAAAAACAAAGGCAGTTACAAGGTCTTATCTATACTGTTATTACTGGTAATGGCGATCCTATATTCAATCTTTAAATAACGAGACATGCAACTTTTGACCGGTAAAATAATTTTGCTAACAGGAGGATCCACAGGTATCGGATTTGAATGTGCATTAAAATATGCAGAAGCAGGTGCGGTAGTCGTAGTGGTATCGAACGATGCTACTACCCTGACCACCGCTATCAATACCCTTGGAGATAACCATTACAGTATCTATGCAGATATCTCACAGACGACAGATGTACAACAGATGATTGCTCTGATATTGGAGAAATACGGTAGGATCGATGTGATCCATAACAATGCCGCGATTGCTCACCCCTCCAAACCATTGCATGAAACGGCGGAGACAGAATGGGATGACCTGATGAACATTAACCTGAAGAGTATTTTCTTAACTACACGATACGGTATTGAGGCATTAAAAAGCAGTAAGGGATGCATTATCAATACGAGTAGCCTGGTTGGTGAAATCGGACAGGAAAATCACGCTGCCTATACAGCGACAAAAGGAGCGGTGAATGCACTTACAAAGTCTATGGCACTGGATTATGCACCTTATCAAATTCGTGTAAATGCGGTGGCACCTGCTGGGGTATGGACACCCATGTTACGCGAATGGGGTAAGTACCAGAACAATGGACAGGGTATTGACGCATATATGAATGCGATTCATCCACTGGGATATTGTCCTGAGGGCGATGTGATTGCGGATGCATGTGTATTTCTTGCATCAGACAAAGCAAGGTTTATTACTGGTCATATTATGCATGTAAGCGGTGGTGCAGAATTAGGTTACAGGGCGCTTAAATATCAGGATTAGTCAGGAAGTATATTATTACAGGTTTGCGCTTCCTACAGGTCTGTATTTATCAAATCAGAAAAGCCGCTTTCCCCAGGAATCAATTTTAATCATGAAGCATATTATCACAATACCTTGCTTCCGCTTCCTACAGGTCTACATTTTTCAAATCAGGAAAGCCGCTTTTCCCAGGAATCAATTTTAATCATGAAGTACATTATTACATTTTTTCTCCTTTTGCAGTTTCCCGCCCATGCGCAGGTCAATATACCCTTTGGAAAGAATAATAAAATCGTCTATGACCTGGCAGCCGGCACATATACAGTGGTCCTGAATGGTCAGTCCACTTTTGAAAATGTGTATGCGATAGCGCAAAATATTGATTCGCGCACAACTGTAAAACGTGGGTATGTGATAAAAAAATCCGGCACAGCTACTGTATATACAGTCAACAGCGGTCCGCTGCTGCAATTGTTTTATACTTTCCCGGGCAAAGATTACTGTATTATTTCTATACAGGTGGCAGGCATGGCATGTAACTACCTATCACCATTAAACACCGCCCAAATAAATGCTTCCGGTCGCATGCTGAATGTTCCTTTTGACAATGATATGTGGTTCAGATATGATGCGCCCTCCATTGAGCATGCCGACTTTACAGGTAGTGAAGTCACCGCGATTTATAATGAGCATAGTGGAATAGTGATTGGATCGTTGGAACAGGATGTATGGAAAACGGGGATTCAGATACATCACAATGCATTGAAAGTATTTTGCGGGTATACTGATTCTCTTCGTACACATGACCAGAAAGCCCATGGCACCGTACGCCCCGTAGATGGTTATTGCCATTCAGCACCGATCTTTATCGGGTATAATAAAGACTGGCGGAATGCCATGGAAACCTATGCTGCCGCGAACAAAACACCTCGTTACGTAGCTGCATGGAAAGCCGCCACACCTATATGCTGGAATAGCTGGGGAGTAATACAGACTAAATTAGATTTTGCAAAAGCAAAAGATGTGGTCAATTTCTTCCATGATTCCTGCACAGGGTATCCTACTGCTGACAATACCTTATACATTGACCTTGACTCCTACTGGGATAATATGACGCCAGAGCAGTTAAAAACCTTCGCAGCATATTGCAGGGAGAAAGGCTTTAAACCGGGCATTTACTGGGCACCATTTGTTGACTGGGGTAAATATGACCGGCAGGTAGAAGGTAGTACTTATCGTTATAAAGACACCTGGACTACGCAGGATGGAAAGTATGCAGATACAGATGGCGGTCGCGCCATGGATCCCACGCATCCTGCAACCCGCCAGCGGATCATTCACTTTATGCAGCGATTTAAAGATATGGGATATGAGATGGTGAAGATAGATTTTCTATCACATGGTGCGATTGAAGGGGACCATTTTTATGATACTGGTGTAACAACAGGTATGCAGGCTTTTCGTAAAGGGATGGAACTGATTGATAGTATGGCAGGGAAAAATATGCTGCTGTATGCTGCTATTTCTCCTAACATTGCTACCGCCCCCTATGTACACATGCGTCGTATAGCATGTGATGCTTTCAACTCAATAGCGCATACAGAATATACATTGAACAGTACAGCCTATGGCTGGTGGCAGTCAAAGATGTATCCATATTTGGATGCGGATCATGTAGTGTTTAAAGATGCATCTTTCAATGCGAATAAAGCCCGTTTAGCATCGGCACTAGTGACCGGCTCCCTTGTAACCGGTGATGATTATGCCGCTGAGGGGCCATGGAAAAAAGTTGCGTTACAATTATTACAGGACAAAGAATTGCTGGCTATTACAAAAAACGGGAAGAGTTTCCGCCCGGTAGATGGGAACAATGTGTTCATGAAGGATGATAAATATATTGCCATATTTAACTACGGCCCCCAGGAACAGGTGTATCGCGTGCCGGTGTTGAAAGGAGGAAATTTTAAGGAGTTATTTAGTAAGAAAACGGTTCCCGTAAGTGATACGCTTACTGCAAAAGTGCAAGGTGGCAGTGCCGTAATATACTTTAAACAATAATAAAGGTTTGTTGTTGTACTCTATATGCTTTTGCAGAAAATAACCAAACCTCTGATCATATGGAACACCACCACCATGGATGCACACATTGTGCATGCAACAATCCTGTTTTGAAACTCCTAAAGGATGAGCTCTTTACCCCTGAAAATTTCGAACAACTCCCCCTCCAAAGGGTTACTGAAAGAAAAAAGCAAACCAAGCCTTTCATGGTCACTGGCGGAACTATACGTCCCATGGTCAACGGAGCTGTTGACACAGTAGAAGCCATTGGCTTCGCAAATGGCGTTGTAGTAGCTACAGGTTCCGAGGCAGAGGTAGCGGCCTTCATGCAGGCAAACTTTCCCGGTTATACCACCAGAAAGTTGGAAGAAGGCAACACCTTACTGCCCGGTCTGATAGAACCCCATATCCACCTTGTACCCACGGCGATGTTAATGGGCTGGACAGATCTGGGTGCATTTGATGGACAGGTGTTGAAACCGGATTATAACATAAAGTCAGTAGGCGCTATTATCGCGAAGGAAGCTAAGCGATTAAGTAACATAGACAAGACCCTTTGGTTCCTGGGTGCAAACCTTGATCCGGCATTGATGCCATTGTTAAATAACAATACAGAGTTATTAACAATAGACATCGACCTGTTAGACAGTATTACCACAGATGCCCCTGTATGTATCATCAGTGCATCTATGCACACCTTGTATGTAAATACACCAGCGCTGTCTTTAATCTGGAATTTCCCGGGTAACCTGGAATTATTACAGGAGTATCATTCATTCAACGAATACAAGAGTAAAACAAAGGGGCAGTTGCAGGAAGCAGCACAAATGGATCCTGCATTAAAAGCAATTCCGCCGATTCAGAAAGCTGACTTCTTCCTGAAATCATTTATTTACTTAAAACAAATCTTTGAGACCGCCAATTCCAGGGGTGTCACCTTTATGCATGATGCAGGGATGACAGGTGGTCAAAAATCCATACTGGATGCTTATTTAAAAGTATTTGCACCGACTGTTCGCATCGGCGCGGCTACGGTTTGTGATACATTAGAAGATGCGCAAAATTTAGGAACATTCAATATACCCGGGGAGTACACAGACATTTACTATAGTCATGTTAAGGTGATCTCTGACGGTTCCAATCAGGGATTGACAGGCTATCAGTCTGACCCATATTTATGTAAGCCGGCCAACAACCATGGCGTATATAATTTCGCCGACAAATATGATGAAAAGCCGACAAATCCGCCACTGTATTTCAGAGATCTGATGGGACATATTATCAAGGATAAAAAGTGGCCTGTTATGATCCATGCAAATGGTGACCTTGCTGTTAATTTCGCTATTGAGGCCTTTAAGGAATTTGTTCATGACCCATTCGCAGGTGTACGGCATAGAATAGAACATTGCTCATTGACCACGCAGGAGAATCTTGAAGACATGAAAAATCTGCAGGTGTCTCCGAGTTTCCTGATTGGCCACGTAGGCTATTGGGGATATGCTTTTAAGAATGCGATATTCGGGGAAAAATCAAATATGCTGGATCTTTGCAAGAGTGCACTGCAGCAAGGCATGCGGATCACACTGCATAGTGACAACTCGGTAAGTCCGCTGGGACCATTGAGAATGATGGAACAGTCTGTCACGCGTATAATGGAGGCTGATCCTGCAGCTGGTGTGCTAAACCCGGCGGAAAACATTTCTCGTGAACAGGCATTGAAAGCGATCACCTACGATGCAGCATGGCAATGTTATGCAGAGCAGTGGACAGGGTCGCTGAAGGTGGGGAATTTTGCAGACTTTGTAGTGCTGCAACAGGATCCGCTGACGATAAAAAATCCATTTATGAATATGCGGAATATTGAAGTGGTTGAGACATGGGTAGCGGGTTTGAAGGTGTTTAGTACCGTGGTTGAAGAGGTGAGTATGGCCTAATATTTAAAAGAGGGTGGATCATAAATAAATGACACTCCTGAGAATCGCATAAAATAGAATCTGGCTCCACCAGGTATCCGAATTAAAGGAGGGTGTATCAAAAGTTAGATACACCCTCCTTTTCAATTATAGCATGTTCCGGATTTTTAGGGTTCCTGTGTTTTGCACATTTGCAATATGCAGGACATTATTCAAAAAATAGAAAATACAGACTGGCAACACATATGCGAAAAAATGCATCAGCAGGGATATGCCATCATTCCGGGTTTATTGTCAACTGAACAATGCGAATTACTGAAAGCAAATTATGACGATGCAAAGTTGTATCGTAAAACGGTCGTAATGGCTCGTTATCATTTTGGGTTGGGAGAATACAAATATTTCAACTACCCCCTTCCTGATACCATTCAAACTATCAGAACGACTATCTATACTAAACTTGCTCCTATTGCAAATGCGTGGTTCAAGGCATTGAATATTAATTTCCAATTTCCATCGGAACATACAGATCTATTGCAACAATGCCATCAAAACGGGCAGGATAAAGCAACTGTTTTGATATTAAAATACGGACAGGGTGGGTTTAATACTTTACACCAGGATCTGTATGGAGATATTTATTTTCCTATCCAGGTAGTGTTGATGCTGAATAAACCTGATAAAGATTTTACAGGAGGTGAATTCGTGCTTACGCAGCAGGTGCCAAGAGCACAATCAAAAGCCATGGTTCTAAAACCCAATAAAGGAGATGTATTAATTTTCACAACGAACTTTAAACCGGAGAAGGGGGCAAAAGGATATTATCGGGTACACATGAAGCATGGTGTAAGTGAGGTTACATCAGGGGAACGCCATACGTTGGGGATTATTTTTCATGATGCAGTTAGTTAGGTGAATGGGTAGAAGAGCAATCTTTAAGAGAGTTTATCAAAAATAAATAAACCTCTTCAGAAATGCATAAAGGACTACTTATCTCCATTAGGTACCCGAATAAAACGAGGCCACTTCTGATACGGCCTCCTTGCATTGAAACATTATTGAATACTATGTAATGCTTTATTTTAACAGCAAAAAAGATTTTGCTTCAGTCAATAATTTTACTTAACTTTTTCTTACATAAGCGTTAACCTTATTCCCTATCAACCGATCACTCTACACTATTTATTTACCCTCAAACCCGTAATAATGAAACACTACTTATCAGTACTGTTATTAGTATGTTGTGCCCTCTTCTCGTGTAAAAAAGACAACCCGGCCACCCAACCCCCTACCCCTGAAAACAAGGCCCGTTATCCTGTTTCATTTAATGTATCTGATTTCACCCAAACCGTTTCTGACCTGAAAAAAAGTGGTGATATAAATGCCAAAGACGACTCCCTCGTCTACAAATTAAATTACCTCTATATCATCGTGTATGACTCTGCCGGCAACTGGTTAAAGGAAATAATCCAGCAGGCCTGGGTCACGCCGAATTTCGGGGTATATGGGGATACGCTGGCGGCAGGGAATTATAAGATTATGGTAGCAGGATCTAAGTCTTACCTGCAGGTAAATGGATTGGATATTAACCCCGCTGATCCTCCGGGGCAATATTCATTTTCCCAGACCTTTGTTAGTTTCTTAAAGAACGCTGCTGTAGCTGATATTAGTGTCGATGACTTCTTTTGTAAAACTGCTACATTCAGTGTCACATCGTCCACTAATCATTTTGATATTAACCTGGAACGAAAAGTCGGCATGCTGGAAGTGAATGTACTGGATGCACCTGATGATCCATATTTCGACATCGCCACCAGTATAGAAGGATACAAATATTTTCCGGCAGTAGACACCTCTCTTTATCTTCGCCGTTCGTCAGTGATCCCTCCTGTCTTCACCAAACTGGCATATTCTCAAAAACTAAGTACGACCAAATGGTTGATGTATGTATTGAATACCACGGAGCCTTTTGATGTGGTGATCAATTCAAATTATGGTGACAATGAGTCGGTTACCACGAATTCGCAGTATAAGGTGATACATAATGTAAGGTGTTATCGAAATAAGAAGACAATCCTTACTGGGTATTTGTATGGAAGGAAGGATAGTGTGGATGTGGATATTACGATTTCTGATCAGTGGGATTCAACAAATGTAGAAATACCGTTTTAAGAACGCGGACGATCTATCAGGTACCTGAGCGAAAAGAGTGTGTATCTTACCATGATACACGCTCTTTTTTATCTCTGCGCCTCATTTCAATTTTTTCAGGTACTGCTCCTCGCAATATTTAAGTTCCGCGTCGTATCCTTTTCTATCTATGAAAGCGGAAGGATTATAAGCGCTGCCGGGCTTATGCTTACTTTGCAGGTCAAACTGACCGGCATGTGAGGCCAACCAGATGTCGAAATGTAAGTTCTTCATCGCATGTAAAGTATACGCGTAATCTTTGGCCATATCCGGGTAACGGGAGATGTCTGAAAAGTGGTTGTCGATAATAACAGTGGGGATGTTAGCAATAAGTACCTTATAAGAACGTGCAGTATCTTTTACATCGAACAGGAAACTACAGGATCCTTTTGTATGACCGGGGTGGTGCAACATAACAAGTTTCATACCTCCCAGCTTGATCGTATCTCCATTATGTAAGATACGATCCACCTTTACAGGTGCGAAAAGGCTGACACTACCACCTTGTAAATAATCAGAATACCCGCCGTCAGCCACCACCGGGGCATCTGCGGCATCTATCATCAATCTGGCACCGGTAGATTTCTTTATGGCGGCCATAGCGCCCATATGGTCATAATGAGCCTGTGTATTTAAAAGGATCTTTGTGTCGGACAGTTTGAATCCCAGAGATTCAATATTGGCTTTAATCATTGGTGCAGAGGCAGCCAGACCGGTGTTAATCAATATATTACCCCTGGGGGTTACAATCAGGTAACAGGCCAGGTCGTAGGTGCCTACATAATAAAGGTTCCCGGCAATCTGAAAGGGTTCGTAAGGTTTACTCCACTCAGGATTGTTAGTGGTTGGAGGTTCGGCTACTTTCTGAGCAGTGGCAAAGAAAGTGATCAATAATAAGCCGATCAAAATCAGGTTTCGCTTTATAAACATATAATTCAATATAGGATTTTATATCTGCGCGAATATACTCAGTAATATCTGTCATTTACTCATTGTCTGTTACTCATCGCATCAATCATATCATATTCTTACATTTACAGCTGGCATACTCAGCATAATTTCCCACCCGCACTACTAATTAAAGTAGCATTTGCTTTTTTATTGACAATCATTGAAAAGATATTATCTAATATTACAAAATGTAGCTATAGAAGTACTGTGCTCTTAGATTCAATTTCCTATATCCCTTAAAATACACACACCTGTGAAATCTCATCAATCCTTAATGCAAAAGCATTTCATGCTTTTCCTTTCCGTCATTTTTCTATTGGCGGGCACTCCACTTTTTGCGACGCCTGAATGTCCTATTATAAGCGGGACCTTTTCGGGGGCAAATGGAACGACCGTAGACAACTCAGCCACCGGATGGTATCTGGATGCTTCAAAAGTACTCAGCACTGGTTATTTTGCCGTAAAATCGAATCGTTTGCATGCAGAGGAACTTGGAGGGGAAGGCGTATGGTATTCGAAGGTATTTTCTACGGCAGGGTATACAGACTGGCAGGTAGCCGTGAAGGTCACTGCCGAGGGCGATTTAAATAGCACCGAATATGTAAAGGTCTATTACAAAATAAATGGAGGTGCAGAGACATTGCTGGACCAGCGAACGGGTAATTTCGGAACATTAGATTTTACCTCCGCGACACTCAATGGGAGTACTGTACAATTAGTTGTGAGAATTTATAATTACAACAATGGAGGCTCGCAGACTTCTAAATATTATATTGAACAGTATAGGGTATTTAAAGAGAAAGGCCCCTGTGCTGGTACGGGTATCACAGTGACAGCTACCGCCGGGAATAGTGGTGTGCTCACCTGCTCCGCTCCTTCTCTCACGCTTGCAGCAACATCTTCAGCAAGCAGCACCACCTATAGCTGGACAGGCCCTAATAGTTTTACATCTACTTCACAGAATCCTACCGTGAGTACAGCAGGTACTTATACTGTAACAGGTACCAGTAGTGCCGGTACAGGAACAGCTACTGTAGTGGTGACAGAAAATAAGGTGGCACCGGATCTTAGTGCTGCGGGAGGTTCGCTGGCATGTGCAACCAGTGTAACATTATCAGCTTCATCAGCAGTAGCCAATGCGACTTATGCATGGACAGGGCCGAATGGGTTTACCTCTTCTTCGCAAAAACCTACAGTAAGTGTAGCGGGTAGTTATACGGTGACAGTCACCAATCCTGCAAATGGGTGTACGACTTCTCAGACGGTACAGGTCACAGCGGGCAATGGAGCAACTACTACCTGGGAGGAGAACTTTACATTATCAAACGGAACGAATTCAGATAATGGAACGACGGCATGGACAGTGACTTCGCCTTCGGGGAGTGTGTTTTCTGTGAATAATAATGAATTTAAAATTAGTGGTATAGGTACGACAGGAGAAGGTGTGTGGACTTCGGGGAGTATAGCGATGGCGGGGAAAACCAGTGTGACTGTTTCAGGGGCGGTGCGAAGTTCAGTATCGACAGGAGCGGTGATGAATGATACGGGTGAGTATGCAGATTATTTAAGATTCTATTACAAATTGAATGGCGGTAGTGAGGTGTTGTTTTATGAGAAGACATCGGCTATCAATAATCATAGTACAACGAATACTACTTTTTCAGTGTCAATACCTACGGGCAATACATTGCAGATTGTAGTAAGGGCAAGGGCCACGGGGACAGATGAATTTTATTATTTCGACAATGTGAAGATCGCAGCTGTAGATCCTGCGGTGACGTTGGCTACAGCCGTAAGTGGGCCGGTTACCTGTAGTAGTAATGCACAGATCACGGTAACGGCAAGTGGTACGGTTTCATCATATTCATGGACGGGGCCAAACGGATTTACATCTACTCTTCAGAATCCCACTGTATCTGCGGCAGGGGTGTATACTGTGACAGGGACATTGCCGTCTGGTTGTACAGTGTCAGCAACGGCTACAGTTACTGAGAATAAAGTAGCGCCTGACCTGGATGCGATGGGTGCAGTGATAGGTTGTATGTCGAGTGTGGTGATATCTGCTTCATCAACGGTGGCGAATGTCGCTTATGCATGGACAGGGCCGGGAGGGTTTACTTCTTCATTGCAGCAGCCTACGGTGAGTGTGGCAGGGACATATACGGTGAGTGTTACAAATCCGGCAAATGGTTGTAGTACATCAAAGTCTGTGGTAGTAGCATCTTCTTCTACAACGCCGACGGTGTTCTGGCTGGAGGATTTTACATTGGCGAATGGGACGACTTCGGATAATGGGAGTACGGCATGGACAATAGTTAGTACAGGAACGGGGACGACATCGGTGCAGAATAATGAATACAAGGTGTCTTATACGGGAGCGGGAGAAACGACATGGTCATCAGGGGTGGTGGATATTTCGGGGAAGTCGAATGTGGTTATTTCAGCATTGCTCAGGAGTGAGACGGCGAGTGTGAATGATGCGTTTGAGACGGATGATTATATGAGGGTGTATTATAAACTGAATGGTGGTGCAGAGGTGTTGGTGTATGAGGATTATGCGGGGATAGGGAATACGACGACAGGGACGGCTTCGGTAACGGTGACTTCTGCGGGGGTAAATGGGAGTACTTTGCAGGTGATAATAAGGGCGAGGAATTCGGATCCTACAGAGCGGTATTTCTTTGATAATGTGAGTCTGACGGGGGCGAGTACGTTTAGTTATCCTACGGCAGTGGCGACGGTGGCAGATTCGCTGACTTGTATTAAGACTTCGGTAGTGTTGACAGGTAGTTCTTCTACAGCGGGGGTGACGTATAAATGGGATGGGCCGAATGGGTATACTTCTTCTTCGCAGAATCCTACGGTAAGTGCAGCGGGAGATTATATTTTAACGGTGACGAATGCATCGACGGGATGTGTGGGGAAGGATACGGTGACGGTGAGGCAGAATGTTAGTAAGCCGGGGTTGGTGGTGAGTGCGCCAGCAACATTAAATTGCGCTACCACTTCTGTAAATCTTACGGCTTCTTCTAACGGCACGATTACATGGAATGGGTATAATGCAGGAGTTAATCCAATTGCAGTAACTGCTGCGGGTAAATATTATGTAACTGCTAAAGGCACGAATGGATGTACAACCACAGATAGTGTGACGGTGACTCAGGATGTTACCAAGCCGACATTAGCAATTACAACTCCGGCTACTTTAACTTGCGCTACTACTTCTGTAAATCTTACCGCATCTTCTAACGGTACGATTACATGGAATGGCTATAGCGCTGGCACAAATCCAATAGCAGTAAATACTCCGGGTAAGTACTATGTAACCACTAAGGCTACGAATGGATGTACAACCACAGATAGTGTGACGGTGACTCAGGATGTCACCAAGCCGACATTAGCAATTACAACTCCGGCTACCTTTACTTGCGCTACTACTTCTATTAATCTTACCGCTACTTCTAACGGCACGATTACTTGGAATGGCTATAATGCAGGAGTTAATCCAATTGCAGTAACTGCTCCGGGCAAGTACTATGTAACAGCAAAAGGCACGAATGGATGTACAAGGACAGATAGTGTGACGGTGACTCAGGACATCAGCAAGCCGACTTTGACGGTAACGGCGCCAGCAACTTTAACTTGCGCTACCACTTCTGTAAATATTACTGCTACTTCTAACGGCACGATTACATGGAATGGATATAACGCGGGAGTTAATCCGATTGCAGTAACTAGTCCGGGTAAATACTATGTAACCTCTAAGGCTACGAATGGATGTACTACCACTGATAGTGTGACGGTGACTCAGGATGTTACCAAGCCGACTTTGACGGTAACAGCACCTGCAACTTTAACCTGCACTACTACTTCTGTAAATATTACTGCTTCTTCTAATGGTACAATTACATGGAATGGGTATAGCGCTGGCACAAACCCGATTGCAATAACTGCTCCGGGTAAATATTATGTAACGGCAAAGGGTGCAAATGGATGTACAACCACAGATAGTGTGACGGTGACTCAGGATGTCACCAAGCCGACTTTAGCAATTACAACTCCGGCTACTTTAACTTGCGCTACTACTTCTATTAATCTTACCGCTACTTCTAACGGCACGATTACTTGGAATGGCTATAGCGCCGGCACAAACCCAATTGCAGTAACTACTCCGGGTAAATACTATGTAACCGCTAAGGCTACGAATGGATGTACTACCACTGATAGTGTGACGGTGACTCAGGATATCACCAAGCCGACTATGACGGTAACGGCACCTGCTACTTTGACTTGTGCTACCACTTCTGTAAATCTTACCGCTTCTTCTAACAGCACGATTACATGGAATGGATATAACGCGGGAGTTAATCCGATTGCAGTAACTAGTCCGGGTAAATACTATGTAACCGCTAAGGCTACGAATGGATGTACTACCACTGATAGTGTGACAGTGACTCAGGATGTTACCAAGCCGACTTTGACGGTAACAGCACCTGCAACTTTAACCTGCACTACTACTTCTGTAAATATTACTGCTTCTTCTAATGGTACAATTACATGGAATGGGTATAGCGCTGGCACAAACCCGATTGCAATAACTGCTCCGGGTAAATATTATGTAACGGCAAAGGGTGCAAATGGATGTACAAGGACAGATAGTGTGACGGTGACTCAGGATGTCACCAAGCCGACTTTGACAGTAACGGCGCCTGCTACTTTAAATTGCGCTACGACTTCTGTAAATCTTACTGCTACTTCTAATGGTACGATTACATGGAATGGCTATAGCGCCGGCACAAACCCAATTGCAATGACTACTCCGGGTAAATATTATGTAACTGCTAAAGGCACGAATGGATGTACAACCACAGATAGTATAACGGTGACTCAGGATATCACCAAGCCAACTTTGACGGTAACTGCGCCTGCTACTTTAAATTGCGCTACCACATCCATCAATCTCACGGCATCTTCTAATGCTACAATTACATGGAATGGGTATAATGCGGGAGTTAATCCAATTGCAGTAACTAGCCCGGGTAAATATTATGTAACGGCAAAAGGCTCCAATGGATGTACTACCACAGATAGTGTAACGGTGACTCAGGATGTCACCAAGCCGACATTAGCAATTACGACTCCTGCTACTTTAAATTGCGCTACTACTTCTGTAAATCTTACCGCTTCTTCTAACGGTACGATTACATGGAATGGCTATAGCGCTGGCACAAATCCAATAGCAGTAAATACTCCGGGTAAGTACTATGTAACCACTAAGGCTACAAATGGATGTACTACCACTGATAGTGTAACGGTAACTCAGGATATCACCAAGCCGAATTTGACGGTAACGGCACCTGCTACCTTAACCTGCGCTACCACTTCTGTAAATCTTACCGCTACTTCTAACGGTACGATTACATGGAATGGATATAGCGCGGGAGTTAATCCAATTGCAGTAACTGCTCCGGGTAAATACTATGTAACCGCTAAGGCTACGAATGGATGTACTACCACTGATAGTGTAACGGTAACTCAGGATGTCACCAAGCCGACTTTGACAGTAACGGCGCCAGCAACTTTAAATTGCGCTACCACATCCATCAATCTCACGGCATCTTCTAATGCTACAATTACATGGAATGGGTATAATGCGGGAGTTAATCCAATTGCAGTAACTAGCCCGGGGAAATATTATGTAACGGCAAAAGGCTCCAATGGATGTACAACCTCCGATAGTGTGACGGTGACTCAGGATGTCACCAAGCCGACTTTGACAGTAACGGCGCCAGCAACTTTAACTTGCGCTACGACTTCTGTAAATCTTACTGCTACTTCTAATGGTACGATTACATGGAATGGCTATAGCGCCGGCACAAACCCAATTGCAGTGACTACTCAGGGTAAATATTATGTAACTGCTAAAGGCACGAATGGATGTACAACCACAGATAGTATAACGGTGACTCAGGATATCACCAAGCCAACTTTGACGGTAACTGCGCCTGCTACTTTAAATTGCGCTACCACTTCTGTAAATATTACTGCTACTTCTAATGGTACGATTACGTGGAATGGGTATAATGCAGGAGTTAATCCAATTGCAGTAACTGCTCCGGGTAAATATTATGTAACTGCTAAAGGCACGAATGGATGTACTACCACAGATAGTGTAACGGTAACTCAGGATGTTACCAAACCGACTTTGACGGTAACGGCACCTTCAACTTTAACTTGCGCTACCACTTCTGTAAATATTACTGCTTCTTCTAATGGTACAATTACATGGAATGGGTATAGCGCTGGCACAAACCCGATTGCAATAACTGCTCCGGGTAAATATTATGTAACGGCAAAAGGTACGAATGGATGTACAACCTCCGATAGTGTAACGGTGACTCAGGATATCACCAAGCCAACATTAGCAATTACAATTCCGGCTACTTTAACTTGCGCTACTACTTCTATTAATCTTACCGCTACTTCTAACGGCACGATTACATGGAATGGATATAATGCAGGAGTTAATCCAATTGCAGTAACTGCTCCGGGGAAATATTATGTAACTGCTAAAGGCACGAATGGGTGTACAACCACCGATAGCGTAACGGTGACTCAGGATATCAGCAAGCCGACTTTGGCTGTAGCTGCACCTGCTACTTTAACTTGCGCTACTACATCCATCAATCTCACGGCATCTTCTAATGCTACAATTACATGGAATGGGTATAGCGCTGGCACAAACCCAATTGCAATAACTGCTCCGGGTAAATACTATGTAACAGCTAAGGCTACGAATGGATGCACTACCACTGATAGTGTGACGGTAACCCAGGATATCACCAAGCCGACATTAGCAATTACAACTCCGGCTACCTTAACCTGCGCTACTACTTCTGTAAATCTTACCGCTACTTCTAACGGTACGATTACATGGAATGGATATAGCGCCAGCACAAACCCAATTGTAGTAACGACTCCGGGTAAGTACTATGTAACAGCAAAAGGCACAAACGGATGTACTACCACTGATAGTGTGACGGTAACCCAGGATATCACCAAGCCGACATTAGCAATTACAACTCCGGCTACCTTAACCTGCGCTACTACTTCTGTAAATCTTACTGCTTCTTCTAACGGCACGATTACATGGAATGGATATAATGCAGGAGTTAATCCGATTGCAGTAACTGCTCCGGGTAAATACTATGTAACCGCTAAGGCTACGAATGGATGTACTACCACTGATAGTGTAACGGTAACCCAGGATATCAACAAGCCGACTTTGACAGTAACGGCACCTGCTACCTTAACCTGCGCTACTACTTCTGTAAATCTTACTGCTTCTTCTAACGGTACGATTACATGGAATGGATATAGCGCGGGAGTTAATCCAATTGCAGTAACTACTCCGGGTAAATACTATGTAACCGCTAAGGCTACGAATGGATGTACTACCACTGATAGTGTGACGGTAACCCAGGATATCAACAAGCCGACATTAGCAATTACAACTCCGGCTACCTTAACCTGCGCTACTACTTCTGTAAATCTTACCGCTTCTTCTAACGGCACGATTACATGGAATGGGTATAATGCAGGAGTTAATCCAATTGCAGTAACTGCTCCGGGTAAATACTATGTAACAGCTAAGGCTACGAATGGATGTACTACCACTGATAGTGTGACGGTAATTCAGGACATCACCAAGCCAACATTAGCAATTACAACTCCGGCTACCTTAACCTGCGCTACTACTTCTGTAAATCTTACTGCTTCTTCTAACGGCACGATTACATGGAATGGGTATAATGCAGGAGTTAATCCGATTGCAGTAACTACTCCGGGTAAATACTATGTAACCGCTAAGGCTACGAATGGATGTACTTCCACTGATAGTGTGACGGTAACCCAGGATATCACCAAGCCGATTTTGACGGTAACGGCACCAGCAACTTTGACCTGCGCTACTACTTCTGTAAATCTTACCGCTTCTTCTAACGGCACGATTACATGGAATGGGTATAATGTGGGAGTTAATCCAATTGCAGTAACTACTCCGGGGAAATATTATGTAACTGCTAAAGGCACGAATGGGTGTACTACCACAGATAGTGTAACAGTGACTCAGGATGTCACCAAGCCGACTTTGGCTGTAACTGCGCCAGCAACTCTAACTTGCGCTACTACATCTGTAAATCTTACCGCTTCTTCTAACGGCACGATTACATGGAATGGATATAGCGCCAGCACAAACCCAATTGCAGTAACTACTCCGGGTAAATACTATGTAACCGCTAAGGCTACGAATGGATGTACTTCCACTGATAGTGTGACGGTAACCCAAGATATCACCAAGCCGACATTAGCAATTACAACTCCGGCTACCTTAACCTGCGCTACCACTTCTGTAAATCTTACTGCTTCTTCTAACGGCACGATTACATGGAATGGATATAGCGCTGGCACAAACCCAATTGCAGTAACTACTCCGGGTAAATACTATGTAACCGCTAAGGCTACGAATGGATGTACTTCCACTGATAGTGTGACGGTAACCCAAGATATCAACAAGCCGACTTTGACGGTAACAGCACCTGCAACTTTGACTTGCGCTACTACTTCTGTAAATCTTACTGCTTCATCTAACGGTACGATTACATGGAATGGATATAGCGCGGGAGTTAATCCAATTGCAGTAACTGCTCCGGGTAAATATTATGTAACGGCAAAGGGCACGAATGGATGTACTACCACAGATAGTGTAACGGTAACTCAAGATATCACCAAGCCGACTTTGACTTTAACTGCACCAGCAATTTTAACTTGCGCTACCACCTCTGTAAATCTTACCGCCTCTTCAAACGGTACGATCACATGGACGGGATATAACACAGGTTCAAACCCAATTGCAGTAACTACTCCGGGTAAGTACTATGTTACTGCACGCGGCACGAACGGTTGTACTACCTCAGATAGTCTAACTGTACAACAAAACATCTCCCCTGCTGCCAACGTACAAGCTTCAAACAATGGCCCGCTGACCTGTACAAAAACAACTGTACAAATCACTGGCTCCTCTACATCATCCGATGTAACCTATAAATGGAGCGGCCCATCCAATTATACAGCTACTACAGCACAGGCAAATGTAACAACTGCAGGGACCTATACCCTGGTGGTCACTAACACCCAAAACGGATGTACCGCCACCACCAATACCCCTGTCACTCAAAACATCACGCCACCAGCAAATATCCAGGCATCAAACGACGGCCCTCTCACCTGTCTAAAAACAAACGTGATCATCACCGGGACCTCCTCCACAAACGGAACTACCTTCAGATGGACAGGGCCTAACAACTTTGTCGCCACCACCGCATCCGCCATTGTAACTGCATCAGGCACTTATACCCTGTCAGTTACCAATCCGGACAACGGCTGCGTAGCCACCACCAATACACCTGTTATAAGTAACACCACTCTACCGACTGCCGTTATCCTGCCACCAGCGACAAATCCTGATCCACTATCAGTAGACCTCCTGAGTGCACAAAGCGTTTCCAATGCCAACTACCAATGGTCATTAGTCTCCTCCGATAACAGCTGGTTGATACTCGACGGCGCTCAAACAGCCACCGTCCTCTATCAATCAGGCAATCCAGATATCAGTGGCATATTTACTTTACTGGTTACCGACAAATCCAATGGATGCCAGAATACCGCCACATACACATTGAACACTGTTTCCGCTGCTTTGCAACAAACAGCCGCTTCGCTTGAATACAACGCATATCCAAATCCATTTACTGATCAATTATCCATTACTTTCAAATCACCTGTAAATGGAAAAATATCAGTTGAGATCTACAGTAATATGCAGGGTAACAGAGAAAGCCTCCTGTTCAACGAATATGTAAAAGCAGGTGAAGTGCATAAAATAACATACAGATCAATTAGCCTCCCCGCCGGCCTGCACTATTGTGTTATCCGCGCGAATGGTAAAGTTTACACTAAAAAACTAATCCTTATCAGATAAAACCTATGAGCCTGTATCTAAAATTGAAGTCAATCCAAAAGGTTAAAATTTTTGGGGGTATTTCAAAAAGATACAGGCTCTTTCTATTACGGATCATTATAGGAAAAGGTATCGCGTGAACAACTTCTACCGACATCATTCTATGCTGGTCCACTATAGAAACAACTGTCGCACTAACAAATGCTAAGGACAGAATTCTATACCAGATAATTTTAGAATAAGTGCCAGACCAATAACAACTACCGACATCATTCTATACTGGTCCACGATAGAAACAAATGTCGCACTAACAGATGCTAAGGACAGAATTCTATACCAGATCATTTTAGAATAGGTGCCAGGCTAATAACAACTACCGACATCATTCTATACTGGTCCACGATAGAAACAACTGTCGCACTAACAAATTCTAAGGACGTCTTTTTATGTATGACACATCCCCTTTACTCAACTAAATCCCTGGAAAATGAAACGTACCCTTCTATTATTATTCCTATGCCTCCTCTCTGTCAGCTGGATGTACAAACCCACCCAACGTGCAGATGTAATCGCCATGGATGAATTAGTAAGAGCAGAAGAAGGTGGCCCCAACGGCATCATCTCCTTCCACCTGCTAAACGGAACAACAGCACCCAGCGATATCACCATCACCTACTCCGTCAATGCCACCGTATCAGATCCGGCCACCAACGGCGTAGACTACACCACCCTCTCTGGTACCATTATCCTCAAAGCCGGTTATTCAGAAGCACAACTGATCATTGACGTCAATGACGACCTCCTGATCGAAGGAGACGAAAGCATTGAAATCGGTCTGCTCTCCGCAACTGATGCCGACGGCATCAGTTATCTCGGTACACAAAGAACCTTAACCGCTAAACTGATCGATAACGACAACCGCCTGGCCATTACCAAAACTACCGATGGTAAAGAACTCGGCAACGGAAACGCCAGCAATGGTGAATTTAAAATCAGCCTTCCGGGAACACTTACTTTTAATGAAGACATCCTGGTGAAATATACCATTGACGGCGCCAGCTCTGCCACCGGAGGCGCCGGGACTAGCTTCGACTACAATAACACCAGTATGACAGGCGAAATCAAGCTACCTGCTAATACTAACAGCATAGCACTCCCTGTCCATGTAAATGACGATAACATCGTTGAACCCACCGAAACCGTCCAGGTGACCCTGCAATCCACAAGCCTCTCCTCTTCAGGAGCAATGACTTTCTCTGCCAGCTCCTCCGCTGTTGTAAATATTGAAGATGACGATGTTAACATCCCTATCGGTATTCAGTCTACCACAAACGGTAAAGAACCCGGTGGCACCGGCAATGATGGTAGCTTCTCCATCGGATGGCCCAATGGCACTTATACTACAGGCTTTGTGCTCGTGAGATTCACCATTACCGGCACCGCCACTAACGGAACAGATTATACAACTATCACCCTTACTAAAAATATTCCCGCAGGTACCAGCAATGTTCCAATTGCTGTAACTGTTAAAGACGATAACCTGATCGAAGGTCCGGAAACCGTTATCCTCACTATCACTGCATTCTCTGTAGGCACAGGCGTACCAGCTCTCACCACAGGTACCAGCGTAGGCACTGTTACCATCGCTGATGATGATTTCATGGCTTCGCAACAATGGAAGTCAGCCAGCTATACAGGAACAGCAGTAAAGGCTGGTGACGTGATTACTTATTCCCTTCACGTGCGCAATACCGGGAATGTGGTGTTGAATAATGTAAAGATCACAGATACGGTTCCGGCTCATACTGTTTTTAAAAATGCAGATGAAAGTATATCTCCTGATGCGGTTGGCAAACTGACATGGACTATTCCTGCTATCGCCGTCGGCTCTACCATCACACGAAACTTTGCTGTAACTGTGGCAAATGATCTGACCGGCGTCACCAATATTACCAATACCGGCAATGTTGATAACGGCGATGGTACAGGCAATCATCCTACTACCCCACCAGATCCATTAAATCCTAATGAGCCGCAATCCAATCCGGATCCTAACGATCCTTCTACCGATGTTCCCGTTGATAATGGTGGTAAACAATCTGTGAGCTGGAAAAGTACTGACTTCACAGGCATCGCCAAACCCGGCGACGAAATCGTTTATCATATTCATGTACGTAATACAGGACATGTGGCATTGACTAATGTGATCGTTACCGATGCCATTCCTGCCTATACCGAATTCGTAAGTGCAGATGAAAGCATTACTCCCGTGAGTGGTAAACTGACCTGGACCATTACTGATATTCCTGTCGGCGCCGCAGATGTGATCAGAAGTTTTACAGTGCGTGTAGTAAATGACCTGACAGGTGCTACCAGCATTACAAATACCGCTGGTGTAGATGATGGCGATGGCAGTGGCGAACATCCGACTGTACCTCCGGATCCTTCCAATAATGATCATCCAAAATCCAATCCTGATCCTAACGATCCCTCTGTCGATATTCCGATAGACAATGCAAAAAAATCTCTCAACTGGAAAAGCGCTGCTTATACCGGAACTGGCTCAGGAGGCATGGTGAAGACGAATGATGAAATCACTTATACTATACACGTCAGGAATACTGGAAATGTCGCATTGAACAATGTGATCATCACCGATACAATACCGGCATATACTGTATTTGTAAGTGCCGATGAAGGCATTACTCCCGTGAATGGTAAACTAACATGGACCATCACTGATATTCCCGTTGGCACTGCGGATGTGACCAGAAGTTTTAAAGTGAAAGTGGCACAGGACCTCACGAATGCCGGGTACATCACCAACACTGGATATGTAGATAACGGCGATGGCTCAGGCGATCATCCGACTACGCCATCCACCACAGGTAATCCGAATGAACCTATGACGAACCCGGATCCAAATGATCCATCCACTGAAATTCCTGTAGATAATGGCAAACAATCCCTGAACTGGAAAAGCGCCACCTACACACCTACCGGACCTAAAGGCGGTGTGACTACCGGTGATGAAGTTACTTACACCATTCACATCCGCAACAATGGAAGTATTAAACTCGTCAATGTAAAAATTACGGACACGATTCCTGCCTACACCGATTTTGTCAGCGCAGATGAAAATATTCAACCCGTTAATGATGTACTGATCTGGACCATTCCGGAAATAGCCGTGGGTGCACCCGATGTGACGAGAAGCTTTAAGGTAAAAGTAACTACCGATCTTACAGGTGCCACCTTTATCACCAATACTGCTGCCGTGGACAATGGCAATGGCAAAGGAGATCAGCCAACGATTCCTGCTGATCCCGGAGACAATGATAATCCGGCTACTAATCCGCCACCGGGACCGTCTACGAACATCTCTGTAGACACGGTGGTAAACTGGGTCACCTGGAAAGTAGCCACTCCTGCCAGTAAAAAAGATAAAGTAATGCCTGCTGAAGAACTCACCTATCAGATCTACATCAGAAACACGGGTAATACCGCCATTGAAAATATCAAAATAACGGATGCCGTTCCTCAGTATACTACCTACATCAGCGCTACTGCTAATGGTACCTATAGTGAAAGCGATAATGCTGTAGCCTGGAATATTCCTGCTATCCCTGTAGGCAGCACAGCAGAAGTATCTATGATTGTTAAAACGATTGATAATCTCGACAGCATTCCCGTCATTACCAATACCGCTACCGTTACGGATAGTACCAACTCAAAACCAACGGCAGGCTGCGATCCGGCAGTAGATGGCTGCAGCGGGGATCCCGGCACTAATATCGAAACAACCCCGGGAAAAACAATATTGTCTTTTGCCAATGCCATGAGTCCGAACGGAGATGGTAAGAATGATTTCTTTGTGATCAAAGGACTGGAAAAATACCCACCCGCTCCCCTATTCGTGTTCAACCGCTGGGGCGATATGGTTTTCCAGTCAAAAGCATATCACAATGAATGGGATGGTGCCGGATTAAGCGAAGGCGTATACTACTATAAACTGGATGTAGACGAAGGCGATGGAATAAAACAATATACAGGATGGGTCATCTTAAAAAGAAAATGATCATGCGTACACTGATAGTTTTTTTATTGTTAACAGGGGCGTTGCAATCAACTGCACAGCAGAATGTGCAGTTCAGTCAATACATTTTCAATGGCCTCAGTGTGAATCCTGCATATGCAGGATATAAAAATGCGTGGTACCTGAACACGATCTACAGACAACAATGGACGGGGTTACCCGGTGCGCCGCGAACGGCAGGCGTGTCATTTGATGGCCCGTTACGTCATGATAAAGACAAGGCAGGAATGGGTCTGGGTGTACAGTTAATGGCTGATATGTCAGGGCCACAACAGGCATATTCTCTTTATGCCTCCTACTCTTACCAGATTCCGCTGAATGCGAATCGCACACAACACCTGAGTTTCGGTCTGGGTGTTGGCGTGGCTCAATATCATCTGGATGGTGAAAGTCTTCAGTACTTTGATGCGGAAGACCCCACCTTCCCGGGTGGAGGTGTCAATGCCCTTACTCCTGATGCCCGCTTTGGTATTTATTATCATTCTCCTTCCTTTTTTATCAGTGTGTCTGCATTGGATCTCTTTAGCCAATACCTCACTGCTGACTATAAATGGAAAGGATATAATTATGAAAATATCCGGAAGACAACGCACCTCTACCTGTCAACCGGTTGTATGCTTTCTTTGTCAGAACAGTTGCAGCTAAAGCCGTCAGTCATGGTCAAAGATGATCTGAAAGGTCCGACAAATATAGATTTCAATGCTATGCTGCTAATCGATCGTGTATTTTGGATAGGCGGTTCTTATCGTACTGCATTGCCGGTATGGCGTAAAGATCTGCCGACGGGTCTGGAGGCGAAAAATGCTGCCAGTGCACTTGTTGAATTTTATATTTCTGACAACTACAGGATCGGGTATGCATATGATCTGAATCTGAATGAGCTGGCCGATGCACAGGGAGGCTCGCATGAAATCTCGATAGGTATTTTATTCCGTCCTAAAAGGTACAGTGTATCAAGTCCACGGTATTTTTAAAATCAGAAAAGATGTTGCGTAAACTTATAGTATTGCTGTTTATCCCTTTATTCAGTTATGGGCAGGAAGATAAAAGCCTGATAGAACTGGGGGACGAAGCATTTGCAAGACAGGAATATGCAGATGCGGCCAAATTGTATGGTCAGTTAGCTGACAGGAAAGGGAAAAAGGCACCATTGGTCTTACTGGACAAAACAGCAAATTGTTATGTAGCAATGGCGAGGTTTGAAGAAGCGGGTTATTGGTATTTCAGGATGTTGCAGCATCCCGGTTGTTCTTCGGCAGTAAATATGTTGTATGGGGAAACACTGATGAATATGGAACATTACGACTCTGCTAAAAAATACATTGCATTGTATACTACATCGAATACAGATAGTATGCAATGGAAGAACAGACTATTGGCAGGTTGTGATAGTGGGGTGCTCTGGAAGAAAAGTTCGCACTTCATGGCATTAGAGAATATTAAGGAACTGAGCACGCCTGGTGCTGATTGGATCAGTGGTGTGGTAAAAGATGGATTGCTGCTGGTTTCTAACGGATACCGGAAAATGTTGCTGACTACAGGGTCAGAGCGTCATCCTGAGATTGATCCACGGGTAGATCAGCCATATTTCAAACCATATGTATTTAAACAATATCAGAAAGGAAGTAATGCCAATACTTACCTGGAAGAAGTGCTGCCGAAACTACTGGGGAAATTACCATATCATGTAGGTCCGGTATGTTTTAATAACAGGGAGGATACTGTCTATGTGACCTTAAATGCAGATGTGTTTCACAAAACGAAAAAGGGGCCGATAAACGGGCAGCGTTTAATGTCGCTGTTCTGGGCTTTTAAGAAAGGTGATACATGGTCTGCACTTGCACCTGTTACTGAATTAAATGCACCGGGCAGTTATACGGGTAATGTCGTAATTAGTGGTCAGATACTTTACCTTGTATCAGACAGACCGGGGGGAGTGGGGAAGACAGATATATGGTATAGTGAGCGGAAGGCAAATGGAACGTGGGGGATGCCAAGGAACTGTGGGAATGTTATCAATACATCATCAGAAGAGACCTTTCCTACTGTCAATGAACCGGGGGTGCTTTATTTTTCAAGTAAAGGACATATTGGAATTGGTGGTTTTGATATTTTCCGTGCAGTGGGCAGTGGTGATGAATGGAGTGAACCCGTGAACCTGAAAATGCCTTTTAATTCAGGTGGTGATGATCTGGGGTTTATTATGAAGGACAATTACTATGAAGGTTATTTTGCGTCGAACAGGAATGGAGGGAATGGAGGGGATGATGTTTATCATTTTATGGATACGCATGTGACAGAGAAATTGGAGAATAAGCCGGAGGTGGCGGTGCCGAAGATGGTTGTGCCAGAGCAGGGTGTACCAGAGGTGATTGTTCCAGAGATGACTGTTCCGGAGCTGGCAAAGGTGGAGCCCCCTTCATCTACGCGTAAAACACTTAGTGGGGAAGATAGTGCTGTTATTGATAAACTTGAGCACATGTGCTTTTATTATGATTATAACAGTGCGATCCTGCTGACTAGTTCAAGAGAACTGCTGGACAGGGTAGCGAATGTGCTCAGGAATTATCCGCAATGGAAATTGATGGTACGGTCTTATACGGATAGTAGGGGGAGCAATGATTATAATATGGATCTGTCGGCTTTGAGATGTTATGCTGTGATAGATTACCTGATTAAAAGTGGGGTATCGCCAAAGAATCTTTATTATGAAAATCTTGGGGAACAGGAGCTGGTAAATCCGTGTGCGGATGGGGTGCCTTGTGGGGAGGAAGAGCATAGGAAAAACAGGCGGTCGACGTTGAAGGTGTATTATTGAAGTTTAACACAAAAGAGGAAGCAAGCTTCCTCTTTTGTGTTAAATAGCGACATAGTTACAGGAAACCGTTATAATCAATTAGCCCGGTGGCGATTACTTTTATTGTGTCTTTTTTACAACCGGCCAAAATGATAATGAGTGGTGATGTTTATTATTCAGGATGTGTGTTTTTTCTAAATAATAAAATACTGGTCACGATCATGTAAACGAATGTCAGACCGTGGATAAGCAGGTGTTGGATGTCTTTTGCACCATTGGTCATCAAGACAATACAAAAGTCATTAGCCGGTATGATGATGGCAGTTGTTAAAGCCAATGCAGCAGATCGGCGCATTTTCAGGAATAGAAATGGGAATAGCATTAGTCCGGAAAAGATGTCGCGTATGCCCTTTATTCTTCCGTATGGCAGGTCTTCAACACCCGATATAGGAATTCCAAAACCATTGGCACCTACGGAAGGTGCTATTATAAATCTGCCGCCGATGAAGATGATTCCTGCTGCCAGTAAGAATGTCATCCAATAAGATGCTGAATTAAATCCCCAGTTTTTGTTTGTTTTCATTGTGTTATGAATTAATAACACAAAATTGAGGCATTAGCGGATCCTTTTCATGCACCTGGGTTAATAAATAAGTCGCTTGCGGATCCGGCTTAAAGATTGGGGTTTGACACCTACATAAGAAGCGATATAATATTGGGGGATACGCTGCGCAATGTCAAAATAAGTCTGAACAAACTTTTGATAGCGTGCCTGGGGTTTATCGTTGTATAATGAGGATAATTGTGCTACCGCATTGATATAAACCTGTTCTATGGCTAAACGTCCGAACCTTTCACCCTGAGGAACCTGCTGATAGAACTTTTGCAGATCATCATAGCTGATCACCCAGGCGGTTGTTGTTTCTAAAGCCTGTATATTCGTAATTGCAGGTATTTTTGGTAAGAAGCTGGGATAGTCGCACACCCACTCCCCTTCTTTATTAAAATAGAAGGTTTGCTCTTCGCCGTTATTCCTCAGGTAATATCTTACTATTCCTTTTTCGATGAATACTACACGGCGGCAAATTTGGCCTTCCTGTAAGATATGCTCATCTTTATCTATCACTATTTTTTGAAATAGGCTATTGATGATTTTTTCATCTGCGGGAGATAGTGGCACAATAGATTTGATATTTTCGATAAGCAGGTTCATCCGAATTATTTACGTGGTTATAAATTTACACATTTTTCCTGTAGGCGCTAATAGATAGAAAATTGTTAACTTCCCACTGATGAACGAATCCGAAATATTAGTTGGTTTTCATTTCAGAAGGGCGCATTACGATACTTACCTTCAGGCAAATGATATTCATTTATACACTTGCCCTGGGTGTGGGTTTCCTACGCGTACAGCGAGGGGTGAATTTGATATATGCAGCATCTGTAATTGGGAAGATGATGGACAGGATGACCATGCGAAGAGTATTTTAGAAGGATTGCAAACTGAAGGGGTTTTCATTTCAGGGCCGAATGGCAATTTGTCTTTGACGGCGAATAGGATTAATATTGGTCGTATGCTGGAAAGCAATATTGAACTGATTGATGGGGAGGTTGATTTCGATACGGCAAGGGTGTTGCGGACAATTGAATTTTATGAGCGGCGCAGGCAGGATATAGAAGATAGAATGACGGGAGACGAACTACCGCAGGACCATATCTGGATAGAATGGAAAGAGGTAAGTAAAGATCTGCTGGCGGCGCTGGTGGTGCCGAAGTTGTGATGGAGGTGTGGGGAGGCAACTTACCGAATTTTTTGATGAAATAACACAAGGCCCCCACATAACCTTATTCTTACCAATACGGGAAAAGTGGCTCCCCCCTTCCATACCAAATAACACCGGGTATTATTATAAGCTAAAAAAGTACTACTATTAAATGTCATAATAAATATTCACTACACCCCAAAATATATCCAGATAAAATCATAGTAGCTAAGGAGAAAGGTGGTTAAAACGCAAAAATGAAGTGGAATACCCATCTCGCATGCTGGCTAAAAAAGTATTTTTTTTAGATAAACAAGTATTATCATGAATTGATTAAGAAGTTATAGATTTGTTAACATAAATATTCCACTATATGAAACTAAACTTTAAAATCACCCTATCACAACATTTTCCACAAAACATCAAAAAGAAAGCGAGTTAATCAAACTGGCATTTCATTATTACTACTAATTGACTGTATCACCAGATACAGCGATGGGGGCATTTTATCTGTCAGTCAAAAAAAGATTAGACACATTTTTCTACATCAAACATGTACACAATACATGTTAATATAATCAAACTATGCAAAAAGTCTTACTATTTGTAGTGTTGATTGCATTAATGATTTCAAATCCAGGCACTCTCCGGGCTCAAAACAATCCACGGGTCATTAAGGGGACTATTTCAGACAATAAAGGATTAAAGTTGCCTGGAGCGACGATCGTTGTGAAAAACAACACCAAAATTTCCACGATGACTGACGGTAACGGTCAGTTCACCATCTCTGTACCAGAGCAGGAAAAAACCTTGCTGGTTTCATTCATCGGAATGAAACCTCAGGAAATTAATATCGGTAACAAGACTACTCTGAATGTAGTATTGGAATACACCAGTACTACTCTGAGCGATGTCGTTGTGATCGGTTATGGTACACAGAAAAAATCTGATGTGAATGGTGCTATCAGCTCTATTAAAAGCGACCAGATCGCGAACATTCCACAGGTAAGTATGGACCAGATCTTACAAGGTAAAATTTCTGGTGTCACCATCACACAAAACAGTGGTGCTCCCGGAAGCGAAACTTCTGTGAACATCAGGGGTATCACTTCTTTAAGTTTATCCAATGAGCCGCTGTATGTGATCGATGGTGTACCTATCTCTGGCGATGCTACCAACTCAAGTACAAGTGGTCGCACAGTACAGTTAAGCAGTGCGGGCAATGATGCTGCCAGTGGCAGAGCGGTAAGCCCGCTGGCCATGATCAACCCCAGCGATATCGAGTCTATCGATGTGCTGAAAGACGCTTCTGCAACCGCCATTTATGGTGCAAGAGCTTCTAATGGTGTGATCATCGTTACGACCAAGAGAGGTAAAGCTGGTACCGCAAGAGTAGCCTATGATGGATTCTATGGTGTGCAGGAACAGGGAAAGTTCCTGGATATGATGAACCTGAGACAATATGCCAAATTCCAGAATGTACTGGCGGATCTGGCAGGTACTACACGGAGAGGAGAATTTGCCAACCCTGACTTACTGGGTGAAGGGACCAACTGGCAGGATGCGATCTTCAGATCTGCTCCTATGCAAAGTCACCAGTTATCTGTATCAGGGGCGAAGGATGGTACCGATTATTATATCTCCGGTGGCTATCTGAACCAGGAAGGGACTATTATCGGTAATGACTTTAACCGCTATACTTTCAGAACAAATGTGAACAGCCAGGTAAAACCGTGGTTTAAAGCCGGTACTGCTATGAATGCCAGCCGTAGTGAACAACACGCTACGCTGGGCGATAATACCGGTATTATTTATAACGCATTGCTCAATGCTCCAGATCAGCCTGTATATAATGCGGATGGTTCCTATGCCGGACCTTCCAGTACGACAGAAGGTACGATCAACCCTGTAGCGCAGGCCATGAGTATCACCAACAACCTTGTCCGCTATAATATCAATGCTACCCTTTACGCCGATATGAAACTCTACAAAGATCTGACCCTGAGATCAGAATTAAATGGAGACTTCAACTGGTCAAATGCGAAAGTATACTTACCTACCTATAAATGGGGTGCCTATACAAATGAAACCGCACAGCTGACTGAATACATGGCTAATTCTCAATATTGGGGCTGGAAGGAATACCTCACCTATGCACATCAATTCGGCACAAAACATAGCGTGACGGCTATGTTAGGGCATGAAGTGACGAAGTCTACCTGGGGTGGTGTGACTGCCAGCATCAAAGGTTTTGTAGCCGGGGATGACGACAACAACCAGACCCTGGGGAATGGTACTGCCTCTACCGCTACTGTAGGTGAATATAAGGGGCAGCAAACCATGGAGTCTTTCTTTGCGCGTGGTATCTATACTTATGATAACAAATATAGCCTGACTGCCACAGTCCGTTCTGACAGATCCTCCAAATTTGCAGATGGTCACCAGACAGGGTATTTCCCTTCTTTCGCTGCATCATGGAGAATTTCTGAAGAACCTTTCATGACTAAAGTAAAAGAGGTGGCTGACAACATCAAAATCCGTGTAGGATATGGTGAAGTCGGTAACCAGAATGTGGCCAACTATAAATACGGCGCTGCACTTGCCACCGTGAGCACTGGTCTGGGTACCGGGTTCCTGGTAGATAAAGTGGAAAACGTAAAACTGACATGGGAAGCTGCACAACAAACTGATGCAGGTATTGACTTTAGCCTGCTTAGAGGCCGGGTAGATGTAATCTTTGACTACTTCTACAAGACATCCAAGAACTTCATCTTCCAACAGGCGTTGCCCGGTTATGTGTTAGGCGGTACTGCTGAATATTCCAGTGGTGCTGTGGTAGGTGCTCCATACATCAATGGAGGTAAAATCAGCAACAGAGGTTTTGACTTTACAATCACTACCCATAATATCAATAAGAAAGACTTTACCTGGAATACCACTGTGACCTTCTCTCACTTCAAAAACAAGGTCGAATCTCTGGCCGCCGGTACACCTTATATCGACAAGAGTATTACAGTCAGTTACCTGAGCTTACCCGCTACCCGTACCATCGAAGGTGGAGAAGTAGGTGCATTTTATGGATATAAAACAAAAGGTATCTTCAAAACTGCCGAGCAGTTGAAAAATGCACCGTTACAGTTTGGCAGAAGTGTTGAAAATGCAAGCGGTGGTACCTGGTTAGGTGATATTCAATACGTAGATGTAAATGGTGATGGTGTGATTAACTCAAGTGATCAAACTATATTGGGAAGCCCTAATCCTACGTTCACTTATGGTATTACCAACACCTTCTCTTATAAAGGATTTGACCTGTCTATCTTCCTGAATGGTTCTTATGGTGGTAAAATTCTGAATGCGCTGAAATATTCAACAGCGGGATTATCTTCTCTGTATCAGAACCAAATGGCTTATACGGCTAACTTCTGGTCCGAAGAAAATCCAAATTCAGACATCCCTGCCCCAAGGATCGGGGATAATCCAAACTTATACAACTCTGATCGCTTCATTGAAAGCGCTTCTTATCTGAAGATACAGAACGTAATGCTGGGATATACATTGCCTTCTGAGTGGGTGAAAAGGGCGAGATTTAGCAAGGCTAAATTCTATGTAAGCGGACAAAACCTATACACTTTCACGAACTACTCAGGTCTGGATCCGGAAGTAGGTCAGAACAACCAAAGTGTATTCCTTCGCAACGTAGACCTTGGCCGGTATCCAGCTGCCCGCACGATCACTTTTGGTGTCAATGCAGAGTTTTAATCTAATTAAACTAAGTTAAAATGAAAACAATCATATCACTGCTAACTGTATTTTTATTGACGAGTTGCAGTAAAGATTTTTTCAATGGTACACCTCAGGATGGTGTAACCGTAGATGCCTACTATAAAACAGACGCCCAGGTAACCGCCAGTACAAATGCTTTATATAGTGTGCCCTGGTTTGGATGGGTGGGAAAAGCAGGATTGGGCATCTCTGAATTGTCTTCTGGTAATGCACGTTCTTATTCCTCCGATGTGATCAACTTTCAGGACTGGACGGCGACTAATGTGAATGCAGAAGTGGTAAACGCCTGGAACTCCCTTTTTACAGTAGTGGCACAGTGTAATGCTGTGATCAAAAACCTGAATGAAAAGGCGTCTTCTTCTGTAAGTACAGATGTGCTGAACAATGCGCTGGGCGAAGCTCACCTGATGAGGGCACTGGCTTACTTTCACCTGGTGCGCATCTTCGGTGCAGTACCTATTATAGAAGATTATACAGAATATATCAGTAACTACAAGGTGCATCGCAACCTGGTAACAGATGTCTACAAATTCATACTGATAGATCTTGAATTTGCAGAAAAGAACTGTTATACTATGACAAGAAGCTCTTCCTATTCTTCACAGGGAAGGGTATCCAGCGGCTCCGCCAGTGCCCTGATGGCCAAGGTATACCTGTACATGCAGGATTATACCAACGCCCGTGCCAAGGCAGAAAAAGTGATCAGTAGCGGTGAATTCCGGTTGTATGGTGCGGATGTAACCGGCGTTACCTTCAACGACCTGTTCAAAACTGCGAATAACAACAACGAAGAATCTGTGATTCAACTGCAATGGGCTACGAATGCTACCTATGGACAAGCGAACCCCGCACAGTCCCTGTTGGCCTACACGACTACTATCTCCGGTTTTGGCGATGGATGGGGCGTGCTCTCACCCACCTTCGATCTGCTCGATATGTATGATGACGGAGATGCACGTAAACATGCTACTGTGATGGTGCCTGGTGATACTTACAGTGAAATACATTCTTCCGATGGTGGATTTACCGTAGGTTCAGATTGTAATCCTGGTGGCACACACACCGGTACGAAAAAATATGTAGTAGGGAATGCAAGTGATAATGGTGGTGTAGGTGGTTCACAGGCCATGCCCAACAATACTTACATGATGCGTTACTCCGATGTATTGCTGATCTACGCTGAGGCTATTATGGCCGGTGCATCCTCTTCTTCAGACGCTACTGCGCTGGCAGCATTGAATAAGGTACGTAACAGGTCCGGATTGACAAGTCTGACCCAGATCAAAAGAGGATATTACACGGCTAATGCCGCTTACAATGCAACTACTAATCCCAATGCGCCCACCACATTATACAGAGATGATATCCTGGATGAGCGCAGAAGAGAGTTTGCTTTTGAAGATGATTTCTGGTATGACCTGGGGCGTATAGATGGTTACAATGCCACGGCTCACCCACTTGCTATCCTGCTGATCAAACAGCAGGACAGAGGCACTTCAGATAACAGTACGGTTCCTGTTCGTTATGGTAATGGTTATTTAACACCAACGAATGACGACTTCCTGTTCCCGATCCCTGCTGTGGAAATCACGGCTAATCCATTACTGTCAGAAGCGCCAGTAGCTTATGACTTTTAAAGAATAAAAACATGAAAAATACTATTGTTTTTACCTTATTAATGCTTTTCGTGTTCGCATCCTGTAAAAAGGAAGAGGATTCATCTGCACCCGTGATCACCCGCATCAGAACACTTAGCAAGACAGATACGGTCACTGTTACCAAACAGGTGACATTAGATTCGTCTGTTACGACCACTTCATCTATGGTGGTAGCTGCTGATTCTACTATTACTTCCGGTTCTATCAGTAATCAATATGGGATCGTAGGTCAGCACCTGAAAACGACAATGAAGATCTACATCAATGGGGTGAGTATCTATTTCAATCCAACATTGGTTACAGATGAGCTGATCATATTTACCATTCCTACTACAGTATCTTATAGTACAAGTACGACTACCAACAAGATCACTGTTGTAACCATGCATGGTAGTGTGGATTATGATTTCACTGTCGCTCAACCGGCTGCCGTGATCAGTAGCTTTACACCTGCTGCGGGAGATGCCGGCACAGAGGTAACCATCACAGGTACTTATTTTGACAATTTAACCGGGGTGAAATTTGGCGATGTAACGGCAGAAATTGTTTCTTCCACTTCTACCCAGATCGTTGTCAAAGTACCGGATGGTATCGTGCAGGAATATATTTATGTCACTACACCGGGAGGTACTTCATCCTCTGCCACCAAATTCGGTTTCCAACATATCATTTATGATGATGCTTTGGCTGCGAACTGGGCTGACTGGAGCTGGAGTGTAAACAATGATTTTGCCAATACATCTCCTGTAAAACGTGGTACCTATTCTATAAAGGCGGCCTTTACTTCCGGCTGGGGAGGGGTATCTCTCGCTAACACCGGTTCTGCCAAAGACCTGAGTTCCTGTACCGCGTTGAAGATATCCATTTATGGTGGTGCTGATACGGATGGGAATACCGTAAATATCGTGGTGAACAGTGATTATAGCAATGTTAAAACATTGACGCTGACAGCCGGTAAATGGACAGACTATACCGTATTATTAACAGAGGTTGGGTCTCCTACTACGCTGACATCACTGGTGATACAGGAATCCAGTGGTACAGCAGAGACCATCTATCTCGATGATATTGGCTTCCTGTAATTGTAGCATAACAGAAAGGGTGTATTCTGGTAAGAATACATCCTTTTTTGTACCGGCCAGGATGCGGTAGTATTATCAAAGAATTAATCATACAAAGGTCCTCACACCCATAGAAGAAGTGTATTCCTGTCTGAACTCTTTGGGTGTACAACCTTTTTTCTTTTTAAATATCCTGTTGAAGTTAGAGATGTTGTTGAAACCACTTTTATAGGCGATCTCACTAATAGTATGCGTTGTGTCGATCAGCATGCGGGAAGCATGTCCTAAACGAATCTCCAACAGGGTATCTACAAAGGTCTGACCGATCTTCATCTTAAAGAAACGGCTGAAGGCAACATTGGTCATAGCTGCAATCTTCGCAGCTTCCCTGAGTGTGACGTTCTTGTCGAAATTCTCATTCAGGTATTTCATGATCTTTTCGATACGACGGCTATTGTAGGCAAGGGTCTCAACAGGCACGAAACCTGAATCAGACAGGATCCGCATATTCCGGGAAGTAGACAGGTCATGCAGGATAGACATCAGTTCAAGTACAGAGTCAAATCCATGTTTTTTGGGTAACTGAACAAGCCGGGGCATAATCATCCTGGTAGTCTCTTTAGAGAAAAGGATACCCCGCAAAGAACGTTCAAACATGTTGCGGATAAAGTTCATCTGATTACGCTGAAGGAACTTTGCATCGAACAGGTCGCGGTGGAATTGTATGGTGATCTCTGTAAGCTGACCTCCCATAAAATGATGATTGAACCATCCATGATGAAGATTAGGTCCAACCAGTACTAATTCAAGCTCACCTATTTCTTCTATATGATCACCAATGATCCTTTTGGCACCGGCAGCATTTTGAATAAAGTTCAATTCAAATTCTTCGTGGTAATGTAGGGGGAAATCGAATTCTTTTTTCTCTCTTGAAAAGAGGGTAAAACAGTCGCTTTGTGTGAGTGGTGTAATTTCTCTTAATAAATGCTCTTTCATGAATAATAAAGTATTACTTCAACATAAACAGTAAACATTTGAAATTTAGATACTTGTGGGTTAAATAAAATAATTCGACTGTTTAAGTATAATAAATAGATAAAAGAGTATTAAAGAAGAGTTAAAAATAACAGCAATTTTGTATAATATTATTAAACGTTATGAGCATTTAATCCGCAATTAAGAATTCCACTTGCTTAATTTAAAATCACTTTAAGATGCTAAAAAATATTTGTAGTATGATGATTGGTCTGGCATTTTCAGCGCATGCATTTGCGCAGGATTTTCCGGCCGATAAACAGGCTACACAGGAAACAGTTAATCTATACAGGAACCTGAAAAAACTGCCGGAAAAAGGATATCTTTTCGGCCACCAGGATGACCTGGCCTATGGGGTGAACTGGCGATATAAATCAGGTGCCAGTGATGTAAAAGAAGTGACCGGAGATTATCCGGCACTGTATGGCTGGGACCTGGGTGGGATAGAATCGGGAAAAGACGCTAACCTCGATCAGGTACCCTTCAAAAAGATCCGTAAATATATCCAGGAAGCATATGAAAGAGGAGGTGTTTCCACCATCAGCTGGCATGTTACAAGTCCCATTGGAGCAGAAAAAGGTGCGTGGGATACAACGCATGGTACGGTGCGGGCTATACTTCCCGGTGGCGCCGAACATGCGAAATACAAAGAATGGCTGGATAATGTAGCTGCCTTTTTAGCTTCCCTGAAAGGTAAAAAAGGAGAAGCGATCCCTATCTTATTCCGCCCCTATCATGAGCTGACCGGCACCTGGTTCTGGTGGGGACAAAATGCCTGTTCTGCAGACGAATTCATTACGCTATGGCGTTTCACCATCTACTATCTGCAGCAGGTAAAACAATTACACAACTTATTGTACGTATACAATACCGGCGGTGAATTTACCAGAGAACAATTCCTTTCCAGGTATCCGGGTGATGATATGGTGGACGTTGTCAGCTTTGATACCTATCAATGGGATGATCCTGCTACCAGCAACAATTTTATGAAACAGACCAATGCGCAGCTGGCGATATTGGAAACCATCGCGAAAGAAAAGAACAAAATCTCAGCATTGGCAGAGACGGGATATGAAGCGGTTCCTTATGCACAATGGTGGACCAAAACACTGACGGATGCGATTGGGGATCATCACATTGCCTATACCCTACTCTGGCGTAACCATGGTTACAACGAATGGATGAAAAAGATGCATTACTATGTACCTTTCAAAGGACAGGTATCTGCTGACGACTTTATAATTTATTATAACCAGGATAGAACGCTGTTCCAGAAAGATGCGGCTGCACTGTCCCTATACAAGTAATGCATGAGATTAACATTTATTGATCTTGCAATCATCATTCTCTATCTGATCACAATGGTGATGATCGGATGGTTTTTACGAAAGAAGGCAAGAGAAAACAAAGAAAGTTATTTAATGGGAGGCAAGAAATTGCCGTGGTATATGTTAGGTTTAAGCGATGCTTCTGATATGTTCGATATTAGTGGCACGATGTGGATGGTCTCCCTCTGTTTTGTTTATGGGATGAAGAGTATCTGGATACCCTGGTTATGGCCGGTTTTCAACCAGGTATTTAATATGATGTTCCTGGCTAAATGGTTACGACGTTCCAATGCAAACACCGGTGCTGAATGGCTGGCCACCCGCTTTGGTCTGAAGGGCAAAGGTGTAAAAGGTTCTCACAGCGTGGTGGTGGCGTTTGCGCTGATTGGCTGTCTGGGCTTCCTTGCCTATGGCTTTGTAGGATTAGGAAAATTCATCGAGATATTTTTACCCTGGCATCTTGTACAGCCCTATCTTCCATTTACCATACCGCCCGCTTATGTCGCTCATTTTTATGGGATTATTTTCACGCTCTTTGCGATGTTCTACTCCGTGTTGGGAGGCATGCATAGCATCGTGTTGAGTGATGTGATTAAATATGTGATCATGACGGTGGGCTGTATCGCTATCGCGGTGATTGCAATGTTGCACCTGCATCGTCCTGGGGTCGTGCTGAACGTACCGGGTGGCTGGGAAAATCCACTCTTTGGCTGGAAACTGGACCTTGACTGGTCTAATATCATCGCCGAGGCTAATAAAAAGATATCAGATGATGGGTATAGTCTGTTTGGTCTCTTCTTCATGATGATGATATTCAAAGGGATTTTCGCCAGTCTGGCAGGCCCTGCGCCTAACTATGATATGCAGAAAGTCTTATCATCCCGATCACCTAAAGACGCTTCTAAAATGACAGGTTTTGTATCTATCATTTTATTGCCGGTACGCTATTCTCTCATCATCGGGCTCACTGTACTGTCATTGTTGTACTATCATCAACTGGATATTACTTCATCAACAGGCGTAGATTTTGAGCGGATCTTACCTTCTGCCATCAATACTTTTCTGCCGGCGGGTATATTGGGGATAGTACTGACAGGGCTGTTAGGCGCCTTTATGGGTACGTTTTCCGGAACTCTGAATGCTGCACAGGCGTATATCGTGAATGATATATACCTGAAGTATGTAAATCCACATGCCTCTACCAAAAAGATCATCTCCATGAATTACATCGTAGGGATCCTGACTGTAGCGGTGAGTATAGTGCTGGGATTTTTTGCAAAGGATGTGAATAGCATTCTGCAATGGATAGTAGGCGCATTATACGGTGGATATATCGCTGCTAATATGCTTAAATGGTATTGGTGGCGCTTTAATGCGGGTGGGTTTTTCTGGGGAATGATCTGTGGTATCGTTGCAGCTTTGATATTCCCTTTAATTTTCAAAGGGCTGCCTTTGTACAACTGGCCACTTTTATTCGTCATTTCGCTAACTGGCTGCATCATTGGTACTTATGCAACTCCTCCTACAGATACGGAAACATTAAAATCATTCTATCGTACTGTAAAGCCGTGGGGGTTCTGGAAACCGATACATGAAATGGTAATCAAAGATGACCCGACATTCGTAGCTAACCGGCGCTTTAAGCTGGATATGTTCAATGTAGTGTTGGGTATCATCGCTCAATCCTGCCTGACCATACTTCCAATGTATGTCGTATTGTG
The DNA here is from genome assembly GCF_034274695.1 of Chitinophaga sp. LS1. Classification (NCBI taxonomy): domain Bacteria; kingdom Pseudomonadati; phylum Bacteroidota; class Chitinophagia; order Chitinophagales; family Chitinophagaceae; genus Chitinophaga; species Chitinophaga sp. LS1. The sequence continues at coordinate 7,454,002 of NZ_CP128362.1, forward strand.
GTTAAAACTGCCACTGCTGTTAACTGTTTGTGTACTGATAGTGGTGAGCTTTATACTCAAACGTACCTGGTGGGATAAACTGGAAAATTAACTAGTAACCGGAAAAAATATATTTATGAACTTTGAAAAGAGATTGGAAGCCTTACAAACGGCCTATGACCAATTGATTAGCCGGCCTAATGAAAAACAACCTTTAGGCAATGGGGTATATGATAGGTACCGTTATCCTGTATTGACTGCTGCGCATGCACCACTTGCCTGGAAATACGACCTTAATAAAGGGACCAATCCATACCTGATGGAACGGTTTGGTATTAACGGCGTATTCAATGCCGGTGCTATAAAACTGAATGGTAAATACCTGCTGATGGCCAGAGTAGAAGGTGCTGATCGTAAATCATTTTTTGCGGTAGCTGAAAGTGACAATGGTATAGATAACTTCCGGTTCTGGGACCGGCCCTCACTCATACCGGAATTAGCAGTTCCTGATACTAACATATATGATATCCGGTTGGTACAACATGAAGATGGCTGGATATATGGGCTGTTCTGTACTGAACGTCGTGATCCATCTGCAGATGCAGGTGATCAATCTGCTGCCATCGCACAATGCGGCATTGTGCGAACTAAAGATATGCTTACATGGGAACGGCTGCCTGATCTGGTGACACCTTCTCCCCAACAGCGGAATGTGGTGTTACATCCTGAATTTGTAGAAGGGAAATATGGTTTTTATACGCGCCCTCAGGATGGGTTTATTAATACCGGATCTGGTGGAGGTATTGGTTTTGGTCTTTCCGATAGTATGACACCGGCGGTGATTGATCAGGAAATTGTGATCGACGCTAAAGTATATCATACTGTTTATGAAGCAAAGAATGGGCAGGGTCCTGCTCCGATCAAAACGCCTAAAGGATGGTTACATCTTGCACATGGTGTGCGTAATACAGCGGCGGGCTTGCGTTATGTATTGTATATGTTCATGACAGATCTGAACGACCTTACTAAGGTGATTTATAAACCCGGGGGGTACTTTATGGCTCCTGAAGGAGAAGAAAGAGTAGGCGATGTATCCAATGTGCTTTTTAGCAATGGATGGGTAGCTGATGATGATGGTACTGTTTTTATTTATTATGCTTCTTCAGATACGCGGATGCATGTGGCGGTTTCTTCTATAGATCGGTTGTTGGATTATGTAGTGCATACACCGGCGGATGGGCTGCGGTCAGCAGCGAGTGTGGAGAAGATCCTGCAGATTATTGAGGGGAATGAAAGGATTTAAGGATAAAAGGAACCGTCTCAATAATAATTGAGGCGGCTCCTTACCTTGTCTGCTCTGTTAGTTACTAATCAATCAATAATTTATAGGTTGAAATTGCGCCTTTATTAGTCATAAAGCTCACAAAGTATAGGCCCGGAGTCTGCCCACTGAAATTATAAGTAAGTTGTTGTGTACCCTCTGTCTCCGATCTTACTACACCCAGATCTTTTACGAGCTTACCCTGCGCATCAAATAGCCGGATGATCGTCTGCTCATCTTTAGCAAGGGTTACATTGATGGTTGTATTTCCATGCGTAGGATTAGGATAAACACGGCTCACTTCGACAGTACTCAGCGCTGCTATTCTGGCTGAAGACGTGATCGTTCCTCCGGCAACAGGAGTTGCAGTTGTCGTAAGTGCAATTTGCGTAGTGCCTGTGCTGCCGCAATCAGGAGTGGTCAGGGTGGCACCTGCGCCAGCAGTGACCAGCGCTTTCACAGAGCTGGCAGGATCGGCCGTCAATGTATATGGAGGCGTGAAAGCCGTACCACTGCCGGATGTATTGCCGGAAGTATTGGTGAAGAGATTATTCTTTTGAGTGATGGCTGTAAATGTATTGTCCATCAGATCAATCGGATTTTTCACATTCTCAAATACGTTCCCTTCTATGAGCAGGTCGGCTTCATAGCCTGCCATGATGCATTTGTTGGAAACAGTGGAGTTGAAATAATTATTCACCAGGTGTACTTTACCAAATCTTACTCTTGGCATACGCTCTTTACAACCCTGTGCCCACCAGCAGTTGGCCAGTGTGATGCGCAGTTTCCCTCTGTCGCCGGTAGCGCCGTCACTGGAACCAAACAGGTTAGAGAAACGGTGATCGTCAGATCCTCCTGAGCCACCTGCAACAGGCGTTTTGTTATACGAGAATTTACACCAGGTCACTGAAATGTAATCGGCAGCAGCTTTGATATCCAGATTTCCATCCATACCGTCCTGAAAATCGCAATGGTCTACCCACACATTCGTACTATTATCGATCGTCATGTTATCCCATCCGTCAGTATCATAAGCAGCAGGGCCTACAAAAGTGACGTTCCTGAAGATCACATTTGATACACGTTTTACATAGATGATACCGGAACCATCTTTTGTGAGATCGTTTGATACCAGCTTAGAACCGGGCAATCCATAAATTGTCTTTGCTGACTGGTCCTGAAAACTAATTCTACCACCAGAAGGAATGGTGATCGTGCCTGATATGTGCACGACTTTTACAGTTGAAGAGGTAATCGCAGTTTTAAGTGCATCATAGGTGCTTACAATTACAGGAGTGGCAGTTCCACCACCTGTTACACCGCCGTTTTGGCTGGCCCAGCCAACCAGACTGCATTGAGCGTGGGCAAATAATTTGAAAAAGCAACAGATGGCAATCAATACCCATCTTAAATACCGGTTTTTCATCATAGGATGTTGTTTACTAGTAATGGTTATAAATAGAGCAGACTACAGGTATTATTAAAATAACAGACCTGAGGGGTACCAGATATGGTTAGGTGGGAACTTTAGCGCTGCTAATATATATATTTCTAGTAATATTGAAGACAGCTTTCTTTATTTAATATTCATCAGTGGTCGTTCCTGAAGATGTAGGAAGGCTACAAAAGCAATATATATTAATAAGGAAGCCACAGAAAGATATCTCCCTAATATCACTAAAATAAAATCAAAAAGTGATGCTTCTTCGTGAAAATTGCAAAAACATTGCAAAATTTATCTGAATATTTTTAATCCTGGGGCAAAAATCATAAACTCAGAAATTCCGGTTATCTAATTTTAACCTGCTAAAATTCCAAACAAAATTCACAAAAATCTAAGATGATTAAATTCAACAGATTAAAAGGTCTCAGCGTACTTGCATGTTTTTTTTCCACTTGCCAGCTACAGGCGCAGAATAGAATAGCGCCTGCGTATCCACTGGATAGCCGTAAATCCTATACTAAAAATGACTGGATTGCGTGGACAGCCACTTTTGCTCCGGAAAAGGAGCAGTTTGAAGCATTGATCCAACCACTGTATATACACGCATTAGAGACACCCTCCCGTGTTCCGCTCAATGATTTTTACGATTCAGAGACTGGCATTCGTGAGAACTTCAAAGCGAGAAGTTTTGTAGGCGGGTTCTACATGAAAGTATTAGCGGACAAATTGCACACTAACTAAATCATGTCAATAGGGCCGTCTCCACTTCGGGACGGCCCCTTTTTATTCGGGTACCAGATGGAGAGCATTCTCGTACATGCAATTCTCATGGCCTTCTTGTTACTTATAATACATCCCCATTTCATTCCACAAGCGAATTTAATGAAGGAATCTTCCAGTTAAGACTATAACCCAAATAACTTCTAAGATATGTCATGGAAAAGTCTTACCTTTCTTTTTAGAAGAATATGAAGTAACATATCGTTACTTTACATCCCAGTAATTATTCACTCGTAAGAGTCTTTCTTCACATACTACCACTGTTAAATGAGGTAGTAACTGTGGTCTGAAAATAATCCTGAACGTTGGCGTTGGCCTTATCAATTAAACTACTATTTCCTTTTGAAGCAAACCGGACTATAATTAACTATGTGACGCTCCTATAATAGTTTGAATAAGGATTGAGTGGAGGTTTTACACTCATGAGTTAGCAATCTATTATAAGATCTTTTTTTGCAGCAACAGTATTTATACACCTGGAAGAACATTAAGGGCCTATGACCTTAGAAATGGCTATTGAGAATATTAGCCTATCTTAGACTACAACGACTTACCTTCTGCACCCGCTTTCAAAAAGTTACAAGTTAAACAATTATTACAATGATCATGATAGAGCCCCATCACATTATAGCCATTGGTGCTTCCGCTGGTGGTATGGATGAGATTAATACTTTTTTTGATAATACACCATTGGATGGAGTTGCATATGTGATTGTTCAGCATCTATCGGAACATTTTAAAAGCAGGATGGTGGATTTACTGTCCAGGCATAGCAAGTTACGGATACAGGAAGCAGAAAATGAAATTCTCATCCAATCCAATCATGTTTACCTGATTCCCAATGATAAGTTAATGACCGTCCGGAATGGCCGGTTATACTTAACCGGCAAGGAAATGCAAAAGGCACCTTATCTCACCATCAATATGTTTTTTAATTCCCTCGCCATTAGTTATGGTAAGAGAGCGATAGCGATTGTGCTATCAGGATTAGGGTCTGATGGTTCAGATGGTGTAACAGCCATCAAGAGAGCAGGAGGCCTGGTGATTGTCAGGGAACCTCTTACATCAAAGTTCTCCAGTATGCCATCAAGTGCAATAGCCACCGGAATGGTTGACTTTGTATTAGAACCTTCCGCAATGCCAGCAGTAATCGAAGATTACGTAGAACAACAGTTGGAAACTGCAGCCGGTGAACAGGAAAATGAAAATACAATTGTTTCTATCATTGATTATATAAAAGAGCAATTGCCACTTGATTTTTCAGATTACAAACTAACTACCCTTCTCCGGCGAACTAAACGCAGAGCAACCTCTGCTAATTTTACCACGCTTGAAGATTATCTGGAATTTTTGCGCGTAAATCCTGCTGAGGTGGAAACACTGGCCAAAGACTTTCTTATCAGCGTCACTTCTTTTTTTAGAGATGCAGAAGCCTTTGACATCATAGAAAAAAGTATTCTGCCCGATCTGCTATCTAATCTTAATCCCGGGGATGAACTTAAAATGTGGGTTGCAGGTTGTGCTACAGGTGAGGAAGTATATTCAATGGCTATACTGATCAAAGAACAGTTGGTCGGCCCTTATAAAAATACGACGGTGAAACTCTTTGCTACCGATCTGGACAGCTCTGCATTGCTATACGCCAGCAAAGGTTTATACCATTGGAGTAGTGTAAAAGATATGTCCACTGATAGGTTGCAGAAGTATTTTACAAAGGAGGGTGAGAGCTACAGGGTATCTCCCGGTATACGCCAAATGGTAATATTTTCGCAGCATGACCTGGTAAAGAATCCCCCTTATTGCAATATGCATTTTATCAGTTGCCGCAATCTGCTGATCTATATGACTCCCTATTTGCAGAAGAAAATATTTTCAATGCTGCTCTTTGGACTTAAATATAATGGCTACCTGTTTTTAGGTTCCAGTGAAACCCCCACTTCTATTATTAACAACCTGGAAGTGATCAGCAAAAAGTGGAGATTATATAAAAATATCAGTGAAAAAAGAACGATTACTTTCGATGCATTTTCAATACCTGAATCAATTCAGTCATCTAAAATTACCCCGATGAGGGAGTATGACGGTAGAAACAAAGGAAATGATGTAGCAGAAATGGTGAATGATATACTTGCTAATGAACTGGATTACCTGGCTCTAATTATTAATGACAACTATCAGGTAGTCAAGTCATATGGTAATACGGCCAAATACCTGCTTCAACAAAACTTTAATTCAAACCTGTTGGAATTGTTGCCCGAACAGCTGAAACTGGCATATAATACCTTAATAAGTCAGGTGTCAGTAACAAATAAAAAAATTGGTGTCCTGGGTATTCCTGTCGAATTAAAAGGTAAAAAAATTGCAGTAAGCCTCACCATTTCCCCACTGGAGGCCAAAAATGGAAGTCCGGCCTCATTTTTAATCATCTTTAGAGAAGATCCGGCCTTTTCGGATATTCATACAGAATACCAGGTTTTTGACGAACGCGCATATAATGTTCAATACTTATCAAACCTGGAGAGTGAATTGAAAGAAGTCAAAGAAAAGCTTTCCGCGGCCTATGAAAGAATTGATGCTTACAATGAAAATATGCAGTCTTTCAACGAAGAGCTTATTTCATCCAATGAAGAAATGCAAAGTACCAACGAAGAAATGCAATCCGTGAATGAAGAACTACATACCATCAATGCTGAGTATCAGTTAAAGAATAAACAGTTACTTGAAATAAATGACGATTTGAACAACTATTTCAGAAGTAATATTAATGGCCAGATATTTTTGAATGAACAACTTGAGTTAATGAAATATTCCCCTGCTGCTGTAAAACTGATCAATCTGCAGGAGGCTGATATCGGAAGACCGATCAGCCACATTTCCACTAATATCAGGATGAGTTCTATTGTAGATGATGTCATGCAAGTACTTGATGATGGGGTTGATATTATCAAAGAAATCGAAACCAATGAAGGGCATTGGTTCCAAATGATGATTATGCCTTACATAAAACAGGAAGAAAATATACGTAAAGGAGCGGTTATTTCCTTTAATGATATTACTGCACTGAAAAAGGCAAAGATAGAATTAGATGAAAAGAATGAAAGCCTCCTGCGTATTAATGCAGATCTTGACCATTTTATTCATATGGCTTCACATGATTTATTGGATCCATTGAGTAGTATAGAGTCAAGTATTGCATTGATGAACCTGCTGGAGAATAACAATTCGGAATTGATGGAGTTTACCAAAGTTATCAATTCCTCTGTTAAGAAATTCAGTTTACTTGTCAGGAGTATTGGCACAGTGGCCAGACTGGAAAACAACATGAATGATACCGAGCAGGTAAATATCAGTGAGGTGATCAGTAATATTGAATGGAGCCTTGAAAAAAAAATCAAAAATACACACGCTGTAATCACTACAGAACTTGAAGTAAAAGAAATATCTTTTTCCCAAAAGAACCTGAGAAGTATATTGTATAACCTGATTTCCAATGCAATGAAATTTTCCGGTCCTGAGCAACCGAAGATCCACATTCAAAGCAGGAAAGAGGGCAAATATGTTATGCTGAGTGTAGAGGATAATGGAATAGGTATGACCCAGGAAGGAATTAAAAAGATATTTACCATTTATGGAAGGCTCAACCTTCATGTAGAAGGACATGGTATAGGGTTATACCTTGCCAGAAAGATTATACATGCTGCACAAGGAGATCTGAAAGTTGAAAGTGCACCTGGTAAGGGAAGTAAATTCATCATTTATATCAGGCCTTCTTAGCATTGAATTAAATGTATGCCAGTGAAATATATTACCTTCCATTAAGATGCAACAATTTGATGCGATAGTTCTTATATTAACTGTTCTTGTTGCTTTATCGGCTTTTGCTGAAAAAGTAAAATTTCCGTTTCCAATACTTCTGGTAATTACTGGTGCAATTTTAGGTGTAGTTCCACATTTTCCTATGATCATTTTAGATCCGGAAGTGGTTTTTCTATTGTTTTTACCACCTTTGCTTTATGATGCAGCTTCCCATACCTCCTGGCATGACTTTAGAGAAGAGATAATCTCTATCTCAGCGTTAGCCATAGCATTAGTTTTTTTTACAACTATTACCGTAGCGCTTGCAGCTCATTATTGTATACCAGGATTTAGCTGGCCACTTGCCTTTGCACTCGGGGCCATTGTATCTCCTCCTGATGCTGTAGCGGCAACTGGAATTACTAAAGGGTTAAGTATTAACAAACGGGTAATGACCATTATTGAAGGCGAAAGCCTGGTCAACGATGCCAGTGCGCTCATCGCTTACCGGTTTTCAATGATTGCAATTAACACCGGCGCTTTTGTATTCTGGCAAGCTGGATTGCAATTTACCTTATTGGTTTGTGGTGGTATATTATGTGGGTTTATAACCGGATATATTTTTGTATGGTTGCATAAAATGATCACCCACAATTCCATTGCCAGTACAAGTCTGACGTTATTAAGCCCTTTCATTTCCTATATTCTGGCAGAACAACTACATTTATCTGGCGTACTTGCAGTGGTTAGTACCAGTCTTTTTATTTCCTGGCGTTCGCCAGAGATATTTTCCTATCAGACAAGAATGCGGTCAAAATCAGTATGGGACACATTGGTATATATCCTAAACGGATTTATTTTTTTACTGATCGGACAACAATTGCCGAATGCTTTAAAAGAACTGGAAAAGTATTCATTACCCATATTAATTGCTTATGGATTTTTAATAAGTATCGTTGTTATCGTAGTGCGGGTAATGTGGGTCTTTGCAACAGCATATTCACATAATTTACTCTCTAATAAAATTAAAGCGACCGCTTCAAAGGATATTCAGGATGAAAAAATAAATACCTGGAAAAATGTATTGATTGTTGCCTGGACAGGCACCAGAGGTATTGTATCAATGGCTACCGCCCTGGCATTGCCAATAACGCTGATAGGTGGAGCGCCTTTTCCGCAACGTTCATTGATCCTGTTCCTGACCTTTGTAGTTATTTTTGTCACATTGGTCATTCAGGGTTTATCACTTCCACTATTGATAAAGATCCTTGGCGTAAAGCCAACTTTACAGGCCCATAAAGAGGAACAGGAACTAAAATTGTTTATTGTTCAAAATATTCTTCACTTTATTGAGCATGAATTTCCTATACACCTTGACGACAAAATAAAACGACAGGTAAAAGCAGAATATGAAGCCACACTTTTACAGCTGCAAAATAAAATTGAAAATGATAGTCGCCGGCAACACAGAAATATTGTTAAGCAGTCGTGGCTGTCAATCCCTATTGCCCCCATATTGACAGCGCAAATAGAAATTAGCAGGTTTCGTCGTGAATTGTTGATCAGACTTTATAAAGAAGGTAGCTATAGTAATCTATCTATCCGGAAGCTGGAGCAGGAACTGGATCGGGATGATCTCAGTCTGAATGAGGTGCTCATGAGAGGAGAAGAATAATACCCGATTAATATTGACTTTCCCAACTACAATTGAATTATTATTAAAATAACTTTATTTATATCTTTGTTACCGTTTTCTATAGAGATATGCCACAACTAATTACCATTAATTTGATTTACAAAGAATTATGCAGTTAAATCATTTTAAGTATATGCTGCTTTGATTGAAAGATATGTTTTCTGAATATGGAAATATAAAATTGTTCTAAACAAAAATGCCTAATCCCCGCCTAATGAATAGATTTTTAAGACTTCTCTTTTTATCCTTGACGTTTGTCATTAACGCTTATGCTCAAACGCCTGATGCCAACGGTATTGTATACGTTAAAACCGGTGGCACCGGTACCGGTGCCAGTTGGGCCAATGCTTCAGGAAATCTCTCTGACGCATTAAAAGCCGCTACGACCAACACGGCCATCAAGCAAATATGGGTATCCGGTGGGACCTGGTTACCTAATTATCCAGCCGATTTTTCCAGTGCTGACAACAGAGATAAAACCTTTTTATTAGTAAAAGACGTCAAATTATATGGCGGATTTGCCGGCACAGAAACCACTTTGGCCGAACGCAATTTATCTCTCACTGCAAATAAGACCATTCTAAGTGGCGACTTAGGCACAGTTGATGACCTAAATGACAATGCTTATCATGTAATGATTGCTTCAGGTGATGTAGGCACAGCCGAAATTAATGGTATTACCATCATGAAAGGTACATCAACCACCGGTAGCTCAACAAATACATTAACCGTAAACGGCAATGGCATAATGCGAATAGCAGGCGGAGGTATCATATTATACGGAGCAGCACCTGCTATTAATAATGTAATAATTTGCGGGAACCAGGCGATAGCCGGTGCCGGTGTTTACATAGGATATAATTCTTCCCCTAAAATCACTAATTGTATCATAAATGGTAATTATGCGAATATTAGTGGTAGTGGTAATGGCGGAGGATTATTTGCATATCAGTCAACACCCCTATTCACTAACGTTGTAATCGCCGGAAATAATGCCGCTGGTTGGGGAGGTGCCCTGGCCATTTCATCCAGCACCCTGACCTTCAATAATAGTATTATTTATGGCAACGGTACATCTAATCCAATTTATAATCTTAGCGGGTCATATACAGCACAATACACTATGGTGCAGAATGTAGCTGCCAATGCTACTAACCATAACCCTGCCAGTACTGATCCCTATTTTGTAAATGCACCTTCCAGTTCTAACGCCCCATTTACCGAAGGAGATTATTCTTTGACTTCATCCAGTCCATTAATAGATCTGGGTAGCAATAGTCTATACACCGGTTTAAGTGCCACTTCCACCGATCTGGTTGGAAAACCACGTGTCGCCAATTACAGCTCTGGTGGTATCATTGATCTGGGCGCAATAGAATATCAGCCCCTCACCAGCCAGACAATTACGGTGGCAGATGCAGTAAAAACCTATGGTGATGCCGACTTTGAACCTGTAGCATCTTCCTCATCAGGTCTTGCCGTTACATTGCAGTCATCTGACGCAAGTATCGCACAACCATATATAGATGCCGCCGATGGGAACAAATGGAAGATAAAAATATTAAAAGCCGGGGTAGCAACCATAACTGTCAGTCAGTCGGGCAATTCCGTGTATGCTGCTGCCACCAATGAGACATTTACCGTAACTATTAATAAAGCTCCACTAACCATTACTGCAAGCGATCTTACCAAAACATATGATGGTATATCATTCAGCGGTGGGAACGACGTAACTTACAGTGGCTTCGTAAATGGTGATAACGCGTCAACAGCATTAACCGGCACGCTCGTATACAACGGTACATCTCAGGGAGCAACAGCGGTAAACAGCTACACCATCATACCTTCTGGGCTTACTGCCACAAACTATGATATAACGTATGCTTCCGGTACATTAACAATCAACAAGGCCGCACTTACCATTACAGCCAGTGATCTTACCAAAACATATGATGGTATATCATTCAGCGGTGGGAACGGTGTAACTTACAGTGGCTTTGTAAATGGGGAAGATGCATCAACCGCAATAACCGGCACGATCGCTTACGCAGGTACCTCTCAGGGAGCAACAACTGTAAATAGCTACACCATCATACCTTCAGGTCTTACTGCCTCAAACTATGATATAACATATGCTTCTGGTACATTAACCATCAACAAAGCGGCACTTACTATTACTGCCAGTGACCTTACCAAAATCTATGATGGTATTTCATTCAGCGGTGGCAATGGCGTAACTTACAGTGGTTTCGTAAATGGTGAAAATGCATCAACCACAATAACCGGCACGATCGCTTACACAGGTACATCTCAGGGAGCAATAGCGGTAAACAGCTACACCATCATACCTTCCGGCCTTACTGCCTCAAACTATGATATAACATATGCTTCCGGTACATTAACGATCAACAAGGCCGCACTTACTATTACAGCCAGTGACCTCACCAAAACCTATGATGGTATATCATTCAGCGGTGGGAACGGCGTAACTTACAGTGGCTTCGTAAATGGTGAAGATGCATCAACCGCAATAACCGGTACGATCGCTTACACAGGTACCTCTCAGGGAGCAATAGCGGTAAACAGCTACACCATCATACCTTCCGGCCTTATCGCCACAAACTATGATATAACATATGCTTCCGGTACATTAACCATCAACAAGGCCGCACTTACTATTACAGCCAGTGACCTCACCAAAACCTATGATGGTATATCATTCAGCGGTGGGAACGGCGTAACTTACAGTGGCTTCGTAAATGGTGAAGATGCATCAACCGCAATAACCGGTACGATCGCTTACACAGGTACCTCTCAGGGAGCAATAGCGGTAAACAGCTACACCATCATACCTTCAGGCCTTATCGCCACAAACTATGATATAACATATGCTTCCGGTACATTAACCATCAACAAGGCCGCACTTACTATTACAGCCAGTGACCTCACCAAAACCTATGATGGTATATCATTCAGCGGTGGGAATGGCGTAACTTACAGTGGCTTCGTAAATGGTGAAGACGCTTCAGCAGCATTAACCGGTACGATCACTTACGCAGGTACCTCTCAGGGAGCAACAGTGGTAAATAGCTACACGATCATACCTTCAGGGCTTTCAGCCACAAACTATGATATAACGTATGCTTCCGGTACATTAACCATCAACAAGGCCGCACTTACCATCACTGCCAGTGATCTTACCAAAACATATGATGGTATATCATTCAGCGGTGGGAACGGTGTAACTTACAGTGGCTTCGTAAATGGTGAGGATGCATCAACAACATTAACAGGCACGCTCACTTACACAGGTACATCTCAGGGAGCAACAACTGTAAATAGCTACACGATCATACCTTCCGGCCTTATCGCCACAAACTATGATATAACATATACTGCCGGCACTCTAACCATCAACAAGGCGGCACTTACTATTACTGCCAGTGATCTTACCAAAACCTATGATGGTATACCATTCAGCGGTGGGAACGGCGTAACTTACAATGGCTTCGTAAATGGTGAGGATGCATCAGCAGCTTTAACCGGCACGCTCACTTACACAGGTACTTCTCAGGGTGCAACAACTGTAAACAGCTATACGATCATACCTTCCGGGCTTACCGCCACAAACTATGATATAACATATGCTACCGGTACATTAACCATCAATAAAGCCGCACTTACTATTACAGCCGACAACAAAGCACGTTGTTTTGGCGCCAATGATCCATCATTTACATTTACCTATAATGGTTGGGTAAATGGAGAAAGCATTACTGAATTAGCCGCTCAGCCGGTAGCCACCACTATTGCTACAGCAGCTACAACAGCAGGTAATTATGACATCATACCTTCTGGTGCTGCAGCATCCAACTATACTATCACTTATGTAAATGGTACTTTAACCATTTATGCACTCCCCGCAGCTACCCTGAGCGCAACAGAAGGCGCAGTGCTTTGCGGTAACAATGCTACCATAACACTTACCGCTTCCGGAAATTATACCTACCAGTGGTTGCTGGACAATGGTCAAATCAATGGTGGAGAAACCGGTACCCTTTCATTAACAACAACCGGTGTATACACTGCTGTCGCAACTGATGGAAATGGATGTACTGCTAATGCAACCAATAGTATTACCGTTAGCAGAATTCTGCCTCCAACAGCATCATTTACCTTTAATACATATTGTGAAAATACAGCAGTTACATTCACCAATACATCTGACATTCATACAAGTGGTGTGGTAGATTATACCTGGAGCAACGGTGACGGACAAACCGACAATAACACTGACGCCCATTTTACCTATACCACTCCCGGTGATTTCACAGTGTCTCTAACAGCTACACCACAGGAATGCCCATTACTGGCAGCCACTTCAACGCAAATTATAAACATTGCATCACAACTTGCGGCTACGAGACTAACTACCATAAATACCACATCCGGATTACCTACTCAACTATCAGCGCGTAATCTTTCAGATGCAGTATACACCTGGACGCCTTCAACCGGTTTATCTGATGTAACTATATACAATCCTATAGCAACAATTCAAAGTAGTCAGGAATATCAAATACAGATGGTGTTCCCATCAGGCTGCATAACAACTGATACTTTGCTGGTAAATCCGACTATAAGGTATGATATCATTGCGGCAAATGCTTTCACACCAAATGGCGATGGAACAAACGATGTATTCAGAGTAAATCTGAGAGGAGTAAAAGAATTTAAATTCCTGAGGATATATGATCGTTGGGGCAATAAAATATATCAAACCAATGATCCTGCAAAGGGGTGGGATGGTCGATATGGTGGAGTACTACAGCAGGTAGGCACATATATATGGAACGCAGAAGCAATAGATACTAATGGACAAATTATTCAACGGCAGGGGGTCGTGACATTATTACATTAAAATAACAACGGGCTTCGAAGTATACAACTTTGAAGCCCGTTATTAATTTTGCCATCGAATGCCGATGGGAAAGCCCACCACCCCATCATGTTATAAATACAGGTTTTCAGAAAAGTTGGCTGTGTATTACCTTTGCGCTGACATAAACACCAGACATGAGCCAATTTCCGCATGTAAAGCTGCCGTTAAAAAACAAACAGACATTCGCTGCTAACCCCGTTAGCGTAGTGCCATTGCCGAATGGAGAGATCCTCATGAACTTTGCGGGTCAACCACTGATTACAAAGCTCAATGCGAACCTTGCAATAGTTTGGGAAAAAATCATACAGGGGCAGCAAGCGAATTATGTAAGCAGCAAGTTGTCTGCTTCTCCTGATGGTAGCCTGATTGCTATTGCGGACACGACCAATATGCGTATTCTGGATGGAGAAGCTACAACCGAATTATATACTATAGAACATCTTTCCTGGGGCCGTTTCCTGGGTGCATCCTGTTATTTCGGCAGGGATAATAAAACGATCTGGTATGTATTGCCAGGTGATGAAAATGAAAGTGACGCGCTACATGTAATAAATACTTCAGATTTTGAAGTGGTCGCTACTCACCCACTACTGGAAAGCCAGCAATATGTCTACACATTTCATACTACCCCGGACAATAGCATTATTCTGCTGGAAGCCTCAGCTGGACAGGAAGAAGCCATCCTGTTAAAGTTACAGCTAAAAAATGGTATCATTTCCCTGACTGCACTTACCCAATGTGATGATATGATCATGGGCAACTTTGCTCCATCCGGGGAAGAGTTTGTCATGGCGCCTCATTATGACGGGCCACTGGAAATCTACTCCTTCCCTGAGATCAGCAAAGTAGCGGAGCAGGATCAGCAGGCAATTTTTGACGGCAGTAAAGATTTTCCTGCTGCAGAACCCGATAATATCAACTATAGTGTATTCTTTATAGATGATACTACCATTTTGGTCGTTTCCCAGTTTGGCAGATTGTTATTGCTGGACAGAAAAGATTTAATTTGTAAGGCAGAGCTAATGCCGGAGGGAATAGCATTTACAGCATATAACCTGGATGGTCATCCCACTACCAATCCGGATTATATTTTCGATTACAGTAGTAATATTATCAACGTAATGATTTTGCATGACCAGCTGTTTCTAACGACCGGTGAGGGAGACTTTCTCAGCTATGAACTGCCTGTATGCTAATAGTGTTTTTCTGGTTTCGGATACACCTTCTTTGAGGATGGCCGCTGGTATAGCCTGGTAATTTTATTAGAAGATTTTAATATAACGAAGCATCCGCCAATTCAGGTAAAGGTATAATTTTTATAGCTAACCGCTGGTAGTCATAAATGTAAATTGAATTATTTAAGTTCAGGAAATTATTTCTATTCACGAACAAAATTCAAAGAAGACTGTTATCTAACAGTGAAAAATTACTAACTCAAATAACCAATTAGTTCATCGCTTTCTAACCTCAATAACCAAAATTAATAAATACACCACATAAAAGAAGGGTATAACTGCTCCAGTAAATAATGATACCCCGGCATATAATATTAATTCCTGCTCCAGGCTGGTATCTATTCGCATGTTTACTCCTTATCTGGGTTCTCTCTCCGGAGAAGATCAATATTTCTTTGTCTGATTCTGATATGTATCGCTTATACATATACGTATTTCTATGGCGGATACCGAAAAGCCCAAACAGAGTAGGTAAAACTTTAATCCACATTTTATGTCAAACACAGCACAAGCCCCCATTCGTTCACGGACAACTCAAAGATCAGTAGCTAACACCGTCAATTTAATCATGGTTGTTGACACTGACGTTATTAAAGCAACATATGGTCGAAATGCAGGCCAGAACGAAGCCCGTGGTCTTGACCATCATGAAGGTATCAATCTGATATGCCCTAAAGCGAACTATAAAGGGCAGGCCAATGGACAGAATGACCCGGCTAATATTATCTTCTCTGCAAATGTGCAGGACTATGTAGCATTCTGGGCTACTACTATTTCCAATAATTCAGATGATGCTGTTATCATCTATAATATATCACCAAACAGTGGTAACCCCAATGTGTTTAATCCTTTCCGGTCGGATGAGGAAGTGAGAAGCGGTGCAGTGGTACCTTCACAACCAGATGCCTTGCCGGGGACACAGACCTCAGTAACGTTTTATTCATTCGAGTCCAAGGTTAAAACTAAAGGGACGGAAGCCTTTACCATATATTTTGCGCTATATGAAGTGGATCCGGCTAATCCTGAAAATCAGATCCTTTATGGTTGCTACTACTGGGATCCAACTATCCAGGTACAATAATCGGGATAGCTTTACACTACATATTGAAAGTTTTATGTGCAGCAGTTCTGTTTATGCAGAACTGCTGTTTTAGGTGGGATGAAGACTAGCAAATTCAATACGAAAAAGCCTTCTGAAGGCTTACTGATCAATGAAAGTTTTTTAGCGGACCGAACATGGGATCGCATTGAGATACTGCTTTTTATAGCACCAGCCTGATACATACCCCAATAATAAATAGTTGTTAATCAAACAATAAGACTAACTTACATAAGCTGCAGGTTATTCTACCAGCAGATAAATCAAACATTATGTCAAATGTTGTGGAAGTAATTGTGGTTGATAGAAATTTGACCACTATGTCAAAAAGCATACAAGCGGCGGGATTAGATGAAAAGTTGTCTCAAAAAGGACCTTTTACAATTTTTGCGCCTACTAATATTGCGTTTGGCAAACTACAAGCAATTAAGATGAATGACTTGTTAAAGACAGAAAACAAAGAAAGTTTAATTACCTTTTTGAATCACCATGTGATAGATGGGATCACCAACTATAAGGATCTGAAAGATAATCAGAAACTAGTCACTACAAATGGCAGGGAATTAACAGTGAAGTTTGTTTCCGGAAAGGTTACAATTAATAATGCTGTCTTGCAGGGTAGGGATAGTATTGGATCTAACGGCATAGTACATTCATTGGATACAGTTATTCAATTTGACTAGAGAGCATATTGTGACAAAAGCCATTGGTAAAATACCAGTGGCTTTTTCCATTTAAGGATGACCATAGTAGATAAATGAATGAAGAATGTTTAGTTGAGCAATTGGCACCTGTCATAATGATGAGCCAAAACCGCCAGGAAGAAAAGGACCGGATGAGAAATGAAAATGATTACCTGATCAATATGAAATCTGAAATCGTAATTCGAAGCCTGGATCAGAAGATGGACTTATTATTGAGGGAACAAATTAAAACCCTTTACGACATGCAGGTAGAACAAATTGCGCTGCTTCAGAAATTAACTGCAAATGTAGAAAAGGAATGATACTGCGCTGAGTACTTCATCAACGCAGAAATAGCAAAGGGGGCATCTCAAAACTTCGAGACGCCCCCTTTTTATTCGGGTACCAGATGGAGAGAATTCCCGTACCTGCAATTCTCATGACCTTCCTGTTACTTAAGATACTTCGCCTTTATTTTTTGCTAAACGTTAACTTAATTAGCAGACCATGAGGGACAATTTTCGCACCTTCCGCAATTTACCAAATCCTGATCCGCTTATTCTCCTCCAGGTACATCTGCTGTCCTGGTTGCACATTAAACGCTGAGTAAAAAGCCGGAATATTCATCAGTGGGCCATTTACACGCCAAATGGGTGGAGAATGGGGATCGTTATTGACCCAGTAGCGCAGGTATTCGTCTTTCATTTTCACCCGCCAGATCCTGGCTATTGAAAAGAAAAATCGCTGATCTGGTGTAAAGCCGCCGATCCTTGTTGTATCCTGGCCTTGTTTGGTCATTTTAAACGCATCATATGCTACGGCAATCCCACTTAGGTCTGCTGTATTTTCGCCTACTGTAAGCGCACCTTTTACATGAATGCTGTCTAATACGGTGAATTGGCTGTACAGGTCAATCACCTGTTGTGTCCTGGCTTTAAACTTCTCATAGTCCTGAGGTGTCCACCAGCTTTTTACATTACCGTCTTTATCAAACTGGGCACCCTGGTCGTCGAACGTATGCGTCATTTCATGGCCGATCACCATGCCAATACCACCATAGTTAAGTGCGTCATCCGCGTTGTTATCAAAGTAAGGCGGTTGCAGAATGCCGGCGGGGAACACAATTTCGTTGGCGTAAGGATTGTTATAAGCAGTAACAGTGGAAGGTGTAGTGAACCACTCGGTCTTGTCAACTGGCTTACCCAGTTTGGCCAGGTTATATTGGAAGTTGTTCGCGGCTGCCGATACCACATTTTCAAAATATTTATTCCTCACCACGGTTACATTTTTATATTCGCGCCACTTATCGGGGTATCCGATCTTTTTGGTGATGGCAAATAATTTCTCCTTGGCTTTTTGTTTGGTGCTGTCACTCATCCAGTCCAGCGAGTCTACCCTATTGGAGAATGCTTTCTGCAGGTTATTCACAAGCTCCAGCATCCGTGTTTTGGCAGACTCCGGGAAATATAGCTTCGTATATAATTGTCCCAATGCCTGGCCCAGGTAGGCGTCTACAACGCTGGACATGGTCTCGCCGCGTGTTTTTTGCATAGCCTGCCCCGTAAGGGCTTTATTATATTCAAAGGATGAATTTACAAAGGGTTTGCTGAGGTAGTCAGCATAATTACTAATATAATTCGCTCTCAGGTATATTTTCCAATCCTCGAGCGGGATCGATTTGAGGAGGGTGTTTAATTTATCATAATAACCTGGCTGGGCTACATCCAGCGAATCCATGGAAGCACCCAGATGTTGGAAGTAACTCTTCCATCCTATATTAGGTTGTTGCTTATTTAAATCGGCCAGCGCTACCTTATGGAAATTGTCTTTTATATTCCGCAGTTCAATATTGGTTTTATGTGATGTTGCCAGTTGCTTTTGGATATTGAAAACAAGTGCTGCATTTTTTTGCGCTAACGCAATATCGCTTCCCGTCAAATTAAAAAGATCTGAGAGATATTTTTTATATGCTTGTTGTATAGCAACGGTGGCAGTGTCAGTCTTGAAGTAATAATCCCTGTCAGGCATGCCGATACCAGTTTGATAAATATGCCCCATATTCATGCTACTGTTTTCCTGATCGGGTGAAACCTGAAAATCAATAAGAGATGGGTTTGACAATTTGGTTTCTTCCACTATGAATGAAAGCATATCAGCAATACTGGTGATGGCATTGATCCGGGATAACCCGGTTTTGAGAGGTTCAAAGCCACGCTGATCGACGGTATTGGTATCCATTCCGGCAGCAAAGAAATCACCGAGCTTTTGTTCAAGGCTGCCAGCGGGGGCATTACTTTTTGATACGCTATCAAGGATACCCTGTAACCTGAGACGTTGCTGATAGTTCATAAACCGGTATGCTCCCACGCCCGACTGGCTAGGTGGTATTTGTGCGGTATCATACCATTTTAGGTTTACATAATTATAAAAATTATCGCCAGGCCGGATGGTAGAGTCGATACCTTCAATAGCAATAAAGGGTTTTTCGTTAGTTCGTGGTTGACAGGCAACAAAAGAAACTAAGAAAACGGATAGAAAGAACCAGTTTTGCATATGGATTAAATTGGTTGCGAAATGATGATGGATCTTTTATAAAGATATCGTTTCTATCTTATACATCATACATTCAGATGCCGGGGCTAGATAAAATTGGGGATGATTCCGGCAATTAAATGTCGTTGGATTTTGTATTTCAGAATCAACAGCTACAACTTTAGAACAGTTGCCCACGATAAAAACAATCATAGACCAAATTAAACGCTGGGCTGCTTAAGCACCTCACCCACCATTTACTACATAAAAAAGAACACCCGTGTAAGAATACACAGGTGTTTACTTAAACCTACAACTGTAATTCAGATCATTTCGGACCTAAAAAAGATTTTATTACGATAATACCTGGTGTGAAGCTAATAAACCTTCACTTTTAAAAGTTTTAGTTTTACGTTTTTGCAATTTATCTTTTATCATATCCACAACATAATAAGCCATTGGAACTACAAACACTGTCAGTACAAGACTGGAACTCAACCCACCTATCAATACCCAGCCAAGACCATTTTTCCATTCAGAACCTGCACCATGTGCTATAGCAATAGGAAACATACCGGCTACCATGGCTACAGTTGTCATCAGGATCGGGCGGAGCCTTGTTTTCCCGGCATCGATCAGTGCATCAAATGTCGACTCTCCTTCCTGTTTCCTGTGATTGGCAAAATCTACAATCAGAATAGCATTCTTTGCTACCAAGCCGAATAACATGATGATTCCAAGCATGGTAAACATACTCATAGATGATTTTGCCAGGTTCAGCGCTAAAAAGGCACCAATAAATGACACGGGTATGGAAAACAGCACCACAAATGGATATACAAAGCTATCATACAATGCTACCATTACCAGGTACATCAATACCAGCGCAGCCATCATGGCTATCCCCAACGCACCCATTGATTCCTCTTGCCTTTCTGCATCCCCGCTCCATTTCAGATCAACACCCGGAGGCAGCGGATGCTCCTTTAAGGATTGCTTTATTATATCGGTCACAATACCAGATGTCACTCCTAATACATTACTTTTCACAGTCACTGCCGTTCTGCGATCTTTCCTTTCCAATACACTCGGCCCACTTCCCTGCACTACATCTGCAAACTGAGACAACCGGATCTGCTGATTGGCTGTGTTTACAAATACAAGGTTTTTCACATCAGATACATTCTGTCTGTCAAAATCATCAAACTTGATATTGATATCATACTCATTTGTACCTACCCGGAACTTCGCATCTGTATTTCCGGCATATGCATTTTTCAAGGTACTTCCTACTGTATTTATATCCAATCCCAGCTGGGACATTTTATCCCTGTCAATATTTACTTCTACCTGAGGATTACCGTCTTCCACGCTTAACGAAATATCGTTGGTCCCAGGCATTGCTTCTATCCTGCGTTTCAGCTCACCTGCCGTATTCATCAACAGATCATAGTTTTCCGAACTCAATACGATCTGGATAGGATCTCCCATATTTACCATCCCCACCACGCTGGAGCGAATTTTAACACCCGGAAATTTCCTTTCAATTTCATGGCTTTTCTGAATCATATATTGCTCAGTTGTCAACGAGCGAACAGCTTTATCCACCAGTTTAACTGTCAATTCAGACTTATATTCACTGCCTACTGCTGCCACAGATTGAAGTCCTGAAGTACTGGGCCCTGCTACATTTGAAAAAACGGATACTACTTCAGGTAATGATAACAGATAATTCTCTATACGCTTTGTAGTCAGATTATTTTGAATGACCGTTGTATTTTTATCATATTCGAGTTTTAACTGAATTTTCCCCTGGTCCCCACTCGCTACTAACTCACTTCCCAGTATACCCATATTCATAACAACAGCAGTGGCTACAAACAAAAAAATTACTATAGCTGTCATTATCAACTTATGATGCAACACCCATTTTAAAGCATTGGTATACCAGTTTGTCAATTGGTGAATAAGCTCCTCAAACCCGATCAGGATCTTATGCAACCAGTTTTTTTCATTCAGTGTAGTTATTTTTCCAAACCTGGATGCCAACCAGGGAGTGAGCGTATAACAAACGAAGAGGCTGAATAATGTGGCAATAACAATGGTAAGGGAATACTGCCTTAGCATAGGTGCGATTGTTGTATTGACTAAAGCGATAGGACCAAATACAACCACATCTACCATTGTAATAGCTAAGGCAGAAAATCCAATTTCCATCCTTCCATCCAGTGCAGCCTGCCTTTTAGGCTTCCCCATATGCAGGTGACGGTGTATATTCTCCAGCACAACGATGGAATCATCTACCAGTATACCTATTACCAATGAAAGGGCCAGTAATGTCATCAGGTTCAGCGAATATCCCAACAGATACATCAATGTGAATGTTGAAATAAGAGATGAAGGAATAGCCACCAATACAATTAGTGAATCGCGCAGACTATGCAGGAAAAGAAGCATAATTGTGGCCACCAGTATAATTGCAATCAAAAGGTCATGTTCTACCGCTTCAGCAGACTCCATAGTAAAATCTGCAGTATCATCAGCAATGGTAAATTTTACATTTTGTGAAGCATATTTTTTCTGTAACAGGTTTAATTTGGCTTTCACCTGCTTACTAATTTCAACGGCATTGGCTCCATTCTGCTTTTTGATCAATATACCAATCCCATTGACACCATTATAACGACTCACAGCCACAGCGTCCTTTACTACATCGCTGACAGTAGCAATATCCTTCAGTTTGATTACACTGCCTGTCACAGGCTGTGCAACCACTAATTCTGAAATTTCAGCAACAGATGTAAACTTGCCGGTTACCCGAACCGTCATTTGTTGCTGCCGTGTCTTGACTTTTCCCGTAGGAAATTCTGCATTGCCACGATTCACAGCATCTACTACCTGCGCAATAGATAATCCATAATAGTCCAGTTTTTCCTTATTAACATTAATCTGAATTTCCCGCTCCTGTCCACCTAAAAGTGTAATTTCTCCGACCCCGCCGATCTGTTGAAACTGTGGTTTTATTTCATTTTTTACAATGTCGTAAAATCGGGCATTATCCATCGCAGAGGTGGCCGTTAGCTGCATGATCGGTTGATCACTGGGAGTGATCTTAGAGATGGAAGGGGTTTTTACATCATCGGGCAGGTCAGACATAATATTATTGATTTTACGCTGCAATTCCTGTTGCTTATTATCAATATCAGTGCCCATCGTAAATTCAGCCTGGATAACCGAATTACCCTCCATAGATTGAGATGTCATATTTTTCAATCTGTCTACCCCACTTAATACATCTTCGATTTTCTTCGTTACTGTCTGCTCTACGTTTGTTGGTGTCGCACCCGGATATGACGTAGATACTACCAGTGTAGGCTGGGATATATCCGGCATTAGCTCGTAATTCAACATGGTATAACAAAACAATCCACTTCCTATCAGAATGGTAAAGATCACAATGATCATGGAAGGTCTGTCTATCGCTATTTTTGTTAATGACATAATTACTTGTTTAATGATTATTAGGGATCGTCACTTTTGCCCCTTCAAAAAGGTTTACCAGTCCGCCTGTCGCAATGATCTCTCCTTCTTTCAGTCCACTTTTTGCCTGTACTTCCGTCTCATTGCCCGCCCCATTTTCAATAACCCGGATATGGGCCACACCATTTTCAATTACAAATACTTCCGGTTCTTTAGATGATCCGATGAGTGCAGATCGCGGAACAGCAATAACAGGAGCATGCCCCGTTTCAGAAAGTTGAATACGACCATACATACCTGCTTTCAGTAAATGATCACTATTATTAACAAGGATCTTTAAAGTATAATTATGAGATGCATCCGCCTTTGCACCTACCATATCAACAACACCAATAAACTTTTTATCAGGATACACATCTGTACCAACAGTAATATCCTGGCCTTTTTTGAAAGAAGTAATGTTACCCTCCGGTACATTTATTTCCAGTTTAAGCTGATCGATATTCGTCAACTCCGCTATCTGGCTACCCGCAGCTACTACAGCTCCCAATTCAAAATTTTTAGCGGTAATGATACCGCTGAATGGGGCTTTGATCGTACACATACTGATTTGTTTTTCCAGTTGTGCTACCTCCGCTTTACTGGTCATGATCTGTGTGCGTGCATTATCCATTTGCAATTTAGTAACCCCACTGGCAGCACCTTCATACCGTTGTAGTGTAGATACCGCGTTATCATAACTTGCTTTTGCAGAGGCCAGCTGGGCTTTTAAAAGATCAGTATCTAACTGTGCCAATAAATACCCGGCCGAAACAGCATCGCCTTCTTTAATATTGATAGTAACAACTTTCCCGGCAGTTTCAGAGGAAATACTTACCTCCCTTACAGGTGTAAATGCTCCCAGAAAAGTAGTATTCTGAACCATCGATGCCATTCTGATGGTGTCTGCCTGGATGGCGACTCTTTGTTCCGGATCTTTCCTGTATATTTTTTCTTTGACTTCTTCCTGATTACCTTTCAATTTGACGATGACAATGACTACAAGGGTTACTATGATCCCCCCGGTAATAGCATATCGGATAATAGCTTTCATGTTTTAATAGTATTTATTGATTCAGTAAGGTGCCTTGTGCTTTTTTAAGCTCCAGTTCTGCCTGTTTGATGTTGATGATGGCTTTTATATAATTGTTTTGCGCAGTATATAATTCACTTTGGGAATTGATGACATCAGTAATTTTTGCAATCCCATTCTGATATTGCAGTTTAATATCATCCAGTACTTTTTGTGCAAGGTTCAGGTTTCTTTTCTTGGCCTGTAAAGTGAGGATATTCGTTTTTAAATCAGCATTCGCGTTAGCCACATTTTTCAGGCTTTGCTGTTTAATTTGTTCGGCTTGTATATCATATTGTTTAATGGCGATAGACTTATTCTTTATCTGGTACTTTTTACTAAAACCATCAAAGATGGGTATACTCAAGGCAACCTTGAAAGAAGAAGATGAGTACCATTTATCATTCAGGTTGTTAAAAGGATTGGCATTTGAGTAAAAGGCGGATATGCCATAGTTTCCACTTAGCGTGAGAGATGGCAGGTATCCTGCTTTAATATTCTTACGTTGAATTTCAGCCAGATGTCTATTTTCAAGCACCTGCAGATAGTCTGTTTTTTTCATAATATCCAGTCCGGGCGGCTCCGGTGAAATAAGAGGCTGATTGTCCTCATACTCACTCACGGTTAACTTTGTATCCAGCGGAACATTCATGAATAGTTTCAGCACGTTGTATTCCTTATCAAGGTTATTGGAAGCAGTTTCAAGGTCAGCCTTTGTATTGTCTCTTGATACAAACAGGCGGTCGACATCAGTTTCAGTCGCCAATCCTGATTTATATTGATCGCTGGTCGATTGTAAGAGTTCTTCAGTATTAGAGAGGTTTTTGGTTGTCAGTTCAATTTGCTTCAGGATGGTTTGGATATTATAATAAGTAGCTGAAACGTTATATACCAGGTCTTCTTTGGAGCTTTGAATTTGTAGTTGGTTGATGTTCAGGGAAACTTTTGCAGCCTTAAGGGCGATCAGGGAGGAAGCGTTAAAAATAGTCTGGCTAATATCCAGGGACCCTGATTTTGTTTGCGGTACGCTAAACTGTGCTGCCTGGTAGGTACCTGGGGTGCCACCGAAAAGATCGGCAGGAATCATTTGCACCGGTACTTTAAACTGGTATTGATAATATCCACTGGCACTTATGTTTGGCAACAGGCTGCTATAGGCTTGTCCTACATCAGCTTTTGTTTTTTCCAGTCCATATTGGTCGGATTGTATTTGCAAGCTATTTTTTAATGCAGTATCCAGGCATTGGTTCAATGTAAAAATTTGCTGCGCAGGGGATACTGAAGATACTATTAAACCGGCCGACAATAACAACAACCGAAGCGTTCTCCTGTTTTTATTTATCATTTTTGCTAAATTAAATACCTAAAAAAAGCGTCTATGTAGACGCATCGATACGACGTTTTTATTTAGCATTTTTGCTAAATAAAAGGTAAAAAAATAAGTGCCCGGGCACCTATATTTAACTAATTTCTAAAAAGCACCTTTAGCACCAGCTGCTTTCGTTCTTTAATGAAGATTTGATATTTATGTTCGTCCATTATCATCATTTCCTTAAGCAACGGCTTAGAAATGATTGGATATGCGCATAGTGAAATAACATTGGCCATGAACTGCTGAGCTGACATATCCGGTATATTTCCCATTTTTATTTCTTCTTTCAGCTCCTTTTCAATATTTACTAATAGGAATTTAACTTCTTCTGATGCGGGCTTTAGTACATTATGTGCGCCACTATTCACCTCTGTAATGAGAAACATTTCGAGATAAGGATACTTTAAGTTGTTGTCTATAAAGAATTCAACAAACTGCCCTATCTTCTCTCTAAATGACATATTGCTTCTAAAAAACAGCTCCCGCATGCGCATATCTATAACAGACAGTGCTTCTTTGAAGACCACCTGAAGTAATTGCTCCCTTTTTTTAAAATAATAATAAAGAAGGCCCCTATTTACGCCAGCAGCATCAGCAATAGTCTGTGTTTTAGCATGAATATTGCCCTCCACGAAAAAAATCCGCATAGCGGTTTCTATAATCAGTCTCTCTGTTTGTGCATCTTTTACCGGCATCAATATTTTTTAATACATGACAAAGATAAGATAGATTTTTAATGCTCCAACTTTTTTTTAGCAAAAATGATAAACATAATCTATCAGGCCACTTACTGTCAAATCGTTCTTGATAAGACCATTTGAAAGATTTCAAGTTTTCTGCAGGCTCCCCGGGACAAGTTTCTAGCCAGCGCTCGGAAACAAGGAAGGTCCATCATTCCTGATGAACCTTCCTTACAATTAGTACTTCACAACCTTTTTACTCAAAACTTTGTCACCAATCGTAACATTGACAATATAAAGCCCGGCAGGCAATGCAGACAGATTAAACTGCTGACCGCTGTAAATCTTCCGGGCCGGACTCACCAATGTTCCGGATGCATTGTAAATACGCATATAAAGCTTTTCTTCTTTTGTAGCAGCCAATTTTATCGTTATCATGCTTGTAGCAGGGTTTGGATCTACAGAAAGTGAGGACGTAGTTTCTGCGGCAACAGCAGCCGCACCGGCGGTGAATGCCCACTGACCATTTATCTGTCCGATATTTGACCATTGATGTACCAGTCCTCCGCCTGAAACACCATTTACCTGCAACACCTTTCCGCTGTGTTTAGCAATAATCTTATAGTAACCGTCTCCGGTAGCAACGATGATAAAATTCTGATGACTTTCAACCGGATCATGATATGGGTGCTGAATTACATTGGCACCATTTAAAAGAGAAGCGGCATTTACATCCAGCGATTTGCTGCTGTGTTTAGCGAGGATCTTATAATTACCATCGCCCAGATGTGTAAAGATAAACTGCTGGTTGGCGTTACCATTATACTCAGAGTGAATGACACTGGCACCATCGGCAGTAGATGCTCCGTTTACATCCATCTGTAAACCACTGGCCCTGTTCTGTATAAAATACGTACCTGAGAGATTGGTAAAGCCATTCGTCAACACACGTATAGAGGTCGTTTTATCATGGAGTGCAGACCAGGTAATACAGTTATTATTTGCAGTCAGCGTTTCTGTCTGACCAGTAAAGTTATCATCTGCATACAGAATTACTTTATATCCTTCGGCTACTACCAATGATGAAATCGCATCATCAGGTATACCTTTTGCATTCATCTGCGCCAGGGTATAGTTGCCTACAGGGAGACTGACAGCAGTTCCGCTGTAATTACAATCTACATAAGTGATCACCGGATCTGTACTACTAAATGGCAAAGCGGTGAACTCCCAGCTTCCCGGACTCACTTTAAACTGTACAGATACATCATTCTGCTGAAAGAACGTAACACCACTCACGCCACCTAAGAAAGTACCATTTTTCCATACGGTTACACCTCCTACCTTAATCTCAGAAATAAGGGTGGACAATACATCTTTTGGAACACTTACAATGGCAGTGGTGCCTGAAGGAGATGTGAGGCTTTGTGTAAAACCAGTGCTGCCAAGAGAGAAGCTGGCGATGATATTTCCTTTCACACTGGGTACTACGCCAGCAAATTGCGTAACGCCTCCCGGCTGTGGAGCAAATGTAAACTCAACATAAGCAGGCTGTGTAGGACGGATACCCAGGAGGTAAGCACTCATCACATACAAGGGACCGGCAGACCATGCATGGTTATTACTGGAATATCCTGCATTACTGTTACTTTCTGTAAAATCTTCCCACAGGGTAGATGACCAGCTATTGATCATCGGTGTAAAACGATTCTTCATGCGTGTAATAGCAGCAGTTGGGTCCAGCTTAAACAGGTTTTCTTCAACGTACATTTCCTGGTATGGACCTGCATCATTTCTGTTTTTCAAAACACTCAGCGCACCGGCTTTCTGCTGATCATTGGCCAGTCCGGTAGATAAAGCCCAGGCATTACTTCTGTCATCAACCAAACGGGATGACACATTGCTGGACATATAGGCACGTGATGCGCTGTTCCAGAAATAATTATTGAAGTTGTTCTTCACCTTTGTCTGCAGTCCCTGGTAATAAGTCGCATCGGCAGTCTGGCCTAAAAGGTTTGCCGTATTAATAGCGGTTTCCAGAACAGAGATATAAAGTGCGTTGAACACCGTATTGGCACTGCCTACAGGTACGGGATCAATGTTAGTACCCCAGTCAATCCAGTTCCATGCATCATTTTGCAACAGGAGCATACCGTCAGCATTAGAGCTGGCTACACAAAACTGGATGTATTTTTTCAATTGCGGATAGATTTCCTGTAACAAAGCTCTGTCTCCGCTATACATGTAGTACTTCCAGATCATGGCAACTGCGGCCAGGTTCTGATCAGGCAGATGAAAGGAGGTACCTGGTGCTGTAGTATAGAGGGAACCATTTCCTTTCTGTGTATTCATCAATTCGCGGAAAGCTTTGCGTGTCAGTTTATTTACACTGGTATCGTATAAATAGAATGAGTAGAGGATTTGTTCAGATACATCTCCCCACCATTGGCCACGTTCACGGTCAGGACAATCATAGTACTGATCACGCATACATACTTTGGACGTGTTTTTAGCCTTTGTCCACAAAGTATTTAACGATGCATCAGAAGAATTAAACTGGCCGGTGATATCTACATTATAGCTGGACTCTCTGTATTTCAGACCCAATATCTGTACTGTCCCTGTTACGTTTGAAAACTCGTAGGTAACGGTATGATTACTTGAGTTCTGCCATGCAAAACATTCAAATTCCTGATCACCGGCTTTGGTAATATATTCCTGCCAGTAATGCCTGTTTACAGTAATTTCTATTTTCACGCCTGCAGGGGCATTTACGTGCAAATAGGGACGCAACTGTATATTGGTACCAACAGTTCCGGTAATGGTCGTATTAGCTGTAACAGAGGCTGGTATTGAATTCTGATAATTGCTTAATTCAGCCTCTCTCCAGAATGGGATACCGCGGGGTACGAGTGAATTCCAGGGTGCAACTGGGGGGAGACCTTTCTTTACGGCTGTGGCCCATGAGGCATCGTTAAAACCTGCGCTTGTCCAGCCGGCGGGTTCATTTGCGGCATCATAGGAAACAGGGAATGCAATCCATTTGTAATCCTGTCCGTTCAGAATTAATTGAGTGGTAGCTCCAAAAGAAGGATGCACGCTGTACTTCCAGGTATCATCTGACACAACTACGGAACCGGCATCAAATAATAAACCGCCATTGCCGACAGCCCGTTCTGAATAACCATTCTGTCCTCCTTTATACCATACCAATACGGCAATGGTATTCTCACCAGCCTGCAGATAGGGTGCAATATCTACTTCATCATAATAGGTATTCACCAGATCAGGACGAATAGAGAGCCCACCATCTTTTACCACCAGCTGATTATTTACATACAGCCAGTACTTATTTTCTGCGGCAATTTTAGTGAGTGCAGAAGCGGGTTTGGATGCAAGGCTTAGCTTTTTCCTGAAAGCGATCCAGGTGTTTGCCGGACCAGCATTGGGGGACCAGATCCAGTTGGCCGTTCCCTGTGAAGGGGGAATCATGCTGACAATAAAAGAGGTTACCTGGTCATTCCATTCAGTACCAATCCATGTAGAAGATGCAGTGGAACTAAAGGATTTTCCGGTAAAATTATCATCCGCAAAAAAGGTAATCTGATACCCTGAAGGGATGGAAAAAGAGGAGAGGCCATCATCCGGGAAACCGGCCGCATTCATATCTGCAAGCCTGTAATTTCCAACGGGGAATGAGATAGCGGTGCCTCCATAATTAATATCACTGTATAGTACCACTTGGGCATGGGTGGCTAACGTACAGACCAGCAATAACAGCATTATTGTTTTTTGCTTCATAGGTTATTGATTTTGAGGGTTTATTGGTAAAAACGTGAACTACAGATTATAGGATTTCATAAGGGAAATTGACTTAAGCCTTGAAAAGTAAAAATAAAATTCCGATTAACTGTCCTTAGCTGTCTATGATCTTATATGGTATATGATCGATTCAATGATAGCTGATGCTATCCTTGCATTAATTTAAAAGCCTGAAAAGTGAGGTAACAAATGAAATTCAAGGAGTTAAGGGAGTATCCCCCTGACCTGAGATCGTCAATATTATGTAAGCCATGAAAAAACCATTTGGTTTCAAACGCAAAAAAGCCTCGGGATTTATCATCTGAAGGCCTTCAATATCACCGGCTGTACCTTTTGCTATTCCCTTTTCGCTTCCAGTACAAATAAAAACCTGTAAGCGAAAGGATCCCGGGGGTCAAACCTATAATCACATACATCCACCGTAAAAGAAGACTGTCAAATTCGCCAACATGCAACCTTTTAAGCATCCAGTAAAAACGGTCAGAAAATGGCTTTTCTTCAATCCGATTAATCAGCTTGAGCTGGTTTGTATTAGCATCAAAATAAAGGTCACTCCCTTTTCCTTTATAAAGGGGATTTACGGTGGATGAAAAAGCTCCACTTACAATAACATCTTTTTCTTTGTCAGCCGAAACCATCATCGCAACAGGCGTAAACCCAACCACTTTCCCGGTATTCTCCAAAATGCTGTCAAGGTTTCCTTTGATCATGACGGTTTTATTTTGATAAGGAACGATTGCCCATTCAGCTGGCAGGAAAAGCGACTTATTCATCCAGAAACCAGTAAAGAACAGGATAAAATTAAACACCAGGCTCCATACACCCACTATCCTATGTAGCGATGAAAAAGTCGATGTGCTTTTCCCAAACTTAAACTTCACCTGGAATGTGACCACCTTAATTATTTGTTTCCTGTAAATGATGAAACCTGTTATGATGCTAATGATAAATAAAATGGAAATAATTGCTGTCATCAACCGTCCGGGTTTATCAATCTGGAAACAATAATGAGCGGAGTATAGCCACCTGAAAAAAGAAGTCTGAAATGAACGGAAATTTCCCTCCCTGATAATTTCACCAGTATAAGGATTGACAAATACACTATACAAATAGTTATCAGTAGTTTTCTGCTGATATAGATACAGCATAAATTCATAGCAGTCTGATGCCCTTTCAGGAAATTGTCTGACCATCATTCTGCGTATATGGGGGTGTTGTAGCAGTACCTTTCTATATAATGAATCTAAAGAAATTCGTTTGCCAGCTGCAGGTACACTAATCTGATGCAGATCCTTGCACCACGATTGCTCAATTTCTTTCTGGAAAACCAACATACTGCCGGACAATCCAAAAAAAAGGTAAAGCAGTCCCAGCATAAGACCGAGCCAGCTATGCACTTTAAATGATAGTTTGGTGAACTGCTTTACCTTCATATTAAATTTTGAACTGATTAAAAATGCATTTTTACAGATAGTATACACTGACGTAAAGCTCCGGGGCTGATAAAGCCACGCCCGCCATAATAATACTTTTTGTTGAATAAGTTATCTGCCGTAAATGCCCAGGTAAAACGGCTATGCTCATAGCTGATCATACTGTTGCATACGGTATACTCATTCGTATAAAATTGTCCGGCAGACTTGCTATTAATAATCAGATCTCGACCTACATAGTAGCCTCCAAATCCAACGGACAAACCACTGACAGGTCCATTTGAAAATCGATAATTTGCAAACCAGTTAGCTGACCATTCCGGACCGGAATTAACAGGTCTTAAGCCCTGCGTATTTGCATCTGCCAGGGTAAGTTTACTATCGTTATATGCGGAACCGGCATGAAGGTACAATCCGCTGAGAGGTTGCACAGTAAGATCGGCTTCCAGCCCCCTACTATATTGTTTACCATCCTGTATGTAAAGGGTATTGTCATTGGGATTAGTACGGACAACATTCGTCACATTGATATCATAATAACTGAAGGTTGCATTTATTTTTCTGTTCCTGGTAGAAATTTTTATGCCCCCTTCCAGCTGATTACCATATTGTGGCTTAAAATTCATAACAGTACCATTTGTTTGTGATGTTGGTGCTACGTTTTGAAAGCCATTCATGTAATTAATGAATACAGTAAAGGTTTGTGGAATCAACTGATAAGTAATCCCCAATTTAGGCGAAAATGCTGTCTGGTCATATTTCCCGGACACAGTGCCTGCATTCTGATCTAATGTACCTGGATTGTTTAGATGATCAACTCTTGCACTTAGTGTAATGGATAGTGCTTCTATTGGGTTTATAACATCCGATAAATAAGCGGAATAAATATTTTGTTCTGATTTAGTCCGGTAAGGGGTAGAACCACTTAGTAAGTTTAATAAATATGGTTCAGACAACTTCGCAGCACTGCTACCGGGGTTAGTGATGGCCACAGTATCAAAATTCTTTCCCAGACTACTATAATCAGAAAGATAGATATAGTGGTAATAGTCCAACCCTGCAACTAAACGGTTCCGCCAGTTGGCTATCCTAAAATCCCCAATAAAATTCTGCTGGATTTGCTGGCTAATTATATTTTCCGGATTATAGTATAGCATTTTCCGAGCTACGGCTGTATTGTTTTGAACTAACGTATTGGTCTGGTAGGTGCCATCAGAGGAACCATATACACTTACAAAATTTGTTTCAGACCTCCATTGATTTGAGATGGTGTAAATTGCCTTGCCATAGAGATTCAACCCTGTAGTTCTCCAAAGCAGGCTATTATCCGTATATGATCTTTTGTAGTCCAGGTGCAAAGCTCCGGAACTTTGAGCGTTCGTCAATACACCATTCACTAAAGGATTAGAAGGAGTAAGCAATGTACTATTGGTAGATGTTCGTCTCTCAAATTCAGCCTCCAGCTCAAGTTGTAATCTCGGGGTTACTTTATAAGATAAGCTGGGGGTCAGAAAGATATTCCTGTATAATCCGGCATCCTGAAAGCTTTCTTTATAGGTATAGGCACCCATCATACGAAATAGTACATCATGGCTGGAATCCAAGGGTGTGTTTATATCCATTGTCACTCTCTGGAAATTGTTATTACCGCCTGCAATTTCAATATTGGTAAAGGTAGCATCTTCCGGTTTATAGGTAATGCTGTTAACAATCCCACCAAATACAACATTCGCACTACCAAACAAAGTACCAGCTGGTCCTTTTATAACATCTAACTGTTTTATATTGATCGTTTCACTGTTATAGGCCAAAAATGCATTTAACCCATTCCTGAAATTGGACCTTGTTCTAAAGCCTCTGATAGTGATATTAGGAGCGATACCAGCCCAGCTTGGCGTTACGCCAGCCACATTATTAAGTAGCGCGGATTGCGTATAATTATTCCGGTTTGAGATCAATTTTCCGTTTACTGAATTGACCACCTGTGGGTTTTCACAGTCCTTTATAGGAAGTCTTGCAGCCTGAAAGCTCGAAGAATCAATGGCTTTGATGTTTTTCGTACTGATCGTAATTGTGTCTAAATCTTTTTTACCATATTCCTGAGCGATTACGCTGGTAGGAAACAAGGCAATAGAAATCAATATAATTAGCGTAATTTCTTTCTTCATGTTGTTCAATTAATCATTGTTTTCATGTCCACGTAATAATGCACTTATGCACTATTAGAAATTATCAAAAGATATGATCTAATAAAGCATTCCTTAAATAGATGAATGATAATAATATTATGCGCAATAAATCTATACTATATGCGCTGCGTGTTATGATTATTACATTGTAGCATATTTCATCCAATACTGCTCTCCTTAATATCTTCCAACGTATGAAGCAGGATCTTGCATAAACCCATCTTTACATCCCTTACTACAAAATCCATATATCTTGCCATTATAATGTACCGTATCCGTAACTCCCATATTTAATGGCATTCCACAGAATAAGTCTTTCGCATTATCAAATTTGATGTCTTTGTAGGAAGTTACCGGATGCAATACTTTTTCCATTCCCATATCATACATGGAGCGCATTGCATTTACAATAGAAGTATCAGTGTTATAATCACTACCACCTTTAAATATCGGTTGTGGATCATATTCCAGATCAAGCATAATCGCTTTGGTATAATTCTCACCTCTGATCTCATTGATCAACGCAAGACCCATATCCATTCCGGCAGTAATACCTGCACTTGTCCAGTATTTACCGCTTCTGACATATCTTTTTTGTTGCACTTTAGCCCCAAATTCATCAGCCAAGATCTTCTTTCCCCACCAATGTGTTGTAGCATCTTTACCATTTAACAGACCTGTTGCACCCAGAATCCAGGCGCCTGTACATACACTTGTAGTAAATACAGAGGATGAGTCTATCGACTTTATCCAGTTGAGCAATGTTGTGTCTTTGGTTAATTCATAAGTCTCTTTAAAGCCACCTGGAATTACAAGGATATCTAAGTGCTTTACGTCAGCAATCGTAGTATCTATTTGTACCTTCATACCTCTTGCATCTGCTATCAAACCTCTATGCAAACCAACAAAAAAGACATTTGTTCCCATCAGCTCTCCCAATACATTATAAGGTCCCATCGCATCTAAAGTAGAATAGCCATCATATAATAAGATACCTACTGTCCTGACATCTATTTTGGGTTTTGGAAACATTTCCGCCAATTGCTCGTCGTGACTTTTTGTGGACCGGGCAGTTTCTTCTATTTTGTTTTTGCAGGATGCAATAGTCATCACTATTGCAAAAGCTATCATAATTTTTTTCATTGACTATTTTTAAAATGAATGACTGGTTTAAAACCGTGCACTTAATGTAACACCATATGTACTGGGAGATGACATAATAACATTTCTACCAAAACTACTATCAGCGCTACCGTATAAGAGATACCTTTCACTGGTTAAGTTCTGGCCCCAAAAGAACAACCCATAACTATTATAATTTAATCCGATTCTGGTATTTACCAGGGTATAAGTAGGTTGTTTGATAGAATTTTGCATATCAGCATAATATTTACCTATATTTCTGATATCTCCATGAACCACCGTTTTTAATTTTTTCGTTATTCCAAACTCGTATTGTGCACCCAGATAGATGGTATGGCCTGGCGTGTTAGACAAACTATTGCCGGCTACCTGTGTTTTTGTTTCTACCCCAGTGGTATAATCTACTCTGGTCAATTCAAAGTCTTCATATTTAGTTTTATTCAAACCAACACTACCATCTACCTGCAAACCTTTTACAGGTATAGCAGAAACTTCTAATTCCAGACCCATGGACTGTGAATTACCAACATTCTCCAACGCATAAGTAAATGGGGAAACGATGTTACTCATCTGCATATCTTTCCATTTAATGAGGAATGCTGATGCAGCTATACTGACCTTATTTTGTGCAAGGCTAGTCTTATACCCTATTTCAAAATTATCAGAGTATTCAGGATCGAATGTTTGCTTTGCGTTAGTACTTGTTGTAAATCGCTGTGCATTGATGCCTCCTGCACGGAAACCGCGATTATAAGTAGCATATACATTCGCATGATCATTTACGGCATAGCTAAGAGCAAGTTTGGGCGAAAAAGCAGAATAAGTACCTTTGGCTGTGGTATCAGCAACATAGTTTGTTACTTCTCCATTTACCAGTACAGCATCACCAAAACCGTTGAATGTTGACTGCCTGTTTTCATAGTCATAACGCAAACCAACAGTGGCTTTAAATTTATCTGCCAATTGATAGCTCAGCTCTCCAAAACCAGCCAGTCCATAGTTTTTAGCATCGTTCCTGGAAATGATGTATGAACCTGTGGCCAAACCATACGCTGCAGCATCAGACTCTGATAATTCATAGACATTATCCCCACCATGGCTTTTCTGTGAAAAACCGTAAATGCCTGCTGTATATTGGAACCTTTTATCATTATTGGAGTTAATGCGTACCTCCTGACTATAAACTACCTGTGGTGGTAATAATTCTCCCGGTTTCTTATCATAAAAGGAACTATAATACCCCGGGAAATAAATGTCCTTATATCCCATACGGATATTCTGGTAGGCAGAAATTGAAGTGAGCGTAAAGTTGTTACCTGAATATTTAGCCACCAGGGAGTTATTGAATATATTTCTTTGATCTTGTCCAATTCTTCCAAGATTCAATTTATTTGGATCAGCAAATCCGACGGAGTCATTAAATTGCGATACCATATAAGTAGAATTATTACTCCAGTCCCTTTGCCCTTTAATGTTCAGTGTAAGCATCAGGCGACTTGAGGGCAACCATTTTAAAAATAAATTACCATACAGATTTTTCGTACCACCCAATTTTTTCCCGTTTATACTACCATCTGTTGCGCCGGTCCCGGTAGTATCATTTATATAAAATCCATCCTTTGTTTGAAACAATCCGGTAAATCCAAAAAATAATTTGTCTTTCACAATTGGCGTCTTAAAGCCAGCACTATAGCGTTGCAGACCCTGATTTCCTACTCCTGCTTCGACAAAGCCCGATGTTTTATTGGTAGGTTTTTTAGTGATGATATTCACCACGCCTCCCATTGCATTCCGTCCAAATAAGGTTCCCTGAGGGCCTCTCAATACTTCAATTCGTTCTATATCTGTTAAAGCTGAACCATTGGCCAGAATATCAAGGTTATTGACATCATCTATATAGGTAGAAACAGCAGGGTTTTCACTGAAAGCCTGGATACCTCTGATCGATTGAATTTGTTCGTAGGCAACACCCAATTCCTGATAAGCATAATTAGGTACTAAAGCGGCCAGATCACCCAGGCCCCATATACGGTTATCTTCTATCTTTTTTGCAGAAAGGGAAGTAATTGAAGTGGCGACCTTCATAATATCTTCTTCTCTTTTGTTAGCCGTTACGACAGCCTCACTTAATTGACGGTTTTGCTCAGTTAATGTGATATTCAGTTCTATTGCTTTGTTAGCAACCACCTTTGTCCCGATAAGTTTTGTTGCAAAACCCATAGCGCTAATACTTAATTGATATGTTCCAGGTAAGATGTTGGCAATTTTAAAATCCCCTTGCTTATCGGTAATAGTTGATTTGTTTGTATTTAAAATGGTAATAGTGGCTCCTTCAATGATATTACTATTGGCGGATTTCACTGTACCACTGATGGATTGTCCCTGTAGATCCGTGAATAGAAACAATCCAAGTAATATGCATACGATTTCTTTCATTTTTATTTATTGAATGCACAGTTTTTTAGTGTTGATATATTACTATCAACACTATTTATTTTATAGTGCATAGAAAAAATAATTCCCGTATTACAAGTAAAACATATTTACCGGAATAAGCGAATTGATTCAGTAAGTTTTAATAGCGGAGTGTCTAAATAAAAATGGGAGGTTTCAGTAATCTTTTATCGATTAAAGGCTGATATAGGGAAGTCTTATTGGGAACAAAGGGATCTGCTAAAAATTTGTTTTCGTGAGAAATTTCTACAGGTATCATTGGAAAACCAGGCTGAAAAACAAATAGCTCATTCTTGCCAAAAGCATCAGCAAGTGCCTGCTCCTGTTGCTGTTCATTTTGTATCTGCTTCTTTAAATAACAATGCCCATTGCAATGCATCATTGGCTTGTCTTTGTTGATACAAAATTGCGCTGTAATTGCCTTTTGATTAATATAGAAGTTTAAAAGGATAATACTTTTGCTAAAGGTTGTAATAAAAATCGCAACCATTGTTAGAAAAAGGACTATATGTTTAAAGCAATGGTTCATGAACAGTTTTGCTGGCAATTGACGAGCAAAAGTAAACATATTTTATATACTCTGCCGCAAAAAGGTGAAATAGAAAATATTTACAACAAATAAAAAATATCCATGATAAAGGTTATTTTTGCCCCAAAATCAGGAATTGGCAATTTTTAAGCAAATATCAGTATTCTTATTAATGACTGCCCTTATGGCCCAGTCATTAAACAAGGTGCTTATTGTGTTTGATTATTACGCCAACACAGCCACATTTGCCGAAAAATGTGAAAATAAGGCCCGCCCTTCTATGCATTGTAATGGTAAGTGCCAGATGATGAAAAAGCTAAAACAGGAAGAAAACCGGGAAAATAAAGCCCCGGAAAAAAGAAGTGAGAACCGTGATGAGCTTGTTGTCTCGAATTACCCCCTGTTTACGCTGAATATCAATTTACCCGTAATTGTTGCACAGGAATACATTATCAATAATGATAGTACAATTGTTAAAATGCCCCGTTCCTGTTTCCATCCTCCTTCCTGCTAATTGATTTATGCTTCGCTGTTATGCCATGTAAGTAATTTACATGTGCTATGTATTTCCGATCACCCAAAAAATATGTATGAAACATTTGTTAAGTTCTGTATACAACAGGATCAGGGCTAGCTATTTCTACCCGGAAATGAAACAACTGTTCCGGTTGGCTATGGCAGTCGCATTTTTATTCTGCATCTACAATTACGGAAAAATATTGTTTACTGAACAAGGCAGTGTGTGGTCAGCCGTGTTTATGCTGGCCGTAGTGCTCGCATTGGTGATCAGAATTTACTTCCGGATTATGATCATAAAGTATCATGAAAAAGATATTCATATCAGGCTGTTTGAAAACATACAGGACCGTGTCTAACCTTTAATAACTTCTATGCCAGTTATCAATTACCAGTGGGATTAGGAATAGGCGCCGGAGGAAATTATGCCTCCCGTAATCTGATCATTAATAATACAACGAACGGCCAGTTTTACCTGGATAGTTATACGCTTATCAATGCATCGCTATTCTACAATCATGCACGATACAGGTTTGCTATTACAGCTGATAATATTGGTAACAAGGCTTATTATACAGGTGGTTCCGGCACCTTTACTCCCGGAATGCTAC
This sequence comes from Chitinophaga sp. LS1, assembly GCF_034274695.1. Taxonomy (NCBI): domain Bacteria; kingdom Pseudomonadati; phylum Bacteroidota; class Chitinophagia; order Chitinophagales; family Chitinophagaceae; genus Chitinophaga; species Chitinophaga sp. LS1. The sequence continues at coordinate 7,492,848 of NZ_CP128362.1, forward strand.
GTAGATTTGCAGGTAGCATAGCAGTGCGATTCTAATGGATGAAAGGTATGCTGCTCCTGGTAGCAGCATACCTTTAAATTAATTCTTATGAAGACAGGAGTACCAATAGTATTATTTATCGTTATTATCAACGGGTTGATTTCCTGCCACCTTCAACCAAAGCGATTACCTATCCTTGGCGATGCTGATTATAGGCAGCATCCAATCACTGGTAAAACAGATACCATCTATCCGGTTATTGCAGACTTTAGACTTACGGATCAGGATAGTAATCTGATCACAAACAGTACGTTTGACGACCGGATATATGTTGCCGATTTTATTTTCCTCTCCTGTCCAACCATTTGCCCTAAAATGACAAAGGAAATGCTGAAGGTATACCATGCCTTTGATGATAATAAACATGTGAACTTTATCTCACACACAATAGACCCGGAATATGATACAATTCCACGCCTGAGATCTTATAGCACATCCCTCGGCGTACAGACCGAAAGATGGCATTTTGTTACAGCCCCTGCAGATACTATTTACAAGCTGGCAGCTTCCTATTATGCAACCGTATATCCTGATAGCACTGTGCCTGGAGGCTTTACACACAGTGGAGGCTTTTTATTGATAGACAAGCAAAGGCATATCAGGGGAGTTTATGATGGCACCGATACCACCGAAACCGGAAGATTGATCAGGGACATTCATGTACTGTTAAAAGAACGTATATAAGTATACATATTGAAGAAGCTCGCAGCCATATTACTTATCTTTTCACTATTCATTCAGACAACTGCCAATGTCTGGCTGGTAGGGCTGTTTTATTTGAAACGGGACTATATTGCGACCAACTATTGTATAAACCGGTTTGACAAAATTCCTGTATGTAAAGGTTCCTGCTTTCTTGAAAAGCAATTGGAGAAAGAACAGGAAAGAGAGAAAAGAAATCTGGAACTTAAACAAACCCCAGTTACTCTTTGGGTGCATGTCATTCAGACAACAGGACAGACATGCCCTATTGCTATTATTAAAAATAATTTCCCCGATATCAGCATCGATCTATTAACCGGTATTAAATATCCTATCCTGCGCCCCCCTATCGCCTGATCCTTTCTACATATTTTTTTTGATCACCAATTAGTACCCATGATAGTTATGAGGGAGTCAATCCCGGTTTACTCATTAGGTACTTTTGGCCCGGACTCAAATGATTTCCGTATAGACAGACTTTCTTTTCTGTTACAGCAATATCCTTTCCTGGAGCATCTGTACAGGCCATCTTATTATATGCTAATATGTATATGGGAGGCCGTGGGATGGGTGACTATTGATAATGAAAAAATCAATGCGGAAGGGCCAAAAGTAATATTTGTAAAACCAAACAACATCTGTTGCCTGGATTTAAGTAACCTGGCAACTGGCTTTATTGTGTGCTTTACAGATAATTTTTTTTCATTGAGGTATAATAATAATGTGCTGCACAGATTTGCGTTCATGACACAGCATGCGTCAATAACAACAAGAATCAGTCATGAACAGACAAATAAATGGGATAACCTTTTACAGCAGATTCTGGATGAGTTTGAAAATATGCTCGAAGGAAAAAACGACCTGCTAAGATCTTATCTCAATATCCTGTTACACGAACTCGACCGCACTATATTTAAATTACCTGTTAAGGAAGAAAAGAATATAAAGCATGCAAAAATCATCCGGTTTGAGCAACTGGTAGAAGATAACTATGCACATCACCGGCATCCTTCTTTTTATGCAGATCAGCTACATATTACAACCAATTACCTGAATAAGCTCTGCCATGAGTTTTATCATATCACCAGTGGCAGCCTGATAAGGGCACGGATTGTGAAAGAAGCCAGCAGACTGCTGCACCATACCTCTCAGTCTGTAGCTGAGATTGCATATGAACTGGGATTCGAGAGTGCATCTTACTTCAATACATTTTATAAAAAGGAAACCGGCATGACACCGGAAAATTTTAGAAAATCAAAAACATTCAAATCATGAACAACAATAACCAAAAAACTATAGGATATATCTATTTCATCAATCGCGTAGCACTATTACTTTTTATATGTGTGTTAGTATTCTTTTTTATCAGAGTAATGATTGTAAAAAAGGACAGTCACGAATTTGAAAACGTCAGGATTGAAAATGAAAATATCGAGTCTTCATTATCTATACATTCTTCCCTTTAATCGGAGCTGGACCAGCGATGTTATCACGAACTTTGTAAGATAAATGTAAGCTTAGTATGGACTTTCCATTATTTCACCTCGATTGGCTGAACGATAGGTTTTTGATAGCTATGATTGCTATCATTCATGTGCTCATTAATCATGGACTCGCTGTAGGGTTTATCCCATTGGTTACCTGGCTGGAACAAAAAGGGGTAAAAAATAGTAGTAGCGCAGAAATCACAGATTTTACCTGGGATAATATGGTGTATAAGATGATGAAAGTCGGTTTCATCATTACCACTACACTGGGCGCTATGACAGGAGTTGGTATCTGGTTTTCTGTAGCCCTCGTAAGCCCTGCATCTATAGGTAGTCTTATAAGAGTCTTCTATTGGGCATGGTTTACGGAATGGCTCGTGTTTGTAACTGAAGTTGTATTGATTGTTATTTACTTCCTGACTTGGAAGAATGCGAACAAATCATTGACTTCCAAACTCAGGCACATCAGGTTTGGCTGGTTTCTATCTATTTTTTCCTGGATTACAATGGCCATTATTGTATCCATTCTTAGCTTCATGATGGACCCGGGCAACTGGAAAACACATCATAGCCTGCTGAATGGCTTTACAAATCCGATTTACCTGCCACAGTTAATGTTCCGTACCCCTACTGCAATGCTGGTTGGTGGCGTATTTGGCCTTATGTTGATTACGCTCTTTACAGATACAGGTACTGCCATGCGGCAAAAGGCTGTGCGGGCAGCTTCTGCCTGGATACTTTGCTGGGCTCCATTTTCACTGGCAGGAGCAATCAATTATTACAGGGTGATGCCCGCTGCCATGAAAGCAAACATGAGTACGGCTATAGGCACTATTGATTTTTCACAATTTTACACCCTGTTGCAGTATGTCATAATGGTTGCAATAACCATCGTTTTACTACTGGCAATACTAGGCCTTTTAAAATCCGGGTGGATGAGGTTCCCTTTAGCACTGGTGGCCTGCATCATGGCTTTTGGTTTCCTTGGAATTTTTGAGCGTGTCAGGGAGTTTATCAGAAAGCCTTATGTAATTGGTGGTTACATGTATAGCAACCTGTTGAGAGAAGAAGATTATCCACTTTATAAAAAAGACGGTATTCTCAAATATGCGACCTATACAAGTACGCCGGAAGTAACTCCGGATAATAAAATTGAAGCAGGTCGTAATGTATTCATGCTGGCATGCAGCCGTTGCCATACCACACAGGGAGTCAATTCTATCACTTATGTATTTGAACGTATGTATGGATTTGGCAAACCACTGGATGAAAACTCAATGGCCGCCTATATACCTACAATGCACAATGCACGAACTTATATGCCGCCATTTCCTGGTAATAAACAGGAGCTAAAAGCACTGGTAGCTTATATCAAATATGTTCAGGAAACAAAAGAAGTGATCGAAGGTGCACAGACAGAGGGCGTAACAGTCAATAAACTAAATGATATGGAAGCTGCCAAAGTCGTCATGGAAAAACAACAGGAAGAAAAAACGCGCTGACCAACAGTAAAACAATTTAATTCATTTAAACAGAACTTAGACATGCTTTATTTTTTGCAGGCAACCACACCTGTACCAAGAGATATACCATTGGATTTACCATTGCCGGAATGGTTATTAGTAGTACTCCTCGTCATTTCATTTCTGGCTCATATCGTATTTGTAAATCTCATGCTGGGAGGCTCAATTATCACATTATGGGCTGAAATAAAGGGGTTAAAGGATAAGGATTATGATACCCTGGCAAATGAAATTGCGAAAACAATAACGGTCAATAAGAGTCTCGCAGTAGTGCTGGGAGTAGCACCGTTGTTAAGTATTAATACGCTTTACAGCATTTATTTTTATTCTGCCAATGCACTGACTGGCCTAATGTGGATATCCATCATTCCACTTGTTACCATTGCCTTTTTGCTGACTTACATGCATAAATATACCTGGAAAATTCTGGCACAGAACAAAGCATTACATCTTTCAATTATTGCGGCGGCCGTTGCTGTTTTCCTATTTATCCCATTAATATTCCTGGTAAATATCAACCTGATGTTGTTTCCTGAAAAGTGGGGTACAATCAAAGGTTTTATGAGTGCACTGGTATTGCCCAATGTATTTCCACGCTATCTGCATTTCATTTGTGCATCATTGGGTATCACCGGGCTATTCCTGTTCTGGTATACCGGGAGGAAAAATTATCCTTTCGAGAGTTTTTACTCCCATCTGAACAGATACGAAATAAAGAAAAAGGCTTATTCACTTACACTGGCTGCTTCTGCTGCCCAGTTTCTGATAGGCCCATTGGTATTGATGACATTACCCTCAAAAGGTATCGGCTGGAATCTTATTGGAGTGATCCTGACAGGTGCCGCTATTGCTATTCCTGCAATGATCTGGATATGGAAAGCAATTACCGGACCAGCAGAAAAAATAGACCGGCATTTTGGCAAAGTTGTATTGGCGTTAGGAACCACTGTTTTATTCATGGGTAGTGGCAGACATATATATCGTGCCAATGCGCTTGCACCTCACCGACAACTGATGGCTGCCAAAACTGCGGAGTTCGAAAAATTATCTGCTGAAGCAAGAGCTAATCCACAGGAAGAAGAAGAGGAAATGGAAATAGATCCATCACTGGGTGATGTTGCCAAAGGGGCCGCTCTTTTTAAAGCAAATTGTAGTGCCTGCCATCAGAAAGATACTAAACTGGTAGGGCCACCCATGCTGGAAATGGTAAGCATTTACCATGATCAGCCGGACAAGCTGAAAGCATGGATCAAAAAACCTGGTAAAAAACGGCCTGATTTTCCACAGATGCCAGCATTCGGCGACAAATTTTCCGGAGACGATCTGAGCGAATTAGCTAAATATATTTTATCAATAAAATAATTATTTATGAGTACCCCAGTTTTTGTGATTGCTACGTTGCTGCTCATAGGAGCAATTGTACGGCAGCTGATCATCATGTATACAAACCTACTTTCTTTACAAAAGGATGCAGAAATATCAAGAGTGAAAGTGAAAGAAGAAAAAGAGTATCTTTTTATAAAAGGATTGTATTGATCAATTATTTTTACTTGACTCTAAGGTTAGAATATGTCGAATCAAAGATGTCATCTGGACTTGGATACTACTGGCTGAAGGTTAATAATCAATCTTATCGTATAAGAATTTTAATCAATAAGGATAATATTACAGGTTGATTAAATGCAGGCAAAGATCATAAGGTCTTTGCCTGTTTCTTTTAATTGAGAATTACAGTAATCCTCCTGCAACAATAATTCGTTCACCGGTCACCAAACCATAAGTTCGGGGTTAGTACGAACCTAATGATTCTATAGTGTATGCGGGGGGCCTTTTAAGATTCATAAATACGTTGTCTTATTGTATATCCCAAATACCAGCTGAACGTTCCAGATTTACCAATGCCTCGGCATAACTGAATAATGACTGATAATAGTTTTGCTGCACGTCGTTGTAAGTACGTTGTGCATTTAATACTTCCAATAAAGAAGTTTCGCCACGTTTGTAACTATATATTTTGCCTGTTAATACTTTTTGTGCTTCAGTGAGCAAACCGCTTTTAAATTGTGACACCTGTTTTTCTGCTGCTTTATAATTAAAGTAGGATTGTATTACTTCTGCCTGGATTTGCAATAATATCTGATCGTATTGGACTGCAGCCTGCATGATGGAATATTGTGCGGCTTTCATATCACCTTTATATCTGTTAGAGAACTTTAATGGAATGGAAATGCCTGCATTGATACTTCTGTAAGCCGGTGTGGGGGCTATGGTATTTGTTGATTCACCGTTATATTGCATACCAGCTGAAATGCCCAGATCAATTTTCCTGTTGGCCCTGATCAACTGTAAGTTTTTATCGGCAACAGTTTTACTATTAATTGCTGCTAGAATATCAGCCCTGTTATCCTGTGCGTTAGTGATTAAAGTACCCAATGCGAAATCCCTTTCCAGGTTATCTGAATTCGATATCGGAGTAAGTAATGTATCGGACTGCGCTTTGCCTGTATTAATACTTAATTGTACTAAAGCAGTTTTCCAATCGGCTTCATTTTGATAAAGACTGTTAAGTAAGCTACCTGCTTCTAATTTCGACTGTCTTGCATCCACTTCTGTTATAGCACCTAATTTAAAACGGATAGCATCTGCATCAGCCAGTTGCTCCATGGTAACATAGGAGCTTTGTTGAACCTGTAACAGATTATATTGTTGCAAGGCATTGAAATATGCAATTGTGGCATCTGCCTGAAGATTGCGAAAGTAATCCTGTAACATGGCTTTGCTTAATTGCAACTGGCTTTGTGCGAGGTCAATTCTTGACTTTCGTTTACCTCCCAATTCTAACGTGCTACCAATACCAGCATTATAACCCTGTCCTAAATGTTTACTGGCTTGCTGATTATCATAAAAACCAATAGATAATTGAGGATCAGGGAAAACTTTGGCAGATTCGACACCCGCTTCAGCAATACTGACATTGTATTGCTGTGCTACATAACTGAAGTTTTGCTTACCTACCAAACTCAAATATTGGGTAAGTGATACCCTTGTTTTCGCAAAACCAGTATCTAGTTGTGCATGTACTCTGGTACAGATGCACAGGATTATCCATGTTAATAAAATATATTTCTTATAGAATTGCATGCACTTTTTTATTCGTTGGATGATGAAAACTGTTTATAATCTTTCTTTCCCCATTTACTTTCCATCATATAGTATAAGGGAGGTAAAACAAATAGCGTGATGGCGGTTGCTACGAAAAGACCATATACAATTACGGTTGCCAGTGGCCTTTGTACATCAGAACCTATACCTGTTGCCAGAGATGCGGGTAATAAACCCAATGCCGCAACTGTGGCAGTCATTAATACAGGACGGAAACGGTCTTCAGCACCTTCCACAACGGCGGTAAGTAAATCATAGCCTTTCTTTCGCAGGTCATTTATGTGTGAAATCAAAATCACCCCATTCTGTATGGCTACACCAAACAATGCAATGAAACCCACTGCTGAAGAAACATTCAATGTCATACCTCTGATGTTCAACGCCAGCATACCCCCGAATAATGCCAGCGGCACAATGGATAAGATCAGTCCCGCCTGCCGGAACTTGCCGAATGCACCATAGAGTAATAAAAACATGATGGCCAATGCCAGTGGAACAATTATCATCAACTTGGCATAAGCCCTGTTTTGGTTTTCAAATTGTCCACCCCATATAATATTGTATTTTTCATGATCGTACTTTACCGTTCGTTCAATATTGCTTTGCGCTTCCTTTAAAAAAGCTGTCAGATCATTGCCCCGCAAATTGAGTTTTACAGTCAAATGTCTCTTATTTAATTCTCTTGTAATAGTGCTTTCTCCGGTGGCGGTTTTTACAGTTGCTATTTGCGACAAAGGAATTTTTGCCCCCGTCTGAGAAGTGAGCATCAGGTTCGATATTTTCTCAGGCGTATTTCGGCTTTCTTCATTATAGCGGCAGATAACATCATACACTTTATTGCCAACAAACACCTGGGATATAGCTTTTCCGCCAATAGCGACTTCAATCAGCTCTCCTACGTCAGTTACATTCAAGCCATAACGTGCCACAGCATCCCTGTCAACAGAGATCTGTAATTGCGGCAATGGGGGCTCCTGGTCAATGGCTACATCGACAGCACCTTTAATGCTTTTAATGGAGGTCATAACGTTTTCTGCGATATGGCGAGTTTCTTTAAAATCATCCCCATATATTTTTACCACCAGTTCGCTGTGTGCCCCTGCAATCTTATCCATTACACCATCGATCATGGGTTGACTGAACCCGACAGTATAACCCGGCATGGTGGCATATTCTCTTGCCAGATCATCAATCAGGTCGGCTTTGGTCCTGCCGTTCTTCCATTCACAATATGGTTTAATACCAATGCTGCATTCAAAGTGAGAGGCGGTCCATGGGTCGGTACCATCATCGTTACGTCCTGCCTGCACCATCATATAGGTTACTTCATCATACTTCATGGTATGCTGCCGTAAGGTATCACTCATTTCTTTCGATTTCTGTAACGATACACCCGGAGGTAGCTGCACCTGTAACCAGATAGAACCTTCATCCAAAGGAGGTAAGAAATCTTTACCTACGGTGATGGAAAGAATAACTGCACTGATTAAAACAAGTACCAGGGGAATAAATACCCGTTGAGGAGTTTTCATCATTTTTTTACCACCTTCAAAATAGGCATTGGTCAATTTTTCCAGCCATTTATTGTGGAATAATTTCCGTGGCTTCCGATAGACTGCATAAGCCAGTCCCGGTATCAGCAACAGTGCAACTGCCAATGCACCTAACAATGCAAAACCAACGGTAAAAGCCATGGGTGTAAACAGTTTCTTTTCAACCCTTTCAAAAGAGAACAGGGGCAGGTAAGCTGTAATGATGATAACGGTGGAGAACAAAATAGGTTTGGCAACAGCCAATGCCCTTTCCCCTATGGTAGATTCCTGCAGCTCTTCGTTGGGGCTATCTTCTCTCTTTTTCAAAATGGTTTCCATCATTACAATGGCCCCATCCACAATAATCCCAAAGTCAATGGCGCCAAGTGAAAGCAGGTTTGCCGGAATATTTGTAAAGTGCATCAGGATAAATGCAATCAATAACGCCAGTGGAATGGTGATGGCTACAATTAATGCCCCACGCCAGTTGCCGAGAAAAACAATCAGCACAATAATTACCAGACTCATACCTTCCAATAAGGTATGCGATACAGTGTGCAGAGTTGTGTCTACCAGATTAATTCTGTCTATATACGGTCGGATACTTACCCCTTCGGGCAATATATTTTTATTAAGGTCCTCCACAGCAGCATGGATACCTTCCAGTACTTTGGATGGGTTCTGGCCTTTTAATAACAATACGATGCCTTCATCGCCTTCGCTATAATTTACTTTCCTGTCGGTATACCCTAAGATGCCCTTGCGTTCCAGGTTCCCGTATTTTAATGTTCCTACATCATTTAGAAATACGGGAACTCCATTTACTGATTTCACCACTACCTTACCCAGGCCTTCCAACGTTTTTACAAGGCCTATACCCCGCACCACATAACCCAGATCACCTCTATTTAATACACTGCCTCCTGAATTGGCATTGTTGTTATTGATAGCAGTCTGTACATCAGTCAGGGACAATTGATATTGTTCTAATTTTCTGGGGTCCAGTTCTATCTGGTATTGCGTTGTGATACCACCAAAATTGGTAACATCGGCAACACCTGGTACCTGCTTAATACGGGGGATAATCTTCCAGTTCTGCAGGTCGGTGATTTCTCTGAGATCGTGGCCTTTGCTCTCTATAATATAACGGTAAATTTCACCTATGGGAGATGTAAGCGGGTCTAATCCGGGCTTCGCGTTATAAGGCAGGTCCACATCGTTCAGCCTTTCTGAGATACGTTGCCTTGCCCAATAATCCTCAATACCGTCTTCAAACACGATAGTAATAATGGACAATCCAAATGTGCTTTTACTACGCATTACGTGCATACCGGGCATGCCATTTAAAGCCCTTTCTACAGGAATGGTTATTTGTTGTTCTACCTCTTCAGCAGCAAGTCCCGGAACCTGTGTTACAACTTGTGAAGTAACATCTGCGATGTCGGGATAGGCTTCAACAGATAGTTGTGTCCATGAATAATAACCAAAACAGACCAGGAGTATAAATAATGCAACAAAAAGCCAGCGTTTTTCTATTGCTGTGAATATTAATTTCTTCATGAAGATTTGCGTTATTGTGGTTGTTATTTTGCATCCAGGAGATAAAAACCACCTTCTGAAACAATCTTATCTCCATTGTTTAATCCAGATTGAATGACTATTCTTTCTCCTTGTGTACCCGCAGTTTCCACTTTACGTTTTATATATTTCCCTGCGGCAGTTTCTATGAAAACAAAACTGGCATCATTCATCTGCAATAAGGCTTTTGATGGAATAAGAATGGCATTAACGGGTGCAACAATGAAATTTACGGTTACATACATACCCGGTTTCAGTGTATGATCGGCATTATTAGCTTCTATAAGCACTTCTACGCTGCGTGTATCTTCATTGACAATCTCTTTTACATGATATACCTTGCCCCGGATATGTTTTTCCGGAAGAGCTGCAATTTCAATATTACAATCATCTAACTCATGGATAAAGCGAATATCTTTTTCTTTTACCTGCCCAACAATCCAGATCTTAGATAATTCTGCCACTGTGGCTACACTTGCTGCATCGTCTTTTATGAACTGTCCGAGTATTACTTTATTTTCAATTACTTCTCCGGCGATAGGAGAATGAACTACTAATGCTTGCCCTAATGAAAGATTATCAGGGTTTGCTTTGAAAATTTTAATACCTATTACTGCATTTTCATACTCCTTTTTTTCTACTTCGTAAGCTGTTTGGGCTTCTTCCAGATCCTTTTGTGTTCCTACACCATTGGCAATTAAATCCTGTTGGCGTTTCAACGTTTTTTCAGCCTGTTGCATCTGTGATTTTTCCTGGAAGAAAATTTTTTGTGCCGCAATAAAATCAGGGGAGCTTATTTCGAACAGTGGTGTTTCAGGTGTGGTCTTTAAACCCAACCGTAAATATGATTTTGTTACTCGTCCCTGAAAGGGTGGAGCTATTTCTGCATATTGAGTTGGGATGGCTTTTACCGTACCGGTGGTCAGCATTTGCAAACGATAAGGCTCACTTTGAGCAGTTGTTGTTGCAAGTTTGTTTTGCAAGTTTGAATTTTCCGGAATAATGATGGTGTCGCCCAGCAGGGTATAATTAATGTTTTCTGTTTCAGCCTGGGGGCTATGGCAGGAGTAGTTAATCAGGAACATTCCATTGAATAACAGTATTGATAATATTTTTCTTTTCATTTTCTAATTGAGCAGCTGTTTAATGAGATTTTGCTCCGCGAAACTAAAACAGCCCCTTCGAAGGGGCTGTTAGAATTGCTTTAGAATGTTATTAGAAAATCATTAGAGATATTAATATCAGATATGAGGCAATGTGATGGTGAAGGTTGTACCTTCGTTTTCTTTGGATAGAACTGAAAGGTTGCCATTATGCAATGCAATGATTTTTTGGGTGAGAAATAATCCAATACCATTACCATCTGCAATTTTTTTATTTTTCCCCCTGTAAAAAGGAGTGAAAACATGTTGCAATTCTTCATTACTGATTCCAATACCGTTATCTGAAAAGCTCAGGAAAATTTGTTTTTCATTGTAAGAAATAGAAGTTATGCTCTGCTTATTGTTTGAAAATTTGCAGCCGTTTTCTATTAAGTTTGCAAAGGCCACCTTTAACAGATATTCATTGCCATTTACTGAAATAAAATCATCATTGTCAGTTTCTTTTTCAAAAACGATATTCACCTTATAGTCTGGTTGATTGTGAAGTACGTCATTTCGTGCATCTAATAAGATTTCATCCAACCTGACTTCTTTAAAGGAAATTTCTGTTTGATCGTAACTGGCTTTTGCTAAGTCCAGCAGACTATTGGAAAGACGCATTAATTTCTGAATATCAGAAATAATATGTTCTATTGACTGTTGGTATTCTTTATTGCTTCTTTCTTTTTGCATTGTAAGCTGCATTTCTGCCAGCATTGCAGTAAGCGGCGTTCTTAATTCATGAGAAATATTTGAAACAAAATGTTTTTGTGCATCAAAAGAATTTTCAAGCCTGTTAAGCATTTCGTTAAAAGTGATGGCAAGAGCTGCAATTTCGTCTTTCCGGTTCCCTTCCTCCACTCTTAGATCAAGGTTGGTAACGGTGATCTTTTTTACCTTTTGTACCAGCGATGAAACGGGTTGCAATGCCTTTTTAGACAGGAATTGTCCGACATAGAATATAATAATTATAGAGAAAAGAAAGGCTATAATAATTGTATTTCGAAGATTGGCAAGTTTGGTAAGTCCGTATTCATCTTTTGCGGCAGCTGTTATTACATAATGTTGCCCGTTATGTTCATATAAGAAACCTACTACCTGTACATCTTCAAGGTAAAATTGAATTTCTTTCTGAACAATAATACGGTCTATCATGTTCTGTGTTTCTTTCACCTTGTCTATTTCAACTGCATCATGGTATAATAGATGAAAAGCAGTATCGTAAATGGCTACTTCTTCCTGGAATAAAGCATTAGGTGCATTTTTATAGATGAGTTGTAAAACTACAGGGGCAACCTTTGTATCAAATAAAAGGTTAGCTTTAGTAGCTGCCTGTTGTTTCAATCTTTTAAAATACTCATCTTCCCTGGTTGCAGAGGAAGTGAAATAAACAGTTAATGCAAATGCCAATAATAATGCGGCGACCAACGAAGTAAACAATAGAGTAAGCCTTGTTTTAATTTGCATTGTTAGTCCTGTTTAAAGATGAAGCCAAGGCCTGGCTTGGTATGAATGAGTTTAACATCAAAATCCTTATCTATTTTCTTACGCAGGTAATTAATGTAAACATCAATAAAGTTGGTTCCTGTGTCGAATGTTGTTTCCCAAACCTTTTCTGCAATTTCTGTTCTTGACAAAACCCTTTCCGGGTTTTGCATCATATATTCTAAAAGTTTTAGTTCTTTTGGGGTTAAGGAAATTTCTTTGTTGCTACGTTTTACAATTTTGGTATGCATGTTTAATTCAAGGTCTGCATATTTTAAAATAAAACCCTGTGAATTACTTTTGCCGTTATTACGCTTCAATAAAGCACGGATCCGTACATGTAACTCTCTTAAGTCAAATGGTTTTAATAAATAATCATCTGCACCTGCATCAAAACCCTCTACTTTATCATCGGTGGTTCCTAATGCGGTAAGCATAATAATGGGGGTATCCGGTAGTACGGTTCTGATCTCTTTGCAGAGATCGAGTCCATTCACTTTGGGCAGTATAATGTCAGTTATAATCAGGTCAAAGCTGTTTTTTAATGCCAGTTTTTTACCTAATTCACCATCGTAAGCAACAGTTACCTCATAAAGGTGCTCTTCCAATCCCCGTTTGATGAGTTGTGCTACGCGTTCTTCGTCCTCGATAACGAGTATTTTCATAAAGTTATATTATTTTACCAGTAGAAATGGAAGCTAATAAATATATTATTGATAATCAAAAAGTAAAATTCCAGGTATATATTTGAGTACTTTAAACAAGGGAAATAATGGAGCTGTCGGTACAAAACACACAGGAATTTCACAAGCAGATCAAAGCAGCAGGTATGCTAATTGCCATTGGAATAGTCTTTGGCGATATAGGCACTTCTCCACTATATACCTATACAGCATTATTCAAGCCTGATGAAATTATCAATCCTGCTAAGGCATTAGGTGTATTAAGTTGTGTAATATGGACACTTACTTTACAAACCACGTTTAAGTATATTTTCATCACTTTGCAGGCTGATAATAAGGGTGAAGGTGGTATCTTCTCCCTGTTTGCACTTATAAAAAGATACTACAGGAGGTGGCTGATTGTTGTTGCCATTATAGGTGGGTCTTTTTTAGTGGCTGATGGTATTATTACTCCTCCCATTTCTGTAGCGTCTGCTATTGAAGGAATGAAAGCCATCTATCCGAATATTGATACAGTGCCTATTGTAATTGCTATTATTATTCTGCTTTTTGTAATTCAGCAATTCGGTACGCAACAAATAGGAAAGTTCTTTGGGCCGGTGATGATGATATGGTTCACATTTATCGGAGTGATTGGAGTGATGGCATTGAGCCACAATTTTAGTGTACTGAAAGCATTGAACCCTGTTTATGCTTATGAACTATTGACATATTATCCAAAAGGTTTTTGGTTATTAGGCGGAATATTCCTTTGTACTACAGGTGCAGAAGCTATGTATAGTGATATGGGCCATGTAGGAAGGAATAATATCCGGGTTAGCTGGATCTACATAAAAATAGCATTGATTCTTTGTTATGCTGGCCAGACTGCCTGGCTGCTAGAGGCGGGGAAAGCCAATACGCTCAGTCCTTTTTATAATATTGTTCCCCAGGCGATCTATGTTCCCTCAGTAATTCTTTCTACGCTCGCCACTATTATTGCCAGCCAGGCATTAATCAGTGGTTGCTTTACCCTGGCCAATGAAGCTATTCACCTGGGTTTCTGGCCACGCCACAAAATCGTCTTTCCCAGCAACATAAGAGGACAGTTATATATTCCTTTCTTTAACTGGGCATTAATGATAGCCTGTATTGGAATGGTACTCCACTTCAGGGAGTCTGGTAAAATGGAAGCTGCTTTTGGGCTTTCTGTAACACTGACAATGCTTACTACCACAATATTAATCGCACTTTGGTTACGAGCCCGTAGGAAGCCATTAATAGTAGTAGGCATTATCACAGCATTATTCCTTACAGTGGAAATCTCTTTTTTGATTGCAAATCTTCAAAAGGTCAAAGAGGGCGGTTGGATCATGCTGTTTGTTGGGGCTTTCCTTACTTTCATAATGTTGGTTTGGCGCACTGGTCGTTTACAACAGAAAAAACTTATTACTTTTAGTAAATTACAGCCTGAAAACCTGCAACGGTTGATAGAACTAAGTCACCATAATGAGATAAGCAATTTTGCTACGAATCTTATATACCTCACCACATCAGCAGATCCCAACGAGATTGAAAACAAAACGCTCCGGTCAATTTTCAGTAATCCTATTAAAAAAGCAGATGTTTATTGGTTTTTCCATGTGGAAATTGATGATGAACCTTATACATTACAATATTCAGTTACAACATTATCCGTAAATGATGTTTATCACGTAACGCTCAGATTAGGATTCCGTGTTCAACCCCGTGTAGATCTCTTCTTCCGGCATATAGCAAATGAACTTGTCAGTAAAGGAGAACTTAAACTTGAACGCAGCCCTATGATGGAATTTGCGATGAATGATATCGGCGATTATAAATTTATCATCATCAATTCTTATCTCTCTTTTGATAATGATCTGCCTTTCTGGAGATCCATCCTCATTAAATGCTATTATAATCTTAAAGGAATAGGGGTAACAGAAGACGTAAATTATGGACTGGATACAAGCAACGTGATAATTGAAAAATATCCGTTGGTCACTAGCGTTTTGATATTAATCGAAGATATTCAACTGATTACGATTTAGTTCTTTGAAATTTGACTGTATTGGTTTGTCGAAAAGCTCCTTGATAGGTGTCTTTTCAAAGACGGATATGCTGATTACCTGAAGCATTTCATACAGTGTATGCTGTATGTTAAATTTCTTCTTCGCGATCGCTACAAGTACATACACGGAGATAGCAATCCATATCTGAACGCGAACAGCATTTTCACTTGTTCCCCAGAATGTTTTGATCTTTAGATGTTGTTTTATCCATTTAAAGAAGAGCTCTATTTTCCATCGATGTTTGTATAGCATTGCGATCTTAGAAGCATCCAGATCAAAATTATTTGTTAGAAAAACCAGCGTTCGATCCTGTTCAGCATCATAGAACTTGATCCGCCGTATTTTTTCCGGATAATCCTGGATTGCATAGAATCCTTGAAGCTTAATTATCTGGTCCGCCATTATACCTTCCTGTTTGTTTTTAGGGTTGGATTTGACACTTTTAAAATTAAGATTATCCTTAGCTCTGATTACATAAAATGCTTTAGAAAGATGAATACGGTTAAGTCGCTTATAATCGATGTAACCCCTGTCCATTATGTAAAAGCTGTCAATCTGGAAGGAAATCGTATCCAGAATATTAACTTCATGAATGGCTGCAGTTGTTACTTCTATAAATTCAGGAATCGCTGTTTTCAGATCAAGTTGTACATGGAGTTTTATTCCTGCTTTTGTTGATCTGAAATTAGCCCAATCGAATAATGATAAGCAAAGGTCAATAGTTGATGCATCAATAGCAAAAACAGGGTTGTCGATATCAATTTCGCATTTTGATTTGCCTGCATATAATTGTTGTGCTTCACGTATTAATATCCAGGTAAAGTCAGCATATATGTGCCAATCTCTATTTTCGTTTGCAGTTGATAATGTACTTTTTGCTATTGCTTCACCAATTCCGATGTGATAGAGTTTTTTAGAATTAGCTCGCAGACAAAGTATTGTATCAGACAAACTTTCCCGATGTGTTAATTGTCCAAATACCATACAAAGATATTGACGCCAACAGGTAAAATGCTTAGTCTTATAGTCTCCATTATATCTCTTTACACAAGTTTTAAAACTTGTAGGAGAAATAAGGGAAATCAACTGGGAGAACAAATAACAGCCTTGATTCATATAAATTGAATATCAATCTGTTATAATAACACGAAAATCCCAGAAATTCAAATCGTGGTAGGCTCAGAATCAGCTGAAACCCAATACAGACAATAATTTCAAAGAACTGATATCAATAACATCAAAACGCTAGTGTCCGTTGGTATATACCAATAAACAAAACCTGAAAATACAAAGGATAGATAATTGTTCCTAATGCTTTATTAATTCATTAGTGAATGGTTTGGGGTGCGTAAAAGATAATACAAACACCTATCAGGGCAACGAGTGCACATATTAAATCATAGAAGTATGGTTTAAAGTTGTCAGCTAACCATGCCCATAATAAAACAACACTATGCCCCCCTCCATAAGTTGCATATACCGTCCAAAGCCGGCAACCTGCAATGTGCAATAACTCCGTATGAAAGGAGAACGATTCCGCCTAATATTCTCATCCAGATATGGTACCCCTCTTTGAGCTATTGCCATATCAGATACCCGCATCCGATTTCACAGATACCAGCTAATACAAAAGGCACAACGATTTAATTACTTCCATAAAGAGCCTTTTATGCGCCCTTTATGATTCTATAAATAATGCCTGATATAATTATCAGGGAGTAAAATCCCAATAATATATTCCAGGGAGTAACGTGCTTTTTTAAGTTCACTTTAAAGGTTCGCATATAATTAGTTTGCTACCTTAAAATCAATTCACGTTCCTAAAAGACATAAAAGCGTAAAAACAGCTACTATAGCTATTTTATTCTTCCAGATGGGGTGTTGTGGGAAAATAAACTCTTTCACTTTGAGAGCATTTTATCATTTTGAGAGGATGTAATTACATTAGAAAAGCTTTAAAGCTTGCAGAGAAAGAAGGATTCGCCCCCCGGACCTGTTACAGTCAAAATCATTCGCGACATGAGCGCCAATTTCGATCTCAAACCTCCTAAATACAAAAAGGCCTTCAGATTTCTCATCCGAAAGCCTTCAATAGTGGGATAGCCATTGAAGAAGTGGCTAAACTTAATCTTTCCAATAACAGCTATTATCACGGGCTAATGGGCTATCTGTATAGCGGCATCAATCACGAACAAGCACTATTCCATTATGGGCAGGCATTACAGTTTACAAAGTCTGCTGTTGAAAAGAAAGTGCTGACAGGCAAAATAGACCAACTTAAAAAATAAACAAAAACCAATAAAAATTATTGCTAAGACTGTAGCTGCTGTTTTTATGATGATTTGGTTTATTCCTATGCTGAATCACAATCACTAAATAACATTTTTGGTAGAACTATTATTTGAATAGCCTTATTGTAGGATCGATTAAGTAATTGAGAGGTTAGGTGTATCAAAAGTTACCGCCTCTAAATATCTGAAAGGATTGCAGAGACAGGTAAATTAGTTACCCCCTTACTGCTTTAATAATTTTCGAGACTGTAAAATTCGCCCCGCCGAGTATTTGACAGCCAAAACCATCCAAGGCATGACCATGCACTAATTCTGCGGAAAAAGAGGAATTCTACACTAACATTACTTGAACAAAGACAGGTTTATTCCATCGCCTATTAAACGGTAACCCATTTCGTTAGGATGGAGAAAATCATTCGCTCCGGCTTGTAGCTCATATTGTAAAACATCCTTGTCATTGGGATCTCTCATCAACTGATCAAAGTCGATGACTGCATCGAAATGGTTCGAGCTCCGGATCCATTCGTTGACCTTGTTGCGAGCGGAATTTTTGTAGCCCTCATAATAGAAGCTTTTTTTGAAAGGCATGATGGTGGCACCGTACACCTTTATTCCTTTGGCGTGCGCCAGATCTATGAATTGTTGATAAGCGGCAATGAGATTTTGTGCTATGTCATCAGCGGCCAAACTGTCCCGTGCACCGCCAAGGTCGTTAATTCCTTCTGCCAGAATAAGCCATCTGACCCCTTTCTGATCAAGGACATCATGTTCGAAACGTAGCAATCCGGTAGGACCTAATCCCCCTTTAAGAATGGCATTACCACCGATCCCCATATTGATTACACCTACCTTGCTGGTAGCTGGATTTTTTAGCAAATTCTCTGATAATATATCGGGCCAGCGATTCTGTTTATTGGTCCCTGAACCGCGTCCATCAGCGATTGAATCACCGAAAACGACAACCGATCCCGAATTATTTTTGGCTTCTACTTCAATTCCTGCAATAACGTACCAATGATCAATCCTGATCATATCCTTATATTTCTCACCAGGTTTGGCAGCGTTGTTGTCAAACAGATAAGAGGTAGTTCGGGAGCCTGCATGCCCTGTGAGAATTGAAGGGACTTCGCCAAAAGAAATAGTGATAGCGATTCTGGCCCTCGGCTTTAGCTCAAACGATTTGGGGTCGGAATAAATTTCTGTACCTGGTTGCAAAATAACTTCCTGTTTCCCATTGAAGGTTAACAATGCAATGGTTGACATATCAATCGCGCTGCTGTCTTTCGCAGCCGCAATCTGTACCGATCTGATCACGAGCGGACTATTCCCAAATTTATTGGAGAACTTCAGCCTTAGTTTATCAGCACCGATTGAGACGCAGACGATCTGTCTTAAGACATGGTTAGCAATTCCTGGTTTGGGAGGCATGTCCTTAGGATCTGTTGCCAAAAGTGCTGTTCCCCAGGTACCTACCCATTTCGTTTTGTCTTCTGTGTGATATTGGCTAACAGGAGGATTAGCTGATACAGAAATACAATACAGCAACAATAGTGTCGGCCATCCAATTTGCAGAATTCCGAGGGTATGATATCGTTTTTTCATGATAAATAATTAATATTTGATCGTTAACGTGGTCAGGAGGCAGAATTGTTTTGATTAATATGTATTCGCCAATTTTGATTTGAAAGATAGAAAGTGGTTAATTTAATCAACAAACAAGGGTTAATGCTACCAGCAGCCGGTCATTGCTTGTGCGATAGTTAACTTTTACGTACGAAATAAGTTTCGTTTTGATGAAATTAATAAAATTAACTATACCCTCACTCCTCTTACAACTTAATCCAAAATCATTCGCGATATGACCGGCAATCCGGTCTCAAACCTCCCAAATACAAAAAAGGTCTTCAGATTTTTCATCCGAAAGCCTTCAATATTTACTAAACCCGGTCAGTTTATTTAGCGGAGAATTGGATGCAATTGTTGACCCTTTTTGCCAAAGATTTGGGGAAGATTACTGATTTCATTGAAAGGTATTGCCGAAATAGGCCGGAATGGAAATGTTAAGGCTTATCAGGGACTTGGGATAACACTTCTCCGTAATATACAAGCAACCTTCCGTTTGATCAGACGTCTTTAAAGGCCGGCTCGAATTTTTTTAGCTTATTCCATTTTTGCGTGATCCTGTCCAACAGGGGTTTCAGGTTATCCAGGCATTCCATCATGGCGCTTTCGGGCATATCGCCGTATAACTCGTAATAAACGGTGTCCAGCGCCTCATGCCCATCCTTAACGACCTTTCTGCCTTTTGCTGTGATCGTAACCATTTTTGATCTTTTATCATGATCGTCCGTCTTTTCATCAAGTAACCCCTTTTTGATCAAACGATCAATTACTAAGATACCCGACGATATTTCGATAAAATGCATATAGATGAGATCTTTTTTTCGGATGGGCTCTGACCGCTGTAAGGTGAGCAGGAAAATGAACTCGTCGAAACTTGTCAGGCCCAACGGTTTCATCTCGGTCATGGTAAAGAACATCCATAGCCTGGACAGGCGATTGATCACCTTAGTAAGTGCATACCGGCAGGAAAGGTCTGGCGCATGGTCGGGCATATCTCGCTCATTTTCCTGTACCAGCTGTCTTTTTAAATAATCCCTGCAAAAATCCTCTATTGATCCTGCCGGATTCTGCTCCTCGAACCCTGCCCATTCCTGTACTATTGCCAACGTCTTGTTCATATTATCAATTAATGGTTTAAAATTAAATAAATAAAACATAAATGCTTCACTTAAGACATAAATATTTTATATTTGCTTTTATAGTACATTAATGATTTAAAAAATGGTAGCTAATAAACCGTATTCGGATGAAGCTTTAATAAGGTCATCGGACCGGAAGATATAAGTAATGATTAATTGATCGAAGTGTTCAACTCAAATAAAAACCTTTATGACTTCAGAAAACAATAATATACCCCTGACCGGGAAACTCATCCTTTCATTTATGGGATTATTCACATCGGTTTCGCCGTACCTGGCAGATTGGAATATTACCCATATCTATAACCCGACCTGGCCCCCTCATGCTAAATTCCACAATGCACAAACTATGGTACTCGGGGCCCTGCTCGGCTTACTTACGCTGTATGTCCTTTGGATCAGAAAAGAGGTGAATGCTTTACAGCGGCTGCATGAGGCTGTGATAATCGTATCACTCTATTGGGTCGCACAGTTACCAGCTATTCTTTTCCCGGGAACCAAACTGGTAGATCCAGGAATCAACCATGTTCAAATGCCGGTCATACTTGGTGTTCAGTTCAACCAATTAATAATGGACATCGTTATTGTTCTTCCATTGATCTTTTTAGGCTGGTATATCAGCTACAGAAAATTAAAACAAACAACATAACTATGAAGAATTTCATTTTAGTCGCAGGCGCTACGGGTGACCTGGGCGCAAGAATTATTAAATCACTGATCGGAAAAGGGGCAGAAGTGCATGCCCTGGTTCGTTCAGGCAGTGATGAAAAAAAAATCGATAAGATCGCCGCATTGGGTGCTCAAATTATTGAGGCTGACCTTACCAACGCGACAGCACTTACTAATGCCTGTATGGGCGCAACCTGCGTTGTTTCTGCACTGGCGGGCTTAAGGGATGTGATCGTTGATACCCAGGTTTTATTACTTAAAGCTGCGGTGAAAGCCGGCGTGCCGCGATTCATCCCTTCGGACTTTTCTTCTGACTTTACTAAATTGCAAGAAGGCGAAAACCGCAATTTCGACCTGAGACGCGAGTTTCACACTCACCTGGACAAGGCGGACATCAAAGGAACATCCATACTGATCGGCGCTTTCGCTGATATCCTCAGTTACAATACGCCCTTTTATAATCTAAAAGAACAATCGGTAGCTTATTGGGGTGAGGACCCGAACTGGAAGGTGGATTTTACGACCAAAGACAATGCCGCAGAATTTACCGCATCTGCCGCCCTCGACCCAGATACCCCACGGATACTACGGATACACAGTTTCAGTGTAAGCCCCGTGGAACTCACCGCTTTTGCCAAAGCATTCAATAAAGGAGAATTCCGGTTAAAGCCGATGGGCAGCCTTGCCGACTTCGCCGCTTATAACAAACGGGAAAGGGCCGCACATCCTGAAGGAGAGCACGAACTGTATGCCAAATGGCAACAAAGCCAGTACATGCACAGCATGTTCAGCGTGCAGAACACACCACTTGATAACGACCGCTACCCAAATATCACCTGGACAACAGCCACTGAGGTCGTTTCTCAGATCTAAGTCCGGGAAAATTAATTTTAACATCATACACCATTACCATGAAAGCAAAAATCTGGAAATCAATCTTTACTGCAATGCTTATCGTGCTCAATTTTGCGCTTGCAGAAGGGCAAAACAAGACAGTACCTACGCCTATACTGGCAGCCTATACAGACGAAGCATTGATCAAAAAACTTCCAGGTTTCATTAACCGGACTGAAACTGTTAACGGGATCAGCCTGCATTATGTAGAGGGGGGCAAAGGAAAACCTCTGTTCTTAATGCCAGGCTGGCCCGAAACCTGGCCTATCATTTAGTAGCACCCGCACTTGCGGCGCATTACCATGTTTACATTGTTGACATCCGGGGCATGGGTTCTTCTGCCAAGCCGCAAACCGGCTATGATAAAAAAAACATGGCGGGTGATCTTTATGCATTGATCAAAAAGCTCGGTGTCGCCAAAGCCTACATTTGTGGTCATGACATCGGTGCCATGGTCGCTTACAGCTTTGCGGCCAATTATCCGAGCGCGACCGAAAAATTGATCATCATGGAAGGTTCACATCCTAATCCGATGATCGAGAAAATGCCGATGCTACCCGCAAAAGGCACCTTTACCTCCAAGATGAGCGGACAAGCCCCCTATGCCTGGTGGTTCGCTTTCAACCAAACAAAAGGGCTACCGGAAAAAATGACATGATGCTTAAATAAAGAAGTGGATATAGAAGTGGATATAATTAAGCAAGTTTCTGCTCAAATATATCCACTTTTACTTAGTTGCAGGGTGTGAGGGACAATGTTCGAACTTTTTTTCATTGCAGAAATAATGGGTAGGCCTTCAGGAATTGACCCGCTCCGGCAGCAGGTAGCACTGGCAGCGGTTCAAAACCTATACCACCAATATCATCCGGGATTGGACTTTGCCTACACATATGTGGACGACAGCTACAACAGGCTCTATGCCTCGGAGCAGCGGGTAGAGGTACTTACCCGTTATTTCGCGGGTATGGCGATCCTGATTTCTTGCCTGGGATTATTTGGGCTGGCTGCTTTCACCGCGCAAAAACGGCAGAAGGAGATCGGCATCCGCAAAGTGATCGGCGCATCATCCGCCCAGTTGGTCGCCATGCTATCCAAAGATTTTCTTAGGTTAGTATGCCTGGCGCTGGTGATTGCCATGCCTCTTGGTTGGTGGACATGTCATCATTGGCTGCAAAGTTTTGCCTATCGTATTGAGCTGAGTCCGATGATCTTCGTATTGACAGCGCTGCTGGTAGTGATAATCACCCTGCTGACCATCAGTTATCAGTCGCTTAAGGCTGCGATGGTTAACCCGATAAAAAGCCTGAGAACAGAGTAATGCAGAAAGAAGAAAAATTTGTCGTCGTCGATCAGTAAGGCCAGCCATCGATTTCGAACATATATACAGTCGATAACAAATGCCTTAGGAAAGCATCAAAATATATTAAAAAGCAAGACCTGCTCTATGAGCGGGTCTTGCTTTTCTGTGGGCTACGGGGACAACAATCGAACCTATTTCAAGATGATTTGTTTATCATCATGGAGTATATTGAAATGAAACAAATGAAATTCTTAAAATAGTGAAGTTCTTATCTACATTTGAGGCAATTCCAAGTAACCGTTAATTTCGAACTCTATTTTGTATAATAAATTGCATACAGGAATAGCAATGCCCCATTGCCAATGGTCCTGCAATGCATGTCCAGAGAGTAAAAAAGTACCCACATCAGTCCAATATGAAAACGTTCATACATGTAGGTTTCTTTAACCCTTCTACGGATCGTCGATTTGTCATACAGGATTCGATAGTTGGGATAACGGCATCGGATTTTACGATTGATAAGACCTTCCTATGCATCCCAATAAAAGTGAACAATACTACCCGCAGCAATATCTAATA
Organism: Chitinophaga sp. LS1; assembly: GCF_034274695.1. Taxonomy (NCBI): domain Bacteria; kingdom Pseudomonadati; phylum Bacteroidota; class Chitinophagia; order Chitinophagales; family Chitinophagaceae; genus Chitinophaga; species Chitinophaga sp. LS1. The sequence continues at coordinate 7,516,748 of NZ_CP128362.1, forward strand.
AAAAACAAAACAAACGAAAATGAACCTACGTTTCAGCAACTGGTAACATGCACAATTTAACAAGCATATTCTTAGTTTCATGCCAAGGGAATTCGAACGTATTGTAGTTTGATAATCAATAAAGTATAGAATTAGTAAAAACTAAAAGCGCTTCAAGTCATTGACCTTGAAGCGCTTTTATATTCTGCGGAGAAAGAGGGATTCGCCCCCCGGACCTGTTACAGTCAAAATCATTCGCGACATGGCCGCCAATTTCGATCTCAAACCTCCTAAATACAAAAAATGCCTTGAGATCGTTCATCCGGATCAGATCTGGCTGCACCTTCGCCTTCCTCCATCAGGTAAATAAAATACCTTTGATAATACTGATACCTTTCGGAACGCGACTATCCACATATACTTTTGTACGAGTGGTTCCTGGTGCGAGATAAGGCATTCATTGATGATTCTAAAAGGGCCGGTCATCAGACCAGCCCTTTCTTAATTATACTGTCCCATTCGGGCATTTATCATCTATCCATTGAATAAGTGCAGTGATTACATCATTCTGTTGGGGAGGAGTTTTATTAGAATTATAAGGCGGGCTGGGTGGTGGCATTTGTTGCCCGATATTTCCGCCTGGCGCAAATGGTCCTTTGCCTTGCAGGGCCAATACAATATTTGATGAAGCGCCATTGCCTACTTCCAGTATTAACAAGCCATCCGGTGGGTAAGAGTTCGGATCAAAGCCTGGCACATAGCCGGTCGTAAATTCTTTGTAGGTCATGGGATTATTATTGGCATCGAAATGCCAGAATATACCGTGGGGGGCAGGGCCAGGAGTGACACCGCTGGATTGTACAAAACTGTCTAACAAATTTTGTACATCCTTGAAGCTTGTAAGTTTAGTTACAGACATTTGAATGAAGGGTTTTGAGGGTGAAAAATTATTTGTGTCTTTTACCAGGTATGGCATGTGGATCGGAAAATGCCTGCAGCGCCGGGGACAGATGTGGTAAAGGGAATCCGGTAGGATTTTGTTTGAATACAGGTGCATTGACCGGATAAGGATGTGGAATGTCTGGCTCGAAGAAGTTGCCGGTAGCCGCAATAACACTGAAGTCACCTCCCTGAAATTGGCCTTGCGATCCGTGACAACCCAGGCAACCACCTGCGGTAAAAGGCGTGTATTTTTTAGTGGTTTTGTCCAGGACGAAGACGTGTGCAGCATCGGGATTAGGTACATTGGAGTATACGCCAGCTAGTCCGCCCTGGAAAAACTGGAGCGAATTGTTTGTTTCAGTTGCAAAATTTGACAGGAAGAATTGTTGGGGTGGAACGACTTTCGTAGGATCGTTCGTAACGACCGCCTGTACACCTATTAGCTGATAATTGGCCCATACATTTGAGCTTCCGAATTGCTTACGTATCTGTGCCTGTGCTGCACTGTTGTACGTGTTCAGGTAGGCAGGGATCGGGAATTGTCTTTGTGCTTCGATGACACCAGAGTCGGGCAGGGGGCGGGGTAACCCCTTTGATGAATCCGTGCGGGGATTGGTATTAATAAATCTGAAACCTGTTTTTTCAAGGGTGACGTGTTCAAAAGTGGCAAAAGTAAAGGTAGGTACATTGGGCGTTTTTTGAATAATATGCAATGACATGAGCAGGAAGGTATCATTGTTGGCCACCAGGCTTCCATTCTTGTCCTTTGTGTAATAAATGCCCTCCGTCCAGTGAAAATCTTTCAGGTTGTCTGCAGTATGGTCGAAATGCCGCCAGGTCGCTTTTATTTCAGTGGAGGCATTAGGTAGGCTAAAAATGGTGCTATCGGGAGGGGTAGAGAGATTTTTAATGAGTGAAATAGCACTGTCAAGCGCGGGTTGACGTGTATTGGAATTGTTGTAACCTGTTTTTTTGAGATAGTCATAAATTACGTTATTCCCCTTTGCTTCGTATAATATGCCTGCATTGGCAGCATTGTCTTTTGCTATCAATGGGGTATAGTACATATAGGCGAGGGAGATTTCGCTGGTCTCATCGAGGTTGTTGAACAGGTGTTGATTTACAGTTTTGCTGGCAGGGGTGACGACTGCGTGATAGATATAAACTGGTAATGTGTCAGGATTGGGCAGCGTGTGAGTACCGTAGTAGCCGGGATACAATTCTGTTCTGTGGTAAAATGTTTCCCATACGACAGTGCCTCCGGAGCCGGTACCTCCATTGATGGTGGTGTTATCTGGCTGGCCACGGTAGAAGCCCGACATATTAGGAGTGGGATTGGGTTTCGCAGGCCATGTGAGGGCTACGAATTCTTTCCAGGCGAATGCGGCGGCTTCGATTGAATCGGATGGGTCCTGGATGTCTTTGGGCATGATGGAGGTAAACGAATCGATCGAAGCATTTAAGGCCGATAATTGGTTATCCTGTGTGGTGTTGTGAGGGGCTGTATTGCAGTAGGTGAAATAGGTAGCAATAGCAGCGGACAATAGAAGGGCCACTCCCTTTGGGGTTTTAATCATAATAGGTATTTTAAGGTTTATATTTTGCTGTTTTTAAAGGGATGAGGGGGGGTGGTATTTTTGGTATTTATTGGACTTTATGAATTTAGAAAATATAATGAATAGAAAAAAGTATTTGAGGGGATTTTATTTATTGTTTGAGAGATGTGATTTTTGGGCGTGAGTGTTATAATGAGGTATGCATGTACAAGTCAAAATGGTAGCTTACTTGTTATTATAATCATTCTGCTGCGTCATTACTGCATTGAATAATTATAATGATTTAAATAATATTTCCAGTTCCTCAGTTGTGAATGGAATGTAGTCATCCTCTTCTGAATTAAATATATGTGTGGGTGAAGAGGTTTTTGTTCGAACATAAGGGCTGTTTCGAGCAAAGATTTATTAAAAATTATAAATCCACTGGATGATCTAAACCTGACTTGAGTCGTATTTGAGTTACCTTTTAATACCCCATTTTTGCTAAGAAGCTAAAAAACGCTTGCAAAAAATTGTTTTTTTGGCTTAATATAGCATATAATAGAGGTATGATATGCCATCAAAATCATCAACATGGTAGACAAGGAACGTAGAAAAAAACTCGCACTTCATTTGCGCCACTTATCCGTTGGGCTGATTTCAAACGACGACTTTGAGGAAGCCGTTATGGAAAATGTATCTGCTGGATGGCTCCCAGAGCAATATCACCGTTCAAAATTAGCAAGGAGTGACGGTGACGATCCTATTATTAAACCAATGCTTGAATTGTGTTGGGGGTTATATGACGACACAAGAAATCATAAACTAGTGAAATCTGATGCATTAACAAAGGATGCATTGAAAATCATTGCACGGTGTATTTTATTTCTATATTCCGACAAAAAATATGAGTGGCCTTATTTTAACACGAACAATACACTTTTTCGATTTTCATTAAAGGAAATAATCTTATCAGTCATAACACTCGGACACCATTATAGGAATAAAAGAGAAGAGCATATTATTTCATTTTACGAGTGGCAAAAGTTAGGCGACTATGATGTATGGCCATTCTTTAGGAAAACTGACTACCATGATCAATTGACGAAACGGCCATTTTTAATTGGACAACAAACGTAAACAACTAAGCTTGGCTGGTTACACAGTACCAACGATGAAGCCTGGTTGTTTGCTGTAATGTTTGACAGATCCTATCATTCAATAATGACTTTACCCAAATTGACACTTTTCTTTACATGCTTGTTTGTTCTAACAAGTTGCAAGACACAAATCAAATTGCCCCAAAATTTAGATGAAGCAGTTTTGTATTTTCAACAGCAATGGACACCGGCAGAACTTGACAATTTTAAAAACAAGCCTGAAAGGGATGCTTTAGTAGAGTTACACCAAAGCACTGGAATGTGGATACGAAACAATTGGGTCTACGGTGGCAGAGACACTGCACTGAGAAACTACTTTAAAGCATTAGGCATTCATGCCCCTGACGATATCTCGTCAATCATTTTGACCTCTCTGCATCGGACGTTAAATAAAAAGGAAATTGAACTTGACAAACAAGTTGAAACTTACAAAGCATATTGGCAGCTTATAATAGACTGCAATGAGAAACAGAAAACTCAAGCGGTCTCTAACTACAACAAGTTTAAAGTAGGCGACAATATAACGATATACATGCCCGTTGACACATCAGAAAGAAATCGTAACGCAGTTCTTTATGACTGTCAAACAACTGAATGGGCATTTAACGCAGGGAAAGACTTGATCATCAAAGGAACAGTTACAAAAAAGTATTTCATCAATGACACAGCCAATGTGTTTTTTACTGTCCGGGTAACTTATTTGAACCGCAATGACACGCCCATTTTGATGGATCGGGTTAAGACGGGTAACGAGAGAAATTTCTCTTTGATAGGACTTAAAATTGAATAACACTTACTCTCAATAGTTGTTAGCTTCAATCAAAATGTACAAATGAACCGCCTAAAACGTCAAAGATATAAGCATTAGAAGTGTTTAGTCACTACGTTTAATTTTCATCTATCTTTCATACACTTCGAATCTGCTAATTATTTGATAATCAAATATTAATCAGAAGAGGGGTTAACATTTGTGGAATTAATTAAAATAGAAACGTTTTCAAATTCAACGATTTAAAGGCGTTTCTATTTATCTGAGCGGAGAAAGAGGTATTCGACCCCCCGGACCTGTTACAGTCAAAATCATTCGCGGCATGACCGCCAATTTCGATCTCAAACCTACCAAATATTGAAGGCCTTCAGATGGAAAATCTGAAGGCCTTCAATATTTGCTAAACCCGATTAGTTTATTTAGTGGGCTGCCGGGGTACAACTTTCGAACCAGTTTATAGAAGATTTATCTAAAATTCACGCTTTCATTAGAGATATTATTCATTCTGAAACTAGTTATTGGTAATTGTGGAATACTCCACCGCCTTGTTACCTCTTAGTTTTGAGTTGAGCTTTATTAAACTTAAGTGTGCAAATACGAACCTGCCGGATTTCACTCAAGGAGCCCTGAGAAGGATGCTTCAACATTTGATTTGCTAATCAGCTACCAATAAAATAACTTCATAAAGTGAAGTAAAAGAAGATGATTTTGGGAGTTGTAAATCACTTTCTTACATTATCATATTGGCCAAAACATAACCTAATTATACGATATCATTCTAAATGGAAAACGAAAATTCATTTCAATATAACGACATTATTTTCTACAGTACACCTTCAGGAGATATAAGAATTGAAGTAATATTTAATGATGAAACATTTTGGCTTACTCAAAAACGGATGGCCGAATTGTTTGCAGTGGAAGTACCTGCCATTAGTAAGCATCTGAATAATATATATGAGTCGGGAGAGCTGGATAAAGGTTCAACTATTTCCATTTTGGAAACGGTTCAACAAGAAGGGGAAAGGCAGGTAAAACGTAAATTGGAATTTTACAATCTGGATGCAATAATAGCTGTCGGCTATAGGGTAAATTCAATGCAGGCTACTCAATTTAGAATTTGGGCTACCAGGAACCTGAGAGAATTTATCGTTAAGGGTTTTTTGTTAGATGATGAACGTTTGAAACAAGGGAAGTCATTTGGCAAAGATTATTTTGACGAACTATTGGAACGTATTCGCGAGATACGGGCAAGTGAACGTAGATTTTATCTCAAAATAACCGATATATATGAACAGTGCAGTATCGACTATAGCAAGGATTCTGAAATAACACAAACCTTTTTCAAGACAGTACAGAATAAATTACATTGGGCTATTACTGGTAAAACAGCTGCTCAAATTATTGCGGAGCGGGCTAATCTGACAAGTCCAATATGGGGTTGCAAACATGGAAAAATTCGCCGTCCGGTAAAATACTTAAAACAGATATCAGTGTTGCGAAGAATTATCTAATTGAAAAGGAAATTAAGGAACTGGAACGTATTGTAACTATGTATCTTGACTTTGCTGAGTTACAAGCATCGAGGCAGATTTCTATGAAAATGGCAGATTGGATAAGTCGTTTGGATGCCTTCCTGCAATTTAACGAATATGAGATACTAAAGGATGCTGGCACAGTAAGCCATGCAGTCGCTATTAAGTTAGCCGGTGATGAGTACCAGAAGTTTAGGATAACACAGGACGAAAATTTTGAGAGCGATTTTGATAAAGAGATTTTAAAGATTACGACATCTTCCGCTAAAGGACGAAAAAAGAACGTCTGATTAATATCTGCCTATTGAATTATATCAACGGTAATAAGAATCAACTTTATCCGCTAATAATTCTTAGTGTCGGTTTCGAGTTTTCTAAAAAAAGCCTTCAAATCTCACGACTTGAAGGCTTTTTATTTAGCGAAGAAAGAGGGATTCGAACCCCCAAACCTGTTACAGTCAGAATAATTTTTGATAAGATCTGCCATTAGATCTCAAATACGAAAGAAGCCTTCAGATTTTTACATCTGAAGGCTTTAATATTTCCGAAACTGGTCAAGTTTCTTCGGCGGAGAAAGAGGGATTCGAACCCCCGGACCTGTTACAGTCAACGGTTTTCAAGACCGCCGCATTCGACCGCTCTGCCATTTCTCCGGTGCAAAAGTAGGAAACTGGAACAATTTTCAAAAAAAAATTTTCAAGTCCCCCCTCATCACGCACGAAAATCCAACCGTAGTCTGCATTTGCAAAGAAAAAAAACCTATTTTTAAGAACTAAAATGTTTACCCGGACGACTTAAAACATGCTAATTAAGAAATTTTTCCTGTACCACCTGTTGGTGCTGGCTCTTATGAAAACTGCTACAGCGCAAACCTGTACCTCCATCGGCCAGACTCCCTCCACCGCCTTCCCGGTCTGTGGTACAAAATCTTTTATTCAGCAATCCGTCCCCGTCTGTGTCACCCACGAAATTCCCGGACCAAATTGTAACGTGCCCGGCGATGGCACCCACACAGACGTCAATCCTTACTGGTATAAATTCACCTGCTATACTTCCGGCACCCTGGGCTTTACCATCACCCCCAATACATTATCCGACGACTACGACTGGCAGATCTTCGACATCACCAACAAAACAGCTGATGCTGTTTTTACTGATAAGTCATTGTATGTCTGTATGAACTGGTCAGGCGAAGGCGGTAAAACCGGCGCCTCTTCTGCCGGCACCTCCCTGGATGTATGTGGTGGCTATGGACAGCCACTCTTCAGTAAGATGCCCACCATCACCAAAGGACATAACTACCTGTTACTAATCAGTCACTTCGATGGCGATTCGCAAAGCGGGTACAGCCTTTCCTTCGATGGCGGTACCGCAGATATTACAGATCCGACTGTTCCGGAATTACAGTCAGCAACTTACCGCTGTCTCAATAATACCATCAAGGTGGCCCTCACCAAAAAGGTCAATTGTACGACCCTCGCTGCAGATGGCAGTGACTTTACTTTCGTAACCACAGGCGGTTACCAGGTAACCGGCGCTTCCAGCACACAGTGTAGTAATGGGTTCGACCTGGATACCATCACGCTCACCCTCAATACCACACTGCCTTCCGGAGATTATATCATTGCCGCTCAGGCAGGTACAGATGGCAATACATTGGCGAATACCTGTGGCAACCCGGTACCTGTGGGTGATACGTTGCATTTCCATATTGGCACGCCATCAGTGGTCACCACCGTTTCGGATGTAACTACCGGCTGTGCTCCGGACCAGTTAAAAGTAGGACTATCCTCCCCGGTACGATGTGGATCTATCGCGGCCGATGGTAGCGACTTTACCATAAGCGGACCCACAACAGTGAGTATTACAGCCGCTTATGGCCTTTGTGACAGCGATAACCTGACGGATACAATCGTGCTGCAACTCTCCCGCCCTATCTATACAAAGGGCAATTATAGCGTCACAATCAAAAACGGCAGTGACGGCAACACCTTGCTAGGTGAATGTGGCCAGTCGGTACTATATCCTCAAACCACTGTTTTTCATACGGCCGATACCGTAAATGCGGCTTTCTCTTACACCAGGAATATCGATTGTAAGATCAGTACCATTGATTTTTCGCATGATGGCGCCCACGATGTAAACAGCTGGCTATGGACATTTGAAGATAGTTCCACCGCTACCACACAGGAAGTGGTGAAGGTGTATAATTCCTTTGGCGTCAAAACCTCACAACTGATAGTGTCCAATGGTGTATGTACAGATACCGCATTTACCAGCATCACCTTTGAAAAAACACTGGGCGCCTACTTCACAGTAGATCCTGGACCATACTGTCCACTGGATGTAGTGATGGCGAAAGACAGTAGTTATGGCAATATCATCCGTTACTACTGGGATTATGGCAATGGGGTAACCAGCGTCAGCCCATCTGCAGAGCCACAACAATACTTCCCGACCAGCAGGGAGCAGCAATACCTGATCCGGTTAATTGTGGAAGACGAACTCCATTGCAAGGACACTGCCGATCATTACATTACAGCTGTAACGAGTTGTTATATAGATGTTCCGAATGCATTTTCTCCCAATAATGATGGAGTGAATGATTATCTTTATCCACTGAACGCATACAAAGCGATAGACCTGTATTTTGCTGTATATAACCGCGTAGGACAACTGGTATTTGAAACCACCGACTGGACCAAACGGTGGGACGGAAATGTAAAGGGACAACCTGCCGATATTGGCACTTATGTGTGGATGCTCAGGTACACAGTGAAAGATTCCGGAAAGAAGATTTTTAGAAAAGGGACAGCCACCCTGATAAGATAAGATAACCTAAATTAAATTTACGATGAAGAGCCCTTGTTTGCTGCTGGCAGCACTATGCCTGACTGTGTCAGCAGCAGCCCAGACGATTTGCATTGCCCATGTGAACATGATAGATGTGAAAAAGAATGTGACCCTGCCAGACCAAACCATTATAATTACAAAGGATCGCATTGTCGCCACCGGCCCTGCAAATAAAGTAAAAGCCCCCGCTGATGCCACCGTCATTGATGGCACAGGCAAGTATATCATGCCGGGGATGACAGATGCACATATTCACTTCTTTCAGAGTGGAGGTTTGTATACACGCCCTGATGCGATCAACCTGACCAATTATCATCCTTATCAAAAAGACCAGGATTATGTAAAAGCAAACCTGAGCGACCTCATGGCGAGATACCTGGCTTGTGGGATTACGTCTGTCATAGATGTAGGTGGTCCCATGGCTAATTTTGAAATCAGGGACAGAGCGAATAGCGATTCCGCAGCGCCGACAACATGGGTGACGGGCCCCCTGGTTTCTACCTACCTGCCGCAGAGACTGGATGAAAAAGATCCGCCGATTGTGAAAGTGACCTCTCCGGAAGAAGCGAAGAGACAGGTGCAAAAAGAGCTGCCTTATAAACCGGATTTTATCAAGATATGGTATATCGTCTATTCCAGACATAAAGCAGATAGTACTTTGCCCATTGTGAAGGCCGCTATTGCAGAAAGCCATGCCAATGGACTGAAAGTAGCGGTGCATGCTACACAGTACGAAACAGCCAAACTCGCGGTAGCGGCGGGTGCCGATATTCTCGTACATAGTGTGGATGATGCTGTTATGGATGGTGGCATGCTGAAGATGCTGAAGGATAAACATATCCTGTATATTCCAACACTGAGGGTGATGGATGGATATTACAGGGCAATGATACAACGACAGCCATTTACCACGCATGAACTGGCCTATAGTGATCCTTTTATGCTGGGTACGCTGACTGATTTGCTGCATATGCCTGAAGCATATGATTATAAAGCGGCGCGTGGTTTTATTCATGTACCGAACAAAGCAGATACGATTATGGCCACTAATTTAAAACTGGCTCAGGATGCAGGTGTATTGGTAGCGGCAGGTACGGATGCGGGAAATATTGGTACTATGCATGCCAGTTCTTTTCTGGAAGATTTGTTGGCCATGCAAAAAGTGGGTTTGAGTAATGCTGAGATTATTAAGGATGCGACATTGAATGCAGCGATCGGTTTTGGAAAAGAGAAAGATTATGGGAGTATAGAGAAAGGGAAAATCGCTGACCTGATCTTGTTGGAAAAGGATCCTTTACTCGATCTGAATGTGTTGGGGAACGTATCGATGACTATTCATAATGGAAAGATCTTTACTAAAGAAAAATTATTGCCGGTGACACCGGAGATACTCGCACAGCAACAACTGAATGCGTATAATGCGGGGAACCTGGAAGCTTTTCTGGCGCCTTATAGTGATAGTGTGAAGATCTATGATCAGGCAAGTGGTAAATTGTTACTGGAAGGTAAAGAGGCGATGAGGAAAAGTTATGGACCGCTTTTTAAAGCAGCACCGGAATTACATTGTCAGATGGTGAAGAGGATTGTGGCAGGGAATACAGTAGTGGATGAGGAACGGGTAACGGGGATAAAAGATAAGGCGCTGACAGCGGTAGTGATTTATACTATTGATCACGATAAAATAGTGAAAGTTGCAATGGCGATGTAGGATTGTTGCAGTGGGATAGTGTAAATTGATTGCTTTATTACCTTCAAAATAACATGTATGAAAAAGCAACAAGCGAAAAAGCTGAACCTGCAGAAGATTAAAATTGCAAATCTGAATGTGAGTAAAGGTGAGAAGAATGTAGCGCCGACTACTACGGTTTGGTTGAGTTTGAGGAATCTTTGCTGAGTGATCAAATCATTGTCAAAATGAGAATGGGATTGGCTTAAAAGTCAATCCCATTCTCATTTTTTGTGCAATATCATTCATTATTATGGACTTTAAAAAAAACATACGACATTTGAAAGAAATGAAAAAGCCCGCCATCCGACCAAAGATAAAACGGGCTTTTATTTTGTAACCTGCAGGGCCGTAACCCTGCAAAAAATTTGAGATAATGAAAAAGAAACGAAAACCTCCGCGATGTTTTTGGGAGGTATTCCCTATTATTTTAAAATTGTTACCGGTCATTATTGATTTATTACACAATCATCGATGGTAACAGAAAAATTTAATTACATTCATCATAAACGGCCTGGGAATTCCTTCCTGGGCCTTTTCTATTTCATTGATACCAAAGATAAGAATATATTCATAATTACACTCCGATTATCAACTCAGAAAATATTTATACAAAAATGATAATTTCAATATCATATCCAATTTAATTTCGCCAACATCAGCAAGCTATTTTGCAGCTTTTTTTTCTTCAATCATTCTCTCAGCAAGATGAATAAGGTCTTCATTATAATATTTATTCTCTTTATCAAACGCAGCCCAAACGGTATTTCTATGGAATGGTCTGCCATCTTCTCTCAATTCACCACTACGCTCTTCAATAGCTTTAAGAGTGATCCGATAGTTTTTCAATTTAGCTCGAACAATCCCCTTCTTTACTTTTTGCTGGCGGGTGGTTAATACGGACATGAGTAATTTTTATATTTATATTTGCTAAAATCTCACTGTGAAAATCACTATGGAAAATACTGTGATAAATACCGTGAAATTCACTTTGGACGTGATAAAATAAGATTTAAATTCATCAAATTATTCAACGTGAAATTACAGTTTTTCTGTATAAAAATAAAAAATCACTATGGCAGCAAACCAGCTAACTGAACGGTTTATAGACCTTTTTAATATCCTGAAAAAAATTAAAGGACTTCCTGCTAACAAAATTTTAGCTTCAGAACTGGGATATAAAACTGGAAATTCAATCACTGAAATCTCAAAAGGAAGGCAGAATATTACATTAAAAGCAGTTCAGGCTTTCTGTGATATTTACGGAAAAAAATATGGTTTTTCTATTGACTATTTTATTAGAAGTGAAGGAAGCCAATCAGAAATAAAAACCTTGATCGAAGAAGAAAGAATTACACGCGAATTTTATATGGATCAATTTGCTGAACTAAAAATGGAGCTTGCCGAGTTAAAAGGCCAATCATTCTCCCGGGAAGATTATAGAAAAAAACTATCAGCAAAATTAAAGGCCAAACTTCAGGGGGATTAAATATTACATCAACTCCAACTCCTCCCCTGTCAAACCATAAAACAAATTCTGCAACTGATGCACATACACCATTGACCTCCCATACGGCACCAACCCTGCCGGTGACTCTGCCAGCATTTGAAAAGAATACCCCTCATCCCGGATATAAACACTATCCTTGTGCGTATACCGATAAGAATATACGTTGATATCCTCCCCATACTCCCGCTCCCCCCTCACAAAACCCAACGCATTCAACTGATCCACCTCCAACTTTAACGGATTCACTTTTGCCAATGGCAACTTGCTTTTCGGCAGACAGGAATTATAGACATACCCTTCCAATATACCTTCTATTTTGAAAGTAGTTTCATTCATATACAAATCATAGTAATAAACTAAATTCCCCACACGGATGTCTGTATCTGCTATCATTTACAAAACTTTGTTATGCAATTATAGGTATTTTGTCTATTTTGACGACCTACTAATTTTAATTATTGATGCCCACTATCAGAACAATGGAACAGCGAGACAATAGCGCACTCGCAAAAATAATCAGGGACATCTTCATTGAATTCGACGCACCTTTGATCGGAACAGTTTATGACGATCCGAATACAGATAGATTGTATGAAGTTTTCCAACACCCCGGATGTGTTTATTATTTAGCAGAAGAAAATGGAGAAGTATTAGGAGGATGTGGATTGTACCCTACAGATGGATTGCCGGATAAATGTGCAGAACTCGTGAAGTTTTATCTTTCTCCTGCAGCACGTGGAAAAGGATTAGGGAAAATATTAATGGAGCAGGCTATTGCCGCGGCACCCGGATTGGGATATAAGCAGATCTATTTAGAAACATTTGATCAACTGGCGACTGCGGTGGGAATGTATGAGAAAGCAGGATTTAGAACACTGGAAAAACCGATGGGAAATTCAGGACATTATAATACCACCCTGTGGATGATAATGGACGTGAAATAAACAAACCAGTTTTGCCATAAATGGCAAAACCGGTTTACTTTAAAGGACGTTTCTTTGTATCCGGCACCCTATATTTCTTTTCAGGAGTCAGCGACCACTCCGCTTCAAACCGCCCCCGCACATTCTCCACCTCACCATCACTCATATCCAACAGTACCGTCTGCGGCAGCAGACTACCATCAATAATATTCACGCCACAAATATGTAAAGTCTCCTTTACCTGCTGTGAATCAGGAATACCTTTACCCCTGTATTGTAATATATAGTTTGCCATAACAATGAATTATTTTTCTTCTGTCAACATACCTTTTCCCTCATAATTCGCACCAAATCCCATAAATTGAATCTTTGTTGAAAGATATTTCATCATCTCATCTGCCCTTGCTGAAGCTCTTGGCAAAGCCAAAATATCAGGCGCATCCGCCAATACCCGCGCCGCCATACCTACCGCCGCCGGACAAGCCATACTCGTACCATCCATGATCGCATACAAATCATCCGGAAAGGTAGATATAATTCCCACCCCAGGAGCTGTCAAATCCGTTTCCACACCTATATTGGAAAAGTCTGCTATAAAGTTAGCCTTATCTGTACCATATGGTGACTTTACAATCCCTGTTTGTACCGTATTTTTTGGAAACGTATTTTTACGCCCCATAGCAGACACGGCTACCGACAGACTGTAATTGGCAGGAAAACTCACCGGTCCCCTATCATCATTGCCATTGGCACAAAAACACAATATCCCCGCATTATAAGCCTGCTTGATATAACTACTAATCCCTTCATCCGTTCCTGATTCACCCAGACTCATGTTGATGATATCACATTCATCCTGTATCGCCTGCGCCAATCCTTTCATGATGTAAAAGTTAGACGCATCGGAATTTTTAGGGAACACCCTGTAACTATAAATTTCCACGCCGGCAGCCAGTCCATATACCCCCCCATAGGCACTTACAATACCTGCTACGTGGGTCCCATGCCCTTCGCCATTATCTTTATAATCACCAGGATCTTCATTCGCCACACAATTCAGACCGCCACTTACCACCAGGTCTTTGTGCGGCCCTACACCCGTATCTATAATACCAATGCGGAGCTTCTGCGTAATTTTTGGCCACTGTGGTGTGTCGTAAAAATGACGTAAGGAATCGGTGTAACCGGTATCTATTTTCTGCAGTTTGATGGTGAGACTGGTGGCAGAAAAACCCGTTTTGTAATATCCCCAGTACGTATGTTCCGGATACACATAAATCCGCTCTATATTCTTGCTGGCTAAGGTCAGTGAGAGCCTGCCCTTTGCATTGGTATTCCCGGAATCTCCCGTTCTGTTCTCAAAATCAGTAAATGCAACAATGAAAATACCAGCTATGGGCGTACCGTCTGTATCCGTTACTGTCAGATCCAGTTTTTTAGTGGTCTTCGTTTTCTTTGCCTTCTGTTGAATAGATTCCCTGAATACCAGCGCTTTCTTGTAAAATTTCTCTTTAATAATACGCAGACCGGGATAGGAGAAACGAAAATCTGCCAGTTCTTCCTGACTAAGTTGTACGAGCTTGGCACCGTTTTCCTGAATAGAGTCGATGACTTTCACAGGAATTCTCTTTGCAGATTTTTCAGGTCCGCGGGTTTTCAGGCTAACGGCCTCCCTGCTTACTGCGGGTTCTAACACAGCTGTCAGGAAGTTTTCAACTTTAGGATTCGTGTCGGCAGTGGTTTGAGTGTCTGTGACGGGCAGCAGGATGTAGTTACCGGTCTTTGATTTGCTCTTTGCCATAACAGGTAGTTTTTTGAGTAAATGGAATTCTTCTAATGGTATAAAAGTTAACTATATGAATGTACTAAAGAAATAGCTAATCGTATCTGAACTTACTAAAATGAGCCAAATCATCAAAACCAAGCTGACGCGCAATCTCCTTCATACTCGCCCCTGAATAGGGAGCCTGTCGCCTGACCTCGGGCACGACCCGTTGCCTGATATGATGACTCGCAGGAAAACCGGAGACCTTCTTCACCATTTCATTCAGATATCCCTCCTACTACACTGGAGTCAAAAATGAGAAAACCGGGGATCCGGAAACAACATTTCCCGATCGACTAAATAACGATATTTCGCACCAATTTTAATAATATAACGATATATCGTTAATTTCAAAATCGGCACCTATTCATAAACAATTGATTTACAATTATATTTAGTTAGGCACAGGATATGACACTTTCAGGCAAAACACAGCTATCATGAAATATCCTGAATATTTTCCTTTGGTGGAATTTAAACAGAAGGAAGCTGATCTTCCTTTTGAAATCCATCCCTTCCGGTGGGATGATGAATCTGTCAGAGCGCATAACGCCCTTCCTCACCGTCAGAACTTTATTGAGATCATCTGGGTAACAAAAGGTCACAGCACGCTGATAGTAGATTTGCAAAAGTATGAGATGCCCGCCAATAGTGTATACTGTGTTACTTCCGGACAAATCCATCAGCTGGTTGGGAATGAACATACTGAGGGGTACATTTATCAGTTCACGGAAGACTTCCTGTATATGGGAGAGCATGAGTTTGATCTGATGTATCATTCGGGTTTGTTTCAGGCGTTTTCGCGATCGGCAGGCATAACCGTTGATAGCGAGATAGCGGTGGAAATGAAAGAGATTACATTGAAGATGATGCGGGAGGCGGATAATTTGTATTTATTGCGGACGGAGTTGATGCGGAGGTATCTGAAGATCTTTTTGATTTATTTGACAAGACAGCTGAGAGGGACTTTGCAGACGACGATTCAGACGAGGAATATTGAATTGGTGGAGAAGTTCAAGAATATGGTGGAGGCGATGTTTAAGAGTAAGAAAAAGGTGGCGGATTTTGCGAGGGGGTTGTCAGTCACGCCAAATTATCTGAATGAGATTGTGAAGAAGATTACGGGATATCCGGCGAGTCATCATATCAGGCAAAGGATTGTATTGGAGGCCAAGCGGCAGGCAGCGTATTCAGATGTGTGTATGAAGGAGGTGGCGTGGAATCTGGGGTTTTCTGATATTGCGCATTTTAGTAAGTTTTTTAAGAATTCGACTGGGACAAATTTTTCTGATTTTAAGAAGGAGTGCCTGGTATTTGCTTCTACACCCCCTGAAAATTAGTCCCCAAAAAATCGCTTTTACCTTCGGCAAAAGCGATTTTTTGGGGCGTAGTGGCCTGCAGCCGGCTTTTAATGTTTATAATTTTATGAAAGCCCTTATTTTATGAATGCTTTGATGAATGCACCAGCATGTAACATCGCATCTTGTGTACTAGGTACTGTCGCCAGTGGATTCAACAGCCCCCAATCGTGGATGGTAGTGCTATAATCTACAAGTGTAGTGGTTACCCCTGCAGCATCCAGTTTGTGTGCATAAGCAGTGCCTTCATCATGCAGTACATCATTACCTGCTACCATTACCAATGCTGGTGGTAAACCTTTCAGTTGTTCGGTGGTAGCCTGTAATGGAGATGCGTAGATATCTTTACGCTTTGCAGCATCAGGCAGGTAGTTATCCCAGAACCATACCATCATGCTCTTTGTGAGGAAACGGCCGGTGGCATATTTATTATAAGATTCAGTTTCGAAGTTAGCATCTGTCACTGGCCAGAACATCAGCTGGAACCTGATTTCAGGACCTTTCTTATCTTTGGCCATGAGCGCTACTACAGCGGTCATGTTACCACCTACGCTATTACCTGCTATACCCAGTTTTTTGCTGTCTACATTGATTTCTTTACCATGTGCAGCTACCCATTTTGTTGCAGCATATGCCTGGTTAATTGCTACAGGATATTTTGCTTCAGGAGAAGGTGTATAATTTACGAAAACCGCTACAGCGCCGGAACCTACTACCAGGTCACGTACCAGACGCTGGTGTGTTGGAAAATCGCCCAGTACCCATCCACCACCATGGAAAAACATAAATACAGGCAACTGCCCTTTTACACCTGCAGGACGAACGATGTTTAATTTAATAGACTCACCATCTTCAGTGATTGTCTTTTCAGACACTTCGATGCCAGACAGATCAACTTTTACAGATTCCTGTGCACCTGTCAGTACTGCGCGTGCATCTTTTGGAGAGAGGGTCTCGATTGGAGCACCACCACTTGTATTGAGGGCATGTAGAAAACCTTTTACACGGGTTTCAATGGCGGGGTCTTTGTCCGGATCTAACGGTGTAATGGTTTGTGCGCTCATGTTCATTGCATTGAATGTGAAAGCTGTCATTAACAGGAATGCAGTGGCTTTGTTCACTCGTTTGATTTGTTTCACTTGTAGTTATTTATATTGTGAAAATTCCTGCAAATCTATGCCTGTATTGGGCGGGAGTCAATTGATAAATACTGTTTACCCTTGTACATTTCACTGTGTTGAAAATAACTATTATACGTACAGCGCTTTCGATAATTTGTACAACAGTTGCGATAATCCGGCAATTGGTTATGGAGTTGGTTGCACCTAGCTTTGACCCCATATTGTCTCCATAAAAATCAGGTATCCACGTCACTGTTTAACCGCTTCAGCATTTAGTTAAAGCATTATTTTAAAAAATATTAAGAATGAATACTTCATATAGATTAGCGCGGCTGATGGATGCTGAAGAACTCACCATAATGTCGATGGAACTATACACCGAAATTAGCAGTCGCAAAGACTTTACGGAGAATAAGATTGTGGCTACGCTACGGTTCTATGAGCAGCATAGTAATATGGGGGAAGTATTGATGATTGAATGTAATGGTGGACTGGCAGGGTACTCGGTGATATTTCGGTTTTGGAGTCAGGAATATGGAGGGCTGATGGTGGGGGTAGATGAATTATATATCAAAAAGAAATACCGCAGATTAGGGACGGCGAAGCAATTCATCGATCTGTTAATAGATAGTGAACGTATGCATCCCCAATTTGCGGGTATTGAGCTGGAAGCGCATTATAGTAATACACTTGCACTTAAACTATTCTCCTCTCTTGGTATTCCTAAGAATAATAACGCTTTTTATATAAAGCTGCTCAAGGAGTAAATACCCATAATACGTACAAGTTATTCCGCTTAAATGCCATTGCAGGTGTGTGATGGGATGAGCATCTTTGTGTTACAATTTACCAGGTTGGCATTGGTTATGATCCGGCTGTTTCTATAGAGGAACAGCCTATTTTTTGAGAGGATGTTGAATGACAGTGTCAAACAATCTATTCAGAATTTACCTTCCTCTACATGGTCGGATGCTGTTCAACCAAGGTCCATGATTGTGAACGAACATCTTTTTTCTTTGCAGCTAATACAATGTTCTCCTCCGCCTGTGTAATGTATAACTCCGTTCCCTTCACCCGAATCAGGTAACTATTCTTTTCAGCAGGCAGAAATTCATACTGCTGGTCCGCAATAGGTTGCTCTTCCAGAGATGCTCCTTTTGGTTGTAATGTTTTACCAGAAAAAAGATTCTTTAGCTGGTAGGTCTGGCCTTCTACAATTTTGAAATCCCAGGTCACACATTTCCAGTTGACTGGAGAGTATGGAACAATGGGGGTACCATTGGCTGTATTCGCATCTTTGATACGGAGTACCATGCCGGAGGCTACGTTCTTAATGGCATATGTGCCATGGATGGTCTGAGCATACGTGGTGACAGTGGCTATGATGAGCGCCAATGTAGAAAATAAGCTTTTCATGTTGGATGGATTTTTCTATATCAAATATATAAAAAAGGCAGCGCCATACGGGGAATATGGCGCTGCGGGTTAACAACAACTTATCTACCTATTACAACTGTTATTTTTTTTGATTTTATATAAATCTGATTCGATCTGGTTCTGATCCCTTCT
Organism: Chitinophaga sp. LS1; assembly: GCF_034274695.1. Lineage (NCBI taxonomy): Bacteria > Pseudomonadati > Bacteroidota > Chitinophagia > Chitinophagales > Chitinophagaceae > Chitinophaga > Chitinophaga sp. LS1. Next base: position 7,535,553 of record NZ_CP128362.1, read on the forward strand.
ACTTTTGATCAAATCTAATTCCGACCCTTTTTAATTCTGATCCTATCCAATTCGAATCATTTCTACTGCCGATCCCATCTAATTCTGATCCTATCCCAACCCGATCATTTCTACTCCCAATCCATCCAATCAGATCTAAATCTTTCTTCGCTTCTTAATTCCATCCTCCCCCCAGGCTTCTGTACAATTCCACACCAGCACTCAGTTGCTGACGGGTAATATCTGCCTGTGTCAGCTCAGCCTGCAAATATTTTCCCTGTGCAGTGATCACTTCCAGGTAGTTAGCCATACCGCTGCGGAATAGTAATTGTGCTTGACGGGTAGCCAATTGCGTAGTTTCTACCTGTTGGGAAGCGATGGTTTGCTGCGATTTCAACTTATCCAGTTTCACGAGTGAATTGCTCACCTCTCCTACTGCATCCAATGCCAGTTGGCGAAAACGGATCACAGCTTCTTCACGCTGAATCTTTGCTACTTCCAATTGTGTTTTCAATTGTCTGTGCTGAAACAATGGCTGAGTGATACCTGCAGCAGCTACTCCAAACAGGGAAGCCGGCACGGTGAACCAGTCACTCGCTTTGAAAGCATTCAATCCGCCGGTGGCAGTGAGGGTCAGAGTGGGATACATACTCCCCTGCGCCACACCTACTTTTGCATTGGCAGCTACCAGCGCCATCTCTCCTGCTCTCACATCCGGACGCTTGCTGATCAGATTGGCAGGAATACCTACCGGCAATGATTCGCGCATCAGGTTAGTACTCAGTTGCTGACTACGTACGATGGTACCTGGTAATTCACCTGTGAGGATACGCAGGGAATTTTCCTGGATAGCCAGTGCCTGTTCAAGCTGAGGTATGAGCAGGGCGGCTGTTTGCTGTTGGGAAATGGCCTGCTGTACACCTAGTTCTGTTACTTCGCCCGCTGTTTTTTGCAGGCGGATCATCTGCACAATGGTATCGCTAAGCGACAGGCTGTTTTTAGCTACCTTTAACTGTGCATCCAGCATAAGCATGTTATAATATGCATTGGCGATATCTGATACGAGGGTGGTTTGCACAGCATGTGCTCCTTCGTAGGTTTCCAGATAACTGGCCAGTGCTGCTTCTTTTTGTCTTCTGATCTTGCCCCACACATCTATCTCCCAGGATACTGCTGCATTCAATGAATAGTCTTCGATATGATCGGTACCCAGGAATGAACTAAGGCTAAGTCCATTCAAACTGTTATCAGACGGATTGGTGGTATTCGCGGATACATTCAGCGTGGCAGTTGGCAACCAGGCTGACTTTGCCTCCTTTAAGTAGGCAGATGATTCTTCGATTCGTTTTACAGCCAGCTGCAGGTCGTAGTTGCCACTCAGGCCTGCGGCGATCAGCCTTTGTAGTGTCGTATCGGCAAAGAAGTTCTTCCATGGTATCTCCGCTATACTGGTATCTGAAGGAGCTTTACCACCGCCAGCAGTGCTGGTACCTGAAGCAGCCTTATCGCCAGCAGCACTCGTACCTGAAGAAGCATTGTCGCCAAACCGCTCCGGCAGTACCAGGGCAGGCTGTTTGTAGTCACGGCCCACCCGGCAAGCTGCCAGTATAATTATAGCAATGAAGACGGTTAGGACACTGATATATTTTTTAGTCATCACTTTTTTCTTTAATTTTTTTAATACTCTGCTGCTGTCTGCATGTCTTCCTGTCTTGCAGGTTTACCGCTGATGCGCTCCTGTATATACTGGAAGATGATGAACAACACCGGTATCACAAAGATGCCCAGCAATACGCCTGTCAACATCCCTCCTGCTGCACCGAAACTGATTGAACGGTTACCCTGTGCAGATGAACCTGTCGCTCTCATGAGTGGTGTCAGACCTGCAATGAATGCAAACGATGTCATGAGGATCGGACGCAAACGTAACCTGGCCGCTTCCAATGCGGAGGCCAGCAGCCCCATTCCACCCTTGCGCCGTTGTACGGCATATTCTACGATCAGAATGGCGTTTTTAGCCAGCAAACCTATCAGCATGATCAGACCTACCTGCACATATATATTGTTGTCTATACCAAACAGATTGATGAAGGCAAATACACCAAAGATACCCAGTGGAATAGAGAGGATCACTGAGAATGGCAGAATGTAACTTTCATACTGTGCTGACAGCAGGAAGTATACAAAGATCAGACACAACAGGAAGATAATACCTGCCTGACCACCAGCTGCAATTTCTTCTTTTGTCATACCTACCCACTCGTAAGAATAACCTCTTGGCAGGTAACTAGCCGCCACTTCTTCTACTGCCCTGATCGCATCACCAGAACTATAACCCGGTTTTGGCTGACCATTGATGCTCACCGCATTAAAGAGGTTATTGCGGGTAACGGTTTCAGGGCCATATACTCTTTCCAGTTTTACCACGGCATTGATCGGTACCATTTCACCTGATTCATTCTTTACAAACACTTCATCCAGTGAAGAAGGTTCTGCACGTGCAGGTACATCCGCCTGTACGATAACACGGTAGTATTTACCAAAACGGTTAAAGTCAGATGCAAAGGTGCTACCATAAAACACCTGCAATGTTTGCAGGATCTCTGATACTTTCACTCCCAGCTGTTTCGCTTTGCTGTCGTCGATCTGCACACTGTACTGAGGGTTACCGGCATTAAAGGTGGTAAAGGCAAATGCAATTTCTTTGCGCTTCATCAATTCTCCGATAAAACCGTAAGTGGTATTTGCCAGTTTATCCATTGGGCCACCGTTACGGTCCTGCAATATCACTTCGAAACCATCTACGTTACTGAAACCAGGTACGGTAGGCATGTTGAACATGAAGATATTTGCTTCAGGAATACCTGCCAGTGCGCCTTGCATCATACCCATCACGGTTTTCAGGTCTTTCACCTTCCCACGCTGTTCGAATGGTTTGAGTTTTACAAACCCTACACCAGATGAAGAACTGCTGGAGTTGGTGATGATGTTAAAACCGGAAACGCTCAGATAAGAATTGACAGACTCGAAGTCGTGCATGATTTTTTCCACCTTGCCCACAACTTCCCGGGTACGTTGCAATGAAGCACCTGGAGGCATGCTCACAGAGTATACTACGAAACCATTGTCCTCTGTAGGAATAAACCCGGTAGGGGTACGTTTTACTAAGAATACCGTTACTGCAGTGATCAGTGCCAGACCACCTATTGCAATCCATTTACGTCTTACGAGGAAACGGAGACTATTGATATATTTATTTGTTACCGCATTAAAACCTGTATTGAATGCTTTGAAGAAACGACTACCGAAGCCCATTGTTACATGCTTTGGTTGATGGTCATCTCCATGGTGTATGTTCTTCAACAACAGGGCACAGAGAGCAGGACTCAGGGTCAATGCATTCAATGCAGAGATCAGGATCGCGATAGCCAGTGTGAAGGCGAACTGACGGTAGAATACACCCGCAGGGCCCTGCATGAAACCAACAGGTACGAATACCGCTGCCATGACGAGGGTGATGGAGATGATCGCACCGGATATTTCCTGCATACTGGTAATGGTCGCATTTCTTGGAGACATATTGATCTTCTCCATCTTGGCGTGCACCGCCTCGACGACGACGATAGCGTCATCCACTACGATACCAATAGCCAGCACCAGTGCAAAGAGGGTAAGCAGGTTGATGGTAAAACCAAACAGCTGCATGAAGAAGAATGTACCTATGATCGCTACTGGTACTGCGATAGCAGGAATCAGTGTAGAACGGAAATCCTGTAAGAATATAAATACAACGATAAATACCAGTATAAATGCTTCCAGCAGGGTATGTTTCACCTGGTCAATAGATTCATCCAGATATTCCTTGGTGCTATAGATATTGAAATATTCTACGCCTTTAGGGAATTGCAGGGATGCTTTCTTCATCAGGGCATTGGCAGCTACCTGGATATCATTTGCGTTTGAACCCGCTGTCTGATAGATAGCTATACCAATACCGTATTTCCCATTCACCTTGGTGTCACTGCTATATGTAAAGGAACCGAACTCCACTCTTGCCACGTCTTTCAAACGCAGTAAGGAGCCATCTGCATTTGCCTTCAGCACCATGTTTTCATAGTCTTCGTGCTGATTCAGTTTTCCTTTATATTTTAATACATATTCAAATGCCCTGTCACTGCTTTCACCGAAACGACCGGGTGCGGCTTCTACATTCTGCTCCTGGATGGAACTCAGTACATCCTGTGGTGACAGGTGATTGGCTGCGAGACGATCAGGGTGCAGCCAGATACGCATAGAGTAATCTTTGGAACCAAATACCATGGCCTGACCTACGCCTGTGATACGCTGTAATTCAGGGATGATGTTGATCTTTGCATAGTTCTGCAAAAACTTTTCATCGTATTCTGAAGTATTACTCATCAGGTTCACCACCATAATCATACTGTTCTGTTTCTTCTCTGTGGTGATACCTGCGCTCACTACTTCGGATGGTAAGAGGCTGGTGGCTTTGGATACGCGGTTTTGCACGTTTACTGCTGCCAGATCAGGATTGGTACCCAGTTTGAAGTACACACTCAGGGTCATGGAACCGTCGTTGTTGGAAGTAGAGGTCATGTAGGTCATGTTCTCTACACCGTTTACCGCCTCTTCTATAGGGGTGGCTACGGAACGGGCTACCACTTCGGCGTTAGCGCCGGGGTAGGATGCTGTAACGGCCACGCAGGGAGGGGCAATGTCCGGAAACTGAGTAACCGGCAATGTGAATAGCGATAAGATCCCCAACAGTACCAGCAGGATGGAGACCACCGTAGCCAGTACCGGCCTTTCTATAAATCTTCTTAACATAAATCTTTAGTTGAATTTTTTACAAATGGACTTGCCTTTAGCTGGCAATCCATTTAACTGGTTTGGCCATCTACAGGTAATTCATGATAATGGAACTGCTTTCGACACGTCATCCATTTACATATTTTTCACCTTTAGACAGGCAATCCATTTATGATGGAATCACCTTCAGACAGCCGCCCCATTTTACAATGGCTTTACCTTCAGCAGGCTATCCATAGATATTGGCTGTGGAGCAATCACAGCACCATCCTGTAGTCTTCCCAATCCTGCATATACAATAGTCTCACCTGCCTGCAGTCCTTTCTCTACGAAGTAGTACGCGCCAGATTTACCAGAGATTATAATTGGCTTGCTCGCCACTTTATTGCTATCTCCTACTGTGAATACAAATACTTTGTCCTGCACCTCAAATGTCGCTTCCTGTGGCACCAACAGTGCTGCAGAGAGTTGTTCAGGAATACGGACTTTACCTGTATTACCGGAACGAAGCAGCCCTGCACCATTCGGGAAAATAGCCCGGAAACTTACAGAACCCATTGTTTTGTCGAACTGACCTTCCATTGTTTCTACATGCCCTTTTTCGGTGTAGATGGTATTGTCTGGAAGTACCAGGTCTACAGCCGGCAATTTTTTCACTTTATCAGCGACGGTATTACCAGCTATTTTATTTTTAAATTGGAGAAAGTCGATCTCACTCATGGAAAAGTAAGCATACACCTCATTTATATCCGATAATAAGGTAAGTGGCTGTGTTTCTCCACGGCCTACCAGGCTACCGCTTTTGAATGGAATACGACCGATGTAACCACTAACAGGTGCAGTGATCAGGGTGTATCCTACACTGATACGTGCATTGCTTACATTGGCACGTGCCTGTGATACGTTGGCTTTCGCAGCCGCATAGGCAGCATTGGCAGTTTTCAGTTGTACGTCAGATACCACGTTGTTTTGTACGAGTGGCGTAAGACGGTTTACCTCTACCAGTGCCTTTTCTTCATTGGCCTGTGCAGCGAGTAAGAGTGCAGATGCATTACTCAGTTGTTCCTGGTAAGGACGGTCATTGATGCGGAATAAAGGTTGGCCTGCTTTTACGTAAGCACCTTCATCTACAAAGATCTTGTCGAGGTATCCATCTACCTGTGGGCGGATTTCAACGTTTACCTTTCCTTCTAATGTCGCGTTGTATTCACGATAGGTAGTAGCTGGAACGGAAGTTACTTTCAGCACAGGAAGTACTGCTGCTGGTGCTCCTCCTGCATTTTCTGTTTTTGCAGAAGAGGAGGCGCATGATGAAAGGAACGCGACAATAATGATACTATAAAGAAGACTCGCTGGTCCGTGTTTTTTGTGCGCTTGTTGTAAAAAGAATAAGTGATTCATACAATTGTTCATTTTAAGAAAAGTATGGCAATAGATAGCCACGCCGCCAATGGCGGAAATTTTAGGCAAAAGCCTCCCCATGGCCATAGTTAGCCATTCCACCATTGTCAGAGATGTAATGCATACCCCTCCCACACACGGTGGTCACCGGTTAATAAATAACGACAGTTATTGGAGATAGAAAAGCCACCCCACCCGCCTGAACCGGGAAGCCAGATGACAAAGTTTTTTGATTGGTTACTGCTAAGAGAAACTTATGAACAGGTTAGCAGGAGAAATTTAGATACTTCATGTGCTAGTGGTTTTTTTAGGACGACATTATTTCAACATCATCATGTTATGATTATTATAACCTTACAAAAGTACAATGATCAGCAAGGAAGTTCATTTAACTAATTACGGTATTAATTGTACTTTTCCCGGATACTCTTCTGGAACGTTGCTGGTGTGTATCCAGTATGCTTTTTAAAGAACCGATTGAAGTACCCATCGTCTTCAAACTTAAGCTCCCACGCGATTTCCTTGATGGTATGTTCGCCATAAAACAAGAGTCGCTTGGCTTCCATCACCCGTTTTTCATCGATAATCTGTTTTGCGGTTTTTCCCAACACAGCCTTGATCGTATCGTTGAGATGACCAGGTGTTACATACATCATATCTGCATAGTGCGCTACCTGCGTTTTGTCTTTGTAATGCACATCAGACAATTCATCGAACTGACGTACGATGCGGTTAGGCAGCGTATCTGATTGCATAGCGGCAATGTCCCGTTGTGGTAAACGGGAGATAGCAGCAATGAGAGAATGTAGCATGTTGCGGATAATCAGTTCCCGCAATGGTTGCCTGGTTTCCATTTCTCTCAGCATGAGACGCGCGAATCCCATGAGATCTTTCAGTTGTGCATCCGTGAGTTCAATTACAGGCGTGCCGCATACGCAACCCCAGCAGATAGGACTACCTAAGCCTGTTTCATTCACTAGAAATTCCTGTGAAAAGATAATATTAACGACCTCGCATAAACTATCGCCTGTATGTTGATGTACCTGGTCAGGATATAACATCACTACAGCAGGACCTGTGACAGTATATTTTTCGAAGTCGATATATTGAGTTGTTTCGCCTGATAGCACAAGTGTGATACTGAAATGCTTACGGCGATGCGGTTCTTTCAGATCTTCTGGTTGTACCAGGTAGGTAGTGCGGTTGATTAAAAAGCCTTTTAAAGGATTTTGTATATCAACACAGTCGTCAACATTGTAAACTGGTATGACTACATTAGTCTTCATATCACATACAGTTTAGTCGTTAAAAAGAAGAGGGCTCAGTCGTAAAAGTTCAGAGGCAGTGCCATTCTAGCTACAGAATCGGCATGGATTAATTAGTCGGCAGGATTGTAATCAGTAGATGATTAGCAGATTATATCTATTACATAGTGCGACAAAAATATAATTTACATTTCATTTTTCATCGAACTATTTTTACATGATAAATATACTTATTATCTTCAATTATTATTAGCCGGCTAATTAAATAAGTAAAAAATATTATTTCTTCAGATTTTCCAGTACCTGCATGAGCAGACGTTTTAAGATTATCCTTTCTTCTGTACTTAGCCCTTCCACCATTTGCTGCTCCAATTGGTTCCAGGTTTGTTCTGTGATATGCATAGCGGCTTCTTTACCTTTTTCAGTAAGGGAGACGCGGACGGCGCGCTGATCGGTACAGCATTTTTCTTTGACAAGGAAGCCGTTTTTTTCGAGACGGTCAGCCATGCGGGTGACAGTTACGGGTGTGACTTCCATGTTAGTCGTCAGGTCACTGAGCATGATGCCGTTGTGACATAGTACTTGTTGCAGGAAGATCTCCTGACCGGCGTGCAGGTTGTATGCCGCGAGCATTTGATTTCCTTTGTTTCTGTGCGCTTTGCCGATTTGTACCAATAGGTGACCAATGGTACTGCACATAAGCGGTTTGTTCATGAAGCAAATATAATAATTAGCCGGCTAAATAAAATAAAAATTAAAAAAAACGCTTTTACCACAGGTAAAAGCGTTCCTTTTCGAACGAAAGCTGTCTTTCTGATGCCGTCGCATTAGAAAGACTGCAGAAACACAGAAATGCAGGAAACCTGCAAAAATCTATTATTTAGTGGCCGGCTCCTTTTCTTTAGGACGTTCTTTCACTAATATCAGATCAGCCAACAATACGTTCATCGGGATATTACCCAATTTCACGATGCCTCGCTTATCACGTATTTCGATCAGTTTGCCCACCTGGCCGTTTGTTTTAATTTTTACAAGGTTGCCAATCTCGAGGTTGCTACCCACTACTTCCTGGAATTTGTCCTGTACCTTCTTCTCCAGCTTGTCATTGATAGCTTTTTCACGTTTTCTGAACAGGAGTGCTTCGGCCTGCTTCAAAACTTTTTGTTTGTCGTCGGTACGCTTCCATTCAATCACGATCTGCTTCATCTTGCGCTCCATATCTTTCAGGTAGGCCAGTTCGTCTTCCTTGATCTTGTTCTGCAACTTCATCATGCCGAACTGCTGGTTCTTTCGTTCCTTGTCAGAAAGTACCTCGTACTCACGTTTCAACTTTTCGTTTTCACGCAGCAACTGCTGTAATTCCTTCTCTTTTGCCTCTATCTTTTGCAGATCCTGTTCTGCTTTGTTCAGGAGCTTATCCAGCTGAAAATGGCCTTCATCTACCAGGTTTCTGGCCCTGTTGATCAGGGAAGGATGCAGACCTATCCGCTGTGCAATAGAGAATGTATAGGAGCTACCCGGTTTACCTACTATCAGTTTGTACATCGGTGACAGGTTCTCCTCGTCAAAGCCCATCGCCCCGTTAATGATACCCTTTACCTTGTTGGCCATTACCTTCAGGTTCAGGTAGTGGGTGGTCACAATACCAAATGCGTGTTTCTTAGCCAGCTCCTCCATGATCACCTCCGCAAAAGCACCACCAAGGTTCGGATCGGAACCGCTTCCCAGCTCATCGATGAAAAAGAGGGTCTTACCATTCGCATTTTCCATAAAATACTTCATATTTTTCAGGTGCGAACTGTAAGTACTCAATTCAAATTCGAGGGATTGTGTATCACCAATATGGATCATCAGTTGCCTGAAAATACCGATCTGGGAACTGGGATGTACCGGTACCAGCAGTCCTGCCTGCAGCATGAGCTGGATCAAACCGACTGTTTTCATAGTCACCGTCTTACCACCGGCATTCGGTCCACTGATCACGAGGATATGATTGTTCTGCTCCAGCGTGAGGTTGATGGGAATGGTCGGCTTGGTATTACGACGGTTGTACAAAAGTAACAGTGGGTGATATGCATCTACCAAATGCAGTTGTGCTGTGGGTGTGAGCATTGGGTAATTACCATCCATATCAAGTGCCAGCTTAGCTTTGGCACGGATAAAGTCGTAAGTACCGAGAATAATGTGGTAGTTGTTCAGCAGCAATGAATGCTTGCTCAGGTCTGCTGTCAGGGTACGCAATATCTTGTACACCTCACGGCTCTCATCTCTTTCCAGGGCGGCTACATCATTATTCAGCTCAATGGTTTCTTCCGGCTCCACGAATGCGGTACGACGGGTATCAGATTCTCCATGGAGAATTCCTTTTACCATACGTTTGTTTTCGGCATAAATGGCCACTACCCTTCTGCCATTCAGAAAAGCTTCGCCAGTATCGGCGAGGTAGCCCAGTTTGCTGAGTTTGGACAAACTACGGTCAAATACCCGGCGCAGTTCATTCCGCTTGCGAAACAGGGACATACGGATCCTGGATAACTCCGGAGTGGCGTTATCCCTTATCAGTCCTGCCTCATCCAATATCTCGTCGATGATCAGGATGATCTTCTTTTCGTAGTGGGTATGAGTGATCACTTCGAACAGACCCGCATAAGTGACGCGCCTGTCGTGATCAAAAAAACGTACAATGCTGCCCATGCTTTCGGCCAGCTTGCGCAATTGCATTACCTGCTCTCCGCTCAATACGGCTCCCTGGATGCCCAGCAAGCGCAATTCACTTTTCAGGTTCAGTACATAATCGTTGGGAAAATGTTCCTGCAGCAGCGTGAGCTGCTTATATTCGTGCGCCTGCTGTAATGCTGTTTTGACGTAGTCAATGTGGGTATGTAAACGCAGTTCCTGCGCCATTTCTTTACCCAGCTCCGTTTTACAATGTTCCTCCAACAAAGCCTGAACTTTGTCGAATTCCAGCTGTACTAAGGCTGAATCGGGAAAATACTTCATCTTAAATTAATTCCATACAAAGCCTGCGGTTACAATTACACAGGCGGTTAAAATTGGCTTTTGGCCCTTCAAAAGAATGTTAAAGTTAATTAATTGGGCGATCCGTTACATCAAACTTATCGTAATTTAACTTGTCTGGGGTGGAAGTGGTTACGCATACAAAACTACTCCAAACGAAAAAAATCATGCGAAGATACTCATTATTAAGCTTTTTGCTCGCACTTACCTTTGTAGCCTGTGCGCAAAGCAAATCATCGAACGACAAAGTTCCAGGTGATATAAAAGTTCCTAAAGACCTGAAAACAGAGACCGCGACCTTTGGCGGAGGGTGTTTCTGGTGTACCGAAGCCCAGTTTCAATACCTGGATGGGGTGATAAAGGTAGAATCAGGTTTTTCCGGAGGTACGGTAAAAAATCCTTCTTATGAGGAAGTGTGCACCGGCACAACGGGGCATGCGGAAGTGATCCAGGTGACTTATGACCCTGCTAAGATCTCCTATGAGGAATTACTAAAGGCTTTCTGGACCGCCCATGACCCCACCCAGCTGAACAGGCAGGGGAATGATGTGGGTACCCAGTATAGATCTGTGATCTTCTATCATAATGAAGAACAGCATAAACTGGCGGAATTATATAAGGACAAACTGGATAAGTCCGGAGCCTATGATAAGCCGGTGGTAACGGAGATTGCGCCTTTTACGAAGTTTTATAAGGCAGAAGATTATCACCAGGATTATTATAAGCAAAATGGAGAACAACCTTATTGTCACTTTGTGATAGCCCCCAAATTGGAGAAGTTTAAGAAAGTGTTTAAGGATAAACTCAAAGCTGACGCAAACTAATTTATAACAAAAACGCTTTGTCCTAAGGGCAAAGCGTTTTTGTTATAGGCTGATACCAGTTAAAAACCGGGAACTTAAAATTTAAATATTATATATTAAAAAATTTATTATATTGCTGTAGTACAATCCCAACCTATGCTATGAATCACGTTACTACTCAATCCCTAATTACCCTGATCCGCCGGGATGCTGTTTTAATTTCGTTTCTGGAAACAGGTACTATTCCCAAAGGAGGTCGGTTCCTGAACGATCCCAGATACAATGAACCTGCATTACTACAAATCATCGCTCCTCATTTTGAACCTGTCTTTACCGCAGCAGTCATTAGTTGCCTGCAAATGAAAGATACTGAATTGATGCGCGATCTGATGGCGAATCCACATCTGCTCGATGATAGTCATGAGGAAAAGAGCTACACCGCAATCCTGCAATTCCTGAATGAAAAAGAGCGATTCTTATTGTCACTCAGACATCAGCTGCAACTGGCGCAGGCCGTAGATGCTGTGGCGCTGGAAGAAACGGCTGACATCACGTACATCTGTCTCCTCAATTTACTGCCGGATGAATTTCATTCCTTCCGCTCAGAATATTGTAAGGAGGTGATAAAAACCGCCCGTATACTCGCGAAGAAACATCACAAGATGGCGATAATAATGCTCTCTAATATCCTCGAACTGCAATGCGATTCGCCTTCTCACCTGCGGGCAGAAATGCTCTACAATGAATTACAGGCGGAAATCCCTGACCTGAGCATACAAATTCCGACTTCACGCACATCTATCTGGGTGACGATCGGCAGTTTATATTCTAAGTTATTTTAGTATTTTTCGCAGAGATTTATTTCCCTGCTATGATACAACGTATTTTATTTTCGCTGCTCATACTATGCAGCCTGCAGACCTTTGCACAGGACCTGGTCGACTACAGGGCCAATCATCCTTATATCCAATACACCGGCCGTATTTTTAAGAGCAATTTTGTGACATATCGCTTCTGGCAGCCAGGGGTATATATCCGCGCGAAATTTAAAGGCACTTACTGCAATATCGTGATGGATGATGAAGAACTGTATAACCAACACAATTACCTGGCTATTCAGATTGACAACCAACCTCCTCAAAGGGTGCAGACCACTGCGAAGCACAATGTGATCAAAGCCGCTTCCAATCTGCGTGACGGAGAGCACATCATCACTATCTGTAAAAATACAGAAGCAGGTATCGGCTACCTGGAGTTTATCGGATTCCAGTGTAATAAGCTCATGCCTATTACGGCTACTCCATCGAGAAGACTTGAATTTATAGGGAATTCAATTACCTGTGGTACGGGAAGTGATCAATCTACCTTTCCCTGTGGACAGGGACAATGGTATGATCAGCACAATGCCTTCATGAGTTATGGCCCCTTGACCGCCCGTGCGCTGGATGCACATTGGATGCTGTCTTCCGTGTCCGGCATTGGATTGATCCATAGCTGCTGTGATATGAAGATCACTATGCCTCAGGTGTTTGACAAGATCAACATGCGGGATAATAGCCTGCAATGGGATTTTAATAAATATCAGCCACATGTAGTGACGGTTTGTCTTGGGCAGAATGATGGTAAGCAGGATTCTACTACTTTTTGTAATGCCTACCTGCGGTTCATTCGTACATTGAGAGGGTATTATCCAAATGCCAGTATTGTTTTGTTGAGCAGTCCAATGGCAGATGCAGACCTGAGTGCTGTATTGAAGTCTTATATTAAGACGATCGTGGTGGCAAGTGGCGATAAGAATGTATCTTATTATTTCTTTTCGAAAAGATATCATGGCGGATGCGGAGATCATCCTACACTGGAAGAGCATCAGCTGATTGCCAAAGAACTGACGGCTTATATCAGTAAATTGAAAGGATGGAATTAAAATAGAAAAGGCCGGCTAATCAGTGGCAGTTGTGCAACGGCCACTGATTAGCCAGCCTTTATGTTCATGTACGTGTTAAACAATTCGGTGAATGAGTTCCAGGCACGCCCTGCTATTGTGATAAGGACATTTCCAGAACCCGGCTTTATCTTGTCCGGGCATGATTGTCAATGTTTCTGTAACCCCCCAGTACCACTCCCCTTTTTCCGGGTCAATGATGTATTTTTTTACAAATGCCCAGGTATCTAAAGAATAGTGTAAATATTTTTCCTCCCCACTTAGTTGCCAGGCGTTGAAAAATCCCACCATTGCTTCTGCCTGTACCCACCAGTGTTTTTCTTTGTTGTCATCTTCGTATTGCAAACCTCCGTTCTCTTCTACACCGGCAATGGTAGCTTTCGCCATCAGGATGGCGTTTTCTTTCACTTTGTTTAAAAGGGACTCATCTGCCAGGACCTCTGCGGCATCGTACAACAGCCAGGATGTTTCTATGTCATGACCATAAGAAACGACGGCTGATTCCGGCTCCCAGGCTGTATTGAAGAACAGGATCTGCTGGTGGGTGACAGGATGAATGATCTTATTTAAAAAGAGTTCAATGAGTTGTTTTATTTTTTTATTCAATTCCGCATCCGGCCAGATACGATACAGGTTAGTATAAGCCTCCAATACATGTAGATGCGTATTCATGGTCTTGGCGGCATTGTCATCTTTTGCACTCAGGCGCAAGTCTGATATAGGCCCCCATTCCCTGGAAAATGCTTCGTAGTACCCCCCGTCTACAGGATCATAACTATGCGCTTCCAGCAATCGATATACATCAATGGCCCAATCTAATACTTCTTTTGAAGGTTGAATGGCATGGTACTCACTTAAGGCATAGATCAGAAAAGCTTGTCCATATACCTGTTTCCGTGTTTCCAGTGGTTCGCCGGTGGCGGTTACCGACCAATATATGCCACCGTATGCAGGATCATTGAAGTGAGTACGTAAGTACTGGAACGCTCTATCGGCCAGCGCTAAAAATTGTGGTTGTGGATCGAATTTATATGCGGCGGCAAAGGTCCACAATATGCGGCTATTCAGCACCCCACCTTTGGGACTTCCCTCCAACACGACATTGTCGTTGTTTAATGCCCCATAAAATCCCCCATCTTGTATATCAACTGTAAATTGTTGCCAGTAGTGCAGGATATCGTATAACGCTGTTGTTACCTCCTGCCTGTAAGCCGCTAGTCGCTTGTCCATAGTCTTTCGAAAACGTGGTGCTGTTTCTTCAAAGCTAGGGTTATTCCGGATGCAGGAATAATACTTTTTTATCTAAATATTGACCTTAAAGGCATAGCGCGATGCCGTCATGATCAGTATACCAAAAGGTCACTAAAAGGTCACTTCAATATCCCTGGGATAATGAGGTGCCCTTTTAGTGACCTTTTAATGTACTAGTTGTACTATAGCTTGCCTATAGTCTGACTAAGGCTCCATATGCTCATGAATCATATTATTAACTTTTTTGCGGGTTTTGCGCAAATGTTTCTTTGCCAGACGACGACCTTCGTCTGCGGTATCATTCAATTCGTCCAGGATCTGTTCTGCACGACTTCTGTTGGTCAGATAATAAATTACACCGGCTGCTGCTGCACCCACGATAGTGGCTGCTATTAATGCCTTTTTCATATCTCTGCTTTTTTGGTTCCCTATAGATATTACAAGAGTTATACCAATTGATGCCAGATTTTTTATTTTTGCCCCTCAATCAAAATCAACAATGGCTGAAACCACCATTACGCAGGAAAAAAGTCCTGTTTACAGCATTCCCCTTAAATACCGGAAGATGGAGAACCTCCACATCGTTTTCTGGTTGCTCAAAGATATCAGCTGGTGCATGGCATGGCCTGTATTAGGGATTATTATGATCTTCCCAACGCTGATCATTTCTATTGTGATTGCATGGCGTACACGGCAGTTCATGTCTGAACTCTGCCATAACCTGGCGATTACTGTGTGGATTACGGCGAATTCTTACTGGATGATCAGTGAGTTTATGCATTTCGACACGGAGATCCTCTTTGGAAGTATTACTTACAAGCATCTGGCACTGATTCCATTTTTTATGGGGGTGGTGATCCTGGCTTATTATTATTTCTGGCACAAGCCCAGGTACCCTGAGGAGCAGGAAACGATGTAATTTCTTTTTAACAGGAAAATAACTTCGAAACGGAAATGGATTTGTCCCCAGGGGGCTCCGGCACAATCATTTCGAAGGCAGAAAGAACTCAAACGGCGCATCTCTGTCGCACGTCAACGTACCATTTTCAAACTTCAGTTCAGCTACCTCAATGCTGGATCGGCGGATGGAGTAAGGTTGTATGCCATCTTCATTCACCGGACTTTCGCTATGTACTTTTCTGCCTGGGTGGGTGAAGTAGATCACGTATGCCTGATCGCCGGTGACTACCACATCGCCATGTGCACCGGTAGGCGTATCGTCTTTTCGCTTGCCCGGAACGTCAAGTATTAATCCCTGTCTGGTCCAGGTATTCAGGTCGTCAGAACGGTATACGCGCATGCCATGCCATTCATCGGTGACCATCCAGTAGTAATCTTTGAAGCGGAATACCTTGGGACCTTCGTGGCCGGTGCCGCCAATGACTGGTTTGGTACTGGTGTAGGTCCATTTATTGAGGTCCTTGCTACCGGCCATCATGGTGTTTGAGCCATGATCTTCATCTTTGTACCAGATGCGCCAGGTCTTGTCCGGGAGTTGGTATAGCGTAGGGTCGATCACTTTTTCGGAGGTGAGTTGGGGGAAGCCTTCGAACTTCCAGTCCCACATATCTTTGCTGGTGTAGTGTGCAATGCGGGCATGACCTCCCCAGTTGCTGCGAACGCCCTGGATATAGGCGACGAACATATGGTAGGTACCGTTGTTGTAAACGACGTCGGGAGCCCAGAAGGTGTTTTCGCCTTTTTCGAATTCAAGGTTTAGTGCGCCTCTGTATACCCAGCTGTGGCCGTTGTCTTTTGATTCGGCAATACCGATTTTGCTGCCATAACAGTAAGCCACGTTTTCAGCGTCGACGCTGGCACGGCGTTGGGTGTAGAGCATCCACCAGGCTTTTTCATTGTCGTTCCAGATGAGGGTTGGGTCAGCGGCGCCATCGAAGATAGGGTCGCGGTAGAGAGGTGCAGGTGCTGTGTGGATGGGCTTTGTTTGCGCACAGCTGTTGAGTACAGGCAGGGCTGTAGCCAGTGTTAAAGCCAGATAAAGTTTATACATAGTGGAACGCATGATTATAAGCGTGCGAATTACAAATAATTCGGGAGATATTATAATCATTTATTCCACCATACTGGTATCATCCAGTCATTGCTCCCTCCCAGCCTGTCTATCGCTTCCTGGTAATGTACAGGATTAGATGTGGCCTCTGTAGCTGGATAGAATAACCGCTTTGGCTGATGGCCCCCAGTTTCAGACTCCCCATCTATGTCCACTATCGGGTTCAATTCAGGATAACCTGTTCTACGTTGATTCGCAAAAGCCTCATATCCATTTGGAAATAACGCTACCCATTTCTGCATACTGATAGCTGCTATTGCATTGGATGGTAAAGTATGTGTACCCACAAAACTATCGATCGCAGCACCAGATAACGGCGTCATACCCGGATACATTTCCAGTTGATGCATAGCCGCTCTCAATCCTGACTGATAATGGATATTGGCATCTTCGCCAATCCAGCCACGTACGGCGGCTTCTGCCAACAATAATTCTACTTCTGCATAGCCGAGATGTAACCATGATCCTCCCTGTTGATAGAAAGGTGCATTGATGTGGCAATATTTATTCGCCTGTCCTACTATCTCTCCGTTTTCACCTACAAAGTCTGACCAATACTCCCACCAGTAAAGGCCCGGTTGAATAGGGAGATAATTGGTAATGCTATCTGTATTTACGAAAAACAATCCTAAGCGGGGATCATTTTCTGCTTTGAGGTAATTGACAAAGGTAGTTGTACCAATGGTATATTTATATGCTGCTTCCTCCTGTAATGCCTGCGCATAGCCATTGCCGCGAAGATCAGGGTAACTATAGTCTTCATGTATCATCACAAAATTATCATTATTGCTTTGCATCACGCCACCGGCAAATGCCGCCGCTGCCTGTATTTGTGCCAATGAGGGATCCGCGGCAGACAGGCGTATGGCAAGGCGTAGTTGTAGCGAACGGGCCATGCGCTTCCATTTGGTGAGATTACCATTGTAGACAATATCATTGAGGATGACAGGCTTACGATCATCAAATTGCTGAATAGCGGCTTCCAGTTCTACAAAGAAATCTTTGTAAATATCTTCCTGCTTATCGTAGACAGGGGTGTAAATTTTATCATAATAAGCAAGACCTGCCTGAGAATAAGGAATATCACCATATGCATCTGTCAATAAGGAAAAGATATATACTTTCAAAATGCGCGCAGCAGCTACATAGTTCACTTGTGTGCTATCATCCTGATGTTGCTTCAACAGGTCTGCCAGTTGTTTGATGCATTTACCATAATAGTTAGACCACATCAATCCATTGTAAAATTCATCTCTTACATACTTGCCACCTGCACGCATACCATAAGTACCACTTACATATTGCACCATTGGCTGGAATAGATATAAGTTTGGATATCCCATTTCCCGGCCACCATCCAGCAGGTAAGCAGCGGCTGTGAGTTGCTCTCCGGCTGCAATGGTAGTGTCATTGACAGGATCCGTATTTATGACGCCAAAGTTTGTTGTACAGCTGCTACTCAAAATTATGATCAGGCAATAATGATAAAACTTCATCTTTTAAAATTTTGCATGAAGGGTGATACCATAGGCACGGCGGGTAGGCAATGATCCATATTCAAAGCCCTGCCCATCGCCACTATTATAACTGGATTCAGGATCTATATTGGGTACATGTTTACTTAATGTAAGCAGATTACGGGCAATCACTGATACAGATACTTCTTTCAAAATCCTGTACCCCAGCGTGAGTTCGCGGATCTTTACCATACCTGCATCGTATACAAAAGGTTCGGGAATATTCTCTGTCACTCTTGTCCAGTAGGTTTCAGGATTTACGTACCGGTCTACCTGCTCATATTGTGGTCTGTTCAAACCGACTATTTTTACCCCCTTCACACGCAGTCCCCCGGTAGGTGTCCAATCTGCTGACGATACACCGGCGGCGATCCTTTCTTTTTCTGATCTGGCCCACCCCTCTCTGCCTTCCAGCGTGCCTTTCTGTTGGCCATTCTGATAGGCAAGTAAGTTGGTCATGGAGAATATCTTACCTCCTTGTTTGATATCTAATAAGACGGCGCAGGACCAGCGACGATACGTAAATGTATTTGTGATACCTCCGATCCAATTGTATTGCGTACTTCCAAGGTTGTAATCAGTAGATGTATATTGAGGTAAATAATTTGCATCCAGTACCATCTGCCCATTCTCATCACGAAGAAATTTCTTACCGGTGATCATACCATAGGTGGATCCGGCTTTTGCAATGATACTGGCATTTCCCCAGCGTGCGGAAGCAAGGGTGTAGTAGTCGGAGACCAATGAGCTTAGAGAGATAATCTTATTCCTGTTGCGTGCAAAGTTGGCGTTCACCTGCCATTTAAAATCTTTGTTGCATATAGGCCGCCCTCCCAATGAGATTTCTACACCTTCGTTGGATACATCTCCTGAATTGATAACTGCACTGGTGTAACCACTGGTTGGTGAAATAGGTGCATTCAATATCTGGTTCCTTGTATTGGAATGATACCATGTCAGATCCAGGTTAATACGGTTATCAAAAAACACCATGTTCAATCCTGTTTCATAAGAACGGCTGATACTTGGTTTCAGGTTTTCATAAGGTACTTTATCTGTCGCTACGCCACCAATGAGATAGCCACCCACACTGGGGATATCAGGATTCGTGGCATAAGTGAGTGCTGTCTGATAAGGTGCGATGGCATCTGTGCCTGTCTGCGCAATGCTTGCTCTCAGTTTTCCAAAGGATAATATAGCATTTGACGGTAATAATGAAGAAAATACAAAGCTGGCAGATGCAGAAGGATAAAAATAAGCATTGTGTCCGGCGGACAATGTAGAAGACCAGTCATTACGACCAGTCAGATCCAGGTAAAGAAAGGCATCATAACCAATGGTGACCCCTCCGTAAACAGAGTTGATCCGCTTTCTGTACAATTGATGACTGCTCAGTTGTGTCTCAAAATTATTGAGTTTTTTAACACCTCTTGTTTTCATATCTCTCCCAGTTATATTGCGCACATCTTCTGTATAGTCCATTCTATTGGTACCCACATTTATTTCGAGAGAGAACCTGTCCCATTTTTTATGATAATTCACTAAAAGATCGGAGTTGGTTTCCTGCAGATTCCGGTGCAGGAGTACGATACCCCCGGTTGTATAGTAAGGCGTGGAATATTGCATAAACTCAGTAAATGAAAAACGGGAATAATCCGTACCTGTACGTCCCTGAATATATAATCCCGGCCACAACTGGTATTTCAATAGGAGGAATCCATTAAAGCGGCGCTGAGTACTGTTGTTAGGTTGTTCATTAATAGCCCAGTAAGGGTTTACCTGGTAGGCATTGTTATTCCAGTTGATATAATCGCCAGCGGAATCTTTGTATTTTTTGAGCCAGTTGATATCGATATTGGGTGCAATGCCACTCAGTACATAACCGATATTATTCGGGTTGTCAGAGAGTGCAGGGCGATTAAATACATCTTCGGAAAGATAAGTTCCTTTGGCATCAAGTATCAGTTTTGAAGACAGCTTTGCAGTACCTCTCAGGGAAATATGATGACGATCGAGTTTACTACGGGGAATAATATCATTGTTTCTCACATTAGTATAGGTAGCGCGCAATTGCGCTTTGTCTGTACCCGTAGATAAAGAAACTGAATTGGTAAGTGTCAGCCCTTTGCGAAAAAACTTACTAATGGCATTACTTGCATTCACGTAAGGAACTTTTCTGCCATCCCAGATCACGACGGTGCTGTCTTTACTCATTTTTGGTCCCCAGCTTTTCTGTGCATCCACCCGGGCAGTAGAAACATCTTTTGGTAAAAAGCCATCCTGCCCACTACCATATTCATGCTGAAAGTCGTAACTATTATTCAGTTTTTCAACGAGCATATTGGCGGTGTATTCTACCGAAACACCTTTGTTTCCTTTCTTTGTGGTGATAATAATCACACCATTTGCAGCGCGACTACCATACAATGCGGAAGCAGAGCCGCCTTTTAAAATAGAGATGCTGGCTATTTCATCAGGATTGATAATGGAAGTCCCATCTCCTAAATCATATCCTCCATATTTATCTGCCTGACCGGGGGAGGAATTATTCACAGGAATACCATCTATTACAAACATAGGGGTATTATCACCACCTATAATTTTCAATCCTCTCAGGGTCACTTTGGCCGATCCTCCTACTCCGCTATTCACAGGCGTGATATTCAATCCGCTTACCTTTCCGGATAGTGCACTGACCGGATTTATCGTAAAAGTTTGCGGTCCCAGGTCGGCGTAGGCATAGCCTAAAGATCTTTGTTGCCTGCTGATACCCAATGCGGTGATCACGACAGGGGTGATATCAATAATATGGGGTGGCGGAGTTACAGGCACAGGCGCCTGTTTTTTCAGGATCACAATCTGTTTGCCTATGAATCGTAATTCATACAGAGAAGATGGAAAAATAACGTCTAAAATGGTCTTTAATGGCACATTGTCCCAATGTATGGTAATGCGGTCATGCACATCGATGACTTCATTGCGATAAGCAAATAAAACACCTGCCTGTTTTTCTATGAGATGGAGTACGGAAATGAGGGGTTCATTCACTACATGAATGGTTAGTTTTTCCTGCGCTTTTACGCAGTGGCACATAACGAGGAACAGGGTGAGTAAACAGCAAATGGCTTTGGTTTTCATAATAGGCGATACAGTGGTCAGATTAGCTGACGGCTATTGCTCCAATATCGCATTGAGTACCTGCTGTACTTCACTGGCTGACATGTTTTGGAAGTTGGCTGTTATTTTTTTCTTCCTGAATGTGCTGTCTGGCAATGTAATGTTCACCAGGTAAAACTCAGACAATGCAGTAGCCACTGTACCGGCTTCTTCGTTGGTAAAGGACAGTTTGGGTTGAAGTAGTTTTCCGCCTTTTGTGACCTGGCCGGCCAGACCTTTGGTCAGAATCAGGGTATCTGTCAGGGTAGTCAGGCGAACCTTTCCTTCCTGCACGACTACTTTTTCCGTTGTGCCACTGACATTTACATTGAATTGGGTACCGAGTACTGTGACCGTGGAGCGTGGCAGCTGTACAATAAATGTACGCTTTTCATCTGGTGAAATAGAAAAATCTGCTGCTCCCTGCGTAAGAGAAACGCGGCGGTTGGCAAATGCGGGGTCGTATTTTATTACAGTGCCGGGCTGTAGCTGGATGGACGAACCATCTGGCAGGGAAAGGGTATTTTTTATAGCAGCATGAATAGTAACAGGTTGTTCCACCTTTTGCCAGATCAGGTAACTGGCCACGAGGAATAAAGGGAAACATGCAGCTGCCAGCCATCTGTATCGCCTTAAAAATGGAGCAGTAACGCCGGGTGCTTCTTCCCGGGTACTGCTCGCAATTTCCCTCTTTAATTCAACAACGTGAGCTGATGTACCAGAAATTTGCTGAGACAGGGCCTGCCATCCCTGTTCCTTGTCAAAAGGTATAACAGGCATGTTTTCCGTGGCATCCCATAACTGCTTCAGTTCAGCATAAAGCGTACGGTTTGCTTCGGATTGGTGTAGCCATTGCCCCAGTGCTGCCTGTTTATCTGCGTTTGCAGGGTGTGCCAGACAGTCGATTAAAAATTCCCTTATATCATCAACACTCATGATTGTATATTAATTAAGACAATTCAGGATGGAGGTACTTTGATAGTTATTTTTCTTTTTTTTCACCCAGCAGGTGGATGCGGAGGTGTTTTAGTGCGACAGATAGCTGAAAGTAAACGGTATTTAGTGTAATATTCAGTTTTTCAGCGATTTCTGATGGTTCGAGGCCGTTGACCCTGCTTAATAAGAAGATTTCCCGACAGCGGGGCGCGAGTCCCTGTACGAGTTGAATCATTTCTTTTTGTAGCAGGATGTAGTCAGCGGTCTCGTATAGGGAGGCCGGATCCGCCTGCCATTGGAGAATGTCTTCGCTTACGTGACGCGATTGACGTTTTAGCTCATTGATAGAACGGTTGGTGACGGCACGGTACAGGTAGTGCCGGACATTGCCGGTGATAGTGAGGGTGGCGCCTTTTTCCCAGAGGTGCACGAATAAGTTGTGGACGAGGTCTTTTGCAAGGTTTTCGTCTTTTACCCAGCGGAAGGCGAGTAGGAACAGGTCTTCGCTGTAGGTGAGGTATAGTTGTTGAAAGACTTCCATATTCCGGTCACGGAGGCCTTCGGTAACGATTGCGGCAGAAATGTCAGTTCCGTACCAGGTCATTTTGATTGTGTCTGGTCAGTAAAATATTAATAATTTTTGATAAACTGCCTGTTTTTTGAGGGGGCCTCCGGCACCATAGAAGAGGAGCTTAGTTCGGCTGACGCCGTCGGGGCGGGTTCGCGCTAAGACGGTAGGGAAGAGTCGTTTTTTTAAAAAAGATTTTATTCCAATAGGCCGGCATTATCTAAACTGGTATTATCTTTTAATGCAACACCAGTCAACTTTAACCGAATCGCTTCCATTATCAGGTATAAAATTTTCTGCGCGGCTGCCTCATACTGTAACCCCTCCTCCCTGATATTTGAAATACAATTCCTTGCCTCATCTGTTATACCAGGTTTGGGTGCAAATGTAATATACGCCCCCATGCTATCTGCCGCGCTGAGACCAGGCCGCTCTCCTATCAGCATCAGGGTCACTTTAGCCTGTAATATCTGGCCCGCTTCGTCACCACTGGCCACTCTTCCCTGTTGCACCATACAAATAGGTGCTAATGACAGACCTGCTTTTTTAAATACCGGAATTAATACTTCCAAAAGAGGTTGTGTATGCACATTCATAGCTGTTGCAGACAAGCCATCGGCAAGAATGATAGCGACATCTTTATGAAGGTACCTGGAGTCCGTTTTATCTAATAATGCAATACTATCTTCATCTAATTGTCTGCCTTTATCCGGCCGTTGCAAATATTCATGGCGATCCCCAGCTTTGCTGTGTAGCAATAAAACAGGGAGGTGAAAAGGTTGTAGCTGCTCCTGCAAAGTATTGACTGATAGTGCAGAATACACCGCATCGCGGGCATGTGCATGCGCCAGTCTGAAATTCAGCACTTCCCGTAAAGGTATAGCAGTGCCTGTTCTACCCAATGCAATCCGGGCAGTTGTAAAAGCTTTCAGCGAAGCCCATGGATCCTGTTCTATTATTTCCTCACTCATACGTATTTCAGTAATTTATGTGCACTCCCTACCGGTAATAACCCACCACTTTGATTCATAATTCCCTGTTGCTGCAACCACTGATCAAACTCCGGCGCAGGTTTCAGCCCCAGCACCTTCCTCGCATACAATGCATCATGAAAGGAGGTAGACTGATAGTTCAACATGATATCATCCGCCCCAGGCACCCCCATGATGAAGTTACAACCTGCTACCCCTAATAATGTAAGCAGGTTATCCATATCATCCTGATCCGCCTCTGCATGATTTGTATAGCAAATATCTACACCCATCGGCAATCCCAACAACTTGCCGCAAAAATGATCTTCCAATGCCGCACGGATGATCTGTTTTCCATCAAATAAATATTCAGGTCCGATAAAGCCGACCACTGTATTTACTAACAACGGCGAAAATTTACGCGCCACCGCATATGCTCTTACTTCGCAGGTTTGCTGGTCCACCCCTCCATGCGCATTTGCAGATAAGGCGCTCCCCTGCCCTGTTTCAAAGTACATCAGGTTATTGCCTGCTGTTCCTCTCTGCAATGATAATCCTGCTTCATATGCTTCCTGCAATAGTGAAAGATGGATACCAAAACTACTATTCGTCTGCTCAGTACCACCGATTGACTGAAACACCAGATCCACAGGTGCACTTTGCATGATCTGCAATGCCGTCGTTACATGACAAAGTACACAGGATTGTGTAGGAATTTCAAATTGCTGCCGCAACTGATCCAGCATTTTCAATAAGGTGATTACGGCCTGCGGACTATCCGTAGCCGGGTTGATACCTATCACCGCATCCCCACTTCCATACAATAATCCATCTATGATACTGGCCGCTATTCCTTTAGGATCATCTGTATTATGGTTGGGTTGTAAACGCACAGAGAGATGGCCTTTCAACCCGATCGTATTTCTGAATTTAGTCACCACCTCACACTTCTTTGCCACACTGATCAGATCCTGGTTCCGCATCAACTTCGACACAGCCGCCACCATTTCTGGCGTAATCCCAGGGGCTAATTGCTGCAAGGTGAATGTATCCGCATGATCACTCAATAACCAATCCCGAAACTGCCCTACTGTAAAATGACTGACCAAAGCAAATGCATCCGCATCATGCGAATCAATGATCAAACGGGTGATTTCATCTTTCTCATAAGGAATCACAACCTCTTGCAGGAACGTCTTCAATGGTACATCTGCCAATGCCATCTGTGCCGCTACCCGCTCCTCTGCACTATCTGCACACAGCCCTGCCAGCGCATCGCCGGAACGGAAAGGCGTCGCCCTCGCCAATAAGGTGCGCAAATCACTGAACGCGTAATTTGTATGCTGAATCGTATGCCGGTAACTCATGAAATCAGGTTTATGACGGCTTGATGTTTATGTCTGCCCATCCCTATAAATATAAGTAATGCCACCACCAAACCGGCGAAAAAGATCAAACTTAACATTGGATAAGTGTAAATGATGGCAACCAAAGAAACGATCGAAAGGAACAATGCAATACCCGGAAACCAGGGATATAATGGTGCCTTGTAAGGGCGTTCTAAAGCTGGTTCTTTATCTCTTAATATAAACAGGCTGATCATACTCAGGATGTACATCACCAGGGCACCCATTACGGACAATATAACCAACTGATCCGTTTTCCCCATATACAATGCGAACACACCTAACAGCCCACCTATTACCAGGGATATATAAGGAGCTTTCCGACGCGGACTTAAGGTCGACATAAAAGCCGGCAAATACCCCGCACGCCCCAATGCAAACAATTGCCTGGAATAACTGATGATGATGCCATTGAATGAAGCAATCAGGCCAAATAAACCGATGCCTGCAAAGAGTTTCGTGATTCCATTTTGTTTGCCTAACACGACCCCAATCGCCTCCGGCAATGGATAATCTATGGCAGACAACGATTTCCAGTCTGTTATGCCCCCGGTAAACACCATCACTGCTATCGCCAGCAGCATCAGGGTCAGGATAGCAGAAATGTACCCTTTCGGGATGTTCCGGTGCGGGTCCTTTACTTCCTCCGCTACCATCGCAATCCCTTCTATACACACATACAGCCAGATGGCAAATGGCAGGGCATTGAACACCCCCCTCCAACCAAAAGGCATGGCATCATGGAGAAAATTGGATGTCTTGAAATGGGGGCCTACAATCCCAAGGTAGATCAGTAATTCCACCACCGCCAATAAGGTGATTATCAAAGAAAATAAGGCTGACTCCTTGATACCTAATAAATTGACTACCGTCAAAAGTATATAAAAAGCCACCCCACTCCCCAACACCGGCAATGCCGGATGTAAGAAATGCAGGTAGTTTCCCAGCGCCAATGCAATCGCCGGCGTGGCCAGCAAAAACTCCACTGCTGTCGCATAGCCCGCTATCAGGCCGCCAATTGGCCCCATGGCCCTATGCGTATAGGTAAAAGGCCCGCCTGCCTGCGGGATAGAGGTTGTCAATTCCGTAAAACTGAATATAAACGTAATATAGAGCAGGGTAATGACCAGCGTTGCAATGAGAAAGCCAATAGTACCGGCTACCCCCCAGCCATAATTCCACCCGAAGTACTCTCCGGATATCACTAATCCAACACCAATAGCCCACAAATGAATGGGCCTGATCACTTTTTTTAACGAATGCGAAGACGACATAACAGAACACTACCTTTTGATGAAAAAAGAATGTTCCCAAATCCCTGAAGTGCGCTTAAGATACAAATAAAAATGGGACCAGGTATACCCTGGCCCCATTATACTTAAATAAAAAAACGACGACTTATTTTATTTCCTGCAGCATTTCTTTCACTGCCGCTTCCAGTTGAGCATCCTTGCCACTCATTTCTTCTTCATATTTCAATGGTACCCTGATATCAGGCTCTACCTGTAAGTTCTCGGTAGGACGGCCTTCTTTACCAATTGTGGCAATCATTGGTATACCAAAGATGATGGTCGGGTCTATCTGTCTTTCCCACCATACAGCAGTACCTGTACCAGCTACAGGCATACCTACCAGTTTACCCAAACCATTCTGCTTGTACACGTATGGGAAGATAAAGGCATCGCTATAGTTGCCTTCACTCATGATCACACAGCTAGGGCGTGTCCATCTATCCAGCGGTTCAGCACCTTCTACCTTTTCCATCTGCGGAGCAAAGGTCAGGTATTGCTTACCACTCAGGAAGGTATTCAGGTCATTGTGCAACCATCCACCCCCATTGAAACGGGTGTCTACGATCAAGGCTTTTTTGCCTCTGTTACGGCCCATTACTTCATCGTATACAGAACGGTAGCTGGCATCATTCATAGACTGTACATGTACATAGCCTACTTTGCCATCACTCAGTTTGTCTACCATATCCTGCATCCTGGCCACCCAGCGTTTGTACATCAGCTCAGTTTCTTCACCTGCTGCAAATGGGATGACTGTTTCTTCCCAACGCTCCTGCGAACCAGGGTTGTACAAGCTTAACAACACATTATCCCCTGTTTTGCGGTTCAGGAAAGTTGCCCAGTCTACATCAGGCGTAACCGTTTCGCCATCGATCTTTTCGATCACCACGCCTTTTTTGATCTTGCTCTTAGCTTTATCAGAAGGACCACCAGGTATTACCTCATCTATCTTCAGACCGCTGCCTGTAAAGGTTTCGTCGTACAGCAATCCAAGAGATGCTGTTGCATCGCCCTCTGGTGCAGATGGATAATAACGACCGCCTGTGTGTGACGCATTCAGTTCTCCCAGCAGTTCGCTCAGGATCTCCTGGAAGTCGTAGTTATCGCTGATGTGTGGCAGGAAACGCGCATAGTTCTTTGCATACATTTCCCAGTCTACGTTATGCAGTTTTGGATCGTAGAATTTATCTTTCACTTCCTTCCATGCGTGTTCATAGATATATGCTCTTTCGCTGGCGGGGTTCCAGTTGAACTCTGTACTGATGCTTACGGGTGTGATCTTACCGGAGGTGGCATCTACTTTTACTACGCTACCTCTGTTGCTTACGAACAGGGTATTACCATCTTTGCTCAATACGATATCACCGGATGTACCACCGAGTTTAGCGAGGATCTTTGTTTCGCCGGTGCGTGGTTCTGTTACCCACAGGTCGTATCCCTTTTCAAATGAAGCCATGTAATACAGTTTGCTGGCATCTTTGTTCAGCACATAATCACTGATACTTGCACTGTTGATAGTGAGACGAACTTTCCTGTTTTCAAGGTTGTCGAAGTCCGGTTTGAAAGGAGTTTTGGAAACAGTATCCTTTTTTGTAGCAGCTGTATCATCCTTCAGCAGGTTGAACTGATCTTTGGATAATTTGAAACGATCGTATGCTGCCTGATCTAAGAACACAGCATAAATATCTTTCTCCTTGCTACCTTGTCTGGCAAGAGAACGACGACCATTAGCGTTACTCAGGTAGAGCAACATTTTGCCGTCTTGTGAGAACTTATTACCTTCTTCACCGAAACCGCTCATTACAGGGTAAATGGCTTTACCATTGCCATCGGCAGGGATCATCGCTGCATTGCTTACATCAAAATAACCCTGCTGATCTTCGGTCACAATATACTTACCATCGGGGCTCCAGGCAAAATCCCAGTCTTCGTCAGAGTAAGAATGATTGCGGCCTTTCGGTAAGATGGTACGACTCTTTTTAGCAGCAAGGTTGTATACCTTCAGGATATTTCTATCTTCTACATAAGCCACTTCTTTTCCATCAGGAGAAAATACCGGCTGGAACTCTGTAGCTGCAGTAGCTACCAGCGGTTCTTCGTTCACCAGTGTTGCACTGAAGAAATAATTTTCTGCTGGTCTTGTCAGGGTTGCTTTGTACAGATCCCAGTTGCCATTACGCTCTGCGGCATACACCAGTGTTTTGCCATCAGGTGACCAGCTAAGGCCACGCTCCTGTGTAGGCGTATTCGTAATACGGCGGGTCATGTTATTTTCCACGCTGCTTACAAATACTTCACCCCTTGCTATGAAGGCCATCTGTTTGCCATCAGGACTCATTCTGAACTGTGTGACATTGCCATTGACAGGCAGGTGTTTTACAACTGCTGCACGGCCATCATTCAGTACCTGGATGGATAGTTTCTTAGGCTCCTGCCCTTCTTTCAGGGTGTAGATTTCACCATTGTAAGAAAAGCAAAGGATGCTATTATCAGCGATGGATAAATGACGTACAGGATGTTTGTCAAAATGCGTCAGTTGTTTCATTTCACCTTTGGTGGTCAAAGAAGCTTTGAACAGGTTTTGTGAAATGCCGCCTTTCTCACTCAGGTAGTACAGCTGGTCGTTTGCACCCAGTACAGGTTCCCTGTCTTCGCCTTCGTAAGTAGAGAGCTGGTTGTATGACTTATTCTTTATATCGTATACCCATATATCGCGGGTTACGCTGCTGGTGTGGTGTTTGCGCAAAGGATCTTCGTATCCTTTCCTGTCCTGGAAAACGATCTGGTCACCTTTGGCAGAATAATGTGCATTGTCCGCACCCGCAGACGTCACCAATATTGAGCGGCCACCGGTTACGGGTACAGTATAGAGGTTATTGAACAACCTGACACTAAAGCGGATATCTGAAGCCGGCGCATTGCGGGGGCTACCAAATAATACCTGTTTATTATCAGGTGTAAAGTCGTAAGGATAATCAGCAGTGCTGTTGTAAGTAAGGCGTACCGGATTGCCGCCCATGGCTGGCATTACGTATACGTCGAAGTTCCCATTCCGGTCGCTGGCAAAAGCGATTTGCTTACCATCATGACTCCATACCGGCATCATGTCGTGTGCTTCGTGAATGGTGAGCGGTACAGCAATGCCCCCATTGACATCCACCCTGTAAATATCTCCTTTGTACCCAAATGCAATGGTCTTACCATCGGGAGAGATGGCGGGATAACGTAGCCATAGTGCATTGTCCTGGGCATAGGTTGCCAGGGTCATACAGCAGGCTGAAAAAGCAAGCAGTAATTTTTTCATATAAAATGGCGATTCAGATTGTTGTTTATCCTTTAAAGGTAACAATTGATGAGCTGGCGCCACTAAATAACTGGATAAAAGGCAACAAGCCTACAGCAAGGGTTTCTGCAGACATACACTGTTCTCCATCTGCTCGTAAGGCGGGTATTTATCCATGAATGTATAACCGGATTTTTGATAGAGGGCGATGGCTTCCGGCTGACGAATGCCGGTTTCCAGTACGGCACGGGAAAAACCCTCAGAGATGGCCCAGGTTTCCAGCTCTTTTAAGATGGCGTACGCAATGCCCTGACCACGATGGGTATTATGTACGAACATGCGCTTGATTTCGATCGTATTTGTGTCAAACTGGCGAAAACAGGCACAACCTACCGGCAGCGCATCTACATATGCGACTACAACGGTAGGTATGTTTTTAACTTTATCGAGGACTTCGTAATCCTGTTGTACTTCAGGATACCTGATCCATAAATCTTTGTCAAGGGCAATTATCAGCTCCTGAAAATGAGGATCATCACTGTGCGTTCTTTTGAGTCTTAGCATAGCCCCCTAATTTACTATTCTTTTTACCATATCCAAAGTATACGATAAAACCTAACAGCAACCATACGATGAGGCGGATCCACGTATCCAGTGGCAGGGAAAACATCATTACCAGACAGGTCAAAATTCCTAACACCGGCACTACCGGCACCCATGGTGTTTTGAATGCACGGGGAATATCCGGTTGCTTTTTGCGGAGAATAAGGATACCTAAGCAGACCATTACAAACGCCAGCAATGTACCGATGCTACACATCTCTCCTACTACTGAAATAGGTACCAGACCTGCAAAGAGACTGATGAAGATACAGAGTACGATATTAGATTTGAATGGTGTGGCAAAACGCTGATGCAGCTGCGCAAATACGGGTGGCAATAACCCGTCTTTACTCATGGAATAAAATACCCTGGATTGTCCCAGCAGGTCTACCAGTATCACGGAAGTATATCCTATGAGGATGGCGCCGATCACTGCCAGGAACAAACCTTTATAAGGTGTATGTGCGATGGCCACTGCAACGGGTGCAGGGTTGTCTTTAAACTCTGTGTAATGCGCCATACCTGTCATCACGTAACCAAACAATACAAAGAGTATGGTACATATGATGAGGGAACCTAAGATCCCTATCGGCATATTCTTTTTTGGATTGCGGGTTTCCTGCGCCATGGTGGCGACAATGTCGAAACCAATGAATACAAAGAATACTACGCCCGCACCTCTCAGAATACCGCTCCAGCCAAAGGAACCAAATTCGCCGGTGTTCGCAGGGATGAATGGGTGATAGTTTTCAGGATGAATATATTTCCATCCCAATGCAATGAATACCAGTACCACTCCTACTTTCAGTGCTACTACGATCGCATTGAACAATGCCGAACTTTTAGTACCTCGTATGATAATAGAAGTAATGGCTACAATGATCAATACAGCTGGCAGATTGATAAACCCATGTACGAATGTATGATCTGCCAGTTCTATTTTTTCAAATGGAGACGCGACCAGCTGAGGAGGTATATGAATATTGTAAGTGCCGAGAAACTTGACAAGATAACGCGACCAGCTGATGGCTACAGTAGAGGCGCCTACTGAATATTCCAGGACCAGGTCCCAGCCTATGATCCATGCCCAAAGTTCACCGAGTGTAGCATAAGCGTATGTATACGCACTGCCTGCTACGGGTACCATGCTGGCCATTTCTGCGTAGCAGAGTGCGCTGAAAGCACAGCCTACGGCCGCCAGTATAAATGATAAAATAACAGCAGGACCAGCGTTATTCGCAGCTGCAATACCAGTGAGGGAAAAGAGCCCTGCACCGATGATCACGCCAATACCGATGGCAATGAGATTGAAACCTCCGAGACTACGTTTTAATGTATTACTGCCACTTTGAGCAGCTTCCTGTTGCAGGCTTGCAATTGATTTTCTTATCACAGGTATGATTTGGATTGGGTGCAAAGGTAAGGGATTGAGATTACTCTACAAAACAACTAGACTTAATACCATCCCACGATCGTATTTGCCGTCTATAAAGTTTCCGCATTCTTTAACATCGCATTAACCGATGTAACTTGGCTGAGTTGTAACTTAGCCGGACTATAAAATTATTATTTCATAGGTATAGGGATATCAGACAGCTGCTCTTTTAAGGGTGGCTTTTATTTTTTTAAACCATTGTTGATTTTAAATGTTACATCATTATGGCTACACTCAATCCTTATCTCAATCTCAACGACTCCTGCGAAGTATAGCATTCACTGGATGGTGAACTATGATTAAATAACAAAGGTAATGCGGTGCGGCATAGTTTGGCATTCATTATGTTCATTATATCCCAAAAGGTAATATTATGAAAAGCGTTAAACTGGCCTTCTATGCCCGCCTGGCCCTGATCTTACATGCGCTTATCCTGTCCATGCTAATTATGCATCTTGGCAAGACGGTGATTATTCCACTGTTCTTTGCCTTGCTGATCTCATTTGCTCTACTGCCTGTATGCCGGCAATTGGAAAAATGGGGATTGCATCGTGGTATTGCGGCCGCTATTTCAGTACTGCTCTTTGTGGTACTGATCGGTTCTTTTATAGATGTGCTGAGTCACCAGGTGGTGAACTTCACCCATAATCTGCCTGAACTGCAAAAGCGGTTTACGGAAAGTCTGACAGACGTCAGAGCCTGGCTTTTTAATACCTATCATATCGATTATCAACAACAAACAGACTATCTGAAGCGCTCTACCAGCGGTCTGCAGTCTACGGCTATGAGTTCACTGGGAGCCACCTTTATTGGGGTAGCAGAGGTCTTTATCCTCTTTATCTTCTTCCTCATCTTTACTTTCTTCATGCTATACCACCGCCGGTTGTTCAAGCGCTTTGTGGTAGCCCTCTTTCCAAAAGAAGAACTGCCCAAGGTAGAGGAAGTACTGGTAAGTGCCCGCAGCATGATCAACAGATATATTATCGGGCTGCTGACTGAAATGTTTATCCTGATCATCTTATTGCTTTCTACCCTGGCCATATTAGGGATCAAATATGCCCTGCTGATCAGTGTAATGGCAGCACTGTTGAACGTAATACCCTATCTGGGTATTTATACAGCGATGGCCATCAGCATGTTCATCACTTTTGCCAATGGGGAACCTTCACAGGCGTTAACTGTTGGTATTGTTTTTATCGTGGCGCATTTCCTGGATGCAAATGTTATTCTGCCCCGTGTGGTAGGTGGTAATGTAAAGCTCAATCCCCTCATCACTATTATCGCCGTACTCACCGGCAAGCTGATTTGGGGCATACCGGGTATGTTCCTGTTTATACCCCTGGCGGCCATTATCCGGATTATCAGTGAAAAGGTGGAATCATTGCAACCATGGGCAATTTTGATGGGAGAGGAAAAATAATTTGGGGGCTACTGACATACTGTTGTCACCTGCCCTTTTTTACTTTGTGATAACAAAACAAACCTCACATGAAAGAAATGACCACCACTGTAGCTACGGAAACATTTATGACCCCGGCTCAACTGCTGAAACACTGGCAGTTGCACCGTAACCTGACCCGTAAAACGATCAATGCATTCCCGGAAGATAAACTCTTTAGTTATTCTGTAGGTGGCATGCGTCCTTTTGCTGAACTGGCAATGGAATTCATAGGTATGGCCGTACCTACCCTGACAGGGATTATCACTGAAAAATGGGAAAAATTCAAGCATGATGAAGCTCCTGATACCAAACAGGCATTGCTGGAATTGTGGGATGAGCAGACGGAAATTATTGACACCTTATGGCCAAAAATTTCTGCTGAAAGATTCAATGATGTTGTATTAGCCTTCGGTCAATGGGAAATGCCGGTATACCTGTTGGTAATGTATGTGGTTGATAATGAAATACATCATCGCGCTCAAGGCTATGTGTACCTGCGTTCACTGGGTATTGAACCACCTTTCTTCTGGGACAGAGAGTAGTAGTATACACCCCATTCTAAAATCTGATAAGAAGCGCCTGCTGTATGGCAGGGGCTTTTTTATTGAAAATAGTTTGAGATACACCTCATCCAGCTCCTGCCATTCGAAGGACTTAAAATGCCCCGGATTGGTGAAGTAAATGGTACCCGGCTGGGTAGTGTATATCTGCTCATCTGTTGTATAACGGCCCGTTCCACTCTTTACAAATACAAAAGAGAAGAAATTGACACGGTATACAATAGAAGTATAGGGCAATACCGGATGTATGTCCCTGATATTATGAATCGTAAAGTCGGTTTGATCATCAATAAGATCGGTGGGCAAATCCTGAAAAAGGTATTGTTCTTTTAAGGAGTTAAAAACATGCCTTTCTATATCCTTTTTCATGGGTTGCGATTTAGTCCACGTAGCTCACGATATAAGCATCCTGCTCCTTTGCCTTTTCATAGATAGCTTTCAGCGCCATCAATTCTGTAGCCATATGCTGGGCATTGAATGTTACGCCTTCTTTTTCATCGTCTGTCCATACCTGGCCAGGTTCTATGTCATGTTCATTCAGCTCTGCATGGTCAAACAGCGCAATAATGTTGCCTGGTTCGATAGCTGACAGCAGGTCTGCAATCTCTACCACGGTAGCCGGATCATTGAAATATAACGGTTGCCTGTCGAAGTCAAAATCGTCAGGGAGTTCGTCGATATCGATATTTTCAAAGTCGATCTCCTCTCCTACATATGCTTCAGGGTAAAAGATCTGCCTTACGATAGAGATGTCCTCAGGTCTGCTACCTTTGGAAATCAAAAATAATAATCCTTCGAAGGATTTCTCAAAAGTTGTTTTTTCCCTGGCTATGTTGGCCACTGGGTATTCAGGATCGTCTCCTATTTTGGAAAATTCGTTCCTGTCTACGAGAAATAGTGTAGCACTTTGTCCCATAAGAGCGTTTAAAGATTCCGCAAATTTATTTGAAGATATTAACATCTGCCAAAAAAAGCAAAAAAGGATATTTGAGTGGTGGGTTTTATGCTTTTTGTGGGCTTAACCAAAGACAATCGCTTCTGCCTTGGGCAGAAGCGATTGTCGTTAGAAGGTGGGCCTGCGGCCGGTTAAGAAGATCCGGCATCATTCGAAAGCAAGCCAGCACTATTTTATTATGCCTATTTCGGCGATTCCTACATATTGTTTGCCATCTTTAGCTGGCAGTACATGTAATGGCTCAAACCGGAAGTATCTTGCGGTGACTGGTTTTTCCAGGTCAATCCTTTGTTCGATCGGGTTAGCTTTAATATTAGAGAACTCCCCTTCTTTCTGCAATTCCCAGGTCTTACCATCCTCACTGGTGTAGATCTTATACTTGTCTACCAGGCCTTTATCTTTTAACGGCAGGTAGTTAAAGCCGATCATCTTCAGTGGAAACTGCATATCTACGATCACGCCTTTAGGAGCAATCTTCTTAAAGGTAGACATTTCCATCTGTACAGCACTCGTTGCATCCCCGTCAATAGCGGCAGAGAACTTCGTATTCGGTGATTTCCATTGTGTTTTATCGACAATGGTATTTTTGTTTGTAGTGGCTACCTTTACCTCAGGGGCTTTGAACAGGGCTACATCACTGAGACAGATACTCGCAGCACCCTTTGTGATACGGATCCTTACCTTATCGGTCGTTACCGTACGCTCACTACGGATCAGGCGGCAATAACCAATTGCTGTACCTTTCTTCAGTTCTGTCCACTGGTTATTTTCCCAAACATCTACTGCCCAGTCGTCTATACGCTGACCTAATTTAATGTTCTCACGGAGACGGATGACGTTGAATGTTTTTGTACCTGCCAGGTTCAGTACCAGCTCACCGGTGTTCACACCATCTTTGGTACCCCAGTAGGTGTATGGATCATTATCCAGTACATTCTCAGCAGCATATGCCTTATCCTCGCTTCTTACATCACTGGCCTGCACTGTTGCGCCTGCCGCGAAGTTAACCTTGTACATTTCTTTGATGATATCGCCAAAGCCTTTCAGCGAAGCAACGTCAATTTCATTTACCAGACCTCGTTGATCAGGAGGTACGTTCAGCAACATGGTAGTACCATGACCTACTGAAGCGAAGTAATGGTTCAGCAGATCCTCCGGTGTTTTCACTTTGCCATCCTCAGTAGCATGGTAAAACCATCCTGGCCGGATGGAGAAGTTTGTTTCTGCCGGCATCCATTGTTTACCATTCCGGGTACCATTCAGCCCCAGTTCATACAATACCTGTCCCGGTGATGCCACCGCTGAATCCTTATCACCGATGGGGGTGTAAGTAGCCCAGCAAGGGTCGCCGGAGAAACCGGTTTCGGTACCTACCCAGCGTACATCCGGTCCTACATCGCTCATGATCACTGCATTTGGCTGCTGCTCTTTTTCCTGTCTCCAGGTTTCAGGCCAGTTATAATACGTGTAACGATCGATCTTTACTTCTTTACGTGCACCACCATAATAACCATCGCCACCATTTGCGCCATCATGCCAGATCTCGAATACCGGACCATAGTTGGTCAGCAATTCTTTCATCTGTGCGCGATAGATGCGTACATACTCCTGAGTGCCGTAAGCAGCATTGTTCCTGTCCCATGGAGAGAGGTATACGCCAAATTTGATCCCCTGTTTTTTACAGGCATCTGCAAATTCTTTTACCATATCGCCCTGGCCATTCTTCCATGGGCTTTTAGTAATGTTGTGAAAAGTGGTTTTGGTTGGCCAGAGGCAAAAACCATCGTGGTGCTTACAGGTCAGGATCAAACCTGTCAGTCCTGCGGCCTTAATGCTCGATACGATCTGATCGGCATCGAAGTTGGTAGGATTAAATATTTTCTCATCTTCGTCGCCATACCCCCATTCCTTGTTAGTGAAAGTATTAACAGTGAAATGTACAAACGCGTACATATCCATAGCCTGCCATTCCACCTGTGGTGCGGAAGGCAATACGCCGTAAGGTGCAGGTGCACTTACCTGTGCGTTGCTACAGCTGGGCCCGAGCATCAGCATGGCAAATGCCAGACTTGTGCCGCCTATAAATTTCTTCATGTAGTATTGTGTTTTTTGTTAGACCTGTGTTCACATGAGCTATAAAAATAGGTCGTTTTATCAAGGAATGGAACTATACGGAAAATAGTATTACCTATACTCAAAATAATATGAGGGCCCGCATATGCAGGCCCTCATTACAATTCAAATCCTTATCAGTTAAAAGATATATCTCAGCCCCAGCTGCATCTGCCATCTGGATGGCAGGTCAGGACTGGTGGTAAAGGTCTGTGTTTGTCCGGGGTCAAACTGGTAAATTGCCTTGCCATCGGTATCCTTGCCGGTATAGGCCAATGGCTGGTAGTAACCTGTAGTACTGGCGTATTTACGCAATCCCCATTTACTGCTGATCAGGTTTCCGAGGTTCACGATGTCCAGACTCACCTGAATGGTGCTGGTATGATCTTTCCCTTTAAAGTTGAAATCCTGTAACAAACGCAGGTCCAGCTGACTAAACCAGGGCGTGGTACCATCATATTTTCCGGTATACTGACCTCTGTGTGAACTAAGGTATTTATCCTGCTGGATAAATCTTTCCAATGCTGCTCCCTGCGCTGCCGCATCCTGCACCGTACCATTTGCATCTGTCAATGTTGCAAAATTCATTTTGCTGATCTCTGACTGCGTAGGCACATACAGGAGGTCGTTTGCTGCAGAACCATCATTGTTTACATCGCCACCATATACATAGGAGTAGCGGTTGCCGCTTGTCCAGTTGCTAAAGAAGGAAATGGTGGTTGCATATTTTCCTTTGCTGTATTCAAACTTCTTGATTCCTGCCAATGTGATACGGTGGGTGTTACCATATAGGGAGTTCGATTCTCTCGCCTTGTTTGCATTGCCCAATACCGGGTTACGGTCAAATGCATCGCCGGAAATCTCTGCGGAGATTGAGCTTGCATCTTTTGCAATCAGATAGTTATATCCTAACATGAGGAAATAACCTTCGCCAAATGTTTGCTGCGCCTGGAAAGAAGCATTGAATGAATAACCGATCTTTGTATTGGTAAACACATAGGTAGCTGTATTGCCTTTATCACTTGCCTGGTATACTTCGCGTGTATCGCCTGTGCCTGAGTTCAACACACCAGTTGGGGTACCCAGACCATAATCTCTTACCATCATAGAGTTCAGGTCTTTTGAATAAGCCAGGTCACCTGTCAGGATCGTACCGATTGGTAATTTATAATCCAACCCGATATTAGAACGCCAGATCTGTGGCCACTTAAAGTTGCGCGCTGTCACATCATAATAACCGGTGAAAGGATTACCAATCTGGTTACCCACCCATACAAAGGGGAAACGGCCGGTAAACAAACCGGTACCACCACGTAACTGTACGGTTTTATCACCATTGATGTCCCAGTTGAAACCTACTCTTGGAGAGACTAAGACCTTACCGCTGGGCATGCGGGTATTATCAATTGTCTGACCTGGACCATTCTTTACGGGGTTCCCGTTTTCATCAAATAATGTGAGATCATCTGTATTCGCCACTGTGGGAGAACCTTCTACAAATGTACCTGCGAAGGTGCCATCTGCATTGACGTTAGGGCTCTTATAGCTTGCTTTGGACGGATAATACAATGCCTTGTCAAAGCGTACACCATAGGTTAATTTGAAGTTGGATACCGGGTTCCATTCATCCTGTGCATAAGCAGAAGCCTGCCCTACAGTGAGGTAATACCAGGTCCACTGATCAGCAGCTGCGCGGTTCTTTGCATAAGATACATTTGCATCGTACCCGCCAGCAGCAGCAGAGGTGAGGAAGTCATTGATGTCTACCCCTGAGAAGAGGGTATATCCAAACCCTGTCAGGTTGAAAGAGTTCCCAAATTTGAACTGCTCGTACGAACCACCAATGGTGATGGTATGCTTAGGCAGAATGATGTTGAAGTTATCTGTCAGCTGTAGTGCATCCTGGTTCAGTACATTATTAATTGAGAATGGCTCATACCCTGCTACGATATAAGGCACGCCATACTTCGTAATATTCAAAGCAGGGAAAGGGGTTGAGAATGGATTACGGTTATCCCTGAAGATGGTATAAACTGCCCTGAATTTATTGGCGTAGGTATCATTGAAGTTCGACTTCAATTCCAGTCCGAATGAGTGCAGTTTATTGACCATTTCATATCCTGAATTTCTAAATTGCAGGGTAATGGCATCTGGTCCGCGACGGTTGATGGCATTGGGGTGAGCCGTTTTTTCCTGGGAACCATCCAGGCCATTATAAGTAAAGGCCAGTGAATGTTTATTATTGATCACCCAGTCAATTTTTGCCAGCCATTTATAGTTGCTTCGTTTCAGGTTATAATGTTCGTAAGGTCCTGTGTTATAACCATACTTTGAACTCAGCAGGTCACTCACCGCCTGCAGGTCAGATGCCAGTACGCGGGAAGTGGTGATGTCGCCGGCATTATCCGCAGTTTGTGCTACATATGCACTGGCTTCATCCTTGCGCTGTTCGGATTCGAAGTTGACGAAATAAAACAGTTTGTTCTTTTTGATAGCTCCACCTAATGAAAACCCTGCCTGAAAGGATTCCAGTGTAGGCACAGAAAATTTCTGTCCGTCTATTTTGTTGCCGGACAATGCATCATTACGATAGAAAGCGTAGACGGTACCACTAAATTTGTTGCTACCGCTTTTGGTCACTGTGTTTACACCAGCGCCGGTAAACCCTGACTGGGTTACATCATAAGGTGCGATGTTGATCTGGATCTGATCGATCGCATCGATAGAAATGGGCGTGGCATTGGTTTGCCCGCCGGGAGTAGGTGCATCCAGACCGAAAGGGTTATTGAACACCGCTCCATCCAGGGAGAAGTTGTTGTACTGCCCGTTCCTGCCTGCAAAGGAAATTCCGTTGTAAGTAGGAGAAGCAGATGGTGTAAGGCGCAGGTAGTCGTCTGCCGAACGGGAAATGGTAGGCAGCTGACGGATCTGGATGCTGGAAATATTTGTAGATGCACCCGTGCGCTGGTCATTAAAAATGGTAGAGCGACCACTCACTACAACTTCGCTGAGGGTACCTGCGGCTTCAGAAAGACGCAGATCCAGTGAGGTCGTTTGACCCAGGTTCAGGAAAACCCCGGAAGCAGTTTTAGTCGCGTAACCGGTAAAAGACACTACTACGGTGTAAGGACCTCCCACACGGAGGTTGGGCACAAGAAAACTTCCATCTGATTTGGTAATCAATCCTTTGTTGATACCTGCGTCTGACCATGTTACCTGTACTGTAGCACCGGGTAAAGCCTCCCCGGCCTCGGTTTTTACTACACCACTCAGGCTGGCGGTCGTTACCTGGGCAAACACACTACTTAACGAAATACAGGCAATTAATAAGCTCAAAAGGAGCTTGTGGCGATTTGGTTGATACATCTTTAAGATATTGGTGAGTAAGTAATGGCTAACATTCAAAGAACAACTACAGCACCATTCGGATAAACATACTGTACAATTTACCATAAAAAGTGCACAATTCCACCGGGGTTTCTGCAAAAAATTCAGGAAAGAGCTTCAAAATAAATACATAAAATTATTTAACATGTATATGTTCCTACCCCATTATGCAGAGTTATGTAAACACTGCATAAAAGTGCGAAACCTTCTCCCTATTCGGTTATGTGCTCAGGCACCATCCTTGTTACGCAGAGTAATTAAAATCTGATAAAATGACGAAGAAAAAACCACTTGCGAAAAACTCCCCAAAAGACAATACGGGTCAGCCAGCATCTTCCGAAACGGCCAAGACCATCGACCTACAGCCACAGACCATCGATGCAACAGATCAAACCATGAATACGAACCAGGGCACACTGATCAATGATGATATGAATACCCTCAAAGCAGGCGACCGGGGACCTTCTTTACTGGAAGACTTCATTTTCAGAGAGAAAATGACACACTTCGATCATGAGCGCATTCCGGAACGTGTGGTACATGCACGCGGCGTTGGTGCCCATGGGGTATTCCGGGTATACGAATCACAGGCAGATATTACTAAGGCAGGGTTCTTAAACGACCCCTCCAGAGAAACACCCGTATTCGTCCGCTTCTCTACGGTTGCAGGCAGCAGAGGTTCTTCTGACCTGGCCCGCGATGTAAGAGGCTTTGCCGTAAAGTTCTATACACAGGAGGGAAATTTTGATTTAGTAGGCAATAACATACCTGTGTTCTTTATACAGGATGCCATGAAATTTCCAGACCTGATCCATGCGGCCAAACCAGAGGCAGACAATGAAATACCACAGGCGGCTACGGCACATGATACTTTCTGGGATTTCATTTCCCTGATGCCGGAGAGTACACATATGGTGATGTGGGTGATGAGCGATCGTGCTATTCCACGTAGCCTTCGTATGATGGAAGGATTTGGTGTACATACCTTCCGCCTGATCAACGAAGCAGGTCAGTCACACTTTGTAAAGTTCCACTGGAAACCTATACTGGGTGTACATGCTGTAGCATGGAATGAAGCGCTGAAGATCTCTGGTATGGACCCTGATTTTCATCGCCGGGATCTCTGGAATGCTATTGAAAGCGGGAACTACCCTGAGTGGGAACTGGGCATACAGGTGATTGCAGAAGAAGATGAACACAAATTTGACTTTGATATATTGGATCCTACCAAGATCATCCCGGAAGAATCTGTGCCGGTACAAAAGATAGGGCGACTAACATTGAACCGCAACCCGGACAATTATTTTGCAGAAACAGAACAGGTAGCATTTCATGTGGGGAACATTGTACCAGGTATTGATTTCTCTGATGATCCATTGATGCAGGGAAGACTTTTTTCTTACACGGATACACAGCTGATCCGGTTAGGAGGGCCTAACTTTCATGAAATTCCGATTAACAGACCTATAGTCCCTGTATATAACAATCAGCGGGATGGGCATATGCGCCAGACCATTAATAAAGGGAAAGCGAATTATAGTCCGAACACTGTTGGAGGTGGTTGTCCTTATCAGGCAATGATGAAAAATGGTGGTTTCAGTTCTTTTCCTGAAAGAGTAGATGCGAATAAGATCAGACAACGCAGCAAAAGTTTTATGGATCACTTTAGTCAGGCAAAGTTATTCTGGTATAGTCAGAGTGACTATGAAAAGAATCACATCATTGATGCATTGAGTTTTGAACTGGGTAAAGTACAGACGAAGGCGATACGTGAAAGGATGTTGCGAACATTGGTGCAGGTGAATGATAAACTGGCGGCGGCAGTAGCTTTTGCGTTGGGTATGCCGGTGCCCGATGAACCCGTAGTGAATGAAGGAAAGCCTGCTGATGGAAATCCCAAACACTACGCCAGCATCATACGTGAGCCTGATGTAAAATTCTCTGCAGCATTAAGTATGGCGCATACAATTAAAGATAGTATTCTAACCAGGCAGATTGCAGTACTGGTAGCCGATGGGGTGAGTGCAACTTCGCTAAATACCGTAAAGAACAAGCTGATGGCAGCAGGTGCGGTAGTAGAAATTATTGCGCCCAGGCAAGGGTACATTCAAACAGCAGAAGGAGATGCGATCGAAGTGGATAAGAGTTTTCTGACGAGTGCATCTGTGTTATATGATGCAGTGTATGTGCCGGGGGGAGTAGATAATGTGATTGCTTTGCAGGATGAACCGGATGCGATTCATTTTCTGAATGAAGCATGGAGGCATTGTAAAGCGATTGCGTTTGATGCGGATGCGGAGCCTGTTTTAAAGGTGACTTATATTAAAGAGAAGGCGGCAGGGTTAATTATTGGTGACGATGCGGCAACACTGGCAGACGAGTTTATAAAAGCGGTGCAGCAGCATCGCTTCTGGGAAAGAGAGACAGCGAGAAAGGTACCCGCTTAAACTACTCCCGGGTGCTAGCCCCCCTTCCCAAGGCAAAAGTGTTAGCACCCGGGTTCGCTTATTTAGCTTATTTTGGATGGTTTCTACCCTATAACCATTGCTGTGACCAAGTCGCATTTTGCCCATAAAAGTCTGGCGATTGTACCAATAACGTATAAAACTGTGCAGTCCGGTCCACACATGAATTCCCCAATACTGGTGAAACACAGTACTACCACTCTGCAAATATTGCATTTGCCGGAATATTTTTTTTCACCACATCGGGTTTGTAATGTAATACCAAATAGCATATGCTACAGCCAGCCAGTATTCCTTCAATTGCCGTATGGTGGCTGGATTCAAATATCCTCAAAATGATTAAAAGGAGAAACAGGCGATCCGCTCTGTAATATTTATTGCTGAGATTTTTTCTTTATTTGTGTGGAATCCAAAATTCCCTTATCAATTAGCATGCCTATTGCTATGTACATGAATTACGCTAACAAAATAAAAATGACACCGCAACGAACTTATAACTGTTAACTATTAGGATTGGCAGTGCTATAAATAATATCTACATTAAATTTCTAAACATCAACAATGGCAACAGACATAGCGAAGCTGCTTCAAAAGAAGCAGAAAAAGATTATGGAAAACTGGATGAACGCCCAGCTTTCCAACGTCAGCCTTAGGGAAGACCTAATGAGTAACGAAGACCTTAGAGAACAATCCACTGAACTCTTAGACACACTTTTAAAAGTATTATCTGAGAAAAATCTCAGCAATTTTGAATCTACTGAATTTGAACCCGTTCATGAACTCCTGGCCGGGGTATCTCATTCCCGTGCTCAACAAGGATTTACCCCTTCCGAAACTGGTGTTTATATTTTTAGTTTGAAAGATGCCCTGCTATCGACTTTACTCACTGATTTGAAGGATGATCCGGCTACCCTGGTCGATGGTGTGATCAGAATAGGTAAGCTGATGGACTATCTCAGTGTGGTTGCATTTGAAACTTTTATCAAGGGAAGAGAAGAAGTTATTCTGCGCCAGACAGATGAGATCGCAGAAATCTCCACTCCTGTGATTCGTATATGGGATGGCATTCTCGCCCTGCCTATTATTGGCACCCTGGATAGTTCCCGTACGCAGGTAGTAATGGAGAGCCTGCTGCAGGAAATTGTGGAAAGTGGCAGTACAATTGCCATATTGGATATTTCAGGTGTGGCTGCTGTAGACTCACTGGTAGCACAGCACCTGATCAAAACTGTTGCGGCGACCCGCCTGATGGGTGCAGAGTGTATTATTAGCGGTATCCGTCCTGAAATTGCACAAACAGTGGTTCACCTGGGTATCGATCTTTCCAATATTATTACCAAGGC
This sequence comes from Chitinophaga sp. LS1, assembly GCF_034274695.1. Taxonomy (NCBI): domain Bacteria; kingdom Pseudomonadati; phylum Bacteroidota; class Chitinophagia; order Chitinophagales; family Chitinophagaceae; genus Chitinophaga; species Chitinophaga sp. LS1. The sequence goes on from NZ_CP128362.1 coordinate 7,579,540, forward strand.
GACACTCGCCAGTGCGCTCAAACAGGCGTTTGGTATGTTGAGACTGAGTGTAAAAAAATTGGAATTCACAAATAAAACAGCTATTTAATATATGGATCGTATTCCTATACTTCGTATGGGGAACCTGTTACTGGTGACCATACAGATAGATCTGTACGACAGGTTAGCGACCAATCTGGAGACAGATCTGGTACAAATGGTAAATAAGACCGAAGCGAAAGGTGTATTAATAGATATCTCCGCATTATCCATCGTCGATTCTTTTATGGGCCGTATTCTTGGCAACATTGGTTCTATGTCCAAAATTATGGATGCCGAAACCGTTGTTGTAGGTATGCAGCCGGCTGTCGCTATTACGCTGATTGAACTTGGGCTGGAACTCAAGGGCGTACATACGGCTTTGAATGTAGAAAAGGGAATGGAATTATTAAAGGGAAAAATTAGTAATTATGAAGATGACCTAACAGAAGACGATGAAGATAGTACTGAATAAGGACCGTATGCTAATCGAAAGAGAACAGGATGTGGTTCCATTCAGGAATCGTGTAAAAGAATATGCGGTGAAAATTGGAATGAGTCTTGTGAACCAAACCAAACTGATCACAGCCGCCAGTGAACTTGTCCGCAATATGCTGAAATATGCCAATGGTGGAATTGTGTTGATTGAGGTACTCACCCAGGGCAGAGATAGTGGGATCCGGCTTGTCTTTACCGACAAAGGGCCGGGGATTAAAGATATTTCGCTAGCTATGCAAGATGGCTATTCCTCCGGCAAAAGCCTGGGGATTGGCCTACCCGGTACCAAACGACTGGTCAATGAATTTGAAATCAAAAGTATAGTCGGCGAAGGCACAACTGTTTCAATTATTAAGTGGAAGAATGGATAAAAACATACACCTTGCGCTCAATGCATCTGAGCGAAGCTATTTTGCTATATTAAAAAAAGAAATCCATACTATGGCAATCGCTGGCGGACTTTCTGAAAAGCGGGTTGCAGAGATCGATATTATTGTGGCAGAAATAGTGACCAATCTGGTCAAACATGCAGGTGGCGGCCAGGTACTAGCTAAACTCATCCAGGAAAACGGCGAAAAAGGCATAGAACTGATCAGTATTGACAACGGCCCCGGTATGACGGATGTGACCCGGATGGTAGCAGACGGCGTATCTACAAAAAAAACACTGGGGCAGGGTCTGGGCGCCATGAAAAGGCTCTCCGATGTATTCCAGATCTATTCTAATAAGAACTGGGGTACCATCATCCTGATCAGGGTATTCAATAAGCCACCGGTCAAAGCCTTTAAAACAGAGATCAGATCCGTAATCATCCCTAAACCAGGCGAAACTGAAAGCGGAGATAATTTGTACTCTATAGTAGACAAAAACCACGTGAAATTATTCCTGGGAGATGGTCTGGGCCATGGCCCCGAAGCGGCGAAAGCCATGCGTGTAGCCGGAGAAGCATTTATGGAATGCACGCATACCAACCCCGTAGAAATCATCAGGTATATTAATTTAGCTGTCAAACGAACAAGGGGAATGGTAGGCACTGTCGCGGTTTTTGACCATGCCGCCAGGAAATGGCGCATCTGCGGAGTGGGTAATATTATCACAAAAGTGTACAATCCGGAAAGCAACAAAAACTACCTGGCGTACAACGGTATCATTGGACTCAATGTTCCCAATACCCTCAATGCCCAGGAAATTCCTTACGAAGATGGTCAGTATATCCTGATGTCAAGCGATGGTCTCAAAACGCGTTGGGAGACTTCAAAGTATACATCCATAATGCGTTACGATCTTTCTATTCTATGCGCTTCTCTCATTAAAGACTTTGCCCGCCTCACAGACGATATGTCGGTAGTGGCGTGCAAAATAAACTTGTAATCTCATGCACGAACTTGCCCGGGTGACCCTTGAGAATGAAATGGATCTCATACTTGCGCATAAGCGCTCTATGAAACTGGCAGAACTGGCCGGTCTCTCCCTGTCGGCACAAACAACTTTTGCTACTGCCGTGTCCGAGGTGTCAAGAAACGCCATCGACAGCGGCAAAAGAGGTAGTCTCATTCTAAGCGTAGAAAGCGATCTGCGGGAAAAATTCATCGTAGCCTGTCTAAAAAATGAGCAACAGAACAACGCCCGGGAAGGTCTTGAACATGCCAAAAAACTGGTTAATAAATATAAAGTATCTACTAATGGTCCGGAAACCAGCATCGAACTCTTTTATACCATCTCCCCTGCTTTCCGTATAGATATACAAAAGCTGGATGAGTGGCGGAGTCTCTTTCGCAATGAACCTTCTATCTCCCCTTACGAGGAACTGAAAAGGAAGAATGAACAGCTGCAGGAACTTTCAGAAAAAGTGCAGAAAAGTGAAGACCAGTACAAGGTGCTTACCAATTCACTCCCCCTTATGATCTTCTCGCTCGACGATCACGGACAATTGCTCTATGCCAATGACTGGCTGTTACACTACACAGGTCAAAACCTGAATAGTCTCAACAACAGCAAATGGAAAACCATCGTGCATGCTGATGATTATGACGCCTTCTGTCTGCTGTTGCAGAATGATATTACACGGGGTGCAACCACCATCAAGATACAGGCAAGGCTGATGAACAAAAGTACCAGCGATTACCTCTGGCACCAGATCTCCCTGTCACCACTCAATGGAGATAAGGAAGAGCCCAGTTACCGTATCGGGTTTATGGTCGACATCCATGCACAGAAAACGGTAGAGGAAACGCTGAAAGATAACTACGAATTAAAACAGGCGGAAAAGAAACTGAAAGATAACCAGCATACACTGGAACAGTATATTGAAGAACTGAACCGCAGTAACCAGGAGCTACAGCAATTTGCCTTTGTAGCTTCTCATGATCTGCAGGAACCGGTACGTAAATTGCTCTTTTATAGTGACTACCTGCTGAATAACTACCAGACTTCTTTTGATGAGAAAAGCCTGCATTTCCTGAACAGTATACAGGGCGCTTCCCGCAGAATGCGATCATTGATTCAAGACCTGTTACTCTTCTCACAAATCAATAAAGAACAGATTCAGTTCCAGGAAGTTGACCTGAATACGGTAGCGACAGATGCCTGCCAGGATCTGGAAATGGCGATTGAAGAAAAGAATGCCGCACTCAATATTCAATCACTGCCAAAACTCTATTGTGACGAACGTATGATGCGGCAGCTGTTTGGCAATATCATCAGCAATTCATTGAAGTATAGCAAGGATGCCCTGGCTCCTCAGATAGATATTTCTTACAAGCAGGAGAACGGGCATATTGAACTTATATTCAGGGACAACGGGATTGGATTTGATGAAAAGTACCTGCCTAAAATGTTCACCCTCTTTCAGCGCTTACATACACGACAAACGTATGAAGGCACAGGATTGGGACTGGCCATATGCAGGAAGATCGTAGAAATGCACCAGGGGAAAATATGGGCTACCTCAGAAGAGGGATTAGGTGCAACCTTTTTCATTTCTTTGCCTACACATCCGATTATTTAATTGCTTACCTTATGAAATGTGGAAAAATACTGGTTATTGACGACGACTCTGAAGATATGGCTATTATCAGAGAAGCCATGGAAATGATCAATGCTGATCATGTGATGATGTTTGCCGAAGGTGGCGAAAAGGCCCTGCAATTGCTGGACACACGCTTTAGCGCAGAACACATAGTTCCTTGTCTGATCGTACTGGACCTGAACATGCCAAAGATGAACGGTACGCAGACACTGGCAAACCTGAAGGCAGATGACCGCTTCAGGAATATTCCTGTTATCATCTACTCTACTTCTATTAATCCTTTTGAAAAAGCGAAATGTGTCACCTTAGGTGCACATGCGTATATTACCAAACCTGTATCTGTCAAAGAAAGTCTGGAAACAGCGCAGGTGTTTCTGAATTTCTGCCAGGCAGATTGATTGTTATCCCAACACTGGCAGCCACACACTCATACCACTCTTCCCCGTATTTGCCCAGGCAACATAAGGTATCAACTTTATCGTAACTGGTTTGGCGTTATCATTCAACTCCTGGTACAAGGTATTCTGCCATTTTGAGTGTCTTAACGTGGCGCATTCCATAGTTTTTCCAGTTGCGTAAATCCGTGAATAGCATGCGCAGGGAGTGTTTCTCCTTTTTCTCCAAACACATACATCGCGGCGGGTTGTTCAATAGTTATTTTGGTTTCGTCTGCGGCGGTAATATTAAGTTGTAGATATTTAGCCATAAATTCATATACTGCTTTGCGCTTGTTGCTACCAAAGTCATGGCCTTCTGCAGGCAGGTGTACATTGGATACTTTGCCGGTCTGGCCGTAGTAGCCGTAGATCTTTTGCAGGTAAGGGAAGTCGTGTTCGGGCATTTTATCTGTCCAGTCGCCGCCATCGCTGACTAACAACTGTGGTCTGGGAGCTGCCATAGCAGCGATTTCTACGTTGTCCGTTCTATTCCCGCAACCATGTATGGGCATCCCACTTTCGCAGGGGCAACCACCATAAAAATAAGAACTGATGGCCACTACAGGTGCACTCACTTTGATACGGTCATCAATAGCTGTCATCAATACCGTATGACTCCCTGCCCCTGAACCACCTGTAATACCGACTCTACTCGTATCTGCATTTTTAAGAGACAATAAATAATCGAGTATCCTGATGGTGCCAAGCGCCTGTACACTCATGGCCAGACTACGACGGTGATCGGCTTCTTCAAATTGCAACTGAGATTCACCCCATGCAAATAGATCGTAGCTGAAAGCCATAGCACCCATGCGTGCTAAGGCAGCACAGCGATATTGACAGTCCGGTCTGTATCGCTGATCTTTCCAATGCCCGTCGGGATTGAGGATCACAGGGATCTTTCCTTTGCTTTTTGCAGGTGCGTACAGTGAACCATTAATATAAACACCTGGCAGTATTTCTATGGCAATGTTACGTACAGTGTATCCATCAAACTTTCTTTCGGCAGTAATGATCGGGGCTGATGCAGGTTTAGGTGGTAATGGAGACAATTGTAATGCCTGTAAGATACAGGGTTGTAGTGTTGCTTTTCTGTTTTCCCATTCCTGTTCGTTATGATATTGCGAAGCGATCCGGTCCAGCTCTGCCCAACCATCGGCAACAGGCCAGCGATAGTATTCATAATTGGTAAGGCGGTATTGCTTATCCTTTTCCTTTCTTACTTTCAGATCGAGTGGTGCGAGTACACGTTCAAGCGTCGCCTCTGCATCCGGTCGATACCGCCAGTCCGCATAAGTCACATACTTACCGGCTACCTCTGCCTCCGTGTATCGGATTTTAATACCATAGCGGTGCTGGATATCGAGTAGTACATCCTGCAAGGGCTTCTTATATCCGCTGTCAGAGTTTTGCTGTGCATAGGCACATTGTACCAGTAACAGGCAGAAAAGCAATCTTATCATGGGAAAACATTAATAACGTGGTCACAACGGTGAATTAAGTGTCAATCAAACGAATATATTTTATTTGCCTGAAAAATCAAAATACAGGGTAAGTTGTAATAAGCGTCCTTTTTATACAAATCGTGTGAATGGTATCCAGGTGTTTTTACATCATATTTTCCGAATCCCTGAAGCTCCCGGTATAGTCATCCATTTGCCGGAATTGGCACCTGCGGTGCAATAAAATGCCCAATTGGTATTGAATTTCGGTTTCCTGGGCAGCCAGACGATATGCGCCTGTCAAAACAATAAAAAGGGGCATAATGGTCTTCTTTATAACAAAAACGTGGAGCCTGACCGGGAGTAGGATAGACAATAAAATGAATAATGGGAATTACAGCCACGGAAGGGCTCCCCATGTATACTTCACCCATATAATCATATTTCTTTCACAGTATTCACTCTTCTCTCATCAGACCGCTCTACCTGCAAGGTTTTTGTCATTACTATTAGTTATAAAATGAAACTTATGGCATCTAAAACGATATTATTTATCCATGGAATGTTTCAAAACCCTAAAAGCTGGTCTCATTGGGTAGACTTCTTTACTGAAAGAGGCTACACCTGTTTAGCGCCTCCATGGCCGTTGCATGAAGGCGACCCTGTATCATTACGCGAGCAACCACCTGCAGGCCTTGGCGAACTGAGTCTCGACACCGTTGTTAAAGCAATGGAAAAGGTAGTTGCTACACTAGCGGAAAAACCTGTGGCTATCGGTCATTCTGTAGGTGGTCTGATTGTACAGTTACTATCAGAGAAAAATTTGATTGCAGGAGGTGTATGTATCGATTCTGTGGCCCCCAATGCCATGCAGACTTTTGACTGGGGATTTTTCAAAAACAGTACACTCATTGCCAATCCATTTAAAGGCGATCATCCTTTTATAATGGACGAACAATCCTTCCATGAATCATTTGCTAATACAATGACGGATGAAGGCGCTAATGCAGCCTTTCGTGCTTTTGCAACGCACGACAGCCGGAATGTATTGAGAGATTGTCTGGGCCGTGCCGGACATGTAGACCTGGATCTGCCGCATTTCCCTTTACTATTTATTGGTGGCAGCGATGACCAGATCATTCCTGCGGAACTGAATAAGAAGAATGCGAAGGCTTATACAGATGATAAGAGTATTACAACATTCCGGGAATTTGCGCACAGGGGGCATTTCATTTGCGGGGAACCGGGATGGGAAGAAGTGGCAACATATGCATATCAATGGATTCACGCAAATATCTAATAATAAAAACCTTCATGAAAGAGGGAATTCACCAATGGGGGATGAAAACCATTTTCAGAAAAAACCCTCATGAACCGGGTTCACAAACGACTATGAAAATGGTGGTACCTTCGACAAAAGTACTACCATGGAACAATCACATATCAGTTTTGAACAGGTTGTGAGTCGCGGCTGTGGCCTCGATGTTCACCAGGAGAATGTAGTAGCCACCATCAGAGGAAATGGGTTGGAAGAACAAACCCGCACTTTTAGCACTTTCACAAGTTCACTTAGGGACCTGGTAGCTTGGCTTGAAGAATCCGGCATTACACATGTCGCAATGGAGAGCACGGGGGTTTACTGGAAGCCTGTTTTTAATATACTGGAACCTCACTTTGAACTTATTCTGGTCAATGCCCGGCATATTAAATATGTGCCGGGGCATAAGACCGATCGCAATGACAGTGCCTGGATTGCAAAATTATTGCTAAGCGGGCTACTAAAGGGAAGTTTTATTCCACCGCAATACACTCGCGAATTACGGGAATTGTACCGATACAAACGTAAAGTAATAGGACAGCGGTCCAGTGAATATAACCGGTTACAGAACATTTTAGAGACAGCCAATATCAAATTGAGCACTGTAGTCAGTGATGTATTCGGTGTAAGTGGCTGGTCAATGATCACTGCCATTATTGAAGGAGAACAGGATCCTATGATATTGGCCAATTTGGCAAAAGGTAGGCTCAAAATCAAAAAACAAGAGCTTATTCTTGCATTAGAAGGCCATCTTAATGAGCATCACCGTTTTATGCTCAGCCTGTCTAAAACTGTTATTTTACAGCTAAATGACCTACTTGGTCAGGTGGATAACCGTATAGATCAGTACTTAAAAAATGGGAGGAAGAAGTAAAATTACTTCAGACTATTCCCGGAGTACAAAAACAAACAGCTACCGCCATCTTAGCCGAAATAGGTACAGATATGCATGCGTTCCCTAATCAGCATCATTTGGCTAGTTGGTGTGGTTTATGTCCTGGTAATAATGAAAGTGCCGGAAAAAAGAAAAGTGAAAGAATCAATCATGGCAACAGATCCCTTAAAACCGCACTCGTGGAAGCAGCATGGGCTGCAGCACATACGAAAGATACTTATCTGAAAAGAAAATATTATACTTTGAGTATACGAAGAGGCAAAAAACGAGCACTTATTGCAATTTCACACAAAATCCTAATTGCCGCTTATTTTATACTCAAAAATAGAGTGCCATATATGGAACCTGATAATCAGGAGTGGCTAAAAAAAGAAAGCAGGCGCAGATAAATAATTATCTCAGACGCCTGCGCGAGCTTGAGGCATTACCCCCATCTCAATAAGATTACTAAGTTACAAAAATCGACCTTTTATTGGTGCTTTTTCAGCCTGTAGAAAAAACTGATTTAAGACTCTAAGTACAAACGATTGTTGCTATAAGCACGAAAAGAAAATTTTAATCCTATAGAGTCATATCAAATTATGGCCTGGACGAACTATTTTCAAAGAAAAAAAGGGGGCATCTTCGGGACGAGGGCACTGAAGAAGTTGCCCTTTTATGAGGGATCTCTTAAAAAATGATCAGGTAGAACACGTTTTTACCTGATCGTTTTTTTTGTACAAGAACTTGTTATTGGGCTTATATGATGATTTGTTGCGCATGATTGGTAAAATCCAAAGTTCTCCGGGCAGTTTTCACCAACTTTCGTCTTTTAGAGGTTTAGTTTGATAATTCTTTTCAGATTTACCGTGAAGATCGCCAATGCACCTTGCATTTGCATGCTATCAATCCCATAGGATATTGCCCGATTATAGCCATGTACATTCTTTAACTCACTGTTTTTTGCCTCGATCTTATATCGCTGTCTGGCCTTTTCTTTATAATATTCACTTTCTTGAAAAATCATTTGTTGCTGGTGTAAGTTTGATTGTATGGATACAGAATAGCTTTTAGTCTTTGCTTCAGGCTTATAACAATTGTCCTTCAGCGCGCAGATCTTACATTTTTCAATGTCAAAAAAATAGGTATCTACCTGATTAGTACCTACATCCTTCCTGCCATTACGGACTTTTTTAATCGCCATATGACCGGCCGGACAAACGAACATATCGGCATCCTTATTATAATCAAACTTATCCTCATCCTTTCTAAAGCCCTGGGTAATGGAAGGGTTCAGCTTTGCTACCACTTGTATATTCTGACCCTGGTTATCTTTTAATTTAAGGTTTTCTTTGCCCGAATATGCGGAATCACCGATAATCGTATCAACTTCAATCCCATTGTTCTGGCTGATCTCCAAAAGTTTGGGCAACTCCGGGCCATCACCTTTTTCTCCTGATGTGACTACCGCCGCGGTTATGATACGCTCTTCTGTCATGGCAAGATGTGTCTTATAGCCAAAGAATGAACTATCCGCAGATTTGTGCCCGATCCTGGCGTCCAGATCTGTGGAGAGTATGTGGTTTTCTTCCGTATCCTCTAATGTTTCCTTTAGCAGGTTTAGCTTTTCTTTAACCGCAGGTATTGAACTTAAAGTCTGCTCTGAGCTAATACGCCTCTCAAGTTCTCTGCAATAAATCAGCTCATCCTGCAGATCATTCGACGTATTTTTCTCAGGCAGATGGCCCTTCATATCCTTATCTATGGCGTAAACTGCTTTGCGAAGTAATTTTGAACGTTCTCTTAACACATCAAGGGCCGAATAAGGATTCGATCTGGAGAGTGAATGGGTGGCATCAACAATGATCGATTTGGATTTAATAATTCCTTTTTCGAGAGCAATAGATACAGTTTTGCCAATCAGCAGATTTAACAGGTCTGTGTCTTTTAAGCGAAGCTTTCGAAATTTAGTCAGTGAACTAGGGTTGATAACAGCTTCCTCGGGAGACATATCAAGAAAGTATTTGAAGGACATATCATAACGGGAACGCTCAACGATATCGACGTCTGAGGCAGTATAGATCGTTTTCAATAATAAGTATTTGAACATACGGATCGGGCTTTCAGCCATGCGACCATTATTCAAACAATACTTATTCACCAGTTCCTGATAAATAAACTGAAAATCGATCAGTTCGTTAATCTGGCGGAGCAGATTGCCTTTAGGTACTATAAGATCGTAAAGACTCGAAAAAGAACTAAGCTGAAGTTGCTGTTGATGAGGTAACATGCTATGATATATTGCTGATACCTCTAAGATAATTGAAAGGGAGCAGTAAACTTGCGTTTGCTGCTCCCTTTAATATTTAAGCATCTTGGGACTTTTTCAGTGCCCTCCTTCGGGACGCCCCTTTTTTTTATTTGGGTACCTTTTTCATACATGCACTTCCTGTTACTTATAATACATCCCCTCTTATCTATTTCCTGTGGAATCGTATCACCTGCATACTCAGTGCATCCAGCGTCATACTTCCTTTTGTTAATGCTGTTTCAATAGAAACAGGCACGCCCCTGTCTTCTTTCAATATTGTCACATTTGCCTTTGATTGCAATGCACCAAAAGCTTTCAGATTGACATTTACTTTAGCGTCTGTACCACCCGCATTTACAATCTTTACAATGATATCTCCTGTCTTTGTATCCTTCACACAGGATGCTGCCAGCGTAGAATCCTTCTTACGATCAAAGGTCACTACATCACTGATATATACATCTCCTGTATTCGCAGAAAACAGCTGCTGTACATAGTAGTTCACCGTTGGATATACACCTGTATTGTCAAAATAAATCAGGTCCGGATTCCAGTTGGTATTTCCTTTCTTTGCCAGCAGTGGTGCATAAGAAGCCATGTGTACCACATCACCGTTTCTTTCCAGACTGGTCATATAAGCAGCTTCAGAGATAGCGTTGATAAACCTGTTGCCTTTAGAAGCATATTCGCCAACATACACTTTTGCTTTTTTCCTGTCATACTTATCATAGCGAAGATTATTCTTCAGGAACCATTCAGGGTCATTATAATAATGCTCATCTACTACCGGTACTTTCAGTTTGTTTACGATCTCCCATCCTTTCTCATAATCTTCACCTTCAGAGAAAGGACCAGCTGTACCAATTACTGTAATTTCCGGATGCTTTGCTTTCACAACATTATAAATCATGGTGAAGCGTTCTTCAAAACCTGGGGTCATTTTATCTTCATTACCAATACCAACGTATTCCAGGTGGAATGGCTCCGGATGACCTGCAGCAGCGCGCCTGGCTCCCCAGGCAGAAGTAACGGGACCATTTGCAAATTCTATCAGATCCAATACATCCTGGATATATGCCTGCATATCCTGCATAGGAATACCTTTCTGACCTGTGCCACCAATCGCCCAGGTACCGCCGGAATTCTGGCAACTCACAGCAGCAGCCAGGATAGGTACGGGTTTAGCACCAATGTCTTCACAGAACCGGAAATATTCAAAATAACCCAATCCCATTGACTGGTGATAGTTCCAGATGTTGCGCTGATCAACACGTGCTTCTAAAGGACCAATGGTATTTTTCCAGTTGTAAATGTTTGCGATACCATCTCCATGTACCAGGCATCCACCGGGAAAGCGCATAAATTTCGGGTGCAGATCTGCAATCGCCTGTCCCAGGTCAGCCCTCATCCCGTTTGGCCTGTCCTTGAATGTTTTCTTTGGAAAAAGCGACACCTGATCCAATGCCAGTTCGCCAATACCTTTTGCGATGATCACCACACAGGCGCTGTCATCGCTTTTATTCACCGTAATACTGGCGGCATATTTCTGCCAGTTTTTATCTTTTATATCGAAAGTGGTTTCGCCGTAAATATCTCCTTTTTTGTTGCGGAGACTTACAGTGACAGGCATGGCATTGCCAGCAAGTCTATTTGCGAAAAACGATACATCGTACTGTTCGCCTTCTTTTACAGAAATACCATTAAAACCGTAGTTAGTTAATCCAAGACCTTCCTGTCCTGCATCCTGGATATCCAGTACTACATAATGCGGATTATTTTCATTGAGTGGAGACTTCGTTTCCACCGATATTTTGCCGTAAGCAAATCCTTTGGGTGTGTACTCCCATGCTGTCATTGGATTCCATCCTCTATGGTCCGATCCTGTATATTCAAAAGAACGGTTCTGGATGAGTTCTGCATACAATCCCCCATCAGCAGCATAGCTGATGTCTTCAAAGAAGATACCGAATAGGTCAGGACTGATAGCCTTCTGCCGTTGGGCAAAGGTAGCCGTGGAATAAAGGGCGATGATAAATGTAAATAATGGACGTTGCATATAAATTGAAATCTACGTTAGTGTTAATATACAACTACGATTTATTAATGAGTATAAAAATCTTTAAATATCATTTTCTTTTTGAATACAGTCTACTTTTCAAGTAATTATTCTGCTCAAAAACTTACATTCATTTACTAATATTTTTAGTATTTTGTGCTAAATTAATTAGTTTTGTGTCAATAGAATTAGAACAGGTTTTCGAAGGTGCTTATTTCTTACAACAGGGAAAAAAGATTAGGATAAAAGGCACGGATTTACCAAATATCCTGCAGGTTATCGATACGCTGGAACCAATATTGATCGAACGCGCTGAATTGTCGCTTTTCCGCTTCTCCACTATGGATGGAAGGACCGGCACAGTTCTTCGTCCAACAGCACTTGGTAACAAGTTTTGGCTGAAACCTGGCATGGGAGGAAAATGGTTTGTAGGTGTAGATGAAGTCCTGACTTCTGCTTACATCTACTACATTCATCAGCTACAACGGCTCTTCTTTTCCCTCTTTGAAGAACAACTCAGGTACCCCAGTGATGAAGTACCCACTGGCAAATCTGCGAAAAAAACCTACTACTATAAACCTCAGCACCAGGTTAGCTCAATAGTAGTAGAAACCAATAATCCGCGCATAAAAAGTGGCTATTCCAGGAAAGCAATCCTGGTGCCTGTGCCGGATGAATTGTACTACCTCACCTCCGACATGCGGTTGCTGATCCGGTCCAAACAATTGGGATACGCCATCTGGGAAGTAGTAGAAAGTCCGCCACTCTTCGTACATGACGGCAAACCCTGGGGCCTCCGACTGGCAGCAGGTAAAACCGTCACCGAAGAGGAGACGGCAAAAGCAGGAAAGTGGCTGCTGAAGCATCTGATAGGAAATGAAGTGAATTTTACTTAAGCAACAACGGGGACAAACTCAAATAACAAAGGGAATAAAACAAACGACCGGTAATAAAGAACTTTTCAGCACCCTCAGACTGTATATCTCAAAATAACAAAGAAATCGCCTTCAACATGAACTATTCAACATCTTCATCGTAAAGCTCGTTTTTGAGCTGCATCCATGCCAACACAAAAGGATGATCAGCATGCATTGTTTCTAAACGACAAGTCTGCTCTCACTGTGTGCAGCAGCTATAGCTATGCCATCACCTCACTTGTGTCAGTTAGGAGTACTCCGCACCCCCGGAGTACCCCTAACTGCGCGGGTGGCTCGCTCACAGCCAACAAGCGTTTTCATTTTTTTCACGAAAGTAGTCGATCGACAACTTTCTATTCTCTAAAATGTGATCATTTTTCACCCGGAATGTCTGAACTAAAAGTAATATTAAAAGAGCTCGGCGGAAAGATCAAAGCAATTCGTAAGCAGAAAAAAATGACCCAGCTGGATCTCGAAGTTTCTTCCGGTGTACATGCCGGAGATATTTCGAAAATAGAAAATGGCATGAAAAATCCCGCTGCGACTACGCTCATCAAATTAGCCGCTGCACTCGAAGTTGAGCTGAATGAATTTTACCCCATCAGGAGAATTGAAAATTAATTGTCTGGCTGACAAATTCCTATATTATTAAGCCTTTTCCCTCAAACGGTCGCTCCACGATCGCAAAACCCTGCTGCTGTCAATGACAACAGCGGGGTTTCTCTTTTCACTCAGCTTTTTATTACATTTGGTCAGCCACGTAATGATATGACTTTACTACCCGAAAGCCGCCAGCAAGACCTTTCATTCCATGACCTCCGCCTGGAATCCAACTTTGAAACCTTCTTCAAGGCTCTTTACCCTCAACTCTGCGTATACTGCAAAATCAAATACAACTTCAACGTGCACCTCGCCGAAGACATCGTAAATACCTCCTTCTCCAAACTATGGGAAGCCCGCCATACCCTCAACCCGACCCTCTCGGCCAAAGCATATCTCTTCAAAATCGTTAACAACCAATGCCTTAACACCCTCAAACACCAAAAGGTACAGGATCAGTATACCCAGGCCCAGCTCAATATAGCTGATCCTTTGTCCGCCACGGACGATCTCGACCTCAAACAACTCCGCGACGCCATCAACATGGCCATTGCCGAACTACCTGACCAGATGCGAAAAATATTTGAACTCAACCGCCACGACGGACTTAAATACACCGAAATAGCCGCACTACTACATCTATCTGTCAAAACTGTAGAAACCCAGATGAGCCGGGCACTGCTCAAACTCAGGAAAAAACTGGCCGCCTTTATCCGCTAAAAAATATTTTCACCCCTTGTAGGGGTAAAATTACTTTCACTTGTATTAATACCCGAGCGCATGGAAAATACAATCAACGATGAACTCCTGACCAGGTACCTGGCAAATGAGGCCACCGCCTCAGAAAAAGCCCTCGTCGAGCGCTGGATAGCTCTCAGCGCGGAAAACTGCCAATACCTGGATACCCTCCGCCAGGCATGGCAACTCGCCGATGCCAGGCAAACGCTTGATTATGTGCTGGATGAAATGAACATGGATGAAAAATGGGTGCAGTTCAAACAGGCAGGAGAAAAACCGGTGTCATCAAAAAGACCGTTCGCTATACTGGCTGCCGCAGCTGCCATCTGTCTGCTTATGATCGTTAACTGGCAATGGATCGATAAAAGACCATCTACCAATATTGCGCTGTCAACCAGACCTGCTTTGCATGACAGCCTGCATCATGCTACAAACACCACGGGTGTGCCCATGAAACTCACCATGGGAGACGGTACCGGCATCCTGCTGGCTGATCAAAGCGCACTTACCTGGCGGGAACCATTTACCCACAACCGCGCGATCAGTATGACAGGGAAGGCATTTTTTCAGGTAACAAAAGACGACCAACATCCATTCACAGTGATCAGTGGAGAAATCACGACGACAGTATTGGGAACGGGTTTTGAAGTCAATTCATTTCATGATATCAGGGTCAGATTATACACTGGCAAGGTGATGATCTCTTCTTCCAACACAGGAAGAATGAAGAACAAAGTATACCTCTCTCCCGGACAGGAATTTATTTATGGCAACCGGATCATCGTGCACTCTTTCCTGCAGAACACCGCTTCTGCTAAGAGAAACAGTCATCCTGCAGAAGATCCGTACATCGCCAATAGCGAAGAGAACAACTGGTATATGTTCAACAACCAATCGCTGGAAGAAGTGCTGAATCAACTCGAAGCACTCTATAAGGTGAGAATTATTTATAACAGATCCGATATAAAGGACATCTATTTCACGGCCAGATATGAAAGAACAGAATCACTTGTATCTATCTTAGCACGAATTGCAAAATTGAACAACCTTAAGATGACCGACAATGATAGCGTTATGATAATTAGAAAGTAAAACCCGTATACATATTTTCCACGTATAGCCCATCGTATCAGTCATACCGATTGATAACAGGGCTGTTGTTTCCTGATAAAACTACAATGCTGTATGAAATGTAAGCAACCCTGGACCCGGGCGTCCATGATAGCCCTGATCTTCCTACCCTTATGGACCTTTGCGCAAACAAAAATGAGCGACGTAAAAGGGATCGTACACAGTGAAGATAATCATCCCGTAATAGGCGCCACTATTGTGATCCGCAACACACAAAGCAATTTCACCACCGGCGCAAAGACTGACACCGCCGGTCTGTTCTATGCCAGCGTACCAGCAGGTGGCCCTTACCATTTTACCATTACCAGTATCGGCTTTGAGCCAAAGAATTATTCCGGTTATCAGCTCAGACCCGGTACTACCTTTACGCTGGACGTATCACTCAAAGCTGCTGTCGGCTCGCTGGACCAGGTGGTGGTAGTAGGTTATGGCACCCAGCGCAAATCCAGTCTGACCGGTGCTGTGGCCTCTCTCAATACAGAGAACCTGCAACAACGTCCTGTGACCCGGGTAGATCAGGCACTCATCGGCCAGATGGCCGGTATCTCCGTTAAACAAACAACTGGTACACCCGGCAAGGCTTTCAGCGTACAGGTAAGAGGCGCTGCTTCTATCTCTGCCGGCAATGAGCCTTTGTATGTGATAGATGGTTTTCCATTGTCTACTGCGGCTCCCGGTTCTGCGGGCAGCTTTGGTAGCGGAAATCCACTGGATAATATCAACCCTGATGATATCGAATCTATACAGGTATTAAAAGACGCCGCTTCTTCAGCCATCTACGGATCCAGAGGCGGCAATGGGGTAGTGCTCATCACCACCAAAAGAGGAAAAACAGGTAAGGCAGAAATCAGTTTCAATGCCAACGCAGGTTATTCCAAAGCTGTAAAAAAACTGGATGTGCTCAGTGGCAAAGAATGGATAGACAGGGCAACTGAAATGATCAATCAACAATGGGTGAAGTCAGGCGCTAACAGGACTGCGGCACAGAGCAACGATGAGAGAAGAACACTCCTTGGCTTACCTGCAAGTGGTATTGACATCAACTATATGACGGATGATCGTTGGACACAACCCAACTACGGTGGTTTGAAATTCATCGACTGGCAGGATGAAGCATTCAGACAAGCGGCTTTGCAGAACTACCAGTTATCTGCCAGAGGTGGTACAGGCACGCTGAACTATTTCCTCTCCGGTAACTATACCAAAACAGATGGCCTGGTGAAAAAGACGGATTATACCTTGTACTCCGTGCGGGCCAACTTCGAAGTAAAGGCGAATGACAGACTGAAACTGGGATTGAACATCAACCCCTCCTACTCTATCACCAATGATCCCGGTGTAGAAGGGAAAGACAATATACTGCATCAACTGGTATCAGCCACCCCCGTACAGCTATTCGATGCAGAAAATGTAAACGTATTCACCTACGACCGTTATCCATGGGCCGTTTCCAACAATAGTCCGGTTGCTAAGCTGCTGTACTTTATTGGCGCGACCAGGCGTTTCAGAACATTGACCAGCCTGTATGGTGATTATGAAATAATAAAAGACCTGCACTTTAAAACGACCGTAAACCTCGACAATACGGATAACACATCAAAGACTTACCAACCCAATGGTGTCACTGTATCCTCTTATTCTACAAGGCTTGCATCTCCCAATGCCGGTACTTATGGAGCACTGTCTCAATACCGTCGTCAGACATTCGTCAATGAAAATACATTTAACTACAATCACAACTTTGGGCAAGCGCATGATGTATCATTGCTGGCAGGTTTCTCCTACAACAGTGATTACCTCTACGCCAACCTGGAAAGATCTTCAGGTGGCTTCAACTATAGTAACATCACCACACTGAATGGCGCTGTAGCGATCACAGGTAACAGTACAGAAACGCAGAACAAACTGCTCTCCTTCTTTGGCAGGGCACAATATGCATACAAAGGGAAATACCTGTTGTCTGCCAGCTTGCGTCGTGATGGCTCCTCCCGCTTTGGTAATAATACCAAATGGGCCTTATTCCCCGCTGCTTCTGCAGGATGGAATATAACAGACGAACCATTTCTGCGCAATGTAAAACCATTGAATAACCTGAAACTCCGTGTGAGCTATGGTGAGACCGGCAACTACAACATCGGGGATTATGCCAGCATTGCATTGCTCACTGCCGCCAATGCATCACTGAACAATACATCGGTAGCAGGACAAACACAGGGTTCAATTGTGAACCCTGATCTTACATGGGAAAAGAGTCAGACCATCGATGGAGGTATTGATTTTGGTCTCTTCAATAACCGGCTCACAGGTTCCATCGATTACTATAACAAAATTACATCCAGTCTGCTGCTGAATGTGCCCATTCTCGCCACCACAGGGTTCCAGACATACCTGAGCAATGCAGGAAGAGTGAAAAACAATGGATGGGAGTTCGAACTAAATGCGAAAGTCATCAACACGAAAGACTTTAGCTGGAACCTGGGCGGGAACCTGACCCTCACTAAAAATAAACTGGTGGCATTGCCAAACGGACAAACACAAATCGTAATTCCATCCAGTCTGGGCGATGCAGCAGTACATAGCATACTGAAAGTAGGTGAGCCGATCTACAGCATCTATGTATTAAAAAGGACCGGCGTACTTAGCCAGGAAGATATTGACAAAGGCGTACCCCTGTACACCAGTGAAACAGCCGGCGATCCAAAGTATTTTGATGCCAATGGCGACGGTGTGATCAACAGTAGTGACCGTGTGATAGCAGGTAAGCCCAGCCCTGATAAGATATGGGGCATCAACAGTACCTTCCGGTACAAAAACTTTGACTTCGCCTTCCTCGTACAGGGACAAAGTGGTGGCACTATTTACTCTTTACTGGGCAGAGCCATCAACCGGGTCGGTATGAGCTCCCTGGAAAATACCCTGGGCATTATGCGGGATCGCTGGCGCTCTGCCGAAGAACCGGGTAATGGCATCACCAGCAAGGCCGTGACCAGTACAACCTACATCGCTAATACCGACTGGTTATATTCCTCTAACTACTGGAGAGTACGCAGCATTACACTGGGTTATAACCTGGGCAAGGCATTGAAAGCAAAACAGATCAATGCCGCCAGGATATACATCACAGCCGAAAACTACTTTGGTCATGACAGATACTACGGAGGTTTTAACCCTGAAGCTGCCAACACCGATGTAAGCGGAAGTACCTCCTTCCCCGAAGCGGGCGACTATGGCGGACTACCACTGCCAAAATCACTGATACTCGGTTTAAACATCACCTTTTAATCGCATTCCACATGAGAAACATATTGATATTACTGGCGATATTCATCATTGCTTCCTGTAAGACCGACCTGGATTTACAACCTGTTTCGTCCGTAACGACAGATAACTTCTTCGCTAATTCAAATGACTTTGTACAGGGGACGAACGCTATTTACAACGACCTGCTCAGGTATCCTGACAGACTATACAACCTGTCAGAAACCCGCTCTGACAACCTGTATGCCGTATCAGATGGCGGAGTAAGGGACTGGGAAGGCGTAAACGACTTTTACAATGACCTTTCCACCAATGCGTATATGTCTGAGGCATGGGTCACAAATTACAATGGTATTTTTCGGGCGAACCTCGTATTAGAGAACCTCGCTGACAGAGGCAACCTTGTTACAGACACCATTCTGCGCACCCGCCTGCAGGCAGAGGCAAAGTTTCTCCGTGCCTTCTTCTACTTTGACCTGGTGAGACTGTTTGGCAAGGTCCCTCTTATAGACAAAACCGTACTGGCCGCAGAAGCAGCCACGATAGGCAGAAGTCCGGTCTCCGACATCTATGACCTCATCATCAGTGATCTGAAATACGCCGCCGATCATTTACCATCTACGAATGGCACCACCTCTTCAGCAGATACATATGCTACGGCAGACAGGGGCCGGCCTACAAAATATGCAGCCAAAGGGATCTTAGCTCTCGTATACATGACCCGCTCCGCTCCTACCTATAGCATGGATGGCCCGGGACTGGGACTGAATGAATGGCAGCAGGCAGCCGATCTGCTCAACGAGATCATCAATAGCGGGAACTATGCCTTCCTCTCTTCCTTCACCGATATCTTTTCGTATAGCAACGAATACAACAAAGAGGTCGTTTACAACATCGACTATACTTCCGGGGCCTCTCCCTCAGTCGGCGCCTCTTACCCCGGCATTTTAGTTCCTGATACCTATTTTTCGGCTATTTCAAAAAACACACAGGGAGGGCTCACCATTCGTCCGGTGTCAACAGACCTGCTGAATAGTTTTGAGGCAGGCGATATCCGGAAGACCTTTACCATCCAGACAGGATATACCAATACCAACGGACAGGTAGAGACCCGCTCCTTCCTGAAAAAGTATGTAGACATCACAAAGGTGCCTACAGTGACACAGGACTGGTCCATCAACTTTATCGTGCTGCGGTATACAGATGTACTGCTGCTGAAGGCAGAATGTGTTTTACATGGCGCTTCGGGTTCACAGGGGGCAGATGTAGACGCGATCGTGAACCAGGTGAGGGTAAGAGCAGGGTTGACAGGCGATAAGGCAAATGTGACCCTCGCAGAACTGATGGAAGAAAGAAGAAAAGAGTTCGCCGCCGAAGGAACCAGGTGGCATGACCTCGTAAGAAGTGGGTTAATCATCTCGATAATTTCAGCCTGGATCACGTCCGAAGACGTCCAGAATAAGATTCAGACGTTCACACCGGACTACATTATTTATCCTGTTCCAAAATCACAGCTGGATATAGCACCAGGGCTGTATACACAGAACAATGGGTACAACTGACTATTAATGGAAAGTATCACCATGATTTGCAAACATACCATGGTGATACTTTCCATTTCAGTTTGTCATCCAAACAATTTCAAAACTATTTTTCATTACTACAGTACCTACAACATTGGAAATTATTCAAAAAAACGACCCTCCTTTTTTGGTCGGAGAAAAAAAGTTGCTTTTTTCTATCGTTATATTCAAAAGGAGTCCTAATTTTTCACCAGGAATTGAACGAAACGTTTCCCCAATTAACATTCTAAAGACTCATATTTCCTAACCAAAAACGTTATTGTTCAATTAAAACCAGATTCCTTCTATGAATCGAAAACGATCAAAACAGATCCACCTGGAGCAGCCCGAAATGGGAATTAAGAAAGCCGCAGCGAATGGCCTCTATCCGAATCCCTTTGCAGAGATGTTCTGGAAGGTGAATAACATTCCTGTCGAAGCGAGGGAATTAATCTGTAAACAATGTGATTGGAGTATTCCCACATTTTACAGAAAACTGAGGGCGGCGACCCGACCTCCGGAAGGAAACGATGGTAAGGTACGTGGTGTAAGCAGCGCGGAATTAGCCAGCATTAAAGCTATTTACGTGCAGGTTTTTGAAGACACATTAGCAAAGCTTAAAGCTACGGATACACGTCTTCCAAAATAAAGTACGCCTGTTTATCCTAACGTACCCCGCCGAGCTTTTTTTATAACGCTGCTGCTAAATGTGGCAGCAGCGTTATTTTTTCTTATTTTTCAGGTTCTGTACAATCTGTGCACCTACAGCTTCCACACCATTGACTGAATTCACCAGTATCACCACAGCCGTATTGTTCAATGTGTCAGCCAGCAAAAATGAGCGGTAACCACCTGTCGCACCATTGTGGAATAAGTAGTCATCCTGATGCTGGAAGCGTACCCACGCAAGACCGATCTTAGTAGCACCGTCATCATATGTCGCCTGATGTGCCAATGCACATGCCTGCTGCAAGGGGTCTTTACCCTGTTGTAACTGAAGGCTCGCATACTTCAACAGATCTGCTGCATCTGATTTAATGGCGCCGGCACTCTTCATCGCATTCAGATCCCACATAGCTACAGGACTCAAACCACCATCATATCCCTGGGCAATTTTGCCATACACGCTGATACCTGTATGTTTCAATCCCTGTGGACCTGTAATGTATTTTGACAGCAACGCTGCATAGTTCATTCCATAGATCCGCTCCAGTATCACACCCAGTAATCCAAATCCAAAGTTACTATAGGAATGTACTTTCCCCGGTGGGTTCTCTGGTGCTGCCGACTTCAGATAACTAAACAGGTGTGCCTGGTCATAGTTTTCATAAGGCTGTTCAGCTCTTGATGTAGATAGATTGGATGGCAGACTGGGAAATCCGGCTGTATGATTTGCCAGTTGTTTCAAGGTGATACCTTTCAATGCAGGATTCTTTGCAACAGAATCAGGAAGGAATTTAGTGATCGGCTGATCCAGGGTAACTTTTTTCTGGATGACAGCCAGCGCCAGCAAGGTACCGGTGAATGTTTTTGTAATAGAGCCGGTTTCATAAATGGTATGATTGTCCGGCAGCGTATCTGTGTTCAGTCTGACAGTACCATAGTTATAAAAATAGTCCTGCCCGTTATAGCGTACGCCAGCACTCAGGCCCACATTCCCGGCCAGGTTAATGTAGGGTCTTACGGCTGATTCAACGATACTATCCAGGTGGCTTTTTAACGGATTGTCAGAAAGGGCGGTAGTGGTTTTCTGCGGTAGATTCACCTTTACCGGCTGAAAAAAAAACGTTTCCAGTTTGCCCGAAACATCCAGCTTTGCATAGAGATTTAGCGGCATTACACCTTTCATCATATAGATGTTCATTCCATCATGACTACCGGTATAAGTGATGTCCGAAAAAGGCAGGAAAGGCGAAAGGTTGCCTTTGTATACATTTCGCCATGACTCAGGTGTAAATTGCTTCCTTGCGGCTTCACCCCAGTAGGCATAAGCACTGTCTGGTTTGGATTCATTCAGGTAGCGTATCATCAGTCTTGTGATACTGTCGGTTTGCTTTTCGGTTTGGGTTGTCTGGGCGGAAACGGACCGGGAGAACAACAGTAACAGTAACAGGTAAAAAGGGGTGTGTCTCATAAAGCTAACTTAGTGCTTTTTATGAGAATATAAAAGGTCACACCCCTGGCTGTATATTAACTGAAGTCAGTCGATAAGGTCATGGCCTTATTCGCAGCAATACCTTCCTGCAATAGCTGTATTTTATAATTTGCGAACTGCAATGCATCAGAGCCCATCAACACACGCAATGGTGGTTCGATCATCTGACTCAGACTGATAATAGCTGCCGCTACCTTTTCAGGATCACCTACCTGTGTGCCGGGTACATCTTCCCTGTGCTTACGACGCTCTTCTTCCAGTGCTACATATGCAGCAATAGGATGTGCAGGATGTGCAATGGAGCCGCTGCTCAGGAAGTTCGTACGTACATATCCCGGCTCTGCAATGGTTACATGAATACCGAATGGCTTTACTTCCTGTGCCAGTGCTTCAGTAATTCCTTCCACGGCGAACTTGGTGCCGCAATATACGCCCCACCCCCCACCGGAGATCAAACCAAATACAGAAGACATATTGAAGATATGACCGGATTGTGCTGCCCGCATATGTGGCAATACTGCACGGGTGACATTTAAAAGCCCAAATACGTTTATATCGAAGCTGTTCCTGACTTCTGCGTCAGTTGTCTCTTCGATGCCGCCAATGAGGCCAAAACCTGCATTATTTACTAAATAATCGATGCTGCCGAATTGTGCGATTGCTTTATTGACCGCTTCCCCTACACTTTTTTCATCTACAAGATTGACCTGTAAGGGCAGGAATTGAGGAGTATCATTATCTACCGCCTTTCTGAGGGTGTCAGCATTGCGTGCAGTAGCGGCTACATTATATCCGGCTGCTAATAATTGCTTTGCCAGTATCAAGCCAATACCCTGTGATGCGCCGGTAATAAACCATGTTTTTCTTTGATTGCCCATTTGTTTAAAATTTTATGGTACAAAGGAACAAACATTGGTCCGGCCCGTATTTATTCAAACAACAGGGATAGTTGTGCGTTTCAAATTTTCCCTGAACTTAGAGGGGGAGAGCTGTTCTTTCTTATTGAATAACGCTGTAAAAGCAGCCTGTTCAGAAAAACCCAGTACATAACTAATGGCCCTGATATCCCAGTCGGTTTGCTTCAGCAATACCTTAGCTTCGTAGAGGAGTCTTTCCTGTATATGCTCTCTCACGGTTTTACCTGTCTGGTTCTTTACAAGGGTATTAAGGTAGTTGGGGTGCACATGAAGTTGTTCGGCAAACTCAGTCGCCGTTTTCATTTTCACCACATCGTCCGGATGCTGTACCTGGAAGGTGGCTTCCAACAGTGAGAGGAAACCATGGATATAACGATAGCTATCAGGCACCGCTTCATCAGCCAGGTTTTTCCCGGCACGCTGCGCCTCGAGCAGAATTAACTGTAAATGCAGGAAGATGGCTTGCTGCTTATCATCATTGTTCCCCTCCTCTTCTTCCAATATCGCCTTGAAGTACTGATCTGTCTTTTCAGACTGTGCCGGCAATAACTGCACAACTGCTTTCGCTGGCTGGAAGTAAGGATAATTTCTAAATAACTGCACCAGGTGACTGGCCCCTTCAAAGTAATCAGGGTGTATGAGGCAGAAATGTCCCTCCGTTTCTACTGATGTCGTTTGCCATGACATAATCTCATCCGGGTGAAGAAATGAAATATCGCCCGGGTTCATGAGATATTGATGTAAGCCTACTGTAAGTATGCCTGTACCGGCTGTAATATGGAATATTTTGTAAAACTGTCTACGGTTAGGAGAAATGTAATCCTTCACCGGGGCCGTCTTCCGGTCTTTGATTGTAAAGAGGCTTGCATCTACAGGATAATTTTCAACATTCAGAAATGGTTCTTTGAAATTTACCTGTGTGAAAGTTGTTAACTCTAAACGAGGAATATTCGTTTTTCCCATAAATACAAAGGTACATGTTACAGCCTGTACTCATCCCCTAACCGGAAATAAAAAGCATCATCTTCTTTCTTCTCCTGGATCAACCGGTCGAATTCCTCGGCAGCCGTACTGGCATCCCTGAATACTTTTTCTGTCGCAACACCTTGTGTGCCTTTTTGTCCTGACCTTGTTCTCACTATTCTGTCCTCCAAAGTAATTTCTATAAAGCACGATACATGCTCTTCCTGAAATTCAAAATACTGCATCATTTTTACCCTCGCGATTTTATCTTCTTATATTATATTTATACCCACTTGTGTGTCCTCAAAAATAGTTATAGTGGGCAGCGAAAATGAAAATCTGGTATCTACAAATGCTCTACATGGGCTAAAAAATGCCAACTACAAACACCCTACAGAAAGACATATGTTGCAGTTAATCAATAAGATAACCATATCCATTATTGTTATCACCTTACAGGTGTTTTCATGTGCAGCCCGTACCCCCGCTGATTCTCTCAGTACAGTGTTAGCTCAAAAAAATATTACACCTGAACAAAAAGTGATCACCCTGGGCCTACTGGCAAGGGCTAAATCTATTACAGAAAATAAGCATGCGATAGACCTCGGACTACAGGCTGTGGCCCTGAGCCGTACCCTTCCTGATGCACAGTACACTTCGATTTCATATGCCATATTGGCACAGATCTATATCCAGGCAAATGACCTTTCGAAGTCTGCCATGGTAGTGGATAGTGCTGTGTACTATGCAGAAAAAACAGCAAGCCAACTGGCAAAAGGCATCGCCTGGTACCGTAAATCCTGGATGGAAGATATTAAAGGGAATACTAAAGAAGCACTACTCAGCGCCCAGCAGGCATTAAAATACCTGGAGAAAACGGGATCGGCCAATTATGAGGCGGCAGTATATTATGAAATTGCCAGCATCTATGCCAATCAGGAAGATAACCCCCTGCATAAGAAATATGCACAGCTGTCTCTACAGGCCTCATTGCTAAGTAAGGACTACGATAATATCCTTCTTGCCTATCAGACATTGGGTACCTACTGGCAATATTATCACATGGCGCATACACAGGACAAAAACGCGCTGGACTCCGCTATATATTATAATAAGATCGCGCTCACTACTTATTTAAACAATAAAGACCGCATCATATTCCATAGCACCACGGCGATCATAGCGCTAAATCTGGCTGACCTCTATGCACAAAACTTCCCTGCTTCTTACAGAGATACAGTGTTTCATTACCTGGACTTTGCACAGAAGATCGGTTTTGAAACCCACCACCTGGAAGTGATTTCCAATTGCTACGGCATGAAAAGTGATTTTGAAGCTGCTGCCGGCCACTATGCGCAGGCAGAAGACCTGCTGCAAAAAGGACTGGCTGTTGTAAATAAAGACAGTACCAAAAACCTGGCGACGAAAATACAGTTCATGTCTGCCCTTTCATCCCTGGCAGAGAAACAGGGCAATTATAAAGAAGCCCTCCAATACCAACAGCAATTTGCAGTTTTGTATACTGAACTCTACAATGAAGAAAAGCTAAACATCACCAAAGAACTGGAAGCCAGATATCAGGCAGAGAAAACGGCGATTGCCCTCAAAAATCTGCAACAGACTGCCAGCCTGCACAAGACACTGGGCTATCTCTATATAGGACTGGCACTGGCATTGCTGACTGCCGCCATCTTCCTGTTCCGATCCTATCATTTCCGGCTCAAACAACTGGGCATGCAGGCACGCCTGAAAGATGAAGCAGCCATGCGCCTCATTGCCGAACAACAACTCATGCAGGAAAGACAGGAGCGTATGCAAAAAGACCTGTTGGCAGGCACCCTACAGGTAGAACAGAAAAATGCGCTGGTGCAAACCTTACAAAAGAAAATTGCCGAGCATACCAACAATAAAACAGTGTTGACGCAGATCAACAGGATCATCGATCACGATAAACGACTGGATGATTCACTGGCAGAAGACAAAGCAGATTTTGACAATGTGAGCCAGGAAGTATTTGATAAACTGAAAGAGCGATCTGATAATACGCTTTCCAGGCTGGACCTGAAACATTGTGCTTACATCTACATAGGCCTTACCAACAAAGAAGTATCTCAACGACTAGGTATTGCACCAAAGAGTATCCTGATGTCGCGGTATCGTATCAAATTAAAACTGGGCCTTGGCAAAGAAGAAGAACTGGATGAATACATCCGTTCTCTGTAAGAGCTACCAGGCAAAGTATACAACCTTTGCCTGGTAGCTTTGTTACTCAGGTGTTTGAAAGCATTTTACAATACGGGAATGAACGTTATCAGTACTGTTTGTCATCCTCTCGTATATATCTGCAAAATCATAAACTATGCCTGCAACCTGATTTTATTATTCCCGGCTTTGATGACATAGGACTTGCCTTTCCAGATAAATACACCTGCCGTATTGGCGGGCAATTGCACATCCAGGTTCCATTGGCCTGCTTTGTATAAATAACTCACACTGATCTTACCAAAAGGATGCGGCATTTCGCCATTTACATCCTTCAGATTACCTAAGTGTGGTTCGATCTTTATTTTGCTGAAACCCGGCGCGTCGCTGTCTATGCCGAGTACAGTCCTGAAAAATTCAATATTAGGACTACTTCCCCATGCATGACAGTCAGAACGGGAATACCCTACATCAGAATATTCTGCCCAGGTAGTCAATCCCATAGCAATATTCTCTTTCCAGATACCCAGCCAGTTGATATAATCATCTCCCATACCCGCCTTTACCAGTGCCTGATGCAGGTAGTATTTAAAGTAGATAGAGCACTGAGTGAGCGTAGTATCACTCAGCAGCTTTTTGCTGAATGCAGGCAGATCCGCTTTATTTACAAGACCCGTCAGAATAGCCAATGAATTAGCGTGTTGAGAAAAATGATCCTTCTCTTTTGTATCCGCAAAAATACCTTTACCTGCATCCCAATATTTCTGTTTGATGGTCTTTGTTAACTGTGCTGCCTTTTGATTGTACAATGCGATATTGGTAGATGTAGTTTCCATTTGTGCCGCCCATTGATACGCCCATAATAATTGCATATCTACAATAGCAGAACTGCCATCGCTACCTTTGGGAGGCGCCCCTCCATTCCAGTCTTTTCCAGAGGCCCAGTCTACAAAGTTCCAATAAGGAGTATTGGCGAGAGAGCCGTCTGCCAGTTGATATTTGCTGAAGAAGTCCAGGATACCTCTTACACCCGGCAGCTTATCTTTAATAAAATCATTATCATGTCTGTACATGAAGAAATCATGAAGCATGCCAATATACCATAACGAAAAAGTTGAAATAACCTGTGTGGTATGTGTGGGATAACGGCTAAGCGTCACCCCTTCGGGCAACCGGGATTGATCCATCAGATCGAGGGCATGACGGGCCAATCTGTCATCACCACTATAGTAATAAGAGATCATAGCCTGAATACGGGTATCTCCGATGTATTGTAACTGCTCGTAGAAAGGGCAGTCTGTATACGTTTCGAAGGCATTGAGCCGGGCTGTACGCCAGCCAATGTCTAGAATTTTTGGAATAACAGTATCTTCTGATTTAAAGAGAGCAGTTTGTTTGAATGGATACCCCGTGAAGGTACCATACAGACTATCTATAACTATAGGCGCATCTTTGGTATGTACAGATAGCCGGATGTACCGGAAAGTACGGAAATTAAAAGGCGTAAAAGTCTGGCCTTTACCGCCATTACTGGTCAGACTGTCTTTGACACCGAAAAAGTCTTTCCCTTCTACATCATTTCTATTGCTTTTGTGGGAACCATAAGGCGCCTGATGATCATAAAGCGCTTCGGCATAACTAAGAGAGATACCGGCATCTTTACCGCCACTGAAACAGATAGTTGGATATGCATTGGTTTCGTAGGTCTGATCGAGTAAGATAGTGGTCTCCGTATTGGCAGGAATAGTGGCCGGCAGAGCGGCTCCTTTGCGGATAACGGTGACAGGCTGGTAAGTCAGTTCCCTTGCCGGGATGGTACTGGGTACAAGCATGTAGCCAAAACCATCCCCAGCTCCTTTTAACTGGCCCTGGAATAAGTTGCCAGCCGGCGGCCAGCCACTGTCATCAAAGTCTTTTGCCTGCCAGTTGGGGATAGTTTTATTCATATCGACAATTTCACCATTGGTAGCGGCAAAGAAGCCCCATAGTGGCGAGAATGCCTTGTCCTGCACACATTTCCAGGTGTCGTTGGTATTTATGATGTCTTCAGCAGGTGTATTCCCCTGTATAATAAATGCGGTTCTTAAAGTCATTTGCCATTCCGGGCGGAACTCGGCTTCGTTCCAGACGATGGCGGCAATGCTGTTTTCACCTTTGGTAAGGTAAGGCGCCAGATCGATGGTTTCATAGTTCCAGTTGTAAAAATCCCCTTTGGCAGGACCGATGGATACGAGTTGGCCATTTACGTACAACTTGTACCTATTATCGGCGGAAGCGTGAATAATGAAACTTTGCGGCCTTTCAGACAGATCAATAGACCTTCTGAAGTAATAAACGCCATAGCTTTTGCCATTATCAAATGGTGCTTTCAGCCCTATCCACTGGGAGTTCCAGGAACGGGTATGCTGACCAAAACAGAGCTGACTGCATAGTACAGTAAGGGAGAATAAGGTATAAAGTAACTTCATAACGTGAATTTGCTGAATCAATTTAGCAAAAAATTATTTAGTGGGTGTCCTGGTCTTTCATAGAGCTTCCTGGAGCACTCCCCCCTGATCGTCAACAGGGCTCCCCAGTACCCCCTGGCGTCTTTTCCTGGCCTGACATTGGACTACCCTCTTTTTTTCACTTTGGACTATCAGAATGAAAGACTATTTATCTAATTTTGCCGATTCAACCTGAAACAAGGCTCATGGATAATGCTACAACTGTTAAAGCCGTTTTTTTTGATATTGATGGTACACTCGTCAGTTTCAAAACGAAAACCATTCCGGATTCTACCACACGTGCACTTGCGCACCTGCGGGAAAAAGGGATCAGGGTTTTTATAGCCACCGGCCGCTCTATCAATGCCATCAGCCATATTCAACACCTGGAATTTGACGGTTATATCACATTTAACGGAGGTTGTTGTGTAGCAAGAGACAAAAGCGTCCTGTTCAAACAAACACTGGATCCGCAGGATATTCAGCAATTACTGAACTATACCAGCAAGCAGCCACTGAATTTTTCACTGATGTATGAAGATTGCCACTTTGTCAATGAGGCAACACCTGAGATTATCAATATGTACGCTTACCTGAACCTGCCCGTACCTCCGCTGGTAGACCGTAACAATCCGGATATCGCCAATATCCTGCAGGCGAACATCTTACTGAATCCTGAAGATGAACTTGATTTCATGAGCAATATCATGCCCAATAGCATCGCTACCAGATGGGCACCACACTCTGCCGATATCAATCCTAAAGGGATCAGTAAAAAAGTAGGTATCGAAGTCTTTTGTCAGCACTTCGGGTTTCATATATCAGAGACCATGGCCTTTGGAGATGGCGGGAATGATATCGAAATGTTAAAACATACAGGTATCGGCATTGCTATGGGAAATGCTACGGATGATGTAAAAGCAATTGCAGATTATGTGACGGACGATATCGACAATGATGGTATCTGGAATGCGTTAGTGTATTTCAAAATGACTTCCTGATCCGCCAGTTCGTTAAATAGGTTAACGGCGTCTCCCATAACAATGTTTTAAACCTGTTAAAAAACAAAGTTCCCGACATCCCCACCTGCTTACCAGGCGCTTCCGCTGTCCAGTCCTGTGAAGGCTGATTATGCACCAGAGCCAATTAGCTTCTTACCAAAAAGGGAATGCGCTTGGCCGTGCAGGTCTTGCTGCAGAAATTGCCGGTACAGCGCTGTTTCTGGCATCCAGCGATGCAGGCTATATCAATGGCCAATCTATCTCTGTAGTTGGTGGAAGTTTAGGGTTACAATAGTATAAGAAAAGCTACCGGCTCCTTATACTATTGTATCTCCCGTGAATAGTCCATACTTACCCCGGATTTGTCTATATCTAAATATACCAGGTCAATGTAGCTTTATCATCATGAAACAGAAACCAGCCATACCTGTATATCACTTCCTTGAAAGAGCGAATAAAACCTTTGAGATGTCATCACTCTCCGATTTGAACCACATCACTCACTGGAACCAGGCCCATCGTGACGATAACTATCTGCTATATTTTCAGCTGGAAGGCAATACCAAATTGATAGTTGACTTTCAGGAAATCAATATTCAGGACTGTGCAATCTATTGCCTGATGCCGGGACAAGTACATTATGGTCTCTCTATGATGAACGCCACTGCATGGGTACTGGCCATGGATTCCGTTCGCATCAGTGAAAATCACCGGGCCATACTGACTGAATTTGCCATCCGGAATCAAGCAGTCGCACTACATCCTTCAAAAGGAAAGTTACTCAGAGACAGTCTGCTACTGCTGGGAAAATTGAGCGATGAATATCCTGAAGATACCGCTATGCTGGAAGTCTGTATCGGTCAGTTTGTAGCCGCCTGCCAAAGTGATCATCTTTTCTCTGAACAGGCGGCCCTTCGCCCCCTGCTCATTACCAGACAGTTCAGAAGTCTGTTGATGGTAAGCTACCGGGAAATGAAAGGCCCCTCTGAATACGCATCAGCGCTCAACATCTCTCCTTCTTACCTCAATGAAGCAGTAAAAGATACCACTGGTCATCCTGTGAGTTACTGGATTCATCAGGAAATCATGCTGGAAGCAAAACGCATGCTCTTCTACACCAACAGCACCGTGAAAGAGATTTCCCATCTGCTCGGTTATACAGATACCTTTTATTTTACCCGGCTATTTACAAAGACCGCCGGTATGCCTCCCCTTCAATTTCGCATCAGTTCCCGCAAATAGTCCAGACATTCCCTGCATTGGTTCATTGTTTCGCCCTCACTTCCTTCCGTCCTTTGTGTTGATAAATCAAGACAAAAAATGGAAAAAAAGAATAGGACCAAATGGGTCATCGGAGCGTCGGTTGCACTCCTCGCCCTTGGCTATGGCATCAATGCATATATCGCTGGCAAAGCTTATGAAACCACCGACAACGCGCAGTTGGATGGTGATCTCTTACCTGTCAGAGCAGGTATCACAGGCTACATTGCTGATATCCGTTTCAGAGATAACCAGGAAGTAAAAAAAGGGGATACCCTGATCGTATTCGGGACCGCTGAGTTAAAAGCAGATACCAGCCGTATTGCCGCTGAACTGGAAAACGCCAGACTGAATGTCGCCGTTTCGCAAGGCATGGCCGCCGCAAGTCTCCAAAATGCAAATGCAGCGATGTTTGAATCACAGTCTGATACACAGGGTATAGAATCTGCAAAAGCCACTTACGACAAAGCCGTTACGGACTTTAATCGCGCCAGGCAACTGCTGGCTATTAAAGCTATTACCCAAACTGATTATGAACACTACTCCACACAGGTAGATGTGACCAAAGCGGCTTACCTCAAAGCTAAAGCGATGGAACAGTCTTCTGCAAGTAACAGCGTTAGCCTGAAAACCCGTGCTTTGACGGAAGAGAAACAGGTATCTCTCGCACAAAATGTCATCCTTCAGAAACAGGCAGCACTGGACGCTGCAAAGGAACGGCTTCGTCATGCTTACGTAATCGCGCCATTCGATGGCATCGTTACCAAACGCAATGTGCAGACGGGACAGTTTATTAATGCAGGACAGGCGCTCTGCGCTGTTATCAATCACAGGGAATTCTGGGTCACTGCCAATTTCAAGGAAACACAGATGAGCAGGATTAAAGCCGGGCAGCCAGTCAGCATTTCTGTAGATGCCTATGAAGAAATTAAATTAACAGGCACGATAGATTCCTATGGCGGTGCCACAGGTGCGCGCTTTGCACTGGTACCACCTGATAATGCTACGGGCAATTTTATCAAAATCGCCCAGCGGTTTCCTATACGGATCAAACTGGATCCGCAAACTGTAAAGGAACAATTGTATCCAGGCCTTAGTGTTTTCGTAAAAGTTAAAGTAAACTGATATGACTGCGGAAACTCAATATCCTACCGGCACGGCGAAGTGGATACTCGTATTAACCTGTGTTGCCTGTGCAGTGATGGAACTGATCGATAGCACCATTGTGAATGTGTCGCTCAGGGAAATCAGCGGAAATATCGGCGCCAGTGTCACTGAAATTGGCTGGGTCTCTACCGCTTACGGTATTGGAAACGTGATCGTCATTCCACTCTCCGGAATGCTGGCGAACCTGATTGGTCGCAGGTTGTATTTCACCAGTTCTGTAGTAGTTTTCACATTAACCTCATTGCTGTGTGGCCTATCATCCAACCTGTGGATCTTAGTGCTGTGGCGGTTCATTCAGGGCGTGGCCGGCGGTGGATTGTTATCAACAGCAATGTCTATCGTGCTAGGTGCATTTCCTCCTGAACAGGCAAAAACCGGCTTTCTCACCTTTGCACTCGGCATCATGATAGGGCCCATTTTTGGTCCTGTGCTGGGAGGTTATATTACCGATACACTTTCATGGCACTGGATCTTCTTTGTGAATGTACCCCTGGGTATGATTGGCGCCGTACTGTCCTGGAAGTATATCACCGACCTGCCCGACGCTGTCCGGCCTCCGAAGATCGACTGGGCAGGCATTGCCTTTATAGCCATGGCATTAGGTTCCCTGCAGTATGTGCTAGAAGAAGGCTCTATTCACGACTGGTTCGATAGTGCAGAAATACGCATCTTCTTTGCCATCTCTATCTGCTCATTCATCGCCTTTGTATGGAGAGAACTCACTACTGATCATCCAGCAGTGGAACTACGCTTATACTCGAACTTCAATCTGGTACTTGGCAATGTGATCGGTATGATGTATGGCATTATGGCGAATGGTACCCTTTTCATTTTCCCACTCCTTGCCCAGGTATCACTTGGATGGACAGCTACGCAAACTGGCGCCTTCCTGATCTCTGGCGGAATAGTGGGCGCTGTCGGGATGATTGCAGGTAAGAAATTACTGGTCAATGTAAGTCCGAAAATCCAGATGATTGCAGGCCTGATCATAGTGATCATTTCCCTGTTGCCCATGGCCTTAATTTCTCCTGATGCTTCCAAAGATGACTTTTTCTGGCCGTTCATCATCCGCAATATCGGAGTGGCTTTGGTAGCACCTAATATGATCGGTATTGCTGTAGGCACACTCCGTGGTAAAGACCTGGCACAGGCAACCGGCCTGTCAACAATGACACGGCAACTGGGTGGCGCCATCGGTGTGGCGCTCATCAGTATATACACGACAAGGAACAGTGCATTTGTACGAAGTAACCTTGTCGCACATATTTCGGAGTACAATACCGCCACACAGGAAAGAACAGCATTGCTAACACAAAACTTTATCAGTGCAGGTTATGCCAGCGACGAAGCCAGGACTGCCGCATACCAGATGCTGGATCACAGCATCATCAGTCAACAAACACTGCTCAGTTATAATCATGGCTTTATCACCTTCGCATTTCTCTTTGCGCTTTGCATCCCGGTCATCATGCTGATCAAAACGACCAAAAGTGCACACTAATTAACAATCACAACGATGAAAAAGAATTTTCTCCTAATAATACTCCTGACAACGGCGGCGATTAGCTATGCACAGACAACCCTTTCGCGTAGTGAAGCGATTCAACTCGGGCTAAAAAACAGGTTTGACGTTCAGGCGATTCAATATGATGTAGCCATCGCAGCCAGTAAGGTAAAACAAACCACCAACGAGTGGTTACCAACACTTAGTGGTGACGGACACATAAAGTATAGCCCGCAATTACAGAATACCGTTATTCCAGGCGGGATACTACCAGGATACGATGAAACAACACTATTACCACTCATGGTTAAAAATGAAACAGTCTTCGGATTAAATCTAATCCAACCACTGTTCAATCCAATGTTAAAAACCGACACCAAACTGGCACAAACTGCACTCGCCCTACAGGAAGAAAAGAACCACGCCGCGCAGATAGATATCATGCTGCAGATAAGCCGGGCTTACCTTGACGTTCAACTAAAAGGTTTACAAAAACGCATAGCCGCAGATATCGCGGAACGCAATCATGAATATGAAATGATTGCAACGGGGATGTATAATAATGGTACGCTGATTGAAAACTATTATCTCCGGGCCATACTGGATCGCGAGAATGCTGACCAGCTGAGCAAACAGGCAGATCAGAATTATGAACTGAGTGTAATGAACCTTCGCTACCAATTGAATGTACCAGCTGAGACGACTCTCCTGCTCAGCGATTCACTGGATGCCATTACCCTTGCCTATGATAAAACAAATGACGAGCGAACAGAAATCAAACAACTAGCCTTGCAACAGGAAGAAAATAAAATCAATCTGCAAAAATATAAACAGGAGCTGCTTCCTACCTTATCGATAAACGCAAATTATTCCCAGCTTTTCCTCTCGGATAAATTCAATTACGGTACTGGCAGGTGGTGGAGTCCCTTTAGCTATGTTACCCTCAATTTGCACATTCCTATTTCCGCCCATGTTAAAAATAAAGCCGTCTTAACTGAATACAGGCAAAAGATCAGTCAACACGAACTACTGCTACAACAGCGGGAAGCAGATATCAATTACGAAGTACAACAGGCTCGTACCTTACTGGCCAATGCCCTGCTGAACCAAAAAAATGCGAAGAATAGCTATGAATTATCAAAGACCATCTTTCACAATCAACAGGAGCAATACCGCCTTGGGGCCTTTGACTACAGTGCACTATTAGACACAGAGAAAAGCCTTAGCACTACCGAACGAAACTATATTCAAAGCGCATATGAATTAATGCTGGCACAGATCCAGTTACAAAAAGCAACAAATAATTTTTGAGTTATGCCAAATGTACCTAAATGGGTAGCCGACCAAATGGAAAACCTGCTACCTTCAAAATTTATGAATATCGAAGTGGGCGATATTTCCCAATACAGTAGGGAAATTAAAGTGATCACCTTTCACACAGATCTTTCTAAAATTGATTGCTTTCCGGGTAGTGCTATTAATTTCCGGGTGAGTGATACGGAAATAAGACACTACACACCTGTTGATTTCAACAAGACAAACGGCACCTTTGATATCTACTTTCATATTCATGGTAATGGCCCGGGTAGTCATCTGGCAGATCAGCTTACACCCGGCGATCATCTGAAAGTATCAGTTCCTGGCGGCAGGAAAATATATGATCCAGGTAAACATACTCACTTCTTTTTTGGAGATGAAACAAGTCTTGGATTCTATATCAGCCTGCTCGGGGAGATCAATAAAAACAATGGTAAGGCATTCGGCATATTTGAGTTGAATGAGCCAGATCTTCCTACTCCCTATAATATCAGAATTGTTCCCAAAACGCCGGATGCAGCGCTGGCAGAATTGGACAAGTACATAAATGAGTACAGGGAAGCCATATTCTACCTTACAGGTAACGTAGCTTCTGTACAGCAGTTTAGAACTGCTTTAAAAAAGCATGATGTCAGTTCCAGGAATATCAAATTACAAGGGTATTGGGCAGAAGGAAGTGTGGGGCTGTAAAATGAGCCATTCAGTCAAGTTTTTTGAGCCATCAGGGAAATATACCATCCCACATTACCACCGAGCTTTGTACCATCAAAAAACGAAAACAATGAATCAAATAGCTTTAGGTAATAATGGCCCGCTGGTATCAAAACTGGGACTTGGCTGTATGCGTATGTCAACAGCCTGGGGCGGCACAAACGACGAACATGAAAGCATTGCTACCATCCAACAGGCACTCGACAGCGGCATCAACTTCCTGAATACCGGCGATTTCTACGGCCATGGCGCCAACGAACTACTGGTAGGCAAAGCCATCAAAGGCAGAAGAGACGATGCCTTTGTCAGCCGGCGGCACCTATCTGCAACGATAATTTTGTAATTTCATGCCATGCTGAACCCGATCGAAATAATTCCTGGTGTTATCTTTTACTCTCACCTTACAGCTTCACGAAAGGAAGTAGCAGCATTCCTGGGGCATAGTACGCTTATCCTGATGGTAAACGGACAATTGACATTTGAAACATCCAGCCAGAAAACGACCCTTCAAAAAGGCGATATATTGCTGGTAGGCAAGAACCAATTGGCACAACTCAGGAAAACCCCTTCAGACGAAGGCAGCTATGAAACAATCGTCATCATCCTGCAGGAAGAGCTACTGAGAAAAATCGCATTGGAAGAACAAATAGAAATCACTGAAAAATACATCGGTCCGGTAAATATGCTGATTCCTTCAAATGATTTTATGCGGGGGTATTTTCAATCCGTGATACCATACGTACGTCATCAGGATGAAAAGATAAACAATGCCATGGGCATGATAAAAGTAAGAGAGGGTGTGCAATTGTTATTGCATACCCTCCCTTCATTACGAAATCTATTATTTGATTTTTCGATACATCATAAGATCGATCTAAGAAAATTCATGCTTAGCAATTATCATATCAATGTACCCATAGAAAAATTTGCACAGTTAACAGGAAGAAGTCTGGCGGCATTTAAACGTGATTTCAACAAAGTATTTGATGCAGCTCCCCGGCATTGGCTCCTTGAAAAACGACTCACCGAAGCACGCCATCTCATAGAGAAAAAGCATAAAAAGCCATCCGCCATCTACCTCGATTTAGGCTTTGAAAGCCTTTCTCATTTCTCCCGCACCTTCAGGAAGATGTTTGGCAAAGCCCCCTCTGAAATATGAAATATTGTATTTTCGCAGTATGAATAAGCAGGGTTAACTAACGCCTACTCATCATTGAGACACAATGCCTCTATCACATCCAATACCCCTTCCTCATTATTATCCTTCTCTGTTACAAAATTAGCCACCTCCAGGATCTTTGGATATGCATTCTTCATCGCATAACTATATTTGGCCGCCTTCATCATTTCATAATCATTCATAAAGTCGCCAAATACCAGCGTTTCATCAGGAGTGATCCCATTCACCTGCTGTAACATCTGCACAGCTTCGCCCTTATTGGCATCCATACGTGTCACATCAACCCAGAGAGTTCCACCCAATGCGACTTTCAGCCTATCAGCAAATTGTACATAATGAGGATAGCTGTTTTGATCGGCACCTTTTAAATCGAGTACAGACATCTTCAATATTGGCTCTTCCACCTTTGTCAGGTCTTCCACAATTTTGATATTCTTCTGGTAGATCAGTACTTTTTCCAGCAATACTTTATCCTCGCTTTCCAGGAACCAATAATCCTTTCCGCAAAGCACAGGATAGGTATTGGCAATACCACGCGATGTATTCACTAATGCAGCTAATTCAGAATGCGGCAATGGCTTCGCCATAATCTCCCTTTTATCATGCATGATAAAACTACCATTGTCTGAAACGGCATAAACATGCGCCATCAAAGGTGGAAAATTTTCAGTAATACTGAAATGTGGTCTGCCAGTGGCAATGCCGAGCTTGATTCCTTTCTTAAACAGGCGGTTGGCTATATCCCAAAAGCGTTTAGGTACTTCATGCTGATCATTTAACAAAGTACCATCCAGATCTGTAACTACTAACTTAATCATGTTGCAAAGTTACTATCTATTATTGGGAAATCGGGTTTAACGAAAGGTGTGATCGAAAAATGATAATCTATCATTTTGAATTTAGTCAAGCCGGCCGCTGGCCCCTGCGCGGGAGATTCGGGTGATTTTTATAAGAAAAGAATTGTAGAAAGAACAGGCGCTACAGGTAAAATAAGATCAGTATATTTCCGGGACCCGGACGATAATTTACTGGAAGTAAGTAACTATTTCAGCAATCCCATATGAGAGCAGGTTTTAATAGCCTCCGAAGTATTTGCTACGCTTAACTTATTTAATATATTCTGCCGGTGCCTGCGTACTGTATATACAGAAAGATTTAAGAGGCTGGCAATCTTACTGCTGTCAAGCCCTCCCGCAATATGATTAATCACTTCCACCTCCCGGCGGGTCAGGATCTGCTTTCCGAATTGTTTATAACGCTCAAATTTGATGATCTCCCCCGTTTCACTGTTTATTACCCTGCCATCAATATCAGGTGAAGGGCTTGAAGAGGTGGCAGGAGAATACAGACATAGCGCCAGCCACACACTGCCATCCTGGAAACTACGCAGGTAAATGGTACGGTGTGTCACATAGACATATATTCCCTTATCATTTTGAATCCTCAACCTGCAATGTGTACTATAGGCAGGTCGATTTTCCGGCGCCATGGCCTTTTGCAGCTGGAAATAACTCAGTTCCAGGATATGTCGTTCTAAGATATCATCCGGATGTATTTTATCAAACACCCCTTCTTCAAAAGCAGAATTGATAGTACTATAGCCTGCCGGCAAAGAGAACATTCTGCCAAAGACGCTGACTCACTCGCATTCGTAAAGGACTCAGGGAAAATTGAATTCCGGGTAGGCGAAAAAAAAGATTACTTCAATGACCCTGACGGAAAATTGTCTGATAACACCGCCCCCCTACTGCTTTCACAGGTTGATAATACCAAACCTTTTACATTAACTGTCAAAGTTACACCTAATTTTACCCAAACAGGTACTTATAATGCCGGTGTTTTGTATATTTACGTCAATGATAGTCTCTATCAAAAGCAATGTTTTGAACAGGACGAACGTGGAAAGCACCGTGTGGTCACTGTAAGAACAAAAGGTACTTCCGACGATAATAACCATGATATCGTGGAACAGGGCTTCGTTTACATGAAAATATCATCTGATACCAAAACGGTGGCCAGCTATTATTCCCTGGATAACCAAAACTGGCAGATGGTACGATTGTATAAAAACGATTACCCGCAAACGATATGGGTGGGCATTAGCACACAATGTCCTATCGATACAGGTACCACAAGCAATTTTGAAGACATCAGGCTCGATCAGCACAGTGTAAGCGATTTTAGAATGGGAAACTAAATTACAGGTCAATAATTTCCATGATATGATAAAACGTACGTTGCTATGCCTCTTAGCTACCGCATTTGCCGGTACTGAAGCCTTTTCTCAGAAAAACGATGTTCTTGTTAAAAGTCCGGACAACCAACTACTGGTCAATGTTCAGCTCCGGGAAGGAAAAGCTTATTATAGCGTTACCTATGCCGGCAAACAGGTATTGGAGCCATCGCAATTAGGACTGGTGAGCAGTATCGGCGATTTCTCCCAACAACTACAATGGGCTGGTAACAAAAAGCAACCCGTGCAGGAACAATACACTCTTAACAGATCGAAAGTAAGCAAGGTAGATTATAAGGCGAATGAACTGCGTTGTGCTTTTACCAATGCCGGCAAAGATACAATAGAGGTGCTGTTCCGTGTGAGCAACCGGGACCTGGCCTTTTCCTACCGCATTCCTCAGAACGGCAAAGGCCCCCTCACCTGTACGGTAGAAAAAGAAGTAACCGGTTTCGACTTCCCCGCAGCAACGACTACGTTTATCACACCACAGGCATTGCCCATGAGCGGCTGGATGAAAACAAAACCCTCCTACGAGGAAACTTATACACTCGATGAGCCTATAGGCACCGCCTCACAATATAAAGCAGGATATACCTTCCCGGCATTGTTCCATGTAGCCGGCCAGCAATGGGCATTGGTTTCCGAAACAGGCGTGGCGGGCAACTATGTGGGTACACACCTGAGTGATGGTACTGCTGATGGTCTGTATACGATCGCTTTCCCCCAAAGCGGTGAAAACAACGGACAAGGGCCGGTAAGCGCCAGTGCGCCCCTACCTTTACAGACTTCCTGGAAAACCATTACCGTAGGTAATGACCTTAAACCCCTTGTTGAATCTACAGTAGCCACTGATGTCGTAAAACCGGTGATCAGTTCTAAAAAAATATTTACTCCCGGCCGTGCTGCCTGGAGCTGGATTGTATGGCAGGATAGCAGTGCCAATTACAATGACCAGGTGACTTATATCAATATGGCTGTTCAACTGAAAGCGGAATATGTATTGATCGATGCATTCTGGGATACACAGATCGGTAAGGAGAAAATGGAAGAATTAGCACGTTACGCAGCCTCAAAAGGGGTTGGGCTGATACTCTGGTACAATAGCAATGGATCCTGGAATGATGCCCCACTTACGCCCAGGAACCGCATGAATGAAAGAGACGTGCGCAGAGAAGAAATGGCCTGGTTACAAAAAATAGGTATTAAAGGATTAAAAGTTGATTTCTTCGGCGGAGATAAACAGGCAACGATGCAATTGTACCACGATATTTTAGTGGATGCGGCTGACTTCGGCCTGGTCATTAATTTCCACGGCGCCACCCTGCCAAGGGGCTGGGAAAGGATGTACCCGAACTATGTAACCAGCGAAGCCGTACTGGCATCAGAAAACCTCGTCTTCCAGCAATCATTCTGTGATAACTATCCGCAAACCGCTACCATCTATCCATTCACACGCAATGCAGTGGCGCCAATGGATTTTGGACCGGTATTCCTCAATAAACGCTTAAGCCGTACCCAACAAAAAGGTTCTATCAGACGTACTACAGATGCATTTGAAATGGCAACTGCCGTACTGTTCTTTTCATCAGTGCAACACTGGGGTTTAACACCCGATAATATGACAGGAGAACCGGAATACCTGCTGGACTTTATCAGGAATGTACCCACCACCTGGGATGAAACCCGCCTGATCGATGGCTATCCGGGCAAATACTGTGTAATAGCAAGACGCAAAGGTACCAAATGGTATGTAGCCGCAGTGAACGGAGAACCGAAAGAGAAGACATTGACAATCGCACTGCCCATGCTGGCAAATAAAGAAGTATCTATCATTAAAGATGGGGATGGGCAATCCTCCACACTACAAAAACAAAAAATAGGTTCAACGATCACGCTTACCTTGAAAAAAGCCGGTGGCGCTGTACTGTTTAACTAACGACACGGGGCCTAAAGCCCCGTTTTTTTATGCCTTCAATGTGTCCAGGTAGTATTTAAGCTGCTTCAGATATAGCGTATACGGACTCCTGCTATTCGCCAGCTTCCCAAAGTTGCGCACCCCCCAATAGCCAGACATTACAAACATCGTCACCTGCTTTGCATTCACATCCTTTCGTATTGTCCCGCTTTTCTTTCCCCTCTCAACAGTAGCGGTCATCAACTTTGTCCACTGCTCGGTCACTTCATTCAATACATTGTTAAAATCCTCATTCCAGGGGCACATTTCACTAGCCAGATTAGCCACAGGACAACCATACTCAACTTTCATAAATTCATCCTTCATCAACAAATGATACATCAGGTTATAAATAGCATCCAGTGCTGATCCTTCTTTTTCCAAAGGCGCTATAAAACTACTCGTAAGCGCAGGTTTCATCAGTTCATTGATAATTGCCACCCCCATTTCGTCCTTATTTTTGAAATGGTAATAAAAGGCGCCTTTTGTTACCTGGGTAGTTGCAATAATATCATCAACACTGGTTGTCTTATACCCTTTCACATAAATTAACTCAAATGCTTTCTGTAAAATATTTATCCTTGTTGCCTCCGCCTTTTTCATCTGGATGTTTATTTTAATCGTTCAGTTCCTCACATTCAAAACCATTATCTTCCAGGAGTTGAATGATTGACCCTGCAATTTCGGATTTAATTTCTATACGTAGCACATTATCACAATCCTACAGATCAAAACTCCATCTGGCAAAGGAATCACTTTGAGACAGATAACTACTTACCTGTTTTCATTATTGGCTTGTGGCGCAAGTATGTATTTATCAACATAAAAAGTTCCGAATGGTATAATACAGGCAACTAACACCTTCCACGAAACCTCGGAGAACTTCCATTTGTACGTCACACCTACGCTGAGTGTCGTGATGACAAATAAGGTAAAAAGCAACCCATGAATAGGCCCCATCGTCTTTACCATGGCTGGCTGCCCACCCCAATACTTTAATGGCACAGCAATAAACACCAAAATCAGCAGGGAAATACCTTCGAAAAATCCAATGATCCTGAGGCGTCCTATGGGCGTCTTGAAAAGTTGTAACATAACACTAAATAAGATTAAAATGATCTGAAATAAGGCCGGTGAGCCAATGGTGAAAAAGGCCATGGTATGGCGATCAATATGATCAATAGCGCCAGTGAAAACCATAGCAGTATCGTCATGAATTTCAATTTATCTGTTTCCATCCGCTTTGCTTTGGCGGAGCCTATTGTGATTATGATAATAGCAATTACCATCAATGCAATGTGTAAATAACGAAAGAATGTATACTCTTCAAACACATTATATCTGATAACAGGACTAATAATATAGAGGTAAAGACCAAGCATCAACTGTATATGTGCAATAGTCGCAGTCAAATGTCTGAAAGTATTGTCAGTAGAGGAAAAAACCTTGTTTTCCCGCACGCCGTTCCAGGCCATTATTATACAATAAACAAGACTGATAAGTACAAGGTAACGGTTAATAGAATGTAATACTAAAATCGTCTGATACATAGTTAATCACTTGAACAATGCAAAAGTAATACAAAAACATACTAGTTAGTATGTTTTTGTAAAATTAAATAAAAAAGGCAGCGTTTCCGCTGCCTGCAATATTGTAATATCAGATCTTATATTGTTACGCTTTCTGGTAATGCATATTCAAATTGCTCCTTTTTTGCGATTAACTGTCCCCACCTCAAACAGGTAGCTCCCCACGAAAATCCTGCACCAAATGTAGTGATCAGCAAATTCTGACCTGGCTCAAAATCTTCTGCAAAATCCCACAATACTAACGGTACTGTTGCCGAAGTAGTATTCCCGTATCTTTCTATATTGATCTTTACCTTTTCAAATGGAATATTGAGTCTGTCGCTCACAGCCTGGATAATTCTCATATTTGCCTGGTGTGGAATGACCCAGTCAATTTCGTT
Organism: Chitinophaga sp. LS1; assembly: GCF_034274695.1. Taxonomy (NCBI): domain Bacteria; kingdom Pseudomonadati; phylum Bacteroidota; class Chitinophagia; order Chitinophagales; family Chitinophagaceae; genus Chitinophaga; species Chitinophaga sp. LS1. Next base: position 7,622,750 of record NZ_CP128362.1, read on the forward strand.
TGCATCCAGGTCATTGAGATCCAGGGCTTCACCAGAGGCTGTAGCCATGGACTCTACCGCATTCTTAAATACCAATGCACCATGTTGTTTGATATAGTGCGCTCTGTTCTGTAAGGTTTCATTCGTAGCAGGCAGTCTTGACCCACCGGCTGGTACCAGCAGCGCGTCATTTCCTGCGCCATCAGTTCTCAGTACACTATCCATTACCCCGTAGTTTTCAGTGGTAGGTTCGAGCAAAACGGCTCCTGCACCATCTCCAAAGAGAATACAGCTGTTTCTGTCATTATAATCAACGATAGAGCTCATTTTATCCGCCCCCACCACAATGACTTTCCTGTACCTGCCGCTTTCGATCAGACTAGCCCCCATAGTCAGACCAAACAGGAAACCACTGCAGGCCCCATTGAGGTCAAAACCAAAAGCATTGCTAAGTCCGCTTTTTTTACATACCAGGCTACTGGCTGGTGACAATAAGTGGTCCGGAGTAGCAGTGGCCAGAATGACCGCCTCAATCTCTTCTGGTTTTACCTGGTAGGTATCCAGTAAGTTCCTGATGGCTGATGCTGCCAGATCCGAAGTAGCTTCATCTTCTGCGGTTGCAATACGTCTTTCTTTAATACCAGTACGCTGTTTGATCCATTCGTCGGAAGTATCTACGATTGTCGATAAAAACTCATTTGTCAAAATATTCGATGGTACATAGCCTCCTAGTGCGCTGATGGTAGCTCTGATATCCTTTCTCATTTACATTAAATCTATCACAGAAAATTGGGATGCGAAGGTAACTCAAAGTAAGAGCAGTTGAACTTTTTTTTCGCCAAATTTAGTTGGGATATGACAAACTCATTGATTTTAAGTATTTATATATATAATATATCATCTAAAACCGTTCAATATCGAAATATTGCGATACGGGAGTAACAAGTCAGGTATGTCTACCAAATATGGCAAAAGCCATCTCCCGGATTGCCATTTTGCAGTACCTGCCTGCCATAAAGTAGTGTACCTTATGATTATCCATTATTTTCGCTTTTGCATAAAACTGGCTTTACAAATGGATAACTATATCATAACAACCCCAGGAATGGCGACTTAACAACCTGGTTTGAATAAAAAGAGGGTGTATCTAACTTTGATACACCCTCTTTTATTCGGATACCTGATGGAGTCAGATTCCATTTTATGCGATTCCCAGGAGTTTCATTTATTTATAATCCCCCCTCCTATTCTAATTACCATGGACAATTAGCCGGCGCCGGATAATATTCCTCACTGAAATATTGCCCTGTCGGACCATCCTGCCCTATCAACGCATATTTAGCAATCCTTTGCCCTGCTTCTTCAGGTGTACTGGTACCCTGATGCCCCGTAAAATCAGTTTGCGTATACCCCGGACAAACAGCATTCACTTTAAACGCAGTATCCCGCAACTCATACGCCAGATTCACCGTGTACATATTCAACGCTGACTTGGAAGACTGGTATACTACATATCGCTTAGGATAATTTCTATTGTAAATATCCGCTGCTGCAGAAAGCGAAGCCATAGCCGTGCTTACATTTACAATACGAGGCTCGGGGGAGTTTTTTAATAAATCAATGAAAGCCTGTGTCACCCTTACTACACCAAATACATTGGTATCATATACTTTCTGATACTGATCCGCTGCCGTCTCTAATGCAGATTGCGCTGATACACCGGAAATACCAGCATTGTTGACCAGTACATCTAAAGCACCGATTGCTTTTCTTGCCGCATCCACAGATGCCTGGCTGGTCACATCCAATTGTATTGCTGAAACATTGGTCAATCCTTCGGCTTTCAGTTTTTCAACTGCCGCCTGGCCGTTTTCAGGATCACGGCTACCTAAATAAACAAAGAAACCTTTTTGCGCAAGTATTTTTGCTACTTCAAAGCCAATACCTTTGTTAGCGCCTGTTATTAATGCTGATTTCATACCTTCTGATTTATGCAACGAAGGTAGCAGGCAGAAAAACATCCGATGGGGACAAATCGTTTTAATTGTGGGACAAATCCTGTAATTCGGACAGATAGGTGCTTACACTCTTCCCTGTACTCTTTTTGAAAACACGGGAGAAATAACGGGGGTCAGTAAAGCCCAGCTCATAAGCCAGTTCCTTCACTGATAATTTTGAATATTGTAATTTCCGCTGTGCTTCCAGCATGAGCCGGTTAGTGATCCACTCTTTGGGCGAAACGCCTGCAAATTCCTTTACAATACCGTACAAGGTGCTTGAAGTTAAAGCGAGTCTATCCGCAATACCCTGCACATCATGCTGCTCAGACAGGTTCGTTTCTACAGCCAATTTAAAGGCGATATACTTTGATAACTTGGAACCGGTGTTCACCTCCTTACGTTCATACCGCTCAAAATAGGCGGTATTAAACTCAGTCAGTACTGCATGCAAATGCGCAAGGATCACTTCAGACTTCTTCTGTTTACCAGGCGCATGCAAAAGCTGAAATAGTCCGGCCAGAAGATTCTTTACCCGTTGCTGAGCAGCCTCGTCAAAAGAGATAGTATTGGCATTATAAGGATTGACAAGGAATGGATAAGAACCTGGCAACAGCATCAGCGTGCTTTCATCAAAAGAGAGCGCATACTGCTGCATATTTTTATCGTAAGGCAATTTGGTAAAGACCTGGTTAGGCAAACCGTAGACCAGTCCGCCATCCCCAACAGTAAATTGCTGCATGTCAGCCACAAAAGTGGCGGACCCCTTCACCATGTATTGAAAATAGTAAAAGGAGAGTCTGTGAGGTTTTACCAAAATTGCTTTCACATCATCCGGTAGTTGGATAGCACAGTTTTCATTCAACGCGATAGCTAATTTATCGTGATGCCTGATTTTGTCCATCATGCCCCTCGTATCTTCCATAGATGAAATAGTTTACTGCAAAGATACAAATAGCTGGTTGAGTTTTCTACGTGACATGGCCTCTTGCTGGAATATCGCAGCATCGCCTGTTCCAAGAAACACCTGTGCTGCTTTTGCTACGGCCTGCTATGCCTCCTGTACCACATTGGCGCCGGCGCTTAATCTCTTCACACTCAGTTCTGCCAGTTTCTCAGCTTTGGCCAGTCCTGGCATCGCCATCACATTCAATGAAAAATAGCTACACGCTATAATGCGGCTATTTTTATTTGTATTTTGTTTATTATGAAAACAAAATACTGCCTGCTATATTTGGGCATCATATTATTCCACGGACTCTCCGTAAAAGCCCAAACAGCCAAACTACCTACCCAATGGACGAAAGCTGCGATGGCAGCAGCGGTTCCTTTTCCTGACTACCCACGTCCGCAGTTGGAGCGGAAGGAATGGATGTGTTTGAATGGGAAATGGGATTATATAGGTGGTAAAGAAGTGGCGAGTGCATTTGCCCCTGTTAAACCGATTGCTTTTAGTGATAAAGCGGAAAAGATATTGGTGCCTTACTGTCCGGAGTCTGTGCTGTCAGGTATTGCGCGGAATCAGGAAATCAATATGTGGTATCGCCGTACATTTGAAATGCCTGCCGCATGGAAAGGGAAGCAAATCATCATCAACTTTGATGCAGTAGATCATGATGCGACCTTATTTGTCAATGGAGAAAAAGCCGGGGTGCATGCTGGTGGGTATAGCTCCTTTCATATCAATATTACAAAATTTCTAAGAGCTGGTACCAACACAATTGTCGTTGCAGCACATGATCCTAACGATGGCAGAACACCTTCCGGTAAAAACGGTCCACGGGGCGATTATACCTTTACATCAGGTATCTGGCAAAGTGTATGGCTGGAGCCAGTCAGTGAACATTATATTAAAAGTATCCGGCTATTACCTGACCTTGTCAACAACAGGCTTCAGGTATTTGTGGATGCAGATCAGGCAAAGGTAAAGGCTGTTGCATTGAATGGTTCAGACGTAGTGTCTGAAATTTCAGGGCGCTCCGGCACGCTTTTATATATGCCAATAAAAGAGCCAAAATTATGGTCGCCCGATGATCCGTTTTTATATGATCTGAAAATAACCCTGACGGATAATAAAGGGAATATCAAAGATGAAGTCAGCAGTTATTTTGGGATGCGTGATATAAAACTGGGTAAAGTAAATGGAGTGATAAGACCACTGCTAAATAATAAATTTATCATGCAGGTTGGCTTACTGGATCAGGGTTATTGGCCGGATGGCATTTTGACGGCACCTACAGAAAAAGCGTTAAGATCTGATATCTCGTTTACAAAAAAAGTTGGTTTCAATTTAATCAGGAAACATATGAAGACTGAGCCTAAGCGGTTTTACTATTGGGCAGACAAGCTCGGCCTGCTAGTATGGCAGGATATGCCGGCTATCTGGTATCAGCATGAAGATACTGCAAAGAATAGAAGTGCTTTCCGGAAAGAATTAGTAGATATGATGGATGATCTTTACAACTCCCCTTCTATCATTACCTGGGTACCATTCAATGAAAACTGGGGGGCATTTGATGTAAAAGAAATGACTGATTGGGTAAAGAAGCTGGATCCTTCGAGGCTGGTAAATGGTAATTCAGGATTTAATAATAACCCTGGGTATCAGGAGGCTGCAGGTGATCCTGGAAATGGAGATTTTTTAGATACACATATTTACGTGGGGCCTTATGGGGCTTCTGTACCGGATGATAAGCGGGCGGCATCGTTGGGTGAATTTGGAGGTGTTGGTTTGTTTGTACGGGGGCATATGTGGCCCGTGGAGAATAATGCATATGCTTATGAACCGACTAAGGAGCGATTAACGGATAGTTATGTGCTTTTGATGGACCAGGTGGAGCAATTGATGAGGTATAAAGGATTGAGTGTAGCTATATATACGCAGACGACGGATGTGGAGCATGAGGTGAATGGAATGTTGACTTATGACAGGGAGGTGGAGAAAATGGATATTGAGAGGGTGAAGGCGGTAAATGAAGCGGTGATTAGAGCGGGTAATGAATTAAAAGCAGGTAAATAATAGAAAGTATATAGCTATAATGGGTACTCGTTATACAGGGTGTAACGGGTACCCATTATAGCTACATATTGTTATAAACTCCAATCCACAGGTTCAATACCCGCTTTTGCCAGTAGTTCATTTGTCTTAGAGAAATGCCTGCAGCCAAAGAATCCTTTATCAGCACTGAAAGGCGATGGATGCGCCGCTTTCAGAATATGGTGTTTGGTTGCATCTATCAGTACCTGTTTGTCCTGGGCAAACCGTCCCCAAAGAATAAATACCACATCTTTTTTATTTTCTGACACCTTTCTGATTACCGCATCCGTAAAGTTTTCCCAGCCGACTTTTGAGTGAGAAGCGGGTTCATTGGCGCGGACAGTGAGGAATGCATTAAGGAGCAATACGCCATGATCTGCCCATTTGGTAAGGTTCCCTCCTTGTGGAATAGGCAGGCCGAGGTCGGCATGCAGCTCCTTAAAAATATTCACAAGGGAAGGTGGAGGTTTAACGCCATCCTGTACAGAAAAGCATAAACCATGTGCTTGTCCGGGACCGTGATAAGGGTCTTGTCCTAATAAAACAACTTTAACTTTATCGAAGGGAGTCTTGTCGAAAGCATTGAAAATAAGGTTGCCAGGAGGGTAAATGGTGCGGTTCAAAGCCTTCTCCTGCTTGAGATGGAGGGCGATTTGTTCAAAGTAAGATTTCTGAAATTCATCTTTTAAAACTTCTTTCCAACTTGCTTCAATTTTAACGTCCATAAATTTTTTTAAATTTTGAATGGCAAAAATTTGTTTTATAAAGGGAATTTTCACTAGATTTGCACTCCCAAATGAAACAGTAAATATACGGGAAATTTGGAAAACGGATCGGTAGCTCAGCTGGATAGAGCAGCTGCCTTCTAAGCAGCAGGTCATTGGTTCGAATCCAATCCGGTTCACAAGTGAAAGCCTTATCCAGTAAGGCTTTCCTTAGATCTCTCTCTCGTTAGTCTTGTAGCAATAATTGCAAACGTTAAGCTAAACGTTAAGCTTAAATTTTAGCTACAATGAACACTTTACCCTCTAATTGCAGGTACACTGATTTCAATTTACATCCCGCTAATTGGAATACGACAAGGGCTTCTCTGAAGAAAAAATGGCGTATTGAGTATTGGTTTCATGATCCTAAATACAAAGATCAGTATCCAAAAGGCTATCCCAAGGTTATCAAAGCTGGATTAAACCGGTTAAAGGACTTGGCTGCCAGGCAACAGCTAATGCTGATTCTGATTGAAAATGAAAAGGATTTACTTGAAAACCAGGGATACAATCCAATAACCAAGACGAAAGTTAAAGTAGTTATTGAAGAAAAGGGTCCCGATTTGGTAGAAAATAATAGTATTGTTGATGAGAATACCCCATTTATTAAGGCGCTGGAACTCGGTTTGGAGTCGAAACGGATGGACCCTGAATCTAAAAAGGATATAAAGAATAAAATACCCCATGTAGAAAAAGCTGCGAAGAGCCTTAAATATAAAGGTCAAATAGTCGCAGATATGCCTATTTCATCAATTTCCAGAAAAATAATACGGTTAGTCCTAGATGAAATTGGTAGGAATAAGGGAGATAAGTGGACCGCAAATAACTACAATAGATACCGCACTGATTTGAGAACCATCTTCATTGAATTAAATGAATTAGAGGCAATGGAATCCAATCCAATGGACGGTATCCGTAAGCTAAAGGGTATAAAAAGGGAACGGGAGACTTTAACCCCGAAAGATCGTATAAGGGTTAACCAGCACCTGAAAGATAAGTATTATACATTTTGGCGCTTTAGCCAGGTATTTTTTCACTCTGGCTGCAGGGAGGTGGAGTTGCTTGGACTTACTTTTGAAAACGTTAACATCAGCGAAAGATGGTTCAAGGTGCTAGTTAAGAAAGGTACAAATTACAGATGGGATAAAAAGGCAATAGAGCCGGGAGTAGTCAAACTTTGGGAAGAGATAATGCACGAGGCTGAAACGCTCTATATGAAGGCTCTACCTAACATACCAAAAGATAAACAACCTGGTAAGGGGAAAGATATTCCAACCTTGTATATTTTCTCCGAGGACCTCAAACCCATGTTTAGAGGTGGTCCCATTCGACAGGAGCAAATCAGCAGACGCTGGTATAGCCATGTCAAAAAGCAATTAGGTATCACCGCGGACTTCTATTCTTTAAAGCACTCTCGTACATCTGAAGACATTAACAGTGAAGTCAGGAAAGCAATAAGAAAGGCCACTAAAAAAGCAGCGAGGAAAAACGGTCATACCTCATCAAAGATGGTAGAACAGGTGTATGATACACAATTTAAAGACAGGTTATTCCAAATAAAGAAGCAGGCAAAGGCACAATTTGCAGGAAATATCTAAGACTCCTTTATAGAATACAGCTCATTTAGTTCAACATTGAGCGCCATTGCAATCTGAACAAGTTTAACAATGCCAATATCAATCTGCCCTTTTTCAATTTTAGCTAAATTGGAGTCATCAAACCCTGTTTTGACCGCTAAGTCTAGTAAAGTCATGCCTTGCTTTTTTCTGGCCGATTTGATATTAGCACCAAGCTTTTTAAGTATTTTTTCCATTTTGGGATGGAAAATGGAAGAAAATACCAGACTAAAAATGGTATAATTATACCATTTTTAAATAAAAATGCTATATTGGTGCATCATTTTAAGAATATGAACGGCCCCCAACAGATTATTTACGAGCTTATTGAGCTTGGCATAAAGAAAAGATATCACCACACCTGTCTTCTACTATGGGACAAAATCCTGTTTTCTTACAACATGGATTTGCAAAAAACAAGGATATATATGAGGGCATTGGTAGACAGGTTGGAAATACCAGCATATTACGATAGGCAAACTGCCGAAGTATGATAATATGAAACAAATCCACGGCTTTTCCAGGCTGTGTAGGACTTTGAACTATCAACAAGAGCCAGGCTAAACCCCTGGCTCTTAAATCAATTTCCTATATCTTAAAAAGATTCCATTTTGAGGGGGTACACTTTAAAATTTGATATGGGACGGTTAATCCTTTAAAGGATTGGACATGTATTAGTTGAGTCGAGCCTGGTTAATAGCCAGGCTCTTTTATTCAAGCAAAAAGCCGGGTAAATACCCGGCTCGTTATACATCAACCAAAATCTATACAAAATCAGGTTATTCCCTTTTAGGTAAGTATTCAGCCAGTCCGTTAATAATAGACTTTAGAGTCTTCGCATAATTGGGATCCGTAGCATATCCTGCAGCTGCGACTACCTCCACAAATCTCCCAGGATCAGAAATGCCGATGGCATTTTTATACCTTGGATTTTCCAGTATAAATTTTCCATGGTCAATAAATGATTCTGCAGCATTATCATATGCCCTGAACCAGTCTTTTACCTTGTAATCAAACTTGCCGTCGGTACGTGGAGTAATACTAATGATCTCAGGGTATTTAACGGTTTTGGTTGAATGTACCTCACGTGTGGTAATCAGCTGGCGCTTCCCCCGCCAGGTTACCCCAGCTTTGATACCGAAAAACATATTACCAGGTGCTTTATCACCCCATCCTGATTCAAGAGCTGCTTGGGCAAGAATGGCAAGTGCGGGTATCTTTGTTTCACGTTCGCACAATACTGCTGCAGGATAGTATAGCTTAAAGAATGTTTGTTTTTCCATTGTTAGGTTTTTGAATAAAATGTTTTAAATAGAAGTATAAGAGCAGAAGTACCACAATAACTACAACCGTTATTATACCTGCTACATTGAAGCGAAAAACATCCTTATTAGTCTTTGTAACAGAGGTTGTATTTATCTCAGATTTACCCACCTTCTGTTTGTCTGAAGACGATTCTTTGGTAGTAGTCTTACGGGTGACTGGCGCATTAATGGTTTGTGGCTTGGATACAGCTTTACTATTGATATCATATCCTATGACCTTGCCATCCTTCAATTTGGGCTTTACAACAGTAGTCAAGCTTTGAGTCTTGGTATCTACTGTCTGCCGATATTCAGAAGTATCAGTGGAAGACATTGTACCGGATGTTTGAGCAGAATCTGCTTCCGTGATCACCGGAGTGGTCGCCCACTCTTCTGTAACTGTTTCCTTTTCATAGGAATGATCCTTTGAGCTGGTATCAATGGATTGAGAATTGCTGACAGATGTTTCTTTCATTTTCCTGACTGTTGCACAGGAACATAGGATAGCCATCAAGGCTACAATCAAAATTTTAATTTTCATCTAATAATTTTTGACCGGTTAACGAATCGAATTTTTGCAAGTATTTTAGGATCCAGCCAGGCAGTACCCCTGGGTCAATCTCAGCTATATTCTCAAAGATGCTGATTGCCTCACGGACCATGATAGCAGAGAATACCACATTGCCTAAAAAGCTAAACGCCACCTGTGGAGCACCAGCAACAGTAAATTTTGTAAGAGCTGATGTTGTAATTAGCGCTGAGGTATAAATAATGATCTTTTTCAGTACCATCCCAAACCCTTTACTGCTAACCTTTCTCTGCACAACAGCTTTCACTAAACCAAGGAAGGTGTCAACACTGACTATTACGAACAGGAACTTTAAGAACTCCCAATCAGAATAGATATACTTTTCAATCCACCCTACCACCGGTGCTGTAAACCATCCTACCAAGAGATATATTATAATTGCTTTTACTTGCATCGATTTAGTTTTATGCCTATAAACCCATTAAAAAAGACTGCGCCAGATTGGCAAGTAAGGCTGTAGCCTGTCCAGTTGTATCCGCACCGGGATGTATGTTATCAGGCAGCCAATTATTAAGTATCGTCAAGCCGGTGCCCGGTGCATAACGTTGAGACCAACCGGTGCGCTCCCAAGTTTTGAATATGTAACAGCCCCAATAATCAGCTATTGACTGTTGCGCTTGAGATATCGGGAATCTATACACATTCTCGTAGTGACCGAATATTGCAAAACGCGCTTTAGGCTTAGCCTGTAGCAACATAGTAATACAATAATTCATCGATCCGATAAAAGTATTCCTGTCCCGTGGATCAGTTGGGAATGTGCTGAAACTAGTATTATCCGCACTATAATCATTATAACCAAAATCGAATACAAACAGATCAGCATCCAGATGACCAAGCATTTTAGTTTCATAGCTATTAACCGCATAAGTACTCCCTTGTGCCGCTGTCAATTCCGCGCCTGTCATCCCAAAACACACCTGCTGAAAGTTGGTTGCCAGTGCCCCTCCCGTACTTGTAGCAATACGGACCAAAGAACTGGCCTTGGATTCGTTAATGATAGTTGCTCCCAATGCCTTGGCGGCCAGATTAGGATAACTTGTAGTTATATCGGTATTGGGGTAGTTAGCTGGAATGCTGGTTCCCATCCAGCATATCTTCTTACCATACCATTTCTTAGTTGCATTTATCTTAACGTCTACCTTTGCCAGGGTTGCAGTATCATCTGCCTGTACAGCGGAACCATTTACTTTAGCGATAGCATTATATCCACTATAGGCTATGTACGCACTTGGTGAAGTTCCGGCTTCTATCTGCTCTACCCCACTGGACGCGACAGTAGAGAACGCGATAGTAAACTGAATGTAGTGGGTGTCTGCAGTAGTAGTGTAGGTGCCATTTAACGGCCCATCTCCCCACGTACTTGTACCGGTTGGAGTGTTTATGAAAACTCCATTTGCATCGAAGTATCTTACACCACGAGTACCTGAAGACGATGCGCGACCGCTAATGTAATATGTAGTGGACGGCTTAACGGGTATTAGACCGGTTACCTGGCTACCCGATGTAGCAGCCAAGGCACCATTAGTATAATTAATGTGATAGCCTGATATGATTTTAGTTCTGTCGAACAAATTTATGGTACCAGGTAGTTCCTGCACAGTTACAGTAGCATAGCCTTTTGCTGCGAGATAAGCTAAAGGCGTCATAGTCCCTAATTCCGTCTGAATTAAGGAAGGCGCCATGTTTAGCGTAGCTAGCGTATTAACTACTGTATAGTAGGCTTCATATGTGGTGGCTGTGCTTCCTGCCTCCACCTGAATTACGGAGTTATCACCGGTGCCTGAGTACTTGGTTGTGATGCGCATATAGGCGGCACCCGTTGGTGCGGTGTATTGGCCATTCAGCGCACCATCACCCCATGTAGTTGAACCTGATGGGGTATTTATAAGTGTTTTAGCGCCGTCGTAAAAAGCTACCCCGCGCGTACCACTGGATGTTATACGACCGCTGATTGTGTAGATGCTGCCCGCTGTAACCGGCATATAGTCAGATACTGCGCCATTAGTATTGGCTACAAGCGCCCCATTTGAGTATTGTATAATATAACCAGAAGTAACCGCGGCCAGATTGAACATGTTCTTACCGGCTATTTTACCAAGTGCAGGTATTAAATCCGCTAGCACTTTCCCTTGATTTGCCGAGAGTGGAGCGGTAGTACTGGTACTTGTTAGGTTATCTATAACAGATGATGGTGTCAAATAGTTACTTGAATCTATTGGAATCAATACTTTTACATAATTGCTTCCAGAATCCACCAAAAAGGCAACCTCATTAGCATTTATCACTATTCCGCTGAAATAGGTATATGTGCCTGCGGTGGATGTTACCCACATCCTACCTCCAACCGCAGAACCTGGATTCGTAGTAGGAGTGGCTACTCCTTTAAATCCAATTGAGCCTAAGGCATTTAGGGAAAGCATAAGATCCACAGCATCATAAAATCGTTGGGCAATATCAGTATTGATAATGCTACCCTCTGCAGTTTTATCTCCAATTGAAGCTTTGACCGCTGCTTTGAAAATTTCTATAGCTGTTGCCATGTGTTTTAATTAAATTCTGAACCGAATGAGTTAGAAAATATTCCCTCGAAAATATCTACAGGATCACCAGTTACTTTTGAAGGGATTGATTGTCCTTTTTTGAGTTCTAAAACAAAGGAGAAAGGACCGGTACCGCCCGTTAATTTGCCAATATCTGTATTTGAGGCATTCCATAAAGAGATATACGCAGCTTTACTTTCCGCCGTACCAACGCTTATATTATTCCCATCAAGTACACTTACTGGATAGTGAGATGGTTCAATATTTGATGATGAAAGCATCTTAACTGCAATTTTGGTCAAAGGTGCAGTAAGGTATAATTGATAGTAGTCATAGTTCCCTTCCATGGCTTACCATTTTCCAATTGGACAATGTTCATTTACTACGAGGCTTTTTTCCAAACAAGGACACCCACACTTATCACATCCAAGCTGATTCTCGTAATTGCCTTCACCATTAACGATTTTAAGTATCTGAGATACTTTTGATTCATGACAATTTCCACACTGTTTCAGACGCAATTGGGAAAGCCTTTTTTCGGCTTCAGAGGTGGGTAAAAATCCTATTCTCTTTCCCCAGCCAATAAATATGTTTTTAATCTTCATAGCAGCCACAATTTGAAGGGTTATCGATATCATCATAGATGCCCAGTACAATGTCAGATTTGCGTTTGTATGCGACTCCTTTACTGTCACACCCGCATTCCTTCTGGTATGATGGATATTTGATTTTATTCCGGCATATCCACTCGTGCATTGCCTGAGTAAGAGGATCAATACGGTCCATCATCTTTTTATCCATCAGCCATTTTACTGAGCGCAGCTCAGGGGATACTTCACCCGCCGTATTCATTGGACCGGAAGCAGGCACAGTGTGTATCACGCCTGCAGATCCAAATTGAACGAATGATTCTGGCGTTGCTCCTAACATCACGACTTCAGCTGTCAATTTCCACAGGTGTTGCTTCCATAGCTTCAGGTAATCTTCGTTTAAGAACTCAAATGCATTGACAATATCACCAATAGACAAAACAACAGGGTCGCTTCCCTCCGGAAGAGAGTCATTGACCTGTTGCTCCAACGCTTCTTTATTAGCTGTTGTGACAGTTTGGTTTTTCTGCTCAACCATGGCATAATACAGATCATCCGAAAGTGCAGGTCGAATTATCCTTTCCTCCGCAATGATTATAGATTGTTCGATCGTCCTCGGATCAAGTGTATGCTTGGTTGGAGCGTGGAAGATTACCTCATCAGAGGTGATCAACACATCACGCATTAGTGGGTTGAGTCTGTACATCTTGGTTGTTGTTTTGTTGTTTCCCTTTCAATTCTCCCAGGTACATGCTTCCCTTTTCTGTTGGATCATCTGGCAGTCCCTTCGCCTCTCTAACCTCATTCACTGTTACGGCAGGAGTAATATCCACATCCGTTAAACCAGATATATCAACATTGCTTTTGATTGCCAGCTTGTATTTTGACAAATCCCACCCCATCCACTCTCCTGCAACTTTAAAAATAGTCGTCCATACATTATCCATTAGGTCCTGTTGAGCAGGTAGAATTACTGTTTTATTTATGTGCTCAATGATCTTGGTCAGAAAGCCGGATCCTTTCCCCATTGTGCTGGATGATTGAATACCAGCCAGCACCGCATCCCATTCATTGGCCAGGATAATCTTCTGAGTCCATTTATCGTCCGATTCAGAAAAACTACCATCCTTTGCTGTATCAAAAGTGTGTAAGTCAGACCCCTCTATCCCTTCCTCGCTGGCCACCACCATTACACGACCACGTTTACCATCACCAGTATGTGTCTGGATCGCCTTCTTCCCAATTCGGTCAGCTTCCTGCTGGCTGAGATTTCCCTTCAGGGCAAGCAATGCGCTTACCACCATATTGTTATCAAAATTGTCAAGGTTGTACCTGGCCCCCTTGTATTCTAAAATCTGGTAAATCATACCGGCAATCGCTGAAGGGAGGCCATAATAGGAGAACCCTGAGACTGGGTTCTTATGCCAGATTAAGGTTCTTTGAACACCATTTTCGTCCTTAAACCAATTCTCTTTTTCAGACTGACGCGGATTGTATAGAGGGAGTTTTTTAGCCCGTTTGATTTCATCTGCTGTGAGATATCCTTTTTGGCGAAGAAACAATTTTGATTGAATAGCATAAGTGATGATATCATCATCGTCTGGTACGCCCAATCGCCATTCAAGAAAATTATGAACGTATACGAAAAAGTACTTCTGTCCAGCAGAAGTAAATCGAACTAATTCAATCGGAACGTTGCCCCAGGTAAAGAAATCCTCAAAGTTCTTCTCTACCAAAGTAGATGCTGGTTCGTTCTTCTTATTCATAGAAGCCAACCAATCATTTAATTCTGGTGGAAGCTCTTGTCCGTCCTTATCATAGAATCCAGCCCCCTTGCAAAACCTTTTCTTTGTAGTAATACACCGGTTGTGTGTAGCTGATAATAACCGGGCCTCCAACAGCTGGCTACCAAAATCATCTTTCTCGTTTAGGAATGGGATATACCGAGTACCGTTAACAAATGAGAATACCCTTCCTCCCTCAAAGGGAATGGGATTTTTTGCATCAATACGTACCTCATTGCTTACCTTACTGGATTTTCTTGCAATCGGCCTTTCATTTGTATTCTTCTTTGGAACGGGCATGTCGGTTGATGATTATTCTTGAGCAGATGGATTGATTACCTGGTCTTCTTCTTTTTTCACAGTCAAAGCCTCGACTACAGGCAAAAGCGGTTGCACCTTTTCTTTTAAAAGTTGATCCAGTGGAGGAAGCTCTTCAAAATGGCTTAACAGGGTCGGATCCTGACTTTGCTGTGCAATAATTGCGAGGTCTAATAGATCATCGCGCTGTGAAAGCGGAAGTCCGCTGGTGCCAAAAGCGACAACAACGGACTCAGACTGCTTTTTTAGTTTAATGGAAGGCATCTTCTTATTGTTTTTTGCCATACTGAAAGGATTATAGATTACATAAGGGCTTCAAGAGATGCCCAGGTGCCAGAATACTCACGCAGGTTACGGGAGTAATTACCTTTCAGGACAATATTGCCACCATTGAAGTCATCGAATACTTTACCAGAAGAACCGTCTGATCCATCCTGAGCGACAATGAACTTAGGAATGGATGCACCACCCACATATTTCTCTCCTGCAATGAAGATTTTCCCTGAGTTCAGGCGGATTGCGAGACCCAAACCGCAGCAACAGCCAGCCGAATCAATTGCCTGCAGGAAGTTGGTCAGCAGGGTGCTGTTTTCTGGTAACTGGAAGTCAAATTCATGCTCATACTTGGTAGCACAACCATTCTTTGACTGTTTCCATTTCCACTCCGCCTGGTCCGGCTGGAAATTGACTAAATACATTTTCGCACCATCCTCCGCGGTAGCACCAGCTCGTAGCGCTATGGCGCTATAAGGAGCGCCTGCAGAGACCTGGGTGAAATTGAAGTCGGAGGGATCAAATATGGCGATATCTGAAATACCCCCTGTTACCCCGCCACATGGTCTTGTATATCCTTGTGCAACAAAACAAAGCATTGTTTAAATTTTGAGTGTGTTAGATAAAAACAATCAGCCCCCGATTATGACCAGGAGCTAAGAGCGATGACAACAAATTCAGGAAGGGCTATCTGAGTGCCTGCTTTCAGGAAGAGACGATAATACCATTGCATTTCCTTTTTCTCATACCAAACCTCCAGCGCGGTTTTATCGTCTTCTCCCTCGCCATAGTTCTTGTCAGTGGCAAAGACGAAGTTTCCACGCAGTGTCAGGATAGCGGCATGGCCCAAAGAGCCTTTCAACTCTGAAATGATAGGCTTCCATATCTGTTCTACGAGAACTGGAATACCTTTGTATGAGAGTTGTTTGATGCCATTTGCCAGGTCAGTATATCCCTGAGCATCCGTACCGGTGATAATCAAGTAATCTTCGTATCCAGCTGCAATGTCTTTTGATACATAGAAAGCCTTTTGATTATCCGCAAACGCAGACATCAATACAGGCTGCTTGTCATACAATCCCTTGATCAGGGTGTATGCAGCAGTAGCATTGGCGGTATAATCTGTACCGTCTGCGATTGCGATAGTTTGACCGGCAGGGATTACTCCTGCGGTGATATACTTTTTAATCCATTTGAAGATGCCATCAAATATGTTGGTACTCCACTGGGCATTGACACCGACAACGCGATCAACGTCACCGAAATAGGCGTTTGATGCTATGTCTACGTTTACTGCTCCTTGGAAGAATGGCAAAATCTTATTTCCGAAAAGCGGATCGTTTGCTCGGAAATCCTTAAGACAGCCGGTGTAGAATTCATTACGGCAAAACTGGGTTGCACCGTACACTTCTTCAACAGAGATCTGCCTGGTAGTAGCACCAACTACCTTTTTGTAGTTTATGTCACAGGATGCGTCTCTGCGCTGCAGGATATTTTGCACCCTGCGGATGTCGATAATTGGCCTTTTGCTGACCACATTATCCATGATTGAGAACTCGTTCAGTGTGCCCTGAAATGGGAATCCTGCCGGAACGATATCAGCAAAAGCTGGCTGAATGATCGATTCGAAGAATGCGAGCGAGTCTATTGAGAAAGTTTCAAACATTTTATTTCAGGTTTTAGAATGGGCAGGTGAAAGAATTACTTTTTGTCCCAGCCAGCGAGATCACCCGCAGCCTGGATATGGAAGGCGCTCCCATCTGCATGGAAGTCCTTGTTTGTAATGACAGTTGCCGTGATATTGAGCGGCTTACTGAGATTGAGCGTAGAGACATCAATTGTTTTTGCACCACCAGATCCGGTGGTGGTAATCGTATCACGCTTCTCGTTACCGAATTGATCATGCACTTTGATATGCACTTTTTTCAGTCCATCACCAGAGCCATAGGTGGAGCCATCTTGTACAGCAACAGTCTTTGCAGAGGCATCAAACGTGTATGAAACCTTTGGCAGGAAACTGGCGATGCTGCAATTGTTCTGGCACATCCCGACCAGGTTGGAATTGTCGATTGCTTGCATTTTATTTACTTATTGAAGAGTGAAAGAATGTAGGGTTGAGTATTAGGATTTTTTGAAACCGCCAATTGGTTTCACATCGCCATTACCGCCAGTACCACTATTTTCATTTGTTGGCTTACCCTTGACGTCAGCTAGCTCTGTCCTCAGAGATGTATTTTCTGTTTTCAGGTTGGTTACTTCAGTCGTAAGATTGGTGATCTTGTCACCGTATTCCTTCGTCAGGGCACTCTGCACCGTATTCTGCACACTGGTTACCTGTGCTGAGATATGGTTTTCAATTTCTGTAGACATGTCTTCCAGCGGCTTTGTAAGAGCTTCTACAATTTGGTTTACAATGTCAGCCGGCTTGGCATTTTCATCCGGCTTAAGACCTTTTAAGCCATTGAGAAAGTTTTCGAAGAACCTTTTCATATCGTTATTTTGGTTTAGAATGAATTGTTGAAGAGTGTTAGTGGGATCAATTGCTGGTGGCTGTTTTACGGCAGAGTTGTATGCCGCGAGGACATCCTTATTAGCGTAATCCCATGTATCAGCGGAGAGCAGATTAGTGAAGGAAACTTCCTCGGAGACTTGTTTGATGAAACCCTTCTCTTTTGCTTCTGGTCCCAGCATCCAGGTTTCAGCATTCATCATATTTGTGATTTCTTCAGCACTGAGGCCTGTCGATTTTGCATAGAAATCACGAATCGCATTGTTAAACTGACGCAGAATTGTAGCCTGTCTTTCCACCTCATTTACATCACCGTATGCCAAACCAGAGGCATTATGGATCATAAACCAGCTATTGGCAGACATTTCCGGAGAATCTCCTGCCATGAGGATGTATGTAGCGGCACTTGCCACAATGCCACGGCCAAAGGTGTTCACCTTCTTACCTCGTTTTTTTTCGTCCTGTAGGTAATCGTGCATCGCCATGGCATCTGTAATCATGCCACCAGGAGAGTTGATGAAGATGTTGTAAACAGCAGCATTTGACTTCTGTAAGTCCTCCCTGAATGACTTGAAGGATACAGAGGTATCGTCACCAAACCAGTCGCGGTAAATCTGCTGGGTTTCCGCATCGACTATGGCCCCGTCGATGAATATATCTACCGAACCTGAAGAGGCATTTTGCAACCGGAAATTGAAAACTTGTACAGGACGCTTCATGAAAACAAAGGTCCGTTTGTAAAGAGTTTTAAATACTCTTTTAGAGTATTTCTATGGCAAAAAAAACCATAGATTATTTAGCCGTATCGCATTTTGTACAACCATATCTAGCCTGGTCAGTGGTTATACCAAGCTTATTTTTAATTTCTCCATAACTGTGGTTATTCTGCCGCAACAGGCAAATCTTAGCATTACGGATAGCATCCTCTCCAATCAGTTGAATAAATTGTTCCCAATTGGAGAGGGCTATTTCCTGGATTTTGCGGTCTAGTTCTGTCATTCTCTTACTCATAGTGTACCTATTTGGGATTGTTTAACGGCCTTCTTTTGCGCATCTGTGACTGTTCTGGTTTCCTGAACCACCTGAATACGATCAATTCTGTTATTGACAGCCTGAATAGATTTAGTTTGCTCCATCAGGATCTCATAGTACTGTTCTGATTGTGCATTGCTGGTACTGATTGAAGTATTAGAAACT
This sequence comes from Chitinophaga sp. LS1, assembly GCF_034274695.1. Lineage (NCBI taxonomy): Bacteria > Pseudomonadati > Bacteroidota > Chitinophagia > Chitinophagales > Chitinophagaceae > Chitinophaga > Chitinophaga sp. LS1. The sequence goes on from NZ_CP128362.1 coordinate 7,641,250, forward strand.
GAAGGTACGAATACTGGTGCCTGAAGGCTTTCTCCTAAACCACCACCAAACTCAAACTTCTGAATAGCGGCACCAGGTGCAAAGGATACCCCACCGCCAAGGGAATTGAGAGCAGATGCTATCTGAGTATGATTACCAGAAATGGTATAATCCCCAGTAGGTGCGTTCTTCGTCCGGATTACCGCCAATTCATTGGCTTCAGCTTCAAAAGTTCTTCCCTTATATGCGAATGGAGTACCGCCCCTGTTATGTGATTTACCCCCGAACCTTCCACCGCGTGTCGGGACGTCAGCAGATCCACCATACTCAAATTGGGTGTTATCAATTTCATTAACACGAATTGCATACCTACCCAATGCAAGCAATGACTGTACTGCATACTGTGCAACGCCTGCAGCGCCAAATGTTACACCATTTAATACGTTAGCTGCCGCCGCTGCTGCGATATTAGCAAGCTCTGTTACCAATGCCAATCTCGCTTCTTTTTTCTTTACCTTTTTCAGTTCTTCTCCCGCCTGCTTATCGGCCTGCTTTTTCTTTTCAGCATACTCCTTATCAAGCCTTTCTTCCTCTGCCTTGCTTTGTGCACGAGCTTTAGCTTGCTCAAGCTCGGTATCAAGGCGCTCCTGCATATCCTTCTGGCTCTGCTTAATACGGTTTTCTTCTGCATTGAAGTAGTTGTTCATTGCCGTCTCGGCCAGGCTATAAGCACCTGATAAACCTTGATATATAGTAGCGGTCAATTCATCAGATGCACCAGAAAATTTTTGAATAAGGCTTTTTAAGGTATCCGGAAGAGACAAAAGGGTGGTTTTTTGATTTTCGAGTGTTGCCTTTTGTAATGCTTGTTGTTTCTCATATAACTGGGTAACAAACGTGTTGTACTCCTGTTCGGTTATTTCTTTACTCTGTAATTGCTGCTTGTATTTAGGAAGCAGCTTTTCCATATTACTCACTTCTAAGGCGAGTACACCAACATCCTCCGTCTTATTGAGCTTTTCAGTTAAGTTCTGCTTAACTACAGTAGTATTCTTGCTTTGTGCGATAGCCAGTTTCTGCTTTTCTATATTAGCCTTATATGCCGCAATTTCCGCTTCTCCTTGCTTTTTAATGTCCTCTATAGACGCCTTTCCCAAAGCCAATTGATCTTTCTGAACATTTTGATTAACAGTTGAGATAGAATCAGCCCTCTCTTCAGCATTTTTCTTCGATTGGATATGGAGTGAATTTTCCAACTGATCCATGGATGCATTAAAAGCTGTTTGAGCATTCAAAATTGCTGTATCAGAATCCAGTTTAGCCTGGGCAAGTTCTGTTGGAGTGGCGATGGGATTATTTTGTACTGCCTGCAGTTTGGATTCAGCCTCCTTTTTCGCATGTTCAAATTGATCTTTCAGACGCTCTTCGCCAAGTTTGAAGAGCTTTTCATTAGTTTCTCTCTCATTATCCACCTTCTCTGATTTCAAGTCAGATATGAGCTTCCTTTCAGCAGCATTTGCCCCTTTTATAAGAGCAAGTTTAGCATCGATATACTTTTGATTGATTTCGAGGATATTCTTCAGATATTCTTCCTCTGATTGTTTACCCTGGGTAAACTTCAGCTTTTGAGCGGACAATTCTTCGTCTCTGTTGGCATCTTGATCTCTCAGTACGTCACGCTGATTGCCGGTAAGGCGTGAACCCTTGTCTTTATTTTTTTTATCCTTCCCTTCTGCATTCTGCAGCTCATCCTGTAGCTTTGTTCGTTGTGCTACTAAATCTTTTAGCTTTTGAGAACCTATTTCTGCTCTTTCTATCTCCTCATCCAAAGATTTTATCTCATCTTTTACAGTAGAAATAGTCCGTATTTTTGGGACGTTCGCAACAGCTGTATCTCCTTCTTTAACTGTTTGCGTTAACTTGCCGTATTGTGCTTTCACAAAAGCATTTGCCCGGCTAATTTCAAGATCTTTTGCGGCAAGTTGGTCCTGTACGCCCTGAATTGCGGCATCAATCGTAGATTTTCCAAACAAAGAGCCAACAAAAGCCCCAAATGGGACACTTCTTCTGCCTGTAGAAAGAAACTTCTGCTCTTCATCAGTAAGGTCATTCTTTCCCGTCTTACCTTCCTTCCTTTTCAACTCCAAATCGAAAAGGGTCTTCTCTAACCTGGTCCGATCTTCTATTGCCTTATTCGCTATTGCTTCCCCTGCCTGTAATTCTGCTTTTTCGCGAAGTGATTTTAAATACCCGTCTAAAATCTGTTTCCCTTCGGCCTGGGCTATGTTTTCCAAAGTCAGTCCTCTTAGGTATTCAGGAGCAATGGCTATTAGATCCTGCAAAGCCTTCTTACGGCTCCTTTCACTTATCGTGTGATCACCGATTACAGAGACAAGTAGTTTTGTTTTATTAACAGTGGCACCTATTTGATCCTGTACCTTATTGTGTATATCATTTAAAAGCCTGAGAGATGCGGCATGAGCTAGCACTTTATCTGTAGTCCCGGATATTGCGCCTGCAAAAGCCGCCATTGTGCCCACAGCAAGGCCAGCTAATGTAAGTATTATGCCCAATGGGGTGGCCAACAATGTACTATTTAAGAATTGCGCTGCTACCGTAGCCACTCGCATGGTTCCAGTCCAAAGCGCTAATGCTACAGCGTAGGCATTGGTAAAAATTGTAACAGCCCCCAATGCAATTCTACTGAGAACGATCTGCGTATTGACCAATAATAGATTTGCTTTAGCGAGGAATAATTCCTTATTCAGGATCGCCCATCCAGCAGTCCAAACGGTAGTTGCAATAATTACCCCAGGAATATTCCCTAATAGAAATGTGATAATCCCTGCAATTGCAGTTAAAAGAAGTTGAACTGAACGGTTGCTTCCCAGTATTTCAAACTTTTTAGAAATTTTATCCAGGGTTGCGGCAAATGTATCATTCTTTTTAGCAAATGCATCTGCCAGCGCAGCCTGATCACCTAACGCCCTGGTCGCATCGGCCATACGTTTCTTCGCATATTCTGCATTACCTGCTATATCACCCAAAACACCGATAACCCTGGCACCTCTTAAATGGAAATCTGTTACTCCTTCAAAAAACTTTTCCATTTCGCCAGCATTTCCCTTAAGCTTAGCCGCAACCTCTACCAGCGCATCTATTGGACTATCACGCAGTAACTTATTGAACTCTTCCAGGCTCTTACCCGTGAGGTCTGCATATTTCCTGGTATCAGTAAAAAGTTTGATTACTATTTGAGAGAGGGCAGTAGCAGATACCTCCTGTCGTTGGCCCAATTCTTCAAGCGCTGCACCCAAACCCAATACTTTATCGATCGTAATACCAGTAATACCCCTCACACCGGCTAGTCGTTCAGAGAAGCCTATCAAGAACCGCCCCGTTGCAACCCCTGAAGATGTTAGTTTGGCTATTGCGGCTCCTATATCACCGATATTTTTGGCAGTAACGTGCTTATCCTCACTATATACGTTAACTAACTTTACCAGGCTAGCTACCGCCTCATGAGGATCGCCCGCTTCATTTCCTAAGACTACGAATAACTGATCAAGAGCCTGAGTTACACCTACTATTTCATCCTTAGCCACACCTTTCTTTGCAACGATAGTGGCAATATCCACCAGACCTGCCAAAGAGGTACGGGTATCCAGTTTTTTTAGACTGTCTATGAGACCGTTAACTTCATCAGTGGTCCCTTTTGTGTAAATTTTTATTCTGGCGATGGAGTCGGAAAGCTCATAGTTTTGGTGGATGAGTTTCTGAGTGCCTGAAAGCAATGCCTGAAACCCAAAATAGCCAATAACAAACTGTGCAAGCTGGTTACGCATATCAGCAAATCCCTGGGCAATACCAGAAGTGATCTGGCTCCCTACCCCACCCATACCACGCATATCCTTCTCCAATTGAAGCACTTGGTGGTCAAGTTGAGACGCTTCTTGCCGGTTGGCAATCATTTTCTTTTCAATCGCATCCAGTCCACCCGTGCCAGCAAGCTTGACCTGGTTATATTCGTTTTTCAACTGGGCAAAGGAAGAGTTTAATTCGGTTAGACGGCTCTTTGCCTTTTGTATTTGCCCCCCTACAAGGTCACCAAGCCCCATTTGCTTAAATGCCTGTACAATACCAGTGGTATATTCGCCAACGAGTAATTTATCTTGCGAAAACTGGCGTCGGAAATTCTGTTCCGCAGCAGCTAATTGTTGCAATTTTTGAATGGCACTATCATATGTATAAAGCTGCCCATTAACACCAAGAGGATTACCAGTAGGAGTAGCCTTTACGACCTTGTACAATTCGGCATACTCTTTTCGCAACGCATTATAGCTACCGGCCGCCGCCTGGTTACTTGATTGCTGCTGCTTCTGTTGATTGATCTCTGCCTGCCGGGCAATTTGTAGTGCCTTGGATTCATTACGTTGATTGATAAGCTCTGTCCTTAGCTGGGCTTGTTTGGCTCTCGCTTCCTCATAAGCCGAACTAGCTTTTTTTAAAGCATCTGACTCCACACCTTGCGCCTGAGCCGCTTCCGTAGCTGCTTTAGATGCATTCCGTTTTGCCTTACCTACGTCGTTAAACTTGACAATCAGCGTATCAAGTTGCTTTGATACCTCATCATACCCAAGGGTACGCAGCTCATATATCTTTTGTACTTTACCGAAAGTTGCAGCCATAATTATGTAGTTTCAATGATTGCGCCTGGTATATCTGATATCAGCGCCTTCAGTGGAGAATATTTTGTGTCGTACTTGTCCTGGAACGCTATCTTCAGCGTAGGATAAACAGAGTTAAAATCTGATTCTATGATTAGTGACCATTTCCGCAAATAGCATTCGGTAGAACCCTCTGACATTGGCCGGTAGTCGGTCATTTTAACCAGTTCCCACCGTTCACCACGCACTATTTTATGCTCTCTGTGATACCAATTAGTCGCATCCTTATTATTTAATCTGAAATTGGTAGTATAAAACTGGCCATTCCGCATGATTGCGAATCGCTGCAGGAAGAACCGGCGTAGTAAACCCGGCGTCCTCACATTGGCAATCTTCTCATCACAATATGACAACACTGGATCACCCTGCCCTCCTTCCTGATAGTTGGTTGCAAACATGTAAGGGATACCTGTCTTATCCTCACCATCGAATCGCCATCCACCGGCATCATATACTACTCCTTTGTACCAGGCGAGTTTAGGCTGGAAGGTATTACTCGCCTCATCGTTACTGGTATTGCTGATGTTCTCCGGAATGATACAGATCAACTGAGGCTTCACAGCTACAGCTCCTTTATTCTGCCATTGGTCTATTTCATAGTGCATCACCGGAGAAAAGAACCTGTTTTCTATGGATTTGGTATCAGCTTTAAACCGTTCAGGGAATACATACTTTGCAGCAGCCAATACATTAGCGTTTCGGTCCTGAATGAGCTTTAGAATACCGTCGTTGGTGTCATCTTTAAACTTCATGGTCACCTCTCTTTCATAATCACGATATAGTTCAATCGTTGAGGTTTGAGATAGATCCTGCTTCTGATTCCAGTCGATATAATCTCCGTTGAAGTACCCTGTTCTTGTGTTGGTTAGGTCGGTATCCAAAGAATACGGGTGTGCGGGTTCTAGTATAACAACCTTTTGAAGCGGATCAGTGCCAGGCAGAAGATTGAAAGTATCTATGACCCCAGCAAAGAAGTCGAGAAACTTGTAATTCTGGAAAGCAGTGTAGTTTTGGAAGTCAATTGTGCCTCCTAATGGGATGCGGATGTATGCCAGTGTAAACTGGATCACCTCAACTTTTACTGTAGGGGAGAATGTACCAGTGCACTTGACATAGATTCTGGCACTTACAAAGTCACCGGGAGATACCTGAGAGGTGAAATTATCGTCTTTTACGTCTCGCTTGTTAAATCCTTGAGTAACGGTTGACTGATGGATAACATCATGCGTCTCTCTAATCGTAGTATTAACATACCACTCAACCCTGACGGTTACTTCCTGATGGTCTTGCATCTCGACCTCCCAATCGAACTGAAGGTTGAATGTGGTTTCGATTAAACCATAATTGAACGTAGCATATGTCCAATACATAATATGATTAGTGTAATCATATAGATACAGATCGTTAGGATCAAAAGCTCCATCAGTTGTTTCATTGGTAACCTTCACATCCAGGTTTCCATCAAAGAACCCAGGAGCCGTTACCTTTTCAATGCCTTTAGCGAGGAAGCGTAAGTTATCCTGTCGGTTACCTTCACTAGAAAGAAAATTACACCAGGTCCAAGGCATTACCAGCCGGCGAAAATAATTTGTGGTCAGGAATTCAGATTGAACCTTATATCCCAAACTTTTAAAAGCCCAGTAGATAATCCAATAAACAGAAATGGAAGGACGCATGTACAGCGGGGTCACATTATCATCCTTGTATTCCCCGTCTGTGATTGTGGTATCATAGAAATCGAACGGCTGGCGATACCTCACCGGTGCGAATACATAAGGTAAGGCTTCAGTATTACCAGTAAATAGCCAGGAATCCAGGATATTCTGTTTGGTAAATTGGAAATTAATATGCTTCAGCAGGTCATACAGGGTGGTTTCCTTTAGATCGATCATCCAGTCCGCATTATTGCCATAAAAATCAAACTGATAGGAAACCGGCTTGTCAGTATGGGTCGCATTGGTCAGAAATGCTTTCCCTATCAAAAGCTCATCACCATTTGCCTCAATCTTACCTGATCTGTAACTCCGGAAGATGGAGCCTTCTGTCAAATCCTCAATAGATGGATTGTGAAAGGTGTTTGCCAGCTGGTCATTATTTACCGTAGCGGGTATAGTCACATTAAACGCTTCACTGGACTTCTTCTTGGTAAAATCTTCAGCATCTTCCAGGTTGTAGCTAATGCTGATGTCTAGATCAGTGTTAGAAAGCTCTACTTCCTGCCCATCGAGAGTGATCTTTATGTACTTGGAATTCGGCATCAGTTACGTATTGTAATGTCAGTGTTGGAAAGCTGGAATTCGACAGTAAGGAGGTAAACATACCGGTCTTCAGTCTTCAATGTGTTATAGGTGGCATCTTTCAGCAGGACCGGAAGGTAGTCATCTGGCTGTCCCTGAGTTCCTTTCCACTCAAGCCACACCGAAGGGCTGCGAAATAGTTCTTTCAGCCACTTTATTACATCCTCGCTAAAGACACTGGTAACCTTGTAGGTCTCATTTGCCTGAACGCCGAAGCGGTTCATACCTCCATCAGATTTAACCAATGGCACAGACAGGGGCTTCTGCCATGAACTACTTTTAACCTCGTAGTTTTCCTCTGCCTGGATAAAGGATATAGCATCAATGGCACCGAGACCATTTAAGAAGTGGAGCCTGTACGTTTCATCTTCAGATGCAGCGCCATCCTCAATGAAGTAATGAGGAGTAGTGGCAACGACTGCGCTTTCAAGATTTGTAACCTCGACGTAGTACTCCTCCACGTCCTTCCAGGGTACGGAAGGATAGATGTTTGCAAGGTTCTTTGGTCCAATTGGGATGTATTGTACTGTCTGATCCATAGTATTATGGGTTTAAACCATCTTGTAAATAACCGGTCCTTCCGCCTTCGCAGCTACCGAAGGCTGTGAAATAGATATCATATTTCCCTTTGGGGGCTGTAACGTCTATGTATGCCGGGTTGGGGTCGGCAAAAGCAACAGAGAAATCACCGGTGTCTGTAGTCTTACGGTATTCAATCTTCACACCGGTAGTGTAGTAGGGCAATGTCTGCCAGGTAAAGCGGAATCGCTGGGTAGTAGAATCAATTTCAGCAAGGCCAACAGAAGGAATAACTACAGGACATGCATTTGCGAACACTTTAGTAACATGATTAAAGGTTGTCTGCCCTTTGTACCTGTAATAGGTAATAATGCCCTTAATCGGGCTATTATCTATGTTTACGATGGGGAAATAGTCGCTTCTGCCCAGTTTAATGCTATTCGTGGCTGGCCGGTGAGACAAAGGGAACACATTTGCACCCCAAGTACCCGATTTGAAGGTGTTAAGGTGAGTGGTTAATACCTGGTTATCCTCGTGCTGCAGGGTAGAATTGACAATGTAAGACATGTTGCTTTGGGTGCCAGTGCCGGTACTGGGTGCTCTATTGCCTGTGCCTTGAACAGGTGCGACTCCTTCGTACAGAATAAAGCCATCTGATGTTATCTTCGATGACCGGAATTTACAGTATACACTGGTCATAGCCTGATCAGCGGGGTAAATCTTTTCCCCTCCATTAGGTGCCAGGTACTTTCTGAGGTATTCCTGTGCCGCATCCTGGATATCAAACTGCCACTCACCGGTGGATAAGGCCAGAGTCTTTGACAATGATTTGTAGAACACACCGCCGAAGTAGATATCACAGAATACAATAGGCGGTGCCAAGGTAGTACTATCGGTAGCAGTAGCTGTCACCAGGTAAAGAATGGGCCTGTAAGCCGCACTTAAACCGCTGGTAGCTGGTTGGTATGTGATTGCTGTAATTGGCATTATATGGTCTCCGATTTACATTTTTGAAAATTCTGTTCGACAAGCCTATCAAAGTTTACAGACATGTAGGCATCCAGCTCCTGCTCCTTCTTTGTCATTGCAGCCTCAATCATCCCTGTACGTTGTCCCGTACTACTAAACCTGTTACTTGCGGTAGTGGGCATGCCCTGCTGTTTATGTTTATTGGCGGTAGCAAACGCAAAAGCCAGTGCGTCCTTATCACTTTTTCCTCTCAATATGAAGAACTGCCGCAAGCCTTCTATATATTTGGATGTCCCAGCACCTGTATGTGCACCAGGTGAGTATGGCACCCTGCCTGCAGCAACTCCGTTATTGACAAATCGGGTATATTCCACGGCGGAAGCGGAAAGGATACGGAAAGACCCGAATTTGCCGACCACATAAGAAAGGGAGCTTTCCATTCCTCCTGTTAGGTAGTGGCCTTGTGCCCGGCTTTCTGCCTTGATACCGGCATTTACTATGAATGCCCCTCCTTTCATTACTTCTTCTGGTGTATTCATATGGCATTTAACATGTTTGATTGTTTCTCCAATAATATCAACGTATCCTGCAGCTGACGATAGTTAGTGAGAATTCGTTCTTTACACAGGCCGCACCCCATGTCTATCACCTCATCAGGAGACACATAGGTTTTCCAGATTTGAAGCAAATAGGCCATGCTGGGGTCTGCCTGGCTGGCTGTTGCCCGGCTGATCATGTTTGTTTCCAGAATCTCCTTACGATATTCTGCCGGTATTTTGCCGGCGATTTCCTTGATGGTCATGTCAGTCTGATTTTAAAGTGTTCACAAACCTTTCGCTTAATACGATCTGGTTTCATATGAGGGTACTTTTTACGCAACTTCATGGTATAAGCCTGGATCTCCTTAAACTTTTCAACAGGAAGGCCTAATCGTGCCGCTACCTGTTCGTATGCTATACCTGACTTTTCACCAATTGGTGATATCTTTTGAATATATGGCAGATAGTAGTTCGGTACGATCATAGGCTTTGTACTTTCTTTCATTGCTGCCGCTTCTGCCGCTATCCTAATAGTATTGGGAATACTGCCAAAGTCACATCCGAATTTCATTGGGCCTTGTGATAATTCATCTGAACAATCCATTATTTACAGTTTGTAATTATGAATAGATCAATGAGGGCTATAAATGGCCCTCATTGAATTACTTGCTAAACGTCAGGGTAATAGTATCACCTGGTACGAAGAATGTATTAGCTGGTGCTTCAGCTGTAATCATTATGGTAAGCTCACCAGATGGAGTGTACTTAGTGAAATCTTTGTACTCGCCGTTAGGATCATAAACCGCAGTCAGTTTAGCTCTTTTGGAGCCACCGAAATCCTCTACTGAATTGACTTTAAATTTTGCTACAACTTGATTCATGTTATTATTTGTTCGGTTTATCCCCCGTTCCAGGGTTTTTTACAGTTTGTGCTCCGGATGCGGATCAGCAACCGGCACGGTGATTAAAGAAATGTCTTCGATGTTGTAATCCTCAATCTCACAGCCAACCATCAGAGAAAACTGGAAATCCAGCCTTACGCCGGACACCCGGTCAGTACCAATCAAGGATACCGGGTCTATCATCTTATCATATTGAGAACCACCAGGGAGGCGAAAGATAGAATTGGTAAGGCCCCTATCACGCTGTAACTGATCCACTACACGCAGGAAGTTCACAGCGCATCGCTTCATATCATGCCAGTCTTGCGTAATGGTGTGTGTTGAAGTACGGGTATTTGGGTTGGGTGCCTTTATCTGGTTGTTGCCAGTATAGTAGGTTGTATTCAGGAAGAACATAACAGCTCGGTACCTCTCCCACTCTCCCATTTTACCATCAAAACACCCCTGGCTACGTGGGGGCATCATTATAGCAAGCGGATATTTCTGCCCTGCTACCGGCTTAATGTCATCATTGATGACGCCTTCCAGCTGATCACTGTTAATCTCCAACCCGAAGCGAGGACACAGGTGAAAGCGCCCCTGAACGCCTTTCGACTGTTCAAGAACGCTTTTGAAGAAGGCTTCTATGAAAGGATAGCTGGTCATGCCTGGGCGGTTTTTGCGGAGAAGGAACCGAGTGGGTTTTTATCCAACTCCTCTTTTGCTTTGATGGACTCCACCGCAAGATCTTTTTTGATCTGATCATCTATTTCACCAGATAACTCCTGCCACTGTGCAACGGCCGCAACCCCTGACTGCAGCAGTTCCACATATGACTCAACACTTACACCAAGATCCCTTGCACTTTTATTCTCCAGATTATTAGACAGCAGAGCAAAGTCCATCATGGTTAAATCCTCTTTCTTAACCATCAGGAGCCTTTTAAGCTCATAAGGAGCAATGCCAAGAGATAAACAGGAGGAATACTCCAATGCAATTTTGGCAGCATCAAACCACTTAGGATTAATTGCTTCAAATGGCATGTTGGTAGTTTGTAATGCCTTCTGTTTTCTTTCGTTGAATTGCTGTACTACGTTCATATAGTTTGATTTAGTTGATGACTACTTTGATTTCTCTCTTTCGGCCTCGTAATCGAGGTGCTGTGCTTCGTTGAGTTCCTTTTCTTCTGAGGCATATATCAGGATATCAAAACATTTGGCCTTTCGTACACAGTCTATGCTGCTCATGTTTGATCCAGGTATATCGAATACTTTTGTTTTGGCTATGGATTTAAGGAAATTGACCCATCCCCATTGCTCGAAGTGTTTTGCTGAGTGCCTACCACCTCCTTTGATTCGGCTACGGTGGAAGACTGGAAATGATGAATGGACAAACTCATTGAAGCGGTCAAAAAAAAACCGACACCCATGGCAATATCCATTGGCAATTCACGCATCATTTCAATGCGCTCACTGTTTTCATAAAGGAAGGATTCGTCATATTCTTCAGATGGCTTTCTGAGGTATATAGCACACAGCTGTAGCATTGCATCCCATCTGCTTTTGCCCAAAGCAATTAGGTTCTGTACGACCTGCTTTGAGTCGATGAACTCACCGAACTGCATTTTATCTCCATGCTTAAGTGAAGGCGGGTGGAGAACCCATGTTTCCCCTTTCCAAGAATACTCCTGCCGACATTCTACTTTGCTCTCACTTTCAAATAGCACAGAAAGACAAGCATAGTAGATATTTGCAATCTTATCTACGAACTCACTTTCTTTTAGCGCTTCGGGAGTACAGTTGGCGAAGAAGGCGAAGGTTCGGAACATTTTCTCCATTTGGAACTCAACTACTTCAAGCTCTTTCATAGGCCCATCCTCCATTTCGACAATCTTCTTAAGCCACTCATCGAGGTCATTACCATATTCCTCCTGAAAAGCTATTCTCTGTCCCAGTGTGAACTCAGATAAAGAGGATGGGATAACTACCTCTTTGTCATTAACAGTTATTCTCATTGCTGGCCTGGTTTACGACCTCTTTTTTTAGGTTGATCTACCTGCTGTGTCATGTCGGCTTCCTTCTGCTCATCATCATTCTCTTCTTCCTCCTCCTCACTATCATCATCGTCAGATGAGGTTAACGGATCGACGATAGGATCTGTAACAGGTAGAGTATTGTCTTCCTCCAGCTGTTTGTCAATTGCTGCCTGCTGTGCCGCGTCGGCCTTCTTCTGCATAATGGCGATGGCGATATCTTCAATGAAGTCTTCATCGATCTCACGATCTTCGTAATCATCAACACCAGCCAACTTTGCCACTCCCCGTATAATCAGCTGTTCCTCTGGAATAGTAGCACTATGTACCAAACCTTCAGGAGAGATGGTATCAAATTGTACATAGAGCTGACTTACTCTGTCCCTAAATGCCTGCATGTCTGCTTCATCTGCAGTAAGATCAGCCTGTTCTATCTTCTTACCGTAGGTGACTTCCTCACCCATAAAGTTGGTAATGGGCTGGTGCTCTGGTACAACATCGCTATTTACTGAGCCACCTGTCATACCAGCAAGGCGATTTCTGATTTTAAGTAATCCGGAGCAGACAAAGAGTAGTACAGAAGGGTGGTCCTTAAGCAGCGTTTTGAAGTATCCATCTGCTTCATTAAGCATATCTAATGCTTCCGCTATAGGGGAATTGTTTTTGTCCATAAACAATCTTTTTTTTCAAAGGTAGTCAAAAAGAGTATTTACACATCTAAAAGAGTTTATAGACGGTCTAATTTAGACCGGTTTTGCTCTGTGCGAGTGGTAGGGGCTGCAGTAGTAGTATTGGCTGTCTTGATTTTCTTCTTGCGCTTCAGCCCTTTATAAGTCGTAATACCATACCTACCCGCATCTTTAAGGTGGTTATTTGCGTCTACTGGCTCGTCTGTTGGTTCGCCATCAGCACCTAGTTTCCACTTATACTCTTCGTTCTCCATCCATAGGTTATCAGAACATTCTGTACCGTAGTTCTCCATAGCATTGACTTGTTTGATGCCAAATTTGAGGCTATCAGGACCTTTGTCGGCTGCTCTGATATGGGTAAATCCAAGATCCCGTAATTCCTGTATACTCTTAGGCTCTGCCGAATCAGCAATAATAATTGCATTCCTCGGCACTCCACGTACCCGCATCATGTCTGCCAAAGCCGGATTAGTCAGGCCCGGTTCATAAATCACCTCATGCCAGAATGCCCTGTTATTATGTATCTTGAGCTCTACCACTGCTACGGGATCACCAGAGTAACCAAAGTCAATGGCATATATAGATGTGTATGGTAGAGACCGGAAGAATTCAAGTGTAATATGCTTCCAGTTCCTGTATATTCTGCCTCGGGCACCTTCCGGCACCAGGCCCAATACATCAACGTAATACTGTTCAGGGTTGTAGAACTGGCTATCAGGGTCACCATACGCCTGGTATTTAGCCAGAGTCTTAGGATTAAGGTTCTTTATGTTGTCCTTGTAGGTAGAATGGATGCACAATACATCAGGGTTGGATTTAGGGATGGCCTTATAATATGGTAATGGCTTGCCTTCCGGATGATATTTACCGTCTGAGTCTGTATATGGGTTTCCATCATATAACCCGCACTCCTCCAGGTTATAGAAGCGCTTTATCAGCCAATGGTTTTTACTGGGCGGGTTATACAGGAAGATTACCTGGATATTCTCAACCTTATCTGTACGGATAGAGTCATCCAGCTTATTCACCTCTCCTTCATGGTTCTCATCTGCCTCCTCAATCAATACGTGGGTGATCCCTGCCAAGGATTTAAGTTTTGCGGACCGGTTACCACTGGATTTATTAAACCCCTTACTGATGATGGTATTACCTGTAGGCTTATACAGGATGGTCATTTTACTTTCATTGATCTCAAAGTCTGCCTCGTCGAAATCGCTTTCCTCTATCCTGTCCTTAAAATCAGCAAACAGGGAATCCCTGATATCAGAGAACACGTTGCGCAGGAATACACCACGGAAGTAGGCTGGTTGGGTAAGGAGGATGAGGAAATAATCGGTGCCGAAATGAGAGCGACCAGCTGCACGGCCTCCCCAGATGTGAATATACCTGGCTTTAGTTGTGAATACAGGCTTGTATAGGCGGGATATATGGTGCCGGTGCTCAGCCGCCATAGTCCTCAAAGATTATTCGCGTTGTAACATCGTGTTTGATAGGTTCGCCATTAGGTCCTGATTGCTCCTGTGCCACCCTGTCTTTATACTTTTCAGGGGCATGGGCCTTAAGGAGTACGATCAGGAGGGTATCGCTGTATTCCTGTACCCAGGCAATCCTCTTCCCTTTATAATAAACCCCCTTTTTAACGCCTTTTACTGCCCTGCGCTGGGCTTCGTCTTCCAGTACCCCAACCGACATTTTAGAGGCAGATTTAAAGCCCTCTATGAATGATTGGTTGCCCTCTTTGGTTTCATCAAGCCAGTTATAAAAGGTTCGACGGGCCACCTTTGCCTTCCTGCAGGCTTCAGTAATATTACCGCACGCCTCATAGGCAGACAGGACATCCTTCTGTATTTTTTCGGTTGTTCGTGCCTCTCCTTTTTTTAATCGTGCCATTGTGCCGTGATTACAACACAAAGGTAGTCAAAAAGAGTCAGCAAAACTCTATTAGAGTTTTGCTGACTTAATACTATTTTACCATACCACATTGGACAGGTAAACGAAAAACAGTTTATTTAATATTATTTATGCGTTGTTAATTCAGATGCATGAAGTAATGATATGGGAGATGGTATTATTGGAGAGATGAATGGTTATTATGCAGAGTGAACACACTTAATTTACCGCAGCTGTGAAAAAGGGATTGAGGTGATTACAAATAAAACATCTTATCAAGTACAATCAAGTCCTCCATATCATCAAAAGTACCCCACATTAGCTCTCTCCATAAGTCCTCTATATTTAATCGTTTGTTTCCCGAAAGGGAGATGCAATAAATTTTTTTAATAATAATACGATTCCAAAAGCCCTTGAAACAGCGCTCCCTTATCTTTACCTTCCATATGGTTATTCTTCCATCATTAATAAAAGGTATATTTTCTTCACACTCCCGCGCAAAATTTAATAACTTATATCTACCCTTACCCTTTTCCATTATTTACCGGTAACCTGGCCGGTAAGGTTTAATTGTTAGAGATTGTATCATGATCTATCCGCTTGTCCCAATCTGGCGTAATGCCATCCTCCTTTGTAGGTATTTCGGATACCAGTTCCCCCACAACCTTTAAATACCCCTGGTTTGTATTGCACCATTCCTGAGCCAATCGCTTATTTGGTGCGTCTACATAAGGACCTGCCCAGCTCTTAAGCATTCCATCGTTAGGATCGATGGCTTCGATTTTAGTTACCCACTTTCTCATTATGTCAGTTTTAAAAGAATGATTTAAATAAATCATGAAGTAATTCAGATTCTCTTTTTCTTCTTTCAACCTCTTTAATTCGTTCTTCTTCCGCCTTTTTTATATCCCGCTGTTCATGCTCTATTGACCATTTGGAACGTTCAAATTTGCTGCATTTAAACGCGCCACAGGAATTATAAATTTTCTTTACGGGGTCTCCCGGTTCCCTAGGGCATTGCTGTGTCATCCACAGATTACAATCTCCGCATCTATCATAGTGTTTCATCCTTCCCGGCCTCCTTCTCCGGTATTTGCTTTGGAACCTGTTCCTCTTCATGCCGGTCTGTGTCTGTCTCTTTGAAAAACGGACAATAATGAGCGGCACACAAATTAGATTCGTCCTCTGTACACCCACATGCAGGGCATTCTTTTTTATCCTCATGCGTGCTGACTGGTGCTGCATTTGAAGGCTGCTCAACTTTAGGCGATGACGCTATTACTTTACCGCAATCATAGCAACGCAAAGTCGTGCCGCCGCAGTTATTACATTTGAGTTGTTCCATCAGCTCTTTACCCGGCCCGGATGCCCATTCGTCGAATTTAGGGGCCTTGCCGCTGCTTACATATAGGTGATGCCCGTAATCTTCGTAAGCGTCTGCAATTTTTTTTATAAGTTCGTAATTAGCCATAGTATTGAATTAAAACGTTAATGTCATGGGCAATACATCCAGCTTCTTTTGCCCTGTCTATACTTTGAATCTTCCAACGGAATAGTTCGTCTGTAGCTGATGTTCTGCCGTCCTGCTGGTATATTAACTGGACCAAGGCGCATACATAGCCCTGTAGAAATATCTTTTCTTCTGGTTTCATTATTCAGATTCGTTTAAGGCGTTAATTAATGCATCAGCGGCTTCAACAGCCTGAGCAGCCGTACCGCCAAAATAATCAGCAACAGGATTATTTGCGATGATCATGGCTGCCATAAACCGAGCTGCGAATTCTTGTCGAATAGTTAGCCCATTTAATCCATTGTTGTCTGTAACAGGGCAAGCCGGTTCGTCTCCTGCAATTTTCATAGTATTGCTTTTAAAAGTTGTTCAGGAATCGGGCACCAGTGGGAGGCGGTATAAGTAACACCAGGTGTGGCAAATTCATACATGGTGAAGTCGTCTGGATTACCAGTATAGGTGCCGCCTAACATCCGACCGTTATCATGGCTGTGCTCAACGCCAACAATGAATAGGCATCGGTCCCCTCGTTTTGGCAGTGATTCTGTTACAGGGATCCACCGGAGGTTGCGTAGTGCCCAACCAGCACCAGCAATAAATCCTCGTATAATTTCATACTGACCTGCAGGGCTGGCAATATGCCGACATTGTGCATACTTCCATCCAGCTTCGCGAGTTTCGTTATCCATTTGATTCGGCCCCCTTTGCCGGTTCAGTTAATTCTTTCATCGTAGTATCAAGCTGCTGAGCATCTACGAATAGGCAAACCATAATATGGGTATTAGCCAGCCCAGACATATGCTTTTTAACTAAGGAACCTGTAGAATCATCTACTCCAAACGTAACCAAGCCACCGGCTTTAACACTTCGGAACTCTACAAGAGTGTTAGATAAGCGAACATCTTGATCCCTGTCTGCCATAATACCAATGGCGCGGAACTTTAATTCATTTTTATTCATTGTTACCCGCTAACGTTGCGGTCTCCGGTTTTATCTTATACACAGAAACAATATCTAATGCCACGCTCTTTCGATAACTGACTTCAACAGTCTCCTCAGGATTAATCAGGTCCAATAAGCACTGATCTATATCCTCTTGCTTAGCATAATCATACATATTAAAAACCAGGTTATTTGGACCCATTACTCCACGTTCCATATCTATGATTGTATAGAATACTGTGTGGTGAAAATTGAATGGTTGTGTACAAATAATAAAGCGTTCATTTCTCGCCTTGATAGTGTATGCTCGTTTCCATGGAGCAAAGATTATCTTGTCTCCTGGTTCAGCACTGTTAATATCAATTATCCTTTTCATTATTTTCCGCTAACGTTACGGCCTCCGGTTTAAAGGTGATGAGATTCTTTTCGATCAGGTGAATGTTTCAGGTAATCACTCATAAGTCAAATAATGTGGGCATTTTCACGCTTTCTTCCGCAGCCTTGCAATATGCTGAGCCGTCAATAAAGTAGTTGTGATTAAGCTCAAAGGCAACACCAAACCTTTCCAGTTCAACAGCTATCGACGGTACTGTCATTATCCCACCAAACGGGTCCAGAACGATATCACCTTTATTTGATAGCTGATTGATCACCCGCTTTCCCAAGTCTATCTGTAAAGGGCATAAGTGCATTTCCTTACCTTTGCTGTACTGAGAACTATTGAGTGTTCTCATGCGCGTGATATCTGTCCATACTTCGTCTGACCAGCTTTGCGGCTGTAGAAGCATGAATGTGGTTGGAAGTTTACCGGCAGCTTCCAGGGCATCACCAATTGAAACATGGTAATCAAAGTCGTAAACCTGATTGAGAGAGTAATCTTTAAATACCTTGAATATTTTATCATGCTCCAAACCAGCGATTTCATTAGGTGTAAGAAGCCTGTCTCCGGAAGAACGGGCAAAGTCATGAGCATCTACCTGCCATTTTGATAAGGAGTATTTCTTCTTTTCCTTCACCACAGGGATGTCTGCATAACTGTTTGAGGTATCGGTAGGAGGCTTTCTAAACAGGAGTAGATACTCCGGCATTCCTACGCCCATCTTGCTACCATCCTTACACTGTTCAGACCAGCCGAGGCGATAGGTTTGGTTATTCTCGCGCACGACATCAGTAACTATCGTCTTCATTCCCATGTAAGCAAATCCATGCTTCAGGAAGTGCATTATGGTGTGACAATGGAAGGGATATGAAGTTTGAGTTCCCATTCCCGTCATACCTATAGGGACAATACGATCCTTTACGTGAATTGCTGCTATTCTGCCAGGCATAAGAGACCGGTAAAGCTCCGGGGTGAGGTAATCCATCTGCTCAAAGAACTCCTCATTGTTTTCACTATGACCAAAGTCGGAGTAATTCGGAGAGTACTCGTACTGAGTGGCAAATGGAATACTGGTAAGTACAAGGCCTATGCTATTCGATTCCAGCCGCCGTGCCTCTAAAACACAATCATTATTCACGAGACGGTACCGGCTGCCTTTGACTTCAATCCTTTCTACTCCTATCTTCCTTGTAAGTAAGTTGGCCATAGCCGCTTGTGATAAACCAAACTCTTTAATTATGTCGGTCATTACTTTGACTTGTTTATTGTGATTTTGCCATTTCGTTTCAATATTCTTTCGGACTTCCCGCTCTGCTTCGGTATAAATAAGATCCACTCTTACTCGATGCTGCTGCAGAAATCGCAGCAGACGATGAATTGATTGAATAAAGTCATTGAATTTAAAACCGATACCCAGGTATATTGCCCAGTGGCAGTAGCGTTGTAGGTTGGTACCTGAACCAAGCATACATGGTTTCGCCGCTAACTCTTGAATGCGCCCATATGCAAAGTCAGATACCGTATCCTCCCTTACCTCTAGCTTTTGGGAGCCATAAACAGACAGGCATGATGGTACCGCTTTTTCAATAGCCTGTCTTTCACTTTCCAGGTCGTGCCAAATAATGCGGTGTGCCGCAGGATCCTCTGAGCGTAGCTGCATCATCTTCGATATGCGATCGGAAAGGCTATCACGCTTCTCTTTTGCCGCTCCGGTCAATCCTAATGCGACATCTTTAAATAGTCGGCCCTGCCCACTTTTTTCGGTACCTGCAGATGTGTGGTCAGTTGGCAACTCATGCCATCTCAGGTCGAGTTCAGGAAGGATATATCCCTGGTCATCTGCAGCATCTCCTGTGATATCGGATGGCTTCTGTACAAACAGTCCCCAGCTGGCTACCCATAGCCAGAACTCTTTTTCTTTATGTGCATGCAGGGTGAGCTTATCCGCCTTGGTACTATCACGTTTGAAGAATCTTGTTTTGGCCTGGCTGATATCCATGATGCCGAGAAAATCAGCATATGCCAGAAGCTCTATATAGTCGTTTGGAGAAGGTGTTGCAGTAGCTACGAAACGGTATGGTACACATTCGGATCCTCTACGGTTACCAAGCGGTCCGCCATCACCGGTAAACAGGCGCATAAACTCTCGAAACGTTTTACTTCCTCCGAATCCTCGTAACACGCTTGCTTCATCAAGAGAAGCGACTTGGAATAACCTTGGATCGAGCTTTCCGTCCCTAACCGTTTCATAGTTTGTTATATAGATTCCAGTTTCTTCGCATTCGTCTATGGACCGGATGAATTTAGGAAGCACCTGCCAGCCGAGAATGTTTTTGGCATCATTGATAAACTCCTGACGTACACCAAGTGGAGCAATGATTAAACCGCGTCCACCGGTTCTGGTAAGAATGATGCGAATGGTCTCCAATTGTGTTACGGTTTTATGCAACCCAAATGAGGCGAAATTGGCTCGACGTCCGCCTTCTACATTCCACTTTACCATTAGTCGATTATGTGGTTTCAATGCAGTGCTGATTTCATCGATATTGACATCAAATCCATTACTACCTGCTAACTTTACTTTCCTTCTCAGGAATTCATCATACTTAATCTTGTTCAACTGTTCCATTGTCATGCTGTTTTACGTTCTGTTAATCCCATAATACCAGCGTAACTGGCTTCTATGATCACCTTTGCCTGGTTTACCTCGACCGCGTTACCGATGAATTTCTTCTGATCTGCCTGCGATCCCTTAAGGTGATAATCATCTCCAAATCCCTGGATCCGTAGTAATTCTGGAATCTTCAACATCCTCATTTTAATGTCTACTATTCCATGCTTAATCATAAATATTGTGATTTTGGTATTACTTAAGACGTTGTAAGAATGAGGTGGTGATGGAAATTTCATAAATGATATTTGACCGGCAAACACGCCTCCATCTGCCTGTACCAGGTAAATCGGGGCCTTATCTCCCCTTGCAATGATAACCGGTGATGGCTGGTCAATTGAGGTTGAATAACCTCCCCATGCTGGATTTAATAAGAAGGTAGGTGTAACTAGTGATAACCGGTCCTTAGTCGGTAATGTGGAAGCTGGCTCCTCAATAGTATTCAATTGTCCTCCATTGCTATAGTACTTCGCTATGAAACTTACATTTACCAATGACTGTCCATTAAAAGTCGTCACAGTCCCTGCGGGTCCGTCTACAGGGATAACCTTTCCTTTCGGTCTTCCTGAGAAGTGCTTTGCAATGAACATATCATCACCGTTCGCCACATACTTTAGTAACCCGGCGTAAATTCTCTCAAGTGTTTTTTCGGAAAGCGGCTTCTTTCTATCAAATATGGACTTCCCTTCATCTGTTAAATCCAATACTTCTTTTACAGCCCTCCATTTATCCAGCTGGCCAAACATGCCTGTATGTGATGGCTTTTTGCTGTGCGTAGCTTCCGGCCAGGTAATCGACAAGCCTGGTCGCATAAACTGGGCAAAGTACCTACGGCGGGAGGTATAGGCCCCGAAGTCAGCGGCATTTAAGATTCGGTAGTCAAAGTTGTAACCGTAAGACTGCATTTTGTTTACCCACCTGATATAATCCTCTCCATTACGCTTTGAAATTGGTTTGCCGTTTCCGTCAAGTGGTCCCCAAGCCATGAACTCTTCCACGTTTTCAATAAACCATCCATCCAGGTATAACTCTTCTTCATACCGGAACAAGTGTTCAGCAAGCGTGCGGCTGTCTGCATCCCTCGGAAGCCCTCCTTTTGCTTTCGAAAAATTGGTACACTCAATAGAGGCCCAGATAAATATCAGGCAATCCGGATCCTGTCGGCGGAGCTTTTTTACGATAACCTTCAATTCAGCAAGATCAAGCACCTGAATTTTCTCAACGTAGTGGATACAATCAGGATGATTTGCTTCATGAGATTCGATGGCAAGTGGATCATGATTCACACAAGCAATCACTTTGGCAAACTGCTGCTCCTTATACCGTGCTCGGTGGATGCCTGATGTAACTCCACCAGCACCGCAAAAAAGGTCTATGAAATATATCTTTCTCATAATTGTTTTTCCAGTTCGCTAATAACTTTTTTGTAATTCTTGACTGTAAACCTGATCACCTTCCAACCCAGCCCATGTGCCGCGTTATACTTTTCAGTGTCCTTTGTGTACCCATTGAGCGTTGTATGCCCAGACTTTTCACTCATCAACCCCTCATACTCGATGCCGATCATTTTGTCTGGTAGTGCGAAGTCGAAACGCCACATTCTTTCAGGGTGGAAACGATGTTCCTTTACTACATAGTTTCCAGTTTCCAGAGACCAGGCTACCAGATTTCCCCACATCCAAATAACTTGCTTACAATCCTTACGAGGAATTTTTTCGCCCTTTTTCTTTGCCGGCTGCTCCAACTCCCGGATCACATCCGCGTTGATCTTTGCGCAAGCGCTTTTCTTCAGCTGGTCCAATGGAATTACTGTCTTTCTCATCAGAATGGGAGGTCTGTTTGTTCAAACTTTGCATTGGCCTCGGAAAGAGGGATAAGATTACCTGTATACTTTTCGCTGGCACCTTCCAGGAAGAAAGGCTCTTCGAATATCTGTACATCCAGCCTCGCCTTCAGTGCCAGCGTCTCTAGTTTACCATTCCTGTGCTTTGCAATCTTCAGGTAAGTATTTCCTTTGACGGTATCGTCAACCTCTTTTTCATTCTTCTGGTAATCATCCCGGTAGAGGAACATCACCATATCAGCGTCCTGTTCGATCGCACCAGATTCACGCAGATCAGAAAGCATGGGCATACTCCCGGATCTTTTTTCTACATCACGAGATAGTTGGGATAGAGCTATGATAGGTATGCCCAGTTCTTTCGCAAGAGATTTTATCTGCCTGGAAATTTTACTTATTTCCTGTTCGCGGTTACCGTTCTTTCCATCAGTACCTGCTGTCATCAGCTGTAGGTAATCAATGATGATGAATCCGACCCCGTGCTTGTTTACCATCTTACGAGCCTTTGATCGCAGTTCGAGGATGGATAACCCTGGTGTATCATCAATGAAAATGTTCTGATTGAGCAGCTTTTCATTCCACTGATTGCGGAGAGTTTCAAGTTGCCATGATTCCAGCTTCCCACGGCGGATAGCATCAAGCGGCACCTCACAGGATGCTGACATTATCCTTTGCGTAACCTGCCCAGTGGACATTTCAAGGCTAAATACGCCGGCTTTCACCGGTTTTATTGGGTGATATGCGGCATTTTTAGCAAGGTTCAGCGCGAAGGCAGTTTTTCCTACAGATGGTCTGGCTGCGATGATGATGAAGTCCGTATTCTGCCAGCCGGCAGTGAGTACATCTAGTGATCTGAATCCTGTGTGCACCCCAGTAACATCAAGTTTCTGAGTGGTACGCACCTGCAGCTCATCTATCTCTTTGGAATAGGCGGCTGATATCGGCTTGAAATCTCTCTTCAGATGCCCGGCCGACAGGTTGAAGAACTCTGCACCCACAGTATCCATCAGGTCAAATACATCCTGCTCCTGCTTGTATGATTCTGTCATAGCTATGGCAGCTATCCTGATCAACTCCCTGCTCATGTACTTTTGCAAGATGATTCTGGCATGCGCTTCTACATTGGCAGATGACACAACAGTATTTGTGAGAGTCGTGACGTAGTATGCGTTACCTACATTTTCCAGCTCCCCCATAGTTTTTAGTTCCCCAACAACAGTAAGAATATCGATCGGGGAGAACTTCTCCGCCAGCCTGCCCATAGCCGTATAAATCTTCTGGTGGGCATCGTTGTAAAAGACTTCGGTTTTTACTATTTCAGCAACTATGTCATAAGCCCCTTTTTCAAGCATAATCGCACCCAGGACAGCCTTTTCCATCTCTATTTCCTGCGGGGGTAGGTACCCTCCCATGAAATCATTGGGACGATAAACGTCTGGTACGTTCTTCCAGTTCTTTCCGTTTCCTTTGGTATTCCTCTGTAGATTGAGATCCCTGTTGCCCATCACTGCTATTGTTTTTCACTTTATTAAATTTTGCATCATTCTTTTCCCACTTGATCAGTCGCAGCTTCAGGTCCCACGTTTCCTCCAATTCGCATTTCATCTTAGTTTTAGACCTATTCGGCTCCGACCAGTGGTTGTAAAAAGCGCGCAGCATTTCCGGTTTATACTGCTCCAGGTAATAGGTCAGTTCCTGATAGAACTTCTGCTGACGTTCCACCAGCTTACCCTGCTTTTCCTGTAGTTTATCTTTTTGAGAAGAAGAATTTTCGGTAGGGGGAGGATGAGGCGCAGCCTCTTCCGGCACAATCAATTCTTCTTTTATTTCTTTTTCTTTTCTTTTATTTAATTTGTTGATAACTTCCGCCTTATTTTGAGTTTCTTCCGCCTGATTGCCGTCATTAACTTCCAAAAGCCAGATATTTTCGTTTAGTACCCTATCCTTACGCTTGCGTGTTGCATCCAGCCATGTCTTTTGTATACGTTCTGATGTGAGAATGTGAAACGTATTAAACACGGTCTGATCTAATAGCCCCCATTTAATAAACCTCGGTACAACCTCATTAACGAAACTCAAGGAGAAACCACAGTAATTGTAACGTCTCAAGAACTTCAGTTGTACTTCTTCATTCCACTCAGCAAAGTATCCTTCGTTTTTATAAATCCAACCTAATAGCTTCATCCATAATAATTCACCCTTTGATCCATATTCACCTATGATCATACCGAGCTTGTCATCCTGATCCAGGTCGATGTCGATCGGGAAGTAATCCAGTCCTATTTTTGCCGGCCTAGCCATTTAGAATAATTCCTTTTGTTTTGATTCACGGATCTTTACCTCTTCATTAATGAATGCATCCAGGGACTTCTCCCACTGCTTCGCTTTCTCCAGATCCGAGGAAGCCCTGTACTTGAAATATTCCCTTTGAAGCCCCCTTGTCCTTCTGGCAAGTTCAAATAGGCGATCAAACTTCTTCTGAAGCGCATCCAGCTTTTCATTGGTATTGTCTGCCATAGGTTTACTTTTTGTAGATGTTGATCAAATCATCCAGTACACTCGTCTGAATATCGTCTCCTCCTGCGCTTATTGCCTGTACTATCTCCCTTTTCTTTTCAATAATTCCATAGATATGATTATCGATCGTATTGGTACCGGCGAAGTATACACAATGCACGTTATCCTTCACCCCGATACGATATGCTCTGTCCTCCGCCTGGTCGTGGTGCATCGGGTTCCATCCAAATTCAAGGAACAGGACTGTAGATGCTGCAGTAAGGGTATGACCTACTGCCCCTGCCTGGAAATTGAGAACTATGGCAGGCACCTTCGGATCCTTTTGAAAACGGTTCTTATTATCCTGCCTGGCTTCCAATGATTCTTCCCCGGTCAGCCTTACGGCTCCCTTAATGGATTCTGCCACTAAGGAGACCATCTCAATATGCCAGCAGAAGATGATCACCTTTTTACCGGCGGATATGATTTCCTGTGCATATTCCAGTAGTGCATCGATCTTGCCCTTACCGGATAGCTTCTTCAGAACACCGATTTGAACCAGTGCTTCCGCCCTCATGGCGTTAGTAATCTGTTCTGATGTCTTCCCGGATTCTTCCAGGAACTGCATGAAGTTGCGCTCTGCCTTTTCATATTCTTTTCGGTTAGACAGCTCACAGTGGATAAGCTGCCTTGTTTTGTCCGGCAGATCCTTTAGCACATCCTTCTTCATCCGCATGTAAAAGCATGATTTACGCAGCCGGTAAGCCAATTCAGGCAGATTTTGAGCACGTCCACCAGGATAGAATGTATCAAGAAAGTTCTTCTGTCCGCCGAATTCTGATTTCAATGCACCGGTAATTCTCAGTGGCACCAGCAGATCCTTCGGATCATTCACAACAAAGGTTCCGGAAAGAAGGAGTTTATATTCAGGATGCTGTGCAATAGCTTCGGCATACTTGCTTTGCTGGGTTGAATGGTCCTTGATTCTATGCGCCTCGTCAATGATGATGGATTTGAACATCTTCGCACGTTCATTGACGATGATCTTTTCTATGTTCCCATTCTTGTCAGTAATAACAGAATCAATGAAATACTTTCTCAAACCCTCATAATTGCAGATGAATACACCAATACCCATCTGGCTCCAAATGTTTCCCCAGGTCCTCCTTATTGAATCGTCCATAAGGACCGACCGTCTACCCGCAACTATCTGCCACTCATCCTGCCAGTTCAGCTTCAATGAAGAAGGGCATATTACCAGGCAGGGGAATGCGTTTGCAATGGATACGGTAGCAATTGACTGGGTTGTTTTACCAAGCCCCATGTCGTCACCACACATTACTCCCTTATTGTCCAGTTGAAATGCGACTCCCTCACCCTGGAAAGGGAATAGTTTACGTTTGATATAATCCAGTTCATTTACCTGCAGCTGAGGCAAGGCGGGAAAATCTTTCCAGTTCTGAAGCTGCGTATCAGTATCAACAAAATGGAACTTATGCTTTTGAGCAAAAGCCACCAGCTCATTTCTATGATCCTTTTTGATTCTGAAGGTCTTACTGGCAGGATCGAATCGGCGAGTGGGGAAATGATGTTTTATAAGATCCACCATGATCCTCCTGTAAGGAAACTTAACTTCGAACCATTCCTTCTTTTCTACGATGATATGTGTAGGTGACTGTTCCATTTTTTAAGCTGATAGTGATGGGACCCGAAGGCCCTAATTATGCTGCATCCTCTTCATTACCATTATCAAATGGTAATTCCTGTTGAGCATCAGGCGCATGCTTTCCAGCCAGGTACGATTCAATTTCTGACATCACCAGGGCGGTGATCTCACCAAGCTCAGAGGCATATCCATATCCGTCTTCGTCACCCCATTTAATTGCAGGCGGAGATAGGGGCATCTTCTTTTCCGTAGTGAGTTCCACGGATCCGCTGATCTTCACACCTGATTCGTCAGGTAGAAAGGTTATACTGTTAACAGGATATTTATTTACAATCTCATCGCTGGGGCTGTCAACATCATTTAGCTCATCCTGCTTCAGGTGCTCCGAGGATAAGCCCAGGTGAACATTCATTCTCCGGAACGCCAGTTTCAAATCATTGTGAACCGGCGCGGAGTAATCGCTTTTACTGTCGATGTAAGTACCATCCTTTTGCCTTTCTGACATTTCAAGAGATAGCCCGTGTCCGGATGTCAACACAGCTTTTTTGATAGTAATGTTCTTGCTCATTGAAGAGTGATTTGTTTGAAAAAATATTACTGTTTCAGTGACGCTGTTATTAGCGGCCACAATGTTTTACCGTTAATAGTTATGTGTTCAGAGCCAATGAGAACCCTACCGGACTTTACCTCCTGTACACTATAAACTAATGCCCTTGCCATCACGCTACTATTGAATAGCATCCCTTTAGTTACGTTCTCTTTAGCCCTTAATTCAAATCCATTTTTAGTTACCTCCAAATACCAATCAGTCGGCTCTTCCTCATCTTGATGGAATGATACTCTGTCACCATCTTTCAACCCTATCAGGGTACATGCGCCAATACTAAAGTTGAAGAGACCTGTTTTCGTATTGAAATGTACGCAAGGTTTACTCTCTCTAATAGGAGTGACATTTTCAGAATTGAATGTTTTAAGATTCATGGCATTAGTTTATTAGTTAGATGAATTATGCTCGTTTCTGCCGGCCAACGATTGGAGTTCCCTTTGACCTTTTAAGCACCCTCCCGGGAGTAGTTTTGAAGAACTCATCATACACATCAGCCAGCGCGGTACCTAGTTCTTTGGTATCTATATCCTCTGTCACGTAGAGACGCATTCCATACTGGTAATACTCGCTGAGGATTTTACGCTGATGCTTGCCATTTTTATCCTGGCGGGTAACTATCTTTCCGATCATTGGATTTGATGTTTTAGTATTCATTTGGGTACGGTATTACAATGTTTAAGTATTGAGCAGCCCAGCTTATGATCTGCTCGATGTATTCTGAGAATTCAAATGTTGTTAGTTCGGTAGTACTTCTCGTGGACGGGATACGCTCGTCTGTATTTTTATTCACGATCTCCTTCTTCAAAAACAGGTGCTTCATTACTTCATGGGCGTCTTCATCTGTCACAACTGCATCGTATCCAGCATCTCTGAGGCCATCCTTTACCATACCGCAGATGACACCCCAGTAATAGGCATTCTGAGATAGGCTTCTCACCTTACGCGGTGATACCTTGACCAGGTACATACCGTCGCGCAGTTCATCAAACTGCTTTCTGATGACTGCAGGATTAGCAATTTTACCGTTGGCAATATGTACTACGCGTTCTGACATCAGATAGGATTTACATTGAATGGAATCTTCAATCCCTTCTCAGCTATGTGAACCATCTTACCAGTTAGCTCCCTGATTTCCCTCCTAAACAGGAATTGATCACTGTTGCTGTCTGAAAGGTGGATAAGGACAATATTGTTTACACTGCTCATGTCATTGGCAGCCAGCAGTTCCTTGCAGGTTTTAAGGTTCATGTGTGACTGAATAATTCGGTCACGAAGAAAGACTGGCGTACCGTTATTGTCGATTATATCTGTATCGTGATTACACTCTATAATGATATTATTCAGGCCAGGGAAGGTGTAATCACAATAGTATGTATCTGTCAGGAAGAGCACTAACCCGCACTCCGCATGAGAGATAAGGAAGCCGTGACAAGGGACATCATGATTTACGTCAAATGCTTTCACTCTGAAACCTTCGATATGACAAGTCATCCCCGCCACCAAGATATTGGCCCGGTAATGCAGTCTGACTCCTTTCTCATCAAGTGTGTGTGCATTTGACCAAACAGGAATACCAGCTTTTAAGACATCACCTATTGATGAAGCGTGGTCACCGTGGCAATGAGAAACAATACAAGACACTCTGCTCAGGTCAAAGTTTAGAGCTTCTTTTATCCGCTTCATAGGCACCCCGCACTCAATTAGGAGTGTTTCACCATTACTGGCGCGAAGTAGGTAGCCGTTACCAGCACTGTTGCTGCCTAAAACAATCAGTTCCATCAGATAGGATTTTGTTCGCCGCTTGTTGAATTGATTTCTTCTCGTTTTTGAGCAGAAGGATCGGCCGCCGGTGTGGTAGCAGGAGTGCTATCCATTGTCATCTCCTGCTTATTCGCATTCTCTTTAATCTTACCGGCAACCTTGGTAGAGATCTCTTCGTAGTCTATGTCTTCTATATCCTGATTCTCTTCTACAGTTCTCATTCCAAGACTCAGTTCAGGAGCATGCTCATTTGTCCAGAATGATGCGGCGCGATAGCGTAACATCTTTTTGGTCATGATAGGCCACTTGGAACCGGCTTTCGTGTACCAACCCTCAAGAATGGCCATCTTAATGGTTACTTCGGAGCTTTCAATAACCTCATCAGAACCTTTGATAGTGGTATAGGCCACACATTCGATATTGTCGATCTCCGAACCATCGAAGGGAATTTTATAGGTTTTCTTTTGTCCTCCTTCCCACTTTGTTTCAGTGAGTTCCAGCTTTCCAACCTTACCCAGGTTCTGAAACCTGTATTTAAGTTGTTCATACTTTCCGCAAGTATTTATTGTAGAGATCAGGAATTTTGAACTCCATGATGGTTTTCCTTGAATAACATCAAGATTTTGCATTACCATCAATGGACTTGCATTGATTCTTTGAGCTGTTTCAAGTGCTATCATGCAGTTGGCAATTGCTTTTGCAGCTGGATTCTTCTCGGAAGTCCTGTATTTATCTGGAACCAAATCAGAAGCTGAAAACATCTGGCAGAGCCGTTGCATAGTTGCAAACTGCTCGCTGTCGAAATAATTGAAGGCTACTGCCTGATTTGATTGTTTTACTATTTCCATTGTAGTGGGGTATTATGCTGCTTCAATCCGGATGGACTGGTCAGCGGGTGAAACAAATAATGAGATTGTTTGAGATTCAATCTCAGGGATGATGGTTACAGACTCACGGTTGTCACAGAACACCGGAGCAAATACGTCATAATGATTTGAGAAGGTATTGATCACGTCGAGACCAGCCATCATTTTGGCAGCAGTATTCAGGGTAGGATACGGTACTCCCTTGTATTCACATACACAGGTATCAGCCTCCCCACCGTTTACCTGGCGATCGAACAGACGGAAGGATACATATTTGAATTTCCCGTTTACACGACTTTCCAGAATATCCATCTTTGCGCGGGAATATGCATCTACTTCAAACTCCTGACTCTCTATGTCGGCGATTGCCTGCGCGGTGGCCTGCTCATCCTTCTTAAGTTCTTCCACCCTTGCATTGGCTTTAGCGATCGTATCACGGAGAGCCAGCTTTTTACTCAGATCGAATATTTCGGCCTGAATGCGGGCTTTTTCTTCTTTCTCTGAGGTAAGGTCCTGCTTCTCCCCAAGTGCCGCTGTTTCGGCCTTAATTTCAGCATCCAGTGCGCTGATCTCGTCTTTCAGGTTGAGATAGTCTCCGTTGAGATTCAGTTTTGCCTCCACGGCTGTATTGATGTCGAAAGTGCCTTTATTGCGCTCCTGCTCTTCCAGCTGGGATAACTGGTTCTGCAATTCGGCTAGTTTTGCTTTTTCTTCAGAGATATTTATTTGAACTTCGGTAATCCATGATCGTGCTGATTCTTGATTTTCAGAAAGAGTACCTCTGACGTATTTGAATTCATTCGATTCGTCCACCAGCTTTTGCTTACCTGATGCAATTTCAGCATTGAAGTTCTTCAGCAGCTCTTCCTTTTTTATAGCAATATCGCCAGCAGGCAATACCTGTTTGCAGGTAGGACAGGTACAGGACACCTCATCAAAAACAAAAGACTTTGCATTTAGCTCACTCCAACCACTGCGATGTGCTGCTATAGCTCTATCAAGAACCTCAATTTCGTGCTGCCATTTTTCGATTGTTTTTTCTTTTTTGTCTACTTCATCCTCACGAAAACTGATATTCCTTTCAGCAGCTGATATCTGGTTTTTCAACCCTGCGATTTCCAGACCGCCCTTACTTTGCTGAGCAACCAGATCCGTCTTAATCTTCTCACGAATCTGCTCAACCGCCTGTTTCTTGGAGAACACCAGATTACTTTTGGCTGTGATTCCCTTCTGCCTATCAGCAAGAGCTTTGGAGGAATCCATCAGGATAGCCTCAATCTCATTAATTCTGGCCGTGCGTCGGTCAATATCAGACTGCAGCTCTTTCCAATCATGTGCCTCCGGTGTACTACGCATAGCTTCATCAATACGTGCCGGGAATTCGATAGCTGATTTCTTAAGAGTAAGCTTTTTAGCAGCCAGCTGCTTCTTGTGCTCATCCAGTTTTGTACCTGAGTTTAATACCATCAACAACGTGGAAAAGTCGTTTTCAGGGGTAGCAATTTGGCTGATGATATCCTCGGTACTGATTTCTCCGGCAAGTGCAAGCAACCCGCGACGTTGATCCTGCCATGGCAAGGTGTTGAAGAAAAGAGGGTTGGTTACCATCTTTAAGATGTTGGCGGGGATAATCTCATCAACCTTCTTTTGATACTCAGTAGCAGTGTTACACTTAACCCCGTTTACATAAAAGTCGGTATAGTGTCCCTTAAACACCTCCCTGCTTTGGCCTTTTGGCCTCTGCCAATCCTCCAGGTATACACGCTTAAGAGTAACCTCTTTCCCGTCAATAGAGAAGACACCCTCTACCTCGTGGGATTGTCTGTTGAGTTCCCTTTTGAATGTGTTTTTGATCTCGTAATCCTTGCGATCAAATTCGTCCTTACCGGTAAGGAGCCAGTAGAATGCTGTAACAATGGTGGACTTTCCAGATTCGTTTGCACCAGATATTTTAGTCTTATGGCCAAAGTCAATGGACATATCCAAAATGCCTTTGAAGTTGTGAAGTGTCAGTTTTTTAATAATCAGTTTCATGATGTATGGTGTGTTTTATAGTATGATTTTGAATAAAAGGGGGCCGAATTCCTTAGTAAGTATTTGTTATAAATGTTTGTCCGGCCCCCCAGCGTACTTTTTAAAAGGTCTAAATCTCAAAGGGTGTGTTTTCTACTGTTTCATATTGTGAGGTTTTGATGACTAATTAATAAGCATAGCTACTCCAGGCGGTTTATTAACCACAGTGTTGATCTGTAATAACTATCTGTTGATTGATTTGTAATGTTTGAGTAAAAGCAGGGGAATCGAATCCCCCGCCGTACTGCTACACCACAACATAAAGAAATACTTCTTTTGCCCCGTGTACTGGATTCGAACCAGCGACCTCCTATGGTATCCAGCCTTCAAAATATTTCGTTATCAAGCCTCGTATCCTGCCAAACGCTCTACCTACTGAGCTAACACGGAAACCATTCTTAACCCCAAGATCTTTACAACTTCAGAAAGGGCCGGTGCCAGGAATAGCACCGGCTATTCATCCATTGTTTTTAACCCCAAATTTCTTTTCAATTCAATCGATCCAGCCAGTAAGCGAATAATCTAACTGCGATTACTGCGACGAATATTATTAAGAGTCCTGTTGTCATTGATTCTGCTTTGGTGGCGAAGGTATCCGATACCAACACCGAGTAATAAAATGTATATTATGAGTCCACCAACGATGTCTAACCAATTCATGATAATGTTGCTAATGAGTTTACGTATATATAATTTTCACCAATCACCTTTTCCAACTGCCTCCTGTAATATCTCATTAGCCTTTGATACACATACATTCCATCTCTATACGCCCTGTCAATCTGAAATATGGATTCTCCAATGTCATTAATTGCCCTTCCTGATGCCTTAAGCCTGTTCACTTCCACCATAGCCTTGCTTGCTTTATTTTTAGCCCGGATCGCTAGACTCAGAATACAGGATAGCTTTTCGTGTTGCTTTATCAGCTGTGAATTTGATAACTGCATTAGATTACGATTTATGAAGTGATCAATACATGTTGCGTGAAAGGACGTACAACATCACTGATGAAATAAGACTACCCGCAGCAAATCCAGCCGCTAAGTACCACCAGCGATATACAATGTCTCTACGCAATCTGATGTCACAGTCTGGAAACATCTTAATGGCAAAATCGTATGCCGCTTCGGTAGTATTTTTTGCGGTGGCAAACGTTTCAATTCTTGTGTTGCCGTTTTCATCTGTGATAAGGAATTCAAACTTTTTCATATTATGTGTGGTTTTTATTTTTCAATTGTTGTAATCTGACGTAATCTGTTTGCTTTAAACCTCGCGATCTCTGTCTCACTCAATGGACCCGGTTTCCCCTTCTTACGTCCCCGTGAAGGGAGTGAAGCAGAGAGCTGCTCCACCTCTTTCATTAGTCTTTTAGCTTCTTCCTGCACTACCAAGAGGTAGGCATTTAAATTCTTTATTCGGGTCTCTAACTGAGAGAAATCTTGACTCATTGCAATACCATTTTCTTTTCCTCAATCATATCCTGCGCGAGGTTCACAACATCCTGATTCCAGTAGAAGGAATTAGTAGAGAAAGCCGCTTTCACTGTCTGATAATGCACATTACACTCTTCTCTTTCTGACAATTTTATCAGGGTGATGCCGTGGTTGTCAAGCCGCTTTTTAAGCCTTTCCTTCGCTTTTTTGATACCGGATTTTTCCGGTTTTGCTGTTATGCGTACTTCTACTTTTGCCATTTTTCAGTACTTTTACTCGCTTTTGTATTGTATATCGTACAGTACCTTTGCGTTGATAAGTCAAAGATAGTGACAAAAGTCACACAAAAATCACTAATAGTGACTTTTGTCAAAATTTGGATTTTGTTTAATGGATCATACTTTTTATTAAATGGAAAGCAAAAAGGACCTGTCTTTTTTAATAGAAAAGATTAAACTAGCTACCGGGTTGAATCAGGATGGTATAGCTCGAAGGATTAAATACAAGCGAGAAACACTTTCACGGGCTAAGAAGAAGAATGATCTGGAGATTTACGCATTGTTAGAAGAAGAATTTAAGGCAGAACTAGGTCCAGGTCCCGTCGCCCCTCAAAACACAGAAATGACAAAAGAAGATCGGGCACTACTTAAGGCTTTGCTTTTGGAGGTTGTGGCGTTGAAGTCTGAGAGGGAAGGTTCTTCTTTAGAAGAAGCCGAAGCTGAGATAAAGAGAAATACCAGTCTAATACGGAAGGGAATGGACTAGTGCATATTTTTTTGTTTACCATTTTCTCCTTTTTCATAACAATCTAAAATATTGATATTAACAGATATAGGTTGCAAGTACTCAAAAATATATACTCAGTAACGCACTGAATGTGCGTACTATTAATTATTCCAAAAACATGTGAGTTCTCTAACAATAAAATTCTATTAACCGATTTGTCACTCCAAAAACATATACCAAAATGAAGTTGTTTTTACTATTATTTATCTGTTATCCCTTTTTCGTTTCAGCCCAAAATGACACCATTTATCCATATGGAAATAGGACTACAGGAATTTTACATATGTCCCAATATGATTGGTTTAAGGAAGGGGGCAAATTAAAATTGGGCACAGGGAGTGCTCCTTCAGGTGATTTTCAATTTATATACCACACACTTGGCAAGTTGCCACTCCATGGTCAAGACAGTAATAAAATAGTGAAGATTAGCACCATAAAAGCTCAAGGAACCCCAAAAAAAGGACTACGTTGGTTTATGGTGATAAATGGGGAAGGGCTGGAAGATTATATCGTAGAGGTAGCAAATGCATTAGGTTCAGGTGAAATAGCCTCTAATGATCCATCAATTATAAAAAAACTTCAAACAGCTAATAAACCATTTTCTATAGCCGATGAGATTAAGAAGTTTAAGGATTTGCTGGATCAGGGTGTTATTACCCAAGAGGAATTTGATCAACAGAAGAAAAAATTGCTTAACCAATAGCCTGTATTCAAATGAAAGCCTTGATATTATTATTGGCGTCGTTGCTGTTTGCTTCGTGTGGAAAGGAAGAATTGAAACTTGATTTAGTTGAGGTAAAATATGTGATTGTTTCCAATACTAAAGAGCCATATAATTGGATTAAATACTATGAAGCAGATGAATCCGGTTATTCTAAAGATAAAGACTGGATTATTCCTGGTCAAGTAATCGGCAGATTTGAAAAAGTAGTTAAAGTACAAAATGGTCAATCCGCAATGCTAACGGTATATAATTACCAGTCGGGAGATTTTTACATTCTTCTTTTTCAGGGTAATGAAAGATTAGATAGTATAATCGGTGATAGAGCGCGACCTGGCACTTATTACCAAGCAACAATAAGTCAAAAAATTATTAAGAAGTAATGGCAGATAAATTATTCATAGCGGATGAACGTATACTTCAACTTATGGAGTATGCTATATCTACCGATATAGTAGACACACAGAAGGAATTTCTAAATGAAATCGGGTTTGGGGCTAACAACCTTGGGAAGCTGAGAAATGGAGAAAGGCATTTTACGCCAGATAATATTTTGAAAGCAGCAACGATGACAGGAGCAAATCTTAACTGGATATTTGGCCTGGAAAAGAACATGCTAAGAGATGGTAAAAAGCATACAGCAATTGATTTACTTAAATCTGCTGTAATCCAGTTGGAGAGCGAATTACAAGGTAAAAATCAGCGTTAATATAAACGTTAAGACAAACAATAGTTCAAACATAACATACCAGAAAAAAGATTTTATAACTTGTTGATTACAAGATAACGATCGTTTGAATCTAATCACTTCTAAGCAGCAGGTCATTGGTTCGAATCCAATCCGGTTCACTTTTAGAGGTTATTTTTTTCGAAACCCGCTCTCGCAGCGGGTTTCTTGTTTTCGATATTTTTTGGTTGTATCGTGGGACTTTTCCAAGAGGCTGATCACCAATCAACTCACGGTTTGAATCCTAATAAGGAATTGCAATTGTCTTCCTTCGCTTGGGACAAATTTTCAAATCCCTGTAAGTTAGCTGCTATTTCTGCTCTTTAAGTCCCCAGCTATTTTCTGGCAAATTGTCTACTAATAAATATTCCGTCCCAACTTTATTATATTTAAACAGGTTGTTATATTGTCGTTCGCTAAAATCATGAATCGTCTTTGGTAAAGAAATTACATATTTAAATGAAACGGTTGCTGCTTTCCAATAATCAATTATTTCTCTTACTTCTACATATCTAACAGGCCGATTTAAAGTAATTGTCAAGTTTTCTAACTCTTTTTGAGTATAGAATTTGAAAATTATTCCTGATGTATCAATCTTTAATTTTTCAGGATTTAGCGTTTCAATAATAGAACCGTGATTTATCCTGTCAATGCTAATTCTTAAAGTATCATTATCAAGTTCCAATTCCCTTGTCTGTAAGAAGTTTTTAATTCCCGTAGAAATTAAGCGATACTGGCCTATAGGGTCTTGTCTATAAATATTATTAGAGTCGTAATAGAACATCTGTTTAGCTGGAAAATAATTATTCTTACCCCTTTCCTTGTAATAGGAAACATTTCCAATTTTCATTCCTTTTGGAATAATTCTTACTTTATAACTCTCCATTTCTGCAAGTGGAAATATAAACCCTGTTGCTGTGTCAATTTTAATTCTTTGTCCGCAATAATCACAATTGTTCATAATCAGGTTAACTATAGAGCCGGTGTCAGTTTTTTGTATTTTCCCCAAATAATAATAAAATGCTCCATCAGAAGCTGAGTACATCTTTTTCTTCCCAACTATTTGAACAGGGATTTTGTAGATGAAAAAACTGTCTTTGTCAATTAGTAATAAATTTTCATGATACCATTTTCTTGGCGCATCAAAGCATTCATGTTTTCCTTTGTCATCCGTCCAACACATTCTTTCAAGTCCTTTATATAAACCACTTTCAACCTGGGAAAATGATTTAAAACTTGAAAATCCAATCAAAAATATTGTGATGATTATTTTCATTTTAAGGTTGTAAAGCAAGAGAATTGCTTCTGCAGAAGAATAGATAATCTAGGATACAGATCAATCGTTAATCAGCATTAAGGACAGAAGCATGGCTAGTTTGAATTTTTACTGTTATTATTACGTAGTATGATGATTATCTCTTAACGCTAAGTTTGATCGGCGTTTCATCAAGATAAAAATATGTTTTACCATCGCTTTCATCTTTTACGAATATCGCCATTAGTACTCCTTTCTGTTTCGCCATTCTATCCTTCCACTCTGTGATGGTAATAATTTTTTTATCGGCAGTATATTCCCAGTAACCGTTATCTATTCTGAGTTCCGGATCATCTGATGTAACGACTGCCTGATGATTGGCTTTAAATGTAAATGTACTTTTTCGGAATGCTTTTTTTATCATATTAAAGGGCTGCTGCTCAATCGGACTGATTTTGGATGTCATGGCCACCTCTTCTACATGCCAGATACCGATAATTGAATCTTTGCTCTGGGCTGATAATAGTGTACATTTCAATGTGATGGCCAGGGTGATCAGCATAGGTTTTAATAGTCTTGAATATTTCATAGATATCTCTTATTTAGCTTAAACTAGCAAGATATAAAGCGCACTTGTTAAAGCGTATACTTAGAGGTATAGCATAATATTTATATACAAGCCTGTAGTCAGAAATTAATTATGTCCAGCAAAAGTCTACTTGCTATCTTTGATATACTGCCTAACTTTTGCAGTGGAATGTCCTACTTTTCGTACTGCGGCATATAGCTTTTGGTAGGAGACACCCAATTCTTTGCACCAATACTGCACTTCCCAATCCTCTGTAAGGCTTATTTTGCTGCTATCCTGTGGGCGCTTTCTTTTTAGATTGTCTGACATAACATAATTATTTTATGGATTAGCAATTTTCCCCTGGAACTTAAAAATTAGTTCAAATTAAGATATTTATTTTCCTGCTGATCAAAAATATCATAAAAAAAAATTATCAGCAGGGAGTAAGGAACAAGAGATGTTTTCACTAATAGCGGAGCGTGTGAGCAGCGAATAAACGGCAAAAGCATTTTGTGAATTGCATGGCTCTCTTCGATATAATTGGAAAAATAGCTTTCATAAAAAGCCATATTAGCAAAAGATTGACTACTGGTATTGCGGTCCGGCCTTCTTATAAATTGCTTTTGCTGAAGTGCAGCAAAAAGCGCTTCAAACAAGGCCACTCTAGGCCCAATAAATTATTAATTGTAATCCTGCTGCTAACGGCTAATACAAACATACAGGCACAAACGCCCAATCCTTTTCAGTCCATCGGTAAAAAAGCAAAAATAAAAACTGCTTATGGAGGACGTTTTGATGAATTTTTTGATTACGATAGTATTCAACGTGTAGGGTCTGTTCTAATGAATATCTATACTAAAAAAATAGTTCGCTTGCTGGATGTGGACAAAGTGTTTCTGGAATTTTCAGACAATTCCAGTTCCAGCCGGTGGTATAGCGTAGATCCTTTGGCAGATCAGCAAACACAATGGAGTCCTTATCATTTTGCCTACGATAATCCAATCAGATACAACGATCCGGATGGACGTATTCCAGGCGACTTCTACGATCAACAAGGTAACAAGATTGGCACTGATGGTAAAGCAGATCAAAAAGTATATGTGTAAACAGACCAAAAAGAGGTGCAATCCGCTCAGAAATCTACAGCTAAGGGTAAAACCCTTGATGCAGATAAAATGCAGTCTGATATATTGTTGCCAAGTGAGCACGTCCGCACAAGAATTGGAGAAGCGGTGGACAGATCAAATAACCCTTCCACCGCAGCAGACGATGCCACCGGAGGTATGCACGAAGAAGGCGGTTATTACGGCACAAATGCGAGTGGAAAGGAAATTGCAATTAGGGCGAATCCTGGCGAGGCTTATGTGGAGGGTACAAGCGGCGTTGGGGTTAAATCCAACCAAGCAGGAGATCAGTATGATGCAAGCTACAGAAGCCAGGATAATAAAGAAGGGACATTTCATGTACATCCTAAAGGGGATGGCAAAACGGCTTTCGTTCAACCGCCATCAGGAGCTGATCTCCGCAACTCTGTATCCAGAGGATTGCCGGGGAATAACTATGTATTAGGTGCAGGAAACAATACAGTTTATATTTACAAACCGGTAAATGGTACAGGCACCGTAATTGCCACATTTCCGTTGAATACTTTTATTACCGTTAAAGCTAAATAAAATATGCAAGGCAAGCTGATAATTCTATTTTCCATATTTTTTATTCTTTCAGGCTGTTCAGGACAGGAGAAGAAACGGCCTGCATCTGAAAGCAAAACATCTAATAAAAAACTATTAGTAAGTTTTACGCTTAACGATAGCACTATCAATATCAATGACCGCTTTAATCTATGGTTGGCCAACGGGATAGATACATTACATGCTTCAATAAAAGGGAATGAACTTGTCTTGCCTGATTTTATAGAAAAAAAAGATACAGGATATACAGTTGGCTTTGAATGCAGTGGATATAAACTTCATTTCAGCAGCATTACAAAGCGGATGATATTTTCGGGCCAAGATGTAGAATGGAAATTTGGCGTTCAGAACAAAGCGCTAACTAATAATTATCGAGGCTTACTTTCCGAACAGGAATATAAATCAGGCAAAAAATACAATGAAATACAATTTCTACAATTCAATCCACTTGAAGAAGGTGATGGTATCCAGTTTGTAAATAAAATTGAATAGCGGGATAACAAAGCCCCCTTAAATCCCTACTCACTGATGAGAATATATGCACTCCTTATTTTGCTTATAATTATTAGCGGCAACAGATTATTAGGACAGGATAGTTCAATACAGGTTTATCAGCATGCACTTCGTGAATTGGAACAATTAGCGACCACCCCATATAAAGGGAGCTTTAAAAGAGCTGTTTTTATAACTGAGAACGCCTATAGTAGAAACCATCTATATAGTAGAAACCATCTAAGCGAGACAGAATTTAACAATAACATACTGCAGCTCACTACACTTGCCACCGTTGAGTAAACATTGCAGCGTTTCGCATTCAATTCGGAACAGACTGCTTATCGAGAATACAGGTGCCTTTATAAAATAAGTTAAAAAGACCTTGCAGCTCTTTAAGTTCATTATTCTGAGCATTCAAACAAAGAAGACTGTTTATTAAAGTGTACTTGAATAGATATAGGCTTATGAAAACAAAACAGTTATGTAGGAAAAGAAGTAACATATTATAAATCAGGAATTCTTTTCAAATAATGCAGCAAAAACTCATCATTGAAATGTTTACACTGAACCTGCGGTGGTTAAATTATGGGAAAAGATAATGCACGAGGCTGAAACGCTATATATGAAAGCTCTACCTAACATACCAAAAGATAAACTGCCTGTTAAGGGGAAAGATACTCCAGCCTTATATATTTTCTCAGAAGACCTTAAACCAATGTTAAGAGATACACCAATTCGCCAGGAACAAATAAGCCGGCGATGGAATAGCCACGTTAAAAAGGCACTAAACATCACAGCAGACTTTTACTCGCTAAAGCACTCTCGTACATCTGATGACATTAATAGCGAGATTAGAAAAGTGATAAAGAAAGCCACTAGAAAGGCGGCAAGGAAAAATGGCCATACCACATCCAGGATGGTGGAACAGGTTTATGATACCCAATATAAAGACAGGTTATTTAAAATTAACAAGAATTCAAAATCTCAATTTGCCCCAGAAGATCTACATACAATTACCAATATTAAAAACCATCAATAGTTATACATGTATGTAATTTATTGAATGTTAAATAATTATCCTAATACTTTATTAATTCCCAAATTTCGACATTTAGTGCGTTTGCCAGTTTAATTATAGTGGTAAGAGTAGGGTTAACTTTTCCCAACTCGATTCTACTAACAGTATCCGGACTTAGATCTGCTTCATATGCTAAATCTGGCTGTGATTTCTCAAGTGCGTTCCGCAAATCGCGAATTCGCTTCCCAAAATTCACTTTAATGTGTTCTTCATTAAACTCTTCCATTAATAGCGAACATATAAAGAAACAATATTATAATCCTAGACACTCTCAATTACGTTATTAGACCTAGGATTATAATACTAATCTATTTACTACATTCGTAATATGAGAGCAAGGAAGTTTACCGTGGACGGCTTCCCCTGCTGGGCCAGACCTATTCCACATACCGATGTAGTAAATATCACAAATGATAACAATAAAGTTATCTATGCTGAGTAATCAAAGAGCTCTAAGCAGTTCAAAAAAATTTCTGAAGAAATGGTAAGAGATAGACAAGAAAAATTATTACTGGTCCTTAGCGCATATTACTAATAACGCAATCTGCAAGACTTCTACTATAAAATGAAACAGAGTTCAGATACAACAATGAAAGAAATTTCAGAAGAGTTTGGGAAATATCCGGAGATCCCAGAATCCCATATGATGCAGGCGATTGGTATAATTCTAAATCACTTCAACACTGCCAAAGGGAGCACGATAGAAACGGCTGTACAAGATTTTATAAAATTTTACGAACTGGCCGAGGGTGTCGAGATGAAGAAAATAGGCGAATGAATGAATATTAATAATAAACGAACTATATATAAATTTGTTTAATTATATTAAATCTATTATAGATAGGATATAATTAACAAGGGAAAGCTCAAAACATATCTACGTTTTAGAGGGTCTTTCAAAAAAAACGTCTGAGAATTGGGGTTTCCCAAGCCGCAAAAAACAATAAACAATTTTCTTCCTTTCCAGGAGGAAACGATATTTTATAAAAGACGGCACAGAATTCAAAGAAGGGAATAGGCTCTTGCCTCTTATTTGACGATAATAATAATTGCCATTTATTCAGCACTTATATAAGTTGCTAATAAATAAATAATTATACATATAGAATTAGCAATAATAAAAATTAAAGATTAATTATTCTATACCTTCCATATTGCATGGTCTAAATTCTCTGACCTTTTTCAAACAACAATTAACGCCCAGTCACTGAAAGAAACTATTATTGGAAATCAATTTCTTATATGTTAATTTGAGCGTTTTGAGCGTTTTCTTGAGAGATAAATGTTAAATGCATTTGTTGTTCCGTTAACGGGTACTATATTTGTACCATCATCAATTGTAATAATTGTATTGCACTATACTACCAAAACTGAACTATATGGCTGGAATATCTATCAAACCCGGTAAAGACGGCCAATCTGCTAACATTGAAATGAAGTTGCCAGTAATTATCTTTAAAGAGCAGGGCACTTTTATAGCACACATTCCCATTCTTGATCTTTCTGGATACGGTAATTCGAAAAAGGAAGCTCTTGATTCATTGGATATAGTGCTTACGGATTATATATGTTACGCAGTTGAAAATAATACTTTGCACGATGATTTAATTTCTCGTGGGTTTATTTTCAAAAATCACCAGGTAAACCCGCCAGGGCTGGAAAAATCCATTAAGCTCTTCCCTTATAACTTAAAAAGAGTTTTAGAGAATAAGGACTATACAAAAACCGATAAATCCATACGCATCCCTGCTTATTATTAATGAATACTTTTAAGCTATCAAATATATCATTAGATGAATTCAGAGATTTTCTGAAATTTAATGGTTGCGTATGCCATGCATCTACGGGCGGTTCTGGACATGAAAAATGGGTTAGACCTGGATTGCAGAGGCCATTAACTTTACAGACACACACTACTCCTGTCCCGGAGTTTATTATTAAAAATGGTCTGCGTAATTTGGGACTAACAAAAAAAGATTATCAAGAATACCTTAAAAGCAAAACTAAATCTAATAAACAAGCCGGGTAAACACCCTACGGTTTGGACACAAATAATGATATTATATTTGTCCGAAAGTGCAGACCAGATATTTAGAAGATTTAAAAGACAAGCGATTGTTGAACAGAGGCAACTCTATTCTCAATC
This sequence comes from Chitinophaga sp. LS1, assembly GCF_034274695.1. Lineage (NCBI taxonomy): Bacteria > Pseudomonadati > Bacteroidota > Chitinophagia > Chitinophagales > Chitinophagaceae > Chitinophaga > Chitinophaga sp. LS1. The sequence continues at coordinate 7,683,486 of NZ_CP128362.1, forward strand.
GCTTGTTTTGTAATAGTGTACATTCTATTCGTCAATTAGCCACCAACGATTCTGAGGCCAAAGCCTTCTACCGTTTTCTTCAGAACGATCATGTTAGTGAGGCAGATATTATCAGAAATATGTCCTCCAATTGCCAGTCCTGCGTTATCGGAAGGCCAGTTCTTTGCATTCAGGATAGCAGTGAGATCAATTTGTATGACCACCACAATCGCATTAAAAAAGATAGTTATATAGGGTTAACCAATGGAACAGAATCCGGACTTGGCTTCTTTATTCATCCGAGTTTCATAATAGATGCTGAGACATTTATGCCATATGGATTTGCTAATGTAAAAGTCTGGAACAGGGGACACACAGCCGTACCCAAAGACAAGTCTCATGCTAAGAACCTGCTTGGGATGGAGGAAAAGGAATCTTACAAATGGATAGAATCATCCATTAAAAGTAAACAGGTACTTAATAAAGCCACTGAAGTTATTATTATCCAGGATCGGGAAGGCGATATTTATGAACAATTTTGCCAGATTCCAGACGATCGTACCCATTTGCTGATCAGGGCCAAAGCCAATCGCGTACTTGCCGATAAAAGCAAGCTTTTCGGGCACCTGTCACAATTACCGCTACAAGGCAGTTACGAACTCAATCTGGAAGGGGATAAAAGGAAAGGCATAAAAAAAAGGACAGCCACAATGGAGGTGCGATACAGTAAAATAACCATTGGCAGAAATCAGTATAATGACAAGAGCATGCCGCCTACAGTAACCCTTTATGCCATTGAAGCCAGAGAATCTACAGAAGGGGTCGACAATCCGATACTTTGGCGATTGCTGACCACGATGAGCGTTGAAAGCCTTGACGCAGCATTGCTTTGCATAGAATGGTATACTTGTCGATGGATTATTGAGGAAGTGTTTCGGATCTTGAAAAAAGAGGGGTTTAATATTGAGGCCAGTGAACTTGCTCAGGGTAAATCCATCAGAAAACTATGTCTGATGATGATGGAAACAATTGTTAAACTCTTCATCTTGCAAATAGCCTATAGCTCAGAAGAAGAAGTACCCCCATCCTGTTGCTTTTCTTCAGAGCAAACTCAATGTATGGAAATGCAAATGCAGCTACTGGAGGGCAAAACCGAAAAATTGAAAAACCCGTATAAACCGTCTGATTTAAAACGATTTATATGGGTTATTGGCAGATTAGGCGGATGGAAAGGCTACTCATCCGAACGAAAACCGGGAATAACTACCTTTTGGATTGGCCTCAAAAAGTTTAGCGATATTTTTCAAGGATTCATGCTTTTTAGAGATGTGTCCAAACCGTAGGGTAAACACCCGGCTTGTTATCACATTAACCAAAGTCTAAATTGTAGCTATTTAATCTCCGGCCAGTCGCAATATGCACCCTGAATCTCACCCTCATAAACCGGAACTTCACTTTTATGCGCAACAGAATACCTGAGTACAACTGGACCGTCCTGATTCATAAATGTTACGGCTAAATTCGAATGCCCTTTTTCATGAAAATAGCTTACTCCAATTGGGCATCTTCTATTTTAGCTCACTGATATATGTAAAATCATCCCGACTTACCAACGAAAGTTTGATGAGTCGAATCAGTCACTGGCCGTTAATAAGGTCAAGGCAAAAGGCAATTTGTGCATCCCTGTTTTTGTATATATCGCTTTGGGAGTCAGGTACGCTAAATCCAGGTGTTATGCCGCAATCTGGCTTGTCAGGATGATAGTTATAAATGAGCGGCAAATCAATTTCAAAATGAGAATAAGGAAGGGTCAGAAAGAAGAACTGGCCTCCATTAATACCTTGTCGATCCCCCCGGTTGTTTCGCCAACGACAGTTCCTAATTGGTTCATTTTGAAATTTCTTGCCATTTCATAACTCGCAGAACTGTTCTTTGCGTTTATCAACAAATATACTTTCCCTTTGAAAACTTTTTCTTTTGGTGTTATGTACGCACAATCGTCGTGGTCTTTCTTTTGTTCGTATAAATTCAGTTTATTAATGAAAAAATGAGTGGGATCTTTGGGTGCTTTGAATGACCTGTCCCAGGTAGACAGGTAAAGCAGTAAGCTGTCCGGTACGGTCAAAAAACGGAAACAGCGGTGGTCCGGATCATCACAACCTAATTTTTGGCGGGTAATATAGGAAAGTATATAATTACCCGTATTATCCCCTCCCTCATTATTACGAATATCAATGATGAGGGTGCTGACTTTTGCTTTTGACATCACATCTGCAAATATGCTGTCGACATACTTCCTGGTATTAAAGGGACTGTTCCAGAAGGCAAATGGTAAACCATCGAGCATCCCCATATCCCTTTCTGATGATTTATATCAAAAAAGACGTATAGACTGTTAATAACATGTGCAGATGTTTCCATTGATAAAATGTAATAGAGTTGAGCGGGTAACTATTTTTGCCGTTAAATAAATAGTTATGCCACATTACATTTGCAGCAATCCATTTCTTCGTTTAAATGAAGGTATTGAGACCATGATGTATCATAGTGACAGCCCTCGTTATTTTTCATGTTTTTAGTTTTCTTACATTTGTACAAACTCATACTATGAAATTTAATAAACTACTACTGTTTTTGTGCTGTATGCCCTTAACAGCACTCTATGCCCAGAAAACAAACAAGATTGACAGTGTTGGTAATGTTGGTATTGGTACAACTACTCCTGCAAACACTTTAAATGTTTATCCTGCTGGTAGAGGTGGTATTTTAATTGGTAACCCAAATATAGGTTCCGGGGGGTATACAAATCTTCAACTCCTGACTTCATCAGACCAAGGCGGTTTTGGCGTTATCCAGGCAGTCTCAAGTGCAGGTAGTACCTTGGGAAATATCGTTATGAATTCGAAGGGTGGAAACGTGGGTATAGGCGATTCTGTGCCCAGCACTAAATTGAGTGTGGCTGGAAATATTTTGGCCACCGACCTTGAGTTAGGAAGGGCCGGTGTTGAAAATTACCCATACATTGACTTTCACTATTACACCGGCACTACGCAGGATTATAATGTGAGGATCCAAAATGTATTGGATAAGTATCTTATATTTTCTGCTCTTAATGGTGATATCATTATGCCTGTGCAGGGAACACTTAGCGCAAAGAAAATTAAAGTATCCACTTCCGGTTGGCCTGATTATGTATTCAGTAAGCAGTATGAATTACCGACGCTTGCTTCAGTAAAGAGTTATATTGAGCAAAATCAGCATCTGCCAAATGTACCTTCTGCTGAGGAGGTGGAAGAGAATGGACAGGATCTGGGAGAGATGAATAAGGTGTTGTTGAGAAAAGTAGAGGAGCTGACGCTTTATTTGATTGAACAGCAGAAAGTGAATGAGGAGTTGAATAGAAGGTTGGTTGCGTTGGAGAATAAATAGACGGAATAAAGAATTGTATTCAATTAAACAAGTACCGCTATTCAGCGATGCTTGTTTAATCCTCAAAAATGAACAAAAGTGAACAAGGAAGAGGTTTGTTTTATTTTTGGTAACTACATAATAGTGTTACGTTAATCATTAATTGACGGATATAATCTTTTCAACTTTACTCTTGCTTCTTTGTTTGTAAACTGCCAATTTATTTGACTATTTTTATTATTTCCGTTTATTTGCCACTCAGTAACCTCTTCTTTAACCTTCTCCATTGTAGATATATACCTGTTCAAGCGTAAACCATCGAGCATCCCCATATCCCTTTCTGATGATTTATATCAAAAAAAGACGTATAGACTGTTAATAACATGTGCAGATATTTCCATTGATAAAATGTAATAGAGTTGAGCGGGTAACTATTTTTGCCGTTAAATAAATAGTTATGCCTCATTACATTTGCAGCAATCCGTTTCTTCGTTTAAATGAAGGTATTGAGACCATGATGTATCATAGTGACAGCCCTCGTTATTTTTCATGTATACAGTCGTTGGATTTAAACAGCAGGATGCCGGTTATATATGAGACAGGTTTAAATTTAGGTTTTGTTCATGTGACTCCCGACCAGCAGACACGCCTTTATTTCATTATAGTTGACGATAATCTCAACAAAGCCTCTTTACAAAAGATGCAGAAAGTAATGCAGGAACAGGCGCAGTTTTTTATCGATCAGTTTATTGCCGTAAAATATAAAGATAATGAGGATAAAAGCAAGTGGATGCTCATGCGTGACTATAACTCATTTACTCCTGGATTAAAGATTATTCACTTTAAAATTCATGATACCTTCCTCGTATCATGTGAGCGGGGGCTGTATGGCTGTACTACAGAGGAAGAGGTGTTTGAGTTCCTGACGGATATTTTAGAGTATCCTGAACAACACGTAGGGAAAGGAAGTTTCAATCTCATCGATCCTGCTAATACTCCTTCGATTCAGGCACTCTGAGTTTCAGCATAGTTATTTCGTGGTTGGGGCTTCCAGTTCTGCGGCAGCAGTTCCCATAATTTATTTTGTTTATGATCATTAATACGCAGCAGTACATCATGCAGATATTCATCAGGATCTATTCCTTGCAATTTACAGGTTTGTATAAGGCTGTAGATAATAGCTGCGCGCTCTCCATGTTCATGCGACCCGGCAAACAATTAATTTTTCAATCCTACTTTAGTTGGACGGATTGCTTGCTCTACGAACATGTTCGATATTGATAGCATGCCGTCATTACAATACTCCGTCAGTTGCTTCATTCTTTTTAATGTATAAGCCATGGCGGTGTAAATGGGCGTACCTTCTATTACTTGAAGTTGTTTAAACTTTTAATTTTCTACAGAATAAGGTTATAAAGGCGAGCCAATGTAATCCCATCCAGGTGAAGGCTTTTGTTTCATAACGCACCAATAGGGCTTTGAAAGCATCGAGCCATGCATTTGCATGCTCAATTTTTGTTCTTTTTTTATATAATTCATCGTCAAAATAACGATACTGGTCTGTACTGGTCTTGCTATTACGCTTATTGGGTTTGACATTCAGCTCTATTTCTTCTTGTTCGCATACCTGACGAAACGCTTCACTATCAAAGCCCGGATCAGCATTCAAAAAAACACCTTTACAACTAATATCTGCTTGCTCCAATACTGCTATTATTTCTTCAAAGAGGCGGCTGATTTCAAACAAATCATTATGTTCTCCGCTTTGTGGACTACCTACAGATAGCAGTTGACCATTGTTATCTCTCAAATACAAGCTGTTTGTGGTCTTACACCCTTTTCTGCCCTGATAACCCACTTGTTCTCCGCCCCGTTTTGATGGTGTATGGCTACCATCTAATTGAGCACTTGACAGGTCTATTTTGCTCTTATTGGCTGATAATAACGCAATCCACGCCTGCCTGAACGATCCATCTTTACTCCATTTATTGAAATAGTAATATATCAGTTGCCAACTTACAGCATCCCCCTCACAATATTCTTTAAGGCTTAACTCTCGCCATTGACAACCTGTCTTCATCCGCTTCAGGATCAGCTGAACCACTTTTGTTAAACATATTTTCGATTTAAAGCCCCGTTTTCCCTTACTTACTTAAAGGAGGTATTATCCAATCTCTTATTTTATCTTCGTCTATGAGTCCCAGATTTGTTCTTTTTTTTCGCAAAACAAAAATCTACATTTCATGGGACTCTTGTATTTTCTTCATAAGTTTAAACAACTTCAAGGAAAAATTACTATGGGTCAGAATCTAAGTATTCCATGCATAGATAGCCCCCTTTTCCCGGAGGAAACCACCAATACTAAATTGCCCCTAAGATTTTTTCCAGACCGCTTCCCAATTTTTAAATTCTGCCGGTCGAACATAATAAGTTGCAAAATTACCCTCATGAAGGGACAACAATTCTGTGTCAACAGTTTCAATAAATCTCTCCTGATCTACCTGGGGTAGAGCTGCTGCCCTCCTGGCAATCAATTTCCCAGCTTCTCCCGGAGGTATGGCGTTAGCAACTATTTCAGTAATAAGGCTACGAATATCATTTCTATATCTGATTCTGAAGGGATCCGGTTCTCCTAATGACTGGCGTAAAGATGCATAGCGAAGTGCGGACCGTTCATATGCCCACATATAAACATCCTTTAAAAGTTCAATGTGATTGAGTTCATAGACCCCCAATGTTCCCATTATGTAAATATCGTTAGGCACATCAACAAATGCCAACGGAGCCAGGTTATATCTGTTTAATGATAAATTCGCCGCAAGACGGGAAACCCGTTTATTTACATCATCAAAAGGCTGGAGGTAAGGCAAATGTACCATTACAAAAAACGACTGTTCAAAAGGATCATTAATTTCCCTTGCCTTTTCAAGTATGATTTCAAACATTTCTTCAATCCCTTGTGGAATCGCCAGCGGTGTAAACACTGAATTGCCGATACCTACGCCAAATGTCCGCAATCGCCCTCTTGCTCCAGGATCCGGCAATAAGTTATTAGACAGCAAAGCATGCAGATTCTTTATTGTATAGCGGTTGTATCCTATATCCTCAGTCGTCTGGACTATAAACTCAATTGCATCCTTGTGATTGAGTATCATTTGAGCTTCTGCAGCTGATTTTTCGTCAGCAAACTTTCCAAGAGAGATCAGTTGTTGTGTATCTAACAGACTATATGTATTTCCCTCCAGGCGGCTGGAGTTCCAGGATAAATCGATCAACAGGCGTTGCAGAATCTCTTTAGCATATGTGCCTGCTGGTTGATGTAATCTTGCCGTCTTTCCTAATGTAGCAAGTTTACGTTTGTCATCCTCACTAAGATAACTATCAATGTTAGGTCGGTATGAAAGTAAAAAATCACGTTGATATCCCACAGGATAGCGAGTATTGGTCGGTTTGGAAATAATCTCCTGTATTTCTTTACCTCCTTCTGATAATGGGATGGTACTATTGTCTCCTCCACCTTTTTGCTTCTCAACAGGTGGAGTGGAAACTAAATGGTAAAGTCTGGCTTTAGTTTTACCTGAAGTAGCAATAATGCCGTCATCAATTAATTTATCCAAACGCCTATGTAAAGTTCGGAGCTCTATTCCAATATCCAGCGCATTCTTTATCATCTCAAGACTTGCTCCATCCCCAAACTTTTCCAGCGTTTTTCTAATCTGTTGTAATTCCTGAAGAATTTGAGTATAACTGACCTTTGCCATAAAACATCAATTATACCAAATTTACGACAATAAATTCAATTTTATTGTCGTAAATATTTTTTTTATGACATAATTATCGTTTATTGTCATTATTATGGTAATAATGTTTATTGTAATAATAAACATTAAGTAACCTATTGTTGATCCACTATACCGATTTTTTACCTCCCGGTAGTCCGTAGCGCTTAGTTTACCATCCAGCATAAGTTGCTGTGCATTGGCAATGCGAAGCCGGTTCTTGTCTATTTCCGCTTGTAATTCGATTGCCATATTGCTTTCTTCCTTACAGGTTTGCCGGTGGATTAGCCGTGCCTCTGTTCTTTTTTTAAAAAGCCTGCAGTTCGTTATGTGTTAGCCGATGCCCTTAATATCAGCCAGCAGAGTATTTCTTTACTGGAAACAAAGAAACGATTGAACCACCCATGCCCAAAAGACACTATTGAACCTATCCAGCAAAAGAACCAGATACAAACTATCTTAAGTCAATCTTAAGAATCTGCTAAACACATTCAAATATAGGGGAGACCATCTTTGTAAAAAAACGATTATGATCTCCCCAACACATCTCCATGCAATGGTAGTCCACTTTCCCATTGCTTTATTAATAGTAGGATTTTTATTTGAAGTGATTGGTTTTTTTTATAAAAAAGTATTCTTTCGGCAATCTGCTTTTTACCTTCTGATATTAGGGACGCTTGGTACTGTGGTTTCTTATCTTGCAGGCAATGCCGCTGGAGAAGGACTGGAAGAAGGACCATTAAACAAAGCAATGGAACTACATGAACAGGCAGCGACAATTGCTTTATGGCTAACTATTATCACCTCTGCAGTTTACTTGTGCATTCATTTTTTTAAATACTATAAAAGTTGGGCAAGAATTATAAGTGTTATTCTATTCGCCTGTGTAATTGCCGCTATTTCCAGAACAGGATATTTGGGGGGGGAATTGGTATATAAACATGGAGCTGGAGTAGAACTTGCCTTACCAGATTTTTCAAATCCTGATGCGAAATAAGCGAAATCCATATTTTTCTCTTTATCTTAACAATATGAGAATATTTTTGGCAGAAGACGAAATAGCTATTGCTGGCTTTTTAAAGGAAGGATTGGAGGAGGAAGGGTTTTCCGTAGATGTTGCCAATAGTGGCAGAGTAGCTCTTGAAATGGTAATAGCTAATTTGAATGAATATGATATCATTTTATTAGACTGGATGATGCCAGGTGTTAGTGGAATAGAAATTTGTAGGAGTATCCGTAAAGAAAACAAAGTTGTCCCAGTCATTTTTTTAACTGCAAAAGATACCGTAGATGATACGGTATTTGGCTTGGAAGCCGGTGCCAATGATTATTTAAAAAAGCCTTTTGCTTTTGAAGAATTATTGGCCCGTATCAGGGTGCTGCTTCGGAACAAAACAGGGGAACAGAATGTTTTTGAAACTGCAGACCTTGTATTGAATACAGATGCCCACCTGGTTACCAAAAATGGTAAGCCCATTGAGCTCACTCAAAAAGAATTTGCATTATTAGAATATCTGCTTCGTAATAAAGGTAAGGTTTGTAGACGGTCAAGAATTATTGAAAAAATTTGGGATATACATTTTGATAAAGATACTTCGGTAATAGACGTTTTTATCAATGCCCTGCGAAAGAAAATAGATACAAAAGACAAAGAATCATTCATTCAAACCATAAGAGGTGTTGGTTACCGTATAAATGATAATTAATGAAATTGAGTTTTAAAAAACGAATTGCTCTTTTTAACACCCTTGCTGTTGCTATAACAACGGCCATTGTATTTGTTATTATTTATGCAGTTGTTTATTTAAGTTCATACCGTCATCTTGATACCGATATTTTACTGGAAAAAGAGGAAATAATAAATTCACTTGACTGGAAAGAGGACAGTATAATCGTCATCAAAATGCCTGAATGGGAAGAAGCCGAACATAAAAAAGTAGAAGTCAATCCTACTTTTATTCAAATTGTAAATAACAAGGACAAGATGATTTTCAGATCGGAAAACCTGCGGTCGAATCACTTTTTATTTAACCCTTTGATTGCGAAAGAATATTTTTATAACACCACTATAGATAATCAACGGCTCAGGCTTGGACAATTTCCAGTTCAAAATGACGAAGGAAAAATTATCGGTCAACTGACAATCGGAGTTTCACAGCAGGAATCTTATTATGTATTACACAACCTTTTCATTACTCTTTGCATTTCATTCCTTATTCTTTTACTGGTACTATATTGTGTTATTTACTTTGCGGCTTCCAAAGCTATTGCTCCTGTACATCGGTTAATTCAGGCAGCTTCGGGCATTAATGATGTTAATATAAATACCCGCTTGCCATTGCCCGAGAATGAAGATGAAATTTACAAACTGGCAACTACTATAAATGAATTACTAAATAGAATAGATAGTAGCATTCAACAACAAAAACAATTTACTGCCGATGCTTCTCATGAAATAAGGACACCGCTTGCCGCCATCAAGGGCACCCTGGAAGTATTGCTTCGAAAAAAACGAGAACCGGAACAATACGAGGAAAAAATAAAAGAAGTGCTCACTCAAACAGACAGACTAAATCATTTGCTTGACCAACTATTGCAATTAGCTCGTCTTGAATCAGGTTCGATAAAAAAAGAAACAGTTGATCTAAATAATATTTTAAAAGAGGCAGAATTAAAATTTGGCAAACAAATACAGGAAAAGAAAATATGCGTTACATCAACCATTGCAGAATCCGTTTCAGTATATGCAAATAGCATTTTCTTATCTGTGATAGTAGACAATCTTTTTAGCAATGCTGTGAAATACGCAGCCACAAATGGAACAATAAATTGTAGTTGGAATATTGATACCAAAACATTCTCAATAACAAACGATGGTACAGTAATTACGCAACAACAAATACCGCTATTATTTAACCGGTTTTATCGTGCCGATGATTCAAGAAACTCTCTAATTCCAGGAAATGGCCTGGGACTGTCCATTGTTAAAAAATTGTCAGATATACAGCACATTGAAATAATTGTGTCCTCTTCTAAATCCAATACGATATTCTCTTTAAAATTCCCTGCATAATCTTTAGCCAATCTTAAGAAACTACAAAGGTGTGGTAAATGGCTGCAATAGCATCTTTGCTTTATCATTTTATTCACAACAAATAAAAAAAATGAAAAAGCTATTAATTATTCCATTTACGGTATTAACAACAATAAGTTTCTTTCTTATCTCCTGCGGCAACACTAATACGGATGCCGCTATGAAAGCTCCTTTACAAAATAAGGCGGATAATGCCTCCCAGAAATCAAATAAAGAAAGTGGTGAAAACGAAGTAAAGGAAAATGAGAAAGATGATAAGACATCTACCGAAAAATCTGCAAGCGATGTATCAACTGCTGATGCCAAAATAAAAACATTAGAAAATATACAGGCTGCTTTTAAAGGCGAAACAACTGCCAGTGCAAAGTACGCCGCCTATTCCAAAAAGGCAGAGCACGATGGCTACCATCAGATTGCTTTGCTTTTTAAAGCTGCATCCATAGCAGAAAATATTCATGCAAATAATCATAAGGCAGTTCTACAGGAATCAGGTGTTGCTACGCCAACGATTAAACCGGAATTTTCTGTAAAGACAACCAAAGAAAATTTGCAGGATGCCATAACGGGCGAAACGTATGAAGCTACTACTATGTATCCTGAGTTTTTAACCGTAGCGAATACAGCAGGTAATCAGTTGGCAATAATAAGTTTAAATTATGCTTACAAAACAGAAAAGAAACACAAAGTGATGTATGAAAATGCATTGGTGGCTTTGCAGAATAATACAGTCAAATCATTGCCAACAGTATTTTATGTTTGTCCTACTTGTGGTAATACTTATGAAACAACCGCCCCTAAACGTTGCGGCATTTCAATGACCAGCGGAGAAAAATTTCTTACAATTACTTCACTGTAAAATATGTTGATATGAACCAGGTACATTTGCATTTATTAATCACACATTTGCCGATTTTTGGGTCCATATTGGGTGGATTAGTTTTGGGGTATGGACTTTGGACAAAGAGCAATCAAACAAAAAATGCGGCCTATTTTATTTTTATCATCTCTGCCATTAGTGCATGTATAGCCTACTCAACAGGCGAGGGTGCCGAAGAAGCAGTTGAAAACATAAAAGGCGTATCAGAAACTATCATAAAGCAACATGAAGACTCGGCAAAGTATGCTTTGATAAGCCTGATTATATTAGGTATAATGTCGGTAATAGTCTTAGTAATGAGCCGTTTCGAAAATTTACTGATAAAACCCTCATCTATTATCGTTCTTATTCTTTCGGTTATAAGTTTTGTGCTGGTTGCCAGAACAGGCTACCTTGGCGGACAGATAAGACATACGGAAATTTCTACTGGTGTTGTTCAATATAATAATGAAGGAGAAAATGATAGTGATTAATTAAACTCATTTTTAATATTCAAATATCATTACAGGAGTCCTTCAGTTATTGAGGGATTCCATTTTCCATCTTAAAGCCACATCAAATAATGACTACATCTCCAAACAAAAATATTCAAACAGAAGTGGATGCTTCTTTTTTGTACAGCAAATTAGCAGATGCAGAATCTGATACAACGATTGCCAATGTATTCCGGCAAATGAGTGCTATAGAAAAAAATCATGCAGAGGCTTTTTTGAAAAAGTTGAATCCGGCATCAACTGGAATATTTCCACCACCATCTTTCAGAGCAAAGGCACTTATTACCATTGGTAAAATTTTTGGTTACGATTATGTGTTGGGGGTATTGATGGATACTGAAAAAAGTATTTCTACTGCTGTTATAAATGCCAAGAACAAAAATAAGTTACCCATTAACGGCAGCGAAACCAACCATGTAAAAATACTAAGGTCGCTTTTAGAAAATGAATCTAAGGTTACAGGAAGCAATGTAGCCAAATTTGAACGCAGGCACCGTTCTGTTGGAGGCAATGCTTTAAGGGCTGCAGTATTAGGCGGCAATGATGGTTTGGTTTCCAACTTTAGTTTAGTGATGGGTATTGCCGGGGCAACGGCAGGAGGTTCAGGTGTTTTGTTGGCTGGAGTGGCAGGATTATTAGCCGGTGCATTATCAATGGCATTAGGAGAATGGATTTCAGTTAAAAGTTCGCAGGAGTTGCATGAAAACCAAATGCAATTGGAGATGGATGAACTGGAAACAAATCCTGAAGGAGAACAAAAAGAGCTTGCATTAATCTATATTGCCAAAGGCATACCTGAAGATCAGGCAAATACCATGGCAGCAGAAATTATGCTGGATAAGAATCATGCATATGAAGTATTAGTGAAAGAAGAATTGGGCATCAACACAGAAGAACTGAAAGGCTCAGCTATGGAGGCTGCTGTTTATTCCTTTATACTTTTTGCCATTGGAGCTGTGATACCAGTTATTCCTTTTATGTTCACATCAGGTATAACAGCCATTAGCATTAGTGTTATTGGTAGTGCGGCTGGCTTATTTTTAATTGGTGCTGCCATTACGCTATTTACAGGTAAAAGTATTTGGTTCTCTGGTTTCAGGCAGGTATTATTTGGTTTGATTGCGGCGGCTATTACTTTTGGTATCGGAAAATTGATAGGCGTTTCTTTGGCGGGATAAAGCATTGAAGCTTTATCGCTTTACAAACTAACAACATGTGAATCATATAACTATTTAAAGGAATTATGTAACCTCTTATTTTCCATAAAAGCTGATCTTTAGATAAATTAAGAATCACAATCCGCGATGACTTTCGTCATTTCCTATCTGAGCGGGCTTTTATATATTCATCAGGTCTGCCATCAAAGACCAATAAAATTAGCCGGTATGGAAATCGTAAGTTTAGAACCCAGTTTTTCAGGCTTGAAAGACCTGGACGTACCAGCACTCGTCAGGCAATATGGTAAAAATCAATTCAAAGCAGCCCGGGAACATGGGTTTATCAGAATGGTCTGGGAGATCATAAAGGAACCCATGTTTCTGATGCTTCTCCTTGCCTGCCTGTTATATTTCATCCTGGGAGAGGTAAAAGAAGGACTGCTGATGCTGGCTGCAATGGTCTTTGTAGGAGCTATTTCTTTTTTCCAGGGGGTCAAAAGCTCCAAAGCCTTGGCGGCGCTCAAAAAATTCACGCAGCCAAAGGTTACGGTAGTGAGAGATGGGAAAGAGCAGATCATATTCTCGGAGGACCTGCTACCTGGCGATGTATTGTCGCTGGAAGAAGGCAACAGCGTTCCCGCCGATTGTACAATTTTTCGTTCCAACGATCTGAGCATCAATGAATCAATTATTACCGGAGAATCTCAGCCGGTGGATAAAAATGCATCGGAGGGGTATAACCAGCTCTTCCAGGGAACAACCATAAATTCGGGAAAATGTTACTCAACCGTCACCGCCATTGGTAACAGCACTGTTTTAGGAAAGTTGGGAAAATCCATCACCGCTATTTCAACTTCCAGAACGCTGTTACAGAATCAGATTGGGCGATTCGTGAAAATTATGGCGGCCATTGGCTTTGTCACCTTTGCTTTGATCTGGTTAGTCAATTATCTTCATTCTGGAAGTATTATTCAAAGCCTCCTATTAGGCCTTACTATCGCGATGGCCGTTGTGCCGGAGGAAATTCCCGTGGCGTTTTCCTCTTTTATGGCGCTCGGGGCATTCCATATGTCAAAACTGGGTATCATAACACGGCAACCGCTCACTATAGAAAATCTTGGGGCTGTAAGCGTCATTTGCCTTGATAAAACGGGCACCATCACCGAAAATAGAATGGAAGTCAACAGTATCTATGATTTTGAAAAAGACATGACCGAAGTTATTATGCCGGAAAGTGCTATTAAGAGCAGTAAAGTGCTCAGATACGCAAGGTTGGCCAGTGAACAAGCGGCTTTTGATGCTATGGAAAAAGCTATCATAGCAGCTTATGAACGAGTTCCCCAGGCACAGGACCAAAAGGAAGAAATGATCCGGGAATACCCGTTAAATGGCACGCCACCCATGATGACCCATGTTTACAGGATGAACGGCAACATCGTTGTTGCAGGAAAGGGAGCGCCTGAGAGAATAATGAATGTGTGTAAAATGCCCCCTGCAGCTATCGTAAAAATAAATGCAGTGATCAACGCTATGGCGGCCAAAGGGCTTCGCTTACTAGGGATTTGTTCTGCTACTTTCAGCGAAAAGGAATTCCCGGAACTGCAGGAGAGCTTTAACTGGCAGTTCGAGGGCCTGCTCGCTTTGTATGATCCTCCTAAACAGGGAATAAAAAAGGAATTTGACCAATGGTATGCCGCAGGCATAAAAGTAAAGCTCATAACAGGCGATAATAAAGAGACTGCTATGCATATTGCTAAGCAGGTCGGCATGCAATTGAATGGTGCCGCTATCACGGGCGAACAATTAATGACCATGACGTCAGCCGAAATTGGCAAAATAGCGGGGGAAGTAGTTGTTTTTGCCAGGATGTTTCCAGAGGCCAAGCTGAAGATCATTGAAGCATTGAAAGAAAACGGCGAGACCGTTGCCATGATGGGAGACGGTGTGAACGATGGCCCGGCCCTGAAATCAGCCAATATCGGCATAGCGATGGGCGGCAGGGGCACGGAGATTGCCAGGGAAGCCTCAGACCTTATTCTTACTGATGACCGCCTGGAAAAAGTAACTGAAGCAATAAAACAGGGAAGAAAGATCTACTATAACCTCAAAAAAGCCGTTCGCTACATCATTTCCATTCATATACCGATTATACTTACGGCCTCCCTTCCTTTATTACTGGGTTGGAGGTTCCCCAATATCTTCACCCCTATTCATGTGATATTTCTTGAACTGATCATGGGCCCAACCTGCTCCATCTTTTTTGAAAGAGAGCCTGTGGAAAGCTCGATTATGATCCAGCCGCCCAGAAAGACATCTCATAACATGTTCACCGGAAAGGAACTGCTCACCAGTCTTATCCAAGGGTTGGTAATCGCACTCGGAATTCTTTCCCTGTACTATGGTTTTATGCAAAGCGGTTATGCGATCGAATATGTCAGGACAGTTATATTCCTTACGCTTGTAATCAGTAATGTATTTCTCACCTTCGTCAATCGGTCCTTCCAGGAAAATATTTTTAAAACCATTCGGTTCAAAAATAATTTGGTACCTTTTGTCCTGTTTGCCTCGCTGCTATTTATCGCAGGAATAGCCTTTATTCCCTTTGTACAGAGTGTGTTTCAATTAACCCGGATAAGCGCGAGAGATTTTATGCTCTGCGCGGCAGTAAGCCTGTTTATAACAGGATGGTTTGAAGTTTACAAAACGCTTTTAAAAAAGAAATAACTCCTGATATGAAAGAAATCCCTGTTAGTGTAAGGCGGGCGCTGGAATTGCTTGGGCTGTTCCTGACTGGCGCGGTCATAGTGATGGGAAAGATCGTAGTCATGCCGCTCCTGATGGCCTTTTTTGTAAGCCTGCTATTGCTTCCCGTATTTCGATTTTTCAGAAAATTGAAGGTGCCGGTAGCGATTGCAATTTTTTTGCCGATTGCAGGATTGACCATCAGTGTGTTACTTATCGGATGGTTGTTTTCCAATCAGGTAGGCATTCTTCTGACGGACTTTCCGCGAATAGCGCACAACGTTACAAAACACCTGGATACGTTGAGTATATGGATCGGCCATGTTTTCGGATTTTCTCCAACGGAACAGTTGAAATTTATCAACGAACAAAGCAACAAGCTTTTCGGGTTGGCAGGCAGCCTGGTGAGCGGAGCTGTTGTCTCAGCCACTGGTATTTTTCTATTTTTCGGATTATTACCGGTATATATCTACCTGATCATTTTATACAAAAGCCTCTTTGTAAAATTTGTATTACTATGGTTCGAGCAGGACAAATACGAAAATGTAGAAATTACGATGCGGCAGATCGAAAGCATGGTTAAAAGTTACCTTGTCGGGTTGCTTATACAGATCGCCTATATTACCCTGCTTTTGGGAGGTGCGCTGGCCTTGTTCGGAATAAAAAATTCCTTATTAATAGGGCTAATGTTCGCTTTCCTGAACCTCATCCCTTACCTGGGTGCATTGATCGGCAATATTCTGGGCGTATTGATCACGCTGGTCTCATCTGATCGTATTGTAGATATCCTGATCGTGTTGGGCACTATTGCGGTCGTTCAGTTTTTTGATAACAACATATTAATGCCGCGTATTGTTGGTGGTAAGGTTAAGCTAAACGCATTTATTTCCCTGGTGGGTATCATCATCGGAGGAGCGATGACGGGCATATCGGGCATGTTCCTGGCACTGCCTGTTATAGCAGTACTAAAAATAGTATTCGACCATTCCGAAAAATTTAAGAAATGGGGCATTCTATTCGGAGATGATACACCAGCAACAAAGTCAGCGTTAATAAAATTTAAAAAATGACATTATGGAAAAAATACAGGAAACCTTATTACACATTCCCTCGTGCCTGTTATCGCAGTGCCACATAAGTATAAAGTAAAAAAAATAACCAATCTACTTTACGCTGCAGATCTGCTTAATCTTGAAAAGGAATTGAAAAAAGTAGTGTCCTTCGCCCGACAGGTAAAAGCAAAAGTCGAATTACTTCATTTGTCGAATTACTTCATTTTATTTCTCCACGGGAAACACTCATTGATTCAAAAGTGATCGAAACGGCAGTGAAACTATTTTCAAATGCTAGCAACCGTTTCGGAGTATATCACAAACATCTATGAGTGGGATGATTTAGACGCACATATGACCGATCTGTCTTTTCTTGCCTCTCCCAATTTCCTGATCCCTGCCTATCTGATTCTTGTTATTTGGTACAGTTGGATCAAAAGAAAAGCCCTAAGACACGGGAAACAACCCAAAATGAGGAAGAGAATAATTCCTGGAATAAGAAAATTGGGAAACGGGGAATGTTCTAAAATGGATAAAGGTAATCCGCCCAGTAATTTACCAGATGGTGAAATGATTAAAAAGAAACCACCGCACATTGCACTTAACCCAAGAAATAATAACAATGAGATGAGGGCATTTCTTGCTGTTATTGACCTCATAATCATTTAGTTATAATTATAAAAATTAGCCCTGCGATTATAATGTTAATTTTATTTTGCATGATTTCAAATGTTACGCACAAACCAATCAACAGGTCGCCGAAGTGAAACAGGTAGCGGATAATTTGTTACATAGCCAGTCCGCAAAATAAATTGTACGTTATCGCTAATGCCGATAGATGAATGTAGTATTTGTCGGGTTGCTGGTTCTTCCAAAATTTGTGTCATAGGTTGAATGGCAATGTTTCTTTCCCGTATTTTTAAAAGTAATCGCTGAAGCCGTTTACCTGTCTCCAGCAATGTTGCTACCGAATTATCTTTGCTTGTAATGAACAGCCATCCTGCCGACTTATCAACTTGCTTTTTCGCGCTGTGGAACTGCTACATCTTGATTCCAGTAGAAGGAATTAGTAGAGAAAGCCGCTTTCACTGTCTGATAATGCACTCCACACTCTTCTCTCTCTGACAATTTTACCAGGGTGATGCCGTGGTTATCAAGCCGTTTTTAAGCTTTTCCTTTGCTTTTTTGATACCGGATTTTTCCGGTTTTACTGTTATTCGTACTTCTACTTTCCCATTTTTCAGTATTTTTAAGCGCTTATATATTGAAGTTGTTTACACTTTTTGAAGGACAAAAAGGAAGTCCCAGGAATTAAGGATTTTTGTTTTGGCAAATAAAAACGAATAATTCTGGGACTCATAGACGAAGATAAGGTACGAGATTGGATTTTACCACATTTAAGCAAAGGCAAAAGAGGCTTTAAGGCCAGGATAGATTTAGTAAAAGTGGTTCTGTTGATTTTAAAGCGAATGAAAACAGGCTGCCAGTGGCGAGAGTTGTGTATTTGCGAATATTTTGATAAAGGGGCGACCTCTTGGCAAAATATTCACAGGTATTTTTTAAAATGGAGTAAAGACGGTTCATTCAAGAGGGCTTGGATCAATCTTTTATCTTGTAATAAGAAACTGCTGGATCTGTCAAGCGCCCAGTTAGATGGTAGCCATACACCAGTCAAACGTGGTGGCCAGGCGGTAGGTTATCAAGGCAGAAAAGCTTCAAAGACCAGTAATAGTTTGTTCTTATGTGACAACAGAGGTCAGATGCTGACCGTATCAACGGCGCAAAGTGGAGAGCATAATGACTTATACGATATAGTGAAGCTCTTTAAAGAAATGATCGGGGTTCTGGAACAATCCGATATCAATTGCAATGGAATATTTGTAAATGCCGATCCTGGATTTGACAGCGAA
This sequence comes from Chitinophaga sp. LS1, assembly GCF_034274695.1. NCBI lineage: Bacteria > Pseudomonadati > Bacteroidota > Chitinophagia > Chitinophagales > Chitinophagaceae > Chitinophaga > Chitinophaga sp. LS1. Next base: position 7,701,978 of record NZ_CP128362.1, read on the forward strand.
GATTTAAAACAAGTATGCATTGACTACGAGATTGAATTAAATGTAAAACCCAACTTGCGAAATCAAAAGAAGCAAAGTGATGAATACCGATATTTTGATGATCAACTTTACAAAAGACGAACAAAAATTGAACATGCCAATGCCTGAATGGATGCTTTTAAAGCATTGCTTGTCAGATATGAAAAACTTGTTGAAACATGGATGGCATTGCAATGGCTGGCTCTTATAACCCTTTTTTGTAGAAAATTAAAAGTATAAACAACTTCATTATATATAGTACAGTACTTTGCGTCGATAAGTCAAAAATTATGAGATAATGTTGAGAAAATATAGAGAAAGTGAGATTTAGAACATTTACTCCCTACTATATCTCGTTAAAATTTATCAGATAGAAATTGGATTTTTCGTCAGATTTTAAAAAAAAACGGGAACATTCCAAGCTTTCTCAGCAGGAATGGCTGAATTACTTGGCGTTTCAAAGAGAACCGTAAGTAGTTGGGAGACCGGAGAGAATGAACCTCAGCCGAAAATGCGTAGAAGAATAGATGAGATTTTTAAATCAAGAGGAGAAAGGCCTATTGAAGAGCCGGTATTAGCAATTGACCGTACTATTATTATTGAAGCTCTTCATTCAATTTCAAAAATTGAATGCTATCTTCTGAATAATATTGTATTGTTATAGTCTCTGTATGAGCAAAATACCGATAGTGCTGAATGTTGATCAGACTTAATTTTTTTGCAGGCAGCCTACATCAACCCTGCAAAGGTATAAAGGCCAGTACCCGGTACAGGTTACTGGCCTTTATATTTGTTGGGCTTACTATCGCGGAGTCCGGACGGTTCAGGTTAGTAGGTTGTAGCTATTGCTTATTTGTATTCTGCACTAAACCACTACCACATCATTTATTGAAATCACTGTTCCATCAGTCATCGTGATAGTGCCCACAATAATCCAGCCTTCCATAACATTACTTTTATAAGTCAGTGAAAAACTAGCAGGGCTAACCACTACACCGTTATATTTCATTTCCAGGCGGTCGACGTAACCGAATTCAAAAGTAGGACCAAAGAAAGATATCAGATAACCATTCTTTTCAATCTCGCCAAACCACCAGGGCTTAGTCGGCAGATTAGATCCCGGGCCTCTGTAAACATAGGTATCCGAAACTACTGTTATTAATGTGGGGGACGTGTGATCACGGCAACGATTATACTACCAGTTCATCATTCACTAAAATCACCGTGCCGTCTGGCATTTTAATATTGCCTTTAATTGTCCAGCCACCAGTAGTACGATTAATCAGATACGTTAGTGAAAAGCTTGTAGGGACAACGTCTGCACCGTTATATTTTATAATTACTTTGCTAACGGTACCGCTAATTGACGTAGGTCCGTAAAAAGAGATAATATAACCGTCCCTTACCAGATCACCATAATATGAATCACCTTTGCCGGGAGTGTTCGGATCAACATAGACATAAGTATCAGGCATTACAGACATAAATGTAGGTGAGGTGTGATCGCGGACAAGTATGCCCCTTACTTCCTTGACGCCACCTGCGCCGGTGGTGCTGCCAAGAGGCGCAGGATAGGCAATGGAATCGGGGTATTTGTAATAATTCTGTAAGCTCTTGAAATACTTCGATAATTGATCTACAGTAACAGCGCCGGGGGAAGTAGATTCCAGAATGCTGAAATATCCGCCGTTGATGGTTGAATATAGTGAGCCCGAAGAGCTTGACTGCCAGCCAACATAATTAACGGATATGGGCTGACCATCGTAGATACCGGAAGGATCAGGCGTGGTAGGATGTGGTTGGCTGTTGCCAAACGAAATACCTCCACCATAGGCGGAAATATACACTCCGTTCCCTGAGTCAAAAGTTACGGGAGTTTTGCTTACCGGTACGCTGGCTGTTGCCGCAATGTTTTGCAGTGACAGATCTGGTTTGTTTACGGATTCTTTGGAGCAGGCAATTGTGATAAATACCATAGCGATGATGGCTATGGCAAACGGACTTAACATTCTTTTCATTAATCTTGATTTACTTGTGATAATAATGGTTAAATATTATTGCTTTACCTGAGTGTGTCAATACATTTGCAAATGTCCTTTGCAGCATTATTAAAGAAAGGTGCTGTGGAATAAATATGCAGTATAACAGTACAATAGAGCATAACACATTTTTTCAAGTTAACATATAATGTATTTAATTTATAATGTAAAGTTACAATACTACTACGCAATGTATATGGTAAGTAAAACATTCTTTTTAATGGGTCTGATACTGAAGTTCTTATAGTTATAGTTGATGATCATCAGGCTCCTTTTTCAAGCCGGGAAAAGCAGATGCCTATCTGAAAAAACCTGTAATCAGTCTTAGCATCTCCCTGGAGCTGAAGAATGTCGGAAAGGTAACAGGAACTATTTCGTCCTTTTATGGTATCAATTGCTTTGGATGTTCCGACGATGTGGGGTCATACTTCTTATAACCTTATAGCCAGTACATAACAAAATAGTCGTGGGTAGTCGCGACTATTTTATTCTGACTATGATTAGGCTGCCGTGGAAAGAAGGTTGCATTTGAAAAGCTATAATTTTTTTTGTAAAACGGACTTATGAAAAAAGGGCTTATAATCTTTGTATTGATAGTTTGGGCAATGGACGCAACGGCCTAACAAGTCAATGACGAAAAATTGGTAAACGATCTCAAGCAGGTTCGTGACATAGGGCAGAAGGAAATATGCCAAGACATTCATTGCCCGGTTTATTTATTATACCGAAGTTGTTTACACTTTTTGAAGGAAAAAAAGGAAGTCCCAGGAATTAAGGATTTTTGTTTTAGCAAATAAAAACGAATAATTCTGGGACTCATAGACGAAGATAAGGTACGAGATTGGATTTTACCACATTTAAGCAAAGGCAAAAGAGGCTTTAAGGCCAGGATAGATTTAGTAAAAGTGGTTCAGTTGATTTTAAAGCGAATGAAAACAGGCTGCCAGTGGCGAGAGTTGAGTATTTGCGAATATTTTGATAAAGGGGCGACCTCGTGGCAAAATATTCACAGGTATTTTTTAAAATGGAGTAAAGACGGTTCATTCAAGAGGGCTTGGATCAATCTTTTATCTTGTAATAAGAAACTGCTGGATCTGTCAAGCGCCCAGTTAGATGGTAGCCATACACCAGTCAAACGTGGTGGCCAGGCGGTAAGTTATCAAGGCAGAAAAGCTTCAAAGACCTGTAATAGTTTGTTCTTATGTGACAACAGAGGTCAGATGCTGACGGTATCAACAGCGCAAAGTGGAGAGCATAATGACTTATACGATATAGTGAAGCTCTTTAAAGAAATGATCGGGGTTCTGGAACAATCCGATATCAATTGCAATGGAATATTTGTAAATGCCGATCCTGGATTTGACAGCGAAGATTTAAAACAAGTATGCATTGACTACGAGATTGAATTAAATGTAAAACCCAACTTGCGAAATCAAAAGAAGCAAAGTGATGAATACCGATATTTTGATGATCAACTTTACAAAAGACGAACAAAAATTGAACATGCCAATGCCTGGATGGATGCTTTTAAAGCATTGCTTGTCAGATATGAAAAAATTGTTGAAACATGGATGGCATTGCAATGGCTGGCTCTTATAACCCTTTTTTGTAGAAAATTAAAAGTATAAACAACTTCACCATTAAAAACTGGACTACCAATATTTTTGTATCTAAAAGATCTGTCTTTTCAGCGAAATAAAACTGATCTCTCATGCAGTCTCGATCCATAAGGTTTGTATCATGGCTGGTAAAGAGCAGCTGAGCATTGGCTTTACTAACTTTAGGATTTTGGAATAAGGATATTAATTTTTTTAAGAGTGATGGATGAAAATTATTATCAATTTCGTCGGAAACTAACAATCCCCCCTTGTGCAAACTTATTGCACAACAATCCTATAAATCTGTAATATTTCCTTGTTCCTTGTGACTCGTCATTTTCTAAGCTCATCGAAACAAAGCCAGTCTTCTCCTTATTACTGTCAACTAAAAATTTATAAAACCTTACCCGACTGCTTTTGACTGGGGAGTCCGGTCTTTCCAATTGGACATCATCATAATACATCCCTATATCACGCAGCCATTCCAGTACCACCTCTTTGTGCCCATTTTCAATCAAAAGATCAGTAGCCCTTTCATTTTGCCTCCTGGTGCGATCTGTCAGGTAGGTCGGATATCGCGAATCCCCTTCAAAATTTACTCCTATCTTAAAATAATCCCGAATCTCACGCGATGTAGCGCCTTTCCCCAAAATCATAACCTAACAGGCACATCCACCCTAATCTGATTCATCACCGGTGTATATATCAATCTCATTCAAATTCTCCGGCGTCTCAAATGTTTATCCAATTCAAACAACGCTTTGAGATTGTTGAGGGCTATGCACTCTTAGCTTATCTACTTCAAGTTTATGCAACTGTGTTTCCAGATCCATTCTAACCTCGTTGTATGCCGGATCATAGGCAAGGTTGGTATATTCTGATGGATCGTTTACCAAATCGTATAGTTCATATTCGTTGTAATAAGCTCCCGAAGCATCAAAATAATAGCTATACTTCCATTTCTCTGTACGGATACATCGGATTCGATTTGCAGCATTTACCACAGACCATTGGCTATTGGAACCTGCTTTTGTATCATCGTATGTAAACAATATACTATTCTGTACTGGTGTACCATCCGCCATAATTGGTAACAAGCTTGTGCCTGCAAGTCCGGCAGGAGCGTTTGATACATTAGCTATCTCCATAAACGTAGGCATGATGTCGACCAGCGTGGCCAGGGCCATAGATTGTTGAATGGGGTGGTCTGAAAATAAAACAGGATTGGATATAACCAGTGGAACACGCAATGCTTCTTCGTAAGCTACAAAGGTTTTCTGACGCAGTCCCCCATGTGCAAGTCCCATTTCTCCATGGTCAGAGGTGTAGGTCACGATAGCTGTATCAGCCAGACTTATTCCATCCCCATATTTAGCATACAATTCTTTGATCAGGTTACCAATCTCTTTGTCGACCAGGGTTAACAGGTACCCGTAAAAATTTATATAATCTAACTTTTGTTCTACTGTTGCTAAAGGCCCTAAAGATGCATCCATGCCCAATAGGATCTGTTCCTGTGCCATCGGTTTTTTATTGGCCAGTAAATGTTCGTTTACGGTATCAGGCAATCCAATTTCCCTTGTTGACCAGGCGTCAGCGTAATATCCGGAGGTCCCTGCTGTTTTGGGATAAGCCAGTACGTCGTGCGGGTTCACCAGCGACACGATCAGGCAATAAGGTTTAACTCACCTGCAGCTCTTTTCACTTTTACCTCCTGAAGGTATTTGATGGCTTCGGCCACATACCTGGCATCATGGTTGGCAAATCCTCCTCCAAAATTTAAAGGATTTACATCTTCTCCTGCATCCGGGGCTATCCATCCCATTGCACCAAATAGAGAAATATCGGCAGATGTAAGGTTATCATAATTCGTGGTTGCTCCATTACCGGCAACGCCCTTACTCATGTGCCATTTACCACGGTACTGCACATCATAACCGTCATTCCAGAGTACATTCATGATGCTTGGTAAAGAAGCACTGATGGTTGGTTCCGAAGGAGATAATGGGCCGCCAATAGTCAGTGTTTGAGAAACCTTATGCTTAGCCGGATAAATTCCTGTAAATAATGTGGTACGGCTGGGAGAACACATGCAGGTATTACAGAAAGCTCTGTCGAAACTGAAACCGTTCCTTTTTAGAAAGGTCAGCGTTGGAAGATTTGTCTCTTCCCATCCCGGAGGGAAATCAAAGTGGGTGCCCAGTTCCAATTGATATCTCACAATGTCTACCGCCAGTTCTACTTTGGTTTTATGTTTGTACCGCTCTTTGGGTACGCCGGCTGCTTTACAACGTTTACGATTAGCGGTCCAGCTTTCCGGAAGATATAAGGCTGTATCTATTAAACCATAATAATGCTCTGCACTTAATCCTCCATAAACTGCCACCTGGCAATTATCTACCTTCCCTATTGTGCCACAGTACTGACGAGATACCCCTACAGAATAATCTCCTTTCTTAAGGTCAGAACTTTCATCTATGAGCAGTGCCACCTGATCAAAACTCTTAAAAACCTCATTAGTATCAAGGGCAACCGTATCAAAACCTGTACGCGCATCCCACGGAGATTCGCTGATGAAATGTTGCATGCTGTAGTACTCACTATCTGCCACATGTTCAACCATCCGTTCTATATTCCCCTTCCTGCTCTGGAATAAACCTTTCACATATTGAATTGATAAGGGCATTTTATTGTGGGTACGGGTTTTAAAAACATGACCTCGTAGCAACATATATTTTTCCAGCCGCTTTGGTTCGGCTGGTTGTCGCGGCTGTTGACCATGTCTTATATTTATACGTTTGATTTACATGATACTAAGGTCTTATTTTTTATCCATTTTCCACAATTCATAACTTGTCAAAGTAGTATTAAGCATATGAAAATATTATCCCGTTGCTGCTCTCTTTACAAATATTTATAATCGCAAAGGCCCAGGTAAATATTTATGCTTCTCCAGCAGGTAACGATCTGAATAAGGGAACCGTTGCAAGCCCTTTTAAAACATTGACAACTGCCATACAAAAATCACTTCAGTATAAAGGTAAAGACGACTTCATACTGTTGAGGGCAGGAACATATTAACTCTCAAAAACAATAGAAGTAGACGAAATAGTTAAAACATCAAAGTATGCCCTAGATCTAGACAGATCGGGGCGGTATTTTTGGTCTAGATTAGAGGATAGGTACCAGATAATTGGGACAATAAAATTTCCTGGCCCTTTTCCCCCTTTACATATTTATATAATACTTTTTCAAACTAAATTTTTAATTATTCTATCCAGTTCTTTAAAATGCCCCCAACCTGAAAAGATCGGGGGAGGGAATTCCTATGCTTAAGGACAACATCACTCTGGTAAACCAGAGGTGTCTAGGGTTTGATGACTAAGAACTTTATTTAATTACATTGACCACACCTCTATTAAGGATTTCAATCCCACCGATACTCTTTTTATATGTCAATAACCATACGTAAGTACCTTCATCCACTAAAATACCTTTAAAACGACCATCCCATCCCCTGGAAGCTTCTTTACTTTGGTAAATCAATTCTCCCCAACGATTATAAATAGTAAGATTATAGTCATACATCGGGCCGGTTACGTGTGGTCTAAATGTATCGTTTTTACCATCTCCGTTTGGTGTGAAAGCATTCGGGAAGGTAGGCTCATCTTCACATTGTTTGTAACTAACTGCAATGTCATCGCTCACTGCGCCACAATCATTGTAAACTGTTACCTTATAATATCCGGTCGCTGTCACTACATACGTTGAAGTAGTAGCGCCATCCTGCCACTTGATGCTGTTGCCGGTACCGGCATCCACACTCAGTGTCAGTGTCTGACCGATACAGATGGTGGTATCATTACCCAGAGAAATATTTCCGATACCAGCCACTGTTACCTTCACGCTATCTGTTGTAGTCAGGTTACAGAACCTGTCAAGCACTGTTACGGTGTAAGTACCTGGTGTGCTTACTTCCTTGATCGGATCGGTTGTACCATCATTCCAGAGGTAAGAGATCACGTCAGCGTTAGTCGCATCCAGTACCACGAGGCCACCGGCACAGATATCCTTGTCAGGACCGAGGTCGAAGCTGATGTTTGCTTTGTTGGTCACAGTTACAGTATCAGTTACAACGCAACCACCCTTCGTTACAGTCACCCAGTAATCACCAGGTTTAGATACGATAATGGAGTTTGTCAATGAACCGTCTAACCATGTTACACTGCCACCATCTGGTTCAACCTGCAGCATCACTGTCTGATCAGGACAAATAGCAGTATCAGGAGTCAGGGTCACGTTCGGCGGAGTAGACACCGTTACGGTCGCCTGGTCAGTTACGGTACAACCTTTCAGTGATACATCTACGGTGTAGGTACCAGCGGTACTTACAGTGATAGATGGTCCGGTATCACCAGTGCTCCATGTGTAAGAAGCACCCTGTACATAAGCATTCAGTTTTACAGTCATGCCATCACAGATAGTGGTATCGCGGATATCAACCGTTGGAGGTGTATTCACCGTTACTTTAATAGAGTCTGTAGCGGAACAACCATTGTTGGTCACCGTTGCGTAGTAAGTACCGGCAGCAGATATGGTGATCTGTTGGGTAGTTGCACCTGTGTTCCATTTAATTGTATAACCAGCACTTGCATTTGCCGCACCTGCATCCAGGGTGACTGAGTTGCCTTCGCAGATCGCAGTATCGTTACCCAGGTTGACAGTTGGTTTCTGTACATATTGCAGGGTATAAGTCACTGGGTCAGATACGCAACCGGTTACGCCATCAGTTACGATGAAGGTAGCCTGAGTCGCACCATTCAGGTCGAACACATTGCTGGTCTGACTCTTCGGTGTGGTTACGGTACCTGCAGGATATACGCTCTGCAGTGTAAATGTTGGTTTGCTCACTTTGGTCAGCAGCTGCAATGCAAACTTCGTATTGTCAGAACAGTTAGCTGGCAGCGCTGTATCCAGTTGTGGTTTAGGACACGCTACTACAGTAATGATCTGTACCCTTTCGATCGCAGCATTACCACATGCGTCAGATACGTTCCATCTTCTGGTGATGGTGTAACCGTTACAAGCATCCACAGTATATGGATCGGTGGTCATGGTCGCTTTCTTAGGGAAGTTGCCATCGCAGTTATCAGTTGCATACAGGGTAGCAGCAGCTGGTATAGTACCTCCACATGATACAGTGACAGCAGCCGGAGCCGGATCGATCACTGGTTTGGTGGTATCTACTACTGTGATCACCTGACGAACAGTGTTGGTATTACCACATTCATCTTTCGCTGTCCAGACTCTGATCAGCTGGTAGTTGCTTGCACAAGCACCGGTGATAGACTGACGGGTCTGGGTGTAGCTGATCTTCACATTACTGGTTGCACTACAGTTGTCAGTAGCAGACAGGTTGCTTGGCGGTGTTGGCACTGCACTACAACTTACGGTAGTATCGCTTGGCGGTGTGATGGTGAATGATGGTCTGGTAGTATCCTGTACAGTAATTACCTGTTTCATTGTAGCCACGTTTCCGCAATCGTCGGTAGCGGTCCAGGTACGGGTCAGACGATAGTTATTGGAGCAGGTAGTGCTCAGGAATACCTTGGTTTGGGCAACCGTTACTTTCACACTTGCAGAACAATTGTCTGTAGCAGTGATCGTTGGCTGTGCAGGTACGCCGTCGCAGTTTACAGTAGTATCAGCAACCAGGATTGTATTGAATACTGGTCGGGTAGTATCTACTACTGTGATGATCTGTTTTAGTACAGTACTGTTACCACAATCATCGGTCGCAGTCCATGTACGGGTGATCTGGTAAGTATTGCTACAAGTGCTGCCGGAGATTGACTGTCTGGTATCCACTGGTGTTACAGTGATGGTACCTGTTGTACAGTTATCAGTAGCAGTCAGGGTAGTTCCGGCAGGTACCTTATCACAATCAACGGTTACGTTGGCAGGAGCAGTACCAGAGAACACAGGACCGGTGGTATCTTTCACAGTTACGGTCTGTCTCAGGGTGTCGCTTACATTACCACAGTTATCAACCGCTACCCATTTACGGATCAGGTAATAATTGTTTGTACACTGACCTGCGATGTCTACACGGGTTTCAATCGGTGTGATGGTCAGGGTACCGGAACAATCGTCGGTAGCAGTCAGGTTTACAGCAGCTGGTACGTTGTCACAACTTGCTGTCACGTTAGCCGGAGCGGCGGTGGTGAACTTAGGTGCAGTGGTATCAACAACCGTGATGGTCTGCTGAGCGGAAGTCGTGAGACCACAACGATCTACGGCTGTCCAGGTACGCATGATGAGGGTAGTACATGCATCAGGCGTTTGAGTATTGTCGGTATAAGTTACAGTCAGGGCTTCATTGCTGAAAGGCTGGTGACTGAATACTGGTGTACCGAACAGTGTAGTATAGTCTTTACCAGCTACGCAATTAGTCGTTACGGAAGCAGGAACAGATACAACTACAGGAGATGTAGTGATTCTTCTCAGTTTCACCACGTTGCTGATGGTATTGGAGCAGGAACCGGAAGTTACGATCCTTCTGAACCATACGGTATCAGCGGTGAGTGTAGCAGGGGTATAAGTAGCGGCAGTGCCACCTGTACCTGTTGTTACATTGGAGAAACCGGTGGTTGCACTGGTCGTGCTGATCTGCCACTGGTAAGTATAAGTACCGTCGCCACCACTCAATGCCACCGTACCCGTGAGGGCAGCAGGTGTTTCAGAAGCACAAAGTGTCTGATCGGCAGAGATGGTATTGTTCAGTACTGGTCCCAGGTTAGTCAGTGTTACAGTAGCTGGCGTACCAGTACATGTACCATTGCTCAGGGTCCACTGCAGCGTAGCGGATGTACCTGCGAACACAATCACACTGGCAGTTGGGTTATTCAGGTCAGTCGCTGCAATAGTTGCAGTACCGCTGATCACAGTCCATTTACCGGTAGATGTAGTGATTGCTCCAGGCGTAGCCGCCATGTGGAAGAGCGAATCGTTACAATGCGTCTGGTCAGGACCCGCAATTGCAGCTTCCGGCATCATATCATTCTTCAGAAGGACAGTGCTGGTAGAAGCACATATGCCGTTGGAGATTGTCCAGATAGCAGTAGCAGTATCGCCAGCCGGTACGAAGATCGTTGCTGTGGGATTATTTACATCTGTAGTGGCAATCGTTGCAGTAGTACCTGTGTAGAAGGACCATGCACCGGTACCTGCGGTAGCAGTATTTGCAGCCATCGTGAAGGCGCTGTCGTTACAATGTGTCTGAGCAGGACCAGCATTTGCCGTACCAGGCATTGCATCGTCTATCAGTTTCACGCTGTCCATAGAAGAACAAACACCGTTTGTGATTGTCCAGTAAGCTACTACGCTGTCGCCTACAGGAACAGTGATCACTGCAGTTGGTTTGCTGATATCAGCAGCTCCGATGGTCGCACGGGTATTGGAGAGTGTCCATCTACCGGTAGCACCTGTTACATCAGGAGTGTTAGCCGCCATAGTAAAGGCTGTGGTAGCACACTGGCGTTGGTCAGGACCTGCCTCGGCAGCGGTTGGCTGTGCATAGTTCACCAGTTTCACGCTGTCGATAGTAGAACATGCACCGTTTGTAATTGTCCAGTAAGCTTTTACGCTATCACCTACAGGAACGGTGATCACCGCAGTTGGGTTGCTGGTATCAGCAGCTGCGATGGTTGCACGGGTATTGGAGAGTGTCCATTTACCGGTAGCACCTGTTACAGTTGGCGTGTTTGCTGCCACGGTGAAGGTCGTGTTATTACACTGACGGATGGAGTCTACACCGGCATTCGCCTGGTCTGGCATTGCGCTGTTAATGAGCAGTACTTTGTCAGAAGAAGAGCAGACACCGTTTGTCACTGTCCAGGTTGCGGTAGCGCTATCACCGGCAGGCAGTGTAAATACAGCAGCTGGATTGGTAGAATCAGCAGCGCTGAAGCTGGCCGCGCTACCAGGATACAGTGACCATTTACCTACAGCGGTAGCAGGAGATGCTGCCGTAGCCTGCATGGTAAAGGTAGCATTGTTACACTGGCGGATAGAATCCGGACCGGCGTTCGCAGTTACAGGTTGCTGATAGTTGTATAACTTAATTGTATCTACGCTCTGGCACAAACCGTTTGTAATGGTCCATGTCACATAAGCGCTATCACCATTTGGCACAGTGAAAGTAGTAGATGTGCTGTTTAAGTCAGCAGCAGGGAAGGTAGCGTTACCTTTTACTACTGTCCAGTGGCCCACTGCATTAGGTACATCAGGCGCGTTCGCCGTAACAGGGAACGTGGTGGTCATACACTGTTGCATGTCAGCTGGTAAAGCAGCGGCGGTTGGTGACATGTAGTTTACCAGTTTCACCGTATCGCTCGTAGAACATGTGCCGTTACCAATACTCCAGATAGCGCGTACGCTATCGCCGGCTGGCACAATGATCGTTGCGAGCGGATCGTTGGCATCAGTTACAGTAGCAGCGGTGGTACCTGCGAATGTCCATTCACCGACAGCTCCCGTTACATCAGGGGCGTTGGCTTTCATCACGAATGCACTGTCAGCACAATGTTTCACGCAGTCTGCACCGGCATCAGCTTTTACAGGTGTCTGGTAGTTGGTCAGGATCACAGCCGCGGAGTCAGCGCAGACACCATTTGCGACTACCCAGTGTAATTCTGCAGTAGCATCATTTGGTAATGTTATGTGTGCCTTTGGATCATGCTCTTCACCGGTGTGGATCGTAGCGCTGCCGTTACGTACATACCATGTACCGGTGGCACCGGTTACATTAGGCACAGAACCATCCAGTACAAAATCAGGACCTGCACACCTGGTCTGGTTAGTCCCTGCAGTGACAGCAGTCGGCTGTTCGTAGTTGATCAGCACAATGTTGTCAGCAGTGCTACAACCCAGGTTGGTAATCGTCCATCTCAGTACGACCGTAGTACCAGCTGTGATTGTGAAGGTCGCTGTCGGGTTGTTGACATCAGCAGCCGGGATGATATAAGATGCAGGAGAAACCACACTCCAGATACCCCAGATACCGGTAGCACCAGCTACATAAGGCGCATTCGCGGCCATGGTGAATGCATCAGTGTTACACTGTTTCATGGTATCAACACCCGCATCTGCAGGAGCAGGCGGATTGTTGTTGAAAATCCAGACAGTGTCCACATCCACACAAACGCCGTTTGTAATGGTCCAGAACAACATACTGCTATCACCCACAGGAATGGTCACCGTCGTGGCCGGATTATTAATATTTGCGATTGTTGCGGTAGAACCGGCAGGTTTGGTCCAGGTACCTGCTGCAGTTGTTTCAGAAGGTGCATTGGCTGCCATTGTGAAGGTCGCTGTATTACACTGGTGCTGGTCAGGACCTGCGTTCGCGTCAGCTGGTTTCACATAGTTGACCAGTTTTACATTATCTGAAGTAGCACATATGCCATTTACAATGGTCCAGGTAGCAATTACGCTATCGCCGGCTGGTACTGTAATGGTAGCAGCAGGACTATTGGGATTAGTAATCGTCGCTGTTGCTTTGGACACGGTCCAGGTACCTACACCTACAGATGGTGTAGAACCAGACATCATAAAGGTATTGGTACCACACTGCAGGATCTGTGCAGAACCTGCATCAGCAATGGCCGGCGCCTGGTAATTCTTCAGGAAGATATAATCAGTGCTGGAACAAACACCATTTGTTACCGTCCAGATGGCAGTAGCGGTATCACCTGCAGCCAGGGTAATCACCGGGTTGACCTTATGAATGTCAGCTGCAACAATACCTGCCTTGCTACCGGTGAACAGCGACCAGGTACCTGCTGCGGTAGCAGGATTAGGTGCAGTAGCTGCCATAGTGAAGGTGGCCGTGTTACATTGTACCAGTGAATCCGGACCTGCGTTGGCAGGATCTGGGCGCTGGTAGTTCACAAGGATGATATCATCTTTTGAAGAACAGGTACCATTAGTGATGGTCCAAGTCAGTACCACAGTTATACCATTGGCAACTGTGATCACCGCATTTACCTTGCTGCTGTCTGTAGCAGGAATAGTAGCAGTACCACTCTTCACAGACCACTTACCGGTACCAATGACCGGTGTATTGGCGGCCATGGTAAAGGCCGGCGTCATACACTGCTTCAGGGAGTCAAGACCCGCATCGGCAGTCGTTGGTGTCGCGTAGTTATACAGTTTTACATAGTCAGCTGAAGTACAAAGACCATTGGTCACAGTCCAGATCAGCGTAGCGGTATCGCCGGCTGCCATTGTCACTGTTGCAGCAGGATTGTTGAACTGACCTGCAGTGATGGTCGCTTTGGAAGCCGCAAAGGTAAACCAGGTACCTACTGCGGTAGATGGAGAAGGAGCGGTCGCGTTCATCGTGAAAGATGTCGTGTTACACTGCTCGATAGAATCCGGACCAGCTTCAGCCTTCACAGGTTGCATATAATTCGTCAGTACTACACTAGAAGAAGTCGTACAGGCGCCGTTGGTAATCGTCCATGTCAGCGTTGCAGTTTTACCTGCCGGTACGAATACAGTAGTAGTAGGACTTGTTGTATTAGTAATGGTAGCGGTACCTGTGTAAGTCCATTCACCCGCACCTACGGTAGCAGCATTGGCAGCCATGGTGAACAGGGAGTCATTACAATGTGTTTGAGCAGGACCTGCATTAGAAGTTGCAGGTGCAGTATAAACAGTGACAGTACCACTTGCACAGGCGGTAGCACCACATTGACCATTGCTTTCTACTCTTACATAATAAGTAGTGGTGGCAGTAACCGGAACAGTGATCGTAGTGCCGGTGCCGATTGCAGTACCAGTACCACAACCACCCGCATACCATACATATCTGCCGGCATTGGTACCATCAGCATTTTTACCCAGAGAACCACCGACAGCAGTCAGGGTCGTTGTACCGCTTGTACAGATATTTGGTGTACCCACAGTCACGCCTGTAGGTGCCGTGCCCGGAGATTCCACATTCACCCAAATCGTAGTGGAGTTGGTACAACCACCATTCTCACTTCTGAAGTTGACAGTAAATTTATACACGCCATTCGCTACACCTGTTGGAATAGGTACAGTGATCGGCCAAGAGGAGATCTGCGTTTCAGGTACGGCGGTGAAACCAGGCATTGTACCCATTACACTATAATAAGTAGGAGTACCTGTCGTCGCAACAGTATCCATCTCGAAATACCTCAAGGTGTTACAAACAGTATCCGGCTTAAGGGTCAGGGTTGGCGGCGGCGTATAATGTAATACAACGGTATCCGTATTGATACCACAGTTTAACACATTATTAATCGTCCATGCCAGCTGTACATCCTGATAAGCACCGCTCGTCACTCTTACAGTAGTATTATAGGCGTGAATATCGTCGATGGCTACGCCGGTAGACGTACCAATGACAGACCATGTACCTGTTTCAGCAAAATCATCTGTCAGGGCAACGTTTGGTTCGTTAGCCTGCATGATAAATACGTTGTTGGAAGCACAAAGTGTCGTATCCGGACCAGCATAAGCCCTGGTAGCACCCGTGATGAGTGTCAAGGTATCATAAGCATACCCCACACAATCAGTGTTGCCGGTAGCTGTCACAGTCCATTGCAGGTAAACAGTCAATCCCGGGTTGTTCAGTGTAATCACTGAAGTGGGGCTGTTCCTGCTTGTCGTAAAAGTAACATAGTTACTGAAGTCAATGGTAGAACTGGTGTTGCCAGACAAACCCGGACCGGATATACCTGTGACGGTCCATGTACCTCTTGTTCCTGGAATAGCGGAACGGAGCATGGTGAAAGAGTTGTTATCAGACGTACCATCCTCTGCACAATGTGTCACGTGTTTACCTGCAGGAGGCGCCGGCACTTGAGTTAGTTTTATTTTAAACGGAGCGGAAGTAACCGTACATGTACCATTTACAACAACGACAAAGAAAGATGTATCTGCAAGTGTCTGGGTCGTATAGTTAGCTATTGCAGTCAGGTTATCGTAGTCAGTCAGGTGCTGACCCGTAGCCAAATCCGTCCCCCTATACCAGGTAATACTCTTGGTTGGATCACCCGCCGGATCAAGCGCATCGGCCACGCTCAGGGTAAGTCTACTACCCAGACACAAAGAGGTATCAGAGGCTGCGATCTGCACAATTGGCTTATCATCTTTCTTAATACTAGCCCTATTGGAGTCCACACAGGTTTTGCCACCATCAATACCATAGGTAACATAACCATATACTTTGATGGTCGTATCACTGAAGACAGTTACATGCCGGTCGGGGCCTACATAACTGGTATCGCTCCATTTGAAGAAATCATAACCACCGGAGGCTTGCAGTTCCACAGTGCCTCCCTCACAGATCTGGGATTTCGTAAGATTTAATACCGGCATCGGCAGGATAGTAATCTTGACCGATGATGAGGGGGCCGCACAGGTGGCGGCGGAACTTCCCGCTTCAAAGACCCTGACGCGGAAAAGGTAATCTGCCGCCACATCCTTTGTACCTTTTAGTTCACCTTCGTGAATGACGAGGGTATCTTTGTTGGCAGTACCATAAGGTACATTGAACCAGGTTACACCACCATCATCAGACATCTCCCATTGATAAGCCGGATTGGTAAAATAGTTAGTAGGTGTATAAGAAGAAACAAGTGTCGTAGCGACACCCTCGCACAATACTTCTCTCAGATTACTCACCGCTCCATGTATGGATGCATCGATACCAGGACTACAATAGGATAGCTGGATATCATCCACGGCAATATCATTACCACAACCACCAGGAAAATTATTGATAATTCGTACAATTACACTGCTCACACCAGAAGGTACAGTGAAGGACCCCCCGAACCTTTGCCAAGTAGGTTTGGTGAAGGTGGGAGAAACGGCGTAGGTTCTGAAGCTGGCTAATACCTGACTGGTATCTGCTGCATTTAATATCTGGAAAGTTACTCCTGCATAAATAAACCCCCACACACAGGCACTATTCATTACACTGGTACTATCAATATTTAAGAACCATGCACTGAAGTTATATACAGAACCACGGCACAGACCATCTACCTTTTTCTGAAAGAATATTGATTGAGTATAACCGGAGTTTGCTACCAACATAGCTCCTCGGTCTGTACCTGTGTGATCTCCGGAGAAGACAAAGTTAATTCTGAGATGAGTTGTATTAGAAATAGCATAATAATTATCTTCAAGACCACCTGATGGGGAGTAAATATAAGTAATAGCAGAACTGGGTGAATATTCCATTCGGCCGGTATTGACGGGTAGTGTACCAAAGTTCTCAGTAAAACCAGGCATTTCCGCATCACCACCGCTACAGGTAGATATCGTACAGTCAACTACAACAAGACTCTGTGTTCTCGTCACCGTCGAGTAAACAGTTTTACCACCACTTGTACTTGCATAGGTCATCGCAACTTTAAAGGTATACTTACCAGGAACGAGGAACTGTAACGTCAGCATATTCGTCTGGTTCAGTAAAGTATCTTTAATGGAAGATGTCCTTTCGGAATATAGGATGTTATAATCTGCATTCGTACCATTAGGTGAAGTAATTGTCCAGTTGGCCTTAGAAGCAGCACCACTAGCCAGCTGCGCATTCATACTGGTAAACTTGAGCTGGTCTGCAGTGCTATTATTAGTAGACATACATACTGTATCTGGCACATTAAGAAACAAGATTTGGCCCCTCGCTAACCCAAATAGGAGAACCATACAACTGATTATTAAAATAGTTGATTTAATCATCGTTAAAGGTAGTTGTACTGTTATAGGTGCTATTTTACTACGATGACAAGAGTAATTGTGAAACTACAGCACACAATAAAATCTCAATTAATTCTTCGCAGAAATAAAAAATTGGCAATATTAATATTATCGTCAGCCAGGCTTATAATATCAACACAATATTACATACAATTATTTTTAAATTTAAATTCTATTCAACATTTAATCAGTATTTAATATTTTAAAAAATCAATTTAATGATCGGTAAATATTAAGATGTATAAAAAACTCCTAAATAATATTATAACAGAATCAGCAATCGAAACACTAAACTAAAGCTGTTGCAACGTATATACATCACATTTACACGCAATTATTAAGACTCAGCAATCGAAACATTAAATAAATGTCGTTACACCGTATATTCATTACGTTAACACGCAACTATTTATTGATAAATAAATATTAAACAATTTGTATAACAAATGACTTTATGATATTTGTTAAATCCATTTAAATTATTCAATACATGCAACACTCAAAGGAAGAATGTGTTTCGGAGGTTGAATTAGATTTGAACGACTGAGGGATATAATTCTTGCATCAGATACAACGCCAGTATTTGAAGGCATGATTATCAGACAGACAAGTTTCTCCATTTATAGTCAACGAATCCGGGGTAGAAGCTGGCCAAAAATAGTTGCAGCTGGGGCGGCTAATGCATATGTTACAACTACTACATGTAGCATTATACGGAATTTGTGTAGACAGTAATTGTATAGAAGAAGCAATTAAAAAATTTGATGAGTCAATTACAAAGTATCATGCAGAAATAGCGAATAATTTATTATATATGCCATCATTCAATAGTCCGGTAAGTTTTCCACAGCTTCGCTGTGAAAAATAGATGTAGATAAATAAAAGAGCTTTCCAGCTGATACCAAAATAAAAAAAAGGCAATGAGGAAGTATGACTAGTACCAATCTCAAAGCCTTTGGCAAGGTGAAACACCTTGTTAGTGCAATTTTAAATGAATTGCCCCTAATAACCAAACCTCAATACAAATTTATGATTTCGCTATTTGAGGTCTGGCTATGTTTGCCTGTTCGATATACCATCTCCAATCTTAGCCGTTTTGGTACTTATTGTGAGAAAAGCATCCGATTGCAAATAGAAAAGGAATTTGATTTCGGAGGCTTTAATAGTTCTTTGATTAAGGATAACTGTGGTAAGCGTCTCATTGCTGCTTATGACCCAACCTATTTGCCAAAGTCTGGAAAGCATACTCCTGGTCTGGGTAAATTTTGGAGTGGTAAAGATCAAAAAGCTGTTAAAGGTCTTGAGATAGGATGTCTGGCAATAATAGATGTCGATGCCAGAACTGCTTTCCCATTAAAAGTAGTTCAAACTCCTGATAAGACTACACTTGATGAGAAGGGAATGAGTAGGGTTGATCACTACGTGGATGTTATAAAATCAGAAGTGCTGACCTTAAAAAGTATGGTCGATTATTTAGCAGTCGATTCATATTTCATGAAACAAGAGTTTATTTTACCAATATTGAAGGAAGGATTGCATATTGTAACAAAGATGAGATCCGATGCCAATCTGATTTATGTATACAATGGGCCAAGGTCTACAGGACCTGGACGTCCCAGGATACATGGAGATAAAGTTAGTTGTGGCAGTATTGATAAGCGAAAAATCAGGGAATTTGCTGTAGATAATGACGCTGTTTATTATAGTAGTGTAGTTTGGTCTGCTATTCTTAAATGCAAGGTTAGAATTGTATACATAGAAGAAAAGGTCACGGGTAAATATGAAATACTTCTTTGTACGGATATCGAACTAAAACCAGAGTTGATACTCAACTATTATCAACTGCGCTTCCAGATTGAATTTCTTATCCGTGATGCAAAGCAACATGGGGGCTTGGAGGAATGCCAGGCAAGAAGTGAGAAAAAGTTACACTTCCATTTCAATATGGCATTTGCTACTGTGGGTCTGGCCAAAGTGTTATTTTGGATGAAACTACCAGATCAACATAGAGGTGCTTTTTCTATGAGAAATATTAAAATGGCATGGTACAACAGATTTTTAACTGACCGAATTTTCTCAAACTTGCCACTGGACTTGAATTGTAATAAAATAAAAAAGCTATATCAAAAGTGCCTGGATATAGGAAATTTGGCCGCTTAAAACTACCTAACTATTGATCATTAATAATCAATCGAATTTATAAATTCTAGAAAAATAAGTGCCCTGAAAATGCATTTCGAATCCAATCCGGTTCGCCAAAGCGCAACACAAGTTGCGCTTTTTTTATGCATATAACCTCACAGGTCGAGGATTTCAGCGGATTTTCAACATTAAGGTATATCAATCTATATCAAGGTATTCGGGCCCCTTTTCGGGACACTATCTTCGTGGGGCACCAGCCAAAATAATGCGAATTGTAACATTTAGAAAGAGCGATTCTTCACCGCTTAAGTTCTTTTCATGACAACTAAACAAAATTTAGCCATTCTTTTTTCCTCAAAAGGGGCAAAAGCACCAATCTATTTTCGAATCACAATTGACGGGTTTAAAAGAATAAATTTTATCCCCCACTGATGTCCCCCACATCCTCGCTGTCCTTGACGCCATCGGCTACTCTTTTCAACACAGACGCTCCGTTCCCCTCCCGTAATCCTATTTGAACCAACTTAACCGCGTACACATATCTAATTCGTCCTCCGCTCCGCTCCAGCCGCATAAAACCACCCGCCGCAAACATTTGACTAAATCAATCAACTCCTGTATTTTCTCGTACTATGTGCGTTACGATTAAAATATCTCTCCGTACCTCCCCTCATTATATATACCCCCAAACACCATCCTCTAACTACCAAATCCTGTCGTACTGGTATTCTTGATATAACTCCTCACCACCACCTGAGAATGCAGGAATTTCATCACTACAACGCCGACTTTCATACCTTTGCGATATCAGCTGATATAACCTTATTACCTCCAGCTACCATACAATGTGGCCAATGCCAGCATCATACATTTACGAAACCGGATCCTGGCAACTCCCCAACTCTAGCACAGCATGTAACCATAATACTCCCCATCCCTGAAATATCAATACTTCCATCCTCCTACATACACCCAATATCCAAATTTAACCCTTACATTTGCAACAATGATTCATTTATAAGTGAAAGTGTTACCTAAATATCACCGCCTCACTGCCGCTATCATCCTGGTGCTTTACGGCTTTATTATAACGCCCGCAACGTTATGGCATAACCATGCTCACCCGCAGGAATTACTGCCATCCCAAACAGGTAAAAACCAATCAAAATTTACCCATTCCTGTATCATATGCGGACATGCCTACACACCATACATCGACATTCATCAACACCATTCCCCCCTCCTCACCATTAACACTTTTGAATATCAACCATCAGATATAACCAATTCTTCGACAAACAGCATCCTCAATTATAACAACCGGGGCTCTCCGGTTGCCTGAGTTATTTAGCAGCTAAATCTTTTGTCCGCACCCAGATGTCGGAGCGGAAAACTATTGCGTAAAAATAAATCACACTATATGTCAGTCATATTAGAAGCCGTAAACCTTACCAAAGAATACCAACAATATACAGCCCTTAGGCAACTGTCCCTGACCATCAATGCTGGCGAAGTATTCTGTCTCCTCGGACAAAACGGAGCAGGAAAAACTACCACCATTAATCTTTTCCTTGGCTTCCTCGCTCCATCATCCGGTAAAGCTATCATCAAAGGGGTGGAAGTCAGGCCTAATAATGCAGCTACTAAAAAGATGGTGGCATATATCCCTGAAGTGGTACAATTATATAGCAACCTCACAGGACTGGAAAATCTTGATTTCTTTAGCAGACTCGCCGGTTTCTCTTATTCAAAAGACGCTTTGACAGCCTTTCTACTAAAAGCAGGCCTTCAACAGGAAGTACATAAAAAACACCTAAGTACCTATAGCAAAGGTATGCGTCAGAAAGTAGGTATCGCAATCGCCCTGTCAAAAAATGCAGATGCAATCTTTATGGATGAACCTACAAGCGGACTGGATCCTAAAGCCACCAATGAATTTACTGCTGTTTGTAAGGAACTGGCCGCAGAGGGCAGAACCATCTTCATGGCCACACACGACATCTTCAATGCTGTTAATGTAGGCTCCCGTATCGGCATCATGAAACAAGGCAGTCTCGTCCACACCGTAAGTTGCAGTGGAATATCTGCCGAAGAATTACAAAAACTATATCTCGAAACTATATAACCATCAATGAATCAGATAAAAGTCATTGCCAGTCAATTTCTGAAGGTAACACTCCGGAGTAATGCACTGGCCGCTATATATATCTTGTCGCTGGTGTTCATCACTTTCGCTGCATTCACAGGCTACAAAACTTATACAGCCCAGCACACAATGCTTACAAACTTTCAGCACCAAGCCCGCGAAAGCTGGAAAGCCAATCCAGATAAGCACCCGCATCGTATGGCACACTCTGGCTCATTCGCATTTCGGCTTAAACATCCTTTAAGCATGTTTGATCAGGGAATGGAAAGCTATACAGGCAACACTGTGTTCCTCGAAGCACACAGGCAAAATACAGTCAACTTCAGCGAAGCTGGCTTCAGTACCGGGCTATTACGCTTTGGTCAAATCAGCCTGGCAATGCTGCTTCAGCTCATATTACCACTTATTCTGTTCTTCCTGGGCTTCCATGCTATCTCACAACAAAAAGAAAACGGTACACTAAAAATACTGCTAAACCAGGGACCGGGATTTCGCACTTTGATATGGGGCAATAGCGTGGGCCTGTTTACTGTATCCCTCATTTTCCTTCTACCAGTGACCATCGCAGTCTGTATAGAGCTCAGCTTAACTGATGTAACTAAAGACAGCACGGTTGGTATCAGAAGTATCGGCTCACGCCAGCTATCATAAACAATTACCTGACGATGCGCTATCCTGTTTATGAAGCATATGAAACGCTGCTCAAACAACGGGATGGATATCATACCAAATGGGATAAAGATCCGAAGACAACCATACAGGCCTTCCTGAAACATTATCCGCAATACAGCAATCATAGCTGGAAGGACTCTACTTACCTGAGATATTATGCAATGCTGCAACTTGGAGACGACGAAGCAGCCACCACAAGTAGAGCCATGTTTAAAAAATTAGAACAGCGCCAGCAATCTGCCAACTACGCTGCACGTTTCTTCCCCCCTATGCACGCACAATTGCTGTTCACCGACTTAGCAGGTACCGGCCTCAAAAGGCAATTGCAGTACCTTGATAGTACAGCCGTTTTCCATGAAAGCAAACGACTGCAGTTCTATCCTCAGATATTTGATAATGCAAACGCAAACAGCGTGAACTGGTCCAGATATAAACCGGAATATTTCCTGGCACCGAACCCGGTCAACTGGCTTGCAATATTTACACCCTTCATATTGTTCATAACCACTTTAGGTGTAATCGCATCATTTGTCTTCAAAAGGAATAACATTCAATAAACCAAATACTCAGGATGCAATAAAGATTGACATCCTGAGTATTCTTCCATTAAAGCCTGACCCCCACTGTCACCCGGAAATTAATGGGGTCTCCCTCTACCATAAAGTAGTTCCTGGTATCAGGAATCGGGTAATCAGATCCTATATCTCCGGAACTGATATATCGCCTGTTTAGCAAATTATCAACTATCAACCGTACATAATAGGAAGGCGTAGTAAAATTTATACCCGCATCCAGTTTGGTAAAATCAGGCAGATAGTCCCCTTTGGAATAAGTTGCGCGTTTCACCTGCGTCACCTGTCCCAGGCTAAATCCAATACTTTGAAGTTTTTTCAGCGGGCAACTATATTGTACCCATGTATTAATAATCTGTTTCGGCGTACCGGGCAACTTATTGCCGATCAGCGGAGAACCAACAGTGTCCTTTGTAATACGTGCATCAACATATGTATAGTTAGCCGCAACCGAAAAACGGGATGTCACCTGCCCCAGGATGTCAACCTCAATCCCATCACTGGCGTACTCGCCTATCTGTCTCTTATACCCATATGCAGCGTTCACCACGTCCGTCATCAATACATTCTGCTTCACCGTATGGAATCCATTTATCGTCGTGAGCAGCCGATTTCTAAACCATTGCTTCTTCACACCCAGCTCTATGTCATTATTACGCTGCGGATCTACAGGCACCCCTTCAGGTTTCCCGGTTTGAGGATCTTTGTTCCGCCCTGCTTTCAACCCACTTTGTGGCACAAAAGACTGATCATATAAAAAGTAAACTGTCATAGAAGAATCAACCAGGTAAGACAGCGCAGCCCTTGGTGAAAATGCCCGTTGTGAATAGTCGTTCTTTTTCAAGGCCAGGCTAGGTCTGGCTTGTTGATTAATTTTGTTATTATACCACGTATATCGTCCCCCAAAAGAAAGCTGCCAGTGATTCAATTTTATGTTATCATAAACGTAGGCACACTCATACCTGGTATCATTCCCAAAATTACTTTTTGTTTCAGGCGCCATGTCCCTCACGGAATCAGCATTTACAATATAATTGATATGATCACGATAAAAGTCAAATTTATACTTGCCAAACTGGTTAGACAAATGATCTTTCCCAACCGTTATGTCTCCGCCTGCAAGTAATAAATGCTTCAGTCGTCCCGTCCTGAATTTTCCAGTTACATACAGCTGCGAAACAAATGTCTTACCTGTCACATCTGTATTCATAGCCAGTCGCCTGGTACGTCCATTTTCATCAAAAGAGACGCCTGTATAAGTTTCAGAAGAAAGCATATTCCAGGTACTGTAAGGAGCCTGGTTTAACTGGGATTGTAAAGTGAGCTGCCAGTCAGGATTAAACTGATGTACAAACAACAACCTTGCTGTACTGCTTTGGTAATAAGTTACAGGCAATCCTTTTGCGGCATTAAAGTTCAAAGCAATATCATCATGCAATGCATCTGCCTCCGATCTTATTTTGGTAATACTACTTCCATTCCTGGATTCCCCCCTGATAAAATCATATTCACCAAGGATGTAAGTACGCGGACTAAAGTTATACTTAACGACCGGCGCAATTACATACTTATCCGTATGCAACAGATCAAGATAAGTGTCAGAATGCTGGTAAACACCATTTAAACGGAACGAAAACCCTTTTTCTTTCGCCTGCGTACCGGCATCAATGGTAACACGGCGATGATCGAAACTACCCGCCGACAACTCAATATTCAGCAATCGCCTTGTCGGTGACTTTGTATTGATATTGATTGTACCACTTGCCTCTCCTACTGAGTTAATAAATCCGGCAGGACCTTTTACGAACTCCACGCTCTCAAACAATGCTTGATCATCCAACACCGCACCATAGCTAATACGCCTGGGCATACCATTCAAAATAGTATATCCACTGAATCCCCTGATCTGAACAGAAGCCGAGTAATCAAATGCGCTGCTGTTGTACCCAAAATACACACCACTGGAGTTACGCGCTACATCCTTTAATTGTAAAGCGCCCTGTTGCTGCATCAAGTAGGCATTCACCGATACAATATTCTGCGGAATTTCCATTAGTGGCTGTACCAGCTTCAATGCCCCCCCCAGACTATCGTTTTTTATCTGCCGGTCTCTTGTTCCATAGATATCCACTGAATTAAGATGCCGTAGGGAATCCTTATTATTCAGATGCTGTGCCTGCAAAGAAGCAGTACAAAATAGCCCGGCTACTGCCAGAGAGTAAAAATATTTCATTGCAATTGTCGTGTAAATTGTGCTATAAGAATGATTAAGCCTGATATAATTACCAGGTAAAAAAGGTTACATATATATCCCCTGTCAGGGGGAGGCTGATATAAAAAACGTGGTAAATGTTTTAAATCTTCTTCACTGAACATTTTCTGGTTGATCAGATAGCTGGTCATTAATGACTGCCACCTCTTCCGGAACCGCTGCACCTGCAAATGATAATCATCAAAATCCGATAACTCCGTGCCGGCCAGTGCATGTAAATAATATTGGGTGTAGGATACCGGGTTTACATATAATGACAAATGCAGTAAATGGGAACGCTTTTGCAATTGCATGTCAAACACCCGCTCAAGCCTTTCATTTCTCCTCCCCAGCAAATCATTGTACGCAAGGAAACGGGGATTCCCATAAGCAGCAGTATCAGTAATTTTCCTAAGATGTTGATATTGGGGATTATAATAGTAGAAGCTGTCAAGCAGGACAGGTACCGGAAGCTCCCAGGTTGCTTCTTTCAACCTGCGTTGCGCTGCCACCAGGCCTGATCGTAAGGGAACAGGTGCCCTCAGATTCGTATAACTATTGATCGTAGCCGGTAAGATCCAAACGAAAAAAAGCCAGATAAAGCCAAGACAAGTAATATTCCATGTAGAAGACCTCTCAAATCTTATCACCAACCAGCAAACCGCAAACCAGTAAAAAAAATACCCACCCAGAAATAATAACCACAGAACACTGTTCAGGAAAGGAAAGCTACCACCTGCGGGCGTCATGATCAACCCGGCAGCTAACAGCAGAGCACCCAACAGAAAAACAACCGTAAACCTGAATACAAAACGCCAGAAAAATAAACGCTGAAGTCCCCCGGTATGTAATATCAATAATGGTATAGTCTGTGCTTCCCGCTCCCCGGAAAGACAGTTGTAATTGTAAAAAATGATCAGCAGGGGAAAAAGGTATATATAGACAAAAGCCACATCAAAAGTCCCTGCCGCCAGCTTTTCTGCATTGGAAAATTCAGTAGCCTGATCTCCCGTTTTACTTTCCTTAGAACCGATAATATCATAAAAAGGATGGAGATCCCTAAGACCAATTGCCATCAAAGAAAGACCTGCGGGCGGGAACGTTGTATACGGCGGGTCCCTGAATTCTACTACCTGTGGAATGCCCGCCTGTGCCCTCAGCTGTTTGCCCGTTCTAGTAGTCGTATCCTCATGAAAACGCTCCACCATTGCAGTATAATGCTGCCTTTGTACCGTCTGAATGCTGTCAATAGCTGCCTGTTGGAGCCCAATCAAAGCCCGGCCATTTATAAGGCCATACATACCTGAAAAAAAAATAAAGGCACACAAGAACAATAATAATCTGCTCCGGGTCAACTGCCTGCTTTCAAATGCGAAAATGGTGAATACGAATGCCATATCAATATCCGGATAATCTTTTTGAAATAATATGAACGCTTGCCACCGCTATCAATATCCACACCCCAATCGCAGCAAAGGCTGACCAGCTGAGTGATAATATCTGCCTGGGAGGTAACTCCCTGTATTTGAAAGAATAAAGACTTGTGAAAAATGAGGTGTCCGCCTTATAATCCTGCCCATGCGCCGCCAGCTCCAGATTTAACTTCCTGATAAGCGTGTTCCTGTATACCCGGGCCTGTTGGTAAAAACTATCGTGGTGATAAAAATCGGTGGCAGAAAGTGCCATGGAAACCCGTTTTAATGCGATAAACGGATCGATCCAGCCTATCCTGGAAAGAAATACCTGTTGTTGCGCAAAAGAGGCGGAAATCCCCTTGTAATAGTGATCAAACACTTTATTCTGGTAATCCTCATGATACTGCAATAACAACCCGTCAGGATTTACAGGCAATTGAGAAACACTATCCACATGATACCGTTTCAACAGTGCATGCATAAATGAATCTCCCCGCTCATAATAAGGAGAATTCCCGTCGAACCCTTTTAAATACCCCTGCCTTACATTATCTTCGAAGACCGCTCTACTCTTCACCGGATATAATATAATAGACTGGTTAACAGCCACTTTAGGCATTATCACGAACAACACAACCCATACTATTACAGCACTGATATTTGACGCCCTGCTACTACTGCTTACCTGCGATATAAATACGGCAACCAGTGTCAACCAAAAATAGAAAAGCAGATAGGCAATCACCCACAAATACATCATTACCCCCGTAAACAGGAAAAACAGCAAAAATGGAAACAGGATGGCCGAAAACAGCATATAGTAAGCCCATACCTTACCCCAGGTAATGATAGAAAGGTTCCCCGCCTGCACCCTTATTAGCCGTAATGTTCCTCTTTCACGCTCCTCTGTCAGGGAACGGGAGCCTGTAATAAGAATCAAAAATGGAACAACAAGTTGCAATACCACGGCAACACTAAACTGCCCCAACCTCGCTACTACATTGCCATTTTGAGCATGACTGTAGTCCATTTCATGCTGCACATGCGCCTCAACACGGTAGGTGGTGCCGGAAAAATCATTGAGGCCAGGATCAAGTATTGCTTTTATCGTGAGTGGTGTAAATAAGTACGTCCCAAAATGCGCCGCATCATGGGGATTTCTATGCTGCGTATTCCATTCCCGTCTAAAAAGGTCTGCCGCCGCAAGCCGTTCTGCCTTCCCTTTTCCATATTGGATGCCAGATACTATCAAGGCAAGCCCCATGCTTATCCAGATGAACAGCAGCAGCAATATTGCCACGCCGCTTCTTTTTAACAATAGCCATTCATTTAAAATAGGTTTGCTAAGGCAGTACATAAAAAGAGGAATTTATATTGCAACAAAGTTGCAGATTTAATATTAATTATGCAACTTTGTTGTAATTATTATTTAACGGCATGATAAGAACGAAACAATTCCCCTTCTTCAAACAGCCGGATTCCATGGATTGTGGCCCAACCTGTTTAAAAATGATTACTGCGTGGCATGGTAAACATTTTCCACTAACCTATCTGCGAAAGATCTGTTATATCGGTAAAGAAGGAACCACTATTGCCTCGCTGAGCAATGCAGCCTCCCTACTTGGATTCAAAACCCTTGCAGCAGAGATCCCGGTAGACGTACTTGCTCAAAAAGTTCCCCTTCCCTGCATTCTTCATTGGGAAAAAGCACACTTTGTTGTATTGACAGAATTAAATGACCGTTATGCTGTCATTGCAGATCCTTCCCTGGAGCGTATGCTCAGGTTACCACACCCACAGTTCGTCCGCTCCTGGTGTACTACCGACAAAACTGTTGGCAGAGCCTTGTTACTGGAACCCACAACTGAATTCTTCGGACATGAAACACCTGCCGAAGAGAACACATCATTATGGTGGCTATTACCATACACCAATAAACACCGTCGCCTGTTTATTCCACTTCTAATGAGCGTGTTGCTCGCCAGTGGATTTGCGCTGATCATCCCCCTGCTTACCCAGCAGATTGTAGATAAAGGAATCAGGCAACAAAACCCTCAACTATTAATGTTGATCTGTCTAGGACAATTGATGCTTTTTACCGGAAGGACCATAATGGATTTTATCCGGGCAAGATGGTTATTCCGTATCGGGGCACAAACAGGTATCTCATTGTTACGTAACTATCTCTCCCGCCTGATGCAACTAAAATTTGCATTCTTCGACAACAGGCAAGCAGGAGACAATATGCAAAGGGTGACAGATAACCAGCGCATTGAAGATTTCCTGACCAATAATGTCATCAGCTTCGTCATGTCAGCTCTTACATTACTTGTATTCGGCATAGTACTTCTTATTTATAACTGGCGAATGTTCCTGGTCTTTCTTATTGGCGCACTACTTAGCATCGCCTGGGCAAAAGCCTTCACACAAAAAAGGCGATTACTCGACCAGCAAAAATTCAAAGTACTATCTGCCAATCAGCAATTATTACTTGAAATCTTCTACGCCATGCAGGAAATAAAGCTCACCGGCAGTGAGCAGGAAAAGCAGGATAAGTGGGAATCACTTCAGGTGCGATCTTATGAGCTCAAAATGCAAAGCCTGCAACTGGACCAGCAGATGCAGGGTATCGGGAACTTTCTGAATGAAGTAAAGAACATATTACTCACTTTCATGGCCGCATGGTTGGTCATAAAAGGTAGCCTAAGTCTGGGTGAAATGCTGGCCGTTACCTATATATGCGGACAACTAAATACCCCCGTGGTCATGTTACTGGAGTTTATGCGTGCCGCTCAGAATACACGCTTCAGCCTTTCAAGGATGTCTGAGGTATTTAACGAACCGGAAGAAGATGCGGAAATTTCACGTCGCCATCTTCCCGAAATCCCCAAAGACATAAATATCTCCAATCTTAGTTTTAGATACGGACAACTAAGCAATCCCCTGGTGCTTAAAAACATCTACGCTTTTTTGCCCGCAGGAAAGGTCACAGCTATTGTAGGAATGAGCGGCAGCGGGAAAAGCACGCTGATAAAACTACTGCTAAAATTCTATGCACCTGTAACTGGTACTATCCTTGTAAACGACATAGACCTGAAAAATATCCATGCTGCCGACTGGCGCAGTGGCTGCGGCGTTGTCATGCAGGATGGCTACATTTTCAGTGACACGATTGCAAATAATATCTATGCAGGTTCCACGATCAAAGACCAGGAAAAATTATACTACGCCGCTGCCATGGCAAACATGCACGACTTCTTCCAGTCAATGCCCTATGGATACGAAACTGTCATAGGTAAAGACGGCCACGGATTAAGTGAAGGACAAAAACAACGCCTGCTCATTGCACGCATGATCTATCGCGATCCTGCTTATATCTTCCTTGATGAAGCAACCAATGCACTCGATGCAAACAATGAACGAACCATCGTCAATAACCTGCAAAATTTCTTCGTCAACAAAACGGTTATCATCGTTGCCCATCGCCTGAGTACAGTCAGACACGCGGATCAGATTATCGTAATGGACAAAGGTGAAATCAGGGAAACCGGCACACATGAAGACCTCATAAAAAGGCAGGGCAACTATTATCACCTCATAAAAAATCAACTGGAGTTAGGTAAATAAAATCCACCATGAAAACGACAATATTCCCTTATTCAATGGTCCGACATGCCTCACTGGACCACCATCTACTTGACTGTTGGACCCATCCTCACCTGACTGATGAAATACAAATCCAGCAGGAAGAGCAGCAACTGGTATCCCGGTTGAAGGAACAGGTCTGTGAAGAACTCTTTCAAAAAATTCCACTGGTTAAAAATGACAAGGACAGGAAAAAGTTGATCACCTGTAAAAGACAAATATTCAACGGAAAACAACTTTCTATTGAATTGATCGAGCAAATCCAGACAATTACGAAAATCCCCACTCTTTCACAGTATTTCAATAATGTACAGGCAATACACGAAAGGCATCAACAGAACAACCTACAATATGACCAATTCCTGGCAAACTGTAGAGCGCATTTGCAACAAATTGCAAAGCATGAGAATTTGTTAAATGGGGTTCTCCTGTCAAGCCCCCTGCTCTTTGAACAGCTACCTGCATACATCAATAAACATCCATCGCAGCATAAACACAAAGAATCAAAACTGGAATTCAGCCTGCTGCGATACATTACCCGGATGTGTTATAAAACATCCCCATTCAGTACATTCACCTATACAGGGACTATGCAATTGACTGAATCTCATAAATCAAGTAATCAACTGAACCAGGTAAAAAGCCAGCTAAGATTAAACAATCACCTCTTCGGTTACCTTATAAATATACTGAAATGGCATCCGGAACTGAATGAATACCTGTTAGTGAATATGAACAGTACAGCAGTTGAAAATGCAGGAAGAATAAAATTCCTGATCAACTTCAACAACATAGAATCCTTTCAGCAAATAAATAACAGTACAGTCATTCAGTCAATAGCCACCTACTTAACAAACAAAAAGGAGCGAACGGTACTCAGGGAACTCATTCATTTTATAGCAAGCCAAACTGATGTCCCTAATCATGCGACTATAAAACAATTTCTATTAACCCTATGCACTGTAGGCTACCTGGAGCTAACAGCCGGCATCTCGGGGATTGAAGAAAACTGGAGTAACGCATTGGTGCAATATTTTAGCCCGTACAGATCACTGTCAACAAAAATTGATCACCTTCTGCAGATGTTGGAACATTTGCACAATTGCAGGCTGGAATACCCCGCATTAACCCCTGCCGAGCGGCACAGGACATTAAAGCTCGCGGCGCAGATTGTAAATAATACATTACAGGCTATTGAACAACAGGCATCCTTCCCTGACACCAGCTCAAATCCTCAACAGCAAGCTTTTCAGGCTGCATGGTTCAGACATCATGACTTCAGCGCAAGAGAAATCTTCTATGAAGATGCCTATACTTCCGATCAGGAATCCCTTCCCGGTGATCCTGTGAAAAACATTATCGAAAAGACAGAATTGCTAATGAAACTACTCGCTCCTGCCAACACTAAAAGAACAGAAAAAGAAAAAATGCGTACCTTCTTTCTCTCCCATTATGGTCGGCACAAACATATACCAGTATTAACATTCTACCACGATTACTACCGGGAAATCAAAAAGCCAGAAAAAGAATCCACACCAACACCAGTGGGAGAAGATCCATGGACCCGGCAAATTCAGGCCATGCTCCGTACTATCATTTCCAGGAATGAACCCGTCATTCGCCTGACAGCACGCGATTTTCCGCCAACAGACATTGACAGCACGCAGCAGTCCAGAGGTATGTTCATACAATTTTTCAACTCTCCAGGCACCAATAAAATTAAAGGAGTAATCAATGCTTTACTGCCCGGCCTCGGGAAAGTCAACGGACGGTTTCTTTCACTATTTGACCCGGAACAACATTATTCGTTTCAAAGTCATAATGAGGCGCTCTACCCGGATTATATAAAAGCAGAAATTTCCGATGGTTCTATCTTCAATGCAAACATCCATCCTCCTTTACTACCATTTCAGATTGTACTACCCGGCGGCCACAGCGCCTTCCATGAAGATAACAGGATACAGGTAAAAGATATTGAAGTGGGATTCGACGTTGAAAAGAACGTTCTTTCCCTCTTTACTAAAGGAAAAAGGTTATATGCATTTGACCTTTGCCTGGAAACCATATCGAATCGCTCCAACCTATACCAGCTGCTATCCCATTTTAATCCGGATAATAAACCTTCGCTGCAATTCATCTACAAATTAGCAGATGATAATATCGAAATGAAGGAAAATATTACGCTGTATCCCCGGATCACGTTCGAAGAAGATATTGTGCTGAGAAGAAAAACCTGGGCAATCCGAAAAGAGTTTATACCCTTGCAAATTCAGTCTGAATCAGATTATGACTATTCCCTACGATTGAATAACTGGCGTAAGCAGCAGCAAATACCCGCGTATGTATTCCTTTTTCTTAGAAAACGATCAAAAAAAGGGACCGGCGGATCCAATGATGATTATAAACCACAGCTCATACATTTTCAGCAACCTCTGCTCATAGAGCTATGGAAAAAGTTGCTGCAAAGAGCCGGAGAATACATTTATGTAGAAGAAGCACTTCCGGACCCTTTCAACACCAAAGTTGGAGTAAAAGAATATTTGCTACAATGGTATAACTACTAATATGAAACCTTACTGGATATCTGCCCACTTGTTTTATAATGGTCAACTTGATCTCTTACTGAATGAACTGGTATACCCATTTCTACAAAAAAATCAGTACCTGATGACATCACCAGCTCCCTTCTTTTTTATCCGGTACCCTGAGGAAGGAGATCATATCCGGCTAAGATTGAATACCAATTTCCCGGATCTTGTCACCAGGGCACTCAATAACAGCGCAGCCACCTTCTACACTCAACATACAACACCAGGGAATTGCCTGAGATACATCAACTATGAGCCAGAAACAGATAGGTATGGTAACGATAAAAGCATCGTATGGGCCGAAGAACATTTTTTCCATTCATCACGCATTATACTAGACTGGATAAAGACAAAACCAGAGACAGCCTCCCTTCAGATGAAAGCCATAGAACTGCATATGCAAATGTTATCCGCGACCGGATGGTCACTTACAGACATGATCGATCTCTGTAATTATTTTGTAAAGGAATGGCTCACCATCTTCCATCCGAAACAGAACGCCGGCCAAATACCAGATAACATGTGGCTACAATCTTTTCAAAAGGCACTCGCCCCACAACAACAAAAACTCTTCCCCACACTCCATGCATACTGGCAACAGTTACAGATTTCGCCAACAGCGTATGAATATCTGCGGGCTAATCTAAGTATCATGAAAGCCTATAACAATACCGGCTTTTCAAAAACGAAATTGAACAGCATTATTTCAAGTATGCTACACATGACTCACAATAGAATAGGTATAAAAAATCAGGAAGAAGCCTACATCTTGTATTGCCTGAGTACTTTTTTATCACAAACAAATCTGTAACATGGAAATTATATTCTATCAGGAGATGCTCGCCCGCGTCAAAGCAGACATTCATGAAATGATCAACTATGACCAGTTCGGCCCCTACTGGCTATCTCCTTACTACGACCGCACCTCCCAAACTTACACCTACCACGACAACCCGGAAATTTTTAATGGTAACGCAGGCATTTGCCTGTTTTACCTGAGCCTATACCAGCTGAATAGAGAAACAAGCGATTTGAGAATTTCAACATCTATTCTTGACAGGATCCTTCTCTCGTCATATATCAAACAACCACGCTCCTATAGCTTTTATACCGGCATTTCCGGCATTATCTATACCTGCATCAAAATATACAATGCCACCGGGAAGCAGCACTATCTGGATAAGGCACTCGAAATTGCCCGGATGCACAGACCGGCGTTCACAGTTATCCGGGAGATGGACCTCCTCACAGGAGCGGCAGGCATACTGCTGGTCATGACACTGCTCTTCCACCATTCAAACGAAGCAGATATACAGGAAATAGTTCACCAGATCATCCAGCTGCTGATAGCAGATGCGCGCATCTCGAAAAAGGGATTAAAATGGGACCATCATAAACTGGCATTTGATAGTCTCACGGGATTATCGCACGGAGCAGCAGGCATCGCGTATGCATTGATGCAAACCGGTCATTACTTTAAGTACGATGGCCTGGTATTTATGGCTGAAAAAGCCCTGGAATATGAAATGCAATATTACTTACCTGACCGGAAAAACTGGCTGGATATTCGGGTAGGTGCCAGAAGATATAATCTGCATGATGCACAAAACTGGCGCCTGGAAGTATTCTTCCCGGAATTGAAACTGGTCAACAGCTGGGCCCATGGCGCTGCGGGAATTTCTTTGTCCAGGATGTATGCATACAATATTACAGGTAAACATGAATATAATCAACAGGCACAGTCAGGCATCCAATATTGCCTGGCGGACCTGGCAAACACAAGAGCTGATTACACGCTATGCAGTGGCAGCGTCGGCCTGGTGCCACTGCTACTCAGATCCGGGCAGCAACATTACGACGTCATCCATAATATCTTCCTGGCTGCCAATGAACTTTATTTCACCACCGGAGGATTCAATCAGTTCATCGAAACATCACCACAGGATGCGGGCCTCTTCTCCGGAAAGGCAGGAGTAGGATACATGCTGATTCAATTGCTTTCCGGTCAGCTGGCAGATGATATCATCCTTCCTCAACTCCCATATAGTTCGCATACAAAAAACAATTTGTTTACCAGGGCATATGTGAGCACGAGTATATATTCAAAATACTACCAGCAATCGCTCACCCGGATTAAACTAAAACAGGAAGAACTGAATGATATTGAAGACATGGAAGACATCATCAGCCAAAAAATCCCTGATATTGACAAGTCAACATTCACACTGGAAAAAATAAAGGCAAGAATATGGCAACAACACAAAGGTGCTTTGTGTTACCATAAAAAGATCTCGTTCCTTAAGAAAACGGTGAAGGATATTTTATCCCGGGATGATATATCATTGATGGATTCTACATATTACCTGCCTGATCACATTATATTATCTCAGGATAATAATGTCATTGAAATCAGCAGTAACGATATCAAAGTACTGGAAACAGGAAAATTTGTAACATTCATTTTATCTATTTTGAAAGAACCGGCTACCGGCCACCAGCTGTTTCAACAAATCCTCCGTGCCTTTCCTTCCAGGAAAGAAGATGATCAGGTGTTAAAACAATTCTTTCTCTTGCAGTTAAAAAGTTTGCTACATGCATGCATTATCGCAATATCTATAAAAAAGGGGGGTCATCTCTGACCCCCTTTTCCTGTGAACCCCATACCCATTAACACACGATAGTAGTACACTGTGCATGCGGCGTATCTTCAGTATCTGTCGGCTCGGTATGCGTCGGATGTTCCAGTGCGCCGAGACCACCTGAGAGGCGGGCCGCCATTTCGCTGTCAATACTTGTTACAAAGCTTTCAAGCTGTAAATCGTCCAGGCTTAATTTGAGGTTCTCTGAATTTGTTTTCATAATAAATAGTATAAAAATTGAGGCCCGCACTTATCTACAGGGGGCAGGCATACCCTGGTTGCAACGATGTTAATTACTTAGGCTTTTGCTCTTTATTTCTAAATCCTCGTTCTTAATATTCCGCTGAGCTTTTCTTACATTACCTGACAAATGCCCGAAATTCCAGCTGGCAGAAACTGCGAATGTCCTGTAGTATCGCTGTATCCTGTTCTGCTGATGGAACTGGTCTGTATTGATTGCTGAAATGATATAACGATACCTTCCATATGGATTACTCACAGAACCCGAAACAGATAAATGATTATGCAGGAAAGTTTTCGTTAGCCGCGTCACATGAATGACTGAACCATTACTCAATCCCTGGTAAGTAATAACCGGAGTAGCCCCATACACGGTAGAAGTCAACCGCCACTGCTCACTGATCCTGTAAGCAAGATTCACAAAACCGGAGGCAGACCAACCACTGTTTTCATTAAAAACCTGGTATCCTGCATCCAGATTTGCAATCAGTCTTAACTTCCCGCTGATCTGAAAGTTAACCCCGGTACTCAACCGCACACTGCTATTTCTTCCAATGTTCTGATAACTACTCACTGATACTGAATCATGCACAGCAACCACCTGCTGAATATCATTAGATGAAACGTTATAAGTCAGCATACTATGAAAGCCGGCCTTTGTATTCAAAGTATATGAAAGATCCACCTTATGCTGTTTTACAGGCAATAAAAATGGATTGCCCGATACATAGACATATGGATTATTCTCGTCAGTAAAAGGATTCAACTGGGTCAGTGATGGGCGTTCTACCTTTTGCGAATAAGTGATGCCTGCACTTGCATGCGGAAAGGCATGCAATATGGCAATAACAGGCAGTAAACTCGTATAATAAGTTCCACGCTGCAGCACCGCATATTCCAATCTCACCCCAGCCCTCACATCAAGCAATCTGGAAGAAAACTGCCAGGAATTATATGCAGACCAGATTTGCTGGTTATATCTAAACCGATTCTTGCTAACCGTATCATAAGTAGCACCTCCTACCCTGTCTATCCATTTCACACCGGCTTCCATCAGCCATCTGGTAAAAGGATGAGAATAGTCTGCCTGCAATGTATGTTCTTCCATCAGACTGCTGTTATACTGATTATTAGTCGTCAGTTCCTCCGGCATATGATGATACTGATACCCTATAGTAAACAGTTCCTTCTTGTGTCTCTTAAACCCCTTTTCCAAACTGACATTTATATCAAGTGCCCCTGAATGCAAGTATTTACTATTATAATTGTCAGTTGTAATACTATCCAGAACCGTAGTCCTTTGGCTATTATAATGATCATGACTATTATAGTAACTCATACTTCCAGAGAACAACAACAGTGAATCCATCTCATAACTCACTTCAGCAGTACCAGCTCCAAACCTGCTATAGTAAGTATTATCAGCATTCTGACTCAGTACTGATGTAACGCTGTTTCGCGTTGTCCGTTCATTTGTCTTCATCTTCAGATCCTGGTATAAGTAACCATATACATTCACACCAAATTTACCTTGCTTCAGTGTTAGGGATCCATGCTGGCCTGTGCCCACATATCTGTTGAAATTAGCTCCCAAACTACCGTTATAGCCATTTTGACGCTGCTTCACAGTGATGATATTGATGATTCCAGCCAGGCCCTCACCATCATATTTTGCAGGTGGAGTAGTGATCACTTCTATTTTACTGATGATCAAAGCAGGCATACTCTTCAATGCTTCTTTAGGATTGCGGGTCATTAAAGAAGAGGGTTTCCCGTTAATAAAAATCCTATACTTCCCACTACCATTCAGTCTGATATTACCATCGCCATCAACAGCCAGCAAAGGTACTTTGGCTAGCATCTCGATTGCAGATTCAACCTTATTATCGGGATCCGATTGCACATCATAAATAACCCGGTCTATTTCTTTCCTGACTAACTGTGGTTGAGCTTTTACCGTAATCTCCTTTAGCTGCCGGGGCTGTTCCTGCCCATAAACGACTTCCAACGGGAAAAGCATAAGAAGGATAACTGCCTTATAAGAGAACATCAAGGATTAATTGTGAATAGGCTAAACAAAGATTTATCATCTGGAAAGTTTTTCGTGGTAAATATGCCAAACAGAATATTGAAGTACAATTGCAACACAGTTGCGAATATAAGGCAATTATCTTTAGAAAAACAAGTTCATAAGCAAAATTTTGCAACAATGTTTTAAATAAAAACAACCTTCCCATAACCTGCCGCGAACGGGGACATCCTCCCCTACCTCAAACTAAAAATAACCCTGGCGACCCGTCGCTCATGGAGAATGGCTCTTCCAGTGCAGTTAGAAGGTTCGAAAAATACGCTGTCCTATACCTATTGGGTTATCAGCATTTTTAACTTGCAAAGAGCCCTTAAATGTTCATAAACCAGTTCGGGATTGGGAATTGTCCTAACGGGTTCCCCATAAAAGCATCAAGCAGAAAAAAGCCGCATAAATCAAATGATTTACGCGGCTTTCCCGTTTTCTGGCTATAATGTTTACCCAATTCAAACAACGCTTTGAGATTGTTGAGGGCTATGCACTCTTAGCTTATCTACTTCAAGTTTATGCAACTGTGTTTCCAGATCCATTCTAACCTCGTTGTATGCCGGATCATAGGCAAGGTTGGTATATTCTGATGGATCGTTTACCAAATCGTATAGTTCATATTCGTTGTAATAAGCTCCCGAAGCATCAAAATAATAGCTATACTTCCATTTCTCTGTACGGATACATCGGATACGATTTGCAGCATTTACCACAGACCATTGGCTATTGGAACCTGCTTTTGTATCATCGTATGTAAACAATATACTATTCTGTACAGGTGTACCATCCGCCATAATGGGTAACAAACTTGTGCCTGCAAGTCCGGCAGGAGAGTTAGATACATTAGCTATCTCCATAAACGTAGGCATGATGTCGACCAGCGTGGCCAGGGCCATAGATTGTTGAATGGGGTGGTCTGAAAATAAAACAGGATTGGATATAACCAGTGGAACACGCAATGCTTCTTCGTAAGCTACAAAGGTTTTCTGACGCAGTCCCCCATGTGCAAGTCCCATTTCTC
The DNA here is from genome assembly GCF_034274695.1 of Chitinophaga sp. LS1. Lineage (NCBI taxonomy): Bacteria > Pseudomonadati > Bacteroidota > Chitinophagia > Chitinophagales > Chitinophagaceae > Chitinophaga > Chitinophaga sp. LS1. Next base: position 7,740,841 of record NZ_CP128362.1, read on the forward strand.
CATGGTCCGAGGTGTAGGTCACGATAGCTGTATCAGCCAGACTTATTCCATCCCCATATTTAGCATACAATTCTTTGATCAGGTTACCAATCTCTTTGTCGACCAGGGTTAACAGGTACCCGTAAAAATTTATATAATCTAACTTTTGTTCTACTGTTGTTAAAGGCCCTAAAGATGCATCCATGCCCAATAGGATCTGTTCCTGCGCCATCGGTTTTTTATTGGCCAGTAAATGTTCGTTTACGGTATCAGGCAATCCAATTTCCCTTGTTGACCAGGCGTCAGCGTAATATCCGGAGGTCCCTGCTGTTTTGGGATAAGCCAGTACGTCGTGCGGGTTCACCAGCGACACGATCAGGCAATAAGGTTTATACTCACCTGCAGCTCTTTTCACTTTTACCTCCTGAAGGTATTTGATGGCTTCGGCCACATACCTGGCATCATGGTTGGCAAATCCTCCTCCAAAATTTAAAGGATTTACATCTTCTCCTGCATCCGGGGCTATCCATCCCATTGCACCAAATAGAGAAATATCGGCAGATGTAAGGTTATCATAATTCGTGGTTGCTCCATTACCGGCAACGCCCTTACTCATGTGCCATTTACCACGGTACTGCACATCATAACCGTCATTCCAGAGTACATTCATGATGTTTGGTAAGGAAGTACTGATGGTTGGTTCCGAAGGAGATAAAGGGCCGCCAATAGTCAGTGTTTGAGAAACCTTATGCTTAGCCGGATAAATTCCTGTAAATAATGTGGTACGGCTGGGAGAACACATGCAGGTATTACAGAAAGCTCTGTCGAAACTGAAACCGTTCCTTTTTAGAAAGGTCAGCGTTGGAAGATTTGTCTCCTCCCATCCCGGAGGGAAATGCTGTGTAGCACGCTGTTCGTCTGTAATAATGAGGATCATGTCTGGCTGCTTGCCAAGTTGTGCTAACTTTGTTTTGAAGTTCATGGTTTAGAGTGTTTTTTTGAAAGGGATCGGGGCAAGTTCGGGGTAGATTTAAAAGTTAAATGTATTGTTAAGATTGTGTCAATGTCAAGACCAACATATTTCTCAATATATGATAGTATTCAGTAAGGGTTATAATATTTTAATTTTTCCAGAATAGCTTTCAATTCCGGCATGAATCAATTAAACATCTTGTTACAGTCATCACATATCTTTAACTAATCAAAGTCGCTTTTGTTCAAAAATATTCCATTGTTTCTTAATAGGGTACAAATCACTTAGTTCTACCTCAAGGGCCTCGGCGATCTGAACAAGCCTGGTGAACCCTGCTCTATTTGCGACATATTAGAGTCAGAAATACCACACTTGACTTCCAAACAAATAAAATTGTACCTTCCCTCCCATCAGACAGGCCCCAGTTCATAAGTAGCCATACCTTACTGTAAGCAATTCATTAACCATTTAAGTCCCACAATTATGAAGCTAATACTACTCATGCTAGTAGTTGTCGCCCACTCTGTATCCGCGGCTGACTATTACGTAGCCATCACTAACCATGCGAACACCAATGAAAGTCTTCCCGGAGGTAGTTACACCATCACCGTTACCGGCACTGCCAGCGGCACAGATACCCTTACGGTCAACTTTACAATCAGCGGAACCGCTGTACCGGGTGTTCATTACCAGGCTTTCCCACAGCAAATCAAGATCCCCGTCACTGATGGTAATGGCAGCTTTACCTTCCCGGTCATTCCTGTACAAAATAGAATTGTTGAAGATTATGCCGAAGTTCTACTCTCTATTCAAAGTGCAACTGCTACTTCCTCAGCAAGCGTGGATGTCGATGCCACTCCTACTACCCTCAGGATTTACGATGATGACTGGATAAATACAATAATTTCTTTTACCGGTTCAACAAATGGAACAGAAGGCGGCCCCAATGCGACCATTACTGCCAGCTTGTCCAGCGATTATATAGCAGGTCAGGTCATATGGATCAATGCTAATTTTGGTGCCGGTACAACAGCTGGTTTTACTGATATTGACGGGCCAACATTAAGGATTGATTCAGGTCAACATAATGTTATTGCCGATATCAACGTACTTGACGATAAAGTGAAGGAAGACACTGAATTGATATACTTTGAAATCACCAATATTACCGGCGGTGATTTTGAGCTCAGGTATGATGCTACAACCTATGGTCCTATTTATGTATTTGATAATAATGATACTATTGAACCTGTAAGAAGTGCGAATGTCTTCATTAACTATGTCGGAAGTCCAAGGGAGGCAAGTCCTCAGGTAGACGGTTATATTTCCCTCTATTCAATTCCTTCGGGAGATGAATTTCTTAGACAACCCATCACTGTAAAAGTCAGGATGGAGGGAAATGCCATTGAAGGAGTGGATTATCTTCCCTTGGATAGTTTTGTCATCCCTGTATCAAAGTATACCGACGGTACCGTAACTGTGCTGATTCACCCTATTGATGATAACATCATAGAAGGTAACGAATATATTCACGCCATCCTCGTAAGTGCAAGCACACCAACAGGTGATCCCATCACCGTATATAATAATAACCCAATGGCCACGGTTCCGTTCTATGATGATGATTTTGAAAAAAGATCTGTTGGTATTTCCGCCGTGACTAATGGCAGAGAAGGCGGCCCGGGGGCGAGCCTTACATTATCCTACCCGGATAGCCTTGTATCTGCAGAAGATTTGTATGTGAATTACCATGTTATTCCAGCCGGTACTACTGCCACCGTAGACGTCGATTATATAATGCCGCCTCTGCTTATTCCTGCAGGACTGCATAGTGCTACCCTTCCAATCAACATTATAGATGATCGCAAGGTGGAGTCAACAGAATATTTAAACCTCCAGATTGACGGAGGATATGGAGATAGTACAATTTATCCTGTTAATTCGGATAGTGTGGCAGTGATTACAATTGAAGATAATGATTCCAGTTACACCCGGCTTTGCATTCCTAATGTGTTTACACCAAATGGCGATGGCAGGAATGATTTGTTCGTGATCCGGGGATTAGAGAATTATCCCGGTTCAAGACTTTCTGTCTATAATTTGCTGCGTGGTGGCGCGCTTGTTTACAGGTCGGAGAATTATGATAATAGCTGGGATGGACGTGGTGCCAGTCCGGGATTATATAGTTATATCCTGGAGGTGAATGAGAGCGGACGAAGAAAGATCTATAGGGGAAAACTAGTTATTATTAAATAAAAGAAGGGTCGGCAGAATGCTGACCCTTCTTTTAAGAATGAGATCCTGATGCTATTCCAGTTCATTTAAAGTTGAAAAATGGCCACCTCATCTGATGGGTTACGTGGAGCCTCCATGCTTTATAAAAGACACTTATAAAGCATGGAGAAAAAACCATAATGCATCTTTTGACTTTTCTACGTAAGCAATGGGGGAGCTCCTCATGAAATTGCAACCAGATATTTTAAGCCTGGATGCCTTGTAGTCAAGGCATCCAGGGATATTTTACCCCCGATTTACCCGGACAATCATGAAAAAAAAGTAAAATTACTTGGATACTGTTGTCATGCATACTATATTTGCGACAACAATATAAATTATTAGAAAATGATACAATTAACATTTGCCTCACTACAAGTGAAAAATCTGGAAGCATCAAAAGAATTCTACACCCAAAAATTAGGATTTGAAATTGACAATTCTAATCCGCAAGCCTGCATATTTAAATATAATCAAGGACAAGCAAGTTTTGCCATTCGCACACCGCTTGAGCCAATCGAGGAAAAAGAATTGGGTATTGGTGTAGCACTTTGGTTTGCTGTTAACGAAAATGTAGATGAACTGAAAGAGAAACTCATTACAAATGGAATAACTACAACAGGACCAATTATTGAAACACCTTTTGGCAGGGCATTCCACGTAAAAGACCTTGACGGCTATAAACTTACTTTTTTAAATACAATATAAATTTAGCGTTTCATCACAAATGCTTCAATAAGAGTATGCAAAAAAAAATAGAATTTAAGTTCAAAAATCCAGGTGAAAGTCCGGGTTATTTACTTGGACAAGTAACCTTGCTGTGGCAACGTAAACACAAAAAAGTTTTAGACCCGTTGAATTTGACCCAAACACAGTTTGTTCTCTTGACCGCACTGGGCTGGCTTTCAAGAGAAAATGATACGGTAACACAAGTGGATATTGCCAATCAGGGAAACGCAGACAGAATGATGGTTTCCAAAGTTCTGCGGACATTGGAAGAAAAGAAATTTATCAGCAGACAGGAACACCCGACTGACACGAGAGCCAAAGTAATCAAATTGACAAATGAAGGTGCAAAAGTTCTGCAAAAAGCCTTGACAGCAATTGAAAATGCTGATATAGAGTTCTTTTCGGTTATAGACAACAACTTGTCGTCATTCAATTCGAATATGATAAATTTAATAGAACAAAACAAAGAAGAATAAAAACACTGCCTTTAGCAACGGCTTTGCAAAATGCGGGGAAAAACCTCTCTATAAGAAAGTCTTCGCTTAGCCCTTTCATTTTGCATCTCCAGGTAATAATATTATCTGAAAATATCCCCCCTCCTCTTTTGTGATGTATTTCAGTTCTTTCCTTAGAAATTATCGTTTGGAATGAATCCCCCCGCCGAAAGATGAAAACTTTGAACTTTTCAGGAAAGATGCTGTTTCCTGAAAACGTGCGGCGTCATCCCGAATTCTTTTTTAAAAAGCCGTATGAATGAGCTTTGGTTCCCAAAGCCACAAGAACTGCAAATCCCACTGACAGTCTGATTTGTCTTTTTGAGCAACCGGCAAGCCTTCTTCATTCTAAGACGTGTAAGGTACTGGTTCGGCGAAACTTCGTAAGTCGCTTTGAATAACCGGAGAAAGTGAAAAGTGGAAATATGAGCGGCACCGGATAATTTTGCGAGGGTAATCTCTTCATCTATATTTTCATGCATATACTTTATTGCCAATTTGAGTTTTTGGTGCAAATCAGCCTTTGTTGATTCAGCAAATGCCTTAACGCGGTTGACCGTTTTATATTGTTCCAAATCAAACCAGGGCCTTTGAGGACGATTAGCCGGATAGCCGTTTTTTTGTCTGAACGCTTTACGTTCACTCGTGAAGTCCCACCAATTCAAGGCACTGTCAGGGTGATCCGAATAATAAACAACTAAACGAAATTGATCTTCCACACAAGGGTCGATCCACACACCTGTCTGCAGTTCCAGTCTGTCAAACAGTTTTGCCGGATCTTTGCCCCTGATCTCTTTCAGGGAATAAAAGCCGAGTTGCATAAGATTCTCAGCAAACTGTTTCCCGATTGAAGGAATAGTTTGAAACTCGGATATGGCCCTGAGCTCCATCGCACGTATTTCGGAGACATTCAAAACAGCTTTTAATTCACGGATCGAACGATGATGAATTTCTTTCAACTTTATCCCATTGGCTCTCAGTATTCGCTTTTCGGAGTCCAGAATGTCTGATCTGTTCAGGAAAGGGTCATTCATATTCTGCAAATGTTAATAGATAATTATTATTGTCTACTATCGAAAACTCTGTGGCACCATAAAAAGTTTTTTCAAGGCCATGCAAAATAGTCACTTTGTCTTTTATTTTCACAAACAGCGCACTTATATTTTCCACCTTGATGTACAGTAGTAGCGAACCGCCATCATTCCGGCTGATCAGAGGCAACGTATTTCCAATGCTTTCAAATGTCTGAAACATAAATGTAACACCTCCGCAACGCATCAATACAAAAACAGGATCGCCCTTATCAGGCACCATGGTAAGGACCTCGAAACCCAGCTGCTTGTAAAAATCGACAGTCTGTTTGATATTCCTCACATAAATATTGGGCGAGACCTTTTCCATGGTGATGGCCTTACTGGTCAACGGTGTCTGAGCATCAGTGGATAAATAGCCGGCCAATAAGCCTGTTAAGATCAATACAAATTTCTTCATTTTTTTCTATCAAAAATAGAAGACAACAGCGAAAGATAATGTGCAGAAATTGCTATTCCTAATTTCTGAAGGTATCTTCGCCAGCATCAACGTGGCGGACAACATAGCGATGGGGTACAGCCATTTCTGTACGGAAGGTTCAATTTCTAACTATCCACCCGATAAGAATAACTTTAAAGGTAACATTTATGTGCTGAATCCCCCTCCCCTGTTGCAGCACAAATTACATTTTGGACACCCAAATTCAAACTTATCACACATCCCTCATGTAAATTAAAATCATCAAAAAAGGTCCCTTCCGGATACCACCCCGCAAGGGACCTTATACTTTGACATTTCTAATACAACTTCATCACTCTCATCTCACTACTACAAGCTTTGTACGGGGTAAGGATACAACCTGCCTGTCAGTAGGAAAGTGTAGGAATTTCATCTCTACAATAGCACCGTTAATCACTTTTCGATATCCACTAATGTAGCCCCATTTAAGCAGCTCCTTCATAGAACGGTAATACGTTGTCCTGGATCCAAGATTAGATTCATCCATCATTTCATATGATTTGATGAGGATAACGGGGTTATTTTCCTGTTTTTGCCATTTCAATAGCAGGCTGATATACAGCGTTACATGATGAGATTTAATGTTCTTGTCTGCCATTTGCAATTGCCAAAAGGCAGGTAGTTGTATATCTAAATTAAAGTGAGTATTCATGGAGGATACAATACATCGTTAATAAAGGGATTACTAACAATACGAAACGATTGCATCCTCGGGTCTTCGGTACACGCGCCCACGGCTGCATATGCAATCGGTCGTCACGATGTATCGAATGACTAATGGGTTAAACATAGGCTTTTTTCGAAAGGTGAAACAATAATTGAAATAACATAAAACCACTGCAACGGGAGGTTCAGTGAAAAAATATGTGCCTCTACGTAACAGGATCACAAGTACTACTTTCCAGTCAGCATACCCCCATAAAACAACTCACTCAAAACATAAAATACTGATTATTAAAACCTCGTTTAGTCATCATTAAGTATCAATACTCAATCCACTCACCCGTTTGCCCATGATTCACTATAACGACTCTCCATTGAAAAAAAATTCCATCCCATTATATTTTCTATTGAACCATCCCAAATATCACTATTCAACATCCGTTGCGACGCTCCCTTCAACCTAAAATTCTCTCTTCACCTTCCCATAAAAGATTTTACCGATCGTCCCACTTCTGATACCATCGATCGTCCCACTTCTGATACAATCGATCATCCCACTTCTGGTACCATCGATCATCCCACTTCCGGTACCATCGATCGTCCCACTTCCGGCACGCCTGTTTTTTTCATTCGCCCCTCTCTAAATTGCCAACCATATCGAACTAAACAACACACATAAACGCATCACACACCTATATCAAACCGTACCAATATATGAACCTATTATCCAACATCGCCAAAATCGTTAACACTAAAGTGCATACGATTCCTCACCTGGAATCCAACACCCAATTCGCATCCACCCTCGAAACAGAAAAAGAAAACATCATCTCCGCCCTTCAGAAAAAACTCTTCTCTCTCGATGATAAACTAGACCAATACATCCAGCTTCATCAAAAAAAACTGTCAGAACTAATGGAAACAATCTCAAACATTCTACCCGAAGAACTATTCACCACACCACCCCCTGATAACCACCTCATCCAGTTATACTACACCTTATACGACATACAGGTCTGCCTTGAAAAAGACTGTGCCCCCTACCTTGATTTTCACTGTAAAATCCCATTTATCTATTTACTCTCCGCCCGCCAGGCATTCACAAAAGAAATCCCCCTCCTACGCCAGCTACTTTCCTCATTTGGTATCATTGATTTTGTCCAGGAAATCATTATCGCCCCATTCGAAGAGGTCCTACAAACCGACAATATCAGTTACCACCGACTTTACTATATCAAAGAACTTAGCAAACATCTTCAACAACTTCCGTCGGACAGCACTTCCGAACATGTTGAGAACATCCTGATCTACATGAATTTTAATAATGAAATCTACCTGAACTACCGGCTGGATATAATCTCAGAAAATATCAAATCATTTCCTACAACCCAACAGCAACTCATCCAAACAAAATTGCTGTTAAAAATGAATAGTCAAAAACGGCAACATCCCAACTATCGATACACACATCACCTTCCCTCCCTAAAGGAACAAATCCGTGATTGGCTCACCGACGAACATACATTTCTGGAACAAAAAATCCTTTACCCTGAAAACACCTTATTACCAGAAGAAGTCGCCAGATGGCAGGCCTATAAAGTAAAAGTAGATCTCTCAGTCAATGAACTGGGTTACCTGATCCGCTTAATGATAGAACACGGCCTGATATTAAACGACAACAGAACCGAAGTCGCTGATTTTTTTGCCCAGTATTTCGCCACTAATAATCAGAAATCGCTCTCCCACCTAAGTCTCAGACAAAAAATGTATAACTATCCACCCTCATCCACAGAATCAGTAAGAGGTCTTTTGCTGGATCTTTTCAACACCAGTAAACAATTAAAAAACGATCACCTACCCAGGAAGTCATCCTCCCCCTGATACAGGCGTATTAAATCAATGCCTGCACAAAGTGCGTGTGGGTGCCCGAAATACCAACAACAAAGCCGCTCTTAAAGCTTTACTATGTAGTCAATCACATATCCTGCACCAGCCCCATACCAAATGCCCACCCTCATCTTTTTCCACCTCACAACCCATTACAAACCAATACCCTAACAGGGGTTACAGTAACCCCTGTAACTATTCCAGCGTGCTTTATCTCCGTTCATTTGCATCATCAACAAAGCAATCAAAACGCAATGCCAACACAAATAGTAACACTTGACGATCTGCATCATTTCAAAAAAGAACTCTTTACCGAACTAAGAGACCTATTCAAACCTGCATCACCCATCGTCAAAAAATGGCTAAAAACATGGGAAGTCAAAGACATGCTCGGCCTCTCATCCGGCACCTTACAAACCATGCGCTCAAACGGAACGATTAGCTATACCAAAATAGGCGGATTAGTCTTCTACGACTACGATGATATCATGAAACTGATGGAAGCGCAAAAAAAGGGCGGAAAACCAGCTAAAAACAGATACTAATGCAGGACATGTACCGGGTAAACTACATCCGGCATCAAAAAGCCTTCTATTCCCACGTCCGTAAAGACAACCGGTTAAAGGCAAATGACATCAGCCTCTACCTGGCCCTCTTCCAGATCTGGAACAACCAGCACTTCCGGAACCGGTTTCCCATCATACGCGAAGAAGTGATGCTCCTCAGCAGAATAGGCTCCCGGAACACCTATACTAACTGTCTGAAGTGGCTACATACATGCGGTTACATCATCTATCAACCATCTAACCGCCCATATGTCCCCAGCCTGGTCAGTATCGTCCCATTTACGGGGAAAAGCACAAAACAGCTTACCCTGTTCGACGAACCTAATCCCAAAAGAGAGACACGCACTAAGCTCAGAAAAGAGACACATACACGTCTCAAAAAAGAGACACCTACATGTCCCAAAATCGATACTACCATAGTCCCAAAAATGAGACACAATTATAATAAACAAATAAACAATCAAACAGAGAGTAAAAGTACACGCTCAAAAAAAAATTCAATTATCAATGAAAAAAAAACACCAACAATAGAAGCCGCCATGGATTGGTTTTCCCAAAGAGGCCACCCGCCTCAGGAAGCCCGCAAATTTTTCTACCACTACCAGGCCATTGACTGGATGCTCAGCGGCCACCCAATAGCGGACTGGCAGGCCGCCGCCGCAAAATGGTCCGAAAACATAAAAACCACAAAACATGACAAACATGACAAACCCGGAAAACTCCACACCGACAACAACAAAGCCTACACCCACCCCTTATGACTATCATTACCTGCTGCAGTACGTCTCCAGCATAGGAAAAGACATGTACGGAAGAGACTACACCATTGCGGATATAGACAAACCTATCATTTCCCGTCTCTTATGCTATTTCCTAAAAGACAGGGAAGTTGCCGCCGCCGAAAAAATAGACCTGCAGAAAGGCATACTCCTCATGGGCCCTGTCGGCTGCGGCAAATCTTCCATCATGAAAATCATGAACAACTTTTGCCCTGCACCAGATAAACCAGTTTTCCACTCCTGCAATGAAATCGCCATTGATTTCAATACCAAAGGATACGAAACCATTCTAAAATATACCAAAGGGAGTTTCTTCCCATACACCTCCATCCCCCGCGTTCATTGTTTCGATGACCTCGGCCTTGAACCACCTGGATACTATTATGGCAACAACAGCAATGTCATGGCAGAAATCCTACTGTCCCGATACAACTATTTTACCTCGTGCGATATGATCACCCATATCACCACGAACCTGAACACCAGCGAGCTGGAAGCCATATACGGCAATCGTATCCGCAGCCGCATGCGCGAAATGTTCAATCAAATCATATTCAGTAACACATCACCTGATAAACGAAAATAATTATGTATCCAACATTCGTCAAACAAAAAGAAAGCAACCCATACAACAGTACCCGTACCCTCGAAATCTGTGGTCAAAGCTACCTCGCCCACACCGCCGATCCTTACATCGACGACGCTATCAGTCTGGCAGCTCTCTGGCACTCCCACCAGATCACTTACCCCCGTATCATCCACTTAAGAAACTGGATCCGGGAAAATGATCAACACGGGCACAGCATCCCATTTAAACACATAAAAGACATCATGGGCTGCAAGTATTTTGTAGATAGCGTCATTGAAGCTGAATTTTCCAACATCGGCCCTCACTATCAGGAAAACTTCTATGCCAGCTTAAGAGAGAATGAAAGAATATTCTTCGAATAACAGTTCATTGTAGGTATAGGATTTATCTCAAAGGGCCTGATAGTCTTGTCGGGCCTGATTTTAACCTCTAAACTATTACATATGCGACAACGACAAGCCATAATTAAACGGCCTGATATTCCTGTCAGGTCATACTTTAACCTCTAAACTATTACATATGCGACAACGACAAGCCATGATAAAACGGCCTGATATTCCTGTCAGGCTCAATCCTAAAAACATTATTTTGGGGTTAACAATCAAATCCAATGAAAAAAGGCCTGGTATTCCTACCGGGCCTAATTGCATTAATAACAATACTTACATGCGCTATCATATCCCAACCTAATCGCTTCCTTTACAGTGACCAGATCCTCCCGATGCGTACATTTATCCAATCCTTTACAATAACCACTATGATAAAGGTGCAGCCCCCCTTTCTTCCTCCCTACCCGCCCCCAACCAATGCAGCGCCCGCTTTAAAATACCAACTCCTGGGTATTGTCCAATTCTAATAAATTCACGAAATTTGAAACAACAGATCAGATATACCAATAATCTATCTCTGACAGATCACCACCGAAAGCCCCATGTGAAATTGCATATCCTCTGTCTGACCAGAAAGCTCAACCTCACGTATTTTTAACCTTAATATACTTTATGCCCGCAATTTGTTATTGGTGCAGTGTTTCAGGAACTGGTGTACTTTCAAATCCTTCAGGAAAAAAAGATCATCCATTCGGTTGTTGTTATAACTGCCAATAACACCCTTGGCATATAATTATAAATTACAACACCGCGATGATTTAAAAGGGCAACCTATAAAAAAATTTGAAGCCTTATTCTCCACTACCGTAAACGGTGAGAAAATTCCTCCAAAAGACATTACCGGTTTTTTCCGGATTTGGTGTGGAGATCAATCCGCTTGTGTAAAAGGAAAACCATATAATGGTAATGATGTAATTTTCTTAAATCCTGGGGTAATAGCTGCACAGGAAAATACAATGGTTAACAGTTTTGAAAGAATTTCTAACAAGGAGTTTTTCAAATATAAAATCAAAGAAGATACGAATGAGAAAATGGCCTTTTACGGCCTTCTGATAGCAGTATTAGGTCTTGTTATAGATTTAATTATTGGCTTTACTAAAATTGAAAATCATTTTGCATGGTTGAAGGCAAACATCCTGTATATTACAATGAAGTTGTTTAGTCTTTTAATTTTTTACAAAAGAGGACTAAGATTGCGATCCATTGTAATGCTCTCCAGTTAGCCGCTTTTGTTTCAAATCTAATTATTAATGCTTTGAAGCTATCCATCCAGGCATTTGCTTGTTCGATCTTGTAGCGTCTTTTATATAATTGATCATCAAAGTATTGATATGACTCACTGGTTTGCTTGCTATTACGGGAATTGGTAGCGATATTAGCTTCCAATTCCTTTTCCATACAGTATTCTCTGAATTCTCCTCCATCAAATCCTGCATCTGCATTTAAGAACAATCCTTTCGTATTTATTGTAGCCTCTTCGAGGGTGGTTAGCATTTCTTCAAAAGTTGAAACAATATTATAAAGATCATTGTGATTGCCGGATTGTGGCTCGCTTACACTAAGTATCTGGCCTTGATTGTCACTCAAAAACAAACTATTACTCGTTTTGCATGATTTTCGACCCTGATAGCCTACTGCATAGCCTCCTCGCTTCGATGGTGTATGACTTCCATCTAATTGAATCGAAGACAAATCAAGGATTTGGCGATTTTCCTTTAAAAGATTTATCCAGATAAGTTTCCACGATCCATCGCTGCTCCATTTATTAAAGTAGTAATACACGCCTTGCCACGTAATTTCACCATTGGGGAAATATTCTTTAATACTTAATTCTCGCCACTGACAGCCCGTTTTTAACCGTTTTAATATCAAGCTTACTACTTTCACCAAATCCACTTTTGACTTATATCCTCGCTTTCCTATACTTAAATGCGGCAATATCCATTTTCTTATTATACCTTCGCTTATGATTCCCAGGGTAGTATCTTTTGGTTCGCAAAACAAAGATCAACTATTCCTGGGTTTCGTGTTTGTATAAAGACAATTCAATAAAGACTAAACAACTTCAATTCTATCATTTTTACTAAAGGCAGGTGGCCTCATTCTTATTTACATAAAAGGTATCAGGGAATGGAAGTAAAATAAAATTCCGATAAAAGGGAAGAACCAATTTACAAACATAGCCCCTTCCATCCGACCTCCACGCTGCTCCCAGTCCTCACAAATATCAGCCGCCCACCACCAATAAAAGCATTTGACTAAATTAATCTACCCTACAACTAACTAAAAAATCCTGCAAATGACAAATAAGTACAATGGACGAAAGTTTACTTTTTTGTAAATAATTTACATATTTGTAAATAATTTACGTATCTTTAAATGGTAAATTAGTACTGGATGATTGATGCACCATTGAATGTACGGCTTAAAAATTTGAAGACCGGAGAATTGGTTGAGGCTGTCATTGAACCCGTCGTAGCAAAAGATTTTGCTTTAATAAAAAAAAGTAAGGACAGATTCGATAAGTTTGATTGGAGTAATCAAAAGAAGAAAGAGGTGTATAAGTTAAGATTGAAGGAAGATGATCTGATAGTAGGATTACTCTGCATAATTGACCACCAGGATCCAGGGGTAGATGCAATCGAAATTGAGTTACTGGAAGCTTCAAATGAAAATATAGGTAAAGGAAAAACATATGATCAGATTGGAGGATGCTTAATAGCTTTTGCCTGTAGGGAATCTTTTAAAAGAGGGCATGGAGGTTGTGTATTTCTTACTCCTAAAACATCATTAATTAATCATTATGCCAATAAATATGGTTTTAAATACGAACCAATAAGTATACCGGGCAGACCTAATGGATTTATGGTTCATTATGAAGAAGGTGCCCGAAAAATGATTACTGCTTATTTATAGGTAAAATAATTGTTCGATAATAGTCAGCATTCCCAATGCATAGTGCTAAATTTTCAACTGATAACCGTCTGTTAATATGAAATCAATGAAAGAAAAAGGAAAAAAACATACTTCAAAGGAAATAGCGGAATCCATTGTTTTCCCCATGTCAGCAGATGCCAATGAACGCAAAGAAATGATATCTGCTTTTAGTGAAATTCGAAAAAGGCAGAAAGAACAACAATCTGAAGAAAGCAAGTTAATAGCCAATTTACTTCAGTTAAGATTTTTAATTGAAGATTATCTGAAAGCAAATAGCTTTAATAAGGAATTTTATTTTGGATACTTTCTGAAAGAGTATATTACCAGAATAGAAAAGAAAAACAAACAATTTGCGAATGAAATAGATGTAAATCCAACTGAATTAAGCCAGATCATTAATAAACACAGAAAGCCAACGGAAAAAATTATATATAGGCTGGAATTACATTCAAACAGAAATTTCCCTGCTGTTATGTGGTTTAAAATATTGGAAAAAGAGCGGGAATATGAACTAATACATAATAGTTCCGTTATTGAAAGTGAAAAAAAATATGTGAAAGAACATCTGCATTTTTCATTTTAAACTTTTCATAATCATTTGTAAAAAGTATATCCTTCAATGGCCATTAGTTTCAATAATCGTTTTTCATAAAAACATATTTTTATAACCATTTTTCAAACTTTATAATCAATTTTTAAAAAATGGCCAGCTCATAACAGTTTTTCAGAAATATCCAATGAATCTGCTAAGAAATCGGATATATCCTAAGCACTCTATGCGTAAAATATATCCGTGGCATCAGTTATCAAAAAAGCAAAATTCTGGAATCATCCAGCAGCCAAAACCTGAATGATCGACAAATATTAATGCTCAACAAGCTGCTGGATGGTTTTGATGGTAAATACTCCATATCCTGGATAGTCCCTTCAATAAAATACTAATGACAAAACGCAACAGAGTCATAAAATTTGTTGCTGAGTAGCAATCATAATAAGCTCCGCAACGTTTTTGACCCCGAATTTTTGAAGGAGATTCCTGCGGTGCGTATCAACTGTTAACGGACTCAGAAAGAGTTCCTGGCCATAGCACCAGGGAATATACAAGCAATGCAGGTGCCTATACCGAACTGCATTATTATGATGGCAATCAGGTAAACTTTGGTAATAGCAGTCCTAAAAGATACGTCAATACGACCTTTGATCTGGCGGGGTACCTAAACCGTCCATTGCGTGTAGCACTCTTTGTAGACGACCAAAGGATGGCTGTATACCTGGACGGCAAAAAAATACAGGACGGCATTTTTTTTAATCCGTCTGCTGCAAAGAATTTTTATATCACCGCACCATGGATGTATGAAAACGGAGCCAAAGTTCTGGTCAGTAATATAAAGATTTATGGATTTGGAAAATAATCACGGTTTAAGGGAGGTACGACAATGCATAGTCGGCCTTACATACAATAGGCCCCAAAAAGTCAATAATACTTGCTATTTTGTAACCACTTCCTGGCTCACTGCATCTGGTAGCGAAACAACATCATAAATTGATTAAATGAAGAACATTTTTGTAGTATTTCTTTTATGGATATTTACCATCAATCCATTCACCGTTCAAGCCCAAAACCTGGAAAATGCTGTTGATGAACTAATCCTTAGGGATTTTAATGATAAAAATGGTCCAGGAGGTGTATTTATGGTTGCACATCATGGAATACCTGTGTATCAAAAAGCTTTTGGAAAAGCCAACCTGGAACTTGGCGATGATCTGTCGGTGGACAATGTATTCCAGCTCGGTTCTATGACTAAGCAGTTTACCGCTATAGCAATACTGATGCTGGAACAACAACGTAGGCTTAGCGTTGGGGATCCTGTTTCCAAATATATTTCGGATTATCCAAATGGGGACAAAATCACCATTCACCATCTATTGACGCACACTTCCGGAATAAAGGATTTTACGAAAATGAAATCCTTAATGGGTATCGCACAAAAAGATATGACACCTAAAATGATGGTTGATTTCTTTAAGGACGAACCCGTTGATTTTGAACCAGGTGAAAAATTTGACTATAATAATTCAGGGTATGTTTTGCTGGGTTACTTGATTGAACTTGTTTCTGGCGAAAAATATGAAGAATATATCAAGAAACACATTTTCGACAAAGTTGGCATGACCCAGTCATATTATGCAAGTGATCGAAAAGTTATTAAGGGCAGAGCCTATGGATACCATAAAAAAGAGTCCGGTTATGTAAATAAAACGGTCATCAGTTTCAGCGTTCCGTTTTCTTCCGGTGCTTTAATGTCAACTTTATCGGATATGCTGAAATGGCAAAATGCACTGAACAAAAATCTTTTACTTGATACCGCTGAAACAACGAAAGCCTTTAGCAGGTATAAACTAAATAATGGTGAAGAGTTTAATTATGGTTACGGATGGCATATCAGGGATATAAACAAGGTGCCAACCCGGGAGCATGGGGGAAGCATATTTGGATTTAAGACAATGGCAGTATACATACCTGGTGAAGACATTTATGTAATAGGATTGAGCAATTGCGACTGCAATTCGCCCACAAAGGTAACCGGGGACATTGCGGCATTAGCCCTTAAATTCCTGGGTGGTGAAAAGAAGGATAATCGTTAGTTTGTTATGGCAGAAAGGCCTTTATGAGTCCAGGGATCAAGGGTGAAAAATAGTTATGTTTTGTTTTTTGTAATAAATAGAAACGTTTTATATAATGTATTTATCTAAGCATAATATGGCCAGGGCTGGCGTGAAATTTTATTTTGTATTGTTCCTGTTTACCACTTTCGCCTGCAATAACAACAATAACCAGAAAGAACAGATAGATAAACATGCGGATAAAAAAAGTACTGAAGTTAAACAGAAGTGGCACTGGGATAATGACCACAAGCAGAATGAAGATGCGGGATATGCCCAGGTCGTCAAATTGGGCAATATGCTTTATATTTCAGGTATACCCACAGAGGATCTTAGCCCAAAAGGGATAGCCCAGGTCTACCGGGCACTGGGAAAATGCCTAAATGCAAATGGCGCATCCTTCGCAGATGTAGTGAAAGAAACCCTATATACTACTGATATAGAGACAATGAAAAAGTACAATGACGTTAGAAAAGAGTTTTACAATGGTGACTTTCCCGCTGCTACATGGGTACAAATCAGCAGACTATATGAACCCGATTGCAAGTTGGAAGTGGAACTGATTGCACAGCTCACAGATGATAAGTAATGCCCACAACACTTAGGAATATGAGGTGACCGGACTTTCTGGCGATTATTTATTATGACAATGTAGAAATTACGTAACTATAAGGTGAAAGTCAGTAGTCCTCAAAAGGTTTTGACGTATCAGCCCTTTCTTAACAGCCAGGTCTGCCAGAACAATGACCGGCATTGTATAAAAGCCTTTTATAACAACAGTCCCTTTCATAAAAACGTAATCGTTTTTCCGAAAAACAGGCCAATTGTAATCGTTTTTCCAAAATCATAATTACTTTTCCAAAAATGATATGATTTATAATCGTTTTTCCAGGTAAAAACAAGCCTTGCGTAGATTATACCACTTATTCTACGCAAATCTTGCGTAGAATACTTCTTCATGCGAAGAATATTAGCTATAATACGAAGGCCCCTGCATACGCAGAGGCCCTCACCACACCAACAGCCAGCTACACCAGCCTGAATTCATCTACTCTTAACCATACTCCCACCATCCACCGTCGCCTGGCTAATCCCACTCATCACCGTCCCAGCCACCGCCAGGTACCCTGCAATCTGTGTCAGCACCGCAGGTACCATCACTGGCAACCCCGCAATCGTCCCACTAATCGCCAACAACACCAATCCCACATTACGCACCTTCTGAAAAAATGGTGGCGTCGGTGCCACCAACCGTTCCGCAATATTCATTGTTGCTTTTTTTTGATAGTTAAAAAAACCTGTTCCTTCCCATCTAGCGCCATATACACCGCCCTCCTCAACACATCCATTGCAGCCACGGAATAATACCCCAATCCCTCTCCATGAATACTGGTCACCGGCGCAATACACCCCTGCAACTCCTTCATCGCATTATTCGCCGGATGAATCAGGATAAGACTCCTACCTTGCACACCCAACACCTCAAGGTGCCATTTCTTCCGCTCACTAAATCGCTTCTTTAGTGCATACCTCCCTTCCGGAATACACGAACACCCCACATGGTTCTCCTTCCACGGCAACTCAATAGTATAACAAAGCCGATGCCCTTCCATGTACAAAGCGCCATTTGTACCCGTATCAAAATACTCCCGCATCAATAATAATTCCATAACCCTGAATATTAAGCCGTACCAGACACCGCAACAATAGACAAGGCATTAAATGCCCCATTAAACAGGCTATACAACCCATTATTAACCCGCTGGAAAAACTCAATACCCAAAGCCAGGAAAAGTGGCCTGGTACTATCAGCAGTAACCACTGCAGACAAAACAATTGGCGCCGTCGCAACCCTGTCCAATGGCAGTTCACCACTATCCAGGATATTATTCACGAAAGTCTCCCCTTCAAAATCAATCTCTGCACCACCCACAAAGATCTTATAATGGGTAGCACCTTCAGGTGCAGCAATCATATTATTGGGAATAAACGCAGGCACATTTATAGTTGCAGTGCCTGCAGCCCGGTCAATGGTTGCCACATATGGCGCATAAAAAGTACTCCCCAGCGATGACGCTGCATTGAACTCAAATCCCCGCAGTAACTCCACCTCTCCATCAATCACATTCCGCTTTCCACGTACACTGACCTGGTCTGCCTGAATCACCTTTAAAAAAGCACTGGTTAACCTCCCTGATACATAACTGTCACTGGCATTCTGTACCAAAGCTCTTAATGAAGTTCTCAGGAGTTTATTTGCCTTCCCGGCCCTGCCAAACTCCTCGCCGTTCTCCCTGGTCCGCTCAAACGCCGGATCCTTTGCTATACGGCTGCCATCAACACCTCCTTTTTCTCTCGCCAGATTCCCGGCTTTTGTCTTATAAAAAGAGATATTCCCGATAGTACCCTTAAAAGGCACAATTCCTCCTACTCTTGCCATTTTAATATCATTTAATTCACTTTAAATAAGGACAATTTCATCGCCATGTCCGTTCGGCTCATTCTGCGCAAAATGTATTATATTTGGTTACCAACACCAAGCTACGCCGGCATTTCAACCTAAAAAAATGTACCTTCCGAATATGCCGATTACGCAGAAAATCATACCAAACCGCATCGTAATATTTGCCAAAGATGTCATGAATATCACCGGCAGAAAGGAACGTGCTGCGCGGGATTTGATACAAAAAATAAGAGAGAAAAATGGAAAAGGGCCAAAGCAATTTGTGACCGTAAGCGAGTTTTGTGAATATACTGGTCTGCCAGAAGAAAATGTGAAACCATTTCTGCTCTGATAATAGAAATAAAATAAACGCCCCCATATTTCAAATCAGGAGCTGCCACATATAAAGGCACATCTACCAAAGGTTTCCAACTGCACCTCCTTATGAACATTCAACCCTTCCATCTACACCTCTTCCAACTGTGAGTGAAATCCCACTGTTGAAAGAAATGCAGATGAAAAAGAAGTCCACAACAAAAACACCGTTGTGAATGTAATAACAGTTTAAATTTTCCAATAGCTGGAAAATTTAAACATGCATTCCTACTGATTACCTAAAAAATATTATCTGAAAAAATAACTGACATGAGCAAGCGCTGCAAACTTAGTCCCTGCTGTAAATGCAACACCATCAACAGGCTGTTCACCCTTCAAACGTGTGACTGTCTCAAATTGTGTCTCCTTCCATTTCACATTAAACACATTGTTGATCGTTAAGCCTACCTCAAACTTCGCCCTTGTGTAATTCAAAACTAAATCATTCACAAAATACCCCTTTGCTGTCAGACTATAATCCTCATTCGCAGCCCTGTCTCCTAAATAACGATATCGAAAACTGCCATTGATTCCATTCTTTAATAACCATGTTACCCCTCCCGTACTACTCCATACCGGTGCAAGCGGAATATAGTTTTCCCCCTTAGGGTCATCGATAGAACGCCCATGTGCATAGTTTACATCCGCATCTACATAAAGCGCAGCAACCGGCTGAAAACGTCCTGAAAAGTCGAAACCCACACGACGGGTACGACCACTGAATTCAACAGTTCCACCATCACCTGCATATACATATTCTTTTTGCAAATAGCTATACCATACCGCTGCATTAAATAATAAACTTTTTGATAACTTGAACACTGTTCCCAGATCTGCACCATATGCAGCAGGCAAGGTCTGCCCCCCTTTTTCCACTACCACTACCCGGGCATCGTTGGAATGAAACCCTTTCCCCAACAACAAATAAAACTGCGTTTTATCTGTTGCCTGGTAATAAAGGTTCACCTTCGGACTAACAACATTATTATTAGCTGTATAAATCCCCTCACCACTTAATGTAGCATCATCCGCCAGTTTGTTATTGTACTTATAGAAGAATTGATCAAACCTTAGCCCTAAATTTAATGAAAGCCGGTTATTAAACTGTAGGGTTTCATTCACATATCCACCTGCACTGAATTCAGTAATATCGCCCAGTTTAAAACGTTCAATCAATGTATAGCGGTTGATAGTATGAGATAGCTCTGAATTATCTGTAGCATCAAAACGCGCATTGATACCAGCGTCAGTGGTTAACTTTGTATTCCCTATATACCCTTCATGCAGGTAACTGCCATTATATCCAAATAAATTACGCGCTTCTTTTTGCCTGATCTCATCTCCATTTACAGTATCTTCTAAAAAGAAAGTAAAATTCGTAAACAGATCAAACTTGTACCTGGAATAATAAACCTGGTTTTTTATGATATCATGGTTAGGAAGAGTAGTGACTAACTGTACATTCAAATTTGTCCGGGAAGTAATCCCCCCCTCATTCGGATCCAACTGTCCATAAAACCCTACTTTCCCTTCATCAACAGCACTTTCAGGTATCTGGCCGGATGCATCCCATTTGCTATAAAGCGTAGATGCTGTCAATGTTAACCAGTTATGCTCATTGAGTTGACCATGATATTTAGTAAAGAAATTGAAACGCTTGAAATGCTGGGAATGATCGAAGTAACTATCACTATAGCGATATTCTGAAGCAGCATACCAGGATTGATTCTTCGCTTTGGCTTTATCTCCCAGCAGGTTTATCATCGCGAGTGCCCGGTAAGTATTATATTGACCACCTTCCAGTTTTACAGTGTTGGAACTGATCGCATCTGCTGTATTAAAGTTGACAAAACCAGTTACAGCAAGATCTCCCTTTTCTGCATTATACATTCCCTTCTGGTAAGTAGTACTTTCAATCGTTTCGGGAATAATGAAATGACTATCTGCATAGCCCTGCACACACACACACACACACACACACACACACACACACACACACACACACACACACACACACACACACACACACACACACACACACACACACACACACACCCATGTGCATGCGAAACCATATTAATAGGTATTCCATCTACACTCATACTGATATCTGTACCATGATCATTATCAAAACCTCGCAGGAAGATCTGTTCTGCCTTGCCCCCACCCTGATGCTGGCCTATAAACAAACCAGGCACAATCCGTAACACTTCCTGTGAATTTGATACACCTCTTAACTTAATATCCATTTCACTCAAAGCCTTATATGGATTGCCGGTATTCGCAGTGATGATCACATCTGTTAATTGAGTTTGCTGGGTGGCGATAGGAATAATCTGACCATTTCTAAAGTTACTTAACTGGTAAGATTGTTGCTTATAGCCAATTGCCGATACTATAATCACCCTCGCCTCAACAGGGATATTTTTATAAAAGAACCGTCCATTTTCATCCGTTATGTCCGTATGGTTGCCGGGAGTCAAACGTACAGTCACCCCGCTGGCAGGAACATGTGTTGCACTGTCAATGACTATACCGGAAAGGGTTTGTTGTTGTGCAGAAATAGAATGATTGATCACGATGGTCATCGTGATAACAAGCAATAATTTTAATAAATTCATCTCAATATTTATAGTACATACAAAGACAGATCAAGCCAATGGCTTAATCAAATTAAAAACAATCAGGTATATGCCTATAATCGTGGTGGAGGGTAGTCAATATCCTGCCTGGATGCTAAATTAGCACATCTGAACAGGGAATATGCCGGATTCAATATTTGCTCAGCAGGGAAATGGAGTTGTATATTTACGGCTGGCGTATGAGAAATATCTTCCAGGCCACTTTTTTGATTATTAGTAGCATCTTCTTTGCCGGCAAGCTTTTCAGCCTTTACAATTTCAAGGCCAACGTGATCTTTGCCATATGCATGATGCGCTGTTTCCAGGTGCTCCTTTTCCCGGAAAGTATGGGCGATGATGTCTGAAACCAGTGGTATAAGCGGTGAAAAGATGAAGAAAACGTAAGCAAATAACACCACGTAAGACAGATCCTGCATCAGCTTCTTTTTCAGCGACATACCTGTATCTCCGGATGAATTATCCAGGGATTCATTCAGGTCGCGTACAAAAAGGAACCAGTATAGCTTTTTAATCAAGATCTTTGTTAATTATCGCTAAAATATCATTATTTAACCAGGAAAACGCACTAATTTCGACATGCAAGTTAATAATATAGCCTAAATCATGCTATCTCAAAGTAAATTTATTATTGTATTCGCTCATATACAACCAGGAGAGCTGACCCGGCTGCTAAAATCAAATGTGATATCCGCTTATCTGCTACAAGGATATCAGCATATTTTGCCATACGGCTACGACCACATTGCATTTATTTTAGGACTATTTTTACTAAGCCCCCGTTTAAAGGCCATATTATGGCAGGCCACGGCATTCACTATCGCCCATTCTATTACACTTGGACTCGCCATATATCATATTATTACCCCCTCGCCGGCACTTGTAGAGCCATTAATAGCACTGTCCATTCTTTACGTTGCCGTCGAAAATATTCTTTCCCCTAAGTTGAGGCTTTCGAGAATAGGAATTGTATTCCTCTTCGGATTAATTCATGGACTTGGATTTGCAGGCTCGCTGTCGCAATTGGGATTGTCTCATGAGCATTATTTCTCCTGCCTGATTATGTTTAACCTGGGAGTTGAACTTGGACAAATTACAGTGATACTTACCTGCTATTTTTTACTGGCCAGGTGGTTTGCGGATAAACCTTATTATCGAAAATATATAGCAATACCGCTATCAGCCTTGATTGGCGTGATAGCTTGTATCTGGCTGGTACAAAGGATATAACCTGCATCTGAACACTGTATAAATAATTTATTCAATACTGCTCCCCCTCATTTGGAAAGTCAGAATATAACAGCATCTTACATACACCTATTGAAAGTTCACATTCCCTTACCCGTTGGAAAGCTTTTTGAATTTTTTCTATAGCCAATCGCCTTTAATAACCATCACTACGAATGATCAATTGAAGGATTACATGCAGAAAGGAATTTTCCACACCGTAAAAAATTTATACCATTTCATAATTATATTTATAATCTGAACATACATCTATGAACTGGTTTAAAAACCTGGCTGGCAGAATCTATGCATTATATGTGCTGATGATCTTCACCATATTCATGCTCATTTTCCTGCTCCCAATGTGGTTGTTATCATTCTACTCTCTAAGAACCCGCGTTCGAAGATTTGTCAAATCCGGACGCCTCTGGTGCCGTATAATGATGCCGCTGATCGGTTGTCCCGTCCGTACCAAAGGCCGCGAAAATTTCGCCCCCGGACAAGCCTATATCATCGTTTGTAACCACAACTCCTTCATGGATATCCCTGCCACCTACGCCGGCATCCCAGGTATCCACAAAAGCCTCGCAAAAAAGGAAATGGTAAAAGCTCCCATCTTTGGCATTATGTACAAGATCGGCAGCGTGCTGGTAGATCGGAAAGACCCCGCCAGCCGTAAACATAGCTTCGTGGAAATGAAAGAGGTACTGGGAAATGGCATGCATATGCTACTCTATCCGGAAGGCACCAGGAACAAAACTGATCAACCCCTGAAGGAGTTTTATGACGGGGCCTTTTCACTCGCTATTGACACCAAAAAGCCCATTTTACCAACCATCATAAAAGGCACAAAAGAAATTATGCCCCCTGGAAAAACGTTCTTTGCCTGGCCACATGCTGTTACAATGGAGTTCCTGCCACCCGTCTCCACTATTGGGTACACCATGCAGGATATAGAAGAACTAAAGGCAAAAGTATTCCAAATCATGTGGGAACATTATCAAAAACCATAAAAAAAAGGGAAGCCCCTACCGGAACCTCCCTTTTTACAATATCCTACACTTCGCTATAGATCATAGAACGTCCTCGACCTGTTAATCCTCAAATCTCTCAATATTCCCGCCTTCGGACTGATCGTAATACTAAACTGACGATAACTACCAATCGGAATCAAATTAATCGACATCTGCCAACAGTGCAGATCCCTCGATATATACATATTTGTATACCCCAATGCATGATTAATAAAGTCATAACCACTATTCACCCCCACCTTCCACTTCGGTGTCAAACTAAAATCTCCACTAACCGTCAGGTACTGGTAGAATGTCTTCACCACCCCTCCTGAATCCGCCTGGATCGTATTACTATAAGTCAGGCTATAAGACAGATCCAACTTCCATGGAATATCAAAGTCCACATACTCACCCGGGTTCTTCTTCACCGTCGCCAGCTGTCGCTGCTGTGCCTGGAATGCCGCATCCGTACTTTCTGCATTCTCTATACTATTCAGCTGATCCTGCTTGGCCTTCGCCTTCTTATCCGGCGAAGTAAGGGACGTACTCAGCGCTATCGTGGCATTCGATAATCGGCCCGGACTGAACCTGCCCTGATTCCACACATATTTGTCAATTTTTTTTCCCCTGCTATTATATACATAAGGATCAATATTACCACTGGCTGTGATGTTGATCTTATCAAACAGGTTCGTACGGGCGTACAAACTGAAAGTTGACAGTTTGAAGCTGTCCGCCAACAGGTTATAAGAACCATTGAAACCAAAACCATCCAGCAGCTTGATCTTCTTCTCATGGTTCGCCGACGTATCCTTCTTCGAGAACACCTTCATTTCCAGGTTATTATCCAACCCGAACGAGATAGATGCGGCCCTCCCCTCCGAAGGCACCCCAACAGAAGAACTGGTAAAATAAGAAGTACGTACCGCATCGCTGTCCCTATTATAATACTGGTTATAATAGGCATTACTGGCCAGATCAGGTTGCGCACTGATACTCAGTGTAGGCCGCATCACATGGCGGATAGCTTTCACTTTAGACCCATTCGGGAACACATACATACCATATACCGCTGTTGACAAAGACAAACTTGCACTCGCCTGCCGTGCAGCAAAGAAGCCCTGAGTATATATTGTATCCAAACCACCCAAAGAGTCTACACTCACACGCTTGTTTGGATTCCACCTACGCTCCGTCTTCTTTGTATACCAATATTCTGCATAACTGACACCCGGAGACAGGGTAAAGTTTTTAAACACAGGAATAGTAAAGGAGATAGGAATATTCTGTTTCATCCCTGACTGCAACGCATCGAACATCTTCGACTTACCAAACACTGAGTCCTTGAATGTCACGCTATTAGCAAGCGTTGCGGTGTACCCAATCCCGAGTTTGTGGTACCATTTAGACTTCCCAACCAGCTCCTTTGGCTGAAACGGATACTGCGTATTCATGGAAAACGTCGCATTCGGGAAGGAAATAGACACATCACGGGTACTCAGGTTCTGAGAGTGTGTCAGACTAGATGTAAAGTTATAAGGCTTGCCCTGCCAGGTCTTCGAAAAGCTGATAGAAGAACCAATGTTATTGTTTACACGGGTAGCATAATCCGTTACATTGTAAGTATTATAGCTGGAAGTACCAAAGTTCACGTTCGCACCGAAGTTCACACCCGGCCTGGCCTTACTGTCCATACTGTGGTTCCAGGTAACCCTGAAGTCACGAGAGCGGCTAAACTCAGATTTCACCGAAGGATCACCGAAACGGGTATTGGCAAAACTCAAAGTCATACCACCATTATAATGATAGCGCTTTCGGTATGTCGGACTGGCAGTGAGCGACCAGCTACCATAAGAGTAGATATCTCCCCGCATGGTAAGGTCAAAATGCTCCCCCAGACCTAAGTAGTATCCTCCATTTTCCAGACCCATCCCCTTCTGGGCGTTCACCACATACCCCGGCACCAGGATACCGGAACGTTGTCCCTGGGTGATTGGGAAAATGGCAAAAGGAATGAACAAAGGTGTTGGAATCCCTTCAATCTCCAGGTTTGCCGGACCAGATATTACCAGTTTATCAGGAATTACCTTGATCTTTTTGGCCCTGAACTGGAAGTGAGGGGTATCCAGGTTACAGGTAGTATACCCGTTTTTGAAACCAAAGATGCTATTGTCAGGCATGCGCTTCGTCTGCTCGCTATGCACATAGCCTTCTCCGTACTGGGATTTGGTATTGTAGATCTTTGCTTTCTTCGTTTCCATTGCAAAACGCAGGGTATCGGAATCAAATTCCTGTCCACCGTCCTTGAAATGCGGACGACCGAAAGGCTTACCAGCTGTATCCAGCGCGGTAGTGGCTTCCATAATACCTGTAGATTGCATGTAGGTCATTCGTTCAGCTGTAATCTCCATCGTTTTATACTTTGTATTGGCAGTGCCATACATATAAAACTTCTTTTCCGGAATTACCAGGATAATAGAATCCTTCGCTTTGTAAGCAACTGGCGCATCCAGGCTATCCTTGGAGAGCTTGGGACCATGCAGGCTATCTATTCCTGTGGAATCGGTTGAAGATCCAATAGTATCAATACGGTTTGGATGCTGTGTATCAGTTTTTGCTGGTTCCGGCGTTTTTATAGCAGGAATAGTCGTATCCGCCCCTTTCGGCACGGTATCTGCGAAAACAATTGAAGACACGGTGAGGTCGGACCTCGGCGAAGCCAAACTGGTAAAAATTACAGGAAACGCAATTAATATTCCTCCAAATACCAGGTATATCTGTCTCAAAAACTTTTTATAATTATTTTTGTAACTCGGGTGCATGTGTTAAGTGGCACAAACCTACAAGTTTTTGTACAAATTATTGTCAATTGTAAAATGAAAAAGAATGCGGCTTAATATTATTTAACACCTTATATTAGGACGAAAGACTGATTTTAAACGATGAATTACTTTAGAAAAACCAGGAACTCCCTGTAAATTACTGACTGAGGAAGGAACCGGACAATACAAGTTTACTGTGTAGACCCCGGCCCCATCGGGGAAATTCGATTGTAATTCGCAATTATTTTTTTTATTATGACTAACGCCCATTAAATTAAAATAAAAACTGAGTCATGCGCTGGAACCGATTTTGGATTTTTTTAAGTTGTGCAACATTTTTTGGAAGTTTATTTCTTTACGCGAGGAACAAACCTGAACCAGCAGGCAAAAAACAAAATCCGCCCCTAAGGACGATCATTATTGATCCTGGACATAGTGCTACTACCCCGGGAGCAAAAGGAAGTTTTTCCACGGAGGAACAGGTAACACTGGATGTAGCCCTTAAGTTGGGCAAGCTGATCGAAGCCAATATGAAAGATGTACGTGTGGTCTACACAAGAAAGACACCCGCAGCACTGGCAGGCTCCCTGAAGGCAGACCTGAACGAAAGAGCCAATATCGCCAATAGGGAAAAAGGAGACCTTTTTATCTCTATTCACTGTAATTCTGCTGGCCCTACCCATAAAGTAACCGGCTATAAGACGGTATATGTGAAGAAAGGAAAAAAGAAAGTAGCCTCCAAAAGACCTATTTACTCAACCTCCCCCAGCACAGCAGAAGGTACTGAAACCTATGTATGGGCTACCGGGAAGAACAATGCAAAGACAGAATCCCTGCGTGAAAGCTCCGTAATCATGCTGGATGCTGAATCTGAAGGGGCTAATTCTGTCATGGATATGTCCGATCCGGAAACCTTTATCCTGCTGAACACCCTGCGCAACGCTTATTTTGACCAGAGCCTCCGCCTCTCTTCCCTGATCGAAGATCAGTTTACAGAAGTAGGCCGCATCAGCCGTGGCGCCCGTCAGCGTGACGAAAAAGGAATCTGGGTGCTGCAGGCCACCGCCATGCCAAGTGTACTGGTAGAACTGGGCTTTATCTCTAACCCACAGGAAGAAAAGTACCTGAACTCAGACGATGGTCAGCAGGAAATGGCACTCTGCATCTTTAAAGCAATCAAACGCTACAAGGATGAACTGAACCGCTACGATGGCGACCGCCGCTCCGGCAGCGAACAACCAGCTACCATTCAGAACAATGCCACTACCACCAAAAGCAAGTCGGTTTATAAGCAATCCGCTGATAAAGAGGTCGTAAGCAATACACCTACTGCCCCAGCCAAACAATCTTTTGATGTACAACTGCTGGTCACCGAAAAGACCTACGGCAGAGGTGCTACCATATTTAATGGAATGCACGGTACCATCAGGAAGTATTCATACGTAAAAGACAGTAAGAAGTTAAATAAATATATCTGGGAAAATTTCCGGACCGAAGCTGAAGCCAAAGCTGCATTGCAAAAAGCAAAGCAGCTTGGCTTTCGCCAGGCCTTTGTAATTAACAAGGATGGCTCCATAGGTAGTTCAAAACCAACGCCCCCCGTACAGCTGGCTAAAACAAAGTCGGTGAGCAAGCCACCAGACAATAAATATAATATACAACTCCTCGTTACTGATAAGAAGTATACCCGCTCAGCCCCCATCTTCAGCAAATTGAACGGTTATATTAAAAAACAACCCGTGTCTATTAATAATAAGACACTTAATAAATATGTTTGGGGCACTTTTGCCAGCATCAATGAAGCAAGGTCTGCGCTCTCCCACGCCAAAAAAGCCGGCTTCTGGAACGCCTTTATTATGGACCCTGAGCATAACAGCCTTGCTCAACGTTAACTCCTCCCCTCCCCCCTTTAGCCTTTTTAACCCCACGACCCTTTCCCCCAACTTTTTCCCAAAACCAATCATTTCCAACACTTCACGTTATATTTACCTTTTTAAATATTAGTTAAAATAGGTGTGGTATTTGCAATTGAAAATCAGTAATTGATTGCCCGCATCCTTTTTTGATTATTTTTGCAAGAACGTATAACGTATTCACATGCTTAAAGTATCGAACGAAACTAAGGTTGGCATCCTGGCTGCAGTAGCCATCGCAATGCTGATTTTAGGTTTTAATTTGTTAAAAGGTAAAAGCCTTTTTTCGCATAGCAAGACTATTTATGCTGTATATACACAGGTAAATGGCCTCCAACCTTCCAGCGCCGTACAGGTAAATGGCCTCGTGGTAGGTAATGTAGCCAACCTGGACGTAATGGATAAAAACGCAGGCCGCATCCTGGTAACGCTGACTATCAAGAAGAAAATTGATATTCCGCGCAATTCTGTGGCCCGTATTACCGGCGACCTGTTAGGTACCAAAACCGTACAGATCGACTTCGGTAACGCGAACGATTATCTCAAAGACGGCGATACCGTGTATGCAGCCGTAGACGGATCCGTAACAGACGCCCTCAAAGAACAACTGAACCCATTGGTGCAGAAACTGGAAGGTACACTGGGATCTGTAGACTCCGTTCTCCTGACCGTCAACTCCATCTTTGACACAACTACCAAAGGCAACCTCAGAGAAGCAATCGCCCACCTGAATGCCACTATGGGCAACTTTACCCGTACTTCCGCATCCCTGAATGGTATGCTGGATCCAAAACATGGTAATGTGACCGCAACCTTCGACAACCTGGAAGCACTCACCGCTAACCTGAAAGCAAACAACGACAAGATCACCGCTATCCTGAGCAATGCAGAAAAAACAACTGCTGCCCTGTCTAACGGTCAACTGGATAAAACACTACAGGAGTTGCAGCAAATGGCTACACGCCTGAACGAAACAATTGCAAAACTGAATAGTACCGATGGTACTGCAGGTATGTTGCTGAACGATAAGAAAGTATATGTAAACCTGCAGAATTCATTGAATAGCCTCAATAAATTGTTGGAAGACCTTCGCGTAAATCCAAAAAGGTATGTACACTTCTCTTTGTTCGGTAAAAAATCAAAACCTCAGCCCATACCATCAGATACTGCTACGGCACAATGATTTTAAACATGCAGCATTTAGCTAAAGTCGGGCTTATCCTCACCGGGATCTGCCTTGGTAGTATATTCTCTGCCAAAGCACAGGATACCCTTCAGCAAAAGACTGATACCGGGAAAGTGATCCACATCATTCACGCTGACTCCTTGAATGTAATCACGAAGAACGGAGTTTCGCTGAACCGGTTTATAAACGATGTTGTCTTCCGACAGGGAAATACATTATTCTATAGCGATAGTACATTTATTGACAAAGCGACAAATGTACTCGACGCCTATGGTCATATTCATATCAATCAGGCCGACAGTATTCATATCTATGGCAACTATCTCCACTATGAAGGGGAGAGCAGACTCGCCACCATGTATGACAATGCCCGCCTCACAGATGGTAAAGTGACCATCTCTGGCCCTGAGCTGCAATACGACATGAATGCCAGGATCGGTACCTATACCAAAGGTGGTAAACTCGTAAACGGTACCAGTGTTCTCACCAGCCAGGAAGGTTTTTACTACGCCGATACCAAAGACGTTTATTTCAAAAAGAATGTATTGCTCGTAGATCCGGAATATACCCTGACTACCGATACCCTCTTATATAATACAATCTCCAAAGTGGCCACCATCGTAGCACCTACTACGATCAATGATGGTAAAACCATTATGTATACCACCTCAGGAGAATATAATACAGAAACCGGCGAAGGTAACTTCGACAGCCGCCCTACTATTGAAGACAGCGCCACGACCATTACTGCAGACAGGATCATTATGGACAAAAGAACCGGGATGGCATATGCCTACGGGAACATGGTCTATAGAGACACCGCACAGCATATGAGCCTCCTCTCTAACTTTGGTACGGTAAACCAAACCAAAAAAACCATCCTGGCCACACAGCATCCTCTCATGATCCTGGAAGGGAAAACAGATACCATGTACCTCTCTGCAGATACCTTGTATTCTGCCATCCTGGGCAAGGATAGCATCAATGTCAGGAAACCACTGAAAGATACCATCGCTGTCGTGTTGGAGAAACCTGCGGAAAAAGAAATGCCGGATCTGGCCAAAGCAGATAGTATAGCCAAAGCAGTACCTGATAGTACCGCAAAAGCATTATCAGATAGTATAAAGGCCGTAGCAAAGATCGATAGCGTCACCACACCAACTGCGGCAAAGCTTGATAGCGTCGCTACTTCAGCACTCGCAAAGCAAAAACCTGTACCAGGAGGTCCACCTCCGGGACCGGGTGGTCCGGGTGGCCGCCCTCCAATGGCGCCAGGTAATCATCCGCCAACGCCTCCGAACGGCAATCCTCCTTTCCTTGATGCAAAGACTGACACCACTGGCAAAAAATTCCAGGAAAGTCTGCAAAAAGCTAATGGTCTGGCAGATCGTGAACGCGATAGCCTCATGAATGTAGTCGATACCGCTACACTGGCGCTGACCAACCCTGCCCTTACAAAACAAGTGAGGGATAGCCTGGTAAAAGCGGGTCCTGATGCATTGCAGAATAAACCGGATACTATCGCAAAAGACACGACAGAGATCAGGTACATCATGGCATGGCACAATGTAAAGATCTACTCCGATTCCTTACAGGGCGTGGCAGATAGCGTATATTATTCTACAAAAGATTCTATCTTCCGCTTCTACCGCAACCCGGTATTGTGGGCGAATAGTACACAGCTGAGCGGAGATACCATTCACCTCTATACAAAAAATCAAACGGCAGATAAAATCTTACTGACACAGAATAGCCTGATTGTAAAAGAAGTAGACAAGGATCTGTATGATCAGATCAAAGGAAACTTTATCACCGGCTACTTTAAAAATCAGTCGCTCGACTGGATGCATGTAGATGGAAATGCCGAAAGTATCTATTATGTACAGGATGATGATGGTTCTATTATCAGTGTGAACAAAACGTTGAGTGGTATCATCAATATGTACTTCCTGGAAGGACAATTGCACCATGTAAATTTCATCAAAGATCCGGAAGGAACGATGTATCCGTTCGGTCAGCGGCCTATCGATCAGATGCAGCTGCCTAACTTTAAATGGGAAATCAAGCGAAGACCGAAGTCGAAATATGAGCTGATGGGTGGTGTGAAAGAAAAACAACCTGTAGCTGATACAACGACCGTAACAACTTCTTTACCTTAAAAAAATAATTATGATCAAACGGCTCTTCTCTCCCATTTATGATTTCCTGAATGATAGCAGAGCCACCGGAATAGTGTTGATCATATGTACAATCACATCCCTGCTACTGGCTAATTCTCCAATTCAGGAGAGCTGGTTGCAGGGATGGTCTTTTTCAGAGCACTGGATCAACGATGGATTGATGGTGCTCTTCTTTTTTATGGCCGGTATGGAAATTAAAAGAGAGCTGATTAGCGGAGAGCTTTCTTCTGTACAACAAGCCACACTACCAGTGTTGGCAGCAGTAGGCGGAATGTTGTTACCCGCAGGGATCTTTGCTTTATTCAATCATGGTACACCCTATGAAAATGGCTGGGGAATACCCATGGCAACAGATATCGCTTTTTCACTGGGCGTGATTTCATTATTAGGAAAAAGAGTACCGCTGGCGTTGAAGATCTTTCTCACTGCGCTGGCAATAATCGATGATCTGGGAGCGATAGTGACGATTGCAGTTTTTTATACAGCGACATTGCATCAAATTTATTTATTGGCAGCCGGGGGAATTTTAATGGGGCTGTTTGTGATGAATAAATTTAAAGTACAAAGGCTGATATTTTATTTCATCCCCGGCATCATCCTCTGGTATTGTATCCTCCATTCAGGTATCCATGCCACTGTTGCAGGTGTATTACTGGCCTTTACAATACCGCTCAATAAGTTGGATAATCTGATCCATCACCTGCACAAACCGGTGAACTTTATCATCATGCCCCTGTTTGCACTGGCAAATACAGCCATCGTAATCCCAACACCACTCGGACCCATTCTCCAACACACAATCAGTTACGGCATCATCGCAGGACTGGTGCTTGGCAAACCACTGGGTATTTTCCTCTTTTCTTTCATCGCTGTTAAAACACGTATTGCAGCATTACCTTCACAAAGCAACTGGTCACAGTTATTAGGTGTGGGCCTGCTGGCCGGTATCGGATTTACCATGTCCATATTTATTGCCACACTTGCATACACAGATGTCAACTGGCAGGTTTACAGCAAGATAGCAGTAATGATTGCATCATTAATAGCCGGCATAGCAGGATATCTTTATTTACGCAAAAGATAGCTACCTCATCCACACAATATTCCGTATCTTGGCACCGTTATTGCGAAGCATTGCAAATAACAAATGAAAAAGATCTTGTTCATAGCCTTGCTCCTGGGGTTGTACGCTAGTTATTCAAAGGCACAGACAAAAGGCAATCCACAATTAGGTTTGCGCGCTGGTTTGCCATTTGGAGCTACAGTACGATACTTCTTCGACGATGCCAACGCAATAGAAGGCATCGCAGGCGCTTATTCCAAAACTTACACTGTCACCGGTTTATACGAACATCATTTTGACCTCTCGGCCTTGACCACGCAAGGATTTGCATGGTTTATCGGCGGCGGAGCTCATATGGGTAGCCGGACAGTGTCAGGAAATACAAAAGTGATTGGTGGTGTGGATGGTGTTGCGGGCGTAGATTACACCGTCCCCTCCCTCCCACTGAACCTGAGTATAGATTGGAAGCCCGCAATTCATTTTAATACTGACGACGACCTGACTGACTTTGCCATATCGATCAGGTATACGTTTGGAAAATAATTATTGAAACCCTTTAGAGATTATTGAAACAACCTTTTTTAAAAACCAAAAACAGATATGAAACAACTTGTGTTATTATTCAGCCTGTGTACTGTAATGGCATTTCAGGTTAATGCACAACGTCGCGGTAGCTCTACAGACTACGTGAACGCGGTAGGCGTAAGATTAAATCCATTTGTAGTAGGTGCAACTTTCCAGCATTTCTTTACTGAAAACCATGCTTTCGAGGCCCTGGCCTTTACGGATTACAACCGTCGTTCAAATGTAACTTTCACGGCATTGTATGAGTACCATTTTGATCTGGGCGATACCCCACTGCGTATGTATGCAGGTGGTGGCGTGCACTTAGGTATCTACGATCGCTGGGATTATGATCGTGACCGTTATTGGGAACACGGTGATGGTTCTTATGCATCTCCTGGTATAGATGGTATCATTGGTTTGGAATACAAATTCAAAAAAATCCCGCTGGTGATCAGTGGTGACCTGAAACCATATGTAAACTTCGTAGGTGGTACACACCACATTGGGGAAGAGATCGGTGGTGCTTCAGCAAGATTCGTCTTCTAAGAAGAATATACTTTATTATTGAAAAGGGTCGTCTCAAACTTCGGGACGGCCCTTTTTCTTTGAAATAGTTTTCATTCCCTGTTGCTGAATTCCCTCTATCATGAAGGTTTTATTCAGTTACCTATGGAGAGAATTTTCGTACATGCAATTCTCCTGGCCTTCCTTTTATGATACATCCCCTTTTCTTTTTTATATTTAACTATGAAGATTTTTTCTGCACAACAGATTCGTGAAGCAGATGCATATACCATCACGCACACGCCCATCAGCAGCCTGGACCTAATGGAAAGAGCCGCTGCTGCTTGTACTACCTGGATTTGCAAGCACTATGCTGCTGATATACCTGTATATATTTACTGCGGTATGGGCAACAATGGCGGTGATGGTCTGGCCATTGTACGCCTGCTCAGAAACAGAGGTTACATTGCCCACGCATTTATACTGCACCATAGTGAAAAGGCGTCTGCAGATCACGTGGCTAACAGAGAAGCTTTGCAGCAAAAATATTTGGATGCCCTACACGATGTGCCTGTTACATCTTCTATTGCTGCACCACCTGCAAATGCACTGATCGTAGACGCCCTCCTCGGTACAGGACTCAGCAGGCCCGCAAGTGGCTGGATAGCGGGCATTATCCAACAACTACAGGCATTGTATACCACCCACACCATCATCGCCATCGACCTGCCTTCAGGCATGCAGGCAGATAACTCTTCCCTGAATACACCTGTGGTAAAAGCACACCATACACTGAGCTTTGAATTTTATAAACTTGCTTTTTTATTTCCTGAAAATGCTGGCCTCACCGGCGAAGTACATATTTTGCCTATAGGCCTCCATCCGGATTATATTAAGCAAACCCCTACCCCATTTCATATTAGTGAGTCCGCATTGATCAAAAGCATTTACAAACCCCGCTCCCCTTTTGCTCACAAAGGTACCTATGGTCATTCCCTGCTCATTGCAGGCAGTGAAGGCAAAATGGGCGCAGCAATACTGAGTGCCAGCGCCTGCCTGAGAGCAGGTGTCGGTTTATTATCCTGTCATGTACCCAAGTGTGGATATACTATTATTCAACTGGCAGTGCCCCCTGCTATGTGCATCATAGATGACCAATATGACCACAGTTCCGGCTTTCAGACAGACACTTCAAAATATAAAGTGATCGGAATCGGCCCCGGTATCGGCACCGCCGCAGGTACAGCCTGGGCACTCGAAAGACTTTTTGAACAATATCGCCAGCCCATGGTAATCGATGCAGATGCACTCAACATCATCGCAACTACACCTGGTTTGATTGACAAAGTACCTGAAGGAAGCCTGCTAACCCCACACCCTAAAGAGTTTGAGCGCTTATTTGGAAAGACTGCCAACAACAGGGAACAACTACAGGTCTTATCTCATAACGCCATTGAAAAACGCCTCTGTATACTTTTAAAAGGCCGGTATACAGCCATGGCATTTCCGGATGGCAATATTTATTTTAACACAACCGGCAATCCCGGTATGGCAACAGGTGGCAGTGGAGACGTATTAACAGGTATTTTGACATCATTAGTGTCACAGGGATACGCCTCCAAAGATGCGATGCTGATGGGCGTTTATATCCATGGTCTGGCAGGTGACTATGCCGCTGAAACCCTCTCCCAGGAAGCAATGACGCCGGAAGACATCATTGACAATCTCGGCAAAACCTTTCTGGGCCTGCGTAAATGAGATACTACATCAACATACACCCCAAAAAACCTCGGAATAACGGCTTTTTTCTATCAGTTATTTATCTATTTCCCATCAGACAATTCGTAATGGAATAAAGTTTATATTTATAGAATTGTAAAAAATCACGTATATGAATATCGTTTACCTCGTTCCATGTTTTGGCTTGCTTGCCCTGCTATTTACTGCCGTCCGCAGTGCATGGGTATCCCGTCAGGATGCCGGTAATGAAAGGATGACAGAAATAGCCCGCTACATAGCAGAAGGGGCAATGGCTTTCCTAAAGGCTGAATACAAGATCCTAACCTATTTTGTAATTATCGCCGCTATCCTTTTGGGGATTATGGGTGCTTCTCATGAAAACTCTGACTGGACTATTGCCCTTGCATTTATCATTGGCGCTGTATTCTCTGCTACAGCCGGTTTCATTGGAATGAGAATCGCAACGAAAGCAAATGTACGTACTGCCCAGGCGGCACGTACCAGCCTGTCACAAGCCCTCAAAGTTTCCTTTACCGGCGGATCTGTAATGGGTATGGGTGTAGCCGGACTCGCTGTATTAGGTCTGGGTTCACTCTTCATTATTTTGAAAGCTTACTTTGGTGCAATACCCAACACCGATCAGATGATCAAAACCATCGAAGTATTGACAGGCTTCTCACTGGGTGCAGAAAGTATCGCACTGTTTGCCCGTGTGGGTGGTGGTATCTATACAAAAGCTGCGGATGTAGGCGCTGACTTGGTAGGTAAAGTGGAAGCCGGCATCCCGGAAGATGATCCGCGTAACCCCGCTACCATTGCAGACAACGTAGGCGACAATGTAGGTGACGTAGCCGGTATGGGTGCTGACCTCTTTGGCTCTTATGTAGCCACTGTACTGGCAACAATGGTATTGGGCAGTGAAATCATCTCTAACGACAAGTTTGGTGGCCTTGCACCGATCCTCCTGCCTATGATGATCGCAGGTTTTGGTATCGTGTTCTCCATGATAGCAACCGTTTTTGTAAAGATCTCTGATACCGCGGGTCTGAACACCAGCACGGTACAAAGAGCACTGAATATGGGTAACTGGGGGTCAATCGTACTCTCTGCTATCGCCAGTGCAGCATTAGTTTACTGGATCCTGCCTGAAGGATCAATTTACCTGAAACGTGATTATTTACCAGGAACATCTGATTTACGTGAAGGTACCAAAGCGATCACACAGAGTGGTGTAGTAGGAGCCATCTTCGTAGGATTGGCTGTGGGTACGCTCATGAGTATCATCACTGAATATTATACCGCAATGGGCAAGCGTCCGGTATTATCCATTATCCGTCAGTCTTCAACTGGTCATGCCACAAACGTGATTGGTGGTCTGGCTGTAGGTATGGAATCTACCATGCTGCCAATCCTTGTGCTGGCTGCAGGGATCTACGGATCTTTTGCCTGCGCAGGTCTCTATGGCGTAGCAATTGCTGCTGCCGGTATGATGGCCACAACTGCCATGCAGCTGGCGATCGATGCCTTTGGCCCGATTGCAGATAATGCAGGCGGTATCGCTGAAATGAGTGAACTGCCCAAAGAAGTAAGAGAGAAAACTGATATCCTGGATGCCGTTGGTAACACCACTGCGGCTACAGGTAAGGGTTTCGCCATTGCTTCCGCAGCACTGACTGCACTGGCGCTGTTTGCAGCATTCGTAGGCGTAGCTAAAATTAATGGTATTGATATCTATAAAGCAAATGTATTGTCCGGTCTGTTCGTCGGCGCAATGATTCCGTTTATTTTCTCTTCCCTGGCTATCAGGGCTGTAGGCGAAGCGGCTATGAGCATGGTGGAAGAAGTAAGAAGACAATTCAGAACCATCCCAGGTATTATGGAAGGTACCGGCAAACCTGAGTACGATAAGTGCGTGGCAATTTCAACACAGGCTTCTATTAAAAAGATGATGGTGCCTGGAGCCATTGCCCTCATCTCCCCAATCCTGGTAGGCTTTGTGTTTGGCCCGGAAGTATTGGGTGGTTTCCTCGCAGGTGCTACTGTAAGTGGTGTACTGATGGGGATCTTCCAGAACAATGCCGGCGGTGCATGGGACAATGCGAAAAAATCCTTTGAAAAAGGAGTCGTGATCAATGGCGAGACTTTTTACAAAAAGTCAGAACCACACAAAGCATCTGTAACCGGTGATACCGTAGGTGATCCATTCAAAGATACTTCAGGTCCTTCCATGAACATCCTGATTAAACTGATGTCTATCGTAAGTCTGGTGATAGCGCCGACTTTGGCAGATTTACACCATACAGGACAACCTGAAACTGCGAAAAAGCAACCAGTGAAAACGGAACAGGTCGTTGTTAAAAAATAATTATCTGAAGCTTATTTTGGAAAGCCCCGGCTGAAATGCCGGGGCTTTTTAATTATACAGTAATCGAACAAGCATCGAAGAAGCATCGAAGAAGCATCGAAGAAGCATCGAAGAAGCATCGAACAAGCATCGAAGAAAGCTTATAGCGACCTTATAGAAACACTACCTGACTAGTCTAATTATCAATTTATTTGGTAGAATGGAAAAACTCTTTACCTTTGTACTGTAATCATTTTAATTACAGTATGGTCAAAAGTAAGTTTGCAATATCAGTTCACATCCTCAGTCTGCTCAGCCTTTCTGAGACAGAATGGATGTCCAGCGATCTCATTGCAGGCTCACTCAATACCAACCCCGCCCTGGTGCGCAAGGAACTCGCAGCACTAAAAGAAGCCGGTCTTGTAGAAGGCAAGGAAGGCAAAAACGGGGGAAGCAAGTTGACCAAATCACCAAACAATATCTATTTATCCGATGTTTTCCAGATTGTAAAGGAAAACCACATCTTCGGCTTCTCTCCCAACCTCCCCAATCCTGAATGCCCGGTAGGCAGGGATATCAATGGCGCGCTGGAAACCCTTTTCGATACCATCGACCAGGCCGTATACGAGAAACTGAAGCATACCACACTGGCGCAGTTCAGCGCTCAGTTCGTGTCTTGATTTTTTTTACATCAAACTGTAACAATTTTAATAACAATAAAACTTAATACATGAAATTATCTATCGTAGGCGCATCTGGCTTCATTGGCAGCGCATTATTGGCCGAAGCACTGGAAAGAGGACATGAAGTAACCGCTATCGTACGTAATCCTGAAAAGATCACCATTTCCAATCCTAAGCTGACCGTAAAGCAGGGTGATGTAGCAGATGCAGACCAACTCGCTGAATTGATCAAAGGTTCCGAAGCTGTCATCAGCTCTTTCAATGCACATGATACCCCCACTTACCTGAAACTGATTCAGGGTCTGGCAAATGGCGTAAGAAAAGCTGGTATCAAACGTGTACTGGTGGTAAGTGGTGCAGGTAGCCTGGAAATTGCTCCTGGTAAGCAACTGCTGGATACCCCTGAATTCCCCGCTGAGTGGAAAGGTGGTGCCACTGCTACCCGCGAAGGCTTCTACTGGCTGAGAGAACAGAACGACCTGGATTGGACCGTGATGAGCCCTGCGGCTAACATCTTCCCAGGTGAGCGTACAGGTAAATTCCGCCTGGGCAAGGATACCCTGGTAACTGATGCAGAAGGTAACAGCAAGATTTCAAATAAGGATTATGCAGTAGCACTGATCGACGAAGTGGAGAAAAACCAGCATGTAAAAGCAAGGTTCACCGCTGCTTACTAAGCTAATTAATAAAAGGAGGGGGTATCATGCTTTGAGTTCTTTTCTTTGAAAAAGAAAACAGGATTTCGATACTCCCTCTTTTGAAATGCATTTAGGCATTCCGCAGCTTTACCGGGCTCACCCCGAATTTCTTCCTGAAAGCAGTACTGAAATGCTGTACTGATGAAAAACCCAGCTGCTCTGCTATCTGGGTCACTGACTGCACAGCCGATTGTAATAACTGCCGCGCATATTCCATTTTATGATCATTCAGGTAGCCAAACACTGTATTATCAAATACCTGTTTGAACCCATTCTTCAGTTTAAACTCATTTAACCCCGCTGCTCTTGATAACTCCGTCAGCGAAGGGGGAGACTGCATTTGGTTCAATAAATAATCTCTGGCAAAGAAGATCTTCTCCTTATCCGATGCAGATAATGCAAACCGCTCTTTCTGTAAGGATTCTGCCTGCTCCTGCTGCTCACATTGCAGGGCCAGCAACTCTATCACCTTAGATTGCAGGTATAATTTTTTATGCCCTCCCAGAAACTGGCAGTTCCTGATCTCGTCCAGGATCATCAGCATGCGGGCCGTAATAGGGTGATTACTCTTTTTATTTAGTATGATAGGCCTGTTGCCAGCCACATTGTTCCCCAGCATATCCAGTATCCGGCCATTATTTTCCGC
Source organism: Chitinophaga sp. LS1 (assembly GCF_034274695.1). Taxonomy (NCBI): domain Bacteria; kingdom Pseudomonadati; phylum Bacteroidota; class Chitinophagia; order Chitinophagales; family Chitinophagaceae; genus Chitinophaga; species Chitinophaga sp. LS1. The sequence continues at coordinate 7,781,361 of NZ_CP128362.1, forward strand.
CAGCTGCAGGAACCGTTCTTTGCTGAAATTCATCCCAACTGCAGCGAGGTTCTCCTGTTTGAGGATATGGGCATTTTCCACACCCCCGGGATTATAATATAGGTTGTGCTCAAGCGAACCAAACAGGCGCTGCCGCTCATGCCCTACATTAGTATTAAAATGTCCGCGTACCATAAACAACAGGGATACTGCCGGTATGGCTTCTGTCGCATTCACATGCAGGTTCTCATATACAGAGGCATCGCCGGTGAAAATATGATACCCGTCAAAAAAGGTTTCCCGTAATACCGCTTCCCCGAAATGGTACTTGATTTCCTGCTGCTCTTCTACCAACTGGGTAGACACCAGCTTTTCCTGCAGGTCATCCCCGATCTCTTCTTCGAGCAATAACTCATTTATATCATTCCTGATCTGGACAGCCATAATAATCCGTTAAATATAAAATTTAATCCTTTTCGTGTAACAGTTAACCAGACGATGTGCTTCACCTTTGCACAAAGCTAAATATTATAATTAAATGATCGGGATATTCAAAACAAATATCAATACAGACCTGGATAAGTTAAAAGTAATTACCGCTATCCATAAAGAATTCCCAATCCAGGCCTGCACTGTAGATATTGAAGATTGCGATAAAGTATTAAGAGTTGTAGGCCAGGGTTGCCCAGTGAATGAAGGGGAAGTTATTTTTCTTTTACAACGCATGGGTTATCAATGCGATATACTAGAATAAAGATTAATTTTAAAAAATTCTACGGTAACCTATAGGGGTAACCCCATTATCCTACGTCATATATGCGTGTTTAGATCACACTAGCGCACCTTACAACATATTGTAAATTTATAACTATCAAATCCTTTTATGAAGACAAGGCTACTAAAGCTCCTGTCCATTGGCATCCTTTTGCTTTGGGCGCTACAGACAAATGCGCAGCAACGGTTTACATTAAGTGGATACGTAAAAGACCAGCAAAACGGGGAAAGCCTGATCGGCATTTCCGTTTCCAAAGCAGGAACAGGCATCGGTACTGTAACCAATGAATATGGTTTTTATTCTCTCACACTGCCTGCCGGCGACCATGACATTCAGTTTTCTTATGTAGGGTACACACCTATTAAGACACATATTTCCCTGAAAGGAAACCAAACACTGGATATCAAATTAGATAAATCCAGCAGTACACTGAACACAGTCACCGTAATCGGTGATAAAACAGAGAAAGCAGTTAATACGCTGAATTCCAGCATCAACCGTCTGGATATTGCCCAGATGAAAAAGATGCCCACCTTCATGGGTGAAGTAGACGTGCTGCGTTCTATCCAGACCCTGCCCGGCGTACAAACCGTGGGCGAAGGCGCCAGCGGCTTCAACGTACGTGGCGGTGCCGCAGATGAGAACCTGATCCTGCTGGATGAAGCACCTGTTTACAACTCTACCCACATGCTCGGATTTTTCTCTGTATTCAACCCGGATGCAGTTAAAAGCGTGAATCTCATTAAAGGTGGTTTTCCAGCTGAATACGGCGGCCGTACATCCTCTGTGCTTGATATACGCATGAAGGATGGAAACAACCAGAATCTGGCTGTAAATGGCGGTATCAGCAATGTATTCAGCCGTCTCTCCATTGAGGCGCCGATCGTGAAGGACGAATCCTCCTTTATCATCGCTGCCCGGCGTTCCTATATCGACATCCTCATGAAGCCTTTCCTGAGCGGAGATATGAAAGACACCAAACTGAATTTCTACGATATCACCGCCAAGGCGAACTTCAAACTGAACAAGACCAATACCCTCTTTGTAAGCGGTTACCTGGGAAGAGACGTATTCGGTTTCGGATCAGATGTGAATATGAACTGGGGCAATAAAACCGCTACCATAAGATGGAACCATGTGTTCAACAGTAAACTGTTCATGAACCTGACTACTTTTTATAGTAACTATGACTACAGCCTTGAATTCAGCAACGGTAGTACCAAAAATGCCGGTGATAATTACCAGGCTTATGACTGGACTTCCAACATCATCAACTACGGTGTGAAACCTGGCTTTACTTACTATGTGAATGCAAAAAACAGCGTACACTTCGGGGTACAGGGCCTCTATTACATTTTCAAACCGGGTAAAGGTGTGAGCCAGGACGGCGAGAATACAACCGTGAAAAACCTGACTCTCCAACATGGTCTCGAAGCAGCTGCTTACATCGATCATGAATGGAAACCTAGCAAGAAATTTGGTGTGCAATATGGTCTTCGTTTCTCTGAATACCAATACCTCGGTAACAGTACTGCTTATTACTACAATGACACCACACCCGGCGTACGTAAAACACTCATAGGCAGCAAAACTTATGGTACCAATGAGCTGATTAAAGCTTATCACTACCTGGAGCCAAGAATCAACGTTCGCTATGGTATCAACGACAACAATGCCGTGAAAGCATCTTATGCCCGTACTACACAGTACATGCACCAGTTGTCCAACACCGCCTCTCCTACACCACTCGATATCTGGACACCAAGTACCAACAATGTACAACCACAGGTGGCTGATCAGTACACCGTAGGTTATGCATACGATGCGACTAATGGCAAGTATGAAATTTCTGCTGAAGTGTTTTATAAAAACATGAACCACCAGCTGGATTACATTGATAATGCAAACCTGCAGCTGAACCAGTACATTGAAGCAGACCTGCTGCCAAGCAAGAGCCGCTCTTATGGCCTGGAACTGATGGCAAAGAAAGAAATCGGTACCACCACAGGTTGGATCAGCTATACACTGTCAAAATCTGAACGTAAAACTGAGGGCATCAACCAGAATGAATGGTTCCTGAACCGCTATGATCGCACACACAACATTACCATCGTAGCAACGCATGAATTCTCAAAACGTACTTCTTTCTCTGCTAACTGGACGTATGCAACAGGTACACCTACTACGTATGCAGACAGCCGCCTGGAATACCAGGGTTGGGATATTCCATACAACAGCACTGACAAACGTAACACTTACCGCCTGCCAGACTACCATCGCCTGGATGTATCCCTCACACTGAAAGGCAAACAGCTGAAACGCTGGAAAGGCGAATGGGTGTTCTCGCTGTACAATGTGTATTCACGCCGCAATGCTTATTCCATCTACTTCCAGCAGAATGAAGACGACAAGAACAAAAGAGAAGCAGTACGCCTGTCTATCATCGGTTCTGTCATCCCAGGTATTACTTACAACTTTAAATTTTAACCGTCATGAAGAAGAAATTTTTCCGACTCAGCATATTAGCCGCTTTCGTAACAGGATTTAGCGCCTGTACGGATGTGATAGACCTGGATGTTCCAGCTGGTACTTCTTATCCTGTACTGGATGCATGGATTACCAACGAACCAGGTACACAATATATCAGATTTACAAAATCAGTATCTTATACAGAGTCAGGTGATGCTCCTATTATCAGCGATGCAACCATCACACTGTATGACGAAACAACAGGCGATACTTATCCTTTCGTGTTTGCAGATTCATTGTACAAATGTGATCCGGCTAACGGTCAGATTGGTCAGGTGAACCATACTTACCGCCTCCGTGTGGAATACGATTCTAATGTATACGAAGCGACTGATACCATTAAGCCCGTGGCTGCTATCACAAACATTGACTACAAGTACAAGAAAAAAGGTGATGACGGTGCAACCAAGGATGGTTACTATGTACGATTCTATGCAACTGATATGGCAGGGCAGACAGATTACACCTGGATCAGGTCCTACAGAAATAATTTAAATGATGACAATATCCTGGAAGATAACTACGTGATCGATGGTGGCTTCTCCGAAGGTTTGTCTGACGGACAGGAGTTCCCACAGTTCGTAGGTGAAAGCGTAAATGATCGTGATCATCCTTATCTGCAGGGAGATCTCGCTATCGTAAAACTCCGCTCACTGAGTTATCCAAGCTATTTCTGGGTAACCTCTGTTCAGACCCAGATGGAGTCTGGTGGATTATTTGCTACTGTACTGGCCAATGTAGGCACGAACTATAAGAACGTCACAGATGGTGGCGGAAAAGGGAAGATACTGGGATGGTTTGGCACCTCCGCAGTAAGTGATTCTTCCATTACCACGAATTGATTTTCTTCTTCATAAGGGAGTGGGGCGGTTTTCAACACAACTGACCGCCCACTCCCCTCTTCTCTCTCACTTTTCTTTAAACTACATTTTATGAAAAAAGCGCTGTTGGCGCTGCTCGTACTGTTATCAGTACAGCAGGCCTGGGCTCAGACTGCCCAGACGGAAACGTTATTCTCTAAAAAGTCTACTAACACAAAAATTGGTGCATATGGAGTGCCTGCGGCCAATTTAACATCGATCGGTGGTAATTTCGCTGTAATGACCGGTGGTTATGGCGGAGTGCTGATCAATAAGAAATGGATGTTTGGTGCGGGTGCCTATTCGCTGGCGAACAATATCACTTCTACCTATGCACCAAGTGCCACCACGGGATATAAACAATACCTGAATTTCTGGTATACCGGACTTGCTGTAGAATATACACACAACACTGATAAGTTAATCCATTGGACAGCAGGTGCACTCGTAGGCGGCGGAGCCGTATCAAGAAGAAACAAAGCCACTTTTGACCTGAACGACGACGATACACATTATCATTCTTACGACAGGAGCGGATTGTTTGTGGCAGAACCATTTGCCAATATAGAGCTGAATGTAACCAGCTATCTGAGGTTAGACCTGGGTGCAACTTACCGCTTTGTACAGGGGTCTAATACCCCTAATATTTCTAACGGAGATCTGAGCATGGCTTCTTTCCATTTTGGAATCAAGGCAGGTAAGTTCTAATTAAAGCCAATAAGTTCTAAAAAATACTTGTGCCAGGCATTGCTATCTGTTCTGTCTTGCTGTAATGGGTGGCCGAAGGATGGCATGCCTGTTTTTTACCAGATTACCCATTTTTTCAAATAAGCCACGGGTATGGCCCCTTTCTTCTGGAAGGGGCCTTTTTTCTGAAAATGGTTTTCATCACCCGTTGGTGAATTCCCTCTTTTTTAAACTTTTTGAAAATAAATTTTGCAATTACGAAAAGTGTCGTACATTTACTTACGAAGACATTCGTAGATCAATAATCATTGAAAATAAATGAGTACAGCAAAAAATAACAAACCGACGGAAAGTGAACTGGAGATTCTTGGAATCCTGTGGGAGAAAGGCGACTGTACGGTAAGGGATGTGCACGAAGAGCTGTCAAAAAGCAAAGATGCCGGGTATACTACCACCCTGAAGTTAATGCAGATCATGCATGAAAAGGGCTATTTAAACAGAGATGCCAGTAGCAAAACGCACGTGTATACTGCTGCGATCTCACAGGAAAATACCCAACAGCAATTGCTGAACAAAATGATTGATACCGTATTTAATGGTTCTGCTTCTCAATTAGTCATGCAGGCCCTTGGTCATCATAATTCTTCGAAAGAAGAACTCGACAAGATCAGACAATACCTGAATGACATAGAAGACCAGCAAAAAAGGTAAACTCAAGGTTTATGACAGCACAACTTGTTCTCCCTACGATTCTGATCCAGGCATTTGGATGGGCGCTTTTACATTCCCTGTGGCAGGGGTTCCTGATCTTTGCGTGTCTCCGGCTCGTATTGTACGTATGGTCGCACATGAGCGCCAGGATTAAGTACAACCTGTCGTACCTGTCCCTGACCGGCATCTTTGCCTGGTTTTGCATCACACTCTATCAACAGGTAACTGCTGCATTGCGCATCAGGCAGGCTACCTGGGTGATGATTGAAACCGGCGTTCGCCAGCGACACCTGGAAGTGCCTCCGATCTATCACAGCCAAAGCACCATCAAACACTTCATTCCACAACTGGAAATGTGGTTCCCTGTACTGGTTGGCCTCTATGTAACGGGAGTAGCTGTCATGAGTATCAAACTAATTATGGATCTGGTCCAACTGAAACAGATCCGCAATAAACAAGTGCTACCCATAGATGCAGTATGGGAAAAGCACCTGGAACGACTGGCTGCCCGGTTACGGATTCCCCGTAGAGTGCAGTTGCTGATCTCCACACAAATTCAGGTGCCGGTGATGATCGGCTTTCTGAAACCTTTGATCCTGCTGCCTGTCGCCATGTTCAACAACCTGACTGCCGAACAGCTGGAAGCCATTCTCCTGCACGAGCTGGCACACATCAAACGCAATGATTATCTACTCAATATCTTCCAATCTATTGTTGAAACAATTCTGTTCTTTAATCCTTTCATCTGGTGGATCACTAAAAACATCCGCCTGGAAAGGGAACACTGTTGCGATGACCTTGTTATTGCAAGTCAGGTGCAACCCCTGCAATATGCCAAAGCGCTGGTAGCATTAGAAGAATACCGGTTAACAGTTAATGCACTAGCCATGGCAGCGGCAGATAATAAACAACATCTATTTCACCGCATTAAACGCATCATGGAAATGAAAACTAAAAACATTAATTATACACAGAAACTGCTGGCCGTATTGATTATCGCCGTAAGCCTCGTTGCCATTGCATGGTTGAATCCCATCCAGGCACGTGCAAAAAAGACTGCCAGAAAATCACCAGCACCTGTGCTGACCCAAATATCCCGCACACTGCTGGGAGATACCACTGCCCCGAAAGCCAATGTCCATACTGAGGAACAAGAGCAGGATCAGGTTGACAAGGAAGCACTGGATGCAGATGTGCAGGCAGCAACTGACGATGCAATGGCAAATATCAACTGGGAAGATGTGAACAATGATATGGCCAATGCCATGAAAGAAGTGAACTGGGAGGATATTAATAAAGAGGTTGAAAATGCGATGAAGAATATTGATTGGAAACAGATCAACAAAGACGTTGATAATGCCATGAAGGAAATTGACTGGAAACAGATTAATAAGGAAGTGAAAGAGAGTTTGAGACAAGCTAAAATAAATGGGCATACTGGTGTGAACGTAAACCCTAACGTCAATTTTAACCCTGATGTAAACATCAATATCGACACCAACGTTATTCAGGAGAGTATTCGTATGGGCCTGGATGCTGCCAGAGCTGCGATGAAAGATGTAGCCATCCCTGCTGCCAAAATGGGAATGGAATCTGCCAGAGCTGCTATGAATAGCCAGGAATTTAAGGAAGCGATGGATAAAGGACGCCAGGAAGCTGCAAAAGCAATGAAAGAATCCCGCAAACAAATGGAGTTTGCGATGGCTACTGCGAAAGCTGAGATGAAAAAACAGCGGATCACAGAAACTAAAATGCGCGAAGATATGGCGCATGCAAAAGCTGATGGTCAGTATAAGGAAATGATTGATAAGATGGCTGCTGATAAACTGATTGATGCGGACAAGGGGTATAAGATTGAGAAAAAAGATGGGGATCTTTATATCAATGATGTGAAGCAATCAGGTGAAGTAGCAGATAAATATAAAGTTTACCTGAAAAATGCAAAGAAACTGTCTATACTTGGTAAAGAAGATAGCCTGAGCATAAATGTAGAAGAATAAGCGTAAACATTGCTGGCTATTCAGGGTAAAGAATAATAGTTTTAAGAAAATAAAATTATCCATTACCGGCTACCTCTGATCAAAAACTATAGCCTTAAGAAAATAAAATTATCCATTACCGGCTACCTCTGATCAAAAACTATAGCCTTAAAACCATAAGATTTATAAGTGGCTTTCCGCCAAAGCCTGTCATTTATACTGCGCTATTGCCGTTCCTACGGCAGTGGCGTTTTTTTTGATCTATCCCTCTTATCTTTATGCACAAAACCACCATAGATGAAGAAGATTTTCCAAGGGATACTGATGATGCTATTGGCTACGGGTGCTGTAGCGCAGGACTTAAATAAAACGCTTCAGGACTTTACTGTCATTAAAAATAATGCCGCCACACCAGTAAAGAATCAGGGAGAAACTGGTACCTGCTGGTGCTTTTCCTCTACAGCAGTAGTGGAATCTGAGTGCCTGAGAAAAGGACTGCCAGCGCTGGATCTCTCTGAGATGTACATTGTACGTAATATCTATATGGAGAAGGCAAAGAACTACATTCACAGGCAGGGATTTACCCGCTTTGACGAAGGCGGTCTGGCACACGATTTTCTGCATGCAGCAGCGATCTATGGCCTGGTGCCGGAGAATGTGTACAGCGGTCTGACCAATGGACGTACCAGCCATGATCATGCACCGATGGTAGAAGAAATGAAAAACTACCTGGATAGTTTGCTGAAAGTAAAAAGACCTTTGCCGGACAACTGGACAGCACGTGTGAGCAGCATTTTGGACAAGTATTTAGGTGCAGCGCCTGCGTCATTCACTTACAATGGCAAGAACTATACACCCCTGACTTTTGCAAAGGAAGTAGTGAAGTTTTCACAAGATGATTATGTGAACCTGACTTCATTTACAGATCATCCTTACTATGCACCTTTTATTGTGCAGGTGCCTGATAACTATTCTAATGGTGCCTACTATAACCTGCCGCTGGAAGAGCTGGTGAATGTGGCGAAAGCAACAGTGAATAAAGGCTACACAGTATTGTGGGATACGGATATGAGTAACAGGGGATGGATGCTGGGCAACGGATATGGATTGTATCCTGCTGCAGATTCCCTGCTGAAGAAAGTACCCTTTAATCCTGATCTGAATGAGAAGGCATATAATGCAGATGACAGACAACGACTGTATGAAGAGCTGGTGACGGAAGATGATCACCTGATGCAGATTACAGGCTTGGGTAAGTCTGCCGGTGGTAAGGAGTTTTTCATTGTGAAAAATTCATGGGGAGCGAAGGCTGGCCCTTTTGAAGGATATATGCATGTGTCTATTCCTTATTTTGCGATGAATACGATTACGATGGTGGTGCCGAAAGCTGTACTGGATAAGGCGATGCTAAATAAACTGGCATTGAAGTAATTCTTCTGTGTATAATAAAAAACCGCTTCTGTCTCGGACAGAAGCGGTTTTTTTATTGGCTGGCATAGGCTGCAAAAGACAATATATTTATACCTATAATGATTGAAATATTAATGATGCGAGACTTCGAAGGTCCTGAAGTTTTGTACTTCCCCAGGTTCAATAGTAACGCCTGTTACTTTGGCTAGCGGCGGGCCCTGACGGCACCAGGCGATGAAAGCTTCCATTGGCGCCTCCTCTCCTTCTGCGGCAATCCAGACACTGCCATCGGGCAGGTTTTTGATCTGCCCTTTGATATCAAGCCCATCGGCCGCCCGCTTGGTATTAGTTCTGAAGAAGACACCCTGCACCTTGCCTTTTACAATAATGACTTTGTGTATCTTTTGCATCGTTATGCTGTTACGGTTATGAAATATGTTTTGTGAACATATTAAATCTACGAACAGTCAGGAAAAATATAAAATTATTCTGCCAGGAAACAGCCGCAGCTGACGAATGTCACACCCTACGCCACACAACGAACTGACAAGCATCAGAACTTCCTCCGCACAACACGCCGACACCCCTCACACTTTCCCCCCGCACAACACCCCCCACTCCTTACCTGACAACCCTCAAACCTTCCCCTCACAACAAGCCAACACCCCTCACACTTTCCCCCGCACAACAACCCTCACTCCTTACCTGACAACCCTCAAACCTTCCCCCACACAACACGCCGCCCCCCTCACACTTTCCCCCCGCACAACAACCCCCACTCCTTACCTAATCCCCCTCAAACCCTACGCCGCATAATTAAACAACGTATGCTCATTCCCTCTCACCGCCTCATCTCCAAAGAAGAACTCCTTCACCGTCTCATACTGCCCACCCGCCGCTGGTTTCCTCAATAGCGTAAAACTCTTACACTGAAAACTCCGCACAAATACCTGATTGTAAAAATGATCATATACCTGATCAAACTCACGGGTATTCATCCCTCTCGCTATCGTAATATGCGGTTTGTATGGACTGGATTTGATATCAAATTCCTGTAGGATCCTTTTATGCAATTCTACAATCGGCTTTGGATTCGCCACATTGATAAAGATCGTGCGCTTATCCTCCTGCAGCTCGAAGTGATCAAAACGGGAAGTATATAATGTAAACCCTGACTGTCTGCCGGCTATATTATCTAACAGGTTGACAAAATCATCCTCAAAACGCACTGGAAATACAGAGCGGAATAGACTGACGTTAGCCTGTGAGAATTGGGTATCGCCGATACCCAGTTCCTGCGCGATCATCCGCTTTAAAGCCATTACATCATTGTTGATATGAGTACCGGGATTAACTACTAATAAGTAGTCATACAATAATTCCTGTTCAGGAATAACGTTATTATTTGTAATCATAACCAAATAAGTTTTGAACTTAAAGTGTATTGGTTATTTGAATATTGACATTACAAATATAAAATCTTTATTTCGATTTTACTAATTTATTTAGCATTAAATACTAACTTTTTTACTTAATACTAAAATAAATAGCATTCACTGGTATAAAAAACCGGTACAGCAGCCATTTAAACGGCTACCATACCGGAGTAAAATAAATATATAATTGGCTTATGCCAGTGCTTTCACGATTGCTACAAAGTCAGCAGCTACCAAAGATGCACCACCGATCAGACCACCATCCACATCCGGGCAGGAGAACAGCTCTACAGCGTTTGAAGGCTTCGCACTACCACCATACAGGATAGAGATATTCAGGGCAGCTTCACGACCATATTTAGCAGCGATCTGCGCTCTGATAAATGCGTGCATGTCCTGTGCCTGTGCTGCACTTGCAGTCAGACCAGTACCAATCGCCCAGATTGGCTCATAAGCGATCACTACATCCTTCAGCTGCTCAACTGTCAGGTGATACAGGCTTTCTTCCAGTTGTTTTGCAACATATTCATTCTGGGTTTCAGCTTTTCTCACTTCCAGTGGCTCACCGCAACAGAAAAGAGGTTTCAAACCATTTGCCAGTGCCAGGTCAATCTTTTTAGCCAGTACTGCGTTAGTTTCCTGGAAATATTCTCTCCTTTCAGAGTGACCCAGGATCACGTAGTCTACGCCTACAGACTGCAGCATTTCAGCTGATACCTCACCAGTGTAAGCACCAGATTTCTCTGACGCACTGTTCTGTGATGCCAGGAAGAAACCAGGATTATTCTTCAGTAATGCTTTCGCTTTCACCAGGTAAGGGAAAGGTGTAGCAAATACAACTTCCTGTCCTTCTTTCAGATGCAGACCAGCCGCCAGTACGTCATTGATCAGTTGCTCACCCTGCGCCAGGGTCAGGTTCATTTTCCAGTTTCCTGCAACGATTTTTTTTCTCATGTTTATCGCTATTGTTAATGATATATTGAATTGAATCTAAGATTTTCCTCTTACTGCTGCATAGACTGCTTTTAGCAAACGCTCTTCTACATCGCCCAGCTGTTGCCCTTTGAACTGCATCCACTGACGGGCATCCCGCAAAGCCTCCTGTTCCCTGTAAGGTGCCGGTTGCACCCCACCCCAGGAAAAGGAAGGCACAAACTTAGGCGGGAATTCGCCTCCAAAGATATTACACGAAACGCCAATTACAGTGCCTGTGTTAAACATTGTGCCAATACCGCTCCTGCTGTAATCCCCCATGATCAGTCCACACTTGGTACCAGCAGGTATCGCCTCATTTTTGGCCTCAACCCATACCCGCACCGTACTGGCGTTATTTTTCAGGTTTGAGTTCGTAGTATTCCCCCCAAGGTTACACCATTCACCCAGCACAGCATCTCCCAGGTAGCCATCATGCCCTTTGTTGGAATAGCCCATCATCACCACATTCTTGATCTCACCTCCCCCTACACTACCAGGCCCCAGCGTAGTAGCACCATATATTTTAGTCCCCATCTTCAGCATCGCACCTTCACACAATGCCAGCGGCCCCCTGATCAGACAGCCTTCCATCACTTCCGCTCCTTTTGCAATATAGATCGGCCCCGTCTTTCCATTCAAAATGCTGTGCTCTACCACAGCCCCCGCCTCCAGAAAAACATTTTCTACCCCACTGACCTGGTTGGATCCCGAAATCGGGGCAGACGTTCGACCTTCCGTCAGAAGGGCAAAGTCCTGGCGCAAAGCACTATCATTTAATCGAAATATATCCCATGGATAAATCAGCTGTTGTAATGATTCCTGATAGTTAATCCGGTCACCAGCCGTAAGTTGCCCCAAACCAACACCCACTCCCCCCTCAGCAAGCAATTGCCCCAAACCATCACCCACTCCCCCTTCTGCTACCAATTGCCCCAAACCATCACCCGCTAACTGCCAATCACCACCTACTAACCCAAAATCACCCCCAAAATCTCCCCCCACTACCACCTTCGCCACCAATATATCATCCTTATACAACCCCTGCCCCACCTTCAAACCCCGAATCGCCTCCACCAGCCCAGCATCCGGCAATACACCCCCATTGATCAGCACACACTGATCATCAGCAAAAACAGTCTGTAGAGGAAATTTTTCCTGCAAATAAGGAAGGGTCAGGAAGCTGGCACTGGTCTTAAACCACCGCTCCCATTTTTCTCTTATGGTAAGTATCCCTACACGGATGGCCGCCACCGGCCGGGTATGAGTGAAAGGGTACAACAAATCACGTGCAGGAGTGTCAAATAGAATATAATGCCGCTCCATTGGGGATAAAAATAGAGAATCCCATCGAAAAAGTCGATGGGATTCCCATTAAATTATTTGACCGGCCCGTACTAGGCTTTCTTTCCGTAGCGTTTGTTGAACTTGTCGATACGACCTGCTGTATCCACCAGCACGTTCTTTCCGGTATAGAAAGGATGTGAAGTATTGGAAATTTCAAGCTTGATCACTGGATATTCGTTGCCATCTTCCCACTTGATAGTTTCTTTAGTAGGAGCGGTAGACTTGCTCAAGAAAGTATGTCCATTAGACATATCTTTGAATATTACAAACCTGTAACTTTCCGGATGGATTCCCTGTTTCATCAGAATTTTAGTTTTCTTTGTTTTTTACCAGATGCAACCGCGCATATTCATTCTTCTACAATCGATGAACGCCCATGCTAGGTTTCATACCAATATTTATAATACAGGCTGCAAAGGTAAATATTTATTTTAATTTTCCAGCCATTAAGACTGATTTTTTTTAATCTTTCATGTTTACATACTGGAGCGGTATATTCAGGTTGCCCGTTCTGAGCAGCTGTATAACCTCCTGAAGATCATCTCTTTTTTTACCGGTTACGCGCACAATGTCGTCCATAATGGCCGCCTGCACCTTAGAGCCGGAGTCTTTGATCAGCTTGACAATCTTCTTGGCATCTTCCTGCTTGATCCCATTACGTACGGCAACGTCTTTCTTTACCACTTTACCACTCTGGTAATGCTCTTTGGCCAGATCATAAATATTTGCATCCAGGCCCTGCTTGATGGTACGACTGATCAGTACGTCAATCACCTGGTCCAGCTTCATCTCACTCTCCACTTCAATAACCACACTCAGATCTTTTTTATTGAGCGCAATATTGACATGAGAGCCTTTGAAATCGTACCTGTTAGTGATTTCTTTATTTACCGTATTTATTGCATTGTCAAGTGTCTGTGTATCCACTTTGCTAACAATATCAAAGGATGGCATAATTGAGTATTTTTTTTTGTGACAGAAGACAAATATAAATATGAATTAGGACATAGCGGCCATTGTAGCCCATAAAAAGAAAAACCCCGGGACGTTTCCCGGGGTAATTCCCTTCCTAGGCAGGGAACAGTGTCACTTGAATCTACAAGCGACCAACAACTCTCTTTCTTTATCAGTCTATCTTCGTCACCTTTGCAGATCCTGAAGAAGACTGGTTAATGGAAGGATTACCTTTGTAACGTACCTTGGCGCCACCACTTATGCTGATATCCAGTTTCTTTTCTGCAAATACAGCCAGATCCCCACTACCAGACACCGCTACTTCTACTGACTCTGATTGCAATGCCAATGCATCTACACTGGCTGACCCTGAAATACCATATTCTACCTTAGTAACATTCCCTTTCAGCGCAATCTTAGTAGAACCAGACACCCCTATTTCCAGCTTTTCTGCTTTCAGGTCCATATCTATTATCACACTACCACTGATACCCAACTCAACTTTATCTCCTTTCAGTGTACCTTTACTATAAAAGCCACCAGAGCCGCTTGCTGCAAGAGATTTCACTTCTGCCATACTCACATTCACCGTAATTTTCTGCGTAGGTTTAATATTATATCCCTTCTTCACATGCAGTTGCAATTCCCCGTTTTCTACATCTGTTACGATGTAAGGCAGTAAATTATCGTCTGCTTCTATTTCAATGTTACTACCCGAACCAGGCGTAATGTATACATTGAAACTACCTGAAGTGGATATGCTTTTAAAAGAAGAGGCAGATCTTGATTCCTTCTTCAATGTGCCACTACCGGTCACAAGTTCTTTCTGTGCAAATACAGATACACTTGCAAATAGAAGCATGAAGAATGCAATAGCTGTTGTTTTCATAATTGTGTTATTTATTGGATGGAAATTAGTTCGTACTGAATGAAACATCACTGTAGGTACCATTTATCACCAGCGAAGGCGACTGATCATTACCACCTGCAGAAATCGCAGTATAAGTGACGTTGGAAGATTTCTTTATAGAGCTCTCACTCTTCATAGCCAGCCCACCGTTGTGCACATCTCCGTTATGCAAAATGATTTTAAACTGTAACCCTATGCGGGAAGGCATTCCCTGCAATTTGAGATCTGCATACGTGAGCCCGATCCTTCCCCCTTTAAAACTATTCCCGATGCTCTTTACTTTCAGATCACCATACACCAGCCTCGCATTGAGTTCTGCCTGTAATTCTCCGATATTAAAATCTGAATAGTTGCAGGAGATATTGAGTGCACCCACCTTTGCTACTTTGTAGTCATCATAGTTCGACTTTGAATCCAATGATCCTACTATACCCAGTTCATACTCGGAATAATTGGATTGTGTAGTGAGCGAGCCAATATTATCACATTTCAGGTTGGAATAATTAGCACGTACTGTCAGTGCATCTGCTTTACCAATGCGGCCTTTATCGCAGTAATTCAAACCCAGCGTCAAAGACTTTTGCACTTCCTTAATATCGTAGGTACAATAATTTAATCCCATAGTGGCAGGAAAACTCAGCACATCGGCCAATATGTCTCCGAAACTGTTATCCAATGACAGTTTGCGCAAATCTTCAGGTACGTATACTTCGTAATCAATATTCACATAGTCTTTACTATCCCTTTTAGCTCCCCAGTTGAATAGTCTGCCAGTGGAACCCAGCGGATGATAACTGGTTTGCAGCGAGATCTCCCCATTCGCATTGCTCTCATCAATGTCTACCATGTTTGCTGAGTTCTGCGCTTCGCTGGCATTCTTTCCAAAACCAGTGACAGTAATGGTCGCTTTCACATGGTTCTGCTTCCAGGTATGGATAATGATCTTGCCGTATTTATTCGAGATGGACAATACTGAATTACTTCCACTCGCATAATCTTTTGAAATAACGCGCTTGAATTCACTGTCCCCTTTTTTACCAAATGCCATCACGGGCAATAACAGTAGTAGTAGTATTTTAAATTTCCCTTTCATAATTTGACTGCTTTTGCTTAACGGGCTGTTTCTCTCTCAACTCATCAAGTATTTTATCAAGAAGGTCCAGCTTCAACTGATAATAGCGGACCATGGCTGCTTTAATTCTTTCATTTCCCGGGTTCTGGACCAGTTCTGTTTCCAACACCTTGTAGGTATCGTTGCGTAGTTCCAGTTCCTTGCGGGCAGCGCTATCCAGACCCAGTACAGCTGGCGGATAGGCATTGATTTCAGACAGGCGCTTCTCTATCTGGGAAGTATAGTATATACCGGCCTCCTGCATCTCTGGCGAAACAGCCGCTACCTGCTGCTGTTTCTTCATTTGCAGGAACTGGAAGATGACAAATGTATTCACCACCAGTACCAGTACTGCTGCTACTTTAAGCCAATTGCGCCCTAATAGCTGCAACACTTTTCCCTTTTTCTGTGGCATGAGTTCCTTCTCCAGCTTATCCCACAAAATGGGCCTGGGTCCGGACTGCTCAAAATCAGAACGGTGTTGCCTGATAAATTCCTCAAAACTCTCTTCTGGCATCAGCGTATTGCATTTTTTTGTTTAATGATCTGCCGCACCTTGTCCTTTGCACGCATATATTGCGTTTTCACTGTAGATTCAGATATATCCAGCATGGTAGCTATCTCCTTGTGGGAGTACTCTTCAAAGATGTAGAGGTTCAGCACAGTACGGTAACCATGCGGCAATACCTGTATAGCATCTTTGATAGCAGAAACTGTCCAGGCAAAACTATCTTCGTCCAATCCTGTCTTCTCTTCTGCGACATCTATATTGTCCACTTCTTCAAAATACACTTTCTTCCTGCGCAGGTGACTCAAACAGTGGTTCACCACGATCCTTTTGATCCAGGCCGTCATACTACCCGCATTTTCAAGGCGGTCAATGTTCCGGAATACCTGTATAAAGGCCTCCTGCAGTGTATCTTCAGCATCAGCTGCATTACCAGTCATACGTAAACAGATATTGTACATTGCTGCTGAATAAGCATTGTACAGCTCGCGGAATGCGCGAACCTCTCCCTTTTTGCACTGGGCTACCAGGTGGTCTGTTATGATAGTCTGATTCAAGTTGTTGTTGGCTGATGCTTGCATAATAAAGACAATATTTTTAAAAAAGGTTGCACCGCTGGTGAGAAAAATTCGGGGAATTATGAACTAAAAGCAGTCAAACACTTAACAATCAAACGATTAGAACTTTAAAAAAAGGACGTAACCAAGGGGCTACGTCCTATCCATCCTTATATATACCTAAAAAACAGGTCGATGTTAATTAGCTTTCACACGGTTTTGTTCGTCTTCCAGGCCGGTTTTGTGGTTGCGGGCTGCCTTGATATTCGTATTACCGAAGCGGTAGTTGAATGCGAGGCGGACCTGCCTGGATTCCCATTTGGAATCCACTGACATAAAGCGACCGGCGTTGGTAAACGTGCCGCGGAAACGCTGATTATTGAACACGTCGTTTACATTCAGCTTCAGACTACCCTTCTTATGCAGGATGGATTTGGATAATCCACAATCGAATGCATACATCGGTTTCATTTTCATGAGCCCCTCATCTGCAATCTGTGAAGACATGTAGAAGAAAGTCGCTTCTGCTGTAATGCCGTAAGGAAGTGTGAACGTGTGCTGGGTACGACCCATAAAACCACCAGATTCCACACTCACCAGGTTATTGTCCACCATTGTCTCGTACTTAGCATACAATCCCTGAAGATAGGTGTAAGTGTTCCACCACTTCGTGATCGGGAAAGGCATAGAAATACTGAAGGTGAAGTTGTCAGACTTTGCAATGTTCAGGTACCTGTAGCGAAGGATGGATGTATCGCCGGTTGCCGGATCTTTTTCTGACTCTGCCACCTGTGTGAGTTTATCTGATGCATGTGAGTAAGCCACTGAAGTGGTCAGGAACTGTTTGAAGGTATGACTTACTTCAAAGTTATTGCTGTAAGAAGGCTTCAGGTAAGGGTTTCCTGCGATCTTGGTATACCTGTCCAGGTAGAACTCGAAAGGGTTCAGATCTTCGTAATCCGGACGCTGTATACGACGGCTGTAAGAAACACCCAGCTGATGATCTTTTGCCACATTGTAGCTCACGAACAGACTAGGGAACAGGTTAAAGTAAGTCGTATCTGTCACTTTGGAAATGGTCACAGAGTTCCCCTCGATGTGTGACAGCTCACCGCGCAAACCTGCCTGCAGCGTGAGTTTCTTAAACTGTTTGGAGAAGTTGATATAACCTGCATTTACATTTTCCTTGTAGATAAAATGGTTGGAACGGTTATTATCATACACCCAGTTGCCATAGCGTAAAGAGTCGAAACGTGCATCATTATCAGATTTTACAAAGCTAAGCTTCACCCCTGCTTCCAGTTTTGCCTGGTGTTTCAAAGGATTGACATAGTCTGCTTTGAAGGTCTTGATTTCGATTGTAGACGGCTGCATATTACGGGTCGTATCGCCGCGTGTAAAGTTTTTACCTGTGGCATCAAACACGTTTGAATAAGTATTTAAGCGTTTGCTGTCGTGGTTACGGGCATAGTCCAGGTCAATGCTCAGTTCCTTGCCCGTAGTATCCAGGGTGCCTTTATAGTTCAGGTTATAAGCCATCCTGTTCCAGTCACCAGGGTTCTTTGAATCGGTGCGCAGCGTAGAATCAACGATATCATTTTTACCAATATAGGTGATGGAATTGGAAGGCATAGTATAGTTTCTCAGCGCCCCATCAATCATAACACCAATGGTGTGGTTCTTATTGATGAAATAATCAAGACCTACTTTGGCGCCATTGTAATCAGAGAACTGGTTATGTTTATTGTGGTTGTCGAACACATTCACATTGCCATCTGCAGGATAACTGCGATACAGGTCCAGGGTCTGGTTATTCTGACGGTGGTTGTAGTTGTAAGAACCAAATACGTTGTACTTCGCATTGCGGTGGTTCAGGTTCAGGCTACCATTATATTTAGGAGTAGCGCCATAGCCACCACCGAGAGAAATACTACCATTGGTACCTACAGTGTTGTTCTTTTTCAGTTTGATGTTGATGATCCCGGCGTTGCCCGCTGCATCGTATTTGGCGGAAGGATTGGTAATCAGTTCTATTTGCTCAATATTGCTACTGGGCATACTTTTCAGCAGCGCGGCAACGTCCTGGGAACTCATGTTGGTGAGCTTTCCATCAATCATGATGACAACACCGTTTTTACCTTTCAGGCTGATATTATCATCTTTATCTATAGTGATACCTGGTGATTTTTCCAATACCTCCATGGCATTGGCGCCAGCTCCTACTACACTGTTTTCAACGTTTACAACCATCTTGTCTACGCGCTGCTCTACGAATGGCTTTTTACCAGTCACGTTTACGGCTTTCAGGTTGCGGGTATCAGTGCTTAAGGTGAGGGCATTCACTTTAACAGGTGAATTTTTTACTTCAAAAGGTTGGCTATATGCTTTGGTCATACCTACATAAGCGGCAGCAACGAGGTACTTACCATCTTTTACAGGTTCAATTTCATATTTACCATTTATATCTGCAATCGCTCCTTTTACAAGGGAGGAATCGGAAGCTTTTAATAAAGTAACGGTGGCAAACTCGACCGGCTTATTCCCGGTCTGCAATACCTGGCCAGCAACTTTTCCCAAGCCAGGATTTTGAGCCTGGGAAGCAATACCCAGGGTCATGATTGATAAAAGAAAAGTTACTGTCTTCATATAAGGCGGATTAAGGATTTCTAAGTCTCTGTTTTTTAGATAGTTAATAATATAGAACCTTTAATAGTCTAGTTCCTTTGTTTATCAACTACAGTGTAAAGGTAGGTAGTTTGCATTGCATAGTACATAACTTTACATAAACGGTCATCAGATAGGGATGATTGGTAAAATCTATTTTAAAGGCTGTATTAAGAAGACGAGGGAGGAGTGAAAAGGTTGCAAAAAAAAATCGCTTCTACTCAATGTAGAAGCGATTTATAATAATGTAGTATCAATTTTACCATTTGATGCTTTCCAGTACATCGGGCAGTTCCGCCTGTACTTTCTCGAAGAAAACCCTTTCTTCTTTGCGGATATGGTCCTCAAGGCTACGTGCCAGCAGATCCATTGCACCTATCATATCTTTCTCTTCCGTAACAGTGAGTGCACTGTACATGCGGGAGATAGTGGAATGCTCCTGGTATAGTTCTGTCAGGAGCCCGTCTATTTCCGGATTTTTGCCCAGGCACAATTCAAAGAGGTATTCTTCTTTTTGAATGTGTGGTACCATTACTTCCTGGAATACTTTTACGATATAAGCCAGTTTTGCATCAGTTTCAAGTGGAAAGCCTTCATAGGGAGCAGCATCTTTTTTAAGATAGCGGCATACAAATAATAATCGCTGGTGCTCCTGCGAAAGAGGCACTAAGGTAGAATGACGTTGCATGATCAGGATATGGTTTTAGCCGATGTATAAAGTTTACGGCAATACCAGATCAACACAGCTCCGCCTATTACCATGAGTGTAGAAATGATTTCAGCCTGAGTAGGATGAAATCCGAAAATGTCATATTTAGTGTTCACTCTAATCTTTTCAATAAAGAATCTTTCAACGCCATTCAGGATCAGGTAGATACCGAATACCATACCTGGCACCCTGATCTTTTTACGGATACTCCATAATAATGCAAACAACAACAGGCACGCAATGATCTCATACAGGGCTGTCGGATAAACAGAGATCGGCAGCACACTGCAATATTTGCCAGTACAACCCGGCATCAGTACACCTTCATTGATTACATTATGTGGATAGCCGTAGGCAAAGAACCAGTCTGGCAGGAAGCTGAGGCCCTGAGGCTTGGCAAAAGCTGCGTGTGGAATATGCTCCAGGCTACCATACTGGCGGGCGAAGAATAGCTCATTTGCTTTAAGTACTTCCTGGAATTTGGTAGGATCTACCTGGGCTACATGCCCTGTAGCATCTGTTACATATGCACTGTTGTATATCCCCCAGTCACCGTCGCCGGAGAAGTGACAACCCATACGGCCTACCCCATAAGCAAGCATAAGACCCGGTGCAGCACTGTCTATCAGGTGTAGTACATTGATCGACTTCCTGTGGGCGTATCGGATAATCACAAAACTCGCTACGATCAGACCACCATAAAAAGTCAAACCACTGAAGGACAACAAGGAACCAATCGGATCCTGTACGAAGTCGCCCCAGTTTTCCAGGTTGTGAAACACCTTTGCACCAATCAGACCAGCAATGGCAGCCATCACGGTAAAGTCAGGTACACGTTGGTGAGGATATACGAGTTCAGTAACAGTCACTTCTTTTTCAGATTTCTGTTTCTGACCACTTCTATATTTAAAGTAAGCAACAACAGCACCAACGATGATACCACCTATGAAGCTCCCCCTGGTAGATAAAACAAATGACTGGAGATCCTGGGATACATTTTCCCAATCGGATATGATCCCTATTATTTTAAAACCAAGAATAAAACCAACTACTCCATTAATAAGGATGTCAGTGGTACTTACAGGTTTACCCTTTGTAATTGTTTCAGGAATACCTTTCAATAACCCCAGGCGCTCTCTCCTTTTCAATTCACTGGTCAGGGTATAGGCGGCTGCAAGGAATGCAATAGCTACAAAGAAACCGAAGGTCTGAAACAGTTTAAAAAAAGGAAGCTCTAAACCTAACAGATCCTTAAATGCGTAATATAAATTAGGATACATAGCCAAAAAAAATTGGTGATCTGAGTTTTCCTATGAACAAAGCCGAATTAGTCAGGAAGGAAAATCAAACCACCAAAGTAAGCAGTAAAAATCGCAAATTCCAAATCATATTTACGTTTAATGTAAAGTGCCTGACACAAAAATCAAATAAATTTAGCGCCAGGCATTTTACTTCTTACGTAAGCTGATCTTAACAATATTGTTCGAAAGCATCAACCAGGTTCGCTGCGATCATCTGTGCAGGGCGACCTTCGATCATGTGACGCTCAATGAAATGCACCAACTGTCCATCTTTAAACAGTGCGATAGCTGGAGAAGATGGAGGATAAGGCAGCAAATGAGTACGGATCTGCTGGATGGCAGCGGTATCAAAACCTGCAAAACTGGTAGTCAGCTTGTCTGGTTTCTTTTCGCTGTGCGCTACAGCCAATAACACTCCTGGACGTGCACTACCAGCAGAACAACCACATACAGAGTTGATCATCACCAGTGTAGTACCAGCACCCTTTAATGTTTCATCTACCTGATCAGGTGTCAGCAATTCTTCAAAACCATTATCTGTTAACTCTGCCTTCATCGGCATTACTAATGCTGCTGGATACATATGAATATAATTTTATTGTTCGTCAAATTTTTACAAAGTTAAACAATCAGCGGATAAATAGAAAAACTTGAATGAATATGTCGTTTTGACCGATCATTTTGATCGCACACGACATTTTGTCCCCTTTCTTTGCGAGTTTACTAGCAAAATAGCAGTTTTTGTGCCATGGTATTCCGTTTGCATATACGTAATTGTTCAAATTTTTCAAACAAAAACTAAAACTCATAAAACCATGACATACGTAAAATTTAATCAACATCCTGCAGCAAAAGCATTTGGCGGCTTAGTAGAAGACATTTTTAATAATAATGGATTTAAGCAAGCCCTGAAAGATGACTTTTTAACAAATGACTTTTTTGGTGCACATCCCCCAGTAAATATTTATGAAGGTAAAGATGGTTATACCATCGAACTCCTCGTACCAGGTTGGGCAAAAGAAGAAATTAAGATCAACATTGAAAATAAAGCCCTGACCATCAGTGCTGAGAAAGCTGAAAAAGCTGCTGAAAACAAGGACGAAGCCCCAAAACAAACCCGTAAGGAATTTGGAATCCGTTCTTCTTTCAAACGTTCCTTCAACATCAACGAACAGGTTGATGCCGAAAAGATCCAGGCCAAATATGAGAATGGTATACTCAAATTGGTACTGCCTAAAAAAGAAACTATACAAGCCGCTGCCAAAGCGATTGTTGTGGAATAAGGATTAAACTTAATAGCTATAAATCCCCTCTGTGTTTACAGGGGGGATTTTTTTATAATTCACACAAACGTTTAAGAGTTATCCTGTTTTTATGGGATAATTTGCCATATAACCATATGGCCTATGCCTCAACTATTTAAAAGTATACGATCCCTGGCAGGAAAAATATACGTCACTACAGAAATTGCAGTGATAGGCAACGCTTTACAGGTTACCGTCAATACAAGATTACAGTGCAGACTCAAGCTGATTTTTGATTATCTCTTTTTCCACATACTCTTGCTGATACCAAAATTACTTGTAGCACTTTATTATCAGAATAGCACGGACCTGTTACTCCTGTCAGTATATATTATAATATTACCAGCCGCTATGCTCATGTTGAAAAACGGGGCATCCCCCAAAATGGTTAGTTTTTTGGTAGCCCTCTCTACCCTGATACTCCCTATGGCCTCTTCCTTTTTTAATAACCAGGATGTATCACCTAAGTATACCATGACCTGGTTACTCAGCCTGCTCTTCTGTTATATTACTATCAATAGGAGGACGACGCTGTTTTTAGGAAGTTTATTATGCGCTTACCTGGGCCTGGTATCCTGGATCAAAGTGCATCACCTGGCATTTCCGGTTTCGGAAGGATATGTACCGGAACAGTTGTCTCCATTCATGGCATTGTATGCCGGTATGTACATTTTATTCCTGATGCGGGTATTTGGCAAACACTACCGGAATATATTTATGCTGGAGCATGAGCAAACCATCCAAAAACAGAAACAACACTCATCTTTATTAAATCAACACCTGACTAAGCAGTTCATCATTCTGAAAGGTCTGAGCCGTTCCGGTAAGTCCAAATACCTGGATGGGAACAAGGAATTGCTGGAAGCCTGCCTGGTGGAGATCGAAAAACAGTGTGAAAGTGCTATTGACTACCTGGATAATGGAAAATTGCCAGAAAGCTGAGTACGCAGCCTACACGTCTGTGTGAGCATTGCGAAATGAATACAGGTGTGGTTTTAACAGGATTTTAGGAAACCAGACCCATAAATAGGTTAAAAAATTACAACTTTCGGGTATTTTTCTACGACTTAGTCCAGACTATCTTTGTATCATCATAGAACAGGAATTCTATTCTCCTGATACACCACAACGTTAATTTGTCTTATTCTTCCCTATACGAACGAACCTTATATCCCTACTTGTCTTATTTTCCTTTATGCTTTTGATGATAAACCTATGCCATGGAATTGGGCTTCTCTAAATTGCAGGGGGAGCCTTTTTTTGTGAAAATGGTTTTCATCTTCATTGGTGAATTCCGCTTTCATGAATGTTCCTCTAAAAATGGTTTTCATCTTCGTTGGTGAATCCCCGCTTTCATGAATGTTCCTCTAAAAATGGTTTTCATCTTCATTGGTGAATCCCCGCTTTCATGAATGTTTCTCTTAAAATGGTTTTCATCTTCATTGGTGAATTCCGCTTTCATGAATGTTTCTCTAAAAATGGTTTTCATCTTCATTGGTGAATCCCCGCTTTCATGAATGTTTCTCTTAAAATGGTTTTCATCTTCATTGGTGAATTCCGCTTTCATGAATGTTTCTCTAAAAATGGTTTTCATCTTCATTGGTGAATCCCCGCTTTCATGAATGTGTTTCTAAAAATGGTTTTCATCTTCGTTGGTGAATCCCCGCTTTCATGAATGTTTCTCTAAAAATGATTTTCATCTTCATTGGTGAATTCCCTATTTCATGAATGTGTTTATTTATAAGCATCGAATAAAAAAAATAACCCCGCGAAAAATCGCGGGGTGTTTCAGTGGATTACTAACCCATTTTTTTAATAACCCAAAATCTTCAGCATACTCTGGGCAGTTTGTTCCTTAGCATACAGCCAGTCTTTCAGCTGCCCATTTTTATCATAACCAACAATCACGTGCTTTGGCGACGGGATAAGGCAGTGCTTGATACCACCATATCCACTCAGTTGATCCTGGTAAGCACCTGTATGGAAGAACCCGATATACAGCGGCTCACCCTCAGACACTTTTGGCAAAAACACTGCATTGATATGCTCTTCAGAAGTATAGAAGTCATATCCATCGCAGGTCAACCCTCCCAGGTGCACTTCCTGGTATTCCTGTTCCCACTTATTAATGGGTAGCATAAGGAATTTCTCCCCGATGCCCCAGGTGTCAGGCAGTGTGGTAATAAAAGAACTGTCAATCATATACCAGATCTCACGGTCGTTCTGCATCTTCTCGCCTACCACGCTGTAGATCACAGCACCACTCTCACCTACAGTGAACGAACCGAACTCGGTATAAATATCCGGTACCGGTACCTTGTTCTTTTTACAAACACTCTTAATGGTGGCTACGATCTCATTTACCATGTAATTGTAGTCGTAGTCAAAACCCAGGGAGTGCTTAATAGGAAAACCACCTCCTATATTAATACTATCGAGCTCAGGAGAGATTTTCTTTAGCTGGCAGTACAGTTGCAATACCCTGTTGAACTGGCTCCAGTAATAAACGTCATCCTTGATCCCCTTATTCATGAAGAAGTGCAGCATTTTCAGCTCGAACTTCTCATTGCCTTTCAGCTTGTCGATATAAAATTCCAGCACATCGCGGGAACGGATCCCCAGACGGGAGGTATAAAAATCAAAGGTAGGTTCCTCTTCAGCCGCAATACGCAGCCCCAACTTTACCCTCTCCTTCGTCCGGATGAATTTCTGGTAATCCTCCAGCTCCTCTTTGTTGTCCAGAACCGGAATCACATTTTTGAACCCGGCGTTGACCAATTTGGAAATCGCCTTTGTGTAAGCTTTGGTTTTGTAACCATTACAGATCACTTTGGTCTCCTTGGTGATCTTTTTCCTCTCATACAACTTGGTAATAATGTCAATGTCGTATGCAAAAGACGTCTCAATGTGTATCCCGTGTTTCAGGGTCTCTTCCATTATAAAGGAAAAGTGAGAACTTTTGGTACAGTAGCAATAGTAATAATTACCATCGTACCTGTTCTTCTTGATTGCATCTTGGAACATCTTCTTGGCCTTATTGATCTGCATGCCTATTTTAGGCAGATAGGTCAATTTGAAAGGTGTTCCGTACTTATCAATCAACGCTTTGATATTCACCCCATTAAATTCCAGGTAGCTATCCTGTACATCAAACCCTTCCTGGGGAAACTCGAAGGTTTGGTTGACGAGATCTGTGTAGGTGCTGTTCATTTAAACCTGCGATACATGTTTAAGGATTAGTAAAAAGCATATCACAACCCTCGCTGGAAAACTCCTGGTTTACACACCTACGTCAGTTCTTTAAAAGCCCAGCAAAATTGGTTGCAAAGCTAAATATTTTGTCCAATTGGCCGGACAAAAAGTTTCTTTTTTTTTTAAACGGTTAGATATTAAGCTAAATCTAACGCTTTCAATATGTTAAATACATTTATATATGTAAATTTTCCCTTATTTTAATAACGTCAGACTACGTTTTCCCTCGCAAAAAATAAGGTCCAGAATGCTAAGATTTGGCAGGAAGCCTACCCTTTCCTGGAATACCTGGGTGTATGCCGGCAGGTCGGTTTTGGCATTTTCCTTACCTGGTACCATACTATCACGAGCGTCTGTCAGGTTAGTTGCTGTATAATTCTTACTATATTCAGTAGTATAAGTAGTAGGGGAGGATAACCCGATCACCTTGTTAGCCCACTCAAAGCAAGCCTGGTTCCAGTCCATCAGGTATTCAAAAGGTCGTTCATACAGCTGACCCAGCTCTTCCTCATAATATTCAAACCAGGGTGAACGACGGTAGGCCGAAACCAAAGTCTTCCAATGCTGTGCCTGCCACTTTTCTTCATTACTGATTCTCACATCTTTCATCACCGTCCTCTGATTCTTGCCACGGGCCAGGGGAACACTTAATAATATACTTCCGTTCGGTCCGGCAATGTAGCAACGGTTCCTGAAACTAAGCTTTTGATAGTGCTCAAATCTCTCAATCAATAATATATCGTGCTCAGTTAAAGTCTTATAGAAGAATAAGTTTGGAAAGTATTGAGATTCAATCAATAATGTTTTTTGATTTGCATCAGCTGCCATGTTGTCGAATTTGTTGTTTTAAACCTGAATACACTTATTTCAAGATGCGGAGTTACTTATGAATTATTATCTAACAATTGTTGTAAGTAATTGTTAAACAGCTCATAGCATTCTCAAAAATATGCTAGTAAAATTAGCATTTCACCTTTAACTTAAAAATTCAGGAAACTGCAAATTTACTAAATAGTTTAGTAGCTTTTGTATTCATTTTCAGTGGAGCTTTGCTTCAAGTAAAATCTGAAGCTGAGGAGATATTTAGAGAACGTTAAATCGTCCTTCGAGGGGAATAAAATGCATTAACTTTGGTAAAATCCATTTTGACATCATGAAGTATTTACGTCTTTCGATATGCATTTTCCTGATATGGGGAATGGCAAGCTCTTGTGAAAAGTTCAAAGATCTTGAGTTTGTAAGAGTAGCTGGTATCAATCTCGACAACCTCGGTTTTCAAAAGAGCATCATACGGATGACGTTGGCATATTACAATCCAAACGGTTTTAACCTGAAATTGAAAGACGCCAATTTTGACCTCTACTTTGACGATACCCAGGTGGGCCATTCTATCCAGGATACCATGATCATGATCCCTGCAAAGGACACATTTTACTTTCCCGTAAAACTGGAAGTGAATATGGAAAATGTATTTAAAAATGCGCTTGGCGCACTCATGAATAAGGAAGTGACTATCAAGGCTTCGGGAAATTGTAAAGTTGGTAAAGGGGGCGTTTTTCTGCCTTTTCCTATAAAATGCGAGACAAAACAGCCGCTAAACTTCTTTTAAGTGCTTACACAAAGAGAGTTCGTTACACAAAGAAAATAAAAAAAGCCACATTCACGGTGGCTTTTTTTGTATCTACTTACTAACACTTAATTTTTCTTCTTGTCCGGGGTACCACCATCTTCTGGTTTTTTACAGCAGGTAGGCAGTTTTTTGTAAGATTCATCGTTAGCTGTCACATTATCCGCATCATAACCCGCATTTGCGATAGCAGTCTTCACATTTTCGATATTGGTACGGTCGCTGTAGAATTTTACAGTTGTCAGTCCTTTTTTGAAATCTACTTTAGAAGATTGCACACCTTCTTCTCCTGACAGGTATCTTTCGATACGGTTTTTGCACTGTTCGCAACGTACAGTTGGTGTAGCGATCTTAGCAGTCACCAGTGTCCCTTTCTTTACCTGGGCCATGGCAGTCATTCCAAAGCAACCCAGCATTAATACCATTACTAATCTAGCAATACGCATGTTTTACGTTTTATAGTTCTAATATAGCAAAAACTTTGCTTATTTACCACTCCATTGGTCAGGAGCACTTCTCCACGCTTCCAGCAGGGCCAGATCATCGCCGGATACCACGCCTTTCTCAGCAGCCAGTTCAATCAGCGCACCATAATTACTCAGGGAGTAAAAAGGTACTCCGGCAGCTTCAAATGCCTTCACAGCTATGTCAAAACCATAGTTAAAGATGGAAACCATACCGATTACCTCCCCTCCTGCTGCACGGATGGCGTTCACCGCCTCGAGACTGCTCTTGCCAGTCGAGATCAGGTCTTCTACCACAACCACAGGCTGACCTGGCTGCAATACCCCTTCTATGAGGTTACCCATACCATGTTCCTTTGCTTTCGCCCGCACATAAATGAAAGGCAGCTTCAGCTGGTCAGCGACCAGTGCACCCAACGGAATACCACCAGTGGCTACACCTGCCAGTACCGCAGCTTCAGGAAATGTCTCGAACACCACATTGCACAGCTCCGATTTCACGTAGTCGCGTACATAAG
Organism: Chitinophaga sp. LS1; assembly: GCF_034274695.1. Lineage (NCBI taxonomy): Bacteria > Pseudomonadati > Bacteroidota > Chitinophagia > Chitinophagales > Chitinophagaceae > Chitinophaga > Chitinophaga sp. LS1. Next base: position 7,809,925 of record NZ_CP128362.1, read on the forward strand.
GGTAAGAGAGAATCTTACGATTATCGCAATAAATGGGTGATTTCCAACCGGATGCCCAGGTGAAAGGGGCTGCCGGACTTAACTTAACGGCTTGTATCTGGAGCAGTTTTTCTGCTACCTGTTTTTCGCTGATCTTACTCATAATTCGCAAAATTGCGGAATTAAGTGTAATAATTAAGTGTAATGCCCACATTTTTTGACACCCCATTGCTAACAAGCTCTTTCACAGTCTATTACGGCTATCCAATTACACCAATGCCCTTATTTTTGCAGGGTTTCGTGTAATGATTTCATATAAATCTCAATTTTTTGTTCCCCCTTGCCAATTATATTTGTCAAAACCTATCCCCTTCAATTTATTACCCCCGTTTCCTTATTTTTGCCCCATGCAAAAGGATACTGTTATTTACCTCAACGAACGCCCGCTGTTCATCCTTGCCACCCATCAGGCCATACCAGCCGAATACAAGGAAGCAGCCCTGTTCACGGAACCAGATACAAACACAATAGAAGAAACCTTACAAGCCCTGGAAACAGGAAAATCCCCTTCTGCCATCTTCATTCATCCGGACCCACATGAACTCCTGGAAACCATCAAAGGCTACTTCACCGTACTCGTAGCCGGCGGCGGCCTCATTACCAACCCGGAAGAAGAAGTCCTCATGATGTTCAGAAACGATAAATGGGACCTGCCAAAAGGCAAACTTGACGAAGGAGAAAGTCTCGAAACCTGCGCTTTAAGAGAAGTAAGGGAAGAAACAGGGCTACACAATGTGCACATCGAACACAAGATCACGGAGACCTTTCACTATTACACCTACAAAGAAAAGAAAATACTAAAACACACCTACTGGTATAAAATGAAGTTTACCGGTACGGAACTGACCATTCCTCAGATCGAAGAAGGCATTGTCGATATTCAATGGATCAAACCTGAACACCTGGGCAAGTACCTCAGGTTCTCCTACCTGAATATCATCGCTGTCTTTAAGCAGGATGGTTATGCGGTATAAAAAAGATAAATGATATAAAAGAGATAACGATATAAAAGAGATAATGATATAAAAGAGATAACGATATAAAAGAAATAACCTGTATAAAAGAGATAACCGATATAAATAACTATAAAGATAAAAAGACGGGTCTCCCCGTCTTTTTATCTTTATAGCATATCGCCTTATCTTTTATCCCGTATCGCCACCGTAAGGCGACTTATACATACCAACTTATTATGCTCATCACAAATCTTTATATCCCACACATGCGTGGTCGCCCCAAGATGCAAAGGCCTCGCTATCGCATGCACATACCCCTCTTTCATCCCCCTGATATGATTAGCATTAATATCCAACCCAACACATATCTGAGTTTCAGGATCTATTATCAGTGCCGAAGCCACACTCCCCACCGTCTCAGCAAGCGCTACCGAAGCTCCTCCATGCAATAAACCATATGGCTGACGGGTACGTTCATTCACCGGCATCATCATCCGCAGATAATCAGGCCCAATCTCTGTAAACTCCATGCCAAGAAAAGCGGCCATCGTGTTCTCCCCATTCTCATTCAACTGGTCAAGGGATATATTTAAAGAACGCCAGATCGGTTTCATTGCTGTTCTGATTAATAGTTATCGATTAATATGTTTTAACACCTGCTCAGGCAAAAGTGGCGTTGCATCTCCCCCATATTTCAGCACATCCCGTACCAGGGAAGAGGCTATCGTAGAATACTTCGGTGTACAACTCAAAAATACAGTCTCCAGTTTAGGATCCATCATCCTGTTTACATCTGCAATCGCCTTTTCATACTCAAAATCCACAACACCTCGGATCCCTCTTAATATGAACCGGGCGCCGATCTCCTCACAGTACTTAGCCGTCAACCCGGCATAGGTGTGTACCTTTACCTTTGGGATCTGAACATAAATGTCTTTAATCCACTGAATACGCTGTTCAAGGCTGAACATGGGTGTCTTGCTGGAATTGGTACCGATACCGATTACAATCTCGTCGAACAGGTCCAGGGCGCGATCTATTATATCAGTATGACCCAATGTAATAGGATCAAATGTGCCAGGAAATAAAGCAATGCGTTGCATGTTGTAATTATTTCTTCAGTTCCGGCCGGTTAATGAAAATGGAGAAAATGGTAGTCCCATAATTCCTTTCATCCCGGTAGTACGGATACGATTTGTAATTATTACGGGGAGTATGTTCCAGCACAAACCAACCTTCAGGTTCCAGCAGTTCCTTTTCAAAAACCAAAAGAGGTAACTGGTCGATAGTGGTAAGTGCATATGGGGGGCCGGCAAAAATGAAGTTGTACTTCTCCGTACATTGCTTCAGGTACTGGAACACATCCATTTTATACAGCTTCAGGGGAACATTCAGTTCTTTTGCTGTTCTTTTAATAAAGTCTGCCATCTCATTGTCCTTCTCCACGATTGTCAGATCTTCTACGCCACGTGAGTTCAGCTCATAACTGATGCTACCGGTGCCACCAAAGATATCCAGCGTCTTCAGCGAAGGCAGGTCCAGGTTATTTTCAATGATATTGAACAGGCCACCTTTTGCTATATCTGTGGTGGGCCTGGTATGAGGCATGTTTGCGGGTGGTTGAAATCGTAATCCCCCCTTCTCTCCTCCAATTATACGCATAATGCCAGGGAATAAAGATTGTTGAAGTAATAACCAGGAATTTCTTCCATTTTATTAATGTACCAGAAACCTGTAAGACGAGGTACCCATTCCAGTTTTGGAACAAAGCGGTGCAGTTCCTCATAGATCTGGGAATCCGGCGTCACAGGCCCTCCTACTTTCACTTTTACCTGCGATTCATCCAATCCTGCCTGGCGAATGGTATTGATCAGGTGATATACCACGTCCAGACCGGTTTGGGAATTCATCTCGGTTTGCAATAACAATTTGCCGAAACGGTAAACAGTCAATGTAAATTTATGTTGCTGAATATCAAGGTAAACGATCCCATTCAGTTCTAAGTAGTCATTGTCAAAACGATAGCCCTTCAGCAGCCCGGTATTCACATGCGCGAACTTGTCGGTAGAAAACTCTTTGCGCAGGAACCCAAACAGGTCTTTATCTACAGAATAGACATTGACCATCTGCTGGTCGGAGACCGTATCAGCCATAATCAGTTCCTGTGCCTGTTCAGGGTAGATCAGGTGCAGGTAGTCTTTTTTGATGGCAGAGTCAAAATGCACTTCAGGCACCAGGGTGCTGTTGCCCCCGTCAAATGCCAGCAATACATCGCTAAAGTTGGTAAAAAGTAGCTTATCTGTATCAAATATCTGTTCTATAACCTCGATATCCGCTATCGTGGCTTTCTGGGGCGTGAAGCGGTACGACTTCAGTGCCAGAAACTTCCTGGCAGCCGGGTTGTATACCACGTAATTAAAGGAGCCCTTCCCCACCAATACCAGCAACTGACAGGTAGTGAGGTCTGTTTCAAGCAGCGATGCATCATCCGCGGCAAAAGCAGGATGTATGTTATACGTCACAGACATTATTAATACATTAGATATGGCACAATAATAACCAAAAATAGCGACTTTTAGCCCCATGTAGTAATCGGGCTACTGCAATGCGTCGAGCATCTTCCTGCATTCCACCTTAATATTCGCATCGTCCAGGTATACATTTCGCAGGCCCACGGCTTTCTTCAGCACTTCAATGCATTTGTCCTGCTCATCATTATCCTTATAGGCTTTGGCAAGTTCAAAGTAATTCAGCACAATGGAAGGGTCCAGCTTTCGACACTTTTCGTAATTATTAATAGCCTGTTGCAGGGTGCCTTCCGGCAATCCACCAAACAGTAGCTTCGCAGCCGTTTTTTCCAGCGTGCTCAGATTCACCATTTCATAGTTCCATCTTCCCAATACCAGGTAGGCCTTCGCATAGTTAGGATTAAACTTAATGGCCAGTTCAGCATACCGCTTTACCTCTCTGGCAGCAGTTACTTTTTCTTTAGCACCCGCTATCAGTGCCTGCCGGCCCATGGCTACTGCCATCACATAATTGGCATCAGCATTTTCCGGCGCCAGTCTTACAGCCTGCTCGGCATAAGTCTTGGCATCGTTATAGTTCTTTAATTTCTCGTCCTTGTCTGTCACACGATAGCCTACCCGGCTACAGATCTCGCTGGCCCCTATAAGGGCAATAACATTATCAGGTTGGATTTTCAGCACATCTTTGTAAAGGCCGAGTGCCGGCGCCTCTTTCATCTGTTTTTCCAGTGCCCGGGCCTGATCGATCATTTCATCGGCCGTTTGTCCATACGCAATCCCCTGAATGAGTAGTATAAAAGCAAGTACCAGTGCTTTATTCAACATAGGAAGGTGTTTTTCATATAGTAAAATAAATAAATTTATTAAAATCCGGGTGGATTTTAATAAGTCTTTTCCAGGGAAACGATAGAATTACGTACGGAAGCACCCATCGGAGGGTTCATTTTGCGTAAAGAAATAACTGTTTTCTGTACTTCGGGATACTTATGCTTGATAGCATCGGTTATAGCATACACTACCTGCTCCAGCAGGGGCTGTGGAATTTCCATAATGGGCTTAATCACATTTAGTAAGCCCTGGTAATTAACGGTTTCTGAAATCTTGTCGATTGGAGAGACACCTGGTATCGTTACATACACGTCAATAATAAAGTCGTTCCCGATGATCTTTTCTTCAGGGTAAAGACCATGGAAAGCATGAAAATGTACTTGCTCGAGTCCGATTGTCAGCATGGGAAAAAATAAAAAAACCAACCGGACTCGCATCCGGCTGGCTTGTTCAATAATAATATAATTACGCCTGGTGTTCCTTCGCAGATAAATATCTTTCAGCATCCAGGGCGGCCATACAACCACTACCTGCAGCTGTTACTGCCTGACGGTAAATTTTATCCTGAACGTCTCCGCAGGCAAATACACCCTCCAGGTTAGTTCTGGAAGATCCTGGGATCGTTTTAATATAACCTTGTTCATCCAGCTCCAGGTAATCTTTGAAGATGTCGGAGTTTGGCTGGTGACCAATAGCTACGAAGAAAGCGCTGACAGGGATCGTCTGCTCTTCGTTCTTCGCGGTATTCAGCAGTTTTACAGCTTCTACCTTGTTATCGCCCAGTACTTCCTGGGTTTCAGAATTCCAGTATACCATGATATTGGAAGTCTTGAGTACGCGGTCCTGCATCACTTTGGAAGCCCTCATTTCATGACGGCGAACGATCATGTGTACGTTAGAGCACATTTTGGACAGGTACAGCGCCTCTTCAGCAGCAGTATCACCGGCACCAACGATCGCTACTTCCTTACCACGGAAAAAGAATCCATCACATACGGCACAGGCAGAAACACCACTACCGTTCAGGCGCTGCTCGGAAGGGAGACCCAGCCATTTTGCAGAAGCACCGGTCGCAATGATCACCACATCGGCAGTAATCACTTTAGATTCGTCGATCGTAATTTTATACGGCTGACTACTGAAATCTACGGAAGTGGCAAGGCCATAACGGATATCAGCACCCATACGGGTCGCTTGCTTTTCAAAATCCACCATCATCTCAGGCCCCTGAATACCTTCAGGATAACCCGGATAGTTTTCTACTTCTGTTGTTATTGTCAATTGACCACCAGGTTGAATACCCTGGTAAAGCACTGGCTTCAGGTTTGCGCGGGCCGCATAAATGGCAGCGGTGTAACCTGCCGGGCCAGAACCTATGATCAATAAATGCACATGCTCTTGCTGTTGATTAGTTTCCATACTTGCTATGTAAATTAATAAAGTGTGGCTCGAAATTCATTTGACTTGCAAAGGTACACTTACTTATATAATAAAAAACACCGGCTATAAAGATTACAGCCGGTGCAGTTATAGACATAATAGATTTATAATATTGACGACAGAGATCCTCTGTGCACACTTTACTATTATCCCAGATAAGATTTGAGCGCTCCACTGTAGCGGGCCTTTTGCAGCCTCTTGATGGCGCGTTCTTTAATTTGACGAATCCTTTCTTTTGTAAGGTCGTACTTCTGACCGATTTGCTCGATCGTTGCTCCATTTTCCCCATCCAGACCAAAATAAGCATTCACAATCTCTGCTTCGCGTGGGCTGAGTGATTTCAGAACACGACGAATCTCTTCACGAAGTGAATCTCGCATTACGTCATCATCAGTAATATCTCCACCTTCCAGCAGGTCACCCATTGCTACGTCCTCTGCCTCGTGTACTGGTGCATCGAGTGACATGTGACGGGTATTGCTTTGGAAGATATTGTTAATTTCTGATTCAGACATTTCCAGGATCTCTGCTAACTCCTCTGTTGATGGCTCTCTCTCGTTCTCCTGCTCAAATGCCATGTAGGCTTTGTTCGCTTTATTGTAAGTGCCGATCTTATTTTGCGGCAGACGCACAAGACGTCCTTGTTCTGCTAAAGCTTGCAGGATGGATTGACGAATCCACCACACAGCATAGGAGATGAATTTAAACCCTTTCGTTTCATCGAACCTTTGCGCAGCTTTGATCAACCCTAAATTGCCCTCATTAATGAGGTCGCTCAGGCTTAAGCCCTGGTGCTGATATTGCTTTGCAACTGATACAACGAAACGCAGGTTTCCTGTAGTTAAACGTTCAAGAGCCTTTTGGTCGCCCATTTTGATACGTTGCGCCAATACAGTCTCTTCCTCAGGTGTTAACAAAGGGATCTTTGAAATTTCCTGCAGGTATTTTTCTACCGCCTGCGAATCACGGTTCGTGATCTGGGTGGCAATTTTAAGTTGCCTCATATTGAAAGTGTATTAGTTTATAAAATAGATAACACGAGAAGATTTATTTTGTTGAAATTAGTAAAATATATATCTTACAATCTATTCCACCTATCTCTACTCTCGTTATAACAAATTAGCCTGCAAAGATCGTGCTAATACCCCACACTGCCAAATTCTTCTTTTGCCTCACCATTCGTATAACAAAGTACTTTATATAAACGAAAGTTTATAGCCCTTTAGTAGGTATTTTTAATGGTTTATATAAATTTTAACGTTTGAAAAAGAATCTCATTCAAATTAATAACTTCACTAATTTATTCTTCAATAGATTGCAAATTCTTCAATAATGATAATTGACTTCAGGAGCGACACTTTTACCCGCCCAACGCCCGCCATGCTTGATGCCATGTACACTGCAACCACCGGAGATGATGTATACGGAGAAGACCCTTCAGTGAATAAATTAGAAGCCATGATGGCTGCCTATTTTGGAAAAGAAGCCGCCCTGTTCTGCCCTACCGGCACCATGAGTAACCAGATCGCGATCAAGGTACATACCCAACCAGGTGATGAGGTGATTCACAGCAACTTAGCACACATCTATATCTACGAAGGCGGCGGTATCGCTGCCACTTCCGGCGCCCAGAGCCGCCCTTTGGAAGGTGACAGAGGCATGATCACTGCCTCCGACGTATTGGCAGCCATCAACCCTGACGATGTGCACAAAGCCGCTACCAGCCTCGTTTGCCTCGAAAATACCATGAACCGTGGCGGCGGATGCTGTTATGACATGGAAGAAATTGTCAGGATCAAAGAAGTCTGCCTTCAAAATAACCTCAAACTCCACCTGGACGGTGCCCGGCTCTTCAATGCACTCGTTGCAACCGGGGAAAACCCTGCCACCTATGGGGAAATATTTGACAGTCTGTCAGTATGCCTGAATAAAGGAATGGGTTGCCCAATTGGTTCCGTTTTAATAGGTAGCACCGATTTTATCCGCAAAGCCCGCCGGGTTCGCAAAAGGATCGGTGGCGGTATGCGCCAGGCAGGCTTTATGGCAGCTACAGGTATTTATGCCATGGAACACCATATTGAAAGGTTAGCACAAGATCACCTGCATGCAAAAGACATCGCCGGGGAACTACTCAAAAAATCCTTCGTAGGCCATATGCTGCCAGTGGAAACTAACATTATCAGCTTTGACCTGGTAGGCCACGACTGGACTCCCCGTCTTTTTTGCGATTACCTGAAAAAAGAAGAAATTCTGCTCAACCCTGTATCTGATACCGCGGTCCGGATGGTCACCCACCTCGACATCTCACCTGTTATGGTAGCAAAAACCTGCGCTGTAATAGCCGAAATGGAATAATCTCTTATTTTTGCACACTCTTATATAATCAGATATATCGTTAGCATGGAACTTTCTAAAAATTATACACCTGCTTCAGTTGAAGGCAAGTGGTACCAACACTGGATGGACAAAGGGTATTTCCGTAGTAAACCGGACAACCGCCCTCCTTTTACCGTTGTAATACCTCCGCCAAACGTCACCGGCGTCCTGCATATGGGACATACACTGAACGAAACTGTACAGGATATTCTGGTACGCCGTGCCCGCATGAGTGGCTTTAATGCCTGCTGGGTGCCCGGTTCCGACCATGCTTCCATTGCCACAGAAGCCAAAGTGGTAAACATGCTCAAAACTGAAAAGGGCATCGAAAAATCACAACTCACCCGCGAGGAATTCCTGAAACACGCTTTCGAGTGGAAGGAAAAATATGGCGGTATCATTTACAGCCAGATCAAAAAACTCGGCTGCTCCTGCGACTGGGATCGTGTCACCTTCACCATGGATGACCACTACTATGAAGCAGTGATCAAAGTATTCGTAGACCTCTATAATAAAGGTAAAATATACAGGGGGGCCCGTATGATCAACTGGGACCCTAAAGCTAAAACCGCACTCAGTGACGAAGAAGTACTGTACAAAGACCTGCAGGGTAAACTGTACCATGTACAATATGCATTGGAAGATGGCGATGGTAACCTCACCGGCGAATCTATCACCATCGCAACCCAACGTCCTGAAACCATCATGGGCGATACCGCTATCTGCGTAAACCCTGACGATGAACGCTACAAACACCTGATCGGCCACTTCGCTGTTGTTCCGCTGATCAACCGTCGTGTACCCATCATCTTCGATACTTACGTTGACAAGGAATTTGGTACCGGTGCACTGAAAGTAACACCCGCACACGATATCAATGACTACAACCTGGGCCTGAAACACAACCTCGAAGTTGTTGATACCCTCAATGACGACGGTACCCTCAGCGTTGCTGCCGGCGTATTCATCGGCGAAGACCGCTTCAAAGCACGTAAGCTCGTGGTGGCTGCCCTCGCAGATCAGGGCCTGCTGGTAAAAGAACAGGAATATACTACCCGCCTCGGCTACAGCGAACGTAACCCGGACACTGTTGTTGAACCCCGTATCAGTACCCAGTGGTTCGTGAAGATGGCAGAACTTTCAAAACCTGCCCTCGATGCAGTTGTAAACGGTGATGTGAAGATCCACCCCGGCGATCGCTTCATGGCGACTTACAAATACTGGATGGAAAATGTAAAGGACTGGTGTATCTCCCGTCAGCTCTGGTGGGGACAGCGCATTCCTTCTTACTATGCACCGGATGGTACTTTTGAAGTGGCTACCAGCCTTGACAACGCTGTCGCACAGTTCAAAGCAAAAGGTGTGGAAGTGAAAGCAGAAGACCTCCGCCAGGATGAAGACTGCCTGGATACCTGGTTCTCCAGCTGGCTCTGGCCAATGGAAGTGTTCAACGGCGTTTCTAACCCTAACAACGAAGAGATCAACTACTACTACCCTACTAACGTACTGGTAACTGGTCAGGATATCATCTTCTTCTGGGTGGCACGTATGATCATGGCAGGCCTGGAATATAAAAATGAAAAGCCTTTCGGTGATGTATACTTCACCGGTATGGTGCGTGATAAACTGGGTCGTAAGATGAGTAAGCAACTGGGTAACTCCCCGGACCTGCTGGAACTCATCGACCGCTTTGGTGCTGATGCCGTTCGCTTCGGTATCATGATCGCCTCCCCTGCCGGCAATGACCTGCTGTTTGACGATTCAAGCTGTGAACAGGGACGTAACTTCAATAACAAGATCTGGAATGCCCTGAAACTGGTAAAAATGTGGGAAGGTCGTGTGGCTGAAGGCGCCAGCTCCAGCGAAGAAGCTCACTTTGCAGTCAACTGGTTTGAAAACAGACTGAATGAAGTAAAATCACAGGTGATCGACCTGTTCAAGGACTTCAAACTGAGCGAAGCCCTGAACCTGATCTGTAATCACCTGATCAAGAACGACTTCTGTAACTGGTACCTGGAATGGGTGAAACCTGGTTTCGAACAGCCAATTGATGCGGCTACCTATACAAAGACGGTTTACTTCTTCGAAGAACTGATGCAATTAGCACATCCGTTCCTGCCATTTGTAACGGAAGAGATCTACCAGCTCCTCGCTACCCGCGAAGCCGGAGACGACCTGACAATAAAACAATATGCAACACCTGCAGCCGTTGATGCCAACATCCTGGCACAGGGCGAACTGGCCAAAGAAGTGATCACCAGCATCCGCGATGCCCGTGCTAAGAACCAGATCAAGCCAAAAGATCCGATTGCATTGCACATCGATACTGCACAACAGAAATCCTTCAAACAAATTGAAGACATGCTGATCAAGCAGGTAAATGCAAAAGCGATCAGTTATGTGAATGCACCTGTAAGTGGCTGTATTGCGCTGGTAATACAGAAGGATAAGTTCTACCTTGAAACGGAAACAACACTCGATCCTGCTACTCAGAAAGAAACATTGCTGAAAGACCTGGCCTACAACGAGGGCTTCCTTGCCTCTGTAGACAAAAAGCTAAGCAATGAAAAATTTGTACAGAATGCCAAGCCGGAAGCAGTTGAGCTGGAACGCAGAAAGAAAGCTGATGCCGAAGCAAAGATTGCCGCCATTACGGAAAGTTTAAAATCCTTATAATTTTAGACATCGCCCGGACGTTAATTCTCCGGGCGATTTTTTTATACCCTTCAGTACTATGCACAAACACCTTATACTATCAGGTATCCTCGTTGTCATGTCTGTTTTCTCACTGTATGCGCAGTCAGGAAAGCCAAAGGCTACGCCTGCCAAAAAAACGGCGGCAACTAAAGCGACTACTACCAATACTAAATTACGTTTCAGAAGTACCTGGGGCATTTTTCTGAGTGATAGCGTTCCCCGTCCAGAGATCGTGAAATTACTGGATTCTGCACTTGTGGTAAGAGACGAGAAAAATGTGAAATATCCAGTGGTATCGTTTGATTTTACTTATGAGAATAAGGAATATTACCTGAATGATTCTACAGGTAAACCGGGTATCTATACGGAGTATGTAGGTGATAGTTTTAAAGGAGATAAACTGCCTGCACTGTGGGTCACAAGAATTAAGGAGATGCTGGATAAAGGAGAAGTATTTTACTTTGATAATATTATCGTGAATTATACAGGCGATAAATTGTACAGAGTACCGAAATTGCAATTTATTGTAAGATAAGAGAAGAGGGGGCATCATAAATAAATGAAACTCCTGAAAAACGCATAAAATGGAATCTGACGCCATCAGGTACCCGAATGAAACAGGATGTATGAAAAATAAATGAACCTCCTTAGAATAGCATACATGGAAACCTGGCGCCATCAGGTATCCGAATGAAAAGAGCGTGTATCTTACTTTTGATACACGCTCTTTTCATTATTTAAGTATACAAGTAGTATGCTAGCAGCCTTTTAGCAGTATAGAAACAGTATGGAAATAGTATAGAACGAGTATAGACCGAGTATAGAAACAGTATAGAATTAGTAATTAAATAACTGTTGTAGCGGAATAATAAACGTAAACCTATCCTTCGCATTATCTGCCGGATCCTTATCAAACAACCTGCTATACCTAAACCCAAAAGAGAAAGGCAACACATTCCCAATCTTCGTATCAAAGAACACCTCCGTACCAGCTGATGTAAACTGGCTATGTGAATTATTGAGATAGTTATAAGACTTACTATAATCATAAAATAAGTTCGCCCTCACCCGCATCAGGTAAAGCATCTGCCCAAAGCCCCAGTCAGGATAAACAATCGGGAAATGATAGTTCACACCCAATTTATACACCCACTTATAATACGGCGTATTATACCCTCTTGCATAAGCGAAATTGTCAGAGAATGAATAATTCCTCATGGTATCCCGCTGCTGGAATGCGGCCTGCAAAATCAGGTTATGGTTCTGACTCAAACCAGGTAAGTACAGGTCAAATTTGCCATAGAACTGCTCTGCGAAAAGATTGTCAAGAGAATGATTGTAAGAGAGCACTAAATACTGACCAAAGTGTGTGAACAGGTTCTGTGTCGCTTTGATCCTTGCATTGTAGAATACAAATGAATTACCAATGTACTGCAAAGAAGGATGCAGGAATTTGAAATTACCCTGCGGATACCTTTCCAGATAATGGTATGTGGAAGCAAAGGAAATACTACGGCTATACATCCCCTTAGACAGATTCAATGGTATTGTAATCCCCCCATGTACATCCATTTCATTCCAATACAATCTCCCTCTGTTCGCATACAGGTCCGAGCGGTTAAAAGTATACGTAACACCTGCCTGCAGATATGGGAACAGCGCACCATAAATGAAGTTGCCTGTAATGGCAGAACTCCCTTCATTCCTGTTGTAAGTATATCCTAAACTAGTAGACGCTGTATTCAGGATATTATCCCCATAAATCGTCAGACTATAATCAGGATCATCGAAGGTCGGTAACCAGCTATGCAGGTTGATCAACTTCGTACTCTTCCTGTATTTTGTAATGGTGTAATCCTTGTCAGGCACGGTGGAGAGGATATTACCACCTTCCTGGAAGTCAGGCCTGAGCCAGCTACTGTGATAGTTTAAGCTGGCATCTACTGGTTTCCAGCTAATGCTATCGGTATATAACTGATAACCTCTGGATGTAAACCCACTAAATACAACGCCCCTCTCTTCTACAGTAGCATGCAGTACACCGTTGTCATGATTGGTGACCTGGTGTATCTGTTTGTCAGCAAGGGTGAGGGCGTATATATTATCTACGTCTTTATAGCTGGCCGTGTAGTAGATGGTATCATGCTGAACATTCGGAATGCTGAGCATGTTAAAGCTGAATGGCGTGAGCAATTCTGTTTCACCACTGCTGAGTGATTGTTTGATCATAGCCATCTCCCCTTTTGCATTGCGTACCGCACTGATCACACTTTGTTCATCCGCAGAGAATTTGGGATAAGTGTAATACCAGTTTTGTGGATTGGGTAAAGTAGCAATGACTTTGCCATCTGATGCATCCAGCAATTGTAAACCGAATGCCTGTGAAGACAACGTGTAAGCTGCGATGATCTTTTTACCATCTGCACTGATATCAGGAGAGAAATAACGGGTACCGCGCGTCAGTGTTTTTTTCATACCGGTTTCACGGTCATATAGTTTGATGACAGAATAATCTTTCCATCCCCAACGAGGATCGTAGCGGGCTTCTGTCCAGACCAGGCGACCATTTTTATACCCGAAATAATCGTCAAACTGAATACCCGGTCTTGTCAGCAAAGACTGACCACCCGTGCTGTCGATCAGGTAAAAACCAGGTACTGTTTTGTAAGAAGATTTGTAAACGATCCACTGACCGGGTCTTACGGTATAAATGTATTTATAGTCAGTCACAGTGCGCGGAGCACTCATCAAAGGTGCGCCGGGAACAGCGGAATCTTTTGCATAAGTATTCCATTGTGACTCATATTCATTCAACATATTGTGATAGAACCCTACCACGTTTTTGCCTGTATGTTTTTTCAGACTATGACTCATGGGATAAAACAGACCTCTGTACCGAACGGCATCGGTGGTAATGTCTTTCCAGAACATACGACCATAGTGTTCGCGGCCGTACATACTCATGAGGTAACCCAGCGGGTAATGATTCGGTGTATAGTCTACATAAGAACCATTCCGCACCTTCATAAAAGAATAGTTTCTCTTTTCTAAAGACAAAGCGCGGAAGCCATCAAAGAAAGAAGGTAGTCTGCCTCTCCCCTGATTGCTGAGTGCTGTTTCCATTGTGACGGCATCCCCTTCCCAGAACCAGTTGGGTACAGCGATGCTGGTAGCTGCTGCCAGTCCCATTTGACCGAATACATAAGAAACGACTTTACTCGCTCCCTGATCAAAATTGCTGTTCTGTAAAACGTGCCGGTATTCGTGAATGGACAACTGCTCTTCCCATTTCAGGGAACCGAGATCAGGATTGGGCGGAGGTGTCAGGTAAAACTCTGAGCGGAAAGGCCCCAGTGCCACATAGCCATTAGATTCCAGGGTTTGGTTCTGCAGAACGATGTTCACCTTCATCTTTCTGTTACCAATCGAACCACGGGTATTGGCATCCAGGTAATTGACAATGTTGGCTACCCGGCGGCCTTCTTTTTCAAGACCTGCGGGGAAGATCACACGAACAGTGTCCGTATTGATCTGGTGCCATTTCAACGAAGGTGGGTTTCCGCCAAATACCTGGGCAAACAGGCTGACAGGAAAAAGTAACAGGAAGAGATACGCGAATAATCTCATAACATTTGTAGGTATAGCCTGACAATATACATAATTATTGCGTTACGCCATGCGACCTTTCGCCGGGATAAGGTCTGCCGCAGGATAATTTCTCACTACATCAACACTCCGGCAAACTAATCGGAATATTCACAGCCAGCCCGCCATCAGAGGTCTCCTTATATTTACTATTCATATCCAGTGCCGTTTCCCACATGGTCTTCACCACCGCATCCAGCGATACCTTGGCCAGTTCAGGGTTACTCTGTAAAGCTAACTGCGAAGCAGTAATAGCCTTAATCGCCCCCATGGTATTCCGCTCAATACAAGGTATCTGTACCAAACCGCCAATCGGATCACAGGTAAGCCCCAGATGGTGCTCCATAGCTATTTCCGCAGCCATCAATACCTGCCGCTGAGAGCCTCCAAGACACTCTGTCAATGCTGCTGCTGCCATTGCAGAAGAGACGCCAATTTCTGCCTGACAACCACCCATGGCCGCTGAGATAGTAGAACGTTTTTTGAAAATACTACCTATTTCGGAAGCAGTAAGTATAAACTGAAGGATTTTGTCTTCAGAATAGCCATCACAAAAAATAATGAAGTATTGCAACACAGCTGGAATTACCCCTGCTGCACCATTCGTAGGTGCTGTCACCACACGGCCAAAGGACGCATTTTCCTCATTCACCGCCAGCGCAAAACAGCTCACCCAGTCAAGCGTATAAGCAAAATGGTTACCACCCTGACGGATGGCCATCATCCAACTATCGTAATCAGTATAGGTATTACCTTTTAGTAATTTCTTATTCAGCGCAGCAGCTCTGCGGGCTACGCGCAATCCACCGGGAAGTTCGCCGGCGGTATGAATGCCACGGTAAGTGCATTCTTTCATAACCCGCCATATATTCAGCACCCCTTCCCGGGTAGCTGCTTCCGATCTCCAGGCGAGTTCATTCTCCATGACCAGTTCAGAAATGGAATATCCCGTCTTGATACAAAACTGCAACAACTGACGGGCTGTATCGATAGGGAAAGGCAGATCCACCTGCGAAGCAGCGCCTGCCACCTCTCCTTCTTTCACTACAAAGCCACCTCCAATAGAATAATAAGTAGCTGCCTGCTGACCGCCATCTTCAAAAGTGACTAAGAAAGTAAGTGCGTTGGGATGAAAAGGGAGCGATTCTTCGTAGAGGAAGCTAATATCTTCCAATGGGTCGAATGCGACTAATTTTTCACCACCCAGCAACATGGTTTTGCTGCGGCGGATGTCGTCCGTTTTCTCATTGATCTTATTGACATCGAAGGTTACGGGATCATCGCCACAAAGTCCCAGCTGTACAGCAATGTCAGTACCATGCCCATGACCGGTTTTAGCCAGGGAACCATACAATAAAACGCTTACATGCTGTACTTCGGAAATTGTCCGGCCTGCTTTTTTCAGTTCGGCAAGGAATTGTAATGCAGCCCGCCAGGGGCCTAAAGTGTGAGAGCTGGAAGGACCGACGCCTATTTTGAAAATATCAAAAACGGATATGCATTCGTGTGCCACTAGTAGTAATTTCACCAAAATTAATGCATTCCTACAATCATTTAAAATCTACTAGTTGTACGGTGCACACCAGTACGGTATTAGCGGGAATAATACTGCCTACGGATACGTCGCCAAATCCAAGGCGGCTGGGTATGATCATGAAGATAGTGCCGCCTTTGCCTATTTTGCGAAGACCAATCTGCCAGCCGGCGATGTGATCTTTTAGCTGGCGGCCGTCGAAGTCGGTAGAACCGAAACTGGCATCCAGCAGCGTGTCTTGCAGGTTGCTACGGGTATAAATGAGGGTAGGTATATTATTGAGGTTCATTATTTGAGTAGAGTCACCCATATCCATGATTTTGTAGTACAAGCCATTGGAGTCTCTTTTCATGGTCAGGCCATGAGTGGAAATATAAGATTGTATAGCATATTCCTGTGAGCCAATACTGGATGGATCATTGGAATATATATCATCGTCTGCCGACGCAGAACAGGCAGATAGGCACAGTAAGAAAAGTATAGATTGTAAAAATATCTTCATGTTTATATAACGGCATATGCTTATGCAAAGTTACAAAGCCTGTCGGTAAAAGATGACCCGGTATCGACGAAATATACCCACCGGCAGCTGAAAATATGCTATAAGGGTATAAATATCCGGCAAATGTCTAAAGAGTATAAAACAACTTTTTTATGATTTATTTTAAGCCTGACACAAATCAATTGCAAGCGATTGCAACGCTAAACCGTAAAAAGTATACTACTGCAGCACCATTTCCTCACATTTATCTTGATAATGTATTTCCAGATCTGGCATTAGAAACAATTCTGGAAGAGTTTCCCACCACCAAACAGGCCCACTGGCAGCAGTTTAA
This sequence comes from Chitinophaga sp. LS1, assembly GCF_034274695.1. Lineage (NCBI taxonomy): Bacteria > Pseudomonadati > Bacteroidota > Chitinophagia > Chitinophagales > Chitinophagaceae > Chitinophaga > Chitinophaga sp. LS1. The sequence goes on from NZ_CP128362.1 coordinate 7,826,804, forward strand.
TAATAACAAAGAAGTAAAACTCGCAGCGAAAAATGAACAGGATTTCGGGGATTTTACCCGGCATTTTATTCATATGCTCAATTCAAGATCTTTTATTGATTTTTTAGAAACCCTCACAGGCATCCCCGGATTATTGCCCGACCCATACCTGGAAGGAGGTGGCCTCCATATGATTAAACGTGGTGGTATGTTGAAAGTGCATGCAGACTTTAACAAGCATCCTAATACCGGGCTTGACAGAAGATTGAATGTGCTTATTTATTTAAATAAGGAATGGGAAGAATCCTATGGAGGGCATTTGGAGTTGTGGGACAAGGATATGGAAAAGTCAATGGTAAAGATCCTGCCTTTATATAACAGGATGGCTATCTTTTCAACGACTTCGCATTCCTATCATGGACATCCTGATCCGTTAATGTGTCCTGAAAACCGTACCCGAAAATCAATAGCATTATATTATTATACCAATGGCAGGCCATTAGAAGAAACTACTGCGAGCCATAGCACCATATTTAAATTAAGAAAAGAAGATGCTAAAAGTACTTTGAAGCAAACATTAAGAGACTGGGTACCGCCGGTTTTATTGAGAACTTTTTCCAGGTAAAAGATTTACTGTAGCACTGCTGTCGCCTGCGATCAAAGCAGTGCTACATCTTATTCTCTTGTTAAGAATTACGTTCTCGTCTTAAATAATACGACCATTTATCCCCTCCTTAAACTGTGCTACAATCTATTTCCTTCTTAAATTATAAAACAAGGATACCCGAACGCCTATCCACGTATTTAATTCATAATAGTCCCCATTCCCGCTAATCTTCGCATTATAGACAGGAGTACCATATCCATAATAATGTGTTTCCATATTCACCTTATTCACTGTTGAATCATTCGACTTTTTCAATGTTGAATAATTCACTTCCACCTGCAGATTCAAACGAGGGCGGACCGTCTTCGACCACGACACACCGTAAGAATTCATCCGTTCGCGCAACATTCCTCCCTGCGGCATCGTATCTATAGATTTCCTTGATAGCGCACCAGTGGTAAACTCTGCATGCAATGCAGTATATTCATCCAGCGGGAAACGCACACCAGCTCCATATCTGAACCGCATTCCTCTGGAAGCAACGCCCAATGTTGCGATACCATAAAAATACTGTATGCCGGCCTTCACACTGGCATTGAGATATACAATGTCATTTGCAGTAAGTCCTGCTTCAGCCAGCGGCGGCGCCCACAAATGTGGTAGCACAACATGTCGTCTTTCGTTTTTCGGCGAAGCTTCTTTTGTGTCACTCACTTTCCGCTCATTGATTACCATATGCCGTGGTTTCACATATGGTGCAGTCGGTGACGGTGTGATGTTGTAATCAACATGAATCGGGCTTAAAACATAAGCCGGATAACCAGGTATCATCGGGCTTTCAGCAGGTGTCGATACACTTTTAGCAGCTATCGACTCACCTATCGTAACTACCTCCCTGCTTTTCGAAATGACCAACTCACTTTTCACAACTACCACCCTCTTTTTCACAGTTCCCGATTCATTTTTCGCACCTCCAGCCCCCCTTTGCATACCTCTCGCCTCCCTTTTCACAGCCCCAGACAATGCTTCCCGGGGCATCCCATTAGCTGTAGACTTCCCCCCTTGCCCTCCATTCACCTTCTTCACAGGCTTATAATCCGTAAATAAAATATGATCCCCCAATATCTTATACTCCAACCCCACTTGCTGCTGCACCTCCCTCATCACATCCTCGAGCTTCCATTTTCCAGCTTTCAGATGTACACTTTTCTTCAACGACTTATTCTGCATATTCAATGAATACTCCACCCCCGTCTGGGCAACTATCGCCTTTGCCAGCTCAGGTATATCCATCGAGGGTTGGGTAATAGTAATAACACGTTGAGTTAATTGGGCATACAACGGCAGATTGAACAGGATCATTACAGTACAGTATAGCAGGAAGTTACTATTCTGCTTCAATAGATATTTCATCAGAATTCAGGTAAGTATAATTTAAATTAAGTGTAGAAATAATAACATCCAGCACATACTCCAACCGCTTATTGTCAAACACACTGGAAATCCGGAGCCGTGCAAGGTCGGCATCTTTTGCATCGTCGCTATCTCTCAGAATAGTGTAAGCATATCGGTATAATACCTCAAAATATTCGTTGAAGTAAACTGCTAGTACATCTGTATTGGTAATAATTGCTTTCAATTGCGAAAGTGGGTAATTGTATCTGATAGGTAGACAACTGTGAGCCAGGTATACCCTTATAAAAACAAATATAACCTTACAAAACCAATCATACCTTCATAAAAACCACCCATACCCTCATAAAAAGAAGCCACACACAAAACAAAGAAGCCCACACCACCCATACCTTCATAACACCAACCCTATCTTCACAAAAACCTCCAAACCCTCCCCCCATAAAACACCCATCCCCCTCCCAAAACCACCTTCTCCCCATAAAAAAAAGAAGCCGCCTCAATTAAATGAGACAGCTTCCTCTTTATAATTAATTACCAATATTAGTAATCCATACCCATACCGTGACCACCTGGCATTGCAGGAGCTGCGGATTTAGGCTCTGGCTTATCTGCAATCACACACTCAGTGGTCAGCAGCATACCAGCAATAGACGCAGCATTTTCCAGTGCGATACGAGTCACCTTAGCAGGGTCGATTACACCAGCAGCCAGCAGGTTTTCGTAAACTTCAGTACGAGCGTTGAAGCCAAAGTCACCTTTACCTTCTTTCACTTTCTGAACTACGATAGAACCTTCGATACCTGCGTTAGCAGTGATCTGACGCAGAGGCTCTTCAATCGCACGTTTAACGATTGCGATACCAGTCTGCTCATCTTCGTTCTCTACTTTCAGGCTTTCCAGAGACTCGATAGCGCGGATGTAAGCAACACCACCACCTGGTACGATACCTTCTTCAACAGCCGCACGGGTAGCATGCAGTGCATCGTCAACACGGTCTTTCTTCTCTTTCATCTCAACTTCGGTAGCAGCACCTACGTACAGTACAGCAACACCGCCGCTCAGCTTAGCCAGACGTTCCTGCAGTTTTTCACGATCATAGTCAGAAGTAGTTACTTCGATCTGAGCTTTGATCTGATTGATGCGAGCCTGGATAGCTTCTTTTTCGCCTCTACCACCTACAACGGTAGTATTGTCTTTATCGATAGTTACGGATTCTGCACGACCGAGGTAGCTCAGGTCAGCATTTTCCAGCTTGTAACCTTGTTCTTCGCTGATTACGATACCACCGGTCAGGGTAGCGATATCCTGCAGCATTTCTTTTCTTCTGTCACCGAAACCAGGAGCTTTTACAGCAGCTACTTTCAGCTGACCACGCAGTTTGTTTACAACCAGGGTAGCCAGTGCTTCACCTTCCAGGTCTTCAGAGATGATCAGCAGTTGCTGGCCGTTCTGAACGATTTTTTCCAGGATGTGCAGGATGTCCTTCAGGGTGCTGATCTTTTTATCGTAGATCAGGATGTAAGGATTCTGCAGCTCAGCGTGCATTTTCTCGCTGTTGGTGATGAAATATGGAGACAGATAACCACGGTCAAACTGCATACCTTCTACTACTTCTACAGTAGTGTCAGTACCTTTCGCTTCTTCTACAGTGATTACACCGTCTTTGGTTACTTTGCTCATTGCTTCAGCGATCAGTTTACCAATGGTAAAGTCGTTGTTTGCAGAGATAGCAGCAACCTGCTCGATTTTCTGAATGTCGTTACCAACTTTTTCAGACTGACCTGCCAGGTTCTCAACGATAGCCTTAACAGCCTTGTCGATACCACGTTTCAGATCCATTGGGTTTGCACCAGCAGCTACGTTCTTCAGACCTTCGCTGATGATTGCCTGAGCCAGAACGGTTGCAGTAGTCGTACCATCACCGGCAATATCTGCGGTTTTAGAGGCAACTTCCTTTACCATTTGGGCACCCATGTTCTCAATTGGGTCTTCCAGTTCAATTTCTTTAGCCACGGTCACACCGTCTTTAGTCAGACCAGGTGCGCCAAACTTTTTCTCAATAACAACGTTACGACCTTTTGGGCCCAGGGTTACTTTAACAGCATCTGCCAGAATATCAACGCCCTTCTTCATTTTGTTGCGGGCTTCGATGTTAAAGAATATTTGCTTTGCCATAATAGCTTTGAATTTTTTTAAATTTTACGGATTGTTTTGTGTGTGCGCCAATTGATTAAACAATTGCTAAAATGTCAGACTCACGCATGATTAAGTAATCGCCACCTTCAATACTGATCTCTGTACCGGAATATTTACCATACAGTACAGTATCACCTACTTTCACAGTTACCGGCTCATCTTTTTTACCGGGACCAGCCGCTACTACAGTACCTCTCTGTGGTTTTTCTTTCGCAGTATCCGGGATGATGATACCACCAGCGGTCTTTTCTTCTGCTGCTGCGGGTTTCACAATCACCCTGTCAGCTAAGGGTTTAATACTTAAATCTTTTGCCATATAATTATACTTTTTAAAAAGATAAGATGATTTTCTGACCATTGATCCTCGATAATTGTGCCAAGGCCCCGATCGGGTCATTTTTTCAGGAACACCTGCTTTTCTTCCCATGCAGGCCTGACAAAAATGCCAATTTTTCAGCAAAAACTGACAAAACATTCTAAAATGTGAGTAACTACCAGATTAAAAGCCTGTTAGCCTGCCTGAAGTTAACCACCTTTTTACTCGCCCTATCAGACTGTTACGTAAAATGTACCCCCCTCTGTTCGATTACCCCTTTTTTTACATAGCTTTGCGCCCTCATACAGTTCTTGATTATAAGATGATTAGCAGAAGAAATATCCGGGTAAAGGTCATGCAAACCCTTTATGCCCTGGAAACGATGGAGCCAGGTACTATTAAGCCAGGTACGGCTACCAGCTTACTGACCGAGAAGTTGGACCAGACCAGTCAGATCTTTACCTATTTACTATATTGCCTTACTCAGGTAGCGCAATATGCGGAAATAGACGCACAACAACGTGCTTCTAAACATCTTCCCTCAGCCGAAGACCTGACCGTAAACACCAAAATTGCAGGCAACGAGTTCATTTTCCAGATTATTAATGATAAAGGATTCCAGGTAAACCTGGAAACCGGGAAGCTCAAACTCATTCCGGAACAGGATATGCTGCGTAAGCTATATCACATCCTGGTAGCTTCTGAAATCTATCAGACTTATATCCAGGAACCTTCCCGCGATAAAAAGGTTGAAAAAGAAATTATCGAGTACATCTATAAGGAAATACTTAGCAAAGAGGAACTTTTCCTTCAGCACATGGAAGATACCTTCCTGCACTGGGGCGACGACGCAGAGATGATGTCCCTGCTCATTGCTAACTACATGCACAAACCTCACCTGTTCAACTTCCTTCAGCTCATCAGCAGAGAAAAACTGGAATATGCCAAAGAACTCCTGCTGACCGTACTGGACAAGAAGGATTATTGCCTTGAACTCATCAAGCCAAAATTGCAGAACTGGGATCCTGAGCGTATTGCCGCTGTCGATATGCTGCTGATGGAAATGGGCGTGTGCGAATTCCTCTTCTTCCCAACTATTCCTACCAAGGTAACAATCAACGAATATATTGATCTGGCCAAAGCCTACAGTACGCCACAAAGCGGACAGTTCGTAAACGGCATACTGGACAATATCCTGAAAGACCTGGATGCGGCTCACCAGATAAAGAAAATAGACCGTAACAAAAAATAACTAATTTTGACCTATGAAGAAGGTATTCTACCTGCTAGCCTGCAGTACCCTCCTCCTGGGAGCCTGCGGCAATAATCAAAGCAGTAAAAAAGGGGCCGGTACACCCGTTACCGAGATTAAAAAAGGTACGCCCACCATCTCTTTCGAAGAAATGGAACATAGCTTCGGTAATGTCGTGGAAGGTGAAAAAGTAGAGTACTCATTCAAATTTACAAACACTGGCGATGCGCCGCTGGTCATTACTGACGCTACCTCCAGCTGTGGCTGTACCATCCCCGATTGGCCAAAAGAACCAATCCAGGCAGGAAAAAGCAGCTATCTCAAAGTAGCATTCAACAGCGCAGGTAAGTCCGGCTTCACGACAAAGCAGATCGTACTACATGCCAATACCACCCCAAAGCTGGTGCAAGGCCCAACGATCATTTGTACTGTGGTAAAACAATAATAAACTTAACAACAAATACAAACATTTACGATGTACACAAACATGCTTAACATTTTACTGATGGGTGCTCCAGGTGGAACCCAGGGCGGTAGCGGTGGTATGGTGCAGCTGCTGTTTTTTGGTGGTATGATCCTGGTGATGTGGTTATTCATGATCCGTCCTCAGACAAAAAAAGCTAAAGCACAGAAAGATTTTATCTCTAACCTGAGAGAAGGTGATAAAATCGTTACCATTGCTGGTATCCACGGTAAGATCAATAAATTCAATGATAACAATACCGTTAAGATCGAAGTTAGCGCAGGTACTTACCTCACTATCGAACGTTCTGCAATCTCAATGGAATATACCACTGCTCAGCAGAAAGCTGCTGAACCAGCTGCTAAATAATTCTACATCCGAAAGGATGACAGGTCCCAAATTCCTTTACCGGAGTTTGGGATTTTTTTTGATCTTTGGACATATGCTAAAAATAGGTATTACAGGAGGCATCGGCTCAGGCAAGAGTACTGTATGCAAGGTCTTCTCCCTGCTTGGTATCCCCGTATACTATGCGGACGATGCCGCTAAAGAGATCATGCATACTGACTCGCTCCTCAAAGCCAGTATCATTCAGCACTTCGGCGAAGACATGTACGACGAAAACGGCCAGCTGCAACGAGCAGCCCTGGGCAAAATTGTCTTTAACGACAAAGACAAACTGGAACTGCTCAACTCCCTCGTACACCCCGCCACCATCCGGCATAGCGAAGAATGGGCCGACAAACAGCAAGCCCCTTATATTATTAAGGAAGCTGCACTCCTCTTCGAATCAGGTTCCTTCGCCTACCTGGATAGGATCATTGGCGTGACCGCCCCTCAGCCAATGCGCATTCTGAGGGTCATGAAACGTGACAACGTCTCCCGCGAAGATGTGCTGGCACGTATGTACAAACAAATCGAAGAACCCATCAAAATGAAATTGTGTGACGATGTCATTCACAATGATGAACAACAGATGGTCATACCTCAGGTACTCGCCATCCATGCTAAATTGCTGGAACTGGCAGGCGCCTAATCATTCACCTTAAAATATCTGCATGGGGAAAACCGTCAATTCGTCTAAAGCTACACCCGTTCTGCTGCTGGAACTGCAAAGTAATCACCCGGAACCTATTAAGATCAACGCCGGTTTATTGAAAGAAGATGCCGGTGGCCGTACCTGTCAGCGAATGCCCCTGCATGATAAAAAATCCCTGTCCATATTTAATACCCTGCCTGCCGGCGTTCAACACCTGCTGCACCCCTGCACACAGGAAGCCATGCTGTACAAGGAACTGCAACTGAAAGATAAATTCAGAGAGTCCCCCGTGAGAGAACTGACCTTACAGCAGTACGTACAGGAAGGAATGCAGCAATACCTATATCATACCTTACAACAACTGCGCCCCCTCACTCCTGTATTGCCCTGGTATACCATGATCACTGACGAAAGCATGCTGATAAAACATACCCGGCCCGCTACTGTCAATAACTATACGCCTTCCCTCTCCTTTGAACTCGTGCAGGGCGATGATGGCGTTATCCGCATGGTAGCCTTCGTCAATATCAATAACCAGTCTTTTCCACTCTCCGGCTTTGAGCACTATGGCTTCTTACTGCGCAGCCGCGGAGAACTCTTTATATTACCGCCTGCCAGTGCCAATGCCCTGGCAAAATTCTCCGGTGGCTACATCGATGCTATACCCGGCGAGGAAGGCGCTTTCCTCCAACAGGTAGTTGAACCCCTCAGCGAATTATTCCCTGTCAATAAAAGTATTCTGCTGGATAAGGATGTGATCGATGTCACCCCCACCTGCAACATATGGCTCAGTGAACTGAATAAATCTTTTCTCGTACTCACGCCGCAATGGCAGTACGGACAATTCACCCTCGACGATTCACCCGACAAAGTCGTACTTCGCACGGAAGGCGATACGCAATTCGAGATCAAAAGACACCTGGATGAAGAAAAAGAGATCATCACCTTCATCCGTTCCTTGCATGCCCGCTTTGCACAACAGCGAAACGGTTATTTCTACCTGCCCTTTGCAGATGCAGAAAAAAACCAGTGGTTTGTAAAGTGCTACCGTAAACTCACCGACCGCAACATTGGCGTATATGGCATGGATCAGTTACAACATTTCAGGTACAATACCAATGTACCTGTGATGGATATTCAATGGAGCGGCGATGATAAAGATGCCTTTGATCTTGAAATCAAAATCCACTACGGCGATATTCCCGTTGCATTGGTAGACCTGCAGAAAGCGTTGGTGCACAAGCAACCACACCTATTACTGAAAGATGGTACCATAGGTGTGATCCCCGAAGAATGGCTGCATAAATATGACCTGCTCTGGAAACTGGGACAGGTACAGAAAGACAAGCTGAAACTCTCCCGCCTGCATTTTACCATCGCACAGGAGATACTGCAGGGCAATCATTCAAAAGATACCCTGCAACGGCTACAACAGCTGCAGGCCCAGCCAGGTAAAGATTTCCCTGTACCAACCTCTATTCAGGCACAACTGCGTAATTACCAGCAGGCTGGTTTTGAGTGGATGTGTCTTCTCGATGCCATGCGCTGGGGTGGCTGTCTCGCAGATGATATGGGTTTGGGTAAGACCTTGCAGACCATCACTTTCTTACAACACCTCTCTAATAAATACCCCGGTGAAACACACCTGGTTGTATGCCCTACTTCCCTTATTTATAACTGGGAAAGTGAACTGAAGAAATTCGCGCCCGACCTAACATACGCCGTCTACCATGGCGGTAACCGGCAATACGATCCCGCTGGTTATGATCTGATTATTACCAGCTATGGCACCGTACGTAGCGACCAGGATATCTTTGCCCGTCAAGTGTTCGGCTATATTGTGCTCGATGAAAGCCAGGTAATCAAAAACCCTGCTTCACAGACCACAAAGGCCCTGCAGGTACTGCAATCGCGCAACCGCCTCATCCTGAGCGGTACGCCTATCCAAAACAATACCATGGACCTCTATGCGCAAATGAACTTTGCCAACCCGGGATTGTTGGGCAACCAGGCATTCTTCCGCACTGAATTTGCCATGCCTATTGATAAATATTCAGATGCTGAAAAAGCAGCTCAGTTACGCCGCCTCATCTACCCATTCCTCTTAAGACGAACTAAGGAACAAATAGCCCAGGACCTGCCGGACAAGACTGAGATCATTATGTGGTGTGAAATGGGCGATGAGCAGCGACAGGCATACTATCGCATCCGCGATCTGTACAAAGAGAAGGTGTTAAACCGCATCCAGGAACAGGGAATCGCAGCTAGCACGATTTATGTACTGGAAGGTCTGACCCGTCTGCGGCAGGTATGCAATGCGCCTCAGCTGGTTGAATCTGAATCGCATATCACTCATTCTGTTAAACTGGATGAGCTGATGCGCGAAATCAGTGAAAACACCGGTGCGCACAAGGTATTGGTCTTCTCACAGTTCACCGGCATGCTGCAGCTCATAGCGAAAGCAATGGAGCAGGAAGGACTGAAATTCCTCTATCTGGATGGTAGTACAAAAGCAGAAAACCGCCAACAACTGGTGAACCAATTCCAGCAGCAAGAGGAAATGCGGGTATTCCTGATCAGTCTCAAGGCAGGTGGTGTAGGTTTGACGCTGACGGCAGCAGACTATGTGTACCTGGTAGATCCATGGTGGAACCCGGCCGCTGAGCAACAAGCCATAGACCGTACTCACCGTATCGGCCAGCAGAACAAAGTGTTTGCCTACAAGATGATCTGTAAAGACAGCGTGGAAGAAAAGATTCTTGCCTTACAACAACGGAAAAAGATGATTGCAGATGATCTGATCAGTGAAGATACCGGCTTTGTGAAAAAACTGACGGAAGATGATGTGGCATTTTTGTTTAGTTAATAAAATTATTTTCGAAATTTGTAGTATGTTAAATAACTCCAGGTCTATTATCATGCTTATGGTGGCGTTCTTTGCCACTTCATTCACGGTTCGTGCCCAGCAAGGGGCGCCACCGAAATTCCCTGAAGGCTTTAATATTCAGAAAGGGGTAAATATTGGTTACTGGCTATCAGAATCCAATGGCCGTAACGGTACGGCACAGGTAGATTTTTTTGGTGAGCAGGATGTGGTCTTACTCGCACAAAAAGGTTTCGACCACCTGCGTATACCTATAGATGAAGGTGAGCTGTGGAACTATAAGAACGAGAAATATGCAGATGCTTTTAAGTATATACATGCTGCCATTGGCTGGTGTAAAACAAACAAGCTGCGTGTAATTATTGACCTGAATATACTGAAGGGACACCGCCTGTGGAGCGATGATGATGAACAGGATCGTTTTATTGACATATGGAAAGAACTGGCGCTGGAGCTGAAAAAATATCCAACAAACCTGGTAGCATATGAGTTACTCAGTAATCCTGCAGCAGATAGTGCAGCACAATGGAATGATCTGCTGGCAAAAGCGATCAAAGCCATCCGTGAAATTGATCCTAAAAGAGTGATAGTAGTAAGTAGTAACCAGAATGGCAGTTACAGCACGTTTTCACAGCTGAAACTACCTGAAGGAGACAATCACATTATACTCAACTTCCACTATTATGAACCCGTTTACTTTACCCATTACCGTTATAATGGCAGCAGACAGCAGGATTACAGCGGACCGGTTCATTATCCCGGTGCGACAATCACTGCCAAAGAGCTGAACCAGCAACCGGCCACTATCAGAAATCTGCTGGCAGGTAGTACGCAGGATTATAATGAAGATATTATAGCAGATCAGATAGCAACAGTAGCCAGAGTAGCAAAGAAGTTTAAAGTGCCGCTTATATGTGGAGAATGGGGCTGTACAAGTCTGACCCCCAGAAAAGACAGGATGCGTTGGTACAAGGATATGAAAAAGGCACTGGATAAAAACACTCTCTCATGGACAGTGTGGACATATAAAGGAGATTTTGGGATAATGGCAGATGATGGTAGTGAGGATGATAAACTACTCAAATTACTCACTAAGGAATAAAGATTTTTAAACGGTTTTGTCTGACGACAAAACCGTTTTTCTTTTAAAGAAATGACTATATCCAAATTTAAATCTACTCCTACTTCACAATCCAATACGCCAACGCCAGCCACACCAACCCCTTCACCAAAAAGAACAGGAAGCCCCAGATTCCTACCCTCCTGATCCACTTTACCCAGGTATTTTTTGCTGTTGCTATTGCCATAAGTAAACTATTTACATGCAAAATAATATACTCCCCCAAAAGAGCAACATCGCTTTTATCTATACCCCAATAGGTAAGAAAAAAGCCTTGCTCCGGCTCACTCTGAAAAATATCCCCCACTCCCCCAAAAGAAAAATTTCCTCCCTGCAGTCCTGTCACCAAACCTACCCAACCAAAAGAAGCGCCACCTCCTCGCCTCCCCGCAAGCATCTCTACCAAATAAAAAGCCCCTCGGTTACACCGAAGGGCTCTTATATATCAAACATTTAATTGAACACTATTTCTTAACAGCTGCGCCAGCTAAGCCTTTCTTATCTGCATCTTTTACAGGAATTGCTTCGCTTTCATTAGCTAACTCATTCTTTTTGTCGAAGTCCACCAAAACCGGTGCAGCTACGAAGATAGATGAGTAAGTACCGGTTATCACACCAATCAGCATCGCAAATGCGAAACCACGGGTTACCTCACCACCAAAGATGAAGAGGATCAGGATAGTCAGGAATACTGTCAGAGACGTCATTACTGTACGGCTCAGTGTATCGTTGATCGCCTTGTTGATGATGCTGTCTCTTGACTGACCCTTCATCTGACCACTGCGGAAGTACTCACGGATACGGTCAAATACGATCACGGTATCATTCATTGAGAAACCTATCACCGTTAGTATCGCCGCAATGAAGTGCTGGTCAACTTCCAGTGGGAACGGAACGAGATTATGGCAATAAGAGAATACCGCCAATGTTACCATCACGTCATGCAACAGGGAGAAGAGTGTACCGATAGAATATTGCCACTTGTTGAAACGTAACAGGATGTACAGGAAGATCACTATCAGGGACAGGATCGTCGCTTTCACCGCACCTGCACGCAGGTCATCAGAGATGGTTGGTGATACTGTCTGGGAAGCTACGATGTAACGAGGTGAAGAGAATACTTCATAAGTCACATTATTATCATAGAATTTCTTCAAACCATTGTACAGTTTCTCAGTTACTTCCTTATCAACTTCAGGACTCTGTTCGTTGATCTTATAGTTGGTAGTAATGTTCAGCTGGTTAGTGTTACCGATAGTTTTCACATACGGCTCTGTACCAAATTCTTTTTCCAGTACGCCACGTACTTCTTCGGTCTTCATTGGCTGTTCGAAACGAACAGTGAAGCTACGACCACCATCAAAGTCAACACCGTGACGGAAACCGTGAATGAAGGAAGAGGCCCCCAGCAGGATCATGATACCAGAGATCACATAAGCATACTTTCTCTTACCTACGAAGTCAAAAGTAGCATGCTTGAAGATCTTCCTGGAAATCGGGGTGAAATATTCGAAGTGACGTTTCTTGTTGGTATAGTAATCAGTTACAATACGGGAGATCATGATACCACAGAACAGGGACAATAACAGACCGATGATCTGAGTGGTAGCAAAGCCCAGTACAGGACCTAAACCGAAGTAGAACAGGATAATTGCGGTGAGCAGGGAGGTGATGTGACCATCCAGTACAGGCGCATAAGAACGCCTGTAACCATGTTCCACAGCCTGTTGGTAAGTTCTGCCATGCACCAGTTCGTCCTTGATACGTTCAAAGATGATTACGTTCGTATCCACGGCCATACCTACAGTCAGTACCAGACCGGCTATACCAGGCATCGTTAGCGTCGCACCTAGCGAAGCAAGAATACCGAAGGTGAACAGCAGGTTCAGTACCAACGCGATGTTTGCAACGATACCAGCAGTATTATAATATACCAGCATCAGTACGAAGATCACGATGAAGGAGATGATGAAGGATTTAGCACCAGCTGCGATAGATTCAGCACCCAGGGTTGGTCCGACAATCTGCTCCTGAACAATTTTAGCCGGAGCAGGCATTTTACCTGACTTCAGGATATTTGCAAGGTCTTTCGCCTCTTCAACGGTAAAGCTACCGGTGATCTGGGAGTGACCTCCAGGAATTTCATTAATAATTGAAGGAGCTGTGTAAACGATGCTATCCAGTACCACCGCTACATAGTTCAGGTTGCTGCGATCGTCTTCTGCGCCACCTTTAGGAGCTAGTTCGCCGGTCAGCTTTTTCCATTCTCTCGCACCTACGTTATCCATAGTCATGCTGATCTCAGCATTACCATTCTGGTCGAAATCCTGTTTAGCATCTACAACTCTTTCACCGCTTACACGTGGAGCTGGGTTAGCTGGATTGATTTTCAGACCAAATACTTCGATCACACCATGGCGGTCTGTTTTATTTTCAGGACCAAAAGCAAATACCAGATCTTTAGGCATTACGGCTTTCACCGCAGGCAATGTCAGGTAAGCTTTGAAGGTAGCGGTGTCAGAGGGGAGAATCCTACCGATAGTAGCACTAGGATATGGACCTTCCTGTGAAACGTTCGGATGCAGAATACCAAACAGTGGGTTAGACTTCAGGAATTCCTTTTCTGCGTTCGCCATCAGCTTGGCAGAGTCAACTTTACCGTTCTTATCTTTTGCAGAATCGTTCATGAAGCTAGCCAGGCTACCTTCTTTAGAAGTATCAGCAGCAGCTTTGCCAGCTTTTGCAGTATCTACTGCAGTAGCTGCGGTAGCAGCCGTGTCAACAGTGGCTGGTTTAGTGGTGGAAACATTTTTCAGTGCTTCGTTCATCTTCACCAGTACATTGTTAAAGAAGTCAGCGTCGTTTCTGTACACTTCGCGGAACTCCAGGTTCGCACTCGCCTGCAGGTATTTCCTTACACGATCAGGGTTGTCTACCCCAGCCAGTTCTACGGAGATAATACCTTTGCTTTCGTCCAGACTGATGTTTGGAGAAGCTACCCCAAACTTGTCAATACGTTTTTGCAGTACGAGGTAAGTATTTTTAATTGCAGCACCTGCTTCGCTACGGATCACTTTCAGAACGTCCGCGTTAGAGGTGTTGAAATTGATGTCTTTCTGATAAGCGTTGGCAAAAATAGTTGCCAGACGACCGTTAGGAGCTACCTTCTGGTATTCCTGCCCGAACAATGTTACAAAATCCGACTGGCTGGTCTTTTTTGCTTCCGCTGCATTCCTCAGCGCCTGGTTAAAAGCTGCATCAGTCGAGTGACCGCTCAGCGAACGAATCACATCTTCCACGCTCACATCGAGCACTACGTTCATACCTCCCTGGAGGTCAAGCCCAAGGTTCAGCTCTCTTTCCTTGGCTTTAGTATAGGTTATGTACCAGGGAAAACCCGCGATCTGTTGATTGCTGGTGCTATCCAGTATCCTTTGTCTCCTTACTTTTATCAGATCAGTCAGTGTATCCTGATAAAAAGCCTGTTGCTCTTTACTGTTTGGATACTTCTCCACAGCACTTTTGTTCGCCTTTAAGACGTCGTTTTTGGCTTGCAGGTCTACCTTGCTCTCGTAGCTGCGGACCAGAAACGTGAAAGACAAGTAATACACAGAGATAAGGATCAATGCACCGGCAAAAAATCTAACCAGTCCTTTAAGTTGCATATTGTTTCGGGTTTATAAAAAAATTTTAAGAGTTGCAAAGATAGAATTTAAATTGATATATTAAAGCCGGAGAAACTCAGAAAAGGAAAAAGGTGGAAAATATTGGTTTTCAACTCTTAAACCGGAGTTTTTTGCCCTTATTTAGTCTTCTCTAAGTGTGTGCCAATGCTTTTCTAT
This sequence comes from Chitinophaga sp. LS1, assembly GCF_034274695.1. Taxonomy (NCBI): domain Bacteria; kingdom Pseudomonadati; phylum Bacteroidota; class Chitinophagia; order Chitinophagales; family Chitinophagaceae; genus Chitinophaga; species Chitinophaga sp. LS1. Next base: position 7,841,918 of record NZ_CP128362.1, read on the forward strand.
CTGGTTGATACTATACTTTGCAGGCTGCAATACTAATAAAAATATGCAAACCTCCAATTACCTTCCCCAAGACTCTTTTTTAGATTCCCTGTTAAATACACAGACAGCCCGCCTTGGACGGGTTTTTGCCAATCCGGAAAAGTACCGGCTGCAGATTATTTATACCAGGATCGACCGGGATGCACAAAACACCCCCCATTGCACAAATTTCACCTATAGATTGGACAAAAACACCTATTTCTACCCCGCCTCTACCATAAAACTGGCCGCCACCGCCCTCGCCCTGGAAAAACTGAATGACCTTTCTATCCAGGGCCTGGACCGCCATACTCCCATGTTCACCGGAAGTATGCCCGGCGCTACCCCGGCCGCCCTCACAGATGCCTCCTCCCCTTCCGGATTCCCCTCCATCGGTAATTACATTAAAAAGATATTGCTGGTCAGTGACAACGATGCCTTCAACCGGCTCTATGAATTTATCGGTCAGGAAGCCTTTAATAAAAGTCTCTGGGCCAAAGGGTACCCCGGGGCACAGGTCAGACACCGGGTGGGAGTCTCCGGTATTTCACCCGAAAAAAACCGGTATACCAACCCCATTACTTTTCGCAGGGGCAGAAAAGTCATCTACCAGCAACCTGGTCTATACAGCCCCCTCACCTTCTCCCCCAGACACGACCAGATGGGGAAGGCATACTATAATGAACAAAATGAACTGGTCGAAACCCCAATGGATGCCTCGGAGAAAAACAGGATCTGCCTGGCAGACCTGCACAATATTTTAAAAAGTATTATTTTTCCTGATCTTGTAACAAAATCACAACGTTTCCGTTTAAATGATGGCGACTATGGATTTTTATACCACTGCATGTCAGCACAGCCGGAAGAATCGGAGCAACCAACTTTTGATTCGGCAGCGTTTCATCATAATTACGTGAAGTTTCTGTTGTTTGGTGCAGAGAAAAACAACAATATCAGTGGTAATGTACGCAGCTTTAATAAACCAGGATGGGCATATGGCACATTAACAGACGTGGCCTATATAGCAGACTTTGCCCACCGGATTGAATTTATGTTATCTACAACCGTTTATGTAAATGACAACACTGGAATCCTTTCCGACGAAAATTACCAGTTCAAACAGATAGGCGAACCTTTCATGCAGGCCCTAGGCGAGCTTATTTATAATTATGAGCGCCAACGGCCGCGGATATATCGTCCCGACCTGTCCCGGTTCAAAATTGACTATTCCAATAAAATCTTTTGAAAATACCAAGTTCTAATTCTATATTAAACAAGTGAGTGAAATGGCAACAAGTAAACGTTTATGGGCAGTAGCGGCCCTTTTAGCAATGGTAACAGGGTTTACCGCATGTTTGAAAACTGAAAACACAACTCCTTCAAGACCAGTCGCTGCTTTCGTTGTGATCAATGGTATCACAAGTGCTGCAAAACTGGACTTCTATGACAACTCTACCAAAGTTAAGGACAGCATCTCCACAGGATTTGCAGGTTACAACTACCAGGCCTACGGTGGCTACCACCTTTTCGACCTGAAAAGATATGCAACCAGCACTACAGTGGTGTCTACCAGCGCTGCCAACTACGATTCGCTGACCTACTACACCCTGGTAGCATTCGGTGATTCTACCTCACCTGTGTTCTATCCGATCGAAGACGATTTCGAAGGTGCTAGCAACAGCAACCTGAATATCCGCTTCTGGAACTTATCACCTAACATCGGTGCGGTTGACGTATACCTGAACACAACTAAAATTGACAGCAACAGAACATTCTCCCTGTCCAGACCAAGTTCTGTGTTCAAGGCACTGACCACCGTATCCACTGCGACTTCTATCACCATCAAGAAAGCAGGTACGGAAACAATTGTAGCAACTAATAATTCTTCTTCTACCCAACTGACTTCAGGTGGTGTATACACCATCTTCCTCACAGGCGATGCCAATGTCACCAGTGGTACACTGGCTCCTTATGTTGGATATATCAAGAACTATTATTAATAGAATTTACCCGCTTCTGTCATTGGCAGAAGCGGGTTTTTTACTATATCTTAGCCCCCATGAGGCTAACTATCCTGATAATATTCCTGCTATCCTATTCCTTTATTAAGGCCCAGACTCCACGCTATATTATCCAGTTGCGCGATAAAGCCAACACTACCTGGTCCCTCGATCAACCCTCCCAATTCCTTACTGCCAAAGCAATTGCACGCAGAACAAAACAACACCTTTCCATAGACAGTACAGACCTGCCGGTATCTCCAACCTACCGTGACAGCATTGCTGCTGCCGGAAATGTAAATATATTGTATACTTCACGCTGGTTCAATCAGGTCATCATTCAGACTACTGATACCGCCGCCCTGAGAAAAATTCAATCCTTCTCCTTTGTGGCAAAAACCAGTACTGAAGGCCGTAAATCCGCGCTACGAAAAACCATTGCGGCCAACGGCAAAAGCACGAAACTGTCAGGTACCGGTACATACGGTGGCGCTCATTGGCAGATGGAACTACATAATGCCATCACCCTGCATGACCACAATTATAAAGGACAAAACATGATCATTGCCGTTATTGACAATGGTTTCCCTTCTGTGAATGTAAACCGTGCTTTTACCAGTACCAATATCATCAGCACCTGGGATTTTGTCAAAGCCGCTGCTAACGTATACGACTATGGCGAACATGGAACAGAGGTTCTCTCCATACTGGCATCCAACCTCCCCGATGAGATGATCGGATCCGCACCGGAAGCAGGTTACATCCTGCTCCGTACAGAAGAAACAGACTGGGAAAAACCCATTGAAGAAAATAACTGGGTAGCTGCGGCTGAATATGCAGACAGTCTGGGTGCTGATCTCATCTCCTCCTCTCTTGGTTACAATACATTTGACGATCCTGTTTATAATCACACTTATGCAGATCTGGATGGAAAAACGACCATCATTGCCCGTGCCGCCGCTTTGGCTGCTGCAAAGGGAATGATCGTCGTCATTGCCGCAGGCAATGAAGGTGCGAATGACTGGCATTATATATTGACACCCGCTGATGCAGATAATATTCTGACGGTAGGCGCAGTCAGCCCCGAAGGTGATCTGGCCGACTTCAGCGGCCGTGGCCCCACCGCCGATGGCCGTATCAAACCAGATGTGGTATCTGTCGGCAAAAATAGTCAGATCGTACGACCAGACGGCATACTTACACTAGGCGATGGTACATCCTTTGCCACACCAGTCATAGCGGGTCTCACCGCATGCTTATGGCAGGCATTCCCTAACAGTACGAACCAGGAAGTGATCAATGCTGTCAAGGCCAGTAGCAGCCAGTATAGCTCTCCAGACAATGATATGGGATATGGTATTCCCAACTATCAGATAGCTTACAATACCTTACTAGCCAGTACTTTATCGAATGATACTTTACAGTTTCAGCACAGCTGGCTGAAAGCAATCCCCAATCCTTTTACAAATGAGATCAAAACATTTGTACATGTAAATGCAGGTCAAAAGGTGGAACTGGCGCTGTTTGACAATAACGGCCGCAGGATCAGGACAACAAACTTTACCCCTGCTACAGATTATTATTACTATGAATGGCCTGCTGACTTTTCAGCATTACCTGCCGGTATATATTATTTAAGGGCGCAAAAGGGCAGGGACAAGGCCGTGGTGAAGCTACTAAAACGTTAAGTATTTCCGCTCCTCCTAACTACGATCACAGATTTCTTCCACTATCAGTTACAAAATTATTGTAGGTTTGTTGCTGGTCGCGCACCTACTAAACATTTTTGTTATGAAGCATTTGGAATTAGCAGAAAGGCTGTCAAGGATCTCTGAGCCACAAACGATCAAGATGGCGAAGTTGAGCCGCGAGTTGAAAGCACAGGGCATAGACATTGTGGATCTGAGTATTGGCGAACCTGACTTTGACACGCCAACCCACATCAGGGAGGCAGCAAAAAAAGCCATCGATGAAGGCTTTACGCATTACACACCCGTAGCTGGTATTGCAGATCTGCGAGCGGCAGTAGTGAAGAAACTGCAACGCGATAACAATCTGGAATATCTGCCGGAACAGATTGTGGTATCGACAGGTGCCAAGCAAAGTATTGCCAACGCAGTGCTGAGTGTAATCAACCCCGGTGATGAGGTCATTATCCCTACCCCCTATTGGGTCACTTATTCAGAATTAGTAAAACTCTGTCAGGGTACGGTTGTGTTCGTACCATGCAGTATTGAAAATAAATTCAAGATCACCCCTGCACAACTGGAAGCGGCTATTACGCCAAAAACAAAGTTGTTCATGTTCTCTTCTCCCTGCAATCCTACCGGATCTGTATATAGTAAAGAAGAGCTGAAAGCACTGGCCGATGTATTTGCCAAATATCCTGGTATCTACGTGATGGCTGATGAGATCTATGAATACATCAACTATGTAGGTAAGCACGAAAGCATAGCACAGTTCGAGGGAATGAAAGAACGCACGATTATCATCAATGGTCTGAGTAAAGGCTTTGCGATGACAGGATGGCGTTTAGGCTACCTGGCTGCACCTGCAGCAGTAGCAAAAGCGGCGGAGAATATGCAAAGCCAGTTCACTTCTGCAACCTGCTCTATCACACAAAAAGCAGCAGTGGCAGCACTGAATGGTCCGAAAGATTCTGCTGATGAAATGCTGGCAGAGTTCACCAAAAGAAGAGCATTTGTATTTGAACAAATGAGCCAGATGCCAGGTTTGAAACTGATCAACCCGGACGGCGCCTTCTATATGTTCCCGGATGTAAGCAGCTTCTTTGGCAAGTCTTACGACGGTGTAGAAGTGAACAATGCAGATGATCTGTGTATGTACCTGCTGCACAAAGCGAACGTAACATTTGTAACAGGTTCTGCCTTCCAGCAGCCAAATGCCATCCGAATTTCTTATGCCGCTTCTATGGAGAAGCTCCAGGAAGGGATGAAGCGTTTGAAAGCAGGTCTGGAAAAACTGGCCTAAATAATTCATTTCCTATAGAAAAGCTTTTGCCAAATCGGCAAAAGCTTTTTTTTCGCCACTACATCTGCACATTATTATTTATATATTTGCACCTGCAAACAATTATTATACATGGGTATGACATCTCAGCAAGCCCTCTTTATCGTACTTGGACTTGGCATTCTAACTATTCTATATATGACCTTGAAGGATATGTTCCTAAAACCTAAAGACAAGGAGGCAACACCTGTCACCGCCGCACCTGTTTCTGAAAAACGCAGCAGCGACCCGGCAGTCCTCCCCCTCCAATTACAAGCCTATGAAAGAATGGCTTTGCTGGTAGACCGCATCAACCTGCAGAACCTGATCAGCCGTGTATACCAACCCGGCCTCGGTGCTACAGACATGCAGGTGGGCCTGATTCACACCATCAAAGCTGAATTCGACCACAACGTCACCCAGCAGATCTACGTCTCTGCAATCGCCTGGGAAGCCGTAAAAACACTGAAAGAACAAACCATCACGATCATCAACCAGGTTGCCAGTCAGCTCCCGGCCGAGGCCACCGCGATGGATCTTAATAAACATATTCTGGAAGTATTCCTGCAAGCTGAATCATCCCCTGCCGAAATGACCGCGCAGATCGTGAATGCCGAAGCCCGCAAGTTATTCTAACAAAAGAGGATACTTAAAATCGAAAAGGAGGTGTATCAAAAGTATGATACACCTCCTTTTTTTATGAAAATGGTTTTCATCCCCCGTTGGTGAATTCCCTCTTTCATGAAGGTTTTTATGAAAATGGGTTTCATGCCTGTTGGTGAATTCCCGCTTTCATGAATGTTTTATTCGGGTAGCTTTCAGTAACTTATAGTCGTTACACAATTCTCAGACCCTGATTTTATTTTTGAGACTCCCTATTCTTGCTATTTTTTTACCATCGTCACTCTTTTGGGCCGGATCACCTCATACAGTAAATATCCTTTTCCATTGAAGTGTATATATAATGGCGGCCCCTGATACCATGGCTGTCCCGGTATTTTCTTATGTGCCTGAATATGCAGGTGTGGTTCGGTACTAAATCCTGAATTTCCCACACAACCCAAGGGTTGCCCCTTTTTAATCACATCGCCATCGTGCACAATCACACTCCCCTCCTTCATATGCCCTAAAAAGATGTAACTGTTAGAGGTTTCGATGATGACCTGGTTGGTATTGTTTGGTCCCCGGCTCATATCAGGAGGGATATTATCCGGGTTGTCTCCGTAAGCTTTTAATACCCGTCCATCGCAGGGACTATATAAGGTATCGCCAAATATTTCATAATCCGCCAACTTTCTGCTGAAGATCTGATTCGCACGCCTGCCATCGGGTTTCAATTTTACAATATCCATGGCATAAATCGCTCCCCGCAAACTGAAGTGAAACAGGTTAGTGGGTAATCCCTTCCCTCCCTGCAACACAAAATACCGCCCGGTTTTCATGGGGAAAGCCAGTTCAATGGTTTCAGGTTTGCCGGTGGTACCGGTGAAATAAAGAACACTCAACAGCGTCAAAATAGCAGTAAAGAATAAATTAAATACCATCTGCCAGTTTTTTGACGCCCGCTGCCCCTTTTTCCGGCGCAGGGCGCCAATGATCAGGGCCAGCAGCAAACAAATGCCAAACCCATACTTGGCTTCGATCGTAAGGTACACCCAGGTGCCATAGAGATAAATAAATACACCCAATGACAATCCGGCTAATAGACGTGACCAATTGTGGCGGAATAGGGCTGCGGCAGCAGTGTATGTAAAAAAAACGCTGAACAGGGCCAAAGTAAAAGTCAGTAGTAACAGTGCGTAAATAAACATAGCTTATTCGGTAAATCGTTCAGGAATGGTCCTGCAAATTATCAATATTTTGGCCTTCGCAGCAATACGGTAATAATTATGTAACATTGTCTATCATACATCATTATTCCACGAACGTACACAAAATGGAAAATATCATCAAAACAGATGCCGGTATTATCATTGAACCAGTTTATACCCAACCGGTACCCATGGATGAGTTGCCCGGACAATTCCCTTTTACAAGAGGAGTACATGCCTCCATGTACCGCGATAAACTATGGACCATGCGGCAGTATGCGGGTTTTAGTACTGCGGAAGCCTCAAACCAGCGCTATCATTTCCTGCTTAGCCAGGGGGTAATGGGGCTGAGCGTAGCCTTTGACCTGCCTACCCAGATCGGGTATGATTCAGATCATGCCATGTCGGAGGGGGAAGTAGGCAAAGTGGGTGTGGCGATCGATTCACTGGAGGATATGGAAAGACTCTTTGCCGGTATCAAACTGGAAGATATTTCCACGAGTATGACCATCAATGCAACAGGATTTATACTACTCGCTCTGTATATCGCCCTTGCCAAAAAACAGGGAGCGGACCTGCATAAAATATCAGGTACTATCCAGAATGATATTCTCAAAGAATATGCGGCGAGAGGCACCTATATTTATCCACCCAAACCATCTATGCGCCTGATTACAGACATCTTTGCATATTGTAGTACCGAGGTCCCTAAATGGAATACGATCTCAATTTCGGGATACCATATCCGGGAAGCAGGCGCAAATGCAGTACAGGAACTGGCTTTTACACTGGCTAACGGCAAAGCCTATCTAAAAGCGGCGATTGAAAAGGGGCTAGCTATCAATGTATTTGCACGGCGATTGTCATTCTTTTTCAATGCGCATAACCATCTCTTTGAAGAAGTGGCGAAGTTCAGAGCGGCCCGTAGAATGTGGGCCCATATGACAACGGAACTGGGGGCTACAGATCCAAAGGCACAGATGCTGCGTTTTCATACACAGACAGGTGGAAGCACATTGACAGCGCAACAACCCCATAATAATATAGTACGTGTCGCCGTGCAAACCATGGCGGCGACATTGGGTGGTACACAATCATTGCATACCAATGGCTATGATGAAGCGCTTTCCCTGCCTACAGAAGAAGCAGCGCGGATAGCCTTGCGTACCCAGCAGATCGTAGGTTATGAAAGTGGTATTGCAGATACAGTTGATCCTCTTGCCGGAAGTTATTATGTAGAAGCCCTGACGAATGAGGTGGAGGCAAAGGCCTGGGAACTGATACATCGTATAGATGCGATGGGTGGCGCGGTGAGTGCGATAGAACAAGGTTTTGTACAGGATGAGATAGCGAAAAGTGCTTACTTATATCAGCAGGAAATAGAGAGCGGTAAAAAGATCATCGTGGGAGTGAATAAATTTACGGCAAAGGATGAAGGAACACCAGAAATATTCAGGATAGATGACAGTATCAGGCAGGTGCAAACGGAAAGACTGCAATCGCTAAAAAGCAGGAGGGATAATGAAGCGGTACAGGCAATTTTACAAAGGCTGGAAGCCGCGGCCCATACGGAAGAAAATGTAATGCCTATCGTCGTGGAAGCTGTGGAAACTTTGTGTACCCTCGGTGAAATAGCCGATACATTAAGGAAGGTATTCGGTGAATATAAATAGGTCCTACCTGTTTAGCCGACCGCAGGCCATGCCCGGACACACGAAAAAATCACTTGTGCAGAAGGCCATTCCGATGACTACGAAAATTTAGCCGGCCGCAGGTCATGCCCCCGACTACGAAAAAATCGCTTGTACCGAAGGCATAAGCGATTTTTTCGTTATGATTTTCATTATTTTTGGCCATGTCTTTTATCTACCATAACACCTGTCCGGTATGTGGAGCCGCAACTTCACATAAAGTACTGACAGCCAAAGATTACACCGTTTCAAAGGAAACCTTCGACATTAACCATTGCGGACATTGTAGCGTACGCTTCACACAAAACGTTCCTGATAGCGCCAGCATTGGCCGCTATTATCAATCGCAGGAATACATCTCCCACTCTGAAACCCGTCAGGGCCTCATCAACCGTTTATACCACAGCGTGAGGAAAATCACCCTGCGTAGTAAACAAAATTGGGTAAAAGCAGCAACTGGTCTCAAACAAGGTTCCATCCTCGACATTGGTTGTGGAACAGGTTCCTTCCTTCACTTCATGCAGCAGGGCGGCTGGCAGATCACCGGTCTTGAACCAGACGAAACGGCCCGTCAGAACGCAAAGACATTATACAACATCGAACCTCGTCCTTCAGAAGATCTCTATTCTCTGCCTGCCGGACAGTTTGATGCTATCACCATGTGGCATGTACTGGAACACGTACATACCTTACATGACTATATCCGCCAGATCCGCACCTTATTAAAACCGGAAGGCGCACTCCTCATCGCTGTTCCCAACTACACCTCTCCCGATGCAGAACATTATGGTGAACACTGGGCGGCTTACGATGTACCACGTCACCTTTACCACTTCTCTCCTGCTGCCATGGAAGTACTCCTGAAGCAACATAAGATCAGAGTAGTGAAAAAGCATCCGATGGTGTTCGATGGTTTCTATGTGAGTCTGCTGAGTGAAAAATATAAAACAGGTGGGAATGGCTTATTCAAAGGCTTCTGGAATGGTTTCATCTCCTGGCGCAAAGGATTGAAGGATGTAGACAGATGTAGTTCTGTCGTGTATGAATGTAAAGCAGAATAACCAATAAAATAAATAAAAACATTCATAAAAGAGGGAATTCACCACCGGGGAATGAAAACCATTTTCCGAATAAAAAGGGGGCGTCTTCGGGACGCCCCCTTTTTATTCAGGTACCTGATCTGATTGAGAGAATTTCCGTACATGCAATTCTCATGGCCTTCCTGTTACTTAGGATACATCCCCCTCTTTTTTATTTATTTATGATTTTAATACAGATAGTTCAATGCAATCCTGTCATTCGCATTGAAAGTACGATTCCCCACATTATTGCAGGCCAGCATCCAGCTATTGGCATCAGGTGCACTCGGCGTACCTGGTATCAGGATGGCACCTACCCCCCCAGACCCCTCATTAACAGACGTTCCTCCACAGCTAAAAGAACGATCCAGGCAATCACTATGACGGAAACCAATGCAGTGCCCAATTTCATGCTGAATAACAGAAGCCACAAACAATACATTCGGATTACTGCCAAATGCAGCAGAATTGGTATTTAAAAGAATAGATGGATAAGGGTTCCCACTGCTGGAAGGAAAACCGGAAGAAGCATATGTAACCGATCCTCCACTTGGCCCCTGGTTAAAACCAGAAATCGTAATATCTGCAGTACCTGTAGTAATACGTACAAAAGTCAGCGATATACCCAGACTGTTAAAACGCGCGATGGCAGTATCCGTTCCTGCTACAAATGCACTACCCAAACCACTTACTTTGATCGTAATGGTACGTGGCGTGCCTGTTATCAGGTTGATGGTACGATATTGTTCTGTGCCTGCAATCCGCAGATAAGGTCCGTTAGCAGGTTTATTTAAATCAGCTTCAGAAAGGCGGATATCACCTTCTACAAGGTAATCTCCCTGAAATCTTTTTACATCTGCAGCATTAAATCCTAATGCTTCAATTTTCTGCAGAACAGCTGTTGGGATAGCTGTTTGTTGAACAGCTACTTCTTTTTTACAGGAGGTTATAATAAGAAGAAAGTACAGAAATATAAGTTTACGCATACAATAATAGTTGGGGTAAATAAAAATGAGCCGGCAGCAAATCGCTACCGGCTGCTTTGCTCATGCATCAGCTAATAAGAATATCTTTCTTACTAATTAATACAAGTAGTTTAATGCGATAACATCGTTCGCATTGAAAGTACGGTTGCCACCATTGGAGCAGGACAGCATCCATGAATTTGCATCAGCACCGGTTGGAGTACCTGGAATCCAGATAGCACCTACAGAAGAAGCACCTTCGTTGGTAGCAGTACCACCACAGCTGTAAGAACGATCGAAGTAATCAGTATGACGGAAACCAACACAGTGACCGATTTCATGCTGAATTACAGAACCTACATACAGTACATTAGGATTGCTGCCATATGCCTGTGAGTTAGTGTTCATCAGGATAGAGCTGTATGGATTACCGCTGCTGGTTGGGAAACCAGAAGAACCCAGGGTGATATAACCACCGCTTGGACCCTGGTTGAAACCAGAGATAGTAATGTTTGCAGTACCACTGGTAATGCGGGAGAAAGTGATAGCCAGGCCCAGAGCATTGTAACGTGCAATAGCAGTATCAGTACCTGCTACATAAGCGCTACCCAGACTGCTGGCTACTTTTATAGTAATCGTGCGTGGAGTACCTGTTACCAGGTTAGTAGTGCGATATTGCTCTGAACTTGCTACACGCAGTACTGGACCAGTATATTTACTGTTCAGATCTGCTTCAGTCAGGCGGATATCACCCTCCACTATGTAATCATCGCCGAACTTGTGTACATCAGCGGAGCTGAAGCCCAGCGCTTCGATTTTTGCGAGGGTTTCAGTAGGGATAGCATCAGGCTTGGTGCTGCTTACGTTATCTTTTTTACAGGACACAGTTGCTACAGCGATGCCTGCTGCCAGACACAATAAGGCGTTGAATGAATGTTTACGCATACATTTAGATTTGGGTTTGGGTTTCAGGAAAATGAAGATATTATTAGCTGATTCGCTGATGAGAAATGGACGTATTTATCATCAGTAAATACAGCTAACGACAGATAATTGCTCGTGTTTACAGTTGCTGCACATTACGTGCATCATGAACGTTTAAATTGTTACTGTTGATACATAATTTTTAGTGCTCATAAAGTGATGCGGGTGAAAGAAACGGTATGGCTAGATCCGCGTCCTCTCCGGGTTTTCAATGACTATTTGATTCCTTTGGTTAACGCCAGTACATGGCTGTATACTTCATCTCTGGTATCAATTGCCTCGACGTTTAGATTTTAGTTGCTCGGGTCCAATATTACAACTTTCCACGAAACCAAAAAAAATTTTTCTTCCCTTGTTTATCAAAGTTATGAATGAATTACATTAGTTTTATTTGAAGCAAAGAGCAACCTGTCAACCCAAAATCTTTATGAGAGCAACCCTTGTATTGTTACACTTATTAGTATGCCAATCATTATCAGCAGGCGCACAGGAGTTATCGGACCAGGTAGCTGCACGATACGCCAGTAGCGACGTTGCAGGGTCTCAGTCGCGTAAACATACAGGGTATTACCTCGTAAAGTTCCGTGAATATCCCGGTGAATCACTGCATGATTATGGTGTAGTAAAATCATTGAGTCAATTGCATTTTATACTAAAGAAGACAAATTTCGATAGTAGTTTGCAGAAGAAGGTGGTGTATACTTATAATGCAAATGATAACTGGAAAGCGAGTACGAATTTGCTTCACACATTGTCACTGAGAGACAGTATACATTTACTGAGAGACAATATCAAGTCATTGAGAGACACTACCAACTCACTGAGAGACCATTTAAATTTACAGAAAGACAGTATCAATTTAATTGTGACCTCATCAGCCCTCCCTGCATATTGTCGCATCCTACGCCACTATGGACAATCTTACACTGTTTCTATTAACACAAAAGACTGGTCTTCCTTTATAGCACAACCTTTTATTTCTTTTGCCGATGTACAACGCAAAGCATCCCCGGAACAAAGAATTAATTCAGCGGATATCTCTGCGAATGCAATCAATACTGCACAACAGGCTTACCCTGCGATAAAAGGAAGTGACATTACAGTATCATTAAAAGAAGATTTATTCGATACAACTGATCTTGATTTAGTAGGAAGGTTTTTATATAATGAGAATGCTTCAGTAAACTTTTCTTCGCATGCTACTATTATGGCGACGATGATAGCAGGTGCGGGCAATACCGGTGAAAAGGGCATGGGGGCCGCACCGCAGGCATTGTTATGTCCGGCTGACTATAATTATAGTTTACTGCCTGAGGATAGCAGTTATATGCGTACATATCATGTCTCTATTCAGAACCATTCTTATGGTACAGGTATAGAAAATTACTATGGTGCAGAAGCTGTAGCATTTGATGAGCAGGTGTATAATACAGATACTGTGCTGCATGTATTCTCTTCCGGTAATATAGGTACAGATGCAGATTCTACAGGCATTTATCAAAACATGACCGGGTTTGCAAATCTGACGGGCACATTCAAACAGGCAAAGAATGTATTAGTAGTGGGCGCCACAGACGATTCATTGCATGTGCCATCTATCAGTTCAAAAGGCCCTGCATATGATGGACGTATCAAACCTGAGTTAGTAGCATTTGGAATAGATGGTTCTTCAGGATCAGCGGCATTGTGTAGCGGTACAGCGGCGTTATTACAACAGGCGTATAAGCAGGTGTATTATACCATGCCTTCGGCAGCACTGATCAAAGCGATATTGATCAATAGTGCAGCCCGCAATAGCAATAGCAATGGATATAGCAGCGGTATCAGCTATAGCAGTGGATATGGAAGTTTACATGCATTACATGCAATACAGACATTAGCAGAAAATCATTTTTTAAAAGGCACTGACAATGGTACTTTCTCTATACAGGTACCCACAGGTATACAGGAGTTAAAAGTCACCCTCTGCTGGAATGATCCTCCTGCCGAAGCAAATGCCGTCAGTGCATTGGTGAATGACCTGGACTTAACTGTAAATACCGGTAATAGTAAATATCTTCCATGGGTACTGTCTACAGCACCTGTATCAGATTCCTTATCTGCTGCACCACATCGTTCCCGTGATAGTCTGAATAATGTAGAACAGGTCACTATTGATATACCTGCCGCAGGCACGTATCAGATACAAGTGGCTGCGCATCATTTAAACGTACCAAATCAGGCTTTTTATATTGCTTATGACTATATACCTAAAAATAACTTTGAATGGCAAAATCCGGGCGCTAAAGAGGTAATAGTAGCAGGTAACCCTGTCCCCTTTCCATTACGATGGCATTCGAATGTAACAGGCAAAGGAGATATTTCATGCAGCTATGATAAAGGCGCAACCTGGCAATCCATCGCAACACAATTGAATACCGCTACCGGTCTATATTACTGGACCATCCCTGACACTTTTAGTACTGCTTTATTAAAATACACCACCACTGATACCTCCTTTATCAGCGATACATTTTATCTCTCTCCCCGCCTTACCTTACAAACAGGTTATGACTGCGGAGACAGTGCGATGATCTTCTGGAATACATTACAAAATGCCGGTGCTTATCAACTCTATAATATGGGCAGCACCTATCTCCTGCCTTACACACAAACAGTGGATACTTTTTTGACATTGACTGCTTCAGGTAATTCAGCCTTTTATGCAGTAAGTCCATTGCACTCAGAAGGCTGGGCTGGCTTGAAAAGCTACGCCACCAATTATCAGTTACAAGGTACAGGTTGTTATTTCAAAAGTTTGCTGGCGAATGAAACAACAACTAAAAATATATCGCTTGTATTAACGCTGGGCACTACCTGGCATATCAGTGAACTGTATTGGCAACGGCTCTCCGGCAATGATTATGTATCCATTGGTAACAGCACAGTTACCAATGCGACCAGTTATACATTTGAAGATGAAAATGCACATGAAGGATTACTCTATTACAGGGTCAGACTCGTCACTGATAACGGTACAGATCTTTACTCAGACCCGGTACCTGTATACCTGCTGAGGCAACATGACCACCTGATATTTCCAAACCCTGCCACCAACCTGGTGAATGTAGTCAACAAAAGTATGAGCAATATGCAGCTGCAACTGTTTGATATGAGTGGAAGACTGATACTGACTAAAACCCTATCCAGCCTGCAGGAAACGGTATCCGTCGAACAATTACAGCCGGGTGTCTATAACTGCGTATTATATGATGAGGGGAAAAAAGTATTTTCCACCAAGCTGGTAAAACTTTAAGTAACTGGATGGTATAATAACCTCATACCACTCGCCACTAAAAAACAAAAGTCCCGGAGTTTACCTCCGGGACCCTTAATATAGCGCTAATACTTTCTATTACAAATGTATCGCCTCACCATAAGCCACCTCAATCGCATCCTTCACTGACTCACTCATAGTCGGATGTGGATGAATTGAATCCAACACCTCCTGATAAGTAGTTTCCAGCTTACGGGCAGTCACTGTCTGCGCAATAATCTCAGTAACATTCGCACCGATCATATGCGTACCCAGCCACTCACCATACTTTGCATCAAAGATCACCTTGATAAACCCTTCAGGCGCACCAGCAGCAGTCGCCTTACCTGACGCAGAGAATGGGAACTTACCAACTTTCACTTCGTAACCAGCTTCTTTCGCTGCTTTCTCAGTATAACCTACAGAAGCAATTTCTGGTGCGCAATAAGTACAACCAGGAATGTTCATATAATCAATAGGCTCAGGTTTGTGAGCATATTTCTTCTCATTGTAACCGATCGCTTCGATACAAACGATACCTTCCTTAGAAGCTACGTGTGCCAATGCCTGACCAGGAACCATGTCACCAATAGCGTAAACGCCTGGTACATTTGTCTGATAATATTTGTCTACCAGTACACGACCCTTGTCGGTCTTGATACCCAGTGCTTCCAGACCCAGGTTCTCGATGTTAGCCTGAATACCAACAGCACTCAGTACAACATCTGCTTCCAGGCTGATCTCACCAGTTGCAGTTTTCACTTTCGCTTTCACGCCCTCTCCGTTTGCTTCTACAGCTTCAACAGATGCATTGGTCATGATCTCGATACCTTTCTTCTTGTAGATCTTTTCCAGTTCTTTAGAGATATCCTCGTCTTCAACCGGAACGATGCGCGGCATGAATTCAACGATAGTTACCTTAGTACCCAGGGTAGCGTAGAAATAAGCAAACTCAACGCCGATAGCGCCGGAACCTACTACGATCATGGATTTAGGCTGTTTAGGCAGCACCATTGCCTCACGGTATCCGATTACTTTCTTACCATCAATTTTCAGGTTAGGCAGTTCACGGGCACGAGCACCGGTAGCCAGTACAATGTACTTAGCGTCGTGTACTGCAGCTTTACCGTCCTTATCTGTAACTTCTACCTGACCTTTAGCTTTCAGCTTACCAGTACCCAGCAGAACATCAATTTTGTTTTTCTTCATCAGGAACTGCACACCCTTGCTCATCTTATCGGCAACACCACGGCTGCGCTTGATAACAGCATCAAAATCAGCGCTGCTTTCTCCTGCATTGATTCCATAGGCCTTGGCATGCTGTATATATTCCAATACCTGTGCAGACTTTAACAATGCCTTAGTAGGGATACAACCCCAGTTCAAGCAAATACCGCCCAGGCTCTCTCTTTCAACGATTGCCGTCTTAAATCCCAGCTGAGAAGCACGGATAGCAGCCACATATCCACCGGGGCCACTACCAATTACGATTACGTCGTATGCCATAATGCTTAATTTTAATTAAAACTTGCCAAAGGTAGTAAAAAAATGTGCAATTGCTAGTATGCTTGTAAACAGGCTTTCTCTTACATATGAAATAATATGCCCATAAATAAAAAAGCCCGGCCAAAAATAGCCAGGCTTTTCTTTTCTTCTTAATCGAAGATCCATCAATATTTTATCGCAAATCCACTACCTCTACCCCTGGATACTTCTTAGCATCAAAGCTAAATGTCGCATCCGTCAGGTTTGTATTAGGTGTGAAATTGGTAATCTCGTATGTATAACGATTTCCATTCTTCTCAAACATTTTCATCCTCGAAATGTTCTGGTTCTTCTTGTCAATTGACACAATTACCTTAAAAACATTCTTAGACTTGTCTGTAGGTGTCATCTCTATATTCTGATATACCTTACCCTTCTCTGTTGTTTCTGCATCCAAACGGTACAAATAATCCTTATCGTAGAAGTTAGTAAACAACTTAGCAGGTGTAAGCTGTGTGCTACCTTGATCTACATTATTGATTGTCACTTCATTAGCATCTTTCTGGTAAGTCCAGCTAGTCTTGTTATCGCTAATAATCTCCTGACCTTCCAGGTTTACTTTATACTTGCTGCCTTTTACATATACAGTTCCCTTCTTGGAATCTGTCACGCTGTTGTTGCCACCTTCTACTTTCAATACGAAGTTAGCTACAACAGTCTTGAAAGTTGAAAACTTCTTGCTAACATTATCCAGGATCACCTTTGCTTTCGGATCATTCGCACCCAGGCTACCTGTTTTTGTCTGAGCCATGCCGCTCATTGCTACACTCCCTGCCAACATGCTCATGAATAAAATTTTCCTCATTACGGTAAGTTTTTTTATTGTTGTAGTAGTAAAAACAAATGTTATGCCGGGACGGTCCCGGATTGTTAAGATTGTGCCAAAAAGGCGGAAAATACAATTAAAATCCCCCTCCCAAATCATTCAATATCATTTCCAGATCGGTCTCCGTCTTCACATTCACCTCCCTCGCCTTACTCCCCAGATTCGGTCCCACAATACCTGCAGCTTCCAGCTGATCCATCAATCTGCCCGCTCTATTATAGCCCAGTTTCATCCTGCGCTGCAACAAAGATGTAGACCCCTGCTGGTTTTGCACAATCACCCTGGCAGCTTCTTCAAATAACGGATCCCTGTCCTGCAAATTCACTTCCTTCCCATCCATCTCCTTCTCATCCACATATTCAGGCAAAAGATACGCCTCCGGATAAGATCGTTGTTTCCCAATAAACTCCGCCACTCTTTCTACCTCAGGTGTATCGACAAATGCACATTGCAAACGCACCAGATCACCGCCTAACGACACCAGCATATCCCCCTGACCAATCAACTGCTCTGCACCACCAATATCAAGAATTGTACGGGAGTCAATCTTGCTCGACACCTTGAAAGCAATACGAGCCGGGAAGTTCGCCTTGATTGTACCTGTGATAATGTTCACTGATGGACGCTGGGTAGCAATGATCAGGTGAATACCCACCGCACGTGCCAACTGAGCCAGACGTGCTATCGGCATTTCCACTTCTTTACCCGCTGTCATAATCAGATCTGCAAACTCATCAATCACCAGTACCACAAATGGCAGATAACGATGTCCCCTTTGCGGGTTCAGCCTGCGCTGTACGAATTTATTATTATACTCACGGATGTTACGGGTACCCGCCTCTTTCAGCAGGTCATACCGCAGGTCCATTTCTATACACAAGGCATTCAGGGTATGAATTACCTTTTTTGTATCGGTAATAATAGCATCCTCTTCGCCCGGCAACTTGGCAAGGAAATGCTTCTCAATCAGTTTATAAAGGGAGAGCTCCACTTTCTTCGGGTCTACCAGAATAAACTTCAGCTGAGAAGGATGCTTTTTATACAAAAGTGAAACCAGCAAGGTATTAATACCCACCGATTTACCCTGACCAGTAGCACCCGCCATCAACAAGTGAGGCATTTTGGCCAGATCGGCAATAAAGTTTTCGTTGTCGATCTTCTTACCGATTGCGATCGGAAGGTCCATATTGCTCTGCTGGAACTTCTCAGATGCCAGCAGGTTACGCAGCGACACCATGCTCTTTTTCACATTCGGCACTTCAATACCGATAGTACCTTTACCAGGAATCGGCGCAATAATTCGGATACCCAATGCTGACAAACTCAGGGCAATATCGTCTTCCAGGTTCTTGATACGGGAGATACGTACGCCGGCTGCCGGTACTATTTCGTACAGGGTAACTGTCGGCCCTACGGTCGCACTGATCTTCTGGATGGAAATATCATAGTTCTTTAGGGTGCTGATAATCTGGTCTTTGTTTCTGTCCAGTTCTGTAGCATCCTGCACGACCTTTTCTGTATTGTGGTTATCAAGCAGCTCAAGTGGCGGATGTTTGTAATCGCGAAGGTCAAGGGAAGGATCGTATGGATCCAGCTGAGCAGCTTCGCCCACTGTACCAGTGGCTTCTGCCAGCACTTCATCTGGTTCGTCTTTACTTGGCTTCACTTCCCACGCTACATCTAAAGGTGCGTTGCTCTTTTTATTATTGCGGGCATTGGTTTGCTCTATAGTTTCTTCGATATACAGCAATGGACCCGCATCATCTTCTTCCTCCTCCTCCTCTTCTGTTTCTTCTTCTACTACCGGAGGCTTCACTGTCAGCGGCATATTTTTTTCTACCAGCTGCATGTCTTCCATCTCCGGTTCTTCCATCGAAGGCGCGATAATAAGACCACCTTTTTCCTTCAGTCCATTCTTACGTTTTGGATCTTTTTTCACTGGTACTTCAGACACTTCCTCATTTACGTCCACACCTTCCGGCATTCCGGCCAACTGTGGCTTAGGTGGTTTTGGTTTGCGCAATACCCATTTAAAATCCAGGTTGTACTTCCAGATACACCAGGCCAGACCAGCTACCATCAAAAGTAAAGCTGCACCGGCAGTACCCAGGAAACCAGAGATCCATTTGCTCACGCTGTCACCCATAGCCCCACCCCATGCAAAATCTGCAGCAGCAAGACCTGCTACAAATGCAGCCGTGGTGCTGATGAACAGTAAACCAAAGAGGATATATTTAACATTGCGCCATACTCTGAATACCCGGCGGCCAACGATGAAGTTGACACCGAGAATAAAGAACAGGTAGCAAAAAAGATAAGAGGCGACGCCAAATCCTTTGTAAAAAAACCAATGGGAAACAAATGCACCCAAACGACCCAGTAGATTTTCTACTTTCACCGCGTCATTATCCATCAGGAGAATGTTCGCGCTATAGCGGAATACTTTGTCCTGGTCATCCTGCCATGTGAAGAGATACGAGGTGAATGCAAGAAAACAGTAGAGGGACAATAAAAGGCATATCACACCCAGAACTTTGTGGGTGCGCTCGTCTTTTACCAGCTCCTTTACTTTTACCTCTGCTTCTTTTTCCTGCTTCAATACATTGGGGTCATTAGCACGAGGAGCCTTTTTGCTTTCTGGTTTTTCAGTTTTCAGTTTGTTCTTAGACATATTCTATTGCGCTCCAAAATTAAGGCCACAGGTTGATATATTAAGAATTTATTTTCATATATACCTGAAAATGGCGATGGTATTAGCCTGCGGCAGCAGGGAAGTTACCCTTTTTTTTAATTTGGCTTCGCCTTCAGGCGGCATGAATTGCCATAAAAATATTCATGAAAGAGGGAATTCACCAATGGGGGATGAAAACCATTTTCAGAAAAAACCCTCATGAACCGGGTTCACAAACGACTATGAAAATGGTGGTACCTTCGACAAAAGTACTACCATGGAACAATCACATATCAGTTTTGAACAGGTTGTGAGTCGCGGCTGTGGCCTCGATGTTCACCAGGAGAATGTAGTAGCCACCATCAGAGGAAATGGGTTGGAAGAACAAACCCGCACTTTTAGCACTTTCACAAGTTCACTTAGGGACCTGGTAGCTTGGCTTGAAGAATCCGGCATTACACATGTCGCAATGGAGAGCACGGGGTTTACTGGAAGCCTGTTTTTAATATACTGGAACCTCACTTTGAACTTATTCTGGTCAATGCCCGGCATATTAAATATGTGCCGGGGCATAAGACCGATCGCAATGACAGTGCCTGGATTGCAAAATTATTGCTAAGCGGGCTACTAAAGGGAAGTTTTATTCCACCGCAATACACTCGCGAATTACGGGAATTGTACCGATACAAACGTAAAGTAATAGGACAGCGGTCCAGTGAATATAACCGGTTACAGAACATTTTAGAGACAGCCAATATCAAATTGAGCACTGTAGTCAGTGATGTATTCGGTGTAAGTGGCTGGTCAATGATCACTGCCATTATTGAAGGAGAACAGGATCCTATGATATTGGCCAATTTGGCAAAAGGTAGGCTCAAAATCAAAAAACAAGAGCTTATTCTTGCATTAGAAGGCCATCTTAATGAGCATCACCGTTTTATGCTCAGCCTGTCTAAAACTGTTATTTTACAGCTAAATGACCTACTTGGTCAGGTGGATAACCGTATAGATCAGTACTTAAAAAATGGGAGGAAGAAGTAAAATTACTTCAGACTATTCCCGAGTACAAAAACAAACAGCTACCGCCATCTTAGCCGAAATAGGTACAGATATGCATGCGTTCCCTAATCAGCATCATTTGGCTAGTTGGTGTGGTTTATGTCCTGGTAATAATGAAAGTGCCGGAAAAAGAAAAGTGAAAGAATCAATCATGGCAACAGATCCCTTAAAACCGCACTCGTGGAAGCAGCATGGGCTGCAGCACATACGAAAGATACTTATCTGAAAAGAAAATATTATACTTTGAGTATACGAAGAGGCAAAAAACGAGCACTTATTGCAATTTCACACAAAATCCTAATTGCCGCTTATTTTATACTCAAAAATAGAGTGCCATATATGGAACCTGATAATCAGGAGTGGCTAAAAAAAGAAAGCAGGCGCAGATAAATAATTATCTCAGACGCCTGCGCGAGCTTGAGGCATTACCCCCATCTCAATAAGATTACTAAGTTACAAAAATCGACCTTTTATTGGTGCTTTTTCAGCCTGTAGAAAAAACTGATTTAAGACTCTAAGTACAAACGATTGTTGCTATAAGCACGAAAAGAAAATTTTAATCCTATAGAGTCATATCAAATTATGGCCTGGACGAACTATTTTCAAAGAAAAAGGTTTTGCCTTTCAGCAAAACCTTTTCCTTAAATATTTTCAATCATTATTCTCCATACAGCAACCATACCCACTTCGCCATCATCTCCATCACCATCGGATTAATCGTCTCATCCAGCGCACCATACTCCTCTATCCTACACGTATTACACTGCTGGAACAGGTGATTCAATCCCACAAAATTCCGCATGGTCAGCATCTCATTTCCACCAGCCTTCAACCCTGCCTGGATGCCCTGCAAATTACTGGTGGCTTCTGTCTCCACATCCTTGCCTCCATTTATAGCCAGCACCGGACATTTGATCTTTGCCAGGTAAGGCGCCGGGTCAAATTTCAGTAATGACAGCGCCCGTGGCCGGGTATCTGCCATATACACCTCGCGTACAAACTGCTGTTTCCCAGCTACATTCGTACTATCTCCAAAACGGTTGTACACCAAACCTAAGTAGTTATAAGCAATCGTCTTCCGGGAAATTGTATCCTTCTGATTCACCAACACCTTCAGGTAAGGCTGATAATATCCTTTATAATCTCTGATACGATCTTTCGAATCACCATAAGAAGCTGCTGTCGTCATCATCCTGTTCAGATACTGTGTTTGCCCATCTACCCCCGGCGCAGCCATGAGCATCAGATAAGCGATCATTTTATCATTTGCCGCCACCATTTCAGCCACAGCACCACCTTCCCCATATCCTAACAATCCAATTCCAACGGAATCAATATCCTTTCTGTGTCTCAAATAATCAAGGGCTGCCTGCACATCATTGGCTAAATTACCGATGCTGGCAGAGTCATAATTCCGTGTACTACTTCCTATACCACGCTGATCAAATCGTAATGTAGCAATCCCTTTTCTTACAAAATAATCCGCCAGCACAGCAAACGGACGATGGCCAAAAGTTTCATTATCCCTATCCGGATGACCAGCACCCGGAATGAGTATGATTACTTTATATGGCTCCTGTGCTTTGCTACCCGGTTTTGTCAGCGTACCACCCAGCAGCACTTTATCAATTTTATTGACAAATTTAATATCCTCAGTATCGTATGCAAACGGTGGCTTTGGCGTCTGCGGACGCTCCGCCGGCAAATCATCTTCCTTCACTTCTTTGCGGGAAAAGTAAATGCTCACCCTGTTGTTCACCTGGTAGAAGAAACCATTGTAGGTATTACGGTTCGTCCATGCACCCATAAATACCACACCGATACGTGGAATGGCAAACTTCAGACTATCGTTGGTCACGGCTATGGTATCCATGTCCACTGGTGCATCCTCTTCATCCGGATTCACCATCTGCCCTTCCCAATCACCATCTACTTTGTCGAAAGTGAGTACTAATCTTTGCTTCTGCCCCTGTGGGGTTTTCAGAATACCATACCATTTCCCGCTAATGTCAGGACCGGATTGTGCAAATACAAATCCTCCCAGGCATAAACCCAGGCAGGTCAAAACCACATATCTAAGCATAAGTTCGTTTATTTCTTAACGACCGCCAGCAACAGGCAAACCCATCCTGCGATGAAGAATACTCCACCGATCGGTGTCAGAATACCAATAATTGAAGGAAAATCTATTTTTGCGAATTTCACAAATGTAATCAGATAAAGGGAACCCGAAAACAGGATCACTCCAGTGATGAAGCAGCGTCCGGCCCATTGCGTAAGGGAACCTGGAATATGAACATATAGCAATGCAACAGCTATTAAAGCCAAAGCGTGGTAGAACTGGTAAGTCACCCCTGTCTTATAAGCCCTCTCTAAAAGCGTCGTAAATGGTTTTTCAGGATCAGCCAGGTCGTAAACCTTAGCCAGGTCATATAACTTATGTGCTCCGAAAGCACCCAGTATTACGCCTAATATGCCAAATACGGATGCCCAGATTAAAAAGCCCTTATGCATTATCGTTCAATCTTTTGGTAAATGTATCTAATGTTACGTTGTCAGATTCAGCTATTGTAATTTGCGCCTGTTGATAGAAAGGTTGCCTTTCGGCCAGTTTTTTCTCTACGAATGCCATGATCTCGTCATCAGGCAAATCCGCTATCAGCGGGCGTTTTGACTTCTTACGCTTCAGGCGGTCTACGATCAGAGACAGTTCCGGGTTCAACCAGATAGTGGTACCTCTGTCATTCATTACATCCATATTATCCTGGAAACAGGGTACTCCTCCTCCACAGGAAATCACGAAATGCTCCCCTTCTGACAGCTCACGCAGCCAGAAACTTTCCTTTGCACGGAAATAATCCTCTCCTTTGTTCGCAAAGATATCACTGATGGACATTTCTTCTGATTCTACAATTACATCGTCCAGGTCATAGAATGGTAACTCAAGATGCTCAGCCAGCTGTTTACCCCAATAGGACTTTCCGGCACCCATAAAACCTAATAAAAAGATTTTCAAGCAGTGTATATTTAAATAGTTAATGGATTAAATGGTCCAGGATAGGCACAGGCCGTCCGCAATAATGTATTGCAAAGATAGTCTGGCTTTTTTATCTGCTTTGTTAAAATTACAGTGCATAAACCCATATAATTGATATGGGAATGGCTCTAACTGCATATTTTCCTTAAAATCAACCTTTCCCAGGCCATACCACTTGAAAACCGCCTCCTTGGCACTCCAACAAATGGTCTTGTGAGCAAGAGCATCGGCCGGATCGATAAATTCCCGCTCCCTGGGTGACAGGAACTTATGGGAGACTTTCTCGATTTTATCGTTCATTCTCTCAATATCTACACCTACCGCACCTTCCTGGCTTACAATGGCGGCTACAAAATCGCCACAATGAGAGATAGAAAAGTGTAAACTATTACACATTAATATAGGTTTTTTGCTTTCCGTGATCTGGATACTATCCAAAGGAAAGCCTGGAAATAACTCCGTCAACAGGTAACGACCGGCAAAATGCTGCAGGCGTTTGTGCGGATGATGTATGGCCGGGGATATGTTCACCCTTTTCCTGAAGAAGGTTTCGTCCTCTCCGATCTGCCAAACCCCCAGCCGGCTGCCGGGAGATATTTGTATCGTACGTATTAATGGCATATCTTGCCAAATTAATACATAATAACCAAAAACAACTTACCCGATCTATGATCCTGTCAGACAAAAGGATATTGGAGGAAATTGAGAAAGGCACTATCGTCATTTCACCTTACGACCGGAAGTATCTCGGCACCAACTCTTACGACGTACATCTGGGCAAATATCTGGCTACATATAAAGACCGTGTACTGGATGCCCGCTTGCACAACGAAATTGAACATTTTGAAATAGGACCGGATGGCTTCGTACTACAGCCGGGTACACTGTACCTGGGCGTGACAGAGGAGTATACTGAAACACATGCACATGTGCCTTTTCTGGAAGGCAAGTCAAGTACAGGACGTTTGGGTATCGATATTCATGCTACGGCAGGTAAAGGTGATGTAGGTTTTTGTAATACATGGACGCTGGAAATAAGCTGTGCACAGCCCGTGAAGATATATGCGGGAATGCCGATCGGGCAGTTGATTTATTTTGTAGTGGAAGGGGATGTGGAGACTTTCTATAATAAGAAGGGGAATGCAAAGTATAACGGGCGTACTGTAAAACCGGTGGAGAGTATGATGTGGAAGAATCAGTTCTAAACTTATTTTAAATATCAAGTAAAAAAGCTTTTGCCTTACGGCAAAAGCTTTTTTACTTGAGGGCAAAGCCTGCAGCTGGTTTAAAAGCAGTGCAGACCTTACGCTTCGAAATTATTTCAACGAATTAATCCACGCCGCTATCTTCAGCGCATCTACCTTCGGCACCTGCGGCATCGGCGGCATTTCTGTCGCATACTCCGGCCAGTTCTGTGGCTTTGGATTCGCAATCAGTTTTAAGATCTGATCACTCGTGTATTTTCTCTTTGCAATTTCTTTATAAGCCGGTCCTACCTGGCGCTTATCAGGATTGTGACAGGCAAGACAAGTGTATTTGGCGAGCAAAGGTTTTACTTCTTCAAATGAAGGGATTTTCTTCGCAGCAGTTGCAGCATTTCCGGCATTAGTGGCATTTCCAGTTCCGACTGTTCCAGTGGCAGCTACTCCACCAGCGCCGGCTTTTCCGCCAGTTCCATTAGTTGCGGTAGTACCTTTAGTAGTTGCCGATGAACCACCAGCCTTTGCAGATGTACCAGCCGCCTTTTTCACCTTCTCTGAATTGTAAGTACTCACCTGACTCATTGCCAACTTAGCCCCCTGTGGAATATGATGCAATGTATAATACCCATTATTGTGAATCAGTGAATAAAAATGTTCCTTCTCTCTCACACCATCCAGCACGATATTATGTACATAATCCAGTCGCAGACTATCCACAATAATCCTTGCTTTCAATCCATCTTCTGATACCTTCACGCCTTTTACAGGACACTGACCAATATTCACCATAGGACTACCATACACCGCATGATACTTATACGTGAAGTTCTCTACATGATAAGACGCTACATCTTCCGCAGATTTTTTATCTACCGGCAACGTGAATTCAATCTCAAAACCATCCGGCATAGCCTTGATCGTTTTCATTTCAAACGGCATCTTTTCATTCCACACCAGTCTTTGCAAACCTTCATTCGCCTCACCGGCAGAACCCCAACCACGGTTGGTTTCACCTACAAACAAAGTATTGCCATCTTTAGCCCACGCCATTCTCAATACACCAGACTGAAATCCCTGACGGAAGTCAAAAGACACCCCCTGATATTCACCATCTACTTTCTCCATCACCACACGCATGATCTTACTCTGTCCCTGATCACCTACCAGCAACTGACCTGCAAATGGTCCAAAGCTACCTTCAGGGATCTGTACAATCTCAGAGTTGGAAATACCCTGTATACCATGTGGCAGGATCACCGCTGGCAATTGTAGATCAGGAATTTCTTTCTTTACATCCATCAACGTCACGAACTTTTCATTCACCACATTTTCTGGTTTGATATAACGACCTTCTGCATTTTTCGTGCGACGGCCATCTACCAGTGAAAAGAATTGTTTCTCTGTAACCTTTACAGGAGAATTGGGTTCCTGTGACCAGCGTAAACCTGCAGGGTGGCCGATAAAAGCACCTTTCTTCACCTGCCATACACCACCTGAACCTACCCAGTCACCCTGGTTCTCAGAGTAAAACAATTCCCCATTGATCATACCCAATCCGCAGGGAGAGCGGAAACCAGTAGCATAAGGCTCCATATGTCCATCTTCAAAAATGTGCATCATCCAGCCTCTCCATGGAACACGGCTCTCCCCTCTCCACCATTCTTCATCTCCAAAAGCAACGTTGCCGGATACAAAGAAAGATCCGTCAGGCGCTAATTTAGGACCAAAACTATATTCGTGATAATGACCGGAAAGCGGCCATGCATATACAGTTTCGTATACATCTGCCTTTCCGTCCATATTGGTATCCATCAGTTTTGTGAGTTCCCCGCGCTGTGCGCAGTACAACGCACCGTCTTTGTATACGAGGCCCAGGATCTCGTGCAGTCCACTGGCAAATTTTGTCCAGTAAGGATTACGGCTATCAGGACCATGTACCACCCAAATATCACCTCTGCGGGTCGATACACCCAGGTCTCCATTTGGCAAAACACAAAGCCCGCCTACTTCGAGCAGGATCCCTTCGGGGGCTTTCATTTTTAAGATCTTAAAATAGTCTTCTTCTTTCGGCGTTTCCTGTGCCTTTGTGACCATCGAAATTACGGCCAGCATCATACCGCAGAGCACCGCCTTTTTAAATATGTTTTTCATGTGCAGGATTCAAAAGATTAAGGAACGATTAGAAAAGAATGGCATAGCTCAGTTTACCGTGGATAGGAATGATCATTTCCTTTCCTTCGGCTGCATCACGGATAATCGGCTTTTCATTGCCGGTATCTTCCAGTTGCAGGTAATAAGCTTTGCCATCTACGATGTACAGATCTTTTGAAACAGGTTCTATTTTGCTACCTGCTACAATCTTTGCATACAATCCATCTACAGGATTTGCGACGGTTATTTCGCGATGTACACCATGACCTTCGGAGAGCACACGCACTTCATCGGTTACAGCAGTGCCATAGATCAGGTATTTGAACGTTGGGCGGTCTTTGTCATCAAGCACATAACCTTTTGGGCGATAACCGGTGCCGGTAGTATCCGTCAGCCAGGCCGCCTGCGCGTTGGCGAGTTTGGCGAGGGTAAAGGAAGGTGTGCCTAAAGTCTGCACAGTGCCACGTGGGCGGGAAGTACCATTGCCTCTGTCATGCCACATAGGGGTAGCGTCGAGGAAACCACCTCTCCATACCTGTGCCAGCAGGCCTCTATCCATATCGTAAGTGTAGTGTACCTGTTCAGGGCTACCTACGTTTACAGCATGTACAATGCGGAGGTTAGGTACGTCCATAAAGCTGCGAAGAACAGTGTTTACAGGGGCGTCTACGTAGATAGGATCTACATTGTCACGACGGTTGTTGGCCACCTGTGGTTCATTGGCTGCATCTCTTTTTTTGATGCTGATGTTCCTGAAAGCAACGGCACCATGATCACCCTGCAGGCGAAGTGGACCGGTAGCGCTTTCCGCCCCCCCTTCCATGGCGCCACGGGTAGCACCGAGGAGTTCTACATCTTCATGAATCACAGCGCCATTCAGGGTAATGAGGAGCATACGGGCATTGGCGATCTTTTTGCCATTGGCATCGAAGCGGGGCGCCTGGAAGGAAACTTTCAGGTGTTGCCAGAGGCCTGGCGCACGGCTTACATTGTAGCGGGGTGCATGGCCTTCGTAACCTTGTAGTCCCGAGGGACGGCTGTCTTCCCAGCGCTCATAAATACCGCCGTTATCGCCGGCAGTAGGGTTGGTTTTGCTCCAGCTATCAAGGAGCTGGATCTCGTACCTCCCTTCGAGATATACACCTGAGTTGGAGCCGGGAGCCATCATATAGTCCAGTTCCAGGTCTATATCTCCGTATTCGGCGTTGAAAAAGAGGTCCTGGCCCGGGTGCTTTTTGTCCGGGAGGTTCAGGAGCACACCGGTACCTGGGGAAAAGCTCAGTTCATGAGGTTTGTCTAAAGCGGCGGCAGCGTCACTGACGATGCTCCAGCTTGGACCTGGGTCATGAAAAGAGGATAAGTCCTGTAGTGGCAGACTGCCGGATTGCGCGAATGCTGGATTGACAAAAGCTGTTCCCATACCCAAAAGGCAAAGGAAGCCTATCAAAGACCGGCTAGCATGATTTTTCGATCTAAGTACCATAACGTTACGATAAAATTGCGCCAAAAGAATAAAGAATATGAAATTTTAGCGTTGAGACCTTTTGACGATTATGCAATATAGAAATTGAAATTGGGAAGTACAAGTGGTTAGGGATAGACGGAGGATAGTCTGGCTATAGTGAAGCTTTAGTGCTATAAGGGTACTATAAGGTCATCAAAAGGGCACTTCAATATCCTGGGGATATTCAGGTGCCCTTTTGGTGACCTATTGGTGATATATTGGCAGTATAGTTATACCGAAGACGCACCCTTATCAAGGTGGACTTATCCTCTTTTGAGGACCTTGGGGAAATATGTTAGAATGATGACAAGGACGAGACGCACCCTTATCAGGGTGGACTTATGCCTCTCTTATTCTTTAATAATGAGCCTATCCCCTTCCTATTCCCTAATAAAGGACAAATGAATATTCCGGTAAGAAGGTTTCGCCAACTGCACTTTCAGCTTTTTGAAAGTTTCCATTGGCCCTTTGGTAGCGAAGAGATTTACCAACCAGACAGGAATAGAACCTCCTGGGTCGGTTTCCAGTGTATAGTCAATATACACCATATTATTCTGAAGCGGGGTTAGTACCCACTTCCCATAGGAATTACTAACTCTTATAATATCTTTTTTCTCAGGCACATAATTGTGCACCACAGGGCCATCGATGGTCACTACTCTTGTCTTCGCATCCTGCGTAGCAATCAGGTGTGCTACAAAATCACGATTCGTAATCGGCCATGGCAATGCTACTTCAGAGTAGTAAAATAGTTCAGCGGGACTTACCTGTTTAAGTAAGGAGGCTGATTTTGTACTGTACACCCAATCTTTTGCCGATGAAATATCGAGAATGATGGATACTAATTGACTAAGGGTAGCTTCTACTGCAACTTTAACCCGGATGGCTTTTAAGTTGGAGTTTTCGACTGTCTTCGTGTAGATCTTAATCCCGTCCTTATTGTCTTTTAGTTTCCAGTCATTCTGGGCATAACAAAAGAGGGATAACAGCATAGCCGTGCTAATAATCATTAAACTTTTCTTCATGTCTGTGCCTTGGCCAAAAGGTTGATAGCAAAATGGCCGGGTTGCTTGCAATTTACGGATTAAATGATTCAGGGAAGTTGGGAAGGCGCTTTCCTAAGTGATAGTACTACATTTTAGCAATATTATAACACTTGTACAGGAAAGCGATTTCCCGGCTATTTAGCTGATCCGGTGGGCTTACTTCCAGCTTCATAAACTCACTGCATACACTACTCTATGGCCTGCT
Source organism: Chitinophaga sp. LS1 (assembly GCF_034274695.1). NCBI lineage: Bacteria > Pseudomonadati > Bacteroidota > Chitinophagia > Chitinophagales > Chitinophagaceae > Chitinophaga > Chitinophaga sp. LS1. The sequence continues at coordinate 7,872,016 of NZ_CP128362.1, forward strand.
CCCAGCTTCATGAGCTAAAAGCATATACGATCCCGTGGCCTGCTTCCAACTTCATGAACTCACTGCATACACCACCTCATGCGCCTCTGTAATATCCGGCACCTCCAGCTTATGTACCAGCCGTTGCATAACCCCAGCCGGCACGATAGCCTCCCGCGCACTATTCTGTTTAAACAATGCTTTATACGGGACTTCAACATATATGACGATTATCTCCGCCGCATATTGTATACACAACGAAATTAATTGTTCCCTCATTGAATGTGTAATATTCGTAGCATTCCACACAAAACCCTGCTGGTTTCTCAGGTGCACCCTGGCCTGTTCTTTTGCCTCCTGAATCACCCGCCCATTACCAGATTTATCCGTTGGTGCAATCTTCATACTTACCCTGATAGCATCAAGTGAAACCACCGGCCAGTTTTTGTAATACTTTTGTACGTAAGTATCCTTCCCCGCACCTGGCAAACCACTCATGATCACCACCTTTGTTTTAGGTTGTTCAAAAGGTACATAGCTACGATCTGTACCTGCTTTTTGCAGATAATTCATCCTTGCATGTGCATTTGCAAAATAAGGCGCCTGCCCCCAACACTGTTGCTCTTTGCACAACTCTTCAAAGCATTCTATTTTATACAATAAGTCGGCCTGATCCGGACAAATTCTACCCAATACATCAGCCTTTGCGAACAACGCCAGCAAGCGCATATCTACCTGCAAAGCTGCGATGATCAAAGCTTTCACAGGATCCGATTTTTCAAACACCCACAACGGCAATCCATGAAAACGCACCTGTCTGGCAATCTGTTCCCTGATTGCAAATGGCGTAGGTATTTCTTTATACAAAATCTGCCGCGTCGTCATTTCTCCTTTACGCGCATGACCGGGAGACACCACCGATCCATCAGGCAGTATTTCCGTTGTTCCCGCTTTCTCTACATCATGCAGCAATGCAGTCGCCCACATAATTTCCTGTGTTTGTGCATCAAGTGCCTGATACGCTGGTAAACTGATCAATGCATCTGTCACCATTTGCGTATGTATCGCCACATTTCCTTCTGCATGATGTCGTGCATCCTGCGGTGTATCACGCATTCGTTTTACCCAGTCATACTGTTGTTCAAGATAATCCCATGATTTATTTTCACTGATAGTCCACATGTTGACCTCCTTCAAAATTTAATCGGGCACGACGCCAGTTGCGCGTCCAGTGCACATCTGTTTTTACGTGCCCTTTTCTTACATATTTAAATACGTGTTCAGCAAATGAAGATACCCGGTAACTACCTGCATCTCTTGTGACTACGCCTTCCATGGTGGCTGGTACACCAGTGAATGCATCGTGTGCGGCAAAGGCGCCAGGACCTTTGACAATATCCAGCAATTCACTTTCGAATGATTGTTGGGACGCAGGTGTAGTCTGTGTTTTTATCACTGGTACTACCGGCAGATCCAGCATAGCTGCATAAAAGCAGGTTTCTTCCCAACTGAGCCATTGCCCGTTTTCTCTGACTGCAAATACATAAAAATGATGATCGAGGTTGCTGTATGCGATAGAATGAATCGCATATACATTTTCCAGAAAAACTTCCAGATCCCCCAGATCGTTTTTTATTATCTGCCAGTAGCGGCGCAGACTCTCTGTCCAGGGCGATGTAGTGGGCGCTACATGAGAGCGCGCAAATACACCATGCCTGGAAAGACAATTATTTTCACCGTCCAGTTTTTCCGTATGTATAAGTGTGGGTATAGTGCTAATGTATTGCCAGTAATCATGCTGGATACGATCATCACTGGTTGTACCCGGTGAGAACGGAAAATGATAGGTACGGCCATATTTTTCTGAAATAGCCATATTAGTCAGGGTTTGGTTAAGACAAAGAATTCACAGGCCATGCCTGCAGGGGTGCAGGTGGCGGGAGCAGTGGTTAATATGCCTGTGAGATTACATGGCGCAAGGTTTGAATTGTTTTTTTTATTGGGCGCAAAGATAGACATTTTTCAGGCATGTAATTTGATTTTTTAATCGTAGAACTAAATTGTCTACAATATGAAACACAGATTCATACCATTGTTGTTGGGGATAGTATTGTGGGGCGCGAGTTGTGTGCCGCCCATCATGGACGGCCGCCAAAACCACCCAAACCACCAGGACCACCTCATGGAGCTATTCATGTAGAAACACCGGATACAACTTTCAAAACACCGGTAGTCGCAATACTATAAAAAGAATGAGCGTGTATCAAAACCTGAAGTGCTCACAAAAAGTCAGACACTTCAATTTGATACACGCTCTTATAATTCGGATACCTGGTGAAACCAGATTCCATTTATGTAATTCTCAGGAGTTTCATTGAATTATTAATACCCCTCTTAATTACTTTGTCCTGGTTTCTTCCTGTAACTGGTGGAGGATCGCATCCAGTTTTTTAGGATCTTTCATATAAGGAGAAAGATCAAATACCTCTATTTTCCTAAAATCAGTCGGCGCACTTTCACTCTGTATAGAGATCGTACCTTCTGTCAGTAAACGCCCTTCTTTCAACAGCGCAGGATCAGCACCTGTCACATTTCCACCACCTACCTGTGGTTTATTGTATACAATCACCGTATCGTTAAATACAATGTGTTTGATCACAGAGTCACCTAACACCAACGCACCTACTCTTACCCATTGCTCTCCATCATATGTTTTAGACGTACTGGTAATACAATGCTCTGTAATAAGCTTTCCATTCATCACAACATTGGTACCCGGTGTACATAAATTCGCGGTAGAACGAGGATCTTTACCATTACCACCTAACAACTGGTTTTCCAGAGAAATAGGAAAATCCTGGTTCAGACCCATGCTGGCAGCGCTTTGCCCATGCAGCATCAGCCCATTATTACGAAGTGCCCAGGCTGGGCCGCCGTTCACCTGTTCACCCACAAATCTATACTCTGCAATCAACAGATATGCAGAAAAATTCTTCCTATAAAACATGTGTCCATACAACTCTCCCCATTCTTTATATTGGTCATAGCGCACTTGAAGAATACCGTTTTCTACGCGGAAGGTATTGCCGAAATTATCATTCAGTTTATGACCTCTGATTTTAATATCCCAGTTTTTCAGATCTTTCCCATTAAAAAGTTGAATCCATCCTTTTTTAGGTTTTTGCTGGGCCGAGCAGGCGAGGGACAACAGCAGGCAGCCAACAGTCAACAGTTTTTTCATAACTCTGTTTTTGATTTTAGAAGTATTAAGATATGTCATGTTGACAATATTTCATAGGGGGTTGGCATGTTATTGGGGGCAATACTCATAAATATATTCGCATGAAAGTACTGTTTACGCTCCTCCTTTTCCTCACCTGCCATTTTACTTTTGCCCAGAATTCCTGGCAACAACCCCTGCAAAAAGTATTGTCCCAATTGGATACGGCAAAAACCTTTGGTACATGGCAAAGTAATATTAATGCACTCGAGCCTTTGGCCAAAGCACATCCCAACGAATTCCTATTACAATATTATATTGGCTGGGCATATACCCAATCCAGTTTTCAGGCCCCAAAAGGACAAGCTGAACCATTGACAGATAAAGCTGAGTCTTATGTTAAAAAAGCATTGGATATGCAGCCAACAAATACAGAAGCACTCACATTAATGGCCTACTGGTTGTCTGCAAGGATCAATGCAAGTCCTACCAGAGGTGCGACACTGGGATCTGATAGCAAAGAATATTCTGACAAAGCGATTGCAGCAGATAGTACAAATCCACGTGCTTATCTGCTAAAAGCATTGGTGGTGTACCATACGCCTGCCCTCTTTGGTGGTGGCAAAAAGAAAGCGGCGCCGCTGGTGGCAGAAGCTGGCCAGCGATTTGCGGCATTTAAACCGGATAATGCCTTAGCCCCTCATTGGGGAAATGACATCTATCAACAACTGGCCGCTGATTACAAAGACTAGCAGTCTGTGAATTTCAGTACTCAATTAAAAAAATTAATAACTACTGATTATCAACTACTTGAACCTTTAGCAACATTTTAGTATTACCAATTGTAAATGTGTTATTTATGAGCAAGTATAATCATCCTTTGAATGGTCATGGCGAACCCAGAGCCACAGCCTTATATGAACACTCCGATATACTGAATGTAAGTAAACCCGGGCGGATCGCTTCTATTGTAGGCGGTGCGCTGATGACTACCAGCGCTATCAGCCAGGTAAGCAAACATCCCATTTGTAGTTTGCTTAGACTGATTACCGGTGGTTATCTCTTATACAGAGGTATTTCAGGAAATTGCCCTATTTCCGCAGCAGCAGGCAGAAGCTCGTCTGATAAACACAATAGTGCGATCAACATTCGTACGAAATTCATTGTAGACAAGCCCCGTTTTGAAGTGTACAGTTTCTGGCGTGCTGTAGAAAACCTACCGCATTTTATGCGTCATCTTGCGGTTGTAACCGAAAAAGATAGTCATCATTCACACTGGGTAGCTACCGGCCCTGGCAAACTCGGCACCATAGAGTGGGATGCAGAGATTATTAAAGATGAACCCGGTGCTATGATCGGATGGCGTTCTGCTCCGGGATCAGACCTGGTAACTGCGGGCAAGATCACATTTAATGATGCGATCAGTGGCGGTACCGAAATGGAAGTGATCATAACCTATCGCCCACCAGCTGGCTATGTAGGTACAGGACTGGCGTGGATACTGAATCCTGCGTTTGAAAACATGATCAGAAAAGATATTCTGAGATTTAAAAACTATGTGGAAACAGGAGAAATTACGGCACTGTAATGCCGGGTTTCACATAATTTTCACATTCAACTGGCTGTGTCTGGCCTGATATTTGGCACACTATACATGCATTTTGTTTAACCTTATAAACTACTATTTTTATGAGCACAATGAAGTTAATATACGGCGCATTAGCAGGATTGGCAGCAGGAGTTGCAATCGGAATATTGACAGCACCAGAAAGTGGTGAAGAAACAAGGAAAAAGATCAGAAGGTCAGCTCATGATGTGAATAATCGGTTCAGACGTATAGTTGGAAAAGGTGCGGATGGCTTGTCAGAGCTGAAATTTATCTTCGAAAACGAGACGACCGGCTTGAAAGATGATGTAAAGGAACGTGTACTGAAGATCATAGATGAAAGCAATCAATCTTATACAAAATTTAAGAAAGAGGCGCTTTCCTAAGAGCACATAAACGGATGGCCACGCGAATAAAATAAAAAGGTCCTGCTGAGTGAGCAGGACCTTTTTATTTTATAGCAAGTAAAGATTATTTTATGGAAAATAAACGAGTGAACTTTTTTTATTCCGCTAATAATGAATTCACGAGTGCATTAAATTCCTTCTTAAACGCCTCATAGTGCTCTCCCGTACCAGGACCGGAAAAACCAGTATGCACTTCCTTCACATTTCCTTTCTTATCTATAAAAATAGTCGTCGGGAAACCTTTGATTCCCGTCAACTGTGGCAATGTCTTTTCTGCTTTTTGCGGATCCCCAGGTGTTACACCTGTAATCAATACAGGATAAGTCACATCGAATCTTCTCAGAAATCCTGCAAGGGATTTCTGAGATGTTGCAAAATCAGTCGTTCTTTCATAAGAAAGACCAATTACTTCTACCCCACGGGCTTTATTTTCCTTGTACCACGTACTTAAGAAACCGGTTTCATCCATACAGTTTGGACACCAGCTACCCATCAATGTGATCACCACTACTTTGCCTGCAAAACGCTGATCATTGATGCTTACTTTTTTACCATTCATATCAGGGAAGGCAAAATCGAGGCGGTTATTCCCCGGTTTGGTAGTCGCCAGTGAACGTTCATCAGGCAATGCAGCTTTATCATCTTTGCGGGCTACCCATTGTTCTTTACCTGCGCCAATGCCGGCATAGAAGGTGCCATTTTCAAGATAACCGTCTTTTACCAATGCCGTAAAGTAGTAAGCATGAGAACCATCGAAAGTAGAGAGTTTCAGACTATCCCCGTCTACAATGCCTTCCAGGAAACGGTAGTCGCCTGTAGACGTGAGGAAGGTTCCCGTTACTTTGCTGCCGGTTTGTTTAAATTCACCAACAGCATAAGATGAATCTGGTTTATTAGCGTTAAAGAACCAGGTAGCATAGCGACCGGTTACATTGAGTGCAGGAGGTGATTGTGCATGAAAGCGTTCTTTCACATTGTGTGCAGCAGTGAATGGAATCGTCACCTCTCCGGTGGGCAGATGACGCACCCATAATCCTTCCAAACCGCCATTACTGGTAACAGCTTTGAATTCAGAATCGAAGAACGGCATTTTGATGAATACAGAATCACCTTTCAGTTTTACATCGTCTACGAGCATGCGATCCTTCGCATTGAGGATATAGATCACTTTCTTATGCGCACTGTCCTTCACTTCAAAGTTAAACACGATATCTGCGCCATCTGCACGATGCAGGCTACCTTTCCAGGTACCGGCAGGCAGGTTCCCTTTTTCCAGGCTTTTACCGAACATAAATGCTGGCAGTAATGCCAGTAACCAACAATGCTTAAGCATGAGTATAGTCTATTAGTTTTGTGGGGTAAAGATAGGAAATTAATACCGCGCACCAAAAAGCATGCTGCCTATACGGACCATGGTACTACCTTCTTCGAGCGCGATGGTGTAATCGCCGGACATGCCAATGGAAAGTTCTGTGAGCGCCTCCCCTTCTGGTGCAAAGGTAGCTTTAAGCTGTGTTTGCAGCCCTTTTAAGTGCCTGAATTCAGCTCTTACCTGATCGGGTTTATCAGTGTTGGTAGCCATGCCCATGAAGCCGGCAATCAGGATATTTTTGAATTTATCTGCCTGTGCTTTCCATTGCGTGAGTAGGTCGGTGAGTTCCTTCTCGTCCAGGCCGAATTTGGTCTCTTCTTCGGCAATGTGCACCTGGAGAAGGCAACGGATGGTACGATTATTTTTAGCTGCCTGTTTATTGATTTCTTCCAGCAGGCGCAGACTGTCAACTGCGTGGATCATGGAAACGAAGGGAGCGATGTATTTTACCTTGTTCGATTGGAGGTGGCCAATGAAATGCCATTCAATATCGTTTGGCAGTACAGGGTGTTTTTCCTGCAACTCCTGTACATAGTTTTCGCCAAAAATACGCTGACCGGCGTCATACAGTGCTTGTATGTCGGAGGCTGGTTTTACTTTGGAAACCGCGACGAGTTTAGCCTTATGAGGGGCCAGTTCGCCGATGATCTTGTTATAAGCGGGTAAATTTACTGACATGCCGCAAAGGTAGTAATTGTGGCCTGTGGTGGCAAGGGGGAATTCTTTTGGGTTCTTAACTTGGGGTGGGACTTAGTCAATATGGCTGGCATGAGGATGATGACTCGTCATATCGGTATTATCCAATGGCGGCGTGGAATCATCCAATCCACTGAAATCGGGTCCGCTATTGTCAGGTACCGTATTATCTATAAAGGTTCCTCCATCGATATCGCCGTCTTCCTTCCCTCCTTTTCCTTTCTTCTTACCTATAGCTGTATTCAGTGATACCAAAGCAATCATAAATGCCACTGCCGCCGCTGAAGGTGCGATAAATATAAAAGGAACGGAAATAACAATCGCAAGCACTGTTATTATCAGGAAATGGGTGAAATCGTTGGAGGAATCTTGTTTATTAGACATAAAATTGGGTTTTAGCCGAGTATACTGCGCCCGATCACGATCCGCTGCACCTCACTGGTACCTTCATAGATCTGTGTGATCTTGGCATCCCTCATCAGTCGTTCTACATGATACTCTTTCACATAGCCATATCCACCATGTACCTGCACTGCCTCTGTCGTAACCCACATCGCTGTTTCCGAGGCAAACACTTTCGCCATCGAGCCGCTGAGGGTATAATCTTTATGTTGATCTTTTTCCCAGGCTGCCCTGAAACACAGCAACCGCGATGCTTCTATACGGGTAGCCATATCCGCCAGTTTAAACTGGATCGCCTGATGTTGACTGATTTCTTTACCGAAAGCCTTGCGTTGTTTGGAGTAGTTGACTGCTAGTTCGTAAGCGCCGGAAGCGATACCCAATGCCTGGGAAGCAATGCCGATACGGCCACCCGCCAGTGTTTTCATGGCGAACTTAAAACCGAATCCATCTTCCCCTATCCTGTTCTGCTTAGGTACTTTTACGTCCTGGAACATAATGCTGTGGGTATCGCTACCCCTGATTCCCATTTTATTTTCCTTGGCCCCTACTGTGACACCGGGACTGTTCTTTTCTACGATCAGGGCATTGATGCCTTTGCTGCTTTTGCCAGGGTGGGTCTGAGCGATTACAAGGTACACACTTGCACTGCTACCATTCGTGATCCAGTTTTTCGTACCATTGAGGAGGTAAAAATCGCCCTTATCTTCAGCAGTGGTACGCTGTGAGGTGGCATCGGAGCCAGCTTCAGGCTCGCTGAGTAAAAATGCACCGGTGATTTCACCTGTGGCAAGGGGTACCAGGTACTGCTGTTTCTGCTCTTCTGTACCATACTGCTCCAGGCCCCAGCAGACTAATGAATTATTTACGCTCATACATACAGAGGTGGAAGCATCAATTTTGGAGATCTCTTCCATAGCCAGTACATAGGAGATCGTATCCAGGCCGGCACCTCCATATTTTGGATCTACCATCATTCCGAGAAATCCCAACTCTCCCAGTTTTTTGATCTGCGCTGCGGGGTATATTTGTTTCTCATCTCTTTCTATGACGCCTGGTAAAAGTTCATTTTGTGCGAAGTCCCGGGCTGCCTTTTGAATCATCAGGTGCTCTTCAGTGAGTTGAAAGTCCATGGAATTTACGTTTTGTTGGAGTTATTGATATAAACGAATTTATTGTTTTTATACTTCTGAATTCCACATTTAGTCTTTATCCATTTTTATCATGAAAATATTAAAGATTATTTGAAGATAGCTGTCCCTTATTGGAATTATTGTATGTTTTCACGCAGGTATGTATATACCTCCACAGTGTAACCGGCCGCCCGTTCATTTAAAAACCATTAGCTTGCTAAACAGGAATAACATCCTTTTATGAAAAATATTAAGATCATTGAGGTGAAATCAGAAATTGGCGCGGGAACACGTGGCGCCAGCCTGGGTGTGGAAGCGATCAAGATAGCTGCACTGGACTTTATGAGCAACTTTTTTGTGCATTTCCCTACTGAAACAATTGAGACAGAAAATAAGCTGCTGTTTGAACCGATAGAATCCCCTTATGCGAAAAGGATTAAAGGTACCCTGACGTTGTATGAAAGGATCAGTAAGAGTGTGTGTGAAACAGTGAAGGCGAATTGGTTTCCGGTTGTTTTATCAGGAGATCATAGTACGGCGGGAGCTACCATTGCAGGGTTGAAGATGGCGAGGCCGAAGGCGAAGATAGGAGCGATCTGGATTGACGCGCATGCGGATTTACATACGCCGTATACGACGCCTTCAGGGAATATGCATGGGATGCCGGTGGCAATTTCAATTGCGGAAGATAATCTGGAATGTAAGGTGCATGATCTGGATGATAATACAATAAAACAATGGGAGGCGCTTAAAAATATTGGTGGGATTGCGCCGAAAGTATTGCCGGAGGATATTGTGTTTATTTCATTACGTGACTATGAGAAGGAGGAAGAGGCGTTGATAAAGCAGTATGGGATGAAGGTGATAACTACCAATGAAGTGAGGAGAAAGGGTGCGGAGCAGGTGGCGAGAGCGGTGTTCAGGTATTTGAGTGATTGCGAGTATATATATGTGTCGTTTGATGTGGATAGCTTGGATAGTTCTATTTCAAAAGGAACTGGTACACCGGTAACGAATGGACTAAGAGAGAGAGAAGTAGAGGATTTGATAGCGAAGTTTATGCAGCATAGGAAGATATGTTGTTTTGAGATAACGGAAGTGAATCCAACGTTGGATAAAGAGAATTTAATGGCGGAGATTGCCTTTAATATATTGCAGCGAAGTGTAAATGTGTTGTTGATGAATTAGCCCAAAAAAGGCGTTTACCTGCGGTAAACGCCTTTTTTGGGCGTGCAAGGGATTATTTTTTGACAGAGGCAAAAAATAATCCCTTGCGTATTTATCGCGGATTCGTATGCTTCATTCTGATCAGGTTCGCCACCAACCCGGTCCAACCCGTCTGGTGCGCAGCACCCAGCCCTTTCCCACTATCTCCATGAAAATATTCATGAAATTGTATCAAATCAGCAAAATGCGGATCGCTCTGCAATTTCTCATTATTCCCAAACACCGGCCTGCGCCCATGTTCATCCTTCCTGAATATCTTTAATAACCGATCCGCCAGCAAGGTACCCACTTCCTTCAATGAATAATAACAACCGGAAGCTGTCGGATATTCTATCCTGAAATCATCTGTATAGAAATAGTGAAACTTACGCAAACTCTCTATCAAGAGGAAATTCATCTGTATCCACACAGGCCCCCGCCAGTTAGAATTACCTCCATAAGTGATCGTATCACTTTCTCCCGGTACATATTTTACGATTAATTCTGTTCCATCTTCATACAGCCGATAAGGATCCGCCTCATATTTTTTAGACAAAGACCTTATCCCATACTCACTCAAAAACTCTGTTTCATCCAGCATCCTGTACAACAACCGCTTCATCCGATGCCCACGCAATAAACTCAGCAAATGTTTATTCTCCTTCCCCTCTTCATACCACCTTGACACCAGCTGTGCCAGATCTGGCCTATGCCGCAAAAACCAGGACATGCGTTCCGCAAAAACAGGATTATTTGCCAACGCCTCTTTTGAAATTACTTCTACCGCACAAAGTGGAATCAATCCCACCATACTTCTGAACTTCAACTTCACAATACGATTATCCGGCGCCCGTAACTGATCATAAAAGAACTCATCTTCCTCATCCCACAATCCACTATTCCCCGTACCCATACTCGCCATCGCACCAGCTATGTACATAAAATGCTCAAAAAACTTCGTCGCCATCCCATTGTACACCTTATTATGATTACACAATTCTAATGAAATGTGCAACATATTCAAGGCATACGTTGCCATCCAACTGGTCGCATCTGCCTGCTCTTCCCGAATACCATTCGGCAATGGCAGACTTCTGTCAAACGCACCTATATTATCCAATCCCAGGAAACCTCCTTCAAAAATATTACTTCCACTACTATCTTTCCTGTTCACCCACCACGTGAAATTGATGAGTAATTTATGAAACAACGCTTCGAGAAAATGATAATCCTTCTCCCCCTTTATCGCCGCATCCTGCTTGAATACACGGTATACCGCGCCTGCATGTACAGGTGGATTCACATCTCCAAATGCCCACTCATATGCAGGAAACTCTCCTGAAGGATGCATGTACCACTCCTCAGTCAACAACAATAATTGTTGCTTTGCAAAATCCGGATCCACCATCGCCAGTGTCACACAATGGAAAGCCAGATCCCACGCCGCATACCAGGGGAACTCCCATTTATCAGGTACGGAAATGATATCTTCATTAACAAGATGCTTCCATTCTTTATTGCGGCCATTCCAGCGTTCCGCAGGCGGTGCCGGTTGTGATGGATCGCCTTCCAGCCAGCGCTGTACTTTATAATAGTAGAACTGTTTATTCCACAGCATACCTGCTAATGCCTGACGCTGTATCAGCCTTTCATCTTCATCCTTAATCTCTGCCTGCAATTCTTCATAGTATGCATTTGCATCTGCAATCTTCGCCGCAAAGAGATCATCAAAACCTGCAAAAGGTTGCTCCTTGGCCTTATCAGTTAATCTTAATTTAATAGTATGAGAACCATGTGCAGGCACAGAAATATCATAATGCACCGCAGCCTTCGTACCTTTTTTATCAGGATTTACAGAAGATGCACCATGCAGGATATAATCATTGATCCCATCCTTTGCATAAGGTGTGATGGAATCTATATTATACAATCTTTTATTGTTGGATTCATTTTCACAAAACAGCATTTCCTGCCCTCCTTCCTGATACAGGTACTGCATCTGCAATTTCTCATGATCGAACCGGATAGTAGTAGCATCCTCCTGCCACAAAGCAGGTTTATAAGGTCTGCGCCCCCACACCCATGTATTGCGGAACCACACAGTAGGTAATACTGTCAAAGGCGCGTCCTCATTACTTCTGTTATGAATCGTGATTTTGACAAGCACATCATCCATATCCTCCTTTGCATATTCTATGAAGATGTCAAAGTATTTATCTTCATTAAAAAGCCCGGTATCAATCAGCTCATACTCCTCTTCCACCTTGCTCCTCCGGGCATTCTCCTGTATCAGTTGTTGGTAAGGATATTCCTGCTGTACATATTTATACAGCATTTTCATATAGGAGTGTGTGGGTGTTGCATCCAGGTAGTAATAGAGCTCCTTTACATCCTCCCCATGATTCCCCTCTGCATTGTTCAGTCCGAAGTAGCGTTCTTTCAGAATAGGGTCTTTCTTATTCCAGAAAGCGAGTGAAAAACACAAGTGCTGTCTTTCATCGCAAATACCCCCAATTCCTTCCTCCCCCCATCTCCACGCTTTACTCCTCGCCATATCATGCGTCGTATAATCCCATGAACTGCCGCTACCGCTATAATCTTCGCGTACAGTTCCCCATTGTCTGTCACTCACATAAGATCCCCATTTCTTCCAGCCTTGTATCTGAAGGCGTTGTTGTTCCTGATTCATCGTATGCTGCTTTTAATCAGTGAATGTGGAAGTAGGCCACCAGCCATCCCACCACTTCACTATAACTACGTATTCCTTTTTCCTGTTTATTAGCCTTCAGGTACTGATCATAAATCATAGAAGTATAATCATCTACCGGGCTGCTGTATCTGCGATAGAAATTCTTTAACTGATGGTAATCTTCATGCACACCAGGTACGGCTTTCTGCCACAAATTCTTCGCCATGGTCGTATCCTGCCAGCGCAACTGCCTGATACTGTACATAAACATCTCGAAATTAGCCGCGTATCTGAACCGAACATCCTTTGCATGACCTGCTACGAGGTAACCGATAAAATTAGCCTCTTCTTCCGCCCCATATCCCAATTGATGTGCCACTTCATGACAGATCGTAAATGGATGCATAAAACCCGGCGTAGTAACGTTTACCTGAGCTTCGCCGGTAAAGGGATTGAGATAGCCCCCTACATTCATATAATTCATCCAGGTTCCATACAGGGAAGTCTTGAGACAGGGATGCGTATATTTCAGCACCGGCCATTGTTTTGCCGCCTGATCATAGGCGACTACAGCCCGCTGAAAGAGCTGTGCGCTGTCCGCGCCCGGGCGTGTGGCGTTGAGTGTATCCCCCATTTCTATCCTGTTGGCATTTACCTGTTGCAACAGGGTATCTGCCAGTTTGTACAATTGCTCCGTACCGTACTCATTCACTTGTAGTTGCATATCTTTCTCCAGGGAGTAGCGGTCATAGTTAAAACCCCACAATACCAGAAAAGCCAGATATAATGTCAAAACAGCACTTATTCCCTTCAGAAAGTATAAAAAACTTTCCTTCCATTGGGTTTTGATCAGTTTATAACATAATTTTAACAAATAAATGCTACCTGTTATAACCCAGGCGGCATAAATTACGTCGCCAACACTAAAGAGTATGGATCCCAATGCCACCCTTAATAAGTTACTTATCCAAAAGTAGAACCTATGAAAATACCACCCTTCAAAATGATGGCTGAATGCGAGCAGCCCCTTCAAAATGATGATGCACAATATTGTTACCAAAATACGTACTCCTGTGTGCCTTATCTTTGTAATTGTATCCATACTAATCAGCGCGTAAAATGACAGATGAGATCTTATTGGGCGAACTTACGACAGCGCTATCCTGCCAGTCAGGAGTGAAAATACACATTAATTGCGCAGAAAAAATATCCGGTGGAGATATTAACGAAACATATAAGCTCTCCACATCTGACGGAACGTTGTTTCTGAAAATGAACGATGCGCATATCTATCCTGACATGTTCCTGCGGGAACTGAACGGACTCAATATACTCCGTAATACCAATGCCATCTCTGTACCCAGGCCACTGGCCACAGGTACCGTGGGAGACAAAGGTTTCCTTGTCACTGAGTTTATGGAAAAAGGCAGCGTGACGCCTGACTTCTGGGAAAACTTTGGTGCAAGCCTGTCAAGAGTACATCGCCAGACACAGACATACTACGGATTTCAGGAGACCAATTACATCGGTACCCTCAAGCAATACAATACGCCTTATAGCAGCTGGCCGGTGTTCTACGCATTTAACAGGTTGCAACCCCTGACCAGGGCTGCCTATGACCAGCAGGTGATGGACAAGGCAATGGTGGTACAGATGGAACACCTGTGGAAGCAGCTGCCAGGTATGTTTCCCGACGAAAAGCCGGCATTACTGCATGGCGACCTCTGGTCTGGTAACTTCATGGTGGGCAAAGATGGCAAGGCATGTGTGTATGACCCGGCGGTATATTATGGAAACAGGGAAATGGATCTGGCTATGACCAGACTGTTTGGTGGTTTTGATACCCGCTTTTACTTCAGCTATCAAACCATGTATCCGCTGGCTGAAGGATGGCAGTCCAGAATTGGTGTCTGCCAGTTATATCCGCTCATGGTGCACCTGCTCTTATTCGGAGGTAGCTATTATAATAATGTAAAGGAAATTCTTGACGAATTCTGATTACTGATAGATCTTCATTCTATCGTACTCTGCCTCAATAATTGGATAGAATTTTTCCACTTCTTCCGAAATATTGGCAAACAACGCATCTACCTCTTCAGGAGGCAGCGCTGTATTTGCATTCAACGTGTTTTCCAGATTCTGCATACGGGCACTAATCCATGTAAGTCCCACCATAGAGAAATTGGGTTTCAGTTTGTGCACCTGAAATTTCAGGAGTTCCCAATCCCGTGCATTTACTAAAGCCTGAATCTTCACCAGTTCTTCCCTGATCGTTTTCAAAAATATTTCAAAGAGATCCGCCGCGTACGAAATATTGTTCTCATACAGGGTATTGAGGTACTTTACATCCAGGTCCTTATGGAACTCAAAACCAGACGTGTTGTTTGTTTCTTCCATTATAAGTTCAGTTTCGTCTTCATTCAGGTATTTATTCAACACCTGTAACAATTGATCGGGGGTATATGGTTTCGTTAGTATATCGGTAATACCGGCCTGCCTTGCCTGTGTAAACGTACTTTCCATAGCGAGGGCAGTAGTGGCTACCAGTGGAGTAGCTACGTTCGGTTTATCTTCATCTTCTCGGATCCGGCCAGCCAGCTCCAGTCCGTTGAGTCCGGGAATCCGGATATCGATCAGGACCAGGTCATACTGTCTTGAATTCAAAAAATAGAGTGCATCCGGCCCATTGGTGGCCAGCTGGTGCTCCACGTTATATTTTTCCAGCAGGCTGTTAATGTAATGAAGGTTCATCGCATTGTCCTCAATCACAAGTACACTTGATCCTGAAAAACTGGCCTGCTTACGGCGTGCTCCCGCTCCGGGCGTGGTGACGGCCGACTTCCGGGTATCGATAAAGGGCAGGTTGAACGAAAAACAGGTATTGTAGCCCGGTGTGTCTTCCACACATATGGTACCTCCCTGTAGTTCAATCAGTTGTTTGGAAATGGCGAGTCCCAGACCGGTACCGCCATATTTTTCCCTGATTTCCTGTTCTGCCTGTTTATAATTTTTAAAGATCAGTTCCAGTTTGTCTTTACTGATGCCGATACCCGTATCACATATACGAAAGCGTACCCACACTTTGTCATCCTGCCAGCTTTCAGGGGTCACGCGGATGGCAATCTCTCCTTCCGGCGTAAATTTTTCTGCATTACCTAACAAGTTCATTAGGATTTGGTTCAAAAGCGTATCGTCTCCGACCAGGCGATTCTGGATACGGGGATCGATGGTCGCAGAAATTTTTACAGGACGCTGACCCAATTTGAGCTCAAAAGTGTGCCGGAGAGATTGAACCAGGGCGGTGAGGTTAAACTCCCGCTGATTGACCTGAAACTCCCCTGCTTCGATCTTGGAGATATCAAGAATATCGGAAATCAGTCCCAGGAGGATATTGGAACTATGTTTTAATATATTAATGTAGTCTTGCTGATGGCCGTCGAGGTTCGTTTCTTCCAGCAGGTGGGTCATACCGATAATGACATTGAGGGGAGTACGAATTTCGTGGCTCATGCTGGCCAGAAATTCTTTTTGTGCACCCCGGGCCTCTTCAGCCTGCTGCCGGGCCTGCTCAAGGGTAGCCTGCTGTAGTTGCCTGCCGGAAATGTCGGTTACCTGCCACATGCTGCCGTTAAAGACCCCGTTGTGCCAGAGCGGCGTATAGTTCAGTTCGAAAATGCGGCCGTCGGAAAAAAGGAGTTCCTGCCCAAAGTAGGGATTTTTCTGTGTTAACAGGTCTTCAACTGTGGCGAGAAATGCTTCAGGATTCCGGGCGCCCCTGGCCAGGTATCGGGCGATGGTAGCAAAGGGCAGATCGGGTACAAGATCAATATCTTCTCCTGTATATTGTTGAAATACAGCGTTTACCCATACGATGTGCTGCTCCGCATCGAGGAGAAGGATAC
Source organism: Chitinophaga sp. LS1 (assembly GCF_034274695.1). NCBI lineage: Bacteria > Pseudomonadati > Bacteroidota > Chitinophagia > Chitinophagales > Chitinophagaceae > Chitinophaga > Chitinophaga sp. LS1. The sequence goes on from NZ_CP128362.1 coordinate 7,888,628, forward strand.
CGGCATTGGTGTGCTGGAAATAAACGCTGATTGGCAGTGAAAATATGTCCGGCGGCGAAATGCTTCGGGTAATGGGATGTTTTCTCGTACCTTTGATCCGGGCCATTGGTTATGAATGGAAAGTGTACAGTGATACTGATTTTATACAGCACGAATATAATAATTAATTAATTGGTTTTCACTAATCTAGCTGTTAAAACCTGTTATTCGGGCGGATGTGAAAAAGCGAATGTAGGAAATTTTTGCATTTGCAAATATTTGGTTACCTTTGCATCCCTCTAAAAGTGAGGATTTTATTATGAAACAACTCCGTCAATTTGAAATTGCCTTTGTGGGGCTCAAACCCGGAGAGCATACATTTGAATACCAAGTTACGGATAGTTTTTTTGAAAACTACGGACCGCAGGATTTCAGCGACTGTAACGCAACAGTAAAGCTGACCTTAGACAAGAAAAGTGATTTTTTCCTGTTAAAGTTTGAAATTGGCGGATCAGTTAGCGTAATTTGTGACCGTTGTGGACAACCATTTAATCTTCAGCTCTGGGACGATTTTACCCAGGTGGTGAAGATGGTGGAGAATCCTGAGGAGATTGAAGGTGATGAGGATCCGGAAGTATCTTATATTTCGAGAACGGAATCGCACCTGAATGTCGGTGAATGGATTTACGAATTCATCAACCTGAGCATTCCTATGCAGAAGATACACCCGGATGTGGATGGCAAAAGCACATGTGATCCGAAAGTATTGGAAATGCTGGATCAGATGAACAAACAATCTGACGCTCAGGACAATCCAATTTGGAAAGACCTGGACAAATTCCGGAGCAATTAAGCCTGGATTTTAAGGGAAAAGATACTTATTGAAACATTAAACTAGGACAATTAAAAACTAAATACGATGCCAAATCCGAAACGCAGACATTCTCAGCAAAGATCAGCTAAGAGAAGGACGCATTACAAGGCCTTTGCGGATACTTTAAGCACAGATAGCGCAACTGGTGAAGTGCACCTGAGACATCGTGCTCACTGGGTAGAGAACAAACTGTACTACAGAGGAAAAGTTGTATTGGAAAAACAAAGCAGCGCTAAATAATTTTACTATTTTTACCCCGAGCAAAGACAAATTTAAACGTTCATGAGAATCGGGCTAGATATGATGGGCGGTGATTATGCCCCCGTCGAAGCAGTAAAAGGAGTAAAATTATTTTTAGATACTGTTGCAGCAGATGCACATCTGGTGCTGATTGGTGATGAGGTAGCCCTGGCTCCCTTATTATCTGAAGCGCAGTTGGACCAATCAAAATATTCAGTTGTTCATTCATCCCAGGTTATTGGGATGAATGAACATCCTACCAAGGCGCTGAAGGAAAAGCAACATTCTTCTATCAGTATTGGGTTTCACCTGTTACAGAGCGGGAAGATTGATGCATTCATCAGTGCTGGAAATACAGGCGCTATGATGGTTGGAACATTCTATTCCATCAAAGCGATTGAAGGGGTTCAGCGGCCAACGATATCTACACCAGTGCCAAGATTGGACGGCTCTATCGGGCTGTTACTCGACGTTGGTATCAATGCCGATTGTAAAGCAGAAAACCTGCTCCAATTTGCAATACTTGGGTCTCTCTATTCCAAACATATCCTGAATGTAAGTAATCCTACTGTAGGTCTGCTGAATATCGGAGAAGAGGAAGGTAAAGGTAATCTGCTGGCACAAGCCACTTATCCTTTGCTGAAAGAACACCCTGGTTTAAATTTCATTGGCAATGTGGAAGGTCGTGATGTACTGACTGGCAAGGCTGATGTCATTGTATGTGAAGGTTTTACGGGTAATGTTGTACTCAAGATGGCTGAGTCACTGCACGATATAGCAGTACAGCGGAATATTAATGATGAGTACATGGACCGGTTTAACTTCCAGAGCTATGGCGGTACTCCTGTATTAGGCGTATCAAAGCCGGTGATCATAGGCCATGGTATATCGAAAGATACTGCCTTTAAGAATATGATCGTGCTGGCACAACAAATGATCGAAACGAAACTGCTGGAGAAGATCCGGGAGAGTTTTGTGAAATAATTTACATCCTATTAGAACTAAAAATTATTGATACCAGTCGCAAGGCTGGTATTTTTTTGCGTTGTTTAAAAACAAGGTCGGACATAATGCCCGACCTTGTTTCTTTATACAGGATTTGCCGCCAGCGGCAACTTTACATAAAATGTAGTCCCAACCGTTAACTGTGTCTCAAACCAGATCTCTCCCCTCGCCTGCTCCACAATATTCTTACACATTGCTAACCCTAAACCAGTCCCTGAATTCTTCGTCGTAAAGTTCGGTACAAATATCTTAGACTGAACCTCAGGCGGAATACCATCCCCATTATCCGATACACTCACCACTACCCAACCCGGATCTACCTCCTCCATATTGATGGTGATCATCCCCTCTCTTTCTTCCGGTATAGCCTGTATCGCATTCTGCAGGAGATTTGTAAACAACCGGTTCATCTGTGTCTTATCTGCAAATACATAAAACGCATGCCCCGGATGATTGAACTGAATTGTACTATGTTCGTGGCTTTGGTACAGCTCTTTTAAAGAATGTAATACCTCATTCAGCATCAACACCTCACTATTCGCCTCCCCTATCCTTGCAAATGCAGAGAAATCTGATGCGATATTCGCCAGGTGTTCTATCTGCTCTACCAACGTACGCGCTACATTCGTAGACAGCTGTTTTACATTCGGTGCATCATTATCTATCGCCCTTTGCAGATACTGAATACTCAGCTTCATAGGTGTGAGCGGGTTCTTGATCTCATGCGCCACCTGTCTCGCCATCTCTCTCCACGCCCCTTCACGCTCACTCTTTGCCAGTCTTGCCGCACTCACCTCGAGCTTTCTCACCATTTTATTGTATTCTTTTACCACGGCCCCGATCTCATCATCCTTCTCCCATTCTATCTCATCATTCTGCTGCCCTAAGCTCACATGTCGCAAGCGCTCTGTCACTAAGGAGAATGACTTTGTAATAGAGTTGGTAATTAATAATGCTAATAACCCTGCTATTAAGAAAATAAACGCATTGAAATTGATGAGCGCCACTAAGAAGTTGGAGATCTGCTGGTTCAATTCCGTTTGCGTTGCAAAATACGGTACATTCAGATAAGCGAAGATCTCTCCATTATTACGCAACGGTGCATAGCCAGATAAGTACCCCATGGAACCGATCTTCTCCTTCTGGATCCACTGGATCTTTTGCTGACGCCCCAGTTGCATATATGCATCCGGATTTATTTTTCTGGACAACAGCCCTTTCTCTGTAATCAGTGGCTGCGTTGTTACCTGCAAATTTCCATCCCTGTCATAAATGTTTATATCCAACGCCCGCTCATCCGCAATCTCTCCAATGGATTCTGACAAACTGGCCTGGAATATCGGATCATACAGATCCTCCAGGTCATCAAACATGCGTTGGTTCGCAAATACCTTCTCCACTTCATGCGTCACCTCATTGATCGTATGGCTCAGACGCTCCTTATTCTCCCTTTCAGAACGATCAATGAAGAACAATACCGTGGTCAGACCTAAGATCACAAATGCAAATACCACAATGAAAATGATAGTCCCGGTTACCTTTCTTCTGATATTAATATTGACCAGTGATTTCAGGTTACCAATCCGCATTCTTGCTTTTACCAACAGATCCAGCACCCTGTAAATGGCAATGATCAACAGGAACAGGCAGAACATGTACGCAAAGAGCGTGATAAATTCTATAAAGCTCCTGATCTCTTTCGCCACAATCACGACCTTGTCTTTCGAAGCTTTGTAGTACATCAGCGAATACCCATTCACCGTCTTCACCGTCACTTCATCTGTAGGCATATCCGAATCGTACAACTTGACCGGAAACGAGTAATCATTGTTATTATTTACCAGTTGCCCCTTGTCATAAATCGCATAAGAATAAGTAGCATTAGACTCTTTTTCAGGGTCATAGATCTCTCCATCCACCAGCAATTCAGGATACAATCGTTGTGAATTGACCACCGCAGGCGTCAGCTCATATACCAGGTAACCTGCCTTATCCCCATTGCGGTAAAAGTCTTTCTGACCTATATAACTATAATCATTGAATCCCCTTTCATTATAATAGAGATCATTCCCGATCAGTTCTGATTCCACCAGCATCTTCCTGCTCAGTGAATAGAAAGAACTGGTGTCACCACCATAGATCGGCATCCCGTTCTCATCAAAAGCATAGATGTCTACCTTAAATCGACCCAGGTATCCTTTAAAATATTTTTGCTTCAACTCATTCTCCAGCGTACTCCTGGGCATATTCCCCCCATTCGCCTGCTGAAAAAAGTATTGTAACAGTTCATCCCGCTCCATCTGCTTTGTTACATCTGTGAGCAGCATTTCAAGATAAGGGTCCTTTTGTTTTGACAATTCTATCGCCATCCTCTCACGCAGACTAAGCTCCTTCTGGTCGTTGTAATACACCAGCACCGCAGAGGTCGTGATCGTCAGCAAAAACAACCAGAACAAAAACGGCACTGTCGCCAGACTATTCTCAAATTTAAACGCCAGTGCATCCAGCAGGATCACATAGATGATCAGCCATATCACCAAAGCAATGGAATAATGTATCTCCGGATTATGGATCCTGAACACCAGCCACACTACACCGACTATCGCCAGGAATACATACTTGGTACGATGCCTGAAACTGGTCAGCTCATTGAGCAGTGAATTCACAATCTGCGAAAAGAAGAGGAAGCTAAACGCGATGAACCCTAATATGATCGCACCGATGATGCTGTATTCATTCAGACTGAATGGATTCGCCACATCAAAAGAAATGCGGGAGTCGATCACCAGACTCTGAATGAGCTCAGACAAAAACTGTCCGACTACATACATGATATAACTACTCAGAATGATCACACCTCTTAGCTGCCATACATTCTTCACCGGCGGCGCTTTGATCGATTTTACATGCTGCCTGAAAAACAGTAACAACCAAAACGTCAGCGATACATTCAGCAACAGGTCACCCAGCGATCGGAAGATCTCATCCTTTGCATAGATCAAAGGCGTGAAGATATTGAGTGTTCGCAGGTTGAAAGGAAACGGGTACACATAGCTCAGTAACCTGAATACGACAATGACTGCCGCCAGGAACAGAAATCCATTCAGGGCGCTCTTCTGTCTTGCCAGAGTAGCGGCAAAGAGGTTGATGAAGATCAATACACAGATACAACCCATTACTCTGAGTATGACACTCAGCAGGTTAGGTGGCTTGGTATCCAGCGTTCTGTCGTAGTGCAGGTAAAAAAGGATCAGCCCTTTGCCATTGAGTACGGGTATACCCGGGGCTTTGAGATTAATATTGTATTCCCGCCCCAGCGCAGGTTTATCATAAAAGTGATCGACCAGGTAATTGTTCGTAATACTATACTCCATCATGACCGGAATTACACCGACCATAAAGCGTTCATGACCGGCCTCCGGACTAAATACCCGGCGGCACAGCACTTCATAATATCCGTTTTTTAATTTTACGAAGCGGTTTCCATCCACCAGCGGCACCTGCCATTCTTCCGGCGTCACCATATTGGTGCTCCAGAATACCAGCCAGCGGCCGGCCACACTGCTATCGTAGGCAAAAACATAAAAGTCCTTTGTATCCAGACTTTTTATTTCCTTCTCATTGTAATTGCGTGAAAAAAGATGGTTGAGCAGCAACTGATCTTTGATTATTTTTTCAAAGGACGCTTCCCGCTGGGAGATGCTTTTTTCCAGGCTGCGCTTCACTCCCATGGGGGAGGAATAGTAAGACCAGTAGTTACTAAACAGGAAGGAAAAGGTAAACAGCCAGGCTGCTACGATCAGTAGATATCCGTGTCGGATAAAGAAAAGCCGTATTTCTTTAATGTCTAACATTTTTTCGCTTCGTTCCAGAGTTCATCCATTTCACCCAGCGTCATTTCATCCAAAGATTTGCCTTTTTCGGCCGCTTTCTTTTCAATATACTGGAAGCGGCTGATGAATTTTTTATTAGTACGTTCCAGTGCATTTTCTGCATCAATCTTCAGAAAACGTGAATAGTTGACCAGAGAAAAGAGTACATCCCCGAATTCCCCTTCAATTTCGTCGGGATTGCCGGTAGCCACTACTTCTTCCAGTTCCTGTACTTCCTCTTTCACTTTATCCCATACCTGTTCCGTGGTATCCCACTCAAAACCGACAGTTTTTGCCTTGGATTGCAGGCGCATGGCCTTTACCAATGCAGGCAGGGATACAGGTACACCACTGAGTACAGAGGTCTTGCCTTCTTTCAGTTTCAGTTTTTCCCAGTTTTGTTTAACGGCATCCTCATCTTCGGCTTTGACATCGCCATAGATGTGCGGATGGCGGAAAATGAGCTTTTCACAGATGCCGTTGATCACATCTGTCATGGTAAACTGCCCTTGTTCGGCGCCTATTTTGGCATAAAAAACGATATGCAGCAGCAGGTCGCCCAGTTCTTCCTTAATGGATTTCCAGTCGGAAGTGGTGATAGCGTCTGCCAGTTCATATAATTCTTCAATAGATTGCTGACGCAGGGTGTGGATGGTTTGTTTTCTATCCCAGGGGCATTTTTCCCTGAGATCATCCATAATACTGAGTAGCCGTTCGAAGGCTGCGTTATTTTCCATTTGTCAAATATAAGGAATATGTGTCCGCTGCTAATTTCGGGCCGAAATTTGAGGATATCCGGCCGGCCATCATATGTTAATTTCTTTTTGCTGATGACAAAGGCATTTTCTTTACATTTGTCGGCCGGTTTAATCACCGTAAAAAGACTAATTTTCGTTTCATGAATACCAAACACATTGCACTTATTTCGTCTGAATTGGGCATTCCAGCCCGTTCAGCTGAGAATACCATGAATTTGCTGGCAGAAGGGTCTACGGTACCTTTTATCAGTCGCTACCGTAAGGAAGTGACAGGCAGCCTTGATGAGGTGCAGATAGGCCGTATTGAAGACCTCCAGAAACGTTACAAGGAGATTGATGAACGTCGTGCGTTCATTATCAAAACCATTACAGACCAGGAGAAAATGACCCCTGAGCTGCAGGACAAACTGGAAACTACCTGGGTACTGACAGAACTGGAAGATATTTATCTGCCATACAAACCCAAACGTAAGACCAGGGCTACTGTGGCAATTGAAAAAGGCCTGGAACCACTGGCTAAAATGCTGTTTGAACAACAGGAAGGTATACCACAATCCCTTGCAGAACAGTTCCTTAACGAGCAGGTAGCCTCTACGGACGAAGCCCTGAAAGGTGCCCGCGATATCATGGCTGAGTGGATTAACGAAAATGCTGAGCTGCGTGACAAAATGCGTAAGCTTTTCAACCATACTTCTGTTTTAACATCCAAAGTGATTGAAGGCAAAGAAGAGGAAGGCAATAAATACAAAGATTACTTCGATTTCAACGAAGATTTCAGCAAAATACCTTCTCACCGTGTACTGGCTATTCTGCGTGGAGAGGCGGAAGGATTCCTCTATGGCACCATCGCGCCTAATGAGGAAGATGCGATTGAGATCATGGATAAACAATTCATTACCACCCGCAATGCTGCTGCAGAGCAGATAGGAAAAGCGATCACAGATTCTTACAAACGTCTGCTGCGTCCTTCACTGGAAAATGAATTCCGTGCACTGGCAAAGGACAGGGCGGATCAGGAAGCAATCGAGGTGTTCGCAGAGAACCTGCGTCAGCTGTTGCTCGCTGCACCACTGGGGCCTAAAGCTGTAATTGCCATTGACCCGGGTTATAGAACCGGTTGTAAAGTGGTAGCACTGGACAACCAGGGTAATATGCTGGACAACGATGTAATTTACCCACTGGAAAAGAACTATAAACGTGATGACGCAGAAGCCCTGCTGAAAAAATGGGCTGATCGTTATGACACTTCTGCTATCGCAGTTGGTAATGGTACTGCTGGTAGAGAGACAGAAGAATTTGTGAAGAAGATTGATTTTGGTAAAAAGATCAACGTATTCATGGTGAATGAAAGTGGTGCTTCTGTGTATTCTGCATCTGAAGTAGCGCGTGAGGAATTCCCTGAATTTGATGTAACTGTGCGTGGCGCCATATCTATTGGCCGCAGACTGATCGATCCGCTGGCAGAGCTGGTAAAGATTGATCCGAAAGCGATTGGTGTGGGTCAGTACCAGCACGATGTGAATCAGTCTCAGTTGAAACAGAGCCTGGACAGAGTAGTGGTAAGTTGTGTGAACAATGTAGGAGTGAACCTGAATACGGCATCCAAGCACCTGCTGGCGTATGTATCTGGTTTAGGGCCAAGTCTGGCGGAGAATATTGTAAAATACCGTAAGGAGAATGGTGCATTCAGCAATCGTTCACAGCTGAAGAAAGTAACCCGTTTGGGTGAAAAGGCGTTCGAACAGTGTGCGGGGTTCCTTCGTATTGAGAATGGCGATAACCCACTGGATAATTCAGCAGTACACCCTGAGCGTTATAAACTGATTGAAAGCATGGCTTCCAAACAGCATTGTACTGTGCAGGATCTGATAGCGAAAGAAGATCTGCGTAAGCAGATCAACCCTAAGGAGTATGTAAGTGAAGAAGTAGGTCTGCTTACTTTGGAAGACATCCTGAAGGAGTTGGATAAGCCAAGCCGTGACCCACGCGATGAGATAGCGATCTTTGAATATGCGGAAGGGATCAAGAGTATGGAAGATCTGAGAGTAGGTATGACATTGCCAGGTGTGGTAACGAATATTACGAACTTCGGTGCGTTTGTGGATGTAGGGGTGAAACAGGATGGTCTGGTGCATATTTCTCATTTGAGCAATAAATATATCAGCAATCCTAATGAGGCGGTGAAGTTGAACCAGAAGGTGACGGTGACAGTGTTGGAGGTAGATCCATCCCGTAAACGTATATCATTGTCAATGAAGACGAATGAGCCTGCGCAGCAGCAGCAACCCAGAAACAGGGAGCAGCAGCGTAAACCGGATAATAATAACAACAATAGTAAAAAGGCTGCACCAGCACCTTTGAATGATTTCCAGGCTAAGCTGGCGGAGTTGAAGAAGAAGTTTAATTAATTCTTTGTTTTATAATTATAAAGAGGCCCATTCCTTACCGGAATGGGCCTCTTTTTGCTGAAAATGGTTTTATGCTAATGAGTGAATTCGCGGTTTCAGGAATGTTTCTTTTTCTGAAAAGGGACTCATTCTCATTAGTGAATTATCTCTTTTATGAATGTTTCTTTTTCTAAAAATAACCTCATTCCATTAGTGAATTCCCTCTTTCAGGAATGTTTTTATTTGACTTAATTACCGAATTTCTCTTTCCACTTTAGTAGTTTTTCCGGAAACCTCGGATCCCGCTGCTCACTATACAGCTTTACAATCCCATTTGCCGCCACACCTGCATATACGATATCAGATTTCATATCGATTGCAATCGCGGCTTCATCAGCCCCGCAATAGTGTTTACGACAGCCCTGGTTATACAGTACATCATTTTCTACTTCAATAGGAGGTGCGACGTCAAAACGCTCGCGCAGGGTATTGTTATCATTTCCCAACAAAGTCTTAAGCCGCGATTTGAGCGGTTCACGTTGCAGTATATCCGTTTCCGTAATATACTTGCCGTCGTACTGTTCAAAATGCTTCCAGGAGGTCACTTTCACGAGTTCAACCGCGTCGTTAATGGTTATCATTGTATCTGTCTCCGGCGCTTCAATGTTGTCTTTCTTCTCCCTTGCATTATTCATTGAGGGTTCTTTGCACCCGAAGATGCATGTAGCCATCACGGTGATGGCTGTCACTTGTTTGGTAAATGTCATGATTTCATTGTTCACGGCCTTTCTATAGCCGCTATCATTTTCCTTTAAATACAGGTACTCGTTTTTCTACAAAAGCCTGCATGCCTTCTTTCTGATCATCGGAGGCAAACAGCAGGTAGAAGTTCTTCCTTTCAAAATGTAAGCCTTCTTCCAGCGAGCTATCGAAAGCTTTCAGTACAGACTCTTTCGCCATGCGTACAGCGAGTGGACTCAGTGCTGCAATTTCGGTCGCTAACTGGATTGCTTCCTGCAAATATAATTCAACCGGAACGATACGGTTAATTAGTCCTGCATTTAATGCTTCAATTGCGGTAATAAATTTTCCCGTCAGTACCATTTCCATAGCAAGAGCTTTGCCCACGGCCCTTGTCAGGCGTTGGGTCCCTCCTGCTCCGGGCATCACGCCGATCTTGATTTCAGGTTGTCCAAATCGGGCGGTTTCACTGGCTATGATCATATCGCAAAGCATAACGAGTTCACAGCCACCGCCTAATGCAAAACCGCTTACTGCTGCAATCAACGGCTTTTTTGTTTTCTTTATTGTATCCCAGGTACTGAATTGATCTATATTATACATATCCATGGCAGTTTTCCCTGCCATCTGTTTGATATCAGCGCCTGCCGCAAAAGCTTTTTCATTTCCGCTGATCACGATTACGCGTACACTCTCGTCTGCGTCCAGTGATTTTAATGCGTCCTTCAGCTCTGTCATTAATTGCAGATTGAGGGCATTCAGTTCTTTAGGGCGGTTCAATTGGATGTGCGCAACATATGGCGCTACCTGCTGGTGTATGATTATAAATTCTGGTTGCATCCCCTAATTTACATCAAAATTGTAAGCAATAATGAAAACCCGGTGAAGACCAGTAAGAGGGTGAAACTATATAACAACACCAGTAATAATGCTTTCCAGAATGACTTGCCGCCATAGATTCTCTTTAATGACAGCATGAGGTAAATAAAGACGACGATAAGTCCAAAAACAGATATAAAATCTACATTAAAGAGCCAATCTAATATGGTGGTGAAAAGGTAGAAGATAAAAAAGAACGTATGGAAGTGTAGGGAGAAAATTGCATGGTCGGCATAGAACCATTGCTTGCTGCGGCGGTAAAACCATTTGAGGTAAAGGGCAAATAGCGGGAGTAAGACGAACATCATTTTAGGATAGTTATGCTGGAATCGTTCGTCCATGCTCTCCTCTCCTTTTTCCTTCCGTTCTTTCTGTTTAAAATACTGGCGGACAGCCTGTTTTGTAATAATCCCATCCCGCTGACTTTCAGGGAGGGCTTTTTGGGCGGCCAAATAGCCTTTTTCATCCTTGTACTTGTCCATTTTTTCGGCCCAGGCTTTGGCGACGCTATCCGTTTTGTCATAGTCATTCAGGTTGTAGCTTTCGGTGACCACCACTCCTGGGGTGTCACCTTTTTCTTCCTTATGCGTAAAGGCGAAATAACTGAAGAAAAAAACGAAGGACGTAAAGATGTAGAACTTAATCGGATTCACGTACCGGACCCTTTTGCCGGCGGTATATTCCTGGGTGAGGAACCCTGGCCGGAACAGCAGGTACTTGAGTGTGATTAATGTCTTTGAATCATAATGGATTACATCGGCGAAGAAGTGGTTGAACAGGTGGCCGAAAGTTTCGTGAGGAACGGTATTTTCCTGACCACAATGAGTACAGTAGCGCTCCGGAACTTCGGTGCCACAATTAAGACAGTTTTTTTCTGCCCTGATAGGTTGTGTTTTCAAATGGCTAAAGTGTTAGTCCTATAAATATAATTTTTTTAATCTGTTTTACGTTTTAGTGGAATACCAAATTGGGTTGGGACTGGATTTCAATAATTTACAAATCCTTCATCCATAACATCCCCTAAATCATTATTTTTGCATTTAATATGTACACGAGGAAAACTTTATTTACAATAGCCATATTTCTGGGACTTTACACAGGAGCCAGGGCCCAGTATTATTACCTGGATATCCTCAATACCAAACAGACGGAGGCCAACCAGGCTAATTTCAAAAAGGCCAAAGTACAATCTCAGATAGTAGTAAGTCTCGATGCCGAGGGACGGAAGACCGATTACGACTTTAAGAGTGAGCGGGATTTTCTGGACGACTACCGTCAGCTGATGACAGTGACCGCTTCCATCGCTACAGGCCGTTCCATTATGCGTACGTACTTTAATCCCCATGGTCAGCTGACGAAGATTGTGGATAGTACCCGTAATGTGATTACTACAACCATTTATACGTACGACAAGTACGACTCTTCCCATAATATCAAGGAAATTTACGTCAAAACCGAGGATCCCAAGAATAAATACACAGTATCAGAAACAAGACGGTATGTGTACGATTCTCTGAACAGACCTACCAGAATGATCCATTTCCGTGGGGAAAAGCTGGAGGACTCAACGACGGTTAAATTTGTACTGGATAGTGCAGGACACATAGTAGAAGAGCAGGAAACGAACAAAGGCAAGATCTATTACAAGTACAATGACCAGGGTTTACTGACAGATATTTACCGCTACTACCCTTCCAAACAGAAGATGTTACCGGATTATGTATTTGACTACGATGCGAAAAACAGGATTGGGGCGACTACAACTGTGAATGTTACATCCGGCGATTATATCATATACAGAAATACGTACAATGAGATGGATCTGTTAGAATCACAGGATGTATATGGCAGGCAGAAAGTGCAGGTAGGTGTGGTCAGGTACAGATATAAATTTTAAAGATTTTTAGAAAAGGCTGTGGTATCGCAGTCTTTTTTATTTACTTTAAAGCTGGGCTGGGCTTGATTTTCGGGTAGTGGGTTACAAATTTTAAAAAATAAGGATAAGATTTTTTTGTTTTTATAAAACAAATCCTATCTTTGCAATCCCAACGAAAAAACAACGGGTTGTTTCTGAGGGAAATAAGTTCTTAATACAAGCGGAAGTAGCTCATTTGGTAGAGCACGACCTTGCCAAGGTCGGGGTGGCCGGTTCGAGCCCGGTCTTCCGCTCACTGACAAACTTCCAAATTGCAGTGCAATTTGGATTTTTTGTTTAGGGCCACCCGGGTGGTGGAATCGGTAGACACGCGGGACTTAAAATCCTGTACATATTTGACTCAAAAAAATTGCCCTGGTGGTGGAATTGGTAGACACGAGGGACTTAAAATCCCTTGGAACGCAAGTTTCGTGCAGGTTCAACTCCTGTCCGGGGCACAAAAGGTCACTCTTAACGAGTGGCCTTTTTTTATGTCATTTTCAAACAATTTCCAAACATTGCCTTTTTGCTAGCCAATTATTTTCAATCAATTTGACGATTTGAGATATGAGGTCAAAGAACTTTCTATTGTAAAGATAACAAAAATAGTTCCCATCGTCCTTCTAAACCACTGCTTCTGCCATAAACTGCAGATCATACTCCATATTCTCGGATCACTGAAATTGTAAACGTCTTCCTGGTTTATCTTTTTGCAGGTATGTTCCTTGCTACTTCAAAAGGTGTCGTTATCTGCATCTATCCCGTATGTGAACGGATTACCACCTGACGGTTCAGTCAACCATTCACGGCCAGAAGGGATGCCATCTTTTGCATATTGTTCCACATCAAAGCGCAATGCTTTAGCATATACCCGTTTTACTGCCGCATCTCTAACTCCGCAACCCAGTCTATTTCAATCACAGGCAGTAATCAATCTTTCAAACAGGTTGGTTCTGATTTGGTTAAATGGCATTATCCATAATGGATAATAACCTATCTGCAAAGATACCTCTGCTTCGGCCCCCTTGTAGTGGAGTTGTGATGGTCGCCCCTCAGTAATTTTTATTAATTTCCCTCAATAAACCAATACCAAACCTCAGCTAACTATGAAGATTAAACAATGGCTACTGTCCAGGATGGTGCCCCAGAATATGCTGGCAGAATTAGGGGGGCGTTCTGCTTATTCTACTCAGCCAGGTAATTTTACTGCCTACTTTCAATACAAAATCGCGCCTTACCAGTCGGATTATTATTTATATTTCCCTAAAGAGCCCTTTGCCATCCGGTACACTAACGAAATTTTCAATAAGCTCTACGAATACCAGGGTTACGACATTATTAAATACCTGGAATTCCATTATAGCCGGTATCCCTACAAGGAAGATTTCCTGAAATTCCTATCCTACGAAATTCTCGTAAGGCAGCAAAAGGGTCCGAATAAAAGCCGTTACTTAAAATTGCATGCCACCCAAACCTGGGTAACAGAAAGACAACAGGAACGAGAGCAACAGCTTCGAACTGACTTGCAGGTCGAGCTAAAAGCGGCCATCGAAAACAGACAAAGTATTTCCCCCGAAGATAAAGAACAGGAGATTCAGGCGATCCAGGACAAAGTGATGCACCGGATGCATCAGTTCATGGACACTACTGAGGAAAGAATGGCCGCTATGACCCGGTCCCTTGTCACCGGTAATATGGTTTTCACAATGATACCCATGCAGAAAAACTGATCCAGCTCTGGGTTGTCCTTAAAGATCTGGGGATACCTAAAGGAGACCGCCTTTTCAAAAAGATCTCTGTGGCAGATATTACCGCAATGCTCCATCTGCATTTTGAGGAATTCAAAACGCTGAAACCGGAAACGATCAGGAAGAATATTAACAGCATTAACCAGGAAACAAAGGAGCACAATAAAGATTTCAGCGAGCTGGATGCCGCTCTGACCAATCACTTCTTTGGGAAAAGATAACCCGCTCCCCTGCTGCTATGCCTCCGAACTAAAATTAACTTATTAACACTCAATACTCAGAAATCTGTACCTAATCCGGCATTGTCCGGCTTTTCACGGCCTTCCATCTTTGCGTCCATAAACTCATTGTTATGGATACTTTATTTATTCCGAATGAAAATGACTTTCGCAGATGGATTAAGGAGGCGTTGAAGGAATGCTTGGTTAACACCCCGCCTGCTAATCCTGAAGAAGAGCCTTTACTGACCCGGAAAGAGATTGCGGGGTTATTCCGTATCTCCCTCGTTACCCTGCACGACTGGATGAAACGGGGCCTGCCTAGTCACAAGCAACGGGGTCGGGTATACTTCCTGCGCTCAGAGGTCCTGACCTATATCAAACAGAAAGGTAAACCGGAGCCCATTTTACTTGCTCCCAAGACCATTTTACCCCTAAAAGGTTAGTTACCCATTAAATCCTTTCAAGATGAAATCCATCCCCTGCATCCAAGCCAGGCAGATTGACCGGGTCCATTACCTGCAATCTTTGGGACATCGGCAAAGGTTTCCTCCAACGGCTAACACTTAATGCAATCATTTATGGCAAAAAAAATAACGCACCGTAGCAGAGAAGGTAGTGTAGAAAAGATTCCTCCTCCCTTTCTGCATGTAAAAAATTATTTCGACTAAAAAGGGTTGAGTGAAAAAGCAGCCGAAGGCTTTTACCAATATTACAAGGCCCGTAAGTGGAAAACGGAAAAAGGGTTCTCCATCTGTAATTGGAAAGTTGCAGCCGCAAACTGGATATGGATGCACCAGCAAAATAAGCCACTATCCGTTGAAATAAAACTCCGCTTGCAATTCCCATCACAACACTAATTCACTATGGCAGGTTCTACCCACAAATTATCCGATCAGGTATCCTTTTACTCGAAGACAAGCCTGAAAAGTATGTACCGGCTGGCCCAGGAAGCCGTTAACCTGGAGGAGCTTCGATTGCTGTTCGGGCATTACATTCCCGAAAATTGTTTGATTCACTTCCCTTTGCCGAGAGGTACGGGTAAGTCCTGGTTCTGTATGCAGCTTTGCATTGCCATAGCAGCCGAATGGCCATCCTTTCTTGGGGAGGCCATTACGTTACATGGCAACACACTTTATATCAATAATGAATTAAGTGAAAAAAGCGTTCAGCGACGGTCTAAAAAGCTGTTGGACAATGCGCCGCTACCACTTGGCGAGCAATACAAGGCAATGGTATATACTTCCCGCCGCAATATGCTGGATGATTTGCACAACATTGTAACTATTATCGAAAGAGTGAAGCCGGTACTGATTATTATTGATAACCTGCGCATGGCCTTTACAGATGTCGACACGAACAACAACAAGGAAATCACCAAGCTAATGTTCACCTTATTGGCACTGTGTGAAGGCACGCAAACGTCGGTCTTAGTTACCGATCACTTTAGGAAGCATACCAATTCTTTACTTAGTGAAAGCGACCTACAAGCAGGTTCCGGGATCAAAACAGATCTTTCCGACGGCGACTTCTTCTTACGCAAGAGCGGCCAGGATAAGGGGCTGCGCATTCTGAAGCGCGGAAAATCTCGTCATTTTGAAGAAGAGGATAACGCGAAACTCATCCGCCTGAGACCGGACAGCTGCTGGTTCGAGCTGGTCTATGAGGGGGTTAATGAAGCCGAACATGTAGGAATTAGATCCTTAAAAGATAAGGACGAACAAAAAGATCTAGCCAAGGCATTACGCAGCCAGGATAAATCCCTTGACGAAATAGCGCACATCCTGGGCAAGGGGTCGAGTAGGCAAAAGGAATTTCACCTTAAGCCTCTCACTAAACCGTGCTTAAGCGTCGCCGCTTACACGGCTTTTATTATCCTAAACCTTACACTCTCACACCAAACCGCCAATGAGCCATTAAACAAGGTTTTCGATCTACGATCTTTCTTATCCAGTCTTTAGCTTTGACTCTTTGCTTGTGAAATCTTTTGTATTTCGTCATTACCCATTTTTGTATCCAAAGATTCACATGCTTCAGCACATTTATCAATTTTTCTTTGTGATACTTCCCATAGTAATTTATCCAACCGGTAATCATAGGATTGATTACTCTCGCAACATCTTCTAATTTACCACATGCCCTCGATGTTAGATTCCATGCTCGCATCTTTTCACGGATCGTTTTGGCTGCCTTATTGCTGATTGCTGGCGAGAAACTTAAGAAACTGATTCCATACTTATCAAGCGATTTCCTCGGTCTAAAGGTATAGCCTAAGAAATCAAATTGTACATCATGATACAATTCCTTTTTGCGTCCTCTTCTGCAGTAAACTATTTTGGTCTTGTCTGGATGCATTTCAACTCCACATTCCTTCAGCCTTTTCATCAACTGTTCTTTCAATTTCTCAGCTTCCGACTTTGTTTGACAATGAAATACACTATCATCTGCATAACGCTCGAATGGACAATTTGGAAATTTGTGTCTTACCCATTCATCCATACAGTAGTGAAGAAAAAGATTAGCCATTATTGGGCTAACAACACCGCCCTGAGCTGTTCCTTTAGTTACTTCTGTAATTGTACCATCCTCTCGTTGTAATGGTGCCGTTAGCCATCTTTTGATGTACAGCAATACCCATTTGCAATCAATGTGTTTTTCCATAGCCTTCATCATCAGCTCATGCGGAATGCTGTTAAAGAAATCTTTGATGTCTACATCTAACACCCATTTGTACTGCCAGCAACGTTCTCTACATTTACCTACAGCATCCAGTGCTGACTTGTTTGGCCTATAGCCATATGAGTCTTCGTGGAATACCGGGTCAATAAGTGGTTCAATCTGCATTTTAACTACAGTTTGGGCAATGCGATCTGAAACAGTTGCAATACCTAAAGGGCGTTTACCTCCATTTTTCTTAGGTATTTCCACCAGTAATACAGGAGGAGGTATATAGCTTCCAGAACTCATGCGGTTCCATATCCGATAAAGATTGTTTTTCAAGTCTTTTTCAAACTTTTCTAAACTTACTTCATCAACACCCGCACTTCCTTTGTTTGCTTTTACCCTTAGGTAAGCATCCATTACAGCTTGCTTTGAAATACAAAAAGGTTTTGTTTTGTTCATTTCAGTACCTCCTGAAGTCACCCTCAGTTTTCTTAGTGAGTAAAACTGGATAATACTTCCCCTTCAGTCCACTCTCATTACAAGAGCTTCATTCCTATTACGAGAAGTTCCGCCCATTGAACCCGCATCGGTACTCTACCTCTTGTAATTCCATTACTTGAGGGTCTCCCTTAACATCGGGACGAAGGTTCCTACGTTCCAAATATCAACCTGTATTAAGATCGCGCCATTTCTACGCCGGATGCCGTAAGAGCAGCATAACAGATAGCATCTCTTACTTATCCCGAAGCAGTCCTCGCCTCCGGTTTTGACATCGTCTAAGGATGTTTCGACGCTTCATCAATGGTTCATTTACATTCGCCTTCTTAATACATACCTGACGTTTTAACAACGCCTTTTCCTTATCGCTCAATACCACAGCTTTTGGCTGCAGCACCATAAGGTAGTTTGGAATCATCATCTGCTTAACGAATCCGAGGGGCCTACCCTCATTTGATATTTAGCATCAGAGTATACCCTTTATTATTATACTCTGTTCGTAGCGCACAAAGACCACCGTCCATCGATGGCTGAAGAATGAACAACTCGATGAATAAGATCATTCCGCTCCCACTCAATAACCTGAAACGTTCCATTCCATCTTTTTGCCGAAGTGGAACAAAAAAAGGAAGTTCGCCTTGATTGCCAACCACTTCCCCGCCCATTAGAGGAACAGAAATGCCACCTGTGGAACAAAAATGGAACAAATTCTGGCTCAAAAAGGCAATGGAACAAAATACTCCCACAATGCATTGATGATCAATATCTGTCCACCCGGAAATGGAACGGGCATAGGAACGACCAGGACAAATCGGAACTGGCGTATACGTTAGGACTTCCTGCTCCAGATTTTTGATGCATAGCCAACTCTTTCTTTGCTTAACCTATTTATCCAAAAGCCTATCTCTGGTTTTGAAGTTGATTTCAATTAGATTTAAAACTTGGGCTAATATTTCTCCGCTGACATCTGGCCAACAGTTAGGCAAGGAAAATAAATTAGCCGATCGACTATTTATGTGGAAGAATTGGAAGTAAATCTGACGGGGTACATTCTAAAGCCTCAGAAAGCATGTAAATCACTGTTAAACCCGGTTCATTATGGCCATTCTCCAACCGTGAAACGTATCCCGGTGTGGAATTTAATGCTATCGCGACATCCATCTGCGTAAGATCTTTCGCTTGCCGCAGTGCTTTGAGGTTTTCCCCAAATACTTTTAATATGTCAACCTTACTTTTCATAGAAGGCAAACGTATATATAATTTATACATTTCAATACACCTGATTATGCATGCTTAATTCGGTAATTTTTCCTATATTACAATTCGATTAAACGGTATGATCATAAATACCACAGAACAAATCCCCGAAAAGCTCAGGTGCTGCTTTTCGTTTTAACGTTGTAAGATATCAATGTGTATGGTCAATGGTACTGTCTATAAATTCAAGTTCAGAAATAAAGCAGAAACTGAATTATGCTAAAAAGAATTGGCCAGCAGCGGTGGATAAATATGAAAAGCAGGAAAAGGAACTGGGGCATCAAAGAAACAGTTTAAGCAAAACAGATACTGACGCTACGTTTATGCATATGAAGGAAGATCATATGAAAAACGGGCAATTAAAACCGGCGTACAATGTGCAGATAAGTACCAATAACCAATATATTCTTTCTTATAGCCTTCATCAAAATGCAACGGATACCAATACCCTGATTCCACATTTAAAGCAGCATATCAAAAATCATGGTATAAAGGCCTCCAATATTACCGCAGATTCAGGTTATGGGAGCGAACAGAATTATCAGTGGCTTGAAAAAAGACGGATCACAGGGTATGTAAAACACAATCAATTTGACAGGAATCAGCACAAAAAAACACGGGATAAAAAACCTTACTCTTCCGATAAACTACGCTACGATGCTGCCAGGGATATTTATTATTGTCCGAAGGATAAACCCATGAGAAACGTGGGAACTTATACCCAAAAGACAAGCACTGGTTTTGAACAGACTATTACCAGATATGAGACTGAAAGTTGTAAATGGTGCAGATTACGGGAACAATGCCATAATAGTAAGGGAAATCGAATCATATCAATCAATCACAACCAACAACGGCTAAAATCAAGAGCAGACAAACGATTAAAAACCAGGCGAGGAATAGCAAAACGTAAACAACGTTGTTTTGACACCGAACCTGTGTTTGGTAATATCAAGCATAACCATAACTTCAAAAGATTTATGCTTCGTGGGCTTGAAAAAGTCAGGGTTGAAACAGGATTATTGGCATTAGCGCATAACCTGAGAAAGAAAATAGCTTAAAAAGGGGAGAAATCCCTTTTTTAGTGCCCCTTTTATCGCTACCCGCTCCATAAAAGTTAATAGGATCATAGCTTATCACAAAAGCTTCTAAATATAAGGCTTATTATAGCGCATGGTATAACAAGAAAAAAGCGCCTCATTTATTTATGGGACGCCCTCATGCCTTAATATGTAATAATTATATTAAATATAACGTAACTGCCCTAAATATGTTACAATGGAAATTTAACCGGTATAAAGGAATATTGCTGATTGGGGTGATCTGTTGCAACCTGACACGAATAACCCGGAAATTGGTCAATCCTATGCAGATACCAGGTTATATTATCCAATATCACCTGATTAAAATTACTCACTTCCAGTGAGGAGAGGTCATCTATCAGACCTCTTCCATCAGCTTTCAGGATGGCCTCCTTGGCCGTCCAGTGATCGTAAAATGAGGTAGTTGGTGCAGCATGCTGATGAATGTAATGCCATTCGGCAGCTGTAAACTGCGGCGTAAAATCTGTCATTTTCAGGGGTTGATGCATTTCAATATCAATCCCGATTCTGCCATGAGTTGTCAAAGAGCAGGCAACTAAATTGCCCGAATGGGTAATGTTAAAATCTCCCACCCCATGAATGTAAGGACGGCCACGCGTAGAATATTTTATGTCAGTTAATTTATAATCAGATCCATCCAATGCATGGCGCAGTAAAGTCCGTCCTAATACATAAGCATGTGCATCCTCCCATCGCCGGTAGGCAAAAGCTTTACCCTGCATGACGAATGGCAATGAAAATATAAGCTCATCCAATTGAGATTGACTGAGCCTGTCAATATAGTAACTGTAATAAATTTTGCATGAATGCATACAACTACAATTGCTGTGAGATCTTTTTATAGACTGTTCGTAAGGTAACCTTCTTCCTTTTCTTCTTCATAATTTCGAGAATTTTACTTTTATGGACAACCCCAATAGCCCTCCACCATGCAAGAAATGAGATACTTAACCAGAATAAAGGATACAGTAAAATCAACCAGGTGCTACCTTTTCGAATTTCTGTCCGCTCGTATTTGTTAGCTGCAAACAGGGTGAAATAATACAAGATACTTAACAGATAAGCGCCAACAACCAGGGATGCTGTCAGTTTAAGGCTCACAATTGAAAGGATGATCAGTTCCAATGGGAGTAATAATAAAACTAATACCCCTAACAGATCCTGCAGTGTTCTGATACCGATCCTATGGAAACGCAGGATTTTCGAGACGTAAAATTTATTTTCCTTCAACACCGTTTCAAGGTAGCCCGCATACCATCGCTTACGCTGATTGGCCAATACCTTAAAAGTTAATGGTGGACGGGTTAATGCCAATACCTTATCCGCATACATTGTTTTATATCCCTTCTCCATTCCAAGCACTGTTGTTTCCCTGTCTTCACCATTTCGTAAACCACTATGTTCATGATATAGTTCTATCAGCATGTCGCGTTTAAAACAGGAACCCGCACCAGGCATTACCGGTACGCTTTTATCTTTATCATGAAATTTATAATAGATACGTGCAAAGGAATATTCCATTTGCTGTAACTGGAAACAGAGGCCACTTCCTTCATAAGGGATCATTTTGAAATAAGCCCCCATCATGTCAGGATCTTCATCAAGTTGTGACAGGCTCTGTTCCAGATTTTGCAGACACATCAAATCTGTATCAAAATCAGACAGTATAACGAACTCGTGTGGCAAATTATTTGCGACTGCGTATAGGGCACCCACTTTTTGTGCATTGGGTGTCACAGCGGTCAGATAAAATGAGTCTGAATGGTTCGCCACAAACTCCTGCATTACTGACAAACTATTATCAGTTGAGCCATCATCAATCAATATAACATCGACAATATGCTTATATTCCTGGGCTAATTCTTTAAAGTAATATAACCTTTTTTCCATGTTACAATTCATACCTTCATTATACTGTGGAATTAACAGTGCAACACGATTACAAACTAATGGCAGGTTATGAACCCATTCTAAATGGAAATCCGATAAATTCACGTTATTAGGTATTATATTTTTGAAAAAGACTAAAAAAAATTAAGCTCCTGTAAACAGTATTCAGGTATCACATGATCACTTGCCAGGCAAACCTGATGGTCACCATCCAAGCGCGGAAAATGAAGATACCAAGTCATATCTCCATGATGGGCAGTGCCGGCCTTTGCATTAATTATTATGTTTTCCATACGCTTGTTGTATATACCATGTCCTATAGCTTTCATGACACTTTCCTTCACCGTCCATCGGTTTATAAATTCCCGGCCAGGTTGTTCAGAAAGGATAATTTCCTGCCATTGCGCATCACTCATGGTATGCTTATAAAAGGTAATATCATCCTGTGCATAAGGCTCTACATCAATACCTAAGCGAATATTTCGCCCCATTGCACAAATCACATATTTGCCTGCAGCCGAAATATTAAAGTCAATGTCACCTTCTACGAATGGTCGGTTGAATATGTTGTACTGCAGGTTTTCCAGTGGGTTAACAGATGCACCAAGTGTCTGAAAACCGCTATTCAACAATAATCTGCCTAATAAATGCCTCTTCTTTTCCGCTTTATGCCCGTACGACAGATTCCTTTTTCTACATGCAGGCGAGAGCATTTTAAAATGATAATTCCAGGTTGCATCTTCACAAGGTGTGTCAATGGTTGAATAATAAAGCAGCATTCTTCATATTTTAAATGAATGGATTAACAGGGCATCATTTTTATTGATGGTTGCTTAACAATTGGATGATTGCAGGTTTATGATCGTGGATAAAAAAATGTCCGCCTTCGAATCTATATACATTAAAATCGCCCTTCGTATAATCCCGCCAACCTTCTATCTGTTCTGAAGTCAGGTCTTCCTGATTTCCTATGAGCAGACTGATATCACAATCCAGTGGATGAATGATCTGTTCATCAAACTCTGTTTCTGCCAGCGTAAAATCACTTATTAACAGTGGCAGAAACAACTCCATTAACTCAGGGCTATCAAAAAAGCCTTCTGGTGTACCGCCTAGGTTCAACACCTTTTCTTTAAATTCAGGGAATGGCATTTTATGATATTTCTTTTTGTCAGGGCGGTTATTGTGCGGTGTTCCCTTTCCTGACACAAAAAGATGAAGTGGCTGAGGCAATCCTCTTTTTGCAATTTCACTTGACAACAAGTAACTGATCAATCCTCCCATACTATGTCCGAAAAGTATATATCTTTCTCTGGTGATATGGGGCTGAATGATGGACAATACATCCTTTACTACAGCATGTATGTCTTTATAAAGCGGATCGGTCATCCTACTGCCTCTTCCTGCCAGTTCTACAGGTACTATTTCGATTGTAGAAGGTGCTAATTCCTTCCATGTATTATAAATTGCAGCACTTCCTCCTGCAAATGGGATACAGAATACTTTTATCCTTTCAGCCATATTATTATCTATCATATTTAGGTCAAAACACACTGGTTACAAGGTAGTCATTCACTATTGTCTATATGGCTTACCATATTGTTCTATACCGAAGTTACTTATGGCCTCCTGGTGTACCTGGTAAGTACCTTCAATAATCTCGAAGATCTTCGCCTCACGAAATAAACGTTCCACCGGATAAGCATTATGGCAACCGTTGGCACCATGCACCTGTATAGCGTTGTCTGTAGCTGTTCTGGCTATCTTTGATGTAAAACACTTCGCCATGATTGTTTCTATGTATGCATGCTCATGCTTTTCACGTCTTAGTGTACCGGCATTCAAACACATTCCTCTGGCACTATGGACATTTATCGTTGTATCAGCGATCATATCCTGTATAGACTGGAATGATGACAACCGTTGTCCAAACTGTTTTCTGTTGATAGCATAATGACACATTGCATCAAGGGATTCCTGGGCGAGCCCTAAACCGGCCCAGGCCACACTATACCTACCATAATCCAAAGCAGTATTAGCAATATAGGTAAAGCCGCTTCCTTCAGACAATAGCATCTGTTCTTCAGATACTTCTAAATCAGTAAATGTAATTTCGGCGATGTAAGTACCCCTGTTTGCCATAAAGCCTCTCATGGGTGTTACAGTCACCCCGGGTGTATCTGCATCCACGAGAAATGCCGATACTGTTCCATTGTCCTGTGCAACAACCAGGAAGACATCTGCAATTTCAGCAAAAGAGATCCACTTCTTTTTGCCATTTATCAGGAATTTTGTGCCCTGTCTGCTATAGGCAGTTCTGATATTCCTTGCATCAGACCCTACTTCCGGTTCGGAAAGTGCAAACGCTGCTATTTTTTCGCCAGCAGCGATCAGTGGTAACCATTTATTCTTTTGCTTATCGCTCCCCCATCTCAGGATAGTCTCGCCTACCAGGGAAGTATGCACTGTCAATAAGGCTCTTGCTGAGGAACATGCTTTGCTAAATTGTTCTGTCACTAAACCATAACTGATACAATCCATGGCCATACCACCATACTTTTCAGGGAAAGTAGCCCCCAGATAACCTGCCCTGGCCATTTCTTTTATCAGATCTTCGGATATACCCTGTTCTTCATCGAACCGGGTTGCGAAAGGTCTGATATAGCTGGCTGCAAATATCCGGGCATTCTCCTGGATCTGCTTTTGATCATCTGTCATTTTTATTGGTTTTCTTTTCAATCAAACTAACAATGTTATGAACGGTACTAAAGTTTTGCAGCTTGATATCCTCATTTTCTACTGTGAACCCGAATTCATTTTCAATAAAACCAAGCAGTTTCATTCCAAACAATGAATTCACATATCCTTTCTTAAAAATATCATCATCATCATGTAAGGTTACCGAACTTTCCTCATCAAACACGACAATGTTCTTCAGTATGAACTTTCTGATTTTCTCTTTTACTTCCATTTTTGTTATATTATTTCAACATTTATATAATTAGGTATTCCAGGGATTTCTTCGAGATCATGACCAAACTGAATGTTGCCATTTTTGTCATTGCGTAGCTCATAGAAATTTGCGAACTTAAAGGTGA
Organism: Chitinophaga sp. LS1; assembly: GCF_034274695.1. Classification (NCBI taxonomy): domain Bacteria; kingdom Pseudomonadati; phylum Bacteroidota; class Chitinophagia; order Chitinophagales; family Chitinophagaceae; genus Chitinophaga; species Chitinophaga sp. LS1. The sequence continues at coordinate 7,913,754 of NZ_CP128362.1, forward strand.
CATACATCATTCTATTCCGGTCTGTCTGTTTAAAATCTGCTAATAATCTGACATTGTTCTTCTTTGCTGCTGACATAATATGTGATAGCATCACCGTTCCCACGCCCCGTGATACAACCCGGCATGACATTAACAACAGTTTACAACACCAGGTTTCCGGTGATTTTTCAACCAGTGCGATGCCAATCTTACCGTATGAACCGAATTTATCTGACAGTTCGCACACAAACAGATCATAATCCTGTGCTTTTGAAAAGTGCAATAATTCTTCATAGCTATACGTTACACCGGTTGCATTCAGCTGGTTGGTACGTATCGTTAATTCTTCCACACGCTTCAGGTCCTTTTCCTCTGCTTTGGAGATAATAAAGCGCAGATCCAGCCCTGCCATGAATTCTTCCTGCGGACCTCTAAACTCTTCTTCCTGATTTTTTCTGTCGATATCAGCTTTGTACATCAATCTCCTGTTAGCAGTATCCTCTGTTATCACGCTGGGATTAAACCGTTCCAGGGAAGACAGCTGCAGATACATCTTTGCATCTATACATTCTATTTCCGGATGTTGGCTCAGGACCTCTTCACGTTCAAAGATCTGGTCATCGACAAATACGATGGTATCTTTTCCGATATTTAATTGTTGCTGAATAACAGTAATCGCATATGACTTGGCATCCCAAGCGATCTGCGGATAAAGAAAATAATGATCTATACCAAACTCAGATAGTTTCTTCATCGCATCATCTGCATTATTTTTACTGGCTATAGAATGAAGAATTCCTCTCTCGTCAAATTGTTTCAACAGCTCCCTCATTTCTGGTTTTAACCTTACATCTGCATCTTCCAGTAATGTTCCGTCCCAGATAGTATTGTCAAGATCCCAGACAATACACTTTACTTCTTTTGGCATATTTTGTATTTTCTAATCAATCAATATTTAAAAAACCCTTCTCCTGATTTTCTTCCTAACAGGCCTTTACCGACCATTTCACGCAACAGCTTACAACACATAAAGCGGTTATCTTTATAGCTATCATATAGTACCTCCAACGAATTAACCACTGTATCAATTCCTATCAGATCTGCAGTTGCCAATGGCCCCATTGCATGACCATATCCCAGGGTGAAAATCTGATCAATATCTGCTGCTGATGCCACCTGTTCTTCCAGCAACATAGCTGCTTCATTCATATATAGATGGGAAACCCTGTTACTGACGAAGCCCGGCTTATCATTTACCACTATTGCCTTCTTGCCCAGCGTTGCCAGTGTCTTCTTCATATCTGCCAGTGTATCTTCTTCTGTAAGCGGTGATTTGATAACCTCTACCATTTTCTTTAATGGAACCGGGTTCATAAAGTGCGCACCTATTACACGGTCAGGATGATTGAAACAGGTGGCTACTTTTGCAATTTCAATACAGCTGGTGTTGATGGCAAGGGTCATGTCCTTTTTCATCAATGGGTTCAGCTCTTTATATAATTGTTCTTTCAACTGCCAGTTTTCCGGGATATTTTCAATCACGAAGTTTGCTTCCGCCACACTTTGCAACCCAATTTCAAACCTGATGCGCCCCAATACTTCTTCCAGCGTAACCTGCTGAAACTGCTCTTTTACCATTTTTACCATCCTCAAGTCTGATCTCAATTTTGATTTGGCGGTATTCAGCACTTCTTCACTTATATCAATCAAAACTACATTGTATCCATTCAGGGCAAAGTCAAGCGCAATGCCTGTACCCATTATACCGGCTCCTATTACTGCTATCATAGTTTAAAATTCTTCTTTAAGGAAATACTTATTAGTCGATGAATAATTTGCTCAGATCCTCATTATCCAGGTCCACCAGATCAAGGTCAATACCTGGCAAATGCAATTCATTTCCGTTGATGGAGCTGCGGGAGAATTCTTCCAGATAATTTTTATAATTCTCCAGAAAGATGGCTATATCAGTCTTTAAAAATGCATATTGGTCATATGCCACATTTATCCGCAGGCTACCATTCACGATCATACAGTTAATGTCGATCTTTGCTGTCCGGTGATTTTTATTACCTATATTATTCCTACCTGTGGTTGCAACATAGGTGAACAAATCATTGCTTAAATCCCGGTCAAAAACACCCAGATAATTGAATCTTACTTCCGAAATTTTGTTTAAATCAGCGAAAGCACGCTTCATAAACATTAATATTCCAAAGCCAATCCCATTATCAGGCACGTGGTCTATCTGCCTTTTAATGCGTTGTAACTGCATCCCCAAATCGCCGCATTTATAATGGAATACCTGTGGATACATGACAGTAAACCAGCCAATGGCATTAGACACATCCAGCTGCCGGAATGATCTGCCATGGCTTTCCAATTCGAGGGTAATATTTGTTCTTCCCGTCCACTTATTCAATGCTTCCAGCAATCCGGCTATCAGCAATGCCTGTAGATCCGTATTAGGGAATAATTTGCTATGCTGTATGATCTCATCAGTTGTAGCTGCATCAAACAACAATTCCTCTTCCTGGTAATTCTCATGCAGCCATGTTGTAACAGCTACCTGTACCGGCAATGCAAAGTCGTTTTGCACAATATCATTCCAATACTCAAACTGATCATTGATGTAAGACTTATCTATAGAGTCAGCCAGCAGCTGATGCCAGTCTCTGGCAGACGCCGTCTTTTGATATGCAACAGGAGAAAGGCTATTGTCAAACAACAGGTATAGCTGATGTATATCTGCCAAAAGGGTTCTCCATGAAACGCCATCGATAACCAAATGGTGCACCATAATATACAGATAGTCTACCTCGTCTGCCACGGTGATCAGAAATACCCTTATCAGCAAATCATTTTCGAGATCAAAAGAGGTATTCAGCTGGCTGAGCTCCTGTTCCAGCTGCGCCTGTGTTGCGATGGCTGATGTCATCACAGGCAGATCCTGTTGTAACGCTTCCCTGTTATAATTTACAAGCATACGGTGGAGATCGAAATTTTGTCTTAACCCATCATAGCGAAGCAATATTTCGTTCAGAACTTTGGTTAAGATCATCTTATCCACCCGCCTATGCATTTTAAGCAGGGTTGTCTGGTTATATATACCTGGCTGCGCAAGGGATAATCCGGCAAACCAGCTTTCAATCGGTATAAAGCCTCTGGTACCAGATAAAATGCCCTGTTCAAACTGGTTAACGGGCTGCAATTCTGCCTGTTTGCTGATTTGTGCGATAGTTTGCCCCAGCAGAATATTCTTTGTATTTACATTGATATGATACTGTGACAGGCGGGAAACGATCTGTACCGCTTTTATAGAATCGCCTCCTAATTCAAAGAAGTTATTGTAGATACCTATATGTTCCTGCTCCAACAACTCCTGCCATACTTCTATCATCCGTTGCTGCACATTATTTTCAGCTTGTGCATATGCTACCTGTTCCGGTAAAACAGGCAGGGCCAATAATGCTGGTACATCTACCTTACCATTATTATTTATTGGAATACGCTCCAGAAAATAGTACTGTCGGGGTATCATGTAGAAAGGCAGCTCCGCCGACAGCTGGTCCTGTAGTTCCTGCAAAGCAGACTTACGGAATTCCTGTAGACTGAGCGTTTCTTTGTACTGATTTTCAAAAACAATATATGCGCATAATATACCGTCATTATTTCCATTGCCGGTTACTTTTACTACCGCCTCCTTCACCAGCCTGGATTTTAGCAGCTGCGCCTCTATTTCTCCCGGCTCAATGCGGAATCCTTTTATCTTCACCTGATTGTCCGACCGGCCTTTGTACATCAGGATACCATCATGCGACCATACACCCAGATCTCCTGTTTTGTAGAGCTTTGCTCCCTGAATAAAAGGATGCGGGATAAACTTTTCACTGGTGAGGGCTTCATTGCCTACATAATATTTAGCCAGACCATGGCCGCCTATATAAATCTCTCCAATTGCTCTGATGCCTACCGGCTTTAAAAATTTATCCAGTAAATAAATCTGGGTATTATCGATCGGCTTACCAATTGCCACTCCAACATCTGTATCCTTTGACAAATCAAACAGATGTATCATACAACCAACCGTGGCTTCGGTTGGTCCATATTCGTTAAATATCTCCACCTTGTTGTGGTACTTACTGCTTAGCAGCCTGGCCAGTGATACCTTCAGTTCCTCTCCACCTACAATAAACCGGCTGATCTTACTATTATTGTTTACTGGCAGAAAATCTGTGAGTAAGGCCAGATGTGATGGTGTCACCTTTACGACATCTACCCTATTATCATTTACTACCTGTTCGATGGCTATACCAGCAGCATTGTCCCTGTAAATGATAATCCGCCCGCCACTCAGCAAAGGCACAAATATCGAGGTAACGGTGAGATCGAATGATACGGAGGTGAACAAAGGAAATACCAGCTTCTCTCCTTTACAATATACCTTAGCCGCCCAATAAATATAGTTTACCAGCGACTGGTTGGAGATAGCTACACCCTTAGGGGTACCAGTAGTACCAGAGGTATAAATCACATAAGCTGTATCAGCTGGCTGTGGTATGTGCTCCGCTACTGTTGTACCTTCGTATGGTAATTCATCCAGTAATAAAATAGGTGGATGATCAGACAATCCCCTGCCCAGTTCAGCACCATGTACATCATACCAGTTCTTAATGCTTATGACCACTGTAGCCTGGCTATCTTTCAGGATATAACTGATTCTGCTCAACGGCATACTGGTATCTATCGGTATGTAGTAGCCACCTGCTTTGATAACTGCCATTAATGCTGCTACCTGATCATGATCTGACTCCATAATAATCGCCACAGGCTGCTTGCCTGTTACACCATGCTGTTGCATAACAGCAGCTAACTGGTTGATCCTGGACTGTAAATATCCATAGCTCCACGCTACACCATTATACTCAACGGCAGTAGCATCCGGCTGCATGTTCACCATTTCTTCAAATAATGTAACAACCGTTTTTTGTGCCGAATAAGCTCTTTCTGTGTCATTAAACTGATGTAGGATCTCATTGATGGAGGCAGCACTGTGTGTTGACATATCAGCCAGCAGCTGATCTGTATTTTCAGCAATATGGTGCAAGATCTTCAGGAAACTTTCAGCATAGCCATGCATAGTCTCCTCTCTGAAAAGGCTAGTTGCATACTCTATACTGAATGCCAGTTCATCTGCCTGCTCAAATATTTCAAAGGACAGGTCAAACTTGGAGAAACCAGGGTCAAAATCCTTTTTGCGGATGAATACTCCTTGTACATCAGGGATGTTTAATTCCATATTCTGGTAATTAAACATTGTATCAAATACCAGGTGGTTACTTAAGGTCCTGTGCCTGTTTGTAACATCCACAAGCATTTCAAACGGATATTCCTGGTTATCCAGCGCAGATAATATATACTGTTTTAACTCTTTTAAATATGCTTTATAACTTTTGCCTGCTTCCGGAAAACTCCTCACCACCAGATTGTTTACAAACATTCCGATCAGATCTTTGATCTGTGGTTGTGTTCGGCCAATGACCGGCACACCTACCAGTAGATCTTCCTGTCCGGCATATTTAGATAAAAGAATCTTATATGCAGACAGTAACAATGTGAACATGGTAGTCTTTTCCTGTTTTGCCACTGCCTGTAACGCACGGAATAATTCCTGACTTACCGGGAAGGTCAACCGCTTGCCTGCAGTGTTAAAAGAGGTAGTTCTTTGCAGGTCAACCGGCAAATTCAGCACCGGCAGTTCATCTCCCAGCCGCTGTTGCCAAAAAGCAGTACCATCCTGGTAAATGCTGCTATGCTCATTTTCCCAGGCGGCATAATCCCTAAAATGCAGGGCAGGTGCTGACAGTACGTCACCATTGTATACTTTAAAAATATGTTCCAGCAGGATATAAATGGAAGAGCCATCTGCTATGATATGGTGGCAATCGATAAATAATACTGATTTATCTGACTGGCATTTGAGATATACAACTCTAAAAAGCGGCCCATTATGCAAATCAAATGGCTGAACCAATGCCTTCAATTCGGAACCTGTAACTTCATCAGCCGTCTCCAGCATCTGAAAGGCAAGCATTGCATCGGGGTTGATTACCTGAAGCGGGAGGCCATTTTCGATGATAAATGTTGTTCTTAAAATATCAATTGACGCATATATGTCACTGATTGCATTTTTCAGCTTCACCTCATCAACAGGCCCATCAAGTGTAATTGCAAATGGAATATTATAGGCAGTGCTATTTTTATCTGCTTCCCAAGTATAATATATTCTTCTCTGGGCAGCTGACAATACGTAATGCGGTTGCGCTTGCAGGGCAGGAATAGCCTGCAGAACATGCTTTTCCTTTTTTGTAATCAGTTCACTTAAGCTAAAAATATTGCCACAACCATAGATTTCCTCGAAAGTGATCTTTATCCCAAACGCATCCTGTATATAAGCCACCAGGGAAGCCATTTTGATAGAATTGCCTCCCAGGGTAAAAAAGTTATCGCCAACGCTCAGCTGATTGCCATACAACAGCTTTTTCCAGTATTCCAGTAACCTGGCCTGTATGTTATTTTGTGGTTCAATATTCAGCATACCTGCAGCTGATGGTTTTGGCACAACAGCTGAAATTTCTTCCACAACAGTATCGAATACTCCACTATTATACAATTCGATCAACTTGTAGCGCTGCACTTTTCCACTGGTGGTTTTGGGTATCTCCCTCACCGGGATCACTTTATCTATTTCTATACCCAAAGTACTGTTGACCCTGTTAGTTAACTGTTGTAACAGTGGCAGGAAGGTCTCCACCTTTCCTTTGAACAAAACAAAAACGAATAATTCTTCCCGTTGAGTGATATGGTTGGATTGACCAGCTACGGCCACTTTTCCCAGGTCAATACCATCTATAGTTTCAATTACATTCTCAATATCATGGGGGTAAAAATTTTGTCCGTTCAGGAAGATAATATCTTTTGCCCTGCCGGTAACAAATAAACAACCTTCATGCACAAATCCAAGATCACCCGTGCGTAACCAGGCATCAGCAGTGATTACTTTTTCAGTTGCTGCTGTGTTATTATAATACCCTGCTGTTACATTTCCTCCTTTTATGAGGATTTCACCAATTGTATTATCGGAAAGTGCATTACCGGTTACATCAGTAATTTTAACGTCACAGTTCCAAACTGGTTTACCAAGGTTCACACAGGCAAATGTGTTATCCTGCTGGTCTAATAAGACCTTGTCTCCCATACCTACATGATCTCGGCTTACATGCAGGACCTTCATATTTGCTTCCGGCTGGGAAAATGTTACTGCAAGACTAGCCTCTGCCAATCCGTATACAGGGAAAATAACATTACTTTTTAAACCATATCTGGCCAGTTCCGTCGTAAATTCCTGACACAGTGATGCGGAGATAGGCTCAGCACCATTTGTGATAATACGCAGGCATGACAGATCATAAAGACCATCTTCCGTATTTCGCAAAGCATTCAGCAGGTATCTGTAGCCAAAGTTGGGGGATGCTGTAAAAGTGATGCTGTGAATGGAGATTTTTTGCAACCACAGCGTTGGCCTTCTTATGAACAGTTCTGTAGGCATAATAAAATGCTTCCATCCCATATACATTGGTGTCAGATGGTAGCCTATCAATCCCATATCGTGCGTAAGTGGCATCCAGGAAAAGAAAAGATCACCTGTGGCAGGAGCAGCTATTCCTTTCAAAATAGCATTAACATTCGTAACAAGATTCTTATGTGTGAGTACAACACCTTTAGGGTTGCCGGTAGAACCAGAGGAAAATTGAATATAGGCTATATCATTCACACCGGGTGTATGCATAATACCTGGTGTATGATCTTCATTAATGATCGTATCAAAACAATATCTTGTATTTACCTGTTCGTAAACAGTCGTTTCGTTTTCTCCCCAGATGAATGTTGTTATTCTGGAAAACTGCGCTTCATATGTAAATAAGTAAGGCTTATGCAGTGTTTTCCATACATTGATTAGTTTTCTCTTCTGGTCATCATTTCTTCCCAAGCTTAAGGGTACAGGAATGATTCCTCCTAACAGACATGCCCAGAATACGATTATAAATGAACGGTTATTATCCAGCTGGAATACCATCTCATCGCCTGGCTGAAGACCCAGCTGCTGCAGGTATCCTAACACACTTACAGATTGTTCATAAGCATCAGCATAGGAAAGCCAGTTTTCTTCATTTGCTCCGTTTATAAACATGATACCACCATCAGACTTCGCACTATCAAGAAACGCACTTACCAGTGTCTTGTTTTTCATATACCGTAACTTATTAAAGATTGGATTAAAGATGTAATCAAACAACGTTTAGTTGCATTTGCACAATGGTGCCCTGTCCCATTTTCATCACCTGGTCAGCTATATGGAAGTAAGCATCGTCATGAGAAATGATTATAATGATCTTCCCTGCTTCTTTCAACTGGAATATGAGATCATTATAAAAGAATTTCCGAAACACAGGGTCCTGATCTGCAGCCCATTCATCGAATATTACAATGGGCTTATTCTCAAGGTAAGATACGAGTAAGGCCACGCGTTTTTTCTGTCCGGAAGACAACTGAAAGTTTGAGAAACTACCATTTAGTAAAGATATCTTTTTGTCCAGCTGCAGCAACTGGATTTTTTCACTGATCTCACTATCTAATCCATCCAAATCGATTCCGTAGAGTTTATCAAATAAATGGTAATCACTAAAGATAGCAGAGCAATGTTCTCTCAGTTCAAATGCTTCCTGTGGTTTTCCATCAATCAGGATGGCTCCTTCAGAAGGACTATACAGACCACACAGTAATTTCGCCAGCGTAGATTTACCACTTCCATTTCCACCGACAATAAATAAGACTTCTCCTCTTTTCAGTTGGAAGGAAACAGGTCCCACTTTAAAGCCGGTCCCATCCAGTTCATAGTTATATCGCACATTGTCTACTAGCAGGTGTGCTATTTCACTGGTTGGTCGTAGTGCCGGATTTATTGTCTGGTCAGTAGCTATATCAGCAATCTGGGCTTCGAAATGATTGATCCGGTTCCATGATATCCTGATACGCGCCAGTTGTGGTAATGCACTTAAGATCATGTTAACAGGTCCGGTCATGTACAGGAACACAAATACAAAGGTCCTGATCTTACTTTCATCGAGGTTCAGTAGTATCAATGGAAAGATAAACACGACGACACCAATCACTGCTGTAAAGATCAATTCTCCGATCACAAAGACATCTGCATACATGACACCTGATTCGATATTTGCATTTCTGAAGTTAGCTCCGTTTACCCGCATGTCAGCTTCAAAAGCCAATCGCTTTCTGAGATTCAGCTTTAATTCCTTAAATCCATTTACAATATCATTGAGAAATTTAAAATAGATATTCTGATGATCCCTGGCTTTTTCAAGGGTAGCATGTGCTTTTCTGTTTACCAGATAAAACAGGGATACTGCAACCAACACTGTTCCGATGGCAATGCACATTCCCCAGAGATTTACGAATGCGAGATATATAAAACAACAAACCAGTGTTACTGATCCCGTTACCACAGCTACAAGGGAATTGGGCAAGTTGCTTATTTCCTGTGTATCGTTATTTAAAACCGTCAGTAGATTTTCCTTCTTTATTCGTTCGACCTGATGAAAGGAAGAATTCAGAAATAATTTGACCAGTTCCGTACGGGTATTAAACACGAAGTCATTTACCATCCTTACCAGTTTTCTTCGGATTTCACGCTGTGCATAGATATAGATAGCGATACCGACCAGCAGAAATATTACAAAACCATTGCTGATAGCATCTTTCCTGGAGATGCTCTGGTTAATCACAATAATGATCAGGCTGTTTGCAAATCCCCCTAAACAGCTCAGTGTAGCTACCGGAAACAGCATCCGGTCATTTTGCTTTATAAACATTGTGGTAGCTATGAAGTAAAGGAAAAACAACGCAAGCGACAGATAAAACAATGTAATGACTGACTGGAAACTTTCCGGTGCCCATACTACCATAAACTGCCAGGATAATCCATCAAAACAAGCTTTGGGTATGATATAAAAGCCGATCCCTATCAGTAACAGCAAAAACAGTGTACGTAATAGCGTCAGTATGGCGGTCTTTCGTGATAAACTGAATACCCTTACGCCTTTGATTACTTCAAGCACAAACTTTACAGCGTACCAGGCAGTAGCTATCATAAATAACAGTACGATAATGCCAAGCACTACCATAAATTTATCTAACTGGCGATACATGTCTCCATCATATGGTATCGGCGCTTCTCCTTCCACGATCCGCAATACGCCACGGGCAATTCGCTCTGTATAGGCTGTATTCAGGTTACATAGTACAGCAACACCTGTGCTATCGGTATGATGATACACGATGTATGAAGCGTAATTGGGATTTCTTCCGCCATGTGCAATCGTCCCATCGCTATCACGGGATACTAACCATCCACCGGCATAATAAGCCCCGTTTGCATCAGGTAGCACGCTGCTATCTGGTACATGCGATGCCTGGATCACCTCGTTCAGCAATGTATCTGTCGTCCCTTTTAATTGTATGGTCAGCCATTTCTCTATCTCATCAATGTTAGCCGTAAGATAACCTGCCGGGTTATTGCCTTCAAATGGTGGGGCTTCGTAAGGTATGGGTTGCAAGTATCCGAATTTATAACCTGTTGCCTTTTCAGGCATCTTTCCATAAGTAAAGCGGGCGGTATTTAAACCCAAAGGGGTTAAAACCTGCTCCTTTATAAATGTTTCAAAAGGTTGACCGGCCACTTTTTTAATGATGAGTCCAAGAACGTCGTAATTAATAGTGGCATACAGAAACTTTGTTCCAGGCAGGTTTTCGAGTGTTGTTCCTGACAAACGCTTTACAGTTTCTTCCAATGCTTTATTACTATGTTCGGGCCGGATCAGATCAATAGCCGAAAATGGAATACCGGAAGTATGATGTAAACAGTTACTGATCGTTATTTCCGGCGTGACAATCTTTCCATCTGGTAATTTATATTTCAACTGAAACCATGGCAGATATTTGTGGACTGGATCATTCATATTCAGCTGACCTGTTGCTGCCAACCGCAGAATACCTAATGCTGTAAAAGCTTTGGTATTAGAGCCGATTTCAAAAGTGGTCCTATTATTTACTTGTTCCTTACGTGCAAGATCCGCATATCCATATGCTGCTTTATAAACAGGTTCGCCCTTTTGTAATACAACAATTGAAAGTCCGGGGATCCCTGACTTTGACATTTGTTCCTTGACAAAACCATCCACGCTGTTTATTACATCCTTCTTTTGCTGCGGCAAGGCAACGGCCGGAAGGACAGATAATAAGATCAAATAGGCAAATACAATCCATCTGCCAGTATATTTGCTTCTTGGCGGCAATCCAAAAGTTGGCAACATTTGGTTATTTTATTTTAAAATGTCTTCATGATTATTTGCCTATTAATCTTTTAAGCAAATTGATGTATAGCTGCGATATTTTTTTGATCTGTGGTCCGGCAAAAACAGCTCTGTTAAAAGTGAAATCAACTTTAATAGCATTCACGAATTCACTCAGGTAAACGGTTAATTCAAACTTGCAATCTGTTTCATAATCGGTTATTACTGGTTCAGTTGGTTCATACTCAATAGTTCGCTTCTTTGAGAGGTCAATGTTCTGCATATTGAAGAAGTATTGCATAGCGGGTAACTTCATATTTAGCTTATCCAATACTGTATCAATAGGGAAATTCTGATGGCTTATACATTCGCTCACACTGAAGTGTAAATCTTTGATAAATGGAATAATTTCTAACTCCTTATCAATGGGAATTTTCATCAATAAGGTGTTTGCGAAGAATCCAACAATTTCATTCAGGTCCGGATTATCTCTTCCAGATGTCGCGATCCCACAAACAATTTCATTTTCGTCAGTCACTCTGGCCATTAAAATATTAAAGGCCGCAAACATGGTGATAAAGATAGAAGTATTATTCGATTTAGCAAATATCTTTAGCTCATTTAATATCATATCATCAACATACAACACAAGCGATGATGACTTTCCTATAATGGATCTTGTGGTGGACCTTACAGTTTTCTGTTCAGCAAAATTCTCTTCGAAGATTTTCTTCCAGTACACAAAAGAAGGATGCGCCTCCATATTTTCATTTGCTCTGAAACCGTCTTCCTGTAAGGCTAAATCCAGGAAATTATATTTCAGCAATTGTAATTGCGGTGTTCCGTTTCTGAGCAGGGACAGGTATATTTCTGAAAAATCATTTCCTAAAATATTCATGGACCATGCATCTGCAATGATATGATGAATCGTAATGATTATTTCAAATTTATCTACCGCCAGTTCATATACCCTTATCCGGTACAAAGGATATGCTGATAGTATAAATGGTTTTAAACGTTCTTTTGCCACATCTCCCTTAATCAGTGCATCCTGTTCAGCAACAGACATTGCTGACAGATCATGGAATTGTATATCCGGTGCCGGTGCATCTTTCAGGAATTGTAAAGGAACACCATCCTTCTGCATAATGTAGGAAGACAGGGTAGATTGCCGCTCTTCCAGTACGCGGAATGCATCAATGATCGCCTGCCTGTTAAAGGTTTCATTGATTGCTACCCTATTGACAATATTGTACGAGCTATCTGCAGGATTCAGCTGATTGATAAACCAAAGTCTTTTCTGGTTGTAAGTCAATGCTGCCTGACGGGCATCCGGATAATGCACTAATTCCGGGAACTGCGTTTGCAATGAATGATCTTCTTTTGTACCCAACAGTTCCTTGAAATATGCGGCCAATAGTCTGATCGTGTTATATTGATAGATAACATCAACACTAATATTCATATACCCAAATTCTTTCTTGTAACTGTTTAAGAACTTTAATCCAATCAGGGAGTCGCCTCCAAGGCTAAAGAAATCTGCATCCGGATCGATGGCATCATATTTAAAATGCTTTTTCCAAATGCTTAATATGGTTTGCTCAATATCGTTTTTGTTTAGCTGTTGTGTTTGTACGGGATCTGTTGCTGCTATAGCTGATGGCTGAGGTTTTTCTCCTGCCAAGCGGACATTTTTGTAGAACTGGTTTTTATCATGATACACTGCCCACCTGCGGTAAGTGCCATCTACAATTTTTAACATGTAACGGTTACCATCTTCATGCTGCAGATAATTACTTTCTTCCACACCCTGTTTTCCCTGCATGCGGGTATTCAATTCATCCAGCCGCTGTCCCATTCCGACATTCCATGCTGGCCAGTTAACAGTTATTACACGGGTCTGGTCATTAAATTCCGGATCAAAGCTGTAGGAATCGAGAAAAGCATTGGCTGATGCATACGCCAGGTTATTAATATTATTGAACACCGTTGCCATGGATGAAAATAACATAACGAAATCAATATTTCTTCCACGAATGGCATGCTTAAGATGAATGGTTCCCTTTACCTTGGCACTGAATGCTTCATCCAAAACGGATGCTTTCAGGGAATTGGTCGTACCGCCAAAGGAATCTGTTCCGGCTGCATGAAATATGCCATCCACTTTCCGGCCTTTTGCTTCTATCTGAGTAAAGATACCGGCTACCTGTACCGGATCTGACATATCGCAGGAGATATATTCCACTGTTCCCGTTACTGCTTCAGTCTGCAGGAGATTTGACTGCCCCATTATTAAGCCAAATGGTACTGCACCTTCCTGGTCGCCCGCAAAGCTATGGATATTCTCAAATCCATTTTCCACATATTTATCGCCCCATTTCTCCAATGATAACAATGGAGAATTATCTGCTATTCTTTCATCCACGAAGTTCCACCAGCCATCGGTTAATCCCCAGATCAGGAACTCCATCTTTTGTTCTATAATATTCTCTACCAGACATAGTACGCCGAAGTGTACCAACAGCTTCTTCAAATTTTTAAACGTCACATTGATATCCGGCGTAGCATGTACCACACAAAACCCTATGATGACATCAAATGGTTCATGCCCAAAACGTTGTTGCAGAGGGTCTTTTGAAATATCCAGTATGTCAAAATTCATTTGTCTGGACGACGTACTTCCGAAAGTATTTTCGGCTTTTTCTATAAATGATTTTGATATATCAGTAAATACATATTGAACAGGTGTATCCTTTAGTCCGTTCAACACATAGGTAGTCAACATTCCTGATCCCCCGCCAATTTCCAGTATTCTTACCGGCCGCTGTACCTGCTGGCTGATGGCTGCAATGGTTTCACAGATTGTCTCCGCATATTTTGCAACAGCATAATTATCATCTCCCGGATCTTTAAATGACTTTAAAAAGTTCAGATCACCACCCGGGAAAACAACATTCAATCCTGTATCCCTGCCTTCAAATACGTCCTGGTATTTACCTGTACAATGACGCAGCAGCTCAGCTACGCTGTTTGCACCAGCACCACTATTCCATTTTACCTCTTCATCAATATTGGCTGTATGAAATACATACCCCTCTGCAGTCTGCTTTACCATCCCACTTTTCACCAGTAATGAGAGCAGATACTGCTGGAATCTTGCCAGTCGTTGTCCTTGTATTTTCGCTGTCCATGCTGTCTCCGAAATAGTATGGTTATCTGCACCAAGACCCAGGTAAGCTTTCATTGCATGGTATACCAGCAGTACTGAATACTGATCGAGTCTTTGTGTAAAATCCAGTTTTTCTGCACCCTTAGCGGTAAACATAGCTGCCAGTCCATCCACCAGTTTTTTCCATGAGGTAGTCATTGCTGACAGGTAAAACCCCTGTAAGGTATGAGCGGCAGGTGCTGGCTTTCTACCAACCAGCACTATATTTGCCCCGTAATCAGCAGACAAGGTGGCAGCCAGTTTAACACCGATTCCGCCCGTACCACCTGTGATGACATATGTGCCACCTTTTTTCAGCTGTGAGCCATAACTCACTTCGTTATCTAATGAAACGATATTAAAGCCTTCGGTAAAAATGTTGTTCTTTCTTAATACCAGTACTGGGAATTTATTAAATTCAATGCTTACCTGTATGGCTTCTTTTATCAGTTCGCCAATATCGCCTGCCAGGAATTCGGTTTCATCCACATCCATCAGCTGCGCATATAATGCCGGATATTCTTTTATTATTCTTTTTGTTAAACCGGAAAGTATATTTTTTAATGCATACAGCCGCGTATCTCCATTTGTAAACTGAGAATTGGTGGTCAGCATGATCAGCCTTCCCAGGTTTTCAGGCCTCACCTTAGCCGCCTGTTGTACAAGATATAATACAGCGAGGTATTCCTGCTTTATCCTATCAAACATGCTGTCATCGAACGGCAGACATAACCGGAGGCTGATGACATTCCAGGCCCCGGACTTTGATGAGCTGAGTGCTTCAAAAAGGCGGAGATAGTCATTTTCGTTGTATGGATCTATCTCAAACTGGCTGGCAGCTCTTTTCTTAAATTGCTTTCCCTGGAAAACCAGTATGGCATCCGAATACAATTGTAATAGTGAAGACGTATTCAACAGGCTGTCATCTTCAGGTAGCAATATCAGATAATTTCCTGCTGCTATATCTTTTGGCTGGCTTCTATGCCTAAGGTATTTCCATTCGGGTACATAACCATAATCTCCGGCAGGGAGCATCTTTTCTCTCTGATTGGCAGATTTGTTATCCGTATTTAATAATTTAAAAAACTGTGCTTTGTAATCTGGAGCATATTCCTGTTTGTCAAAAGCATAGCCGGGCAGGGACGTTTTACGGAATTCGCTGGTCCTGTAAAATTTGTTCCAGTCAATATTTATTCCATATAAAGCTAACTGGCCAATGGCCTGATAAAAAATAGTCTGTTCTCCCGCCAAGCTTTTAGGATGTTTTAGAAAATGAATGGCAGCCTCATTACGCCTGGCTGAAGACTCCTTCACTATATTCATGAGGGTTGCACCAGGGCCTATTTCGAGATACAGCAGATCGCTAGTTTCCTGTATTTGCTGTATGCCTTTGTAAAACAAAACTGGTTTTCTGATATGAGAGACCCAGTAATCACTGGTCATCATTTCGGTTTCGGTCAGCCAATTACCTGTTATACATGACACAATAGGGATAGCTGGTTTATTGAACTTAAATCCTTTTACAATGGATGCATATTCATCCAGTACAGGGTCCATCAGCCTCGAGTGTCCGGCACAGGAAGTATTTAATTTTTTATACAACACTTCTTGCGATGCTAAAATATTGCAAAATGCATCTATAGCATGGACCGGCCCCGAAATGACCCAGCTTGTGGGGCCATTGATCCCGGCTATTTCGACATCGTTAGTGAGCAGTGCTTTGAGGGTTGCTTCATCTGTCGACACTGCTACCATGCTACCCGGTAAAGCCTGCTGCATGACGCGGCCACGGTTGCATATCAGCTTTACGGCATCTTCCAGAGACATTACGCCGGCAATACATGCACAGGCATATTCTCCCAGACTATGGCCGATCATGGCAAACGGTTTGACACCATAATGGATCAGAAGTTTTGCCAGTGAATACTCTATTGAAAACAACAGCACTGGTACTGCCTGCACTTCTGCCAGTGGCTGATAACCTTCCATCTCTCCTCTTCCTTCAGGATATAAGAATGGCTTGTGATTGATGCCACTATACCTGAAAATAATATCAAAACAGGTATCTAATACTTCTCTGAAATAGGGATCTTCTTTGTATAAGGAAGCGCCCATATGCGGATATTGCGGCCCTTCACCCGGAAACATAAAGATCAGTTTCGGTTCGGTTCGGTATTTATATTCTACCTGTATTCCATTGCCTGTTTTCATTGACCGGACAGCATCTATACGGCTATCGGCCACAAACAGGCTTCTGTAATTAAGTAATTTTCTTCCTGACAGCAGTGTATATGATACATCCGGGAGTTGTACACTTTCCTGTTCTTCCAGGAATGAAGTCAGGTTTTCAGTTGTATTTGTCAGCGAAGCAGGTGTGTTGCCGCTTACCACCAGCAATTGTGTTGCTCTGCCTTTGTAGGGTGCTACAGGTGCCGGCTGATATTCTTCCAGGATAACATGCGCATTCGTTCCGCCAATGCCAAAAGAACTTACGCCTGCCCGCCGTGGTATACCCGTGGTGGTCCAATCCCTCAATTGTGTATTTACATAGAAGGGAGAATTGTTAAAATCAAAATTGACGTTTGGTGTATCGCAGTTGATCGATGGTGGCAGGACATGGTGTTTTAAAGCTAATGCAGTCTTTATCAGGCCTGCTACGCCTGCCACTACATCCAGGTGGCCAATGTTACCTTTAACTGATCCTACACCGCAATAGCCCCTCTTTTTGGTATTAAATGCCTGTCTGAGGCCTTCCAGTTCTACGGAATCACCAATGCGCGTACCCGTACCATGGCATTCCACCATTGTGATGGTCTCCGGATCTACCTCTGCAATATCCATAGCGGTTCTGATCACATCTGCCTGTCCTGCTATAGCGGGGGTTGAAAAACCACTTTTCTCATTCCCATCATTATTGATGGCAGAACCTCTGATGATAGCGTAAATATGATCACCTTCTGCAATGGCATCTTCGAGACGTTTGATAACTACTACGCCTGCCCCATTGGAGAATAAAGTACCGGTAGCACTGTTATCAAACGGACGGCAGTACCCGTCTTTAGAGAAGATCATGCCATCTTCATACAGGTAGCCACGCTCCTGTGGCTGGAGGACGGATATCCCACCGGCAACAGCTATTTCACACTGTCCATTTAACAGAGATTTACATGCAAGATCTACTGCTACCAGAGATGATGAGCAGGCTGTATTTACATTAAATGCAGGTCCCTTCAGATTAAATTTATAGGCAATTCTTGTACTCAAGTAATCTTTTTGCGCCAGGATTGCATTTCTGAAAAGATCTGTAATATCATTTCCTACTGAAAATGTTTCGTGCAGATAGTTGTTCGATGCAGTACCATACAAACCAATTTTACCGGTGTATTTATACGGATCATAACCGGCATCCTCCAATCCATGCCAGACCACTTCATGAAAGATCCTGGTCTGAGGATCCAATATCATGGCTTCGTGTGGGGTGTAGTTAAAAAATATCGGGTCAAAGTGATTAGGATCTTTAATAATACCCCTGGCATTTACATAATTTTTAAACTTTGATGCTAATCCAAATACCGGGTTGGTTGGATCTTCGATATCAAAAAAAGAGATACAATTCTTACCTTTCTTTATATTATTCCAATATTCCTGCACATTCTCAGCTTCGGGAAATACGCCTGCCATTCCTACAATAGCCAATTCCAAGCCTGTAAACTGGGTCATACAATATCCTGTTTTAAAAAAATTAATTAATGTTTTTTCGCAGCTTCATGGCAGAAGCTTTTAGTTTCTCTTTACGACGCGTATCGGGATGATTGTTTTCATCCTGATTGTCCTCATTGCCTGATTGAAGCTTTGATATGTAAACTGCCATCGTTTTAATGGAGCTGTACTGGAAGAAGAGAGGAATAGAAATTTCGACTGCAAAATCTTCCAGGATCATCATTTTAAGTTTTCCCAACAGGAAAGAGTTTCCTCCAATTTCAAAGAAGTTATCTTCGATACTAATGGTTATATCTTCATTTAATAACTTTTCCCAGATGGCCAGTAATTTTACTTCTACTTCATTAGATGGCTTTACATCGATTTCGTTTTGGGCAAGTTTTTTACCAACCTTTGCGAGGGCATTCCGGTCCACTTTATTATTGGCAGTCATCGGCATTTCGTCCACCATATAATACTCATCAGGTATCATATAAAGCGGTAAACGCTGACGAAGGAAGTTTAATATTTCAACAGATCTGATCTCCATCTCTGATTTTATATAAGCGACCAATATATTCACCTCTTTATTTTTCTGCAGCAATATGACACCTTCTTTAACACCAGGGTATTGCAGGATAGCTGTTTCAATATCATTCACCTCTACACGATAGCCCCTAACCTTGATCTGAAAATCATTTCTGCTGATAAATTCAATTTCCCCATTAGCCAGGCGTTTCACAATATCTCCAGTCCGGTAGACTTTTGATCCATTGTTCATAAACGGATCAACAATCATGCGCTCTTTGGTCAGCTCTTCATTATTCCAGTATCCTAAACCCAGTCCTTCACCTCCTATCAGCAATTCGCCTTCCACCTCCTGAGGTACCAGTTGCAGGTTCTTATCAACCACATAATAACGGGTATTTCTGATGGGTTGGCCAATTGTAATAAGATCTGATCCTGTCAGGTCTTTTACCGATGACCATACTGTATTTTCCGTTGGGCCATACATATTACAGATACGACCGGTGTATCGTGATTTCAATTCCTGGAGTAAGGGAACCGGCAATTGTTCGCCACCGATCAATATATTTTTAAGACATGTGGGGAAAGGGTAATTTTTGTATTCCAGCAGCATTCTTAATCGGGAAGGCGTTAACTGGATCAGTTCTATTTTGTTATCCGCAATGATATCCATAATACGCTTTGCATCCAACTGATCCATATTATTGGCGATAAAAACACAGCCACCTGAGAGTAATGGGTTAAATACTTCCAACACAAAAATATCGAACGAAATAGTTGTCATGCACAATGTATGCATGTCATTATGGAAATCGATCACATCATTTATACCATCTATAAAGTTGATCACATTGGACTGGCTGATCAGAATACCCTTGGGCTTTCCGGTGGAACCTGATGTATAAATCAGATAAGCCGGGCTATCAGGTGATACTGGTGCAGTATTTATGGTTCCCGGGTCATATTTACTAAAATCAATGGAAGACACATTTACAACCTGCCCTGCAAACGGTAATTCACGTATGTTATCATTAGTAAGCAATGTGCTGATCTTGCTATCTGCAATCATATCCAGCATACGCTGTTCGGGGAATTCAGGATCGATAGGCAGATAAGCTTTGTTTAGTTTTAATATTGCCATGATGGCTACGATCATATCGAATGACCTGTTCATCAGAACACCAATAACCTGATCATTTCCTGCAACCTGTGCCAAATAAGCAGCCAATCTGGATGAACGATCATATAATGTAATGTATGACATGCTATCGGCTCCGATTACCAGTGCTGTATTATCCGGGAATTGCAAAGCCGTCTTTTCAAACCGCTCAAATAAGCTTTCGTTTTTAACAGGAACTACCTCTCCATTAAAAGTTTGGGTGAGCTCCTGATACTTAAGACTATCCAACAAACTTAATTTGGATACTTTCTGCTTACTATTATTCAGGATATCAGCAATCAGATTCATGAAATACTTACCAAACTGCAGCATTGTATCTTCTAAAAACAGTAAACTGTTATACTGAAAACTAAACTGCAGCTCATTATCAATTTCAAGGACCTTTAAGATAATATCGAATAAAGCTGTCTCAGTTTTAATATGATGTTCTGTAAAAGTCAAGCCATCTATAGTCTCCTTAAAAATATCCCCCATGTATTCATTATGGAAGCTGAACATCACGTCAAAAATTGTATCCCTGTTTCCAACATTTTGTTTTTTAAGGTGCCTTTTTAATAAGCCAATCGGATAGTCTGGTCTTTCAAAGACATTCATTGAATTTTCCTTTACAATAGTAAGCGCTTCTGCGAATGTCTGATCGGCAGACAAATGATTTCTTACAGGCAGGAAATTAACTAGATTGCCTACAATTGGTTGTAATTCTGCAAACTTTCTTATAGAAACCGGCACCCCAACAATAAGATCATCCTGACCTGTTATTTTTTGCAGGAAGATGTTGAAGGTGGTCATAAGTGTAACAAACAATGTACAATCATTCTCTCTGCTAATTACCTTCAATTGCCGGGTTTGACTTTCAGGCAGGGGAATCGTAAAAGTAGCTCCCCTGAACTCATATAATGCCGGTCTAGGAAAATCATAAGGAAGATTGATGGCTTCCTCATGGTCACCGATTTCATTCAACCAAAACTCCTTATCAATGGCCATTTTTTCCAGCCATTTCGGTGAGTTTACAAACTCTGCATAATCCCTGTAGTAATATTCAATGGGCGCTAATTCATTTCCACGAAATAACTCCATAAATTCCTTCATCATAATACCCTGGGAGATAGCGTCAAAAATAATATGATGCACATCCAGCATCAGATAATATTTCTCCTCACCAACATTTATCAGATGTGTTCTGATAAGCGGACCTTCAGATACGTTAAATG
This sequence comes from Chitinophaga sp. LS1, assembly GCF_034274695.1. NCBI lineage: Bacteria > Pseudomonadati > Bacteroidota > Chitinophagia > Chitinophagales > Chitinophagaceae > Chitinophaga > Chitinophaga sp. LS1. The sequence continues at coordinate 7,934,988 of NZ_CP128362.1, forward strand.
GTTGAACAAGACTTAATATTAAATCATTCAGGTATTCTTCTTTTGCTTCAATCTTATTGACATGGAACGGCACTGAATCATGGATAACCCTGTATACCTCACCCCCTTTTTCAACAAACACAGATCTTAGCATCTCATGCCTCTCAATGAGTACGTCCATTATTCTCACAATCTTTTCAACATTCGGCTTGCCTTTAATTTCCAATGCCCTGGTCAGATTTGAGGCACTACTTTCCGGCAAAAAGAGTTGTGTAAAGAAGAAATTCTTCTCTGAATAAGTAGTATTATAGAATTCTTTCTTATCATATACCGGTAAAGCAATTACATCACTTTTTTGCTGACTGTTTAAAAACTGAGATAATTCAAGAACAGTAGGATATTTGAAGAATGATGGGAGAGAAATATCTACTCCTAATTCTCTTTTTATCTTTTCCAGGATGATAATTGCCTTTAAAGAATCGCCTCCCAGATCAAAATAATTAGTGGCATAATCTACGACTTTACAGTCCAGTACAGTTTCCCAAACATTTGCTATCAGATCAGCCATATTATCAGCATTGACTGTTTGGGTTACCAGCTCACCACCTGCATTTACTTTCATAGACAAGCTTTCAGCTATACCATGTGCCAGCCTCTGGTGGAGATCGGTCGTAGACACCACTATCTGAGGCAGGTTAGTGCCTATGATTTTTTCCAGCAGGAAAATTCCTTCTTCGAAAAGAATACCTTTTTCATCCAGATTTTGTTGTAACTCTTTCTTAAAATCAATACCCCTGGGTGATGTACTGGATTTGTCAGCAGCTTGCATTTTCATGCTGTCATTATATTCAAGCATGGTATAACCCTTAATATCCACCAACACTTCATTGGCATCATTAACGAAGCTAACATCCATTACAATGGATCCTTCCTGGATTTCTACCATCCTGCTATAACAATGGATCCGGGCCGGAATTTTACCATATACACGAACAGAGCGATAAGAAAATGGCAGGTAGCTCTTATCAGAAAGATATCTGGCCAGGAACCCCGTACCTCTATCAACAAGGGCAGCATGTATTCTGTAGCTATCCAGATCCGTCAGAAATGAATCGTTCAACGTTAACTGACAATATCCTGTTTTATCTGCTACATGCAAGACATCTGTATTGATCCACCTTGGCCCAAAATAGACGTTGCCGGATGGAGAATAATTAGAGTTTTGATAATGTGTTTCTATCACATTTCCTGCAATAGTATGGGTATTTACAATCGGATCTTCATGATGAATATTTACATGGGCTTTGGCACTTATCCGCCATTCATCTGTTGTATCCTTACACGAAATCGTAATGGAATAGCTGCCTGTCTGCGTACTACGCAGCGATACTTTTACTTCACGGCTTTCATGCTCAGTGGCACTTACTGGTGTTAAAAAAATCAGGTCCTCTATTTCAAATCCGGGCACATCCAGTGATATTTCCAGGAGACTCCAGATAAGCTCCCAATATGCCACGCCCACCATTATTCCCTTCCCATCAAAGATGTGCTCATTGATCCACCACTCTTTGTCATAATCAAGTGAAAAATAGTAATCACCTGCTACTAACAGGTCTTTATAAACATCAATATGTCCCAAAATTGGTTTATCCAGTAATTGTAAATGACTGTTATCATTCCCTACAGCCATCCCTCCTTCTTTCCATGCATCCCAATTGATAGACTGATAATTACCCTGTCCATCCTTTGATTGTACAAAAGCATCAATAAAAGAGTTGGCCGCATTGTAGTCTACACCACCCATGACAGGTACAATAGAACTGATGGAAGAGAAGATGGTAAAGAAGTCCAGTTTTCTGGCTGCCAGTACTTTATCCAGGTTCAATGTACCCTGTACCTTTGGCCCGAAAATGTTTTGCGCATCGGTTGCTGTCTTTAACTGAATGAGCCCCCCTCCTGCAATTCCAGCTGCATGTAAAACACCATCAATATTGCCAAATTCTGCTTCATAGGTGGTGACCGCGTGGCTTAAAGCAGCTTCATCTTCGATATTTACAGCACAATAAGTCACCTTATCGGAAATGCTTTGCAAATAAGCCATCATGCCTGTTTTTCCGTCAGTTGCCTGCTGCCCTGTATTGATAACAGACCTGCCGATCAATAATAATCTGGCATCATAGTTTTTTAATAAATAACTGGCAATATTAAAGCCGATGCTACCAAGCCCACCTGTAATCAGGTAAGTTTTGCCTGTTGCAAGGCCCGTTGACTGGTCCATTAATTCCACCTCGCCGTAATCCTGTTCCCACCTGCCATTACCACGGTGTGCAATGATCTGCTTAGCGTTACTATCACTTATTTCATTTACCAGCAGCGATATTGTTTTGTTCAGTGCAGCTGTAGTTCCGCTATATGAATGATCAATGTCTATGAGCCGGACATTTATATTAGCATACTCTTTCCCAATGATCCTTGCCGGGCCCATGAGCATGGCTTTCTCAGGAATGATGTTTGATTCATTACTGATGTTAAAAATTTCGCTGGATATCACAATTATTTCAAGCGGATGCGCTGGCAGCAGTTCACCTATGGCCTGACTCAGGTATACCAGGCTGAAGAAGCTGTTATTAATAGCAGCATGCATTTCCTGCCTGTCCTTATAAATATTTAAGCAATGAATGATTTTATGTGGCAGTTGTTCTTTTTGCTGTAAGCTTTTCAATAATTCAGTATAAGCTGCTTTATCCGGCGAGGTGAAAACGTTACTGATCTGGTTATTGCCGGACAACTGCGCTGCAAGTGCTGCTGAAAGACCGGTATGGTCATGCAGGATAAGGATATTTTCTCCTGCAGGTGCTGTTTTATTAAAGACAGGCGTTAGCTTTTTCCAGGATGGATAATAACTCCAGTCTGCTATCTCTTTTCTACCTGCTGAATTATTTTTTGCCAGCGTCAGGTCCTGTACAATATTGGGGAAACCATTTCTGAATGCCTTTTGGTTAAATGGATACAATGGCATACGTACCTTTCCTACCTTGTTCTCTTCAAAGTATTCTTTCCAGTTAACGGATTGACCAAATAAGGCTAATTGTCCTATTCCCCTTGCAAACATAGCTGCATCCGGGAACTTATCTTTCGGGTGTTTAATAAAATGAACGGCCGCCTCATTTCTGGCGGCAAGGCCTGGCCTTATCAACCCGGTAAGCGTATTACCCGGGCCAACTTCCAGGTACAACAATGCTGATGAAGTCTGCAGCGTTTTACATCCCTGATAAAAATTGACTGGTTTCCTGATATGATCCACCCAGTAATCCACTGACATTGCTTCCGCCTTCGTTATCCATTTGCCGGTTACATTGGAAATAAATGGAATAGCAGGCTCATGAAACCTGATAGTTGAGAGTACGGCTTTAAATTGCCCCATTATACTTTCCATCATGTAAGAATGGAAAGCATGAGAAGTTTTCAGTTCTCTGAACACAATATCAAGATCTGTCAGCTTTGCTGTAAATGCTTCAATTGCCGGTTGCGTGCCGGATACCACACAATTCTGCTCACCGTTGTAAGCAGCCATGTCTACACCGGGTGTGAGTAAAGGCTGCATTTCATCCCATGATAATGCGACACTGACCATTGTTCCGGCTTCTACCTGCTGCATCAAACGACCTCTTTCGTAGACAATTTTCAACGCATCTTTCACACTGATCACTCCTGATAAACAGGCTGCCACATACTCACCCAGGCTATGCCCGATCATACCGTAAGGCTTTACCCCCAACCGGATCAGGTTTTTACCCAATGCATATGAAACAGAAAATAATAAAGGCTGTGCATACATGGTCTGGTTGATACGATCTGCATTTGAATCTATATCATCAGCAGGATATAACAACTCCCGGAAATTAGTATCACCCAGTTTGTTCAGAATAGTAAAACACTCATCCATATCGGCTCTGAACCATTTATCCTGTTCATACAATGCTTTCCCCATATTCACGTACTGGCTACCCTGACCAGGGAACATAAATACAAGTCTGGACAATAATGTACCCTCATTCAGAGAAGCACCGGGTACATCCAATACTGTTATTTTTCCATTTACCTGATGTCCAATCAACAGTTTTCTAAATGGAAATTCTTTTCTGTATTCATTGTTACTAAAGGCGATATCAGCAAGGCTAACAGTTGTCTGGGTATCCAGGTATTTTTTGAAATTCTCTTCCGCCTTACTGACCACATCTCCCGTGAGGCCACTCAGTATAACCGGTGCATATAGTTCAGCATCGGTTAATAATTGGCGCTCCTCATTGTACTCTTCCAGTACAACATGGGCATTTGTGCCCCCTATACCGAAGGAACTGACGCCTGCTCTTCGTGGTGTATCTGCCTGATCCCAGCCCTTTAATTCTGTGTTTACATAGAAAGGACTGTTCTTAAAATCTATATCTTCATTTGATTCTTCAAAATTGATAGCTGGTGGTAGTTTTTTATGTTTTAATGCCAGCACTGCTTTCATAAGGCCTGCGATCCCCGATGCTGAATCAGTATGACCAATATTTGCCTTTACTGAACCAACTGCACAAAAATTACGTTTTTCAGTATCAAAAGCTTCTTTTAGTGCTGCAATCTCGATCGGATCACCCAAATAAGTACCAGTACCATGGCATTCTACATAACCAACCGTTTCAGGGTTCACTTCTGCCATCCTGAGTGCTGCAGCAATCACCTCTGCCTGACCGGCAATACTTGGTGCAGTATACCCTGTTTTCCTATATCCATCGTTATTAATTGCAGAGCCTTTAATAATTGCATAGATATGATCGCCATCATTCACGGCATCTTCCAGTCGCTTCAGGGTTACTACACCTATGCCCTGAGAGAATACCGTTCCTGATGCCTTTTTATCAAAAGCCCTGACCCTGCCGTCTTTGGAGTAAATCATTCCTTCTTTATGCACGTATCCATCTTCTGCACTTGACATTACGGTAGCACCGCCTGCCAATGCGATATCACACTCCCCGTTAATCAGTCCCTGACAGGCATTGTGCACAGCGACCAGAGAGGTAGAACAGGCTGTCTGTAAAAAAACAGAAGGGCCGGTCAGGTTTAATTTATAAGAAATTAGTGTATTGAAAAATGTCTTTGTCAGCGTGTTTGCTTCAAAATGAGCGATAGCGCCATCTAATGCCAGATGGTTGCCAATCTTCCAGGACACATTATCTGTAATGCCCGCATATAAGCCGATTTTGCCATCTGCCTTTTCCGGTACACAACCGGCATCTTCCAGTGCATGCCAGACTGTTTGATAGAATAGTCTGACCTGCGGCTCCAATAAATTTGCTTCCCTTTCTGAAAAGCCAAAAAATTCATTATCAAAGTTTTCATACCCGTCAATAATACCTGCAACAGGTACGTATCCTTCCTTATGTTTATTAGCTGCTCTCTTCTCTTCTGAAAACTGTATTGTCTCTTTATTATTGGCAATCACCTCCCAGAAAGCATCCATATCTGATGCTCCGGGAAATTTTCCTGCCATTCCAACTACAGCTATTTCAAATCCAGTATATGCATTCATAACTAATAATATTTTTTGTGTAATTATTTTTTTACTGACATTCTTTTCATTAAACGCTCTTTCCCTTTATCAAGACGATTGAGCTGCTCATAATCTATAAGGGATTTCTTTTTGTCTCCATTCTCATGCAGGAATGCAGCCTGAGATTCAATGGTGGTATGTAAAAAGAGGTCTTTGGGTGCTATTGCCTTACCCAGTGACTTCGTCAACCGGTTACTAAGTGCCAGCAGGGAAACAGAGGTTCCTCCCAGGTCAAAGTAGTTGATATTTCTACCAATGCGGGCTATGGGAATGTTCAGTATATCAGACCAGATGCCTGTTAAAAAGTTTTCGAACTCAGATCTTACTTCTTCGATCTCCGAAATTTCATTCACAACCGGGGCTGGCAATTTGGAACGATCTATTTTTCCGGTGTTGGTTAACGGGAATTTATCCATCGGTACGATAAATTCAGGAATCATATAAGGCGGGAATATTCCTTTGAGCCGGGAACGTACCTCTATGCTATCTAGCACCTGCTGAAATACAACATGTGCCACCAAAACAACCTTTCTTTCACCTACTGGTTGCAACGTCACTACACTCATCTGCACTTCCGTAAATGTATTCAGTACGGATTCTATTTCACCTGTTTCAATGCGATAACCACTTATTTTTATCTGTCCGTCCTTTCTGCCAACATACTCAATATCACCCGTCACCAACCTTCTGCCAAGATCACCGCTTCTATATACCCGACCTTTCCCTGTGACTGGATCAATGGTAAACTTTCTAGTTGTTTCAACCTCGTTATTCCAATATGCCACAGCCAGGTAATCACTCTTATATACCAGCTCTCCTACTTCCCAGATACCTACCTGTTCATCATGCTCATTGAGCAGATAAATGGCCGTATCTATAGTAGGTATACCCACATGAATGCTTTTCCGCACATTATCACTTTCGTGATCCATATAATGCTGTAAGGTGATGGTAGACTCGGTAGGGCCCAGACCATTTACAAACAGGGTCCCTGGTGCAAAATATTTTCTGAAGGTATCCAGATCGGCACTATATACGGCTTCTCCCCCCAATACTACAGCCCTTATATCTTTTGCAGGCTGATTGACATTAAGTGCCAGCACCAGTTCTCGGTATAGGGTAGGCGTGCTATGGAAGATGGTAATCCTTTCTTTCCTGATCACTTCATCCAAAATAGAGAAATGCTGCTTCACATCAATCACCACCAATTTTGCCCCATTCAGAAATGCGCCAAAAATATCCATGATGGCGGCATCGAAATTATAGCGGGAGAAAAGAGTCAAAACATCCTGCTGACTTAATAATAAACCATTGGCATAAGCCCTGGCGAAGTGCAGTATGTTTCTGTGCGATTGAACCACCCCTTTAGGTTGGCCTGTGGAACCGGAAGTATATAATATATAAGCCGGATCTGCAGGTGCAACTACATAGGACAATGCAGCATCTGATAATGCGGTTGCATAGATATCTTCTATGTAAACTACGTTAACGGTTTCAGGTAGATCGTTCTGTATACTCCTTGATGTTAATATCAGCTGACTACCTGCATCACTGATGATCTGCCGGATCCTTAATGAAGGTAATTGCGGATCAACAGGCACATAAATACCACCGCTTTTCAATACAGCAAATAAAGCCACAAACTGATCCAGCTGATGGTGTTCGAATAAAAGTATGATCCTGCTACCCTTTTCTGCCTGATACGTTTCAATGATAGCACGGCCTACTTTATTACCCAGGCTACTCAGGCTATGATAGCTGAGCTGTTCGCCATTTAGGTTTTTCACGGCCACAGCTTCCGGATATAATGCTACCATTTTTTCAAATCTGGCGTGCACGGTTTGTTCTATCTCTGCTGAAGGGAAATGATGCTGATGCTGTACGGCCGGGTGTACCTGTGCCTGGAGTTGTTGCTGCCAGTCAAATAGCTGAATGTCTTTTAACTGCTGTTCCGGATTTTGTATACAGGTGTCCAGTAAGCGCAGGTATTCATCTTTCAACAAGGCGATATCACGCTGATTGAAAAAATGCCTGTTATAAAATATTTTCAGTTTAAGCTGCTGATCACTTTCATAAAAGTAGCATGACAATTTATAGATACTGGTTTTGTCATCCACATCAAGCAACGTGAGCGAAAGATCTTTGCTGTTCAATCTGCTATTATAATTTTTACCATTGATAAGATAATTCAGGTAAATATTATGAATGGCCAGAAATTCTTTATTATCGGCAATATTCAGGTCTTTCAACAACGATGAATAGGAATAGTCAGCATGTAACATATCCTGTATAAATCCCTGTCTGGTGGTCTCAAAGAAACTGGCTACTGACTGGTTAGGATCTACCTGTAATTTTGAAATGACCGTATTGATAAAAAGACCTATTGTTTTTTCAAATTCGGGGAGTGATCTGCCATGTGCAGGCAGATTAAAGTAAATGTTTTCCTGCTTCAAAAAGCGGCTCAGTACTATTCCCAGTAAACCAGAGAAGAACTGGAACCCGGTAATTGCACGGCTGGTATAAAAACGCTTTGCGTCATTTAACAGCGCTGCATCCAGGGTAAGAGTAATGACATCCTGATCTAATGCTTCAGGAGACGAGTTATTAACATGGCTAAATGTCTGTAACAGTTCCTGCTTACTACCTATCTGGTTCAAATGATAGTGCCGTTGTGCGGCGTATTCTTCCGTAGTTGCAAAATGCTGAAACCAGTAGCAGTAGTCCTGATAATTTGCGGGCAAGGCTGGTAGGGTACTTTGCCGATATAGCTGTATCAGTTCTTCCAGCAAATGATATACAGACACACCATCTGCTATAACGTGATGGCCGGTAATCACCAGATAGTCCTGTTGTTCACACCGGCAAAGGCTAATATTTAACAGGGGGGCTTGCGCAAGGTCCAGGGTAGTGGCAGCCAGTACATCCATATCAGGCAGTACCGCGTATTCTTTTACCACTACATTAAAGGTCGATGATGCATGTACGGAGATCGTAATGCCATCATCCTGAATCATGAATTTTTGTGCCAGGATCTCATGCCGTTGTACTAACTGACGGAATGCTGCTGACAACTGATCTTCTTGTAAGCGGTCATTGCAGGCATAGACAAAAACACTTTTATAAAGTGCTCCTTCACCGCTCAGTTTCTGATGCATCAACATGCTTTGCTGTTGCAAAGACAGGATCTTTTTACGGTCCGGGCCTGCGACAGGCAGCCCGGATGGCTGCAGTGGGGCTATATCGATTAATTGCGACAGCGTGCGAATAGTACGGTTGCGGAAGATTTTTTCGATAGATATCTTATTGGCAAAGTGCTGATTAATGTTGTTCCTTATGTATACAATATCAAAAGAGTTCATGCCTATCGTAAACAGATCATCGTCTGGCCCCAGGCTACCCACAGGAATATTTAATACCTGATATATGATCTGGCTGATTTCCTGCTCAACAGGCGTAGAGAATACGGGTGTATGCCCGCCTTTCTTTGAAAGCAGGTTGACGATCTGTTGAATATCCGTGCTATCAGTAATATTGATCTTATCTATGATCAATGGTGCCAGTTCATCATTTACCTCCACTTCCTGCCCGCTGTAGCACTGTAACAATGCTATACGGCCATCCATATCAACAGGAATAAAATGGACCTCATTACTGCCTGTTAAAAGACTATCCACATTTATTTTCAGGAACCGGGATAAGGCTTCCTTATCTCTGAAAGCGCCAATATGTGCAGTTTCACCAAGATGGCTCAGGAGTACTCCCGTGTCAACCGGGTCTGGCTGAAGCCCCCAATCAGCAGGCCCTGCTGCTTTTTCCATTAATACAGCAGTCGATTGACCGGCATCTTCCAGGGCAAGGTCTACCAGCGTTAAACAGCAATCTGCGATCCGCGCTGTTACCTGTTCTGTAATGACAGCCGGATCATATGTAAAGCTGATCTCAATTTTATCAGGCAGCAGCAGTACGATAACAGTCAGCGGATATTTCGTCACTTCCTTATAATGAAGATCTGATATAGCAAACATCTTTTCCTGTTGCATATCCAATGGATAGTTTTCTATTACCAGCAAACTATCAAATAACATATTGTAATCCGCGCCTTTGCTACCTGCAGCAACAACAGGGTTATCAGCTATATCCATCTGATGGAAGAGTTCCTGTTGTAAACCTGTTAACAGATCTTCGAAACGGCCTCCCGGATAGTTGCCAACCTTTACAGGAAGTGTGTTTATAAATAAGCCAACAACGTCATCAAAGTTTCGCTCCGGACGCACAGAACGAACATTATCAAATATCACTTCATCACGACGATTGAGCTGCTGCAACGTCATACCCCAACAGGCATTAAAAAATGTGGCAAGCGTGATCCGGTGCTTTCTTGTAAAGGAATTAATCTTTTCAACAGCTGTAATTTCCCGTTTCAGCATTTCCCTCTTCATCTGGCGAGGAACAGCCTGCCTTCTATATACCCAAATATTACCGGGCTGGCTGAATTTCATATAATTCTTCCAGTAGTCACCGGTATAAGGTTTACGGGAGGAAAGCAGATATGATTTAAACGTTTCTGCAGGAACAGCTAGACTGCTATGGTCATCGAGGTATGTATGTAAAAACTGCTTCAGCAGGATACTCAGGCTCCAGCCATCCATAATAATATGGTGCCAGGACAGGATAATCAGTGATTTGTCAGCTGACCATTTTATGCACTTTACACTAAAAGGAACTTTTTCAAGATCAAATTTAGCAGCGCGGGCTTTATCAATCTGTGAATTGATGACCAGCGTATCAGCATCACCCGTCACCTGTTCTGTCAAAATATCAGCGGTAATCGTTTTGAGCACTATCTGGATAGGCTTTTTTAAATCCTTCCATCTATAGCAAACACGCAGCATATCGTGCTGCTCAATAATGCGGATCCACACGGTTCTGAAACGGTCCAGGTCTACCGGCCCATTCATTACAAACGATAACTGTTCAAAGTTGACCTCTGATTGCGGGTCCTTTATATACTCATACAAGATGGCTTCCTGCACCTGAGAGAGCGGGAGTATGTCCTGAATATCCTTTTTGCTGATCATCATAACACTTACCTGATTGATTAACTATTATATCCAATGGTTCAACTATTTTCCAAATCCGTATAACCACAATACCAGCAATCTGTGCAGGAGGTAATGATGATCATCTATCTCCTGATTTTTTGGTCGTACTGTATTAAAGATTTTTACTGATGATTTGTCTTCAATTATGGAGGAAAGCAGTAACGAAATGTCTCTGCCTGCACCTACTTCCAGGAATATTTTGGGGCTACCCTCCACCAGTTCTTTTATGCCCTTCTCAAATAAGACAGGACAGGTTATTTGTTGTTCCCAATAGATGGGGGAACAAGCCTGTACTGCTGTTATAAAACTGCCGGTATTACCTGCGATGTAGGGAATAGCCGGAGGCTGTAACTCTACCTGTTGAAATTCTTCTCTGAGCGATCCTGCCACACCTTCCATTAACCGGGAATGCAGCGGATATTCAGTATTCACCGGCGACCAGAATATTCTTGCCGCAGCGAGTTTACTTTCAAAAGCGGTAACATCAGGTATATTCCCAGTTACTACACAGGACTGCCCGTTATCAATAGCGATGTACAGGCCATCACTCAACAATAGTTGTATCTTCTCTGCAGGCAATGGTACACCTATCATCTTTCCTTTTTCTGATGCTGCTATAATCTGTCCACGTTTTATAATTAAACCGATCGCATCCTTTAAGGTGATCACTTCTGACAATGCTGCCGCTACGTATTCCCCAAAGCTGTATCCAATCATCTCATCAGGATGTACGCCTTTTTCCATCAATGCTTTTGAGAGGCTGTAGGAGAACATAAAATTTGCCAGCTGTGCATGTTGCATCTGGTTGATCACCGTAGCATCCTGCCCTTCTCCGGGATAAAGGATGTCTCTGTAATTAATGCCGGTAATCTCATATGCTATCTCCAGGCAGGCATCTAACCTTTCTTTGAAAGCACCATCCTTTTCATACAGGTCCTGTCCCATAAAAGGATACTGGGCACCCATACCAGGGAATACAAATACCAGTTTACAATTCTCTATCACCCTTGCGGAGAGCATACTTCTGTTATTCTTATTGGCAATGGTCGTGAGGATGTCTTCTTCACTTTCGCCCCAGATGACTCTCCTGAACTTTGCAGGAGGCGTACGGTGCAAATTATTAACTGCAGTTTTAAATGCTGCGCTGAGAACCTCCAGCTCTTCCACTGAATTTGCTTCAAATCTGGCTGAACAAAATGCGGCTACATTCATAATGATCTGATTAAAATTTCCTATTTACCTAATTCCTGTAATAAGTATGCTATAAACTTTTCAAAGAATTCCCGTATAGCAGTCTGAGTATAAGCAGAGCTGTCGTAAGTTACCTCCAGCTTTATCTGATCATTTTCGTTCACAAAGAATATCTGCATATCAATTGAAATGAGGTCCTTTTCGCGTGGGTTTGGAATAGCCTTTACAATTACGCCACTATCTTCACCCAGGAGATTGTTTTCAACGTGGAATCCTTTACCGGTCCTGTATCGCATATTGAACCGCCAGAAACCTCCCAACATCTCTCTTTCGGCAGGCAGCATAGCTACAACGAGGTCTGTCAGTGTATAAGCCTGGTAAGTATCTGTATCAATATGAGCCTTCTTTACCTGCAGGATGGTATCTGTCAGGCTTGCCTGCTTGTGCACTGCGACCCTCAGCAGTACTGTCTCTGCAAAACAACCGATCATTTCAGGTGAATCCGGATAATCCCTGCCAAAGACATCTGTACCAAAACATAAATCTTCTACCTCGGTAAGGGAATGCATAAATTGCAGGAAAGCAGCCTGGAGCACTACAGAGAATGAGGTGGAATGTTCCCTGGACAAAGCCATCACTGATTTAAAAATAGCATCAGGGAATGACAGTGATTCAATTTCCGCAATACGATCCGCCATTTTTCCTGAAGAAGGTAATTGCTCAACAGGTATTGGCAGGTCTGGTGGAAGGGTATTGTAAAGGCCCTGCCAGTATTGTTTATGCGCAGCCAGATTTTGTTCTCTTGTTTCAACCATATTCTTCAGGTAATCAGAATAAGAATGATTGAGTACTGGCAACTCAGGTGTCTTGTTCCTCACAAGCCCATCATAGATGGTAAACAGATCTCTAAAGAAGATACCGATGGACCATTTATCAAATACCACATGATGTATTTCAAATAATACAACATAGCTGTTATCTGCCTGCTGATATACTTTCGTGAAGAATAAAGGACCTGTCTGAAAATTGAATTCGCTGGTGCTATCGTACAGGCTGGATTTGATATCAATATTCCCCTCTGTACGGAGATCAACATATTCGAATCCCTGTACCTCATCCATGACAGGCTGTAGCTTCATGACGAATTGGGCATTGCCCACTTCGTCAAAAACGGCGCGAAGTATTTCATGGCGTGCGGTCAATAATTTTACTGTTTCCTTTAAAATCTGAGGGTTGAAAGTGCTGTTGATCTCATAAGCAAATTTTATAGGACCGAAGTTATTTCCATTTTCTTTTTTCAGCTCTTCATCCCGCGTATTGTCTAACCAGTAGCGCTGGGTAGGTGTCACCGGAAACGCTCCTTCTGCCAGCTTCTTTACCAGCTGTTTTTCCTGCTGGGAATGGAGATGTTCCGCCAGTGACCTGATGTCCTGGAACTGGAACAGATCTCTTGGCTGGATAGCCAGTCCTAACTGTCTTACCCGACTCACCACTTTCAGCGCGATAATTGAGTTACCTCCCCGCTCAAAAAAGTTATCACTTGTACTGATATTTTCTATATTCAGCAATTCGCCAATGATGGTGGTCAGTTGTTGTTCTGTTTTATTGGCAGGTGCCTGATAGGTATTTTTTATTTCTGTGAAATCAGGTATGGGCAGGTTCTTTCTATCTACCTTTCCATTGGACGTAAGTGGCAGATGATCCATCCTGATAAGCATAGAAGGCAGCATATACTCAGGCAGCCTGGAGCGGAGATAATCCATCATCACATCTTTCCTGAAGACCTCAGCTACCACCACGTAAGCAATTAAACGCTGTACACCCTGTGTGTCTTTTTTTACAACTACCACACATTGCAATACCTCCTGCATTTCCTGCAATACGCCTTCCACTTCACCCAATTCAATTCTATATCCCCTGATCTTTACCTGGCTATCCTTACGGCCTATGAATTCAATGTTGCCAGACCATTGTTCGTTGGTACCCCGTTCTTCTACTTTATGCAAAATACCCAGGTCACCCGTTTTGTAAATACGTCCAAGTGAAGGATGTGTTATGAAACTGCCGTCTGTCTTATCTTTATCATTATAATAACATGCAGCCAAACCTCTTCCGCCAATGTAAAGGTCGCCTTCTACACCCGGGGCACACAGGTCTCCAAATGGATTGAGCACATAAAACTGTTGATTAGATAATGGCCTGCCATAAGGAATACTTTTTACGTATGGGAATGACAGCGTGATTAGGTGGAAATTTGACCAGATGGATGCTTCTGTTGCACCGCCAAGGCTATAGATGGAAGCATCTTTAAATAAATGGCTGATACGGAGCGGGAGGTTTACCGGAATCCAGTCTCCGCTCATCATCACCGTTTTCAGGTTAAATGCTTTCCCGGCCGCTGATAAAATATTATTGACTTTAGGGGGTATATTCTCTTTTAACCCCAGCTCAATGGTATGCAGCAGCACATTCTGTGCACCCTTAAACAAATAGGGGGATAACATGTCGAAGTTTATATGTCCGATTGAACAAAAACCAACGTCAAGCGTTTCCCCTACCACTGCCAATGCTTCTGTCATAATACCTGCATCCAGTGTTGCCATGAAATAGCCATAGCCTCCGTATTTCGGCATTGAATTTTCAGCATTGTAAACCAGGAATGCAGTGACAGCAGAAGAGTGGAATGTCGCTGCATTTGAGCTATTATGGAATGAGCCATCCATCAGGTGGTTACCGTCATGAACGTGGATCAGTGTATGCTGTTGCGGCTGATAATAATACAGGCCGCCTTCCATACCCAGTACACGATCGGGCTTGATCAGCAGGTACACATCTATCGGATATAAGCCACCTGCACTGGCATAATGATAACGGATATCGTTTTTACTATGCTCCTGTTTCAGCACTGATAATAACCCAGCTACTGTTCCTAATGACATTTTATCAGCCGAAAAGCTACGCCAGCTTTTCCTGTTGGTGATGTAATCCGGCAATGGCTTTGTATCTAACTGTATTTTTCCTTTACTGCCATTGAAACTATAATTTCTATTGAGCACTGATTCAGTATATTCCAGCAAAGCAACCGGATCAGCTGCCAGGCGTGGATCCTTTTTCACAAACCTTTCCTGGGATGCGAACAAGGCATCAGGTTGCTGCACGGCAGAAATAAGTACCTTATTCTGGATTAAGCGCGCCAGGAATGCATCAAACTGTGTTGCACCAAAATGAATGAAACGTGCGGATAATTCTTGTCTGGTGGCACCACCTTTGGTATAATAATAGAAATCAGGAAATATACATGTCATAAAATCCGGGCATGCATTGCCTTCTACATACACGGTATTATCTTTCCGCTCCCAGTTTACCTGAGGTGCCCAATACAACTTATTATCACCTGATTGCGCCTGATCTACCGCTTCATGATCGTCGGTGATTGCCGACACTGATGATGAATGACTTTGTATTTCATCAACTATCAATTCCATTATGGCGGGAACTGAGTTCCACACAGTAATTTGCTCTTCATTCAGTAATTGAATGATCAGCTGTGTATCTCTGATATCATCTAATAATACCAGTCTGGCGCCACAGGAAAAAGTTCCGAAAATATCATACACTGACAAGTCAAATGTAAGTGATGAAATACCAAGTACACTATCACTGTCATTCACATGGAAACGATCATTGATATCAAGTACGGTATTGCATACTGCATCATGGTTGATAGCTACGCCTTTCGGATTACCAGTACTACCGGATGTATAAATAATATATGCCAGCGACTGAGGATCGATCGGCGTATTGATCGGGGTGGTATTGAAGGTGCTGATTAAAGGCATCAGGTCTGACTGACCAAGTGTGAGTTTGCAGTTACAATCCTTTTGCAAATAGCTCACCCTTGCAGCAGGCGCATCCTGATCAAAAGGTACATAGGCTGCGCCGGCTTTCAATATTCCAAGAATATATACAATGGTATCAATGACTCTCCTGGAATAAATACCTACTTTATCGCCAGCGGTAACTCCCTGTGCAAGCAGATAGTTCGCACACTGGTTTGATCGCTGATCCAACTCAGCATAAGTAAGGCTATGCGTACCATGTTTCAAAGCTATTTTTTCACCATGCAACTGGCAGGAGTGATTAAACAATGTCACTAAATCAGTGGCAGGTACATCCTTTGCTGTATTATTTAATACCTGATAGGCTTTATAGTGTGACTGCTGGTAATGATAGATGATATTACCATCAGTACTTTTTATATAATTTTCAATGCCTGTAACATATTCGTTAAACATGACGGACACCAGTTCCGCATCAAACATATCTTCGACATAGTTCCATTGAATATTTGTAATTCCGGAAATATCGCTGGCTATACAATCAAGTAATACCTGAGAAGACTGGTTGATGCTGTATTTACCCTCCACGCCTATCCTGTCTGCTACATCAGCCGGGCTGGTATCACCAGCCTCTTTTCCATATAACGCGCTGGTAAATACAACCGGCATCATTGCAGCTATACTATTACCATTGGCCTGGGCTAACTCACGGATGAATTCTACGCCATCAAACAATCTATGATCAAGGGATTGCAGCAACTGATCATTGATATGGGTTGCTGTATCTGATATTTTCCGGCCCTTTACATCCACATCCAGTAGCAGCAGGGAGGTGAAATCGCCCACAATCTCATTCACATCTTTATGAAACGGCAACCGGTTGAACACCGTCAGATTAATACTAAACCTGTTTTGGTTACAGTAAGCAGCCAGAACGGTTGAGAAAATGGCACACAATACAGATGTAGGGGAACGGCGCTGCGCTGCTGCATTCTTTTTAAATGTTGCCCATGCATCTGCTTTGATCTGATGGGTCAGCTTATTGAAATGAACACCTATACCTTTTTTAATACCAGCCTTTAATGGCAAGGCTGGTGCCAGGGGAAAGTCAGACAATTTATTCAGCCAATATTGCTTATCGCTTTGATATCTTGCACTATTACGCAGATTTTCCAAGGTTAGCATATAATCTCTGAAAGTAAACTCAATATCTTTCAACGGTTTACCTTCATAGAGTTTGAATAGATCTTCGTACAGCAGAAACTTACTCTGCGCGTCAGCTATAATGGTATCAATGCCCCAAAAGAAGTAATATTTATTATCGGGTAATTGAATCGCCTGCAGATCGAACAATGGCCATACGGCGGTATTGAATATTTTATGGGAAAGCTGGTCTCTTTTATTTTTAACCAGGAGATCAATCTCTTCCTGGCTTTTTCGGGAATAATCTTCCAGTACAATTTCATAAGGTTTATCCAGCACTACGATTTGCTGGCTGCCATCTTCTGTAATGACAGCTCTTAACATGGAGTGTCTGGCTATCAGGTCATTAAACGCCTGGCTAAATCTTTCAAAATCTATAGCAGCTACGAATTCCTGGTAAGCCTGTGTAGAAACACCACCTAGTTCAAATAAAGAATCACGGCCGAGTAAGTAGGATAATTGAACCTGGGATAATGGGAACTTACCATTTTCATCCTGTTCTCTTACTACGTTGAATACATCTTTGCCTGTCCCGGTGGTAGCTAATAATTTTGATAATTTAAGAATGGTACTATTATCAATGATCTCTTTAATTGATAACTCATATTGAAAACCAACATAGATCTCAGAGATCAGTTTTATTACAGCCAGCGAATGTCCACCGTTATCAAAGAAATCATCATTTACGCCAATGGGTGATTGTATACCAAGCACAGACTTAAATATATGTTCTAATTTAAATTCTGTTTCTGTGGTGGGTGCCACATACTTTACAAATGAATTCAGAAATAAATCTTCACCACCAGCTTGATTCAAGTCTGCATCATTACTATCAAAGAGATCTGTGAGTTTCATAAAGTTATTGAATGGGTAAAAGAGTACCAGGCAATAATTGCAAAGGACAATTATAGCTTGGTTAGCAAGGGTACCAATAAGTAAAAATGCTTTTTTATAATGGCATACTCTCGGGCATTGCTGATTTGTATTTTGGACAAATACTATCTAACAATGCCGATGCTGTTTCAACAGTATATTCATTGGCGATAATTTTCTGCATAACACTGTTATCCTCTTCATTCAGCGGTATACTGGCTTTAAATATTTCATTCCAATGATCATAATTCCAGGAATTGCTTCCATGGTAAATATAAACGTAGAGGAGTGGCATCTGTTCAATCAATGCCAGCTTTTTATGCTCATGTAAATACTCTATAATCGGCGTGTCTTCACCCCAGATCAGATCGTCGTATCCTTTTTCCAGCATGGCATCCTTTCTGCACAATACGCTACCTTCCCACAATCTTCTGTTTGAAATATAAGCCTGCTGCTCTACGCAGCTAAACACCATCCAGCGTGTAAGAATAGCTCCATCTTTACCTGTTTGCTGAATGTACCGATACGCAAGTTCGAGTCTTTTTGAATGGTACCAGTCATCATCATCCCATTGGCTGATGAACTCACCGTCAGCTTTAGAGATCGCATAGTTGCGCAGCTTTCCGATAGTTAACTTTGGATTTCCTGATACTTCCAGTATAACAACTGAACTATCATAGGTATGTGTTTTAAAGAAAGCTTTCGTCAATTCATCTATATCCTCATATAATACAACCAGCTGTTTATTTGGATAAGTCTGGTTAAGAAAACAATCTATTGCTCTTTCAAGCAAATCAGGCTTATCTCTTGTGATGCATACGCAAGAGATTAATGGAAGAACATCTTTCATTTTATGGGTGGGTTTATTAACAAATTGGCATACCGTCTTTTATCTATGATACTTCAGACCCATTTAATGGCTGCAATAAAAAACATTTAGATGAAAAGTATGAATTTGTTATCCTTTTAATAGTGGTAAATAATTAAATGTAAATACTCCTCTAATAATGGCGAACTTCATTACATAACACGAAAACACATGGACAAATAATTATTTCAAAAGAGTATAGATAATGATCCAACTGATGATGCAATCAACAATACTATCAACGGGCTAATCATTCTACATCACCAAGGTAATATGTGAACCAAATTATCTACCTCTAAGTTATATTTTTTTTCTAAAAAAACTAAAATTGAGCAATATTCATTTTCCATCATTACTAACACTTACGAACATACGCTTATATAAATTTCAACAGAATCTCTCTTCTCGTAGGGTCATTTGGATAATCCAGCTCTGGTACCGGATATGTAAACTGGGTGTTGATCTTATCGGCCCCGGCGATAAGTCCTTTTTTAACGAATGTTACTTCGATCAGGTCTGGCATTACAACATCTGTCTGCTCATCTTCAAGATCAAAAAGTAAAAAAGTATGGCCTGCATTATTTGCATGAATATGAACAAGTTCAAAATTTTCTCCAATCCTCTCCATAATTGCTTTCACCTCACGCAGCCTGTTTTTTAAATCATGGAATTCAACCAACAGCTGATTTACATTTCCTAACAGACTATAGATATCATCATTTTGAAAAATCTCAAATTCGCCGCCCTCGATATCCAGTTTTAGTAAGATCTTTTTATCCTGCTGGTTAAACCTTCTTAAGTGGTTTGCAAAAGTATCATACTTTTCCTTTTTCGTAACACTGATACCTTCATTTACAAAGTTGACATCTTTTTTATCCAGTTCTTTCTTTTTATTATACAAAAAAAGACCTCTGGTAATCTGCTTATAAATCTGGGAGAACCTTAAAGTAAAAAAATGTTTACGTATAGCCTTCCAATCCAGTAGATATATACCCACCATTGTAGGATCAAACATCAGTACTTTCTTCCCTGTCACTTCATTAAATGCCTCTTCAAAGGATATTTCCCAGCCCACACCATAGGTAAAGAGCACTTCCGTTTCCGGAATAATTCTGTTATAAACGACATAACCGCCATCTCTGTTTCTACCTAGGCGGGCTTTATTCGATATAGGTAGTGGTTTTAAAAAATCCAGGTTGTTTTTCATGGTAGTATTTATTTAGGTGATGCTTATTTTTTTCGAGGAGCTCACAGAGCCTTAAAAAAGTATGCTTACTCACTACATCCAGTTTCTGAACAAAGTCCTTTCTGTAAGGCTCATTTTTCCAGCTATGATAAGCAGCATACTTAACGGGATCGTTATCCAGCTCAATGAGGTAATCAGCCAGGTCTTTTACCGACGAAAAATCATGCACATTTATAAAGCAATGCTCGCCAGGTGCAAAGTCCTTTATATTGGGGGCACCCAAATAAACCGGCACTGATCCAACGATCAATGGGTGATAGAATTTTTCTGTCACATAGTCTTTAGCGATTGCGTTTTCAAACGCGATGGAGAACTTATAGCCTGATATAATTCCAGCTTTGGTCATAATACCATCATCTTTGGGGAGCTCTCTGTTATTCATTACTTTGCCAAAAGAATGAACATCTATGTATGTGGCCAGTTCTTTCAGGTATTGAATACGATTGCTCAGATCAAAATCACTGGAAATAAACGCATTGATCAATTGTGACTTATCGACCGGTAGCCTGCGCATCATTTCATTATAGCTACTGTGGATGTAGGGTAAAGGCACATCAGCATCCATTTTATAGCTGATAGTAATGTCAAACAATGCCTGTATTTCAGGTGTAAATTGCCATTGGTAGTGTGCATCGCATTCCATTGTCCAAAAGACCCATAGTTGCCCCGCACGCTTTTTGATAGCAGCAAATTCTTCTTTTGTTATTGTTGGCATATGGAGGACTACCACATCTGCTTCATTCATCTGGTTACGATCATCTGTCAGAATAAACCCATCTTTCACGGGCACTTTAGACAGATCATCACTCATACTCCATATCTTATTGTATAGCAGAATACTGCAAAGCTTCATTTTTACTTATATTTTCGGGTTAGCATTTTTTCCCAACAACAAGATTGTTACTTCCTGTTTCGGTTACGAAGCCTGCTGCTTCTAATAATTGTTCCATTTCAATATAACTTGGCTGCCAGCCACTTTCTCCTGTAGGGCCCAATACGGTAATAGCCTGATACATGGATCCCAGCGGGCCGCTCCAGTCATTATTCAGGAAAAATTCATAGATTAACACCACTCCGTTTTCAGGCAGGCTATCATACACCTTTTTGAGTATGAAGAAACAATCAGACTCGCTCCAGTCATGCAATACATTCGCTAACAATATGACATCAGCATTATCCGGAAGGTCATAACTAAAAATGTTGCCTGTTACTATATTGATTTTATCGTCGTGCCCCAGTTTTTGTGCAGCGTTACTTACGATTCCAGCCACTTCAGGAAGGTCGTAGATGGTACATTCCAGATGCGGGTTTTCACTTCTGATCCCTACACACCATCCACCGCTTGCACCACCGATGTCCATCAAACGGGTATGTTTTGAAAAATCATACGCCATGCTCAACTCCTTTCCTTTTGCAATACGCCAGTTATGACGAGTTTCAGCGATAAAAAAGTCGAGGTTCATGCCGCTCACACCAGTTACGCTCTCATTGCTGTTGCGTATTTGATACCAGGGTTGCTGTGGTACATTTCTTAAACGATCTTCAAATGCAGCAAGGCTTTCTGGTGCAAATCCTGAAAGGTCCCGTATGATATCAGGGTTGGTCAGATAAGCTGTTGAAACGGGCGTTGGATAAAAAAGTCCGTCCTGCATACTGATCAGTTTCAAACCACAAAGGTACTGGGCTAAAATTCTTGCAGAGGTAATCTCCAGATCACAAACATCAGCTACTTCCTGCAGGGTTAAAGGCCGCTGTGCCAGTGTCTTAAATAATGGCGTTTTAATAGAAATTTCAAACACGTAACTATAGACTCTCGTCCATAATACTTCATACAAAACGTCTACCTCTTCCGACACCTGGGAAGTCTCAGTTTTAATTGCAATACTCATATCATGTAGATTATATTAATTCAATCCGGTTCATTTAAAAAGCAAGAGAACCTTTCGTGGCTTAGGTTGTGTTCTACCTTAATGATGGTTTGGTTAACTATATTAACCAGGGTGTACTTTCTACACCTGGAAATTAATCAAATTAAAATTTCATTATCCTATTTTATCATTCAAAATTTAAATAGGTATTAAAAAACGGGAATACTTCTGTATACAATCTTCCATCTCTTCCAGAAAGATTGCCTGCATGGCCACCCAAATATTCCTCTGCAAAATGTTTGATTCCAAACTGCTCCAGCTGCTTGCTGAATTCCAGGCATGTTACAGGTACATGCTTATTCTCGTCATTTCTACCCCAATCTAATTTAATCGCCTTCAAACTCTTTAAAGCAGCCAGATGATGTTCAATCATCCTTGTAGGAAAATTTTCTTCCCATTTTTTCTTCACTTCCAAATCAACAACAAGGCTATTATTCACATAGTAAGCCGGCATATCGGCATAAAATGGTGGTTTATTTTTATCAGGCGAATATGTCCTACCCAGATCGACCATCAATCTGCATCTGAAGTCATCCATCACTTCTTTTTTAGACTTTGCCGCAGAGAGCAGTTTAAAAGCTGGAATACCAATGTTTACCCCGTCGGACCAATTCAGTACAGCCGGTGTCATTGCATAAACGCAGGAAAAGACATCCGAGAAAAGCATGGCTATTTTTAAAGCACCATTGCCTCCCATTGACAGTCCTGTTATACCTCTTCCATCACGGGATTTGATAGTCCGGTATTTGCTATCTATCAGTTCAACAACATCCTTTGCAATATAATCAGCCCATTTACCGGTAAATGAGGAGTTCGTATAAAAGCTTCCTCTATATTCTGTTTCGCTATCCGGCATTACCATGATCATTGGTCTTACCTGATGCGTAGTAATGGCATCATCAAGGGCCTCGCCTATCCCAATCATAGAGGTACTATCACTGGCATCATAGGCATGTAAGCAATAGACAACAGGATATCTGGCACTACTTTTATCATATCCCGGAGGCAGGTATATACTTACACGTCTCAGTGCATTTTCTCCTGCCGGGTTTCCTTTTATGGAAGCAGCCACGAATCTCAGGTGAACAATGGTACCATGCCCATTTGTTTGTGCAATACTGTTTATTGACCGCAAAAGCAACATTATCAGGAATGCCCCTAATATACGTTTCAATGCAACTGGTCCTGCTTTTACCATTTGATCTAATTTTACAATTAAGTATTATCTCATACGTCTTTTCTGATCGTTCAGTCCATTATCACGATTACTTGGACCTTTTATTTTCTGGTTACCAAATCTGTAGCTGAAAGCAATTTTTACCTGCTGGGTTTCCCACTTATTTCTGTTTACATAATACAGGCCACCAAAATCACGTTTCAGGCTGAACTCCAGCGAATTGAAGATATCAGATACGCTCAGACGTAAAGTACCTGCATCCTTCAGAATCTTCCTTTGTATACCAGCATCTACAGTCCATTGGCTGTTCACGAGCGCCGGTGCATCCAGGAATCGTGAATTATAGAATCCAATAATCTCAAGGCTCCATTTATTATATCTGAAAGTATTATTACCTGATGCACTCCATGTATTCTGTGACAAATCCATATCTGTCTGACCTGCGCGGCCCTTTACCTGTTGGCGATATCCGCTCAGGGTATAATTGAAGTCCCACCACGGCGCTGGTGAATACTGGAAAGTGGCTGACAGATTCAGAGTATACAGGTGCGCTAAATTTGTATTGGTTTGAAAAGTCCGTCCGGCGGTGATTGTATCTCTATACCTTACAATGTAATCACGTGTATCAGTATAGCTTATAGAAGTTGTCAGCATCTGCTTGTAGATATGAGACAACTTCACCGTTTGAGACAATTGCGGCTTCAGGAACGGGTTACCTTTTACATAAGACAGCTCATCCAATACAAACTCGAATGGGTTTAAATCCTGATAAGCAGGGCGGTCTATACGCTTATTATATATCAGGCCAATTTCATTGTTACGGTCCAGTGAAAATGCTAATGCCAGATTCGGGAAGAAGTTAATATACTGACTATCCACGGACTGCACCTTATTGGCTGTAAGGGTATTCAGCTGGCCATCGACCTGTGTGTGTTCAGTACGCAGACCTGCCGCAATTGACAGCTTACTCAATACTTTAATCCGATAATCTATATAACCTGCTATCACCTTTTCATGATAGGTAAACTGGTTAGTACGCCCAGTATCTCTAACGGTTGCACTTTCAAATACATCATAATAATCAAGCCGGTTATTAGCCTGCACATAGTTAATCTTGGCCCCCAGGCTCAATACGCCACTGGCGAGTTTTTGGGAATAATCAGCTTTACCGGATGCTACCTTAATTTTAGTACCACTTGTATTACTATATATGTTACTGCTTGTTACCTCACCTTTTGCATTCTCATAATAGTTCGGCTGGAAGCCTGTTCCATCCATGTTATATGTCATGTAGCTACCATCAATGTTCAGCTCCCTTCCCAGGGAATCGGAATAACCATAACTACCGGTATAACTGAACAGTTTACTGTTTTTTGTTTGATTATTATTGGCAATCAGTTGAGAATCCAAATCTCTGCCTGTATGATAAATGCTGGTCGTGCTGTTTGAATTTGCTGAATAATCTGCAATATTGCCATCCATCATCAGACTGAAACGGCTATTCTTTGTAGCAAAGAAATCAGCACCGGCTTTAAAATTGTGAATTCTGTTATGTACAAGGTTGGTAAAGTACTGGTCGAAATGGGTATTTTCACCATTCACGTCCGCCTGCTGTCTTAAATATTCAAGGCTTGTTCTGTTATTACTATTCGCAAAATTATAGTTCCCATATACATTCACTTTCTTACTACGATAGTTCAAACTGGCGCCTGCATCATATTTAGGCATATAACGGCCAAAATTGGTTGTCAGGCTTACAGTACCATTCCACCCGACGTTCACATCCTTTTTCGTTTTAATACTGATAATACCTGCATTGCCTGCTGCATCGTATTTTGCAGATGGGTTGGTAATAATTTCAATCGTAGCGACATTGGATGACTGAATATGTTTTAACAGATCTGACAATTCCTTTCCACTCAGGTTTACAAGTGTACCGTCGAGATACACCAGCATGCCTTTTTTCCCATTTATCTGTATATCATCCTCATTCATGATCCTTATACCGGGTGATTTCCTCAGTAATTCAAAAGCCGATGTACCTGATGCATTAATAGTACCGGCCACATTGATAACCGTACGATCAGGCTTTACCTCAATCACTGGTTTACGGCTGGTTACGACCACCTCCTTAATCGTTTTTCTTTCCTGCGCCAATAAGATATTATCCAGTATAAGTGGTGAATTTTCATCCAGGTAAGCGACCTTCGTATCTTTATTATCAGTATAGCCTATCATCTTGGCTACAAGCAGATAGTTTCCCCTGGCCACATCTGTAAATAAAAAATGTCCTGCACTGTCTGCCATAGCCATTTTGACAATGGAAGAATCCACCAGGCTTAGTAGTGCCACACTAGCATAAGGAATGGGTTGGTTATTTTCATCTTTCACATTTCCACCTACTGTATGAGGGTGATTCTGCGCGTAAAGGTTTCCGGATAAAATGCATAAGAGCATTAATACAAAATTCAATTTCAATCTAAATAATTGATTCAAAAGTTTGTTCTTAGTCATGAAATAAGGCATTATCAAGGGAATTCAATATAAAATTTTTCAACTAACGATTATTTTTTTCAGCAGATCGCGATACAGTTGACCCATCATCCGAATCTGCTGCCTGGTAAATACTGACCTGTTAAACGTAAAATCAATTTTAATCGTGTTTGTAAATTCGCTTACATATACTGTCAGATCAAATTTACAATCTGTGTCATGGTCCGTCATTACAATATTTGATGGGTTATGTTCAAAATAAAGTTTGCCTGAAAGGTCATTACTGTTCATATCAAACTAAATAATAATATCATCAACCCAACGGGTATATTCCAGATTGGTATATACAGAATGAGTTTTGCTAATTTCCATGTTCAACCATTTTGTCAATCTCGTTGAGATAAATATTGGATAATAACGGAGATAGCATGCCGACTTGTGGAACCCCTTGTTTTCCTCCTGCCTTCAAGATCAATTTTATTAGATGTAAAATTTCCCCGTCTCCTATACGTTTTGCTATTTCTCTTAGTAAAATATGATGACGGATTGTGTTAAAATAATCTTTAAGATCAAGGTCAATCACTCGGGTCTTCCCACTGGGTAATCCTTCTTTCACTCGATTAATGGCATCTCCTGCTTTCTTTCCTGGTTGGTAGCCGAAACTACCAGGTTGAAAATCTGATTCGAAAATTGGTTCCAATATCAATTTCAGTGCAGCTTGTACTACTCTACATTTGATAGTTGGTATACCTAGGATCTTCGTTTTCCCATTCGATTTGGGGATAGAAACCTCCCGGTTGCGTTCCGGTAAATAACTCCTCTTTTCAAGGGACTGTCGGATTTCATTGAGGAAAGTATTGATTCCTTCCCTGGTTTCTATGTCTTCAAAACTTTTGCCATCTATTCTTGCGGCACCAGCACTCGCGCATACCTGCCTTTAGGCTTCTTCAAGCGTACTCCTTTTAAATAAATGAACATATAGCCCCCCAGAAACGATGTTGGGGTGTCATTTTCACCTGCTGATATACCATTCTTCGCAGATCCTGCAATGTGATTGGAGTATTTTTCATCTCTCCCTTGCCTCTCTTTTGTTGAAAGATTAATTAATAGTAAGGTCCCTTCACTCTACTTCAGTTACGAAGTTTCTTCGCTAGTATGAACCTTTCCGACTCCCTTCCACGTTCACCAGATTTCTCCTTTTGGGTTATACTGGATAGCTATTCCATCTGTTTCCAGATTTTGCGGCGAGGACCTCTCCAGTTGCTTCTCAATCCCTTGTTTACATGCTGTTGCTAACACCCCACCATCGTAAAGGGCCGTTTCAGCTAACTTTCAAAGTACTTTATGCTGCCTTCATTCTAGAGTTAGGAACTCTGCCTTATGGAACCACTAATTTCGGGGCTACCTATGAATTTACTTTCATTACGGCCTGTAAACTCGTACCCTTGCTTAACAAGGTTTATCAATGGGCTTCAGATATTACAGTTTCCCAATATAGTCTGCCATTTAACTACCGGACTGTTAACCTTTATCCGGGTGAAACTTTCATCCACTGGAACTAAGAAACCTTTGCTGGACGCACATCTCTAATTCTGCAGCATTGATTATTTTGGATAAATCATGCGCAGGGGTATTGGGTTGTGGCAAATGTGTTTCCATCTTTAAATAATAGTTTGTATAAAGTATACAATGTTTCCATATTACAGGCATGTGACTTCCTCTCCGCAATGTGTATTGCAGATCAATAAAAATTTCAAGACGAACATCCATCCTTTAAACAGGTGTTGATTTGAAGCAAAACTCCCCCCTCATAAACCTTTCATATCTACATGGAGATCCAATTAATGGTTAGGTTAAAAGCCATCGTAAAGGATATAGATAACCTTATAATGTTTGTATCTATACCAGGTAAACAAATATTTTTTATACATTAAATAATATTGATAAACTGGTTTATTGAGTTCAATGCAAAAGGCAACAAAATAATGGCATTGAGTTTATCATAATCATGAAATATTGAAACGTGTAAGTTTAATTGCTTTCCGCATAAACTAATCAAGTATCATTTCGCGGAACCAAAAATAGAATTTCAAAAATTAAATAGCAAGTAAAATATTTGTGAATGGGCTGTTTTTGCACAAGGGAACGAAATAATGGTAAAATCATATAAACAACGGATAATATTACACTAATAGTACTGATTATACCGTAGAAGCGACGGCATCAACGTGGACTTGAGGTGGAAGGAGATTTTATGCAGGATTTGTATTTGCCGGATGGAAATGGGAATAAGGGAGTAACGGCAGCAGCGCTGAGGCAGGTGAATAGTCAGTGCGGAATCGCCGATGTTTACGAGGCAGATTTTTTAAAGGAAGTTTGCCCACTTCCATTGTTGTAAAGGAAACCAAGTGAATCTTTTGTACTGTTTTCGATCACCAGTTCAGCTTTTTTTACTTTAACTGAGTCTTTTTTAACCTGTAATGCTGATTGGGCTAAAAGAGAAAATGTAAAAAACAATGCAATGCATAAAGTTAACATTCTGTGCATGGAGAACAGACATTTAAATTTTAAACTGAAATTATTAAAAAAAGGTAGCAACAGTCCAGCTGTATGCCGGACTTGTAAATTCCGGAGTATGTTGGTTCTTCGTCACTTTTGGTGGCTTACTAATGTTAAGTACTGAAAGCGAAGGTAACATATAGAATAAATTCCATGTGGTCACAAAACTTAATATTTGATTATGATGCGTTGGAGCTTGATTTATTAGAATATAAAATTGATGCAGGACATATTACAATATTCATGAGGAGCAGGAAAAGATCTCAATCATGTCCTCTTTGTAATGCTTTGTCGACAAGACTGCATAGTTACTATCACAGATCATTTAGGGATTTGCCTGTATTTGATAATAAAGTACTGATAAAACTAAAATGCAGAAAATTTTATTGTGAGAACGAAGCTTGCGCTAGAAAGATTTTTGTTGAACCTCTAAAGAACGCATTTTCCAGATATAGCCGGGTCACGAATAGATTAAGTAAGAAATTATTGAATATAGCATTATTAGTTGGTGGAAATATGGGAGCTAGATTATCTAATACCCTGAATATTGCAACGAGTAGTTCTACATTTATCAGATTAATACACAAACAAAAAATGCCTCAAAATCTTGAGACAAATGCAGTAGGAATAGATGATTGGGCATATAAGAAAGGGCAAAATTATGGTACTGCAATAATTGATTTAAATTCAAGAAAGATTATCGATCTACTACCAGATCGCGAATCCAAAACTGTGGAAGATTGGTTTAAACAAAGGCCTTATATAAAAATTGTAACACGAGATCGTTTTGCCAGGTATGCAAAAGGTGTTTCAAATGGTGCTCCCCAGGCAGATCAAATTGCAGATCGCTGGCATTTAATCAAGAATATGGGTGATGCCTTAATCAAATTATTAGAACGCACCCGCCAAAGTATGAAACCACAACTCTTGATAAAGGCAATGGATGCCAATGAAAATTTGGAGTTAGGGAATCAAACATTGACAAAATCCTCCTCTGGTAAAACACCTAAGAGATTTTCTCAGCTGCAGCAAATCAAAGCATATTATAAAGACGGCGTACCGATAAGAACCATTGCCAGACTGGTTGGAGCAATCAGGAATACTGTGAAAAAGTATTTGCATCTTAATGAGCCTCCTCCAAAAATACCCTCCAGAAGCAACTTAACTAAGTATGTCGATCATTTAAAATCCAGGTTGAGAGGATCCTGATGTGAAATTATTGAGTTATGGAATGAAGTTAAAGAGAAAGGATATAAAGGATGTAAGAGTGTCTTTTACGAACATCTGAGAGGATATCAGAAAGGAAAACGTTACCCAATTATATCTTCATCTTCAATACCCTACTGGTCAGCAAGAAAAGTGAGTCTATTATTATACCGAAAAACTGATCAATTATCTACGGAAGAGAGAGAATTAATAACTATGTTAAAAGATCGGTCGGTGGATATCAAATCAGCGTCATTATATGCAAACAATTCATTTTAACTTTAAATAAAGTTTAAAAATAGTTAAAACTGAATATTACCTATCACCTTTGCCAGTATCTCCGCAATAATCGCCCCTCCCTTATCTGAAGGATGTATCCCATCATAAGTAACATCTATCGCTTCCTTAGGATAAGGATATACATCTCCCACAGTAAATGGTATTTTAATATAATCAGGATAAGTATACTCTTTGTACTCGCGCGTTAAAGGATCCCTGAGATATTTAAACTTCACTGCCTGTGCTATCCCCAACCTGAGTTCACTATAAAGATCCACTACCTCCAGGTTTTCTTTCTTACCAATTGCTTTCACCGCATTAACAAAAGATTCCAGACTCTGTCCCTCCTGATCTTTATATGATCCCCAGCTACTGAAATTATGATTGAGAATGTAAACAAAATCGCCACGCTGCATAGGTGTCATCAGTATAATATGTGCTTTGGGGTTAAGGCTACGTAATTTGTCAATAATCACCCTGAAAGCCCCACTTAGAGTAGCAATCCCGGTGTTGTTAGTATAATCCTCCAATGTACCGGTTTTTACTCCCAACCACCAGTCATTAGTACCCAGGAATATCGTATAAACATCTGATGGCTTCAGATCCAAATCATCAATTTTATAGGCAATTTCAACGCTTGTCAGATAATTTTGACCTTTGTTGATATAGGTCAGGCCTGGCACCAGTTCTGTTGTTCTTGTTATCCATCCTTTTTCAACCCGGTTCTGACTTTCTTCCAGGTGGTCATTTAAATACGTAAAAGAATCGCCAATCGCTGTCCAGGTAATTTCTTTTTGTGGCATAAAAGAACTCAGCACCAGTGAAAAAGGGAGTAATAGGGAAAATAGTTTGTACCCTTTCATATCATTCTTTTTACATATATACGTAACATATATTTTTATGGTTGCAAACTTTTTGACATGAATATTACCTGCTCCACTAATTTTATGCATGATTCCTATGTAAGCATGTCCGGAAATTTTAATAATTTCCTGAAAATCATCTCACGAACAAAAATCTGCTAAGACCCAAACTATTATGACTCCTAACTTTACTAAAGAATAAATTTTTTCATCTGAAAAATGATACCTTCATTTCCACCACCGAATTTCATTCGTAACATCCTTAATATTCACCAAATTGACATCCAGATTCCAATTACCTGATATTGCTAATGATGACTTTAAAGCAACAATTGCCACGACCAAACAGGCTATAAAAACTTTAAAAGAAAACAATGATATCGACTCTTTAGCCCAGGCATATACTCACCTGGCTAATACCCTCTATCATTTAGGAAACTATCAAAAAGCACAATTGTATTGGAAAAAAGGGAACAAATTCATCCATTCAAAGACGGCCCCATCTCTCGTATCATATTCCTACCATACAATAGGAATAATACTAAAGGCCAAAAACAAATTCAGACTGGCCCAACAGGCATTTATTAACGGCATTAAAGCATGTCCGGAAAATCCCCATCCGGAGTTATTCATTCATTTATCATCGACTCAATTTGAATTACATCAATTTGATAAAGGAAGAGCTAATCTTGAAAAAGCACAGCAAGTAACGAATGCAAGTCCCGAATTAGATGAATTAGCCGCTCATTACTTTATACAGGAAGGAAAATATAAACAAGCAAAGCAAAAACTCCAGTCAGCCTTAAAATCATTCAAAAAGATCTTTGATGAAAATAATCCTAATGTCATCCGGGTTCATTCTTCACTGGACCAATTAAAATCAGGCGGAGAGCATGAGCTTCGCATTCAAATAACTACAGGTAGTCTTTTCTATTCTTTCAAAGAATACATCAACATTTTTATTGCACTGTATAAGCAAACCGTTGATATGTTTGGAAGTATTAAAGCAATTACCAAACACCCCACTACCGATCAATATCTGCACGATTACCAATTCTTCTCCTTTACTAAGTGTTGTAAAAGCTTCAATGCATTTTCCGCCCTGATAAACAAAGGAACCCCTGAAGACGCTATGGTATTATTGTACGCTATATATCGGAACTATCTTACAATGGCATACCTTAATAAAAATCCGAAACAAGTACTCCCTATATTTAAAACGCCCAACAATAAACCTGTAGCACTAATCGATCTGGTTAAATTATCCCCCTATCCGGAAGATAAAATAATCCATAAATTCCTCGATACATATCTAAGTGACTTCGCATATTCTAATTTTACAACATCAGAATATTACCGTAGTGTGGATGAAACATATTATCAATATAGCGCTAAGAATATACTGCTCCAGGCAACAGAAATTGGTTTATACCTTCAATTACTAATCATTAAAGAAATCGGCAAATTGATAAGCAATGATAAATGGAAAAATCTTGTTGCTAAATTTATTAGGGAAGCGACACCTTTGCTTGTTGCCAGAATAGAAGTAACACATAAGGAAGATAATAAGCTTATGACTGCAATGAAAAAAAGATTAGCTTATGCAAATTAGAACCACTATTCAATTAGACCGTTTTTGATGCCCCCAAAGACCTTCAATTAAAAATAAGCCTATAAATGTATATTTGCCACGCTATGAACCCATATTATCTCCTTTTATCCCTGATCATCATTGACGGATGTCAATCAGCTCCACAGCAGAAAGGAATACGCAATGATAGCACCCACCCGTTTGAAAATGCTATCACTGAATTACAACCCACCAAAAAATTCCATGCCGTCATCACTACCGACCTTAATAATGATGGTAAAATAGATACCATCACGATGTCTGGCCCTCCCCTGGATCCCGGCACATTTCAACAGATTGAAATCGCCTTAAATGGTGGAGACATAAAAACTTTTGAAACTGATGGCGCCTGGGACACTATAGACTCATCGTTCCTGAAAGAAAACCAGAATGCCGTCAATTCTCCCCTTGTCTTTGTTTACAAAGACAACAACCAGTTCGCAATATTGCTATTTGGATATATCTATGGGGCAGGAAGAGAAGATTTCAATATTATCTATGGTAAAGGAGCTCACTTTAAAATGGTTTTTGACAACGCATTTGAAACCCCTATGAAATTGCAGGATATCAATCATGATGGTCAATTAACATTACTAGGTCGTGAAGGATGGGTGGAGTTATATGGCAGAACAACTATAGATAGCCTCGGACCTGTCGATATCGGTACCTATGACCCATTTTCCGTGCTAACAATTGACATGGATACTGTGGTGATGGATGAAACAGCTACCCGCGAGTACAATGAACAGAACTATATATGGCTTGGGCCAAAAGCGAGTGAATCACTGAAAATTTATTATCCCGAAAATGGAGGTAAGCCTGTATTAGCAAAGTAAAAATTGAGGCATCACAAATGCGATGCCTCAAAAAATACACTTATTTATTCCGCTTCAAACAATACCCCCCAATACCTATTCCTCACCTTACTCCCATTCCCATGAAATACTCCAGATACCGTATCCACCATTGATTAATCCAAATAATATCCCAATTGCTTCAACCGCTCCAATATCGATCCCTTCGTCCTGTCAAAATACACCGTCAGCCTGCTCACCGGCATCCCCTTCTCAAACATGATCTTCAACTCCTCATCCTGCCCTGCCGACCATGGCTTCGCCGCCTCTTTCAACGCTGCTCTCTTCTTAATAATACCCTTTTCGGGCGTAGACGTATGCTTATTAATTCTTCTCAGTGAAGAAGTCTTGACATTATTATAAGGATTCCCTTCTGCCTTCACCTTCAATACATTGATATAAGGCGAGGCTGGAAAGCCCGCAGGCACGAGCGTCTCAGGAATATTCAACTGCCCCTTGGTCCTTGTAACCGCAACATATAAGAGGTTCACCTCCTCCATCAACCGATCCACATCTGCCTCTTCCTTCTTATTCAATTCCTTCAGCTTCTCCTCTGCAATAAAATCATTCACCAGGTACACCGTATCATACTCCATCCCTTTCGCCCTGTGCACTGTTGAAAAGATCATCTCTGCCTTATGACGATCCTCATCCCCTACATGCAAAGCTTTCAACTTCTTCATGATTGCAAAGATCTCATTCCCATACTCCTTTACAATCTCCACCATCGTCGCCAGCTGCACATCCTCCGTTTTTTCTATATACTCTTCCAGCTCATCCAGGTTCCGCATTGACTTCACCACCTTATCATTCACCCTGTCTAAATTCCCATTCTGCAGGTTCAATACGTCATACAATGATGTACCATCATCTGCATAGGTATATGAATTGATATTCCCCTCGAAATAAATATGCTTCACCTTCGGGTTATCCGTAATAAAATCTATCGCGTTCAGCAACAACCCAAGATTCGTTCTCGCGATCGTTGCCTTCAGGTTCCCCAGCTTCACAGGCTTTGGCCTGCCAAAAATGGAGACCTTTTGCGTTTCAGCCATGTGATTCTTCCAAAAGAGGATCTCAGATGCCAGATTAGCCACATCCTGCACATACCGGAAACTTGTCGATAACCGTAGTAAATCGTAATGAGCCTTCTCCAATGAGTTCACCGCATGCCGCCATCCGTAAATTTGCTGGTGTACATCACCTACTATCACTTTCGTCGCCTCCTGCTTCAGGATCACATCCAGCATTACCCCGGAAGCATCCTGTGCTTCATCAAAAAGTATATAGTCGTAATATAAGATCGGATTGACCAACTGGAACTTTTTCAAATAGAAATCATGGGTGATCTCTATTTCCCCCGTATTCATTTTATTTAAAATCGCCCGCGTTCCATTTTCTATGGTGGTATAAAACTTTGTCACAAACGCTACCGCTTCCTTATCTGTCAGCGTTTCCAGATAGTTGAGCTCCACGATCTTTACCGTACTGCTGTTACAATAGTAAGAAAGGAATTTATTGATATGCGTCGCTATCACATATTCATTGTGCTTTTCTCCATTCCCCTTCAATCGCAACATATCCACAATCTCTCCATTCTTATACCCCTGCCCTCTTACCTTATATTTATGTGCAAATACAATTTGCTTATACGCCAATGAATGCGCAGTCCCTACCCGTACATTTGAAAGCCCTTTTGCTTCAAACTTACGTGTCGCCTCCAACCTGACTGATTTATTAAACGCAAGATATAATATGGAAGGATTGCCGGGCCTCGACGCAGCATACTCTACTATAGTCGTAGTCTTGCCGGATCCCGCAATGGCATTGATCCGGACACTGCCCCTTGATTGAATAATAGCAGTCTGCTCTTTAGTCAGCTTTATTGAAGAATAGCCATTCCCTTGTTCCATAATCGCGAATTTCCCGCTAAACACTGAAATAAAAAAATTGATATGATAAATATCCACACAGGTAAAGCCAGAAATTTATTTATTTGAGAATTAAAGGTAAATTTTAATGAAACAGCTTTTTTATAAGAAGCTGTTCATTATTCAACCATTTTTCGACAATGCAAATGTGTCTGCTACCCAACAAGGTTATTTAATAAACTTAATCTCCATAATCTTTTGCTCAAAATCAGTCG
The DNA here is from genome assembly GCF_034274695.1 of Chitinophaga sp. LS1. Taxonomy (NCBI): domain Bacteria; kingdom Pseudomonadati; phylum Bacteroidota; class Chitinophagia; order Chitinophagales; family Chitinophagaceae; genus Chitinophaga; species Chitinophaga sp. LS1. The sequence goes on from NZ_CP128362.1 coordinate 7,970,020, forward strand.
CAGGTACCAACGCCCGCGACTTGATCCGGGTCTTATAAGTATACACAGTACTTACACTATAATCCAGGATCTTCGCAATCGCCTCATGCTCAATAATCCCCAACCGCATCAATGCAAATATGCGCAACGTCGCATTCAGCGTTTCGCCCGACTTCGGCCAGATCTGGTCCTCTGTTTTCAACAACGCATTGAAGGATGCTATAAAATTCGGGAACATGGTCAAAAAAACACTATCCAGCATATTATACAAACTCTCCTTCTCTTCATTAATATGAATCCCCTTCATCAGATCGTTCACTTCATTATACTTCTTCAGCTTTATACTATGCAATGTATGCTGCTTTATCTTCTCCAACGTTTCTATATAAGATGAACAGGTCTTAAAAAATAACCCGATCAATTCCTCCTTTATCTTCGACGACTCCCACAACTGTTCATTCACATGCTCCAACTGCGCATTCTTCTCCTTGATCATCAGCTCGCTGGCCCTTATCTGCAATAGCTGCTTCCTGTAAATAAATAACAGGAAAAACAACACCACCGCCACTATCAAAAATGTCAAAAAGCCAATCAACAACTTATCCCGCTGATGTTGTTTCTCATCTATCACTTTCCCCGCCACCAGCGGCAACAATGACTCTATCTGCACTGCCCGGTTTTTCGCCCCATAAAAATTGGCATTGCGCGCCGCTGCCTGCATAAATATATAAGCGTCATTTGTATGGTTCATATGATACAACTCCTGCGCCAACAGGAATATAGCCAACGTCTCCTTCGTTGAAGACCGTACATCCCCAATCGCCGCCAACGCCAAAAAAAGTACTTTATCCTTCCCGTTATAAGCAGCCGCTATCCGCGTAGCCACCATTGCAATACCATGAGGTGACAACCGCTGCTCCATGATCAGATTGAAAAAATAGTCCGGGGTCAGACTTTTATGCCTCAATGAATCCGGCAAAAAAGCCAGGTCAATCTTCTTTTCAAAACTATTCACCGGCGTAATCACCCGCGCCATTCTAAAATCCAGATCCGACTGCTCATAATATCCCTTCGAAAAAAATGGATCGTTGTCATAATCCGCAATACTTTGATTCAACCTCGCCCGCATAGTCAGATAATCACTCCATTGCGCCTGTGTAAACCTGCTCGTATCAATTTTTCTAATTACATCAAACGCTTCCTTATAAAATCCGGAAAAATATAAAGTATACCCCAACCTGATCTCACTCTCAATCAACAGATCCTTTTGATGAAACTGCTCTGACAGGCTCACCATCTTCTTTACATACACATATGCAGAATCAAATTTAAAAGAAGAATATTCCTCATATATTTTTGAACAAAGATCATATTGCAGCGTAAAATCATTGCTGTCCGCACGAAGCAATGAAGACCGCAAATCTCCTATCCTATTGATCCTCGTCAGGTCAAAATTGTTCTCTTTTTTCAACTCTGATTTAAGCACCTCCACCAAACTATCTGCATCAATATGCTGTGCATACCCCTGAAAAAATGCCAGTACAAAAACGGCTATAAATGTTATTCTATTCATATGTAAGTACCCTAAAAGTACATTTTTTGTCCTGAAACCCCTTAGATTTTTTCACCCCAAAACACTACCAACACACTGATTATCAACAACAAGCAATTAGATTTTTCACCCACCATCTCCCCCGGCAATACAAGTCGCTTAATTAGTGATTTATTTTGATCCGCTGCAGCGATGTTAAAAAATTTATCCACGTTCTACTATTAAGCACTCCGTTATGCTAAAAAATTATTTTTGTCTAATCTTTATTCTGCTTGGATACACATCCTTTGCTCAAAACAGGACGATCACCGGCAAAGTCATTGATTCTACTACCAACGATCCGTTGCCAGGCGTAACGATCCGGGTGGTAGGATCCAAGGCAGGCACCACCACCGACGCCAACGGTTCATTTGTATTAAGCATTAGTACAGCTGACCAGGCCCTCACTTTTTCTTCCATTGACTACCTCACGCAAACTGTCCGGCTCTCCACCCAAAACACCCTACTGGTAAAACTGGTCCAAAATGTCCAGGAACTAAAAGGTGTCGAAGTGGTCAGCGTCGGCTACGGTACTTTGAACAGAAAGGAAGTGTCAAGTGCCATCACCCACGTGAGCGCGAACGAACTAAAAGCCGTCGCAGGCAATAACCCGCTCATGTCCCTACAGGGAAAAGTAGCGGGATTGACCATCACCAACACTGCCACCGCCGATCCAAACTCCTCTCCCAACATCCAGCTACGAGGCGTTTCTTCCCGAAGCGCAGGTCTGGGGCCACTGTATGTCATCAATGGAGTGCCCGGCGGTAATATCGATAACATTAATCAGAATGATATCGAATCTATCGACGTGCTTAAAGGCGGTGCCGCATCTGCCATCTATGGTACCCGCGGTAGCAACGGCGTGATCATCATCACCACCAAAAAGGGAACAGGCGATTCAAAACTGGTGTACAATGGCTACGTGAGCCTGGACAAAATCACCATGGCTCCCCGCGTGCTCACTGCCAGCGAGTTCCGGCAATATCGCGTCAATGCCACCCCAACCATGGGTATCGACTACGGCGCCAATACTGACTGGATGAAAGCCGTAACCCGCAATCCTACCTACGGCCAGAAGCATACCCTGCAGATCTCCGGCGGTACCGCAAATGATAACTACTTTGCCTCTGCCGACTACCGGAATGCCACCGGTATTGACCTTCGTGCCTCTAAAAAGGAATATGGCGCACGTCTGAATGTGAACCATACCTCAAAGAGTAATGTCTATACAGTGGCGCTCAATGTGGCGCCCCGGTATATGAAAACCAGCAATGCCGATCAATCCAATTTTAATAATGCGATAACGCTCAATCCAACTCAACCCGTGTACGACAGTACCGGCTATCATTATCTCAACACCGGTTTCTTCTCCAACAACCCTGTTGAAAATGCCCGGTTGATCAAAAGTCAGGCTGAGATAAGAGAACTGGATATGAGCGGTTCTGTAAGAGTGAACATCCTCAAGAACCTGTATTCTACAGCGACCATCTCCAATATTAAATCCTCTTACAAGAACCTTTATTTCCGTCCGTCTACCATGACCACCATCGTGCATACAGGGCAAACAACTAAAACAAACTATGCCTCACAGGAGCAGGTGGACAACGATCAGCAGAATATTGAATGGACCATCAATTATGGCCTCAACTATCACCAACACCATTTCAAATTACTGGGTGGCTATTCCTATAGTTATTTCAATTACCAGCAATTCAGTGCCAACAACTACGATTTCCCATTCGATACTTTTGAGTGGAACAACCTGGGTTCCGGTACCTGGAATGGTGGCGACAAAGGCAATGGCCAGGGCGCTGTATCCTCTACTCAAAATGATTCCCGCCTTGCAGCATTCTTTGGCAGGATCAACTATGACTTTGATAATAAATACATCCTCACTGCCAGCATTCGTCACGAAGGCTCATCCAAGTTCGGTACTGACAATAAATGGGGAAATTTCCCTGCCGTATCCCTTGCATGGCGTATCTCTGACGAGAACTTCATGAAAAATAAGATCAGTTGGCTCAACGACCTGAAACTGAGAGCTGACTACGGCATCACTGGCAACCAGGATTTCGGTAACTACCTTTCCCTGCTGCTCTATGGTGGTTATGGATACTTCACCTTCAATGGTGTTACCTACCAGGTATACGGCCCTTCACAGAATGTGAACCCCGACCTGAGTTGGGAAAAAGCGATCAACTTTAACGCAGGCATCGACTTCGATATCTTCAATAGCCGCTTATCCGGTTCACTCAACTACTATGTACGTACAAACAAAGATCTGTTAGGATATTATAACGTACCACTGCCACCGAACTCTCAGTCACAAACATTCACCAATGTGGGTACTATGAAGAACTCCGGTCTGGAAGTACAATTGAATGCACAGGTCATCCGGAAAAGTGACTTCAATTATAATATCTCCTTCACCACCGCCCTTAATAATAACAAGTTCGTTTCTTTCTCCAACAAGGTGTATCAGGGCTCTCCTTACCTCGATCTGGCAGGATTACCAGCTCCCGGTAGCCCAGGTACAATTCAGCGTGTGCAGGAAGGCCACCGCATCGGTGAATTCTATATGTTAAGATCAGCAGGTGTAGATGAAAATGGTGCACTGCTGGTGTATAAAAAAGATGGTACTATCGTCACCGCCAACAATGCCAATGCAGATGACAAACAATTTGTAGGCAATGGTCTGCCTAAGTTTACCGGTTCACTGGGTAATGTATTCACCTATAAAAACTGGGACCTGAACATCTTCTTCCGTGGCAATTTTGGCTATAAGATCTTCAATATGCAGGCATTCTACCTCGGTACGCCTGCTACACAAACAGATGCCAATACATTGCGCTCTGCCTACGATCCGGGTAGTAAATATGCGAAGCTGACCAGTTCATCTACATTATCACTGGCCTCCGATTACTTCCTCGAATCAGGTTCATTTGTTAAGATTGATAATGTGACACTGGGCTACAGCCATGCTGTCAAATCCAAATTCATGCAAGCCTTCAGGGTGTATGCTGCTGCCAGCAACCTGCACACTTTCACCAGCTTCAAAGGTGGTGACCCTGACCTGTATCCCGTGAACGGTTTAACACCCGGGGTACAAGGTAATTTGAATTTCTATCCGGCTACAATCCAGTTCCTGGGCGGCTTACAGGTAACCTTCTAAAAAAGACAACCATGAAAAATAACTATATAGTGAAAGCTGCACTGGCCACATTGCTGATCCTTGGCAGCTGTACAAAACTGGATGAAACAGTATACGACAAGGTAGATGCTGACCAGTTCCTCACAAGAAGAGATGATGTGATCAGAGATTTTCTTCGTCCATTTGAACATGCGTATTGGAGCATTCAGGGAAATGATATCTATGCCGCCAGCGAGAACGCTACCGACGAAATAGGAACATACAACCGTCAGGGTGACTGGCAGGATGGTAACTACTACCAACGCATGCACTACCATACATGGACTACGCAGGATGGCTTTACAAGTGGCGCCTGGACTGCTTTTTACCAGGGTATCGTATTGGCCACCAACTCCCTGCAGGATATGGAAAGTATTACTGACCCTGCTAAACTCAATATTACTGCTACCGAACTTGCAGATTTTAAAGCAGAACTCAGAACACTGAGAGCCTGGTTTTACCTGCGTGCATTTGATTTCTATCGCAACATTGAAATCATCACCGATGTAAAACATACCACTACCGGCAATAAACAATCCACACCAGCCGAAACCTTCGCTTACATCGAGTCCGAATTAAAAGCTGCCATCCCTGATCTGCCTAAAAGAGCAGACTTAGGCAGCAACGGTATTGGCCGCTGGACACAGGCAGGAGCAGCAGCATTGCTGGTACGCCTCTACCTGAATGCACAGGCATATATCAACACAGATAGGTATACTGATTGCGCCACTGTAGCACAGGATATCATTGATGGTAAATATGGTGCCTATGCACTGGATACCCGTTGGGATGCGCCATTTGATTATACAAACAGCACGGTCAATTCAGAAACTATTTACGGTTTCCCTTGTACTTTATCACGTACTCACTGGCAATACGATGGCGGTATGTACTTTTGGAGTCTCACATACGATGCAGCTCCGCTATATTGTAAGTTTACTGATTTTGGTCAGTCAAATCCAAGATTTGCATTACAACCAGGCAGAGATGTAGACAGTGTGGAATATCCATTTGCACTGGGAAAACCATTTGTAAAATTCCAGCACTACCCTGACGATTATCGGCTTAAATTGTACAAGAACCTGGGCAACAGTACCCGTGAAGGTATGTTCCTCTTCGGTTACCTGCCTTTCGAACGTTCTGTGAATGGTGCAACTGTGCCAGATACGGTTCGTGGTAACAAAGGATCTTACCCTTTATTTATCCGCGACCAGGTAGGTTGGTTCCTCGATGCAAAGCCAGGTACAGTCATTGCTGACAAAGAATCCAACATGAATCATGCGGATCATAATTCAGGCATATTTATGTTAAAATATCCGATGTATCCTACTCCTGATGCCAACCGTATTACATCCGCCTATGCAGAAGTACGTTTGTCAGAAATCTATTATTCACTCGCTGAATGCAAATACAGGGCTGGAGATAAGGCTAGTGCTGCCGTATTACTGAATGCCGTTCGCAAACGTAACTATCCTGAAGGTTCTACAAGTCTGTATAAAACCGATGGTAGTCAGCTAACCGATCAGGAGATGCTGGATGAATGGGGTCGTGAATTCCTGGGAGAGAACCGTCGTCGTACAGACCTGGTTCGCTGGGGCGTATTTAACACCGGCACCTGGTGGGACAAACAACCTGATGCCGACAATCATACAGCCATCTTCCCTATCGGAAAAGATATCATGGGAGCCAACCCACAACTGGTGCAGAATCCCGGCTATGAATGATTATTAATAAACAATACAATAGATGATTCAAGTTTCAAAATGTTTCCTGTTCTTCCTGGGTGTCATGTGCTGGGGTGCGGTGAATGCGCAAAAGATCCCTATCCGGCAGTCAGGTCTGGTGGGCAATTCTATTGCTGAATTTATTCCGGAAGGCTTTGATCCATCGAAAACACCTTCATTAATGCTGCAACGTGAGCCGCCGATAAAAGGTAAGGTGCCTGCTAACTGGAAAGTAGTACCTGAATTTAATGGAACAGGTGCAAGTGTTAAACTGGATGAAGAAATCAGTTTATATGGTGGTGGAGAAGTAACAGGACCGCTGCTGAGAAACGGTCAGACAATCAAACTCTGGAATACCGACAATGGTGCATATGGTACGGATAGTGGCAAGCGACTGTACCAGACACACCCATGGGTAATTGGTGTAAGAAAAGACGGTTCTGCATTCGGCGTGCTCTTTGAAAGTCAGTGGAAATCTACAATGACCACCCACTCAGACAAGGTATCTTTTATTACAGAAGGCGGTACACGCTTCCGGGTATTTGTGATCGATCGCTCCTCTCCGCAGGAAGTAGTGAAAGGATTGGCAGAATTAACAGGCACCATAGAAATGCCGCCAAGATGGGCATTGGGCTATCAGCAATGCAGGTTCTCTTACCTCACGGAACAACGTGTAAGAGAAATTGCCGATACCTTCCGCCTCAAACAAATTCCTTGTGATGCGATCTGGATGGATATTGATTATATGGAAGGCTTCAGAATTTTCACCTTTAATAAAAAGAATTTCCCGGATCCGAAACAGCTCAATGCCGATCTGCATGCAAAGAACTTTCATTCCATCTTTATGATAGATCCCGGTGTGAAAGCCGATCCTGCTTATTCCGTATACCAGTCTGGTACAGCGCAGGATGTATGGGTGAAAGATAGCACCGGAAAAGAATATCATGGCAAAGTATGGCCAGGCGATTGTGCCTTCCCTGATTTCACGATTCCCCGTACACGGCAGTGGTGGTCCGGGTTGTACCGCAACTTCATGGCCAATGGTATAGATGGTATCTGGAATGATATGAACGAACCCGCTGTGATGGATGGAAACCTGGGTACCATGCCATACAATACGCCACATCGTGGGGGTGGTACATTACCCGCAGGCCCACACCTGTTATATCACAATGCTTATGGCAGACTGATGGTACAGGCTACCCGCGAAGGTGTGATGGCAGCCAACCCGGATAAGCGTCCTTTCATACTCACACGTGCAAATTTACTGGGTGGACAACGCTATGCTGCCACCTGGACGGGTGATAACCTGGCAGATGCACAGTTTATGAAAGTATCAGTTCCTATGTCCATTACATTGGGTTTATCAGGACAGCCTTTCAGCGGACCGGATATCGGAGGTTTCCTGGAAAATACTTCTAAAGAATTATGGGCAGACTGGATTGGATTTGGTGCGCTGTTACCATTTGCAAGAGGCCATGCCTGTGAAGGAACGAATAACAAAGAACCATGGGCGTTTGGGCCGGATATCGAAAAGACATCCCGCATTGCACTGGAACGCAGGTATCGGTTATTACCTTATCTCTATACGTTGTTTTACAAGGCACATCAGACAGGATCACCCATTATGCAGCCTGTCTTTTTTGACGATCCGGCAGATGCAAGGTTGAGAGCAGAAGAACAGGCATTCCTGTTAGGAGAAGATCTGCTGGTCATCCCTTCATTTGCACAGAACCCTGCATTGCCAAAAGGTAACTGGGAACAGTTGCAATTGATTGACGGAGATAGTCAGGATGCACATCAGGCAAGATTAATGCTCAAAAGCGGTCGTATTCTTCCTGTAGGGAAAGCAATACAGCATACAAATGATAATTCATTAGAGGAACTGACATTGTTTATTTCTCTGGATGGTGCAGGCAAGGCGAAGGGAGAATTGTACTGGGATGCTGGTGAAGGCTGGGGTTTTAAGAAGGGAGAATATTGTCAGTTAACTTTTCAGGCGAAAGAGGAAAAGGGAGTGACTAAAATTAGTCTGGCTTCAAGGAATGGGAAGTATGATATAGACAAAGAGATCCATCATATAAATGCAATCGTCATAAAAAATGGGGAGCGCTATCAGGGAGTGATTACACTCAAAGGCGGGGAGATAAAAACGAATTGATTATGGTTTGAATCAGGTCCACATCAAAAGGCATCGACGCTTGTCGGTGCCTTTTCACTCGCGAAATTTTTCGAAAATTACAGTCGTGGAGACCTCGCGATGGCGACCGTTATGCCCCGTGTAAATCAGCTGGATGCCTCGGAAAATATTGTCTTTTACTTTATCAACCTGGGCTTTTTCAATCCTACCTTTTATACTAACAAATTTTTTGCCGATGCAATACTGAATGCCGTAAACCTAAACCGGGCAAGGTTTTGCCAGTTCTTTCAGCCGAGTGACAAAGGAGGGGCCAGCATACAATTACTGGAATCTGACATACTGAGAAAATACAAATGCGAAAACTGCCCGAACTAATTCATCAATATTATTGATGACATTTTTTATACGAAATTTGTTTTTTATAAAATTAATTACATATCTTTGCCGTCCCAACGGAAAAAGCCGGTGGTATAAAACAAACGCGGAAGTAGCTCATTTGGTAGAGCACGACCTTGCCAAGGTCGGGGTGGCCGGTTCGAGCCCGGTCTTCCGCTCAAAAATAAAGGGTGTATCGATAATTCGATATACCCTTTTTTCATTTAGGCACCTGTCAGAAATTTCCCGTTGTTTATCACGGTACATACCAACAATGCAATTTTTGCTAATAAATGTAAACAATTGTTAACCCACTTGCATATGCGGGAATGTTTTCTAACATTGCGATTATGAAGAAAAACCTGATAAAAAGTGCCTTCGTATTAATGACACTTTGCGGCCTGGCGCAAGGTGCAAAAAGTCAGGACAAAACACACCCAAATGTCATTGTCATTTACACTGATGATCAGGGTACATTGGACCTGAATATTTACGGTGCAAAAGATCTTGCCACCCCCAACCTGGATGCACTCGCTGCCACAGGCACCCGTTTCACCAGCTTTTATTCCGCCTCTCCTATTTGTTCACCATCACGTGCTTCGCTGTTGACCGGCCGTTATCCTCAACGGGCAGGTCTGGCTGGCAATGCCAGTAGCAGTCATGGCGAAGAAGGCATGCCGGGTAGCCAGTTTACCATGGCAGAATTGTTTAAAAAAGGGGGATATAAAACCGCGCATATCGGTAAATGGCACCTGGGGTATGCCACTGAAAGCATGCCGAATCAACAGGGATTCGATTATTCGTTCGGGTTTATGGGTGGTTGTATCGATAGCTACTCTCATTACTTTTACTGGAATGGGCCGAATAGACATGACCTGTGGCGCAATGGTACGGAGATATGGGAACCGGGGCAATACTTCCCTGACCTGATGGTGGCCGAAGCAGGTAAATTCCTCGAAGACAACAGGAACACCCCATTCTTTATGTACTTCGCCATCAATATGCCACACTACCCTTTGCAGGGAGAAACCAAATGGCTGGAATACTACAAAGACCTCTCCAATCCAAGAAGGATGTATGCCGCTTCCATCTCTACCATGGATGAAAAAATCGGCCTGTTGTTGAAAAAAGTAGATGACCTTGGACTGAGAGAGAATACCATCATTGTATTCCAGTCAGATCAGGGGCATTCGCAGGAAGATCGCACCTTTGGTGGTGGTGGATATGCAGGACCTTACAGAGGTTCAAAATTCAGTGTATTTGAAGGTGGCGTGCGGGTGCCGGCTATCATCAGCTGGCCGGGGCATATACCTGTTAATACGGTACGTAATCAGTTTGCTGCAAACATTGACTGGTTCCCTACACTGGCAGAATACTGTCATCTTACATTGCCATCCAATAAATTAGATGGTCTGAGCATCGTAAAGGTCATCGCAGGCGCAAATCAGAATTCCCCTCATAAAATCTTCTTCTGGCAAAGCCAGGGAACCAAAACCGATCCTCAATGGGCAGTGAGAGAAGGCGACTGGAAACTGCTGCATAGCCCCTTTCAGGGGAAAGAAAATGAAAAGCTGATGCTGGTGAATATGAAGACAGACAGTTCAGAAACGACCAATGTGGCGGCACAACATCCTGAAATTGTACGTAGCCTGCAAGCGAAGTACGATGCATGGATCAAAGAAGTAGAACAACAGTAATGATCATATTCGTACAGACTGTTATGTTTTCGCACAGGCACTATCCAAACTACCTTCCAGATTAAATCATTGCCTTACCTAATTAAATACAAATAATATTTAATATCTGTACCTTTGCTCCCTATTTAATATCCCTATGCTAACAACTAAAGAGAACACCACACCTCTCTCTGAGGAGGCTATTATCAAAATTAAAGAGTTCCGCTACGACTTCTGGAAATTCTTCCTGGGCACCTTCATCATCGGAGTAGCCGGCATTATCACCACCTGTATTTATAAAGGCTATGAGCTAAAGATCTCTTCCCGCCAAACGGAGAATGAATACCTGAACTCCTACATCACTCAATACAATAACCTGTATACCTCCGACTCTCTCGGTAAATACGACAAGATCGCCGAGATGTTCGAAGTACTGTCTATCGCCACCACCGATGCTGATATGCAACAGCGATGGGATTCACTAAGACGTTATTTTCAGGGAAAGATCCAGTTGATCACTGATTCTATCGGCAGGTACAAAGATTCTGTTGCGGTGGCGTCTATCAAGGTAGATAGCTTTAAACAGGTGCAGCAGGACCTGGAAGTAAAGATCAATACCCTCGCCAAAACGAAGTCAGAAGGGAATAATGAAAAGATCGTAAAACTACAGGTACAACAGGAACAGTTAAGAGACAGTGTTTCGACCAGGCAATTACAACTCAACAGGTTTGCAAATATCAAACTGAATGCGGAGAAGTATGCCCAGGAACGCATGATCCATCCACCTACGTCCTTACCTGCTGCTGAAAAGAATTATGAAATTGTATATGACCTGGATCGATATACTGCACTGGGTAATACAAGTGAGATCATTGAAGGGATTGCAGTGAAGATAAATAGTATCAATGAGCAGACAGGCGCTATTTCAGTAACGGTGGATAAGAATGATCACAATGCACAGACACTGGAATTGAAACCCGGAAGTAGTACGCCTATGCTGACGTTCGGAGATGATACCTTCCAGGTGAAGATTACGATGAAGAGTTGTGAGGCACACATTATGCCCGGAAAGAAAGTAGCGAAGTACCAGATTATTGTACAGAAGCTGAAAGCGTAATTACCATGAACGCATATTAGCCGGATACCAGATTATTATATAAAAACTGAAAGCCTGTCACACAAAGGCTAAAGCCACAACCTTTCACACAAAAGCTACAACCATCAATACCATAAATGCATCAATACTCCCTTGGTGCATTTACTCCTTCTCCTCCTCCAATTTAAATTGCATCGCCTTATCCGCTTCATCCTCCAACTTAAACTGCATCGCCTCAGCCCCCATCTTATCAGCCTCTTCTTCCAACCCCGCATCATCATTCACCGGCACCCCAGCCTTCATCTGCATGGTAGCCTCTACCCTGCCCTGCTTCTGCTGTGCTACATGCCACGCCTCATGTGGCAAATGCCTTTCCTGCCCGGGTGCAATATGAATATCAGTTCCCTGTGCATAAGCATGGGCCTGCAACTGTGCAGGCTCTGAAGAGTTATAATGCACATTCACATCATCCATAGAAATACCAGATAGATTTTCTACCCCTGCCTTCAGGTTATCGGGTAAACCAGTATTATTTTCTTTTAGTTGAAAAGGCTGCACCGCCTCGCGGGATATACCAGATGAACCCTGGCGATCTTCTGTAACAGTAGGATTGTGATGCGTTATTTGAGGTTCGTATGCCATATAAAAAGAATGTAAAGTAATGTACTAAAAATTCTCTGAATTCCATAATAACATATACTACTATAGGGTATTCTTCACTTCAAAAAAAATTACTAATTTAATAAAAACATTACTGATCAGTGCGAAAGAACCCATTTGTTGTAATTTCCAACCAATTTCTTGTATAATCTATTGTTAATGAATTTGTGGCATCCTATATGCTGCCAATTCCCCAAATAGGAATTATGGAATCACATGCCGTTAAGATCATCGAAATCCTCGATGTTACACACGATGTAAAATGCTTCAGACTGGAAAAGCCCACAGGATACAACTTCATCCCGGGACAAGCTACTGAGATCTCCCTTTCCATCCCCGGCTGGGAAGAAGAACGCCGACCGTTCACCTTCACTGCACTGAACGAAGCACCCTACCTGGAATTCACCATTAAGGGATATCCGGATCAAGATGGTGTCACAAAACGCCTACATGAGCTAAAACCGGGAGACACAATCAATATACACGATGTATGGGGCGCTATCTCCTACAAAGGTCCCGGCTACTTTATCGCCGGTGGTGCTGGTATCACTCCTTTCATCGCCATCCTGCGACAACTGTACAAGGATCAAAAAATAACCGATAATTATCTTTTCTTTTCGAACAAAACAGCCGCTGATATCATTTATGAATCAGAGCTGAACCAGATCCTTGGCAAAAACATCCGCCACACCCTGACGAAAGAAAAGAAAGATGGCTTTGACAACAGGAAGATAGACGCCAGCTACTTAAAAGAACAGATCAAAGATTTCAATAAACACTTTTATGTATGCGGTCCTGACCAGATGGTAAAAGACATCAGTGCCGCACTGGAAGAACTGGGCGCCCAGACAGATGCCGTCGTATTTGAAAAATAATGACGCCCTTTTTTACCAACCTGTAGATAAACTACACATACACTCACTCACAATTAATTAATTTTATGACTGACACTTCAGCAACAGTAAAGTCTACCTCCATAGACGCTCTTTCTGTTAATACCATTCGCTTTTTATCCATTGATGCTGTTCAAAAAGCCAATTCCGGCCACCCCGGCCTGCCATTAGGCGCCGCACCTATGGCGTATGTATTATTTAACCGTATCATGCGTTACAATTCCAGTGACCCGAAATGGTTTAACAGGGATAGATTTGTACTCTCTGCAGGACATGGTTCTGCTTTATTATACAGCATGCTTCACCTCACCGGCTATGACCTTTCGCTCGATGACCTGAAACATTTCAGACAGATCGGTTCTAAAACACCCGGTCACCCTGAAAGCATGCTTACCCCTGGTATTGAAGTGACCACAGGTCCATTAGGACAAGGCCTCGGCAATGCCATCGGTATTGCGATGGCCGAAGCACACCTCGCCGCTAAGTATAACCGGCCTGATCATAAAATTATAGATCACTTTACCTACGTAATCGCCAGCGATGGTGATATGATGGAAGGAGTGGCCTCTGAAGCTTCCTCTCTGGCAGGCCACCTGAAATTAGGCAAGCTCATATGCCTGTATGATGATAACAAGATCTCACTGGATGGTCCTACCAGCCTCGCCTTCACTGAAGATGTGCTGAAAAGATATGAAGCATACGACTGGCATGTGCAAATCGTTGAAGATGGAAATGACCTGAATGCCATCGAAGCTGCTGTGCAAAAAGCACAACAGGTCACTGACAAACCTTCTATCATCGCCGTACGTACTATCATTGGTTATGGTAGCCCGCTGGCAGATTCCAATAAAGTACATGGTAGCGCCATGGGCGAAGAAAACGTGCGCAAAACAAAAGAGTTCTATGGCGCAGACCCCGACAAACAATTCTATGTGCCTGCCGAAGTAAAAGAGCACATGCTGTTCCGCACTAAAGAAGGAGCAAAACTCCAACAGGAATGGAACAAACAATTCGATGCATATAAATCCGCTTTCCCTGCCGAAGGCAAAGAACTGGTTTTAAGCTCCCATGATGAATTACCAGAAGGATGGCAAAAGAGCCTGCCTGTGTTCACAGAAAAAGACGGCGCATTGGCTACCCGCCAGGCGCATGGCAAGGCGCTGCTGGCCTTAAAAAAGGCCATTCCTTACATTTTTGGAGGTAGTGCAGACCTTGCTTCTTCCAATGACATGCCGCTGGATTCAAAACTGAGTTTCCAGCCTGATCATTATGAGGAAACAAACATCTGGTTTGGTGTTCGTGAACATGGAATGGGATCTATCCTGAACGGAATGGCAGCACACAAAGGTGTTCGTGTATATGGCGGTACCTTCCTCACCTTCTCCGATTATATGAAAGGCTCCATTCGTTTAGCTGCCCTCACTAAAGCACCTGTCATTTATATTTTCACCCACGACAGCGTTGGCCTTGGTGAAGATGGTCCTACCCACCAGCCTGTCGAACAGGTAGCTGCACTGCGTGTTGTGCCCAATCTCGTGACTATCCGTCCCGGTGACGCGAATGAAACGGTACACGCATGGCGACTGGCACTGGAAAGAAAAGAAGGCCCTGTTGCGCTGATCTTAAGCCGTCAGAAATTACCGGTATTGGATCAGTCAAAATTCCCTTCTGCCGAAAATGTGAAGAAAGGCGCTTATGTACTGCAGGATAATGGGGAGGAATTACAACTGATTTTGATCGCTACCGGCTCTGAAGTGTCTCTGGCACTGGCTGCTCAGGAACAACTCAGTAAAGAAGGTATAAGCAGCAGAGTTGTAAGCATGCCTTCATGGGAACTGTTCGAAGAACAGGATGCCGCTTACAAAGAAAGTGTACTGCCTAAAAAATTAGTAAAAAGAATATCTATCGAAGCCCTCACACCTTTTGGATGGGATAAATACGTGGGTACGGAAGGAAAAGTGTTAGGCATCAATCGCTTTGGTGAATCCGGACCGGGAGAAGAAGTGCTGAAAGAACTGGGATTCTCTGTTGAGAATGTGGTCGCTGAAGCAAAGAAACTGATCGGTTAATGGCAAGCATATGAAAAAGGGAAGGCGCCTCATGGCTGCCTTCCCTTAATTTATTTAACCACATACTTCACCTCTGCCTTTTTTTAAAAATCGTAAAGCGTCAGCTTACGGATTGTGAAATATGGGAAGGCCCGGATGTAATATAAATTTACAATTTCATAACTTACAACCCATATTCCAATCTGTACTTTTGCAGTATATGGATGGGGCCAAAACAGAAATATCTTTACTCCATGATCTTGCCAGCGGAAGTTTTGCTGCTTTTGAAATATTGTATCATCAGTACAAGCAGGCTGTATATGCGAATATATATAAGATGATAAAGCAGCCGGCAGCAGCAGAAGATATCTTACAGGAAGTATTCCTGGCTCTCTGGCAGAACCGGGAAAAGATTCATCAGGATAAATCTGCAGGGGGATGGCTTTTTGTGGTGAGTTATAATAAGGCAGCTACTTATCTTAAACAGCAATTAAAATCGGCTATAATACTGGATGAATATCCTGAAAACCTTCCGCAGGAGGAACAGGATGATGATGAGCTTTACAATATACAGCTTTCTATAGTAGAAGATGCCATCAACCATTTACCCGCCCGTAAGAAAGAAGTATTTCGTTTATGCCGCCTGGAAGGCAGGCCCTATGAAGAAGTAGCAGAAATAGTAGGTATCTCAGTGCCATCTGTAAAAGACTACCTGAAACAGTCCACACGTTTTATTAAAAGTTATGTACAGGACGAATATACTACCGCCAGAAGTCTTACTTCCTTATCCCTGCTGATTATTTTCCTCGAAAATTACTGAGTTAACAATCTGGTAACATTAGAATCATCCCCTTTTATCCTCTCCGGGAGTATTTACTATTGAATGGAAGATATCCAACATCTAATAGAAAGATTCTGGGCAGGTAAGCTTACCGCCGTAGAAAAAAAACAATTGTTCGAGTATATGAACAGTGATGAAACTGCGTGGAAAGAATATATGGAGCAGGCATATACCGACAATCATGAAGAACTGCTAAGTGAGCCGGCAGGAGAAAGAGTATTACAGGGAATACGTGAGCACCTGATAGTCCCTAAGAAGGTAGGCATTATAACTATGTGGAGCCGTTGGGCAGCAGCGGCGATGATTATTATTATAGCAGGATGGGGATTCTTTTATGTAAATAGGGATACTCATTTGCCCGTGAAGCAGACAGCATCTGTAGCGCAATTATTGAAGTACAGTAATACCGGCAGACATATGGAGGCACTCTCACTATCAGATGGTACTGAAGTGCAGTTACAACCAGGCAGTACACTTCGCTATTATCCATTATTTGATAGCCTGGAACGTAATATATTGTTAGAGGGAACTGCGTTGTTTAAAGTAGCAAAAGATAATAAACGTCCTTTCAGTGTTACCGCGAAAGGATTTACTACTACAGCTTTAGGAACAGTTTTTTCTGTAAGTACTTCACAGCCGGATAAACTGTTAGTAAAGCTACTGGAAGGAAAGGTAGTTGTAAAGGCCGCAAGGGGCAGTGATCTTGTAATGAAAGAAATGTATTTAACACCAGGACAGGAATTCGTTGTTAACACGGTACTGAAACAATTTCATGTTGATAATACGATACTGCCCAAAGACGTACATGCAAGAGAGCATATCATTATCATGTCATTTAATAAATCGAAGTTGCAGGAGGTATTTGCTCAACTGGGCAGCTATTATCATGTACAGTTTGATTTAGATACTGCAGCAATAGAAGGATTGTCATTCACAGGAAAATTTGAAAAGTCAGACTCCCTGCAGGTGGTATTAGCAGCCATATGCAATATGAATGATCTTACATTCAGTAAAGAGGGAAGGAAAATAATCATCAGCAAACCACAGTAAATCCGGATTTATAAGCATACTGTAACCGCTTCATGGGCGGAACAGAATACCTATTGTCAAAATTATAAAAGAAAAAAATGCAACATCACAGGTTTTTTCGACATTTTATAACACTCTGTCTATTATTAATGAGTCTTAGCGTACAGGCACAGCAAACTGCCAGGATCAAGGGAATGGTGGTGAATGAAAAAGGAGAGAGTATGCCTGGCGTTACTGTTCAGATGAATGAAACCGGCAGTAAGGATATCAAAGCTACTATGACCAATGAGAAAGGGATTTATACATTTGATCATTTAACAGTAGGTAGTAAATACGATTTTATTTTCACTGCTGTTGGGTATGCAAAATATATTTCCAATGCTTATCTGATCAATGACAGTGATAATAACTCCTTACTGGTAAGAATGAGTATTGCTACAAAAGCATTGGGAGATGTAGTGGTGATTGGTTACGGGCAACAATCAAGGGCTAGAGTAACCGGCGCTATCTCTCAAGTGAAGTCGAAAGAACTCAGTAGATATAACGGGAGTAGCTTTGCGCAGCAACTGGCAGGTAAGGCGGCTGGTGTAGTTATCAATGATGCATCCGCACAACCAGGTACAGATCCCCAGATAGTAATCCGTGGTATAGGTACATTAACGGCAGGAAGAAGTCCGTTAATAGTAGTAGATGGATTTCCATTATCAGAAGGATCTTCTTTTAATTCCATCAATCCACAGGATATTGAATCAGTAGATATCCTGAAAGATCCTGCTTCCGCTGCCATCTATGGTTCCAGGGCCGCTAACGGCGTGATCTTAGTAACAACAAAAAAAGGAAAAGCAGATCAGTTTAAAGTATCATTGGATGTATATGCCGGTACACAGCAAAGAGCAGATCGTGTTAAATATGCAGATGCTTATGAAGCGGCTACCTTTTTTACAGAGGCAAGAGACTGGGGATATGTGTCAAAAAATCCGGCTAACAGAAGCATTAACGACGACAGGGCTACACGTATTGCAAAAGGTGGTAGTTTGCGTGAACTACGCCTGAATTACCTGGATCCCTACCTGGCAAAACAACCAGGGCTTACTAATACTAACTGGCAGGATGAGGTATTCAGAGATGCGCAGATGAGCAGTTACAACCTGGCTATCTCCGGTGGATCTTCAAAGACAAATTATTATGTGGCGGGTAATTATTTAAATCAGCAGGGAATTGTAATCAGTAACGGATTAAAACGCTATAGTGGTACCATCAAACTGGATACTAAATTATCTGACCGTTTTGATATGGGGGTAAGCATCAATCCTTCCTGGAATTCACAAAATTACTTTGATAATAACACTAACTGGTCTAATGATCCGATAGCTGATATCTACATTATGTATCCGTTTTTCAGTCCGCGTAATGCAGACGGATCATTAGCGATTAGTAAACAGATTATCGCCAATACACCTGAAGATGGTGCATTGGGAGAAAATGCAGTAGCACTGGCTACAAAGATTAAGAATAAGAGAGATTTTTTCAGAACATTTGGTAATGGATATCTTTCATATAAATTACTGGATGGGCTGAAACTAAAAACAATGGTGGGTGCAGATGTTGTCAGTAATCTGTTCGACTTTTATAATCCCTCCGATATAGGACAATACAGAGGTGCTGCACCTAAACCAGCAAGTGCGATAGAGACAAGAAACATGAATGTGAATTACCTCTGGGAAAATACATTGAATTATTCAAAAGGCTGGGGATCTCATAACCTGGATGTACTGGCAGGTTATACTTTCCAGAAAGAAACAGGATCAACTACCATTGTAACAGGTTCAGGTATTGCAGATAATAATATTACTAACATAGGAGGTGCTAGTGCATTTACGGCAGTCGCAACCCGTTATACATGGGTACAGATTTCCTACCTGGCCCGCGCACAGTATGCTTACCGGGATAAATACCTTTTATCTGCCACAATAAGAAGGGATGGTTCTTCCCGTTTTGGTGATGACAGAAAATGGGGGAATTTCCCCTCTGTAACAGCAGGCTGGATATTGAGTAGGGAACGATTTTTCCCGCAATCAAATGTACTGACCTTTACCAAACTGCGTGCTACATATGGGCAATCCGGTAATAACCAGATAGGATCATACAGCTCAAAAGCACTTGTAAACGCTTCTAATTACGTATACGGTAATACACTCGGAGCTGGGTTTGCTGCCACTACTACTCCCAATCCTAATCTATCCTGGGAAACAAAGACATCCACCAACCTGGGTATTGATCTGGGCTTATGGAATCATTTTAATATTACAGCAGACTATTATAGTGCTATTACAAAAGATCTGCTGCTGAATGTACCCGTTCCAGATGCTTCCGGCTTCAGTAACTCTATACAAAACCTTGGGAAGGTTAAAAACTCAGGTTTTGAAGTGGAGTTATCTGGCACAGAGATAGGCCTGGGGCCGGTAAAATGGAGCTTTAGCGGAAACCTTGCTACTAACAGGAATGAAGTAATGGCATTGGCGCCAGGTCAGCAACAGATTATTTCAGGCGCTGAAAGTAATTTCCTTACAAGAGTAGGCGGACCAATAGCTGAATTATATGGATATAAAGTAACGGGCGTGTATAAGACACAGGCAGATATCGATAACACCCCTCACATGACAGGCACACTTACAGGAGACTATAAAGTGGAAGATATTAATCATGATGGTAAGATTGATACAAATGACCGTATGGGGTTTGGTACCTACAATCCTAAATTCACCTATGGGTTCTCAAATAATTTCTCTTATAAGGGACTTGAATTGAGTGTTGCTTTTCAGGGAGTTCAGGGTAGAAAGATATATGACAGGCAGATAGCTTTGTTTGATGAAGCAGGAGAAGGATTTTCTGTACCTAGTAAATATTATTATGATAACCGTTATCATCCTGTTGATAATCCTAACGGATTCTTAGCCCAGCCTAATCTTGGTAATTTATCCAGCAACAGGAAGTTGACACGCGCATCCAATATGTTCTTTAAGAAAGCAGATTATCTGCGACTGCGCAATATTCAGCTGGCATATAACCTGCCGGCAGCATGGACTTACAGGGTAAAAATGTCTGCTGTAAGAGTATATGTTACCGCCAACAATCTATTCACTATTACCGATTTCAGAGGCTACAATCCGGATGCAACGTCTACAGACAATGTATTAACTAATGGATTGTCAATGGCCAATTATCCTGTAGCAAAATCATTCATCGCAGGCTTTAACGTCACCTTTTAATTACTTATCATGAAGAAGATCAGCTTTATTATATTATTGTTCTTATGCAGTTCCTGTACAAAGGAATTATTTCAGAACCCTTCTACTGACAAAGAGTCAGGAAGTTTTCTAAGTACCGAAACAGAGGTAGAGGAGTATGTGAATGCAGTATATGCCAACTTACAGTTCAACGGGTTATATGGCCTGTATATGCCTGCGCTTACAGAGATCCCTTCTGATAATACTTTTGATGAAGTACCTGCCAATGATGATGGTATTTACGGACAATTGGACCAGTTTACCCTGATCCCTTCCAATGCTATTATTACGGCTGCCTGGCAGGACTCTTACAAGGCTATCCAGAAGGCTAATGTAGTACTGAACCGTATTGATAATATTCCATATGCAATACCTGCTACTAAAGAAGCCCGTAAAGGAGAAATGAAGTTCATTCGTGCATTGCTCTATTTTAACCTGGTAAGATTATATGGAAATGTACCTTTAGCACTGAAAGAAACAACAGATCCTAATGTATATTTCGGACAGGGTCGCACTCCGGCAGCAGATGTATATATTCAGATAAAAAAAGATCTTACAGAAGCAATTGATGAACTGCCGGTTTCTTCCACACAGCCAGGGAAAGTAATCAAAACGGCTGCACAGTCATTACTGGGGAAAGTATACCTGACACTGAAAGAATATACCAATGCGGAAACAGTGCTGATGGCAGTCGTTAACTCAGGTAAACACCACCTGATAACAAATCCGGCAGATGTTTTCAGTATCAGTAATGAGAACAATGCAGAGATTATATTTGCAGTGCAGTTTGCATCGGGGATAAATGGAAATACCGAAGGAAGTACGATGTTTCAGCAGTTTAGCCCTTCCGGTACTCAGTCAGGAGCAAAAGGACACAATCTGCCAACAAAAAGTTTATACAATCTATATACCCCTACTGATAAAAGAAAAGGAACATATATTGATGTTACTGCTTCAGGAGTACCTTATTGTAAAAAACTTTCCTTGCCAGTGACTGTTATTACAGATGGAGGCAGTGATGTGGTTGTATTACGCTATGCCGATGTATTGCTGATGCTGGCAGAAACAGAGAATGAACTGGAGAAAACCGCTGCCGCTATCTCTTATCTGGACTCCATCAGAACAAGGGCGGGCCTTACTGCCACCAATGCTATCACGCAGGTCGATGTAAGGAGCGCCATAGACCTGGAAAGAAGACTTGAACTGGTAGGAGAAGGGCAACGCTGGTTCGATCTGGTACGCACAGGTACTGCCATAACAGTAATGAATAAATGGTTTAGTGATAATGGCATACTGACCACAATTGACGCACATAATCTTTTAATGCCTGTACCACAGGGACAAATAAACACAGATCCTACAGTAAAACAAAATGAAGGTTATAATTAATCATATGAAACAACTGCTCACTTTTTTATTATTGTTATCCGCACTGTCGGGCAAGTCACAGGTGAATGCTATTATCAGTGAATTTAAGAACCCGGCAGGGAAAGAAGTACTGGTAGCCGCTCATAGAGGAGACTGGCGCGATGCTCCGGAGAATTCTGTTGCAGCTATTAAACTGGCCATCGCAATAGGCGTGGATATAGTAGAATTAGATGTACAGAAAACCGCAGATGGTCAGCTAATCATTATGCACGATGAGAAAATAGACAGAACCACTACCGGTAAGGGAAAAGTGGGAGATTTTACACTCGACTCCCTGAAGAAACTGTATTTAAGAAACGGATGCGGTGTTCCTACTCAACACAGGATTCCTACACTGGAAGAAGCAATGCTGGCTGTAAAAGGAAAAGTAATGGTGAACCTGGATAAATCTTACAGGTATATCAATGAATGTTATGTAGTACTTGAAAAAACAGGTACTGTTGAACAAGCTATTTTTAAAGGAGATGCACTGGCAGCTAAAGTGAAAGATGATTACGCTGCTGTATTGAAAAAGATATATTACATGTCTATTGTATCACTGGATGATGCAGAAGCATTCAACACCATCCACGACGCAATAACACAGATAAAACCAACCGCTTTTGAATTGCTATTTAAAAGAGATACTTCTGCTGTTTTATCCCATCTGAAAGAAATCAAACAATCAAGATTATGGGTAAATGCCTTATGGCCTAGCCTGAATGGCGGTCATTACGATGATATGGCTTTTGATGATGGCAATATAAAAGATAGCTGGCAATGGCTGCTGGATAAAGGCTTTAATATTATTCAAACAGACAGACCTGCTTTATTACTCGCCTATTTAAGAAAAAAGGGACTACATAAGTAATCTTCGAATTATCCAACTATTAGTTGAAAATCTCTTTATTCCTCCATCATTACAGATATACCTTTGTTTTTATAGAAAGCCTCAGACGAAGGGTCTGAGGCTTTCTTCATTATTTAATTATAAACTCATTGTTATGCATTTTCAATTTTAATTTTGTAAGAACTTTATGGAGGTAAATTAAAAAGATAATCATAAAATTGTATAAAAAAAGTGCGGAAAATGCACGTAAATTCTATACCAGGCCTCATGGCGCTACACTACAATCAACACGTCCATAAATCTTCTCTCAGTAAGTAGGACACAGTATAGGCGACAAACAAACTTTTAAAAATTTCGCCGAACAAATTCTACGCTACAGTATCAATGTTGGGTCGGATCCTGGTCTTTACTTCAATTAAACATACAATAATTCTATATAAAAAAAATTATCACCTAATTTTTACTGAAATTATTTTTCATTCAATAAAAAAAGCCACTACCTTGAAAGGTAGCGGCGGATCATTTTATCAACCAAAATCAAATATTTAAAATTAATCTCCTATTAAAATGAATTATCCATTTACCTATCTAGAACTCATTTCACAAATAGGCATTTGTAATTGATAATCAATACTTAAATGGTAATTTTGAAATGAGTTCTAATTGTATTATTCAGGTATCTGCATAATTCCTTTTCCGTCAGATCAATCATTTTTCCTCCCTTAATATTTCTGATCTACATTTCTCTCATCCACACTTATCCCCTCACTCATCCATCCCGGCATTGCCGTCTTCTTCAAATAATGATCAAAGAAACCTTGCATACGAATCGTAAAATCCTTCTGCGCCGGCAAATCTTCCAACGTATGATTACCACCTTTATAATTCAGTAACCACGCCGGACGCTGCAACCTACGCATACTCAGGAACAGATCCAGTCCTTGTGTAAAAGGTACTGCTCCATCTTTATCGTTATGAAAGATCATCAATGGTGTATGTATCTTATCAGCATTAAAAATAGCAGAATTGCTAATATACCCTTCCTTATCTTCCCACAGGCTCTTCCCCATTCTATACTGCTCTGATTCAAACTTAAACAGACATGGCGCACCATTCTGTCGCATCGCCGTATAGTTGTAAGTCATATTCACCACACCCGCACCAATATTCGCACATTTAAATACATCCGTTCTTGTCACGAGGTAAGCGGCTTCATAACCACCAAAGCTATGACCCTGTAAACCAACTGCATCTTTATTAGCAATTTTTTTATCAATCAGAGATTTCACCCCACTCACCACACAATTATACACACTCTCACCCGGCTTACCTATCACATAATGCACATCCGGACGAAATACCAGGTACCCATTGCTTACATAGGTACTAATATTGATCGTACTTGTGCTATACTCAGGTACAATATATTCATGCAGATCCTGGGAATGTGTTTCATAGAAATCTACAATCATAGGATAAACTTTTGTTGAATCATATCCCTCCGGCAGGTACAACAAACCTTCGTCATCTCTGCCATCAAAAGTTTTCCAACTTACTACCTTCACATCACCCCATTTGTAATCTTCCTGTTGCGGATTAAAATCAGTCAGTTGCCTTGTTTTCTTAAAATCAATATCACCATACCATATATCCGGGTTGACCTGGTAACTTTCCTTTGTAAAGATGCAGGAACGACCATCACCTGATATAGAACCAATCTTCACATTATAATCCGGATTATCTGCTACGCTTTCTACTTTCCCCACAGATTGCAATTTGTACAATCCACGTGACTTTGTATTTTCATTGAAACTACGCAGCAATATAGGCTTGCTCAGATCCATCCGTTCCATATATTCCGCTCCGTTCAGGCGCAACACCACTTTATGCTGACGGCCATACTGACCTGTCAGTGAATAAGGTTTGCGCTGACCTGTCAGGTCTACCGCCCACATATCATACCTGTCATAGAATACCGCCGTATTCCCACCATCCAGGTAGCCTGCCAGCCCATAAGCAGGATTACGCCCCGGTTGGTCCCACTCCTCATCATTCACAGGAAAACCAATCTGATCAGAGATGTTTATAAAATTGCCTGTACTCAGATCAATCTTTTCCCATATCTTTTTCTGTGTATCATAGTAAATAGCGAATTTACCATTCGGGCTCCAACCCGGCGTTTCATAACTATCTTTTGCAATCAGTCTTTTTTCTCCTGTATGTACATTTACCAGGTAAATGTCCACATTGCTATTATAGCGGTAATCGATATCCACTTTGTAAGGAGCCGGATCCAATGCAAGCACATAATCAAATGCTTCGCTGGATGGTGTCACCAGCTGACCATACATTTCAGGTGCTACTTCTACCACCGTCTTTGTATCGATGTTATACACAAACTTCGCCTGGTTCATCATGTTCTTGTCATACACCCCCCTGCGTTGCAAACGTTGTGTCACCGGCTCATTCCATGTCCACAGTTCCAGCTGGAAACCGGTATTCTGTGGTTGCGGACGCATCACAGGTTGCGCTGTACGCATTACATCAAGTACAAACTGTTTGGTTCCTGCTGTAACTGGCGGCGCCTGTTCGTTTACGCTATAACCTGCAGGTGCTTTTACGTCCCTGTAATCAAACACGAAGGTGGCCTTTCCACTTTTTATAGAAAAATAATACACCTTTTTGTCAGACAAGACCGTCCCCTCTTTCCTGCCCATATTAAAGTTAAAATCATCAATCGGTCCTGTAAACAACACCGCATGTTTTCCCTTTAACGGACCTGCCAGCAACTGGTTTCCCTTGACGTAAATAACCCCGCCGTCATAGAAATTACACCTGCCTACACCATTCAGTACAGTGCTGTCGCCAGTGTTTATATCTACGACTACCTGTTTACCGGAAGCGCTGTAACTCAAAGTCGTACCATTGTCATTACCAACAAAATAGCTACTCCGGGTCCAGTATTCTTCATGTCCGTCTTTCAAGCGTCTCAGCACAGTGGAATCATTTCTGGTGAACTTTATCCACTTTCCCCTGCCTATAAATTCAGGACTGTTCATATTACTAAAGGTGGTCGCTTTGCCACTCGCCGTATTCACCAGGTACTGTAAGCCCTGCTCATCTCCGCTATAGCGGTACAGCATCCACTGACCATCGTAGGATAGGGATGGCGTTCCAATTCTTTTCCATTCGTTATACGCAGTCGTATCGATTGTTTTTTTCTGAGCGACTGCGACCTGCATTCCCAGCAGTGCCACCAGCATTAATTTCCCTTTCATCAATTCTCATTTTTTAACAGGTCAATTACATAGCTCAGTTCATCCACCAGTTTGCTCGCACTACCACCATATCCTTCTGATGTCCAGCGGATCACGCCATTCTTCAGCACCACCTTGCGTGGAATACCAGATGACCTGAACACCGATGCCATAGATCTGAATACCTGGTCCTGTGCACCTTTGCTTGTAATTTCATCCAACAATACATTGAAGCGGTAACCTGATTTGCTAATATAGCTCTTGATTTCCTCTTTATAGTTTTTATTGGCAGCCTGCGTAGCAATAAAATAAAATGCGACATGCTTATCTTTCGCATATTTATCTACCACCATCTGCATACCGGGGAATGCTGATTTACAAGGTGTACACCACATGGCCCAGAAATCTATCACTACTATTTTATCTTTAAAATCTGTAGCACTGCTAACCGTCCTGCCATTTAAATCTTTTAATTTAAATGGAGTATATTTTTCACTGATCAGGTGAGACTTAATTTCAGATCTAAACTTCTCTACATCTGCTGCAGGTTTCAGACTTTCCATATATGCATCAAAACCATCTTCCTTCCCATTCTTTGCTACATATTCCTTCTTCAGTTTCTCAATCATACCCGGCGTAGCTGCATTATTACTTACACCTGTTTCCAGTACTGCCGCTGCCTGTGCTGCATTGCCGGTATGCTCCAGGATATCGATATGTGCATCATTCAGTTTTGCATTGGTGTAGATAAAGGCTGGAGAGATCATACGCAGATAGGGCATCGCTTCTGCATAGCGGCCCATTTTGTCCAGCATGCGTACCTGTACAGCCAGTTTTTTATCCAGCTGACTCATTGCAAATTCATCTGCCTGGTTGGGAGTAAAGCGCAGGTTTTCATTGTAAGAGCCATCATGTACTTTGCTGATCAGTTCTTTCATCATGGCATTTCCTAAAGGATATATACTATCCAGCGGCATACTGTTTGTCATGAAATGACGTTCTACATTCCAGCGATAAATTTCTACCAGGGAAGCGAAGTCCATTTGTGGCAGCAATGCAATCAGTTTATCGAATTGTCCTGTTGCCACATAGCCAACTGCGAGTTCCCTATAGATGCCGTAGTACATATACTGCTGTTCAGCACCGGAATCTTTGCGCATTTCTGCAACCGGGAAGTCCTGCAAAAATTTCTCCATCTTACCCAGTTTAGCATCGTTCTGCTCACTATTATAAGCAGCCGTATATGCCTGATGGCGTGCCTGACGACCATGAGGGTATTTAGCTAATAATACTGCTTTTACAGAATCCCCTTTGTGGGTATCTTTCAGTTCAAACTGATAAGTGCTAAAGATCTGGTAATAGTTAGATTCATCGATGTCTGGTAAACCTGCCAGACGAACGAGGTTTCTCTCCACCTTTTCATTGTATTCATCACCCAGGCTCATTTTCAGCATAGCCAGGTAATCACCGAAATAACGTGGCATGTACTGGGGATAATTTTTCATTTCCTTACGTATCCACATTTCCAGCGCTTCATCACTGATATTGAATTTTTCGAAGTATCCCTGCGGCGCATGACCGAAGGAAGGTTTACGGAATAAACCCCATGCCAGTGCGCCACCAGGCAGCGCTACACCCTGTTTATTAATAGTGGTTTCTGCAAAGCCATAATCACTATTGTTATCATAAGCGGCGATCTGACCATCCTGTTCTACATAGAATTTGAATGCTACAAACGCACAGTTCTCCGGCACTAAATATTTTGCATCATAGGTGCCATTGTGCAACTGCAGGTTCACATCATCCAATCCCCATCTGTAGTTGCGGTAGGTGTACACCATCCCACGGATATGCTCCTTTCCTGCCAGCGGACCGCCAGCGGGATTGTAATGAATGGTCAACGTATCGCCTGCTACGGGCACACCACTTTTTTGTAACCTGCTGCTATCTGTCTGGCTAAAGCCAACACCTGGCACCGCCAGCATCATAGCCAGCGCACTGATCCATGTATACTTCATTGTTGGGTTGTTTGTAAGGCGTACGGGAGAGAGCTGTGACACTCTCCCCCAACACCTCATTATGGTTGGTTTTTGTTACTCTGGATTTTGTTCTATCTCTGGATTTAACAGGATATACTTGTTGCCAATCGGGAAAACATAGCGATTACTGTTTGGCAATAATGTAGTGGTGACACCCTTAAAAGTGCGGGATATTGTTACCTGGTAGGCCGCATCTTTGTTCAGGCGTTTCTGGTCAAACCATCTGAGACCTGTACCGAAAAATTCTCTTCTTCTTTCTGCGATCACGAGTTGCATCGCGTCTGCACCGGTAGCTGCATCTACTGCTACGTAGTCGGTAGTAGCAAAACGTTTTTCACGGATGGAGTTGATCATACTCACAGCAGTGCTGGCATCATTTGAGCGGGCAGCTGCTTCAGCTATGATCAGCATCATTTCAGGCACGTTTGGCCCCTGGTAGAGCGGATAGTACTCCCGTGTATACATATAGCGGGAGTAGCCGTAACCATTGAATGTAGGATAGAAGTTACTACCTGGCCTTACGAACAGCTTATAACGCAGATCATTTGTACCCAGCAATGTGAGCAATGCTGTATCCAGCTGCATACCCTGGTAATATCCATTGCTGACCTTAGAGAAGATCACTTCAGGATCTTTCAGACGCTGTGGAAAGCCGGAAGTACTGGTCTGGTAATTACGCAGGTCAAGCAAACCATTCTGCAATGCCAATGCCTGTTCTGCATAACTACGCGCTTTGTCAAACTGTCTTATGCACAGGTATACCCTTGCCAGTACAGCATATACACCTGCTTTGGATGGACGGGTATTATAGTCTGGCAAAGATGGCAATGCATCTACAGATGCCAGCAGGTCAGTCAGTATCTGGTTGTACACAGTCTGTACAGAAGCCCTCTTCAAACTGGCGTACAAATCAGTAGATACCACCATCGGGATACCCAGGTCAGTAGAAGCTGTTGTACTGTCATACTGTTTACCATATAGATTTACCAGTACCCAAAAGGTATATGCACGATGTACCAATGCTTCAGCATAAATCTGCTTTTTATCGGCATCTGTACCTTTTGTACTGTTCAGCACACCTTCCAGCGTCAGGTTACAGTTGTAAATGGTTTTATACATTTTATCCCAGTCAGCATCAGATTGTGCATCTGCCCAGTATTGAGATTTCCATTGATAAGCATTGTAATAGATATCAGTCATCTGGATCTGTTTGTTCGTATCCAGGAACCGGGTATCATCGTTGGAATAGGTAGCCAGCCCGAAACAGTTCTCCATTTCGCTGGAGTTATCCATCAGCGCCCTGTAATCACTGGTATAGGTCAGCACCCGCTGTCCTATCTGATCGATCTCCACGTATTTGCGGCAACCTGTTGCTAACAGTGCAACCGCTATATAGAAAATTACTTTTTTCATTAGAATGATGCATTAATGTTAAACAAATAGCTGGTCACCGGAGGCGCACTGTAAAAACTGCTGCTGGCGTTCAGGTACTGCGGATCATATTTTTCCTTGTTCGCTGCCCAGATCATCCCCAGGTTACGCACATTGCCACTAATGGAAAGGCTCTTGATCACCTTCTTAGGCAACATGCTTTGTGGGAAATGATAACCCAGTGAAATCTGCTGCAGGCGGATATTGTCGCCACTTCTTAACAGCTTATCTGAAAATTGATAACGCTGGAAGCTATTGTAGTTCAGGTTATCGAGGCCAGGCACTATCGTGTGTGCTTCGTCACCTGCTTCACGCCATCTCTTTGCAAAATCTTCCTGGCGACCCAGTACACCATAGAAAGAAGAGTACTGAGGATAACCATTCACTGATGGTTTCATAAACTTACCACCCATGTAATAAGTAATCTGTACCTGCAGGTCAAAATTCTTATACCTGAAGTTGTTCAGGAATCCCCCATAGTAAGGAGCAGCTTTCACACCTGCATATTTCAGGTCATCTTTACTAAAAGTGGTTGGAATCGCTTCTGTACTTTTGATGATCTTATTATTCTTATCGTAGATCTGCGTCTGACCGGTTTCATCCAGGCCTGCAGAACGGTATACAAACTGAGCTCCGATTGGATAACCATCCAACGTCTGTGCACCGCCTAAGAGAGCATTCACAGTAAAATTGTTGTAACGGCTGTCTGTTACCTTATTAGTGCTGTAAGCAAAGTTGATGTTAGACCTGAAGGTCATATCTTTTGTATCCATCCAGGTGGCTGTCAGCCCCAGGTCAATACCATGGCTCTGGAGTTTACCTGAGTTGAAGTATACGTAAGACCATCCATAAGTAGAGTTGTACGGCTGGTACACTACAATACCATTGCTCCATTTATGATATACATCGATGCTGGCAGTGAGGCGGTTGTTGAACACGCCGATATCCAGGCCACCATTCAGGGTGCGGGTAGTTTCCCATTGCAGCTGCTGGTTAGCCGGATTGCTGATAGTACCTGTTGGCAACTGTGTGTTATTGTCAGTAGAGCCCAGGGTAATGACGGCTATATTATAACCTGCCAATGGAACAGAACCACCTGTACCGTAAGTCAGCCGTGCACTCAGGTTACTCAGCCAGCTGAATGACTGCATAAAGTTTTCCTGCTGAACGTTCCATTTACCACCTATAGACCAGAAAGGTTTCGCACGTTTGCTGCGATCAATACCTAACAGGGTATAATCATCAAAGCGGGCACTACCAGACAGGTCATACTTCGCTTTGTAATTGTAAGCCACATTACCAAAGTAAGACAGGTAACGGTTCCTCTGCTCTGTGATGGCACTCAGGTTATTACCAATCTGCTGGGTGTACCCATACATTGTATTGTAATAGGTGGATGGATCGATGGAACCAAAGGTATTTGCATCCTGATCATATCCATAACGGGTACTCGCATCACCTTTTGTATACGTCTGGCGTATTTCAGAACCTGCCAGCGCTGTAATGTGATGATAACTGTGAATGGTTTTATTGAAATTCAGTTGTCCGCGCAGTGCATATTCACTGTTCATAGACTGCTGGATATAATAAGTACCCCCGTAAGGAATACTATACACTGGTCTGCCCGTAGTAGAAGATATAGTAGTAAAAGTATTCATATTCATACGACCCACATAGCTGTCTATTTCATTGATCGTGCTCAGGTAATAGTTATAACGCTGATACTGACCAGATACATCTGCTGTCAGCCATGGCGTGATCTTAACATTGATACCGGAATTGAATCGGGCTGTATTGGCAGTACTCTTGTTATTGCTATAGTTTAACTCCTGGATAGCGTTATAGGTAAAGGGAAGATAACCAAGGTTCGTCAGGCTGTCTGCAAATTCCGGACGGAATTTAATAGAACGTTGTATCAGGCTACCATCGCTGTTTACCAGCATATCGTATGGACGAAGAGATGTGGTAGTAGCGCCCAATGCATCTACTGCGGCCTGGTTCGTTTTTGTATTAGCAATCTGGTAGCTAAAACCTGTACTGATCGTCACCCTGTTGTTCCACAGTTTATTGGAGAGGTTAGCTGTCAGGTTAGTATTGTCAGCATTGTTACTTCTATAAATTGGATTATCCCTGTTATGGTTGGCAGAGATGTAATAAGAATTGACATCATTACCACCGGAAATAGACAGGTTATACTGCTGTGAGATTGCTTTGCGTAGCAGGTATTGCCTGATCTGTCCTTCATTACTGCGTTTAGAAATTTCATCTATGGCCGCATCCGCTTCTGCCTGTGTCGCTTCGCCACGCTGTACTTTGAAGAGCCATTCCTGCACTTCACTTGGATTACTTGCATACAAAGGATCATAATAATCACTCTGCTTGGCATCAGTAATAAATCCCTTGTTCACCAGGTCTTTTTCCAGGTCTACATACTCAGCAGTGCTCATCCAGTGCATTTTGGAAAATTTTGGCGCAGACGCCACCCCAACGGTGGAAGAAAAGTTCAACGTAGGTAACCCTTTCTTACCGTGCTTGGTCGTGATCACGATCACACCATTCGCACCTTTTGCCCCCCATACAGAAGTGGCTACCGCATCCTTGAGGAAAGTGATCTGGTCAATATCTTCAGGGTTGATTTTAGACAGTACAGTATTGTTGGCCATCTGGGAATTACCAATGGAGGTCAGTCTTTGGTTATCACCGACAGCAATCATGGGGAAACCATCTATCACCACCAGCGGTTCTGAATTAGTAGCATAGGTATTGGTACTTCTGATCTGTACAAGACCGGTGTTCACATCTATTTTCACACCCGGTACCTTACCTTCCAGTCTTTGCATGATATCAATTGTAGGTGTAGCTGCAATTTCTTTTGCAGTGATCACACCATAAGACCCTGTCGCTCTTTCTTTGGAAATCGTCTGGTAACCGGTGCTCACACTCACAGTAACTTCATCTACATTCACCACCTGTCTTTTCAAAGCAATATCAAGTGTGGTGGTATTGGTGATCTTTATCTCCTGTGGCTCAAACCCTACAAATGTAATTACCAGCACATCGCCCACTTTTGCATTCAGGTCAAAATACCCTTTTGAATTGGTGATCACAGACACGGGGCTATTCTTCACCTTCACAGTCGCACCTTCCAGCGGGTATCCACCGGCCTCGTGCACGATACCTTCTACAGGTACAGTACTGATCACTTCAGGTACACCAGGCAGTTTTATCTTCTTACTCACGAAGATCGTCTGCTCGCGGATCAGGTATTGCAGGGATTGATTTTTGAAGATCAGTTCCAGGAACTGGTTCAGCGGCATGTTAGTCGCTGCTACAGAAACCGGAGCGGCTTCAGACAATAATTCACGGTCACAGAATACGAGATATCCTGTTTGCGTACGAATAGTAGAAAATGTTTTTTCCAGCGAAATATTATTGCCGGACATTGTCACTGATTGAGATCGACCACTTGCATAAACCCCCATGAATGCAACGGTCATTAATACGATGGTTAGCTTCATAACTAACATAATTTTGGCTGACAACCGGCTTCCATAAAGCCGGTAAAAAGGCATGACACGGTCGGCCCGGTCACAAAAAGCAATTTTTTGCATACCTTGCATTTGGTTTGGTTGATTGAAAAATTCAGTTGTCCCTAAATAATTGTCTATTCAGTGCATCCGGACCTTAGCCGCTCAGAATCCTACCTCTGGGCGGTTTTTCGTTTAGACGAACTTATATTGAAAAACAATTCACATGGTTGTGGTGCTTACGGTAATACGATCAGCCGTTTACCTTCAATTCTAAAATGTACCCCTGATAGTTTTAACCCTTCCAGTACCTGTGCCAGGCTTAGGTTACGACCTATTTCGCCATAGAATCGGCTGGTTGGAATACCCTGTTCATAAACCACCTCGATATCATACCATCTGGCCAGCTGATGCATGACCGCCTCTACTCCCAAATCATCGAAGTTGAAGACCCCATCTTTCCAGGCTGTTACCTGTGCTGTGTTTATGTGACTGTTTACTGTGATATCATCGTTCACCTGCGCCTGTTGGCCCGGTTGCAATACAACCGCTGCGGCACCTTTGTTCACCCTGATACTTCCCTGTATCAGGGTCGCTTTGATTTGCTGTTCGTCAGTATAGGCATTGATATTGAACTGTGTGCCCAGTACCTGTACTTTCATTTGGTTGGCTACTTCTACTACAAAAGGATGAACTGCATCTTTTGCTACATCGAAGAAGGCTTCACCCGTAATCGTGACGGTCCTATCACTACCTGTAAAGGCGGTGGGATATTTGAGGGAACTACCTGCATTGAGCCATACAGTGGTACCATCCGGCAATACCAGTTTGAACTGCCTGGCATTCGGCGTATGGATCATGTTGTAGCTCACGGAGGCGGCTTTGTCTGCATTGTAGCTCAGACTACCATTCTTTAATGTCACCGTGGTTCCATTCTGGTTGGCAATCACCCCATTACCGGTACTATCCAGGGCTATGACCTGGCCGTTCGCGAGGGTGAGCACGGCACCACTTTTACCGGGTTGTACATCATTCACTGTTGCGACTTCCATTGGTGGTAAAGGTCTGCGTTGTGGTTTGAAAACGTACCAGGCGGAGGCGCCCAGTACAATGATGGCCGCTGCAGCAGCAGCGCGGCGCAGGAATGGCATTCTCCTGACTACCCCTTCTTTATGTTGTAAGCGCTCCTGCATTGAAGACAGAAACGCAGGCGACGCTGGCACATAATCCACTTCTCCTGCCTGTTGCAGGATACGATGGAACGCATCGGCCTCCACTTCAGCATACCAGCTAAAAAAAGCCAGCTCCTCCGCTTCGGTCAGTGTACCGCTCCTGTATTTATGAATTAAATGGATGATCTGCTCGTCGCTCATATACTAGAGACGAACTCGTGAAAGATTCGTATACGCTGTTTTGAAAAAAAAATGCTAATGGCCCCTGGACCAGACGATGAGGAGGAAGGTAAATACACCACCATGCTCATTCAGAAGCTTTTTGAGGGTATGAAAAGCTGCGTAAAAATGTTTTTTGACGGTGACTACAGCGATCCCGCATTTGGCGGCAATTTCTTCAAAACTGAGTCCTTCCTGTGTGCGCAGCAGGAAAATCTCCTTTTTCTGAGGATCGAGGGTATCGATGGCACGGGTGGCAATGTCATGGTATTCTTTATAAACCAGCTGATGATCACCACCGGTAGTGGCATCGTCCTGATGCCGGAAGATGGTGTCGATGGCTTTCAGGTGCACCTTTTTGCGCCGGAGGAGGTCGAACAGGAGGTTTTTGGCTACCCGGAAGGCGTAGTCTTCAAATGACCGTACCAGTAATAACTTCTCTTTTGTTTTCCAGATACGGAGGAAAGTCTCCTGCAGGATCTCTTCGGTTTCGTCCTTATCCTGGGTAATAAAGGTAATGGCAACCTGCAGACGGGGGTAATGATGGGTATATAAATAACCATATGCCAGCTGATTTCCGTCCGCCGCTTCTCTTACCCATGTTGTGAATTGATCCGTCAAATGATTAATGCAAAATTATGGTGCAAGATACATCGAAAAGGAGTAAGAAATAAGAGTAACCCATACATAAATCGCCCATAAGCCGTAGATAAGCCGCCTCTATATAGATGCGGCTTATCTACGGCTTATGGGCGGGTTATAGGCGGCTTATAGGCGGGTTATCTCCCTGACTGTATGAAGGGTATTACCTCTTTTACCTAACTTGCGGGTATGAATCAACAACCTGAGCTTAGAACCGTTAGCGTAACAAGATATGTCACGCCGCTTCGGGAAGGTGGCTCCCTACCCGCCATCGCTGAAGCGGATGACGGTTTCCTGTATGTACTGAAATTCCGGGGTGCCGGCCAGGGTATCAAAGCCCTGGTAGCCGAACTGATAGGAGGAGAAATAGCCCGCGCATTAGGATTGAAAATGCCGGAAATCGTGTTTGCCAACCTGGATAGTGCCTTTGGCCGTACGGAACCCGATGAGGAAATACAGGACCTCCTGAAGGCCAGCGTTGGCCTGAACCTGGGTGTCCATTACCTGTCAGGTGCTGTCACCTACGATCCGGTGGTGACTAAAATAGACCCTGAACTGGCATCGCGTATTGTATGGATGGACTGCCTGCTTACCAATGTAGACCGTACCCCCCGCAATACCAATATGCTTATGTGGCACAGAGAGCTTTGGCTGATAGACCATGGCGCTTCCCTGTACTTTCACCACTCCTGGAATAACTGGGAAGAATCTGCCAAAAAGCCGTTTGTACAGGTCAAAGACCACGTACTGCTGCCACAGGCCAATATGATCGCGGAAGCAGATACGCAACTGAAAGCAATACTGACACCTGAAAAGATCAGGGGAATCGTGAACCTGATCCCTGACGTATGGTTGCAGGAATGGCCTACCGGCGAATCGCCGGATGATGTAAGACAGGTATATTATAATTTCTTAACTACACGCCTCGCCGTGTCTGAAATATTTGTAAAAGAAGCACAACATGCAAGAGAAGCACTTATATGAGTATGCTGTCATTCGCGTAGTTCCCAGTGTGGTACGCGAAGAGTTTCTCAATATAGGTGTGATCCTGTATTGTAAACAACAGCGGTATCTGCAAACCATTTATACCCTGAACGAGGAAAAGATCAGGAGCCTGGCGCCGGATATCGATTTGGAGGAACTAAACGCATACCTGGTTGCCTTTGAACAGATTGCCGCAGGACATCGTGATGCGGGACCGATTGCCAAACTGGACCAACCCTCCCGTTTTCGCTGGCTGACTGCAACAAGAAGTACGATTATTCAATCATCTAAAGTACATCCGGGATTGTGTGGGGACCTGCCTGGAACATTGCAGCGCTTACATGCACAATTAGTTTTATAATAAAATATTTTTTATTGCGTTATGTAATAGCCGTATTCCATATCTCTTATTGATATTAAAACCTATCCATGAAACTTTACTTACTGTGCTGTATATCATTGCTGACGGCTATCCTGTCTGTACAAGCACAGGATACCATTCCCCCTGCACCCGTAGGCAGCACGATTTACCTGCTCAACGATGTCTGGCTCATGTCTGCCGCTGACAGGTATGGCCCTATGAAATGCGATCATACCTCCATCAGCGCCTCCGAACAATTTATAATTGTCGATGCCGGTGACAGCACCATCGCCCTGCAGGGTAGTAACGGTCGCTATGTTACATCTACCAGCCCAATGCGTTGTACCAGCACGATGATTGATCACAACTCCCGTTTTAAATGGGTAGGCCTGAGCAACAATACTGTTGCATTGCAAAATTTAAAAGGAGAATTTGTCTTTATGGAGAGCAACCTGCTGAGCCTGAACTGCAATGCGAAAGAGATCAATACCGGTACGACCTTTACATGGAGCGCCGTGTCTGTCTCCTCACAGGAAGAGAAAACCGCCGCCGCCGATCTGACAGTCTTTCCTAATCCCGCATCCGGCAATGTCAATATTAAGTATGAATTGCAAACCGCTGCTGAGGTATTAATTGAATTTTACAATAGCCGGGGTGCTTTGGTGAAATCTTTCCTGGGTGGTTTGCAGGAAGGTACCACCCGCCTGAATGTGGGCATCAGTGACCTGGAGGCTGGCATGTACCTCGTGCGACTGACTTCTAAAGGCATTAAAGAAACGAAGAAACTAATCGTTCAGTGAAGATTCGTACACCACACCTACACGCAAAGCCTTGAGACCGCTTAAGCCCTGCAGATCTTCCAGCAACAGGTATTCCAGGTCCCTGCAAAGGGTGTCCTTCTCCTGTAGATATTCGATAAAGGGCAGGTAATCATCCACATCCTTTTCATCGAAATAGATCAGCACGATCTTATCCGGTTGGGTAAGGCGCTCTTCTGTATCCTTGACGCGCACTTTGTCAATGCGCTTCTTGATCATCTGGTAACGGATATTGTAAGCGCCTTCCACATCAAAGCGTCTTTCGTCTGCCCTGAAACTGATATCAATAGTATGGTTGTGAACAAAAATGAGTTGGGTGGTGTGTAAAACCTTAGGCATGTTCGGTAGTAAGGCACGCGTAATGCGTGCAATCGCAGCCATACTGGATAGTTGCCAGAGGCGTAAGTTCTTCAGATGAAAATGATCGAAAGGATGCTGAGGTGCAATAGACTGTCCGATATATGCATCGTACTCTACCCCATCCGTTCTGAACTTTTCAAAGTAACAGGGGTACAGGCTTTGTAACTGGATCTTCTCTATTTCAAAATATTCGTTCACTGCTTCATTGATCAACTGCATAGATACTTCCAGTGAATATTTTTCACCGGTCGTACTGTTGTTAAAAGTTTCCAGCACTTTCAGGTATTCATCTACCAATGGTTTGCTTTCCGGGTGTCGCACGGCCAGGTGCGAGAGGAATGGTGTTGTTTCTTTTCTTAAGAAACCATTCAGCTTATCTTCGTCATTGGCATACAACTGGTCTGATCCCAGTATTTCCTGCCACTTACAGCACTTGTAAATCATCTCCTCCAGCAGGGATGATGGATAGCGTTCCTGTAAGGTATTCAGGGTACCACCCAGTAATGACAGGTGAGCATCCAGGTCGGCTACAATAGCTTTGTTCCGTTCTATAGTAGAGTTGCGGATATCTACCGCACCATATAATGGATAGACATTGTCAAAGTGAATATTGAATTCCTTATCCGCTAAATGGCGTTTTTTATCATGCAGGTATTGCCAGGCCACTTCGTTGAACTTCCATTGCACGGCTGGCTGGATAGAGGTAAATTTTTCTTTGATGATGCCTTCTATTTCATAGTTGAACTCATCAATATAGATCTGTAGCAAACGGCCGATGGCTGCCATGGCTGGTTGCAGCAATACAATAACCTTCTCATCAAAAGAAGCGTTCTCCCAGGTATGGATTGCCAATACTCCTACCGGTGTACGATTGTGAAATACCGGCATCAGTGCCAGTGAGCGCACACCCAGTTTACGGAAGTGATCCAGGTGGTCCTGCTGCTGCTGTTTTTCAGAAAATATATCAGGAGAGAAGAAGAAATTTGGATTGGAGAAATATCCTTTGGCCTGCCGGCGGAACTCTTCGGGAGATACACGACCTTCTCCCCATACTTCGGAGAGGATACCGGTACCGCCATTTACATAGCCGTATACAGGTTCATTGTTCACCCTGACAAACGGGAAGAGATCAAACTCGATCTGGTTATTTTTAACCAGTGTCTTCAGTGATTTGATCACATACCTGTAGTTCTCTTCTTCCTTGTCAGGTGTACGGTTCAGGCGTATCCGCTCTATATTATCAATGGCTTTTTCGGCGGTGACGTCTGTGAGATTCAGGATACAGATCCCTCTTATTTTGAAGAGAGACAATGGCAGCATTTCCAGCAGGATGTCATACCCCTCCCCTTCACTCATACGCATATAGAGTTCACTGAAATCCAGCTCAGGCAAAGGACCTTTGGCAGTGACTTCAATGTAATCCATGTTGATCTGCATGGCATAGTATTGCAACAAACCTGTAGCTAAGTTGATACCTGCATGTACATCCGGCAGTTGCGTAGGTGCCTGGAAGTTATACAGCTTCTGCAGTACAAAGGAATATAATGATTTGAGACGATTGTGTTGATAGTCGTCAGCGTTCTTCGTAGTCACATAAATATCGTGGTCATCCCGACGGTTGCGCATCAGTTCATAAAACAGGGTGGTACCGTAGAAAATAATTGGCTGAAAAGGCATGTTCATGGCCCATGCCAGCTCCCTTTCGTTCGTCATGGCAGGCGAAAGACAGGCATACATCAGGTCCAGAAGGGCCTCGTATTTGTCAATATCTGTCAATGGAATTCCCTCCTGCGACAGGTTGTATGTTTCGTAAGTGGCCAGCACCTGCTCATACAAAGTTTTCTTTGCCGTTTGCTCGTTCCTGATCCTGTCACGGAGGCGATTGATAAACGGCTGGAATGATATAGCGGCATCCAGATCCATGCTGGATACCTCAATCCCCGATAAGTCCTGTATTATTTTTTCCATTGGTAGTTGAAGATAGCGAAAACCTGTATACGTATAGCAAATTTAACACCAACCATTCAATTCTTCTTATCTTGCAAGTATGAAATCACCTATCCTTCTTTTCCTGCTCGTTAGCATTTCATGGCAAGGATTCGCTCAATCCAAACAGGGGTATTTTCCTCCCAGGGGCGAATGGCAACAAAAGGTGCCCAAAACCATGGGCCTTGACCCTGTCAAACTCGATTCAGCTATTGCCTATGCAATACAGAATGAATCCAAAGCACCCAGAGATATGGAGCTGGCACAGGCTATTTCCTTTGGCAAAGAACCTTTCAGTGCAGGTGTCGGACCTTTTGCAGAAAGAGGTGCGCCCACAGGTATCATCGTATACAAAGGATATATCGTAAAGACCTGGGGAGATCCTGACAGGGTGGATATGACACATAGCGTAACCAAGAGTTTTCTGAATGCCGTCATAGGCGTAGCTGTAGATAAAGGGCTCATCCGTAGTGTGAATGATACCGTGGCCAGATACGTACCTCCTATCGAAGTATATGGATCAGGGGAATTAATTTACCCTTTCGCAACAGAACATAACCGCTCCCTTACCTGGGATGTAATGCTGCGCCAGACGAGTGACTGGGAAGGTACCCTCTGGGGAAAACCAGATTGGGCAGACAGGCCTGAGGGTAACTATACCGAATGGATGAAAAGACCGAGACATACACCCGGTAGCGTGTGGAAATACAATGATGTTCGGGTGAATGCACTGGCGCTGGCTACTACCAGCGTATGGCGGCAACCATTACCGCAGGTGTTGAAAACGCAGATCATGGATCCTATTGGTGCTTCGAATACATGGAGATGGTTTGGCTATCGTAATTCCTGGATCGTGCTGGATGGCGCCCCTGTTCAGTCAGTAAGCGGCGGTGGTCACTGGGGTGGCGGCATGTTTATCAATGCATATGATATGGCAAGATTTGGATTGCTCACTTTGCACAGGGGTAACTGGAACGGCCAACAGTTATTGTCGGAGCAATGGGTGAAACAGGCATTGACACCCACGACTGCGAATACAGGTTATGGCTATATGAACTGGTTCCTGAATACAGACAAGAAGATGCTGCCCAGTGCACCGGCCAGTGCTTTTGTACATGTGGGAAATGGCAGCAACCTGATATATGTAGATCCGGAGCACGACTTAGTGGTCGTGATGAGATGGATAGAGTACAAAGCAATGGATGAAATGATAAAAAGAGTTTTATCTGCCCTTTAATATAGGTTGTAATACTTCGAGCCGGCCATCGACCGGTTCTGTGATTTGCAGACCCAATATTTCAGCTACCAGCGGATACACGTGTATATTGGCAAATGTACCAATCCGCTGGTGCGCTTTAAATGCAGGGCCCCACGCCATGAATACGGCATTCATATCCGTGAGATTATTATCAAATCCATGATGACCGGTATGTTGTTCGCCCCGTTTAGGCTGCGCGAAAATATAATACGCATCAGGTACTATTATGATATCACCGATACGGTTGTATTTATCTTCTGTTCCATAATGCCATCTTGCAGGCATTTCATTTTTCCTATAAGCCCTGAAGTGGTCTTCGTGAGATTTATAATATGCATACGCTTCGTTTACCTTTGCTGTATCATCACTGTAAAACATTGCTTTCTCACCACCCCACGACATTTTTAATCCCATATCTTTCAGTTGTATAAGGTGCATTGTATCTACAGCACTCATACCATGATCTGATACTACGATGTAGTTCACAGGCAGGTTCAATGCACTCACTGCTTTCACCATTTTACCGATGCTTTCATCGACAAACTGTACCTGTTGTTTTACCTGTTCTGACTCAGGACCATAGCTGTGCCCGGCATGATCTACCTCAGGGAAGTAAAAGGTGATCAGGTGAGGTCGTTGTGCTGCCGGCAGTTTCAGCCAGTTTACGACAGACTGAATACGGTTGTCGATACCTGTCTTTTCCTGGTAGCGGTATGAGTAGGTAGGGCGTGTATTTTGAATAGGACTTTCCGAACCTACCCAGAAATAACTGGCGCTGACCATATGTTGCTTTTCAGCCATTACCCAGAGCGGAGTTCCGCCGTACCAGGTACCATCTTCCACCGCGTCGCGGTTCTTCATTTCATAGGATTGTTTGCGATTCCTGTCATAGAAGGAATTGTCTACCAGCCCATGATGGGCAGGATACAAACCGGTGATCAGTGTATAGTGGTTAGGAAAGGTCAAACTTGGATAAGAAGGCTGCATGGCAGTGGCTTTCACGCCTTCGCCGGACAGTTCCAGTAAATTTTTTGCCTGGTACTTTTCTGCATAATCGTACCTGAAGCCATCGATAGAGATCATGATGACATAAGGTTTGGCTTCCTGCTCTTTGCTGTTGGTGCGTCCTTGAACAATATGCTGTGAAGTGTCCTGTGCAAAAGCGAAATGCGCCGATAGCGTGATCAGCATCGCCAGGCAAATGTGTTTCATGTTTGTTTAGATTTCCTGAGAGGCAAAGGTCGGGAGGATTTTTTAACAATTGGGTTAAATAAGTGTTGTTTCTTTTATTTTGCAATCGTTTGCAAATTCCCTATTTTTAAGATGACTATACTGACTGAGAAACTGTCCTCTTTTACGAAAACCTTAAAAATCCTTATTCGAAAACCTTAGAAATTCCGGTAAAACCTATATCAGTCACCCTTAAAATTAACCACATGATCCTACGATCTGCTATATTGGCGATCAGCGTATGCTGTATTGTCAATAGTTCTGTACAAGCGCAAAACAAACCTTTTCCACAGGCAGTCACTTATGCCAATTGTATCAAACCCAGTAATGTAACGCAGGCTTCGATGAATACCAGTGTTGCGAGTTATTATGATTACTGGAAATCAAAGTATGTAAAAACGTTGTCAACTCTCTCCGGTGGTTATTATATCAAGGGAGAGATCAGCGGGGATGCAGAGGGTTATACCCCTTTGGGTTCTTCTGAGGGGCAGGGTTATGGCATGGTAATTACCGTGCTGATGGCGGGTTATGACCCGAATGCAAAAACTATCTATGATGGGTTGTTTAAGACGGCGAGAGCATTCCATAGCTCCATCAATACGAATCTCATGGGTTGGGTAGTGGCGGATGCCACCGGTGCGCAGGGGCATTTTGATTCTGCAACGGATGGTGATGTGGATATTGCGTATTCCTTGATTTTAGCCCATTATCAGTGGGGTTCCAATGGAACCATCAATTACCTCAATGAGGCAAAGAAAATGATCACTAACGGGCTAAAAGTGGCCAATGTGACCAGTACCAATCGTTTGAACCTGGGTGACTGGGATAGTAAGAGTGCACTCAATACCAGACCGTCTGACTGGATGCTGAGTCACTTACATGCTTTCTACCAGGAAACAGGAGATGCCACATGGTTGACACTGATTAATAACCTCTATAGTGTGTACAATTCATTTACTGCCACCTATTCGCCAAATACAGGGCTGATCTCTGACTTTGTGGTAAAGAATCCACCTGAGCCAGCGCCACAGAATTATATCGATGAAGGACCGCAAACAAACGAGTATAATTACAATGCCTGCCGGGTGCCATTGCGGGTAGTGATGGATTATGCATTGTATGGTTCTTCCAGTGCATATACACTGGCGAATAAAATGGCGTCATGGATTATTACTAAAAGTGGAGGCAATCCTTCCAGTATTAAAGATGGGTATAAATTGAATGGTACTACTACTGGTTCTGATCCTGAGGCCGTATTTGTAGCGCCTTTTGTAGCGGCGTCTGTGGTGAATAGCAATAATCAGTCATTTTTGAATAGTGGCTGGACTTTTTTGACTACTAAGAAATCCGGGTATTATAGTGATTCTTATAGTTTGCTTTGTCAATTGTTTATTTCCGGTAACTGGTGGAAACCAGAGGCGACTGCGGGTACCTGTGTTCCGGTGAGTGCCAGTGGGGATGATGGCAATGTAGCGGCGAATGTACTGGATGGTAGTTTAGATACGAGATGGTCTTCATCCGGCGACGGGCAGTATCTGCAGTTTTGTCTGGATGCTGCGACGACGGTGACAGGTGCGGATATTGCATTTTATCAGGGAAATACGAGAGTGGCAACTTTTGATATCCAGACAAGCACAAATGGGAGTACATGGACGAATGCTGCGACTGGTTTAAAAAGTAGTGGTACTTCAACTGCATCAGAGAGCTTTCCTATTACACCTGTAAGTGCGAAGTATGTGAAGATCGTAGGGCATGGAAATAGTGTGAATGCATGGAATAGTATTACGGAAGTGCAGATTAAGAAAAGTGGTAGCAGTGTGCCACAGCTTGTAATTAATACTTCACCGGCTAAAAAAGCAGCAACAGAGGATGTATCACTCTTAAAAACGGAAAATGTTTCACTGTTAAAAACAGATAATGTCTCCCTTTTAAAAACTGCTGTTGAAAAATTATCTGTTGTCAATGTTTATCCAAATCCATTCTCTCAGCGTATGACAATTCAATTCACCTTGCAGGATGCAGGGCAGACTTCGCTGATTGTGTATGCGATTGATGGACATCCTGTGCGGGTATTGGCCAATGAGATATTGAATGCGGGGCAGTATACAAGGACTTTTAATGGTGCGGGTGTTCCGGCGGGCATCTATTTATTAAAGCTGGTGCATAATGGAAAGATGATCAATAAAAAGATCGTTAAAAACTAAATATAAACAAGGCTGCTGACCGGACAGCAGCCTTGTTTTACTTCATTAACCATATAAGAAAGGAAATCTATACAACCCAAGGTAAGGTGCAGTTTCTCCTAATAAACGGTTCGT
This sequence comes from Chitinophaga sp. LS1, assembly GCF_034274695.1. Taxonomy (NCBI): domain Bacteria; kingdom Pseudomonadati; phylum Bacteroidota; class Chitinophagia; order Chitinophagales; family Chitinophagaceae; genus Chitinophaga; species Chitinophaga sp. LS1. Next base: position 8,014,408 of record NZ_CP128362.1, read on the forward strand.
ACCACCTGCCACAGCATCTGTAAATGGCGTGAACGCCACTCTTCTCACCGTCATAGCCTGGTGATGCCATGCAGCCACACCTGCGGAGAGTTGTTCCGGATCAGGTAACCATGGACTGAGGCTGGATGGTTTGGAAGGAAAGGACAGACCAAATGAAAAACGGCCCGCGATGTCAGGTACATAGAAAGGATTGTTCTGGATCAGCACACCATCAATGTAGTATTCCACCCTGTTCGCATACCAGTCAATTCTAAATTCATGGAATGCATCGTCCCAGATATCTTTTCCTGCTGAAGCGCGCATTTCAAGGAACTCTTCCTGCTGGTTATCCGGTGTCTGTGTAAAACCGACACCTTCACCCAGTTCACCTCGTGCATTTGTTATTTTCAACTGATCCCTGCGGGGTTGTTTTAAAAACTGCATTTCATCGCTGAACTTTGTCCAGCTGGAAAGCTGGTTTGGAGCGGCAGGTGTGTTTAGCTGGTAAGTACCATTGTTTTCATCGGTATCGTATTGTACGATCACCTTCATACCTGCATAGGGGTTGATATAACTGGCCGTCAGCATGGCGTTGACTGTGTAAAAGGACCAGACTGCATTGTTGGATGGTAGTTCGAGAGACCACTCGTTCTTCACTTTTACAAAGTAGCCATCCCCCTCGAAGTAATTACCCTGCTGATGCAGACCGCTGGCAATGCACTGGTCGTAAAACGGGTCCTGGAGTTTAGCGCTTGCATGATGGTATAGGCGGAAGAAGGGAGATACGCCAAATTGTTTGGGTAGTTTTGCTTCTACTATATAGCGGCCGTATCCACAGTATCTCTGGGTAGTGACAGCTGCCCCTACACGGGTGTTCCAGTACTCTCCTATTAACGGGTCGCCTGATTCTGTATGTTTTTTGGCAGCGCCATCGGTATCTACGCCATGTAAGAGGCCGTCATACCAGTCGCCATGTGCTTCGAGTACGAGCAGGCCATCTTTGAAGTAGATGTTTTTGGGAACGACGCCACCATCTGCACCGCCATCGAGGTTTTTCGACAAGGCATAGTGATTGACCTGGAACATATCGATGGTATTACCATTGTCATCAGCGAGTGCGAAGTTGAAATCATATGCACTGGTTTGCTTTGAGATGTCGTTCACGTAGATGCGAACAGGGGTCGTTGTACTGGTGTTGTTGTTATACTTTACATAGAAATCATAACTACCATTTGCCAGGCTCTGTGGCAGTGTAAAACTGACCTTGGTGCTGGTAACTTCAATCAGGTTCTCGTGAGGAATAGTGATTACATTACCCGCATTATAGGGATCCTGTAAATAACCTACAGGCGGAGCCAGAACGGAGAAGCCGGAATTGTCACCCAACTGGGATAAACCTGAGTTAACAAATATATTCCTGAAAGTTCCTTTGCCAATATTTCCTGTTCCCCAGGTACTGGCGCCTATAGTCAGTTTCGTAGTGGAGCTGATCGTAGTCGGGATTGAATTTTCGGTGATATTACCGTTACCTACAGACGCACCATTCAGGTACATGTAGTTAAGCTGATTTGCGAGTAGGTTGTCAGCACTTCTTCCTATCAGCAGCTTGTTCCAGCTGTCAGGAATGATGGCAGTAGAAGAGGTGATACTTTCGCTTTCGCCTTCATCTACATTTTTCTGCTGCCAGATTATCCTCTTGCTTACATTATTTACATATACCCCAATGCCATTTCCATTATTGTCCAGGCAGGTCATGAGCGGCCATGTACCAGTTGTAGCAAGGTCTGCACTGCTGACATAAAAGTAGATACCCAGACCATACCCGCTCTTTCCATCGCTACCCAAAATATCTAACATGGAGATATCATCCAATGTAATTTTGCTTGTCTGTGAGTCAAGATACACGCCAGTATACCCGGATATTCTTTTCAGTACAGGGTTATCGGGCAACCGGACATTTCCATAGTTACCAAAATAGTCTTTGAAATCATTCTCCAGTGTGTAAAACAGCTTGCCACCTGGAGGGATCATGCCGGTTAGAAAGTTACCATCTTCTTTCACACAGTCTATCCTTGCATTAGGTGCATATTGTCCGCTGAGTGCATCATATACCAGTTCATTCGGTGTAGTATATAGTACATCCAGACTTCCGCCAGTTACATCACTATTCGTAAGCCGGAATACATAAGGCGTTTCATTTTCCAGCCCTTTGATGAGCGGAGGGTTCACTATCGTACCACTCGTGAGTACAAACAGGCTGTCGGTAACCAGTGTATAGCTATCTGCTACATCCGGAGCATCCTGTCTGCGAAAGCTCAGGCTCATTGTTTGCGGGGAACCTGGCGCCTTTCCATCCGACCACATCACTTTTGTTAGCTCAATATTCATTTACTAATTTTTAAGTTTATACATAGTTATCTACTTCTATACCCGCCATTACGCCAGGGCTACCAGTCAGAGAAGGTCTGATCATATACAACCGGAACCATGCATTGGTCGTATCGTCATACTTCTCGTATACTTCGCCGCCCTGCGAAATGGAAGGACATATTACCTGTGTGCCTTTAGTTGCAGTTGGGTACTGGGCATTCAGGTAGTCATCAGACAGGGAGATATTTACATCCAGCCTCCATATTTTTTTCATGGAGCCGGCTACTTCCTGGAACTGCTGATAGAGTGTATTGAAGGCTTCGAAGTCAGCTTTGTTATCCAGCAGGGTGCGAAGGCCAGAGATGTTATCCACACCGATGGTGTCTTCTGATTTGTGGAGAAAGCTGTCCAGCCAGTCCCAGAACTGATCCTGCGTGGGATAGGCGCCGGTTTGAAACCATCCTTTTAGTTTATTTCGTTCGCGTATTGCCATGTTATTTTATTTTCTGGATGTAGAGTGTAGCTATGAAGGGAGGACGGTTTTCATGGGGTTGGTTTCCTCCGGTGGTGGCCATACCACCGGTAAACGTACCGGCGGTTGGTGAGTAACCACCTGAGATACCATAGGTTTTGGTGGTTAATACTCCGGTTTGCTCTACGGCTACTTCAAAACTATGCTTGTGCTTCGGCATCTGCGACTCAATCAGTGTAACGGTTTCCAAACCACCGGTTTTACCCACAGGACTATAATCTGTCCTGCTTGGGTCGTAACCTACAGGGAATTTACCCATCCGGTTTTGGGTACCATTATTACCGTTACAGATTGCCCAGCCGTCTCTTTCATTAACACCCAAACCGGTACTGGTGAAATTGTCTGAAATGTATTGGGCATCACAATCCACTTCGATAATATCTCCTTTCTTCCACAGTTTATTTATCTGCTGTGTAAATGAAGCCTGCATATTGGCAATTGTATCTCTCAGACTCAGCAGGGTTTCTATTCGCTGCAGGTTGCCATAGGCAATACCACCAGATGCAAAACGTGCTCTTTTTGTGAAGTATACATTCCTTGTCACCTGATCAGCAAAGAGCCTGCTTTCAGAGAGTTCTTCTACGATCCATGTGGATTGTTTGGGTCCTCCTACAAATGGCAGCAATTCTCCATTATAACTGATCCAGCCGTCTGCTACATTATTACCTACTTCTTCCATACCTGACACGATCACCCCATTGCCGATCATCTTCGATAACCCTGCCAGCGCATCGTGGTAGGACGACTGCATAAAGTCAAGCGTATACTGGGTCATGGGGAAACCACCCAGGTTTGTTAATTGTTCTATTTTGTTCATACTCTTTGAATTTTGTAAGCCATACCAGCCAGCTTATAGGTATCGATCAGTGCAGACATCTCATTTTCATTGAAGGTAATGGTGGCTGGTACCAGTACATAAAAATCTACAGGTTCATTGCCAATTTCGGCTTCAGTAAAGAGATAGATAGGTTGTGCTTCTGTTTCGGTATACAGGAACTTTGGTTTGGATTCTTCTTCCTGATATATTAAGGTCACTTCATTACTCACCGCATCTACAATACGGATACCTCTGTCAGCCAGATCATACCGATCATTGAGCAATTTTTCCATATACACTACCTGTGGTGTAATGCTCAATCTATACAGGTTGGCATCACGATTTCGCCGGAACTGCTGATACAATATGTTAACAGGATAGGTAATAGCCTGCAGCCATGAAATATGTAATATCTTTCTGAGCCGTGGCGGCATCATTAACCTGATCAGTTTGTGATAGTCAATGTCAAATATGCTGCTCATCGGATCGTGCTTTGAGGAGTGAATGAAATATCCAGGTCTTTCTCATCTACTATCCGCAGATATCCGGCATCGGGGTTATACTTTACATCAAAAGCGGTGTAGGGCAATGTACCATATTGTGCCTGCGCCTGTACGATATGTGGGATCACCACACCGTCTACCTGTTGCAGGGCATCTACCAGGTAAGCCAATACCAGTGTACCATTGAAAGGTAAGTTCTTCAGGTAGTCTTTGACACGTGCACGGACAGGGTCAGGATTCGTACCATCCAGTCGTGCACCGTCACTTCCCAATACCAATGGATTATAGTAGATGATCAGTTGCAGCTTCAGACTATCAGGAGGCAGGCTTTCCACAATAAGCGGTGTTACACCTGCATCCTTAATTTTGCTCATATATGTTGCGAATGATTCCAGCTGTTGTGCCGTAAGCGCCTTCAGATCGCCTTCCACAATGCGGGCTACTTTCAGCCGCAGACCTTTGGCCTGCTCGACTACAGCACTATACGCAATGATCTTTTGTTCGGCCACCTGATCGTCTGTTAGTGCAGAGTTATCGTAGTAATCCGCTTCGTAAGCCAGCTCCGATCCATATTGAAAGTCTCTTGCCTTGTTTGCATACCAGCGCAGACTGTGTGGTGCTTTCTCATTGATCAGTGTCGTTACTTCAGACTTATGCAGATCAAAAAGATTCTCCAACGCCCAGATGCTCACGGCTACAATATAGGTCCAGAGCCTCCATACGGCCACCTTGCTACTGCTGTTGAGCATAGAGAGCTCTGTTGTACCTGTGATACGGCTGATAATATCATCCTGTATTTCGGTGATTGTTCTTGCCATAATTGTTTTAATTTTTAACTGATGCGGAAGTCCAGCTGTACACCCATGTAGCCGATGCCTCCCATTACGATGGCAGCGTCTTCGGTGGTGTAACCATTAGAAGGGACCACGCCTTCTTCCTGCAATTCCTGCCATACACGCATATCGATGATGTCGATATCAGGGATGAATAGTGTTTCACCAGCGATGCAGTCATCTGTAATGCTGCGGGCATTGGCGACAGCAAAGTCGAAGAGGGCGGCTATGCTTCCTTTTTCCTGCATGGAAATGTCTAGCAGGCATTGATGGGGTTTTACATTAACTGTCTCCATAGGTAGCATCGATGTTTAACTGACCGGCGTCAGAAAGGGTGATTTTTTTAACAGTCATACCGTCGGCGATGAACTGGGTACGTATTTCGGCGAGCAGGGAATGGTAGTCATTGTCCTGTAGGAAACCGAAAGCGTCTATACCTGTATCGGGAGATTCCTTGAAGGTGGCCCGGTTGTTCATGAGGAGAATTTCCTGGTGCTGAAGATCGCTGAAGCCGGTAACGAAATCACCGTTGCGGACGTCGAGGTCCAAGTCTGTGTTGTATAGGATGTCTTTCATGATAAAAATCCGTTAAAAACTCCGGTTACAGGCCCGCCTACAGAATCCTGCAACCCGGGAGGGATATAATTGATTTGAGCTGTTTTGATATAAGTATCAATCGCTTCTGCCAGCTTGCCAGACAATGCATTCAGCGTTTGCTCTTCATCACCATCCGTATTCTTCATATTTTTGAAAGCATTTTTTATCGCTGCTTCCAGCATACTTTTATTCAGTGACATAGGTTTATTTTAATAGCTTCGCTAATCGTTTTTTAATATTCATGAAAGCAGATTTATTCATCGGCGCATAAATAGTTACAATCTCATCCAGCAGGTCATCCAGGCATTTCTTCAGGGATTCATCACCCGCACTCACTTCGAGTCCGTCTTTATCCATCTCAAAGAATTTATCTTCTACGAAGTATTGGATCTTATCCACCTTTTCCATACTGATCACTACAAAGTAATTGCTCTCCTGTATCCGTGCCATGAGCACACTGCTATCTACCTGTGGAAAAATCAGTACGCCGTCATTATCCCCTATCACAGACCGCAGTCTTACATCTGCTATTTCCAAACCAGTGGCAGTGGCGGCTACAATGGTGCCTTCCTCCTCATCTACTTCCTTTACAATAGCCGGAATAATAATGGTATCAGTATGCGACAACTTCTTCAGCGCATCTATCAATTCACGTTGTGTCTTCGTCATAGGGTTTTAAATTTTAAGACCTATTTCAGTCAGCCGCCGGCCACCCGACGCACCGAAAGTAACTTCTGTACTTTCGACGCGGTAGGTGCCATTACGGACAGGGAACTTCGTATCTGATATCGCAGCCTTACACCCGGGAAAAACATAGGGTTGCAGAAACGCCACCAGCTTACCTTCATAGCCATCATATTTCAGTGTTTTCAACTTATTTTCTGCGGCTTTTTTCAGGGCATTCATATCTTCAAAATGAGAGATATGGATCGTGGTTTCAGCGCCGTTCTTATCACCAGCTTCGGCGGTGTAAGGTTTGTTCTTTTTATCAATGTAGATGGCTTTGACCAACACATGCGCATCACTGGCTTTCCTGAATTTGAGCTCATCATCCCTGATCACAGTATAACCGATCTGATAACCAGCATCGTCCTTCACGTCCTCGTAAGTCAGTGCATCACCGGCTTTGCGGCCACGGACGTATTTGCCTGCTTTCGGATTTTTGAGATGATCAAAACCGGCATACAATAATTTGCCTTCGAAATAGACGTTCAGGTACAGGTTCTTTTTCAACCAGTCGAGAATATCGGTGCCTGTCATACCTGAGAAATAAGCCTGGTTCAGGTTAAGATCGGGTATTTCATTACTCAGGAGGATATCAGTGCCAGCCGTAATTTTAGTGAGCAGCTTTTTCAGGGTGATGGCTTTGTTACTATCCAGTATACCTTTTTGTTGCAGTTGCCAGCTATAGCCTTCGCACTCTATTATACAGGGAGTGGCAGCATTGATCCTCCTGACGAATCCTTCAAATTCCAGATTAAGTACATCGTCATAACCCAGCCAGATTTCAACTTTATTGCCTTCTGCAAACTGATCGGCTGAATTCACAACGGACTTTGTTGGCAGCTTACCGGTATATCGCAACACAGCAGAAGCAGGAATAGTAATAGTGGCAGTATCAACGAAGGAATGCAGGCTGCGTTTGACTTTGACTTCTTTTACGGAATAGAATGTGTAGCTGCCGATCTTGATTTCACATTTCAGGATAAACATCTAAGCTTTGTTTAAGATGAATTTCAAATCGCTGATGAGGTTCATTTCATAAGCTTGTATATTTTTTGTACCTGGTGATGGAGGAAAAGAAAGATCGGTGATCACTACTTTTTCACCTTCGTCAAAGATGAGCGAGGTCAGTGCGCAGACAATAGGCAGTGCTTCGTTCCTGTTATACAGGTCCAGCAGGTCGCTGATTTCACCATCAGGAAAAGCGTTGTCCTCGCGGAGAATAATGCCTTTGATGTTTATTTTATAATCCTCTTTGCTGATCATTTCCTTCACCGTACCGGACCGGTTTACCAGTGCTGTTTGTACAATTGTCTTTTGATTGCTGATACTGATAACGGGGTTATACAGTTCAAGTGGCCCGATCTTTACCGCCATGAAATAGGCTTTGTTCCAGGTTTCTTTGCCAAAGTAACTGGTGCCCCGTTTGTTCATATCAGGCTGTGTGAGCACATTAAGGGTTTCGGGGGTATAGCCAAAGGTGCTGGTGAAGGTGCTGCTGATATCGATATTTAGTGCCATAATTAAGCTTGTTTTAAAATATTAAGCAGTGCATCTGTCACCTGTTGCTCCATGTTGGTAATGCCTTCGCCCACAGTGTTGGTGGTAATGTTGATGGTTTCGAAGAGCTTTTGCAGGGTGATGTTTACAGTACGTGCGCCGCCGGTGGTGATGCCAGACACTGTGTCTTTGGTATTGTCCATTGACATCTTTTTGCGGGTGGCATCAGGTTCAAATGAAACAACGGGGGCTTTGTCGGTTCCTTTGCCGGGAGGAAGGGGTGGTAACGAGGAGTAGGATGCACCAGTGCCACTGGCTGATCCGCCTCCGAAATTTCCCTGCCAGCTGCCGGAGCTACCATTGCCGGGGCCTGCATTTGCCTGATCTTTTTTCTTATTGACCTCAGCATTGAAAGTATCGGCGACCTTATCGCCTAGGCCCATGATGTCATTAACATCTTTTTTCATCGCTGCTGCGGTGCCGGAGAAGGTCAGCCCATCTATCGCCTGCTGGCCTGATTCCATGGCCTTGCCCCAGTCACCGGAGAAAACATACCACACTGTTTTTGCTAAGCCCCACAAACCGGAGAGCAGATCTTTGATAGGTTCAATGGTATAGTCCCATATAAACTGGCCAAAGGTTTTGAGCACTTCCCATGCAGCCATGATACCACCTCTGAACCAGCCGAAAGTATTCCAGGCATAGATGATGATACCGATCAATGCACCGACAGCCACGAAGATCGCTCCTATCCCACTGGCCATCATAGCAGGTCCTAATAATTCAGCAGCGAGTGTCCATGCTTTGTAGCCGAGGACCACGCCAGCGACTACAGTGGTGAGGAAGCCTACCAGTTCTGAGTTTTCAGCGATCCATCCTGCTGCGGCACTTAACCAGCCGACGAGCGGTATCAGTGTGTTGTCAATAAAGTTGCTGACGGTAGGCATGAGGGCATTGCCGATCGTACCTCCTGCTTCGCTCATTTTTTCCTGCAGGTAGTGCCATTTTCCGGTAGCAGTTTCGCTCTGTTCTTTCATCACGCCGAAGAACTCTCCACCTTTGGACGTAGCGGTCTGTAAAGCGGCTACAACGCTTTCTGTAGAGACTCCTCCTGCTGCCATGGAAGCCTTTAGTTCTTCAATGGATTGGCTACCGTTTGCAGCCATCAGCTCAAGTGGTTTGAAACCTGCTTCGTTCATGGCTTTCAGGGAATCTTCGGTCAGATGACCTACCTGTTGCATATCCCCAAAGGCTTTGGTAAGGGAGTCCATTTTTGCCTGGTTACTGCCGCTTACATCACCTAGCATATTCATGGCAGGCATCAGCTTTTCGGCAGCGACACCACTTTCAAGCAGGGTCTTTGCATTTTCCTGTAGCTTGTCATTGTCGAAGAAAGAGGTGGCTGCCATCTGGTGGATATCTTTCAGGATGTTGGCGGCGGCGGTGGAGGAACCTGTGAGCCGTTGAAAACCGAGTTGTGCCTTTTCCGCTGCCATGCCCATTTCGAGCAGGTCTGGCGAGGCTTTGATCATTTTGTCAAGACCAGCATCCGTTTTCTTTGTGATGTTCTCTTTCCATCCTTTTTTATTGAGAAAGTCGCTTCGATCCTGTATATCCTTTTTATCTTCTTCCCACTTGAGTTCTATTTTGTCAAGCCGGGCGATGGTGAAAGGACTTGTTGTTTTCTTTTTCAGGTCTTCGATCCGCTTAAACTTGTCTTCAATATCACCTAATGAGGCGCCAAGCTTTTTGTTGGATGCTACGAATATATTGTTGTCATCGATCGTATTCTTCATCCAGGTACCGATCTTACCGAAAGCAGCATCTGCTGCTTTCAGTAAGTCTTTATAGGTATCGGTTGTAATAGTAGTCAGGTCTGCCATTGTTTATTATTTTACACCATGCTATCGGGACAGCAACGACAATCCTTTCAATTCCCGTTGCCGGATATCATGCAGTTGTGCAAATTTCTCTGCCCATTGGGCGTCGGATAATTGCGAGGTGTCAACCTGGGGCAGATAATATTCGAACAGCGTTTGAATATAACCGAAAGGGTTGCTATCAAAATCGCCGGACGCCTCGCTTAGAGCTTTTCCACTTCTACTTTTTTCGCTTCCAGCAGTTTATCCAGCTGCCCGCCCAGACCGTAGAGATAGGATTTATCTTCTACGATCTCCTCATCGCCACCCAGCCAGGTAGCTTTGAGAATAGTTTCGTGGTACGCCAGCGGATCGCCGGAGATGAGTGTCATGGCATAGCTGACTTCATCCCTGTTGGGTTTTCTGCAATAGCCTACTTTACCGTCGGCAGCTGTGAGTTTGAATACATCTTTGTGTTTTTTCTTCCATGCATCGATGTGTTCCTGGCTAACGGCAAGCGATTTTTCTACTGTCATGATATAGGTTTAAATAATTGTGGTGAGTTTAAAAAATTAAGCGTTTTGTTTCAGGCCCATGAAGATGATGGGTAGTGTGAGCTCCATGAATTTGGCGCCCTGTTCCCAGCCTTTTTCAAATTCCTTGAACTGGAAGCCCTGAATGATATCAGTGCGGGGTACGGAGGTCGTGTCTTTTACATAGGTCACTACGATCTCGGCGCTGAGGTCGAGGATGTCTCTGCCGCCTGCATTCTTCACAGCATCGGCGAGGATATCGTATTCAAATTTCAGCAGTTTGATTTCACCTTCATAGATACGTTTACCACGCTGGATGCCGATAGGTTCATCGCCGGCGCCATGCAGGTGTTCTTTCTCCTGGGATAATTTGTATTTAATACCCCGTATACCGGTCAGTTCTTTACCGAGCAATACTACTTTCATGTTTGCCCAGGTCACTTCTTTGGTGTCAAAAATCATGTTGTTGTCTTTTAAATGTTGGGGTTAACAGCCATTACTGGTTCAGTGCAGGATTGGTGAAGCCCAGTAATATTTCGATGGTTTTGGTGTAGCCTACAGGTACGATAGCGGCTTTCACTGTGATTTTACCGGTGCTCAGTACATTCTGATTTGCATCAACGTAAGCGCTAAAGGAGCTGATTTCGTCAGCCATAGAGGTGTTGACAGCTGTTTCAATCCTGCTTTGCAGGTACTTGATAACAGGCACGCTGAGTTTACCATCGGCGTCGATGGCCACTTCGTCATTCAGTTCTTCTACATAGGTCTGATAACACAATGTGATAGCCTTGTCTACAACACGACCGGATGCGAGCTGACTGTAATCGTCGGTGGTCGGGGCACACATAGGATCGTCGTTGATGTAATAACCGGAGCGACCTACGAATGTGCGGAAAAAGATGTAACCTTTGTCATGCAACGCATCAACGCCAGTGATGTCTTCAATCTTTTTACCGGCGATATAAGCGCCTGTAATTGGTAATGCACCATCTTTGACACGACCCAGGTTACGCTGTACCGGCACAGCTGCTGCACGACCCAGTACAAGGCCCACAGAAGCGCCATTGGTACGTGCACTACCGATTACGATACCGACGCGGTTATCAGAGAAGGTACGCAGATTTTTCAGGGTCTCAGGATGTTCGATGTCTGCATTGACACCTTCCAGTAAGATCCGTACAGGCTTGAATTGTGCTGCATAAGTTTCTGCAAGCTGCTGTGCTTTGGGCACCGCATCAATCGTACCAGCGTCTAATCCATCTTTCATGAGTGGCAGGTAAATGTCGGAAGGAGTGAAACATACACCCAGCAGTCTGATACGTCCCTGTGCAGCATTCAGCAGCTTCACAGCTCCTTCCGCATTGGTTGGATCTACAATCGTTGCCTGGTTTACACCGTCGCCAACAAGCATGATGTACAACTCTGCACCTTCACCAGCCAGGTCATAAAATTCCTTGATGCGGGCGTATGCATCAAAATTTAAATTGGTGTCTTTGATACCCAGGTTTTCGGCATCGCTCAGGCTATAGATCACCTTGGGTTGATTCAACGAAATCAATCCGTTTTCTAAACCCGTCAGAATTAAACCTGCAACCCCATCATCAGTCACAACGGTTCTGCCAAGATTGCCGTTGCCTAATGTAATTGCTACTTTTGGTAATCCCATTTTTTACTTTTTTAGGTCCATTTAAATTGTGAAAAAATATTACTTACTATTGCTGTAGCTCGCCTGGCTAAACAGATCATAAATATTCTGCTTCTTTGTATTGCCATCCAGCTCACGCAAAATGATACTCTGCAATTTTTGTAACACAGCATCCTGCAGATCGGGAGATACTGTTGATAATGCGCGGACAAAACAAGCTATTTTGCCTTCCAGTGAGGTTTCCTCTTTGCAGGTTACGAGAATGCTAAGGGTATCGATACCTGTTTCGAGTGCTGCCAGTACTTTGTTTTTAAGGATAGTATCTGCATCACCGGGGATGATCGCTTCCAGGAGATCTACCACGGGGCTTTCCAGGGCAGCTTTAATAATCCTGGTAACGCGCAGCGCTTCTTCAGCATGTGCTGCAATAAAAGCGTCGAATTGTTGTAATGCGTGTTTGATCTTTGTTCCTGTTTTTTTACAGAATGCCATAGGTATATATTATTTAATTGGTGTACTTTTTTAGAAAGCCCCCTCTTGACAGAGGGCGCTTTTGTTTTTAAATAGGGGGACAATACTAACGTCTCTCCAGTACGCTTTCCAGGCGCTCCATGACCTTTGTATTATTTTCTATCACTCCCTGCATTTTGTCACGGTCATCGTTGAGATATTGGGTGAGACGATCTTCCAGTTTGATCTGGCGTTTCCACAATAACCATGCAATGCCGATGAGAACGATTACAGAGAAGGCCTGGTCTCCAAGCCGCTGGTAGAGAGCGTTTCCGGGGCTAACATCAATGAATTCATTTAATAATAACATCTGAGGGTTAACAATTTAGGTTTTAAAAGGATCGATGCTTTTTCGTGTGTGTTGCAAGCGATAACAATACAAAGGAACAGCTTTTTCGTACGGTGAAAAAATCGCGAAATAATGCTTATACTTTTATTGTGCATTTAGATTTCAGTGTCTGTATAATCATTGATGCGATGAATTTTTAAGATGCAGATTAGATCGATATTTACAGTGTTGTTAACTCTTAAAAAATATAAAAAAGAAATGAACAGTTTATTTGCGCAACTTTTTACATCTCTGCAAACCCACATCGCTACAGCAGTTCCGGAGATACAAGGTATTTTACCAGAGATGGGGCAAACAGAAATTTATAGCAGTGTACCTGCTATATGGCCATGTGTATTTATTGACTTCAACAGTGTCACTTTTACAGAAATACTCAATCAGGGACAACGGGCAAATGGTGAGCTCCAATTGAGGTTAGTATATTATGTACTCGCTGATGATGGGGTTACTTTTTTAGACACGACGACCGTGATGGGTTATTATGAAGTAGAAAGAAAATTGCACGAAGCATTGCAGGGATGGAGTAGTGATGGCATCAATCCGCTGAGTAGAATTAAAGTAAATACGGAGGTAAGATCGGATGCATTCAGGGCAAGGGTGCTGACGTATAGTCTGGATTTTGAGGAGTATTTGCCTGTGAGTACGGTCCCAGGTTCAAAACCACAACTGGCAATTAATGTACTTTGAGTGTCAGCAACAATATACATTACGCCCAAATGAAAAAGAGGTCATAAATAAATAAAACCGCTGAGAATCGCATAAATGGAGACCTGGTTCCATTAGGTATCCGAATTAAAAGAGCGTGTATCAATTAAGGTACACGCTCAATAAAAAAAGCCTGTATCAATTAAGATACAGGCTTTTTTTTTCAGGGTTAACAATCGTTGACATTACCACGTCAACCATGGATAGAGCAGCCGTAGTTGCCTGAGGTCGGGTTGTTCTTTTTTCATAATGGTTTCCAGTCGGTCACTGTTACATTGCATCCGGTAAATAATATTACTGTTCTTGATGTAGAACTCTTTGGATAACTCCTGTACAGCGGCATCATACCGTTTATGCTGCAGTTTGATGTAATAATAATACCGGTGCAGCAGGCATTCGTCTCTCAGGGCGATCATATCGGCAGAGCGGCCTTTACGCACTGTTTTGGAGACAGGATTTTCTATGAAATGATTGAAAAGGGTGTTTTGTCCTCGCATACGTTTAATTTCTTTGTTTGTGATTGATTAACCGCCGTGCTGCATGGATGCCGGTAAATGGTTATTTTGTTCTTCAGTATCAAAGTTAGCAGGTCACTTACTATACTTTCTGCGTAGTGAGGGGTATGTGGATAAAGTTATCCACATATTTCCAGGGTTAAATATGCATTGAAAAACAATCAGTTGTATATTAAAAATGACGAGGGCATTGTACCTTATTCATGCTGGCGCTACTGGGGATGGTAATGCCTAAAGAGAGCTCATGTGACCCCCGTTGATATCGTGAAATTCCACTGGTCGAAAAGTCGTAAGAATAGCCAATTCTGAAGTTGTCATTTGCATAGACCTCCATCATCAGGCTAAAGGCATTGTTAGGGTCTAAATTGGGCTGTAAATTCGTATTTCCGGGATAATTGAACCCTGTACGGTAAGAGGCACCCAGCCACAAAGTCTCCTGCAATAAAACGAAGACATTCACATCGACATTTACAGGTCCTTTAAAGTCGCCTTTTACCATGATGGAAGGTTTTAACTGCACTTCCTGGTTTAGTGAAAATATGGTACCCGCGGAGAGATACAGGTGCCTGGATTTGCGTAAGGTAGAATACAACAATCCATTCCCTAAAAAGATCTTGCCGCTGGTATAAGCAGAAAATAAATTCAATACAGACACACCTACAAATGAAGTAGCGGAGTTATAATAAAGGCCGACCCGTGCATCAGGTACTAATGTAGATTGACGACCCAGTATTACGTCAGGATCATCTGCATCTACATATTTACGATTGCTGCCATCCACACTGTAATTCGTGACACCGACACCCAAACCAACTGCCAGTGTTTTTTCACCTTCCCAATCCATAGGCATACGGTATGAATAGTTCACAAACAGTGCTGTGGAAGATTGCGGACCTAATTTTTCAAAAGCCGTTAACACCCCCCATCCGACTCTTCCATCTGAATAATCTGTCAAACCATCCGCCGAGATCGTACCAGTGACCGGTGCCCCCGGAAACCCTGCCCACTGCTGCCTGTAGCTACTGTGCAGGTATAGTTCTTCCTTGTATCCTGCATAGGCAGGATTTACACTCAGTCCGTTAAAAACGTACTGACTGAACTGCACCTCCTGCTGTGCGTGCGCCCGCAGGAAGAACAGGAAGAAAACTAATATGGTGATACTCCTTTGTTTCATTCTCCTATCTCGTAATCAGTTCTATATATCCCTTGTATAACTGTGGCCCACCAGCCATATTAATCCTGAGCACATAGTAATAAATGCCTGCACTCAGCCCCTCTCCTTTCCAATTGTTATTGTAATTCTCACTACGATACACCTGGTTGCCCCAACGATTAAAGATCTCCAGTTGCGATCCGGGATAGAGGTCCAGTCCTTTGATCACGAACTGATCGTTCTTTCCATCGCCATTGGGAGTGATCACATTAGGTACAAAAAAAGTCGCACTGATGGCAGGTGTGGCCACTGTACTTGAATTATTTGAATTGTCAGGATCTGTTTCGCTGGCAGAAACAATGGCCGTATTTTGCAATACACCCGCTGCTGTAACACGGGCCCTGAATGATAAGGTAGCTGATTTCAACACCTTCAGTGTATCGATGTTCCACACTACTTCATTCACGGCCGCATTGTAGGTAACATAACCTGTAGAAGGTGTAAGTGCTGTGGCAAAAGACAGGTTGTATGGAAAATCATCTGTGATGATCAGGGAAGTGGCATTGTCCAGTCCTTTGTTATACACGGTGAGCAGGAAGGAAATTTCATCCCCGATACCGATGGTGCCGACTGTTTCCAGTGTCTTCACAATGCTTACATCCGCGGTGGGTGCTTCGGTGAAGGCTACGTAACGGGTACAGGTTGCTTTTGTACTGGCGTCGGTGACAGTAACATATACACTGCCATTGGGTTGTGCGTTGGCAGAAATCGTACTGTACTTACCGTATGCATCTGCATGGGTACTGGTAGTAGTGCCATCAGGAAAGCTCACGATGACAGATGCATTGGGGAGTGTAGTGCCGGTGATGACAATCTGCCCACCTACCTGTTTTACAGGTGTGTTGATAATAAACAGCGAGATCACAGATACCAGCTTTACCCTGATAGCCGCAGAGCAGGTATTCGCATCTTTTACAGTGATGCTGTAAGTACCTTCCGGCAATCTGCCAATGGTGCTGGTAGTTGCTCCTGTACTCCATTGCAGCGTATATGGCCCTACCCCACCAGTCGCAACGGCGGTCAGGCTACCCGTCGCATCGCCGGGGCAACCAACGGATATTTGTGATACGGTGATACCGATTACATCCGGTTCTGTGATGATGGCAGTTTGTGTATTGGATACACAACCATTGGCACCTGTTACCGCAATACTATAAGTGCCGGGAGCCAGTCCTTTGAATACAGAGTCTGTCTGCCATGCACCGCCATTAATGGCATATTGATTTCCGGTGCTGGAAGCAACTACCCTGATAATACCATCTTTCAACCCATTACATGTCACGTTTGCAGGTGTGAGGGTGAAAGTAGGGGCAGAGGAGACATAGACTTTCTTTGTCGCAGAGTCAGTACAACCAGTTGTCACGACCTGGTATTTAATCGTGGCGATGCCTCCTGATATCCCATTTACGGTGCCACTGCCATCTACAACGGCAACGGGGGTATTATTGCTACTCCACGTACCTCCGGCTACCGATACGTTTAGGGAAATCTGGTTATTTTCACACAGGGTACTGTCTCCGGTGATGGTAATGGCAGTAGTGGGTACTTTATCTTCATTGGCTACGATGTGTACGATTTCGCCGGCAGCTACAGAAATAGCATTTACGGTGGCTGTGGAGCCATCAGGATCATAAATGGAATAGCTGCTTAGCTTCCAGCCACAAACACCTGTGGCGGTCAGGTTATAGGTGCCGGCAGTAACTGGTATAATCACACTATTATCTTTCTGAGTAGTCCGGATCCTTTCGCCATCCAGCCAGCTGGTAGTGGTACGGCTATAGATCGTGGTATTGTTACTGCTCCAAACAGCACCATCATAGGCGGTCGTTTTAGTCAGATCAGATTTTGCGGTGGCATCTGTGGTCCAGGTGGTGCCATTGTAATAAGCTCCATTCGCATAGATGTAACTTTGGCCATCAATGGCGATATCGGTGTATGCCGTGGTACTTATATTCGTAGGCGTACCGCCGGTAAACGGAATAGTATATACCCCGTTCCCTACATAGACAACGGTGCCGGTATAAGGCTGAATATCCAAACGGGTAGCTGCGGCACTGATACCCAATAGTTGCGCCCAGCTATCGCCATAGGGTGCGGCAGTACTGGTATTCGTCAGGATACTGCCATCTCCCCTGGTAATGGCGATACGGCCACTGCCATAGGCGATATCCACCGCAACAGTACCTGCGTGAAAAGAAGGGCGATAAATTGTATTGAGGGTAGTACCGTCGAAGAAGTAAGCCGTACCGGTAGCATCCACACTTACAAACTGACCGGTGCCGGCGCCATCGATGGCCACTGCCTGGTAGCTCGTACTGGTCCACTGACTACTTCCTGAAGGACGACGATAAACGGTATAGCTGGATTGGAGACTGGCCCATAGCTCTCCCCGCTCACCAGCGCCAATGTCGCTGATGGGATTCAATGTAGAAGGAATGTCATTGAGAATAAAATCCGTGCTTCCATTCAGTGAGAATTGGAAATCGGGCGATATGGTATCATCCTGGCTGTTAACGTGTAAGTAGATGTAACCTTGCTGTGGGTATGCTGCTTGCACGAAAAGTAAGAATATAAGTGACCATAATGTACTCCAGGCAGGTCGAGGCATAACTATATGGTGAATAAGCGGGATGATGGGATAGCCCCCCCTTTCTAAATACACAGTTCTCAAAACAAAGATATATTATTTGATACAATTATACAATATGATTAAATAATAATATTAATTTATTGAGGCATAGACAACAACGAAAATTTTGCAAGCTAATTTTTCGGTAAATTGCATCATGGATTTATTAGGTTTTCTGCGTCAGGAATTCGATCTGCCTGCCAACATCTGCTCAGAACTGGAACTGGCTTTCACCTGCGAGACCCTTCCCAAACACCATAAACTTCTGCTACCGGATTCTTTGTCGAAAAAAGTATACTTTATTGAGTCCGGATTGCTACGGTCTTATTACACAAAAGACGACAAAGACATCACCCATTTCTTCTTTTCTGAGAATTCGTTTAGTCTTTCAATTGAGAGCGTCTTTTATAACACGCCCTCCCCCATCGGCCTGGAATTGTTAGAACCCTCAACCCTCCGCTGGATCTACTTCAATGACCTGGAAATTTACATCAACAAATATAACCAACTGGAAAAACTGATGCGGATACTCCTGATTGACGTCATGAAAAAATTGTCAGAAAGGTTGTATATGACTCAGTTTCAGTCGGCCCAGGAAAGGTATAAAACCATACTGGAAAAGCACCCTGACATACTATTGAGAGCCCCATTAGGTCATATCGCATCTTACATCGGCATCACCCAGCAAAGACTGAGTGTGATCAGGAGTCAGAAATAAGCACAACAATATCCTGTATCGGCATGTTTTTTAATATAGATTAAAAATTACTCCGGAATCTTATTGAAATTTTGCCATATAATTAATGTAGTGCTTATGTTACAGAAATGTACCTGCTGGCTAGCTGCCATCGTCATCTTTACCAGCAGTTGTCATACAGGAGGCAAACCATCCTCCACCCAGGATGCTGCCATTCCCGTGATCACCCAGACCGTTCAGAACACCACCGCCAGCCATGCCATCAACATCAGCGGCAATATAGAAGGTAGTAAAACCGTACATCTTGGTTTTATGGTAGCCGGGAAGATCAATTATATCGCTGCCGACGAAGGACAGACCATTGCCAGCGGGCAATTACTTGCCAGTCTCGACCCGCAGAACTATGCCATTGCCAAGGAAATGGCGGATGCCAGTACCAACCAGGCACAGGATGAATTCAATCGTCTGAAACTCATGTATGACCGCAAGAGCATCAGTGAGAGCGACTTTAGCAAGATCACCAATACCCTTGCACAGGCACGTGCACAGCAAAAACTACAAGCCAAGAACCTTTCCGATACAAAACTCTTTAGTCCTATCAGCGGGGTTTTACTAAAGAAGAGCGCTGAAGCGGGTGAGATCACCAGTGCAGGAATGCCACTCTTCACCGTGTCAGATATTCGTACTGTGAAGGTGAATGCCTACATCCCGGAGAGTGAACTGAATAATGTGAAGCTGGGACAGGAAGCTGCTGTACTGGTAGGCGCCGTGAATGAAACCTTCCATGGTAAGGTTACTGAAGTGGGTGCTGCCGCCGATGCAGCTGCCCGCGCCTTTACGGTAAAGATCACCCTGGACAATCCTCACCTCCTGATCAGACCGGGTATGATCGCTGAAATCAAACTGGCCAGCGGCAATGTGAGCAATATCCTCGCCATTCCGGTGGAAGCGGTGATGCACGACATCGACGGACAAACCTACGTGTACGCAGTAGATCCGCAGCGCCACCAGGCTTTCAAAAGAAAAGTAAGCGTCGGCCAACTTAATGGCAACCTGATGGAGATCACCTCTGGCCTGAATGCCGGCGAACAGATAGTGACCGGCGGTCAGCAAAAACTCAATGACGGTGCTGTTGTTTCTCTCTCTAAATGATCTTCATCATGAATCTTGTACAATCTGCTTTAAAATATAAACAGGTGACGTTATCCGTACTACTGCTCGTATTTGCAGTAGGCGTGAACTCCCTGCTCACCATGCCCAGAAGGGAAGACCCGAAAATCACGATCAGGCAGGGGCTGGTGATCGCTTACTTTCCCGGCGCCAATTCTGCGCAGGTGGAAGACCAGGTGACGAAAAAACTGGAACAATACCTTTTTCAATTTGAAGAAGTAAGAAAGGATAAGACCTACTCTACCTCACAGGATGGCATGGTCATCGTGAATGTAGAACTGGGAGAAAAAGTAAAGAACCCGGATGTATTTTGGAGCAAACTGCGGCACCAGTTATTGGTAGGTAAGTCTATCGACTTTCCGCAAGGTGTACGCGGACCCATTGTGAACTCTGACTTTGGGGATACGGAAGCACTCGTGATTGGTATTGAAAGTGATGCCGCGACTTATACCCAGCTGAACGAATATGCACAGAAGATGGAAGATGCCATCCGGACCATCAAAGCATCTTCCAAGATCAAACGTATTGGCGAACAGAAAGAACAGATCACCGTTACTTCCAATTCTGAAAAGCTGGCACAATATGGTATCAATGTAACACAGGTAACACGCGTGTTGCAATCACAGAATACCATTATGGCGACAGGGGATGTAAAAACAGATGTGACCAAGGCACCACTGTATACGACTGGTTACTATAATACAGAAAACCAGATTGCCAACCAGATTGTGGGTACGACGAGAACAGGTGCGACTGTGCGTTTGGGAGATGTGGCCAGTATCAATCGTACTTATGCAGATCCTTCTTCGCTGATCACGGTGAATGGACACAAGGCCATGATGCTGACCGTGCAGATGCTGGAAGGCAACAACATTGTAAAATTTGGTGAAGCGGTGCAGCAGAAACTGGATGAGGTATCCAAGCTCTTACCATCCAATGTACATATCACTACGGTTGTGAATCAGCCGGGGTTGGTAGATGAAAACGTTTCTCACTTTATCAGGGAGTTCTTCCTTGCGATCATATCAGTCGTGATCGTAGTGATCTTATTGCTACCATTACGTATTGCGGCAGTAGCTGCTATGGCCATTCCGATGACCATTGCGGTGACATTTGCCATCATGCACCTCCTTGGGATAGAGTTACACCAGGTGTCACTGGCCGCATTGATCGTAGTATTGGGGATGGTGGTGGATGATGCGATTGTAATTGCAGATAACTACGTAGAATTACTGGATGAAGGAAAAGACAGATGGACGGCGGCGTGGAAAAGTGCAACAGACCTGGTAGTACCTGTGTTGGCAGCAACGGTAACGATCATCGCTTCTTTTATGCCGATGGTAATGATCACAGGTGCAGTAGGTGAATTCATTGTAGCGTTGCCGATTACAGTAGCCGTGGCATTGGGATCTTCCTTTATAGTGGCGATGGTGCTGACACCGTTGTTGTGCTTTACTTTCATCAAAAAAGGGTTGCACAGTCCGGAGAAAACGAAGAAGAGAAAGTCCTTGCTGGACCGAATGCAGCATGCATATAACAGTGCATTGGACTGGTGTGTGGTGCATCCGAAGACGGTGATCATTGGTAGTTTATTGACGATTCCATTGGCTGGTTTATTGTATACAAAAGGGATCAGACAAAAGTTCTTCCCTGCAGCCGAAAGGAACCAGTTTGTAGTAGAGCTGTGGATGCCGACAGGCACCAGACTGGAAAAGACGGATGATGCGATACACAGGCTCACTGCATTGATCAAAAACGATCCCCGTGTTACATCATATGCTACGTTCTCAGGTACGAGTGCGCCGCGTTTCTACTACAACTATTCACCGGAAGTACCTGTGAGTAACTACGGACAGATTTTAATTAACACAACTACAGAAGCAACTACCAATGCCCTCTCTTTGGAGCTGGAGCAAAAGGTAGCTGCTGCTGTACCGGAAGGTTTGCCACAGGTAAAACTGATGCAACAGGGCTCTGTGCTAAAGTCTCCGGTTGAAGTGCGTATTATAGGAGATGACATCAGCAGACTGAAACAGATTGGAGAAGAAGTGCAGAAAATCGTTCAGAATACCAAAGGTAGTTATCTTGTAAGAAGTGATTTTAGGGAAGACTATTATGGCGTAGGCATTCAGCTGAAAGATGAAGCCAACAGGCTTGGCTTTGCGACAGCCAGCATAGCACAATCAGTTTATACAGGTTTTAGTGGTTACCCTGTATCTACAATGTATGAGGGAAACAACCCGATTGACATTGTATTGAGGCTGGATGAAAAAAGCCGTCGCAGCTTTAGTGACCTGGAAAACATGTACCTGGAATCTCCGGTTACAGGTGCCAGTGTCCCCCTGCGTCAGATAGCTTCCCTTATTCCTGAATGGCAGACAGGTAAGATCATGCACCGTAATGGTGTAAGAACATTGACCGTGCTGAGTGAAACGGCAGACAATGTATTGCCTGCCGACCTGCTGAAAGCCATTCAACCAGCTATCAGCAAACTCACGCTGCCACCGGGTTACCAGATTGTATATGGTGGTGAAGATGCGAATAAGAAAGAGACATTCAGTCAGATGATGGTTGTACTGGCGATCAGTCTTGTAGCCATCTTTTTCATACTGCTCTTCCAGTTCCGCAACCTGAAAGAAGCCACCATCATCATGCTCACTATTCCGCTCAGTTTATTTGGTGCCATGGCAGGGTTGTACATGACGCATAACAACTTTGGGTTTACGGCTTTTGTAGGCTTAATCAGTTTGTCAGGTATCGTAGTGCGAAATGCCATCATACTCGTAGATCATACCAATGAACTATTGAAGCATGGCATGGACATACGCACAGCAGCGATTGAATCAGGCAAGCGCAGGCTGCGACCTATCTTCCTCACTGCGATGGCTGCTGCAATCGGGGTATTGCCTATGATCATTTCCGGCTCTCCTATGTGGAGTCCGCTGGCCAGTGTGATTGCCGTAGGGGTGGTATGGTCTATGATCGTCGCCCTGCTCACCGTACCCGTTTTATATATCGTATGGATCAAACCGACTTCCGATGAAAAGTAGATGCCTTCTCACACTCATTATATTCCTGCTCACGGCACCGTTGCTGCATGCGCAGCAAACGATGCCACTCGATTTGCAGCAGGCCATTGATCTCGCTTTGCAACATAACAGGGCACTGCACATCAAGCAACTACAACAGTCAGAGAAAACAGCGAAGCTGCATGAGGATGCCATCAGGCAATATCCTGCTGTCACTGTCAGCTCTGCGTATCAATATAACCAGAACCTGGGTGCATTGAATATTCCTGCCGGGTATTTTGGATCCATCCCACTCGGGGGGACCAATATTAACCTGCCGAATGAAGATGCTTCTTTTGAACTGGGCAAACATAATAACTTCAATGCAGGTGTGACCGTATACCAGCCCATTACCCAGCTGGGTAAGATCAAAGCAGGGATGGAAGTGAGTAAGACGGATGTGTTGATTGCTGAACAGGAAAGCAGAAAGGTTTCTTTGCAAATAAGGCAGGCGATAGAAAAACTCTACTATGGTTTATTAATTAATCAGCAACAACAGATCACGGCCAATGCTAATCTGCAATTAGCGCAGATGAAGCAGTTTGATATAGAGAGCGCACTGTTGGCCGGGAAAACTGTTGATGCCAGCAAAGCTGGTCTGCAGGCAAATGTAGCAGATGAGGAACAAAACCTGCTGAAGTTACAGATACAGGCAGATGATTATATGGCCGATCTGCAACAGCTGACAGGTATCACTGCGGACAGTGTGGTACTGGCGGAGGTAGATTACAATCCACAACCTATCAGCGATAGTATTTCAGGTGATAACAATGTGGATATACGGCTGGCGAATTTGACCCGGGTTAAAACCGAACAGGCGATCAAAGCAGCGCAACGTAGCTACCTGCCTGATTTTGGGTTGATGGCAGGGTATACTTATCAGACAGGGAATGTGCTGTATCCCAGCAGCAATCCTTTTATCGGTGCATCATTTAAATGGAATATACAGGATATCTTTTCCAATAAACAGGTATTGCATCAGCGCAATTTCCAGCTGCAACAGTCTGCCGAAAACGTAGCGAATACACAGGAAATTGTAAACCATGATATTGCGAAAGCTAAAAGGCGTATAAATCAGGCAATAGCCCTGATCGCCGTAGCACAAAAAGCTGTAAATTTCAGGCAGGATGAGCTAAAAATACAGCAGGACAAA
This sequence comes from Chitinophaga sp. LS1, assembly GCF_034274695.1. Classification (NCBI taxonomy): domain Bacteria; kingdom Pseudomonadati; phylum Bacteroidota; class Chitinophagia; order Chitinophagales; family Chitinophagaceae; genus Chitinophaga; species Chitinophaga sp. LS1. The sequence continues at coordinate 8,038,308 of NZ_CP128362.1, forward strand.
AAAGATGCTGGCCTGAATATTGAAGCTGATCTGTTGACCACAAAATCAACGCTGGCCAAAGCGCAGGCAGACCTGCTGAGTGCTAAGCTCAATTACAGGATTGCCTTATCTGATCTGCGCATTTTGACTGGCGTTTATTAAAAAGTACTCACATGAAAAGGATCGCATTTTTATTAATTACCTTATTATTTTCCACGCAGGTATTGCTGGCACAAGACAAAATACTCGGTAACTGGCTGAATGAAGAAAAAGACGGCCGTATAGAGATTTATAAAACCGGGAATCAATATTTCGGGAAGCTGGTATGGGGGCGTGACCTCATGGAAGCGGATGGGAAGACACCCCGGAAAGACAGGACGGATACCAAGAATCCTGATGCTAAATTAAAGAGCCGGCAGTTATTGGGGCTTGTTCTTTTGACCAACTTCAAGTATGATGATGGGGAATGGACAGGCGGGAAAATTTATGATCCCAAGAGTGGGAAGACTTATAGTTGTACGATGAAATTCAAAGGAGAGAAACTCGAAATAAGGGGGTATATCGGTATTTCCATGTTTGGAAGAACGACTGTGTGGACGAGGGGGTAAGTTACCCGTGTTCCAGCTGGATAGTCCAGAATGAATGGACGAGGGGGGTAAGTTACTCGTGTTCCAGTGGTACAATCCAGAATGAATGGATAAGAGGGTAAGTTACTCGTGTTCCAGTGGTACAATCCAGAATGAATGGATGAGAGGGTAAGTTACTCGTGTTCCAGTGGTACAATCCAGTTTGCATGGCGGTACGGCTCCCATGGCGTATTGGCCAGGTCCGTTTTCGGATCTACCAATGGTTGTGGGTGCCGGCCATTCAGACTCACTGAACTGACTGCATATATAGAGATGTTATGTATGCCTTCTTTTGCATAGATTTCTTTGATATGCTGTGCATACTGCCAGATCATATCAGGGAAGCCTGGCAGGCTGTTCAGACTTGCATAATTGAGCCTTGCTTCCGGCTCGTCTATCCATGATTTATGTGTGTCATTGTTTACTATCTTAAAATACACCCATCCACTTTTATTGCGTGACATCATTCTCCAGCTCATGCGAAATCCTTCTTCTGACCAGTAAGGTTGTGTACCAAACAAGAGATAACGTATGGGAAGTAATACCTGTATGAGGAGGTAAATGCCCATGGCATATACGGCCAGTTTTTTCCATATAGTTAATGAGGCATTATTGGCTTTGGGTTTTAATTCAGGCCACCTTAACAATTGTCTGATCACATCTGGCGGATAAAAGAACAACATGGCAGACAAGGCCAGGAATGGGAAGATACCGATAGTGAAAACAACTGCATTGGTAAGATGGAAAATGCACGCTGCTGCCATTCCCCAGGTACGGGTACGACGGAATAACATCAGGGGTGTAATGAGGAAATCGAATATTATTCCTATGTAGCAGAGAAAATACCTGATCCAGTTGCTGGTCAGCGTACTTTCCAGATAACGACCTGATAACCAGTCTGGGTAGAGTTTTGCAATAGCAGCATACGTATACACAATGCCAAACTGTGCGATGAAGAACCAGCTACACCATTGTGGACAATAGCTGGATTTGATGGAGGGACGGCGCCACACATCAACAGAGAGGCGGCGGTGTGCAGGCATCATGCACATGAAGGAACATATGAGTATGATCAGGTAATAGTGGTTGTTATAGCCACATTTTTGCATGATATAAGTGGCGGTCCAAAGTAGTGTATAGCCGATCATTGCTACCCGGTAAAAAGCTCCCAGCATGATCATGATGGCCAAAAGGCCCATCAACAGAAAATAGAAATACATACCATTCCCGGGCAGTGGCCGCAACCATTCAAATCCCATAAATGGGAAGGTGAAGGCAGGCTCTATGAACAAAGTGCGTACCCTATCCGAGAAAATATCGTTGATAGATTGAAAGAACAGGAGGAATCCAAGGAGGATGCGAAAAATTACCAGTGGAGTATTGTCCACCGGCTTCCAAAAGCGGGAAGTCAGGCTATCAGCATTGGTCATATAGCCGGAAAAATAATAGCTATCTTACATTAGTAGAGGGAAATAACGACCAAACCGGAAATTTTGTAGGTAAATATTGCAAATTATATGGCTACCTGCCAGGCAGGCAGCCATATAATTTGGGGAGTCCCTGCGGGGAGCTTAAATAAAATTGGGGGAGTCCCTGCGGGGAGCTTAATCGGAAATAGTTGCGTAGCTTACTTTTTGAAATTGAAATTTCTCGTGATATTGAATCCAAAATAGATATCTCCTTTACCCCAGCTACCGTCAGTTTTAGCCAGATAATAAGGACCTACCATGCCAGCGGCATTGGTAAATACCAGCTGGAATACGTGACCTCCCGTTTCGATATCAATACCACCGGATATGGCATCATATACTTTCGTACTTACTACCTGGTTACGCAGCAGGTAGTTGTACTCTGCGTTTACGCTCATCCGCTTCGTAAATTTCAACCGGCCACCTGCAGATACCGCGAAGAGATCGTTCTTATCTTCCGGCGTTGGCGTGAGGTTATAGTGAATCCAGGATGGCACGACTTCAAATGAGAATGCAGATGAAAACTTTTTAGCAATGATTACCTGTGTTGTGTAGGCTGTGCGATAGCCTGCATCGAGGTAAGGCTTGTCCGTATAGCGTTGTGTATAGTTTGTGATCAGACCATACAGGCTTACAGAGATGGGCATACCTGTTTCTTTTTGCTGCAGGAGTTTATACTTCAGGGAACCATCGAAAGTTTTGTCTACAGAGCTACGGCCCAACCCAACAGAGAAGCGGTCGGTGATACCGTAATCCAATGCAAAACGAATGGAGGCATTATCCAGACCGAAGAGTTCATAAGCACCACCGTTTAGTTTACCGAAACGGTGCATGATCATAAATTGCAGGCTTTTTTTTCCTGGCGACTCTACAGTAGGCAGGTTTACAATCTGTGTAGCCTTAAAGGTACCGGTTACCACCTGTCCTTTTTGTGATTCAGCTACGGCATCGTCCATCATTTTCATCAGACTGCTGTCCTGCGCCATCATACGGCCGCATACGAGTAATAAAAATATGGTTTGAATGATTCTTCTTTGCATATCCATTATTTTGATAAAGCAGTACAGGCAGCAACTACCTGAACTGAGATTTCTGAAGCAATTTTATCTTTTACCAGCGAAGGAATTTTAATATCGAAATCGGAAGGTTTTACCTTGAAGTCAGCTTTACCTGTTACTTTGCCATCGGCCACTTCAAATTCCGCAGGTGCACTCACTGGTTTGGTTACACCGTGCAGGGTGAGGTTACCACTTATCTGTACTTTGTAAGTACCGGGTGTGGTGCCTACATTGCCGGTGATCGTGCCTGTGAACTGGGCTTTGGGGAACTTGTCACTTTCTACATAGTTCTCGTTGTAATGGTCCTGCATCAGTTGCTTTTCAAACAGGAAGTTCTTTTGCAACAGGGTCAGGGCCACGGTCTTTTTCCCCAGATCGATGGCTGCCACTACTTGTCTGTTTTCCGCTTTGATATCTTCCAGCGGTGTTTTGGAATAGAAGTTCACCTTTCCATTGCGCGTCATGAATGTCTGTGCTTTGGCAGGCAGGTATAACAAACTGGCCAGCGCCATTACATACATTAGTTTCATATGTTCCTGTTTTAATTATTTTGAGCGCCGCGGGCGATCCAGTCTTTAATAATGTTGATATTGCAATCAGAGAGTTTGCTACCCCCCTGTGGCATGGCAGGATATCCGCTCGCGTGAGTGATGGTACCAATCAGGTTACCGTTGTTTACCTGTGTTAATACTTTTGCGTAAGTGTCGAGAGAGATACCGCCGCTGGCGCTACCATTACCATGACAGCTATAACAATTAGCTGAAATAATAGGCTGTACATTAGCAGCATATTTCATGTTTACGGTATCGCAGGTAGTGCCACCACCGGTTCCGGTAGTATCGGTGCCTGTGTTGGTCAGATCCTTTTCATTGTCTTTCGAGCAGGATGTTACCATGGTCAGGCAGTATACGATTGCGATTGCTGACAGGAGAAAGAATACACGCTTCATAATTTATAATTTTATTTAGTTGAGAGAATGGTCGCATCTACCAGGCTTACGTCCATCAAAAAGCCTGTGCATTTGCCTTTAACACGGATGGTTTCACCGTTTTTAGGTAGTTGATCAGAGTTGTCTGCAAGGCTGCAGTTAACCCCACCGGGATCTGTTTCGCCAGCGGAGAGTAGTACAGAAACTTCCTTACCGTTTTGTTCTACATTCATGACGATGCCTGTAACTTCCAATACTTTGTTCTCGTACAGTTTACCGGCAGTCTTTTCATCTTTAGCATAAGTGCCATACAGTTCTCTGGCAGTCACACTATCATCTGTGTGGGCTTCGGCAGCGGTGGTTCTTGGTTTGTTGTACAAGTAGTAGCCTGTTCCTCCTGCCACAAGGCATAGGAATACCGCTGCGAAAAGGATTGTCTTTTTTCGCGTCATACAATTTGGATTTTAAAGTTGGAAGCCTACACGATTAACGGATAGATTTCGTGATGCCAATATTGATACCCATACTGGTAATGGGCAGGTCTCCGATACCGAGTCCTTTGGCAGGTATTTTCAAATATGGTTCTACACGGAGCTTACCTATTGCGCCGAGGTTGTGCTCCAATCCTACTCCCACGTTTATTATAGAAAACCAGTTTTGAGTTGCATTCTTATAAGCCCAGGAGCTGTTCTTCAGGTCTCCGGAGGTGGTCATGTATTTATAAGCATAGTCTTCTTTCTTCATCAGGTAAGATGATACACCTGCGTTAGCGTACCAGCTTGTATTTTGACCATTTTTAATAAAGTAGCGCACATTCACTGGTATCTCGTACATATTACAATAGCCATTTACGTTAATGATCTTCCAGTATTGGATGTAAGGAATTTTTTCCTTGCTGAAGTAGCTTCCTTCAGAGTAGTAGTTTTTGTGATCATAGAGGAGACCGGTTTCCACAGCAAAGCTGCGGGAGATGCGGTAACCGACTATGATACCGGCGCCATATCCTACTTTATCCACGTGTTGCATTTTTACAGTGCTGATGTCAGGACTGGCGATAAGGCCGAAATAGAGGCCTGTCTGCACTTTGGCAGGGGACTGCTTTTTCTTTACTACTGGTTCTGCTGGCGTTTTCTTTACCTGCTCTTCTGCTGTTTCCTTTATTACTGGTTCAGCTGTGCTATTTACCACTGGTTCTGCTGTTATTGGCAGCGGAATATCCTGTACTGGTGTGGTGATCGTTGGCGTTGTAGTGTTACTGTCCACTGGTAATTTTTCCTGCACATTTTGCACAGGTGGAGTTGTAGGCTCACCAGCGAAAATGGAGGTACCCGAAATTGATTTATTGACGTCTTGTTTCTTTGTATTATTTGTTACAACACCAATAACGGAGGTTGATGTATGCTTATTGTTTGTCTTTGTTGTTTTATCAGAATTAAATCTATTATTGGTTAACCTAAGAGTAGGCGAAGCAAAAATAGAATTGGGAATAGTAGTATGAGTCGATGATTTTATCGGTGTTGTTGTATTTGTTATTGTATTGGCAGTATTATTAGTATTTATTGTATTAGTAGTGTTGGTATTATTATTAGTATTTATTTTATTGGTAGAAGTATTAGTAGTATTGGTATTATTGGTAGTAGTATTAGTATTTGTTGTTATCGCTGTTGTTGTTGTTGCTAAAGAATTAGTTGTTATTGCTGGTGTTGTCGTTATTGTTGTTGCTATTCCTGTTCCAGTACGCGGCAGCTTACCTGTTTCCAGAGGTGGCGCGTAGGATATAAAAAAAAGTATAGTCATTAGTATGCTTATACCCAGCCATACCCACTTATTACCCCGCACGCCTTCCACTGCAGCCGGTTGTGGCTGTGCAGACTGCAGGCGACTACTGAGAGCATCCCAGTCCGCACCATCCGTTTTTAAGGGATACTGCGACGCCGCATTGCGGAATAATTCATCCATATCGTCATCTAAAAGCTGCATATATCAAATTCCCGTATGCCGTTATTTAATTTCTTTCTTAAATGTTCTCTTGCTTTTGAAAGATTTGATTTTGAAGTGCCTAAACTGATATTCAGCTTGTCTGCAATTTCCTGATGGGAAAACCCATCTATTACATACATGTTGAATACAACCTGATAGGAAGGAGGTAATTCTTTGATCAGGATGATCAGTTCTTTATAATATAACTTTTGTTCTGCGGATTGCCCCATATCGGGTGTTTCCCATACGTATTCCGGGATACCCCCTATTTCAGGGATCATATTCTTCCTGCGCAGTTCATCGATGGCCGTGTTTACCATGATCTTGCGCATCCACCCCAGGAGCATTCTTTCCAGATCCTCTCCTTCTTCATAGGTAAACCTGTCAAACCGGTTGAATAGTTTTACAAATCCGTCATTCACCACCTCAGTCGCTCTCTCATACCTGTATATATACCTGAACACAATTTTCAGGGCATATGCATAATACCGTTCGTACAGCAGCCGCTGGCACCTGGGCTGTGCATGCATACACCCTTCTATTATGGTCTTAAGTTGTTCCAAATGAGTAGCCGTCTGTATTTAATCTATACTATTATAATACGGAATCTGTTATCCAATGGTTGCCTGTGAACAGAAATATTTTTTATCTTATAATTATCAAGTACTTATGTAATATTCTGGGATATTAAACCTGAACGATGAAATACAGTTCTAAGCTAATATGAAATTATCACATGCTATCAGCTACTGCTCCCTTTTGCTGGCACTGGGCACTAGTTGTAACAGAAATATAGCTCCACAGGAGCGTTTTCAATCCAGCCCTATTGATCCAGATGGTAATGCCTCCGAGTGGACGATGCCATTGCGCTATGCTAACAGCCAATATACACTGTCTTATAGTATTACCAATGACTCCCGGAATATTTATATCTGTGTCATGACTTCAGACCCCGAAATGAAACACCGTATCATGAAGGCGGGTATGAGCCTTTATTTTGATCCAAAGGGCAAACAGAAGAAAAAAATGGCCCTGGTATACCCGGAAAGGAACATGGATGGCATAAAAGTCCCAACTGTTTACAATACAGATGGCTTTCTGAATATGGAAAACGGGCAGCATAACCTGACGGATAAGATGACGGGGATTAAAATTGGATTAAATCCGATGGCTGATAGTGGCCTGGTATATGAGGCAGCGATACCATTGAACAGGGTGCTTGCCAATGGATTGTCAGAAAAAGCCCTCAGAAAGAGCTTTAGTGTGGGAGTTATGGTGAACCAGCTGCCTGGTAAGCGGGGTGGTCCGGGTGAAGGACAGGGTCAGGGTCAACGTCGTGGCGGTGGTGGCGGTTCTCCCAGGGTGTCATTTGGCGGAGGTATGGGCATGGGTGGCATGGGCAGCGGCATGGGTATGGGTGTAGGTATGGGCATGGGTGGTATGCGTGGCGGAATGGGTGGTGGCCGTGGGGGTGCACAGCAGGTGGAGGAAGATGTGACCTGGACTACTTTCCGGTTTTCGGCGGAAGAAAAAAAATAAAATCGCCATCTTTGCGCCATGAAATATGCCGACAAAGAGATCCAGGAGCTGGAAGAGTTCTATAAAACAGCGTCCTTACCCGATTCTATAGAATTATTCCATAGTACTACTATTACCGATGTAAAGGCTTTTGTACATAGCCATCTGCAGATTATGAAACAGCGACAGGGTGTACCAGTTTTTGAAGGGTTTTATGACAGGCTGGTTTTATTGAAGGAGAAACTTTCACAATAGTCGAACTCTGCTATAGTACTAAAACGCTTTTGCCTTCGGCAAAAGCGTTTTAGTTTATGGGATGAGGAGGATGGGGGGAAATAACCTGCGGTAAGCTTTAAAAGAATTCCCGTAATTTTACCGCCTTAATTATGAACACGCAGACGCCAATACTGGACATACCATCCACCATAAAATATTACCTGTCACTGGACAAAAAGGTCGCGCAAAGTTTTGGAATGGATAAATATGATGAGCTCCTGCACCCCGACAACTTCGCTATATTGAGCAACGAAGGCAGTGTTAAAAACGGAGCCCCCATTAAAACAGACCATTACGCCCTGATCCTTTGTATCAGGGGCACCTGCACAAAGACGGTCGGGCCTTTCACCTTCCAGGTGACACCACAGTCTTTGCATATTGTCTCGCCACGCTTTATCAATTCTTTTGAAAATGCATCTGAGGACCTGTTGCTCTATATGGTCATGTTTAAAAAAGAATTTATTTCCGATATTTTTATCAAACAAAGCGTACTCGACCCTTTGATGGACCTGCACCCTGAGTGCCCACCTATCTATAGTCTTTCTGACCACAACTTCCAAAAGATCAAATCACTCTATGAGAAAATAGACCTGGAGTATAAAGAAGAAAATCCTTTCTTTCTTCAGATGATCCGGTTACAACTGGTGGAATTACTCTATGAGGTGAACAGAACTTTTGAGAAATGTACGGACAGCCGCACGCACTACCAGCTGACACGGCAGTATACGCTTTTCATGAACTTCAGGGATCTTGTGGAAGAACATTTTCTCACGAAGAGAACGGTGCAGGAATTTGCCGACCTGCTACATGTATCGGCCAAGCATTTGAGTGAGGTGGTGAAACAGGAAACGGGGAAAAATGCGTTGCATATTATTCATGCGAGAGTATTTTTAGAAGCGCGGTTATTGCTTACGACTTCTTCTCTCAGTGTTAAAGAGGTGTCGGACCAATTGAATTTTGATACCAGTTCTCACTTCAGCAGATTCTTTAAGAAGTTTGCGGACGAGAATCCTTCTGCTTACAAAAAAGTAGTTACGCCATAAAACGAAATAGTCGTCCGACATGCTAGCGGACGACTATTTTCACTTAACCATAAACCCCTATACAAACTAAAGTTTAAATGCGTATGCTACTCTGACACCTATTACATTGTTGGATGTTCCACCATCGACAAATTTAGAGTTGCCATCAAATTTCACGGCAGCATCCAGGTAATTGCCTTTGCCCAGTGGAATCAGGTAACCTATCTGCGGTGTGTACACGAAAGCTGCTGACTTATCGTTGTACACGCCGGTGCCATTGGTAATAAAGCTTACGCCCGCCTGACCCTGTATGTATACATTGTTATTGCTGAACGGATAATACTTCAAACCTAATTTTACCGGAATTAACTGCAGATCATCCAGGCCTGGTGTATTGTCGGCAAATATATTGGTGTAACCTGCGTTCAGGTTAATGTACAATGTACGTTTTACCAATGCATAATCTGCCTGTACAGAACCACCCAGGGTCCAGTTGTAATGATCTTTGAGATTACCTAATGGAATGCCGGCCTCGGGGCCTACGCTTAATAGAAATGCGGGTCTGTCTGTCGTAACCTTATCATCCTTGCTCTGTGCCTTTGCGCCTACTGCTACTGCTAAAAATAAACCTAATGTAACAAGTCCTTTCATTACTTTCTTTTTCATCGTCTTTCGTTTTAATCTTTGTCTAATGTTTATTGTATCAATCTTAAATTCTTATTGTAATGTGAGATAATCGAGATTGAATTAAGCATTCATTATCAGGATGCAATTAATCTTCAGTCCCATCTTGCATCATTCATGCATCAATCTTGTATTCTTTCTTTATTGGCCTTTAGTGGATCGTGTATAGATCAATTATCAGGATGCAATTAATTTTCTTTTCCACCTTGCATCATTCCTGTATCAATCTTGTATTCTTTCTTTATTGGCCTTTAGTGGATCGTGCATAGATCAATTATCAGGATGCAATTAATTTTCTTTTCCACCTTACATCATTCCTGTATCAGCTGTATATTTGCCTCGAGCTGTACATCCTCTCCCAGCAACAATCCGCCAGCTTCCAGTACAGCATTATATGTCAATCCGAATTCCCATCTGCTGATGTTTCCCTTCACTTCAAAACCCATTTTCCTTCTGCCATAACCATCTACAGCTACGCCACCATATTCTGCTTCCAGTTCTATGGGACGACTCACGCCTTTCATGGTCAGTGTACCTGCCAGGCTATATTTATCGCCCTTCATTTTTCTGAAGTAAGCGGATTGAAATGTTATTTGTGGAAAGTGTGCCGCATCAAAGAAATCGGCGGACTTTAAGTGGGTATCTCTTTGTTCCTGGTTGGTATCTATACTGTGTACATCCAGTGAGAAATGAACTTCTGCATTGTCGATCTGGTGTGGATCGGAGAAGGTTGCACCACCATTGAAGTTATTGAAGGCACCGGTTACATTCGAGATAACAAGGTGTTTGATCTTAAACTGAACACCTGAGTGATCAGGGTCAATGATCCATTTCTTTTGATTCATAAACTTGCGCGATTTGTCATTAATTCCATACAAAAGTAGAACGTCTGACGCGTCGCATCAATTCCAAAAAAGCACAAAAAAAGACCAATTTTCCCTGTCGCCGGCGAGGCAGGAAAAATTGGTCATGTATTCCGATTTATTGGTTTCATTCAATGAGCCATTACCTTCTACCTTTGCACCGCAATGAAAATTGCAGTTTTAACAGTTGTAGGTTTAAGTAATAGCCGTTTCGCCTCTGCGTCATGGCTTTTTTTATTTACAAACCATCCAGCTGCATTGCTTCCAATATCTGGCAATGATAAATGTAATCATACACAGAAGTCACTTCTGTCGGGTAATTGAGTCCATATGGCCAGAAGTGCTGACTATCTCCATACAATACTGCTGTTGAATTACCAGTGAGTGTTCGCAATGTCTGCGTGGCATAGGTACCTGTATAGGTTCCACTTACGATCAGGGTATTCCACCATACACTCGTAGTGCCTACGCCTACTGTATGTGCTATTTCGTGCAGCGCAGTGGCCAGGTTCATATAATACGTGTTGGAGCCAAAACGGATACTTCCATTAATATTGCCATCGGCAGTGGATACCGAAGGCACATAGGTCACAGTGATCGCTTTGGTGTAGGTGGTATAATGATTCATATACCATACGGCGCTATCCATGGCAGCAGTGATGAGGGTGTACGCTGCCTGCTCTGTGGACGTAGGACTACCCGATCTGACCAGCGTATAAGTCACGTTGCCAGTGACAGCAGCTTCGCTACTGGTACTGGCAACGTTATTAGATTTGATATCGGGCAGGTCTTCTGTTTTTTTACAGGCAGCTATTAAGAGCATTACAAGGCTGATTGCTACTAGCAAACGGGGTTTTCTTTTCATTTTTGAGGGTTTTAAAAAATTACAGATTAAAATGTAACGGTAGCTGCCTCCAATCCATTTCCTGTAGCTTTTAGTACCACTGCTCCGGGTTTGTTTCCTGCTTTGATGATCAACTGAGCATGCCCGTTGAAGAGGCTGCGTTGCCATGCACCTGGTACACATTTATCAGGTTCATGACTGCTGGGATCACCATTGCCGACACCGATGATGTCTGCCTGGCCATCCAGTGAGAAGTGGATCATATCGCCGGCTACGGGCACTATTCTGCCCTTATCATCCACTGCACTCACGTTTACTACGACAGCGTCTTCGCCATCAGCCTGCAAAGTTGTCTTTGAGGGGGTTAATACAATCCGTTTAGGAGCACCGGTGGTTTCTACCTTGCTGGTGATCTTTTTACCTTTCTTATAAGCTACCGCTTCGAGGGTACCGGGTTCATAGTTCACGCTCCAGCGGAGGTGTCCATTGACCGGCATATCTTTTTTTCCAAGGCTTTTGCCATTGAGGAAGAGTTCTACATTTTCTGCATTGGTATTGATCCATACCAGTACGGGCTGTCCTTCTTTTCCTTGCCAGTTCCAGTGTGGGGCAATGTTCAGCACATCTTTGTCCGTCCACCAGGCCTGGTAGTAGTAATATACATTTTTAGGGAAGCCGCACATGTCCATGATACCAAAGTGAGAGTTGATATTTGGCCAGCTGTAGGGCGTAGGTTCACCACGATAGTCGAAGCCTGTCCAGGCAAAACCACCCATAAACCAGGGGCGTGCGGCGGCCAGTTTCCACCAGATCTCCGCAGTAGATGCCCAGGATGGGTAGGTGCTGTCATAGTCAGGTACATAGCCGTTTACGGTATCTTTTATGTAGATGCCGCGGGTGGTGACAGTGCTGGCTACTTCTGTGCCTATTACCGGTTGTTCAGGATGATCTTTGTGATAGCCATCGATGCCGCCGAGGTTATAGTTGAAACCACGTACGGGAATTACTTCGTTCACACCATGAAATATGTTCGGCATATTTGCAGCATAGGTGCTGGTGCGGGAAGGATCCAGCTCCTGCTGTACGAACAGGTTGTGTTGGGCAATGCGCTTGCCTATGTCGGTATATTGGGTTTGGAATTCTTCATTACCGATAGACCAGATGAAGATGCTTGGATGGTTTCTGTCTCTCAGGATCAGCTTGCGCAATTGCCCTTCGTATTCAGGACCACTGTTTAGTAATCTGGTTTCATCCATTACGATCATACCAAGGCTATCGCAGGCATCCAGTAACTCAGGGGTAGGAGGATTGTGGCTGGTGCGATAGGCGTTGGTACCCATTTCTTTCAGCAATCCAATTCTATAGTATTGGAGGTAGTCGGGTAAGGCGGCGCCTACGCCGGCGTGGTCCTGATGACAACATACACCCTGTACTTTGATGTTTTTACCATTGAGGAAGAAGCCTTTATCCTTGTCCATTACGATGGTGCGAACACCAAAACGCACTTTCATACTATCGATGGTTTTACCATTTGATTGTACGATAGCGACGGCACGGTATAGATAGGGGTTTTCCAGTGACCAGAGTTGTGGTTGTGTGATGGTTAAAGCCTGTGAGAGCTTTTTGCTTTCATTGATGGCGAGGGACAGTGGTTGTGGTTTGCTTTGTGCCAGTGTCTTGCCTTCCCTGTTGGTGATCACGGTGTATACAGTGGCATTGGCAGGGGTGATATTTTCATTCTTTACAGTAGTTTCGATGGTGACGATAGCATCGTTTCCTTTTTGTGTGGAGTGAACAAATACGCCACCGTCTGTAGCGATGTGAAGGTTGTTGGTGACATTGAGCCATACATGGCGGTAGATGCCAGCGCCTTCGTAGAACCAGCCTTCATTTTGAGTGGCGTCGGCGCGGACTACGAGGACGTTGGGTTTGTCGAATTGTAATACATCGGTGATGTCGTAGGAGGCGCCTGTGTAGCCGCTGAAGTTACCGCCGAGGTAGTAGCCGTTTACCCATACTTTGCTGTCGCGGTATACGCCGTCGAGTTGGATGACGAAGCGGTTGCCGGAGTCGGCGCGGGCTATGTTGAAGGTTTTGCGGTACCAGCCGATGCTGTTTTCGGGGAAGCCGCCGCCTACTGGTTTGTAGCCTTTTCCTTCGAGGTCACCTTTTTTTGAATATTGGAATGGCAGGGCGACAGCCCAGTCGTGTGGGAGTTGGATGTCTTGCCAGGTGTTATCGTTGAATTTGGGTTCGATGCAGGTGTTGATTGCGGAACCCGATTTTGAGAAGGAGGTTTCAAGGCCATAGTTGAAATCTCTTTCTGCGTTGCCGGCGTGGCCGAGGGAGAATTTCCAGTTTGAGTCGAAGTTGATGTGTCTGCGTAGTGGTGACTGCGCAGCGGCGGTGAGGCCGATGGTTAGTGCTGAGAATAAAAGCAGCAGGTCTTTTTTCATGATAATGATTTTCCTTACGTGGTGAGAGGAGAGCAATATAGGAATTAATAATTGTAAAAAAGACAGTTTTTATCATATATAGGGGCAAAAAAAATCATCAGCCTTCGGCAGATGATTTTTTTTCGGGAGCGGAAGAAACCTGTATCAGCAGGCCTCTCCGCAGATTATTGTAGCAGATCACAATGACAAGTAAGGTTAATATTTGCGTAGCATTAGTTAATATCTAAGCGTGACACCTGCGCCAAAACCCATGTCGCTATCGTAGTGAGTAGATAAAGCCAAGTAATTTGTCCAGATATACCGGAAGCCGGCCATGTATTCGCGATCTGTGTTTGCCATGAACTGGAAGCGTAGCCGGCGGGTGATAGGAATATCTTCGCGGCTTAGTTGCAGTCTGAGTTTGCCATCGGTATCGATGGAGGCATCGGCAGTAATCAGCATGGGTAGCGTATATTCGAGACCTGCATGCAGTACACCGCGTTTATTGCGGGTATTGGTCTGGCCGAATAAGTTTTTTTCTGGTTGTTTTTCACGGCGGTAGCGGAAATCCCAGCCGATATAGGGGAATAACCATTGCATGCGGCCGAGGTAGCGGCCAAAATGGCTTTCTGTTTCATAGCCGTTTTCTGCGTTGAGGCCGACTCTCCATTCTGTTTGTAAACGGTAGCGGGTATTGGCAAATTGTATGGTACCATCGCTGCCATTGCTTTCTAATCCGACTTCTGCCATCGTATGAATTTGCCTGTCATCAGCTTCTATTTTCCGGTATGACTTTTCAGGATTTGGGAGTTCAGGATTGACAGGTGAATTTTCGTAACTGAACACACGGCCCATGCCGCTCATCATATGGTATAAGATGTGGCAATGGAAGAACCAGTCACCGCTTTCTGTGGCGGCAAATTCGATGGTATCTCTTTCCATTGGCATAATATCAAGGGTGTGCTTTAGGGGCGAGTAATCGCCCTGACCATTCAGTACACGGAAGAAATGACCGTGTAGGTGCATGGGGTGGCGCATCATGGTATTGTTGTATAAAATGATGCGGACGTTTTCTCCTTTTTTAATGAGGATCTTATCTGATTCGGAAACGGTTTTGTTATTGATTGTCCATACGTAACGGTTCATGTTGCCGGTGAGGTCGAAATGGAGTTCTTTTATGGGACCGGCGGGCAGGGTTGTTTTTTCGGTAGCACGGAGCATGCTGTAATTGAGGGTGACAAGGTCATCGTTATTGCTCATATTACCCATGTCGCTCTTATTCTTGTCCATATGCATATTCATATCCGAATGCATGTGGTCCATATTGCCAGCAGGCTTCTTTTTGCGATCCAGTTCAGGATACATCACTGTATTCATATCCATCTGCTGTGATGACATATTCATCCCCATATCATCCATATCTCCATTCATCTTCATCATGCCATTCATCATCTTCATCCCTTCAAAATATCTTAATCGGGGCAAACGATCTGCTGGCATGGCCATCCCACTTCCTAACAGCACAGAAGTACTATTCGTTCTATCTTCTGAAGTAGCGAGAAATTCATACTGCATATCTTCAGGAATCGTTACTACCACATCATATGTTTCTGCTACACCTACAATTAAGCGATCTACTTCCACAGGTGCTACATCCTTTCCATCATTTGCTACTACGGTAATCTTTCCGCCTGAATAAGTGAGCCAGAAATAAGTAGAAGAACTCCCATTCACCACACGCAATTTCACTTTATCTCCCCCTTTGTATTGTAGCAATGTATCTGTGATCTTTCCATTCGTCATGAAATGATTATAATATACATCGCTCACATCCATTGCCAGCATGCGTTTCCATTCATTCGTTACTTTGGTACCGAATTTACCGGCTTTGATCGCCTCTCCATAACTTTGCACACTATTCTTTTTTACAGAGAACCAGTCTGACGCATTATGCAAATATCTGTCTACCGTATGTGGATTCATGTGGGTATAATCACTCAGCAGCATGGTATATTCATTCTGTGGCTGTTCCTTCCTTTTATGAATTACAATTGCGCCATACAGTCCACTCTGCTCCTGGAGCATGGTATGTGAATGATACCAGTAAGTACCATTTTGAATAACAGGAAATTTATATTCATGGGTTTCTCCTGCTTTGATAGGCGCCGTGGTGAGATAGGATACACCATCGTATCTATTGGGCAAAAGAATACCATGCCAGTGAACAGACGTTTCCATCCCCATCTGGTTGTGTACGTAGATCAGTGCGGTATCACCTTCTGTAAATTCCAATACAGGGCCGGGGCTTCCACCATTAATGGTCATTTCATGGTGCATGTGACCATGGGCAATATACAGGTCATATCGCACAGTTCGCTGTGCAAAGGCTGCTGTATAACACAGCGACAGTAAAAGTATAGATAATAGATTCCTCACCTGATAAAGATAAACCAGGAACAGGTATAGAATTTCAGGGGAGTTGTATAAAATTATTAGTTCTTACTGAAGGGTATCCTGATAAAGTGAGATTCCCATTGTTCAATGTCATGCTTATACATCTCTTCCACCTTAAAGTGTGGGCTGGTTGGAGACTGTTCCGGAGCAGGCGCCACACGGCAGTGATGCTTATATTCCAGTATGATCCCTGTCGAGACTATACTCTTTTGTATCACTTTAGGTGTGGGCACCTGAGGTTCCGAAACTATAAAAGGCCCCCCTTTCTTTCTTTTTCTAAATAACACCATCGAAACAGCGATGGCTACAACCGGCAGAAGGAATAATAGTTCCTTCGTCAAGTTACTTTCCATAAAAAAAACTAAAGTATCCCTGTTTGCTGCAAAATAGCTACCTGCATGGCGGCCTTGTCTACGGCCTGCAGGAAACGGTCATACTGAAATGGTTTTAAGAGAAAATCGGCTGCCCTGGCATTGAATCCTTCGATCGCATATTCGCTGTAAGCAGTTGTAAACACAACTACCATTTTGCGGGGTAATGATTTATAAAAGTCCATTCCTGATACGTTTGGCATTCGGATATCAATGAACAATACGTCTATCAAATGCTCTTCCAGATATTCTAATGCTACTGCCGTGCTGGTAAATACTTGTTCCAGGCTTATAAGATCTGTTTTATTACAATATGTTTTGATAACCTGCAGTGCAGGTGGTTCATCGTCTATCGCTATTGCTTTCATCATGCCAGATCCATTGAAAGTTGTACAGAAAATTCCTCTTCATTCTCTGTTATATTTAACTGATGTCGGGAGGGGTATAGTAATTGTAACCTTTTGATGGTGTTCTCCATTCCTATCCCCTCCCCGTCTACCTGTCTTTTGCTCACTTTTCTATTGGTCACATGAAGGACCAGTTGTTGTGCTGATAACTGAATAATGATATTTATATCTGATGGGGCATCCGGATTTACACCATGCTTAAATGCATTTTCTATGAAGGAAATCAGGATGAGCGGTGCTATCTGCAAATCATTTGTACCTACCTGTACCTGGCTATGAATAGGTGCTGTATTTCCCAGTCTGGCCTGTTGTAGTGAGATATAACTGGTAATATACTTGATCTCACGTTCCAGTGGTACCTTGTGTTGGTTGGCATCTCTGAGCACATAGCGCATCAGTTCAGATAACTCTATAATTGCATCCGGTGCGGCATCGTCCTTGATCAATACCAGAGAATAAATACTATTCAGGGTATTGAATAAAAAATGCGGGCTGATCTGTCCTTTCAGATGCATGAGCTCATCATTGTACCGGGCCGTCTCTGCCAGAAACCAGCGGTTTCTGATACGCAGTAATACTGATGTAAGTATGACGATAGCGAAGAGGAATATATGATGCCTGATCTGCTCAGGAAAACTTCCTCCGTTCGGCATAGGTCCCATCCCATGTGCATCCGGCATTGGCATCGGTGGTACAGGCGCAGGCTGCCAGGGTATATGTCCCGTAAGCAGGGAAGGCAGTACACAAATCATAATGAATGCCAACACAATACCTGTCAAATATAATGCATACCTCCGCTTAAAATATATGACGGGGATCAGCCAGTAATAATTGAGATAAAATACAAGCAGCATGAGTGCATTGCCGATCAGGTCCCTGATATCAGGACGGGAAAAGTATCCCGTTTCCTCAGGCGGCCTGGGAGAAAGCAACAGGGGTACGAACAAAAATGCCATACTCCCAAATATGTGGTACCATATGTACTTGCGGTCCCTGGCCATGAATGCTGATACTTTTTAATTTATCCCTCCCGGTAAATACCTTCCCCCCGGAAGGCAGTTATGGATACTATGCAATTTGCCAATTTTACAGATTCCCAAATGAGGAATGAGGTAAAATGGCATTTTTTGTAGGTATAAAGTTGAATTTACCGTATTTCTACGCATGAAGTTCCGGAGAAATACTGGCTCTATATTCATAGTATGGATGTAACTTACGTGGAAACTAATCGAACATGGAAAAAAATTAAAGCAAAGGATTTGTTTGAATTTCAAGATTTAGTTTTAATTTCACGACATCATTTACCTTTTTACCCCAAAAACGATAGATAGCATATTGACAAACCTAAAAGGTAAATGAATCACAGCATCCATTTTTTGAAAGAACCTGGTAATTTTCAACTGACTTATTTATTTACCCCAAAACACAACTATTCAGTAATGAATTATCACTGATTTTTCATAGAACTGTAGCGCGTCTGTGAACAGAGAGTTCCCCACTATAAAGGGAATCACGCATCTATTACTGTACTTTACGCATATCATCCTGCATGATATAGTGTCTGGTTATTCCATGTCGTTAATTAATCAATTAACAATGATTGATCGTGCACTTTTGTTGTTGAAAGAAGAGCTGGAATCTTATCTGAGCATTACTGATGCTGCAGCGACTGTTGTTATTGACAACATCGGTCTTTTTGAAACAGCTGCCGGTACACAACTACCGGACAACATCGTACTTACCCTTGTCAACCTTGAGGAAGAAAGTACGCTAAAGAATAATACACCTCTGAAGAAAGGCAGCAGTAGTGCTATATACCAGAATCCACCGGTGTTCCTGAACCTGTATGTACTGTTTGTATGTAACTACGGTGGTAGCAAATACGTAGATGCATTGAAGCGATTGAGCTACGTGATCCAGTTTGTACAGGGGAAAAGTTCTTTTCACTATGCTTCCGATACCGGCAGTTTGCCACCCGGCGAAGATGTCCTGGATATGAAGTTTACCCTGGAGCTTTATACCCTGACCTTCGAACAGATCAACCATCTATGGGGATCTCTGGGTGGCAGACAAATGCCATTCGCTATGTATAAACTCCGCCTCATTGCACTCACGTCGAACAACAGACTGAGAGAAGTACCACTCATTGAAGAAATAGAAAATAATAACGCCCCCATAAACAGGTGATCTAACCATGCAAACTATATATAAGATATTGTTTGAGGTAAAGGTGCTGCATGAATTCTATCTCACCAATCCAAAAGGTGATTCCATATTTGATCTGGACAACCAGGCAGACCGCCTGGTATTCCTCATTGACAGGAGGGATAAAGATGCTCCGGCTGTCAATAGCGATATCAGCTTTGAAGTGCCATCTGCACTGAATCAGCTGTTCAGAGATCATCATCTGCGCCTGCTCCCCTCTTACTCCGGTTGTAAAGTTGGTATTGAAGTCACTGCCTCTTTTCTGCCGGACGGCACGCGGGTATATACACCCAAAATACCGCTGCCAGCGGATTTGCCGGTCACAATACTCCTCAGGGTGAAAAATCCCGGCTTTCATACCATTACCAATTCACGTATTGTTAATCCTGTGCCAGCCACCTATTACTTTAGTAATGATAGTGTGCTCAGTGCGCTTAATTTTCCTGCGCTTAGCAGCCGCATTGCAGACTTTACTGCGGGGTATGCATATGAACAGGGAGAACTCGCGACGATCGCCCCCAACAGCGTTAAGGCATATTATATTGATAATAATGCAGACAAGTGGTTGCCATTGCATGGCAATGATTACGTGAATGAGGGTGATCGTTGTTTGCTGCCACTGAGATTTAATTTTACTTTTCCTGCTGGTGCAAATGTGACACAGGCCACCTTCACACTCAAAGATAGCGGAGGAAATGTGGTGAATACTTTTGTTGCTCAAAATGCGGGTGGTTTACAAAAAGTAGCACTCAACTACAGCGATCTTTCCCTGGTTAACTATATTAAATATTCGCTTGAAGTAGCAGGTGACAATAGCTTTGCCTGGCAACATGCTGTGATCTTTTCCGATACAAACAGCTGGGCGACCCTACAATTCAAACCACGTGTAACGAATGCGGCGTTCAATCTGCTGGATGATCAGGGTTACCTCATCACCCGCAAACCACCGGTGGGCAATATTAACGACCCACCCGTGTTCGAGCTGAGGATTCCCAGCAGGTTGACCTACTGGCGTTATGTGCATGCAAACAGGTTACCATTTGATCAGACCAATTACCCCGATGAATTATTGAATTACCAGAACGGATCACTCATCAGCAAAAGCCCCAGGAATTCCACTTATCAATCCACTTATTTTCAGAAACCGGACAATTCATTTTTCTTCCTGCCAAACCCGGAAGACTATGGCATGATTCGTAGTGAAAATAAACAGCTATTCACAGAGATTATGCTACCCACTTCAAAACTCTTTCCGGTAGCACCTTAAACCTTCAATCTTTAAAATTTTATAAACAAGAACATATGGCAGAATATAAAACCCCGGGCGTCTACATAGAAGAGATTCCCAAATTGCCCCCTTCCATCGCTTCCGTAGAAACAGCTATTCCTGCCTTTATCGGCTATACGGAAAAGGCCCAGTGGAAAGTGGCCGGCGACCTCACAAACAAACCATGGCGCATTGAATCCATGCTGGAATACGATCTGTATTTCGGCGGCGCCAAACCTGATGCTGGTATTGAAATCACCGTCGATACTACACAGGGCAAAGTAGATATTCAGGGGGCCATCAATGCAGAACTCAGCTCCAAATACCTGATGTATTATTCCCTGCAAATGTTCTTTATCAATGGTGGCGGACCATGCTATATCACTTCGGTAGGCGGTTATTCCGATGGAGATGTGATCCTCGATGCCGATCTGCAGGGTGGTCTTGCTGAAGTAGAAAAAATAGATGAAGTAACCCTCTTACTTTTCCCTGATGCGATCAACATGGTCAGTGCAGGTAACTACTATGCATTGTATGCCCTTGCTATTGCACAGTGTGTAAAACTGAAAGATCGCTTTACTGTACTGGATGTTTATCCTGATCCTGCAAATGCCGGCAACTGGCGCCTGGATGTGGATTTCCTGCGCAATACGCTCTCAGGTACAACGGATGATCTGAAGTATGCCGCTGTTTATTTCCCCCGTATTTATACAAGAACTGATTTCACTTATAACGAAGGTGATGTAAAGATCATCAGCAATGGCGCAGGCGATATCGGAGCTACCCTCACTGAACTCAAATCAAATAACAACGCTTACTACAACATGGCCCGCGGCGCTATCAACGATATCCAGATGCTGCTGCCTGCTTCGTCTGCTGTAGTAGGGGTATATGCGACTGTCGATAACAACCGCGGTGTGTGGAAAGCACCTGCCAATGTAAATATCGAATACGCAGTTGCTCCTGAAATGCTCATCACGCAGGAAGATCAGGAAAGCCTGAATGTAGACACTACCGCCGGTAAGTCTATCAATGTGATCCGTTCTTTCCCGGGCAGGGGGCCAGCTATCATCTGGGGTGCACGTACCCTTGCAGGTAATGACAACGAATGGCGCTACATTCCTGTACGCAGGTTCTTCAACATGGTAGAAGAATCGACCAAGAATGCCGCTCAGCAATTCGTATTCGAGCCCAATGACCGTAACACCTGGATCAGGGTACGATCTATGATCGAGAACTACCTCACCCAGCAATGGAAGGCCGGCGCACTGATGGGCACTACCACCCGCGAAGCATTTTATGTAAGGATTGGTCTTGGTGAAACCATGACTGAACAAGACATATGGGAAGGCCGTATGATCGTGGAAATTGGATTGGCGGTAGTAAGACCTGCCGAGTTTATCATACTCCGGTTCATGCATAAAATGCTGACGGAAGCATAAAATTTAACCTTTCAAACGATTTGTTATGGACATACCGCAAAAACAACAATCCACCAATACAGATAAATGTAAGGACAAGGATAACGCCACCCAGAAGAGCATCAATACCCAAAGAAGTATTGTGTGCAGCAATCTCTATGATACTGCTGCGTCGCTGGGTAAGGCGGAGAAAAAATATGACGGCGTCAGCGAGCTGCTGAATGAAAAGAAATGTCTCTTTGTAAAAACAGAAGACAACTACCGCCGATATCGCAACCTGGAAATGACCACCGCCACTGAGCTGCTCATAACCAATGAATCACTGAAGTCTAACATGGACACCTACAAAAAGTGGAATACCGCTTTGGGGGCTGCCCTGAAAGACATTGCGAAGAAAGCAAAAGAAGTAAAAACAAAATTCGCTGACCTGAAAGATGCTGCCGGTAAACTGGACAGCGCTATCAATGACAGTTGCAACTGCTCCCAGTACAAAGCACTTACCGGCAAGAGCCGTGAGAACTGCAACTGTGGCGAAGGTGGCAAACAGGTGATCGCTGCCTGTGCTCAATCAGAAGAGATCCTGAATGATCTGGTGAATATGCCGAAAGCACTGGCATCAGACATTGACACCATCTTCCAGAGTGCCGCTGATGTAGCAGGTATCCAGCTCTTTTCTAATCTCGAAACATTAGAGCCACTGGAAAAAACCCTCTCTGATCAATCTAAACTGTTTGAAGCACACATCAGTGGTGTGATGAAAACACGTAAGACAGACCTGGATAAACTACAGGATGATGTGGTGAAACAGGTACAGGAAGTGACCAGGGCTATAACCGATCGTCATTATCAACGCAGTATACTGGAAGGCTATTACGATGCGGCAAGACATCTGTGCTGCCCTCCTTGCGATTGCGTACAGGTAGGCGAAAGCAACTATTCACCCCGGCTGAAAGGATGTAGTGATGCCATCTGCAACATCTGTGATGAAGTAAAAGATGCCTTCTGCTGTAAACCTGTCAACCAGGAAGAAGAAGCTAATTGTTAAATTCTAAAACCCCGCAAATGTCTACTACCTATAATTACGATGCATTGGCAGCTGGCTGGGACGCAAAGATCGCCGATTGCTGCAACACCAACACCTCCAGCGATGGCGGTTGTACTGACTGTTGCTACGACACCTGGCAGGATCAGCTGAAAGACGTGACGCAGCGCTCTGCTTCCGTTACTGAAAAAACTACACAGCTCCAGAATAAGATCGCCTTTATTTCAGACAGACGCAGCCGCTATAAAGGATGGCTCGATGAACTGGATAAAGCTGAAAACCTGGCACGCAATATCTGTCACCAGCTGGAAATCATCGCTACCCAGGCAGACAAGATCTGGTACAATGCCAGCAAAGCCTGCAAGGCGATTGAAACCCTCTTCTGTATGATCAGGGATTTCTACGGCCAGGTAGATTATGTAAAGAAAAGATACGATGACCTGCAGATCTGCATCCAGAAGAATGACGATCCTGCCCTTGAAAAAGGCAAAGGCATCCTGAAAGCGCTCGATGACTATGGCACCAAACTGAATGCCATTATCGCTACCCGCGACGCCCTGATTGCACAGGCCATCGAAGCTGTAAAACTTGCTAACCTGATCATCGACGCAATAACCAGCAAAGACTGCACCTGCGATTTCAAACCATGTGATGGTAATTACCAACCATTCAAAACACAGCATGACGGTAAGAACTACTATGGTCTTAAAACCGTCATTACTACCTGGTATAGTGTATTGGGTTGTGCCAGCGGTTGTCCTGGCGAGGGTACGAATCCTGCAGCAGCTACCACCGCACCCGTGAAGAAGAACACCGGTCCTTCATCCGATGACGATTGTGGTACTGATAATGGCAACGATACCTGCGAACTGACTCCCATCCTCTCCTTCCCCATCTGTGCGGATAGTTACCGTACGACAGTAAAAGCCCTTTTTGACAAAGATGATCAATCGCTGCTGACCCTGTCTAAAAAGCTGAAAGAAGCCAATAAAGACAAGGAAGCACTAGACGCCTGCAAGAGTAGTCTCACCAACGCGATTGCAGTAGTAGATCCAAAATCAAGGTGTAATTAATCAAATTTTATCACGCTCAAAAATATAAATGCATATGGCAGCTAAAGGCGATTACCCAATTCCTAAATTCCATTTCCAGGTAGAATGGGGTACAGATTTCAGGATGGGATTTACCGAAGTAAGCGGTCTTGATTTCGAAACCGAAGTGATAGAATACCGCGAAGGTAACAGCAAGAAATACAATAAGTCTAAACAGGCAGGCTTGCGCAAGTTCAGCAATATAACGCTGAAGCGCGGCACCTTTGAAGGGGACTTTGACTTCTATAATGAATGGTCCAAGACCTATTACTTCCAGGAAGGTAACAAAACAGGCTCCAAATACCGCAGAACGGTTACCATCAAACTGCTGAACGAAAACCATGAAGCCATCATCACCTGGAAACTGCTCAACGCATGGCCGTCCAAAGTGCAGTCTACCGACCTGAAAGCCGATGCCAATGAAGTGGCCATCGAGACAATGGAACTGGTACATGAAGGACTTGAAATCATGGAAGCTAACAACTAATCATGGCAGAAAATGTAGCAAATTCCTTTTATCAGGCCGTGAACTTCCACTTCAGGGTGGAGTTCGTAACCGACAAGGAGAACATTGATGTGCGCTTTCAGTCAGTAAGCGGACTAGATGCCACGCTGGATACGGAGACGATAAAGGAAGGCGGCGAAAACCGCTTTGAGCACGTGATTCCGGTGAGAAGAAAGTACGGCCCCCTCGTATTGAAGAGGGGGCTGTTATCTCCCTCGCAAAGCGCGATGCTGACCCAATGGCTGAAAGACGCCTTTGATCATGAGCAGGTGAAACCCATTCAACTGCTACAGGTATCACTGCTGAATGAAGACCATGAAACACTCATGCTCTGGAAACTCAGCAATGTATGGCCACGCAGCTGGAAGATAGGTGAGCTGAATGCTGAACGGGGAGAGGTACTGATCGAAACACTGGAACTCAATTATAACAGATTAATCTTCGAATAACATGCCTATAGAGATCAGAGAGCTGGTGATCAAAGCCACCGTGACCGATGATGCAAATGCAGGCAGCGGCAGTGCCGGCAAGTCAGGCAGCGGTGATAACAACAGCGTATCACCAGGCGAAGAAATGATAAAGGATACCCTGGACAAGATCATGGATGCTATAAAAGATAGAAATGAGCGATAATAATCACCTGGTAAAGCTGAAGATACACTCCTTCCCCAACCGTGACTTTACGGGTGCAGAAACGGTATTTACCGTGCCTGTAAACCCGGAGTCGTTCACCAAAAACTACAAGGTTGACCTGGATGAAAGAAGAGGGCATGGCAACAGTGGTACGGATGTACGATTCAAATCGACTGCACCTGAAGAGTTGCGGCTTGAATTTATCCTCGATGGTACCGGCACTATGGAAGGTTACCTCGATGCACTGAAGACCGTGCCTGTACACGACCAGCTACAGTCATTTCTGAAATGCGTGTACAACATGGACGGCAATATTCACCGCCCACGTTTCCTGCTCATCATCTGGGGATCAGAGATTAAGTTTCGCTGCGTACTCTCCAATCTTGATATCAATCATACCCTCTTTACACCAGAAGGTAATCCACTGCGTGTAAAGCTGAATGCCACCTTCCTGAACTATGTAGCCAGACAGGAACGACTGGCACAGGACAGGCAAAGCTCCCCTGACCTGACCCACTATAGAAAGGTAGTACAGGGAGACAGGCTGGACAACCTGACCAATACTATTTATAACGATCCCGCCTATGTGATGCAGGTGGCGAAGGTAAATGGCCTGAGCACCATCCGTAGCGTCAAAGCAGGTTCCGAACTTTATTTTCCACCCTTTGACCAAACTGAAAAGTAATGGAAGAAATACTGATACCAAACGACTCACAGCATGATGTAGCTACCTATACGCTACTCGTGGATGGTACAGCAGTATCACCGGACTACCAGATCCTTTCCATTACTGTTACCAAAGAAATTAACCGCATTCCCATGGCGCGTATTATTCTGCGCGATGGGGAAGCTGCCGATAAAACATTTGCCATCAGTGATGAAGACCTGTTTGTACCAGGCAAAAGTATTGTGATCCGGATAGGAAGAGATGGCGACAATCAACAGGTATTCAAAGGCATTATTACCCGTCATGCCATCAAGATCAAAGAGAATGGCAATGGGGAACTACATATTGAATGCAGGGACGATGCCATGCGCATGACACTGGGCAGGCATAGCCGCTACTTTGAACAGGTAAAGGACAGTGAGGTATATGACACACTCATTAGCAAATATGGGCTTAGCAGTGACACACAGGCTACTACCCTTACACATAAAGAACTGGTGCAGCATCACCTGAGTGACTGGGATTTCATGCTGCTGCGCGCAGAAGCCAATAGCATGCTGGTGAATGTAGACGATGGAAAGGTGACTATTAAAAAACCGGATACCAGTGCAGCTCCAGTATTACAGGTCAGCTATGGTTCATCCGTTCTCGAATTTGAAGCAGACATCGATGCGCGCAGGCAATGGAAAAACGTAGCTGCCCGCTCATGGGATTACAGCAACCAGCAGGTATTTCAGGCGGATACGGACAGTGTTTCCTTTTCCGAACATGGTAACCTGAGTGGACAGGATCTTTCTACAGCCATGAAGCAATTGCCTTTTGAGCTGCATCACAGCGGTCACCGACTGGAACAGGAATTACAGGATTGGGTGAAGGGTACTATGCTGAAAAGCCGTATGAGTAAGATCAGGGGGAGAGCACGTTTCAGTGGTTTTTCCACCATCAAACCCGGTGATATGGTGAAACTGGATGGCGTAGGTAACCGGTTCAAAGGCAATGCGTTTGTAACAGCAGTCAGACAGGAACTGGGCAAAGGTATGTGGGATACGCATATTCAGTTTGGCCTCGATCCGACCCCTTATGCTTTTGTACACAATGATATGAACGATGCCCCTGCCGCAGGACTGGCAGGCGGTATCAGTGGCTTACAGATTGGCGTAGTAGTGCAACTGGAAAATGACCCTGACGGACAGGATCGTATCCTGGTACGCATACCCATGATAGACAATGATGCACAGGGTATATGGACACGGGTAGCGAGCCTGGATGCCGGCAAAGACAGAGGCGCATACTTCCGGCCGGAGATAGGTGATGAGGTGATTGTAGGGTTTATCAACGATGATCCCCGCGATGCCGTAGTATTAGGGATGTTGCATAGCAGTGCCAAGCCCGCACCTATCAAAGCACAGGATGCAAATAATGAAAAAGGATTTACCACCCGCAGTAAAATGCACATCTCATTTAACGATGATACCAAAACCATCAGCATCGATACGCCAGCCGGCAATAAGATTGTACTGGATGAAGCAGGCCAGCAAATCACCATTACAGATCAGAACAGCAATAAGGTGACCATGGATTCGCAGGGTGTGAGCATGGAAAGCCCGATGGACATCAAGCTCAAAGCAGGTGGGAACCTGAGCCTGGAAGCAGCTGCATCTTTAAGTATTAAAGCGGCTTCGCTTTCTATGCAGGCCAGTGCAGATGCACAGATTTCCGGTGGAGCAAGTACCAAGCTTTCATCCAGTGGTATTACTGAAATAACAGGATCATTAGTTAAAATAAACTGATATGCCGCCAGCAGCAAGAATATCGGATATGCACACCTGCCCACTGGTAAATCCGGGTCCGGTGCCACATGTAGGTGGTCCTGTAACCGGGCCGGGTATACCTACCGTAATGATTGGCGGTATGCCAGCAGCGGTAGTAGGCGATATCCTGGTATGTACCGGGCCGCCTGATACCATTGTGAAAGGCTCTGCCACCGTGCTTATAGGAGGACGACCTGCAGCACGTATGGGTGATAATACAGCCCATGGCGGCGTGATTGTAGCAGGTTTTCCTACTGTGATGATAGGAGGATAATTAAAAAATGACAACATGAGCACAATAGTAAACTCATTTCTTGGCCGTGGATGGTCCTTCCCTCCCACCTTTAACCAGCAAACGGGTGCGGTGGAACTGGTGAGCGACTATGAGGATATTCACGAAAGCCTCAACATCCTGCTGAGTACCAGCCTGGGAGAAAGAGTGATGCAACCCAAGTATGGCTGTAACCTCAATGACTATTTGTTTGAACCTCTGAGCAGCTCGATGATCGGTTATATCAAAGACAGGGTGCAGACAGCCATCCTGCTATATGAACCCCGCATCATTGCTGATAAGATTGCTGTGACGGCAGACAGCTCTTTTGACCTGATAGAAGGCCGGTTCACCATTTCGATTGAATACACCGTACCTGAAACAAATTCCCGTTTCAACTATGTGTACGATTACTACAAGAACGAGGCATTAAAGCCAGTATAAAGAATCAATAACTATGGAATGCATTCATCTGCTACATCCATTTCAACATGATCCCGGCACCAGCCAGCATCAACGTGTACTGGACGATCTATTGTCCAGCACTACACAGATTGATGGCAGGCAGTTGTCCGATCTGCTGGATTATTTCGTACAGTTGTCCCGGCACGTAAACTATTACGATGCCCAGGGCGATGTACTGATCAATGCCGGCGACTGGCAGGCTTTTTTCAGAAATAGTACGCCCTTTACGCTGAGTGCGATCAATAAATACAACCTGCCTGGTAAGAAAGAAAAACTGGACGGGTATTATTATCTCTTTGGTAAGAAACCCTCTGCCAGAGGACTACAACTACTTTTACAATACACGTGGTATTATACCATCAGTCGTGTAGATACCTGGTACCAGCAGGTAAAAGATAACGGATTGACATTGGAGCCGCTATTGCTACATGTGATCAAAGATAAACTGCACAATAGCCTGGTAGAATTTATTGCGCTGGATAATGCGGCCGCTTCCCTGTTTGCCATTAAAAGAATTGATTTTCGTCCTTACTATGAAAGTGACTATTGGGATCTGGAAATAGACGATCTGTATGGGGTATCATCATTGACCAGTATCACTGATATTGCCGCTGCTGTGGTGAATGTATTCAATAGCTGTGAGCAGGTGATAGATAGTATCAGCACTGCAGCTGCGGCTGATATTGAGAATAGCTTATTGCCATTAAAAGCAGTGTTGCAACAGCAGCACACACCACACCTGGGCTTGTTGTTTGCTTTCCTGAAGTTGTTCCATTATTTACAGGATGATTTGAATAGTTTTGCGAAGAAACACCTTGACTTCTTTTATCAACAGGTATTACAACTAAAACCACGACCAGCACAACCTGACCAGGTGCATATACTTGTAGATATTCAGCAGCAGCTGGAGCAATACAGGTTGCAAGCCGGATTGCTGGTAAAAGATGGGAAAGACAATAACAAAGCAGAGGTACTCTTTTCGCTGGACAATGAGCTGGTGGCTAATAAAGCGCAGGTCGCAGATGTACGTACCCTCTTTGTGAGCAATGGCGTGTATATGGCGCCGAATGCACTGTTTGCTGATGGCGTGTCGAAGGGTACACCAGATAGCTGGCCTACTATGGGCAGTCATTTTAGTAAATACATTGACCCTGAACAGAAATTTACTTACCCATATCCACATGCAAGGTTAGGGTTCATATTAGCTTCTCCTGTGTTGCTGCTGAATGAGGGAAAGCGTACGATTACAATAAAATTAGCTTGTACTTTAACAGATGCTACGGATCTATACAGCACTGTAGCAGGGTTGATTCAACAGACTTACTATTATATCAGCAAGCCTCTTATCGGGCAGGCGGTAAAACGGGGTATCAGCTCCGCACTGGAAGCCAACCTATTTACCTTCCTGCTGGAAAAACCTACCCAAACGCTGTGTTATAACCCACAGTTGAAATACAACTACGATGCACTGATCACCAAAGCGGAATTTGACGGTCTGAATACCGGTGATACACTGAAAGATATTTTCCCGCCACAGAAGGCGCTGAATGTATCTTTCAGTGGAAAAGACAAATGGCTGGATGCAGATGATCTGAGCATTACACTCGATCCGGCATTGAATGGGGATCAGTTTTCTATTACCATCAATGCTATACTACAACCTGCCAGTCCTGCCATCGCCTTTTACGACAAGGACAAGTTAAAAGAAGACTTTAACACCACACAACCAGTAGTAAAGGTATTGCTGAATGACCTGATCGCCATGCGGCTACCAGGGAGTAAGCAGTCTGAAAATAACTGTTGTTTGTCGGTGCCGCCCACAACGGATGATGTAGAGGTATCGCTGTATTATTTCTTCAAGCATGTTATTTTAAAAGATAACAATATTGATGTGACCGTATGTGGGTTGAAGAATTTCATTGTGCAGAATGACGATAGTCCGATGGACATCAATGGAATTATCTATCCATTCAGTTCAAGGCCACGGTTGGGTTCACATTTTATTTTGAGTTCCAAAGAGATCTTTAATAAGAACTGGACAGCCATTAACTTAAGGCTGAACTGGAAAGATAAACCGGCTAGCCTGGAAACTTATTATCATGGGTATGAAGATCTGACTACCACCCCTATTATCAACACAGCAGATTTTAATGAAAATAATTTTCTCTTCTCTGCGGATTTCCTGGATCATGGTAGCTGGAGGGCGTATAATGCTTCCAAAAAACTATTTAGCAGCGACACGCCGGGTGATAAATTCTGTGGCAATGATGGACCTTTGTACTTCTTCAATTTCAAGAGGAGCAACTTTACCGGTGTCAATGCCTATAAAAGGAATGATGACCTCAGTTATACAGATGCAGTTTATACCAATGCGGCACAGGATGGATTTCTACGCCTGACATTGGCTTCTGCCAAAAACCTGGATTTCCAGCATTCCCGGTATTCTTATGTATTGACCAGGCAGATGCTGGCACTGGGTAAATACCCTGAAATATATGTAGGACCTGTTTATGATGGCATTTCTCCAAGTGGCACCTCTACGGCACAGGTATTGACCTTTGATGAGGTATTTGACGCTGTAAAGCACTCTTATGAGCTAACAACGAACATTCGTAACAGAGCAGATCAGCTGATCGATAAACTGTGGACGAAATATCCGGATACACCCAATACGCCTATCGATTTCTCTGATGGGGAATATAAACTGGCATTAGGTGATCCACCTCCTGCGGGGAAGCTACCTTTTCCACCTGCTGCTTTCCCTTTGTATCCGAATGGTGTACCTGACAATGCACCGCTGTGGGATGGATACAATCTAAAGCGCATGATCGACTATGAAGAAGATCAGATCTTAAAACCTACGTATGATAAGATCGTAAAGTTGCAGAATATTCGGGTAGTGATCCCTAATGAGCCGTATACGCCACAGATCAAAGGGATCTCGCTGGATTATACTGCTACTGCGACGATCAAAGATATTGACCTGATACATCTGCATCCATATACAGGCACGTATCAGCCGGTGAGTAACACATCCAGTCCTACGCTGTTTCCGTTATTCACTGATGAAGGAAATTTATTCATCGGCCTGAAAGACCTTCAGCCGGGCAATAACCTGAGTGTATTGTTCCAGCTGGCAGAAGCTACCGCCGATTCTGAAGCCGAACGGCAGACCGTGCAATGGTACTACCTGGACAACAACCAGTGGAAGCCTTTGCGTACAGGGTTTGAAGTGCTGGATGATGCAACTGACGGACTGACCACATCCGGCATCATCCAGTTCTCCCTGCCGGCTAATATGACGAACGAAAACACCATTTTGCCTTCCGGACTGCACTGGATCAAAGCGGCTATTCCATTCAACAGCAGGTCAGTGGCAGAGACTATTGGTATTCATACACAGGCGGTGAGGGTAACGTTTACAAACGATACCGCCAATGATAAAATGCGACTGGCCACACCACTGGATGGCAACCAGATCTCCAAACTGAAAGATGCGGATGCAAAAGTGAAGAAGATCTCCCAGCCTTATCCTTCTTTTGGTGGCAGTGTACCGGAAGAACAGGGTCAGTATTATGTAAGGGTGAGTGAGTTGCTGCGTCACAAAGGAAGAGCTATTCAGAAGTTCGACTATGAGCGGATTGTACTCGATGCTTTTCCACAGGTATTCAAAGTAAAATGCATCAATCATAGTCATGCACTGGATGCCGCAGCATTTACCAACGACTTCCCGATGGCACCGGGGCATGTGCTGGTAGCGGTAATTCCTGATCTGAACAAGCTAAAGGCATCGCAGGCTTTTGAGCCTAAAGCACCATTGAGCCTGTTGGAGAAAATACAGGAAAGTCTGCAAAAGGTATCCTCACCTTTTGTAAAGCTAAAGGTGATGAATCCCAGGTATGAAAAGGTGAATGCCTGTATACAGGTGAAGCTCTATCCCGGAAAAGACAAAGGTTATTATAAAGATAAACTGGCTGCCGACCTGCGGGAATTCCTGGCACCATGGGCGGTAGGTGTGTATGATAAACTCAGCTTTGGACAGTGTATATATAGATCAGATATTGTCTATTTCCTTGAAACAAGAGATTATGTAGATTATGTACAGGACCTGCGGCTATGGCATGCAGGGGATCCTAATGGTACTGATGTCACGAATGTGTGCCCCATTACCCCACGTAGTATTCTCATAGCCGGCGATGTGGAAGTAAACATCCCGGATGATGAAGATGAAAACTGGGACCGCGAATTTACCTGCGGTAATCAGCCTACGCCTGTTATGCAATATTGTGAAGATTCCGTAACCCCCAAATAAGTAAGCCCCCATGGCAGATGTTTTAAACGATACGACAGTCATCAGTAAGCAAAATGCCGGCTTCCCGGACTACCTGGATTTTACAAGGTTGAGATCGGAAGGGATCGGTTACCTCGCACAATTATCCGGTAAGATCTGGACGGATCATAACGTACATGATCCAGGTATTACTATACTGGAAACACTTTGCTATGCATTGCTGGATTTGGGTTATCGTACCAATCTGCCAGCGGTAGATCTGTTTACACCGGCGCCCGGCAGTGGTGCTAAGGATAGTAACTTTTTTACCCCTGCGCAGATATTAGGTTGTAATCCTTTGACTATACTGGATTACAGGAAGATGCTGGTAGATATTGATGGTGTGAGAAATGCGTGGCTGGAGGTAGTAGATGATTTGAATGTACAGCAGTTTTGTGGGAATTACAATGATGAACGAAATGCAAGGGTATCGCTGAATGGGCTTTACAATGTATATATAGAACTGGAAGAAAACGTAGTGGAAGAAAACGTACTTGCGGCGGTAAAAAAGAGTCTGCTGGCACATCGTAACTTCTGTGAGGACTTCCTGAAGATCTATATTTTATGCCGTCAGCCGCTGGGTGTGACTGCGGATATAGAATTGGGGAATGGTGCTGATCCTGAAAAGACGTACCTGGACCTGATGCAACGGTTACAGCAGTTCTTCTCTCCTGCTCCGCAATTTTATACATTGCCTCAGTTGCTGGACAAAGGTGTTTCTATGGATAAAGCATTTGCAGGCAGACCTTATAATGTGACCAGTAGTCATGGTTTTGTGGATACTACGGAGTTTGAACAAATTATTTTAAGAAAAGAGATCCATACTTCAGATGTATACAATGTATTGTTGTCTACAACTGGTATCAGCCGGTTACAATCCCTGAGAATAAAATTCTGTGATCGTGATGCGGATGAGCGCTGGAAGATATTCCTGCCTGAGAATCATATCCCCTTGTTAAACCCGGCTTGTTGTGCGTTCAGGTTTACAAGAAATGGGATACCTGTAGCATTTGATTTTTCGAAGTACAATGATCTGTTGTTAGTAAATTTCAGGTATACGGGTAAGATCACCTATCAGAAAGAGCAGTTGGATGCAGCGATTCCTACAGGGGTATATAGAAAAGATCTGGCAGATTATTATTCTATTCAAAATGATTTTCCACGGGTGTATGGTATTGCCAAAGGAGGGCTTTCAGCAAGTGCACCAGCCATGCGTAAGGCGCAGGCTTTGCAGTTAAAGGGGTACCTGTTATTCTTTGACCAGTTGCTGGCGAACTACCTGACCCAGCTGCAGCATATACGTACGCTGTTTTCTATGTCTGCTCCGGAAGAGCAGCATACCTATTTTATCAATGGGCTGGATAGTGTGCCAGACCTGGATAAATTACAACGATTTAGTGATGGGTCATTGGGAAATACAGGTGATACCTTGTGTTATCCCATTGATAGATCTGTTATTGATACAGCCGATCTGCAGACGATTGATATTGGCCAGCTGACACCGGCTACTTTTGAAACAACGGCTGACAATGCGATTGCGATTGCGCAACTGGAAGATGATTTGCGGAATAATAATGCCACTATTCATGTCATTACACAAAAAGATGGTTGTTGCTTTTACTACATCACCAGTTCTGCAACTGATTTTGTATTGATCAGTAAACGTTATTATCCGGATGCAACATCTGCTAATAATGCAGCGACAGCATTGCTGTACATGGGTACATTTGATAGTAACTACAATGCATTTTTATATGCGGCGAATACCCGGTATTCATTTGAAATCAGTTTTAACCTGAGTAATTATTCGGCGTATCTGCAACAGATAGCTGAGGATGAGAATCAATATGCGGCGCGGAGACAAGGTTTCCTGGATCATTTGTTGTCAAGATTTGCCGAGCAGTTTACGGATTATGCGCTTTTATCCTATGGGCAGGAGCAGGACCAGGTTCAGGCGAAGGAAAACTTCTTAGGTAATTATAGCGAACTCAGTGCAGACAGAGGTACTGGTTATGATTACAGCCAGGTAATAGATATTTCTGGTTTTGAACAACGTTTTCTTGCGTTAGCGGGTATAACTGATCATGCCCGGCATACGTTGTGCAACTTTGAGGTGGTACAGTATGCAGAACAATACCTGTTCACATTGCCTGTTGGTGAAAATGATTATTTCCGTAGTACACTGAAATATGATACAAGGGCGGAAGCGCAGGAAGCTGCAAAATCCTTGTTGACACAGCTGGGAGATCAGCAAAACTATTCTACTGAATACCTGGCCCATGAACAGGCTTATGTGATCAGGGCGAACAACGCGATTTTCTCTGTGAAGCAGCCTTCGGCAGAAACAGCGAATACGGTTATTAATGGATTACAGAGATTATATACTACAGACATCGCCTCTGATGATGTGTATATCTACACATATCGCTACAATGCTATATTAAAAGACAGTGCCGGGAATAAGGTGAGGATCTTTATTGCCCCTTCGCCGGAAGAACACCAGGCACATACGGTGGCGGTGCAGGAGATCAGCAAAATCAATGATAACACTTTTTGGGAGGATACAGAGGCCGCATCTGTGCCTATCGGTATATTGGCATTTGATGAAAAGCAGGCGACGACTTTTATTGATACAGAGGCTTTCAAGATTGGAGATAATGATATCATTGATAAGCCGGATAAGATGTCTTATACATTGGTAGAGAAGAAAGGGAACCGTTTCAAATTCACCCCGCTTGCGGAGTTTGACAATAAGGAGCAGGTGACTGTGCATGCGTTTAGGTTGCTCGTGCTGATGCTGGATACGGCGAATTATTCTATTGCGCAAGAAACGGATGGAGATAAGTACCTGTTGTCAGTAAAAGATGGTGAAACGCCCATGGCTGTATGTGCGATGGAGACTAATTCAGCAGCAGCGGCTCAGGCATTGCAGGATAAGATCTGGCGGATTGTGAATGAGTTCAGGTATGATATGAGTATCAACCAGGCTCCTGATACATGGAAGTTTAATTATACGATTGGCTATCACCCTTCTCAAAAATATACTTTCATTAGCGAGCAGGCATATGATACACAGCCAGCTGCGTTGGAGGCTGCCAGGAAGTTTACAGCTGCGCTGTCTCAATATAAGCTTAATGGGGGTGCTTTAACAGCAAATAAGATCAGTAGTAGGTTAGCTGAGGTACGTGCAGGTGCGGCGGCTGATCGGTCAGCAGCCGTGAGTGCAGGTACGGTTGGGTCAGCAGAGGTGGCCAGTGATGCACCAAATGAGATGGCGGGTGATGCGCCGACTGAGGTATCAGGTGAGGTGCGGGCCGATAGTAGTATCAATTCATTGTTGAATATCCGTAAGCATATTGACAGTTTACGCAGTGCTACAGATACGAAGGCCTATGATGAGTATGTGCAGGTAGATGAGATCAGTCAGTGTGGGCAATATGTGTACAGACTGGTGGATAAGGATCATCCTGTAGCTGTGTATAATGGGATTATCGATGCACGTAAACAGGTGATTCCGGATTACCTCGAAATTTACCCTGGAGGGGATATCGTAGTACAGGATGGAAAATTATTCTATTACCAGATAAAGTCTGTGAATCGCAATGCGCCTGACAAAGAGTTAGTATTATACAGAAGTTTGACTGGTTACAGTAGTCAGGAGGAGGCATTGCAGGCATTTAAGACTGATTACCTGCAGGTTTTACAAGGTCGTATTGTTGCTACGCCGGGGATGGATGCAGAAGCAGCGGCGAAATTAGCGAGTACCTACCCTATTAAACAATTATTCAAAAGAGCGGATTGTGATGAGTTCTATCGACGTTTTTATCCTTGCGATCCCAATCCATGTGCTGATATAAAATCTCAATGTTGTTTTACAGAGCCGGATGAAGCAGTTTATTATTTCTCATTAGGCGACTGGCAGAGTGTGGAGTATTATAGTGATCCGGCAGCGGCGATGCAAGGGTTTAGGTTTTTCCTTATTCTCTTGCAGTATGCAGGTAACTATACCAATACCTGTGATTGTAATGGTGTGACCCGTACTTACCTGAGAGAGGTACTGGCAGAAAGTACAACCCGTTTTCTTACGCCTGATGATGCATGGGGAGAACAAGGGGTACAATTGTTTATTAATACAGGAGAATTTCAGCGGTATAGTCATTCATGTGCGTACAGCTTCTTTATGGGGAGTGCGGACCAACTGATTATACATCCCTGTGAATATGATGATGTAGCCAAAAGAGATGCGGCAAAAATTGCTTTATACAATCAATATAAAAAACTGGCAGCAAAGAAGTCTTTTGTTACCAGCGATGAGAATGGCAACAGTATTCTCAAAGATAATAACGGTGTACCATTTGCTACAGTACTACAGGGGCGTGTCTGCAATTGGGTGGATGTGATTGAGGCCTTGCAAAATGAAAAAAATATTATAGCGAGTACAAAGCAAAATGATTATTACCTCACCAATGGGAATCAGCAACGACTGTTGACGGCTTATGCGGCTGTCAATGCCATTTCATTTGATACCTGGAAGCAGCAATTACTGGCTGTATTCCAGTATTATAATAGCCTGATCAGGTTGGGTGAGGACAAACAATACTATATCAACATTCCTTTCTTACAGGATAATAACAATGCTGATTATTCACTGAGCAGTGATGTATGTGACCGATGGCTGATCAATAATGGGTTTGCTACTTACAGGGATGCGGTACAAAAGTTATTGAACATACTGGCGATGCTGGGTGATTATGAAAACTATCGCGGTAGTTTTGATTGTAGTTGCGGACCATATGGGGTGACATTTTATGCACCGAGGTATAGCTGTGGATGTAGTACTCCGGATGGACAACCTAATCAGCAAGCTGTCGGTTTGACTGCGGCAGATGGACAACCTAATCAGCAAATGGTAGGTTTGACTGCCGCGGGTGAAATGCTTGCCTGGAATCCTCAATTGTATACCACTTCTGAGATGGCTTGTGAGGCGGTGAAGAGAGCACAGAAATTGATCAATAGGGAGGGGCTACATGTAGTAGAACATATTCTGCTTCGACCTCATTGTGAAAATAATTGCGGGTGTTATTTGTTACCGCATCAGGCGGAGCTGTTCCGTCAGTGTGATTTTCCTGATCTGGTGGCAGGGTATGACCCTTATTCGTTTATTGCTACCGTTGTATTACCTGCATGGCCGGAGAGGTTTAGAAAGGATGGTAACAGGCAGGTGATTGAAAATATGCTGCAAAGGGAAGCGCCTGCGCATGTATTGCTACGTATTACCTGGTTGATGCCGAAAGAATTCTGTCAGTTTGAAAGTTATTATAAGCAATGGATCAGGTGGATGGCGAAGAAAACAGTGTGTAATGGGCCGTTTGATTTTGACGGGTTCTTACAGGTGTTGACGAGGGATGTGGAGACACAGGATTTTCAGGAGCAGGTGAATGAGTTGTTTGATTGGAAGACGTCTTGTGAAGAGCAGGGGCCTGTGATAACGGTGGCGGCTGAGGGCAAGGTTGCAGTGGAGAGTACGGCTAAGGCGGTAAGTGCAGTTACGACTTCCGATAAGGCTGTCACTGAAGCAGCAACGAAACCAAAAATCGAAGATAAAACAAAGCCTGTACCCGAAGCAGCAACGAAACCAGTAATCGAGGATGAAACAAAGCCTGTATCCGAAGCAGCAACGAAACCAGTAACCGAAGATAAAACGAAGCCTGTATCCGAAGCAGCAACGAAACCAGTAACCGAGGATGAAACGAAGCCTGTACCCGAAGCAATAACAAAACCAGTAGCTATCGCTGAACCGAAATCTGTAGGTCAGACCACCCCACTTGCCTACATTGACGCAAGCAATAAAGCCAGAATTGTCAATGGCCGTCTCAATGCCCGCAAGAAAGCCATCAAAGAACTGGCTGCCGACATTAAAGACAAACAACTCGCTGGCATGATCACCACCTTCTCCGAAGCTGCTGACCCCTCCTTAATACAATACCAGCAGGTAGTTGACAAAATTATAGCCGACTGGCCCAGTGGCAAAAAGAAGATCCTGAATAAAAAACAGGCCACTTCTCTCCTCAGCCTACTCACCGGTAACTATCTGGATAAATACACTTTCGGTGGCAAAGACATCAGTGGGCTCACTGCTGCCAAACCTATCCTGGACCAAATCAAAACCAAAATGTCACTGGCAGACATCTATAGAGAATGGAATGCTGCTACAGTGAAAAAATACGAACCTTCATTAGACATGACCCAGATTGAAAATCTCTTTAAATAATACATGGCAGCGGAACAACTCCATATGATCCGCAGACAGGTGCTGGCTTTGAAATTTCCAAAGTCAGCACCTGCTTTCGAATGGCAGCACGAGATGAGCAGGTATTACCACCATCATCTGGTGCCGCTGTTAGAAAAAGCTTGCAATGAACTTTGTGTCGAAGGCGAAGTAATACAACTGGATAGTGTTACCATTGACCTGGGTATCCTCCGGATCAAAGACATGAAGGCAGGCAAAAGCGAAGAAATAATCTATGCACTCCTGCTGGAACAACTGCGAAAGCACATTCCCACCGCATTGCGTATTTCGGCAAAAGCAGGTAATACCATCCGCCTGTCTGTAGCCCGGCAGTGGCTCTTTTACATGCAAAAAGGTTACCTCCCATGGAATACATTAAGGGCAGACTCCGTTTGGTACAATTATGTACTGGAAGCATTTGCTACTGACTTCCATATGGTCACGCTACTCAGAGAGCAGTTATTGCATGATCCTGTCGTATTACAGCGAGTGATCACTGATCACCCAGTTCCTTTTCTGATTCAATTAGTGGAAATATTGACTGCCACCAGTCAGGCGAATATACTAACCGTATTTCATGAACTGGCTACGCTCAAAGCTTTTTCAAAAAGTGAAAGCCCGTCCCGTTTCCTCCCATCATCATCTTTTTCCATTCCAGTTGTTATGAGTCATCAGCTCTGGAAACTGGTATTTAAGATGGCGGCCGGTCCCCATGGGAAAAACCTTTCCACATCCCAGGTAGCAGCGGCTTACATACAGCAGGAGCAAATGGCAATGGAAATTTCTATAGCGGAATTAAGTGAAGAGGTAATAAACGTACTACCGGTATGCTTTCCCTTATTAAAGGAGATGTCTGTTTCAAATGTAATTCATCCGGTTGCTTCCAATTCACAAAATAACGCAATCAGTATTGAACATGAAGATGACGCCATCCCATCCGATGGCATCTTCCTCATCAACACCGGACTTGTCCTGCTCAATCCCTTCCTTTCCACCTTCTTCAAAAAACTAGGCCTGTTAAAAAATAACGCCTTTGCTGATATCACCGCACACGAAAAAGCATTGTACCTGCTGCATTACCTCGCTACAGGTGAAACCGAAACCCCAGAACATGCCTTAGTAGTGCCCAAGTTACTCTGCGCATGGCCATTAGGTAAAAACCTTGCACAGGAAATTGTATTGACACCCGGGGAGTGTGAAGAAGCAGACAACCTGCTGGAAGTCGTGATCGAACACTGGGAAAAGCTACAAAATACATCTGTCGATGCATTGAGAGGTAGCTTTCTGCAACGCAACGGAAAGATCTTTACCCTCAATGAACAAACATATATCCAGGTTGAACAACAACCCCTAGATATCCTTTTAGATTACTTGCCATGGAGTATCAGTCATATCCGGCTGCCATGGATGAAAAATATTTTAAGAGTTGAATGGCGATGAAAAAATACAACCAATGTAAGAAACCTTCCCCTGTCACAGAGGAAACTCCTTTTTTCGGATCACAATCTGAAAGCAGTTTCTTCACGCCCACTATTCAACGCAGCCCGCTCAGTGAAAGCGTCAAAAACAGCTGGGGATTCGATGGCAATAAAGGAAACATCTTCAATATACTCAGAACCAAATGCCCCTGTAAAGACCCGGACCTGGATCAATACATCGGCAGTATCTTCCCCATTATCAGCGACGATTGGTGGCTGGCTACAACCATCATGCAATATGGTCCCGAGCCCTTATGGCCACATGAGCTACTGGTGGAACGTAATAAACGATCCAGGGAAAACAACTGGGGATCAGAACCAGGAAATATCGAAGCCAGTATGGGCAAGGAAGGCAAGATCAAAGCTTACTATTTTCCCGGTACCAGCGATCGTCGTGCGATGATCATTGGTGGTGTACATGGCAGTGAGCGGGGTGGTGTGGAAGTAGTGAATCATCTGCTGGAAATCATGCGGGGTCCGATGGCACAAATGCCATATTATTCTGTGATCATTGTACCCAGCCTCTTCCCTGACAATGTCGCTATTGGCAGCAGAGAAACGCCAGTAAAAGGCGCCGTTGACCCTAACCGACAATTCCCAAAAGTGGGGAGCAATGCCGATTTCAATGCTGATAAAAACTGTACGGTAGACAGT
The DNA here is from genome assembly GCF_034274695.1 of Chitinophaga sp. LS1. NCBI lineage: Bacteria > Pseudomonadati > Bacteroidota > Chitinophagia > Chitinophagales > Chitinophagaceae > Chitinophaga > Chitinophaga sp. LS1. Next base: position 8,079,351 of record NZ_CP128362.1, read on the forward strand.
ACCGGGAAAAGATGTGTTGAAGATAACAACCTCGTATTAATGGACCTGGTAGACCGCTTCAAACCTGAGCGCCTGGCCAGTGTACATGGTCATAGCAATTTAGACGAATCGACCATGAATGAACTGGGTGGTCCAAGTATCACCACCGATCCAAGACCTGGCAATGAAGCAGCTGATGAAGCACTGGCACTTGAGATGGCGAAAAAAGCAAATGACCTGAAGGTAAGAGTACCCGCCAATAAACTGGGTAAAAAGGATCAACATGTTCGTTACCCCAACAAAACAGCCAAGCGCTCTACTGAGGGTGTCACCTTTGGCAACTGGGGTTCGCATGCCACTCCTACCCGACCAGCGATGAATATGATATTGATTGAAACCTATGGTAATGCCACCAGCAAAGGCAACAAAACCAGACAGGCAGAACTGGAATCATTAGCAAGTGTGCTGCATGATATATTCCTGGCGCCTCCGAAGGAAACTAAATAATGGAAAAAGCTACCCCAACATCCGTCGCGACTTCCGCGAAAACAAACACCCCCTTTTTTGGAAAAGAAGGTGGGGAGGATTTTTTTTCGGGGACTGATTTTTTTGCTGATGTGCAAAGGTGTGCGTGTGATGAGCAGGAGGAAGAGATTCAAAGGTGTGCGTGCGACGAACAGGAGGAAGAAATTCATACTAAAACAGAAGAACAAAAACCAGATCCTGCACCTACACCCCCACCACCTGCAGCGCCTACGGAAACGGTAAAAGAATCGGAAGAAGAGGAGGAAGACCCGGAATCAAAGGAAGAAGTTCAAAAGAAACCCATCTTTGAAACCGAAGCGCCCAATGATATACAACGCAGTTGCCGGGAATGTGAAGAAGGGGAAGTAGTATACCGCCACCCAGCTACAAACATCCAGCTATTGGATGATGTAAAACCTGATGGCAGCCGTGATTCTATCATCACCGCGGCCAGAACTATGCTGGATAAAATCCAGGCCAAAAACAACGATGGCAGTGGCAAAAGAGTCGGTGCCCAATACCTTTTAGAGATCTTTCACCTCGCCGCCCCCGGGGTATGGGATGACACCACCATCGAAAACATCGGCGGTCAGCTTCCCTCCTGGTGTGGTATCTTCGCCGTTTGGGCACATAAAAAAGCAGGCAAAAACATAGGTGACTGGCAAATGGGTAAAGGTGTCTCAGCCTTCCATACCCTTACCCAAACCACTGCTCCTCAACCCGGTGATATCGGTTACATAGACCAACCCTACCAGCACCACTGCATAGTGGTAAAAGTAGAAGGCGACACCGTTTACAGCATCGATGGTAACAGCGGCCTTTTCAGTGAAGTAAAAGAAAATGTCAAACCACTCTCTAACTATTCCGGCTTTTTTACAGCCTTTGCGACCAGCACGAGCAGTGTGGTTCAAACCAAACTCACCGTTGGCCAGCCCGATGACATATACGAAAAAGAAGCTGACAGTGTCGCCACCCAGGTCATTCAGCGTATGGCAACTCCTATTATCCAGCGCTCCATTGCTCCTGTAAAGATCCAGCGTAAGCCCATCTTCGAAAGCAACAGCCCTGAACACCTGCAAAGGAAATGTGCCGCCTGCGAACAAAAAGAAAAGATGTTGCAAAAGAAAGGTGGCCCATCAGCAGCACCGCCTTCTGTAGAATCTACACTTGCAGGAAGCAAAGGCAGTGGTAGTCCGCTTCCTTCACACATACAACAAAGTATGGGTAGTGCTATGGGCGCAGACTTCAGTGGTATCCGAATTCATACGGACAGCAGCGCTGTGCAGATGAACAAAGACCTGCATGCACAGGCCTTTACCCATGGCAATCACATTTACTTCAACAGTGGTAAATACAACACGGCGCATAGCAGCGGTCAGCACCTGCTGGCGCATGAGCTCACACATACCATTCAACAAGGCGCTGCGGGTAAAGCCATCAACCTGCTCACGGCAGAAGAACAAACTTCTCACGCCAATGATGTATATGATGCACTGGATGGCTGGACCTCCAGCAATGACAGCGCCATCATCTTATCCAAATTCCAGGGACTGAGCGCGAATGATGTGGATGCTATCCTGAACGCCGTAGCCGCCAGGGCAGAAGAAAACGTACTATATGTGTATGACTGGCTCAGTGCTGACTGTGTTACTTCTGACTGGAAAGCATTGCTCCGCATCTTCATACAGGTACAATCTACCCAGATCACTGAGCTCATAGCAAAAGAGGTTTTGAATCGTCTGAATGGATACACCTCTGATGACGACAGCAAAGAGATCAGGGAACTGCTTACGGGGCCTACCGGTGGTACGATGGACAACATTCTCGGGGAGATGGAGACACAGGGGGAATACCTTCCTGATGACATGGCTGTCTTCCTCTTTGGAGATTTACAGGATATGGATGCGCACAACCTGTCGCTCGCCTTCTTTGGCAGTGGCAGTGTAAAAGCCCTGGAATACGCCACTCACTGGTATGCCCATAAGATTAAAAACCTTATTTCAGGCTGGACCAGCATGGCAGACAGCAACTCTATATTACTCAACTTCCGCCGGTTGCCTAATCACATGGCGCGAGTGGCAGTATATGCCAAACTTGGGGAACTCACACAGGCCGAATGGAATGAAACCGCGGCCTTCTCTCTCATGGACGATATGCAGCAGGGAGATTACAATACCTTACGCAGTGAATTACTCCCCGAACTGCCTGTGTATAGTATTGAAAGAAACTTCCTCCGGCAGGCATGGGATTTTATCACTGATGTAGGTGATTACCTGATTGGTTTTGTAGAATATGTAGTTTGTGGAGTAGCTGGTGTCATCGCGGGTATTTTTGATGCCATTGCAAGCATTGTAAGTGGCATAGTTGACCTCGCGGCAGGTATTGTACACTTCTGTGGCTGGTTACTTTTTAAAGCCAGCGGCGGGGCTATATGCAGGGAATCTGCTGATAAGGTACACGACTTCGTGGCTTCTATTGGTCAGGCTTTTAATGCGCCCGGTGAAATGATTTCCAGGATGTGGGAAGAAACAAAACTGGAAGCTTCCCTGATCGAAGGTCCATTTGAAGAATGTCAGCTCGCGATCTTCTGGGTGAGAAAGGTGACTAACTTTGTGGTGAACATAGTCTTACTCATTGTTGCTGGCTATGGTGCCGTCAAAGCGGCGCTTGAAGCCATCGAAACCATCAAGACCATCAGCACATTCGGCGAGTTTCTCACAAAAGTGGGCGAGGTACCTATCCGTTTACTGCGCAGCATGCGGCAATTGCCAGCCAGCCTTGCCAGCGGTGCAGCCAGGATCGTGAGTACGATCCGTAATATTGATGAAATCATTTCGGCAGTCCGAACCACGATAGGTTTTATCCGACTCGCAGTTGCTGATGAAAACTTCTTTACAAACTTACGAGCTGCAGGTACTGAACTGGCCAGGGAACGACTCGCCGCAGAAAGGGAGTTCTGGCGCAGGCGCCGTGAGATATGGCGAGGTGCTACTGATGCGCAGGAAACACGCCTGGGAGGTATTGAAAACGCCACTGATGATGCGATTGCCACAGCCGATACAAACCGTCAGGCTGCCGAAGCGCAGATACTAGAAGCAGAAGCGGAAGCCAATACTACCAGAACTGCCGCCAATGCGACTGAAACTGAAGTAAGAACAGGGCAACCTACCGATGAACCTAACAGACCTGTTACTCCTGATGTTCCGAATCCGGAAGCACTGGCATGGGAACAGAGCCTGAGTCCTGAAACCCGTGCCATGCTCGATGCCGATCCTGAACTCCGCAGGATGTGGCACAACATGGATCCTGATGTACGTCGTGCACTTACCTATTGTAATTCCCCCTGTATCCCGGTCAATATTTCTCCACAGAACCTGACCAAGGTACATAACCTCATCACCAGGCTCAACCTGTCTTCTGATGACCGTGCACTCAGGGAATACCTGCATATGTTCAGAGACAACCAGACAGATCTTGCCAACGCCATCGACGCACTCAATGGTGTCACCAATGGAACAGAGCTGCAGCAATTCATGGACAACCGCCTCATTTCAGCGATACAGGCCAGGGCAGGTGTAACATTGCGCAGGGGTGTTGGCGGATTGTGGGAATATACCCGGGCTGATGGCGTAGTGATCCGTGAATTTGAATTCAATACCCACGGGTTCCTGACTGACAACAGGGGTACGAACAACTTCTTCCAGTCACACCACGGTATACAAGATGCCTGGGCAAGGGAACGCTTTGCAGGTATGGGGGTTTATGGCAGGGATGACGCTCCGGCTTTGTTACTGAGAACACGTAACTTCGCCGACGGCGCCCGTGGTACCCCACATGGATTGATCAATGACCTGCAGGGCGCCAGAAGAGCAACGGTCGCTACCCGTACCTTTGCAGAAGAAAGAGCCTTCCTGGTAAGTGATATGAATGCAATAGGCATACCTGCCGGCGTGCAGGGGCCTTACCTCGCAGAAGTGGATGCCTACTTTGGAAGGATCTACAATACACTCAGAACAACTTTAACCAACGATCAGCTAACTGCTATCTTTGGCACATGGACCCCATAAAAAAAGATCTTATGAGTACAATTATTGGTCCCGACTGGGATAAACAAAACCCGGCTACGGAGCAAGATATACAATCGCTGGAAGCTGCTTTCGGGGCAATACCGGAAGACTACAAAGCCTTGTTATTACAATCCAACGGCAGTAGTCTGCGTGGTAAGAAGACACCATTCATCATCTATTCCGTTTCTGAAGTACTGGCATTATTCAGAGAGAAAGATCTGTATAAATTCATTCCGCAATCCCTTGTTTTTGGTGGGGATGGTGGGGGTACTATTTATTGTTTTGACCTGCGCCCGGGAAAGGAACAGGCTGTATTTTTCATCAGGGAAGAAGATGCCGGTTATGAGCCGAATGCATACAATTATGTAGTGTTTAATGGCACGACACTTACTGACACCATTCAGCGCATTGTCAACAATGAAAAGCTCAACTAATGCCTATCATTTCCATAGCCATCCAAAAGGGAGGCGCTGGCAAGACCACTACCTCCATTAATCTTGGTGCCGCACTGGCAAGAGCCGGGAAGAAAGTGCTGCTGGTAGATGCCGATCCACAGGCCAACCTCTCCCAATCACTGGGTGTGCCGCCGGAGCCGGCGCAAAACCTGTATACTGAATTGAAGCGGGAAATGACAGGAGAAGGCAGCCAGATCAGGGATGCGATTATCAACATCAAAGAAGGACTGGACCTTGTTCCATCGTCTATTGAACTGGCAGGTGCAGAGCTGGAACTGGTGAGTGTATATGGCAGAGAACAGGTACTTAGCTGGCTCTTACAACCTGTAGCAGCTGATTATGATTTTATTCTCATTGATTGTCCTCATGCTGTAGGAATGCTCACTGTGAATGCGCTGGCTTGTAGTGACTATGTGCTCATTCCTCTGCCGGCAGAGTTTCTGCCATTGAAAGGGGCATATAGTTTTATGCAGCACTTTCAGACGATCAGAAAAAAGCTGAACCCCAAACTCAATCTGCTGGGCATGGTCCTCACCAGATTTGACGAGCGGAAAACAATGAATCAACAAGTCAGACAGGAACTGACTGATAAATACAATGGTCAGGTATTCGGCACTGTCATTCGTACCAATATGCAACTGGCCAAAGCACAGGAAGCAGGTAAAGATATTTTCAGCTATGACCCACAGGCCAATGGTGCAAAAGATTACGCCAGACTGGCAACGGAACTACTTAGTAAATTATAAATGACTCCATATGCCCCGTTCAATTCGCCTTCGCCCCCAGGAACAGGCTACACAATCCGGTTTCTTTCAAAAAAAGGAGGACCCCTCTTTTTTTAAAGTCAATGAACCGGATGATAAACATGAAAAAGAAGCAGATGCTGTAGCGGACAATACCATTCAGCGACTCGCTACTCCTGAAGATAAACAGGAGCCGGCTACCAACGAAGGCCGGATGAAACAGGACAAAGATATTCAACGCTGTCCCTGTGAAGAATCTGAATAACATTTTACAATAAAAAACATGCAGGTATTACAGGCGTACGCCAAAGTTTTGTCAGGATTAATCAGTCATCGCATGCAAACGCCTGAAGCTGATCTGGTCATTAACGTTCCAATTGATATGGATCAGGAGGATCCATTCCTACAATTTATCAAAGCACATTCATTAACTACCTATGAACAGTTATTACTCTTCATGGCCCTCATCCCCCATTTACAACCCGACTACTTCGATACCGAAATACAGAAATATCTTCCGGGCAAAGGCGACTTTCCACAAATAGGCGGTACCCGCAGTAAACAAAGCAGGGGCTTTCTGCCCACAGGAGAAACAGCACTGTTCTTACTAGGTGGCAATGACTGGGGTACACGTATTGAAATACAACAGATCTTCTGGCCAGATCACTTCTTCAGCCGTTCAAAAGTACTCTGGCTGGAAGAGATGCCGGGGGGTGAACCCACGATGAGCGGACGATTGCTTTTATCGCAGGATCATATCAACATCTTTACACATGGCAAACCAGTACCCCCACATTTCAGTAGTAGCTTTCCTGCCAAACCAGTAACGACCGAATTAACATGGGATGACCTGGTCATCAGCAATGACCTGAGATCACAGATTGATGAGCTGATAAGCTGGGTCAACCTCAATGCGAAGCTGATGAACAGATGGGATATGGAAAAACGCCTGCGCAAAGGATACAGAGCCCTCTTCTATGGACCACCGGGTACAGGAAAAACATTCACAGCAGGATTGTTAGGGAAGTATACAGGCAAGGACGTGTATAAAATAGACCTCTCTATGATTGTGTCTAAATACATCGGTGAAACAGAAAAGAATTTAGAATTATTATTCAGTCGTGCTGAAGACAAAGGATGGATTTTATTCTTTGATGAAGCAGATGCACTCTTTGGAAAACGCACCAATGTGCGGGATGCGCATGACAAATACGCCAACCAGGAGGTGTCTTATTTATTACAACGTATTGAAGACTATAATGGACTGATCATTCTCGCTACCAATATGAAGAATAATATAGACGATGCATTTATACGTCGTTTCAATGCGATCTTAAAATTTACTTTCCCCGATGCCAATGAGCGGGCTTTGATATGGCGCAGAACTTTTCCATCTAAATCTACATTTATAGGCGGGGATATTCCTGATATGGTTAAACGATATGAACTGGCAGGAGGCAGTATCCTGAATGTAGTGCACTATGCCTGTCTGAAGGCAATAGAGAAACATACGGATGATAAGGAAGAACTGGAAATTTATGTCAATGATGTACTGGACGGCATCAAGCGGGAATTTGTAAAAGAAGGCAAGCCCTTCTGATAATGAAAAATTATATATATTTGCCCACTGTTTGTGAAAGAGGACAATATACCACATTAACTACCAGTACTTTATTGAATTTGTTTAACCAAAAATACCCTTACATGAGAACATTTATCTGTTCATTCCTTGTCATTGCTATGTTCGTTAGTAGCACATCCTGTAACAATACCAGCGGCAAGAAACCCGGCGCTTCCGAATACAGCGAAAACTCAGCTGAATCAGCCAGCCACATTATTGAATACACGAACCTGATCGTTGATATGTCGAACAAACATAACAGCTACCTGGAAGATGTTGTAAACAATACCACCAAGCTGGAAGAAGCACTGAAGCATCCTAATGACCACTATCGTTTTATCACGATCAATAAGCCATTCTCTGCACCGGATTTCCATCAATTCAATCAGAAAGTCAAAATCGACGAACCTGTAAAAGAACTTAGTTCTCCCGACAAAAAGTTCTTCAAAGACAGCATTACGAAGTACCAGGGGCTTTTTGCCACTATGCAGGCGACTAACAACCGTATGCACGAGTACATCACTGCAGAAGATTACAAAGACGATAAAGGTTCGAAAGGATACGCTATCATCGATACGCTCCGTGGCCAGATCGCTCAATTATATAGTCTGAAAAGCGCTATTGTAAAGAAAGTTGAAGTAGTAGCTGACGCAAGCGAACAAATTATTCTGAAGGATAGTCCGCTGAAAGAATACATCATCGCGATGAAGAAGGATATGGGCAATATCCGTTCCTTCATCGATCTGCTGGGTAGTGAGGAAAAATATGCTGGTATCGAAGCGAAAGCCAAAGCCCAGTATGATTCACTGGAAAAAGCACAGGCTGAACATGCACAGATCAATATCGACAATGCGAAGAAAGCAAACGAAGATCATAGCTTTAATACTTTCTACGATGATTTCCATAAACTACTGCTGAATGCCAGAAAACGCATGCGTGATGCTGGTGAAAAGGGTCACTTTGAGAGTTATGACCTGGAATCACTGGATAGCGATTACGATTCACTGGTAAGAGATTATAATAATTTCAATAGTTAAGAAATAAAAACATTCATGAAAGAGGGAATTCACCAGCGAAGATGAAGACCATTTTCAGATAAAACGGGCTTGCCTCACACGGCAAGCCCGTTTTATTTAGTCTTCTCTACTTCCATCATCCGCCATTCTCACAATTCGAGGCGAGAACTTCGCCACCACATCCACCAACGCTTCCTGTGCCGCCATCACTGTATGGATGTCCTTATACGCCATTGGCGCTTCGTCCAGACCTGCACCGATCAATGTCACATTGTTAGCTGCCAGTACCGCTACCATATCTACTTTCGAAATCTCTTTTTCCGCTCTGGTACGGCTCAATTGTCTACCCGCACCGTGAGATGCTGAGTTAATCGCCGCTTCTTCTCCCTTACCACGTACCAGGAATCCAGGCGTCGCCATAGAACCAGGAATGATACCCATCACACCTTTACCTGCGGGCGTTGCACCCTTTCTATGCACGATTACTTCTTCACCATTCAATTGTTCCTTCCACGCAAAGTTATGGTGGTTCTCCACGGTTGCCAGCAACTGGCCACCTACCAGGGCTGCAACTTTACGGTGTATTACCTCGTGACATGCTGCCGCATAATCACCGGCCAGGTTCATCGCCATCCAGTATTCCTGACCTTCTGCCGTATTCATATCCAACCATGCCAGGTTAGCTGCTTCTTTTGGCAGTTTACACAGGTCCTTGGCCAGTCTGGTATAATAACCGGCTACTGTCGCACCAAAACCACGGGAACCGGAGTGTGATAACAGCGCCAGGTATTTACCTGCATTTATATTCAGCGCTTCGTCTCTCTGCGCAAATTCAATCACACCAAATTCCACGAAGTGGTTACCGCCACCTGATGTTCCCAGTTGTGACCAGGCTTTATCTTTCAGTTGTTTTACAAACGGTGTCATATTAAATGCATCGTTATCCAGTACGGCGTGTTCTGCACGATATTTACCGTGGAAACTTTGTCCTGCACCAAATTTTGTTTCATCCAGCAGGATCTTTTTCAACTTCGTTTCATCCATGGCAGTATCCGGAATATCATAGATGGACAGCGCCATTCTACATCCGATATCTACACCTACACCATAAGGGATCACAGCGCCTTTGGCAGCTAATACACCGCCGATTGGCAGGCCATAGCCCTGATGTGCATCGGGCATCAATGCACCCCCCACCGTTACCGGCAGCCGCATAGCGAAATCCATTTGTTTGATGGCACCCGGATCGATGGCTGCTTCGCCATAGATCTTATAATCAGCTGCTTTATCGTTGAGGGATATAGTGGTATCTAGAGGGGCGGAAGCTTCTTCAATCATTTTAGTCGCAAGGTCTTCCAACACCGGATGGTCCAGGTACATTTCTGGTGCTGATCGCAGGTTACTCATCAATGCAATAAGGCTTGCATGGTCCATATCGCTTAAATGCGCTTCGATTACGGCCAGCGCTTCACCTACTATTTTACCTTGTTTAAAACCTGCTGCAATTAGATCAGCTCCATTAATCTTGTTCATACATTGATCAATTTAGTATAATTGAATTGATGATACAAATATTCAAACCGATGTGCGCAAGGTTAGTGCGTAGTTGAAAAAAACTTTCTGGCACCATACGTGTATATATCCTTATAGAAAACCTTTATATATATACAGCTGAGACAGCTGTAGTTTCAAACCTGTAATCTCAAAAAAAATTAACAATGAAAAAACTACTTATTTTGTCCGCCTCTCTGCTGTTAATAACAGCCAGTGCTACATTTGCACAAACTCCCATGACTGATACTGCCATGCATCAACATAATGGTATGCACAAGATGAAAGACTGTGTAGCCATGAAAGGAGGCAAAATGTGGGTAATGAAAGGTGGTCAGAAGTCAGAAATGACAAAGACCATGACCATGACTGATGGTACGATGGTAATGGCAGACGGTACTGTTAAAAATAAAGATGGTAAAACGTGGATGCTGAAAGATGGGGAGATGATAGATATGAATGGTAAAGTAATGATGAAGGATAAAATGAAAAAGGCCAAATCAGACGGTATGAAATAGTACCATGATAGTTAAAAGGAAAGGGCAGCCACTACCGCTGCCCTTTTTTCTTTTCTTTTATTGATTAGTCGATGAACAACTGTGTAACTGCGGCTGCATCTTTCGCCCATACCGTAGTATAGGCTTCATCAGATGCCTTCTTCATCTAAAGGTTGATGTGTAAAAGGGCGTTTTAATGTGGGTATGTATAGGGCCTGTTGGCGTAAGGAAACTTTCAACAATGCTTTTAGCTGTTCCATGCTGATTTGTATTAAAAAGAAAGGTCCGGAATTTTGTAACTGTTATCAGATTAGAAGTAAGTTACAATTGACCAGGACCAAATATCTAACGATACAAAGATATCACCACAAGTGCGCAATTTTTCTGCGCAGACAGAATTAATCTTACCAAAGGTAATAAATAATTTTATTTATTATATATAATATTTTGAAAGGTGAGTATAAAGTTGTCTATCTCCTAATCAATTATTTTTCTTATATTGCTTAAAACAGTATTAAGACACAAGACACAATAGCCTGGACAATCAGCACATTTTCTCCTGTTTTCCCACTACCTCCATGTACCTTATTTAAACCCATCAACTATGAGTAAACTTTATGTACAGTATGGCTGTGGCATGTCATCACCACAGGGCTGGAAGAACTTTGACGCCTCCCCCACGCTCCGTCTGCAGCAATTACCTCTTATAGGGAATTTGCTTAAACAACGCATGCATATTGCTTTCCCCGACAATGTGCTACAAGGGGACATCATCAGAGGTTTACCTGGCATCGCCGACAACTCTGCTGATGGTGCATATTGTTCGCACGTGTTGGAACACCTTACGTACGAAGATTTCCTCATTGCTGTGCGCAACACCTACCGGATACTGAAACCCGGCGGTATCTTCCGCTGTGTAGTACCCGACCTGGAAAAAGCAGCCCGCGAATATGTGGAAGACCTTACGAATCATGACCAGGAGGCCAACGCAAAATTCCTGCAAAAAACACGGTTAGGAAAAACGCATCGTCGCAGGGGTATTAAAGGACTGTTGCAAAATACATATGGCAACAGTGACCACCTGTTTATGTGGGACACTTTATCGTTATCCAATGAACTGTACAGGGCAGGCTTCAGTTATGTACGTCCTGCCACATTTAATGATAGTGAAGATGAGATGTTTAAACTTGTGGAAAGTGAAGGACGGTTTAACAATGCTGTTGCACTTGAAGCGCGTAAATGAAAATAAAAGAGCGTGCATCAAAAGTAAGATACACGCTCTATTCATTCGGATACCTGATGGAGCCAGGTTTCCATGTATGTTGTTCTAAGGAGGTTCATTTATTTTTCATACATCCTGATCCCATTACTTCAGTATAGCTACGATATTCTGAAATGCAAATATTTCAAATGCGGCTACATTATAATGTCCCAATGGCATCAAACCATCAGGCAGCATGCGATAAAATGAATAATCAGGCAGCAGGTCAATAAAGTCTTTAAAGAAAGTGCGGGATATTACATTCATTTCGTTGAACTCAATCTGGATCACTTTTACCTTTCTTCCTTGTATTGTATGCATTGCACCCCTCAGCACATTCAGCTCATGACCCTCTGTATCTATCTTTAACAACGCTACTTCGCTGATATTGCGCTCTGCGACAAATTCATCAATGGTGGTAATATCAATCGGTAATTCTTCTGCCTCACTGTCTCTGAAACCAGTGATCACCTCCTTGTACATACTGGCATGTTCAGAACCACCATTGCCAGCATAGTCGTAGATGACGGCCTGTGACACTTTGTCTCCCGCACCACGCTTTACAGGTATAAAATGATGCGTGGCAGCTGCATCCTGCAATTTGTTGAAAGCCTTTGGATGTGGTTCAAATGCATATATTGGCAGACTTACATTTTGCCTGCGCAACATGATGGAGTAGTGACCCACATTTGCCCCTATATCGAGTATAGCTCCGTTATCAAAATAATGATACTTCTTCATGTATTTTACAAAGGCCTCTTCTCCACTTACACGATCATTTTCATGATTCATGATTCCAATTCCCCGCATACTTAACTTATACATCAGCAAATTGAAACGATACAATGCTTTTCGTGCAAATACAAAAACATACAGATCTTTAAATATTGTTGATACAGGATTCATTGAGGTTTTATTTTACATTCATTTTAATCAAAGTAATTCTGTTTCTCCTGTTGCCACATTGATCACAGGCATTCCTTTTATACACTCGTATCGCTGTGTACCTCTTAAATAATTCAGCTGGCCCTTCTTATTCCTGCTTTCCCTGAATTGAGATTCCACATACCCCTCTTCTACACTTAGTGCTTTCAACTCACCCAGCCGATCGTTTCTTACAAAATAGGCGTTGTTACCAACAGCATTACATCCCACCAGGCTATATCCTTTCTCCTCTGCCAGCACATATAATGCTTTTAACGAAGCGCCAAAATACAAGTAGCTATAATGTTCAGCGGATCGTACAAAATCAGGTTTGTAAGGTACTGTCACCGGACGGTGCTTCCCAAATACACTATTATACTCTGCTACAACAATCACAGGTTGTACCACTTCAATCGCTTTCCAAACCCAATAGTCATTACCATCTATATCTACACTCAGCAATCCAATCTCTCCATTGATTCCCCTGGAAGAAATGAGATCATTAATATTGTCCCTGGTGATAAAAGCTTCCAATGCCTGCAGATCATGCTGATAATAAATGTCATCGGACATTATATAGTCAATTGCCTTCCGCGATCCATCTATGACCAGACCGGACCAGTTATCATGTCTTAATAAAAATCGGGTATTCGATTCTACATAATTTTCAACTCCAAACTCGATAAATATTTTCAGAGGAATTTGAACTTTATGAATCAGATATTGTATTATCCCATCGTCCCCTGCCTGACTAAACACTTTAAATTCAGCATCTGCGATGTTGTCCAAAATTGGTAATGCTTTATTTTGTCTTGCTAACAATGCTCCTAATAACAGAATATCGGTTTGTTGGGACTTTCTGATGTTATACAAATAATGGTGCATAACATTAAATAACTTTCTAATGCTTTTCATCTATTACGGGTCAATTTTTTTTCGAGGCTACAGCTAGGATTTTTTTCTCCCATAAATACATAAATAATACAAATATTGTTCATTTTTTAATAATTTATAACGTGTATAACTATCGTATTTAGTATTGCACTTGCCCCATTTTCCTAACAGTCTTATACTGGAAAAATCTTTACTATAGCATATTATAGCGAACATCCACTGCTCAGGTCACTACGCCAGGGATTTTTTTTCAATTTTGTGCAAATGATATTTTTGATTTAACTTGCCCTCGTCTGAGAATGCTATAATCAATAAAAAACTGGAAATAACTCCACTCTAATAATGACCAAAAAGTCATTAAGGTTTTTTATTGTTTTATATTATCACCATTCCATGACCTCGAATAAGCCCTCATCATTATACTTTTTTAGTCTGGATGCAATCAGGGGATTTGCGGCACTCATTGTCGTATTATGCCACTGGCAATTCTTCTTTTATAAGGATTATACTGTTCAGACAGCTCCCCTCGAAGATTTCCATTTACCGCTATATTCCGTATTCTCCATCTTTTATCATCATGCATTTTATGCAGTAGACCTCTTTTTCCTGCTGTCAGGTTTTATATTTTTCTGGTTCTATGCAGATAAGATCGCAAAGGGGGCAACCAGTTTTAACTATTTCATTACCTACAGGTTCACACGCCTATATCCTGTGCATGTTCTTACGCTCCTGGCCATTATACCATTGCAAATGCTGATGGTGAAACAGTCAGGACATACCTTTATTATACAAAATAATGACTACTGGCATTTTCTGCTCAACCTGCTCGTTATCCACAGCTGGGGGTTTGAGAAAACACCGGCGCTCAATGGATTTAACGGGCCATCATGGTCTGTATCCGTAGAGTTGTTGCTCTACCTGGTATTCTTCCTCATCGCATGGCGTAAACAACATAACAGAAAAGGATTATTGATCTTATTGGTCGTTGCTGGTGCTATTGTCCAGGCTATTTACCCAATGATCGGTCAGGGTATCTATTCTTTCTTTTTGGGGGCACTCGTATATCATATATACTCCTGGTTGTGCACTAAAAAATATTTCGGGAAACTGACCCGCAATATTGCCATTGTTGCTGTGTTGTTATGGATGTATATCCTTGCCGAATATTATTTTTCGTTTACTCATCGCCTGTTCTTCTCTGTTACACACAAATTACTGCCAGCCTGGACGGATGAAAAAAATGAAAAGATCTTTTACCTGGCGACTAATACATTTTTCAGAACGATTGTGTCTCCTGTTACCGTACTGGTATTAGCCATGGCAGAGACGATCAAAAGCGGCATCAGGGCCAGGTGGACACAGCTACTCGGAAATGCCAGCTATTGCCTGTACCTGATTCACTTTCCGCTCATGGTTGCTGCCGCCGTACTGGTCAATGCGCTGGGTTTACCCAAAACAGTATTCCAGTCTCCCCTCACCTTATTATTATTCTATGTAGTTCTGATCACACTAAGTGTTTTGGGCCACTACTATTTCGAGCTCCCTGTACAACAGACTTTACGACAGAAATTAATTAAAAAAAGGACGAGCACTGTGCCTGCTGCCATCATTCCGGAAGCATAATCTATTCAACCATCAAATACACACGATCTATAATTAAATAACACATGAAATCCAAAATCCATTTACTGTTAATTAGCAGTTTGTTCTTAATGGCCAGCTGCATTGAGACCAAAAAAATAACCTATTTAAACGACATTCAGCAACAAATGGGTGAGGAAAACGGGCATTCCTTACAGCCACTTAAAGTTCAACCCGGGGATGTATTGCAAATTACTGTTACGACCATTGACAAAGACATTTCCCAGATTCTGAATCCTGCTGCCGTATCCGCTGTTTCCACTACTGCCAATGGTATTGATCCCGGTTATATCGTAGATAGTGACGGCTACATCAATCTCCCGATGGCAGGCAGGGTTTATGTAAAGGATAAAACAACGGCAGAAATCAACACTGTCATTACTACAGAACTGGACAAAAGTATCCGTAATGCCTTTGTTTCTACCCGTATTACCAATTTCAAAATATCTGTGTTAGGTGATGTTGCGCGCCCAGGCTCGTTCAAGATAGGCGCTGAACGGGTATCCATACTGGATGCACTCAGTATGGCCGGCGATATGAATGTAACCGCCCTGCATGATAATGTTACGGTGATCAGGGAAGTAGATGGTGTAAAAAAGTATGTGTCCCTCAACCTGACTGACAGTAAAGTGCTTTCATCACCTTACTATTACCTGAATAATAATGATGTGGTTTATATAAGACCGGGCAAAAACAAAGTGTTCAATAGTTCAAAATTCGTCACGCTGATTCCAACTATGATAAGCGCGCTGTCCCTCATCACAACACTTATTATCGTTACTGTTAAATGATTCCTACGTTATGAACCAAAAAAACGAAACAAATAATCGGGCTGCAGTTATTGATCTGAATGACCTGTTGAAGAAACTGGCATTCCATTGGCCACTTTATCTCATCCTCATACTGCTCTCTGTTTTGGGAGCATTCATCTACCTGAAATATGCCAAACCGAGGTATATGTCCAGCGCTAAGTTGTATCTGAAAGATGAAAAGAAAGGTGGTGGTGAAGAAATGGATATGCTCAAGTCGCTCTCCCTATTCAATAGCGGGAAAAATATTGAGAATGAAATGGAAGTAATCAAGTCCCCGATATTGATAGCCAAAGTAATCAGGGACAATCACTTCAACATTCGTTACTACCGGAAAGCAGCAGTTCGTAATGAAGAACTCTATGACAACTCCCCGTTCAGTATCCGGGTTCTTAGTGATACTGCCAATATCGGCAATTATATTTTTGATATAACCCCAGAAAGAAACGGTCTGAAAGTAAAAGCTGAATATGGTGATGACCAGACGAAAGATTTCACTGTGCAATCAGGCGTCCCTTTTACTGTAGGACGCGATCAGTTTAGCATCACTTACAGCACCCCCACTATAGAAGTTCCCCGCATGAATGACTATCGCATCCGGGTGGATTCTATTGCAGAACTGGCCTATGAAAAGTTGGATGATATAGGCACAGCGCTGGTGAATAAAGACGCGACTGTAATATTGGTGACTTATGAGGATGCCGTCGCTGCACGTGCTGCTCACTTTATCAATGCACTGCTGGATACCTACAACGATTATACGCTGGATGATAAGAACAGGGTAGCCCTGAAAACGATCAACTTCCTCTCTGTACGTATTGACTCCCTGCGCGATGAGCTGGGCTACCTGGAAAAACAGGAGGAACGATTCAAAGTGCAGCGGGGTATTACCGATATCGAAGGCACTTCCAAACTGGCCCTGGAACAGGTAAAGGATGCAGATATAAAACTGAATGATGCAAACATGCAGCTCTCCGTATTCGACCAGGTGGACGAGTACCTGAATGCACCGGGTAATAGTTATCCTTTCGCACCGATGCTGGGCACCGTTGATCAAACCCTGACGGCCATGATCAACAGGTATGAAGAGCTGCTGAAAGAAAAAAACAAACTCTCGCTCTCCCTGCAACCCAGCAGTATGATCGTACAAAACCTGGATGGCCAAATAGAAGATGCACGTAATACTATTAAAAACTACATCTCCGGTTACAGGCGCAACGCCGGCGTAGCACAGAACCAGATGCAGCAAAAGGTCAACCAGATCCAGGCTAAAATTGCCAACATTCCGGCTTACGAAAGAGAATATATCAATATCAAAAGACAACAGGGCGTAAAAGAAAATCTCTACCTCTACCTGTTGAAAAAGAAAGAAGAAGCATCGGTTTCCTATGCAAGTAATGTGACTGACAACAGGGTTATTGCTCCTGCATTCATTCCTGAAAAACCGGAATCACCCAGGAAAACGATGGCCTTTGTAGGATTCCTTGCTGCTGGTCTGGCACTGAGTACGCTTTACATCTACCTGAAATATTTCCTTAACAATAAGATCCTTAGCAAAACTGAGATTGAACAATTATTTGAACTTCCGCTTATGGCAGAAATATACCAGGATGAAGAAGAAACAGCCAAAAACTTTTCTCTTCAAAACAGGTCCGTACTGTTGGAACAAATTTTCAACTTACGTACCAATCTTCGTTACCTGTTGAGCGAACATACTGATAGTACTACTATCCTGGTTACTTCCAGCATTTCCGGCGAGGGTAAAACTTTCTTAAGTGCGCACCTGGGCAACTCCCTCACAGTGAATAAAAAGAAAGTAATACTGCTGGAACTTGACCTGCGTAAACCAAAACTCTCCAAGTTCCTGGGCATGGACAATTTTACAGGCATCACTAATTATATCGTAGAGAATAAATCTATCGACGAAATTATCCGCAAAGTGCCGGGTACCGACCTGCACCTGATTTCATCCGGACCTATTCCTCCTAACCCGGTGGAACTGATAGAAGGAAACAGGATGCGTACACTGCTGACCACGCTGAAAGAACGCTATGACTACATCATCATTGATACGGCGCCAATCGGTATCGTTTCTGATGCAAAGAGTCTGGCATCTTATATAGATGCCACCCTCTTTGTAGTACGCTACAATTTCACCCTGAAATCGAAACTGAAAGCAGTAGCAGAAAATATCAGAGAAGGGCATTTCCGCAAAACCGGTATCATCTTCAACGGTATTGAACAGGATAGTTTCTATCCAAACTACTATTACGACCATTATTCATATTCACAGGAAAATCTGAAAGTAAAAAGATGGTTTTCATTTTTCAAAAAACTAAAACATCGTCTTGCATAAGATCCTTCAAAATAGTGGTTGGCTGCTGATTGACAAACTGGCGCGGCTGTTCCTTGGTTTATTTACCATGGCTATGATTGCACGTCATATCGGCCCTGAGGAATTTGGTATCTGGAACTATTCTATAGCCCTTACTGCAATTGTAGGTGGTATAGCGGTGCTGGGGCTGGACAAGATTGTAGTGAAAGAATTGGTATCTGCCCCTGAGCGCAGGGATGAGATTGTATCTACAGCGCTGTGTATGCGAATTGTAGCGGGCATTCTATCCTGCACAATTTGTATTATGATCCCCTGGTTCACCAGGCAGAACAATCCTTTGTACATCTGGTGTACCACCATTACTGCTTTTAATATCCTGCTGCAATCATTCGATGTATTTGACTACTTCTACCAGGCACACAACCAGGTGCAACGGGTCATTATACCGAAGGTGACCATATTTGTTTTATTCTGCCTGATCAAGATTATGTGTATCAGGATGAATCTTTCTTTTATGATCATCCTGTGGGTATCTCTTGCGGAACTGGTGGTTACCTACCTGCTCATATTTGGGTATTACATCTGGCATGAAGGCATTGCCTCATTGTTTAAAGTACGCATGCAGGAAGCCCGCTACCTGATTTCACAAAGCTGGTCCCTCCTGTTCACCGGTGTACTTGTACTGCTGTACATGAAAAGCGATCAGCTGATGCTGGATATACTGACTACCCCGCAACAACTGGGAGAATATGCAGCAGCTGCCCGTATATCAGAGTTGTGGTATGCGATACCCACGGTGATAGCCGTTGCTATTTTACCCAACCTGATACAGAAAAGGCAAACCAATCACGGCAGGTACTTAGAAAATGTGGAGAAATGGATCCGGCTTTCTATGTGGGGCAGTACGGTGATTGCCATTATTATGACAATTGCTGCCAGCTGGCTCACAGGCATCTTATATGGCAGCCAGTATCCACATGCAGGTGTAATCCTTTCCATACATATCTGGGCGAATATACCCGTATTTATATGCGTTGCCATTATGCAATACCTGATAGTGGAAGGCTACTATAAAGCGAACCTGTATGCAACAATTGCGGGTATTGCAGCGAACCTGCTGATCAACCTGTTGCTGATTCCCTCACTGGGAGGTATAGCTGCAGCTATTGCTACCGTTATTTCCTATACAACCGTCGCTACCTGCCTGATTATCGTTGACAAAACCGGACAGGCAAAAATGTTCATTATAAAAATGCTACACCCAGGAAAGGCGCTTGCAGATATCTGGCAGTTGCATCTGGCGTTGAAGAGTTCTATTGAAAACTTATTATCTGTATTACGTCAAAAGTCGTTGAGTAAATGAGTCAAGTTAAAAATTTAATTGCCCGGTTGGGATCAAAGTTAGCACCTCAAATCAGGTACCTGGCTCCGGCGTACAGCTCGGAGGGGGAAGACCTGATTTTGAAAAGAATTTTTGACAACAAACAAAATGGTACTTATGTCGATGTGGGTGCACACCATCCTTTTCGTGTATCCAACACCTATATATTCTATAAAAAACGCTGGAAAGGCATCAACATTGATCCGAACCCCGGCTCCAAAGCGATGTTTGACAGATACCGTCCACTGGATACCAACCTGGAAATGGGGGTATCCGCCACCAGGCAGCACCTGACCTACCACATTTTCAATGACCCTGCGCTGAATACCTTTTCGCCTGACAAGGTGGAAGAATACACACAGGACCCTAAATACAAAGTGATTGGGGAAAAACAGATTGAAACCTGGCCACTGGGTGACATTCTGGATAAATACTTACCTGCCGGCACTGCGATCGACTTCCTTACTATTGATGCAGAAGGACTGGATATGGATGTGCTGCGTTCAAACAACTGGCAAAAGTATCGCCCTGCATACATCCTGGTAGAAAGCAATCCCTTCCTGCTGGGAGACATGTATAATACAGAGCTGGGCAAATTCATGCAGGCAGCGGGTTACGACATCTTTGCCAAAACATATTACACCTACATTTTCAGGAATATCAAAAGTCATTAGCGTATATGAATAAGTTATATGTACAGTATGGATGCGGTCCCTATTCAGCGCCTGATGGATGGACCAATTTTGATGCAAGTCCAACACTCCGGATCCAGCAGTTACCTATCCTTGGCAAATTGCTGAAAGGCAGGCTGCATGTTACTTTCCCAAAAGATGTTCAGCAGGGAGATATTCTGAAATCATTGCCTGGTATCAGTGAAATTTCCTGCGATGGAGTATACTGTTCTCATGTACTGGAGCATCTTTCATATGATGATTGTCTGCTGGCTGTGCGTAATACCTATCGCATTCTGAAACCAGGCGGCTATTTCCGCTGTGTATTACCTGACCTGGAATCAGCTGCCAGGGAGTATGTAGAAGACCTCGCCAATCATGATATCAATGCAAATACCAAGTTCCTCGAAAAAACGATGCTGGGCAAAAAGCAACGGCAAAGGGGATTCAAAAGTCTGCTGACAAGCACGCTGGGCAACAGCGAACATCTATACATGTGGGATCATCTCTCCCTGTCCAACATCCTGCAGGAAGCGGGTTTTAGTACCGTCCGGCAATGTGCATTCAATGATTGCCCGGATCCGATGTTTAAGCTGGTAGAAGAAAGAACAAGATTTGAAAATGCAGTATCACTTGAAGCTATAAAATAATGAAGCCCGAAACACCTGTGCTATTACTGATATTCAACCGTCCCTTTCAGACCATGCGGGTATTTGAGCAAATCAAAGCCCAACAACCTTCCCGGTTGTTTATCGCAGCAGACGGTCCCCGTCCTGGTAAACCAGGCGAAGCCTCCCTGTGTAAATCTACCCGGAATGAAGTGATGAATGCGGTGGACTGGCCCTGTGAAGTAAAAACCTTGTTCAGAGATGAGAACCTGGGGTGTGGCAAAGCAGTGAGCAGCGCCATCGGGTGGTTCTTTGAACAGGTAGAAGAAGGGATTATCCTGGAAGATGACTGCATACCAGATCCCACCTTTTTCAGCTTCTGTACCACCCTGCTGGAGCGATACAGACATGACAACCATGTTATGCACATCGCTGGCAGCAATTACCAGATGGGACACCAGAGAGGTGATGCATCTTATTACTTTTCACGATTCGCACACATCTGGGGATGGGCTACCTGGCGCAGGGCATGGAAACATTATGACTTTACCCTGCAGCGGTACAAGGATGTTTCCAGGAAAGGTATGAACCGCCAGTTCCTCACAGATATTGACAATATCTATACTAATAGAATCGATACCTGGGATATTCAATGGTTTATGAGTGTGTGGTTCAATCATGGATATGCTATTATTCCTAATACCAACCTGATTAAAAACATCGGGTATGGAAAGGAAGCAACACATACCCGCGCCACGCCTGCCTGGTTCAAAAAAATGGTGTATGGCAGTATCAGCAATATCGTTCATCCAAAAGAGATAAGCATTGACGATGCAGCTGATAATTATTCAGTAGCGAGCCTGTTCAATCCTCCTTACCTGTCTTATATGGCAAAGAAGATTGTAAGGAGCACGCCATTCCTCTATAACCTGTATAAGCGCATTTCGTAAATATGGATAGTATTTATAACGCCCTCATCAGCAGTAATCCATTCGTGGAGATGTTCAAGGAAGCTATGCCCCTTGTCATTGCCAGTATATTGTTATACCTGCACTACAGCAGGAGGATCACTGCGATGGAAACTGCTTTATTTGCCTTTGCCACTGAAGCTTATACGATGCTGATAGTAGGTCCTACCTTTACCGCGACTTTCTTTATCAGTGCAGTCTTCATGGTGGAGCAGGCACACAGGCTCTTTACAGGGCAGACACTCATCAGACGTGAATACCTGTTATTACTGGTACTACCGGCATTGTCAAGCCTTGTTATTTTTGTTCTTGTGCAGGTGTATAAAGATCCGTTCTATTATCCACCTGGTAAGAAATCGGCTTTCTACTTCAGACCCATTTATTTTTACATCAAGTCTTTTCTACCGCTCTTTGCACTGGGGGCTAAGATTGTACAGGAAAGGAAACAGTTGTCTTTTGAGCTGTATGCTGCCACCATGAAAAAGATTGCAAAATTTTCTTTTGCAATTGCCATTCTGCAGATCGTGTCACAATTTATATTTAAAAGTGAAGCATTGGGTGAGATCATCGGGTTACAACACCGTTACCTGCTGGAGCAATCCACATCCTTTTTCAGCCTGCGCATACAGGCATTATTTGCAGAGCCGAAAGTGTTCAGTGCATTTCTATCACTCACCATCCCCTTGTTTCTAAATGACAGGGAATACAAGTGGGCTGCGATCTCTCTGATCATGGGTGTGCTCACTGTATCTCAAACCTTCTGGATCAACCTGCTTTCGGCGGGAATCTGCTGTATATTCCTCGCCAGTATTTCATCTGCCAGGTTACGTATACTCCTATCCATAAGCATCATCATCGGTCTATTCCTGGGGGTCGCAGCATCCAGTAAATATTTTATAAAGCTGTACGCCAAAAACCAGACAAATACCTTTTATCAGTTAGTGTTCAAGCGCTCTGTATACAGGTATGATAATGAGATCTGGCAGAAAGACAATGTGGTAATGGGGATGCCATTGCAAAGAGATATGGAGCTGCCGGTGGTAGACTTCTTCAAAGATGAACCTTACCTGCTGCTGTCCGGCTATGGTGCGGGTAATAGTACGTTTATTCCTGCACAATACTTCTTTGGGCAAGTGAACTATGAAAACAGGTTGAACGGTATTGGCGGGCATAACCTGAATATGCGTTGGTTCTACATATTGGCAGAGTTTGGTTTACTGGCCCTCATCTGCTTTTTCGCAGTGCTTACTATAACAAGGCCACAGCTGGGGGCTTTTCAAAAAGGGTATTTCGCCTTTGTATGGGTATGCTTCTTTTTTAGTCAAATAGATCTGTTCCTGATAATAGTAGCAATGTTATGCGCTTACGATGATGGAGAGACTACTAAAATGACCATGTGATGCAGATATATTTAGACAATATTGTGTTTACGATTCAAAGGGCAGGCGGTGTGTCTATGTATTGGTATGAGCTCCTGAAAGGGCTCTGCAATACAGATCTGCCGCTGAACTTTCTGAATGCTGATCCGCATTCTGACAATCTCTTTGAGCAGCAGCTTGACTATAGTCCTTATCCCTGTATCCGTGAAAGCTGGATACCTCCAAAGTATCTGCGCTACCTGCCATTGCGGTACACACTGCCTTCCAGTGCTGTATTTCATGGTGGGTACTTACGTGTATCACCCCAAAAAGATATCGTCAACATTCTCACATTACATGACTTTGCACATGAGCGAAGGATGGCTACCCGATTCCCCCGCGGGCTGGCCAACATCCGGCAAAAGGCTTATGGCATACGCCATGCAGACGGTATTATCTGCATCTCAGAAAGTACCCGGAAAGAGCTATTGTATTTCTATCCCAAAACGGATCCTGAAAAAGTCAGGGTTATTCATCATGGTATTGCTGATTGCTTTTATCCCCTGAACAAACAGCAGCCGCCTGACTTCGCATTGCCCCCGTCACCTTATATTCTGTACATCGGCGTGCGCGGCCACTACAAAAACTTCGATCAGGCAGTGGCAACATTGCAGTTATTACCAGCCCAATACCAGCTGGTGATAGCAGGTGGTGAACCCTGGCAGCCCAAAGAAAGGGAGGTACTGGAACAGGCCATTCCAGGCAGGTATCATATACTCCGGGATGTGAGTTCCTCAGCGCTGAACATCCTGTACAATTATGCCTGGTGCCTCTTGTATCCTTCCTCCTACGAAGGCTTTGGATTTCCACCTGGAGAAGCCATGAAGGCGGGTTGCCCGGTAGTTGCTACCTACACCACTTCCATACCGGAAGTGACAGGTACCGCAGGACTACTGGTGAACAACCCCTCTCCTGCTGCATTTGCAGAAAAAATTCAATTGCTCGAAGATCAACATTTCAGGGATACAATTATTCAGGCGGGGTATACCCGATCGCAATTCTTTACATGGGACAAAAGCATTCAGGAAACAATCGCTTTTTACAAACATTGCTGGAACACTAAATTTTCACTATGAATTTCATTTTCAAAATTGCCGACGCGGCCAAGGTTTTTTTACAATCAGGAAGAGGTCTCAGTGCTTTGTGGAAAAAAGGAGGATCCATTGCCTCCACCACGATTTTGCATAACTGTAAACACTATATTCCGGAAATAAAAACAATCATCGATGTAGGCGCCAATCAGGGACAGTTTGCGCTTTCTGCACGTTTCTTTTATCCACGTGCCGGTATTCATTCTTTCGAGCCGGTGCCGGCTGTATTTAACACATTGCAGCAAAACATCAGCAAGGCGAAAGGTATCAGTACGTACAACTTTGCACTGGGTAGTACCAACGGCTTCCTGGAGTTCTTTCAGAACGATTATTCACATGCCAGCTCGGCACTGCATGTATCAAGTATACAGCAACAGTTTTTCCCACAGACCGCTTCTGAACACCAGATCAAAGTACCTGTAAGAAGGATAGACGACCTGTTTAGAAACATTCCTTTTGAAGCACCGGTGCTCCTGAAACTGGATGTACAGGGGTTTGAAAAAGAAGTACTGAAAGGGGCTGCTGCAAGCCTGGACAAAATAGATTACCTCCTGTTCGAAACATCGTTCGTACCTATGTATGAAGGAGAACCCCTCTTTGATGAGATGCATAATTATGTAAAAGAGCTGGGATTTGAATTCATCGCTCCTGTTGGTTTCTGCCAGACAGATGCTTTGCAAATTTTACAAATGGACTTGTTGTATAAACGAAAAACAGCAGCCTGAGCTGATCATCTTTTTTTTAAAGGAGTAAGAACAAAAAGCGTAGCAGTTTTGTAATAATAAAACCAAGCAAGCCCCCAAATTCACCACTCCGATCTTCATAGCCTACCCAAACCTGACTGAGTTAAAAACTAACAGTAACGCCAATAGGAAATTGATATACGGCAACCGATGCCTACTGTAATCTTGTGACTATGAAGAATCGAAATTATGCTGTACAATATTTACGGCAATTTATTGACTTTACCATACTGGGAGCGGCATTTGTACTTACCAGATACTATATCAGTACCAAGGGGGGGATGATATTTACTCCCCTGGATTGGATACTGCTTAGTATCAGTATCAGCACCTGGATCGCGCTCGGCTCGTCTCTCCGGTTGTATGATGAATATGATAAGGTTAACTCGTTTTCATTTGAATTTGTAGCTGTATTGAAAAATGTATTGTTACAATCATGCGTACTCACCTTCCTGTTTTTTTATCTCTTCAAAAACTATAGCTACCCACGCACCTTTACGTTATTGTATTCCACATATGTATTTGCGGGTGTATTGTTCACAAGATATGCAGTAAAGAAAACCTTGCTGAAACTCCGCAATCAGCGGCATCGCAAAAAAAATGTTCTGATCGTAGGCACTGGCGAAACTGGTATCGACTTTTATCACACTATTACCAATAACGGTCATTTCGGTTATAACTGTATCGGTTTTGTAGGCGACCAGGCGCAAACACAGTTACATGGGCAATACCTGGGCAATCTCTCTGAACTGACCAATATACTGGAAGCAAATGAAATAGACGATGTGATCGTTGCCCTGCCGGAATATGCCAGGGACCAGACGGAAAGCATTATTGTAGCCAGTGAACGCGCCGCAAAAAATGTGAAGATCATTCCCAATGTACACCAGTATTGTTCCCCTACGGTGAGTATGAACCTGTTGGGATCTTTTCCACTGGTAAACATCCGTTCCTGTCCGCTGGATGATCCGGCATTACAAAGAATAAAGCGGGGGTTTGATATCGCATTTACGCTCGTACTTTTCACTGCTTTCAGCTGGTTGTTCCTGCTGATTGCGGCGCTCATCAAACTGACTTCAAAAGGTCCGGTATTTTTCAAACAGGAAAGGTGGGGGCTGAAAAATAAAAAGATCACCTGCTATAAGTTCCGTTCCATGATCGTACAGACCAGTGAAGTGGATGCGAACGGCATGTTCCTGCAGGCAACCCGCAATGACAGCCGTGTTACTTCAATAGGCAGGTTCCTGCGTAAAACCAATCTTGATGAATTGCCACAGTTTTTCAATGTGCTGTTGGGCAACATGTCATTTGTAGGTCCGCGTCCACATGCCACTCCCCTGCATATAGAATCAAGGGAAACGGTGCAACACTATATGCGCAGGCAGATGGTAAAACCGGGCATCACAGGATGGGCACAGGTAAATGGTTGCAGGGGTGAAACCAGCCAGTCAGGTATGATGCAGAAAAGAGTAGACTACGATATCTGGTATATTGAAAATTACAGCTTCTGGCTGGATTGCCAGATCATATTCCAGACAATGGTGAACATGATAAAAGGGGATAAGAACGCTTATTAAGAATATGTCCGAACGATTATTACTGATTACAGGCAACTATAGTCCTGAGCCAACGGGAATTGGAAAATACAATGGGGAAATGATACAATGGCTGGCAGATAAAGGTTACGATTGTACTGTCATTACTACTTATCCTTATTACCCACACTGGAAGATACAGCCTCCTTATGAACAGCAGGGATGCTGGTATAAAAAGGAAGTACACGGGAGGCTCACTGTTTATCGCTGTCCTCAGTATATACCGGCAGCGCCATCAGGTATGAAACGTATATTGATGGATGCGACCTTTTTTATCGCTGCGTTCTTTCGGTTATTCACATTGTTGTTTACCACGAAATTCGATGTGGTCATGGTGGTCGTACCCCCGTTCCATTTAGGCTTTCTGGGCCTGTTGTACAAGTGGATCAGGGGGGCGCGGCTGCTCTATCACATACAGGACATGCAGATAGAAGCAGCCCGTGACCTACAGATGATCCGTTCCAGATGGCTGATCAATACCTTGTTCCGCATGGAGCGTTTTATACTCCGCAGGGCAGACCTGGTAAGCAGTATTTCGGAGGGTATGATGCGGAAGATTGCGGCCAAATCAGGCAGGGACATCTTCTTTTTCCCAAATTGGGTAGCCATCAGTCATTTCTTTCCCATCACAGAGAAAGCGATTCTCAAAGCAGATTTTGGCTTCCATGCGCAGGATAAAGTGATACTATATTCAGGTGCTATTGGCGAGAAACAGGGGTTGGAATCCATACTGGAAGTAGCCGGCGCTATGCAGACAGATACCCGGCTGAAGTTCCTGATCTGCGGGGCAGGCCCCTATAAAACAACTTTGGAAAACAAGGCGCAGGCCATGTCTTTGCACAATGTGATCTTCTACCCTACCCAGCCTTCTTCGCAATTCAACCGGTTCCTGAATATGGCAGACATTCACCTGGTAATACAAAAAGCCAATACCGCCGACCTGGTGATGCCAAGTAAGCTCACTACGATACTGGCAGTAGAAGGATTAGCATTGATCACGGCCAATGAAGGTACCAGTCTGTACGAGCTGGTAAGGACAAATGAAATGGGTATAGTGGTGCAGGCAGAAAACCAGCAGGCGCTGTATGAGGGATTGCTACAGGCTATAAACGAAGATTCCGGACACATCACCAGTCGTGCTGGAGACTATGCCCGGAACTTTCTCGCTATAGATTCGATTATGACAAGCTTTGAACAGACAGCGATTAAGGCTGCCAGATAATGCGTGCACCACCTTTTACATCGCCGCTGTATTCAGTGGAATTGAATATCACACTGCAGAAGCTGATAGTGGTTACGTTATTATCAATAGATACATAAACAGATCCTGATGATGTATCTGTGGTCCATGGAGCAGTAGTGATCGCCTTGGCCGTCAGTCTGCAATAGCCTGAAGGCAGTGAAGAACTGGATTTCTGGATAGAATAGATACCTTCAGCAGGAGGCTGATTGTTGGGGAATTCTACAGTAATAGTAGCATTCCCGTTTGTAGCAGTAACTACGTAATCGCTGGTACCAGTAGTCCCTACTACCTTATTGAAGGAGAGGTCAACCACACCTTGCAGGGTAGCCTGGTTACTATCCAGACCACAGGCGTTTGTAGGGCCAGTGACAACGATAGTATCAGAATTGCCGGTGTAGGTACAGCCACCTGTGGTAGTTACAGTTACTGAATACACATATTTTCCTCTGGTAGGAGCAGAGATCTTAGGTGCCGCATCTGTTGATGTATACCCATTGGGGCCGGACCAGACATAGGATTGAACGGCACTTACACCAGAACTGGAGAGCGTGAGCGTTTCATTGTTACCAATGGGACCATTGCTTTTGACTTTGGGCTTAAGGCCTGTATCGCAGGCGGCTCCGCCTTTGGAACATCCTGTTAGCGCGCTGATCCATCCTAAGATTAATACGATAAATATAGATTTATACTGCATTGCCAAATATTCATCAATACGAAATAATATTATATGCTTTACTGCCGTTAATATGTAACCAATAGCTCCAGCGTCGTACAAAATGTTCCATTTTTACTACCGCACATAGCTCTTCCAGCAAGAACAACCCTCGTTGCTTTGGCATCATATTGGATAAAAGGATGTAAATCGGAAATAAATATAGTAAATACTTTAGTTATTAGTATTTTTTAATATTAATAATATATGAACAGATACGGGTTTAGGTGCGTTAAAAAGATTAAAATTATATCAGTATCAAGGGGTTGGAGGGCATATATTATATAGGTAAAAAAAATTAAAAAAGTCAAAATTTAATAGAGAATTTAACATTTTAGATGAAAAATGGCTGTTTTCCGGGAGAGTTGGGCATAGATGATAATGGGGGGTTTAAAATGACTTGTGTGGATAATTTTCAAAAAAAAATCGCTTTTACCTGACGGTAAAAGCGATTTTTTTTTGTCCGGGCCTGCGGCCGGCTAATAAAAATGAGACTGGACTATAATTGAGGGCCAGATTATTTTATTTCAATTACTTGTTCTGCCAGGTTCCAGCCGCTCACAGTTACCTGTGCTTTGCCGCTTTTACCAATTGCATCACCACTGATAATCACTACTTTCTCTTCTCCAGGCACTACTGATACATAGTTATCATTGTAGAACACAGGCAGAATTCTCTTCTTTGTCTGTGCATCTACCAGTGATACCCTGTTAAAGAATGCCAGCGGACCACCTTTAGGGTTGCTGATCTTCACATGGATATCATTGCCTGATTTAGTTGCCGTGATCTGTGGTTTAGCAGCCTGCATGTTCTGCAGACCGGAGTAGTTGCCTTTTGCATCAGGGAACCAGTACAGGTTATCATCCATCACAGTTTTATCAGCTTTGATGAGGCGTACTGCCAGGAACACACCTTCCTTCTCTCCCAGCTTATCCAGGAAAGCTTTGATGTTCATGATCTTCTGTACATTGGATGGACCGATTTCAGAGAACACCTGTGTGATCAGCGTATCATGACCTTTCATATCATATGCTTTCAGTTGCAGCATGATGTCGTGATAGTAATCGAAAGTATTGTTTACAATGAATACTGTACCATCGGTTGGATTGATCATACCATGTACAGGTGTAGCACCGGCTCTGTTACCATACAGACAGGCGTTTGGATCCAGGTAGTAATCGTAGTGCTGTCCACGTAATGCAGTCCATGGGTTCTGTGTTTTCCAGATGATCACACCTGTGTACCAATCCCACATATGAGAACTGAAACCTTCCATCAGGCCACGGTACTGATCATAGTTTACCAGCTGTGCCTTGTTCGTCCAGTCCCTGATATCTTTGGGTTTACCATATACATCCAGTGAATTGAAGTAAGGAATGTATTTGTGATAATCCCATACTGAATCAACACCACCAGGTTTATTTTCAGGACCTACCAGGTTTTCTTTTGGTATAAAGCGTTCCAGTGATTCCAGGTCGCCTACGCCAACAGAGCCTACTTCGGAGTTGAACGGCCAGGTTCTTTCATTCCAGAATACATTCAGCGGCTGCCAGTTGTAAGGGCCGTCACCATTGCCACCCAGCATGTTGTAAGACATACTATCGGTGTTGGAATAATGGAAGAAGTAACGTGTACCATCCAGTTTAGGCATAATGCTGTCTGCCAGCACATCGAAGATATCTGTAGGAGGGGTAATTTCATTACCACCACACCAGAATGCCAGGGAAGCGTGGTTACGCAGTAGTTTTACCTGGTCCGCAGCGGAGTTGATCCACAGGCGGTGATCATCAGGATATTGTCTGCGGGTCCACTGGTCTTCTTTCTTCATTGGGTCTACCCAACGACCGTTACAGTCGCCGCTCATCCAGAAGTCCTGGAATACCAGCATACCGTATTTATCACAAGCCTGGAAGAACTCAGGCCTTTCGGTGAGACTACCACCCCATATACGGATCAGGTTCAGGTTCATGTCGCGGTGGAAACGAACTTCTGCATCGTAACGCTCGTTGGTGAAGCGGAACATTGCATCGGAAGTGATCCAGTTACCACCCTTGATGAAGATATTCTGACCATTTACAGAGATCTCACGGCTTCTGGTGTGCGCATTCCAGAAAGTACGGATTTCGCGTACACCTACAGTGATTTCTTGAGTATCGTCTACTTTGGTATTTTCTACAAACTCTACCTTGCTCTGGTACAGGTTCTGCGGGCCATAACCGGCAGGCCACCAGAGTTTAGGATCTTTCAGTTCCAGGTCGGGCAGTTGTACTTCGGTATGTGCTTTTGGCGCCAGCGTTACTTTGCTGCTCACGGTCACACCACCAATGGTATAACGCAGGGTACCTGCAATGGTTTTTGCAGTAGCGTTATCCAGTTCTGCGCTTACCTTGATTGTAGCAGGGGCCTGCTTGCCTTCCGGCCATCTTGGACCTGGTACATTGGTTACCACGTGTGGGTTGCTGATGTTCACAGCACCTGTTTTTTCGATGGTCACCTTGTCCCATATGCCGGTATTACGATCGCGCATGGGCTGAATCCAGTCCCAACCCGCGGTGTACTGAGGGCCTACGTTTTTTGCAATCGTACCATCGCCACCCTGGCCACCATTAGGATTACCAATATTGACAGGTGGATATACGATTACCGCCAGGCGGTTTTTGCCATCCTTTGCGAGGAAGGAAGTAATGTTGTAAGAATGACGGATGTAGGTACCGTAGTGGGTAGTCGCGTTCAGGCGGTGACCGTTCAGGTAGATATCGCAACCGTCGTTTACGCCTCTGAAGTGCAGCCAAACCTGGCCGTCAGCAGCAGGAGTCGCTTCTGAGAAGTCTTTTACGAACCAGTAAGTATAATGATCGCGCCCTGTGGTATAGATATCAGGTATACGTTCATTATTCATTCCATAGAAAGGATCTGGAACAAGTTTGTTGTTCAGTAACGTCGTTAAGACGGTACCCGGCACAGTAGCTGGTAACCAGCCTTTGAGCCCATAGGCAGGTGTTGACAGTGCTTCGCCCTTTACAGTGACGTCGGATACATTTGCACATTCCCAGCCACTATTAAGTTCATATTGGCTTTGCGCCATCAATTGTAAAAAGGGTGCCAGTAAGAGACCTGTCACATTCAGTAGTTTCCGGACCATAGTTATGCATGAAAGTTTAGAAGGCAATATTGCCTGTTCACTGTTCTGACAAAAATATACGTTGGAATTCCAAAATCAAAATGATGCTGATTAGTTAGGTCAAATATGAATTACAAAAGGAGAATTACGTATTAGAAAGGGGGGAAATAAAAAAGCCCCTTTGGTTAAAGGAGCTTTTAAAATACGTTTTTATTATTCTGCTTGTGAAGCAACTAATACTATTTTAAGATAAAGGTCGCCAGGAGGATCTACTGTTGTACCGGTAGCGCCCTGAATTTCAAGATAGAGTACGCCTGGTTTGTAGGTGTATACAATACTGGAACCATTGTACACATCTGGTAAAGCTTCCCAGGTAGTACCATCACCGGAAATATATGCTAATACGCCATCAGTCTGGTTTGTACTTTCATTAATTTCAGGCATATTAATCTGTGCATAGTAAGTTTTTGTAGTCTGGTCATATTGCCAGGCAGTGGAGGCAACAGATGTCTGAATTGTAATGTTAGGAACCTCTTGTGTGATGTACTCTTTTTTACAGCCAGAAACAAGGGACCCCAGGCCTAATACCAGTACAGCAAGCAATAATTTAGTTTTCATAAATAAGCATGTATTGATTAATTACAGAATAAGGAACATATATCCTAATCTTCAAATACGATGCCATATTTTGTAGAATTAACTTCCTTCTATTGCTTTCAATGTTTTTTCTGCCTGCTCTTTTACAGCCGGGTTTGCACTTTGCGTCATCGCTACTACCCTTGCTTTCATCTCTTCGGCTTTGCGTTCTGCCAGTACCTGCAGGAGTGCAATCTGCATAAGCGGTGGTTTATTTTGCAGAGAGATGCCTGCCGTAGAAGCGACCATATTACTCCGCATTGTGAGCAAAACATCCCTGATTAAAAAAATCGTACTACTGTCCACGCGATTCATTTCATACACCAGCGCAGCGATCATAGTGGTATTGCCTAACATGCCTGCTGCTTTGATAGCTGCCGTTTTTACGACCATATTACTATCGTTCAGTGCTGCCTGTATCACTCTTGTGGCAGTACGCTGACGGCTCTCGCCAAGCAATAATAGTATGCCTGCTTTCACTTCATCTTTTTCTCTTACTACTCTGTCTATCCAGTAATTGGTATTGGAAGTATTCAGGTTCTTTGCCGCCATCTTCAATGCTGCTGATCTGAAAGCGGGATCAGGATCTGCAGCGGCATCGCCTAATACCCTGTTGGCATCATTGAACCTCACGGTCACCATGATTTGCAGTGCAGCAATCCTGGCAGGCAATTGTGCAGGTGATTTACATTCTTTCAGCAGGCGGGCAGCAATTTTTCTTGCAGGTTCCTGTGGCCAGTTTTCCGCCATGCGCTGTGCAAATAATATATACGCTGCCGTTGCATTCATGCTGTCGTATACATATCCTGCTCTTGCCGCTGCAGCACGTAACAAAGAATCACTGCTTTCATTGCCTATGTTGGCAATCGCCATCAAAGCAACCCTGCGTTGACGCAGGTCTTTTGTATTTGCCAGTGCTGTCACCGCATCGAGGCCGCTCAGGTAACGGAGTTCTCCGATGGCATTGATCAGCGCTATTTTGCTATTGCCTTTTGCTTTTGATAAGGCATATACCAAAGTTGGTTTCGCCACCGGCCCACCAATTTGTATCAAGGCCCTTGCTGCAGCATCGCACAATGGCTCCTGCACCAGGTAAGGGGCAATAGTAGCAGCGGCGACGTCATTGCCACATAACTGTAACTGGCTGATCAGAAAATTTTTGGCGGGGATTGACGGCACCCATTTCAATGCCCTGCACCAGGCTTTTACAGCCGTTTTACGGGCAGAATCCTGCAGGGCGGCAGTGATATACCTTGTATACGCGGTGAGGGCATATTGCACTCTTATATTCCCGGTCTGCGACATCATCGCGAGTGTAGTCAGTCCCTCTTCTCCCAGCTTTTCCAGTTGTTTCATGGAGATGTTTTTCAGACTATCGTTGGGTGATGGCATTTCCTGAAGGATCGCATTGATCCGGGTAGCATAGGGAGATGGTTTCCCCTGCCCAGCTGCATATAGTATAGGGAAGAGGATAAATAATATAATCAGTTTCGAACGCCTCATGGTACATGGTTATTTCCAGGTGGTGCGCAGGGGCTGGTTCAGCAACCTGTTTGCACCTTCATCGAACAGGAAAGTTTGTTTTTCAGGATCATATTGGAGAGAGCGGCCCAGCTGAAGGGCGATCTTTCCAATATTGACAAGTGTACAGGAACGATGTCCGTTTTCTTCGTTTGTCACGAAGGTTTGTCTTTCTTTTACCGCTTTCACAAAATCAGTGATAGCCAGTAGTGGTTCAGGAAAGTTGGCCAGGCGTTTTTCCAGGTCAGGGATATCTGATCTGAAATCAGCATACAGTTTACCATTGGGTCCGGAAATGAAGGGGGCGTTTGCATCCCGGCCTTCCGGGTCCAGGATGATCTTGCTGCCATCCTGGTAGGTAAAGGTGATCTTCTGCCAGGTACCTACGGCATCCGGGTGTTGTAACGGTGTTTCCACCTCTACCTCAATCGGACTGGTTTCATCTTTATCCAACAGGTATTGCACAGGATCGAGGTAATGTTGCCCTGTTTCACCCAGCACGCCTGCTCCATAATCCCAATATCCACGAAAGTTCTGTATCCGGTTGATATTGTAGGGTTTATAGGGTGCAGGTCCCAACCAGCGGTCATAGTTCAGGGTTGCCGGCACAGGTTGAACCGGCAGGTTGGTTAAACCGGTATACTCACCAGGCCAGGTAAAACCCGTATGTGGTGCCAGGGTTAT
Organism: Chitinophaga sp. LS1; assembly: GCF_034274695.1. Taxonomy (NCBI): domain Bacteria; kingdom Pseudomonadati; phylum Bacteroidota; class Chitinophagia; order Chitinophagales; family Chitinophagaceae; genus Chitinophaga; species Chitinophaga sp. LS1. Next base: position 8,114,061 of record NZ_CP128362.1, read on the forward strand.
GGTGAGCGGCCAACCCAGTAGACCGCTGAAGGTCAGTTTCTTCAATTTTCTGACAGGAATATTAGTCCCGTAAAAGTTCCCATCTATGCGGTGGTTCATATTGAGCCGGAAGATGCGGCCATAGGTTTGCACGGCATTGACCACCTGCTTTCCTTCGGCAATGGAATGGGTCATCGGGGTTTCGCACCAGATGTCCTTCCCTGCGGCGGCGGCTTCCATAGCAATGAGGCCATGCCAGTGTGGTGGCGTGGCAATATGTACGATGTCGACATCCTTTTGTAAAAGAAGGTGCCGGTAGTCGTCGAAGGTTTTGACTTTTTTGTCTGTGAGGAGTTTACTTTTATCTACATCACAAATAGCGGTGAGGCGTGTACCGGCGTAGTCTATATGCTGATGGCCGGCGACACCCATACCGATCACACCTTTGGTCAGCTGGTCGCTGGGGGCAGGGTAGCCACGGCCCAACACATGCCGGGGAATGATAGTAAAGGCAACTACCGTTCCGGCTATATTTTTCAGGAAATCACGTCTATGGTTTGGCATAGGATCTTCTATAATGATCACGAGGGGACAAGATATGCATTTTTTATAAATATAAAGTTTTGGCCTCCTATCTGGAAAAATTTTACTTAAATTAGGGCTAGCCCTGAACCATTGAACACAAATTCCATGTCTAACAATCATCACGAAAAAGTAATTGCCAGCATTAGCGAATACCTGCTACTCAACCTGAATAAGCCGGTCAGTATTTCACAACTAGCTCATTCTCACTACATCAGTGAGTCAAAGCTCAAACAGGATTTCAAAAAATACAAGCAGCTTTCCCTGATAAACTGGTTATTGGAGCAAAGAATGCAAAAGGCTTTTCAGCTTTTACAACAATCGGATAGTAAAATTTCCGATATTGCGGAGGAAGTCGGGTATAGTAATGTATCCAGTTTCAACCGGGAGTTTAGGAAACATTATGCCTGTTCTCCCCAGGAAATCAGGAATGGAAATAGTGAATAAGTAAAACCATTAGGGGATTTTTAGCGTACATATACTCAGTGCCAAAAAATTTCTGCATTTTTCTTTGAAATCAGCAGCCTTGCCGAAAGAATTATCAGACAAGCACTTATATCTGTAGTACGTTATAATTAAGACTGTTCCCTGTAATTTTTACAAATCATTAACAGCCGTATTCGAAGTTTATTTTCTAAAAACAGCAATGTGTTTAGTAGTTTTGCCCCGCTTATGAAGTAATCGGTTACGATAGCCAGGCAGGCAGAATAGTATAAAGTGAGTGCATAACGTGTCATGCGAATCATAAAGATCTGGGGCTAATAACCTACAGGATACGTTGGGTTCTTATTGTTCCAATCTAATTATTATACATGTCGCCACTTTATATGCAAAACGAAAGACACCAGACTACAACAATGCACAATGCTTTCCAAATTACCATCGCGTAATCAAACATATTTACATAGTGCCTTGAAAAAGGGGCTATAACCTTCGTTTACGAACAATGCAAAATGAAATACCGGTACTTTAGTCCTTTAGTGCCGGTTTTTTTTTGTCCGTATCTCTAGTAGGAAGGTCTATTAGATCTGCTCTTTTCAGGGGTATTCTCAAGACGTTCATCCAGTTGCTCATCGCTCATTTCTCTTTCTGATTCGTCCAGCGGACGTTCTGCCTCTTCAAATGCTCCACCCGAACCAGTGTGCAAAATTTCGTTTTCTTTGGGTGAGCCGGTCGACGCGCCGGTGTCGTTCACGTAAATCATTGGTATACACGTTTTTCCATTCAAAGGATCAATAACAATGCTAATCTAATAAAAATCGTGGGTATTCCATAATGGTAGGGCTTTAACTCTATATTAAGAGCGGGGTTTTGCCGTGCAAAACCCCGCAGATCTGTTATTTTAATAATTTAATAATCCCCTTACCCCACAGTTTTCCAAGGCTCTCTGCCCCTACCTTGTTGGGATGCAGATAAAATACGCCCTGCCAGCCTTCTTCTGCCTGCAATTCTGCTGCCGCATGTTGCTTAAAGTACCCAAATCCCTGTTTATCACCTACAATCACCTGACCGGGTTTGGTTCTTCCATACTCCTTCACCAGGTTGCCTACCTCCGGGAAATAGGTTTGCAAACGGTCCAGACCACGCTGTAAATAGATAGCACCATTGTAAGTATTCGGGCTATACCAGATAGGCAAATGAATGACCACCCTGCTGTCGGGAAAATCCGTCAGCAACTGGTCTATAATCGCCTGTAAGTTCTTTTTATAGTTTTCGGGAGACACTGGCGCTCCATTGGGCCCTTCTACGGCACTATCATTGGTACCCAGATCAATAGAAAATACTAACAATGCATCTTTGTCTGCCTTATAAGCTTCAGCCGCAGCTTCTACTTTTTTAAATGCTTTGCCGGTAGCTGGCAGAAAATCTACTGTGGTGTAACCGCTTACGCCCTGGTTGGAAAAATTCACCTTTCCCACTCCTTCCTGTGTTTGTAGCCACTCCACCGTTCGTACCGGCGGTGCCTCCTTGTCAGGTTCCTTTAGCGTGGCTCCATGCGTAATGCTGTTACCAATAAATACAATGTTCAGATTAGTGGCGGCTTTCTTTTGCGCCATTGTTGGAAGCTGGGCAATCACCAGCATGAGCAGGTATACACCTGCCCGTTGGCCATAGGTTCTCATATACATGACAGTTTATCTCCGCCACTGGAAGTAGAAACAGCTACCCTCGCCTAAACGGGATTCCACCCACACCTTGCCTCCCTGTGTTTCCACCAGTAATTTGAGGATATTTAATCCTATCCCTGTGCCTTTGTCATCATCTTTGTCTACCTTTTCAAACAACCTAAAGATTCTTTCATTGTCCTTATCCTCTATGCCAGGACCATTGTCCTTCACATAAAAATTATAAAACTCACCATCCGGTGTACCCCCCACACTGATCTCTGCTAAAGCTTTATCATTATATTTAATCGCATTACTCAGTAAGTTCTGGAATACCTGTTGCAGTTTTTGTCTGCTGGTATGTAATACAGGCAGGTTCGTTCCCACCTGGATGTGTACATGTGCCGGGGGGAACAACAGTTTGATCAACTGCTGCAACAACTCGTTTACATCCACATCTTCTGTCTTGTTGGAGAACTGGTGTTCCTTGCTGTAGTCTAGAATGGCTGTGATCATATCTGCCATCTGGGTAGCGGCATTCACAGACATATCCATATACTCCGTCAGCATAGGGGATACCTTGATCCCATCTTCCTCCTGCATCAGCATCAGCAAACCGGTAATACCGGAAAGCGGTGTTTTCAGATCATGTGCTACCACATGCATAAAGCGCTCCAGCTGTCCATTGATCTGCTCTTTCTCTTTCAGTGTCTGCTTCAGTTCATCCTGATAGAAATATAATTGTTCGAATACATTTACCTTGGCTCTGGTCACATTGATGTCCAGGGGCTTTGACAGATAGTCTACCGCTCCTATTTTAAATCCTTCCAGCACATAGTATTCGTCTTTATTGATGGCTGTCACAAAAATGATGGAGATGTTCCGTGTTTTAGGGTTGGCTTTTAGTAACCGGGCTACTTCAAAACCGTCCATATCCGGCATCTGCACATCCAGCATAATCAACCCAATATCGTCATGCTTTAATACCAACTTCAATGCTTCATTGCCCGATGAAGCCTGTATAAAAGTCCTGTTATCCGCCAGCAGCATCTGTTCCAGCGATAATAAATTCTCCAATCTATCGTCTACAAGCAGGATGGTAAATTTTTTAGTCATAATACTCATGGGCTCTCTTTTAACGGCTAGTCTTATTTATATATACGAAGAAAACATTACTCACGGTTCATTAATTATAAATTTTATTATATCTTCAACTGACAGTACGTGAATCCCTTTGCACATTTCTATAGCGGCCAGTGGCATCGCCTCGAACGCGGCAGTAGCCGGATCCTGTACAATGCCGGTACCGCCTGCAGCGATAATATCGTACATACCTGCGGCGCCGTCTTTGTTGGCTCCACTCAATAAAATGGCCAGTGCGCTGCTGCCATATACCTCTGCCACACAGCTAAATGTCATGTCAATTGAAGGCCGGCTATAATTGACCAGTTCTGAATAATCCAGCATAAAGGTCTTATCAGCTTCCAGCATCAGGTGATAATTTTGTGGTGCCAGATAAATGTTGCGGGGTTTTACAGCTTCTTTATCTTCAGGTTCAATAATTCTTCTTTTGTTGGAAAGTAACCGGCCCATTTCACTCTGCACATTGCGGAGCCGGTGCAATACGATAACAACAGGCGTCTGCACATAATCGGGCAATGCATCGAGAATGCTGGTTAATACAGCGATGCTACCGGCTGACCCTCCGATTGTGATAATATCGTACTTTTTGTTCTTCATAAATTTACAACATCCGGTTTATCCTTTTCTACGGTAAATTTTATGAGCCGCATGTATTGTTTCAAATTTTTCATGGATGCTGGCAAACCTCATCGTTTCTTTGATCCCCATGGCCAGGTAGCCGCGTGGAGAGAGGCTATCATAGAATAATTGCAATACGTGGTTCTGCAGTTCCCTGTTGAAATATATAAATACATTCCGGCAACAAATGAGCTGGAACTCATTAAATACTGTATCTGTGACCAGGTTGTGCTGAAAAAAGGTAATGTGTTTACGAAGTTCCTTTTTGATCAGAACATTGTCATACCTGGCTGTATAATAATTTGAAAAATCGCCTAACCCTCCTGATTGAATGTAATTATACACATAGTCTTTCATATTATCCAGTGGCAGGATGCCCATGTTCGCCTTTTCAAGGTTCATCGGGTTGAGGTCAGTTGCATATATTTTAGTTCTACCAAGGAGCCCGGCCTCATGTAGCAGGATTGCCATAGAAAATACCTCCTCTCCGGTAGAACAACCGGCATGCCATATTTTAATATTCGGATACGCCGCCAGCTTGGGAAGTACCTGTGTCCGCAATGTTTGGTAAAACAGGGGATCGCGGAACATTTCCGTCACATTTACAGTGATAAACTGAACCAGCCGGTTAAAAAAGTTTGCATCATTGACCAGCTGATACTTCAGTTCAAATACGGTAGCTATCCCGGTATAGCTCATAAAACGAACAATACGGCGCTTGAGTGATGCCAGCGCATAACCGGTGAAATCATATCCGTATTGCAGCTTTATAATATTAACAATATCGACGAAATCTGCATTAGATATGTCTTCCTTCATAGAAACGTTACAAGGTTATACCATCCAAACATGCATTAATGATAAAAGTTTACTGCTGTCGATGGGCTTTGCTATATAATCTGATGCTCCAGCGGCAATACATTTTTCTCTGTCCCCCGCCATAGCTTTTGCAGTTAGTGCAATTACCGGCAGATTTTGATAACGAGGATTAGCTCTGATGTGGCGCATGGCTTCGTAGCCATCCATTTCCGGCATCATGATATCCATTAGTACTAACCGAATATCAGGATTTTCTTCCAATCTTTCAAGTGCTTCTTTTCCATCGGCAGCTGTCACGACATCCATACCATGTCCAGCCAACAATGCACTCAGGGAAAATACATTTCGCATGTCATCATCAGCCAGTAGCACTTTCAGTCCATCCAGGTTCCTTTCTGTTTTAGGTGCTCTGTCTGAAGGCTTTTGAGAATCAGACGCAGTCAGTTTGTACAGGAAGAGTTCAAGTTCGTCCATCAACCGGTCTCCGGAGAAGGTGGAGTTTCGGACGATGGCAGCAGCGTTCTTCTTCAGCGCCAGCTCATCGGCTTCTGAAATGTCGTGATCGAGATAGACGATCACCGGCACGTCTCTGGCAGTGCTGATCTGCTTGAGTTGGTTCAGCCTTGCTATGCTTTCTGAAATATCTGTACCGGCATCGAGTACGATCCCGTCATATTGATGGGATTGTAGTTCCAGGGCAGCTTCCCCCAGTGTTTTCACCAGGTGGTACTGGGTTTGTAACTGCCTTTCGTCACTCAGTGATTGCAGGAAAGGGTGATGGAGTAATACCCCGTCTGAGATTACGAGCACCTTTTTCAGTCTGGCTTCCAGCTGGGAGCTGATACCATTGAAGACACTCTCCAGGTCGGTCACCTGCAGTGGCTTCTGCGTATATCCCTCTACTTTATCACGTACCTGCAGAGAGATCTCTCCGGCAGATACTACGTGTACGAGTATATGTTTCAGCTCTTCATTGTTCTTCAGGATCTTGAGGATACTGCTGCCATCTATCAATGGCAGGTTCATATCTAATATAATAGCCGCTGGCAGGAACTTGCGGGCGAAGAACAGGCCATCATTACCATTCAGGGCAACGATGGTTTTGAATCCTTTCTGCCGCGCGAAGTCACGGAGGATAGAGGCAAAGTTGGCATCGTCTTCGACGATGAGAATGAGTTTATCCTGTTTGCCCAATGCATTACGATCGTCATCTACCAATTGTTCTTCAGGTGGGGCTACTTCTCTTACCACTACAGGTGCTTCCTTTACGATAGCAGGTGCAGGTGATGCATTCGAAACCGCATTGGTGCCGGTCTGCATCACAATCGTAAAGGTGCTGCCATGACCTTCAGTGCTGAATAACCTGATTTCTCCACCCAGGCGTTTCATCAGTTCCTTGCTTATGCTCAGTCCCAGGCCGGTACCACCGTATTTACGGCTGGTAGAGCCATCAGCCTGACGGAAGGCTTCGAATATCAATTGTTGTTTATCAGCAGGAATACCGGTTCCGGTATCTGATACAGCGATGTGCAGGCCATCGGGGTGCAGGGTCCAGGCCAGTTCGATGGTGCCGTCTTTCGGCGTAAATTTAAAGGCATTGGAAAGCAGGTTTTTAATGACCTGTTCCAGGCGCTGGCCATCCGTTTGTATCATGGCTGGTACAGCAGGATCTATGTTGGTAATGAAGTTGATATGCTTTTCATCTGCAACGACATGAAAGAGTTGTTCCAGGTCGCTGGTAATACTCCTGACAGCTACGGGTTCGATATTCATCTCTACCTTTCCTGCTTCAATTTTGGAGAGATCCAGGATATCGTTGATGAGTTTGAGCAGGTCGGAGCCGGATTTGTGAATGATACTGGCGTATTCCATCTGCTTTGGACTCAGGTTTTGTTCCTTATTTTCTTCCAGCAGGCGGGCCAGGATCAGCACACTATTCAGAGGAGTACGCAGTTCGTGCGACATATTTGCCAGGAATTCAGATTTATAGGTACTGCTTTGCTCCAGTTCTTCTGCTTTTTTAGACAATTCCTGTCTTGCCATTTCAAGGGCTTTGTTCTGCACGCTAATTTCATCGTTTACCTGGCGCAGTTCTTCTTCCTGAACTCTTAGTTCCTCTTCAGAAGCCTGCAGGATTTCGGACTGGCGGGTCAGTTCTTCGTTGGATTGACGTAATTCTTCCTGCTGGGTTTCGAGTATTTCTTTCTGGTCCTGTACCCTGGTGAGTAGTTCCAGTACTTTCTTGCGGGAGGCAGCCGCGTTGACAGCTACGGCTGTGGCGTGAGCGGTATTGCGCAGCAATTCCATGGCCCTTTCAGAAAGCGGGGTAAATGAAACGAGTTCTATCAACCCTACCAGGTCGTTATCATGCCACAGGGGCAGGCATATAACAATACCGGGGGTATTGTTGCCTGTGGCAGATTCAAGTCGCCAATAGCTGGCCAGAATATCTTTGACAACTGTCAGTTCTTTGTGGGTGGCAGCTTCACCGGTGATGCCTTCATTCAATGCATAGAATTTTTTAACAGTGGCAGGCAGTCCTTTGCCGGCACAAAGTTTCAGCAGTTTATTATCCACATCATAACAATAGAAAGCGCCACCGGGAAGGTCAAGATAATTGACCAGGGCTTGTAGATTTTTATAGGCGAGGGTGTCAATAACGGCATCCCCCTGCAAGCTTTCATTGATCAGGCTCATACCGGTGAGCAGCCAGTTGTTGGCATTTGCATTTTGATTGAGTGTTTCCGTTTCCTCTAATTTTACCTGCAATTCTTTTTGGGCTTTGAAGCGGATGTTAAACTCCCGGAAGGAGATGGTCATGAGTATGATAGCTACAAGCAGGATAAAGGCTGTATTAAGAATGAGGGCTGTAAAGGCAACCTCAACGTTTTCTATATTTGCCCCGTTTCTGTTGGCAAGCAGCAGTCGTTCTTCGACAATCATATCCTGGAAATCATTATGAATTTTTTCCAGCATTGCCCGCTCTTCTTTTGTGATTTCCATGGCATGGGAAAACACAAAACTGGTATCGTGCCTCACTCCCAGCCCTTCCCAATAATTTAGGATTCCTATCAATTCTTTTTCTATGGCAATCGTTCTTTTGAGCTGGCTGGCATTGTCCATCACCCTTTTACGGAGGTCGTAAAAGGCTGGCAATATTTTTGGACGTATATCGAAGTAAGGGTCAAGGTATTTGAACTCATGAGTGTTCCTGTAGGCGGTTCCTGCAGATTCGATTTCGTAAATATATTTGTTGATACGTTGTGCAGTCGTAATGACTTCATAGGATTGTTCGACCCATTCGGCCTGTGAGCGTTGTTTCTTGAAAGTAATGTAGGTAAAGACACCCCCTCCTATTACCAATAATATGGCGAAAGAGAAGCCTAGATACAGACGTGTTCTTAAGGAGTTCTTCATAGTTAACAAATATAATACAGATTCGATATAGTAAGGGCACTATAAGGGCATCAAAAGGTCACTTCAATATCCTTTGGATAATGAGATGCCCTATTGGAGACCTTATAATAATGAGTTTGTGATACGGCTTACGTATATAAATCTCAATTATATGGCTATAATTCCTTTGTTGGTAGTAATTTGCAGCTATATTCGAGTGCATAAAATCGTAAACAGAACATTTACCGCCCCGAATAATTTTAAATAATTTATAATGTTAAAAAATTAACGAATCGTTTGCAAAAAGGTGAAAACCTTTAGGGGTGATTTCGAGTATATATGGGTAAGCCATTAGTAGACCATGCAAAATCGCCTTCACTTCAACAAAAACGTGAACAATTTTTTATCATACACTAAAAACATACGGTTGTACATCCCGTACCGCCATTCATCAAAAATAAAAGCCAATATATGAGTAGTAAAATTCTGCTTATTGAAGATGATGAAGTGATGCCGAAGATTGTAGAAAGGATCCTGCACAAAGAAGAATACAAGATTGAACATGTGACGAATGGCAAGGAAGCCTTCCAGAAGCTGGAGGATACCAACTACGACTTTGATCTTATCATTACTGATATTATGATGCCATATGCCAATGGTTTCGAAATACTCAGTAAAGTAAAAAACCGTAAAGAGGGTAAACCAATTCCCGTGATTATTGTTTCTAATGCAGGGAACGAAGATATCATCCTCGAAGGCTTCAAACTGGGAGCTGACGATTTTCTGAAAAAGCCGGTGATACCCGGAGAGTTATTGATCAGGGTAAAAAGGCTGCTGATGCAATATAGCCGGTAATTACCGTTGGATATTCTATGTGACTGATGACCAATTGACCAATCCTTATGGAATTTAGCTTTTACGAATTCAGGTATGCTCCCCTGAGTATACAGATTGCATCCACTTTTATTGTTGTTGCCATTGTGTGTACGTTCTTTGCGTACCTCTCTATACTGGTCGGCAGGTACAAAGCCTACCGCCAGTCAGAAAGGTTGAAGAACCTGCACCCGATCATCGATGACCAGCTCATGGAGCACATCCTCCTGAATGAAGAGCTGGCCAGCGACGTGCCTGCCGACCATGTACAACTTCCTCTTGAAAGCTTTCAACAACCCATATTTGAAAAGAAATGGGCCCGTCAGGCGCTCATTGACCGTCTCATCCATTATAGAAATAATGTAAGAGGGGCGATGGGGGAACAATTGCGTAACCTGTACATTCAGCTGGATCTGGACAAGGATTCCCTGAAGAAAATGAAATCCCCTAAATGGGAAAGAAAGGTGCAGGCGCTGGCAGAGCTGAGCAACATGAACATGTCTATTGCTGACGTAAGCATCCTTCCGCTTACGAACAGTAATAACCGTGAGCTTCGTGCCGCTGCGCGTCATGCTTATATCAAGCTGAGTAAAAACGAGCCGTTCAAGTTCTTTGATGTGGTGACAGAGCCGCTGCTGCTCTGGGACCAGGTAGAGCTCTTTAAGATCATCTCTACAACTGAGCACATCGCTATTCCCAATTTTGCACAATGGATCACTTATTCTTCCAATAAATCGATTGTATCTTTCTGTCTGAAGCTGGTGGTGCACTATAATCAGTTAAGTGCCGTACCTGCTGTAATCAAACTGCTGGATACCAAAGATCACTATGTTCGTGCCGATGCCATTAACTGCCTGGGTAAGATGAAGATTGAAGATGTGGAAGAGAAACTGGTACACATGTATAACAGCCAGCCCCTCAATTGCCGGCTGGAAATACTGAAGGCATTCGGTAGGATCAGTAGTGGAAAGTATGTAGATTTTCTGCGTCAGGAATTCCTGCACGCCACCGATTTCGAAGTTCGTAAACATGCGGCCAAATCTCTCATTAATAATAAATGGGCAGCCAAAGGACTGATACAGGAGCTGATTGATACTGCTACGTCAGAAAACAAGCTGATCCTGAAACATAGCATGAACCCGTTAATAAAATTCTAGTTGTGAATGGATAATATCTGGGAAACTCTCGGACGAATATATGAGAATAGCGTTTTCATTTATGGTTCAATACTGCTGGTAACATACGCCTTGCTGGCTATCTTCTCAATGATATCCGTACGTGCATATGCCAAGAGGGACAATGCGGATCAGCTGAATACATTGCTCAGCTCTCCATTAGCCCCTGGCATTACTGTGCTGGCACCTGCCTTCAATGAAGGTCTTACCATTATATTTAATGTACGCTCACTGCTCACGATGAACTACCCCCGATATGAGATTATCATTGTCAATGATGGTAGTACGGATGACAGTCTGCAACAAATGATCGATGAGTTTGAGCTGGTGGAAGTTGACTTCGCCTACAATGCCAAGATCCAGACCAAGCCGGTACGCAAGATCTTTAAATCGTCGAATCCTGCCTACGCCAAACTGATGGTGATAGACAAAGTGAATGGTAAAAGTAAGGCCGATGCTGTGAATGCAGGTATCAATGCCGCTAGTTATCCTCACTTTGTATGTACAGACGTGGATTGTATTCTGGATAAAAACACCCTGCTGGAACTGATCAAACCGGTGATGCAGGAAGAGAAAAAACGGGTAATCGCAACAGGTGCTACCCTCCGTATTGCGAACTCCTGTGAGTTCGACCAGGGTGTGATGACCCGTATGCGGCCTCCGCGACAGCTCCTCCCCCGCTTCCAGGAAGTGGAATATATTCGTGCATTCGTGTTAGGTAAAATGGGGTGGACCCTGCTCAACTGCGTTCCGAATGTATCAGGTGGTCTCGGCCTTTTTGATAAGGAAATCGCGATACGCAGCGGGGGATATGACCATAGTTCCTTTGGGGAAGACATGGAGCTGATGACACGTATGTGCCGCTATGCACATGACAACAAGATTGACTACGCTATCCGCTATATACCAAAGACTCTCTGCTGGACAGAAGCACCTGTGACCGTTAAGATCTTTAACCGCCAGCGTACCCGCTGGGCCAGAGGTCTTGCACAGCTGATGTATGCCCACTTCGGGATGTTCTTTAATCCAAAGTATGGCAGAATGGGGATGATCATTTTCCCGTACAACTTCTTCTTTGAGCTGCTGGCGCCAATCATTGAGTTCACTGGTATCATCTACTATATTGTAATGACCATCTTCGGCCTCATCAACTGGCCTACGGCACTGATATTACTATTATTTGTATATACGTATTCGGTAATGATCACAACCATAGCTATCCTATGGGATCAGCTATCGTTTAAATATTACCGGACGTGGAAGGAAGTCGCTTTTCTGTGTACCACACCATTCATGGAATTCTTCCTCTATCATCCGCTGATCGTGATTTTTGCCCTTCGTGGATATTGGTATTTCCTGACAGGGAAGAAAAGTGCCTGGGGCAACATGCAGCGACGCGGATTTCAGCAAACACCTAAACCAGCTGCTACAGCAGCTACAGCTAAATAAATACGCCTGTGGAACTGATAAGAAATTTTTACGAAGGCTTTGTGTTCATTTATGGTTGTACAATGCTGTTTATGTATGCGTTGCTGGCATTCCTTTCCCTGAGAGGCATCCGGAAATTCCAACGTAAGAACAGCTATGTAGATTATACCAAGATGCTGCAGTCACCGCTGGCACCCGGTATTTCTATTATAGCTCCGGCCTTCAATGAGGCGGTGACTATTATTCAGAACGTACGCTCACTGCTTACGCTCAACTATCCCACCTTTGAGGTGATCATCGTGAACGATGGCAGTACGGATGATACGCTTCAGAAACTGATCAATGAGTTTGAGCTGGTGGAAATAGACTTTGCTTACAATGCGCGCATCAACTGTAAACCCGTAAAGCGCCTGTTTAAATCGACCAACACGGCTTATGACAAGCTTGTAGTGATCGACAAGATAAATGGTAAAAGTAAAGCAGATGCTTCCAATGCGGGTATCAATGCCGCTGCTTACAACTACTTTCTCTGTACGGACGTGGACTGTATCATTGAGAAGGATACCCTGATGCGCATGATCAAGCCTTTCATGGATGAAGAGCACCATAAGATCAAAGAAATTGGTGAGCCTTGTCCTGAGTGTGGTTTTGTACATGTGAAAGAAGACAGTATCCGTGTAATTGCAACAGGGGCTACTCTCCGTATTGCCAACAGCTGTGAAATTGACGAAGGGGTGATCACCCGTGTACGTCCACCGGAAAAGTGGCTGCCACGTTTCCAGGAAATGGAGTACCTGCGTGCTTATGTACTTGGTAAAATGGGGTGGAGTGTGATCAACTGTGTGCCGAACGTATCTGGTGGCCTGGGTTTGTTTGACAAGGAAATCGCGATCAAAGCCGGTGGTTACGACAGTAAATCATTTGCGGAAGATATGGATATCATTACACGTATGTGTACGTACATGATTGACAATAATCTGAAGTACGCCATCCGTTACATTCCTACAACACAATGCTGGACGGAGGGTCCTCCAAACATGAAAGTATTCAGCCGTCAGCGTACCCGCTGGGGTCGCGGTCTGGCAGAGATCATCACGATACACAGAAAGGTCATCTTCAATCCCCGTTACAAACAGTTGGGGATGGTCGTATTACCGTACAACCTGTTCTTCGAATTCCTTGCTCCCATTATCGAATTTACAGGGATCATTTATTATATCTACCTCATTATTACCAACCAGATCAACTGGCAATATGCATTGATACTGCTGGCGTTCGTGTACTTCTATTCTGTGATGATCACGACACTCGCAATATTATGGGACCATAAGACCTATCAATACTACCGTACCTGGAGAGAGGTATTGGGGCTGGCACTCATGGCTTTTATTGAACCTTTCATATACCATCCGCTCATCGTATTCTTTGCCCTGCGAGGTTATTTCAACTTCCTTACGGGTAAGAAACACACATGGGGAAATATGCAGCGTCAGGGATTTGGTAAGAAAAAACCTGCAAACACGTAAGATGATGTCTCTTTTTAAACATATACTATCAGGTATCCTGATATGCCTGTCCTTACAGGTAGAAGCGCAATTATTTAAGAAAGGCCCGGATGCGGACGACCTCTATAATGAGGCGGTGAAAGAAACTAAAGCGCAACATTATGCAAAAGCGATAGAGCTATCTAAGGCTGCGCTGGCAAAAAGGCCTGAGTTCACTGATCAGGAATTGCTGCTGGGCAGGTTGTATATGCTCACTGGTCAGACAGAACAAGCACGTAAGCATGTAAAAGCAGTACTGACCAAAGATCCGTTGTACAGAGATGCCTACCTGTATGCGATCAATATTGAGTTGGGCGCAAAGAAATATGATGAAGCAGAGTGCTATGTAGATGAAGGATTGTACCACTTTCCTGCAGACAGAGACCTGATGCTGAAAAAGCTGGGGATACTGGATGCCGGTGAAAACTTCTTCCAGGGCGGCATCTATGCGACGTCATTATTAGAAAAATATTCTTCCGATACTGTAGTGACCCGTGCTTATACCGGCCACTATATGCAGGCAGGCCACTTTTACCAGGTAAGAGGTAACCAGCCACTGGCACAGCAGAATTATGAAAGAGCACTGCTGGTAGATCCGAATAACAGGGAAGCAAAAGAGGCAATCACCAGTATGTATATCCGTAGTGGCAGCTATACCAGCGCCATGGAACGGATCAATGCAGAACTGGCAACGAATCCGGGTTCTTATGACCTGATGATGCGTAAACTGGGGTTGTTGCAGGATACACATGACTATGCCGGCGCACTGGCATACTTACAGATCATACTGAAAAGATTCCCGAACGATGGTAAAGCACGTAGTATAGATGCCCCATTACGTATGGAAGCTGCTGCGTGGTATGCCAATACAGATCCTTACTTATTGTATGAAGGTGTGCTGGAAAAGAATCCCGGCAACCGTGAAGCACTGGATAAAGTAATTGGGTTAAGCATGTCTCGTGGTGCATATCGCGAGGCGCTGGCATGGATAAACCGTGGGTTGAAAAATAGCCCGAATGATCAGCGCCTGCTGGCACTGAAAATGGATGTACTGGAAAGCGACCGGAAATTCACTGAAGCCGCTGCGCTGGCAGAAAAACTGCGTCAGAGCAATCCGGGGAATGCGGATCTGAAAAGCAGGTATACTGCCCTGAAAATAGCCAGTGGCAGGGATTATCAGTCACAGCAGCAGTACGACCTGGCATTGTCTGAATTCAACAAAGCGTTACAGGCAGATCCTAAAGATACCGCTGCGCTGGACATGACTGCAAATACGTACATCATCCAGAAGGATAACGTACGTGCGTTGCAGGTGTTAGATAAAGCACTACAAACATATCCAAATAATACCCGCTTCCTCATAAAGAAGAGCAGTGTACTGGCGGACATGGGACAATATGATGAAGCGGCAGCGATTGCATCCCAACTGCTGGAACGTAATCCGGGTGATGAACGCTATCAGGCGAACCTTGTGGATTTACGTCTTACAGCGGGTCGTATCCTGATGCAATCAGAAGAGTATGATATGGCAGCAGGGCAATTCAGGGCAGTACTGGCAGAACAGCCGAACAACCCTGATGCTATTAACTACCTCATCAATATGGAAACTGCGGTAGGGCAACCAGACAGCGCATTGCTCTATGCTGATCAGGGATTGAAATATTATCCTGATAATAAAGATCTTTTACTGAAGAAAGCAGGTGTATTAACCAGTTTACACAGGTATAATGAATCGAATGACATCACCTATCAGCTGATGCAGCGTTATCCATTTACCGTGAAATACCGGAATGCCTATACAGAAGGTTTATTGTCACTCGGCACATCCTATCAGCGGAACAGTCAGCCGGATAGCGCACTGGCAGTATTCAAACAGGTACTGGCAGTGAACAGACGTGATTCATTGGGTTTATTGTATAGCATTAATCTGCTGAATGGTAAACAACAATATGATAGTGCACTGGTATATGCAAATGAAGGGATCAGGTACTATCCTAATAATGATGCTTTTGTACAAAAGCGTGCTGTGACCCTTGAGAATAAAAAGGAATGGGTGGCGGCAGCCGCAGCTGCGGATTCTGTAGTATTGTTGAAGAATAACCCGGTGAATGTGGATTATGCAGACTACCTGAAGAGTAAAACGCTGAAGAATCAGTTTGGCATGTATTACCTGCATACCAATTATGATTATTCTGATACGAAATACAACATTGCAACACTGGAATACCGTCACTATATACCGCGCGGTTCCTGGGCTGCCAGGCTGAACTATGCAGGTCGTACACAGGGTACGGGGCTGATGGGTGAAGCGGAGATCTATTATAACCATACGCCTAAGATGTATTCTTATGGTCTGGTGAACTACTCCAATGGGATTGTGTTTCCACAGCTCAGACTGGGGTACTCCCTGTTCAAAACCTTCAGGCATAATATAGAAGGGGAACTGGGGCTGCGCTATTTAAAAGGAGATAGTATCAACAGTATATCAGGGCTCGCTTCTGTGGCTAAAACATGGAAGGATTTCTGGGTAAACTTCAGGGCGTACTTTATCAGCGACTCGCCTAACTTCTATACCTCCTTTAACCTGACGAGCAGGTATTATATGAACCGCAACCAGGATTATCTCATGTTTGTGGCAGGGTTGGGTACATCGCCGGATGATAAGAGCCGGTTGGTGCAGTTCCCGAAACTGGCCGGGTTATTGACACGAAGTGTGGGCGCCGGTTATATGAAGACATTCAAATACCGGACTACAGTTGGACTTAATGCCACCTGGATCAATCAGAAGATTACTGATACGGACTTCCAGAACCAATATGATCTTTATATAACTTTACAACGTAAGTTTTAAATATACTGACTCCCTCCCTGATACAGAGGGAGTTTTTTTTCAGTCTAATTTTAAATTTTCATGTTCAGAATGATGCACTCATTGTTATTAGCATTGACCCTTTTTTCATGTCAGTCTACGGTTTCCCGGATAGATCTGAAGAAGCATGTGATAGTGTTACCCGTAGAACCGACAAAGAATGAAACGCATGCAGGGTCCGTATTGCAGGATTACGTGAAGCGGATATCGGGGGTGACATTGGCTATTGTAAAAGAGAACAGTTACCAGAAGAATCAGGCGGCGATCTTTGTGGGGAATACGGAGCAAGGGGTTTCTTTTGGTAAATTAAAAGGAGAAGGATTTATAATTGCGTCTGATGCGAAGAATGTATATATCAAAGGCGGTACAGGAAAAGGTGTGGTGTATGGAGTGTATACATTAATAGAGAAATACTTTGGCGCACGGAAATATGCGGAGGGGCCGGCTTTTATACCAGCATCAAAAGATGTTAGCGTGCCGCAGCAGTTGATGGATAAGGAGGAACCGACACTGGTGTACAGGGAGACGTATTACCCCGCTGCGTTTGACAATGAATACCTGGAATGGCATAAGCTGCATAGATTTGAAGATCTGTGGGGGGTATGGGGGCATTCATTCTTTAAGATTGTGCCACCAAAGACTTATTTTTCTGCACATCCGGAATACTATGCATTGGTAGATGGGAAGAGACAGGCTACGCAGTTGTGTCTGAGTAATGAGGGGGTGTTTAAAATAACGGTGGATTATTTACGGCATGCGATTGCTGATAACCCGGATGCTTTGTATTGGTCGATTGCGGCAGAAGATGGAGGGGGATTTTGTACCTGTGATCAGTGTAGTAAGGTGAATAAGGAAGAAGGGAGTGCCGCTGGAACATTGATCCGGTTTATTAACAGAGTAGCTGCTCAATTTCCGGATCAGCATTTTACGACACTGGCGTATACCTATACCGCAAAGGCGCCATTAAAGACGAAGCCAGCTGCTAATGTGTATATTATGCTGAGTAGCATTGATGCTTACAGGCAGGAGCCATTGAGCACGATTCCTTCTGCAGCGGATTTCAGGAAGAACCTTGAAAGCTGGGGGGCATTGACAGATAATCTCTTTGTATGGGATTATACAACGCAGTTTACGAATTACCTGGCGCCATTTCCTGATTACAATAATTTACAGCCGAACTTACAATACATGACTGCGCATAAAGTGCGTGGGGTGTTCTCACAGGGAAGTGGAGATACGTATGGGGATATGGGGGCTTATAATGCTTATTTGCAGGCTCAATTACTGTGGGATCCTTCGGTGGATGCAGCGGCGGTTACGAAGGATTTTTTTAACGGGTATTATGGTAAAGCGGGTGCGGCTATGTTGGAATATGTGCAGACGTTAAGTGAGTCTAAGGCGCAGTTGGATATTTATGGAAATCCTGTGGCAAGTGCAAAGAACTATTTATCGCCGGAGGCTATTGATAAATATTCTACCATTTTGGATAAAGCAGAGGCAGCGGTAGAAGATCCATATTTAAAGAGAGTATATAATGCAAGATTGGGGCTGGAATATTGTGTGCTGCAGCAGTCACGTTTCTTTGGAACGGATAAGTATGGGTATTTACAGGCTTCCGGAAATGGGTATGTGGTGAATCCACGCTGGCCTGAGCGGGTGAAGAAATTTGTGGCGCAGTGTAAGGTGGCGGGTGTAAAGGAGATATCAGAGGGAGGTGCTTCGCCGGATGCGTATCAGCAGGAATGGGATAGTATTTTTTCGAAGAAGTGGGTGAATAGTCTGGCGTTTGGTGCGAAAGTGACATTGGTGAATCCGCCATCGGATGAATATCCGGCAAAGAGAGAAAGGACGCTGACGGATGGGTTATTGGGTACGAAAGATTTTAGTATTAACTGGTTGTTTATTTATGGAAAAGATCTGGTGGCGACGATAGATTTAGGGGGAGAAAAGACGGTGAATACAGTACAGATGAATTTCCTGAATGATCCAAGGCATTATATATTTACTCCTGCTACGATTACCGTGGAGACATCTGTGGATGGTGTGCATTTTACACCTGCGGGTACGCAGAAGAGTGCTTTTCCTGCAGAAGAGGATTATACAACGAGTATTAATACGTTTAAGTTTGGATTGTCAGCAGTGCATGCCCGGTATGTGAGAGTGACTGGGCAGTGTCAGGCTGCGGTGCCGGGGTGGCGGGGAGCGCCGCCTACGAAGAAGGCTTCGGTGTGTTGTGATGAAGTGTATGTATTTTAAAAATAGAAGTTTATGTATTCTAAATATTACAAAGGGTCGGTGCAGTGCACCGACCCTTTGTAATTCTGCAGCCAGTAATTGCTTCGCAATCATTGGCTATATTTTAAAATGCACATAATAATTACTTTCTAATTGCTCTATCACTGCTTCCGCCGTTTCTACAGCCGCGGCTGCATTCCGGCCTGTGATAATATTTTCATCCGTCACGACCTTTTCTCCTTTATAGAATACGGCGCCGATTTCTTTCAATCTTGTTTCCAAAGGGAAAGGGACTTCTCCTTTTTCTTCATCATTTGAAATTGCCGTAATATTCTTCCCTGCGAGTAAGCTCATTCCACTCTTATCTTTTGAACAACACAACCCTGCCACCCCGTGTGCCACAGCCGCGATGGGCTTATGCGCCTTGTTGAAATCCTGCAATAAACCATTCAGTTCCTTATTATCTACCAGGTCCCACATTGCTCCTCTCCCACCTGCAATAAAGATGGAATCAAAATCCTCGGCACTCACCTCAGACAACCTGAGCGAGTTAGCCAGCCAGTAGACGACGTCCTGATCAGCCAATAACTGTTGGTGTTGCTCTGCGGTTGGATCTAAGGTAACCCGGCCACCTTTGGGTGAAGCGACCTGAACTTCTGCGCCGGTTTCGATAAATGCATAGTAAGGGGCTGCCAGTGTATCAAGCCATAGACCTGTGTTACCTGGCTGATGGTGGGTTGTGGTTACTAACAATATCTTCATAAGCATTTGTTTTTGACGCAAATACTGCTGCAATAATAATGCCCCGGAGGGGTGCTCCGGGGCATTGGATTGTTAAAGAACTGCAATTATTTAAAAGGTACTTATTTAAGGTTGATTAGGTTAAGATTACTTATTATGAAGTTGCCTTGCTTTAGGATTACTTATTACGAGGCGACTTGTTTTTAAGATTACTTATTGCAAGGCGACTTATTTTAAGACGGCTTGTTTTAAGGTTACTTATTACAAGGCGACTTATTTTAAGACGGCTTGTTTTAAGGTTACTTATTGCAAGGCGACTTATTTTAAGGCGGCTTGTTTTAAGATTACTTATTGCAAGGCGACTTATTTTAAGACGGCTTGTTTTAAGGTTACTTATTACAAGGCGACTATTTTTAAGGTTCCCTTATTTTAAGGTGACTACTACGACAGAAGTAGCTGGCAGTTCTACAACAAGGTCATTCCCTTGTTTCTTCGCACCATTGAAAGTAGCGATCTTCACCTTGTCTGGCTTTTCGAAGGTATTGATGTCGGTATATTTACCAGAGGTAAGTACCTGACCGGTTGCGGTCTTCCATTGTACATCCTGCAGACTTGCTTTTACAGTGATCTTTTTGGATGGATCCAGGTTGACGAAAGAGATATGCACTGCTCCGGTAGAATCTTTGGATGCAGAGGCATTTACCGCAGGGATGCTTTCGTTGCCATTGGTATATAATGGGCTATTCAGCTGAATAGGCAGGTAAGCGGCGTCCATGTGTACCTGGAACAGGTCAAATACATAGTAAGTAGGAGTCAGCAGCATTTTTTCCTTGTCGGTCAGGATCAGGGCCTGTAATACGTTTACAGTCTGCGCCAGGTTGGCTAATCTTACACGGTCGCTGTGGTTGTTAAAGATATTGAGTGTAGAGGCGGCGATCAGGGCGTCTCTGAGGCTATTTTGCTGATAGAGGAAACCGGGGTTTGTGCCTGGTTCCACATCTGTCCAGATACCCCATTCGTCAACAGCCAGGGCTACTCTCTTTTTAGGATCGTATTTATCCATGACAGCGGAGTGTTTGGTCACGAGCGTGTCCATGACCAGGCATTTCCGCATTGTGGTAAAGTACTCTTTTTCGTCGAAGCTGGTAGCAGAACCTTTGTGGCCCCAGTCGCCAGGCAGGGTGTAATAGTGTAAGGACAGTCCCCACATCATGTGCAGCGGAATATCTCTCATACAAACCTCCGTCCAGTGGTAGTCAAAGTCGCTGGCGCCGCTGGCCATTCTTTTCAGTTTTGCACCCGGATAGTCGCGGGCATAAGTAGCATAGCGACGGAATTGGCCGGCATAGAATTCGGGGGTCATGTTACCACCGCAACCCCAGCTTTCGTTGCCTACACCCCAGAAACCGACTTTCCAGGGGGCAGGGTGACCGTTTTCAGCACGGAGCTTGCTCATTGGGCTTACACCGTCGAAGTTGAAGTACTCTACCCATTTAGACATTTCTTCAACAGTACCGCTACCTACATTCGCAGAGATGTAAGGCTCTGTGTGCAGCAGTTCGCAGAGGTCCATGAATTCGTGGGTACCGAAGGAGTTGTCTTCAGTGACACCGCCCCAGTTGGTATTTACCATTTTAGGACGATCGGATCTTTTACCGATACCGTCACGCCAGTGGTATTCATCTGCAAAGCAGCCACCGGGCCAGCGGAGGTTCGGAATGTGGATCTTTTTGAGCGCCTCAACGACATCGAGGCGGATGCGGTCTTTTTTAGGTACGTTCAGTGAAGAGTCAACCCAGAAACCATCATAAATACAATGGCCGAGGTGCTCAGAAAAGTGACCATAGATGTGACGGCTGATCTGGTGATCGGATTTACCAGATACCGTGAGGCTCGCTGTGGTTTGTGCCTTTGTAACCTGCATGATCACCAAAAGCAACAGGAAAGTGAGATTCTTTTTCATATACAATTTTCATTAGCGTAATTGCGAAGACGTGGAACGATGGCTAAGATAGAAAAATTAATTGTCAATTATACAACAATATTTCACCTTTTTATATAAGTATTAATACTCCGTTTAATATAAATGTCAGGTTTTGGTTTGCGTTACATTTGCGGGTATGGAAAAGATTATTTCAAACACACTTACATTGGACGCCTCCCCCGAAAAGGTATGGACCCTACTCACGGAACCAGGTTATGTAAAACAATATATGTACAACAGTGATCTGGTGACTGACTGGCAGGTGGGTCAGCCTGTAATATTTAAAGGGGCATACGCTTATCAGGCAGGAAGGAACATGTTATGATGTGCAGGACCAGCAGCATAATATCATTTATGCGAATGGGTACATGAATACGTTTGAGAATAAATCGCTGGATGCGGAGAATCTAAGTATTGAATTTAGCAGGGAGGCATTTTTGCAATTGACGGAGGGTAGTAATGATACGATGAAGCGATTTGCAGACCGATTAATGGCCGGAGGACCGGTGGTGATGGGTATACAGTCATTGCCTGCAAATGCGACGATACAGCGGGTCATACAGGATATTATACAGTGTAATTTCACGGGGCATTTGAAGAAGCTGTTTTTGTTGTCTAAAAGTATTGAGTTGCTGGTATTGCAGGCGGATGCGTGGCACCAGGCTTTTCAGTTTAGGGAGCGGCAGCAGTATAAGCGGGATGATGTGGAGCGGATTCATTATGCGCGGGAGTACCTGATCAATAATATTGAAATGCCGCCGAGTTTGTCGGAGTTGTCGAGGATAGTGGGGATCAATGAGTTTAAGTTGAAGAAGAAGTTTAAGGAGGAATTTAATACGACGGTATTTGGGTATTTGGCGGATTATCGTTTAGGCATGGCCAGGAGTTTTTTAGAGGAAGGGAATAAGTCGGTAGGAGATATTGCATATGAGCTGGGATACTCGTCACCACAGCATTTCAGTGCGGTGTTCAGGAAGAAGTTTGGGGTGGCGCCGAGTGAGTTGAAGAAATAATTTTTAAAAATATTTGGAGGATTAAAAACAATTCGTACATTTGCAATCCCAATCGCAGCCATGGTGCTGCGAAAAAGGAAAAAAGCTCTTAAAAATACAAGCGGAAGTAGCTCATTTGGTAGAGCACGACCTTGCCAAGGTCGGGGTGGCCGGTTCGAGCCCGGTCTTCCGCTCAGAGATTAAAAGCCTGATAAGATAACTTATCAGGCTTTTTTGTTTTTAATGCATTCTATTAGCCGGCCGTAGACCGGGCTGCTCATAAAAAACCCGCATTTGCCGTAGGCGAATGCGGGTTTTTATTTAAATAAAAAAGAGCCTTCCGGTATGGGACCGAAAGGCTCTTTCAATATGATAGAATCCTTATTTGTATTTAGGATTATAAAGCGTGTTTTCTGGAACATTTACCTCAGGCTTACCAGGATAACGGTGTTTGTACAATTGGTAGCAACCTCCCAGAACAAAAGACAAAAAGCAGAAAATGCTTACATAAAATAAAAATCTGGAAGACGACACCCAGTTATTGGTAAAGTCATTCTTGTTTTCAACAGTATTATTTTCCATATCTAATTATTTCGCATTGCAAACTTACATCATGTCAAATGAAAATCAAAGTAAATTTTTACAATTAATTTACTCTTTTTCCAAAGTTCTGAAAGTCTTCCTGTTCAGGAAATAATACCTCCAGATCATGATCCCATGAAACACTCCTGTCATACCCAGCAGCTTCTTCTGTGGCAGGGGATGTTTCTCTCCTGTATACTTCCTGCGCCAGCGGAGATAATCCACATAAGCTCTGTAAATGGCCGTCATATCTTTGGGTTTTCCT
Source organism: Chitinophaga sp. LS1 (assembly GCF_034274695.1). Lineage (NCBI taxonomy): Bacteria > Pseudomonadati > Bacteroidota > Chitinophagia > Chitinophagales > Chitinophagaceae > Chitinophaga > Chitinophaga sp. LS1. Next base: position 8,137,391 of record NZ_CP128362.1, read on the forward strand.
GCTACCAGGCTCTTCACCGCTGCCAGCACATCCAGAAAAAACCGCTGGAAGAGCACGATCCATCTATCATGCGGATGCAGGTTCTTCCACAACATCATCAGGTTATTCCTGAAATTCAGGTACACCTTCCTGGGATTTCCCTGTGGGAGGCTACCTCCACCTACGTGATATACAATAGATTGAGGACAATAGCAGATCCGGTACCCGGCCCGTTTCAATCGCCAGCATAAATCCACCTCTTCCATATGTGCAAAAAAATCCGCATCAAACCCTCCAACCTCATGATAACAGGAAGACCGGATAAACAATGCAGCACCCGTAGCCCAGAAAATATCCTGTTCGTCGTCGTACTGCCCTTCGTCCGTTTCGGTTGTATACAGGATACGTCCACGGCAAAAAGTATATCCCAAAATATCCATCCAGCCGCCCGCAGCACCTGCATACTCAAACTCCGGCTTATTATAATAAGCCCTCAGCTTCGGCTGACAGGCTGCAATATGATGGTCCCTTCTCATTAATGCGACTACAGGTTCAATCCAACCCGGCTCCACTTCCACATCCTGGTTCAGCAATACATAAATATCAGCATGCACATGTTGCAAGGCTTCGTTATATCCCCCGGCAAATCCATTATTAGTACTATTCTGAATAATTTTAACTGCCGGGAAATGCTCGCGTACAAATTTCACGCTATCATCCGTGGAAGCATTGTCTGCTACGTATAACTGCAGGTTCTCATAAGTTGACCTGCATACGGAAGGCAGAAAATCTTCCAGAAACTTACGTCCGTTCCAATTCAGGATGACAACTGCTACCGATGGTATTCCAGACAAAAGATACTGTATTATACGTGAGTAATATATTTAGCGTTGCAAATATGCGAAAAATACGTTAGTGTATAAGGGGTATTCCTTAAATTCGATCCTCATATGTTCAAACAGTTCATAGGCTGGAAATTCCTGCTGGTTACTGCGGCCGTACTCATCATCGTGGGTACGATCTGGTATGTAAGCAGCCTGGCACGCAAGATCGAAGATGAAGAAACCCGTAAGGTGGCTACATGGGTGGCGGCTAACAGAGAGTTGTTACAGGCTCCTGATGAGGCGAACCTAAACCTGGCTGCGGAAATCATTACCAACAATACGACTATTCCTGTGATCATCACTGACCGGGAAGGCCATATCATCGACTCCCGCAATCTCGACACGGTTCGTATGGCGCATGATCCGCAATATATTGAAGATGAACTGACTACATTCAGGAAGCAACACCGTCCATTTATTATGGAGATCGATACCCGGAGTAATCTTTATAACTACATTTATTATGGAGACTCCCTGATCCTCAAACAGGTTCGCTACTATCCATATATACAACTGATGGTGGTGGCCCTCTTTGTGAGTATCATGCTGATCGCCCTCTCCTCTTCTAACCGCGCCGTTCAGAACCTTGTATGGGTAGGGATGGCAAAAGAAACGGCACACCAGCTGGGTACTCCCCTCTCTTCTATAGAAGCGTGGATAGAATTGCTTAAGGAAACGGATGGGAATGAGCTGATGGCAACAGAGCTGACGAAAGATGTGAACCGCCTGAAACTAATCACTGAGCGATTTTCCAAGATCGGTAGTGTGCCGCAGCTGGAAGAGCGGGATGTGATCCACCAGGTGAGTAATATGATGCAGTATATTAAAAAGAGGGCGCCGCAAAAGGTGGTGTTTAACATGCATACGCAGGAAAATGAGATGCCGGCGATGATTTCGCCGTCGTTATTTGACTGGGTGATAGAGAATTTGTTGAAGAATGCGCTGGATGCGATGGAGGGTAAGGGTAGTATTGATATATTTATTGAGAGTCACCCGGCGCATATTATTATTGATATTACGGATACCGGGAAGGGGATTCCGAAGGCTAATTTTGAAAAGGTGTTTAAGCCGGGATTTAGTACAAAGAAGCGTGGCTGGGGGTTGGGGTTGTCACTGGCTAAGCGGATAATAGATGAGTATCATAAGGGGAGATTGACGGTGAAATGGTCAGAAATTGGTAAGGGGACGACGTTTAGGATTTGGTTGAGGAAATAAAAATGGCGGGTTCTGCAGAAAAAGTTTCAATTAAATTTGTTGGTTTTAAAAAAGAATTTAAATTTGCACTCCTTCAAAGCTGCGGAGGTGGCGAAATTGGTAGACGCGCTACTTTGAGGTGGTAGTGCCTGAAAGGGCTTGGGAGTTCGAATCTCCTCTTCCGCACACAGGGCGAAAAATTACATTTTAAAGTAATTTTTCGCCCTTTTTTATTGTGGGAATTGTTGGGATTCAGGTGTTTATAAAGTGGTGTATTTTAAATAAGTGTTCGATAACGGAAATGGGCAAATGAATGTGTTGTTTGGAAGTGAATATCGCGACAACTTAAAATTACTGATTATCAGATAGTTAAAAATAAATTCAAACTAACTTGATTTGATCAGATTCGAATAAATAATAATTTCTTTAGTTTTCTATAATCTGGTGGCTGTTTAGCAAGAATATAATCGATGATATTTCGGATTGATCTCAATGTCAATTTGAGAACTGATCTTATCAACAAGATAATATCTTGTGTTGTTACCCACACCTTTTCGTGGTAACAAAGAAGCTTTTGAGTGTTCATAAACAGTTGTCCTAACATAATCATAGCCATGTGCTTATGCCAGCTTTGAGCGCTTCGGGTTTGATACTCATTTAGACCTAATTCCTTTTTACCTTCTCTAAATGATTTTTCTATAAAGAACCGCTTACACTGCATATAAGCTAACTCTTTCATTGATGCTCCAGGTTTGTAGCACAGACTATATTTAATGGTGCCGTCAATATCCTTTCTAATTAATAATTGCAGTAGCTGACGTTTCTCTGTTAACGGATTGAATATATAAATCTCTCTACAATGGAACCAGGCAAAAAGCTTCTTCCCTTTGCTTTGATGACGTACCTTCATCCAGGTCCAATCTTTCTTTTTCAGTCCGGACATGTATTTCCGGATTGATATAGATTCTCTGTTTGGTCGTGCATAAACACTTTTTCGTCCTCTCTTTCCGGGGACGCTGACAGGGACTCTCATTTGAATTAGCTATTGGGCTGTTCCCGCAAAATGGTAAGGAGAATACCACAGATATTCCTTAGTCAACGGATCCACACTCAGAAACTTCCCCAATCTCGGATCATACACTCTCATCCCATAATCCTGTTCATTCCCATCTCCCTTCACCTCATTATCATTCTCCTTACCATTAAACCCATAACGATATTCATTCAAGCTATACCTCCTATCAACCTGCAACATTCCAAACGGATAATAATCCTGAGCACTATACACCACCGCCTTATTATCTCCTTCAAGATAATCTCCAAGCGTTACCAACACATTCCCCAAATGATTACTCAACTCATACCTCTTCCTATCAGCCTGATCCCATATTGAACCCGAACTATCTGTAGCCACCAACATCCCTGGTTCCCAAATTCCTAACCGACTACTTCCATACAAATCCTGCTCCTGCCAATAAACCTGATCACCTCCACCCTTTGTACCATACACAGACAAAGTATTCCCCTGAGCATCCCTCACATACCACGTCTTATTAATAACCCCATTATGCGTATATCCTTTATACACTCTATTTCCTCCCGCATCATACCTATATTCCAAAGAACTTGTATCACCTAAAGTAATACTTTTTATCTTTCCATAAACCGTCCATTCAACCTTCGTAATCCCCGCCTGTACTTCCTTCACCAGATTACCTATACTATCATACGAATAATTATTACTTCCCTGATTCTTAAGATCTTCCGTATATTCTGAACTAGTCACCGCATCATTTACCTGCAACAACTTATTATTCAACAAATAACCATTCGCATCTTTACTATAACCATATGTCAGGTTATCCATTCCCACTCCTTTCCCATTCGCGCCACTACCATTCCTGAAATAAGTAAGAATATTCCCGTTTGCATCATAAGTGACATCTTCCCTATAAGCATCTCCTGCTGTACTGCTACTCCATGAAGGTGTACTAGAAGACAAACTATGCTGACGCATGGATTTTAACCTGTTTAACTGGTCATAACGGTAAGAATATCCCACTGTATTGTTGAACTGGCTCAATGCCATCGTACTACGGCTAATATTACCATTATACAGGTTTCTCCCTATTTCTAAAGTACTACCATCTGTCCAGCCTAATGCCAAAGCACCAGCTATCGGCTTATAATCTCCTTTATAGTAATCCAAGGAATATCCATAAAGATCTGGTGCTACTACCGACCGAGCCTTATTGGCTACACCATCTCCTCCCATATCTGCCGCAGGAGATAAAAACTGACTATTCACCTGCTTCAACCATCCCTGCAAGGTATAAGCATAGTCTACTCCCTGCACCAGCTGATCATGCCCCAATTCCATACGTGCCAACGGGCCATGGTAATAATAACGATACCCCGCATCTGTTCTTGGATTCTCAATATCCCAACCATCTGAAGAGACAGTATTGACCCCTGTTGCAGATTTGATTACCCTATTATCCGCATCATAATCATACGCATACCAGAATTGATCGTTCCTATCATCCTGGTAATTATACCTCACCTTATTCACCTTTCCACTTACCAGGTCATACTTATACTCTATCTGCTTCATCTCCAGCCCCAACATCTGCTGCCACAATGTTTTCACATTTCCTATCTGGTCATAACTGTAATAAGTGACCTGCTGCACGGTGTCAGTAACCGCATCCTTATAACTCACGGCTGATACCCGCTTACGCAGATTTTCCTGTGTATACGCAAATCCACTATATGCAGAATCATAATAAGTACGTGTAATTTGTGTATTCGTACCCCCTGCCTGGAAAGAAGCCACACTCGTACTATCCAGGAATCTATCCGTTCCCGGGCTACTTCCACCTGTTTTCTCTCCAACTTCCAATATCCTGCTTTGCGCATCATAGAGCGTATAACTATACTTCCCATTTGCAGCCTGCTGCGCATTCTGCGATACCACTACTCTTCCTAATTTATCATACCAGAACTTACTCAATCCTCCATCCGGTGAATGCTGCCCACTTACACCATTCAACCCTTGATAAGCATAGGATGTCAACAATGTATGCCCCGGATACATCGGTGTATATTGGGTCTCCGCTGTACTACCGGCTCCTGTAGTAGTAGTAGAACCTGCTGCTGGCACATTAAACCGCCCCCTGTAAAGTAAAGACGTATTCAACGCCGCATAATAATCTGATGCCAATGACATACATGCCTCTGTTGCATTTGCAGCTATTTCATCTGCCGATAAGAGACGACTGTAATACCTGATCTGTTTTACATAAGTTAAGTTCTCAGGATAAGCTCCTACAGCAAGCGTCCATCCACAACCGCCTTTAGCAGTATCAGATGTAACTGCCGGACAAAGCTTACCATTGATATACACCGCGAGGTTATCCGCGTTTAAGGATGCACCCTGCACCACCACGTGCGTCCAGGGTCTCAGTGGCAAAACAGCAGCCATATTTGCAACTGTATGCTTTGACAATGTCAGTATCACACTATCTGCTGTACCCTTCATTGTATACAGGTCCATATGCATATTCTGTCCATTCAGACAGATATTTACTAAATACTGCTGCCCGCTGCTGGAAGCCAGGAACTGCCCACCACTGGCCGTAGAATCATACATCCACAGCTCAAGTGCACGACCACCTGTGGAAGAGAATGCACTCGTTAATGCTAATAATGCAGAGTCCTTACTTGTATTAAAACCTGCACCATCAAATGTACAATTGGTACCGGCGTGATTTCTTGCGCTGTCTACCTGCGCCTGCAGACTAGCTGCCATAAGATGTACCCCTTCCGGTGGTACTGTTCTTACCAGATTGCCTGCCTGATCGTAATAATATAAAGTGAAATGATACAACTGCTCATTCGTCGTCATTTGCAAAGCTGGCTGGGCTGCACCGCAATATGCGATGTATTCCTTCCTGAACAAGCGTTTTACTTCCTCTATATATTGATTATACAACACAGTGCCTGCCGTCACAGCTGCATCTATCATCAGCTTTGAACAACTATAGGGTTCTACAGTCACTGTAGCATATACGGGAGTATTGCACAACATTTTGGTGGAGCCTGCCGCCAGTGAGTCAAGGTAATCCTTGTAATCCCCATATGAAAGTGTAAAACCCCACAACTGATTCAAATAGGTGGCAACTACCGTCTCATAATTCACACTCGTACTATCCAGCCAGCTACCTATTTCTGTTTGCATCGCACTCCATCCTGTATTGAACTGCGTAGCCGTTATGGCACCTGTAGAGGCAGGGTCCATGAATACCGGCAAAGTCAGCTCGCTCGCCAGTAAATAGCGACAGTTATTACAGCTATTTTGTAAAATGGTCAATTCTGATGATGACAGCGTCATCGCATCACCATATTTATTTACCAGGTATTGGTATAAACCAATTGTTGAACCGGAGGCGTGATATTCACTTGCTAACACCGATAATTTACTACAAATATCTATACTTGATTTTTCAATTGTAGTCGATGCCGCCTGCATATGCACATCATATGGATAAGGTGACTCCAACAGCCATGGATTGCAGATCATGTTTAAAGCAGACAAGCTCAGCATACCTTTTATAGCATCTTTAAATGAGGTGTATCCTTCGGCGGTTGACTTTCCTGAAGGAGTAGTACTTGCTCCGGACTGATGGTCTGCATCGCCCCCTAATTCACAGATCTCTATCAATTTTGCACGCAACGACGTACGGATGGACGTATAATCTGAACGACCGTATAAACAAGAGTCTAATTCTGTCATCCATTTATCTGCCTGCGCCTCACAATTTGCCGTAATATTAGCAGCCAGCGCACTCGCTACTGATGCTGCAAGGGTTGCTGTATCCGTTGTGATACCAGCCGTACTGTAGGATATGTTGGTGATCCTGGATATTTTATATTGATAGGCGGTATCACAAGTACTGGTAGTTGGTGTGGTGGTCGTTTCAGGATAGGTACATCCCATCACTACCAGTGAGTCTGCTGTAATAGTACAGGTGCCTATGCCTTCCAGCGAGAAGGTTGTATCTCTGGTGAAGCTGCTAAATGTAAGACTGTTCCAACTTTCCCCAACACTACAATCAAATACAGATACAACACGTACCTTAATAGTATTTCCAGCAGGAATGTCCCGACCCAGGTAAACCACCTTCACATCCCAATCGGACCCATTATTTCCTCCTCTTGTATATGTCAATCTAAAATTGCTCTTTACAGCATCCACACTACATGAAAAATCTACTGTTGAATTATTACAGGATAACCCACCCGGCTTTATAGCACTCACCACAATCTCCTCCCCTACGCAAATATTAGCCACCGTCTGACCAGCTGCAAATACCACACTACTAACCTGTGTATAAGCTGAATCTTCTGATGGGTAATATAATGAAAGCGTTATGAATGTGGTTGTTAGGAGGGGAATATGGCTATTATGCCTGCATCAAAATAAAGCCATCAAATCTTTGGATCAATAATCAGGCACTTTGCCAAAAAACTGAAGCCATATAGCTGCGATACATAAAATTTTATTGTATCTTTTTTGCAAATAACTGCAACAAAATCTAAGTTAACCGGTCTTATTCGACAATGAGCTATTCCGCGGAACATAATTTCACTGACCAATTCCTTGTCGAACAGGTGCTTAAGGGCGACCAGCAAGCATTTACACGGATTATCCGGCAAACTGAAAAACTGGTAGCCCAGATAGTATTTAAAATGATTCCCTCCCCTGCCGACCGGAAGGATATAGTACAGGATGTCTATCTGAAAGTCTATTCCAATCTTCCCGGGTTCCGTTTAAACGCCAAGCTTTCCACCTGGATAGGGCAGATAACATATAACACCTGCCTGCATTATATCGAGAAAAAGAAATTGGTGTATTTGCCCTCTTACTTTGAAGAGGATGATGCAGAAGATCACCATGACCGTATCAGTTATAAACAGGGAAACATCGCGCAGAATGAGGTGGAAAAGGAATTACAGGCCAAAGATCTCACCGCTATTCTCAGCTCAGCTATCAAAATTCTTCAACCACCTATTTACCAGACGCTGATCATATTGTACCACCAGGAAGAAATGAGTTACGGTGAAATCGCTGAGATCACGTCGCTCCCGGAAGGCACCGTAAAAAATTATCTGTTCAGGGCCAGAAAGTCGCTTAAACAACAATTGCTGACGGCCTATAAAAAAGAAGAAATATGAAGCAGGTACATCTTTCAGAGAATGAAGTACAGCAATTGGCTATGAAATTGCAACAGGCTGATCCACTGCAGGCACAGCACCTTCGGGAATGTGCTGCATGTAAGACGGCAATAGCCAGTTACCAGGCAATATTCACTTCACTAAAAGTAATGGAAAGCCCCGCATTCGATTTTGACGTGGAGCAATTGGTAATGCCCCAACTACCTCAGCCGCAAAAGGCTGTTTCCAACAGTCAATGGTCTATCATACCTACCATTGGAATAGCTGTGGCCGTTTTTTGTATTCCTATCTTTATAATGAGCAGGTTCCTTTCTAATCTTGCAAAGGGCATTCCCGAGTACACCTTATATATTATTATAGTGACAGCCCTGGTTATTGCGGGCTTCCTGGGCAGGGAAATGGTGACCTCTTACAGGGAAAAAATTCGCCTGTTAAATTTTTATTGAAAAAGATGCAACATTCATTTGTTTGACCGGTCATATACGGTATAAACAATAAAACAGAAAAAAATGAAAAAGATCATCACTACTATAATGCTTGTTGCACCTGTATCAGTATTTGCACAATCACCGCTTTTTCCCGCGAACAGCGAAATCACCACTGAACTGCTCAGGAGTACAGTGGCCACCATAGTCCTTTTTATAGCATCTTCCTTTATTCTTTCATTGCTCAGAATATTGCTGAATAATCAGCTAAAGAAAAAGATGCTGCAAAAAGGAGTTTCAGAAGAGGTTATTGCCAATATGCTTCCACGTAAAAGTGAGCAGATTGCAGCAATTAAATGGTTTGCCATTCTTACTGCCATTGCTGTAGGATTAACAATTATCACATTTTTCCCTCCGATCGGCATTCACTCTGTAATTATAATGGCTGTAAGTGTAGCATTGGGCTTTTTAGGTTATTACTTCTGGGTGAAAAAGATTGAAAAATAAAGCATGGCTGGTTACCATCATATTCCTCACATTAATGCTTACATGTATGAAAACGGCATATATTCTATTTTCGGTTAGCGTGGTATTAGTTATCATTTCAATAAGTTTGTTCCTTAGTAATAATACGACCAGTCATAAAACGGCAGTTTCTTACGCTGAGACACCTACTGCTTATGTGTTTCGCGCATCCTACAATGCCAGTCAGGCTGAGTTGGTAGAAAAGTACATAGATAGCTGTTTTTCCCCGGTTGTAATTTTCGGCACCACTCATAAAGTAAAGAAAGAAGTGGTAACTGCTGACAATACCCGCTTTGATATCAAAGCATCCCAGGGAAACTTTTATGTAAAAGCAGATAAAAAATTAAATAGTCAGGCCGCTTTGGATAAGCTCATTAATACCTGCATGGGCTTGAAAAGTGTGATTAAACCCATATAACCATTACATAATCCATAAACATTCTTAGATGAAACCCTTGATAACCCTCATGGCTGTAAGTGTCATGCTCCTCTCTCTGTCCACAAAAGCCCAGCTGCCTGTCAGCAAGATCATTGGAAAGATCGTACAGGCTGACCAGCAGCCTGTCAACGCAGCCACCATATCATTATTGGTAGCAGGCAATACACAACCAGTCAAATTTGAGGTATCTGCTACTGACGGATCTTTTTCATTTGAAGATATCCGGCCCGGCATCTACAGGATAGTAGCAACGGCAGTAGGACTCGTCAAATATGAAAGTGCTCCTTTTACAATCGACTCATCCAACAACCAGACTACATTGCCGGTCTTTATAGTGAGTAAAGCAGATATTGAGCTGAAAGAAGTAGCCGTAACAGCCAAGAAGAGTTTTATTGAACAAAAAATAGACAGAACCGTCGTAAATGTGGATGCCATGATTTCCAATGCCGGTACTACCGCGCTGGAAGTACTGGAAAAAGCACCAGGCGTGCGCGTAGATCCTAACGGTACAATCAGCCTGAAAGGACAACAGGGGGTTACCATTTTTATTGATGACAAACCCTCCTATCTTTCAGGTGCTGATCTGCAGAATTATTTACGCTCACTTCCTTCCTCCACACTGGCACAGGTGGAAATCATGACCAATCCACCTGCCAAATATGATGCAGCAGGTAATGGAGGTATTATCAATATTAAAACTGTAAAAAAGAAGATCCAGGGTTTTAATATGGGTATTAACTTAAGCCCAAGATTTTCAAAATACACCAGCGTGAATAATAGTCTTGACTTTAACTACCGCCACAATAAATTCAACTTCTTTGGCAACTTTGCATACGGTACACGAAATAACTATAACGATATCAGCATCACCAGGAAATATAAAAATGAGGATGGCAGTCTGAAAGATATCTTTACACAGGACTCCTACATCCGCCGGAAAGGATATGGTGTAAAGGCAACTGTTGGTGCAGATTTCTATGCTTCTGAGAACACCACCCTGGGCATCACCCTTGACAATATGCTACGTTATCCAAAGAATACCAATACAAGCACCGGGCAAATATATGATAGCAAGATGATACTGGATTCTTCAATCGTTTCGATCAACAATGAAGATGGTAAATTCAAAAGCCATGGTGTCAATTTCAATATCAAACATGATTTCTATAAGAATGGTCCATCTATTCTTGCCAATTTCGACTACCTGACATACGATATCAACAACGACCAGGTATTCTCTAACAAAAGCTATTCTCCGGAAGGAGTATTCAAATCGGAAGACAAACTGGATGGTAATTTGCCAACTGATATTAAAATTTATTCTGGAAAGGTAGATTATAGCCAGACGTTCAAAGGTGACTGGAAATTTGAAGCAGGTGCGAAGAGCAGCTATACCAATACCTCCAACATCGCTAATTATTTCAATACTATTGGAGGCATCACTTCACCGGATTATGAAAAAACAAACAATTTTAGTTATAAGGAAAATATCAATGCAGGCTATGTAAACTTGAATAAGGATTTCAACAGGTTGAGTGTACAGTTGGGATTACGTCTCGAAACAACTTCTTCTAAAGGACATCAGCTTGGGAACGTAGAGAAACCTGATTCGGCCTTTGACCGTAATTATACGAACATCTTCCCTACGGTATTCCTGATGTATAGCCTGGATTCATTAAGCGATCATCAGCTTAAATTTAACTTTGGCCGAAGGATTGACAGGCCTTATTACCAGGACCTCAATCCCTTTATATCTCCTTTGGATAAGTTTTCCTACTACACAGGAAATCCTTATCTGCAACCATCCCTTTCGACAAAGGTAGAATTGGGCTATATCTTCAAAAACAAACTGACTGCCACAGCAAGTTATACAAACACGAAAGACCAGGTGTTTGAAACGATTGAGATCATTGACAATATCTACTATAGCAGACCTGGAAATATTGGAAAAACAAAACTCTATACACTTGACCTGGGTGCAGGTCTGGACCCTACCCCCTGGTTTACTTTCCAAATCAATGCACAGTTAAACTATTTTCATTCTAAAGGTAATTTCTATACAGGCTTACTGGATACCAAAAGTACTTACTTGTATACGCAGGGGATGGCACAGTTTAAATTGAAGAAGAATTGGATTATTCAGCTAGATGGTTATTATCAGACCAAAATGACAAACGTACAATTTGAGCTGGCAGCCAGGGGCAGATTGAATGCAGCTGTAGCGAAAGTATTATCGCCAAAGGCAACGCTCAAATTCAGTGTGTCGGATATCCTGTTTACCAATATCAGCAAAGGTACAATCACCAACCTTCAGCTGACAGATGCATACTTTAAAACGCTTTCTGATTCAAGAGCAGCTATCCTTACGTTAAGCCTTCGTTTGGGAAAGGCGGTAAAGGGTCAACGTAAACATAATAGCACAGGAGCTGATACTGAATCAAACAGGGTAAAGAACTAATCATTATTTTTTTCATCATGGAAATACAAAAGGGTAGCTTCCATTCCTGGAGATTACCCTGTTTTTATTTCAACAGATCACTATTATCGCAGTCAAAAAGTAATACAACAGATTTAACTCATTTGGCAATCGTCTATTAATTAAAAAATCTTTTGGGGGAGAGCAAATAATCTTTGTTCTTCACACAGCCTTTAATTACATGGATGTTGCTTAAAAAATGTCGAAAAAGTCAAAATTATTTGCATTCAGCTCCACATTGCTTTCATTTTCTCCATTTACAATTCTTATCAAAATCAATAATGGGATCAAATGTTAGATAGAGAACTCCTCCCGTGCACATTAGGCGAAAAATTACTTTAACAGTAATTTTTCGCTCTTTTTTATTGTGGGAATTATTGGGGTTCAGGTGGTTATGAAGTGGTGAATCTTAAATAAGTGTTCGATAACGTAAATGGGTAAATGATTGTGATTGTTATCTGATTTGAAAATTATCATTGAAAAATATTTATCCGGCACCATATCGATAGTGCTATCCTGGCAATATCCCCTATACCCCAATAACAAAATCAATGTTAGGACAAATAATAATGATTTCATAATCGCAAACAATTAATAAATAAAAAATGCAACACCCCAAATGCAGGATAAAAAACAATGAACACATTTCAAGTCATAGAAGATATATGCATTGAATGAAAATCAATCCCCATCATCTTTTAGCTTCTAGTAACGACATAATTTTATCAACACGCTTTCTCAATTCTTCATTCTCTTCTTTTAACCTCTCATTACTTTTATGTTCTTCAATAAGGTATAAAGTAATCTCTTCCACTTTCTGCAACAATAATCTATTCATTTCGCCGAGATCAACCCCATGGGCTAATACATCCGATTCTGCAGGAATGCCAGGCAGGTGTTGATTTTCACTAATATATTTCTCTATACTACTAAGTGAAGGTAGATTGTAAGATGGCTTGAAAACAAAGTCAGCCCAACTAGTTTGCGTAACTTGTAGCTTTCTTGCACCAATGGTTCCTTCAACGGCTAACTTATAATTTCCTGCTGTGGTGGTACCGATACAAAGATTTCCATTTACATCCAAACGCATCTTTTCTGTACCATCATTTGAACAAAAAGCTAAAAATTGACCGGTAGAGTTATTATGTCTCATAAAAAGAACTTTAGCACCCTCTACGCCAGCAATACTAGAAACGACGCCGAATGCAGGCGAATTTAAAGCAGTTGAATATGATCGAATACCTATATAAGTTCCCTTACCCGTATTATTTCCACCGGATAATCTAGCCAAAACGGAAGTCAGCGAATCACCTGAAGTTCCAGCCACATCTAAGGAGGCTCTTGGAAGTAGGGTTCCAATCCCAAATTTGCCACTTTCCGTAGATGTTACACTATCTGGCAAATAAACATTACCTACAAACGAATTCTTATAAGGAACAATGACAGGATTTGTAGCTGAAGCAATTAATGTACTATCTACAACCGACCAACCACCAAAATTTGCAGCAGTCTCACCAGGGAACCCCTTTGCAAAAACTCTAACATGAAACCTTATCCAATAAGCTTTGGAATCGATAAAAATCGAAATTTTCCCATTTTCGTTAGCCAGGGTTATGGGGGGATTAAATGAACCTGAAGAGGTTACGGCATAATGAGTAAAATCACCAGCAGTATTAATATACCAGCATAATGTAAGATTAATCGGGTTGGTATATTGGTAGTCATATCCTTCTATCATAAGTGTAGGCATACTTATATTTATACCATAAGGTATATTGGTCTTTATTTTGATTCCATAAACGGGAGTGCCGTTAATTTTATATGAACACACAACATCATCGATTTCTTGCGAATAGCAGGAAAAACATAGAAAAAGAATAAAGGATAAAATAAGAGATAGTGATTTCATACACGATATTTTAAGTATTAATAAGAGTTTTTTAATTGGGTTATAAAGTATCCGTAACCTATTATAATAATACTAACATAGAGATACTGACTTGCTCATAAAAAGGATCGTTCTAATTTCATACTCAGAGACCCTGTACCTGTTGATGACCAATGACTGCACGAGCCAGCGGACTATGCTTGTAGTATTCGTACTTATCTGTGCACCATCCCAATTCTGAAGCTTATCGTACAGGAGGTTTTTGAAGTCCCGGTTGGTGTACTTCATATTGATACCTGTGATATTGCGAAACAGGGTTGAATTTCCTCTGGCGGTTGTGAAACCGACGCGTACGGGGTATTGATCCCTGATGGTGAGGTTGAGATAAATCTGTATTGTATGCTGGTAAATATCTTTTTGCTGATATATGGGATAACAACGCCGGATTGGTAGTAATAGTCATACATGACATTCCCATGCACCTTCAGGAAAGGCTTACGGAGTAATAGTGGCCGGGTTATGGTGTCATAGTTATTTGCATGTAAGGGTACAAGGTTAATATTGCCAGCTGTGTCGGAAGCTAAGATATAGGACACTTCGCCGGAAGATTGTTTAATACCACGGGGGAATGCAACTATGGGTCCTTTACCCAGGGCGCCGGGCAGCGAGGTACTACGTTGTAATTGCGCATAGGTTACCAGGCTCCCTGCCGTGAGGAAGAATAACATAATGTATATGTGATTTCAACTTGCTATTTAAGCAGTAGTGATTGGGAATAAACATGTATAGGTATGCTTACACCGGTAATGGGTCCCAAGATTTTTAATGAGTAAAAATTATGACATAGTTTTTGTATTTGGATTAAAAAACGGGTATAGGCAATTCACAGACAGAAAAGGTTAAAATAGTTAGATGTGAGCAAAATTAGAGAATAAAAAGAGATTTCAAAATTTATTGTGAGTATTATATTAACGATTGGAGGAATAATGAAAAAGCATAAGGCCAGTTCCAAAGAACAAGCCTTCATAGATTTGCAAACAGTAATTTATTTTAACTTAAATAATCAGATTCAATAATCTTTTAATCTAACACTTTTTTACCCTTTATACTTTTTGTTTTTACCAGCCTTAGATCTCAATATTAGAGAGATTGGTAAATAATAAATTGTGTACCTAAACAAAAGTAAAGACCTGTTTAAACAGGTCCCTAATTACTTTTCAAATATTTAACCGGACTTGCCCCTGCAATACTGCCAATCTGAATAGCCAGCGTGATACCTGTAGTAATTAAAGACAGTACTGTCGTGACAATAAAAGCTCCAAATGGCATATGTATTCTGTAAGCAAAATTATCTAACCAATTATTTGCCCAGAAAAACACAACAGGATACGCCAATAAATTGGCAATGAGCACTAGCCACAGATACTTTCTGCTAATCATGGTAAGTATTGTTGCAGAAGATGCACCTAATGTTTTCCTGATGCTGAATTCCTTTAGTCGTTGCCTGATCATGAAAGTAGTCAAAGCAAACAATCCGATCAGGGCAAGCATCAGTGAAACTGTAGAAAAAATGTAATAAATATTCTTCAATCGCTCATGTTCTGCATTCAGCTGGTTATATTCATCTTCCAGAAAATCATACCTGAGTGGGTATCCAGGATAATAACGTTCCCATATTCCTTTAACTCCCCCTATCACCATCATTTTTGCACGATCATCTATTTTAATAAGCAGATTGCTTGTACCTGATGAACCGATATGAGTATTAATCATGTAAGCAGATGGACCTACTTTTTGTTCAAATCCATGATACTTAAAGTCGTTAATGACACCTACCACAGTAAGCGGAAACCGCTCTCTTCCTCCGTAAATAGTTTTCCCCAGCATATTCTTCCCCAAAAGATCTGCTGCCGCTTTATTTAATACAACTGCATTTTCTGAGTCAAGTCCGTATTCCTTTGAGAATAATCGTCCCTGCTGTACCTGAACATTCAGTGCATGAAGTGTCTGATAACCAACAGAAATAAGAAACATCTTTTTTATTTGACCTTCATAAGACGTCTCAAATAAAAAATCATCTTCCTGATTGCTCTTTTGAGAACTAACACCTACATATTTAACACCTGGCAGTTGTTCTATTTCACTTATCATACGAGGATTGACCGGAGATTCAATATGCAACAACCCCATTGGACTAAAGCCCAGATCGCTTTTTTGCATATACCTGATCTGCAGCGTCATTACGATCAGAGAAACAATAAAGACGACGGTGATAGAAAACTGAAGTACGATAAGCGTATTGCCAACAAACTGTCGCCTATTCATTGATCCATTTTCATCCCTGAAAGCACCCAGAGGGCTAAAATTCGTAAGAAACAGACATGGATAAACAGCGGACAACATACACGTCATGATGAAAATACCGAGAAGCTGTAATACAAAAACAGGTAGATTAATATTTTGCTTCAGCGAAATCGATATCTGAAAAATGTCATTGATAAAAGGCAATAGCAATACGGAGAGTAAACAACTTAAAAGCAAAGCTGTAAGACATTTAACGGCAACCTCTCCTAATATTTCTAACATCAGATGAATTCTGGATGCGCCTAATATCTTTTTGACACTTATGCTTTTTATACGGTAAAATGACGCGGCAACGGAAAGGTTCGTAAAATTCGTAATAGCCAGCAATAATAATAAAACAGAGAGTCCTATTAGTGGGGCTGCAATATTCATGATCCCTTTACCCTGCAAGGGATGGATATGTATATCTTCTAATGATTGTAACCTAAACCCATCCGGCAATATTTTGTTATGTACAGTCAGGTTATGGTTCCGTCGTGAATCGTATAATATGCCCATTTCCCGGGCATATATACCATATGCAAGTGTTTGCAACCGCTCTGTGTTTGCACCGGGATTTAGCCGCATAAAGATCCTGCAGGGCATCGTTTCTCCCAGATCTGTAGGGGGAATATCCAAATTCCCACTACTGGAATGATATATAGCAGTAAAGTGAAGCAGCGATGGTAACGCTGGCAATTCAATTACCCCCTCTATCTGATATGATATTGATTTGTCCTGGTTCCATCGCTTTAAACTGACAGATCTACCCACTACTTCTTTTGTACCAAACCATTTCTTTGCAAGCGATTCTGAAATTACTATTGTGTTAGGATTTTTTAAAGCCGTCTTTCGGTTACCGGCAATAAACTTATAAGGGAATACATCAAAAAAGGAGCTATCGCAATCAAGCATATCCTTTTCAAGAAATGAATTGTTTTCCGTAGTTATCCCAATCTGTCCTCTTCCCCCTGCAAGGCTAATCATGGTAAGGGCCTTTACATCAGGCATGCCGGATTTGAGGGCAAATCCCATTCTTGAATCACAGTAGTAAGTCCATTCTTCCTTATCATAAGCCTCATCCAATACACCTGCACCATATATGTGTTTTAATTCCGGAGACCAGCGATCATAATTCAGTTCATAGTTCAGGTATAAAGTGATCACAATCAGACTGGTCAGACCTAGAGCCAATCCAATAATACTTATAAAGAATGTAGTATTATAGGTTTTCCTGTTTAAAAGAATACTCACCATAAGTGTGGAATAATATTATAACGCAGCTAAATATTCTTCAAAAAGATTCATTCTACCGGATTTAGGCATAAAGACATCATGCAATTGATTATCTTTTCCCAGCACAAAATAATACGCACTTTCACCCGCTTTCTTATCGATATCTATCTTATTTTTTCCGACAATAAAGATAGGGTATCTAACCGAAAATTCCTGCTTAACCGCATTTACTGATTGAAAATCTGCAAATACCGCTACGTTATACTTTAACTCATGGGCTTTCATTTCTAATACTTTCAGACTCTGCGCAATACAAGTGTTACAGTCAGCTGAATGTATTCTTAAAATGAGAAGTGGTTTTGTTAAGTGAAGATTCCCGATAACACTATCAGCAACAGTAAATTTATTGTACCCTATAATCAGGTTATCATTTAAATAGGATGCTTTTGCTGTAACTTCTGCGATCTGACTTTCTTTCGCTGCAAGCACAAAATTTAATTGTCTGATCTGTTCAGAAGAGTTTTTAAGCCGCATTACAAAAAAAACATCCAGTGCGGACAATATTACGATAACAACAATTCCTAGCTTCATATATCATTGTATTATTGGTTAATTTCAGCAGGTAAATCATAACGCACAACTACTGGTTTGCTTTCATTCCTGTATTTAATCGTATATAACTTGTTTTGCTTTTCATCTACAGCAAAAAAACCCAGATACGACTGATCCAGATAATAAATTTTTTTCAGCTGCCCATCCCATGAAAATATATGTAACTCCATATTTGAATTTTCCTGAAAATAATTAGCATACTCCTTATTCAGGCATAACGCGTATAAATAATTATTACCTCCGTAAGTAGTTATATAATAAGTTTTAGTATCTGCATAAGGCATCATCGCATTTCCAGGCTTAATAACCGGTATCGGTCTTGTTGCCGCATTTTCAAATATAGATGTCTGGATCTTATTACTGTCTGGTATAACAAAGTCTACTCTCTTAAACAATGTCATTGCAGAGGCCATAATACCTTTCTTCATATTAAACGCATTCTGCGCATAGTAGTAATACGCTTCCGCGCTGGCAGGGATATCGACACTATCTACTTTACTGAAATTCTTAATCCAGCTTGTTTTTCTCTTTTTTATATCATAAACAAAAAACCGCCCTTTATAACGTGAGCTGATGCTACTACCATAAATCAGACTATCACGCCATCCCAATAAAGATGCATATCCTGAAATTAAATAAGGTGGAAGCCTTACTGTCCACTCCGGTCTTACAATAGTATCCTCCAGCACTTTTCTAAAATTGAATTTAAGGTATAGGTTTTTTCTATAGTCAGTTAGGTAAAAATAGGTCTCATTATCCTTTACATAATACTGATTGTCATACCTTGGGTTCATAAACTGGTAGCTACTATCGCCCCTCGTACCATATTTGCCCAAAAATTTAAGATCCCTGAGTGCATAAAAATTAAGATATGCATTGCTATGTGGAGTCACTACTACTAAAACAGTATCAATGATACCAATGGAAGAAATTTCTGCACTATCGATCCCGACAACAGGGTACCCTTTTAAGGTATCTATTTTTGCTGTCTCTTCTTTTATAACGATTCTGTCATATTTCATTTTATCACTTTTACAAGCCAGCTGAAACAGAAATATACTTAAGCCTAATAAGAGTTTATTCCGACATGACTTTATCATGGATGATTGTATTATAAAATGAATAAATTGTTTCGTTACTAACCGGATCTCCTATCATGACGACTTTATCATTTTCATCCAATAAAAAAGTTCCCTGAACATATCTGTCAAGATGGCGATTTAATAAGTAATAACCACTCGTATCCAGATATATGTAAAATGCGGGTTTTGTACTATCTATGAATTCCCGGAAATACGTATCCGGCTTCCCCTGGGCTACAAAAATGATTTCTTTGACATCCATTTTTTCTTCTGACAGAAACTTGTTCCATTCATCCATTTTCCGGATGCAGGTTCCACAACTGGTATTGATGAATGAAACAATTTTATACGCTCCCTTATGTCCAGCTACGCCATTGGGCGTATAATACAAGGAGAGCGAATCCCGGGTATTTATCCTATGCCCAACTACATCACTGTAGTCATTCAGATAGGACATCAGTGCTTTCTTCTTTTCAATATCATTATTACAGGCACATACCTGTAATAGTAAGACGCATATAATAAATAAGTTTTTCCACATCTCCTGTTTTTTTATAATGAGCCATCCTTAAATAAGGATGGCTCATGTTCATTACTTTTTACAAGTAGATTGATCTGAATAGGTACCGGCGGTTGTCTCAGTGCATCCATTACATTTTGTAATGGTAGTGGACCCTTCGCTATAAGTACTATAGCAATAGATCTTCCCGCCGCTTGTGTCTCCGCTTGTATCTGTTGAGGTAACAGTACCAGAGGTACCTGTAGAAGTAACCGCCAGAATGCCTAAAACGTTTCCGTTTTTGCTTAAAGCGATGTCATAATTCGCGAATGCATACTGGATGTTAAAACCAACTGCAAATACAAAAGTTGCAATACCAATTGCTTTTACTAATTTCTGTTTTGTCATTGTTTGACTTTTAAGGTTAATAATCGGATTTATTTAAAAAGTGAGCTTTCTCTGTATCCAGTAAGTGCCGCAGTTCAGTTTTCAGCGTGTCTGAATCATGCCATACGAATGTGCGTTGATAAGCATAGATACCTAGTCCGGAAAAATACACGATGATCATTGCGGCGTATAACTTTCTTAGTTTTTTCTTTCCTGAAATTAGTTGGTCAAACAACCAGGCAAGTGAGAAAAAGATGCCTGCGGCGGCTAAATAGGCATAACGGTCTGCGACTAATTCAAATCTTTTCAGGGAAAATAAATTCAGCACAATACCGATGTGTATGAGGAAAAACACAAAACCAGCAAGCAGTATCCGCAGCTGTTTATAATAACGATACAGACAATATCCCATTATGAGTATTATAAATGGATATATCCAGAATCTCAGCGGTAATGGTTCTCCAGGGTTATTGGGGAAGACGTATAAATAGGATAATTTAAACGGCAGCAGGCACTTGGTCAGGTATTCGATCAGCGTATAGGATGCCAGTATTATCCTTTGATAAAAGGGGTAAATTTTTTGACCTTCCATATTCGCTGTCCTACCCTGTGATATTATTGAAAGAATACCAAAAAATATGGATAGCAGAAAGAATGGAATTTTCTCAAGCCAGACACTCCATTTATGCACATTCCGTTGTAAGAAATAGTCAAACAGGATGAGACATACAGGCAAGGTAACAGCCTGTTCCTTTGCACCAAAGGAGATAATAAAAAACAGGATGACCAGAAAATAATACCGATATTTCTCTGTAGTGATGTACGTGATGTAAAAATGCAGGGCTATCAAATAGAATAAAGTATAAACAATAATCTTTGATGCCGCCATCCAGGCCACTGCCTGTACGAGGAACGGATGAATGGCAAATAATAACGCCGTTATAAATGGAATGCGCCAGGCACCGGCCTGCTCCTTATTTCCGGTCAGTAGGATTCTGAGTACAAGAAAGTAGAGTAATAGCACGTTGGAGATGTGTACCAACAAACTGGCAGCATGAAACCAAAATGGATCATATCCAAAAAAGGTATACAACAAAATATAAAAAAACTCATTGACAGGTGCATACTGTCCATGGTAAAATTCAGTCAATACATTCCACAGATTATAATGATTCAATCCCTCTTCAGTATAGGAGTTAATGACGACCCACTGGTCGTCCCATTTATACTGAAAATCATTATCAAAAACCTGCTGGTAGGTGATAAGACAACATGCAATCAAAGAGACAATAACAATTAGATTTATCGTCTTTATTTGGATACGGTCGCCTGAAAATACCTGTGGAATAAATTGACTTTTGACTGAATTATTCATTCGATTCAAAAGTGAAAACATAAACAGTAAATGAAATATTAGGTATGTTTTAATGGTAATTAAGCACAGCACCTCTTCTTACGTGTAGCATTGTCTTTCCTCAATGCATACGCACTTCCTGGTCCATTTTTCCTGAACCGGATATGGGTTAAATATGTCGAAACTAATCTGTTATAGAAGCTAACTTAAGGATCTCACTAAGTGAGATTAATTAACAAACCTGATAGCACGACTCATAGGCACAACTGAAGTAAAAGTAAACTTCTAACTTTGGAAAGGATTGGGTTTAAACTGTTATATAATAATAACTTATAGGTTAAACACAGAAATTGATTGATCTAATGGTATACTTTCCTCGCTGGATCAAATATAAATTACATTTTTGGTAATATCAATATTTTAATAATTTTTATTCTATTTTAACATTACCCGGCTTTTGATCAGCTGATTAATTAATTTAACCTGCCAATTATTTCCTCTATGAAAGACATCTCTTATAAATTAATCACCTTCATTGCCATCTTTGTATATGCTATTGCAACAGTTTTTTCGGAAGGGTATTATCATCCTGATGAGCATTTTCAAATTATAGAATTTGCTGCTTATAAATTGGGCAATATTGAGGATTTTCAGTTACCCTGGGAGTTTAACGAGGCCATCCGTTCTTCATTTATGCCATGGATAGCCTTTTGGGTAATGAAAATTGTAGCTAACCCATATACAGTAATGCTTATCTTAAGATTGTTGACCGCTGCGTTTGCTATATTCGCTATCGATCGTTTTTTTAGGGCCACTGCTAAACTATTACCCGTTCATGTAGTGCCGGTTTATCAGTTATTATCTTACCTCTTATGGTTCCTGCCATTTATTAATGTAAGGTTTAGTGCAGAGACATGGAGTGGGCTGTTATTTTTGTGGGCTGTAAGTTATGTATATGAAGACAAACGCACTGCTGCTATTGTAGGTATTTTGTGTGGGTTTGCTTTTCTTGCACGTTTTCAGACTGGAATTATGTTTGCGGGATTATTTTCGTGGTTGTTTTTTATCGGGAAATGGCCGGTGAAAAAATTATTGATCACTGGTATTGCATTTGTAAGTATACTATTGGCAGGTGTTTGGCTGGATTATCTCTTCTATGATACCTTTACGATTACTGCCATCAATTATTTTAACGTAAATATAGTTCGGGATGTAGCATCACAATTTGGGACCATGAGCTGGTATGCATTTTTAGCTGAAACTATCATTGCATGTATATGGCCTATAGGCATCCTTATTTATATTGCAGTGATAATTGTTGGCTACAGGAAACCAGCTTCATTATTACTATGGTGTATTATTCCCTTATCACTCGTGCATTTTGTTATCATGCATAAGGAAGTACGGTTCTTATTTCCAATAACTAACTTCTTACCCTTCCTCATAGTGACTGCATTTTATTCTCTGCAGCGAATAATAATTAGCCGTATATTGTTTTGGGGTTTATCAGTTATCAATGTCATTGCTTTGATAACGGTTATATTTTACAAGCCGTCGGAAGGAAGAATTGCTATGACGAGATATATTCATACGCATATGGCTCGTTCTGCTAAGGTGTATTTTTTAGAGGGAGATAATCCTTTTCAACCGTATAGTTTTTTGACACAGTCTTTTTATGATATCCCGGAATTACGGTTTACATCATTAGCTTCTTATTCAAAGTTGGAAGATGAGGAGTTTGATAGGGCTGATGGTTTGATTATTCGACATAGGGTAATAAAAGATACTGGGGTGATAAGGCAGATAGAAAGGTTACATTTAAAGGTTGTGAAAGTAGGGAATTATAATTGGATAAGTTCAATTAAAGAGGTATATCTTGGGAAACTATTTAACGATGATGATTATGCATTATTGATGAGAGAGTAAAATTTTAATATTCTCTCTTTCATTTTTTTGTAAGTTCAAATGATAATGGAATGAAAAGGACTTCATACCATATATCACTGGACTTCCTCCCCATATATCAGGATCAGGTTGCGTTATAATTCCAATATCATCATATTTCGATACCGGAATACTTAGCTTAATTAAGCCACTTTTAAATGCTTGTTCCGTTTGCTCTGCGATTAATTCTGGAACTGTAGTTATGCTTGAATCTCCTAAAAATCCCGAATATAGTAATGGATTATTATTAAAGCCACTATATTCACTAATCCCAATTTGCGGCTTAGGATCCAGATTCCATCTTCTTCTAATCCTGGTATCAAATTCCCAAAATTGAGCTGTATTATGCTTTCCCTCTCCGGTTAATTCATCACTTCTCTCCTGCCCATTGAACCCATACCTATAACCTCCTAATGAATATATCAAAGTATAAAGATCGCTTCCGAGATGGCACCCAGAGGAGACCACTTTGATATAATCTTCTAAAATGACACCTCTGAAATTTTAAACATGTTCTAATACTCAAGTCATGTCAACATTGCATAAAAATCGAAAAAAGAATCCCCCCCAGCAATATATGTGCATTTCTCTACAACAGCTTTCCTTTTATTTTCATCATTATAGACATCATCATCCAAATAACATTCCCAAAAAAATTTATTACAAACTAATAATGCCTGTAAAAATGCGGAGCTTTCACGAGCACAATCACATAAAGTGTGAGTAGGTTCGTCATACTCCAGAACCTGAACAGTACCAGTATGCTTATTAATTACTAACAAATCAACTTCTACCCTCCCTATATAATAATAATCTTCATCTTCAGTAATCGTCTTATTAAAAACGATCATTCCTATCTCAACTTTTGATAAATCGTACAAATTTAATAATTCAATTATAATGTCCACTTCTTCTGAAGTTTCTTTAAATTGAACATCCAAATCCAGTAAAGGCTTTATATTTCTTTTTATCTCTTCATCTGATATATTATTCTCAACTAAAATATCAACCGAAGGGATTTGGGATTTTAGTTCTTCCAAAAATTCATTTGCTGTCATTTATTTAACTTTTTATAACATCAATGGTTCAGTAATAAATTAAGCGGCCATTGATCCAATATTGAGGCACTTTGAGTATAGTTATTTTATTGCAATTGAGCTCCAGTCCTAAGTTTCAGCATACTTCCCATCGTTAAAAAAGCTTTTTTATTAGCTTCATAAATCCGTTGGTTTGCGTGTTCCGGATCTGTTTTACGCACATTGGCCTCCCATTCCCGATTACTAGATACTGCTCTACCAATAGTAAATGGATCTACCTCTAACCCATCAACGTCCAGACACAAAATAGGACTATTACTTGCAAATTGATAAGGTGTATACCACGGATAATCATTTGTTAATGGATCCACACTCAAAAACCTCCCCACCCTCGGATCATACACCCTCATCCCATAATCCTGCTCATTCCCCTCTCCTTTCACCTCATTATCATTCTCCTTCCCATTAAAACCATAACGATACTTACTGCTATCAAAACTCCTACCCAGTATTTGTGAACCAAAAGGATAGTAATCTGTAATCGGCAGATAACAATGCAGAGTTTTCGGCAGATATAAATACAGAGTTTTCGGCAACAATGGTACATTATTTTCGGCAGCAATGATACCTAAAAAACGGCAGCAATACTGCAGAGTGAGGTAAATGTATTATTTATTTGTTTGTAAGCTCAAAAATTGTTTTCCTATTTTCCAGTCTGAAGCTTTTTCCTGTTAGATTTATTACTTCACACTGGAATAATAATCTGTCCAGTAAGGCGGTTGCCAGTACCTCATCATTGAGCATAGTAGCCCATTCTGCGGGGTTCTTATTGGTAGTGATGATAAAGGCTGTTTTTTCATAGGTACTGTTGAAAAAATTAAAAAATGAGACAGCATGATTTTTTTCAATAGGAAACGACATCAGGTCATCTATAACGATTAAATGGGCTTTGGATAATCTCTTATATTCAATCTTAGCGGAAGCAGAAAAATCTTTCATTTTGAACATGTTGATAAGTCCCTCCATATCCCTGAAGTAGGCTTTGTATCCCTTTTGCACCGCATCTGCACAAAGACCTGCGGCCAGCATGGATTTACCCGTTCCAGAGGGCCCCGTAAGAAGAATATTATAAACCTGATCAAGCCAGTTAAGCTCTCTAAGCTGATTTAAGCGAGCCTTAGACAATCCGCTATCATTCTTGCACTGGAACAGGTTTAAGTCGCTGGATCGGGGTAATTGTGCTGTTTTAAGACGTTTTTGAGTATCATTATAATCGCGGTGTACCGCTTCGGTTTTTAACAGGTTAACGGTGTATTCCAGATAACCAATACCAGCTGCTTCCGCAGCTGATACCAGTTGATCGATTTGGTTATAAATCCCGCCCAACCTAAACTGGTGGCAATACTGTTTAATTGTTTGTTTCTTTTCCATGATTGATTTTTATTTTGTGTATACATAAAATATGCTTGCGTAAGTCGTCCGGACAGAGATTCAAGATTGTTTGCTAAAAAGATCTATGTAATCTTCGATTGAACTTTTAGCAGGTTCTGCTAAAGCTACAGGGGGTAATTCTCCATTTAATGGATTCATCTGGATAGACTGATAATTAAGGATGGATGTTGCTCTTCTTACTTTCAACTGCTGTTCTACGATAGATTTGAAGTCGTTGGCACTTTGAATATTATTGTTCAAACAATATGTCAATGCTTCGCCAACACTCACTTTGTCCGAAATATCAATAGTGTCCCTGAACAACAGCACCTGGTCTCTTATATAACGTGGTTTCACTTCTCGTATGGTCTCTAAAAATTGTCTACCCCGATTTGCATCGTCTTCCAAAAAACCGCAGACTTCATTAATCAACTTGTCAATCTTAACGGTTTTATCTCTTCTGTGGTCAGTATTTAGTACTTTCTGTCCTTTGCCAACAGCGATCATATGTTTGCATAATATATCCCCCTGTAAGTTGGATATAATCAGGTAAATATGCATATCAACACCCACTACTACGGCAGTTCCTTTTCCTTTAAAAGTACCCAGTGGTAACGAATAAAAATTACTTTTATAAGAGATGGTGTTATCCTTACGGACCATGTAAATTTCAGGACTGGTAGTTTGTATAAACTCTGGTAAAGCGCTCAGGTATGGTTGTTCTTTCAGCCATTCTTCATTAGGAAGTAACTTTGTTGTTCCATGAGGCATATTGTTTCCTGTGCGGTTTAGCCACTGTAAAGCCTCTTCATTTAAATTTTCTATATCGATAAAGCATCTGTTATACAGAAAATTTCTTTTAACGTATTTGACAACGCTTTCAATTTTCCCCTTACTTTCCGGGTCGGATTTTCGACAGAAATGTAGCTCAAAAGGTCTTTCTCTGGTATATGCCCGGAATGCATCTGTAAGAAGGATATCTCCTATGTTTTCATCTGCTATGAAGACCTTATCCTGATCGTAGACTAGTTGTTCCGGGATGCCCTTAAAGAAGGAAAATGCCTGTTCATGGCCCATAATAGCCAATTCAGTCGTGAAAGGCCTACCAATAAACCAGATATATTTATAACGGGATCGGGATAGTTGAATGGCGATAAAATATATCTTTACCCTTTTACCAGTTCCATTGCGGAGATTATATTCTCCAAAGTCAGCCTGGGCCTGCTTCCCATAAGGAGACTCTTCCAACATTTCATATTCTCTAAGCGGTTTGATATAAGGCAGATTATATTTGCGACGTACCCACATTACAAAATCAAACATGGTCCTAATGGCTGTCTTAGGAAACTCAGGGAAGTTCTCTTTGAGCCAGTCATGCATTTGAGCGGATGATGTATCCTGGTATTTCTCCAGCTTTTCCCTAACAAAAGATTCGTAAACAGACAATCCTCTTTGACGTTGTGCTCTTTTCTCTATAAACAGGTTGTATTCTTCCAGGGTCATGGACAGATAAGACTTTACCGTCCGCCAGTTAATACCAATAGTACTGCTAATTTTGGCTATTGAAAAGCCTTGTTCGTGTAGTTCTTTAATACTCTGATACATCATAATTTTCTTTAAATAAGCATTCATCATGACAGGAAACTTAAGTTCCCTGCTAATGTGGCATTCTTCTCCGGGAAGGATGAGAAAACCTCTGCATTATTGCTGCCGAAAATTATGTATCGTTGTTGCCGTTTCTTCGGCAGCATTGCTGCCGAAAACTCTGCAGGCTTATTCGCCGAAAATTGTGTAGTTGTAATTGCCGATTACATAATCCTGAGAAGAAATAATATCCGCCTCAGAATTACTTCTGAAACTTATTCCAATAAATAAATTCTCTTGAGTTTGCTTATGCCTTCAATGATTTGATTTTTAACAATATCAATGTCCACACCATTCATTTCTTTGAAATAATGCGATTTTGCATCAAAATATTCATCGACCATATTTATGAATATGTCATTGGCCAATTCATTATCAATAAATGATTCAATTTCAAGCTCTATATCTTTATCTATAAATGATTCAGGAGAATTAACAAAAAAGCCATAATTCTTATCGTCCTCATTTAAGGCTCTTGTCAGTGCCGGTAAATATATACTATAAAAAAATCTTATATCCATTTTTTTTAAATTTTACCATATTCTAATACTATCTTTATCCAATTCCCATGGCCTATGAAAGCGTAAATTATTTCCTTTACCAACATGATAGTGAGGCACGGGAATTTTATTCCTTTTAATAAAGTTTGAAATTGTTAAAGTTCTGCTAGGCTTTGAAGGATATGACAATGGATGTACGTCAAATCTAGGTTTTGCTCCATAACCAGGACGTGAAGAAATAGAAAATCCATTAATTCCACCTCCTTCTCCACGAAGCCAATTAAAATTCAGTCCATTAGGATTTGCCCAAAACTTAAACCTTCTTAAATATTTAGGGCCTGCTGAATAAGTTCCCGATCAATTATATTTCATTTTAACACCACATGACTATTTATCATTCATAATGTCTTATATATCGGGGTATAAATTGTGCATCGGGTCTATTCAATTCACTATTATGGTCAAATAACTTTCCTTTCCGATGAATCTATCAAAATAACTAAACGGTTCCTTTTCCCTAAAAAAAGAAAAAAGGAACCGTTTAATAGTTTTGTTGACTTTCTGGTCAACCCTTCAGCTATTTGGGCTCCCTAATCTTCTTCAAGGCTTTATCTAATAATTTATAATCATCTGGAGAAATTTTTCCATCAACTACCTTGTCTGTCCATTTTCCGTAAACTTCTTTACAAATTGAAAACCTTCTGGCGTCAAATCAGACGCCATTATTTGGGTATCATCAGTAACCTCCTGATTAGCTACAAGAATTGGATTAATTAACAATCCATTTGCAAACATGTAATCAATAATACTTCGGAAATACTTATAAATTATGGTACTATCAAACTCATAATTTCCAGGCTTCTGAGTGTGCCAACTAGCTTTATCAATTGGAAAATCTTTCATTATTTACGTCTACTAAATTGTGTTACAATATCTTGAACCGGATATAATATACCTTTTTTACCAGGTGCTTTAATACCGCTACACTCAGCAGTCCGTCCTTCTCAGCTCTCATTGATGGTCTGCGCCGTACTCACTCCATCTCATACCGAAAAGAATTATTATACTGTTTGTAGAACATCGGTATCATAAATGGGATTCGTGATCGCAATACCTAATTTACGATTTATTAACTATCAAATATTTAGTAACTGTTTATCATACCAAACATCCTCATATTGTTTATCATCAAATAAAAATCGCCAACCAGGAGGTAGGCCCAAATAATGCAATGCTTGAGGGCATAATTCAACTAAATGACTGATATGCATAGGTTTAAAAAAGTCATTCGCCTCAGAATAATTCACTCCGGCCCCAATATACCAATTTGCAGATCTGCCTGATTCAACAGGATGTCTTAAACCATTGACAGGCATGGAATTCCCTCCCTTAAACGTTTCAATAGCAACTCCAATTAATTTTCCAAGAGGAGAAGCCAAATATGCAGTACCGTATCGATTACATACCATCTTTTGCTTAACTATAATTTCTTCCTCTAATTTACGGAGCTTGCTGTCCATTTTGTATATTTTGTTGATTTCTAATTTCATTATTTACTGTCCTTGTAATTGATCGCAATGTTACACCTTGAGCACTAGAACAAGTGTGGCATTGGGACTGAACTGCATCTAGTGATAGCATGTGCCCTCTATCAATTGAGCCCGTGGTCATATATTCTATAGAAATTGGTTGAATATGATCTGCCACAAATGGTCCCTGGGTGGTTCAACAAGTAACACAACTTGCACCTGGTTGATTTACAGACCTACGTGGTGCTACATTCGTTGCGTTAGCAGCTCTTCTATGGAGTAAACGCTACCTATGATAAAGAGATGCTTAAAAGACTCGATGAACTCGAAGAACTTCCCATGGAAGAAAAACAACGCATCTTCCATTACATGGACCTCACTATTCGAGACTATAAAACTAAAAAAACTATACTCCCCATAAGCAGTAAACCCCAGCCATCGGTTGGGGTTTACTGCTTATGGGGAGTATAATTCACTCTAAACTTTCAAGATGATCATTAAATTCTTCCAACATTCCAAAAGGATAATAATCCTTTGCGCTCAACGCCTCCGCCTTGCAATGATTGATCAGCGCATGCTAACTCATGGCTGTTAACCGGTGCAGTTTATGCTGTGAGTTCCGAACTCTTTAATTTTATTATTTTCTTTTCTTGCTTATTAGCTTTTACCTGCTTTAGAAATCCCTCTCGATTATTTACTATTTTTTGTAGCCCTTGAAGCCAGTTGCCGGGTTTGCCAAATTTCCATTCAAATAAATCTGGCCTCCAATTTTGGAATGATTTATTCACTTCTTCCAAAACCTTTTTTATTGAAACCATATCATTAATATACAGTGCTGCAAAAATTTTTGCTTCCAATAGTTTTGCTTGCTGAACAGGGCTTGATTTTATTAGTATATATGAAAATTGGTTATTAATTGCGTCAAACAAATTTGACAAAGACACATCTCTGTCAAATGAAATTGGTATTTGTTTTATAGCACACTCTACTGCTTCTCGATAAAAGACACTATGCTTGATATATGGAATGTTAAACTGAAGCCCTCGCTTATTTTTTATTTCTTGAAGTATAATAGACTCTTCCAGACATTCTTTTTCGTTGGATTTCCATAAAGGATAGCAAACAAAGTATGGTCTATAATCATCGGCTCTTGGAAGTTTAAAAATCTCTACACCAGTTACAAATGGTCCAATCACCTTATACAATTTATTCTGCGCATATGGCGATAACCCCTGAAATTCTTTGGACCAATCATTTAAAATATCTTTCTTTATGCTATTTGATATTGTCATGGTTTTACTATTTGTGTTGGTAATCCAAAATTCCTTTGATATTTAAGCATTTGTTGTGTCATATTTAGCTGAGCGGGGGGCATTCCTGGATAACCAAACTTCCAGTCATAAATAATTCCATTTGCATTATCAAGAACATCTAAAACGCCTCGATTACCAAGGCCATTATTAAATGGTACTTTAAATTGAAGCCCTCTATCGCCAAAGATGTTTTGATATCTTTCCAAAAGAGCTGTAGCATATTCATGTTTTGCTGTTCCTGCAAATCTTCCGGTACCAACAATCGCAGCTTCTGCTTTAGTCGCCGCCTTTTGGACTAAATCAGCATTTGTAAGTGCATTACTCGCTACCCCCTCCAATACTGGCCTAGCTGTAGCCCGAAGGCCAGACACCATCTTAAGTACAGGTGGCAAAGGTACGAAATAAGATTCCAGTGGGAAATATTCGGCTGTACCAGGGTAAGCATTTCAATGATGAGTTTTTCGCTGCATAAATATACATTTCCTTTACTGTCTACTCCATGAACAGCCCAGTAAGCTGCACCGCGATCATAGGAATCATTTCCAATAACAGAACCTGTTTCAGGATTTCCATTCTCTCTAAAGTACTGATTCCTGTTTTGAGCGGTATACTCATCCCGTTCTTTGTAAGCGTAAGTATAGTTAACGTGTATATTCTTCTTAGACCCTAAACTATAGGCTATACCTCCTGTTTCTTCTGCAAATGCTCTTGCACCTTGTCTGGAACAAATACGTAAAAGGAATGAGCAGAGAGGATTAGAAAAGATTCAAAAGGACTCACCTAACTTGTCAATGCAAATTACAAATTAGGCCGGTTGTTTTAAAAACAACCGACCTAACATATTAATGCATTCAAATGATAACTGGTATTCTATCAACGACTTTTAATAACCGCTCTAACTCAACAATATATTGTTCATTCTTCGTCCTTTCTATCCCTTCCCTATGCAGCATAATTAATTCGGAGTTATTGCTTTTCCCCAGCATTTTTGCTATTATTATTCCGCGAATATGCCTCTCTGGATAAAGCCAACAATGAACTGAACTTTTATCTAAATTGGTATTGAAGATCTCATCTAATGACTGCCAATTAGCAAACCATAATATATTGCTCCTTTAATACGCCAATGGCCTTCTTTTTCTTCGTTTTATCTATTAGCACTTTGCTCACATGGAATACAGCATTGTCTTTTATTCGGTTAACGAACCATACTTTTGGGCTAGTCCATTTGGCAAAATGTTGATATATATTGTATGCTTTGTCAAAAACTATCCAACTGCCAGCTTTCAGCTTCAGATGATACAGGAACTTGCGGTCATGTTCCTTAGCGGGTGTTATCCGCAGGAATTCAGTAACCCCACTAAATGCATCCATCATCGCATGTACCTTTATACCTCCTTTTTTCCTCGAACCATCTAATCTGTTACGGCCGACTCCTTGTAGTATCTCACTAAACAAAGAAATCGTTGTACTGTCAATGATCTTCAGGTTCCTAATACTTAGTCCTTTCAGGCGGCTGTCCGATATAAATGAATGATATTTCTTCAGCAAGCTTGTTTTGCAGGTGTGTATCGTATCATGGCTGCATGGGTTTGGAAAAAAACCTTCAATATATAAGCACTTTTATAACAAAAAGTACGCCATATAATATTGATTAACAGTATTTTAATGATTATTCAGCAGACCCTAATTAAACTCTCAAAACTATTAAACGATCCCTTATTATATTTTAGGGAAAAGGGTCCGGTTAATAGTTTTGTTGACTTTCAGGTGAGCCCTTCAGCTATTTGGGCTCCCTAATCTTTTTCAAGGCTTTATCTAATAATTTATAATCATCCGGAGATTTTTTTCCTTCAACCACCATGTCTATCCATTTTGATTTTCCGTAAACAACCTTTATAAATTCGTAACCTTCTTCCGTCAAATCGGAGGCCATTATTTGGGTATCATCTGTAACCTCCTGATCAGCTGCAAGTATTGGATTATTTAACAATCCATTTGCTGTCAAGTAATCAATAAGACTTCGCAAATATTTATAAATTCTGGTCTTATCAAACTCATAATTTCTAGGCCTCTGAGTGTGCCAACTAGCTTTATCGATTATATAATCTTTCATTATTTACGTCTACTAAATTGTGTTACAATATCTTGAACCGGATATAATATACCTTTTTTACCAGGTGCTTTAATATATGTACCGCCTGCTGCTCTAATCCTTTCTTCTTTTGCCGCCTGAAGAGTTTTATCAGCAGTCAGACTGGTTACTTCCACTAAATTACTCACCTTTTTATCCATCACAACACTAAAATCAATTCTCCTTCCTGTTTCCGTAACAGGATCTTTAACAATTTTTCCATTTGCATCACGCAAATATCGTTCCCTCCAAATTTGTGCATCAGGATTTTGTTCTACCAGGCTATCAAATTCAGCTTCTTCTCTTGCTGTACCATCCACCTTATTTTTTATTGCTGCCGCTAATACAATTGTTGAAGAATTAAGTTTAAGGTTTACCGCATTGACAGCAACAGCCTCTCTGCTACTAGCAAAGGCTCCTCGGGGTGCTGCACCTGTACCACCAGATACACCATGTAATAATGTTGTTATTAGGGTCGCATTATCATAATAACCAGCGTAATCATCATTTATTCCAATACTCTCCGCTGATCTATTCAAAAGGCCAAAACTATAATTGCTAAGATTTCCATTTACAGAACCTGCAATTGTGGACATCGTTGCATTATATGCCACGCCTTGCCTATACCTTCCGGCCTCTGTCCAACCAGTAAGTCTACCTTCCTGTACAAATTGACACGCATCGCAAAATGCGGCTTGCATGTATTCCCACATATTCGTAGGAGCATGATCTGGCAAACTAAGCCAACCAGGCCAATCAGGCCACATTCCAAGCGCATCTATAAAAGTAACTGGGTTATTAGCCCCCAAAATATAAGGAGAATTATTTGGATAGTTCTTGGTTAATGGGTCAATAGACCAAAATTTCCCTACTCGAGAATCATATGCCCGAGCTTCAAAGGCAATCTGATTCCCCTCTCCCTTCACCTCATTATCATTCTCCTTCCCATTAAACCCATACCTATACCCTCCTGCATTATAGCTTCTACCAGGCTGTATCATTCCGAAAGGGTAATAATCCTGCGCAGACACTACATCTGCATTGTAATAATCTATCGTTGTACCATTTCCACTTACCTGTATTTTACGATCCGACACTGTAGCCAGAACATTACCCAAATGGTTCGTTAATTCAAAGAACTTCTTACCCCTCCTAAAAATAATATTTTTCCCCGTACCTAGTCCCGTAATATTCGTTGTTGCCTCAGCTGTCGTATCCTGTACATTGACAGTCATCGTGGCCATGCCCAACCGGCTACTTCCATACAAATGTGCCTCCGTCTGGCTTAAATCTCCACTGTTGATTGCTGTATCCCCATAATTGTAAACACTCAGCACATTTCCACCTGCATCACGTACATACCAGGTTTGAAGGCTATCTACCGTCTTGCTGATCCGATTCTAATCAGAACCTATTAAAATTGAAAAACGCTCCCATGTCAATCTTTTTTTTAGGATTATCCAACTTGCATTTTCATTGCAATTCGTGTGCCTCCGAGTATCCTAAAAAACCGTATTGTTTAGTTGCCTAATTTTGCTTTAATCCGTAGTGATGGATTCTGTTTTTTTCCACTTGTGGGGTAATAGTTTCCTGAGTTGGCCGGTAGTCATCTCGTTGATGTTATGACTAAACACTTCGCGGAGCCACTCATAAGGGTTTACATTATTAAGTTTGCAGGTAACCAGCAGCGAGTATAATAGGCCTGCTCTTTTGGCCGCTTCATGCGAGCCACAGAACAGGTAGTTTTTGCGTCCGATATTATGTAAAGCTTCACATAACCTTGGCAGACACAATTTTATGTTTGCTGGTTCTCATAATGGTGCAGAACATGCTGCAATTATTTATAGCTTGCTGGCCACCTGCAGGTTGCAGGGTATCAATCCTATCCATTGGCTCGATGATGTGCTGCGCAGAATAAATGAGCATCCCAAAGATAAACGAATAGAACTGTTACCTCAATATTGGAAGCCGGCCTGTGCCTGATCAGTAGATTAGTCCGCTTTTATCTTTTTCCCAAAATCATTAATCTTGCAATAGGAAATAACTTCTTAAATCCAATAATTACTATGGATAATATATCAGCACAGGAACAAACAGATATAAAAAAGATTGCTGCCATTAAGGCCGAGATAGAAAACGGCATGAATGATTTTGATTATGCAAATAACATAACTGATGAATTATACCGGTATCAGCCATTTATATTATCGACAATAATGGGGTATAAAATGGATGTTGCCATGGAAGACTTACCAGATCTGATTAACTTATATGTACTGATCTGGATTTTTTACAGAGACAGGAAGAATGTCCGTACGATAAAAATCACAGAGCAACAATATAGTAAGCAGGAATCCAGATTTGTAGCGATGCTGAAAAAGTATGAAACAACGATGTCTGCAGCGGCTAAAAATAAAATGATAGATGATGATCTAAATAGTTTTTCTTCTAAATCTCTGTATGCAATGTTAGTATCGGAGTGCCGGGAGAATAAAATACTGCATAGATTAAATCGTCAGTCAGGAGGTGCCGTATATGCAGGATACATTACCCTTTTAAAATGTTTTGACGAGATTATTGCGAAATAGTGTTAGCAAAGCAAAAATCCTCCTATCAAAATATCATCATTTTGATAGGAGGATTTTTTATAATCAATGACTCCCCTCGTTAGAGGTTTACTATCTTTCTAGAGTATTTCAAATAGTCATAATTTTCTCTCTTATATCTGATATTATTCTCAATATGTAATCCGGTATCTCATCGTGATCATATCTGTCCAATCCTACTAACCCTACCCATTTTAAACAAAGTCTTAAATATTCGATGAAAGATACATTTTTCGCAAATCCTAAGAGATTACTGTCTATTCTTTTCGTATGATGTAATTCTAATCCATAACCAATACCGCCACTTACATTTTCTTTTACGAATTCATCTGGAGAAATAAGTACTTTATACCCCTTTGTATTTTCGTTTATTCTATATTCCCAACGGTCTTGATTTACGTCAAAAAAAACGTAAAGTGGGTATATATAGATAGCATCTAAATAATAAGGGTTATCCCAGTTGCTAAAATTTCCTCTAAAATCAATTGTCCTTATATTCTTATAAAAATAGAGTAAAGAGTATGGTAGATATCCTTCCGGAAATATACCCTCTAAATTAAACAAATCGATTTTTTCTGTATTAGGATCAATGATATAATAATCAGGGTTCAGATCTTCTATATTTTCAAAAATATATCCATTTTCTTCCAATTCATTTCTAATAATTATGAAATTTTCTAATACTCTTTTCATACACTCATCTATTACTAACAAAACATCATCTATATAAGGTTTAGTTAGCGCCAAATCTCCTAGTTCTGCAATTTTTTGCCATACAATGTCTTCCTCCCCTTTTTTCATGTATTGTAAATAAAGTATATTCTCCATTATTCTTTGATTTTAGGTTTACGTTTACTCATTTTGGTATCAGTTGGTGTAGAATTTCTTCTCCTTAATTCTTCACAATTAGCGCAAAAAGGTCTACTCGGATCTATTGACGTTATTGTTAGTCCCCATCGCTTTGCATATTCATATACATTTACTTCTGCATGTTCACGCTCCAAATCCATAATTGGCACCAAAATTTCACCTGGTTTTAAACTCGCTCTTAATTCTTCCATAACACTTTTTTGGTCTATCATAGAAGAATTTATACCAATCAATCTAAAGTGCTTACCATCTAAATTCACAGCGTCTGCTACAGCAATAGTGACAATATTACGTTTTATATAATCAGATACATCCATGTTTTTTAAAATATCTTTAGCCCTATCCTTTGTCGATTGAGCACTAATATCTGACGAAAATAAGAGGTCTTGCGCAGTCCCTAAATTTGTCCATAATCTTGCTCTGGCAGATTGCTTATCCTGTTCAGTTAATTTATTTGGATCATTGGTAATACGCTCATATGGAAGGTTATTCTGTGGTACTTCATTTCCATCCTTACTCCCTGGCCCAGCATAATCTCCATTTGCAGGTTGAAATATATATGTTAATACGTTTGCTGCACCGTTAGCGATCTGAATTACAGTAAAAAGGGTGCTAATATTGAATCGACTAGGCTCAACCGGTGGCTCTTGTATTTCAGTAACAGTTCTGATTCTCCTAATAGTATAACTTTGGGTCGGCTTAATTACAGGAGCCGTTTTCGTCGGTGGATCTCCCAAATTTGGACCAGCACCATCCACATCTATTAGAATTATTGGTGAATTAGCCGCGAAACAATAGCTTGACTGATGGGGGTAGGTATTAAATAACGGATCCACACTCAAAAACCTCCCCACCCTTGGATCATACACCCTCATCCCATAATCCTGCTCATTCCCCTCTCCCTTCACCTCATTATCATTCTCCTTCCCATTAAACCCATACCTATACCCTCCAGCATTATAGCTTCTACCAGGCTGTATCATTCCGAAAGGGTAATAATCCTGCGCAGACACTACATCTGCATTGTAATAATCTATCGTTGTACCATTTCCACTTACCTGTATTTTACGATCCGACAACGTAGCCTGCACATTACCCAAATGGTTCGTTAATTCAAAGAACTTCTTACCCCTCCTAAAAATAATATTTTTCCCCGTACCTAGTCCCGTAATATTCGTTGTTGCCTCAGCTGTCGTATCCTGTACATTGACCGACATCGTGGCCATGCCCAAACGGCTGCTTCCATACAAATGTGCCTCCGTCTGGCTTAAATCTCCACTGTTGATTGCTGTATCACCATAATTATAAACACTCAGCACATTTCCGCCTGCATCTCGTACATACCAGGTTTGAAGGCTATCTACCGTCTTGCTGATCCGATTTCCCCCGCATCATAACTATAAGAAATTACCTTTCCATTATGCTTATATATACGCGCAATCTTACCATACAACGTCCATTTAATACTATCAACTCCGGCCCTGACATCGGAGAGTACATTACCTATACTATCATAAGCATAATTCCCGGCATCCTGATTATCTATATCATTCCCATAATAAGAAGAATCTACAGCATCTGTTACATAGCTCAGCTTATTAGTACCCGGACGATAATTATATACAAGGCTATCCATCGCCAATGGTGAACCTGCAAAAGTGTTATTCCCATGCCGTATATACGTCTGGATATTACCATTCCCATCATAGCTGATCGTTTCTTTAAAATCAGAAAGTGTTGCAAACGAATTGTTCCATGCATTCGTTAAACTGTCAAATCCCTTACAAGCCACCATCCCTTTGAGGCGATTAAGCACATCATATGAATATGTATACTCTAAGGGCTTACCTAGTAATGGAATATTCTGACTAATCGCTGCTATATTCCCATTAAACAACACCTTAATGCCGATCCCCGTAGCAAATGGGGTAACAGCAGAATTAATTGGTGTATAATCCCTCTTACCATAGTAATGAATACCAAATCCATACACATCCTTCGCAACCTGGCTACCACTGGATCCGTCACCTCCCATATCAAAAACTGGTGTAACGGCTGTGCTATTCACCCCTTTCAGCCAACCCTGCAATGTATATGCATAGTCAACACCCTGCACCTGCTGCTGCCCTAATACGGTACGTGAAAGTGGTCCATGCTTATAATATTCATAATAGGCTTCATTCTCCCAATAAATACTATCATGACTGGTCTCCACATTCGTCAACCTGTTCTCCGCATCATAACTATAACGATGATAAAATGCATCCTTCTCTCCTGGCTGATAACCTACCCAATTCACTTTTCCACTTATAAGATCATACTTATACTGAATCTTTTTAAATCGGTTATACAACCGCGACATGGTCCCGCCCTTATAATCCTGCAACAGCGTACCCACATTCCCATGTATGTCATAACTATAGAATGTTGCCGTAGCAAAATTCATCGAATCCTGCGCCCCAGATGTATTAAAATACGAGGACCAGGAAACACGGTTTCTCAGGTTCTCCTGCGTCAAATAGGTACCCGATATCGGGGTATACGCTGTATCATAATCCAAGTACAGCTCATCCGTTGATTTGTGTAGACAACCTAAGAATTGTACTTTTAAGACCCAAGTGCTTTAAAGCCGCGGGAGTACCCAAAGAAAGATATAAACATAAAACTAAAATTGAACTGGCGATAGATATTGTAAAGCACCAGATAGAGATAGGCACCCGCTTTGATTTTTTAGGAGCAGATGGGTTATATGGCAACAGTCATCAGTTCAGGAAAGAAATGGATAATATGGAAGTACTGTTTATGCTGTACATTCATAGTGATCAGCATGTATATTCATGCGCCTCCAACCCTTCATCTTCCAGATAAGCAGGGAGTGAGAGGAGAATGCCAACCAGATATAAGGCTGAAGACAAAGCAGAAGACGTGAAAGATTTATGTCCGGCGAAAGGATCAACAAAGTGGAAGAAGATCCGATGGAGAAAAACGGGTAAGGGTGATTTGGTATGTATGAGATATGTGCAGAAAGTATATCTGTGGGATGGCGAATCAGCCGACTATGAGCAACGATTATTAATCATCAGCGCCACCAAAATGAGCAATGGAAATTCTGGAATACAAATATGCCTTAAGTAATGCAACAGATGGGGAGTTTGAAGTGGAAGAATTAGCACGGATGCAATCGCAGGAATATTATACTAACGCTGATTCCGGGATGCTAAACAAGAAGCAGGGATGAGTGACTACCAGGCCAGAGGCTGGCTGGCGTGGCATCACCATATGGGATTAGTGATGATGGCGCTTCATTTTATACTCAGTGAAAAGATCTTGTTCAGAAATGAGTATCCATTATTAAGTGCTTATGACATAAGAGAGATCATGATACGTGCTTATGCAAAGAAAACTATAATGCACAAAACGTAATGGAACAAATACGTAAAAGGCATGAGCAGAGAGGATTAGAAAAGATTCAAAAGGACTCATCTAACTTGTCAATGCACAAATTAGGCCGGTTGTTTTTAAAACAACCGACCTAACATATTAATGCATTCAAATGATAACTGGTATTCTATCTACAATTTTTAATAATCGCTCAAACTCAACAATATATTGTTCATTCGTGACCCTTTCCATCCCTTTCGTATGCAACCTAATTAATTCGGAGGTATTGCTTTTCCCCAACATTTTTGCAATTATTATTCCACGAATATGCCTCTCTGGATAAAGCCAACAATGAACTGAACTTTTATCTAAATTGGTATTAAAGATCTCATCTAATGACTGCCAATTAGCAAACCGTTCAATGTATGGTAAAGCTACTCCTTCAAAATATTTTAATAAAGCATTAGCAGTTGCATCCGGGTTTAATTCATCGAAGAATATTTTCAACTCATTATTTCTACTCAGATATTCGCCTGTAGGGTTGGCTATTATTTCAGCGATACTATTCCCGATTGTATAGAGACTATTTAGCTCAAGACCTCTGCTGGATATTTCCTCACATACTTTTTCGATCTCAATATTTTGTAAACATACATGTGGCTCTATCCTGATGCCAACGTCACGAGTGCCAGGATTGAGTCCATCATAAGCAATCAATCGATAATAACCTTTAAAATATTTGTCCTGCTGTTTAATAAACCAATGACGTCCAAAAGACTTTTTAAACCCAAAACGAGACATCTCTGGTTCCATTTTTGTCATTATAGCTTTAACTACTTCTTTCTTATTCATAAATAATAATTTAATGACTAATAATATATCCACTCCCGTCTGGATTCCATCTATATTCTGACAAGACCACCTTAGAAGGGTCAACCTTTATATCATTCAATTTTGCTCCTTCTGCAACTTCTCCTGTCATCTTACTCATTTGCTTTTCAAGAAAAAACAATTTTTGTCCATTGCTGAGTACTGAAGTATTGAACTTTGATTCCCCTACCTCCAGCACATTACCAATTGCATCAGTAACCACGGCATCGGCACGCATACCACCACCAAACATCTTAAAATACACCTGTTTGGTTATTGTAACATTCTGACCAGCATATTTAGCCGTTAGTGCCTCAAACATCAAATTTTCCCCCGTCACACCTGCTTGACCCGGGGTTAGTCCGCTGAATGGATTAGCCGTTAATTTAATTAAAGATACTCCTCCTTCGATGGTCATCAATACATTTGCCGTAACCTCAGCTCCGGCCTGCGTATATCTTAACCCATTATAACCAGGCAAATCATGCAAAAGCCCCTTATAGCTTTCCTTGTCATATGGAGTAGCTGTATAACCAGTGGCTCTCTTCCTTATTTCGTCCTCAACGACAGGTGATGCAGATGCATATTTCATTAATGTGACATAATCACGATCTTTCCTGGTTATAAGACCAAATAAACTCGTTTCTGTCAAACCACTCCGGCTATCTGGCCTCCATGGAAAAAACTCAACTGATTTTTCAAAAGTAGATGCCCCCCCTTTAGAATAACGGGTTGGCATTCGTACCTCTAACTCATGTGTATGGTGAAAAAACCTGTCAGGACCATTTTCTTTTACAATGACTACCATTGCAGATGACTTACCAGTCCTCACTCCATTGGCTCCCAGATACGAGGTAGTAAAGTAATGAAAATGAATTTCGTCATTACCATCCGGATCGAGATTATTAACAGGATTGTCTCCGGCAAACTGGTAGGTACTTATCCATGGTTTTACTATAGGGTCAGTAGAACCCCAGATACCAATACGCGGATCATAAACTCTATTTTGATAGCTTAACTCATTCCCCTCTCCCTTCACCTCATTATCATTCTCCTTCCCATTAAACCCATACCTATACCCTCCAGCATTATAGCTTCTACCAGGCTGTATCATTCCGAAAGGGTAATAATCCTGCGCAGACACTACATCTGCATTGTAATAATCTATCGTTGTACCATTTCCACTTACCTGTATTTTACGATCCGACAACGTAGCCTGCACATTACCCAAATGGTTCGTTAATTCAAAGAACTTCTTACCCCTCCTAAAAATAATATTTTTCCCCGTACCTAGTCCCGTAATATTCGTTGTTGCCCCTGCTGTCGTATCCTGTACATTGACCGACATCGTGGCCATGCCCAACCGGCTGCTTCCATACAAATGTGCCTCCGTCTGGCTTAAATCTCCACTGTTGATTGCTGTATCACCATAATTGTAAACACTCAGCACATTTCCGCCTGCATCCCGTACATACCAGGTTTGAAGGCTATCTACCGTCTTGCTGATCCGATTACCCCCGCATCATAACTATAAGAAATTACCTTTCCATTATGCTTATATATACGCGCAATCTTACCATACACAGTCCATTTAATACTATCAACTCCGGCCCTGACATCGGAGAGTACATTACCTATACTATCATAAGCATAATTCCCGGCATCCTGATTATCTATATCATTCCCATAATAAGAAGAATCTACCGCATCTGTTACATAGCTCAGCTTATTAGTACCCGGACGATAATTATATACAAGGCTATCCATCGCCAATGGTGAACCTGCAAAAGTGTTATTCCCATGCCGTACATACGTCTGGATATTACCATTCCCATCATAGCTGATCGTTTCTTTAAAATCAGAAAGTGTTGCAAACGAATTGTTCCATGCATTCGTTAAACTGTCAAATCCCTTACAAGCCACCATCCCTTTGAGGCGATTAAGCACATCATATGAATATGTATACTCTAAGGGCTTACCTAGTAATGGAATATTCTGACTAATCGCTGCTATATTCCCATTAAACAACACCTTTATACCGATTCCCGTAGCAAATGGAGTGACAGCAGAATTAATTGGTGTATAATCCCTCCTACCATAGTAATGAATACCAAATCCATACACATCTTTCGCAACCTGGCTACCACTGGATCCGTCACCTCCCATATCAAAAACTGGTGTAACGGCTGTGCTATTAACACCTTTCAGCCAACCCTGCAATGTATATGCATAGTCAATACCCTGCACCTGCTGCTGCCCTAATACGGTACGTGAAAGTGGTCCATGCTTATAATATTCATAATAGGCTTCATTCTCCCAATAAATACTATCATGACTGGTCTCAACATTCGTCAACCTGTTCTCTGCATCATAACTATAACGATGATAAAATGCATCCTTCTCTCCTGGCTGATAGCCTACCCAATTCACTTTTCCACTTATAAGATCATACTTATAATGAATCTTTTTAAATCGGTTATACAACCGCGACATGGTTCCGCCCTTATAATCCTGCAACAGCGTACCCACATTCCCATGTATGTCATAACTATAGAATGTTGCCGTAGCAAAGTTCATCGAATCCTGCGCCCCAGAGGTATTAAAATACGAGGACCAGGAAACACGGTTTCTCAGGTTCTCCTGCGTCAAATAGGTACCCGATATCGGGGTATACAATGTATCATAAGTAGTTTGGACAATCTGGGTACGAGTCCCTCTGGCAGCACTCATCCACGCAGAAAGACCTGCCTCACTCCGACTGACATCATTCGTCATCGCTGTCGAACTCGTAATCTCCCCCACCTCGCTAATACGTCCTAATCCATCATAGCTGGTATAACTATATGCATTTACACCTATCTGCTTTGCATTCTGAGAAATAACCAACCGTCCTAAGCGGTCATACCAGAAATTAGACACTCCTCCATCCGGCGTCTGCTGTGATATCACCTGGTTCAGCGTATTATACCGATACTCCGTCGCCTGCGTATGCGCAGGCACATAAGTGCTACCTGATGCCCGTGCTGCTGCCAACGCAGCCCGCCAGGAAGCGGCCCGGTTGATCACTACACCTGAAGGTGGTACCGTCCTCACCAGGTTACCCGCCTGATCATAATAGTACAAAGTATAATGATACTCACTTGTGGCATAAGACATCGTAAACAACTCACGTTCTCCCCCAGCGAACGCTGTATCCCTGTATAATTTATCAAAACTGTTCTTTAATGAATCTCGATACGAATTGTATTTTTCATATGCTAACGTATATGCAAAGAAAGCCGTGTCTGAACAATTGGTAATGGAATCATTGACCGTACCAAAGATAGCTGTCGACTTACCACACAACAGATCTCCATCGTAAGAAGTATAACTAACATACTCGCATATATCAGTCGTACTA
The DNA here is from genome assembly GCF_034274695.1 of Chitinophaga sp. LS1. Lineage (NCBI taxonomy): Bacteria > Pseudomonadati > Bacteroidota > Chitinophagia > Chitinophagales > Chitinophagaceae > Chitinophaga > Chitinophaga sp. LS1. The sequence goes on from NZ_CP128362.1 coordinate 8,181,610, forward strand.
CTACAAGCTCTCTGAATAATACTATTCAGCTGCGCCTTTCTATAAGACCAGCCCATCTGCTCATTTACATATGCAGTAAACTCTTCACAACGACTGGCTGTATAGGTGACATTTATATACGGTGGCTCAACATCATAATCTATAGTCGTACTGTTGTTCCAGAATATAATGGACTTCAGGTCCTTACTCTCTGTATCCTCATCACTTAACCTAAGCCGCATGCCATAATTCGTACCGTTCAGATAGGCACTGAACAAATCTTTCACCAGGTTCGTACACTCCTGATCTGTATAATCACTATTACTATATCCTATTGGGAAAGGACCAATGGTAACCCTGTTCACTTCTGTTACCGCTGGCTGATTTGCCCAGGTAGTACTATCCACTGTCACCGGCCCTAATAAACGTTCAAAATATCCATATAATTCACTGGACGTAGAGTTCCTATGTGCACTGTCAGGATTCGAATTATACAATTCTATCTGCTCAGGCTTAGCAAATAAATTCAACGTCGCGTTAGTGATGCTGGCATCCCTTGCCAATACGCTCAAATTAAATATCGCATTGTCACGAAGGTTATAATAAATACTTGATCCATTCCAGGAGGTAGATCCCACCACAGCAGCCAGAGAATATACGGATGTAGACGCAGGCGTGAATGAGTAAATATGCTTTACCGTTGACAATGGTACCTGCTTTGTCAACGTCAGCGTATCTCCGTCTGCCGCCGGATGCGAGGCCAGGAAATCTACTGCCAGGTTCTTTAACGTGGTACAGGTATCTGATGAACCTGAACTCCGTGCCTCGCTGGATGATGCCTTTGCCAGTGTCACCGATGTACAATTGTCAATAAAGTCCAGGTATTCCCACGCCTCTTTTGCAAAGCCCAGCTTTACATTCATGTAGTTAACAAAGAACCGGTTCTTCTGCTGCTGAATGGTATCCCCTTCTTCCCTGGTGGGTACGGATGTTGGATAAGCACGCAGGAACTGGTTGTAAAAGGTATCGACCACTGCACAGGTAACACAAATCTCACCCGTATTACACTGTAATGCAGGTGGAATGGTAACAGCATTCTCCAGGCTTACACAGGTGTTGCTACTATTGCTACAGGAATTTAATAAGGCTGTGAGATCAGCATCCGTCATACTAATACCACGGGTACGGTTCACATAAGTAGCAAAACTAGTATCTGTATCTGTTGCATGGAGCGTGTATTCTGTATACAGTGAATTCAGTTTCGCACACTGACAACTATCAGGTTTGCTGGTGAGCGTGATATCATAATACGCCGGCTGCGCATCGTAGGCCGCCGGGTACGTAATCATGTATTCATTACACTCATACGGATTGGTAATACTATGGGTTGAATTGTATTCTGCCAGTACTGCTTCGAAACTTGCATAGGCATAAGTGCTGCCATCAGATATTGTACTTGACCCAAATGGATGTGCAGTATCAGAACCTTGCTTACATACCTCTACCAGTTTTGGGATGATCACCCCATACAAATCCGCTGAATCATACTTACAGCTTGCCAGGTTTTTCACCCACTCCGCTATATAACTCCGGCAGTTCTGTGCATAAGACGTATCCATCGCTACCCGGACAGCGTCTTCAGCTGCCTGTATACCCGCTGCCGTAGTTGCACTGGCGTAAGACGGCGCACTGGAACTCAGCGCACTGGCTGCTGTATTGAAGATAGGCTGGTAGCCGGAATCTATCAACTGGGAAGCCGTTACTGTACAGGACGATTTATCAATGATGGAATCAAGTATATGATGCTTGGCATTGATGTACATCTCCCTGAAATTGCGCCATTGCATATCCAGGTCCGCTGTACAATTAGTACTGGCAGTATAAGCAGATTTTATTGTGCTATATGAATCATAACAGGAATTGGTTGAATCCACGCATTTCACCATCCCTGCCGCTATGGTATACATCGTGTACCCCGTTTTCTTATAATTGGTCCCTATCTGGTAGCGCAACTGTGTAACAAGCGTGGTATTTGTATAAATTGGATCCTGCTTGTCCTGATGCAGGTTAAACGTGTTAACAGTACCGTCAGCCAACCCCACAGGGTTCATATACCCTTTTGCATTAGCTGAATCATAGGTATCTACTTTTCTGGCTACCTCATCCCAGTCATAACTATCCTTATATATTAAATAAGTGAGGTATTTACAATACTCCGGATGGAATTTCAGCAATGCATCTGCCCATGAAGTTTTGAATTTATTGGCGAATTGCTCCGGTGAAAGGTCCTGAGGAATTACCCATGCCCCAGTCAGCTCATCATACACAGTATCCCGCTTGCCATTCTCATCCAGGTAGATGACAGAATCCCGCTGGTAAGGAGGCAGTACCGTTTCATCCTTATTATAGAAGATGGAAAATATTGCCAGCGAATCATCAGCTACTGCATACTGACCTGAAGGTGGCGTCACGTCTGCCAACATCTGCGTCAATACATCTGTGGCAGGAGATACACTGTCACATAGTGCATTACAGGCATCTACCGCCTCTTCATAGGCGATATAAGCCGCATCTCTGTAGGAAGCAGAATCAGTTGCGGAAATGCTACCTAATGTCATATACTCCGTCCGGAAGGTATCCCAGCTACCAATATTGGCAAAGCAGGCCTGGCAGTCAGGTATACACTCTGTACTACTTTGTACAGTCGCTTCATCACTGATATAACCCGCAAGGGTTTTGCAAAGATTCTTTTGCAGGAAGATGCTGTCCTTGTAATACCCCAGCGCCGCGGTGTTAATACTGAGTGTCTTAGTTATTTCATAGGTACCACGGGGAAGATGTATGGTAAATGAATCAGCGATTTGCTGTGCAGTCGCATTCGCTACAGGATCTGACCCTGTTGTGTAATTATGTAATTCCTTTACGTATGCAGCACCACCCAGCCGTTGATTATTCGCATCGTCTGTGATCGTAATGGTTACATCATACCATATATTGTATTTTACGGAATCATTATTACAATCAGGAATGGTCAGGGTGGGGGTATTTAGCTTGTAGCGGAAAGTATAATCAGCTTCAATGGGTACCAGCTGACTCTTTGTGGTCTGCAGCGAGAGATCCTTCAATACATTGCTGGTCTTACCAGACAAGGTATCGACATAAGTCAGTGAAGTAATGCCTGATAATGCTGAAAGACCGGCACTGTCCGCCCCTCCTGCCAATGCTGTGGCAATGGTACGCCCATGCATATCGACATACGTTACTGACAACTGGCCATTGGCATCCTGTACCGCGTTTTTAAAGTAATGTGATTTATCACCTACATCTGTACCAAACAGGAGATCTAATTCATTCTGTCCGGGCGCACCATAGTAATACCGGGTCTCATGGTTGCTCCCCAATTTATATACCGGACCCACCCCACTCTTTCTGCTTATTCTGCCTGTATTATCAGGTGTATATTCCGTTTGCACAAAGGCATACCCACCACCCACAGGCAGGTACTTGTTCATGCCTTCATTCTTCAGCGGATTATTGGCAGAGTAATACTGATTCGTACCAGTTAATACAGACATACTATCTGCTCCACCCGTCAGGTAATCTTCGGCTGTAGATAAAGAATCGTACATATTCTTATCATACTCCACCCCTCCTGCCGCTGTATTAAATTTCTGAAAATACCTGATGGCCGTATTTAATGTGGGCGAAGGCAAGATAGCTATGGCGGGTCGTCCCTGGTAATCGTACATTGTTTCTGCCACCAGTGCCGTATTGGTACTGTTATCTTTCGTGACAGTCTGCCGGCCCCGCATACTACCATCAAAGTATTGTACCACTACTTTTCGCTTACCATCTTCGGCATATTGGATGGAAGACTGCCAGTTGAGCGAACGCTCATGCCCCCTGTAATAAAACTTTCCTAAACCAGTCAAATAGTTAGAGCTCCACAGGGTTTCCATACGCACATAATTATCCCGCTCCTGTACGGACCTGACACGATAAAACAAATATCCCGGTTCATCGTACATGAGCGGTATATTATAGGTAGTACCTGTAACGGTTACGCGGGTGGCATTATTCGTAAACAAAGACTCCGTATCAAGCGGAGTACCATAACGGTACAATGCAGTAGAATCGATGTATGTCCATTCAAGATCGTAATCATCTGCTCCCTGTACGGCAGACCAGGTTACCGTCAGCTCATCGCTGGTATCTGACAATGCGGCACTGTTATCACTTACACTATCCACGGCATCCGTACAGGCTATTTTATACACCGGGTGTACATCCAGTTCATTTTCCAGCAACAGTGCCGGTAGAATATCCTTACTGGCCGTGGAGGTGATACTAACCACCCTGATAGTGACCTTATGTGCATTGTTGAATGCAAAGCTGCTCCTGCTGGTATATGACGCGCTTGTCTTATTATAATCAAGCGTAAGCGTCTGGGTAAGTGAATCCTCTGTCAGATCAGCCTTGGTGTAAATTATCCGCACATCCACAGCTGCTGTAAATTCTGAAGGAAGGTACAGGGTGGAATATTCATTAATCCTGAGGGTAACAATATTCCTTACACTATAAGGTGTATCCAGTTTTGGTTGTATTTCTTTATCAAAGTATCCTTCATCCTTTACACTCACGTTGGCACCTACCACTATCTGGCCTGAGCTGCCATCCAATACTTCTTTAATAACGGTTACTGTCTGTGCCTGTCCTTTCATGGACATCGCCATTAACAGGAACAGCATACACCATATGCCTTGATATTGCTGCAATAGTTTTTGCATGGGGTTATTGTTTTAACAGGGCGCTCCTGCTTTCGGTGATCGTTTTAATACCTCGTTCCGTTTCCTTTTTAGTACGGATCAGGGTGCCATCATCATCGTATTCATATAGTGTGGCATAGTTATTTTCGTCAAGTTGTGCCATGAGCCTAAGGCTAACAGGGTCATAGACAAAAGACTGCATGTTGGCATTGTAAGGATGAATACGCAGATCATCCAGATATACAACCATACTATTCAATGACTGGAGGTTGACTGACAACTGGGTAGTACCCGCAGGCAGGGTAACCACCTGTTCGTATCGTTGCCAGCCTTCTATGATGGCACCTGAAAGTGTAGCGATCACCGTGGTGGAATCACTGCTGCCTTTTACTACTATACTGAGACGATTATTGGCATAGGTGTTACCGGCGCATTGCATCCCTTCTTTTATCCAGCAGCTCACTACGATCTGCTTACCTTCGATGGGTGAGAATACAGGGATCAACGCATCCTGGGTAGCTTTGACACTTTTGAGCACAGGTGTGGTAGTTGTACAAAGATTCGTACCTGTATTAAAGGTCAGACCTAAGGATGCAGTGTCAGCAGCAACCACTGTCGCACTGATACTGATCACTGAATCAGCAGGTACCTGCAAACTATATTTGCCGGTATGATGCTGACTGGTTGTCATCAAGGTTTTATACCCTGAGAAATCCAGGTTCCTGCCAGCACTACACACCTCATCACAGGCAGGTACGCCATAGAAGTAATCTTCAAATCCTTCATAGGTTGCTTCCCGATAACGCGCATTCTGCGTGGCGGCAATGATCATGGCATCCTGATAACCATACAACCCTGCATTGTACCTGCCAAGGGGATCCTTATTTTCCAGTTCCAACCCTTTACGATTGAACAAGGTTGTCTGACTATTCCATACCCAACGGGTAGTATCCTTTTGTGCCACCCACTTTTTATTACTGACTTTCCAGAAAGGAGCAAATGCTGCAACAGTACCTCCGGAGCGAAGATTCACCTGTGTGCCGGTCTGGGTTTCAGCACGGCTACCATAATAAACATAACTCTTCAACGCCCGCCAGTTGCCCGCCAGTCCATATGTATATGCATTTACACTTGTATCAGTAACAGCGCTGTAACACAGACTGGATGCCACTGTGGTGCAGGTATAACAGCTATCTACAGACAAATTAGCCACAGATGTACTGCTGGTTTTAGTATGATAAGTCACCACATCACCTGTGCCTGAACACGCATCACTGACAAGATTAGCAAACGTAACTGAGCTGGATGATCTGATATTGATCGTACAGTCTCCGATACGTGCTACGTATTTGGTACTGGTGGCATCAGCAGAAGTGGCGTAGAAATAATTATTGATATTCTTATACAGAATTGCACATTGTATATAAGACACGTCATAGCCTGCATTCCGGGCATCAGCCATGAGAGATGCCAGGATAATATGATCTGTCTCTTTTGTAAACAGACGACCGGATGCGATCACATAATCGAACAATGGTTTCAGGCACTCACAGGTACAGGATTGTCCGTACGCGTTGCTGCCAATCAGCATTATTACTATAAGGATATATTTTTTCATGTGTTATATTCAGACAGTTTAGGAAATAATGATTACTACCAGATTTCGATGGTTAACGGCGGCCCACTGATGTGATAGGTCGTTGCGGTAGTAAATGTTTGTGTATCTCCCCCATTGATAGATATATGATAAGTATAAGATGTTGTTTGCGGATTGAATGTAATATTCCACATAGCAGATGATATTGTCGTATATATACTATCCACCATTGCAAAGAGCTGTACCGTATTTGAGAATCCGGCATCTGTTGCATAGGTTACCTCTACCGGTGACGGGCTATACCCATCTTTGGCTTTTACGATCAGGTGTGTAGCATCCAGACAGGTGCCTGAATTATTAGCCTGTGTTTGTAATGAGGAGGTATCGACTGCAGCAGCCGCTTTGTTGTTGGCATCGGCTACAGATACATAAGAATAATACAAGCCTGCTGCTATGGTGACAGATACGGAGGAGCCTACATAACCCGAGTCACAATCATTCTTAGACACACTTACACTAAATGAAGTATTATATTTCCTTTTATTTCTTGACAGCAAAACATTGATCGGTGTACTGGATTGAAAAGTCTGATAGGTATCATCGCTCAGCTCATACTCTGTAGAATCCGCGGAATATGCATAACAGGTTTCCATGGCCGCCATCCTGACGGTATAGGAGCCCTCCGGAATCGCCTTACAGACAGGGAATTGAGTCACCTGTTCTCCGCCACCTACCTGGTAACTCACGCCCGTTTCGTTATTGATCGCAATCACTTCAAAGGATGGGAGGTCTTCAGAATCATCTTTCTTATATGCTGTCAGGTTACAGGTTTCTACGCAGGTACTATTCATTGCCGCGTATATTGGCCCGATGGAATCCAGTGCAGCCTGCGCGAGTGCATTGGCGGCAGCCTGACTCACTGTTGATGAATACTGATCTCTTGGTATACTATAATAAACAGGATCTGCGGAGCCACTTGTACATTCTATGGTGTAATAGCCCCCTATGCTATCATTGCCATATACATGCAGACCACAACCGCTATTATAGTCAGCATAAGTTTGCTGTATACAACTGGTCACTGAATCTACCTTCTTTACATCTGTCACTTTCCAAAACTGGCTATATTCTGTAGCACTGGCTGCTAATACGCGTGAATTTTCATCAATCACCAATGATGTACCACTTGAAATAGGGTTTTCCAACATAGCGACCTCCCCTGCTGATACCGATAAGTTTCTTCTGCCAGACCTTGTCACCTTCATCGTTACCTCTGTGCCAGTGAAAGGAGCTCCATCTTTATCTACAAAATAAATAGCAGGATCTCCTCCGCTAATGGCATTGGCATCAACTGCATATAATCTGCTCAATGCAGGCCAGGTAGCAATTTCAGGTTCACAATCCGTACCACCCGTCTTCTGCCTGGTATAAACCAGTATTTCATCACCTGCAGAGAAATAGCTAACCACCATAGCTGAGTCCAATCCTGATATTATCTTCCCCTCCTTAATAGTTACATTATCTGCTGTAGCCCCGATATTCTTATAGGCCCCACTCATCCCATCATAAATCCAGCCTGCCGGTAAAGAGAAATTGTATATCGGGTCATTAAATTCATTCTGGGTACTGGTCAGTACTACGGAGCCAGACTCCCCATCATACAACATATTCCGTGTCACGACCCTGCTGCCTTTATCAATGGCCACAACACTATCCAATAGTCCATGACGATTGACTACTTTCATGGTACCTGCTACCCTGAAGATGACTTCTTCACGTTGTGCGATATTCAACAGACTCGGAATGATTGCCCAGAAAGTACCCGCCAAAAATCCATCACTATTAATATTCAGATTGAATGACTGTGTTACAGAACGTTGTTCTCTCATACTCATCATTAGCTCCACATCCTTACCTACTGTGGCGGCTGTATCGATCACACCTTCTGCACTGATCACCTTTACCGTATTGTTCAGGTGCTTAAACGTAGCTGTTGCATCATCCGTGTGGTAATGATAATGAGTAGAGGTGATTGCATTCGTTGAATCCGCTTCTCCAAATACTGACTGTGATTTAATCTTCCCATTCATATCATTCAACTCTACTTTAAATCCCTGGCTAACCGCCATGTAATGACGGGCATTGATGCGTAGCAAATTGGCCAGTGTGGGTTTAAACCTTTTCTTATTATCACCCAGCGGGGTCATGTCTGTAATAGTGGGAAAATCATAGCTGGTATAGAAACAGGTTTCTGAATAGCCATTAGCAGAGCGTTTCAGCTTTGTATTGATGGATCGTACCTTGACCCTGCTATATCCCACTGAGGGACCAGGGAAAAAGGTTTCGCCCAATGGTCTTTCTACATAACCCGAACTGACAGGCGCCAAAACAGCTGACTGCTGTTTATACTGAATAGGTAATCGCCATGGATTTTCTTCACCCCCAATGGTAGGTTCCCAGATGGCCACCCCACTACTAATCGTTAAGCTATCTTTAGTGGTCGTATAGGTATATTCCTGGCCATATACAGCTTGTTTCTGGCTGGTCATTGCATCCCAGTTATCATAGATACTGATCCGTTTTACACGAAGTCCACCTCCATATTTCTTATAATAAGGATTGGCCAGTCGTACAAAAGAGCGGGTAGTATCAAAGGTTTTTGCCCAACCTTTAATCCGGGCGCTTTTATCAAAACCCGTGATCATTTCGGTCAGGTTAGTGACCTGCGATAAGAGCATTTTTGCACCATCCAGAGGAGTGAGATCATCACTCGTCTCTGATCCGGGGTATGCTTTGGAAGAAAGGTTCAGGCGCAGGAACTGCATCGCTGCTTTTGCTAACGGACTATACCCCCCGCTGCTGACTTCGCCGGAGCTATTGATAGCCTGTAGTTTGAACCAGATGCTATTACCATCGTTAAAGGTTCCATAGTTGCCCGGATCAAGTGTGGCATAACAGTTTACATACTCACCCCCACTCCCGAATTTATCCGTTGGCATCTTTACAAACATTTTGAAAAACAGCGTATCCATGCCTTCGAGATAACGGGTATATACCTCTTCATCAGTTATGGCCTTTGGTACATTTACACCCACATACAGATGTTCATTACTGGTACTACTACTACTGTAAAGGTTTGTTGTCAGGTTTGCCTGGGAAGGAATACCTGTGTATACACCTGCCACATGAAACATCTGTGCTGCACGCCTGTTCTGTACATAGGCATAATCATCACTTTCATAATCTACTTTCATGGTGGCTCCGGATGGGAGTTTTATCCGATCCAGTGTCCAGGCGGCCATATTCTGAGCTGCCAGTGTACTATCCTGTAATGCGTATGGATATTCAGCATTATTCAGACTACCCGGGTTTTGTGCGGCATCTTTATAATTACCCCATCTGTCATAGTTCTTAGTGGCATATGTAGGATTGTTGCTATTATAGCCAAACACATATGCATTCTTATCTGCACGTTGATTACCATTGTAGGTGAACCAAACCTTTTCAAGTGTCAGTTTGCCTTTTGTTGGCTCACTTGCATTCACACCTTTACATAAAGAGTAACTATATTGAAAGTGAACTGTTTTTATTGCCAATGCTTTTGTACCATAACTCAGGAAATCTGATTTGGAGTACACCTTGATAGAGTCCAGTTTCTTGTGCTGGCCTATTGCCTGCAGGTTTCCATCCTCATCCATGCCCGGCATGTCTTCCCTGTTGCTCACCCAGAAGGTAGCTATCATATTTTTTGACTCTATGGAGTTGAGGTACCACAATTCTTTCTCACCATATACATAACTTCCTTTATCATCCCTGTTGTCGGTCAATAAATAGGGGTTATAGGTCGCCTTATTTGAATAAGGAGTACGCCATCTTTCCGGGTTGTTCTTATCTGCCACCTTCGAATAATTGAACTTGATGGCATCGCCCCTGTCATCGGGTGTAATGCCATCTCCGGTGAGATCTACATAATCCGGGCTCAGGATACCTGTAAGCAGGAAGGAATGAGGATATGCGGGCGTTTCTTCTTTACTGAGGTAGTTATCAATACCATTTCTGTTAGCAGTGGTATTGTCTTTTCCTGGAATGTAACCAACCAGCCCTTCAGCGATACTACCACTATCTGTATTCACAGAAAAAGAAACATCTTTTTGCAAAAAATTATATACTGGGATACCGTATATGTAACGGCGCCCATCAGCATTCAGTACATCGATCTCAGAGAAGTGATTGCTCTTCCTGAAAGTATTGACACGCTTTTCTCTTGCGATAGCACCATCCTCAATTTGGAAAGTATCTTTTGCAGGTGTGAGATATAGATTTGGTTTAGGAACAAACTGATTGGGTAATCCGGCATATTTCCATTGTAATTTCGCTACACCGCGCTCGTCTTTCTGGTAATACTCCATTTTGATAGTATACGTCTCACCAGCTACCAGGTTAAGTACAGCAGAATCCGCCTTACTATCAGGATGATCTGTCCACCTTTGAAACACGAGAGAATCATTTATGTATAACCTGATACCATCATCACTGCGTGTAGAAACAACATATCTACCGGTCACGTCTGTCTTTAATCTCCCGGTCCAGCGCACAGAAAAATTATGCCTGATCGTAGATATGCCTTCAGGCTTATTTACATTGATCTCTGTAAGGTTAGCAAAGTTCACCACAGTATCTGTTCTGCTAAAAAGGAAAGATTTAAAATTGCGTCCACTGTAGTAATCACCTCTTAAGCCCTGCATGCTATCTGTGAGGTCAGAAGGATAAGTAACATCGCAACTTTGCAGTGGGAAAGTATTTACCGCATAGTTGTCTATATATTGTGAAAGTCCTGCAGTCGTTGCTTCTTCAGCGGTGAGATAAGAAATGACCTGTGTACGTTTATCACGTTTCATTCTACCCGCCGTTTCACTGGTCACGGTTACAAAACTATCTTTTGAAAAAGCTTTGTATCTGTCCAGGATATTGAGGGCGTACATTCGTGCACTACTGCTACTAAGGTGTTGCAGACGGGTAGTGACTACTTCATCACCTCCAAGAGCATCATACCAATCTTTATCATTCACGGTTGTTTCTCCCGGGTTACGGAAATAAGCTGCTTCATATAAACCCGTTGAACTTTTAAAAGGAACTTCCAATGCCATATAGTTACGGGCTGTCCATGGATTTACTTCAGTGCTGGCACGTACCAGGTTGAAATCACCACCCCAATGGAAGGATTGCCCAAAACCCAGGTCCACATTTCCACTGGTAGAACCATCTTTGGTTTTCATTTGGTGATCATACACATAACCGATATCTCCCCTGTATGCACGGAACATACCACCTGTTCCTTCACCTGTAATAGAAAATACATCATAGGTATAAGCAGGAATACCAATAGTAGGTATAGCAGGCTTTTCCCTGTAGGGCATTTCCTTTTCTATATTATAATCCAGCAGGGAAGCGGGCTTTTCATTTGCATCCTGGTAATTGAGGTAACCAAATGCGGGCAGAGAGAGCGAAGTATCTTCATCTGCTATATATTGTTTGGAATGGCTATATTCCCCCTTTATAAATGGATGGTATGCAATAGTCGTAGTACCTATCTTCGCAGAAAAACTATAAGCAGAACCTGTATATGGCATCGTGATCGTAGGCATGTAAGCAGGTTTGGCAAATGAAATGCTGGTTCCGAATACACCCGATGATGAAGGGTTTCTATAGTTAGCATCTACTTTACTTTTCTGCATAACCTGGTATAAACGGGTACCTACTGATAGCTGCAGGTCTTTCAAACCAGCGCGCGTATTGTAGGAAGCTGAGACAGATGCCGAGGTGGATGCTGATTTTGACTCTAAATCACCATCCTTCGCGCTGACACTTTCAAAAAGGGAAACCCCGGCAGTGAGACCATCAGTGGAACTATTTGTCAATGACAACCCTCCTGATAACCCGGGGAACGTTTTGGAACCAGCATTCAACCCGGCGGAGAGGGAAGATTCAATACCATATCCCTTATAGTTATTATGTGTGAAACCTAGACCAAATGAAATGGTACCAATGGAACTATCACTTGACTGCGTCGTCTCTGAGGGTTTACCAAAGAGTTCATAACCTACCTCCAGGTTCACTCCCCATGTTTGTGTAGGCTTAATATATTGGACTTTACGAATACTATCTTTGCCATCAAAATCGTCAGGGATACCTCTCAGGTTACGTGTGATCGTACCTGGATTAATATTCCATCCAAGTCCTACCCAGCTGGGTTCCTGATCCATGGAGATACCGCTATTGTAACCAAGGGCAATCGGATATCCGCCTACATCCAGCAGGGGGATTGAATAAGAGAAATCTCCGGAGAACAGGTCGACCATATTGTCGCTGCTCACAGAGGTGAAGGCCTGCATTTCAGGTTGACCCGGTCCGCCTATCCTGGCAGTAGCAGTCGTCGACACATTATTGGTAACAGGCAGGAGGCCATTATTGGTACCTGGAGGGAGGGCCTTATAAGTACCAGGCGTAACAGCCTTATAAATAGCCGGCACTTTATGAATTGAGGGGTTGACAACCACTCCATTTATTCCTTTCATCGGAAAGCTTTTTGCAGCAGCCAATGAATAAGCAGGAATGACTGTTTGAATGTATAGTAGGGCCAGCATCGTAATGGCAAATGCCTTCTTCCCCTTTGCAGCTAAATCCAGTATCATATTTATTTAGATTTATTGCAGGCCTGGTGAGCCAACAAAAATGGTATAATCTTCATAGGCAGATGCTACTTTGAATTCGGCACCTGCTTTAAAAAAATAATTACGCTCATCGAACAGTCGCAGGTTCTTTTTCAATTCCCTGTAACCAGTAAAGGTGGCTTTTACAAAAGCATATTCCTCATATTTATCCGGCACATCTCCCTGTGATTGTTCATCCATCAATAAGGATGTGCGGATAATATATTCCATGGAAATCAGCCTTTGTGCAGCGGTATCCAGAGTGATATTAAGCTGCTTGCAGGTCCCCCCGGAGGGAAAACTGATAAGCACCTTCACCTGACTTTTATTCCTGCTAAATGAGCAGGTATTATTGTGAGCACTGTCCAGAAATGACAGCATCTGTTGCATGGGGTTCGTACCTACTTCACCTGGTGTACTGCTGGCGAGATACATCACCTTATCTTCTTTGAAGAGGACGATATTGTACTTGCTATTGTGGATGGTTTCTGTGCTATCCAATATACTGTGGTAGTTAGTCCCATCTATTTCAACAGTACCCCGCATACTATCCAGCAAGGTTGCTGGTGTATGTTCATTCGCATAGGTATACAGTATATAATAGCTTGTGGGAACTGTAATAATCCTGTCCTGCACCTGTCGTACCAACTGCATGACTTTGGCAATCGCAGCAGTATCCTGTGCACATACGGGGCAGGAACAGATAGCCATTATTATCAATAGAATTATTCGTCTCATTTCTTTACTTTTTTTGATAATAGAATTTCATCTGCCATTTTTCACGACGTCTATTTTGCAGCCGGAACAGGTATGATTGTCCACTGGAAATATTTTTATCACTACCAAAATCAACTTCTAACAGGTTCATACCTGGCTTAACGGAGAGCGTACCTGTTTTTACAATCTTCTGGGAAGCATTGAGGGAAACAATTTCATAAATAACGATGCTATCATTTGCATCATTTGTGTAACCACATTGAAATGCACCCGAACAGTTAATGGCAGAACCATCTATTTCCTTTTTCAATTGCACATATGCATATTTCACAGCCGCTACAGTATCAGTAGTAACAGGTTTGATTTTAAATGTCCAGACATCTGTTTGTGCAGAGAAAGTATTTCCATTGTTTGCCGTCACCGTCCAGGCATATGTTTTAGAAGTATCCAGTGTTACTGCTGATACCGGATAGTTCAGGAACAAATCTTTATAGTACACACTCCGGTATACAGGGATATTTGCTTGTATGGCTTCAGCAGCAGATTGTCCTGTGTGTAGTTCAACGATGGTAAATGTATAATTCAGGTCACTATAGATGGTGATAGGGGTCGGAGGCAACCAGGTAAACTGTGGCAGGTTGCCTTCCACGACACTTTCATCTGCAGGACTATTTAATAATGGTGGACTTACCGGCTCTACCGTGAAGGGTAAACAATCTTCTGCCAGCAGAGTATTCACTTCGCCTGATTCCTGGAATAAACTGTAACAGGCAATATAATTCCCGGCAGTGAGCAGACCATTTGCATTCCTATCTGCCGCAACAGAAAGATATTCATAGGTTACAGGAGAGACATCGCCTGCCTGTAGCTGTTTTGCCCCTTTATTCAGCAAAATGGAACGGGATACTCCTGTTAATACCGGTTGATTCGTTTCTGCATCTGTGATACGTAATTCAACAAACACATTCATGGAAGAAGATGCCGATACCAACAGGATATTCCATAACTGCGCTTTTTGTAGTACGCCTGTCGGGGGTAACTGCACCGTCATACTGACCTGTGCATTGGTTTGAATGGATAGCCATAATAATGCTATAATGATGTAGTTTTTCATTTAAAAGGTTTTTGTATAGGTGAGCCTTCCTGTATTATTTGAAACCAGCTTCTTTTCTGTGCCGGGAATGAATCCTTTGTCTGCCATCATTTCCAGTTGTCCCAGGTAGGGAATCATCACCCTGAAATTGCCTGTATATCCTACTTTACTGAGGTCATACACAGATTGATAACTATACTTCAATCCTCCTCCTATTTCCAGCCATTTAAATGCTTTGAACTGTACACTGCCATTTGCACCGTATAGATCGTATTCCCCATTCATGGCAGCAGAACCGGTGCTTTGTACAGTAAAGCGCCCGAGGAACATCGTATGGTTGAGAAGTATGCTATTTGTATTGTAATAGACATAACTACTGTCATCCATCTTATTATAAAACCTGGTATATGAGAGCAGGGTATTCATCATGATTCTTTTTATTTTGTAGAAGTGGCTGACAGTGCCTACCATGGTATAGAAGGTATTCTCGATATAGGAACCGTCGCTCAGCTTTGTGAGCTGAGAGCTGGGGTAATAACCCAGGCTGAATACAGGGAAATGTTTAATACTCAATGTAGCCTGGATAGTTTTGTAAATAGTGTTACTCTGATAGTTAGCCTGTTGGTAAGAGGTGTTATAATCATTACGACGCACGGATGCAGTGATCATCAACTTCTTTTTAAAGAAAGGCTGATCCACACGTACAGACCAGGCGATTTGTTTAGCGCCTGTGGTATATAAACTAAAAGACTGGAAACCGGCCCCCAATACCTTGTATACACCTGTCAGTTTTGTGTGGGTTTTAGTGATCAAACCATTGGCAGATAATGAATACGCCAGGTTGCGATGTTCACTAAACCTCAGCATGCTTCTGACCTTGGTATCATCGTCAGTGATCTGGTAATAAGGCAGCGACGATTTAGCCACTTCCCCCGTCACGTAAACGTTCTTACTGATCTGCCAACGGCTTTCTACAGCCATCCCCATTATATTATAATCAGGCGTGGTACTGTCAGTACCGGTACGCTGATTATAGAGTTGTTTCTTTCCTCTGAAAAAAGAAACATAAAGGTGATTACCTTCTTTCATTCCATAGCCACCTCTGATCATAGTAAGGTATTGACCAGGCGAGCCATTGTATACCACATAATTCCGGAAACGGTAGTCAATCGTACCTGCTGCAAATGCCACGTAATATCTGGGGTTATACTCAACCTGTATACCCTGGATACTGATGGATTTGGCGGTGAGTTCAGAATAATCAGCAAGGGCACGACCTATTGAAAGCTTACGAATAGCCAGCAATGTTTTATAGCCTTTGGGCAGAACGGAATCCGGAAGATTCATACTATTTAGTTGTGCGGAGAGTTCCGCATTATTCCGGCTAGCTGATATCTTTTGCACCATATCACCTTTTAAATTCCCTACCTGTAACTGATGCGCATGATAACTACTATCCATTTGCTGCCATCTTTTTTGCAGACTGTCAAGCTGTTGTTGCCTGGCAGTATATTGCGATTCAATACTGGTATCGGAGAGTAGTCTATTACTACAAGGCTCTCTGATACCAGCCTTGTAGCGTAAATTAATACTGGGTATAGATGGGATAACAGGAATTCCTGACAAAGAATCATTGTGTTTACCATATAATTCTTTTTCCTTTGCTTCCACCAGTCGTTGTAAAACAGCCGGAGAAGATAACCAGCTTTTCAACTGGCTGAGTTCTTTTTCCTTTGCATCCAGCAGGGCTTTCTCATCCATTAATTCCTTTAATTGTTTGATACGGGATACATCCCAGCTCTTTAATTTTTGAATTAACAGGTTACGAAAGTCGCGGTTGGTATATTGTATACTAAATCCTGTGATGTTACGGAACAGTGATGAGTTACCTTGTGTAGTAGAAAAGGTGACATGAACAGGATATTGATCGCGGATTGTAAGATCCATCCATGTAGACAAGGTATGCTGATACACATCTTTCTGCTGATATGGCGTATCAATTTTCCCCTGGTAGTAATAATCATACATCACATTGCCATGTACTACCAGGAAAGGTTTGTGGGGTGGTTGATGCCATACTCCAGTATCATAAAGTTTGTCGGGGAATACGGGGATCATGCGTATATTATTCCCTGTATCCGCTGCAAGCAGATAAGAGACTTGTCCTGATGATTGTCGTATGCCGCGGGGAAAAACAACAATAGTGCCTTTACCGGGAGCGCCGGGAAGGGTGGTACTGCGTTGCAACTGTGCATAAGTATTCATGCCCCTCATCATGAGGAGAATTAATATAAAACAATGATTCTTCAACCTGTATTAAACAGTTGGTAATAAAATAGGTAAAGGCTCAGTATTATGATCTATAATACAGCTCTATCAGGGTTGGTATTGTCCATTAACAAGTAAAGTAAATTAATTACATAAGGAAACGTTTATCTGTTCGCGTTAAAATATAAGGGAAACAAGTA
The DNA here is from genome assembly GCF_034274695.1 of Chitinophaga sp. LS1. NCBI lineage: Bacteria > Pseudomonadati > Bacteroidota > Chitinophagia > Chitinophagales > Chitinophagaceae > Chitinophaga > Chitinophaga sp. LS1. Next base: position 8,198,940 of record NZ_CP128362.1, read on the forward strand.
GTTAACGATAGGCTAAATTGGCAAAAACAAAATTAGTCAAATAATGAGTTATACAAAATAAATTAAAATATGGAAATTGCCAATTGAGCGATAAGAATCAGGGGTTCATAGTCATCAGTATTTTACATCATATATTTGGTGGATGGAAGAAGTTTCAGAGGTGTATGCAGATCAAAAAAAAAATTCGGGGAAAATATACCTATGTGCAAAAATCTGTTGGACCATAATCTATGACATTTAGCATTAAAAAGAACTTCTGACATCCACCTATATTTTTATTGTAATAACGACCCGGTTCCCTCACTTCCGCAGTAAATGAATATTCTTCGATTACACACTCAGTCAAAATTAGAAAGAATGATGAGTTGCCAGCCTTCAATTTTGGCTATTCAATCTTTCCGGCAGGAAGCAGACATGATTGAAGTATCAGCTTATCCAAACCCGGTAAGTGACGTATTGTATTTTGATCTAAAACATAAAATGGGTAATTATACTGATAAAGTTGTCCGGGCTGCTACGCTTACGAATTTGGAGGGACAATTGCTATATCAGAAATTATTTACCAAAGGAGATGAATATCGTATTAATATTCCAGTAGCACTGAGGGGCATGTTTATTTTGAAATTAACAGACAACGATGGTGAAATACATACAAAGAAAATACTGATCAATAAAGAACTATAGAATATGGATGCTTAACCCCTTTTTATTGAAATGCCGGTTCCTTTCGGAACCGGCTTTATAGTTACTTAAAGAGCTGTATCGTTGCGCCTATCTCAAAGGCGCCATCTACATAAGTCTTTATCCCTCCCGTCTGCGTTGTATACATTGCCTGTACCGACACCATTTGCCACGCTTTTACACCTATTCCCGCCGTCACACTTTTGGATGAATGATACATCGCCATTATATTCGCCACATTATTCAGGAAACTGACATTCAAACCCGCATCCAGGATATTATCATATCCCTTTACACCTCTATACACCAGTTTTGGTTCAATAGATGTGACCTCATCACTCTCTGGCAGGAACTTATAAGACACCGCCGTAAAGAAGAGGCCACCGCCGTCGGCACCCAGGTTATTACCTGTAAACAGGTTACGTACATTCGGTAATGCCGCTTGTACATTCAGGTGCTTATCCGTATATCCCATTCCAAACTCCGCTTCAAAATAGTTATCCCTGCGATTAAATCCACTAATGGAAGGGTCATTTGAATCACCGTCTACTGCCTTTACATCCAGACGTTGTACATTCCACACAGCAGATAAACCAAAATGCAACTGCTGCTCCTCTAACCCTAATGGGATACGATAGGCATACGTCATCGCAACACGGGTACGATCTATCAATCCAGCTTTATCGCTCATCACCTGTGCACCTACCCCTACCCTGCTATTCACCTGCCAATCGCCGGAGGCAAAGGCTGTGACCGGGGCACCGGGCATACCGCCCAACTGACGACGATAGGCAGCATTGAGACGCATGCCTTGTTCCAGACCAGCCATGGCCGGGTTGGCCAGGTACTGGTTCTGGAAATATTGTGTGCCGGAGGGTTCCAGCAATGATTGAGAATTCCCTAAGGACTGTGCCTTACTTTCATTGGCCATGCATAGACCTCCAAGTAAGAATAAGCATATATACTTTTGTAAGCTCATCACCTAATTGTTAATGGGATCAATGCTGGTCCCTGATGATTGTAATAAAGCCTTTAGCAGGTGTGTTATAACCGTCTGCTTTCAGGATATAATAATAAGTGCCTTCTGCCAGCGGACTACCATTGTAAGTACCATTCCATTCATTGCTGTAATTCTTTTGATGATATACAACACGACCGGTACGGTCATAGATAGTCAGGTCATTGTTTGGATAACGGCTCAGGTCATTAATGATCCATTTATCATTCTTGCCATCGCCATTTGGCGTAAGCAGGTTGATCGCATCTATTTTAAATTCATTCACTACTGTGATCGTCACCGCTCCTTCATTGATACAACCATTATTATCAGTTACGGTCACTGTGTATACAGTGTTCTCTACAGGCTTGATTTGCAGGGTTGCTGTTTGCTGACCGTCTACAACACCGCCGGCATTTGACCATTCATAACTGACACCGCCAGTAGCAGTGAGATTCATGGCTGTTCCTCTGGAGATCACGGTATCCTGATCGGCTGTGATGATGACTGTTGGCAATGCATTTACCTTGATGGCAAATGTGCTGACCAGCGTATCTACACCACCATAGACAGTACCACCATTATCCTTCACTGTTACGGTTACATTGACTGTACCGCTGATGTTTGGTTGCAGGTGGTATATAATCAGACCATTTGCATTTATTGCCAGAGAAGTAAAGAATGGTTGGTCAGCGCTTACGGTGTAGCTCAGGGTTTGTCCGTCTTCTACAGCAGAAGCGCCGGTTGTCTGAACTGTCTGTACAGTTGTGATATCACATACTTCCTGATCAGCAATAACGTCCAGTGTCGGTGCCTGGTTTACCTGACCTACCTGAATGGTAAAGGATCTTTCAGTGTATAAACCATTTGCCAGTGTGGCACGTATGCTGACATTGTAAGTGTTCCTCATAGCATAATCCAGTATGGCGTTGGTCAACAGCTGGTTTCCTGAAATCGAGAAGAATGCATTGTCAGCGCCGCCTGCAACTAAGGTATAAGTATATACAGGATCTGGTTCCGCTGTTACACCAGATAGGTGACCTACGAGTGTTCCCACAGGTGTGTTTTCAACAATGATCTGGTTATCCAGGCTGATGTCTGTAGGCGGTAATGGTACGTATACCACTGTTACGCCTACTGTGGTAGCATTGCTCACATTCATACCATCACTCACTGTTAGGGTCAGGGTGACGGTTGTATTGTTGTTGGCATTCAATGCAGCTTCATCTTTTACAGAGAGTACTCCGGTAGCAGCATTGATGGCAAAGGCACCGGAGGGATCACTGGTAATGGTCCAGTTTTGCAGCGTACCTGTTGTTTCAACAGCGTTGATCGTACCCACGGTGGTGCCTGCAGCACTGTATTCGTCTATACTGAATATCTGACCGGTGGTGATGACAGGAGCAGTAATATCTGATAATACAGAGATGGTATTAGAAGCAGTATTACCATTTGATCCTTTGTTCATTACTACATCTGCAGGCAGGGTCACTGTTACATTACCATCTGCGGATGGCGTGATGGTTAATGTATAAGTGATGTTATCGCTTGTTTGCAGGTTGCTGGCAGTACCGTTGATAACGGTAAAGCCAGCGGTTGTAAGACCTGTTACAGCTTCGCTAAAGGTAGCAGTCGCAGTAAAAGGCGCATTGACGTTTGTAACGGTGGCTGATAATGTCACAGTCGGATGCACTGTATAAACATATACACCTGTCGTACTACCTGCATTATTCAACGTAAGGTCTGCATTGTTAGTAAACACATCCTGAATAGTGCCTGTAAGAGCAGATAATGAAATACCATCCAGATCATTTTCTCCATCCTGAACGGTGTAGGTGAAGCTAAGGATGTTGGTGCCCGTACCACTTGTGTAAGCAGCACTCACTGTTGCACTACCGATCGTAACCGGTAATACCGGGCTTCCCGTCACATTCACTACTGAGCTGAACTGAACGGAGAAATCAAGTGTTTGTGTAGCATGGTAATAACCATTAGCCGGTACACTCACCTGCGTGATTACTGGTGCTATCGTATTTATTAATACACCAGCCGTAGAAGGTGCATTCAAAGTAAGTATACCATCATTACCAGCGGCATCTTTTATACTACCACCGTTTAATACACCTATCGCTATTCCATCCAGATCCTGATCGCCATTTACAACTGTATAAGAGAATGTTAATTCAGAGGTACCTGTACCACTGACATAATCAGCATATACTGTACTGCTACCCATTGTAATAGCAATATGTGGTGTACCTGTTACATTCACCGTTTCCCCGAAGGTGACGATGAAGTTTAATATACTACCTGATTTATAATAGCCATTCGTTGGTACAGTCACATTTGTTACAGCAGGTGCTGTCAGATCTGCAAGTGTAGTCAGGGTGTTTGAGGCAGTATTGCCATTATCTCCCTTATTCACTGCGGCATCAACAGGCAGGCTTACTGTTACATTGCCATCAGAGGATGGTGTGATTGTCAGTGTATAAGTAATATTATCAGTTGTGGTCAACGCACTTGCAGTACCATTCACTACATTAAAGTCAGCAGCAGCCAGACCTGTTACTGCTTCACTAAAAACAGCAGTAACGGTGTATGCTTCTTTTACTAATGATGCTGTGGTTGACAGTGTTACTGTTGGATGTACGGTATAAACATACACCCCGGCAGTGCTACCTGCATTATGAAGAGTAAGATCAGCATTGTTAGTATACAAATCCTGAATGATACCTGTAAGCGCAGATAATGAAATACCATCCAGGTCATTTTCACCATCCTGAACAGTATAGCTGAATGACAAAGTGTTTGTACCTGTTCCGCCAGTGTAAGCAGCATTCACAGTTGTACCACCAATTGTAACCGGCAATACCGGCGTACCTGTTACATCCACCACGAAGTTAAACTGAACGGAGAAATCAAGTGTCTGACCAGCATGATAATAACCATTCGCGGGCACACTCACCTGTGAAATAACTGGTGGGATCGTATTTACTAACACACCAGTCGTAGAAGGCGCTGTGAAAGTCAGTACCGCATCATTATCAAAACCATCTTTAATACTACCACCGCTTAATACCCCTGTTGCAATACCATCCAGATCCTGATCGCCATCTTTCACCAAATATGTGAAGGACAATATGGTAGTACCTGTACCAATAAGATAATCAGCATATACTGTACTGTTACCGATAGTAAAAGCAATATGTGGAGTACCCCTTACATTCACAGCGTCACTAAATCTTACCTGGTAGAGCAATAAGCGACCTGTAGTATAATACCCATCAGCTGGCGCAGTTACCTGCGTAATAACAGGCGCTATCGTATTCACCAGTACATCGGCAGTAGAAGGTGCATTCAATGTAAGTACCGCATCATTACCAGCCGCATCTTTAATACTACCACCACTTAATGCACCTACACCAATACCATCCAGATCCTGATCGCCATCTACAACTGTATAAGAGAATGTCAACTCGTCAGTACCTGTACCACTGATATAATCAGCATATACCGTACTGCTACCCATTGTAATAGCGATATGTGGCATACCTGTTACATTCACCACTTCACTAAATGTCGCTGTGAAGTTTAAAATGCTACCTGATTTATAATATCCATCAGCTGGCGTAATAACATTGTTAACAATAGGGGCCGTAATATCAGCCAACAGGGTAAGCGTATTGGAAACTTTATTGCCATTACTTCCGATATTCACCGCTACATCCGATGGCAAACTAACTGTTACATTGCCATCGGCAGATGGGGTGATCGTAAAGGTGTAAGTAATATTATCTATTGTAGACAAAGCAATTGCTATCCCATTCACTACTGTAATATCAGTAGCTGTCAACCCTGTTACCGCTTCGCTAAAATTAGCTGTTACTGTAAATGTGCCATTCACCAAAGCAGGCGCCAAAGTGGTCAGTACCACTGTAGGACGAATACCATTTACCTTTACACCAGTTGTAGCAGGAATGATAAAAGTAGTATTCAATACATTCCCGGCGGCATCAGTCAGGGAATTCCCATTCACCTGCAGCGGAGATACCGCTTCTATTCCGTCATTATCCAGATCTCCTTCCTGTACGGTATAATTAAATGTCCATTTGTTGGTTCCTGCACCTGATGCATATACAGCCTTCACAGTGGCACTACCAATGGTCAGATTCACATAAGGTACATCTCCTGCATTGTCAGTATTCACCACTTCACTCATATTCAATGCCAGCGTGATCACCTGCCCGATATGATAAGTAGCATCTGCAGAGAATTGTGCAGACTGAATAGTCGGTGCTGTATGGTCTATCGTCCATGAATAAGTAGCCGCCTGCCCTAAATTACCTGCCACATCTGTTGCTCTCACGCTTACTGAATGAGGGCCATCACTCAACCCATTTATCGTATAAGGAGATGTAGCCGGCAGGAAAGGACTTCCATCTATGCTGGCAGAAAACCCAGTTACATCTTCATTTGCCGTAAATGTAAATGTGGATGAATTACTGTTTGTTGGGTTCGGAGGCCCCGTTACAATAGTCACAACCGGAGCAGTCTGATCGAGATTAATAGCAGCACTTGTACCACTTACATTACCGGCAGCATCTTTCACCTGCATGTACACTTTTTGATTACCATCACCTGTTGCCAGCGTATATGATTTAGTCGCTGCAAATGTCTCATAAGCACTCCAATTACTACTATCTGCCGAGAACCGCATTTGCAGGCCAGCATTTGCATCTGTGGCTGTTTCCGACAATGTTACATTCAAAGAATTTGTAACAGCGGCTCCCCCATTAATAGCCAGTGAAATAACCGGCGCTGTCTTATCGATAATCATCACATCTCCGGTAGTAAAAGGTAAATTTGACATAGCAGGGGTAATACCTGTACCATTTACATCCAACCGGATCGTACCATCATCGGTACCTGTATATACAACTACATTATATGTTGTATTGTTTACCTTTGACACTCCTGCTATTGCGGCCCCTGTTACACCCGTAGTTGTCAGGGTAAAAGCATTTGTTCCCGGGGTCGATACATCCGTGCTAAATGTCACCGTAAAGGTAACTGTGGTTGCATTGGTTGGTGAACCCCCATTTTTCGTCACACTTACTACTGTAGGCATACCCAATCTGATCAAGCGCCCATTTCCACTCGTAAAACCATCTGCAGCATACACCACACCATTATTATTGACAGTTAACCCTGTAGGATAAGTAACCCCAGATATCGTCAAAGATGAATCCAGTATAACACCCATTGCTGTAGGATCAGTATATTTTACTACTGCAGCAACACCTTTTCTCACTGCTTCAATTGTGTACAAATTATTGTCAGCATCTGTGGCCAATGCAGAAAATTCCCTGCCCGTAGCCAGCGTAGATACTGCATAAGAGGGATATGTCAGTTTTATAATACCACCAGCCGGTTGTACTGGACTTTCCATGAAGTCTGTAAAATAAATATTCCCCTGTGTGTCTGTTGTCAGCCCCCAGGGATAAGAAGTACCTGCTGAAGGCACCGAAAGACCATCGAAAAGCCGTGTCCCACTATAGGCTTCTAAGCCGTAAGTATACCTCACAATATCAAATTTGGCCGAAGAGCTATTATACTCCATCGCCAACAGGTTGTTAAAAATATCTACTGTAATAGCTGCAAAATATCTTCCGGATTGTACCACTGTTGGTGTATACAAGCCCGCGGACAGTTTGATAATCTGGCCGGTACCTGTCTCAAAAGAATTGAGCACATACACATCGCCAAAGGCGTTAACAGCTATTCCCCATGGCTTATCACCCTGGATAGCTGTACCATGACTCAAGCCTGAATAGATCACAGTACCAGTGCCGGTGCCGCTTGTAAATTTCACTACATCATATAAATTTGTAGCGCTATTCAGCCTGGTGGTATAAATATTATTACTGGCATCTTTGGCAACAGCTGTGTAAGAACCGCCTGTTTCCAGTGTGGAAAGGATATACTGTGCCTTACCCGACAGCCAGACGGTTACAGCAACAATGATCAGGAGTAATACCCTGATACATCGTGTAAATGTATGCTTCATATAAACCTGTTAAATACAGAGAAAAGGGTTCTGCCAGCCAGAGATATTCTCTTGATGAATGATCTGTAAGCTGGCATCGTCATGACGAATTCCCTCGCCCTGGTCAAGAATAATTTTATTTATCTTTTGGGAAGTGGTATTCAGTTTTATAATGTTGGACACAGGCAATCCTAATCCGGTAGAAGGATGGAAACCTTTCTCTCCCCTGGGGCCACGGATCGTGTTCGTGCGTAGTTGTGCTTTTACTTTGTCCCAGTCGCCTTTCTGTGCATAGGGCAACAATTCTTTCCACACCAACCCTGCTTCATAACCCATCAATCCATATATATTTGCAGGCTGTTGTGCTTTGCGCTCAAATGTCTTTACGAACAGTTTATTTTCTTTTCGCTCATCTTCTTTCAGCCAGGTGAGTGCACTGTAGATTTCCAGTTCCAGGTGCCTTACATCATCCAGAATATCTTCGTAGGCCATCGTCTCCACTACTGTCAATGGAATAGTTTTACTGAAGGGGCTTTCTTTCCATGCAGCCAGAAAACGGGTACCCATATTCCCACCAAAAATAGCATGTACATAAGGAGGAGGATTCCGCTCTATTTCCGCAAAAAAACCAGTGAGGTCCATGGCATTGGTATCTGTAGGACTATTGGGTAATACAGTCACCCTCAGCTCCTGTGCACCTGCATTGAATGCCCCCTGTTGAAATGCATTTGTAAGATGATACCCGGCCTCATAAACTGGCATTACCAGATGCCCTGCATTACCAAAACGCTTTTGTGCCCAGCGACCCAGTGCATATTCTGATTGCCATATCTGATGAGATGCATAAAAGATATCCGGACTAATGGTAGCAGGATCAGGAATGAGCTCACCCATGTCAAAGAAGAAACCCAACTTACGCTGTGCTTCAACTACCGGCATGAGTGAGGACAAAGATTTATAACTGATCAACCCTGACAAGACATCGGTCTGATTAAAAAACAATAATTTCTTAGCTGCCTCAGTGGTCGTAGCCGGGCTACCACTTCTGGTGAACTCCGGCATGATCTGTAAAATTCGCTGACGTGCAGGATCCAGTCCCATTCCCAACATCCACCCGGTAATCAGGTGTGCGGAATAAAAGGGATATACACCGCTATACGGCGTCAGAAAACCAATATTCAATTGCTTCATATCAGGAACGGGAAGGGAATATTCCAGCTGTTGCAATACAGTAGTTCACCGCTAAGTAAGGCTGTATAATAGAAAATGGCTGGCTACCTCCCGCAACCATAACTGTAATCGTTCCTGAAACATCACCAGGTACCAGCGTAGCATCAGGGGAAGCAGTAGTATACCCATTCACATTAAATGTGTTTAACCCTGCACCTAAAGTTGGTAATTTAGCAGGCACCACAGTCGAACCAGGTACATTGGTAGTAGCTACACCTGTACTTGCCTTGGGTGCCGCAGTGAGTGTATGAGTGGTTGTATGTGTATGTGCAGGCATCTGATTGGTCGTAAGGGTTATTAATTCTGTTCCTCCCATTTGTCCAATATCATAATTAGAAAGCCCCTGCCCGGTTCCCATACCTACAGGTATTCTGCCACGCAAATCAGGAACAGCAAAAGTACTCATGCCATCACCTCCATAAAATGTGCCGATAAGGGAGAATAATGCCGTGTTCTGGGCAATTGAAATCAAAGCTCCATTACAAGCTAACCATCCGCCATAGGGGGTGAAGTTAAATGCAAAAGCTACGATAAGTGCCATGTAAGGGTCATTCATTGCAAGAAAAAATTATTAAAGTGTATATTAAATAAGATTACAATCAGGAAATGCAAATACCTTTCCTCCCTGCATTGCAGACTGACGACCCAATAAGCCAATCAGGCTATGAGTTGCCGCTGTATAAACAGGCAGTTGACCCTTCGGATTTTTTAAGGTATTTATCAATTCATTCAATGCCATGGCAACCGGAGAGGCAGCATGTTGTTGCAGGTGCAGTTGGTCAGCTTCCCATTGATTATCACCAACCCGCATAGCTTTTGCAAAATCGATCCAAAATACTTCCGTACCATGAATATGGGTGCCTGTTGAATATCCCTTTTCTGTTTGCAGATACACCCGCTGTCCCTGTGTAGTGGTCAGACAGATGAGTGGAATATTTCCATTCTTAATAATAGTCAATCGTTTACCTGTTTTAGGATCCACCTTATTGACAATATAGTCCCGCTGCTGTGTAGTAGCTGCGATCGTTTCAAATCGGTTGTCCTTTCCTAACAAACTTTGTAAAAATAAGGAGGGATATAACGGATATGTATCTACCTGGGGAGGCATTGCATCGTAAGGCGCACCTGCATATATTTTTTCCAGTGTACCGAAACTGATATTGGAAATTGCCTGCAGATCATGCCGGTAACTTTGCTCATCCAGGGTAAAGTAATGACGGCCAGTTTGTTGACTGGTTCTTACTATATCCCTGTGCTCTTCTACCGTTTCGCCCATCACAGGGCCACAGGCCACATGTTTACCCGCCAGCATCGCTGCTTTGGCAATCATATAATGGGTATGTGCAGGGGTGGCAATGATCACCAGGTCCAACTCATCGCTGGCCAGTAACTTTTCCCAGTCAGTGTAGACTACCGGACGATCAGATCCTTTAAATAATTGAAGACTTTCCTGTAAGGAAACATCCTCGGAATCACATATTGCTGTGATATCCAGATCTTTTTGGGGAAGTGCTGCGGTAAGATATTCTCGTCCCCAGATGCCGGTTCCGATAAACCCTGTGCGCAAACCTTTACTAACATTTTTAGAGAACAGAGACGACGGCATAACGGCCAGTACAGGCAATATATAGGCGACGTTTCTGAAAAATTCTCTCCTTCTTTGATTGTACATTTACAATGTATAGGGATGATTATTCAAATCGTTTACTTAATGGCTTTTTATAGGAATGAGGCTAAAAATCGAATTAAATTTTCCAGTTATGGTAGCACAAATGTATATATAAAATATACAAATATTAAAATATTTTTTCCAGCAAGGCAATAAAAAACCGGGACCTGCTCACGCAAATCCCGGTCAAACTTTAGGTATATGTGTCAGGCTCTCTGTTCTTTCACATTCAACACTGCCACAGCAGCTATAATCATAAATACGCCCCCCATTACCAACGCATATATAGGCTGATCGTGAAAACAATACCTGACGATGAGACCACCGAACAAGCCATTCACAATCTGTGGGAATGTGATAAAGAAATTAAAGATACCCATGTATACCCCCGTCTTATGCGGAGGTATCACACCTGATAGGATAGCATAAGGCGTTGATAAAATGCTTCCCCATGCAAAACCAATACCGATCATAGGCAGTACCAGCAAGTCTGGAGATTGTATAAAAAAGATGGAGATCAGTGATACCCCTCCTGCTATCAAAGAGAAGGCATGTGTAACTCTCCTGTTTGTTTTACGCGCTATTGTAGGCAGGATCAGTGAATACACCGCTGATACCGCGCTATAAATACTGAATAAGAAACCTACTTTATTACCCGCATCTGCATAACCTGATGATGATGTATCACCCGGCATTACTTTATAGATATGCTGGGCCACTGCTGGTGTGGTAAACACCCACATAGAGAACAAGGCAAACCATGAACAAAACTGTACCAATCCTAACTGCCGCATTGCCGATGGCATGGCTGCAAAGTCTTTTGCGATTGTTCCCAATCCGGATGACACAGGTGTTTCCTCCGAAGGAGGATTAAACAGTGCAAACTCCTCCGGACTATACTCCCTGCTCATAAAAACAGACCAGAGGATCGTCGCTATTAACACCACCGCACCTATGTAAAAAGAATAAATCACATTGTTTGGCACCACACCCGGTGCCGCTACTTTTGATACACCAGCATACTCCGCCAGCAAATAAGGCAATGAAGAACCCAATACTGCCCCCGCCCCTATCAGGAAGGTTTGTACTGAAAAGCCCATACTCCGCTGCTCATCTGGTAAATTATCGGAAACAAGCGCACGGAAAGGCTCCATGGCAACATTGATACTTGCATCCATCAATGTGAGCATCCCTGCTCCTATCAGCATAGGAGGCAACAGGTAAGCCAGCATCGACGAATTTGGTAACAGTATCAGCGCCAAAGCCGTCAACAACGCACCTACAAGAAAGTAAGGACGACGGCGCCCCAACCTGTTCCACGTACGATCACTATAATGCCCGATAATAGGCTGTACGATCATTCCGGTCACCGGTGCGGCTAACCAGAATAGGGATAAATGTTCTACCTCTGCGCCATAGGTCTGCAGAATACGGGATGCATTTCCATTCTGTAATGCAAAACCAAACTGTATTCCGAAAAACCCCATGCTCATGTTCCAGATCCTTGCCGCAGATAAGCGTGGCTTTGTCATGCCTTTCATGGAATTCTTTTTTTTCTGAAAACGATTTCATTCCTCTTAGTGAATACCCGCTTTCATAAATGTTTTATTTGACAAGGTCCCTGTTGTTCAGTTGTACAACAGATCCCGCCTTTACTACGAATGTATCTTCATATACTTTTACGGCTACATCGCCGCCCTCTTTATTCTCCAGAACAACACGATTTTTGTTGATCTCCACTTTCAGGATATTACTCCTGAAACGAATACTGAAAGCAAATGACTGCCAGCTTTCCGGCAGGAACGGTGTAAACTGCAACTGCCCATCACGTACCCGCATACCTGCAAATCCTTCTACTACACTCATCCAGGTACCCGCCATTGATGTGATATGCAAACCATCTTCTGTATCATTGTTATAATCATCCAGGTCCAGGCGGGAAGTACGCAGGTAAAACTCATACGCCCGCTCTCCATCTCCCAGTTTCGCAGCCAGGATCGCGTGGATACAAGGTGATAATGAACTTTCATGCACCGTACGTGGTTCGTAGAAATCAAAGTTTCTCCGCAGCGTATCCATATCAAACCTGTCTTCCAGGAAATAAAATCCCTGCAATACATCTGCCTGCTTGATAAAACAACTTCTCAATATTCTATCCCAACTCCACTTCTGGTTCAATGGTCTTTGAGATGGATCCAGGTCTTTTACAAGGATCTGCTCTTTATCCAGGTAGCCATCCTGCTGCAGGAAAACACCCCGCTCCGCATCTTCAGGATAGTACATATTATCTATGATATGTTGCCATTGAGCGACTTCAGTACCAGCATCAAATGAAGTCTTCCGGATAATAGCATCAGTTACCTGCGCCAGTGACTCAATCGTATATTGTAAACACCACGTCGCCATTGTACTGGTATACCAGTTATTGTTGATGTTATTCTCATACTCATTGGGCCCCGTTACGCCCAGCATCACATACTGTTTACGTGCCTCACTCCAATTCACTCTTTGTGCCCAGAAACGTGAAATACCTATCAACACTTCCAGACCGTACTCAGCTAAATACGCCACATCACCGGTATAACGGATGTAGTTGAATATCGCAAATGCAATGGCCGCATTTCTATGAATTTCTTCAAAGGTGATCTCCCACTCATTATGACACTCCTCCCCATTCATCGTCACCATCGGATACAATGCTGCACCCTTGTTAAACCCTAATTTACCCGCATTTTCTATCGCTTTATCCAACTGGTTATAGCGATAGACTAACAGGTTTCTTGCTACCTGCTGATCAGCAGTAGCCAGATAAAAAGGAATACAATATGCTTCCGTATCCCAATAAGTGGATCCACCATATTTTTCACCTGTAAAGCCTTTCGGACCTATATTCAAACGGGCGTCTTCACCTGTATAAGTCTGGTTCAGCTGGAAGATATTGAAACGGATACCCTGCTGTGCAGCAGCATCTCCTGTTATCACGATATCGCTCTCCTGCCATTTACCAGCCCATGCATCCAGCTGTTCTTCTTTTAACTTAGCAAACCCTTTGGCCGCTACTTTATCCACTACCTTCTTACATGCTGCCAGTAATTCTTCAGTAGCATGATTCTCTGAAGTCAGGTTAGCTGCATATTTAAATATCACAGTTTCCTGATTCCGTGTTGCTGCCACCGTCACCTTACCGCCTACAAATTTATCTTTATTCACTGCTGTAACTGCTGACGCAAGTTTGCGCCCCTGCTGATATACATGGAATAACATGCCCGTACAAACTTCAAAACCTGTTTTCTTTGTACGTAATGTAAGATAAGCTGTATTGTCATGTATACTACTTTCTACAAAATCCCAGAATCCCTCGTCATAATTCGCATCCTGGTTCCTCACAGCGCCATCTATAAAAGAGGTAATTTCAATCTCCCCATCAAAATTCAACGGCGTAATACTATAACGCAATGCACCTGCCTCATCATCCACAATACTGCAAAAGCGGGTGGCTTTTACCGCCAACTGTTTACCTGATGATAAGGTCGCTGTAAACGTACGCTCTAAATAACCTTCCTTCATATTCAGCACACGACGAAAGTCACTCACTGCTGCATGATGCAGGTCTAAAACCACCCCGTCAATCCTGATCTCTAATCCAATCCAGTTAGCAGCATTCAGTACTTTGGCAAAATATTCAGGGTAACCATTTTTCCACCAACCCACACGTGTCTTGTCAGGATAATAAATCCCTGCTACATAGCTACCCTGTAAAGTTTCGCCTGAATACGTCTCTTCAAAATTACCACGCTGCCCCATACGGCCATTGCCCAAACTGAAGATACTTTCTGAGATTTTGTTGTAACCCGCTATAAATCCTTCTTCGATGATATTCCACTCATCGACCTTTATATACTGCTTCATAATTATAAATCTTTTAAACGCTGAAGACTCATGTCTCCAAGACCACTGACAATCATATCTGCGTTACCAAGCACTTCTACCGAACCAATACCCACTACTTTCATTCCACCTGCCTTCGCTGCCTGTACACCCGCTATTGCATCTTCGAATACCACGCAGTAAGCAGGATCTGCATGCAAACTATTCGCCCCTTTCAGGAACACTTCAGGATCTGGTTTGGAAGCAGTGACTGAGTTACCATCTACCACCACATCAAACAATGCAGTCAACCCCACCCTTTCCAGAATAGTACCCGCATTCTTACTCGCTGAACCCAGCGCCGTTTTTACACCCGCCTTTTGCAGACTTTCCAAAAACGCTCTTGCACCGGGCAATACCTCATCTGGTTGCATATGACGGATCATATCCACATACCATTCATTCTTGCGGGCTGCCTGTGCAGCCTGTTCTTCAGGGGATAGCTGCACACCACCTATTTCCAGTATGATCTCGAGAGAGCGGGTACGGCTCAGGCCTTTGAGTAATTCATTTTGTTCGGCGGTGAAGTCGAACCCCAGCTCATTTGCCAGCCTTTTCCAGGCTTTGTAATGGTATTTGGCGGTATCTACTATCACGCCATCAAGGTCAAAAATACATGCGTCTATTCTATCCATATCATCCATTTATTAGCTGTCTCAGTGAGCCAATTCCAGTACCAGTGTAGTAGTAGCCGGTACATGCAGACTGTCTGAAAGGCTATAGGTTTTATCAGTTACTATATCGTGCGCGCTGGAAAATCCAGTTGTTCTTTCTTTAAATCTGCTCACATCAATGGTGACAGGATCGCTGTTTGGATTCAGTATGATCATCACTGTCTTGTCAGCATTATACCTGAAGTAGGTGTATACATTATTCTGAGGAATGTATTGCATCAGTTTACCGGTTTGTACCACAGGGTTGTTCTTCCTGTAGTTAGCCAGCTTTTGTACATAATCATGCAGTTCATTTTCTTCTTCATTACGACCCGCTGCTGTGAACTTATTCACTTTATCATTCTTCCAGCCACCTTTAAAATCTTCACGCACTAATCCATCCGGTGCACTGAAATTCTTCATACCAATTTCATTACCGTAATACAACTGTGGAATACCTCGGGTAGTCAGCAACCATGCCAGCGCAGCTTTGTACTTACCTTTGTTTTCACCGATCACGGAATAGAAACGGCTCAGGTCATGGTTATCCAGGAATACGACATTGCGCATCGGATCCTGGTATTGATAGTCTGATGCGAGGGTTGTATACAACTTCACGGCACCATCATCCCACGCTGCTTTATCATTCATTGCGCCGGTGATGGCCCAGAGTGAA
Organism: Chitinophaga sp. LS1; assembly: GCF_034274695.1. Lineage (NCBI taxonomy): Bacteria > Pseudomonadati > Bacteroidota > Chitinophagia > Chitinophagales > Chitinophagaceae > Chitinophaga > Chitinophaga sp. LS1. The sequence goes on from NZ_CP128362.1 coordinate 8,214,819, forward strand.
TTGAAATCTGTGAGACCGGGTAATTGTGTATCCAGATGCTGGTTCACAGTTTTACCCTGTGTAAAGTATACCTGGTCTGCTACACCTTTCACCCATACTTCACCAAAGAAGGTAAAGGTTGGATATGCATCTTTGATCGCTTTGCCCCATGCTGCCATAAACTCGCCGTCATTGTAAGGATAAGTATCGAGGCGGAATGCATCCACACCCGCATACTCTATCCACCAGATATGACTTTGTGTAAAATAGTTGCGTACAAAAGGATTAGACTGATCCAGGTCTGGCATATGATTGTCAAACCAGCCATTGGTCATTATATCCTTATCATACTGAGATGCATAAGGATCAAAGTCAGGTTGTGCCCTGAAACTGGAACGGGTGAACTCTGGCCACTGGTGTACCCAGCTCTTCATCGGCATGTCTTTCATGGTCCAGTGCTGGCTACCGATGTGGTTGTGCACGAGGTCCATGACTAACTTCATCCCACGTTTGTGCAGACTATCTGCCAGTGTTTTGTATAATTCATTGGTACCATAGCGGGGATCAGTACGGAATTGTTCTGTAGCAGCGTACCCATGGTAAGATGCCTGTGGCTGATCATTGGTGATCATAGGCGTCATCCACAGTGAGGTAGCGCCCAGCTCCTGCAGGTAACCAAGATGGTTAATAATACCCTGTATATCCCCCCCATGGCGGTAATACATAGAGTCTCTGTTCAGGGTCGTCTCCTGCATACCTTTGATCACATCGTTCGTAGTATCCCCGTTTGCGAAACGATCCGGCATAATCAGATATATCAGATCGCCCGCATTGAGGCCTTGTGCTTTCGTGCCAGTATTCCTGGCTTTCAGCTCGTAACTAAACACCAGATCTTTGCTGCCTTTCTTCAGGAACCTGATCGGGAATGTACCCGGAGCCGTTGAAGGATCAATATTGAGATCAAGAAACAGGTAGTTCGGGTTTTCCACTTTATTCACCTTCAGGAGTGTTACCCCGGGATATTCCAGTTTGACGTCTCTTTCTGCGATCTTATTACCATGTACTATCAGTTGTAAAAAGGGCTGTTGCATTTTCACCCACCAGTTGGCAGGTTCAATACGCTCCAGGCTGGGAATTTGTGCCATTGACGTACTAGCCATCAACAGCAGCATCGTGATCCACCGAATCTGTTTCATGCTATTATTCTAATTATTGAGCTGTGAGAGAATAAGTATAGTTTCCGGGATTACTTAAGTTCATACTGATTGTATAAGTACCCGCTGCATCTACAGTAATAGCGCCTGTTGTACCTGAAGCCAGAGTACCATTGTTGCTGACATCGCTCAGGGTGATGACATCTGCACTGTTGGCTCTGAAGTAGAAAGTACCTGCACTTAATGTAGTCGTCACCGTCCATGCACCTGTGCCAGCGTTAAAAGTCATAGCAGCATCTGCACTACCAAGGGCACTCCCATAGATGCTCCAGGTGGTATTCGTCATCGTGTATGTGAGTTGATTGATATCTACTGTGAGGCGATAATAACCTGCTGCTGATACGGCGATATTACCACCGCTGGATGACAGAGATCCACTGCCACCATCGCCATAGTTCACATCCCAGCTCTTTGCAGTCGTTACTTTAAACTCTGTTGAACCGGTGAGGTACATATAACCTTCGTAGTTACCATCGTTGTTTACAGAAGCCACGCTATCCAGCCCTGCATTGTCAAATGACCAACCTTCATAAGCACCCGGTAAATACAGGTATGTATATACTTTAGGCACATAGTAAGGTGTCACTGTCAGAGAAATACTGTCTGAATACACCTCATCACCTACTGCATCTACAGCTGCTTTCACACGGATCACGAGATCGTGTTGACGGCCGGCTGCCAGTCCCATATTATTAATTACCTGATTCAGGGCAGCTACAGTATAAGCTTTCGTTAATATGCCAGTACCAATGGTCACATCTGTTGCATTTTTAAAACCATTGCCTTTCTCATCTATCTGCAGGTAATAAGTAACGATAGATTTGTAGCCCCAATCCTCAGAGGCTGTCCAGTTATAAGTTACTGCCGCGCTGGCAGCATCTGCTTCCGTAAATACAAATACGGAATCAGTCGCTGTAAAACCGGGCGTAGTACCGCTTTTCACCTGGGTAAAGCTGCCGTCCTTTTTACAGGAGAACAGGGTCAGCATACTAAAGCTGAGGATGTATATATAATTGAAACGGAACTTCATGATGGAAAATGTTTTGATTAGTAACCACTGTTCTGTTTGAGATTAGGATTAGCCACCAGTTCTGTAGCAGGAATCGGATACAGTGTGCGGAAATCTCCTACAGCTGTACCTGCTGCTACACCGCCTTTCCATGGCCACACATAACTGCTGCCTGTGAAGTATCCATAACGGATCAGATCTGTTCTGCGATAACCTTCCCAGTAGAATTCACGACCTCTTTCATCCAGAATGAATTGAAGGTTGAGCTGACCACTGGTAATATCTCCGCTCGCATCGCCATAAGCTCTTTCACGAATCTTGTTTACATAAGTCAGTGCTTCGGCTGTGCTACCACCGGTACCACCTCTTAATACGGCCTCTGCATAGTTCAGGTAAGCTTCCGGTAAACGGAACAACGGAAAGTCTGTATCTACAAATGTTGTGCTGGAACCAGTACCACCAGTAGATGTTTTGTTGCTCCACTTGGTGACCGCATAACCATCGGTGAAAGTGGTCAGGTCTGTGATTTCCAGGTTTTGTCCGCTCGTATAAAACATCGCACGGCTATCAGTCGCACCTGTTACATCAGGGAATAATTTCACCAATGCACTGGTAGTACGTAAACCAGCCCAGGCACTGCTTACACCAAAGTCAGAAGGTGTCATCGTTCCCCCTAATTGCGCGCAGATCAGGTAAGTAGTACCACCATAAGTCTGGGTTCTGGAACCGTCAAAGTTGGAAGTGAGCAGAAACTCTGATTTGGAAGTAGCGTTGTTATCTGCTTTAAACATGTTTGCATAACTGGCCACCAGTGAATAACCGGAGTTGATCACTTTGGTACTATAGGTAATCGCATCGGTGTAACGATCAGTACCTGTATATATCTGTGCATTCAGGTATAATCTGGATAAGAGCATCCATACACAGGCCTTATCTGCACGACCATATTCATTGGCACCTGGATCTGCCAGCAGTGTTTCCAGTTCTTTCAGCTCTGACTCTATATATGTGAACAGTTCTGTGCTGGAAACCTGGTTAGGATAATAGTAAGATACTTCGTTCGTATCGGTAGAGAAAGGTACATTACCAAACATGTCCAATGCATGATAGTAACTCAGTGCACGCAGGAACCTGGCTTCTGCCCTGAATGTTTTTGCTTCTTCTGCATTCGTACCAGTAATACCATTGCTGCTCAGTTTTGCATCAGACGTCTGACGGATAAACTCATTACACTGGGAGATCTGGTAAAAGAGGCGGGCAAACATGGCAGTGATGAAGTTGTCATCAGCTGTCCAGTTCATTTTGTGGAAGTTTTGAATAGTACCATCATTCCATCCCATCACCGCTTCATCAGTAGGTAATTCCTGCATCTGGTAGTAAGCACGGATGTAGTTAGAGGTACCTTCGTCTATACCACTGATATCAGCACTACCGGTTGGTCCGGTTTGCCCTGTAGTAGCCAGACCTGCATATAGCTTGGCCAGGATACTTTTGTAGTTACTAAAATCTGTATATACACTGGCCGTTGTTTCTTCCGTGATTGGATTGCGGTCCAGGTCTTTGGTACATGCTGCCAGTCCCCAGATCATCACGCCGGCAAGTAATGTATTATATATGAATTGCTTGATCATAACGTTCCTGTTTGTTAATTAGAAATCAAGGTTAACGCCCAGGGAATACACTCTTGGACGTGGATAGAACTTATCATCTATACCGCTGAATACTTCCGGATCCTGACCACTGTATTTAGTGATCACGAATACATTCTGTACGTTCGCATTTACACGCACACCTAATTTCTGATGCCAGATACGACCAAAATCATACGCCAGGTTCAGATAATCCATACGTACGAATGACCCGTTTTCTACATAGTAATCAGACCAGTATTGCGGGTTGGCAAAGTCTGTCTTCAACACACTGGAAGACATATTGGCCAGGAAGGAAGCATTCTGGAAAGACTTATAGTTGCCGAAGTTGGAAGCCTGGTTGTTGTAGATGTAGTTGCCAATGTTACTACGCAGACTAAAACCAAGGGTCCACTCTTTGTAATTGAAATTTGAATTGAAGCTCAGGTATAAAGTCGGATTCGGTGATTTGTAACGGTATTTATCTGCCGCTGTAATAGCACCATCACCATTTCTGTCTTCATATAAACCTTCAATCGGTTTGCCATTCTTATCGTAAATCTGTTTGTATACGTAGAAGGAATTGATAGCATAGCCTGTTGAATTGATCTGGATAGTATTACCAGTACCACCGGAGATATCGCCTGTAGCGAAACCTACCGCTGTATCACTCTTCACTTTGGAAAGAGACAGGATCTTGTTGTGATTGTAGGTGATATTGAAACCTGCATTCCAGGAGAAGTCTTTTGTCATGATAGGTGTAGCATTGATAATGAATTCCACACCCCTGTTTTCCAGGCTACCTACGTTAGTGAACAGTGTATTAGTCAGGTTAGTACCTGCAGGAGCTGTTACGGTCGCCAGCAGATCGCTGGTTTTCTTATAGTAGAAATCTACGCTACCGTTGATCCTGTTATTCAGGAAACCATAATCCAGTGCAACGTTGTAAGTCGCAGTTTGCTCCCACTTAATGTTCTGATCGTAACCTGCAGCACGCAGGGTTTGATAATAAGTATCTCCCAGTTGGTAGGAAGAAGCGGCATCACCCCAGGTATAGCGGGATACAGCGGCATAATCCTGCTTGATATCTTCCTGACCGGTTACACCATAACCCAGTCTCAGTTTCAGGTCAGAGAGTACTTTAGAATTCTTCAGGAAAACTTCGTCTTTAATTCTCCATGCCAGTGCTACAGAAGGGAAGTTACCCCAATGCTTAGCGAAGCGGGAAGTACCGTCACGACGCAGGGTAGCAGTCAGCATATACTTCTCATTGAATGTATAATTCAATCGGCCAAAGAAGGAAACAAGTGTATGTTGTGATTTACTATAGTTACCTGCAGCAGTCGTAGTATCTCCGGAACCATCCAGTGTTGCAAACGCTGGTGTGGTGGTGATGAAATCCTGGTAGGAATAACCGGCAGTCGCATTAACAGCGCTCTTAATTGCCTTTAATGCTTTGCTATAGTTCAGGTAAAAATCAAAGAGTTTGTCCTGTTTTTCCTGTTCGTAGTGATGATAGGAACCGCCACTACCATTGTAATAAGACAATGCAGCATAAGCAGGTATATTTGTATTACCGGTACCTTTAGAGTAGTCATAACCCAGGTTCATATTCGCATGCAGGTCAGGCAGGAAATGGAACTTGTAGTCGAACTGTAAGTTGCCGATACTTCTCTTTACAGTAGATGCATCATTCTTCAGTTTAAGCATACCCAGCGGGTTTCTTGTAGCCAGCGCAAACAAATCACCATTTTGCAGCCACTCATAGTAACCACCAAAGTTGTCATTACCAGAATAAACAGGTTTAGTCGGATCAAACGCAACTGCTGCGTTGATAGCTCCCTGATCAGCAAAACGGTTATCGGCAACAGATCCTTTCAGGTTCAGGTTTATCTTCAGGTGATCGTCGAAGAGGCTTGGAGAGAGGTTGACTGCACCGGAAGTTCTTTTCAGGTTGGATGTTTTAAGTATACCATCCTGGAAGAGGTGACCTACAGAAACGCGGTAAGGTAATTTTTTCCAGGAACCGCTGATGCTCAGGTTATTGTCAGAGCTCAGGGCTGACTGGTAAATTTGTTTTTGCCAATCGGTATTATCAGTACCCAGCATGCCGATCTGTGTATCATTGCCGTGTGCTTTCACTATATCAGTAAATTCTGCAGCAGATAATACAGGAGAATAACTGGTCACTTTAGACACCGCATTGTTGGTGCTGAAAGCCAGTTTTAGTTTATCGCCGGCACGACCTTTCTTGGTGGTGATGATCACTACACCATTGGAAGCCCGGGAACCATAGATAGCGGTGGCAGATGCATCTTTCAATACGCTGAAAGATTCGATATCATTGGGGTTCACCATCGCGAGTGCATTGGAAGAACCGCTTACATTACCGTTTTCAACAGGTACGCCATCTATTACAACCAGCGGATCGTTGGTAGCATTCAGAGAAGCACCGCCACGTACGCGGATGGTACTACCACTACCTGGTGCACCACCATTGGAAGTGATCAGTACACCGGGTACTTTACCAGTGATGAGTTGTTCAGGAGAAGACGCAGGGCCTTTGTTAAAATCTTTCGTAGTTACGAGGGCGATAGAGCCGGTAAGGTCGCTTTTCTTTTGCGTACCATAACCGATCACTACGACTTCGTTTAATCCTTTGGTATCAGTTTTCAGTTGGATGTTCAGTTCCGTATTGTCATTGCCTACAGTGATGGCTTTTTCTACGCCTTCGAAACCGGCCATTCTTGCTACCAGTACATAACTACCGGCACTTATACCTTTGATAGTGTAATGGCCTACACTATCAGCAACTGCATTTTTGCTGGTGCCTTTTATAAAAAGGATGGTTCCCGGAACCGGACTATTCGTGTCGTCCGTAACGGATCCGCTGATACTTCCTGATTGGGCATATACGCCTAAGGTAACCAGGATAAAACACAACAGCAGCGCTAACCGGGTAAAGTGTGTTCGTTTCATTTAACGTTTCATTTTAAAGACAAAGAATTGCTGTTACGCTACTGCCATATGCAGTGCGTTTAATGAAAAGACAAGAAAATGGCTGTAGAATTCCTTATTAGAATTCAGTGCTATTCTTCATTGTTGTAATGGGAAGGGATAAATGATAAGTTCAAAAATAGGTCCCAGTCCCCCTGTTGCTTGTCCGTAAGTTCTAAGTTGAAAGCATATTGTATCAGTGTTGAACATTCCCGGGAACGTTCCCGGAACGTGGAATAAAATAGATTTATGACGCTAAAGTATACAATTTTTTGTTTTTCCTAACATTTTGTTTCATTTTTTTTCTTTTGCTTACACTTTTGCCGAGGAATGGCGGGGGATGAGCCTGGAACCCAATACGATATGATTGTTCTGAGGGGGTGTTCCTTCCAGCACTTTGAAAAGCATTTCTGCAGCATGTGTGCCTAAATCGTAGGCTGGCTGTGTGATGGTGGAGAGCCCGGGATTGAGTAGAGAGGCAATTTCCAGACTCGAAAAGCTCACGACTTTCACATCCTTCGGAATATTGATGCCCAGGTCGTTGCAAACGTAATAACTTGAAATAGCGAGACGTTCTACAGCAGTGAAAAGGCCGTCAGGACGTTCGTGCAGTAAGAAATCGGTCAGGATCTGGTAGTTCTTGTCATAATCATTGCTACAATCTACCACCAGTTGTTCCTGAAATGGGATGCCTGCATGCTGCAAAGCGTCTCTGTAACCCTGCATACGAACATTACCAATCGACAGACTCTTATTAATTACAAGGAAAGCGATCTTCTGACAACCTGCTTCTATAAGGTGACTGGTAGCGGAGAAAGCACTTTCATAGTCATCAGTGGTGACTTTCGGTACGTCTACATCATCATATACCCTATCAAAAAAAACCAGCGGAATACGTTTGTTCCCCATATTATTCAAATACCGGTGATCATTGGCTTCGCCGGAGGCTGACATAATGATACCATCCACACGACCATTGTATAATTTCTCGATGAACATGACTTCTTTTTCATAATCATCGTCGGTGAGGTAGATCAGGGTGTAATAATCTTTTTCACGGGCTACACGCTCTATACCGTGGATGGCCTGAGAGAAGAAGTTATTCGCGATTTCCGGTACGATGATGGCGATGGTATTGCTTCGCTTATCCCGCAGATTACTGGCATGGTGATTTGGCTGGTAATTGAATTCCTTTGCTGCAGACAAGATTCTTGCTTTAGTTTCCGGATTGATATCGCTGTTACCTCTAAATGCCCTTGAAACAGTAGATGTGGATAGGTTGAGCTTTTCTGCCAATCGTTTTATATCAACACGCTCCATAAAAGGTGGTTTTTGACCTTAAGGGGCCAAGGTAGAGAAAATAGTGGAATTGGAAAAATGATCAGTATCCCTTCCCTGACCAAAATCATCCCCCCTCCACAGTGAGCAGGTTTTCTTTTTACGATCATATATATATTTATATTTGTCGGTATATTTACCTATAATGCGACGTTGAAAGGGACTATTATTGTTAACACTAACCCGAACTATATATGGCCATCAATTTACAGAAGGGACAAAGAATAAACATCGGATTAAGCAAAATCACTATCGGACCAGGTTGGGACGCGAGATCACAAAGTACAGCCTGTCAGGCGATGCAACGTTGAACGGAATGTGTGCCATGGTTTTTGCTGAAGTATACAGGAAAGATGATAGCTGGAAGTTCAGGGCTCCCGGCGAACCTCATCAAACAGATAGTTTTGTAGAAATCCTGAAAAAATATATGTAACCCATGAGACGATTACCCGTTTATTTATTGATTGATACCTCCGGCTCTATGGGAGGCGAACCTATCGAAGCTGTAAAGAATGGCGTGCAGGTCATGATCAGTTCTCTGCGGCAAAATCCGCAAGCCATCGAAACCGCTTTTCTCAGTGTCATTACATTTGACACGACTGCACAACAACTCATTCCGCTCACTGACCTCGTGTCATTTCAAATGCCTGATATCAAGGCTGCCGGCGTGACTTCACTGGGTGAAGCCTTAAAGTTGCTCAGCCACTGCATCGATACGGAAGTAAAGAAAACTTCTGCCGAAAGCAAAGGTGACTGGAAACCACTCGTCTTCATCATGACAGACGGTATTCCCACAGACGATAACTGGCAGGACGGACTGAACGAATTCAAAAAACGTAAAGTAGGCAACACGATTGCTTGTGCCGCAGGCCATAGTGCAGACCCAAAAATTCTGAAACAGATCACGGAAAATGTAGTGAGCCTGGATACGGTTGATAGCGCGGGTGTGTCTAAGTTCTTTGCATGGGTGACTGCAAGTATTGGCGTCGCTTCTGTAAAACTGGAAGATGGAGGCAAAGAAGTGAGTGGCATAAATGAACTACCCGCTCCCCCTTCTGAACTGAATATTGTAACCTGATAAATATTTCAACAATACATGAGAAGACTACCCGTTTATCTGTTGCTGGATACATCCGGATCTATGAACGGTGAACCCATACAGGCATTGAACAATGCATTAAGTGGTATGATCAATAACCTGCGATCAGATCCATTAGCTATGGAAACACTTTGGATCAGCATTATCACGTTCGATAAAGTTGTAAAGGAAGTATTGCCCCTGACTGATCTGCCTTCGTACAATGTACGGGAGATCACCTGCCCCGAAAGTGGCCCTACACATACAGGACAAGCCCTTGAGTTTGTCTATGAAAAAGTAAAACAGGACCTCCGGAAAGGAACTGATACCCAAAAAGGAGACTGGCGGCCTTTGCTCTTTATATTTACTGATGGCAACCCCAACGATCTGTACCTGTACCAGGAAATGATTCCGCTGGTCAAGTCGCTGAACTTCGCCTCTATAGTAGGTTGCGCTGCAGGAAGGTTATCGAATGATGAATTCCTGAAAGAACTCTGTGATGTAGTGGTGCACCTTGATATTGCTGATAGTACGACTTTGAAAAGTTTCTTTAAATGGGTGTCAGAGACCATTGAGCATGGAAATAAAAGTATGGGTACTACAGATACCATCGACCTGCCACCACCACCGGATGAGATTCATTTTGTCATTTAAATTGATCGTATGAGAAGACTACCCATATTTTTCCTGATTGATGTATCTGAATCAATGGTAGGAGAACCTATTTCACAAGTGGAAGAAGGGATCTCTACTATCATCCAGGCATTAAAAACGGATCCAACTGCGATCGAAACAGTATGGATCTCTATTATCGCATTTGCAGGCAAAGCGAAAACCATCCTTCCTTTGCAGGATATCATCAGTTTCTATCCACCTAAGTATCCCATTGGCAGCGGTACGTCGTTATGTAATGGCCTGCGACACCTGATGAACGAGCTGGATAGTAATATAAAGAAAACTACCGCTACTTCTAAAGGTGACTGGAAACCCATTATATTCTTATTCACTGATGGCGTTCCTACTGACAATACCGATCCTATCATTGCTGAATGGAAACAAAGATGGCAGCGGCGGGTGAACCTCGTAGCAGTATCTTTTGGTAGTGAAGCGAACGCAGGCATCTTAGCACAATTAACAGCGCATGTATTGTTCTTTAAAAACACGAACATCGATTCTTACAAATACTTCTTTAAGTGGGTCACTGCATCTATTACCACCAGTAGTGTGAATATTGAAAATAATGGATCAGGACTGGAACTGGAAAAAACAGACAACGACTGGCTGTCGAAGATCGACATCTCTAAAAGTGCACCTGTCGCACAAATGGTAGATGATAACTATGTAGTTTTATTAGCAAAGTGCCAGCAATCCAGCCGTCATTATCTTATCAAATACAGGAAAAGTATTGGTAATAATATCTGGGGAGGCATGAACCTCGAAACCCGTTCTTATCTACAGGTAGGAGCTTTCCCACTGAAGGATGATTATTTTGAACTATCTGATTCCTCATCAGATAATCATAAGATCAATACTGCCGAATTGGTAGGCGCACCTACCTGCCCTTGTTGCAGTAACCAGTTTGCACTGGCACAGTGTAGTTGTGGAAAGATCCATTGTATTGGATATGAGGAAACGAATACCTGTCCATGGTGTGGCAAGACATCCAGGTATGTGGTGGCAGAAGAGGGTGGAGGATTTGATGTAAACCGTACACGGGGCTAGCTTATGGAACATACGATTAAAAACAGGATTAACGATATTATAGCAGCACATATCAGTATTCCAAATGGGAGTGTGAATAAACCGTATAAGGCAGAAGTGAGTTTTGAAAAATGGAATATGGCAGATATTGTCTATGCTGAATGGAAAGGATTGGAGGAGATTGGATTGGTGTATCACAAAGAGCAGGCAACAATAGCAGGTACGCCGACTGTAAGCGGGGATCATAAAATTCAGCTTCTATTTAGTCTGGAAGGGGCACCTGTAAATGTCAAGGTGTTTAACCTGATTATAAACCCCGATCCGAGGAGCTTATGGAAAGATATACCGGGTGATGTGAATGATCCTTACTGGAAAGAAGATAATGTGATGGCGGCTGCTCAATTAGGCGATAAGCAAATGGTCGTTTCATCCAAAAGAGGTAGATCGCATAAGAATGTCGGTACTTTCAGAGATGATGATTTTGCTTATTATTCTTCTGATAAAAAAGGTTGGTCTGTAGTCGCTGTAGCCGATGGCGCAGGGAGTAGCCTGTTTTCAAGAAAAGGAGCTCAGATTGCCTGTAATGCAACGATTAATTATTTCCAACAATTTTTTGAAGAAAGCAAAGAAAAAGAAATAGAGGAAACTGATCATTCAGCTATTGAATCGCTCACTGTTGTTGCGAAGAAACATATGTACCAGGCAGTGAAGTATGTATATGAACAAATAAAAGCAGAAGCGGAAAAACATTCAGAACTAAATCCCACCTTATTCAATAACAAGAACAAATCAATACTTGAATACTACCATACCACTTTAATCTTTGTAGTGTTTAAAAAGTTTGATTTTGGCTATTTGATCTTATCTTTTGGTATAGGCGATTGCCCTATCATTTTATTACAGGAAGATAAAGTGCAACTATTGAACCAGCTGGATGTAGGAGAATTTGGTGGAGGTACCAGATTTATTACCCAACCAGAAATATTCCATTCAAAAGAGATCCCCATGGGATCCAGGTTCAACGTCACTATAGCACCCGATTTCTCTTATTTATTCTTAATGACCGATGGCATCTACGATCCTAAATTTGAAGTAGAAGCCAACCTGCAAAACCTTGCTCTCTGGAAGAAATTCATGGAAGATTTAAATGGCGATAATGAAGAAAAAGTAATAGTGGATTTTAAACAACCTGCCATTGAAGTTGCTACTCAATTATCAACATGGATGGACTTTTGGAGCACCGGTAATCATGATGACCGAACATTGGCAATAATATATTAGGCTATGACTGTAAAAGTTGTGAATTCGATAATAAATCCCGGAATGACTTATCAATACATCGATAATGGCGAACCGTTAAGAGGTGGAATGAAAGATGTATATTTCAGTCCGGACAGATCGTATGTAGTCGCTATTTACAGAACGGATCCTGATTATAATTCCAAAGAACGGCTTAGAAAGATCGTTACCCAATACTTCGATAGTTTCTTTAATAAGGAAGGAGGTAGCTATTACAAAGAGCTATACAGTTGGCCGGTAGATGTAGTAGAAGTGGATAAAAAAACCGGCATCATCGTACCTTGTTATAATAGCAACTTCTTTTTCAAAAAAGGATATGCTAATAATGATCTCTTAAAAGGAAAGGAAAAAGAAGGTAAATGGTTTGCCAGTGCCCGATTCCGGTCTCCCAGGTCAAAAACAAAACTGGATGATTCAGAATTAGGTGATTGGTTAAGTTATTTTCAGGTAGGTGTCAATATCGCCAGAGGGGTGAAGCGGTTACATGCCGCAGGACTCGCACACTCTGACTTATCTTACAAAAATGTACTGATAGATCCCGTCAGTAAAACAGCGGCCATTATTGATATTGATGGGCTAGTGGTACCTAACCTCTACCCTCCTGATGTACTGGGTACAGCAGACTTTATCGCCCCTGAGGTAATGGCCACTAAAAACCTTGGCAAAAAAGATCCTGACAAAAAACTCCCGAATCGTTTAACTGATCTCCATGCATTAGCGGTATTGATCTACATGTACCTCTTTTACAGGCATCCTTTACGTGGTGGTAATTACTTTGGCCAGATTGAATCAGAGCAGGAAGAAGAGCTGTTGATGGGCGGGAAAGCCCTGTTTATTGAACACCCTACCGACAGCAGTAACCGGAACTTTACACGGGAGTATGGTGATAACATGGCGATCTACTACCCATGGACAGATCTGAATAAAACACCCTATACCATTGCAGGTCCTTACCTGAAAGAATTATTTGATCAGGCATTCATCAAAGGGCTTCATGATCCTGTACAGCGGCCTACTGCCGATGCATGGGAACAGGCTTTGATCAAGACGAATGACCTGAAGTTAAAATGTGCAAATCCTGCCTGCAATCAGAAATGGTTTATCTATAACAACACCAAACAAACCTATTGCCCTTTTTGCGGCACGCAATACAATGCAAGCATACCAGTACTGGACCTGTATTACCAGTTCAAACCTACTGTATGGAAACCTGATAATTTAAGGCTTGTCATTTACCATCATGCAACCTTACATTACTGGCATGTAAACAGGAACATCCTGAGAAATGAACGGTTGGGCAATAACCTGAAAGAAAGAGTGGGGTATTTTTCTTATCACAATGGCCAATGGCTGTTTGTGAATGAAAAACTGACAAGTGCAAGGGATATAACCAGAGGTGCGGATATTGAAATTGGGGCGCCGGTGGTATTGGAAGATGGGATAAAGTTGCTATTGTCGAAGGAGGAAGGAGGCCGGTTAGTCACCATCATCTTCGCAAATAAAACGGAGTAGCTTTGGCAGCTACTCCGTTTTTAATTTCCTGTAAATGACTCCCCCTCTACTTCACATCCGGACAATTCGTTACCGCCTCCGCATACACCTCCGTACCCCCATACTTTTTCTTCAACACATCCAGGTAAGTAGAATGATACGGCCCCTCCCTCTCATATTTATAAATCGTTCCTGACCAATTTTGTCTTTTTATCACATAGGCATTTCTATCTTTATCACACACACTCATCATCAACAACACTTTTGCACATAGCTCTTTCTGACTCCCTCCATACACCAATGCCTTCCGATACATATTCATCGCCGCCTCACACCTGTAATACGCAGCCTGATACCTTCTGTTCAAAGCACTATGCTCATACTCATCCCACCCTATATTATAATAGTACCCGGTATGCTCGCCCTTTCCATAATTCGCCAGCATCCAGCCACGACCACCGTAAGAAAGATTATACAATACATTGCCCATCTTATAATACAACGCCGCATTCTGCGGGAACTGTTTTAAACTATCGCTCAATGCCACAATATCACGCAGTATGCCCCGTTTATCTGCAAAAGGATACGCATCATTCTTCAGCGTCTCACCCGGTACCAGAAAATCTGCACTACCAATATATTTATCCGGCAGATAGCCACTATATGCATAATTGTCTCTCCAGAAATAAGCATCCATCTCCTCCGCTACGCCCAATGCCTCTTTGAATCGTTGCTGCCTTACGAGCAGAGAGAGTTTTACATCCTTGTAAAAATCATCCGGAGACCACACTCCTGGTGAAATGAATTTTTCGAAAGCAGTTTTATGTTTTGCATGCTTAAACTGTATCAGTCGATCAATATCCGCTGGTGTACCATACTGGTCGAAATAAGCAATTTTATGATAACTGATTTGCGTGGTATCATCCTCATAATTAGATCCATAATATCCATTTACCAAAATATTGGCCTTTTCGAATAAAAGCCCTGCTGTAATAGCATCCTTCTGCTTTTGATATTGCTGACTCATCATCAGCAACAACAAAGGCAGTGATCTATCCTCTGCATTCTCATCATAATTATTAGGGTCAGGAAAAGTAGCTCCCAATGCCATCAGTTCTTTCACCTGCTTACTGAGATCTGCCTTTACTGCACTACTACTGATATCAGCCGCATGCATGATCGCTATCAATTGTTCTGTGATCCACTGACGGCGGTAAAAACTATTTTTACGGGGATGAATATCATTCAGATAGTCTATCGCTTTTGCGTACTCACCATCCATATTATACAGGTGCGCAATCGCCAGCGCATACACCACATGGTTACTATCAGACTTTGACAAAATGCTTTCCAGGTAACTCCGCACTGTACGCATGTAAGCCTGATCTTTCAGCAGGTTCTTCTTTGCATAATAATCATAAGTGGTATCCGGCATATCGCTGTTATAAAATCGCTTTACATCATACTCATTCAACTTCACACTTGAATTAAAACCCAATACTGTCGGACTCATAATCCAGTCTTCCAGCTTATTCACCTCCCTTACCACCAGCATCGGCAAATATTGGTATTGAGGCGCCACCCGGTGGAGTGACTGGATAATAGAAAGCCCTCGCCCGGGTTGCTTCAGTCCCTTAATAAACCAGGCCACCGGTATTTTTGGATACTGCTGCAACAAGGTATCCAGATCCTTGCTGGCAAGCGTATTGTAGATATATGTCTTCTTCTCTTCACTCCTTTCAAAAGTTTCACAGAGCAATTTCGTACTCGTTACTTTATCCTGCTTACATAGCGCATAATATAACAATCCCCAATCTGCCACAATCGTTTTATGCCCTTTCAGATAAGTGTCGTATAAACCGGGTAGCGAATCCCAATTTCCCCCTCCGTAATAATTTAGTTTTACCAGCTGAAATGCATACCGCTCCTTCAGAAAAGGATTCGTTGTTTTGGCAAATGCCAACTTTCCCAGCCTGAGCAGCACCTTTGTTTGCTCCTGCCCTCCATTGTCATTGCCCGTTTGCCACGGATCGTATTCGCCAAACTGGTTAAACTCTACCTGTTTTGCAAAAGCCATATAATCCAGCATTGGCTTATTGGCTGGTTGTAGCAAAGCATGTAAAAAAGAATTGTCTTTTATATGATCCCATTTCGCATGCCGGTAGGCATACAAAAATTCATCGGGCTCCATGCCGTACTGTATATTGTAAATATCAGGAATGGTGCCGCCTACCTGTTGCTGCCACTCCCTGCAATTGCGCTGATAATCCTTTTTCTGCGGGTCGCTGTCCTTCAGCACACTCATGTGAATGTTATACCTGAGATCCGATAACCCGGGAGCGCGGGATAACTCCGGTTGAAAAAGCACAAAGCGGTAATCGTCACTGAAATAATCAGGACCACAACTCCATGTACGCATCCAGGGTAAAAACAACAGTAGCAGGATACTAATAATCTGCAAAAGTCTCTTGTATGATGTTTTCATATGCAGCAATTAAAGTGGGGTCCCAGTGATAAAATGTAACATGCCGGTATTCAGGAACTTTTTTCATAGCCAGGTCAATGGCGGATTTCAAGGTGGCGGAGTCAGGGTATTCACGGCGTACCCGGTCTCCTTCTCTATAAAAACGACCATCCAGCACAGTATCCCTGCTAATTATATTATTTGAATTGATCAAACCGGCACCTGCCAGTTCACTCCCGTCATGAATGATCCCTTTAAATTTGCCTCCCCTAAACCAGGCATACCAGCCAAAAACGGGGAAAGATACATCCAGCGGCAATGGGTAATGGGTGCCAGACAGGTAAGAGTTGAGCACTTTTTCATCAAAGACCGAATTGGCAGTCGCCATTTGGTCAATGCGGTCCATATTATAACACATCAGCATCCCCCTGTCGATGGGCGGAATTCCCATTTTACGGTAGTATTTATAAGGATACAGGCGAATGGTAGCCGATAGCTCCCTGTCCTTATTGAGAGCCTTAAAAGTCCTTAGAAAGTGAAAGTATTTATCCTTTGTAGACGGGGCCCAGTCGCAGTCAATCTGCACTTCTTTGTGCAGAGGGGCACGTTTGGCTTTGATTTTAGCCTTCTCCTCCTGCCAGTTCATCCCTTCTTTGTACTCCAAACCGGCGGCCCTCTCCTCGAACTGATCCGTCATGGCATTGACCTTGTCGGTAATTTTCCCGGCCAGCCATTCACAGCTATCGGCTGCCAGCTGTTCAAATGTGCGGTTGGTAATGAAGACCACCGGGCAATAGGACCCTTTGACCAGGAATGCATTATTTGAATAGTGATAACGGGAACCTTTGGGAATAGGCATGTCCAGCGATTCACTCCAATCCACATCGAAATAGTGGATATAGAAATGATCTACATGTAATTGACTGATGAGTGCAGTATCGACGCCAGAGAAAGACTGGTCATCAAATTTCCAGTAATAAAAAGCATGAGAATGCTGTTTGGGATGATGATGACAACCCAGCAAAAAAGGTAACAACAAAATGAGGTAACGCATGAACAGGAATTGCTCTCTAAAGGTAGAATTCCCTTCGATATCAATGGTGGGTATAATTCAAATTCACACAAAATGGTGACTACTTCATCCTGTTAAGGCCATTCATCACCCCGGCAATGTCCTTCATTACCCTCCTTGTCTTATCTGCATTCCCTTCCGACTCCGCAAAGGAGGTCTTCAGCACCAGCAGACTGTCCATTATGCTTGCGGAACAGTTGCCGTACTTACCGAGGATGGTAAATACCTCCTCCAACTGAGGAGCCGCATAGCTATGAATCTTGAATGTATATGGCGGATCAAGAAAGTATAATTTGATCTCCGCCATCCGCACAGTATCCGTATTATTCATTTTCATACTGCAAAGGTACAAATAAAAAAACTGGCAGGGAATGATCCTGCCAGTTTAGTACAATCCATATTGTATGCACAATATGTCTAATTGTGAAAAGATATCTTTACTGTTCAGTTTTTCATAATTATTTCAGTTGTGGAAGGTAAAAAACTCAGTTTGACAGACTAAATCATCGCATAGGCATTATCCTAATATATCTTTTGCCATACGCCAGGGTAATCAATTACATACCCTTCATCGTCTACAATCAACTCCGAAATATACCCGGAGTGCTCATTCTCATACTTGTAAATCCTACTCCCCTTGTTCAGATAGCGCTGTTTCACCCTTTTCACATCTCCATTTTTAATATCTACCCATACAACGCTGATGTTCTGCCCCTCTCCTTTTGTGAGCTGCAGCCTGTTGATAGGCAATGAATTGGTAAAAGGCGTGAAAGAGATATCTACATCTACACAACCATCAAAGGCTTCCAGGTGCTCTCCTTTTTCATTCAACCACTGTTGTAAATCATTCTTATACAACTCAATGGTATAGTTCTGCTCAGACATTACTTCGATGAATACTGTCTGTGCTTCCCAACGTGGATTGAGTGTGAGCGTATATCTCACCAGCCATGGCTTTCCGAAGCCCTCGCCGGTGATATATCCCTTGACGGTAGTCATTTCTTCCTTTTCAATACTGACAAATTCAGTCGTATTGATCGTACTGTTTTTCCAAACTATTATCTTTTGCATCTCTTAATGTAGGCATTTTAATTCTTGAATTCAAATAGCTACGCAAAAAATTAACTCCAATATAATTGCAGGAGAATAGATTATATTTGAACGCAATATATTTCCTATACATATTTATTACTGTATGTTCGAAACTATCATTTGTTTACTCCTGATTATTATCCTGATCATTATCATCAAATTGAAGAGTGACTTACTCGATCAGCTGAGTTCCCTGCATCGCAGGCTGGATAACCTCACACTGCCACAGGGAGAAAGGGACATTACACCACCACCTGCCTACTCGCCGCCGCCGGTTTATACACCGCCACCGGCTTATACACCGCCGCCGCCACCTAAACCGGAACCACCAACACCGCCGCCTGCCAGAGAACCGGCTCCTGTTCCCGTTAAAGAAACGTATATTCCATACCCACCGATGAGCGTAGTGGAAACACCACCGGAGCCTACTCCTACCTTCTGGGAAAAATACCCTGATCTGGAGAAATTCATCGGTGAAAACCTCTTTAACAAAATTGGTATTGGTGTGTTAGTGATCGGTATTGGTTTCTTCCTGAAATACGCGATCGACCAAAACTGGATCAACGAAACCGGCCGTACTTTCATTGGCATTCTATGTGGCGGCATCCTGCTGGGTATCGCACACCGTATGCGCAAAACCTTTGCTGCATTCAGTTCTGTACTGGTAGGCGGAGGGATCGCTGTATTGTATTTCTCTATCACAATTGCGTTTCAGCAATATCATCTCATTAGTCAGACGCTGGCTTTCATCATGATGATATTGATCACTGCATTCGCCGTTTTTCTATCTATCAGTTACAATCGTGTGGAACTGGCCGTATTAGCAATCTTAGGCGGCTTCACCGCGCCTTTCCTCGTAAGTACAGGCAATGGTAATGCAGGTGTATTATTTACTTATATCCTCATTCTGAATACAGGTATGCTGGTGCTGGCTTACTTTAAAAAGTGGCACCTTGTCAATGTCATTTCGTACATCGCGACGGTGTTGTTATTTGGCACCTGGCTCTCTTATAGCATCGGTACTGAAACGCCGGCCAAACCTGTACCTTATATCACGGCACTGGTATTCGCAACCTTGTTCTATATCGTGTTCTTCCTCATGAATGTGGTGAACAATATTCGTTTGCACAGACCATTCAGGGAACCTGAAATCATCCTGCTGCTGAGTAATACATTCCTGTATTATGCCGCAGGTATGGTGATCCTCGCACATATTCACGGTGGCATGTTCCAGGGATTATTCACGGCGATGATCGCTGTATTCAATTTTGTCTTTGCATATGTATTGCATAGAAATAAATACGCAGACCGGCTGTTGATCTACTTCCTCATAGGATTAGTACTTTCTTTCCTGAGTCTTGCTGCGCCTATTCAATTGAAAGGACATTACATCACCTTGTTCTGGGCGGCAGAAAGTGTATTGCTGTTGTACCTCTACCAGCGATCTGCACTCAAACTGATGAAGATTGCATCGCTCATTGTAATGGTACTCACCGCTGGTAGCCTGATCATGGACTGGTTCAATCTATATGGTTATCACATGGTGCTAATGACACCTGTGCTCAACAGGGGCTTTATTACTAATGCAGCTGTTGTAGCCGCATTATTTATCTACAGGAAATTGCTGGCAAAGGAAAAAGATGAAAGCTTCTTCCCAATACTGCCATTGCCGCACATGCAGCTGCTGTTGAACATCGCTTTTGTTGTGCTCATCTATGCGACCATACAAATGGAAGTGTTCTTCCAGTTCCACTTACGCATACCACCTATAGCCGGTATGATGGCACATCTGGTCAACTATATTGCACTGGCCGTATTGCTGTACATTACCAGCAAAGGACATGCGATGTTCAGGTATCTGATCCTCCTATTCACCCTGATATCACTGATCGTGTTTGTGATTGATAATGACACAGCTGTGATGTTCCGGAATGCATGGCTGGCAGGCGCCGGAACGGGTAGTTATTTCGGCACGTATTTCATCATTCCTCCTGTAGTGATAGTGATGCTATTCATGGTCTGGAAATTTATCAAACCTTTGTTCAAAGACAACCAGGTATTCCTGCTACAGATCCTGAATACATTGGTTGTGCTATACATCCTCAGTGCATTGCTGGATCACGTGGTTGTGCTGATCGCTATGCATCCCCGGGCGGATATTGACAGCATTGTGCATAGTAATCAGAAAACCGGGTACAGTATTCTATGGGGCATCTATGCCTTTGTACTGATGTTCCTTGGTTTAAAATGGGCGGACAAAAATGTGCGCATTATCGCGATCGCACTCTTTGGTATCACCATTTGTAAATTATTCCTGGTAGATATCAGTACCCTCTCAGAAGGTGGAAAGATCGCCGCATTTATATCACTGGGCGTATTATTACTGATTATTTCCTTCATGTATCAACGATTGAAAAAAATCATTCTGGATGACAAACAAGAACAAAAAGCTTAATTTTTTATTGATCATATTCCTCCTTTGCAGTGCTTCACTGACTGCACAGGAGATAGCTGCGAAGGAGTTTTCGTGGCAGGCTGTCATTACCAATGTGCCGCGAAATGGATTTTATAATATCCTGCTCGGACCTGGCCTCATCAGCGGAAGCCAGGCACCGGGTTATACAGACTTTCGTATCTATCAGGATAAAAAAACAGAAGTACCCTACCTGCTGAAGAAAGAGGCCATGCACTATGACATTGCCAGTATCAAATCATTTGCTGTCATAGAAAATAAACAGGTAACTAATGGTACCTCTTCCTTCATTTTCAGTAATGCAACCAGCCAGCCAATCAATTATGTAACACTCATGGTCAAAAACTCATGGGTTTCAAAATCTATGAATGTCACCGGCAGCAATGATCTAAAACAATGGTATGGACTGGTACCGGATTTTTTCTTTGATCCGACCAAACCTCAGATCAATCTGCCAAACACGGATTATAAATATATCCGTCTGCTCATCAATGATTCCAGCAGTGCACCCCTGAATATTACAGGTGCAGGACAGTATTATAATGAGCAAAAGTCTACAAGCCCTTTACCGGTTCCTTCTTCCGGGATAAATATCCGCCATGCAAACAAAACGACTATCATCAAACTTGCATTTCCCAAAAAGTATGTGATCGACAACCTCTCTTTCAACATCACAGCGCCTACCCTATACAAGCGGCAGGCATGGGTAGATGGGGAATCTTTCACACTTACTTCCGGCCAATCGAATGAAGTGGTATTGGCGCACGAGGTCAAAACAGATACCCTTGAAATACGCATTGACAACCAGGATAACCCTCCTTTAAAAATTGAGGATGTAAATGCCTGGCAACTACCACGATACATGGCGGCTTACCTGGAACAGGGAAAATCTTATCTGATATTAACAGGCAATGCTAATCTAACCGCTCCCGAATACGATCTCACCTATTTTGCAGATAGTTTGAATAAGGAGCTGCCTCTGATCAGTATACCTAATGAGCAGATGAAAAATATCAATAATCCAAAACCTACCCCAGCAAAAGGGTTCACCCTTTTTACCAGTCAGGTGTGGATCTGGATTGCCATCGTCGGTATTATCGCCCTATTAGGTTTCATGGCTTTGCGTATGTTAAAAGAAATGCAGGAAAAAAAGTAATACGCAAATCCAGTGCGTAGCGCTCCATGTACTTTTATCGTAACTTCGAAGTCATGGGAACACAAATCACCTGTCCTAACTGCAGGCACCAGTTTGTCATGGAGGATGCATTTGCAGCAGATATTGAAAAAGAGATGCGCGGTAAAATGGAAACTGAATGGCGCAAACGTGTGGATGCATTACAAAATGAGAAAAATCAACTGGCTCAAATCCGCCAGCAGGTAGAACAACAAAAGCAATCACAACAGGAGGAGCTCACTAAGTTACTCGAAACTGAAAAGAGTAAACTACAAGCGACCCTGTCTGAGAATATCCGTAAGAGCATATCCGAAACTTACGAAAACCAGTTACAGCTCCTGCAACAGGCCAATACCGAACAGGAAGAAAAACTGAAGGAGGCCAGACGCCAGGAACTGGACTTCCTGCGTAAGGAACAGGACCTGATGGCCAAGGAGCAGGAAATCGAAATCTCTATACAGAAAAAACTGCTGGAAGAGCGTAACCTGCTCACTGAAAAGATCCGCAGGGAAGAAGCTGACCGCAACCAGCTGAAAGACCACGAGTACCAGTTAAAACTGGCTGAAATGGCCAAACAACTGGAAGACCAGCGCAAGCTGGCCGAAGAAATGCGGCGTAAAGCAGAACAGGGTTCTACACAGTTACAAGGTGAAATACAGGAACTGGTGCTGGAAGAACTGTTGAAAGGCGCCTTCCCCTTCGACGAAATCGCTGAAGTGGGCAAAGGCGTAAGAGGCGCCGACTGTATTCAAATGATCCGAAACCAGTTCGGACAGGAATGTGGAAAGATTATTTACGAAAGCAAACGCACCAAAGACTTTGCAAGAGACTGGCTGGAAAAGCTGAAAGCAGATATGCGCAGCCAGGGAGCAGACATCGCTATCCTCGTGACCCAGGCCATGCCGAAAGACATGGAACGGTTTGGTGAAAAAGAAGGCGTATGGATCTGCACCTTTAACGAAGTTAGGGCACTGGCACATGTACTCAGAGAAGGTATTATCAAAGTAGCCGGTGCACTCAAAACACAGGAAAACAGGGGCGATAAGGTACACATGCTATATGGCTACCTGACCAGTGGCGAATTTGCCGAACAATGGAAAGCGATCCGCGAAGGATTTATGGCCATGAAGATCTCTATCCAGAAGGAAAAGGATGCCATGGAAAAGATCTGGAAGGCAAGAGAAAAGCAACTGGAAAAGGTATTACTCAACGCTGCACATATCAAAGGCTCTATCGAAGGTATTGCAGGAACGGATTCAGTAGATCTGAAACTCCTGGAAGATGCCGCCGATGCAATGCTGGATTAACAAAAAAGCGCTTTTACCACCCCGGTAAAAGCGCTTTTTTCTATTCAAATGGTAATTATTCCACAGCTAATATTAAAAATTGTTGCCTCCGTGCTACATTCCTATTCTCACTCATCTACTCACAATTTTTTTCTTTAGAACCGCAAATATTTAGCAATTCCTACCCTATCAATTTATGATAACCATAAGAAAATCAATTACTTAATCTTAAGGATACATGCTCCCCCCTGCTAACCATACATAAGATTCTGCTTTCAAATACGTTATATGTAAAGTGATAAGCCTGTTTGGCATATTTCATGTTGTAACAATTGTAGACATTAATAGAGGGATATAGACAATTTAAAGGTGTAGATATTAATAGAGGGATACAGACAATTTAGAGGGATATAGACAATTTAACTTTCGTAGAAATTCTGATTGTGTAAAAAGGAATTATTTCATTATATTATTTTCTGAACTGGGAATTTTTTTGGACCTTGGTGACTGATTATTATTGAATTAGTGAAACCGTCCTATATTATTATTTCGTAAGTAAAAATACGTTTGCCTGCTGACTAATTTTGTGAGTTCTTCTTGCCGGCGTTCTTTATTTGAAAAATCACCCATTCAGACGAAAAATGAACTTATTCTTATTACGATTGTAATAAGAAGAGAGGTATATGTGTGGGTGATAGGGAAAAATGGATTTTCGCATATTCTATAAAAAACCAAAGTATGAGAGGGCTGCTATTTTTAGCAGCCCTACATTATTTAGGGGAACCCCGCAGAGAAGCTCTCCTGTATATTACCTTCAGCATCTTTATAAATAAAACCCGCTTCCAGCTGCAATTCCGGATGTAGCCGTATAAAAGCGAAAGCTTTTTCTACACCCATTAAAATAAGAGCATTGTCAAAACCATCGGCAGTGATGGCATCTGTTGCCAGCACTGTGACACTGATAATATTATTGTGAATGGCCTGTCCATTTCGGGGATCGATGGTGTGAGCAAACCGTTTACCCCCTGAGTCAAAAAAACGACGGTAATTACCGCTTGTGGTGACTGCCCGGTTTTGTAACGGAATGACCCGCTGGTTTTCACCTTCTATACCGACCGTCCAATATTGCTGATGACTGTTTTTCCCTTTTGCACACAGTTCTCCGCCTACATCTACGAGGTAGTTATGAATGCCTTTGCTATCAAGGAAACGGCCTATTACATCGGTAGTGTAACCCTGGGCAATACCATTGCAATCGAGTGTTATACCAGCTTTGGTGCGGGAAAGTTCGGAACCTGTTATTTTCAGATATTGATATCCTACGTGAGATAAGATAGATCTTAAAGTATCGGGAGATGGAATTTTTCTTTCTGCCGGAGCATGCACACCAAATCCCCATACATCGACCAATGGTTTGACCGTGATGTCAAATGCACCTTTGGTGATCTTACTGATCAAAAGTGCTTTTTTGATGACGGCCTGCATGTGGGTATCCATTTGCACACGCCCCTTTTCATTGAATTGATTGATCAGGGAATGGGGTTTGTACAAAGACAGGGATTGGTCAATATCCGCGAAAATAGCATCGATCTCCCCCTGCAGTGATGTCGTATCTGCTGAGATGTATTTAATGACATAGTAAGTACCCTGTGCTTTTCCTTCCAATACTGTTTGGGAATGCGCCGTCAAAGGAAGTAATAATAACAATAATAATAGCCGCATATCAATGAAAAGCATCCAGTCCGGTGATGTCCATACCTGTAATGAGTAAGTGAATTTCGTGGGTGCCTTCGTAAGTGATCACGCTTTCGAGGTTCATCATGTGACGCATGACAGGGAACTCGCCTGTGATGCCCATACCACCCAGTATCTGCCTTGCATCGCGGGCTATCTGAGTAGCGATGGCGCAGGAGTTGCGCTTAGCCATAGAAATTTGAGCAGGGGTAGCTTTGCCTTCATTTTTTAGTACCCCTAAGCGCCAGTTCATAAGCTGAGCTTTGGTGATTTCAGTGATCATTTCGGCCAGCTTTTTCTGCGTAAGCTGAAAGCCACCGATAGGACGGCCGAATTGCTCCCTTTCTTTGGCATATCGCAGGGCGGTGTCGTAGCAATCCATGGCAGCACCGATTACACCCCAGGCTATACCGTAACGGGCCGAAGACAGACAGCTTAACGGGCCTTTTAGCCCTTGGGCCAATGGGAGTATATTTTCTTTAGGGACCCTGACATTATCAAAAACAAGTTCACCTGTAGCACTG
Source organism: Chitinophaga sp. LS1 (assembly GCF_034274695.1). NCBI lineage: Bacteria > Pseudomonadati > Bacteroidota > Chitinophagia > Chitinophagales > Chitinophagaceae > Chitinophaga > Chitinophaga sp. LS1. The sequence goes on from NZ_CP128362.1 coordinate 8,240,372, forward strand.
GCACGCAGGCTCCATTTCCCTTTGGTTTCAGGGGTGGTGAATCCGGGCATACCTCTTTCTACAATGATACCTCTTATTATACCTGCTTCATCTTTTGCCCATACTACAGCAATCTGTGCAAAGGGAGCGTTGGATATCCACATTTTTGCACCATTCAGGATCACATGATCGCCGTCTTCTTTGAAGTGGGTGACCATGCCGGAGGGATTAGAGCCAAAGTCTGGTTCTGTAAGACCAAAGCACCCCATCCATTCACCAGAGGCAAGTTTGGGGAGGTATTTTTTCTTCTGTTCCTCACTGCCGAAAGTAAAGATGGGATACATAACAAGGGAGCCTTGTACAGAGGCAGTAGAGCGTACCCCGCTGTCGCCTCTTTCCAGTTCCTGCATCATGAGCCCATAGGCAATGTAGTCCATACCGCCGCCACCATATTCCGTTGGGATAGTGGGACCCAAACAACCGAGTTCGCCCAGTCCCGGGATGATCTGGGAGGGGAAAGTGGCGGTTTGACAGGCTTCTTCTATAATGGGAGACACGTCTTTCTTTACCCATTGCCTGACAGCATCGCGCACCATGATATGTTCGGAGGAGAGAAGGTCATCTATCCGGAAGTAGTCGGGGGATTGAAACAAGTCTTTCAGCATGTGGAACAGGTTAGATAAGGAATCAATTTAAAGAAAAGGGGCGAATAAAAAAACACCGCGCGGAGGCGGTGTTTTTTATTATCGGTTTTAATTGAATAATTAGCAAGGATTATCTTGTGGCTGGCGCAACGTCTAAATATTCCGCCATTTCCAGTTGCAAAGCCTGCGCGGCAATTCTTGCATCCTGGGCAAAATCTTCTCCGTTTCCGGCATATATGATAGAGCGGCTGGCATTCACCAGTAATCCACAATCTTTATTCATCGCTACGGCTGAGATCTCCTGCAAATTTCCGCCCTGCGCACCTACTCCCGGCACCAGGAAGAAATGATCAGGTACCAGCTGACGAATATAGGCCAGTTGGGAGCTCTGGGTGGCACCAATCACGAACATCATATTGTCCGGCGTACCCCAGCTCATTCCTGCTTTCAGCACTTTTTCATACAGCAGCTCATCTCCACTCTGTGTGAGCTGAAAATCTTTGCTGCCTTCATTAGAAGTCAGGCCCAGCATAATGGTCCATTTCTCATTGAAAGAGAGGAAAGGCTGCACACTGTCGCGACCCATATAAGGGGCTACCGTAACGGCATCAAAGTTATATGTTTCAAAGAATGTTTTGGCATACTGTGTAGAGGTATTTCCTATATCTCCACGTTTAGCATCGGCGATGGTAAAATGAGTGGTCGGGATATACTCTACTGTGCGTTGCAGTGTTTCCCATCCACGGATACCCATACATTCGTAAAAGGCTGTATTGATCTTGTAAGACACGCAAAGATCCTTAGTGGCATCGATAATTGCCTTGTTAAAAGCAAATACCGGGTCTGCATGTGAAAGCAAATGACGGGGAATCTTTGTAATGTCTGTGTCTAAGCCAACACAGAGATAAGATTGCCTCTCCTTGATCAGATTCACCAGTTCGTGTCGGTTCATATAAATACTTATTTGGGGCGCAAAGGTAAGTAAAACTTATTCAATGCGGGCGTAATGAGTGATATTATACTATTTTATTATGACTGCATGGCAGTATACTTCCCTATCGATGATGTTAAAGTTCTGGTAAATTTTTTAAAAAATGGAAAAAACCTTTTGAAAAGATATCGGGAGGTGGATTAATTCTCAGGTACGGCTTCGATCGTTGTTCGATCGTTGTTCGATGCTTGTTCGACGCTTGTTCGATGCTTGTTCGACGCTTGTTCGATGCAACTTCATCACTTCTTCGTCACTAAAAGGGCACCTCAATATCCCCTGGATAATGAAGTACCCTTTTAGTGACCTTTTGGTATCGAAGTAACACTGAAGCTATACCGAAGAGCCACCGACCGCTTATCAAGAAGATTTTTGATTTTTTAAATAATGTTCCTACCTTTTCCTTCCACGCTTTATGGAAAGAAATATGAAAAACTCCCCTATCTGGCTCGTATGCCTTTTTTTATTCACTTGTTTGCAATCGAATGCACAAACCCGGTTGCCCACATTAGGTGTTACTACCACTTATAGAAATGACTCCATTTTACACGCCGCCGGATTTGATTATATTGAGGGCAGTGTAGGCAAACTCCTTTCTCCCGACATCCCGGAAGACACCTTCCAGGTATTTCTCAGAGACAAGCAAAAAATGCACTGTCAATTCAATACCTGCAATGGCTTTATTCCTGCCGAAATACCCATCGTAGGACCCAAAGCCGATGAACAAAAGATCCTGACTTATGTAGATAAAGTGATGCAACGGGCCAAAAAAGCAGGAGTATCTACCATCGTACTCGGTAGCGGCAATGCCCGCAAACTGCCCGAAGGCTGGACACCCGAAAAGGAAAACCCTCACTTCGTACGCATCTGCCGGAAAATAGCCGAAACAGCGGCTAAATACAATGTGGTCATTGCCATCGAAAACCTGAACAGTACCGAAACGAATTATATTAATACACTGGCGGAAGCGAATGCCATCGTGATCGCTGTGAACCATCCGAATTTTAAACTCACGGCAGACATTTACCACATGCTGAAGGAAAATGAGCCTGCTGTGAACATCGAAAAAGCGAAAAAGAACCTGGTCCATTGTCACATTGCTGAGAGAGAAAAACGGACCGCACCTGGTGTAGCCGGTGATGAAGTGAGACCTTATATTGCAGCATTGGCAAACATCCGTTTCCAGGGTGGTATTTCCGTCGAAAGCCGCTGGGATCCTATGGATGTACAAGCTGCACCAGCACACAAATATTTACATCAACTCATCCTTGAACTGTATCATTAAAAATTAAATTCCAATGAAATCACGTCGTGAATTCCTGAAACAATCCCTGCTGGCCGGTGCAGGTGTTTCTATTACCGCTATGGGCATGCCAGCCAGTAGTTATGCCCGCATCATGGGGGCCAATGACAGGGTAAATATAGGATTAGTCGGATTTTCCGATCGTGCACGCCAGACACTCCTGCCCTGCTTCTTCAATAACAACAAGGAACTGAATTTTGATATTATCGCCGTATCAGACATCTGGAAACGGCGCAGAGAAGAAGGTCAGGCCTTTATCTCCAAAAAAGCAGGTCATGATATACAGGCATGTGTCAACAATGATGAGCTGTACAAGATCAAAGATCTGGATGCGGTGATCATTGCTACGGCCGACTTCCAGCACGCTTACCACACTATCGAAGCGGTAGGTCAGCGGAAAGATGTGTACTGCGAAAAACCATTTGCAGAAACGATGGACGATGCCCGCAAAGCACTGAAAGCAGTAAAAGACTCCGGCAAAATTTTCCAGGTAGGTACACAGCGTCGTAGCGGGGATAGTTATCACGCAGCAAACCACTTTATCCAGGAAGGTAAATTCGGCCCCATTACCATGGTTGAAATGACCTGGAATGTGAACCAGCCAGGTCGCTGGCGCCGCCCTGAATTAGTAAAGGAAATCAGGGAACAGGATACTGACTGGACCCGTTTCCTGGCAGGCCGTCCGAAAGATAGCTGGGATCCAAGGAAATACCTCGAATATCGCCTGTTCTGGCCTTATTCTTCCGGTATCTTTGGTCAGTGGATGACTCACCAGATCGATACGGTGCATTGGTTTACAAATCTCAAACATCCACGTAGCGCAGTAGCAAATGGTGGTATTTATATGTGGAAAGATGGTCGTAAAAATGCAGATACGATCACGGCTGTTTTTGAATACGGACCAGACAATGATCCAACCTCCGGTTTCCAGGTACAATATAGCTCCCGCTTCTCCAACTCTGCTGGTGGTGTAAAGGAAATGTACTACTCTAATGGCGGTACTATCGATATCGATAAGAACAGGATCTCACCAACCGGTGGTTTGACTGAACATGAAGCAAAGGAAATGGGATTGCATGCGAACCTGCTGCCTGAAATGACATTGAGCAGTAGCGGTAGTGGCGTAGCTACATCTGCTGATATGGGTGGCGATCCACTAACGAATGCACACGTACGTAACTGGATGGAAAGTGTAAGAAAGAGACAGCAGGGAAATGCACCGATCGAAGCGGCTTATTCACATTCTATTGCGCTGATTATGGCAAATGCAGCGTATAGGACCGGGTTGAAGGCTACTTTTGATGAGAACAAACAAGATGTAATAGTAGGTGGCAAGCCTTTTATTATATAATCATGCGAATAATCCGCAAAAAAAGAGGGTGTATCTGAAATTAGATACACCCTCTTTTTTTGCGGATACCTGATGGAGCCAGATTCCACTGTATGCATTTCTCAGGAGTTTCATTTATAAATGATACACCTTCCTTTTTTCAGCGCCTGTGGCCAGCCTTAATGCCAGCCGTTATGATTTCTTTATACAAATACTTCTACAATTCTGGTAGGCGCTACATTCGCATTCCTCATCGCAATGCTTCTTGCCGCCATACTTGCAAAGCCCATAAACGCCAGCTTGGTCGCATCCTCTCCACCCAGCATAGCCGGTACTCCTTCATCTCCACCTTCACGAATACTCTGAACGATCGGGATCTGACCCAGGAATGGAATTTCCAGGTCTTCCGCCAAACGCTTACCGCCATCTTTACCAAATATGTAATATTTGTTATCAGGCAGCTCAGCAGGTGTGAAATAAGACATGTTCTCCACCAGACCAATGATCGGTACATTGATTTGTGGACCATTGAACATAGCAATACCTTTCTTCGCATCAGCCAGTGCCACATCCTGCGGAGTGGTTACTATCACAGCGCCTGTAACTGGTACGGTCTGTACCAGGGTCAGGTGAATATCGCCAGTGCCCGGAGGCATGTCAATTACCAGGTAATCCAGCTCATCCCAGTATACGTCGGTAATGAACTGCTTGAGGGCGCTGCTGGCCATTGGACCACGCCATACTACTGCCTGTTTCTCATCGATCAGTAAACCGATGGACATCAGTTTGATACCATGCTTCTCCAAAGGAACGATCATGCCTTTTCCATCCACATTCACCATCATAGGACGGTGACCACGAACCCCAAACATAATAGGTACTGAAGGTCCGTAAATATCTGCATCCATCAACCCTACTTTGGCACCGCCTTCAGACAGGGCGAGGGCCAGGTTGGCCGCTACAGTAGACTTACCTACGCCTCCCTTGCCGGAAGCTACTACGATGATGTTTTTCACACCAGGCAGCAGGCTCTTTCCATCCTTACGGTTGGAGTTTACGTTGGCAGTCATATTTACATGCACTTCAGCATCTTTGCTGACCAGGTGATGGACAGCATTGATACAGGCATTTCTGATCAGATCTTTCAATGGACAGGCAGGGGTAGTAAGCACAACAGTGAACGTCACTTTATTCCCATCTATCTCAATGTCTTTCACCATGTTAAGCGTTACCAGGTCCTTCCCCAGATCAGGCTCTTCCACATTGCTCAAAGCCTTTAAAATCTGTTCCGTAGTGATCATAAATAGTTGTTAATTTTAATTCGAGGCTGTAAAGTTAACCTAATTGCTAGTTACTTTGTCAGCGCTGTCATAGTTTTTGTCAATTGGTTCCGTTCATCCATCTATATGTACAGGAAAAACATTCCTATGGCTTATGTTTAATTCAAATCATTTATCTTAGAGGCGGCATGCATAAGAAGATTTCCTACATACTGTTTTCGCTTTTGTTTCTACCTTTTCTGCTGAAAGCACAGTTAACGCAGTTCAAAGATAGTATCATACAGATTTCCGGCATTACAATGACGGCAGATAGTTTAAGAGCCGTTCCAGCAGTGAGTATTCTCATAAAAGGACAAAACAGGGGTACCATCTCCAATCCGCAGGGGGTGTTTTCCATCGTGGCTTTTAAAGGTGATACGCTTATCTTTTCTGCAATTGGTTACAAGAGAAAAGAATTTAGAATTCCTACCACTCTGCCAGGTAATGCATATTCCCTGTTGCAGCTCATGGTAGATGATACGACTTACCTGCCGGTAACGATCATTAAACCTTATCCTTCGAGGGAAGAGTTTGAGAAGGCGTTTGTAAGTATGGATGTGCCGGATGACCAGTACGAACTGGCCAGGAAGAATACGGAAGAGGCGAAGATGAGGGCTATTTCAAGGTATGTGCCACCAGATGCGGCCGAGGCGACGAATATGTACTTTAACAGGCAGGCACAGAACCTCTATTATGCAGGACAGTTACCGCCACAGAATATTATGAACCCACTGGCATGGGCGCAGTTTATACAGGCGTGGAAGCGAGGGGATTTCAAAAGTGGGAGTAATAAACAATACGGATACGGATATTAGTATTTAAAAATATTGACAAAACCGGATCAATCGCAAAGTGGTTGATCCGGTTTTGTATTTGGGGGATGGGAGAACGATTGGGGATTGCTGTGATAGATGAATAGGTTTTGTATTTGGGGGATGGGAGAACACAATTTTCAGTTACTCTAGTTAGCCTTCAAAGTTGGAAGCAATTGAATTTTGAAATTTGAAGTTTCAATTTCATATTCACTTAAATTTGATGAAATTCAATTCCATGTTTTCATCAAAAAATATTGCCGTGATCGGCGCCGGCACCATGGGTAATGGCATCGCACACGTTTTCGCCCAAAACAATTTTACAGTTACCCTGATCGACGTATCCGCACCCGCATTAGAACGCGCCTTGCAAACCATCGAAAAAAACCTTGACAGACAGGTAGCAAAAGCAACCATTACAAATGAAATAAAGTCCGGTACTTTAGGCAATATTACCACCACCACAGACCTCGCCACCGGTGTACAAAACGCCGATCTGGTCGTGGAAGCCGCCACTGAAAACACTACCCTGAAACTGAAAATATTTCAGGACCTGGATCAATATGCAAACCCCAATGCTATACTCGCTACCAACACCTCTTCTATTTCCATCACGAAGATCGCTGCTGCTACCAAACGCCCCGGTAAGGTAATCGGCATGCACTTTATGAACCCCGTTCCTGTCATGAAACTGGTGGAAATTATCAATGGCTATGCAACAGAAAAAAGTGTGACAGACACCATCGTTGCTCTCTCTTCTCAGTTAGGCAAAGTACCGTGTGTAGTCAATGACTATCCGGGTTTTATTGCCAATCGCATCTTAATGCCCATGATCAATGAAGCCATCAGTTCATTATACGAAGGGGTAGCAGGTGTTGCAGAAATTGATACCGTGATGAAACTGGGAATGGCACATCCGATGGGGCCATTGCAGTTGGCTGATTTTATCGGACTGGATGTATGTCTTTCTATTTTACGCGTATTGCAGGATGGATTTGGGAATCCAAAATATGCCCCTTGTCCGCTGCTGGTAAATATGGTGACGGCGGGTTATCTGGGGGTGAAAAGTGGAGAAGGATTTTATAAATATGAGAAAGGGAGTAAAGACCTGGTCGTGAGTGATCGCTTTAAATAAATTGGTTCAGGCATCAGTGGCTTTTAGTGTGCCGGCACCGGGAGCGTTTTTTATAAATCATTGTATGTTTCAAATAATCTCCCTACGTTTTAAATAAATCGCTTTATGTTTTAGATAAATTGTAAGTTCAAATGATAAGCGCAACAAATTAATAAAATCACGGGTTGCACTTATTGCTTGAATACAGTAATCACTTTATGTTTTAGATAAATAAAGAAGGCGCTAAGCCTTCTTTATTTCTAACCCATGAATATCTTTTAGCTTCAACATCGCCAACTCCTGCACGGCTTTCGGGATCCCGATATCCATACTGCAAAACAGCTGTAACTCCTGTCCATATACGGTACAGTTCTGTTGCTTCACCACCATCATAATATCGTTCAGAATAGTGTAGTCAAAACTGAGATGATACTTTACCTCTACATTTTTCTGCACCGCAGGAATCACCTGCAGTACCATTGAAGCAGACATCTTATAAGCATTGATCAGACCCGGTGCACCTAATAATGTACCACCAAAGTAGCGGACCACCACCACCAGTGTATCAGTCAATCCCTTGCTGTCTATCTGCCCCAGAATAGGCTTTCCGGCTGTACCAGAAGGTTCACCGTCATCACTGGCGCGAAACTGTAATCCATCTGTACCCAGCCTGTAAGCAAAACAATGATGCGTCGCTTTGGGGTGTTCTTTTTTCACTTCCTGCAGGCATTCTTTCACCTGCTCCACCGACTTCACCGGCCATGCATAGGCCAGGAACTTACTGCCCCTGTCCTTAAATTCAGCCGTTGCTGATTTTTCTATAGTAAAATAAACTTCCATGCTTAGTTGTTAAGGGGTATAATTGATCACCAGCAGGTTGTTCTGCTTCAGATCCGTTTTTATGCGCACGTATTTCCTGATCTTACCTGCGGTGATCTTCATCACAGCTGTATTGGGAGGAATACTCCCCAAATTGTCTGCCAGTAATATCATCCGGTTCTCGCCGGGTTGGAGTGTAACTGATAATTTTTGTCTGCGTTTTAATACGGGGAACCCACTGACTATAAATTTATCATTCAGGCGAATGGAAATGCTGTCACCATCTTCGGCGGCATCATCCCACAATTCCAGTTCTACATCACCGGTGTTCACCGTGATCTGGTCCAGCAGGTTGTTACGCCTTTCCGTCACCCTGTTATCTACTGTGGGTAAGGGTTGCTGCGGCTTAGGTTTCCTGTATACCTGTGCTACCAGGAAGGTAGAATAGTAATTGGATTTGTCATGAAAATCATAAATAGCATCCACACTATCCGTCTTGATCCTGAAGGAACCTGTGTTTGGGGGGAGTCTGCCGAAATTGTCTGCAAAGAATCCCAATATGTTCATACCTGTATCAAGCTTTACCTGGAAGAGGGAGCCCCCGGGACTTACATACTGCTGGTTCAGCAATGTTTTACCATTGTGTGTAAAGGTCACGGTATCTTTGTCATCTACATCTTCGTCCCTGATAAAGACGGGGATGATGGAATCGTACACGGTCACTTTATCATATACGCCGAAATAAATGGTATCGCCTTCGGGATGAATCATGCGGTTGGTATCCGGACTTTTCCAGGGGATGTTATCTTTCTTTTTTAATAAGATTGGTTTCTTCGATAGCAGTTCCCGCAGGTAATCCTTCATCATGCCATAGATTTCATCGTCATGATAAAACCCCTGCATATACAACTCGAAAGAGTTGATCCACATGCGTTCAATAGAAATGCCATTGGGTTTAAAATCCAGTGTACCATTGAGGTACAGCATCCAGGCGCCGATTTTGAATGGCGTTTCAGAGAAGGGGTATTTATTTCTGCCAATGCCGAGTTCGTGGTCGTTCTTTTTACATAACAACACTTCGTAGGAACCGGAAAAGGAGCCGTAATCAATTTTGAGGAGGGCCGGATACAGCATTTTGTTGGAAGGTTCGCTGATCTGCCATTCCATGCTGATAGTTTTGGAGCTGCCAGTGGGGGTGTAATCCATATGCCAGGTACCGGTCCATTTATCACCCTGGCCTACTGCCTGAAGTGAGTAAAGAATGAATATCCATATGCATATAGGTGCCCTGAATTTGTACATGTTATTGTTCCCTGTGGTAAATAAAAATATGATCGCCCAGTAGCGGGGTTTCAGAAGTTAGCTTTGCATGCTTTAACAGCGGTGCCGGAAGTCCTGCTGGCAATGTGATGGATCCTCTGATTATCCTTGCCTCATCCCACAATCCGGCTTCGATAAAGCTATTCAGAGTGGCGGCGCCGCCTTCTACCAGAACACTGAGCACCCGGCGCTCGTGCAGTTCGTGCATCAGCTGTGGGAGGCTGTCGCCGCTGAAGGCGACGGTCTCCTGACTACCATCGTTCAATTGATCAGCTTCAGGTAACCTGTGGTTTTGACTATCTCCGCTGAAAAAGAAAGTTTCCTGACTACCATCGCACAGATGATGAGTATTAGGTACCCTGTGGTGGGGGTCTATCACAATGCGCAAAGGATCATTGCCTGTCCAGAAACGGTTATTGAGCCGGGGATTATCCATTACGGCAGTACGGCTGCCGACCAGAATACCTGCCTCCTCACTCCGCCAGCGGTGTACCAGTCTGTCGGAGTAGTGATTGGAGATACGAACAGGATGTCCGTCTTCAGTACCCATATACCCTGCCTGGCACTGGGCCCATTTTAATATTATATAGGGGCGTTGTTGCTCATAAAATGTAAAAAAGCGGCTGTTCAGTGCCCTGCATTCTGCTTCCAGGATACCTGTCCGCACGGTGACACCTGCATTTTGGAGGATGCTGATCCCTTTTCCGGCTACGGCGCTGAAGGTATCAATACAGCCAATGACCACTTCCCGGATCTTTTCTGTGACGATCAGGTTGGCACAGGGAGGTGTTTTGCCATAGTGAGCACAGGGTTCCAGGCTCACGTACATGGTGGCTGCAGGAATCAGGTGCCGGTTCCCATCTTTTACAGAATTGACACAATTCACCTCGGCATGCGCCTGCCCGTATACCCTGTGGTATCCCTCTCCTATTATCCTGCCTTCGTGCACCAACACCGCTCCCACCATAGGGTTCGGGGCTACATGCCCTGCTCCAAGGGTAGCCAGCTGAATGCAACGGGACATGAAAAATTCATCTGTAAGGCGGTTCATGACAGTATTTGTATCTTTACTTTTGCCTGCAAAAATATCGTTTACGCAGGGAATTTCCCTTTTTTATACCAGAGCTTATGACCATTCAGGCCGCATTTGTACAGATCATCTCCGCGCTAACCCCCATCCATGGCGATCGGGAAGCTGCCAGTATCGCTCATATTTTAATGGAGCATATTACCGGTCTTGGCAGAATGGATAGGATCGTCTATAAAGATAAAGAACTTACTGAGGATCAGGAGGTTCAATTACCTATTGCACTGGAAGCCATGTTGAGAAATGAACCGGTGCAGTATGTGACGGGAACAGCTTGGTTTTATGGGATGGAATTGAAGGTAACACCGGATGTGTTGATACCAAGACCGGAAACGGAGGAATTGGCAGAGTGGATTATTGAGGATGTGCGAAAGGCGGGCACGCAACCAGGAATATTGGATATTGGTACGGGGAGTGGGGCGATACCGCTGGCGATTAAAAAAAATCTGCCTTTGGCTACTGTTAGTGCTATCGATATAAGTTCGGGGGCATTGAAGATCGCGATAGAAAATGCGAATAAACTATCACTGGCAATTAACTTTTCACTGGTGGACGTATTAGATGCCAATGCAACTGCGGCTTTGCCTTCCTATGATATTATTGTAAGTAATCCTCCTTATATCTGTGAACATGAGAGCGCGGGTATGCAGGAGCAGGTGGTGAGCTATGAGCCGAATATTGCACTGTTTGTACCTGATAATGATCCTCTTCGTTTTTATCGCAGAATAGGTCAGTTGGGGCAGGAGAAGTTATCTGCAGGTGGTGGGTTGTATTTTGAGATTAATGAGGCGTATGGGAAGGAAACGGTGAGTTTGCTGGAGGAGCAGGGGTATGTCAATGTGGTATTGAAACAGGATCTCTATGGAAAGGATAGGATGGTGAAGGCAACTAAATTTTAACATTACAGGGTAATAAACACTGGTATGCCAGGTTACTAAATTTTAACATTACAGGCTATTCAACGATGCTATGCCAGGCAACTAAATTTTAACATTACAAATATTAAACCTGGGTAGCAATGTCGGGTCTTTATAGCAGCAGTCTATAACCTGCATGCGAGCTAACTTCTTTATTATTACTTCTCAATTGGCAAAAAGAACGGCTCCGGAACTTAAGTGGTCCGGAGCCGTTTGAATTTCGTATTGGTATAGTCGTTAGCACTATCTGGCAGAGTTGACCTTTGGACTTACAGTCATCAGATCTGGTTGTAAAAGTAGATCGTAAGACTTGTTTTAGTCGTTAGAGCTATCTGGTATTGATTGATGATCATAAGGATTGCCATAGCCGTCAACCCTATTTAGTTTCAGGCGGTTTAGTAGTTGCCAATACAACCTTGGCACCTATTTCGCGCGCAATCTCCATAATAGACACCACATCCTCTACCGGAACTGACTTTTCTGCATTCACCACGATGGTAGGATCTACTTCCTTGGAATCGCGGGCGATAGATGCGGCAAGCATCTGCTTCAGACTTCCAAAAGCTACCTTGTTGGTACCTACAAAGAATTCTCTTTTATCGTTGATGCTGACAACCACAGTCTGTTTAGACTTGGTATTGCTCTTTGCCTTTGGCAAAGTCAGCTTGATTACATTCGGATTAGCCAGCGTGGATACGATCAGGAAGAAGAGCAGCAGAATGAACAAGATGTCATTCAGCGCCCCGCTGTGCATCTCCACGTGATTTTTATTTCTTCTGTTGCGTAAGTTCATAAGCTTGATTATCTGGTTGGCTCCTGTAAAATATCGATAAACTCAGCAGAAGCAGCTTCCATCTTATTGATAGTCTTGTCTATCTGTGCGTTCAGGAAACTGTAGCCGATATAAGCCACCAGACCGATAATCAGACCAGATGCAGAAGTGATCATCTTCACATAGATACCACCGGCAATGGTGCCCAGTGTGATATCGGAAGTGATAGAGATATTGAAGAAGGTCTGAATCATACCAGCGATGGTACCCAGGAATCCGAACATAGGTGCGATACCGGAAATAATGGAGAGAATCACGAGGTTCTTTTCCATTTTATAAATTTCCAGTTTACCTACATTCTCCATGGATTTCTCGATGCTCTCAATAGGCTTACCTATACGCTGTATGCCTTTGTCGATCATACGGGCAATAGGACTGTTGGTGTTCTTTGACAAAGAACGGGCAGCCTGGATGTTGCCATTGGAGATATGATCACGGATCATTGGCATGAAGTTATCTTCCAGTTTACCTGCTTTGGAGATGGTGAGATACCTTTCTACAAAGGAGAAAACAGCGATAACAGAGAGGATCCCGAGAGGGATCATGAGAATACCACCCTTTGCCAGCAGGTCTAATAAGCTGATATGCTGATCGGCAGCGGCGACGGTACTTGCGCCGGCAGCCACTGTATCGGGCTTAGGCGATAATAAGGAATCCTGGAGTAATGTTACTAATCCTAAGAGCATGAATAAAAATTTAACCTTGCAAAAGTATTACATCAAATGCAACAAGCAGGGAAAGATACCAATATTATGTAAACATTTAACGTATATGTCCCTAAAATATTATCCCCATGCATCATAAGTGGATGATGCACTTCCTCTTGCAGCCATTTCTATGCCAGATGTGAATCAGGTGCTTTTTCGTGCACCTGATGTGGTCAGGTGTTTTACTATAGCTGAATTGAGACACCCCTCTTTTCTCCCACACCTGCATCAGCTCTTCTCCTCCCAAACCTGCGCCAAATGCACGATCGTCTGCACCGCCTTTTGCATATCCTGTATGCTCACATATTCATACTTACTGTGCAGCGCCATCTCACCTGTAAAGATATTAGGACATGGCAAACCCATAAAAGAAAGACGGGAACCATCTGTACCCCCACGGATAATCATTTTCAATGGCTCCACTCCTGCCCTGCGAATCGCTTCTTCCGCATAATCAGTGACCTGCGGATGCAGGTTCAGCACCTCTTTCATATTGCGATACTGCTCTGTAACAGTGAGTTTCGCACTGGCAGTCGGATAATTTGGCATCACGGCATCCAGTATATTCTGCAGGAAAGCCGCATGGTCTTTTAGTTTGGCAGTGACGAAGTCACGAAGAATGAAATCAATTTCTGCATGTTCTACGATACCACTCACTCTCACTGGGTGAATAAACCCCTGACGATCTTCGGTGGTTTCAGGAGAAAGGCTGTCTTTGGGCAGTGCGTCTACGATTTCCGAAGCTATCTTGATGGCGCTCACCAATTTATCCTTTGCTGTGCCCGGGTGTACACTCACCCCTTCGATCACAATTTTGGCCGCATCGGCACTGAAGCTCTCGTCTTCCAGTGAACCCAGTTCGCCGCCATCAAGGGTGTAACCAAAACTGGCGCCGAGCTTAGACATATCCAGTTTTTCTACGCCACGACCTACTTCTTCATCTGGTGTGAAGAGGATGCGGATGGTGCCATGTTTGATTTCAGGGTGCGCCATCAGGTAATGAGCGGCATCCATGATTTCGGCTATACCAGCTTTGTCGTCGGCACCCAACAGGGTATTGCCGGCGGCGGTGATGATGTCGTCGCCTATTTTGGAAGCGAGGTATGGATGAAGGGCGGTTTTGATGATGGTATTATCTTCAGGCAGTTCAATGTCGTCGCCATCGTAATGCATGTGGATGATGGGTTTTACACCTGTACCACTACAGTCACTGCTGGTGTCCATGTGAGAGCAGAAGCAGATCACAGGCACCTCTTTGGTAGTGTTAGAAGGAATGGTGGCGAATACATAACCATGTTCATCCATCTCAGTATCGGTGATGCCTATTTCGTGCAGTTCCTGTATGAGCAGGCGACCAAGGTCCTTTTGTTTTTCTGTGGAAGGAAAACTTTTGCTCAGTGGATCGGACTGTGTGTCTATCTGGACATAGCGCAGGAAGCGCTCAGTAACGGTGTATTTGTAATTAGTGAACATAGTGCAAACGTAAGAAATACTAGTAAAAGTAAAATTTACTATTTATTACTGACAATTATTATAAAAACAGCACATATGAATAGTTTTATTTCATTAAACAGAACAATACACCAAATATTACAACTTAAATAGTTCATTTTATCTTTCTTCATAGGTTTGTGTAGAAATTTGTGCTGCGGTATGGAACCGTGTGCAAATCACGGGCTGACGCGCAACTGTAAATGACGTATGCTGTCATGAAGCCAGATACTTGTCGCAGGCAGATATTTTTTCACCTTATTAAATAATGTAAGTATGCAAACGAATGTTCCCGGCTATCCGCGAATTGGTAGCAACAGAGAATTGAAGAAAGCAAACGAAGCGTATTGGGCAGGCAGGATCTCTTTGGAGAAGTTGCAGATGACTGCCAGACAGCTTCGCCGTCAGAATTGGGAAACCCTGCGTGATGCCGGGATTGATCTGATTCCTTCGAATGACTTTTCTTATTATGACCAGGTGCTGGATATGTGTTTGATGACGAATACGATTCCTGCCAGGTTCCTGGCATTGCAGGCTACACAGGTGTCGGCGAGTAGTCCTGAGTTGTATTTTGGTATGGCGCGTGGGTACCAGAAAAATGGGTTTGACCTGACGGCGTTGGAAATGACGAAGTGGTTTGATACGAACTATCATTATCTCGTACCTGAGTTTGATGGTACACAACAATTTGCTTTAACTTATAATAAAGCGCTGGAAGAATTTGAAGAAGCAAAGGCATTGGGGATACATACCAAACCTGTGCTCATTGGGCCTGTGAGCTTTTTGCTGTTGGGTAAGATCAAAGATGAAAAATTGCAGGCAGCTGATTTACTGGATAAATTATTGCCTGTATATATATCCCTGTTACAGTCTTTGGAAAATGCAGGAGCTACCTGGATCCAGATAGATGAACCTACGCTGGTGCTGGATCTGACACCACAGGAGCAATCAATGTTTTCATATGCTTATAGTAAGATTGCAGCCGTCCTTTCATCCGTTAAATTGTTGTTGACTACATATTTTGGTAGCCTGCAGGATAATACTGCGTTGACTTTGAAACTACCGGTAAATGCATTGCATATTGATCTGGTGCGTGCACCGGAACAATTAGAAGTTATTTTGGAGCATGCGCCCAAACACCTGCAACTGTCATTGGGTGTAGTGAATGGAAGGAATATCTGGAAGAATAATTATGAGAATAGTCTGGCATTAATTAAGAGAGCGATTGCCGTATTGGGTGAAGAGAGAGTAATGATTGGTAGTTCCTGTTCATTGCTGCATTCGCCATATGATCTGGATCTGGAAGAGCTGACACCACAATTGAAAAACTGGATGGCGTTTGCAAAGCAGAAGGTGTATGAGTTGGTGGATATCAGGAAAATTCTGGATGGGGAGGATGCGATTAAGGATGGAGATAAAGCGATTCGGACTGGTGAGCATGTGACCCTGGATGGTGATAACGCGATTCGGAATGATAAGCATACAACCCTGGATGGTGATAACGCGATTCGTAATAGTGATCATACGACCCTGGATGGCATTCATGCGATTCTCGCAGCCAATAAAGCTGCTATGCAGGAAAGAGCCACGGCGAACATCATTCACAAACCAGCTGTAAAAGCCCGTCTGGCAGCATTGACAGCAAACGACGCCAATCGTAAAAGTGAGTTTACCATTCGTCAGCAGGCACAGGAAGCAGTGCTAAAATTGCCGTTATTCCCCACTACAACCATTGGTTCATTTCCACAGACAGAAGATATCCGTAAGCTGCGTGCAGATGTAAAGAAAGGAGCGATCACACAGGATGATTATGATATAGCAATTCGTAAAGCGATTGGTGAATCCGTGCATTTACAGGAACGTTTGCAATTGGATGTATTGGTGCATGGAGAGTTTGAGCGGAATGACATGGTGGAATATTTTGGTGAACAACTGGAAGGATTTGTATTTACAAAGAATGGTTGGGTACAAAGTTATGGTTCACGATGTGTAAAACCACCTATCATTTATGGTGATGTATCCCGTCCTGTACCAATGACAGTAGCATGGAGCAGTTATGCACAATCGCTGACAAAACAACCAATGAAAGGTATGCTGACAGGGCCTGTGACGATATTGCAATGGTCATTTGTGAGAGATGATCAACCACGTGCAGAGACCACTTTACAAATTGCACTTGCCATCAGAGATGAGGTAAATGACCTGGAAAAAGCGGGTATCCGGGTGATACAGGTAGATGAACCTGCTATCCGGGAAGGATTACCACTGCGTCGTGCAGATTGGGGAGCGTATTTGGAGTGGGCTGTAAAAGCCTTTAGGGTAGCAGTTTCTGGCGTGGAAGATGCGACGCAGATACATACACACATGTGCTATTCTGAGTTTAATGATATCATTGATAGTATTGCAGCAATGGATGCAGATGTGATTACGATTGAAACATCCAGATCACAAATGGAATTGTTAGAAGTATTTTCCACATTCAGGTATCCTTATGAAATAGGCCCTGGTGTATATGATATTCATTCGCCAAGAGTACCCACTGTAGCGGAAATGACGGCATTACTTGAAAAAGCGGCGCAGCTGCTACCTGCAAGAAATATATGGGTGAATCCTGATTGCGGATTGAAAACAAGAAAGTGGCAAGAGACGGAACAGGCTTTGAGGAATATGGTGAGTGCTGCGCAACAGATGAGGGTCGCTATTAAACAGCCGATTTGATTGAGTTACTTCTTTGATCGGGTTACTTCACTGAGCAGCATTACGGAACAGCTTCGCTGTTCCGTAATGCTGTTATGCGTTTGTCTGGAATGCTTTCGGAGCAAGCATTCCAGACAAACACTATATTTTTCGTACCTTTAAGCTATGGCAGAACATGAAACCGTCAGCTGTCCACGCTGTAACAAAACATTCGAATGCCGGGTCGGCTCTATTCTTCGCTGCCAATGCCAGGAGGTTACGCTTAATGAAGAAGAACGAATCTTCATCGCTACCCAATATTCAGGTTGCCTTTGCGCCGCTTGCATGGAAGAGATGAAAACGAAATACAAAGAGGAACAATTAAAAAGGAACAATTTTTAAAGCGATAAATCAACATTATGGCCTACGAAGCGCAAATAGCCAATTCCGTCACCCGCATTTTCAAAGCGGTGTTTCCAAACACAGTGAACCACTACGATACGTTATTCGGCGGCACCGCCATGCAACTCATGGACGAAGTCGCCTTCATTACCGCCACCCGCTTCAGCAGAATGCGCATGGTAACCGTTTCCAGTGACAAAATTGATTTTAAAAAAGCCATCCCACATGGCACCATTATAGAACTCGTCGGTGAAGTCGTTCATGTAGGCAAAACAAGCCTGAAAGTGGAGGTGAATATTTACGTGGAACAGATGTACACTACACACAGAGAAAAGGCCATATCCGGCTCCTTTACCTTTGTAGCCATCGACGACGAGAAGCGACCTATACAAATCGAAATAATGGAAGAAGAAAACGTATAAAAAGAAAAAGGGTGTTTGCCATAAAGCAAACACCCTTTTGTCTTATATCCTTGATTATACGATCTCTACAAGTTCAATATCAAAGACCAATGGCTCACCAGCCAGCGGATGATTCGCATCCAAAGTGATAAATTCGCTGCTGATAGCAGTTACCTTCACAGGAAACACCTGACCCTGTGGATTGCTCATCTGCAGTTCCATACCTACCTGAGGATTCAGATCTTCCGGAATATTCTGCTTAGGGAAATCCATGATCAATTCGTCGTTTTTAGGGCCATAAGCCTCTTCAACGGGAATATTTAGGGTTTTCTTATCACCTGGTATCATATCCACCACACCACTGTCGAAGCCTTTAATAACCATACCGGCGCCAACCTGAAATTCCAGCGGGTCTCTGCCTTCGGAGGAATCAAATGTAGTTCCGTCGGTCAGACGGCCATGATAATGCACACGCACCGTATCTCCGTTTTTAACTGCTTGCATAAAATAAATTGTTATGTGTTTAGGAATTTTATTACCTGCAAGGTAAGAAAAATGATTAAAGTGCCAAGTGGTTAGGTGCATTCTGTCTGCATTATAGGAAATTAAGCCTGTAAATTTTACTATTTTTGATCCTATGTATAAATTCCTCCTCTCCTTCATTATTTCGGCCTCTTTCCTGCTGCCGGCAAAGGCACAGGTCATTACCGGGGCAGACCGGACAGCAGAGTATCTTCCGCTGCTCAAAGGCAAAAGAGTCGCTCTCCTGGTCAATCAGACAGCCACGATTGGCAATACGCACCTCGTAGATTCATTGTTAAAACTAAAGGTGAATATCATAAAGATCTTCAGCCCCGAACATGGCTTCCGAGGCAAGGCTGACGCCGGCGAAAAAGTAGGCAACAGCAAAGACGCCGCCACCGGTCTCACCATTGTATCGCTCTATGGCAAACATAGAAAAGCTGATGCCAATGATCTGAAAGATGTAGACATCCTCATCTTTGATATTCAGGATGTAGGCACCCGCTTCTATACTTACATCTCTTCTTTACAGGAACTGATGGAATCTGCTGGTGAAAATAATAAACCACTCATTGTTCTGGACCGGCCAAATCCAAATGGTCATTATGTAGATGGCCCTGTTCTGGATACGGCGCTTCGTTCTTTTGTTGGTATGCAACCCATTCCTATCGTACATGGCCTCACTGTGGGTGAATATGCGAAACTACTGAATGGTGAGAAATGGCTGAAGAACGGCGTGCAATGTAAACTCACTGTGATCACCTGCAAAAAGTATGATCACCATACCTACTACGAACTGCCCGTGAAACCCTCTCCCAATCTGCCTAATATGGCAGCTATCTATCTCTATCCAAGTATGTGCCTCTTTGAAGGTACTGCTCTGAGTCTGGGCAGAGGTACGGACCTGCCTTTCCAGGTGTTTGGTAGTCCTGAGTTTCCTAAGAACCTGTACTCATTTACGCCACATAGCACAGAAGGGGCGAAAGAACCTCCGCTGAAGGATGTAACTTGCTATGGTTACAACCTGACGGGTACATCAGCAGAAAGTAGAGCGAAGATGAACAACCAGGTACAACTGAAATGGCTCATTCAGGCTTATCAATTGTTCCCAAATAAGGATAAATTTTTTATCAGTAGTTTCAACAGGTTAGCAGGGAATACTACCTTGCAGCAGCAAATCAAACAAGGATTGAGCGAGGCTGCTATTCGTCAGAGCTGGGAACCGGCTTTGAGTCATTTTAAAACTATCAGGAAGAAATATTTACTATATGCAGAGTGATTCTCTTAGGATCGTATTTATGGGTACACCAGATTTTGCAGTGGCGTCTCTGGATATACTGGTACAGAACGGATTTAATGTGGTGGGAGTGATTACGGCGCCGGATAAGCCGGCGGGCCGTGGATTACAGCTGCAGGAGAGTGCGGTGAAGAAGTATGCGGTGAGTAAAGGATTGCATGTAATGCAGCCGGAGAAGTTGAAGAATCCGGAATTTCTGGAAGAGTTGAGGGGGTTGAAAGCAGACCTGCAGGTGGTGGTAGCGTTTCGGATGCTGCCGGTAGTAGTGTGGGATATGCCGAAATTAGGGACGATCAATGTGCATGGGTCTTTGTTGCCGAATTATAGAGGGGCGGCGCCGATTAACTGGGCGATTATTAATGGGGAGAAGGAGTCGGGCGTGACAACGTTTAAGTTGCAGCATGAGATTGATACGGGAGATGTGATGTTTAGTCAGGCGGTGGCAATAAGAGAGGATGAAACAGCAGGGGAATTGCATGATGCGTTGATGGCGACAGGGGCTGAGTTGTTGCTGAAAACGGTGACGGCTATTGCGAAAGGGGATGTGCATGAGGTGCCGCAGGCCGATATTAAGGCGGAAGATATTAAGCATGCGCCGAAGATATTTAAGGAGGATTGTCAGGTTAAGTGGGAGGCTTCTATTGATCATATTTATAACCTTGTTAGAGGATTGAGTCCTTATCCTACTGCATGGGCGACTTTGCAGGGGAAGAGTGTGAAGATTTTTAAAGCGACGAAAGAGAAGGCGGTTCCTTCAGTAGCTCCCGGTGAGTTTGTGACGGATGGGAAGAGCTATTTAAAAATAGCAGCGAGTGATGGGTATTTGAATCTGGTGGAGATACAACTGGAGGGGAAAAAGCGGATGGATATAGAGGCGTTCTTACGTGGGTTCAGAGCGAATTGATGAGTGAATTAATAGGCAAATTAATAGGCAAAAAAAGGCCTTCATCTTCGATGAAGGCCTTTTTTTGTGAGTCGAAAGGTTTTGCTTTTGCTGTCGCAAAAGCAAAACCTTTCGGTATAAGTTTGCGGTTCTTTGTGCTTTGTTCTTAGTTACTAACAATTAGTTCTTAGTAACTAATTCTTGGTTTCTAGTTCTTGGTTTTTAATTCTCGTAGCTCAATTCACAGTAGAACTTCGGATCATTTGTACCCAATGCTTCCAGCGCTGAATCACTCAATTTAATTATCAAACCAGCATTCTGCTTGATCTGCGGAATCGTCTCCAACACTTTTGCATAAATATACTTACCATTCAGCGGGTTCGTTACTTTAATGATCGTACCGCGCTGCGCTGTATTGTGCAATGCATAATATTTACCTGCAGCTGCATTACTCTTGAACCATCCACCAGGCCCTTTTTCTGTGGTAGCATTTTTACCATTGCCCGTCTGCTGTACATACAATGATTCAAATGTAGAACCTGCGGTAGTCACTGGTTTGGTTGTTTCTGCAGGTGCTGGAGCCGGTGCTGGCGTAGATGGTGCCGGATTAGACTCTACTGGCGGAGCAGGGTTATTATTACTAACCGGAGCTGTTGGTGTAGGTGCCGGTGTGTTATTTACCGAAGCAGGCGTTGGCGCCGGCGTAGATGGTGTCGGAACTGGTGCTGGTGTAGGGTTGTGTGCAACCGCTCCACCACCGCCACCTTTCAGGTAACCGATAATCACGTAGGTATCCTTCTTCAACCCATCGCCAGACATGTTGTTCCAACGACGAATATTATCCAACGGCACCTTGTTATGATTGAGACTCAGGCGATACAATGTCTCGCTGGCTTCTACTTTATGATACAATGGCGCACCACCACTTGCAGCATCCGCCTTTTGCGAGAAGTTTGTACCATTCAGCGGGATCTTGACATTCTGTCCCAGCTGCAGACCTTTATCGGCAGAAATGTTATTCTCCGCAGCTATATCCTTGATAGGCAGACTGAATGTCCTGCCCAGGCTATATAAAGTTTCACCTTTTTTCACTGTGTGCAGTACGTACAGGTCAGGAGTAGTTCCCTGCACCTGGATGATATCCTGTGCATACGCGCCTGCTACTGATAATACAAGTACCGCTAATGTCATGAACGATTTTACCATACTTCGCTGTTTATACCTTTCGGGCAACTAAATTATAAATATTTTATGGTTTGAAACCTATACAGGATTTCAAGCCTGAATTTCTTTCAGAATACGGAGTTCCTTAGGATAATAATTATTGATACGGTTTGGCAATACCTTGGCCCAGCCCAGCGACATTCCTCCATATTGCATTAATGCCCATCCTTTTATAACTACAGCAATGGCAGGATCCTCTTTTCTCAGGTACTTCAATGCCTGTTCACGGGTCAATGCTACTTTTTGCACATCGCCTGCCACCAAAGGACTCATGGACAGCTGGTGATCTGGTATCAGTTCCTTTGCGGCCAACTGACCTGCTTTGACGCCAGCCTTTCGCAAATATAAGTGCTGCTGCAATACGGCGACAGCTGGTTGCAGCATTTCAGGGAATAATAGTACCTCACCCTGATGCGCCATCATAAAGAAGCCGTCACTGTCCTGTAACCACGGGGTTACCTTATCCCTGTCTTTTTTATCGACTGCTGTGAGTGTATGCCGTTGTTTCTTAGCGCTATATTCCTCTCCTGATTTTCTGCGGAAGCAGGTGATGAAGAACCCCTCTCCCTTTACTCTATCAGGATAAAAACGATATCCTTCTGCTGCGGTTTTTACTATGTGCCAGTCAGGTTGTAAAGGCACCGGTATATTTTCCAGCTCAAAATTAGCCTGTAACCAGTCCATGATCTCCTCATCTTCTTCCCTGCTGTAAGAACAGGTGGCATAGATCAGGATCCCCCCTTCTTTCAGCGCCGGCATGGCATCGGCCAGGATCCTTTGCTGTCGCTGACTACACAACATCACATTTTCTTCTGACCACTCATTGATCGCCTCCGGTTCCCTGCGAAACAACCCTGAACCAGAACAAGGCGCATCGACCACCATCACATCGAAGAAACCCGGCAACCGACCAAAATCACGGGGGTCATTGTTTGTAACCACCACATTGGCAGCTCCCCACCTGGAAAGATTGTCTCCCAGCAGTGCCGCCCGGGTTTTGATCACCTCATTGGATACCAACAGGCTCTCCGGACTGATCAAAGACTGCAACAATGTAGACTTACCTCCCGGTGATGCACAAAGGTCCAGCACTTTGAGAGGAGCAGTCAGGTCACATGCCTGCCGTAATACCTGTTCCAGGAACATGGAAGAAGCCTCCTGTACGTAGTAGGCCCCTGCGTGAAAATATGGATCAAATGTAAAAGACGGCCTTTCAGCCAGATAGTACCCGTCAGTCGTCCATGGGACCCGGCTGTACCCATTGGTAGCCAATTCTCCCAGTATTTTTTCTGTCGCGTCCCTATCCTTTATCTTGTTCGGATTAATACGCAGCGAAGTTACCTTTTCTTCCGCCGCATGTACACGCAAAAAAGCTGCCAAATCCATTTCAGGCAGCGAAATCAGACTATCAGTAAATTTTTTTGGAAGATCCAACCCGCTTTTTGCGGCAAAATACTGAAAATAAAGGTATGATCGGCTCAGATAAATTTAAACGGATCGAACGGGGAGATGCTGAAATCACAGAAGATCATCGGCTCAGATAGTTAAACGGATCGAACAGGGAGATGCTAAAATCACAGAAGATCATCGGCTCAGATAGTTAAACGGATCGAACAGGGAGATGCTGAAATCACAGAAGATCATCGGCTCAGATAGTTAAACGGATCGAACAGGGAGATGCTAAAATCACAGAGATCATCGGCTCAGATAGTTAAACGGATCGAACGCACACGCAGCGAACAGACTGAATGCCAACAGTAATACCAATGTTTTCAAGGGCTAATTAAATATAGTTCAGGCCGTAAGTTATATTTTTTTTTGCCTGTGCTATCTCCGCTATTTACACCTGTACTATCCCCGCTATCTACACCTGCACTATCTCCATTATCTACACCTGCGCTATCTCCGCTATCAATTGCTGCATCACGGCTTTCGCATCTCCAAACAGCATCGCTGTCTTTGGCCTGAAAAACAATTCATTCTCTATGCCTGCGTAACCGGGCTTCATACTTCTTTTATTTACAATCACTGTTTTTGCACTTTCTACTTCTAATATCGGCATGCCGTAAATTGGCGAGGCAGGATCACTTTTGGCAGCCGGATTCACTACATCATTGGCGCCTAATACCAGCACCACATCTGTTGTATTGAACCGTGGATTTGCCTGTTCCATTTCCAGTAATTTCTCATAAGGTACATCTGCCTCTGCCAGCAACACATTCATATGTCCCGGCATTCGTCCTGCTACAGGATGAATGGCATATCTTACCTCTACACCTTTTTCTTCCAGCATTACTTCTAATTCATGACAGGCATGCTGCGCCTGTGCTACCGCCAATCCATAGCCAGGTACGATCATTACCTTATGTGCATAAGCTAATACCACAGCGGCATCTGACAAACTAATCTCCCTGTATGCACCCTGTTCTTTATGACTGCTTGTAGTAGTACCTCCACCAAAACTGCCGATCAATACATTCTTCAGGGAACGGTTCATTGCTTTACACATCAGTATCGTCAAAATAGTTCCCGCAGAACCTACTAATATACCGCCTGTCAACATCACCGGATTATCATACAAAAAACCGCCACAAGCCGCTGCCACACCAGTAAATGAATTCAACAATGAAATCACCACAGGCATATCCGCACCTCCTATCGGCAACACAAAAAACACGCCATATAACAGCGATAATAGTAGCACGACCAACATACACCACAACATTGTAACCGGCTGCACTCCTATTACGAATGCAGCTACGGCTACAATTACCACAAGCAATAATAGGTTGAAAATATGCTGGCCTTTGAAGGCAATGTCTTTGATCTTTCCATTTAGTTTTCCCCATGCAATCACTGATCCCGCAAATGATACGCTTCCGATAATTAATCCAGCAAATATGATCAGTAAATGCAGGCTTTCTGTTGCTGCATTTACATGCTCAAATTCTACTACTGATATCAATGCCGCACACGCACCACCCATACCATTGAATATACTTACCATCTCTGGCATTGCCGTCATCTTCACCTTCTTTGCAGACACCAATCCTATTACCCCTCCTATCAATAATCCGCCAGCGATCCACCAGAAATTATGCAGGTGTTCCCCATTACGCGTATATAAAAATATCGTACCCAATATTGCGATCGTCATCCCTCCCGCGGCTATGAGATTGCCTTTGCGGGCAGTAGCGGGATGACTTAACATTTTCAGGCCAACAATAAATGTAACAGAGCCAATCAGGTATATCAATGATAACATGAACTATTTATTTTTCTTTGACTTGAACATTTCCAGCATACGGTCCGTCACCACAAAACCACCGACTACATTCAGCGTGCCTAAGATGACAGCGAGAAAACCTAAGATCAGTGCGAGGTAATTATCTTTCTCCGCCTCTCCCATCACGATGATAGCCCCAATGATCACGACCCCATGAATGGCATTGGCACCACTCATCAGGGGTGTATGTAATACCGACGGTACACGGGAAATAACTTCTATACCCAGAAAAACGGAGAGTATCACCACATAGGTCATCTCCATATGTTGTTCGAAAAACGAAAAAAGGTCCATTATGCTATTATTTTAATACGGCCTGTAGTCTTTCACTGGTCACTGCACCTTCGTGGGTGATACAGGCACCTTTTACGATATCGTCTTGTAGGTTATTGACTAACTGACCGTCTTTGATCAGTAGTTGCAGGAAGTTGAATACGTTCTTAGCATACAGTTTACTGGCATCAGCAGGCATGCTGGCTGCGAGGTTGGAGTCCCCAATTATTGTAATACCATTGTGCCGGATGGTGGCCTGGTCCCTGGTCAGGGCGGTGTTGCCACCTGTACCTGCGGCAAGGTCTACGATCACACTACCGGCACGCATGCTGTTAATCATATCTTCTGATACCAATATCGGTGCGCGTTTTCCGGGTATCTGTGCGGTAGTGATCACGATGTCTGCTTTGGCGATACTGGCAGCGATCAGGGCTTCCTGTTGTTGTTTGTAATCTGCTGTTTGTTCTACTGCGTAACCACCGGCATGCGAGGCATCGGCAGCGCCTTCTACGGAGATGAATTTGGCGCCGAGACTCATCACTTCTTCTCTTACTACCGGTCGGGTATCAAATACTTCGACCACGCCTCCCAGTCTGCGTACAGTGGCAATGGCCTGTAACCCTGCTACGCCGGCGCCCAGTATCAATACTTTGGCAGGTGCGATAGTTCCTGCTGCCGTCATGAACATGGGGAAATAACGGCCATACGAGACGGCTGCTACCAATACCGCTTTGTAACCGGCAATGTTCGCCTGTGAGCTCAGTATATCCATCGATTGTGCACGCGTAGTTCGGGGTATGTTGTCCAGACTGTAAGTAGTGAGAGAATGCGCAGCCCATTGCTGCATTAATTCGTGGTGATGTAATGGTTGATAAACACCGGCTAAGATAGTGCCAGCCCGGAGTAACTGCCAATCTTCCGGCATCTGTATGCTGCATACCAAATCTGATTGTTGCAGGATCTCCTTCCTGGGCCTGACAGCGGCCCCGGCCTGTATATAGGTATCATCGGCATAAAAAGCGGCTGCGCCCGCATCTGGTTCTACCCAAACAGTTACGCCCTGTTTTCCCAGCTGCTTTACTATGTCCGGTACTAAAGAAACCCTTTTTTCTGGTAGCTGTTCTTTTAGAACCCCTATGATCATTCAGTGGAATTTATGTACTGAATGTACGGTTCTTTTTTGCCATAAACAAAAACGCATTTTATAAAAAAAAGAGGGCGTATCCGAAATTAGAACACCCTCTTTTAATTCGGATACCTGATGAAGCCAGATTCCATTTTATGCGTTTCCCAGGAGTTTCATTTATTTATGATACCCCCCTCGAAAGGATGGCCTGCCGCCGGCTTTAAAAAATCCGCGCTACAATAGCTTTCGCCCCTGTTATGATTCCGGGGATAGATACTCCCGTCACATAATTTCCTGCTATTATTATTCCCGGGTATTTTTCTTCAAATGATTTGATCTGTTGTCTGGTAGCTGCAAAGCCTACATTCAATTGCGGAATGGCTTTGTGCCACTCACTGAATTTTTGTAATTCAGGAGGCGTGGTCAATCCCAGCAATGCCATGAATTCTTTTACCACAGTTTGTTGCAATTGTACAGTTCCCATCTGCTCAAACAGAGATTCCTGCTGTGCACCACCTATGAATACTGTAAACAATACCTTTCCCTCCGGTGCCCTTGATGGGAATACCGCTGAATTACAAATAGCTCCCAGGAAATGTTTCTGCTCCGCATGTGGTACCAGGAAACCAAAGCCTTCAGGAATTTTGTCCTTTGCTTCCTGTCCAAAACCAAGGTGCAGTACACCCATATGTGGATAATGGAGATCTTTTAATGTAGCAGACAAGCCTGCATCGAAACCTGCAATCGCACCCGCTGTGGCATAAGATGGCGTGGTAAAGATCACATGCCCCGCATTCAGCATCTGTGTTTGTCCATTTTCCTCATACTGCACGATGTAATCAGTCGCTCCTTTGGTAATACCGGTTACCCTGCACGCCAGTTTTACTTCTGTTTGTAACAGTGATACCAGTCGCTCAGGCAATACCTGGTTACCTCCTTTGAAAGCAATGATCTTACGCCCCCCCATTTCGCCTTTGCTCTTCATCATACCTTTGGTCACACTACCATAGGTTTTTTCCCACTTTGGCAAAATGGGCAGCACTTCCTGTATAGATAATTTATCAGGATTACCTGCATAAATACCAGACAAAACCGGTTCAAATACATACTCCATGATCTCCGTACCAAAACGACGGGTCACAAAAGAAGTAACCGATTCTTCGGTTGTCGTTTTATCTGCTTTGCGGAAACTCTCCGTGAACAATCGCCACTTAGCGCCACCGCTTACATATTTCGAACTGATAATCTTCGCCGGGTTGGGCGAAATACCATGTAACTGTCCGTTCCTTACAAGAAAACGATTCTTACTGGCAGCCGTCGCTTCCATCACTACATCTTTCAATCCGATCTCTTCAAGAAACGACAATGTATCAGGTGTAGCACCAATAGAATTAGGTCCTGCATCCAGCTCATAGCCATCGATATGCAAAGAGCGGATCACGCCTCCGGCCTTATCTCCTGCCTCCAGTATCTGATAAGGGATTCCTTTTTTCTGTAACTCGTAGGCGATGCTTAGCCCGGCTATACCGGCGCCTACAATGATAACAGGTTGTTGTGTATCCATGATTAATTATTGGCTTGCAACGCCCCCATCCACTTCACGATTGCCTGCACCCACAGTGGGTGTATGTTCAAACAGGGGATCATAGTGAAACTATCTCCACCGCTACTGATAAAAGAATGCTTTCCTTCCACCGCTATTTCTTCCAGCGTTTCAAGGCAATCGGATACGAAAGCCGGACAGGCTACCAGCAGGCGTTTTACACCTTGCTTTGGCAACTCTTCCAGTTTTACAGCCGTGTATGGCTTGAGCCATTCTTCCCTTCCCAGTCTGGACTGGAAGGATACACTCCATTTCTCCCGTGGAATTTTCAGTTTTTCTGCTACCAGTTCTGCAGTAATATGTACCTGATGACGATAACAATAATCATGCGCCGGTGAATCTACATGACAACAATCCGCTACCTGCAGGCAATGTTTACCTGTGATATCGCCTTTGTGTATATGCCTTTCCGGTACGCCATGATAACTGAACAGCAGGTGGTCAAAGTCCTTCGTTACGTAAGGACGCATGCTCTCTGCCAGTGCATTGATGTAATCAGGTTCTTTATAATAAGGAGGTACGACCGTGAGTTTGAACGGGTACTTCTTCTTTTTATGTACGCTCTTCGCATGCTCTACCGCCGTTTCATAAGATGACATGGCATAGTGCGGGTACAGCGGCAGTAATACCACTTCTTTCAGGTTGGGATTCTGCTTCAACAGATTTTCGTAGGCCGCTTCCTGAGAGGGATTACCATAACGCATCGCTATCTCTACGGGCATATCCAGGTCGTGGCGTACAGCATTCTGCAATTGCTTTGTCAACACGATCAGGGGAGAGCCTTCCGGCCACCAGATAGACTGATATGCCTCAGCGGACTTCGGCGCGCGCCGGGGTACTATGATACCTTTGATCAGCAATAAACGGAACAGGTAAGGGTAATCGATCACCCTTTTGTCCATCAGAAATTCATTTAAATATCGCTTCACATCAGGTACTGCGGTAGAATCCGGTGACCCCAGGTTCATCAGAATAATTCCTATATCAGATTTAGCTTCCATAGACTCTTTAAAAATTGATGCAAATGTAATAGGTTTGTTGCCCTGAAAATGTCATACAATTGTTGAAATAACTGATTAAGGCCCATCTGACCAGAATTAACACACAAACTGATAAAAATCATTTTTCTGCTAAACCTGATCACCATCAGTGGAAATGACTAACTAATGACAGCCTGATGCCTGATGTTGCATCGTATGAATGTATTTTTGCACCGGAAGCTTATAATAAACAATGCAGGGTAGTCAATCAAAGGATATAGCCCATTATCATATAGTTGGTATCAACTATAAAAAGACAGATGCAGCTATAAGGGGGTCGTTCGCAATTAATCAGGCACAATACGGGCAATTGCTCGAGCAGGCAAAAACTGCGTACCTCGATGATGTGTTCGTACTCTCCACTTGTAACAGAACAGAGATCTATGGCTTTGCTGAAGATCCACAACAACTGGTAGAAATGGTGTGTCGTCAGACTGATGGCGATTGCAACCTTTTCAGCCAGCTCTCCTATGTTAAATCAGGCGAAGAAGCCATCAAGCACCTGTACCAGGTAGGTACCGGTCTCGATTCTCAGATCCTGGGTGACTATGAAATCATCGGTCAGATCCGTAACGCTACAAGATTTGCAAAAACCAACGGATGCCTTGGCGGTTTCCAGGAGCGACTTGTAAATAGTGTACTGCAGGTATCAAAACTGATTAAGAATGAAACCGCCCTCAGTGCCGGTACCGTATCTGTCGCTTTTGCCGCTGTACGTATGCTGGAATATAAGGTGCCGGACATTCTCAATAAAAAGATTTTACTGGTAGGTGTAGGAAAGATAGGGCGTAATACCATTAAGAATATGATGGATTACCTCGGGGTAACCGATGTGACACTGGTGAACAGAACACTCGCTACTGCCGAAGAATTCGCCAGACAACACGGGCTACGCCACGCTCCCTACGAGCACCTGGCAGAAGAGCTGAACAGAGCCGATATTATTCTGGTAGCCTCCAATGCACCGGAACCCAATATCCTCAAACAACACTTTGAAAGTGCAGGTCCTAAATTAATTATCGACCTCTCTATTCCTTTCAATGTGGCACCGGATGTCAGTGAACTCCCACATATTTCTCTGGTAAACGTAGATGAATTGTCTAAGATACAGGACGAAACATTGCAGATGCGCCAGCAGGAAGTGCCAAAAGCACTCTCTATTATAGAAGAGCATATGAACGAGTTCCTCTACTGGTACAAAATGCGTAAGCATGCAGTCGTACTCAAAGCCGTAAAAGATAAGCTACAGGAAATCCATACCAAAGAGATCCGGGAGCAAAAAAACGGCGCACAATATAAACTGGAAGATATGGAAGCTGTCTCGTCGCGTATCATCCAGAAAATGATCAACCTGATGGCTGGAAAGGTGCGCCGGGAAACAGATAAAAGTGATCAGTACATCGCAATGATCAACGATATATTTGAGGCAGGAGTTAAGTAGGATTAATCATAATGAGTAAAGAAATTAAGATCGGCACAAGGGAAAGCCAGCTCGCACTGTGGCAGGCTAATAAAGTTAAAGACCTTCTGGAAGCACAGGGATACTCCACTGTGCTGGTGCCTATAAAAAGCGAAGGCGATATAGACCTCGTCACTCCACTGTATGAGATAGGCGTACAAGGAATATTCACCAAAAGCCTTGATATCGCATTGCTGAACGGACGAATTGATATCGCCGTACATTCTCTCAAAGACGTTCCCACTCAACTGCCTACAGGTATTATACAGGCCGCTGTTCTTGAAAGAGGCCCTGTAAAGGACCTGCTGGTATATAAAACAGATACCGCTTTCCTGGATCAACCGGAATATGTTGCGAATATCGCTACCAGTAGCGTACGTCGTAAAGCACAATGGTTGCGTAAATATCCACAGCATCAGCTCCATAACCTGCGAGGTAATGTGAATACACGCCTGCAGAAACTGGCTGCTGAATACTGGGATGGCGCCATCTTTGCTACTGCTGGCCTGGAAAGAATTGGTGTACGCCCCCCTACTTCTGTAGAGATAGACTGGATGCTGCCGGCACCTGCACAGGGTGCAGTGGTGTCTGTGTGCCGTGAGAATGATGATTACTGCCGCCAGGCACTGGAAGCACTGAATGATCTGTCGACTGCATTGTGCACACGTATTGAACGCGACTTCTTACGTACGCTGATGGGTGGTTGTACCACTCCGATCAGTGCATATGCATCTATTAAAGATGGAGTGGTGGAATTCAATGGTGAGCTGTGTAGTCTGAATGGGGACACGTTGCTGAGTATTGCTGATCGTGCGCCTTTGGAAGAGGCGGCGGTTATTGGGAAGCGTGCTGCTGAAAAAATTCTCACACAAGGTGGGGATAAAATTGTAGCGCAGATAAAAAATGGCAAATAAGTACAACATATTAAGTACAAAAACGCTACCGGCTATTCTTCATGAATTAGCTGAGGAAAATGATGCCCAGCTTCGCATACATGGTTTTGTAGAGATAGCACCCATTTTCATTTCTCCTGAATTTCGGGAAGAAATCAATCAGCTGATACAAACATGCAATGTCACCGTTTTTACCAGCGCAAATGCTGTGTTAAGTATTAAAGGTGTTACTGCTCCCACACAAGTCTGTTGCCTGTCAGGCAACACGCTCGAAACTGTTCAAAAAATATTTCCAAAGGCTACCATCGTTGCCACCGCCGATCATGCAGCGGAACTGGCCCATCAAATGATCGCCACCCGCAATATCCATTCTGCTGTTTTTTTCTGCGGCAACAAACGTCGTGATACACTGCCGGATCTGCTTCAACAACATCAGATCGATCTGAAGGAAGTCGTAGTCTATGAAACGATTCCTGTCCCGGTTCCCATTGAGGGGCATATTGATGGGGTGCTTTTTTTCAGCCCCAGTGGCGTAGAATCCTATTTTCATTATAATCAACTGGCACCAGATACGGTTTGCTTCGCTATCGGGCAGACTACCGGCGATGCGCTGAAAGCATATACCAGTCAGGTAGTCGTGATGAATGAAGAAAAACCATCGGCAAAGAACCTGCTACAACTTGCAATAACTTATTTTAAAAATCATAACTGAGACTAATGAGTGCATTAAAGAATGACCTTTTACTGAGAGCTTTACGCGGAGAAAAAACGGAACGTACACCTGTATGGATGATGCGCCAGGCCGGCCGTTATCTCCCTGATTATATCAAGCTGCGGGAAAAATATTCCTTCTTTGAACGCTGTATGAAACCTGAACTGGCTACAGAAATCACTGTGATGCCTGTACACCAGGTAGGCGTTGATGCTGCCATTATCTTCTCCGACATTCTCGTGGTACCTCAGGCTATGGGCCTCGAAGTACAACTGATCGAAAAAACCGGCCCGGTTTTACCAGATCCGATCAGAACCGTGGAAGACATGAAAAGGATATGCGTTCCCGATGTAAATGATAAACTCGGTTATGTATTCGATGCCCTGCGCATGACCAAACAGGCACTGGATGGTGCTGTTCCTTTGATCGGTTTTGCAGGTGCACCATGGACCCTGCTCTGCTATATGGTACAAGGCCGTGGTTCCAAAACATTTGATGGTGCAAAGCAATTCTGCTATCAGCAACCAGCAGTGGCACATCAGCTGCTGCAAATGATCACAGATACTACCATCATCTATCTGAAAGAACAGGTGAAAGCCGGTGCTGACCTCGTACAGATCTTTGATTCATGGGGTGGTATGCTGAGCCCTGAAGACTTCGAAATTTTCTCTCTTCAATATATGCGCCAGATCGTAGCTGCGCTGAAAGATGTTTGTCCTACCATTCTCTTTGCAAAAGGAGCCTGGTTCGCACTGGAAGAAATGGCTGCAACCGGTGCCCATGGCCTCGGTATTGACTGGTGCATCAAACCTGAACTGGCAAGACAGTTTGCTGGTCCGAACGTAACTTTGCAGGGCAATTTCGATCCTGCCAAATTACTGGCACCTATTCCGGAAATCGAAAAAGCAGTGAAGAACATGCTGAAAAGCTTTGGTGGCCACAGACATATAGCCAACCTGGGACACGGCATTCTGCCAAACGTTCCGGTAGACCATGCAAAAGCATTTGTTGAGACTGTAAAAGCGTACTAATGAGCGTTAAAGAAAAGTTCATTTCCTTTATACATCAGCTGCAGGATGATATCTGTGCAGCATTGGAAAAGATTGATGGGAAAGCGACCTTCCGCGAAGATCGCTGGGAACGCCCTGGTGGCGGTGGTGGTAAAACCCGCGTGATCGTAGATGGTAATGTGTTTGAGAAAGGTGGTGTAAACACTTCGGTCGTAGAAGGAGAATTGCCGGAAGTAATGGCGAAACAGTTTGGTGTAACCGGCGGTCAGTTTATGGCCTGTGGTATCTCGCTGGTAATCCATCCGCTCAATCCTTATGTACCTACTGTACATGCCAACTGGCGCTACTTTGAGCTGTACGATGCACAGGGTAATATAAAAGATAGCTGGTTTGGTGGTGGGGCGGATCTCACGCCTTATTATATGGATGAAGAAGATGGCAAACACTTCCATCGCACATTCAAAAATGCCTGCGATCCTTTTGGCGCAGCATTGTATCCGCTCTATAAAAAACAATGCGATGAATACTTTGTAAACAAACATCGCAATAATGAAACACGCGGCATAGGCGGTATCTTCTACGATTACCTCCGCCCTGATGCCGGCAGAACTGCGGAAGACTTATATCGTTTTTCCAAAGCTACCGGAGAAGCTTTTATTCCCGCTTACCTGCCCATCGTGGAAAAGACAAAAGATTTACCTTACACCACTGCCAATAAAGACTGGCAGGAATACAGGAGAGGTCGTTATGTAGAGTTCAACCTGATCCATGACAGAGGTACTTTATTTGGTCTTAAAACCAATGGCAGAATTGAATCTATCTTAATGAGCTTACCACCCAGGGCCCGCTGGGAGTACGATTATCACCCGGAACCAGGTAGTGCTGAAGCCAGGATGGTGGAATACCTGCAACCCCGTGAATGGGCATAAATTGCTAACTACAAAAACAGAGATAATATGATTCGCCGTAACAGAATTTTGAGAGCTACTCCCGCCATACGTGCTATGGTTGCGGAAACGATTTTAAGGCCGAGCGATTTCATTGCCCCCTTATTCATTGTAGAGGGGAAAAATGTGAAGGAAGAGATCATTTCCATGCCGGGTTATTTCCGGTATTCATTGGATCTGATCGTAGAAGAGGTAAAAGAATTGTGGAGCCTGGGTATTAAGAGTGTGTTGCTGTTCGTAATGGTTCCTGATAACCTGAAAGATAATAAAGGTACAGAAGCAGTAAATCCGGATGGATTGATGCAGCGTAGCATCAAAGCCATCAAGGAAGCAGTTCCTGGAATCGTTGTGATGACGGATGTGGCATTGGATCCTTATTCCATCTATGGTCATGATGGTATCGTAGAGAATGAGCAGATCGTAAACGATGCGACTGTGGAAGTACTGACCCGCATGAGCCTCAGCCATGCACAGGCAGGTGCTGACTTCGTAGCCCCAAGTGATATGATGGACGGCCGTATTCTGGCTATCCGCAACATCCTGGAAGAAAATAATTTTACCAAGGTAGGTATCATGGCATATAGTGCAAAATACGCTTCCTGTTTCTATGGTCCGTTCCGCGATGCACTGGATTCTGCACCAGGTTTTGGTGACAAGAAAACTTACCAGATGGATTATGCAAACTCCACAGAAGCAATCCTGGAAACACTGCAGGATATAGAACAAGGCGCGGATATTGTAATGGTAAAACCAGCATTGGCTTACCTGGATATTATCCGTATTTTGAAAGATAATGTACATGTACCGATCAGCGCTTACCATGTAAGTGGAGAGTACGCCATGATCAAGGCTGCTGCACAAAAAGGATGGCTGGATGAGAACAAGACCATACTGGAAACACTGACCAGCATCAAGCGTGCAGGAGCCAGCCTGATTGCTACTTATTTTGCGAAAGACGCAGCTAAATTATTACAATAAACAGCTTAACTACTACCATGTACGAGCAAAGCAAGAAATTTTTCGAACACGCTAAAAATGTCATTCCCGGTGGTGTAAACTCCCCGGTACGCGCATTCAAAAGTGTAGGCGGTACGCCTATCTTTATGAAGAGTGCTAAGGGAGCTTACCTCTACGATGTAGATGGCAACCGCTATATTGATTATATCAATTCATGGGGACCAATGATCCTGGGTCATGCGTATGAACCAGTGATAAAAGCCATCCAGGAATATGCGGGCTATTCCACTTCTTTCGGTGCGCCGACAGAACTGGAGACTAAGATTGCGGAGCTGATCGTGCGCATGGTACCGAATATTGAAATGGTACGTATGGTGAACTCAGGTACAGAAGCCTGTATGTCAGCCATGCGTGTAGCCAGGGGTTATACAGGCCGCAATAAGTTCATCAAATTCACCGGTAACTACCATGGCCATGCCGATGCATTTCTTGTAAATGCAGGCAGTGGAGTGGCTACTTTAGGTATACAATCTGTGCCTGGAGTTACGCAATCTGTTGCAGAAGATACGTTGACCGTTCCTTACAATAATTTACCGGCTGTGGAAAATTTAGTGAAGGAATATCCTGATCAGATAGCAGCTATTATCGTAGAACCAGTAGCGGGAAACATGGGCTGTATCCTTCCCCAGCAAGGTTTTTTGGATGGCCTTCGTTACATCTGCGACGAGCACAATATACTGCTCATCTTCGACGAGGTAATGACAGGTTTCCGTTTGGCCAGAGGAGGTGCGCAGGAACTGTTCAATATTAAAGCAGATTTGGTTACCTTTGGCAAGATAATTGGCGCAGGGATGCCTGTAGGTGCTTTCGCCGGACGTAAGGAAATCATGGAAAATGTTGCGCCAGCTGGTAAAGTCTATCAGGCTGGAACATTGAGCGGCAATCCTATAGCCATGATAGCTGGTTATACACTGTTGCAGACGTTAAACGACAATCCTGACATTTACCGGCAATTGGCAGAAAAAACAGCATACCTCTCAGGTGGTTTACAATCAGTATTAAATGCGGCTGGCATCGTTCATCAGGTAAATAGCATTGGTTCAATGCTGAGTGTGCATTTCGCAGAATATCCTATTATTGATTTTGACGCAGCCTCTGGCGCAAACAACGAATTATTTAAGCGTTTCTTCCATACTATGCTGGAAAAAGGTATTTACCTGCCTCCTTCCGCATTCGAAAGCTGGTTCGTAAGTAATGCTTTGACAATCGAAGATCTGGACGAAACAATTGCAGCCGCAAAAAGCGCAATTGCGTCCCTGAAATAGTTAACAATTCAAATCCTGTGCAGAGTGGAAAAACGCCCCGGTCAAGTCGGGGCGTTTATTTTTTTATTTACACTTGTGTCAGCGTTTTTTATTTACGCTTGTGAGTGCGTTTCTTTATTTTCACTAGTAAGAGCGCTTTTTATTTACGCTTGTGTGAGAGTAACCACGGTATTAAATCCGGTTCGGCAAAAGCATTGTCCCAGCTATTGTGACCTACACCCGGGTATTCTGAATATTTTACTTCAGCTTTCAATCCTTTCAGTGCTGCATAATAATCCCTTGAACCTTTCACAGGTACGGCAGGATCTGCATCTCCATGGAATATCCAGACAGGCACCGTTTTGAATTTCTTTGCATTTTCCACATTCCCTGCACCGCAGATGGGGAAGCCAGCCGCCCACTTTTGCGGGTAGCGTGCCAGCAGGTCGAATGTACCCATGCCTCCCAGCGATAATCCGCCGATATAGACTTTCTTAGTATCGATCTTGCCTGTTTTATTTAAACTGTCTACCAACTCTCCTACTAATCTGCCGGATGCGGTAGGGGGTGCATCAGCGGGGAACATACGGCCATTATCTGAGCGTTCGAACGGCCCCCAGGTAGAATCGTTGGGAAGTTGCGGGAAGATGACGAAGGCAGGGTATTTATCACGAATGGAGTCTTTTAAAAAAAGTGCACCACCATGTGTGAGTTGGGCAGCATTGTCACGGCCACGTTCACCTGATCCATGCAGGAATACGATAAGGGGGTATTTTTTATGGATATCGTAGTGTAAAGGTGTGAGCATACGGTAGCGAAGGGTATCACCATTGTGAATGTATTCTTCGTAACTGTATGCGCTGTAATCGGGTGTCTGTGCTTTGGCGAAAGATACTATTATGCATAGCAGCAGGGTACAAATTGTTTTCATCATGGAATAAACGTTATGCACCTAAAGTAATAAAAAAGGGGATCGATTGATCCCCTTTTTCTTAATATTTCAATACAAAGTGTTGTTTTATCTTCATATCCGGCAGGAAAAACACCAAACCGATAAAGAACAAATCGATCGTAAAGGTTACCCGTGGATGATCCTGGATCGTTTTCCATGCTTTCTCCATATCCTCCGTCCAGTGAATATCATCGAAGATAAAAATGGAATGATCATGTGCTTTGGCGAGACACTGTTCAAAGTATTCCAGTGTAGGTACAGAGCGATGGTTCCCATCAATGAATACATAGTCTACCTGTGGCAACTCATCCAGCACACCTGCCAGTACATAGTCAAAATTTCCTACCCGCTGGGTGATATTCTGTAATCCCAGTGACTGAAAATTCTTCCCTGCCTTTGCCGCAATATTCGGACAACCTTCTATCGTATAGACTTTCGCATCCGGTGCGGCTGCCTTTGCCATATAAGAAGTAGACAACCCCATAGAAGTACCCAGTTCCAGTAAATACTTTGGCTGGTAATATTGAATGAGTCTGTAAAATAACTGTCCGAACCTAGGCGGCTTGGCCGCATGCTTTGTAATATCTCTCACTGCCCGCTCATTGCCGGCATTCATAAGCGACCCTGCACCCAGATCGGTGACCTGCAGGGTTTCATTACTCTTTAACAGCTCTTTCCGCAGTTGTTCAACTACTTTAAAATCCGCAGGTTGGCTTTTATCCCTCAGTACATCTTCTATCATAGCGTACACAAACGGAGAGTGCACATCATGCCGGTTACCGGCTGTGAAGTAGTAATTCAGGTATTTTTTAGCAAGTTGCCACTGTACATTCATCTGATTAATAAATTTTCGCCCGGATCAGCCCCATTTTATGGAAGCGGTGTTGCAATGATACGCGCAATACCCCTAATCCGTATATACTGCTTCTTTTAAAGTTGATACTGGATGCCTCATCAAAGTACTTGGTAGGGCAGGTTACCTCCCCTATTTCGTATCCTTTCATAAAGATCTGGGACAACATCTCATTATCAAAGATAAAATCGTCATTGTCAGCCATATAGTTGATATCCCTGAGTACGGTCGCTGAAAATGCACGGTAACCGGTGTGGTATTCACTCAGTTTTTCGTTCATGAGCAGGTTCTGAAACAGGGTCAGGAACCGGTTAAAGAAGTACTTATAACCTGGCATTCCACCTTTTAAGGCCCCTTTTCCAAGGATCCTGGAGCCGAGCACTACCGGGTAAACATCATTGGCAATGATCGAGCTCATGGCAATGATCAGCTTGGGAGTGTACTGGTAATCAGGATGTAACATGATTACAATATCCGCGCCTAATTCCAGGGCTTTGTTGTAACAGGATTTCTGGTTTCCGCCATATCCTTTATTATTATCATGGCGGATGATATGTTGGATACCTAATTTTTTTCCAACGGCGACGGTATCATCCTTACTGGCGTCGTCAACCAGTACTACCTCATCAACTATATCAAATGGTATTTCCTGG
This sequence comes from Chitinophaga sp. LS1, assembly GCF_034274695.1. Classification (NCBI taxonomy): domain Bacteria; kingdom Pseudomonadati; phylum Bacteroidota; class Chitinophagia; order Chitinophagales; family Chitinophagaceae; genus Chitinophaga; species Chitinophaga sp. LS1. The sequence goes on from NZ_CP128362.1 coordinate 8,279,507, forward strand.
TAAGTTTTTTCCAGTGTTAATGCAGCGTTGTAGGCAGGTAATACCACCACTATCTTTTTATTGTTCAGCATGAAAGTGGATAATTTGGTCGCAAAGGTAATAAAGTAGTTGAAAGACTGACAATTTCAACTTAGTATAAATTGTTATCTTTGTGCCAAAATGTATTTTGGCACCATATTTTCTTAACGTTTAGGTTGATATAGTTCCAAAATGCTACTAATAGCATGCTAATTCACTTACAGGTCTCAACTGCCGGTTATTGATTTTATAACCTTAGGAGGAGATTGTACCTGACAGTGAACAATTTGCAAATCAAATCAGGCCAATATCATGCATTTTAATTCTATGAGATATCTGACACTACTATTGATCTGTCTTGCCGGCACTCAAATTGCCATGGCTCAGGAACCTAAGCCTCAACAACCAACGGATCCTAACGCTGAGTTAAAAAATGTGGTGATGCCACAAGTTAGGAGCCAGGACACTACCATTCGCAGAATAATGGAAGAATTGCAAAAGATCCAGGCAAGCGATCAATCAAATTCAAGCGCTATACAGGGATTACTGCAGGGCCGGGAAATTGACAACATTACCAAGTACCAGCTGATCAGGAACAACATTGTTTACGCCAGCGAAACCTACTACCTGTTAAACAAAAAAATCATTGACCTTAAGTCACGTACCACTACCAACAATCTCGATGTATTCATCACATCGCTGAACAACCCTGAAAGTAAAGAACTGGGTTTCTCGCTGAGTGATCGTATCGTAGAACTGGTAGAAAAAGTGGTGCTGAAAGGTAAGAAGGACAAAAACGATGACAAGAGCAACAAGATCGTAGAATCGACTAAGTCTATCATCGCTTCTCCTATTTTCCAGAGCTTTACTTCATTGACGCCTCCTTTGGCGATTGCTAACTCTGTGATGAACTTTCTGCACAGTGTGAGTGTCAATAATAAAGAAATCAATCAGCAGACACTGAAAGAGTTTGAAAAAGAACTGAACAAATATGTAGTGTATTATACAGCGTTGAACGATGCGAACAATAAGTTTGAATATGGTCTGAACTTCAACAAAGACCAGCTCAACCTGTTGCACGATAACCTGTATGATCACATCATGTTCACCGCCAGTGCTCTGAAATTTAACCTGCCACAGCGTGGTAACAAGTCTCTGGGTGAAACACTGAACGACTTCTTCTTTGACTTCAAGAAAGAGAAAGTAGTATTGTTCTTTGATGACCTGGAGAATAAGTATACCAAAGGCAAGAAGGTAGATTACGAAGCGCTGCTGCGTGAAAATCCAAATCTGAAAGAGGTGAATAACCAGCTGGAAGACCTGGTATTGCAGACCAAACGCTTTGAGAACCTATACAATGAATACTTTACACTGTTGGATTCTTACTATGGTAAAGTAGCGAATGCGCTGAAGATTGCACAGGATAATGGTCTGGCTGATAAAGCGACTATTGATGCAAAGCAATCTGAGTTCCGTAACCTGAAGGATGAAGCAGTGAAAGAAATTCAGGCTTCCATCAATATCAAGGAACTGTACAACAATACAGATAAGATCAAGTATCGTTACAGAATATTCTAACATTCGCATATTATGATGCTGACACGCTCCCCGGGAATTATTACCAATAATTTTCGGGGAGTTTTTATTACGTTACTTTTGTGTATGACTACAGTTCAACTAGAATATATCGTCGCCGTGGACACCTACCGCAGTTTTGTCGTCGCCGCCGAGAAATGCTTTGTTACGCAACCTACGTTGAGTATGCAGATTCAGAAGCTGGAAGATGAGTTGGGGGTGAAAATATTCGACAGGAGTAAGCTACCGGTAGTACCTACCGAAATAGGAGTGGAAATAGTCGAGCAATCGCGCATCATACTGAAAGAAAACAGCCGGATCAAAGAGATTGTATCCGGGCATAAAAAAGAAGTACAGGGCAATCTGCGCGTAGGTATTATTCCTACATTGGCGCCTTACCTCCTACCCCGTATCCTCACAGGTTTCATGAAGAAATATCCCAAGGTAAAATTAGAGATATGGGAGTATCCGACAGAACAGATCGTACAGCAATTAAAGCTGGAGCAACTGGATTGTGGGTTACTGGCGACGCCGCTGGAGAATCCGAACCTGGAAGAGCAACCGTTGTTTTATGAATCTTTCGTGGTATATGCGGCGAAGACGAATCCTTTGTTTGAGAAGAAGATTGTGCGGCCGGAGGATATTGATGTGAGGGAGGTGTGGTTGTTGAATGAAGGGCATTGTATGCGGAACCAGGTGTTGAATATATGCAGGGATAAGTTTACGATGGGGGAATATAAGAATCTGGAATATAATACGGGTAGTGTAGAGACATTGAAGAGGATGGTGGATCTGAATGCGGGGTATACGATTTTGCCGGAGCTGTCATTGCAGGATCTGTCTGCAAGGCAGATGAATATGGTGAGGTTTTTTAAGTCGCCGGAGCCGGTGAGAGAGATTAGTTTGGTAATGCATCGGTTCTTTGTAAAACAGGCGTTGATTGCTGCGTTTAAGAAGGAGATACTGGCACATGTGCCGGAGAAGATGAAGGCGCAGAAGAATAAGAAGGTGATGGATATAAATGCATAAAAAATCAATTTCTGAGGACTGCTTTCAGCAGTCCTCAGAAATTGAAAAAACAAAAAATGAGGCGTGCTTTCAGCACGCCTCATTTTTTGGATCCAGTCCAAACGCTTTTGCCTCCGGCAAAAGCGTTTGGACTGGGCTTATCTTATTTAATTACTTAACTGGTTTGTAGTACTTCATCGCCTCTGGCATCAGACTTTGCAACTGTGCAATCCTTCGCTCATCACTCGGGTGTGTACTCATCAACTCCATTGGCTTGCTACCACTCGCACTAGCACTCGCCATCCGCTGCCAAAAAGGAATCGCCTCCTGCGGATTATACCCCGCCATGGCCATAAATATCACCCCTAAATGATCTGCTTCCAGCTCATTCTGTCTTGAAAACGCCAGCAACCCTAAATTACCACCTACACCAAAAGACTGTAAGAAGATATTCTGTGCCTGTGGATTCTTATTCAAAGCCACAGAACCTGCGATCTCAATACCCTGAGAAACTAATTGCTGGCTCATACGCTCATTACCATGCCTTGCAATCGCATGCGCAATTTCGTGGCCCATTACACACGCCAGTGAAGTTTCGTTCTGTGTAACCGGCAGCAGGCCAGTATACACCACTACCTTTCCACCTGGCATACACCATGCATTCACCTCTTTATTATCCACCAGGTTGAATTCCCATTTATAACCAGCTACTTCATTCCCCATATTATTCTGGGTCATGTACTGGGTTACAGCTGCACTGATACGTGCACCTACCCGTTTAACCATGTCAGCATCTTTGTTGCCGGCAGTGGTGACAGTTTTGTTTTCTGTCAGAAATGTCTGATACTCTGTCAGCGCCATGGACTGCATGGTGCTTTCAGGAATGAGGTTCAATTGCTTGCGACCAGTGATAGGCACTTTCGCACAGCTCATCATCATTGCTACACTTACTCCAATAAACAGGAATTTTTTTTGCATCTGATACAAATTTGAATTTTAAAGGGGGCGTCCCTCGAATGCTACAGTATAAAAACAGAATTTGATCATGACTATTACTAAGGTCGTAATAACCATGATCAAAGATTATAATAATTTGTGAAAGTGTGCAAGAGATATGCCAGAATGAACAGGATTATTTCCTGTCTCTGTGCCTGAACAAAGGCACTTTGCTTTCGTTACCATTCAGTAAGCGGAAGATGTTCTTCTGATGGGTGAGCACCACCATCAGTGCGACAGCAATTGCAAATATGCGATAGAATGTCTCAGGCTCATTAAAGATGAAAAGTATGAGTATCGGGAATGCAATACTTGCGATGATTGAGCTAAGGGATACATATCTTGTCAGGAACAGGATCAGCAGGAATACCGCTACGCAGCAGATAGCTACCAGTGGCTGAATGGCCAGTACTAATCCAAACAGGGTAGCAATACCTTTACCCCCACGGAAACTTGCCCAGATAGGGAAGATATGTCCTACTACAGCTGCCAGCCCCAGACCTATCTGTAAGTTGACCAACTGAGTCAGGTGCTCAGGATTCTGATAGTAACCTACTAATAATGCCAGACGTACTGCCAATACTCCTTTTACCATATCCACGAGCATCACAAATGAACCGGCTTTTGGACCCAGGACACGGAAGGTATTTGTAGCACCGGCATTGCCGCTACCATATTCCCGGATGTCCATACCAAATACGCCTTTACTCACCCATACTGCGGTAGGTATGGACCCGATCAGATAAGCACAAAAAAGCAACAATAATTCTGTCATACAATAAGTTAGGTTTTGCTAAGATAGTATTTTTCGCTGTTAAAGTCTGTTAAAGTTAAGAAAATATTAAAATTTACATTAACACGAACATTGGATTATCAGCGCTTATTATATAACCATGTTATAACATATAACTTATTTCCTGGCTAATAATTTCATTGCCAGCCAATTATCCTTATCTAGTACAGTTTCCAGGACTAAACCATTTTTTCTGGCGGCTTCTAAAATGGCCGTTTCATCCTCTTTCAGAATACCACTCAGCAATAAAATACCGTTTCTTTCCAGTAAAGAGCGCATATCGGCCATAAATTCCAGTAAAATATTGCGGTTGATGTTCGCCAACACTATATGATAAGTATTCCTGATATTCTTCAGGGTATCTGATTGCCATACCTTGACTGCGAGCGCATTGTTGTTATCAATGTTCTCTTTCGTGTTTTCTACGGACCATGTATCGATATCGATCGCATCAATTACGGCAGCGCCCATTTTGGCAGCAAGGATAGCAAGAATACCGGTACCGGTACCAAAGTCAAATACCTTTTTGCCACGGAAGTCAATGCCCTGCATCAACTTTATCATAGAAGCTGTGGTTGCATGGTGACCTGTGCCAAAAGACATCTTGGGGGTGATAACGATTTCGTGCAGCGGAGCAGGATCAAATGGCTCGTGGAAAGATGCCCGGATACCACAGAAACTGTCAACCTGTACAGGTTGGAAATTACTTTCCCATACGGCGTTCCAGTTTTCCTGTTCTACCCTTTCGCTCGTATACGTTACGCCGTACGTCGTCGTGAGAGCTTTTACTGCTCCTTCATCAAAATTGTTTTCTGGTATATATGCTACCAGTGTAGCACCTTGTTCTTCAAACCCGTCGAACCCTTTTTCAGATAACTCAGCTATAAGAATATCTTTTATTTCATTGGTACAGGTAATGGTAATAGCTGTATGTGTCATGTAGCAAATATATTAAAATCAGCAAATCCTGTATATGATGGTAACACCTTAAAGCCTCATTTTCATGTTATTGTAATGTTAATGGTAAAATATCCCTGTTTACAGCTATATAACACATAATATGTTAATTTTATATTTGCATTATAGTTAATATAAAATTTGCATCCTATGAAGACCTGTTTACTTGCTATCGCTGCCCTCTTTCTTTCCCTCATGACCCAGGCACAAGACGTTGTGAAGTTGTTCCATGATGATACCATGGTGGATTCAATTACTTATACAAACAAAACCACCACAATTGTGATCAACAAAGTGGACCTGGTGAACTATTTTAAGACACTGGACACCATGCTGTTCAACAACTGTTACGATCCGAAGAGTTTCCGTAACATCCAGTTCGCGCACCTGACCAACCTTGATGTAGAAAACCATTTCAAAGCAGCCAAGGCATGGCTGGACGATTCCACCCATACTGAGTACAATTTTAATACTGATAAATTCACATTGTTCTGGACACAGGGCGAAGGCATTCTGTTACCATATATCGAAGATATGATGTCGCAGTTGCTCGTGGATGGCCGTCTGGCTGTAGTGGAGAATGCTACGAAAGTACGTGTACCTCAGTACTCGATTTTCTACGAATATATTGGTGGAGGAGAGTACAAGATCTATAAATTACCGAATGGCAAGATCATCTTCAGGGAAAGTAATTTCTACCTGGAGCAGCTGTCAAAAAGCTAACTAATCCGTATCTGATAAATATTCATGCTTATTGTAAAATGGCGCCTTACCGGGTGCCATTTTTAGTATTCTGAATAAGGAGTGGCATGACACAAAATAATATCCTGGTGAGATACATTATGGGCATAATAAGTATCCCCTATTAACTTCTTCCATTCTGCATCGGCACCAAATGCTTTCCAATGCGCCTCTCTTTCTGCCCTGCTTTCAAAACTCGTCATATACATCAGGTTCGGCATTTTGCTACCACTCAGTACACTGGCATAAAACACTGCATTAAAGCCTAAGCGCTTAAATATGCCCACTTCGTTCCCTTTATTGAACATCTCTACCTTGTTCTGGTATAAGCGCTCTGTAGGCCCCTCATAACTGCGTAATTCATAGATCCTGGCAGTGTCAGGTCCCTTCAATTCAGGAGCAGATAGCTGAGGCATTTCCGGGAAAGCCTCTAACACGATCGTTTCCATTCTGCTATAAACAGGCTGATCCCAGGCCGTTTCTACATAGTCCTTTCCGTTTTGCAGGTATGCAGCATCTTTCAAGGCATTTTCAGGCCATTTCAGCAGCTTTTCCAGATTTGTTGAAGGTATGAGTATATAAAGAGTAGTATCGTTCGTTACAGGCTTAAATACCCCTATCTTACCAAATCCCTGTTTATGTAAAAATGGGATCAGTGCCTGTTGGCAATAGGTGTCCAGTCTGGCCTCCTGCCCTTTATCTTTCAGATGATATACCAGCAAACTATAAAATTCCTTTTTTGGTGGTACAGGATGTGCCTGTGTCATCCAGGGCAGGAGAAAAAAGAACAGGCAAAGCACATTAAAATTGTTTCCGTTTAAGAAATAGCGGGTGTTTCTCAATGCTTGTGGAATCTTCATAATAAAATTCAATCTGTTATGAAATTATAATAGAATATCTGATAATGGGATATAAATGTTAGGAGCGGTCAATGGGGAGGGATAAGCAAAAAAAAAGGTGTACCAGTTTCCTGATACACCTGTTGATTTATTTGAAAAATATAGACTAAACTATTCGTCAAACATTGGTTCCATTGGCTCATCGGCCTGGGAAGAGATTGGAGGGTCCTGTTGTGGACGCTGACCACGATCACCGCCATCGCGGTCACCACGGAAACCACCACGGTCGCCGCCTCTGCTTCCACCGCGGTCACCACCACGATCGCCACCGCGATCATTGCGGAAACCACCACGGTCGCCACCTCTGCCACCACGATCACCGCCATCACGACGATCGCCACGGTCACCTCTATCACCACGCTCCGGACGGTCACCTTCAGGTCTTTCTACATAACCCTCTGGTTTTGGCATCAGGATACGACGGCTCAGTTTGAATTTGCCGGTCTTAGGATCAGTACCTACCAGTTTCACTTTCACTTTCTCACCTTCGGTCAGCACGCCTTCCATATTTTCCAGGCGTTTCCAGGAAACTTCAGAAATATGCAGCAAGCCTTGTTTACCAGGCAGGAATTCAACGAAAGCACCGTAAGGCATTACTGATTTTACAGTAGACTCATACACTTCACCGATCTCTGGCACCGCAACGATACCTTTAATCCATGTGAGTGCTTTTTCCAGGCCTTCTTTCTGTGCAGAGAAGATGCTCACTTCGCCGGTTTCACCAACTTCTTCGATGTTGATGGTGGTACCGGTTTCACGCTGGATCTCCTGAATCACCTTACCACCTGGTCCTATCACAGCACCAATGAATTCGCGGTCGATGATCAGTTTCTCCATACGAGGAGCGTGTGGTTTTGGTTCAGGACGGGCACCTTCGAGGCAACCGTACATTGCATCGATGATGTGCAGACGACCTTTACGAGCCTGTTCCAATGCTTTACGCATTACGTCCATGCTCAGACCGTCTACCTTGATATCCATCTGGATACCACAGATACCGTCGCGGGTACCAGTTACTTTAAAGTCCATATCACCCAGGTGATCTTCATCTCCGAGGATGTCTGTCAGTACAGCCCATTTGCCATCAGAAGCACGGGAGATCAAACCCATTGCCACACCAGATACGTGTTTAGGCAAAGGTACACCCGCATCCATCAGCGCCAGGGAACCAGCACAAACAGTCGCCATTGAAGAAGAACCGTTTGATTCCAGGATATCGGATACTACACGTACTGTGTAAGCATACTCACTACCTGGCATCATCTGCCTCAGGGAACGCATAGCCAGGTTACCATGACCTACTTCACGACGGCCAGGACCACGCATTGGCTTTACTTCACCTGTAGAGAACGGAGGGAAGTTATAATGGAGGATAAATTTAGAATACTTGGAAGTGGCAGCGCTTTCGATCAGCAGCTCATCATCCGGAGTACCGAGGGTAACAGTAGTCAGAGACTGTGTTTCACCACGTGTAAACAGGGCAGAACCGTGAGGAGAAGGCAGGATATCAACTTCCATGTTCAGCGGACGAACCTGATCGAGGCTACGGCCATCGAGACGAACGCTTTCGTCCAGGATCATGTTACGGATTACCTCTTTTTCGAGGTCATGGAAATATCTGCCTACCAGTGCTGCATCTTCATCAGGCAGTTCGCCGAGAGATTCTTTCAGTTCTTCACTGATCTTCTCAAAAGCATCACCACGCTCATGTTTGCCAGAACCGGACTTAGCTACTGCCAGGATAGGGTCTTTAGCAAATGCAATGATCTTCGCTTTCAGTTCCTCATTTTCATAAGGCAGTACGTAATCACGTTTAGCAGTTACGCCAGCCAGGTCACGCAGTTGTTCCTGCGCTTTCACCTGAACACGGATCGCGTCATGAGCGAATTCAATTGCTTTAATAATATCTTCCTCACTACATTCCTTGCTCTCACCTTCCACCATCATGATGTTCTTTTCAGTAGCACCGATGATGAAGTCCATGTCAGCTTTTTCCAGCTGGGAACGGTTTGGATTTATAACTAATTGCCCTTCAATGCGGGCAACTCTTACTTCAGAAATGATTTCCTGTACAGGTACATCAGATACTGCGAGTGCAGCAGATGCAGCCAGACATGCCAGCGCATCAGGAACTACCTCAGTATCGGAAGATACCAGGGTAACCAATACCTGTACATCGCAAAAATAATTATCCGGGAACAAAGGGCGCAGTGCGCGGTCGATCAAACGTGATATTAAAACTTCGTAGTCAGATAATTTCCCTTCTCTCTTGAAGAAAGAACCTGGGATACGACCAGCAGAAGCAAATTTTTCCTGATAATCAACTGTTAGGGGAAAGAATGACTGTCCGGCTTTGGGTGTTTTGTTGGCTACAACAGTAGCTAAGAGGATACAATTTCCCAGACGAACCGTAACAGCACCATCAGCCTGGCGGGCTAACTTACCAGTCTCAAGAGTGACTATGCGGCCATCTCCTATATCGAAATTAACTGATTTAGGTGTCAGATTCATAATAAAGTGAAGATTAAAATGGTATACCTAAAAAAAAGCTATTCCCAACCTTATAAGTTGGGAATAGCGTTATAAAAAAGTTTCAGTTTTATTTTCTGAGACCTAACTTCTCAATCAGTGCGCGGTACCCTGTGAGGTTTGTTTTAGACAGGTAAGAGAGCAAACGCTTTCTCTGACCTACCATTTTCATTAAACCGCGGTGTGTAGAAAAGTCCTTTTTGTTTTCTTTCAGGTGACTGGAAATGCTGTTGATACGCTCAGTCAGCAGTGCAACTTGTGCTTCTACGGAGCCTGTATTTTTCTCGCTTCCACCAAATTCTTTAAAAATATTGGCTTTCTTTTCAACAGTTAAGTAAGACATCTTGTAATAAATAATAAAATGATAAAGGTTATTAGTCGCTATTTTTCCGGGGCAAAGGTAGAATAAAATTATTAATTAACCATCATAAGTAAAAATATTCCCTCCGGAGTAGAGGCTGTCGCCCCCCGGCTAGGAATTTTACACCCGGATTATAAGCTGTTTCTTTTATACAAAGTTGACGGTGGCATGGTCAGACACACGTCCGTTCTCCGTTCTCAGCACTCTTGACGGAAATTTCTGTAATAATATATAGTCATGCGTAGCCATCACCACTGCTGCCCCCTCTTCCCGGCTGATACGGAATAATAACTGCATAATACCGTCGGAAGTTTCTGGATCCAGGTTGCCCGTAGGCTCATCTGCCAGGATCAGCTTAGGTGAGTTCAGCATAGCACGGGCTATATCCACACGCTGCTGCTCTCCCCCACTCAGTTCGTAGGGCATTTTGAAGCCTTTGGTGGTCAGACCCACCTTTTCCAGCACGTCGTCAATCTTTTCTTCCATCCTCTTTTTGTCTTCCCAGCCAATGGCACGCAGCACAAATTTCAGGTTGTCATGCACATTTCTGTCCGTCAGCAGCTGGAAGTCCTGGAATACCACTCCCAGGTTACGGCGCAGGTAAGGTACCTTTTTCCAGTCCATCTTTTTCAGGTCAAATCCTACTACCTGACCGGAACCCTCTTTCAGGGCCAGGTCGCCGTACAGGGTTTTCAGCAGACTGGACTTGCCTGTTCCCGTCTTTCCTATCAGGTATACAAATTCACCCTTGTTCACCGTAATATTTACATCTGACAAGATCAGGGAACTACCCTGATATATATTGACGTTTGATAACTGTATAATCGGTTGTTCTGCGCTCATGTACTTTTGAAAATGGGTTTAGTATAACAAAAATAGCTAAATCCATGCTAGATTGTTAGAACTAATTTATTAGTTTACATTATAAATTAAGCGACATGTCGGGGATAAAAACATTGACCAAAGCAGAAGAACAGATTATGCAGGCCTTGTGGCAGATAGGACCTGCCTTTGTAAAAGACATTATTGAAACCCTTCCTGAGCCAAAACCGCATTATAATACGATCAGTACGCTGGTGAAGATCCTGATTGATAAAGGATTTGTGGATTTTAAGGCGTATGGGAAGTCACATCAGTATTTTCCATTGATTACCAAAGAAGCGTATAGTCAGACTACGCTGCAGCAGATGGCAAAGGGGTACTTTGCAGGTTCTTTTAAAAATATGGTGTCTTTTTTTGTGAAAAAAAACGATCTCAGCATCTTAGAATTAGAATCTCTGCTGGAACAAATCAAAAAAGCTGAAAAGAAATGATGCTTCCGTATATCATTAAGGTATTGATCTGCTCAGGGGTGTTGTACTGTTATTATGCAATAGCATTGAAGAATAGTACCCTGCATACATGGAATAGAGTCTTTTTGCTGGTGGCGCCGGTAATTGCATTAGTGCTGCCACTGATACAGTTTCCTTTTGTGCAGCAGGGGATGATGATGAAGATGCTGGCGGTGAGGGCGTATGCTTCCGGGCCTGTTTCAGCATCAGGCGATTCTTTTAATGTAGAGACCTTATTATATACCTTATATATATTGGTAGGCATTTTTTTGGGGGGCCGTATAGTGCTGAACTGGAGCAAACTACGGCAACTGGCTTTGCAGGGAGAAGTAAAAGAGGATTCGGGGTACAGGATTATACGGCATGCTGCTGTGGAGTCACCCTTTTCTTTCTTTAACCAGATCTTTTTGAATGATCGTTTGGAGGAACCTGTATTGCGACACGAACTGGCGCATGTACAGGGATATCATACCATAGATAAATTGTGGATGGAGGTGGTTTGTGCGGTGTGCTGGTGCAATCCTTTCTTTTATTTAATGAAGAGAGAGCTGGCGATGGTCCATGAGTTCATAGCAGATAAGGCAGCTGCTTCGGATATGCAGGCCGACTATGCAAAGCTGCTGTTGCAAACAGCCTTGCACACATCTTCCCTCGCAGGGGTGAGTACATTTGGACAATCGCCGGTGAAGAGAAGGATCACGATGTTGCTTGCAGATAAGACGAATTACATATTTATAAAGAAGACTTTTATTATCCCTATAGCTATTGTTTTATTGCTGATTATGGGTAGTCAGCGACCCACCATGGCAGTAACCAGCCCTGCTGCCATGGATGAGGTGTTTACTTTTGTGGAGCATCCGCCGGCGTATATGGGTGGTGAGGAGGAGCTGGTGAAGTACCTGTCGCAGCATATTCATTATCCGAAGGAGGCGCAGAAAGCAGGTGTGAAGGGAACGGTGTTTGTGCAGTTTGTAGTGGGAGCGGATGGGATGATACATGATGTAAAGACGGTGGGTAAACAGCATGGGTATGGGTTGGAGGAGGAAAGTATCAGGGTGGTGAAGGCGATGCCGAAGTGGGAACCGGGGTCACAGGAGGGGAAGAAGGTGAGTGTGATGTTTAATTTGCCGATCAGGTATGAGGTAGAAATATGATTCGTACTTCCTAAGCGTAAAAAATAAATATTTTCTTTAGTTTGCCGCCACTATGCGACACATCATACCTGTATTATTTCTGTACCTGAGCACAATTTCTCTCAACACCTTTGCACAATCCCCCGTCACAGATCCGACCGGAACGATCTATTACAAAACAGACGTCCCGCCGGAATTTCCAGGTGGCGAAACGGCATTGGCCGATTTCTTAACCCATAATATTCATTACCCCCGCTCTGCACAGAAAAACAATGTACAGGGTACGGTATTTATCCAATTTGTTGTAGATGAAAATGGTAACATCATCCATCCAATCAGTAAAAGTCCGAATACGGATACCTCATTACAGAGAGAAAGCTTAAGAGTAGTCAGTATCATGCCCCAATGGAAACCGGGTCTGGTAGATGGTAAACAGGTAGCTGTACAGTTCAATCTTCCTATCAGATACCGCCTGGAAGGATCAGGATCCTATTCCAACTTTTCTTATCTTGGGCCCGTTGTTCCTAAAACAGTAACGCCAAAAGATTCTGCACTCAATAAGATCTATTATACTAACCCGGCTAATAAACCTGAATTTCCAGGTGGCGATAATGGGTTAGTGAAGTACCTGAAAAAGAACTTCCAATACCCACAGGAAGCACTGGAATCTGGTATAGAAGGCACTGTCACAGTTCTATTTACTATTAATGGCGAAGGAGGGATTGAAAATGTAAGTACGATAAGTCCTAAGCTGGGTGGACATTTGGAAATGGAGGCTATCAGGCTGGTCAGGTCTATGCCTAAGTGGAAACCTGCGATGGAAAATGGGAAAGGTGTTCCGGCGCAATGTAATATTCCAATTGAATTCAGCCTGAAGGAATACTATTCTAATAAGAGGAAGAAAGTATACCCGATGTTTTAAATAGAAATAGGCTGATCTGTGATCAGCCTATTTCTATTTAAAAGGAAAAATCTCTTTCAATTTAGTGATAAATAAACTCCCCCTTTTCACTCCTCACCGTCACCTGTTTCTTCTCTGCCGCCTCTACCCTTCCTACTATCTTCGCTTCTATATTAAAGCCCTCACTAATCTTAATAATATCCGCTGCTATCGCCTCAGGTACATACAATTCCATTCTATGACCCATATTAAACACCTGATACATCTCCTTCCATCCTGTACCGGATTGCTCCTGTATCAGACTAAATAACGGTGGAATCGGGAACAGGTTATCCTTAATCACATGCACGTTGTCAACAAAGTGCAACACCTTTGTTTGCGCACCACCACTACAGTGTACCAAACCATGAATCTGTGCACGATATCCTTCCAGCACTTTCTTAATCACCGGAGCATACGTACGGGTTGGAGACAATACCAGTTTACCCGCATCAATACTACCAAAACCCGGTACCTCTACCTTATCTGTCAATGCTTTTTTACCACTGAAGATCAGGTCATAAGGAATACCCGGATCATAGCTCTCCGGATATTTCTCCGCTATCGTTTTATTAAATACATCATGACGGGCAGAAGTCAGACCATTGCTGCCCATACCGCCATTGTAAGAAGTTTCGTAAGAAGCCTGACCATAAGAAGCCAGTCCCACAATCACATCACCCGCCTGAATGGTATGATTGGAAATCACATCTGCTCTCTTCATTCTGCAGGTCACGGTAGAATCGACGATGATAGTACGTACCAGATCTCCTACATCCGCAGTTTCACCACCCGTAGAGAAAATGGAGATACCATGCCCTCTCAGTTCTTCCAGGATCTCTTCCGTACCATTGATAATGGCAGCAATCACCTCTCCTGGTATCAGTCCTTTATTACGTCCAATAGTAGAAGACAGGAGGATGTTTTCAGTTGCACCTACGCACAGCAAGTCATCAATATTCATGATGATAGCATCCTGTGCAATACCTCTCCATACAGAAAGATCACCAGTTTCTTTCCAGTAAGTATAAGCCAGAGAAGATTTGGTACCAGCACCATCGGCATGCATGATATTGCAGTAATCTGCCTGTCCACCGAGAATATCGGGTACAATTTTGCAGAACGCTTTTGGAAACAGGCCCTTGTCAATGTTCTTTATCGCATTGTGCACGTCTTCTTTTCCAGCTGAAACACCGCGCTGGGCGTAGATATTCTGATCCACCAGTTAATTTTAATGTGATTAATCAAAGTGCAAAAGTAACGGATTCCCCCTTCCCGCGCAAACCCTTCACTTTCAAAAAGGCCGCAGGAGCAGGAGGAATAATCAAAACAGACGAGAGGAATAATCAAAATGCACCGTCCCCTTTCAATCATTTATATCGAAATGTTGTAATTTGCATAGATATTTATATCGAAGGCGTATTATGCTCATACACAGGGACCTTACCCAATTGCCAGCTTTTAAGCGGGCAGTTATTACCATCGGAACATTTGACGGCGTTCATACCGGACACCGCCACATCATCCGACAATTACAACAGGCTGCCACTGCCTGCGATGGTGAGACAGTGATCGTCACCTTCGATCCTCACCCAAGGGAAGTGCTGCAACCGGGGAGTAATCTTGTCCGACTCCTGACCACTTTAGATGAAAAGATTGCTTTACTGTCGGCACAGGGAATTGATCACCTGGTGATTGTTCCTTTTACACGCGAGTTTTCTGAGCTCTCGGCCCAGGCTTACCTGGAGGATTTTCTGATAGAAAGATTCAAACCTCATACGATTATCATTGGTTACGACCACCGATTCGGGCATAACCGCGAAGGTGGGCTGGAATTGCTGGAAGCGGAGCAGACGCAGTATGGATTTAGTTTGATCGAGATTCCGCAGCAGATTGTGCATGATCTGACAGTAAGTTCTACCAAAATCAGGAAGAGTTTGCAGGAAGGGAATGTGCATCTGGCAAATGAATTGCTTGGTTATCAGTATTTTCTGGAAGGAACGGTGGTGCATGGAGATAAGATGGGGAGAAAATTAGGATATCCGACGGCAAATATTCAATTGCCAGATCAGCGGAAATTGATACCTGCACAGGGGATTTATGCGATCCGGGTACATGTGAAGGAGCAGGAGCAACCATTGAATGGGGTGATGAGTATTGGAACAAGGCCTACTTTTAATGGAAATGATTTGCGCCTGGAGGCACATATATTTGATTTTAAAGGGGATTTATATGAGCAGGTGATTAAGGTGGAGATGGTGAGCTATATCAGGGCGAATCAGAAGTTTGACAATGTGGACGCGCTGATAGCGCAGATGGATAAAGATAGTACAGAGGCGAAAACCTTGTTAGGATAAAAATTACAAAATCAAAAAGCTTTTACCTTCGGTAAAGGCTTTTTGATTTTGGGCCGGGCCTGCGGCTGGCTTAATGCATAAATGCGTCTTAGTTCATTATTTTATACGCCAGTTCTTTCATTAATTCTCCATCCTCTACCCCACTGTCGTTGATACCGATGCTCCTTAAATTATAATGATGTAAAAGCAATATCGCCTTCTCCGTTCCCTCTACCCCGTACTGCCTTGCTGCCGCCATATAATCCTTTACAAAAAACGGATGCACCCCCAACGCCGCTGCAATCTCCTTCTCCCCACCTTTCACACCAAAGAGCTGACTCATCTTACTAAAGAAATTATACAATGCCGGCAATACCATTTGTATAGGCCCTGCCTTCGGATTGGCGGCAAAATATTGGATAATACGTATCACCTTACCCATATCCTTCTGGCCAATAGCATTCTGTAATTCAAATACATTGTATTCCTTACTGATCCCTACATACTTCTCAATATCATTCTCATCAATCTTCTTTTCAGGCGCCAGGTTCACCAGCAGTTTTTCAATCTCATTCGCCATACGGGACAGGTCATTGCCGATATGATCAACCAGCAAAATACCTGCTTTCTGAGAGATGGCCCTGCCCAATCCATTCACATATGCATCTACCCAGGCCGGCAACTGATTATCATACATCTTCTTGGTACTGAGTAGTACCCCTCTGTCTTTTATCAGTTTTGCTATCTTACTGCGCCCATCGATCTTACCCTGTTTATGTGCCACCACAAAAATGGTGGAATCCAGTGGTTTATCAATATACGTCTCCAGTTTCAGAATATCCTTCATAGCCTGGGCCTCTTTCAACACCACTACCTGCCTTTCGGCAAACATAGGGTATCGTCTGCAGGCATTAACCACCGCACTCCAGGAGGTCTCCTTACCATATAATATAGTAAGGTTGAATCCCTTCTCTGATTCATCCAGCAGATGATGCTCCGCATAGTTGGTCACCTGATCGATAAAGAAGTCTTCATCTCCTTCCAGCCAGTATAACGACTTGAACTTCTTTTGTTTCCAGTCTTTTATTATATCCTGATAATCCATTCCCTAAATTATTTAATATATACGACATCCCCATCTTCCATCAGGGGCACTCCCTTGAACCGCATCAGGAGCTGGCCTACTGCTACCACGTCTTTCTGACAATAGGTAACGATCCTTTCCAGTCCATTGGCTTCTTCATAATATACTTTTGCCACCATACTTCCATCGATATCATCTTTGGGCGTCGGTATACCAAGTATCGCTGTTAATAACTTCAGGGAAGTATAGTTTTTAAAGTCGCCAAACCGCCATAACTGCATCGTATCCAACATAGGTACTTCCCAGGGTTTTAGGTTATGCAGTTGTAAAGCAGGTGGCAAAGATAGCTGATGGATCACAGACCGCCTGCAAATAAAAGGAATATCAAATTCTTTGATGTTGTGACCTGCAAACTGGAATTTGGGATTTTTTATATAGAACTTATTTACCAATTCTAAAAAACTGCTTAATAAAACCTTTTCATCGTCATGATAAATTGATTTGATACGCAATTGATAACGACCATTTTCTACGGTAAAAAATCCAACGGAAATACAAACGATTTTTCCAAATTCGGCATAGATCCCCGCCCGGTCAGCGTATAGGTCTTCCCCTTCGGCTGAATCTGGCGCAGTTTTTGCAATTTTGTCAAGCCAAAGCATTTGCATGTTTTCCGGAAGACAATCAAAAGCCTTAACAGCAGGTGTTGTCTCTATGTCAAGCAGCAGTAATTGATCTAATGCGATATTCGGTAACACAGTTGAAAAACAGTTTATAAATTTTTATAATTAAAGTATTTTTAACACTTACATTTGTATAATCAGTTTTAACCATATAACAATTAAAATTAAATAAATAATAACGACTATGACTGAGAACACATTTAACAAACCTGCTTCGGGCTCTCCCGGATCTGAAAAACCAAGAAGCCGTAATGGACTGATATATGGTATTTTAATTGCAGCACTGGCCGGTACCTGGATCTACATGCTGTATGACAAAAATAAATCCAGCGAAATTCAAACGCAACAAACTGCGCAGATTGATTCCATTTCTTCTTCACGGGACGCACTCCAGCAGGAATATAATGCAGCCAACGCACGTCTCGATGACCTGATCTCCCAGAACACCCGCATGGATAGTCTGGTGAAAACAAAAGATAAGGAAATTGCAGACATGAAATCCAGAATCAATAGCATTTTGACCAACAAAAATGCTACCCAGTCTCAGCTGGCTGAAGCTCGTCGTCTGATCGAACAACTGAAAGGCAACATCAGTTCATATCAGGAAACGATCGAAAAACTGGAAGGCGAAAAACTGGTACTCACCGACGAACGTAATACTGCACGTAAGGAAAGAGACTCTGTAGGTTCTATCAAAGATAGCCTGAACAAGAAAGTAAATCTTGGTTCCGTATTACACGCTTCCAACATTCATTTACAGCCGATTATGCTGAAAAAGAATGGTAAAGAAGTAGAAACAAGCAAGGCAAAACGCGCTGATATGATGCGTGTGACCTTTGACCTGGATGAGAACAGAATTGCTCCAACCGGTAACAAAGAACTGTATGTTGCTATCACCGCTCCTGATGGTACACCACTGGCTGTTGAAGCCCTTGGTTCAGGCAGATTCACACTGGACGATGGTACAGAAAAACTGTATACTGCAAAGAAAACTGTAGCCTATACCTTAGGTCAGAAACAGACCGTGGTAATGGACTGGAAACAAAACTCCGATTTCAAACCTGGTGATTACAGTGTTGAAATCTACCATGATGGTTTCAAAATCGGTCAGGGTAAAGTAACACTGAAGAAAGGCGGATTGTTCTAGTAGTTTTCTTCTATATATTATTAAATGGGTCCCGGTGTCTTATGATGCCGGGACTTTTTATTTAAGAAAAAGATAGCACTCCTTTCAAAAGTTAACACAACAGTCATTTGTTAATGATTAGTTATTTGGAAAAAGACATATATAAAATTCTAATTAATTCCCCCATCTTTGCACTAATCTTTTATGGTATAGATGGAAACCCATGCCCAAAAGGTTGCAATTTCATGTGAAAACCGGGGAATGCATAACCTTGCATCACCATGTGTCCCCCCCTATCTTATATTGTATGTTATTGGGATTGAGTTCAACAAACAGTGTTAAAATACAGGAACCGATTATGCAGGAAAACACGAAGCAGGTGTACGTCGTAGACGATGATGAGATCTTTCATTTCATCCTGAAAAAGATGTTGGAACAACAAGCCGACAATCTGGAAATCACCAGCTTCCTCTGCGCAGAAGATGCGCTGGCTCAGTTACAAGACCAGCCGCAGTATATGCTGCCTTCCTTAATCATCCTGGACATGAACATGCAACGTATGAATGGATGGGACTTCATCGAAGCCTATAAAACGATTAAACCAACCCTCAATCAACATATTCCCATCATCATGTGCTCTTCATCTATGGACATGCGGGATATGCAGAAAGTACAACGCACACCGGAACTAATGGCCTACATAACCAAGCCCTTAGACCCCATGAAGATGAAAGTGATCACCGATGTACTTGCCTGAGGACCTGAATCAGATTATGGAATGGACAATACAATAAAAAAACGCCGGCGTTCTGCCGGCGTTTCTCTTTATAATCTGTTGTGATTAAGCTAATTGTACCTTACCACCATACATCTCTTCTCTCATCGCTTTCACTCTGTCGTCAGCCAGGTATTCATCAAAGCTCATCAACCTGTCAATCACACCCTTCGGCGTAATTTCGATGATACGGTTCGCTACAGACTGCATGAACGTATGGTCATGGGTTGTGAACAACACGATACCTTTAAAGTTGATCATGCTTTCGTTGAATGACTGGATACTTTCCAGGTCCAGGTGGTTGGTAGGCTCATCCAGTACGACTACGTTTGGATCCTGCAGCATCATGCGGCTGGTCATACAACGTACTTTTTCACCACCACTCAGTACACTGGTCTTCTTCATGATCTCATCACCACTGAACAGCATCTTACCCAGGAAACCACGCAGGAACGGCTCATCTACATCTGTTACATGCGGTGGCACGAACTGACGCAGCCAGTCCATCAGGTTGATATTGTTATCAGTAAAGAACTGGGCATTGTCATTTGGCAGGTAAGCAGTGGTTACAGTTGTACCCCACTCAAATTTACCACTATCAGCCTTATCCTCACCATTGATGATTTCGAAGAATGTACTCAGCGCTACGTGATCCTTAGACAGGAAAGCGATCTTATCGCCCTTGTTCACTGTAAAGGTAACATCGCCGAACAGTTTGTTGCCTTCTATAGATTTTTCCAGTTTCTCTACATTCAGGATCTGGTTACCTACCTCACGCTGTTGCTTGAAGATGATACCTGGGTACTTACGGTTAGAAGGCTGAATGTCTTCGATAACCAGTTTTTCCAGGGCTTTCTTACGGGAGGTCGCCTGTTTACTCTTGGAAGCGTTGGCACTGAATCGGGCAATGAAGTCCATCAGGTCTTTACGCTTATCTTCCATTTTCTTGTTCTTATCGGCAATCTGGCGGGCCATCAACTGGGAAGACTCGTACCAGAAAGTATAGTTACCGGAGAAGATCTGAATCTTGGCACGGTCTACGTCCGCCACGTGGGTACATACCGCATCCAGGAAGTGACGGTCATGGGATACCACGATCACGATGTTTTCATAATCAGCCAGGAAGTTTTCCAACCAACCGATGGTTTCCACATCAAGGTGGTTGGTAGGCTCATCCAGCAGCAGGATGTCAGGATTACCAAACAGTGCCTGTGCCAGCAGTACACGAACTTTTAAGCTACCACTCAGGTCTTTCAATAGTACCGAATGCACATCTGCGTTTACACCCAGATCGCCCAGCAGGGTACCTGCATCACTCTCGGCAGTATAACCGCCCATTTCACCGTATTCCGCTTCCAGCTCACCTGCACGCATACCATCCTCCTCGGTAAAGTCTTCCTTGGCATAGATCGTATCTCTCTCATGAGCGATCTCCCAAAGTTTCTTGTTACCCATTAAGACGGTATTCAACACAGTCACCTCGTCAAACTCAAAGTGGTTCTGTTTCAATACGGACATGCGTTCACCAGGGGTGATTTCCACAGTTCCTTTGGTGGGATCGATCTCGCCTGAAAGTATTTTCAGGAAAGTAGACTTACCGGCGCCATTTGCACCGATTACACCATAACAGTTGCCTTTGGTAAAGTTGAGGTTAACTTCATCAAACAACACTCTTTTTCCAAAAGAAAGCGATACGTTTTTAACACTGATCATGCTGGCTAAAGAAATTTAAGGCGCAAAGTTACGAAAAAATATACGGTTTCAATATTTTATCGCATTAATCAAAATTTAAGCCCGCAGCAGGTCAACACCCCAAAACAAAGGGCTTTTGACAAGCGCTCCCCCCTTTACCCAGGGTAATTTTTCTTCTCATGCTAATACCTTAATTTTAACCCCTGCATTGATCCACCTTAATTCACTTTCGCCATGACTAAATACGACGAGATCTTCGAGAACAACAGACGTTGGATAGCCTCCAAAACTGCTACCGACAAGGAATTTTTTGAAAAAATGGCAAACGAGCAGAAACCAGAATACCTCTACATAGGCTGTAGCGATAGCCGGGTACCCACCAATGAGATCATGGGGTTGGATGCCGGTGAAGTCTTCGTTCACAGAAACGTAGCCAATCTGGTCAATAATGTTGACCTGAACGTAATGTCAGTCATCAACTACGCCGTTCGCCACCTGCAGGTAAAACACATCATCATATGTGGCCACTACAACTGCGGAGGTGTAAAAGCAGCCATGCAATCAGCCGACCTCGGTCTGCTCAATCCATGGCTCCGCAATATCCGCGACGTATACCGCCTGCACAAAGAGGAGCTGAACAACATTGAAGACGAGCATGCACGTTACAATCGCCTGGTAGAACTGAATGTACAGGAGCAATGTGTGAATGTTATCAAAACCGCCGCCGTACAGCAATCCTACCTTCTGAACAAGTTCCCTACCGTACACGGCTGGGTGTATGACCTGAAAAACGGACAACTGATAGATCTGAAAATTGATTTCGAAAAAGTCCTCCACGAAATTCAGGAAATCTATGACCTGACTGGTACAGGATTGATGAAAAAATAAAGAAATGAAAACTGGGCCAATTGGCGTATTCGACTCCGGCTATGGAGGACTCACGGTGCTCAAAGAAATCATCACCTCCCTGCCACAATACGATTATATCTACCTGGGCGACAACGCCCGTGCCCCCTATGGCAACAGAGGATTTGAAACCATTCATACCTACACACTGGAATGTGTACAGCACCTTTTTGACATGGGCTGTCCTTTGGTAGTGCTGGCCTGTAATACGGCCTCTGCCAAGGCACTCCGCACCATTCAGCAAAAAGACCTGCCGAACATAGCACCGGATCGCAGGGTCTTAGGGGTGATCAGGCCGACTACCGAAATGGTAGGCACACTCACCCAGACCGGCGAAGTAGGAATATTGGCGACAAAAGGTACGGTGAGCTCGGAATCGTATCCTATTGAAATCAAAAAGTTCTTTCCACACGTGAAAGTACATCAGTTGGCTTGTCCGATGTGGGTGCCTTTGATTGAAAATGGGGAGGCGGATAGCGAAGGGGCTGATTATTTTGTGAAGAAATACCTGGATCAGATATTGACGGATGCACCGGATATTGATACGCTGGTGTTGGCGTGTACTCATTATCCGATTTTGACCAGGAAGATAAGGCAGTTTTTGCCCGCGGGGATTACGCTTTTATCACAGGGAAAGATTGTTGCTCATAGCCTGAAAGATTATCTGGTAAGACATCCTGAAATGGAAACGAGATTGAGTAAGAATGGTAGCAGGAGATTCTTTACAACAGATGATCCGGTTATTTTTGAAAAGCTGACAAACATCTTCTTTGGAGAGACAGTTAAGACTGAATTCTTAGAACACAAGAAATAAAATGAATTAAGCCGGCCGCAGGCCATTGCGCGATTCCAATAAAAAAGAAGGTGTATCATTAATAAATGAAACTCCTGAGAAACGCATACAATGGAATCTGGCTCCATCAGGTATCCGAACTAAAAGAGGGTGTATCTAATTTCAGATACACCCTCTTTTTTATTAGTAGGAATTTAAAGTAGTTTAAAATTATTTCCCTTCTAATCCTAACAGAAACGAATACTGCAATGCCACATCTTCCAAAGGCTTAAACCTTCCTGAAGCCCCGCCATGCCCCGCTTCCATATCTGTCTTGAACAACAATAAATGCTTATCCGTTTTCAACGCTCTCAACTTCGCCACCCACTTAGCCGGCTCCCAATACTGCACCTGTGAATCATGCAGCCCTGTCAACACCAGCATATTTGGATAATCCTGCGCTACCACATTATCATAAGGAGAATAAGATTTCATATAATCATAGTACTCCTTATTCTTTGGATTGCCCCACTCATCAAACTCACCCGTGGTCAATGGAATACTCTCATCCAACATAGTCGTAACCACATCTACAAATGGCACCGCCGCTATCACACCATTCCATAACTTAGGCCGCATATTTACAACAGCACCCATCAGCAAACCACCAGCACTACCACCCATCGCATACAAATGCGCACTATCCGTATACTTTTGTGCCACTAAGAATTCTGCACAATCAATAAAGTCATAAAACGTATTCTTCTTCTTAAACAACTTTCCATCTTCATACCACTGTCTGCCCATCTCTTCTCCTCCACGAATATGCGCTATTGCATATGCAAATCCTCTATCTAATAAACTCAGCCTGTTTGAACTAAAACCCGGATCAATGCTGTGACCATAAGAACCATATCCATACAGCAACAAAGGTCGCTTGCCATCCTTTTCAAATCCTTTTTTATACACGATAGAGATCGGCACTTTCACACCATCTCTCGCTGTTGCATACACACGCTCGGTCACATAATTTTTCGGGTCATAACCACCCAATACTTCCTGTCTTTTCTTCAGCTCATTTGTCTTCGCATCCATGTCATAATCATAGGTGGAAGAAGGCGTCGTCATTGAAGTATATACATAGCGCAATGTCTTCGTATCAAACTCAGGATTGATAGACACACTCGCTACATAAGCAGGTTCATCAAAGTGCAGGTAATGTTCCTGATGTGTATGTGTATTGATCACACGCAGTTGTGTGAGACCATTCTTACGCTCACTCAGTACCATATGCTCTTTGAACAACTCCTGACCTTCCAGCAAAACATCTGTACGATGTGGAATCACCTCTTTCCAATCCCTGATACCCGTCTTGTCCAGCGGGCATTCCATCAGTCTGAAATTCTTCGCCTGGTAGTTTGTTCTGATATAAAAATGCTGATCCTGATGGTCTACATCATACAGCAGATCATGCTGACGTGGATAGAATACTTTCGCATCGCCCATTGGTTTGGATGCATCCAGTATCCGGTATTCAGAAGACAATGTACTTTCACTTGCGATGAAGATGTACTGTCCTGATTTACTTCTGTAAGCAATGGTATTAAAGGTCTCATCTTTCTCATGGAACACCTCTTTATCCTTTGCAGCTTCAGTACCTACCACATGTCTGCCGATCCTGTCTGCCCGCAAAGTAACAGGGTCTTTTCCTGTATAGAAAAAGGTCTTGTTATCGCTGGCCCACGCAGCACCACCGGTGGTATTCAGAATAGCATCAGGAAGTATTTCACCTGTTTGCAGGTTTTTGATACGAATGGTATACTGACGGCGGCTCACGGTATCTACACCAAAAGCTAACCATTGCCCGTCAGGACTTACCGCCATACCACCTACCTGGTAATAATCATGCCCTGCTGCCATTTCATTGACATTGAGGGTGATTTCTTCCTTGGCTTCCAGGCTACCTTTTTTACGGCAGTAGATAGGGTATTCTTTTCCTTCTACATAACGGGTGTAATAGTAATACCCTTCTTTCAGATAAGGCACACTGGCATCCGTTTCCATGATCCTGCCACGCATTTCTTCGTACAGCTTCTTACGCAGCTGTGTTGCAGAAGCCATCATGGTATCCAGGTAAGTATTCTCTGCATTCAGATAAGCGAGGACTTTAGGATCATTACGATCATTCATCCAGTAATAGCTATCTATACGGGTATCACCGTTTATAGTAAGCGCTGTATCTTTCTTTTCCGCTACCGGAGCGGCTATCGTTGTCGTTGATTCTGCTGACATAACTTTCTTTTTTTCCTTACAGGCAAACAGGGCCATAGCTAAGATCACGTAATAAGCAGCGGCTATCCTCATAGGTGGTAATAATTGAGACTACTAAAGTACAAAATTAACCCACCTCCACCATCTTCACGGGGTCCCACTTTATAGGTCGTTGCTGAAAATAACTTTCATTTGTCAGCAACGCAGGCCCTGCAGCCCTTAATCCAAAGGTAGCATCTTCTACTACTTTTTTGCCAGTACGAACAGATTCATAAAAATTAGCCAGGTGATCAATGTGGGAATCATAACCGGGAGGTGCATTAAAAACACTTTCTCCTTCCTGTACAGGTTGCTGCCTTTGTGCAGGGGTATATTTTTCATTGTATTCTTTGACATAAGCCTCCTGTGTGGCTTTGGGCCATGTATTATATGTATCCCAGCCACCATACCCCGGTGCCGCAGCCAGTTTATGTTTTTTGATCTTAAAGCTATCCCAGCCCAGTTCCAGTACACCTTCAGTGCCTATTAGTTTTGTGGCTTCACCACCTCCCCCACCATCGGCAAAGTTCACCCTGAGGTTCACCTGGAAACCTGGGTAATCAAAAAGGGCCATCACCACATCAGGTACATCGCGGCCATCATTCCATTGTTTCAGGTTGCCAGTGGCATATACCCGATGAGGACCTGCTACCCCTGTCATGAAATGTAACCCTGAAATAAGGTGTACAAACAGGTCTCCGGGAATACCTGTGCCATAAGCTTTGTAATTGCGCCAGCGGAAAAAGCGAACAGGATCGAAAGGAATTCTGGCGGTATCTTTCAGCCAGGTATCAAAATCTACTGTAGCGGGCGAAGCATCGGGTGGAATAGAATACTGCCAGGCACCCAGCGCATCATGACGATCCATATGTGCCTCGACCATCACCAGTTCGCCGATATCGCCTGCCAGGTAGCGGTTTCTTGCTTCTGCAAGCCCTATGCTACTTACACGCTGACTACCCACCTGGAAGATGGCTTTTGTTTTTGCCTGTGTGGCAATAACGGCATGTCCTTCGGAGATCTGCTGTACCATGGGCTTTTCGCAATACACCGCCTTACCTTTTTCCATAGC
Source organism: Chitinophaga sp. LS1 (assembly GCF_034274695.1). Taxonomy (NCBI): domain Bacteria; kingdom Pseudomonadati; phylum Bacteroidota; class Chitinophagia; order Chitinophagales; family Chitinophagaceae; genus Chitinophaga; species Chitinophaga sp. LS1. The sequence continues at coordinate 8,305,544 of NZ_CP128362.1, forward strand.
AGCAATAGAGATGGTGTCATGCCAGAAGTCAGGGGTCGCAACAATGATCGCATCGATGTCTTTTCTTTCCAGCAGTTCTCTGTAATCACGGGTGGTAAAGATATCTTTACCATATAGCTCTTTTACTTTTGTGAGATGGCCGGTATAGAGGTCGGCTACGCCAGCCAGCTCTATGCCGGGGAGCGTAAGTGAGTCCCGCACATCAGCAAAACCCATGATCCCCATACCGACACAGCCTATCCGTATCTTATCGTTAGGGGAGATGTTGGCTAAGGAGGAAAGAGGGCGTACGCTTAGGAGGGCAGTGGTGCCACCAAGATTGCGCAGGAATGTTCTTCGGGATTGATGAGTCATAACGGAATTTTTTTGGGAACTACAGGAAATTACGAATTATGACTGCAATAAATAAAATAAAATCGGGGTTGCACTTTTGGCGAAGGCAAAAGTGCAACCCCGAAAGCAGTTTTTTGTTGCTGCTATCGCAGCAACAAAAAACCGGAATAACTAAAAACTCAAATTGCTACATAACCTGTAATATCTAAAAAAAAGGATGTACCAATTCGGTACATCCTTTCACATTCAATTACGACGACATTCAATTACTACGATATTCAATTAGCGACGACATTCAATTACGCCAATATTACTTTTCGTAAGTAAAACCAGCACCGATAAACTCCCTGTTCAGACGGGCGATGTTTGTCAGTGAGATCTCTTTCGGACATTCAGCTTCACATGCACCTGTATTTGTACAGCTACCGAAACCTTCTTTATCCATCTGTGCAAGCATGTTCAGGACACGGCTCTTCTTCTCAGGTTGACCCTGTGGCAGTAATGCCAGCTGAGACACCTTAGCAGATACGAACAGCATAGCAGAAGAGTTTTTACAAGCAGCTACACAAGCACCACAACCAATACATGCAGCAGCAGCAAATGCAGCATCTGCATCATCCTTAGGTACCGGAATGTTATTCGCATCCTGTGCATTACCTGTATTTACAGATACGAAACCACCTGCTTCAATGATACGGTCAAATGCAGCACGGTGTACAGTCAGATCTTTTACTACAGGGAAAGCACCAGCTCTCCATGGCTCTACAGTGATGGTATCACCATCCTTGAAAGCGCGCATGTGCAGCTGACATGTGGTAGTACCCTGCCATGGACCATGTGCACGGCCATTGATATGCATGGAACACATACCACAGATACCTTCACGACAATCGTGGTCGAAAGCTACCGGGTCTTTTCCTTCGTTAATGAGACGCTCATTCAGCACATCAAACATTTCAAGGAATGACATTTCAGAAGAAATCTCACTTACCTGATAATTTTCGAAATTACCCTTCGCCTCTGAATTTTTCTGTCTCCACACTTTAAGTGTGAGATTCATGTTATAATGTTCCATATCTGGTTGGACTATTATTGTTGTAAATAATCTGGCCGTAGCCAGACAAGACCTTATTTATAGTTACGCTGAGTAGGTTTACAAACCTCAAATACCAGCTCCTCTTTATGGAGTTCGTATTGGTTAGGACCTTTGTATTCCCATGCAGAAACGTAGGAGAAGTTTTCGTCGTCACGTTTTGCTTCACCACCATCTTCCTGAGATTCTTCACGGAAGTGACCACCACAGGATTCTCTACGATTCAGCGCATCGCGGCACATCAGTTCACCCAGTTCCAGGAAGTCAGCCACACGGCCAGCTTTTTCCAGTTCAGGGTTGAACTCATTTTGCTCACCAGGGATACGAACGTCACTCCAGAATTCTTTCTGCAGCGCGATGATCTCTTCGATAGCTTCTGTCAGGCCCTTTTCGTTACGCGCCATACCGCATTTTTCCCACATGATCTTACCCAGTTTCTTGTGGAAGTAGTCTACGGATTTAGTACCCTTGATACCCATCAGTTGATTGAGGGTATCCTGTACATGCTTCTCAGCTTCGTCAAAAGCAGGATGCGTAGTAGGTATCGCTTTGGTTCTGATATCGTCTGCCAGGTAGTTACCCAGTGTATAAGGTATTACGAAGTAACCATCAGCCAGGCCCTGCATCAGTGCAGAAGCACCCAGACGGTTTGCACCGTGATCGGAGAAGTTAGCTTCACCCAGTGCATACAAACCTGTTACAGAAGTCATCAGTTCGTAGTCAACCCACAGACCACCCATGGTATAGTGTACTGCAGGGTAGATACGCATTGGCACCTCGTAAGGGTTCTCACCGGTGATCTTAGCGTACATATCGAACAGGTTACCATATTTCTCCTGCACAACTTCTTTACCCAGTTTGGTGATCAGGGCAGGAGCTGCATCGTGCATCTGTCTTTTGTTTGCTTCAATCTTACCATAACGCTCGATTGCAGAAGCGTAATCGAGGTATACAGCTTGTTTGGAGCTACCTACACCATAACCGGCGTCACATCTTTCTTTGGCAGCGCGGCTAGCCACGTCACGAGGCACCAGGTTACCAAATGCAGGATATCTTCTTTCCAGGTAATAATCCCTTTCATCTTCAGGGATATCACCTGGCTTACGGTTGTCGTTTTGTTTTTTAGGCACCCAGATACGACCATCGTTACGCAATGATTCAGACATCAGTGTCAGTTTGGACTGATGATCACCGGAAACAGGGATACAGGTCGGGTGGATCTGTGTGTAACAAGGGTTACCGAAGTAAGCACCTTTCTTAGTTGCCTTCCATGCAGCGGTTACGTTAGAACCCATTGCGTTGGTAGACAGGTAGAACACGTTGCCATAACCACCGGTACACAGTAATACCGCATGACCGAAGTGACGCTCCAGCTTACCACTTACGAGGTCACGGGCAATGATACCACGTGCTTTGCCATCGATCGTTACGATCTCCAGCATTTCGTGACGGGTATACATGGTTACGTTACCCAAAGCCACCTGGCGCTGCAGTGCAGAGTAAGCGCCTAACAGCAGCTGCTGGCCGGTTTGACCTGCTGCGTAGAAAGTACGCTGTACCTGAGTACCACCGAATGAACGGTTGCTCAGCATACCACCATACTCACGTGCAAAGGGTACACCCTGTGCCACGCACTGGTCTATAATATTGCCACTCACCTCTGCCAGACGATGCACATTCGCTTCGCGGGCACGGTAGTCGCCACCTTTTACAGTATCGTAAAACAAACGGTAAACAGAGTCACCGTCGTTCTGGTAATTTTTTGCAGCATTGATACCACCCTGTGCAGCAATACTATGTGCACGGCGGGCGCTATCCTGAAAACAGAAAGCTTTTACTTTATATCCTAACTCGCCCAATGACGCAGCAGCTGATGCCCCTGCGAGACCGGTACCCACAATGATCACTTCCATGTTGCGCTTGTTAGCCGGGTTTACCAGCTTACAATGCCCCTTATATTCTTCCCATTTTTGTTCTAATGGTCCGGCAGGAATTTTTGAGTTCAACATATCTCCTTACTTTACTTAATGTTTAAAATAGATAATCACGGGAATAAGCGCGAAACCAATAGGAATCAGTACTCCAAATACCCATACACCTACAAAATTGATCAGGCCATTGTACTTTACATGGTTCAGACCAAAGGTCTGGAAAGCACTCTTAAAACCATGGATCAGGTGGAAAGACAAACCAACCATACCGATAACGTACAGGATCACCAGCCACAGCTGAGTGGTAAACGCTGTGTACACGGTGCTGTACAGGTCAGTCACTTCTTTACCTCCGAAATTTCCTTTAGGTAAATCACCGTAGTGCATAGCCCACCAGAAATCTTTCAGGTGAATGAGCAGGAATACCAGCAGAATACTTCCCATGATCGCCATCTGACGGCTGAACCAGGAAGAAGTCTGATTACCTGGGTTTACTGCATACTTAACCGGACGGGCTTTTCTGTTACTGAAAGTAAGTTGTAATGCAACCCAGAAGTGGATAATTACCGCGACTTTTAAACCCCATGCCACAAGCTGGATCAGTTCGTTGTGGGCCATGAAATCCGCGTAGGTGTTGAAGCCTTCCCCGTTGTCATTGAGCAGCAGCTGAAGATTACCTACAAGATGCACAATAACAAAACTACAAAGGAACAGGCCGGTAGCACCCACTAATAATTTTTTACCGATAGAGGTATTAAAAAACTGTGACCACTTCATAAGTAAAATTAGCTTCCTTAAAAGATGATATGATAATTATTCGAATATATCGCGCAAAGTTAAAGCGGGAAAAATAAAAACCAAATGATATTTCTCATATTTCGCGTGGATCAAAACCTCATTGGTGCTCATATCCAATGAGGTAGGGAAAAGAGTTTTCTCACCCGACACAAGGTCACGTGGAATTTTTGAATTACCCTGATACGATGACTATTCCAACCTGCGCATCATCAGGTTATCGATCTCATTGAAAATATGCTGGGGCTGATAAGGCCGCCATTTCTCAACATCCAGCAGATGTACATAGTTGTCCAGATGTGCTTTCTCAAACTCCTGCCGGGTCTGTACCGGCATATTCATCGCCACTATCCACCCACCGTCGTCTTTTATATCATCCCACCACTCTTCATAATAACAATCATCAGAGGAGTGAAAGTTCATTACATTCTCAGTAATTAATAGAAATTTTCTGATTCCTGTGGCAATCATCACATCTATAATGTCCCTTTTCAGGGTCATTATATCATTTTCAATGGCGTCATTCCACTCTCCCAATAGCTCTATTATGACGTAATTGAACTGATAATCAGCATATAGGACTTTCATATACAGGTTCCTGGAACCGAATTCATCCCACTGAGGGTGAACATAATAATTATATACTGTGTTCGAAAAGGTGAATTCACTGTACTCTCTTCCATAGAAAGGAGAGCTTTCATCCTCCTCGGCACTATATAAATGTCGCCAGTTGTAAAATGGTTCTATCTCGTGCATGGGCTATTTTCCTGAAATTAGTGTTTTCACAAATTTCAGGAAAAAACTGCAATTATTAACGGTAGTCCTCCATTGCTTTTTTCACACTGCCAGCTTTCAACAATAACGCCTTCGCCTGCTCATAATCACTGAGGTTCAACTGTCCCATCAGCATTCTCACCCCTCTATCCACCAGTTTATCATTCGTCAGCTGCATATTTACCATCTTATTATCCTCTACACGTCCCAGTTGTATCATCACCGCCGTCGAAATCATATTCAACACCAGCTTTTGCGCCGTTCCACTCTTCATACGGGTGCTCCCTGTCACAAATTCAGGCCCTACCACCACCTCGATCGGGTAATCTGCCGCTGCTGATAAGGGTGCACCAGCATTACAACAAATACTCCCTGTCACTATTCCCGCCTCCCGGCATTGATTCAATGCACCTATTACATAAGGGGTGGTGCCGCTCGCCGCAATCCCTACCACCACATCTTTTTCGGAAATATTATGTGCTAAAAGATCTTTCCATCCCTGCTGCGTATCATCCTCTGCAAACTCCACTGCCTTGCGTATGGCCGCATCTCCCCCTGCAATCAACCCGATCACCAACCCAAATGGCACTCCAAATGTAGGTGGGCACTCACTCGCATCTACAATACCCAGTCTGCCGCTGGTACCGGCGCCCATATAAAATAACCGGCCACCAGCCAGCATCTTATCGGCAATCACCGTCACCAGGTTCTCTATCTGAGGAAGCGCTTTTTCAACAGCCTGGGGTACAGTTTTATCCTCTTGGTTTATATTACTCAGGATATCCTGCACACTCATCTTCTCCAGATGTCTATAGTGTGAAGGTTGTTCAGTGGTTCTCTGAAAAGACATTTTCGATTGATAGATTTTAAATTTGATGATACTCCAGCAACCCTTCCATAGGGCTCCGTAATATCCTTCCCAGCTGCAGCTCATACAGCTCGCACAACTCCTGCAGAATATCCCTGAAGTTCCAGGCTATGCTACCAGTGAAGTGCAGCGGATGTGTCCAGCTCTCGCTGTATTTATAGATGTGATTGAAAAAAAACTCGTTTAGCCCATCCTCGAGGATGTTCTCTATGATATAGTGCCCTCTGTTCTCTCCCAAAAAACGCGCAAAACCAGCCAGGTAACGGTTAGGCAATGGTTTACGGTATACATTTTCCAGGATTTCATCGTTCGTCGTATTATACATGTAGTCAAAGCGACTCTTCAGTTCCTCGTCAAATGAGTTGTAGAGGTACATCTGCAACAACTTTTTGCCCAGTACGGCACCACTGCCTTCATCGCCCAGTACATAACCCAGTCCTGGATTATTCTTTACAATGGTTGTGCCATCATAAAAACCAGAATTGGAACCTGTACCCAAAATACTGGCTATACCGGGTTCTCTGCCACACAATGCCCTTGCAGCCCCCATCAGGTCATGTTTTACATCAACAGCAGCATGTGGCCATACAGATTGTAGGGCTGTTTGTACGATCTGTACACTCTTTGGCTGTAAACAGCCGGTTCCATAATAAAAGATTTCTGCAATCTCTACATCTGCTGGTAACTGTGGTAACAGCTCCTTTTCAAGGATTTCCCTGATCTGCTGAGCGCTTAAAAAATAAGGGCTGATGCCCTGTGTAGCAAAATGTCCTGTCTCATTGCCCCCCGTTAAACACCAATCCGCCTTGGTGGACCCACTATCTGCGATTAGCTTTATTTTCATGACACGCCCGTTAAGGTTTGAGGTTTAGGTGATGATTATATGTTATTATACTATTTTTGCCCCACAAGTTAAACAAAACAGGATTATATATACTACTGCTGTAAAAATTACCTAAAAATGGCCACAGCGCAGCGGACATTGCCGCAATCTTAATATCGAAGTTATGTCGAACAGGAAATTGAATGTTTTTTTACCATTACTTTTAGCCGTAGTACTGGCATTGGGAATGTATCTGGGCCATAAAATGCCGGGGTCTAACACCGGAGCGCAAACGCTCCTCTTTAGCCGGGTAGACAAGGGACCTTTACAGGAAGTCATGGACCTTCTCAAAGTGAAATATGTTGATACCCTGCAACTGGGCGATCTGCAACAGGAAGCTATCGAAGGCCTCCTCACCCACCTTGACCCCCACTCTATCTATATCCCCCCTTCCAGTGTGGAAGAGGTGAATGAAGATCTGGATGGCAACTTCCAGGGCATCGGTGTGGAATTCAACATTACCGGAGACACTGTTAATGTTATCTCCGTCATCGCCGGTGGTCCTTCAGAGACGGCTGGTGTACAGACCGGCGATAAGATCATCAAGGTAAATGACAGCCTGGTAGCGGGTAATAATATTACCAGCGACAAGATCCGTCAGCTACTGCGGGGCCCGAAAGGTTCCAAAGTAATGGTGACCATGATGCGTAACCATGAGCTGCGTCCTATCCAGATCACCAGGGGCATCATTCCACTGTATAGCGTGGATGCCAGTTATATGGCCACTCCTGAGATCGGGTATATTAAAATAAGTAAGTTCAGCGGCACTACTTTCGATGAATTCATGGCTGCACTGCGCAACCTGCAAAAGCAAAAGATGACGAAGCTGGTGATCGACCTGCGTCAGAATCCAGGTGGCTACCTCGATGCAGCTACCCGTATTGCAGACGAACTGCTGGATGATAATAAACTGATCCTTTATACAAAAGGTAAGAGCTATCCCCGTACAGATTATAAATGTGAGAAACCTGGTTTGTTTGAACATGGTGCACTCGCTATCCTGACGGACGAAGGTTCTGCAAGTGCCAGCGAAATACTGGCAGGTGCTGTACAGGATTGGGATCGCGGTACCATCATCGGCCGTCGTACATTTGGTAAAGGCCTGGTACAGGAACAGTTCGATCTGAGCAACGGTGGTGCACTGCGTCTTACTGTAGCCCGCTACTACACCCCTTCTGGCAGAAGTATTCAGAAGTCGTACGCCAATGGTCGCGAGGCATATGATGAAGATATCCTAAACCGTTTCAATCATGGTGAATTTGTAAACCAGGATAGCATCAAAGTACTGGATACCGTAAAATACAAGACGGCAAATGGAAGAGTGGTATATGGCGGTGGTGGTATTACACCGGACCTCTTCATACCATTTGATACCAGCCGTTTCTCACCGGTGATTTCAAGTATGTATTCCCGTAGTGCCTTCAGTAATTTTGTATATCAATATTACATTGGTCACAAAGATGAGTTCAAACAATATAAAGATGCATCACAGTTTGTAAACCAGTACCAGGTACCGGCCAGCATAATGAGTGCATTCAAGAGTTATGCAGAACGTGATAGTATAAAAGGTTTGAGTGGATTGAAACCGCATGATGAAATTGAAATACAAAACAGGTTGAAAGCAATATTAGCGAGACAGATTTGGAGTTATGAAGGATATTGGGAGTCGCTGAATCAGAATGATGGCATGATGAAGAAAGCAATAGAAGTGCTGAATAAAGAGAAAAACGATTAATTATCGATTTTAAAGCCGGCCGCAGGCCATCTTTTTCCGCCGTTGATAACTGATGTCGTAAGCATCATTTATCAACGGCGGATTTTTTTTAATACAACATGAATATCCTAAAAACAAAAAAGCCTTCCTGCATGCAGGAAGGCAAATTTCTTGTAAAACGTTAGTCTTACTTAGCAACTGAATCTGCAGCTGGAGCAGCAACTGAATCAACAGCTGGAGTAGCAACTGAATCTGCAGCTGGAGCTGTAGCAACTGAATCAACAACTGGAGCTGTAGCAGTAGAATCTGTAGCAGGAGTAGAACCACCGTTACAAGCTACGAAGAACATACCAGCAGCAGCTGCTAAAAAGAATAATTTTTTCATGCTTTGATAATTTTAAGATGGGCAAAGGTATATAGTTATTTTTAATTATAAAACACTTTTGCCCTAATTTTATTAAAAAACGATCGTTATTTCTTCCGGAAGAACAATTTAAGCGGTACCCCCTGGAAATCAAAGTTTGTACGCAATTGATTTTCAAGGTAGTTACGATACGGCAGTTTCACATCCTCCGGCAGGTTGCAGAAAAATGCAAATGCAGGCGTATACGTAGGTAACTGGGTCACATATTTAATTTTAATAGGTACACCCCTTACTACAGGTGGATGGAATGCCTCTATCGCCTTCAGCATCACATCGTTCAGCTTGGAAGTCTGTACTTTACGCTGACGGTTTTCGTACACACGCAGTGCCTCTTCGATTGCTTTGAATATACGTTGCTTCTCTGCTACTGAAGTAAAGATGATAGGCACATCGTTGAATGGCGCCAGTCTTTCTTTCAGCTGCTTTTCGTAATCACGGGCAGTATTGGTCTTTTTATCATCAATCAGATCCCACTTATTCACCAGGATCACAATCGCTTTCCCCTTACGGGCAGCCAGGCTAAAGATGTTCAGATCCTGCGCAGTGATACCCATTACCGCATCCAGTAATAACAGACATACATCCGCTTCATCCATTGCTTTGATCGCACGGATCACTGAATAGAATTCCAGGTCTTCATGTACCTTCGACTTACGGCGTAAACCCGCTGTATCGATCAGTACAAAATCTTTCTGGAACATTTTGTAATGCGTGTGAATCGTATCTCTGGTTGTCCCCGGAATATCGGAAACGATATTACGCTCTTCACCAATCAATGCATTCAGCAGGGAAGACTTACCTACATTCGGCTGACCGATGATGGCAATCTTTGGGATTTCCTTTGCTTCTGCATCTTCATCTCTCACCTCTTCTTCAGGCATCAGTTCTACTACTGCATCGAGTAACTCACCGCTACCACTACCGCTCATAGAAGACATAAAGAATACCTTTTCGAAGCCCAGACTGTAAAACTCAGCAGCTTCCAACATACGATTGTTGTTATCTACTTTGTTCACCACCAGGAGAACAGGTTTGGAAGAGCGGCGCAATAGTTCCGCCATATTATCATCAAGATCGGTAATGCCTGTAGCAGCATCACACATGAAAAGGAGCACGTTTGCTTCTTCCATGGCAATCACTACCTGCTTGCGGATCTCACGTTCAAATACATCATCACTACCGTGTACAAAACCACCGGTATCAATTACGTTAAAAGATCTGCCATTCCAGTCTGCCACTCCATACTGTCTATCTCTCGTTACGCCAGAGACGTCATCCACAATGGCTTTGCGCTGTTCCAGCAAACGGTTGAACAGGGTAGACTTACCCACATTAGGACGACCGACAATTGCTACTGTAAATCCAGCCATAATATTTTAAAAATTACTAAACTTAAAACCTATATGTTCTGTTAGAGAGCCGTCTCTATTCAGAATTAATAACCGTATTCTTTCAGATAAAGATCATTGTCTCTCCACTTACCTCTCACTTTCACAAACAATTCAAGGAACACTTTCTGACCAATAAACTTTTCAATGTCTTCACGCGCCATGGTACCCAGTCTGCGGATGCCCGTTCCTTTATCGCCCAGGATAATTCCTTTCTGTGTATCTCTCGTCACAATAATCTCCGCAGAGATTTTCGTCAGTGTTGTTTTTTCCTGGTACTGTGTCACCACTACTGCTGTGTGATAAGGGATCTCTTCTTCATACAGATGAAAGATCTTTTCCCTGATTATTTCAGCTACGAAAAAGCGGGTAGATTTATCTGTTAATGTATCTTCAGGATAGAAAGGATCACTTTCCGGAAGCATGCTGACAATCTGTTTCAGCAGCGCATCCACACCTTTTTTCTGCAAGGCAGAGATGGTGATGACAGTTGCTTTGCCCCAGTCTTCACATTGCTTCACGATCTCTTCCAGCTTTTCCTTTTCCATCACGTCCATCTTGTTGATCACAAGCAGACATTTTGCTTTCAGTTTCAGCGAATCGAAGAGTTCGAGGTTTTCAGCCACATTGTCTTTCACATCCATCATCAGCAAAGCGACGTCTGCATCTTCAAGTGCTGACTTCACTGCGCCCATCATCTTTTCGTGTAACCGGTAACGCGGGTCTATAATACCCGGGGTATCGGAGAATACAATCTGGTATTCATCAGTAGTCACAATACCAGTTATACGATGTCTGGTAGTTTGAACCTTCGGGGATACAATAGCGAGCTTTTCGCCAATGAGTGCGTTCATGAGGGTACTTTTCCCTGCATTCGCTTTTCCGAAGATATTTACAAACCCTGCTTTATGCATGTAATTTTTTTCCTAAACTTCCTGAAATAAAAAAATCCCGACCTAGCCGGGACTTCGTTTGTAGCGAGGAGGGGATTCGAACCTCTGACCTTCGGGTTATGAGCCCGACGAGCTACCTCTGCTCTACCTCGCAATGAGAGTGCAAAGATAGACAAAGATTAATCCCTGCCAAATATTTTTTAAAAGAAATCCTGCTATCATTTTAACCCGGCCATAGACTCAAGCTATAAGATATACTACTGTCAAGGCTTTCAAGGCAGTACTTTTGAACAAAAAATAATTGAATATTTCTTTTTCTTCATTTACATGAATCAAAAAACTCACTTCTGCTAACGGCAAAAGTGAGTTTTTAAGATTCAGGAAATTGACAATATCAATGAACTGCCGACATCACACCAGGGATAAAGAACAGACCTATAGACGAAAACTATCCCTTTTAAAAAGGAAATTCATTAAAATGGCAAATCATTTCTTACACCTTCATCATCATCATCTTCTTCATTCTCCCTTTCTAATTCTTCCTCACTTCGCTCCTCCTCTACCCCTGCACTTCCAGTTCCCAATACCCCCCTCGCTCCCGGCAGCAACGCCAGTTCCGCTACTCTCATGTTCACACCTGCCAGCACCTCGCCCTGCTTACCCGCATACCCTTTGAACACAGGCCTGCCTTCCACATACACCAGCGTTCCCTTCTTTAAATACGGTCCCAGATTATCCCGCCCCCAGACAGAACAATTAATCCATGTAGTACGCTCCTGTACTACTCCCATTAAATCTTTAAACTGTTCATTTTGTGCTACACTGAATGACAGCACTGATTTCCCGTTGATGACTTTTTTCAAAGCATCATGCCCCAGATGGCCAATGACCGAAAGTCTGATCATGCAATTACAAATTGATGGTTAACATTAAAAAAATAAAACGTGTGAAAACTTTCCAGGGGGGATAATATATATGCAATTCTAATTTAACAATTTTCTTCCATTTAAAAAATTTTTCTCTATACCTTTGTTTCGGAATCCGGTATGTACTATCGTACATTTTTTCAAAACCACCAGCCGGCTTCACCTCGGGGTGCCTTACTATCAGGCTGAGATCAGACCCGTTGAACCTGATCAGGTAATGCTGATTAGGAAAGGTAAGTGAACCAATTCTTCCTTACCCACATATGGCAAGCTGCACGCACATGCGTAGCAGATAACTTAATGCTACCCTCATACCGTAGCTTTTTAAACTGTTGAGTCCATGAGACAATTCTTACTGCTATGGCTGGTTTTCAGCGCAGTCTCGGTACATGCACAAACCGTGCTCACCGGTATAATCACTGACAAAAAAACCGGCCACCCCCTTGAAGGCGTGTCTGTCAGCATCCTTTCTGCCGATAATACCGGCGCCCATTCCAATGCCAATGGGGTTTACCGCATTTTACTCCCTTCACAGGGCACCTTTACTATCAAAGCAACTTACCTGGGCTTTCAACCCCTCACCACTGCTGTGCATACAAACGGAACTAGTACCAATGCCGATCTGCAACTGGAAGAAACCGGCCTCTTCGTACAGCCTGTTGAAATCACCAGCCTCCGCGTAGGCCAGCATGCGCCATTTACTCAATCTACTATCACCGCCGAAGAGATCAAAAAGCAAAACCTGGGACAAGATCTCCCCATCCTGCTCAATCAAATGCCAGGTGTAGTGACCAACTCCGATGCAGGTACTGGCATTGGTTACACCAGCATGCGCGTAAGAGGTACAGACATCACCCGTATCAATGTTACGAACAACGGTATCCCTGTCAATGATGCGGAATCACAGGGCACTTATTTTGTAGATATTCCAGACCTCGCTTCCAGCGTAAGCAGTATTCAGCTGCAACGGGGTGTAGGGACCTCTACCAACGGTGCCGGGGCTTTCGGCGCCTCTCTCAATATCAGCACCAACGATTACCGGGAGAAAGCTTATGGCGAAATCTATAACAGCTTCGGCTCTTTCAATTCATGGAAGAATACAGTAAAAGCAGGTACCGGGCTTATTAACGGCCACTTCACTGTAGATGCCCGCCTGTCAAGAGTCACCTCCGATGGTTATATTGATCGTGCCAGCTCCAATCTCAAAGCTTTTTATACTTCTGCCGCATATATTTCCAAAAACACCGCCATCCGCCTCAACATTTCCTCTGGCACTGAAAAGACTTACCAGGCATGGAACGGCGTACCACAGGATTCCCTGGCTACCCACCGTACCTATAACTCTGCCGGACAAAAATCGGATGGCTCTTATTATAATAACGAAACAGACAATTACCAGATGGACAACTACCAGTTGTTCCTCAACCAGGCCCTCAGCGATAAACTGAACTTCACCGTTGCGGCTCACTATACCAAAGGCAAAGGGTATTACGAGCAGTACAAAGAAGCACAGGCTTACAGTGCTTATGGCCTTACCAACCCTGTTATCAATGATGCGGAAGTGACCAGCACAGACCTCATCCGCCAGCTATGGCTGGACAATGATTTCTATGGTAGCATCTTCTCTGTCAATTACCAGGGCACTAAATTCAGCTGGAGTGTAGGTGGTGGCTGGAACCGTTACGAAGGCAATCACAACGGACAAATTATCTGGGCACAATACGCCATCGACAAGAATTATAAATACTATAACCTGGATGCGATGAAGCGGGATGCAAACATCTACTGGAAAGGTGAATACAAAGTAACCAAAGCCCTCCGTGTATTTGCAGATCTGCAATACCGCGATGTGAAATACAACATTGATGGTTTTGAAGATAATCCTACACTCATTCAGCATAACAAATACAACTTCTTCAATCCAAAAGCAGGTATCACCTATTCTCTCAATGAGCAACAGGATGTATATGCTTCCTTCGCTATTGGAAATAAAGAACCTAACCGCGATGACTTTGAAGCTGCGAAACTACAAACACCCAAAGCTGAAAGTCTGCGTGATGTAGAAGCAGGTTACACCCTGCATACACATGACCTGGTATTGCAGGCGAACGTGTACTACATGAACTACAAAAATCAACTGGTACAAACCGGTAAACTGAATGAAGTAGGTGCTTATACCCGCACTAACATACCTAAGAGCTACCGCGCCGGTATTGAATTACAGGGCACACAGCGACTGGGCAGATATTTCAGCATTGGTTTGAATGCCGCACTCAGTCAGAATAAAGTGAAAAACTTTGTGAGCTATATCGATAACTACGATACAGGTGGTCAGGATACTGTAGTATCCAGCAGCAGTAATATTGCTTTCTCTCCTGCTTTTGTAGGTGGTTATACATTGACTGCAAAACCAATAAAGAACCTTGAAATAGCCTTGATAGGTAAGTATGTAAGCCGTCAGTACCTGGATAACACCGGCGGGAAAGAACGCAGCCTGGATGGTTATTATACGAATGATCTGCGTATCAATTATATCGTACCACAAAAGCTCTTTAAAGAACTGGGAGTACAGTTCATGCTGAATAATATCTGGAACGCTATGTATAGTCCTAATGGTTATACTTATATGTACAGAGAAGGCGGACAGTTATACTCTTCCAACGGGTATTACCCAATGGCCGGAACGAATTTCTTTGCCGGGGTCAATATCGGATTCTAATTTATAAGGGGCACATATTGAAAGAAGTTGTTTCAAAAATAAAGAACCCTCTTCAGCATTACTAAAATGGTTACCTATCTCCATTAGGTACCAGAATTAAGGGAGGCTGTATCTTATGATACGGCCTCTTATTTTTTTTTCGTCGGGAGCCCTAAATGTTAATCTGTATGTCAATTAAGGAACTGATTAAAACAAGATGGACTGTCGAAAGTGACAGGATCACGATTTACCCGTACGGATGGTACGAAGAAGATTGATAGACTGGTAGAAGAGATAAAAAGTATTATGAGATAAAAACATGCATGAAAGAGGAAATTCTCCAACGGGGAATGAAAACCATTTTCAAAGAAAACATTCATGAAAAATGGAATTCACCAACGAAGATGAAACCCATTTTCAATGAAAAAGGGAGTGGAATAATTCCACCCCCTTTAATAAAATAGGTTAGTAAGTCTACTTAGTCAATGCCGCAATCGCTGCATCTACTTTGACAAAGTTAAACCCTTTCAACACATCTTCCATCATTTTATTTATTTCCGCAGTCCCCGGGTTCCCAATACTTCCTTCATGGGTATGTTGCACTGCTTTTTCAGGTGCAAAATTCCCCTTCTCTATATCCAACCCTACCTGCTTGTAAGCTTCTCTGAAAGGCACACCTTCCAGCACCAGCTTATTCACCACTTCCACACTAAACAGGTACTGATACTTTGCATCATCCAGAATATTCTCCTTAATGCGAATATTAGACAACATCAATCCTGTCATCTGAATGCAATCTTTCAGCACCCCAAATGCAGGAAATAAATTTTCCTTCAGCAACTGCAGATCACGGTGATAACCAAGAGGTAAATTGGTGATCATCATCGCAATCTCATTTGGCAACGCCTGCAATTTATTGCAATGAGAACGGATCAGTTCCCACACATCCGGATTCTTTTTATGCGGCATGATACTACTACCAGTCGTCAGCTCATCAGGGAAGGTGATAAAGCCAAAATTCTGGTTCATAAACAACGTCGCATCCATCGCCATCTTTGCCAGCGAAGCCGCAATCCCTGCCAGTGCAAAAGATACGATCTTCTCTGTCTTACCACGCCCCATCTGTGCATACACCACATTGTAATTCAGGTCGTCAAAACCTAACAACTGTGTGGTGAGTGTACGGTTCAGCGGAAAGGAAGAACCATATCCCGCAGCAGAACCCAACGGGTTTTTGTTCACCACTTTGTAAGCGCCCTGCAGCATCGTCAGGTCATCCACCAGACTTTCTGCATACGCACCAAACCAGAGACCAAATGAAGATGGCATAGCAATCTGCAGGTGTGTATACCCCGGCATCAGGCGATCTTTATATTCTTCACTCTTTTGCTGCAACAGGTCGAACAGGCCCTTTACCTCCTTCACTAATATTTGCAACTCCGAACGCAGGAATAATTTCAGGTCTACTAAAACCTGGTCATTCCTGGATCGTCCGCTATGGATCTTTTTACCAACCTCACCCAAACGGCGGGTCAGCAGCAGCTCTACCTGGGAGTGGATATCTTCTACCCCATCTTCCAGTACAAAGTTGCCTTCCTGTATCTCTTTGTAGATCTGTTTTAATTCTTTTTGCAGCACAGCCAATTCGTCTGCTGTAAGCAGGCCAATCGTCTGCAGCATCGTCGTATGTGCCAGTGACCCAAGCACATCGAAAGGCGCGAGAAAAGCATCCATTTCACGATCTTTACCTACCGTGAATTTATCTACTTCAGCAAGGGCTGCTTTGTCTTTTTGCCAGATTTTCATTTCAAATTAGTTTTTAATAATCTCTTCCAACAATGATATATAACTGTCTATTCCCTGTCTCACTTCATCCACAAAAATGAACTCATCAGCGGTATGTGATCTGGCAGAATCGCCAGGTCCCATCTTGATAGAAGTAGATGGAATTAATGCCTGATCAGAAGTGGTTGGTGAACCATAACAGGTCTTTCCTAACCGCACACCTGCCTGTACAAACGGATGGTCCAGCGGAATACCGGAAGGACGCATACGGATAGAACGCGGCTTTATTTCACACTTCACATTTTCCTGTATGATCTCCAGAATTTCTTCCAGGGAATACTGTTCTGTTACACGCACATCCACCACAAAAGATACATCTGCAGGCACCACATTGTGTGCTTTGTTCGATGTATTGATCACGGTAACACTCATCTTCACAGGACCCAGTGTTTCAGATACTTTTGGATATTGATAGGTACGGAACCATTCAATATCCGGCAGTGCCTTATAAAGGGCATTTTCGCCCTCATTTCTCGCCGCATGACCCGCTTTCCCATACACTGTGCAATCCAGTACCATCAGGCCTTTTTCGGCGATGGCCAGTTGGGTTTGTGTAGGTTCCCCTACGATCGCGAATTCAATAGCTGGCAACTGATCGAGAATGCTCTCGATACCGTTGTGACCACTGATCTCTTCTTCGGCAGTAGCAGTGAGAATAATATTGTATTTCAGATCCTGCCGATCGTAGAAATGCAGAAAGGTAGCGATCAGGCTGACCAGACAACCACCTGCATCATTACTACCCAATCCATACAGTTTGCCATCCTCAATATCAGGCGAGAATGGATTACGTGTATATTGCGGGTTTGGCTTTACAGTATCGTGATGGGAATTGAATACGATCACTGGTTTAGCAGGATCGAAGTATTTATTTTGCGCCCAGATGTTATTCAGATGCTGGTTGAAAGGAATGTTCCTCGCTGATAGAAATTCGCCGATCAGTTTAGCAGTATCCTGCTCTTCCCTGCTCAGGGAAGGAGTTGCGATCAGTGATTTTAACAGTTCAACAGCGTCTGCATACAGTTGTTGGTTCCACATAGGTGTTAGCGTATTAAGGTGCCGGCTACTGTGTCAGAGGTATTGCTCAGCACATCGTCTGCATGGCCGATCAGCACTTCATTTACCCCACTCTCAATCGCAGCAAATGCGTTGTTCAGCTTAGGAAGAATACCGTCTGTCAGCACGCCGTCTGCCAGTAGCTCATTATAGATTTGACGGTCGATCAGGTTAATGACGGCATTATCGTCCTGTGCGTCGTGTAGTACTCCTTTCTTTTCGAAACAGTAAATCAGTCTTACGTTATATATTTTCGACATCGCAATCGCCAGCGCACTGGCGATGGTATCTGCATTTGTATTCAGGATCTGCCCTTTGCCATCGTGGGTCAGGGAGGCGAATACCGGTGTCAGGTCAGCTTCCAGCAATGCTTTCAGCGGTGCTGACTGTACCTGGTCGTTATTGATGTCTCCTACAAATCCGTAGTCGATCTCTTTTACGGGTCTTTTTACAGCTGGGATAATGTTAGCGTCTGCACCTGTCATACCGATGGCGTTGCAACCGTTAGCCTGTAATTTTGCTACCAGTTGTTTGTTCACCAAACCACCATATACCATGGTCACTACGTCAATAGTATCCGCATCTGTAATACGGCGGCCATCTACATATTTTGATTCGATACCCAGTTTATCACCTATTCTTGTCGCTATCTTTCCACCACCGTGTATCAGTATTTTCTTACCCTGAATATTAGAAAACTTTTGTAAAAAAGCATCCAGCAATGCAGGGTTGTCGATGACGTTACCGCCGACTTTAATGACAAAAAGATCGATCATATTTTACTTAAAAATTGGGAGGCATCCCTTGCGGGATGCCTTCATATTATTTATTCTTCAAAATCTCACTTAACACAGCCTGCGCAGCCCATACACGGTTGCCGGCTTCTGGTATGACGATCGAATTCGGACCATCCAGTACCTCATCTGCAATCACCACATTTCGTCTTACTGGCAGGCAGTGCATGATCTTCGCATTGTTCGTACCTATCAGTTTCGCGTTGTCCACCATCCAGCTGGGATCTGTGCAGGTGATCTTACCATAGTCTTTGTAAGAAGACCAGTTCTTCACATACACAAAGTCAGCACCTTCCAGTGCCTTATCCTGGTTGTATTCGATCCGCGCATTACCACTGAATTTTGGATCCAGTTCGTACCCTTCAGGATGTGTGATCACGAAATCAACTTCACCCCATGCATTCATCCATTGTGCAAATGAATTGGGTACTGCCTGTGGCAATGCTTTTACATGCGGCGCCCATGTCAATACTACCTTTGGTTTACGTGGCTGCTGCCAGCGCTCTGCAATGGTAATAACGTCGGTGAGGCTCTGCAGCGGGTGCAGGGTCGCACTTTCCAGGCTCACTACAGGTACACCTGCATATTTGATAAACTGGTTAATATACTTCTCAGTGTAATCCGCTTCCTTGTCTTTCAGACCGGGAAAAGTACGGATCGCCATGATGTCAAAGTATTGCCCCATCACTGCTGCCGCTTCTTTCACGTGCTCTGAGGTGCTGCCATTCATAATCGCACCATCATTCATTTCCAGTTGCCAGCCTTCCTTATCGATGTTGAATACAACCGCTTCCATCCCAAGGTTCTTTGCCGCCACCTGCGTACTCAATCGTGTTCGCAGACTTGGGTTTAAGAATATCATACCCAGGGTCTTGTTCTCACCCAGTTTCTTATCTTTAAAAGGCTGTTTTTTGTAGTCCAGAGCGATATCCACTAACCGTGGGACACTTGGCACATCATCTACTGAAATAAATTGTTTCATTTTTTCTGTATGGCGCTGTAATGATGATAGTATAAAAGTTAGTTCAGTTCTTTGCTGAAAGCAGTCAGGAACTCGTTGGCATGTTCCATGGTCAGTGCCAGTGAAGGCAGCAACCTGATCACATTTGGCTT
Source organism: Chitinophaga sp. LS1 (assembly GCF_034274695.1). NCBI lineage: Bacteria > Pseudomonadati > Bacteroidota > Chitinophagia > Chitinophagales > Chitinophagaceae > Chitinophaga > Chitinophaga sp. LS1. The sequence continues at coordinate 8,325,072 of NZ_CP128362.1, forward strand.
CGCCTCGCCGGTAAAGATCTTATGCTTAAATAACAGTTCTTTTCTCACATGGTTCAGTGACTCCGGCAGTTCGATACCGATCATGAGACCTCTACCCCTTACTTCAGTTACCTGTGGAAATTTTTGCAGTTCGCTGATCAGGTAGTTACCTACTTTCTCTGCATTCGCAATCAGGTTTTCACTCTCCATTGTTTCCAGTACGGCCAGTGCTGCTGCACAAGCCAGGTGGTTACCACCAAATGTAGTACCCAGCATACCGTAAGCTGGTTTGATATGAGGAGCGATGATGATACCACCGATTGGGAAACCATTACCCATACCCTTTGCCATGGTGTAAATATCTGCATTCACACCCGCATGGTCGTGGGAGTAGAATTTACCGCTTCTGCCATAACCACACTGTACGCTGTCTGCGATGAATACTGCATTATACTGATCGCACAGACTTCTGATCTTTTGCAGGAAAGAAGTGCTGGCTACTTTAATACCACCTACACCCTGTATACCTTCGATGATCACAGAGGAGATTTCGTTGGCTTTGAAAGCTGCTTCCAGTGCTGCTTCATCTTCCCATGGCAGGAAAATTACGTTGTCAGTCTGGTTCACAGGCGCTACGATCTTGGGATTGTCTGTCACCGCAACAGCCAGGCTGGTTCTACCGTGGAAGCTGTTTTTGAAAGCAATTACTTTCTTTTTACCATTGTAGAAAGAGGCCAGTTTCAGTGCATTCTCATTTGCTTCTGCGCCAGAGTTCACGAGGAACAGCTGGTAGTCAGGCTTACCGCTCAGTTGGCCCAGTTTTTCAGCCAGTTGCTGCTGAATAGGGATCTTTACAGAGTTGGAATAGAAACCAACTTTGTTCAGTTGTTCGGTGAGCCGCTTTACATAATGAGGATGTGTATGACCGATAGAGATCACTGCGTGACCGCCATACATGTCAAGGTACTGGTTGCCCTGATCGTCCCAAACGTTGGAACCTAAGGCTTTCTCAATAGTAATATTATTGATGGGATATACGTCGAATAAATTCATTGTTAAGAAGGATCTTAAGATTTAAAATACGATTGATTTCAGCTTCAGTCCTGCAGTTTCATCCAGTCCGTACATGATGTTCATATTCTGAATGGCCTGTCCGGAGGCGCCTTTCACCAGGTTGTCTTCGATAGAGTGGATCACGAGTTTGTTGCCCACTTTCTCTAACTGGATCAGGACCTTGTTGGTGTTTACCACCTGTTTCAGGTCAATCTGTTTATCACTCACGTGTGTGAACGGTGCATCTGCATAATAGTCCTTATACAGCTGCTGTGCTTCTTCGAGTGACAGATCGCTGTTCAGGTACGAAGTGATCCAGATTCCTCTTGGAAAGTCACCTCTTACAGGTACAAAATTGATCTCACCTCCGAAAGAAGGTTGCAACAGCTGTAAGCTTCGTCGTATTTCCTTCAGGTGCTGATGGCTCAGCACTTTGTATGTGCTTACATTGTTGGCTCTCCATGTAAAATGGGAAGTTGCCTGCAGACTTTGTCCGGCACCGGTAGACCCAGTGATACCGGTAGTATGTACTTCCTGCAGTTTACCGGCCTTAGCCAGTGGCAATAGGCCAAGTTGTATAGCTGTGGCAAAGCAGCCCGGGTTGGCGATGTTCTTTGCGCTGGCAATTTTTTCTTTGTTCAGCTCTACGAGACCATAAACGAATTCACGGCCTTTGGCTGTTTCACCGAGTCTGAAATCCTGGCTCAGGTCGATGATATTGATGTGTGCAGGGATGTCGTTGTCTTCCACAAATTTCTTTGCTTCGCCATGTCCCAGGCAGAGGAAGATCACATCCACATCATTGCTGAGTTCACCTGTAAAGGTGAGCTCAGTTTCGCCCAGCAGGTCAGCATGCACGGCATACAAAGGATTGCCGGCATTACTGCGACTGTGTACGAATGATATATTTACGTTGGGATGATTGAGTAAAAGACGGATCATTTCACCGCCACCATAACCTGCGCCGCCTACGATCCCTGCATTTATTTTTTTCTCAGTTGCCATTCTTAATTATTTGCCGCCGTTGGCGCTCTCAGTTACCTGATGCCAGATCATAGTCTGGTTACCGAAGATCTTGCTGAAACCTCTTACATCTTCGCCACTCCAGCCATTATTCATCTCACCGTATTTACCGAATTTGCTGCTCATCAGATCGTAAGCAGATTCGATACCAGTTACCTGGAAGCGGTAAGGCTGTAACGTTACAAATACTTCGCCGGTCACATTTTCCTGGCTGTGCTGTAAGAACGCTTCGATGTCGCGCATTACAGGGTCCATGATCTGACCTTCATGCATCCAGTTGCCGTAGAATGCAGCCAGTTGGTCTTTCCAGCTCAGCTGCCATTTTGTAAGCACGTGTTTTTCCAGTGCATGGTGCGCTTTAATAATAATAACAGGCGCGGCAGCTTCAAAGCCTACACGGCCTTTGATACCGATGATGGTATCACCTACGTGAATATCGCGGCCAATGGCAAATGGGCCTGCTATGGTTTGTAAGTATTGGATGGCTTCGGAAGGATGTGCAAAAGTCTTGTCGTTTACACCAGTCAGTTCACCTTTCACAAATTTCAGTTTCACCTGCTCAGTACCTTCTTTGGTAAGTTGTGTAGGCCATGCTTCTTCAGGCAGGAAACCGTTGGAAGTCAGGGTCTCTTTACCACCTACGGATGTACCCCACATCCCTTTGTTGATGGAGTATGCAGCCTTTTCAAAGTTCATTTCCACACCTTTTTCTTTCAGGTAAGAAATTTCTGCTTCACGGCTCAGTTTCATGTCACGGATCGGGGTGATGATTTCAACCCCTGGGATCATGATATTAAAGATCATATCAAAACGAACCTGGTCGTTACCGGCACCGGTACTACCGTGTGCTACAGCATCTGCACCAACTTCTCTCACGTATTCGCCGATAGCGAGTGCCTGGCTCATACGCTCAGCACTTACGCTCAGTGGGTAAGTGTTGTTCTTCAGTACATTTCCGAAGATGAGGTATTTGATTACACTATCATAATAAGAGCGTACTGCATTTACCGTCTTGTGGCTCTTCACACCTAAATTGTAAGCGCGCTTTTCAATTTCCACCAGTTCTTCTTCAGAAAAACCGCCGGTATTCACGATTACAGAATGCACTTCATATCCTTTTTCTTCTGTCAGATATTTAACGCAATAGGAAGTATCGAGTCCTCCGCTAAATCCCAGTACTACTTTTTTCATTTACTTATAGTGATAATGATTGTTGATAATAATATTGTCTATCTATAAAAAATTAAACAGGAAGAATCTTTTCTTGCTCGCAGCAGCAGCGCCGCCGCCGCCGCTTCCTCCCTCTTTTTCTTTACCGCTCTTGAGCAGTACGAATCTTTTATACCGCAGCCAGCGTTCGAACAGTTTGAAGTTGTCAGAGAACTTACGCTTGCGCTGTGAATGCTGGATAGTGCCGTTTGCGGCGACCATCACCTGTGGCTGTATCACTACATTATAATGTTCTGCTGCCGCTGCACGTTTTGCTGCTTCCTCTTTTGCTTTCTCTACAGGATCGTAGAGCATAGCAGTACACAGGCAGTTCTTACGATTCTTGCTGGTCAGCACGTCAAAGTTAACACAACTCCGGCATCCTTTCCAGAACTCTTCGTCGTCAGTCAGTTCAGAGTACGTTACCGGCTCATAGCCCAGCTCGGAATTGATCTTCATCACAGCGAGACCTGTAGTCAGACCAAAGATCTTGGCATCAGGATATTTCTCGCGGGAGAGTTCGAACACTTTATGTTTAATGGCTTTTGCCACACCATGTCCACGGAATGCGGGGTTTACAATCAAACCAGAGTTAGCTACAAACTTCTCATGGCCCCAGGCTTCTACATAGCAAAAACCTACCCATTCACCTTTGTCAGTAACTGCGATCACGGCCTTGCCTTCTTCCATTTTATGCTGTACATATTCTGGAGAACGCTTAGCGATGCCTGTCCCTCTGGCCTTGGCGGAAGCTTCCATCTCGTCGGTAATTGTCTTACCATAATGCTGATCGTCAACGGAGGCTACCCGTACGATAATATTCGGATTTTCCAATCTTGTCAATTGAAAACGTTACAATAAATAAATTGAATCTACTACCCATTTTGAGTGGGGGAAAATACCTTAATGAATTTGTGAGGAGGCATTAAGGTTGCGATAGCGGGCTGGCTAGGCGACACTATCAAATACGAGGTCGTCGGGATAGGTATCTAAAGACATTGAACCCAATGGAGTACTCACCTCCCATTAGGGAAGGGTGAAAAGGAGAAAGGTTATGGGCCGCAAAGTTTTCCAACTTCAGTTCAGCATTAAATTGTTAAAAACTGTCTTTAATTAATCAACCGCAAAGTTATAATATTATTTATTCAATGTGGTCAAAAAATTTTCCGACTTACTGTTAAATTTCCAATGCAAGATTAACAAAAGCCGCGCCAAACAGAGATTTATAGAAAATATATTTTCTCAATCTATATTTCAGCTGATCTACAATGGGTTATGAAAAAGGAGCCCTAAAAAGAGCTCCCTGTGTTCGTAGTTGTGTTAAATTTAATTATTTGCAGCTAGAGGTATAAATCAGCTTTTGGGCGCATTGAACAATTGGACCTCACTCAATACAGGACAGGCTTTGGCTGCTGTGATGGTGATACGGAGGCCCTTCGTCTCCGTGTCTGGTAATAATAATATACGTTTATGACCAATTGTCGTTTCGTTCGCTATTTCTTTAAATTGACCGTGATCCAGCACTTCTACCCTGAAACTCTTTACACGCTGGCCCAGCGCAATGTACTCCTGCAATAATAAACGGTTGAAAGTCAAGGCTTTCTTGAAGTTCAGCGTGATCACCGGCGTCAGTGCGGAGTCGGTACTTGCCCAGTAAGTGCCGGCATCGCCATCCACCAGACTGGCAGGTTTTACCTGGGTTCTGGAGCTGGAAGCTGTTACTTTGGCATGCAGGGCCAGGTTCTTTTTAAATACCACCTCACGCATACGACGGGTCTTCAGTGCCATCGCCCCATTCCTTGCCTGTAAAGGTGTTTGGGCCAAAGCTGATAAACATGTAGTTTTCGAGGTCCTGCCACTCCAGCTGTGCTTTCGTAGGCAGAGGGCCGTAAGGGGCAATCTTCTGCGCGTTTGTAGCAGCCAGACAGGTTAACAGCCCGGCTGTAATCAATAATTTTTTCATCGTATTATATCATGGTTTCCGGAGTTAATACCATTGAGAGGAGGATTTCTACTATTAGTAGAGAAAATAAAGGAAGTCAAAGTTAAAATAGTAGAATTCAACTGTTCCGCCATAAATGAAAAAAATTGCAATTGCAATTCATTTACATTACATTTAACGACCAGCTACACAATACAATACACCATTCAATCATGTTATCGGCAAGAGCAAAACCAAAATGAAACATGAAAAAGCAGCATTTACACCGGAGAACATTTCTCAAAAACACAATGGCCGCCGGAGTCGGCCTTACCTTGCTGGATACTCCTTCCAGGTTATTCGCTAACGTAAAAAAAGAAAAAGTCAGAATGGGCCTCATTGGCGTTGGTGCCAGGGGACAAGGCCACTTAGAGTTATGCTTAAACCGTACAGACGTAGAAGTAGTCGCTATTGCCGATCCTGACACTAACTGGGCAATTCCGGGAGCAAGAAAACTGATTGACAAGATCTACGGCAGTAAAAGGAAAGTAGCAGAGTACACAAACGGACCTGAAGATTTTCACAACTTACTTAAGAGAGATGACATCGATGCAGTGATCATCGCCACTCCATGGGAATGGCATACACCACAGGCAGTAGCTGCTATGAAAGCGGGTAAAACACCTGCAGTAGAAGTATGTGGCGCGACTGATGTTGGAGAATGTTGGCAACTCGTGAATGTGAGCGAAGAAACAGGCGTGCCTGTATTCGCCATGGAAAATGTAAGCTATCGTCGCGATATCATGGCGGTGCTGAACATGGTGAGACAAGGTCTCTTTGGAGAACTGACTCACCTGCAGGGAGGCTACCAACATGATCTGCGGAAAGTAAAGTTCAATGATGGGAAGCAGATTTATGGCGGTGGTGTCGAGTTTGGTGAGAAAGGACTTTCCGAAGCACACTGGCGTACTAATCACAGCGTACATCGTAATGGCGACCTCTATCCTACGCATGGTCTGTGGCCGGTAGCGAATATGATCAATGTGAACAGAGGAAATCGTCTGCTCTCTCTCACATCGGTAGCTACCAAATCACGTGGTCTGCATAAATATATTGTTGACAATAGCAGCGAGAGCCATCCAAATGCAAAGGTGCAATTCAATCTTGGTGATATTGTTACTACTTTGATCCGCACCAGCAATGGAGAAACCATCATGTTGTCTCATGATACGAATTCACCTCGTCCTTATTCACTGAACTTCCGTGTACAGGGTACAAATGGTTTGTGGATGGATGATAAAGCAAGTGTGTATGTGGAAGGCAAGAGCCCTTATGATGAGTGGGAAAAAGCAGGTGAGCCGGAAGATGGAGGCAGCTATATGGGTAAATATGATCACCCGCTGTGGAAGAGATATACCAAGAGTTCTGCAGGTGCAGGACATGGAGGAATGGATTGGTATGTGATTAATAGTTTTGTAGAAAGTATAAAGAGAGGGGCGCCTTATGCACAGGATGTGTATGACCTGGCTACGATGTATGCGATAACGCCATTGAGCGAAGCATCGGTAGCAGAGGGAGGGAGTGTACAGTACATACCTGATTTCACGAGAGGGCAATGGATCAATCGAAAACCGATCTTTGCGCTGGATGATCAGTATTAAAACCGGATGATGAATATTTAAAAAGAATGATCAATATTTAAAAAGAAAGCCGCTCAGTGAGCGGCTTTCTTTTTAAAATATATTTCGTAATTGCATAATGGCTTTACCACTCTTGCATACGCAAGTTTGTCTATTAAATCTCTTGTTTACGCTTTCTTCAATCCAACCTTATGACCACTCAGACCATAATACAAAATATACAAATAGCAAGGCAGCATTACCACATAAGCAATATGCCTGTCAGAACCCTTTGCAATCGCACCATAGATCAATGGCAGGATCGCACCACCACAAATCGCCATCACCATGAAAGCCGCACCGATCTTGGTATATTTACCTGCTTTGTTCATTGCCAGCGGCCAGATACCAGGCCACATAAGTGCATGTGATAAGCTAAGCAGAATGATGCAGATAATAGAAGTCCAGCCATGTGTAGCCAACGCACCTATGGAGAGGATCAGCGCCAGTGATGCACAAATGATCAGACCAGTTTTTTGAGAAATTACTTTTGGAATCAGCACGATACCGGAGAGGTAACCAATCGTCAGCGCAATCAGGCTATAAATACCCAGGTTCGTCGCTACCATCTTTTCCAGGCCGCTATATTCACCATACAATGCCAGTGAGTCGATCGCTAATACTTCCACACCCACATAAGCAAAGATACATACTACACCAAGCAGCAAATGCGGAGGAATACCTTTCTTAACACCCGCTTCGTCAGCAGCAGTATCCTCTTCTTCCGTATTGATTTCAGGCAGCTCTGATTTTCTTACCATGAAAGCAAGTGCCAGCAATACCACCGTCATCACCAGGTAAGGTACAACCACACGCTGTGCCAGCGCCTGCAGTTCTGCTTCTCTTGCAGCACCAGTCAGGGTGTTGATCTTTGCAGACAATTCAGTCGCATCACTGAATAACAACTGTACCAGTACGAAAATGCCGATCATACCCGCTACCTTGTTACAGATACCCATAATACTGATACGCTGTGCCGCTTTTTCAATTGGTCCAAGGATCGTCACATACGGGTTAGAAGCCGCCTGCAGCAGCGTCAGACCAGTACCTTGTGCAAATAATCCTAACAGGAATAATGGAAAACTACGTGCGTAAGCAGCAGGAATAAAGATCAGGGAACCTACAGCCATGATGAGCAGACCGAGAGACATCCCTTTTGTAAAACCGATCTTCTTCAGGATGGCAGATGACGGAATTGCCATCACCAGGTAACTAATGTAGAAGGCAAAGGTGACGAAAAACACCTCGAAGTCTGATATTTCACAGGCCTGCTTCAAAAAAGGGATCAGCACGCTGTTCAACCAGGTCACAAATCCAAAAATGAAAAATAAAGTGCCGATGATCCCCATAGCTTTGCCATAGTTGGCCTGCTGTTGTGGTTGCATAGGTAAAGGCTCTTTAATAGATGTAGCGGAGTTCCCCATACTGCTGTTTTATATATTATTTAAACACTTTGATTGATATTTGCGAACATACTTAACAATTTCCGCATTTCATAATGAACAACGATAGATTGGCTATTGTTAATAGATGAATGCTAAATTTCCACGCTAAAAGGGTTAAAAAGTATGTTAATTCACCCCTTATTTTGGTTTTTGTCAACTATTAAATGAAATAGATAGATATTTTATACCATATTAGCTAAAACGTTTTTGCATCAGAAAAATCGGGATTTTTTTGATAAAATTTTAGGAATTGTCAAAAAATAATTTATACATTTATCGCTGCAAAGATTACAGTAATTTAACACGTTAACACGTTAGCACGTTTATGGTTCAACAAACAAAGCAAAGTACACATCCCTCTTTCTTTGTACTGATACTTGTATTTTTTTTCTGGGGTTTTGTTGCTGCTTCGAACAGCATATTCATCCCCTTCTGTAAGTCACATTTCCACTTGAATCAGCTGGAATCTCAGCTGATTGACTTCTCGTTCTATGGTGCTTACTTTATCGGCTCCCTGCTGCTGTACTTCCTGTCAGCACTCAGAGGCGTTGATATTCTCAACAAGATCGGTTATCAGAAAGGTATCATCTACGGCCTCCTCATTTCTGTCGTAGGTGCTGTGGCGCTCATTGCCGCAGTTAACATTGGTAGCGGTATGGCTAACACCACCTATGCCTTTTATCTCATTCTGGGCGCATTCTTCATCGTTGCCCTCGGATTCTCGTTACAGCAAACCGCTGCAAACCCTTTTGCCTTCCTCCTGGGAGATCCTGCAAAAGGCGCTCACCGCCTGAACCTGGCTGGTGGTATCAATTCACTTGGTACAACCATCGGTCCACTCATCGTGAGTATTTTGCTCTTCGGTACTGCCAAAGGTTCGGCAAGCGCTGATACTGACATCAGTAAGATCAACACTCTTTACATCCTGCTGATTGTTTTGTTCCTCGTTGCAGCAGTTATCTTCTGGTTCTCGAAAATGCCAAAAGAAACTTCGGACGAGCCTTTTGAGCAATCACCTAAAGCAAGTAAAACACTGGCCGCCATCACCGCATTGTTCGTGCTCATCATGGTGGGTCTGGGCCAGGAGAATAAACTGCCATTCTTCGTGATCGGTATCGTGGGTATCCTCGCAGTCCTCTTCTATGCGAAGATCTCTTCGCAGAAAGGTGCAGATCTCACCTTACAGAAAGGTGGAGAAGGCTGGGGTGCTATGAAATACCCACAGCTGGTACTGGGCATGATCGCCATCTTCGTATATGTAGGCGTGGAAGTTACCATCGCCAGCAATATGGGTGGCCTGCTCGAAACCAAAGGCTTCCTCACTGAAAACGGGCTGACCACCGCCGAAATCGATCCTTATGTATCCCTCTTCTGGGGTAGTATGATGATCGGTCGCTGGACAGGCGCCATCTCCGTATTCAATGTGTCTGAAAGAATGCGCAAAATTCTCTGCGTAATCGTGCCATTTTTCGCTTATGGCCTCGTTTTGGGTGCCAACTATCTGAAAGGTACTGACGTAAGCGTATTGTACCCGTATGCAGGCATTCTGGTGATCCAGATCATAGGTTTCTTTGCTGGTCAGGACAAACCTGCACAAACACTTATGATCTTCGCCATACTCGGTATCGCTGCCAATGCAATTGGTCTGATGACTACCGGTTATGTTTCTCTCTTCAGTTTCATCAGCGGCGGTTTATTCTGCTCCGTTATGTGGCCTTGTATCTTCGCACTTTCCATCGCTGGTCTGGGCAAGTACACTGCACAGGGATCTTCTTTCCTGATCCTGATGATCCTCGGCGGTTCACTCATACCTCCTGTACAGGGTGGTCTTGGAGATGATCCAAACATAGGAACGCATTATTCTTATATAATCCCAGTTATATGCTTTGCATATCTGGCATTCTTTGCATTCAGAGTTAAAACTATTTTAAAATCACAGGGAATAGATTATGAGTCAGCAATTAGCGGTGGGCATTGATATTGGAGGAACCAATACTAAGTTTGGCATAGTAGATCGCAGAGGTAATATTCTGTGTGATGGTCGTATGCTAACGAACCAACACGAAGACGTAGACGCTTTCCTGGACGAATTGCACGGACATCTGTCCGTACTGATCGAACAGGTTGGAGGCATGGACAACATCAGAGGAATTGGCGTAGGAGCTCCTAACGGAAACTTTTATACCGGAAATATTGAATACGCTCCAAACCTTCGCTGGAAGGGAGTAGTTCCATTATCGAAATTGCTGGAAGCTAAATTTGGTGTCCCTGCTGTTTTAACAAATGACGCAAATGCAGCTGCACTGGGTGAATTCATGTACGGTGCTGCCAGGAGTATGAGAGACTTTATCGTTATTACCCTGGGTACAGGTGTAGGTAGCGGTATCGTGGCAAATGGTCAGCTGATCTATGGTCACGACGGTTTTGCTGGCGAACTGGGTCACTGTATCGTGATTCCTGGTGGTCGTTTCCACCCCGGAACCAAGGCACATGGCTCACTCGAAGCATACGCTTCTGCTACTGGTGTGACCAATACTGCACTGGAATTCCTGGAAACACGTCCGAATACACAAAGTCTGTTGCGTGAATTCAAAAAAGAAGAAGTAAATTCAAAAGTAATTTATGAAGCTGCCATGAAGGGCGATCCCCTGGCCATGGAAGTGTATGAGTTCACCGGTAAAGTGCTGGGTGAGGCATTAGCGAACTTCGTCATGTTCTCCAGCCCTGAAGCCATCGTACTGTTCGGTGGTCTGACCAAAGCCGGCGATCTGTTAATGAAACCAGTTCGTGAGCATATGGAAAAGAACCTGCTGCCTATCTTCCAGAATAAGGTAAAGCTGGTATTCTCCGAACTGAAAGAAAGCGATGCTGCTATATTAGGTGCGAGCGCACTGGCATGGGAGATGAAAGATTAATACCAACATAAAGCACTTGTAATTTAAACATTATGCAAGATCGCAGACATTTTTTAAAAGCAGCGGCCCTCGGTGCCGCTGCTTTGTCTTTAGACGGAGTAAAGAGTGCACATGCCGCGCCGTTTGTAAAAAAAGACAGAACGACTAAGCCTATCGTATTATCTACGTGGGATTTTGGCCGTGCCGCTAACCTGGCCGCATGGGAGATTTTGAAGAATGGTGGTCGCGCACTGGATGCAGTGGAAGCCGGTGTAAAAATACCGGAAGCTGATCCTAATAACCACACCGTAGGTTTCAGCGGTTACCCTGACCGTGATGGCCGCGTAACACTGGATGCCTGTATCATGGATGAGAAAGGCAATTGTGGCTCCGTAGCTTCCCTGGAGCACATTGTACATGCTATTTCTGTAGCACGTGCCGTGATGGAAAAAACACCGCATGTGATGCTGGTGGGTGATGGTGCCCTGCAATTCGCACTATCACAGGGTTTTAAAAAGGAAAACCTGCTCACACCCGAGTCTGAAAAGGCATGGAAAGAGTGGCTGAAAAAATCCGAGTATAAGCCCCTCATGAACATTGAAAATTCTTCTTACGGCCAGGGTAATAACCCAACTACCTTTAGCCCGCGGATGCTGCCTGGTAACCAGTATAACCACGATACCATCGGGTTAGTGGCGATCGATACAAACGGTGATCTATCCGGTGCATGTACCACCAGTGGTATGGCATACAAACTGCATGGCCGTGTGGGCGACTCCCCTATCATCGGTGCTGGTTTGTATGTAGACAATGAAATCGGCGCGGCGACTTCTACAGGTGTAGGTGAAGAAGTGATCCGCATCGTTGGTAGTCACCTGGTAGTAGAACTCATGCGTCAGGGTTATCCACCTGAAAAGGCTTGTAAAGAAGCCGTAGAGCGAATTGTGAAGAAAGGTCCTGAAAGGTCTAAAGGCCTGCAGGTAGGTTTCCTAGCAGTGAACAAAAAAGGAGAACACGGCGCTTATTGCCTGCAGAAAGGCTTCAACTATGCAGTACTTTCTGAGAAAGAAAATAACGTGCTGATTGACGGCAAAAGCTACTATAAATAAGACATGATTACACTTGAAATATGTGCGGGTTCAGTAGCATCCTGTATCGCGGCGCAGGAAGGTGGGGCAAAACGGATAGAACTGTGTGATAACCTGCTGGAAGGCGGTACTACACCCAGCTATGCCACCATCGCACTGGCACGTGAAAAGGTGAATATTGACCTGTATCCTATTATACGCCCACGTGGTGGTGATTTCCTGTACGATGAACTGGAATTTGCCACTATGCAGAAAGATATTCAGCTCTGTAAAGAACTGGGTTGTAATGGCGTGGTAATAGGTTTGCTCACAGCTGATGGCAAGGTAGATGTACCCCGTACAAAAGCACTGGTAGAACTGGCATGGCCCATGGGCGTGACTTTTCACAGAGCTTTCGATATGACGGAAGATCCTTTGCAGGCACTGGAAGATGTGATCAGTACGGGATGTGAGCGTATACTTACTTCCGGCCAACGGAATACTGCGATTGAAGGCGTAGACCTGCTGAAGACATTGGTCGAAAAAGCAGCGGGGCGTATTGCGATTATGGTGGGTTCCGGGGTGAGAGCGAATAATATTGCTACGCTGATTAAAGAGACGAGGGCTACAGAGTTTCATACATCTGCTAAAAGATATAATGAGAGTAGAATGGTGTACAGAAATCCAAATGTGAGTATGGGAGGTATACCGGGAGTACCGGAATATGGTATCTCTCAGACGCAGGTGGATGAGGTGAAAAAAATATTGGAATTAGCTAAATAATAAAAAAGGCTTTTGCAGTTGCAAAAGCCTTTTTTGTTTGAAATTCCGCCCCAATAATATCTTTTTCTCACATTGTAATACAATTCTTTTAAGCGTACCCGGTACATTTATGATTTTTGTCGTTTCTTCTTAAACAAACACAAAAGTTCTATTAGAATAAAGAGATTTTTTTTAATTTTCGGTCTCGTTTTTAAACCGCATCTAATCCAAATTAACAATCATGACGCTAAATCATCAGGAAATTGAACTGATTGACAGTTTCGAACAAATAGCTGTGGATATATATCCTACCGCTAAAGACGGTTCCAAAGCAGTGGCACAGGAAATAGCAGCATTGATCAAAGCAAGACAGGCCGCTAACCAAAAGGTAGTACTAGGCCTGGCTACCGGCTCTACTCCAAAGTATCTTTATGCTGAACTTGTCCGCCTTCACAAAGAGGAGGGCCTGAGTTTCAAAAACGTGATCACTTTCAATCTGGATGAGTACTATCCAATTGAACCAGATGCTCTGCAGAGCTACAACAGGTTCATGAAGGAACAGCTGTTTAACCACATTGACATTCCTGCAGAAAACACACACGTACCAGATGGTACCATTCCAAAGGAAAAAGTGAAAGAATTCGCAGCTCAATATGAAGCAAAAATTGAAGCTGCCGGTGGTATTGACCTGCAAATTCTCGGTATTGGTACAAATGGCCATATCGGGTTCAATGAACCAGGTTCTGCTATCAACTCTCACACCCGCCTCGTAACCCTGGACAACTCAACCAGAATGGCTAACGCATTCGAGTTTTCTAATATGAGCCTGGTACCCCGTCTCGCTGTAACCATGGGCTTAAGTACCATTTTCAAAGCGAAACGTGTAGTACTGCTGGCATGGGGTTCTCATAAATCAAAAATCGTTCAGCGCTCTGTAGAAGGTCATAGCTCTGACCAGGTGCCAGCTTCCCTGCTGCAACAGCACCCTGACTGCAAATTCGTAATCGATGAGCAGGCAGCAGAAGACCTGACCCGCAACAAAGAACCATGGCTGACAGGTGACTGCGAATGGACGCCAAAACTGCGTCGTAAAGCGGTAACCAACCTCGCCCTGAAGCTGAACAAGCCAATCCTGATGTTGACTGACAGGGATTACAATGAAAACGGCTTAAACGACCTGATCGTACAATACGGTTCTGCATATGAATTGAATATCGAAGAGTTCAACGGTCTCCGTGATACCATCACCGGATGGCCAGGCGGTAAGCCAGGTGCACAATTGCCTAGCCACCCTGAACGCTCCGAGCCACTGAAAAAACGTGTGCTGATCTTCTCTCCACACCCTGATGATGACATCATCTCTATGGGTGGTACCTTCATCCGCCTGCACGAACAGGGTCATGATGTACACGTAGGTTACCAGACTTCCGGTAACATCGCTGTTACTGACGAGTTCGTACTGCGTTACATCGACTTCGCAGTAGGCTTTGAAGATATGTTCGGCATCGACCGTAGCAAGAGCTCCCAGGTACTGGCAGATGCGAAAGCATTCCTCGGTAGCAAGAAGCCTTCTCAGAAGGATACTCCTGAAATCCGTGCTATCAAAGGCCTGATCCGCCGTGGTGAAGCAAAAGCTACCTGCCGTTACGTAGGTATTCCTGAAGAAAATATCCACTACAATAACCTGCCTTTCTACGAAACAGGTCTGATTGAGAAAGCACCTGCCAGCCAGGCTGATATCGATATCACCAAAGAACTGATCCGTAAAATTAAACCACACCAGATCTACTGTGCCGGTGACCTCGCGGATCCACATGGTACACACAAGGTATGTCTGGAAATCATCTTCGCTGCGCTGGATCAGCTGAAACACGAAGAGTGGATGAAAGATTGCTGGGTATGGTTGTATAAAGGCGCATGGCAGGAATGGAAGATCAATGAGATCGAAATGGCTGTACCAATGAGCCCTGACCAGGTAAGACAAAAACGCCTGGGTATCTTTATCCACCAGAGCCAGAAGGACGTAGTGCCATTCCAGGGTACTGACAGCCGTGAGTTCTGGGAAAGAGCGGAAGATCGTAATGCGGACACAGCGAACCTGTATGATCAGTTAGGTTTACAGAAGTATGCAGCGATGGAAGCTTTTGTAAGATATCATTTTATGTAAGTATTTGCTTGTTATACGAAAAGGGTGACTGGTTCTCCAGTCACCCTTTTTTATTGGGGTGGGTGGTCGCATGACATTCCCAATTTAATTTTGCACAATTAAATATCAGAATGAAAATATTCTTTACATTTATAAATCAAAAATTTCAGCCAGATCTTGATTCACCCGAATACTAGTATTCCACGATTGTCATTATCCTAAATTGTTATTTATATGAGACTGGTCCTTGCCAGCAGATCCGCCGCTTTCCTGGCCCTATTCCGTGCCATCGCATCTAACAGATTACCCAGCCAACGGCGTTATCTTTTCCATGACCCGTATGCCAAATATTTTCTGCCACCCGCCCTCCGCATGGTGGCTAACTTTTCTGCTCTCCCTGGCCTCAACTACGTCATCAGCAAAATCCTCGATACCCGTTTCGCCGGCGCCCTCACCTCCTGCCTGGCCCGAACGCGGCTCATAGATGTCATGGTACTCGAAACTATCCATAACTACGGTATCAATCAACTCATTATCTTCGGCGCAGGCTACGATTGCCGCATTCACCGCCTCGATTTCAACCCCAAAGACCAGAAACCCAAAGTACAGTTTGTCGAAATCGATCATCCCTACCTTCAGGATGCCAAAAGAGAGGTACTCGAACACCTGAAAAACAAACCCAAAGAATTTATTGACTATATCCCTGTAGATTTCAGCAATCAACAGCTGGAAACCACCATCCCTCACCACCTGTTCAAAGAACATTACAAGACATTACTGATCTGGGAAGGTGTGACAAATTCACTCACAATTCCAATTGCTGATAAGCTCTTCCAATATTTCAGTAAATTTACAAGCGGCACCAGGATCATATTCATCTACATCGATGAAAAAGTCCTTACCCATACCCAATCTTTCTTAGGCACAGCGATTTCGCCCAAAGAGTTACGCCAGCAACAGGAATTCTGGAATTTTGGAATGGACCCCTCCAAAATGAAACAATTCCTTGCAGGTTATAATATGGAACTGTTGTACGACGTTGATGCTGATACCTACAGGCATACGTCCTTTGGCAAAAGCGCTGACAAAATGAATGGATTGGAATACTATCGGGTAGTAATGGCCGTTGTAAAATAACGTTATGCATATACAAATCTTCATGCACGTGCCCTTTGAAGGCCCGGGATGTATTATTGACTGGATTAACTCCAATACTCACGAAGTTACCTACACACACTGGTACAACCACCCTAACCCACCGGCTGTAACTGATTTTGATTTTTTGATTGTAATGGGAGGGCCTATGGGCATTCATGATGAAAGCGAATATCCGTGGCTGGCAGCAGAAAAAGCTATTATCAGACAAGCGATTCTGGACAATAAACCTGTATTGGGTATCTGCCTGGGAGCACAGCTGATTGCACATGTATTAGGCGCAAAAGTGTATGCCAATGAACAGCGCGAAATCGGTTGGTACCCTGTGCAATTCAGCCCGTATTCTCCGGTCAAAGTTCTGCCGCAGGAAGCAATGGTGTTTCACTGGCATGGGGATACTTTTGATTTGCCAGCAGGCGCCGGTGGGTTTGCGGCTTCCGCAGCGACACCGAATCAGGCATTTGTGTATAAGGAGAAGGTGATAGCGTTGCAGTTTCATTTTGAAGTAACGCAGAAGAGCCTGGAAAGTATGTTGCAGCATGGAGAGGAGGAATTGGTGGCGGCGCCTTATGTGCAGGAGCGATCATTGATACTGGATCTGGCAGAGTTTATTCCGGAAAATAATGAGTTGATGTATGGGGTCCTGGATTATTTGGCGGGAGTTAAGTATTGAATGAATAAATTACCCAAAAGGACATTTTCGTAGATGCCGATTATATTTGAAAGATCGCTGACGGAGTAATTTAGGGAAATGGCGATTGAATCTGAGGGATTTCTTTTCTGTAAGTAGCTATTGAATTAAATGACTATTGCCTGAATAACCTACCACCATTGTTAATTTTGTACCTTTGCAATCATGGAAAAGTACGATATCCTGATTGTTGGTGCTGGTCCTATTGGACTGGCATGTGGACTCGCAGCAGAAAAGGCCGGATTAACCTACCTCATCGTGGAAAAAGGCTGCCTAACCAACTCGCTCTACAACTACCCGCTATACATGACTTTCTTCTCTACTTCTGAGAAGCTGGAAATCGGAGGCATTCCGTGGGTGTCTATCAGTGCAAAGCCAATACGCCCGGAGGCCCTGGAATATTACCGCAGGGTAGCTGTGTCAAATAAACTAAATGTACACCTGTTCGAACAGGTGGAAAGTATCACACCAGGTTATACGATCAAAACTACTAAGGAGACTTATTCAGCAGATAATGTCATTATCGCTACGGGTTTTTATGACATACCGAATTTGCTGCATATTCCGGGGGAAGACCTGCCGAAAGTATCCCACTATTATAAGGATCCTCATTTTTATGCTACGCAGAAGGTATTGGTAGTAGGAGCGAATAACTCCTCTGTGGATGCTGCGCTGGAAACGTATCGTAAAGGGGCGGATGTGACGATGGTGATCAGGGATGGTGAGATTGGGAAACGTGTGAAATACTGGGTAAAACCGGATATAGAGAACCGTATCACCGAAGGGGCTATCAAGGTGTATTATCATTCTAATCTGAAAGCTGTGAGGGAAAGGGAAGTTGATATTCTTACGCCGGAGGGGATGGTGACGATTCAGAATGATTATGTGTTGGCATTGACGGGGTATCAGCCGAATTTCAGTTTTCTGGAAAAAGCAGGGATACAGTTGTCGGATGATGAATGGAGACGTCCGAAATATAATCCGGATACAATGGAGACGAATGTGCCCGGAGTATATCTAGCAGGAGTAGTTTGTGGTGGAATGGATACTGGCGTGTGGTTTATTGAGAATTCAAGGGATCATGCGGATAAGATCATTGCGAATATATTACGCAAAAAATAAGGTCTCGCTTCCCGAGACCTTATTTTTTGCGGGCGGCGATGTTTGCTGCGGCTGGCGCCGTAGCAAACATCGTTGAGTAGTTAATGCCATAGCAAACATCGCCCATTAGCTTAATACCGCAGCAATCACGCCGATTAGTTTCGGTTATATAATATTTACTTCTCTTTCCAGTAATACGCCAAACTTTTCCTCCACACTATCCAACACCTTCTGAGATAAATTATAAATCTCCCCTCCTTTCGCCCCTCCATAATTCACTAACACCAGCGCCTGCTTGGCATGCACACCTGCATCCCCTTCTCTATACCCCTTCCAACCACACTGCTCTATCAACCACCCTGCAGCCAGCTTAAACTGTCCGCCATCTACCGGATACGCCACCACATTTGGAAACGCTCCTTTAATACGCTCGTATACTGCTTCTGAAACGGTCGGGTTCTTAAAGAAACTCCCCGCATTCCCAATCTTAGCCGGATCGGGCAACTTAGAAGACCGGATATTTATCACGGCCTGACTAATCGCCTGTATACTCAGCTCCTGCACCCCCATTTCCTTCAATTCCGTCTCTATCGCCCCGTAACTGGTATTAAAATGAGGCTGCTTACTCAATCTATATGTCACAGACAGTATCGCAAACTGCCCCTTATACTTATGCTTAAACACACTTTCGCGGTACCCAAACGCACAATCTTCTTTAGAGAATGTCACCACCGCCTGCTCTTCCAGGTGCAACGCTTCCAGCGAATAGAAGGTATCCTTGATCTCCACCCCATATGCCCCGATGTTCTGCATCGGACTCGCGCCTACATTACCAGGAATCAAAGACAGGTTCTCTAACCCCGCCCTGTTCTGCTTAATATTCTCCATTACAAACCCATGCCAGCTCTCCCCTGCCCCTGATTTCACATATACATACTGGTCATCTTCCTTCACTACCTCAATCCCCTTCATCTCATTCTTCAATATCACCCCATCAAAATCCTTTGTAAAGAGCACATTACTCCCTCCCCCCAATATCATATGGGGCAACGCTTTGAACTGAGCAGCACTCAACAGTTCCCGCAACTCATCAGCAGAAGAAAAAGCAGCAAAGTACCTGGATTGAGCAGCTATGCCAAACGTATTATAAGGCCGGAGCAAAACATTTTCAGAAATCAGCATATGGTCGTAAATTTATAAACATACATTACTGACAAAGATAACAAAAGCATGTCTCAAACAGCCGTAGTAATAGGAGGTACCGGATTGACGGGTAGTCACCTGGTCACCAGACTCCTGCACGATGATCGCTTCAGCAAGGTAAAAGTGCTGCTGCGTACGCCCAGTCTGAAACTGCGCCCAGGTCTGGAACCCATTATCGTTGACTTCAACGACGAAGAAGGGCTGGCACAGGCACTTACAGGCGATGTCCTGTTTTGCTGTATCGGCACCACCATTCGTCAGGCAGGGAGCCAGGAAAAGTTCAGGGCAGTGGATCACGATATCCCTGTTCGTTGTGCTACCATTGCCCGCAGGCAAGGGATGAAGCAATTCCTGCTCATGTCCAGTATCGGTGCCTCCGCCATCTCACGTAATTTTTATTTGCGTACCAAAGGTGAGACTGAAAATGGGGTGATGGCACTCGCATTTCCCGGTTATCACATTTTCCGTCCTTCTATTTTAGTGGGACTCAGGAGAGATTTCAGGTTAGGTGAATGGTTTGGGTATATCCTTACGGGGTTATTTTATTTCTTCCTTTTGGGAAGATGGAAGAAGTACCGGCCTATCAAAGCCAGCAATGTAGCACTCGCAATGGTTTATGCAGCGGTCAATAAGCCGGATGGCGCGCATATTTATGAGTCAGATAAAATCAGGGAAATGGCGGAAAGGGAGAAAGAAAGAACCTATAAAGCGAATCGATAACACACTCCTGGAATGGTTGAATAGGCAATCACTCAAAAGAGCTTATACATAATCCACATCAGGCACAATAAACACACTCCTGAATTGTTTCTCCGCCAGTAACTTTATAAAATGCTCTCTGAGCAACTGCTTTGTTTGCGCAATTATTTTCGTATCCCGGGGCAGCTTGATCATCATCTCCTGCAAATAATAATTCCTCACCCTGCCTACCAAAGGTGCCGCCGGGCCTACCAGATGTGGGCCTATATGTGGTCTGAGCCAGTTCGCCAATACCAGCGCCGCCTGCTCCACCACCTTCTGATCTTTATGTTTCAATGTCAGCTTCAGCAAACGGAAAAACGGCGGATACCCAAAGTTCTGCCGCTCTGCAATCTCCGATGCATACATCGCCTTATAATCATGTGCCGTTACAAAATGTAAAATAGGATGCTGCGTCCGGTAAGCCTGTATCAACACTTTCCCTTTTCCATGCTTACGTCCTGCACGCCCACTCACCTGCTCCATGAGCTGAAACGCCCTTTCATTCACCCTGAAATCAGGGAAATTCAACAGGTTATCCGCACTCAGTATCCCCACCAGCGTCACATTATCAAAATCCAATCCCTTCACCACCATCTGTGTACCCACGAGAATATCAATCTCCTGATTTTCCAGCAACTGGATCATCTTATTATGACTATCCTTATTCCTCACGGCATCCATATCCATACGGGCAATGCGCGCTTTCGGAAACAATTCCTGCAAATCAGTTTCTATCTTCTCCGTTCCAAAACTCTTTGGTATCAGCGATTGACTACCACAGGCAGCACAGGTATGTACATAAGGATAACGGGTGCCACAATAGTGACAATGTAACAGATCCTGATGTTTGTGATACGTGAGCGACACATCACAATTCTTACATGTCGGAATCCAGCCACAGGTGGTACACATCAGGAAAGGCGCATACCCTCTCCTGTTCTGGAACAGGATCACCTGTTTGCCTTGTGCGATGGTCGCAAAAACCGCCTGTATCAGTTGTGGTGAGAAATTTTCCTGCATCTGCTTCTCCGCCTGCACTTTCTTCACATCCACAATCTCAATCTCCGGCATTTCCAATCCACCAAAACGTTCATTCAGTTCTACTAATCCATACTTGCCCTGCGTAGCATTAAAGTAAGATTCCAGTGAAGGCGTGGCTGAACCTAACAATACTTTAGCCTTAAAGAGACCGGCATAATAAATAGCCGCATCCCGGGCATGATAGCGTGGCGCCGGATCCTGTTGTTTATAGGAAGGGTCATGCTCTTCATCCAGTATGATTAATCCCAGCTCGCGGAAAGGCAACAACAGGCTGGAACGTGCGCCCAGCAAGATACGCAGCTCACCGCTCTTCACCTTATGCCATATTTCTACCCGCTCGTTGTTACTAAAACGGGAGTGATAAATACCAATCTTATTACCAAAATGCTTTTGCAAACGGCGTACAATCTGCGTAGTTAATGCAATCTCCGGCAAAAGGTACAGCACCTGATTGCCGCTGGCAATATATTCTTCAATCAGCTTGATGTACAACTGGGTCTTACCGCTGGAAGTGACACCATGCAATAAGGTGACCGGTTTCTGTTCAAAGCTGTTTCTTACTTCCTGCAGGGCTTTATCCTGGGCAGGACTGAGCGTAAAGTCAATCTGCACATCTACCTTGCCACCACCGGGTACGCGGTCTACCACTCTTTTTTCAATCCACACGATCTCCTTATCGACAAGACCTTTCAGCTGTGCAGCGGAGGCGCCTGATTTTTTGAGCAGTTCACTTTGCAATACACTCCCCTGTGTTTTTATCAGGTGCAGGTAAGCCAGCAACAATTCCATTTGTTTGGGTGCTTTGCCCAAAGTATTGAAAAGGTTGGACAGTTCTTCCTCTGCTTCGTAGCGGGCATGGAGTTGTACGTAGTTTTCCTTCTTCTCTTTATATACTTCTTTCAGCTCTTCGTATACCAGCAGTACTTTCTTTTCGATCAGTTTTTTGATCACAGAATATACTTCTGACTTGTCGAGAATGAGCTGTACTTCTTCAATACGGAGTTCTTTTCGGATGTGCAGTGCTTCTGCAATCATGTACTCATCATCATCCAGGGCGGTGAAATCATCGCCATAGTCATCGTTGAACAACAATACTGTTTCGCTGGAAAGTTTGAGGTGTGCAGGCAGGGCGGCATTGAGCACTTCTCCTTCACTACACATATAGTAAGCCGCCAGCCATTCCCAAAAGGTAAGCTGGGTAGGATACACTACCGGATCTTTGTCCAGTACGTCCAGCAGCAGTTTTGTTTTATAATCAGGTGGTGCGAGTTCGTGAATAGCCTTTACAATACCGGCATACTTCTTTTGCCGGCCTAACTGTACAGCAATGCGGCTGCCCACTTTTACGCTATCCAGCATATGATCGGGCACAGCATAAGTGTAGTTCTTAGGCAGTGCTAATGGAAGTATGACGTCTGCAAATTTCATCGGTAATTTAATAATTCTTTTTCCATGATATCAAACACCTGTTGTTTCAGCACTGGCAAATCGTCCATGGTCATACCTGCTACTTTTACAGGGGGCAGGTAAACGATGCGGCAACGGCCAGGGTTCAGTCGCTGTAATTTAGAACGAGGCATACGATCCTTACAATCCAGGTACAATATGGGTTGCAGGGGTGTTTGTGTCTCGATTGCTATTCGGAAAGCCCCGTTGTGAAATTGAGTGAGGGGCTTATCAGTATCGTTGGTGGTACCTTCCGGGAAGATGAGGATGGATACTCCTTCCCTGATGGTAGCAATGAGTTCGCGCACGCTTCTGGAGCGGGCTTGGGCATCAGAACGGTCTACAGGAACAACAGCATGTTTGTAAATAAAACCGAAGAGCGGAATTTTCTGCATTTCGATTTTGCCCAGGGGGCGAAAAGGGAGGCGCATGACACCTACGGCCAGTGCGGCATCGAGGTAGGTGCTATGATTTACAACATAAATAAATGGCGTTTTATCAGTACGATCGTATTTATAAATTCTTTTAACGATGATGCCCACAGCAGGGAACCAGGTGCGTGACCAGAACCACAGGAAATAATAAATAATATTACCACCTCTGATTCTACCTGAAAAGCTGGCAAGGAAGATAAATGGAAGTATGAGCAACATTATACCGATAAACATAATGGAGGCATATATAGTATACATCCATTGAATTGGTCTTAGCAAAAGCTTCATGATAAATGCCTGTCTGTTTTTAGTCACATGCAAGCCTGAAAATTACATTAATTGTGTAAAGATGGCGAATTTTTATTTTATGATAATTCCTGCGGATGGCCGGTGGAATGCCTCCGTAAAATATACAACCAAATGATAATCAATGGCAATCACATTGCCATTCTTTATCCAGGTCTATACAGGTCACTACTTTGGTTTCGCCGCTGCAGGGAGCGAATACGATCCGAAGGTGTTGACCATCGTCGGAATATCCTTCCAGTGCGTAGGTAGGACAAGGTAAATCGTGTGGATTTGACTTTTCAGTATTGATTTGCCCTGTTTCCAGGATCTCCGCCACTTCCCTTTCGGTGATCTGCCTGCAATCCATGCGGCAAAGGGCGTGTTTGGTGTAAGTAAGGCGTGCATGCCTGTCAAGATTCGATGGGTCATTGACCGGGTTGGGTAATGATCGCTCCACAGTGCCATTATCCTTTACCTGCGGGCGGTGCAATGGACCTCTCCACCATTGTTGCTGCCATGCCAAAACAAGTAGCAGCGCCAACAACAACACTGGAATGTACTTACCTTTTGATCTCATAGTGTCTCACAGATTGCTGAAAGATTGCATCTTGGAGAGGCAAGCTATACATTTTTAACAAAATATCCTTAAAAATTCCCCCTTTTCAACTCTCATAAAAAGGAATTACCTTTGCGGGTTCGGTAGCAGGCCATTCCGGCTCATACCCTTAGTGGACAAAGTAATTGAAACGATGACAACAGCGAAAACAGTAGCTTTCCATACACTCGGCTGTAAGCTGAACTTCTCCGAAACTTCCTCTTTGAGCAGGTTGCTGGAGCAGGATGGCTTTGTGCAAACAGATTTTGAAGGGCAGGCAGATGTGTATGTGATTAATACCTGCTCTGTGACAGACAATGCCGACAAGGAATGCCGTTACCTGGTGCGCCGCATCCAGCGCCGGGCCCCGGAAAGCAGGGTGGTGATCACCGGGTGTTATGCCCAGCTCAAGCCAAAAGAAATTGCTGAGATCGAAGGGGTAGACCTCGTACTTGGTGCTGCTGAAAAGTTCAACCTGGTGGAACACCTGAAGAACCTGACCAAGGGAGACAGTGCAAAAATATGCAGCTGTGATATTGAGCAGGTGAATACTTTCCATGCATCTTATTCTATGAACGACCGTACCCGTACTTTCCTGAAGGTACAGGATGGTTGCGATTATACCTGTACATTCTGTACCATTCCCATGGCAAGGGGCAAGAGTCGTAGTGATTCAATTACCAACGTGATGGAACAGGTGCAGCAGATTGCTGAGAGCGATGTGCGCGAAATTGTACTGACCGGGATCAACCTGGGAGATTTCGGGAAAGGGTTGCAGGGTGGTAAGAAAAGAGAAGAGACATTTTATGAACTGATACAGGAACTGGATAAGGTAGAAGGTATAGATCGTTATCGTATTTCATCTATCGAACCGAACCTCCTGAGTAATGAGATCATTGAGTTCGTAGCGAACAGTCAGCGGTTTATGCCGCACTTCCATATCCCTTTACAGAGTGGTAGTAATGAGGTTCTGGGAGCCATGCGTCGTCGTTATCGCAGGGAACTGTATGCGGAAAAGGTAGGACTGATCAAACAGTTTATGCCGCATTGTAGTATAGGGGTTGACGTGATAGTAGGTTTTCCGGGAGAAACGGATGCACATTTCCAGGAAACGTATGACTTTTTACATGCGCTGGATGTGAGCTATTTACACGTATTTACTTACTCGGAGAGAGCGAATACGGCAGCGCTGGAAATCCAGCCAGTAGTGCCTGTGCACGTGCGGAACGAGCGGAATAAGGTACTGCGTAACCTGAGTCATAAGAAGGCGCAATACTTTGCGGAACAGTATGTGGGTGAGACAAGAAAAGTGTTGTTTGAAAAATTCCACAAAGAGGGTATGATGGAAGGGTATACAGACAATTATATCAAGGTAACAACGCCGGTAAGACAAGAATGGGCGAATAATATTATCGACTGGAAACTCAGATAGACAAAGGGGTTCAGAGGAATGAAGAAAATATTTTTGAAAGATTTCTAAAAAAAAATTTGGCGAAATAAAACAATTTTCTACCTTTGCAATCCTCTCAGACGAGAGGGCAACAAACGAAAAAGGGAGTTTAGCTCAGCTGGTTCAGAGCATCTGCCTTACAAGCAGAGGGTCGATGGTTCGAATCCGTCAACTCCCACCTCTTCAAAAGTTCTTTCACATTACCATTAATTGGGAGTTTAGCTCAGCTGGTTCAGAGCATCTGCCTTACAAGCAGAGGGTCGATGGTTCGAATCCGTCAACTCCCACATTTTTTGAAACGTTCTTCTTAATGGTAATTTAAGTAATGGGAGTTTAGCTCAGCTGGTTCAGAGCATCTGCCTTACAAGCAGAGGGTCGATGGTTCGAATCCGTCAACTCCCACAAAAAGCCTTAGCGATTGCTAAGGCTTTTTTGTTTTAGGGAATGAGGAACTTCTTTGCTGCCACAGGCCAATTAATCGCCCTTTTCTACCGGCGTCACCCTCACCTCCTTCATCTCACTCCCTCTTATCACTTTCAAAAACTGCCACTGCCCGATCTTCTCCTCCGTCATCATTTTAAAAAACTGGTCCGCCGTCTCCACCATCATATCTGCAAATCCCACAATGATATCCCCACTCAACACACCTGCTTTTGCCGCCGGACTATTTCTCTCTACCTGCGTTACAAACAATCCCTGTCGGTTCTTCACTTCATGAATGGCTCTCAACCTCGGCACCAGATCTACCTGCTGCATCGCCACACCGATATACGCACGCTTCACCTTTCCAAAACGGATTAACTGATTTGCGATCGATTTAGCCGTGTTTATACTAATGGCGAAACACAATCCCTGTGCACCATTTATAATCGCTGTATTGACCCCAATTACGGCCCCATCGCCATTTATGAGCGGACCTCCTGAATTACCAGGATTCAATGCGGCATCTGTTTGTATCAATGCATCCATCATCATTCCATCAGCACCTCTCAACGATCGGCCTAATGCACTGATCACACCTGTCGTTACCGTATGCTGAAAGCCTAATGGATTGCCGATGGCAATGGCGAGTTGTCCCACCTTTAATTCATCCGAATCTCCAAAGGGTACTGTCGTCATTACCCCTGCTTCTATCTTCAATACAGCTAAGTCTGTTGCTGCATCCTGCCCTGCAAGATACGCGGGGTAAGTCCTCCCGTCCTGCAACATTACCCTCAGATGGTTGGCGCCTTTTACGACATGACTGTTCGTAAACAGGTATCCATCTGAGGAAAAAATAAACCCGGAACCAGATCCTCCCACGACATCACCGCGTGGGCTGCGTTCCAGGCGTTCTATTTTAACCACCGCCGGACTTACTTTTTCTACGGCGGAAATAATTACCTGGGAATATGTGTCCATGTCAGGAGGACATCAAATATCTTACCCTGAAGAAATAGGGGACAAGGTGACAGGGAGATGAGGGGCTGGGCTGACAATAAGGCTAGCGGGGGTAAATAATGGCTTTAAAACAGGTACAAAGAGTTTGATATCTTTTCAGTTCTGTACTACTATATTTCAACCAGGGTTTTTGAATAGGTATAACAGGGTTTCCATCATCCTCCCCTTCGGTACTACCATATTTTCCACCATGGCTTTTTACTCCCCACAGCTGCTTTTTCCTCTTCCTGCTCCAGCCATATCGCTTTTCCAGTTTCGAGGTATCTATCATCATAAATCTCGCCATCATCCCCTTGTACTTTCCCCTGCAATACATTCGCCATCCGAATCATCTTATGGATCGTCACCTCATTCGGATTCTTTGTTCCAATACATCCCATTCCATAATCAAACCAAACATGATCGTTCGTGTCTTCATACACCTCTGTAAGCCAGCGACAAAATCCCGCAGCTAAATTGTCATCTTCCGGCTGTAGTTCCAATTCCTCATCCAATTCAATATAAGCCAGCCATTCCTCCATTGAGATATTGCTATCCTCCTCCCAGTCAGCATAATTTTTCTTCCTTATAATGTTCAGGTAGTATCCCATATAACTTCGGTATAGATTCGTCACTAATAGGTCACCAAAAGGGCACTTCAATATCCCAGGGATAATGAAGTGCCCTTTTGGTGACCTTAAGATAACCAAGTTATGACGAAGTTGTACTGAATCTTTGCCGAAGAAATACTGAACTTTCCCCCAATTGTACCATACCTTTTTCCCACTCAACCACTCATTATCGCTTCGCCAAAAAGTTTTATCGCTTCGTCAACGACTTTTTTCGCACAGCCTCCCCCTATCCCCTAATATTGCCCAAAACAATTGTATGGCAATAGTCAAAGACAACATCCTCCTTCAGCTCGTCAACGGCAGCCTGGGGGACATTATCACCATCTACGTCCGGAACGGACAAATCATCATGGCAAAGAAAAGAGGGGCATCTACCCTACCTCCTACCTCCAAACAATTATTAGCGCGCCTGAGAATGAAAATTGCCGCAGCACTGGCATTAGAAATGATCAAAGACCCGGATGTAAAAGCAGCCTTCGCTGCCAAAGCCGGCCCGGGACAAAATGCGTTTAATATGGCGGTAAGAGAGGCGTACAAAATGCCCATCGTGCAGGAAACGGAGCTGCCTCCTGCTAAAAAAAATATCCCGCCTCAAAAGAAAAGAGACGGGATAAAAAATCTATTGATTCCTGAACATCTGCTGCATCCGGAGAAATTGCTTTCTGGGAAATTATTTCCTGAAAAGATACTTCCTGGGAAATTGCTGCCAGAGAAAATATTTTCTGAGAAATTGCGCCCTTAGAACTTATTTCTTCCTGAGAAATTGCGTCCTTAGAACTTATTTCCCCCTGGAAATTGCACACTTAGAACTTACTTCTTCCTGAGAAATTGCGTCCTTAGAACTTATTTCCCCCTGGCAATTGCACACTTAGAACTTACTTCTTCCTGAGAAATTGCGTCCTTAGAACTTATTTTCCCCTGGGAAATTGCGCCCTTAGAACTTACTTCTTCCTGAAAATCTTTTTCATGAACCTACCCAGTTTCGAGAGATTGGCTAGCTGTTCCTGGATAGGCCGTAGCGTCAGATCTTCTGGTTGGATACCTGCTTCGATATACTCAATTTCTGTCTGTTCAGGATAGATCAGAATCACATTGTTATGCGTAAAATACTTGCTGATACGGGAAGGCAACCCTTCCAGCGAAGGCCTGTAAGACAACGTACCTTTGCGGGCAGAAACAATAATGATCAGATCATTCTTCGTGGTATCATACGCCAGTGCCGGCAGATCTACCAGGTCATGCCAGAGTTTAAAACCAATATCAACCGTCTGCTTCAGATTTTGGATCAGGTCTTCCAGGAACCGCTGCGTGGCGCCTTCACAATACACCATCAGCTTACCACCTACCTGCTTACTAAGCAAAAACAGTTTTTGCATGTAATGAGCAAAACCTATTTCCAGTTCAGCATTACGTGGCAAAACCAGCATAATACGGCGTGTTGTATTTAGTGGAAAAGAAAAATCGCATACATACAGATTCTCCCATACACTCTGCAACACATTGTCCAGGGTTGTACCGAAGATAGAGCCAAAGAGTCTGTCTGTAGTACTCGTTTTGTCCGTCCAGCCGATGATCACATCTGTAATACCCAGCTCTTTAGAAGCGCGGGCAATACCATCAGATACGTTCAGATCGATGCGCGTCACTACCTGCACTTTGCTTTCAGTAGCGGCAGCGTGTGCGATCACCGCTTCCATCATTCTGTTTGTCTGGGTCATACGGGCTTTTGCCTCTTCATCGTCCTGCACCACTGCCAGAGGGTATACCGGTGTCTTGGCATTGGGATCTTTGATCATCACGGCAAAGTCCAGCATTGCCTCCATCTTTCCTGGATTCGCAATAGGAATGAGCATGCGCTCTGTCACTTCTTCAGCTTCTGGTTGTTTATCCGATTCTATGATAGCCAGTTTACGCCCGGCGCTTTCCGTCACGAAACTACCCACCAGGCAGGTGATCAGAATAAGGATAACTGTACCATTGAGTACATTTTCATTGATAATCCCCATATTGAAACCGATGAGGATGATGGCGATCGTGGCCGCAGCATGTGCACTACTCAAACCAAAAATCACATTCCGCTGTGGTACGCTATATTTAAATACAAGCTGTGTAAAAATCGCCGCCAGGTACTTACTTACCAACGCCATTACTGTGAGTACACCTGCAATCAGCAAGGCTTCCGGCCCTCTGAGCAATACCCGCAGATCTACTAACATCCCCACACTGATCAGGAAAAAAGGTATGAACAATGCGTTCCCGGTAAACTCAATCCTGTTCATCAATGGTGAAGTATGCGGGATGAGCTGGTTCAATGCCAGTCCGGCGAGGAAGGCGCCAATAATACCTTCTACCCCGGCCATCTCAGCCAGGAAGGCAGCCAGGAATACCATGCCCAGTACAAAGATGAAATGGGAAGTCTTGTCGTCTTTGATTTTCTTAAAGAACCACCTGCCTATCATGGGGAAGATCCACAGCACCAGCCCAGCAAATACGGTAAGGCTCACACTGAGTCTGATCCAGAAGTGCTGATTCAGGTTACCTGCAGCAGCCCCGGTAATGATGGCCAGGATCACGAGTACGGCGGTATCCGTAATGATCGTACCTCCGACCGCGACCGTCACCGCTTCATTTCTGGTAATGCCCAACCGGCTTGCCAGGGGGTAGGCCACCAGCGTATGTGTAGAGAACATACTGGAAACCAGCAGTGTAGCCATAAAGTTGAAATGCAGCAGGTAGTGACAGATCACAAACCCTAAAATCAGCGGGATAAAAAACGTAAATGCCCCAAATACAAGGCTCCTATGCTGGTTTTTACGAAACTCCGTCATATCGAGTTCCAGGCCAGCAAGGAACATAATGTATAGTAGTCCGGCCTTGCCGAACAGGTCTATACTTCCCTTCTCAATGATTTTAAATCCGTGATCACCAATGAACATCCCCGCAATGATCAATCCTACGATGCTTGGGATCCTGAACTTACGCAGGATAATTGGCGCCAGGAGGATAATGAACAGTACCAGGGCAAAAATTGGTACCGGATCTTTGAGTGGTAAACTGATATCAATCAATAATTTAGTGCCATTCAATCCTATCATAGTTCCAGTTTTCAATGTTCACAATAATAATGATAATCAGTGAGATTGTCACCCCGGATAAAATGGTGGGAGTTTAATTTAAAATCACGATTGTAAGCTGTATTTTTGTGCAAATTATACATTTTCGGATATGAGCCAGCGTCAGCAAACAGGCACACACACCAAAGAGTGGGAAGATGTGTTGGTAGCAGAGGATGAACAATTTCCATACAGCCTCATCGTGTGGAACGATGAAGTAAATACATTTGACTGGGTCATTCAGTCCCTGATGGAAGTATGCGGCCATTCGCAGGAACAGGCTGAGCAATGTGCTTTGATCATTCATCATAATGGCAAGTATGCTGTGAAGCAGGGTGAGTTTACCGACCTGCGTCCTATGTGCGAAGCGTTGTTGGATAGAGGAATCAGTGCAACTTTAGAAGAAGCTGTTGAAAGATAATGCCTGTCTTTTATCTCACAGATGAGCTAATTTTCCCTCCTGTTAATTTAGCAGATGAAGACGGTCTCCTTGCTTATGGAGGGGATCTATCTGCCGAACGATTATTATTAGCTTACCAGGAAGGGATTTTCCCCTGGTATAATGAACCGCCTATCTTATGGTGGAGTCCGGATCCCCGTTTTGTATTATTTCCTGAAGAGTTGAAGCTCAGCGCCAGTATGAAACAGGTACTGAAGAAGAGTGTGTTTGAGATCACCTTTGATGAAGATTTTGAAGGGGTGATAGCGGGGTGTAAACAATCGCTGCGTAAGGGGCAGGATGGTACGTGGATTACTACGGAGGTGGAGGAAGCGTATGTAACATTGCATAAGATGGGGTATGCGCATTCGGTGGAGTGCTGGCAGGATGGAGAGTTGGTGGGTGGATTTTATGGGGTGATGATAGGGGCGTGTTTTTTTGGGGAGTCGATGTTTGCGAAGGTGAGTAATGCGTCGAAGGCGGCGTTTATAACGTTTGTGCAGAAGGCGAAGGGGATGGGGTTGAGTATCATAGATTGTCAGGTGTATACGGAGCATTTGGCGTCGTTGGGGGCAAGGTTTATTGGAAGGGATGAGTTTTTGGAGATAATACAATCCTGATTGAATATAACACTAACGACTGTTTGAAATTTAATCCCAATAAATACATTCATGAAAGCGGAAATTCACAAACGGAACAAAAACCCATTTTCAATAATACATTCATGAAAAAAGAATTCACCCACACACATGAAACCCATTTCCAATAAACACATTCATGAATGAGGAAATTCACAAACGGAATAAAAACCCATTTCCAATAAAAACCTTCATGAATGAGGAAATTCACCAATGGGGGATGAAAACCATTTTCAGAAAAAACCCTCATGAACCGGGTTCACAAACGACTATGAAAATGGTGGTACCTTCGACAAAAGTACTACCATGGAACAATCACATATCAGTTTTGAACAGGTTGTGAGTCGCGGCTGTGGCCTCGATGTTCACCAGGAGAATGTAGTAGCCACCATCAGAGGAAATGGGTTGGAAGAACAAACCCGCACTTTTAGCACTTTCACAAGTTCACTTAGGGACCTGGTAGCTTGGCTTGAAGAATCCGGCATTACACATGTCGCAATGGAGAGCACGGGGTTTACTGGAAGCCTGTTTTTAATATACTGGAACCTCACTTTGAACTTATTCTGGTCAATGCCCGGCATATTAAATATGTGCCGGGGCATAAGACCGATCGCAATGACAGTGCCTGGATTGCAAAATTATTGCTAAGCGGGCTACTAAAGGGAAGTTTTATTCCACCGCAATACACTCGCGAATTACGGGAATTGTACCGATACAAACGTAAAGTAATAGGACAGCGGTCCAGTGAATATAACCGGTTACAGAACATTTTAGAGACAGCCAATATCAAATTGAGCACTGTAGTCAGTGATGTATTCGGTGTAAGTGGCTGGTCAATGATCACTGCCATTATTGAAGGAGAACAGGATCCTATGATATTGGCCAATTTGGCAAAAGGTAGGCTCAAAATCAAAAAACAAGAGCTTATTCTTGCATTAGAAGGCCATCTTAATGAGCATCACCGTTTTATGCTCAGCCTGTCTAAAACTGTTATTTTACAGCTAAATGACCTACTTGGTCAGGTGGATAACCGTATAGATCAGTACTTAAAAAAATGGGAGGAAGAAGTAAAATTACTTCAGACTATTCCCGGAGTACAAAAACAAACAGCTACCGCCATCTTAGCCGAAATAGGTACAGATATGCATGCGTTCCTAATCAGCATCATTTGGCTAGTTGGTGTGGTTTATGTCCTGGTAATAATGAAAGTGCCGGAAAAAGAAAAGTGAAAGAATCAATCATGGCAACAGATCCCTTAAAACCGCACTCGTGGAAGCAGCATGGGCTGCAGCACATACGAAAGATACTTATCTGAAAAGAAAATATTATACTTTGAGTATACGAAGAGGCAAAAAACGAGCACTTATTGCAATTTCACACAAAATCCTAATTGCCGCTTATTTTATACTCAAAAATAGAGTGCCATATATGGAACCTGATAATCAGGAGTGGCTAAAAAAAGAAAGCAGGCGCAGATAAATAATTATCTCAGACGCCTGCGCGAGCTTGAGGCATTACCCCCATCTCAATAAGATTACTAAGTTACAAAAATCGACCTTTTATTGGTGCTTTTTCAGCCTGTAGAAAAAACTGATTTAAGACTCTAAGTACAAACGATTGTTGCTATAAGCACGAAAAGAAAATTTTAATCCTATAGAGTCATATCAAATTATGGCCTGGACGAACTATTTTCAAAGAAAAAGGGTCGGAAATAAATTCCAACCCTATTATTCCAATCTATTTTAATTCCAAAAACTATTTCTTTTTCGTAAACCCTCCTTCAAACAAACACCTGATCCCTCTATACGCTCCACAACCACCAATCTCCTTTATCGTCAGCTTGCTTGCAGAAAACTGAAACGCTATCCCACATTCCGTATCCTTATCCGTAAACTCTCCTTTATTCGCACCTGCAAAATGCCCCGTACCAGATATCTCTCCTTTACACCCACTCTCCTTCGCAAATGATATAAAGAACAAAAATGACTTCGCATCTTTCCCATCACGAAT
Source organism: Chitinophaga sp. LS1 (assembly GCF_034274695.1). NCBI lineage: Bacteria > Pseudomonadati > Bacteroidota > Chitinophagia > Chitinophagales > Chitinophagaceae > Chitinophaga > Chitinophaga sp. LS1. The sequence goes on from NZ_CP128362.1 coordinate 8,358,646, forward strand.
TGATACTATACTATTCTCACCCGCCGCATAATCACCACTAAATTTATTCTTCTTTGGCAGCGTATCAATCGGATTAAATAACTGACCAGGTGCCGCTTCACCAGTAGAGTTAGTCATGATCAGCGCAGTGCTGCCATTCGCTTCTACTGAATAGAAATTTTCAGTTGTACCCGTATGACCAGGCGTTACTTCTGTCTCTGTCGTAATCTTCACCATCTCCTTACTATCGATAGAGAAGTATTCCTTTTTATTACTCTTACTATTTAACCAAGCTACCTGCACACGACTCAGGTAATGATCCTTCTTATCAAACACACACAGGTATGCAGCTGTCGTATTCTTGTCCTCAGCTTTGATCACAAGATAGTTGATCTGTTTGCCCGTCAGTGATACTAATGGATAATAACTCACCTTGCCGGTTGGGAAGTCAACCTTCGCCAGCGTATCGACCAAAAACCGGCTGATAAGGGCGGTGTCGATAGCAGTGGAATCACCAGTCTTGCTGGTAAGCAGCTCCGGAGTCAGCTTGTAAGGCAGTTTGCTGTCAGCAAATGACTGACGGAATTCTTTAAAAGTTATTGCATCAGCGCCTGATTTTTTACCGCCCGACTTGCAGGAGGCGAAAAGTCCAAGTGCTAATGCTGCTATCAACAGCTTATTCATGCGTATTTGCTTGTTTATTATGGCCGAAAAGTTAAAGAAAAAATTGATATGAACAAAAGCGAAGCGCAAAATTGGGATTTTTTCTCGATTATTTAGGTAAATTTCGGACATCCTTATGTAATATCCGGCACCAGTGGGCGATTTGAGGGAACCAGTTGCATTTCTCCAATATATTATTTAGATTTACCTAAATTTTATTTTTAGCAATATGAATTTGTCGATCTCAGAGGAGAACTATATCAAATCAATCTATAAATTAGAAGAAGGACAGGAACCAGTCAGTACCAATGCGCTGGCCTATGAGCTGGATACCAAACCCGCATCGGTGACCGACATGGCAAAGAAGCTAAAAGAAAAGAAGCTCATTGCATATGAGAAATACCAGGGCATCAACCTGACCAGCGAAGGGAAAAAAGCCGCCCTGCAAATCATACGCCGACACCGCCTCTGGGAATGTTTCCTGGTGGATAAACTCAGTTTCAGCTGGGAAGAAGTACACGAACTGGCCGAAGAACTGGAACATGTTCGCAGCGAAAAACTGACCAACCGCCTCAGCGAATTCCTGGGTAACCCGCAGATTGATCCTCACGGTGACCCCATCCCTGATGCACAAGGCAAAATGGGTAAACCCAGGGTACATACCAGCCTCCATAAATCAAAAGCCAACCGGCTCGAAGTCATGGCAGTATCCGATAAATCGGCCGCCCTGCTGGAATTTCTGAATACTAAAGGCGTGCGGTTAGGGACACAACTGGACGTCATTGAACGATATGAATTTGACAACTCTATTGAGATAAAAATAAAGAACCAACCTGCCTTTACCATCAGTGAACAGGTAGCGAAAAATATCATGGTAAAGCAGATTTAAGCTAATTTTATGAACCATCAGCACACATCCCTTGGCGAAGTACATCAAAGTGTAGACACGACTGCAGACAACCCAAACCGCTGGAAAAAAATGTTTGCCTTCTTTGGACCTGCTTACCTCGTGAGCGTAGGTTATATGGACCCCGGCAACTGGGCCACAGACCTCGCCGGCGGCAGCCAATACGGGTATACCCTCCTATGGGTACTGCTCATGAGTAACCTCATGGCACTACTACTACAATCACTCAGCGCAAGACTAGGCATTGTTCGCGGACGTGACCTCGCTCAGGCAAACAGAGAGACATACCCCCCAGGTGTTAATTTCGTTTTGTATATACTGGCAGAAATCGCCATTGCAGCCACCGACCTGGCAGAAGTGCTGGGCATGGCCATCGGTATCCAGTTACTAACAGGATTACCTTTGCAATGGGGTGTGAGCATTACCGTTTTCGATACCTTTCTATTACTGGTATTGCAGAAATATGGTATCCGGAAAATGGAGGCTTTCATCATCATGTTAGTGGCAATTGTAGGCGTATCATTCCTGGTTGAACTGATTATGGCTAAGCCTGTGATGAGTGAAGTGATCACTGGTTTTGTACCCCGCATTCCCGATAATACGGCGCTCTATATTGCCATCGGTATCATTGGTGCCACCGTGATGCCTCATAATCTATACCTGCACTCTGCATTGGTGCAAACGCGGAAAATAAGGCAGGATGAAGCAGGCATCAGACAAGCATTGAAATTAAATTTTATTGATAGTGCGATTGCATTAAATTTAGCGTTCTTTGTAAATGCAGCAATATTGATCCTGGCTGCTGCGGTGTTCTTTAAATCAGGGAAAACCAGTGTGGCAGAAATACAGGATGCACATAAGTTACTGGAAGGATTGTTAAGCAATAAATGGGCACCGATCCTGTTCGCTGTCGCATTGATTGCAGCAGGACAAAGTTCTACGGTGACCGGCACCTTAGCCGGACAAATTGTGATGGAAGGATACCTGAAACTACGTATCAATCCATGGTTGAGAAGATTACTGACAAGGTTGCTGGCCATTGTACCCGCGCTGTTGGTGATACAGATTGCAGGTGTTGATAAGGTGGGAGACCTCCTGGTATTCAGTCAGGTGTTGCTGAGTTTACAGCTGGGTTTTGCAGTGATCCCGCTGATACATTTTGTGAGTGATAAAAAGACGATGGGGAAATTTGCGGTGAACGTACCTGTGAAGATCCTCAGCTGGGTGATTACAGCAGTGCTGGTGTATCTGAATACACGCATGGTGTTTACAGAAGCCATGCATTATATGGAAGGAGGCGGTTCTATCTGGGTAGATATTCTTATTTCAATACTCGCTATTGGATTTGTAGTGTTGCTGTTTATTACTGTGCTTTATCCACTGGCTACAAAGTATGCTTTAAAGAGTTCGACAAATATACATCCTGCTACAGCTGTGTCTTTGGAGAATATTACCATACCTCAGTATAACAGAATTGCACTGGCGCTTGATTTTAGTAAGGATGATGAGGCGATCATTGCAAATGCGATTGCACATGGCAATGCCAATACAAGTTACCTGCTGATCCATATTGTGGAGAGTGCATCGGCGAAGTATTTAGGAAGAGAATCGGATGATCTTGAAACGAGGAAAGACAAGGAGCAGATGGATACGTATGTGAGTTTGCTGAAGAGTAAAAATCTGCAGGCGGAAGGGTTCCTGGGATATAGACACAGAGCGGAAGAGATCGTGCGGATCGTGAAGTCGGAAAAGGCGGATTTTTTAGTGTTGGGTGGACATGGACATACAGGGATTAAGGATTGGATTTACGGAGAAACGACTAATCAGGTGAGACATAAGGTGAAGATACCTGTGTTGGTAGTGCAGTAATTATTAAACGGATTGCGAACTACGTACTACGATGAAAAAAGGCAATCGTAATACATAATTCGCAATCCGATTAATATTTTTATAGCTTAATATGGTTCAGGGCCTGTGGCCGGCTTTTAATGCAGGCAAATGTAAATGTGGGCGAATTTAAAAGCTAACAGATTTTAATACTACCCGATTTTAATGCCATTATTGGGGCTATAACCCCAGCGCTAATTTCAGTTTTGGATACCCCGTCTTACTCACCGGCACCTTCGCCCCACTCTTCAACATCGCCAGGTGATTTTCCTTTTCATAAGGCTCTATCCTCGTCACCTGATTTACATTCAGAATATAAGAACGATGCACTCTCGCAAACTGCTGCATATCTAAAGTCTTCTCAAAGAATGCCATTGTTTTATTTTTCAAAAACGCACCTTCCTGTGTCACTACCTTCACATAATCATCCGCTGCTTCGAGGTAATGAATATCCTGTACGGGTATTATCTTAATTTTCCCATTGATCTTCACCACTACCCTGTTACTCTGCAATGGACTCGCTGCCGCCGTTTCTAATAAAGCATCTGCCTGCAAAGGCACCGGCACCGTTTCCTGTCGCTTCTCCAGCCATTTCTGCAAGGCTTTGTCAAATCGTTCTTTAGAGAATGGCTTTAATAAATAATCAGTCGCATTCACTTCAAACGCCCTGATCGCATGTTCTTCAAAAGCAGTCGTAAAGATCACTGCAGGCAGCTCTTCTACCAGTTCCAACATCTCAAATCCATTGATCTTTGGCATCTGTACATCCAGGAAAATGATGTCCGGCTGGTGTTGCTGTATTGCCTTTAATCCTTCAAACCCATCATTGCATTCCTGCAGGATCTGGATCTGTGTGAAAGTTCCGAGGTATTCTTTTACGATTTCCCTGGCCAGTGGTTCATCATCAATTATTACTGCTTTTATCATAGCGTTGCGGCACTTTAATCAGTGTTGTGTAAATGTTGTCTTTTGCTTCCGTTTCCAGTAGATCCTGTCTTGCAAAGAGCAGGTACAACCGTCTACGAATTGAGTTTAATCCAAAGCCTGTACCGGTTGGCTTTTGTGACAGATCGGCGTCGTATGGATTCTGTACCAGTATGTATAGCAGATCGTCTACTGACCATGCCTGTATGGTGATCGTGATCGCATCCGTGGTATCATACAATCCATACTTGATCGCGTTTTCTACTACAGGTTGCAATAGCATGGGTGGTATCATCATCTTTTCTACGTCTCCGTCTGCTTTGACTGCTGTTGTTAAACGATGACCAAAGCGGACTTTTTCTATATCCAGGTACAATTGAAGGTATTGTAGTTCATCTGGGAGCAAGATCCATTGCTGGTCTTCCCGTTTCAATGTACCTCTCAGAAAATCACTGAGCTTGAGTACCATCTCTCTTGCCTGCTGTGGACGCAATGCAATCAATGCATTGATAGAGTTCAGACTGTTGAATAAAAAATGCGGTTGCAGTTGTTGTCTGAGTTTGTACAATTCTGCTTCGCGCGCTAATCTTTCTGTCGCCTGCTTTCTGCTCAACTCCTGCCGCTGTTCTTCCAGGTCATACCAGTAAAGGCTTTTGAACGCTATGCCTGTAATCAGTAACCATCCGAAGAGGAACCTGACCGGCATTGCCTGGTGAATCCATTCCAGGTAAGGCTGATTATTCTGAAACGTATATTGCAGCGCCCATGTGCTCAGTGAAATCCAGATCAGGGCCTGAGATGTTGAAAAACAGAGCACGAAAAAAGTCTTCCCTTTCTGCGGCCGGTAATAGGCCAGGCTGTAACTGATAGTCAATGCTGCCAGCGCCAGAAAACCAATGTGGATACCACTATCTACCCAGGCGATGGAATCAGGAAAATGAAACCAGAACTGTAGCAGTACTGCCTGTACGATCAGCGATACATACCCCGTGGCAGCGAATGACCAGCGAAACGATTTATCTGTAATGAGTTGACTTGCCAAATTATTTTGTTTGTTAGTAGGTACATCCTTATTGTGAAATGTTACATTCAGTTAGCATGTACATCTGCTCCATTCAACTGCGCTGCTCTTACCTGCAACCATGAGATATAAGCGTTTGGGTCTCCGGGTTCTTCTATACGTGAGTACAGTTCCATACCATCATCCAGGGAGTTCAGGCTATTCAATTCGGGTACGTTGATAAAGCGCCATTCTACCAGTTCCTGTTTTTGGTTCCTAAAAGAATATTGCTCCTGTTTACCTAGTTCACAAGCTCTTTTCCAGGCTTCCTGTTTGCTGCCGGCACTGATCAGACGTAGCTGTTCATCGAACTGCGGTGTGTGTGAACCGGTGCCAGTGATGATCTGATATACGATCTTGGCTACAAACCATGTCATAATTGTAATATTTAAAATCAGCTATAACTTTTAATTTCAATGCCGCCAAATACGCAGCTACCTTTGATGATGAGCACCTTGTTGGGGTTGGCGCCGATCAGTTCTATCGGGCGTTTATCTTCTACGCCACCAAATACACTGCTGGTCATGATCTTCACTTCCCAGTTTGCAGGCACCACCAGTTCTACTCCACCAAATACACAATCACAATTCAGTACGATCGTACCATCAAAATCGGCTTGTAAAAGGTTGACATCACAACCACCAAAGACTGCCGATATACGGCCACCTTTGAATTTTTTGGATACAATGAGCCGGTTTTCGCCACTGAATACTACATCTGCATTGATATAATCTTCATCTTCAGGATAAAGATCCGGGACTACTTTGGGTTCGTCATCTTCATCCAGGTATTTTTTGTGGGAGCCGGGCCGGAAAACGATAAAGAGTAAACCAATTATGATTAATAACCCTGGCCAGAGGAAACGATCTACATCAAATGGCAGGTAGAAATATTCTCTTATCAGAAAAATACTACCTATTAACATCATAATCAACCCTCCAACGTTCCTGCACTCACTTTTAATCCAGATCATAAGACCTATACCCATTATCAGCATCTGCCAGGATACTATCCACTCCGGAATATCGAGATCGAGGTTATGTAATAAGAGGAAAACGCCTACCAGTAGGATGATAACACCTCTCAAAGCTCCGTTCTTCTCGTGTTTTCTTCGTCCGTAAAAGTCTCTATTTCGCATTGTTTGTTCTCATTTAACGATACAAACTTAGGAAGGGGGCGCGGGTTATGGAAGGGGGTTTAGGTTAAAATTGGGAGGAGGGCGGTAAGCGGCATGAAAAGGTCGGTGAAATTTCCAGGGTTTAATAATTAACGAAAAAAAGCGCTTTCACCTTCGGCGAAAGCACTTTTTTTCGGGTGGCGGGGCCTGCGGCCGGCTTTAAAGAGGTTTCTTTAATAAGACAGCGGGGTACGTGGCCAGCTAGCTTTTAAGAGGTTTCTTTAATAAGACGACGGGGTACGTGGCCGGCATTAAAAACGTTCCTTTTTTAAGACGGCGGGGCCTGCGGCCGGCTTTAAATTTAATACGCTGGTGGCGGTGCTACCATAGCTTTAAGGATAATAGACAGCCTGGCCGCCCACATACCCATTTCCTGCCCGGAATAATGTAACCCATCACTGGTTATTAAGCCCTTAGGGTCCTGCATAACATCGCGGGTATCAGGCGTAATATCCAGGTACTTCACTTTATGCTTCTTCGCAATCGCCTTATTCGCTTCGTTATACTGATCTATCTGCCCTGCTATATCATCACGATCACGGCCTTCAGCATACGGGGTCACACCCCAGTCAGGAATGGAAATCACCACTACATGGCTGGCCTTTCCACCAGCATAACCAATAGCTCTTTCCAGCAGCTGTGTAAACCATGGCTTATAACTATCTACCGGAAAGCCCCTATACTGATCGTTCACTCCAATCAGGAGGGTGACGATATCATACGTTTCGTTAATAGGGTTTGCATTCAGGGCATCGTTCAGTTCGATAGTGGTCCAGCCGGTTTTGGCCACTATTTTTGGGTCTGCTACTTCTATCCCACTGTTTTTCAGAATTTTAACGGTCTGAACAGGAAAACGGTCGTTTTCTCCTACTCCTTCGCCAATGGTATAACTATCGCCCAGGGCTAAGTAAGTAAATACGGTCGTATCATTTGGAGTCGTCATGGAATTTGCTTTAATCTGTAAGGTGAGGAACAAAAAGCAAATTAAAAATAATTTGTACATAGGAATAGTTTTTAAACTGTTAGGCAGGTTACATTGAAGAATCCCTGCTTTAACATTACGTTTCGGTCATTAATTAGTACCTTTGCGCTCGAATAATTTATCAAAATTACGAACACGTAAAGAAACTAGTTTTATGCCGGCAGAAAAAATATCAATGACCAATGGCCAGTTATCGGTACCTAACCATCCCATTATTCCTTTTATTGAAGGTGATGGTATCGGACCGGATATCTGGGCTGCCAGCGTGCGTGTATTTGACGCCGCTGTCGAAAAGGCCTATGGTGGAAAAAGAAAGATAGAATGGAAAGAGGTACTGGCAGGTGAAAAAGCCTTCCAGCAGACAGGTGAATGGCTGCCAAAAGCAACGCTGGACGCCTTCAAAGAATATCTGGTTTCTATCAAAGGTCCGCTGTCTACCCCTGTTGGTGGTGGTATCCGTTCCCTGAACGTAGCCATGCGCCAGGAACTGGACCTGTATGCCTGCGTACGCCCTGTACGTTGGTTCGACAAGGTGCCTTCTCCTGTTAAGCACCCTGAGAAAGTAGACATGGTCATTTTCCGCGAAAACACGGAAGATATCTATGCCGGTATCGAATATATGTATGGTACTCCGGAAGCAAAAAAACTGCTGAAGTTCCTGCAGGAAGAATTGGGTGTTAAAAAAATCCGTTTCCCTGAAACTTCTTCCCTGGGTATCAAGCCTGTTTCTAAAGAAGGCACTGAGCGCCTGGTACGTGCAGCCCTCAAGTATGCACTGGAAAAGAAACTGCCTTCACTGACACTGGTTCACAAAGGTAATATCATGAAATTCACCGAAGGTGGTTTCAAAACCTGGGGTTATGAACTGGCTGTGCGCGAGTTCGGCGATCAGGTGTATACCTGGGAACAGTGGGAAGCTACCAAGAAAGAAAAAGGTGAAGAGGAAGCAAACAAAGAACTGGCCGTAGCTACTGCTCTTAAAAAACTAATCGTGAAGGATGTGATCGCTGACAACTTCCTGCAGCAGATACTGCTGGCTCCACAGGATTACTCAGTTGTAGCGACCCTGAACCTGAACGGTGACTATATTTCTGACGCCCTGGCTGCTGCTGTAGGTGGCATCGGTATCGCACCAGGTGCGAATATCAACTACCTGACTGGTCATGCGGTGTTCGAAGCTACACACGGTACTGCTCCGCGCTTTGCCAATACCAATTCTATGAACCCAAGCTCCGTGATCCTGAGTGGTGTAATGATGCTGGAATATATGGGTTGGACAGAGGCTGCAGACATGATCGTTCATGGTCTGAGCACAGCGATTGCACGTAAGCGTGTAACGATCGACTTCTACAAGTTGATGGACGATGCAACCCTGGTAAAAACCAGTGAGTTTGCTGATGAAGTAATTAAGCACCTGTAACAAAGGTCTGTTTATAAGTTTTTAAGGGGGCTGGTTAAAAAGCAATATGCTTTTTTAACCGGCCCTTGGTGACTAGATCAGCCGGTGGCCCCGATTTAAAACCGAAAAACTTGTAAATTTTGCCCCATTATTGTATATTTCGCGATTACTCGTAACTAATTAAAAATCAAACCCGAAAATGGCAGAAAAAATTAAAGTCGCAAATCCTGTCGTAGAACTGGACGGAGATGAGATGACCAGGATCATCTGGAAATTTATTAAAGACAAACTGATACTTCCTTATCTTGACGTTGATATCCAATACTTCGACCTTGGCATGGAGCACCGTGATGCTACCAACGACCAGGTTACTATAGATGCCGCGAACGCGATCAGAGCTGTTGGTGTAGGTATTAAATGTGCTACCATCACTCCTGACGAGGCGCGTGTTAAAGAGTTCAATCTGAAACAGATGTGGAAGTCACCAAACGGTACTATCCGTAACATCCTGGATGGTACAGTTTTCCGTGAGCCAATCGTTACTTCTAATGTACCTCGCCTGGTTCCTAACTGGACCGCTCCTATCTGCATAGGCCGTCACGCTTTCGGTGACCAATACCGCGCTACTGACTTCGTAGTAAAAGGTAAAGGTAAACTGACTATCAAGTTTGAAGGTGAAAATGGTGAAGTGATCGAGCATGAAGTATACAACTTCAAAGGCGATGGCGTAGCACTGGCTATGTACAACACCGACGAATCTATCATGGGCTTTGCACGTGCTTGTTTCAACCAGGCGCTGATCAAAAAATGGCCTTTGTACCTGAGTACCAAGAACACCATCCTGAAGAAATATGATGGTCGTTTCAAAGATATCTTTGAAGACATCTATCAGGAAGAATTCAAAGCGAAATTCGATGCCGCTGGCCTGACTTATGAGCACCGTCTGATCGATGACATGGTGGCAAGCGCACTGAAATGGAATGGTAACTTTGTATGGGCTTGTAAGAACTATGATGGTGATGTACAGTCTGATACTGTTGCTCAAGGTTTTGGTTCACTGGGTCTGATGACTTCTACCCTGGTTACACCAGATGGTAAAGTAATGGAAGCAGAAGCTGCACATGGTACTGTAACCCGTCACTATCGCGATCATCAGGCTGGTAAGCCAACATCTACTAACCCGATTGCATCTATCTTTGCATGGACAAGAGGTCTGGAATTCAGAGGTCGTCTTGATTCTAATCAGGCGCTGATTGATTTCTGTCATGCACTGGAGCAGGTTTGCGTAGAGGTTGTGGAGAGTGGAAAGATGACGAAAGATTTGGCTGTTTGTATTCACGGTAATAAAGTTGAACACGGAAAGCATTATCTTTACACTGAGGAATTCCTGACGGCATTGGATGATGCACTGAAGGTGAAACTCAGTAAATAATTAGCCACACGTTTGCAATACTGATATGAGACGACGTCCTTCCTTTTGGAGGGACGTTGTTACTTTAGGAAAGTAGAGTGCTAAATGGCAAAAAAATGAGGCTTTTTCCTTCGGGAAAAGCCTCATTTTTTTGAGAACCAATCTGCCCCAGCGTTTGCTGGGGCAGATTGGTAATGCGAAAGAAGGTTATAGATTATAACAACTATTGTTTTATAATGCCATTAGTTTTTTCATGATCTTGTCTTCGCCATAAATATCTTCGTAGAACATCATCTGGCCATCCCTGCCCTCGGCTGTGTAGTAACGTAAATAAATAGGAATGCCTTTTGACAAATCAATCTGCTTCTTCTGCCCTTTATCTAACCAGGCACGTACACTGTCACGCTTGAAACGTTTATCATCCTTAATTAAATACATCGCAAGACTATCCCATTGCTGTATACGTACACAACCATGACTCATAGCCCGGTAGGCATTTCTGAATAAACCACGGTTATTAGTATCGTGCAGATATACAGCATATTTATTGAAGAAATTAAACTTCATAATCCCCAATGAGTTTTCCAGACCATCCATTTGCCTGAGTACATAAGGGAAATAATTTTTACTGAACTTCTTCCACGGTACACTATCCGGGTTCACAGCATTACCATCTCTATCTATTACTTCTAAGTTTTTCTTTGCTAAGTAATGCGGATCTTTCTGGATAGCAGGCAGCATTTCTTTGATAGAAATACTGAACGGTACACGCCAGTAAGGATACATTACAAAGTTCGACAACCTTGAATTCAGGAGTGGTGTACGGGTACGGGGCGCACCTACGATCACACGGGAGTCGAGGATCACCTGACCACTATCCCACACCATCATATGGTAACCCGGTATATTTACAAAGATGTAACGGTGCGGTAATGAATCCGGCCATTTGCGCCAGCGATCCAGGTTTACAGCAGCCTGTATCATCCAGTCATGAAATGATTTATTCATAACCTGGACGGTTTTCTTACCTGCCTGTCCATCTTCAAATAAATTAAACTCATGTTGGAAAGCTTTCACCCCTTCTCTCAGTAAAGCAGTATCTGCACCATGTCCATTGGCAGTATCCACATGTCCTGTCTGTACCAGCCGGTTCAACACCAGTTGTTTGAACGCCGGTGTATCTACGTAGGCAGTAGGCAGTGAATCCCAATGTAAGGACTGATACTTTGCTTTGAAATTCAGCAAAGCGGCTTTCAAAGAATGATAACCTGCGTAAGCTGGTTCCAGCTGATGAAAGGTGCCGGAAATGTTGTTGTCTTTTAACGCAGTGGTGAGCAGCTGTACCAGTGTGGTATCTGTCATTACTGAATCAGGACGAAGCGTGATGCTGTCACGCGGAGCAATACCATAACGGAGATGGGTAGCCATTTTCATAAATGCATCCGTCATCATGACGTCTACTTCTGCGAGCAACGCGGCGTCCCTGTCTGAACCGGTGGCAGCATGGAGTTGCTGCATAGCAGAATCCAGTGCACTACGGTGATAGATACCTGCAGGTAAACCGACTTCGTCAGCGTGGTCGATGAAATACAACATGGAATCTGCAGCCGGCAGCAATTGTCCGTCTACAGACCATTTGGCCTGATTGGCTGCGAGCTCATAAAAGTACTGTAACGCAGGTACGCTGTGTACCGGTACTTTATCCTCAAGGGCTTTGTTATCAGCCGTGTAGCTAAGTCGCTCACCTATTTGTTCCGGAATCACCTCACCCAGTTGTTTTACGTCCCTCACTATTTCTCTTTTCCGGAGTTCCCGTTTCTGATGACAGGAGAACAATGCAAACGATGCTACAAGACATAGCACGATGTCCCTTACAAACTTATACTTCATTGGCGTTTGAAACGATTAATTAAAGGTACGTATTTGAAAATATTTTCATAGAAGATATTGCCGGGGTCGTAATAATACTACAAAATTAATGCTAACATATTTCAGGGTTAATTTAAAAAATGCTGATTTATTTACAACAGTTCTTCTTCACGAACAAAGACTGTATGAATTTCAATATTGATACGACTATTTTCATCCTTTCTTCTTTTTTGCACTCAAAAAATGAATTCGAACTTCGTTGCAAAGGTATTACTTTAAAATAAAATCCTTGTTTGATATTGGACTAAAAATCAAACAAGGATCTAAAAGCAAATAGTGTAGCGACAAACCTTGTACAAATGACAAGGTTATCACATTACTGCTTTTAAAAAAAGTCAATAACAAGTTTACGCGGAAATCAAGGATCAATTATTTCACTGGAGATGGTATGGGGCAAAAGGGTCAGGATTCATCTTCTAATGGTGGCAATACCTATTTCTCTTCGTGGTTCTCTTCGATCTGATCGGCGATAGCTAATAACAGAGACATACTGGCTACTTTAGTAGCTTCTGCACGTACATGGCCATCGAGATCGTGTTCAAAATATACATCACTACCATTCAGATTCACCTTAAAGCGTGGAGAATGACCATTAATGGGCTGAACGGAATATCTGTTTCTGTTGTAAACTACGGTAAATGCCTTCATAATCTCTTCATTTTACTATTAAGGTAAACAAAGTTTACGCCAGATGATCACAGTCATACAAAAAAAAAGGGCCTAAACACGCTAAAACGGTTTAGGCCCTTATCCTAGTAATATATTAATTATCAATTCATTACATTACTACTGATTTTAGTTAACGAACCACCAACGTAATCCCAGTCTGAATTGGAAGTTATTGTAAGGATAATGCGGCCCGGCGAAATTATTTGTTGCAAAAAACGTATTCAGGTTCTCTGTTCTGACAAATGCATTGAATGATTTAATCCGGAAATGCAGGAAAGCAGCCAGGTCCGGTGCATGATATTGAACTTTTTGGGTAGTCTGATACACAAATTGACCGACTACCGGAGAATAATCGTCTGCATAGTAAGATGTCATGTATTTCGCTTCCACCCCTACCATCAGGTTCAGGTTGTTAAACAGCCGGTTTTCGTAGGCAATACGGTGACGGGTCCAAAATGTTGGAATATTCACCGGTGCCGTACCATGCACCTGCTGGAAGGTGAAATCTGCATACCAGTTCCAGTGTTTCCAGGTGAACTTTTTGCTGAACATGATTTCCAGCATATTGAATATCGCCTCTGCCTGTGCACTCGTATAGTAATTACTCATATAGGTGTAGTTGCCTATGATGTAGTAATTCACGGTCAGGTTATACTTCAGCTTCGGATTGTCCGCAGTGAACTGTATTTTGGAAATATTCTCCTTTGCCAGCGAATTGTTATACCAGCTATCGTAGTTACTTGCAAAGTACTTGTACACATACGACGGTTCTCTGTTCACATTCGAAAACGCTACTCTTACATTTCCTAAGGTAGGATTCAGGTACCTGCTCAGCATACCACTCACACTATAATCCCCGCTGTTCTGACCCGCCATATACAATTCACCTATGGCCTGGAAGTCCCATTTCTGGTTCCGGGTCTTATTGCGGTATTCCCCGTGCAGGGCCAGGTTGCTAAACTTGATATCCGCATCCAGGAAGGTACCAGTGGTATTTTCAATCCTCGCTCCTGCTGTGATAAAGTGTGCCTGGTTACCCCTGATAGGGAACTGCACCAGCGAAATGTCGTTGGAGACCGTTTTAAAATTGTGCTGTGCCTTGATAGTATCGCCGGAATATGCCCAGTTATAATGCGTGGTATAGAAGAACGTATCCGGTGTTGGATCCAGGTATGCTATCTGGTCTGTATTCAGTTTGAATGTGTATTGCACCCTGAATACCGGATCGAATTTATATACATCCGTCGTATCGTTCACATGGATCGTATCCCCTTTTCCCCAGTCGTAGGACTGCATGAAGAGGAAGCCTGCCTGGTCGATCGAACTCTTTACCGGGATGGTGGAGTTAAAAAGACTGCTGGTAGTGCTGGCATCGTTACCCAGGTTTACGTCGATGGTTTTACGCTGGCTATAGCGGGGATTATCCAGGTCGTCATCGTTCCTGATACCACCGTTCTCACCATTCGCATATTTGTTGTAGAAGTAGCTAAGGGTGGCATTGTACCGCTTATCCTTAGAGTTGTATCGTCCAGTCAGGCGGTAAATGTTATGATTCGTGGTCTGAGCGCGGAAGAAGCCAGGGGCATAGACCTTCTGGTACTCAAATCCGAAATTGAACTTGTCGGTCCGGTTCTGGGTATGCAGTACGCCCAGCTGTTGTTCCTGCTGACTACCAATCATATAATTCAGTTCCGTATACGGACGGTTCGAATAGTAGATCCTGGCGTTATCGTGATTGAACCCGTAGGCATCAAAGCTATGAAAACCTGCGTCGAAACCTGCCGTCATACGGGGAGTGAAAGCTACCGGGCGTGCCGGAGAGCCATTGTTACCCAGGTAGATGTAGTTCGCGGGCACTCTCAGAAAAGGGCCATTGAAATCGGAAATCGAGGAGTCTATTTTATAATCAGTAGGTTCTCCCAATCTCCGGTAAGTGATGGTCAGTGTGTCCGGTACCTGATGAGTAGAGCCGGAATCCTTTGTCGTCTTGGAGGAACTACCACCGCTGCCCAGGTTACTGAAACGGCTGGAGGACTGCGCCTTTACCTGCGACATTATGACCAACAATAAAAACGTAATAATTAATGACCGCATTCTATGTTTTGTTTCCTGCTTCTTTTTGTGCTAGCTGAAAGTGTGCAATTTATGTAAAACCTTATAACACGCTGATCAGTTCCCTGAAAATAAGTGTTAATTTCGGCTCTGCTGCATTCGCTGCTTCCAGCACTTCTTCGTGAGTGATCACATTTTCCTCTTCCCGGATACCAATATCAGTGATCACGCTCATGGCAAATACCTTCATACCACTGTGCATGGCCACGATCACTTCGGGTACGGTACTCATACCTACAGCATCGCCTCCGATTTTGTGCATATATTGATATTCAGCCCTGGTTTCAAAGGTAGGGCCTTGTACACCAACGTATACACCTGTGTGAACAGGAATGTTATTGTTTGCAGCAATTTCCTTTGCCTTGGCGATCAACGCTTTGGAATATGGCTCGCTCATATCAGGGAACCTTGGACCTAATTCAGCAATATTTGGGCCACGCAGGGGATGTTCCGGCTGCAGGTTGATATGATCACGGATAATCATGAGGTCACCTACTTTGAAAGCATGGTTCATACCACCAGCGGCATTGGATACCAGCAGGGTATGCACCCCCAGTGCCTTGAAAACCCTTACCGGAAAGGTCACCTGCTGCATCGAAAAACCTTCGTAATAATGAAAACGACCTGCCATAGCTACCACGGGACGACCATTCATTTTGCCTAAAACCAGGCGGCCACGATGCCCTTCGACTGTCGAAACAGGGAAATGTGGAATCGATTCGTAAGGAATTTCGATGGCTTCCGAAATTTCGCCTGCCAGGTTACCCAATCCACTTCCCAAAATAATACCTACCTCAGGTGTCAGGGACCATATTTTCTTAATATAGTCCGAAGCAGCAGCTATTTGTTGTAACAGATCACTCATTTTTTGAAAATAATTATAGTTTTATGGTGCTGATCCCTGTCATGTTTTTTAAAAGGTTACGATCATTTTGAAACCGGGCCACATAGTGATTAACTGTATGATATCCAATGATTCGCACACAATCGGCTGACGGTAGTCAGAAACGGCTGTCAGGCCCTCTGTGGTGTTTTATGCTGATGGTTACCTTTTCGACAGGGTTGCGCAAAGTTATTTTTAAATTCACAAAACGCTAGGGTTTTATATTTAAATCATAATGCCCTATTTTAGCGGCAAATTTTTATCAGATGAACTTACATGAATACCAGGCTAAAGAACTGTTGAAGAAATACAATGTTCCGGTACAGGAAGGGATTCCGGTTGATACTCCGGAAGCGGCGGCTGAAGCGTACAAACAATTGAAGGTACAGTATGGTAATGAGTTTGCAGTGGTGAAGGCACAGATACATGCCGGTGGACGCGGTAAAGGAACCATTCGTGGTAAAGACCAGCGTGGTGTTGCTGTTGGTAAAAATGCGGAAGACGTAAAAACAATTGCCGGAAATATCCTTGGCGGCACCCTGGTAACCATCCAGACCGGAGAGGCCGGCAAACTGGTAAATAAAGTATTGGTGGCGCAGGACGTTTATTATCCTGGTCCTAACCCAATTAAAGAATTATACCTCTCTATCCTGCTGGATCGTGCAAAAGGTAAGAACGTGATCATGTACTCCACAGAAGGTGGTATGGACATCGAAGAGGTTGCTCACAAAACTCCTGAGAAGATCTTTAAGGAACTGGTTGAGCCAAACACTACCCTGCAGCCTTTCCAGGCTAGAAAAATCGCTTTCAACTTCGGTCTGAGCGGTGAAGCTTTCAAAAATATGGTGAAGTTTGTAACCAACCTGTACAATGCGTACGTAGGTCTGGATGCAGCTATGCTGGAAATCAACCCACTGTTCAAAACCAGCGATGAAAAGATCATTGCTGTTGACTGTAAATTAGGCCTGGATGACAACGCACTGATGCGTCATGCTGATCTGGAAGCACTGCGTGATATTTCTGAAGAAGATCCTACAGAAGTTGAAGCAGGTAAGTACAACCTGAACTTCGTGAAACTGGATGGTAACGTAGGTTGTATGGTGAATGGTGCTGGTCTGGCTATGGCGACTATGGATATGATCAAGCTGAGTGGTGGTGAGCCTGCAAACTTCCTGGACGTAGGGGGTACTGCAAATGCAACAACTGTAGAAGCTGGTTTCCGTATCATTCTGAAAGATCCTAAGGTAAAAGCAATCCTGATCAATATCTTCGGTGGTATCGTTCGTTGTGATCGTGTTGCACAGGGTGTAATCGATGCGTACAAATCAATTGGTAACATCACAGTTCCTATCATTGTACGTTTACAGGGTACTAACGCTGAAGAAGCGAAGAAACTGATTGAAGAAAGTGGTTTGACTGTACAGTCAGCTATTTTGCTGAGCGAAGCTGCTGCGCTGGTGAATAAGGCGGTGAGTTAATAATAATGACTAAATAGCAATAGCAAAGAAAGCCCCGGGTGAAAACCTGGGGCTTTCTTCGCTATAGACTATTGCTATTTGGTCATGCCAAATTTAAAGCTCGTCCCTTCAGGACGAGCTTTAAATTTGATAGCATGGTCGCGTGGGGAGCCTAACACTCCCGGTAATCACTCTCCTTACTCCACCTGATCACATTTTTGCCAACCCCCATCACATTTCCAATTTACCTTCCCAAAAATTCCCTACCTTCATTATCCATCCTCATACTACCTGAAAACCCGCAGGTGTACATCTTTTATTACCTATTAAATTCAGTCAAAACAATGAAACGCATTGGCGATTTCTTCCTGTTCTGCTCCGGTGCACACGTGCCCTTACTTCGGCGTGCACCTACGGAAACCAACAAATACGGAGGCATTGGGGCAACTATTTTCTTTACGGGTTTGCTGGCGGCCTTCTCCGGAGGCTATGCACTATGGAGTGTATTCGGTCAGCTTTGGTCTACCCTATTGTTCGGACTGATCTGGGGCCTGATGATCTTTAACTTAGACAGGTACATCGTATCGGGTATGAAAAAGCGTAACAAATTCAGCAGTGAGTTTTTAATGGCATTACCCCGTATCGTATTGGCTATCTTAATCGCGATCGTGATTTCAAAACCACTGGAACTACAGGTCTTTGGCAAGGAAATCAGGCAGGAACTCATCGTCATGGAACAACAGGTGTTCAAAACCCAGGAGGACAATGTGCTTGCCCGCTACAAACAACGCATGACTGAGCTGAATGGGGAAATCGCTCTTCTGGAACACGGCATTCAAACACAGGCGCTCCGCAGAGATACCCTGCAAAAAATTGCCCAGGAAGAAGCAGATGGTACCGGTGGCTCACGTGTTAAAAACCTTGGTCCTATCTACAAAGCCAAGAAAGCAGATGCTGACAGCGCAGGCATGGCACTGCAAAAGATCACCGCAGAAAACGGCGCGCTCATTGCCAGCAAAAGACAGGAACTGGCAGGTATCGATTCTACTTTCAAAGCAACAGTAGCACAACTGGACCGCACACACATCGATGGTCTCGCTTCTCAGCTGGATGCACTTGGTCATCTCACAGAAAGGAGTATCCCTGTCAGGTGGGCGAACTGGTTTATCACCTTATTGTTCATCACCATCGAAACAGCACCGGTATTTGTAAAACTCATCTCTCCCCGCGGACCATACGATGATCTGCTGGAGGCACATGAACATGCGTTCATCATTCACAGAAAAGAGACAATTGAAAAAAGAGAAAGAGAGTATGAAAACAGGATGATGGTGGTACGCTAAGCAGCGATGATCTCCACCTCGTAAACAGGGCTGAACAAATACATTCTTTTAGTCGCTACTTCTTCACAACGATAGCGCTTTCTGACTTTTTCACCTTTTCGGAATATCCTTCCATCCTTTGTTTTGAACAATTGATCCAGCGGCAACTGCTCCACCAGGTAATGATTCTCCTTCCGGCGATCATACCTGGTCAGCACCCGCATTAAGTCATCATCCGCACACGAGCTGGCAGCAGGATTCTGTATACTCTGCCTCAGGGCTCCCTCCACATCAGGTGGCAGATACCCTTTTCCCACAAACTGTCTGAGAATATTTGAAAACTGGTGCTTCCACTCCTTTCCATGCGAAGACACCCGGTTACCGTACAAATTGAAGGTAGTCAGGTGTGCCATTTCATGCAATAAAGTAATAAGAAATGCGTACTTATTCAGGTTGCCGTTGATACTGATGCGGTGCCCGCCCCGGGAATCGGGATGCCGGTAGTCACCCAGTATACTGGCCCTTTCGCGGGTAATAGTCAGGTGTACCTTAAATTCCTGGATATAAGTCAGCACCTGCTCAAAGGTTCCCTCGGGCAGGTAAGCCGATAATGCTTGCAGGGGATGTTCGTGCTTCACGACCGCTTACTTTTTCCTTTTCGTCAGCTGTTGCAGGCTTAAGGTCTCTATGACCGTATACACCACATACAGGAACATGAGTATGAAAATAGTCTCTTTGCTGGTATGAGCACGGTTTAGTACTACATAAACTGTAATACCCACCAGGCATAGCATCATTTTGCTAAGAGTAGAAGCATACACCCTGCGCACGAATGCATTGTTGTCGGCAGATGTAATGCCTTTGCGATTCATGCTGTAAGAAAGTCCGGTAATAGCGGCTAACGCCAGGTTGCCAATGAGTAGTACATTTATATGTAACCCTATTTCCAGCAACCGGGCATTTAAATAAATAAGCGCGCCATTCAATATGATAAAGAGGCCTATGAGCCTATAATAAAACCTGTCAGTCATTCCTGCGGGTATCTTTGATGATTTGCCACAAAATTACCGCTAATGCCAGTAAAGAAAAAATGATCATGAAAACAGGAATACGCCATCCCGTTCGCTGGTCAAGTTTATAACCGGCAAATACGGCCAATCCAAGGGAGGCCATCATCTGAAATGCAAGTCCAGCATACCGATAGAGTTGATTAGGCTTTTTCGGGAGCTTTTTCGGAAGCTTTTTCTGTGACAACGGATTTTCCATGCTTTTCTTTCTGGTTAGCTACTGCTGCTACGTCTTCTGGCTCCATATAGCAACGGCCATTGAACTTAGCAGTTGGTTCCATTTCAAAATGGGCAGTGTATAAATCTCCTTTTACAAGTGCATTACCTTTCAGGAACAGCAGGTCTTCTACCTTGACGATACCTGTTACCTTTCCGAGAATGTCTGCACTGTTACAAATGAGATCACCGGTGATTTCACCTTCTGGTCCTACGACAATCTTAGCTTTTGTAGAAACCAGACCGTTTACCTGGCCGTCAATACGAATGTCCCCTTCGCATACGATATCTCCCTGAATAGAAGTACCACTACCAATAATGTTTACATTGGAAGTAGGCATTACTGTTTTGCTCTCGCTTCTTGTGTTGCGGTTGTTGTTGCTAAACATAGGATTTAAGGTTTGTCAGCTTTTAACTGATTGTAAGATAGTTTTATTTATTTACGTATTATTAGTGCCTGCAAATCACCTCATATAAGAAGTTATTCACATTTTCTCCTAACGGTTGTTGTGTCCCATAGCGTATAAGGATGCTCTAATTTTTTAGTCTTCTACTTTAATAAGTACTGTTATCTACTTTTGGCACTTTCAAGGTGGTGGTGTCCAGCTTGCTGGTTGAAAAATCGCCACCGATTACCTGTTTGATATCGTCCAGATATTTGTCACGCGCGTTGATAGCGGTTTCCAGAGAGTCTGTGCGCATCTTGAGCCGAATAAACTCACGACGTTGTTTCAAATCTCCATAACCTGGAATATAGTAACGTAAAGGTGTAAATACAACGGTGGCTACGGTAATGGTTACCAGTAATACGAACAATGTGCTTAACGCAACGTATACACTCATCCTGGAGAGTTTGAAAGAGGTTACCTCTTCATAGGTATTGTCGTTCATGATCACCAGGCGGTATTTGTTGCCGACCTGTCCCACATTCCTGCCTTTTTTATCGCGCTTGTTAGCCATATCCGCAATAGAACTTGATATAATTTCTGATAATCAACCGGCTAAAGTTAAACATTTATATTATTTACTATGCAAAAAATTGCAATTTGCCTGAAAACAGGGAGAAAAGGTAATTGAGGTGGACGGGAGGAAATCGTTTGTATTCCGAACTATTACCAATTCGGGTTTCCAGTGAAAATCCTTATGAAAAATAATTATCCTATCTTTAAAAATAAAATTCCTAACATCTTAGTTATATATAGTTCAGCCTATACACCCTGGCATCCATGAATATTTGCAGATCATTTTATAAACATATATCATACACCGGCCTGGTATTATTTCTCTTATGCGTATCCAGCGTGCAAAAGGCACAGGCCCAGCGTAAGGACAGCACGAATGTGAATTCGCGCGGTACCACCCGGAATCCTCAGTCCCAGGCCCAGACAAAAACTATTCAAAGGCCCATAGGCCCTAAGCCAGATGACAGGCATCCACCCTCAGAAGACCTGGCTAAGAAGAAATGGACCATTAAGCGGAAACTGGTGCAAAATACCGTTTCGCGTTACAACTACTATTTCAATGCGAAGAAGAAACTGCGCCTGGTCACGCACAATGTAAGCCGTACCGGCCAGGACAACTATAACTACCTCCTCCCCTTTTACCCTTACAGTGCAGCAAATCAGGGCATCAGCAAAGGAGACCTCGACTCTGTCATTGAAAAGGCTTCTATCAATATCCAGATCCATGACCCACGCAGTAAATGGATGGATGATAGTTACCTGCTGATCGGTAAAGCCTACTTCTTCCAGGGAGAATGGGATAAGGCCAACCGTACTTTCAACTTTATCAATACCAATTACCTTCCTAAAAAGAAGAATGAATATAAATCAGTCGTAGGCTCTGTCGAAAAAGATCAGATTTCCATCGCCAGCCGTGAAAAGCGGAAACCTCCTATCGGTTGGTTCAAACACACCTTTGCCAGAAACGATGCCTTTGTATGGAATGCGAAAACCAAGATCGAAGAAAATAATTATGACGAAGCCCGCTCTATCATCAACGTGCTCGATCAGGATCCTTACTTCCCAAAACGACTGGATGGTGAACTGGCAGAAGTAAAAGCCTACAGCCTGTACAAACAGGGAAAATTCCAGGAAGCCATCGAACCCATGCAAATTGCAGAACATAAGAAGGTAAACAGGGATGAAAAGGCACGCATGGCCTACATCCTGGGTCAGTTGTACACCAACTACAACAAGCCGGATTCTGCCATCGCCATGTATTATCATGTGATCAAAACCAAGCCTGACCAGATGATGGAATTCCAGGCAAGAATTGCGATCAACAAACTGAAAGCCACCATGCCAGGCGGTTCGCTGGAACAAAGCCTTGCTACCCTGGCCAAGATGGCGAAGAAAGAAAAATACCAGAACTTCCGCGACGCAATTTATTATACCATGGCACAGCTGGTGCTGCCTACCGACAAGGAAGCAGCCCTCGGTTACCTGCGTGAGTCACTGAAAGCAAGCGCTCAAAGTCTGACGCCCAACCCCATGCAAAAGGCACTCACTTACAAACTGATTGCCGACATCTATTATGATCAGCGTACATATCGCTCAGCCAAGAGCTTCTACGACAGCACCGCTTCGGTGATGCCACTGGAATTCCAGGACTCGGCAGTAGTGAATAAACGTAAGAAAGTACTGACAGATGTAGCGGTGAGAATTGAGGCAATTCAGTTGCAGGACAGCTTACAACGCATTGCTGCCATGCCGGAAAGTGACCGGAAAATATTCTTAACGAAACTGTCGGTACAAATCCGTAAAGACGCCGAAGAGAACGCAAAGAAAGCGAGAGCTGATTCCGCTGCCGCCCTTGCCGAAGCCATGGCCAGCGCCAATACCAACAATCCGTTCAGCAACAACGGCATGAATACTAAAGCCGGGCAGAAAGCAGAAGCGGGTGACTGGTACTTCTATAATACTGCCAGCAAATCATCAGGTTTCCAGGAGTTTAAACGTAAATGGGGCAACCGTGGCAATAACGATAACTGGCGTCGTAGCCAGAACGGTGTCGTTGCCGTAAAAGAAAACCTGGAACCAGTGGATGAAAATGGCAATCCTATCAGCACCGATGGTCAGGCGAAAAAGAAAGCGACACCAGCGGACAGCACCACTGCCGAAACCCTGGCCGCCAACCTGCCACTGACACCAGACGAATTATTGAAATCCAACATCATCGCAGAAGAAGCCTTCTATGACCTGGGTAAACTATACAGCGACGGCCTGGATAATTTAGACCTGGGTATTGAAACATACGATACATTATTGAACAGATATCCACATCACCCGAACAAAACTGAGGTGATCTACTCCCTGTATATCTGGCATAATAAACTGAACCATACTGCTTTGGCCAACAGCTTCCGCCAGCAGATCATGAGCAACTACGGAGATTCCAAGTTTGCCAGCATTATCCGTTTCGGTGGCCTGAAGGATGAGAATATCGGTAAGAAAAAAGAGATCTCGTCTGCCTACGAGCATGTATATGGCGCATACCTGGATTGTAACTACGAAACAGCGTTGCGGATGAAGAAGGAAGCAGATTCCACTTTCGGTCTCAACTTTATGCAGCCGAAATTTGACCTGCTGGAAGCCATGATCATTGCGAAAATGGATACCTGTGAGTTTGGTAAACAACCACTTACAGCGGTAATGAACAAATACCAGAATGACGATCAGGTCTATGCAAGGTCCAAAGAACTGCTGGATGCGCTGGACAACCGCTCTGCGCTGGTTGTATACCTCTCCATGCTGGAAATAGAAAGGAAACCGGAAGCACCATTGCTGGATGAGGATGTAACCATGATCTATCCATGGCAGCGACCTCACCCGGAACTGAACAATGCTGAGTTAAAAACAGCCACGGCAGATTCAATCAAACTGGCAGCAGACAATGCAAAACTGAAAATTGCACCACTGCCACCACCCATGAAACCGAAGGTGATCTACAAACTGGTGGCAGACGCTCCTCACTTCGTCGTGATGTCATTTAATAAACTGACGAAGAAAGCAGTGGATGAATCAGTAGAAATCTTTACCAAATACAACAAGGAACATCATCCTGACATGAAGATCCAGGTGGGTAGTTATGTAATGAGTCAAACAGAAGTATTGTTGATATTCAGGCTGTTCGACAATGAAGACCGGGCGCTGGACTATTTTGATGAGATCAGGCTGGGTGCCGGAAAGCTCCTTCCGCAGATGCGACCTTCCGATTATACCATGTTCATCATTTCCAGGGACAACTTCATCCTGATGAATACCAGGAGAGATCTGGATGGATATAAAAAGTTCTTCGGAGACAACTATATAATAGAACAATAAGGGACATAAACTCAATGACGCTGGAAATCGCTTTTGCCGCTGGCAAAGGCGATTTTGCTAATGGGGAGGTAATAAAATTTTTTTTAATAGTTTTGTCTTGCTGTTACACCTGATTCCGGCAAAAAAGGCCCGTAAATTGCTATTACAGACGAGCTATGCGGGCTGACGCATTTATAATTCAAAATCTTGTATGAAAAAATCAGTTAAAATATTGTGGTTGACTGTGTTATCGCTGACGGGAGTGTTCATTTTGCTTTTATTGCTGATCAATTTCCGTATCATCGGCAACATGCCATCCATGGAGACCCTGGAAAACCCCAGGGCAGCCCTTGCCTCTGAAGTAATTGGGGATGACGGTACTATACTTGGTAAATATTACCAGGTAGACAGGTCCAGCTCTGATTATGATGAAATTTCCAGGAATGTGCTCAATGCACTGGTAGCTACCGAAGATGTACGCTTTTATGATCACTCTGGCATCGACCCATATGGTACGATGGCCATCCCTTTTTACCTCGCAATCGGTAAAAAGAGAGGTTCGAGTACGATCACCCAGCAGTTAGCGCTGAACCTGCAGGCGGATAATTCCGGTGTGCAGCGTTCTAAAAATATAATTGAAAGAGGTTTCCAGAAAATGCAGGAATGGCTGATTGCCGTAAAGCTGGAAAGAAACTTCACGAAAGAGGAAATCATTACCCTGTACCTGAACACCGTACCTTTCGGTGATAACGTATATGGTATTGAAAATGGCGCCCGCACATTCTTTAGTAAAGATGCCGGTCACCTTTCCATCGAAGAAGCTGCCACCCTGATCGGTATGCTGAAGGGTACCAATTTGTACAATCCCCGCAGAAATCCGAAAACAGCGCTGGATCGCCGTAACACGGTGATTGAGCTGATGGCGAAAAATAAATTCATTTCCAGCGCAGAAGAAGCGGCGGCGAAGAGCACGCCAATCGTACTGCGCTACAATAAGATAGACCATAACAAAGGTCTCGCTCCATACTTCCGCGAAGTACTGAGAGATGAACTGAAACAATGGTGTAAAGAGCATAAGAAATCTGACGGTTCTGAATATAACCTGTACCGTGATGGTCTGAGGATTTATACAACCATCAACCCACGTATGCAGTTATATGCTGAAGAAGCGGTAGATCATCACCTGAAAGACCTGCAAAAAGTATTTGCACAACAGGCAAATATTAAATCTGGTGCTGCATGGAAAGGTCATGAAAACTTCCTGGAGCGGTATATGAAAGAATCTGACCGCTATCAGAGTATGGTGGCTTCAGACATTCCAGAAGACGAAATTAAGAAGTCATTCAATACCCCTACCAAAATGAAAGTATTCTCCTGGAGGAGCTATACTGAGCCTGAGCTGAATGAGATCGATACGGTGATGACACCAATGGATTCTATCCGCTACATGCGTGCTATATTGCAGGCAGGTTTCATGGCGATGGACCCTGAGAGTGGAGAGGTGAAAGCATGGGTAGGCGGACCTGATTTCCGTTATTTCAAGAATGATCACGTATTAAAGAGCAAGCGCCAGGTAGGTTCTACATTCAAACCCTTCCTGTATTGCTATGCGATCATGAACGGCATGTCGCCGGCTACTTCATTACCGAATGAGCCAGTGACCTTCCCTAAATATAACTATACCCTGAGTCGTAACTCAGAAGGTAGCGTGGGTGGTATGATCTCTATGGCAGGGGCGCTGGCCAAGTCACTGAACCTGGTGTCAGCATACCTGATCAAGCAGTTAGGCCCTGCGGCAGTAGCGGACTTTGCGAATGAAAAGATCGGGTTCTCTGTGAAGATCCCTCCTTATCCTTCTATTTGTCTGGGTACACCGGAGATTCCGCTGTATGATATGTTGCAGGCGTATACCATGTTTGCAGCACGTGGTATCATCACCAAACCGATTTACATTACCCGTATAGAAGATAGAAATGGTAACATCCTGGAAACGACCGCACCGGTAAAACGTGAGGTGATCAGTGAGAATGAGTCTTATGTGATGACCAAGATGATGGAAGGAGTGACTGGTCCGGGTGGTACATCGGCACGTTTACGTTTCCGTTATGGTATTAAAGGACAGGTAGCTGGTAAGACAGGTACTACGAATGATAATACCGATGGTTGGTTTATGGGCTTTACACCACAGCTGCTGGCAGGTGCATGGGTAGGTTGTGAGAACAACTTCCTGCATTTCAGCACGACGGCTAATGGTCAGGGTGCGAATACAGGATTACCGATCTGGGCATATTTCTTCCAGAAATTATATGCAGATCCTACCTTGAAGATAGATCCGAATGCAACATTTGCGATTCCGGCATCAATAGATAGCCAGGATTACACGAATACGGACAAGAGCATGCCTCCGGGTGCAGAAGCGGTGGATCAGGGCAATGGTTCAGCAAGTGATTATGGTGGTGATGAACCTGCTATTGATGTGAGTAAATATGGAGAAAAGCCGGCAGAGAAACCTGCGGAAAAACCGAAGGAAGAGCCGAAGAAAGAGAATAATCAACCGGCACCGAAAGCGGTGTTTCCGAAAAATAATTAAATAAAACATTCATGAAAGAGGGAATTCACCAACAGGCATGAAACCTATTTTCAAAAAAAATAAAAACGCTTTTGTCTTTCGGCAAAAGCGTTTTTATTTGAGATTGTTATTATCTGAACTTGATCTAATTTGACTTTGCTATTATCTGAGCTTGCTATTAACTGAGCTTGTTCCAATTTGACTTTGCTATTATTTAAGCTTGTTATTAACTGAGCTTGTTCCAATTTGACTTTGCTATTATTTGAGCTTGTTATTAACTGAGCTTGTTCCAATTTGACTTTGCTATTATTTAAGCTTGTTATTAACTGAGCTTGTTCCAATTTGACTTTGCTGCTATTTGAGCTTGTTATTATCTGAGCTTGCTATTATTTAGGCTTCGTTTTTATTTGTCCGCTACGTAATGCAGCTCTTTGTACTTCATGGCATTATTGATCAACTGAATGGCCAGTTTAAGCACATCTGACTCCTCTTTTGCCTCTACCTTCTCTGCGGTATCAGTGGGCTTGTGATAGTCGTCATGGGGCCCTGTATGGAGGAAAATAACCGGTACTCCACTGATATAGAAATTATGGTGATCAGAAGGCCCTTTGCCTGCCCCATCAGTGAAGAACTTGATACCTGGCTGCGCTACACCTTTGAATACATCCGGCCACTCTTCCGCACTTGCATAACCGCCGATACCTAAACCGCGTTCTGCATTGTAACGGCCAATCATATCCATATTCAGCATAAAATGTACTTTCTCCAATGGAAATACAGGATGAGCTACATAGTACTTAGAACCCTGCAATCCCATCTCTTCACCACCAAAAGCGATGAACAGGAAATTGAATTGTTCCTTCTGTCCGTTCTTTACGAAATACCGGATAAATTCCAGTAAGCCGGCGATGCCGGAGGCATTGTCATCAGCTCCATAATGGATCTGTCCTTCCGGGTACTTTCCATCAAACAAATGTGCAGTACCGATATGGTCATAGTGAGCGCCGATGATAATCGTACGGGGGGCGCCGTTATCCAGGTATCCAATCACATTTCTGCTGGGAATATCATGATGTTCCTTGCGATCAAACGTAAAATCCTGGAAATAACTACTACCGTTTGCTGGTTGCAGGCCCAACTTTTTAAACTGTTTCTCCACCCATGCAGCCGCTTTTCTACCACCTTTTTCATCGGTACCACGGCCTTTTAACTTATCGGATGCCAGGTAGTTGACAGTGCTACGGATACGCGCTTCAGAAGGCATGTAATCCTGCGCAAAAGCATTCACAAAACAAGAGGTGCAGAACACCAACAATAACAATCGCTTCATTTAGGACATGATATATGATGAGACCAAAAAAAACAGCCCTTACTTTTGCATGCGAAGGGCTGTTTCCAATAATATAAGGTCAAAACTACGTGATAACATTTAAATGGGCATATCACAAATGTGCCATTTATAAAGTTAAATATGTATCACTATGAGGTTAATAAAAGCCCCCTCGCGCAGGAGGGGGCGATTGTACATTGTACAGCATATAGGGGTTAAAAATCAGGTGGAGAGGGATCCAGGTACAGCATAATGCCATATTCGCCGTCCTGTGTCCATCCTCTCAGAAAATCTAATTTGTCTAATGTGATCAGCCCAGCCGTAGGGTCGGAAATATAAACTTTGTCCCCCCTTATTTTATACACGACAATAAAACGGCGCTGATACCAGTACCCGATACAGGGTAACAGGTCAAGTGATAAAAGGTCAGCCAGAGAAACTTTTGCCCCCAAAGTACCAAAACCAATTTTCCCGGCGGCATCTCCGAGGTCCTGCAGCGGGCTGCCACTTTCAGCAGTCGCCCACAGTGACCTTACATATTCATGCGTAAGATTCTTTCCAAAGTGCGTACTTAATATATGCAAACAGGCAGGACCATCGTCCGTTTTGCCCTGCTGTTTACAGTGGGGAAATGGATGCTTTTTGCTCTGCGGAATCAGACTTTTGATCATATCCAGGAGTCTTTTTGCAGGTGATTGGGTTATTATCTCACAACGATGAAAGGCCGGCTATTTGTTTGGGTGTTCAGGTGCATGCACCTGAGGTCGAAAATAGTCTCCATTCGGTTTTTGTTTTAACTATTATAGAAGTAACAGATCGGTCCATGGAAGTTCTTCATTGATCAGGTGCCCCAACAAGACCAGTGCTACGCCTGGCAGGCCTTCCAGCATGAGGCTTTCGCGGCCTTTGAAGCTTTCTTCGTTCAGCACAACTTCCAATCTTTTCATTGTTTCATTGATCCAGTAATGCCATCCTTCCAGGTAACCTTCCTCATTACTATAACGGTATAACGAATAATAATACTGTGCTAACCCTGCGGTGCCATTCAGAAAGTAAATATCATCGATCTGCGTAGCTTCGCAGGTTCTGCGCATCAGTGAGCTACCGCCCACGAGATCCGCCATCTGCTTGAGGTTTTCGTCTTGTAAAGCAAAGGATGCCTTGTAAAAAAGAGATACCTGATTCAGATCTCCATAACACCATCCAAGACGGTTGTTATAGTTTTTTTGATCTTCTGCTTCACTGGTAGTGAGTGGGAAAAATGACCAGTCCTGTCCGATCAAGTCCACTTCGCGCAGGTGATGGCGTACAAAGCGGATGCCTTGTTGTAGCAGGTATCCAGTCTTTAGTGCGTCTATCTCTGCTTCATGCAATGCAGTCAGAACAGAGAAAAATCCTGCCTGTCCCTGCGATAAACTAAAGTTGATCTGCCCATTACCAAATAAGAAGATATTCCTGAACCAGACGCCATGTTTTGTCACTACACATTTATCGTACAACACACGGATGATCTCCCTGAGGTATATCGCTATTTTAGGCTGTGGCAGCCTATCTGTAAAGTACTTGATGATGCCAAACGCACCGTGCAGATAATCCTGTTTATCATCTTTGATCAGTTGTAAAGCCTGATGGTAGAGATAGTCGTCATATCCGGCCAGTTCCTCATCTATGTCTATATTCAAAAGGCCGTCTTTGTACAGGAGGTTGATCACACTGGTAAGGCCGCAGATACCGGTTGCCAGCGAAGGCCCATCCAGTTCAAGGGTTCCTTTATTCATATGATCCAATACCTCGTCGAGCAGCGCATATGTCTTATCTAAATAAGTATTGTCTCTGTACCCCTGCCATAAGGAATGATAGTACACGATCAGGCCCAGCTTACCTCCGCTCATCAGGGTGTCATTATCAACGGTCTGCTGATCTATGAGCTGATGAAGCTGTGAGATGAGGCTCTCCACTTTTACCGGTTCCTGTACCATTCCTGAATGCTTTTAACAAACTTATAAAGTATGCGGGGGGTAAGGAAAAAAGATACACGGATGTAGGTTTTAGAAGGACGGATTATTTATAGAATAAATGATTTAAAGTTTGTATCTTTCAACAAGAAGATAGAGGCATTCGTAAATACATATATTAAATGCCTGCCATTAACCTACCATTTGTACCACGGCATAAGCAGATAAGTAAGGAAACCCACAAACCCCTTATCCAGAAAAAATTATAGCTTTTAAATAATATCCATTAATACTTAAATCCGTTTTTATGAAGAATGCAAAAAACATTGAACAGAAAAAGAAAGCAACTCTAAACAAGGTAGTTATTTCCTCATTTATTAAATCTCAGGCAAGCAGAAAAAGGATTAATGAGAATTTTAGTGTCATAGATACATTGACTTCCATTAATTGCCAATCTGCATTAACTCAATAATAGTATAGAAATCTATTGCTTATACTTGGGGATAACGCTTCGTTATTGCGCTATCCATATACCTTTATTGTTTTCAATCATCTTCTATTAATACTTAAATCCGTTTTTATGAAGAATGCAAAAAACATTGAACAGAAAAAGAAAGTAACTCTAAACAAGGTGATTATTTCCTTATTTACTAAATCTCCGGTAGGAAAGAATGCAATGAACGCGGCTTCAACAATTGATACAATGACATCTAGTAATTGTAATACTACAATAACTAAGTAATAGCTTAGGTATTTATTGTTTATGCTTTGGGGTAGCGCTTTTATGAGGCGCTACCTTTTTTATAAAAAAATGCGAATAACATAGTATAATATCCCATCCTTCTTCCCATATTCCAATAAAACGCCCCTATCATTATTTCTTATTTTCCCCTTGAATTTTTTCAAAAATATTACACCGATTTGCATTTTCCATATACAGATTTACCCATTTCTGGGAGTTACCCTTTCTTCTTTTCCGTATACACGATAACGATAGAAAAAATCTTTGTAAATCCACGTCCTGCGTAGATTCCCTGCGCAGTTACCCTCTAATTTTGTCACTGTAATCCCTAATAATTGTGAAATATGAAACAGACCCAAAAGAACACCCCAAAGAAAACGTTGACCCTAAACAAAGTAAAGATATCCATGTTTACTAACAACGTTGTTAACACCAAGAATGGCAACAAAAATCCATTCTTTTCCGTTGTAGACACAACCGGTTCATTAAACTGCTTCCCTTCTGTAACAAAATAATTACACGGGGGGACAAGCACAATAAAAAAAACGGTTTTGTAATTCCAGATTTTGTTTAATTTTCAAGGCTGAACTAAAAAACCTTCTGGTCGAAGGTCTCTTTTAGGACAGCCTTTTTTATTTTTGTACCTGTGCTCTATTAAAACCCTTAAAAATTACATGTTTAATTATCCAGCGATCATCCGCTTGTTTGCTCTATATCTTTTATTGAACCTGTTTTACCTGCCGCTAACCCACGGACAAACGAAGTCCTGTAATTGCAGGAATAATTTTGACGAAGTAGTTGCCAAAGTAGAACATAACTATCCGGGATATCCTATTAAAATTACTGCCGCAAATGCAGCTGCTTTTGAACAATATACAGACAGCATCAGAAATATTGCTGATACGGCCAATGCCGTTACCTGTTTTTCTATTTTGCAATCATGGACAGGCTATTTTAAAGATAGGCACCTTACACTCGTTTTTAAAGATATTCCTGAAAATAAGGACCTGATCAATCAGATATTTTCCAATGGCGAGAGCTTCCCGCTTTCGAAAGATTCTTTGGTAAAAAAATGGGCTACCGCTCCAGACTATCCTCTGGAAGGCATATGGACCTTAAGCGGAATGTATGATGTGGCAGTTATAAAAAAGGATTATGGCTACAAGGGGATCATTTTAAAAGGTGATAATAAGTACTGGAAACCGGGACAGGTTAAATTTGAGCTTCAACCTGATGGAAACAGGACATGGAAGGCTACCCAGTACAATCAGTACCATATAAAGGATACATTCACCGCTTATGTGGATGAAGCGGCTTTCATCATGGATCTCAAAAGCTATAAGTGGGAGAAAATCTTCCCCGGTCAACCCGGTCAGAAATCAATTCCTGCCGATAGTTTCTATTTTTCAAAAACAGATAGTAACAACGCTATATTAAGATTACCAAGCTTTGAGCTACCTTATAAACCTCTCATTGATAGCCTGATTACAAACAATTTCCATACGATTACTCATACCCCGCACCTCATTGTGGACATAAGGGGGAACTATGGAGGATATAACCTCTGCTTCGAAAAATTAATCCCCCTGCTTTATACAAATCCTATTATTACACAGGGCCCTGTAGTCAGGGCAACGGCCGAAAACATCCGGTTGTATGAGGTTATGTTAAAAAGTCCACTATTCCCTGATGATAAAAAGGCTCCTTTTATCAGGATGCTAAAAAATTTAAAGAAAAATAAAAATGGTTATTACCAACCTCCGGCAGACACAACCACTTTCCCCCAGGTGTATGCGCAACCTGAAAAAGTAGGATTTCTAATGGATGAAGGCTGTGCCAGCGCGACAGAATTATTAATTTTGGACGCAAAACAAAGTAAAAAAGTAACTTTGTTTGGAAAGCGGTCAGCTGGAATAGTGGATTATTTAAATCTGGTAGCACCAAGGTCTTTGTCCTGCTCCCGTTTTTTACTCTGGATACCCACTGCCAGATTAGCCACCGTGCCACAACATCCTATTGATAACACCGGTATTTTGCCAGACGTTGAAATTCCTCATCATGAGAATTGGGTCAACTATGTGCAGCAATACCTGGAAAACCTGGATATAAAAATTGCCAATTCTTCAAAATAAAAAGGTTTCGATCCAAAAAGCAATCTCTAAAATGCTACTGCATGTGGGGATATGGATTTTGTATGCAGCCCTGCAGGTTGTAGCAACTGGTATGCCGCTGTCTAACATGTTGCCAGTCTTTATAGTAACCTCTGCATTATTTGCCTTGCTATCTGTCGTTTTTTATGGGAATGCAGAATTGCTATTACCACGAACATTGGAAAAAAGTAAAAAGACACTTTGGATCATTGGCATAACATGCTTCTTTGTCTATGTTATGCTAACCCGGTACGTTCTTCTATATAAGCTTTATCCTGCCGCATATCATATTCCGGCTCCTTCTTTTGAATTTCTCACACTTGTTACTGCTTCACTTTGGTGGTGGTTTCAAGCCATTGCCCTTTCTACCGCATACTGGTTTTTTAAAGTATCCATTAATAGAGAAAGAAAAATTAACTTACAAAAAGAAGAAATCAACCGTAAGGAAAGAGAACAACTGCAACTCAAACAGGAAAAACTGGAACTCGAAGTCGCCTACCTCCGCGCCCAGATCAATCCACACTTCCTCTTCAACACCCTCGGATATTTCTACAATAAAACCGCCAACTCCCACCCGGACGTAGCCGAAGGCATCGCCGCCCTTACCAATATCATGCGCTCTTCGCTAAAGAAAAAAGGCCCCGACGGCATGGTCTCCTTAGAAGAAGAAATCGAACACATCGAAAGCCTGATCAGTATCTACTATATGCGTTTCAATAACAATATCCATATTGAATACAGCAGACCTGACAACCTGCATGGCCAACGAATACTGCCACACATCCTCATCACACTGGTAGAAAACGCTTTCAAACACGGGGAACTGCACAACGCCGCTTACCCGCTGAAAATAAAGCTCACTTTAGATGACAATGGCATCTATTTCTGTATCAACAACAAAAAACGAATAGGTCCAAAAGAAATCTCCAATGGCATCGGCATGGAATACGTGCAGCGCCAGCTGGACAACACCTATCCTAAAAAATATTCCTTTGATATAAAAGATACGGACCTGTTTTATAGCCTGTCCTTGCATATTGCTACCACCGAAATTACCCTACATGATCAACTGTTATATAATTGACGACGAACAACACGCCATAGACCTGCTAACGGGTTATGTACAACGTACCCCCTTCCTGAAACTGGTAGGTAGTACCACCGAAGCCCTCGATGCGATCAAAGTGATCAGTAATGAAAAAGTAGACCTGGTATTCCTGGATATTCACATGCCCAGCATATCCGGTATCGACCTGCTGAAAATCTTTAACAACCAGACCAAAGTCGTTCTCACCACCGCCTATAGCGAATACGCCATGGACGGTTATGAACACGACGTAGTCGACTACCTCCTCAAACCCATCACCTACCAGCGCTTTCTGAAAGCCGCACAGAAAACACTGAACATGTTCCAAACCATGTATGTGACCAAAGGTGAAAGCAATGAAAAGGTAGAACCCGAAGTAGACTACCTGTTTGTAAAATCAGAACATAAGGGTAAACAGATCAAAGTCAATTTCAACGATATCGATTATATAGAAGGACTGAAAAACTATGTCGCTTTTCATTGTGATAAGGAAAAGATTCTGGCCTTGCTGAAGATGAAAGACCTGGAGCAAACCCTGCCCCCACGGCAGTTCGCCCGAATTCACAACTCCTTCATCATCTCCCTGAACAGGATCGTTTCTGTAGATGGTAACCAGGTCATCCTGCGCAAACCAGATCAGCAAACGGTAGCCCTGCCAATCGGCATTACGTTCAAGCAACCTTTCTTTGATATGATCAAATTAAATAAGTAAGCGGGTATTTTACTTCAAAACGCCCCTTCTCTAAAAATGATACGGTGGCAAAGTAAAATCACTCAAAAAGCATAAATGGAATCTACTTCCAACAGATATCCAAAATGAAAAAGGTGTATCAAAAGTTTGATACACCCTTTTCGGTACTTAATTGACGACCTCCTCAAAACGGATCGTCCCCCATTAATTTGATTGAATCCGTTTCTTTTCTTTTTCAATACCCGTTTGTCTTTCCGTTCTTGGCTTTATCTTACTATTACCGAACCGGTATGTAAAACTCAGCATCGCAAAGCGGGAGTCAAATAAAAAATGCTGGCGGATATTTACCTGCTGGTAATCCGACGCTAATGTAAATTGCTGTCCCCTGAAAATATCGTTCACACTCAGCTTGAGCGTTCCTTTGTTCTTCAATACATTTCTTTGTACCCCTGTATTCAACACAAAATAACTGGTCAGCGCACCCAGGCCCGTATTAGATCTGGATGAATAAATCGCATTCAGCTCCAGCGTAAAAAGACGGGGAATACTAAAGGTATTATTTGAAATCACATATGCTCCGGGTTTTGACTTTGGCAATGTGATGTCGTCGTAATCGTAGTGCATGTAGTAGAGCTGAACGGAGTTCATCGTATTCCACCACTTCGTCAAAGCAGTCGAATATGTAACGCTCAGATTGTAGTTATCAAAACGAGTCACGTTTTGATAAGTGGTAATCAGCACCTTGTTGGGCCCCGCTTTGTACACACCGGCAATCACATCGTTGGTACGGGAGATGCTGAGTGTCGTAAATAACCGCTGTTTCCAGGAATGTGATAACTCTACAGAAGTGCTATTCTGTGGATTCAGGGCCGGGTTGCCCTGGAAGTAATAATACTTGCTCCGGAAGAACAGGAACGGATTTACATATTCATACTGGGGCCGGTCAATACTCCTTCTTACAGACAGACCAAACCGCTGCGATGCAGAAGCTTTGTATTGCAGGGTAAAACCGGGGTAAACCCCGGTATAGTCCTTTGTGAACAAACTTGAATTCGTAATACTGTTTCCCTTTACATGGGTGTTCTCTACCCGCACACCTGCCTGCAACACCCATTTCTTAAACTGGTTATGATAATTGATGTACCCTGCATTGACATTTTCATCATAGATGAAATGGTTAGTCTTTGTGGCATCGTTCACCCAGGTATCATTATCCAGCACTTCCCAACGGATGTCGCTGTCTGTTTTTACAAAGACGGTCTTCAAACCGGCATCAAAGACGCCTATCTTAGTAGGTCGGGTAAAATCAGCCGATACGGAACGGATGGCCACAGATACGGGAGAGCTGTTGCGAATCACATAAGGCATCTGGTACACCTTCATCTGGGTATCCAGGTAAGCGGTGTTGAAATTGTCTTTCCAGCGCTGATCGTAATAAGCATAGTCACCATTGATGGAGAGCTGGGTGCCGGTACTGTCAAAGTTATGCTGGTAAAACAGGTTGGCTGAATAGTTATTGATATTGGCATGCCCGAGGGTATGCATATTCAGCAGGGAATCAAAAGGGGCTGACTGACTGGCGTGGAACATGGTCTGGTCTATGCCATCTCTGTCACGACCCAGGAAGTTCCCTTTCAGATCCAGGCCTATGTTGTTTTTTTTATTGATTGTATAGCTGATGCCCGCATTGACATTATGGACATCCTTTTTGCGTACTTCGTAATTTCCCTCATCTATATATTCTGCATCCAGGATACGGGCTGTATGAACGTCGTAGAACTGTTCGTTTCGCTGGTAATTGTAGTTTCCGTAAATGTTCACATTATCATTGCGGTAGTTCAGGTCTCCACCGGCGGTGTAACGACCGTAACGACCTCCGCCTCCTCCTACATTCAGGCTACCGTTGGTACCGGATTTACCTGACTTTTTCAACTTAATGTTGATAATAGCCGAAGCGGCGGCATCGTATTTTACAGACGGGTTAGCGATCAGTTCTATTTTGTCAACCGCGTTGGAAGCAGTGGAAAGCAATAGATTTTTGAGCATAGCGGCGGTAAAATAAGACGGACGATCGTTGACGTAAACCATGACCTTCTTTCCGTTGAGGGTAATGGAACCATCATCGTCCAGTCTCACACCTGGCGATCGGCGGAGGAGTTCCTCCAATGTATTGCCGGTAGCGAGTGGACTCTCGGCTACATGAATGATCATTTTGTCGGCAGTTTGCTCAATGAGTGGCTTCAGGGCCGTCACCTGGTGGGTGTTCAGATCGTAAGAGACCGATAGCATGCCAATAGCAGGCAGCACCAGGGATTGGGTACTCAGTTGAAACGGGCCGGTCGTTTTGTCGCGATAGCCAAGGTATTTCACCTGGAGGCTATAGCTACCCGGTTTCAGGTTTTCGAAATTGAAATTACCCTCTTTGTCAGTCTGGGTAACTTGCCTGATGGTATCTGAGAGTAATAATACCATGGCAAATGGCAGATTTTGGTTGCTGAGGGTATCGGTTATTTTGCCTGAAACGGATAGTCTGAGTGACTGTGCAGGCAAACGGACAGTGCTGCACAGACAAAAGAATAGTACACTCAGTTGTATCTGCTTCATATAGGGTTATTTATCACTTTACAAACATAAGGTTCAGGTTTGATGATTAAAAAATTATTACATCGATTCTTTGATTCTGGGGACAGATTATATGAAAAAAACATGTAACCTGGATGGGTAGAAAGCATAAAAAAAGGACCTTCCAAATGGAAGGCCCCTTTTTTATATCAATTTTCTTATTTTCCTTTTCTGCCTTGCTGCTGCTTCTGCATATCCTCCAGCCGCTCCTGCCACTTACTCTTCGAAGCCGGCTTCTTCTTATTCTCCTGGATCTGTGCGTGAATCTTATCATGATTGATGATAAACTTCTGTATCACCCACTGCAGGAGGATACTGATCACGTTTGACAGGAAATAATAGAATGTCAGTGCGGATGCCAGTTTGTTAAAGATACCCAACAGCATGATCGGGAAGATGTATGGCATATACTTCATCACCGGATTGCTTTGATCAGCCATACCACGGTTATTGAACGCCAGCATCAAACTCGTAGCCGTCATCAGCAGGGTGAACAAGCTGATATGGTTACCATAGAACGGAACATTGAACGGCAGATTCAGAATAGAATCGTAGGTTGACAAGTCTTTCGCCCACAGGAAACTCTCCTGTCTCAATTCGATGGAAGACGGGAAGAAGCTATACATCGCAACCAGGATCGGCAACTGCATCACTGCTGGTAAACAACCTCCTAAAGGATTCACACCTGCACTCTTGAACAGTTTCATCTGATCCATACCGAATGCCTGCTGGTCGTCGCCATGCTTTTTACGCAGTTCGTCGATCTCAGGCTTCAGCACCTTCATCTTCGCCGAAGATACATAGCTCTGGTAAGTAAACGGTGCTATCAGCAAACGAATGAAGAGGGTGAGCAGAATGATGATCACACCATAGTTATGAATAAATCCGCTCAGGAAGTTGAACACAGGGATGATCACCCACTTGTTCACATATTTTACGAAAGCGAAGATACCTGTACCCAATGGGATGATATTTTCCAGACCGATATCATACGATTTTAAGGTCTTATAATGGTTAGGACCGTAATAGATTTCAATCGGGAAGCTAAAGTCATGTGCTCTGTCGTAAGGGATCTGCAAAGTAGCGAAAGTCTGGCCTACGATATTGCCGCTTTCAGGTACTTTGGTATTTACATCCACATTCTCGAAGCTCTTATCCTTCTTAGCAATGAAAGTCGTGTTGAAGAACTGTTGCTTTACGCTCAACCACTGGATTTTGCTTTCCAGGTCTTTATGAGCAGTACGCTGCAGGGTGAAGTAATCATGCTTACCATCAGCCGTTTTGTAGTGTACCTGGTTGTTCATACGCTCGTTCGTCATATCCTGCTCCTGCTTGTCATTTTCATTATCCCACTGGAGGGCCAATGTTTTCTGACCAGCTGGAATCACACTTTCCAGGCCTACTGCGTGAATATCGAAATCTACTGCGTAGCTATCATGCTTCAGGGTGTACACAAACTCCAGGTACTGACCAGGGTTGCTGGTCGCCAGGCGGTATACCACTGACTGGCTACCATCTGCCAGCTGCTGTACATTGCCACCGGTGAAGAAAAGGTCCGCAGTATTCAATAATGTATTGTTATTAGCCGGCACCTGCATTGAGATGCGGTTAAAAGAACTGTTTGCCAGTAATAAAGGAGTGCCCTCAAATGTTTTGAAAGCTTTCAGTTCTACAGTTTCAGGTTGTCCACCCTGACTGGAGAATGTGATTTTCAGCACTTTGTTTTCCAGAACGGCTTTCTGTGCAGTACCGGTAGCAGCACCTGCAAAGGCGCCGTATTGGCCTGCCAGCCTGGTGGAATCAGGCGCACCTGCGTTGGTGGCATAGGAGGCAGTGGTATCTGTGTTTACCTTAGGTTTGTTCGCTTCAGCGATAGAATCCTGACGAGCTTTCTCTAACTCTGCTGCATGCTGTTGTCTGGTATTGAAAAAGATGTACCCTACCAGCAACAAACCCAGTAAGCTAAAACCAATGACCGAATTTCTGTCCATTGAAATTACAATTAAAATTTAGGCAGCGAAGGTAAGCAAAATAAGGGGGTATAAATGCCAAAAGGACTATTTTTTAGGTCATTGTGGTGCAATGACCTAAAAAATAGTCCTTTTGGTGGGCCTTTGCCCTTAATATTATTATTGTGCTACTTCTTCAGCCACCTTTGTTTTGTTTGTCTTATCTTCTGCATACTGCTTGGCAGCGCCGATGAAGTGAACAAACAGCGGTGCCGGTCTTTCCACTGTGCTTTTCAGCTCAGGGTGGAACTGACAGCCCACAAAGAACGGATGGTTTGGCAATTCTACCATTTCCACCAGTCCGCTTTCAGGATTACGGCCGGAAGCAATCATACCCGCTTTTTCGAAATCGCCCATGTACTGACTATTGAACTCGTAACGGTGACGGTGACGTTCGCTGATCTTGATGCTGTCATAGATGCTGGCAGCCCTGGAACCTGGAAGCAGGTCACAGGTATAAGCCCCCAGACGCATTGTACCACCTTTCGCCGTGATTTTCTTCTGCTCTTCCATGAGACCGATCACCGGGTGACCAGTTTCAGGGTCCATTTCGGTAGAGTGTGCATCTTTCCAGCCGATTACGTTACGGGCATATTCCACAACGCTCATCTGCATACCCAGGCAAATACCAAAGAATGGCAGGTTGTTTTCACGGGCATACTGAATAGCGGTGATCTTACCTTCGATACCACGGTGGCCAAAACCTGGTGCTACCAGCAGACCATCCAGGTTACGCAGTTTTTCAGCTACGTTCTCAGATGTAAGGAATTCAGAATGAATATTTTGAACGACTACTTTACACTCGTTCATCGCGCCTGCGTGGATGAAGGATTCCAGGATGGATTTGTAAGCATCCTGCAATTCTACATATTTACCAATCAGACCGATGGTTACTTTTGATTTAGGATATTTCAGTTTGTCGAGGAAACCACGCCATTTGGTCATGTCTGGTTCTTTCTCGATAGGAATACCCAGTTTCTTCATACAGATGATGTCCAGTTTCTCCTTCAGCATTTCCAGCGGCACTTCGTAGATGGTGCTCATGTCGGTTGCTTCGATCACGGCGTCTACGGTTACGTTACAGAACAGGGCGATCTTCTTTTTCAGATCGTTGTACATCGGCTCTTCGGTACGGCACACGATCACGTCAGGATGTACACCGTTCTCGCTCATCATCTTCACAGAGTGCTGAGTTGGCTTGGTTTTCAACTCTTTAGCAGCACGCAGGTAAGGAATGAGGGTCAGGTGAACCACCAGACAATCCTGTTCGTCCAGTTCCCACTGTAACTGACGAACCGCCTCTATATAAGGAAGAGATTCGATGTCGCCAACGGTACCACCCAACTCAGTGATCACGATATCATATTTACCGTCTTTGCCTAGCAGGAGAATACGACGTTTGATTTCGTCGGTGATGTGCGGAACTACCTGAACGGTTTTACCCAGGTAGGCGCCTTCACGTTCTTTATTAATAACGGTTTGATAAATGCGGCCTGTGGTCACATTGTTGGCCTGAGATGTTGGAGTGTTCAGAAAACGCTCGTAGTGTCCCAGATCCAGATCTGTTTCTGCGCCATCTTCAGTTACAAAACATTCCCCATGCTCATATGGGTTTAATGTTCCCGGATCCACATTGATATATGGATCGAACTTTTGAATAGTCACTCTAAAGCCGCGTGCCTGCAATAATTTTGCAAGTGAAGCTGCTATAATTCCTTTACCCAATGAGGATGTAACACCTCCCGTAACGAAGATATATTTTGCCATAAAATCTAAAAATTCTGTAGAAATACTTGACCTAAAAGGGAAGTGCCGGACGACGTATGGTGTAACCAGTCAAGTAAATGTAACTTCCGAAGGTCATGCAAAGTTACACAAATTTAATGCGCACCCAAAACGGATTTTCACATTTTACTGAGCGTATACATGTAATACTATGTTTATAAATCAATTAAGCCATATAAAAGGCTTATAAATTTAATCACTGCGGCAGGCCACTGATTTATTTGTAAATTTGCGATCCGAAATAATTATCAAACATGACTCTAACGCCAAAGCGCGCACAGGAATCCCTGATCCAGATGACTGAACTGGTATTGCCCAATGATACCAACGTATATACCAACCTTATGGGAGGTCGCCTGATGTACTGGATGGATATCGCTGCTGCCCTTGCCAGCATGAAGCATTGCGCTGCCCCCACTGTTACAGCCTCGGTAGACAACATTTCATTTGAAAATCCCATCCGTCTTGGCAATGCTGTTCACATCGAAGCAAAGGTAAGCCGCGCATTCAACTCCAGTATGGAAGTGCACCTGAAAGTATGGGGTGAAGACCCTGTACAGCAGTACCGTTACAAATCCAACGAAGCTTTTATGACATTCGTTGCCCTGGATCCAAACGGTAATCCCCGCCCGGTGCCTCCTATTATTGCTGAAACTGAAGAGGAAAAAACTTTGTACGAGGGTGCATTGCGCCGCAGACAGCTCCGTCTGATCCTGGGTGGAAAAATGAAGCCACAGGATGCTGAAGAGCTGAAAGCGTTATTCGTTTAATGCCATTCTTTATAGAATTGTTCGAGGAAAGTCTCCATAAAAGCATGCCGTTCGGCTGCCAGTTCCCTTCCGGTAGTGGTGTTCATCTTATCCTTTAATAAGAGCAGTTTTTCATAAAAATGATTGATAGTAGGGGCAGTGCTGTTCTTGTACTGTTCCCTGCTCATTTGCAGGTCCGGTGGTATAGCCGGATCGTATAACGGCCTGTTTTTAAATCCACCATAGTTAAAGGCGCGGGCTATGCCAATGGCCCCGATAGCGTCCAGTCTGTCTGCATCCTGTACCACTGCCAGCTCCGGCGAGGTGAATTTTCCTTCGTTATGCCCTCCTTTGAAAGAAATATTATCGATAATGGCGATCACATGTGTGATCACGTCCTCCCCCACTCCCTGAGATTCCAGGAACTGACGGGCTTTGGCCGGTCCAATCGTCTCATCGCCGCCATGGAACTTGGCGTCGGCAATATCGTGGAGCAAGGCTCCCAGTGATACGATTAATGAATTGACAGGTTCTTTGGCAGCAATTTCGCCGGCAGTATGCCAAACCCGGTGAATATGCCACCAGTCATGGCCTCCTTCGGCATGGGTTAATTCCTGTTTTACATAAGTAACGGTATTGGCTATCAGTTGATCTTGCGTCATAAGATCAAATATAAGCAGGGGAATGGGGCTAAAAAAATAGGAAAAACGAAGAAAAAGAGAAACGGAAAAGGCATCTCAAAAGTGTAAAATGGGTTTAGAGAAGAATGCTTGTGTAACCTTCTTTCCATTTTCCATCTCTCCTCCCTGGTATTCAGGCATGCAATTAGAATAGTCAACAGGGATCTTGCTTCACTAAGATATTCTTCGTTTTTCCTTTTTCCTTTTAATGTTTGAATCTTCGACAGACTAGTTGGTGTTCCGGCCTTAGGTGTTGTGTCTAATGGTTAAATGCAGGTATGCCGGCCGGGCGATCTTAATTTTGGTTGATAAAATGTACATCTCTTAGCTACATCCGGATTGATACCTTAGTGAGGCCCCTTTTGGGCCTCTCTGATAAGGTATATACTTCAGGGAAGCGGGAAAATATCTTCAAAAAATTGGCGCGGCTGAAGGCGGGAAAACCTTGATACCGGACTTCGAGGTCAATAGCTTTGCTGACCTTTGCTGACCCTAGCCTCGGCAGCCCCCCCGCCTTTTACCGCTACTGATTTTTAGGTGGCAAACATGCCCTTTCGGCATATTGGCAATATCTTACAACGCAGAACCGGCTACTATTTTTCTGTCATAGACAGATACGGTTCCTTTGGTTGGTGTTTGATTTTTTGACTGGTCTATTCTTGA
Source organism: Chitinophaga sp. LS1 (assembly GCF_034274695.1). Taxonomy (NCBI): domain Bacteria; kingdom Pseudomonadati; phylum Bacteroidota; class Chitinophagia; order Chitinophagales; family Chitinophagaceae; genus Chitinophaga; species Chitinophaga sp. LS1. The sequence goes on from NZ_CP128362.1 coordinate 8,402,026, forward strand.
AGTGGAAGTGTCTATCTTTAATATGGTACCCAGGTTAGCAAAAGGCGCCTTCCTGATGATAACTCTACTAAATCTGTTCTTTGACGTGATTCTCATACTTAGGGAATGATCACATTATAAATAACTGCATTTTCACAAACCATCTGTCTAACTGACTATATCTCCTTATCAATTTCGATTTCCGACATAAAAATAATAATCATTATCTAATTTTCAGCTACTATTCATTCCAAACACACATATATTTATATTCACAATATAATATAGAAAGTAAACAAGTATAATGATATCTAATTAGTTAGATAAAAATCACCATCTAAAAGGACGAATTGCCCTCTTAAATAAGATCATATATAAAAAATATTAATTAGTCTTTTTTAACCAAAACATCTGTTATCTCGTTAAGTTGTTTTACTTTTTCCGAGAAATCACCCTTGATCCTTTCACGGATCAACTGGAGTTTATCTAAAATTTCATTCAACGACCCCGGTAATGCTTCCTGCAATACCTCTTTGAGTCTTTTGGCAATGGTGGGAGATTTGCCGTTGGTGGAGATGGCTATCTTGAGGTTGCCTTTCTGAACTACTGAACCCAGGTAAAAATCACACAGTGCCGGGGTATCAGCCACATTAATTAATATTTTGCTGCACTTTGCCTTTTCCCAGACAAAATAATTCAACTCATGGTCGCTCGTAGCGGCTATGGCCAGGTCTTTTCCAAACATATCGCCACAGGAAAATTCCTTTTGCACCAACGTTACATTGGGCGCTTTTTTGACTAACGCTTCCAGCTCCGGTAAAAACCAGGTGGCTACTACTGTCAGATTAGCCTCCGGACAATTATCCAGGAGGGCACTTACCTTTTCAAGTCCGATACCGCCACCGCCTACCACTAAAATCTGGAGACGATGCACTTTGAAGAATACGGGAAACAAATGATTCTCTTCCATACGAACCGCTTTAATATAAATTTACACAGCTATTTTCAATTCTTCTGCTATTCTGTCCTGCACTGCTATGAACGTTTCATGGAAGCGTACTACCTCCCCCACTATTATGATGGCCGGGTTTTTCAGCTCCTCCCGACGAGCAATGTTTACAAGATCGGAAACAGTGCCAATTCCTACCTTCTGTGAGGGCAATGTACCATTTTGAATGATAGCCGCGGGTACATTTCCTTTCCCCTGAGCAACATAGGCTGCAGATATTTCTTCTAATTTACTCATTCCCATCAGAATTACCACTGTTGTATCTGCATGAATGGCATGTACCAGGTCGCGTGACAGATCACCATCCTGTGTGGTACCCGCTACTACCCAAAAGCCTTCGCTTACATTGCGTGCTGTAACCGGAATATTGTTGAAACCAGGTACGGAGATGGCACTGGTCACTCCAGGTACTACTTCTGTATCGATATTAAACTGACGGGCAAAAGTCAATTCCTCCTGCCCACGGCCGAATACAAATGAATCGCCGCCCTTCAGTCTTACCACACTGCCATAAGTAAGGGCATACTTCACGATCATGCGATTGATCTCATCCTGTGAGTACACGTGCATACCCGCTCTCTTGCCTACGAAACGTTTCAGGCAGTTGCAGGGTGCATGTTCCAGCAGTTCATTGTTTGACAATGCATCGTAGAGGATGACCCTTGCCTGCTGTATGGCCTTCAGACCTTTTACAGTAATCAGCTCAGGATCTCCGGGGCCTGCGCCCACCAGGGTTAATTTTGGAGTAATCTGCTGCATAGTGTACTAATTTAAAATGTGATCGTTGTCGCACAACCGTAATATCAACAGGTCCCTTTTGCACAGGGACCTGTCGATATCCTTTACTCAGCAGCGATAGCTCCAGCTTCTTGTTGCCTTAAAGCCTGTGCCTGCTGATAGAATTCAGTTGCCTGTTTATAATATGCTTTTGCAAATGCTTCAGATGGCTCGTTCTTGTTGATCTGTAATACCAGCTCATTGAAAGTGCCTTCCAGCGCCCATTTACCTGTTTGTACGAAATGTTTGTCGAAGTCGTTGATCACCCCTGTCTGTGTGTTACAAGCCACACCCTCTCCCAGCAGCAACGCTTTGGCTGTCTGCACAAAAGTGGAATAAGAATGGTAAATGCTGTCAGCATACTGGTTTGCATCCAGTGCTACTTTACCCCATTCCAGTTTCTCTTCACCTTCGAACAGCAGGGTTTGTACCAGGTCAATCACTACGCTCGCACACTCACCTACACCGATGGCAGTTGCGAACTTGTCGCCCTGTCCCCAGTCAATGAAGTCTTCATCAACCAGAGAAGCCAGGTCTGTCAATGGTTTCAGCAGGTCGTAGAAGTAACGTTCTCCCTGACGATCGTAATAATCATTGAACTTTTCGTTCTCCTGTGCATTCTCTGCATAGTTCTGGAGCAGGGTACGCAGTACTTCAGGACCACGCTTACTTGGCACCTTGATCACCTTGTCTGCCACCCGACCTACACCATTACCTACAATACCACCACCCAACAATACCTGGAGGGCAGGGAGTACTTTACCACCGTTCTTCATAGAACTACCATGGAAACCAATACTCGCAATACCGTGCTGACCACAGCTGTTCATACAACCGCTGATCTTGATCTTGATATCTTTATTATATACCAGCGCAGGAAATTCTTCCTGGATCACCAGTTCCAGTGCGGTAGAGATACCGGTACTGCTGGAGATCGCCAGGTTACAGGTATCTGTACCAGGGCAGGCAGTGATATCTGCGATGCTGTTGAAACCTGGTTCTCCAAATCCTGCTGCTTCCAGTGCACTGAATACATATGGCAGGTGAGCTGGCTGAATATATTTGAGCAGTAAACCCTGGTTCGCCGTCACACGTACATCGTTGGCTATTACCGGGCGCAGTGCTTCCACCAGCTGGCGGGAAACCACTGAACTGATATTACCCAATGGTACACGTACATAAGCACCATAGTAACCAGCCTGCTTCTGTTCGAAGGTGTTAGTTGCTTTCCAGGCTTCGTATTTCTGAGGATCTTTGATGGTGAAAGCAGGTACGACTGCATCGGCAGGAGCCGGTGCTGTTTCAGGCCATACTGCTGCATCCACTTCATAGACCTTGTTCCCGATCGCTGTAAATTCTTCTGTGACCAGGCGGGTGAATTCTTCAAAACCAAGCTTGGCAATGAGGAACTTCATACGTGCCTTATGACGGCTGGATCTTTCACCATGCCGGTCAAATACGCGCAGTACCGCTTCTATATATGGTATAAGCTTTTCAGCTTCCAGGAATTCATATGCTACCTGTGCAAGGATGGGCTGTGCACCAAGGCCGCCACCTACCAACACCTTAAAACCACGCACTTCTTTGCCATCTACAATACGCACTTTAGGAATTGCCCCCATATCGTGCATGAAAGACCAGGCAGTGTCTTTGTCGCTGCTGGAAAAAGACATTTTGATCTTACGACCCATATCCTGACAGATAGGATTACGCAGGAAGTAGCGGAAAGCTGCATCTGCATAAGGCGTTACATCAAATGGTTCATCCGGATCAATACCCGCTATATCAGAAGCGGTGATATTTCTTACCGTATTACCACAGGCTTCACGAATGGTGATGTCATCAGCATCCAGTTTGGCCCACAGTTCAGGGGTTTTTTCAAGACTTACAAAGTGGATCTGAACATCCTGGCGGGTAGTCAGGTGCAGGTTACCAGTAGAATACTCGTCTGAAACATCGGAAATTCTCTTCCATTGTTCCAGCGTCATTTTACCATAAGGCAATTTGATACGAATCATCTGTACACCAGCCTGACGTTGTCCGTAAATGCCCCTTGCCAGACGGAGACTACGGAATTTCTCTTCCGGAATCTGTCCTTCGCGGAACAGACGGATCTTTTTCTCCAGTTCTATTATATCCTTCTCTACGACGGGATTTTCAAGTTCTGTTCTAAATCCTTGCATATAATGAATTTTCTTGGTGGTAAATTATTAAGTGAATATTTCCTTATCAGATCAGCGTTAAAAAGGCGAGCTCCATTAATTGGCGCAATATTTAGCTTCTTTCTCTATATTTCCTACAACTTTAGTAGACTATTACAAAGTTATCCATTCACAGCAGAAAACCAAAAGATTTTGGCATAAAATAAAGTTATGGGTCATAATGAAAAGTTATAATGAGGGGTGTTTTGCACAGAGAAATTAGAAAAGAACTCACTCCCTGTATTATCTTTGCGGCGGCAATCTGACAAAAATAAGGATATGATCGATACGGTAATATTTGACATGGATGGGTTATTAATTGACTCAGAGCCACTATGGGGACAGGCAATGCGAGAGGTATTTGCAAGTGTCGGAGTGGAATTGTCTATGGAATTAGCCAGCCACACTACAGGGCTGCGTACGGCAGAGGTGGTTGATTACTGGCATAACTACTTCAAATGGAAGGGAAAATCGACCGAACAGGTAACGAACGAGATTATTGATTCGGTGACTGAAAAGATTATTAAAAGAGGTAAGCCCATGAAAGGGCTGGAATATATTCTGGATTTCTTTGAAAAGCGGAAATTCAAGATGGGGCTGGCATCATCTTCCCCCTTACGGTTGATTGACGCAGCTACTACCCATTTTGGGATCAAAAATCGTTTCCTGGCAATCTCTTCTGCAGAGTTTGAATCACATGGCAAACCGCACCCGGCTGTATACCTGGCCTGCGCCAAAGCACTGGATAGTAATGCATTGGACTGTATTGCATTTGAAGACTCTGTAACGGGTATGACTGCGGCAAAAGCAGCCAGAATGAAGGTGGTAGCAGTACCTGAAGGGCATAACAGGCATAACAAGCGTTATGCACTGGCAGATGTAACGCTGAACAGCCTGAAGGATTTCAACGATGATATCTTAGGAAAGTTATAATAAAAACTGCGACAGCAAGACAAAACCCGGTTTGCCCTGATGGCAAAACCGGGTTTTCCTGTTTTACTTTTCTTTTGCCTGTTCCAGCTTTGCCTGGACCAATAAAGCATGTAGTACTTCTGTCGAAAACCCATGTAGCAATAACCTGAAGGCAGCCCCCGCCATAGGCAAGGGTATCATGGGGTGCTTATTATTCAATGCTGTCAGCTTCTCCGGACAATCCATAATGGTAGCTGCATAAATCCCGATCACCTCATCCAGCTGTAATGAATTTGTAGCCCGCCAGAAATCTGCATCTGTCAGGAAAAACTGATAGACCGGCGTAAATATTTCTATCGCCGTACCCAGGTCTATAAAATTCGTCCACTTGTCCCTGAAGGTGGCAAACGGAATCGGATTGGCTGAAATTGCACTGAAGTCGGGTTGCTCCTGCTTCACAACCCTCACTCCTTTTTCATCGATCGCCTTGTTCAGGTTAATGATAAAGTTGTACAGGTTCAGGTCATGCTCCAGGAACAGGTTATCCCTCACATCACTTACTGCCAGCGGCTTCAGCGGATTCATCGGAATATTCTCTGCTCCCCTCACATTGTCTTTGATAAAGCGTAATACTTCTGATCCCAGGTAAAAATGCCGGAGTATCAGGAAGTTCGCCTCTGGTGTAATCCAATATTTCATTCCCCAGAAGAGGCTCTTGTGCAGCATCTTCGGAGCATTGATCAGGTTGGGTATAAAGATCTTGAACACCTGCATCAGTACGATACTCAACCTGGCAAAGGCTTTTATCACGGGGTAAAGAAATTGCCTGCTCTTCGTAGAAGAGTCGTACAAAAATGCCGCTTTCGCATCGGGGTCAAAGGGGATGCTCTTGTCGAGGAACAATGCATGCCAATGACTGGGATTGCGGGTGTCATTCTGCATCTTCTCGTAATGTTCTCTGGTGTGTATCATATTAAATATTGTCCAGTTCTTCTAATTGCATTCTGTATAATCTGGCCACGACCTTCGCCGTTTTTACAATTCTGGCCGCCATTTCCTGGGTAAGTAGGTCGGATTGAATGGCATTCTCGAAACGCTCAAAATGGTTGTCGTTGCTATCACTGGTTTCATGATAGATAAAAAACGATACCTGGTCGGCATTGAGGTGCAGCTGTTGCTGAATCGCTCTACCCCATTTTCCGGATACGCGATTGCCCAACCCTTCGATGATGAACATACCACCTAACAGATCAAACGGATCCGGCTGACTCGCACGCTGGAACATGTAAGCACTCAGCGCTTCGCTACCGATGTTCTTCTCACCTGTGTACAGGTCTTTCTCTTCTCCCCCACAATTAATATAGTTCTTTTCCAGGATCTGGTAATCTCTGTGTTCATCTGCACTGTGACGAATAAAGGAAGAACGTACATGGAAGTATTGCATACTTACATTCGAAGCTGCACGCGCAATCCACTGAGAACCATCTATTACCTGCTGTCTTAAATTCAGCAACAGGCGTTTGTACTCTGCCATCGTAAGCTGACCATTGAAGATCTTTTTCACGATCGGAACCTGTTGCAGGGAACGTTCAAAGTCGAACCACACCCCGGTGAGTTGTCTTACCAGCCACTCCTGCACAGGTTTTTCCTGTATCCTGATCTCAGGGGCTTTGATGGTAGCAATATCTTCGGTGATGAATCTTTTACCACCGGGAGCCACTACTTTCAATAACATATAACCGGTAATGAAGCGACCACTTTCAGGTACCATGCAAAGGAGTTGTTGTCCTTCTTCCAGTTTGCCACTACGCAGCAGGTCATCCAGCATCGCGAAGATGGAGGCTGCACCGATATTACCGGTAGTATAAAGGTTGGTGAACCATTTATGTGCAGGAATGACTACGCCCCCTTTCTCCAACAGATCTGTGATTTGCTTTTTGAAATGATGGGAAGAGTAATGGCATACTAACCAGTCGATGGCGTCCGGTGCTACTTTGCCATCGTCTATCAATTCAAAGAAGCGCTGAATACCCAGTTTGACAATGTTATCCACCAGCCCCATGTCCTGTTTCAGGTTGATCGCACCATCTTTATCGGCAGCACTCATGCTTTCATAATCCAGCCATGTTTTAGTGATGCTGCCATTCGGGGCTTTGTTGGTACCTGTATACATGCATACGTCAAACTGATTGGCGTAAGAGCGCAGGTCTACCCATTCTATTTCCAGAGACAACTGAGTGGGAGATGGTGTATGTTGTAAGAGCATTGCTCCTGCCCCATCACTGAGCATCCAGCGAAGGAAATCAATTTCCGTGGGCAGTTCATTGTCCTTAATAATATCCTGGTGTTGAAAGCGGGAGGCTTTGAACATACGGCTGGGGAGTTCCGCGGCACAACAAAGGGCATTGCCGGCGTGACCGGCTTTCACATGCATAAATGCATTCTGGATCGCCATAATGCTGGATGCACATACGCTTTGGTGAGAGGCGATAGTGCAGGCCCCGATACCACTTTCGCCCTGTACCATACTGGCGAAGCCGGGGATGGGCATATCGCTTTGGGTAGTGGCGGTACTAAGGAAATCAATATCCTGTTTGTCAGCAGGGGCGCCGTCGAGGCAATTGTCAATGGCTTTGGCGGCCATTTCCCAGGCCTGGTGGGTGGTTTGTTGTAGGGTGTTGAGCGCGTAGTAGCGGGATTTGATTCCATTTTTGCGGAGAAAAATGTCTTTCATCCGGGATGGGGTGTTGTTGATGCTACCGAGGTACAATTCCATTTCATCGTTGGCTACCGGGGTGTTGGGAAGGTATTGTCCCGTGGCAGTGATATAAACTTTATTCATAGGTGAAAAATAAAAAAAAAGAGGCTGTTTCCTTCGAAACAGCCTCCTATTATTTCAACAACCTAAAAAATGATTATTCACCATCTTTCTTGTCGCCTTCGTCTTTCTTCAGCTTCTCACGCAGTTCAGCCAGTGCACCCAGATCACCAAGTGTAGCTTTTTCTACCTTGCTCTGGATATTTTTCACAGCCTTGCGGGTTTTGTCAGCATCAGCTCTCTTCTCTTTAGCGACAGCTTCTTTCTCTTCGTTCTTAGCTTGTTCCCAAACTCTGGTGTGAGATACCAGGATACGTTTTTCGCTACGATCGAATTCAATAATCATGAATTCTTTCACATCTTCAACGCTGATTGGTTTCTCATCTTCAGTGCGCAGGTGACGGGCAGGAGCGTAAGCTTCCAGACCGTATTGCAGCTGAACGGTAGCACCTTTGTCATCTTTCTTCACTACAGTACCTTCGTGTACGGAACCAATTGGGAAGATAGTTTCGAAAGTATTCCAAGGATCTTCTTCGATCTGTTTGTGGCCAAGGCTCAGTTTACGGTTTTCTTTATCGATACCCAGTATAACTACCTCGATTTCGCTACCTACCTTAGTGTACTCACTTGGGTGGTTGAAACGTTTGATCCAGGACAGGTCGGAGATGTGGATCATACCACCGATACCAGTTTCCAGCTCAACGAATACGCCATAAGGAGTGATGTTCTTCACAATACCTTTGTGACGGCTGTCCAGCGGGAATTTAGTTTCGATAGTAGCCCAAGGATCTTCAGTCAGTTGCTTGATAGACAGAGACATTTTACGCTCATCCTTACTCAGGGTAACTACCACTGCTTCGTATTCTTCACCTAATTTGAAGAATTCCTTAGCGTTGATTGGAGTAGAAGCCCATGAGATTTCAGATACGTGTACCAGACCTTCTACACCAGGCAGAATTTCCAGGAATGCACCGTAATCTTCAATGTTCACTACTTTACCTTTCACGCGCGCACCTTCAGTGATGTGAGCTGGTAAGGTATCCCATGGATGGGGAGTGAGTTGTTTGTAACCGAGGCTGATACGTTTTTTCTCGTCGTCGAAGTCCAGTACAACCACATTGATCTTCTGATCCATCTGGAGTACTTCGCTTGGATGAGAGATACGGCCCCAGCTGATGTCGGTGATGTACAGCAGACCATCCAGACCACCCAGGTCGATGAATGCGCCGAAATCGGTGATATTTTTGATGGTACCTTCCAGCACCTGGCCTTTTTCCAGTTTGCTGATGATATCCACTCTCTGCTGCTCGATATCGCTTTCGATAAGTGCTTTGTGAGAAACAACTGCGTTTCTGATGGCTTCGTTAACCTTAACCACTTTGAACTCCATTGTTTTGCTAACAAACTGATCGTAATCGGTAACTGGTTTCACATCGATCTGTGAACCTGGCAGGAACGTTTCCATACCATATACGTCTACGATCAAGCCGCCTTTGGTCTTGCTGGTAACAGTACCAGTAACAACTTCGCCGGTTTTGTACACTTCCACGATCTTTTCCCATGCACGTTGTTGACGAGCTTGTTTACGGCTCAGGTGCAGGTTACCATCGCGGTCTTCTTTTTCTACTACTAATACTTCAACATCATCACCCACTTTCAGACCCTGAATATCACGGAATTCGTTCAGAGAAATCAGACCGTCAGATTTGAAGCCAATGTTGATCACAACATCGGTCTTGGTTAAACCAACCACGGTACCAGTGAGCAGACCATTTTCTTCGATCACCTTGAAGGTGTTTTCGTAAGTCTGGTCGTACTTAGCTTTTTCTTCTTTGCTGTAAGAAGAAACGTTACGTTTGTCTACGCTCCAGTCAAAATCGTCGTGAGCGGTTTCTACAACAGGTGCATTTGGTGTCGCTGTTTCTTCTACAGCCTGTGCTGCCGGAGCCTGTTGTTCAGCGTTTTGTTCGTTAGGAATGTTGTTTTCTGTCAAAACTTTAATTCCACCTAAGTTTTTTGCCCGGAATTCCACACCCCGAGGTTTAAGTGGACGGCAAAGATACTACAATCTTCAAAAAAAAAGCGTTAAAATTCAATTCTTAGCAGCCTGGAGCATATTTTATGGTGCACCTACCTACGGAAACTATGACAGTACAAGCTTATAACCCCACAGACTGCTAATTCCAGCACAATTTTTTGGAGCAAAATTTGTAACTAACGAATGAGGATTTTGTACTAATTTTCATGTATGAACGGAACTTCTTTCAGATCAGATATACGATATTGGCTTAGACAGGGAAACACGATTAACCATTTACTTTTCTGGAACATTGTTGTTTTCCTTGTACTGAATATACCCCGGTTGATTGCTAACTTTTCACCCGCTGCAGCCGGCGTCTACAATATGATATGTGACGAAGCATCTCTACACTCCTTTCTCCCTGTGTTCATTACCAAACCGTGGGGCCTGGTGACCTATATGTTTTCACATGTTGAAATATTCCATATATTCTTCAACATGCTGAACCTGTATTACTTTGGCAACTTATTCCGCTCCTTCATGGGCAATCACCGGGTTTTTCCACTTTATCTGCTGGGGGGCCTGATGGGTGGTCTTGCTTACCTGCTGGTATTCAATATTATTAAGACGACTGACTATCCCCTGATGGGTGCCTCCGCCTCTGTCATGGCCTTACTGATCGCCTGTGCTACCAAGATACCCAACTATGAGGTAGGCCTCATGTTCCTCGGCGCCGTTCGCCTTAAATGGCTGGCACTTGCCGTACTCGTACTGGATATTCTCGCTATCGGCCAGGGTAATACCGGCGGCATCGTAGCTCACCTGGGTGGTGCGCTCATTGGATTCCTCTATATCAAACTGCTGGATAACGGAACTGACCTTTGCCAGCCTCTCATCTGGATGTTTAACCGCCGGGTCAGGGTCGAAGCCATGCAAAGCCGCAACCGCCGCTCCTTCAAACCGAAGAAGTCTCCACTCAAGGTAGTAAAGAATTACCCGGAGGAAAATAAACAGCTCAGACTCGACCAACTCCTTGACAAAATCAATGACAATGGCCTTGAAAGCCTGAGTCCTGAAGAGAAAGCCTGGCTGAAAAAAATGAGTCAGGAATAAAACGGAAACTACCCGCATGTAAACACATTTTGGCCGCTCCACATCAAAATGTGTAACTTTGTCGACAACATGAAAACGTTCAACGTACCTATCATCTACCGGAGTCCACTCATTACAGCTATTAAAAACAGCCGTAAGAAACAGGATCGCATGAAAAAAGATTTCACGCCTACTGTTCTTGACTTTGGTCCATTAAAGATATTACTGGCCCGTCACTTTGGCTTTTGCTACGGTGTGGAAAATGCTATTGAGATAGCATTCAAAACTGTGGAAGAAAATCCAGGTAAACGGATTTTCCTGCTCAGTGAAATGATCCATAACCCACATGTTAACAACGATCTGCTGGCCAAAGGCGTACAGTTCATGATGGATACCGCCGGCCGTCAGCTGGTGCCATGGGAAACGCTCACTCCCGAAGACATTGTTATCATTCCTGCCTTTGGTACTACGCTTGAAATTGAAGCAAAACTGAGTTCCCTGGGTATTGCACCTTTACAATATAATACCACCTGCCCGTTTGTGGAAAGGGTGTGGAACAAAGCCGAGCAGATTGGCCAACAATCATATACCGTGATCGTACATGGTAAACCAGGTCATGAAGAAACCCGTGCCACCTTCTCCCACAGCCGGAGCAATACCCCGACTGTAGTGGTAAAAGATATGCAGGAAGCCCAGGTACTCGCTACCTTCATTACCAGCGAACGACCTGCTGCTGAATTCTATGAGCGATTCAAAGGACAATACTCTGAAGGATTTGATGTGGTAAAAGACCTGCAGCGCGTAGGCGTGGTCAACCAAACGACCATGCTGGCTACAGAAACCCAGGGAATCGCCGATTATATTAAGAACGTGATCATGGACAGGTACGCCCTGACACCTGAAACTGTAGGAGAACGCTTTGCTGATACAAGAGATACCCTCTGCTATGCAACCAACGATAACCAGAGTGCCGTAACCGGGTTACTGGAAGAACAGGCAGACCTGGCAATCGTAGTAGGTGGCTATAACAGTTCAAATACCTCTCACCTGGTAGAATTGTGCGAGGAAAAACTGCCAACTTACTTCATAGCTGCTGACGATCAGATGATTTCGAGGAATAAAATCAGGCATTATGACTTCCATCATAAACAGGAATTAAACAGTGATGTATTTTTGCCTGAGAAAGATGTGGTGACAGTGATGATGACAAGTGGAGCAAGTTGTCCCGATGCCCTGGTCGAAGCGGTAATAAGGAGGTTGTTATCGTTTTACGGACTGGAGCAGCAAATAGAACAAGTCATTGAAAATTACAAATAATAAAAAAGACACCTGATGGTGTCTTTTTTCTTTGGGGCTAATAAATGCTAGTAATGCAGAGAAAAAAAGTTTTATATCGTAATTAGTTTAAACCTGAATCAAAAGTAATCTCTTCCCCCCCTGCTGACAAATCACATTTATTATCCGGTATGCTATTCAGGGTAAATGGCGTAAAACGCATTAAATCTGGTTTAGAATTGCATCGCTTTTTTCAAAAAATCTGCTTTTCGCCTTCTTGAAACTTCCACTTGTGTACCGTCACTCATCAACGCAAAACCGCCTTCACCCTGTATATAAGATTGCATCTGTTGCAAATTGATCAGGTGAGAATTATGTACCCTGAAAAAGTCCACATCCGTCAGTAATTCTTCAAACTCCTTCAGCGGTCTGGACACCATCAGGTTCTTTTTGTCTGTAAAAAAGATCCTTGTATAATTTCCGGTAGACTCACACCGTACGATGTTTTGCACCGGCATAAAAACCAATCCGTTAATAGTGGGAAGAGCGATTTTTTTATGCGTCTGGTGTAAAGTTTTCATGTTCTGCAGGAACACATCCAGCGGGGAATTGCCGGGTTCCGGTTGCTGCACGCCTCTCCTGCTTATACATTTCTGAACGGCGTCCTGCAGCTCCTTCACACTAAATGGTTTGAGCAGGTAATCGAGTGCATTGAACTTGATCGCCTTCAGGGCATACTGCTCGTAAGCGGTGGTGAATATGATGTCGAAATTGATTCTGTCAAAGAGTTTTAGTAGTTCAAACCCGTTCTGGTGAGGCATCTCTACATCCAGGAACACAACATCGGGATGTACTTCGTCAATCAGTTCCTTCGCCGCTTTTACGCTATTCACACCACCCAGCACTGTTACTTCCGGGCATTTTTTGGCCAGCATGGTATGCAGGGCATCTATACAATGCTGTTCATCGTCTACGATAATCGCTTTAATTTCGCTCATGCTTTAAAAATCCAGGGTTTAAAATATAAATTCTACAGGCAGCACAAGTGTGACCATTGTTCCTGTTGCTTTGCCTTCGTGGTCTGCAAGGTCTGTAACCCTTACAGTGGCTTCTTTGGTATTATTGATTTTACGGATCAGGTCTATCCTGCCGGCTGTTACTTTCATTCCCATACTACGGTGTGTCTGTCCTTTCTTTTCCTTGATCTCCATTGCTTTTTTACGGCCTATCCCATTGTCGGTGACCAGGCAGGTCAGGGTACGTTCATTTACGGATACAGCTATTTCAAGTAAGCCTTTCCCGGATTTATGCACCAATCCATGCCAGATCGCATTTTCGACATAAGGCTGAATGATCATAGGAGGAATCATTACCTCTTCTTCATTAATGTCGTCTGACACTGTGATTCTGTACTCAAAGATATTATTACAACGTAATTGTTCAAGGTCCAGGTATAACCGCAGTGACTCCAGTTCCTTGTTGAGTGAAATAAAGGTGTACTGCGTATTGTCAAGGATCATGCGCATCAACCTGGAGAACTTGGTCAGGTAGTCGGATGCCTCTTCCTGGTTATTGCTCCAGATGAAACGGTGAATGGAACTGAGGGAGTTAAAGATAAAGTGAGGGTTCATCTGGGCACGCAGGGAACGGAGTTCCAGTTGTAAGGTCTGTTTCTTTGTTTCCAGGTTACGGTGCCGGATATAAAAGAACCCGCCAATGGCCAGCATAATCAGGAAACCGCCGATGGACAACATGTACACGACATTGCGACGGGTACGGAGTTCATTCAGTTGCTTATCATGTTCCAGCATTTTGATCTGGTTATCCTTGCGGTCTACTTCGTAAATAGCCTGCATCTGGGCAAGTTGCAGGGCTGCCTTTTCGTCCAGGATACTGTCTTTGTATACCAGTGATTTATCAGCGCATTCAAGGGAGCGACGAAAATCGCCACTGGCTTTATAGTCTGCCGCCAGGGCTTTGTAAGCTTCCTGCAGCATGTAATTGAAGCGCCAGTGCTGGCTCAGCTCTATACATTCCTGGAAGTATTTACGGGCATCGTCATGTTTGCCCATGAGGCTAAAACACTTACCAATATGTAAGTAACTCTCAGCAATATGTATTTTATCGTCCACCCCCACTTCTACTTCCAGGGCTTTGTTCAGGGCATCAAGCGCCTGTGCGTATTCTTTCTTTTCCTTGTAGGCATCACCCAGGGCATTGTAGCAAATGGCTTTGCCCATAGCATTGTCCAGCTGCATGTTCACCGCGAGCGACTTTTTATAATAGTCGATGGCGAGGTCCAGTTTACCAAGGTATTGGTAAGCGTATCCCAGGTTGCCCAGGTTAATGGCGACCCCGAGGTCATTTTTGTTTTCCTTTTCCAGTACGAGGGCTTTATCAAAATGACTGATGGCATCTTCGTATTTGCCGGTGGAGAGGTTGATATTACCAATACTATTAATTGCAACACAAATGTTACGTACATCATTCACTTTTTCAGCCAGTTGGAGAGCCTTAAAGTGATATTCAAATGCTTTCAGGGGTTTTTCCATGCGCCGGTAATCCACGCCGGTATTGTTGCGGGCGATGGCGCGCAGATGATCATCTTTGGTATCATCTGCATATTTGATAGCCTTCTCGTGGTAATCCGCAGCCAGGATATATTCAGAGATATTCCTCTTTGCGGTACCAATTTCATTATAGACATTAAATAGTGCCCTTGCAAATTTCAGGTGTTGAGCAAGGGTAACAGCTTCCTGGAAAAAGGGGTTTTCGATTTTGCGTTTGTCAAAAAAACGACTGAAGGTTTTCCCTTTATCTAACAGCCAGTTGACCTTAGTGGTATCTCCTCGGAGATTCCGGGCAGAATCAAGTGTTCTGTAAATGAGGGAAGAATCCTGTGCAAATGAAATGTCCACTTTAAACCCCAGGAACAAAAAGAGTAAAACGTAAGGTATTTGTTTCGCCATGCGACAGCCAGGGTAATAGGCACAAGTTAAATACAAAAAGCGAAAGGGCGAAAGAATTCGCCCCTTCTTCCTATTAACCGAATACACCTACTGAAAACATGGGACCTGACAGGCAATGCTGCCCGTCCCACATTAAGTTTTTAATAATACCGGCGCACCAAAATGCCCGGGGGTATTAATATATATAGTATTGAGTGTTCTATACGGCTAATAGTAACAGGTCCCTGGATATAGTTATAGAAAGATCGTCCAAAAGATCTCTTATGACTTCTCTTGACCATGTATGGAAATATCGTTCGACGGCATATGTTTAAATAACCGGGTACAACATTATAACAACAATAAAATGCAGGAAATTCTAAAGGATGTGGAAAAACTATTGAAGGATTAACCGGAATTACTCACCGGAGTAGGACAAATTTAACAAAGGTTTTTCTAATATTAAAATAAATTCAGGAAGAATATTCTATTTGGCAGTGGGGCCTCTCTGGCAGCAGGTATCAGGATGTCAGGATGATCACCTGCTGTCAGGACGCATGGTACTCATTATTTTTCGCTTAGAACGTTGCTGTTAAAGCATTTGAGGCTTTTTGCTCATGACTTCACCATCACGGCATCGTCTACCCATTGTAATACCAACTTCAGTTGCTCGTTTGGCGATAACTGACTGTTATCCAATATAATAGCATCTTCTGCTTTACGGAGTGGGCTGATTTCGCGGTTGGTGTCGATGTAATCGCGCAGTTCCAGGTTCTCTTTTACTTCGTGGAGGGTGATGCCTTTGTTTTTAGCATAGAGTTCCTTAAAGCGGCGTTCTACCCGGATAGCTGCTTCAGCAGTCATAAAGATCTTGAGTTCTGCATGGGGAAATACGGTGGTACCGATGTCGCGACCATCCATGACGATGCCTTTCTGCTTACCCATTTCCTGTTGCTGAGCAACGGCGAACTCCCTGACAGCACCTACGGCGGCGACTTCACTTACTTTTTCAGCTACCAGCATTTCGCGGATCAGTTGTTCTACATTCTCACCGTTCAGGTTCATTTCAGAGAACCCGGTGAGTGGGTTGTAGACGAATTCCAGCTGGATGTTTTTCAATGCCTGGGCTACCTCTTCAGGGTTGTTCCAGTCTATACGGTTCTGAATAAAATACAACGTGATAGCACGATACATGGCGCCGCTGTCGATGTATACATAATCCAGCTCCGCAGCTAACTGTTTGGCTAGCGTACTCTTCCCGCAGGAAGAATATCCATCTAAGGTGATGATAATCTTTTTCAAAACTGTATGAATTAAACGGTGTAAAGGTAAGTTTGAATTCAGTGCAAAAAAAAACATTTCCTTTTGGGGAAATGTTTTTACGATCTGATGAATTATATATTGTTACAACCCTCCTATTATGTACCAGTTCGATCCGTCTGACTGGAAGGTATAAGCCATCTTTGCAGTAGTAGGTATTGTTACAGTAGTAGCTCCATCTATCTGGTAACTTCCGGTCGTTTTCACTGTAAAAGTACCTGTGGTGGTAGCTCTTTTTAATACATATATTCTGCCCTCACAGGTGGTTGGATCAGGTAAAGTAATAGTATGTGTACCGGTTCCTGATTTAATATAAGTATAGTCATCCGCAGTCATCGTGTAAGTCTGCGTACCTGTTGAAGAATTATTAGTGATAGGCAATGCCATACTACCATTTACTTCCAGTCTTGATGCAGGAGTACTTGTATTAATCCCTACATTACCACCTTTCATCAAAAAGAGCCTGTAATCTGCCACATTGGATTCTACGAAGTTCAGACCTGTTCCTAACATATTCCAGTGCCAGGTAATTACACCGGTAGAATCTTCAAATGCCAATACATCCGCACCGTTAGCTTTGATTACCAACGGGTGCGCATTGTAGGCGGTTGCTCCATTGAACAGGGATACTACTTTGCTTGCGTAGGTACCTGTACCCTTTGTACCACGGAACAACTCCTTGCTGTTATATTTTAACACCATCGGCTGATCAGCTGTGGTACCCAGAAAACTGTTGGCATCCGTATTACTGTTACCTGTAAATAACCAGTTGGATGCAGCCGTTTCTGCTTCAGGTCCCCAGCTGGTAGTCGCAGCATCATATTTCAAAATATAATTGTCAGTAGGCGCTGTTGCAGCCACTCTTACACCTTGTAGTTTGCTGGCATTCCATACTGCCAGCGAACTATCAGCATACAATGTACCGGCAGTCGTCAGCTTGATGGTATTATCCAAAGTTACTTCCTGTGCTGCACCTGTACCGGTTGAATAACGGCCTAACAATTTTTGTGTTGTTACAGTCTGAATATCTGCTGGTATCAGTGTACGGAAAGAAGGTGTTCCATTTGCTGTGGTTGGCGCAGCCAAAACAGTGTACTGTGTTTGAGACGCCAGTGTAGCAGTAATTGTTCCATTTGCAGTAAGCGGAGAATTCGTCACTGTAAAAATGGAAGGTAATGAAAGGCCTACAGATGTTAAACCTGTAGATGTGGGTGTAGCCCATGACAACGTCGTACCATTAGATGTCAATACCTGTCCGGATGTACCTACCGTTGTCAATCCTGTACCACCCTGAGATACAGGCACTGTACCTGTAATCTGGGAGAATGGTAAGGAAGGAATATCTGCTGCTACCAGTGTACGGAACGAGGGCGTACCTGCAGCTCCGTTGGGTGCGCCTAAAAATGTATTTGCTGTCTGTGAGCTCAGTGAACCTGTCAATGTACCATTCGCTGTCAGCGGAGAATTCGAAAATGTATACAGTGGTAATGTTATTCCGACTGAAGTCAGACCCGCATTATCATCAGCAGCCGGTGTCCAGCTCGTACCATTATATTTTAATACCTGTCCGGTAGTCGGTGCTGTAAGTGATACTGCTATACTCTGGATTTTGCTCGCATTGTAAACCGCCAGCGTAGTATCTACGTATATATAACCACCGGTAGTCATTTTCAATGTTCTGTCCATTGACACAGACTGCCCAGTACCTGTACCATTGGAATAACGACCTACAAGGCGCTGTGTACCCAATGTCATATCAGTAGGAACCAGTGAGCGGAATGTAGGTGTACCTGCACTTGCATCAGGAGCAGCAAACACCGTATTCGCAGTCTGACTGCTTGTACCGATTGTAAATGTTCCATTAGCAGTTAAAGTGGCCGGAGATACTGTCAGAAAAGAAGGCACTACTAAACCAATAGAGGAAATAGAACCACTGTTATCATCAGCAGCCGGTGCCCAGGTGGTACCATTCCATTTCAGTACCTCGCCGGAAGTCGCCCCTGCCTGTGCTATCTTGGTACCTGTTACAGCGCCGGCAGCAATAGTAGGATTAGGATATGTACCTGTGAGGTCACCACCCGCTGTACCTACCGGAGGTAATCCGGTCAGTTGTTTCTTCAGCAGTTTGCCTCCATCGATCAGGAGCACACTATCCTTGGTATTATCTATACTGATACCCGTCAGGAACACATCCTGATTAGCAGTCAATGTATTTGTAAATGTCTTGGCGCCTGCCAGTGTTTGTGCATTGGTATTCAAAAAACCACTATTGGTAGCTGTCGCATCCGGTATATTTAAAGTATGCGCTCCTGCCACTGACGTAAAGCCAAATGTACCGGCTGTATTTGTAGTAGCCAGTGACTGCACGGCAATTGTCTGTCCATTCAGGCTGGTAATCGCATACCCTTCAGGCAGCAATGGATGCCAATGCCCATTACTACGAATACACAGACTATTGTTGAGCGTGAGGTAAATGATCATACCATCAGGAGCAGTAGCAATAGCACCAGATGTAGTATCAGCAATCCGGGGCAGTAGTAGCCCCTGAGATTTACTTTCAAGTTCCAGTAACGCTGACTTTTGCAGGGAACTGGGATTATCACCCAGTTTTAACTGTTGAGCAAATGTCAATGTGGACCAAAACAGGAACACTGGAAATAGTTGAACGGCTCGGACAAGGAATTTAGTCTTCATAAAAATTACCCGGATTTAAACAAAAACTTATAAATATGACTAAGAAAGCAGGCAGGGTCTTATTCGCCCACTTGCTTTCTTCGCCATTCAATTATGTGTCCTTGTTTAGTTTCAATTCATTTTCGGTTGTCTTATCAATGATCTATCACTATTACTTTGCAGGTATACACTTCTTTCATTGTGTCTTTTTGTTTCAGCACGAGGAAGTAAGTACCAGCTGGCAAGTTGTGTACTTCCACATCTCCGGTTCCTGTAATCTCCTGCCTACGCATCACCTGACCCCATACATCGTACAATTGCATTATCAACGTAGTCTTGATACCTCTTACTTTGATCTTGAAATCGCCCCAGTTCGGGTTCGGGTAAACGGTTACATCCACCAGCGGTCCGACTTCTCTTACATCAGAGTAGACGTACTTGCCGGTTTTTGATACTGCCTTAATGCGATAATAGCTCCATCCATCGTAGTCATTTGTATCCTGGTAATAGTAACTCAATTTAGTTGTGCTGTTTCCATTAGGCGCTTTCGTGGCGACGGTGCCTACCTTAGTAAAGGTTTCTTCGTTATCCAGTCTGCGCTCTACTTCAAACACATTCATGTTAGTCTCTCTGCTGGTGATCCAAACCAGATCTACCAATGAGATACTTACACGGTAAGCGTTGAAGTCAATAATTGTAGCTGGTGAATAGCTATTGGAAAAGTTGGTCTTTTTAGCAAAATAAGCATTCAGGCCAATGCCCCCGAAACCGCGGGAATGCATGGTAGCTGATGATACCATGGTCTGAGAAGTCAACGTACCAGTGCTCATGTTGTCATTCACACTGTAACGATGTTCCCACTCACTGTCCTTGAATAAAGAGATATAACTCTCATCCCTGTTTATATTATATTCATCGCCCTCATTACTATCCATATGCTGCAGGGTTACAGCTGTTTTGCCGGTACCACCCAACTCCTCTCCTATGTTCCATGTTTTGTACACAACAGTGTCATAGATGGAAGTTCCGGAACTGGCATATTGATATACACTGTCAAATACACGTGCATGAAAATCTTCTGCATCTCCTTCATACTGCACAGCAGCTGGTGCATAATTGCTGGCAGAGCTACCTATCGGGAATACCACCTGTCCGGCACTGCTGGCTAGTTTGGAACGATACAGGAATCCACCGCTGGAGGAAGTACCTGTTACCACAAAACGCCGGTCTGAATAACCAGTGATAGATCCCGCAGAGGTATCGCCGACCATGAGGTTCTGTCCGTTCAGGAATACGAGCCCGTTAGATAAGCTAAGGGTATTTCTGATCTTCAGGTCATTGAGGGTATAAAAGATAACACCATCCGGGTTATTGATATCTACGTTGGGAAAACTCGCACCAATCTTTGCAGCCACATTGAATCCGCCGGAAATAGTCTGCTGTCCGCTACTACCTGCAAAACTAAAAATGCCCCCGGTGCCTTTGAGGCCGGAGGTACTTTCGTCTTTGAGAGAAGCGTTAAAGCCATTCGTCCATACTTTACCATAAAAATAAAGGTTAGCATTGGGGCTCGATCCTAATGCCCCCTCATTCGTTATGTTACCAAATACCCCGACGTTACCAAAATTCCATACCTGCGCACCGGTAGAGATGTAAGTCTCCTGCCCATAGCTGAGATGGAACGTAACGCAAAAAAGTATTATGGAGAATAAGAACTTCATTATTAACTTTTGTTTGTTAGTAGCCTTGGTTTGAACCTTTATACAACACTACCCAATAAGAACCTGTACTTTGTATCGCGGCTGAAATACGTTCGTCCAGTGTCATCGTTGTATTATTGCCCAAACTGCCAATAAATTCACTGCTGCTTGGTTTTACATATAACTTACCGGAACCGGAACTGGTGACAGTATTGGAAAATACATATATTCTGCCCGGGCAGGTAGCTGCTGATGGCAGGTTGGCTGTTACCGAAGCTATATTCCCATAATTGGAGCTTAACCTTGCTACCATATAATAAGTCTCATCCAGGTTCACCGTAACTGCTGTAGAAGGGTTATCATAACTGGCAACGGCTGTAGCAAAGGAACCATTCACGTGCAGTGTACTGGTAGGTGTGGTTGTTTTGATCCCCACATGGCTACTGGCATCCACACGCATTACTTCGGTACTATTCGTCTTTACCACCAGTGCTTTACTATCAGTAGTACCAATGAAGTTAGTCCCTGCTGTAGTGCCGCTGTTACCAGTCGTAGACCAGGTACCGCTACCACCTGAACTTCCGGAAACTGTCGTAGGCGTCCAACTGGTACCATCATATACAAGGTACTGTCCGGAAGTAGGTGCAGTAGCTGCTACTGCTGTACTTTGCAATTGGTTTGCATTCCAGATAGAAGAAGTATTATTTGCTTTGATAGCTCCGCTGGTGAGACTGAGTGTAGTTGCGTCATAACCCAGGGTAGCAATGTCACCGCTGGTGCTGTTACGCCCTAATATATTATCAGGAGTACCGGTGCTACCAGTCAGGCGCATCGTTCCTCTTACATCCAAAGTTTGTGCAGGAGTTACACCAGCCATGTTGATACCTACTTTCTTTGACTGCATGCGCATCATCTCAGTATAAGATGAATCTGCATAGTAGTAACTTCTGAACAGAATAGGCTCATCCCCATCATCACCGATGATGAATTCAAAACCCCCACCATTGTTACTGCCGGTAGAACCCAATTCAAAGAAATCAGTACCGGCAGCAGATCCTTTAAGGCGGAAGTTGCCGTCAGTGGTAGTATAGAATTTAGGTTTATAAAACTGAACAGAGGAAGGTACATCGAACTGCAGGGCAGATTTCATCAAGGTGACACTTTCATCACTATCTGTATAGCTAGGGTAATTCTGTACCAGTCCTAAAGTAGCACGGCGGCCAAACTCAAGGAAAGAGGTGTTGTTAGATTTGATCACCATCTTCACATCATTGGTTGTACCAAGGAAATGAGTACTGGAATTTACATTGGAGTTACCGGTAATTAACCAGTTATTGGCAGCTGCATTTTGAGTGACTACCACATCACCGTTGGCATTCACCGCAAGGGTATTGGCCATTGAACTTTGTAAAGTGGCAGCTCCCAGACCAGTCAGTCTTAATCCTGACAAACCAGAAGCAGCGGTCGTACCACCTACTTCCAAAGTATTGGCAGGCGTTGTGCTGATGCCTACTCCCAGGTTAGTACCAATCAAACCATTGCCACTGATAGAGAAACTGGCAGTCTGTGTGCCGGTAGATATATTTTGAATATAGTTACCAGATCCTGAAGGAATATCTGCAGCTACCAGTGCACGGAAAGAAGGTGTACCTGCCGTGCCGTTTGGAGCAGCAAATACAGTGTTAGCTGCCTGTGAATTAAATGTGCCAGACAATGTACCGGTAGATGTAACAGGGCTACCACTAACTGTAAATATTGAAGAAGGTAATGACAAGGCAACAGAAGTAACAGAGCCAACTGCTTTAGGTAGCCATGTGCTGGTAGCAGCACTCCATGTCAGCACATCCTGATCGGCTGGTGCAGTAGTGGCAATGTTGCGGCCCTGTAACTGGGACGCATTCCATAAATTAGAAGTATTCAAAGCTGAGATAACTCCTGCACCAGATAAACTGATACCCGTGCCAGCACTGAACGCCGCTCTTGCTCTCGCGTCAGTATAATAAAGATTGACAGATTCTGAAATATTGGCGGTGGTTAAGCTAACAACTGGACCAGTTTGTCCATTTACAGATGAAATTGCAGATGTTTCGTCTATGAGTTTATTCCATACTCCGTTTTTACGGATGTATAATAATTTATCAGGAACATAGTATATAATCATACCATCAGGAGCAGTATTCAGCGGAGCGATGGTATAGTCGGAAATTCTTGGGAGTAATAAGCCTTGTTTGTCACTATTCAGATCCAGCAGCGCAGACTTCTCAATTGAAGTGGGATTTTTCCCCAACTTCAATTGCTGGGCACCTACATATGCTGATGGTAGAATAAGCAGGCACAAAAGCACAAGCCGGTTTGGGAAAGTTATCATAGGTATTAATTGGTTTCACGAATACAGGCACACAAAAGGAATAAACAGGAGCAGCAGATACTGCTCCTGTTATAAAATCTTATCCCTTATTTCTTGATGATATACCAGTTAGTACCGTCAGTTTGTACGGTAATGAATGTCCAGTCGTTGTAAATAACATAGCTGGAGCCACCTTCGATACTGTTAGCTCCTGGCATGATAGTAACTGCTTTGTCGATATCACCACCAATCTTCTTGATAGTGTAGATACGACCTACGATAGTAGCAGCAGGCGCAGGCAGCGTAATAGTGAAAGCACCCGCACTGGCATCTGCCAGGATGGTGTTGTCACTACCTGTTACAGTGTAAGTAGCAGTAACAGGCTTGATAGCCATTGATACGGAACCATTTACTGTCAGTGTAGAGTTAGCAACAGTATTCTGACCGATTGCTACGCTATCAGTGTAAGATTTGCTACCAGCGAAAGACTGTCTGCCTGTAGAAACCACACCTCGTTGAACTGCAGTGTGACTAGCATCAACGGCACTTGCATCAGGCAGGTTGAAAGTAACTGTCTTGGCAGTACCGTCAGCTACGATATTGAAGTCTGTACCAGCAACATCTGATTTCAGTTCTACATCACTACCAGCGGTAGAAGTAGCACCGGTTTTGATCAGTGTGATGGCATTTGCGATAGCGTCGAAGGAGAAGGATTTTGCTTCAACTGCTTTAGTAGTGGCATTTTGTACCAATACATTCAGTGAATTAGTCTCAGTGTTTGCAGCAACAGTGTTCATCGTTACAGTACCACCTAATGTAGTAGTACCACCTACAGATGCATTACCGGAGGTCAATGTTAAGTTGCCGGTAGTCACAGCTACGTTACCGCTGGTTACGTCTACACCATTATTCAGCGTAGCTTTACCAGTTACATCCAGTGTATTACCCAGGGTAGTCGCACCAGTTACACCCAAAGTGTTGCCCAGAGTAGTCGCACCGGTTACACCTAAAGTGCTGTTCAGGGTAGTTGCACCATTTACAGTGACAGTACCAGTGAAGGTTTTAGCACCTGCAAAAGACTGCGCGCCTGTGGTCACGATACCATTTCTGTCAGTAGATGCTTCGATCAGAGATAGTTCGTATTGTTTGTTGGTAGAATTATAAGTGATCATGGCACCTTTGGTAGCATCAAAAGTAGTAGCTGCTGCAGTGATCAGATTCGCTACAGTAAGGCTGTTACCAGCTGCCAGGTTGTTCAGGGTAGTCCAGTCTGCCAGGGTCATGAAACCATAAGACTTAGTGGAGGTACCATCCATGATAGGCGCATTGATAGTCACCTGGCCATCGGTTGCCTGGGTGGTGTTCATAGTAAGAACAGATGCATCAACATTTGTCAGCAGACTTTTGAAAGCATAAGCTGGCAAAGATTTTTTCACGATTGTACCATCTGCCTGAATGATCAATACATCCAGTGCAGCATCGGTAGTAGTAGCGGCAACCTGTTTCAATTGTACATTACCGTTGGTTTGTACACTGATTGCTTCAGTTGCATTTGCACGGATGGAGAGCGGCTGTGCATCGGAAGTTCCGAGGTAGTTAGTAGTTGGATTGGTACCTGCGTTACCAGTCAGACCCCAGTTTGCAAGTGCATCAGCGGCGCTGGCGATTTTCACCCATGCACCTGCTTTACGCATATACACACCGTTATCAGCTGCAACAGTGCTGTTCAGGTATACGATCATACCGTCTACAGCATCAGAACCGATCGCTGTATTGATGGTAGTAAAATCGCTCAGCCTTGGCAGTAACAGACCTTGTTTGGTACTGCTAAGCTCCAGGATCGCAGACTTGGTAATCTGTGAAGGATTATCACCAATTTTCATCTGTGCGTTTGCCGCAGTAGCTGCCAGGGTGATACCACCAGCCAATAAGAGTTTGCGT
Organism: Chitinophaga sp. LS1; assembly: GCF_034274695.1. Lineage (NCBI taxonomy): Bacteria > Pseudomonadati > Bacteroidota > Chitinophagia > Chitinophagales > Chitinophagaceae > Chitinophaga > Chitinophaga sp. LS1. The sequence goes on from NZ_CP128362.1 coordinate 8,427,038, forward strand.
GAAACGTTGTGTAAAACTGTTTTCATATTAGTATAGGGATAGATAGATTTTAAATTTTTTATTTATCCGTTTTCCTTTTTATTAAATAATGTGTGTGTGTGTACCTGGCATACCACTGTACTGTTGCACAGATTGGAACTCTGCAAGGCATATGTTAAGGCTTTCAAATAAAAAACGGTTAAAAGAGGCAAAATGTAATGTCCACTGTCTTTGTGCTGTTCACGAACCTGAATGAATAGAAAAGTCTCTACGATTCCTATAGCGCAAATATCTAATATTAGTAATATTATTAAAATGACATGAACGTATCATTTTAATTTTAAATAGGTATCATATAAACAATTGATTATCATTATTAAAAATGAACATGTAAATATATCTTGCAAAAACCAGCACATGGAAGAGCCCGAATGGGGGGAAATGGGGGCAACTAGTGGGAAGATTATAACACCTACGTGTTATACTAATTCAGTTTTTAGTTCATTTTAGCTATTTTTAAGGCTATTTTAAGGCAAAATAATATCAATATCCGATTCGGCATACCACTTTTGTAGAAATGCAACTACAGGATAATTCATAAAAAAAGCGGGGGTATTATTAAAAAGATATTCACTTTTTATTTTCGGGGTGGATGGCCTTTTTTTCCCAGGTTCTCTGGATTAGGATAGTATTCGCCATTTTGGTAGCTACATTTCACTGGATGAGGAGGCGAACAGCGAACAATATGTGGGAAAAGGCGGTTTTACGGCGAATATGGTCCATTAATTTGTTAAGGCGACTAATTATTAATTATTCCACCACAGCAGCATGAAAATAAGAAGGGATGTATAATAAGTAACAGGAAGGCCATAAGAATTTCATGTACGAAAATTCTCTAGATTGCACAGTCGAAATGGTTGATCGTATCTACTGCCCATCTGAGCGCAAGGTCTTCATCTTCATCCAATATATATTGCTTTGCCACAAGGTCTTTCTCTCTATACGATGGATCTTCGGTTCTATTCTTCAGTTGATTGCTCCTTTCTTCATCTTCTTCTATCTCTTCTTCACCGGGTCTTTCGTTTACCTCCCGGGTGCTGGTATCAACAGCTACCCGATCTCCCGGTAAAATAAGGGCTGTATCATTTACAGTCGCAGTGGTAGTGTTTTTTTTCTCCCGGGATGGCATGCCATCATCCCCAAAAAACCTGATAAAAAAACTAGTTTCCTCATTTCACAAACATATGTTAAAATATAAAATTAGTCCTTTTATTCACACAAAAGGGGTAGAAAATCACCCATATACGCATAAAAAAACTCCCGGGAAATAATCCCGGGAGCCTTTATTGGAAAACATTTCTATCAACTATGGCTTTGTAATTAAGCCTCTGATTTTTCAGATTTGATATTTCTTGAGTTCTTTAAAGTAAAGATCAGTTTCTGATTTTCCTTATCAAGATCAGCAATCAATACATCTCCGTTGTGAATATTCATATTCAGGATCTCTTCTGCTAAAGGATCTTCCAGGTATTTCTGGATCGCCCTGTGTAGCGGACGGGCACCAAACTGTTGGTCGTAGCCTTTTTCCGCCAGGAATCCTTTCGCTTCTTCCGTCAGTTCCAGGCTAAAGCCAAGGTTTTCCAGACGTTTCAGCACACTCTGCATAGTAATATCTATGATTGTATAGATATGCTCTTTGCTCAGTGAATTGAATATGATCACATCATCAATACGGTTGAGGAACTCAGGAGAGAAGGTACGTTTCAGTGCTTTTTCAATTACTGATTTTGTATTCTCTTCTTCGCTGTTGGATTTCGCATTTGTAGAGAAACCTACACCTGCTCCGAAATCTTTCAGCTGACGAACCCCAATGTTGGAGGTCATAATGATCAATGTATTCTTGAAGTCTACCTTACGGCCAAGGCCATCGGTGAGGATACCATCGTCCAGCACCTGCAGCAGGATATTGTAAATATCCGGATGTGCCTTTTCGATTTCGTCCAGCAGGATTACAGAGTATGGTTTACGGCGAACTTTTTCAGTCAGCTGACCACCTTCTTCATAACCTACATATCCCGGAGGCGCACCAATCAGGCGGCTTACAGAGAATTTCTCCATGTATTCACTCATATCTATACGGATCAGAGAATCTTCTGAATCGAACATATAGCGTGCGAGTGACTTAGCCAGCTCAGTTTTACCAACCCCTGTAGGACCGAGGAAGATGAAAGTACCAATTGGTTTCTTTGGATCTTTCAGACCTACGCGGTTACGCTGAATAGCTTTTGTTACTTTGGAAATGGCTTCGTCCTGACCAACTACTGCACCTTTCAGGTCTTCACCCATCCGACGCAGTTTTTCAGTTTCGGCCTGTACCATACGTTTAACAGGGATACCTGTCATCATGCTCACCACTTCGGCGATCGCTTCTTCATCGATTGGGTAGCGTTTGTGTTTCACTTCTTCTTCCCAAACGGCTTTCGCTTTCTCAAGGTCCTCGCCTAGTTTCTTTTCCGTATCGCGTAGTGCTGCTGCTTCTTCAAAGCGTTGACTCTTCACGACTTTATTCTTTTCCTGCTTGATATCTTCGATCTGTTTTTCCAGATCCAGGATGTTCTGCGGAACGTTGATGTTCTTGAGGTGTACACGGGCGCCTACTTCATCCAGTACATCGATCGCCTTATCTGGCAATAAACGGTCTGTCATGTAGCGATCGCTCAGTTTTACGCACGCCTGAATTGCATCATCAGAATAGCTTACGTTGTGATACTCTTCATATCTTGGTTTGATATTGTTGAGGATCTGTATTGTTTCCTCCACGGTTGGAGGGTCTACCATTACTTTCTGGAAACGGCGGTCGAGTGCACCATCTTTCTCGATGTACATGCGATACTCATCCAGGGTGGATGCACCGATGCACTGGAGTTCTCCACGGGCGAGGGCTGGTTTGAAGATATTGGAAGCATCCAGGGAACCTGAAGCACCACCTGCACCAACGATCGTGTGAATTTCATCAATGAACAGGATCACATCTCTGTTTTTCTCCAGTTCATTCATGATGGCTTTCATCCTTTCTTCAAACTGGCCACGGTATTTTGTACCGGCTACCAGTGCGGCGAGATCGAGGCTTACAACACGTTTGTCAAACAATACGCGTGATACCTTACGCTGCACGATGCGCAGTGCCAGGCCCTCTACGATAGCGGTTTTACCCACTCCCGGTTCACCGATCAGGATCGGATTATTCTTTTTACGGCGGGATAATATCTGCGATACACGCTCAATTTCCGCTTCGCGACCTACAATCGGGTCAAGGCTGCCACTCTCGGCCAGCTTGGTAATATCCCGGCCGAAATTATCCAGCACAGGCGTTTTAGACTTCGTATTTGTCTGTTTGGCCTTAGAGGCAAAACTCTTGCGTTCATCTTCAAATTCTTCCTCTCCTGGATCGTCAAATTCTGCTTTAGGGTCAGAAGACTTTACGAAGCCCAGCTCGTTTTTAAAAGTGTCGTAATCCACGTCAAACTGTTGTAAGATTTGTGTACAAACGTTTTCTTTATTCTTGAGGATAGAAAGCATTAAGTGTTCCGTTTCTACGGTAGGACTTTTCAGTGCCTTTGCTTCTAGCACCGTAACACGGATTACTTTCTCTGCCTGCCTTGTAAGCGGGAGGCTATTGATATTGGCTATATTCTTTCCTGTCTTGTCTTTTACGGCCAATTCAACCTCCTTACGTAGTTCATAAAGGTCTACATTCAAGGCCTGCAGAATTTTAACAGCTGTCCCTTCCCCCTCTCGGATAATGCCAAGCAGCAGGTGTTCTGTGCCGATGAAATCATTCCCCAAGCGTAGAGCTTCCTCTCTGCTAAACGAAATGATCTCCTTTACTTGCGGTGAAAAATTCTGGTCCATTGTGAGAATATTAAATTATTAAAACCCTTACCGGGACTTGCTTATACAATATTAGCAAATAATTTTGATTTACCTTTACCCTAACACTTTAATAGTATAAAGATCATTGAGAAGGGCAGAGCAGTAAGAAGAAGGCTGTTATTGGGCAGGATTCCGATTACTATTTACTAAACTTATAAAACAAAAATCTTACCGAATGGAATTCAAAATTGATACCAAAGAAAAAATTCTTATTATACAACCGCAAATAAGTTTGCTGGATGCTAATTTGGCAGACGCTTTTGTAAAAGAAGTATCAGATCTACCAGGTTTGGAAGGCCGCAATCTTATACTGGATATGGCATTGGTGTCAAATATGGAGGAAGCTGGGTTGAAAGCCATTTTAACAGTCTACTACCAGCAGTATGACAGCGGTCTGTCCTGCGCCCTCACCGGACTAAACAGTAGTCTTTTAGCACAAATTAAAGCTGCCGATGAAAATGTTGTAAACCTTGCCCCTACTATGTTAGAAGCCATCGACCTCGTCATGATGGAAGACCTGGAAAGGGAATTATTGGGTGAAGATGAATAATTTTTTGTGTGCCGCCCTCAGTGCACGCATATAGTTCCGGAATGTGGAAAATGGTTCCATATTCCGGAATTTTTCATTTTATAAATACGTATTTTCGGGCATGTTTGCGGTAACCATACTAGGTAATAATTCGGCTCTTCCCACGTTAGACAGGCATCCAACGGCACAGGTAGTCACATGTAACGATATTTTGCTACTCGTAGACTGTGGCGAAGGCACACAAGTGCAGATTGCACGCTATAAAATCCGGCGTAGCCGGCTCAAGTACATCTTTATCAGTCACTTACACGGCGATCACTATTTTGGTCTCATTGGCCTCATCAATACCCTGAGTCTGCTGGGACGCCAGGATCCACTTTACCTATTCGGCCCTCCTGAATTGGAACAAATCCTCAAACTCCAGATGGAGTGTGCGGCTACGACTTTGCAGTTTCAAATGCATTTCACCCCCTTAACAGAAGAAAATCAAGGCGTTATCGTAAACGATAAGGACCTGCAGGTAAGCTATTTTGCGACCAGGCACCGGATTCCCTGCTATGGTTTTGTGTTTGATATGCAAAAACGGAAACGGCGGATTATACCCGAACAGGCAAGGGCATATGAAATTCCTGCAGCCTTTTTCTCTCAGTTGGCCGAAGGAGCTGATTATCAGCGAAAAGATGGCTTGCTGGTAAAAAATGACTGGGTCACCCTCCCTCCTGCCCCGGGCAAAAAGTACGTCTATTGTGCAGATACAAAGTATACGGAGGAATTATTGCCATATATCTATCAGGCAGATCTCGTGTATCACGAAACTACTTATTTACATAACCTGGCAGAAAGAGCGATAGAAAGATATCACAGCACAAGTGTGCAGGCAGCGACATTAGCGGCGAAAGGTGAGGCTAAAAGATTGATTATCGGGCATTTTTCATCTAAGTATACAGAATTGACTCCTTTTCTGGAGGAATGTAAACCAGTGTTTCCGAATACAGATCTGTCGCTGGAAGGGGCTACATACATTATTTAGAAAATTCCTGGTGGCGCTGAAAAGGCCCGCTACAAATTATATCCAGTTATATCCAGAAAAAAAGCTTTTGCCTGAGGCAAAAGCTTTTTTCTTTATTTTTTATTTGAATGTCTTTGCAAAAGCAGCAATTCTCGCCTGCAATCCATCGCTTACACGTATTACCGGCAAACGGAACACATTTTCAATCAAACCACCCTCATGTAAAAACGCTTTCACGCCCGCAGGGTTGTTTTCTTCAAACATGAGATCAAAGGCTTCCTGCAATTTATAATGCAACGTTCTTGCTGTAGGGAAATCGTTCCGGAGGGCAGCACGTACCATATCAGCGGTATCTTTTGCAAAATAATTGGCTGCTACAGAGATCAAACCGTCCATACCAGTTGCGATCTGTGGCATAGCCAGGGCATCATCCCCGCTCATCACGATGAAATCTTTCGGTTTGTCCCGGATAATCTGCATACACTGTACCATATCACCGCTGGCTTCCTTCATGGCCACGATGTTTTCCACCTCATGTGCCAGGCGCAGGGTGGTCTGAGCGGTCATATTACGGCCGGTACGACCAGGTACATTGTAGAGAATAACTGGCTTTGGCGCAGCTGCCGCTACGGCCTTATAGTGCTGGAAGATACCTTCCTGACTTGGTTTGCTGTAATAAGGAGCTACGCTGAGTATGGCAAGGGCTTCATCGAGCGGACAGGTTTCGAGACGCTTGACTACATCACGGGTGTTATAGTCTCCAATACCCACCACCACAGGTACGCGCTTCGCTACTTTTTCGAAGGTGAACTTCATAATGTCCAACTTCTCTTCTGCACTCAGTGTAGGTGTTTCACCGGTTGTCCCCAGGGATACTACATAGTCAACCCCGCCGGCAATCACATGATCGATGACTCTCTCTAAAGCATTCCAGTCGATGCTTTCGTCTTTTTTAAAGGGCGTAACCAGCGCAACGCCGGTGCCTCTTAATTGTTCCATATTACGTAAAAATTCCGGATAAGAAATTCCAAATTGCCCTCTCTGGATCACCCTTCAAGAGGTGAAAATCCTGAAAGGAGGTGCAAAGATGACAATTTGAAATGGTTTATATCAAATTATTTTTAGTGTTCGTCAAAAAAGCCCATGTTGCTGTACTTGTCAATACGCTGCTCGATTCTGGTGTCAGCATCGAACTTCTTCAGTTCGGCCAAAGTTTCTTTGATCTTTTGTTTCAGGATCACCGCCATTTCATCAGGGTTTACGTGCGCGCCACCCAGCGGTTCATTGATAACACCATCAACGAGACCAAAGTTCTTCATATGATCAGAGGTCAGTTTCAGCTCTTCGGCAGCTTTTTCCTTGAAGTTCCAGCTACGCCAGAGGATGGTAGAGCAGTTTTCAGGAGAAATTACGGTATACCAGCTGTTTTCCAGCATCAGCACACGATCTCCGATACCGATGCCAAGGGCACCACCGGAAGCACCTTCCCCGATAATGATACAGATAACTGGTACACGCAGCTTCACCATTTCAAATATATTGCGGGCAATTGCCTCACCCTGACCACGTTCTTCGGCTTCCAGACCTGGGTAAGCACCCGGGGTATCTATGAGCGTTACGATAGGCTTGTTGAACTTTTCTGCCAGTTTCATGAGACGCAATGCCTTGCGATAGCCTTCAGGATTAGCCATACCAAAGTTGCGGATCTGGCGCATTTTGGTATTTACCCCCTTCTGCTGACCGATAAACATCACTGTTTCGCCATCCAGGTTGGCGAAACCGCCTACCATCGCCTTATCGTCCTTTACATTCCTGTCGCCATGCAGCTCCACAAAGTTGGTACACATCTTCTCAATGTACGCCAGGGTATAGGGCCTATCCGGGTGCCTGCTAAGCAGTACCTTTTGGTAACTGGTCAGATGATCATAGATTTCCTGACGGGTATGAGCGATCTTAGACTCATATTCCACCACGGTAGCTGTCACGTCAACACCAGACTTGGCGCCATTCTCTTTCAGTTTTTCCAGCTGATCATACAAGTCCGCAATAGGTTTTTCGAATTCCAGGAATTGCATATTTATGTTATAAATTGGTTAAAGTACGGTGTAAAGATAACGGCTTAAATATTTTTTAAAAAAGATTTGCAAAATTGGTTGGTTTGTCGCTATCTTTGCAATCCCAAAACGGGAAACACAACAGTGTTAAACGAAGGGAAAAGGATCAGTTTCCTTCGAACTAAAAAGGGAGAAGGATCAGTAGTTCAGTTGGTTAGAATGCCGCCCTGTCACGGCGGAGGTCGCGGGTTCGAGTCCCGTCTGGTCCGCTAAGAGGGACTGATTATCGAAAAGATGATCGGTCCCTTTTTCGTTTTTACTCGTATTACCCACCTGTTGGGCAATACGGATAAAAATATAGTTAACTTTGGGAGTTCGAAATGTCTCATTTTGTCGGTCATAGATAATTCCGTCGGGGAATATGAGAGTTTGAAGCTTTTCCTTTGCACCTGTGTTACTGGAACGCCATACCATAGCGAGATTGGAAGAAAGAGATATGGCTTGGTTGATTACTTCTTCCGGGTTCGAAATACTTCCGGTGCATTTTTCCAGGTTGGTGGAAATAAGATTCCGCTACTTACTATACCGGGAATAAAACTTATCGAACGTCTCCTGCCCTATTTCTTTTAATACATACCTACTTTCCTCCAAGCCGTCGATCTTGTTATCAACCTCCTTTAATTGAGCGGTTAATATTTTCTGTTGTTCTATGTTTTCCCTGTTCATTTCATAATACTCCTCTAGAAGTACCTTTCTAAGGAATTCTATCTGATTATCATCAAAACAGAATTGACTTAATAACTGCTCAAATAGTTCATGCATCCTTTTGGCGCTTTTATTGCACTTACAGCCATCTTTTCGGCATTTATAATACCACAGTGATTTTGCTTTGACTACATAACCTGTAAATGGCTGGTTGCAGGTATCACATTTAATGAGACACTGTACACTGTCCGTTACCGACTACAACATAACCTCGTAAAAATATTTACCCTATGATAAAGTGAATATGCTCTTAAATAGCATGTCAAATAATGACTGTTTCTGAATTGCTATTTCTAAAGTCCCTATCATCCCCACTTTTACATCAACTAAATTGTGTCGTTTTCTAAATAAGATAAGAGGAACATTAAATTCAGTAAAGGTAACACCTGCCACATCTCCATTAATAGTCTGTTTTGATTCCATATTTAAACTGAGCCTTGCAGGCTGTCCAGCTTTTATATTTTTTGATATGGCAGTATTCAATGATAATATCATAAATGAAGTGTCAGATGGAAATGGTAAAATAGTAATAGGTATATTGGCAGTCTCATGCACTTTAAGGGTGTTTAGTAAAATAAACAATCCAAAAATAAGTCCTCCAATGCCCAAACCGCCCCAGACCAATAATCCTTTAGGAGGATTATGGATAATTTCCTGTGCTTCTTCAGATCTTACTTTATATTTATTGGGTTCCATATTTAACTACCTAATTCAAGTTGGTTTTTTACCAGTTCAAAATACTTATACTTGTTCTTCACAAGCCGATCATGATTCCCTGTTTCTACAATATGACCATTTTCCAATACAATGATCTGATCTGCATTTCTTACCGTACTCAAGCGATGAGCAATGATTACCACAGTTTTACCTTTTAGAAATTCATTCAAATTTTCCATGATCACTCGTTCATTGTTAGTATCAAGATTGCTGGTAGCTTCATCAAAGAAAATGTAATGAGGGTTTTTATATACAGCTCGTGCAATCAGGATTCGTTGCTTTTGCCCTCCGCTAATCCCGAGACCAGAGGCTCCTATCTTCGTAGTATAGGCTAGTGGCAGCCCCTCAATAAACGGCATTAGATTGGCAGTTACCACTGCTTTTTCCATTAATTGATCATCGATCTCTTCACCATTCATTGCTATATTTCCAGCTATAGTATCATAAAAGATATATCCTTCCTGCATCACGGTACCACACTGTCCTCGCCAGAGACCAGGCGATAATGTATGAAGAGGGCTTTCTCCAATCATAATTTCGCCCTTCACTGGTTTATAAAATCCTAAAAGCAATTTTAACAGTGTTGTTTTTCCACTGCCACTCGTACCTACAATAGCTGTTATTCTCCCTTTTGGAATGACCATTGAAATATCTTTAAGTACAAATGGAGAATTAGGACCTTCATATTGAAAGGACAGATGGTCAATAATGATATCCCTGTGAAGATCACGCTCTCGTTGGAATTGATCAGAATGGCTTTCCTCATCTTCTTTATTAAAAATCTCCTGCAATCTATCTATACTGAGTCGTGCATCCTGTGAGGCTTTAATAAAGCTAACCAATTGTTCTATAGGTCCGTTAATCTGTCCGGTGATATATGAAATACTAAGCAGCACCCCCAGACTGATATCTCCTTTTATGACATAGCTGGCAGCAAGGAAGGATACAACAATATTTTTAATTGTATTGATGAAGATAAAGCCCGATTGTTGATACTGTTCTAGTGCGAGAGCCTTTATACCCAGGTTAAAATTTTTCACCTGCAACTGCTCCCACTCATTACGTTTATTGGCTTCGCTTCCAAACAATTTTATTTCCTGCATGCCAATAATTGTTTCATAAAGCTTATCCTGATTTTCTCTACTGGTAGCAAACCGCTTATAGTCCAACTGTTCTCTTTTTTTCTGAAAAAGAAATATCCACCCTACACTAATTACACTTAGGATCGCAAAGATGGAAAAGATCAGGCAACTGAAATAAGCAAGAATAGCGGTAAAGAGGAGCATATTTATCAAAGAAAATATGGACGTTAATACCGTTCCTGTTAAGAAGTTTTCTATTCTATGATGGTCGTTTATCCTTTGAGATAGATCTCCAACAGCCTTCGTTTCAAAAAACTTTAACGGCAGCCTAAGTAACTTTGATAGGAAATCGGATATGATATGCAGGCTGATCCTCGCGTTAATATGTAATAATAACCAACTTCGGATAAAGTCAATGACAGTACTCCCAATAAACAAAAATAATTGAGAGAGCAATACAAGGTAAACTAATGAGATGTTCTTTCTGCTTACTCCTTCATCAATCAATAACCGGGTTAGGAAAGGAAAAGAAAGAGAAATAAGACTAGCCCCCAGCATTGCTCCTATTAACAATACAATATGCTTCTTAAAAGGAGATAAATAATTTAGTAAAAAACCATATCCCAATCTTTTTTCTCTGACTTCACGGGCCAATCTAAATTCAGAGGATGGTTCTAATAAAAGAATGGTTCCTTTATTGTCAAATGTTGATATCCAGGATCTATGTATTTTTTCTTCATCGAGCGCTACTATTCCAAATGCAGGATCAGCGACGATAAAATAAATTTTCTTTGTTAATAAAGCCTTTTTAATACCATACAAAACAACAAAATGGTTTTGATCCCAATGCAGTATGGCCGGAAATGGACAATCGTTTACAAGCAGATCCATATCTACATATGCCATCTGCGTACGAAATCCGATACTTTCAGCAGCCTCACTGATACTTAAAAGACTAACTCCTTCTCTACTAATAAAACATCTCTCACGCAAATAGTCAAGGGGGTACAACTTCCCATAAAAACGCGCGATCATTTTTAAACAGGTAGGCCCACAATCTATTGAGTCATGCTGGCGGTAAAAGAATCTTTTTCTCCCCATGTTAAACATAGTGTTATTTTATGCGTAAACTATTGCTTCCAGGAACCTTTCAATGACCATCTGTTTCTTTTTATCTTCATCAAAATCATATACACAATAATCAATCCCCTCATGCTCAATTGCTTGTTGTGAACACCCTCCATTACATATAGGCATGATCTTACATTCAAGACATGGCTTATTCTTAAATTTACTACTCATGCGTTTTTCATATTTGGGGTTCCAGAGGATCTTACCATCATCAGATAAAATACCTTCACTATTATTAGTTGTAAAATCCCTTGCAGTGCATTTAAATACCTCCCCATTATAATTGATAGTAGCATGGTTTCTATGATCACCATAGCAGGATCCCAAAACGGTATCATGTGACGCAGTATCTACCTTAAATCCTTTTTCCCGATAATACCAGCGGGCATCTCTTAAATCCTGGTCGTCTATGTTTTCCAGCTCCTGCCAAACTTTATGTATATCAAAGGAAAGATAACTTCTGTCGGTTTCATTTAATTCTTCAAAGTCCGTTAAAATATCATTTAAGCCAGGCAGCGTTTCTGGTGAGCAGTTAATCCTTACCAGTACTGTCAATTGATTTTTCAATAAGAGTTTGATGTTTGATACTATTGCATCATAAGATCCCTTGCCTTCAGATATAAACCTAACTTTATCATGTCTTTCCCGATGTCCGTCAAGCGTGATCTGAAAAAAGGAAAGATTGTTACTTTTAGCCTGATCGGCTATCTCCTGGTTGATAAGTAAAGCATTAGTAGTCATGGATGAAGTGAACATAACACCTTTATCTGTGCACAGTGTTTTGACCTTTTCCAAAAGCGGGGCTACTACTTTTTTAAAATATAGCAAAGGTTCACCTCCAAACCATGAAATGGATAGTTCTTTAAGGTTAGGCATTTGTTCTAGTATGGCCGACACAAACCGAAGTGTATTAAGCTTTGTATCTTCATCCATCTTTGAATCTTTGATATGGGTTTCATAACAATACCAACACTTAAAATTACAGTTCATGGTAGGATTAATATGGAGCTCAAACAGGGTATCATTATTATCAACCTGGTTAACTATATTTTTCACCTGTTCTATCTCATCCAAATCGTCATTGACAATAAACCCCTTTTCAATTAGAAAGTTATAGAATGTTGGATGTACTTCGTCTAGCTCCGTGAAATCAGCTTTTTTGACAGAAGCCTCATACATCGCTACTAACATTGGATCAAGTATTATATATTCTCTGGTGAATGAATTGAATCCAATGGTCTGTTGATCATACTCAAAAAAAAAATTATAACGACTAACTTTCATAATTTCATCATTAATGGCATAAAGAGATATCTGTCCGCATTGTGAGTGCAGATAGAAAATTTTATTTTTTATGGAATATATTAATACAGGAGGCTGGTAGTAGTTTGGGTTTTACGAACTATGCTAAACGATCAGATTAGCAGCTCTTAGAGTTGTTACAACCTTGTTTGTTCGTGGTATCTGTACAATCAGTGCCGTTTGTGCAAGTATAGTTAGTACCTGTGCAAGTACCCGTATTATTGCAGGTATTGGACGCTTCAAATGTGCTGAACCCACCTCTGATAGAACCGAATCCACCGGTGATAGTACCCTCTGAATTGGTATTGATGCTTTTGATAAATGATGAAATGCTCTTTTTCATTTTTAGTAGTTTAATTAATTAAATAATCATGAACAGGTAACTTTGTTTGTGCAAACAGATACTCCACTACCCACATTTGTAGAGGAACAAGTGTTGGAATTAGTACATGCACTATTTACGCCCTCAGTGCAGGAAGTTGAGTTGGTACATGATACATTACTTGATGCAGCCAGGCTTGCACCACCTTTGATAGCCCCAAAACCACCAGAGATCCTTCCATCAGTAGCGGCGTTTAATTGAGACATTAGGGATTTGATGCTTTTCTTCATATTTTTTTCAATTAACTAACAATCACCTAAATTTGTACAAGTTTGAAAATTGCTTGTGTCTTCACATCCCAAATAATTTGTGCAATCGGAATTAGTATTTGAACAGAATGTTGCTTCGTTTGAACAACTATAATTAGTGTTTATATAGGCAGCATTTACACTAAATGCCACCTCTAATAGTTCCGAATCCACCCGAAATTTTACCGTCTTCGCTGGTATTAATGTGTTTAATAAATAAAGAAATACTCTTTTTCATTTTTAATGGTTTTTAAGTGAATAAAATAATCAGGAACAAGTACCCTTATTAGCACAAACGTAAGTCCCATTACCTGTATTTGTAGCAGAACAGGTACCTGTATTAACACATACAGAATTTGATCCTTCAGTACAAGAAGTTGAATTTGTACATGACGAATTACTTGATGCAATCAGGCTTGCACCGCCTTTAATAGCCCCAAAACCACCTGTGAGCTTTCCATCACCAGAGGCGTTTAGTTGGGTCATTAGGGATTGGATACTTTTCATCTTACATTTTTTTAAATTGATTTACAATTAAAATCACCGGCATAGCCACACTCTGTAGCATTTGGCGAGACGTTAAAAGTACTATATTTAGACAATAATAGTTGATGACCTCTCCACATATACTGTTAGTACAAGAAACATTGGATACGGTCTATCTGCTATTACGTTAAACTCGTCTCTTATAGCTATGAGTTTAACAGCATGCCTCAATGGGTGGATGCATTAATTGCTGTCTTAAACATTTGATTTTTTCATTTCTATTATTTTTTTTGTTAAAAAATCACCCCTCAACTACCAGCTCTTCCTGTATTGGTTTCTGAAGAATGTGCATTACCTGTCTTTAATTTTTTATTCCCGAAATTATATCTCATGGTTAGACCTACCTTCCTGGCATCATTATAACCACTGTTGGTAATCAAGATCCCATTTGCTATATAGCTGGAAGAAAACTTCCTTGTCCTGAAAATATCATTTACGTTCAATCCTATTTGTAGTTTGCCATTCGGGAATCTATAACGTCCTGTAATATTGAAGTAGTAATATCCCGCATTCTGCTCTATATCGCTTACATCTTTAGATTGATAATTAAACTCTACACCTCCTGCCAGGGTTTTATCTTTATTAAAATAGAAGGTATTGTTACTCCTGAAAATCGCCCCCCAACCATCAGTAACAGCAGCCGTTGAAGAAAGAGAAGATCTTGCACTGTTATAATAAACATATACCTCGTTCACACTTTCTAACCACTTAATATTTGCCTGATAATAGGAGACCCCTGCCTGAACAAATTGAGAAGAAAGGAAGTTAGCATACTTTGTAGCCGTGATTTTGGTATCTTCATCCGGGATACCTATAACACCGATCTTGTCATCGCTAAAGCTATACGAAAGAGAAAAATTCAGATTATTACAGGTTTCTGAAATAGAAAAATTATTAGTGATAGAAGGGGTTAGATAAGGATCTCCCTCTAGATATTGGTACTGACTCAGATAACGGCGAAAAGGATTCAGAAATGTAAAGGATGGTCTATTGATCCTTCTTCCATAATCAATGGTCAGCTGATTTTTATCATTGAGCTTGTATTGCAGGTAAACTGTTGGAAACAGATTGAAATAATTGTTATGATTGATCGTGTCTGAACCATTATATGAATGTCCTTTCGTTTGGGTATATTCTCCTCTCAATCCTGACTGAAAGGTCAGCCGCTTTCCAATAGTAGTGCTATAGTTAAGGAACAGTGCCTGCGTATTTTCATTCAATTTAAAAACATTCCTGCTGTAAAAATCATCGATCCCTATTTGATGCGTATTCAAATCCACATCATTATCATTCTTAATAAAATTAACTTTAGCACCAAATGACAGATCATGTTTTTTAGCTGGCAACTTTACAATTGCATTAAGTGAATAAAATTTAGAAGATTGAAAATTATTGGACGTTAGCTGAGAATATCTATCTGTTAATTCATGTCTTTCTCCATCATACAAATTATTGTCTATACTCCTTGGTAAGGCAGAATGATCTATCGTCCAGTCAGCATCAACGGTTAATTGTTTTTTATGAAGAGAGTCCAGGAATTTTTCATAATGTACATTCGCGCTGGCTGTCTTATAGGTGATATTATTTTTTATATATTGATCCGATATAGAGTCAATCCCCTTATTTTTATTTAAGAAAGTAGTATAATTATTACCTGTCTGATAAGGATAAGAATAGAGGATATTAATAGAAGCACCTACCAGGCTATTTTTACCCAGATCAGCATCAAAACCAAACTGTCCACTCGCAAATTGAGAAAGCTCTTTCACATCATTCTTTGTAACCTGAGTTTGATCGCTATAATAAATGGAACCGGAATAAGAATCTAACCTGCTGCCTTTGGCGACGCCAGCAATTGCAAAATATCTTATATTCTTTTTGTTATAGTTCAGAGAAATATTGCTTCGGGCTAATTGTTCCCGGGTCTTCTGCGCATAAAGGGTCAATGTTCCATTGTATCCCAATTCTTTTTTTCTTTTTAGAATGATATTAATGATCCCACTACTACCCTGTGCATTGTACATCGCTGGCGGAGTAGTCATAATTTCTATGCTTTCTACTGATTCAGCAGGAAGGGATTTCAAATAATTAGCCAGCGCATCCGCTGAAAATTGCAATGGACGATTATTAATCATGATTGAGACTTCCTCCTTTCCGATTATACGAATCGCATTCCCATCCACTTTAACCTGAGGAGTTTTTGATAATAACTCCATAACATCGGCGCCATTAGTATTAATATTATTACTTACATTAAATATTAATCTGTCGATTTTCCTTTCTATAATTGGTTTCTTTCCTTTTATATCTACCGAATTAAGTAGTTGGGTGTTTCTTTTCATTGCAATATTAATAGTGGTATCACCATCTACCCAAAGTGATAATTCCTTACCTCCATAATTCAAAAAGGAGAATTTCAACCGATAACTATTTCGTTCATTAATATTTAACTTATAATATCCAGTACTGTCGCTGAATGCTATCTGCTGTTCCCCTTTTCCAGCCTCTAATGTTATGGTAACCAGCTCTAAAGCAGAATTGGTAAGACTATCTGAGATCTTTCCCTGAAGAATATATTGTGCATATAACCTAGCATTGAAAAATAATATTACGAGCGTAAAAAAAACAATCAGGCGCTTCATGGTTAATTATAAATGCTTTATTTCGAAATCTTAATATTAATATGGACAGATTTTGGCAATAAGATCCTCCTTCGCAACATTGTAGCGAATATGCAATTAGTACTCCCAATTGAGTAACAGGTATTTTAGTAGAAATAAATATAACTTGCCATTAGCACAAAGCCGATGTGAACACTTATGACATGACTGGTTGATTAAATGATCATGCCGGGTATAACACGATAAATTTTAATAATTATGATTTAAATTAAGCTATAGGTAAATGGTTGGGTAAATAATAATCAGATTCGCGCTTCTCACATTGTATAGTATATCCCGAGTAGTTTAACAACAAGACAAGTATAGGTAAAAAAAATTAAAGAAGGAAATTTAATTAATAAAAACATTGTTGTACAGAAAATACTGAAATAAAAACTTTAAAAAAATTTAACATCTAGTGATTGGTCATTGACTATAATTACAGAAATACTTATATCAAATTGGTTTACAATACTTAATAAATAAATTACTATTTTTCAACAGGTTTCCTTCCGCTCGGCAAGCTTAAATGCCTTCAATTCGAAAGATTTAAACGCTTTGTTGATATAAAAAAAACAGGGCAAGGAGTTACTAGAGACAAATCACTTTTTCTTAAGTGCTCTTCTAAAAGCACATTCCAAATTCCTTCCTTCGATAAAAGCTATAAATACTTAATCAAAAAACGAATAAAGGAGTTATAAGGGGAATAACTCAGCAATGAATATTGCATCCTATCCCTCCAATAATATCGATGAAACATTGTAATAAAATTTATAACGGCACTAGGTGGTAATTCTGATGCAACTGGGAACACTTATGTTTCCATATCAAACCAGGTATCACCCCAGGATATAAATGATATATGATCGTTAACTGGCTTTCAATAGATTTTTAATTTCATTTTACCAATAAAGTTGTGAATCTCAGATAAATCTTCCATAAACTGGTTCGAAACTTGTCCCCTCCACCCCGCAAGTTAAATTGAAACCTCGCGCTTAGCGCGGGGTTTTGTTTTTTAGTCGCATGGATAGTCGAGTTCCGGCAGGTTCAACTTAATATTCTTACCCTATTTGATGAGGATTGACAGTTTTTTATAAATAAAGTTAATTAATTGGTTCGAATCCCAGCGGGATCACAGCCAACTTATAAAACCTGCGCTGGTCACAGGTTTTACTTTTTTAGTTGAGCGTTTAGTTGAGTTCCTTTTGTATAACCCCGATTTCTTTCCCGTACTTTATACAGGTTAATCAGCTTTTACTAAGTTACGAAATGTAAATCTTGAATTGCCTAACTTCTGATTATCTTGTCTTGGTCAAGACGTGGATAATTGTGCTTACGTGTTCTTTGACATTGTCTCTGCCTATTTGCATGAGTGTGTAATATTGGGATTTATGACATTTCCTCATTTTTTCTCTACTTCCACAAAAACACTGAGAGGTTCTGCCAAGATCTCCATTCTTTAGGAACTTTATAAGTAAGCCTAACACCTTTTCAGAATTGAGATTCATAAATAACTCTGTGTAATATTGAAGAATACCTGCTAGTCCGTGTTCATATTCTCCATTAACATAGTAGCCTTCAACCATACGATGCGTTTGATTGAAAAAATATGGTATTACGGCTTCTTCATAGAAATCGAGTAACATAATCCCATTTTTGCATCGAATAATTTCTTCTGGTACAATTCCAATACAGCATGCTAAAGTGTCCTCATACATATGCCAGTCTGCAATTTTAGGTATTTTATTACTTACTTCATAAACAGAAGGAAAGCGGTTGGGATAACTGTTCGTACAGTGAATCTCTATTTCAAAGGTTTGCCAGTATTTTCCATTCTGATCTACAATGTCTAACATGCCTTTAACTATGGGAAGTCCATCTAAAGACGATTTACTCAGTTGTGGATATTTGAGAATCAAACTATTTGATTGACTCTCAAATATCTCTCTGCTTTTATTCATATTTTCAAGCCCCCTGGACGATTAGTTGATGCACCTGTAAAAAGACCAACAGTAGCAGTGTTATTGCCTGTTTCATTTTTTGCTAAGTGGCATGGAAATCTATCGCCAAAATTTTTTTGCCAATGAGCACACGCATTAACTCCATTGCTCTCCTTTAGGGCCTCTTTTGCATTGGAGATAAAATCTGATAAACATTTCATAAAATAATCCTTGTTGGTATAGCTAGATAAAAGGTTTTCACCCTGTTCCGGAGTCGGTCTACCACAACTGAAGTTTTTGGATAGAGTATATTCCATATTTACCATTGTTTCTTTCAAAGCAATATCATCTCGATCATGAGAATAGAAATTATTTACAACCAAAATAGTCAACACCAAACCACTTGGCATTTTTTTGTCAACCCGCGCAAATTCTCGATAATCACACCACGCCTTTGTATATCTAACTAATCGTCTTATTTGTGGATTAGCGTCAGCTATTTCATTGAACCAATTTACGGTAGCAATAATAATCCTCCTATCAGATGTTGACATTTTGATAGGAGTTTTTTTTTATTATCAATGACTCCCAACGTTAGAAGTTTACGGGGGCGAAGCCCTAAATTCTATCTTTTTCTCTCAAACGATGTCTTAACTACAGTAGAACACAAAGCCAAACCATATTTTGACAGCATCTGTGATTTACCCAACCACTTGCCTTACTTACTAAATTGTAGCAATTTGAATCATTAACCTCGCATTAACCTTGTTCAATTGGTTAATTCCTTTATTCCGCTCCCGTTTTACATCATCGACCAAAAGAATAACCCCTATTTGAAAGGTTGCCATCGTCAAAGACTGATTTAATGATAAATGCAGGCAGTTTGAACCCGGAAAAAAACGCCACGCTGGAAGCCTGATCACTTCCCCCTTACGAAAAGGTCTGCTACCTTAATTAGGAGCAGACCTTTTTTTATAACTATCAGGACCTAAACTATTTTTTGATTATGAGGTGAGCCAGTTCTGAATCATTCATGATGTGTATATATTCGGCATTAACCACTTTCTGAATATCGGCGCGGATATGTAGAAAATTCCGTTCTACCATATCCTGTGTTACATACCGAATTTTGGGAATATTTTTGCAAGCTGCTTCCTCTGCTTGCAGAAGACACCTTCTTTTCATTTTCACTCACCTGCATGAAGAATAAAGTATTTATCAAATGATTTGTCTTTAGGTATAAAAAAGTATGATGTATCTTTTGAAGTTAGTTCCAGCCAAGATCCTGCATTAACTTCAAGTAGAAACGACTTGCCACTTACCTTTATATGTGAATATAACTTACATTCCAGATGACTGTAGGCTAAATCCCAACCAATCCCATCCAGCGGCTTGCTATTTCTTAAGAGTTTAACAATGGTAGCTGAATCAAGATTCCATTTCTTACACCTAGAAAGATATTGCTTATCCGAGTCCTCATCAACACCATACTTCTTAATTTGTCCTATCTCAATAGTGGTTGTATCAGTAATGATTACAGCAGTATCACTATAGGTTTTAGGTTCATTTTTCACACTAACAGGATCAAGTGCTGTATCATGGTGGGTTTGTTCGGGTACGGGTGCTGGTATGGAAACATTTTGTTCAATTACACTAGAATCGATAGTTTTATGACTTTCTGAAGAACTGCCGTTTTTACATTTAAGACTGGTAAACATCAATATAAAAAATAAGGGAAATTTTTTCATAGTTAAAAGTTTGATTAAAATCTTTTCAGAATTACCTCTGTTTAGTCAAATTATAGTTCTTTACATATTATAGTCGAAACTTTGCACGGAAGCGGGTTTTGCATACATTTGCAATATCCCAAAAGAAAAGCCCAAACAGTAGAAACCGAACGGGCTTTATTAATAAACAAAAATATGAGTCGAAAATAAACAATTTCCGGCTCGTAGAGAGTCGGTTGTTACAATTTCTTCTCAGCTTTACATTTTACTTTAAGAGCAAGACAAAAGACGGAACATCAAATGCAGCTTCTTATTTGAAGGGGTTAATGGTTAGTCGACAACGTAATTGCCAGGTGATGGCAGAGGAGCTTCAAAATACCAGTCAGCAATGCTTACATCACTTTATAACCATTGGCAAGTGGTGTTATTCAAAGTTGATGGATAGGATAACATTAGATTTCTGGCATCTTTTACAACAGAGTGGACTGGAAGACGATACCTGTTTGATAATAGATGAAAGTGGCAATCCTAAAAAAGGAAGGCTCTCTGCAGGTGTGAAAAGACAATACTGCGGGCAAATTAGTAAAACAGAGAACTGTCAGGTCGGTGTCTTTGGCGCTCTATGTGGAGGCAGTTTGGTTAGCCTTGTACAAGCCAGATTGTCTTTGGGATCGGAGTCGACCAAGATTGATCTTGCAAAGGAAATCATAGATCACGTCGTGTTGTGTTTAAAGATAAAGGTAAAATGGGTTTGCTTTAAATGCCTGCTCACCAATGGTTTTAAGCAATTGTACACCTCCTTTGCCTGCAAAATATGGTTAATCCTTATAGAAATATAAGGATATTGTCTTACAAATATTCTTACCTCCTCCGGTTTATAGTATATTTCAATTAAATTAGGCGAGGTCAGAATTATATTCAGGAGTTTTCTTTGGAGATTATTATTTCCTAATTTTGAAGGCTAATAACCTACATACGAATTTATAACAGCACTCGCGTTAATTATGGCAAATTTATTATCAAAGTTAATAGGGGGATCGTTTTTTAAATCCAAAAAGAATTTTACCATTTTTGATTTTCAAAAAGAAGAAGAACAATTGTTATTAAGATCTCAGGATGGGAATAAAAATGTAGATATTATCTTTCAAGGTGTACAGCAGATACAATTGCCAGTTTCATTCTCCGGCCTGAGTATCCGAATAGCAGATGCCAATAAGGTGAAGCTGCCCTATACGCAAAATGAGCATTCTTACAATAACACCTTATTTGAAATTATATCCTCCGGAGAAAAATTTTATTTGCTCGCTAAATTTTGTAAGATATACGAAAATGATCTCCCATTTAATGAAAGTAGCCTGAATGGGGCCAGGGGTAAGGAAATAGCAGGTTCTGATAATTAGCATTTATTTTGTGATTAATAAATTTATCAGAAAAAAAATGCATCCTTCAATTTATTTATTAATTTGCCGCCCTTGAAATCAACTTATATGCTGTAGCAAAATTGATCCCTTATAACCGAGGAATACTTCTACGAGTTTATACAATTGTAATTTATGTTCATTTCTATTAACCTATTAGGTGGGACAAGCGATTATAGCGCTTAGATTGTTCGCGTTTTTCATTGTGCCTTATTGAAGTATTCCATATTGTATAACCTATATCGATAATTGTAGTTTTATGTTTCCCTTTCCGAAAGAGTTCCTGAAGAAAATTCAGGTAATGTTGCTATGCCTATTGCCTATGCTACCGCGGGCGCAAACGATCAATACATCGTTGCCTGTTGGTTCGCCTAAGGGGGCTAGCGGGGTAAGTAGTGCTGGTGGCAGTACTTACTCGATTCCTATCAAAGTGCTGTCGGGTACGAACAGCATGACACCTACTGTTAATTTAATGTACAATTCCCAATCCGGAGATGGTGTAGCTGGTTGGGGATGGAATCTATCCTGTATGTCTGTGATCAGCAGAGCAGGAAAGTCGAATTTTTACAATGGCATTAATACGCCGGTAAAGTATACCAATACAAATGATGCCTTTGTATTGGACGGACAACGTATGTTCGCTACGTCAGGTACGAATGGAGCGAACGGAGCAGTATATGGTCTGGAGAATGAGCAGTTCACCAAAATAGAGTCATTCGGTGGCAGCGAAACACTGGGCCCTGCTTATTTTAAGGTCACTACCAAAGATGGTACAGTTTTGGAATATGGCAATGCTACCAATGCAAAAATGACCACTGATGATGGTACTGGTAGTACAATGATGTGGTTTTTGAACAAGGTGACGGACATCAGTGGTAATTATCAGGTATATGTGTATACAATTAATACTACGGATCGTACCTATGTATTATCAGAGATACAATATACAGGTAATGCTACGGCTGGTATTACAACTTATAACAAGATTATCTTTACTTACACTACCCGCACCGGTTGGCAGAATAGCACTGTCTATGATGGGGGAGCTTCTTTACGCAGGGCATACAATCTGAGTAATATCAGTATAAAGAATGCTTCAGCACAAACCGTGCGTTCTTATGATCTGGCATACACCCTGATTAAAAATCAATATTTCCTGCAGTCCTTTACAGAAAAGGGCTCCAATGGATCAGCCTTTAATCCGCTGGTGTTTAGTTATGGTGCTAATACTACAGCTCCCGATGTAACTACGTCCGTCCAGTATTCCGGAATGAATCAGGGGAATGTGTATGCAGGAGACTTTGATGGGGATAGTCAGCAGGATGTACTGGAATCCTCTTATTACCTGGATAACAACAGTGTTCCCCATTATACATCTTACGATGTAATGAGCCATTTTTCTACCTATGCGGGGCAGCCAGCTATCTCCTATTTTTACCAGTTTAAAATTCCCGAGTCAGGTGTTACTGAACTGAAAGGAACTAGTAATGGCTACTACAATTTCCAAACCTTTGATTATGATGGAGATGGAAAGGATGATGTCGTAATGTTAAATACGATTATAAGTGGAAGTGACAGGATTTACAATGGCATCCGTATTAATTATTCCAGGAAATTCAATGTCTACTCGGGAGCATATTATGACTCTGTCAATTATACGGCACTACCTCATTCCAGTTTTTATACACAGGATTTTAAATATGTATACCGTAACGGTACTACATATGGTAACTACTTCGTGGCTGGTGATTTTGATGGGGATGGTGCGCAGGATTATATCCTTATTCTCGGAATCAATTATAGTAATGCTTTTAAAGGATTTTTCTCCAGTCCGAAGAAAGGCATTTACAACCAGGAGATTGCACTATTTGGTGTGGAAGGGACTTCAAGTGATCCTTTTTATGCGAATTCTATAGCAAGTGCAAAGCAGTTGCTGCCCATAGATTTTGATGGGGATGGCAAGCGGGAGATCCTTGTGGTAAAAGACAATCAGAGTTATGTATTATCTGTATATCCTGTATCAGCATCGTCTGGGTATAGTTATGCAGCGCAGGTACTTTATACCTTTTCAGATATAAAAGGCAATTATCCAACATTGCCCGGTGACTTTAACGGAGATGGGAAAACGGACCTGCTGTATAGAAATACGCCCAGTACTTCTACTGGCAGCTGGTTTCAGCTGACAAGTACAGGAAAGGCGTATACTTCGCAGGCATTTGGATTTTATAATCGTCCTTACCTGGCAGGTGATGAAGCTGGTACTGCCCATCATCTGGTAGTAGCTGATTTCAATGGAGATGGAAAATCAGATGTATGGCATTCGCTCGATCTTACTACTTCCTCTTCCCGGCATACGATTTATTATAGTAATGGGCTCACTTTTAACATTGAGCACTACAATCAGGCTGTGAGTACCAATGGAGGCAAAAAGTCCAATACAGTAGTAGGTGATTTTAACGGAGATGGAAAACCTGATATCCTGTCTATCAACAGTAGCAATTCAGGACGTTTCATCTATCCCAAGCCCATGAAGGAAGAACGCTTTCTTACAAAGATAACAGATGGTCTTGGGGCACAGGAAGGGTTTAATTATGTAATGCCAATTCAAAGCGGTTATTATAGCCGTTCGGCTGAATATGAATATGATAAGAAAGGAGTAGCGATTGGAGCAGGTGCCAATGGCAATCCTTACAATGTGTTGTTCTCCCCATTGTACCTTGTAAAGGAGACTTATAAGTCTAATGGTGTGGGCACTGGATTACGTTATACTTCATATGAATATACGGATGCCTGTTATTCTCCCATCAGGGGCTTCCTGGGTTTTAAAAAGGTGAAAGCGTCGGATGAAAGTTCTGGAATTGTAACCACTACTGAAAATGATATTCATCCCGATTACCTGATCCCTTACCGGACAAGACAAACGATGGTATATGGAGCAGAGACACTGAGTGATACGAAATTTACAACCAACCTGCTGAAGCCTTCCAGTAATTACCTGGATAAACGGGTGGTTGTACAGGTGCCGAAAACACTTACCATCAACGGTATTACAGGAGAAGCGGCTGAAACTACCAGTACTTTTGATAATTATGGAAATACGACCCAATCTGTTACCAAAGTAGGTAGTGTAAGTGGAGATGTAGTTACTCCTATTGAGACCAGCACGATCACGTCGGTATACGGTACGCATGGAACACCATTCCCTGCCTCTCCGGAATCCATCACTACTAAGAATGTGAGAAATGGACAGGCAGAAGTGAGCAAGGTGACTACCTATGCTTATAATACTGCCAATCTGGTTTCATCAATAGTAGAGTTTTCCGGGAAGGCCAAGGCATATACTACCAATTTTACCTATGATGCATTTGGGAATGTGAAGCAGAGAGATCTGGTAGCGACAGGATTGCCTACCCGCTCTGAGAAGTCAACTTATGATAATACCGGGCGTTTCCTGTTACAATCTGAAACAGTAGGGGCGGATGTTACTAAAAAGCAGGTATTCACTTATGAAACTTCATTTGGGTTACCGGCTACAGTGAAATCTGCTGATGGGCTGACCACTGGTTACCAGTATGATGTATTTGGCAGATTAAACCTGACCACCCTGCCGGAAGGATATAGTATCACGCAAACTATGGCATGGGAAAGTACCTCTGGCCGGTATTCAGTGAGTGCTACCAGACCTGGTGGTGGTAATAATCAAAAGATTTTCTATGATCTGTTGGGCAGGGAAGTGAGAATGGAAATGTCTGGTTATAATGGAGGAACACTTGTATCTTCAAAAAGCTATAATGCAAAAGGTGAACTGGTTTCTTTAACTGCTCCATATTATAGCACTGAGACGCCTCTTACTACCACTTATCAATACGATAATTACGGTCGTACCAGCCAGGTGTCCAATGGTACAGTCACCACTAATTATTCTTATAGCAAGCTGGCAGGAGGTCAATATAAGACTACCGTTACCAGTAGCTCCGGACAGTCCAGTAGCCAGACAGAGGATGCCAGTGGTATGATTATCGCTGCTACAGACAATGCCGGTTCGGTTGGATTTGTTTATGATAGCCGTGGCAATAAGACAGAGACGTCTGTGAACGGTGTAGTGATGACTGCCAATAGTTATGATGAGTATGGTAATGAGACCGGTGTGACTGATAAGCATGCGGGTACTTATAGTTATCAGTACGACGCTTTCCGGCAACTGGTAGCTGAAACAAATCCCCAGGGGCAAACAAGAACCCTAACCTATGATCCATTTGGCAGGGTAACCCAACACGCCGGCCCGGAGGGAACAACTACCTATGAATACTGGAAAGAAGCCAGCACCGGATATTGTAACGATAACCTGACCAAAGTAACAGGCTTTGACGGAGATGTGACGGAGTATACTTATGATAACCTCAGACGTTCTCTATCAGAAAAAATTACAACAGATGGTAATGCATTTAATACACAATATGGTTATGATGCTTATAATAACCTGACAAAGATTACCTATCCATCCGGAGTTACTGTAAGTCGTACCTATGACAGAAATGGAACCGTCACAGGGGTACAAATGGGTGAAGGTACTGGTGCTACTACCCTATTCACGGCTTCTGGTATGAACAGCCTTGGATATTATACAGGTTATTCTTATGGTAATGGTAAATCTACGACTGAAAGCTATAATCTGGCATTGGGGGCAATGACTCAAACCTCAACCCCGGGGGTGTTCCAGATGAACTATTCCTTTGACCCCCTGACCGGCAACCTGAATAGCAGGAAAGACATGATTAGGAATCTGGATGAGGTGTTTACTTATGATAATACTAACCGTCTCCTGACATCAAAAATTAATAATGTTCAACAGTTGAATATTACCTATGATGGTGCAGGCAGCAGTTTTGGGAATATCAAGACAAAGACGGATGCTGGTAATTATACTTATAATGATCAGAAGGTCAATGCGCTGGCTTTTATAACAAATCCTGCGGGTAGCCAGGTACCACCATCGGTGATATCACAGCTGCAACAGGATGTGACTTATACCGCTTTCAACCGTACATCGACAATAACCGAAGGGTCCAATCAGCTGACATATGCTTATGGTGCAGACTACGGGCGAATAAAGGGTACCTTTAAACAAAACGGGGCCTTAGCTGAGACGAGATATTACCTGGGAGGGTATGAAAGGCAGATTAAAGGCAGTGTAACCAGGGATATTCATTATATAGAAGCTAGTAATGGTATTGGTGCTATCCTTACCAAGGAAGGAAGTGCTGTCACAGTATATTACGTTTACCATGATTATCTGGGTAGCATCCTGACCGTAACAGATGCATCCGGTAATGTGATAGCTTCCCAGAACTTTGATGCATGGGGGCGTTACAGGAATCCTTCGGACTGGAGTTATAATAATGTTCCCAATCAACCGGAATGGTTGTATAGGGGCTTTACCGGTCACGAGCACCTGAAGGACTTTTCCCTGATCAATATGAATGGGCGAATGTATGATCCTGTATTGGGTCGTATGATGAGCCTTGATAACTTTGTATCTGTACCCGGAAGTAGTCAGGGATATAACAGATATGCCTATGGATTAAATAATCCACTGGTTGTTCGGGATCCTAACGGAGAGTGGATTCATATTGTGGTAGGTGCTGCAATAGGAGGTGTCCTGAATCTGACTGTAAAAGCGGTACAGGGAAAGATCCATAATGTGGGAGATGGATTTGCTGCATTTGGCATTGGAGCAGCAGCGGGGGCTGTTGGGGCGGCTACAGGAGGTGCGGCGCTGTCCATGTTTGGATTGCAGGCAACTACGGTTGCAGGAGGTGCCGTGGCGGGTTTTGCAGGTGCAGTAACATCGAGTCCGGTACAGGGAATAGGGAATGCTGTTTATTTTGGCGACAAGTATACCTTGAAGGATTTTGGAATGGACGTGGTGATAGGTACTGTAGTAGGAGGTGCTTCAGGGTATATTGCTGGCCGGTTAAAAGCAAGTACTGCCGGTGCAAAAACGGATCTGAACAAAGGACGGACGGGTGCAGGGGGTGCTGGCAATGGTGGAGGAGTAACAGGCAAGGTGAAAGCGAGTGTATCATTCGGTCAATTAACCGGAGAAATGCCGGAGGCTATAAAGCCCAATGGAGGACCATTACGTACACCAGTTGTTTTAAATTTAGCAAAAAAGACGAAAGACATTTCGTTGGGAATAGGTGAATTATTAGCCGATTTTTCAGCAAGCGTGAAGGCTTCTCCCTGGTGGGAATGGGGTGCAGATGAATTCGAGTTTGCTTTTCAGAATATGATCCGGGATCCGGAAGTAAAGATTCATTTCAACCTGACGATGAAGGATGGAAAAATGATGAATGTATGGGAAGCGCTTAAGGAAGGTGCAAATGGTTATTCCGGTAGCCGTGTTACTTCCTGGGAGCTGTTTGAAATAAAGCACACAGGGGATGCTTTGTCAAGGACTATATTCTATTACCAGGGAAGGGTTATCGCCAACCCATTTTTAGGACTATAAATACTAGCGGATATGCAGGATATTATTTTCAGCTCAGACAAGCATTTTACGATGCATGATTTTCATATTAGTCATAGTCAGCTGTTGATCAGAGCAGCTGAAGATACAGGCAACGGCTTTAGGAATGTTGATATCATTTTTATGGGGGTTCATTATGTACAGTTACCTCCATCATTTGCCGGCCTTACAATCCGGGAATCTTCTTATGAAGAAAGTACTATCCTGTATCCGTCAGTAAGGAAATTTTTAAGCTATCCCTCCAGTCATCTGTTTGAGGTTATTACTGAAGGTACCAGCTACTATGTAGCCGCAGGTGTCTGTATGGTATATGAAAACGAATTATCGTTGAATGAGTCCAGTGTGGGCCCGGCTAATGAGAAAAAAAGAGGCAGGCTCATTCACAGCTCGGCAAAAATGGGATGATATAGATTAATTAAAAATGAAATTAAATGAAGTATTCTTTTTTATTATTAGCAATATGTCTGAGCATAAAGTTGTATGCTCAACCAGCAATCAGTTCAGAAAGAAGGGTAAATATAGACGGGGTGGGTAAATATACAGGTGCAATTATTTCTGCAAAAATTGCGGGGATAAGGACCATAACGGTCGGTAATGATACTCTGATTGGATATGCACCTGTGCAATATGGGAATGAAACGTGTAAGCTGATGGTTGAATGTAGCTATGATAAATGGCTGGAGACCTTTGTGGAGAATAGATTCGGAGGAACGTATGCATCTCAGGGAAAGCAGTTATTATGGGCAATTAAGCACATTTCGATCACCTCCGACCTGAGCGCACAATATTTTTTTACCAGGTTACAGGCTACGGTGTATGTAAATGGGGATGGAACTGCTTATCGGCAACTATTTACCACTGATACCGTATTTACAGGAATTATGAACAGTGATAGCAATTATGTGGCCGGGCTGGTCAATGCAATGGATGGTCTGTATCAGCAATCTGTGGCACGACTGGCTAAAGCAGAAAGATTAACAATAAATGCAGCCCGTCAAAAGGTATTCACTGTTTCAGATGTTATTAATACAGCATCTGCAGAGGTTGTGTTGCCTGTAATGAAAGATGCAAATGTAAATGAAGGAATTTTCACCTCCTATGATGCTTTTACTGTTAATAAGCCGGAATCTTCTATGGGCGTTTGGGCAGTTCCTGATACGACGAAGGGTGCTGGCTATGTAAAAGTATATACAATGGGTGCTGATAGTAGTGTGCAGCAGGTTACAAAGATCTGGGGTATCTGTTTAGGTGATAACGAGCTGTATAAGTATGAAGACGGAAAATTGATCTCAATAGAGCGTGATGGAGAAGGTATTATTCTATCCCGCTACCAGGAACCAAAAAAGCGGAAGAACCAGGCCTTTTACTGGCGTCGTCTGGCAGCGAATGGCTGGCCGAATGATACAAATCCTTTTTGCAGGGAGCAATCTGTATTTGTAAAACATGGTCAGGGAGATCAGAGACCGGTAGCGACCCGCATTGATATGGCTACAGGAGAGCTTTCATTTTAATTTTACAAAGCATATATATGCCAAGAATATTGTTTATTTTATCATTTTTACTTTTTTATACAATGGTGGGCAAATCCCAGAACCTACCAGTTAATACCTGTGGTGTAGTATATAGTTACGATGCTACGGGCAACCGTACCCAGCGCATGTATGTTTGCAACAATGCAGTAACAGGGGGCAGACTGGCCGCCGTAAAGGATTCGACAGCAGAACTGCCTCAGGTGACAGCCTTATATCCCAATCCTACCACAGGAAGTTTTAAGATCACCTTTGTGAAGTCATTGAACAATGCAAGGATTGTGATAATGAATATGAATGGAAGGGTATTGCAACAGCGTACCGAAAGTGGAAATGTAGTCATGTTTGATCTTTCTGTTTATCCGGCAGGGATGTATTGGGTGCAGGTACAGGATGCAGGACATCCTTATGTGTTCAAAGTGATCAAACAATGATAATAAGGAGCTGTAATAATAATTCAGAACGGCTGGCGATGGCCAGTCGTTCTTTTTTTAATGATAGACTTCTTTTTAGGCATGGCGGTAATAGTTAATCCAGACGTGAGGATGGTAAAATTGAAAAACCTTGCAATTGTAAATGAGGTATTGTTTAAATATTACAAATTTTGCTCCACGGATGATGACAGCACAGCATCCGGCACTCAGGTCATTTTTGTGAAATAATTATTAAATTGCTTTTACTGAAATATTTACCCCTTCGGTTTGTCCCCTATCCAAAAAATGCGTCGTAATCAAGCATATTCAAAGTCTCATCAGCAGAGGCATTTGATGAAGCCACAAGTTGTTCAAAGGTTACATTATGTGAGCCAGCGATCATTACTGCCATTTCCGCTGAAGACATTTTAACTGTTTGAGCAGCGGATCTTCTATAACTATCATATATTGTTCTCCTCTTAAATGTACATGTTTAGCAATTGATTTATTTATCTAAACAACCCAAATACAAATAGTACATCCTTTATAGGAAACAGTTATATGATCAATTGTAACAGGGTGGGTAAGATTATTCCTCGCAATATACCTGGCTTTTGTACAGTACTATTTATCTCATCGGATCAACTGATTTGATTGAACCATCATCGTAGACACCAAAAATTAAAAAAACTCCACCAGGCAAATTAGAAAATGCAGACAAATGTTGAGCTAGACGATCGCTTTTATCCGACAAAGTGGATTTCCAATCAAGTTCATTTATTTCAGTAGGCACTGGATTCAATGTACGTTCTAGTAAACCCAATGCTCTAGTTTCCCAGCTTTTTTTGTAGTTACATAAAAAGTGTAATGATTTTCAATGATTTATTATTAACATTGATAAGTTTAAAGTTATTCAAGTTACATAATGGATACTTCGCGGAAACTGTGCCATTTATTTCGCGTGTACAAGCCAAATCTTTCGCTGCAAACTGTGCCAGTGCTTCGTTAAAAATTTAACAACTATCCTTTTGATTCCGCGTCAAATTGTGAATTTTAGATATTTAAACAGTGCCGCCTTACCCTCCCAAACGGGATGATAGGGCAAATTGTACTGTATGAAGAAAAAAATATGTAGGGGCACAATTCAAAATAAAAAGATTAAAAATTTCGCTTAATAAAGGTCCACACCAAAGCATGGGCCTATTTAATTTTTACTTCACTGATATCTTTCCAACCGCGATCTTTGTCTTACCAAATATCCTGTCTGAACAACCTACAAGGTAAAGATCATTACCAATGATCGCACATTTCCTTGGCATAGCCGTAGGAATGAAAGCAAACAATGTAAAACTGTGATAAACCTCTTTTTGTAATGGTAAGGTTAAACTTATTGGTTCAGCCGATTCATCAACCAAATAATCTTCATGGTATAAAAGCTTATAGCCGCCATCATATTCTATTAGTGAACCAGCAAGTATGTTATTATAATATACTCTTGCAGTCTTACTCATGATATGCTGTTTTAGTTGCTGGTATAAGTTCCATCCCAAATAAATTGAGTAATTGATTCACCTTATCCATACGCATGGATGTTTTACCCTGTTCAATTTCCCGGATGAGCCGTAATCCCAATCCAGATTTTAAGGATCGCTCTTCTTATGTTAATCCGTTTTCTTTACGCTTAGCTTTAATTTTTTGGGCCAAAAGAGTCATTTTATACCTTAAAAGGTATAAAAAACTGAATATTAATCGATTTATACCTTTTAGGGTATAATTGTTAAAGATGAGTGAAAAATTTCTTGAGATTTGTGAATTGCCTATAATAGTTTTTTATCTAAGAAAACATAATAACTAAAGATATAATCATTAATAATAGCATGTTTGGCAATTATTTTTACTTATAAACGTATGAATTCTAGATAGATCCTCTGCGAACAAGTTCGAAAGTTCTCCCATCCTGGAGGTTTATTGAGGGTATGATTAGAAAATTAAGTGGGAAGTTCAGCTTGGGTTACTACTATTTGGTACATGGAAAGGTAAAAGCAAAGCCACAAACTACTTAACGTATTCTGCGGCTTTGCTCTTCTGCTCTCTTAACAGATAAAGGTAATCGACGTTTTAAAACATCCAACTATTAGTATCTGGATCTAAATCCAGGTCTTGGACCGGATCTGGAGAAACGATTATCTTCTGGTCTTTCAGGTCTTGGACGAGCCTCATACACTACTATTGTCTGGCCAGCAACTACTGAATTATTCAATTCCTTAATTGCCTGTACTGCATTGGAATCGTCTGGCATTTCAACGAATGCAAAGCCTTTGGAACGGCCACTGTACTTATCATAAGCCACATTAATAGTATATACAACTCCAAATGGGTCAAATAAAGACCATATTTCATCTTCAGTTGTTCTGTCACTTATATTACCTACAAAAATATTCACAATTATAATTTTAATTAAACATAAATACTGCTAAAAAACAGCAACTTAGGAAGAAAAAGAAACCCAAAATAAATCAGAAGGGGGCAAATGCAACCTTGCTAAAGTTAGAGCAATAAATTGGGTATTACAGGATTAATTTATAGAGATATTACATTATTATTAAAATCTCTAATAAGGATTGCTATATTAGTACTAACAGATCAGATCTACTGAATGCACTGTTACATAGTGTCTAAAACGGAGGTCATTGGACCACCCGTAATACTCCACTGGGATTAGATGTATCTGCTGGTTGCGTAACGGCAAATACGTTAATACCGTATTTATCTCTTAGCTCTTCCGCGAGTTTAATCGCTCCACCACCTGTTCGGGAAAAACGGTCGAGAGTATAGACCAACACGTGGCTTACTTTGGATACCTGCCTTTTCTGAAACATCCCATTAATTACCTTTCTCAACTCAGGTAATGCAGCAATATCCCTGGTTCCCAAATGGGAACTTATATCTTGTGGCTTATTAAGGGAAATTTGTTGCAGGAACTCCAGATATTCCCCCGAAAGCGGCTCCCATTTACCTGGAATATGCAGCCAGCCATATCTCAACAGGTCTTCAGCTGCCCAATAACGGATATATTGTGTCATCGCTTCACGAAAAGCCTGGCTGGTATGCTGTTGCCGGTTATAAGTATTAAGGGTATCTAACATGCTCCGCATCAATGTAAGCCGGTGTGACTGATAGCCTGTTTGTTCCAGGGAATTTATTTTCTTCTTTTCATTGTCATACGGTAACATCGCCAACTGCTTTGGCAGGAAAATGCGCAGGTGTTTATTTATAAACCAACATTGGTGAGCATGTTTACATTGCTGGTTTCAAATGATTAAAGCTCGCCCCTCCTGAAATTTATTTAATATTTACCAGGATGAGAATAATTAGTCTATTTTCCGCTTCATTACCTCTTTTCTATGTTGCATCCCCCATTCAACCATTGCGTCCAGCACATATTTAATGGATCTCCCCGATGAAGTGAACTCATATTCAATTACAACCGGAATCGAATCATGAACCATCCTTTGTACAATTCCATTCAATTCAAGATCCCGGAGTTCTTTAGATAACATCCTGGGAGTGATTTTTGGAATTTCACGTTCAATCTCCTTGAATCTCTTCTTACCAAAAACCAACGTAGCCATGATAGGCAATTTCCACTTACCCGTCAACACGTTCATGGCATCATTCACTGCTACCACAAATGAATGCGGACATTCTTTAATGACATTCAGGTCAATATCTATTTCCATTTCCATATAATAAAAATCTCACTATACTAAAGTATATCGGTATAAAAAGTATAGCAAATATAAAATAATTTTGATCCTAATTAAATCAGTCAATGTGAAAAAAACAAAAGTTATCTACTGGATCACCACCTTACTTGCCATGTTAACAGGCGCTTCATCAGCATTTATGTACTTCACAAGTCCCAAATTTATTGAAGGATACAGGCATCTGGGCTTTCCCGATTACTTCAGGATAGAACTGGGTATTGCGAAGATTATCGGTATGCTTATACTACTGCTTCCATTTATCCCTTCCCGCATTAAAGAATGGGCATATGTAGGGTTTGGTATCACCTTTATTTCCGGCATCATTGCGCACAGCATAGTAGACGGACCCGGATTAGGCTTTGTCCCCATGGTCCCACTGGTATTTTTGGTGATATCCTACATTTATTTTCATAAACTGAGAAATGCCTGATTAATAATTTCAGCCCTTATTCACCAGCATGTCTTGTGCCGTTTCTACGGATTATAAAACTATCGCCACATATGAACAGGAGACAATACCTTAAAAAATCATTTACTATGGCAACAGGCATATTAGCAACAGATTTAATGTCGGTAGCAATGTCCACACAAAAGAAGGTACCACGCAGCTTGTATAAAGTCATCAAATCATCCGGTTCAAATATGGGTAAGATGACATTGAAAAATGTTATTCAAGGGAATGATCAAAACCATGTTTCCCCATTTTTCCTGATCGATGAATTTGGCCCTATGCAACTGCCCAAAGGAGCTCAATTCCGGGTAGATGCGCATCCACATGCGGGTATCATTCCCACAACTTACCTTTTGAAAGGTAACGCTCATCATCGTGATAGTATGGGCAATGATTTCCAATATTATGAGGGTGATTTTATTCAGTTTACTTCTGGCAGGGGTGCTTTGCATATGGAGGAGACCGGGGATGATTTATATAAAAATGGCGGTGTTTTTCAAGGTATACAGTGCTGGTTGAACATACCATCCCACTTGAAAAAATCGAATCCTTCCGCCAGTTACCTGAAGAAAGATGATATCGAACTGGTTATTTCAGAAAATGTCACCATTAGAGTCATACTGGGGGAAGTATACGGGGTTAAATCCCCTATCAAACTTTTAATGCCGGTCATTTACTGGCATATTTCTTTAAAAGAAAATACTTACCTGGATCTCCCTGTTGATCCGACCCAAAATGTATTTATATACCTGTTGACCGGGAAGTTGAAAGTAAACGATCATCAGGAGGTAAATGCCGGCGACGCAGCGCTTTTTGAGCGGGATGGCGATTTTATTAAGATCAGGGCGAAGAAGGATGCAAACTTTCTAGTGCTGGGCGGAGAAGTCAATAATGAACCTTTTGTTGCGAATGGCCCTTTTGTATTGAACAACGAGCAGGAACTAAGACAAGCATACGAAGATTTTAAGAATGGAAAATTTGGCAATATCGCCGAAACAAATGGTATTAGAAGACCATAATAATTAAACTGATCTATTTACAATGAAAGTTGCTGTAATTGGTGCTACCGGCTTTACTGGTCACCATATCTCCAAAGAATTAGCAAATAGGAATATCAAAGTATTAGGTATATCAAGAAAGGGCTCAATAACAGACACTCCTCTTATTAATTATATCAGTATGGACGTGATGAATGTTGCCGGACTTGCTGAAACAATAAAGGGTTGTGATGTTGTCGTCAATGCATTTAACCCGGGATGGAATAACCCGGAGATCTATGATCAATTTCTAAAAGGTGCTCAGGCTATTCAGGCGGCCGTAAAACTTTCAGGCGTAAAACGTTTGATTGCCATTGGAGGCGCAGGAAGCTTGTATGTTTCACCAGGTGGTCCTCAGGTCATAGATACTGTTTCGAATGATCATCCATTTTATGCCGGCGCAAAAGCTGCTAAAGATTATCTGGAAATTATTAAACAGGAAACTGATCTTGATTGGGCGTTTTTCAGTCCGGCATTGGAAATGCACCAGGGTATTACTACTGGCAGAACAGGTCGATACAGGCTGGGTACAGACTATCCTGTAACAGATGAAAATGGTAAAAATGTCCTGTCAGGCGAAGATCTTGCAGTGGTGATAGCTGATGAGATTGAACATCCGAAACATCACCAGGTAAGATTTACGGCGGCCTACTAGAAGAATATATGCATCATATTTTAATACTTTAAAACAACAGAAAATGATATTAGTTACAGGAGCAACTGGCCAGTTAGGTGGAGCTGCAGTAGCACAGCTATTGAAAACAATCGCACCTGATGAATTGGCAGTTTTGGCAAGAGATGGAAATAAAGCACAACGTTATATTGATAAAGGTGTGAATGTTCGCATAGGGGACTTCGATGATGAGGAATCATTGGAACAGGCGATGAAAGGTATCAGCAAAGTTTTATTAATTCCTACTATCGCACCTCATCGCCTGGAGCAACACAAAAAAGTGATTGATGCTGCTGTAAAAAATGGTGTAAAGCACATTGTTTATCCTGGCGTATCGTGCAAAAATATAGAGACATCAGCTACAGCAGGACTGGATGCGCATTTTAAAACAGAGGATTATATCCGTGATACCGGATTAACATACACTTTCCTTAGAAACACACTTTATATGGAGGCCATTCCCCTTTTTGGTGGTGAAAAATTGTCTGAGAGTGGCTTTTTCCTTCCGGCAGGAAATGGTAAGGTGCCTTTTGCGTTAAGACGGGAAATGGGTGAAGCAGCTGCAAATGTGTTATTGCAGGAGGGTCATGAGAATAAAATATATGATATAACAGGCAGTGAATTGTATGGATATGCGGAAGTTGCAGATGAGTTAGCAAAGCTTACCGGGAAATCTATTAGCTATACATCAGCAGATCCTGCTCTATTTGCAGAACAATTGAAAAGTGCCGGAGTGGATGAGTTTTTCGTCTTTGTAGTAACCGGTTTTAATCTTGATATAAAGAACAGGCAGTTTGAAATTGTAACTAATGATCTGGAAAACTTGCTGGGCAGGAAACCTGTTGGACTGAAGGATGGCCTTATCGAAGTATTTGGTCTTTAAGATTAGTTCCTGGTTGCAGATAAATTTTTTATTAAATAATACCTGTTTTTAAAACATTCAAAATAAAAAGATGAGTTTAATTACATCTTTAAAATGGCGTTATGCTGTTAAGAAATTTAGCAATAAAAAAGTTAACAATGTTGATCTGCAAACAATTTTAGATGCTATTAACCTTTCAGCATCTTC
The DNA here is from genome assembly GCF_034274695.1 of Chitinophaga sp. LS1. Lineage (NCBI taxonomy): Bacteria > Pseudomonadati > Bacteroidota > Chitinophagia > Chitinophagales > Chitinophagaceae > Chitinophaga > Chitinophaga sp. LS1. The sequence goes on from NZ_CP128362.1 coordinate 8,463,928, forward strand.
AGCTGGCTTGCAACCGTATCGTGTCATTGTAGTTGAAAATGAGGAAATACGTGCGCAACTAGGTAAGGGCGAATTTAATCCTCAAATAACGGAAGCTTCACATTTACTTGTATTTGCGGCAAAGGAAGAGCTTTCTACATCTGACATTGACGAATACATGCAACGCATGGCTGATACCAGAGGACTTCCGATTGAATCTTTATCAGGTTTCAGGGAAATTTTGACGGCGCACATTACCGGGAGATCTAAAGAAGAGAATTTTGTATGGGCTACCAAACAGGCATATATTGGTTTGGGTACTGGTTTGGCTGTAGCAGCGGAATTGCGCATAGATACTACGCCAATGGAAGGGTTTAATCCAGCAAAATTTGATGAAATCCTTGAACTAAAGAAAAAGGGATTAAAAAGCGTTGTATTATTAGCTGTGGGGTACAGAGATACTGAAAAAGATCCCTATGTAAATGCCGCGAAGGTAAGATTGGATGTCGAAGATTTTACAATATTTGTAAAATAGAAGCTGAATTTATCCTAAGTGTCTCTTTTAAGTATTATTATAAGTTTTGTGTTTTTCAGGGATTAAGTGTGCAAATAATAATGTCGGGGTTTGGGGTATATTTTTTTTGATCTTGTGGTTAAGATTTTTAATAAGATTAGTAAAAGTCGATTGAAAATAAAATTTAGTATCAAATTGATAGATTACTTGTCCTAACCAGCGAATATTTTATATCGGGCCATAACTATATAAAGTTACACAGTTATGGCCGGATATAAAAACAATACGGGCCATCATTATCAAATGATGGCACTTATGGCCCGATATAATTAAAATCAAATATGGAAAATTAATCTTTAGGCAGTAATTGCTTTAACTCTTTGAAAATATTACTTTTAGATATTATACTGTTAATAATATGCTTAACAGTAAATTTTACCACTGAGAATATTAATGTTATATAAATCCGCCATAAATTGGTGCGAGGTGCGAACCTCCTGGCCCGAATGATGATATCTTTTAACAAATTCCCCTTTTAGCCTATACTGCTCCACATCTTTATAAACCCTATTTAACCGCTCCTTTATACTTACTAGGAGCAATACCAGTATGCTTTTTAAAAAATTTACTAAAGAAAAACTGATCACTAAACTGCAGCTGCGCCGCCACCGTGGCCACTGAGAGACCAAGATCATTCAGCATTATTTTTGCTTCTAAAATCACAATTTCATCAATCATTTCACCACAAGTCTTATTAGTAACTTCTTTTACCATTTTAGTGAGGTGCTTAGGTGTTATATAGAGCGCATCTGCGTAGAATTGAACCCCGCGCTCTTCCCTGAAGTGTTGAAAAAGCAGCTTTAAAAAAGATGTTAATATCTCTTCTTTCCTGGTTAATTTCACTTCTTCATTAGGTCGGTACTTTTTAAATAAAGCAGCTACTTCATAAATAAAAATATTAAACCCATGTTGAACTATCTCCGCCTTAAACGGATGCTCATATGCCGGATCATTCGCTTTATGCAACATTTTTATAACTCCATGCAATGCGTCAGCATCCTCATCGTCCAATATTAAATAAGGATTATTTTGTGGAGAGAAGAAACCATAGGATGATAGATGCTTTTCGCTAACCCGGGACTGTCCAATAAAATCATGTGAAAAGCAAACAACTATTACTATGGATTTATCATCATGATTTTGAATCTGGTGTATAGTATTAAAAGGAATGACGACAAGGCTGTTCTTTTTTACACAGTAATTAACCAGGTTGATTTGAACATCTATTTCCCCCTCAATAACCAACGCAATTGAAAAATGATCTGAACGTATAGGGTTCCCTAATATCTCCTCTTTAGGTTTTACTTCATCACTCCTGAAAGTGAGAAAATCTTTAGCCGGGCACTTATGCCCAATGTCAGTACTGACTTCATTTATCGTATAATTATGAATGGAGGAAATATTATTGGTTTTCATAAACTTAACATGACAATTGACATGAGTGAAAGACCAAATTAATTAAATTAAACCAGATTCTATATTCCTTAACCCTGTTTATGAAACATGATACAAATTAAGTATATCTCAATAAATTAATTACTACTAAAGCGATAATAATGACCTATGCTCTTGAAGATGGCCTGATGATCATACGTAATACCTGGTCTTTTGTAAAATAGGCCAGCATCCAGTTATAAAAAGTTTTAACACGGTTACGATGATTGGTTAAATAGGTTAAATGTATAAACAACCACATCACCCAGGCTATAAATCCATTAAAATGTATTCTCTGCTTTGGCATATCTGCCACCGCTTTTTTACTTCCAATAATAGCCATTGATCCCTTGTCAAAATAGGTAAATGGTTTAAGGGGCTTATTACTATTAATTGCCATTAAATTATAAGCGAGACTTTTACCTTGCTGTATTGCTACCTGCGCTACCTGGGGGTGACCATTGCTATAGTTCGGATCACTGGTTTGCAAAGCGATATCACCAATAGCAAAAATGTTTGAAAAACCATTTACAGTATTGTGCGCATCCACTCTTAAACGGTTTCCATTGCCATAGGAACTTTGGGGAATACCTGGAAATACCTCGCCTGTAACACCTGCTGCCCATATTAAAATTTTAGCTGGAATAATTTCACCCGTAGATAACATTAACATATCATCTACATAATCCGTTACGCGTGCACCTAGCATAATCCTCACCCCCATATCCTGTAATTTATTATAAGTATAGGCTTGTGAACGCTCACTCATTGAAGATAGTAAGGAGTGATGACTATCTACTAAATAGATACCACCTGCATGATCATTCAATTCAGGGTAATCTTTAGGCAAAATACTTTTTGTCATTTCAGCAAGCATACCAGCTATTTCTATTCCTGTTGGACCGCCCCCTACAATAACAATAGTAGTTAACTTTTTCTTTGCAGCAATATCCGTTACCCTGGAAGCTGTTTCAATTTGCTGTAGCAAATAATTACGCATATTTATAGCGTCATCTAATGTCTTCATGGGTAATGCATTTGCTTCAATGTTTTTCAGATTTAAATAATTGCTCTTAGTACCAGTTGCCAAAACCAGGTAATCATATTCCATCTCCCCTACATCCAGCAATACCTTATTCTCTGCAGGTAAAATTTCAACCAGCCGGCCTAAACAGAAGTGAATGTTCTTTTTACCCTGCAACAATTTCCGGTAAGGATAGCTTATACTGGAAACCTCTAAAAAACCCGTAGCTACCTGGTATAACAACGGTTGAAAAAAGTTATAATTATTCCTGTCAATCAATGTAATATGATAACCAGGGGTTTTTACCAGATTTTTAGCCAGGTTTAACCCTGCAAAACCACCGCCTATTATTACCACCTTCTTATGAGTATGTTCCATATTTAACTATTGATTAATGATTATTCTGCATCCATTGAAACAGCGTTCCTTTGTCTTTTGTATTGCCGTCATACAAATCCAGTATTAATGCTCCCAACTCATCCGGATGGATATAATTATTTTTAGCCTTGTTCTTCTTCTTAGGATCTACATATAAATGATAATATTCCATATTTGTGTCCTTTATTTCTTCGAAGAACATTTTTGCCATTTCTTTTTGCATGCATAGTGATAAGCGGGTAAGTTTAGCCAGCTTCCTTTTTAAAGTATGGTCCGTAAAATCGATACTGATGAACATACCTTGCCGGGATTTTTTTATACCCATGATGGATAGCCTTGCAGCAACAAAAAAAGCTGTTATGTTTTGTTCAATAGTACGCTCCCATTCCGTAATTTCTACCTCATTAAGAGGCTTATTGAGTGTAGCACTTTCAAAACAGGCAATACTCAAATCTATTTGACCAAAACGTTCAATAATATCATCCGCCAATTGTTCCGCCTTATAATAATCAGGATAATCAGCCAGCATAGTGATGATTGAACCCCCGTTCGAAATTGTCTCCATTTGTTTGATCCATAACAGATCCTTGGCGCTTTGCGCGAGTACTATAATAATGGCATTTTCTTTCAATAACATTTTTACAATGTTTATCGCTATTACACCAGTACTACCCGCTAAAATCGCGACTTTATTTTTCAATGACATCTTATAAAGATTAACTGCTTGTGAAAACAATACAAATATTGGTATTAAAAAGGGATGTATCCATGTCTGTATGTGGTAACAATATGTCTAAATGGCTCATTCAAATGCAGGCAAATAGTTAAATGCGATATATACACATGCTTTCACTCCTTACAGACATTTTTTAATGATGGTCTAACACTCAACTTTGTGCCATCAATAAAAAAATACGCTGTAAATAATCACATCAATTAATGCATATAAGTATGAAAATGCCAATAAAAATAAACCAGGTACTACTAATCATTCAATTGTCGACAACATTGCTAGTATTAGCTTCATGCGGGAGTAAACCTGCAGCCGCAGGACATGGAGCAGCAGGACCCGGAGCAGGTGGCCCCGCAGGACCTCCCCCTTATAAATCCGCAGCAGTATACTCAGGAGATGCTACCATGTTTTACAGCTATCCTGCTACTATACAAGGTGAACAGAATGTTGAAATACGCCCTAAAGTTGATGGTTTTATTCAAAACATATTTGTAGACGAAGGTGCAACCGTACATAAAGGTGAGCCACTCTTTGAATTACGGAATCCACAATACGAAGCCGCTGTAAGAAGCGCTATTGCTGCTGTTAAGATAGCAGAGGCAGACGTTCAGACTGCAGAAATGGATGTAGAAAAGGTAAAGCCCCTGGTGGAAAGAAAGATCATCAGCGATTACGAGTTAAAATCAAAACAATATGCCTTAAATTCCAAAAAAGCCTCTCTGGCATCAGCCCAGGCCGACCTGGTTAACGCTAAAGTAAATGTAGGTTATACCTATTTAACCAGTCCTTCTAACGGCGTTATAGGAACAATACCCTATAAGGTTGGTAGTTTGGTAAGCAGCACATCGGCAAGTCCACTTACCACGGTTTACAACACAAATAACATTTACGTATACTTTTCTTTAAATGAAAAACAACTACTTGAATTTTCAAGAACGGTAAAAGGCGCAACGCTTAAAGAAAAACTGGCAACCATGGAAGATGTGTCATTAATACTTGCTGATGGCACAGAGTATCCGGAAAAAGGAAGAATCGTTACAGCCAGTGGGCTAATCAGTACAGAAACAGGATCAGTAAGTTTCAGGGCCAATTTCCCCAACAAGCTTGGCCTGATACGCAGCGGAAGTAGTGCGACCATCAAAATACCTGTTAAAATGGAGAACGCTTTGTTGATTCCTCAAAATGCTACATATGATATGCAGGGACAAAAATTTGTTTACACAGTAAACGATAAAGATAATACTGTAAATGTCAGTGTAAGTGTATCCGAAAATCCTATTGGAAATCTATATGTGGTGGAAAGCGGTTTGAAAAAAGGTGATAAGCTGATAGTAGAAGGTGTAGGTAACTTAAAACCGGGTATGGCTGTCAAACCACTACCGACCAATACCGATAGCTTATATGCTGATGCAGGTAAACATAAGTAGGTCAATTCACTGTAATGGTTCACACAAAACTTTAAAATATTATGCTTAAGATATTCATAAAAAGACCGGTCTTATCTACTGTAATATCGGTAATAATAGTAATACTGGGAGTATTAGCTTATTTAGGGCTCCCCGTTACACAATACCCTGAAATCGCCCCCCCTACAGTTAAGGTATCGGCTACTTATACTGGTGCCGGCGCAGACGTAATCCAAAGAAACGTTATTATACCACTGGAAGAGCAGATAAATGGTGTAGAAGGAATGACTTACATGACATCCACCGCCACTAATGATGGTGATGCTACCATCACTGTATACTTTAAACTTGGTACAAACTCAGATATAAACGCTGTAAACGTACAGAACAGGGTGCAAAGGGCCACTAATTTACTGCCTGCCGAAGTAACCAAAGCAGGAGTAACTGTAGATAAGCAGCAAAGTAGTAACCTGCTCATCTTTGCGCTTAAAAGTAATAATCCGTCTTATGACCAGACATTTTTAAGCAATTATGCCAACATCAATCTTATACCGGAAATTAAGCGGATAAACGGCGTGGGCAGTGTAGTTTCATTTGGTACAAAGGACTATTCCATGCGTGTTTGGCTGAAGCCGGATATAATGGCTACCTATGGCATAACCCCTGCAGATGTGAACAACGCGCTTGCAGAACAAAATTTTGATGCTGCGCCCGGTAAATTTGGAGAAAACAGCGACCAGGTTTTTCAGTACACCATTAAATATACCGGCCGGTTGATCGATACCACGCAGTTTGGTAACATCATTATGCGTTCTAAAACTGATGGCCAGTTATTACGATTAAAGGATATCGCCAGGCTGGAATTGGGTTCCCTCACCTATTCTTCTACTATGAATACTGACGATCAGCCCGCAACAGTTATTGCTATAAGCCAAACGGCAGGATCCAATGCCCAGGCCATTATTAAGGATGCCATAGCTACACTTGATAAAGCTTCCGCTTCTTTTCCCGAAGGTGTTAGTTATATACCCTTGTTGAACGCGAATGACTTTTTAGGTGCATCTATAGAAAAAGTAGTACACACTTTAATAGAAGCCTATATTTTGGTTTTCCTTGTTGTTTTTATTTTTCTCCAGGATTTTCGCTCCACCCTTATTCCGGGTATATCGGTTTTGGTGTCTATCATCGGTACGTTTGCCTGTCTCAGCTTGTTTGGCTTTACAATTAACCTGCTAACGCTTTTTGCTTTGGTCCTGGCCATCGGTATTGTGGTAGATGATGCTATAGTAGTCGTAGAGGCGGTACATGCCAAGCTTGATGAAGGTTATAAATCAGCATACAATGCATCTGTTGATGCTATGTCTGAATTGGGCGGAACTATCGTAGCAATTACATTGGTCATGGCCGCCGTGTTTGTTCCGGTTTCTTTTATCAGCGGTAGCTCAGGGGTATTTTTTAAACAGTTTGGTTTAACGTTGGCTTCAGCAATTGTAATTTCAGCGATCAATGCCTTAACGCTAAGCCCCGCATTATGCGCCCTGTTTTTGAAACCACATGAAGAACATAATGGAACCAGAAAAAACCTGCTGCAAAGGTTTTATATGGCTTTTAATACCGGTTTTGATGCCTTAAAGGGCAAATACCAAAAGTCAATAGGCTTCTTAACCCGCAAAAAATGGATCATTCCGTCTGCAGTAGTTCTATTTACCGCATTACTCGTTTTCTTCATGAAAACATCGCCAGGCGGTTTTGTGCCCAATGAAGATCAGGGAACCATCTTCGCTGATATCAGCTTACCGCCGGGTAGCTCTCTTGAAAAAACCATGCAGGTTGCCAATATGGTAGACAATATGGCGAAGAATATACCTGAAGTTGCTAACCGGGCAAAAATAACCGGGCAAAGCATTATCAATGGTACCGGTAGCAATTTTGGATTGCTCATATTTAAGTTAAAGCCGTGGGATAAAAGAGAGGGGGTAAAAGTAGATGATGTGATTGGCAGGTTATTTGGAATGACCGCCGGAATAAAAGATGCAAAAATCATCTTCTTTGCACCACCAACTGTACCAGGCTTTGGTAACTCAAGCGGGTTTACCATTGAACTGCAGGATAAAACAGGAGGCAGCGTTGAAAATTTCAGCAAAGTAGCCGGTGGCTTCCTGGGAGCAATTAACCAACGTCCGGAAATCTTATACGGCGCTACTGGGTTCAATCCTAACTACCCTCAATATTTAATGAATATAAACGTAGCCAAAACAAAAGAAGCCGGCATTTTACCCAGCGATCTGATGTCAACTATGCAGGGGTATTACGGTGGTATATATGCTTCTAACTTTAACCAGTTTGGTAAACAATACCGGGTTATGATACAGGCTGATGCTAAATACCGGAGCAATTCACAGAGCCTCAATAATGTATATGTTAAAAATGCATCTGGTAACATGGCGCCTGTGTCCGAATTTGTTACCCTCACTTCTGTTAATGGACCACAAAGTTTGTCAAGGTTCAACCTGTATAATAATATATCTGTTATCGGCAGTCCCAAACCCGGGTTTAGCAGCGGCGATGCACTTAATGCTGTGAGAGAAACTGCGGCCCAAACCCTGCCTGCCGGTTATACTTTTGACTACTCAGGATTATCACGTGAAGAGGTAAATTCTGGTGGACAAACAGTTTTCATCTATATACTTTGTATAGTGTTTGTATTCTTTTTACTGAGCGCTCTTTATGAAAGTTATATTATACCGTTTGCTGTTCTATTATCCCTTCCTGTAGGCTTGTTTGGCACTTACCTTTTTGCAAGGATCATGGGGATAGATAACAACATATATATGCAAATATCTGTAGTGATGCTCATTGGTTTACTCGCTAAAAATGCTATCCTGATAGTTGAGTATGCAGTTGCAAGGCGAGAGAAAGGTATGACAATTGTAAACGCCGCCATTGAAGCTGCCACAGCACGTTTGCGGCCTATATTAATGACGTCACTTGCGTTTATTGTGGGCCTGATGCCGCTGATGTTCTCATCTGGTGTTGGTGCTGCCGGCAATCGCTCTATTGGCACCGGTGCTGTAGGCGGAATGCTAGTAGGAACAATATTCGGTGTATTCATTATTCCTGTCCTTTACATCATTTTTCAAACATTACAGGAAAAATTCAGCGGAAAAAAGAAGCCAGGTGAGGTGGTAATTCCTGCATTAGATTAATGATCATTAATTAAATTAAACAACATGAACTTAAAATATCTTACACGTACAGCTGCTGTAATTGCAGTGGCTGTACTAATATTGCCTGGATGCAAAATAAGGCAGGCCTACATACGCCCTGCTGTTGAAACAGATAGCCTGTACCGCGCCGCATACACTACAGATACAGCTACCATCGCAAATTTATCCTGGAGACAGATGTTTAAGGATGACAAATTGCAGGCTTTGATACAGGAAGGCATTGCCAATAATTACGATTTAATAATTGCCGTGGCCCGGATCAAACAAGCCGAAGCCAACTTGCGTCAGGCCAAAGCAGCATTTTTACCCACACTAAGCGTTGAACCACAGTACACGAAGCAAAAAGTTGCTGCTACACAAGGCGGGAACCTGGGTTTTACACCAGCAAACGTTTACGCGGTTCAAGGCAACGCCAGTTGGGAAATAGACTTGTGGGGAAAATTAAGTAGTGCCAAAAAGGCTTCACTCGCATTACTTTTACAAACTTATGCCTACCAACGGTCTGTTCAGACGAAACTGATTGCCGACATTGCTACCAACTATTATAACCTGTTGGCTTACGATAAGCAACTGGCTATAACTGTGGAAACTGTGGATAACCGTAAAGAAGATGTAGAAACTAATAAAGCATTAAAGATAGCTAATCGTGTAAATGAAGCATCAGTTGCACAAAGTGAGGCCAACCTTTATGCGGCCGAGGTTACCATACCCGATCTGCAAAACAGTATTCGCGAGACTGAAAATGCATTGTGCGTTTTGACTGGAAGACATCCTGGTACAATTCAAAGAAACATGCTTGATGGGCAAGAGGTAGACACTACATTACAAACCGGTGTGCCTGCACAATTGCTAAGCAACCGCCCTGATGTACAACAGGCGGAGTATAATGTCAGGTACTATTTTGAGCAGATCAATGTAGCCCGCGCTTACTTTTATCCCACTCTTAATATTACAGCCCAGGGTGGTTGGCAATCGGCAACCGTTGGCGATCTGTTTAAAAGCGCTACCATTTTTGGTAATGTTGTAGGAGGTTTAACACAGCCAGTATTTAACAAAGGACAGAACAAACAACGGTTGCAACTTGCGAAAGCACAATACGAAGAGAATGTGGCAACGTTTCAGCAAACAGTACTTGATGCCGGTCGCGAAGTTTCTGACGCGTTATACAACTACAAAGCAGTTCAGGATAAAGCCTTAACACGTAAGCTGCAACTTGATGCCTGGTTCAGATCTGTAGATTACAACCGCGAACTACTTAAAAACGGTTACGTCACCTATACCGATGTTTTAACATCTGAACAGTCCTATTTATCTGCACAATTAAGCGGCGTAAACGACCGGTTGCAACAATTGACATCATTAGTAACGTTGTACAAAAGTTTAGGAGGGGGATGGAAATAAGCTTGTACAGATAGGTAATGTCCAATTTACACGCCCGGACTAAATCCTGACATCTATTTATACTACCCTCGAACTTTAACCAAACTATATTTACTCAATTTAGTCTAACAACCCCCTAAATAAACCCGATCCTGCATAATCTGGTTCGAGGTTATGATACCTGGGACCGCAAGGAAATTAAACGAGGCTGTATTTCTTAAGTAAGATACGGCCTCGTTTTATTCAGATACCTAATGGAGATAGGTAGTCCTTTAAGCACTTCTGAGGAGGTTTATTTATTTTTATTACCGATGCTTTAAGCTAGATACAATGACCGTAATAGCTTTTTCAAAGAGAATACACCACATAAAAAATTTATCATATATAATGATACCACTCTATCAACTCAAAAGGAATGGTGGTCTGGACAAAAGCGGTATTCCAGAAAATAATCCATCCTGGCGAGAATAGTCTTTCATTCACTGAAACCCAATTTATTGATTTGTAAACCTGAAATTCAATTAAATTCAGGGATTATAAACCTGGAATTTATTGCAAATTCAGGTTTATGAGATCTACATTTGCTATATAATTCAGCCCGAAAATGATTAAAAGATATATATATGATCAGATTATCAGCAATCTCTTCAAAGGGAAAGCCATTATCATTACCGGACCCAGGCAGGTAGGAAAAACCACTTTGCTTCAGGCAATTATGGAACAGGCTAAAGGAAAAGTACTTTATCTCAACTGCGATGAGCCGGATATCCGACCAATGCTGACAGGTACCCATTAAGGTCGACGAAAATGGAACACTGCAAAAACACAAACTGACGGGTAAGTAAAATGATAAAGAAAAGTACCACTAGCAGGAGTAGTTTAATGATAAAATTGTTATTTATCTTTTGCAAAAGGTTTATACTGCCCTCCGTGCTGTTCACAATAGTATGCTGTTTAGTTATCTGGAGATTTCAGTTAACGAATACAATAGGGGCTATTATATGGATGAAAGCCCTGAGTAACCTTGTATTCTATTTCCTGTTAAAGACGTATAGAAGTAATGAATATTATTTCTTTTACAATCTAAACGTGAATCCAAACAAACTTTATATTTACACGTATCTATTAGACTTCTTATTATTTGGCATACTGGCTTTCCTTACCTCACAAAATTCAATAGCCCGATGAATATATTAGAAGTTGATAGTGTAACATATAGCGTCATGGGGAGACAGATACTTTCGGATGTATATATAAAAACACAAACGGGTCGTATAACGACGCTGATAGGAAGAAATGGCCAAGGTAAATCGTCTTTATTTAAGGTGATCTATGGTACTGTAAATGCGGAAAACAAATCAGTAAGACTGAATAATACCTACTTGCGGAATGATCTGTATAAGGTGAAAGGTCTGATAAACTTCCTGCCACAATCTTCCTTTTTACCTAAAGCGCTTAAAGTAAAAGAAGCTTTTGATTTTTTCTCCATGGAGACAAGTGATTTTTTTGAATACTTCCCAGAGCTGAAATTTTCAACAGCGGACAGGTTAGGCCAATTATCAGGTGGTGAAACCAAGCTGATAGAAGCCTTCCTGGTTATTCGCTCAAATACGCTGTTCACCATATTGGACGAACCGTTTGTTTATCTGATGCCAATTTATATAGAACGATTAAAAGAAATAATCAGTCACGAAAAGAAGAATAAAGGGTTCCTGGTCACAGACCATTTAGTACGTGAAATATGTGATATCAGCGATGATATCTATTATATAAACACAGGAAATGTTTGTTTGACTAATGTGGAGAGGCTAAACAGACTCGGGTTTTTCCTATAAATACATTGTCAGGTTCAATTCAATTGAAATGTTATAGCTACAACATAGCTATATCCGGACAACTATTACTATAACTATTGTAGGATCAATATAAACTTTTGGATCCATCGCGTCAAGTCTGAAATTCGTATTAGAGTAAGGTACAATCTCTAAAAAGAATCATGAAAAAGAAAATTAAACTCAACAAGAAGAAAATCGCTGAACTGGACAAACAAACTGCTTCTCAGGTTAAAGGTGGTGGTACTACTTCAGACTGCACAGTAACGATGAAAGAACCTGAATGATTTGATTGTGTATCAGTTTCTATTTTCTTAAAAATTCACCTACCTTCGCAGCTTGAAACTGACTACCACACTCACAGAAATCGCACGCGCTGCGGAAGAAAAGGAAGCTGAAAATCTCGCATTCAGATCATACCTGCAATCACAAAACTCAGATGACATAGATGAACTTGTACAGGAACTGGATACCCTCATCACCCCACAAATAGACTGCACCTCCTGTGGTAATTGCTGCCGTAACCTCATGATCAATGTTACGGAAGATGAAGTCACTGCATTAGCTACACATCTCAACACCACCAATACCGAACTCAAGGAAAAATATATCGAAACCGGCTCCAGCAATGACATGATGATCATCAACACCATCCCCTGTCATTTCCTGCACGAAAGCCGCTGCACCATCTACGAACACCGCTTTGCCGGCTGTCGGGAATTTCCGGCACTGCACCTGCCAAAGTTTAATAAACGACTATTTACCACTTTCACTCATTACAGCACCTGTCTCATCATTTACAATGTAGTAGAAGAAATGAAGAAAAGAGTATCATTTCATGTGTAATGTAGTAGAAGAAATGAAAAAAAGACTGGCATTCTAAACCGCTTTATGCAAACCAAATCCCTTCCAACTAAAACGCCTCATTCAACCCCAAAAAGAACCCCTTCGCTCCAAACTTACCCCAGGCATAATCCAGGCACAAATTCGTCCTCGTCAGCTTATTAAACAACACCCGCAAACCCGCACCACCACCCGGCTGCCACACCTGAAACAACTTTGTCCCTGATGCATCATTCGCCGTCTGCATATGAAAGAACGCCACCCCACTCAGGAACTTATTCCTTAATATCGGAAACCGATACTCTACCTCCGAATAGTTATACTGCGTCCCCTTAAAATACCCTACCGTATACCCCCTCCCACTTCTAAACGACGGATCCTTGCTCGTACCCGGCAATTCCAGGTAAGGAATATTCCCCGCTATCAAATAAGATCCCCAGTTCCAGAACGCGACCACATGCTCCGGATTCCGCTGCGACAAACTAAAGTATTTTCTAAAATCAGATGTAAACTGCAACGCATTCCGCGTACTCGCCAGCCAGGTTTGATTCAACCTGAAACCCGCATCTATATACATCCCTTTATATGCCCGGTTCTGATTATCCCTCGTGGTATACTGTACATTGAACAACAACCCGTTTGCCATATAGTGATCCCTGTGAAACCCATGCCTGTCACTATAAATATCATAAGGCGTATTCCCTGAAGTATCTGTTTCTGTGAGTTTTCTCCTGATATCAAATGATACCCCTGCTCCTAAAAACAAATGCGGCACCACCTCCTTATACACCTTCTCCCTGAAGTTATAAAACTGCGCATGCAGTCCCCGTGCCTTACGGTCAGGATTTGCCAGCTGTTTATCCGTTTCACTACCCGCAGGATCTATCCCTATCCCCAAACCATAATCAGGTGTCACCGTTTTTGCAGCTACCAGGTTCCCCTGAAAATTCCATTTATTCCCCGGTGTGTAGATATTATGACTGATGTAGAAATAGATGATCCCCTTTGTAGTGATAGATGCTGAAGTGGCTCCTACCGATAATAAAGTATTCGGATCATTACCCAGCTTCCTCCCGGCTACCGCCTTGATACCAATCTGTGACCCAATACTGGGATTGGATGCGATATTCGGAACAATGATGATACCTGAAGGTTTCTTATCCGGATCCCTGTGCACATGAAAAATATCCCTGACGAGATCGGTAAAGTCAAATTGCGTTTCCAGCCTTTCAACGACTACAGGGTTATTCAAATGAACACGCGAAGAATCACCCTTCAGCGTATCGGCAGCCGGTACAGGTACCTGGCCAAATGCACTGGTACAACAGCCTGCCAAAATGAACAGAAACAGGCCCTTCAATAAAGCGGTTTTGTAAAGAGGTAACATTAAATTAGCGGAAACAAATTTTAAACCAACATGATAACCAACATGACTGTCACCGAATATATCTCTTCGTTTCCCACTCACATCCAGGCCCTGCTACAACAGGTACGACAAACCATACAACAGGCTGCCCCTGATGCTACAGAAACTATAAAATATGCTATACCTACCTTTGTACTAAATGGCAATCTGGTGCATTATGCGGCATTTAAGCACCATATTGGGTTCTACCCTGCCCCTACAGGCATCAGGGCGTTTGAAAAGGAATTAGCGCCTTATAAACAGGGAAAGGGGTCGATCCAGTTTCCCCTGGATCAACCCCTTCCCCTGGATCTTATTACTAAAATCGTTATTTACCGTGTAAAACAAAATGCCGAAAAAAAGAAGAAATAACTTCCCCTCTAAAGTAGATGCCCCCTCTAAAGTAGCCTCTCCTCTAAAATTATCCCTTACCCCTTTTTAAGTTCAGCTACAGGTATGGAAATTATCCTGCCTACCGGCCTGCCCTTTTTAAAACTGACAACCCTTAGCATTACCGCATCTTCTGGCAGCACAAAAGGCCCCTTGTATAATAAAGACTTTATATCCGGGAATGAATTATCCACACTATAATGCATTTCCAATCCATCTATTTCAGGAATAAACGTACACACACCTGACTGCAGGGTTACATCCGGCTCATACATACAAGGTGCATAATTAACGGTATCTCTGTCTAATAACTTCATATGCTGCTCTACCTTCTCTACAAAACGCGGCCAGTCTTTCTTTGATGCCGGACTCCACAAACTCTCCGCCACCGCCAATCCACGTGGCCAGGTCATATATTCTACCTTGCTGAAATCGAAGATCTGCTCTGTCCACAAATTCGCCTGCCCACCTAAAACATAGGCTGGATCTACACCAGCAGGTACCGGGTTGAATGCATACACCTTCTTCAATCGCAGGTTTTCATACACCTTTGATTCCATATACTTATTTCCCTGCACATAGTCAATGTATACATAGTTGTTCGGGGTCATCACCACCTGGTGTTTCAAACGGGCGGCCTCTATTCCCCCCTTCTCGCCCCTCCAGCTCATAATGGTAGCATTTGGTGCCACCCCACCTTCCAGGATCTCATCCCACCCTATCAGTTTCTTACCTTTGGATGCAACAATCGCTTCTACTTTCTTTTCAAAATAAGCCTGCACCTCTTCATAGTTTTTCAGTTTTTCCTTCTGCATCAACGCAGTCACATTCGGATCTTTCTGCCAGTAATTCTTCGCACATTCATCACCACCTACATGTATATAACCAAAAGGAAATAAACCCGCTACCTCTCCAAAAACCTTATCCAAAAACTTATACACCTCTGGTTTGGCAGGATTGAGGGTATTATCATACCGGGCTACTATACCATGATCCGTCCAATCCATGAAACCCTTTTCACCTGAATACACCTTGTAATTCACTGCATCCTTTGTACCTGACAACTCCGGATAGGCCACTACCGCCGCCATAGAGTGACCAGGAATATCTATTTCAGGAAGGATATCGACATACTGCGCCTTTGCATATTGTACAATGTCTTTTATATCCTGCTGGGTATAAAATCCACCATAGTTATACTTTGCATCTTTTCCAGGTGCTGAAAACTCACCGTAATAACCATACTTTTCCACACACCATGCACCTACTTCTGTCAACTTAGGATAACTCTTTATTTCTATACGCCACCCACCATCATCTGTCAGGTGCCAATGCAGCACATTAAATTTGTAAGCAGCTATTTCATCAACATACCGCATCACTTCTGCTTTGGTAAAGAAGTGCCTGGATACATCCAGCATCATGCCTCTCCACCCTACCACAGGATAATCCCTGATTGTCAGGTAAGGCACATCCGGCGTTACCAGCAACTGCCGCACTGTCTGTAACCCATAAAACAATCCATTCTCTTTATTCGCAGAAATATGAATACCATCCTTATCAATTTCAAGCAGGTAGCCCTCTGCACCAATTCCACTATCTTCTTTTTTCAACAGGGTCAGGGAAATATTAGTTGTATTCAAACCCGTTATATTCTTCCTGCAATCCGCTTCCAGCTGTGCCTTCGCTAATGATAAGGAAGCACTCTTAACATCTGTCGTCCAGCTAATGTCCTGCCCCAGTGCCAAAGTGCCACTATGAACTTGCATAGATACAGGCTCAGGAATAATATTCAGTTGTTGTGCATGACTATTCATGTTGCAAAACATTGCCAACATCATAGAGGTAAGTAATCTCATACGTGAACTCTTTATTCCCGATAAAATAAGAAACTATTTCCTATTATCTTATATTTGTTTCGGACGATACATACATTATTCCAATGGACACAAGACCACTACCAGATGACTCCGCTTCGTACGAGCGCCTGCTACAGCTTGCTGAACAAAAAAACGCAACCCTCCTTCGCAATGAGGAGCGATACCACAAAATGGTGGAAGAAATGGAAGACTATGCCATCCTCCTCCTCGACACAGATGGGTGTATCATTAACTGGAATAAAGGCGGCGAAAAGATCAAAGGTTACAAAGCCGCCGAAGTCATAGGTTGTAACTCCATCAATATTTCCTGATCTTCCCTGTCGTCATCTGCTAACAGGAATTTAAACATTCTTTCGTTCATAGCGCGATAACTAATATACTACTTATCGCTTAAAAATCAAACTTCAACATCGCCCTTATTCCCCATGATGGCACATCCGGATGATCCAGGTAAGTGAACCGCTTTACCACATCGACCCTGATGATCTTAAAGATATTGCCAACACCAACACTTCCCTCTATATAAGGCCCGTTACTCAACGAATAGGTGCCGGAAGGGAACAACATCAGTTTTCCTGCATTCTCACTCCTCAACCCACCCCACAGGAACTTCGCATTCACCACTTCTCTCCATTTCAACCTGCGTAACAATGGCACCTTGTTAAAGAAAAATCCATTGAAGTGATGATCTATATTCACACCTGCATAATGATCGCTCACAAACTCCAAAAAGTTCATCAGGTTGTAAGACTGCAACTGAAAGGAATACGTCTGGTTCGCCCTGTGAATATCCAGCAATGGAAACGGTACCTGTCCAAACAAATATGAACCTTCTGCACTCACATCCGTATACCCCAGCTGTGACAAATAAAACCGCTTTGATATATTCAATCCTACATGCTGGTAATTGTATTCACTATTCAGCAATCCTTTAATACCCTGGTTGTACCGCAATGTAAATACAGGATACTTATCTGTAATCGGTGTACGGTATAATTTACTCTGGTAAAACTGTTCATGTGGTGCATAACGCAATGTCATATTCACTTCGCTGGTCTTCACACCTGCTACATTGACCGCCTCTTCATTCACCAGTTTCTGGAAAGACAATCCTCCTGCCGGATGCTGGTCCCAGTATTTAAATCCAAAGGAATAAGAGAAATGATTCTGTAACTCACGCATGTACTCTACCTTGAAAAAATCATTGTACAGCATCTGATTGCTGGTACCGCGCTTGAATGATAACAACACGTTGTTCTCCTGCACAAATTGCAGTTCCTGCCCCGGAATCTTGGTATCGTGTTGAAAACTGGCCCGGATATAATGTTGAGGGAAAGTATAAATTGATTTATTGTTCAATGAATAAGTGGCACTCGCGAAATACTTAAAGCGTTCATCTTTTACCCCATACGCCACGTACCCTTCAAAGTAAATCCGCTTGCTCAGTTTCTCCGTCGTTCTGCCCCCAAAGCGTGGCCGGAAACCTTCCACCGAATTAAAACTGTAGAAAGTATTCACCGGTCCTATTTCAAAAGGCCCGAAGTTTTTAAACCCGATCAATAAAAATGTAGCCCAGTTCACCGCTCTCTTAAAAGAAGGCGTATGCTGCAGGCTATCCATATTTTTGTATACCCCCGACGCTGGCCCTGACAATGCAAAAGGACGATTCGAGGTCCAGTAACCGGTATCCTTTTTCTCCGCATCTGCAAGCGTTTCTACCGCAGGTCCTGCATAATCTGCAGCAGGTCTTTTTTTATCCAGGAAGAAGCTATCTATCTGCACAATACGCTCTCCATACATCCCTTTTCCTTTCTCTTTGCTGAGACCAAAATCCATCTTCAGCGTACTTTCTTTCAACTGGTTTCGCTCATCAAAAGTAAGGTTGGCTTCCATACGCCGTACAAAGTTCAGGTTGATACGCTTATCCACCGTCAGTTCTGCCCGCGATATGGCATATGTACTATCCAGCCTGATATACAACCGCCCTTCAAAGAGCAGGTCTGTTTTACTCCGGGGACTGAAATCCAGTACCACCTGATTATCTACCGTATCTGTGATGAAATATTTATAAAACCCTGGTGCACCACCAGCCACAGGACTCAATAACTGGTTCGTCATCACCATGATATTATTCTGGTAAATATCTATATCCTGGTAAAAGAAATTGAGTGTGGAAGACCAGCCTTTATTATCAATCAGATTTTCATCGTACTTCACCTGCTTGCTGGCACGGATAATCTGCTTTTTGGTATAAGGATTGCGACGATAATAATTGTCAGACATCTTTTCTTCCATATACACAGGCAGCATCAACCTGCCACCAATGGCATTGGAATCCTGCTCTGTAAAAAGGAACTGGTAATTTTTAAAGAGACGCCGGTTACGAAAGGTATCTGTCAGATGACTGAGTGAGAGTAACATCCTTTCATATTTATGATACTCTACATAGTCATAATTTTCCGGACGGTTCTTTGATTTATGTGCAATCACTTCCCTGATCAGGTCGACAGCAGGATTATTCTTATTCGAATATTTCTGCCTTTTCCCCGATTTGACCACAACTTCATTGAGACCATAGGTATCCTGCACCAGCTTTACGTTGATCACCTGCTGCTTGTCGGGTACTACGGCAAATTTCACCGTTTTGTATCCCATTGCATAAACGGAGATCTGTGTAAATGGTTCGTTAGCCGTCAACGTAAAATGACCTTTTTCGTCAGAATGTGTACCGATTGTTTTGCCAGCAATCACAATACTCACCATCTGCAGGGGAGCACGGGTGCCGGCGTCGGTCACTGTTCCTGACACAATAGTCTGGGCAACAAGAGAAATGGGAAAGGCAATCAATAAAAAATACGATAGTATCGTACACTTCATAAAGGTCTATGTTCGTTCGCGTACAGGTAGCCTGCGGGGTCAATACTACAACTGAATCCGATAAATCAGGCAGGCTTATAGGCATATGCCGGAATTGTCGCGACCAGCACTCAGATTCCTGCGATATGACCCGAAAAGCGAACACAGCTATGCAAAAACGGTATATCGACAAACTTTCGACCCTCGTCGCTAATATTAAATGATTATGAACAAAAAGTGGACATTTGAATAAATAATTAACTTACAGTCTGAATAGATTGAATAGGATACCTACAACTTAAAAAAACGATTGATAGAAGCTGCCGCCAGTGACAAGACCTACATTGTCAAGCCCGGCATTGCCAATTGAAATTCAGTGTAAACGACTTTATTTATGGACATATTACATTCGTTCAGGGAACTGGACAAGGTCCTTTTTATGCTTATTAATCATGATACAGATGTTAAATTTCTGGATCCCATCATGATAGCCATAAGAGAACCACTCACATGGATTCCCCTCTATGCGTTTATGTTATGGTTTAGCATCCGTAAGCTGAAACACAATGCAGTGTTGTTTATCGTTATGACCCTGGTGGCCTTTGCATTTACAGATGCAATGTGTGCACAGTTTGTTAAACCATTCATAGGCAGACTACGCCCCTGCTATGATCCGGAACTGAACGGTATGGTAAGAAGCCTGGTGGATTGTGGCGGCCAATACTCCTTCCCATCCAATCACGCTGCCAATCACTTTGCATTGGCAACTTATTGGTTCTTTGCAATCAGACATTACTTAGATAAAAAATGGAACTGGTTGTGGATATGGGCAGCAGCAATTTGTTATGCACAGGTGTACGTCGGTAAACATTTCCCTTCTGACGTGTTAGGTGGGGCAATCATCGGTTCACTGGTGGGTGGTGCAGCTTTTCAACTTTCACTAAGATGGCAATTCGTCTATAATATTAAAAAGGATTTATATCAAAAATAATGATTTGAAAAGGGGGTGGATCATAAATAAATGAAACTCCTGAGAATCACAAAAAATGGAATCTGGCTCCATCAGGTATCCTGATTAAAGGGGGTGTATCATACATTTGATACACCCCCTTTTTAATTCGCTTAGATGGACTCAGTGTACTTCTTAAAATTATCAAGAATCGCCTGCCATCCCGCTCTTTGCATTTCTTCGGGGTTTTGATTTTCAGGTTCGAAAGTCTCGTTAATATCAGTTGAGTCTCCATGACTGTGGAAATAGATATCTACTTTGCGGCCATCGCCGAGGGTATAGCCGATTTTCTCGTGCGGCTTTACCACATCGTAGGTACCCCAAAAATCAAAGCCCATACTGCCATCTTTCGCTTCCATCCTGGAAGAAAACCGACCTCCCGGACGCAGGTCATTTGTTGCCTTGGGAGTGTGCCAGTCTTCAGAAGCTGTGCTCCATTTAACAATGTGTTCGGGATTACTCCAGATTTTCCACACCTTGTCTACAGGTGCATTAACCGTGGTTTTGATGGTGATCGCGCTCATGGTGTTTGATTTTTATACTACGAATTTAAGTTAAGTCATTTATTCCAATTATGGGCAATTCCGACAATTGCCGGGTACGATACGCCACGTATCTGTTTACTACAGGAAAGGGTGCAATGCGCAAGCATGCCGGCGTAGCACCGGGCGAAATCCGTAACGCAGCAGTATTTGTTTGAAAATTGTAAGTTTCCGTTTGAATCCCTTAATAGCCGCCTGCTATGCGGCTCCTACCTTTGTATCTACAAAAAACACGCACGATATGAAGTACAGAACCCTTGGCAATACCGGCGAAACGCTCTCCGCTACAGGATTGGGCTGCATGGGTATGAGCTTTGCATATGGCCCTGACAATGATACTGAAAGCATTGCCACCCTGCACAGAGCATTAGAACTGGGCATCAATTTCTGGGACACGGCAGATATGTATGGCGCTGGTGATTAAGTATCCGAATTTAGGAGAAAGATACCTGCATGGTGCCATGAAATTAATCAATAACTAAATAAAAAATGCGGGTTGTATAACCCGCATTTTTTATAAGATCAACTCCATTTGAATATTACATCTTTCATAAGGCGTAGCACGTCCGGCTACTTTTTTAAATCCTAATTTCTGGTATAATCCAATAGCTGGTTTGAGGATCGTATTGCTTTCGAGGTAGAGGTTTTTAGCACCCAATGATCGTGCTTTCTCTACAATCGCATTACCTAGTTTATAGCCCACGCTTTTGCCTTGTGCTTTTGGAGACACAGCCATTTTAGCGAGTTCATATTCATACACAGGATCTGCCATTTTGATGAGTGCACATACCCCTACAGGTGTCTCTCCATCTAAAGCCACTAAAATATATCCTCCACTATCAAGGATGTATTCATTGGGATGATCTAAGGCTTTATAATCTGCCTCTTCCATTTTGAAATATGTGGTGATCCATTCTTCATTCAGATCGCGAAAAGCCTTTTGATATTCAGACGTGTATTCCACGATACGAATGGCATTACCTTCTCTTAGTTTCCTGGTTTCCATTACACGGCGCAGCAGACTTTTTTCTTCCAACAGGTATTCCCATTCTTCAATCGCTGTCCAAAGGTCATTTCTTGTCTGGGAAGAGATCTCGTCGATGGCCTGTTCTACATCTTTATATTGATCCACAATCTGAAGGGCGGTGTCTTTTCCTTTTTTAGATAACTGCACCACATTCCGGCGGCCATCGGTTTTATCCTTTTTCTCAAGGAGGTAACCGGCTTTTGCCATTTCGGTGGTGATCTTACTTACGGATGGGTGGGTATGACCTATCTCTTTGGCGATAGCGGTGATGGTTTTGCCTTCACCTTTTGAGAGCACGTAGAAAACCGGAAACCACTTCGGTTGCATGTCGATACCATAGAGGCTGTAAATCTGTCCTGCGTCCTCAGTGATCTTTTCAGTGAGTAGCCGGAGTCGGCTGCCAAGTGCCATTTTGCCTGCTTCTTTGAAGAATTCCATTGTTGACATAATTTACGTAACTAGTTACGTAAATGTAATAAGTATCTCCGGAATTACCATCATATATGAAAAATCTCAATAAGTTAGGGTATCTTTGTCCTATTCCAAATGACCAATACCTATGAAAAAATCTATCCTATCCCTGCTTCTATGCCTGCTATTTGCCGGCACCAGTCATGCAGGCTGGTATGTTTGCTATAATTTCAAAGGGAAGATCGGAGACCGACCCATTCATCTCTCTGTGCAGTTGTTGCGCGGGTATGGAGATGATCCGGAAGCCATTACAGTGAAAGGGGTGTATATGTATGATAACCTCAACGAACCTATTGCGCTCAATGGTATACTCAACGAACGTACCCACATGGTTTTGAAAGAGACCATCAATAACCAGCCGAATGCGATGATGGACTTCCTTTTTTACGGGACTAAAATGAAAGGTACCTGGATGTCTTTGAAAAACAACATGACACCTGAGGTACTAGAACTGGAAAAGATCGGTGAACTGATTGATACAGTGGCTACTTCGAAGATCGCTCCCATCGATATTATACAGAGTGCCAGTCTGAAAGATAAATACCTGGTAGGGGTATATAGCAAGAAAGTCATTGGCAAACAAGCGATTATGCGGAAGCTGAAGATTGTGGATAAAGTGACCAACAAGGTGACCCAGGAAATTGACTTTGAAAAAGTAAAAACTGCCAGTGGAAATGTGTGGACCATTATTTATGGCAATGCGATCGTAGATGATATTAACAATGATGGGAACAAGGATATTACTGTGTGGAATGATGTTGGAAAGAGGGGTGGGTATCTGTACATCATTTACGATCCGAAGAAAAAGGAATATGTGTTGAATCCGACGCCTGAGGCAGATGAGATAACTCCTGCAAAGAATTAAATCCTATAAAAAAACGCTTTTGCCTCCGGCAAAAGCGTTTTTTTACATACCACGGATTGCCTGCGGCAGACAAATTTTATTATTTATAAGTCACATTCAAAGTGATTGGCGTAGCTGCCAGCGCTTTTGAAATCGGGCAATTCTCCTTTGCTCCTTTCGCAATCGCATTAAACTGCTCTTCGCTTACTCCTGGAATCACGGCAGCAACCAGGTCCAGTGTAATTCCTGTAATACCAGGAATAGAAGGATCCAGTTCTACAGTTGCTTTTGTATCCAGGTCACCAGCTGTAAAACCAGCCTGTGTGAGAGCTGCACTCAGTGCCATGGTAAAACAACCTGCATGGGAAGCACCCAGCAGTTCTTCGGGGTTAGTACCTACTCCATCAGCAAAACGGGCGTTAAAAGAATACTGTGTGTTGGTCAACACGGTGCTCTGGGTAGAGATATTGCCCTGACCTTCTTTTAAATTACCATTCCAATGTGCATTTGCTGTTCTTTTCATAATATCTGGTTTTTAGGTTTTTTGTGTATTTGTTTGTTGATGTAAAATTGAATCTTTCTCAGCACAATAATTTTAACCTGGGTTAAAATGTCAATACTGATCCTCTCAGATATTTCAGTTTCTCAAACGCATCCAGCTCTTTAAAACCTGCATCCAACCAAAGTTGTTTACATTGGGGGTTGGCGTATAAGATCTTTAGCGGCCGGGGGTTTCGGATCAAGCTCTCCATGACCTGGCTGATAAAATCATCCATGATCACCTCGTCAAATGGATTGAAAAGGAAGATCACACCTACCTGGTCGGGAATATCATATTTTCGGGCGTCTGCACATATAATATCAACTTTACAACCGGCATACCTGGTCTCCAGGGAGGTAGCGGTTTCAAGTGCATCACTATATAACTTCGGAGAAAAATCGATGCCGGTGATCTGTTTGAATCCATATGCAGCAGCGATGGCCAGCACTCTCCCTTTACCACAACCTACATCCAGGAATGCAGTATCCAGCTCATGTTTTTCTACATGATCAAATAACCAGCTACCTGTGTAATAGTTCACTGGTTCATACATAGATGCATGCTCCAGCTCAGCTGCCGGTAAATGTTTTACCAGGTCATCTGTGCCGATTGTCTTTACACCGAACTGCTTTTCGCCGCGAATCTCATACCAGATGATAAAAAATGCCATGCTGATGCCCCAGTGCCAACCGATATAAAAAAAGTAGGAAAGATATCTCATTAGGGGATTTACAAGGTTTAAAAATGGGGTGATCCATTGGGTCTTATAAACGTGGTATTGTTACAATTCCGGTGTTGAATATAGGAATTTTTCGACAAACCCATCCGGGTCATATCTCCAAAGAAGATATTATCTTTCCATTAACAGCGATGACCCGGACAATGTATAACGGTCATGTATATATAATTGTACTAAGGATTTACCCATACCTTTAACAATCGGGTACCATATAACACGTTTGTAGTAGGATAAAATCTTCCTCTCTGATAATCAATTCACTTGTTCAGAAATCACCCGCAGCCATGTAGCAGTTCCTTTAAAAAGCAGTCCGGCATCACACCCACATCCCTTACCAGATAAGGGTTTCAGCAGATTGTTAAAGTTTGGCATTCTATTTGGCTATTGATAAGTATAAAACAACTTGTTATGAAAAAGATAGTTCTTATTACCTGTTTAGTAGCCATTGGTTCAATATACGGTTATAAGGCAGACGCACAGGTTAGGTTTAATGTGAACGTGAATATTGGTAGCCAGCCAGCGTGGGGACCTGAGGGTTATGATTATGCTGAATATTACTATATGCCAGATATCGACGCATATTATTACGTACCTGAACGCCAGTTTATATACCTGGAAGGAAGCAGATGGGTGTTTGCACCGGCTTTACCTCCACGCTTTCATTATGACCTTTATCGCGGTTATAAAGTAGTGGTAAATGATCCCCGTCCTTACCTGAACCCTGGTATTTACAGGAACAGATATGCAGGATATAGAGGAGCATGGGGCCGTCAGACGATCATCAGAGATTCACGTAATCCACGTTACTTCGCAGCACAACCTCATGGAGGTGGCGGATATTATGGCGGACGTGGTCATGAAGGTGGTGGTCCCGGTTGGAACGGTGGCGGTCGCGGTCATGAAGGCGGTGGTCCCGGTTGGAATGGTGGCGGACGTGGTCATGAAGGCGGTGGTCCAGGTTGGAACGGTGGCGGACGTGGTCATGAAGGCGGTGGTCCAGGTTGGAACGGTGGCGGACGTGGTCATGAAGGCGGTGGTCCAGGTTGGAACGGTGGCGGACGTGGTCACGAAGGAAATGGTGGTGGACGTGGTCATGAAGGTGGCCAGGGTCGTGGCAATGAAGGCGGACGTGGTGGAGACCATGGCAGACATGACCGTTAAATTTTGAACAAGTAATTCTCACTATAAATCACTAGTAATAAAAAGGCCCCGACTTCTGCCGGGGCCTTCCTTATTAAATTTCTTGTAGTTCCTCCTGCTTTCGAAGATAGATACGCGTGTATCGCAGGTTCATCCATTGAACACTATCTACTTCCAGAGGTGACACTTCTTCCAGTTTCTCTTCCAGTTGTCTGATGGAAATTTTGCTTGCTTCCATTTCTTTCAGAGAAACATCTAATAAAGCTTCAACTGCGCCGTCGTCTTTTGCATTTTTTAGTTGGACGATTATCTTCGACGCTAATTCTGCTGTTTTCATGTCATTAATCAATTTTTCCGTTAACGTTTTATCCACATTTTCAGAAGCATATCATCCGAAGCGTCTACTAGCTGATAACTATCCGGAACTTCATCGCCCATACTATAATAGGTGACTAGTCGGGTGCCCGAAACCCTTTGATCCATTATATCCTGCATATAGAGGGTATAATAATCGTAAAGACTTGTTGAATAGTTGATCTGCTGGTCGATACCATCTTCTGGACTCAGATGTTCAAAAAATGAATTGTAAAAGTAAAAACCATCGTACTGGTCTGCGTTAAAACGGGTGAAGTTACCTAAAATAAAATCGGCATTGTCCACCTTCAATACTTCCTTTGCAGTTCTGGCGTACAGGTACAGCTCTTTTCGTTGTTCGATTCCGTAAAAATAAGATTTTGGGTGAAAACATGCCCCTATCAGGCAGAATTTACCAACTCCACTACCTATATCCAGGATTCTGGAACCCGGCTTTTCAGCCAGGAACGCTGCAGACGCCGTAGCGATCTGAAGCGGAGTCCAGTGCCTCTTTGACAATTGTTGAATCCCTTGCGGATAGACCAGGTCAAAGGCATCATCAGAAGCAAACATTTGCGTATTTACACGCGAATCACTCATAAGCATTCCAAGGTCAAAGTTAACCTGATTCTGTCAGGAAATATTGTAAATATTAAGCAAAATATTGTCAGCATTAGGGTAATATTCTACTTGAATTTATTAAGTAAAATAGAGAGTTGAGTATAAACCTGTTCTGGTAAGGGTTTGAGAATGTATAAGATAATTCCTTATTAGTACCATGCTCATAGTCAATGTCATTATGCCCCATGTTTACATAGACCATTTTATACCGTTTATTGGTCCATGCTACCGGGTAATAGCCACCATGCCAGATTTCACTGGGTTTAGGTCCGGTACCCAGGGGGAAACTGGCAGGATCGATGGACAATAAGATGGTAATATCTTCATTCTTCCGGAGGTCGTTGGACCACCGATACCATTCATTTGGTGCTGACCGGAAGGTATCCGGCAGGTCATGAACGATTTTATGTTGTTTGTTTTCTACTCTTAATACGGCGGAAGTCGGTCGCCAGGTATTGCTACCATAAGATCCGGAGCCCAGGAAGGTGTTGTGATACCAGTTCCAATCCTGGTTGTATGCCGAAGGGGTGAGGGCGAAGGCGGAAAAGTGAAATCCCATCCAGGCGCCGCCCTGTTCCATATATTTTTGAAAGGCTGCTCTTTGAGCAGGAGCTTCCGGACGGGTGTCCAGGAAGAGAATGACGTTGTATCTGGCCAGGGTGTCGGGGTTGCATTTGCTCCAGTCGTTGGTGGAGTCGTAGGTCCAGTGGTATTGGGCGAGGGCGGTGGGGAACCATTTGTTGGCTTCGTGGACAAAGCTGATGTGGGCGGCGTCTTCTTTGGCAGTGTAGAAGGCGAGGATTTTCTGGGAGAATCCGGGGGAGAGGTAGAGGAGTGATGCTAAGAAGAAGGTAAGTGGTTTCATAGGTCAAGTATACTACAAGTTCAGTATAACTCGGGTATAAGTTCGGTATGATTCCGGTATTACTTCGGTACCAAAAGGGCATTAAAAGGTCACTTCATTATCCAGGGGATATTGAGGTGACCTTTTAGTGACGAAGAAGCATCGAAGGCCTGATATAGAGCTGTCGAAAAAGACTGGAATTCCAATAAAATGTCTTATAAAAAGTTTTTTATCTAATAAAAATATCATTAGATTTGTAGTAACACAGTCTGCCACCCCTCTGCTTGCAAGGGCAAATTTGGCAGGCTATTTTATTTTAAGACCACGTTGTAGCCAGCCTATTTTGACTCCAAAAAATACAGGCCGGCAAATTTCATCACATTTATGAATTTGTTTACTACACCACCTCTTTCTATTGAAGAGCAAATTGAGCTGCTTCAACAGAAAGGTCTAAACATCCTACCTGAAGATGATTTAGCTCGAAATTCAAATCTAATCTTCTACAGCTTATCAATAGTAATCCGGATATTGACTATGTACATATGGGATTTACTGAAAATTGGAAAGAGGAAGCTATCTGGCAGTAATGGCTAATCGGGGGAATTGCTTTTCTGGCATTTTTTTATTATCTTCCAATAAACCCATTTCCCCATTGCTACGCTTCATTCTAAATAATGACGACATTGGTACCGCTCTTCCCCCAGGTATGCTGTTGCTGGATTTTATCCGGTACCATCAGCATCTGCCCGGTACAAAGATCGGCTGCAATGAGGGTGACTGCGGAGCATGCACCGTTTTAATAGGGGAATTACAAAACTGGGCCATGCATTACCGTTCCTTTACCTCCTGCCTAACCCCGCTGGGTAATGTAAGAGGTAAACACGTGGTGACCATTGAGGGGATTAACCTGCCAGGCTCACTTACCGCAGTCCAATATGCCATGCAGGAATGTGCCGCTACCCAATGTGGCTTCTGCACACCGGGTTTTGTCATGTCCCTCACGGGATTTTGCCTCAGCCACCAGGCACCGACATTGACAAATGCCATTGCCGCCATAGATGGAAACATCTGTCGCTGCACCGGTTATAAATCCATAGAAAGAGCTGCCGCCAGGGTAGCAGAAATATTACAACCCCGGAATGGTACGACGCCGGCACAATACGCTGCCGGTGCACAGATATTGCCTGATTATTTTGTACAAATTCCAGCCCGGTTACGCACACTCCATAGCACACTGGAATCTGCCGATGATGTAAAAGCGCAGCCTATTGGCGGAGGGACCGACCTGTATGTACAACAACACGACGCCCTTGGAAAAAAAGCGCTGCGATTCCTGTATGATCAACCTGCACTGAAAGGCATCCGGCAGGAAGGAAACAAATGCATACTGGGCGGCGCTACCACCGTCTCGGACCTGTTAGCATCCCCCTTATTACAGGCTTACTTTCCTTATTTAAATAATTACCTGAAAAAGGTGAGCTCTACCCAGATCCGGAACATGGCCACTATCGCTGGTAATTTTATCAACGCCTCCCCCATTGGCGATTTCTCTATTTTTTTCCTGGCACTGGATGCCACCCTCGTACTTAGCGACGGACGAAAAGAAAGAGAACTCCCCCTCAGACATTTATTCAAAGGCTATAAACAACTGAACAAATCAGGTGATGAATACATCACCCGTATCTGGTTCAATCTGCCTTCCCAACATACTTTGTTCAACTTTGAAAAAGTGAGCAAGCGCACCCACCTCGATATTGCCAGCGTGAATACTGCTATCAGCATCACCATGCAATACGATATCATTAACGACATCCGCATTTCTGCAGGTGGGGTCGGACCTGTACCACAATTGCTGAAGGAAACTGCCCGGTTCATGACAGGCAAATTATTGACTGAATCACTGATCAGGGAAGCCAGCTTTCTGTTGCAAACGGAAGTCACCCCCATCTCTGATGCCAGAGGCACGGAAGATTACAAACGATTATTACTGGCACAATTGTTCAAGGCTCATTTTATTACCCTGTTTCCACAACTGGAAACAGCCATCCTGATCCGATGAAAAACATAGACTCCGATACCCACGTCACAGGTACCTCGGTGTACCTGGATGATTTGCCACTACTACAGGGCACGCTCTTTGCCGCGGCCTATGGCTCTCCTGTGGCACATGGTATACTGCGCCGGCTGGAAATTGCCGAGGCATTACAGATACCGGGGGTGGTACGCATTTTCACTGCAAGCGATATTCCCGGGGAAAACCAGATCGGTGGAATTATTCAGGATGAACCCCTGTTTGCCGATCATCATATTCATTTTGCAGGGATGCCGCTGGCACTGGTAGTAGCAAAAAGCAGAGATGCTGCAAGAGCGGCAGTAAAGAAAATTCAGGCCATTATCGATCCATTGGAAGTGATCACGAATCCAAGAGTGGCACAGGCAAAAGGAGAACTGATCATGCCACCAAAATCAGTGATACAGGGAGATACGAATAGTGCATGGTCACAGTGCACACATATCTTTGAAGGTGCTATTGACATCAACGGACAGGAACATCTTTATATTGAAACGCAGGGTGCATACGCTATCCCGCAGGAACATGGATCATTGAAAGTATATTCTTCTACCCAGGGACCTACTGCGGTACAAAGAACCATTACCCGGGTATTGGGTATTCCCATGCACCGGTTAGAGGTAGTCGTATCCCGCCTTGGCGGAGGGTTTGGCGGGAAAGAGGATCAGGCGAATACCTGGGCAGCGTTGTGCGCACTGGCAGCACATCTGCTGAATAAACCTGTGAAATATTCATTGCATAGAATGGAAGATATGGCCATGACGGGAAAGCGTCATCCTTATATGGCTGACTTTAAAATTGGGTTGGATAGCCGGTTAAAAATACTGGCGTATGAGGTGACTTTTTTCCAGAATGCCGGCGCCAGTGCAGACCTTTCTCCCGCTGTGCTGCAAAGAACTTTATTTCATTGTACCAACGCGTATTATATACCAAATGTAACTGCGACCGCGTATAGTTGTAAAACACATTTGCCCCCCAATACAGCATTCCGGGGTTTTGGAGGCCCACAGGGCATGTATGTGATTGAGGCGGCGATAGCTGCTGCTGCTGCAGGTTTGCAGATTGATAAAGCCCTGATTCAAAGAGCGAATTTAATTCAGACAGGCGATCCATTTCCCTATGGACAGTTAGCGGAAAGCGAAGCCATCGCCTGCTGGGATAAAGCCGTCGCATTGTATGAGCTGGAGAATGTACGTGCTGCTATCAATACCTTTAATGAAGCACATTTATTAGTTAAAAAAGGCATAGCGCTGATGCCGATCTGTTTTGGTATCTCGTTTACAAATACCCTGATGAATAATGCACGCTCACTGGTACATATATATAGTGATGGGAGTGTAGGGATCAGTACCGGTGCTGTGGAGATGGGACAGGGTGTGAATACAAAAATATTGCAGGTGGCCGCACAGACGTTGGGCATTGCTTATGAGAGAGTGAAGATCAATGTGACCAGTACTTATACTATTGCGAACACCTCTCCTTCTGCGGCAAGTGCTACAGCGGACCTGAATGGCAAAGCGACCTGGATAGCCTGCAATGCATTGTTAGAAAGATTATTGGCATTAGCAGCAGCGGATTTAAAAGTCACTCCCGGGCAGCTGACTATTCAAAATGAAATTGTATTATTGAATGGTACGCCTACGGAATGGAACTGGCTCCGCCTTGTGAATACTGCTTTTGTGCAAAGAGTATCCCTCTCTGAACATGGTCATTATGCCACTCCCACTATTCATTATAATAATGAAACAGGCAAAGGACATCCTTTTGCCTATCATGTATACGGTACAGCTATTATTGAAGTCACCATCGATTGTTTGCGCGGCACCTATGAAACCGACAGCGTGAAAGTCGTGCATGACTTTGGTCTAAGCATGAACCCTGATATCGACAGGGGACAAATTGAAGGAGGTATTGTACAGGGAATAGGCTGGATGACACTGGAAGAAGTGATCTATAACCAACATGGTAAACTGGTATCGAATGCACTGTCCACTTACAAAGTGCCCGACATCTATGCGGTACCAAAAGATATTCTCATTGACCATTTACATACTGATAATGATAATCTGGCCATCTTCAGATCAAAAGCTGTGGGAGAGCCGCCACTGATGTATGGCATAGGTGCATGGTTTGCGCTAAGGGATGCGATATTGGCTTTCCATCCGAAGGCCCTGATTCCGTTTGTAGCACCCATGACACCTGAAAAAGTATTGATGGCATTGTACTCGAAACAACCCGTTCCTGCCCATGAAGAAAAAGTTAGTCATCTGGGAATTGATCAGTGAGAGTCTGCGGCAACATATTCCCGTCATGCTGCTGTATGTATTGCAGAGTGATGGGAGTAGTCCCGGCAGACAAGGATTTTTCATGGCAGTGAATGCTGTGGGGAATCTGGTGGGGTCTATCGGAGGGGGGATTATGGAGCATAAATTTGTGGAGATGGCCAGAGAGCGGTTAATGCAGGGAGAAGAAGTGGCAGCGGTACGTAGACAGGTGCATGATAAAAGTAGTCCGGGAGATCAGAGTGGTATGATCTGTTCCGGGGAACAGACAATCTTATTGTATCGTGTTACTAACAAAGAAGCTGCTGTGATTCAACAGATTATTCACTGTCTTTCTCAGTATAAAAATGGGTTACTGCATTTATCGCCTGCGGGATTACAGTTCAGGGAAGGGCCGGGTAGTTCGGAATTTATGATGCATTCACCTGATAACTGGGTCTATACAGAACAACTGGGCCATAGAGATCATTTATACCTGGTTGGGGGCGGACATTGTTCTTTAGCTTTTTCGAAAATCATGTTTATGCTGGATTTTTATATTCACGTGTATGATAACAGGCCTGGGCTGAATACGTTTTTGCAGAATGAATGTGCGCATGAGAAGGTGATCGTAGAAGATTACAGTCAACTGAAGGGAATGATACCTGAAGGACAGCATAATTATGTAGTGGTCATGACCATGGGGTACCGCAGTGATGATGTGGTGATCAGGGCTTTGCTCCACAAACAGTTCAGGTATTTAGGGATGTTGGGGAGTCAGGCTAAGATCACACAGTTGTTTGAAGGATATAAAGCGGAAGGAATCTCTTCTCAGGTATTGCAAAGGATTCACGCTCCTGTGGGTATGCAGATTAAGAGTCAGACCCCGGAAGAAATTGCGGTTAGTATTGCAGCGGAAATAATCAGGGAGAGGAATACACCTGCTTCTGGATAAGCGGGCATATGATATAGTCAGATGCCTTGGCGGAATAAACCTACTTCCGGATAATAGAGCATATGATATAGCCAGATGCCTGCTACTCCCGGATGACAGTGCCTACAATATACCCATAAGGTTCATCTGTAGCTATAAAAACTTCATTCTGATTGCTCATACCAAACTGCTCTAAATTAAAGAGAATATGGTGTTTATTAGGCATTTTCAGGGTGATCTCCTGTACTTCAGGATAAGCTTCCAGCACAGCTTCTCCCATGGCATACAGGGTTTGCTGTACAGACAGACTATTATGGCCGGCAAAGGTACCCAGCAAGGTAGCGCGGATATTATCAAAAATAACAGCATAATCCTTTAGCTGCCCTTTGTATATCCAGCTCGCTTCACATTGGGTAGCGAAAATGCGGTCGCTGGTTGCCTTTAATGTGGTGTACGGATCTTTGATAAAATGCTCAAACCCAGAATCGGTGGTTTTGAGAATAAGCAGGTCAGTGATGCCACTGGTAATAGTTGTCGAAGCAGCATTATAGACGATTTTAGTCGTATGTTTTTCACTGCCGCCACTGATGTAAGCATGAGGCGTAAGCCTTGACCACGCTGCCTCTGCGATTTCGACGGTAGCAGTAGATACCTGTTGCTGGGTATGCACAAAATGTTCTGCCAGATGGAGGGCAAAAGCTTCGATGCTGGTAGTGAAATGCTCTTTGGCAAGTGCATACACTGTGTTCTTTTGTGTGTCCGTTGGCAGGATCTTCGTGTTGTCACCAAGTGTATGGGCGGTTTCAAAATCGCCTTTCAGAGATACACTGACAGTAATTTGTCTGAATTCATGGTAATCTGCGTGACGGATGATTTTGGATAATTGAACGGCGTTTTTGCCGTATGAATTTTCGCCTAGTTTGATCATGATGGTTAACATTTACTTCTCTAATTTAAAAAATTAAATGCCTATTTTTAAATAAGATCTCATTTATGTTTGACCTGGCGATAAAAGGGAGTCGCATTATTACTCCAGAAGGTATTCAACCGGCCGTGGTACTGATTAAAGATGGATTGATTGCAGATGTTGCAACTGTTATACCCGGCGATGCTGTTAAAAAAATAATAGATATTCAGGATTATGTATTGATGCCTGGCATCACGGATCCGCATGTACATATCAATGAACCCGGCCGAACCGACTGGGAAGGGTTTACTACGGCCACCCGGGCCGCACTGGCCAGTGGCATTACGACTTTAGTAGATATGCCATTGAATGCACACCCGGTCACGACGACAGTGGCGGCACTGGAAGAGAAGATCAGGGCGGCGAACCTATTTACCAATTGTGGTTATTGGGGAGGGGTCGTACCCGGGAATGTGAATGAGCTGGAACCATTGATTGAACACGGCGTATTAGGGTTCAAAGCATTTTTAACCCATTCGGGTATTGACGATTTTCCCAATGTGACAGCCGAGGATCTGAGAAAGGCAATGCCGGTAATTGCAAAACATGGGTTGCCGTTGTTAGTACATTGTGAGTTATCCACACCGGTACCATCATCGATAGTGGGTACTTATTCAGCCTATCTGGCCTCCCGCCCTGCTGCATGGGAAGAAAATGCGATTGCAATGATGATTCGCTTATGTGAGGAGTTCAATTGCAGGGTGCATATCGTACATCTCTCCGCTGCCTCCGCATTGCCACAGATTATAAAAGCAAAGGCGGAAGGATTGCCGTTGACAGTTGAAACCGCACAACACTATTTATACTTCAACGCAGAAGATATTCCGGATGGCAATATGGCGTTTAAATGTGCGCCGCCGATAAGAGATCGGGAAAACAACGAACTGCTCTGGCTGGCCCTGAAATCGGGCATTATTGACATGGTGGCAACTGACCACTCTCCTAGTCCGTCCGATCTGAAACAAGGTGATTATTTGCAGTCATGGGGTGGCATCTCGTCTTTACAACTGGCTTTGCCTGCTTTGTGGACGGCTGCTAAAAAAAGGAATGTTTCACTGATACAGTTAGCGCAATGGCTATGTACCGCACCTGCTGTGCTGGCAGGTACCCAACATTACAAGGGGAAAATAGCGAAAGGATATGATGCGGATCTGGTCATCTGGAACCCGGATCAGTCTTTTACAGTCATTCCTGAAAACTTACAACATAAACACCCTATTACGCCTTATGCACACGAAACGCTGGATGGTGTAGTGCTCCAAACCTACCTCAAAGGTGTAAAAGTATATGACGAAGGTGTATATACAGCTGCACCACAGGGGGAAAACATCTTTCGATTATGAGTACAGCCACCATACTTGCACGCATAGAGGAATTAGCAGCTATCAGTGAAGATAGTAGCTGCCTGACCCGCACCTTTGGTTCTATTGCTTTTATTAAAGCCAGTCAGGTGATAATGGGATGGATGCAGGAAGCAGGGTTATCCACACGCATCGACAATATTGGCAATGTACGGGGCCGGTTAGTATCTAAAGATCCGGAGGCACGTACACTGGTATTTGCTTCGCACTTTGATACGGTGGCCAATGCAGGAAGATGGGATGGGCCACTGGGTGTACTGATGGCACTCGATGTAGTGAGTGCTATTGAAACCGATCTACCCTTTCATATTGAGGTAGTCGCTTTTTGTGATGAAGAGGGCGTACGTTTTCATACCACTTACCTGGGCAGTAAGGTATTGACAGGGGCTTTTGACCCACAGCAACTGGAAATCACGGATGCTGCCGGCATTACACTGGGTGATGCCATTCGTTTGATTGGAGGTTGCCCGGATCAGTTAGCCGACGATCAGCTCCCTCCTGATCAGTGGCTGGGGTATTTTGAGATACATATTGAACAGGGACCTGTATTATATGAAAAACATATTCCGGCGGCGATTGTTACTGCTATAGCGGGTCAGCAACGTAGTCAACTGGTTTTTACAGGAATGGCGGGGCATGCAGGTACGGTGCCGATGGCTATGCGGCAGGATGCCCTTTGTTGTGCAGCGGAGTGTATTGTGATGATTGAACAATGGGCCATGCATCATAGAGAGAAGGTGGTAGCTACGGTTGGTACTTTGCAGGTGGTACACGGCGCTTCTAATGTAATTCCGGGAGAAGTGGTGTGTAGTCTTGATGTAAGAAGTGCAGATCCTGAAATGATTAAAGTATCGCATTCCGAATTATTGCAAATGCTCGGGACGATCTGTGGAAAAAGGAATATCAGTTTTGAATGGAATATTGTGCAGGAAACACTACCCGTCACTTGTGATGCCGAACTATCTGGTTTGCTGGAACACGCCATTCAATCCACGCATATGGAAATAGTAAAACTAGTCAGTGGGGCAGGTCATGATGCAGTAGCTGTAGCTTCCGTAGCCCCTGTTTGCATGCTCTTTGTACGTTGTTTCAAAGGTATCAGTCATCATCCGCTGGAAGATGTGGAGCCGAAGGATATTGAAGCAGCCCTACAGGTCGCCCACGCATTTATTCAACAACTTATCAGATAAACATATGGAGATTTCAGCACTCACCCGTTCGGTCGTAAAACGTAATCATGCATTGATATGCCCGGATGGACATGTAAATAGCGTGGTACCCGGATGGACGAATTGTACCATTCATGTGCTCATCAATGAACAGATGGGCGCACGGTTATGTCAGACACTCATCACCCTGAATCCGGAGAGTATTGTCAGTGGTAAAACCGCTGCTTCACAGATCTTCTTTTATGTGATAGAAGGGCATTGTACTGCAAATGGCACCGTACTCTTCGCTGGTCAGTACATTTACTTTCCTCCCGGAGAGGAGTACCAGATTGTGCAAGCAAGTACCGGAGCGCAGTTGCTTACTTTCCACAAGGTGTACGAGCCATTGGATGGATATAGCACACCGGGTATCCTGTTTGGCGATAGTGCCAAAATACCCGGGCCTGCTTTTTTAGGTGATCCTGCACTAAGACTACAAGTATTGTTGCCGGAAGATCTTTCTTTTGATATGGCCGTGAATATCTTTACTTA
The DNA here is from genome assembly GCF_034274695.1 of Chitinophaga sp. LS1. Lineage (NCBI taxonomy): Bacteria > Pseudomonadati > Bacteroidota > Chitinophagia > Chitinophagales > Chitinophagaceae > Chitinophaga > Chitinophaga sp. LS1. The sequence goes on from NZ_CP128362.1 coordinate 8,500,695, forward strand.
TGACCCCGGTGGGCACCTGCCATTTGTGGAAACCCATATTATGGAACATGGATTGCTATACTTACAGGGGCAAGGGGTGTATATGCTGGATCACCAATGGTATCCTGTCAAAAAAGGAGATGCCATCTGGATGGCGCCGTACTGCCAGCAATGGTTTACGGCGATGGGCAAGGAACCCGCAGTGTATATTTATTACAAAAATGTAAACAGGTTTCCAACTGCCATATGACACTGGATGTACTCAATCACCTACCCCAATCTGAGTTGTATACCACCCTGCAGCAATGCTGTGGATCACATGTATGGGTGGAAAAGATGATAGCGGATTTTCCTATGAGGGATAAAGCTACCCTTTTGGAAGCAGCCAGCAGGCACTGGTTGGCATGTACGCCTGCCGATGGTTTGGAGGCATTCAGTCATCATCCCCGCATCGGTGATCGTCCGGCTTTGCATAAAGAACAGGCTGGTGTAGTTAATGCATCAACAGATGTATTAGCCGATTTAGCCACCGGTAATCAAATCTATGCAGAACGATTCGGCTATATCTTCATCGTATGTGCTACCGGAAAATCTGCTTCGGAAATGTTGTCATTGCTCAATGCCAGGATAAACAATACCCCATCAGCAGAAATTAAGATCGCCATGGCAGAGCAAGGCAGGATCACACAACTACGTCTTGAAAAATTACTTTCATGAGCCAGTTAACTTCCCATATATTAGATACTTCCCTGGGCATACCCGCCCGGGAAGTATCTGTTACGTTATTTGTAATGCACGACAAGGAGTGGAAACAAATAGCTGCCGGCATCACTAACAATGATGGCAGAGTCACCAACCTTTTGGATGCGGCCTCCCTCCTGCCTCATGGACTGTATAAATTACATTTCAATACACAGGAATATTTTGAGCGCAATTTTACCACTTCCTTTTTCCCTTTTGTAGAAATTGCTTTTTATATCAACAGCCATGAACACTATCATGTGCCCCTTTTGTTATCACCCTTTGGTTATTCCACTTACCGTGGTTCTTAAACTGATCAAACTATGCAACTCTCCATCCCCGATTCGGACAAACTGGCCCTGCTGGGTACTTTAAAAATAGCAAACCTCGCTTTTCAGAAAACTTACCCCGGCGATAAACCTGACCGGCAACCAGTACATACTGTTTATGGCGGTGCGAACCTGTTCAAGGCAGATACCTGTTTCAGAATGGGGGAAATCGCCCTGCAACATTTTCATACCTACGCGCCTGATAGCAATATACTGGCAGCCGCCTTATGTTGGGAAAGTACAACACCATCCGAAATCATTTATCATAAGATCATTTATAAATTACAGACCGAACCTGTTGAGGATTTTAGAATCGATTTTGAAGATGGTTTTGGCAACAGACCTGATGACGAAGAAGATGCGACTGCCATTGCAGCGGCTATTGAACTGGCAAAGGGTATGGCCGCATCAACGATCTCTCCTTTTATTGGTATCCGGATCAAACCATTTACTGAAGATCTGAAACAGCGAAGTGTGCGTACATTGGATCTGTTTCTAACGACCTTACTGCAACATACGAATGGCGAATTGCCGGCCAACTTTGTGGTCATGCTGCCAAAGGTGACTATTCCTGAACAGGTCAGTACTTTAGTGCGTTTCTTTGAAGTGCTGGAAAAAGTTCATCAGCTGGAACCGGGTACTTTGAAAATGGAAACGATGGTAGAAGCGACGCAGATCATTATGGATGATGAAGGACGTAATCCGCTGATGCGTATTATAAGGGCGAGTGAAGGACGTTGTATTGCGGCACATTTTGGTACGTATGATTATACTGCTTCCTGTGGTATTACAGCGAAGTACCAGACGATGGCACATCAGGTTTGTGATTTTGCACATCATATGACGAAGGTGGCATTGGGTGGTACGGGGATATTTTTATCTGATGGGGCTACGAATGTGATACCGGTAGCTTTGCATAAAGGGGATTACCTGAATTATGCACAACTGGAAGAGAATAGGGAACATGTACACCAGGCATGGCGTACGGGTTATAATCATACGATGCATTCGCTGATCAATGGGTTTTACCAGGGATGGGACCTGAATCCGGCACAGTTACCTATGCGGTATGCGGCGACTTATCATTTCTTTTTGAGTAATTATGAGGAGGCGTTGTTTAGGTTGAAAACATTTGTGGAGAGAGCGGCTATTTCGACTTTGACGAAAGATATTTTTGATGATGCTGCTACGGGTCAGGGGTTGTTGAATTTCTTTTTGAAGGCGATTAATTGTGGAGCGGTTACTGAGGAGGAGGTGGTGGCGACAGGGTTGACGATGGAGGAGATCAGGACGAGGTCGTTTTTCAGGATATTGGAAGGGAGGAGGAAAAGGGCCAACATTGAGATGTAAGAATTTCACCGAAGGCGAAATTCTTACATCTCAATGTTGGGAGCCGGCTGGAATTTTTTAAATTAAATAGTTTAAATCTTTATCCCTGCTGTAATATAAAAGGTTCTGCCATCAGCTGGTAAGATACCCGGCCCCGGATACATGGTAATTCTGCGGTTGAAATATTTTTCGTTCGTGAAGTTATTCACACCCGCGGAGAAGTGATAGCCTTTGGTCAGCTGCCAGTCAAAACTCCAGTCAAATACATGCCAGTCAGGGATTACACCTGTTACACCGGCTGCACTATGTGCTGTATTAAGTGCATCATTGTAACTCCTGCTGTTGTAACTAAATAAGAAACCGGTGGAGAGCCCTTGGTGCTGGAAGGTAATACCTGTCTTGTTGATCCAGTCAGGTGTATTCTCTATCATGTTTCCTTTAACATCCGTATTCACACCTGCGTTATTGATAGTCGTGCTATTGTAACGACCATGCTGCCAGGCGAGTGAATTGAAGATACGCAGGTCATTGGCGCTACGTGCCGCATGGAAAACCCTGAACAATGAAAGCTCTACATAGGCTTCTACTCCTTTATTTACAGCGTTACCCACATTGGTAGTTAATAAGTGATTTGCCCCATCGTCTCCTTTGAAGGTGAGAAGGCCAATCCTGTTACCATAATACACATAGAATACATTCACATCAAAACGGATCATATCACTAAAATGCCCTCTGTAACCAAAATCCACATCATAGCCTTTAGTATCTTTCAGGCTGGGATCTATCTGATCCAGTCTGTCAGCAGGTGTAACACTGGCATAGAGATAAGGACGGTATGCCTGTGATACATTGCCATACAACTGGCTAAAGCTATTCACCTTGTATTCCAGTCCTGTGCCGAACAGCGGGAAATGCCGGTTGCCTTTATAGTTGGCTGCACTACTGGCATTGTTGATCACACCTGTGAGATCGGTATTGATGATTTCATACCTTACACCCGGTGTGATGGAAAAACGATCTGTCAGCTGGAAGATATTCTCTGCGAAGGCTGCATAGTTCTTTGTATTGAAATGCAGATCGATGCCATAGGCTTTTGTGAGACTCAGGTCAAAGTCACTGCCGGTGGTACCTGTACCTTTTTGTTCTCTTTTGGTTTTACTGGTGGAAAAGCGAAGCCCGGTTGCCAGCGTGCTTTTGACTGATCCAATATGATAACTATGTAATAAGCGGGCTTCTGCAGCAAAACTGGTGTAGTAATCCCTGTCTACCTGCCTTGGATTGTATGTACCTAAGCTGGTATTGATGGTATCCATTACATTTGGCGCATTGATAAATTGTACACTGTTCCTTTCTCCGAACAAGGCATTGGAGGTAATATCCAGTTTTGTATTTTCAGAGAATTTATACTTGAATGTAAGGGCAGGGATATTTATTTTAGGTTGGAAGAAATTTCTCTTTCGGAACGATTGTTTTCCACTTACTGCAAACTGTGCATCTGTCAATCCACCTGCTATCTGCTGTACATAATCCATTCGTGAGAACTGAAAACTCAGGCTACCTTTATCATTGAAGTTATATTGAAGATTAGCATGGTAAGCGTGGTAATCAAAGCGGGCATTGTCTCTCCACCCATCGCCATGTCTGTAGTCGTAGTAAGCGTAGTAGGTGAGTTTACCTTTGGTGCCTCCTGCTGCGTTGTAAGAATTAAACAGGTTATTACCACCTATGGTCTGTTCACTTTCAAATACAAACGGGCGGGTACTGTCACCTTGTTTCAACACATAGTTCATCATCCCGCCGAATTGCGGACCGAATTGTAATGCTGCTGAACCACGTACCAGCTGTATTGTTTGCACTGCCTGTAGCGGCAATGAATAATGGTTTTCAGGATAGCCAAAGAGATCACTGTTGGTATTGTACCCATTCTGACGCATGTTCATTTCTATAGAGCGATGTGCATCCGTACCTCTTACACCGATATTCACCTGTGTACCGGCACCATCCATTTCCCATGTTATTAAACCGGGGATCTGTGCGAATAACTGGCGGGCGAGGTTCTGTGCAAGATTACCTTTGCTGCCATCCAGGAGTAACTGATTGGTATGCTTACCAGCGTAGATGAGCGTGCCTGATACATCCGGAAGGCTGGTGCCCGCACTGTTCTTTTTGTAGGTGCTGACAGTAATACTATCCAGGTTCTTTAGAATAGTAGTGTCATGCTGCTGCGTGTGGGAATAAATAGAGAGTAAGAGCAGTAACTTCATTGTTCGATTTTGGTATTGTGATGAAGTTAACAAATTCCCTTTTATAAAGAATAACACAAACGATCAGGATGTATCAAAATAAATGAAATTCCTTAGAACTGCATAAATGCATACCTGGTTTCATCAGCTATCCGAATTGAAAGAGCGTGTATCTTATTTTGATACACGCTCTTCGTTTGTGAAAAAGAGATTGGCGGGCGGCCGCCAAAAATTATATTACTTTATATGCGTTCTGTGATCCACACGGTTGCTGCTATTCCTGCCAGTACGGCACCAGCTACACGTACATATTTATACGCGGGTATCCGGCTCAGCCATATCAACCAGGGCATCACGAAGAGTATTACTATCAGCTGCATCAGTTCTATGCCCACATTAAACCCTAATATGCTCAATCCCATTCTCGTGGCATCCAGTTGTAAATTGGCCAATGTACTGGCAAATGCCAATCCGTGTATCAAGCCGAAACCTGCTGCCACCAAGGCTTCTCTACCGGGGAAGATGGGACGTAATGCATGTACTGCCGATACCAGGATTGACACTGCAATCAGTACTTCTACTGGTTGTGATGGTAACCGTAACCATCCCAATGCACCAGCCAGCAATGTAATGGAATGACCAATCGTAAAAGCTGTCACGATCTGTAGTAAGCGCCTGAGGGAGTACTTTGTACCACCATAACCATCCCAGCGTTGTTGTCTGACCAACAGTGGTGCAGGTAATAACAACACTAAGAGAAACAACAGGTGGTCCGTACCTTCTGCGATATGCTGCATACCCAATGACACCATGCTCTGGAATCCTTTCCACAAACTACCTTGTTCCTGGCTTACAATCAACGGTTCTATGGTGCCACTCTTTACATCCAGTTTGATTACGCCGACCTCTGAAGTGTGTTCTCCATATTTACCTCTCTCCCAGTCCTGACGAACGGAGACGAGTGCTTTGTGAGAACTGACTTCTGCAATGATCGCATCGTAATGCAGACTGAAATTACGCACAGCCGTACCATTCACAGGTTCCATCCATAACGTAGCGGTAACTTCATTATAAGGACCTGTTGCCGTTTGCTCCGCAGGTTTTATATGCAGGTCTTTTACCTGCACCGTCCATGGTTGGCCTTCCAGGCTTTGTGGGCGTACATGTGCCAAAAGGTATGCACGCAGCGCCGGGCCTAATTCTACTTTGTGCCCTAAGGCCAGTTCAAGTTCGCTTAGTGGCAACTGCACTTCTGCAGCAACACCTTTGGATTTAATATCCAGTAGTATCACTGAGTTCGGCATGGGATGTGCCTTTGCACCCAGCGCACATACACAACAAATCAGCAGCAAAAAGTAATATCGCATACAATAAGATTAGAAAGTAAAGCTATTGCCGTAATCCCGGGTATGATCCCTGTATACACTATGGTAGTGTATCTGGGAAGGATATACCACCCCTGTCTGACAAACGAATTCAATCCATACACTTGGTCCATCGATACGTACATAGTCAGCATTCGTATCCAGTGTGGCGTTGCCAGAATAAGCAATGTAAGTGCTGCTCAACTCATTACTATAGATAGTGAGCAGCGCTGCAGCGGTGGCACTGTCTGCATCATTTACCCATGGTTTCATAGCAGCTAATACCAATGCCTGTTGTGCACTTGTGAGTGAACTAACGGCGATGCCTGATTTGGTGGAGGGGAACTGTCCGTCTTCGTTAGGGCCTAAGAGTACATCGCTGAACTTGGCGGTCAGTTTGGCGCTTGCCAGTTCTGATGTGCTAAGTGAAGACAGCATTGCTAACATAGCAGCCTGTTCCTGTGCCAGTGGAGCATACGTAGTACCACTGGATGTCCAGCTCTTGGGCTCGATACCTTCAAACCTTGGCGTAGCACCGGTTACAGCGCCACCACTGAAAGTAATGTTTACAGCCAGGTGGTGACCACCGAATTGCAATTGCCAGGTACCTGTAGTAGAAGGCGTACCTACGAAGGCAATGAAGTAGATACCGGAGCCATAGCTACTGCTACCGCTAGTGGTATTCAATACATCATCTGCAGCTATGATCTGGGTGATTTCGTCATACCCTTCGTTGGCGGCAGTGCCGGAAGCAGCCACTACAATTGCCTTGGCAGCGGCCAGCTGGGTGCTGCTCAGGGAAGAGTACTGCAGACCATTGCGGCAACTACTACCACATGGGAGGTTGGACCACTTGATGGCATACGTACTGGAATAAGTGGTGATGAGTGATGAAAGCTGTGTGCTGGTTAGCGTAGCTTCAAAAGCTTCGGCCAGACAAACTACCTTGGCAGTAGTATTGGCGGCGGAACTACAATCTGATGTCGCAGTAGAGGTAGTAGTATCAGTTGTCGTGGTAGTGTCTGTAGTGGTAGAAGTGGTTGTCGCATCCTTCTTACTACATGAAAGTATCAGCATAGCCGGAATGATGGCAAGTAAACTGAAATAGATTGTGCGCATTTTCATGTTCTAGTTTTTGGTGAAAGGGAAAAGGTCCACACTGGTTTGTATATAAGACTTGCAATTAAAGACAAGGTTTAGCTATTCAGGGAGGGATTGGGGTAAATGGAGGATTTGTTGTGGTGAAAGTCAGGATTTGAAAACTTCAAAAAACGCCGATTCGTAGCTGTTGCCTAAAGGGATGTCGGATCCTGCGATGAGGATTTGTTTGTTACGTACAATTTCAATGGCGGAGAGGGCGACGATGTAGGAGCGGTGTACGCGAATGAAATCTTTCTGAGGGAGCTTTTCCATGATGGCTTTCATGGTCATGCGGACCAGAAGTGGTTTTTGGGATTTGAGGTAGATCTTGAGGTAGTTGTCCCAGCCTTCGATGTACTGGATATCAGAGATGAAGACTTTGACTAATCCGTAGTCTACTCTGAGTACGAGTTGAGGGACCTGAGCGGCTTCCTGGCGGCGGCAAACGGCTTTTTCGACGGCTTGCTGGAAACGGGTGAAGGTGAAGGGTTTGAGGAGGTAGTCAACGGCGTTGACTTCGTAACTTTCTACGGCGTAGTCGCGGTAGGAAGTGGTGAAGATGACGAGGGAGGGTTGGGGGATAGATTTGTAAAAGTCGATTCCCGAGACGGAGGGCATGTTGATGTCGAGGAAGAGGAGGTCGATGGGGTATTGGCGGAGGAAGGACATAGCTTCGGTAGTGCCGGTGAAGGTTTTCTCCAGGCGGATGTAGTCGATTTTTTGACAGAAAGTGTCAATTACGGCTAAGGCAGGTGGCTCGTCATCTAATGCGATGGCTGTCATCATGAAGGCAAATATATATTTTTTTTTGAGGGCAGGCCTACGGCCTGCCCTCAAAAAATATTAATTCTTTGTTACCGGGTTGATACCTGCTTTCTTTATTTTCTCCACTACAAATGTACCTACCCGTGTTCCCTGATCCACTCCATTGTCCACTGAATCGCGGTAATGGATTCCACCATAAATGCGGGACACCGCTGCTTCCTTTGCTGCATTCCAGAAGGAGGTAAAATGCCGTGGTGTCAATTCCCAGAACTCTTCTGAATTATCTGTGTATTCAAAGTTATCTCCAAACAGATAAGTCAGCATGGTAGCAACGGCAGATGATACTACACTATGTCCGCTGGTATATTCAGGAAATGGCGGGGTTTGTAAATTCGGCTTCCATTTTACATCTATATATTTATTAATAAATGCTTCCGGACGGATACGGTTAGTGCTGTATTTCGCATCCCAACAACTGATAAACGCATCCATCATCACATTGGCAGCCAGCATGTGTACCTGTAAGGTATGATCAAAATCCAGTTTTGCTTTGCGGCTGGCAATACCTGTGATATTCATCCAGTGGCCACCAGGAGTGATTTTCTTAAAACCAATGGCCATGTGTCCATAAGTGCTTACCGCAAATGGATTACAATCCCAGAATCCCGCGATCGTCATCTCTTCCTTAGTTGGATGCACTCCATAGTTATACACCTCCATATTCAGCTTGTAAAAGTCGCTGGTAGTGTCTTTACTAAAGGCTGTCATCGGTTTAGATTTGAATTGTGTACAGCTATCGATCACCATCGGACGAATGGTACGCCAGTTGGGTTCTACCGCATCCATGTATGCAGGAGGTGTAGGATACCAATACCCCTCCCCTTTCAATGGTGTATACCTGCGTAAGGTGCTGAGCTTGCCATACCCATCTGTTTTAGACCATGCCACTATCTGCTTTACCACACCCTCTGCGACCATTACAGAATTCTTTATAATACTATCAGGTACCTGGTCTTTCTTAAACAGGTCTATCAGCTTCTCCTCATCATCTGCCAGCATAAATCCGGAAGGTAATAACTGCTTGCCTGCTTCTAAGATCGCATACACAGCCGCTACCTTATAATCGTACGTTCTGCCACTATCGGGTACGGTGACTGCCGGATAAGATCTTATAAAAGTTGCTGCACCGGGAATGGATGGATCATGCTTTGCCACAATCTGGTAAGCCGCCAGTGTTGCATAACTATAAAAACGAGTCGCCGCAGGCGGATTTACTACATCGTGCATCATTACCATAGAAAGAGAAAACACTGCCGGCTGTATATAATCAGTAAAGGGAGCCTTGTCATACTGCTGTTGTGCATGCCCAAGCTGACTAACGAGTAACAATCCAAAGATGAGTTGCTTCATACTTATTGTTCTTTATAGAGTGAGATTCCTTATTAGTTCTTTATAGAGTGAGATACCCTTCATTGTTCCTTATAGAGTGGTATTCCCTCATTGTTCCTTATAGAGTGAGACACCTTCATTGTTCACACCAACTACCACAAAGTTTTTACCATTGATAGCGATTTCGCCGGCAGACTTTACATCGCCTTTGATACAGATACCTGCTGCTGACTGATCTACATAGGTAAACCCTCCTTTGCCATCACCTTTGAGCAGACAACCATAGCCAGCGTCAAAACTACCCAGCTTCAGGCGATTGTCACAATGGTTACCAAGCAACAATAAATCTGGTTTACCATCTTCATTGAAATCACCAGTCAGGATTTTGGTGACTACGGAGAATTGTGCTTCTACAGGTAATGGTGATACAACAAATTTGCCATTCTTATTCAGCAGACATAAGCTGCGGGTTTCAGTCACCGTGAGTTTGCCAGCCTTCGCCAGATCATCAGGCGAAACAATATCTTTCATGGTTGCATCTGAATAATTTTTATAGGATGTGAACTTCTTTCGCATCGGATAAATCTGGTCATTCAGCTCATCCCTGCTCACGTATGGATAACTTACACCCTGTATATAGAAGTTCAGGAATGGATCGATGTTACCATTTTTATCAAAGTCAGCATAATACAATTCAACAGGTTCTTTGGCAGAAGCTTTGATCTGTGTATTCAGACCCAGGTTACCAGCTATGAGATCATCATTGCCATCACCATCTACATCTTTCACTGCCAGACTAAACCAAAAACCATTTTGTGGCTGATCAAAGTAGTCCGCTGTCTTATCTTTAAAGCCATCCGCTTTGTTAATATATACAGACAGTGGCATCATCTCTCCACATACTACCAGATCCTTCCGACCATCTTTATCCAGGTCTATCCACTGTGCATCTGTGATCATACCTGTTTTTGCAAAAGGTACATCTGCTACTGTGAATTTTCCCTTACCATTATTTATTAACAGGTAAGATATTGGTGATACAGGGTACTGACCGGGAACAACACGCCCCCCTACAAAGAGGTCCATGTCTCCATCATTATCAAAATCACATGGGCGTACACAGGATTTACTGTTGGCACTCACATCAGGCAAGTTCTCACTGGCTTTTACAAGTATGCCCTTTCCATTATTGATAAACAGTTCATCCTGCAACATGGCTGTATTTGGATCACAATTAAAGTAACCGCCCATTGCCAGGTACAGATCAGGATAACCATCTCCGTTAGCATCAAAGAAGATGGCATCGGATACACAGTTTTCGGTGGGGTCTTCCAGCTTCATGCTCTTATTCATTTCAAAGCTACCACTCCCTGATTGTGTATAGATACGGCCGGGCAATTCCCTATTGCCACTTACATACAGGTCTTCTTTTCCATCTTTATTCACATCTGCTTTTGCAATGACAGGGCCTGTTTTGGAATACATAAACAACATGAGCAACTGACGTTTGAAATCATTCGCCGGCATTTCTTCATGTTTGTAATCAATGAGGCCATCTGCTTTTGTAAAGACGGGTTTGGTGAGGGTAGCAGATGGTAAAGGTGCATTTGGTGCGAAGTCTATTTTCAGTAACTGATTGGCGGCTACATCCGTCATGCGTTGTTCTTTATTACCGGGCCATACGATCAATACGGAATCAGCTTTGGCAGCATTACCCAGGCCAAATAACAACTGGGTAGATACTGCACCCAGATAGCCTTTGCCGGGATTAACTTCCTGGTATTGCTGCATGCCATTTGTATACACATATACTTTGGCACCGATGGCCTGTGTATTCTTACCTTCTCCTTTCAATTTAAAGGAGAGATACGCCGTTTTGCTCTGTTCTCTCGTCATGTTCTGGTAAACACCCGCCGGATCATTGATACGGTTGATGACCAGATCGAGATCGCCGTCATTATCCAGGTCTGCATACACTGCTCCACTGGATACGCCGGGTTGATCTACGCCCCATTCCTGTTGCTTATTGGCAAAGGTGAGGTCATGATTATTGCGGAAGATATAATTCTTTAACGGTGTGACAGGCATAGCGGTAACGAGATCCATAAACTTGATGGGTTCGCGCTCCATGGCCTTCTTTATTTTGTAATCGCCCCAATAGCGCAGGAAGTCTTTGTTGGTATAATCGCGCAGGTAACCATTTGTAACAAAGAGGTCTTTATAGCCATCGTTGTCAAAGTCAGCAAAGAGTGGGCACCAGCTCCAGTCAGTATTTGATACACCGGCCAGCTGACCGATTTCACTGAAGGTGCCATCGCCATTGTTCAGTTGCAGCATATTGCGCATATACTGCTCATAGAGGTCCTGTGACTTCATGAGGTCATGCATTTCGTAGCTCTCTTCCATCTGCAGCAGTTTCTGACGCTTGTTATCTTCAGGGAGCATATCGAGTGTGAGCACATCCGGTAATCCATCGTTGTTGTAGTCAGCAATATCTACACCCATAGAGAAGTGAGACAGATGTTTAAAAGTTTCTTTAGTACGTTCACTGAAAGTACCGTTGTGATTGTTGATGTATAGATAATCAGGTTCGTTGTAGTCGTTGGTCACATAGATATCTTCCCAGCCATCTTTGTTGATGTCTGCTACGGCTACACCCAGCCCAAAGGTAAGCGGGTTCTGAATAATGCCGGAATTGAGGGTGATATCAGTGAAGTGGTTGTTATCATTACGATAGAGTTTGTTACCCGCCAGAGAGTCGGTCAGGGTTTTGTATCTGGCAAACTCCATGTTGTCAATCTTGTTTGTGCTGTGGTTGAGGAGGAACATATCGAGGTCGCCGTCGTTGTCGAAATCGAAGAAGACAGCATTTGTGCTATATCCCGGATCGTCGAGACCATATTCCTTTGCCTTTTCCACAAATTTCATATTGCCCTGGTTGATAAATAGCTGATTGCGGCGGGTAGCATCATCGCGTTTACCGGAGTAACATATGTAGATATCGAGGAGTCCGTCACCGTTTACGTCAGCCATGGTTACGCCTGTTTTCCAGCTATCTGATTTCCCGCCGATGCCTTTGCCGGCATCTTTAGTAATTTCTTTGAACTGCATGTTGCCCATGTTCTGGTAGAGTGCACCCGGCTGCATGTTCGCAGTGAAGTACAGGTCCTGTAATCCATCGTTGTTCAGATCTCCAACGGCCACACCGGCACCGTTATAGAAGTATTCGTATTGCAGTACGTTCAATCCTTCTGTTTCGTTCAAAGGATTTGAGAACTTAATGCCGGTTGTTTTGGAAGGTAGCTGTTGGAAAAGTTTCTGTTGTGCCTGGATAGCGAAAGGGATGGAGGATGCTATCACGAGGACCAGCAAGAAGGTGGAATAACGCATGGATAAATAGTTTTTCAGTGTTCCCATTCTTAAAGATGAAAAGTTAATGCGGCAAATTGCCGCATTAACTTTTCTTTATTTAGCTAGTCATGAACAAAAAGTCATTATTGAGCTACATCCCACCAGATGCGTGAGGTATAAGTATCTCCATTAGAGAGACTGCTCACACCAGAAGCATAACCTGAAGGGTTTGTAGAATTCTCAGTAGACTGATAAGGAATTCTTCTTGGAATAGTGCCACCTGTGAAGTTGCCGGTATAGACTACAGGCGTCAGTACAGGATAACCAGATCTTCTCCAGTTGTTCCATGCCTCGATGAAGTTCATCAGGGTACCTTCTGTTACCCATAACTGCTCGTTGATCTGCTTGATAGAAGCGGTAGCTGAAGTAACATCCAGCGGATTGGCAGCTATGAAGAGCGTTGCAGTTGCAGTAGAGATAGAAGCATCTGAAGAGAAGGTAGCCAGCGATTGCATAGAAGCAGTTACACCAGCAGCGTAGTGAGAAGTAGCAGTTCCACCTACACTCCATCCACGTGCAGCGGCTTCGGCCAGCAGCAGTTCTGTTTCAGCATAAGTTAAAACGAACTCAGGACCGCTGTAGTTTCTGTACAGCGAATTGGTAGGACGGGAATATTTACCCAAAGGAGCCGGAGAGTCATCGGTAGTTGCAGCAGCGGTAGCACCTGGATAATCACTTCTAGTAGTGATATCGGTAGTACCACCATTCAGGTCATAACCGTTTGGCATACCTAACTGAATGCTGGAATCAGTAGAACCAGCCAGTGCGGTGTTGTTATTTGCAGCCAGACCGTTTGGTGCAATTTCAGCGATGTATTCCAGGCGGGGGTCATTCATTTTCCTCATGTAATCGATGAAGGTTTTAGACCATTTTACTTCCCTGTAGTCATCCTGTACCATCAGCGCGTTGGTAGTAGCATTGCTAAAACCACCAGAGTTGTCACAAATTACCACAGCATCGTCAGCTGTACTGGTAAACACGCCACCTGTAACAGCTTTCTCAGCCCATGTCTGTGCCAGGGTTGGATTTACTTTCGAAAGGCGCATAGCTGTACGCAGCATCAGGGAGTAGCCGAATTTCTTCCATTTAGCGATATCACCACTATAGAACAGGTCTGCTGTTGGTTTGGTACCGCTTTCATCCAGTGCAGAGATGGCAGTTTGCAATTCTGTCAGCATGGAAGTATAGATAGATTCCTGTGAATCGTAAGCAGGGGTAAAAGTACCTGATTTACCTTTTAGAGCTTCGGAGTAAGGTACATCACCATAGCAATCAGTAATGTGTTGCATAATCAGCACATTCATGATTTTACCGATATTCGAAAGGTTTGGCAGACTTTTCTGCTGCGCCAATGTATCCATTTCGTATGCATAGCTGGCAGCCTGGTAGTCTTCGTTCCAGATCCTGTCCTGGTAACCGATCTGACCGGAAGAAGCTACATATTTATCACCATTGCTGTAGTAGTTGAAGGTAGAAGACAACAACTGTACCCACATACTCTGGAATAACAACTGGCTATAACCAGTGTTTGCATAAGAATATTGTGCCCTTGACAGCAGGTAGTTAGGATCATATTGAGAACCGGATACCGCGGTAGGGTTACTATTTATATCGTCAAAGTTTCTGGTACAACTCGTAGCGAACAGTGTTGAAGCCAGACCTAAGCAGAGCAATCCTTTTTTCATAATCATCATTTTTTAAATTTGAAGTTTACGTTCACACCATAAGAACGGGTACTTGGTAAACTTGTACCTTCAATACCTGCGTAGTTAATCAGAGAAGAGAAACCTGCTTCAGGATCCACGTTATCAGTATGTTTCATTAATGTCAGGAGGTTACGGGCCACCAGAGACACACCGATTGAAGAGAATGGTGATTTACCCAGCATTTTACTATCGAATACATAACCAAAAGTGATCTGGCGCAGTTTGATGAAGCTTGCATCCAGTACATCGATGGTAGAAACCTGGTTAGCCAGTGTCTGGTAGTAAGTCTGCGCTGCTACAGAAGTAGTGTTTGTAGTACCATCAGATTTAACACCTTTTGCCACCACACCATCTCTACCTTCGAGGGTCATTTTGTTCAGACCGCGGTATATTGAGTAGTAGTTAGTAGCAGACAGCATTTTGTTTCCAAATTTACCATCTACCAGGAAGGAGAGTGTGAAGGATTTATAAGAGAAGTCGTTATTGATACCACCGAACCATTTAGGCAGTACGCTACCTTTTGGTAACAGGTTACCACGCTGTGGCAATCCGTCGTCAGTCAGCAGGACTTCACCTTTAGCATTACGTTTCCAGTCGTACGCCATTACCTGTGGACCTGACATACCTTTTACCAGTGCGGTGTTCGCATTCAGCGGACGATATGTACCTAAGGTGAGGGTAGTGCTGGAGCTGTTGCTACCGTAGATATCCAGGATCTTGTTGTTGATGTTGGTTGCATTCACACTAACGTTCCAGGTGAATGTACCATTAGATACCGGTGTACCTGAAATCTGCATTTCCAGACCTTTGTTCTGGGTAGAACCAGTACCGAAGTAAGCGTTGGTATAACCAGTTGCAGGAGAGATGGTACCTTTGATGATTTCATTTTGTGTTTTACGCTGGAAGTAAGCCAGGTCAACACCTAAACGATTATTCAGGAATTTCAGTTCCAGACCAACCTCTGCTTCATTCAATGTGAATGGTTTCAGATTCAGGTTTGGAAGAGAAGATGGGAAGCTACCTACGCTCTTGCTGTTGAGTGCACCATCAATCGTGTAATAAGACTGGGTGATATAATAATCATCCGGCTCACCGCTGGCTTTTGCATAAGAAGCACGGAACTTACCATAAGTCAGAGATGGAATATCCCACAGTTCAGAGAAGATGAAGCTGGCGTTTACAGATGGAACAAAGATACCTCTGTTACTTGCTGGCAGTGTAGAGTAAGTATCATAACGACCGGTAGTACCGACAGTCAGGAAACCTTTATAAGAGAAGTCAGCAGTGTAGTAAGCGGAGTTTGCCTGCTTGCGGTACACTGTATTCTGCCTGTTATAAGTTTTAACGTTGTTGTAGCTATATACATAAGGCAGGATGAAGTTGCTACCGGTAATCTGTATCAGCTCATCGTTTCTCTTTCTTACGTTCGCACCTACAGCGATGTCGACGTTGAAATCTTTAGCGATATCTTTCTTGAAACCGAGGAGACCATCTGCGTTCATTTCGCTGATCTGTTCATTGCTCAGTGTCATATTACCACTCACGATAGTACCATCCTGAGAAGTGAAGGAATAAGCAGTACCCCAGGGAGTGATATTGAAACGTCTGTCGTTGATCAGGTCATAACCCACACGAGCCTGGCCATACAGGTATTCAGTCAGATCATAGCGCGCAGTAACGGAAGAAATCATACGTTTTCTACCAATATTGTTTTGCATCTGGCTGGTTACGAAATATGGGTTGGTTACATAGATATCATCGGTGAAGGTTACTTCTTTACCGTTGTTGTTAACGTCGTAACCAGGAGCGAGGATTTTCTCATCGATGTTAGTAGCGAGGAACAGACCGTTGTTAGGGTTCAGCGGACCATCACTCAGGTAAGGTTTGTTTCTCTGATAGTCATCAATGTAATCTACCATGGCAGATATTTTGAATTTATCAGTTACTTTCTGATCGATATTCAGGTTGAAAGTTTTACGTTTCAGACCGCTGTTTTCAACGATTGATTTATTATCCAGGGCAGATGCAGACAGGCGGAAAGTACCTCTGTCGCCACCACCGGAAACAGATACAGTGTTTGTCCAGGTAGGACCTGTTCTGTAGAAGTTAGTCAGGTTATTTTTTACTGCAGAATAAGCGTAAGAATTACCATCATATTGGATAGTAGAAGCACCATCCAGTTTTTCACCCCAGCTGAGGCGGGTGCTATTCAGTGCAGCGTTTGCAGTAGTAGGTCTTGCACCTAACTGACCCTGACCATAAGTATACTGGAAGTCAGTGAAGTCGATCGCTTTATCCACAGTGAAGTTACCATTGTATTCCACCTGCATGTTACCTTTCTTACCAGTTTTGGTAGTGATCAGGATTACGCCGTTAGAAGCGCGGGAACCGTACAGAGCAGCAGCAGAAGCGCCTTTCAGTACAGTCATTGTTTCGATATCATCAGGGTTGATGTTCTGGATACCATCACCGTTATCAGAACCGCCCCACTCACCGGCGCTACCTCTCTGGGAGTTATCCATTGGTACACCATTGATTACATACAGTGGGCTGGCGGCACCAAAGCTGGCCATACCGCGCAACAATACGCGGGCAGAAGAACCAGGGCCACCACTTGTACCACTTACACTCAGACCTGCTACGCGGCCACCTAATGAATAAGCAACGTTTGTTTCCCTTGCCTGGGTCATAACGTTACCATCTACTTTAGTTACAGCATAACCTATTTTCTTTGATTCTTTGGAGATACCCAAAGCTGTTACCGTTACTTCACCGAGTTGTGATGAAGATTCTTCGAGCGTGAAATCTACTGAAGTTTGACCTGCAGTTACTTTCACACCTTTAGAAGTATAACCGATGAGGGATATTTCGAGCAGTAGTTCCCCATCAGGAGCATTTTTCAGTACAAAGGCGCCATCAGCTCCAGTTACAGCAAAAACATTTTTACCCTGAACCTTAACGCTAACAGATCCAAGCGGCGCGCCGGACTTGGAATCTTTTACAGTCCCTTTCAACTGCCTTGTTTGTGCAAATGCTACCGTTGAAAGCAGCATCGCGATGACCAGCAAACGAAGTTGTCTCATTATCGATTTAGTTTTTGGTTAGGTAATAAATGAGTGATGTGCACTCCTTTCTCAAATTGACGGCGGGATAAATCCGCTTTGATTCTACATTTCATTTGGTTCTGTTTCTGTATAAAATTTTCGTTTTAGAAAATAAGTGGTAGGCTCGCCTTCTTTCAAGGCAAGAGAAATACATCAACCACATGTGGATGGAAATTGAAGATGACAGTATGTATAGTTGTAACTACCCGTTAATGTGCATAACAGTACATTTTGCTACACGCACGTGCACAGCAGAGCTGGTAGTTTAAAACCACAGAAGAAATTTTTGATTAAGAATGATTGTTCATTGTTACGATGCCAGATCGGTTCAGCTACAAGTTCACCCCATTGAATACTTCATGTAATTGGCCCTCGTTCAATAGTCTTATACAGTCAATAGTTAAAGAGGACAATTTTTGGTTGTTGTTACGTTTTTCCCGAAATTTTAAGTTTCACTGTTATTGTATTGTTCTACATTCTAAAATGACAAGTCTTAAAATGACAACACTGATTTTTTACTTACCATTATTATATGATTACCGTTTTTTCACTATTCAAATAGTTATTGCTTTTTGAAACGGTAGTTTTTCATTTTCACGTTGTAGATTTCATTTACTTACGACGCTGATTTCAAGGTCTAAAGTACATAAATTTTAACATTTCGTACATCACCAAGAAGTTGTACATAATTATTACCATTTACGCGGTTAAACAAATACTATTTTAACAAGTATTGGTTTTATGTAAACCGTTTTAGCAAAACAGGGGGTATAAATGTATTTCGAACGCTTGAAAACCCCTGTTTTATTCCAAAAAATGGAATGCCGGGTAACGAAAAGGGGATACAAAAAGTACCCCCTTTTTATAAGCGTAACTCTTTGTAAACGTTTACCTTAATTTTATAACAATAAAACATGGGCAATGTTTACTGAGTATTGCAGTTCCTTTCGGATTGTTTTATTTTAACTTATCGGACCTTACACCTTCTTTCGTCATTTTTACAGGAAGAATTTTCCCATCTGAATCAAAATGCATTTCGTCGATGCAGGTTACGCGGTTATTGGCAGCAGTTTCTGTAAGGGGGCGCCGGTGGTATACGATGTACCATCTATCTGTACCAGGTACGTTGATTACAGAGTGATGACCGGCACCGGTTGCTATAGCTGTGTCCTGTTGTAAGATCTTGCCAATGCGCTGCCATGGTCCCATTGGACTATCGGCGATAGCATATGCCACACTATAGTCGGGGCCGGTCCAGCCACCTTCAGACCACATAAAATAGTACTTACCATTGCGGATAAACATGAATGGACCTTCTACGTAGCCTTTTGGTGTGATCTCTTTGAAGGTCTGACCATCGGCAAAAGGTTCGATACCTGTGAAATCGGATTTTAAGCGGGCAATATTGCAGTGTTGCCAGCCGCCGTAAATAATGTAATACTGACCATCTTTGTCGTGAAATACGAACTGATCGATAGGTTGTGCGCCATTGTAGAACTTATCAATGAGCGGTTTGCCAAGGTAGTCTTTGTAAGGACCGCCTGGTTTATCGGCGACGGCTATGCCGATACCACCTTTCTCTTTGTCGTTCTGGATGTCGTTGGCACCGAAAAAGAAGAAATATTTTCCGTCTTTCCGGATGATAGCAGGCGCCCACATGGCACGGTTAGCCCATTTTACATTTGCAGAGTCGAGGACTTTCGGGTGTTTCTTCCAGGTGACGAGGTCAGTGGAGGAGTAAGCGTCGAAGAAAACCTGCTTTTCGTATTTGTCAGAATAGGTGGGGAAGATCCAGTATTCTTTTCCGAATACGGCGGCTTCCGGATCGGCGTACCAACCCTGAATGATTGGGTTGCCGGAGGTTTGCTTTTTCTTTTGAGCAGAAAGCGGGTTTGTTAGAGCAATAGCCCCGAGTAATAACGTGATAGCCTTTCTCATAGTGAGTTGATTCCTGTTTAATAGATAACACAAGATAGTAGTTTTATCTTTCCCTGAAGATTGAAAGGCATCAGTGAAAGCTCATTCCCAATTAGTGTTTTAATTAATACTTAAAAAATAAATATTTGGGCATATCCGGGGTAAGTTCCTAATTTTAGCGAGGAATTTCAGCATTCAAACGATTGACTTTTGCAAGGTTCATTCATACAGGAAGAACAGGAACTATTGCAGCAGATAGGAGAAGGAAGCCAGTCTGCTTATACACTTGTCTTTAATAAGTACAGTAAACAGGTGTTTGATGTGGCCATGCTTTATCTTAAAGACAACCTGGCGGCACGGGAAATTGTGCAGGAGGTTTTTTTGAAAATCTGGCTGAAGAGGGAGGTATTGCCAGAGGTACAAGACTTTTCTGACTATTTATTTATCCTGACCCGGAATCATGTATTTGATGGGTTTAAGAAGCAGGCAGTGAGGGAGAAGGCATATGAGCAATTGTATCGCCAGCAGGTGGAGGTGGTGAATGATACGGATTACAGGGTGAAGGACAGGGAGTATGCGGGGATTGTGGAAAGGGCGATTGCAGCGTTGCCGCCGGAGCGGAAGAAAGTGTATATAGCTAGAAAAGAAGGATTTAGTAACGAAGAAATATCTAATAAGTTCAATATATCAATCCATACCGTGAAGAAACAGATGCAGATTGCGGTGCAGACGGTGAGGAATTTTGTTAAGAAAAGTATGTAGGATTTATAAGAAAAAGCGCTTCCGCCTAAGGCCGGAAGCGCTTTTTTCTTTCCGGAAAGGGCCTGCAGCCGGCTTTTTGTTTTTTTTAACTTTTTTTTATTTCGGATACTCCTTTTATTCTCCACCATCGTCTTTACAATTATGACAGCACAGGAATTAAAACTCTTGCTTGATAAGTATAAGCAAAACAACATCTCTCCCGATGAGAAAGCGCGCCTTATGGACGCTATTAACAACGGGGAGCAGGATGATTTGCTCCGGGAAGATATTCTTCACTCATTACAGGGGATCGTTCCTTCTGCCGGATGGGAAGAAGAAGATCATTCTGCTATACTTCATGCCATTTTTCAGGCGGATCAGCCTGAGAATCTGACTGTTGTCAAAAACAAACGCCGTTTCTACCTGTATGCCGCAGCCGCTGTAACTGCTGGTATTATATTGACCACGAGTCTTTTACACAAGAAAGACATTGAAAAGGCCCCTACCCTTGCAAAAACTCAGGTGTTGGCCCCCGGCTCTAACAAAGCCATGCTGACCCTCGCTGATGGTACTCAGATTCCACTTGACAGTGCAGCCAATGGCGCCCTGGCCCAACAAGGTAACACCCAGATCAAAAATACCAACGGTAACCTGAGTTATCAGGCAAACGGAGGCAATGAGGTGATGTACAACACCGTCACCACTCCTCATGGAGGCCAATACCAGCTTACGCTGGCCGATGGCAGCAAGGTATGGCTCAATGCCGCCAGCAGTATCCGTTTCCCAACTGCCTTTGTCGGAAAGGAAAGGTTGGTCAGCATTACAGGAGAAGCATATTTCGAAATCGCCCAGCAGTCTAACCATCCGTTTTCTGTACAGGTAAAGGCTGCTGATAAGGATATGACCGTAAAAGTACTGGGCACCAGTTTCAATATCATGGCCTATGCCGATGAAAAAGCTGTAAAAACCGCCCTGGTAGACGGCGCTGTACAAGTAGTGTACGGCAACCAGAAGAATGTACTGAAACCCGGATTGGAAGCTAGTCTGACAGACAACACCTTTGCCATTGCTCCCGCAGATCTGGAACAAACCCTTGCCTGGAAAGACGGCAAGTTCCGGTTCAGGAGCACCAATATCAAAACCATCATGCGCCAGCTATCCAGGTGGTATGATATGGATGTGGCTTACAATGGTGATGTATCGGACATTGACCTGACAGGTGTGATCTCCCGCAGGGAAGATGCCAATAACCTGTTCAAGGCCCTGGAGGCTACCCAAAGGGTTCATTTTGAGGTGAATGGCCACAATGTGACCGTTTCACCTGCCACGTTGCACTAATCAATCCCGGCTAAAGGGGGGATATATATTTTGTAATTTTTAAAAACAATTCCGTTATGACCACGTAGAGACTATTGTTGTATGTGAACAATAAAGAAAGGTACCCACACTTGTAAATGACGCTGCCACGTCTGAACATAAAAAAACCGGGCCCGACTGCCATCGGAACCCGGCAACATGGCTACCAATTTCTCTTTGACTCAAGAAAAATTTGATTTACTAAAAAAGCCAGGAAACAAAAGTATGGAACTATGCGCTTCATGCAAAACTACTTCACATGGTGGAGTAAGTCTTTTGCACAGAAAATTGTTGTTAGTTATGAAATTAACTGCCATTTTAACGCTGGTATTTACACTCCAGCTATCTGCTAAAACCTATTCCCAAACCGTTAGCATCTCCGGAAAGCACCTTTCACTGTATGAGGTGTTCAATTCCATCAGCAAGCAGACGGGTTATGAATTTGTGTACGACGCCAAATTGCTGGAAGGCAAAGGCGCCATTAATATCAATGCTCAGGGACAAGCCCTTACCGCTGTACTGAACAACTGTCTGAACGACAAAGCATTGACTTATTCTATTGTGGACAAGATCATCGTGATCAGTCCTAAAAAAGCTCCCCGGGAAGTCGCTCCCGCTCCCATTCCTACAGCTGCTGTCACTGGTACTGTTACTGACTCTGCTGGCCATCCGCTTCAGAATGTAAGTATCCAGGTAAAAGGTACAACCAGAGGTGCGATGACGGATGCAGGCGGTCACTTTACCCTGGAGGCACAACCTACAGACGTACTGGTTATCAGCTACATCGGATTTGACAAGCAGGAAATTATTGTAGGTAGCAACACCTCCCTGACGATCAAACTCGCTGAAACCAATAAACAGCTGGGTACTGTAGTCGTTACGGCACTGGGTATCAAACGCTCTGAGAAATCCATCACTTATGCCACCCAACAGGTTAGCGGTGTGGAACTGACCAAGGCAAAAGATCCCAACCTGATGAACACCCTGAATGGTAAAGTAGCTGGTCTGACTATTTCCAGCAGCGCTTCAGGTGTGGGTGGTTCTGCAAAAGTAATACTGCGTGGTAGCAAATCTGGTCTGGGTAATAACCAGGCACTCTATGTAATTGATGGTGTGCCTATGAACAACACCCTCACCAACCAGCCAAACAGTGCGTATGGTGGTAGCACCGCTTATGATGGTGGTGACCCTATCTCCAACATGAACCCTGAAGATATCGAGAGCATCTCTATTCTGAAAGGTGCTTCTGCAGCTGCGCTGTATGGTAGCCAGGGTGCAAACGGTGTGGTACTGATCACGACCAAAAGTGGTAAAGCAGGTCGTACTACCATCAACTACTCTTCAGGTCTTACCCTGAGTCAGGCTGCTTACAAACCAGAATTCCAGAACACTTATGGCCAGACTACAGATGGGAGTACCCAGAGCTGGGGCAGTAAACTGACTACCAAAGCGCATGATAATGTAAGTGACTTTTTCCAGACTGGTAACAATGTCACCAACGCGATCAGCCTTGCAGGTGGTACTGATAAGACACAGACTTATTTCTCTTATGCTAATACCAGCGCAAAAGGTATTCAGCCTACCAATAAACTGGGTCGTAACAACATCAGCTTTAAAGAAACAGGTAAATTCCTGAATGATAAGCTGACTGCTGAAGCGGATGTAAACTACGTCACCCAGAAGATTGACAATACACCGCTCTCCGGTTTTTATTTCAATCCGCTGACAGGTTTATACCTCTACCCACGTGGCAGCAACCTGTCTCAGTACAAAAATAATTTTGAAGTAGCCGATCCGGCCAGAAACGGTCTGATGGTGCAGAACTGGGCTTTCAATGAAGATGTACAGCAAAATCCATGGTGGATCCTGTACCGTGATCCTAACCAGCTGGACAGAAACCGTATCCTGCTGAACGCCAGTCTGAAATATGAAATCAACAAATACCTGAGCGTACAGGCAAGAGGAAGTATTGACAGGATCAATGACATATACGATCAGAAAGTATATGCTGACAATGCTACTTATGTATCTGATTCCAGTGGTGTATATGTGTACCAGAACCTGACTACCAATCAGCAGTATGGCGACCTGTTGCTGAACTTCAATGTTCCTATCGGAAAAGATTGGCGTGTAACAGGTGTCGTAGGTGGTGCGCTGCGCGATGTGAAGACTACCGGTGAGAAATTCAACTCCGGTAAAGATGGTCTGCATATTCCAAACATTTTCACCCTGCAGAACTTTGTAACAATGAACGGAGCGAACTCCGGTACATTGCCTAACAACCATAGCCAGTTCCAGTCTGTATTCGGAAGTGCAAACATCTCTTTCAAAGACTGGTTCTACCTGGATCTGACTGCTCGTAACGACTGGTCATCCAACCTGGCCTTTACTTCTACTTATTCTTATTTCTATCCTTCAGTCGGGCTTAATGTCATCCTGAGTTCTGTAACCAGGTTACCTGAGTGGGTGAGCTTCGCCAAAGTGCGTGGTTCCTATGCCCAGGTGGGTAACGCTCCTTTAGCCTACCAATCCTATCCTGCCCTGAATACCCTTGGTGCAGGTGGTTCCATCGTTGGTAATACGGTCGCTCCTTTCACGGATCTGAAACCAGAGAAAACAAATTCACTGGAATTTGGTACTGAGTGGCGCTTCTTCAAAAACAGGCTGAGTGTGGATGCGACTTATTATAAAACGAATACCAGGAACCAGACTTTGCAGATATCTGCCAGCCAGGCTTCTTACTATGATTCTTATTATATCAATGCCGGGAACATCCAGAACCAGGGTGTGGAAGCAGTGGTGCGTTACGACGTATTCCGTGATTCCAAATTTACATGGAACACCGGTGTGAACTTCGCTACCAACAAAAACAAGATCATAGAACTGGCTGATGGTGTAGATTACTTCACCCTGACCGGTGCTTCTGGTTCCAACTATGCGTCTAAATTCAAAGTAGGTGGTTCGTTTGGTGACATCTATGGTACTGTACTGAAGAAAGATGAACAAGGCAGGATCATGGTAGATGCAAATGGTACGCCTATCAAACAGACTGGCGATATGGTGTATATCGGTAACTCCAACACCAAATTCCAACTGGGATGGAACAACAACTTCGGTTATAAGAACTTCACCCTGTCTATGCTGATTGATGGTAAGTTCGGAGGTAAGGTAATGTCTGTAACTCAGTCTATGATGGACCTGTACGGTGTGTCTAAAGCATCTGGTGATGCAAGAGATGCAGGCGGCGTAAAAATAAACGGTGTTGATCCAAGTGGTAATGCTGTAACTTCTGTCGATGCACATACCTGGTATTCTACTGTAGGTGGTCGTGAAGCGGTGTCTGGCGAGTACATGTACAATGCGACGACTGTTCGTCTGCGTGAAATGGCACTGGGTTATACCGTTCCACTGAAAGATGTATTTATCAAGGCGCTGAAATTCTCTCTGACCGGACGTAACCTGCTCTATTTCTATAAGAAAGCACCGTTTGATCCTGAGTTGACGATGTCTACTGCAAATGGTTTGTCTGGTGTAGATATTTTCATGCAGCCTGCATTACGCAGTTATGGTCTGAGTCTGAATGCTACTTTCTAACTGTAAAACTGATCGAAAAAATGAAACGCTACTATATAATTATTGCAGTACTACTCCTGGGTGCTACTGCATGTACGAAGAACTTTGAGGATTATAATACGGATAATACAGGTGTTTCCACTGGTCAGCTGAAACCTGACTTTAATGATGTGGGTATTTACCTGTTGCAGGCAGAGCGTTCCATCATCAACTTTTCCGGTGGTGGCGACCCTAACTCCTACCAGGTGCAGCAGAACCTGAATGCGGATATGTTTTCAGGTTACTTTATGTCTCCCAACCCATTCAATGGTGGTCTGAATAATACCAACTACTTTATGATGACAGGATGGAATGGTGAGGCATTTAAAGTAGGTTATCTGAACATCATGTCTCCTATCTCCAAACTACGTACTAACCGTATCGATACTGCATATCCTGCAGTATGGGCGGTAGCACAGATTATACGGGTAGCAGGTATGAGCCGTGTGACTGACATCTATGGTCCTATTCCATACAGCCAGGCGGGAAGTTCAAAGACGGATCTGCCTTATGACAGCCAGGAAGATATTTACAAACGTTTTTTCCTGGAGCTGGATACTGCTACTGCCAACCTGCAGAGCTATATCAACAATGCTGATTCACTGCCTTTCACCTTTGCGAACTTCGACCTGGTGTATAGCGGTAACTTCACGAAGTGGTTACAGTTTGCCAACTCTCTTCGTCTGCGCTTAGCGATGCACATTGTGAAAGCGGATGTAACTACTGCACAGGCGCAGGCAGAGAAAGCACTGAATCCTTCCAATGGTGGTGTGATCACTGCTAACAGTGGTAACATGAATGTACAATTGGGTGGCAGCTTTACGAACCCGCTGGTGTATATCGACAGGAACTGGGGCGATACCCGTATAGGTGCTGATATTGCCTGTTATCTGAATGGGTACAATGACCCAAGGATCAGCAAGTACCTGGGTATGTCTACAGATTCCAAAATTACTTCACAATATATTGGTATCCGTTTGGGTGCGGTGACCAGTTCTAATACCAAAGATGATTATCTCGGGTATTCTGCACTGGGTTCTTCATTTTCACTGGCTACACCTGTGCAGATTATGACGGCTGCGGAAGTATACTTTCTGAGAGCAGAAGCTGCGTTACGTGGTTGGGCGAATGCAGGTGGGAGTGCACAGGAGCTGTACAATGAAGGTATTACTACTTCTATGAACCAGTGGAGTGCAACGATTGGTAGTTATCTGAGTGATGCTACAAGTACGCCTGCGGCTTATGTAGATCCGAAGAATAGTGCTAATGATAAGGAGGCACAGTCTACTATTACTATTCAGTGGGATGATGCTGCAAGTACGGATGTGAAAATGGAAAGGATTATTACACAGAAATGGATTGCGATGTTCCCTGAGGGTCAGGAAGCGTGGACAGAGCATAGGAGAACAGGGTATCCTAAATTGTTCCCTGTGGCGCATAACCAGAGTTCAGGTGTGGTGAGTGATGCGGAAGGTGTGAGAAGGTTGCCTTATCCACAGCAGGAGTATAATACGAATGCGACGGAGTTGAATAAGGGGATTTCATTGTTAGGTGGGGCTGATAATGCGGCTACGCATATGTGGTGGGATAAGAATTAAGTCGTGTGGTGTATAAAACTAAAAGCCCCGCCTCGGTTGAGGCGGGGCTTTTAGTTTTTAGCCGTTTGATTTTGTTGAGCCGATCGAACCGTTCGCTTCGCGAACAGTTCGATCGGCTCGCGTGCTTTATGGTGCTTGCCCTCAGGCAAGCACCATAAAGCACGAAGTATTAATTAGCGAAGTATAAATTACTAGTTGATCACTAAGGTTTCAATTGAGTGTGGTAAACTCTTTACATCTGTACTATTCCCTTTTATCCACAGCTTATAAGCGAATTCTTTATCACTTGTATTCAGCACCACTACTACCGTCTTACCATCTTTATTTACAAAAGCAGTCGTTTGGAGATCACTTCTGTTTGAAGATGCGACGATACGCTTTGCACCAGGACGAATGAATTTAGAAAAATGCCCCATGTAGTAATAAGCATTCGTATAAATCAGATCACCCGTCTTTGTATCTGCATGCACAGGTGCAAAACAGAAATTACCTACGTGATTAGGACCACCTTTCTCATCCAGTAGGATATTCCAGTCAGTCCAGGCGACTGTACCACTATTGAAATCATTCAATAAAGAGGTGCCATAACGCTCACCCAGTGCCCAATCATTGACTTTATCCAGTTTGAACGCTTCTACACAACCTTCTGTGAAGATGAGGTTCTTATCAGGAAATGCTTCTTTTACTTTGCGTACATTATCGAATTCCATGGTGCTACCAGTCCATGTTTCATACCAGTGGTAACCAATACCCCAAACAAACTTTGCAGCTGCAGGGTCTTCGAGAATTGTGCTGGCACGGTGATAGATCAGGTCACGGTTATGATCCCATGCGATGAGTTTCTTCGTGCTCATACCGGCACGTTGTAAGGTGGGACCTAAATAATACCTGATGAAATCTCTTTCTTCTTCAGCAGTAAAGTTGCAGGATTCCCATATCTGTTTTGCCATCGGCTCATTCTGCACACTTAAACCCCATACCGGAATACCGAGAGATTCGTATGCCTTAATGAACTTCACATAGTAATTTGCCCATGCCTGATAGTAACGAGGCAGGAGTTTACCACCATGCAGCATACTACCATTATCTTTCATGAATGCCGGAGGGCTCCATGGACTTGCAAAGAGAGTGAGCTTACCGCCTGCAGCTGCAATGGCAGCTTTGATAAACGGAACGCGGTAAGTCATATCATGCTTTACATTGAATGTCTTCAACGTACTATCCCCTTCCTCAATATATGTATAGCTATCGCTGGAAAAATCGCAGCTATGAATATTGGTACGGGCCAATGTATAGCCAATGCCATTTACGGGATCAAAATAAGCTTTCAGGAGTTCTGCCTGCTTGTCCTTCGGGAGTTTTGCAAACACTTGTGCAGAAGCATCTGTCAGTGCACCACCAATACCGGTCATGGTCTGAAAGGTCTTTGCAGGATCTACGAAAATACAGGCATCCGTTTCAAACGGTTGCTTTGCCGAGGTAAATGATAACTTATCCGTTGCTGACATTCTTAACTGTGTACTCGCGGCTGTAGTGTAAACGGTCACTGTTTTGCGGGAAAGGGTATCTCCCGGTTGAGGACCTTTTGCGTAACCGGCGTAAGTCGCCAGCAACAGCCCAGCCAAAATTGCTCTCTTCATTGTTTTAATTATTACCAGTTTAAACGTGTTCATCTTACCAGATATAAGTACCTACGGCACCATTTGTCAACGTGGACGTAACGACTTTGCCATTGAACTGGATGTTGAATGATTGGGGAGCGCTGGCATTATTGATCACAATTAATACTCTTTTCCCATCAGGCGTTTTGAACGCCACATTGTCCAGCTGGCTGGTGACATTGGTAGCAATCCTCGTGGAACCGGGCCTTACGAACTTTGATGCATGTGCTATAATATAATAAGATACATTCCTCGTAACGTCGGCACTGATAGTGAGTGCACCCATACAGGTACTGCAACCTCCATCAGTATGTGGATTATAGTTAGGGTCGGAAGCCAGATTCCATTCCAGCACATTCCGGCTCCAGTTGCGGGTGGCACCGACGATGAGATTTGTTATATGCCATTGCAGATTAGAAGCAAAATCACCAGGGGCACCTACCCATTGCTCTGTAAAGTAGACATTTTTATCTGGAAATGCATTATGGACCTGTGTCAATGCACTGATATCACCGCCATACAAGTGAAATGCGGAGCCATCTACATATTGTTTGGCATCTGCATCCTGTAGTACTGTGGCAGGATAATCAGGTCTGTCAGCGTTGTGATCGTAGGCGATGATCTTCGTCGTGATACCTGCTGATTTAAATGCGGGACCTAAAGCAGACTTAATAAATGTTGCCTGTTCAGTAGCCTGCATGACCATGCTGGGGTTGTTGCCCCCATGCAAAGGTTCATTTTGCGGAGTGATCGCGTCGATAGTGATGCCTTCCGCTTTCATAGCCTGGATGTATTTTACAAAGTATTGCGCATAGGTGTCGTAGTATTCAGGTTTGAGACTACCACCTACAAAGCCACCGTTATCTTTCATCCATACTGGTGCAGACCATGGAGAGCCGAGTATTTTGATATTCGGTGCGATGGCGATGATCTTTTTCAGTACTGGTATCAGGTCGGTTTGTTCTTTGCTGATGCTGAACTGGGCAAGGTTTACATCCGTCTGACCGGTAGGCATGTCATCGTATGTAAAAGGTGCTGCACTCAGGTCAGAGGCACCGATGCTGATGCGGAGATAACTAACGCCGATGCATCCACTATCGGTAGCGAATAATTCTTTGAGCAGGGCATCCTGGGTGGTAGATGGCAACTTATTAATGAGTGTAGCGCTACCACCGGTGAGGCAATAACCGAAACCATCGATAGATTGATAAGTGGTGCCGTCTTCTACCTTAATAGTAGGATACACATTGACGGTATCTTTAAATAGCAGACTGACGTTTTGCTTTGACAGCAGTACACTTTTATCTGCTTTGGTGAGCCAGAAAGTGACGTCAGTAGTTAATTCACCTACGGGAGGTGGAACTATGATGGTAGTCGTATCATTGCTACCTCCCTTACAACTGGCAAAGCAGAAGAGCAGGGAGCAAAATATATGGTTTAGTCTCATTTACTTTTCATTTTATATACCCTTACATAATCGACTTCCATCGCTACGGGAAAGATGCTGTCATCTACGCCCTGAATCCCACCCCAGTCACCGCCTACAGCGAGGTTCAGGAGGATGTGGAAGCGTTTGTCGAATGGCCATACAGTGTACCCTTTCCCTTCATTTACAAACTGGAATACCAGCATGTCATCGATATACCCCCTAAGGGCATATGGTGTCCAGTCTAATCGGTAGAGGTGGAAGGCGGAGGTGACGTTGTCTACCTTTTTCGTACTTGTTTTCTGGGTGTTTAGTTTGAAATAATAAGCTTCTGTGTGGGCACTGATATGGACATTTCCGGGGTCGTAACCTACATGTTCCATGATGTCGATTTCGCCTGATTTAGGCCAGTCGCCATATGCCCAGTCCGTAGGTAGCATCCAGATGGCAGGCCAGGTGCCTTTGCCGGCGGGGAGTTTTGCTTTGATTTCAAAACGGCCGTAGAGCCAGTCACCTTTGTTGGTGGTGACCATCCTGGAAGATGTGTAATTTCTGTTTTCTTTTGTTTCTTTTCTGGCAGTGATGCTCAGTACACCGTTTGCCACGCTGGCATTGTCGGTGGAGTTGGTGTAATATTCCAGCTCGTTGTTACCCCAGCCACTGCCACCCAGGTCGTAGCCCCATTTGTTGGGGTCGGGAGCGCCGGAGTAGTCGAATTCATCTGCCCAGGAGGGAGTGGATTCGAAGGTCCAGCCACTATCGACGGGGGATGTGGGGGTGACAGGCCCGGTGGAGGTAGTATCGGTACTTCCTTTGCCGGAGCAGGAGGTGAAGAAGAGAAGGAGAAGAGGGAGATATCTTGCGAGCATAAGCGTGGATTGAATTTCCCGATTTTGATTGCCACCTTCGGCAGCAATCAAAATCGGGTTTGGCTGTTTTTTTGGAGCTGTTTTCGGCAGCTCCAAAAAACAGCTGATAAGAGTTAAAATTATTGTTCTTCGAGGAATTGAATATTAGAAAGCGTCATCCCGCCAGTACCCAATGTACCACCGGAGCTACCGCCTTTTATCACTACCCAGGCTGTATCAGCTTTGGAAAATTCCATATAGCCATTCTTTCCTTTTCCACCGCCATCACAGCCTATTTCAGCGATGTTACCATCGAATGGAATGGAGCCGCAACCGGACCATGTATTCATGGCTATGTATTTTGTTCCACCATAATCTTTGCCCTGAACTGGCGCGATGGTGTCACAATATACTTCCAACCAGCTGTTGGTAGCACCGGCACCTTTGATATTAGCAGCAACGGTATAAGGAGTGTGTGCTTTTACCATTACCATCTGGTAGATTGCACCATTGGTATTGCCGGTGTTAGAGAAATTCAATGTACCATTTGTATTGGTGATAGTAGTTTGTGTACCCCCAGTATTCAGGATCGTCCAGTCTGTTGCATTCAGCAAATCTTTTGTGGGTGCATCATTGGCAATCGTGAGTTTCTGTGCAGTAGTGGCATAACCACCATTTGTGAATACGGTGAGTTGAACCGTATACTCTCCTGCTTTAGAGAAATGCAGTGTGTCAAATTCCCCTGTGGCAGTCGTACCATCGCTAATCGTCCAGTTCCAGATAAAGCCTCCTTTGGTAGTAGAAGTGACCACTACCCTATTCGGATTGGACGATATGGGTGTAGCGGTGAAAGAGGCAGTAGGCAAAGCGCCCAGCTCCTTTGTGGATGATTCCGGCGTACAAGCCGGCATAGCGCAGGACAACATCGCTGCCACTGCCAAAGTACCTATATAGCGTTTCATGTAAATCGGTTTGATGTGTTATTTAGTTCCTCCCCATTCTTTGCTTTGTTCCAGCTTTGTATTTTCCAACTCTAACAGTGGAATTGGCAATATCTCATGCTTACCAGCAATAAAGCCACGACTACCGAGTACGGAAGGTGCTCTGCCAGTACGTACCAGGTCGAACCAGCGATGGCCTTCGCCAGCCAGTTCCAGTCTTCTTTCATTGAAGATGTTGTCATCTGTCGCTTCGATAGCAGTAAGACCTACGCGGGCGCGTACTGCATTCAGCAACTGATAAGCACGGGTACCGGCGCCACCACCTTGTCCTGCTTTCACGAGTGCTTCTGCTTCCATGAGGTACGTATCAGCTAAGCGGATTTCGTACAGATCCTGTGGAAAGTTCAACTCAATATTACCACCACCGGTAGTTTTATTGTAGTTAAAACCAATGAGCTTTTGCAGGAAGTAACCGGTATTTTTATAACCAGGTTCATAGCTGGCAATGCCATTGGCCTGTAAGCTATCCAGGTTGGCAACGGTTGCATTATAACGGGGATCGTAGTGAATGGCATCAAACAGTTCTTTGGTCACTACGAGGAAACTCCATCCGGATACGTAATCAGGGGCACCTGCTTTCAATGCTTTGTAACCTCTTGGGCCCACCATAATGTTCAGCACATTACCTTCTGTACAAGACACGCAATCCCATGAGCCTGCGGAACTAGCTGTAAATGCTACTTCGAAAATAGACTCGCTGTTATACTTGGAACCATTGTCTGACTTCCAGAGATCGGCAAAGTTAGCCAGCAGGTTATAACCATATTTTGAATTGGTGCTACCTGGCACTGTACCATTTACTTCGGCCAGTTCTGTTGCAGCAGCGCTATATTTTTGTTCATAGAGATATACTTTACCTAACAGCGCGTGTGCAGCACCTTTGGTAGCACGACCACCTTCGGTAGCAATAGGTACCTGATCAGGCAGATTGGTTTCTGCAATGGCATCCTGCAGGTCTGTTTCAATTTGTTTGTACACATCTTCAGGAGTCGCCTGCAACACGTTGTACATGTCGCTGGTAGAAACAGGTTTGGTGAAGAGTGGTATATTTTTGAATAAACGTACCAGGTCGAAGTAGAAAAATGCACGGAGGTATTTTGCTTCCGCAGTATAACGGGCTTTGGTCGCTTCGTCCATGGGTACACCCGGGAGCTTTTCCAGCAGTGTGTTTGCACGGAAGATACCAGAGAAACCTTTCTTCCAGAGTTCATCCTGTGGTCCCTGATCAGGTGTGAGAGTATAGTTGGCGAATACCTGGAAAGCGGTTACGTCATTGGCACCACCACCACCTGCATAGTGGTCGTCAGAACCGGCGTTCATGGCACCAACTTTGGTTACATAGTTACCACCCTGCCAGCCTACTACATCATAACAAGCTACCAGCCCGTTGAAGGCCTCAGTCTGATCTTTGTAATAGTTCGCTTCGAGGTCAGTGCCTTTTGGTTTTACTTCAAGGAAACTATTGCTACAGCCGCTCATTATTTGCAGGCCAATAGCGAATGTCAATATATGTGGAATGTATTTTTTCTTCATTGTAATTTGCTTTTATCAGTTTATCAGAAAGTAGCGTTAACACCCAGCATGAAGGATCTTGCCTGAGGGTAGATACCTCTGTCGATGCTGAATACGCCACCTCCGATTTCAGGATCATAACCGGTGTACTTAGTGAATGTGAGCAGGTTTTCGCTCATTACATAAATTCTGAATTTCTCGATGCCCACTCTTTTGGTGATCGTGTTAGGAATGGAGTAACCCAGTTGTAAAGATTTGATTCTGCAATAGCTACCATTTTCCAGATAGAAATCGGAAGGATTGGTAAAGTTTCTGTTAGGATCAGTAGATATCAGCCTTGGATAATCGTTTGTAGAACCTTCGCCAGTCCAGCGACCCAGGGCTTTTGTCTGCCAGTTTGCATTCAGGATATCCAGGCGACGAAGGCCCTGGAAGATCTTGTTGCCAGCGGAACCCTGAATGAATACTACGATGTCGATGCCTTTGTAAGCAGCATTGATGGTACCACCGTAAGTCCAGGTAGGTGTAGGATTACCGAGGAACTGACGGTCAGCTTCTGTGATCGTACCATCACCATCAGTATCTACCCAACGGAAATCACCGGGTTTTGCATCAGGTTGAATTTTACCACCTGCTTTGCTGGTGTAATTATCAACTTCGGACTGGTTCTGGAAGATGCCATTTGTCTTGAAACCATAGAAGCTATTCAGTGGCTGACCAAGGGCGGTACGGGTGATAGGATAGCTGGAAGACTGGAATGTCTGACCACCGGAGAGGTATTTGATACCAGTACCCAGGTTGGTTACTTTGTTAGTTGTATAAGAAACGTTCGCATTTACATTCAGGTCTACTTCGCCTACCTTTTTGTGATAACCCAGTTCCAGTTCCACACCGGTGTTCTCCATATCAGCTACGTTCGCAGCAGGGTTAGAGATTGCACCAACGTATGAAGGAATGCGTGGGTTCTGCAAGATGTCTTTAGTCACCTTTTTATACCAGTCGAAAGCGACTCTGAAGTCGTTGTAAACAGTGGCTTCAAAACCAACGTTTGTCTGACTGGTAGATTCCCATTTCAGGTCAGGGTTAGAAGGGGCATTCGGACTGTAACCGATCTGGTAACTACCGGAATTACCGAAGGCATAGTTTCTGCCGCTACCGATGGTAGACAGGTAGGCAAAGTCACCGATGTTATCATTACCTACTACACCATAACCACCTCTCAGTTTGAGGAAGTTTACGAGGTTCTGTTGGGGCCAGAAGCCTTCTTTAGAGATATTCCACCCCAGTGAGAAGGATGGGAAAGTACCATACTTGTTATTGGCACCGAAGCGGGAAGAACCATCACGACGTACGATACCTTCAATGAGGTACTTTTCATCGTAAGCGTAATTGACACGGGCGAAGAGTGAAGAGATCCTGTGGTCAGCACCTTCACTACCGTCAGAAGTACGGTTGTCGGAAGCTACTTTGAAGTTCATGCTTGCTTCTTCAAAAGTGTTAGCAGGCACGTCGTAGAAAGTAACGGTGGTCGCTCTTGTACGGTTGTCCATATAAGCGCCCTGACCTAAGAGGATGGTGAAGGAGTTCTTACGGATATCTTTAGTATAAGAAGCGGTATTTTCTATATTCCATGCAAATCCTGAATTCTGATTACGTGAAAAAGAAGTACGGGAAGAGATGGTAGATGAGTTCAGGTAAGAGATGGGTGTGAAAGTCTCAGATCCCCAGAAGGCGATTTTAGTACCGAGGGTAGAGCGGAGTTTCAAACCTTTAACAGGCACTATTTCCAGGTAGGTATTACCTACGATGTTGTGTGACCAGTTATAGTTACCCAGACGTGTGGAAATATAGGCGAGTGGGTTCGTGATCTCCTGTCCTACAGCGCTGGAAATACCATAAGGATTACCATTCTTATCGCGGCGAATACCGGTATTGGTATAAGGTGCGGCAGCGGCTACAGCAGGATCCGTAATTACGGCAGGCGTAGTTGGATCCAGGTTGATAGCGGAACTGAGCGGGCCACCGAATTCGCTGTTGGTATTACCTACACCCAGGGCTTTGTCGTAAGCATAGCCAACGTTTTCGCCGAGGGTTACGTATTTGGACAGTTTGTGTGTAGAGTTCAGACGCAGGTTGATGCGTTCATATTTAGAGATGTCGGTAGCAACGATACCATCCTGTTTCAGGTAACCGAAAGAGGAATAGAAAGTTGACTTATCATTACCGCCGCTTACACTCACTTCATGGTTTTGGCGCGCAGCGCTGTTGTTGAAGATGAGGGATTGCCAGTCGGTGCCTTTACCTAAAGAAGCAGGATCAGCGTAGACGATGCCATTGCCGGCAGCTACAGAAGCTTCATTACGCAGGGTAGCATATTCCGTAGCATTGAGGAGCTTCAGTTTGCGGGCAGGTTCAGAGTTACCATAGTAACCATTGTAGTTGACCTGCAGGGTACCGGCTTTACCTTTTTTGGTAGTCACGAGGATTACACCCGCAGCAGCACGTGCACCATAAATAGCCTGGGAAGCAGCATCTTTCAATACTTCGATAGATTCGATATCGTATTGGTTTAAGTAACCGATACCGCCATTATCGACCACCACTCCATCAATCACCCAGAGAGGATCGTTGTTATTAAAAGTAGTGAGACCTCTCACACGTACAGTAGCGCTGGAACCTGGCTGACCAGAACCGGCAGCGATGGTAACACCTGAAGTACGGCCCTGGAGGGCACCTTCGAGGCGGGTAACAGGCTGGCTTTCCAGGTCAGCAGCTCTTACACTGGAGATGGCGCCGGTGACAACACTTTTCTTTTGTACACCATAACCAACTACCACAGTTTCGGTGAGGGCAGTCTGTGATATTTTCAGGATAAAGTTCATAGATGACTTAGTCACTGCCCAGTTGACAGGTTCAAAGCCCACAGCGCTTACGATCAGGGTAGAGCCGGGAGGTACCTTGATAGAATAGGAACCTGTACCATCTGTCACAGCACCACTTTTGCTATCTTTTATACGGATGCTGGTGCCGGGTAAAGGGTCACCTTTTTCATCCGTGATACGGCCGGTAACGGT
Organism: Chitinophaga sp. LS1; assembly: GCF_034274695.1. Taxonomy (NCBI): domain Bacteria; kingdom Pseudomonadati; phylum Bacteroidota; class Chitinophagia; order Chitinophagales; family Chitinophagaceae; genus Chitinophaga; species Chitinophaga sp. LS1. The sequence goes on from NZ_CP128362.1 coordinate 8,536,941, forward strand.
GATAATAGTATCAACATCAGCAGGTTTTGTTTCGGGCAGACTTTTGACAATGATGCGGGAGCCATCCACCACATAGGAGAAGGGCTGATCTGCGAGTGCCATATCCAGAACTTGTCGTACTGGTACGTTTTTAACCTCTATAGTAACAGGATGAGCGGAAGCCAGCAAATCTTCATCATAAATGATGGAAATACCCGCCTGACGTGCTACTGATTTTAACACCTTTTTGAGGGGTGCTTTAGTTTCAGACAGGGATATTTGCTGAGATAATCCTTTTGCGCTGATCTGCAGGCAGGCCACTAGCAACAAAAAGGTAGTCAGTTTCATAACGAGTAAAATTTGACTTCGGAAAACGTGGATTCCGAAATAATTTTTGGTTGATGAGAGCTTCCGGGAATAGGAAGCCCTACCACATAAGTTTAAATCCATACTTTTGTAGTGTTTGGGAAATTTGAAATCAATAATTCGTAACGGGATGTTGTTTTCTTTTTGGGCCCAGACATTATTTACCGGGAGTGTTGCAAGCGCTTCCGGTTTTTTTATGTACGGCCCCACATGATTAATTTGTTTCTGCTACTTCCATAACGTTGTTTTAGGTTTATGAATGACTGGCGTATTATACGTGGAATACCAGCCTTATTTGACAGTTAATTTTCTTCCAACAAGTTCGAATACGGGTCCATTTGCTTCCAGCATATGGAGGATGTCAGTGAGGGGAAGGCTTCGGCTGATACGGCCGCCGAGAAGCTTTTCGTTTCCTTTCTGATCGTAATTAATATCTATGTCGTACCACCTGGAGAGCTGTCTTAAGATGTCTGACAGGCGGGCGTTGTCGAATTCAAAGAAGCCGGTTTTCCATGCGATGACTTGTTCTACGTCTGCCTCGCGGATGGTGATCTGGCCGGTGGATGGGTCCATTACGGCTTGCTGACCGGGGAAGAGGCGTTTGTCGTTCACTTTTACGGCTCCCTGTACAAGCGTTGTGTTTACGCTTTTTTCATCTGAATAGGCCATGATGTCGAAGGCGGTACCGAGTACCTGTACTTCCATGTTATTGACCTGGACGATGAAGGGTTGTTTGGCGTTGGGACTGACTTCGAAGTATCCCTGGCCGGAGATGTCCACTCTTCTTTCTTTTCCATTGAAGGAGGTAGGATAGCGGAGGCTGCTGGCGGCATTGAGCCATACATGGCTGCCGTCGGGCAGAATTATGTTGAACTGACCGCCACGGGGAACGGTCAGGGTGTTGTATACGATGGCATCGTCGGTAGCTTTAGCAGCGTATTGCAACTGACCATTTTTTTGGAGTACGGTGGTAGCGCCCTGAAGGATGGTTTGGTTACCGGCAGAGTCGAGGATGACGGTGGAGCCATTGGAGAGGGTGAGGATGGCTTTGTTGGTGCCGGGGGCGACGGAGGTTGTTGCGATTTGAGTGTTCGCGGGTTGGGTGGCAGGTTGTTTAAATATTATTAAGAGGAGTACGGCGGCGGCGATGGAGGCAGCGCCTGCAACGTAATACCAGAGGGTGCGGACTTTCTTTGTAGTAATGGATTGCAGCAGTTTGGTTTCAATGCGATCGGAGATTTCAGCGGGAATTTCCGGCTGAGTGTCGAGGGCTTTTTGAAATTCCTGTTGCATGGTTTTCAACAGCGCACGGTGTGAGCCGGAGGCTTGTAGCCAGGAGTAAAGCTCGGCAGTTTCAGCTGCATTACATTGACCGTCAAGGTATTTTGCTAACAGTTTTTCGTAATGTTCCGTGGTTGTTGACATAAGTTTATATAGGTGTCTATATATATTATCCGGAAATGATAGTTTAGGGTACCTCGGGGGGAAAATATTTTTTAAGATTTTTGGAGGGAGGGTGAGAGGGGATTTTAGGGAGGGGATTTTAGGGAGGAGATTTTGGAGGGGTTAGTGGGGGATTTTTCAGGATGGGGTTGATAGTCTTTTTAGGAGAGGATTTAGGGGGCTGCTTTTTAGAGGAGTATTTTAAGAGTGTATTTTAAGAGAGCATTTTTGGGGAGGTGTTTGGGGGAGCTGTTTTTAAGAGTGCTTTTTTAGGAGAGGAGGTTTTGGGCTACGTAAATAGCGACCATGATATCGCCATAGCGATGAACATATTCATAAATAAAGCGCATACCCAGCACCATGTGTTTTTTTACAGCATTGCGGGAGATGCCGAGTAGTTCAGCAGTTTCGTCATAGCTTTTCCCTTCCTGCCGGCAGAGTTGGAATACCCGTAACCGTTGTGGTGGCATTTGGGCCAATGCTTCCTGAAAAAGCCTGTCATATTCTTTGGCTCTGACCATTTGTTCTGGTGTGGAGGAAACGGGTTCATTAAGCTGAGCGAACAGTTGTTCCCGCATAGCCTGGTCGGTGGCCAGTTTGTCAATTGTTTTAATGACGTGGTTACGGGCAATACGATACAGGTATCCCGAAAAAGACAATTGAGGATTTATACGGTCCCTGATTTCCCAGATTTTCAGAAATACGTCGTGGACGAGGTCTTCTGCCAGGGAAGGTATTTTGCAAAACCGTAAGAGGTATATGTAAAGAGAAGCGTGATAATGACGGTAGATAGTTGAGAATGCAGCTTCATCTCCCTGCTTCATTTTGATCAGTACTTCTTCTTCTGATGGCATACGATCCATAGTTAAAAATCAAATCGTTTTGGCTCCTGCCCCCGGAGGGTGTAAAGCTAAAGAAAAGATGGGATTGCGGGTAGGGAAAGATTTTTATATAAATTATTTGCACATTTGAAATAAAAGTGCATATATTTGCACCCCCGACACAGAGAAAACGGGGTGTAAGGATCAGTAGTTCAGTTGGTTAGAATGCCGCCCTGTCACGGCGGAGGTCGCGGGTTCGAGTCCCGTCTGGTCCGCTGATAAATGGAAACGCCTTCAAGTCGTTGGATTTGAAGGCGTTTTCTTGTTCGAAATATTTCCACGAGATTAACTACTCATTATACTAAACTATGATTATCAAGTAATTGGTGGGTTCGAAGTATTATAAGGATTAGATTTCTACTTTCCGGCATTTGCGCATTATGATGTTGCAATTCATCGTTCACCAAGTGTTGCTGTTTCTTTGTCGCCCACTTTTAACGAGGCTTTGGATTGTGTTGGGTGGAAGCGAGAAAACAGGCCGCCTAATGCCTTTTAAATTCTAAATACCAGCAATGGTTAAGGTAAAATAATAGTAACCGAACGCTTTTTAGAAAATAACCAGTTTATCGGGAACTATTTTCTGCCAAAGCCTGATAAGGCATCTTTACTTCCGATTCAATCCCCATAATTAATAGCCCAACTACCGAAAGTTCTCCCGCTGTTGGAGGGGAAGGCTGTGCAACAGCTAGGCTTCATCGTTGGTGTTGCACACCCGACGAAGCCTAGCTGTTAGTGGCTGCCGTGCTTTTCCGTCCGAAGGACTTTCTTCCAAAGTTTGCGGGAATGTTTGTTAGAAGTGCAGTCATCATCGTTATCAGTTAACCGAAGTAAGAACCAGGAACAGGGCTTTCAATCATAAAATTGTAACGCTTGTCGCCTGATGAATTTCCAATACCTTTCAAATATTGTTTGTGTTCCAAGTAAAACTCTAAATGTTTATCAATATCTTCTGGCTCTTGCTTGATGTTGAAAATGTCCATTGCGATTTCCTCTGCTGAACGGTTGTCTGGTGGGATTTTTTCAATTTTTCCACTTTCTACATCCGTTACTCTCATTCCACCGCCACTCCAAGGAAAACTATATGTTTGTGTCATAAAACCAATGATGTCAGGGCTAACAATAGCGTTGTCAAGCCAACTGTGATTAGCTGAAAAAACAACTTGATTGTTATTAATTCCGTTTAGTTGCTCATAATCTTGAAAATATGAACTGTCGGCCGAAACAATTAAGCAATCCTGATTTAGCTTTTGGGGATCATACAGCCCAAAACCAATTCCGAGCTCTTTTGCTAAAACCCGTCCGACAATTTCAGAATCTCTATCAGGAAGTGAAACAACGGATAGAAATGAAATTGAAAGTTTTATTGGCAAATTGTTTTACTTTATTAGCAAGTGTTTTGATAGATTCATTAGAGCCCCAACTTGCAACATATCGTCCACCTGCTACATAATCTTCATTGTTCTCAAAGTAGTCAAGCACAACACCACCGTATTGAATGAACTGCCAATCACGGATATGGGTTTGGATGTCTTTAACTGAATTGAAGCGCTGCAAAGTTTCTTGAAGCTCCGCAATTTTCATTCTTGGAATTATAACATCTTCTTGATTTGGTTGTTGGTCAAGAAAGACTTGAAGATCATTTAAAGACTGTTGAACACCGCCTGTTTTCTTGTCAAGTATTTTGCACTTGTTTAAGAAATACAAATTCCAAAAGTCGTTTGAATTAGAGTTAACTAAAACGTCTATAGCTTTGTTTATTTGAAATCGTCTTGCATAACAAATCGCAAGGTCGTGAGGTGCTTCTGCATTATTAGGATTAAGTTGGATTGTTTTTTCATAAAACACCTGAGCTAAATCATAATGTCCAACGCTGAAATAAAAATTACCCAAGTTGTTGTAAGCTCTTGAGTCATTTTGCTTTTTACAAACTGCTGCAAAAAGTTTTTGTTCGTCACTTGCGTTGAGTTTACCTAAGGTGTCAGAGGCAAGCTGATAAAGTAGTTTGTAGTTTACATCTTTTCTAAAGCCCCAAGTCAAAACTCGCAAACATTCTTGAAACTCACCTTTGTCAAAATGTTCCTTGGCCTTTTGTAAATCCTCTTTTGCTAGAGAGTTGTCGTCCTGCTTTTTAAAAAGGTCAAATAGCCCCATACCTATTTGTTTTTTGTCTGTCGGTTGATGTTAGCACTGCCGCCAAACGGTTGTGGTGTTTAACCATTCCAATTACATTGAGCGTGCCTTTGGACACTTCTGTTCTTCTTTCCTCTTATAATTATCGAACTGGCTGTACACGTTCAACTCGTCCTTATTTTCTTTTAATTGGCTCAATTGCCAATTATCGGCCAGGGCAAAAATTTATTTTTAATAATTCTACGGGCGATACTTTTCTCTTAAGGGCTCCGTTGATCATGTCTTCTGCCTTTCGGAACTTGGTAGTAATAAGTTGAGAATATATTTGTCCCCCAACCATATTGCCAAATCGCCTGTGTAGGCATTTTCAGTCTTGGTCAAACTGTTTTAAAAAGTCTTGATGGTCTTTGTCCACCTGTATGTCAACCAATTTTAAATAGGTTTTGAAATAGTTTGTTGCTATGCTTTCAAATTCATTCTTATCAATGATATTTTTTCCTCTTGAATTGTAGAGCTCGGAAATATGGTTTTCAAAACCAAATAACCGGTTGGAAATTTCTTCTCTTGTGCCAACCAAAGTTTGGCTGGGTGCAATAAAACTTAAAAGCTCTTTGTCTGTCAGTAATTGATTGAATTTTGAATTATCGCTCCTTGTTTCCCAATAATAGAGCAATACTAATTTTGATGTTTTGAACTGTCAAATTCAAGCTTTGATAAATAGTGGACAGTTTTTTTTGAGTTTAGCCAACTTAATTCATTTAGGCAACGATATGAAAGCATTGGATTTGTCAAGCTAAAACTTGTCTCATATGCCTTTTCTAAATAATCTGCATTTTCACTATTTGAAAATTTCCCAATTGTATAAATTGTCCAACTGTAAATAGAAAAATTATCAGAATATAGAAAAGTATTTAGTTGCTTAAAAAAGTCCCTTGATTTAAGTTCATTATAAAAATACTTTTTTTGCTCTTGTGTCAAGAAAGCAGCAAGGTAGATGTCCTTAGCGAAACCAGTTACGTCAAAATAGTTTTCTATGTCAGCATTTAGAAAGTCAAGAATGTCGCTGGCAATTTTTTCAAATGGATACTGCTCTTCATGTTTGGTGATGTATTTGTCTTCTAAAAATTCACGTAAATTGTCCATAATAAACGGTCTGTGAAAGTTGACTATAGCAATAATGTTTTTCAGTCTGCCCCACTATTGTCAATACCAATGTTAGCAGCCATATTGTCTATCAAAATAAATGCTCATTCATTTTGTTTAAGGTTTCTGTTTTTACATTGTCATTTTGAAACGTAACTATTTCACGTTTCCACATTGTAAAATTTCCAGTTGTAGAATCCTTTATAGGGTTCGTTTTTCTATAAATCAAAACTATATATTTCTTTTCATTCATTTTATAAGATGATTGCCTGTCATTAAATGAAATTCTATACATTGTGTCTTTTAATAAAAAAACATCCTTGTTGTCAATATATATAGTATCTGTCAATTGAATATTGTCAAGAAATGTTGTGTCACTTGTATAATAATCAGAGATTGCCTTAACTAATTTATAATTTTCAACGGGTGAAAACCCATCTATGACATGCACTCTGTCGTAAGCCTTCCGATTGTCATTATATTGCCCAACCACAAAAGTATTTGGGTAATTATAACTTCCATCTATTGTTTCTTGTTTTTGTTTTAACAAGTCAAACTCATTCAGTTTATCTAAAGTGAAAATATTTGATGGAATATCTCGTGCTTCAAATGCGTTGAGTGTATAAACTAGGCTCTCCTTTTTGTCATTGTTAGAACAAGAACAAAATGTCAAAGTCACAATAATAACAAATTTCAATTTTGAGGTCGTCATAGTATGGCTGCTAAAAATATGTTTCCGCTATTATACGCTATTTTTAACAAATAACAATTTTTGCAAAGCTGTTATTTTTGACCTACTTAACAAAAATACGTGGTTATTACCGGGTAGCGCAAATACGACTCAAGTTAGGGTTAGAGCATTCAGCGGATTTATAATCTTTAGTAAATCTTATTTGAAATAACCTTTTGTTCGAACCTTATCCCCATCACCGACATATATATCTATTTCACGTTGATGATTGAATCTTTACAAAATACTCATTATAGAAATCTGCAATGTTTTTGAGTTCCTCCCCAAACCGGTTCGAAAGTTGTAACCTACAGCCCGCTGAAAAAATTAAAGCCTTCAAGTCATTGGATTTGAAGGCTTTAATTTTTTATCTAAACCATATAACGCTTAATAGTTAAAATACTGGTTTAATTCAAAATACCCCTTTGCTATCGGGATTTTAAAAATATCAGTGGAATATGTTCCATTCCATACTCCCATCAATTCATGATTTTTTTCATCCTGATCATCAAGAATATCTTTAAGCCTCTTCAATAAATCTTTTTCCCCGAAACATTATAGAAATCTGTTTTAGATACTCCCCATTTATTAGACAGCAATAGGTGGGTTATTAATTAAAGAATCAAATCTATTACTACTATTATAAACTTTCTCTTTTTTTGTTACTTTTTTTCTCTTTGTGAATTGCTGTGAATATGTGGATAACTTATCAGCAGCGCCATAAACATCAGCAGGAGTAACATATCCAAGGCTTTGATGTTTTCGTTCCCAATTATAGAATTCCACATACCTGTGAATTCCTTTGTATAATTCCAGCGTGCTGTCGTAAGCATTGAGATAGATGTTCTCGTATTTGATGCTACGCCAAAACCTTTCAATACAAATATTATCTGTAGCTCTTCCAACACCGTCCATGCTGAATTTGATCTCAGCATTTAATACCGCTGAGGTGAATTCCTCACTGGTAAACTGGCTTCCCTGATCTGTGTTTAGGATCTCAGGAGTGCCATAGATGGAAACGGCCTTTTGAAGGGCTTCCAGGCAGAAATCAACAGTCATGGTATTACTTAGCGTCCAGGATAGCAAATACCGGCTATGCCAGTCTATAATCGCACACAGATACATAAAACCTTTCGCCATCGGAATGTAAGTGATATCCATGCTCCAAACCTGGTTGTTCCTGTCAATATTAAGCCCCTTTAGCAGGTATGGATACTTTTGGTGGTATTTATATGCCTCGCTCGTATTGGGAACCGGATATATGGCCGAAATATCCATTTTTCGCATCAGGCGCCTAATCCGCTTCACATTGACAACCAGATCATCTGTACTCAAATGTTTGGCCATCCGAACAGCCCCGAAATAAGGATGTTCAAGGTGGAGACGATCAATCTGAGCCATCAGCTCCAGATTTTGTTTGCTCTCTCCTTTAGGCTCATGATAATGACTGCTACGGGATACTTCAAGCAATTGACATTGACGTACAATGCTAAGCTCCGTATCATCCTTGCTTACTATAGCCATCCTTCCAGTTCTTCCCATAGACCTGTTCAGATTTTTTTTTCAACCAGTCATTCTCTACCTTGAGTTGACCGATTTGCTTATATAGTTCATCCTTTTCTTCCTGGTGATCTGTTGCTTCAGAATCAGCTTTCTTACCCTGATCAAATACCTGTTCAGAGCCTGATAACAGCTGTTTCTTCCACTCCGTTATCTGAGTGGGATGTAAATCATACTTCTCAGCCAGCTCTGCAAGTGTGAGTTGTTCTTTTAAGGCTTCTACTGCTACCTTCGCTTTAAATGCTGCATTGAACTTTCTTCTTCCCTTGTTCATATCGTAAATTTAAGATGTTTTTCCACTTAAACTTACTGTCCGATTTTTGGGGAGTATTATAGTTTGAGTCTGATTTTTCCAATCTATCAGATAATACCAGACAGCTTTATCCTTGCTGTGAAATGGAAAGTCTTCAGAAATATTTCTAAATGGCATTAGATATACAGTTTAATATATAATTAATGAATAAAAAACTATCTCCTTAAATACTTAAATTCTTTGTTCATTTAAATAGATCTTCCAGGATAATATCATTTTGAACCAAACCCGGTTTATACACATTATTTTTGGTTCCAAATGTAGTCACCATCACAAGAAATAATGTCTTCCTTGATTTTGTTTTCTGCTGAAATATATTCAATTTATTTTTTAGCTCTATTGAGTAAGTTTTATCTATTGAAAATTCCGAAGTTGAAAACTTCATCTCACAGATACTTATACAAAAATCATTTCTATCAAGTAATAAATCTATCTGAGTTCCTGTCCCTTCATCATCTTTTCCTGATACATATCTCCAGATTGATTCTTCAGTATAAACACCTGAAATACCTAAAGCAACTTTTATTTCCTTTGTATGCTTCAGACAGATGCTTTCAAATGCAAGTCCACTCCAGCTCTTCCATGTAGGTTGAGTCGATAATTTTATCCATGTTCCTTCGCCAGATGCCCGACCATTTTCAATATACTTTAGATAAAATCGGGAATACTCATCACTCAGTTTATATATATTATCCCTGACATTTTTCTCATAAGGAATATAATTTGTGATAAATCCAGATTCCATCAATTCATCAAGGAGTAAGGTCGCCCTTCCTCCACTGGATAAGCTACAGGCTGCAATAATTTCTTTACGGGTGAGTCCAGCTGGAGCATTATTTAATGCTTTAACCACCGCAACATGCTTATCAGCTTCTGCAAATAGTGATTGATACAAATTATCAAATTCATTTTTTAATATCCCATCCTTAGTAAAACAAAGTCTATCAATAGACTGCGCAGCGCTAAACCCGGCTTCCACCTCTTTCAGATAATGAGGAATTCCTCCCATCACCATATAAAGCTGAACAATCTGATAAAGTTCCAGTTTAACATTTCTGCTCTCCAAATATTCTTTTGTTTCAGCAAGAGTAAAAGGTAACAAACGGATTTTTTTTGTAATTCTATTATGAAGCCCACCTTTGTTATTGACAACTTTTTGTATCATCCACGAAGCTGCTGATCCGCAAATTATTAATATGAGATTATCTTGCTTAGTACCCCATGAGTTCCAGAAATATTCAAATGCAGATAAAAAACCGGATTTAGGTGTATTTAACCAGGGAAATTCATCCAGGAAAATAACACATTTTCCCTTCTTCAACAGTGGCTCACTATACTTTTTTAGCATCCCAAAAGCTTCCGTCCAACCAGGAGGCACTTCTGGTAATCTCTCCTGTTTCAGAACTTCGGCTAATTTATTTCTGAAATTTCCCAATTGCTCCTTTAATGTAGCATTGTGAACTCCCGAAAACTCCAAAATCATTTTACTATTAAAGAATTCCCTTATTAGAAAAGTCTTACCTACACGTCGCCGTCCAAAAACTGCAATTAACTCAGCTTCATCAGATGCTAAAGCCTTTTCCAGAATTTTTTTCTCTTCTTTACGACCTATAAGTGGTTTCATTTTTATAAATGTTATTTTTATCACTAACGGCTGAAATTTTATATCCGGCCATAACTATGTAAAAATACATAGTTATGGCCGGATATAGAAATAAGATGGGCCATAACTATTAAAAAAATGACACTTATGGCCGGATATAATCTGTCCTTAGAATAGCATTTATATAATTCTAAGAAATATGAAGACTGAACGTTACACTGCTAACAGTAGGCTTTGCAATTAATTTAACTAATAAATGTCTTAATATGAGATAAATCTTCTGCGAACCGGTTCGAAAGTTGTTCTCTGTAGCCCGCAGATAACAAAAAGCGCTGATTTCTCAGCGCTTTTTGTTATTAGTGAGAATCACTATCGAACTCCGGCTTTTTGAAAAGCTTAATTCCCCCTCTTTTATTCTATTTGCTACACAAAGGCTCTTGCTTCGTCTGACTATACTTTGTAGTTATCACATTTGCTTCTAACCCATTTCCTGATATACAGGACGATGCTCAACAACGAACATTATTTCCCGACAATTTTCTTTCGGTGTACTATCCCCCAATCTGCAAGATTACTGATGGTGGTTTGTAGCGTATTGCCGTGTTCCGTAAGTTCATATTGAACCATTATGGGTTGTGTGTTAAAAATGGTTCGTTTTACCAACTCGTTTATTTCTAATTCCTTTAATTCTTTGCTCAACATTCTGTTGGAAATTCCGTCCACATCATTCAAAATATCGGAAAATCGTCTTTTCTTATCGCGTCAAATGCAGCGCATCGGGCATATCCGTCTTTTACGCTTTATGGTGCTGCAAAAGCGGCTGTGATCCATTTTGCAAAGGGATTTTCAAACGACCTTTTAGGTAGAAAGATTAGGGCAAATGTAATATCACCAGGCACAACAAATACACCAGTATTTGACAGGTTTGTTCCTGCAGAACAACTTGAAGCTGTAAAAAAATACTGGGCAGATGTAATGCCGATAGGCAGAATTGGGCAACCATCTGACATTGGTAAAACAGCTGTTTTCCTGGCTTCTGATGATTCTTCATTTATGCTTGGTGCTGAGCTCCTTGTTGATGGTGGTCTAAGCTATTTGTCTAAATAATTACCCCCACGCTGGCGCCAGTTTGTAACTCGTGCCATTAAAACAATTTTCAAAATGAGTAAATCAGAAAACAAAGTTGCGGGATACGCAATTATCGGCTTCGGCAATATCGGCAAGGCATTGGCTAAGGCGTTTGCCCGCAACGGCATCGAAGTATCCGTTGCAACCACTCGTGACCCGGAAAGCTTTGTATCCGCCGCGGCCGCGATCGGCCCCGTAGTCATTCCCACTACACTGACGGAAGCCGTCAAGGCGGACATCATCTTTTTGGCTGTTCGTTTTGAATCGCTCCCGGATGTCGCAAAGGCACTGCCCACCTGGCAGGGGAAGATCATCGTTGATGTGACCAATGCCTACGGTGTGCCGCCTGAGAAGCTGGGAGGACAGCCTTCTTCCAGCTTCGTCGCACAGGCATTCACTGGTGGAAAACTGGTTAAGGGCTTCAACCATTTGATCGCTGCCATTCTTGACCAGGATCCGGCCGTACATGGTGGCAGAAGAGTCGTGTTCCTTGCGAGCGATGATGACGGCGCAGTAGCGGAGATTGCTGCGCTTGCAGAAAATATCGGTTTTTCACCAATCAAACCTGGCGGGCTATCAGAAGGCGGACTGCTTGTGCAAGCACGCGGAAATAGCTGGGGTCGACTCATCTTTCAGGACCTGATCAAGTTCGACTGATAAATCTTGATGCAAATTTCGATGTAATCATGCCTCGTGGATGGGCATACGATTGCGTTGTTTAGTCCCGGATAGAGAGATGGGTTTTATGCGAGTTATATTCGGTTTGTTAATGATGGGAAGATAGGTAGGTTGGTGACGGATTTTGGAGTGATTGGTGAGGAGGCATAAAATGATTGAAAGAGATTGAAAGCCTGCGCTGTGCGCGGGCTTTTTTTTGGAGTATCAATGCTCAATTGGATTTTTTATATGGTACAGGTTTAGAAAAAAAGTAATACAGTTGTAGTAAATTAATTCAACCAAATATCATGGGTAGATACGCAAGATTACTCTTAGATATTAATCAGGTGGATCATTTTCTTACTACTGTGTTGGAGTTTGAACCGGAAGAAGATGAAAGAGATATTGCTTTTAAAATTGTGAGCAGTGAGAAGGCATTGATTGACTATGATAATCCAGGGGTACATACATTGATGTACGATAATTATCGTGATCGGAATTATAAAACGGAGGCTGCAAGGTGGGCGCTAAGGAAACAAATTATTGATGAATTGATAACGATGGTAAGGCTGGATGATGATGATGAGATATGTTTGGGGAAAGGTGGCGCTTTGCCTACTACGGGGGTATGGGCGGAAAAGAAGGCGTTTCTAATCATTGGGCTGCCGGCTTCAGGGAAATCAGGCATTAGTAATATGATTGCGGATAAAAATCATGCGATCATTATTGATTCGGATTATGCGAAGAGGAAGTTGCCTGAGTTTCATAAATTACCATGGGGGGCGTCGCTGGTGCATCTTGAATCCAGACAAATCACATCCGGGTTTCGGGATAATCCTAAGAAAATTAAACCATTGCAAACCTTATCAATTGAGAAAGGTTATAATATCGTTATACCCTCAATAGGTAATAATGCAGAAAAACTCATCAGAACAGCCGAAGACCTAAAAAGGGTAGGTTATGAGGTGCATCTTACACTAGCCGCTCTTCCTAAACGCCAGGCTACAATTCGGGCGCTCAGGAGATATAACCAGTCAGGACGTTATGTACCGTTAGGCATGATCTTCGACGATTTAGGAAATGATCCGAGTTTGACATATTATTTTCTAAGATGCCAGAGGAGTGATCTATTTAAAAGTTTCGGAGCTATTTCCACAGATGTCGAATTGGGACAACCATATGTTACCGTTAATCTGGAAGGAGATAATCCAGCAGCCATGTTCAGATTCGAAACAATAAACTTAAATTAATAATATGTCAAAAGTAGAAAATCATAGAGGAAAGTTAGGTAATACAAGTAAAAACCGTCCCAAAAGCAAAGAATTTTCTCGTAAAATCTCACAAGTTGCAGCAAAACGTGCTGTTCATAATAATCAATTGAGTACGCTTGCATACAAGGAATTAGTGAGAAAGCATTCAGCAGCGATTGCTTTACTTTGCGAGCAAGAGGAAGATACACTCGATTACGTGATTTTAGGTCTTCAACAAATGAAAGCCGATAAACTTTAGTAAGTTGATTCCATATTTTTTTGAGCCTGCGCTGTGCGCGGGCTTTTTTTGTCGCATCATTGGAACTTCCAGCTTATGAATATCGTAACTCATCCATATATAGCATAATATTGGTAGCATTCACCCCATAAAATCCAACAGCCATGACATTCAAATACGCTTTAGAAAAGCAGCCCCCCAGAACATCCCCTGGTGGCATCACCCGTGGCGCCTCTGTAAAGGAATTCCCAGCCTCTGTAAATTTAGCAGGTGTGAGCATGCATTTACACCCCGGCGCTATGCGGGAATTACACTGGCATGCCAATGCCGCAGAGTGGGCATATGTGATTAAAGGAAATGTACGAACTACGACAATTGATCCCAGCGGTCAAACATACATCGATCTGTTCGGACCCGGTGATGTATGGTATTTTCCACGAGGTTATGGGCATGTATTGCAGTGTATTAGTCAGGAGCCATGTCACTTTATTTTAATCTTTGATAATGGAGACTTTTCTGAAGATCATACTTTCAGTATCACAGATTTTGTATCCAGCGTACCTCCTGAAATTGCCGCACAGAATCTTGGATTGACGCTGGAAGAAGTAGCTACCCTACCTCAGAAAGAAGTATACTTCGCACCAGGGAAGTTGCCGGATGTGGGCTCTGGACTGGCCGTAGCAAGAGAGCATGTAAGTCTGACCTCTCCACATCGATATCCTTTAGGTGCACAGATGCCTAAATTAGTGCCAGGAGCAGGTACACAGCGAGTCGTGACACAGCAGGAATTTCCGATTTCCAGAACGATTACAGGATCTGTTTTTGAAATAGAACCAGGTGGATTAAGAGAGTTACACTGGCACCCGAATGCTGATGAGTGGCAGTATTTTATTCAGGGAAGTGCGGAGATGGGCGTGTTTCTTGCAGAAGGACAGTTTGTAAAAGATCAGTTTGAGGCAGGAGATATAGGATATGTACCAATGGGCGCAGGGCATTATATTAAGAATACAGGGGAGGAAAAATTGATCGTACTATTAGGTTTTAATAGTGGGAATTATGAAGCCATAGATTTGAGTATGTGGTTGAGCGGAAATCCAAAAGATATATTGGAAGCCAACTTTGCCACATCAAAAAGTATTATTGAGAAGTTTCCGAATAAGGAGGAATTTATTATTAAGAAATAATTTACGGTCTGATCGCTTTAGCAATACTAAAATACAACCGCTGTGGCAAACGCATATTGCGGGTAATGACTACTGCTTTGGCTTTCAGACCGGTTTTATATTGCATCCTGATATGATGATTGGTTTCCAATCCGTTATTCAGGCGAATGGTGGCGATGAAACCACTATCTGTAGCGACTTTGGAAACATAATTCAGCGTGCCAGGTACAAACCCAAACTCCTGATAAGGATAGGCATAAAACCTCAATTGTACCTGCAGACCTGTATCGATTTCACCGAAGTTATTTTGGGGTAAGTTTAATTGTGCATAGTATTGTGTACCTGTTGGATTGACATAACCCAATAGTTTCCCTGCCTGTAAAAACTGTTTATCCTGCAAAGGGACTACAAATGAAAGCACGCCATCAATAGGAGATTTAATCACATACTTCATTTCCCAATCTTCAATTGTGCTTCTAAATGTCTGTAATGATTGCTGAAATATAATGTTTTGTTGTGTCAGGTCATGTTCCAGCATATCTATTTCATTCTGCTTTTCCCGCTGCTGAATTTCATTGGCCAGCATAGTGGTTTTTAACTGAGGGAGCAATAATCTTTTATTTACCAGTTTACTTTTTGCCTGACGTAAGTCTTCACGGGATAATACCTTCTCATTTAATAAAGAGTTATTCATATTAAATGATTCCTCTGCCAATTGTATATCCTCATTTGTCATCTTCTCCTGATTCAATAAGGAAGTATTAATTTGTTGAAGAGAGGAAATATCATTTTTCAGTAATTGCTTCTTGTGGTTATAAAAGCCGTTTACAAGGTAATCATTGTAAACCTGTAATGCGGTAATGAAGGTTTGATAGGCAGTCTGTAACTCGCCGAGATGATTATAATGCTTTTCGAATAACTTCGATACCTTGTTGGTACGGCCATCAGCCAATAAACGTAAGCTGCTATCGAGGCGAATAGAGAGATCAGCTACCGATGCATGATCAGCCGTGCTTTCAATCCAACCGATGACCTGGCCGGCGGCAACGATATCGTCGTTATGTCCCCATAAGCGAATGAGCCGGCCTTCCTGTCGGGAAAAGATCTCCTTGGGGGCATCACTGGCTGTCAGGTAGGCACTCGCCTCTACCGTGTTAGGTGAATGAATAAACCAGGTAGATGCAAATAACAGGCATAGACCCGTTAAAAATATGATGACAGCCCATTTGTCCATGAAGTCCAGCTTCCTGTCTATGATCTCCTGCATAGCCTCTGAACGGATCACTACCTCCTTTTTAGGTACGTGTCCATTTAATTGTGGCGGAGGTGTTGGTTGCGTTATTGTAGGCATGCTGTTTTGATTAATTGCCAAGTTCAAGCTGGTTCTTTACCAGCTCATAATATCTCCCTTTTATTGCAGACAGGTATTCATGTGAACCCTCTTCTACTATTCTTCCTTCATGTAGTACGATGATCTTATCTGCGTTCTTCACGGTGCTTAAACGGTGAGCGACGACCACTACGGTACGCCCGCGAAAAAACCTGTCCAGACTTGCTGTGATAATCTTTTCATTATGCGCATCCAGTGCATTGGTAGCCTCGTCGAAGAAAAGATATTTCGGATCTTTGTAGAGTGCTCTCGCTATCAGTAATCTTTGTTTTTGACCCTGGCTCAGTCCAACGCCTTCCGCACCTAGTTGCGTATGGAAACCATTAGGGAGCGATTCTATGAAGGATAAGATGTTGGCTATTTTACAACATTGTACCAGTTTTTCGTAGACCATGAGCTCCTCTCCCACTGCTATATTGCCAGCGATCGTATCGTTGAAAATGAAACCGTCTTGCAGTACCGCCCCACATTGACTTCGCCAGAAACCAGGACTGATGAATTTAAAGTTGCTATCCCCAATTTTGATATCACCATCGAACTGATGATAGAATTTCAGCAATAGTTTTAATAAAGTCGTTTTGCCACTACCACTGGTACCTACGATGGCAGTGACCCTGCCTTCAGGGATCTCTAATGTGATATCTTTTAAGACGGGGAGATTGCCCGGTCCAGGGTAGGCAAAGGAGAGATCCTTAATATCTATCGTTTTGTTTTCCGGAAGATTGGCAATAAACATACTGTCAACAGGTTCCTCATCTTTCAGCTGGTGCACTTCCTGCAATCTTTCAAGGCTCATTTTGGCATCCTGTGCGTTTTGGACAAGACTAATGAATTGTTCCAGCGGACTATTGAGCTGACCTACTATGTACTGTACCGCCAGCATAGTACCCAACGTAAGATTGCCTTCGATGACCATTTTTGCCACTAAAAAGGTGATCAAAATGTCTTTGGATTGGTTGATGAACATGGCCCCTGTCTGTTGCCATTGTTGATAACTAAGGCTTTTGAGATTCAATTTGAATATGAGCGCCTGAATATTCTCCCACCCCCAACGCTTTTGTTGTTCTGCATTGTTTAGTTTAATCTCATGCATGCCCAGCACCAACTGAAGTGTCGTATTGTTTTCCTTTGCTGATAACTGAAAAGTTTCAAAGTTGAGTTTGCGGCGGATAGGCAGAAAGATACTGATCCAGAGAAAATACAATACACTGCCGGTAAGAAACACTTCGAATAACAACATGCTGAATGTAGCAAGGATGAATGCATATACAAAGAAATTAATCAACGAGAACAAGGTATTGAGTGCCTGCCCGGTGAGGAAATTTTGTATCTGTTTATGATCTCCAATTCGCTGCAAGGTATCTCCCGTCTGGTGCGCATCAAAATAGGAAATGGGCAACCGGCTTAATTTTATCCAAAAATCAGAGAGAATAGACAGGTTC
Source organism: Chitinophaga sp. LS1 (assembly GCF_034274695.1). Lineage (NCBI taxonomy): Bacteria > Pseudomonadati > Bacteroidota > Chitinophagia > Chitinophagales > Chitinophagaceae > Chitinophaga > Chitinophaga sp. LS1. Next base: position 8,554,357 of record NZ_CP128362.1, read on the forward strand.
AGGATGTTAGATACTTTCAACAACAACCGGCTACGAATAAAGTCGACTACTGTTTTGCTAAAGGTCAACATCAGTTGTGCTACCAATATCACCACGATGAATTCCATGTTCTGTGTGGTAATACCCGTATCTACAATGCTCTGTGTCAGAAAAGGGAAGACCAGTTGTAGCAATGCACCTACCAAGAGTGTGAGCATCACCTGCGTGATCTGCCAGCGATTCTGACGTAAATAGGGAAAAAGCGCCTTCCAGGTAAACTTCTTCTGCTCTTCTCCCGCATGTTCATAAAACGCAGGAGAAGGTTCTAATAGCAATGCGATCCCCGTCGTTTCTCCATCGCCATTTTTATGAGAGATCCAATGTTGCAGAAATTCCTGTTGTGTGAGCGTTTCAATACCACGGCCAGGATTCGCTATTTTTATACGCTTAGCCACACTTAATAAAACAATGTAGTGGTTCTGATCCCAGTGCAATATACAAGGTAGGGTGACATGCTGTAAACGCTCATATGTCAATTGTACGCCACGGGTTCGAAACCCAATCTTCTCTGCTGCATCACTGATTCCAAAGAGCGTCACGCCTTGTCTGCCAAAGCCCGTCATCTGCCTGAGCGTATCCGCATTGTAATGGCGGCCATAGAACCTCGCTATCATGCGCAGACACGTAGGGCCACAATCCATTGCGTTTAGTTGCTTATAAAATACGAACGATTTCAAATGCTGATGCTTGTTTGAGATAACTCATAATTACCCACCCATTCTGCCAGGAATGGATCATATCCACATTTTGCAGGCTTACTATATATGTCTGCCTCATCTTGCCTGTAAGCCCTGCAATCTGTACAGATATATCGGAACTCACAGCTTTTGCAGGTGGTTACCTGATCTTTTGTAATAGACCAGATATCTTTGAATGTTTTGTCAGCCAGTGCCTGTGCCAATGTGGTGTCAGCGATATTTCCATATGACTGCTGCATGGAAGGACAGTTTTTAATATCCCCATTTGTATCAATGGAGATCTTCCTGTTCAGACAGCTATTAAAAGATAATGCTTCCAGGAATTTTTTCTGGTTGCAGGAGAAGTTGAGTTTGTTGATCGTACCACAGCAGGTACTATTGGGAATAACCTTGTCCGTACCCATTACCAATGGCGGGAATGCGGAAACATCCAGATCCGAAGGACAGGAATGCAGCACTATGGTGACCACACGCTTGTAGGTGTCTTGTATATGTTGCAGGGTTGCGGCGTTACAATATTGTTCATCGTAGGTTAATAACAAGTCGATGGATCTCACCATTGTGTTATTCACGCTTTCCAATATAGTAATGAGTTGCGCACAAGGAATGGTATCAAAGCATCTTATCTCTACTGCTATACAACCCAGCTCATCGAGCTGAGAAAAAATCTTTTCGTAATCATGCCCGGATGTACTGTCGATATCAACTATACAATTGGTGATCTCGTAAGGCATCTCCCATTGCTTGCTGATAGGTGGATAATATTCAGGATACTTTGTAAAGAAAGCAAACTCCTTATTGATCAGAAAGGAGATGTATTCATCAATGGTCTCATGTGCATCTACGGGGAAGTCTGCTTTGATCTCTTCTACTGAATGACCATCATAGCGGGTAATGAAGTCATACAATGAGTTGGGAATAAATTCATAATTATTGCGCTGTACATCGCATATCACACTACGGCGTGCCCCTTTTACAGGCATACAACATTCAAAGAGTTTAATCTTCATAGTCAGTTATTTTTTCAGGAGATCATTTTCCCAATCTACTATCTGAGAGATGGGTTTAAAAAACGCCATGCAGGGATATTTTTCAGAATTATGCTTCCTGCTTTTTTCAAATCTTATGTGGTAAGAGTTGGACTGGCTCACAAAATATACGGATACGGGAATCCTTGTTCTCTCTGCCGGGTTAAGTGCATTGAGGTAAGCGGTTACATTTTTTTCTTCTGCCATTGGTTAATTTTTTAAAGGAATCAGGTCACTTTCTATCAGACTGGTGGCAACTATTTTCTCGAGTTGGTAATTGCAGGGTTCAGAGACCATTCCAAATTGTCCGCCATGGTTGACTTCGAGGAAGACAAACTTGCCATCTGTCGTGAGGATGATATCCAGGGAACCGGTATTTAAACCCAGGTCATTCATCAGCACAACAATCCTGGCAGCGAGATCATCGGGGATTTTGAACGGCACATTGCGGTTAGGTGTTTGGATGTTGTATTTACGGAAATCAATACTGGTTTGTTTATCCAAAGTTGAAAAGATGGCCATGGGATAACATTTACCTTCGAGATAATACACGCGTAATTCCACATCCTTTTCCACCATTTCCTGGAAAGAGGAAGGATAAAAATGATCAGGCAAATTGTTGATGACTTCTTCTGATACTATTTCAGTAAATCCGGCCAGCAGCTCTCCGCTAAAATTAAATAGTCCGGCTTCGCTCATGGCTTTTACAATTATTCTTTTATGATGGCTGAGGTAAAAATTGTACAATTCCTCTCTTGAGCTGGTAATAATAGTATCAGGAATATCTATACCTGCCTTCTTTGCAGCTAGTAATTGTTGATATTTAGATGGGTTCTTTTTCAGGTGGTTGGGAGAACCAATGATCTTCTTGTTTTTAATCTGGCTGAAGAATATCTCGCTGATGATCTTAAACTCTTCCGTTCTGAATTCATTAATATCCTCTTCAAACTTCTTTTCTTCAAGTGGAGAAATCTTTGGAAAAGTAGCATGAAACGACCAGCGCCGATACCAAATTGCATTGATATCGGCGAGGTTCAACTGTCTGCCGTTATAAGTGATTAAAGGTTGTTCAGCAGGATGATGTTCATTCCCGATTTCAATATTTATGCGATGCAGGCTGTTTTCTACCAGGTCATTCCCATTGATGCGGATGAAATTTGCTTTTAAATAGAAAAGCCAGTCCATTACAATTTCCGTGGTAAACTCAAAACTAGCATGGCTTATAACCAATATCATCTGATAAGTTATTAGTGGTTATTCAATAGTTTCATCATTTGGAGGTATTCTTCTATTGGTACCAGACCTACTTCTTTTCTGCGCTGGTTCAGGTTGGCTTCATCTTCGACGGGCCATATTCCTGATTCTACTTTTATTTTTCCGGTACTATCTCTCGTGGTGATATAATTCATTTGCGTACCGTACAACTGTTTTTCGCCAGTGTTCTTTCTTACACGATCTGTGAGGTAAGCATAGTCTTTGGCACTGGCTTCATTCATGTCAACGGCTACCTTCATTTTCCGGAGGTATTCTTTTTGAAATGCGGTGTCGAAGTCAGCATGTTGAGCTATGATCCAGGAGATGTGTGCGGCTTCTTTGCCGATATCGCTTTTCCACAGATATCCGTCTTTGGCAAACAATTGCTTCAGGTAATCCACATTTTTCCGGAAGGTATTATCCTGTAAAGAGTCTATTGCTTTATCAGTATACTGTGGATAAGCACCTGCATATCTTCTTTTGAAAGTACCTATACGCTGGTACTTTTGGTCGATATAAAAAAGGTAGTCCAACTGCTTTGCTACTTTTTCATTCGTGATGCTATTTGTTTTGCAATAATCCGTGAATCGGGCGTCAAGTTCTTTTATTAAGGTTTTCCATTTAGCGCTACCATGGAGTTTTTCAAACTCTGCTGTATAACGGATAAAGTCCGCCTGTCTATAGCCGGAGTCTATGATAGCAAAGAGTAAATGGAAGGTACTGTCCGTCTTGCCATTCGCCATAAAACCAATTGCCAGGTTAAAGAGGACTTCCGGATCATGATGTTTTATCTCAGCGAGTTGCTGATAGGATTGAATACTCTTTTTAAAATCTCCCCTGAAATAGGCTGCATCCCCTTCTTTGATAAGGTTTTGAGCCTGCAGATCATTATCCAATAAAATTAATCGCTGTCCTGATAATAACTGTGACATAAGCATGCCTGTAAAAAGCAATATTGCCTTCATTATAAGATATTTGGAAGGGCAGGTCATAGTAACCCACCCTTCTGTTTAAAGATATCAATCACCATCAGCGTCATCATAATCCTGAGCAGTAGATGCACCGAGATCTGTAGAGTGTGGCAATGTGCCTGTTAAAGTTGGGGCAGCACTGCCACCATGCAAACAAAGCATTTCTTCTCTTGTGAGACACTTCTCCTGTGGAGTGAGTTTTTCGAGTTTCATGGAAATTGGGATTAAAAGTTATTAATTGTCTGCATCATCATAGTCCTGGACTGTCGATGCGCCGACGTTAGTGAAGTGGGCTTTCGTACCCGTTAATGATGGTGCGAGGATACCTCCATACAGGGAAAGCATTTCCTCTCTTTTGAAGGATTTCTCCTGAGGAGTGAGTTTTCCAGTTGCATGCGAGGTTGACTAATTATTGTGATCAATCACCATCAGCGTCATCGTAATCATCAGCTGTAGATGTGCCGAGGTCTGTGCTATGCCAGTTTGTACCTGTTAAGGTTGGATTGACGTTACCACCGTGCAAACAAAGCATTTCTTCTCTTGTGAGTGATTTCTCCTGTGGAGTGAGTTTTTCGAGTTTCATAAAAACTGGTTTAAATGGTTAATAAAAAAAGACTAAGATTGTTGATCATTGTCTGCATCATCATTAGATGCGCCGAGATCTGTTGTGTGCCCTTGTGTGCCGGTAAAGAATGCAGAAAGGCCACCGCTCAGTGTGAGCAGCTGTTCGCGAGAAAGGGTTTTCTCCTGGGAAGTGATTTTTAGAGACTCATAATAATTGGGTTAAGTGATTAAAAAAAGATTAGTCAGCATCGTCGTAATCTATTGCTTCCTCCGTTCCGGTAAGATGTGCGGCACGGGTGAAGGTCTGCGAAGGCGTATTGCCACCTGCTAATGCAAGCATTTGTTCCCTGCTAAGAGTTTCATCAGAAGGGTTGAGTTTTTCCAGTTTCATACTTTTTGTTATTTAAATGATGAAGATCCAGGCATGACCGTTCTGTTCTCAATAATTATTGAGAATAAAGCAAAGCATAAATGTCCACTCCCAATATTCGTTATAGAGAAAGTAAAAGTAGATGATCACTATTTATCAGTCTGCGTACTGATCATCCCTACTAATGGCTGTAAATGATCCGAGATCCTTGTTATACGCGCCTTTGGTGGTAAAGTATTAAACATTCTTTGGTGGGGGGAAGTTTCTCACGTTGCATGGACATTGGATTAGCTAAAGTTAACTAAAATAGAACATTCTTAAAAGCGACCTTATATTAATGGCATCAATCTGAATCGTTGTCCTCATAATCTGTTGATGCAGATGCTCCGGGATCTATGCCGGTAGGGCCTGATAATGTTGATGAAGGAGCATTTCCTCCCTGCACAGTTAATAATTGGTCTCTAGTAAGGTTATTTCCCTGAGCTACGATTTTTTCGAGTTGCATAGAACAGTGGGTTAAGGTTACCGAATTTAAAAAAAATTCCTGTAGAAATAACATCAATTTTTATGAAAATAATATTTTAAGGACTTTTTAATGACGTCGGCCGACTCTGCCATTTTTTCGATTTTGACTGATGAAGATTTTAACAACCCTGCTATTGGCGTTGCAAATTCATTTATTGAAATTATTCCAGGGCACTTTTTCCTGAATAATGTAGCGGAAATCATTAAGGATGAAATTCTGGCGAATGGCTGCGTGCCGTTTGAATTCAACACGATCGGTGTTGACGACGGTATTGCGATGGGGCATGAAGGTATGTTGTATTCATTGCTGAGTAGAAAACTGATTGCGAGTTCGGTGGAGAGTGTGATGAATGCACATAAAACGGATGCAATGATCGCGATTCCTAATTGTGATGAAATTGTGCCAGGCATGATCATGGATTCACTCAGGGTGACTATACCTACTATGTTTGTGAGCAGTGGACCTATGGCGAAAGGGTATAAAAAAGATGGTACTCCTATCGATATGGCTACTGCTTTTGAAGCGGAGGAAAACATACAGCAGGGATACTGTGTGTAATGCCTGTCCCAGTGGTGGTAGTTGTTCCGGTATGTTTACAGCGAACTCTATGAATACGCTGATGGAAGTGATGGGTATTGCGCTGCCAGGGAATGGAACGATACTCACGCAAACACCTGAACGGGAAGCATTGTTAGAAGAGCAGCGAAGAGAATTTGTGAGATAGTAAAAGATGATGTAGCAAGAGAACGATTCAGGCTGGCGGGGGTGAATGCGATGAATAAAAGAGGCAATGGGGTGTTAATTGATCACCTGACGGTGAGTGGGGAGACGATCTTTGAAAAGATTGAGGATGCGGAGATTAAGGACGAGCGGATCATTCACCAGATTGATCATTCTTATAATCAGGTAGGTGGATTGGCGATTTTGTATGGGAACCTGGCGGAACATGGAGCGGTGATTAAGACGGCGGGTATTACGGGTGCCAGGGTGTATACGCGGGAAAGCGGTGTGTTTTGATGGGCAGCCGAAGGTGATTGAAGGGATATTGATGGGGAAAGTGAAGGCCGGAGATGTGGTGGTGATCAGGTATGAGGGGCAGAAAGGCGGGCCTGGGATGCAGGAGATGCTGACACCGACGAGTTTGATTATGGGGGGGGATGGGATTGGGTAGTTCTGTGGCGTTAATTACTGATGGAAGGTTTAGTAGGGCGACGAGGGGAGCGTCTATTGGACATGTGTCACCGGAGGCGCTGAAGGGGGGTGATAGGATTGTAGAGATGAGATTCATATTGATATGGATAGGCATACTTTGGAGGTGAGATTGGGGAATGAGGAGATAGAAAAGAGGAAAAAGGAGTTTATGGTGGTAAAAAAGGTGTTGACTTCAAGATGGCTGAGGTAGTATAGGGCGTTAGTGACGAATGCTAGTAGTGGCGCGGTTTTGAGGAGTGATTTGTAGGTGTTTTTGGGCGGGTTGGTGAGATATATTTGAAAAATGTTTTACACATTTTGAAAAAATATTTGGAGATTTTCATTCAGTTTTTCACATTTGCAGCGGAGAAATGGCAGAGCGGTCGAATGCGGCGGTCTTGAAAACCGTTGACTGTAACAGGTCCGGGGGTTCGAATCCCTCTTTCTCCGCTAAAGGGGACTGATTATCGAAAAGATGATCGGTCCCTTTTTCGTTTTGGGGTGGATTGCCCGATAGGTGGGCAATCCGTGAGAAAATGTAGTTCACTTTTGGGGTTCGAAATGCCTCATTTTGGCGGTCGTAGATGATTCCGTTGGGGAATACTAGGGTTTGCAGCTTCTCCTTTGCGCCTGTATCACTGGAACGCCATATCATAGCGAGTTTGGAAGAAAGAGATATGGCTTGGTTTATTACTTCTTCCGGGTTCGAAATACTTCCGGTGCATTTTTCAAGTTTGGTGGAAATAAGATTCCGCTCCTTACTATACCGGGAATAAAACTTATCGAACGTCTCCTGCCCTATTTCTTTTAATACATACCTACTTTCCTCCAAGCCGTCGATCTTGTTATCGATCTCTTTTAATTGGGCGGTTAATATTTTCTGTTGTTCGATGTTTTCCCTGTTCATTTCATAATACTCCTCAAGAAGTACCTTTCTAAGGCAATCTATCTGATTATCATCGAAATAGAATTGACTTAACAACTGCTCAAATAGTTCATGCATCCTTTTGGCGCTTTTATTACATTTACAGCCATCCTTCCGGCACTTGTAATACCACAGTGATTTTGCTTTGACTACATAACCTGTAAATGGCTGGTTACAGGTATCACATTTAATGAAGATTTTAAGAGGCACAGCGTCTTGTTCCTTTTTGTGTGGCACACCGTAACCTCCTGAGCCCTGATGAATGTTATTGACCTTTAAAAAGATTTCAGGGCTGATCATCTTCTCATGGTCACCTTCCACTATTTTACCTTCCAATAACCCGTGGTTAATCATACCACAATAGAAAGGACGTTTAAATATCTTAGTTAACTGCTGTTTATACATCTTAACTCCCATAGCCTTCAGCCTGGAAATAATTTCCTCATTCTTCATACCCTCGGCCTTCCAGATAAATGCCTTCTTTATCTTTTTACCTACTTCGTTTACAACAATTTTACGTTGACCGTTAATCTTCACAATATCATATCCCTGTGGTGGCTTAGTTACCCAAATACCTTTGTCAAACTTTTCTATCATGCCTGCCACCGCTTTTTGCTTACGAAGTTGGTTATCGTACTGACTAAACAAAAACGTGATATTCTGATGCAATACACCACTAGGATTGGAAGTATCTGTTGGCTGAGTAACTGCAAATATGGTAACACCATAATTCTCCCTTAATTCCTCGGCTAATTTAATAGCAGCACCTCCTGTTCGGGAGAAACGATCAAGTGTATAAACTAATATGTGACTCACTTTTCCCTTACGGGTTTTAATAAAGTCCAACATCCGGTTAAACTCTTTACGACCATCGGTTTTCGCGCTTTCATAAGTGCCCCCGAAGTAACCAATGATACCCAGGTTGTTCTTACGGGCAGATTCTTCGATTGATTTACGCTGAACATCCAGGCTTAAATTATGGTCTGATCGAGTAAGGCAGGGACTTTCACCCTACCTTCTCACAGAACCGTACGTGAGACTCTCATCTCATACGGCTCTTCTCATTGGTCAATCTCTTTCTCATGGTAAGATGCCATGTTCCCAATGTACAAAGAGTTTAGGATTGGCTTTCGCCAGTGCTTTATTGCGTAACACTGCACGCCTGATATTAAGCTTGTACTTATCCTTAATCCAGTTAGTCAACCGTTTGTTTAACTGATGAAACACTCGCCTCAGTTCTGATTTCCTGAACTTCCCATAGTAGGTAATCCAGCCACGGATTTGTGGGTTTAGTTCTTTGGCAAATATTTCAAAATTGTCGGTGATTCTGCTGCGGAGGTTTCGTGCCTTTATAGCATTACCTATCTTCACTTTTGATCTTGTGCTGATGGCCGGTGTGAAGCTATAAAATATATGGTTGTTTGCCTTCTTACGACATTGCCTTGCTTTAAATGTAAATCCTAAAAAGTCGAAGCTTACAACAGGATGATCACTTTTGTTACGTTTCTTATCTCTGCAATAAACAACTTTTGTCTTTTCTGGATGAACCTTCAACTTACAAGTTCCAAACCTCTCCTGAATACGATTAAGGATAAATAAAGCCTCTTTCTGTGTACGGAAATGTAACACGATATCATCCGCGTACCTTTCAAAGCGTACTTCCGGGTAACGTAACTGCATCCATTTGTCGAAACAATAATGTAGGAACAAATTCGCAAGTAAAGGACTAAATAGAGTAGGAACAGGACGCACCTTTGTAGTTCACACCACCTGTGTTTCCCCATTCCTCTCTCCAAACCCATCGTGACACTTTTGCGTCAATAGGCTTTCCAGATTGCAACATTATTTCTTTTGTCTACCGTACGTGGGCGTTTTAATATGACACGATTCACAGAGTAGTTGCGCGTTTTCTTTTGTATCCTTGCCTCCTGTTTTCTTCGCCTTTATATGATGCAAATCAAGATTACTCAGGCTGCCACATATTTCACAACGCGCACCTCTTGCTGCTTTTAATTCAGCTTTGATCACTCTCCATGATTCATTATCTGCATTTCCGAACCATACTTTATCTGGTATTGATACTTCTCGTACTGTCACTGCTTCCGTTCTTATTATGGCATCCTTATTCAAATAAAGGTTTGCCGGCTTACGTGATTTGTACTTCGTAAGGGGTTGGTCAAACATCTTGAACAGATATTTTATCCTATTCCCGTCTTGAATACCTAAATTATTTCTGGTACCATTCTGCCGTTTCTTATACATTTTCAGTATTCTTCTTACAGGTAAACGATGACGCTTTTTCAACCAGGACACTAAACGGCGATTTACCCATAGGTCAAGTTGCTTGGCTATAGTCTTGACGTTACTATGTCGATAATAAGCAATCCAACCTCTGAGCAGTGCATTCAGGGCAGAGAACTTTAAAAGGGGAACATCTTTAAATCTTTTCCTTGCTGTCATTTCCTTAACCTTCATCTTTAACTTCTCTATTGACCTTTTAGTGGGCGTAATAAACATTTTGGGCTTGTCATTATTTCTAACATGCCGACGAATATTAAACCCCAGAAAATCAAATCCTTTATTCACATGAGTTATGTGCGTCTTTTCCACTGATAATTCCAGATGTAATTTCTCCTTCAGGAACTTCTCAAATTCATTTCTCAATCTATATGCTTCCTGTTTGGTGCCATTGGTTAATAACAGCCAATCGTCAGCATATTTTATCAATGAACAATTCCCTTTCTTCTCTGTTCTTCTTTTCTCTTTTGCCTTTCGATGTAATCCGCCATAATGTTCCCACCAATATTTATCCATTTCATGCAGATAAATATTGGCCAGTAAAGGCGAGCAAATACCACCCTGAGGTGAGCCAGATTCGCTCTTATGGAATAATCCATTTTCCATGACGCCTGCCTTCAGAAATTGATTAATCAGATTTAAGATTCTCTGATCACCAATCCTTTTGGATAAAATACTCATCAGTGTTTCATGATGAATATTATCAAATGCTCCCCTAATATCTCCTTCAATGATCCAATAGTATTTATTTCGCTTATTGATATAGCTATCCAGTAACGCAATACAATCCATTGTCCTGCGTTTTGGGCGGAACCCGTTGGAACAGTTCATAAATAAACTCTCCCATATAGGCTCTAGCAACATTTTGATAAGCATTTGTACTACACGATCCTTGACAATAAGTATCCCAATCGGCCGTTTCTGATCTCTCCCTTTAGGTATGTATACTCTTCTTACTGGTTTGGGATTAAACTTCTTCTCCCGAAGTTCCATTTCCAATTCTGTTACCAGCGCTCTTTTTGCGTCATCCGATTGAAGTGTCTTTTTGGTTACGCCGTCAATACCGGCTGTTTTGGCTCCTTTGTTCTGTAATACAGCTTCAAGAGCCTCTGTAATCCATTCTCTGTTGCAAATAATACGATAGAGATGACCGAACTGATGGTTCGTATCACTATGCGCCTTTCTGGCGAGACTATGTTGAACTTTGATAATATCGGACATACATTTTATTCCTCTCTATTTTCAAACATAAATCTTTACAATCCTGCGGTCCTTCGCCATGTGCAGGACTCTTTTCCTGCTCGGACTACTACGACCACTCTGCCAGGTAGATACCACGTCAATCGCAGCTGATCCATTCTTACGCATCTTTAAATACATAAGACCAGTATCTAACCTTCCTACGTTCATGTACAAGTACATCTGCGCAAACCTTAGGTTCTCTCTTTACGCCCATGAGATATACACTAATATCCCCGACATGGCTGATGGTTTATACCCCTATAACCAGAGCAGTTTGACATCGCAGCAAAAATGCCTTTTCATAGAATCGAACAGATATTCTATTACCCAATGTCTCGTACCATCTCCGTTGTTTGACAGTACGTTCAAGGTGAGGAACGCTTCTAACAAGAGTTTCTTTCGTAACCATAGTTTGCATCAGGCTCGGGATCTCATAACGTAACGGAGTGCCGTCATTTTATCCCTTGTTCTCCGGGCTCCAGACAATCTAATGCTCATTATCCATTGCCTGCCGGATCAGCCTTAGTGCTTTGGGGAAAGCACTATCTTGTACAGGAGGATTAATCCTGCCAAGCATTACTTGTACACGCTTCGCAGCGCACTTACACCACCTTGTGGCGTACCCTTTGTTCTTGCTTCTGATTGCTGTTCTTTATGAATGGGAGCTGTTAGCCACCTTCTGATATAAAGCAGTACCCACTTTTCAGAAGTATGCCGCTCTATTGCCTTTAGTAGTAGCTCATGATCTATGTCATCAAAGAATGACTGAATATCCAAATCCACCGCCCAATCCAGATCCCAACAATTCCGCCTTGCCTGTTCCACTGCCTGTAAAGCATTCTTTCCAGGTCGATAGCCGAACGAGTTTGGATGAAAGATCGGTTCAATAATCGGCTCCAGGTAATCCTTGACGACCATCTGTGCAATACGGTCACTGACAGTTGGAATACCCAACTTTCTGACCTTGCCATCTCCTTTCGGAATGGCAACTTCCTTAACAGCAGGCGGAAAATAGCTACCGGAACGGAGGCGATTCCATAACTTATACAGGTTGCCAGATAAATTCTGATCGAACATTGAGATCGTCTCTTCATCTACACCTGCACTGCCATTGCTACGCTTAACCTTTCCGTAAGCATGCCATACCATCTCTTTGGTTATAGGTAAAGACCTTGACGCCATCATATTAATCCTCCCTTTTTAAGGTTGTTAATACAATATTGTCCAATGAGCTGTGGCCTTCGCTCCATCCCCATTACAGGAACTTCTTCACTACTATGCCACAGTCTGCCACAGTATTGTCCATTGGTACTTTCAGCCTCAGATTGCGTCCTTGTGCCTTTCCCTTTACATGACAATACTGTTTCTCCTGTTCCGTAACAAAGCCTATGTAAAAGTCTTGCCACCTCTACACCGGACACCATGCAGCCAGTAAACAAGTCGTCTGCTGCACTTATCCCGCTGGTAACAAGAACACCTGCGGTTTTGATGTCGACTCCTATTTGCAAATTTCGATGCTTCATCAGTGGTTTACTTTCGTTCAACTCTTTTACATGTACCTGATAGAACTTCTGTCCTACCTTTTGCCCTAATGCTCACCACACAAGCTTTTGACTTATGCAGCTTAGGGTGGTTTGATAGCTGCTCTTGCCAGCCGCTACCGGAGGGCCTACCTCCATCTGTGTTACAGCACCCTTCAGCTACTTACGCAGCCTCAGGTTTCAGGACGCACCCTGTTCCTTGCTGGATACCCTGGTATATACCACAGCTGCCTGTGCGGCCACTTTAACAGGTTGTTTTTTGGAATAGTTTCCAAATTTTTTAAAAGCGTTAATAATACTCATGCGGCTAATTTTTCAGGTGGATTAAGATTTACAAATGGTGTCTCAATGTGTTCAGAGTGGTTAACAGATAGTAGAATCCTCGCGAATATTTTAAGTGTTATTAAAAGCTCAGGGTCTGATATATTATGGCTTTCAGTATTCTCTGATGGTTCAGTTAACTCAGTGTTGCACATAGGAAGAAATTAAAATGAAAAAATAATACTCATAATGTAATAGGGAATATAAAATTAATTACACTCCCTATTACGGATACAACTATTCATTCTGGTCATCATCATCTTCTTCGTCCTCGTCATCTTCTTCATCACTGTTATCAACTATCATATCCTCTATCCTATGAATTACATTCCTGTCTTGTTTACTATACTGTAATTCAAGACTGATTGTATCTTCATCCTCATCTACTTCCATTATGGTATGCTCAAGTTCGTGTTCGCAAATTAAATTGCATACGTCCAGCATAATATTGGCCGGTATATCAAATACCTGTCTTGTGAGTTTAGTCATAGTTTTTTTCTACAAAATTACCACCGTCGAAAAAGGCAATGTCCGGATTATGTAGATTTGTGTAGTTTTATGTCGAATTTTACCTGATTATGTCGAATTATGTCTAATTAGTTAGACCAGCCATAAAAACAAGGGAGCAGTAATGCCTAGTCCAGGATTATCTCACGAGACATTGCCATTTGAAAACCGATTGAAAACATAATGAAAACCGATTGAAAATGATTGAACACAATTTGATTTCAGTTGAAAGTATGTTTAAATAGTGTTGTTCCGGTCTTTATCCTCTGCACGACCTAACATTTCCACCATGTCAACCTTATAATACTTACAAAGTCGCAGTAATCTTGAGACATAGAAGTTTTTGTACAGTCCTCTTTCTATCTGACTTATTATGCTGGATGACATTTTTGTATCCTTTGCAACGACCTTTATACTTTTCTTTTGACTTTTCCTCAATGAATACAATTCTACCCCAAGACAATATATAAAGACCTTCAATCTTTGTTCTGTATTATGCCTCTTACTACTAGGCTGCCTCATTGGCTATCTAAATTTAAAGGAAAGCTAATTGGTTGAATGGCTTCTATGCAAAGCTTTTTCTTCTCATATAGTTTTTCTACTAAGCCAATTAAGGTTGCAACTCTTTCCATTATTATTTGGGCTACTTCAATAGATACTGTGAATTTCTCGTTATAACGAGCGTCTGAATATGCCCTATTTAGTGTATTAAAAAGGTATGTTTCTTCCTTTGTAAGTCGTGGGAAAACAACATGTAATTCCTGGGAGAAATTACATGTCAGGTCTAACAACCGGGAAAGGTTACGGGTTGTAGGTCGATAGCCTGTACAAACCTTTAATATAGCAATACAGGCATGTTCTACTGAATGGTGTAAATCAATAATGGTCTGTTCATACCAGCCATTCTCAAAAGAATAGTTAGCCGTCTTGAAAAAACGATGCGCCAAACCAAAATATCTTTGCCAGTTATCATCTATCAATTTATTCAATACAGTGCTTTCCAGTTTTTTTGCTTGAACGGGTATATCGGTGTCATTATTATATAGGATCGCGCCATAACGAAATACAGTAGAAACAAACCGCTTACCATTCTCTAATCCCTTGTTAACAGCTTTCTGATGCTCCACAATCGTAGTAGCATCACACTCTACCGCAGCTGCATGTTTCTCTACAATTTCAATTATTTCATGATTGGGTCTTTTCTCATTATCATTGGTTATGAGCAATAAATCAAAAGTTGGATACATTGTCCTAACATTGGTTTCGCTATCGAAGAAGCAACTCCAATCACTCATGGTAGTGGTACGATAGCCATAACATATAATTTTTATAGGAGAAACAGTTTCTACAATTTTTTGAATTAATTGTACCAGTATCGCTAATTGTGGTTTAGAAAGCTGTTGGATATTCATTGTGTTCATATTAATGAATTAAATTTTTAACAATTGGGTTGGCCTGACATTGTGTATCAATAAGAAATAAAAAGGTCGTTCCTTTCTTATCGCTTTTAGCCAACATTAGATCACCGCCTAAAGAAGAAGCATAGAGTTTACTGATATATAAACCTAATCCCATTCCCCCTAAACCTTTATCAATTGGCTGAAACGGCTGAAATAAGAAAGGAATTTTATCAGCAGGAATTCCCTCCCAATGATCAGATATTTGAAATAACAAACGGGTTTCTCCCAAAGAACTGATACATATTAAGACATCTGTATCAGAGGGGGCAAATTTCAAAGCGTTGTCTATTAAGTTCTTTAAAATCTGCTCCAGCTTTATTTCATCCGTCACAATGAACTCTGGCACCGCACGGCGAAGACTGATTCTGATTTTGACCGAACGGGTGGAAGTGAGTAACTTATACTGCTGAATCTGTTCTTTTAACCATTGGCGGATCTGGATACGTTTCGATACTATATTTGTAGATAGTCTCCCATCTCCAATAGTGGTTGTTGCCATCATGTTATTTAAAACATGCAGCACATTCACACTCATACAATTAATGTGAGAAAGGTAAAAGTTCGCATTCTTCCTGCAATCCTTTTCATTTAGGAGCATTTTACTTGCAGTACAGATACCCGCTATTTGTGTTCTCATTTCATGGGCTAACATTCCCATGAATCGCTGCATAGCTTCTATATCTGCGGGATATGTTCCGCCCGAATTATTAGGTGATAATTTCATAACAGAATTTTGAGAGTGATGGCGTAAAGAACCTATTCATTAATTACCTAAATCAATGGAAAATTGGTTCTCCTTTACGAATGAAACAGAAATGGGTGGCAATTCTAAACAGACATTTTCTATCAACTCTTTTATATCATCGAAAGACTGGGGAGAATTTTCAGGAACTACGACGAGATAATCATATTTAGGCTCATGTTGGCTGTCTGCATCAATATTACACAGCGTGTAAATGCGTTTTGGCTTAACCGAATCTGTAATAATTTGGATAATTTTTTCTTCATGTTGCTTTTTCCAAAGTTGGACAGATGTTGAATGTCTGTCACTTCACTTACCTGCAACTCTTTCTTCTTTTTGTATTCCTCATTGATTAAATGTGCAGCCTCTATGAGTTTCTGTATTTTTTCGTATAGTTCGACAATTGAAACCCTAACATACTTATAGCTTTCCTTATTGAACTTTCCCGTTACGGCAGCTTTAAAAAATTCCCAGAATGTTCTTCTTACTTCTGGCAATCCACAATAATCAAAAAACTCATAAAGTACCAGGTAAGGGTCTTTAATGTGTTCAGTTCTGAGATTCTGGGGGAAATATGCTGAATCTGGGTAGTCATTGTAACTCATACCAGGCTAGGTTTAAGGGTTAACAAATAAGCATCCGACCGAAATAGACAAGAAGTAATTACAGTTAAAAAATAAGGGTGATAGCTGTTATTAGCCTTACAATTCATAGCAAAAGTTAAAAGGTGAGAAATAGGAATTGAATTGCTTGTAAGGACTAACCAGCCTGGGTAGGAATAAAAGAGACGTGGGTTAGTCCTTACCGTCCCCATGGGCTACGACACCCTGAACCGAATAAGAACGCCCACGCCTATGACGTGAGCGATTTACCTTATTTCTCGGGTTCTTAGAAGGTCGTAGTTTCAGGGGACCGAGAATTAAAGCAAACGCGCTTAATATTTTAAGTGTTTGCAATTTAGATTATTGTCATGAAGTATTGAAACACATTGTTATATAATTTTTTAATAGTACAGAAAGTCTTTAAATAAGTATCGATTTTCGGCACTATTTTAGTGAAAATCTATCATAATTTCAAATATGATGACAGAATTTCTATAATTTTTTATTTTCCCTCTATAAATATTTATAGAAAACCTTTACAATCAATAACTAAGCTAGGGGAATATCTTATACTCAAATCTGTTAATAAGTCAGAAGTGGCACGTAAAACAGGGTTAAGTAAAGCACGATTAAGTGAATTAACCTTAAAGGAGAAAGCCTGGTTGAGAGCAGAGGAATTATATATCATTGCTTTAGCGATTGGGGTAGAGCCATGTGAAATATTAGAATTTACATGTGGACATTTACGAAAAAAAAAGGATTTATGAGATACCGGTATTATTAAACTTGGTTAATTTACCGTACCAACATACGTTGATTCTTTTACATATTTTTATGTAACAAAAAGGCTGTACAAGTATTAAATTAATCCTCTCTCGGAATTTATCTACATAATTCTATCATATATTATTATCCAAATATCAAGTTTGATTTTATTGATCTAAATTCCTTTTTTAAAAACCCCAATATCGTCTTCAAACTTAACTTTCGAAGTTATAAATTGAGGGGAAAATTCTTAAGCCCAATTCTATATCGAAATAAAATATATTTTACTACGCAAAAAGACTTCGCACTTGTAACATATTTTGACCACCGTATATATCGTAGCTAATAATAACGTTAATCACATGTCTTTTCATCATTCAAAAATCAATCTTACCCTAGGTTTAATAAACAATGCATATAGTGATTATATAGCAGCCAGAGTTTTATTAAATAAAGATCTTATAATACAAGGAGCAATTCTAGCAAGTACCGCTATTGAAAAATATCTCAAAGTTTTAATTTGTGCTTGCACGGGTAAAATAGTACAAATTCATTTAACTAAACTAGAAGAAATCAAGGCCCAGATTGAAAAAATCGGATATTCAGTATTGTTTGAAAAAATTGATCTGAAATTTCTTGAAATTTTATCTAAAGTATATAAGCTCAGATATTACGATACGATCAAAAAACCTACAACAGTAGGCTTTTTTAAAAATCAATTTTTAGGGGAATTGGACGGTACTGAAGCATTATTTAAAAAGATTATTAATCCCTATAATAGTGAGACTAATGAAGTTATTCTTACTCCATTTAAGCGGGAGTTAAAAAACAGTAATCCTGATTTACTTACTAACAATTGGGTAGCCACAGGTGATAAGAACAAAAAGAATTTTATGGAAACTGATGCCGTTGGATTTGCTATTCATATATTACCTTACAATCTATTGGAAGAAATTCATATACATTCCAGGCCTATGAATTTATTATATGAAGGATCAATGGACGATAGATGTTAAATCTGATAAGGGATCGACTCAATAAGTGATAATAGTATCGAGTGAGCTTCCTCATTACCTTTTTTTCATTTTAGTTCGGTTATAAGACTTTTTTAATTATGAACATCGCTTTTCCATATAGTCTCCTAATTAAAAGTTACCGGACCATTGGTTGTGAAAAATTAATAGAATTACTATTTCCAGAGCTACAGGTAAAACATTGATAAATTCCCTTTGATCCATTAAATTTAATCTTAAAAAAAGCCCCATTAAATGCAACCAGAAGAATCTACACCACATGAATACTCAAGGGAGCAAATTGGTAATTTCCATGAAGAAATGCTTGGATCTCTTCCGGACAAGATTAAGCAAAACTATCAAGTGCTTCAAGAGAGATCCAAGCCTTTCAACAGTTTTCAGCTGATTGCCAATATAAGCCATTACAACCATCAGCACGATGCAAATGAGTATAGTGATTACCGGGATGGCAGGATGTTTATAATCTCGGAAATCGTGGCTATTCATTGCCTAAAAAGTAGCTTCAAAGAAACATGTGAGGTTCCTGCTCTTGAGTTTTATGAGGCGGTCCAGGAAATTCAGGAGAGTACTTCAAGCTATTTTGGATTAAGTTCTGCTTTGGAAATGGACCAGCAGTATAACCAAAATGCCTCAACCCTAGAGCAGATTACCCATAAGCTTCACAGAGATGAAGTTGTAGTCAGAAATCCAGGGCACCCTGACTATCATTTACTTTTCAATTCTGAACTTTACGAACCTCTTAAACAAGAATTGACTAATTATTTTGGTTTCAGCCTCGAGGAATCAATCATTATACGCCAGCAGGTGTTTAAAATGATTAATGAGAGGTTCCAGGTGCAGATAAAAAATGTAAAGCTCCAAGCAAGCAAGCTTGTTGAGCAGGTTGAAAACTATAAAAGAAATGGAAAGTTTCCCGAGGAATCTCCTTTGATAAAGGAGCAATTTAAAGAACTTAAAAACACGCCCGCTAAGCGGTTATATAAGTTGTTCCTAGGACATTATACTAATGAAATATTATTTAATCTTCAGAATGTTTACGCCTTCACTGCGGAGGAACTTGCAGTATATTGTAAGCTTTCGGTTGACTCCGTCAAAAAATTCCTCACACAATTATCGGTAAGATTCGGAGAAGTGGATCCTAATCAGGATTTAATAATAGCAAATAGTATCCTAAAAAGTAAACCCATCATTAATCATGGCGAGTACTACATTATTCCATCTTTTTCATTACTCACTTGGAGCGTAGAACCATTATATGAAAACTTTATTAAAACAAGCCCTAAATTATCTGCCAAATTTAAAGATAATAAGCACGATTTCCTTCTAACCAAAGGTATGGAGTACTTCTCTAGATTGTTTAGCCACGGTACCATGCATCCTCAAAATCTTTTCTATGAAAAAGATGGGAATGTCTGCGAAACTGATGGACTAATCGCATACGACACTATATTATTTGTGATTGAGGCTAAAGGAAATCGAATCACGAGCAAGGCTAAAGAAGGTAATTTTCAACGCACCGAATCGCATTTAAAAGACCTAATAAAAGATGCCACGCTTCAGGGTAAACGAACTGTAGATTTTATTAGGGAGTCAGGGGAAGCAGTGTTTTTCACCAAAGGAAAAAAAGAAATTATCATAATTGACTCCAAAAAATATGACGAAATATTTATTGTCAGCCTCACCCTTGAGCCTGTAGGTCATTTGACACCGTTGATTAAGGTAGCTAACGACCTAAATTTCTTTCCAGAACATGTATTCCCTTGGATTATCAGCTTGTACGACCTAGTAGTTATAGCTGATCACATAGAACTAGACATACTGTTTCTACATTATTTAAGGAGACGCCAGCGCTTTCTTCAGTTCGAATATTTTCAGATATACGAAGAAATCGATATGCTTGCCTACTACCTTAACAATGGATTGTATGTTGAGCATATATTGAATGAGATTCAAGAAAATAGTATTACTGGGATGAGCTTTGATAATAACACAGATGCCATTAATGACTATTATAACTACATGTTTGGACACAAAAAAAAGTTTACTCCGAAGGTGAAAAGCCATTTGCCAGAAGACTTTATTAAACTTTTGATAGCAATAGAAAATTCTAGTATCTCGCATCGAACCAAGATCATGCTGGAAATGTTGTCTGCCAATACAGAATCTATTAAAAAGCTCATGGCATACATCAAAAAGGTCAGAAATCAATATCGTAAAGATAGAAAACTACATGACTGTTCGATTTGTTTTGGAAGTGGTGACAATCAAACAGGTATTACTTATATGATAGCCAAGGATCATCAGGAATTGGATTTTATGCTTTATCATTTCTGTTTGAATAAATTCAACAGTTTAAAGCCTGTTGCCTGGGTAGGCATCGGCGATGTTGATCCAGATAATAATTATAATATTCGTTGTAGTTTTATCGCTATGGTGCAATTCGAGGAGCAATAGCAATGATATACCACCTTACATTTTCAGCGTGTAAACATTTAAAATAAAGATTAAAATATCATTATATGGTAAGTAAGCATGAAACTGGAAAATATATGTAACTACGCATCACATATATTTTATTATACTTTTTACTTTAAAGTAGAATCTAAGCTAAATAAATGGTTATTAAAAATCCCCCATCAATCTACCAATATGAATGAAATTGTGCGCAATAAACTCATAGCAACTGCACGGGCAAAAGGAGAGCAGACTATAACCTATCAGGAATTATCAGACCAATGTGAACTAGGTTTGGTTATGCGAGATTCCGAATATGCACGGTCGGAGATAGGTAGAATATTAGGTGAGATATCGGCTTATGAGCATAGGCATGAACGCCCCCTATTGAGCGCACTTGTATTGACTAAAGGAAGTAATTATGAAGGTGATGGCTTTTTTAAGATTTGCGAAGAACTAGGCTTTGGCCCATGGCGAAAACTTCAGAAGGATATAACGTTTCCTATAATTCAAATGAAGCGCTGTTACGCTTTCTGGAAAGATGAAGAAAATTTTGGACGCTATTACTGATAGAAAGACAAAAAACATTAAATGGCATGTATACTTGGGAACAAATCAATGAAGAAAAGGATAAAATTTCCGTAGAAAGTCATAGCGAGGCTGTTTTTACGGGTATTAATGAAACTATTCTTGAAGGAGATAACCAGGCACGCTGGTTTTGGGAACTTTTGCAAAATGCTAAAGATGCTGTTGAAGATAACCAAACAGTCAGTGTACGGTTAATTATTACAGAGAATGAAGTTGTATTCAAACATGACGGCAATACTTTTGAACTGGCTGAAATACTTAAGCTGATCACACAGGGCTCCAGTAAAAAAGGCAAAGCCGGTAAAACAGGGCGCTTCGGGACCGGTTTCATTGCTACTTATATTTTATCAAGAAAAGTTCGGATCCGGGGTACATTAGACGATAGTACAACATTTAATTTTATACTGGACCGGGAAGCAGATAAAGCGCCTGATTTCCTGATAAAACAGCAGCAGTCCACAATGGATTTTTATACATCTTTCAATAGGGAGAACCAAGCTGACCTCGGACCTTTTACAACCAGCTTTACTTACCAACTGAGCGATATTGGTAAAACCGCATCAACTTCAGGGCTTGAAGAGATTGCCGAATACTTGCCCTATGTACTTGCCTTCAACCCGAAATTTAAAAATATAAGCGTTAATGTCAAAGGGGTGGAAATGCTTTATGAAAAATTGAAGTCCATAATATACCAAGGCTATTCTCACTTGTTGGAAGAAGTTGGCATTACATATAGCATTGAAGGAGAACCTGCCCAACAATCGGTTATTAAAGTAATTGGAGATAATTGGCAATCAGGTTTCAAAATTGAGATCACAGGGGATAGCCGCACGTTTACATCACCGAATACACACACGCCGAATTTATTTGCGTCTTTTCCGCTTTTGGGCACCGAAGTCCTCGGCTTGCCATTCGTTATACACTCCGCAACGTTTGGCCTTAAGCATGAACGGAACGGGGTATTTCTTGGTACGGGCACCAACGAAGTCATATTGCAGAATAAAAAAAGCATTGAGGAAGCAGTTGCGACGCTGCCATCGATCTTAGAATGGTCTTTGGCGCAAAATGTTGAACATCGGTTTAATATCATCACATTTTACGACCGGCAGGGACCTAAATGGCTGGATGAACAGTGGCTAAAGTCCGTTAAACTTTCAGCGATTACTAATATTATTTCGATTCCATTAGTTACGACCCAGGGAAGTGATAATACACCTATAACAATCGCTGATCTCATTATTCCTGGAGAAGGTGATACAGCCACACGCAATACAATGCTTACGCTGCTTAAAGATTTTGCACCAGCAAAAATCCCACTTGAAGATGAAGCGGATAAGTGGCATCAATTTGTTGTGAATGCTGCATCTTTTCCTGATGAAAACCAGACAATTCAGAAGAAAAAATTTATGCTTCCCGATTTCTGCTCTCTGATAGAGAACGAGGATAATCTGCCCAGCTTGCAGAAGAAATTGGGCACAAGGGCCGCCATTCCATGGTTGAATGAGTTGTATATATTGCTTGGCGGTGGAGATATCAGCCTATTTTATAAATCAGCGCTAGTACCCGTGCAAAGCAAGCAATTGGTTAAAGTAGATGTAAGTATCAAAATTGACGAAATAAAAGATGAAACTTTATACGCCGTTTCAGAGTTATTGGGTACAAATTTGTTCCCTACATTAGTTGAACCTGGTATCGAGCTTCCGATTGATCTTTGCGGATCATATAAGAAGGAAGATCTCGTCAATAAACTGATCGCTGAAAATGCACTTCAGCCTGTTACCGCTTTTTTGGATCCGAAACTGATGAAGGCGAATGCCCTAATGTTAAAATGGTTGATTGTAAACAAGAGGGGAAATTTTATTAATGCTTTCTTAGTTATTACCGCAGGTGAAGATCAAAGTAGGAACATTATTTTCTTTAAGCACCCTCTTGGCGCTTATTCGGATAAAAAGCAAAAATTACTGGCACCAAAATCTATCTGGCGCAATACGTTTAAGTTGTTTGAAAAGCTGGTTAGAGACCGTGATTGCCTGCATCATGTCTATGCAGAAATTCTAAGTAAAGACGAATTGGAATGGTTGGCGGATAACTGGTTTATTCATTTGTCGCCATTGATCAAATGGACAACTCCCCTAAACAAAAGTGTAGCTACCCAACTGTTGAAAGACCCAGAAAAGGAGAATTTATTGTTTGATGAAAATGAGTTTAGCAAAATTGAGGAAATAACTTACAGTGATTTCGCGTTTTTTACAGCCACTGACAACCATATTTTATCTAATAGTTCGACTGCGCAATCGTCTATAGAAATTTTGCAATTTGCGCTTGAGGAAGCGGTAATGGTGGATGACGACTATAATCAATTTCATATGGTAACACTGAAGTCAGGACAGCAGGTAGAATTTAGAAAGGCTTTATGGGTAGGCCGTCTGAAAAACAATCAGTGGATCAACGTTAAAAACATTTCCGGCGAAGCAGCCCAGCATTATTCGGCAGAGCGTCCATCATCTCAAAATCTATCAGGCTTGATCAACTCAGCGCCATATCTTAAAACACTCATCAGGAATGAAAAGGCAACTGAGTTACTAAATCTACTTGGAGTTAGCGTCTCTGACCTACTTAAAAACACTTTAAGTACTGACGCTGAAAAAGTTGCCTGGGAACGTGCTTTTACCGCTTTATTGACCGCAAATTTAGACCCTGTACTAGCTGAGGTTATGTTGAAAGACAGAAGTCTTCAAAACGAGTATCGAAAGCGCCAGCAAAATATGGAGTTAATCAACCGTAATCAACAAATTGGTGGACTATTAGAAAAGGAATTCAAGAAGCTATTTTTAAGACCCGAACTCCTTCATCTTGACATTGAGCGAAGGCCATTTGGAAGTGACTATATTATCTCACCGGAGAGTTCTGATTTGGTTGATGAAAATGGAGAGAAAATTGTCTTCCGGGTCGGTTCGTGGTATCTCGAGCTCAAGGCTACTGGAAAAGATTATGCAGCGATGACAAGATTGCAGGCCCAACGTGCGGTCGAAAACCCATCCAGCTATGCGCTAGTAGTATTACCATTGAACAATTATGAAATTAATGCAGATAACATTCTAAAGTACATCAGGTTTGTAAGGAATATTGGCGAAATACTAACCGCAAAATACAATGAGGTCAACTTGCTGAAGACACAACAGAGCCTAGTTGCTATTCCGACTGATAAGATAGAAGTGGCAATGGAAGAAGAAGATATTAGATACAATGTTAAAGCATCTGTGTGGACACACGGCGAAATAATGATGGACTTTGTCAATAGCTTAAAATAATATAAGAGGATTTGTTTATAGCATGTTGGAGAAGCAACCGGAATGAATCATTAAAAAGGATCACTAAATAAGTCATAGCATTCCAAATCTGCATGCATGTGTTATCAGGGATGAATAGCCATATTCCGCAACAGAAAGGACGTGTGTGGAATCTACTGATTTAACCCAAATAATATCAATCAACATACAAAAATTATTCTGTTACTATGGTCATATATATTTCAGCTGAAGAAATTTTCATTACTTACGAACAGCGTTCTGCCACGAAATATCATACGCAAATAACGAACCATATCATTCAAAAGTTTAATCTTAAGGAAATTGGCGATCCTTCAAATCTTGGGGCCATCTTAGAAGAATGTTACGATTGGTGCGCACAAGAATTTACCAAGGTTATATCGGTGATTGACGATAAACTATTTGTAAACTACTTGTTTGCATTCCATGAATCTTCAATAAAACTTTGGACCCGTTTGTTAAGTGGGGAGAATATTTACCAAACGATTGCCATAAAGGAAGATGACTTAGCAATAAACAGGAGGATATTAAAACTTGCATTGGAACAGACTTGTGACGTAACCTATACTCGTATTTCCCAAACAACTGCAGCCATACTCCGTCAATATGATGAAATAATAGAAGACCTATTGTTTCTTGGATCAGAACTAATCGGTTTTGCTCAATACCTAGCCGAAATGCGAATGATCCGTGGAACGCTGCTACTGGACATTGATACAGATGGATATTTGAAATTGGTAAGACCTCCGGCAATTGAGGCGATATTCTCAAAATTGATAGAGGTTATGAACGAGGACTTCAAGTATGGCATATTTGACGAAAAGGGAGTTGATGAGATGAAAGACGCGTTAAAAAATTGTTTGGGTATAGATTATGACTTTGCTGGCCATCAAATAGTTCACATAAAAAAGCACCACAGTCCTCAAGGCTGGGAATTTCAAACAATAGAACCTGGCATCCTTATTCAAAACCAAGTGAGCCAGGGAACCAGCCGGGAGAACGCTACGAACTTTTATAATGGTCTTACTTTCAACCGTCAGAATAAGTTGCCTATCAAAGAATCCGTATATAAAGTTAATTCCATGGAAAGACATCTATTTCGTCCAATTCTTGTAGTTAACGAAAATGGAAACGACCGCCATCTCATTGGTGTGCAAAAATGGGCAGAAAGCATTACTGTTCTTGCGACTAATGGTTTTCAATGGAACAAGGCCGCCAGCGAATGGAAAAATAATCCCTGTTTTGTAAAGTACTTGGATAAAAAAAGTGAGGAACATGATAGTCTTTTGGAAGATGAAGTTGTAAAAATATTAGAACATCTACATCTACCCTATGATAGAAATATACTTTCTTTTTCGGACGGAAGGAAGTATTCTGTTAAGGTTGACGTACAAGGTATCGGTGAGATGGATTTTGTCTGGGTTGATCCGAAGAGAAATGTAATCGTAGTCGCTGATTGTAAATATAATCGTGCCAGATATGATATGCTTTCCTTTTCAGCCGATTACTCCAATTTCAAGCAAACTTATGAACTCAAAATTGCCAATAAAGTCAGTTGGGTTCAGGTAAATAGGGAACTTGTTTGTAATCATCTCACCCACAAATATCCTGGTCTTTCCATTAAACCGGCAGCTTTCAGGGTGGAAGGGATGTTCATAATCAATACACCTACATTTTATATGGTTAATGGAGCTGTTAAAACTGTTTGCTTTTTCCGTCTTGCGGATTTTATAAATAATAATTATATGCCTCCTCGTCTTGCAGTCTCCGAAAGGTCATCAAGAGGCTGGCGCATAAAAGTAATCGACTATCCATATTTTAAGTAGCCTACTTTATGAAATAGTGTTTGCAATTGCTGTCAATTGCAACAGCATTTGCCAAAAAAATTTAACGAAATGAATTCTTTTCCTTTTTCTCCGGCACCGTGATTTGTACATTCACTATGGTTGTATCCTTCTTTTTGCCTAACTGCTTAAGCTCTCCGTTAATGCTTCTTAAGTCCTTAATGACTACTGGGCCCTCGATGCTAACAGAATTTTTTTCAGGTTTGTAAAAAACCATTGCAATAGCGAAACACGCAATCAATAGACCAGTAAGCACGTTTGCATATTTGAACGCAACGTATGCATGCAAAAGATTAGTTCCCTTTTTATTGTTATTATGGACATTTCTTGTCTTACCAGACAAATAATCTCTTATCTCCTCTGCGAGAAACTCAGCCTCACTTTTATCTTTAAAATCAATTACGTTTTGGGCACTTGGACGAACATACTGGAAATCACTAAGTCTGTAGTTTTTGAGGGCGTTGTGTATACTTAACACATAAAATAGCGCAGAGAATATCAGCAGGATAATCAGTAATACTTTATATGTGACATGGAACGATGCTGTCTTATCCATGATAAATGGGATAAAAAGACTGAGCAGCGCAAATATAATCCCTACCTGGGAAATAAGCTGTGAGCCCTTTGTATCAATCGAATCAAGTCGATTTTGTTCCTCTTCCTCCAAGCCTTTTAAGAAATCTCTGTGTGTTTTTAGTTTTTCTACCTGATCATTTTGGTTTTGATATGTGCCAGAAGGCAAATCCGCACCAGCGTCCGGGTGCTTATACCCCAGTCCAAGCGACTGGAAAAAATCTTTTAACTTCTCACTCATTGCTAGACTTATTTATCAATTCTTTGATAATTGCATCGCTGATTTGCAGGCCAGTTTCATTTTCAATCCATGCCCACTGTCCATTGGGGTTAATCTCCAAGAACGTATAGGATCCATCAGGTGACAATATCAGATCGATAGCACCGAACAAAAGCCCTAAATTGCTCACCAAGGAGATGCATTTTGAGGCGATTTCCGCTGGGAGTGAAAATGTTTCAAATTTAAGTGCCTTACGCCGCCAGTCGACCTTACTCTCTTCGTTCTGTTGTGAATCGACGGATGCTGCAAAAACATCCTTGCCTACAACAGTGACCCTTAGCTCAACATGTTTACTGATCTCTTCCTGAAAGATACAAGGGGTTAGATCAAACTTGGAGATATTTTCAAGATGTTGTTTCTCAACACGATTGGTATAGATGAACATCGGCTCCTTTGTACTGCTACTTCGGGTGGCAGAAATTGGTTTAACAATCATTTCCCCCACTTGGTTGGAAAATGAGATCAACTTTTTATGATCCGTTGTCACTAATGTTTTAGGAATCTTAAACCCAACTTCCATTGCAGTCCTCAGCTGAAACAGCTTATTTTCTGCCCGATAAACATGCCATGGGCTGCTTAACCATTTCGCCTCAATGACTGTGAAAATATTTTTTAGCAGGCTATCGTACTCCGCCTGTAGATAAGTAACCTCGTCCTCAACCAACCCTTGTATGAACGGTATCTTTGTTCTTCGAAACCATACTGAGGTAAAGTTCTTCACACCAAAAATTTCTGATTGAAAATTTCCATCATATAACAGGCTAACTCCCGAGGTCATAACATCCTCACAGTTGAACCTTTTGTAGGGAATACTTCTTTGGTTTAAGATATTGATGAGGTAATCTGCCGTATAGTCTTGCTTGTGGGTAATAATCAGGATCATTAAAAATCGTTGTCTGGTTGTTCCTGGATCACTCTCGTTTGGGTGGATGTGGCCATCAACATATGAAGGTTGTGGCGATCCTTGTCACTCTCCGTAACCTCATTACTCACCAAGGTCACTAACTCTGTGCCCATCATCGCCTGAAAACTGGTTGGATCGGAATCAGATGACTCACTTAATACTTTTGTACCAGTAACGGTTCCCATCTTTAAAATATCAATGGCGGGCTTACCCGTTGATAGATCAATGTTCAAATTGAGATTACTATCGTATGAAATTTTTGAATAGTCCACGTCCGCTGATTCAGCTGTTTCCCTGAATTGAAAGATAAATGGCTTCATAAAGCGTCAAATTGATATTAATATCAAATATATGGAAAACTTAATCGTATTCACAATGATTCTAAACCCGCAAACCTGTCAAAAATGTGTTGAGTTAAGGCTTGGCTGTATTATTCTTGAGGGCACTAATCACTGTGCTAAATTCGTTAGCTCCCCTATGCGCATTTAGACACTCCTGCTCAATCGTCTCAATTCTGTATTGCAAAGTGGTAAGTCTGGGAAATGACTCCATGTGATCAACTTGGAACTGACGTAACTCCTGACATACGGCCTTTCCATTGGCAATAGATTGCTTTGCTATGTTGGTCAGCCCACTAATGACCGTATTTTCCAAATCATTGAAAACATCACCTTTATTGACCGGCTCCTGTGCCAGCTTTAATAGCGTCAATAATTGCGGTAAGAAATCAATTTTCGTTAATTTGGTAAAATCCGCGTAATGGACATCATAATATCTACCCGCGGTCAAATCCTCAACCAATAAATTTAAGCCTATTCCCAGATCTTGTTCGATTAGGATATTTACGAGCCGCTGTCTCTCATGTTCATGCAAATTACCTTGGGCCAATAGCGCTTGTGCCCTCTCCTGTACAAAGTCTAGATATTGCTCTGCCTTTGAAATCACCCTTAGCACCCCTATCTTTAAGGTTATTGATTTCGTTTGATCGACAAACCATTTAAGCGATTGATAATTATTGGTAACCTTAATCCAAAAATGGATCAGCTCATCTTGTTGATGCCGATCTCCCTGTTCTGCGAGTTTGCTCATAATTAGATCATAGGCCGCTATGATTTGCTTTCTTAACGCATATGCAGCATTATTGATCCAGACAGAAAAACGACTATCGTCCTCAAGATTGGTTAATACCCTTGCTTGCAGCTCATCTTTTCCAATATACTGTTCGAGGATCTCCAATTGGCTCTCCGCGTTAATCTGGTTATTTGCGGGTAAGGCGAACTGGCTTGACATATCTAGTAATCTAGGTTGGTCAACTTCCAAAATACCCTTTCGCGTCAACGACCAAAACAGTCTGTCATGTCCTGGGAATTGGCCCATTGCCTTTCTAATGTATTCCAACTGGGTATCGTTGAGCATCTGAGGCGTTAAATCGGCAACTTGATCTAACCGCTCCAATTGAAAGAAAAGCAATTTTTTTTCGTTCGATAGCCAATTTAACACCAGATCAAGGGAAAGGTCACGCTTCAGTTCCTTTCTGATATGGTAAAGTAGATTAAACGCAAATTCATGAACGTAGTCCTGGCTTGACTTAAAGGACGTGTTACTTAGTTCTCCAATCTTTCTTAGATCAAGCACATTTTTGCCCGCTATTTGAAAAACACCTTTCACTTCCCCCTTGATAAGTTCTGGATCGGTTAATAATATCCTACCATAGTCTTTCCGCTCTGCTCGAATTCTTTCCCAATCAATTTCTGCTGGCATATCACCCCTAAAGTCATGCCTTTTGATTGATGTCGTTTCAAATGAGCTTAAATATTCCGGGCTATTTCTTCGTTGATCATATAGCATTCGATGAAAGTACCTCGTTCGATCAACACTAATCTCTGATGCGACAAACGATTCTGCAATCTGCTGGCATCCATTTGGCGACAGCAGCGGATAGCTCAATTGTTCCAAGTCATAAGGATCCAGATCACCCTTAATCCAAATATCCATTAATACAGAGACATCGTTGCCTGTTGAGATAAATACATTTGCACAGTCTCGCCGCAGGTCGTAGTGATATCCCTTATAGATTCCGATGTACAGGTCGATAAGAGTTGGCAAAAGGTTTTGGTCAGTATTTAGGGCATTTTTGAAATTATCCAATATTTTCACGAAGCCCTCTCTGTGATGATAGGATAGCACGCCGACCAGCTCTGCATCGTCCTTGAGTAGATTGCCTATTAAATCTCCTATGCCAGCTGAAGAGGTAATTGTCAGTAGAGCATCGAAAAGTCCGCTTTCCTCATCACCCAAGTTGGTACAATCACGACCTGTACTTGATATACCCCCAGATAACATTTGGAGCCCATTCAATAAGTAGGACACCTGTGCTTCCGCATCTTCAATGTCCTTAATGAGGTTATAAATCATAGCGCGGTTGTAGGCATTATCATTTGATTTATAGGTGGTCAAGACCTTATCATAAAATTCCCTAGCGGCCATTTTTTTACGAATCATCAGCTTAACCACCCCTAACCGATCGGAGGGGTCTAAACGCATATCGAAAACAAGTCTAGCCAAATAGAGTTTAAATTCCTCCCATTGTTCTTCCTTGCCGCTTAAGTCAACATAGTTCAGGATATAGACCAGATTCATCAATCCAATTCGAGTAGTTTGTCTATTCCTGAGCTGGTCGATGATAAAAGATATAGTTGAGTCGTTATTGGCAAGGTGGCCTAAATCAATTACGGTATAGCGGTTCGACATCATCCAAAGGTCTTTTTCCACGTAACTGTTATAAAGCTGTTGGAATAATGTAGCCCGTAAATCTTCGTTTAGCCTTTCCTGCTCGAACTTTAAAATGCTGACGGGGTCATTTTCTTTTAGCCAGCCCACTAACTCACTTCGCAATTCCTCATTGCACATACTGAATAGAAAAGTTAGGATGTTAACCCATAAGGGGTTTATACCCCTCCCGACTAAGCGTTCCTCGCTCACTAGCTTGATTAGTGCCTCAAAACTCAACTCCGATAAGTGCTTAGCGCATAGGAATTCTTGAAGGTTCTTATGTGTAAAAGACCATTTACCGGTATCGTTGTCCCTTACCAAAATAGATTGTTGGTCCAAGATGGGCAATTCATAGCCCAGTTCCTCAAGCTCTTGTTGCGTAATGAAAACTCCTCCGCTATATGAGAGTGCAAATGCAACTCCCTTTACAAGGCGCTCTATCGGTGTTCCTACTAACACCCCACCTTCTACTAACGTCTGTTCATTCAACAGCCAGCGTGCAACATTCAGGTTATGGTGTTTTTTGTAGTTTGCGATCAACTGAAATAGACTATAGGGTTTTCCGATCAAGTCTGTAAAATGATTGATCTGAACTTGCTGAAAGAACTCATCTGCATTAATTCCCTCAGCCCCCAAAAGGGCGATGATTCCCTCGTATTCAAGATTATCTACTTCAAGGGTCAGAAACCCAGGTAGTAGGTCAATGCTTTCCCTTTCAACATCCCTGAGATAGATATTTTTCCGACAGCTAACAATAATCTTTGCCATAGGGTAGCGCTTGGTCAAATCAAGGATCGTGATTACCGTTGCTTCAAAATTCTCTGGCGAAACCTCATCTAGGCTATCTAGGAAAAATATACTTCTTTGCTCTCCATCTATACCTATCCTATGTTCAATTTGAGCCATAAGCAAACCTGGTGAGAGGCTTGCCAAACTTTGGAAAGTTGGTACTAGATAAGAATGATAGTCCTCCATGTACCTGGCAGTCTCGATCAGCTCTCTACTCTTTCCACTTCCCGCCTCTCCAATAACAACGATGTGATTATGCGATTCGATTGCCTCATTGAGTGAGTACCCCTGAAAACCAATGCCCTGAGAGGTAAATTCACCGACAACGGTCCTACGGGCTAGTGTTCTTGCTATGTATCCACTTTGGACTAGGTGGGTAGGAATAGCCAAGGGGCCTGAAGCTCTTGGGGCACTGTTTCGGTCAAGCTCAAATAAAAACTCTCCATGTTCATTCCCAAAGGAATCAATCTCTGTTGCCAGGGGTGTTTGATAGCTTCTGCTTGGCGTAATTTTTTTGATTTGGCCAATTACCTGGTAAATCGATACAGCGGGTTTTGTGTTGGCTTCAAGGTATGAGCAAAGAGTCTTGCTAAAGGGGCTGTTAAATCCGGGAGCGCCGTCTCCTACAGGTTCTAAGCGTCCGGCGGAGATAGCGATACGTGAGGAAAGCTTTTTGGGGTTTCCCATGTTGGGCCGAAGCGGAAAATGCTCATCAGTCAGTGATCCGGAGAAACAACTATCGGATATAACGATAATGTGCTTTGCCCATTGGTTCATTCTGACATAGTTCAATATCGCCTCATGGGATATCGTATCAGATAGTTTCCCCGTACTGTCATAGGGTACCCAGTGTCCCTTTCCCCTGGGCTGCTCAATTCCGTGCCCGGCAAAGTAAATGAGCAGTGTTGCGTCCTCATCATCATGCCATTCCCAACTTTCCTCAAGCGCCCGGTGGATATTTGCATAGGTGGCATCCTCATCGAGCAATGGACTTCTCAATTGCTTAAATCCATATCTCTTCTCCAAGACTTGCGTCAGCCTTTTAATATCAGCCTTCGAGTTTTTTAAATCCCCTATCTTATTTTCCGGAAGGTATTGATCAATCCCGATCCCCAAAAAATATCTGCTCCCAGTCTTCATGATCGTGTTATCATTAATTTAGTTCGGCTTAAAATATAGCCGCTCTAAATTTAGTGTTTAAGACGGATTTTGCAAATGGGGCTTTCATTGTGGGAGAACATTTTTTGCAGGTTACAAAATCTTCGTCCTTTTCGACATTAAGTGGAGATTTCGCTGAAATTGACCACTCCGTTTCGGTTTAAAGCAGAATGCTGGTAAACTTTGGTCGGAATAAGCATTCAGCTGGTTCTAGCCGCCGATCCTTTACAGCATTTGTATTATATGTATTTCCAAAGAGATTGTCCACTCGATCTTTATTTTACTAGATTTCTGATAGGGTGTATGTTCATTTTGTTAAATGAACTCACCATTGTTTTCCCCCCCCGCCCGCCCGGAGGAAAAGGAATTCTGGGGGAAGGATGGCTCCGCGGCAGCAGCCTCCTTTCCCCAGAATTAGTAAGCGTATGCCCAGGAAATTTTTCCTGATTACCTTGCAGCTAAGTATATTACTGCTATTATTTTTACTACTAATTTAAATCTCACTCATGGATAGCTGCCGCCGATAATATAAATAAGTACTCCTTTGATCGGAATTTTGTTCTTGGTTATTTGCGGGGAATGCAACCCATGTGAGTTATTAAAATTTTCATTTCCATCAATCATTAGCTGTAATAGATCCACTGAGCTATATGTATTTATAAATCCTTGGATTGATAATTAATTTCACTAATAAAAATAACAATCTTAGATAAATCTTCCAAAAATCGGTTCGAAAGTTGTCTCCTCGTAGCCCGCTAAGTTTTGAAGCTTTTAGATGGATCATCTGAAGGCTGTTTTGCGTTTAGAATATTGGAGATCAGATTTTGCCAGGCATGGCTTAAATGATTTTGACTATAACAGGTCTAGGGGCGAATGCCTTTTCTCCGCTAAATAAACGGAGACGTTTGGCAAAAGATTGAGAGCCTTCGGATGTGAAATCTGGAGGTTTTTTGTATTTGGTAAGGTCACATCTTTAGATTGCATAAAAAATGCTTGCATGAATACAATTCACTATGCGTATCTTTAAATAAACCATATTTATAGTTATCATGGAATCAGTAACAAAAGCCAAGCCCCTAACCTCAGTTATTCGAACAATCCTTAAATGGCTTGCTTGGCCATTCATTCGACTTTGGAAATTGCTCCAGCGGGGTTATTGGATGGCAGAGTACCGACTCAAACATCAAATTCGTATCAAGGAATTTGTTGTCATTGATTTCCGGGTAGTTATCATTATAGGATTTGCCATCACTGCCGCCTATTTTCTTTGGTATCAGAAACCGCTGTACCTCACGATTCCATCATTGGCTACGGAGCTTTACATCGTTGAAAACACCCTACGCACCGTAAGCATCTTTGTCGGTATTGTATTTTCTTTTATTGTCTTGTCTTTTAATGTTTTTTATAAATATTTTGGCAGGTTAACTTTTCTCAGGTTTTTCACCAGTAGACAGATAAAATATATCTTCACTTTATTCATCTGCGATATGGTGTTGCTACTGTATACCAGCGGGTACTTGAAAGAGGGTTCAGCTAGAAATAGCTATGGAGACAGCCTGTTCATCATTTCACTTTTGGTGTCGGTCGTGCTGGTATTATCGATCATTCCCACGTTGATATTATTGCTCCGTTCTTCGCAAAACCGCAATAACATTAAGGAGCTGATCAGGGATTTCAATGTGGACTGGTCTTTGAGTTATCACATGAATGTATTGTGGGAGCATGGGGATAAAAACAGCCACTACCAGCGGGACCCTATTACTTTACTCATTGAGATTGGCACAGCTGCGATCAAAGATTTTGATAGAACGAGTTTATGGGCGATTAAGGATGGCTGTTTGGCGCATTTAAATAGAATACATGAGGATTATAAAAAGGAGAAAAAATTTCATCCGAATGCATTTTACGAAAAATTAGATGATCTCCTGCGGCCGCTTTTCAATGTAGCGATTAAAGAGCGTAACGAGACGGCCGCTTTAATGATCGTCAATATGTACTATGAAGTAGAGAATTTTTATGTCAAAAATTTTGCAGACTTTAATATTTACCAGAGCACCGAACATCATTATGATGGCATCCGGTTTATAGTCGTTATGTCGCAATTCCTAGCGAAATCATTACAGTTTAATGAAGATACCGTGAGCGAACGTGTCATCAACGTATTGAGGGAATGGTGGGATGACATCGTTATCAAGGTGTATTTGCCAGCAATTCAATATGACTACCCTAAAGATGAACGCTTTCCGACGGATAAAACTTCATTCTTTCTCAGCTCGACTTATTATCAGTTAGCGATCACTTTTGACCTGGTGTTCACTTATAAGAAAATGTCTCTTTATAAAGAGATATCAAAATTTTATTCAGTCACCAACCTTTCAATATTGTCTTCGGAAAATACCCGGAACACCAAGGTTTATCTTCTGCAAATAAACGGCAATAACGCGCAGACACAATTCGAGAAATTTTTGCCGAAACTGGATTTGGATATTGCCTCAGAAATCTATCCATTTGGCTCACTTGCCATTGACCAGGAAATGGATTATATCAGAAGTCTGGTTCCCTTCCACTATGAAATGCGGGGGGTTGACTTCTTATTTCGGAACAATAAATTGAACGCTTATATCATCAACGATATAAAAGCAATCGCATATCATGCGATGCATAAATTTAATGAGCATACGGTCTATAAAAATGCATTAAAAGCGATCATTGAGAAATTTGACTATTTACGTTCTTTGATAAGCCAGTCGGCGACAGACTATCAAAAAGAAATTTATATCTTATTAGAACGCTACCTCAGTTATATTCAAGAATGGCTGCCAGAATATAAAGTAAGAGACAAGGAAATAGTACAGCTAATCGCAGATACACTTAAGAAATTTTCCTTTAAAGGACAATTTACCGAGGAGTTGGAAGGAAAAGGATATTTGGTCAGAGATGTACGATAAGCTGGTATAGGAGTTTTAATTGACGAAGAAGGTAAATATCCGAATATGATTTGAAATAGCTCTGATTTAATCTGACAGTTAGGGTTAACTTTAAGTTACCACACTTTCATTAACTCTTTAAACTGCTAGAAATGAATACAGCCTTAAAGTTCATTAAAAACAAGATAGGCCTGTTAAAACTAGCCGAGAAATTAGCAAATGCCTGAAAAATATAGTTTGCTCTTGGAACCCTGGCCATAAAAAACCTCATCTCTGGAATGACGGATAAGATAGTCAATAATGAGTTTAGTACTGCATCTCACTAATATATTCATGAATTTTAGATAAATTCTCTATAAATCGGTTCGAACTTCGTCCCCGATAGCCCGCAAAACTACAAGACCCGCTCTATGAGCGGGTCTTGTAGTTTTATCCAATTTTCTCTTTTTGCCCAAAAGAATTAGAATTCAAACTGGTAAAGGATTCTGTTGGTTCGAAATCACTAAACTTCATTTGGTTTAGTGAAAATAAGAGGTGAAAGAGCTTCTAAACACCTTCGTCTATTATTGATAATCCTCTGAGTGAATTACTTTTTCAAGGCCATACAACTACAATGCTATGTATGCTCCCGTAGATTCGACTTGGAAATTTAGAGATTGACAAATGATTTGAAATATTATATCGGCCCAACTGCACTATAAGTTACGAGATTTAATTTCTAATAGGTACTGTAAGACCGTCAATCATTCAATTATACAACCTACATGTTATAACATTTATCCCCAACTATAAATACTTTTACTATCAAACCCAACCTATAACCCGGGTTTCCCTGTATCTTTTCCTGCTATATTGTCATGAGCATCAAAATGATATACCCTTATTCGCAAACCGTTGGTTCTCTGATGATATTATTTACCATCCCAGACCCATTCCCTATACCATTAGTATTTATAATGAAAAAAATTGTATTCTCCTTATTCCTATCTGTCATTGCTATGAACTTCGTCACGGCACAGGTCAATCCTGTCGTTCCTCTTCCCGCGGATCAGGCAGAATTATTTAAATATACCAGTACTCCTGTCAGCATGTATACTGGTGTTCCACAAATCTCTTATCCGATCTACGAGATTAATACAGGGAAGATTAGAGTTCCCATTACACTCAGTTACCATGCGTCAGGTATAAAAGTCGGACAAAAAGCAACCTGGGTAGGCCTCGGATGGACTTGCATGCCCGGCGGAAACATTTCCAGATCCATCCGTGGCTTAGAGGATGAAACCACAGCTAAAGGCTGGTTTAACCATTACATCAATATTGACACGGTTGAACTGATCAATGATTATTACCTGATGCGTTCCTGGGGAGAAAGCGGCGGCCTTGATTTACAACCAGATTTCTTCAACCTAAGTATACCTGGTAAATCCTGCCGGTTCTATTACTCCAGGCGAGATAAGAAATTTGTAACCGCCCCTTATCAGCCTGTCATCATCACCAGAACAAGCGACAATAATTATCAGGTTACTGACGATGACGGTACGCGCTATAAATTTGAACAAAAGCTCTATTCGTTTTCCGATGACCAAGGCGTAAAACGACATATTGTTGGCTGGAACCTGACAAGTATCATTTCCAACGACTCAAAAGATACTGTGACATTCACCTATGTGGCAGATACTAATTCTGCGGACAGGGGACTAGATGAAACACATTCTTATAGCAAGTTGTATCATTATAATCAAAAACAGGATGAACAAGGCGGCTATGTGCCCGATGATGCAATAAAATCCTATTCCTACTCCTATAGCAATACGCCCAAAATATCAGAAATCACTTTCCGTCAGGGAAAAGTCAGGTTCTACGCGGGTACAGTCCGTTTAGATTACGGTGGTAATGCGCTGGACAGCATTGTGGTATATAGCAATGATAATGGTAGCTATCAACGTATTAAAAAAGCAACCATGGCATATGACTACTTCTATGATGGGAACAGCTATCCAACATTTGGTGATTACAGGTTAAAACTTCTTTCTTTTTCAAAGGAGGATATGGAAGGACAACAACCAGAACGTTATAGTTTTGAATATGACAATACTACACTACCAAATACCGCCTCCAATGGTGTAGACTGGTGGGGTTTCTATAACGGGAATGCTAATCAGTTTACGTTGTTACCACAGGCACTTCCGGAAAAAGAATTTCTTCAAAATTTTGGGAATCTTGGTATTGCAAACAGGGAACCTTCTGCAACCGCAATTCTTGCAGGAACACTCAACAAGGTTATTTATCCTACTGGAGGTTATACAAAGTATAATTTTGGCATTTCCAGGTATTACGATGTCTCCACATATACCAGCTTACAGAACCTGGTAGATGTCACGTTTACAGGATTATCTGCATCCAGGCAATCAATTCATGATACAAGTATTATCTTTCAGGTAAAGCCTCCCTTCAATAAGAGTCTCACAAACTCAATTGTTATCAATCTTACTTACTCCACACACTCACCGAATTCAAAGACGAATGCTCAATTAGTGGAATTATATGACCTGGACATCAGCACCACCAGCCAATTGCCATTGTCTTTAGATGCAAAAGGAAATGGCACATCGCCTGAAATAATTACCGCTTCATACAATTGCGATTCCAGTCATACCTACAAATTGCGCCTTTATATTGATGATTATAGCACTACTAGTATAAAAGCGACCATAAGTATGTCCATCCTTAACCAGGTAGGAACAAGTTCAATGGGCGGGGGTATTAGAATCGAATCTATCGAATCATATAATTTAGACAATATCCTCCAGAAAAAAGAAGTATATAAATACGGACCATCACAAAATGAAGGAGGTGCCTTGTTGATACCAGCAGATGAGATCCGTAGCAAAAACTATACTGGCATTGAAACTTACAGAAATATGGTTCATGGCACTGCATCATGTATTTCTACATTAGGTTACCGGTATACCTTCTATGGCCAGTCATATTATCCGGCTGTTACATTCCAGGGAGCAAATGTTGTATACAACTATGTGTATAAATATGAGTATAACAACGACAAGCCCAATGGTTTGACAATGTATCAGTATGCACTGCCAACAGATTATACAACGATTGCAAATCCCAGTACCTTTGGAGGCAAGGAAAGAGTGGATAATTCATTGGCAGATGAGCTGCTGCTGGATGAAAAAGTATTCAGGTTTAATATCGCTGACAGTACTTTCAGTCTTATTAAATGGACCAATAACTCATATGGGGTTAATAATCTCTCAATTGATACGGCTATCCTCATTTATCCAAAACGGATATACCTGGACGACCTATGTGGAGACGAAACCGCCCAAAATAGCTTTGGATTTAGCTATATACCCTTAAAAAGCGGGGCTCGTAATATAGCCGCAACCACCGTTCGTGAATATGATGACAATGGAACCATGTTTGAAAATGTAGTCAACTACACCTATAATAATAAAAACTATCCCAGATCAATTACAAGGATCAATAGCAAGCGTGATACGATCGTTAACAAAATATATTATCCAGGAGAACATGCAGCTACTGACGGTAATGCATCCGTTCTCAATAGCATGGTATATAGAAATATGATTCGCCAACCTTACTGGCAGGGTAATTATACCAATAGCAATTTATTGAGCTATAAACACACCTTGTTCGGTAATAGCTGGGGAACCAACGATAGTCTGATCGCTCCAAAAATGGATAGTGCATGGCAGTTAGGAAACGACAACAGTTTACCAGCTACTACCATTGCTTATCAGAGCTATGGTCCCTATGGTAATATCCGTCAACTAAGAGATGACAAAGGCATCACCTCTGCTTACACCTGGACAGCTGATGGCACCTATCCTGTCTCTCAAACCGCGGGGGCACCTATCAATCAGGTATTATATGATGGCTTTGAAGATGCCGGTTCCTGGACAGGCATAACCAGAGACGCTACTGTTGCCCACACCGGTAAATACGCTGGTTTGATCAACGGTTCAGGCACCTATATAAATTCTACCTGGCTGAATGTGTCTCTGCCAAATACTACTTCCTTCCGTTTTTCTGGATGGGTGTATAGTAATGGAGCTGGTGCTACTATCAATCTCCTGACAAAAAATACGGCAACCAGCACCTCCTATACCAATGTAGCCAACATCACTACCTCCGAAACAGGTAAATGGGCATATGTTGAAAAAGAAATATCAATACCCTCTGGAATAGCTGGTATCGGTATCAGTCTTGCAAACAATGGTAGCGGTAAGGTTTGGTTTGATGATATCAAAGTACGCCCATCTGCTGCACAGATGAGCACTTATACTTATAATCCGCTCATTGGCATGAGTAGCAAGTCTGACGAAGGAAATCATACTTTGTACTACGAGTTTGATGGCATGAACCGACTGAGGCTGATTCGCAATAAGGACAGGAATATTCTGAAAATGTACTGTTACAATTACGCCGGTGAAATTGACCAATGTGATGGAGCTGTCTATTACAATAATTATCAAAGTAAAAACTTTAACAAAGCCT
Source organism: Chitinophaga sp. LS1 (assembly GCF_034274695.1). Classification (NCBI taxonomy): domain Bacteria; kingdom Pseudomonadati; phylum Bacteroidota; class Chitinophagia; order Chitinophagales; family Chitinophagaceae; genus Chitinophaga; species Chitinophaga sp. LS1. Next base: position 8,594,592 of record NZ_CP128362.1, read on the forward strand.
GCTCATGGGGTGGTAGTGCTGTTGTAACTTATGTCGTAGAAGCAGGTAGATATTCTTCCAGAGTAAGTGTAGCTGATGCTAATGCCAAAGCACTGGCTGACATTAATCAAAATGGACAGACCTATGCGAATGCAATGGGTGATTGTAGCTATTACCTGAGTGAGCAGATGGAAGATACCTTCTACAACCAGAATTGTTCAAGTTCAACGAAGCTACCCATTATATATAGACTACCAGCTGGTACAGACACGTCTACTATCAGTCAATCTGATGCAAATGCAAAAGCGGAGGCTAAGTTTACAGCCTTGGGTCAGGCCTACGCCAATCAGAATGGGCAATGTTTATACTATAATACCGCTCAAACCGGCACTTACAAAAAATCAAATTGTAGTGATTCAAAGGCAGAAGGTACTGCAGTCACCACAACGATACCAGCCAATACCTATTCCTCATTAGTCAGTTTGGATAGTGCCAATGCAACAGCATTAGCTGCATTAAAGGATAGTGGAACCGCCAGGGCAAATAGACTGGGATTATGCTATTACTACAACGATGCCCAACAGTACAGCAGGACCAAACAATGTGATACCCAATATGTTGGTACCGTTGTAACCTACACCGTACCCGCCAGACATGACTCCTCCACCATCAATAAAGACACTGCAAATACTATGGCGTTCAGATACGCTGTCGCCAATTCCCAGGCCTATGCAAATGCAAATGGGCAGTGTCTTAGTTGTGTATTGTTGTTCAGTAGCCCTGATCCTACAGCATTAGACAACTTCACTATTACGGTCACAAATTCAGCCAATGAAACAGTATATAATAAAACATTCAAGATTGTTACCGAAACAACACTGAATGCCTGCGCGAAAATCCCCTCAGGTGTACCATATACTGTTAAAATTGTGTCATTGAATGCCATGTCTGTTACTGTCAATGGTACGACTAAAACTGTTGCAGCTAACGGCACACAATATTGGTATCCAACAGCACTTCCTACTGTGAGCATAGTGTTGAAAAAACAGTAGTGCATGTTAATCTGGAAAAATCAACAAATGAAAAAGCCTAAATTATTACCTCTATTATATTACTGCCTGCTGGGAACAATTGTTCCCGGCATGGCACAGGTGCCATCAACAGCACCACGCACACTGGCCATACCCGTGGCAAAGCCTGGACCTTTGAAAACATTAAAAGCAAGTTCGGTGCGTGTTTGGACACCTGCTATGATTACAACCGATCCAAATGCAGTATTTGATACAAGCCGATCCACTGCTGATGTAAAACTGACCACTCAGTACCTGGATGGTTTAGGCCGCCCTTTCCAAACAGTCGTCAGAAGAATAAGTCCCAAAGGGAATGACATGGTGACGACTGTTGCATACGATTCCCTGGGTAGAGAACAATATAAATACCTGCCATATGTACAACAAAAAGACAGTGCGCACAATGGGAAAATAAAATCAGACCCATTTGCGGCACAGGCATCTTTCTACCAGGATGTTAATCTTAACCCAGGTATAGCAGATGAACATGTATACTATAGCCAGACTGAATACGAAAACTCTCCTTTAAACCGGGTACTCAAAACCTGGGCACCAGGCGATAGCTGGGCGAAAACTGGCGGGAATCATCCGATAGAAATGAAGTATTACTATAATAGTAATGATGATGCTGTTCGGATATGGAATATAGGTATTACCAGAAAAACATGCTCTGGGGATGTTAGCTATGGTGCAAGCAATACTATAATTCCTACCAGTTCAACAACCTATAACCCAGGTCAGCTCATAAAAAACGTCGTCATTGATGAAGCTGGTCATCAGTCAATAGAGTATAAGGATAAAAATGGGCAGTTAATATTGAAAAAAATGCAGCTGGCAGATTCTCCTGGTCCTGCACACGACGGATGGCTATGCACTTATTATGTATATGACGATATGAACAACCTACGGTTTGTCATCTCTCCTCTGGCTGTTCAAAAAATTTCATCGTCAAATTGGGTCATTTCTCAAACTATAGCAGATGAGCTGTGTTATCAATACCAATATGATGCACGTGGGCGATTGATTGATAAAAAAATCCCAGGTGCTGGCGCAGTTTATATGGCATATGATAGCAGGGATAGATTAGTATTCACACAAGATGCTGTGCAAAGACAAAAGTCCAGTCCTGAATGGTTCACTACTTTTTACGATGGGTTAAATCGGCCATACGAAACAGCAATCTACACTTCAACCGCTACGAGAGATGCTTTACAATGCAGTATAACTACTAACTTAGACGACACTGCTACAATAAATCTAAATTTATCATCCATACCTGCTGACTTAGTTGTAACTGCTTATAAAAGCACAGACAATCCATATAGGGCTACCAATTCAATTACATTTGATGCTGGATATTCTAGTCCCGATGCAGCTGAAATAGAAGCATATATTGTGAATGGAGGTGGAATTACTAACCTGGTAGCAACTAATCCAATTCCGAATATTTCAACGTCAGCACTTACACCACTTACTTATACTTTTTACGATAATTATAATTATAGCGGTGTCCAAACATTTGTAAGTGGCGACTTACCAAAACTTCAGGCAGGTAACAACCCATATAGTCAGCCGGCCACGTCACAGAGCGCAAGAATTAATACCCTCACTACTGGTAGCAAAGTTAGGGTGATTGGAACTGACAATTGGTTGACTACGACTACATATTACGATGACGAGGGCCGCACTATTCAAGCTATTGCTGATAACAATGTCGGGGGTAAAAACATACAAAGCTCCCTGTATGACTTTAATAACAAGTTACTAAGTACTAATATAACACATACCAATCCTTCGGGCAAAGCAACACCTCAAACTAATGTATTGACGATGCTGACGTACGATGATGCCGGGCATCTCATTAGTAACAAAACCAGATTAAATGACAATGCGAATACAGATCAAACAATATTCGCTACAGCTTATAATGAACTCGGATTTATCCAACAAAAAAGATTGGGGGTAACCGGCACTTCGACACAGCTCGATACCCTCACATACACCTATAATATCCGTGGCTGGTTACTTGGTATCAATAAAGCATTTGTCAATTCGTCAAACACAGGTAACTGGTTTGGAGAAGAACTTAATTATGATAATGGTTTTGACTTCATGCAATTTAACGGAAACATTGCTGGCACTAAATGGAAATCCCTTTCAAATGGTATTGCAAGAGCATATGGTTACAATTATGACGCCATCAACAGACTCACAAAAGCTACTTTCAATGAACAAAAAACTGCCGGTGCTGCATGGGCTGTTGACAAAGTGGACTTTACCGTTAATGGAATTTCTTATGATGAAAATGGTAATATCTCTGCATTAAAAGAACAAGGTCTGGTGGGCACTGCAAGCACGACCATAGATGATCTGACATACACGTACCAGGATAATAGTAATAAACTATTATCAGTGAAGGATCCAAGCAATACGGCTACTGCCAAATTAGGTGACTTTATAGATAAGAACCTGTCAGGAAATGATTATGATTATAATGGAAACGGCAATCTTATAAAAGACCTGAATAAGAATATTAGCGCCATTACCTATAATTATCTCAACCTCCCTGAACAAATCACTATACTGGAAAATAATCAAGCCAAAGGTACAATCACCTATCAGTATAGTGCCACTGGTGTCAAACTTTGTAAAACAGTCGTTGACAATTCTGTCTCCCCTGCCATTACAACCGTTTCCGACTATGACGGAATTTTCATGTATAAAAAAGATACCTTACAATACATCGCTCACGAAGAGGGTCGTATTCGTCCGGTATACGATTCCGGCAAAGCAGTAAAATATGCATACGATTACTTCGAAAAGGACCACCTGGGAAATACCCGTATTGTCTTAGGCGCTCAGACAGATACAAGTGTGTATGCAGCCACTATGGAAACTGCAAAAAGTGGGTATGAAAATGCTTTGTTTGCCAACATCGATAATACCCGTGAGGCTATACCCGCTGGTTATCCTGCAGATGCTACGACCAATCCCAATACATACGTAGCAAAACTCAATGCGGTGAGTGGACAGAAAGTAGGTCCATCTATTGTATTACGCGTGATGGCTGGAGACACTATTCAACTAGGAGTGAAGGCATTTTATAAGAGTACCGGTACTAATACATCCAGTGCTACAAGCGAGAATATTCTGTCTGCACTGGTTCAGGCACTCAGTGGATCTACTATTTCAGATGGTACCCATGGTGTAGTAGATGCCAGTTCAGCATTCAATGCTTCCATTACTCCGGCTAACTATGATCAGCTAAAAAGCAAAGACCCTGCTGAAAACCTCTCAAATAAACCAAAAGCCTATCTAAATTATGTCCTCTTCGATGACATGTTCAATATGGTAGATGAAAACAGTGGGGTAAAACAGGTACAAGGCAGCCCGGATGAATTGCAAACACTGGCTGTTGGAAAAACAGCGATAAAGAAAACAGGTTTTCTTTATATTTATACAAGCAATGAGAGTGCGGAGAATGTTTATTTTGATAATTTAATCATATCTCATAATAGTGGACCTTTGTTGGAAGAAACGCATTATTATCCTTTTGGTTTGACAATGGCGGGGATTAGTTCAGCGGCTATTAAGGGCGCAAAATATGCCGAGAACAGGATGAAATATAATGGGAAGGAATTGCAGAGTGGAGAGTTTAGTGATAAGTCTGGCCTTGAATGGTATGATTATGGCGCGAGGATGCAAGACCCGCAAATTGGTAGATGGATGGTTTTAGATCCTTTGTCAGAAAAAATGAGAAGATGGTCGCCCTATAATTATGCTTTTGATAATCCGATTAGGTTTATTGATCCGGATGGAATGCAGGCAAATGACATAAGGATTATTGGTGATGCAACATTCAGGCAAAAATCTTTTGAGGCTTTGCAAAAAGCAACAAATGACAAATTAGTGTTGCTTACTAATGGGCAAGTGGTTAAAGCTGGCAGCAAGGAAATATCTTTATCTAATACTGAGATTATCGGACAGCCATCTAAAATAAACTCTGTATCAACCATCAATATTACGGCAAGTAAAAGTACCAAAATTGTTTCTGACTTAATCTCGTCTAATAAAACTACTTGGATCTCAGAAACAATGGACGGCAATGCAACAAGCGCTGCGGATGATAATGCTGCAAGTTTAAAAGATGATGGTAGTAAAGGAACTGGTTCTGATGTATACATTTATTTCAATGCATACAATACTGAAGCATCTACCGATGTACATGGAGGTCATCAAAGGCCAACGTTCCTTGGACTAATACATGAAATGATTCATGCAACTCATATGGTAAATGGGCAAGTTGATAATAAATCATCAGGTAAACAAGATCCTGAAATCACCAACAAAGTCCATCTTTTAGATAATGATGAATTAAATACAAGAAAGGAGGAAAATATTATTCGAGCGGAACATAACTTACCAAATAGAATTTTACCGAAATAAAAATTCGCTACAAATAAAAAAATGAAGAATATAAAATTAATTGGATTACTATTTTTACTTTCATGCAACCAATCTCCAAAAGAATGCATCAATCCCTATACAATTGATCTATGGAATATTAATGGGTCACTCGCATATAATAGGTCTTACCATATACATGAGGATACATTAAGAATTTCTTTTAATGATAAGCTTGAAAATGGAAAAGATTCCGTTTTGTACGAAAAGGTTTTAGATAAAAATCAATTGAATGAATTTTGTAACTATATCTCTTCTTTTAATATTGACACTTTAAAATCGGAATATATTAACCATTCCATTACTGATGGAGATCAAAAAATTTTAGATATTACTATAGGGGTAAAAAGAAAATCTGTATATATATCCAACGTTTATATCACAAACATAGCAGACTTGATTAATCACATTAATGAATTAATAGATTCGTCAAAATTGAAAATAAAATATGCTAATTATAATTTCAAGCCACCTGAGGTGTATTGAATTATCCGGACAGAGTATTTGTATGCCTCCGGGCAGTTTAAACTTGAATACAATTTTTCATACTAGCTTTGCGTAGTCCTTCTATTCGCTGAAGATTATTGGCCTTTCCAGTTATATGGTAGCAAGGTTTTGATCCGATTGATAGGCATTTCATTAATATCTTGGCTTAGAACATCCTTCAGCCAATTATATGGATTGACATTGTTCAGTTTGCAGGTAACTAATAACGAGTAAAGTAATCCTGCTCTTTGTGCAGCATCATGAGAACCACAGAAGAGATAGTTTTTTCGGCCCACTTTAATCGGGTAGCTAAGAGCATTGCTGCTCTTTTGCCCCCTAAGAACCGGATATGATAGTTTCCCATCATCCGGCTCAAGCCTGTTTTAAGCCATCTTTTTTGTTGGTGGCCGGTTTCACATATGCAATGTTTTCGTTTGCCACTTTTCATAACACTTTTTGTGAATGACATTCATATTCTCTGATTTGTATTCTCCACCTTTAGAGGCTTTCCTTCTCAGACTTATACACCAGTTTTGATTAACCTTTAATTCTTCCAAACAGCAGGGGCATTTACCTTTTTGAAAGTTACCAATGTGCTTTTCGATGTTTAATCTTTGGCTGTTGTACTTCCATTTCTCAGATGTTCGCATTTCAAAATATTCATCGTACTTTATGTCAAAAGGGTGTGCTGATTTAAGGATCTTAACATGTCTACGAATAGATGTGTAAGACATCAAAAAGAGAGGTACTTCTTGTAGTATTCCATTCTTTTGTAAATCATTGCCGCTGAACCTGTGGTTTACCCCTTTAATACGTTTATAGTATTTCGATAGTATCCACTTTACGCTCTTATTTGAATGACGGCGTTTGGCCCATCGAAGACTCAAGTGCCAAATTTCATTGTCAATTCTGGAAAAGGTCTTTTTTGATACAACACCTCGATGGAAGTTGGCCCATCCTCTGATTTTGGGATTTAGTTTTTGGATGAGTTGGGCTTGTGTGGTGCTCCGCGCCAGATGGAATAATTCCCTGATATTTTCGAGAAAGGAATGAATATTCTTCTCCGAGGGTTTAATCAGGAGTTTGAGCTTTCCCCGAGAGGGGTATTTGCGCACGTTTTGTCCGAGGAAGTCAAAGCCTTCTGTTATATGGGTGACTTTGGTCTTTTCTTCTGATAGTTCCAGTCCCCTTTCTTTCAAAAAGGCTGTAATAGCCGGTTTGACCTCCTTTTCCAGTGTTTCTTTAGAATGTCCTGTTACGATGAAGTCGTCTGCATATCTGATGAAGGTGATGCCCTTGTGTTGCTTAAAGTTGTTTGCTAACATTTGCGCGATCCCGTCCAGTGTCATGTTACACATGACGGGCGAAACCATCCCACCCTGGGGAATACCATCTAGTGAAGGAAATAGCTTGCCGGTTTCGATAAATCCAGCTTTTAACCATTTGTTCATAATCACTTTGTCTAGGCAAATATTGTTGTCCATCCATTCGTGACTGATATGGTCGAAGCATCCCTTTATGTCACCCTCCAGTATCCATGTAGGAGACCCCCTTCTTGCCAATGTAATAAAAGATTGGGCTATAGCATCAGCGCAGCTTCTTTGGGGACGAAAGCCATAACTGTTCAGATCTGCGGTGACTTCGGATACTGGTATCAGAGCCAACGTGTATAGTGCTTGCTGGCACCTGTCAGTAATGGTAGGAATTCCTAACGGCCTGAGCTTTTTCATATTGCCGGCTTTTGGAATATAGATGCGTCTGAGCGGTGAAGGTTGGTATCCCCTACGCTTCATGTTCTTTGCTAATGTTAGCTTTTCTTCTGGTGTTTTGATAATGATGCCATCCACTCCTGGTGTTTTACTCCCTTTGTTTTGCATAACATTCCTTACTGCCAGCAATTTGGCAGAAAAGGAATGTGTAAGGAGCCATTGGAGGGTTTTAACCTTCCTGAACTTCTTTAACTGTGTAGCCTTCGCAATCCTCAACTGAAGCTTCTTGACGATTGTGCGGTGGTAACTCCATTTGATGGAATCCCAATTTTCCGCAGACCTGAGGACCGCATTCGCAGACTTTTTATTTACCAGTTTTGCCGGCTTTTTATTGGTTGCAATCATTTGCTTGCCTTCCTGATTTGAAGTTCTTCTGTTTTAATTACGATAAACAGACCTTAGGCACGTTAGCCGGTTTTCACCGTAGGATTATGTTTCAACCCTTATGGCAACCATTACAGCCACCCCTTCGCTTTTTGCCCATTCTTACTCCCACTTCCCAACAGTTCCCTTTACAGGAAACCTGCCCTATTCACAGGGCGGTACATGGGGTTCCCCTGTTGCCACTTTTGGACACGGATGGGTTAGCGTCGAACTTTTCACCGAACATGTTGGTTGTCCACGTAAACTGATTTACAAGCAGTTTAACCCATGTCGTTGCCTTTTGGCTGAAGCTTTTCAAACTCTTAAGCTTCTTGTAAATTACGATGATTCAAGTGTTCGTTCAATTACTTTACGCATACCACCCAACCTAGCCCTACACCGATTGAGTTTATCGGTTCTTTCAAGTTCCTCACGGACTTCAAAAGCCAGTCACAAGACTGCTCGGTACATTGTCCCGGGGGCTTCCTACCCCTCAGTTACCTAAGACGCAGGCCCCGGTAGGTTACTACCCGTGGAAGGGTAGGTTTAACTTATGGTTTCCCATAAAAACAATCCAAAAGTGACCTTTGCAGGTCGCACTGTAAAGCTTTACATAACTTAGGTTATGCATAGCTGAGTATTATGTAAAGTATGTAACAATTTATTGCTTGTATTTCCAACCGAGCAACGATTTTTCTGTCACATAACTTTACATAATAAACTGGGTTAAAATTGCTTAAGCCAGTCAAGTAGGTGCTCATTCGACAGCCAAACAGGTGCTTTTTCAGGCACAACGGATATATAAGCCTTTTGAATAGCTTCTCGTTTGGCACGAGAATCGGCCCGGGCGTAGATCTCTGTCGTTTGAACAGATACATGACCTAGAATATCCCTTATGTATACAAGATTAACACCAGCCTGCAACAAATGAATTGCTTTTGAATGCCGCAGCACGTGACAACTGATCTTACCTGACAAATGAACATCGCTGTTTATCTTGGCCATTGTCACATATTTGAACAGAATATAATTCACTCCAGCACGGGTAAGTTTATCACCTCGGTTATTAAAGAACAAGGGATGCTCATTATTGCAAGCCTGGCCAAGTTCGTGCTCTGCCAGGTAAGGTTTTAACAACTTTACCTGCTCGTCAAGCATTGGGACGATTCGGGTCTTATTACCTTTACCGGAGATTCGGATAGTACTCAGTTTATCAAGTCTCAGACTGGATGGCTTCAAATCAATGATCTCCTGTACCCGTGCACCTGTATCGTACATCAGGGAAAGCAAAGCCAGGTCGCGTCTGCCTTTGATGGTGCGTATATCTGGTTGTTGTAAAAGTACCTTTATTGCATCGACAGACAGATAGTTCATTGGAACACTGACCTTTCGTTTCATCGGTATGTTCAGTATCTTCTGGCATTCATGCAAATGCTCCGGATGTTGATACTGGATGTAGCTAAAAAAAGCATGGATAGCAGCTAGTCTTGCATTTCGTGTCGCATTGCCGTTCTTGCGTTCTACTTGCAGCCAATCGAGGAAGCCAACGACAGTTGCCTGAGTGATCGTTTGCAATGTCAGCCGAGATACCATAATGTTTTGCGTCTCCATGTAGGCGATGAACAGGACGAAAGTGTCCCGGTAAGCACAGATCGTGTTTTTACTGGCACCGCGTTCGTGCGACAAATATCCCATCAGAAAACCGGACAGATATTTTGAAAAGTCAGTAGGTTTCATAAGCTGTCTTATTTGGGAAAACGTTAATACATATCCTGTCCACGTCTTTTAGCAAGCCAGGGTACATCGCAGAAACCAACCTGACGTAGTGGTTTGTCGATTCGATCGCTTTATGTCCAAGGTAGGTAGATAACACCGGTAACGAACAATAAATATCTGTTCCCCGCTCTGCCATCATTGCCAAAGAGTGCACGCTGAATGAATGACGCAATGCATGCGGTGTCACACCTCGTCCTCTCGGGATACCTGCAATGGTCAACAAACGACCGAACCAGTGACTGAAGCAATCGTGTTTGATCCTCCTTCCATCAGGTGCAATGAAAAAGTGATCATCTTTCACCAGGCTCGCAGGTAGTTGGTTTCTATAGGAGACATATTGTCTCAGTACAACTGCCAGAGAATCTGAGAAAGGGATAGCACGCTCCTGACCATTCTTACTATCACATACAATAATGAATTGATCATCCAGGTTCACATTGCTTATGGTTAGTTCTAAAGCTTCTCCACCTCTTAGCCCTGTCGCATAAAGTAATCTTAGAAGTGCAGGCATAGTAAACATGACTTGTCGAAGACCCTTTTTTACCCGGAAGTTATCTGCCGCATCAAAAAGTCGTCGAAGCTCATCCTGTGAATAGATATATGGCGTAAACTCCATTTTGCATAATGGTAAACGCATCACGTATGAAGGAATACCCTTTTCATTAAGGAAAGTTGCCAACTGATTGAGGAGTATAGCTCTATGGAATTTGTACGATGACGACAGGTTATTGGCGGCTTGCATCCACGCTTTTGAAAGATCAGGAGTAATACCTAACCGATCTTCCCCTCGCTCAATCGTAAAACGATCAAAGATGGCAAGTATAGTTTCTTCTGTTACCTGTTTGAAACCTAACTGCCTTTTATAAGCCAGGTATTGTTCAATATATGGTGCATAAATGCCCATGAAATGCTTACGCATAAAAGTATCCTCCTTTCTGACTGTAAAAGTCGTTGGGGACAGCTGGCACATCAAGCATGCATTGTTTCATTGAGTTCAAGTCTACCCGCAAGTAATACTTTGTTGAACAGGAGCTCTCATGCCCTAATACTTCGGTGATCACGGGCAATACTGTACTTTGCTCCAGCAGTAGGCCGGCAAGACTGTGACGAAGCGCATGAGGACCATAATGGCGATGCATGATGTTAACACCTGATGCGACAAATGCAGTATTAACAAGATTTGTTACACTGGAACTGTGTATTCGTCCGAACGGAGATCGGGCCAGCAAGAATACATAAGGTTCTTCAGATACAGGTCGACCATACTTAAGGTAATCAATGATCGCTTCGCCAACTTCTGCAAGCAATGGAAGCTGTAGTTCCCGACCTGTCTTGTACTGGTTGAACAGGATCGTACTTTGCTCCCAATGCAGGTTCTCAAATCTCATCCCAGCGATGTCGGAAGCTCTGAGGCCAAGCCTGGCAGCAAGCAGGACAATCGCATAATTGCGTTTGCCACAGGCATTAGACCTGTCAATTGAACCGATCATTTGCTGGATCTCATCCGTTTTGAAGACAGAGGGTAGTTTTGCTTGCTTCTTATAATTGTCCTTGGGTACAGAAAGTGAAGTATCCGTTTTTAGTATTCCTTGTTCAAAAAGATACCTTAAAAAGGTCTTTATCGCTCTTAAGGTCATATGAGCAACGGTCGGCCGGCGTACATCCAAGGTTTTAAGATAATCAAGAATAACGAACTTGTCTAATTGATCCATGGATATCAAACCCTTCTCGTTAAGAGAAATACAAAACCGGCTTAGGTAGTGCTTGCGCTCATTTATCGTTGATGGCTTCAACCGAAGTGATACCAGGTGAGCGACGAACTGATTTACCAGTTGGCCGATTGGACCGTCCAGAACGATCCGTTCTTTATAACTCACGAGGGTTCCGGTATCGTAGAACTCACAGAGCACATTGATGATCTTCATCAAGTCTTTGTCGCGCTTGGAAAGGGTGGCATAGTCTAACTCACCAAACTGATTGACTAGATATTGTCTACCAACAGCGGAAGTAAACTCGCTGATGCCCTGGGCAAGTAACTGACGATACATTCGTCGCCAGTAAACACGATACCAAATGACGGTGTTCCTGGTCCTTAGTAATTTGTTTAATAACACTTCGCCTGCGTCAAAAATGAGCTGATCGAAGGTCGTCCGAATTTTTCTCATAACTGATTGCTTTAATGATCGCTGGATTGCGGTCACTATAACAACAGATATGATTATGTAAAGTGTTTTGGTTCAAAACAAATTTCTGATGCAGTTTTTTTCACTGTACTTTACATAATACTCAGCTATGCATAACCCACTGCCACATTTCTCATGCACCTCTCGATCGCATTATTATCGGGCATAAGATTACCTGTATGAGCATAAAGACTTAGTTTCTCCCATCTCTTTATACTATAAGCAAACGCTTGTGCAATAAGGGATTTCGGTCTGAGTTGCTGATACTCTTTTTTCATCCAGTCACCTAATGCTTTCAGTATAGGTAGACTTTCTTTATTACGGCGATCCTTTATTTGTTCTTCATTCAACTGTTCTTCCTTGCACGCCTCTTCAATCGCATACAGTTTCGCGATCTCCTTTAAAGCATATGATGCCAGTTTTTCATTATTACTCTGCGCATCATAAATCTTACGGCGCGCATGAGCCATACAGTAGAAGACTGTAATATTCTCTAATGGCAACTCGTCGTACACGGCGTAACCATCGGCCTGTAGATGACCCTTAAAATCCTTTAAAATATTGAGTGGCCTTTCACCTCCACGGCCAGGTTGGTAATCATAATAAATCATTTTTCCATCACCTGTCAGAAAGGTCCAAAAGTAGCCTTTATGAGTTTCTTTTTGCTTAGCTCTATCCAACACTGCTATGCCGGTCTCGTCTGCATGCCAGTAGTCATATTTGTACATCTCCTTCAGATGGATAGTGCCAAGTGGTATTAATGCCTTTGCGACCAGCCCTACCCAATCAGCCATTGTGGAGTAAGGTATTTCAACACCATTGCGTTTAAAAGCTTCAATCTGCCGATTTAACGGCTTATGATCAACCAGCTTATCAACCGTTATCTGAGCAAGTAATGCAGGATCTGCCAGGCATTTTTTTATTGCCCGAACCGGCAAAGACGCTTTGATAATAACCTCCTTTCCCCTCTTTGAAGCTGTTTTCCTGCGATAAACATTTACTACAGTACGGTTTATAAAGATCTCTCCAGGCTTCCAGCTTAAGGTTTCTCTTACCTCTTCTCCAACCTTCTCACAATCACTAATATCTTCTGTGGGCTCCAGTATTGTTGTTTCCCGCCTCAGGTGATCAGGAAGTCTGGTTCCATTATCTGATATTTCTATATCAGCACTGGATTTCTTAGTTTTGGTATAGCTTACCTTTTTTACATCAGAAAGATTTGTCGCAGGAGGTGCTACATCCGCACTAAACCCTAATTCTGGCTGTAAATTGGATATAGCTGAAGGTAAAAAACGTTCGGATTTAAATCCCTTCAATAATTTCGTTAATTGTTGTAGCTGATACTGAAGCTGGGTAACCTGGTCCTGCAAACTTTGATTGCTTTTCTGCTGCTGCTCAAGGCTTTTATTTAACTGCTGAACCATCATTATTGATGCTTCATACAGCTCTTTGTAATTAATATTTGCAGCAGATTCCGACATTACCCAAAGATAACATTGATATGCTTTGGTGCAAGTCCATCGCATCATTTTTTATACACTATGGGAGTGGATAAACCATAATGGATTATTGATTTTATAAAGAACGGTCCGTTCCTTAAAACAAAAAAGCTAACACCCTAATGATGTTAGCCAACAATTACTGTCAGAAAATCTATTTAACCCTCAGTAGCTGTATACCGCTTTCGATAGAATGCTTTTTTCAGAGAGACCCCCTGCAATATCAGAGAAAGCTGCTTACTGGATATCTCGCTATGCGTCCCTTCCATAAATCCGGAAGGTAATTCGAATGTACCCTCTTCCAATCGCTTGTAATACATACCAAAACCATCCCCTTCCCAATAGCTTGATGTGAGTTTGCCGGCGATTGAGAAATATAAAAACATCACCGGACTCAATCGGTATTTTGAGTTCGTTGGTGATAAGGCCACTCAATCCATCAAAGCTTTTTCTTACGTCTGCCCATTTGGAATACAGCAGATATCTTGTCCCTGGATGAATCTGCAACATAACTACCCAATTAATTCCTTTAGAAAAGAAGCCGGTACCGGACGATAGATTTTCATGCCTTTGTATTCAGCAAAGATGGCAGAGTCAATAGAGGAGACAACATCCGGTGATATTTGAAGCAAAGTAAAACTCCCATTTTCACTATGAGCTTCTAAATTTCTTTGCTGGTACCTTTTCTGCCAGTAAAACCATTTGCCAGAAGGAATTCCATGTCTGGCACAAAAGGATTTAATAGATTGACCACTGGTGGCTTGCTCTGCAATGAGGGAAAACATGTATTCCTCCTTATTGACTTGTGATTTTTTAGTTCTCATTATGATCTATTATTGATCATGAAAGTTAGAGAACTTACGCGTTTCCAAATTTAAACTGCCCGGAGGCATACGAGTATTTTGTCTAAGTTGTGGCGAAATATAAAAATTAAATTTTCAATAATTAAATTGACTATCAATTACTTATGAAATAATGTAAGCGAATTATTACTTTGCAAATAAGAGTATCAATTTTGAATTGATCCACTAAATCCAAAGGACGATTTAAGATATAATTGCGGGATTAACGCTGTTTCAATTTAATAATGCACAAACCTTGGTAGATAAAAATTTTACTATTTTAAGAATTTCATTTGTTTCATTTCAATAAACTCCCTGATGATAGACAAATCATTCTGGAATAGGTTCGAAGATTGTCCCTCGTAGCCCGCGAAAAAAGTAAGACCCGCTCATAGAGCGGGTCTTGCTTTTTAATAAATATTGATAAATTCATAAGCTGTTTGTTCTGAACTCTTTGGATGTTCGAAATCTAAATTTGTTATATCATTCTTCCATAAACTTTTTCATTGATGCCCAATTGAAGTTAGTCTCAATTATGTAACGTCCGATTTTCAAAATTTCCCTTTTTCATTACTCACTAAACCCAAAATCAACAGCAGCCATCTCAAAATACTTCATCGGGTTACCGGTTGGATAAGCCTGTTCCATGAAACGCATAAAAGAAAACTGGGCATACAAATAGGTCCAGGAGTTATTTTGTCTGAAGGCTTCTTTTAATTCTTTCTTTTTGCGATGATGATATTCTGTAATTCTGTCGCGCAGGAAATAGCGTTCAGCCTTCAATTGCGGATAATATTTAATAAAGAAATTGAGATTAATCAGTGTAAGTGGATTTATTTTTATGAACGAATTTTGAACTTCTGAAATAATGGCCTCGAATTGTTCATCAAGAAGGGTATTCACCCCAGAAATATCCAGAGACGGTTCTGTGTAAACAATTATTGGATAAATCCTGAATTTGCTTCCGAGTGACTGGAGATACCGGATTTGACTTTTTAGCTGATAAATCCCCTTGTTCTTTCCTCCAATGGATTTCTTCTCATTGGCAAACTGATCCTGAAGGAATTGCTGGAATCCTTGCGTGTCAGCTCTATCTACTACTGTTCCATGTACTCTTGTTGATTTGACTTCAATGACAAATACATCTTTATTATTCTGTATGATTAGAATGTCGGGATATTGAGGGTCATCTTTGTCTGTTTTAATACTGTCGTACTGGTGCGTAAATATTTTCCTGATTAACTGCAGCGTGATGTATTCTTCAAAAAAATACTTTCCGATTATGCCCAGATATACGTTATAATCTTTTATTCCATGATTTTTATTTAGCGAGGTAACTTTATAAAAATAATAGATGAGACTTACATCTGTTAGATGCGAGACGAAATCAAAATCGAGGACAGCTATGCCTTCCGAAAAACGGTAAAATGGTTGGTTGATGAGTGCGAAGAATTCGCCGGAAAAAACATTGTTGGATGCAGAATTTGGATCATAGATAAAAGATTTGAACACGCGTTGTAATGTTCTATCAGTTATGCAGAACCGGGGCTTCTTGTCATATTCAAAGCCATTATAAGAATTGACTATTGTTTCCAGGAATGTGAAATAGAAATTATAGGGAGATGCTACATTAAATGCGTCGGAAAATTCCTTTAAAGGCTGCGGGCCGTATCGCTCTTCCATAAAACGAAAGAATAAAAATGCTTTCAATGCATTAACTCCATACATATTATTTTTTTTCCTGGCGAACTCCTGCTGAAATAATTCGAGCTTCCAAAGAAATTCTAATGACAACACATTTTTATTATCGGCGCGTTTGTAATACTCATCATTAATGGCAAGGATTGCGTCGAACAGTGCCATTTGCAAAAGGTCTTCATTTTCTTCATTGATATTGTCCATATCTTTTATAGGCCTGTAGCGGGCAATTAGTTTTGCCATCAGGTTCACGATAGCCTGGGAAGTAAAGACCACTGTGTACTTTCCTTGATGAGTTGAGAATATTTGAGTTAAACGTTCATAAGCCGATTTGTGTATTTTATTAAATACAAGTCGAAATATTTCGGTATCAATTTGATTGGGACTGCCCTGGCATTCAAAAATGATAGCATTTATTCTTGAGAGTATGATTATCAATACATCGGTAGGATATTCGGAAAGCTGATCGATCGAATCTCTGGGAGCGGACTTGCCATAAAATTCGCTATAATCGACCACTCCAAAAACTGAGAAGGTATAGTTTTTTGATTTGGAAAAAGAGCTGGGTTTTTTCATGTGATGTAATTCGAAATGCAATAATCAAAGAAATTCTTTAGTTTTTAATATATCCTTAAAACATGTACTTGAAAAAACACGAATTAGTCTTAATCTTCTTCAAAAGAGCGGCTATGACAATCCAACTTAATGAAATAATATAGTTAGGGTTTTTTGACTTCTGCGTTTAGCAGGAAGCAGGGAAGCTAATTGATACTTTTAACGAAGAACTTAAGAAAGAAAAACCAAATTTCTCAATGCTTCAAAATCTATGAAATGGGATTTTATTAGCAATTCCTGAAATGTTCAAAATTATCAACTCAAGGTATTTCAGGCAATTTGCTTTCTTGTCTTTTTACGTAAACGTTGGCTTGAAATATGGATAATTGGTTCACCGAGTTCAGCTTCTAATTTTGCTAATGTCATTAAAGTGAAATTATGATTCCCTTTTAACCATTTATTAATCTCAGAGGATTTCTTCCCCATTCTTCCCGCGAGGTCTTTCTGTGTATATCCTCTTGCCTGCAAAATCTGTTCAATCCTTATAACAATATCTGTATATTGTCTTACAAATATTCTTACCTCCGCGGGTGTTTCTTCCTGAATTTGTTTTGCTACTTTACTTCGCATACCAATAGTTTTTATAAAATGATTTCCTCTCCTCCATCATTAGCTCTTATTTCCCTCTTCTTTTGATCAATGCAGATTTCCTTGTGTAGTAACGCTTCTTCTATCCTTCTTGCAAATTGGCAAGCTTCCCGCCATTTCAAATTCAGATCTCTGCTTGCTTGGTTTGTTAATGCTGATTTCACTCCCCCATTAAATAATACTACTAGATCGGAGCGATTATTTACTCTTAAAGAGTATAATCTTAAGGGAAAATTGGGATAAAAAAATGTAATCTCGCCTAGTTTTGCTTTCCCTTGGTTGGGTAAGCCAATTACTTCATTTTCAAATCGATTGAACAACAAGTCAATTGCTCCGTAATCATCCCCTATACTATCCAAAATAAAACTTAATAGTATTTGTGTAGGCTTTTTAAGCTCGGGAATGGCGGAATATTTCTTAAAGAATTTATCCGTTTCAGAATTCCTAGCGTCTTCCTTGCGTACCGTATAAAATGTACATTTATCTGATTCATCGTCCCAGGTTTCTAGTACAAAGTTATTCACTTATAAGTTAATTTGCAAGTTTAATTTTAAATCAAAATTTCAATATAAAATATTGATTGTTAAAAATTAATATATTTATATTTAAATTTTTCATTTTCATGACAAATCAGATTCATTTCTACTTCATAAGAACATTTATATTCTTCAGCAGTTTTGATCTACATTATAATTGCATAAGTGGCTCCATAATAATAAGGTCGTTGAATAATCAGTACTTAAGAATAGGCTGTTTAATAGTCGCCTCAGAACATAGCTGATTGAAATAGAAGGGTTAGAATTGGGAATATAGACATCATTTATATATAGGGGAATAAAAATATTTACTGAATTTCTATAATTAACAATAGCAAATCAGTGATAAATTTCACCAACCAATTGGCAAATTTTAGATAAATCCTCCGAAAACCGGTTCGAAAGTTTATAATACTCCCCAAAAATCGGACAGTAAGTTTAAGTGGAAAAACATCTTAAATTTACGATATGAACAAGGGAAGAAGAAAGTTCAATGCAGCATTTAAAGCGAAGGTAGCAGTAGAAGCCTTAAAAGAACAACTCACACTTGCAGAGCTGGCTGAGAAGTATGATTTACATCCCACTCAGATAACGGAGTGGAAGAAACAGCTGTTATCAGGCTCTGAACAGGTATTTGATCAGGGTAAGAAAGCTGATTCTGAAGCAACAGATCACCAGGAAGAAAAGGATGAACTATATAAGCAAATCGGTCAACTCAAGGTAGAGAATGACTGGTTGAAAAAAAAATCTGAACAGGTCTATGGGAAGAACTGGAAGGATGGCTATAGTAAGCAAGGATGATACGGAGCTTAGCATTGTACGTCAATGTCAATTGCTTGAAGTATCCCGTAGCAGTCATTATCATGAGCCTAAAGGAGAGAGCAAACAAAATCTGGAGCTGATGGCTCAGATTGATCGTCTCCACCTTGAACATCCTTATTTCGGGGCTGTTCGGATGGCCAAACATTTGAGTACAGATGATCTGGTTGTCAATGTGAAGCGGATTAGGCGCCTGATGCGAAAAATGGATATTTCGGCCATATATCCGGTTCCCAATACGAGCGAGGCATATAAATACCACCAAAAGTATCCATACCTGCTAAAGGGGCTTAATATTGACAGGAACAACCAGGTTTGGAGCATGGATATCACTTACATTCCGATGGCGAAAGGTTTTATGTATCTGTGTGCGATTATAGACTGGCATAGCCGGTATTTGCTATCCTGGACGCTAAGTAATACCATGACTGTTGATTTCTGCCTGGAAGCCCTTCAAAAGGCCGTTTCCATCTATGGCACTCCTGAGATCCTAAACACAGATCAGGGAAGCCAGTTTACCAGTGAGGAATTCACCTCAGCGGTATTAAATGCTGAGATCAAATTCAGCATGGACGGTGTTGGAAGAGCTACAGATAATATTTGTATTGAAAGGTTTTGGCGTAGCATCAAATACGAGAACATCTATCTCAATGCTTACGACAGCACGCTGGAATTATACAAAGGAATTCACAGGTATGTGGAATTCTATAATTGGGAACGAAAACATCAAAGCCTTGGATATGTTACTCCTGCTGATGTTTATGGCGCTGCTGATAAGTTATCCACATATTCACAGCAATTCACAAAGAGAAAAAAAGTAACAAAAAAAGAGAAAGTTTATAATAGTAGTAATAGATTTGATTCTTTAATTAATAACCCACCTATTGCTGTCTAATAAATGGGGAGTATCTAAGTTGTCCCGGGTAGCCCGCAGGATATAAAAAAGCTTCAAGTTCAATGACTTGAAGCTTTTTTAATTTTCATTAGTTCTATACTTTATTGATTATCAAACTACATTACGTTCGAATCCCCCTGGCTTGAAACTAAGAATATGCTTTGTTAAATTGAGCATGCTAATAGTGCTAAAACGTAGCCTCATTTTCGTTTGTTTCGTTTTTATTAGGTATTACTGCATAGTATTGTTCAGCTTTATTGGGAGTGCATTGGCTCAAGCATAAGTTTTAAAAGTTATAATCAGGACTATAAATTCACTGTAAACTAAAAACCGGACTAAGAAATCGATACTTTTCTTTAAATTGCTTACTGTCTTTATTATTTATATTATTCGTTTTCGTGGAAGAAATTAAAGAGGAACAATTCAGAAAAGGAATACATCAATTTTATCCGGTTAGTGAAACAGACTTTCAGGAAATATGGAGCCATTGCAGGATTGTAAAATTGAAACGAAATGATTTCTTTCTGAAGGAAGGGCAGTTGTGCAATAAGATCGCTTTTATTAATTCTGGCATGATCAGACACTTCTACACTACAAATGCCAACGATGTCACTCGCTGGGTATCGATGCCCGGAGAGTTCACCAGTTCACTTCGAAGTTTCCTCCGACAAGCCTTCTCTATTGAAAACCTTCAAGCAGTTGCAGACTGCGAACTGTTTGTCATAAACAAAGATTCGACAGACCTCTTATTGAAAACAAATGAAAGTTTTAAAGGCTTTTGGATCCGATGTTTGGAATATAGCTATTTAACTATAGAAGACAGGGTATATAGCCTTATTGAAAAGTCAGCCGAAGAGAGGTTCATGTGGATGGTGAAAAATCAGCCATGGTTTATTCAGTTGGTACCTGTTATGTATACCGCTTCAATGTTAGGGATTACTCCAAGGCACCTAAGCAGGTTGCGCAAAAAATTCAAACTTTAAGTACCAACAATGTTTTTTAGGACATATGTCCTTTCCTAATCAATGTATCTGGCAGAAATTTGCCAATACAAATTAACGCTATGCAAACAAGGAAAAAGGTCATAATGATCACCGGCGCCTCTACAGGAATAGGAAAAGCGACTGCTATTTATTTCGCAGAAAAAGGTTGGCAGGTGGCAGCAACGATGCGAACAGTAAAACCTGAAAATACATTTAGCCATCATCCAGCCATAAAAAAATTTCAACTCGATGTTACCGACAATGAGAGTATTCAAAAAGCGATCGGCGACATTATAAATGATCTGGGCATTATCGATGTCCTTTTCAATAATGCTGGCTATGCGCTTGCTGGAGCTTTTGAAGCAACCAAAGAGGAACAGGTCCGCAAGCAGTTTGAAACTAACCTATTCGGTGTCATGAACGTAACCCGATCGATATTACCGTATTTTAGAAAAGAAAGATCGGGCATTATTCTTAACACCACATCTTCCGGAGGAATTATTACATTTCCGCTTTATAGCATATATAACAGTACCAAGTGGGCTTTGGAAGGTTTTATGGAAGCCTTGCAATTCGAGGTAAAGCAATTCAATATCACGATCAAGAACATTGAACCCGCTGCGGTTAAAAGCGATTTCACGCACAATATAGACTTCATTACGGATAGCAACTACGAGCAATATTCACAAGTGGTACAAAAAAATACCTTAATTGGCTATCGGAATGCACCAGGTCCTGAAGTGGTGGCCAAAATTGTATATAAAGCAGCAACTGACAATAAGAAGAAATTAAGGTATGCAGGAACCCCACAAGCTAAATTTATATTTTTTCTGAGAAAATTGTTGCCGCTAAGCAGCTTTAATAAAATGATGGCCCGAATGATGGAAAAGCCTGTGTCAGCATAATCGCCTTATTGCTGATTCAAAGCTTTATTACCTTCGGCAAAAGAAGGCTGGTCACTGTCCATTGTTGCGATCTTTACGCTGCCAGAGGTTTTGCCGCAAATGTAAAATCTAATCCTAGAGAGTAGGAAGTTAAAAGTTTAACTTAATTGGAACCAAGTTGTTACGCTCAATATTTCCATTTTTTGAAGGACGACCATTCAAAATTTTCAACGTATCATTTATCGCTTTAAGGTGGTGTTTTCAATCGTCGGATATTTTCTCATTTTTCACAGGTGGCTACAGCTTGTTCGGATATGGAATCGCGAAAAACAACAGGCAGCATCAGTCTTAAACCTGAACTTCCAGTTTAATTATTGCTGAGGCTTCGGAACCGCACAAAAATTGTATGATTACTTACTTCTCCCGAATTCCTATTTCGGTCTGTTTCTGTAAAATCTGTCGATAAAGTCGGTAATCTTGTTCAGATCAAATGCAAAACGGGTCGAAAGTTGTCCCCTGCTCTCCGCAACTAAGTAAAAGTGGGTATAATCGAGCAAAAGTGCTTAATTGTAGTATTGGCCCCCTCACTTTACTGAAAAGCGAAACGCTTTCTTTAGTATT
Source organism: Chitinophaga sp. LS1 (assembly GCF_034274695.1). Lineage (NCBI taxonomy): Bacteria > Pseudomonadati > Bacteroidota > Chitinophagia > Chitinophagales > Chitinophagaceae > Chitinophaga > Chitinophaga sp. LS1. Next base: position 8,616,662 of record NZ_CP128362.1, read on the forward strand.
TCGACTGCCAGGACTATTGCCGGTTACTTTGGTAGCTTAAGGAAGCTGCATGGTAATAACCAGGTTGACCTTTTCAGCATAGAAACCTGGACTTTTCAACAAACCACGCACAGCAGGTTCCCAATTATCTTTGCTCCATAAAATTTCCAGAAATGAAAAAAACAGTTTTAATTACAGGAGCTTCGGCTGGAATTGGAAAAGCAACGGCTATCTTACTGGCACAAAACGGCTACAATGTTTATGGTGCTGCACGCAGGATGGAAAAAATGCAGGATCTTGTAGCCTATGGCATTAAACCTATTGCATTAGACGTTACCCAGGAGGAAAGTATTCAGGATGGCATCATCCGGATTCTGAAAGAAGCGGGAAGCATTGATATTTTAGTAAACAATGCAGGCTTTGGTTTGGAAGGAGCAATAGAAGATGTAGCAATTGACGATGCACGCTATCAGCTGGAAGTAAATGTGTTTGGTGCAATGCGTTTGGCACAACTGGTATTACCGAAAATGCGTGAAAATAAATATGGTAAAATTATAAATATTTCATCTGTTGGAGGTAAAATTGCCTTTCCATTAGGTGGTTGGTACCATGCAAGCAAGTTCGCATTGGAAGCTTTAAGCGATAGTATGCGAACCGAAGTCAGGGAATTTGGTATAGATGTAATAGTTGTTGAACCAGGAGCTACTAAATCTGAATGGGGAACTATTGCAACGGATAATCTCATGAAAACATCCGGACATACAGCGTATAAAGATCTTGCAGCTAAAACGCATAAAGTATTTACCCAATTATCAAACGGTATAGCAGAACCAATAGTGATTGCAAAACTTGTTAAAAAGGGCATAGAGGCAAAAAATCCCAAAACCCGGTATGCAGGTACGGAAATGAACGCCAGGGTCTTATTGATTTTAAGAAAGATTTTATCCGATAAGCTGATGGATAGATTAATAATGAGCCAGATAAAATAAAAAACGATGGACAACAATCTTTTTCTTCAACATAATATCCTGTATGCATGTGGTTATCAAAAAGCACAAAGTAGCGAACATTACTTTCCCGAGCACGCTTTAGGGATAATGTTATCAGGAGAATCGTATTATTTTTCAAACGAAGGGACATTTGTAATGAAAAAAGGTACGATATGCCTAATGCGAAGAAATCAATTATTCAAAAAGCTGAAAAAAGCAGATCAAAATGGCGCCCCCCCTTCGTTAATTTCTATGTTTCTTGACCAAAAAACTTTGCACCAATACGCAGTAGAAAATAATATCCCAAAACAAAGCACGTATAAAGATAAAGCTTTGATCGACCTGACAGGAGATGTGTTTTTAAAAGGTTTTTTTGATTCATTGTTGCCGTATATTAATAACCCGAAAAAACTTACTGCAAAAATTGCGGAACTTAAAACACTGGAAGCAATTGAGCTGTTGCTTCAAACAGGTGATATCTTTGAGAACTTTTTATTTGATTTTCAGGAACCACATAAGATAGATCTGGAGACGTATATGAATCACAATTATAAGTATAACATTCCCTTACTATCGTTTGCTAAACTAACCGGACGTAGCCTTTCTACGTTTAAAAGAGATTTTACAAAGATATTTGACACAACTCCCGAAAAGTGGTTGCAACAAAAGCGTTTGGAGCAAGCCCACTATCTAATCTTACAGAAAAAGCAACGCCCCTCAGATGTATATCTTGAAGTAGGGTTTGAAAATCTATCTCACTTTTCTTTTGCGTTTAAAAAAGTATATGGAGTGACACCAACGGAGTTATCATAACAAAAACAGGGTTTATGCGATGGGGTCAGTAAATTAATTTCCACAATAACGGAAGAATTAACCTGCTTTATCAGGTACATGCTTATCCGGAAATTTTCCTTGTTGGTATTAAAGGAAATATTAACAAGCATTATGGCTACCTTAGTATCTTAAGATGAAAAAAGAAGACGTTCCATATAAATTTGAATCGTTATCCGACTTTCACCGGGTGCTGGGCTTACCAAGCCTTTGCACCCGTTAATTAGCCTAATCAATAACTCCGATGGAAAAATAACGCCTGACGATAATTTCCCTCAACAATTCATTTTATCATTTTACAAAATATCGTACAAACTAAATCTTCAGGAAAAATTTAAGTATGGTCAGCACTATTATGATTTTGATGAAGGTGGATTGTTTTTTGTTTCTCCGAATCAATTAACCGGAACAAGTGAAAAGAACGTAGACTATACCGGCTTTACTTTGTTCATTCATCCCGACTTCTTTTTAAATTATCCCATAGCGAAGAAAATCAAACAATATGGGTTCTTTTCCTATGCTACCACTGAAATGCTGCATCTTTCAGCGCAGGAAGAAGAAACCATCATCGCTGTTGCAAATATCATTGATATTGAGTTGAATAGCCGAATAGACGAGTATAGCCAGGACGTTATTATTTCACAAATTGAATTACTGCTGAATTACGCAAACCGGTTTTACAAACGCCAATTCATTACCCGCAAAGCGGTCAACAACGACCTGTTACAACGAATGGAAGAATTGTTGGACGAATATTTCATTAACAGGAAATCAATAAGCCAGGGAATACCTACTGTCCAATATCTATCTGCAGCGCTTAATTTATCACCAGGTTATTTAAGTGATATGTTGCGTTCGCTGACAGGACAAAATGGACAACAGCACATTCATCAAAAATTGATAGAGCTGGCGAAAGAGAAATTATCGACAACCAGTTTATCAATAAGCGAGATTGCATATGAATTGGGGTTTGAGCATCCGCAATCGTTTAGTACATTATTTAAAGCAAAGACTAAACTTTCTCCATTGGAATTTAGACGAACTTTTAAGTAATGTTCTAATAATGGCATCTCCTTTTCTGGTAAGTAATAGATTTGCACAGAACACACACGGGTCTATGACATTTTCATTTTCTAATTATCTGTATGTTTTTCTTTCACTTTTTGAACTCAACATCATTTGTGTAAAAAATGTCGATTTTGATCAAATCTTCAATCAATAAGTTCGATAACTGTCCATCTGGCTCCGCAGGATAAAAAGCCTTCAGATGTAAAAAACTGAAGGCTTTTTGTTTGACTACATTCAAGTCCCTTCAACGATTTGTAATAAACTATCATTTATATACTCCGTAAAAGTATTAGAGTATACCTGAGCAAAAGCATTGCTACGCCCCAAGGCCAACCGACAAGGTATAGTATGTTTGCCATTAAAATGGCCAACTTTAGAGATAATCAACTCTCCCGGCATTAAATAGATATTAGGCTGCCCTGTACCACAGAGCCACTCTTCACACAATTTCTTATTCACCTTTACCCATTGTCCACGGCTATTCAGCATCTCTCTGTGCATTTGGCTCACACTGAAGGTAATCCCCAATGACACTGCTGTATCGCACAGATTACGTATAATGATCGTTGAAGCATGATAGTAATGATTTGAGTCACAATAATGGTCAATGAATCTTTCTTTATTAAGATACTCCAAGGATTCGCATGCAGGAAATGAAGTAGCAACTTGTACGGATACATTAGATGTTGAATATCTGAAAATGCAATATGCTGGGTACTCTTCGAACCTGCATTCTCCGCGGCGCCAGTAACGCGTTCCAATATTGATAGTATCCTTCGAAGGCCCAAGGTAATAGATTGGAAATCCGTCATCCTCAAAAGATTGTAAATACTCATTGGCACTATGGGAAGTATCTTCAAGTGTAAATTCTCCTGTATGAAAGAAACTGACTGGTATAGGCTTGCGGAAGCAAGAGGAGAACAGCAGTATAAATAAAAGTATAATTCCTGTTCGCATATTCTTTTCGATATAGATGTTATACAGGGATTATTCCATAATGGTATAAATTTGAGCAGGAGATATTAAAAACACCATTTAAAATACTTCAACCATTACACCTGCACCCGTAATAAATAGATCCTGGTGAATAATTGCATTTGTGACAAACTCCCGAATAGCTATGTCTGGATATATTTTCAATTGCTGCCGCAAAGCGCCTTCTATTACTTCATTTGTAGGTAATTGATCTATAATATAACTAATCATCTCACCAATTAAATTATTAGTGGCAAAAATTCTTATCGGTACTTGGAATATATCAAATTCTATATGGTGTTTTAAGTCCTTAATTCTACTCAGTGGATTTTATAATTGTCGGTCATTTTAGCAATATAGTACCAAACAGGTAGTGAATGTTCGTACATTTATAATGTGTGTGTTTAAATAATTTCCATATCTGAAGGTACTTACCATCCGTAATATTTTATTATAGCATCTGCTAACACTTTTCCAGCAATAGCTATACCGATAGCCCAGCTTCCATCAACCGCTTTACCTAACATCTTTTTCATCCAATCGTCTACTTTTTGACCGATTTTTTTTCTTCTGGTACTGGATTATCCTGGTCAATAATGGAATTTAATTCTTGGATATCAGTAATTTCTACCTGATTTTCTGCAAGGTGTCGTGCGAGTGCGTTCTTGTCACCCTTATTTATTGTGATATTGGTGGTAACAGTGTTTTGATCACCGGTAATTACAATATTTCCGTCACCTGAAGTGTTTATTTTATTGTTTATCATTTTTCCTATTTTTAAAATTGACTTTTTTGATGTGAATAAGGAATATTCCGCACATTCTGAATAATGCCTTGACTCTCCAGGTTTAAATTTTGAATTACTAAATATTTATCATAAAAATATTGATGCGTAGCTACATCTTCCATTCCTATAAGCTTGTGTTCGTGTGGATAAAGGAAGAATTCGGGGCATGCATTGTTAATGTAAAAATTATTTTCTCCACCAGCAATAGTAGTCGGTTCCCTGCTTCTAACATTTCGGAAATCCTTTCATTATCATCAAGAATTCCCATGCTTTTCATATTGTCTTCAGTATTGTCAGATTTTACTTTGTAGCAAGTTTTTCCAATAAAATAAGCTGTATATCTATACCTTGAGCAATTTGAAAGACGGGGGCATCTTAGTGGTAAATTTCTTTTTTCACTTGTATTATAATATTCTTCTTTATTCATGTGAATTTAATTGTTAAGAAGTCTATTGATACATCTATATCTAATACCGTCATATTATTTTAGGGTATGAAATATATGGATATTTTATACCCTGATTACTCCATTGGATTTACCATATTTTCAACTAAATATTTTTTTATACCAACCCGAAACATCCTTCTGAATATCTTTATAATACTTACAAATTATTAATGCAAGTTTAAAATCAGCTCTTTTACTATTTAATTCATTTGCTGTTAAGTAGCCATAAAAATTCCCGTCTTTATCAACAATTACGGGTGGATAACTTGCCAATGAATTAAAGGGAGAATAACTGCTTATATCACTTCCATAAGTCCCAATGATGTTCCAGATGGAGGTACTACTGATATTTGAGCCATATGATCCGATGTCATTCCAAATTGAGTTTTGTTCTATATCGTTGCAATTCAAACAACCTAGATAAACGTCATGACTTTGGCCACCGTATAAATGCAATGTTTTTTGTCCATTGACAGTAGTCGTGAACAAAAGTAACAGGATTAATAATTTTAATTTCATTTTGAATAGTGTTGGTCTGGAAAAACAGCATGCTACGTAGCAGCATCTGATTTTAATCTTAACCCATGGAATTACATATAGTCGATGCACCACTTTTAATGAGGGCTAATGATTAATTAGCCTGATATTAATAATCAACAGCCACTACATTCACTTCTCTTATCAACCCCGTTAAATCCAAATCTTTCTCGATAATAGTCAATCGTGCCAACCTATCCGGTAAGCACTCTGAGAATTTAGAAAACCATTTTGGATCTACCACCTTTTCCATATAACTAATGATTTCATCATCCGTCATTATTCGGATTCGGCCTAACAATTCATAAATGCTTTCTTTTATGGCTGAAGCGCTTTGGTTCTTATTAAGGTTAATAGAGACGCCTCTATAATCATAACTTGGTTTCTCCCCGAATGCAGACAGGATAACGCATTTCAAGGCCCGGTTTATCTTATCTCCTGCAAAGTTCCAGATGTGAATAACTTGGGAATCTTCAGATGTAGATTCCATGATCCATTTACCTGGGCTCCATTTCATATAGCAATATTGCTCACGTTCTCTCTCGAATGCTATTAGAGCAGGTGGATCTAAAAATGGGAGAGGTTCTTTGCTGGAGAGTAATTTCCCTATTTCCTGGGCTAGTTCGAATGGTACATCAATATTACCTAGGCTATTCCATTTAGGCGCAACACCGGTGTGATTTTTTTCTACGAGGATTTGTTGCATCTCGTGATCAATCTTGATAGCGTTCCATTCTTGGCCACCAAGGACGAAGATGAAGGGGAGCTGTTGTGAGCGGGCAAAGGCAGAATCCAGAGAACCTACGATCTTCTTGCCATCGACAACATTATAAATAGGACCGGTATCGAAAATGGCGAAGAGACGTTTCCAATTTGCCCGCAGGAATTCATCTTCGCTTTTTAGGCCTGCTAGTATCACGCTGCCATCTATGATGCGGAGATAGTTTTCCTCCACCATGAAGGAGATGAGCTGGTCTAGTTGGGACTTAGAGATACCAGAGAAACAATAGGCTTTCGAGAGTATTGGCCAGATTTGATCTACAGTGACGCCATTGTTTTGTAAACACATGCAGATGATCTGATGCGCTAGGATGTGAAAAGCCTTCGTTGGAAATAGAATAGCTTCGGCACGACTTTTTAATCCTAGGCTCATACAGCCTGTCAATAGCAATAATCCTTCGCTATCAAAGCATAAGCCCCGGAAGAATTGGGATTGTCCATCTCGCCTCCCTGTGCGGCCTACACGTTGGAGAAAAGAACCTGTGCTTACAAGACCGCCTACCTGGATGACTTGCTCCAGATGTCCAATATCTATCCCTAGTTCCAATGTAGAGGTACTAATGATCGCATTAAGTGCGTCCAGTGAATCTTTCTTAATCGAATATTCCGCTTCTTCTCTGAACCTTTTGCTCACAGAAGAATGGTGTGTTTTTACTTTTACAGGGAAGCGGGATTGAGTAAGTTGATTCCGCTCATTGATACTCGTAGCTGTTTCTTCCGTACGCGTTCTGGAACGCTCAAATACGATTGATTTTTTATTACTTAAGAGGTTGTATAACTGGTCTTGAAAACCCAGCCCATCATCCATTAAAAAGTGGATCTTGAAATCCTTCTCCTTTACTTTAGTAGCTTTTACACTGATGGGTTGTCCGGTATCTTTCTTCCCTGTGAGCCATAGTAATAAGTTAATAGGATTGCCGATGGTGGCGGTGACAGCAATGCGCTGGAAGGGAGTGGGTACAAAAGCACTAATCCTTTCTAGTACTGATAAAAGGTGAGAGCCTCTTTCTGTGAGCGCAAAATAGTGCGCTTCATCTATCACGACAGTTTCCAGGTGCTTGAAGATATCTTCCTTGTTAGGTTTACGAAGTAATATCGCTTCGAGTGATTCTGGTGTAGTCAACAAGATATCAGCAGGATTATCCATCTGCTTCATTTTTTCCGTCTGACTTACATCACCATGCCATTTGAAGCCTTTTAAGTAGCATTTCTCTGCATAGGGCGATACGCGTAGATCGAGGTCATTTAATAATGCTTTTAGTGGAGCGATATAAAGGACCTTGAACCCGCTTTTTTTCTTTCCTGATATTCTTGTCAATAGTGGAAACAGCACTGCTTCGGTCTTTCCCCCGGAAGTAGGTGCTTCAATAGTGCAGCTGATACCCTGGAAAATAGGGTCAAAAGCTGCATTTTGAATGTCTGTTAAACCGTTCCACTTTTTATCCTTGACAATATCTTGTAGTCTGGGATGAAGTTTGGCGTACGACATATAGAGGTTAGTTAAGAACAGTTTCAGTATTGATATCGAGAATCGGCTTTTTTAAGAATTGGGCGATGCTGACACCTTTATTTTCTTCACAGAGATCTAGCATCTGGATAAATTCTCTTAAAATAGGCCGGGGCTTACGATCAATACTTTCTCCTCCAAACATGGTCCATTCAGCTATTAATCTGCGGATAGATTCGTCGTCTGCAAATTGAGTAGTATCGCAGCTATAAGCTATGCTATAGAGGTCACGGATCTTAAATATGACATGTGACAGGCGTTCTGAATTCAATGCTTCCAATGTGATAATTGGCTGGCGCATGCTGACTATATTGTCGAAGTTTAATGGTGTCATAACGCGATCGGCTAAAGCTTCGTAGCTTCTGAGGCCAAAACGATCGTCTTCGAAGAACTCGTCAGTGCCGGTGAAGATGAGAAGACAACCAGGGAGTGCGTTTCTGCCTGCTTCATCGATCAATAATCGTAAGGTTTCTAATGCCAGCTCTCTTTGACGGGCTTGTGGGAATTTTCTTACCAGTTCAAGTTCGTCTACTAGTAATAATAATCCTTTATACCGGGCACCACTGATGATCTCTAAAATGGCGCGCATACGAGGGAATACGTTATTTGCTTCCAAGTATCCTTTTACACCAATATCTCTTAAGGCTTGGGAGGAGAGCGCTCTGCTACCCATGATCCATGCTACGGCAGTGGATACCAGTTCGGAGTTGCCAGTGACTTTACCATCGTAGAAAGCGCGTAATGCCTGGGAAAATCCTGGTTCTATATCGTTGAAATTAGCGAATTCTACTTCGATAGATTTTTCAACGGCCTTGGTGAGTATATCCTGATCGCTACCTTTGGAGAGGTCTATCCCTTCTATCTTGGCTGTTTTTTGTTGGATGTTCAGTAACCAAGACTCCAGGATATCGACTAATGCACTTGATTCTTGCTTTTCTGGTGTGCGGAGGCCACTGATCATGCCGGAAAAGAAAATGGGCAGGTCAGATAAGGGTTGATCATGGCTGATGTTGATAAAAGAGACAGCATATTCATGATCAAAAGCGAATTCCTTCAGCCAGGAGCAGAGGAAAGTCTTGCCTGCACCGTATTGTCCTCGGATAAATTTAAAGTGAGATTTTGTAGGGCTCACTTCCAACAGGATATCGGAGAGGTGCTTTCTGGCGGTTTGCTGACCTACCATGAGGAGGTTCAGGTTTGTTTTGGGTACTACACCATGCCTTAACGCATCAATAATATCCCTGGCAGATTTCTTTTCTAATACCTGGCCATCAGTGATCTCATTGGATGTCCATTGGTAGATATTATTATTTTGAACGCTTTTGATCTGGATAAAAGGTTTGTTATCTCTTTTCAGTTTTGCGATCAGCTCTGCCATATGAGCTTTGTGGAGAGACCAACCCAGTTTATGTTTGGTAACTATTCTGGAGAGGTCTTGCTCTGTGATAGATTTCGCTTCTTTTAAGATAGCAAGGACTATCTTTTCATCGTGGGCGAGATGTGGGAATTTATTGGTGATCTCGTCCCAGTTTGATGGTAGGTTGACTTCCGTGTTTGCTGTGATCTCATTGGGAGAGAATTGTGTGATGGCCTCGATGGGCTTATCATTCTGAATGCTTGGATTACTAGGCAGTGGCGTATAGCTGGGTGTTGGATTATAATCAAGAATACGATCTACCAGTTCCTGCTTAGAGCCGGAGGTATTACATCCAAATTTGCGACAGAGCTGGCTGAGGTCTTCTTTGCGCAGTAGGCTTAAGATAGCGCGTTCCGCTTTGTAGCAATCCAGCACACGTTTGATCTTCTCCTCTTTTGATCCACTGGTCATGAATGAATTCTGATAGAGGATATCGTATAGCTGTTGGCCGGTGAGGTAGCCCAATACTTTTGCATAGATGTCAGGCGCCATTTCCCTGGGTTCTGGTTCTGGGTTAGGGGCTGGTTCTGGACTTTTTTGTTCATGGAGGTCCATATCCTGATCGAAGTATTCGATGATACTTGCAACAAGGCCATTTTTGGTACCTGTAACTTGGATATTAATATGCCTACAGAGGTCGCGGAGACGATCCAGGGTAAAGTAATTCAGGATCTCAGTAGGGGGAATGACAGTATTTAATAATCTAACGATGATTATGTCTTTTGTTCCACCTACATTTTGCTGGTAGTGATCCAGCACCTGCGCCAGCTCATCTCTATTGAAATTATTTAATAAGCGTTTGTATTGTTCGTCCATAAGTTCCATGCCGAAAGTTTTCCGGATCTGTAGGGCGACTTCATCTGCGATGACGTATTTATTTTCATAAGTGAGAATGATGCCGGTGGTGAGCAGGGAGTTCCTTACAGCGTAATATTCCTGGTCTATATTCCATAGTTCAAGAATCGAAGGATCATGCAGTAAGGTAAAGTGTTCCCGATCCCAGATGCCTAGTTCAGATTTGACCAGGTCGAGGATGTTTGCTTCACTTTTGTCAATCAGGCCATCATTTTCCCAGGCACGTTTTAGGATCTTTACGTAAAGCCTAGGGGTTTTGTCGGCGGAGTTCTTGCTTTGAGATGCTCTACTGGCAAGCTCCTTAATGTATTCAGAGACCTTTGCCTGAAATCCATCTACTTCAGTCATACATGATGGTGACTGGAGGATGAGATTTAAAATGGCAAATGCGGGTGGCCTAGCATAGAGTATCTTATCCGAGATATAGGATTGGGAACTTAATGCCGAGGTAATCTCTTGAATAATAACGGACTTTGGTAACCTTAGGCTGATGGCTTCATCCACTTTGTCGGATGAGAGTTGGTCTAATGAGGTGGTCTCATAATGATCCAGGATGCTCAATAATTTCATACATTCTCAGGTTTGGGGGTACAGAATTACCCGTTTACGTCAAGACACTTAATAAATAGAGATAAAATCGTATAAGCTTGGAATTCTTCTGGGTTAGAGAATTTCATAACTGTCCCATATAGCTATAACAAGTTAGGCAAATTAGATGGTAAAAACAAAGTAATTAGGAGTGCTTTTAATGTGCGAGTGTTTAGTAGTGAGGGGATTGGTGGGTGATTGTATTTATTCTATTGAAAAAGGAAGGGATTGGGCAAAATATTGGATAGTCCTTTTAATTCGGCTAAAGCCACGGAAGAATTAACCAGTTGCCGTAATATTGAAAGCATCTCTACCATTTCTCTTTGTGGTGGCAGCGGAATAAGATCATTATATGGCTTATCAGTTATCATACATAGAAATTATACATGAGGCGACTATCATGTAAAAGATAATTCACTTTTTTATACATGACAAATATTGAGCGAAATTTATTCTTACCTAATTAAATCATTATCAACAAGATAGATTGATTGACAATACAGAATAATCAGGTCTGATTTTTATTGAAGATGTTCTGTTAGACTAAAACCTCAATGCGATTGGTCGGGAATTTGACAACTACCTGGCTTTTAGCAGATTTTTAATTCTATTTCACCAATAATGGCTTGAATTTCAGATAACCCTAAAATCACGGGTAGCCATTTAAAATTACTTCGTCGGATTTACAGTTGGAAAAGTATGTTTCATGAAGCGCTTAAAGGATATCTGGGACATAAAATAGATCCAGGGACTAGTTTTACTTATAGCTTTTTATAAATTTATCTTTTTACAGTTATGATATTTTGTAATTCTGTCGCGAAGAAAAGATAGTGCTTAAAAATGTTCCCGGATAACCTCTTCATTACCTCAGAGTGGTTTCTAATAATAAATAAAAGATAAAGTTCACCCCCATTTAGGCATTTGCCGGAGACTTGTTTTGTGCTCATCGCGCACTTAGCTTACCAGTTCCGTTTCTTTGCAGGTGTTAAAGCTCTTTTTGATCAAATCATTTATGAAAGTGATGTGCAACGTTTGTTCACCTACTGCCAAAATTCTTGCAGATGTTATTAAACAGGCTTTCACAACTCCTTTCGCTTCAGGACAGCCCTCAAAATAAATCTACCAATTTAGCAAATCATGAAAAGCATTCAGATTAAAAATCCGGAGACTTTTTTGCATTTAGGAGGATGTAAGTTTGCATTTCTTTTAAGGTATGAGATGGAATTTGCCGGCTAATGGTAATTGACAATCAAATTGCTTTAGCAGTAAAAGCTCAGGAATAAATTAAAATAAAGCCATTAGTTATATTTAGTTATTTGTTTGCCGCTTTATACATACGTATACATATAGCAATATACCTCCTAGTATAAAATTTAGAAAAATATTACTGCCGCCAAAACTCTGATAAAGTGCGCTATTCTCTGCACAGAAAGCTTTTATAACCATGGAAACAACAGCGGACAATGTAAAAATTACTCCTGCTATAAGAGTAAATCTTTTTATAAACTTACTTTTCTTCCACTGTTCAGGGACATTATTATTAAACTTGATTTTTATACGCACAAAAAATATTTGGACAATATTATAAATAATTACTGGTTAATTATGTTAATAAAAAGCATAATCCATTTAAGATATTCAATCAACAATCAGTTTAAAAACGCATTCCTCGCAGCCCGCTATAATTTCAAAAAGATTGCACTGATAAAATTGTGAATTTTAGATATTTAAACAGTGCCGCCTTACCCTACCAAACGGGATGATAGGGCAAATTGTACTGTATGAAGAAAAAAATATGTAGGGCCACAATTCAAAATAAAAAGATTAAAAATTTCGCTTAATAAAGGTCCACACCAAAGCATGGGCCTTTTTAATTTTTACTTCACTGATATCTTTCCAACCGCGATCTTTGTCTTACCAAATATCCTGTCTGAACAACCTACAATGTAAAGATCATTACCAATGACCGCACTTTTCCTTGGCATAGCCGTAGGAATGAAAGCAAACAATGTAAAACTGTGATAAACCTCTTTTTGTAATGGTAAGGTTAAACTTATTGGTTCAGCCGATTCATCAACCAAATAATCTTCATGGTATAAAAGCTTATAGCCGCCATCATATTCTGTTAGTGAACCAGCAAGTATGTTATTATAATATACTCTTGCAGTCTTACTCATGATATGCTGTTTTAGGTTTATAATACCAATGAAGTGAAGAGGGTTACAAGAATTTACGATTTACGGTATTCCCGCTTATTGGATTCGCCTTTCTTCCAGCTATAGTATACGCTGATACTACATCCTAAAACACGACACAAAGTCCTTGTACTAAACCGCTCCGACAACTGCTTTATCACAGAGTATCTCTCCCCGAGCGGTCTAGAAAAATACCATAAATATTATTTCCCTTTAAAACTCCTGAAATTATAAGTAAAACTAACCATTACATACCGCTGGCGTACACTGGTCCTTGTGTCCCTAATAGTATTAGCCGTGGTAATCCTTGACACATTCAAATTCTGCTCCAACAAGTCATTAGCAGACAGCTTTACCTCTCCGGCATGATTTTTAAACACCCGTCTGCTGACAGCGGGAGAAATCAGTGGGATACCTCTTTTGTAACCTGGAGCCAGATTATTATTGAATACATAGTAAAGATTAAGATCGAACATCCAATCATTGTAATAATACCGGGCATTAGCAGTTAATTGTTCTGTGAGGTAATTGGTGCTTACCATGTCATAATGCACTTTAAAGAAATTAGTCATTGAGCTGATATAATAATCAAACTGTTCAGCAATATGGCCTTGCCAGGAAATACTTTCACCTATACCTGATGACTTTGTACTACTTTTCACATCATTGAGCAAGACTGGTGTATGCTGGTAGTTGAAGGAAGTTAACATGTTAAGAGAAGATTTCATGGTCTTCATGGGGAAGCTATAACTGATGCTGGCACTGCCATTATACGTACCATTCAGGTTGACTGGCGTACTTACCTGGGCTCCGGAAGGTAGCTGGGAAATCGCATACTGAATGGCATTCCTTACACTCCCCAAATTCATTATAATGGAGAACATCCGCTCTGACCTTAAAGTAAATGTATATGTAAGATTGGCATTGTGCATATAGGGCTGTACAAGATGCGGATTACCCTTCTGGATAAACAGGGAATCTACAGTCGATTGAACAGGTTGTAATTGTTCTACAGAGAGTGCGAGGGGCATACCAGTATAACTAAACTGCAGCCTTTGCATGGCAGAAAGCCCCCAGGTAGCATTGACTGAGGGGGTCATACTGTAATACTTTGCATATACAAGACTATCCCTTGTAATATTACTTCCTTTTATCCTGTCTCTTTCTACTCCAATACCCGCTACAACATGCCACTTGTTATTATTTAAACGATAATTCAGCATAAGCTGGTGGGTCTGGTATAAGTTATTAAAATGGTTGGTTTGAAGACTATCTGGCAGGTCATACAAATGTGAATCATTATTCAGACGGAACACCTGGCTGTTCACATCGCTATTGTTGTATCTGAATTTATAATTGAGCTCCATCGCCTGGTTATGACCTAAAGGCTCAGTATAGGAAACAACAGGATTGATGGTAGTAGTGGTCGCCTTTGTTTCATTTCGCTGATCCATGCGAACCTCAGCAGGTATTTCGGATAGAAAGGTAGTGAGCGTGTTGCTGGTGCTATCATTCTTCGTTTGACTTGAATTGAGCGATACATCAATAGAAAGCGTTCTGGAAGGCTTATGGAAACAGTACAAAATCATGTACTTCCATATCATAATCGAAGATGTCGGCTCCGGCGCCAAGGTAAACATGAAGGGTTTTCTGTGCCTGTGCGCTGTATGAGAATATACAGCAGGACAAGGCAATAAAGATTCCATAGATCTTTTTCATAAAAAAATGAGGCTTTAAAAAGTTAACAATATGTGTTAGGGAAAATGCATCAGCGTACAGACATAGATAAATTTTTCATGGATCCGGGAATCAAAAACAGGGTTTCGGGTTACACATTCCGGGTTAGGTTATTTGTTGAGTAATTGCGGGCAGAAAATTAGTTAACCGGGCTTTCGGTGCGTGATACCAATAGGTAAACGGGGTGCCTGTATCTGCCAATTATAAAAATGTATCTCCAGAATAGATAGTTATCATGTTCAATGTAGCTAAAGAGGATAAAAGTTAAGCTTCATCACTTAAAAACTATTTGCAAACTGATTCAAACTTTGCCCCTCCTAGCCCGCAAGCTTTAAAGCCTTTAAGTCTTTGGATTTAAAGACTTTCCCAGATTGAGGAATTCCTTTAATTTTTTTTCTGGTATTCTTTGTTGATTAATTACTAAATATTTGCATGTTCGGAATACCACCTTTTACTTATGGTGACATATCTGCATTTGGTGAGAGTAGAAATCCTTCATAAAGATGCCATCCTTTGACACCTTTATTTACCAGATAAGAATTATTAAAAAAATAAATGAAGTTCGCATAAACAAAACATCAATATGCTTGTTAACAAGATATACTCTTTCTAACAAGGAGTATTCTGCAAGAGTAATAATTTTTACCTTGTTGAATTACAAAATACTTGTCCGAAAGAGCTTTCCATTTATGAAATAATTAGAAGACTACAACAATCATCATTGATAAATGAGAATGGTAGATAAAGAATATGTTAAAAGACACGCAAAAATAAATAGAATTAATAATCATCCACCTTCTTGGAATAACCTTAATAATGCGAGATAGATAAAGGTTACATAATGGTTAATAAATTTATTATATAGGGTAATAACCCTCTTAAATTTATTCAACCGGAACCTTTCTGTCGATATTTATACGCCGACGATTTTTGCCAATTTAGCGAACTGGTGCTACAGGAGTGATTAGCTTAAGGATATCCCGTTGATCATTAGTTAAATATCCCCTTCTTAACATGCTATAAAAATTTCAAAAATCTAAAGATAATTTATGAAATACGTTCTGATCATCCAGAGAAAATAAGGAAATCAGACAACCCTCATCTGACTAGCCCCCCTCCTGCTGTAAATCAGTTAATAATTTAATAAAAACACTTATGGAAAACGATGAACGACCACCTGGAGTCATTTGGATTGAAAAAACGTCTGTAACTCTTCCTACAACTCAACGGTTAATGGTTGAGTTAAATAATACAAACCTTGATACCTGTAGTGTTACTATTCCTTATTTTGATGGAGATACTGTAACAGTAAATTATAAAGGCCTTCCGGGCAACCAGCCTGAAACCTATAAGAACTTTGTTGCCATATGGGAGGCCTCTATCATACCTTGGACAGTACCTCCTTTGGCCCAATTATCAATAGAACAGAATTATGAACAAGGCACACTTACTATTGGTGGACTTACCATTACAAGAAGCGCCTATATCGTAGGCTATGGAGTGGGGCCTGATATCTCAAATATTTGCTGCAGCAGTATTATATCTGCCGGAGGTTATCTGGCTGCACCAACACAAGTAGCTATTAGCCTCAATTACCTGGGTATAAATTCTCTTTCTATTCATTATCAAACACTGGCAGGTTACCAACCCATGCAATATAACAATTGGATTGGTCTATGGAAAGGTTATGCATCTCCTTACAACGCTGATGCACCCATTGCAACCGTAAATATCAACAGCAATGCAAACGAAGGAACCATAGGAATGAATAACGTTCCGTTGGGTATTAATTCAAATTACACGCTCATTTACTTTATGGGCAAAGAGAATTCAATGGCTGCAGCCATTCTTAACTTCAACACGTCTACAACCACCTCAGAAACATAAATATCACTTTTTTAAAAACCAAAAAAATACACAATGGAAACACAAAATCTTGAAGCACAAAAAGTGCTCGTAGCATACTCAGCTACTAATCCTCTTACGACAGCTCTTAGTATCTCAAATGTATCTGCTGAAGAGATTGATGTAGATTATGACACAATGCCGGGCAATCAGCCCAATACCTATGGTAATTTCCTGGCTATCTGGCAAAATTCCAATTCCATTCCATGGAATACCGAACCTATTAAAACATTCCCGGTACCAACAAATACGCCGTCCGGTTCTGCGGCTTTCACTGGTCTGAATGTAAATAACAACAGCTATATCATCGGCTATGCTGTTGGACCTACTCTTAATGCCACAGGCAACATACAGAAGTATGGTAATATATGCGCTACAGCGTTTATTCCGGCAACATCTACCGGTGCAGACCCGGGTACTATTTTTACACCTTCAGTTTCCGGTATCAATGTTGGCAGCACTTCTGTATCCTTCCAGTTTGATTTACCCGATGGCCTTTTGCCACAAACCAATGGTGCATGGGCTGCCATATGGAAAGGCGCAAATCCTTCTTTCTATAGCACCGCTCCTTTGTCCACGATCCCAATTTCGCCGGATTCTTCATCAGGAAGAGCCGCATTTAATAATGTGAGCATTGGCAGGGGTACAACCTACACAATCGCAATTTTTATGAGCGGCTATAATGCTGCCGGTGGTAGCACTCAACGTACAGTTGCCTGCTCCGCAAGCTTTACCAATTAATATACTGCAGATGCCTTGCCCGTGCTACAGTTAGCACGGACAAGGTATTCGTTTATTACAGGTATTCTGTAATGGGTAATAAATTTTACTGGCGCTGGCCGGGTGGAAATTTCTTGCCCGGATTCTTCTAATTCATTAAATGAAATCTAAGCGTCATGGTTTTATTCAATAAACAATTTATCGACCAGTTATATATCGCAGAAACTGAGGAGAACGATGTTGGCTTCATTGCATTTGTAATACCAGCAGGCATCGACTCCGGAGTTGATACAATAGAATTGAAGGACGCTCTGGCCAATACAAAATATTCTGGCAGCTTCGCATTTGCAGCCATACCTCCCATTATTAATGATGTTGCGAGCGCAACCGCATTTGTAAACAATATATACAACGTGTTGAAGCGCTCTGGTACAGCCCGCGCCTTTATATGGCTGCAGGATAATAGCAATATTAACGCTGATACAGCTCCACTGATGGGCATCAACAGCGACGGTACCAATGTGACCAGTGGATTACAGGCTACGCTTACAACAAGTCTCTCTCTCACCGTCGCTAACGGGATGGTACTTACCTGGAAAGATGATACGACTCTGCTGCTCGACGGTTCGCAAAATAATTACAGAATCGATTTCTCTGGCCCCTCTGCTCCGCAAACACGCCCCCCTGCTATCGGATACATCTCTTTCACCGGGGCATTGAGAGGAACCATACAGTTTTCCATTAGCATACAAAGGCAATCATTATATGATGACTTTCAATGGGGCTTCCAGTTCCTGTGCCCTATTCAATCAAAAGAACGTACAGCAATCTCTGAGTGGATACCTTTAGCAGATAGCACAAAAGGGGCTACAGACTTTATTGGATTCACTACTAGTATTGATCCTACAGATGTATTTAACACCGCATATAACACTTGCCCAACCGGCACATGCACCATCAGCGGTAGCTACGCAAACAGACGCACCTGGTTCAATTTTACCGGCACCAATACCGATGGTAATAATACCGTACTGGCATCATTTTTCAGGACAGTATTTGGCGCTGCTATAAACCTGATACCCGACATCTCAAATGGAAATACACTACCTGCCAGGTTGGTATTTGCCGCCGGAGAATACACTTCCTCTACAACGCAAAGATTCCTGGTTACCCCGGAAGGTGACTTCACTATCGAAATGAACGCAGCTACCAGTAGCCAGCAATACCTGATAGGTGGTCTGCAGGGAACAGAGTTCTTCAGCATAACACCTAAAACCGACAAGGGAAAAGGCGATAAATTCCGCTTCCTTTCCAATCAACCTGCATACGCACCTAAATTCCCGTTCGAAGCAGCTTCTCCTGTCAAAACACCACAAGCACCCAACGCACCATTACTCGACAACACATTTTCCACGTCATGGGTTACATTCGTCAGTGCCGAAGGAAATACCATTTACTATGTAGCACAACCTAAAGGCTCATCGCTGTTTGGCAGCGATGAGCTCATTTCGCCAAAGTATACAGACTTGTTCGGACATCAAACGCCCGGCTTTATTTATACAACCGATGATATTGTCACTTTCCCAATAGTGCCTTATAACGGTGCTATAGCTGGCGATGGTATCAACTCCTTTTCACAGGAACAGATCGAGTCTTTTGAAAACCAGGTTATAAGTCCTACCCGCAGAAAAAATGTAGGGCAACTCTCTACTTCAAAATCCTTATTGTCCGCCACCCAAAGATTACAAAGCGAAACACCACAAACATCTACAACCCCATCCGGGTTACTGGTAACACTTACCTCTGCCGGAGGACAAATGCAATGGAACGAGGTATTACTCGGGCAAAATACCGATGCCGGTAACCAATACTTACTAAAGTTTATGAATCCGGAAGCACAACTCGTAGAAGCGCTGCAAACAGGGGATTTAATGCTTGTTGTTGCCAACGCTGACTGTCTCGGTCAGCTGAATGGCACTACAGCGGGACAATCAGCTTTTTTAAATACCATGAGTATCGGTAGTTGGGAAATGACCGCCAATATAGGACAACAGAACAAATATAATGACTACCGTAACGTAATGTTGATTAAAGCCAAAAAAGGTAAGCTGTATGATCCGGCTAATGTAACTAACAGCCTGGTAGCTAACCCCTCTAAGTGGACCCAGAAAGATGTGTTTGCCGCACCGACCAATTCCAATGACGACGGGACTATTACACCACCAGATAATGATCAGCTGGTAATACTGTCTCAATGGCTGCAAAATTATTTTAACCAGGCAATTGCAAAAGGTGATAATAAATACTATGCAAAGTTCAATACCATTGCACAGGACGAAAACTGGACCGGTATACTATTTTTACGGATGGATATCAGCAGGCTTCCGGATAATCTTACCGGTATTATGGCCGGCGTTACAGATCCCACCGCATTTAATGCACATCACCTGGCTGTGGAAATAAGCCCCGTAAAGAAAAGCGGTATAAATGCAGCATTAGATAATATCAGTACAATATTTGGCTTAATCTATTATACAGACCCTGATTTTACTGATGATGGCACCGATATGGCGATTGCACCAGTCACCGCTACAACGTACGACTTCCGGTTGCTGACGTTGAAAGTTCTTTTTGAAAATACATCTGTGCAGAGTTTTGAAAGCCTCGGGCAACTTACCATTACGGAGTTACTTAAAATGCCAGTAACCGGCATGAGTGTTCCGGATAACGTATATCACAATGTATTACTGAAGGGAAGCCTTCAGATTACAGACAGCCAGACTATGTACAATCTTTCCAGTCAGGGTGATAATACTTTTTATTTCGACAACAACATCATTCATAAAATACAAATCTCCAATGTACTTCTCAGTACACTCAATACAGACAACGATGGGAATGTAATGTCCTGGTTTGCGATGAGCGGATTTATTGATTATTACCTGATTGGTGATGAGACTGTGCCGGTATTCGATATATTTTCTTTCGGTAATAACCCCGGCGAAGATGCTCCCAACCAGGGATTAAGGTTCAATAACCTGGGTATATCCATGGCTTTCCCTGAATCGGATCCTCCATCAAAAACTATGACGATGGATGCTACACAGATCAGTTTTGATACCAGCCATAGTAAGGCCCGAAACAGCAGCATCTTTGTGAATTTCGCGTTGGATCTCCAGGGACTTATAATCGCAGAACCACTCACTACGCTATCTGATATGGGCTATCTGCCTGTAATACCCGACATCGCATTATCTGATGTAAGCGCCGGCAGCTGGTACGGCCTGCGCTTTAAGTTAAACATGGGTACTCCCGGCGAACTTGCCGGTAAATTAAGCCTGGATTCATACCTGTTGATAGCATGGTCGCCCGGCAGCGAAGAAGATGGAACTTACAAAGCGACCATAGGCATGTCATTGCCAGGTACCGGCGGCGGAGCCAAATTGATTAGCCTGCAAAACGTGATGAAATTATCGATAGGACAAATCCGGCTCACTTATGATACATCCCAGCATTCATTCCTTCTCATGTTTACAGAAGTAGCATTGAAATTCCTCGGTATGTTGAAAGTTCCCCCAAACGGTTCTACACTGTTTTACCTATTTGGAAATCCCGACTCCGGAGGAAAGGCAAGCGGTCTGGGTTGGTATGCTATGTATAAAAAACAAGCAGCATCAGCCATACTATCATAACAGGATATATGGAAAATTCAATCACCTAATAACTCATACCATGAGCTTATTCCAGGATTTAGTAGCACTCTTCACTCAGGCTACAGATATACGCGACAAGTATACCGGTATTTCAATCGCAGAAATGATTGATTTAATTAGCAAAGAGCAGGAGCTACGATTTTACGTAGATGGCTCGCTCAACTACGGACATCAGGCCACTACTGTCAATATCATGAAGCGTATCATTAACACCACATCATACGCTGGCCAGATTGTGGTCTATTACGACGGTGGTGAAGTAACTGCTCAAAAAATTGCCATTTTATTGCCCGGTCTGGATCCTCTGATTATTAATACAACTAAAGTCACTTATGGAACCTGCACAAACATCACTTTTAAGCCATTCTCCGATACAATAGTAGCCACAAAAGTGAAGTTTGGTTTTACAGGAGGAGCTGATAGTATGAGTACTAATTTCGCAGAAAAGCTGGTGGTTGAATATTTCCTGCGGCTTGAACCCTACCTGTGGGAGATAATTAATAATAATAAGGTAACAAGTGCAGTGCAAAAAACCGGTAACCCCGATACCTTCAACCTATCCAGGCAATCCTTACAGTTCAATAGTCTCGCTTATAAATTCACGGCATCTTCCCTGGCTACCGTATCATCAGGGGTATGGGAATGGTATATTCAGCAAAAATTCAACAGCGCATTATCTATACGTACCAAAAATGTACAGGCCGTATACAATGCCTATTCAGCTGCTCCATCCGAAATGAGCCTATGGCCGGTTTACGGGCTACACCAGTTTAATGCAGATGCAGGAGAGATGAGTCTTAACCTTGTGTTGTCTGCATTCAATATCATACAAGAACTCCATAAACCACTGGTAATTCTTCATTTCAGTGATCCGGCAAGACCCGATTCTGACATATTTCAGTTCCTGGATGCCCTTCGTACAGATATTAACAATAGTATCAAAGCATTAACTAATCTGAAAAATAAGATATCTGCCACCTATATGCCTCCCGACGATTTTATGCAGGCATATGCTCCTGCTAACCTCAACGCACTAATCAACCAACTTACACTGTACCTTACACCTGCTATAGATAATCATTACGAACTGGTGATAATGAAAAGCTATGTCGATTCTGCGTATGTTGACATAGCTGATCAGATAACTGACGCTTTGACAACTGCGACCAATAAAAAAATCTTTGTTATTTCCATCGGTTCCGTACCTCAGGACATCTACAATTATTTCTACGGTAATTCTAACCTGCCAGGTATATTCGAAGGTCAGGGAACTTCCAGCATGATGATCAGCCTGGGTAAACCATTTATGCAGGTACCTAAAAAAGGAACTAATGCTGCCATTAATTATCCATCCACACTCGCCGCAAGTAATTATTCAGCAATTACACAACAATGTCAAGAATGGGTGGCCGCTTTAAGAGACCTTTCTTTTCATCCATTCCTGAAGAAAAGTGCACCAAGTGCCCCCGTCGTTTATACAAATACCCTCAATGTTATTACAACTTCCACACTCCAATCAATCAACATATCATCTGATCTTCATAAATATTTTACCAACCTGGGCAACTATTATCAGAAAGACATACACGACAAACTAATGCTGGGAATGGTCGGCGTAGATACCCTGATACTGGTTAACAAAGAAAGTAGCCTGTATGCAGCGCGCGAGGGTATTGCTGCCGATGCCTCCGGATCACTTAACGTACACCATAGACGTGAACTACTTAAAGAACATTTCCCGATATCAGGAGATAATGGAACTACAGATAGTGACCTCTATGAAGTTGCTGACCCGCTTACACTACAGGAAGTTTACGATCAGCTTGTTGCAGCATGGTCTGATGGTACTATCAACCTGTTGAGCGCACTTCCGGCCACTTACTTCAGCGACTTCTTTGCAAAAGTAACAGGTAATATTTTTTCTATTGCAGTACCTGAAGAAAATATTGTTGCTGAAAAAGACGGGAACGGCAACATTACGAAAGTAACTGTTTCCGGAGCTACAACATTGTCTTTCCTCAATATAAAAATGACGATAGAACTGGTTTATACAGCAGAGTCCGGGCCGGTAATCACACAAGTCACAGCAACGGCAGACCAGGTATGGACAATTGAAAATATTCCATGGATACTATTCAGTAACCCGGGCTTCACTATGAAGGTAAATGAAGGTGGTTTCCCGGTGCAGGGCGGAATACTCGGTACTATAGAAAGTTATGGCACAAGTGTGAGCCTGCTGATTGAATATCCGGTAGGTGACAACTCCTGGTTGCTTTCTGCTGCATTTGACGGTAATTATCCCGGTATTGCAACCATCTTCCAGGCAGCAGGAGGTATAAATCTAGTACAGGTACTACCTGCGCCGCTCAGCCAGCTGGCAGGTTTCGGGCTCAAAGAAGTTCAGTTGATGTATAATTCAGCTGCTTTCAGTTTCGATTATATGTCGTTCGAAATGACGACAAACAGTCCATGGACTATTTCCCAAAATCCACTGTTTACCATTACACCTACTGTAGCTATCAGCGTATACAATGTCGCTGATGTCAGCAACCGTACTACTAACTTTCTTGTTACAGGCGAATTTACTATTGGTAAAGGTACCATTACAATGGTAGGCGGATATCCCGATTTTTCACTGTATGGAGGCCTTACAGACGGTACTATCGAACTCAGTGACCTGCTGGCATTATTTGGTGGAGAGCTGGATTTGTCCACTTCTGTTACTGCATTTAATTACAATTATGCTCCCAGCCAGAAGTATTACGCGATAGATGCTATACTGGAGCCAGACAAACCACTTGTTGTGGCCGATATATTCAGTATTGATAATCTTAGCTTTAATGTCAATAGTAATAATTCCATCAACACAGTATTTATTGGGGGCCAGATAACTGTGTTACCTGATTCGTCGAAGATTATAATGCAACTCAGTGCAATGTATGCCACTGGTAAGGGGTGGACATTTGCCAGCAAACAAACATCCGGGGAAGTGAAGATCGGTGATATGCTGTCATATTACATCGGCACCGGCTGGGCTCCACCGGAAGGATATAATTACGGTATAGACGGACTTTCATTTACTATAAATACAGCGACCTCTTACTGGGAATTTGGTGCCAAAACTGCAGCGCCATGGGCGATTCCCTTCCTTGGCCCAACTTTTACAATTGCCGGTACTGCACTGATCGGGTACGGGAAAAAAGAAGAGACAGCAACCGCCGGTTATTACGGCGCTATCTCGGCAAAGATCAGCTGGAATAATATCAACATTACCGCATTCTACAATTTTAATCCTGGCTACCAGGCATACGGTATTATCTGGGGAATGCTGACCGGGGAAGTGGAAGAGAAGAATATAGATGGAAAAATACACCAGATCGCCACACTCAGGTTTAATGATACTACTACAATAGGAAGCCTGGTGGAATTAATGGTATCCTGGGCCACCGGTAACAGTTTTGGATTGGCTGCCCCATGGAATGTGCTGAATAGTATTCCCCTGAATAATCTTTCACTGGAATATGATTTTACCGATAATAAAGTAAGCTTTAACGTAGGAATAGGACCAATCAATCTGGGCTTCGTTACCATCAATGGTATAAAAGTTTCCTACAATAGTAAAGATGCAAATCCTGATAACAATGGAGTAATTGTTACATTAGATGTATCTGCTGCCTGGGGAGATATTCCATCTTGGAATGCCGCTAAACCTGAAACTACACCAGCACCTCCCGGACAGGGAAACAAGTACCTGGACTTACGGATGCTGGCATTAGGACAACATGTAACACTCGATTGCTTTAAAACCGCGGACAATGTACAGGCTGCGATTGCCTGCATGTCCAATCTGCCGGATACAGAACCGGGAGAAATACCCGCTATACATTTTGATGCCAACAGCTCCTGGCTAACAGGTATGGACTTTGGACTGCTGCAGTTGGGTGGAGATAAATCAAATGCAGTAGCATTGGCTGCTTCAACAGCCGCTGCTGCACAATATTTTATCACCATGCAAATAGTATTTAATGATCCCTACCTCTATGCATTACGTATTGCCCTGGAAGGTGAACCTGCAAAAATATTCAAAGGTCTCGACTTCCAGATCATGTATAAAAAAATTAGTGACAGTGTAGGCGTATACCAGGCAGAAATAGTATTGCCGGATGTGATGCGCAAAATAAATATGGGGCAGTTTAATATAACACTCCCGGTATTCGGAATCTCAGTATTTACCAACGGGGATTTCCAGGTAGATATCGGGTTTCCCTGGAAAGAAGATTTTTCCCGTTCTTTTACTTTCCAGACACTCATCTGGACCCCCGTTGGCATCCCCATTCCCGTAATGGGATCTGCCGGCGTTTATTTCGGCAAGTTGTCCAGCGCCACTACCAACCGGGTACCAGCTGCCACCAATGGTACATTCAACCCAGTACTGGTATTTGGTTTTGGAATACAGTTTTGATCTCTCTCTCTCTCTTGGTTTCGGCTATTCTTTTGATGCAGGTATACTCAAAGCCGGATTCAGTCTTACCGCAGTAGCCATACTCGAAGGAATTCTTGCAAAATGGAATCCCTATCAGATCACTGATGGCAGTGGCAACAATACACAACTGGAAACTTCTTACTACTTCTGGTTCAGGGGTACTGTAGGGATTATTGGTAAACTGTATGGCAGCGTAGATTTTGCTATCGTAAAAGCTGATGTGAATATAGATATCAGGTTACTGGTCCAGATCACCTTCGCACCATATGAACCAATAGAACTGTCCATAATTGCATCTGTAAGCGTATCACTCCGTATCACTATTAATCTTGGAATTTTTAAAATAAAGATCAGCTTCAGCTTCTCTGCAAGAATACAGGAAGGTATCACTATCAAAGCTATTGGCGGTACTCCTCCTTGGACAACTACAGAACAGGTACAATTGTTCACTGCAGGTGCCCCCGTACTGCAAAGGAGAAGACGGAGATTTTACTATGATCAGAAAGAGCTGATGGCCGCCCGAACTGCCACAAGCCCGGTATGGTCCAACCTGCAGAAGGCAGTATCCCCGGTTCCTCTTACTGCATATGTTGGATTCGGTCTTACTATGGCAGGAGATAACGCAACAGATGTGAGTCAGCAATTGGCTTGTTATATCGCTATGCTCTTTATCGAATCGGTACCACCACCGCAGGATGATAAAGCAAATGGCCTGCAGAAGGCTTATGGCGCAGGCCTTGATACTTCTTTCGAGCTATTGGGCAAACAGGTATTGCGTTGGGCTATTGCAGCCATACAACCTGTTCCAATGACCAGCGCAGAAGTGGATAATATAATTGTAACTGATTTGCAACTGGCAGCATTGCTTGACTTTCTGAGCGACACTGCAAATCCAACTCCGATTACTGCCGCTGATGTCAGTACATTTATGAATAACCAGTTTACCGTTACAGTAAACGCACCTACATCAGGAGAAGTTGATGCTACATATTTTCCTGTCCCACCCGAAATGATCCTTACACTGCCTGATTATGGTACCGATTATAAAGGTGTTTCGTACAATTTTGAAGACTATAACAGTACCTCAAGTGCATACACAGAATACCTGAGAGCATACTTTAACGAACTGTCAGTACAGGTAGAACAAGATGACCAGTCTGACTACCGGCAGATGATTAAACTGGACGACAAAGATGGCCAATCTATGGCTAATTTCATCTATAGCGATTATTTCCTGCTTATATGCAGGCAAATGTTACAATCAGCAAGGGAATCACTGAAAGACTATAAATACTACCTGCAGGATAACCAAACTGTAAATGACATTGTCAATTGGGTAAATGTTAAAGCAGGCACAGATCTGTATTCGGTTGAAGATTTATTTACAGACAATGTTTCAGCTCCCCTGAGTACAGGAAAAAATCTGCGGATCACAGGTAGCACTTATGTGGCACAGGCATCAGATACATTTGACAGCATTGCAGCACAGTCTATATTCTACAGTGGTTTTACAGGAACTGATCTGGCAACGGCCAACCAAGATACTACCAATACTTTATCTGCAGGTATTACAATCAGTTATCCCGGTAAAGATCCTTATAAAACGCTGGCAGGTCAATCACTGAATGACGTAGCGCAGAGTATAGGTGTACCTGTAAATGAGCTAATAAATAATGGTAACATTACCGGTCTCGCCGGACTATTGCTGCCAGTTGCCACTTTTAAGATTCCGTCGTTCAATAGCATTGTTGCAAGCGGAGATACGTTGAAAACGATTGCTGCCAAATACAATATTACACAGGAACAATTGGCTGCACCAATTGAAAATGCAAATGTGGCCGACCTCTTTGATAAGGCAGGAGAGTATATTAACATCGCAAACCTCCAGCAATTCCAGGTAGGGGAATTGATTAGTGAAATACAGGCCACAAATGGTCTGCAGCATTTATCAGGTATGACGTCACGCTATTATATGGCAGGGCTGCGTCTTCCAACAGAAGGAATTACCCCGGCATATAAGGGCATGTGGGTGGTGGACAACGGTGGTATATTATCACTACCGTCGTATGCAGGCTTGTATGCATTAACCGGACAACAGTTCCAGTTACCCAATCTTTCCACAGAGAAGTTCGATATTACATTATCCCGCACATCGATGCCTGGCTGGCTGACATTTGCCGGCAGCAATCCGGACAAATTAGTGTGGTCATTGGTGCCCGATTCGTTCGAAGCCCGGCAGATAAATGCTGTAAAAGGATATGCAACAACTAACGTTCTTGATATCAATCTGTCGCTTTTAGGAGCACAGGATGCCTTTATCACAAAAGAGGCAACCTATCCGTTCACATCAGTGATCAACTGGAGTAGTGCTTCTGCCTTCACAATGCCTTATGGCGGAGATGCAGGAGGAGTGCCGGCACTGAGTCTTTGGCAGCTACCAGACACACTGCTGCAACTACCTGACCCACAGACCCGATCTGTGAATCCCAGAATGAAAATGCAGATAGGACGTTATGATGAAGCGAGTCGTACTATGGTAAATACACCTGTAAATTATTATGGGTATGGATCACTGGTATCATTCACCGTTAAAAAAGTGCCTGTTATTACTGACAGCCCGAATACAGCTACTACTTATGAGATCATGGGAGCTGACGGCAGCAATGTAGAAGTACTCGAGAAAATGGTAAGTGGCATCGGCAACGATAAGTCCCTGATTGCTACATTGACACTAGCCTACGGTGTAGACTCAAACGGCACTACTACAGAAGGTATACAGACAGACGCATTAAATAGCCTGACAATGGGAATTGCACAGGTAAACCTTTCTACAGAAACACTTCCCGACAGTCTCTCTTCCAGGTCATTCCTAACCATAGCAGATCAGCAGGAAGAAATGGTATTGCTGAATGAAACAACAGACTTCATTCGTTTGTTATGGCAGGCTAGTA
Source organism: Chitinophaga sp. LS1 (assembly GCF_034274695.1). NCBI lineage: Bacteria > Pseudomonadati > Bacteroidota > Chitinophagia > Chitinophagales > Chitinophagaceae > Chitinophaga > Chitinophaga sp. LS1. The sequence goes on from NZ_CP128362.1 coordinate 8,645,127, forward strand.
TTACAAGGGGCGGCGGGTACTACCTGTATTATTACAATTCAGGCAGCAACAGTGGTTTGCCGGACAGGATCTTCAATGATAAAAATGAAGCAACTATTTCTCTGCTGGTATTATATTCCGCACCGGTTGATGAGCTACTACGCAATAACATTAACAACTATATGAATGTGCTGGCTATCGGAGAAGCAATCGATACTACCCACGCGGTATTGTTTGCAGAAGCCAACCCATTAGCGATCAGCCTTCCTGCTGATGACACGCAAACGTTATCCGATCTGGCATATAAGTATTATGGCAATGTTGCCGACATAGTAGCAGATAATCAAACCCTTGCATTGAGGGCCGGCAAAACACTGCTGGTCAATGAAGGGCTTTATGAAGTAAGGCCACAAGGCAGCGCGCCAGGTGGAAGCCTGAATGCAATTGCCACCTATTTCGGTACTACTGCCGACGCCATCAAAGCTGCAAATCCTTTACAGACAAGCTGGCCAGATCCATTACCACTATATACTGCATTGTACCTGCCGGAAATGACAATAACAATCGGTGCCAGCAACGGTGGTACTACACTCGAAAGCATCGCTTCCTACTATAGCGAGGATCTCGCAGCACTGGGCGGAAAAAATCAGGAAGTGCCAGGCCTCTTTGCTGATAACCAACAGATAATCATTAGTGGCGGACCAGATATCCGTTCATCTTCGGTAGCACCGGGAGTGGCAGGAATTGCTGCCGAACGCCCGGTACCACCAGAGATTCCGGATGACCCATCAGAGAATAATTATGGTGAGCTATTCCTGCTTAACACCTATAACATGCTTTCTTACCAGATAGCTGATAACAATTATTTTAATGCCAGTAATCTCGGACTTCCGGCCACTCCATCAGGAGAAAATGAGGATCAGGATATAAATGATAAGATGAGTTATCCTAAATCACAGGCTGAAGGAGACAACTGGAGCTATTCCCAATCCATCCCCTACAGCCGCTTTGCCAAAAATGTTGTACTCACTTCCGGTGATATGCCAGATCAGGCAGAAAGCCCCTATCGTGGTCTTGGCGGTTTGCTGCAGATAGATTATGGATGGCTGGACCTGTATGGCAACCTGCTTATAACTACGCTGTCTCAGCCATCCGGCAATAGCCAGTTGAATATGGTACCGATACTTACAGGATACACAGATCCTCTTATCGGGTTAAATCAATGGCCGTCCGTTGCCGCATCATGGGAAGTTATTTCAGATATTAATAAAGCGCCTCTGTTACAGTTAAACCTCTCATTTGGCGACAGTTATTACCAGGGACTAATGTGGGGGAAAGTTACCAATGCAACTACCATCACTGCATGGTTTACAGCACCTCTTGAAGAAACATCTTCTATAGACCCGGCCAATTACAGCCTGGATCAAGGTATAAACATCCTCCATATCACCCTCGGGTCAGATAAACAAACGGTGACAATACAGGTTGATAACGTGCCGGAGAACCTGTTGTTGACATTAAGCATAAACAATATCAGCAATACAGATAAGACGGAAACGTATACTGGCGTTGCACAGTTCAGTTTTCCGGAATCGCCTGAAGAAACAACATCTACTGTTATAGAACAGGCGAACAAAGATCTGGCCGTATATAAACAGTTATGGTACCAGCTTACAGATCCAAACGGCATTGCATATACAGTAGATACAACGCTCCTGCAGCAAGGTTATACACTCTCTGCGGAGCAGGTATCTGACCTGGTACAAAACTGGCTTACCTCTATCTACCTGTTCCTCGAAAACAGGTCACAGGGACTTACAGATGTTGAGTCTCCAGATGCGTCGCACCCGATGACCTTTGCAATTGTACCTGCCAATCTGAACCCGGCACAGATATTCCGTCTTGACCTTAGCTTCACTATTACACGAACCAGGAATGCAGCTGCCGGTGATCTTGAAACCACAGGAGGTATCCTTCAGGCGGCAACGGAAGTATCTCCTCTTTCCGATAGCCAGGGTGGCGATACCCATAGCCTTGATACTTTTGCTGCACTTTTTGAAACAGCACTTCAGGAAACCGGCAAATACACATTGCGCGTGGCAACTGGCACAGACCGGCAAAATGCTGGCAACGATAAAGAAACCTGGGCAGTACGACTTGGACTGGACAAAACGCTCCTGACTCCAATAGCATATAGTATCAATGATCCTGCAAATCCGGATATGTTCGCACCTCGCCCTATCTCCAACAAACTGGAATCCCGCAAACAGGTTCCTATCTACTATTACTCAGAAAAAACGGGGATAGACTTTAGCACTCCATCTGTATATGCTGATTTCACCGGCATTGATATGGATCAGTGGGGATATCAGTTCTTCAGCAGTATCGATAATGTACTGTCACCGGAATTTACTGCAGCCATTCAACTGGTAGATAATAAAAAGCAAACAACTTATCTGGAAGATCTGTTGGCGGGTAAAAAGGCACTTGCCGATATTGTAAAAAACTGGATGGTGCCAGTATTCAGAGATGAAAATCCAAATGCAGATGCAGTAAGAGAAGCGTTTAAGCAACAGCTGTTGGTAAAATTGACGAACGCTTACACAACTCAGGCGGCCGTACAGTTTCATGCGAATGTTAGCGCAGATGCAACGATCGATATGGCCCCACGCCTTTACGGCAGCATTAACCGCAATTTCAAATTTGCAGATGTAATGGTCGATAGTGCAGATAATACAATTTTATACCTTGTATTCTCAAATCCACCTAACGAATCTGCTGCGGGCATCAGTAGTAATTTTACAATAAGCGAAGGAATCAGTGTGTTCAATGCTGGTATAGATGCGAACAATAATCGCAGGGTTATCCTTAAACTTAACGGGTTGGCAATTCCAGGCAGTACAACGGTGACAATAAGCGCAGGCTTTACAGACATGACTGGAAATATAATTCTGCCGCCCCTTACGAAAGTGGTAATGTCAGAGATCAATGAAGGTAATGACAGCGACTCCATTACTTTTACTTCTCCCAAACTTACCCTGCAAACCAGCACAGCCATCCCTATTCCATTCCTGATTTCATCACCGCAGGTGGTAAGAGGCAGCGATAATGAATTATTGCCTTATGTTGATCTGGACCTGAGTTTTGCAGGTAGTTCAATTGAACACCAGATCAGCAGCCTACCTAATATTGAAGGATACGAAGCATCCACCTGGCTGAGTTTCGTTACACCGTTATCCACGAACGACAGCCCTCTTACCGGAGATTTGGGTAAAATACAGGTACCGATGATATTGCGGGAATTCCCAACTGCACCTTCGATGGTCAACCAGTCTGGAGAATCTACTGTACCACCAGACGCAGACAATATTAACCAGTTACTAAACTGGAACTATAACATTGAATATGCATTACAGATACACTATCCGCAGGATCAACTGGAGTTCACGATCAACTTCAATGTGGCAGATGTCAGCAGTAAAATGCTCATGGGTATTGAGGACGCTTTCCCACAACTTGCAGAGTTTATAACCGTATCGCCGTCTGTATTTGCAGTACTTGAATCACAGCTTACACAGGTAACTGCCGGCACTGCTGACGACGACCCATTGCTTGATACAGTGTCTACTGCACTTATATCTTACACGACTCTGGCAGCGAATGTTGTCACTGCAGCTCAAAGTAATATGCTGGCGATGCCGGGTAACAATAAACTTTTTAATAGTATGCAGGTGTTGCCTTATTCCTTCTACATACAGGAAGGAATAGCTACTATCAATGAAGTGCAGGCGCTTATTGTATCATTGCATGGTTTGCCTCCGGCAGGAATTGGTCAGCCTGTTGTTAATATCAACGGATATGAAAGCAATCCATATACAGGTGTATGTTTCGGCGATTACTGTTATTATTATACAAAAGATGGAACGGTATTATCCGCAGCAGAAGGACAGGTTATACAAGACAGAACAGTGGTTATTCCGGCAATGAATATCCTGGCAAGACAGGATGCTTCTACTACCGCATGCATTAACCGGAATGCGGAACTGGTGCCCAATAAACCGAGCAGTGAGCCATTCAAATACACGACAGGGCTGGTACAGTTTTCAAATCCTTATCATCCAACTACCGACAGCGATATGCCGATAGATATATCGACGATTAATGCACCGGCCGGGCAACATAATTATGAATCGCTTACTGCACAACTGACTAACCTGTTTGATACACTGCTGGAAGAGAACTCCCAGGATACAATCAGTATACTGATGAGTTGCCAGTATATGTATCAACCGAATGCCGCTACTGGTTATGTAAGCCTACCGGTCATGATGCAGCCTATACAAGGCATCCAGGTTAATCCAACGGCCACTACAAACGATAAAAAACTGGCCGAGATGATTACAGAATGGGCTGGAAGTATTAATCTTTGGTATAGTACACACAACCCTGGAACCAACAAGGCTGTTTTATATTTTGACCTGACAATTTTCTCTAACCTTACACAACAACCATTGCCGCTGTTAAGAATGAGAAGTTTAATGCTTGAGATTCAATATATAACGGAGATGTAACATGCCAGGCATACTGCTCAGATGCATTTCTCCAATAAAGGCCAGGATTTCAGATAAATCTTCTTCAAACTGGTTCGAAACCTTCCCTGCGTAGTCCGCAAGCTTTAAGCCCTCAGGTCGAAAGATCCGGGGGCTTTTTGTTTGGAAATTACAATATATCTTTAGGGTAATTAAAGTCTGGTATTTATGAAAAATAGATTATTAGCCATATCCATCACCTTCCTTTTTGCTGCCTGTGTTAACAATCAGCCGAAAGCAGAAAATACCACCGCTTCTCAAACTTTACCCGCATTTATGGAGTATACCGTCCTAAATGTATACCCTCACGACACTACCTCCTATACAGAAGGCCTATTAGTCCACAACAACGAACTATTTGAAAGCACTGGCCGCGAAGGATTTAGCAAGTTTGCTCAAATTGACCTCACCACTGGTAAGCCAATCAGAGAACATTATATTGACAAATCCATTTTTGGAGAAGGCATCGCGATCTTCGACAACAAAATATTCCAACTTACCTACCGTAGTAATAAGATCTTTGTTTACGATCTGAAAGATTTTAAAAAGATCGCAGAATACCCATGGCCCGGAGAAGGCTGGGCGATGACGCACGACGGCAAAAGTCTCATTGCCAGTAACGGTACCTCCAATCTGCAATACCTGGATCCAAATACATTACAGCTGCAAAAGACCCTTAGTGTGACAGATCAGAACGGTCCGGTTAATAACATCAACGAATTAGAATATGTAGATGGGTTTATTTACGCCAACCAGTTTCTGACCAATAATATTTTGAAGATTAATGCGGAAAGTGGACGCGTTGTTGCGAAAGCTGACCTGACGGATATCTTTGCGCATGGTGGCAAGGTATTCAATCCTGATCAGTTGCCAGACCTTCATGAAGACGTATTGAATGGCATTGCTTATGATAGTGCAAGAGGCAATTTTCTGATAACCGGAAAACAATGGCCTTATTTATTTGAAGTGAAGTTCAGGTAGCTAGTCATCGCTTGAGTCTTCACAGGGGATAAGTTAAAATAATATTGTAATTTAGTTAATACCAGACAGGCACATACGCCCCCATATCTGACTATAACTATATTCTTTATATACCAAAGCCCCTCTATTATGAAACCATTGCTACCCGTGTTATTACTTACCGGTATCTGCTGCTGACTATTATGTTGCTATCACAGACCATGTCAATACATACGAAAGTTCTCCTGGTGGAAGTTTTACAATCACTTTAACCGGCACCACCACCGGCTCTGATACGATTACCGTACATTTATTATCTACCAGCGACTCCAGTGAGGGGTTGTATATTTATGTGCTTGAAGTAAATGAGCAGCGTAGAACGAAGGTATATCGCGGTAAACTCGTCATCATAATATAGCATATGACTTACAAGTAATTTGGATACACCTTTACACGGTTTGGAAACATCGCTTTCTCCGTCTTTAGGGAAATTTGCATTCATGCAACAATCAGTAAAATTTAAGAACAGCACATGGCTGGTAGCAGCCAATCTTCATCTGCCTGTGAATTTTGATGCGCAACATCAATATCCGGCTATTATATGTGTGCATCCGGGAAGTAGTGTAAAGGAGCAAACGGCCGGTCTGTATGCAGAAAAACTAGCGCAGGCAGGGTTTGTAGCACTGGCTTTCGATGCTTCTTTTCAAGGGGAGAGTGGCGGCGAACCACGGTATCTTGAAGATCCTGCTACCAGGGTGGAAGATATCAGGTGTGCGTTGGATTATCTTACCACTATAGCATTTATAGCTAATGATCGTATTGGCGTACTGGGCATTTGTGCAGGTGGTGGCTATGCGGCAAATGCTGCCTTAACTGAAAAACGGATTAAAGCAGTAGGCACTGTGGTTGCGGCGAATTTTAGCCGTGCTTACCGGGAGTTGAATGCATTACAGATATTGGAGGCTGTGGGTCAACAACGTACTGCAGAAGCTAACGGAGCGGAACCGCTGATCACGCAATGGACACCGGCATCTATTGAAGAAGCGAAGCAGGCTGGGCCTGTAGAAATGGATATGGCAGCAGCCATCGATTATTACAGAACGCCAAGAGGAGAACATCCAAATTCCTGTAATAAGTTGCGGTTTACAGGTATGGGAGCCGCTATCGCATTTGATGCATTTCATCTTGCAGATCAGTTGCTGACACAGCCGCTTATGGTAATAGTTGGAGATAAAGTCGGTGCATTTGGTTCTTACAGAGATGGATTTGAATTGTATAATAAGGCTGCTGCTGTCAATAAAAGTATTCATGTAGTGCAGGGTGCGGGTCATTATGATTTATATGATCAGCCTTTTGCTACTAATGAAGCGCTTGGTAAACTGGTGCCTTTCTTTAATAGTGTACTTTTGTAGTGGCATGAAAAGCATACATTCCATATCTGAGTTTCATCGGTTGCTATCGCTACCAGATCCATTGCATCCACTGATCAGTGTGATTCGGGTGGAAGATATACGACTGACGGCTGATTTCTTTGCTGAGAATTTTCTGTTCGATTTTTATAGTGTGTCTTTGAAAAGAAATGTGCAGGGCAAGGTGAAATATGGTCAGCTATATTTTGATTTTGATAAGGGTGTGTTGAGTTGTTTAGCACCAAAACAGATACAGTCGATTACCGTAGGTGATCTTGCTATGGATAGTCAGCAAACAGGCACAGGATATGCGTTGTTGTTTCATGCTGATTTTTTGTTGGGGTCTCCGCTGGCCGGGAAGATAAAACAATACGGTTTCTTTTCTTATGCGGTGAATGAAGCACTGCATTTGTCGGACAGAGAAGAGAAAGATATCATAAATATTTTCCACAAGATCGAACAAGAGTATCAGCATATTGACCGGCATACACAGGATATTCTTATTGCGCAATTGGAGTTGTTATTAAATTATAGCAATCGTTTTTACGAGCGACAGTTCTTTATTCGCAAAGCGACAAATCATACTTTGCTTACGCAGATGGAAGGATTGTTAGAAGAATATTTCAATAATGAAGAAACGTTAAAAAACGGCCTTCCAAGTGTGGAATATCTGGCTAATAAGCTGCGTCTTTCACCACACTATCTGAGTGATATGCTTCGAACGCTGACAGGACAGAGTGCTCAGCAGCATATTCAGGATAAACTGATTGAAAAGGCAAAGGAATATCTTAGTACAACGACATTAACGGTTGCAGAGATTGCGTATGAATTGGGGTTTGGATATCCACAATCGTTCAATAAATTATTTAAGAAGAAGACAAGTATGTCACCATTGGAGTTTCGGTCAAGGTTCAATTAAATGATACGGGAACTGAATAATTTAAAAGGGTGTATCAGAAATTCTAATACACCCTTTTAGTATTTTATTGTTTAACAAATTTGAACACCTTCGCCCCCAGGTGTACCAAATACACACCAGGACTCAATTGACCAATAGCTATAGATCTTACATAACCGGATAACTGCAATTGCCCTGAACTACTATATACTTTAATACTGACTGCATTCGTTAACCCACGTATATAAAGCGTGCTCACAGCAGGATTTGGATATACTGAAATTCCGGACTGATCCTCTTTTTGCACTACGCTGGCAATTGTAGCCGGTGCTGCCAATGATGACCGAACGAGTTTCCAATGGCCACTGAGTTGATCTGCATCTGACCATTGCTGCACATTCCCTCCATTCACCGTACTAAAATTGGATACCTCTATCAATTTACCACTATGCTGTGGTATAATCTTATAATAGTCGTTATCCACAGGCACCATCGAAAACTGTTGATTGGTACCGGCTGCATAACTCCATTGCAGTATATTGGCGCCATCTGTGGTGCTCACGCCTGACACATCTACTGATTTTCCGGATTTGACACAAATGATCTTATAGACTTCATTACCCAGGTGCGTAAAGGTAAATTGCTGATTCGTACCATTTAATAAGCTCCATTGCTGGATATTGCCACCATCCTGCGTAATCTGACCATCATCTACATCCATGTACAGTCCGCTGAAACGGTTTTGAACATAGTAGGTACCTGCAATGATGTTTACCTTTTTTAATTTGTTTGTACTCTGTGCGAAATTTATAATTGGATCTGCATTGCCGCCATCAAGGGGGGAATAAATTTCAAGACTTGATTTTAGGAGACTACCATCTACCATAGCGTTGATTTCTTCTGGTGTCATACCAGAACGGTAGAAGAGTAACGTACGATAATTTGCAGCTGGCGCAGTGGAGCCATTCAGATCAAAGGCAGTGGTCACGACCTTTTCAGCAATTGAACCCTGTAATACCTTATCGATGTATAATAGTGTTTTCCCCATTGCATAGTAATGGGTGAGTGTCACTTTATGCCATTGGTTGTCGGTCAGTACTGTAGTACCAGAAATACCTGATGAATAGTCCAGCTTTCCGGAGGTATTGATCACTAAGGTTTTTAAACCCGTAGTGGTGCTTAGTTCTGCTAACTGCCCGATGGAAGATGTTTGGATATCAAAAGAGTAGGTAAAGGAATGAAGCGTTTCCTCAGGCTTAATTTGAAGTTTGTAGCCAGTGGAAGGGCTTAAGTTTAAATAGGTACCATTTACCTGGTAGGGTTGTGTCTTTCCTGCTTTTAAAGCATCGAACAAAGAAGGAACGATCGCATATTCAAATTCAAGATGCCCCGCATCATTGGGGTGCAGGTCATCATATTTATAACCGGTGGCCCATTTACCGGCTCCATTGTCAAGTGCACCGAGCAAATTGATACTTGCTACATTCCAGGAATGAATGAGCAAATTCATTTGCTTGATATAATTGTATTCTGTAGCCGTGTAATCTTCGCGACTATAACAATTGGTGACGATGGGTTCAATGCCTTGTTGCCTTGCTTTGTTAATGAGCAATTTCATATTATCTCTGAACTGATCAAAGATGGCCTGGCCGCCGGTGGTGATCCCTTCATTTCCTAAAGAGAGGGCGTAAATAACGTATTTGCCACATATGGGTAGTAAGTCTTTATCCCATCGGTTGATCACACTGATGGTGTTGTTGCCAGGGACGGATATGTTCGATACATTCCAGGTTTGACCGGTACCGTTGTTGGCCCTGGTAGTCAATAGCTGGGCGTATAACTGGGCGTATCCCTGGTTGTTGGTAGCACCTGTACCTGAAGGGACAGAAGAGCCCATGATGGCGATGCGACTGGCGTCTTTGGTAGTACAATACGGCTCAAACGTAACAGGGTTGACCTGGTTGATCTTCAGGATCCCCAGGTAGCCAAAGGTGCCTTCAGATCGGGTCATGGTCAGGTTTATCTGACCATTATCGTCAGGCATGATTATATCTGAGGTGAGGATGGTTTTCGTATTTCCATTATAACCAGTTCCGCCTAAATTGGTTCCGGAGGTTTGCAGCAGACCGTCGTAGAATGTAGCCCCGGTGAGTGAATAACCTGTTACTCTTTTTTCAGGGTCGTTGCGGGTACCGAAGAAATTAAAAACGTAGCCTTTGGTTTTATCCAGTCCTCTTATTGAAAGACTGGAAGCCGTGGAGGTGTGAAAGTAATCCTGGGTGGCAGTGGGGATGGCGAGGTCACCTAATAAGCTGGCATCTGGTGATAATAAACCTCCATTTAGAATACCATTGGAAGAAAATGCGGAAGTGATTTTAACATATGCCCCTGTTGATGCATTCACTTTATCTACAAGGTTTACCTGGGCGGCAGTAGTACTGGTATTGGTTACATTGTTCCAGTAATTGCCATTGATATCGGGACTGGTGGTGATGTTGCCATTGGTTACATCATTGGGACCGAAATCAATATAGGTTGTTTTTAATGCGGTAATGGGCAGTTGGACTTCCGCTATTTTCAGAGCGCCGATATAGGCGAAAGTACCGGTTTCGCGTTTTACGGTAATGGCGATCTGGCCTTTTGTATCGGGGGTGAGGGTGTTGGTGACGAGAATGGTGCTGTTGTTACCATTGTAGCCGGTTCCACCCAGATTCGTACCAGAGGTTTGTAGGGTAGCGCTGTAGGTGGTATTGCCTACAAGTGTATAATTTGATTTGCGTACTTCAGGGTCATTTCGGGTAGCGAAGAAATAAAAGACATATCCTTTGCTTACATCCAGTCCTTTGATGATAAAGCTCGCGGTATTATCAGTATAAAAATAATCCTGCGTGGCAGTGTTGATAGCGAGATCATTCAGGAGCGATGCACTGGGTGATAGCAGTCCTCCGTTGTTAATGCCGTTAGAACTAAAGCCGGAGGTGATGTTGAGTAATGCACCGGATAATGCGTTTTTGTTTGTGACCAGGTATACCGAAGCGGCGGTTGTACTGGTATTGGTGATGTTGTTCCAATAATTGCCATTTACATCGGGACTGGTGGTGATGTTACCGTTGGTAACATCATTTGGGCCAAAGTCGATGTAATATGTTCTTTGTGAGTAGGTTTTAATGACGAAAGAACATAGGAGCAGTAAAAAGTACAGTGACTTTTTCATAGGTTAAGTTTTAGTGAGACGTGGAGCTGTCGGCACCAAAATAATCAGAATGACGGCGATATGGCCGCAGTAAGAAAAAGATTTTGAATCCGCCTCGTTGGTAAGTAAGGAGCCAAAACTTAAACTATCCAGACTCACTTCTTTTTTTTCGGTTCTGTCTCTTTCAACAGGGGAATGATTGCAGGCAACCAAAAGTACAACGAGTAGACAGGTAACTTTGAACATAATAAAGGGATATAGAGGACTAAATTATAATAATTTTAGAAATAGTAATGCGTTTACGATAGGAATAAATTCCCCCTATAATCAAGCCAATGGGGCCACCGAGATAGCTAAAGTTGTGCATAGAGCCAACAGCAACAAAGTTTACAATATGCTTCACGGTATCAGGAATGCCCCCCAAGATCTTAATCAATATCCAATTGATATTTGTAGAGCAATGCTTCTAATTGAAAGAGATTGAACTTTGCTTTCTTCATCTTATTAAACTCAGGTTCGATGGAGAAATTCAGTGCTCCCCTGAAGTCAGCCTTTTCAAGGTTGGTATTGGAGAATCTGGTGAGCGTGAGATCTGATTGGGTGAATTTACATTCAGAGAGGTCGGCATCTGAAAAATCAGCTTCCTTCAGACTGCATTCTATAAAAGGAGTCTTCTTCAGGTTTCTGCCTAAAAATATAGCGTAGTTCAGGTTACATTTTTCAAATTTAAACGAGAACTGCAACTTGCTGCATAGCGCAAAGTTCACACCGAGCAATTTGCATTCGGTAAATGTAATACTTCTGAACCCGGTATTTTTCACTACTGCCATAGAAAAATCGCAGCCATCAAAAGTGCAGTCTTCAAAGGTGGTATTGGAGAGATCGCAGTTACTGAAAATGCATTTATCGAATTTGCATTTGTAGAACTCCCAATTTTTTAGTGGCGTTTCTGTAAAGTCTATTGCCGTGAATTCCTGTCTTTCGTAAAATTTTTCTTCTTTGTCGTCCCATGTATTTTTCATGGTGTTAAGGTAAAATAAAATAGGGGCTTTTTGATCAGAGAAAGGCGCTTTTTTGTTTTAACGGACTATAGGCATTGTATATAATTTGTGCCGGTGATATCTGTTAAGGCACTGAATCCTCCTCAGGGTGGGATTAGGAAAGTCTTACAGGTTGGATATATATGATAAAATGAGTATCTTGAAAAGATGATTTCTCATTAGAGTTGATGGGTACCACGACCAAATTCAGACCACTTTAGCTCTTTTTTGAATCAGCATGCACCCTGCTACAAACACGATTGTTGCCAATACACACACTACTAAATATAACGGCAAACCTAACAACCCTAAATAATCCTGCTGTGCCTTTGGCAGGAATAAGAACAATACAAACGTGGTATTACTTACCGCATGTATAATAATTCCGGGTATTACAGACCTTGTTTTATAATACATCCATCCTAAGAATAAACCAGCAAAGAAAGCAGGTAAAGACTGCCATGGATTAAGATGGATCAATGCAAAAAACAATGCTGAATATACGATTGCTTTGCGGGGAGGATAATTTTGTAATAAGCCCTTTAACACAATTCCACGACAAAGTGTTTCTTCCAATATAGGCGCAGCAACGGATATCATGATGATGGAGAAGATATCATTCTTAAAAAGGTCATCAAAGAATTTAGCAACGCTATCGGGCATAGGTACCAGCGAGGATACCCGTTCCAATCCTACCGTTAATGCTATTGTGCTGATGATTAATACTGGAATCAACCAAAGCTGTATCTTATTAAAACCCAATTCAAATGATTCTGGCTGTTTTTTCTTACTCAGTTTTGCAGCATACCAGATGGTTGCGATCATAGCCGCTGTATAAGAAATAAGATTTATGAGAGATTTGGTTAACGGGTCTACAGGGGTCCTGGAAAATCCCACATAAAAGCCACCTATTAATCCGATTATGATCATGAATAATAGCAGCATCAGAAACAGCTTCAAAAGGGATTTTAATTCGGGGTATGCTTGATGATCCATGCTACTAATATAGTAAAATTTTGAACCCCACGTCTGCCATGGGGTTCAAAGTACATTTAATTGATCAGGGTCAGGATATCGATAGTGATTTCAGCTTTTCCTGCTATATTTTCCACCAGTTCTTTGAAGTGAGCAGTGGAATTATGGAAATCGATAGCTGCCTGAGATTTCCATTCTTCAAGAATGACTATTATGTCAGGATTTGAGACATGTGCTGTCACGTCATAGTATATATTTCCTTCTTCGGCCCTTGACAGTTCGGCACATTTCACAATGCTGGCTAATACTGCTTCTTTTGTGGCAGGAGTGACTTTAAATTTCGCAACAATTTTTAAACTTTTCATTCTTCTGATGTTTCTTTGCGCTTATTGCGCAAAATGTATGCTACAATATAAGCTATCGTATTCTTTTTTTCAATGGTAACTATCGATATTAGCGATAAGTATTTGTAAATTTAAGTATGAAACTGAGATTGCTCCTACTCGTCTGCGCGTTCTTCCTTAGTTTAGGAGGGCAGGCACAAAATAAGATTATAGTGGCTGTCGCGGCTAATATGCAATATACCATTGAGGCTTTAAAGACGGCCTTTAATAAGGTGAATAAGACTGAAATTGAGGTGGTATCAGGCGCTTCGGGGAAGTTAACCCAGCAGATCATTGCAGGGGCTCCTTTTGATATTTTTATTTCTGCAGATACGGCATTTCCTGCCAGGGTACAGGCTGCTGGTTTGGCAGTGGTGCCACCAAGGACTTATGCGCAAGGGATCCTTGTACTATGGACGACCTTACCTGGGGTAACCCCGGATATGCGGTTGCTAAGTGCTGACAAGGTTCATCATATTGCTATTGCGAATCCGGCAACAGCACCTTATGGTGCAGCGGCCATGGTTATTCTTAAGAAATACGGGCTGATTCATTCAGTGGAGGGGAAACTGGTGACGGGAGAGAGTATTACGCAGGCAAGTCAGTTTATTGCTTCAGGGAATGCGGAAGTTGGGTTTACGGCGAAGTCTATTGTGATATCTGATGCGATGAAGGGAAAAGGTAAATGGATGGAGGTGAAGCGGCAGGATTATCCTCCTATTATACAGGCGGCGGTATTATTGAAAGACAATGTGGCAGCGAGGCAGTTTTATGACTTTCTTTACTCGGCGCAGGCAAAGAAAATATTTGAGCAATTCGGATATATTGTACAATGATAGAGGCAGCACCTATAATTTTGACATTGCAGCTGGCACTGTTTACAACGATTATTTTATTCTTTATTGCTATTCCCATAGCGTGGTGGTTGACACAAAAGCCTTCTATCTTTAAAACGGTGATGGAGGTGGTGGTAAGTATGCCGTTGGTATTGCCGCCTTCTGTGATTGGGTTTTATTTGTTGATGGCTTTCAGACCGGAGGCGTTTTTGGCGAAGTATATGCATGTAAGGCTGGCGTTTTCATTTGAGGGGTTGTTGATAGGGTCTTTGTTGTATAGTTTGCCTTTTATGGTGCATCCGATACAGTCGGGGTTGGCTTCATTGCCGGAGAGTTTGAGGGAGGCGGCATATTCGTTGGGGAAGTCGAAATGGGAGACGTTGAGAAGGGTGTTGTTGCCGAATATCAGGTCGTCTTTATTGACGGGAGTTATTTTGACGTTTGCGCATACGGTGGGGGAGTTTGGGATTGTGTTGATGGTGGGGGGGAATATTCCGGGGAGGACCAGGACGGCGGCGATTGCGATTTATGATTTGAATGATACGTTTCATTATAGGGAGGCGAATATGTATGCGGTGGTGTTGATAGGGATTTCGTTTGTGGTGTTGTTGGGAATGTATTTGGTGAATAGGAGAATGAGGAGGAGTGATTATTTTTAGTGTTGTTCCAGAGGTGTTTATTTAGCGAGGATAGCATAGATCAATCATTTTACTATGGTAAAAGTATCGTTGCAAAAGCATTTACATACTGCTGATGGAGAGTTACTACTTCATCTGGATATGGCATTGGAGAAAGGAGAGTTTGTGAGTTTATATGGCCCTTCAGGCGCTGGTAAAACGAGTATATTGCGTATGCTGGCGGGGTTTATGCAACCGGATAGAGGGAGTGTCAGTGTGGAGGGAGCACTGTGGTTTGATAGTAGTCGTAAAATAAATATGCGTCCGCAGCGGAGGAATGCCGGCATGGTGTTTCAGGATTATGCGTTGTTCCCGAATATGACTGTGCAAGAGAATATAGCTTTTGCTTTGAAAAAAAACGAGCCTACGGGTATTGTAGATGAATTGCTGGAAGTAACAGGGTTGACAAAGCTGGCATTGAGAAAGCCACAGGCGCTTTCCGGCGGACAAAAGCAACGGGTAGCACTGGCGAGAGCGATTGCACAAAGGCCAAATCTGTTATTATTGGATGAGCCTTTGTCGGCGATTGACAGGGAGCTGCGGCTGTCGTTGCAGGAGACTTTGCAGGAGGTGCATAGAAAATATCATTTGACAACTATTATGGTGAGTCATGATGTGGAAGAGATTGTGAAGTTATCGGACAAGGTGATACATATTGCAAATGGCGGTGGTGTGGAGTATGCTTCTCCGGCTGCGTTTTTTGATTTGCGGAAGGGGAATATGGCGAAAGTGCAACAAGGAAATGTGGGGGATGCTTACCAAGGGAATATGTCAGACGTGCTCCAAGAGAATATGTCGGATATACACAAAGGGAACGTGGTAAATGCGCACCAAGAGATTATGTCGGATATACACCAGGGGAATGTGGTGGATGTGCGAAAGGAAGGAAATCAAACATATGTAACAGTATTGGTGGAAAATAGTGGTTTGAATGTGGGGGATAAGGTGACGTTTGAACGGGAATAATGAATTTTCATAAGCTTCAAAATACGTGAAATACGTAGTTTGTCATATCAATCAGATTTCTTCTTCATCATCTCCTCATACTGTTTATAATCCGAATACCGTTCCTCCCTCCTGCTATTCAATTTTAGATAAATCCTCTTCTGCTGGTTATCCAGTATCACATTGAAATGATTCAACAACTGGTTTCCCAATAGTGTACATCTTCCCTGCGGCTTTGCCGGATCAGCAGGATTCGTTACAATATCTTTGAAACGTACCCCTCCTACTTCCGCATCCAACCGGACAATCTTTTTACCATTAAGCATTTGTAATTCATGTAATTGAGCCCAATTCCCATTTTGTCCTGTAAAGTCCTCTCCTATCAGCATCGTGCCATCTCTACCTGTATCAAATAACGTCCAGAATGTATAGTGCTGCCCGTTATGGTAAAATGAAACTTGCAGCTTCGGCCGGTTCTGTTCATAAATAACAGGTTGACTGGTATAATCCTTTGCTTTAGCGGGTAGATGATCCTGCACAATGAGAATATTTAAATCATAATCCAGTTCGATAATTTTATTTAAGAACAGCCCATTACCAACAATCAGGTCTTCATTTGGCCTCATATTACCGACTTCTGCAAGTGGCAGATCATCCCAATGGGAATGTCCAATTGATAATTTGTTCTTTGTACTATGCCTGACCTCATTCACCCCTTCTGTATTGTTCACAGTTATCTTACTGTCAAAATTCACCCCCAGCCGGTTAGATGACTGCTTATTCACACATTGGGTGCCAGCCCCCAGGTCCAATTCAATTTTTACATTACTGGTATCATTGAGTTTACCACTCAAAAGCACCTTCGCTCCTGCTAAAGTAAAAGGAATAGTATCTGATAAGGATTGAGCGACAAGACATTGTAGTTGCAATAATAACAAAGCAGTAATGATGATGATCCTGGTCATGGTTAAACTGTTTATATATATTAGTTCCGTTTCAGTAAAAAAGGTTGCACTTGGGGGGAAGTTTTTTTGCTCACCTTCACATATACTATTTTATATACACAAACAAAACAATGAAGAAAACCCTTACCCACAGATCTATGCTACCTGGTTTGTGTAGCGTTTAAATCAGTCACTTTGCATTTGTGCAAGATCGTGGCGGCTGGCAGGCCGACGGTAATTTTGGCGTTGCCCGGGACTCTTGGCTGTAAGCAGGGGCATTTCTACCTTTTTTGGTGATTGCACGACAGGTGTTCGATATAGCAGCGGCAGGAACGTGGACCTGAGGTGGAGGTGGAATATGGAGATTTTTGCGGGAATTAAAAATGTTTGGGGAATGAGCGGGGGACAGGACTTGCCTGCAAATGCAAAGTATGTTTCTTTTTAATTGGATTCACTTGTATATATTTCGTTTGGCGGGATGGGGGTTATTCTCTTTGGGTGAAGGGGGTATTTTTCGAAGGCATTGTTATTTGTGCAATATATCGGGAGGCATTTAATACAGGTATTTCCTCTTCCTGTATGTCGATGATTTCTCCGGCTCCATTTATAATAATTAATGTCCCAATTCCGGGAATGCAAATCTTTTCATCAGCGGTAAAAATACCGGTACCGATTATCTTTCTGGTGGAGAAATCAATCCGTACAGCAATGATCTTGCCTTCTTCTGTATATTTATTATTTGTAAAGCGGTACCCTTTGATGGCTTTTATGTCCTGACCTCCTGAGGGAATAAGTCGTTTTGTCAACCGGTTCACGTGACCGCCATCGCAGGTGAAATCCAGGAGGGGAACAATGGCTTTCCTGATGAAAGCGGCGATAGAGCTGGCCATACCGAAGCGTTGAGCAGCACGTTTGGTACCGGGGGATTGACACACCTTTTCGGGGATACATCGAATATAAGAGCCCGTTTTGCGCTTTACCCCGATCATTTTATTGAGCCGGCCGCTAAAGGTGATGATGGAAGTTTGTTTTGCCATAGAAATATATTAAGTGAGAGATAAAGGTAAGGATCAAGCGGGAAGGTGTTTTTAGGCGGAATTAGCGGATTTCTAATGGTTATTTGGCTTACTGTTCTATTTCTAATTGGCGAAAGAAGAAGCTATTGAAAATGACTAATAGCGGTCAAAGGCAGATTGGATATTTTCGAATTTTATGGCAAATATTCCTGCATATCGGTTGAATATTCTGAAGCAGGATGCGAATAATCAGCTTGAATTTCTATTTGTGGATATAAGGTAGGAATACCTATGGTGGGGATTGACATTCCCTATAGGAGCAATTTATAATCAACAGCGCTTTGTGGTGAATGCACCTGGCTGGAGCCAATTATTAACGGCCGAATTTAAAAAGCTCATGCGATGTTATTAGGGACTATGCTGGGATGATGTTGTTGTGGGGTGTATGGGCGAAGCTTGATTTTAAGATGGCTGTGTCGATTATTAGTTTTTACTGGTTGGAACAGGTGGGGCGTATTTTTTCCCGGTACGGCTTTGGTGGATCCGGCGTTTGAGAAGGAGTTACTGCCGGTGCAATGGATTGTATTTATAGTGACAGGAGTTGGGTATCTATTTGTATCTTTCTCTCATGGAAAAACAAACAACGTTTCAACAATTTGCTGACCGGGTAGTAGCGTTACTAACTGCTGATGATGTTGTGGTCGGGTTGGCAGCTGGGGGGTCATGGATTGGTGGTCAGCTGGATGAATATTCTGATATTGATTTTGTATTGGTGACGAGGGAGGCGATTGGAGGAAATAAGGAAATGATGATGGGGTATGCGAGCGGTTTGGGCATTTGCTCAATGCGTTTACAGGGGAGCATGTGGGTGAGCCAAGGTTGTTAATTTGTTTGTATGATGCGCCTTTGCTGCATGTGGTGAGGTTGTATAGGCAGTTGAGGGAAGAGATGTATGGTGCGGAGGTGGAGTTGCGGAGGGCGAGTGAGGAGCGGGTGATGGCTTATTTTGATTCGATATATTGATAATTAAGGACTTCAGATTTTTCCTGAAGTTTTTTTTTGTTCTTTTTTTTACTGCGTAGAAAGACTGCGCAGCGCGGTGGTAATTTTGTTTCATCAACAGGAGAGGAAATGAAAGATGGAATCTCCTGAGGATTTAACCCCGAAGTTTAAGTTATCTTATTTTGTTTGTTACCTCATTTTTGAAGGTTGTAGCGAAAGCATTTGTAGCAAAAGGCGCAGATGGCTATGACTGGATAATGTTAGCCCCAAAAGCATCCATTGTATTGTTTATGCCCCCCGGGAGGTACCCGAAGTATCTCTCAACGGACTGGTAGTTCAGTTGGTTAGAATTGTGGATTGTCGATCCATCGGTCGCGGGTTCGAGTCCCGTCCGGTCCGCTAAGAGGGACTGATTATCGAAAAGATGATCGGTCCCTTTTTCGTTTGTGGGTGGATTGCCCGATAGGTGGGCAATCCGTGAGAAAATGTAATTGACTTTTGGGGTTCGAAATGCCTCATTTTGGCGGTCGTAGATGATTCCGTTGGGGAATACGAGAGTTTGTAGCTTTTCTTTTTCACCTGTGTTACTGGAACGCCATACCATAGCGAGATTGGAAGAAAGAGCTATGGCTTGGTTTATTACTTCTTCAGGGTTCGAAATGCTTCCTGAGCATTTTTCCAGTTTGGTGGAAATAAGATTCCGCTCCTTACTATACCGGGAATAAAACTTATCGAAGGTCTCCTGCCCTATTTCTTTTAATACATACCTACTTTCCTCCAAGCCGTCGATCTTGTTATCGACTTCTTTTAATTGGGCTATTAATATTTTCTGTTGTTCCAAATTTTCCCTGTTCCTGTCATAATACTCATCAATAAGTACCTTTCTAAGGGATGCTATATGATTATCTTCAAAACAGAATTGACTTAGTAACTGCTCAAACAGTTCATGTATCCTTTTGGCGCTTTTATTACATTTACAGCCATCCTTCCGGCACTTGTAATACCATAGTGATTTTGCTTTGACTACATAACCTGTAAATGGCTGGTTGCAGGTATCACATTTAATGAAGATTTTAAGGGGTACAGCGTCTTGTTCCTTTTTGTGTGGCACTCCGTATCCTCCTGAGCCCTGATGAATGTTATTGACCTTTAAAAAGATTTCAGGGCTGATCATCTTCTCATGGTCACCTTCCACTATTTTACCTTCCAATAACCCGTGGTTAATCATACCACAATAGAAAGGACGTTTAAATATCTTAGTTAACTGCTGTTTATACATCTTAACTCCCATAGCCTTCAGCCTGGAAATAATTTCCTCATTCTTCATTCCCTCCGCCTTCCAGATAAATGCCTTCTTTATCTTTTTACCTACTTCGTTTACAACAATTTTACGTTGACCGTTAATCTTCACAATATCATATCCCTGTGGTGGCTTTGTAACCCAAATACCTTTGTCAAACTTTTCTATCATCCCGGCAACTGCCTTTTGCTTACGCAGTTGATTATCGTACTGACTAAACAAAAAGGTAATATTCTGATGCAATACACCACTAGGATTGGAAGTATCAGTTGGCTGAGTTACCGCAAATATTGTAACACCATAATTTTCTCTTAACTCCTCGGCTAATTTAATGGCAGCACCTCCTGTTCGGGAGAAACGATCAAGTGTATAAACTAATATATGACTCACTTTCCCCTTGCGGGTTTTAATAAAGTCCAACATCCGATTAAACTCTTTACGACCATCGGTTTTCGCGCTTTCATATGTACCTCCAAAGTAACCGATGATACCCAAATTGTTCTTGCGGGCAGATTCTTCGATTGATTTACGCTGAACATCAAGACTTAAATTATGGTCTGATCGAGTAAGGCAGGGACTTTCACCCTACCTTCTCACAGAACCGTACGTGAGACTCTCATCTCATACGGCTCTTCTCATTGGTCAATCTCTTTCTCATGGTAAGATGCCATGTTCCCAATGTACAAAGAGTTTAGGATTGGCTTTCGCCAGTGCTTTATTGCGTAACACTGCACGCCTGATATTAAGCTTGTACTTATCCTTAATCCAGTTAGTCAACCGTTTGTTTAACTGATGAAACACTCGCCTCAGTTCTGATTTCCTGAACTTCCCATAGTAGGTAATCCAGCCACGGATTTGTGGGTTTAGTTCTTTGGCAAATATTTCAAAATTGTCGGTGATTCTGCTGCGGAGGTTTCGTGCCTTTATAGCATTACCTATCTTCACTTTTGATCTTGTGCTGATGGCCGGTGTGAAGCTATAAAATATATGGTTGTTTGCCTTCTTACGACATTGCCTTGCTTTAAATGTAAATCCTAAAAAGTCGAAGCTTACAACAGGATGATCACTTTTGTTACGTTTCTTATCTCTGCAATAAACAACTTTTGTCTTTTCTGGATGAACCTTCAACTTACAAGTTCCAAACCTCTCCTGAATACGATTAAGGATAAATAAAGCCTCTTTCTGTGTACGGAAATGTAACACGATATCATCCGCGTACCTTTCAAAGCGTACTTCCGGGTAACGTAACTGCATCCATTTGTCGAAACAATAATGTAGGAACAAATTCGCAAGTAAAGGACTAAATAGAGTAGGAACAGGACGCACCTTTGTAGTTCACACCACCTGTGTTTCCCCATTCCTCTCTCCAAACCCATCGTGACACTTTTGCGTCAATAGGCTTTCCAGATTGCAACATTATTTCTTTTGTCTACCGTACGTGGGCGTTTTAATATGACACGATTCACAGAGTAGTTGCGCGTTTTCTTTTGTATCCTTGCCTCCTGTTTTCTTCGCCTTTATATGATGCAAATCAAGATTACTCAGGCTGCCACATATTTCACAACGCGCACCTCTTGCTGCTTTTAATTCAGCTTTGATCACTCTCCATGATTCATTATCTGCATTTCCGAACCATACTTTATCTGGTATTGATACTTCTCGTACTGTCACTGCTTCCGTTCTTATTATGGCATCCTTATTCAAATAAAGGTTTGCCGGCTTACGTGATTTGTACTTCGTAAGGGGTTGGTCAAACATCTTGAACAGATATTTTATCCTATTCCCGTCTTGAATACCTAAATTATTTCTGGTACCATTCTGCCGTTTCTTATACATTTTCAGTATTCTTCTTACAGGTAAACGATGACGCTTTTTCAACCAGGACACTAAACGGCGATTTACCCATAGGTCAAGTTGCTTGGCTATAGTCTTGACGTTACTATGTCGATAATAAGCAATCCAACCTCTGAGCAGTGCATTCAGGGCAGAGAACTTTAAAAGGGGAACATCTTTAAATCTTTTCCTTGCTGTCATTTCCTTAACCTTCATCTTTAACTTCTCTATTGACCTTTTAGTGGGCGTAATAAACATTTTGGGCTTGTCATTATTTCTAACATGCCGACGAATATTAAACCCCAGAAAATCAAATCCTTTATTCACATGAGTTATGTGCGTCTTTTCCACTGATAATTCCAGATGTAATTTCTCCTTCAGGAACTTCTCAAATTCATTTCTCAATCTATATGCTTCCTGTTTGGTGCCATTGGTTAATAACAGCCAATCGTCAGCATATTTTATCAATGAACAATTCCCTTTCTTCTCTGTTCTTCTTTTCTCTTTTGCCTTTCGATGTAATCCGCCATAATGTTCCCACCAATATTTATCCATTTCATGCAGATAAATATTGGCCAGTAAAGGCGAGCAAATACCACCCTGAGGTGAGCCAGATTCGCTCTTATGGAATAATCCATTTTCCATGACGCCTGCCTTCAGAAATTGATTAATCAGATTTAAGATTCTCTGATCACCAATCCTTTTGGATAAAATACTCATCAGTGTTTCATGATGAATATTATCAAATGCTCCCCTAATATCTCCTTCAATGATCCAATAGTATTTATTTCGCTTATTGATATAGCTATCCAGTAACGCAATACAATCCATTGTCCTGCGTTTTGGGCGGAACCCGTTGGAACAGTTCATAAATAAACTCTCCCATATAGGCTCTAGCAACATTTTGATAAGCATTTGTACTACACGATCCTTGACAATAAGTATCCCAATCGGCCGTTTCTGATCTCTCCCTTTAGGTATGTATACTCTTCTTACTGGTTTGGGATTAAACTTCTTCTCCCGAAGTTCCATTTCCAATTCTGTTACCAGCGCTCTTTTTGCGTCATCCGATTGAAGTGTCTTTTTGGTTACGCCGTCAATACCGGCTGTTTTGGCTCCTTTGTTCTGTAATACAGCTTCAAGAGCCTCTGTAATCCATTCTCTGTTGCAAATAATACGATAGAGATGACCGAACTGATGGTTCGTATCACTATGCGCCTTTCTGGCGAGACTATGTTGAACTTTGATAATATCGGACATACATTTTATTCCTCTCTATTTTCAAACATAAATCTTTACAATCCTGCGGTCCTTCGCCATGTGCAGGACTCTTTTCCTGCTCGGACTACTACGACCACTCTGCCAGGTAGATACCACGTCAATCGCAGCTGATCCATTCTTACGCATCTTTAAATACATAAGACCAGTATCTAACCTTCCTACGTTCATGTACAAGTACATCTGCGCAAACCTTAGGTTCTCTCTTTACGCCCATGAGATATACACTAATATCCCCGACATGGCTGATGGTTTATACCCCTATAACCAGAGCAGTTTGACATCGCAGCAAAAATGCCTTTTCATAGAATCGAACAGATATTCTATTACCCAATGTCTCGTACCATCTCCGTTGTTTGACAGTACGTTCAAGGTGAGGAACGCTTCTAACAAGAGTTTCTTTCGTAACCATAGTTTGCATCAGGCTCGGGATCTCATAACGTAACGGAGTGCCGTCATTTTATCCCTTGTTCTCCGGGCTCCAGACAATCTAATGCTCATTATCCATTGCCTGCCGGATCAGCCTTAGTGCTTTGGGGAAAGCACTATCTTGTACAGGAGGATTAATCCTGCCAAGCATTACTTGTACACGCTTCGCAGCGCACTTACACCACCTTGTGGCGTACCCTTTGTTCTTGCTTCTGATTGCTGTTCTTTATGAATGGGAGCTGTTAGCCACCTTCTGATATAAAGCAGTACCCACTTTTCAGAAGTATGCCGCTCTATTGCCTTTAGTAGTAGCTCATGATCTATGTCATCAAAGAATGACTGAATATCCAAATCCACCGCCCAATCCAGATCCCAACAATTCCGCCTTGCCTGTTCCACTGCCTGTAAAGCATTCTTTCCAGGTCGATAGCCGAACGAGTTTGGATGAAAGATCGGTTCAATAATCGGCTCCAGGTAATCCTTGACGACCATCTGTGCAATACGGTCACTGACAGTTGGAATACCCAACTTTCTGACCTTGCCATCTCCTTTCGGAATGGCAACTTCCTTAACAGCAGGCGGAAAATAGCTACCGGAACGGAGGCGATTCCATAACTTATACAGGTTGCCAGATAAATTCTGATCGAACATTGAGATCGTCTCTTCATCTACACCTGCACTGCCATTGCTACGCTTAACCTTTCCGTAAGCATGCCATACCATCTCTTTGGTTATAGGTAAAGACCTTGACGCCATCATATTAATCCTCCCTTTTTAAGGTTGTTAATACAATATTGTCCAATGAGCTGTGGCCTTCGCTCCATCCCCATTACAGGAACTTCTTCACTACTATGCCACAGTCTGCCACAGTATTGTCCATTGGTACTTTCAGCCTCAGATTGCGTCCTTGTGCCTTTCCCTTTACATGACAATACTGTTTCTCCTGTTCCGTAACAAAGCCTATGTAAAAGTCTTGCCACCTCTACACCGGACACCATGCAGCCAGTAAACAAGTCGTCTGCTGCACTTATCCCGCTGGTAACAAGAACACCTGCGGTTTTGATGTCGACTCCTATTTGCAAATTTCGATGCTTCATCAGTGGTTTACTTTCGTTCAACTCTTTTACATGTACCTGATAGAACTTCTGTCCTACCTTTTGCCCTAATGCTCACCACACAAGCTTTTGACTTATGCAGCTTAGGGTGGTTTGATAGCTGCTCTTGCCAGCCGCTACCGGAGGGCCTACCTCCATCTGTGTTACAGCACCCTTCAGCTACTTACGCAGCCTCAGGTTTCAGGACGCACCCTGTTCCTTGCTGGATACCCTGGTATATACCACAGCTGCCTGTGCGGCCACTTTAACAGGTTGTTTTTTGGAATAGTTTCCAAATTTTTTAAAAGCGTTAATAATACTCATGCGGCTAATTTTTCAGGTGGATTAAGATTTACAAATGGTGTCTCAATGTGTTCAGAGTGGTTAACAGATAGTAGAATCCTCGCGAATATTTTAAGTGTTATTAAAAGCTCAGGGTCTGATATATTATGGCTTTCAGTATTCTCTGATGGTTCAGTTAACTCAGTGTTGCACATAGGAAGAAATTAAAATGAAAAAATAATACTCATAATGTAATAGGGAATATAAAATTAATTACACTCCCTATTACGGATACAACTATTCATTCTGGTCATCATCATCTTCTTCGTCCTCGTCATCTTCTTCATCACTGTTATCAACTATCATATCCTCTATCCTATGAATTACATTCCTGTCTTGTTTACTATACTGTAATTCAAGACTGATTGTATCTTCATCCTCATCTACTTCCATTATGGTATGCTCAAGTTCGTGTTCGCAAATTAAATTGCATACGTCCAGCATAATATTGGCCGGTATATCAAATACCTGTCTTGTGAGTTTAGTCATAGTTTTTTTCTACAAAATTACCACCGTCGAAAAAGGCAATGTCCGGATTATGTAGATTTGTGTAGTTTTATGTCGTTTTATGTTGAATTTTACCAAATTATGCTAAATATTTCCTGCTTGGGGAGTTTTGGACCTAAACCTGATGTAAACTAAAACCAGGATTATATCACCAAGGTGTAAGCCTATTTCAGGACGAGACATACCATTTGAAAATAGATTGAAAACATAATGAAAACCGATTGAAAATGATTGAACACAATTTGATTTCAGTTGAAAGTATGTTTAAATAGTGTTGTTCTGGTCCATAGCCTCTGCGCGACCTAACATTTCCACCATGTCAACCTTATAATACTTACAAAGGCGCAGTAATCTTGAAACATAGAAATTTTCGTATATTCCTCTTTCTATCTGACTTATTATTCTGGATGACATTTTAGTATCCTTTGCAACGGCCTTTATACTTTTCTTTTGGCTTATCCTCAATGAATACAATTCTTCCCCAATACAATACATGAAGACCTTCAATCTTTGTTCTGTGTTATGCCTCTTACTACCAGCCTGGCTCATTGGCTATCTAAATTTAACGGAAAGCTAATTGGTTGAACGGCTTCTATGCAAATCCTTTTCTTCTCATATAGTTTTTCAACTAAGCCAATTAAGGTTGCAACTCTTTCCATTATAATTTTGGCTACATCAGTAGATACTGTGAATTTCTCGTTATAACGAGCGTCTGAATATGCCCTATTTAGTGTATTAAAAAGGTATGTTTCTTCCTTTGTAAGTCGTGGGAAAACAACATGTAATTCCTGGGAGAAATTACATGTCAGGTCTAACAACCGGGAAAGGTTACGGGTTGTAGGTCGATAGCCTGTACAAACCTTTAATATAGCAATACAGGCATGTTCTACTGAATGGTGTAAATCAATAATGGTCTGTTCATACCAGCCATTCTCAAAACAATAGTTAGCCGTCTTGAAAAAACGATGCGCCAAACCAAAATATCTTTGCCAGTTATCCTCTATCAATTTATTCAATACAGTGCTTTCCAGTTCTTTTGCTGGAATGGTTACATCGGTGTCATTATTATATAGGATCGCACCATAACGAAATACTGTAGAAACAAACCGCTTACCATTCTCTAATCCCTTGTTAACAGCTTTCTGATGCTCGACAATAGTAGTAGCATCACACCTAACGCAGCTGCGTGTTTCTCTACAATTTCAATTATTTCATGATTGGGTCTTTTCTCACTATCATTGGTTATAAGCAATAAATCAAAAGTTGGATACATTGTCCTAACATTGGTTTCGCTATCGAAGAAGCAACTCCAATCACTCATGGTAGTAGTACGATAGCCATAACATATAATTTTTAAAGGAGAAACAGTTTCTACAATTTTCTGAATTAATTGTACCAGTATCGCTAATTGTGGTTTAGAAAGCTGTTGGATATTCGCTGTGTTCATATTAATGAATTAAAGTTTGAACAATTGGGTTGGCCTGACATTGTGTATCAATAAGAAATAAAAAGGTCGTTCCTTTCTTATCGCTTTTAGCCAACATTAGATCACCGCCTAAAGAAGAAGCATAGAGTTTACTGATATATAATCCTAATCCCATTCCCCCTAAACCTTCATCAATTGGATGAAACGGCTGAAATAGGAAAGGGATTTTATCAGTAGGAATTCCCTCCCCATGATCAGATATTTGAAATAACAGACGGGTTTCTCCCAAAGAACTGATACATACTAAGACATCTGTATCAGAGGGGGCAAATTTCAGAGCGTTGTCTATTAAGTTCTTTAAAATTTGGCCCAGCTTTATTTCATCCGTCACAATGAACTCAGGCACCGCACGGCGAAGACTGATTCTGATTTTGACCGAACGGGTAGAAGGTAAACCTCTAACGTTGGGAG
The DNA here is from genome assembly GCF_034274695.1 of Chitinophaga sp. LS1. Classification (NCBI taxonomy): domain Bacteria; kingdom Pseudomonadati; phylum Bacteroidota; class Chitinophagia; order Chitinophagales; family Chitinophagaceae; genus Chitinophaga; species Chitinophaga sp. LS1. The sequence continues at coordinate 8,672,653 of NZ_CP128362.1, forward strand.
TCATTGATAATAAAAAAAAACTCCTATCAAAATGTCAACATCTGATAGGAGGATTATTATTGCTACCACTACTTCGCAATAATCTCGTCAAAACATTTTATAAGGGTAATGTATCCTGCGTATACGGCACCTCCTGACTCACGATTTAATCTATGTAGTATTTTATTCTCCCGGCACTCCGATACTAACATTGCATACAGAGATTTAGAATAAAAACTATTTAGATCATCATCTATCATTTTATTTTTTGCAGCTGTAGATATATTTGTTTCATACTTTTTCAGCATTTCTACAAATCTGGATTCCTGCTTACTATATTGTTGCTCCGTGATTTGTACCTTACGAACATTCTTCTTGTCTCTGTAAAAAAGCCAGATCAGCACATATAAATTAATCAGGTCCGGTAAGTCTTCCATGGGAACATCCATCTTATATCCCATTATTGTCGATAGTATAAATGGCTGATAGCGGAACAATTCATCAGTTATATTATTTGCATAATCAAAATCATTCATTCTGCTTTCTATTTCGGCTTTGATCGCAGCAATCTGCTTAACATCAGTTTGTTCCTGTGTTGATATTTTATCCATGTTGATAATTGGATTTAAAGAGTGATTTCCTTTTACAAGATTAAGGATTTTGGAGAAAAAAGAAAGCGGCCTAATCTAAGATTCAGGCACGTGCCGGTTTCCAGTATTGGGGTAAGAGTTCTATAAACTTATCTTTGGGGTGCTCACTTATTCTGCGCAGTACATCATCGAGCCAATGGATAGGATTGATACCCTGCAACCTGCAGGTGGCCAGCAAGCTATAAATAATTGCAGCATGTTCTGCACCATTATGAGAACCGGCAAACATAAAATTGTGTCTGCCCAGGGCAATAGGGCGGATCTGCGCTTCAAGTAAATTATTGTCAATTGATAAAAATCCCTCAGTAGTGTATACTATAATGCCTTCAAAATTAGATAATGCATAATTGATGGCCTGATAAATGGGAGTTCCCGGTATTGTAAGCGGCAACTGTTGCTGAAGCCACTGTTTAAAAGCATTTAATATGGGTACCGCTTTTTGTTGTCTCTCCTGTTTAATTTCATCATAGTCCATATCAGCAGCTTTGCATTTTGCTTCCAGCTTATAAAGTGGTCCAAAGAAGTTATCCAGTGCATAAGCGGCCAGCTGTCTGTCATTATCCAGGGCCCGCATAAAATATCTTCTTATATGGGCCATACATTTTTGATGTATAACACCTGGCTGCTGACCATATTTAGTGTATACACCATAAGCATCTGTCAACAGATATCCTTTGTATCCGCTTAAAACATCTGCAATATCTTTTTTCCCTCTTCCCCGCTGATAAAGGAAACAGGCTATTCGCTGGATAGGGGACAATATTGCCCACTGCCAGCCTATATGAGATTTTTTACCCTTTTTTTTAGTATCATCCAATACTTTGTACGACGACTCATCTACATGAACAATTCCACTTCGGACGACTTCCAGGTATAGCAGTTCCCACAATGGTCTTAGCACTTCGCAGATCCTGTTCACATAATAAACGAGTGTGCTATATGGCAGGTTTACTCCATACTGAATAAAACGTTTCCATTGACGCCCTACCGGGAGATGATATAAAAACTTATCTGTTATCAGCATGATCAGTATGCTGATATCTACTTTACAACGAGGGATAGGATGTGATGGCAGCGGCGCTGATACCTTCT